>NZ_PYAL01000010.1 GCF_004121055.1 Achromobacter aloeverae
GTCACCATCATCGCCGGCCTGGAAGCCACGTTCGGCGGCATCAACCTGGAAGACATCAAGGCCCCGGAATGCTTCACCGTGGAGCGCAAGCTGCGCGAGCGCATGAAAATCCCGGTCTTCCACGACGACCAGCATGGCACCGCCATCACCGTCAGCGCCGCCTTCATCAATGGCCTGAAAGTGGTCGGCAAGCCCATCGACCAGGTCAAGGTCGTGGCCTCCGGCGCCGGCGCGGCCGCGCTGGCCTGCCTGGACCTGATGGTGGACCTGGGCCTGCCGCTGGAGAACATCTGGGTCACCGACATCGAGGGCGTGGTCTACGAGGGCCGCACCGTACTGATGGACCCGGACAAGCAGCGCTTCGCGCGCAAGACCGACCTGCGCAAGCTGGCCGAGGTGATCGAGGGCGCCGACGTGTTCCTGGGCCTGTCGGCCGGCGGCGTGCTCAAGGCCGAGATGGTGGGCAAGATGGCGGCGCGCCCGCTGATCCTGGCGCTGGCCAACCCGACGCCGGAAGTGCTGCCGGAAGTGGTCAAGAGCGTGCGCGACGACGCCGTGATGGCCACCGGCCGTTCGGACTATCCGAACCAGGTCAACAACGTGCTGTGCTTCCCGTACATCTTCCGCGGCGCGCTGGACGTGGGCGCCACCACCATCACGCGCGGCATGGAGAAGGCGGCGGTCCACGCCATCGCCGCGCTCGCGCAGGAGGAGCAGAGCGAAGTCGTGGCCGCGGCCTACGGCACCTACGATCTGTGTTTCGGCCCCGAGTACTTCATTCCCAAGCCCTTCGACCCGCGCCTGATCGTGCGCATCGCGCCGGCCGTGGCCCAGGCCGCCATGGAAGAAGGCGTGGCCACCCGGCCGCTGGCGGACATGGACGCCTATGTCGCCCAGCTGCAGCAATTCGTCTATCACTCCGGCGCCTTCATGAAGCCGCAGTTCGCGGCCGCCAAGCAGTACGTGCGCGACGGCGGCAAGGTCCGCATCGTCTTCACCGAGGGCGAGGACGAGCGCGTGCTGCGCGCGGTGCAGGTGGTGGTCGACGAGGGCCTGGCCCGTCCCATCCTGGTCGGCCGCCCGGCCGTGCTGGCCGCGCGCATCGAGAAGCTGGGCCTGCGCCTGCGCCTGGGCCAGGACGTGGAAGTCACCAACCCCGATTACGACGAGCGCTTCCATCGCTACTGGACCACGTACTGGGAAATCATGTGCCGGCGCGGCATCAGCAAGGAAATGGCGCGCGTGGAAATGCGCCGCCGCCTGACGCTGATCGGCTCGATGATGGTGCACCTGGGCGATGCCGACGGCATGATCTGCGGAACCGTCGGGGCCTACGCCGACCACCTGCGCTTCGTCGACGAGGTCATCGGCCGGAAACCGGGCGCCAACACCTACGCGGCCATGAGCATCCTGTTGCTCGCCGAGCGCACCGTGGTGCTGGTGGATACACATATCAACGACGAGCCCAGCGCCGAGCAGATCGCCGAATACACCATCGCCGCCGCCGCGGAAATGGAACGCATGAATCTCGCGCCCAAGGTGGCGCTGCTGTCGCGTTCGAATTTCGGCTCGGGCAGTTCTTCGTCCGGCGCCAAGATGCGGGAGGCCTTGCGCCTGGTGCGCGAGCGCGCGCCGAACATCGAGATCGATGGTGAAATGCACGGCGACTGCGCGCTGGATGAGGAACTGCGCATGCGCATCCTGCCGTCGTCCACGCTCAAGGGCATCGCCAACCTGTTGGTCTGCCCCAACGTCGATTCCGGCAACATCGCGTACAACTTGCTGAAGACCACCGCGGGCGGCAACGTGGCGGTGGGTCCCATGCTGCTGGGCGCCAACGCCGCGGTGCACATCCTGACGTCGAGCTCGACCGTGCGCCGCATCGTCAATATGACGGCGTTGACGGTCGTCGACGCGAACAGCCGCGCGCCCAGGACGGCCTGATCCGCGCCGACCGACCAGGCAGGCCATGGCACGTTGATTGCACGCACGCGGGGCCGGCACGGGACGTGCCGGCCACGGTTCGTATGCAATGTCACCATTCGATGACAAGGTCTCTTGGTTTTTTTGCCGAACTCAGTGTATTGTCCGTTGCGTGTCGCGCGGGCCTCCGCCTTTTGAATTCCTTGGTGGAGCGATTCTCGCGCGAACGATTGATTGAGCCGGCATATGCCGATACGATGCAGCGTGAAAGCTCCGGGGCCGGCTGACTGTCCCCGATGGGCGTGTTACCCAGGAGGTCCCCAGCATGGCCAATTCCGGTCAATCCGCCTTGCAGCGGCAGTTGCAGCGCGGTGGCGCTCTGGATCCCGCGTCCCTGGACCCGACGTCGCTGGCCGATGCCGCGCGTGCCTTGGGCGCCAGCGTATTCGTGGCCGATTGCGACCGCGCCCGTAGCCGCTCCGCGGTCTTGCGCGCGATCGCGAAAGCCGTCGACTTCCCCATGTATTTTGGCGGCAATTTCGACGCCCTCTACGACTGCCTGTGCGACACCGTGCTGGACCAGAAGGTCGGCGTGGTCTTGTGCCTGCAAAAATTGCACTCGGGCGATCCGGTGCTGGAGGAGGACGCGGGCCGCATCGAGACCGTCTGCGCCGACGCGGCGGAATTCGCCCGCGAGAACGGCCGGCTTTTTTCCTACGTGATCGAACATGCGGGCGCGCATCCGATGGCCGAACCCGGCGTCGCGGCCGCGCCCTACGGCGAGAGCGACTGAGCCTGCGCCTCAGGCCCGCTTACTGCGAATCTGGCTCCCGCCTGCCTGTGCTTCATTTATCTGCCGCGACTTTCCTCAGATCCAGTCCAGCACGGCCGCCGCGGCGGCCGTCAGGGCCAGGCCGGCGGTTTCCGTGCGCAGGACGCGCGGCCCGAACGTGACGGCGCGCGCGCCCGCCCGCCGGGCCGCCGCCAGTTCCTGGTCGTCCCACCCGCCTTCCGGCCCCACCAGCAATTCCAGGGCGCGCAGGCCATCGGCAGCATGGAGGGCATCGGCGTAGGGCTGTCCGTCTTCAGGGTGACACAACACGCGCAGGCCCGCGGCGGGCTGCGTCAGCCATTGCTCCAGCGTGACCGGCTCGGCGACGCGCAGCAGGCGGTTGCGGCCGCATTGTTCGCTGGCCGACACGGCAATGCGGCGCCAATGGGCCACGCGCTTGTCCTGTCGGGCGCCGCTCAATTGCAGCACGCTGCGCCTGGCGGCGACAGGCACGATGGCGCTCACGCCAAGCTCGACCGCCTTTTCAACGATCCAGTCCATCTTGTCGCCGGCCGGCAGGCCCTGCACCAGCGTGATGGCGCCCGCCAGTTCGGCTTCGCGCGGATCGAAGGCGCCCAGTTCCACCGCGGCCGCGCGCCCTTCGACATGCAGTACGCCGGGATACTCGCCGCCGTGGCCGTTGAACAGGGACAGGCTTTCGCCATGGCGCAAGCGCAGCACACGCACGGCGTGATGCGCGGCGGCCTCGGGCAGCGTAATGCGGCTGTTGGCGGCCAGGGGCAGATCGACGAAAAAGCGCGGCATGGGCATGGTGACGGATCGAGGTGAACGGAAAAGACGGCGTTGGCGGCGACCTTGTGCCTGCAACGGCGCTATTTTGACCGCATTCCGCCCCAGCCATGCAGCGACACCGCCCATCCGGCGTGCCGGCCCATCATCCATCCGGGGGATCGCCCTGGGCCGGCAGGGTAATCCCGCGGTGCTAAAATCTTGAGCTTTCGCAACCCTACCGGCGCGTTGTTACGTTGCAGCCGGCGAGAGAGCCCTCACGAATGAGCAATCCGACAGCCCGTCAACCTTCCTTGGCGGATGCGATCCGCGCTTTGGCGATGGACGCCGTGCAACAGGCCAACTCCGGACACCCGGGGGCTCCGATGGGGATGGCGGAAATCGCCCAGGCCCTGTGGACTGGCCATCTTCGCCACAATCCGGCCGATCCCGCCTGGGCGGACCGCGACCGCTTCGTGCTGTCCAATGGCCACGGCTCCATGCTGTTGTATGCCCTGCTGCACCTGAGCGGCTACGACTTGCCGATCGAAGAGCTGAAGAATTTCCGCCAGTTGCATTCGCGCACGCCGGGCCATCCGGAAGTGGGCATCACGCCGGGCGTGGAAACCACCACCGGCCCGCTGGGCCAGGGCGTGACCAACGCCGTGGGCATGGCGCTGGCCGAAGCGCTGCTGGCGGCGGAGTTCAACCGCCCCGGCCACGCCATCGTCGACCACTACACCTATGCCTTCGTCGGCGACGGCTGCCTGATGGAAGGCATCTCGCACGAAGCCTGCTCGCTGGCCGGCACGCTCAAGCTGTCCAAGCTGATCGTCTTCTATGACGCCAACGGCATCTCCATCGACGGCCACGTCGACGCCTGGTTCGGCGACGATACCGCCAAGCGTTTCGAGGGCTACGGCTGGAACGTCATCGGCGCCATCGACGGCCATGACGCCAACGCGGTCGACGCCGCCATCCGCCAGGCGCACGGCCACGCGGCCAGCCACGGCGGCCCGACGCTGATCATCTGCCGTACCGTCATCGGCAAGGGCGCCCCCAATATGGCAGGCACCCACAACGTGCACGGCGCGCCGCTGGGCAAGGACGAAATTGCCGCCACCCGCGCCGCCCTGAACTGGAACTATCCGCCTTTCGAAGTGCCCGCCGAAATCTACGCCGGCTGGGATGCCCGCCCGCGCGGCGCCAAGGCGCAGGCCCAATGGCAGCAACGCTTCGACGCCTATGCCGCGCAGTTTCCGGCCGAAGCCAAGGAGTTCCTGCGCCGCATGAAGGGCGACCTGCCGGCCGATTTCGCCGAGAAGGCCCAGGCCTATATCGCCGCCACCCAGGAAAAGGCCGAGACGGTCGCCACGCGCAAGGCGTCCCAATACGCCATCGCCGCGCTGGCCCAGGCCTTGCCGGAACTGCTGGGCGGCTCGGCCGACCTGACCGGCTCCAACTACACCGACTGGAAGGGCGTGGCGCCGGTGCGCGCCGGCGAAAAGGGCATCCAGTTCGGACGCCACATCAACTACGGCGTGCGCGAATTTGGCATGGCCGCCATCATGAACGGCGTTGCGCTGCATGGCGGCTACCTGCCTTTTGGCGGCACGTTCCTGACCTTCTCCGATTACTCGCGCAATGGCATACGCATGGCCGCGCTGATGAAACAGCGCGTCGTGCATGTATTTACGCACGATTCCATCGGCCTGGGCGAGGACGGTCCCACCCACCAGTCGATCGAGCACGCCAACAGCCTGCGCCTGATTCCCAACCTGTCCGTATGGCGTCCCTGCGACACCGTCGAGACCGCGGTGGCCTGGATCGAGTCGGTGTCGCGCCCGACCAGCATCGGCATGGACATGCATGACGGCGGCCCCAGCGCGCTGCTGTTGTCGCGGCAGAACCTGCCTTTCGTGCCGCGCGACGCCGCCACCACCGCCGCCATCGCGCGCGGCGGCTACGTGCTGCGCGACGCGCCCGAGGCGCGCGCCGTGATAATCGCCACCGGTTCGGAAGTGGGCCTGGCGCTGGCCGCGCAGGAAGCGCTGGCCAAGGACGGCGTGCCGGTGCGCGTGGTCTCCATGCCCAACACCAACGTCTTCGACAAGCAGGACGCCGAATGGCGCGCCAGCGTGTTGCCCAAGGGCTTGCCCCGTGTTGCCGTCGAAGCCGGCACCACCGGCTTGTGGCACAAGTACGTCGGCCTCGAAGGCGCCGTGGTCGGCATTGATCGTTATGGCGAATCGGCCCCGGCCGGCGCCCTGTTCACGTATTTCGGACTGACCCCGGAGAAGGTGGCCGAGGCCGTCAAACAGGTTTTGTAAAAGGAGATCCAGACATGACCATCCGTGTTGCCATCAATGGCTATGGCCGTATCGGCCGCAACGTCCTGCGCGCGCACTACGAAAGCGGCAAGAAGCACGATATCGAAATCGTCGCCATCAATGACTTGGGCGACCCCAAGACCAACGCCCACCTGACCCGCTACGACACGGCCCACGGCCCGTTCCCCGGCAAGGTCGAGGTCGATGGCGAATACATGGTGGTCAACGGCGATCGCATCCGCGTGCTGGCCAACCGTAATCCGGCCGAGCTGCCCTGGGGCGAGCTGAAGGTGGACGTGGTGCTGGAATGCACCGGCTTCTTCACCACCAAGGAAAAGGCCGGCGCCCACCTGAAGGGCGGCGCCAAGAATGTCGTCATCTCCGCTCCCGGCGGCAAGGACGTCGACGCCACCATCGTCTACGGCGTCAACCACAATGTCCTGAAGGCCACCGACACCGTCATCTCCAACGCTTCGTGCACCACCAACTGCCTGGCCCCGCTGGTCAAGCCGTTGAACGACGAGCTGGGCGTGGTCTCGGGCCTGATGACCACCGTGCACGCCTACACCAACGACCAGGTGCTGACCGACGTCTACCACGAAGACCTGCGCCGCGCCCGTTCGGCCACCATGAGCATGATCCCCACCAAGACCGGCGCCGCCGCCGCGGTGGGCCTGGTGTTGCCCGAGCTGAACGGCAAGCTGGACGGCTACGCCATCCGCGTTCCGACCATCAACGTCTCCATCGTCGACCTGTCCTTCATCGCCAAGCGCGAGACCTCCGTCGAGGAAGTCAACGCCATCCTGAAGAAGGCGTCGGAGGGATCGCTCAAGGGCATCCTGAACTACAACACCGAACCGCTGGTGTCGGTGGACTTCAACCACAACCCGGCTTCCAGCACCTTCGACGCCACCCTGACCAAGGTCACGGGCACGCTGGTGAAGGTCTCGTCGTGGTATGACAACGAGTGGGGCTTCAGCAACCGCATGCTGGACACCACCGTGGCCCTGATGTCCGCGAAGTAAGCACGCCGCCGGCGTCCCGGTGGGGACCGGCCGCCGGCCAGGGCCATGTCCCGCGCGGACATGGCTCCAATGAAGAACCATACGAAGGGGACGCACCGTCCCCTTCGTCTTGTGGGGCGTTGTACCCCAGAGGAGAAGCATCCATGTCCAAGGTGAATACGCTGTCCGCGCTGGCCCAGTCCGGTGCGCTCAAGGGCAAGCGCGTCTTTATCCGCGCCGATTTGAACGTCCCCTTTGACGATAACGGCAACATCAGCGAAGACACCCGCATACGCGCCTCGGTGCCGGGCATCAAGCTGGCCTTGCAGGCCGGCGCGGCCGTCATGGTCACCTCGCACCTGGGACGTCCCAAGGAAGGCGTGCTGACGCCGGAGGATTCGCTGGCGCCCGTGGGCAAGCGCCTGGCCGAGCTGCTGGGGCAGGACGTGCCGCTGGTGCAAAACTGGGTCGAGAACGGCGTCAACGTCGCGCCCGGCCAGGTGGTTTTGCTGGAAAACTGCCGCGTCAATGCCGGCGAAAAGAAGAATGACGAAGCGCTGTCGCGCAAGATGGCGGCGCTTTGCGACGTGTACGTGAACGATGCCTTCGGCACCGCGCACCGCGCCGAAGCCACCACGCACGGCATCGCCAGGTTCGCTGCCGTGGCTTGCGCCGGCCCGCTGCTGGCGGCCGAACTGGATGCCCTGGGCCGCGCCCTGCACGAGCCCAAGCGGCCGCTGGTGGCGATCGTCGGTGGCTCCAAGGTCTCGACCAAGCTGAGCATCCTGCAATCGCTGGCGTCGAAGGTGGACCAATTGGTGGTGGGGGGCGGGATCGCCAATACCTTCCTGCTGGCCGCCGGCAAGCCGATCGGCAAGTCGCTGGCCGAGCCCGACCAGGTCCAGGAAGCCGTGGCGGTGATGGACGCCATGCGCAAGCGCGGCGCCGACGTGCCGATACCCACGGACGTGGTATGTGCCCAGCGCTTCGGCGCGGATGCCGCGGCCACCGTGAAATCGGCCGATGCCGTGGCGGACGATGACATGGTGCTGGATATCGGGCCGCGGAGCGCCCAGGCCCTGGCCGACATCCTCAAGCAGGCCGGCACGATCGTCTGGAATGGTCCGGTGGGCGTGTTCGAGTTCGAGCAGTTCGCCCATGGCACCGAGACGATCGCCCGCGCCATCGCGGAGTCGCCGGCGTTCTCGATCGCCGGCGGGGGCGACACGCTGGCCGCCATCGCGAAGTTCGGCATTACCGACAAGGTGGGCTACATCTCCACCGGCGGCGGCGCATTCCTGGAGTTTCTGGAAGGCAAGACGCTACCTGCCGTGGAGGTCCTGCAGGAACGGGCGTAAGGGGCCCACCCCAGCGCGCTGCGCGCGCGCCCCTCAAGGGGCGGCACCGGCGGACCGGAGGGCGGGCCCACCCCAGCGCGCTGCGCGCGCGCCCCTCCAGGGGCGGCACCGGCGGACCGGAGGGCGGGTCCACCCCAGCGCGCTGCGCGCGCCCCCCTCCAGGGGCGGCGCTGGCGGACCGGCAAAGCCGGCTCCGCTGTGCCCCCGATCGGCAGGGCTTGATGCCCGCGTCAGCTGGCGCGGCGGTCGCGCCAGTGGCGCAGCGACGGGCGTTCCCATTGTTCGGCGGCGTAGTCGCGCAGGCGGGCGGGGACGTCCTCGCCCGACAAGATCAGGCGATTGAGCATCAGGGCCAGGTCGGCATCGGCGACGCACCAATCGCCGAACAGGTGTTTTTGTCCAACCGGCACCAGGCAGTTGGCGACCCGCACCAGCCGCGTGGCGTCCAGCTGCGCGGCGTCGGAGAGGGGGCCCGGCTGCAGGCCCTCGAAGACGACTTCGGTCGGCCGTTCCCGCCGCAGCGCGGCGAGGTCGCTGCGCAGCCAGGCCTGCACCTGGCGCATGCGGGCGCGCGTCCGCGTGTCGGCCGGACAGATCGGCGCGTAGTCGGGCGCGGCGAACGTATCTTCCACGTACTCGACGATGGCGCTGGATTCGTTCAGGTAGAAATCGTGGTGTGCCAGCACCGGTACCTTGCCCGTCGGCGAGCGGCAGAGGAACGGCGCCATGCGCTGTTCCCCCTGCTCCAGATCGATCAGGCGCAGTTCGAAGTCCAGGTTTTTTTCAACCAGGGCCACATAGGCGGCCATGGCGTAGGGACTGAGCAGGCGGCTGTCGATATAGAGGGTGAGCGGTACTGCCACGTTTGGCTCCGAATCTGCAAAAAAAGGGGAAAAACGGGGCCCCGGCGTCGCCATAGCTTAGCAGGCGCTTGCCGGGGGTGTCGACGGCGGGCCCGGCGGGCGGGCCGCGGCGGGCCGTCATGCCGACAGCACCGCGCGGTTGCGGCCTCGCTGTTTCGCCCGGTATAGCGCCCGATCGGCGCCTTCGATGACGTTCTGGATGTCGCGGTCCTCGGGATCGGCAATCGCCACACCCAGGCTGATCGTGATGCGTATCGTGGCCGCGCCATGCGTGATGGGGGTTTCCTGCACCGACCGGCGCATGCGCTCGGTCAACGCCAGCACCGCGCCCGGCGGCGTGCCCGCCAGCAGGATGACGAACTCCTCGCCGCCGAAGCGCGCCACCAGGTCGGTCTCCCGCACGCAGGCGGTGAGGATTTCTCCCACTTTCCGTATGGTCGCGTCGCCCGCGCTATGACCGTGGTTGTCGTTGACCTGCTTGAAGAAGTCGATGTCCGCCATGATCACGGTCAGGTGGCGCGCATTGGCGTCGGCCATCATCATGGCCGCCGCGTAGAGAAAAGCGCGGCGGTTCAGCAGCCCGGACAGGGGATCGATGCCGGCGGCCCGCCGCAGTTCGCTGATCTCCTGGGCGTAGCGCTTTTCCTCCTGCTGCGCCTGGCGCTGTACGAGGTCGGCGCGTTCCTGCTCCACGCCCAGGCGGCGCATCAAGGACCGCAAGGCGGCCGACAGGTCGACGATTTCGCGCGCGCCTGCCAGGCGCGGCAGCATGGTGACGGAATGATCGCGGCCCAGGTCGCGGGCGGCGGCCGTCAAGGCCCGCAGCGGCGAGGCGATACGGCGGGCGATGAACCAGGTCAGGGTGACGCCGGCGATCGCGATGAGGATGCTGAGGACCAGCGCGCCCCATTCGAGCCGGCGCACCGCCGCATAGGCGTCGCGAGCCGGTTGCTGGGCGATGATCAGCCAGTTGCGGCCGGGGTAGTCCCGGTAGCCGGAGGCGATGGCGTAGCCCGTCAGCATCATCCCGTTTTCGCTGTCGCTTTCGAAGACGCCCTGGCGGCTGCGCAGCATGGCGGCGATGCGCGCGTCGTCGAAGGGTTTGCTGCCCAGGTGCGGGCCCAGCAGCATGGTGCCGTCCGAGGAAAGAATCCAGAGATCGCGAATGCCGCCCGCGGTGTCGTTTTCCAGCATGGCGCGGCGTACCTCGGCCGCCCAGGTCCAGCTCAGGTGGGCGCCGAGGACGCCCACGGTCCTGCCGCCGGCCACGACGGGCGCGGCGACTTCAACGAAGCGAAAGGCCTGCCGCTGGTCGCGGCCGAGCAGCTCGCCCAGCAACTTCGATTCGCGGACGTCGCCGATATAAGGGCTTTCCAGGCCATGCTTGAACCAGAGACGGTTGGCCACCGACTTCCCTTCGAGCTGTCCCTGGGTGGAGGCCACCACATTGCCCGCCGGGTCGGCCACGCCGACCCAGGCGAAATCGATCATCGAGCTCTGGCGGCGGGTGAGCAGGGCGCGCAGGGCGTCGGGCTCCATGCCGCGGACCGTGCGCGATTCGGCAAGGATGCGCACCTCGCGGAAGCGCTCGTACATGTCGCGGTCCAGCGTGTGCGCCATCACGGTGGCCATATCGGTGACGTGCGTTTCGATCAGCTCGCGCGTCTGGCGCTTGCCCATATAGGCAGCGCCGCCCGCCGCCGCGGCGACCAGGGCCAGGCACAGCGTCCCCGCCAGCAAGGTGATCTGCTGCTGAATGGTGAGGGTGCGGCGTCGGTACAAGCGGGTACCCGGCGAATTTGGAATGGGGCCAATTCTGTCGCAAACCCCCTCTCGGCGCTACTTATTCGGCCCCACTGTTGGAAAAAGGCAGGCCCCTGGACGCTTATCCGGGGCCTGCCCAATTTTCCTATTGCTTATTGCATATCAACCAGGCATTTCAACTCAGGGAAATATCGATACGGCGCGGCTGGGGCTTTTCCCGCTTGGGAATACGCAGCTTGAGCAGGCCGTTGGCCAGTTCGGCGACGATGCCCGCGCCGTCCAGCTCGGGGCTCAGGGTGAACGCCCGCAGATAGCGGTCGGCGGTGACCTCGGCATGGGTGGCGGAGGTGCTGAACGGGACCACTACGCCCTCGATCTTCAGCGTGGTGCCGTCGACCTGGATGTCCAGCTTGTCGCGGGGCACGCCCGGCAGGTCGGCCAGCAGGGTCAGGCCCAATTCATCTTCGGTGACATCGACGCGGGGCAGCAGGGGCCGTGCAGCGGAGCTGCCGGCCGCGCGGACGGCGGTTTCCCGGGTGTCGGCGGGTTGGGATACGGCTACGGTCATGGTCTGGTCCTCGGGATCTCGATGATTACTGGATCGCCACGCGGCGCGGTTGCGCGGGCTGGCGGCGGGGGACGGAGATGCGCAGCACGCCGTCACGGTATTGCGCCGACACCTTGTCGGTGTCCAGGTCGTCCGAAAGGCTGATCGCGCGCTTGAACCGGCCGGTGTAGCGTTCGGAGGCGTAGATACTGACTTTGGAGCCGTCCGCTGGCGTGGTGTCGCGGCGTTCCCCGCTGATGGTCAGCAGGCCGCGGTCGACCTGGACGTCGAGCTGGGCGGGGGCGATGCCCGGCACGAAGACGTCGATGTCCACCGATTCAGCGTTCTGGCCGATATTGATGGCGGGGAAGGCGCGCGGCACGGCGCGGATGCTGCCGGCGGCGGGCGTGAGGGTGCGCTGCAGGCGGTCGAATTCGGCGAACAGGCCGTTGGGCAGGTCTAGCAGGGATTGAAACATCTCGAACGTCCTCCGTCGGGGGATAGGTGACGCCCGGGGCGGCGCGCGAAACGCATCGCGGGGATGCGGCGCAAGGGCCTGGCGTCGGTTTTCGGGTGCAGCCGGTGCTGCATGGCTCGTATGTAGGGAGGGTCTTGACAATTTCAAGCGGGTGCGGTTCACGTATTGAAAATCGGGCGATCGGCCCTATCTAGACGCTATTCCCGGTCTCGCGTGGCGGGCTGCGCCCGACGCGGCGAGCCTCACCCCATTTATCCGCACCCACTGCCGCGGGACGAGCCGTCCCAGGGCATCGACGCTCTTGAAGGGCGGCAATCGACGTTGCGGACATGACACATTTCTGTGAGCGAGCATGGAGTTCAAGGACTACTACGACACGCTAGGCGTCGAGCGGGGTGTTTCCGACGACGACCTGCGGCGCGCCTACCGCAAGCTGGCGCGCAAGTACCACCCCGACGTCAGCAAGGAAGCTGATGCGGAAGCGCGCATGCGCGACGTCAACGAAGCCTACGACGTACTCCGCGATCCCGAGAAGCGTGCCGCCTACGACGACCTGGCGGCCGGCGTCTCCGCCGGCGGCGCCTATCGTCCGCAGCCCGGCTGGGAACAGGGCTTCGAATTCTCCGGCGGCGATCCGCGCGAGGAAGCCGACTTCAGCGAGTTCTTTTCCTCGCTGTTCGGCGCCGCGCAGCGGCGCCGTGGCGGCGCTGCGCGGGAAGCCCATGCGCGGGGCGAGGACTACCACGCCATGATCGAGGTCGAGCTGGAGGATGTCCTGCTGGGCGCGACACGCGAGATCAGCTTGCGGTCCATGAAAATGGATGCGCAGGGCCGTCCGCGCTTGCAAGAGCGCAAGCTCAGCGTGCGTGTCCCCGTGGGCGTGCGCGAGGGCCAGCGTATCCGCCTGGCGGGGCAGGGCATGGCCGGCTATGCCGGCGGCCAGCCTGGGGACCTGTACCTGGAGGTGCGGATCAAGCCGCACCGCCTCTATCGCGTCGAGGGGCGCGACCTGACGCTGACCTTGCCTGTCGCGCCCTGGGAAGCGGCGCTGGGGGGCAAGGTGCAGGCGCCCACGCCGACCGGTCCGGTCGAGGTCACCATCCCACCCGGCTCGCGGCCGGGCAGCAAGCTGCGCCTGAAGGGCAAGGGCTTGCCCGGGGCTCATCCGGGCGACCTTTACCTGCACCTGGACGTGGTCTGGCCGCCGGCCGACAACGAAGCCGCGCGCGAGGCGTATCGCAGGATGGCGCGCGACATCCCCTTCAATCCGCGCGCCGGCCTGGAACGATGAACGGGGCGGTATAGTTGCGGCATGAATACCGCCGCCACACGCCCATCCCGCTTGATTCGCCGCGACCCCGACGAGCTGCTCGTCGGCCTGGTTTCCATTTCCGACCGCGCTTCGTCCGGCACCTACCAGGACCAGGGCCTGCCGGCCTTGCGCGAGTGGCTGCACAGCGCGCTGTCCACGCCCTGGCAAGGGGCGGAGCGCCTGATTCCCGACGAAGCCGCCGGCATTTCAGCCACGCTGGTCGAGCTGGTCGACACGATGGGTTGCGACCTGGTCCTGACCACCGGCGGCACCGGCCCCGCGCGGCGCGATGTAACGCCCGAAGCCACCCTTGCCGTGGCCACGCGGGAGATGCCCGGCTTCGGCGAGCAGATGCGGCAGATCAGCCTGAAGTTCGTACCGACGGCGATCCTGTCGCGCCAGGTGGCGGTGATCCGCGAAACGGCGGACCATGCCGCATTGATCATCAACCTGCCCGGCCAACCCAAGGCCATCCGCGAGACGCTGGAAGGCTTGCGCGATGCCGACGGCGCGCCGTTGGTGCCGGGCATTTTCGCGGCGGTCCCGTACTGCATCGACCTGATCGGCGGACCATATATGGAAACGCGGCCAGAAGTGGTCAAGGCGTTCCGGCCGAAGTCGGCCATCCGCGCACCCCGGGCCTGAAGGGCCGGTCTCCTTGCCTTCTCCTTGTTCCTTTCAGGCGCGCCATTGAATGATGGCGCTATAGTCCTGCTTCGTCTTATTGTTCGAGCGGAAAAATGAAAAAGCGTTATTTGGCCATCGCCGCCCTGGCGCTCCTGGCGGGCTGCACGACGTCCAGCGACCTGCTGAAGAAAGACCCGGTCTTCTACGGCCATACCGACCATACGCCGGAGGCCTATGCGGCCTGCGTGGCGGATTCCTGGCGCCGCCAGGGCGAAGAGGTGAAGGTGACGAATATCGATGGCGGGGTGGATGTGACGACCAGCAGCGTTACCGGCATGACGTCGGCGCTACGGGTGCAGCGCTGGTCCAATGGCAGCGTGCAGATCCGCATGGCGGCCCGTTCGTCCTGGGGCTCCCAGGAGCAGGTGCAAGCCGCCAATCTCTGCATGTAACGCAGGCGGGCAGCCGCGTCTGTCCGCCTGCGCGGCTCAGGCGGCGCGCGCCTGGACGCCGCCGCCGTCGGCCAATGCCAGGTACTCGCGCTGCGCCGCCTCGACTTCCTGCGCCAGGCGTATTCGCAGGCGGCGCTGCTCTTCCACGAAATCGTCGAATTTGCTCTGCGCGTGCGCGTAGGACAGGCCCGTGTTGCGCAGGCTGTTGATGAAGGTCGCGCGCGAGGTGTCCAGGCTCTTCCAGACCTTCTCGGCCCGGGCCTGCATTTTCTCGGTTCGGGTGAGCCGATCCATCGCCTTGCGCAGTTGGTCGTCCGTCGACATCGCGTACAGATAGAAAGCCAAAAAACCAGACAGCAAAAAAAACCGCCAATGAAACGCGTAAATTAAACCTTGTTTTTACGTTTTTCAAACGGCGGAATTGATGGCCGGTTCCGGCTCGGGGAACGCATTTCGGCATCCCCAAGGCGAGGGGCCCGCGGCTTAGCGGCGGGCGCCGTACTGCTGCCGGGGACGGGGCGCCTGCTGCGGGCGTTCGTCCTTGTGGCGGAAGTTGATGCGACCCTTGGTCAGGTCATAGGGCGACATCTCCAGCGTGACGCGGTCGCCGGCAAGGATGCGGATGCGGTTCTTGCGGATACGGCCGGAGGCATAGGCGCCAACTTCGATGCCGTTGTCCAGTTTGACGCGATAGCGGCTATCGGGCAGCACTTCGTCGACGATGCCGTCCAGTTCGATCAGTTCTTCTTTAGCCATGCGTATATCTCCTAATGGGCCCGAATACCACGCGTGGCGACACGGCAGTGGCCGGGCAAAACAGAAATGCGGGGCGGGCGCAGGCAGCCAGCCAAGCGCGAGCGACGCGTGAACCAAGCGCGGCAGTGCCGGTGCCGCCGGTAACGTAATGACCAAGGCGGCGTGCGGTCGCCGAGGCGTGGGAGGGAGCAGAGGGAGGCGGCGGCGTCCTGGCGGACGGGGCCGGATATCCGGTTCCCAGGGATACCGCGCGACGGCGAACCGTCCTACGGCATGGACTCGCCCGGACGGACTGCATCGCGGGCGGGGATGAGATGCGTGATGTCGTGCTGGGCCATGATGGCCAGTTCACTTCAGCACAGCGTAAGTTACCTGTCTATCAGGCTTTTCTACATGATAGTTTAACAGCGCATTAGCTAATGGAAAACCCCTAAGGTCACTACAGAGACTATTTGCGACAGCCGCGGGGGGCGAGTATTCTCCGCCCGTCGCACGTGCAGCGGGCTACCAACCGCCGCAGGGGCGGCCTGACAATTCGAGACACTATCCCTTCTTATAAGAGTCAAGGCCCCATGAGGATCCTATTACTGCTGCCGTTCATCGGCCTGCTTTGGGTACCGTTCTACAACCAGGCGACCCCTGAGCTGTTCGGTTTCCCCTTCTTCTACTGGTATCAACTGCTCTGGGTGCCGGTGACCGCCGTGCTGACCTGGATCGTCTTCCGCTCGACGCGCGGCGAGGGGGACGAATGATGGGCACCGCTACACATATCGACTGGACCGCGCTGGGCGTTTTCATTTTCTTTTTCGCGCTCGTCACCGTCATGGGTTTCCTCGCCTCGCGCTGGCAGCGCGGGTCGGGAGAGGCCCACCTGGACGAATGGGGCCTGGGCGGCCGCCGCTTCGGCACCTGGATCACCTGGTTCCTGGTGGGCGGCGATTTCTATACCGCCTATACCGTGATCGCCGTGCCGGCCCTGGTCTACGCCGTGGGCGCCTATGGCTTCTTCGCGCTGCCCTATACCATCCTGGTCTATCCCATCGTCTTCTGCATCATGCCGCGCCTGTGGCGTGTCGCGCACAAGGCGGGGCACGTGACCGCGGCCGACGTGGTCTATGCCCGCTTCCAGTCGCGTCCGCTGGAACTGGCCATTGCCGCCACCGGCGTGCTGGCCACCATGCCCTACATCGCCTTGCAGCTGGTGGGCATGGAGGTGGTGATCAAGGCCCTGGGCCTGACCGGCGAACTGCCCCTGACGGCGGCTTTCGTCATCCTGGCCCTCTACACCTATTCCGCGGGCCTGCGCGCCCCGGCGCTGATCGCCTTCGTCAAGGACCTGATGATCTACATCGTGGTCCTGGTGGCGGTGGTGCTGGTGCCGCTGAAGCTGGGCGGCTACGGCGCGGTCTTCGCCAAGGCGAACGACGCTTATGCGGCCAAGGGCGGCGCCACGGGCCTCTTGCTCAAGCCTTCGCAGTTCCTGCCCTATGCCACCCTGGCGCTGGGTTCGGCGCTGGCGGCGTTCATGTACCCGCACACGCTGACCGGCATTTTCGCCGCCAACAGCGGGAATACCATCCGCAAGAATGCGATCTTCCTGCCAGCCTATACCCTGCTGCTGGGCCTGATCGCCTTGCTGGGCTACATGGCCTGGGCCGCGAACATCCATCCGCAGACGCCCAATGACACCGTGCCGGCGCTGTTCAATGCGCTGTTCCCCAGCTGGTTCACGGGTTTCGCGTTCTCGGCCATCGCCATCGGCGCGCTGGTGCCCGCGGCCGTCATGTCCATCGGCGCGGCCAACCTGTTCACGCGCAATTTCTGGAAGGCCTATGTCAATCCAGGGGTGACGCCGGCCGGCGAAGCCAAGGTCGCCAAGGTGGTGTCGCTGGTGGTGAAGTTCGGCGCGCTGGTGTTCATCCTGTTCATTCCGACCCAATACGCGCTGGACCTCCAGCTGCTGGGCGGCTTGTGGATCCTGCAGACCTTCCCCGCGGTGGTCTTCGGCCTGTTCCTGAACTGCTTCCGCGGCACGTCGCTGCTGATCGGCTGGGCGGCCGGCCTGGGCGTCGGTACCTGGCTGGCGGTTTCCGACGGGGTCAAGCCGGTGCACGCCTTCGTGATCGGCGGCGACACCTACGCCATGTACACGGGGCTGTTCGCGCTGGTGGTGAACATCATCGTGGCGGTGATCGCGCAGCTGATCATCGGCATGGCCAAGCCCGCCTCAGGCGCGCAGCGCGTCGGCGGCAGCGCCTGACGAGTCGGGCGCTTCCGTCTTGACCCGCTGGCGCAAGCGCTCGATGCGGCGGTCGATGGCCTGGTACAGCAGCCACGCCGCCGCGATCGAGAACAGGGCGTTCAGGCTGGAAATCGCCAGCGCGTCGGTGATGCCCAGGAGGTCGGCCATCTCGCGGACCAACAGCATCACGACGGCATGACAGATATAGATCGGGTAGCTCAGCTGCCCGATTTTTTTGTCCAGCCGATAGCGCGACTGGAAAATGAACATCAAGGGCAGGAAGGCGGTGAAGACCAGCAGCGCCAAGGCATCGCGCACGTTGTGATTCAGCGCCACCGAGAAGTGAAACAGCGTGTACAGCACGAACAGCCCTGTCACGAGTTCCGGCAAATAGCGCACGCGCTGGCTCAGCCTTTCGAAAAAGGGCAGCAACAGGCGATGAGATAGGGCGCCCCCGAGGAACAGCGCGAGTTCGAGCGGGAAAAAACGGTATGACCAGGGATCGCTCTGCGCGACGCCCAGCGCCAGCAGCATGACGCGCAAGGCCAGCGATGCCGCCAGCAGGCAAAGCACCGCGCGCAGCGAGCGCAGGATGAAGGGCGCGATCAGGTAGAAGCTCAGCTCGACGCCCAGGGTCCATGCCTGCGGCACCAGCAGGCCGTCGTAGAGCGGGACGTCGCTGTTCATATACGTCCCCGTCCAGGTCAGCAGCCCGTTCTTGATCCCGGCGAACATGATCCAGTCCTGGCCGAAGATGAAGAGGTTGGCCAGCATCAGGCAGAGGTCCGCCAGCGGCGGGATACGGTCGTAGACCGCCATGAACGCCGGGTTGGCCGCCAGGTTGGCCACCAGCGCGATGCACGCCACCGCGAGATACGTGGGATAGATGCGCAGCATGCGGTTCACGTAGAAGCGTGTCGTGCTGCGATAGGTGTCGTTGGCGTTGAGGATGTAGGAAATCAGGAAACCCGAGATCACATAGAAGAGCTGGACCGCCAGGCGACCTCCCACCAACACGTTGCCGCCGTTGTAAGGGGAGTGGTCGAGGACGACGGATAGGGCGAAGAGGGTTCTGAGCAGGCCCATGGGTTTGTCTCTCATCTTGTACCGCCCGTGGCGCTCGGCCCAGGCAGGAGAAATTCTGCGCGAGCCCGCATTCCGGCGCGTCGGCCATATGGCCCGCTATCTCTATGGCCTAGATCGCCAGGGCATCGGGCGGGTCGAGATCGTCTTGACGAGCCTTTGGGGACGGGCGCGCCCCTGGCGCGGCGCCGGCATGCGGCGCCGCGGGGGCCGGGAATATTTCAATGGCATGACATCGGCCCGTTTCCGTCGGTAAATCTTGCTCCAGCGCCATTTTTCGCGTCATCAGCCTGTCATCGCGCTTGCACACACTACCGCGAGTTTTGAATGAACAGGAACGCGCATGACCTACGCGATCGAAGTCAAGGGGCTCAGCAAGTCCTTCCGTTCCGCCGACAAGGCGCTGGACGATGTCAGCTTGCGCATCGCCCCCGGAGAAATGGTGGCGCTGCTGGGTGCGTCGGGCTCGGGCAAGTCGACGCTGCTGCGCCATCTGGCCGGTTTCGTGGCGGGCGACCGCGGCGAGATCACGGTCAACGGCCAGGTGATCCAGAGCCAGGGCCGCATCAGCAAGCGCGTGCGCGGCGCCCGCGCCGGCATCGGCTTCGTCTTCCAGCAATTCAACCTGGTGGGACGCCTGCCCGTCATCACCAATGTGCTGGCCGGCATGCTCCCGCGCGTGCCGATGTACCGCAGCCTGCTGCGCTGGTTTCGCCACGACGAGATCCAGGTCGGTCTCCAGGCATTGGCTCAAGTTGGTATAGACGGCTATGCATTTCAGCGAGCCTCGACGCTGTCCGGCGGCCAGCAGCAGCGCGCGGCGATTGCCCGCACGCTGGTGCAGAACGCCCGCACCATACTCGCCGACGAGCCTATCGCGTCGCTCGATCCCGAGTCTTCCCGCCGCGTGATGGACACGTTGGCGCAGATCAACCGCAGCCGTGGCGTGGCGGTGGTGGTGTCGCTGCACCAGGTCGACGTCGCCATGCGCTATTGCCCGCGCGTGGTTGCCCTGCGGCGCGGCAAGGTGGTGTACGACGGCCCGTCCGCCGAGCTTAGCGCCGCCATGTTGCGCGACCTGTATGGCGCGGACCTGAATGAACTGATGCCTGGCGTCGATGACGTGGCGGATGCCGACCCGGCGCCTGGGCTCGCCGCCGCCGCGCCGCAATTGATCGCGGCCTGATTGTTGGCCCGATTGTCAGGCCCGATTGTCAGGCCTGATTGTCCTTCGCAGTCCCCTTTTACCTGTTTGCTCCCGGAGCTACCATGCTACGCAGAACGTTTCTCGCCCTGATCGCCACCGCGGCCCTGTCCACCACGGCCCATGCGCAGGACGGAAAAACCCTGAACTTCGGCATCATCTCGACCGAATCCTCGACCAACCTGAAGTCCGGCTGGCAGCCCGTCATCGACGACATGAGCAAGGCCCTGGGCGTCGAGGTCAAGCCTTTCTTCGCGTCCGACTACGCCGGCATCATCGAGGGCATGCGCTTCAACAAGGTGCAGATCGCCTGGTACGGCAACCTGTCCGCCATCGAAGCCGTGGACCGCGCGCAGGGCGAAGTGTTCGCGCACGTGATTGCCAAGGACGGCAGCCCCGGCTACTGGTCGGTGCTGGTCACCGCCAAGGACGGCCCGGTCAAGTCCGTGGACGACGTGTTGAAGAACGGCAAGACCATGAGCTACGGCGCGGGCGATCCCAACTCCACTTCGGGCACCGCCGTGCCGGGCTACTACCTGTGGGGCGCCAACAAGATCGATCCCAAGACCTTCTTCAAGAATTTCCGCGTCGCCAATCACGAAACCAACCTGATGTCGGCCATGAACAAGCAGGTCGACGTGGCCATCACCAACACCGAAGCGATCGATCGCTATCGCCAGAACACCGGCAAGAACCCCGACGACCAGATCCGCATCCTGTGGAAGTCGCCCTTGATCCCGGCCGATCCCATCGTCTACCGCAAGGACCTGCCGGCGGACTTGAAGACCAGGATCCAGGACTTCTTCGCCAACTACGGCAAGACCGAGGACCAGGCCAAGAAGCTGGCGGTCCTGCAATACAAGGGTTTCACCAAGTCGGATAACGGCCAGCTGATCCCCATCCGCCAGATCAACCTGGCGGGCCTGCGCGCCAAGGTCGAAAGCGACACCACGCTGAGCGCCGAGGAAAAGCAGAAGAAGATCGCCGACATCGACGCGAAGCTGGCCGACCTCGCCAAGCAAGTGGCTTCCGCCAAGTAATCAGGACGGCATCATGAGCGTGACCCTCTCTACCGGTAACGTGCCCGCGCGCCCGCCTCGGACCTCCCTACCCATGCTGATCATGTGGGCCGTGATCCTGGCCCTGCTGGTGGCTTCCTGGAAGGGCGCCGATATGCGCCCACTGGACCTGCTGCGGGATTCCGGCAACATGGGCGAATTCGCGAAGGACTTCTTTCCGCCCAACTTTCGCGATTGGCGCATGTACCTGGACGAGATGCTGGTCACGATCCAGATCGCCATCTGGGGCACCTTCCTGGCCATCGTCATGGCGGTGCCCTTCGGCTTGCTCTGTTCGTCGAACATCGTGCCGGCCTGGGTCTACCAGCCGGTGCGGCGCTTGATGGACGCCTGCCGCGCGATCAACGAAATGGTGTTCGCCATGTTGTTCATCGTCGCGGTGGGGCTGGGCCCCTTCGCCGGCGTGCTGGCCTTGTGGGTGCATACGCTGGGCGTGCTGGCCAAGCTGTTCTCGGAGGCCGTGGAGGCCATCGATCCGCGACCGGTCGAGGGCGTGCGGGCGACCGGCGCCAACGCCATCGAGGAAATCGTCTTCGGCGTGATTCCGCAGGTGCTGCCGCTGTGGATCTCCTTTTCCCTGTACCGCTTCGAGTCCAACGTGCGCTCCGCCTCGGTGGTGGGCATCGTGGGCGCGGGCGGTATCGGCATGGTGCTGTGGGACATCATCCGCAGCTTCCAGTATGCGCAGACCTGCGCGGTGATGATCATCATCATCGTGTTCGTCGTCGCCATCGATATGTTGTCGGCGCGCGTGCGCCGCGTATTGGTCTGAACCTGGGCGGGCTTGCCCCGCCCGGCCGTTCGATCCAGGATATGACGTCATGACGGTATCTTCTTCTTCCACCCCCGCGTCCGTATCGGCGGCCAAGCTGGAGGCCGAGCGCATCCAGGCCCTGTTCGCCGGCTACGGTTCGGAGTTCTACGGCGGCGAGGCCATCACCCAGACCGAGCACGCACTGCAATGCGCCGCGCTGGCCGAGGCGGCCGGCGAGACGCCGGCCGTCATCGTCGCCAGCCTGCTGCACGACGTCGGGCACCTGGTCATGGCGGAGAGCGCCAGCGAGGACCGTCGCCACCAGGACGTGGGCGCCCGCGCCCTCGAAGGCATCTTCGGCGAGGACGTGCTGGCGCCCATACGATTGCACGTGCCGGCCAAGCGATATCTGTGCGCGGTGGACGCGGCCTATTACGACACCTTGTCGCAGGCCTCGCGCGATAGCCTGGCCTTGCAGGGTGGTCCTTTCACGCCGGACGAGCTGGCAGGCTTCGAAAGGCTGCCCCATTTCGACGCGGCCGTACGCCTGCGCCGTTATGACGACCTGGCCAAGGTGGTCGGCGCGCGCACGCCCGACCTGTCGCACTATCTTCAGCTATGCACGCGCGTAATGCGCGGGCGCGCCTGACGCCGCGGCCCTGGCTGTTGTTGCCTGGAAGGAATACGGGTAAGCGGCCAGGGGTCAAGGGGCCAAAAAGGGGCCAGGGGGTCGCGCTGCGGCCGCACATGACGCGCCGTCTCAGGCGTGGCAGCGCCGGCGCGCGATGGCGAGCAGTTCGGCGGCCGCGTCGGCGGCGTCGCCATTGTTGTCCACGCTGACTTGTTCGCAGTCTGGAGGAATATCGAAGACCGCTTGCGCGCGCGCAAGGCGGGCGGCGATGTCGTCCGCGCTTTCACGGCCTCGGTGGGCGAGGCGGCTTTGCAAGGTCTCCGCGTTCACGCGTATGGTGACGGCGCACAGGCCCGGGTAGCGGTCGCAGGCTTGCGATAGATAGGCGCGCGAGCCATTGACCAGCACGGTGATGCCGGCGTCCATCCAGGCGTCTATTTCGACGCCGATTCCGTACGCCAGGCCATGGCTGGCCCAGTGCAGCGCGAAACAGCCCAGCGCGGCGCGGCGCGCATGTTCGGCGGCTTCCAGATAGACGGATGCCTCGTCCGCGCCGGCTGGACGAGTGATGTAGCGGTGCGCGACCAGGACGCGGTCCTGGCCCTGGAGCTGGGCACGCGCCAGTCGCAGCAGGGTGTCCTTGCCGCTGCCGGACGCGCCCATGATGTAGACCAGGCGGCCGCCATCGCGGCGCAGGTCCCGGCGCGATGCGTCACGTTCGCGGGAGGCTGGCGCGGTCATCGCGCCCCGTCCGTCGCCGGCGGTAGATAGCATGCGCCCGCCCCGTCGCGCGTGGCGCCGTCGAAGCCGTAGTGGCGCGCCACCAGGAAGGGGGCATCGGGCGCCGGTTGCACATAGACGGCAACGGCGTCCACGGGCATGGGGCGGTCCAGCCTGCCCGCGCCCAGGGACTCGATCCGCGCGCGCGCCGTCGCCAGGTCGGCGTCGGCGAGATTGCCTGTCAGCGTGATATGGAACTTGAAGGTGTCCAGTACATAAGGATAGCCCCAGGCCTCCAGCATGGCGCGCTGCGCGGGATCGAGATCGGCGCGCAGGCGGCGCGCCAGTTCGTCCTGCGTGGGTGGCGCGCGCCACGGATCGATACGGCGCACCGCATCGTCGGCCAGGGCGCGCAGGGCGGCGCGACCCGCGGCGATATCCTCGCGGCCGGCGCCCCAGGCCGGTTCGTCCTCCGCCAGGCACCACGCGAGGAAGCCGCGCAGCGTGCGTAGCTCCAGCGCGATGCCGAAGGGCTGGTGGTCCCGCGCGAGGGCGCGCATGGCCCGGTCCAGGCCCGCGGCATCGGCGCCAGGCGCCAGGCGGAACGGCGGCTTGAGCGTGGCATGCAAGCCGTAATGGCGCGGCGCCTCGGTCCATGCGTCCAGCCGTGGATCGTCACCGGCAGCGCGCGCGAGCGGCGCGCCGCTTTCTTCGTCGCGACCCAGCCAACGGCTGCCCACGTCGCGCCAGGCGCCCACCGGGGCAAGGTAGACGGCGTAGCGATACGCGTGCTGGCTGGGCGCTTGCCGCGAGGAGGAGGCGGCTGCCGGACGCGTCCGCGCATCCGGTGTGTCCTGCCTCTGCATGCGTTGCGAGTCCTGGGGCATGATGGCGTTCCGGTTCAGGCGGCCTGGGCCTGCTGCAACAACTCCATGTCGAACTGCTGGGCGGCATACCGCAACCGGCCGGCGACGATGGCGGCGCACACGCGCGGCACCCCCGGCACGCTGTCGTCGACGATGATGGCGTCGGCGAGCATGCCCGGTTCCAGCGTGCCCTGGTCGCGCAGCCCGGCGGCGCGCGCCGGATTGCGCGATACCAGCGCCCAGGCCTGGGCCAGGGGCAGTACGCCGTTATCGACCAGTTTCATCGCCGCGGCGAGCGGTGCCGGGTAGTAGTAGTCGGACGTGAGGATGCCGCACAGCCCGGCCTGGATCATTTCCGTGGCGTTGGGCGCATTGGTGTGGCTGCGGCCACGCACGACGTTGGGGCCGCCGAAGACCGTGAAATCGCCAAGGTCGTGCGCTACCCGGGCTACTTCGGCGGTCAGCGGGAACTCGGCGATGCGGCAGCCCAGCTGGTGGTAGTAGCGGCGCGTCGCGGGATCGGGGTCGTCATGCGAGGCCACCTCCAGGCCGGCCTGCTTCGCGCATTCGGTCAGCTGGCGCATGGCGCCGGCCACTTCGTCGGCGCAGCCCATGGCGGCGCGGATACGATCCTGGAAAGTGTCCAGGTCGCATTCGGCGCGTTCCGCGTATTGCAGCAGCTTGCGGTCGTTGCCCAGGCGCTTGGCCATGCTGGGCAGGTGATCGTTCAGGGCCAGGAATTGCACCTTGCCGGCCTGTATCCATTCACGGGCGATATCGACGCCGCCGACGTGGTGGGTCTCGAAGCGCAGGTGCACGTTGTGCCGCGCGCCCAATGTCGCACGCATGCGGTCCAGCGCATCGAACATGCGTTCCGCATAGGGTTCGCCGCGCAGGCCGCCTTCCCATGAGAGGGTGACGCCGTGGAATTCGGTGGTGATGCCGTTGGCCAGCAATTGCCGGTCCACATCGTGCAGGGCGTTGTCGTAGGGGAACGTGACGCCCGGCCGCGGCATGACGGCGCGCTCGAAGGCGTCGCCGTGCAAGTCGATGATGCCGGGCAAGACCAGCAGGTCGCCCGCGTCCAGCAGCGGCGTGGCGCCCGCGCCGGCAGCGATGCGGTCGCCGGTGAAGCCCAGGCGCGTCGCGCGCAGGCCGTCGGAGGTCAGTACGCGGCGGCCGGCGATGCCGGGCAGGACGGAAAGGGGGGATGCGGGCGTATTCATGTCGGGGGCTGAATGTTGGGCCGGAAGGAAAGAATATATGCTCGCTTGATGACGAACAGATGTCTAGACGTTTTGCGGCGTATATTTTGCGGTATGCGCTTCGCGGTATGCGTCTTGGGGCGCTCAGTCGTCGCCGGTGACCATCAACTGCACCCAATCGCCGGCGAAGCGCGTGATGCCGTACTGCAGCGGCCGCCCCTCCGCGTCGACGTTCAGCGACTCGACCTGGATGATGGGACGCGTCTTGGGTTGGTTGAGCAGGCGGGCGTTGGCTTCATCCGGCAGGGTGGCGGTGATGCGCGACCATTTGCGGGTGTAGTCCTGTATGCCGAACTGCTTGTACACCTTGGAGATGGACTTCGCTTCCTTCAGTTTGTTGGCGAAGCCGGGAAAGCGCCGCTCTTCGAAATAATGGTCCGACACATTGATCGTGCGGTTCTCGGCCTTGCCTAGAAGCTGCACCCGCAACAGGGTGGTGGACCGTGGCAGCCCCAGCTGCATGGCGATTTCGGCAGCGCGTTCCGCCTGGCTGCCCAGCACTTCCACATGTCCCAGCAGCCCCTGGCTGCGCAGGTTTTCCGAGAATCGCGTGCGCTTGCCGATGGCGTAATCGATGGCGTGTTCCTGCACGAACGTGCCGCGTCCCTGTTCGATGCGCACCAGGCCGATCTGCTCCAGCTCGCCCATGGCGCGCCGGATCGTATGCCGGTTGACCGAGAACTTCGCCGCCAGCTCCGGCTCGGGCGGCAACTGCTCGCCCGGGTTGTAGAGCTTGTTGCGGATATCCATCGCCAGCGCCTCTCCGATCTGCCGCCAGACCGCGATGCCCGATCGTCGTTCGAACATGTTGACTTCCTGTTCGACGCGCTACACAAGGGCGCGTCTCTGAATGTGAATGAAGGAATGCCGGATTTTGCCCCAGCCGGGCGCTCCCCGCGAGTGGCGCTTGTCATCAAAAATTCATCGTCGCCATGTTGAACTGCCTGGCGCGGAAGCCCATACTAGCATCTATTCGTATAGACGTTTAGAGGAAACGCATGGATACGCAGACTTCCGAGAACGGGTCACGGGCGGCGCGGGCCGCATGGATGCGGGTGCTGGCCCTGGCCGACGGCGCCGCGCTGGATCGGGCCTATCAGGCCTTGGGGCCCTTGCCGGCGTTCCGTCCGCTGCGCGCGCCCGAGGTCGGCATGACGATGGTGCGGGGACGCGCGGGCGGCACCGGAGAACAGTTCAACCTGGGCGAAATGTCGGTGACGCGTTGCGCCGTGGCCTTCGATCGAGGCGTGGTCGGCACGGCCTATGTGCAGGGACGTTCCTTGCGCCACGCCGAGCAGGCCGCGGTCCTGGACGGCCTGCTGCAAATGGACGACTGGCACGAATCGGTGCGGGCCGCGGTCATCGTGCCGCTGGCCCGCGTCCATGAAGAGCGCCGCGCCCGCCGCGCGGCCGAGGCCGCGCAGACGCGCGTCGAGTTTTTCACGATGGTGCGTGGAGAGAATTGAGATGGCCCCCGCAATGACCCAAGTCCAGCGCGCCGCCACGGCGCCCACGATCAACCTGCTGCCGGGGTTTGCCGATCCGGTCGCACAGGCCCAGGCGGTTTTCCGTGTCGCCCTGCAGGCCTTGTCCGAACCCGGGCAGCCGCGTGTGCTGGCGGCCGAGTGTGGCGTGCCGGCCGGCCTGTCGCCGGCCCTGGCGGCCCTGCTGCTGACCCTGGCCGACGTGGACACGCCGGTCTGGCTGCCGGCCGGCCTGGACGACGCCGTCGCCGCCTTCCTGCGCTTTCACTGTGGCTGCCCCCTGGTGGCGACGCCAGCCGAGGCGGTCTTCGTGGTGGCGCCCGCCGGCCATGCCGCGCCCGCGCTGGCCGACTGCAACGCCGGCGACCCCGCCTATCCGGACCGTTCGACCACCCTGTTGATCGAGGTCGAGGACTGGCAGGCCGGGACCGCCGTGCGTTTGACAGGGCCTGGCATCGCGGATGCCCGTGCGCTGGCGCCCGCCGGGCTGCCGGCCGATTTCTGGCGGCAGTGGGCCGTCAATCACCGTCGTTTCCCGCAAGGCGTGGACGTGCTGCTGACGCACGGACGCGAGATTTGCGGTCTTCCGCGCACGACGCGGGTGGAGGCCTGACATGTACGTAGCCGTCAAGGGAGGCGAACGCGCCATCCTGAATTCCTATCGCATGCTGGACAGCTTCCGGCGTGGCGATCCCTCGGTGCCCACGCTCACGCTGGCGCAGATACGCGCGCAGATGCCGCTGGCGGTGGATCGCGTGATGGCCGAAGGGTCGCTCTACGATCCGCAACTCGCGGCGCTGGCGCTGAAGCAGGCGGCCGGCGATGTCGTCGAGGCGGTTTTCCTGCTGCGCGCGTATCGCACCACGCTGCCGCGCTTCGGCTACAGCGTGCCGCTGGAAACCACGCGCATGAGCCTGCAACGCCGCATCTCCGCGACGTTCAAGGACCTGCCGGGCGGCCAGGTGCTGGGACCGACTTATGACTACACGCAGCGCCTGCTGGATTTCTCCCTGGAGGACGACGCGGCGCCCGTGCCCACGCCCCTGCCGCCCGCGGCGGAGCCGCTGGCCGCCAGCATGCCGCGCGTGACCGATCTGCTGGAGCGCGAGTCCCTGATGGAGCCGGAAGCCATTCCGGCGGGCGATCCCGCTCCGTTCGACCTGACCCGCGCACCCATGTCCTTCCCCGCCACCCGCGCCGCCCGCCTGCAGAACCTGGCGCGGGCCGACGAAGGCTTCCTGCTGTCCATGGGGTATTCGACGCAGCGCGGCTACGGCAACACCCATCCCTTCGTGGCGGAAATCCGCTATGGATCGGTGGAGGTGGAGCTGTTCGTCGAGGAGCTCGGTCATGCCGTGACCATCGGCGAGATCGATGTCACCGAGTGCCAGATGGTGAGCCAGTTCACCGGCAAGGCCCACCAGGCGCCGACCTTCACGCGCGGCTACGGCCTGGTGTTCGGCTACGGCGAACGCAAGGCCATGTCCATGTCGCTGGTGGACCGGTCGCTGCGCGCCCAGGAATTGGGCGAGGCGGCGACGTCACCCGCCAACGACCACGAGTTCGTGCTCTATCACAGCGACAACGTCGAGGCATCCGGCTTCACCCAGCACCTGAAGCTGCCGCACTACGTCGATTTCCAGTCCAGCCTGGCGCTGCTGCGCCGCATCCAGGCCGAGCGCGCCCAGGGCGCCACGGCCGCGCAGGATGCTGGGCCGCGCGCGGACACCGGTGCCGTCCCGGACGTTCCCGCCGCCCTGGTCGGCGCGGACGCCGAGGCACAGCAGGCATGACTCCCCACGAACACGAGGCTCGCAGGATTTCCATGGATACTCCCGTTCCGCAGGACGCCGCCACCGTGGCGCGTGATCCGCACTATAACTTCGCCTACCTGGACGAATCGACCAAGCGCATGCTGCGCCGCGCCTTGCTCAAGGCCGTCGCCATTCCCGGCTACCAGGTGCCGTTCGGCAGCCGGGAAATGCCGCTGCCCTATGGCTGGGGCACCGGCGGCATCCAGGTGACCGCCGCCATCATCGGCGCGGACGATGTGCTAAAGGTCATCGACCAGGGGTCGGACGACACCACCAACGCCGTCAATATCCGCCGCTTCTTCGGGCGTGTCGCGGGGGTACGCACCACCGAGACGACCACCGCCGCCACCGTCATCCAGACCCGCCACCGCATTCCGGAAACCCCCTTGCGCCCCGGGCAGATCATGGTGTTCCAGGTGCCGATCCCGGAGCCGCTGCGCTGGCTGGAGCCGAGCGAGGTCGAGACCCGCACCATGCATGCCCTGGCCGAGTACGGCGGCATGCACGTCAAGCTGTACGAGGACATCGCGCACCACGGCCACATCGCCACCACCTACGACTACCCGGTGCTGGTGAACGACCGGTACATGATGCGCCCGTCGCCTATCCCGAAGTTCGACAATCCCAAGATGGACGACAGCCCGGCCCTGATGTTGTTCGGCGCCGGACGCGAGAAGCGCGTCTACGCCGTGCCGCCCTATACGAAGGTGAAGAGCCTGGATTTCGACGACCATCCCTTCACCATCGAGCGCTGGTCGCATCATTGCAGCCTGTGCGGCTCGCAAGAAAGCTTTCTCGACGAAATCATCCTGGACGACGAAGGCAACCGCAGCTTCGTCTGCTCCGATACGGAATACTGCGCCACGCGGCGCGAGGAACAGGCATGAACGCAAGCGATATCGACCCGCCGCTGCTGTCGGTGCGCGACCTGACCCATACCTGGGATGGGGTGCACGGTTGCCGCGAAATCAACTTCGATCTCTATCCGGGCGAAGTCCTTTGCATCGTCGGCGAGTCCGGTTCCGGCAAGAGCACGCTGCTGCAAGCCGTGTCCTGCCAGGTCGACGCCCAGCATGGCAGTGTCCACTATGACCTGCGCGGGCAGGGGCCGACCGACCTGGCGACCCTGTCCGGCGCCCAGCGCCGCCTGCTGGCCCGCACCGACTGGGGTTATGTGCGGCAGCATGCGCGCGATGGCCTGCGCATGCAGGTCAGCGCCGGCGCCAATATCGCCGAACGGTTGATGGCCGTCGGCCAGCGCCACTACGGCGACCTGCGCGAGGTCGCCGGCAATTGGCTGCAGAAGATGGAGATCGACGTGGGCCGCCTGGACGACGCGCCGGCTTCGTTCTCGGGCGGGATGCAGCAGCGCCTGCAGATCGCGCGCAACCTGGTGACGCATCCGCGCCTGGTCTTCATGGATGAACCGACCGCGTCGCTGGACGTGTCGGTGCAAGCGCGCCTGCTGGACCTGCTGCGCCAGTTGGTCGCCGACCTTGGGCTGGCGGCCATCGTGGTCACGCACGACCTGGCCGTGGCCCGCCTGCTGGCGCATCGCACGCTGGTCATGCGCGGCGGCCATGTCGTGGAAAGCGGCCTGACCGACCAGATCCTGGACGATCCGCAGCATCCCTATACCCAGCTGCTCGTTTCCTCCATCCTGCAGAGCTGATCATGACGCAAGCACAGACGATGATAGAAGTCCGCGGGGTCGGCAAGATGTTCACCCTGCACAACCAGGGCGGCGTGTGCCTGCCCGTGTTCGAGAACGTCGATTTCGACGCCGCGCGCGGCGAATGCCTGGTGCTTGCGGGGCCGTCCGGCACCGGCAAGAGCACCCTGCTGCGCTGCCTCTATGGCAATTACCTGACGACCGCCGGCACCATCCGCGTGCGCGACGGCGCTGGATGGGTGACCCTGACCGGCGCGCCGGAGCAGCGTATCCTGCGCCTGCGCCGCGATGTCATCGGCTACGTCAGCCAGTTCCTGCGCGTCATTCCGCGCGTCGGCGCGCTGGACGTGGTGGCCGAGCCATTGCGCCAGCGCGGCGTCGCCCTCGATGAGGCGCGCGAGCGCGCTGCCGTGCTGCTGGCGCGCCTGCGCCTGCCGGAACGCCTGTGGCGCCTGCCGCCGGCCACCTTCTCGGGCGGTGAACAGCAACGCGTGAACATCGCCCGCGGCCTGATCGGCGGCCATCCGGTGCTGCTGCTGGACGAGCCTACCGCTTCGCTGGACGCCGACAATCGCGCCGTGGTGGTCGAACTGATCCGCGAAGCGATGGCCGCAGGCCGTTGCCTGGTCGGCATCTTCCATGATGAAGCGGTGCGGGATGCGGTGGCCAGCCGCGTGTTGACGCTTAAACCCACGCTTAAACCCACCCTCGAACCCACTCTCAAACCCGCCGCCCCGGCCGGCGCCGCCGCCTTGACGGAGTAGACCATGACCGCCACGTTATTGACCCACGCCCGCGTCGTGCTGCCGGATGCCGTGCTGGAGAACGGCGCCGTGCTGATCGAGGACGGCTGCATCGCCGCCATCGATCCCGTGGACGCGCGCGCCGCGCGGGAAGTGGACCTGCACGGACAGATCCTCATGCCGGGCCTGGTCGACTTGCACTGCGACGCGATAGAGAAAGAGGCAGAGCCGCGCTCGCGCGTGCTGTTTCCCTTCGATTTCGCGGTGGCTCAGGTGGACCGCCGCAATGCCGCCGCGGGCATCAGCACGCCCTATCACGCGCTGTCCTTCGCCAACCGCGAATGGGGCGTGCGCAACAACGAGACCGTCGCCGAACTGATCCGCGCGGTGCATGCATTCCGCCAGCATGGCCTGGTCGACAACCGTATCCATTGCCGCTACGAGATTAGCGACGAGACCGCGATGCCGCATCTGCGGTTCCTGATCGAGGAGGGCATGGTGGACCTGCTCTCGGTGATGGATCATTCGCCGGGGCAGGGGCAGTTCAAGACGCTCGAAGCCTATCTTGACTATGTGATGGGCAACCACGGCTTCAGCCGCGAACAGGCCGAGGAAGCGGCGCGCGCGAAACTGGCCGGCATGGAAGGTTCGGCGCAGCGCGTGGAGCTTCTGCTGGAACAGGCCCGCGCCGCCGGCGTGCCCACCGCCAGCCATGACGACGACTCGGTGCATCGCATCGCCGCCATGCGCAACCTGGGCGTGTCGATGAGCGAATTCCCCATCAACCTGGACACCGCCAAGGCAGCGGTGTCCTGCGGCCTGCCCACCATCCTGGGCGCGCCCAATGTCCTGCGGGGGCAGAGCCAGAGCGGGTCGATGCGCGCCATCGACGCGATCCGCGCCGGCGTGGCAAGCTGCCTGTGCTCGGACTACCAGCCGTCGACGCTGATCGCGGCCGCGTTCGCGGCGGCCGAGCAGGCAGGCCTGACCTTGTCGCAGGCCAGCGCCCTGGTGGCGGGCAATCCGGCGCGCGCTTGTGGCCTGGATGACCGGGGCCATATCCGCACCGGCCTGAGGGCCGACCTGATCGCCGTCAACGTGGTCAACGGCATGCCCCTGGTCAGCCATACCTGGAGCGGCGGCCGGCTGGTGTTCGCCGCGCATTATCCCCTGGCGACCCCCGCGCCCGCGCGTCCCGCGCGCGTCCAGGCAGTGGCGGCGTGAAGGGTTGACGTGACCGAGGGATCGGCGCCGCCGGCGTTGATCGGTGGATGGTGCCTCGGGCGTTGATCCGTGACTCGCGCCGCTGGCGCTGATTCGTGACCGGCGCCGCCGGCGCATTATGGCGTCACGATGACCACCGACACGCGCCGGTTCTCGGCGCGCCCGGCGGCACTGCCATTGTCGGTCACGGGCCGCGCCGCGCCGAGACCCCGCACCTGGACATTCGCGGCCGGCATGCCGGCCGCCACGACGATATCCGCCACGGCCTGCGCGCGGCGCAGTGACAACTGCTGGTTGTGCGCGTCGCTTCCGCGATTGTCGGTATGTCCGTCCAGGCGCATGCGGTCCAGGCCCACGCCCAGCAGTCTGCCTGCCAGGCGCTTGATATTGGCCGCGCTGTCCGGCTTGACCACGGCCTGGTCGGTATCGAACAGAACCTTGTCCGACATGCCGAACTCCCAGCCTTCATCCGTCTGCCTGAAGCCTTCGTCCTTCAGCACCGCGATCTGGGCGGGCGTGAGCCCCTTCGGCACGGTCTGGCAGGCCGCCAGCAACAGGGCGCTCATCACGATGGCCAGGGCGCCGGCCGTGCGGGCGAGGAAGGGGCACGTCGCAATCACGAGGGTATCTCCTTGGGATAGGTGGGGGAGGGGGCGGGCGGCGTTCCCGCCGTGGCCTGGCTGTCGCCGCCCTGCCGCTTGGCGCGATACATGGCCGCATCGGCGGCCTCGAAGAGATCGCGGGCGTCCTTGGCGTGATCGGGATAGACGGCGATGCCTATGCTCAGCGAGCTCACGGCCTCCGTCCCGCCAGGCAGGCGTATGGGGTCGCGCATGCTCGCCAGGATCTTGCCGGCCAGGTGGTGGGCCGTATCGATGTCGCGCAGCGGCGACAGCAGGACGGCGAATTCGTCGCCGCCCAGCCGGGCCACCAGGTCGGTTTCGCGCAGCTGGTTGCGCACGCGCGCGGCGGTATGCACAAGCACGGCGTCGCCGGAGGCGTGGCCCTGCTGGTCATTGATTTCCTTGAAGCGATCGCTGTCGATGAACAGGACAGCGACCCGCTGGCCCAGCACGCCGGCGTCATGGATGGCCCGCTCCAGTCTTTCCTGGAAATGCGCCCGGTTGGGCAGGCCGGTCAGGCTATCGTGCGCCGCCTTGTGCGCCAGCGTCGCGTTCTCGTGCTGCAACTGGTTCTGCCAGGCCTGTAATTGGTCCAGCAAGGCATTGAAGTCCTCGCCCAGCGCATTGAGCTCGGCGATATCGGCCGGCGGCAGCCGCACGCCGAAGGCGCGTTCGTTGCGGACGGCATGCGCGACGCGCGCCAGGTTGCGCAAGGGTTCGACGATGTTCTCGAAGGTCCGCCGCGCGATGGCGCGCGCCAGCATGGCGCTGGCCACCAGGCAGGCCAGCACGCCGGCCACGCCCTTGAGCAGGAAGGCCAGCACGCTGCCTGGATGGCCGGTCACCAGCAGCGTGCCGACGGTATTGCCGCGATGCACGATGGGCGTGACGATGGGCGGCGGCGTGAAGATTCTTTCGAATGGCTGCTGTATCCAGGCGAAGCCGGCGCCGCGCGGGCGGGTCCATTGCGCCAGCACCAGGCCATCGCTGTCGAACACGATGGCCGTGCCCACGCTTTCCGTGTTCGCGATGAGGGCCAGCGCATCCTGCGCCGCGGGCGCGTCATGGAAAACGACCGAAGCCTCGACGGTATAGAGCATGGAACGGGCGATCAGCCCGGTGTTGTGTTCGGCGTAGGCGCGCAGCGCGACCAGGCCCATGATGGTCAGCACCAGGCCGACCAGGCCTACCGCGATGACGGTCACGGACACCTGGGCGCGGCGCAGCGCATCGCGCAGCGTGGGAAGGCGGGGACCGGAGGGAGTCGGTGGGGTTGTCATGAATGAGGCTTGCGGCGTGCCAGTTGCAGCACGCTCGGATGAATGCGCACGCCGCTACGGGCGATGATGTCCAGGTTGATCTGGAAGCCGACCTGCGTGCCTTGCACGTTCAGGCAGAACATGCCGCCCGCGCTGCAGTCGGGGTCGTTTTCGAGGATGGTGACGACGGGCTTGCCGATGACGCCTTGCAACAGGCGTGTCAGGGCGGTCTGCGGCAGGTCGCCGATATAGAGGGCTTCGCACATCTGCGGGACACGGTCATCGCCGGGCGCAACCCGATGGGCGCGCACGCTGGCCATGCTGTCGTCGCCGGACAGCAGCGCGGCCGAATAGGGCGACGTGCCCGTTACGCACAGCAGCGGCGGTTCGGGATGCGGCGGCGTGGGCCAGCGCGCGTAGCCGATGATGCCCGTCACCACTTGCGCCACGGCGCGCGCCGCGGAGGTGGCCGGCGCCGGCGCGTCATGAGCCGGCGCGTCCGCCGCCCGGGCCGGCACGCAGGCGCACGACAGGGCGCACAACAAAGCGCACGACAAGGCGCGCAACGAGGCGCACGACGGGGCCGGGCTCAGTCCGCGGGAAGCGACGCGCGACACGAAAAAGCTCAGAAGGCGTTTGGCTGCTACCGGTGACAATTAGATGTTGGAATTTGTTGGTTATTGTTGATGAAGTGTATCTATTATCGGCCCAATAAATAGAAACCGTGTGCCTTAAAAACGGAAGTCGGTAGGAATATAGTTACGCTTCATCGCCTGTTTGGCGGCAAAGATTACACGCTACGATGCAGGCTGCAACCCTGCCATCCCGTTTCGTTTTGAAAATTTCCAAAATGAACGCACAGAACAGTGTTTTGCCTTTAGGAGGCGTTCCATGGTTGACCCCTATTTTGTTCAAGATCACGAGGAGCCGGAATTGTGGGCCGCCGAGCAGGTGTCCTATGCGCCCGGCCGGCCCCCGATCCACATCATGATGCAGACCGCCGGCGAGGCGCCGACCGCCTACGGCCTGCGTAACCTGAAGACCCTGCTGGGCGGCTTGGAGCAGCGCATCGAGGCAGCTGCCGAGCTGCTGCTGGAAAACTATTCCCGCGACGATTGGCTGGAGGCCGGCGTGCCGGCCGACCAGCTGCCGCCTGGCGATTCGGTGCCTGCCATGGTCCGCCAGGCCACGCTGCGCGCGCTCTGGCTGTTCGATGAGGACGCCGAGGACTACGAACTGTGGTTCACGCTGCCCTGGGACGACGAGCACACGTACGATGTGGAATTCCAGGGCGGCGAGCCTGTCGCCTGCTCGGTGAACGACTAGGGCCGGGCCGGGATCCGGGCCGGATCAGGGCGCCGGATCAGCCGCCGCGTCCTGGCTGGGCGCCTCGGCGCCGGCTTCGGGCCCGCGGTCGCGCAGATATTCGACGTTGACGCCTGGCGGGATCTTCTCGATGCGGTCGCGCTGGATCTTGGGCCGTACGAATCCGACGCTCTTGGTGTTGGTGGCGGCGCCCTGCAGGAGCACGGACAGGATGGCTCCCTTGTCCTGGATCCACTGGTTCTTGCCCCGCAGCAGCTTCACGGCATCCGACGGGGGACCCAGCTTGAACGTCGCCCCGTTGATGGTAATGCTCTTGCGCGCGCTGAAATCCGCTTCCGTGTAGTGCGTGATCGAGACGGCGTCCAGGTTATTGCTGAAGGCGTCAATGCGATACACGAAATTGATCCGGGTGTGCGGATCCTGTATCACGATCAGCTTTTCGGAACCGGAGAAATCGGAAAACTGGCCGATGACCACCGACTCGACCAGTTGATTGCCGCGCTTTTCCTCGGTGTACAGAAAAATGGTCGGCGGGGCGGAATTGGAGTTTTCAGTCATGGCGGGGCGGGCGCGCGGCTTAAACGAAAAGTAACTTGATGCGTCGAAATGGGAGTTTACTCGCCTCGCCGTTCCCGCGCCTGCCCGCCGCCCCGTGGCGCTCCCTGGCGCCGCCCGGACGCCCCTATTCGCCCCGGGCTCGCCTGGCGTTGAGGTCCTGCAGGCACTGGCCCACTGCCTCCCGCATCTTGGCGGACGATGTGGACGCTCGGTCCGCTTCATCCCGGCATTCGGTGTACTTGCGCAGGCTTTCCGGCGTATCGCGGACGGGCGGCTGTTGCGCCGGCGCGGCTTCGGGCGACACGGTCATGCGCAGGGTGGAGGGGGGCGAATAGCTGCCGGGCTGGGAGGGGAAGCTGTATTCCTGCACGCTGCCCGCGCCGGCCGGGGGCGGCGCGGTCTGGGCCGAGATCGGCACCTGGGCCTGGGCGGCGGCGCTGGCGGCGAGGACGAGCAAGGCAAGGGATATCTTGATTTTCATGGGCTTTCCTTCAAAGAGGCGGTTCGCCGGGGGGCGAGCCGCTACGCTTATGACCGGCAAGGCGGGCTGGAGATCCAGCGTACCATCGGCGCCGGCCCCGGTAGGGACAAACCCCGAAACAATCCGCTGGAAGACGTAAATCCACGATTGCAAGAACTTTCCCCCGGTCCCCGGTAAAATCGCGGCATTCACCGGTTTCCGCCATTTTTCAATAAGCTCCTGGAGGATCTTTCTCATGGCCCTAGTTTCGATGCGCCAGCTGCTCGACCACGCTGCCGAGCACGGTTACGGCATCCCTGCTTTCAACGTCAATAATCTGGAACAGGTCCAGGCCATCATGGAAGCGGCCGCCGAAACCGACAGCCCGGTGATCATGCAGGCCTCGGCCGGCGCCCGCAAGTATGCCGGCGAGGGCTTCCTCAAGTATCTGATCCAGGCCGCCGTCGAATCGTATCCGCACATTCCCGTGGTGATGCACCAGGATCATGGCCAGTCGCCGGCCATCTGTCAGGGCGCCATCAACCTGGGCTTCTCCAGCGTGATGATGGACGGTTCGCTCAAGGAAGACGGCAAGACCATCGCCGACTACGAGTACAACGTCGACGTCACCCGCAAGGTGGTGGACATGGCGCACAAGGTCGGCGTGACGGTGGAAGGCGAGCTGGGCTGCCTGGGCTCCCTGGAAACCATGCAGGGTGACAAGGAAGACGGCCATGGCGCCGACGGCAAGCTGACCATGGACCAGCTGCTGACCGATCCCGAGCAGGCCGCCGACTTCGTGCGCAAGACGCAGCTGGACGCGCTGGCCATCGCCATCGGCACCAGCCATGGCGCGTACAAGTTCACCCGCAAGCCCACCGGCGACATCCTGTCCATTTCCCGCATCAAGGAAATCCACAAGCGCCTGCCCAACACCCACCTGGTGATGCACGGCAGCTCCAGCGTGCCGCAGGAACTGCTGGCCGAAATCCGCGAGTTCGGCGGCGACATGAAGGAAACCTACGGCGTGCCCGTCGAGGAAATCCAGGAAGCCATCAAGTACGGCGTGCGCAAGATCAATATCGACACCGACATCCGCCTGGCCATGACCGGCGCCGTGCGCCGCTTCTTCGCCGAAAATCCCTCCAAGTTCGACCCGCGGGAGTACCTGAAGCCGGCGCGCGCCGCCGCCAAGGGCATCTGCGTCAAGCGCTACACGGAATTCGGCACGGCGGGCAACGCCAGCAAGATCAAGGCGACGCCGCTGACCGATGTCGCCCAGGCCTATGCCGCGGGCAAGCTGGCCCAGGTCGTGCAGTAAGGAAACCCGCCCGTGACTACCGCCCTGCATCAATCCAGCATCAAGTCCCTGCCCCTGCTGGGGCGCGGCAAGGTGCGCGACATGTACGCGGTGGGCGACGACAAGTTGCTCATCGTGGCCAGCGACCGCATCTCCGCGTTCGACGTCATCCTGGACGACCCCATTCCCGGCAAGGGCCAGGTGCTGACCGAGCTGACCGAGTTCTGGCTCGGCAAGCTGGGCCACATCCTGCCCACGCATTCGACGGGCCTGCGGCCCGAGGATGTGGTCGCGCCCGACGAGGTCGACCAGGTGCGCGGCCGCGCCGTCGTGGTCAAGCGCCTGAAGCCCATCCTGGTCGAGGCGGTGGCGCGGGGGTACCTGATCGGTTCCGGTTGGAAGGACTACCAGGCGACGGGCGCGGTGTGCGGCATCGCGCTGCCGCCCGGCCTGCAGCAGGCCAGCAAGCTGCCCCAGCCCATTTTCACGCCGGCCGCCAAGGCGGAGTTCGGCACGCATGACGAGAATGTCGATTTCGCGCATGTGGTCAAGGAAGTGGGCCAGGAAATGGCCGAGCGCATCCGCGATGTGACGCTCAAGTTGTATGGCGAGGCCGCAAGCTTCGCCGCCACCAAGGGCATCATCATCGCCGACACCAAGTTCGAGTTCGGCCTGGATGACCAGGGCACGCTGCACCTGATGGACGAAGTGCTGACGCCGGATTCGTCGCGGTTCTGGCCGGCCGACGGCTACAAGGTGGGCATCAGCCCGCCGTCCTTCGACAAGCAGTTCGTGCGTGACTGGCTGGAGACCCAGACCTGGGACAAGACGCCGCCCGCGCCGCGCCTGCCCGCCGACGTGCTGGAAAAAACCGCCGCCAAGTATCGCGAGGCCCTGGACCGCCTGACGGCCTGAGCACAACGCGATCGCCGCTGGCGGACAAGACTGACGGCCACCCAAGGGGTGGCCGTTGGTTTTTTTGCCGCAAGGCAGAATCGCCCCCTCGGGGGGGCAGCAGTCGGCGATAGCCCCGCGGCGTGAGGGCATTCCCCGCCAGCCCGGGTTACGTCGCCTTTTGACGCCGCAGTCGTCTTTTGCGTGCTCTTCATTTATAGTGCGGCGCATTCGCTCGGAAGGGGGCTCAAGAGAGGAGGCGTGGATATGGTCATGCTGCTGCCGTTTCTGCTCGGCACGCTGGCGGTCTGGTTCGGATTGCGGGGCCGTCGCAGCGCGAGTTTCGCGTTTTGGATACTGACCGTGATTTGCTTCGTCGTGACTGTCGCGGGGCTATGGGACCCGGCCCCCCTCGCCGGACTGCGACTCTGATCATGATGACCTTCTCCGTGCGCGCGCCGCGGCCGGCCTCGGTCGTATTCAATGCCCTGGCCCTGCTGGCGCTCTGCGTGATGCTCGGCCTCGCCCTCGTGTGGGAATTCGCCTATGGCCATGCGCCCGATTCGTCCGGGCAGCTGCAGCGCCTGGCCTATCTGCTGGCCGGCGCCGGCCTGCTGCTGAACCTGCGTTTCGGTCCGTCGCCCGTGCACTACGCCCTGGTGCTCGCGGCGGCGCTGGGCGGCACGGTGGCCGCCGGCTCGCAGGTGCTGTCGCGCCTTGCCCCCGGGGCGCCGGCCCTGTCCGGCCCGCAAGCCTCGACCTGGGCACTGGCCGGCTACGCGGCCCTGCTGGTCTATTGCACCTTCATGCTGGCGCTCGACCGCAAGGCCAGCGATAACGCCATGCCGCGCCGCGTCGGGGTCCTGACGGCCTTGCCCATGTGGCTGTTCCTGATCGTGGCCCTGGCCGCGACGACGGCGGCCGGCCTGCGCTGCGGCGTTTCCGCGTGCCCGGCGCCTGGAGAGGGATACGCCTGGCTGGCGCCGGAATGGGAGCCCGTCCCCGTGCTGGCCGACTTGCAGCCCGCTGCCCGGGCGGCGCCGGCGCCCCTGGCCGGCGCGCCGCGATAGGCTGCCTGGGGTTCGCGGGCGGGGCCGGTTAAAATCCCTCGTTTTACGACTGCGCTCCGGCTTATGACTGCCTCTACGATCACCTCGTCCCCGACCGCGCCGCGTGTCGGCGTCATCATGGGCTCCTCCAGCGATTGGGAGGTCATGAAGCATGCTGTCGCCATGCTGCAGGACTTCGGCGTGCCTTGCGAGACGCGGGTGATCTCCGCGCACCGCATGCCGCAGGACATGGCCGAGTACGGCGCGCAGGCGCGCGCCCGCGGCCTGCGTGCCATCGTCGCCGGCGCCGGCGGCGCGGCCCACCTGCCTGGCATGATGGCCGCGCTGACGGAGGTGCCGGTCTTCGGCGTGCCCGTGCCGTCCCGATACCTGCGTGGCGAGGATTCCCTGCTGTCCATCGTGCAGATGCCCAGGGGGGTTCCCGTCGCCACCTTCGCCATCGGCGAGGCTGGCGCCGCCAACGCCGCGTTGCACGCCATCGCCAACCTGGCGACCACCGACGATGCCTTGCACGCCAGGCTGGTGGCGTTCCGCGCGCGCCAGACCGAGGCTGCCCGCAATATGAAGGTCCCGCCCGAGGGAGCATCGGCATGAACGGCGCGCAGACGGCTTGCGCGCGTCCGGCCGACGGCGCCGCGTTCACGCCCATCGCGCCGGGCGACTGGCTGGGCCTGCTGGGTGGCGGCCAGCTGGGCCGCATGTTCTGCCATGCCGCGCAAAGCCTGGGCTACAAGGTGGCGGTGCTGGATCCGGCCGCCGACGGGCCGGCCGCCATGGTGGCGGACAGGCATATCCATGCGGCCTATGACGACGAGCAGGGGCTGGCCGAGCTGGCCCGCCTGTGCCGTGCCGTCACGACCGAGTTCGAGAACGTGCCCGCGCAGAGCCTGCGCAGCCTGGCCGCGCATTGCCGCGTCAGCCCGGCTGCCGACGCCGTGGCCGTGGTGCAGGACCGCATCGCCGAGAAAGCCTTCATCGCGGCGCAAGGCATCGCGGTGGCCCCGCATGCCGCGGTGCGCGCGCGCGCCGACCTGGAGCAGGCCGACGAGGCGCTGTTTCCCGGCATCCTCAAGGTGGCGCGCCTGGGTTATGACGGCAAGGGCCAGGCCCGTGTCGCCACGCGCGCCGAAGCGCTGGCCGCGTTCGACGATTTTGGCGGCGTGCCCTGCGTGCTGGAAGCGCTGCTGGCGCTGGACCACGAGATCTCCGTGGTCATTGCGCGCGGTTTCGATGGCGCGACCGTGATGTTCCCGGTCGCGCGCAACGTGCATCGCGACGGTATCCTGGCCGTGTCGACGGTTGCCCTGGCCGCCTTGTCGGGGCCCGACGCGCAACTGGAGCAGCAGGCTGGCGCATCCGCATTGGCCATCGCCCAGGGGCTCGATTACCACGGGGTCCTTTGCGTGGAATTCTTCGTCCTGCGCGACGGCCGCCTGCTGGTCAACGAAATCGCGCCGCGGCCGCACAATAGCGGCCATTACAGCATCGACGCCTGTGTCACCAGCCAGTTCGAGCAGCAGGCGCGCGCGATGGCCGGCTTGCCGCTGGGCAGCCCCGGTCTGCTGGCGCCCGCCATCATGCTGAACATCCTGGGCGATATCTGGTATCCGGACGCCAGCGATGCGCAGCGCGAGCCGGACTGGGCTGCCGCCCTGGCCGTGCCGAGCGCCAAGCTGCATCTCTATGGCAAGCGCGAAGCAAGGCGCGGCCGCAAGATGGGCCACGTGACCATCGTCGCCGCCACCATGGCGCAGGCTCGCGCCGACGCCATGCGCGTGGCCGCGGCGCTGGGTTTGCCGGCGCCGCAATGAGCGGCGGAGACCGACGCGTCATGAGCCAGGCCAACGCCGCCACCGACGAAGAGATCGACCACGCCGCCCGCGTACTACTGCGCGGGGGCCTGGTTGCCTTTCCCACCGAGACCGTCTACGGCCTGGGCGCCGACGCGGAGGATCCACGGGCCGTGGCGCGCATCTACGCGGCCAAGGGCAGGCCCTCCAATCACCCTGTCATCGTGCACGTCGCGCCGGAGGCCGACCTGGGTTACTGGACGCGCGACATGCCCGCGCAAGCCCGCGCCCTGATCGACGCCTTCTGGCCGGGACCGCTGACCCTGATCCTCAAGCGCGCCCCGCATGTGGACGCGGCGGTCAGCGGCGGGCAGGACAGCGTCGGCGTGCGCTGCCCCTCGCACCCCGTGGCGCAGCGCCTGCTGCGTGCATTTGCCGCCCTCAAGGGCGGGCATGGCGGCGTGGCGGGCCCGTCGGCCAACCGTTTCGGCCATGTGTCGCCCACGCGGGCCGAGCATGTGCTGGGGGAGTTTCCCGAACAGGTCGCCGCCGGCATGCCCGTGCTGCAAGGCGGCCCGGCCGATGTCGGCATCGAATCGACCATCGTGGACCTGTCGCGCCTGCACGAAGGCGTGGGGCCCGTCTTGTTGCGGCCTGGCCATATCCGGCCCGAGGACATCGCGCGCGTGCTGGGCGAATTGCCGTCCGCGCCCGATGCGGCCGCGCCGCGGGCGTCCGGCACGCTGAAGGCGCACTATGCGCCGCAAACGCCGCTGGAGCTGGTGGACAGGGCGACGCTGGAGGCGCTGGTCGTCGGCGTGGGCTTGCCGGCCGGCAGCCGTTGCGTGGTAATAGGCTATACCCCGCGTCCCCTCGAAATGGATCCGGCGCTGACCTGGCAACCGGTGTCCGCCGATCCCGCGCAATACGCCCATGCGATCTATTCGCTGATGCGCGAGCTGGATGGCCGGGGCTATACGAAGATTCTGGTCGAGGCCCCGCCGCGCACGCCCGAGTGGGATGCCGTCAACGACCGCATCGGCCGCGCCGCCGCGGCGTTCCAGCCGGAACGGTGACGGCCCAGGCGCCGCCTGCCATGGCGCCACATCCCCTGTACCACATCCCCTGTACCACTTCTGTCCGGTCGGCCTTCCTAGTGTTGTACCTAATTGCCGGGTGCGCGCGAGCAGCCTAAGTTGGCGTGCTGGCCGGCGCGATGATGTCGCCGCCGCGCTTGCCGCCATCGGTCCCGGCCATCCGCCCGGACCTGTGCGTTTGAACCATCCGTTTGAACAAAGCACGACCCGGGAGACTCATCATGAAGAAACGCTTGTCCGTTCTGGCCGCCGCCGTGGCGTTGGCCTGCGCGTCCGCCAGCACCATGGCTGGCACGGTGTTCGACGCGGTCAAGAAAAAGGGCTATGTGCAATGCGGCCTCAGCGACGGCGTATCCGGTTTCAGCGCCACCAACAGCAAGGGCGAATGGGAAGGCATGGACGTCGACATCTGCCGGGCGATCGCGGCGGCGATGTTCGGCGACGCTTCCAAGTACAAGGGCACCGCGCTGTCGACGCAACAACGCTTCACCGCCTTGCAGTCCGGCGAAGTCGACGTGCTGATGCGCACCGTCACGCTGACGCAGACGCGCGATACCTCGCTGGGGCTGGCGGCCGTGGCGGCCAGCTTCTACGATGGCCAGGGCATCATGGTGCGCAAGTCGCAGAACGTGAAGAGCGCCAAGGAACTGGACGGCGCCACGGTCTGCGTGCAGCCGGGCACCACCACGGAGCTGAACCTGGCCGACTGGTTCCGCACCCACGGCATCAAGTTCACGCCGGTGGTCATCGACAAGGTCACCGAAGTCGTGCGGGCCTTCGAATCGGGCCGCTGCGACGCTTTCACCGACGACGCCTCGCAACTGGCCGCCGTGCGCGCCACGCAACTCGCCAAGCCGGACGATTACGAGATCCTGCCCGAACGTTTCTCCAAGGAGCCGCTGGGCCTGATGGTGCGGCAGGGGGACGACCAATGGCAGGGCGTCGTGCGCTGGACGCTGTTCGCGCTGATGGAGGCCGAGGAATACGGCATCACGCAGAAGAATGTCGATGACATGCTCAAGAGCCCCAATCCCAACATCCAGCGCATCCTCGGCGTCACGCCGGGCGCGGGCAAGAACATGGGCGTGGACGAAAAATGGGCCTATAACGCCATCAAGGCGGTGGGCAACTACGGCGAGATCTTCGAGCGCAATGTCGGCCAGCAAAGCAAGCTGAAACTGGCGCGTGGAACGAACGCGTTGTGGAGCCATGGCGGCGCGATGTATCCGTGGCCGATACGCTGAGCACCGGCGATGTGACTTTGGACTATCCTAGGAGGCAGCCGCGCCGGTTGGGCGCGGCCGCTGCCGGAGGATGACGTCAGATGAAGTTCGCCGAGTTCAAGCAGGGCATGGTGATCAAGGGAGGGCCGGTCACCGTGACGGAGGCCGAAATTCTGGCCTTTGCCCGCCAGTACGATCCGCAATGGTTTCATGCCGATCCCGCCCGCGCCGCGCAGGGGCGCTGGGGCGGACTCATCGCCAGCGGCTGGCATACCTGCGCGCTGGCCATGCGCATGGCCGTGGATGCCGCGCTCCATGATTCGGAATCCTTCGGTTCGCCCGGCCTGGGCGAGGTGCGTTGGCGCGTTCCCGTCCGTCCCGGCGACCAGTTGCGCCTGGAGGCCCGCGTGCAGGCGGTTCGCACCTCGTCATCCCGGCCGGATCTTGGCATCACTTCCTGGACCTGGGTGGTGCTGAACCAGCACGACGAGGGTGTGCTGGAGCTGGACGCGACCATCCTGTTCGATCTCAGCGAAGACAAGTCGGGGTGATGGGGGCGCGCGCCATGCTGTCCAGGGGCGTGCCGGCGCCCGTACTTGCGCTGATTCCCGCGCGCGGCGCCGGCGCGGGCATGGCCGTCGCGTTCGCCCTCGTACTCTCCCCGTTTTTCGGGTCCGCGGTGCATGCCGCGGAACAGTGGGAGGACGAAGGGCCGGCCTTGCCTGGCACAAGGTCGGCCGACCCTGTCACGATGCCTGCCGTTACACGTGTTCCCGCCACGTCGGCCGGGCCTGGCAACGACTCCGGCAACGACTCCGGCAACTACTCCGGCAACTACGTGTTGAACCAGGCCATCACCGGCCTGGACATGCTCGAGAAGGTGGCTGTGGTCTGCCCACGCTTTGGCCGCGAGGACGCGCGCGCGACGCAACTGGAGAACATCGCCCGGACGCGCCTGAAGGTATCGGCGCGGGACGTCTGGCGCGCCCAGGCCGAGCAACAGCCGCCAATATTCATGACGGCGGCGCAGGCGCGGCGCATCGTGGCCAACGCAGGCGGCTGCGACAGTCCGGCGCTGGCGCAATGGCGGGCCGGCGCCCAGTGGCTGGCCGATACCTCGGCCCAGGTGTTGGCGGGCGAGGCGCCCGCCGACCGGACCTGGCCGCGCCAGGCCGCGTTGGAGCGGCCCGTGCGCATCACCATCATGGGCTGGCAGCGCAATCTCGACCGCGTCGCTGTCCAGGTGCTGGTGAGCAATGAGGGCGCCACGCCGCTGCGCGCGGCGTTCCTGGCGTCCCAGTCCTTCGCGGGCTTGTGCACCCGCATTGACGCGTTGAACATTCCCATGGCGGCAGGCTTCCTGCCCGCGCAGTGGGCGGATGTGCCGCCGCGCGGCAGCGTGCCCGCCTTATGGACGCTGGACCCTTCCTGCAAGCCCGAGCCGCGCATGAATATCGGCGGCGCCGTGGTGGTCGACCAAGGGAAAGGACCGGTCTACCGCCGCTTCCTGCTGCGCGGCGTGGGACCGGCACCGGTGCAGAAACCCACATCGCCGCCGCCCAGTTGAGGCAGGCGGCGGGGGAGGGCCATCTTCAGAACACGTAGCGCAGGCCGATGTCTCCGTCGACGCTGTGGTCGACAGGACCGCCGCTGGTGTAGTCGACATCGGCGTACACCTGCAGGTTCCGCTTGAGTTGCGCCTGCACGCCCAATCCCACCAGGGCGCGGTTGCCGTTCAGGTTGTCCGAGAACGTCGTGCCGTTCAGGCTGACATGGTTGGTGTTGACGAATTCGCGCAGCACGGCGGCCTTCATGTACGGTTGCACCAGATACCCCTTGGCCGTGTCGAAGGAAGCGCCGACCTGGAAGCCGAGCTGTCCGCGCACGGAGCGGGTGGGGGCGTCGTGGATCCTGAAGCCGTTGTCCAGCGTCTTGTCGGCGCTGGTGGCCTGGAAGGCGGCGACCTGGGAGTAGGGTTCGACATAGCCCCCTTGGGGCAGGTCGATGTGCCTGCCCACTTCGATCGACCCGCCGAACCCCGCGTTGTCGTACTTGCCGCGGCTGCGACTGCCATCGCTGCCGACCACGTGCAATTCGTTGCCGAAGCTGTTGACCTTGAGCGTCCCGTCCGCATACCACCCGCCTTGGGACATCCAGGTGGCGTAAGCGCCCGCGCCGACGCTGTTGTTACGGCCGCTGGAGCCGCCGTCGATATCGGAGGTGTTGTAGCTGTAGCTGCCGAAGCCGCCGACATGGACATCGCTGCCGGAAGGCAGGGCGAAACGCTTGTCCGCGCCGAAGGCGCCACCATACTGGTCCAGGCCGTAGGCGGGGGCCGCCGATTGAGCCATCCTGCTGGAGGTGGTGAAACTGCGCACCCAGAGGCCGCTGCCGGCCTTGTTCATGCGCAGATCGCCCTCCCGTTGGCGTAGCGTATCCAGTTCGCCGTAGAAGGCGTAGGGCAGGGACGTTGCCATGCTCAACGCCGTCTTGGCCGCGGGAGACAAATCCCTGGGCCCGGGGATGGGATCGCCATGCGGGCCGGCGGGATCGGACGGATGGGTCGGGTCGGTGGGATTCGTCGGATCGGTCGGGTTGGTGGGATTCGTGGGATCCGTGGGCGTGTCGGTCCCGGTCTGCACCAGCTGCCACTGATCGCCTTCCTGCTTGACCTCATACACATAGATGCCGGCGTCGGTCTTGCCGTCGCCCACCAGTCCCAGGCTGCCCGTGCCTCCGCCGCCGGTCTGCACCAGGGTAATGTCATTGCGGGGATGCGCCACGCCCTGGTCGGCATTCACATGGATGCCATGGGCGCCATCCAGGGTATTGACGTTGACCACGTCATTGCCGCCGCCCGGGTTGAAATCGACATTCATGGCAAGCGTGCCGCCGGAACCGCCCAGCGAGGCCGCGTTCAGGACCTTGAAGTTGCCCGGCCCGGAGTTGAAGTCGACGCTGCCACCGTTCATGACCAGCGTACCCACCGTCTCCGTGGGCGCGCTGCCCAGTTTCCAGGCGCCCGCGCCAGCGGTGGTTACCGAGTCGACGTCCAGATTGCCGTTCAGGGTGGCCGCGCCGGCCACGACCACGGAGGCGCCGCTCACGTCGCCGTTGAAGACGGCCTTGTCCTGCACGACCACATTGCCGTTCTTGCCGGATACGTTGCCGTCCAGCACCGCGCTGCCCGCCAGCGTAAGATCCAGGTTGCTGTCGGCGGAGGCCGTCATGTCGCCGTGCTGCGTCGTGTCGGACAGGAATACCTTGGCGCTGCCGCCATTGACGACGTTCACCAGCATGCCGCCCTGCCCCTGCAAGTGACCGCCATCGTGCACGGCTATCGTCGCGGAGCTGTCGTCCAGGTCGACCGCGGCGCCGTCCGCGCGCGCGAGCAGCGCACCGTCGCCGGCCACGCTCACCGTGCCGGTGGCCTTGTCGCTCAGGACCATGCCGCCGTTGAGAATACCCTTGGCGTCGAGCTGTACGTTCGCTTGCGCGCCCGCGCCGGTAGCGCTGACGTTGCCGTTCAAGGTTGCGTTGCCCGCGCCCATGCCCAGGGTGGCGCCGTTGCTGGCGGTGAACGCCCCGGTGATGGAGGCGTCGTCCTGCGCATGGACGTTGAGCACGGTGCCGTTGTCCGCCGCCGCGATGTTGCCGGCCAATATGACATTGTCGGCCGTTACGTCCGCCTTGCCGCCGCCGTCGGCCTGGATGATGTCGCCATTGCCCTTGGTGACGTCCAGCTCAGATTTGGACGCGATCAGCACGTGCGCGACCGCATCGGCGTTGGCGCCGTGGTTGACGATATGCAAGGCCGCCCCGCCCCTGCCGGCATAGGCGATGGTCCCGTCGGTCAAGGACAGGGTCGTGCCATTGCCGTTTGCCAGCGTGTCGAGAAGTATGCCGTCGTTCATCCCGTGGACGTCGGATCCGCTCAGCGACACCTGGCCGCCGCCGCTTGCATAAATGCCGGCGCCGGCGCCGTAGGCGCTTTGCGTGGACTGTGTATTGTCGGCCTGGAACCTGCTGTCCGTGTCGATGAACCGGGTCTGGTCATCCTGCGCGATGAACTGCAGGCCGCTCGACCCTTCGAAGATATTGCTCGAGGAGGTGACGACGACGGGTTGGGTTCCGCCCGTCACCGACACATAGGCGGCAGGTCCGCTGGGGCCGTCTCCAACCGCACTGAGTTTGGAATTCCTGACCAGGACACCGTATTCATGGTCGGGCTCATCGGCGGTGCGCGTAACGCTTAGCGCGGTGCCGGCGGTGATGGTCGAGTCATCTATTTCGGCATAGACCGTATTTTCGATGTTGTAGGCGTTGTCGCTATGGACGTCGACCCCCATGATGTCCGGATCGATCATGGCCTGGTCATACAGATAGATGGAGCTGTGGTTCCGTATCGTGGTGAGGCCGCCATTGACTTCTACCCCCGCTACATACTGGAGCCCGGGCGTACCCAGGCCGAAGTCGGTGGGATTGATCCGCGAGTTGGATATCATGGTCGTGCCGGCCGACTTGACCCAGCCGATGTCGGCGCCTGTCGCGGTCAGGGTGGACTGGTCTCCGACCAGCACGCCCGCTGCGTTGGCGTAGACTTCCAGCGTGACGTCGCCGCTGCCCCCATGGATCGCCGATGGCGCTCCCGTTTCGGGCTGCATGCTATTGCCGGCCGCGATGATGCCGTCGACCGTGCCCACGCCCTGGACGTCAACCTTGCCGCCTTGCTGCACCAGGATGTTGCCCGTGGTGCCACCGAGCTCGACGGTCAACTGCCCGTTGTCGGACAGGTAGGTGTTGCAGCTTTCGTCGTCGGCCACGCTGACGGGCTGGCCGCCGGTGGCTTGCCGCGCGGCAGGCACCTTGGACGGATCCAGCGCATCGGCGGAGAATTGGCTTTGCCCGCCGGGACACTCCGTCGCGGCATGGGCCGCGGGCGCGGCGCACACGAGACCCGTGCCCAGCAGGGACGCGAGGAGCGCGAGTTCGCGCCGATTGAATCGATTCGACATGGTGCGCCTCCTGCTCAGAACACGTACCGCACGCCGAGGTTGATATCGGTGGTGTGCTTGATGGGTCCGCCGCTGGTGTAGTCGACATCGAGGTGGGCCTGGAGGTTTTGCTTGAGCTGCACGGCGACGCCGGTGCCGACCAGGAAGTGGTTGCCGGAGAGATCGTCCTTGATGCGGGTGCCGTTGAGGGTGACGTTGTTGTCGTTGACGAACTCGCGCACGACAGCGGTCTTCAGGTAGGGCTGGACTTCGTAGCCCTTGCCCAGTTCGAAGTGGGTGCCGGCCAGTACGCCGATTTCGCCCTGGGTGGACTTGGTGGCGCCGTTATGGATCCTGAAGCCGCTGTCGAGCTTGTCGTTGGCGCCGCTGGCGATGAAGCCCTCGACTTCGCCATAGGGTTCGACGAAGCGCTTCCTGCCGAGGTCGATGTGCTTGCCGACTTCGAGGGAGGTGCCGTAGCCGGGGGTGTTGTAGTGTCCGCGGGCGGGCACGCCGTTGCTGCCGACCACGCGCAGGTCGCTCTGGAAGGAGTTGGCCTTGATGATGCCGTCGACATACCAGCCGTCGTTGCGCATCCAGGTGGTGTAGCCGCCGAGTCCGTAGCTGTTGGTGCGGCCTGAGGAGCCGCCGTCCACGCCTATGGTGTTGTAGCTGTAGGAGCCGAAGCCGCCGACGTAGAGGTCGCCGGCGGGCAGGGTGAAGCGCTTGTCCGCGCCGAAGGCGCCGCCGTACTGGTTCAGGCTGTAGCCGGGGGCGGCGGCCTGTCCGATCTCGTTGAGGTTGGTGAAGTTGCGCACCCAGACGCCGCTGTCGGTCTTGTTCATGCGCAGGTCGCCCTGGCGTTGGCGCAGGGTGTCCATTTCGCCGTAGAACTCGAAGGGCAGGGCGCTGGCGACGTTCAGCGCCGTCTTGGCCGCGGGCGACAGGTGATGGGCGTCGGGGATCGAATGCGGATCGGTCGGATTTGTCGGATCGGTGGGATTGGTCGGATTTGTTGGATCCGTCGGATTTGTTGGGTCCGTCGGATTGGTGGGATCCGTCGGATTGGTGGGATCTGTCGGGTTGGTGGGATCCGTCGGGTTGGTGTTCGTTTCGTCCCGCACGAGCAGCCAGTTGTCGCCGTCGCGCTTGAGGGTATAGACATAGATGCCGGCGTCGACCTGTTCGCCGGCCACGAGCGCGAACTGGCCGCTGCCGCCGCCGGACTCGACCACGGTGATGTTATTGCGGGGGGCCGCCACGCTTTGGTCCTGGGCGTTGATATGCAGGCGGTTGTCGTTCTCGACCTTGCCATTGACGGCCAGCAGGTCGTTGCCGGCGCCGGGATTGAAGTCCACGCCCATGTTGAAGCGGCCGCCCTTGCCGTCCAGCGTGGGCGTGGCCAGGGTCTTGAAGGGACCCGTGCCGGCGTTGAAATCGACGGTGCCGCCGTTTAGCGACAGGCCGCCGATGACGGTGGCATGGGGATCGCCCAGCAACCAGGTGGCGCCGGTGTTCACGGCCATGGCGTTGGCCGTGACGTTGCCGGTGTAGCGGGCGCCGTTTTGCAGCGTGACGTTCAGCGTGCTGTCCGCGTCGCGGCGCATGTCGCCGGCCTGCACGGTGTTGTCCAGGGTCACCGCGGCCTCTCCCGCATTGCGGACATCGACGAGCAGCTTGTCCTTGCCGGCCAGGGTGGCGCCGTTGGTCAGGGTGACCGCGGCCTTGCCGTTGTCGATCGCGATGGCAGCGCCGCTGGTGTTGGCCAGGGTAGCGCCGGCGCCGCCGAGGCTGGCGGTGACGGAGCCGCTGTCGCTGACGGACAGGCCGCCGGCCACGGTGGCGCGATCGCCCAGGGCCAGTTGCAGGTCGGTGCCGGCGCCGGCGACGTCGATGTTGCCGGCGAGATTGACCTTGGCGTTGCCGCCGCCGACCAGGACATTGGCGAGGGCGCCGTTGTCCATCTTGATGATGTTGCCGTCGCCGCCGCTTAGCGTCGTGCCCTGTCCGATGGTGATGCTGGCGCGCCTGGCGGTGTCGTTGCCTTCCTTGGTGAGATAGATGGCGGCGTTGCCGCGGCCCGTCAACGCCGTGTCGGAAAGCGTCACGGTGGCGCCCACGAGGGCGTTTGGATTGGAGGTGATTTTCAATCCATAGGTGTCGCCGTCGATGGTGCTATGCGTAGCGGATACGTTGGCGTGGCCGGCGATGAGCAGGCCGGTGCCGTTATCCTGTGACGGGCCGCCGGCAACGCCGCGCAGCACGACATCATCCTTGAGCGTAAGGGTGACGGGTTTCTTTCCGTTGGCGTAGATGGCCGCGCCCTGCGGTCCCGTGTAGGTGCCGCCGCTGACGTCGGCGGTAATGCTGCCAAGTTCGCCGGGGTCGGCGGTGCCGCGCTGGGCGATGTATATCGCCGCGTCGCCAGGGCCGGCGTTGACGGTGTTGTTGACGAGGTTCAGCTGGTAGTCGGCGTAGCCCGCGGCCTCGGTGATCCAGAAGGCGGCATCCTTGAGATCGACGAACGTGGTGTTGGACACGTTCAGCGTGACCAGCTTGTTCGCTTGGGGATCTCTCACGGACATGAAAACGCCAAAGACGTCGTCGTGGTTGCCGGAGACGACCGAATTGGTGAGCGTGACCGTGCCGTCCTGCTGATATATGACCGCAAGGTCGGGGCTGCTGCCGGCGGAGATCGGCACCAGGGCATGGTCCAGGCGCACATTGTCCAGGTTGACCGTGCCTGCGGTCTGGACAACGCCGATCCGGGCCTGGTCGGTGCCGGTATTGATGGATGCCAGCGTCGAGCCCTTTCCGAGAAGGACGTAGCCGATGGCCCCGCCGGACTCGATCGCGATGTGTCCATTGCTGCCCTTGAGGCCCGACGTACCGCCGGCGGGGCTATAGTCTCCACCGGCTTCGACAAAGCCGATGACGCTGCCGCCCGCGCCGGCGCTGGTGCCGCTGACGTACAGGCCGGCGCCGAGGTCCAGGATGACATTGCCGAGCTGGCCGCCGTTGCGGATGGTGATATCGGTGGTGTTGCCGCTGGCTTCCCAAGTCTGGCAACCCTGAGACATCGCCTGGGTCTGGCCGCTGATCGGCACCACATGGTCGGCCTTGTCCATCTTGGCGCCGGTGTTCAACGGGGGGTTGCATGTGTCTTGCACGGCGTACGCGGCGCCGCCGAGCAGCAGGGACGACGTTCCCAGCAGGCAGGCGCTGGCCTTGAGGCGGAAGGATTTGATAGGCATAGGGAGGATGACACGCCCCCTGTGCCGGCACGATCGGTCCTTGGAAGACCGGGTCGCGTTTGGTACTGACGGTAGGCTGGGCGCTGGTTTTCAGGTGAAAAACGCGATTCTCATCCGGACTTACCCCAGGGCATATCGGAAAAATCTGGTCCGCTGGTTCAAGCGGAATAGGGCGGTACGACATCCACGATGTCGGCCTGGGTGATTTCATACACGGGGCCGGCGATGTCATACACGCGATTCCAGTTCGCAACGGTATAACCGACCAGGTGCAGCATGGGTTGTATCCTGTCTCCGGCCATGGGAGTCACCGTGCCGGTGAAATTCAGCGCGATGGCCAGGTCGGTACCGAGGTCGTGGTCCGCCACCGTGTGCCGGCCGAGAATATGCTTGGTTGTGCGCGCGCTGTCGTCGGCCGCGCAGGCGTAAAGCACGATGCCGTCTCCAGGAGTGTCGTCCTTGTTCACGGGAACGCGGAAAGGATGGCCGACATCGCCGACCTCCTGGTAGATCTTGTCGTCGATGAGATTGGTGCCGGTAATCTCCTCCACCGCATAGACCGGCGCCAGCAGGCCAGGGATGACGCGGGTGACGACGCTGCCCACGGGCAGGGTGCCTTGGTTCATATAGCCCAGGTAGAGGGCGCAGCTGATCGCGCCCGGTCCGCGCCTTGCGAGTTCGGCTTCCGTGATTGCCGTGGTGGTCATCGAAAACGTCGTTGCGGCGCCGTTCGTTTGCTCCGGCTCGGACCGGCTCGGCAGTATCGTCGGATAGCTGCTCGAGTCCGTGGTCCAGATCAGTGGGATACCCGCCGGCAGGGGGCCGCCGGCGGGGTCCGCCAGCGCTGTCGCCGTGACGACGATGGGTGTGGGATGCTGGGCATCCGTGACTCTCTGGGGAGAGCTGTCGATCCTGGCCTGCGTGACGAATTGGACGTTCAGTTGAAAAGTCCCTCGGCTGGCGCCATTTTCCAGTTGCAGGTAGGGCTCGGTGGCAAGGGAGGCCGGATCGATGGCAATGCGTATCAGGTCGGTGATGTGCCCATCGAAGTTGGACGAGAAGGTACTGGGCGTGATCTTGTACCGGTTGTAGGGCAGCGGCACCATTCCGGCGCTGTCCAGGGGGAGGGTGGCGCTGATGTTGGAGGCATCGCGCCAGGCGACGCCGGCGCCGCCCAGCGCCAGCCGGATGCCGCTGCCGTTGTCCCCGTCGGTGTAGATGATGTTACGAGTGCCGGGCTGTGTACTTACGGTCCAGGTCGCCATGGTGATTCTCGTCGCACGAAAGTGAAATGCCGCGGCCACGGGCGTGCCGCCGGGTCACAGTTTGGAACAGGACCCCTGCCGCTCACAGGCACTCATGCAACAGAATTCGACGCAGGCTCAGAACACGTACCGCACGCCGAGGTTGATGTCGGTGGTGTGCTTGATGGGTCCGCCGCTGGTGTAGTCGACATCGAGGTGGGCCTGGAGGTTTTGCTTGAGCTGCACGGCGACGCCGGTGCCGACCAGGACGTGGTTGCCGGAGAGATCGTCCTTGATGCGGGTGCCGTTGAGGGTGACGTTGTTGTCGTTGACGAACTCGCGCACGACAGCGGTCTTCAGGTAGGGCTGGACTTCGTAGCCCTTGCCCAGTTCGAAGTGGGTGCCGGCCAGTACGCCGATTTCGCCCTGGGTGGACTTGGTGGCGCCGTTATGGATCTTGAAGCCGCTGTCGAGCTTGTCGTTGGCGCCGCTGGCGATGAAGCCCTCGACTTCGCCATAGGGTTCGACGAAGCGCTTCCTGCCGAGGTCGATGTGCTTGCCGACTTCGAGGGAGGTCCCGTAGCCGGGGGTGTTGTAGTGTCCGCGGGCGGGCACGCCGTTGCTGCCGACCACGCGCAGGTCGCTCTGGAAGGAGTTGGCCTTGATGATGCCGTCGACATACCAGCCGTCGTTGCACATCCAGGTGGTGTAGCCGCCGAGTCCGTAGCTGTTGGTGCGGCCTGAGGAGCCGCCGTCCACGCCTATGGTGTTGTAGCTGTAGGAGCCGAAGCCGCCGACGTAGAGGTCGCCGGCGGGCAGGGCGAAGCGTTTGTCCGCGCCGAAGGCGCCGCCGTACTGGTTCAGGCTGTAGCCGGGGGCGGCGGCCTGTCCGATCTCGTTGAGGTTGGTGAAGTTGCGCACCCAGACGCCGCTGTCGGTCTTGTTCATGCGCAGGTCGCCCTGGCGTTGGCGCAGGGTGTCCATTTCGCCGTAGAACTCGAAGGGCAGGGCGCTGGCGACGTTCAGCGCCGTCTTGGCCGCGGGCGACAGGTGATGGGCGTCGGGTATCGGTTGCGGCGGGTCGACCGGATGGGTGGGGTCCGGTTCGGGTTCCGGTTCCGGACCGGGGTCAGGCCCAGGGTCAGGGCCGGGGTCGGGACCCGGATCGGGTTCCTGCCTCACCAGCACCCAGTTGTCGCCGTCGCGCTGCAGGGTATAGACATAGATGCCGGCGTCGACCTGTTCGCCAGCCACGAGCGCGAACTGGCCGCTGCCGCCGCCGGACTCGACCACGGTGATGTTATTGCGGGGGGCCGCCACGCTTTGGTCCTGGGCATTGATATGCAGGCGGTTGCCGTTCTCGACCTTGCCATTGACGACCAGCAGGTCGTTGCCGGCGCCGGGGTTGAAGTCCACGCCCATGTTGAAGCGGCCGCCCTTGCCGTCCAGCGTGGGCGTGGCCAGGGTCTTGAAGGGACCGGTGTTGAAGGGACCCGTGCCGGCGTTGAAGTCGACGATACCGCCGTTTAGCGACAGGCCGCCGATGACGGTGGCATGGGGATCGCCCAGCAACCAGGTGGCGCCGGTGTTCACGGCCATGGCGTTGGCCGTGACGTTGCCGGTGTAGCGGGCGCCGTTTTGCAGCGTGACGTTCAGCGTGCTGTCCGCGTCGCGGCGCATGTCGCCGGCCTGCACGGTGTTGTCCAGGATCACCGCGGCCTCTCCCGCATGGCGGACATCGACGAGCAGCCTGTCCTTGCCGGCCAGCGTCGCGCCGTTGTCCAGGGTGACCGCGGCCTTGCCGTTGTCGACCGCGATGGCCGCGCCGTTGGCGTTGGCCAGGGTGGCGCCGCCGCCGCCGAAGGTGGCGGTGACGGAGCCGTTGTCGCTGACGGACAGGCCGCCGGCCACGGTGGCGCGATCCCCAACGGCCAGTTGCAGGTCGGTGCCGGCGCCGGCGACGTCGATATTGCCGGCGAGGTCGACCTTGGCATTGCCGCCGCCGATCGTGACATCGGCGAGGGCGCCGTTGTCCATCTTGATGATGTTGCCATCTCCGCCGCTTAGCGTCGTGCCCTGTCCGATGGTGATGTTGGCGCGCCTGGCGGTGTCGTTGGCATTCTTGGTGAGATAGATGGCGGCGTTGCCCCGGCCCGTCAATGTCGTGTCGGAAAGCGTCACGGTGGCGCCCACGAGGGCGTTTGGATTGGAGGTGATTTTCAACCCATAGGTGTCGCCGTCGATGGTGCTATGCGTAGCGGATACGTTGGCGTGGCCGGCGATGAGCAGGCCGGTGCCGTTATCCTGTGACGGGCCGCCGGCAACGCCGCGCAGCACGACATTGTCCCTGAGCGTGAGGGTGACGGGTTTCTTCCCGTTGGCGTAGATGGCCGCGCCCTGCGGTCCCGTGTAGGCGCCGCCGCTGATGTCGGCGGTAATGCTGCCAAGTTGCCCGGGGTTGGCGGTGCCGGCCTGGTAGATGTGTATCGCCGCGTCGCCGGGGCCGGCGTTGACGGTGTTGTTGACGAGGTTCAGCTGGTAATCGACATAGCCCCCGGCCTCGAAGATCCAGAAGGCGGAGTCGTTGAGATCGACGAACGTGGTGTTGGACACGTTCGTCGTGAGCAGCTTGTTCGTCTGAGGCATGCTCGCGGAGATTCCCATGCCAAAGACGTCGCCGTGGTTGCCAGAGACGACCGAATTGGCGAGCGTGACCGTGCCGCCCTGTTGGAATATGACGCCATAGTCGCGGGTCTTGGTGTCGGCATAGGTCGGCACCAGGGCATAGTCCAGGCGCACATTGTCCAGGTTGACCGTGCCTTCGGTCTGGACAACGCCTATCCGGGCCGGGTCGGTGCCGGTATTGAGGGATCTCAGCGTCGAGTCGGGCCCCAGGAGCACGTAGCCGATGGCCCCGCCGGACTCGATCGAGATTTGTCCCTTGCCGCCCTTGCGACCCGAGGGGCCGGCGACGGGGCTATAGTCTCCACCGGCCTCGACAAAGCCGATGACGCTACCGCCCGCGCCGGCGCTGGTGCCGCTGACGTACAGGCCGGCGCCGAGGTCCAGGATGACGTTGCCGAGCTGGCCGCCGTTGCGGATGGTGATGTCGGTGTTATTGCCATCGGCTTCCCAAGTCTGGCAACCCTGAGGCCTCGTCTGGGTCTGGCCGCCGAGAGGCACCACACGGTCGGCCTTGTCCATCTTGGCGCCGGTGTTCAACTGGGGACTGCATGTGTCCTGCACGGCGTGCGCGGCGCCGCCGAGCAGCAGGGACGACGTTCCCAGCAGGCAGGCGCTGGCCTTCAGGCGGAAAGATTTGATAGGCATAGGGAGGATGACACGACTCCCTGTGCCGGCACGACCGGTCCTGGGATGGCCGGATCGTGCCTGGGTGCTTCAGTGGGGAGAGCGGTTCAAGAGGCGTAAAGGCCGGATTTTCATCGCTGCCCGCGTGCGTTCATATTGGAAAAATCTGATCGATGGCCGCGCCGATGCGACTCCCCGGCAGTCGCGCGGCCGATACGGTCAGAAGGCGTAGCGCACGCCCAGATTCACGTTCACGGAATTGTTGACCGGGCCGCCTGTCGTATAGTCGACATCGAGATGCACTTGCAGGTTCTGCTTGATCTGCGTGGCCACGCCCGCGCCGACCAGCATGCGATTACCCGAGAGATCGTCGACGATGCGCGTGCCATTCAAGGTTACGCTGTTGTCGTTGATGAACTCGCGGATGAAAGCGCCCTTGACGTACGGCTGTACCACGTATCCCTTGCCGACCTCGATATTCGTCCCCGCCAGCATGCCTACCTGCGCCTGGACGGATTTGGTGTTGCCGGTGCGGATCTTGAAACCGCTGTCCAGGTCCTTGCTCGCGCTGCGGGCCTGGAAACCGGCCACCTGGGCATAGGGTTCGATGAAACCCTTGTTGCCGATGTCGATGTGCTTGCCCACTTCGACCGATGCGCCGATGCCGGGCGTGCTGTACTTGCCGCGGGCCGGCTGGCCGTTGCTGCCGATCACGCGGGCTTCGTTGTCGAAATTGTTGGCCTTGAGCACGCTGTCCACATACCAGCCGTCGGGGCGCACCCAGGTGGCATAGCCGCCGAGGCCGTAGCTGTTGACCCGCCCGCTGGAGCCGCCGTCTATGCCCAGGGTGTTGTAGCTGTAGCTGCCGAAGCCGCCGACATAGAGGTCGCCGGACGATAGCAGCAAGCGCTTGTCGGCCCCGATGGCGCCGCCATACTGGTCCAGCCCGTAGCCCGGCGCGGCGGACTGGTTGATCTGGGTGCGGTTGTAGAAGCTGCGCGCCCAGGCGCCGCTGTCGGCCTTGTTCATGCGCAGGTCGCCCTGGCGCTGGCGCAGCAGGCCCATTTCTCCGTAGAACACGTAGGGCAAGGCGCTGGAAAGGTTGAGCGCTGTCTTGGCCGCCGGCGACATGTCATCGGGCCCGGGCGGCTTGGTCGGGCCGCCGTTATCGGGGTTCGTGGGGTGGGTCGGGTCCGTGGGGTTGGTGGGGTCGGTGGGATTGGTCGGATCCGTGGGATTGGTCGGGTCCGTAGGGTTGGTCGGCGACGTGCCATCGCGCACCAGCTGCCAATCGTTGCCTGTCTTCTGCAAGGAATAGACGTAGATACCCGCATCGACCTTGCCGCCGGCCGCCAGCGCGAACTGGCCCTTGCCGCCGCCGGTCTGGACCACGGGGATGTTGTTGCGCGGGTCGTGGATGCCTTGGTCGCCGTTGTTCACGGACAGTTGATGGGCGCCGTTGGCCTGGGCCTTGACCGCCAGGAGGTCGTTGGCGCCGCCGGGATTGAAGTCGACGCCCATGTTGAACGTGCCGCCGGTGCCGGCAAGCGTGTTCACGGTAAGCGTCTTGTACGGGCCGGTCCCGGCGTTGAAATCGACCAGGCCGCCATTCATGGACAGGGTGCCGGCCGAAGAGGGGAAGGTATTGCCCAGGACCCAGGTTGCGTTGTTCACCGTCATGGCGCTGGCCGTCGCGCTGCCGGTGTAGCGGGCGCCGTTTTGCAGCGTTACGTTCAGCGTGCTGTCCGCATCACGGCGCATGTCGCCGGCCTGCACGGTGTTGTCCAGGGTGACAGCGGCCTCTCCCGCATTGCTGACATCGACGAGCAGCCTGTCCTTGCCGGCCAGGGTGGCGCCGTTGGCCAGGGTGACCGCGGCCTTGCCGTTGTCGACCGCGATGGCCGCGCCGTTGCCGTTGGCCAGGGTGGCGCCGGCGCCGCCGAAGGTGGCGGTGACGGAGCCGCTGTCGTTGACGGACAGGCCGCCGGCCACGGTGGCGTGATCCCCAACGGCCAGTTGCAGGTCGGTCCCGGCGCCGGCGACGTCGATATTGCCGGCGAGGTCGACCTTGGCGTTGCCGCCGCCGATCGTGACATCGGCGAGGGCGCCGTTGTCCATCTTGATGATGTTGCCATCGCCGCCGCTTAGCGTCGTGCCCTGTCCGATGGTGATGCTGGCGCGCCTGGCGGTGTCGTTGGCATTCTTGGTGAGATAGATGGCGGCGTTGCCCCGGCCCGTCAATGCCGTGTCGGAAAGCGTCACGGTGGCGCCCACGAGGGCGTTTCGATCGGAGGTGATTTTCAACCCATAGGTGTCGCCGTCGATGGTGCTATGCGTAGCGACCACATTGCCGTGGCCGGCGATGAGCAGGCCGGTGCCGTTATCCTGTGACGGGCCGCCGGCAACGCCGCGCAGCACGACATTGTCCCTGAGCGTGAGGGTGACGGGTTTCTTTCCGTTGGCGTAGATGGCCGCGCCCTGCGGTCCCGTGTAGGCGCCGCCGCTGATGTCGGCGGTAATGCTGCCAAGTTGCCCGGGGTTGGCGGTGCCGGCCTGGTAGATGTGTATCGCCGCGTCGCCGGGGCCGGCGTTGACGGTGTTGTTGACGAGGTTCAGCTGGTAATCGACGTAGCCCGCGGCCTCGAAGATCCAGAAGGCGGAGTCGTTGAGATCGACGAACGTGGTGTTGGACACGTTCGTCGTGAGCAGCTTGCTCGTCTGGGGCGTGCTCGCGGAGATTCCCATGCCAAAGACGTCGCCGTGGTTGCCGGAGACGACCGAATTGGCGAGCGTGACCGTGCCGCCCTGTTGGAATATGACGCCATAGTCGGGGGGGCTGCCGGCATAGGTCGGCACCAGGGCATAGTCCAGGCGCACATTGTCCAGGTTGACCGTGCCTTCGGTCTGGACAACGCCGATCCGGGCCGGGTCGGTGCCGGTATTGAGGGATCTCAGCGTCGAGTCCGGCCCCAGGAGTACGTAGCCGATGGCCCCGCCGGACTCGATCGTGATGAATCCCTGGCTGCCCTTGCGGCCCGAGGGGCCGGCGACGGGACTATAGTCTCCGCCGGCCTCGACAAAGCCGATCACGCTGCCGCCCGCGCCGGCGCTGGTGCCGCTGACGTGCAGGCCGGCGCCGAGGTTCAGGATGACGTTGCCGAGCTGGCCGCCGTTGCTGATGGTGACGGCGGTGTTATTGCCATCGGCTTCCCAGGTCTGGCAACCCTGGGGCCTCGTCTGGGTCTGGCCGCCGAGCGGCACCACATGGTCAGCGGTGTCCATCTTGGCGCCGGTGTTCAACTTGGTGGGGCAGGTGTCTTGCACCGCATGGGCCGCGGCCCAAGGCAGGAGTGACGATAGGCCCACCAGGTACGCGCTGGTCTTCAGGCGAAACGGTTTCGTGGCCATGTTTGATGTTCCCGTCGTACCAAGGTTAGGAGTACGAGCAGTCTGCCCCATGCGCAAATCAGGGCATAGGCAACTTTCGGTAACACAAGTTTGGCGATTCGGCGATTTACCAGCGCGGCGTTTTACCCGTGTGGCGTTTAGCGAGGTGGCAATTTAGCGTCCGGCGCCGGCCGACCCGGCGCGTCTCCGCCGCTGTACGGCGGGACGACATCCACCATGAAGCTCAGGTTTCTGTAGGACTCCGTATCCAGGTAGGCCGCGCTTTGATCGACGGGCATGCTGCGCACGATGTAATAGACGCTGGCGATGTTCTCGTCGACGTTCCAGAATGCGCCGCCCGGGACGGATACCGTAACTTTGCCCGCTTGCGCCTGGCTGGGGGTGATGGGAACGGGAATGTCCTGTATGTCGTAGAAGGTGGGAACCTTGCCTCGGTAGTTGGATGTCGTTCTGCGCAGCTCGAACTTGAGTGTCACGACATCGCTGGACTTCATGTCGTCATAGGCGATCAGGACGGACAGCGGGAGGCGGCTGTCATATTTTTCCTTGTTGTATTGCAGCGGCGCGACGACGGGCGCGGCCAGTTTCGTCAACGTGGGATTGCTGGGAGCGGGGTAGGCGTTGCGCTGCACGACATAGGTCTGGTACTCGGATATCCTGGGGTTGCGCGTGTTGACATCGTAGATCACGAAATACAGGTTGCACTTCCCCGTGTAGTCAAAGAAATCATGGACATCGACCGTGAATACCTGCCATGCGCTTTGGGCGGATGCGGGCAGTGGGCTCAGGTAGATCAGCGTGCCGTTGGCCCACAGGCAGACTTGATCCCCGGCGACCGAATCCACGTACCGAGGCCAGTAAAAGGGGAGCTGGTTATTGCAAGCGGCGATGAATTGATCGTCGATCAAGCCATCGAAACCCTGCATGGCAATTTCCGGGGCGGGTATGGGCGGCGTGCTGTCCAGTTCCATGAAACAGTCCTCGAGTAATGAAACAGCGGGCACAACGCTGGTTGTGCCCGATCCCTGCTGTCGACCTGCCGGAATCGCTGCGTCGGCTTGCGCGCAAGGCCGATTCCGGTGCTTGGCCCCACGACGGCTACTTCTTGAGCGCCTTGAGCTTGTCCATCAACCCTTCACGCGCCTTCTGGATTTCCGGCGCAAGCTGCTGCCCCGAGTAGGGCGCCACCGTGTCTACCGTCCAGGGGCGCACGGGAGAGCTCCAGTTTTTCATCCCGCCGACGGGCTGGTACTTGAAATACATGCCCCCGTTGGAGCCGTCGATCCCGGCGAGGTCCGCGGCCGTCCAGGTGGTGCGTGGCGGCAGGGAGGTCTTATCAGGGAATGTGAACACCGCCACGTGCTTGTCTATGTCGTCCTGCGTGATGACATAGGCTGGCAAGGTCTTGTCGTTCACCCAGTTATAGTTGGCATTGGTATACCCGACGACGTGGAACGCGGGCTGTATGGAGTCACCCACCTGTGGAGAGGTCGAGCCGTTGAAATTGACGGAGAATGTGACGTCGTCCTGGGCGTTTTCATTGTCCAGGGAATAAGGGTTGGGCGACACGTCCGGCATGGTCAGGCCCTTGTCGATAGGACCATAGGGATCGGGGTTGTCCAGCATCACCGTGACGAGCGTAGACAGCGAATCGCCGAGATTCGTGCCCCCAATGCCGCCTTTCTTATATGCATAGGCCAGGTTGTAGTTGCCGTTGCTATTGAACGGGGGGGTGTCCACCGGGAAGTACATGGAGATCTCGTGCCCGGCCTCCGCGGCTGACACGACATGGGCTTGCAGGGGATATTTGACCGTGCGCCCGGGATCGTTCTGGTCATAGGCATAAAGGAGAATTTCATCGTTCATCTGGGTGACGTTGCTGACGATAGGGATAATGACCGGATATCCCGTTTGCGCGCAGGCATCGTGCAGCTCCTGGGTCACGACCGTACCAAAGAGCGAGGCTAGTTCCCATACGGGCGCGTCGAGTGGCGGCTGGACAGTCGCGGCTACGCTGCTGCCCGCATACATGCCGAGCGTGGGGTCGCCTATCTTCAACGCCATCTGGATCGCACCGGCGCCATTTTTCTTGAGTTGAGCGGTTGTGACGCTGTTCGACACCCAGTTATAGCTTGTACTGCCGGCTTTCGTTGCGATATCCGCGGATTTTGCCGTGAAGATGCTCGGATAGTCGGTTGTGGCGGGCGTTATCGTCGGCGTCCAGGTGAGCGTGATTCCCGGGGGGATGGGCTTGTTATCGACAGTCGAGAACGGGCGGGCGATCATCGTGATGTTGCCCGGGCCGCGCAAGGCGTTGGGGGTCGGCGTTATCGTGACCGGGTTCAGCAGGTATGGCTCAAGCTCCAGTGTGCCATCGTCAACTGTGTCAGCAATTTTGAGAAATAGCTTACCGACTATCGGCTGCAGCACGGTAATGGTCAGGGGTACGCTGATATCGCCTGAGTTAGTCGACTGTCCCGTGGTGGGGGAAACGGTGGCGACTTGGGGATCGATGGCGGTCGCGCCCGTGCTATCCGATGTCAAGCTGAAGGTCAGCTGGTTATTGCCTTTTGCGCTTTGGGTACCGGTAATATGCGGCACGATCTGGGTGCCATTCACGCTATCGCTGAAGATGTGTGCGTCGCCCTGGGCGAAGGTGACGGTCCAAGTATTGGCCATGATGTACTCCGTGGTAAGGCCCTGGCGACACGATGGCGCCAAGGCGAGTAAGGGTTCAGGCAGTCTGCATGAACCACGGAACCCCCGACAGGCAATATCCTGCAACCGGACCTTACGGCAATGGGTCCGGCGCCTGACACCAGTGAGGACTTCCCCACGCCGCTCAAGAAAAACACCCCAAAGGTCGGATCGTGTCCAACCTTTGGGGTGTTGTTCGAATGTCTAGGATTTTTCTGGCGGGCACGCATGCGCGCCCGCCATGCCGGCGATCGGAGGCTCAGGAGAAGGCCTGGATCCCCGTTTGCGCCCGGCCCAGGATCAGGGCATGGACATCGTGCGTGCCTTCATAGGTGTTGACCACTTCCAGGTTCACCAGGTGGCGCGCGATGCCGAACTCGTCGGAGATGCCGTTGCCGCCCAGCATGTCGCGCGCCATGCGCGCGATGTCCAGCGACTTGCCGCAGGAGTTGCGCTTCATGATGGAGGTAATCTCCACCGCGGCCGTGCCTTCGTCCTTCATGCGGCCCAGGCGCAGGCAGCCTTGCAGGCCCAGCGTAATTTCGGTCTGCATGTCGGCTAGCTTTTTCTGGATCAACTGGTTGGCGGCCAGCGGACGGCCGAACTGCTTGCGGTCCAGCGTGTACTGGCGCGCGGTGTGCCAGCAGAATTCGGCCGCGCCCAGGGCGCCCCAGGCGATGCCGTAGCGGGCAGAGTTCAGGCAGGTGAAGGGGCCCTTCAGGCCGCTGACCTTGGGCAGCATCTGCTCTTCGCCGATTTCGACTTCGTCCATGACGATTTCGCCGGTGATCGACGCGCGCAGGCCCACCTTGCCGTGGATGGCGGGGGCCGACAGGCCCTTCATGCCCTTTTCCAGGATGAAGCCGCGGATCTTGCCGTCGTGCTCGCCGCCGACCGCCTTGGCCCACACGACGAAGACGTCGGCGATGGGCGAGTTGGTGATCCACATCTTGTTGCCCGTCAGCTTGTAGCCGTTGGCGGTCTTGACCGCGCGCGTATCCATGCCGCCGGGGTCGGAGCCATGGTTGGGCTCGGTCAGGCCGAAGCAGCCTATCCATTCGCCGCTGGCCAGCTTGGGCAGGTACTTCTGCTTTTGCGCGTCGCTGCCGAATTCGTTGATCGGCACCATCACCAGCGAGGACTGCACGCTCATCATGGAGCGGTAGCCGGAGTCGACGCGCTCCACTTCGCGCGCAATCAGGCCGTAGCTGACGTAGTTCAGGCCGGCGCCGCCGTATTCGGTGGGTATGGTGGGACCCAGCAGGCCCAGTTCGCCCATCTCGCGGAAGATGGCGACATCGGTCTGCTCGTTGCGGAAGGCGTTGAGCACGCGCGTCGCCAGCTTGTCCTGCGAGTACGCGGCGGCGGCGTCGCGCACCATGCGCTCTTCCTCGGTCAGTTGGGAATCGAGCAACAGGGGGTCTTGCCAGTTGAAAGACGGCGTCGAAGACATGGAGTCACCTCGGTAAAAAAGTCGTGTTTTGCGTGTTCTTGGGGTTGTCGTGGCGGGCGCGGCGGCGCGCCGCGCCATGGGGGCGGCAGGCACCACCATGGCGCCGGCGGGACGCTCGCTCGCGTGCCTGAGCGCGCGGCCCGCCGTTTCTTACTTCCGGGCCTGGAGCGCGGCGTCGCGGATTTTTTCCAGGGTGGTGGCGGGCGTGATGACCTCGGGGTCGATCAGGCAGTGCAGGATGGCGGGACGGCCGCTGGCCACCGCGCGCTCGAAGGCCGGACCGAATTCCTCGCTGGTTTCGACCCGTTCGCCATGGCCGCCGAAGGCGCGCGCATACGCGGCGAAGTCGGGGTTGTTCAACTCGGTGGCGGAGACGCGGCCGGGGTAGTGTTTCTCCTGGTGCATGCGGATGGTGCCGTACATGCCGTTGTCGATCACCAGCACGATGATGGGCAGGGCGTACTGTACGGCGGTGGCGAACTCCTGGCCATGCATCAGGAAGCAGCCGTCGCCGGCGAAGCAGACCACCGTGCGGTTGGGATGCACGCGCTTGGCGCCCACCGCGCCGGGCAGGCCATAGCCCATCGAGCCGGACGTGGGCGCCAGCTGCGTGCCGTATTGCTGGAAGCGGTGGAAGCGGTGCAGCCAGGTGGCGTAGTTGCCGGCGCCATTGGTCATGATGGCGTCGGCCGGCAGGTGTTCCTCCAGGTATTGCATGACCTGGCCCATCTGCAGCGCGCCGGCGGTCTTGATGGCCGACGGATCGCTCCACTTCAGGTAGGAGGCGTGCATGGCTTCCGTGTCGACCGCCCACGGCGTGCGCGACGGCGCCTTCAGGTCCTTCAGCGTGCGCGCGAAGGCGATGGGCGAGGTGTTGACCGCCAGGTTGGCGCGGTAGACGCGGTTCAGCTCGCCGCTGTCCGGATGCACGTGCACCAGCTTCTGCCGGGGCACGGGAATGTCGAACAAGGTGTAGGACTGGCTGGGCATTTCCGACATGCGGCCGCCGACCAGCAGCACCAGGTCGGCCTCGGCCACGCGCTTGAGCAGGGCGGGATTCAGGCCGATGCCGACGTCGCCGGCGAAGCAGGGGTGGTTCGCGGGGAACAGCATCTGGCGGCGGAAGGACACGGCGACCGGCAGCTGGAAGCGCTCGGCGAAGGCGGCGAACTCTCCAACGGCCTTGGCGTCCCAGCGCGTGCCGCCCAGGATGGCGATGGGCGATTCCGCCGACGCCAGCAGGATTTCCAGTTCGGCCAGCTGTGCCGGGGTGGGCGCGCTTTCCACGACTTCGTAGCGGGGCGCGTCGGGGACGGCGGCGGTTTCCACCAGCATGTCTTCCGGCAGCGCGATGACGACCGGACCGGGGCGGCCCGAGGTCGCGACATGGAAGGCGCGCGACACGAGTTCGGGGATGCGTTCGACCTGGTCGATCTCCGTGACCCACTTGGCCTGCGTGCCGAACACGGCGCGGTAGTCCATTTCCTGGAAGGCTTCGCGTTCGCGCATGCCGCGTTCGATCTGGCCGACGAACAGGATCATGGGCGTGGAGTCCTGCATGGCGATGTGCACGCCGGCCATGGCATTGGAGGCGCCCGGGCCGCGCGTGACCATGCAGATGCCCGGTTCGCCGGTGAGCTTGCCATGGGCGTCGGCCATGATGGCCGCGCCGCCTTCCTGGCGGCACACCGTGACGTCGATGTTGGCGTCATGCAGTCCGTCCAGGACGGCGAGGTAGCTTTCCCCCGGGACGCAGAAGACGTGCTTTACGCCATGGGCGACGAGTTGATCGACGAGGATGTGCCCGCCCAGGCGGGGTTGTTGCGAATTCGACATGGCTGCTGTGGGAAGGTCGATACGGAGTCAGGGATATTGGCGAGAATAATGTTCCTGGGCTGCACATGGCAATTGATAAAATTGCACAATCTAGTGCGGCGCGCGCACGAGTTTGTAATGCTGCAATGCAGCGGGAGGCCGTACCCCGTCCGCGCCGGCCACTTGGTCACGCTCACCTAGTCACGCTCACTTCGTCACCAGCCCTTCGCCACGCTCCCTCCGTCGCGCTTCCTCCGCCATGCTCGTCCACTGCCCGCCATGAGATCCGGCATCCCCAACCTGACCGCCCTCCAGGCCTTCGAGGCCACGGCCCGCCTGGGCACCTTCTCCCGGGCCGCCGAGGAATTGTCGCTGACCCACAGCGCCGTCTACCGCCAGGTGGCCAGCCTGGAGCAGCGGCTGGGCGTGCAGCTGTTCACCCGGGTGCGCCGGCGCATCGTGCTGACCGACCACGGCGCCGAGTACGCCGGCCGCATCCGCCAGCACCTGGACCAGATCGAGAAGGACACCTTTGGCCTGGTCAGCCGCACCGGAATGGGCCGCAGCCTGCATATCGCCGTGGTGCCGACCCTTGCCACCACGTGGCTCATTCCGCGCCTGGCGGATTTCGCCCGGCGCCATCCGGACATCACCGTCAGCCTGTCCGTGCGTACCCTGCCCTTCCAGTTCAAGGACCAGCCTTTCGATGGCGCGCTGTATCACAGCGACCATGTGTGGCCCGGTACCCGGGGCGTGCTGCTGTTCCGCGAGAAGGAACTGGTGCCGGTCTGCGCGCCCACGATGGCGGACGCGCGCCGGGAAGGGGAAGGGCCGCTGGGCGTCATGCCCCATTTGCACCTGTCCTCGCGCCCGGATGCCTGGCGCGACTGGTACGGACAGAATCGCCATGATTTCGCTCCGCATGCCGCCGGCGGTCCGCGCTATGAGCTGTTCACCATGGTGCTGGCCGCGGCCGAGGCCGGGCTGGGGGTGGGACTGGTCCCGCGCTTCCTGGCGCAGGACGCGCTGGATGCCGGCCGCGTCGCGCAGGCCTGTCCGGGCGTATTGCGGGTGCCGCACGGCTATTACTTCAGCTATCCCGAATCGGGCAGCCGGGGGGAAACCCTGAAAATATTCCAGGGCTGGCTGCAAACCGTCGCGGGCGGCGATACGCACGCTTGAGCGGCGCGATCGGTGCGTCCGAGGCGATGGGCGCGACCGGCACGAGTGGCGCGATCGCTGCGGTCGCTGCGGTCGCTGCGGTCGCTGCGGTCGGTGCGACCGGCGCCGCGTCCACTCCGCGGGGTTTTCCCGATGGTGCCGCAGGCCATCGTTGGTGTATTCCATGGTCTGCCTCATGGCGCCGCGGCTGTTCGCGGCCCCACGGCATCGCATGGCCATCCTCTCCATCGAGGCGGGCGTCCCCAAGGGTATAGGTAATGATAGAAATCAAGAAAGTCAGCAAGTGGTACGGCGATTTCCAGGTGCTCAACGACTGCACCACATCGGTCGCCAAGGGCGAGGTAGTGGTGGTCTGCGGGCCGTCCGGGTCGGGCAAGTCCACCCTGATCAAGACCGTTAACGCGCTGGAGCCGTTCCAGAAGGGCGAGATCGTCGTCGACGGGATTTCGGTGGGCGACCCGAAGACCAACCTGCCCAAGCTGCGCTCGCGCGTGGGGATGGTTTTCCAGCATTTCGAGCTGTTCCCGCATTTGACGGTGACGGAGAACCTGGCGCTGGCCCAGGTAAAGGTGCTGGGACGCGACAAGGACGAGGCGCGCGAGCGTGGCCTGATCCTGCTGGAGCGCGTGGGCCTGAGCGCGCACAAGGACAAGTTCCCCGGCCAGTTGTCCGGCGGGCAACAGCAACGGGTGGCGATCGCGCGGGCGCTGGCGATGGATCCGATCGCGATGCTGTTCGACGAGCCCACGTCGGCCCTGGACCCCGAGATGGTGAACGAGGTGCTGGATGTGATGGTGGACCTGGCGCGCGAGGGGATGACGATGATGGTGGTGACCCATGAGATGGGGTTCGCGCGCAAGGTGGCGAATCGCGTCGTTTTCATGGATGTTGGCGGACATATCGTCGAAGATAGCCCCAAGGAGGAATTCTTCGGCAATCCGGAGGCACGCTCGCCCCGGGCCCGGCAGTTCCTGTCCAAGATCCTGGTGCATTGAGCGGCATGGCGTCTCCTCCTGGAGAGCGGGACGCCCCTGTCGATACCGCGGCGCCCGGGGCCTGCCGTCACAAATTCCGATCCGAAGATGCCCTTATCGCCATGACAAGGAAGATCAACGGATTGCCATCAAATATGGAATAGTTATTTCGATAGACTAGGGTTTATCCCTAAGGTCGAGACGCGCAGAATTCAGTCCATCGGGAACAGCAACAGACCGCCCCGGAATCACCCGAACCGGTCTGGTCCCACGACAAGGACTAGGAGAACTGCCATGAAGACCATCGCCACCTCGCTGATTATTTCGTTCGCGCTGATCGGCGCTGCCCAAGCCGACAATGCGCCTTTCCCAGGCGTCTACGGCAAGACCTACAGTTCGACGAGCCGCGCGCAAGTCCAGGCCGAGCTGCAACAAGCCAAGCATGACGGCCTGGTGTCCCGCGGCGACATCGACAATGCCCCGTTCACCGCCCAAGCCGACTCCGACGTGTCGCGCGCCCAGGTCGCCGCCGAAGTGGCGCAGCAGCCCGGCGCGGTCGCGTTCGGCGACAGCGACAACGTGCCGTTCGGGGGCTGAAGGAGAAGCAGGATGTCGCGGCGCCCCCGTGCGCGCCGCGATGATGGTGAAGACGTCATGCGGCGGCTATACAGCGGCCGCGTGTGGAGTACCGGGAAGTAAGCAGTAGAAGTGAGCAGTTGAAGTAAGCAGTAGAAGTGAGCAGTACCCGGCCCCGCCTGCCCCCGCAGGCGGGGCCTTTTACCGTGCGGCTGCCCAGTTCGCCCTAGCGGAAGACGACCGTGCGGGCGCCGTTAAGCAGGATGCGGTGTTCGATGTGGCTGCGCACGGCGCGCGAAAGCACCAGCGATTCAACGTCGCTGCCGACCTGGGTGAGGTCTTGCGCGGTCATGGTGTGGTCGACGCGTTCGATGTCCTGCTCGATGATGGGGCCCTCGTCCAGGTCCGCCGTCACATAATGGGCCGTGGCGCCGATGATCTTGACGCCACGCTGGTGCGCCTGGTGGTAAGGCCGCGCGCCCTTGAAGCTGGGCAGGAAGCTGTGGTGGATGTTGATGGCCCGCCCGGACAGCGCCCGGCACATGTCCGATGACAGGATCTGCATGTAGCGCGCCAGGACCACGAGGTCCACGCCTTCGCGCGCCACCAGGTCGAGCACCTCGCGCTCCTGTTGCGCCTTGTTCTGGCCGCTGACCGGCAGGTGATGGAAGGGCACGCCGTAGGACGTCGCCAGGTCCGCATAGTCATTGTGGTTGGACACCACGGCCGCGATCTCCGCATGCAGCTGGCCGCTCTTGACCCGGAACAGAAGGTCGTTCAGGCAATGTCCCTGCTTGCTGACCATGATCAGCAGGCGCTGTTTGCGGCGCGCATCATGGATTTGCATGTCCATGCCGTAGTCCTGCGCCAGGGCGTCGAAGCGCGCCTGCAAGGCGTCGGCGCCGGTGGTCGCCGGCAGGTCGAAGTGCACGCGCAGGAAGAAGCGTCCGGTCTCCTCGTCGCCGAATTGCTGCGAATCCAGGATGTTGCAGCCCAGTTCGAACAACAGGCCGCTGACGCGGTAGACGATGCCGGTTCGGTCCGGGCAGGAAAGGGTCAGGATGTAGTCGTTATGCAGCATGGCAAGGAAAGAGTAAGCGTCAGCGGGTTTGTTCCGGCTGCGGTGTCAGGTCGAAGCCGCCCGCATGATAGACCAGCGGCAGGGCGCCGCTGTGTCCGCAATGTTCCACCTCGCCCACCATGATGACGTGGTCGCCTTCTTCATAGCGGCTGCGGTTGCGGCATTCGAACCAGGCGGCGCACTCGTCGCCCAGCATCAAGGTGCCGCCCGGCGCGCGCCGCGTCGGCACGCCCGCGTAGCGTTCGGGCGTGCTGCCGCGCGCGAAGCGCTTGGCCAGCGTAAGCTGGTCCGCGGACAGGACGTTGATGACGTAGTGTTGGCAGTGCTGCAACGCCGCCAGGGAAGACGAGTCGCGCGACAGGCTCCACAGGACCAGCGGCGGATTGAGCGAAACCGAATTGAAGGAGCTGACGGTCATGCCCACCGGTTGGCCATCTTCGGTCATGGCGGTGACCACGGTCACGCCGGTAGCGAAGCGGCCCAGGGCCGTGCGGAAATATGTGGAGTCGAAAGCGGGCGGAGAAGCGGGCATGCTGCGATAGGGCGCTGCGATAGGTGCGCAAGGGCGCGAGAATCCGGAATCAGGGCGAGATGCGGCTCAGTCGCCATTGCCTGGCATCGAGTTCATAGACCAGGCGGTCGTGCAGCCGCGAAGGCCGGCCCTGCCAGAATTCGAAGCGGGACGGCACCACGCGATAGCCGCCCCAATGCGGCGGCCGCGGCGGGTTTTCGCCATAGCGCTGCTCGAATTCGCGTGTGCTGGCTTCCAGGGCTTCGCGCGTGACCGGCTGGCTCTGGTGCGACGCCCAGGCGCCGATGCGCGAACCCAGCGGGCGGCTCTTGTAGTAGGCGTCCGATTCCTCGGGCGAGACTTTTTCGATGTGGCCCTCGATACGGATCTGCCGCTCCAGCGGCTGCCAGAAGAACAGCAGGCTGGCGCGCGGGTTCACGGCCAGGTCATGGCCCTTGCGCGATTCGTAATTGGTGTAGAACACGAAACCCCGTTCGTCCGCGCCCTTGACCAGCACGATGCGCGCCGACGGCTGGCCCGCGGCATCGACGGTGGCCAGGGTCATGGCGTTGGGTTCCGGGACTTCGGCGGCCAGCGCTTCGTCGAACCAGGCAGCGAATTGATCGAAGGGCGACGCGGCCGCCTGGGATTCCAGCAGCTCGTTCTTGTCGTAGGTCTGGCGCAGATCGGCAAGGCTCATGATGGCGGGCGCGGCGGCGGAAGCGCCGCGATGCAAAAGAAACCCGATCAGTGTAACGCCGTTGCCGTCCGGACGGCTTTGCGCTGGGTCAGGAGGGGGGACGCGCGTTACGCGGGTTACGCGCGCGTACGGCCGGCTCAGGATTCCGGCAGCGGTTCCGTTTCGGCTTCCAGCAGCCGCGCCAGGCGTTGCAGGCGTAGGTCGTGGATGCCGGCCTCCCGCAGCGCATGGGCGGTTTGCATGACGTAGTCGGTGCAGGGGCCGTACTTGCCGCTGGCGCGGCGCACGATCGCCACCACCTCCGCGTCCGGGAGGGCGGCGATATAGGCCGGGCTGGCGCGGTTCATGACAAATACCAGCGCGCGCACGGGGCCGTCGTCGGTGGCGCAGCGCAACCAGCGCGGCAGGTAGGAACCGGTGGACATTTCGCGCTGCCAGAGCGCCGTGAAGCGCTCGCGCACGGCCTGGCCATGCAGGCGGTAGACCATGCCCTGGCAGGAGCCGCCCCGGTCCAGGCCAAACGCCAGTCCGGGCGTTTCCGGGGTTCCCCGATTCACCCGGGACCACAGGCACAAGGCGCGGTGATGGCCGCGCAGCATGGCCTTGCGCCGTTCCAGGAAGTCGAACTCCGGCCGCCAGATCAGCGATCCGTACCCAAAAACCCAGACGTCTTCGCCTTCCCGCCAGTCACGCAGTGCCTCGTCCAGCGAGGCTTGCCGTTCGTCCGGCGTCCAGAGGCGGAAAGGAATGTCGGAGGGGCGGGGGCATGGCGTTGTCGCGGCGTTCACGCAAATTCACTTCAGGCGGGTTGCAAAAACGGGGTTCAGCGCTCCGCTTCCGTGGGCGGGTTGCGATTGAACCAACCGCCCGCCATCAAGGCGAGGGCGTAGGCCCAGAACAGTGGAGCTACCCCGATTACCGCACCGAGCGCGCCGAAGGTCAATGGGAGGGATACCTGGGAGCCGTTGATCAGGGCCATGCGCAGCCCCACGGTCTCGGCTGCGCGTCCCGGCGGCGAGTGCTGGTGCAGCAGGGCCAGGATGCTGGGCTGGCTGACCCCCAGGGCCAGGCCCAAGGCAAAGGAAAGTCCGATCAGGAAGACTACATCGGTGAACAGCGGGTAAATCATGAAATCCGCCGCTGCGGTGCCCATGGCCATCCGTATCAGGGTCCAGGAGGTCACGCGCCGCTGGATAAGGGGAAGAAGCAGGCGAATGACGAAAGTTGCCGCCGCGAACGAAGCCAGTATGATGCCGATCGTGGTGCCCGACAGCCCTATCGACACCCCGAAAATGGGGACAATGAAGAGGTGGCTGTCCCACGCGCCCGAGAGGATGGTGTTGACGAAGAGGATACGGCGCAACGCGGGCAGGGCGATCAGTTCCCGGATATTGCGCCGCGCGACATCCCCCGCCGCGCTGGGCCGCACGCTGCGCAATTGGTCGCGCATATGGTAGAGGCCCGCAGCGGCGCCGATGGGGCCCAGGGACAGCAGGGCGAAGGCGGCGTCGTTGCCCATATGGTCGATGGCGATGCCGCCGAACAGCGGGCCGCTGAAGCCGGACGCTCCCAGCGCCAGCGACATCCAGGAAAAGTTGCGCAGGCGGGTGCGATGCGGCGCCATCCCCAGGATGTTCTGGGTGGCGACCTGGTGCAGCATGAAACCGATGCCGATACAGCTGGATGCCAGCAGCAGGGTGACCTGGCTGGGCACCAGCGCGGGCGCCAGCGTGCCGCAGATGAGCAGCCCCGTGCCATAGGCCATGGGCCGGGCGATACCCACGTGATCCACCCATCTTCCGACTTTTACGGAGAAAAGCATGGGAAGTATGGCGAAAACCGCGATAAGCGCTCCGACCTTGAAGGTCGACATGCCCAGATGCAGCGCGCTCAGGGACACGGTGACGCGGCCGCCGGTGAGGGCCACGTGATTCAACATATTGATGATGCAAAGCAGCGCCGCCCCGGAAATGGCGGGCACTGCGGCTTCATCGGAGGGGGGAAGGGGAGTAACTGACACGGCGTTATTTGTTGCTATTTTGTGCCGTACTCCCGGCTATGTCGAGTTGCGGTGCAGCAAAAACCAGCGTATGCCGGGGGGCTTGGCGAGCGCATATCTCCCTTTGTCGCCTAACTTTTCCAAATCACCGCTAACCCGTCCCTATCTGCGCGTATTGACGGAGCGCACGTTTATGTTGCTTGTGTGCGGAATGAAAGCTAATGCGTAGATTTTATGAAACCCAACGCAAACTAGCGCCACAGGCCGCTCGCCATGGTTAACATTCGCTCGGCACAGGCCGATTCGGCCGCGGGACGCGCGTCTTTATCCGCCATGAAATTAGGCATCACCTTCAAACTTTTCCTGGCCATACTGGCTACCTGCCTGGCCGTCACCCTGGCGATGGGGGCGGCCGTGCGCTGGAACTTCGAGCGGCATTTCTTCTCCTACGTCAAGGAGCGCGAAGGCCGTCGCATCGAGCGTCTGCGCCAGACCCTGGCGGACGTGTATCGCGATGACGGCGATTGGGATGCCTTGCGCGGCAACGATTCACTGTGGAACCATTTGTTGACCCTGCCGCCGCCGGACGAAGGCATGCCGCCGCGCGCGTATCGCGGGCGTGGCCCCTTCGACCTGCCTCCGGACTTCGGCGGCTTCCTGTGGCCGCCCCACAGGCCGGGCCCGGGGCCGGGGCCGCGGACAGGAAGCCCCGGCGAGCGGGACGAGCCTCCCGGCGGCCCATTCGAGCCGGACGACGGCATGGACGGGCCGCCGCGCGGACACGATTTCCTGACGCCCCCCTTCACCTTGCTGGATGCGCAGTTGCGCGTCGTCGCGGGCGGCAATCCGCTGGCCAGCGCGCCGCGGCACGCGATCAACGTCAATGGCCTGACGGTGGGCTGGCTGGTCACGCCTTTTCCGGACCGCCTGCCCAACGAGTCGGACCAGCGCTTCCAGCGGGAGCAATCGGAAGCGACCTGGGTCATCGGCATCCTGTCTACCTTGCTGGCGGCGGTGGTCAGCATTCTGCTGGCGCGGGTCTTCCTGGCGCCGGTGCGGCGGCTGGCGCGCGCCACGCACAAGCTGTCGGCCGGCGATTACGCCACGCGGGTGAATGTCACCTCGGCCGACGAGCTGGGCCGGCTGGGCCAGGATTTCAACCGGCTGGCGCACGCGCTCGAACGTACGGAAGCCTCGCGGCGCGAGATGATGGCCGATATTTCTCACGAGTTGCGCACGCCGCTGGCGGTGCTGCGCGGCGAACTGGAGGCCTTGCAGGACGGCGTGCGGTCGTTCTCGCCGGCGGCGCTGGCGTCGCTGCAGTCGGAGGTCGGCCTGCTGAGCAAGCTGATCGACGACCTCTACGACCTGTCGCTGGCGGACGTGGGGGCGCTGTCGTATCGCATGGAACCGGTGGACATGGGTGAGATCGCCGCCATGGCCGCCGACGCTTTCCATGACCGCATGAGGGCGCGCGGCCTGTCCATCGAGGTCACGGTCGCAGAACCGGGCGCGACCATCGAGGGGGACCGGCAGCGCCTGATGCAATTGATGAATAACTTGCTGGAAAACGCCCTGCGCTATACCGATCCTGGCGGCCGCGTCCAGGTCGATGTGCGCACCGAAGGGCAGCAATTGGTGGTCGAGTGCCAGGATTCGGCGCCGGGCGTGCCGGCGCAGCACTTGCCGCGCCTGTTCGACCGGCTGTACCGTGTCGACGCCTCGCGCAGCCGCGAAAGCGGCGGCGCCGGGCTGGGTCTGGCGATCTGCCAACGCATCGTTGAATCACACCGCGGCACCATCAAGGCCATGCCTTCGCCCCTGGGCGGACTGGCCGTCCGTATCGAAATTCCCCTGGCCGAAGGGGCCGATCACATAGAACTCGCGGGAATCCCATGATCCTCATCGTAGAAGACGAACCCAAGCTGGCCTCCCTGGTCACCGATTATCTGCAGGCCGCGCATTTCGAGACCGAGCACATCGCCGATGGGCGCGAGGCGCTGGCGGCGATACGCGCCAGGAAGCCGGAACTGGTGTTGCTGGACCTGATGCTGCCTGGCCGCGACGGCCTGGAAATATGCCGCGAACTGCGCACCTTCAGCGATGTGCCCGTCATCATGCTGACGGCTCGGGTCGAGGAAATCGATCGCCTGATCGGGCTCGAAATGGGCGCCGACGACTACATCTGCAAGCCCTTCAGCCCGCGCGAGATGGTCGCGCGCGTCAAGGCCATCCTGCGCCGGGCGCGCGCCAAGAGCAGCGGTCTGCCCGCGCAGTCCCTGCTGGAGATCCGTCCCGAGCATCACTCGGCCAAGCTGGACGGACAGGTCCTGTCGTTGACGCCGGTGGAGTTCCGCCTGCTGCAGGCGCTGGCGGCGGCGGAGGGCAATATCCTGTCGCGCGAACACCTGCTCAATCACCTCTATGCCGACCACCGCGTGGTGACCGATCGCACGGTGGACAGCCACATCAAGAACCTGCGACGCAAATTCGACGCGGTGATGCCCGGGCACGACCTGATCCGCTCGATCTATGGCGTGGGGTACAAGCTCGAATTGAACTGAGGCGCGCGGGCCCGGGCATGTGGACCGGGCCGGGGCGTGAGAAAATCGCGCCATCATGACGACGGTTCTCCCTTCCTGCGATATCGACGCCGAACGGCGCTTCGGCGGCCTGGCCCGCCTTTACGGACCGCTGGCGCCGCAACGGCTGCGCGCCGCCCATGTGGCGGTGGCCGGTCTGGGCGGCGTCGGCTCCTGGACCGCCGAGGCGCTGGCGCGCTGCGGCATCGGCGCGTTGACGCTGATCGACCTGGACCATATCGCCGAATCCAACGTCAACCGCCAGATCCATGCGCTGACCGGTACGCTCGGGGCGGCCAAGATACAGGCCATGGCCGATCGCATCGCCGGCATCAATCCGGAATGCGTCGTGCATTGCGTGGATGACTTCGTCACCCCGGACAACGTGGGCCTGGTCCTGCCGGGACCCTACGCCATGATCATCGATTGCACCGACCAGGTCGCGGCCAAGATCGCGATGGTGCGCCATGCCCGCCACCTGGGCTGTCCACTGCTGGTCTGCGGCGGCGCCGGCGGCAAGACGGACCCGCTGGCGCTGCGCGCCGGCGACCTGTCGAGCGCGCTCAATGACGCCCTGCTGGCCAAGCTGCGCAACAAGCTGCGGCGCGAGCATGGCTATCCCAAGGCGGCGGACCAGGCCGGCAAGGTCCGCAAGCGCGTGCCCAAGATGCAGGTCGAGGCCCTGTGGTTCGACCAGCCGCCCATACTGCCGGCCGCCTGGATGCTGGCGCACGAGGCCGAGGACGACATGGGCGCCCAGGTGGCGGCGGGCCCGGCGCCCCAAGGCCTGTCCTGCGCCGGCTACGGGTCGGTGGTGACTGTTACGGCGGCCATGGGCATGGCGGCGGCGGACCGCGCGCTGCGGCGCATTCTGGCCCCGGCCTGATCCTTTCCTGTTTTTCCCACGCGCGGGCGCCTGAGGGCGCCCGCGTGGCTTTGGGCGATCCATTAACGGCCCGGGGGTATACCCCGATTGAGCGCCGGAAGCGGCCAAATCAGAATTCCAGTGTGTATACACGTCAGAATTCTGAATTTATACCCCGTTGCCGGCCCGTCGGCAGCGCACCGAGCCGAGGTCGATCCCGATGACTACCGCAACGCCCGCCTATCGCGTCAATGAGCTGACCCCCGACCCCAACGTTCATTTCGACGAGAAGATTGCCCAGTCCTACCTGAAGTACGCCGGCATGCTGGTATCGCGCGGCTATGTACAGAGTTCCCTGGGCGGCATGGTGATCCGCGTGCCGCATCCGGATTACCCCGACGGCGTGGCCTACGCCAAGCCGTCGGCCGTATCGCTGGAGGAGATGACGCTGGACGATCTGGTCATCACCGATATTCCCTGCGGGCGCATCCTGCATGGCGGCCGGCCGACGACGGTGGGGCACCAGATGAACCGGGAAATCCTGCGGCTGCGGCCCGACGTGAATTGCGTGATCCACCTGCATCACGACGAGACCATCGCCTTCCTGGCCGCCGGCTTCGAGGAGATACGCAGCACGTCGCTGACGTTTTCCTACCTGATGCAGAAGCCTGCCCATTACCTTCCGGCCAGCCTGAACGTCGAGGAGGATGTGGGGCCGATCAAGACGTTCATCGCCGACACCAACTGCATCATCATGCGCCGCCACGGTTTTACCGTCCTGGGCCGCAACGTATCGGAGTGCTATCACCGCACCAATGTGCTGGTCTCGGAGGTGAAGCGCAACATCATCGTCGAGACGCTGGCGGGCTTGCACAAGACGCGCCCGGAGTACCTGTCCAAGGAGGACATGGCGTGGATGTTCGCGCGCGGCGATGACGTCGTCTATCCCAGCGTGGTCGGCGGACAGAAGTCGTCCTGACGCGGCGTCGCCCTTACTCAAGGGCCAACTACCTCAAAGGCCAACTACCGGCCAACTGGCGGGCAACTACCGGCCAGCTATAGACCGACCACTGGCCGACCACCGGCCAACTATCGCAAGGAGTCTCCTCCATGTCCGTCATCGCTACGAAGTGGACCCGGCGCCTGTCCGCCGTCCTGCTTGCCTTGGGTCTCGCGGGCCTGGCCTGCGGAACCGCCGCGGCCGCCGACTGGCCCACGCGTCCCATCCGCCTGGTGGTGCCGTTTCCGCCTGGCGGCGGCACCGACCTGGTGGCCCGCGCGGTCGCCAAGTCCCTCGGCACGACGCTGGGCCAGCCGGTGGTCGTGGAGAACAAGCCCGGCGCCGGCGGAACGCTGGGGTCCCACGTGGTGGCGATGGCGCCGCCCGATGGCTATACCCTGGGCATCGCAACGTCCAGCACCCACGTGACGTCGGCCATCCTGATGAAGGACACCCCCTATAATCCGCTGACCAGTTTCGCGCCGGTGTCGGAGATCGGCAGCACGGGCTACGTGCTGGCGATCACGCCGAATTTTCCGGCGCCGGACATGAAGGCCTTCATCGCCTACCTGCGCCAGCATCCGGGGACGGTGGAATACGCGTCGGTCGGGCCGACCACGCTGGGTTACCTGATTACGAAAATGCTCGAGCTCGACCAGAAGGTGTCCATGACGCACGTGCCCTACAAGGGCGCGTCGCAGGCCTATACGGACTTGATGAGCGGCGTGGTCAAGGCCTTCTTCGACAACCCCGTGGCGTCCGCGGAGTACGTCAAGGCCGGCAAGCTGCGGGCCCTGGCCGTGACGCAGCGGACGGACCTGCTGCCCGATACGCCGTCGTTCGCGGAAGTGGGCATCCCCGGATTCGACGCGGTGTTCTGGTACGGCATCGTGGCGCCCGCGGGCACGCCGCCGGCTGTCGTCCAGAAGATCCAGGCGGGCGTGGCTCAATTCGCCGGCTCGGAGGAAGGCAAGGCCGTGTTGGGGCGGCTGGGCGTCGAGCCCATGGGCAGCACGCCCCAGGCATTCGCCAAGCAGATCGGCGACGATATCGCGACCTGGAAAGCCGTGGCCGACCGCGCGCATATCGTCGCGGACTAGTCATCGCAAACGAATCGTCGCAAAAAAGCATGCATGCCAGCGCCGCCCCTTCCGACAGCATCGTCGATCGCGCCTACGAGCGGATCAAGGTCATGGCGGTGTCCTACCGCTTCAAGCCGGGCGAGCGCATCAACGAACCGGCGCTGGCGCGACACCTGGGGATCAGCCGCACGCCGCTGCGCGAGGCCCTGCACCGCCTCAATACGGAAGGCCTGCTGACCTCGTCGCCGGGCAAGGGTTTCTTTTGCCGCGCGCTGGACGCGCGCGAGATCTATTCGCTGTATGAAATGCGCAAGATCCTGGAGACGGGCGCCGTGCGCCTGGCCGTGGCGCGTGCCAGCGACGCGGACATCGCCGAACTGGCCGATTTCCTGGAACGCGCCAAGCCCGGCTCCAGCAGCTTGTCCACGCCGGCGCTGGCCGAGCTGGACGAGGCCTTCCACCAGCGGGTGATGGCGCTGTCCGGCAATGCCGAGATGCAGCAGGTGTTGCGCAATATCAACGAGCGCATCCGCTTCGTGCGATGGATCGATATCGAACTCGCCGATCAGCGCCGCGGCGTGCCGCACGACCACGATGCCGTCATCGCCGCGCTGCGGTCGCGTGACGCCGATGCGTGCGCGACGGTGCTGGAAAAGCATATCGACCGGCGGCAGGAGCAGATCAGCGCGTATATCCGCGAAGCCTACGCGAAGATATACGTGCAGAGCACGGTCGCCTCGCCCCGAGGCGAGTAAACTGCTGCCACTCCCATCGGCCTCATGCCGGTACGCCGGCATGGCGGTCGTTCATACGCCTGTTTCATTTAGACACGTTCCATGTCCAATCTCATCGTCCACGGCGGCACGCCCCTACGCGGCCGCATTACGCCCTCGGCCAATAAGAACGCTGTACTACCCATCCTCTGCGCGACCCTGTTGACGTCCGAGCCCTTGCGACTGCACGGCGTGCCGGACATCACCGACGTACGCAAGATCCTGGAAATCTTCCGCACCCTGGGCAGCCAGGTTACGCTCGATCCCGCGACCCGCACGCTGGACCTGTGCCATCGCGATACGGTCTTCGACCCGGCGCATCATCACCTGCCCGAGGAAATGCGCTCGTCCATCATGCTGGTGCCGCCCTTGCTGGCGCGCTTCGGCGTCGCGCGCCTGGAAGACAACGTAAAAGGCTGCACGCTGGGCGTGCGCGAGATCGATCCGCACGTGGACGTGTTCCAGCGCTTCGGCGGCACCATCGAGCGGCAGGACGGTTCGCTGCTGGTGCGACGCGCGGGCAGCCTCAAGGCGACAGACCACTGGCTGGACTATGCCTCGGTCACCACGACGGAAAACTTCGTGCTGTGCGCGGTGGCGGCCGACGGGCTTTCCACGCTGAACAATGCCGCGTCGGAGCCGCATGTGCAGGAATTCTGCCGCTTCATGACGATGATGGGCGCGCATATCGAAGGCCTGGGCACGTCGCGTCTATCGGTGCGGGGCGGCAAGGCCTTGCGCGGCGGCGAGTTCCGCTTCGAGGAAGATTTCCACGAGATCACCACTTTCCTGGCGCTGGGCGCGATCACCGGCGGCGATGTGGTGGTGCGCAACAGCGTGCCCGGCAACTTCCCGCTGATCGACCGCACCTTCGCCAAGTTCGGCGTGCACATCTCGCACGAGGACGGCTGGTCGCGAGCTTCAGTGTCCGGGCCCCTGAAGGTGCAGGTGCCTTTCACCAGCAACGTGCTGACCAAGGTGGAAGCCGCGCCGTGGCCCTACGTGCCGGTGGACCTGCTGCCGATCTTCATCGCGCTGGGCGTGCGCGCGCAGGGCAATGCCATGTTCTGGAACAAGGTCTATGACGGCGCGCTGGGCTGGACCACGGAACTGTCCAAATTCGGCGCCCACGTGTTCCTTTCCGACCCGCATCGCCTGATTACCTTCGGCGGCGGGGCGCCCATGGGGCCGGCGGTGGTGGAAAGTCCCTACATCATTCGCGTGGCCATCGCGCTGTTCATGGTGGCGGCGAGCATCGAAGGCCGTTCGGAAATTCGCAACGCGACGCCCATCCGGCGCGCGCACCCGCATTTTGTCGAGAACCTGCGCAGCCTGGGCGTGCAGGTGGAATGGACGGCGGAGGAATAGCTTACATGGAAGCGCAATTCTGGCTCGATCGCTGGCGCGAAGGCATCACGGGGTTTCATCAGGAACGTGTCACGCCCTTGCTGGCCAAGTATTGGCCGGGGCTGGGCGTGCCGTCCGGCGGCCGCGTGCTGGTGCCGCTGTGCGGCAAGACGCTGGACATGGCGTGGCTGGCGCAGCAGGGATATTCCGTGCTGGGGGTGGAGCTGTCGCCCCTGGCGGTCGAGCAGTTCTTCACGGGGAACGGCCTGACGCCCAGCGTGCGGGCCACCGCGGCAGGCGACCTGTACAGCGCCGGCAATATCGAGATCCTGTGCGGCGACATCTTCGCGCTGGATGCGCAGGCCTTGGCCGGCTGCGCGGGCGTGTACGACCGCGCGGCGTTGATCGCCCTGCCGCCGGAGATGCGCAAGCGGTATGCAGCGCACGTCTATGCGAGCCTGCCCACGGGCGCGCGCGGCCTGTTGATCACGCTGGATTATGAGCAGGACCAGATGCCCGGGCCGCCGTTCTCGGTCGGCGACGCCGAGGTGCAGGCCTTGTATGAAGGCCATACGCAAGTGCGGCAGCTGGATCGCCGCGCCATGCTGGACAAGGAACCGAAGTTCGCCGAGCGCGGGCTGACCTGGCTGGATACGCTGGTCTACGCGCTGGAAAAACGCTGAACGCTTGCCCCCTAGCCGGCGTCGCCGTTGTCGGCCGGGGGCGTGCGCACCCATTCCACGTCGAACCAGCCGCGCAAGGCGTTGGACAGGCGGATGCCGCGCGCGCGCGGGAAATCGTCCTCGTAGAGCAGGCGCTCCTCGACCCATCCCCCTTCCAGCAGTTCCGCGCGCTGCACGCCGGGCAGGCAACCGCAGTCGATGGGCGGCGTGAACCACTTTCCGCCCAGTTGCAGGTAGACATTGCTGCGGCTGCCTTCGCACAACTCGCCCCGCTCATTGCACAACAGGACATCGAAGAAAGCCGGGTGCTCGGCCAGCCAGGCGGTGGGCGCGTCGTACCAGTGCCGCCGCGTGGTCTTGTAGCGCAGCAGGGGTTCCCGCGAATCGAGGCGCGTGGGCCACAGGCGCACCGCGGGCAAGGGCGGCAGGTCGGGCAGCGGCGTGGCCCGCACCGTGGCCTGGCCGTCGGCATCGACCAGCAGGCGCACCCGTTGCGCGCCGGGCGTGCGCGATTTGCCGGCGGCGGTCAGAACTTGTTCGCGCAAGGCCTCGCCATGGAAGGGGCGGTCCAGCGCGGCGCATGACACCTGCAGGCGGCCCAGGTGCCGGTCCAGCAGCAGGATGCGGCCATCGGGTTCGACGCGCATGGTTTCTATGAGAGAAGGCTGGCTATCGGTCATCGTCATGAAGTCCTTGTGTTGCAGTCCGGCGGTCCGGCAGTCCCTCGCCTGTCAATGCGCCAGGATACGCGCCTTCCACAAACACTCCTGCCATTCCGCCTCGGGCTCGGAATCGAAGACGATGCCGCCGCCCGCGCCATAGACGCCGTGGCCGTCGGCGTCCAGCACCAGCGTGCGGATGGCGACGTTCAGGGAGAAATCGCCGTCCGGCGCCAGCCACCCTATGCTGCCGCAATATAGCCCGCGTGGGGCCGTTTCCGCGCGGCGGATCTGGCGCATGGCGGCGATCTTGGGCGCGCCGGTTACCGACCCGCAGGGAAACAGGGCGGCCAGCACGTCGCCCAACGCGGCGTGCGGGGCCTGCGCGCTGATGGTCGATGTCATGGTCCAGACGGTGGGGTAGCGTTCGAGCGTGAACAGGGCGTCCACCTTGACCGATCCTGGTTCGGCCAGGCGGCCAAGGTCGTTGCGCAGCAAGTCGACGATCATCAGGTTCTCGGCCCGGTTCTTGGCGCTGGCATGCAGGTCGCGGCCCAGCGCTTCGTCGCGCTCCGGATCGGGGTCGCGCGGCGCCGTGCCCTTCATCGGCCGGGCGGTGAGCGTGGCGCCATGGCGGGCCACGAACAGTTCAGGAGAAAAAGAAAGAATGCTCTGGGTCCCGTCCTCGATATAGGCGGCGTGCGCGACGGGGTTGGCGGCCGCGATGCGCGCATAGAGCTCGCGCGGGTCGCCCTGCACGCGCAGGTCAACGGGCTGGGTGTAATTGACCTGGTAGTAGTCGCCGCGGCCGATGCCGGCGCGTATGGCGTCGACCTGCGCCAGGTATTCCGCGTGCGGGGTGCGCGGTCGCACATCCGTGATGCGGCTGCCGGCGTCGGCCGGCGTGGGCCACGGCTGGCCCCGCACGACCCCGTCGAAGACCAGCGCCCGCAGGCGCGGGCGCGGGCGTGAAGGCCCCGGCTTCGTACCGGGTCCACAAGCCGCTCCGCCTGCCGATGCCGACGTCGCCTCCGCGCAAGCTGGCCGGTCATCCTGGGAGTCCGGCGCGATTGCCCTATTGGCGCCCGTCATGGCGGCCATGGCTTGTACGCCGCCGGCCCCACTGCGCCCGGCGGCCCGCCCTATGGCGCTGCGGCCCGGCGTATCGGCGCGGGAAGGCTGGCCATCGGCCTGGGCCTGGGCTTGGGCCTGGTTGGCGACGACCTCGGGCAGCAGCCACTCACCCAACTCGAAATCCAGCATTAGGGCCACCCAATGCCCGTCGCGCCGGGCGGTCTCGACGGCCGCAAGCGCCGCCGGCAGCTCCTGGGGCGTGCGGGCGTCGATGCGCCGGCGGAAACCCACCAGCTCCAGTGCCTGGCCTGCCAGGCGGTCTTCAAAACGGCAATACATGACGGTGTCGAAACGGCAGCACGGTCATCTATTGTCGCAGGAACTCCGCCAGCACCCGGCCCGTATGCGACGTTTCGCGCAGGGCCATGACATCTTCCGGCGTGCCCTGGGCCACCAGCTGGCCGCCGCCGCTGCCGCCTTCCGGCCCCATGTCCAGCAGCCAGTCGGCTTCGGCGATCACGTCCAGGTTGTGTTCGATGACCACCACGGTGTTGCCGGCCTCGACCAGGCGGTGCAGCACATGGATGAGCTTCTCCACGTCAGCCATGGACAGCCCCACCGTCGGCTCGTCCAGCACGTACAGCGTGTGCGGGATGCGCGACGCGCGGCCGGTGGTGATGACACCGTCGGTCAGCCTGGCCTTGGACAACTCGGCCACCAGCTTGATGCGCTGCGCCTCGCCGCCGGACAGGGTGGGCGAGGGCTGGCCCAGCGTCAGGTAGCCCAGGCCGACGTCCTGCATCAGCTGCAAGGGGCGGCGGACCTTGGGATGGGCGGCGAAGTATTCCAGCGCATCGTCGACCTCCATGGACAGGACCTCGCCGGCATGCTTGCCGCGCATTTGCACCGACAGCGTGTCGACGTTGAAGCGCGCGCCGTTGCAGGCATCGCAGGGCACCTTCACGTCCGGCAGGAAGTTCATTTCGATGGTGCGCATGCCCTGGCCTTCGCAGATGGGGCAGCGGCCGTCGCCGGTATTGAACGAAAAGCGGGCCGCCGTCCAGCCGCGCATGCGCGCTTCCTTCGTTTCGGCGAACTGCTTGCGCACGTCGTCCCAGAAGCCGATATAGGTGCCGGGGCAGGAGCGCGGCGTCTTGCCGATGGGCGTCTGGTCCACCTCGAGCACGCGGTCCAGGGCTTCCCAGCCGTTGATGCCCGTGCAGCCGTGCCACTTGGGCGCCGCGCCCTGCGAGACCGCCTGCAACAGGTTGTCCAGCAGCACTTCGCGCGCCAGCGTCGACTTGCCCGAACCCGACACTCCCGTGACCACGCTCAGGCGGCCGATGGGGAAGCGTGCGTTGACATTGCGCAGGTTGTGCAGATGGGCGTTGCGCACCTCGACGAAGGCCGTGTCCTTGTCGACCGCGCGGCGTCCCTGCAAGGGGTGCTGTAGCGGTTGCGCGAGGTAGCGGCCGGTCACCGACCTCTCGTTTTTCATCAGGTCGTCCGCTGTGCCCTGCGCCACCACCTGCCCGCCGCGCACGCCGGCCCCGGGACCGATGTCGATGATGTGGGCGGCGCGCCGGATGGTGTCGTCGTCATGCTCGACCACCACCAGGGTATTGCCGTTGCCTTCCAGGCGGCCCAGCGCGTCCAGCAGGATGCGGTTGTCGCGCGGGTGCAGGCCGATGGTGGGCTCGTCCAGGATGTAGCACACGCCCTGCATGTTCGAACCCAGTTGCGCGGCCAGGCGGATGCGCTGCGCTTCGCCGCCGGACAGCGTGGGCGCCGCGCGGTCCAGCGCCAGGTAATCGAGGCCGACCTCCTTCATGAAGTTCAGGCGGCTGCGGATTTCCGCCAGGATATCGCGGGCGATCTCCGCTTCGCGGCCGCGCACCACCAGGCCGGTGAAGAAAGTATGCGCGTCGTTCACGGACATCGCGGCCAGTTCGGCGATGGACCGGTCACGCCAGCGCACGTGCAGGGCCACGCGGTTCAGGCGTTGGCCGTGGCACGTGGGGCAGACCACGGCTTCGCCCGCATAGCGTTCGCTCCAGCCCGCTTCCTCGCCGGTCTGTTCCTCGTCGAACTCGGGCATGACCACCCCCGCGCCGAAGCAGGTGGGACACCAGCCATGCTTGGAGTTGTAGGAGAACATGCGCGGATCCAGCTCGGGAAAGCTGACGCCGCTGATCGGGCAGGTGCGCTTGGTGGAAAAGTGCGCCTGCTCCAGCACGGTGTCGGGGTTCTCGCGCAAGGCGTCCAGCGGCCACAGGACGCTGAGGGCGCCCTGGCCGTAGTCCAGGGCGCTGCGCACGGCTTCGCGCAAGGGGGCCTCGTTGGCGGGATCGACCAGGACGTCGGCCACCGGCAGCTCGATGGTGTGTTCCTTGTAGCGATCCAGGCGCGGCCACGGGCTGACCGGCGTGAAGACGCCGTCCACCCGCAAGTGCGTATGGCCCTTGCCGCCGGCCCACTTCGCCAGGTCGGTGTAATAGCCCTTGCGCGCGGTCACCAGGGGCGCCAGCACGCCGATGCGCTGGCCGCTGCGTTCGCGCAGGATGCGCGCGACGATCTGGTCGGGCGTCTGGGGTTCGACCGGCACGTTGTAGTCAGGCGAATACTGCACGCCCAGCTTGACGTACAGCAGGCGCAGGAAGTGGTGGATCTCCGTCATCGTGGCGACGGTGGACTTCAGGCCGCCGCGGCTCGTGCGCTGGGCGATGGCAACCGTCGGCGGGATACCGAAGATGGCGTCCACGTCGGGCTTGCCGGCCGGTTGCACGATGGCGCGCGCATAGGCGTTGAGCGACTCCAGATAGCGCCGCTGGCCTTCGTTGAACAGGATGTCGAAGGCCAGGGTGGACTTGCCGGAACCCGACACGCCGGTGATCACGGTGAACTTGTCGCGTGGGATCTCCACGCTGATGTTCTTCAGGTTGTGTTCGCGCGCGTTGCGGATTTCGATCGACAGCGGCGCCTGGCGGCGCAGCGCGGCCTGCAAGGGCGTGCCGTCGCCATTGGCGTCGCTGTCGGCATTGCTCTTGGCATATTCGGCGGTAGGCGCTTCTTCCGCCAGCTCCAGCGCGTCGACGCGCGCCGTTGCCGACTCCGCCGGCAGGATGGCGTGTTCGTATTCGCGCAGCGCGGCGCCCGTGTGCGACGCGGGGTTGTCCATCAGGTCGCGCGGCGTGCCGGTGCCCACCAGCAGGCCGCCGGCGTCGCCGCCCTCGGGGCCGAGGTCCAGCAGCCAGTCGGCGGCGCGGATCACGTCCAGGTTGTGCTCGATGACCAGCAGGGTATGGCCCGCCGCCAGCAGCTTGCGGAAGGCGCGCATCAGGCGCGCGACGTCGTCGAAGTGCAGGCCGGTGGTCGGTTCGTCGAAAAGGAAAAGGCTGCCCTTCTTGGCGACCTTGGCGGTGGAAATACCGCTGCGGGCCGCCTCGGCCAGGTGGCCGGCCAGTTTCAGGCGCTGCGCCTCGCCGCCCGAGAGCGTAGGCACCGGTTGTCCCAGGCGCACGTATTCCAGGCCCACGTCGGCCAGCGGCGCCAGGCCGGTCTGGACATCGCGCAGGCCCTTGAAGAAATCCAGGGCCTCGCTCACCGTCATTTCCAGCACTTCGTCGATGGACGCGCTCTTGCCCAGGTGCTCGACGCGAACTTGCAGCACTTCCGGGCGGAAGCGCTTGCCGTCGCAGTCCGGGCAGCGCAGGTAGACGTCGGACAGGAACTGCATCTCGACGTGCTCGAAGCCGGTGCCGCCGCAAACCGGGCAGCGGCCGTCGCCGCTGTTGAAGCTGAAGGTGCCCGCCGTATAGGCGCGTTCCTTCGACAGCGGCGCCTGGGCGAAGAGCTTACGGATGGCGTCGAAGGCGCCGACATAGCTGGCCGGGTTGGACCGGGCGGTCTTGCCGATCTGGGTCTGGTCCACCAGCACCACGTCGGCGATCTGCTCCGCGCCCAGCAGGCGTCCGAACGCGCCGGGCGCTTCGGACGGCTTGCCCTTGAGCTTGAGCAGGGCGGGATACAACACGTCCTGCACCAGCGTCGATTTGCCCGAACCGGAGACGCCGGTGACGCACACCAGGCGGCCCAGCGGAATTTCCACCGAGACATTCTTCAGGTTGTGGGCATTCACGCCTTCCAGCAGCAGGCGCGGCGTGTTGGCCGCCACGGGCATGGGACGGGGCGCTTCCACGCGCAGGCGGCCGCCCAGGTAGTCGCCGGTCAGCGTGCGCGCGGCGCGCAACTGCGCCGGCGTGCCGTCGAAGACGATGCTGCCGCCGCGTTCGCCAGGGCCGGGGCCGATGTCGATGATGCGGTCGGCCGCCACCATGACTTGCGGGTCATGTTCGACCACGACCAGCGTATTGCCCGCGTCGCGCAGCCGGTGCATGACCTCCACCACGCGATGCATGTCGCGCGGGTGCAGGCCGATGGACGGTTCGTCCAGGACGAACAGCGTGTTGACCAGCGACGTGCCCAGCGCGGTGGTGAGATTGATCCGCTGCACTTCGCCGCCGGACAGCGTGCGGCTCTGCCGGTCCAGGGTCAGGTAGCCCAGGCCGACGTCGCAGAGGAATTTCAGGCGCGCGCGCACCTCCGTCAGCAACAGGTCGGTGGCGGCGTCCAGCACGCCGTGGTAGCGCAGGCTGTCGAAGAAAACGCGCACGCGCTCGATGGGCAGCAGCATGACGTCGTGGATGGACAGGCCGTCCAGCAGGTACAGCAGTTCGTCGGACCAGTTGGCCTGGACCGGCTTGAAGCGGCGATAGCGGCCGTCTTCCGACGGCATGACGGCATCGGCTTCTTCCTTGGTGCCGACGCGCCAAAGCAGGGCGTCGGGCTTCAGGCGCGAGCCATGGCAGGTGGGGCAGGGCGTGTAGCTGCGGTATTTCGACAGCAACACGCGCACGTGCATCTTGTAGGCCTTGGTTTCGAGCCAGGCGAAGAAGCGCTGCACGCCGTACCACTGGTGCTTCCAGGCCTGGCTGCCGCCCTTGAAGTCGGGGTCGCCGTGCAGTACCCAGTCCTGTTGCTGCGGCGTCAGGCTCTTCCACGGCACGGACAGGGGGACGCCCGCGCGCGGCGCGTACTTCTGCAGGTCGTCCTGGCATTCCTTGTAGCTGGCCGTCTGCCAGGGCTTGATGGCGCCTTCCAGCAGGGTCTTGTTCTCGTCGGGAATGACCAGGCCGAAGTCGATGCCGATGACGCGGCCGAAGCCGCGGCAGGCTTCGCACGCCCCCAGCGGCGAGTTGAACGAGAACGAGCTGGGCAGCGGGTCGGCGTATTCGATGTCGCAATCGGCGCAATGCAGGCGATCGCTGTACTTCCAGACCTGGGCGTCCCGGCCTTCGTCATCCAGCACGTGCACGGCCAGGTGGCCGGCGCCCATGCGCAGCGCCGTATCCAGTGCTTCCATCACGCGGTCGGTTTCGGCGCCGGCGTAGCGGAAGCGGTCCTGCACCACGTGCAGCACGCGCTGCGCCACGGCGGCGTCCTTGTCGTCCCTGGTTTTCTTCGATCCCTTGGCAGCCCTGGCGGGCTTGGATTCGGCCGCCCCGGAGGCCGGCTCGCCTTCCTGGGCGTGGACGCGGGTATAGCCCTGCTGGTCCAGGAAGCCGCGGACCTCGTCCTCGGTGAAATTCGCCGGCACCTTGATCGGGAACGTCACGACCAGGCGCGGGTCGCCCGCGTCGGCGCTGCGTTCGGCGAGCGACTGGCGTATGGAGTCGGGGGTGTCGCGCCGCACCAGCCGGCCACAGCCGCGGCAGAACAGCCGGGCGCCGCGCGCGAACAGCAGCTTGAGGTGGTCATTGAGCTCCGTCATCGTGCCGACGGTGCTGCGCGAGCTGCGCACGGGATTGGTCTGGTCGATGGCGATGGCGGGAAGAATGCCTTCGATCCGGTCGACCTGGGGCTTGTCCATGCGGTCCAGGAACTGGCGCGCATAGGGGGAAAAGGTTTCGACGTAGCGTCGCTGCCCTTCGGCATAGAGCGTGTCGAAGGCCAGGGAGCTTTTGCCCGAGCCCGAGACGCCGGTGACGACGACCAGTTCGCCGGTGGCGAACGTTACGTCCAGGTTCTTCAGGTTGTTCTGGCGTGCGCCAACGATGCGAATTTCGGATGTCATCCTGTAATCGTAGCCTGTGCGTCAAGAGGGGGCGGCCGCGTCGGGGTCGGCGGCGTGGGTATTGGGACCGTCGCCATATAGCGGCGTATCGCGGGTTTGAGGCGGCTAGCATAGCTGTGGAATAATCCGACTATATTGTGGAAATGATGACCATATTGTGGACACGCACGATCCGGCCAGGCCGGGCGTCGCCGGAACGGCGGCCTTCTCCAAATTCATGACCGTGCTGCAGGCGGTGGCCGATGCCGCCGCCGCGCCGTCCATGGCCGACCTGGTCCGCCTGAGCGGCTATCCGCGCCCCACGGTGTATCGCATCGTCGCCGCGCTGGTGGAGCAGGGCATGCTGGCCGAGGCGTCCGTCGCGGCCGGCGTGCCCGGCCGCTATCGCCTGGGACCGCGCCTGATCCAGCTCGCCAGCCGCGCGTGGTCGCAACTGGACCTGCGCAGCGCACTGGCGGAGGATTTGCGGGCGCTGCGCGACGAAACCGGCGAAACGGTGCACCTGTCCGTGCCGGCCGGCCAGGAGATGATCTACATCGACAAGCTGGAAAGCCAGGGGCCCGTGCGCATGGCGTCGCGGGTGGGCGGCCGCCTGGCCCTGCACTGCAGCGCCGCGGGCAAGGCCTACATGGCGGCGCTGCCGCTCGCCACCAGCGATGCCCTGGTGGACGCGCTGGTGCTGGCGCCCTGCATGCCGAACACGATTACCCGTCCGCAGGACCTGCGCGCGGAACTCGCGCGCGTGCGCGAGCAGGGCTACGCGGTGGACAACGAGGAAAACGAGCGCGGCATCGTGTGCTACGGCGTCGCCATTGCCGGGCCCGACGGCAGGCCGCTGGCCTGTGTCAGCGTCAGTACGCTCGGCTATCGCCAGCAAGGCGTGCCGCCTGCTCGGTATGTGGCGCCGCTGCTGCGCCTGCGTGACATGGCGCGCAGGCGGCTGGCGCTGCCGCTGGGCACGGATGCCATGGCGCCGGCGCCCTCCTGATCATGCAGGCAACCTGGCCGCCGCGGCGGCCCTTACCCTTACCTACCTCCGAGGATTTATGAGCGACGCCTCCCTGGATATCCGCAAACGCAAACTGGCGACGCTGCTGGCCGCCCGTGTCGTGCCCGTGCTGCGCTATGGCGACGCCGCCACCGCCGCGTATGCGGCCGAAGTGGCGATCGCCGCGGGCTGCACCACGCTGGAACTGACCTGGACCATACCCGGCGTCGTCGACCTGGTGCGCGCACTGCGAGACAAGCACGGCGAAACGCTGCTGCTGGGCCTGGGGACGGTGCTGGAAGAGCGCCAGGCCCACGACGCGCTGGTGGCCGGCGTCGACTTCCTGGTGTCGCCGGCCGTGTTGCCCGAGCTGGTGCCCCTGGCCCACGCCGCCGGCGCTTTGTGCCTGCCGGGCGCCTTCACGCCGACCGAAGTGCTGCGGGCCCGCCAGGCGGGGGCCGACGTGGTCAAGGTCTTTCCGGCCGAGACGGGCGGCCCGGGCCATTTGGCCGCCTTGAAGTCGGTCTTTCCCGATACCGTGTTTTGCCCCACCGGCGGCGTGACCGCGCAGAACATGGGGGCCTATTTCAAGGCCGGCGCCGGCCTGGTCGGCATCGGCGGCAATCTGTACGACAAGGCGGCCTTCGAGGCGCGCGACACGGCGGCGCTGGTGGCGCAGATCCAGCGCACGCGCGGGGCGGCTCATGGCTGATTTCGATATCGTGGCGCTGGGCGAACCCTTGCTGGAGTTCAACCAGACGCGCCCCGGCGTACCGGAGTTCCTGCAGGGCTATGGCGGCGATACCTCCAATGCCGTGATCGCGGCCTCGCGCCAGGGCGCGCGCTGTGCGTACCTGACGCGGGTCGGCGCCGATGCCTTCGGCGAGCAGTTGCTGGCGCTGTGGCGCGCGGAAGGCGTCGACACCGGTGGCGTGCTGGTCGACGCCCAGGCGCATACCGGCCTGTACTTCGTCCAGCACGGTCCGCAGGGACATGTCTTCAGCTATATGCGGCGCGATTCCGCCGCCAGCCGCATGCAGCCCGGCGACCTCGCGCATGGCCTGGTGCAGCGGGCGCGCTTCCTGCATGTGTCCGGGATCAGCATGGCCATCAGCGCCAGCGCGTGCGATACGGTGTTTGCCGCGATCGGGCTGGCCCGCGCTGCCGGCGTCCAGGTCTGCCTGGATTCCAACCTGCGGCTGCGCCTGTGGCCCGTGGATCGGGCACGCGCCATCCTGCGCGAGGCCATCGGGTTGACCGATGTGTTCCTGCCCAGCATGGACGACATGCAGCATCTCACCGGGCATGAGGATCCGTCGCGCACGCTGGACTGGATACGCGATGCCGGCGCGCGCGGGGTCGTGGTGCTGAAGCTGGGGAAGTCGGGCGCGGTGCTGGACGACGGCGAGCATCGCCGGGCCATCGTCGGCCTGCGGGTCGCGTCGGTGGACGCCACGGGCGCGGGCGACTGCTTCGCCGGCAGTCTGCTGGCGCGCCGCGCGCAAGGGGATGCATGGGCCGACGCGGTGCGCTACGCCAACGCGGCGGCGGCGCTGTCCACGCAGGGCTATGGCGCCGTCCAACCGCTGCCCAGGCCGGAGGATGTGCGGGCCTTGTTGGCGCGGGCCTAGGGTTCGGGGGCTTGTGGCCACGCTGAAACGGGGACGGGTATCGCTGAGCAGCACGCCGAAATTCCGGGTAGAATGCCGGGTTTTCCTAAGTTGCCGCCAGCCTGGGTTCCTCCAGTCGTTGCGCGGGCCTTTTCCGCACTTCAATGTGCTCGCTAACCTTTTGATGTGTCCGTCAGTGGACCATCGCTGATCGGAGAATCGTCATGGCTGAACGCAAACGCACCCGCCGCAACACCCTGGAACGCCGCTGCCTGGGCAAGGCCTTCAAGCGCCTGTTCGTGAACTCGCCCAAGGGCGTGTTCAAGATGCTGGAAAAGATTAAGCGGGTGTAATAGACCCCCCCCCCCTACCGCGCGGAGCGCGGCCCCCCCAGGGGGGCGACACCAGCGGACCGGAAGGAAAGACCCACCCCAGCGCGCTGCGCGCGCGCCCCTCAAGGGGCGGCACTGGCGGACCGGGGGACCCGGATCCGCTGTGCCCCCGGTGGGGGAATTCTTCAGGTGCGTTTGGTGGTTTTGGCGTGCTTGTGCTCGAAAAAGGCCCTTTCGGGCCTTTTTGCTTTTTTGGCGCCGGCGTAGTTGCCTGCGGCTTGCTCAGGCGCCTTCGTCCGTCTGGCCGTTGGCGGCTGCCAGCCGGGGGACGATGAAGTCCATGAAGGCGCGCGTTTTGGCCGGCATGATGCGCGATGGAAAGACGGCGTAGAGCGGCATGGGGGCGGCCGACCATTCGGGCAGGACGCGGCGCAGGGAATGGTCGCGCGCCATGCGGCCCTGCGTGGCGGCGTAGACGGGCAGGGGGGCGATACCCATGCCCAGGCTGACGAAGTCGCTCAGCAAGCCCATGTTGTTGGCCGTGACGCGGCCATCGACGACCACGCGTTCTTCCGTGTCGCCGCGTGTCAGCAGCCAGCTCGACGCGGCCTCGTTGGCATAGCCCCGCAGGCACTCGTGCTCGCGCAGGTCGGCCGGCGTCTTCGGTTCGCCCCGCTGCGCCACGTATTCGTCGGAGGCATAGAGATGCCGCGTGAGCGATAGCACTTCGCGCACTTCCATGCCGTTGTTCGGCGTACTGGGTTCGCCCATGCGCAGCATCACGTCGAAGGGCGCGGCATGCGGGTCGGCCGCACGCAGGCTGAGGTCCAGCTCGCATTCCAGGTCGGGATACTGGTCGGTAAATTCCTCCAGCGTGTCCGACAGCAGCAGCGACGCCAGGCTGTCCGGCATGCAGACGATGAGTTTTCCCTGCGGCTGGCTGGAGGAGATGGACAGCAACTGCTCGTGGGCGAAGCGGGCTTCATCCACCAGGCCCTGGCAGCGTTCGAAATACACCTGGCCCGCATCGGTGAGGTCCAAGCGGCGCGTGTTCCGATTGAGCAGCCGCATGCCGACCGCCCTTTCCAGTTCGCTGATGCGGCGGGACAGTGTGGAGGTGGGCATGTCGAGCGCGCGCGCGGCAAGGCTGAAGCTCTTGCGCCGGGCGACTTCGACGAACAAGGCGATGTCGTTCAGTTGAACGTTGGCGGCGTCCATGCGGGATCCAGAAAAAGGATTTCGCATTCTACTGCGCGGGGCACGCGTCGCGTGTTCTTCGCATGCCCCCGCGTGCCCCTATCGCACGCTGCCGACATACGCCGCCCGCAGCGCGGGATGCGCTCGCACTTCGGCCGGCGTGCCGCGCACGGTGATGGCGCCCGCGTCCATGACCAGCACCTGGTCGGCCAGTTCCATGACGAAATCCCTATCGTGCTCGGCCAGCAGTATGGTCATGCCGCCCGCGCGCAATTTATGCAGCAACGCGGCCAGTTCCGTTTTTTCCGTTGCCCGCAGGCCGGCCGCCGGTTCATCCAGCAGCAGCAGGCAGGGATCGGCCGCGAGGGCGCGCGCGATTTCGAGCAGGCGCCGGCGTCCCGGCGGCAAGGACGCGGCGGGCTGGTGCAGGCAGTCGCCCAGTCCGACCCGCTCCAGTTGGCGAGTGGCTTCGGCAAGCAGCCGGGCTTCCTCGCGGCGGTCGGCATGTCCGGCGCAAGCCGCGATTCCGTGCGTGCCGCGCAGGTGCGCGCCCAAGGCCGTGTTATCCAGCACGCTGCGCTCGGGCAGCAGGCAGGCCTGCTGGAAGCTGCGGCACAGGCCGAGCTCGGCGTAATGACGGGGGCCGCGGCCCGTCACGGCATCGCCCATGAAGACGATGGCGCCCGAGCTGGGGGTGTCGACGCCGGACAGCAGGTCCAGCAAGGTGCTCTTGCCGGCGCCGTTGGGGCCAATCAGCGCCAGGATGCTGCCCGCCTCGGCGGACAGGCTGACCTCGTGATTGGCGGGCCGGTCGCCAAACCGGCGCGTCACGCGCAAGGCTTCCAGGATGATGTCGCCGCGCGGCGGCAGGGGGCGCTTGGGCAGCGGCTCCGCCGCCATGTTGACCTTGCCGTCCTCGCGGTCCAGCGGCAGGCGGCGCGCCAGGATGGGCCACAAGCCATCGCGCGCGCGCGACAGCACCACAAGGGCGACCAGCCCGAACAGCGCGATGTCGAGGCCGCCATATCGGCCAAGGTCGCCATAGGCGCCGTCCCCCGCGAACGGCCATTGCAGGCGGACCAGCGTGTCGCGCAGCCATTGCCCGGTCGCCGTGAAGAGCCCCGCGCCCAGCAGCGCGCCCCAGACATGCGCGGCGCCGCCGACGAGGGCCATGAACACGTACTCGATGCCCATGCGCAGGCTGAACGGCCCTGGGTCGACGTGGCGTTGCAGGTGGGCATAGAGCCAGCCCGCGATGCACGCCTGGGCGGCGGCGATCAGCAGGATCGCGAAGCGCAGCCGCGCGCTGTTCACCCCCATCGACTCCGCCATCGCGCAGCCGCCGCGCAAGGCGCGCATGGCGCGGCCCTGCCTGGAGTCGAGCAAATTGCGCTGGGCCCAAAGGACTACCAGCAGCACGGGCCAGATCAGGTAATACATGCGGTCCGCCGTGTCCAGCGCCACGCCGGCGACCCGGATGGGCGCAATGCCGTCGATGCCATGCCCTCCCAGCACGCCGAATGCATAGGGCAGCGCCAGTCCCCATGCGATGCTGCACAGGGCCAGGTAGGGGCCCGGCAGGCGCACGGTCAGCGCGCCCAGCAGGGCGGCCAGTGCCAGGGTCAGCAGCAGGCCGGCCGCCAGCGCCAGCCAGGGCGATCCGCCCAGCCAGGCCAGCCCGCCAGGCAGTGCGTCCGTTTGTGTCGTGAAGAGGGCGGTGACATAGGCGCCCACGCCCGCGAAGCCCGCCTGCGCGAGGTTGAGCAGACCGCCGATTCCGGTGAGCAGGACCACGCCCAGCGCCACCAGGGCGGCCACGCCGACGTAGTCCAGCAGCAGCACGTAGCGCGTGGGCAGCAGCGCGGGCGCGATGGCCAGCAGCGCCAGCAGGACATACAGCAGATGGCGCGGCCGCAGCGCCGGTCCGGCGGCGCGGGAGGGGCTGGCAGGCGGTGGGCACGGCGTCATGGCGCTTCCTCCTCGATCCCGCGTTGGCGTCCGGCATCGGTCCCGGGCGCCGTTTACCCGGCCGCGCTCAGGGCAGGCGTTTCCAACGGCCGTCGCGGACCACGATCAATTCGCGTCCACGGGCGTCGAATCCGCTGTGATCCTGCGGCGTCATGTTGTACACGCCTTGCGTGCCGACCAGGTCATGGGTTTGTTCCAGCGCATCCCGCAGCGCGGCGCGGAACGCCGGCGTGCCCGGCCGGCCCGCGTGCCCGGCCGGCGGCGCCGCCTGTTGCAGCAGCAGGCCCGCATCGTAGACATTGGCGCCGAAGGTGGCTGGCAGGGTCTGGTAGCGCTGTTCGTAGGCGTCGATGTAGCGTTGCGCGACGGGCTTGGAGGGATGCGTGTCCGGCATCTCCGGCAGCACCAGCATCAGGCTGGCCGCCAGCACGGTGCCTTCCACCTTCTTGCCGCCCAGCTTCAGGAAGTCGGGCAAGGCGGCGCCGTGGGTTTGGTAGAAACGCCCCTTGTAGCCCTGGTCCACCAGCGTGACCTGCGGCAGCACGGCGGCCGCGCCGGTAGCCGCCACCAGGACGGCATCGGGCCGCGCGGCCAGGAGCTTCAGGGTCTGGCCGGTGACCGAGCTATCGTTGCGCTGATAGCGTTCCTGCGCCACGATGCGCAGCCCGTGATCGGCCGCCAGCGCGCTGAACACCTTGTACCAGTTCTCGCCATAGGCATCGCCCAGGCCGATGAATCCCACCGTCTTGACGCCATTGGCGGCCATGTGTCCGACCAGGGCCTGGGCGATGATGTCGTCGTTCTGCGTGGTCTTGAATACCCATTTCTTCTGCGCGTCCATGGGTTGCACCACGGTCGCCGATCCCACGGGCGCCAGCAGGGGCACGCCGGCTTCCGCGACGAAGGGAATCATTGCCAGGGTATTGGGCGTGCCGGGTGGTCCGATGATGGCGTCGACGTGTTCCTCGTCGATCAGCTTGTGGGCGGCCGCGACCGATTTCGCGGGATCGCTGGCATCGTCGAGCGTGATGTAGTCCACCGTCAGGTCGCCCAGCCTGGCAGGCAACAGCGGCACGGTATTTTTTTGCGGGATGCCCACCATGGCCGTGGGCCCGGTGGACGAAGTGATCACGCCCACCTTCATCTGGGCTTGCACGGGACCTGTGGCCAGCAGGGCGGCGGCCAGCAGCGTGCCGGCGGTTTTCAACAGCATGGGGGTGCGGCTCCGGGTGGGCGGTATGTCCCTATTGAACCACGCGCGTCGCCGTGGCGCATCGTCCATGGCGCATCGTCGATGCACTAGGTTCATGCACCAGGCGAGGGGGCGGCTCGCCGGTCGTGCCTTCAATGGCGATGCACGCCGTCGTGGCCCCCGCCGGCGCCGCCGGGAGCGCCATCGCCGTCGTCCTCATCCTCATCCTCATCCTCGTCGTCTTCATCATCCAACGCGGACAGGTCTTCATCCGTCAAGTCAAACGGCAGGACATCGGCCAGGGTGTCGGACCATGCCGCCTCCTCGCCGTCCTGGTCCAGCTTCACGAAACGCTCGCCTTCGGTCAGCGTGATCTGGATGGCCCACAGGTACAGGCAGTCGTACACGTCCTCATCGGTATGGTCGAGCCCGCCGCGATTGCCGAGCAGGCGCGAACCGGGGCCGCCCATTTGCACGCGCACGGGATCCTCGCCGTCGCGGGAGGCGTTTTCTTCCATGGGAATGCCGAAGGTCACCCATTCCAGGCCTTCCTCGGTGGCGTCGACTTCGGCCAGCACGGGCTTGCCCAGGTAGGCGCTGAGCGCGTCGGCGGTCTTGGCCAGCATGTCCAGTTCCCCGGACTGGAAACGGGAGACGGAGGCGGGAGGGGTAGCGGAGGCGGACATGGCGGTGATTCCTGGTATATCTGCGCGACGGCTCGGCCATACGGCGGAGTCGCTATCGTGGGCTACAAGCATAACGAAAGTCGCTTGCAAGCAATATCGTCTTATTGTCGTCCTCCGAGGGGGAGGAGCGCAAACATCGGACGGCGCGCGGGCTGGCTACAATCGGGGTTTGACTCTCCTCACTTCCTGATATCCATGGCCCAATACGTCTACACCATGAATCGCGTGGGCAAGATCGTGCCGCCCAAGCGGCAGATCCTGCGCGATATTTCGCTGTCGTTTTTCCCCGGCGCCAAGATCGGCGTGCTTGGCCTGAACGGGTCCGGTAAATCGACCCTGCTGAAAATCATGGCCGGCGTCGACAAGGAAATCGAAGGCGAGGCCGTGCCCATGCCCGGCCTGAACATCGGCTACCTGCCGCAGGAGCCGCAGCTCGATCCCGAGCACACCGTGCGCCAGGCCGTCGAAGAGGGCCTGGGAGCGGTGGTCAACGCCCGCAAGCGGCTGGACGAGGTCTATGCGGCGTATGCGGAGCCGGATGCCGATTTCGACAAGCTCGCCGCGGAACAGGCCGAACTCGAGGCCATCATCGCCGCTGCCGCTTCCAGCGGCGCCGACGACATCGAGCACCAGATGGAAATCGCCGCCGATGCGCTGCGCCTGCCCCCCTGGGATGCCAAGGTCGACAAGCTGTCCGGTGGCGAAAAGCGCCGCGTGGCGCTGTGCCGCCTGCTGCTGTCCAAGCCCGACATGCTGCTGCTGGACGAACCCACCAACCACCTGGATGCGGAAAGCGTGGAATGGCTGGAGCATTTCCTGCAGAAGTTCCCGGGCACCGTGGTCGGCGTGACGCACGATCGCTACTTCCTCGACAACGCCGCCGAGTGGATCCTGGAACTGGACCGCGGCCATGGCATTCCCTGGAAGGGCAACTACAGCTCCTGGCTGGAGCAGAAGGAAGACCGCCTCAAGCAGGAAGAGTCGTCCGAGTCCGCGCGCCAGAAAACCATCAAGAAGGAACTGGAGTGGGTGCGGCAGAATCCCAAGGGGCGCCAGGCCAAGGCCAAGGCGCGCCTGGCGCGGTTCGAGGAACTGTCTTCGTACGAATACCAGAAACGCAACGAAACCCAGGAAATCTTCATTCCCGTGGGCGAGCGCCTGGGCAATGAAGTCATCGAGTTCAAGAATGTCAGCAAGGCCTATGGCGATCGCTTGCTGATCGACAACCTTAGCTTCCGCGTTCCGGCCGGCGCCATCGTCGGCATCATCGGTCCCAACGGTGCGGGCAAGTCGACGCTGTTCCGCATGATCGCCGGACGCGAGCAGCCGGACTCGGGCGAAGTGGAAATCGGGAAGACCGTGAAGCTGGCGTATGTCGACCAGTCGCGCGACGCGCTGGAAGACGGCAAGACCGTGTTCGATGCGGTGGCCGATGGCGCCGACATCCTGACGGTGGGCAAGTTCGAAATGAGCTCGCGCGCTTACCTGGGCCGCTTCAACTTCAAGGGCGGCGACCAGAACAAGGTCGTGGGCCAGTTGTCGGGCGGCGAGCGTGGTCGCTTGCACATGGCCAAGACGCTGATCGCCGGCGGCAATGTCCTGTTGCTGGACGAACCGTCCAACGACCTCGACGTCGAAACCTTGCGTGCCCTGGAAGACGCCTTGCTGGAGTTTCCCGGCAGCGTCCTCGTCATCAGCCACGATCGCTGGTTCCTGGACCGTATCGCCACGCACATCCTGGCTTTCGAAGGCGATTCGCAAGTGGTCTTCTTCGATGGCAACTACCAGGAATACGAAGCGGACAAGAAGCGCCGCCTGGGCGAGGAGGGCGCCAAGCCCAAGCGCCTGCGCTACAAACCATTGAAGTAAGGCCCCCCCCCCGTACCGCGCGGAGCGCGGCCCCCCCGAGGGGGGCGAAACCGGCGGACCGGAAGGAGGGCCCACCCCCTACCGCGCTGCGCGCGGCCCCCTCAAGGGGGCAAAACCGGCGGACCGGAAGGAGGGCCCCACCCCCTACCGCGCTGCGCGCGGCCCCCTCAAGGGGGCAAAACCGGCGGACCGGGGGACCCGGATCCGCGGTTTCCCCGATGGGCCCGGGTTCTTTTACAAGAGGCGCTCCTAGCGCGTGAAGCGCTGCCCCCAAGGGGCGAAACCGGCGGACCGGGGACCCGGATCCGCGGCTTCCACGGTCGGGTGTCGGGTCTCTTTACGTTGGTGGGTTCAGGCTCGATGCTCCGATGGCGACGTTCTTTGGCCGATCCGGGGGTGTGATTCGGCGCCGTGAAACCAAAAAGGCCCGCCAGGGCCTTTTTGTTTGTCGTTTGGATGCAGCAAAGGTGTTTCGGGTGTTACAGCGGCGTGTTACGTAACGTCAGCGTTGGGACGGCGGGCGACAGGGCTGGAGGGGGAGCGAGGAGGTCTATCGCGAGGCGTCTACCAATTGACACAACCTTAGGGCAATCCTCACAGCGCGGGCGGGCGGCTTGCGCGATTCTGGAAGCGTCATCAACACTCGCACCGCGTCCGGCCGGGGTTTTGCGTCAGACCCACGCCTCGCGCGCCGATCTCCGCGGGCAAAGGAGAATAATCATGAAACGGATCCCCTTGCGCAAGGCTTGTGCGTTGGCCATGCTGGCGCTCACCCTGTCGGGCTGTTCCACCTGGGACAGCATGAACCATAGGCAAAAAGCCACCGTGACCGGCGCCGGCCTCGGCGGCGTCGCCGGCGCCGTCATCACCAACGGCGGCGTCCTCGGCACCGTAGGCGGCGCCGCCATCGGCGGCGTGATCGGCAACCAGGTCGGCCGCTGACCGCTCCGCCCCAACAAACAAAAAAGGCCCTGACGGGCCTTTTTTGTTTGATGGGCACATCCTAGCCTGCCCCACCGAGGCAAGCCCACCAGCTAAAGAACCCGGGCCCATCGGGGAAACCGCGGATCCGGGTCCCCCGCGGTCCGCCGGTTTTGCCCCCTTGAGGGGGCCGCGCTCCGCGCGATGGTACAGCCGCGCGATAGGACAACCTCTTATAAAGAACCTGGGCCCATCGGGGAAACCGCGGATCCGGGTCCCCCGCGGTCCGCCGGTTTCGCCCCCTTGAGGGGGCCCCGCTCCGCGCGATGGTACAGCCGCGCGATAGGACAACCTCTTATAAAGAACCCGGGCCCATTCGGGGAAACCGCGGATCCGGGTCCCCCGGTCCGCCGGTTTCGCCCCCCTGGGGGGGCCGCGCTCCGCGCGGTAGGGGGGGGCGTCCTACGGCTGCGGCATTTCGATTTTTACTTCCAGGATCTCCAAGGTGTCCTGACGTTCCAGGTTCACCTTGATGTCATCCGGATTGATCTTCACGTACTTGGAAATGACCGCGATCAACTCCTGCTGCAGCTGCGGGAGATAGTCGGGCGAGGCGCCATCGCGGCCGGACCGTTCATGGGCCAGGATGATCTGCAAACGTTCCTTGGCAACGCTTGCCGTGTTCTTCTTCTGGCCGAGCAGAAACGACAACAGGGACATTGCTTACTTTCCTCCGAAAATACGCTTGAGGAAACCCGGCTTGCTGTATTCGGTGAAACGCAGCTCCTTCTCTTCGCCCAGGTAACGCGCCACGACATCCTTGTAGGCCTCGGCCACATCGGTGCCATTCAAATGGATGGCCGGCAGGCCTTGGTTGGAGGCTTGCAGCACCGCTTCCGATTCGGGGATGACGCCGATCAGCTTGATGCGCAGGATGTCTTCGATATCGCGCAACGAAAGCATTTCGCCTTCGGACACGCGCTTGGGGTTGTAGCGGGTCAGCAGCAGATATTCCTTGACCGGCTCGTCGCCTTGCACGGCGCGCCGGGATTTGGCGGCCAGGATGCCCAGGATGCGGTCGGAGTCGCGCACCGAGGAAACTTCCGGATTGGTGACCACCAGGGCGTCATCGGCGAAATACGCGGCCATCAACGCGCCGGTTTCGATGCCGGCAGGGGAGTCGCAGACCACGTAGTCGAAGCCCATTTCCTTGAGCTCGTCGATTACCTTGCCCACGCCTTCCTGGGTCAGCGCATCCTTGTCGCGGGTCTGCGACGCAGGCAGGATGAACAGGTTTTCAAGCTGCTTGTCCTTGATCAGCGCCTGCTTCAGCGAGGCCTCGCCCTGGATGACATTGACGAAATCGTAGACCACGCGGCGTTCGCAGCCCATGATCAAGTCCAGATTACGCAGACCGACGTCGAAGTCGATCACCGCGGTCTTATGGCCGCGCATGGCAAGCCCGGAGGAAAAGGCGGCGCTGGTGGTCGTCTTGCCAACCCCGCCCTTGCCGGAAGTGACCACAACTATACGCGTCATGACTCAATAGCCCTTATGTTCGGAACAAATCGCAGTATCGTAATGCAAAAAACCGCCGGCCTCGCCGGCAGTGGATGCTTCTTACAAGTTATAGGGAACGGTCATGGCGTGCGCTGGCCGTCCCTTCTTGCCTAGGACTTCAATGCCTCCAGGCGCAGGGTATCGCCTTCCAGGCGCACCAGCGCCGGCTTGCCATGCAGCGAGGCATCCAGCTTGTCTTCTATCACCCGGTAGACGCCGGCCACGGCCAGCAGTTCCGCATCCAGGTGCGTGGTGAAAATACGCGCCGTGGTATCGCCGCGCGCGCCCGCCATGGCCTTGCCGCGCAGCGGACCATAGACATGGACATTGCCGTCGGCGATGACTTCGGCGCCCTGGCTGACCATGCCGATCACCACCAGGTCGGAATGGCGCGCGTAGACGCGCTGGCCCGAACGCAGCGGGCGCGTGATCACCAGGGCCGAGGACGATTGGGGGTCGGCGGCGGTCGGCGCGGCGGCTGACGTGGTGCTGCGCGCGGCGCGTTCCGGAATGGGCTGGCGAGCGGGCGCCGCGGGCAGGCCGCCATTGGTTCCGTTGCTGCCCTGACCCGCATTCGCGTTCTTGCCGTTGCGCGGCGCGCCTTCCTTGCCCTGGCGGGCCGTCTCGTCCTTGGACGGGGCAGGCTGGGCCGACGCTTCATCGGCGCTCTTGCCATCGGCCGCAGCCGGTGGGCTGGCCGCGGGCGCGCCGGTGCCGCTGATGACCTTGGCGGCCGTCTCGGCTTCGGCGGGCGTGGCGGTGGGCTCGGGGGCGGCCACCAGTTCGGCCGCGGGCTGGGTCGGCATCGGTGGCGGCGCGCCGCCGGTATCGGCTGGCTGGGCGGCGCGGGCCGGCGGCGTGGACAATTCGACGGCGGCCAGGCCGGCCGCCTGCGCGGCGCGCAGGTTCTCGCCTTCCGCGACCACGCCGATGGGCGGCAGCTTGTGGGCGCGCAAGGCGGCCAGCAGGGCGGTCCAGTCCACCGGGGCTTCCACGCGGCTGGCGTCGATGACGACGGGTTCGTTTTCGAAGAAGCTGCCGGCGTCCGCCATGCGCTTGTCCAGCGCGGCGGTCAGTTGCGCCAGGTCGGCATTGTGCAGGACGACGCGCACGGCATAAAGCGTGGCGCTCTTGAAGTCGAGGGCTAGGGGTGCGCTATTCATTTCTTTGGAGACCGGGCGCAAGGCCCCGGTTTGCGGAATAGCGGGCAATGATAACCGAGGCCTTCCCTGTCATCGACTAGTTTGCGCGGACATCCCGCGGACATTCGTTTATCGTGGAGCTTGGTCCCAAGCCGACGCAAGGAGCCCGCCATGACCCATTCCCGCTCACCGCAACGTCCGACCGGCCTCAGCGGCCAGGAAGAGGAAGACCTGCGCGCCCGCGAGCAAGGCTACGACGCCGACGCCAGCGCCTTGCCCGAACCCCCGCCGGACGCCCATGCGCCGTCCGACCCGCAAGCGCCGTCCCTGGCCCGTCGCCGGCCTTTGCTGGACGCGGAGGACAAGGGCCTGCTGCCGCGCCGCGGCACCGTGGCGCCGCCCCTGGACGACCCGGACGAGGACGATCCCGGACCGTGAGGCCGACCAGCCCGGGCCCGGCCGGGCTTCAGCCCTGGCCCCAGGAGTCCTTCAGCGTTACCACGCGGTTGATCACGGGCGCTTGCGGCGTGGAGGTCCGGCTGTCCGCCACGAAATAGCCCAGGCGTTCGAACTGCCAGGTGGCGCCGGACGCGAGGTCGGTGCCCGGTTCGATCCAGGCTTGCACCGTACGGCGCGAGTCCGGATTGAGCGCGGCCAGGAAGTCCTTGTCGCCGCCATCCGGATGCGGATCGGCGAACAGGCGGTCGTACAGATGGATCTGCGCGGCGACGGCATGCGCGGCGCTGATCCACGTGATGTTGCCCTTGACCTTGACGCTGTCCGCGCCCGGCGTGCCGCTGCGGGTTTCGGGCAGGTATTCGGCCTGGACTTCCACGACGTTGCCGTCGGCGTCCTTGGTGCAACCGGTACAGCGCACCACGTAGCCGTACTTCAGGCGCACCAGGTTGCCGGGGAAAAGGCGGAAGTACTTCTTCGGCGGTTCTTCGCGGAAGTCATCCTGTTCGATCCACAATTCCCGCGATAACGGGAATTCCCGCTGGCCCTGGGCCGGGTCGTGCGGGTTGCGCGGCGCCGTGCAGGTCTCGACCTGGCCTTCCGGGTAGTTGGTGATGACCAGCTTGAGCGGCTGCAGCACGGCCACCGAACGCGGCGCCACGGGGTCCAGCTCGTCGCGCACGGCGGCTTCCAGCAGGCTGTAGTCGATGCGCGAATCGGATTTCGACACGCCGGTGCGGTCGCAGAACAGGCGGATGGCCGACGCCGGATAGCCGCGCCGGCGCATGCCGAACAGCGTCGGCATGCGGGGATCGTCCCAGCCGTCGACGTAGCCTTCGCGCACCAGTTGCAGCAGCTTGCGCTTGCTGGTGACGACGTAGCTCAGGTTCAGGCGCGCGAATTCGTATTGGTGCGGCAGCGGCTGGGCGAGCTTGCCCAGCTCCGCCAGGCGCGCCAGGGTCCAGTCGTAGAACGGCCGCTGGTCCTCGAATTCCAGGGTACAGATGCTGTGGGTGATGCCCTCCAGCGCGTCTTCCACCGGATGGGCCCAGCTGTACATGGGGTAGATGCACCACTTGTTGCCGGTCCGGTGATGGGTGGCATGGCGCACGCGATAGAGGACGGGATCGCGCAAGTTGATGTTGGGCGAGCCCATGTCGATGCGGGCGCGCAGCACCAGGCTGCCGTCCGGATGCTTGCCGTCACGCATTTCCTCCAGCAGGTCCAGCGATTCCTGGACGGGGCGGCCGCGCCACGGCGAATTGCTGCCGGGCTCGGTGAGGGTGCCGCGATTGGCGCGGATTTCCTCGGCGCTCTGCTGGTCGACGTACGCATGGCCGGCCCGGATCAGGGCCTGGGCGAAGTCGTACATGTAGTCGAAATAGTCGCTGGCGAAATACAGCTGCTCGGCGCCGTCGCTGGCCTTCCAGTCGAAACCCAGCCAGCGCACTGCCTCGATGATGGCGTCGACGTATTCCTGGTCTTCCTTTTCCGGATTGGTGTCGTCGAAACGCAGGTGGCAGGTGCCGCCATAGTCGCGCGCCAGCCCGAAATTCAGGCAGATGCTCTTGGCATGGCCGATGTGCAGGTAGCCGTTGGGTTCCGGCGGGAACCGGGTGCGGATGCGCGCCGGATCCGGCTGCCCGCCCGCCTGCACGCTGGCCGGCCCGGGCACGCCGGCCCAGCGCTTGGCCTGGAACCGGTCTGCCTTCAGATCGGCTTCGATGATGTGGCGCAGGAAATTCGGGGCGGCAGGAGTGGTCGGGGCGGTGGTCATGCTGTTACGTCGAGGCGGCGGCAAAGGGACAATTTTGCCACGTCCGCGCCCTGGGAGCCTGGCCGGGCTCGAATCGAGCTTGAATCGTTCGCCCTGGCGGGCGCAAATCCGGCCCCCGGGCCCCGTCGCGCGAGGGGCCAGGGGGGACGGCGGGCCAGCGTCCCGGGTCATGAAACAGCCCGAAACGCTCCGTCAGACCCCCGTCCGCGCCGTTGACGCCAAGTGGCTCTAAACTAGCGCGCATCATGATCCTTCCCCCTTTACTCCTGGGCCGGGTTCAATTCACGGTCTGCCTCGGTTTCCTGGCGTTTTTCATGGCCCTGGGGCTGGCCTTGTCCTGGCTGCTGTTGTTCTTCAAGTTGAAGGCCCGTTTCAGCGGCAATGCCGGCTGGACCGCCGCGTATCGCTTCTGGGTGCGCATCTTCGCGCTGGCTTTCGTGCTGACCCTGGCCGCGGCCGTGCCGGTGCTGGTGCAGCTCGGCACCATCTGGTCCGGCCTGATGGACCGCATCGGCAATGTGGCCGGTCCGCTGCTGGGATTCGCCGTCTTGTCGGTATTCGCGCTCAAGTCCTGCTTCCTGGGCGTCATGTTGTTCGGCCAGCGGCGCGTTTCCGAGGCGGTGCACACCCTCGCCGTCTTCATGGTGGCCCTGGGCCAGTTGGTGGCGGTCTTCTGGGTGCTGGCGCTGGTGTCGTGGATGCAGACGCCGGATGGCGCGGTGGCGCTGGATGGCCGTTACCAGGTATTCGACTGGATGGCGGTGCTGATCAACCCCTCGCTGAAGCTGACGCTGGGCATCAACGTGCTGTGCGCGGCGTTGACCGTGTCCTTCATGGTCATGGGGATCACCGCCTGGCAGGCCCTGCGGCGCCCGCTGGATGACGGCGAGCGGCTAGGCTTTCGCGCGGCCCTGGTGGTGGCGTGCCTGGCCATCGTGGCCCTGGTCCCGGCCGGCCTGAAGGCCGCCCACATGATCGCTCATTATCAGCCGGCCAAGGCCGCCGCCGCGGCCGGCTTCTGGCATGACAGCGACAGCCCGGACCTGGTCCTGTTCGCCCTGCCCGATGCGCAGACCAGCAGCAACCTGGCCAGCGTGTCCATTCCCGGCGCCGCCGGGCGCTGGCTGGGCCGCGACGCCGGTGGCAAGCTGCTGGCGCTGGAGAATTATTCCGGCATGCAGCCGCCGGTCGCGCTTACGTTCTGGTCGCTGCGGCTGATGGTCATCATGTCCGGGCTGATGTTCCTGGCTGCCTGGGCCACGCTCTTGCGCCTGCGCAAGCGCGGGCTCGATCCGTCCGTGCTGCCGCGCGCCTGGCTGCGGGTCCTCAGCGCGCTGACGTTCTCCGGCGCCATCGTGCTGCTGGCGGGCTGGGTGCTGACCCTCGTGGGCATCCAACCCTATATCGTCAACGGCGCGGTCACGCAGACCGAGGTATTGGGCCCGGCCACCGGACGCGGCCTTCTGTACGGCACCGTGGGCTACGTGCTGCTCTATGGCCTGCTGCTGTGGGCCTTCGTCAGCATGCTGTTCCATGCCGCGCGCTACGGGGTGGTGCCGATACGCAAATTCGCCAGGGCCGCCGCATGATCGCCGCCTTCACTTCGCTTGCCGCTTCCCTGGGCTTGAGCCCGGATGACCCCGGCTTCTGGATGCCGCTGGCTTTCATGGCCATGCTGTTCATCCTTATCCTGGCCGGTACGGTGCTCGATGGTTTCGACCTTGGCGTCGGCATGCTGCTGCAACTGGCGCCGCCGTCGGAGCGTGGCCGCATGATGACCCTGCTCAGTCCCTGGCGCGACGCCAACGAGTTCTGGCTCCTGCTGGGCGTGGGGCTGTTCGCCGCGGCCTTTCCGTTCGCCTGGGGGGTGGTGCTGGGGCAGCTCTACACGCCCCTGACCCTGATGTTGCTGGGGGCGGTGCTGCGCAGCGTGTCGTTCGAGTTCCGCTTCCGCGCCCGTAACGAGCACAAGCCGCGCTGGCTGCTCGCTTTCTGGATCGGTTCGCTGATGACGGCCTTCGGCCAGGGCATGGTGCTGGGGCGCATCGCCACGAACTACCAGGGCTTGCCGGGCTACACCTTCTTTTCGCTGTTCGTCGGGCTGTGCGCCGTGGCGGGGTATGTGCTGCTGGGGTCGACGTGGCTGGTGATGCGGGTGGAGGGCGACTTGCAGCGGCGGGCCGTGAACTGGGCCCGGCATGCCATACGCTGGACCGCGGCAGGCATGGTCGCGATCGCGGTCACGCTGGGCCTGGCCAACGCCGGCATTTTCTACAAGTGGAGCAACCTGTCGCACCTGGGCCTTGCCGTGTCCACCTGGGGCGCCATGCTGCTGGGTTTCGTGATGACCGAGATGGTCCTGGCGCGCTTGCCGACGCGGGCCGAACGCTTCAGCTGGGTGCCGTTCGTCCTGTGCGTCTGCCTGTTCCTGTTGATGATGGGCGGCCTGGCCTACAGCTTGTTCCCATACCTGATCCTCGACGACATGACGATCTGGGACGGCGCCGCCGCGCCCGGATCCCTGCGGCTGGTGCTTGCCGGCGCGGTGGTGGCGATTCCGCTGATCCTGGTGTTCAACATCCTTTCCTACCGCTCCGTGTTCGGCAAGGAAAAAACGCCCAGCCTGGCCTTGCCGGCCGGGGGCGGGGCGGCGGCCGCCACGCCAGGCGCGACGGCCGGGGTTTCCAGCCCTGCCGCCCAGGCGGCCGCGCCCGTGACGGGCAAGTCCTAGTTTCCTGGCTCCCTGCTTCCGGCGGGCGCGGCTCACCCCGCCTGCAGCGGCAGGGCGATTTCCACGCTCAATCCGCCCCAGGGCGCCGCGCCCAGGGTCAACCGGCCGCCGTGGGCGCGCGTGATGGCCTCGGCCAGCGCCAGGCCCAGGCCTACGTTGCCGGTGCGGGTGCGGGCGTCGTCCAGCCGCGCGAAAGGCCGCAAGGCTTCCGCGCGCCGTTCGGGGGGAATGCCCGCGCCATGGTCCGCGACGGTGAGGATGGCCTCGCCGCCGCGCGCTTCCAGGCTCACTTCGACCGGCGGCGCGCCGTGATGCAGGGCATTGCTGATAAGGTTGTCCAGCAGGCGCGCCAGCGCCACCGCGTCGCCTTGCAGCGTCATCGCGGTTTCCGGCGCCATGGCCAGATGCACCGGCGACCCGGCGCCCTCCCAGTTCTGCACCCGTTCCACGACCCATTCCGCGAAGGGGATGGGCGCGTAGCGATAGCCGGCCGGGTCGGTGCCGCGCACGAAACCGATGAACTGGTCCACCATGTGCTGCATGTCCTGCAAGTCCTTGCGCAGTCCTTCCTTGAGCACCGGATCGTCGGCCATCTCGATGCGCAGCCACATGCGCGACAGCGGTCCCTTGAGGTCGTGAGGCAGGCCGGCGAGCAGGGTGCGGCGCACCGATTCCGATTCGGCCAGGGCATCCAGCATGGCGTTGAAGCGTTCGCCCAGGACGCGGGTTTCGTGGGGCCCGGACGGCTCCACGCGCTGCGGCTGGCCCGCCGCCAGCTGGTCGGCAGCATGGGCCAGGCGGGTGATGGGGCGCGTGATGGTCCAGGAGAACCCCGCCGCCAGCAGCAGCACCAGGCCGAGACCGCCCAGCCAGGCCACGATCAGGGGCGTCGGCGTCGGCGGGTCCAGGCGGTCGACGGGAATGACCAGCCATTCGCGCAGGCGTGGCGCATCCTCGCTGGACGGGTTGTTGGCCAGGGAAATGAACACTTCGGGCGTGGGGCCGCGCGACAGGGCGACGCGGGTGCCATCGTTCAGACGCCGATTGAGCTGGCGCACGAGTTCGCGCAGGTCCTTGCGGGTATTTTCCTGCGGGCCGCCCCGGCGGTCGCGGAAGCGATCGCGGCCGCCCCGGTCATCGGCGTTGGCGTTCGTATTCCCAGTCGGACGAGGCCCCTGGCCGCCGCCGGGGCCGCCCTGGCTGTTGGCGCCGGTCCCCGCGCCGCGATCCGGGCCGCGACCCGGACCGCTGCCGTCCCCCGTGCCCGGCAAGCCGCCGGCATTGGGGGCGCCGCGCGGATCGAGTTCAGGCGGGGGAGGCGGCGGAGGGGGCAGGCCGCCCCAGTTGAAGCGCTGTATCTGCGCCTCGGCGGGCAAGGTGCGCGCCCACAGGTGCCATTGGCCTTGCGAGGCGTCCCGCACGAAATCCGCGCGGTCTTCCGTCGGGATTTCCGACAGCGCCGCGCGCAAGGTGCGTATCGTGGTGGCGATGTAATCGAGTCCCACCTCTTCCAGGTAGCGGTCCCGGTAGTGGGCGCCGATCACCAGGGTGGCGGCCTGCGCCAGCAGCACGCAGCCGAGCACCAGCAGCGTCAGGCGCGCGCGCAGGGAGTGGGGCAGCAGCTTGCGGAGTGAAAAGGACATGCGTGAGCACGTAGCTTGTGTCTCGAAGGGCGGGCCGGGCAGCCTGCAGGGCCCGCACGCATCATGGCGAGAAACGATAACCGATGCCCCATACCGTCTGGATCCAGCGAGGCTGCTTGGGATCGTCCTCGATGGCGCGGCGCAGGCGCAGGATGGCGATGTCGATGGCGCGGTCGTTGCGTTCCCCGGCATCGTCGTCGCGCGCCAGGGCCAGCAGCCGCTCGCGCGACAAGGGCTTGCCGGCGTTGCGCACCAGGGCTTCCAGCAGATTGATTTCGCCGCCTGTCAGCTTGACCACCGCGTCCTCGCGCAGCAGCTGGCGCGTGGTCGGATCGAAGGTGAAGGGGCCGAAGGTCACGGGCGCGTCGCGCGTCAGCGCGGAGGGGCCGCGCTTGCGGCGCAGCACGGCCTCGATGCGGGCCAGCAGCTCGCGCGGGTCGAACGGCTTGCCCAGGTAGTCGTCCGCCCCGGCCTCCAGGCCGATGATGCGGTCGACCGCCTCGTCGCGGGCGGTCAGCAGGATCACGGGGATGTCCTCCCCCTGTTCGCGCAGGCGCCGGCAGGCGTCGGCGCCGTCGCCGCCCGGCATCATGCGATCCAGCACCAGCAGGTCGGGCGCGTAGCGCGCGATGCGCGCCGAAAGGTCGCTGGCGTCCGGCGCCAGCAGGGTGTCATAGCCGTGCCGGTTCAGGTAATCGGCCAGCAATTGGCGCAGGGCCGGGTCGTCATCGACAACCAACAGCTTGGTGTGGGGGGTAGACGTATCCATGGCGCCCATATTGTTATGCTCCCGTCCCGCACGCAAGGGGCGGGAAATCGATTGAAATATACGGTATCCGGCCTCCTTCCTCGCAGCCCTGCGGCTTGGGGCCCGGTCGCCATGGTGGCGAGGCCGCGACACGGTCATGGTTTGTTTCCGACGATCCGGGCCGCCGGCATTTCCGCGGCGCGGCATGGAGCCTAAAATCCGGTTTCGCGGCCTTGCCTGTTCGCTTTCGCCCTGTCGTCCTTTTTCTGTCGCGGCGGTCATTCGCGGTCATCCTGACGCCACTCTGTTACATCCACCATGCATCATCGCCCTGCGTACGCACCCGTCCGTTTCCTGCGCACGCGGCTGGTCCTCCTGGCCGGCGGCCTGGCCCTGGCCGCGCCCTCGCTGTCGGACGCCGCGCCGCCCCAGTACGCCGCCGCCAACATCGGCAGCCTGGCGCCGGCCCAGCCCTTGCCCGTCCAGGTCGGCAACTCGGTAATGCTGACGGCGGAGCTGCCGCCGTGCGCGCCGGCTGCCGACGTCACGAACGAATCGGTGGCCGCGGCGGTGAATGGGGCCGGGTCCGACGCCGGGCCCGGACAGATCACGATGCCCGGCGGGACCCAGGCAGCCGTGGGCGCCGAGGCTGCCAGGACCGCTGCGTCCACAGCGCCCACAGCATCCACTACGTCTACTACGTCCTCGACCCCTGCGACCGCCCAGACGGACGACCCGCTGGCCGCGGTGCTGGGCCGGCCCGATCCTGGCCTGGCGGACAAGCCGGTCGACCTCGCCGCCGCGCCGGTCGCCAGTCCGGTGCAATGCCGCAGCGTTGCCGCGGATGCCCAGGACAGGCTGCCCGATGACCTGCTGGCGTCCAGCGCCCCCAGCTACGCGCTGGAGTACGTGCCGCCCCTGCCCGGCACGCCCAGCAAGGTCAAATGGGCGCGGCCCCTGGGCGCCCCCAAGCCCTGGTTCTCCGGCATCGCCACGGTTGGCGGCATGGAGGAAGGGGATCGCAGCCTGACCTACCGCACTGTCGACGGCCCGTCCCTGTCGCTGGGGTCGCAGTCGACATACACGCCCGCCTGGGGCAGCGCCGCGACCATCGGCGGCTTCGGCTTCTCCAACCTGGCCGTCCCCGCCGACAGGCCGGTGGCGGAGGGCAAGCTGGGCTATTCATCCATGTTCGGCCACCTGGACTACACCGACACCTCCGCTACCCAGGGCGGTATCAACTACGGGTCGGCGGCCGGCAGCAGCGCGTTGCGCTATGGCGTCACCAAGGACTGGACGCTGGAAGGGCAGGCGCAGAGCGCGCGCGCCATGAGCGCCACGGGACTGGGGTCCATCTATTCGATCGGGCAATGGGGCACGCTGAACGCCGGCGCCACGCAAAGCCGCTATGACGAAACAGACAGCTGGCGCTACCGGCTGGGCTACAAGGTCGATGTCTGGTCCGGCATCACGCTGGGCTACGCCAACGAGCAGACCCAGGCGGGATATAACGACCTGTCCACCTATTCCAGCGGTCCCATCGACACGCGCCAGTCCCGCAATACCCTCTCTGCCGGCTTGCCCATGGGTAGTTGGGGCACGCTTACCGGCACCTATTACGGTGTCCGCGATGCCGACGGCGTCATGGCCGAGCGCCACTTCGGCCTGTCCCAAAGCATGCTGCTGGCGCCCAATGTCCGCCTGGCCCTCGGCGCGGACCGGGACGTGATCACGGGCGAGTATGCCGTCAACATGAACCTGTCCCTGCCCCTTGGCCGCTGAAGTCCCTGGCGCCGCGGTGCCGGGGCGACGATTTTGTCCCCGTGGAAACCTGAGTCCCCTGCATCCATTAGAATGCCCCCCATGATGCTCCCGGCTTTTTCCCATGTCTGACCCGCGCGCCCTGGAAGTGCTGCGGCGCGTGTTCGGCTACGAATCGTTTCGCGGCGACCAGCGGGCCATCGTCGATCACGTGATCGCCGGTGGCGACGCGCTGGTGCTCATGCCGACCGGCGGCGGCAAGTCGCTCTGTTACCAGGTGCCCTCGCTGGTGCGCGCGGGGACAGGCGTGGTGGTGTCCCCGCTGATCGCGTTGATGCAGGACCAGGTCGACGCGCTGACCGAATTGGGCGTGCGCGCCGCGTTCCTGAACTCCACCCAGGACTGGCGCGAGGCACGCGAGGTCGAACAGGCGTTCGTCAACGGCGAGCTGGACCTGCTGTACGTGGCGCCGGAGCGCTTGCTTACCGACCGTTGCCAGCAACTGCTCGATCGCGGCCGCATCGCGCTGTTCGCCATCGACGAGGCGCACTGCGTTTCCCAATGGGGGCACGACTTCCGGCCGGAATACATGGGGCTGTCCTTGCTGCACGAACGCTGGCCCGACGTGCCCCGTATCGCGCTGACGGCCACGGCCACCGAACACACCCGTGCCGAAATCGCGCAACGCCTGAAGCTGGACGAAGCCGAGCATTTCGTCGCCAGCTTCGACCGTCCCAATATCCGCTACCGCATCGTCGAGAAGAACGAGGTGCGCAAGCAGTTGCTGGAATTCATCCGCGCCGAGCACATGGGCGACTCCGGCGTGGTGTACGCGCTGTCGCGCGCCCGCGTCGAGGAAACCGCGGACTTCCTCTGCCACCAGGGCATCAACGCCTTGCCTTACCACGCCGGCCTCAGCCCCCAGGTGCGCGCCGAGAACCAATCGCGCTTCCTGCGCGAGGATGGCATCGTCATGGTCGCGACCATTGCGTTCGGCATGGGCATCGACAAGCCCGATGTGCGTTTCGTCGCGCATATCGACCTGCCCAAGTCGGTGGAGGGCTATTACCAGGAGACCGGCCGGGGCGGGCGCGACGGCCTGCCTGCTTCGGCCTGGCTGGCCTACGGCCTGCAGGATGTGGTGCAGCAGCGCCGCATGATCGACGAGTCGCAGGGGGATGAAACCTTCAAGCGCCGGCTGGGCCAGCATCTGGACGCCATGCTGGGCCTGTGCGAAACCGTCGAGTGCCGACGCGTGCGCCTGTTGAATTATTTTGGGCAGACCATCAGCGCTTGCGGCAATTGCGATGTCTGCCTGGAACCGCCGGAGGCGTGGGACGGCACGGTGGCGGCGCAGAAGGTGCTGTCCGCGGTCTACCGCCTGGCCAAGGAGCGCGGCCAACGCTATGGCGCGGGCCACATCATCGATATCCTGCGCGGCAAATCGACCGAGCGCGTGGCGCAATACGGGCACGAATCCCTGTCGGTGTTCGGCGTCGGCGCGGACCTGTCGGAATCGGCCTGGCGCGGCGTGCTGCGGCAGCTGCTGGCCAAGGGACTGCTACAGGTCGACCATGACGGCTATGGCACGCTGGCCTTGACCGAAGGCAGCCGCGCCGTGCTCAAGGGCGAATACCAGTTGATGCTGCGGCGCGAATCGCCCAAGGCGGCGCGCGCCGCGCGCGGTACCCGCGCCAAGCCGCAGGCCGTCGAGTTGCCGGCTTCCGCGCAGGCGTTGTTCGAGGACCTGCGCGCGTGGCGCGGCGAGGTGGCGCGCGAGCATGGCGTACCGGCCTACGTCATCTTCCATGACGCCACCTTGCGCGAAATCGCGCTATCGGAACCCGACTCGCTGGACGCCCTGGGCCATATCAGCGGCGTGGGCGCCCGCAAGCTGGAAGCGTACGGCGAAGACATCCTGGAGCGGGTTGCCGCGCACGCCGCCGGGTGACCCCGGCCGGCGCCGCGCGTCGTCCTCTCCACCGGAAAAACGGAAGGGCCCTCTCCATGAGGGCCCTTCTGGTTTGTCTCGCAACGGCGGACGGTGCCGGAGGGCGGCGGTGGCCGCGCATCCGTGTCCGGGGGCTTAGAAAAGATCCCCGGTCGCCGCGGCCGTGCCCGCGGGCGGCGTCAGGCCCAGGTGCCGCCACGTGGTCTGCGTGGCCATGCGGCCACGCGGGGTTCGTTGCAGGTAGCCGTGCTGGATCAGGTAGGGTTCGATCACGTCCTCGATGGTGTCGCGTTCCTCGCCGATGGCGGCCGCCAGGCTGTCGACGCCCACGGGGCCGCCGTCGAACTTGTGCACGATGGCTTCGAGCAACTTGCGGTCCATCAGGTCCAGGCCCTGCGGGTCGACTTCCAGCATGGACAGGGCGCTGCTGGCCACCTTGCCGTCGATGACACCCTTGGCCTTCACTTCCGCATAGTCGCGCACGCGGCGCAACAGGCGGTTGGCGATGCGGGGCGTGCCGCGCGCGCGGCGCGCGACTTCCTTGGCGCCGTCGGGCGTGATGGTTGCCTGCAGCAGCGACGCGCTGCGCGTGACGATGTGGGCCAGGTCCTCGGCGTTGTAGAACTCCAGGCGCGACACGATGCCGAAACGATCACGCAGCGGATTGGTCAGCATGCCGGCGCGCGTGGTTGCGCCGACCAGGGTGAACGGTTGCAGGTCCAGCTTGACGCTGCGCGCGGCCGGGCCTTCGCCGATCAGGATGTCGATCTGGAAATCCTCCAGCGCGGGGTAGAGGATTTCCTCGACGACCGGCGACAGGCGATGGATTTCGTCGATGAACAGCACATCGTTCTTTTCCAGGTTGGTCAGCAGCGCCGCCAGGTCGCCCGGGCGCTCAAGTACCGGGCCCGAGGTCTGGCGCAACTGCACCCCCATCTCATGCGCGATGATGTGGGCCAGCGTGGTCTTGCCCAGGCCGGGCGGCCCGAACAGCAGCACGTGGTCCAGCGCCTCGCCGCGCTGGCGGGCGGCGGCGATGAAGATCTCCAGCTGTTCGCGCGCCCGCGCCTGACCGACGTAGTCCTGCAGGATCTTGGGCCGCAGGGCGCGTTCGACCGACTCTTCGTTGGGCGAAACGGGCTGCGGCGCGACCAGGCGGGCGGCGTCGGGACGGGAACTGAGGGAATCGGACTGGATGGCCATGGTGCGAGCGGATGGAAAGCCGTCCAATCGTACCATCAGGGGCCGGGCGGCAAGGGGCTCGGTGCGCCGGACCGGCCCCGGGTGGACTATCATGCCGTGTCCCCGCGCCGTCTGGCGGCCATGCCGCCGTTGCCACCGGCATCCGCTTGTTCGCGCCACCCGGCGCCATGCCGCCCGGCGCTTGCCGTCACCGCCTCTGTCCAGGAATCGCCATGCCCACTGCCTTGCCTACCTTTGATGACGTTATCGCCGCCAGCGAGCGGCTCCAGGGGGTCGCCCATCGCACGCCGGTGCTGACGTCCTCCACCGCGGACGCCATCGCCGGCGCCCAGCTGTTCTTCAAGTGCGAGAACTACCAGCGCATGGGCGCTTTCAAGTTCCGCGGCGGCTACAACGCCATCGCCCGGCTGACGCCCGAGCAGCGCGCGAAGGGCGTGTTGACGTTTTCCTCGGGCAACCACGCCCAGGCGATCGCGCTGGCGTCCAAGCTGCAAGGCGTCAAGGCCACGATCATCATGCCGCTGGACGCCCCCGCCGCCAAGCGCGCGGCGACCGAGGGCTATGGCGGCACGGTCGTCACCTATGACCGCTACAAGGAGGATCGCGAAGAGGTGGCCAAGCGCATGCAGGCCGAGACCGGCGCGACGCTGATCCCGCCTTACGACCACGCCGACGTCATTGCCGGCCAGGGCACCGCCGCCAAGGAGTTGTTCGAGGACGTCGGGCAGCTGGACTACCTGTTCGTCTGCCTGGGCGGCGGCGGCCTGCTGTCCGGCTCCGCGCTGTCGGCGGCGGCGCTGAGCCCCGCCTGCCAGGTCTACGGGGTCGAGCCGGAGGCGGGCAATGACGGCCAGCAGTCCCTGCGCGCGGGCAGGATCATCGCGATCCAGACCCCCAAGTCCATTGCCGACGGCGCCTTGACCCCCTTTCTGGGCGACTTGACGTTTCCCATCATCCAGGACAAGGTAAAGGACATCCTGACGGTCAGCGATGCCCAGCTGGTGACGACCATGAAGTTCTTCGCCGAGCGCATGAAAATGGTCGTCGAGCCGACGGGTTGCCTGGGCGCGGCGGCGGTGCTGCAAAAAGTGCATCCGGTCGCCGGCGCCCGTGTCGGTGTCATCATCAGCGGCGGCAACGTGGACCTGAAAGCGTACGGCGGCTATCTGGCAAGCTGACGCAGTCCGGCGGCATTGCCGGAGGGCGCCGGAAGGCTGGCTGGCAGCCTGGGCGACACCTCTATCCTCCTTCCACCGGTGGAGCGACGATGCGTATTCTGATTCTGGGCGGTACGGGTTTCGTGGGCCGTCACCTCGCGGCGGCGCTGGCCAAGGCCGGCCATGAGGTACGGGTGCCGACGCGCGGCTACGCGCACGGGCGTGACCTGCTGGTGCTGCCGACGGTCACGCTGTTCCAGGCCGATATCCACGACGATGCCACGCTGGACCGCCTGGTGCAGGGCTGTGACGCCGTGGTCAACCTGGTCGGCATCCTGCATGGCGACCGCGGCAAGCCCTACGGCGCGGCCTTCGCGCGCGCCCATGTCACCTTGCCCCAGCGCGCCGCCGCCAGTTGCCGGCGCCAGGGGGTACGGCGCTTCGTGCAGATGAGCGCCCTGGGCGCGGACAGCGCCGGCCCCAGCATGTACCTGCGTTCCAAGGGAGATGGCGAGGCGGCGGTGCGCCAGGCCTGGGCCGATACCGAGCCCGCCTGGACGCTGGTGCGGCCGTCCGTGATCTTCGGCGCCGACGACAACTTCACGAATTTGTTCGCGCGCCTGGCCCGCATCTTTCCGGTGCTGCCCCTGGCGGGCGCGCAAGCGCGGGTGCAGCCGGTGCACGTGGAGGACGTGGCGGCCGCCATCGCCGCCATGGTCGCCAATCCGCATGCCGCGGGCAGGACGTATGAACTGGCCGGGCCGCAGGTCTACACGCTGGGTGAAGTCGCTGCCTTGTGCGCGCGCTGGAGCGGCCATCCGCGTCCGGTGTGCCGCATGCCGGACGGCCTGGGCCGTCTACAGGCGGGTTTCCTGGCCATGCTGCCCGGCACGCCGCTGATGACGCCCGACAACCTGGACAGCCTGCGGGCGGACAACGTCGCGTCGGGGCCGATGGCGCCCGAACTGGGCGTGGTGCCGGCATCGATGGATGCCGTGGTGCCGGGATACCTGGGACGCCGCGCGGGCGCGTATTTCTAGCGCACCAGCGCCTTCAGCGCCAGCCTGATTCCTTCGGACACGCCCACGTCCGCCGGCAAGCCCTTGAGCGCGGCCAGCGATTCCTTCTCCGAGTAGCCCAGCGCCAGCAGGGCATTGAGCACGTCGGACTGGCTGTCGGGCACCTGTTGCGGGCTCGCGCCGATGTCGGCGCCCAGCTTGCCGCGCAGTTCCAGCAGCAGCCGCTCGGCGGTTTTCTTGCCGATGCCCGGCACGCGCGTCAGCCTGCCGGATTCCTGCAGCGTCACGGCTTGCGCCAGATCCGCCACCGACAGGCCGGACAGCACCGCCAGCGCGGTGCGCGCGCCGATGCCGCTGACCTTGATCAACTGGCGGAACGTGGCGCGTTCGGCCAGGCTCGCGAAACCGTACAGGAGATGCGCGTCCTCGCGCACGGTCAGATGGGTATGCAGGCTGACGCGCGCGCCCAGTTCGGGCAGGGCATACAGCGTGCTCATGGGCACGTCGACCTCGTAGCCGACGCCGTTGACGTCGACGCAGATCGTCGGCGGTGTTTTTTCGACCAGGGTGCCGGTGAGTCTTCCGATCATGTTGCGGATGGCATGCGAGTGAGGGAGGGGGAGGCCGGCAAGCGCGGGCCGCTGTCAGTCGAGCATTCTACCGTCGCGGCCGGCGGCCCGCCGGCAAGCGGGGCATCGGCCGCCAGGCGCGGGTGCCGCCTGGCGCGCAAGAGGCTTCGACGGGTTCAACGGGTTCAACGAATCCGGATCATTTCTTCCAGGGTATCGATGTCGGCGGGCTTGGTCAGATACCGGTCGAAACCGGCATCGTGGCCACGCTGGCGCATGGCATCCGAGGTGTAGCCGGACAGCGCGACCAGCAGGCTGGCCGATGTCGCCGGCTGGGCCCGGATTTCCTGCGCCACCTGGAAACCATCGATCCCCGGCAGGCCGATATCGATCACCACCACGTTGGGCGCGAACAACTTCGCTACCGCCACGCCCCGTTCACCGGTATGCGCTTCGGCCACGACATGGCCTGCGTCTTCGAGCAGCTGGCGCAGGGTGTGCGCCGCGTCGACGTTGTCGTCGATCAGCAGGATGCGCGAACCGGCCGCCGCCTGCTGCTGCGGCAGCCGCGCCGGCTGCACGGTTTCGTCCTGTGGCGTCCGCGCCGCCGCATCGTGGGCGAGCACCGGCATGTAGACGGTGAAGCGGCTGCCCTTGCCCAGGCCGGCGCTGTCCACCTTGACGCTGCCGCCGTGCAGCCGCAGCAGACGCTGCACCAGCGTCAGGCCGATGCCCAGGCCGGTATCCTGGCGTCCCAGGCTGGTATTGGCCTGCGCGAACAGGTCGAACACATGCGGCAGCATGGTGGCGTCTATGCCGATGCCGTTGTCTGCCACCGAGATGGCGACCTGGTTTTCCTCGCGTGTCACCCGGATGGTGATGCGTCCGGATTCGGGCGTGTAGCGCGCGGCATTGTGGAGCAGGTTGCTGAGTATCTGGCGGAAGCGGAGGTTGTCCGCGCTGATCCAGATCTCCTCGGCGGGCGGCTCGTAGTCCAGGGTGTGATGCTTGGCCGTGATCGCGCCGTGCGTGGTCTCCAGCGCATGATCGATGAGGTCGGTCAGCAGCACCGGCGCCACCGCCAGGTCGATCTTGCCGCGCGTCACGCGCGAGACATCAAGCAGGTCGTTGACCAGGCGCGTCAACTGCGCTGTCTGCCGCGCGACCAGGTCGCCCAGGCGCAGGAAGTCCGCCTCACTGGCGTTGCGCTTGCGTTTCAGCAATTCGATCGCCGTGCCGATCGCGGAGAGCGGGTTGCGCAATTCATGCGCAAGCATGGCCAGGAACTCGTCCTTGCGTTCATCGGCCTTTTCCAGTTCGGTCTGGCGCAGCCGCAATTCTTCCAGCGTGAGCAGCATCTCGCGGTTCTGCTGTTCCAGCTCCTCGACCGGCGTCTGCGACTTGCGGCGGGCCAATTGGTCGATCAGCGGGGCCAGTTCGGCGCGGCCGATGATGGGCTGGGCGCTGCCACGATGCATTTCCAGCGTCACCCGCGTGCCGCTGCCCGGGCTGGATGCAAGGTCGAAGTGGTCCACCAGCCGCCGGCTGCCGGCGATGCCCAGCATGATCTTGCCGTCGGCGCGCTGGCCGTTGGCCGGCAGGGCTGCCGGGTCCATGCCGGGGCCGTCGTCGGCGATACGGACGATGATGGCTTGCGGCGCCTGCTCATCCTCATCGCGAAAGAAGAACACGATGCTTCCCGTGCCGGCATGCTGGACGACGTTGCGGGCGATTTCAGACACTGCCGTGATCAGGCGGGTGCGCTGCAGGTTGTCCAGGCCGAACATGTCGCCGACCTGGCGTGTCCGGTCGCGTACCCGGACCAGGGCCTGGTCGTTCTCGATGCGCGCCGACAGCAATCTATGGATCATGCTTGTTCATCCTTCACGACTACGATGGTGGCATCGTCGCTGGCGCGCCAGAAATCCCGGTGTATCACACTGGCGATGAGCGCCGGATGGCGCTGCTGCAAGCCCGGATGCCCGGCCAGGTTCCAGCGCGTGGACAGGCCGTCCGTGCTCAGGGCAAGCACTGATCCCGGTACCCAGGGATAGGATTGCTCCCGTATCGTGCGCACGCTGTAGCCCACCGTGCCATCGGTGGACGGCAGGCGGCGCACTTCCTCCGGCGTGATCAATAGCGTGGAAATATTGCCTATGCCGGCGAACTCGAAGCTGCCGAGCACCGGTCGGATGACCGCCACCGCCATCACCGCACCCCGCGTCGCCTTCAGCGCGACATGGGCGTTGCGTATGACGTCGTAGGGAGTGGCCGAAGCGTCGGCCTGTTCGAACACCCGTATGGCTTCATGTGCCGCGCGGGCCGCCTGCGGCCCGTGGCCGAGACCGTCCACCGCCGTGACCCATAGCGCGCCGGCTACCCAGCGTGTCGCCCATGCGTCGCCGCACGATTCCTGGCCGGCCTTGGGCACGGAGAGCCCGCTGACCGTCAGCCATTGGCCTGGCCGGCCGGCGGGTTCCACGGGCTGGTCGCTCCGTACGCGGGCGAGGATCGCCGTGCCCAGCTTTTCACTGGTATAGATTTCATGGAAGGACGAGGCACGGGCGATACCGCCCAGCCCCAGGCCCAGCGTACCGCCGGTGGAGTAACCATCCCGTGCGCTGGTTTCCGGATGGGCCATGCCTGGACCTCGGTCCAGCACGAGTACTTCCAGGCCGACGTGGTCGATCTCGGCATAGGGGCGCGTGAGGATGGTGCCGCCGCCTGCGTACTTGATCAGGTTGGTGGCCGCCTCGGTGACGATGAGCGCCACCTTGGCGCTCAGGGCTTCCGAAAAACCGTGCGTCTGCGCGACAAGCGCGGCATGCTGCCGCGCTTGCGCCACCTGGCTGAGTTCCTGGATGACTAGCGGCGTTTCCATTGCGTCAGCGTGACAGTGGTGCCTGCGCCAGGCTCGGAGCGGGCGTCGAATTCGCTGACCAGGCGCTTGGCGCCGCCAAAGCCCAACCCCAGGCTCTTGGCTGTCGAATAACCATCGGTCAACGCTTGTTCGATGTCCGCGATGCCTGGTCCGTGGTCTTCGAAGACCAGCCGCAGGCCTTGCTGCATATTGTCGTTGGTGACTTCCGCGATGATCATTTGCCCGCCGCCACCATGCACCAGCGTGTTACGGCCGATCTCGCTGGCCGCGGTCACGAGCTTGGTGCGTTCCAGCGTGCCGAAGCCCAGCGCCGTCGCCCATTCCTGGACCGTGCGGCGAGCCAGCGCCAACTGGTCCTGGCTGCGTAGGTCCAGGGTGGCTTGCCGGCGGCTGGTCATTATGCAGCTTCCGGCCGGGGCGGCTCGTCCGCTTCCAGGCTGCGCAGCAAGGTCATGCCTTTATCCACATTCAGCGCGGTATTGATGCCGCTGAGCGTCATGCCGAGTTCGATCAGGGTGATGGCAACCGCGGGACGCATGCCGACGACGACCGTGTTCGCGTCCATGACGCGCGCCATGGACGCGATATGCGCCAGGGTGCGGCCGATGAAGGAATCGACGATCTCCAGGGCGGAGATGTCGATGAGCACGCCCTTGGCGTGCGTGCGCGACAGCGTCTGCGTCAGGTCGTCTTGCAGCGTGACGGCCAGTTGATCGTGTAATTCGACCTGGATGGTCACCAGCAGGTAGTCCTGCAGACGGAGGATGGGGATGCGGTCCATGAGCTCAGGCCTTGGCTCCCGTTGCGGCTGCCACCACCAGGTCCCGTTTGCGCAGGGCCAGGCGCAGCGCCTCGGCCAACGAGGACTTGGTGACGACGTCTCCCAGGTCCACGCCCAGGTGCACGATGGTCTGGGCGATCTGCGGACGGATGCCGCTGATGATGCATTCGGCGCCCATCAGGCGCGCGGCCGCCACGGTCTTCAGCAGGTGCTGCGCGACCAGCGTGTCGACGGTCGGCACGCCGGTGATGTCGATGATCGCAATGGTGGCTTCCTGCGCGACGATGCCCTCCAGCAGGGTTTCCATGACGGTCTGGGTGCGCTCGCTGTCCAGCGTGCCGATGAGCGGAAGCGCCAGGATGCCTTCCCACAGCTGGACGACCGGCGTGGACAGGTCCAGCAATTCCTGTTGCTGGCGCTGGATGACTTGTTCCCGGCCCTTTTGGTACTGTTCGACCGTATACAGGCCCAGCGCGTCCAGGGTCAGCGTCAGCTTCCAGAACTCGTCCGCCAGGCGGGCGGGGTCCTTGCCGTAGTGCTTGCGCAGGACGCCGAGGACAGGCTGTTTCAGGGAAAACACGAAGGTCGCCGTTTCCGACGGCGAAAAACCTTGCAGCGCGCGATTGCGCGACAACGTGGCCAGGAAGGCGCGGGCATCGTCCCAGCCGGCGCCCGCCAGCTTGCCGTCCATACCTTCGTTCACGGCGGCCGCGAACGTGCCGAGGAAATTACTGGACTGCGCGCGCAGTTCCGTTTCCTTGATCAGGCCTTTGTTGTTCGATTCCGCGACCTGCAGTTCCAGCCATTCCTTGAGGATCTCTTTCTGGTTTTCACGGATGAGGGTAGAGAGGGTGGCGGATTCGCTCACAACTGGCTCCAAGGTCGAAGAAGTAGGCTTTCATATGCTGCATGTGCGCCGATGCCACGGGCAGGCCATGAATAAGAAGCGCGCAAACCGGACCAGGCGTGGACGATGGCCTGGGTCCGGCTCGCGAAAGTGATCGAGAGGATACAGGGAATGCAGCTGTCCGTCTTTGAAATCGCTGCGCGCTTTTGACCCACATCAAGGCGGAGCCCCTGGAAAGGTGGGCAACGGGTTGACGGGCGTGGCGGCGGAGGGTAGCGACGCCTGCAGCGAGCCTTGCGTTCGCCTCAGACGGCCAGGCGGCCGCCGCGCAGCCGCGCCCGGCCGCTCTTGCCCTTCTTGCTCATCAATAGCAGGCGGTCGGCGAGGGGGCCGACATGGGCGTGGGAGATGGCGCAGGCCAGCGCATCGGCGGAGTCCGGCGCCGGCAGGCCGTCCAGCGCCAGCAGGTGCCGCACCATGGCCTGCACCTGCTCCTTGGCCGCGCGGCCGGTGCCTACCACCGATTTCTTGATCTGCAAGGCGGTGTACTCGTGCACGTCCAGGCCGCAGTCGGCCAGCGCGCACAGGGCGGCGCCGCGGGCCTGGCCCAGCAGCAGGGTGGAGGAGGGATTGGTATTGAGAAAGACGATTTCCAGCGCGGCCACGTCCGGCTGCGTGTCCCGTACGACCTCGCGCAGGTTGTCGAGGATGACTTTCAGGCGCTGCGCCAGCGCTGCCGCCGGCGGCACGACGATGGTGCCGCTGGCGACGTAGCGCAGGCGCGCGCCATCGGTGTCGATAACGCCGAAGCCAGTGCGGCGCAGGCCGGGATCGACGCCGAGGATGCGCATCAGTGGCGGAAGTGGCGCATGCCGGTCAGCACCATGGCGATGCCATGCTCGTCCGCGGCGGCGATCACCTCGTCGTCACGCACGCTGCCACCGGGCTGGATGACGCAGCCCGCGCCCGCCGCCACGACCACGTCCAGGCCGTCGCGGAACGGGAAGAAGGCATCCGACGCCACCGCCGAACCCTGCAGCGACAGGCCGGCGTTCTCGGCCTTGATCGAGGCGATGCGGGCGGAGTCGATGCGGCTCATCTGGCCGGCGCCGACGCCCAGGGTCATGCCGTCGGCGCAGAACACGATGGCGTTGGACTTGACGTACTTGGCCACCTTCCAGGCGAACAGCAGGTCCTTGAGCTGCTGCTCGGTGGGCTGCTTCTTGGTGACGACCTTCAGGTCCGCCTCGGTGAGGCTGCCGGTGTCGGGCGACTGCACCAGCCAGCCGCCGCCCACGCGCTTGACGTCGAAGGCGTTCTGGCCGACGCCGGCGGGCACTTCCAGCACGCGCACGTTCTTCTTCTTGGCCAGCAGCGCCAGGGCCGCGCCGTCATAGGCAGGCGCCAGCAGTACTTCCAGGAATTGCTCGCTGACGGCCTCGGCCGTGGCCAGGTCGACCGGACGGTTGAAGGCGATGATGCCGCCGAAGGCCGACGTGGGATCGGTCTTGAAGGCCTGTCGATAGGCGTCCAGCGCATGCGGCGCCACGGCAACGCCGCAGGGGTTGGCATGCTTGACGATGACGCACGCGGCGCTGTCGAAGCTGCGCACGCACTCCCATGCCGCGTCGGCGTCCGCGATGTTGTTGTAGGACAGTTCCTTGCCCTGCAACTGGCGGTAGTTGCCCAGCAGGCCGGCCTGGCGCTGCGGGTCGACGTAGAAGGCCGCGGTCTGGTGCGGGTTCTCGCCATAGCGCAGGGCTTGTTCCTGCTTGATCTGGATGGTCAGCGTATCGGGCCATTCCTTGCGCGCCGGCGTCGCGTCCTGGGCCGGGGCGGCCTCGGCGAGGCTGCTCAGGTAGGCGGCGATGGCGCCGTCGTAGGAGGCCGTGTGGGCGTACACCTTGGTCGCCAGGTTCAGGCGCAGGGCGTAGGAGGTGCTGCCGGTGGCGTCCAGTTCGGCCAGCACGCGGGGATAGTCGGCGGGGTCGATGACCACCGTTACGCCGCCGGCTTCGGTTCCGTGGTTCTTGGCGGCCGCGCGCAGCATCGCCGGGCCGCCGATGTCGATGTTCTCCACCGCGTCGGCGAAGGTGCAGTCGGGCTTGGCCACCGTTTCACGGAAGGGGTAGAGGTTGACCACCAGCATGTCGATGCGGTCGATGCCATGCTTGGCGATGGTGTCCAGGTGTTCCGCGCTGTCGCGGCGCGCCAGCAGGCCGCCGTGGATCTTCGGATGGAGGGTCTTGACGCGGCCATCGAGGATTTCCGGCGAGCCGGTATGCGCCGCCACTTCGGTCACGGTCAGGCCGGATTCGGCCAGCAGCTTCGCGGTGCCGCCGGTGGACAGCAGGCGCACGCCGCGCGTAGCCAGGGCGCGGGCGAATTCAACAATACCGGTCTTGTCGGAGACCGAGAGCAGGGCGGTTTCGATTTTCATGGTCGGGCGGGGCGCGCGGCGAGCCGCGGCGGATCCGTTACAAGGATGGGTGGAAAGCGGTTCAGACCTGGATGTTATGCGCAAGCAGCTTCTTGCGCAGCGTATTGCGGGTGATGCCCAGCATTTCCGATGCGCGCGACTGGTTGCCGCCCGCGCGTTGCAGCGCGACTTCGAGGACCGGGCGTTCAACGCAGCGCATCACCATCTCCCACATATCGTGGGGCTCGGAATCGCCCAGGTCTTCGAAGTAGCGCTCCAGGCTGGCGCGCACGCATTCTTCCAGGACATCTTTTTTACTCATCATGCACAACTTTTTTTGTTTATGTGAAACGGCGGGATAGGGTTCGATCAGGCCGCCAGCAAGGCTGGCTCGCCGAAGGTCTCGGCGGGCCGGGCATCGCGGGCGAAATGATCGAACCAGGTGGCCACGGCGCTTGCTTGCGCGCCGGTGCCGTCGATCTGGTTCATGTGAGCGCGGAAGGCGTCGGCGCCAGGCAGGCCGTCGATATACCATCCGATGTGCTTGCGCGCCGTTCGTACGCCGGTGTGCTCCCCGTAGAACCGGTAGTGGTCGTCCAGGTGTTCCAGCAGCAGGTCGCGCATTTCGCCGTAGGTCGGGGGCGGAAGTTTATCGCCCGTACGCAGGTAGTAGTCAATCTCGCGGAAAATCCACGGCCGGCCCTGAGCCGCGCGGCCGACCATGACGGCGTCGGCGCCAGTGTAGTCGAGAACGCGCCGGGCTTTCTCCGGGCTGTCGATATCGCCGTTGGCGACCACCGGAATGTCGATGGCGGCCTTGACTTCCCGGATGGTGTCGTATTCGGCCTGGCCGGTATACATGTCAGCCCGGGTCCGCCCGTGCAAGGTCAGGGCGGCGATGCCGCTGTCCTGGGCCAGGCGGGCGATGCGCAGGGCGTTGCGGTGCTCGCGGTCCCAGCCGGTGCGGGTCTTCAGCGTCACCGGCACGCCCAGCGGAAGACAGGCCCGCACCACGGCTTCGAGGATGCGCGCGATGAGGTCTTCATGGCGCAGCAGGGCCGAGCCCGATGCGACATTGCACACCTTCTTGACCGGACAACCCATGTTGATATCGATGATGCGCGCGCCCTTGGAGGCGTTGAAAACGGCGGCCTCGGCCATCATGGCGGGGTCCGCGCCGGCGATCTGCACCGCGACCGGGGCGATTTCGCCCTCATGGTTCAGGCGGCGCGAGGTCTTGACGCTGTCCCACAGGCGCGGATTGCTGGCGGCCATTTCCGAGACGGCATAGCCGGCCCCCAGCCGCTTGCAAAGCTGCCGGAAAGGCCGGTCCGTCACGCCCGCCATGGGCGCGACCAGCACGTTATTGGGAAGAGTCCAGGGGCCGATGCGCATGGGGCGGGATTTTAACCGCCCCGATCCGACCCCATATTAGGAGGTGTCAAAGCCGTATGAAAACCGTCGTATTCGACGTCGTATCGGGCATACGTACCGGACGTCGTACCGGACGTCGTACTGGACGTCGTACTGGCGCCGCCCGGCTCCGCCGGGCCGGCCGCTCAGGCGCGCAGCCCTTGCAATAGATGTCGTGCCAGCGGCGCCCTCAGGGGCTGCAGCAGGTCCAGGCCCAGCAGCGCCAGCCCGCCCGCATGTTCCAGCGGCGCCAGGCCCGTGGCGAAGGCGCGGGGCATCAGGTCCGTCAAGCCGGCCGTCAGCCAGCGATCGCCGCGTCGCGCGCGGGTGTAGGCAGCCAGCGCTTCGGTGGGGGCGCCGGCGGGCCGCCCCAGCCATGAGGCCAGCGACTGCGCGAGCCGCGCGGCATCGCGCAGGCCCAGGTTCAGCCCCTGGCCCGCGACCGGGTGCAAGGTCTGCGCGGCATTGCCCACCGCCACGGTGCGGCCATGCACGAGGGCGCGGCGGGCGCTGAGGAAGAGCGGGAAAACATGGCGCGGCGCGAGGCAGGCCAGCATGCCCAGGCGGTCGCCGAAGGCTTCCAGCAGCGCCGTGGAGAAAGCGGCCTGGTCCAGCGCGGCCAGGGCCTGGGCGCGCTCGGGCGCGCAGCACCAGACCACGGCATAGGTGTCCGGGGCGGCGGGGTGCGGCAACAGGGCCAGCGGCCCTTCGCGGGTAAAACGCTCGAACGCCCAGCCGTCGCGGGGCAGCGCGGCCCGCACGGTGGCCAGCACCGCATGCTGGCCATATTCGCGGCGGATGTCGTCGGCGCCGGCGCCGTCCGACTGCACCGCCACGCCGCAACGCAGGCTGTCGCCGTCGGCATCGGCCAGCGTGACGCCGTCGGCGTCCTGGGCCGCCAGGCGCGCGCCGGGCAGGGCGCGCACCGTGATGCCGGCCTGCTCCACTTGCCGCATCAGCGCGGCATGCAAGGCGGCGTACGCCGTGACGGCGCCCAACTGGGGCACGTCGAAATCGGTGTCGCGGATCAGCGTGCGACCCAGCCGTCCGCGCTGGGATACGTGGATGGTATGGATGCTGGCGGTCCCGCGCGGCCAGGCGCCAAGCGATTCCAGCAGCACGCGGCTGCCGTGGTTCATGGCCAGGACGCGGACGTCGGCCTCCGGCGCCGCCGCCCGGGGGCGGGCCGGCAGGGCGGGCACCGCGGGCGCGGCGAGCGGCGCGGTGGCGGGCGCCGGAATGGGCGCGATCACCGACGCCGGGGGCGGCGTGATCCCCGGCGCTGACGGTGCGGCGCGGCCGGCGGGCGGCGCGCCGCGAACCAGCAGGATGTCGGCCGGATCGGCGGCATGGCGCGCCAGCATCAGCGCCAGCGCGCAGCCCACGGGGCCGGCCCCAAGGATGGCAATGGAGAAATCGGGTTTGCTCATGTGGCGATTCTAGCGCCGCGGCTCTACACTCCACGCACGGTTGGCGGCGGCGCGCGGATTTCCCGGCGAGGCGTCCGTCATTGCCTGCCCGCGGAGCGCGCGTGGCGCCCGCATTCGCCGGCCCTGTACGCCGCGCTGGCGGTGCCTCGCGCTACGTCATTCGTGCCAACCTCTTCCAGGCGCGGGACCTGGTGCAATGCTCCGCCTGCAACGACACCGTATTTCCTGTGCTCCAGTATCGGAACCGACCATGACCGACGAGATCGCGCTGCGTGCGCCCGCTCCCCGTCCGCGCACCAAGGTGCGCGCCGCTACCCTGGCGTTGTTGCTGGGGTTCCTGGGGGCGCACTGGTGGTACCTGGGCCGGCGCGGCGCGGCGTGGGTGACCGCCTATGCGCTGGCCTGCCTGGCCGCCACGGGGCTGTTTCCCAAGTGGTACGACAATCCGGCCTTCTTCCTGCTGTTCATCCCCATGATCGACGGGTTCATCGAGAGTGTCGTGTTCTGCCTGCGCAGTGACGAAAATTTCGACCGCGCCTACAACCCGGGGTTGGCGCCATCGTCGCGGACGGGCTGGCGCGAAGTGCTGCTTGCCATCGCCGCCACCCTGGTCGGGGCGATCTGCTCCATGTTCGGCATCGCCATGGTGGTGGTGTATGTATGGTCCGCGATGGGGTGGCTGGACGGCTACGTGTTGTAGCCCTGGCCGCAGCCATGCCGCGGCCGCGCTGCGCGCTCACTCCCGCATCAATGCCTCGATCTCCGTGGCATGCACCGGCACGCCGCGCGTGATCAGTTCGCAACCTTCGTCGGTGACCAGCGCGTCGTCCTCGGTGCGGATGCCGATATCCCAGAAGGCCTCTGGCACGTCGGCGGCCCCGCGCACGTAGATGCCGGGCTCCACCGTCAGGATCATGCCGCGTTCCAGCGTGCGCCAGGGACGCTCGCCTTCGATGCCCGTGCTGTCCGGCTGGCGGTAGTCGCCGACGTCGTGCACGTCCAGGCCCAGCCAATGGCCCGTGCGATGCATATAGAAGCGGCTGTAGGACTTCGATTCCAGCACGCCGTCCAGCGAGCCTTGCAGCAGGCCTTCGTCGATCATGCCTTGCGCGAGCACGCGCACGGCGGCTTCGTGGCCGTCGTTGAAGCTGGCGCCCGGCCGGATGGCGGCGCACGCCGCGTCCTGCGCGGCCACCGTCAGGTCGTATAGGGCGCGCTGCGGCCCGGTGTAGCGGCCGTTGACGGGAAACGTGCGGGTGATGTCCGCGGCATAGCCGTCGTACTCGCAGCCGGCGTCGATCAGCAGGAGCTGGCCGTCGCGCAGGACGGCGTCGCCGGCCGGGTAGTGCAGCGTGCAGGCGTTGGCGCCGGCGGCGACGATGCTGTTGTAGGCCACCGATTGCGCCCCATGGCGGCGGAATTCATGCAGCAGTTCGGCCTCGATCTCGTACTCGTGCATGCCGGGGCGCACGTGGCGCATGGCGCGCGCGTGGGCGCCGGCGGAAATGCGGGCGGCGCGGCGCATCAGGGCGATTTCGGTCGCGTCCTTGACCAGCCGCATGTCGGCCAGCTGGGGCCGCGGATCGCGCTGGCGGGTGGGCAGCTGGTGCTGTCCGCGCGCTTGTTGACGGGCTGTTTCCTGGGCGCGGGCCAGCCGTTCGCCCAGGGCGCCGCCTGCCTGCAGCGGGGCGAAGAGCGTGGGCTGGTTCAGCAGCAGGGCCGGCAACAGGTCGTCCAGGCGTTCCACGGCATAGGCTTCGTCGAAGCCGAAGCGAGCCGCGGCGGCGTCGGGGCCGCAGCGGTGGCCGGTCCAGGTTTCCTGTTCCTCGTGGCGTTCGCGGCAGAACAGGATGCTGGCCTCGCGCTCGCCGGCCAGCACTACCAGCCAGGCCTCGGGCTCGGTGAATCCGGTCAGGTAGAAGAAATCGCTGTCGAAGCGATAGGGGAATTCCGAGTCGCGGCTGCGCACCGTTTCCGGCGCCGTCGACAGCACGGCGATGCCGCCGCCGAGCGAGCGCATATAGTCCTGCAGGCGCTGGCGCCGTTCGATATGGGGCGTGAGGTCGACGGGAGGTAGGCTCATGTCGTGGACGCGGCAAAAGAAGGGGTGGGGTAACTTTATCTGTTTTTTTGCCGTCGGGCCGCCCCAAGGCAAAAAGGCGGCCCCCACGGGGGGCAGCAAGCGGCGCAGCCGCGCGGCGTGGGGGCACTCCCTTCCGCCGGGCCGTCCCAAGGCAAAAAGGCGGCCCCCACGGGGGGCAGCAAGCGGCGCAGCCGCGCGGCGTGGGGGCACTCCCTTCCGCCGGGCCGCCCCAAGGCAAAAAGGCGGCCCCCACGGGGGGCAGCAAGCGGCGCAGCCGCTCGGCGTGGGGCAATTTTCCCTGGACGCGTCCTAACGGGGCTGTTTACAATGCGCGCCGTGTTCATTGGGGAGTAGCCATCCTTATCCCCAGGAGTTTGCGTCAACATACTTGGCGGTCCTAGACCCCATGGCGCAAACGGCAGCCATCCGCTACGGGACTTTCCCCGTCCGCGGCCGGCCCAGCCAGGCGAGACCTTTGGCCACGACGCGCTACCCAGCCGGGCGAGCCGCGTCGTCGCGCCATGGGTAATCCGCTCGTCCGGCTGCTGTTATTTCCATGTTGTCTACATTGCTGCTGTTCTTCGCCTCGGCCGCCATCATCTACCTGGCCTGCGAATATTTCGTCAACGGCGTCGAATGGGTTGGCCAGCGCCTGAACCTGGGCGCGACCGCCGTCGGCACCGTGCTGGCGGCCTTCGGCACGGCCTTGCCCGAAAGCGCCGTGACCTTCATGGCCGTCGCTTTTGGCGGCACGCCGGACCAGAGGGATATCGGGGTGGGCGCCGCCATGGGCGGCCCGCTGGTGCTCGCCACGGTCGCCTACGCGGTGGTGGGACTGGGCTTGATACGGCAGCGCCGGCGCCAGCCCGCGGCGGAGTGCGTGACCTGTATGAACGCGGACCAGCGCAAGCTGGCCCGCGACCAGGGCTGGTTCATGGGGATATTCATCTTCAAGCTGGCACTCGGGGTGGTCGCGTTCGCCTGGAAGCCCTGGCTGGGGCTGGCCTTCCTGGCCGCCTACGGCCTCTACGTGAGGCGCGAATTGCTGGCCGACGACGATCGCGCCGACGCCGAGGACCTGGAGCCGCTCAAGCTGCGCCCGCGCACCGCCGAGCCCGGCATGGGCTGGGCCTGCCTGCAGACGCTGCTGGCCCTGGCCGTGATCGCCGGCGCATCCCGAGTCTTCGTGACGCAGATCGAGGGCATCGGGACGATGCTGGGCTTGACCCCCCACGTGGCGGCGCTGCTGCTGGCGCCCGTGGCCACCGAGCTGCCGGAGATCATGAATGCGCTGATCTGGGTGCGGCAGGGCAAGGAAAGGCTGGCCCTGGCCAATATCTCGGGCGCCATGATGATCCAGGCCACCATACCCAGCGCCATGGGGATCATGATGACCCCCTGGATGCTGGACGATACGCTGCTCGTGGCTGGCCTGGTCACCATGCTGTCGATCGGCCTGCTGTGGTTGCGCTTCCGCCGCGAGACCATGAACCTGAGGGCCCTGTCCGCGGTGGGCGGCCTGTATGCGATATTCGCCGGGTACGTGGGCTGGCACTTGCATCCTTGACCTATCCATGCGCGGGGCCGTGCCTCCCGGCAAGGAGCGCCCGGCGCCGCATGCCACCGGACGCGTTGGGCCGTGGCGCGTCATGTTGCGTCATGTGTTGTATGACCTTGTTTTTTCATGCTTTTAATCCGCATCTGTCTTGTTTGTAGGGATAAACCCGCGTAAACTGCTGGCTTCTTCATATCCAGGGGTTGCTACGTGAATACCGATTCCGGCGACAGTAATAGTCGACCTAGGGTCGACGTCGCTGCCTGACAGGGTTTACGCAGATTCACCTCTGCCGCGCCCTGTTTCGCAGGGTGCGGTGTCTTTAAAGTCGTATGCGAAGCCGCGCGCGTAGCCATGCGCGCGCAGCCAGACAACGTTTCGCGACCACTTCCTCCGCGCCATTCCGCCTGAGTTTCCGCCTTGCCCGCCTGCCGGTCCCGCATGCCTTGCGCGCGCGACGTCCTCCAGTCAGGCCAGGCTGGTTATTGACGTATGCCATCCCGCTCGTGCGAGAGGAGGTCATCATGCGTATATTCGACTTGTTTCTTCGTCGTGCCGGCGTCGATCGTCCGGCCACGCTGGCCGGACGGCGCGCGAGCTCCAGGCTGACCGTGGTTTGCGCGCGGGATGCCTTGGGCGCCGTGCGCAAGCAAATCTGCCTCGATTTCAAGGCGGCCGGCCTGAGCGTCGCGCAGATGCAGGTGGATCATGGACATGACCGGGCGCTGGCTTCGGCTTGCATTACCGTGAATTGCCCGGCGGACATGCGCCAAGTCCTCATGTCGCAAGCCAGGCAGTTGAGAGACAATCCGGCAATCCGTTCCGTACGTTTCGGAGATCAACGCGGCGCCCTTGCATGACGTTCAGGTGATTGTTCATGTGACGAGGCGCCGCTCACGGAGCCGCCGAATTGCCTAACGCCAGATTGTCCAAGCCGTCCAAACGAAAGTCCGTTCGACACGTTCGACAGATCGCTCCGCTTTTTTGCGGAGCGGTTTTTTTTGCCTGCGGCCATGCCCGCGCCGACGATGGACCCGGCGTGACGATGTACGGCATCATCGACCTGGGCGTGGGCACCACGCACGTGTCGGGAACCGGCACCCACAACGGCCTGGTCAATGGCGGGAACACCGATTCCGTCTGGGGACTGCGCGGGCAGGAAGACCTGGGCGAAGGCTGGCGCACGCTGTTCAAGCTGGAAACCGGCTTCACGCCCAGCAATGGCCAGGTGGACGACCAGGACGGCCGGCTGTTCAACTACCAGTCGTGGGTGGGCCTGGCCCATGACGCGTACGGGCGCCTCACCTTTGGCCGGCAGTACACCATCGGGCAGTCCTTCGGCAACCAGCTGGAACAGGCGGGCTGGAAGGAAATGGGCTTGGGCGCCACGTTCAAGGCGTCGGACAACTTCCAGTTCGACAACCTGGTGAACTATGTGTCGCCGTCCGTCGGCGGATGGACGCTGGGCGTGGGGTATTCCTTCGACGCCGCCAAACCGGACAGCTACGCCACCAATGCCAACAACCGGGCCGTCAGCGCCGGTCTCAAGTATGAGCAGGGTCCGTGGCTGGCCGTGGCCACCTGGGACCAGATGCGGCTGGGCAGTGCCGTACCCACGCAGGCACGGCCGCGTGCCGTGCAACTGGGCGTGTCCTACGACTTCGAGGTCGCCAAGGTGGCGCTGGCCTGGTCGCGGCAGAGCAATGGTTATGTCGGCCTGGACGGGGCGGACCCGGATGACCTGGGGGTGGCGGCCGGGCCGCGGCCCTTTGTCGACGGCGGCCATGTCGATGCCTGGTTCCTGGGGGTGACCGTGCCGGTGGGCCAGGACAGCATCGTGCTGCAATGGTCGCCGATGCGGCCGTCCTGGACCTGGGACAACGGGCAACGCGCCCGCAACGCCCAGTTGGGCACGCTGGGTTATATCCACGTGTTGTCCCCACGCACCAGCCTGTACGGTTTCGTGGGCTATGCGTCGCGCTACACGGTGGATAACCAGTTCGATCCGGACGGGTCGCACACCACCCGCGTCGTCGTCGGCATGCAGCATCGCTTCTGATCGCGGCGGCGCCCGGTCTACAATCGTCCGGCAGCGGACCGCGTCTTGCGGGCCGCCTGGGTGGTCCGGCGTCGCCCCGGCTCGGGGTGGCGGCGGTTCGCCGCCCGATCGGCAAGGATCTTCATGGAATTGCTGGACTGGCTGGTGCCCTGGGAGTTTTCCCCCACGCTGGTGGCCTTGTTCCTGGTCGCCGCGGTGCTGTTCGTGCGCGGCGGACGCGTGCATCGTGTCACCGTCGCGCGCAAGGCCTTGTTCTGGACCGGCTGGGTCCTGCTTTACCTGTCCCTGCACACGCGCCTGGACTACTACGCCGAACGGATGTTCTTCATTCATCGCGCCCAGCATCTGGTGCTGCATCACCTGGGGCCGTTGTTATTGATGGGGGCCTATCCGGGATCGGCCATGCGCGCCGGACTGCCGCTGGCCTGGCGCGCGGCATTGCGCCGCTTCAATGCCGGACCCATGGGCCGTGCGCTGGTCGCCGTCCTGACGCACAAATACCTGATCCCCGTCCTGTTCGTCTTCCTGGTGCTGGTCTGGCTGTTGCCCGCGGTGCAGTTCTATTCCATGCTGGATTGGCGCCTTTACCGGCTGATGAACTGGTCCGTGGTGGTCAGCGGGTTCCTGTATTGGAACCTGATCCTGGACCGCCGCCCCAGCCCGCCCGCTCGCATGTCCCCAGGCGGGCGGGTGCTCTCGCCTGTGTTCACCATGGCGCCGCAGATGGTGGCGGGCGCCTATATCGCCTTGACCGGGCGGGATCTCTATCCCTTGTTCGACCTGTGCGGCCGCGCGCTTCCCATGCCGGCCCTGATGGACCAGAGCATAGGAGGCCTGACCATGTGGATCCCGGCCGCGCTGGTCGAGGTGGTGGGCCTGCTGATCGCCCTGGGTACCCTGATGCGGCTGTCGGGCAAGCACCGCTTGCCGGAACGCAAACGCCGCCCCGTACGGCAGCCGGCCGGAAAAAAGACAACGCGCCCGGCGGGCGCGTAGTAGAACCCACTGCGCCCAGTGGGCGCGCAGGAGGCAATGCGGCGGGCATGCGCAAGACAACGCGCCTGAGCGTCCGGGCGGGCGCTCCGCCGCGTTGCCTACACCTGCCGCAGCGGGCTTACTTGTCGTCGGGCGTCAGGCCATGGTACTTGCGGCCCAGCGCCACGGTGGCCTGGAACATGCCGGACTTGTTGCCGCAGTCGTAGCGGGTGCCTTCGTAGCGATGGGCGAACACCGCGCGCTCGCGCATCAGCGAAGCGATGCCGTCGGTCAGCTGGATCTCATTGCCGGCGCCCATCTTGGTCGAACGCAAGTGGTCGAAGATTTCGGCTTCCAGCACGTAGCGGCCCACCACGGCGAGGGTCGACGGGGCATCGGCGGGTTCGGGCTTTTCGACGATATGGTCGACACGCTCGGTACGGTCGTCCACGCGCGTGGCAGCCACGATGCCGTACTTCTTGGTCTCTTCGCGCGGCACGTCCTGGACGCCCAGCACGCTGCCGTCGTACTTGATGGCGGTGTTGACCAATTGCTTGAGCACGGGGGTGTCGGCGTCGATCAGGTCATCGGCCAGCACCACCACGAAGGGCTCGTTGCCCACCGCCGGGGCGGCCGTGAGCACGGCGTGGCCCAGGCCCAGCGGCGCCGATTGGCGGATATAAATGCAATTGACCCCGGCCGGCAGAATGCCGCGCACCATATTCAACAACTCGACCTTGCCCTTCTTTTCCAGGTCGGATTCGAGTTCGGGCGCGGAATCGAAGTGATCTTCGATGGCGCGCTTGTTTCGCCCGGTCACAAAAATCAGGTCAGTGATGCCCGCTGCGACGGCTTCCTCGACGGCGTATTGGATGAGCGGCTTATCGACGACCGGCAGCATTTCCTTGGGCATGGCCTTGGTTGCCGGCAGGAAACGCGTGCCCATCCCTGCAACGGGAAACACGGCTTTTTTAATAGGGCGCATTGGAACCTCGAAGTGATAATCCGATCTGTTAAAGGAAAGCGGTATATTGATTGGCTCGACTATGATAATCGCATGAGACGCTGGGATAAAACATCGACCCTTCGTTGGGCATTCAAGCCGTTAATCCTGTTGCTTAGTGCATCAGTCGCGGTCGGTTCGGTCACGGCCGTATGTGCCCAGCCTGTCGGCTTGCCCTCGATGGGCGCCGCATCGGCCGCCGACCTTTCCCCCTATGTCGAAAAACAGCTGGGCCAGGCCATCATGGCGGAGGGACGGCGTGATCCCACCTACATTAATGACGCCGAGCTGAACCAATACCTGACCTCGCTGGGTCGCAAGCTCGCTCAATATTCACCGGGCTCGGTGCCGGACATCGAACTGTTTGGCGTGCGCGATCCCGAGATCAATGCATTCGCCATGCCTGGCGGTTATATCGGCGTGAATACCGGCCTGATCGTCGCCACGGACAGCGAGTCTGAACTGGCCGCGGTGCTGGGCCATGAAATCGGCCACGTGGTCCAGCGTCACATCGCGCGCGGCATGACACAGCAGAGCCAGAGCGGCGCCATCGCGATGGCATCGGTCGCCGCCGCCCTGCTTGCGGCCCTTGCCGGCGGTGGCGGCAACCTGGCGATGGGCGTGGCCGCGTTCGGCCAGGCGGCCGCCATCGATCGCCAATTGGGCTTCTCGCGCGATGCGGAGCGCGAGGCGGACCGCGCGGGTTTCCAGATGCTGACTGGCGCCGGTTTCGATCCGGCGGGTATGTCGCGCATGTTCGGCCGGTTGATGAATGCCTCTCGCCTGAACGAGGGGACGGGCGGCGGGGCGTGGGCGTCGACCCACCCCTTGTCCATCGAGCGTATGTCCGATATCCAGAACCGGGTGCGCGGCCTGCCTGCCGTGCGTCATGTGGATAGCGACGATTATTGGTATCTGCGCGCCAAGATGCGGGTGGTGCAGGGGCGCGACGCGACCAGCCTGCGTACGGCCACGCAACTGCTGCAGGACGAATCGAGGACGCTGACGGGAGTGCGGCAGTCGGCGGCCTTTTATGGGCTGGCCTATGGCGACCTGCAGCGCGGCAACCTGGCGTCGGCCGCCAGGAACCTGGACCAGGCCAGTGCCGATGGACGTTCGTCGCCGGAGCTGGCCAAGCTGGCCATAGACCTGGCGGTGGCGCAAAAGGATGCGCCGCGCGCGCTATCCCTGGCGGAGGCGGCGTGGAAAAAGTATCCGGACCGTTACGCGATCGGCATGGTTTATGTGCAGGCACTGCAGAATGCCGGGCGCCACGACCAGGCGCAGGCGTTCCTGCGCGACCGCATCAAGCAATGGGGTGTCGGCGAGCCGGCCTTCTATCAGATGCTGGCGCAGAGTGAGGAAAGCACTGGCGACCGGGTGGGGGCGCGTCGTGAAATGGCGCGCTACTACGTGGCCATCGGCGCCTTGCCCGCGGCCGAGGCGCAACTGCGCCAGGCGCGCGACATCTCCCGCGATTTCTACGAGCAGTCGCAGATCGACGTCCAGATCAAGGAGGTCCGCGACAGCCTGGAAGAGCAACGCCGCCTCCTCCAGCGCTTCAAGGGCTAGCCCCCGGTAAGCACCCAAGGTATCGCCCTCACGCGGGCAGGCAGCCGCCTGCGCGCCGCGTTCGCGCAACCAAAAGACGCCCTCAAGAACCTCGGGCCCCATCGCGGAAACCGCGGATCCGGGTCCCCCGGTCCGCTGGTTTCGCCCCTTGAGGGGAGCCACGCGTAGCGTGGCCGGGGTGGGTCCTCCTTCCGGTCCGCTGGTTTCGCCCCTTGAGGGAGCCACGCGTAGCGTGGCTGGGGTGGGTCCTCCTTCCGGTCCGCCGGTTTCGCCCCGTGGGGGGCCGCGCTCCGCACAACCAAAAGACGTCCTTAAAAACCTCGGCCCGATCGAGGAAACCGCGGATCCGGGTCCCCCGGTCCGCCGGTTTCGCCCCCTGGGGGGCCGCGCTCCGCGCGGTAGGGGGGGGGCCTCTATTGCCCTGTTTCGAAGAAACGGCCCAGGCGTTGGGGCAGCCAACCCAGGTGCCCCGGGAACGCGCCGGACGGAAAGCCCGCGTGTCCACCCGTGGCCGGCTGGTGCAGCAGCACCAGGGGCGAGCAGTCGGCCGGTCCCGGCAGCGCCGGTTCCGGGAAGAAAGGGTCGTTGCGCGCGTTCAGGACCAGGGTCGGTACGGCGACGCTGGCCAGCCACGGCTTGCTCGACGCCCGCGTCCAGTAGTCCAGCGCATTGCGAAAACCATGCATCGGCGCGGTATAGGCGTCGTCGAAGTCGCGCAGGTCGCGCGCGTGCGCAATACGCATGACGTCGATCGAACCCGGGAAACGCCGCGCCTTCTCCAGCACCTTGTGCTTCATGGTGCGCAGGAAGTAGGCGCTGTAGATGCGGCGATTGATGAACCCCTTGGACAGGCTCTTGCCGCCCGCCACCAGGTCCAGCGGCACCGAAATCCCCGCGCACGCGGCCAGCCACCCAACCTGCTGCTGTTGTTCGCCGATGTACTTGAGCAGGGCATTGCCGCCCAGCGACACGCCCGCGGCATGCCAGCGCGCGTGCGGCACGCGGGCGCGCACGCTGTCCAGCATGAAGCCCACTTCGTCCGAGTCGCCGGAGTAGTACGCCCGCGCCAGGCGATTGGGCACGCCCGAGCAGCCCCGGAAATGGGCGATGGCGACGATCCAGCCGCGCGCGCGGAAGTGATGCGAAATCGACTGGGCGTAGCGGCTCATGCTGCCGCCTTCCAATCCGTGGAACAACACCAGCGCCGGCGTGCCCGGGGTCTGCGGCAGCGAGGCCCAGTCCGACTCGGTGATCCAGCGGGCCGCGGCGGTGGGCACGCTGGCCACGGGGGGCGTGGCGATGCCGCCGGGGCTGTCCGGGGCCTTGTGGGGAAACAGGCCAGGCCCCGTCCAGTCGAAATCGACGAAGTCGCCGTCCGGCGTCTCCACCCGCTCGCGTACGAAGGCGATACGGTGGTACTGGGCCAGCGTGGCGGCGTAGAGGGTCTGGCTATGCCCGTCGGGCAGCCAGGCGGGCACCGGGCAGGGCGTCGTGTCCAGGCGAGCGTTTGCCAATGGCGATTCCGTTCGTCTAGTGCAGCATGTCCGGGACGTCGTGCAGGTCAAGCACGCCGGCCTCGGCGGGCGCCGGCGAGGCATGGTGCATGACCATGCGCCAGCCGGTGGGGCCCTTGTGATAGATATTCGTCACGTAGCAGTTCGCGAACGATGCGCCCGGGTGTCCCGATGTGGCGATCTGTTCGATCAGCACGTGCACGGCGCTCATCATGCTAAGCAGGACGAGCGGCCGCATCGGACGCACCCGCAGCGGCCCGGAGGACAGAATCTGTTGCCACGACTCCTGCACCGCATCGTGGCCCACCACGCGCAAACCGCCGGGATGGATGCAGACGATTTCCTCGTCGTCGGCCCACACCTGCATCAGGCGCACGGGGTCCGCCTGCTCCAGGGCTTCATAGAATGCGTGTTCAGCTTCGTCGGGCGTGGCGAACATGAGCTATCCAAAACAATGGGCCGCGGGGCGCGCGGCGCGCGTCGTCCAGTGCTCCGGTGAACGAATCAGTGGCCGTGGCCGGTCAGCACCGTGCCGGGCTTGACACGGTATTCGGCGCCGCAGTAGGGGCAGCGGGCGCTGCCGGTGTGCGCGACGTCGAGGAAGACGCGCGGATGCATGCTCCACAACGGGGCCTTGGGGCCGGGACAGAAGACGGGCAGGTCTTCCGCACCGACCTCGATGGTTTCGTGCTGGCGGGCGGTTGCGGCGGCGGCGGTCATGATGTTTCCTGAGTGGTAAAGGCAAAGCCGTTGTGGGGCGCGCGACGCGCGCCGGTTCAAGAAGGCGGCCCATGGGCGGGCCGCCAGGTCAGATTTTGGTGAGCCAGTCCTTGTGCTTGGGATCGCGCCCCTGGACGACGTCGAAGAAGGCCTTCTGCAAGCGTTCGGTGATGGGGCCGCGGCGGCCGTTGCCTATCTTGCGGTTGTCGACTTCGCGGATGGGCGTGACCTCGGCGGCGGTGCCGGTGAAAAAGGCTTCGTCGGCGATATAGATGTCGTCGCGCGTCAGGCGGCTGGTCCGGACCGGGATGCCCAGGTCGGCGGCCAGCGCATGGATGGTGGAGCGCGTGATGCCGGTCAGCGCTGAAGCGATTTCCGGTTCGCACAGCACGCCATCGCGCACGATGAAGACGTTTTCGCCGGCGCCTTCGGCCACGAAGCCTTCGGTATCCAGCAGCAGCGCCTCGTCATAGCCGTCCTGCAAGGCTTCGGCATTGGCGATGATGGAGTTGGCATAGGTGGTGGCGACCTTGGCGCGCGGCATGGTCACGTTGACGTGCTGGCGCGCGAAGGACGAGACCTTGACCCGTATGCCCTGGGCCAGGGCTTCCTCGCCCAGGTAGGCGCCCCAGGGCCAGGCCGCGATGGCCACGTGCACCTTGGCGCCCTTGGGCGATATCCCCAGTTTTTCCGCGCCGAAGAAGACCAGCGGCCGCAGGTAGCAGGACTCCAAATTGTTGGCGCGCACGACCTCGCATTGCGCGGCCTCGATGGTGGCCTGGTCGTACGGCATGGGGATCTGGTAGATATGCGCCGAGTTGAACAGCCGGCGCGTGTGTTCCTTGAGGCGGAAGATGGCGGTGCCTTCGTCCGTCTTGTAGGCGCGCACGCCTTCGAAGACCGACAGGCCGTAATGGAGGGAGTGGGTCAGTACGTGGGTGGTGGCGTCGCGCCAGGGCACCAGCTTGCCGTCATACCAGATGAAACCGTCTCGGTCCGCCATCGACATGGTAGCTCTCCACAAAGAATGGGCCGTATTGTATCAACTGGCGCGGCTACAATACGCCCTGTTCCGGTGCACGCTTGCACGCCCATGCACCATCTCGATCATATTCCGCACGAGGCGGAATTCCTCCTGCCACGGGTAGTCAGTTGTCCTCCGAACCGGTGTTTTCCGACCCTGACATCGCGCTGATCCGACAAGAGCGGCTGGCGGCCATGCGGGAGGGCGTGCGCGCCGTCATGCCGTCGCTGATCGCCACGGGGACCTGGGGGCTGGTGACCGGGGTGGCCATGGTCAAGGCCGGGCTGACCGAGTCCATGGCCCTGGCCATGACCCTGCTGCTCTATGCCGGCTCGGCGCAGCTCACGTCCCTGCCGCTGATCGCCACCCATGCCCCGTTGTGGCTGATTTTCGCCGCCGGCTGCGTGGTCAACCTGCGTTTCGTCATTTTCGGCGCCGCCCTGCAGCCCTATATCCGCCACCTGAGCTGGCCGCGCCGCCTGGCGCTGGGCTATTTCACCACCGACATGGGGTTCGTCCTGTTCATGCCCCGTTATGGCGACGCCACCGAAAGGGGCACGCGGGAACAGCTCTGGTTCTTCATCGGCGTCATCGCCCCAGGCTGGATATCCTGGCAGTTCGCGTCGATCGTGGGTATCTACCTGGGCGCCATGGTCCCGACGAACTGGTCGCTGGATTTCGCCGCCGTGCTGGCCCTGCTGGCGGTGACCATCCCCCTGGCCGGCGCCCGGCCGATGCTGGTGGCCATGCTGGCCGCCGGGGTGGTGGCCTGGTGCGGCCAGGTGCTGCCCCTGCGCCTGGGCCTGGCCCTGGCGGTGATCGCGGGCGTGGCGGCCGGCATGCTGGCGGAACGCCATCTGCGGAGGCGGACGTAATGCCGGACCTGTCGTTGGACCTGTGGTTGGGCCTGTCGCCCTACGAGTTGTACGTCTACTCCGCGATCGGGCTGCTGACCGTCTGCAGCCTGGTGACGCGTGCCGGTTTCGCCGTATTTGGCGATTATCTGCCCCTGCCCGACAGCCTGCGGCGGGCCTTGCGTTTCGCGCCGGTGGCGGCGCTGACCGCTATCATCGTGCCGGAAATCCTGCCCTGGGCGCCCGGGGAGGGCCCCCGGTTCGACGTCCGCCTGCTTGCGGCGGTCATCGCCGTCCTGGTCTATTTCCGCACGCGCAGCGCGGTGCTGGTGATCATCAGCGGCATGCTGGCCCTGTGGGGGCTGCGCTGGGTGGCGGGATAGGGCCGGAACCCCGGTCCGGACCCCCCGGCGCGGCAGAAACGCCCACCTGCGCTAAAATTACGCATTCCACAGCAATCCGGGCCTGACCTGTTGCCAGTTTCGTGCCTTGCACGTGGCCCGGTATCGCCTATCCCTAATGACTGAATCCACCTCTCCCGCCGCGCCTACGCCGGCAGACGCGGCCACGCCCGCGCCCACTTTCTCGGACTTCGGCCTGCACCCGATGTTGTTGCAGTCCATCGCCGACACGGGCTACACCACGCCCACGCCCATCCAGGCGGAGGCCATTCCAGTGGTCGTGTCGGGCCGGGACGTCATGGGCGCCGCGCAGACCGGCACGGGCAAGACGGCCGCGTTCACGCTGCCCATCCTGCATCGCCTGATGCCGCAGGCCAACACCAGCGCCTCGCCAGCGCGCCATCCGGTGCGGGCGTTGATGCTCACCCCCACGCGCGAACTGGCCGACCAGGTCTTCGAAAACGTCAAGCGCTACAGCGCGCGCACGCCGCTGCGCGCGGCGGTCGTCTTCGGCGGCGTCGATATCGGCCCGCAGAAGGAAGCGCTGCGCAACGGCTGCGAGGTGCTGGTGGCCACGCCCGGCCGTCTGCTCGACCACGTCGAACAGAAGAACGTCAACCTGGGCCAGGTCTCCGTGCTGGTGCTCGACGAGGCGGATCGCATGCTGGACATGGGCTTCCTGCCCGATCTGGAGCGCATCATCCGCCTGCTGCCCCAGGCGCGCCAGAACCTGCTGTTCTCGGCCACCTTCAGCAACGATATCCGCAAGCTGGCGCGTTCCTTCCAGAACAATCCGGTGGAAATCGAAGTCGCGGCGCGCAACGCCACGGCCGACACGGTTACGCAGATCGCCTATCCGATGACCTCGGAAGGCAAGCGCGCAGCCGTGGTGCACCTGGTGAAATCGCGCAACCTGAGCCAGGTCATCGTGTTCTCCAACACCAAGATCGGCACCGCCCGCCTGGCGCGCCAGCTGGAGCGCGATGGCGTGCGCGCCGAATCGATACATGGCGACAAGAGCCAGGCCGACCGCATGAAGGCGCTGGAAGCCTTCAAGGCCGGCGAGCTGGAAGTGCTGGTCGCCACCGACGTCGCCGCGCGCGGCCTGGACGTGGCCGGCGTACCCTGCGTCATCAATTACGACCTGCCGTACAACGCGGAAGACTACGTGCACCGCATCGGCCGCACGGGGCGCGCCGGCGCGTCGGGCGAGGCCATTGCCCTGTACACGCCCAGCGAGGAAAAATTCCTGCTGGATATCGAAAAGCTGATCAAGCGCCAGGTGCCGCGCGGCCATCTGGACGTGCCGGCCGACCTGCTGGCGCGCAGCCACGGCCGGGGCGGCGAACCGGAAAGCAGCGGGCGGGAACGTCGCGGCAGCCGCGACCGGTACGAAGACCGGGATAGCCGCGGCTCGTCCGGCCGGCGCCGGTACAACGATGCGCCGGCGCGGCCGCCGGTGGATGATTTCTTTTTCCGCCCCTACGAGCCCAGTCCCGCGGCCCTGCAGGCCGACGCCGCCAAGCCGGAGGCCGACGAACGCACGGCGGCGCCCAAGCGCAAGGTGGCCGTGCTGTTGGGCGGCAGTCGCAAGCCGTCCTGAGGGACGGCGGTTCAGCGCCCCAGCAGCGCGCGTACGTCGGGCAGTTGGGTCGGCACCACCGGGCTGCCGGCGTCCAGCGTGCCCAGCAGGCGTTCCAGGTGACCGATATGCGGCAGCATCGGTCCGTAGAAGACGGTTCGTCCGCCGATCTGGACCAGTATCGTCGGGAAATTCTCCACATCCTCGTCGCCGAGCAGGTCGGCGTGATCCTCGATATCGATCCAGGCGAAGGCGAATTGCGGCCATAGCGCCGCCAGCTCATCCAGCTTGGGCCGGTATTCCCGGCAGGTATCGCACCAGGCGGCGCAGAAGCAGGCAACCAGGCCGACACCGTCGTCCCGCAGCCGTTCGCGCAACGACGGATGGTCCGGTTCGTGGGCCAGGCTGGCCGGGGCGGGCAGGGGGGCGGTGGAGGTCGGGTGAACGGACATATCGGCAAGGGTTCGAAGCTTGGCCTATCATACCCGCGATCTCCGGCGAGGCTTGCCGTGCGCCGGCCCGGCGCCCACGCTGATCGTGATCCCGCCCATAATCCTTCATGAACTGTTCGTGAGCCGTTCGTGACCTGTCCATGACCCAGCCAGTGACCCAGCCCCTATGACCCGACCCTCATCCCCCGTGCCCGTCCGCCTTGGCGCGCCGGCGCCCAGCGCCGGCATGGCCGGGGTCGCGCGCGCTTTCAAGCGCGCCGCGGTGTCGCAATGCCATCCCAGCATGCTCTTCGCGGTCCTGCTGCCTTTCCTTATCACGCTCGCCGGTGCGATCCTGCTGCTGTGGTTCGGCTGGACGCCCTTGACCGACTGGCTGCGCCAGGAGGCGTCGCAATGGAGCGTGATCAACAGCGTCGACAACTGGCTGATCAGCGTCGGCCTGTTCTCGCTGAAGGTCTACCTGGTCCCGGTGCTCGCCGCGGCCATATTGCTGCCGGTGTCCGGCATCCTGGGGCTGGCGATCGCCGCGGTCTTCGTCATGCCCCTGGTGTTGCGCCATGTCGGCGCGCGCGAGTACAAGGCGGTGGCGCATCAAGGCCGCCATGCCACTGCCGTCAGCGTATGGAACGCCTTGTGGGTCAGCGTGGCCTTCGGCGTGGGCTGGGTACTGACCCTGCCGTTGTGGCTGGTGCCGCCGATGGCGCTGCTGCTGCACATCTTCTGGTGGGCCTTTGCCTTTTCCCGCATGATGCGCATCGACGCCATCGTCGAGCACGCCACGCCCACGGAGCGCCGCCTGCTGCTGGGGCGTCACAACCTGGGATTCTGGTCGCTGGGCTTCATCTGCGCGCTGATCAACCTGCTGCCGCCGGCATGGGTATTCCTGCCCGTGTTTTCCGCGCTGGTGTTCGCCCACTACGGACTGGATGCGCTACAACGGCTGCGGCAGGAAAGCGTCGTCGATATCGAGGGCTGAGCATCGGTCCATTCGGACTTGCGTCCTTCGGTTCTCCTGTCTTCGGCTCTCTCGTCTTCGGCTCTCTAATTTTTAGTTGGCTCCAACTTCGCGTCCTTACTTCGGGGTACTCACATGGCGACAGCAAGCGCGCGGCGCATCGGACTGATCATCGTCGGCGATGAAATCCTTTCCGGAAGGCGCCAGGACAAGCACTTTTCCAAGGTCGTCGAACTGCTGTCGGCGCGTGGCCTGAAGCTGGCCTGGGCGCAGATCCTGTCCGACGACCGAGACGCCCTGGTGGCTGCGTACCGGCACAGCTTCGCAACCGGCGACATCGTCTTTTCCTGCGGCGGCATCGGCGGCACCCCGGACGATCACACCCGCCAGGCGGCCGCCGCCGCGCTGGACGTTCCCCTGGAACTGCATCCCGAGGCCGCCGAGCAGATAGCCCTGCGCTGCGCCGACATGGCGGCGGAGGGGCGCGGCAGCGCCGACATGAGCACGCCGGAAAACCAGCAGCGGCTGCAGATGGGCGTATTCCCCGCCGGCAGCGAAATCGTGCCCAATCCCTATAACCGCATTCCGGGCTTTTTCATCCGCGACCACACCTTCGTCCCCGGGTTCCCGGTCATGGCGTGGCCCATGCTGGAATGGACCCTGGACAACCGCTATCGCGACCTGCACCACCAGGTCAGCCATGCCGAGCATTCTTTCCTGGTCTATGGCCTGCCGGAATCCCGCATCACGCCCGCCATGGAGGCCGTGCAGGCCCGGTGGCCCCAGGTGCGCGCGTTCAGCCTGCCCAGCGTGGGCGAGCGCGGCCAGCGCCCGCATATCGAATTGGGCGTGAAGGGGGAACCGGCTGCGGCGGCGCAGGCCCTGGCTTTCCTGCGCAGCGAAGCGCAACGCCTTGGGGGACAGATGACCGCCCCGGATTGAGCGGTTGTCAAAAGCCCGTTCGTATTTCACAATACGGGAACGATAAAAATGCTGCGACGCCGCAAAATCCCTTTGTGGTGATCTCCGCGTAAGAAGAGTGTGGACTCCATGAGGCGTTCTTTGACTGATAGCACCGGGACGGCGCCCGTGGCGGGCGTCCATACCACTATTGCCATCCAGGTTCTGGAGCGGGCCATGTCCCTGCTCGACGCCCTGGCGGCCCAACCGGAGCCGGTAAGCCTGAAGGAACTGGCGGCCACGACCGGGCTGCACGCGTCCACCGCGCACCGCATACTCAACGACCTGGTCGTCGGGCGCTATGTGGAGCGCGTGGATAACGGCGTCTATCAATTGGGCATGCGCCTGCTTGAGTTGGGTTCGCTGGTCAAGGGACGGTTGAACGTGCGGGAGGCCGCGCTGTCGCCCATGCGTGCGCTGCACCGGCTGACCGGGCAGACGGTCAACCTGTCGGTGCAGCAGGGTGATGAAATCGTCTATATCGATCGTGCCTGGAGCGAGCGTTCCGGCATGCAGGTGGTGCGTGCCATCGGCGGCCGCGCGCCGCTGCACCTCACGTCCACGGGCAAGTTGTTTTTGTCCACCATCGATGCGCGCCAGGTGCGCGCTTATGCGCTGCGTACGGGACTGGCGGGCCATACCCGCAACAGCCTGACGGAGCTGGACCAACTGGAGCGCGAACTGGCGCTGGTGCGCCGGCATGGTTATGCGCGGGACAACGAGGAGCTGGAACTGGGCGTGCGCTGCATCGCCGCGGGTATCTATGACGACACCGGCAAGCTGGTGGCCGGCCTGTCGATTTCGGCGCCGGCCGAGCGCTTGCAGGATGAGTGGATACAGCGGCTGAAGGACACCGCCGCCCAGATTTCCGAGTCCCTGGGTTTCGAAGCGGCCACGGCCGGCCCCGCGGACCTGGCGCTGGCCTCCAACGGCGCGCAAGCGGCGTGATTGTTGCCCCCACGCTGCGCCCCAAAAAAAAGCCCGGCGAGGCCGGGCTTTCCACACGGCCCGGTGAAGGGCCGTTGATCGGGTTTATTGTTTTTCTACACCCGCTTTCTTGAACAGCTCCGCCCATTGCGGCACCTGTTGCTTGACCTTGTCTTCCAGCGCCTTCGGATTGGCATCCTTGACGAGGACGGTGGCGCCCAGGCCGTTCATGCGTTCCTGGAACTTGGGATCCTTCACCGCCGCCTGCAGGCTCTGCACCAGCTTGTCGACGACCGGCTTGGGCGTGCCCTTCGGTACCCACATGCCGTGCCAGATCCCCACCTCGAAGCCCTTGTAGCCGGACTCGTTCATGGTGGGCATGTTGGGCAGGGTGGGTACCCGCTGCAGGCTGGTCACGGCATAGGCCTTGACCTTCTTGGCGGCGATCTGCTGCGTGGTGTTGGTGGTCTGGTCGCACATCAGGTCGACCTGCTTGCCCAAGAGGTCGTTCATCGCCGGCGCGGTGCCTTTGTACGGCACGGTCAGCAGCTGCACCCCGAAGGCCTCGCTGAGCATCGTGCCGCACAGGTGGCTGGCGGCGCCGATGCCGGCATTGGCCAGCGTGACGCTGTCCTTGTTTTCCTTGACGTACTTGGCCAGCTCCTGGATGGTGTTGGGCGGAAAATTGTCACGTGCGATGACGGTCATCGGCACGTCCACCACCAGCCCGATGGGCTCGAAGCTCTTCAGCGCGTCGTAGCCCGGGTTCTTGTACAGCGACGGCGCGGTGGAAAAGCCCACGTGCATCAACAGCACGGTGTATCCGTCCGCTTCGGCGCGAGCCACGTAGGTCGTCCCGATGGTGCCGCCCGCGCCACCCTTGTTTTCAACGATCACCGTCTGCCCCAGCGTGGGACGCATGGCTTCGGCCAGCGACCGCGCCACGTTATCCGTGGGGCCGCCCGCGGCGAATGGAACAACCATGTTGACGACGTGATCCGGATAGGCGGCATGCGCCGCGCCAGCCATGCAACAGAAAGCAGCCGCCGCAAGCAGCGCGGAAACCGGACGGGCACGAAAAACCATTGACGTCTCCTCGGGGTTATATCGTTGTTCGCTGCGGGCGGACCGTCCATGCCGGAGTCGTCTCCGTCATGCCGGCCTGCCTGGTTCGCTTTTTATATTTAGTACCGATGCCGGAGTCTAAGTAAGAAAGGCAACGGCGTCATCCCAGGTGTTTCCCCATGTTGCATCAGAGCCGTAACAAACCCCGCGTAACCTCAAGCGTGCGGGAATAGCCTGCACAGCGGTGTTGTTTCTTTTGTTGCGCCGCACAAAATGTGCTTGACATCAAATCGAAGCTGCTTAAAATGGCAATTGTGCAGTGCAGCAGACGGCTCCGCCGGCAGTAGGGCGCGGGTCACGGGGTGCCACCCCTCGATGGCTACGTAGTACCCAAGTAGTTGTTTTGTCTGGATTTTGTTTGTGTGCCCTACACGCGAACCAAGACGCCACCTACACCCATTAGGGACCCAAGTGTCCCACTCAGGAGATTCGCTCATGACCGCCATTCCGCAACAAGTTCTGGCCCGCCAGAAAGCTCAGCTGAACACCTTCATCGCGGCGCAAACCGCGCTGTTTTCGGGTTTTGAAAAGCTGGTCGATCTGAACCTGAAGGTCGTCAAGGCCAGCTTGGACGAAGTGGCCCTGCGTTCGCAGCAAGCCAGTGACGTCAAGGACGCCCAGGAAGCCGTTGCCTTCTCGACCGGCCTGGTGCAACCGGGCGCGGAAAAAGCCCTGGCCTACGGCAAGCATGTTTATGACATCGTCGCCGGCGTGCAGACCGAGCTGGTCAAGCTGGGCGAAGAGCAGATCGCCGAAAGCCAGACGCAGATTTCGGACGCCATCGACCAGTGGTCCAAGAACGCTCCGACGGGTTCGGAAGGCGCTGTCGCCCTGATCAAGTCCTCGCTGGCCACCGCGACCAGCGCCTACGATTCGCTCACCAAGGCCGCCAAGCAGGCTGCCGAAGTGGCCGAGTCCAACCTGAATGCCGCCGCCAACGCGACTTTCAAGGCCGCCTCGGATGCCGCCGACGCCGCCAACAAGGTCGCCACGCCCCGCAGCCGCCGTGCTGCCGCCGCAGCTTAAGCAGGGTTTACACCGGCCGGGTAGGGGTCATCCGCGCTTGGCCGGACGCTTAAGCAGGGGTATGCTTTCTACAGTTTGAGCAGAGCTGGAAATTGGGCCGCCTTAGGGCGGCCCCTTTTTTGCCTCGGGGACCCATAATCTCGGGGGCCCATGGCCTTGCGAGGGTCCAAGGTAAAAGCGTTTACAGCTCCCGACCCCCTGCTTTCCCCTTCCTGGTGTCCGGATTCAGGCGCCGCCCACGGCGACGGCCTGGACACATTCGCGGACCAGGGCGGGGCCTTTGTAGATCAGGCCGGTGTAGATCTGCACCGCGTTGGCGCCCGCTGCCATTTTTTCGCGGGCCTGGCGGCCGGAGACGATGCCGCCCACGCCGATGATGGCGAAGTCCTTGCCCAGCCGCTCGCGCAGGCGGGAGATGACCGCCAGGGACAGCTCATGCACCGGCGGCCCCGACAGGCCGCCCGCTTCCTGCGCGTGTGGCTGGCCGGCTACGGCCTCGCGGGAAAGGGTGGTGTTGGTGGCGATGACGCCATCCACGCCGTGGCGGGGCAGCACGTCGGCGATGGCGTCGGCTTGCTCGGTTGTCAGGTCCGGCGCGATCTTGACGGCCAATGGCACGTGGCGACCGTGCGTGTCCGCCAACTGCTTGCGGCGTTCCTGCAGTTGCGCCAACAGGCCGCCCAGTTCGTCGCTGCTCTGCAGGGCGCGCAGGTTCTTGGTATTGGGCGACGAAATATTCACCGTCACATAATCCGCATGCGGGTAGACGCCCGACAGGCCGATCAGGTAGTCGTCGGCGGCGCGCTCGATGGGCGTGTCGGCGTTCTTGCCGATATTCAGGCCCAGGATGCCGCCATCCGCGCGCCATTTGCTGCGCGTGACGTTGGCGATGAAGGCCTCCAGGCCCTGGTTGTTGAATCCCAGCCGATTGATCAGCGCCTCGGCGCGCGGCAGGCGGAACAGGCGCGGCTTGGGATTGCCCGGCTGGGCACGTGGCGTCACCGTGCCGACTTCGATGAAACCGAAGCCCAGGTTGCCCAGCGCGTCCACATACGCGCCGTTCTTGTCCAGGCCCGCGGCGAGGCCGACGGGGTTGCTGAGACGCAGCCCCATCAGGTCGACGGGCGCCAGCGGGGCGGCATGCAGCAGCGACCGCGTGGCGCCGCATTCGTAGGCGCGTTGCAGCGACTTCAAGGTCACTTCATGCGCGGTTTCCGCGTCCATGGCGAACAGCGCCGCGCGGGCCAGGGGGTAGGCGTGAAAGAGGATAGACATGGGGGCGAATTGTAGAGGCAGAGCGCGATCTCGGCGAGCCACGGCCGCGATTCCGCGCTGGGATTCGAGGCTGAGATCCGGTGCTGAGATCCGGTGCTGAGATTCGGGGCTGAGATTCGGGGCCCGGCTTCGGCACCCGGTTTCGCCGCCGCGGTTCAGGGCGTTGAACCATGGAACTATGCCCTCGGTGCGTCGTCCTCTTCCCGAGCCGGCTGCCACAGCCCGCCGCGCAGCAGCTCGGCGGGCTGGAAATTGGCCTTGTACGCCATTTTGCGGCTGGCCTCGATCCAGTAGCCCAGATAAAGCCAGGGCAGGTCCAGCTTGCGGCATTGCTCGATCTGCCACAGGATGCTGTAGGTGCCCAGGCTGCCCCGTATGTCGGGATCGTAGAAGGTATAGACCGAGGACAGGCCTTCATCCAGCACGTCGATGATGGAGACCATCGCCAGATGGCCGGCCGGCGTGCGGAACTCCACCAGCCGGGTGTTGACGCGGCTGGTCAACAGGAACTGCGCGTACTGGGTACGGCTGTCCTCATCCATGCCGCCGCCTGGGTGGCGACCCTGTTGATAGCGCGTGTACAGGGCGTAGTGCTCCGGCGACCAGGCCAGCTCGGCCACGAAGGATTGCAGGTCGCCATGGTCGCGCCAGGCGCGTCGCTGGCTGCGGTTCGGCGCGAACCCCGCGGTGTCTATGCGTACCGGAATGCAGGCGTTGCAGCCGTCGCAATGCGGTCGGTAGGTAAACAGGCCGCTGCGGCGGAACCCCTGCTCAACCAGTTGGGAATAGGTGCCGGCATTGATCAGGTGGCCAGGGGCGGCCACCTGCGAGCGGGCCTGGCGTCCGGACAGATAACTGCACGGATAGGGCGCTGTCGCATAGAACTGCAGGGTGGAAAACGGGAGTTCCTTGAGCTGGCTCATGTGCGGTCGCCATCGGCTTGTAGCGGAAGGCGAGCGGACATGATAACGCCTAAACGAGGGTGCCCGCAGGCGCGGAGTACGGATGTAACCGGCCTAGCGTGTCGAGGCGTCCCGGCCGCCACGGCGGCTGGGCCAGGCCCGTCAACCGTTGCACTTCGCTGACGAAGCGGTCTCGGGGGATGGCGCGCGCGCCCAGGCTGGCGAGATGGCGGGTCTGCTGCTGGCAGTCGATCCAGGGGACGTCGTGGCGCCGCAGGAAGCGCACCAGGTGGGCGAGCGCGATTTTCGAGCCGTCGGTGACGTGCGTGAACATCGACTCGCCGAAAAACATCGCGCCCAGGCTGATGCCGTACAGGCCGGCGCCCAGCTGCCCGTCGATCCACGTTTCGATGCTATGCGCGGCGCCGTCGCGATGCCAGGCCAGGTAGGTTTCCCGCATTTCCGGCGTGATCCAGGTGCCGCCCTGCTGCCCGCGCGGGGCGGCGCAGGCCAGCAGCACCTTTTCAAAGGCCGTGTCGACGCGGACCTCGACGGTCGCCGCGGGCGTGCCTTCCTCGCGCGCCATCCGCCGCAGGCGCTTGGCCAGGGAATGCGATTCGACGAAGTCGGCGCAGGCCAGCACCATGCGCGGATCGGGGCTCCACCAGAGCACCGGCTCGCCATCGGAATACCAGGGGAAAATGCCCTTGCCATAGGCTTCCCGCAGGCGCGCCACGGACAGGTCGGCGCCTGCCGCCAGCAGGCCGTCGGGTTCGCGCAGGGCGGACGCGGCGGGCGGCAGCGGCGTATCGGGTTCCAGCCAGGGCAGTTTCAATGCGGGGTGTCGAGCGAATAGTAATGCGGCCCGAATCCGCCGCGCCGACGGTCTTCCAGGTAGTGCCGCAGGGTGGTCACCACGGTACGGAAGGAGAGATTGTCCCAGGGGATCTCGGCCTCGTCGTAGTAGCGCGCTTCCAGGCTTTCCGGACCGGGATCGAGTTCTGGGCCGAGCGCCTCGGCAAGGTGATAGATGTGCACCTGGTCCACTTGCGGCACATCGATGATGGTGTAGATACCGCCCAGCTTGACCCGCGCGCCGGATTCTTCCAGGGTTTCGCGCGTCGCGCCCTGTGCGGTGGTCTCGCCCAGCTCCATGAAACCCGCCGGCAGCGTCCATGTGTCGTAGCGCGGCTCGATGGCGCGGCGGCACAGCAGGATGCGGCCTTCCCATACGGGAACGGTGCCGACCACCACGCGCGGATTCTGGTAGTGGATGGCGCCGCAGTTGTCGCAGACATCGCGTTCGCGGTTGTCGCCTTCGGGCACGCGCCGGACGACAGGCGTGCCGCACTGGCTACAGTAGCGCGCAAGGCGCGGGGCGGGGAAATAGGTGATGGGCTTTGCACTCATGGTGCCGATTCTAACGGGGTGGCGCGCGGCGCGGTGAAACGCGCCTCCAGGAAGGCGACAAAGGTGCGCACCTTGGCCGCCAGGTAGCGCCGGTGCGGGTAGACGGCGTACATGGTGATGGGGGCGTGGGTGTAGTCGCGCAGCAGCGGCACCAGCAGGCCGGCGTCGATATCGGCGTCGACCAGGAAACCCGGTTGCAGGACGATGCCATGGCCGGCCACGGCCGCCGTGCGCAGGATGTCGCCATTGTTGGCGCGCAGGGACGTGGGCACCCGCACGGCATGGGTCTGCCCATCTTTCTCGAAGCGCCATTCGTTGCCGTTGCGGGAATAAGCATATTGCAGGCAGCGATGGCGCTTGAGGTCCTCCGGATGCAGGGGCTCCCCGTGGGCCGCCAGATAGGCGGGCGACGCGCAGACCTTCAGGGCCTGCGGCGCCAGCGGCCGCGCCACCAGCGTGGAGTCCGGCAGGGTGCCGATGCGCACGGCGACGTCGTAGCCTTCCTCCACCAGGTCGACGACGCGGTCGTTGAGGTCCAGGTCGATGAAGACATCGGGATAGGCGGCGATATAGTCGGCAATGGTGGGCCCCAGGTGGCGCACCCCGAAGGACACCGGTGCGGCCACGCGCAGGCGGCCGCTGGGGCGGCGGTCCTCGGCCTGGAGCGCCTGCTCCAGGTCGTCCAGGTCGGCCAGGATGGGGCGGATGCGGTCGTAGAAAGCCTGGCCCGCGTCGGTCAGCCCCAGCTTGCGCGTGGTGCGGTTGAGCAGGCGCACGCCATAGTGCTGTTCGAGGAAGGCCACCTGGCGCGTGACAGCGGAGCGGGCCTGGTCCAGCTTGGCCGCGGCCGCGGCGAACGAGCCCAGTTCGACCACCTTGGCGAAAGTGCGCATCGCGCTGTGCGTGTCCATGGATGTCCTTGGTCCGGAGGCGGGCGCGGCTCAGCGGCCCGTGGCGTAGCCCAGCGCCTGGGCGATGCGGGCACGGGTGGCGTGGGTCAGCGGTGTCGGCGGTGTCAGCGGGACAGGGGCCAGGAGCCCGGCCCGGGCATGCCCTGGCGGCTGGTAGGACACCGCCAGCGTGGCGCCGGCGGGCAGGGCCGCCAGGCTATCCAGGGCCGGGCTGCCGTCCTCCAGCACCAGGGCGTCGAGCACGCGCGGCATGTCGCGTCCGGCTACCATGCCGGGGCCCGCGTCGGTATCGGCATAGAGCCGGCCGTCCTCGTCCAGCCACCAGGCGGCCACCCGGCGCACCGCCAGCCCCGTATGGGTCTGCAGCCCGGCGCCGTCGGCGCCCACGCGCAGGATGTAGGGCGCGGCATCAAGCCGCACATAGACGCGCTGGGGGCCATTCTGGAAAAACCAGCGGCCGTCGTCGTCGCGCGCATAGTTGCGGTCGATGAAACCCAGGATCGCGTCGCTGCCTATGCCCTCGCCCGGGCCGCCCTGGTCGGCGTCGCCGTTGGGGTGCAGCCGCCAGCGGCCGCGCTCGTCCAGCGACAGCCAGCCCGAAACGGCCGGCACATCGGGCCAGCGCTTGATCGCGGCGAGAACGGCGTCGTCCATGCGTGGTCCCCCTGCGGTCAGCGCAGGCGGCGCGGCCGCAGGGTCAGCGTCGCGGCAGCCTGCGCGCCCGGGGCCAGGAGCAGGGTGCCGGTGGCGCGGTCCTGGCGCACGCCGGGCGCGAGGTCGGCCAGCTCATGGGCCTGCTCATGGGCCGCGGCCGTGGCCAGGGCGTAGCGATTGAAGGCGTCGGTCATGTTGCTGACGGGTTCCACCGCGAGATGGGGCTTGCCCGGCGGCGTGAAGATCACCAGGTGGCCCAGCGGCGCATGTGCCTCCATGTCCACCGCCATGCCCCGTTCCGGCCACGCGACGCTGGCCGTTCCCGCAAAGCCGTCGAAGACGTTGTCCAGGTCGACCTGGGCCACGGGCAAGCCGTCGTCCACGGCGCCCCCGGTATCGATGCGTTCCCGGGGCAGGCTCTGGTCGTCGTTGATCCACATATGGCTGACCTGCGCGCGCACGCGGGTTTGCGGCGTACGCGGGAAATAGGGATGCCAGCCCAGCCCGGCCGGCTGTTCCGTGGTTCCGGTATTGCGCAGCGTGAGCGTCATGCGCAAGACATCCTCACCCAGCTCGAAGGATTGCGTCGCATGAAAAGGGAAAGGCCAGGGCACGGCAGCCTCCGGCGCCAGGGCTTCGGGGACCTCGTAGCGCTGTTCCATCAGCACGTGCGTCGCGTCCTGGCGCGTGACGGTCCAGGGGCGCTGCCAAGCCAGGCCGTGGATGGGAAGCGGATGGTTGTCCGCGGTGCGCGCGATGGGCCATGACTTGCCGCCGAAGGCCAGCCGCCCGTCCGCGATGCGATTGGAGTAAGGAACCAGGGGATAGCAGGCCGTCACCCGCGCTGCCGTGGGCATGCCTTCGGTGGGGCGCAGCACGGGGACGCCGTGCCAGTCGTAGCGCAGGATCGTGCCGCCCAGCGCGGGCAGCAATTCCAGCATGGCGGGGCCTGTGGTCAGGCGCAGGGGAGCAGCGGTATCGGTCATCGCTGGATTATAGGGATAGGCGCGGGGAAGGCGCGGCGGCATGGCGCTTGCTCCGCCGCGGGTCCGCAACGACAAAACGCTGCCCGACCGGATCCTTGCCCGCAATGATGAGCCTGCTGCTACCCGCCGACCCCCCGTCCGTCCCGCGTTACGCCCATATCACGCCCGAACCGCCCGGCACCGACCCCGGCGTGCCGCCGCCCGGCGGTCCGCAGAGTCCGCCGCCCGACCCGGATGACACGCCGCCGCCGGAGGGCGATCCGCCGCCCGGCGAGCCGCCTGCCGGCGATCCGCCCGCGGACCCTCGGCCGGTGCGGATGCGGCGCCTGGCGCGGCGATTGTCCCGACTTGCCGCCTTGCCGATGAGCGGAGTGCTCGCGCGCCTGGAGCACGGTGCGGGGGCCCAACGGCAAGGTTGAGGCGTGCGCGCCGTGCCCCGGGGCGCACGCATCCTGGCCCGGCCGCCTGCCCTCTCATCTAGCGGATGGCTTATTCCGCGGTGATGCCCAGGCGCGTGATGATTTCCGCGAAGCGCTTGATCTCGGACTGGTAGAAAGCGCGCAATTGCTCGGGCGTCATGTACTCCGGATCGGCGCCCTGCGTCGCCAGGCTCTTCTTCACATCGTCGCGCGCCAGGGCGACCTTGGTCGCCTCGTTCAGTTTCGCGATCACCGGCGCCGGCGTTCCGGCTCGGGTGACCAGCGCATACCACTGGGCAAACTGGATGTCCTTGTATCCGGCCTCGGCCATGGTCGGCACATTGGGCAGCGAGCCAGAGCGGTGGGCGCTGGCCACGGCCAGGATCCTGATCTTGCCCGATGCCAGCAGCGGCGCCGCCGAGGCGACGCCGACGAAGGCCATTGGCACCTGCCCGCCCATGGCGTCGGCGACGGCCGGCGCATCGCCCTTGTAGGGAACGTGGACCATGTCCAGTCCCGTCTCCGCCTTGAAGGCCTCGCCGCACAAATGGCCGGTGCCGCCCACGCCGCTGCTGCCGAAGGCCAGCTTGCCCGGATGTGACTTTGCGTACGCCAGCAGCTCCTCGATATTGTTGATGCCCAGCTTGGCGTTGACGGCCAGGACGATGGGGACCGATGCCACCATGCCCACCGGCGCGAAGTCCTTGTCGGGGTCGTAGGGCATCTGCTTGTAAAGCGTCGGGTTGGTGCCATGCGTCGCGCTATTGCCCATGAGCAGGGTGTAGCCGTCCGGCGCCGATTTGGCGACGAAGCCGGCGCCGACGATGCCATTGGCGCCCGCCTTGTTCTCGACGACGATGGTGGTCTTCAGCGCCGTGCCCATATGCTGCGCCATCAGCCGGGTGAGGAAGTCGTTGGCGCCGCCGGCGGCATAGGGCGATACGGCCTGGATGGGGTGGTCGGGATACTCGGCGTGCGCGGCCGCGCCGCACAAGGCCAGGGCCACGCTCGCGGCCACGCGGACCCAGCGTCGGGAAATAAGGGGTGTCATAGTCGTCCTCCACCGCCCCCAAGGGGCGGTATCTTCTTTTGGGTATGGGCTTCGTTCCCGCGGCGGCGGGGCTCGAAAAAAGTCTAAGGAGTTACGACCGGCCGCGAACGGGGGGCCGCGGTTCGGGGGGCAAATTCAAGTCCATAAACTGGACTTTTCCCTCGCGCGCAAGGTGCCTGCGCAAGTCGGCCTCGATAGACTCCACCGCGTCGCCAAGGCAGCGCACGACCATTTCCAGGCGGTCCTTGCCCAGGCGTGACGCCAAGGTCGAGACGCTGATGCCCGCCGCGGGTGAACCGTCCGGATAGCGGACCACCAGGCCGACGGAATGCACGGGCGGGTTGTCCATGACCTTGTTGCTGGCATAGCCCCGGCGCCGCGTGGCGGCGATGCTGGCGCGCAGCTGTGCGTCGGTGAAGCGTGGATTCTTGCGCTGGGTGCGCGCCACGTTGACGCGGCAGATGCGCTGGATCTCGTCGTCGGGTAGCGCGCTCAGCACCGCAAGGCCTCCCGCGCCGACATTCAAGGGGCGGTGGCGGCCCACATCCAGCACGAACATCTTGATCGGGAAGGAGCCATCCGCGCGAGCGACGCAGACCCCGTCGAAGCCGGATCGCACGGTCATGAAGACGGTGTCCCCGGTCTGTTCGGCAAGCGTCTCCAGGTAGGGATGGCAGATGTCGCGCAAGGCCAGCTTGGGGGCGGCGGCCAGCCCCATCTCGTACAGCAGCGACCCCAGGTAGTAGCGCTTGCTGCGGCTGTCCTGGCGGATCAGCTGTTCGGCGATCATCCCTTGCAGAATGCGGTGCGCGGTCGGGCGCTCCAGGCCCGTGCGGCGGTACAGGTCGACCAGGCGGCTGCCGCTGCGATTGTTGGCGGTGATCAGGCGCAGCAGCGAGACCGCGCGATGCAGGGTCTGGGTGCCGGCGGCCGCGCTGGCCGAGGGCGTGGGAATGCTGGGACTCATGATTTGTCTCCGCGCCCGCGACGATGGCGATGCGCTTCTTCTATATGTTGGACTCGGCCAACGGCCGGCCTGGTGTGATTTTTAGCCGGAATTCCGCGTGGTGGCGGAGGGGCGAGGGGCGATATCTCGATATGTGGACGTTTAAATGCGTCGCCGCCGTGCACGCCATCGGCGTCTTCCCCTAGGATAAAAAAAGACCCCATGCATTGCGCCGCGTCTGCGGCGGCGGTGCGCTTCCACGTCTCGGCGATTCGGACGGGGGGCATGCGCGGTACGAAGACACAACAGGGCAGGGAGACGATGTGAATCACACCAAGGACAGGGAGGCCGACGCTAGGCGCGCCACGGCGGGCGGCGATGCGGAATCCGGCCGGGCCCTTGCGGCGGGCGACGATGCAGGATCCGGCCAGGCCGTTACGGCGGGCCGCGACGCGGGCCCCGCTCAGGTCGATGCGGCGGACAGCGGGGAGCTCCTGCAAACGCATGAGGGGCGTCTTCTCGTCCTGACCTTGAACCGGCCGGCGCGCCGCAATGCGCTCAGCCCCGGACTTTATGCCGCGCTGCTGCGCGCGCTGGGCGCGGCGGCCATCGACGACAGCGTGGGGGCGGTGGTGCTGACGGGCGCGGGGACGGCTTTTTGCGCGGGCGGCGATGTCTCGCGCATGGCGGACGCCGGCAAGGCTACTGACGCGGCGACGCCGCTGTCCTTCGAACAGAAGATGGCCGGCCTGCGCCAGCGCACGGGCATCTGCGAACTGTTGCACGCCATGCCCAAACCCACCATCGCGATGATGCGCGGCCCGGCGGTGGGCGCGGGCTTGAGCCTGGCGCTGGCCTGCGACCTGCGCTACGCCGATACGACGGCGCGCATGCGCACCGGTTTCATCGATGTCGGCTTGTCCGGCGATTTCGGCGGCCACTATTTCCTGCCGCGGCTGGTCGGCATGGCCAAGGCGCGCGAGCTGTACCTGACCTCGCCCATGCTGGACGCGCAAGCGGCGCTGGCGCTGGGACTCGTCACCGCCGTGTTCGACGGGGCTGCGCTGGCGGATCGGACGATGGCCATCGCGCGTCGACTGGCCGACGGGCCGCGCACCGCCATCGCGCATATGAAGGCGAACCTGAACGACGCCGCCAGCCTGTCCCTGCCGGAGATGCTGGATCGCGAGTGCTGGCGCCATGTGCGCTGTACCCAGACCGTCGACCACCGCGAGGCCGTGGCGGCCTTCGTGGAAAAGCGGCCGCCCCGGTTCGGGGCGCCGGAAGGAACCTGAACCGAACGGGCATGCACCGAACGGGCATGCGCAGAACGGTCACGCGCAGAACGAAAACCAAAAGGCACTCACCCAAAAGCTCTCAACCAAAAGCCCTGGACCGCAAGGGCATGAACGCATTCCACGGACCGTGTCCGTGCAGGACAACCATGAATTTTCCAGGAGGAAGGAATGAGCAAGCTATGTGACGGCCGTGTCGTCATCGTGACGGGCGCCGGCCGCGGCATCGGCCGCGAGTACGCGCTGGCGCTGGCGGCGCACGGCGCCAAGGTGGTGGTCAACGACCTGGGCGTGTCGCGCGACGGCATGGGCCGCGACCTGTCGGCGGCGCAATCCGTGGTCGATGAAATCCACGCCGCCGGCGGCGAGGCGATGGTCAACGGCGACGACGTAGCGGACTGGGAGGGCGCCCGCCACATGATCGAAAGCACGGTGGCGCACTACGGCGCCCTGCATGCCTTGGTGAATAACGCCGGCATCCTGCGCGACCGCATGCTGGTCAACATGGAAGAGGGCGAATGGGACGCCGTGATCAATGTGCACCTCAAGGGCACGTTCGCGCCGGCGCACCATGCCGCCGTCCACTGGCGCAGCCTGCAGAAGCTGTCGGGGGAGCCGGTCGATGCGCGCATCATCAATACATCGTCGTCGTCCGGCCTCTACGGCAACATCGGCCAGGCCAACTACGGCGCGGCCAAGGCCGGCATCGCCGCGTTGACCGTCATCGCGGCGCGCGAGCTCAAGCGCTATGGCGTGACGGTCAACGCCATCTCGCCGCATGCGCAGACCCGCATGACGGAAAACCTGCGCGAGCGTACCCCGGAGGAGATCGCCGCGCGGCATCCCCGCTGGATCGCGCCCGTGGTGGTCTGGCTGGCCAGCACCGCCAGCGCCGAGGTGACCGGCCGGGTGTTCGAGGTGGGCGGCGGCCACCTGTCGGCGATGGAGGGCTGGCATCGCGGGCCGGAGGCCGCGCCGGTGGACGACCCCGAGCGCATCGGTCCCGTCCTGCTGGACCTGGCGCGGCGCGCCCGCCGCAATGCCGACATGAAGGGACACGACCTGGATTGAACGATGATAGACAAACGCATGAAAGCCATCGCCGAGGCGGTGGCAGGCATCAAGGATGGCGACGTGCTGCTGGTGGGCGGCTTCGGGACCTCGGGACGGCCGGCGGAACTGATGCAGGGCGTGCTGGAACTGGGCGTGCGCGATCTCACCATCGTGGCCAATAACGCGACCATCGGACAGGACATCGTCGGCGACCTGATGCGGGCGGGTCGCATCCGCAAGATGGTGTGTTCCTTTCCGCGCGGCCTGCAAGGCAAGACGATCTTCGACGAGCTCTACGCCGCCGGCAAGATAGAACTGGAGCTGGTGCCGCAAGGCACGCTGGCCGAACGCATCCGCGCCGGCGCTGCCGGCATCGGCGGGTTCTTCACGCGCACCGCCGCCGGCACGCGCCTGGCCGAGGGCAAGGAGACGCGCATCATCGACGGCCAGGAATACGTGTTCGAAAAACCCCTGCGCGGCGACGCGGCCTTGATCAAGGCGCTGCGCGGCGACCGCTGGGGCAACCTGGTCTATCACCGTGGCGCGCGCATCAACAATCCCGTCATGGCGGGCGCGGCGAAGCTGGCCATTGCCCAGGTCAGCGAAGTTGTCGAACTGGGCGCGCTGGATCCCGAGCACATCGTGACGCCCGCCAATTTCATCGATCGCCTGGTGGAGGTCCGGTCATGAGGACAGACCATGCAAAAGACGCGGTGGCCGGGCGCAAGGGCCTGAGCCGCCAGGACATGGCGCGTGTCGCCGCGCACGACATTCCGGAAGGCAGCTGCGTGAACCTGGGCATAGGCGTACCGACGCTTATCGCCGACTACGTCCCGGCCGGCCGCGAACTGCTGTTGCACAGCGAGCAGGGCCTGCTGGGCCTGGGACCGGCGCCAGGGCCGGGCGAGGAGGACCCGGACGTGCTCAACGCCGGCAAGCAGTTCGTGACGCTGCTGCCGGGCGCATCGGTATTCAGCCACAGCGATTCCTTCCTGATGGTGCGCGGCGGCCACATCGATATCGCCTGCCTGGGCGCCTTCCAGGTCGCCGCCAATGGCGACCTGGCCAACTGGAGCACCGGCGCCGAGGGCCAGATCCCCGGCGTGGGCGGCGCCATGGACCTGGCCGCCGGCGCGGCCCGCGTCTGGGTGTTGATGGAGCATGTGCAGAAATCGGGCGAGCCGCGCATCCTGGATCGCTGCACGTATCCCTTGACCGCGGCCGGCTGCGTGGACCGGATCTATACCGACCTGGCGGTGATCGATGTGACGCCGGGCGGGCTGGTGGTCAGCCGCCTGCTGGAGGGCATGGACCTGGCGTCGTTGCAGGCCGTGACCGGGGCGCGGCTGTCGCTGGCGCCGGATTGCGGTCCGTATGAGCCGGCCTCCGTGCCGCCGGGCTTGGACAGTGGGGCGCGCATTGCACGCCATGAAGAAGGAAATCGTCCGGCCGCGGCCGGACATCATGATCAAGGAGGCGGCCGTTGAAGACCGCGATTACCCGATTGCTCGGCATCGAGCATCCCATCGTGCAGGGCGGCATGCAGTGGGTCGCGCGCGCGGAGCTCGTGGCCGCGGTTTCCAATGCGGGCGCACTGGGCGTGTTGACTGCCCTGACCCAGCCCACGCCGGAAGCGTTGGCCAAGGAGATCGCCCGCGTGCGGTCGATGACGGACCGGCCCTTTGCCGTCAACCTGACGATGCTGCCCACGCTCAAGCCTGTTCCTTACGAGGCCTACCGCGACGTCATCATCGACAGCGGCGTCAAGATCGTCGAGACGGCCGGCAACAATCCGGTGGGGCACATGCCGGCGTTCAAGGCGGCGGGCATCAAGGTCATCCACAAGTGCACCACGCCGCGTCATGCCCGCAAGGCCGAGCAGATCGGCGTGGACGCCGTCAGCATCGACGGCTTCGAGTGCGCGGGCCATGTCGGCGAGGACGACATCCCCGGCCTCATCCTGATTCCGGCCACGGTGGCCCAGGTCGGCATTCCGGTGATCGCATCGGGCGGCTTCGGCGATGCGCGCGGCCTGGTGGCGGCGCTGGCGCTGGGCGCGGAAGGCATCAACATGGGAACCCGCTTCATGTGCACGCGGGAGTCGCCCGTGCACGACAACATCAAGCAGACCATCGTCGCCAACACCGAGGCCGACACCATCCTGATCCTACGCAGCCTGCGCAACAGCAGCCGCGTGGCCCGCACGTCCCTGGCGCGCAGCGTGGTGGAGATGGAGCAGGCCGGCCTGGGCATCGCGGAGATCGGGCCCAAGGTGGCGGGCGGCAAGGGGCGGCGCGTCTATGAGGAAGGCGATGTCGAGGAGGGCATCTGGACCGTGGGCATGGTGCAGGGCCTGATCGACGACGTGCCGACCTGCGAGGCCCTGGTGGCGCGCATCATGAGCCAGGCCGAAAACCTGGTGCGCGAGCGCTTGCTCGCGCTCGTGGACCGATAACGAGGAGGAGCATCATGCTGGAAGTGGACACACCCTACGATCTGCAAGGCTACGTGGGCCAGTTGCTGGGCACGAGCGACTGGCTGGAGATCGACCAGGCGCGCATCGACGCGTTTGCGCAGGTCTCGGGCGACGACAACTGGATCCACGTCGACGTGGAGCGCGCGCGGCGTGAACTGCCGGGCGGCAAGACCATCGCGCATGGCCTGTTGACGTTGTCGCTGGTCACTTTTCTTGGCGGGAAGATCTGCCGCGTGCGGCAGCGTTCGCGCGGCATCAACTATGGGTCCAACAAGGTGCGCTTCACGGCGCCGGTGCCCTGCGGCGCGCGCATACGCCTGCATCGCACCCTGGAGGCCTACGACCCCGTCGAGGGAGGCGCGCGGCTGACCTTTGGCAATCGCATCGAGATCGAAGGCGAGGCGCGCCCGGCGATGGTGGCCGAGACGATTTCGGTGATGTACGCGAAGACGGAGCCGGCATGATGGCGCCGGCCCAGGGTGGAGGCGCCGGCGGGCGGTCTCCTTACTCCGTCTACGTCGAGCACCTGCGCGCGGGGAGGCTGGCTTATCAGTACAGCCGCGCCGCGGGCAAGGCGGTGTTCTTTCCGCGCGTGCTGTGCCCGTATACCGGCGAGGACTGCCTGGACTGGCGTATCAGCGCCGGCATGGGGACGGTGTACAGCACGTCGGTCGTGTATCCCCGCAAGGGCGATCCCTACAACGTCGCGCTGGTCGATTGCGATGAAGGCTTTCGCCTGATGAGCCGCGTCGAAGGCGTGCCCGCCACCGATGTCGCCATCGGCCTGCGCGTGCGCTTGCGCGTGCACGCTCCCGACACCGAAGACGACGACCCCTATCCTGTATTCATTCCGGCGGAGTGACATGACGCTATCCCTGCAACGCGGCCGTGCGGCCATCGTCGGCGTGGCCGAGTCCGACCTGGGCGAGGTCGGCCCGGGATTTTCACCTATCGACCTGATGGCGCAGGGCGTGCAGCGCGCCCTGGCCGACTGCGGCCTGTCCCTGCGGGACGTGGACGGCCTGTTCTGCGCCACCACGCAAAGCCGGATGGCCGGGCTGGCCTTGGCGGAGTACCTGCGCCTGCCCGAGGCCTATATCGATTCCACGTCCACGGGCGGATCGTCCTTCATGGGGCACCTGGCGCGCGCCGTGCAGGCGGTGGAGGCGGGCGTCTGCCAGGTGGCCGTGGTTGCCTACGGCAGCACGCAGCGCTCCCTGGGGCGCAAGAACACCAGTCCAGGCGAACGCAATCCTTATGAAGCGCCCTTCAAGCCCTTCCTGCCGCCGACCGCCTACGCGCTGGCTGCCGCCCGCCACATGCACGAGTTCGGCACCACGCGCGAACAACTGGCGGAAGTGGCCGTCGCCGCGCGGCAATGGGCCTTGCTCAACCCCGTGGCCTGGGAGAAGGCGCCGTTGACGGTCCAGGACGTGCTGGCCTCGCGCATGGTCAGCCATCCCTTGACGATACGCGACTGCTGCCTGGTGAGCGATGGCGGCGGCGCGCTGGTGATCACCGCGGCGCAGCGGGCGCGCGGCCTGCGCAAGGCGGGCGTACACCTGCTGGGCGCCGGGCACGCGACGACGCACCTGGCGATCTCCAACATGCCGGACCTGGTGCGCACGGGCGCCGGCCGCGCTGGCGAACTGGCCTATGCGCAGGCGGGCATCGGCCCGCGCGATGTCGATGTGGTTGGGGTCTACGACGCTTTTACGATCAATACGATCCTGTTCCTGGAGGACCTGGGGTTTTGCGCCAAGGGGGAGGGCGGCGCCTTTGTCAGCGGGGGTCATATCGCGCCGGGAGGCGGACTTCCCGTCAATACCAATGGCGGCGGGCTCTCCTACTGCCATCCAGGCATGTACGGCTTGTTCCTGTTGATCGAGGCCGTGCGCCAGTTGCGGGGGGAATGCGGGGCGCGCCAGGTGGCGGACGCGGAGATCGCCCTGGCGCATGGCAACGGCGGGGTGTTGTCCTCACAGTACACGGTGATCCTCGGCGGCGCGGATACCGTCTAGCGGTCAACGGCGCCATTGCGCGCCCGTCCGCCCATCCAGTCCGGCGGGCCTACGCGCCGGTGGGAAATATATATCACGTTGTGATATATTCGTCGTTTCGACCGGAACCGGCGCTCCCGCTGCCCCGCCTCATGACCGCCCCGCCCACGCTACGCAAGGCCGACTTCGAACAGTTGTCCGAATTCCGCTACCAGATGCGCCGCTTCGAACGTTTTTCGGAGCGGGCGGCGCAGGACGCCGGGATTACGCCGCTGCAATATCTCCTTCTGCTGCATATCAAGGGCTTCCCGGGCCGCGACTGGGCGACCGTGGGAGAACTGGCGGAACGCCTGCAGGCGCAGCACCATGGCGTGGTGGCGCTGGTCACGCGCTGCGAAGGCCACAAACTGGTCGAGCGCCGGCCGGGGGCGCACGATCGCCGCCAGGTCGAAGTGCACCTGCTTGAGGCGGGAGAGCGCCTGCTCGTCCGGCTGGCGGCGCTGCATCGCGCCGAACTCAAATCCTTGAGCGGCACGTTCTCGGTGCCGCAGCTCGATCTTTGATCCGCAATCGTCGGTCCATCATGAACTCCCATACCCATAAACGTGATTTCGCCGTCAACGGCCGGCTGCCCTTGATGATGGGCCTGGCCGTGCTGATCGGCGCGCTGGCCACCGGGGCGGCATTCGTGCTGCTGTCCCTGATCCATCTGTGCACCAACCTATTCTTCTACGGCACCTTCTCCTTCGCCGAGCGCTCGCCGGCATTGAACACCCTGGGCGGCTGGGTCGTCCTGGTGCCGGTGGCCGGCGGCCTCATCGTGGGCCTGATGGCGCGCTTCGGCTCCGACAAGATCCGTGGGCATGGCATCCCGGAAGCCATCGAATCCATCCTGTTCGGCAAGAGCCGCATGTCGCCCAAGGTGGCGATACTCAAGCCCTTGTCCTCCGGCGTGGCGATCGGCAGCGGCGGACCTTTCGGCGCGGAGGGCCCCATCATCATGACGGGAGGCGCGCTGGGATCGCTGATCGGCCAATGCGTGGCGCTGACGGCGGCCGAGCGCAAGACCTTGCTGGTGGCGGGCGCGACGGCGGGAATGACCGCGGTCTTCGGCACGCCGGTGGCGGCGGTGCTGCTGGCGGTGGAACTGCTGCTGTTCGAATGGCGTCCGCGCAGCCTCTTGCCGGTGGCCCTGGCCTGCGCCGTGGCGGGTTTCGCGCGCATGCTGGTGTTCGGTTCCGAGCCGCTATTCGCCTTGCAGACCGCCATGCCCGGCGCCACGGCGCTGCTGTCCTGCCTGGTGGCGGGCCTGCTGTCCGGCGCGCTGGCTGCGGGCTTGTCGCTGGCCCTGTACAAGACCGAGGATACGTTCGGCCGCCTTCATGTGCACTGGATGTGGTGGCCCGCGCTGGCCGGCGTGGTAATCGGCGTCGGCGGCCTGCTGGAACCGCGCGCGTTGGGCGTGGGCTACGACGTCATCAACGACCTGCTGCACCAGCATATCGTGTTGCGGACGGCCCTGGCGCTGCTGGCGGTGAAGGCCGTGATCTGGGTCGTCGCCCTGGGGTCCGGGACGTCCGGTGGCGTGCTGGCGCCGCTGCTGATGCTGGGCGCGGGCCTGGGGGTGGTGCTCAGCCCCATCCTGCCCGGCGGCGACGCCACGCTGTGGCCGCTGGTGTGCATGGCCGCCACGCTGGGCGCCACGCTGGGCGCGCCCCTGACGGCCATCGTCTTCGCCTTTGGCGTGACGCATGACGGCAATGCCTTCCTGCCGCTCCTGACGGCGACCTTGGCGGCCCACGGCTTCGTCACCGTGACGATGCGCCGTTCCATCATGACCGAGAAAATCGCGCGCCGCGGACATCATATTTTTCGCGAGTACGGCGTGGATCCCTTGGAGCGTCACCACGTGGACGAGGTCATGACCGCGGACCCGGCCGCCATCGATGCGTCGATGACCCTGCGCGAGGTGATGGCAGGCCCATTCGGCGCGACCCAGCAGTGGCGCGCCTATCCGGTGATGGCGGACGGCGTCGTGCTGGGACTGGTGGATCGCGCGGCGGTGCTGGCCATCCAGGCGCGGGTGGGCCTGGACGGCCTGGGCCAACGTATCGGCGACGTGCTGGAGCCGCGCGACCTTGCGCTGGCCCTGCCGCAGGAGACCTGCCGCCAGGTGGCCACGCGGCTCGCGTCGCGCGGGCTGGAGCGCGTCGCCGTGGTCGACGACCTGGTCAGCCGCCGCCTGCTGGGCATCGTCACGCGCAGCGACCTGCTCAAGCCATCCGCCAGCCATTTCGACGAGGAGCACAAGCGGGAGCGCTTCTGGCTGCGGCGCAAGCATGCCGCCATCGTCGCCAGGAACGATTACGCGATGACGCCGAAAGGCAAGTGACGCGGGCGCCATTGTCGGGCACCGGGATTGCGGAGCGGGCGAAGGTGCCGCCATTGGCGGCGCGGTTACCGCGAAAACGCGACCCCAAAAAGTGCAACTTCCAAGGAGGCTGTCATGGCTGCCCAGCATCGCAAACCCGACAACCCGGATGTATTGGGTACTGATCCTATCGTTCCCGGCATGATGCCCGATCCGTTGCCGGAGGACCCCGACGTCTACCCCGCGGACAAGGAAAATCCTCCCCCGAAGGAGGACGTGGATGAGCAGAAGGCAAAGAATATCGGCCCGATCGATCTGGCGTGATCGCCGGCGCCGTTCAACGAGGCGTGTCCGGACGTCCGGCCGGCGCGCGCATCACCCGCGCTTCGAGGGCCCGGCCCTCGCTCAAATGCGCTTCCAGCTTGGGCAATGTTTCCGTGGCGAAGTCCTTGACGTCCTGATCCTTGGACCGCTTGGTGGCCTGGTCGAACAGGTTGACCGCGTCGTGGTTCGCCGTGGCGCCCATGCGCTGTATGTACTTGCTGTCGAAACTGGTGTCCGACACGTCTAGCGTCTTCAACTCGAACTTCTGCTCGATGGATGGCTCGCTGGGCAGATCGTAGCCCTTGGTGACGGCCAGCCTGGTGAGCGCCGCGTTGATCGCGGCATGATCCTGGATCATCTTGTCGGCATAGGCCTTGATGTCCGGGCTGCGTGATTTCTGCGGGGCCATCTTGGCTGCCTGGATTTCGAACAGGCCGGAACGCATGGCGTTCTCCAGGAAACCCTGGTCGTCCTTGTCGAGCTGGGTATGTTGCGGCTTGGCGCTGCCGGGCGGCAGCTGGGCGAGCGCGGGCGAGGGCGCCGGTGCAAGTAGGTAGCAAGCGAGCAATATCAGGCCGGCGGGCGTGATGCGCATGGCGTATCTCCTGGGAACGTTGCCCATGGGGGTCGCCCTGGGCCGCGCAAGGGAGGTGCCATGCATGAGTAGTTGCGTTCCTGGCCCTTCCCGTCGCTTTCTTCCAGCGGCAGTATCCACGAGGGAGACAGAAATGTCCGACAGTGCAACGCTTGCCAACGACCCCGTTCTTGCGCTTCTGCTGTATCTGGTGCTGCCGCTATGGTTGCTGGCGGGCTTCGCGGATTGGTTGTGCCACCGTCGCAGCGATATCGCTCACACGGCCGGTATGCGCGAATCGCTGCTGCACCTTCTCATGTTCAGTGAAATTGCCGTGCCGCTATTGGCCTGCCTGTTCCTGGAAATCAACGCGTCGGTATTCCTGCTGATCGTGGTGTGTTTTTTTCTGCATGAGGCGACGGCCTTATGGGACGTCAGCTATGCGGGACGCCGGCGGCGCATCACGACCTTCGAGCAGCACGTCCACAGTTTCCTGGAAATCCTGCCGTTGGCGGCCACGCTGTTGCTCGCGGTCCGGCATTGGGGCCAGTTCCTCGCCATGTGGGGGCTGGGACAGGAGACCGCCGAATGGCGTCTTCGGATGAAGGCCGATCCCCTGCCCGCGGCGGAAGTCATAGGCATCCTGGCCGCCGCGGTCGTGATGGAGATCATTCCCTACCTGGAGGAGTTGTGGCGGGGATGGCAGGCAGGCCGGGGCGCCCGTCGGCGCGGGGCCGCGCCCGGCTGAGGGGCCGACGGACGTTACACGGCGTGCATGCTCCGCCGCGGCATACTGGTTGCTGACCCCGCACCGAGCCGCGGAATTCCTCCGGCTGTTCATCGCACCCTTGTGCCTCTCGCATACTCCCATTGACCAGGAGATTTGTATGACTGCCAAAACCCTAGAAGACCTTTTCGTGCATGCCCTATCGGATGTGTATAGCGCGGAGAAACAGATCGTGAAGGCCTTGCCGGGGCTACGCCGCGCGGCTACCGATCCCCAGCTGGCCGAAGCATTCACCCAGCATCTGGAGGAAACCCAAGGCCAGATCGAGCGCATCGACCAGGTGGTCGAGGAAACCGGCCTCAAGCTCAAACGCATGAAATGCGCGGCAATGGAGGGCCTGGTGGAAGAGGGCAAGGAAGTGATCGAGGAAATCGAGAAGGGTCCGGTCCTGGATGCCGCCTTGATTGCCGCCGCGCAGAAGGTCGAGCACTACGAAATCGCCACATACGGAACGCTGTGCGTGCTGGGCAAGTTGCTGAAAAAGCCGAAGGCGGTGGAGCTGTTGAAGGCGACACTGGCGGAAGAGAAATCGACGGACGAGAAACTTTCGAAGCTTGCCGAATCGGTGAACGCCGAGGCCCTGAACGCATAGCGGCATGGGGACCAGATCCCGGGAGATACGCCGATGACCGATCGTCGCTTTGGTGAATGCATACGCGCTTGCTACGCCTGCGCGGAGGCTTGCGACCGTTGCGCGGCGGCTTGCCTGGCCGAAGGGCATGCCGCCGAGATGGCGCGCTGCGTCGCACTCGATATCGAGTGCGGCGCGAGTTGCCGGTACGCGGCCGGCGTGATGGCCCGCGGCACCGAGTATGCGGAGCGCGCCTGCGCGCTGTGCGCTGAAGTCTGCAATGCTTGCGGCGCCGAGTGTGGGCGGCATGCCGAGGATCATTGCAAGCAGTGCGCGCAAGCCTGCCGCGCTTGCGCGGCGCTGTGTTCCGCCATGGCCGCGGTGTGAACCACGGGGTTGGGGGACGCCCCTGCGGGGCGTCTTCCCGCTGCCGGCATTCATTCCGGGCCGCTATAAACCTATTACCGCAAGGAAATTGTCCTCGCTTCCTTCCGAATCAATACTTCGGAAGCGCTGTCTGCTCCCCGGCGCGATGCCGCGTTACCAGGGAGCAGGATGGCCACGGACGCGTCCGCGACCACGCTAAAAACAGCCTGAAGGCGGAGCGAGACAAAAATGAAATTTCCGCATTTGCTGGCGGCGGGCCTCTTCGCCTGCCTGGGTCTGTCACATGGCCCTGCCGCGCAGGCCGGATGGCCGGGCGACCGGCCGATTACCCTGGTCGTCCCCTTTCCGCCCGGCGGATCCACCGACATGATAGGCCGGTTGCTGGCCTCCACCCTGGGCAAGCAACTGAACCAGACCGTGGTCGTCGACAACCGCGCCGGGGCCGGCGGCACGCTGGGCGCGGCCTATGTCGCGCGCGCCAAGCCGGACGGCTACACGCTGTTCCTGGCCACGACGGCGCACACCATCGCGCCGGCCATCTACGACACGCTGGCCTACGATTTCATCAAGGATTTTGTCCCCGTCACCACCGTGGCCTCCTTGCCGCATGTCCTGATCGCCAATTCCGCCTTCCCCGTCAACTCCGTTCCGGAGTTGATCCAGTATGCCAAGACGCATCCTGGCGAGGTCAACTTCGGCTCCGCCGGCATAGGCAGCACCGATCACCTGTCGATGGAACTGTTCGCCCGCAGCGCCGGCATCAAGATGGAGCACGTGCCTTACAAGGGCGACGAACCCATGCTCACCGACCTGCTGGGCGGGCGGCTGGAGGTTGCGATGCCGCCCAGCGGCATCGTGCTCGGGCCCGTGCGTGCCCACAGCGTCAAGGCCCTCGCGGTGAGCAGCCCCCAGCCCAGCGCCTATTTCCCCGGTCTGCCGTCCATTGCGAAAGCCGCGCATCTTCCTGATTACGCGTTCAAGACGTGGTACGCCCTGATGGTGCCGGCGGGCACGCCGGCGGATGTCCAGGCCAGGCTTTATCAGGGCGTGACGGCGGCGCTGAAGACGCCCGACATGCAGAAGGGCTTGCAGACCATCAGCGCGGAGCCGGGAGGCGAGCCGTCGAAGGACGTGGCTGATGCCATCGTCCAGCAGACGCGGCAGTGGCGCGAGATACTGAAGTCCGATAAATAGCCCGGTATTCAGTTTCTGGGGAACGGTATGCCTGGCGTGCCGGGCGTCCAGGCGGGGTATTTGCCCATGATCAGGCTGAAGAGGGGGCTCTTGACGAAAGCGTCCAGCCAGCGCGCCAGACCGGACCAGGCCTGGGCGCCGAACCAGGCGGCGTCGGTTTGGGCGAACTGGCGTACGAAGGGAGCGATCGCCATGTCCGCCAGGGTGGGCCTTCTTCCGAACAAATGCGGGGAGACCGCCAGGCGGGTTTCAAGGGCCGCCAGGTAGGCGGCGCCAGCGGCCCGGTGAGCCAATGGATCGGTGCCGGGATAGCGGTCCGGATACTTATAACGGTCGAGGTCGGACTTGAATGCGCCGTCGCATTGCGCGATCAGTTCCGCCATGGCCGTGGGTGATTCCCGTTCCGGGGCCAGCCAGCCTTCGGGATCGTGGCGGTCCAGCGCCCAGTGCATGATGTCCAGGCTCTGGTCGATCACCTGTCCGGCGGGCAGGACCAGCACGGGGACGGTTCCTTTCGGCGATGCTTCCAGCAATGCCGCGGGCTTGTCGCGCAACACGACTTCACGCAGTTCGCAACGTAGGCCGCTGGTCGCCAGCGCGAGCCTGGCGCGCATCGCGTAGGGGCAGCGCCTGAAGGAATAGAGGATGGGGACAGGGGACGTGGACATGTGCTGAAGGAGCCAGGGGATCGGCCTACTTTTACCATCTGCGCGGTGCCGGCGTCGGTCGGGCATCACCATCCGCATCGGGATCGGCGGCGCGCGTACACTACGCCCACGCCCCGGCGCCTTTCCAGCCGCGCGGCCGTTTACGTTTGGGCCCTCGCTGGTCATTTCCCATGCAAACCATAGAATTCGATCTCGCGCCTGGCGCGTCCTACATAGAAGTGAACCAGTTGCTCAAGGCCACGGGCATCAGCGACAGCGGCGGCGCTGGCAAGGCCATGGTGGCGGACGGCATGGTCCGTGTGGACGGCGTGGTGGAGACGCGCAAGACGGCGAAAATCCGGGCGGGCCAGACGGTGACGTGCGCGGACGTGCGGATCGTCGTTCGGACGGCGGACTAAGCATGAAACTCAAGGCCTTGAACGACTCCGTCTTCGGCGCGCTGCTACGTTCGCCGTGGTGGATAAGCGCCGGCATCGCCTTGGTTTTCGTCGTCGGGGCGATCTCGGCCTTGCCGCCGACGTATTGGGCGGTCGGCGTATTCGGCTCGGTGCCGTTCGCGGTCATCGCCATCCTGGCCGCCTGGCGTCAACTGCGCGCGCCGTCCGCCAGCCAAGTGGAAACGGTCGCCGCGGCCATGGCGGGCATGCCCTGGTCGGCGTTCGCCGGCGCCGTCCAGGCGGGGTTCGAGCGCGACGGCTGCCAGGTCGAGCGCCTGAGCGGCGGCGCCGACTTCGCATTGACCAAGGGAGGTCATGTCGCGCTGGTCAGCGCCAAGCGCTGGAAGGCTGCCCGCACGGGTGTCGAGCCAGTCCGGGAGCTGCAAGCCGCCCGTGAAAGACGCGGCGCACGGGAAGCCATCTACATCGCCCTGGGGGATATCTCGCCGTCCGCGCGGGACTATGCCGCGAAAAACGGCATCGCCTTCATGACGGCGCCGGAGCTGGCAAAGCTGTTGCGCGGCCTGAAGGCCTGAGCGCGTTGGCAACGCGGCGGGGTGTCCGGCGCCGCGGCCGGATGCCTCGGCGTCAACGGCCAGGAGGCTTGGGCCACGGCCAAGGGATCGTCATCCGGCGACTTCCCCATCATCCAATCATCAGTTTTGCCAGCGCCGCGCCGCTGGCGAATGCTGCCCCGATGGCGACCATCGGGTACCAGGCACGCTCGCGGATCATCTTGGAGGCTTCCGCGTTCAGCTTGCGAGTCTCCGCGATCAGCTTCATGTTCTCCGATATCATCTTCGAGACCTCCGCCTCGAGCTTGACGATGTCCAAGGTCATTTCCATTGTTGCGTCCTTACGGGTTTGCGGAACTGGTCCGGTGGCGCCGTTTTCATCCATGCTCAGGGCATCCACGCCTCATGCGCCGTCTCGCAAGGGATTTTCCACGCGCCGCCAGACAGGCTCCGATAGGTCGCGCGCCGGTTCGGGGAGTTCCTTGTTTCCATAGGATGGCAAGGTCTCGGTCGCGTGGCCTGGTGCGCTGATGGCAGCCAGGGGAGGGGCCAGGATCGACGTATTTGCTAACGGTTACGTTTGAACACGTCGCCCTATCACTCCACCGTTACACTTCACAGCCTTACGCGAACCTGTGGAGACAACCCGTGCGGCTATTACTATCCTTGGCTATCCTGACCAGCCTGCTCTCCGGCTGTGCCGTCTATACGCCCAGCGGCGCCGTGGTCGTCGATCCGCACGGCGGCGGCGGGGGTGGTGGCGGTTTCTGTCCCCCGGGCCAAGCCAAGAAAGGCAACTGCTAAGACGAAAGGTTGGCCAGCATGTTCTCGACGATCTGCGCCAGTTGCAGCCTTGGTAGCCAACCCCAGTCCTCGCTGGCGCGGCTGCCGTCGATCGAGTTCGGCCAACCCTGCGCAATGGCCTGACGGAAATCCGGTGCGTACTTCATATCAAAACCCGGGACGTGCTTTTGAATCTCCGCCGCTATCTGCCCCGGGGTGAAACTGACGCCAGCCAGGTTGTAGCTGCCACGTTCGGTGATTGCGGAGGCGGGCGCTTCCATCAGCTCGATGGTCGCGCGAACTGCGTCTTCCATATGCAGCATCGGCAACTCTTCGTCTTCAGCAAGAAAGCACTTGTAGGTGTCGCCCCTCAGCGCGGCATGGAAAATTTCGATCGCATAGTCGGTCGTACCTCCGCCAGGACGCGTCTTGAAAGAGATAAGTCCCGGGTAGCGGATGCTGCGCACATCCACATGGTGCTTCTCGAAATACCAGCGGCACCATCCTTCGCCCGCAAGCTTGGAGATGCCGTAGACGGTTGACGGCTCCATTACGGTCTTTTGCGGGGTTGCGTCCGCCGGCGTCGTAGGCCCGAATGCCGCAATCGAACTTGGCCAGAATATCCTTTCAAGCTTGAATTTCCGTGCCGTTTCCAGAACGTTCAACAGTCCGGCCATGTTGAGGTTCCAGGCCCAGTGTGGCGACGTTTCACCCGTCGCCGAGAGCGCGGCGGCCAGGTGGTATATTTGCGTCACGCCGTGCCGCTTGACGATCGCGTCAAGTTGCCCAGCATCCGTGACATCCAGCAGTTCATGGGTGATATGCGGATGGCGGCTGTTCGGAACGATATCCGTCGTTATAACGTTCGAGCTGCCATGGCGGTGCGCCAATGCCAGCGACAGCTCGGTACCTAGCTGGCCATTGGCGCCAGTGATAAGAATCTTCATTGTTCGACTCAAACTATTTTCAGTTCGGTGCCTGCTTGCCTGAAGGCCGCAAGCGCACGCCTTAAGTCGTCTGCCGTGTGCAGGGCGCTGAGTTGTACGCGGATGCGTGCCTGTCCCTGCGGGACGACGGGGTAGGAAAATGCAGTAACGTAGACGCCGAGCTCCAACAGACGTCGGGCAAAGTGCTGCGCACGGGCAGCGTCGTGGATCATCACCGGCACGATCGGATGCGTGCCTGGCTTTACTTCAAAGCCGGATGTCACGATCTCCGTTCGGAAATGGCATGTATTCTGCTCCAGGGTGTCGCGCAGCCGGGTATCGGCTTCGAGCAGGTCGAGAACTTTCAAGGTGGCGCCGACGATCACAGGCGACAAGGTATTGGAGAAGAGATACGGTCTGGACCGCTGGCGCAGCATTGCTACCATTTCATGCCGCGCGGCGGTAAACCCTCCAGACGCGCCGCCCAGGGCCTTGCCCAAGGTGCCGGTAATGATGTCGACCTTGCCGAAGACCTCACGGAATTCGTGGGTGCCGCGACCGGTCTTGCCCACAAACCCCGTGGCGTGCGAGTCGTCTATTCCCAACAGGGCGCCGAATTCATCGCAAAGGCTACGTATGCTGTCAAGCCGCGCGATGGTTCCGTCCATGGAGAAAACCCCGTCGGTGAAAACCAGTATGTGTTTTGCGCCTTCCGATGCGGCGTGTTCGAGTTGGCGCCGCAAATCGCTGATGTCATCATGGCGGTAGCGGTAACGTTTGGCCTTGGATAGGCGGATGCCGTCGATGATGGATGCGTGATTGAGCTCGTCGCTTACGATGGCATCATCAGGTCCGAGAAGTGTTTCGAACAAGCCGCCATTGGCGTCGAAAGCGGAGCCATACAGAATGGCGTCCTCGGTGCCAAGGAAAATCGCGAGACGTTCCTCCAGGGTGCGATGGATATCCTGCGTGCCGCAGATGAACCGTACCGAGCTTAAACCGTAGCCCCTGGAATCGAGCGCCAGGTGCGCCGCGGCGATGACATCCGGGTGCGAAGACAGGCCAAGATAATTGTTCGCGCACAGGTTGATGACTTCCTTGCCACCTGTCAATGAAACGCGGCTGCCCTGGCGCGAGTTGATGACGCGCTCGTGTTTCGAGAGCCCCGCTTCGTCGATCTCGCGAAGCTGCTGGCTGAGAGAGCTGTAGAACTGATCCTTTGATGCCATGGGTCCTGCCGTTCTGGAAATAGTATCGATCAATATTTGGAGCGCGTTCTTGCGTGCGTGGCGCGGCCCGAAGGCTGGCTGGACTTAGTCGGCGGTGATGTGCGCTTCTGTCACGACGGCTTCCCATCGGGCGCGCTCCGACTTGATCAAGGCTTCGAATTGCGCCGTGGTCTGGGGCGTCGCTGCGCTTCCCATTTCGTCGTAACGCCTGATCACTTCCGGATCCTCAAGGATCTGATTGATCGTGGCATTCAACTTTCCGACAATGGCATCAGGCAGGCCTTTCGGACCGACGACGCCACCCCAGGTCTCCATTTGCGCGGCCGGTACGCCAGCCTCGGCGATCGTGGGAACGTCGGGCAACATCGGTGAACGTTTAGGTCCTGTTATCGCCAATGCGCGCACGCGGCCGGCCTTCGCCTGAGGACCAAGGGATGTCAGATTACTGATCATCATCTGGATCTGCCCGCTTGCAAGATCCGCCTCGCCGAATGGGGCGCTTTTATAGGGCACATGTTCAATCTGGATGCCGGTGCTCTGGGCGAACAGCGCCGTCACGACGTGCAGTGACGTACCCGTGCCGCTCGAACCGTAAAACACGGCATGGGGATGTGCCTTGGCATAAGTGACGAGGTCTGCGACCGAGTGCACGGGCAGCTTCGGATTCACGGCCAGGAGGTTGGGTTGCGTGAACATCTTCGCGATAGGGATAAGATCCTCCGGCCGGTACGGGGTCTTCGCAGCGGTCAACTCACCGACGAGGATCGCCAGGTTATGCATACCTATCGTGTAGCCGTCGGGCTTGGCCTTCGCAATGGAATCCAGGCCTATCGCACCGGACGCTCCAGGCTTGTTCAAAACGATGACGGGTTGGCCCAGGCGCTTCGTCATTTCGGCGGTCAACACGCGGGTCAATACATCAGCCGCGCCGCCGGCTACCGCGGGGACGACGAATGTGATCGGCCTGTCCGGATACTCCGCCTGTGCTGACTCGGCAGCCATGGAGCCGCCGAACAGGACCAGGATTGCGACTGCGGCACGGCATAGCGATGCATATTTTCTTTTCATGTTTTTCCCCTTGAAAAAGACGTCGGTAAAAGTCGACGGGCTGGAGACTCAGCTCTTCGCTGCCGTCCTCGTGAAATCGCAGCAGAGCGGACGCAGTGCGTCTTCGTCGATGCGTATGCCCAGACCCGGCTGGTCGGATACACGGTAAAAGTCATCCTCGATCTCCGGCCCCGACTTTACGAACTGCTTGCGGGTCGGGGGATTGTCGTTTTCGTAGGATTCCTGGATGACGAAGTTCGTCAGTACGGCCGACAACGTCACCGTTGCGGCGATCGCGACCGGACCGTGGGGGTTGTGCGGTACGACGCCGATTGAATAGACCTCGGCGGCGTGGCCTATCTTCACGGCTTCCGTCAGGCCGCCAACACGAATGATGGAGGGTTGCACCAGGCCAACCGCCTGTTTCTCGATGATCTCGGCGAATTGCTTGCGCGAGTGGAGACGTTCGCCGAAGGCAATCCGCGCTCGTGTGGCGGTGCCCAGGCGTGCGAACGCATCCGCGCTCTGGTATTCCGTCGGCTCTTCGACGAATAACAGATTGCAGTCAGCGACTCCTGAGCAGAACTCCGCGGCGGACGCCCAGTCCAGCCGCCGCCATATGTCAACCATCAGGCCCGTATCGGGACCTAGCGCCAGGCGAACCGCCTTGACCTCGGCGATCGCCCTGCGCACATCGTGCGCGGAAATTCGATATTGAAAGTTATCCGGGGTTCCAAACGGATACCACTTGAGCGTCCTCCCACCCCGCTCAATTGCCGCTTTGGCTTTTTGAATCAGGTCGTCCGTATTCTTGTATCCGGCCCACCACTGGTTGAGGTAGACCCGCACCTTGTCCCTGACAGCGCCGCCGAGCAATTTGTGCACGGGTAAGCCGTAGGCCTTCCCGGTGATATCCCACAGTGCCTGGTCGATGGCGGCGAGCGCTGCCCTGCTGCTGGCGCCGTCCCCCCAAAATACCTGCTCCTTGAGCGTGGCCCAATGCTTCTCGATGGTGGTGGGATCCTGGCCTGCGATGGCGCGAAACCCTTCCTTGACGCCGGCGATGACGGATGGCCATCTATGGTCCAGCGTTGCCTCGCCGAACCCCACGGTACCGTCATCGGTTTCGATGGCGATCATCACATAGTGCTTGTTCGCGTTGGGGTGAACATAGGTACGCAGTTCAGAAATCTTCATATGCCGGCTCATAGAAAATCAGTTGGAAGGCGCCGTTTAACGGACGGCGCTGGATCCCGGAAATTCTATGGGCCTTGCAAGGGGGTATCTATGGCAGGCAGGTCATGGACTTATCCATCGATGACATGCTTTTTCGCGCGCTCGTTGGCATTGGAAAGGAAGCGCAGTGCCTCCAGGGCGGGCTTGCCCAGGCGCGTGTCGCTCATCGCCGTCGCGTAAACGGTGTAGGCCAGCCCGGGTCGTAGAGCGACCACCACCCCGCCGCGTTGGCGGTGGTGTTCCCCGGTCAGGGGGTCGACGATGGCGACGCCCATGCCGCGAAGCGCAAGTTCGCTTGCCGTGTGAGAAGCGGAAACTTCGATCTTCGAATTCGGTTGCACGCCATGTGCGGAAAAGAGGGCATCGAGTCTCCTTTGGAAGGAGTCGGTGAGTCCGATGAGGGGAATGCCCGCCAATTGCTGCGGAGTGATGGATGACTTGCAAGGGGGCAGCCATTTGCTGGTCCCCACGCATACGCAATCTCCCGAGAATTCCGCCACGGTCTCGAGCTCGCCGCTGGCGACGATGTCGGCGGTTATCCCGATATCGGCCTGACGATTCAGGACATGGCGCCAGACGTCCATGTACGAAGCGATTCTGACGCTGACGGCCACATCGGGGAAGGCGACGCTGAGATGTTCCATCAGTTGTGGAATCGTCGAGTTTCCTACCGATGGGATTACGCAGAGGGACAGGCGGCCAAGACGCTGCGATCGCAGTTGCGCCGAGAACTTGGCGATCTCGTCCATTCCCAGGAAAGACTGCTGGACTTTTTCCATCAGCGCGTGTGCTTCCGCGGTTGGCTTTACCGTCCGCCCCGATTTGAGAAACAGGGGGAAACCCACGATTTTTTGGAGATCGGTCAAGACGCGGCTCATTGACGGCTGTGGAATACCCAATGCCTCGGCGCCCGCGCTTATTCCGCCATGCATGATCGCCGCCCTGAAGACTTCGATCATCCGATGCGTGATCACTCCTTTTGCCATCTCATATCACCTTCGTGGATTCGCTTCGCGCGGTGCCAGCAACGCTGCATCGACTTGCACTGAAGTCTATGGGGATAGGCTGTTCCAGTCCAACCTCTTCTTCCAGCGGGAACAATGGTTTTAGGGTTTCCCCCGGGTGTTAAGTTGCGTGGGGCCGCGTTAGATTTCGGCCTTCGATAGACGTCGCCATTGCGCCATGTCTATCGAGGCGTCCGTATGCGGACGCGCGGAAGAGTTCGACTTTGCGTCGACGCCGAAGGAGCAACCGCCCCGGAAACTCTCAGGCAAAAGGACCGCGCGACCAGGACAATCTGGAGAGCGACGCAATGCGTCCACCGAAGGGGAACCGCCTGCATGGTGGTCGAAACTCTCAGGTCACAGGACAGATGGGGCGTCATTGCCATATGGCAATGGCCCCCGCAACGCTGTCGACTGGAGGGCTCATGCCCCACATTGCCATCATTGGCGCCGGTATCACCGGCGTCACTTCCGCCTATGCCTTGAATTCCCTGGGCTATGACGTCACTGTCGTGGACCGCAATCGATATGCGGCCATGGAGACGTCTTTCGCCAACGGCGGGCAGCTTTCCGCCAGTAATGCGGAGGTCTGGAATAGCACCGCTACGCTCGTCAAGGCGCTGGGCTGGATGTGCCGGCGCAATGCGCCATTATTGGTGAACCCGTCGCCTGGCTGGCACAAGTATTCATGGTTCGCCGAATTCATGGGGCAGATCAGGAACCATCGGGTGCATACGATGGATACGACGCGGCTAGCTATCGAGGCGCGCGAGCATCTATACGCCATCGCGCGCGATGAAGGCATAGATTTTGATCTTGAGCGCCGTGGCATCTTGCACATTTATCACGATGCCCGTTCTTTCGCGGCTGCACAGCGGGGGCACGAATTGATGCTGGCCGCGGGGTTGGAGCGTTATGCGGTGACGCCGAGCGAGATACGCGATATCGAACCTTCTCTTGATGGTCATTACCATGCGGGCTTCTACACGCCTTCGGATGCTTCGGGGGACATCCATAAATTTACTCGCGGCCTTTCGATGGCTTGCGAACGGCGGGGAGTGCGGTTCCTGATGAATACGGTCGTTGATCGGGTGAAACGGCAGGTGGCACGCCATGAGTTGCATTTGGTGGACGATAGCGGGCGGGACGCAGGCGTTATTGAAACCGATGCCGTGGTGGTTTGCGCCGGCGTGGGCAGCCGTCGCGTGGCGGCAATGTTCGGCGATCGGGTAAACATTTATCCGGTCAAGGGCTACTCGATTACCGTGCATCTGGACGACGCGGATCCGGAGGCGTCCGCGCCGCGTGTGAGCTTGCTGGACGAGGCCGCGAAGATCGTGACCAGCAGATTGGGTGCGCGGTTCCGTGTTGCGGGTACGGCCGAGTTCAATGGTGAAAATCGCGATATCAGGGCGGATCGAATCCAGCCTCTTATCGATTGGACCCGGCGTACCTTTTCGCGCATGCCCACGGATCGCGTCGTGCCGTGGGCCGGGCTGCGGCCAATGATGCCCAGCATGATGCCGTGCGTCGGCAAGGGGCGGCAGGACGGCGTGTTCTACAACACGGGGCATGGGCACTTGGGGTGGACGCTGTCCGCCGCAACCGCGCAGTGCCTTGCAGGCATCGTGGCGCAAGCGGTTCCTAATCCGCGGCCGGTACCGGTTGCGTAGTCCGCGCGCAGCAAGGAAAAGGCTCCCCTTTTGGAGAGCCTTGGAAATCTTGGAGGCGCAAGCCGGAATCGAACCGACGTACACGGATTTGCAATCCGCTGCATAACCACTCTGCCATTGCGCCAGCAGGCCGGGAATTGCTCCCGTTGTGCTCTAAGACCCCGTCCATTAGGATGGAGTCGAGCAAGCCCGCTATTCTACACCATCTTTGCGGCGCCTATCCAGTCCCCCTCGAATCCAGGGGAGATGCCCGAATCGCCTATTGGCAGGACAAGGTCCGCAGCGCTTGCAGGTCCCGGAGCGCGACGTGCTTCTGGCGGACGCTGATCCAGCCCTGGGCCTGGAACTTGGACAGGGTGCGGCTGACGGTTTCCAGCTTCATGCCCAGGTGATTGCCGATATCTTCGCGGGTCATGCGCAGGTGGAACTCGGACGCGGAATAGCCGCGCGCGGACAGCTTGTTCGACATGCCGACCAGGAAGGAAGCCAGGCGCTCGTCGGCGGACATGCGGCCCAGCAGCATGAAGAAACGCTGCTCTCGCACGATCTCGGCGCTCATGACGCGCAGCAGATGATGCTGGGTGGCGGCCGCCTGGCGGCAACGCTGTTCGAGCATATCGAAGGGGATGATGCAGACCTGGGTATCTTCCAGCGCAATGGCGTCGCAGGCGTGGCGGCCAGTATCGATGCCATCCATGCCCAGCAGGTCCCCCACGCCGGGGAAGCCGCAGATCTGCTCGCGGCCTTCGCTGTGGAACAGCACGGTCTTCAGCGAGCCGGACACCACCGCGTACAAATGACCGAATACATCGCCGGTGCGGTACAGCGGCTGCCCGCGCCGGATCATCCGCCAACCCGATGCCAGGGATGCGCCGTCCGCCAACATCTGCTCGCAGCTCTCGGCTTCCAGGCAGGCCGGTTGTAGCGCGCAGCTGGTGCAGCGTGGGCCGCCGCGGGTGCGCAGCATGTCGTCAGGCCGACGCGGCAGGACCGGCGACTGTGCGATGGCGATCGGCGCGCGGGACGAGCTGGACGCTGAGGGGGGCTGCATGAGGAACTCCAGGTGGGCGACGTTGACAACGAGATTGTCGACGCCCGCGCCGCCGCGCGCTATCGGGGGACGGCGCGAAAGGATGACAGGAGTGGCTTACGTTTGTAGGGGGATTCCTACAAGACGGAGTGTGGATAAGCCGCCTGGCACAGCGCCAATACTTCCGCACGGAACCAGCGCTGCGCCGGATCGTGATCCAGGCGCGGATGCCAGATCGCACAGACGTTGAAGTCGGGGAGTTCCAGCGGCAATGCCAGGACCTCGACACCGATGGCTTGCGCGTAATCCGGCACGAAGGTATTGCCCACGCAGGAATGCGGGATGACAGCAAGCAAGTCCGAGCGATGGACGAGTTGCATCGCACTTAAATAGGATGGGACCACCACCGGAAGCTTGCGCACTAGACTGGAGGATTCCAGCGCCGCATCGAACGGGTTTTCCGCGACCCCGGTCCGCGTAACCATCACGTGCGGGTACTCCGCCCAGTTTTCCTTGCTCACGCCGCGCTTGCGCAGGAGAGGATGGCCGCGGCGGCAAATGCCAATATAGCGGTCCCGGAATAGCACCCGGGTGCGGACTTCCGGGGCCGAGGCCCTGGCGGTACCGACCTCCAGGTCGATCGCGCCGTCCCGCAGCGGTTGCGCGTTCCAATCCGGCTTAGGCGCGAAGCGCAACTGCACGCCAGGGGCCGCCCGCTGGACGCGCTCCAGCAAGGCCATCCCGAGCAAATCGACAAAACCTTCGCCAGCACGTAGCGTGAAGCGTCGCGCTAGCGTGGCGATATCGAACTGATGCTCGGCGCGCCCCAGCGTCGCCGCCGCTTCGCGAGCCAGGGTGGGCACGCGCTGGCTCAGCTGCTCGCCGTAAGGCGTCAATACCAGCGATCGTCCAGCCTGCAAGAGCAGGCGGTCGCCTGTCGCCACGCGCAGCCGCGTCAGCGTGCGGCTCATGGCGGACACGCTGATCCCCAGGCGTCGTGCGGCTCCCGTGACGCTACGTTCGCTCAGTAGCGCGTCCAGCGCGGTCAGTAGATTCAGGTCCATGCGAGGCATCCACGCAGCATAAACGAAAAGCGCTGAGCCATGGCGTCTGGCGCAACCCATGATTGCAGGAAAGGCGTCTGGTGCAAACCTGCCGCAAAGCCCATAATCCATGGGGTCGATCAGCTTCAAGAAGAACGCCATGGTTAACGCCTCCGTCCATTCCCCCAGCATCCTTCTCATTGGCGCTTCGCGCGGGCTTGGTCACGCCATGGCCGTCGAGTTCGTAAAGAAGGGATGGCACGTGGTGGGTACCGTCCGTGCCGGTAGCGGCAAGACCTTGCTGCACGATCTGGCCGAGGCGCACCCGGACCAGGTCGAGATAGCGTTTCTTGACATCACCGAATCCGGACAAATCGCTGCCTTGCGCGAGCGCCTTCGCGACCGCATGTTCGATATCCTGTTCGTCAATGCGGGCACGACCAACCCCGACCCGAGCCAGACCATCGGCGAGGTTACGACGGAGGACTTCGTGGCGCTCATGATCACCAATGCGCTGAGTCCGATGCGGGTCATCGAGCGCCTGTCCGACCTGGTCGTGCCGGCCGGTCTGCTGGGCATCATGTCGTCGGGCCAGGGGAGCGTCGCCGACAACGAGTCCGGCCAGCGCGAGCTCTATCGTGGCAGCAAGGCCGCGCTGAACCAGTTCATGCGCAGCTTTGCCGCCCGCCAGGCGCAAACACCGCGGGCCATGCTGCTGATGGCTCCCGGCTGGGTGCGCACGGAACTGGGCGGCCCGGAGGGAAGATTGTCCATCGAGGAAAGCGTTCCGGGCGTCGTGGACGTGCTTCTACAAAAGCGGGGGCGACCCGGCCTCGAATACCTGGACTATCGCGGCCGGACGGTGCGCTGGTAATGGAACTGCGCCATCTCAGGTACTTCATTGCCGTCGCCGAGGCCCGCAGTTTCCGGGTGGCGGCCGAGCGTATCCATATCACCCAGCCCGCGATTACACGGCAGATACAAGACCTGGAAGCGGAAGTGGGTGTGGCGCTTTTTGAACGCAGTTCGGTCGGCGTTGCGCTGACGCCGGCGGGCGAGCACATCCTGAAGGATGCGCGGGCCGTGCTGCTCAAGCTGGAAGATTCGGTACGTTCGGCCCGCAATATCGGGGCGGGATTGGCGGGCAGCCTCAGGATCGGGTTCGTTGAAAACGTAAGCTGGGACGGCGTCGTTCCCGATGCATTTGCCCGATTCCAGGAGCAGGCGCCCGACCTCCAGCTCCAGCTGGTGCCGTCGAATTCGCCCGAACAGATACGACAGATCGTGGCCGATACGCTGGATGGGGGCTTCGTTTATTCATTCGACGATTTGCCGCCCGGGCTCAGCCTGTTGCCATTGCAACAACGGCATGCCGTGCTGGCGGTTCCCAAGCAGTGGATGTGGCCGGCTGACCGGCGCGTCAGCGCGAAGGAATTGCGCGACAAGCGCTTCGTTGGTTTTCCTCGTCACACGTATCCCGCCTACTACGATTACCTGCTTCGCAGTTGCCATCGCGCGGGGCTGGCCCTCAACATCGTCCAGGAAGTCACGACGGAAGCCGCGATTCTTTCCCTCGTATCGGCGGGCATAGGCGCCGCCATCGTCAATGCGAGCAACAGAAGCCGGCCCCCCGACAGAGTGGCTTTTTTCGAATTCGAAGACCTGAAGATCGGGATACCGCTGGGGTTCGTCTACGCGCAGGCGAATGGCAATCCTGCCTTGCATCGCTTTCTCGATCTCCTCGAGGTCTTGCGGCGCGAGATGGCGTAAGGCCAGGCACCGAGGGAAACCGGGAGTCGCCGGGCGATGCTTTTTAAGCATCGCGACCTAAAAAATCGGCATTGGCGCGTTCGATTGCGCTTCTCCATCATTGAGTTATCCAGAAGTACTCGAACGATGGAGACGAACACCAATGAGCACGCAGGCATCCCGCATTACCACGAATATCGACTTCGACCAGGAAGGTTTCCAGACGGGCACGTTGAGAGTGCCGCACTCCGTCGACCGTTCGGGCTATGGCCACATCCCCATTCCCATCGCCGTGCAGAAGGGCGGCGAGGGGCCGACCCTCCTGTTGACCGGCGGCAACCACGGCGACGAGTACGAGGGGCCGGTGGCACTGATGAAGCTGCTGCAACGGCTCCCCTCCTTGCCGGTCCAGGGACGAATAATCGTGGTGCCTGGACTGAATTTCCCCGCCTATCTTGCCGGCAAGCGAACCAGCCCCATCGATGGCGCGAACATGAACCGGGTATTCCCGGGCAAACGCGACGGGACGATTACCGAAATGATCGCCCACTACGTCGATACGGAGCTGTTTCCGCGCGCTGATTTCATCTTCGACATTCACTCGGGGGGCCAGTCGTTCGATCATCTGCCCACGCTGCTCGTCTATCCTCCCGAAGACCCAGCCAGGAGAAAGCAATACCTGGCAGTGGTCGAAGCCTTTGCCTCGCCGCACGCCATGATCATGGACCTGCTCGGCGAGGACCGGACCTACGGCGCCGCCGTCGAACGACAAGGCAAGTTCTTCCTGTGCGGCGAATTCGGCGGCTTCGGTACCTGCAACCCGAAGAACCTGCCCATCGTGGAAGCGGGGCTTGATCGCCTGCTTCACGCCCTGCGCATCACGTCATCGACCTACCTGGATTTGCCCGCGTCGGCCACGAGCTACATGCGGGTGAACGGACACCAGCACTATGTATTCACGTCCATCGCCGGTGTTTTCGAATCCGCGGTTTCCTTGGGCGATCGGGTGAAGAAGGGCGATATCGCGGCGCGCGTGTTCAATCCCCACGCGCCATGGAGCGAGCCGCTCGAACTGCGTTTCGCCGGCGAGGGCAGGGTGGTTTGCCTGCGATCCTTTGCCGGTGTCGAGCCCGGCGATTGCATAGCGGTTCTTGCGGACGACACCAGCGTTCGCTAAGGAAGGAGACGCATCGTGTCCATGACCGCTACGTTGATCGGCGAGCCGAAGCAGGACCCCCTACACCGGAAGATATCGCTACGCCTCTTGCCCTTCCTCACCCTGTGCTACATGTTCGCGTTCCTCGATCGCATCAATGTCGGGTTCGCGAAATTGGAGATGCAATCCAGCCTGGGGTTATCCGATGCCGCTTACGGCCTGGGCGCCGGCATTTTCTTCCTCGGCTATGTGCTGTTCGAGATTCCCAGCAATCTACGCCTGCCGAAGATCGGCGCGCGGCGGACGATGGTGCGCATCATGGTGCTGTGGGGACTGACCTCGGCGGCCATGATTTTCGTTCAAGGCCCGATCAGCTTTTATGTGTTGCGTTTTCTCCTGGGGGTGTTCGAAGCCGGCTTCGCGCCGGGAATGGTTCTGTATCTCACGTACTGGATTCCCGGCGCCCGCCTGGGCAAGACGATGGCCATCGTGATGGCGGCAGGCCCCCTCGGCGGCTTGCTTGGCGGTCCCGTATCGACCATCGCAATGACCTCGCTCGAAGGCGCGTATGGGCTGGCTGGTTGGCAATGGATGTTCATTGTTGAAGGGCTGCCTTGCGTCCTGTTCGGACTTTTCGCGTGGTTCTGGTTGACCGACAGGCCCGAGCAGGCGAATTGGCTGACCGGCGAGGAGAAAGCCATGTTGCGCGCGGCGATTCCCGGCGACTCCGGCCATGTGGAAACCCTGCGCGGACTGCTCAATGCCCTCGCGGACCGCCGGATACTGGGCCTGGGATTGAGTAATCTCTGTGTCATTTGCGGCATCTACGCCGTCAGCTTCTGGCTGCCATCCATTCTCAAGGCGGCGGGACTCAATGACACGCGTGCCATCGGATGGTGGTCGGCACTGCCATATATTGCCTCGCTGGCGGCGATGTACGGGCTGTCGGTCAGTTCGGACAGGATGGGCGAGCGGCGACGCCACTTCGCGTTGGCCAGTCTCATGGGCGCCGTGGGCCTGCTGGTCGCAAGTCGATACGCTTCCCTGTTCGAGATCGCATTGCCCGCGGTCACGATAGCCACGGCGGCGATGTGGGCGGCCTATACGGTCCTCTGGGCGATACCCGGCGAATATATGGGTACGGAGGTTGCTCCAGGCGGCATTGCAGTGGTGAACGTGCTCGGCGTCGTGGGCGGTTTTCTCAGCCCGGTATTGATGGGCCTGATCACGTCCGCAACCGGACGCGTGGAATCGGGACTGTTGCCGATGGTCGGGCTGATGCTGCTCGGTGCGGGCGTGATGCTGCTCAATCGTTTTCCTGGCAGGGGGAAGCAGTAGGGCTGCCCCGCCGGTCATGGCTTGGCGTAGACATGCGGCGCGGCGACATGACCGGCGGCAACATCAAGCCACGGAAATCCGAATCAGGATCATAGGAGCAGGACATGAAAAATTCCCCCTCTACCTACCGCGTTGGCGCGGCGACGATTACCCGTGTCGAAGAGACGGCATTCGCGCTCGCGCCCGAGGTGCTTTTCCCCGAGTGGGGTGAGGGAGCAGGGAGCGACTTGAAAGCGCATCTGTCTACTGCCAGCCTGGATCTCCGCAACCGCCAGGTGGCGTTGCACACCCACCTGTGGGTAGTCGAAGTGGGCGATTTGAAAATCGTCGTCGACACCGGCATAGGCAACGGCAAGGCCAGGCCGTTCGGCAAGCTTTTCGACCAGCTCGATAATCCTGTTCCGCAGCGGTTCGAGGCGGCGGGATTCCGGCGCGAGCAGATCGACTACGTGCTGCTGACGCACCTGCACGTGGACCACGTGGGGTGGAATACCTATTGGGAAAGCGGCCGGTGGACGCCTTTCTTTCCCAATGCGACGTATGTGTTTCCGCAGCGTGAGCGCAAATACTTCGCCACGCCGCAGGGCGAGGCGCGCCGCATGGTGTACGACGACAGCGTTGCGCCGATTATCGAGGCGCAACAGGCGCGCATGGTGCCGGATGGCGTATTGCAGTTCGCCGAAGGCATCCGTTTCTTTCCGACACCGGGGCACAGCGCAGGCCACATCGCGATAGAAATCACTTCCGAGGGGCAGACGGCGCTTTTCTCCGGCGATGTCATGCACAGTCCCGTGCAGGTTTATCGTCCGGAGTGGAGCTCGATGTTCTGTCTTGATCAGAGGCAGGCTCGCGCCTCCCGGAAATGGCTGCTCGACCATGCGGCCAGGACGGTGGCAACCGTCTTTCCCGCGCATTTCCCCGAGACTTCCGCGGGACGGATTCATGAAACCGGGAGCGGATACGCCTGGCGGTATGTCGAAAGCGAATGAGCGGTCTTCTCCCGGGCTGCCTGGCTCGCGCCTTTCCTAGATGAACATCCCGCCCGAGGCCTCGATGCGCTGGGCGTTGATCCAGCGGTTGTCCTCCGTCAACAGCGACGCGATCAACGGGCCGATATCGTCGGGCAGGCCGGCGCGGCCCAGGGCCGTATTGCTGGCGACAAAGCGGTTCAGGTCCGGATTGTCCCGTACGATGCCGCCGCTGAAATCCGTCTGGATGGCGCCGGGCGCGACCGTATTCGCGGCGATGCCGCGGGTGCCGAGTTCCTTGGCCAGGTAGCGGGTAAAGACTTCCACGGCGCCTTTCATCGCCGCATAGGGCGCACTGTTCGGAATCGTGATCCGCGTCAGGCCCGACGAGATATTCACGATGCGCCCGCCATCGCGCAGGACAGGCAGCAGTTTTTGCGTCAGGAAGAAAACGCCCTTGAAGTGGACGTTGTAGAGCGCATCCAGCTCTTCTTCGGTCGTGAACTCGATCGCGTTGTGATGCGAGGTGCCCGCGTTGTTGACAAGGAAATCGATCCTGTCGGCGTCCAGTTCGCGCAGGGCTGTCCGCAGCTTCCCCAGGAAGTCGTCGAAGGTGGAAACCTTGCCGGTATCCAGTTGCAGGGCGACGGCCCGGCCGCCTTCGGTGGCAACGGCGGCAAGCACTTTGTCGGCTTCCGCGCGGTTGGAATGGTAAGTGAAGATACTGCGGACGCCGCGCCTGGCCAGGCTCAGGACGGTGCTGCGCCCAAGGCCTCTGCTGCCTCCGGTCACCAGGGCGATTGCGTTGGTGGAGGCCGTATAAATCGTGTCAGCCAATTTTTACTCCGAGATAGGGTGCGGAACACGCAGATTAGAGGCGCAAGGCTGAAGCGCCTACGCTCAAACCATCCTATTTATTGCCTGATCCTGCTTTTTGCGTTAGCGTCCACGGAATGGATACCCCAACCAGCCACGCTACGCGCTTGACCGCACTGGTCGACGCGGTGAGCCGCTATGCCGCGCGGCAACAGGGAGCAAGCCCGTTCTACACGAGGGCGGACGGCTTGATCGTCTTGCGCTCCCTCCGCCATCGGCATCCGACCCAGCTGATACATAAACCCGCACTGTGCATCGTCGTCCAGGGCGCCAAATGGAGCGCTTTTGGCAGCCACAGGCTCGAATACCGGGCGGGCCAGGCCATGGTGGTCTCGCTCGAAATGCCCGGTTCCAGCCAGGTGATGGAAGGGAGCGAGGACATGCCGTATCTGAGCGTGGTGATACAACTGGACCAGGCTGCGATGCGCGAGGTCCTCGCGCAGATCGCCACACCGCCGGCGATGGACGTGGAATCCCCGGACAGCGCTTTCGTTATTCCGCTGGGCAGCGAACTCATCGACTGCGCATTGCGCGCGATACGCCTGCTGGACACGCCGGCCGCGGTCCCGGTGCTGTACCCGCTGCTGATGCGGGAAATCTGCTTTTGGCTGTTGAGCGGGCCTAATGGCGGGCGCATCGCGCGTATCATCGCCAGCGGCGAGCGGCACCACGGCATCGTCAAGGCGATGCACGTATTGCGTACAAGGTATGCAGATTCGTTTCGGATCGAGGAACTGGCGGCCATTGCAAGGCTTAGTCCGTCGGCGTTTCATCACAAATTCAAGGCCCTGACGTCCGTGACGCCCTTGCAGTACCAGAAGCAGATCCGCCTGCTCGAAGCCCGGCGCCTGATGGCCGCGGGCGAAGCCAATGCGCAGGCCGCGGCGATACGGGTGGGCTACGAAAGCGCTTCGCAGTTCAATCGGGAATATGCCCGGATGTTCGGCGCCCCGCCGAAGCGGGACATCCTGGAGTTCGGGCGGGTCAATCCGGCCGATCACGCTAGGCTGGCCAAGTAGCCTCTTGTGCGAGACCTTGCCCCCGGTTTGTGCTCCTTCACGATGACGCCGTCAGATCGAGCGTCCGCCGTCGACGGGCAGGTTGACGCCCGTCAGGAAGGCGGCCTCTTCGGAAGCGAGGAAAGCCACCGCCGAGGATACGTCGGCGGCCTTGGCCAGGCGACCCAGCGGCACGCTGGCGCGGAGCGGCGCGATATCGTCTTCGGTATCGCCGCCGGCCAGTGCTTCCAGCATGTCGGTTTCGGTCGCCACCGGACACACCGCGTTCACGCGTATCCCCCGCGGGGCCAGCTCCACCGCCAGCGCCTTCGTCATGACATTGGCCGCGCCCTTGCTGGTGCTATACCAGGTCAGCTTGGGCCGCGGGCGCAGGCCGATGACAGACCCCACGTTGATGATCGATGGCGCGGCGGATTTTTCCAGGATAGGTACGCCATAGCGAGCGAACAGATAGATGCTCCTGACGTTGACGGCCATGAGACGGTCAAATTCGGCTTCGTCCGTCTCCAGCAGGTCTCCCTTTCTCTGGGCGATCCCCGCGTTGTTGACGATCACGTCGATGCCGCCAAAATGGCGCACGCCGCAATCCAGGATGGATCGTACGTCGTCGGCGCGGGTGACGTCGCCGCGCTCGAAGCGCAGCGCGTCGCGGCGCAGCCACGGGTGGTCCGGCGGCAGGGCGTTGATGTCCATGGCCAGGACGCGGTGGCCATCGTCGAGCAGTCGATTCGTGATGGCGGCGCCGATGCCGCGCGCGGCGCCGGTGACGATAAAGGTTTTGTTGGCGGTCATGCCTGTCTCCTCGATGGTATGTGTAGCGTCAGTGCCGGGTGCTGACAAATCGGGTCTTTTGATAGGGCTCGAGAATCTCGATGCCGCCCTCGGTGCCGTAGCCGCTCTCCTTCCAGCCCCCCAGCGGTATTTCCGGAGGATGGGTGGGAACGTCGTTGATCCCGACCGTGCCGAACTGGAGCCGGTCCTTGAGGCGTTCGCGCCGCCGTACGTCATGCGAGAAGACATAGGCCGACAAGCCGAATTCAAGGCCGTTGGCCTGCCTCAGCATGTCTTCCTCGTCATCGAAGGGCAGGATGGGGGCTATCGGTCCGAACGGTTCTTCATGGAGGATGCGGGCGTCCGCCGGCACGGTATCGAGCACGGTCGGGGCGTAGAAGTAACCCCGGTCGCCCAGGCGCTTGCCGCCGGCCCGCACCACCGCGCCACGCGCCAAGGCGTCGTCGACCAGCGACGTAATCGCCTGCAGGCGCCGGTTGTTCAGCAGGGGGCCCATCTGGCTGCCGGTTTCGAGGCCGTTGCCGACCCGCCAGGCCAGCGCCTGTTCCGCGAACCGGGCCGTGAATCGCTCGGCGATATTCCTTTCGACGAAGAAGCGGGTCGGCGACAAGCAGATCTGACCGCCATTGGCGAACTTGGCGCGCGCCAGCAGGTCGGCCGCCTGCTCCGGATCGACATCGCCGCAGATAATGGTCGGGGCGTGCCCTCCCAGCTCCATGGTCACCGGCTTCATAAGGCTGCCTGCTTGCGCCGCCAATAGTTTGCCGACCGGAATGGAGCCGGTGAAGGTTATCTTGGACACAATGGGAGAAGCGATCAGATAGCGGGATATTTCGCTGGGAATACCGAATACGATCCCGATGGCCGCCTTGGGGACCCCCGCGTCCAGCAGGGCCTGGGCCAGGGCCAGGACCGACCCGGGCGTCTCTTCCGAAGGCTTGCAGATGATGGCGCATCCCGCGCCGAGCGCACCCGCGAACTTCTTCGCGGCCAGGGCCATCGGGAAATTCCACGGCGTGAAGGCGGCGACCACGCCGATAGGCAGTGTCTCGACCTCGGCGCGCTGGCCGGGATCGCGCCCCATCATGCTGCGGCCGCAGACGCGCCGGGCCTGTTCGCCTCCCCATTCGAGGAATTCGGCCGACCGGATGACTTCGGCGCGCGCCTCGGCGAGGGGTTTGCCTTGTTCCAGGGTGAGCGTGCGGGCGATCTGTTCGATATCGGCGCACAGGTTGGCTGCCGCCTGCTTGAGGATGGCGCCGCGTGTCCAGGGCGGGACCGCCCGCCATTCCTCCAGGCCGCGCCGGGCGGCCTCCAGCGCTTCGTCGAGGTCGGCCGGTGCGGCGTGGGCGACGTGGCCCAGGCTTTCTTCGGTGGCCGGGTTGATGACGTCCTCGCTGGCGCCGTCGGCGCCGGGCCGCAGCCGGCCGTCGATGAGCAAGGGAAAGGTCGGGGTCATGCAATTCTCCTGGTTTGAGGTGGGGTGCGTCATGCGGATTTGGCCGACAGCGTCGCCGGGACCGGTACCGCGCGCGGCGGCGCCTTGACGAAAATGAAGACCGCCAGCGCTCCGCTGAACGCCACCAGGCCGGTGACGACGAAGGCCGAGACGAAACTGCCGGTCCACTCGACCAGGTAGCCGGTGAGGGCAGGCCCGACGATGCCGGCGCAGTTGGCGATCATGTGTACGAATCCGGTCGTGGTGCCGACCCGCTTCTTGGGCGCGGTGTCGAACACGATGGCGTAGTACGTATTGGTGGACAGGTACATGGCGAACACGGCCAACGTGCTCAACGTGACGGCCGCGGCCAGCTCGGTCGCCAGGCACGCCAATCCCACCGAAAGCGCCGCCACCGTCATGCTCGACACCAGTACGACCTTGCGCGCATACAAGGCGCGGCCGGTGCGGCGGTACAGGTAGTCGGTCAGGAAGCCGCCGCCAGCCAGGCCCACGAAGCCCACGATCCAGGGAATCACGTTCAGCAGGGACATCTTCTGCAAGCTGAGGTGGTAGGTCGAAGACAGGTACGTCGGAAACCAGGAGAGAAAGAAGTACAGCACGTAGGAAAAGCCGAAGAAGGCCAGCGCGGTGGCAAGGATGGCCGGCGTGAACAGCGTGCTGGCCTGCGGCCCGTCGTGCGCGTCGGTGGCCGCGACCGTGTCTTCCGTTTGCTCGATATGGGCCAGTTCCCGCGCGGAGACGCGCTTGTGCTGGCTGGGCTGGTCGGTCGCCAGCCAGAGCCAGCATGCCACCCACAGCAGGCCGATGCAGGCGATCACGACGAAGGAAACCCGCCAGTCATAGAGGGTGGCGAGGCCGCCAACCACCGGGCCCGCCAAGGCGGCGCCCAGCGGTTGCCCCGCGTTGGCGAGCCCGACGCCGGACGCTTGCTCGCGTCTGGGGAACCAGTTGCTGACCACCTTGCTGGCGGTGGAGCAGAACGGGCCTTCGCCCATGCCGAAGAACAGTCGGATGACCAGCAGGACGGGCAGGGAGATTGCCGCCGCGGTCAGGCCGCAGAATATCGACCAGGCCAGCATGGCCGAGGTCATGACCCGATAGGCGCCGAACTTGTCCGACGCCCACCCGCCGACGAAGCAAAAAGCAGCATAGCCCAGGAAAAAAGCGCTGAACGCCAGGCCGAGCTGGCTGGCGGATAGCGACAGGTCCTTGGCGATCAAGGGGGCGGCGATGGCGAATGCGGCGCGATCCAGATAGCTGACCGCGCCTCCCAGGAACAGCATGAAAACCACCAGCCAACGAATGCCTCTTGCCATGTTTGTCTCCTTTTTCAGGTGTGCAGCTTCGGCGTTCGAGAGAGGACGGACGACCGGCTGCATCGATGTCGGTGAGAATTTGATCTTCTATAGAAGATGTATCGGTGGAACAATATCTCCTTTAGAAGAATAACGTCAAGAAAATAATCTTCGATAGGAGATATAATTCGTGCCTATCCCCTAGGAACAGGAAATGCCAAGGACTGATCCGATAGACCCCAACAAGCAGGAAGACGGCAGCGAGACCGACAATGTCAGCCAGATCTTTGGCGAGCGCGTGCGTCTTTTGCGCGAGCACGCCCGTTTGACGCTGGAAGAGCTGGCCCAGCGATCAGGCGTCAGCAGGGCCATGCTGTCGAAGGTGGAGCGTGGCGAGAAAAGCCCGACCATCGGCGTCGCCAGTTCGATCGCCAAGGCGCTGGGTACTTCGCTGACCTATCTCACCAACGGCGAAGAGGCGCATCGCGCCGTGGCGGTGGTTCGCCGCGACGAGCGTCATGTCTTCCGCGACAGCGAAAGCGGTTTCGAGCGGCACCTGCTTTCGCCCGCCATCGCCGGCATCGCGACCGAGGTGCTATATCACTTGCTCAAGCCCGGGACGTCGACGGGAACCTTGCCGGCCTATCCGGCCGGCACGGAGAAACAGGTGGTCGTGGTCAGCGGCACGCTGACGGTCTCGATGAAAAGCGGCGATACCTTGCTGCGAGCAGGGGATGCCATGTACTTCGAGGCCGACGTCGACCACGCTTTCGTCAACCGGGGCAAGACGCAATGCGAGTACTACCTGATCGTGTCGCGTTCCCCACGCCCCAACGGATGAGGCCTGGGCTATGCGCCGACGTGCTCCCGACGATGCTCCTGTCCCCGATGTTGCGCCATGAACGATGACCTGCGGCATGCTGTCCTTCGCTACGCGCGGCTGCATGCCGACGGGAGCGGTATTGCCGCCACCCCGATAGACGGGATCACGGCCATCTGCGCCAACCGGCCCACGGCACTGGTGTATGCCGTACAGCGTCCGTTGGCCTGCCTGGTGCTGCAAGGAAGCAAGCATGTCACCATGGGCCAGCAGTCGTTCACGTTCGGGGCGGGCAGTTCCCTGCTCATGATGGCGAATGTCCCGACCGGCAGCCAGATCCTCGCGGCGTCCGAGGCCGAGCCGTACTGCTCCCTGGTCGTGGACCTGGACGTGTCCATGATCGCCGATCTGTCCACGGAAATGAGCGCCCTGCAGGAGTCGGCCCCGTTTCCCGTACAGATCGACCAGACCGATGCCGAGGTCGCCGACAGCGCGCTCCGGTTGGTGCGCCTGCTTGAACGGCCGGCCGCGCTGCCCTTGCTGAAGAACGCCTTGCTGCGCGAATTCCATTATTGGCTGCTCGCCGGCCGCCATGGCGCGGCCATACGCCGCATAGGGGCGCCCAACGGCCATGCGCAGAAAGTGGCGCGTGCCATTGCGATGCTTCGTGCCCATTATGCGTCGCGCCTGCCGATCGTAAGGCTGGCGGAGGCCGCCGGGATGAGCCCCCATACCTTCCACCAGTCCTTCCGGTCGGTCACGTCGATGACGCCACTGCAATTCCAGAAGCAGCTGCGCCTGATCGAAGCGCGCCGCCTGATGCTGGCGGAGGGCGCCAGCTCCAGCGTCGCGGCGTTTGCCGTCGGCTACGAAAGCGTGCCCCAGTTCACCCGCGAATACGGGCGCATGTTCGGGCTGCCGCCCTCGCGTGACGTCGCCGCCGCGCGCGATCGGATGCGGCTGGTTGCGTGATCAGATCACCTGGCCGCCGGAGACTTCGATGCGTTGGCCATTGATCCAGCGGTTGTCTTCGGTGAGCAGGCTGGCGATCATGGGACCGATATCATCGGGCACGCCCACGCGGCCCAGGGCGGTCATCTCCGCGAAAATCCGGTTCAGGTCCGGCATATCGCGCACGGCGCCGCCCAGGAAGTCGGTTTCGATGGCGCCGGGCGCTACCGTATTGACGGCGATGCCGCGGCGTCCCAATTCCTTGGCCAGGTAGACGCTGAGGACTTCCACCGCGCCCTTGGCCGCGGAATACGCGCTGAAGCCGGGATAGGAAACGCGCGTCAATCCGCTGGAGACGTTGACGATACGTCCGCCATCCGCCAGCAAGGGCAGTAGTGCCTGCGTCAGGAAAAACACGCCCTTAACATGCACGTTCATCAGTTTGTCGAACTGCGCTTCGGTTGTTTCCTCGAACGGCGCCATGTCGCCATGGCCGGCGTTGTTGATGAGATGGTCGAAACTGTCACGCTGCCACTTCTCACGCAGCGCGGCGCGCAAGCGCTCCGCCAGCAGGGGGAAGCCGCGAACGTCGCCCACGTCCAGCTGCAAGGCAATGGCCTGGCGGCCCATGGCCGTGATTTCGGCGACTACGGACTGGGCCAGCTCTTCGCGGCTTTGATAAGTGATGATGACGTCGCTGCCGCGGCGGGCGATATTCAAGGCGATATTGCGGCCGAGGCCACGGCTGGCGCCGGTAACGATGGCGATTTTATTCATGGAACGCTCCTGGTTGGCAGTCGCCAGTATGGGACGGAGCGCGCCGGCCCGATTGCCGGATTCCTGTGAGCTTTTTGCCTGATCCTGTGGCGCCTGGACTGGACGGAGCAAGGTAGCGCAGGGGCCTATGACAGCAGGGGCCTATGACAGCAAGGGCTGGCGCTCCATGCCGGGCGTGTATTCGCGTATCGGTTGGCCAGCCTGGGATCGCGCGATCCAGTCGGGGTTGGCCAGGAAGGGGCGGGCCAGGGCAACCATGGCGATGCCGGGCCATGCCAGCGCGCGTTCACATTCGGCCAGGCTCGATAGGCCGCCTCCGGCGATCAATGGGCCGGGCGCACTTCTCGCGGCCGTCTGGGCCAGCGTTTCGCCCCAGGGCTCGGGCCGTAGCGTACGCCGCGTGCTGACGTGCAGGATGTCCGCCCCAGCCTGGCGCAGCGTCCGGAAAATCGCCTCCATTTCCGCGAGTTCCGCACGAGGACGGTAGGCGTATTCGTCCATCGCGTACATCGAATAATTGAAGGCGATGGGTAGCCCCGGCGCGGCTTCCCGGACCGACTCCAGCAGCCTGCCCGCAAGCCGCGAGCGGTTCTCGATGCTGCCTCCCCATGCGTCGCCGCGGTCGTTTCCGTCGTTCAGGAATTCGTGTATGAGATAGCCTCGCGCGCCGTGCAGTTCGATACCGTCGAAGCCGGCCGCCAGTGCGCGCCGCGCCGCCGCCGCGAATCCCGCGATGATTTCCTCGATCTGTTCTTCCGTTGCGGCGGTAGGCGTGGGATTCGCGGCCCCCGTCTGCCAGGTCGTCCCTGTCGCGGCTCTTCCTGTGGCGCCCAGGACCAGGCGGTTCAACCCAGGCTCCGCGAGACGGCCCGCATGCTGCAACTGCGCGAAGATTTTCGAGCCCTCCGCGTGCACGGCGGCGGTCACCGGACGCCAACCCTCGATGTGTCGATCGGTGGCGAGTCCCGGCTGGTTGAAATAGGCGCGGCTGGCGATGTCGTCGGTATACAGGGCTTCCGTAATGATCAGCCCGACGCCATGCCGTGCATAACGTGCGTAATAGGGCGCGGTATCAGGGGATGGCAGGCCATCGTCCTGCCCCTGCATTCTCGACATGGGCGCGACAGCGAGCCGATTCCGAAGGGACAGGCCGCCGAGCAATGCCGGCGCCGACGATAGGTAGGAATTATTTTGCATTCTTGGCCCAAGTGGCCGTGTCGGCGAGCTTGCGCACGACACGGGGCGTCTTGTCTACGGAAAGGGCATTGCTCAGTTGCGCGGCGGCCCGCCTGAGCGGCTCCAGGTACTGCGCCAGCCAATCCGATTCACTGGGACTGGCATTCATCCGGCTCAGGTTCAACGCGGCGATCAGGCGGCCTTGTTGAAAGATCGGTACGGACAGGCCGCAGGTCCCTTCCTCCACCTCTCCGGAAGTCCAGGCGTAGCCTTGCCGCCGTACGTCGCCCACGATGCGGCGAAGTTCCGCTGGATTCGTATTGGTATAGCGCGTAAGCGGCTGGAAATCCGCGTGGCGGAGGTAGTCGTCCAACTGTTCCGGCGTGAAGCCGGAGAGCAGCACGCGCCCGGCCGAGTGACAGTACAGCGGTATGCGGGAGCCGATCGACACGTCCTGCACCAATGTCCGGTGCACGGGGATGCGCACGACATAGACGAGCTGATGCCCGTCCAGCGCAGCGATGCTGCACGTTTCCCCTAAATCGGCCACCAGCCCTTCCAGGACCGGTTCCGCGAAGCGCCAGAGCGGCATGGACGAAAGATAGGCATAGCCCAGCGCCAGGACACGGGGCGTCAGGGCAAAGTGCCGGTCGCCAAAGCGCGAGGCAAAGCCGAGTTCCACCAGGGTCAACAGGACCCGCCTGGCTGTCGCCCGGGTCAAGCCGGTCCGGGACGCCGCTTCCGATAGCGTCAGCGCCCGGGCTTCGTTGTTGAAGGCCTGTATTACCGCGAGACCCTTGGCGAGCCCATTGATGAAGTAGTCTTCGGATTTGCTTTCATCCATGATCGGCCCCTGGCGACGCGGCGTCAGGCTTGGCGCCCGCGTATTTCATGTTTCCCCGGCTGGAACATTGTCCGCATTGATGTTGATCTCGACAAGCGCGTCTGCCGCGGCCAGGCCTCCGTGGGCCAGCGCCATCAGGGGGTTGATATCCACCGACATGACCCTTCCGCCCTGTGCCTGCACCCAGGCGCCGACCTGGACGGCGAGCTTGGCCAGCGCTTCGACGGGTAGCGGGGGATCGCCGCGGGTTTCCTTGTACAGCGGTGCAATCCGCAGCTCCCGCAGGCGGTCCAGTGTGTGGGCGAGATCGAACGGCTGTACCAGCGTGACGGCATCAGGCATGGCCTCGATGTACTTGCCGCCGTCGCCTATCAGCAGGACGCTGCCGAATTTCTCATCCCAGCGTGCGCCTATCACGAGTTCGCGCCGGCCTCGGACCATGGACGCCACGATGATGCCTTCGCACGATTTCCCCAACGTCTGGGTTGTGGCGCGCATCTCCGCCCCGATGGCGCAAGCCTCCTCGATATCGCCGATGCCCAGTCGGACGAGGCCGTATTCCGATTTGTGGGGAATTTCGGCCGAACACGCCTTGACCGCCACGGGCAGGTCCAGGGTGCGCATGGCCTGGCGTATATCGTCCTCGTTCTTGCACAGGCGCCACGGGGCGGTGGGCACGCCGGCGCTCTCCAGCAATTCCAGGCTGTCGGCTTCGGACAGGAAACGCGTGGCGGGAAGGGGGCCTTTTCGCGGATGGTGCGGTCTGGCGATGCCGCGCCACAGCCGCCCGGCTTCATGTTGCAGGGTGCGGATCCGTGCCAACTGGCCGAGCGCCGCCATGGCGTCCTCGTCGTGTTCGAACGCAACGAGGCCAGCTTCATCGAAGATTCGCCGCGTCTGTTCCAACGGACAGGCCAGGACAACGGGGATGCCGGTGGCTTCCTGGAATCTTGCGCTGTCTTGCGCGAACTGCCGCGCGTCGTAGCCCAGTCCGGACATCGGAAGGCTGATGAAAAGCGCGTCGCAGCAGCTTGCGTCCAGCTTCGGCAATACGTCGCCGAACAGGTGATTGTTGGTCAGGAGCGCGGCGGTAAGATCGACAGGATTCTGCGCACTGGCGAAAGAAGGCAGGCTGCCCGCGATCGCGGCCTGCACCGCCGGGGGGAAAGGCGGCACCTCCAGCCCATGGCGCTCCGCGGCATCGGCGCCCATGACGCACGCCGCGCCCGAGTTGCTCAGGATGACCAGCCGGCGTCCGTTTATCCGGGGGGCGCGCAGCAGCAGGCGGGCGCCTTGCACCAGGCTGCGCATGTCGGCGACACGCAGGATGCCGTTTTGCCGGAACCACGCATCGAGGACCTTGTCTTCGGTAGCCACCGCACCCGTATGCGTCAGGGCCGCCGCCTTGCCCCGGTCCGACACGCCTGCCTTCAGCGCGAGCATGGGTATGCCACGTTCCATCGCGCACTGGGCAGCCTGCGCCAGTGTCGCTGGATCCAGCAGGTCTTCAAGGTACAGCAGGATCAGCTTGACCTCGGGGTCGCGGGCGGCGGCGAGCGCGAAGTCAGAAACGGTAAGGTCTGCCTCGTTGCCCGTGGCAAAGGAGTAGCGGACTCCGATGCCCTGGTTGCGAAGCAGGGCGTAGGGGACCATGCTCATCGCGCCGCTCTGGCTGACGATAGCCACGGGGCCGTCCCGTGGGGGAACTTCCCCCAGCAGGGTGGCAAAGGTCGCCAGGGCGTTACTGTCGAAACTGGCCAGGCCCTGGCTGTTCGGGCCGACTAGGCGCATTCCCGCGTCCTTGGCGACGCTTACCATTTCCTGCTGCGTAGCCAGGCCCGCGGGTCCCGTTTCACCGAAACCCGACGAGATGACGATGCACAGCTTGACCCCCATGCGCGCACAAGCCGCGACCGCCTCCAGCGCGGCCAGTCCGGGCACGCAGACGACCGCGAGGTCCGGGGTCGAAGGCAGGGCATCCAGGCTGGGCCAGGCCCTGATGCCCTGGACTTCCCGGCGACCGGGGTTGATGGGATAGATCACGCCGCGATATTGATGTCGCAGCATGTACTTGATCGGCCGACCGCCGATCTTCTCCGGGTTGTCGGAGGCGCCGATAATCGCGATGGAACGCGGCTTCAAGGCGGCTGCTATCCAATCTTCGCCCGCCTGTGCGGCCATTATTTGATGCGTTTCGGCTTGCATGGACTTGGAGTTCCTGTTCAGTCTGCGGTCGCGCCGGATACTTCGACGACTTTTTTCCATTTGGGCGACTCGCTTGCGATGAAGGCGGCGAAGTCGGCGACGGTATTGGGTTCGTAGGACACACCCTGGGCCTGGAGCATTTCCCTGGTTTTCGGGTCCGCCATGACCTCGGCCATGGTTTCGTTCAACTTGCGCGTGATGTCGGCGGGTGTCGCCGGCGGCGCCGCGACGCCGAACCAGGCCGTGGCCTCGAAGCCCGGCACCCCCGCCTCCGCGACGGTGGGGACATCCGGAAGCAAGGGGGAACGCTTGTCCGTCGAAACGGCAAGCGCGCGCAGCTTGCCTGATTTCACTTGCGGCAGGGCGGTGGGAAGGTTGTCGAACATCAGCTGGACCTGGCCGCCGAGCTGTCGGTCAGGGCCGCGGTACTGCCCTTGTACGGCACGTGCTGGGCCTGGATGCCTGCGTCCTGCTTGAAGAGCTCGGACATCAGGTGCCCGCTGGTTCCCGTTCCCATGGACGCGAAATTGAGTTTGCCGGGATGCGCCTTGGCGTACTCGATCAGTTCCTTTTCCGTATTCACGGGCAGGGTGGGACTGGCCAGCAGGACGTTGGGAACCTTGCCCGCGAGCATGACGGGCGTGAGTCGCGAGGGATCGTAGGGCAGGTCACGATAGAGCCACTTGTTGATGGCGAATACGCCGGAGGACGCGAGAAGCAGTGTGTAGCCGTCCGGCGCCGCATTGGCGACATAGGCAGCGCCCAGGTTTCCGCCCGCGCCAGGACGATTGCTGACGATGACCGATTGGCCCAGCAGCGGCGACATGCCGGCCGCAAGGGCGCGGGCGAGAATGTCGTTGGTTCCGCCGGCGCCATAGGGGACGACGATGGTTATCGGCCTGCTGGGATAGGTGTCCGCCATGACCGACGCGGACGCAAATATCGATAGTGCTGCAACAAGAGCTTTCCACACGATTTAACCCCTTGAATTTTGGAATGATGATGCGTTTGCGGGCCTGCCCCTTGAGGTGATCTAGACGCCATGTACCGCCGGGATGCTCCAGTCCCGTTCAGCTTTTTCTTCCTACATAGGCCACCGCCCGGATCTCTATCAGGGCGCCCGGCCGTACCAGGGCGGAGACCATGACCCCGGTGGCCGCGGGAAAGGGGCCGTCCCCGAAGACCTCGCGACGCACGGCGGCGGTTTTTTCGTAGCCATCGAATGTCGTGACGTAGTCGGTCGTTTCGACCACGGCGCCAAGGTCCGTGCCGGCCACCTCGAGTATTTTCGCGATCTTCCCGTAGATGACGCGGGCCTGCGCGGCAATGTCGCCTTCGCCGACGATCTTTCGGTCGTCGCCCACGGCGGTATTGCCGGAGACGAAGATATAGTCCCCGGCCCGCACGGCGGGCGAGAATGTGGACTTGTTGTGATGGCCTGGCGGCACTATCGGTTCTATGCTTGGATGCATGTCAGGTACCCAGACGGTTCTTTAGCAGGAAGGTGAGCGAAATGACGCATGCCGGGCTACCGCTGCGAGTCGGCGTGGGCGCCAGGACGGCGACCTCGACATCGAAGGAGACCAGCGAATGATCAGCGTCGCGCGGCTGGATGGATGCAACGCGGTAATCCAGTCGCAGGCGGTCGCCGGCGATGACAGGCCGCAGGAACTGGGCGCTAGTCCCGGTCATCGCCACCATGCAGTCATGCAGGCGCTCGGATAGCGTGGTCGCGCCCAGCGCACTGATGCCCAGCAGCAGGAGTCCATGGGCGACAGGCCCACGGAATCCCTTGTCCCGCGCGTAGACGGGGTCGTAGTGGATGGGATGCCGATCTCCGGTAAGCGTCGAGAACTGCATGAACTCGGCCGTATCGAGCGTCAGTTCGCGCCGGGCGACGTGCGCGCCGACCGCGAGGTCGTGTGCCGCAAGCTGGGTGGAGGTGCTGGGCATGATGATGCGCGGCGTCAGTCCGTAAGGGAGATGGAGCCGACCATCGTCGTTGCGCCGCCGGAGCTGGCGGTAAGCGTGCCCTCGTCGTCGATGGCCGCGACAAAGGTGTCTCCCGGGCAAACAGGGCCGATCCACTTGGTGTGCAGCTTGCCGCGCGTGAGCCATTCCTTGCCGTGGCGCCGGGCACCGAGGTCCGCGGCGAACGCGGTCATGTGCGGGCCGTGCAAGAGGGTTCCGCGGAAGCCGCGGTCGACGGCGTACGCGTGGTCGTAGTGAATGATGTCGTTGTCGCCGTTGATGCGACCATACCCATCGATCATTTCCTGGGTAATTTCAAGGGTGCGTTCCATGCTTACTCCGGCACGTGAAAGGTGTTGAGCAGTTCGGCGATCGGCTGGCCTTTGTCGTTGGCGAAAACGCCGCGCCATTGGATGTACTTACGGCCGCGTTTCTCGAACTTCTTGACGATGCTGCCGGTTGCCGTGACATGGGTGGTCTCGTCCGCCCAGATGGGACGCTGCCATTTCATCTCCAGCTCCGCCATGACGATGCCCTGTATGGGCGGATAGGTCTGGTACACGGGTACCGTCATGTAGGGCAGCAGGACATTGGGCGCGGCCGCCTGGCGGCCATCGACCAGATAGAGCGCGGGGTCCGCCTGGGATGCGTGGAAATACTCCTCCACGATCTCTGGCGTGATGTCGAAGGAAACCGGGCCCAGGGCCTGGCCTTCGGCAAAGACGGCATACGGAGTGCCGGGGACGGAGCCTTCGCGAGGCTTGATATCGCTTGGTCTGGTCATGAGAGCCTACGAACGAGTCGGGTTGAAAGTGACTCGAATCGTAGGCATGTTTGCGCTGGATCAAAACTTTTCCCGGAAATGTGCGTAAGGCGCACATTTCGCTCTGTCATACCAGCACATCGGCCCGTTTTTCCAGGGTTTGTACTGATCCGATCCGGGTCGTTGGGCGGCCGGGACAAGTAGAATTCCGGAGGTGGGCAGGTCCGCGGACCTGTGCCCGCCGTGCGTCGCCGGCTGGTCGACGCGGTTTGAGATGGTCCGTCGAGTTCACCCACCTGTCCGTAGGAGCAGAGGAAGTCCCCTTGATGATGCGATGCTTGATCGGCGTTTTCCCGGCCTGTCGCCGCCTGTTCGTGGCTTTGTCCGCGTGTGTCCTGGGCGTCACGCTGGCCGCGCTCCCCGCGCCTGCCTGCGCGCAAGCGGCGCAGGGATGGCAAGCATCGTGGACCACGGCGCTGCAAGCCATTCCGCGGGTGGCCGTGACACCGCCGCTTTACCAGCCGCCTCCCGTGGCGGATCGCAGCGTTCGCCAGATCATCGTTCCTACCTTGAGCGGCAGCGAGGCGCGGATCCGCCTGAGCAATCGTCACGGCACGCGCCCCCTGGTCATTACAGGGGCGAGCATCGCCCGCAGCGCCGTGGGCGCGGGCATCGTGCCGGGCACCGAGCGTGCGGTGACTTTCGGCGCGAGCCGCACGGTGGTATTGCAGCCGGGCATGGAGATGGACAGCGACGCCATCCCCTTCGCGATTGCGCGCGGCGTGCCGGTCGCCATCAGCCTGGCCTCGGGCGCCGGCAACGTGATGCAGGCTTGGCACAGGATCGCGGGGCGGGTCAATTACGTATCGTCCGAGGGCAACCATGTCGGCGACGTGTCCGGCGCGGCGTTCAGCATACGCTACACGCAATACGCATGGGTCACCGGCCTGGCCGTGACCAGCAGGCATGCCAACGCCGTGGTGGCCATCGGGGACTCCATTACCGATGGCTTGCGGTCGACATTCGGCGCCAATCGAAGCTGGCCCAGCGTGCTTGCCACCCGGCTGGCCGCGGAGGGCGCCACGCCGAGGGGCATCTTGAACGCAGGCATCAGCGGCAACCGCCTGCTCTCCGATTCGCCGTGCTACGGCGACAGCCTGGCGTCACGCCTGGAGCATGATGCGCTGGCGCTGCCGGGCGTGCATACGGTCGTCGTGCTGGTTGGCATCAACGACATCAATTTCGCCACGATGCCTGCCAGGCAAGGCCTGGATTGCGACTATCCCCATAGGCATGTGAGCGCGGCAGACCTCATCGCCGGTTACCGGCGCGTCATCGCCGCGGCGCACCGTCATGGCCTGCGGGTGCTGGGCGGAACGCTCACTCCGGCGTCGCTGCCACCGGATAGGGAGGCGGTGCGTCTTCAGGTCAATCGCTGGATACGCGAGGGTGGCGGCTACGATGGCGTCATCGACTTCGACAAGGCCTTGCGCGACCCGGGCCGCCCGGACAGGCTGCAAGCGACCTACGACAGCGGGGACCACGTTCATCCGAGCGATGCGGGGTATGCGGCGATGGCGCGGGCCGTGCCGCTTTCCCTATTGGATTGAAGAGGCCCCGGGGCCTGAAGCGTGGCTACCTTATCAAGCCGGTGCGTCGAATTGATAGAGCCGGGCCGGGTTGTCGACCAGCACCTTGTGGCGGGTACGCTCGTCAGGAATGAAGGTCGCCAGCAGGTTGCGCAGCGCGCCGGCGTCGGGCATGGGCCTGGTGGCGACATGGGGCCAATCGCTGCCATGGACCAGACGGTCCGGCGCGGCGTCGACCAGTGCTTGCGCCCATTCCATCACGTCCGGATAGGGGGCGCCCATTTCGCTGATGCGATAGGCGCCCGACAGCTTGGCCCACCAGCCGTGGTTGACCAGCAGGTACTTCAGCGCCTGGAACGCGGGATGGCCGGTTCCCAGGCCGACGGGCGTGTGTCCCATATGATCGACGACAACGGGAAGCTTCAACTTCGTCAGGCGCGGCATGAGACCGGGGAACTGGCGCGCGTCGACCAATAGTTGCAGATGCCAGCCCATATCCTGGATCTTGGCCGCCAATATTTCCATGGCGTCGAGGCCGACGCCGCCACCGAACAGGACGTTCAGCCGCAGTCCCCTGACGCCCGCGTCGTGGAGCGCCGCGAGTTCCTGCTCGGACACGTCCGGCGCCACGACGGCGACGCCCCGCAGGCGCTTCGGGTTTCGGCGCAGGACGTCGACCATGTACCGGTTGTCGGTGCCGTAGACGCTTATCTGCACGAGTACGCCGCGTTGCATGCCGGTCCCGTCCAGCATCGCCAGGTAATCGCTTTCCGGGGTGGGGACGGGCGTATAGCTCCGATCGGCCACCAACGGATAGGCGTGCGGGTCGGCGGCCACGACGTGGGCGTGCGCGTCGCACGCTAACTCGGGCATGGCAAACAGCGGCGCCGCGAAGGTGGCGCCGGGCGCCAGGCACAATGGCGCATCTTGCGTGGCAATATAGGTCATGCCTGGACTCCCTGGTCCCGCGGGCGTCGCTGCGGCAGCAAGCCCCAGTCGCGCGCCCAGCGCAAGCCTTGCAGCGTATCGCCCGCAGGGATGTATTCGCAACCTACCCAGCCCTGGAAGCCGTGTCGTTGCAGCAGGTCCAGCAGGTAAGCGTAGTTGATCTCGCCGACGGTGGGTTCATGTCGTCCGGGCACGCCGGCGATCTGCACGTAGTCGATATGCGGTAGATGGCGCTCGATCAACGCCGCCAGGTTCCCCTGTTCCATCTGCGTGTGGTACAGGTCCAGTTGCAGGCGCAGGAAGGGTGAGCCTATGTCCTGGATCAGGGCAATGGCGTCCTCGACGCGCGGCAGGGAATAACGCGGCAGCATCTGCAAGCTCAAGGGCTCCAGCAGGACGACGATGCCGTGGGGCTCGAAGTGCCTGACCGCCCGCTCGACGTTGCGCGCAAGCAGGGGACGCACGTCTTGCAGCGTCATGCCGTCGGGCAGGTTGCCGGTGAGCAGGTGGACGCGCTTGCATTGCAGGCCTTGGGCATACGCCAGGCCAAGCTCCAGGGAGGCATCGAAATCGCGCTCGCGGCCGGGCAGGGCGGCCAGGCCTTTCTCCGCCGCCGCGGCATTGCCCGGCGGCAGGTTGATCACGGATTGCGTCAGCCCGTGAGCGCGCAGTTCGCGGGCCATGTCCTCGATGCGCTGGTCATAGGGGTACATGGCTTCCACGGCGGTGAAGCCTGCTTGCGCGGCGGCCTGGAATCGCTCGAGGAAGGGGCGTTCGCCAAAGAGCAGCGAGATATTGGCGGATAGCTTCAGCACCGTATCTGTCCGTTTTTTTTGGACGTTTTTTCTTCCATGTCCTAGTTGAGCTTGACCTTGGCGGTGTTGGCGATGGACTTCCACTTGTCCAGTTCGCTGTGGGTATAGGCCTGCGACTGCGCCAGCGACATGGGGGTGATGTCGGCGCCGATCTGGCGGATCTTCTCCTGCGTGGCCTGTGTCGCGAGGCCTTTGCTCACGGCGTCATGCAGTTTCTGCAGCGTTGCGGCCGGCGTGCCGGCTGGGGCGATCAAGGCCCACCACGAGGTGGTCGTGAACTCGGGATAGCCTTGCTCGGCTACCGTCGGCACATCGGGCATCTGCTGCCAGCGCTGCGCGGACGTGACCGCCAGCGGCTTGAGCTGCTTGCTCTGGATGAAGGACAGGGAGGACAGGGGCTGGTCCACCATGAAATCGACGCGACCGGCGATCAGGTCGGGATACACCGCGGCGCTGCCCTTGTACGGGACGCCGGTCATCCTGGTGTTCGACAGGGCTTCCAGCCATTTCGAATTGAGCAAGTGCATGGTCGCTCCGGTGCCGTAGTACACGCCCTCGGGCTTGGCACGGGCCGCATCGATTACATCCCTGAGGGTGACGTACTTCGAGTTCGCCGGCGCCAGGATCACGTTGGGCGAGGAGGCCACCACGTCGATCGTGGCGAAGTCCTTCTGTGAGTCGTAGGGAATTTCGCTGAAGATGGCCGGGTTGATGGCGTACACGCTGGTGGTCACCAGCATGACCGTGTTGCCGTCGGGCTTGGCCACCTTGAGCTGGCGGGCGGCGATGAAGCCTTCCGCGCCCGGCTTGTTTTCCACGATCACCGCGGTGCCCAGGTTTTCGCCCATGTCCTTGGCCAGCACCCGGGCCAGGATGTCGGTGGAGCCGCCGGCCGAGAACGGCACCAGCATGGTGATGGGCGGGTTGCCCGCGGCCAGTGCGGGGGTGCAGCAGGTGATCGCGAGCGCCGTCGCGAGGACGGTGAGGTTGAGGGTACGCATGGCGTGTCTCCGGATTTCCGTGAATGTTGTTGTGCGGCCAGCGCCGTCGCGCCGGGCGGGGCAATGGCGCCTGGCGCCTGGCGTGTTTCAGGCTGCCGCTGGGCTATGTCGCGCGATGTGCGCCAGTACCAGCGCCACGCATTCCTCGGGAACGATGTGCTGGATCATGTGGAAGGTGGTGCCGACCTGGCGCAGGTCGAGGTTGCGCACCAGCGTCTTCAAGGCGTTCTGCTGTTCGTCGTTGGCGATGGCGCCTTTTTGCGGGTACAGGCACAGCACGGGCGCGGTGATCCTGGGCAGGTACGGACGGGCGTCCGCATCCAGGGCGAACTGGGCCAGGCAGGCCAGGACCTCGGTGCCGGACTGCTCCACCGTGTCGGTGTACCAGCGCAGGAAGCCGGGCGGGAAATCGGGCGGGAAGCGGGTGCTGGCGTTGGTGCGGTCCAGCCAGGTGCGCGGGCCCAGGACGCGTATCGCCTCTGCCCACGAAGCTTCGCCCAGCGCATAGCCTTGCCGCGCGCCGTCGGAGATGAACACGGGGCCGGACACGTTGATCAGGGTGCGCACGCGGTCCGGATAGCGACCCGCCACGGCCAGGCCGGTCAGCCCTCCGATGGATTCGCCGCAATAGTGGAAGGTGTCCGCGCCCAGGTCGTTGGCGATCGCGATGACATCGTCGCTCAGGGTTTCAAGCGTAAAGCCGGTCTTCAGGTCGAAATCCTTGGACGACAGCCCCTGGCCGCGCATGTCGGGGCAGACGATCTTGAAATGGCGGCTGAGTAGCGGCACCCACTGATACCAGAACTGTCCGCGGCGGCCATAGCCGTGTTGCAGGAAGAGGTAGGGCGCATCGGTCCAGGGATCGGTGAAGTCGGTGACCGTGTAGTGCAGGCTGGGGCCGTTGTCGCGCTTGAGCAGGGGCATGACGGGTGTCTCGCGGAGTCGTTATTGAAATGAACGCTGATTTACGCGAGATCGTAGGTGCGCGGGTAGAATCTGTCCAATATATGAAAAAACCTCTGTAAGACGTTTTCGATATGGAACTGCGGCATCTCAGATACTTTGTCGCCGTGGCGACCGAACTGCATTTCACGCGCGCGGCGGAACGCCTGGGGATAGGGCAGCCGCCCTTGAGCCAGCAGATCAGGCAGCTGGAGCGCGAAGTCAATGCGCAGTTATTCGTGCGGGACCGCCGGGGAGTGGCCTTGACCGAAGCCGGGCAGGCGTTCCTGGTCGAGGCCAGGCTGGTGCTGGAAGGGGCGGACCGGGCCAGGCAGGCGGCGCGGCGCATCGCCAGTGGCGAATTGGGCGCCTTGTCCATGGGCTTCACCGTTTCGGCCAGCATCCATCCTTTCGTGCCGCGCCTGATTCGTACCTTTCGGGGGCGCTATCCGGGCGTGGACGTTTCCCTGGTGGAGAACTCCACGCTGGAACTCATGCAGCGCGTGCACAAGGGTTCGGTCGACCTTGCCTTCGTGCGTGCGCCCACCGCGGAGATGCCCGGCGTCCGGGTCGAAACCCTGTTGTCCGAACCCATGCTGGCCGTGATCCCCGCCACGCACGCGCTGGCGGGACGCGACGCTATCGATCTGCGCGAACTGGCGACGGAGATGTTCATCTTCTACCCTCGCAAGGTAGGCGTGGGCCTGTACAACGCCGTGGTGCAGGCCTGCGAATCGGTAGGTTTCACGCCGGCCGAAGGCATAGAAGTCCCGCAGTTGACATCGGTCGTGACGTTTGTCGCGGCCGGCATGGGCGTATCGGTCATTCCCGAGACCATGAGCCAACTGCAAGCCGAAGGCGTTTGCTACGTGCCCCTGACCGGGCAGCCTCCCATCGCGAACCTGGCCATCGCCTATCGCCCGAAGGCGCCGTCCAGTGCGCTCAAGTATGCGATCGAGCTGACTCGCGAGAGCGCGCGGGAGAGTCCGTACGCGATGAGGGAAGGCCGCTAGCGTCCCTGGTGCGCACGCCAGGCGGCTCCATCAGGCCTGGCGTGCGTCAGGCCTTGCCCGCGGCCACATTGACGCTGATGGCGATGACGAACACGTTGAAGAAGAAGGCGATGATGCTGTGCACCAGGGCCATGCGGCGTATGCGCCGGTTCACGATCTGGACGTCGGAAACCTGGAACGTCATCCCCAGTACCATCGCGAAGTAGGCGAAGTCCCAGTAGTCCGGCTCCTCCGTGCCCGGAAAATCCAGGCCTTCCCGCATGGTGGAGTCATCGCCGTAATAGCTATGCGCATAATGCAGTGCGAAGATCATGTTCATGTACAGCCATGACATGATGATGGTCGTGGCGGCCGCCAGCATGTCCATTGCGCCATTGCCGCCGGTCTGGCCGCGCAGCTCCACCCACAGGGCCACCAGCACCATGCAGGACAGCGCCGCGCTGCTCCAGAGCACGCCGAAGCGCCCCACGTCCTGCTGGCTGGCGTGCAGGCGCATGGAAGCCGGACTGGCGCGGACGAAAACGCGCGCGGTGGCCAGCAGGAACACCAGCGCGGCGACGTCGAATCCCAACAGCAAGGCCAGGCTGGGCGGGCACTTCATTCCGTACGCGCCGCCCGCCACGATCAGCAGAAGCAGGCCGCAAAGAAGAAGCCTGCGATGCGTCTGAAGAAAGGGCAGGTTGTCCTCGGCTATGCCGCCTTCGGCGTGAGGGGGCTCGGGACTCTGTTCCGGCATGGATGGCTCCGACTCTTTTTTGAGAATCCTAACGCTAACCGATTCCTCGCGAACATGCTGGCGGGGCTGCCCGGCAGCCGCGCTGCAGAGGAACCGGGAGCTTGCGTCAGTGCCGCGACCTCGATCCGGCCCGCGCCGCGCGCAATTCATCGCGGAAGAAGCGCAGGCCGCTGAGTTGCTGCGCCAGGTAGCCGCCCGTGGCCATTGCTTCCGGCGCCCGCTTGTCGCCGGTAGGCGGGTATTCATTGGAGAAGTCGGCGGTGCCGAACAACATGTCCCAGAACGGAAAGACGGCGCCGTAGTTGCAGGAGCGGCGCCCGGCCGCGCGCAGGCCGTGGTGCAGCCGGTGGAATCGCGGCGATACCAGCAGCCTGTCGCCCAGCCAGCCGAAGGACAGCTTGATATTCGCGTGGCTGAGACTTTCAATGAAGCGCATGAAGAGAAAGAGCAGGGGGAATTGCAGCGGCGGGATGCCGATGGCCAGGCCGACGATGCCGAACCACACCCCCGCGACCAGGTCGTCCAGCAAATGATTCCTGTCGTCGGACCAGAAGCTCATTTGCCGCTGCGCGTGGTGCAGCGCATGCAGGGCATACCAGCCGCGGAACATGTGGGACAGGCGATGTCGCCAATAGTCCGCGCAATCCAGGATGAGCGCGTAGGCGATGAAGGTGATGACCGGATGGCCGATCAGGGACGGCACCAGCGATTCGAGGGTGGGCGGGATATAGCCCAGATCGACGATGTAGCCGTTGACCCAGACCTGCACTTCGTAGAACAGCAGGAAGCTGACGATGGGCAGTACCCCTACCCGATTGAGGACGGTGTATATCGCGTCCGTGAAGACCGCCTTGCGGTCGTCCCAACGCTCGATCGGGAACAGGGCTTCAAGGGGCCAGCAGATGGCATAGGTCGCGATGACCGCGAAAAAACCATACACGCAGACCAGGGCCCAGTCGAAGGACAGTTCTTCCCATTGCATCCAGCCGAAGTGGTAGAGCAGGGGCAGGACCAGGTACTGGTCGATATTGCCGGCCAGGATGTTGAAGTAGCGGTCGATGGCGGTCAGCATCGCGCCTCCCTCACAGGACCTCGGCCGTGACCAGGCCAGGCCGGTCCAGCTGAGTGGTGAGGAAGATGCCATGGGGCGAGCGGCCGACGTCTATGGTCTCGTACTTGCCGCTGTCGGGATCGAGCACGGCCACTTGTTCATGGAAGCGCAGGGCGATCCACAGCTTGCCGTCCGGCGCGATGCCGATATCGTCCGGACCGGCGGCGCGGAACGGGTAGGTGCGGCGGAGTTCGTAGGTGACGGGATCGAGCGCGGCCAGGGAGCCGCCGATGCGGTTGCTGACGTACAGGGTCTTCCTGTCGGGCGCGAGGAAGAGATTGTGCGGGCCCACGCCGGTCTTGATCCTGCGCAGCACCTTGCCGTTGGCGGGGTCCACCTCGGCGACATGGTCGGCGCCCATCACGCAGACCAGGATCTTGCCGTTGTGCCACAGCACGCCGGCGGGGGTCGCGCCGACCTGGGCCGTCCAGCGCACCGTCATGTTGGCCAGGTCGAAGGCCACCAGGGAATTGGACTCCTGCATCGAGCTGAAGCTGGTGCGGGCGTCGGGCGCGAAATCGAGGTGGCTGGGCATCTTGCCCGCCGCGAAGCGCTTCACCAGCGACAGGTCGTCGGCCCGGTAGATGTCCACGTGGTTCAGCCGCAGCGCATTGACGACGAGATAGCGATGGTCCGGGCTGAAGCCCAGCTGATAAGGATCCGCGATGGTCTTGTGCCCGATCGCGGTGGCCTTGCGCGGATCCACCACGAAGAGCGCGTTGCCGCTGGCGTCGGCGATGTAGAGCTGGCTGCGGTCCGGCGTCAACGCCCAGTGGCTGGGTTCGCGCAGCGTGGGCAGCGTGCGGACGATCTTGCGCGTCGCCATGTCGATGACGGAGACGCTGGCCTCGCCGGAATTCATCACGATGGCATAGGAAGGCGACGCGGCGGCCAGGGCGGGGTCGGCCCGCAGGGACAGAAAAGGGGCGATGGCGAGGCCGCAGGGAGCGGCCAGGCTGTGACGCAGCCACGTACGGCGGGATAGCTTCATATTGCTGAAAAAACGCTGAAAGCTTGGCGCCGGCCCGTGCGGGACGCACGGCACGGTGGGGCAAGCGACGATATCAATCCGGCGCTGACAGGAAGATTACAGGTCTTCCCGCCAGCCCGGCATCCGGGAGGATGGACAGCCGTGCGGCTTGCTTGGTTCCCGCTTTCAGGCTTCAGCCTTTATCTACTATTTCGCCGGCTTTTGCGCATCCGCGCCATAGACGCTGTTCAAGTACTCCGTGATGGCGGAGACCTGGTCGACCGGGATGGGGGCGCCGTACGTCTTGATCATCTTGTTGACCTCGGCTTCCCAGAAGCTCTTGCCCATCGGCGGCTGCGACGACATGTAGTCGGCGGAATGGCACATCAGGCACTGCGCGGCGTTGGCGGCGCCGGGCAGGCTGGACGGTCGCAGCGTGGCGGTCTCTTGCGGAAGCTGCACGTCCAGCGCACAGGCCGCGCCGGACGCGAGCAGGCCGCAAGCCGCGCAGCAAGTCACGAAAAGCGCGCGGGCGGCCGCGCGGACGTTCGATGATGGCAGGTTCATGTCGGCTCCTTCAGGCGGCGTTCACGCGCACGGTCTCGACGACGTTGCGCATATAGCCCGCGGGGTTCCACAAGGCCTCCATGGGTTGCGTCTGGCCGGCATTGTTGGTGGCGCGCACCTTCAGTTCGTAGGCGCCCGCGTGTTCCGGCGTGAAGGCGATGCGCCATTCGCGGAAGGAGTAGGGGCCGAGGTCCTTGCCCAGCGTCGCATTCTTCCAGGTCTTGCCCCCGTCGGCGGAAAACTGCACCGAGCGTATGCCCTTGCCACCGTCGAAGGCGATGCCTTTCACCGCGACCGGCTTGCCCTTTTGCACGCCGGCGCCGTCGGCCAGGCTGGTGATGAAGGAGCGGACGTTGTAGCGGCCGATGGGGCGGGTCTTGGCCGGCGCCGTGCCCGGCTCCACCGACGCGGTCTCGTTGTCGGGGATGCGATAGGCAGTCTTCATCCAGAAGCCGTCGAACTCGTGGTCCAGCACCTTGATGTCGGCGATGTGCTTGACCCAGTACGTGCCGTAATAGCCCGGCACGATCAGGCGCACCGGATAGCCATTGAGCATGGGCAGGTCGGCGCCGTTCATCGCGAAGGCGAGCATGACCTCCCCGTCCATGGCGTGGGCGATGTCCAGGGCCTTGACGAATTCCGGCGTGGCGGGCAACACCGGGCGGTCCAGGCCCTCGAAGGACACCTGCCTGGCCCCGGCGCCCACGCCCGCCTTTTCCAGGATGCGCTTCAAGGGGATGCCGGTCCAGCGCGCATTGCCCATGGCGCCGTTACCCGACTGGCCGCCGCCCACGCGCGGCAGGAAGAAGCCGCGGCTGTTGCCGGAGCATTGCGTGACGGCGACGATGTCCACGGGCTTGCCGTAGTTCTTCTTCAGGTCGTCCACGCTGATTTCCAGCGGCTTCGTCACCAGGCCGCCGACCTTGATGCGGTACTTCGCCACGTCGATGCTGGTGGGAATGTTGGCCAGGTGATAGCGGACGAAGAAGGCGTCGTTGGGAGTGATGATGCTTTCGTTGAATACCTGGAAGGGTGTTTCCAGTTGCGGCGGCCGCGTGGTCTGGCGGATCATGGCGCGCTTCTGTGGATAACCCGATACCAGGTCGCGCTCGCCGTTGGGAAAGGGCAGTGTCGCCGTCCCCGGGGCGGCGGCCAGCGCGTCCAGCGTGGCGCCACCCAGCCCGCTCGCCAGCCCCAGCGATCCTGCCTGGCGCAGGAATTGTCGACGGCCGGGGGCCTTGCTTGAAACCATGGGCCTCATCGTTGTCTCCTCTTGTTGTTGCAGGGACTGGCCGCCGTGGGGGGTGCGCGGATGACCCTTTGGAGATGCAACATACTTGTTGCGTGTCAAAGAAGCAATAAGGGAATCAATTGAAACGCGCCCGCGTACCGGGCTGGTTTTCAGGAGCCAAGCCCGTCGCAAGCTGCCGGTGGTGGACGCCGGCATTAAATTCTATTTAACGATTGATGTCGGATCTTTAAACCACGGACGCCGTCGCGCCGCGTAGAGTACATGCCGGGAAAACCACAATCGCATACGCAATCGCATCATGACCTCGACACTGAACACCCTGGACACCCCCGCCGCCGTCATCGAGCTGCCGCGCATGATGAGGAACATCGCGCGCATGCAGGATCGCATGGACGCGCTGGGCGTCGCCTTCCGCCCGCATGTAAAGACCACCAAGTGCGCGGCCGTCGTGCAGGCGCAACGGGACGCGGGCGCGCGGGGCATCACGGTCTCCACGCTGAAGGAAGCCGAGCAGTTCTTCGCCGGCGGGGTCGTGGACATTCTCTACGCGGTCGGCATCGCGCCGCATCGCCTGCCGCACGCGCTGGAGCTGCGCCGGCGCGGATGCGACCTGACCATCATCACGGACAGCGTGGCATCCGCCCGGGAAATCGTAGCCTTCGGCCGTGCGCATGACGAAGCGTTCCCGGTCCTGGTGGAAGTCGATACCGATGGCCACCGTTCCGGCCTGCATCCCGAAGGCGACGAACTATTGCAGGTGGCCATGGTCCTGCATGAAGGCGGCATGCGCCTGAAGGGCGTGATGACGCACGCGGGATCGAGCTATGAACTGAATACGCCGGACGCCTTGCGCGCCATGGCGGAACAGGAGCGCGCCGGCTGCGTGATGGCCGCGGAGCGGCTGCGCGCCGCGGGATTGCCCTGCCCCGTGGTCAGTGTCGGATCCACGCCCACGGCGCTGAGCGCCACGCATCTGGAAGGCGTCACCGAGGTCCGCGCCGGTGTCTATGTTTTCTTCGACCTGGTGATGCACAACGTCGGCGTGTGCGCCATGGACGATATCGCGCTGAGCGTGGTTACCACCGTGATCGGCCACCAGCCCGAGAAGGGCTGGGTTATCGTGGACGCCGGATGGATGGCGATGAGCCGGGACAGGGGGACGTCCAGGCAGCAGCGGGACTTCCAGTACGGACAGGTTTGCGGCCTGGACGGCGCGCCGCTGGCCGGCTACCTGATGGTCGGCGCCAACCAGGAGCATGGCATCGTGGCCCGTGAGGACGGGATCGACGGCGATATCGTCGCGCGCTTTCCCATCGGTTCGCGGCTGCGCATCCTGCCCAACCATGCCTGCGCCACGGGCGCGCAATTCGAGAAATACGAGGCCCTGTCCGCGGATGGCGACACCCAGGCATGGCCTCGTTTTCATGGCTGGTGACCGGACTTCCCGTCTTTATTGAGGTTCGATTTTCGCGTCGATCGCGCGCTGCGTCCATATCCGGCGCTGCGATTGGGCGAATGCCTGGTGTTCCTCGACCGTGTTGGGCGATACCTGCATGCCCAGGGTCTCGAAACGCTTGAGAACGTCGGGCTCGCGCAGGATGGCGGCGACCTCCTGATTCAGCTTTTGCACGATGGCGTCGGGCGTGCCGGCCGGCGCGGCGACCCCTACCCAGACGACCAGGTCGAAGTTCTTGTAGCCCAGTTCTGCCAGCGTCGGCACGCCGGGGAATTCCTTGGCGCGTTCGTGACCGGTGTAGGCCAGTGCGCGCAGCTTGCCGGAATGGATGAAGGACGTGACGACGGAGAGGTCGGCGAAGAGGTAGTCGACGTGGCCGCCCATGAGGTCGGTCACGGCCGGCGGCTGGCTCTTGTAAGGAACGCCATTGGCGGCCGCGCCGGCCACGGTGTTGAATGTGGCGCCGGCGATCTGGCTCGTGGGCGAACCATAGGCGTAGTTCAAGGGCTTGGCCTGGGTCGCCTTGACCAGGGCCTGCAAGGACTGATAGGGCGCATCGTCACGCACCACCAGCATCATCGGGATGGTGGCGATACGGATGATGTGGATGAAATCGCCCGTTGGGTCGAAGGACAGCTTGCGGAACAGGGCAGGTGTCGCCGAGTGGGTCGAGCTGCTGGTGAGGATCAGCGTGTAGCCGTCAGGCTGTGCGCGCGCAGTGAACGACGAGCCTATCGTGCCGGACGCGCCGGGCTTGTTTTCGATCACGATGGGCACGCTCAGGCGCGGGCCGAGTTTTTCGGCGATGATGCGGGCGCTGGTATCGGTGGCGCTGCCGGGCGAGAACGGCACGACGATGGTGATGGGCTTGTCGGGGTAGGCCGGCTGCGCCAGCGCCGCGCCCTTGGGCAGCGCGCATGCGAAAAGCGCCAGGGCGGCGAGGCGGCCGGCGGCCAGTAGTCGGCGCCGTGCGCCGGACGGTTGAGTCATGCTTGTCTCCTGTCAGGGGCCGTGGGTGGCCTCTTTAACTCAAGCCGTATGATGCGTGCGTGGCGCTTATCTCAACAATGGACTAATTTTCATAGACTTATTCCAGTCCGGGATTAATTTCCCCCGCCTGTCGCCGGACGAGATATTTCTCCGTCGCTTGCAGGAAGGTCGACGCCGCCAGCGACAGGCGCGCGTTGCGGCGCTGGATCAGCCACAGTTCGTGTCCGTGCCTGCGCGCGCCGTCGATGGCGAGGATGCGCAGGCCCAGTTGCCGCGCCAGGTCACAGGCATAGCCGGGCACGACCGTGATGCCCAGCCCCGCGCCCACGAGTTTCAGCGCGGAGACCAGCATGCCCGCTTCGACGCGATAGCGGAATTCCAGGTCCAGGTCGGCCGCGACCCGGTCCAGGCTGCGGCGCACGCTATAGACGTTGCGCAGCATGATGTGGTCATGGGCGGCCACGTCCTTCCACGTCACCGGGCGCTTGCGCGTCAGCGGGTGGCGGGGCGCGGCCACGACGTGGAAGGTGTCGCGGTATATGACGCGCGTGGCCAGTTCGTCCGCCGGGGTTTCGATGGAGACGATGCCGAAGTCGGCGTAGCCGTTGCGCACGTGCTCTATGGTGTCATCGGTCGACAGTTCGAAGAGGTCCAGTTTCACACTGGGATAGGCGCGGTGGTAATCCGCCACCACGTCGCCCAGCAGGCCGGCCATCATCAGCGGCGAGGTGGCCAGGCCCACGGTGCCGCGTTCCAGGGTGCGCAGGCCCGACATGCTGCGCTCGGCGGCGCGCACGGTGCCGAGGATTTCCTGGGCGTAGGCATAGAAGTCCGCCGCGCCCTCGCAGGGGGTGACGCTGCGCGTCGAGCGCTCGAACAGGGGCTGGCCGACTTCGGCCTCCAGTTCCGCGCAGAGCTTGCTGACGGCGGACTGGGTGACGAAGGCCGCGCGGGCGGCCGCCGTGAAGCTGCGCAGTTCGTAGAGCGCGCAAAAAACGCGTAATTGCTTGAGAGTGATGTTCATGGTCGAGGTCGCCGGCGTGCGCTCTCGGCCATGGCTGCCTCAGCGCGCAAGCGGGAGCATATCGCGATCGGCGTCCTGGCGCGGCGCGGGGCGGCCGATGGCGCCGGGAGTGCGCGAGAAGCGCACCGGGATTCCTGTCGTCGTCAACGTCCCTTCGGTGGGGTGCTCCATGCGCTGGAAGTACCCCGTCGCCCGCAAGTGAGGATCGTCGAGCAGGGCTTCCGGCGTGTTCACCGGGCCATGCGGGATGTCCGCGTCCGCCAGTTGCGCCAGCCATTCGTCCGTGCCGCGCAGGACGACGATGTCCGCCAGGTCCTGGTATAGCTCGTCGAAATGCCGCGCCCGGGCCGCGGCGTCGGCGTAGCGGGGATCCGAGGCCAGGTCATCGCGTCCGGCCAGGGCGAAGAATCGCCGCCATTGGGCATCGGTATATGGGAGCAAGGCCAGGTATCCGTCCCGTGTCCGATAAGGACGGCGTTGCGGCGACAAGACCCGGTTGTAGCCCATGGGGCCCAGCGGGGGAACGAAGCTGTGGCCGCTCATGTGCTCGACCAGGGTGAACGAGACCAGCGTCTCGAACATGGGAACCTCGATGGCCTGCCCCTGTCCGGAGCGCTCGCGCTCGTACAAGGCCATCGGGATGGCGTAGGCCAGTGTCAGGCCCGCCACCTTGTCGGCGAGTATGGTGTTCACGTAGGACGGCGCGCCACTGTTGCGGCCCTGCAGGTCTGCCAGCCCGCTCATCGCCTGGATGATGTCGTCGAACGCCGGATGGGCCGCATAGGGACCATCCTGGCCGAAACCCACGGCCGCGCAATGGATGAGGCGGGGATTGCGCGCGCGCAGCGTCGCGGCGTCCAGCCCCAGCCTGCCAAGCGCCGCCGGACGGACGTTCGAGACGAAGACGTCGGCGCCGTCGATCAGGCGCAGCAGGCTGGCGTGGTCGGCGGGCGCCTTGGCGTCCAGCGTCACGCTGTATTTGTTGCGGTTGAGATTGAGATAGGCGGGGCCCATGCCCGCATGCGCGGCGGGCGCGGACATGCGGAACACATCGCCTTCCGGCGATTCGACCTTGATGACTTCGGCGCCATGGTCAGCCAGGATCTGCGTGGCGTAGGGACCCATGGCCACCGAGGTCATGTCGACGACGCGCACGCCCGCGAGCGTACCGGGCATTACCGGGCCTCCTGGCGCTTCTTGCGGTCGAGGAAGGGCGCCATGTAGCGCCGCGGCTCGTCCGTGGTGTAGGCGTCGCCGAACACGGCCACGCTGCGGTCCAGCCCGGCCTGCGCCGTGGACTCGCTCCAATAGCGCAGCAAGCCTTTTTGCGCGCGCACGGCGCGCGGGCCGCTCGCCGCGATGGACGCCGCCGTGCGTTCGACCAGGGCATCGAGTCCGCCGGTCTCGCTGACGAACTCCACGAAGCCCCATTGCGCGGCTTGGTTCGCGTCCACGGTGTCTCCTGTCAGGAGCAGCCAGTTGGTGGGTCCCTGCCCGATGATGGCCGGGAAGAGCACCGCGTGGATCACGGACGGAATGCCCACGCGGACCTCGGGCATGCCGAAGACCGCGTCGGCCGACGCCAGGCGGATGTCGCAGGCCGCGGCCAGTTCCATGCCGACGCCCAGGCAGAAGCCCGGAAGGCGCGCGATGGTCGGGACCGGGATGGCGGCGACCGCGTCGCAGAGGTCGCGCAGTCGCGTGATGAAGACGCGGGCGCCTTGCGGATCCAGTTCGGCCATTTCATAAATGTTGGCGCCGCCGACGAAGGCCTTGTCGCCAGCGCCGCGGATGACGACCGCGCGGGCATCGTCCTGGGCCGCGATCCAGCGGGCGGCCTCGATCAGGCTGAGGGTGACCGGCGTGGCCAGGATATTCAGGCTCTTGGCATCGTGGATTTGCAGGGTGTAGATGCCCCGGTCGTCGCGGGTGACGAGAGCATGGGAAAAGGTCGGGACAGGCGAGGTCATGGCGGCTCCGGCTGGAAGATGCCACCGATGCTAAGGGTGAGGTTTGATCACAGCAAGAGAGTAATTTTCATGGAATAAGTCTGGATAGGAATAAATCCCGCCATGTCCCTCGGGGATCCTTTGGCCGTTGCGGTTCGCGCGGTCAGCGCCCGTCCAGCCGCTTCAGTCCGTCCAGCCGCTTCATGAAGGCAGGCCAGGCCTCGGGGTTGACCAGGCGCGGCGGGCGTTCGCCGCGCAGCATCATCAGGATCTGTTCGGCGCCGCCGCGCGCGACGTTGCGGCGCGCCTCGTGGGTGACGCCGCCGGTATGAAACGATGCCACGACGTTGTCCCGTTGCAGCAGGGGCGCGTCCTTGGGCGGAGGTTCCACGCGCCACACATCTAGTCCGGCGCCGGCCAGGTGGCCCGAGGCGAGCGCATCGTCCAGCGCGTCCTCGTCGTGGATGCCGCCCCGCGCCGTCGTCAGGAATACCGCGCCACGCTTCATGGCGGCGTATTGGCGCGCGCCGAACAGGCCGCGGGTCTCGTCGTTCAAGGGGCAATGCAGGGAGACCACGTCCGAGGTGGCCAGCAAGGTCGCCAGGCTGACAGGCTCCGCGCCGCATGCCCGGATGGTCTCTGCGTCCAGGTAGGGGTCATGGGCGCAGACGGTCATGCCGAAGCCTTTCGCAATGCCCACGACGCGGCGGCCGATGTGGCCCAGGCCCACGAGCCCGATGCGCGTGCCGCGGATCTCGTGGCCCATGAGCGATTCACGGCTGAAGCCCGAACAGGTGCTGAGTTTCCGGTGCGAGACGACGATGCGCCGCTGCACCGCCAATAGCAGCGCGAATGTGTGCTCCGCCACGGAGTCGGCATTCATGCCGGCCTGGTTCACCACGGCGACGCCGGCGTCGGTGCAGGCGGCGACATCGACCGTGTCATAGCCGGCCCCGGAAGAGGCCACGCACAGCAGGTCGGGGCACGCGCGCAGCAGTTCTCGCGATACGTGCCAGGCCGCCGGTAGTTCGTCTCGCGCGGCGGAGACGAGATAGGCGTGCGATGCGCCCAACCTTGCCAGGGTGGCGGCGTCGTCGCCGCGCGCCGGCAGCACACTCAAGTCCGCCGCGCGGGCGATCAGTTCGTCAAAGACCGGGTGGACCCATAAGTCCAGCCTGCTCACTCTGTACATCGATGTCGCTCCAGCCTGATCACTGGCCGGCGCCAGTCCGGCGCCAGCATTCTTGCGCATTTATTCCTTGGGCATCCGGTCGGCGATCTCGCGCAGCGCGGGCGCCTGCCTGGCCAGCGATGCCTGCCACTCGGCGCCCGGCAGGTAGGCCAATACGGGCGCGTCGCTGCTCGCCGCCTTGATGAAATCGGGATCGGCGATGCTGTCGGCGATGGCCTTTTGCAGCCGCGCGATCACCTGCGCCGGCACGCCCTTGGGCGCCGCGTATCCGCGCTCCGAGGTCATCGTCACCGCATAGCCGGCCTCGGTCGCCGTCGGAATGTCGGGCAGGGCCGAGGACCGCTGTTCGCCGAACTGCGCGATCGCGCGCAGGTTCGAGGTTCCGCTGCGCAACTCGGGCACTTCGCCGGCGCTGACGAAGGCGTAGTCGAGGTGGCCGCCCAGCACGGCGGTCTTGGATTCCGCCGTCCCCTTGAACGGGACATCGTTCGGCTGGACCTTGGCAATCTTTTGTAGTTGCAGCAAGGCCAGATTGCCGTTGGTGCCCACGCCGTTGTAGCCGAATGACAGAGATTTCGGACTCTTGGCCAGGGCGTCGACGATCCGCGCCAGGCTGGCGTACCTGGCGTCGCGTTTGGCGATGAGGACCGTGGGGTCGTTCACCACGCGCGCGACGAGCGTGAAGTCCTCCACGCGGTACTGCGTTTTCTTGTACAGCGGCAGGAAACTGAATCCGGGTACGTTGATGATGCCCAGGGTGTATCCGTCGGCCTTGGCGCGGGCGACATAGGCATTGGCGATTTCGCCGGAGGCGCCCGGTTTGTTCAGCACCACGACCCGCGCGTGGCCGCCCAGGCGCTTCTCGATGAAGGGCGCAAGCGCGCGCGCCATGAGGTCCGTGCCGCCACCGGCGGCGAATCCCACGACGACCTCGATGGGCTGGTCGTCAGGCCAGGCGGCGTGGGCGGCGGGCAGGACGCCCGCCAGGAGCAGGGCCGTAGCCCAGGGGCGGATACGCGTCGAGTGGCGCTGCATGATGTTTGGTCTCCTGATTTTTCGTTCTCGTGGACGTAATCATGAGACAGGAGCCATCGTGCTGAAAAGCGATTTAAACGACTGGGCTTTTATTCAAAAAAAGAAACAAGAGAGGCTGTCCGCGGTTCATCCGCCATGGACGACCGGCGGAGCGGGCAGGCCGCCGGAGAAGTCGACGGCCTCCCGGACGAAGTTCCGCAGGGTGCGTATCATGCCGCGGCTGTCGTCACGCCGGGACAGGAAGCAATAGTCCAGCGTCGGCAGCGGCGGCGTGCTGGCGAGCTCCACCAGCGTTCCCTGCTTGACCCACGCGCCCATGTAGGCCGCCGGCAGGAAACTGATGCCGATGCCCGCGACGGTGAGGCCCGTGATCGCCAGCAGGCTGTTGCAAGCCAGGATGCGCTGGACTTGCAGGCCCTGGGCCGCCGCCCAGGCGTCGAAGGCGCGCGTGAGGCCTGAGTCCTCGGTCATCGTGATGACGGGATGGCGCTCGAAATCGTCCGGGCGCAGCGCGCGACAGGAACCCATGCGTGCCGGCGCGCCCATCCAGGAAAAGCGGACCTCGCTCATGACCTCGGCCTGCAGGTCGCTTTCGGGCGACGGCCCGGGCGAGACGGCGAAATCCAGTTCGCCCCGCATGACGCGACGTTCCAGCTGGCGGGCCAGGTCCACGTACGGACGCAGGACCAGGCCCGGATGCGCATCGCGCAGCTTGGCCACGAAACGGGGCAGCCAGGTGAGGGAGCCCAGTTCGCTGATGCCGAACTTGCAGATGCCGTGCAGGCCTTCGGGGGCGGCGACCAGGCCGCGCACCGTATCGCTCAGGGACAGCATCTGGCTGGCCAGCGGGACGGTGCGCTGGCCGAGGTCGGTCAACACCGCGCGCAGGCTGGAGCGGTCGAAGAGGGGCGCGCCGATGGACGCTTCAAGTTCGGCGATGCGCTTGGAGAGCGAGGATTGCGTGACGTGCAGCCGCTGCGCCGCGATGGCGAAGCTTCCCAGCTTCGCCGCCCAGTAAAACGCTTCGAGTTGCTTGAGGGTCATGATTTTTGCAGCGACGGCATCGTGCCCGCGCCGCTGTCGCCTTTTCTTGATGGACGGGGCCAAGCCGGGAGCATAGCGGTTTTCGCCCAGCCCCTGCGCCGCGCGGGCTTTCAGCGCAGCCTTCAGGCTTTCCCCTCCTGCTGGCGCGCGGGGAGGCCCGCCTCGCGCCCGCCTCGACCGCCTCGCCCGTTACGCCTGTTAGGCCCGCTAGCCCCGTTACGCCGCCAGCGCCCGCGGCAATTCCGGCGTGTCCCGCAGCAGCACGTCCGCATCCACCTGCCCGATGGCGGTTCGTCCGCAGAAGGCCATGGTGAGATCCAGTTCCTTGCGGATGATCTCCAGGGCCAGGGTGACGCCGGCCTCGCCCAGCGCGCCCAGGCCGTAGAGCATCGCACGGCCAATGAAAACGCCGCGTGCGCCCAGTGCGAGCGCCTTGAGAACGTCCTGGCCGCTGCGCACGCCGCTGTCCAGGTGCACTTCGGTGCGCGCGCCCACGGCGTCGACGATGGCCGGCAGGGCGCGAATGCTGGACGGCGCGCCGTCCAGCTGGCGGCCGCCGTGATTGGAAACGACGATGGCGTCGGCGCCGGCCCGCTGCGCCTTGGCCGCGTCCTCGGGGTCCAGGATGCCCTTGAGGATGAGCTTGCGGTCCCAGAGGCGGCGCACCCAGGCGATGTCGTCCCACGTCATCGAGGGATCGTAGTTGCGCGAGCTCCAGTCCGCCATCGATGCCATGTCGCCCACGCCTTCCGCGTGGCCGACGATATTGCCGAAGGTGCGGCGCGGCGTGCGCAGCATGCGCAGGCACCAGCCGGGCTTGCCGGCCATGTTCAGCAGATTCAGCAGGGTCAGGCGAGGCGGCGCGGTCAGGCCATTCTTCAAGTCCTTGTGGCGCTGTCCGCTGATGGGCAGGTCCAGCGTCAGCACCAGGGCGTCGCAATGCGCGGCGTGGGCGCGCCGGATCAGCTTTTCCACGAAGTTCCGGTCGCGCATCATGTACAGCTGGAACCAGAAGGGATGGCCGTCGGTCGCGTCGGCGATGTCCTCGATGGAGCAGATGCTGACCGTCGACAGCGTGAAGGGAATGCCGAAACGCTTGGCGGCGCGCGCCGCGAGGATTTCGCCATCCGCCCGGACCATGCCTGTCAGGCCGGTGGGCGCGATGGCAACCGGCATGCTGACCGCGCGGTCCAGCATCGTTGCCCGCGTGTCGCGCGTCGTCAGGTCCACCGCTACGCGCTGGCGCAGCAGCATGCGCTGGAAATCCGTTTCGTTGGCGCGGTAAGTGGATTCGGTCCACGATCCCACGTCGACGTAGTCGTAGAACATTTTGGGCACGCGGCGGCGCGCCAGGACCCTCAGGTCCTCGATGCAGGTAATAGGGGTCATGGGCTGGCCTGGACCGCGCGCGGGGTGTTCCCGCGGCATCTGTGTGGAGACGGGACCGGCATGGCGCGGGCGCCGTGCCGGTTCATATGGACGTCGGGGACCTCGGGCACTTCAGAGACCTCAGAGACCTCAGAGACCTCAGAGACCGCAGGGGCCTCAGGTGCGTCAGACGGTGACGTGGGCGTCATGGATGACCTTGGCCCACTTGGTCTTTTCCGCGGCGATGAACGCCGCGAACTGTTCGGGGCTGCCGCCGCCGTCCTCCGCGCCGTAGGTCTTCATTTTCTCGACGACGTCGGGTAGCCGCAGGATGGTATTGAGGTCCGCGTTCAGGCGCTTCACCAGCGCCGCATCCATGCCGGCGGGCCCCACCAGCCCATACCAGGTGCTGGCGTCGAAACCCGGATAGCCCAGTTCGGCGACGGTGGGCACGTCCGGCTGCGCGGGCGAGCGGCGCAGACGGGTCTGCGCGATGGCCACCAGCTTGCCGCTGGCGACCTGTGGCGTCGCCGACGGCATGGTCTCGAAGCTGTAGTCGATCTGTCCGCCCAGCAGGTCGGCCATCATCGCGCCGGAACCGCGGTAGGGCACGTGCAGCGCGTCGATGCCGGCCCGCAGCTTGAACATTTCCAGCGCCAGGTGCTGCACGGACCCGGGGCCGGCCGACCCGAAGGTGACGGTGCCGGGCGCCTTGCGGCAGCGTTCCACCAGCGCCGGCAGCGTGCGCGCCGGCTGGTCGGCGCGGCAGACCAGCATGCTGGGAGAAATGCCGGCGAGCATGATGGGCGTGAAATCGCGATCGACGTCGTAGCCCAGCTTGGGATAGAGGCTGGGCGCAACCGCGTGGTTGCTGAAGTTGGTCATCAGCAGGCAACTGCCGTCGGCCGGCTGCTTGACGGCATAGTCGGCCGCGATGACGCCTGCCGCTCCCGCGCGGTTTTCCACGACGACGGAGATATTCCACATGGCGCCCAGTTTCTGCGCCAGCAGGCGGCTGACCATGTCGGTGCCGCCCCCGGGTGGGAAGCCGACGACGACGCGCATGGGGTTGGGCAAGGCGCCCTGGGCGCGGCTGGCGAACGGGGCAAGCGTCGCGGGCAATAGCGCCGAGGCGGCGGCTGCCGTCAGTAGCTGGCGTCGGTTCATGGGTGTCTCCTCGTCGTTGTCCGCCGACGCTTCGTGGCGCGGCGGTATGGATGGCAGGAAGTGTAGGAAGACCGGCGAGGGGATCGCAACGTTGAATTTTTTGAACCGGCGCTGAGTTTTTCTCACAGCCACGCACGAGTTTTTCTTGAAAGGCGCCGCAATATTTCTCGCTTGGCCCCTCGCGCGGGGCGTTCCTACACTTTGAACCTCCGCCGCGCCGTCCGCGCCGGCTCCAGAACGAGATCCTCATGTCCGAACCCATCATCGTCGAACGCGACGGCGCCATTGCCACCGTCATCCTCAACAGCCCGGAAAAGATGAACGCCATGAACCAGGCCATGTGGGAGGGCCTTGCGGACGCCATGGATCGGCTGGGCGCCGATGACGACGTGCGTTGCATCATCCTGCGCGGGGCCGGCGAACGGGCCTTCTCGGCCGGCGCCGATATCGAGGAGTTCCCCCGCACTCGGCGGGACAAGGAAGCCGCGCGCGCCTATGGCCGCGTGACGCACCGCGCCATGCGTGCGGTGGCCGATAGCCGCCACCCGACCCTGGCTCTCATCCATGGCGCATGCGTGGGCGGCGGCCTGGAGCTGGCGGCCGTCTGCGATATGCGCCTCTGCGGCGAGTCCAGCCGCTTCGGCGCGCCCATCAACCGGCTGGGGCTGGTCATGTCCTATGGCGAGCTGAGCGGACTGGTGGCGCTGGCCGGCCGCGCGGTGGCGTTGGAAATCGTGCTGGAAGGCCGGGTCTTCGGCGCGGAAGAGGCCCAGCGCAAGGGCCTGGTCAATCGCGTGGTCGACGATGCCACGGTCGACGAAGAGGGCAGCGCCGCCGCGCGCCGCATCGCCGCGGGCGCGCCCTTGGTCGCGCGCTGGCACAAGCGCTTCGTGCAGCGGCTGGCGGACGCGCGTCCCCTGACCGACGCGGAACTGGACGAGGCCTATGACTGCTTCGATACCGAAGACTTTGCCATCGGCTACCGGGCCTTCCTCGCCAAGTCGCGTCCCGCCTTCGTCGGCCGCTGACTCTTGCCCGCTGACTCCTGCCCGCTGACTTCTCCTCTTTGCATCCTGCATTCACCACGCTACCTAATCCGAGGACTACACAATGACGCTTCCACTCGCCAATCTGCGCGTCCTGGATGTCAGCCAGATCATGGCCGGGCCCTATTGCTGCATGCTGCTGGGCGACATGGGGGCCGACGTCATCAAGGTCGAGACCCCGGGCACGGGAGACCAGACCCGGCGCGCCATGGGATTTCGACTGAAGGGCAACGATAGCGGCGGCTTTCTCGCGCTGAACCGCAACAAGCGCAGCGTCGAGATCGATCTCAAGCACCCGGAGGGCCGCGAGGCCTTCTACGAACTCGTGCGCCAGGCCGACATCCTGGTCGAGAACAACCGCCCCGGGGTCGCGGCCCGCCTGAAGATAGACTTCGAGACCCTGCACGCGATCAATCCGCGCCTGGTGTACGCCAGCATTTCCGGCTTCGGCCAGACCGGCCCCTGGTCCCGCCGTCCCGGCCTGGACCTGATCGCGCAGGCCAGCTGCGGCGCCATGAGCGTCATGGGCGAGCCGGGCGGCGCGCCCATGAAATCCAGCGTGCCCTTCGCCGATCTGGGCGCGGCCTTGTTCGCCGCGTACGCGATCCTCAGCGCGGTCATCGGCCGCGCGAGCACGGGCCTGGGGCAATACATCGATGCCTCGCTGTATGAAACGGCGCTAGGCCTGTCGGTGTGGGAAAGCGCGGAGTTCTGGGGCACGGGCCGTGTGCCGGCGCCGCTGGGCAGCGCCAACCGCATGAGCGCGCCCTACCAGGCCGTGCGCGCGGCCGATCGCCATATGGTGATCGGGGCGGCGAACGACAAGCTGTGGCGCGCGCTTTGCGACGTGATCGGGCGGCCCGACCTGCCGCGCGACCCGCGCTTCGTCGACAACGTGGCGCGCCTGGAAAACCGCGCCGCCTTGATCCTGCTGATCGAGGCGGCGCTGGCCGCCGCGCCGGCCGAGGCCTGGGTCGAGCGCCTGTTGGCCGCCGGCGTGCCGGCCGCGCCCATCCTGGATTACGAGGAGGCACTGGATACCGAGCAGGCACGCGCGCGCGATATGGTGATGGAGGTCGACCATCCCGTGGAAGGGCGCGTGAAGACGCTGGGCTTTCCGGTCAAGCTCGGCGGCACGCCCCAGCAGGTGCGCCGTCCGGCCCCCTTGCTGGGACAGCACACGGAAGAAGTCTTCCACGAGCTGGGTATCTCCAGCGAGCGCGTGGCAGGCTGGCGGCGCGCCGGGGCATTCGGCCTTGCGGCCGCCCCCCCGCCCGCCTGATCCCCTCAGGCGTCGCCACCGTCCGCCTGCAGTTCATCGCGCACCCAGGTCGCGAACGCCTGGATGCGCGGGTCCGCCGCACGCGCTTCCGGATAGACCAGGTAGTAGGAAAACTCGATGGGTAGCGCGAGTTCGGGGAAGGGCTCGACCAGGCGTCCGGCGTCGATGTCGCGGCGCACCCAGTTACGCTTGGCCAGGGCCACGCCCAGGCCATCGATCGCGGCATCGATCACCAGGTGGCTGGGCCAGAAGGACGGGCCGCGCGCGGTGTCCACGCCCTCCACGCCGGCATGGGCCAGCCACGTGGCCCAGTCCGGATTGCTGACGTCGTCATAGGTGCTGTCGTCGTGCAGCAGCGTGTGATGGCGCAGGTCGCCGGCCCGCGCCAGCGGCGCGTCCCCCTGCAAGAGCGCCGGGCTGCACACCGGCGTGACCGCCACCGCCAGGCAGCGCTCGGCATGCAGGCCCGGATAGTCGCCGCGGCCGTAGCGGACTTCGATGTCGACGTCGTCGCGCTCGAAGTCCGACATGTTCTTGGACGTCGATACGCGCAGGTCGACGTCCGGATGCAGGGCCTTGAACCGCTTCATGCGCGGAATCAGCCACTTGACCGCGAAGGTGGGCGGCAGGTTCAGCTTCAGCGCCCGCACCTGGCTTTCGCGCTGCACGCGATAGGTGGCTTGCACCAATTGGCGGAAGGCTTCCTGGACGCCGGGCAGATAGGCCTTGCCCGCGCTGGTCAGGATCAGGGACTTGGTATCGCGAACGAACAGCGAGATTCCCAAATTGTCTTCCAGCACCTTGATCTGGTGGCTGACGGCCGAGGGCGTGACGCAAAGCTCCTCGGCCGCCCGGGTGAAGCTGAGATGGCGGGCGGCGACCTCGAAGGCGCGCAAGGGATTCAACGGCGGGATGGGGCGGGGCATGGTGTCCTTCGGCGGTTTGCTAGGCGCGTGCGCGCCGTTCGTCGCTTTGCGCGATCAGCGTTTCGGTGAACAGGCGCGCGGTGGCCGACAGGGGTTCGTCCTTGCGGCGGATCACCCCGTATTCCAACGGCTGCACCTTGAGGCGGCTGTCGAGGATGCGCAGGCGGCCCTGGTCCAGCTGTTCCTGGATCATGGGCACCGGCAGCAGCGCGATGGTGGTGCCGGAGTGCAGCAGCTGGAGAAAGGTGGGCATGGAGATGGTTTCCACGGTATTGCCCGGCGGTTCGACGCCCGCGCCATGGAAGGCCTCGTCGATGCGTTCGCGTATCGGCGTGCCGGCCGGATAGAGCACCCATGGCCAGTCGCGCAGCGCCGCGACCGGGGTCGGGTTCTTGCGCTTCCTGGCCAGGGGGTGCCTGGCGTTGCCGACCAGGGCGAAGGGTTCGGCGCCCAGGGCCGTGAAGTCGAACAGCTGCCTGTGCCGGTCTTCCCGGAAGCGGCCGATGACGATGTCGATCTCCTTGCGCTCCAGCATGTCCAGCAGCTTGTCGCTGGTCTGCTCCAGGATTTCGACGGACAGCAGGGGGCGCTGTTCCTTCACGCGGGCGATGGCTTCGGGCAGGACATTGAACGTGGCCGCGAATATGGCGCCTATCTTCACGTGCCCGTGTCCGCCCCTGCGCAGCTTATTGATCTGCGCCACGAACTTGGCCGTGTCGTTGAGCATCATGCGGGCGTAGGCGGCGACGTGCGCGCCCAGCTCGGTGGGCGGCATGCTGCGCGGCAGCCGTTCGAACAGTCCGAAGCCCAGCAAGGCCTCGATGTCGCGCAGCATCTTGCTGAGCGCCGGTTGCGTCAGGTTCATTTGCTGCGCCGCGGCATGCATGTTCTGCGTGCGGGCCAGCGTGTCGATCAGCACCAGGTGCCGCGCCTTGAGCCAGCCGCAGAGCTGGCCGTATGCGATGTCGCCGTTTTCCATGCGTGGGTGCTCGTCCGCCCTCGATAACGAAATGATATCAATCCTTGAGATTTCCTCATTGGGATTTATCGCGGTCATCTGGTCTACTGGTCGTCCCATTTCCTATCTGCGCGGACGACCATGCTGATGTTGACTCCTGAGAATACGCTGCCGACGGACGGCGTCGCCGGCACGCTGGTGGGCCGGGCCTGGGTGCCGGGCCGCGATGGCGAGCCCGGCGGTCCCTCGCCGGTCGTCCTGCGCGGCGATGGCGTGTACGACCTGTCCTCGTCCTTCGCCACCCTGAGCGATCTGCTGGATGCGGCGCAGCCGGTGCAGGCCGTACGCGCCGCCGCCGGCCGGCATATCGGCTCGGTCGCCGGCGTGCTGGCGAATACGCGCGACGACCCCGACCCCGCGCAGCCCCGTTTCCTGGCGCCGGCCGACCTGCAGGTCATCAAGGCGGCAGGGGTGACGTTCGCGGCCAGCATGATCGAGCGGGTCATCGAGGAACAGGCCAAGGGCGACCCATCGCGGGCCGAAGGCGTGCGGCGCACCGTCGTCGATGCGATAGGCACTGACCTGCGCGCGGTCAAGCCGGGGTCGCCGCAAGCGGCCCAGCTCAAGTCGGTGCTCATGGCCCAGGGCCTTTGGTCGCAATACCTGGAAGTGGGCATCGGCCCCGACGCCGAGGTCTTCACCAAGGCGCCCGTCCTCGCGGCGGTGGGCACGGGCAGCCAGGTCGGCATCCACCCCAAGTCGGCCTGGAACAATCCCGAACCCGAGGTGGTTTTGGCGGTCACGCGCGAAGGCGCGATCGTCGGCGCCACCTTGGGCAACGACGTCAACCTGCGCGACTTCGAGGGCCGCAGTGCGCTGCTGCTAAGCAAGGCCAAGGACAACAACGCATCCTGCGCGATCGGACCTTTCGTCAGGCTGTTCGACGAGACGTTCAACCTGGACGACGTGCGCGGCTGCGAACTGTCGCTGCGCGTGGAGGGCGAGGACGGCTACGTGCTCGATGGGGCGAGTTCGATGGCGCAGATCAGCCGCGATCCGCTGGACCTGGTGGCGCAGACACTGAATCGGAACCACCAGTATCCCGACGGCTTCATGCTGTTCCTGGGCACCTTGTTCGCGCCTACCGAGGACAGGGATCACCCCGGGGGCGGCTTCACGCACAAGGTGGGCGACCGGGTCTGCATCTCGGCGGCCAAGCTGGGCGCCTTGCGCAACGTGGTAACGCATAGCGACAGCGCGCCGGCCTGGCACTTTGGGCTGGGACAGCTGATGCGCAACCTGGCGGCGCGCGGGTTGTTGGGAAGCTGATTCTTGCGCCGCGCCACGCGGTGCTCAATGGCAGAGAAAGAAGCCGTCCATCAGCGCGAGCGTGATGGACGGGTCCTGCCACGCGATGAAGATGCAGCACAACAGCGCGGTGCAAGCGATGACGGCCGCGGCGCGCAATAGCGTCGGCCGGGCCGGCATCACGAGGCCTGCCTCGTCAACGGCGCCACGTATTCGACGGGGCGGTCGTCGATGGGCCAGTGCACGCACGCCGCCAGCAGGCCGATGACGATGGAAAGCAGCCAGAGCGGATCGTACGAGCGATAGGCGTCATAGACCACGCCCCCCAGCCATACCCCCAGGAATCCGCCGATCTGGTGGCCCACGAACACGAAGCCGAACAAGGTCGCGATGTAGCGCGCGCCGAATATCCTCAGGATCACGTCGTTGGTGAGCGGGACGGTGCCCAGCCAGAGCAGGCCCATCACCGCCGAGAACAGGTAGGCGCTCCAGACCGTGACCGGCGCGGCGAGGAAGGCAGCCACCGCCAGCGTGCGCGCCAGGTACAACGCGCCCAGCACGTGCTTGGCCGGCCAGCGGCCCGCGAGCCGGGCGCAGGCGTAATTGCCGAAGATATTGGTGAGCGCGATGATCGCGAGCGTCGTGCCGGCCTGGCCGGCGGTCAGGCCGTGATCGGTGAGGTAGGCGGGCATGTGCGCGGCGATGAAGGCCAGCTGGAAGCCGCATGCCAGGAAGCCGATGTTCAGCAGCCAGAAGCCGCGATGCCGCAAGGCCAGGCTGATCGCCTGCGTCATCGTCATGGTGGGGGCCGCGGCACCCCCGGCAGCGGGCGCTTGCGCGGCCGGTTCGTCGCGCAGGAAAACCGCCAGCGGCGCCAGCGTCAGCGCGACGATGCACAACACCAGCGCCGCGCCCTGCCAGGTCGATATCCGTATCAGGGCCTGCGCTGCCGGGACCATGCAGAACTGCCCCAGCCCGCCCAGCGCACCGGCGATGGCCAGCGCCCAGGTCCGCTGCGGGCCCGCGAAGATGCGGCTCAACGCACCATAGACGACGCCGAAGGCGGTGCCGGACAGCGCGACCCCGATCATGACGCCGTTGGTCAATGCGAATGCCATCGGATGCTGCGCCTGTGTCATCAGGAACAATCCCAGCGCATAGACGACCATGCCGGTGAACAGGACCTTGGCGGAGCCATAGCGGTCGGCGACGATGCCGGTCAGCGGTTGCGCCAGGCCCCACACCAGGTTCTGCAGCGCCAGGGCAAGGCCGAAGTCCTCGCGCGACCAGTCCTGGCTGGCGATGACGGGCTGCAGGAACAGCCCCTGGACGTGACGCACGCCGAGCGCGGCGCCCATGATGACGCCGCCGGCGATCACGATCAGCCAGCGATTGCGCGGGAAGGACGGGTCCGGGGACATGGCGCGGGGCTCCAGCAGGGATGGCACGAGCCATGTCCGGCGCCGGGCTGGCGCTGTCGGAAACCCATGGCCGTGATGCCGTCGTAGGCTAATCGCGTGGTCCGTGACAATCAAAAAATTGTCATAGGGACACGCCGGCGGGTTTCGGCTAGCGGACGTGGCTGCGGACCGGCGCACGCCAGACGCCCCTATGCGCGGTGGCGAACCGGGTGGCGCAGGTGTCAGCCATGGCGGCGGGATGGTCGGAGTCCTGGGGGCGTGCCAGGCCCATTTCGGTCGTCTACCCGGTAGTTGCTCAATTCCGAGCGGAACAGGTCATTCATTGCGCGGATGAAGTCCTCCACGACCTTGGAGCGCGGTTGGTGCGCCGGTAGCACCATGGAGAACGTGTAGGCGATCGCCGGAACGATCGGCCGGCAGGCGATCCGCCTGTCGCGCAGGTTGGCGGCGGTGAAAGGGTCGGCGATGGTGATGCCCAGGCCCGCGGCGACCATGCTGCACGCCGAATGCGCATAGGTCGTTTCTATCGTCCGGTTCAGCGTCACGCCGGCGCCTTCCAGGGCCATCTCCACGCGCATCCGCAATGGGCTGTCGGCGCCCAGGGAAATCAAGGCCTGTCCCTGCAGATCGGTAATATGCACCGCCCGCTTGCGCGCCAGCGGATGATCGCGCGGAAGCACACAGACGGCGGCCACGTCGGGGTGGGGATAGATATCGGCGCCAGGGTATTCGGCGCTGATGAAGCCGATATAGCCGATGTCCACCTGGTTGGCGCCTATCAGTTCCAGGACGTCCTGCGAGGGGCAGACGTCCAGCGAAATCAGGACATTCGGATGGGTGTCGGAGAACTGGCGTATGCCTTCGCTGATGAAGTCCAGACCCAATGCGCTGATCGACGCAATCCTCAGCGTCCCTATCCGTGCCGATTTCAAGTCCAGGGCGACGCGTTCCACGGATTCCAAGCCGCGATAAAAACGTTCGACCTCCTGGAACAGCCGCCGCGCCTCGGCGCCGGGGATGAGCCGATTCCCTTCGCGGCGAAACAGGCGAACGGAAACGGTCGCTTCCAGATCCCGGATCAGGCGGCTTACCGCGGGCTGGCTGATCTTCAACAGCTCGGCGGCCAGCGTCATGCTGCCGGTTGCCATGACTTTGCGAAATGCTTCTAGCTGTCGGGGATTCAGTTGCATGGGGAACGCCGGCTTGGCGGGATGTGAAGGCTGGGTCGGGAATGGCCGGCGGGCTGGTAGCAGCTCGCCGGCACGGCAGGGCTATCCGGACGCAGCATAACATTCCCTTATCGGCCTCCTATGCTTTATGTGGTTGTGTAAGGAGAAGCCTGGGCGGCATCATGTTTTCGCGCGGGCCCGGCTGGCACGCACATGGATCAACGGGCATGAGGCTACGGGGAAAAGCATGGTTCGAATAGGCATCGATGTGGGCGGCACTTTCACGGATTTTGTGATGGCCGATGGACGGACGGGAAAACTGTCTTATTTCAAGGTGCCGTCTTCGCCGGAGGACCCCTCCGTGGCGATCGCCCAGGGGACTCGCGAGATGCTGGCGCGGTTTTCGGTCATGCCGGGAGATGTCGAGTACTTCGGCCATGGCACGACCGTTGCCACGAACATGGTGATCGAGCGCCGTGGTGTCAAGACCGGCCTGGTGACGACGCGGGGCTTTCGCGACGTGCTGGCCATCGGGCGGCAGACGCGCCCATCGCTGTACGACCATGGCGTCGACAAGCCGGCGCCGCTCGTGCGGCGCCGGCACCGGCTCGAAGTCGGTGAGCGGCTCGACGCGGCCGGGCAGCCCCTGCGCGCGCTGGATGAATCCGAATTGGAGCAGCGCGTGCGCGAGCTGGTGGCCGATGGCGTGGAATCGATCGCAATCGCCTTTCTCCATTCATACCGCAATTCCGATCACGAAGCGCAGGCGCGCCGTGTCGTGGAGCGCATCGCGCCTGGCTTGCACGTCAGCATCTCCTGCGAGGTCCTGCCTGAGTTCCGCGAGTTCGAGCGCACGTCCACGACCGTGCTGAACGCCTACGTCGCGCCTCGCATGCATCACTATCTTGAGCGGCTGCGCACGCGGCTGGAAGGCATCGGACTGACTGTTCAGCCGTTGACTTTCCACTCGAACGGTGGGCTGATGCCCCTGAAGACGGTGGCGCGCCTGCCCGTGCTTTCCTGCCTGTCGGGACCGGCGGCGGGCGTCGTCGGCTCGACGCTCATCGGGGTGGAAGCCGGCCTGACGGAAATCATCACGTTCGACGTCGGGGGCACCAGTACGGACGTTTCCCTCATCACGGGAGGACGGCCCGGCTGTACCTCGGACCGGCTGGTCGCGGGCTATCCGGTGAAGATGCCCATGATCGATATCCATGTCGTGGGCGCAGGCGGCGGCAGCATCGCGCGGCTCGACGACGTCGGCGCGCTCAAGGTCGGGCCGGAGAGCGCGGGCGCCATTCCCGGGCCGGTCGCATTCGGCAAGGGCGGCAGGCTGCCGACCCTGACCGATGCGAACATCGTGCTCGGGCGCTTGAATCCGCGGGCCTTGCTGGATGGGCGCATGGAAGTCGACCGTGAGGCCGCCGCGGCGGTCATCGACGAGCTGATCGCGCGTCCCATAGGCGTGTCCGTGGCGGAGGCCGCGCACGGCATCTTGCGCATTGCCACCGCGAACATGAGCCGCGCGATACGCACGGTCTCTACCGAGCATGGGCATGATCCGGCCGATTTCACGCTGTTCGCCTTCGGGGGCGCGGGGCCGCTGCATGCCGCCGAGGTGGCGCGGGAGTGCGGCATTGGCGAAGTCCTGGTTCCCCACGAGCCGGGCACGATGTGCGCGCGAGGCATTCTGTTGGCGGACGTCACGCGAGATTTCGTCCGCACCCAGTTGGCGCCCTTGAATGAAGAGTCCTGGGAACGCCTGCAGGCTGTCTTGGACAAGATGCGCCAGGAGGGGGATGCCTGGCTGGAGCAGGAGCGTGTTCCCCAGGCGCAACGGCAATTCCATTTTCATGTCGACAGCCGTTATCGCGGGCAGACCCACGATATCCGGGTGGCCCTGCAGCCCGGCGGGGACAGGACGCTAGCCGGGTTTGTCGACGCTTTCCATCGCGCGCACAAAGCCCAGCACGGACACGATCATCCGGGCCGTCCGATCGAAATCGTCAATTGCCGCCTGCAGGCCGTGGGCCTGGTGGCAAAGGGCGGCGCCACGGCGTGGACGCCCGCGGGGACGGCGCCGGTCTGGCATGAGCGCGACGTCTATTTTGGACAGGAAGCGGGCTGGACCAGCACCCGGGTCTATCACCGGGAATCGCTGGGTTGCGGCGTGGAGCTCGCGGGGCCCGTGATCATCGAGGAGATGAGCTCGACCACCGTGGTCCTGCCTGGCCAGCTTGCCGCGATAGACCGCGCGGGCAACATTCGGATTCGTATCTGAAACGATCACCTTGGACATCCATCATGAACGCTCATCAAGGTCACCCGGACGCGCGGGATTTCGATCCCATCGCCGTCGAAGTCTTCACCAACCGCTTGCTGGCCATCACGGAATCCATGGCCAGCAATATCATGCGGGCCTCGTTCTCGCCGCAGATCAAGGAACGCCGGGATTTCTCCGTCGGCATGTTCGACCGGGCCGGACGCCTGATCGCGCAAGGGACCCACATACCGGTACATCTCGGGTCCCTGATGGGATCCGTGGAGGCCGTGCTGTCACGATGGCAGCTGGCGGACATCCATGACGGCGACGTGTACCTGTGCAACGATCCCTACGTGGCGGGAGGCACGCACCTGCCTGACATTTCCGTCATTACCCCGGTGTTCGCGGCCGACCGGCTGGTCGCCTTCGCCGCCAATATCGGCCATCATTCGGATGTCGGCGGCGCGGTGCCCGGTTCCACCGCCGCCGCCGCGCGCACCATCTATGAAGAAGGTCTGCGCATTCCCATCATGCGCGTGGCCCGGCGGCGGCGGGTCGACGACGACCTGATCGCGATGATCGCGCTGAATTCGCGCCTGCCCGAAGAACGCACGCTGGACCTGCACGTGCAGATCGCTACCAACGAGAAAGGCGCGGGCGCCATCGCCAGCCTGGTCGAACGCATGGGCGGCGTGGAAAAATTCGAGGACGCCGTCGATGGCGTGCTGGCCTATACGCTACAGCGCGCGCGACGCCGGGTGGCCGCATTGCCGTCCCGGCGCAGCACGTTCACGACATGGCTGGATGACGATGGCAGCGGCCAAGGCGGTCCGGTGCCGCTGACGGCGACGATCCATCGGGATGGTGAGACCCTGGTCGTCGACCTGGAGGGTTCCGGCCCGCAATCGGGCGGTGCGCTCAATGTCTCCGATAGCGCCTTGCGCGCCACGGTCTATTACTGCGTGAAGGCGATGCTGGACCCGGACCTGATGGCGAATAGTGGAATGGCCCGGGCCATCGCGATCAAGGCGCCCGAGGGGTCCATTGTCAATCCGCGTCCCCCTGGCGCATGCGGGGCGCGCACGATTACCTGCCAGCGCCTGGCGGGCGCGATCATCGGCGCATTCGTGGGCCTGGTGCCCAGGGACCGCGCGATCGCCTCGGGCGTCGATACGATGCCGACGATCTCGTTTTCCGGCGTCCGGCCAGACGATGGATCCATCTACCTGAGCGGCGAGACCTTGGGCGGCGGTGGCGGCGCGCGCGATGGCGGGGATGGCATGGATGGGATTCATGTGCACATCACCAATTCCCGCAACCTGCCGACCGAGATCATGGAGCACGAATGCCCGTTGCGGGTCGAGCACTACGGGCTTGCGGTGGATTCCGCCGGCGCCGGGCGCCACCGTGGCGGGCTGGGCATCGTCCGCGAGGTGCGCGCGCTGCGGGACGGTACGATTTTCTCGGCCCGGTCGGACAGCCACATTCGCGGCGCGGCCGGCGCCGAGGGCGGCGGAGAGGGAGGGCTCGGCCGACTGCTGCGCAATGCCGGCCGTCCCGACGAACAGGTGCTGGGCTCCAAGGTGAGGCACCTGATCCTTGCGGGCGGCGACACGATAAGGATGGAAACGCCTGGTGGTGCGGGATTCGGCGATCCCATGGAGAGATCGCCGGAGGCGCTGGCGGAAGATATCGAGGACGGTCTTGTGACTGTCGCCTATGCGCGAAGATTTCATGGCGACGCACTGACAGAAGCCGCGCTGGGATTGATCGAGGGCGAACGAAAGACCTAGCAGCATGGTTTGTACCCATCGAACCGGCGTGCGGCCGGTTCGATGTCCGGACATAAAACGACCAATACAAGGGAACTCATCATGAGCAGATTGCATGCGGCATCGCGCCGGCTGGCCGCCTGTGCGGCCGCGGTCTTGACGATGGCATTCATCGGCGGCGCGCCGGCCCGGGCCGAGGGTACATACCCTGACCGGCCCATAAGAATGATCGTTCCGTTCTCGGCGGGCGGCTCGACCGACCAGGTGGCCAGGACGCTTGCGGAGGGCCTGGGCCGGCTGTGGAAGCAGCCCGTCATCGTCGAGAACCGTGACGGGGCCAGCGGCATCATCGGTTCGCGCATCGTGGCCGAGTCCAAACCCGATGGGTACACGCTGCTGTTCGGGACCCAGACCACGCAGGCGGTGGTGCCGCACCTGTTCGCCAGGCTGCCCTATGACGCGCAACGGGACTTCGTTCCTGTGACGGAGCTCGTGGCGATCGCACAATTGCTTTCCGTTCCCGCGTCGTCGCCGTTTCAGTCCCTGGGTGAACTGGTCGCCTACGCGAAGTCCCATCCGGGCGCCCTGACGTTCGGCGGCGGCGTGGGCGCGACGCCGCACATGACGATGGAATTGCTGATGTCGCACGCGGGCATCAAGATGCTGGGCGTTCCCTACAAGGGCTCGGCGCTGGCCATGAACGACTTGCTCGCAGGGCGCCTCGATTCGATGTTCGATGTGATCATGACGACCTTGCCGCATACGCGCGCGGGCAAGCTGCGCACGCTGGCCGTGACGAGCTATCACCGGCATCCGCTGTTGCCGGCCGTCCCGACCGTCGCGGAGTCGGGTTACCCCGGATTCGAGACCGATGTCTGGTTCGGCCTGTTCGCCGTCAAGGGCACGTCGCCGGAAATCGTCCGCAAGATAGCCGCCGACAGCAAGACGGTCCTGGCGGATCCTCAGCGCAGGAAGACGCTTACCGACGTGGGCTTCGAGATCATCACGAGTTCGCCGGAGGACTTCGCCCGCTATACGCTGGCCGAGAGCGAGAAGTGGGAAAAGGTCATCAAGTCGGCCAATATAAAGATGGAGTAGGCAAGGACCGCGCGGCCGGGACGGGCCGCCAGGCCCGGCTGGGAGCCGCGATGCGGGCATGGGTCCGCGGGGGCCGTGGTCGCGCCTGCACGCACCGCCGGTCCGGCGATAAAATCACCGACTTTGCACGGTCCGGATGCCCGGCGCCGGGATGGCCCCGGCTGGCTGGCCCCTGTGCCGAGACAAGGTTCTTGAATCATGAAAGCAGGGGCGGCGCCCGCAGGGGCAAGTTCGCATGTCCTGGTCGTAGGCGCGGGCATCGTCGGCGCATCGGCCGCGTATTTTCTGCGCCAGGCGGGTTGCGCGGTGACAGTGCTGGACGCCAGCACGCCCGCGGCCGGCGCCTCCGGCGCGTCCGATGGCCTGGTTTCGGTGGGTAGCAAGAAGCCGGGCTTCCTGATGAATATCGCCCGCCACGCGCGCGACCTCTATGTCGAGCTGACCCGCGATGGCTTGCTGGAAGGCCTGTTCCAGCAACGCCCCACCTTCCTGTTCGCGCGTACCGAGGCGGAAGCCGAGCTCATGGCCCTGCATGGCCGCGACCTGGAAAGCGCCGGCGTGCGCGTTGAAAACCTGACCGGCGCCGAGTTCGGCCGCTGCGTGCCGGGCGTGTCGCCCGCCATCGTGGGGGCGCTGGCCGTGCCGCAGGACGGCCATGCCCTGGGCTACCAGATCGTCGACCGCCTGCTCAAGCAATCCGGGGCGCGCGTGGTCCGCCATGCGGCGGTGCGCGGCATCAAGGTCGACGGCGGGCGCGCCACCGGTGTCGAAACCGATGCCGGCGCGCTCTCCGGCGATGCCGTCCTGGTCGCCGCCGGACTGGGATCGACAGCCCTGGCCGGACTGGGAGAGATCCTGGTGCCGCGCAAGGGGCAGATCATCATCACGGACCGGGCCGCCGATAACGTCCCGGCCTTCGCCGGGCCGTTGATGTCGGCGGCCTACCTGGCCGCCAAGCGCAGCGCGGATGCGTCCCGGCGCAATCCGGTGAGCCTGGTCATCGATCCCTTGAATACCGGCCAGCTGCTCATCGGCGGGACGCGGGAAGAAGGCCAGGCGGACCGGGAGACCACGGTGCGGCACGTTTCCACCATCTTGCGCGAGGCCCTGGATGCCTATCCGCCGCTGGCGCGCCGGCGCGTCATCCGCACGTTTTCGGGGGTACGCACGGCCAGCGTGGACGGCCTGCCCATCGTCGGCCGGCATCCCGCGATAGCGGGGCTGACCATCGCCACCGGTTTCGAAGGCGATGGGATCTGCCTTGGCCCCCTGATGGGCAAGCTGGCGGCGCGGATCGTGGCGGGAGCGTCCTGTAGCCTGGATATCGAGGCGCTGGCGCCCGCCCGTTTCGTCGCGGGGTTCGATTCCGCGGTCATGGGAGGGCAGCCATGAGCCAGTTTTATTGGAACGGGCGTCCCGTTTCCTTTCGCGATGGGGAGACGCTGGCGTTGGCCTTGCGGCGCGCCTGGGTCAAGGATTTCGGGCCGGCCGCGGGCGGGCAGCAGGCCCGTTATTTCTGCGGCATCGGGCAATGCCAGGGATGCCTGGTGTCGGTCGACGGCGGTGCGGCGGTCGAGTCCTGCCTGACCTTGGCCCGGCCCGATGCCGTGGTCACGCCCGGCGCGTTCTGAGGGCGTCGCGATGGTCTTGTCTTGCGGGTTGCGGATGGGGGGCAGCAGGACGCCCTTGTCCCGGATTTGTTGATGAGAGGGCGCCTGTATGTCCACGTCTTATGAACTTCTAGTGGTGGGCGCCGGCCCGGCCGGCGTCAGCGCGGCGATCGAGGCCGCGACACGCGGGGCGCGGGTCCTGCTGGTCGAGCAGCGTCCCCACCCCGGCGGCGCCATCCATCGCGCCGCCTACGACGGTGGTCCGAGCGCGGTGCCGATGCCGGCGCGGCACAAGAAGCATTGGGCCGCCTTGCAGCGCGACATGGCGGGACTGTCCGACCGCATCCGCTTATTGACCTCGGCGGTCTTCCTGGGCATCGACGGCGATGGCGTCTGCATGATCGACAGCCGCGCCGCGGGCAGGGTGATGCTGGTGCGGCCCCGGGCCGTCATCTTCGCGATGGGCGCCACCGAACGCGCGCCGCATGTGCCCGGCTGGGAATTGCCCGGCGTGGTGACGGCAGGCGGCCTGCAGGTGCAGTTGAAGGAGAGCGGACAGGCGCCGCGAGGCCGTATCCTGGTGGCGGGCAACGGCCCGCTACCGCTGGCCCTGGGCGCGCAGCTGGCGGCCATGGGGAATGCCCCGGTAGCCGTGCTGGAAGCAGCCGCGTTATTTCGCAACCTGTGGACAAGTCCCGGGGCGGTGGCGGGGCTGGCGGCCGGGCCCAGGCAGTTGCTGGAAGCCGCCGGGTATTTCCGCCGCCTGCGCGCGGCGCGCGTGCCGTACTTGACGGGAACGGCCGTTACGGCGGTCGCACCGGCGGAGGCGGTAGATGGGGCTCATGTGGGTGGGTCGCTGCGGGTATGGACGCGGGATCGGTGCGGCAAGGGGCGGGACTATGACGTTGATCTGCTGGTGCTGCATGGCGGCCTGGCATGCAACGATCGCGGCATACCGGCCGGCGATATGCACGGCATCGTCATCGCCAGGGCCGGCGATTGCAACCAGGTCCTGGGCGCGGATGCGGCGTTGACCGAAGGACGCCGCGTGGCCGCCGGCGTCATGAGCCGCCTGGCGGGGCAGGGCGCGGCGGCCGGGTCCGTTGCGTCCGGCGCCCAGGCGGCGGCATCCGCCGGGGAGGCTCCCGGTGGCGCCGCAGCCTTGTTCCAGAAGTCGATCTGGCGCTTGTTCGAGCCGGCAAGCACATCGACATCGACATCGACATCGACATCGGGCCCCGAGCCCGCCCCGTCCCCGCCAGCCGCTACAACGCCAGACGCCATGCCCCCGGCCCCGGACGCCGTCATCTGCCGCTGCGAAGGCGTCACCCGCCGCGCCCTGGCAAAGAAAGACCTGCGCTCGGCGCGCGAGATCCGGCTGGTCGGCCGTGTCGGCATGGGCCTGTGCCAAGGCCGCTACTGCGCGCACGCGGCGGGCATGGCGGCCGGCGCCGGGACGGAAAGGATTACGCTGGCGGATATCGACGGCGCCATCCCCCGTTGGCCCCTGCGACCCGTGTCCGTCACGGCCCTGGCGGCCGCCGAGGACCTTGGCCCACCCCGCATCGACGAGGACTGCCCATCATGACGCACGATACGAACCACGCATCTCCGGTCGTTCATGGCCTTACGCTGGGCGTCCTCATGCTCGACACCCGTTTCGTGCGCTTCCCGGGCGAGATCGGCAATGCCGCCACCTGGTCCGTGCCGCTGCAATTCAAGATCGTGCGCGGCGCGACGCCGGCGCGGGTGATCGAGGACCAGGGCCGCGGCCTGCTCGACCCCTTCGTGGACGCGGCGCAGGAACTGATCGCCCTGGGCGTGCGCGGCATCACGACCAGCTGCGGTTTCCTCGCCTTGTTCCAGCGGGAATTGAGCGCCAGGCTGCCGGTGCCGGTGGCGACCAGTTCGCTATTGCAGGTTCCGACGGTTGAACGCATGCTGCCGGCCGGCAAGCGCGTGGGCATACTGACCATCAACCAGGGGGCCCTGACCGCGGCTCACCTGGCCGCCGTCGGCGTGGACAGCACGACGCCGGTCCTGGGCATGCCGGAGGACAGCCTGTTCCGGCGCGTCTTCACGGACCGCGCGCAGCCCGGGGAAGCCGATTTCGCCATCCTGGAGCGGGAGATGGTGGCCGCGGCGCGCGAGCTGGCGGCCCGCCATCCCGACGTGGGCGCCATCGTGTTCGAATGCACCAACATGCCGCCTTTCGCGGCAGCGGTCCGCCGGGCGACCGGCTTGCCCGTTTTCGACGTCGTGGGCATGCTGCGGTGGTTCATCGACGCCATCCGGCTCCAGTCGGCCTGATGCCGGCCGCGCCGCGCCTGCCAAGCGCGTGCCAGCCCAACAGTCGGTCCAAGGCAGGGGACGCGTCCACCGTTTCAGGGTTTGCCCGCATTGATGCCCGCTCAAAAATAAGCATCCCCCACATTCCCGCCGATAACGTACAAAAAACCGACGGATTCGCGTATCTCCCATCCAGGGAGGGAGATGGGCGCGATTAGAATTCCTCCCGGTGGACAAGCTCGGCCACGCGGGGCCGGGCAGTCCGAAGCGCATCAGGCGCTGTCATGTACTCAGGAGACTGCCGTGATTACACGCAGAAGTTTTGTTTCGGCCACGTGCGCGTTCGGCCTCGGTTCGATGATTTCCATGCCGGCCTTCGCCCAGAACGAATCGACCATGGAGCGCGTGAAGCGCACCAAGGTCCTGCGCACGGGCTTCATCGCCGGCGCGGCGCCTTACTACGTCAAGTCCGTGGCGACCGGCCAGTGGCAAGGTTTCTGCGTCGATTTCGCCAATCACCTGGCCGAGTCCATGGGCGTCAAGCTGCAAGCCATCGACACCACGTGGGGCAACGCCGTGCTGGACCTGCAATCGAACAAGATCGACTGCATGTTCGGCCTGGCGCCCACCGAGCAGCGCAAGAAGACCGTGGGTTTCACGGACCCCCTGTTCCAGAACACGTTCACGCTGGTCGCCAAGAAGAGCTTCGATCCCAAGACCTGGGAGGACGTCAACAAACCGGAAGTGCGCCTGTCGGTCGACCAGGGCTCCAACCAGGACACCTTCGCCACGCAGACGCTGACCAAGGCGGCCCTGCACCGCTTCGAGACGTCCGGCGATGCGACGCTTGCCTTGCAGACGGGACGCGTGGATGCGCAAGTGCTGGTGATCCTGCTGGCCGTGACCGTGCTGTCGAAGTCGCCGCAGCTGGGCCACCTGGTGATCCCGACGCCGGCCGCGACGGCGCCGACCTCCATCGGCGTGCAGAAGGAGCCCGACCAGGCCTTTACCGCATACGTCAACCAATGGTTGACCACCGAACGGTCCAAGGGCGCGATCAAGCAGACCATCGTCGACAACATGCAGAAGCTGGCTGGCGTCGATCCCAAGCTGTTCCCCAAGGAAGCCACGTTCTAGGACCCCGGCAGGGACTATCGTCCCGGCCCGCCCGCCCTCCGCCCTCCCCGGCGGGCGAGCGGGCATCGCGCAGAATTTCAAGGAGTGGTTGTGTATCAGTGGGACTTTGGCGCCATCTGGGTCTATCACAAGCTTTTGCTCAGTGGCCTGGCCTATACCGTGGTGTACACGGTCATCGTGGTCGTGGCGGGCCTGGCCGTGGGCCTGGTCGTCGGCATCGGTCGCGTGCGCGCGCCGCGCTTCATCGCGGGCATCCTGCGCGCCTATGTGGAAATCTTTCGCTGCACGCCAGTGCTGGTGCAACTGATCTGGTTCTACTACGCGCTGCCCATCCTGACGAATATCGAGATGTCGCCCACCTCCGCGGCGGCATTGTCGCTCACCCTTTACGGCGGCGCGTTCTACTCGGAGATCGTGCGCGCGGGCATCCTTGGCGTGGACTGGGGGCAGACGGAAGCCGGCCTGGCCATGGGCATGCGCACCAAGCAGGTCATGCGGCGCATCATCCTGCCGCAGGCCTTCCGGCGCATGGTGCCGCCGTTGATGAGCCAGTCGATCATGCAGTTGAAGAACACTTCGCTGCTGTCGGTCATCGCCGTGCCGGATCTCTTGTACCAGGCCCAGTCGGCCGCGCATGATTCGTATCGCCCGCTGGAGCTCTACACCATCACCGCCATCTGCTATTTCATCGTGCTGTTCCCGGCCACGCTGTGGTCCAAGCGCATCGAAAATCGCCTGGCCAAACAGGACAGGAATGCATCATGAGCGCGCCGATGATAGAGATCAATAACCTCAGCAAGCGCTTCGGCGACCACGTGGTGCTGAAGGACATCTCGCTGCGGGTGCGCAAGGGCGCCGTGGTGGCGATGATCGGTCCGTCCGGTTCGGGCAAGTCGACGCTGCTGCGCTGCATCAACCTGCTGACCATGCCCGATGGCGGCAGGATCAGGGTCGGCGAACGCAGCATGGACTTCGACAGCGGCGAGGGCCGCCGCATGCACGAGAAGGACCTTGCGAGCTATCGCGCCACCACGGGCATGGTGTTCCAGCACTTCAACCTGTTTCCGCACATGACGACGGTCCAGAACGTCATGGAAGGTCCGGTGACGGTGCAGAAGGTGCCGAAGGCGCGCGCGCACGCGCTCGCGATGGAGCTGCTGACGCGCGTCGGGCTGGCGGAGAAGGCCAATGCCTATCCCGACATGCTGTCCGGCGGCCAGAAGCAACGCGTGGCGATCGCGCGAGCCCTGGCGCTGCGGCCGTCCGTCATGCTGTTCGACGAGGCGACGTCGGCCCTGGATCCGGAACTGGTCGGCGAGGTGCTGGCGGTGATCAAGGCGCTGGCCGAGGACGGCATGACCATGATCCTCGTGACCCACGAAATCGCATTCGCGCGCGAGGTTGCCGACGAGGTGATATTCATGCGCGACGGCGTCGTGGTCGAGTCCGGCCCTGCCGGACAGGTCATCGACAATCCCGCGCAGGCCGCCACGCAATCGTTCCTGGCCCGCTTCAACAAGGCCTGACCGGCGGGCGCGGCCCCGTTCCATGGCCTGGCATCGGGGCCTGCACGCGGATGCGGGCCCTCTCCACGCTGTATCGGTGGTCGCCCGCGCGGTAACGCCAACTGCGCGGTCACGGCTATCCTGCAAGCGGTTCGAGCCATCGTCGTATCGATGTCGGCCTGCCTATTCCAGCGGAATATCTTCCCAGCGCGTGATGGGCATCAGCACCTCGCCGACGACGGGCAGGTCGGCGCCCGCGGTATCGTAGGCACGCAGCGGCCCCAAGTCCAGGCCCGTCCGGCTTTCGATGGTGGGTATGGATGCGCGCCATTGCAACACGTCCACCGGCGTGTCCTTGGGTGCTGGCGCCGAGCCATGCCTTTGCCGCGAGAACAAGGCGCTCTGGTCCGCGATCATCGCCACGGCCTTGAGGCCGCCGGCGCCCTTCCAGACGACGATTTTCCAGAAAGCCGAGGGCACCTGCACGTCGTCCGCCCACAGGTCGTTGATGTCATCGAAGACCGGGCCTTGCAGCACCGTCACTGGCTTGTCTCGGCCACTGTCGAAGATGCCTTTTTCGAGGACGTAGCGTTCGATGCCTTGCCAGTATTCAAGGGACTCGTTGAACTGCCAGTGCTGCGGCGTGCAGTTCGTGAAATGGAAGGTGTCGGCATTGGCACGCGCGGCAAACTTGCCCCAGGTGGGATCCTCGCGGCGGGTCAGGTGGCCGCGGTCGAACAGATGGCTCCAGCCGGAATAGAAAGCCTGGCCGACGGTATAGGACGGATGGATGCGCGGGTCGTCGTACCAGGCATCGCCCTCCGTCGGCACGGTGGCGGGCTGCCCCGTCTTGCGGTCGATTGCCAGCCAGCTTGCGCCGTCGATATTGGTGGCGGTGAACAAGGCCAGGCGGCGGGTCTTGTGCACCAGGACGCTGAAGTTCTGGTAGCGCAATTCGCCTGGCGCGCCGTCCGCGGCGCTTTCCTGGAGAGGTGCGAGGATGGACTTGCGGGGCGCGGCGATCTTGCCGAGGTCCAGTTTCAGGCCAGGGATGAACCTGCCGCTGAAGCCGTTGCGATTGCCGTAGTCGGTATCGATGCCGATACGCTCGCGCAGGCCGCCGTACTCTCCATGTTTGAGTGTTCTTGCCGCAGGCCGTGGCGCGCTGGCGGGACCCGCCTGGGCAGGGGCGGTTTCCGTGGCACGAGGGAACGCCGGCATGAGCGCGACGGCGGATGCCGCTGCGGGCGTGGCGGACGCCATCGCGGTGCCGCCCAGGGTTACCGTCACCGACAGCGGTAAGGCCAGGGCGGAGTCAGGCCCCGCGCCAGGCGTTTCGCTGGCGGCGACACGCGCTTCGCCGCTGGCGGTCGTGGGCGCCCTGTGCTCCAGCTGCCGACCCGCCGCCGGCGACGGATCCACCCATCGGTCCAGTGCGTCGCGAACCAGCGCGGCCGCGGCGGCGTCCAACCCCGGCAAGCGGGACTGCAGGTCTTGATAGATGCTGCTGATGCGGATGCCCTCGTTAACCTGGGCTACGCCGAGATCCGCATCCGCATCCGCATCCGCATTGGCATTGGGGACCTGCGCATCGCCGGCGGCGGGCGCGCGTTGCGCCGACGCCGATGGCGCGCCATAGTGATGCAAGGCGATGACGTCCCATTGATCGTTATAGACGGGCGCGCCCGATGATCCGAAGTCCGTATCGGTTTCGTAGAGCAGCCGCGTGTCGGTGCGCGCGGTCAGCAGGTTGTTCCGGATGGCGATGGTCTTGGGCATGCCTTCCGGATGCTGGATGATGTTGACGCTCATGCCCTTGCGGTGGCGGTCCGGCGTGAAGCTGATGGGGCAGTAGCCCAGTTCAACCAAGGTCGCGTCGCCCTGCACGCGCTCGCCCAGGGCGACCAAGGCATAGTCGAGGTCCTGTTCGTCAGAGAACAATGCGCAGCGCCCGGGCGCCAGCCGGAAAATGGTGCGAGGGCGGGGCAGGCCCCGTTCGTCCAGTTCGTCATCGAAGACCAGCGTGGCCAGGCCCGCGGCATGGGCGTCGGCGACGACGTGCTGGTTGGTGATGAACAGCGTGGGGCTGATGAGGAAGCCGGTGCCCGATATCGACGCCGTGGGCGTTTGCAGGACCACGCGGGCGACCGCGCGCCGGGCGGCGGCGCCCTCGGGCAGGAAGGCCGCCGGCTGGAAATCGTTGGTGCCGCGCACGGCCTCGGCCAGTCCGGACTCGCGCTTGACCCGGGCGTCGAAGGCAGCGCAACGCGTCGTGTCGTCGTCCGCGCGGCGCCAGTCGCCCGAGGCGACCAGTGTCCGTGTATGCCGGCGTTCGCTGCCGGTCGCGGCGAAGCGCCGCAGGATGTCGTTGATGGTGCCTGGACGCATGTCAGCTCCTGCCGTGGATGCCGGTCGATGTTCGGGGGACCGCGTGACAGCGGGGTGACATTCATCTTTCCTTGCAAATAGGGCCAGGGAAGCGTGGCTCGGTGATGGTGTGCAGCGCCGCCATTTCGGCGTTGCCCGGGCTGGCCCCGATGGCAGGCAGCGCTCCGCCGCCTGCCATCGGGGGACGGACGGATGGCGGGGAGGCGTCACGGGGTGGCGTCAAATAGCCATGTGTGGTTAACATGGCCGCCAAGAGAGCGAGCGGGCGGCTCCCCGTGGCGATCGCCGCCGGGACCCGTCCAGCGTCACGTCCTGCTTGGGGAGACGAGCGTGGGAAGAATGGCGAGAGGGGCTCCTGGAACGATTCCTGACGATGTTTGCCGATGGCCCGACCGGGGCACGACGTGACGGCCGCCGTTCCCCCTTTGTCCGAACCGGCTGTCCGGCCGTTCGCCATCCAGAACTACCGCAGGCAGTGGGTCTCGGACCTGTGCACGTCCTGCGCCTTCGAGATCGAAACGCTGGCCCTGGCTTGGTATGTCCTGACCGAGACGGGGTCGGTGGTGCTCATGGCGGCCATCGCGTCGCTCCAGTACCTGGGCACGTTGTTGTCGCCCTTGCTGGGCGTGCTGAGCGACCGCCACGGCCAGCGCAACACCATGCTGGCGATGCGGATGTTCTATGCCGTCGTCGCCGTCATGCTGCTGGTCTTCGCCCACATGCGCTGGCTGACGCCTTGGTTGGCGCTGGGTTTCGCCACGCTTAGCGGCCTGGTCCGGCCTTCGGACATCGGCATGCGCAACGTCGTGACCAGCGGCATCGTCCCGGGATACCTGATCCTGCCCGCCATCGGACTGTCGCGGATGACGACCGACCTGGCGCGGATGGGCGGGGCGCTGGCGGGCGCGGCGCTGATGGCCACGCTGGGCCTGGCATGGGCCTATGTCATCGTGGTGGCCCTCTATGTCGTGGCGGCGTTCTTCACGTATCGGCTGCGCATGGCGCGCGTCGCCCCGCACGGGGCAGGCTGCACGGTCCTGGGGCAGTTCGGGGCGGCGCTGCGCTCCGTACGCGGGGCGCCGGCGCAGACCGCCACGATGATCATGGCATTCCTGGTCAATTTCTCGGCCTATCCCTTCGTCACGGGCCTGCTGCCTTATGTCGCCAAGGAGCGCTTCGGCATGGACGAGTATGGGCTGGGAACCTTGATCGCCGTCACGGCGACGGGCAGCATCACGTCGTCCATTCTGCTGTCGCGCCTGCGCCTGCCGAATCCCGCGGTGACGATGCTGTGCTCCAGCATCGCCTGGCATGTGCTGATCGTGATCTTCGCCGCGAGCCGCTCGCTGCCGTTCGTCTTCGCGTCCATCTACCTGGCCGGCGTCGCGCAGAATCTCTGCATGATCCCCATGGCGGCCTTCCTGCTGGGCAAGGTCTCGCCCGCCGTGCGCGGCAGCGTGATCGGCCTGCGATCCATGGCGGTCTACGGCCTGCCGCTGGGGCTGATGCTGTCCGGCTACATCCTCAACCACGGCGCGGCGTTCTGGGGCGTTGCCCTGGGTTTCGCCGCCACGGGTATCACCGTCACGCTGCTGGTATGGGTCAGCTATCGTACCCACTTCCGGCCGGGGCTTGCGCAACAGCCGCCGGAGGAGGCTACTCGAAGCCCTCGCCGGTCTCGTCCAATAGCCGGTGCTTGATGGCGTAGTGGATCAGTTCGGCCTGGTTGTTGATCCGCATCTTTTGCTGGATGCGTGTCTTGTAGGTGCTGATGGTCTTGCCGCTGATGCACAGCAGGGTGGCGATCTCGCCGATGGTGCGGCCCATCGCCAGGTGGCGGAAGACCGAGTATTCCCGGTCGGACAGCTGTTGGTGGGGCAGCGCCGCACCCTCGGGCTGGAAGTCGCGCGCGATTTTTTCGGCGATGTCCATGTTCAGGTAGACGCCGCCCGAGGCTACCTTGCGCACTGCCGCCACCAGCTCGGCCGCGGCGCTTTCCTTGGTCAGGTACCCCGATGCGCCGGCCTTCAACGCGCGCACCGCATATTGCTGTTCCCCATGCATGGTCAGCACCAGGATGGGCAGGCGCGGAAATTCATCCTTGATCTGGCGGATCAGTTCGACGCCACTGCGGCCCGGCATGGACAGGTCCAGCAGCAGCATGTCCCACTCGCCCTGGCGTAACAGCGCCAGGGCCTCGGCCCCGTTGGCTGCCTCGCCCTTGACCGTCAGGCCGTCGGCCATGCCCAGGATCTGTTTCAATCCCTCACGGACCAGGGTGTGGTCGTCGGCCAGCAGGATGCGCGTCATGATGTCTCTTCGACGGTGTCGGTGGTGATGGGTAGGGTGGCGACCAGGTGAAATCCCTGCGCCGGCTCGCTATGCACGCTGAGCGTCCCGCCCAGCAGGCGCACGCGCTCACGAATGCCTAGCAAGCCGAAGGACTCCACCTTGGCCATTTGCGTGGGCGTGGCACCGACGCCGTTATCGCGGATGTCGAGGCGACAGGATTGCGGGTCGCATTCCAGGCGCAGGGAAATCCGGCTGGCGCCCGCGTGCCGCGCCGTGTTGGTAAAGGCTTCCTGGACGATGCGGAAAACCGCGGTGGTGAGCGCATGCCCCAACTCTATCTGTTCGCCGCTGATATGAACATCTGTCTCGATAGCGTAGCGCTCGTTGAAGTCCTGGGCCAGCCATTCGACCGCCGCGAAAAGTCCGAGGTCATCCAACATGACGGGCCGCAAGCTGGAGGCGATCCGTCGCACCGAGCCCACGGTGGCATTGATCAGGGCATGCAGCGACGCCGCCTGCGCGCGCGCCGGCGTGGCATCGGCCGGCAGCATGCCTTCCAGCAGCGACAGGCCCATCTTCATGGCCGTGAGGCTTTGCCCGAGGTCGTCGTGCAGTTCGCGCGCGATGTGGGCTTTCTCTTCTTCGCGGATGTTCTGGATGGCGGTCGACAGCCGTGTCAGTTCGTTGCGCGAGGCCTCGAGTTCCTGGTTGGCCCTTTCCCGCTCGGTGACATCGCGCAACTGCACGGTGTAGAGCTTGCCGTGCTCGTCTTCCCATTGCGAAATGGACGCCTCCAGCGGGAATTCCTCGCCGTTGGCGCGCAGGCCGGTGACCTTGCGGTCGCCGCCCATCTGCCGCTCCGATACTCCGGTCCGGCCGAAGCGGGCCAGGTCCCGCGGGTGCGTATGGCGGAAGCGCTGCGGAATGAAGCGGTTGAGCGACGTGCCGATGGCTTCGGTGGCCGGGCACAGGAAAATCCGCTCGGCGGCGGGATTGAAGATGACGATGGTCTGCGAGGCATCCACCGTAATGATGGCTTCCATGGCCGACTGGATGATGCCGTAGAGGCGGGCCTCGCCGGGCGCGGGCGAGGCGGGCTTGTCCGCCCCCGCGCCGCGGCGCTGTCGCAGGCGCGCGGCAAGAAAGCCCACGGCGATGCAGGCTAGGGCGAGCAGGAGCGACGGCAGGACCGGAGGCATGGCGTAGGGATGGGAAGCGTGCCCAAGTATACGTCCCGCCGGTCAATGAGACAGCAGCACGGGCACGGTCGCGGCCCGCAGCACGGCGCTGCACGCGCCCCCCATGACCCATTCGCGCAAGCGGTGGTGGCCGTAGGCGCCCATGATGACGAGGTCGGCTCCACGCTCGTCCGCGCATTCCAGGATGATGCGGCCGACGTCGCTCTGGTGGCCGTCGCGTACCAGTCGCTGGGGGATGGGGTAGCCGTGCGCGGAGAAATAGTCGAGCAGGTCGTCGCGGGCGGCCGGGGCGACGGGGCGCGAGGTCACCGACAGCGCCAGCACCTCGTTGGCCCGGCGCAGCACGGGATCGGCATCGCTCAGCGCACGCGCGGCCTCGCGCCCCTGGTCCCAGCAGAACAGGATGTTGTGGCCGAGCGGCGGCAGGTCGCCGGTCGCGGGAATGATCAGGACCGGCCGCCCCAGCGTCATGATGACGGACTCGGTGAAATACGGGGTGACCACGCTCTCCGGGTCGTCCTCGCCGGACTGGCCCAGGACCAGCAGGTCGCAGGTGCGCGCATGGCGGGCCAGCGCCTCCGCCGGCGAGCCTTCGGGAGCGCGCCACAAGACCGGCACGCCGGCCTCGCGCGCCGCCTGTTGCAGGCGTTCGCGGGCGGCGTTGCGATTGTCCGTGAGGCGGCGTTGCAGCACCGCATAGACATCGTCCGGGACGATGCCCTCGTCGTAGGCGTACTGCGGCGGCAGGTAGCTGGTATAGATGCCGACCAGGGTGGCCGCGTGGTCACGGGCGGCCTGTGCCGCGGCCCGCACGCGGCGCGTGCACGCGGCGTCGTCATCGAGGTGGACGGCGATGCGTTTGAACATGGGCAACCCCAGCAATGATCATGAAATCCCAGCCCGGATCGTAGGCGTGGGGGGCTGGCGGCATATTGACGTGGCTCAAACGGCGTGCGGGTCGCCGCCCGCCAGGGTACAGTGCGGGGAGGGCGCAGCAAGCGGCGTAAGCTGCACGGCGTGGAGGGCCCTTTTCTTGACCGGGGTCATGGCGTTCAAGCGGCGTGCGCCTGATCATGGACACATCAACGTCGATCCTAGGAGAGCTTTTCATGTATCGCAAAATTCTGGTTGCCCTCGATGGCAGCGACGTGGCCCAGGCCGCCTTCGAACATGCCCTGCACCTGGGCAGCAAGGAAAACGCGGAAGTGGTGCCGGTCTATGTCGTCGAATACTCCAGCGCCTATTACACCGCGGCCGTCTACGACGTGACACCGTTTCGCGACGCCATGATCGAGGAGGCCAACAAGGTGGTGGCGACCGCCAACCAGCGCCTGCAGGCCGCGGGCGTGCGGGGCAATGCCCGGTTCATCGACAAGGAAGGCATCACCCAGACCATCGCGCAGCAGCTGCAGGAAACGGCGGAGGAAGAGGGCGTCGACCTCGTGGTGCTCGGCACCCATGGCCGCCGCGGCTTCCAGCGCATGATGCTGGGCAGCGTCGCCGAGGCGTTCCTGCGCCTGTCGACGTGCCCGGTGCTGCTGGTGCCGGCCAAGGCGGCCTGAAGCAAGCCGTCCGGCGCCCCCGTCACGCGATGGGCGCCGGCGGCGTGCCGCCCTCCTGGGCGGCCTTCAGTTCCATCAGCAGGCTGTGCAGCATTTCGGTGGACAGCCCATGGAGCACCAGCCGGTAGCCTGCCCGCAACGTGGACATGGGCACCAGCGGATGATTGTTGTTGACCAGGATCAGGTGCTGGGGCGCGCCCAGCAGCTTGGCGGCGTAGATGCCTATGGTCTCGTCCAGTTGCAGGGAATTGGCGGCGCGCCAGAAGTCGTTGTCGGTCAGCATCAACTGGTACAGCGGCGTGAACAGCTCGATCGCGCTTTGCAGGTCGAGGAAGTTCAGCGGCTTGTGCGGCAGGTCTTCCAGCCGCAAGCCCGGATCGCGGATCATCGAGTAGTCCACGCGCGCCGGCGCGTGCATGTCCATACCCGCGTCGCGCAGCGCCTGGTTCAGGCGGATGACGAAGTTGAAGAGATTGAGGTCGTGCTTGACGAAAAGATCGTCCTTCAGGTCTTCGATCTTGCGCGGCTCCAGCGGCGAGGTCGTGACCGGCACCGGCGAGTTGGCGGCGATGAAGGCCAGGATCTGCGCGCCCAGGTGGAAGTGCCGCAGGATGAGCCAATTGGCCTCGGGGGAGACGAAGCGCTCCAGGCCCCACGCCAGGATGCGATGCAGCAGCCGCGAATGGGACCAGCGCCTGGGCAGGAAGGTCTTCACCACCTGGATCAGGATGATGAAGGCGCGCGCCAGTGGCCGCAGGAAAGGCAGCAGGTACTGGCGCGAGCGGCTGCTCGAGTCGGTCAGCCAGGCCTTTTTCACCTTGTCGGGCAAGGGCGTGCTGCGGTCCAGGTACAGGGCCAGCCAGGGATTGGGGTCGGCGGGGTCATGGGCCCGCGCCAGGAATTCGGGTTCCTGATTCATGCCGCATCGTCCTTTTCGGGGCTGCCCGTGTTCGTGTCCGTGTCCGTAGTTGTTTCCGCGGTTGCCTCCATTACGTGCTGGAACTGCATCAGGTACAACGCCGCCGTCCGGCGCGCCGTATCCACGATGCGCCGCCCGGCATTGCCGTCCTCGTCGCAATCCAGCGCCAGTTCCACCGCGGCGAGCCAGCGCGCCAGATGGTGCTCGTCATTCTGGCCATGGTATTCAAGGAAGCGGAAAGCATCCGGCGGCAAGGACAGGCTGGCCTTGAGCAGCGGCAGCAGGGCCGGCACGATGCGCTGGCCCGTGCCCTCGATGATGTAGATGGCGCCCAGCAGGCCGATGGGATCGCGGGTGCCGGCCAGGCTGTGCAGATAGGCGTTGAGCGCCTCGCCACCGGGATTGCGGCGCAGGGCGTCGATGTCCTCGACGGCGCCGCCCGCCTTGCGGTAGTCCTCGAAAAGAATCTTGAAGTCGTTCTGTTCCTCGCCCGCGTGCGTATCGATGAGGGCGGCCAACGGTTGCCACGCGGGACCCAGCGAGGCGGCGCCCTCGCGCATCCACTTGCTGCCCTCGCGCACCTGGGGAATCCAGTTCGCCATCCAGTTCACGTAGTCGGCGGCCTGGAAGCGGCGGTTGCGCAAGTGGCGGATGACGGGCGTGCGCCACACGCGCGACCGGTAGTCGTGCCAGATCGACGCCAGCTCGGTCAGCAGCGGGCCCAGGCTCCCGGGGGCCGTATCGGGATCGTGCGGCGGGGCGATATCGTCGGCGGCCGTGCTGCTTGCCGCCTTGCAGGACGCGACGCTGGGCGCGCCGTCGCTGCTTGTTCCCTTGCCCGCGCCGCCGCCGGCGGCCGGCGCCGCGCCGTCCGCCGCCTCGGCCTCCCACAACATATACGCCGTGGTGAAGCGGCCCGACTCGGGGATGTAGCAGAGTAGCTGCTCGCCCGGCCGGATTTCCCGCGTCTCCAGGAATTCAGCCAGCATGATGAGAATGGATGCCGCGCCGGTATTGCCGCGCCAGGCCAGGTTGCTGAACCAGCGCTCGCGGGCGATCGCCAGGCCGGCCTTCTCCAGCAGGTCCTCCACCACCGGGATGAACTTCTCGGACGAGTAGTGGCACAGGAAATGGTGGATGCGTCGCGGATCCACCCAGCCGTCGCGCACCAATCCGGCATATTCGTGGATGCCGATGTCGAACAGGTGCGGCAGCAGCCGGATGTCCTGGCGCAGCGACAGCGCGCCGTCGGCTTCGGCGTCGGTCCAGGATGGATAATCCAGGTGCCCGCGGGCGCGGTCCGCGGACAGGCCCAGCTGCATGCACACCGGATAGTCGCCGGAGAATGCGCGCTGGTGCACCCATTTAAGTCGCAGGCGCACGCCCCGCGAGGCGCCGGGCAGCGCGCGGCGGCCCTGGCCCAGCACCACGGCGCCCGCGCCGTCGGACAGCATCCAGCGCAGGAAGTGGGCGTCGAAGTCGGCGTCGTAGCCGCGCGCCGCGAAGCGCGAGCGCTTGAACAGGCGCGAGGGCATTTCGCTGGCCACGGCCAGGGCGCTGGCGTGCCCACCCAGCTCGACCGCCTGCGCTGCCGCCTGGATCGCCGCCACGCCCGCCGCGCAGATGCCATGCACGGACAGGGTTTCCATGGGCGGCGCGGCCAGTTCGCCCTGGATCATGTTGGCGAAGCCGGGCATCAGGGCGTCGCCGCCCGAGGACCCGCTGGCCAGCAGCGATATGTCGTCCAGGAGGATTTCATTGCGCCGCAGGCAGTCGCGGATGGCGCCGACAGCCAGCTGCGCGTTGGTGAGCGTGGTGGCGCCGTCGGCATCGATGGCGTAATAGCGTTGCTTGATGCCGTTCTCGGCCAGGATGCGCTGCTTGATGCGGCCGGAGATACGATTCAACGGCGCGATATAGCGGTCCATTTCCTCGTTGGACACGGGGCTGCCCGGCATGAAGTAGCCGGCGCTTTCCAGGTAGACACGATGAAACGGGGTGGGCATGGGATCCTCTTGTTGGAAGGCGGGTGCGCGCGGGTGGCGGTTCTAGCGGAAATGTCCGGGAACACGCCGGGTGGCGGAGTCGGACGTGTCTGTCGCAACGGTCCCGGCGCCGGTGGCCGGCGCCATGAGGGAGCGCGTGCGGAAGCGCGCGGACAACTTCCCCAGGACGAAGACGCGGAACATGTACGGCACCAGGCCGCCTTCGTTCAGGGGGGCCGGCACGCGCGCGCGATAGTGGTCGCGATGCAGGCGGGTCAGTTCGGACCAGTGCGCGCGCGAGTGCTCGTGGTGCGCCGTATGCAGGCCGATATTGAAAAACAGGGGATTGAGCAGGCCTTCGAAATTCCGTGCGTAGCTCAGGGTCTGGCCGCGCCGCGGTCCGCCGTCGGCGTGGGCGTGTTGCAGGTAGTTGGTCGCCAGTAGCCAATGCAGCCCGTGCAGCTGCGGCACGATGACGTAGACCAGCGCCTTGGCGGGGTCCAGCGCCAGCAGCCCGCCCCACAGGCCCAGCCAGGCGCCGTATTGCGCCATGCAGTAGCGCCAGGCGCCCCGGTGGTGGCGCCGCAAGCGGCCCAGCCAGGCAATGAAGAGCGGGTACAGGACCCACACCGCCTGCACGGGGTGGATGAGGTAGCCCCACAGATGGTTCGTGTCGCCGCCGAAACGGTAGGTGCGGGCCGCGTCGCGGGCGCCATGCCGGTGCCGGTGATGATTCGCCACGTGGGCGGGATAGAACACGAAGGTGGGGTGGCCTTGCAGCAAGGTGATCCAGAAGTCCGTGGCGCGATTCGCCCAGCGGCCATGCCACATGCGCAGGTGCGTGTGGTTGTGATGGATCACGCCTATGCCCAGGGTCAGGAACAACATCGACGCGTAGAGCAGCCACTGGAATCCGTAGCGCCATTGCCAGGCCGCCAGGGCCGGGAGGGCGACCAGGTAGGCGATGCTCTGGATGTCCCGGCGGTTGCGCAAGGCCGGCAGCGCGGCGCGCCGGATCGGGATGGAAGCCCGGCTATGCGCGCGCATCGGACCGGGCTCGCGCATCGGACTGGGCTCGCGCTTCGTGGGCCTGCAACTGCCGCGCGGCGGCATCGGCGGCCAGGCGGGTGCGGAACAGGCGGTCCATGAAGGTGAACTGGAAGCCGTAGTTGCCGTGGTAGCAGGCATGGTGCAGGTGATGCCTGCGGCTGGCGGCGAACCAGTGGGCATAGGACACGCGTGGGAAGAAGTCGTAGTTGGCGTGGCCGATGCAGTTGAAGAACAGGCTGAACAGGGGCACCGACAGCAGCGACCAGAAGCTGAAGTCGTGCAGCACCATGGGTAGCAGGATGACATTGCCCAGCATCAGCGCCTCGATGGGATGGAAGCTGTAGGTGGAGAAGGGCGTGGTGACGATGGACCGGTGATGCGGCAGGTGGAAGCGGCGCAGCAGGCGGGTGTGCAGCAGGCGATGGTTGACCCAGAAGTGGACGTCGTTCCAGGCGAGCAGGAAGAGGATTTCCAGGACGATGCGGGTGGCGCTGGCGTCCATGGCCAGGCGGGCCCAGCCCAGTTGCAGCAGTCCCCAGGGGAAGATCATGCCGGTGCCGAACAGCAGTACGGAAATGCCGGACTGCGCAAGCTCGCGGCGCAGCTGCCCCGGCGCGAGCGGGCGGGGGTCGAGGGTGCGGCCCAGACCCAGCGCGGGGAGAATGTTCCGGGTCAGCAGCCAGGTGGCCGCGCCGAACACAAGGTAGATGCCGCCGAAGAACAGCAGCCCCGCCAGCATGACCTGCCAGGCGGACAACGCCAGAAACGCTGATGCCATGAACGTTTTTGTTTCACTCGGACGGGCGGATGATAAGCAATCCCGGCGCGGCCGGGGAGAATTCTGGCGTTTATCCGGGGTGGTAGTTACATATTTTCGGTGTTGCTTGCATATTGTCTTGCCAACGCCGTGTCTCGCCCAATGGAAGTCGCGGCGGCGTCCCACGCGCCGGGGTAGTCCGGACACGATGGGACACCACCGGCGCGGCAGGTCCTGTAGGAGCTTTCCGCCCCACCGTAGGGGTTTTCCGAGCCGGCTCGCGTCGTACCCCCGCACACCCGCCCGGCCCGGCGGACGGACGATTTGATGAAGTGTTGACGAAGTGGCTTTACGGTTCGGAAACAGCGCGCTTGCGCCGATCGCCAGGGACGTCGCTCTTCGCACGTATATCGCCTGGCTTGGCGGGCCGGCCCTGGATTACGGGGCGGTGAAAGGGATCATTAATAAATGGCCAGTGCTGGGGCGGCGGCCCCTGTCAGGCGTGAGGAACCAGAGGTCGGGCAAGCTCAACCGAGCAGGATATCTGGTTGAGATTTTTCTCGGCCTGTACATCGATACGAATAGCTTTTCCAGTGAGGTCCCATGCTCCCGTCAACCGAAATTCGCCATGCTGGTGTCCCGGTTCGTCCGCCGGATATCCCCGAGACTTCAGGTCAGCGACCGGATCTGCCCTTCGTCGCGGAGGTGTCAGCCAGGGCGCCCCAGCGCGCCGCGGGCAAGAGTCTTGGCGCAAGGTTCTGCCATTCGCGGCCCGTGCAGCGTATCCTGCCCTGCAAAATGATGAAGCAGGGAGCGACGCGGGCCGCGAAGGAATACAACAAGGCGGTGATCGGGTTCACCGCCGCCGAGGCAGAAATGCTCAAGCTCAAGGCCAAGCTCGAAGGGAAGAAGAGGGAGGTCGCATACGGCTCGAAGCGCGTCGATTTACAAAAAATGGAGGAGAAAGTCGCGAAAGCCGAAGCCAGGGAACACCGGGCCCGGGAAAATATGTGCGCGGCTGAGAAAAAAAAATACGAGGCGTTCGAGATCAAGCTCCAGGGAAGGGAGACGTCGTCCGAGTCCGCGCGCGACAGCGAGGGAGGCTCGGACAGTGGCCTTTCGCCGGATGACAGCAGATCGGAACGCTCGGCCGACGACGACTCCATATCCGCGGCCAGCGCTTCGGACAAGGGCAACGGTTTTAGAGACGTTTTTCGAAGTGCCAGACGGAGTTTCCGCAGGTCCCGGACCAATCTCGTCAATGGTGCGAATAGAGTCCTCGATACAGCCTGCGGCGTTGCAAGGATAAATCAGTCCCCGACGCAGCGTATCCAGCGCGCATTCGCCGACTTGCTGGAACAGTTGCCGTCCGCGCAAAAAGAGTCGCGCAAAAGCGGTGAGCGCAAGACAAAGGCGACCAGAATAAAGAAAGCGGTTTCACGTCCCCGTTCGGCCATCGATAAGGCCGCGAAAGCAGTGCATGAGATCGTGTCGGCCAGTAACGATGGGAGCAAATCTTCGGACGAACTTGCCTCGGACTTGCGTGATGGATTGAAAAAACTCGATAGCGCGGGTTTGTACAGGATCCTTGTCATCGTCAAGGACGAACAGTTGCTGGGCAAGGTCAAATCCAGCAAGGAGACCACGAGCGGTTCCGACGTTGACGAGAACGGGCGGTCCGCTCTTCTGCCGGAACAGCAAGTCCATTCCGCTTGGGAGCTCATTGCGTGCGCCGTCGAGTTGGAGTGCACGCAGCGATTCAAGGAAGCTCCGCTCGATGTCCTTCGTCGACAAGGGGTGAGACGCTGGGTGTCGGGGGGCTGGGTGGCCGGGGCCGTGGACAAGCAGCGTGTGGCCAAGGCGCTAGGTGATCTGCATCTGGGCACCTTGTGCGAGTTGCATGGTAATGCCGAGCCAGGCGGCGCCGGGAAAATCGAGACGATGGAGGGCGCACTCGACCGGCTTGTGCCGAGATGGGATCGCCCTCTTCTGAGGGAGCTGCTCCGCGCCGGCTCCAACGGCCGTGATCAGCCTACGGCGGATGCGTGGAGGGAGGCGATCGGGTCTTGTGTGACGGAGCATGCCGTTGCGGACTGCCGCCTGATCATGTTGGACCGTTTACGCGCCGCGCTTGCGAAGGATCCCTTGCCTGGCTGGGACCTGGCCTGGGATGCAATCTCCCTGACACTCAAGGAAAGGCAGGTCGCCGGCGATCCGGTGGGCGCGGCAACGGAGCTCATCAAACGCCTGGAGGAGTATTACTCCCCCCGCCTCTCCGACCCCCCTCCTGACAGGGAAGATCCCCGGTACGATGACGTGAAGGTGTTCACGACGCACTTCTTGAATCTCGTCTCATCCGCGCTCCCCGCCGGGACGGCCGTGGTAGCGGCTGGCGCCCGCAGGAGGCAGGGGCGCCGACACTTGCCCGCGCACGCGGCGAGCACCTCTTCGACGGCGTTAGCCATTTCCTCCGGGACTGGACAAGGGCAGGAGCAGTTGAGGCAGGCCGTGTCCAAGCTGGGGGAAGTGCGCGTGGCCCTGCAGTCCGCCAGCGCGGGCGCCGACCTGGAGGAAACGGGGCTGTCGAACATGGGCGCATCCCGCACTGACCGGCCCAGCGGCCTGGCTGGCACGAAGCCGTCGTCGCCCGTTTTGCGCTGGGGAGGGCGGGACCGCATTATTGCGGGCCTCAAGCTTATGCACCAGGGCAGGGAGCCTATACGCGACAGGGGGAGTTGGGTATCTCGCGCCGCGCTGGTTGTCTGGTGGGCCATCCGGGATGTCTTCAGTTCCGACGTCTCCCGGCAAGAGAATCGCAACAAGCGCAGGAAAATCAGGATGGAGCGCGATGCAGCGAACTTGGTGGCGTGTATCTATGACCGGGATGGCTATCGCTCGCCGGCCCAGGTCGACAGGCGTGCCCGTCGCCTGATCAAGTCCGCGTTGAAATGCGGAACCAGCAGCGGCAAGGACGAGATGTGCCAGGCGGTGACGGAGGCGATGAAATATTGCAACACGAGAGAGGTCGAGGCCGCATTGACATTATTGTTCGAGGATCAGTCCGCCTTGCTGGACCCGGGGACGAGCGATGGCGGCCTGTGGGGGAGGCTGCGGTCGATCGGAAAATCCATGGGAGACTCCGCCACGCACGTCCTTTTTGGCAAGAAGAGGCTGGAGGAAAAGCTCGCGCGCGAAAGTAAAACCAAGGCGCACGCCGCCGAGTATGCAGGGTTGCTGTTGGCTCACGTGAAAGAGCAAGTCGACGAAATCCTGCTGCACGAGCCGTTGGTGGAATGGCTGAACGCACTTGTCGTGCACCTTAAACCCCAGCTCATGACCAGCGATCGGGAATCCTATCCCAAAGCTGCCAAGGCCACCTTCGAGAAGATCATGATTGCGCACGTAACCGCGGGTGATGGCGTCGACTTCGACCACTGGATCAGGCCGGCATTGCGGCGCATGAACCGCGAGGCTCGGACGTACCTGATTAATCACTACATCCGCCGTGGCGATAAGGCGATCAAGTTCTTGAAACTTGATGATCTCGAGGGAGCGAATCAGATTCGCGAGACGGAGCAGCCCTTCTATCAATACTCGCTCGGGAAACTCGGCCAGGCCCTCATGGCCGTGCAGCGTGATGCAGCGAACTCAGCGAGCCTCGCCGGTGACACGAGCGAGGCGCCCAGCGACAGCGGAAATGAGAGCGGCGGAGAGGCCAGTCCGATGAGTGGCCCGACCTCGACGGCAACGCCGCCCTTGAAGGTTCCCACCGGGCGGAATATCGCCGGCAGGATTGCCGTCAAGGGCGCCACCGCGGCCGGTGGCAGGGCCTCCGGTGCAGCCGCTCGCATGATAACGCCGCACTTTTAGCCGCCGTGGCCCTGACGCGTTCAGGCGGCCGGTTCCCGGTTCGCCTTGAGCACCGTCAACGCAGCCATATTGACGATGCGGCGTACCGTCGAGCTCGACGTCAGGATGTGCACCGGCGCATTGACCCCCAGCAGGAACGGCCCCACGGCGACGTTGCTGCCCGCGGCGGTCTTCAGCAGGTTGTATGCGATGTTGCCGGCGTCGACGTTGGGACACACCAGCAGGTTGGCCGACCCCTTGAGCGGCGAGTCAGGCAGCACCTTCAGGCGCAGGGCTTCGTCCAGCGCGCAGTCGCCATGCATCTCCCCGTCCACTTCCAGGCCAGGCGCCTGTTCGCGGATCAGCCGCAGCGCCTCGCGCATTTTCTCGCCCGAGGCCGAGCTGCCCGAGCCATAGCTCGAACGCGAGAGCAGCGCCACCTTGGGCACCAGGTTCATGCGCTTCATTTCCTCGGCCGCCGCGATGGTGTACTCGGCGATCTGCTCGGCGGTCGGGTTTTCGTTGACGTGGGTGTCGAGCAGGGCCACGGTGCGCTCGTCCAGCAGCAGGATGTTCATCGCGGCATAGGTCTTGGCGCCCGGCTTCTTGCCGATGACCTCGTCGATGAAGCGCAGGTGGTCGTGATAGCCGAACACGGTGCCGCAGATCATGCCGTCGGCGTCGCCCAGGCGCACCATCATCGAGCCGATCAGCGTCAGGCGGCGGCGCATTTCCACGCGCGCCATTTCCTTGGTGACGCCGCGTCGGTTCATCAGGTCCCAATACGTCGTCCAGTATTGATGGAAGCGCTCGTCGAACTCGGGGTTGGTGACTTCCACGTCCTGGCCCAGGCGCAGGCGCAGCCCGAACTTCTCGATGCGCGAAAGCAGCACGGCGGGACGACCGACCAGGATGGGGCGGGCCAGCTTTTCGTCGACGATCACCTGCACCGCGCGCAGCACGCGCTCGTCCTCGCCCTCGGTGAAGACGATGCGGGCCTTGCCGCCGTCGCGCACGTACTGCTTGGCGGCCGCGAACAGCGGCTTCATGAAGGCGCCGGAGTGATGCACGAACTGCTGCAGCTGGTCGGCGTAGGCTTCCAGGTCGTGCAGCGGCCGGGTGGCCACGCCTTCTTCCATGGCGGCCTTGGCCACGGCCGGCGCGATGCGCACGATCAGGCGCGGATCGAAGGGCTTGGGAATGAAATAGTCGGCGCCGAAGGAAATGTCATAGGTGCCATAGGCCGCCGCGACGATCTCGTTCTGTTCTTCCTCTGCCAGGCCGGCGATGGCGTGGACCGCCGCCTTCTCCATGCCGCGCGTGATGGTGGTGGCGCCCACGTCCAGCGCGCCGCGGAAGATGTACGGGAAGCACAGCACGTTGTTGACCTGGTTCGGATAGTCCGAACGGCCGGTGGCCATCACGGCGTCGTCGCGCACGCTCTTGACCACTTCCGGCAGCACTTCCGGCGTCGGGTTGGCCAGCGCCAGGATCAGCGGGCGCGCCGCCATCCTGGCCACCATCTCGGCCTTGAGCACGCCGCCGGCCGACAGGCCCAGGAACACGTCGGCCCCCTCGATCACCTCGGCCAGCTTGCGCAGGTCGGTCTTGCGCGCGAAGCGCTGCTTGTCCGGGTCCATCAGTACGGTGCGGCCCTCGTAGACCACGCCCTCGATGTCGGTGACCCAGATGTTCTCCAGCGGCAGGCCCAGGTCCACCATCAGGTCCAGGCAGGCCAGCGCGGCCGCGCCGGCGCCGGAGGTCACCACCTTGACCTGGTCGATGGGCTTGCCGACCACTTTCAGGCCATTGATGAAGGCGGCGCTGACGGTGATGGCGGTGCCGTGCTGGTCGTCGTGGAAGACGGGGATCTTCATGCGCTCGCGCAGCTTGCGCTCCACGGTGAAGCATTCCGGGGCCTTGATGTCTTCCAGGTTGATGCCGCCGAACGTGGCTTCCAGGCCGGCGATGATGGTGAC
>NZ_PYAL01000011.1 GCF_004121055.1 Achromobacter aloeverae
CTCGATGGTCGCGCGATCCGCATCAAGCGCCCACACTTATCGGTTGTTTCGTTGTTAAAGAGCGGTACTGCCAACTGCCTTTCGCTGTTTGCCTGACTCGCTACGCCATTTTCGTTGCGTCGCTGTGTCAGCAGCAGAGAAACGAGATTATGAAGCAGTTTTTTGAAGTTGTCAAATTCATTTCTGAACTTTTTTACTTCTTTCAAACGCTGCGTGCTTCTTCGAAGTCACCGCCTTGCATCTGAAACCTGCCTTGCTCGGTCCGCTACCGGACTTCGCTGAAACCATTCTCGGCGGCGCTGCGCGCCCGACCTTGAACTGCTTCTTCTCACTTCACCTTCACGACTACAGACTCGTTTTTTGCGCCTTCGAAACTGCGGGAAATTCCTACTGTTTCGTCGTTGCGTTTTCGTGTCAGAGCAGCGAAGGAGCGAGACTATAGCACAGCTTTCTGGCGCGTGTGGGAGACCCCCGCAAAAATTTTTATCCAACGTCGGCGTTCATCCGACACATGCTCGGCGCAAGGGGCACGGCGTGACGCGGACCCGTGTCGCTGGCTGGAATCCTCTGCCTTATATGACCACGCACAGAGATGGCCAATGCACGCGGACGGACGCACATACACGTATGGACGCGCACCCACGCGCATACACATATGGACGCGCATACACGTACTTATATGGACGCACACGCATGGGCACGCAACCAGCACATGCGCAGCGCACGCCGTGCCGCCATGCCGCAACGCAACAGTTTCAGATGCATGTAGGCGCGCACCCGCCACAATGGCGGCCATGAGTCGCTCGAAGTTCAGCGGTTTGAACTTCGGCAGTTTTAAATCGGCAGTTGGCAGTTTTGTAGTGCGCGCCAACCCGGCCGCGCCGGAATAGCCGGTTCGCTGGCCAGCGTGGCCCTGGATGCCTTGGAGAAGTCATATGAGTTCGACCCGTTTGCCCCGAGTTCCCATACTGGAGCCCGCTCAGATGACGCCCGAACAAAAACGCATACACGACGTGATCACGTCCGGACCGCGCGGCCAGGTGCGCGGCCCTCTCGCCGTGTGGCTGCATCGCCCCGCGCTGGCGGAGCCGGCCCAGGCACTGGGCCGCTATTGCCGTTTCGAGACCAGTCTGCCGGCCCGGCTTTCGGAATGGGCCATCCTGATATTGGCACGCCATTGGCGTTCGGACTTCGAATGGTGGGCCCACAAGCCGGCGGCGCTCAAGGCGGGCATCAGCACGGAAATGATAGAGGCCCTGCGCGATGGCCGCCCCATTCCTTACGGCAACCCGGATGAAGCCTTGATTCACGAGTTCCTCGATGTCCTGCACGCGGAACGCGCCATCGGGCAAGCACTCTATGACCGCATCGTGCATGTGCTGGGCGAAGCGGGGGTCATCGACCTGGTTGGCATCGCCGGCTACTACACGATGATCTCGATGACCTTGAACGTCTTCGATATACGCCCGCCGGAAGGCAAGCCTTGCGAGCTGGGCGCGACGGAGCAGGAAGGCCACTGACGCCGCCGGCGCCTCACCACAACCACGGCTCGCTATCGCGCCCTTGCGACAAGAGTCGGTCCACCCGCAGCCTGTTGACCTCGTCCTGCGGCAGGCCTATGTCGCGCGCCAAATGCTCGTCCAGATGCCCGACGGCATTGCCCCCTGCCGGCCGGCGCCACCATGCCAGCCAACGCGGCAACCACCCCTCCCCAACCGCTTGCGCGGGCGCCGCCGACAGCGCATCCGGCACGACCTGTTCCCGACTCATCGATATCTCCTGAAAAGACCTCCCGCCCGTTTCGGCTCGGTGGCGTGGAAAGCGGCCTGCGTTCCGACCGGCCCGGTTCACCGCGGGTCTGGAAATGACATTCTGTTCAGGATATGGAACCAAACCTCCCTTGGGAATCGACTTGTTCTGCCCATGCTGGACAGCTATCCTTACCAGATGCCCAGACTGCCGCTAAACACCCTCCCCACCTTCCGTGCGATCGCCGAACTGCAGAACCTGCGCGCGGCGGCGGATGCCCTGCACCTGACGCACAGCGCCGTCAGCCAACAGCTGCGCGTGCTGGAAACGCAGCTGGGCCATTCCGTATTCGACCGGCATGGCCGGCGCTTGCGTCTCAATGCCGCGGGCGCCGCCTTGCTGCCTTACGTCAAGGAAGCGCTGGCGCAACTGGATGAAGGGATGCAGGCGGCCGCGGCCGTGGCCGGTTCAACCCGCCAGCGCTTGCGACTGAGCGTGCTGCCGTCGTTCGCGCAGCGCTGGCTGCTGCCCCGCATGGGACGTTGGCGCGAACAGCATCCCGAGATCGCCCTCGAGATCGAGAGCTCGCAGCAACTGGTCGACGTGCGGCGCGAAGGCTTTCACGCCGCCTTGCGGCAAGGACGCGGCCCGTGGCCCGGCCTGGAGTCGGAGAAATTGTTCGACCACCCCATGCCCATGATCCTGGTCGGCTCGCCCGCCGCGGCGCGGCGGCTGGCCGGCGCGACGCCGACCGACTATGCGCGCGAGCCCCTGCTGGGTGAAGCAGGACTGTGGGAGCAGTGGTTCAGCGCGGCCGGCGCGCCCTGCAAGGTAAGCACGGTCGCGGTTTTCAATGACGCAGGCCTGCTCTTGGCGGCGGTCGAACAGAACCTGGGCCTGGCGGTGGTGCGTGAACTGCTGGCGGCGGACGCCTTGCGCGACGGCCGCCTGGTGCGCCTGTCGCCGGTCGAAATTCCCTACGACACCGCCCACGCCTACCAGCTCGTCTACCCGACCAATCTGCGGGACTGGCCACCGCTATTGATCCTGCGCGACTGGATACGGGCAGAGCTGGACGCGTCGCGGCTGGCGCTGCGGCAAGACAGGCCGGAGCCGGCCTCTCACGCGCTATCCAGTTCCCGGTAGTGGCGGAAAATGCCGTCGCCATAAGGAAGGCGCCGGTCGCTCTTGAAGTAGTCCTGCAACTCGGGCAAGCCGGCCACCCGCGCATGCAGCTCGGTCACGCGCGGATATTGCCGGACCAGCGTCTCCATGCGCTTCGGAAAGGCATAGAGCAAGCCGTCGACCAGATGGAACAGGGAAAGATCGGCATAACTCCAGCGCACGCCACCCGCCAGCCAGTCGCCGCGCGCGGCCAGGACGGCGTCGAAGTAGCCCAGGAATTTCGGCATGCGGCTATTGCGGAAATCGTCGGCCCGGCGCCGCGCCTCTTGCTGCTGCTCGTCGTAGTAGAGGCCGGCGGCCACCGGATGATGGCTGTCATGCGCCTCGGTCACCACGTCCGCGATGGTGAGCTGCAACTGGTTGACCCACAGCCGGCCCGCCACATCATCCGGCGCCAGGCCGTGCTTTTCACCCAGGTACAGCAGGATATTGGCCGTCTGCGCGATGACCAGCTCGCCGGCCACCAGATACGGCGGCGCGAAAGGCGGGCACAGCGGATGGGCGCGCATGTCGCGCAACATGGCCTCCTCCCCGTTCGGCTCCCGCGCGCGGTCCCGATACGGCAGGCCCGCGGCCTCCAGCGCCAGGCGGACGAACTCGCCACGCCCGGGAATGCCTGTCCAATACCAAAGGTCATAGACCATTACCGCCTCCTGTAAAAGGAATGAGGAAAGTCCAACCGGGCGCAACCGGGATGCCTGCCCTTGCTGCCCGCCTGGATACCCCACGGCTGTCCTGCGCAGGAGTCCACGATATGCCGACTGGAGCCGGTCCCTCGCCACCGCATTAGTTTGTTGCACATGGGGGGAATCGGCTTGTTATGCTGCGACCGTCCCAAAACCCTCCCGCAAGAATGAACTCCTCGATCGTTACGCGCCCCCGCACGCCAGCCTTGGCGGCGGCCCAGGGCACGCACCTGGCGCAAGGCGCCGGCCCGGCCCATGGGATTGCCCGCGGCCTGGTCCTGTCCCTGTGGCTCTGCCTGAACCTGTGCCTGGGCATGCTCCTGGCCGGCGTCGCCCCTCCCGCCCACGCGCAAGGCGGCGCCACGGCAACCACCGATGCCGAAAAATCGCCGGAAAAGGCCCTGGACGCCGCGCGCAAGCAGATGGATGCCCTACGCAAGGGCCTGAGCGACGTGACGGACGATGCCGAGCTGTTGCGCCGCCGCGCCGCCGCCCTCGACATCCAGACCAAGGCCGACGCCATCGCCGACCGCCTGGCGCCCGCGGTCGCCGCGATGCAGGCCCGCCTGACGGAGCTGGGCCCGGTGCCCGACGGCGCCAAGGAAGCGCACGATGTCGCCACGCAGCGCGCCGAACTGGAAAAATCGCGTACCGCGCTGGACGCGCAGGTCAAGCTGGCGCGCCTGCTGTCGGTCGAGGGCGTACAGACCGCCGAGCAGGTCGCCAATGTGCGCCGCGCGCAATTCCAGGCCCGCCTGGGCGAGCGGCGAGCGTCCATTCTGGGCGCGCCCTTCTGGTCGGAATTCCGCGGCGACGGCCCACGCGACATCGCGCGCCTGGGAGACCTGACCGAAGAACTGGAGGCCGCGCTGGCCGGCCCGCCGGCGTGGGCCTGGATCGCGCTGGCCGCGGCGCTGGCGATCGTCATTGGCTTGTGGACCTTGATCAGCCGCGCGCTGATCCGTCTCACCGCGTCACGCGTCCCCGCCGGACGCCTGCGCCGCTCCGTGCATGCCTTGACCATCGTCCTGCTGGCGACGATCACGCCAGGGCTGATCGCGGAACTGGCCTTCATCGCGCTGGACTGGACCGGCGACCTGGCCGACGACACCCGCGCGCTGCTGGCCGGCACCGCCGGCATCATCTGCTTCGGCGGCTTCGTGGCCGGCCTGGGCATCGCGCTGCTGGAGCCCTCGCGCCCCTCGTGGCGCCTGCTCAACATCCCCGACGAGATCGCCACGCGCATGCGCTGGTTCCCATTGACGCTGGGACCGCTGGTGAGCCTGATCTGGGTATTCGAACGCCTGCCCGGCGTCATCAGCGCCAGCCTCAGCACCACCATCCTCGCGAATTGCATTGCCGCCTTCGCGCTTGGCAGCATCGTGGCGCTGGGGCTGACACGGCTGGAACGCGCGCGGCGCAGCGCGCTGCGCGACCCCGAAACAGGGCGCGTGCCGCCGCGCAGCCTGCTTTACGTCATCGCCGTCAGCGCCATCTGGCTGGCGTTGACCGGCGCGCTGGTGGCGCTGCTGGTCGGCTACGTGGCGTTCGGCAACTTCGTGGTGAAGCAGCTGATATGGAGCATCATCGTGGTCGCGGCCACCTACCTGCTCTCCCTGCTGGTCGACGATTTCTTTATCGCCGTGCTGGGATCCCGGCGCGACCATGGCGACAAGGACAAGGACCAGGACAGGCACACGCCCCGCCTGCGCGACCAGGCCGCCGTGCTGCTGTCCGGCGTCGCGCGGCTGTTCATCGCGGTGGTGGCCATCACCCTGGTGCTGAGCCAGTTCGGCGAAGGGCCGACGGAACTGCTGCAACGGGTGGACCAGTGGCGCAACGGCCTGGCCATCGGCGAGGTGCAACTGCGTCCCGCGGCCCTGATGCAAGGCCTGCTGGTGCTGGCCCTGGGGCTGCTGGCCGTGCGGGTGCTCAAGCGCTGGCTCACCGCGCACTTCCTGCCGACCACGACGCTGGACACCGGCATGCAGACGTCCACCACGACCTTGTTCGGCTACGTGGGCATCGTGATCGCGGTTGCCTTGTCGCTGTCGGCGCTGGGCATCGGGCTGGAAAGAGTGGCCTGGGTCGCCAGCGCCCTGTCGGTGGGGATAGGTTTCGGCCTCCAGGCGGTGGTGCAGAACTTCGTCTCGGGCCTGATACTGCTGGCCGAGCGGCCGGTCAAGGTGGGAGACTGGGTGTCGCTGGGCGGGGTGGAAGGCGATATCCGCCGCATCAACGTGCGCGCGACCGAGATCCAGATGAGCGACCGTTCCACGGTGATCGTGCCGAACTCGGAATTCATCACCAAGACGGTGCGCAACGTCACCCACGCCAACCCGCTGGGCCTGGTCCAGATCAAGCTGCCGATGCCCTTGAGCGCGAACGCGGCCACGGTCAAGGAAACCATCCTGGCGGCCTTCGCCGAGCATCCGGATGTCCTGGAAGCGCCGCCGCCCAACGTCTACCTGGACGCCATCGACGCCAGCAATCTGCAGTTCAACGCCACCGCGTATGTCTCGTCGCCGCGCCAGGCCTACGGCACGCGGAGCACGCTGCTGTTCGATATCCTGCAACGGCTGGCGCAGAACGGCATCACGCTGGGCAAGCCGCCCACCCTGCTGGTAAGCGCGCCCGTGGCAGCCTCGATGCCGGCGCTGGCGCCCTTGGCGCCATTGGCGCCAAGGGCGCCATCTACCGTGGCGGCCGCGCCTCCGGCGTCGGACGACGCGCAGCCCTGAGTCCCTGGGTAGTCCACCCGGTACTCCACCCCGGAGCACCACCCCGCGCCGGGCGCCGGCGCGGGCTAGAAGAAACTCCAGAAGCCCCGGTCGAGGTCCTTCTTGCAGCCCGCGTATTGCACGCGGTAGCGCTCGGCCCGCGCCTGCACCTTGCGCGAAACGCCCGTCAGCCAGGCCTTCTTGCGATAGGTGCCGGCACGATAGCCGCCCCAGCCTTCGTGATAGTTCAGGTACTGGCCATAGGCGTCGGTCTTGGCCACGCCGTTCAGGCGCTGGGTCTTGGTGATGTACCAGCCCATGAAGTCCATGGCGTCGCTGAAATCGTCACGGTGGGCGAACCAGCGGCTGTTCTCCCGGACATAATCGTCCCAGGTCTCGTCCTTGACCTGGGCGTAGCCGTAGGCGGAACTGACCCGGCCCCAGGGAATGACCCATAGCAGATAATCGCGCGGCGGCTTGGCGTCCTGGCGGAAGCCGGACTCCTGGTACAGGATGGCGAAGGGGACCTGCACCGGCACGCCCCATTTCTTCTCGGTGGAGACGGCCGCATCGTACCAGTCGTCTTTTTCGCGAAAGATGGCGCAGATGTCGTCGGGATTGCGGGGCGGCGACGTGGCGCAACCGGCCAGCGCGCCCAGCACCGCCAGCAGGACGGCAAGGCTAAGGGCGCGCACGATTCCTCCGGCAGGCCGGCGCGCGGCGCGGCATGGGCGTGAGCGGAGCAGGTCGGGCAAGCGCGCCTCCCAGAAAAGCGAAGCGCCGATTGTAACGGTGTGCATCGCCCCCGCGCCCCGCGCCGCCCGCATCGGCCGCGCCCCGTTTTACGTTGCACGCCGTCCTCATGTCTTATATAAGATATAAGACCCCTTGATCCCACGCCGGCGGACTACTACAATCGCCGCCGAGACTCTTCCCTCACCAACCGCTAAGCAGGCACCTTCATGCTAGAAACTTATCGCCAACACGTCGCCGAACGCGCGGCCTTGGGAATCCCCCCGCTGCCTCTGTCGGCGCAGCAGACCGCCGACCTGATCGAACTGCTGAAGGCGCCCCCGGCCGGCGAGGAAGCCTATCTGCTCGACCTCATCACCCACCGCGTGCCCGCCGGCGTGGATGACGCCGCCAAGGTCAAGGCTTCGTACCTGGCCGCCGTCGCGCTCGGCAAGGAATCGTGTCCCCTGATCAGCCGCGCCAAGGCTACGGAACTGCTCGGCACCATGCTGGGCGGCTACAACATCAGCGCGCTGATCGAACTGCTGGACGATGCCGAAGTGGGCGCCGTGGCCGCCAACGGCCTGAAGACCACCCTGTTGATGTTCGACCAGTTCCACGACGTCAAGGAAAAGGCCGACAAGGGCAATGCCAACGCCAAGGCCGTGCTGCAAAGCTGGGCCGACGCCGAGTGGTTCACCAGCCGTCCCGAAGTCCCCCAAAGCCTGAAGCTGACCGTTTTCAAGGTCACCGGCGAAACCAATACCGACGACCTGTCGCCCGCGCCCGATGCCTGGAGCCGTCCGGACATCCCGCTGCACGCGCTGGCCATGCTGAAGAACCCCCGCGACGGCATCGTGCCCGACGAGCCGGGCAAGGTCGGCCCCCTCAAGTTCCTGAACGAACTGAAGCAGCGCGGCAACCTGGTCGCCTACGTCGGCGACGTGGTGGGCACTGGCTCCTCGCGCAAGTCGGCCACCAACTCGGTGCTGTGGTTCACCGGCGAAGATATCCCCTTCGTCCCGAACAAGCGCTTCGGCGGCGTCTGCCTGGGCAGCAAGATCGCCCCGATCTTCTACAACACCATGGAAGACGCCGGCGCGCTGCCGATCGAGCTGGATGTGTCCGGCATGAACATGGGCGACGAAATCGAACTGCGCCCCTATGAAGGCAAGGCGCTGAAGGACGGCAAGGTCATCGCCGAATTCCAGGTCAAGTCCGACGTGCTGTTCGACGAAGTGCGCGCCGGCGGCCGCATTCCGCTGATCATCGGCCGCGGCCTCACCGCCAAGGCGCGCGAATCCCTGGGCCTGCCGCCCTCCACGCTGTTCCGCCTGCCCCAGGACCCGGTCGCCAGCACCAAGGGCTACACCCTGGCGCAGAAGATGGTCGGCCGCGCCTGCGGCCTGCCGGAAGGCAAGGGCGTGCGCCCGGGCGCCTACTGCGAACCGAAGATGACGTCGGTCGGCAGCCAGGACACCACCGGCACCATGACCCGCGACGAGCTGAAGGACCTGGCCTGCCTGGGCTTCTCGGCCGACCTGGTGATGCAGTCGTTCTGCCACACCGCCGCCTATCCCAAGCCCGTGGACGTCAAGACGCACCACACGCTGCCGGCCTTCATGAGCAACCGCGGCGGCATTTCGCTGAAGCCGGGCGACGGCGTGATCCACTCGTGGCTGAACCGCATGCTGTTGCCCGACACCGTCGGCACCGGCGGCGATTCGCACACCCGCTTCCCCATCGGCATCTCCTTCCCGGCCGGTTCGGGCCTGGTGGCGTTCGCCGCGGCCACCGGCGTGATGCCGCTGGACATGCCGGAATCGGTGCTGGTCCGCTTCAAGGGCAAGATGCAGCCCGGCGTCACCCTGCGCGACCTGGTCAACGCCATTCCGCTGTACGCCATCAAGGCTGGCCTGCTGACCGTTGAAAAGCAGAACAAGAAGAACATCTTCTCCGGCCGCATCCTGGAAATCGAAGGCCTGCCGGACCTGAAGTGCGAACAGGCTTTCGAGCTGTCGGACGCGTCGGCTGAACGCTCGGCCGCCGGCTGCACGGTGCGCCTGAACAAAGAGCCCATCATCGAATACATCAACAGCAACATCGTGATGTTGAAGTGGCTCATCGCCAACGGCTACCAGGACGAGCGCTCGATCCGCCGTCGCATCCAGGCCATGGAAGCCTGGCTGGCCAACCCGCAACTGCTGGAGCCCGATGCCGACGCCGAATACGCGGCCGTCATCGAAATCGACCTGGCCGACATCCATGAACCCATCGTCGCCTGCCCCAACGACCCGGATGACGTGAAGACGCTGTCCGACGTCGCCGGCGCCAAGATCGACGAAGTGTTCATCGGCAGCTGCATGACCAATATCGGCCACTTCCGCGCGGCGTCCAAGCTGCTCGAAGGCAAGCGCGATATCCCGGTCAAGCTGTGGGTTGCCCCGCCCACCAAGATGGACGCGCAACAGCTCACCGAGGAAGGCCACTACGGCGTCTTCGGCGGCGCCGGCGCGCGCACCGAAATGCCCGGCTGCTCGCTGTGCATGGGCAACCAGGCCCAGGTGCGCGAAGGCGCGACCGTCATGTCGACCAGCACCCGCAACTTCCCCAACCGCCTGGGCAAGAACACCAACGTCTACCTGGGCTCGGCGGAACTGGCCGCCATTTGCTCCAAGCTGGGCCGCATCCCGACCCGCGAGGAGTACATGGCCGACATCGGCGTCATCAACGAGAACGGCGACAAGATCTACCAGTACCTGAACTTCGACAAGATCGAGGACTACAAGGACGTGGCCGATGTGGTCGAAGTCTGAGTAAGCGCTTGAACGGCCCGGGCGGCCTCGCGGCCGCCCAGCTTCGGAAACCCGGCTTCGGCCGGGTTTTTTCATTTCACGATGACTCCAGTACCGCATTTCGCTGGACTACGCCAAGGCTCGATACATGCTCCAGTACCGCACAAACGCGGGCGAGCGCCGCAAGCCTGCCTTGGGCCAGTACGGGGAATTGACCGTCGAGCAGGCCCGCTCGCTGGCGCAGGAATGGCTGGCCCAGGTGCGCCGGGGCGGCGACCCCGCCGCCGACAAGGCCGCAGCGCGCAAAGCCCCCACGGTCAAGGAAGGATAGCGGTTCAGAAGGAACCGTATCGACCCGCAGCAGGTAGGTTGTCAGGACAGACGACACGCCCGCCAGCGGGCGGCTGGTCACGTCAGTGGAACGGCAAGCCGCGATCTGCGATGCCCCGATCAACGCCAAGGCATAACCGGCTGAAACCAGAGTCAGCATTAGATCGAGCGAAGCGACTTCTTCGGCCACCAGCGGCTCCACATCTACAGTGCGCAGCACCCGTGCAATCTGCCGGCAGTAGCCCTCGCAAGCGTGCGGGTCGCCCATCGCCGAGGGATAGCGCAGGACTTTTTCCAGGGGGATGCGTTTGTGGGTCAGCAGCGGATGCTTGGCCGGCACCGCGACCACCAGTGGGTGATGCCATGCAGGCACCGCCAGCAAGCCGTCGCCCACTTCGTTGGACTAAGCGAATCAGGCGTCGTAGAGGTCTTCGCGCAGTCCGGCGATTTGCCGCGACAATGGCGACTGTTCGATGTGCAGTTTCTCTGCTGCGCGGGCGAAATGGAGTTCTTCGGCAACGGCCAGGAAACAGCGCAAATGCCGAAGTTCCATATCAAACTACTCACTTCGCCGAGAAAGCGTCAATCCCGGTAAGTTGAGCGGATAGTGCCCAAAGACGTTCGGCTTGCTCGGGGTCAGTGGCGTAAGCGCGCACGCCAACGAAGGATGGCGGTTCGCTTCCATCCACTTCGGCGATCTCGCAGTCTTCGCAATACACCCCACCCATGCCATTCAACTGCGAGGAGGTCGCCGCCCATACTTGGGTCGCTGCGCCTTGCTCGGTGGTCTTGAACGTCGGGTCAGCAGGATTGCCGTTGGCATCAAGCCATCCTGCGGCAATCATTTCGTCTTGTGTTAGATGGCGCTGAAGCGGCGTGAAAATTTTGCCGGGATGGAGGGAGAAAGCACGCACGCCCTCGCTTTGACCAAGCCTGTCCAGATGAACGGCGAACAGGGCATTCGCGGTTTTTGATTGCCCATAGGCCAGCCACTTGTCGTAACCCTGTGTGAACTGCACATCATTCCATCGAATGGCCGACTGGTGATGGCCCGCCGATGAGACTGCCACGACCCTGGCACCGCCTTTGAGCGCAGGCCAAAGCAGATTGACCAGCGCGTAATGCCCGAGGTGGTTGGTGGCGAACTGCGCTTCCCAGCCCGGCCCCACGCGGGTTTCCGCGCACGCCATGATGCCTGCGCTGCCGATCAGGATGTCAACGTGCTGCTTACGGGCGAGAAAGCGGTCGGCAAACTCGCGCACGCTGGCTTGATCGGAAAGATCGAGCCGTTCAACTTCCGCATCGGGAATGGCGCTGATCTTCGTTCGTGCGGTGTCCACGTCACGGGCGGCGACAATGACATGTGCGCCAGCACCCGCCAATGCCCGCGTCGTCTCCAGCCCCAAGCCGGAATGACCACCAGTGACGATGGCCGTGACGCCGGACAGATTGCGCCCCGCGAGTACCTCCGCTGCGGTGGTTGCCGCGCCGAAACCGGAGTGGATGGGAAGTTGTTTGCTGGTCATGGAATGTTCCTGTGACGGTGGCATGAAATCGGGGTAAAGCCCATGTCCGGCATTGTCCGCGCTAGACTTAGGACTGTGAATGCAACAAAGTCCTGATTTCTATCGACATCGTCCGAAAGCCAATGGATCCGCTATCTGAAGTCCTCTCACTCCTGACTGCTCAGGGTTCCGTTTTTGCAGGGCTGAAAGCCGGTGGCAGTTGGGCTATCGACTTTCCGCCCCCTGACGGCATCAAGTTCAACGCCATCGTTGAAGGAGCCTGTTGGCTGACCGTGGACGGTGTGGAGAAACCCATCCGACTGGAAAGCGGAGATTGTTTTCTGCTGTCACGCAAGCGCACGTTTTCGCTTTGCAGTGACCTTTCTCTGCCAGCTATTCATTCCGACGAAATTTATTGCCATGCCGTCAACGGCATCGCGCGCTGCGGCACAGCCGATGCGTTCTTCTTGATCGGTGGCCGCTTTGCATTCGGTGAGGAAGCCAACCTTTTGTTCGATGGACTGCCGCCCGTGGCAGTCATCAAAAGCGGCTCAGATCAAGCGTCCGTGTTGAGCTGGGCCTTGCACCGTCTGGCCCATGAACTTGCGACGCCCTCACCGGGCGGCTCGGTGGTGGTTCAACATCTCGGCCACATCATGCTGGTGCAGGTTCTGCGGCTTTATCTGGAACAGGAAGGTAACAATATGCCCAGTTGGTTGCTGGCCGTTTCCGATCTACGCATCGGCACCGCCATACAAGCGATCCATGCCGATCCTGCGCGTTCTTGGACAGTCGAAGACCTTGCCCAAGTCGCAGGCGTGTCTCGCTCGACCTTTGCCTTGCATTTCAAGCAGAAAGCCGGCATCACGCCGCTGGAATACGTTTCACGCTGGCGAATGCAGCTGGCTTCACGATCATTGAAAGCCAATCACGCCACGATTTCCTCGATAGCGCAGAAATTGGGCTATGACTCTGACAGCGCATTCAGCCATGCTTTCAAGCGCATCATGAAATGCTCACCGCGTGAGTACAGGGAGAAATCGGCATCTGTTATCAGACCCTAGCATTCCGTATCCACCATCGTGCATGGTTATCCTGCATACGTTGCATCACGCCAGCGTTAACCTCGGAAAGGCCCCCATGTTGCCCCTGGCGGCTCAGGCGCAAGATTCGGACGACGCCTCAAATTCGGCCTGACCGATTGCTCTGTAAGGCCTTTCGTGCCGCTGCGCTTCCATGCTCGATGCTTGACAACAGACATTTTTCATGCCGGAACGAAGCCGGCGGGACCAGGGGAAGCAAGCATCGGCCTCTGTGTCGCTTACGTTATTCGTTATCGGGTCCCTTATCGGGCCCTTCAGAGGGCCGTTTAAGCGCCGTGTCGCCTTTCCGCGCAAATTGGCAGGAATTGACGTATCAAGCCTATTGAAGCCACCCCCATCCCTGCGCAGAATGAAGTCGAGCACTTTTCAAGGAGCCCGACATGAGTCTCGACATCGATGGCGTAACGATCCCCGACAGCCAGCTTGCCCGCGAAATCACCGAGCTGGTGCGCGACACCGAGTCGCCGCTGCTGTTCCATCACTCCAGTCGCGTCTATTACTTCGGCGCGCTGGCGGGCAGGAAGCGCGGCCTGAAATTCGATCCCGAGCTGCTGTATTGCGGCTGCATGTTCCATGACATGGGCCTGACCCGCGCGCACAGCAGCGATTGCTGCCGTTTCGAAGTGGACGGCGCCAACGCCGCCCGCGACTTCCTGGAAAGCCACGGGATCAGCCAAAGGGACATCGACCTGGTCTGGACCAGCATCGCGCTGCATACGACGCCCGGCATCCCCGAGTTCATGGATCCGGTCATCGCCCTGGTCACGGCGGGCGTGGAAATGGATGTGTTGGGGCTCGCCTACGGCCAATACAGCGACGCCGAGCGCGAGTCCATCGTGGCGGCCCATCCGCGCACCCCGCGGTTCAAGGAAGACATCATCCAGGCCTTCCATGACGGCATCAAGCACAAGCCGCACACGACCTTCGGCAATGTGAAGGCCGACGTGCTGGCCGACAAGAACCCGTCGTTCAAGCCGATGAACTTCTGCGGCGTGATCCGCGCTTCGGCCTGGGCTGCGTAGGATGCCCGCGGCCAGGCGCGCCGAAAGGATGATGGGATGAGGGTCTACCCGGCACCCATCCTGCCCTGATTGCGCCGGTACATCGCCGGCGACACGCCGACGTGCTTGATGAAGCTGCGGCGCAGGGTATCGGCATTCGCGAAGCCGCATTTGGCCGCCGCCTGCTTGGGCGTGTCCGAGCCCGCCTCCAGCAGCGCGCGGGCGGCGGACACCCGCATCATTTCTACCCAGGCGGCAGGCGTGACGCCGACTTCCGCCTGGAACAAACGCGCAAAGTGCCGCTGGCTGAGCTTGGCACGCGCAGCCAGCGCGCCCACCGACAAATCCTCGGTGGGATGGGCCGCGGCCCAGCGCTGCACCGCTTGCAGCACGGAACGCCCCGCCAGGCCGGTGCGCCCCTTGCGGCTGAATTGCAATTGCCCGCCGGGACGCTTGAAGAACATGACCAGTTGGGATGCGACCCGGGCCGCGATCTCCCTGCCGCAGTCCTCCTCGACCAGGGCAAGCGCCAGGTCCAGGCCCGCGGTGACGCCCGCCGAAGTCCTGACCTTGCCGTCTCGCACATGCAGGGCGTCTTCCTCGACCGTGATGGACGGATAGGCCTGCTTCAGGTCGCTTGCCACCGCCCAGTGCGTCGTCACCCGCTTGTTTTCGAGCAGTCCGGCCGCGGCGAGCATCAGGGCGCCGGTGCAGACCGAGCCGAAGCGCCGGGTTCTCCGGGCGGTGGCCCGCAGCCACTGCTTCGCCTGCTCGCTCAAGAGCATGTCCGCGGCATGGGGCCCGCCGGCGACCAGCAGCGTATCGATTTTCCGGTTCGCATCGCCGATGACGGCGTCGGGCAGCAATCGCGCACCGGAGGAACTGGTGATGGGCGAGGCGTCCTGCCCCACCACCAGCAGCGCATAGACCTTGCGGCCCAGCTCGATATTCGCTTGCGCGAAGACATCGAGCGGGCCTGACACATCCAGCAGCTGGACGCCGGGAAAGGCGAGGATGGCGATGGTCCTGGTCATGGTCCGGTGTGGCATGGCAGCGTGGCGCGCAGCTTGAAACGGCCATCATTCAACGCGCCATCATTCCTGTCTGTTATACGCACAATACATCGATTCAGGACAAAATTGACGCCCTGCCATGCGCGCCTAGGTCCGGCTCTCCCGCCATCCCGCATTACGGGCGATTGCGTCCGCCAGGACGGGATAGAGCGGCGCGGGCAGGTCGTGCCCCATGCCGTCGATCATCATGAGCGTGGCGCCGGGGATGGAGGCGGCGCTGTCCTCACCGCAAGCCGGAGGTACCAGCGGATCGTCCGCGCCGTGGACCACCAGCGTCGGCGCCCGCACCCGCGCCAGCCAAGGCCGGATATCACCCGTGGCGGCGATGGCGGCAAGCTGCCGAGCGGTGCCGGCGGGATCGTAGGCGCAGCGCAGTTCGTCCCTCAGCAACGCACGGCGGGCGTCCTCGTCGAAGGGAAAGGCCGGGCCGGCGAGGCGCCGCGCCTGCGCCATGCGATGCGCCAGGTAGGCGGCTTCGTCCGTGGCGGGATGCGGCGCCGGTCCGGTCAGCAAGGCCAGCACTTCAGGCGCGGCGCCGGGCAGTTCCGGATTGCCCGTGCTTGACATGAGTGTAGCCAGCGACAGCACCCGCCGTGGATACCTGGCTGCCAGCAGCTGGGCAATCATGCCGCCCATGGAACTGCCGACGACATGGGCCCGTTCGATGTCCAGGGCATCGAGCAGGCCGACCGCGTCGTCCACCATGTCGTGCAAGGTATAGGGCACGTCCGGCTTGCGCCCCTCGGCCGCGGCGCGCGCCAGTTCGGCGAAGTCGGGCACCGGCGCCTGGTCCAGGTGCCTGGAGTCGCCAGCGTCCCGATTGTCATGACGAATGACGCGGAAACCCCGTGCCACCAGGTTCGCCCAGAAAGGCGCCGCCCAGCGCAGGCGCTGCGCGCCAAGGCCGGAGATCAACAGCATCGGCTCCGCGTGCGCGTCGCCGAAATCGTCGTAGCCCAGGACGATGCCGTTGGCCTTGACCAAACCCATATGCTCTCCTTGTGATCGTTTGGAGTGCCGGAAGCAGGATGCCCGGCGGTGGTCAAATATTACCCGGGCATAAATAATAAATCAATATTACCCGGGTTAATTTTGACTAGCGCCCCGTCAAGCGATAGGCCGCACAGGGACGCTGCTGTCTTCATTTATCTCCGTGTTTTCCGGCCCGGTTGGCGTCCCGGACGTCTGATCCGCACAACGGTCGAATTGCAGAGAGGCGATTCAAGAAGGATAATGCGAACTATTCTTGTTTAATGTTTCAATTCTCCCGTCCGACTATCGACCGCGCCCGTCCGCCCTGGCGCCGGGCCGCCCGCTTTCTCCCGCCAAGGAAACCCATGTCTACTCCCGCCGTCACCCCGGCAGGCGCCGCATTGCACGCCACGCGCGCACGCCGTCGCGGCCAGCCGGCCATGCGCCCCCTGTCGCTGGCCCTGGCCATGCGCGCCGCCTTGACCTATGCCGCCCTGGGCGCCGCACCCCTGGTGGGCAATGCGTGGGCTCAGGCGACGCCGGACACCACCACGACCACCACGCTGGCGCCGGTCAGTGTCGTGGGAACCGCGACGACCCAGGGCGACGTCCTGCCGCCCGCCTATGCCGGCGGCCAGGTTGCCAAGGGCGGCCGCATGGGCGTGCTGGGCGAACAGGATGCCGCCAACGTGCCCTTCTCCGTCACCAGCTTCACGTCCAAGCTGATCGAGGACCAGCAGGCCAAGTCGCTGGGCGATGTATTGCGCAACGACTCGTCCGTACAGATCACCAAGGGCTACGGCAACGACGCGCAACTGTTCGTCGTCCGCGGGTTTGCCTTGAACGGCGACGACATCTCCTACGGCGGCCTCTACGGCGTGATGCCGCGCCAGATCCTGTCCACGCAAGGCATCGAGCGCGTCGAACTCTTCAAGGGCCCCAGCGCCTTCCTGAACGGGGTGCCGCCGGGCGGCTCGGGCATCGGCGGCATGGTCAATATCGAACCGAAGCGCGCCGATGATGAACCGCTGACGCGTGTCGGCCTGGACTACAGCAGTTCCTCGCAGGTCGGCGTGTCCGCCGATGTCGCCCGCCGCTTCGGCGCCAGCAAGCAGTTCGGCATCCGCGTCAATGCCTTGCAGCGCGAAGGCGATGTCGGTATCGGCGACGAAAGCCAGCGCATGACCTTCGGTTCGGTCGGCCTGGACTACCGTGGCGAACGCCTGCGCGCATCGTTGGACCTCGGTTACCAGAAACAGCACACCAGCCAGGGGCGCCCCATGGTGCGGGTGCAGGACGGCTTCGGCATCCCGGACGCTCCATCCGCGCGCCACGACTACGCCCAGCCGTGGACCTATTCGGAAACCGAAAACACCTTCGGCATGGCCAAGGTGGAATATGACCTGGCCGACAACTGGACGGCCTTCGCGGGCTTCGGCATGAACCACGCCAACGAATACGGGTCCTATTCGTCCCTGAATGTGGATGGCAAGGGCAATAGCACTTCCACTCGCATGGACGTGCCCTATGTCTCCGATACCTTCGGCCTGATGACCGGCGTGCGCGGCAAGTTCGATACAGGCCCCGTCTCGCACGCGGTGACGGTCGCATTCTCCAGCAACTACTTGAAGAAGCGGTCCGCCTACGTCCTGAGTTCCGGTTTCGCGACCAGCCTCTACGACACGCCCGCTGTCGCCGCGCCGACCGGCTTTCCGTACAAGGGCGGCAACATGAGCGATCCCGGCGTGACCGCGCGCAGCCGCATGAGCGGCACGTCGGTGTCCGACACCCTGTCTTTCCTGGACGACCGGGTGCTGTTCACGGCCGGCATCCGCCACCAGGACCTGACGACCACGAACTACGACTATACCGGTGCGGTCGGCAGCAGCTACGACAGGTCGGCCAATTCGCCGGTGTATGGCCTGGTCGTCAAGCCGGTGGAACATCTGTCGCTGTACGCCAACCACATCGAGGGCCTGCAGCAAGGCGACACGGCGCCGAACACGTCCAATACGCCGGGCAGGATCCTGCCGCCGGGCAAGTCCAAGCAGAACGAAGCCGGCGCCAAGCTCGACATGGACAACTATGGCGCGTCGTTGGCCATCTTCCAGATCGAGAAGGAAGTGGGTCTGCTCCACAGCAACGGCGATTTCACGGCGGCCGGCCGCCAGCGCAACCGGGGCATCGAACTGAACGTCTTCGGCGAGCCCGTGCGCGGCGTGCGCCTGCTCAGCGGCATCACGTTCATCGACCCCAAGCTCACCAAGACCGGCGACGACACGGAAGGCAACAAGGCGCCTGGCGTGCCCAAGTACACAGCCGTCCTGGGCGGCGAATGGGACCTGCCGTGGGTCAGCGGCCTGACGCTGCAAGGCCGCGTCAACCACGCCGGCACGCAATACCTGGACGCGGAGAACACGCAGAAGCTCAAGCCCTACACCACCCTGGACCTGGGCGTGCGCTACGCCATGAAGGTGGACAGCCATGACGTCGTCTGGCGCCTGGGCGTGGACAATGTCTTCAACAAGGCCTACTGGGCATCGGCCTGGGGCGGCTACCTGACCCAGGGCGACCCGCGCACCGCCAAGCTGTCGGTGTCGTTCGACTTCTAGGCCACCCTCCAGGCCACCCAATAGGCCTCAGCGTGTCGCGACAGGATCCAGGCGCTGCTGGAAAACCCATCCTGTCGCCACCACCACCGCGACGTTGGCAAGCAAGGCGGCCAGGCCCGCGCTGAACCCGAACAAGGGCGGCTGCGTGAAATACAGCGCCAGGGCCAGCGCCTGCCCGGTCAATATGCCCGCGAGCACGGCGTGCTTGCGGATGCGCCAGCCGAACAGCGCGATGATGACCCCAGGAAAGAACTGCGTGATGCCGTTGTAGGCCGTATTGAGCAGCGTGACCATCAGGTTCGACGTCGTCAGCGACAACACGATGGACAGCAGCAGATAGACGACGATGACCGTGCACGCGCACCCCTTCTGCCTGGACTCCGCCAGGTTGGGCACCAGATTGCGCGTGGACATGGTGCTGATGCACAGGCACACCCCCGCCAGCACCACCAGTGCCGACAGCGACGCCGCGGCCGCGATGATGCCCAGCGACCATTCCGGAAGCAGGCTGGTCGCGGCGGCGAAGAACGCCTCGTTGGGCGACCCCAGCTTGAGGTTCGCGCTGATGGCGTAATAGGACGCCAGCACCAGGAAGGGGAACATGAACATGTAAAGCGGCATGCCGATCAGGCTACGCCGGATGGTGTCGGGGCTGCGGGCGGTGAAGACGTTCTGCACATTGAACGGCAGCACGTAGAAGCCCAGCGATTGCAGCAGGATCGTGCTCATGGTGAAGCACAGGTCCTGCGCGCCCATCGTCGTGCTGAACTTCGCGCCGGCGGCATCGAAGACGGGTTGCACGCCGGCCTCCAGCGCCACGGCGACGCCCACGGCCACGATCGCCACGACCATCAGCACGTCTTTCAATACCGCGACGTAGGCCGACCCGCGGATGCCGGAAATCGCGACGTAGAGAAAGGCCAGCACGGCGGCGAAGCAGATCAGCAGCACCGGGTCGAAATGCCAGCCCAGCGCCTTCAAGGCCGCGATCAATCCGGTGAACTGCAGCTGCCCCCAGGGCAGCAGGAACAGGATGGCCGTGGCGGCGACGACTTTTTCGAGGGCCGGGCTGCCGTAGTAGCCGAGAAAGAGATCGGGCAGCGTGGTGGCGTCGTAGCGCCGCCCCAGCTCCCAGATCCTCGGCGCCATGAAATAGCCGACCGGATAGGCCAGCAGCACATACCCGAGAAACCAGACGCCATACAGCGGCCCCTTTGCGTATATCCCGCCAGGCAAGCCCGCCATGGTGGTGATGCTGTAGATTTCCCCCGCGGACAGGAAGAAGACCAGCGCGGCACTGAACTGCCGCGAACCAACGAAGAAGTCCTTGGCGGACTGCCGCCCATGTCCATGCCGGCCCTTGGACAACAGGGACAGCAGCAGCGAGAACGCCAGGAATCCGATGAAGATAGCCGTTGACACATTCATCCCCTTGCATGATTAGTGTTGTGCGGGTCGGCTCATTGCGTGCCGGCGCGCTGCGTGCCCGCGTCGAACCACCGGTAGCACAGGTAGAGGCAACCGGAGGTGAGCAGGAACCACGAGAACATCCAGAAATAGGCGAACGGCACGCCGGCGACCGGGCGCTCGACCGATACGACCCAGGGCAGGAGACCGAGCACGCCGATGAAGGGCGTGACCAGTCCTATCAAGACCTTGAACATGTGTTTTCCCCTTGCGCGATGTATTGCCCGCCCGCCGCGCGGCGCGCAGCGGGCGGGATGGGCGACGTGCCGGCGTCGCCCTAGTCGGGCGCGTACGCGCCCGGGCCGTCGTAGTTCACCACCGTCTCTCCCTGGCCGACCCGGACGAAGACGTAATGAACGTCGTCACCGCCTTCGAGGATCTGGCAGCGATGAATCGCCCGCCGGGGGAAGTAGGCGTAATCGCCCTTGCCTATCTCGAAGGATTTCTCGCCGTGCTCGCCGTAGTCGACGCGGATGCGGCCCGACAGCATGAACATGACGCTGTCGAACTCCTTGTGGTGGTGCCACTGGCTGGGCGCGTCCAGCGCCGTCACATGGCATTGGCCCACCCATAGCTCGCCCGCCTCCAGCGCTTTCTTGCGCACCTGGCCCGGCGTCAATGGCCCCTCTTCCAGCTCGCCCGCCTTGACGTAGCCGATTTCCGTAAACAGTCCTGTGCTCATCTGGTTTTCCCTTAGAAATCATGAGGTTCCCTCTGTTGTAAGAGGGGTTCGGCTACTCTAAACTCGCGCAATGAAGATATCTGGCCAATTTTTGTCGCCAACCAGACAAGCCGAGATCGAGCCTTTCGAGACGGCGCAGCGGCCCGTGGTCGGGTTTTCATGCAATTACGAGTCCGGCCTGTGGTCGGGCTTTCACAGCCATCCCAGGGCCCAGCTGATGTACGCCGTCTCCGGCGTGATGCGCGTCGATACGCTGGACACCAGCTACGTGGTGCCGCCGACCACGGCCCTCTTCCTGCCCGCCGGCGCCCAGCACGCGATGGGCATGGATGGACCGGTCGCCCTGCGCGAGCTGTTCCTGACGGAGGACGCCGCCGGCCGCGTGGGCAACATGCCCAAGGTGATCGCCGTCTCCGGCCTGCTGCGCGAAGTCATCCTGGCGGCCTGCGCCGAACCCGTGGACTGGGAACCGCAGGGGCGCGGCCACCATCTCGCCGAACTGGCGCTGGACGAGATCGCGCGCGCGACGCCCCTGCCCCTGAGCTTGCCGCTGCCGCGCGACCCCAGGCTGCGCAAGGTCATCGAGGCCTTGCGCGAACGTCCGCACGACACGCGCGGCATCGAGGCATGGAGCGAGGTCGCGAACACCTCGGCCCGCACGCTGGCGCGCATGTTCCGTTCGGAGCTGGGCCTGAGTTTCAGGCAGTGGCGGCAGCAGACCCGCCTGACCGAGGCGCTGCGGGCCTTGACGCTGGGCACGTCTCCCGCGCGCGCCGCCGCCATCGCCGGCTTCGAAAGCACGCCGGCGTTCGGCGCGGCGTTTCGCGCGCACTTTGGCATTACCCCGGGGCAGGCCCGCAAGTTGCAGCCAGGCGCCGCGCCATGAACCGGCGCCGTCCTCGCCCCCGCCGCCTACGCCTCATAATGCAAGCATGAAAATCGACCTGTCCGCCCTGCAGATGCTGGTCGCCGCCATCGAGGAGCGCAGTCTCTCCAAGGCCGGCGAACGCGAAAACCTCGTGACCTCCGCCGCCAGCAAGCGCATTGCCGAGCTCGAACGCCAGGTGGGCACCGCCCTGCTGCTGCGCCACAATCGCGGCGTGGAGCCGACGCCCGCCGGCGCCGCGCTTTATCACAAGGCCCGCGCCATTCTCCAGAGCGTGCGCACCCTGGAAGACATGTGCGAGGAGTTCTCGCCGGACGGCATCCCCAAGATCCGCCTGGCCGCCAACCGGTCCGCGATCATTGAATTCCTGCCCATCGACATCGCCCATTTCCAGCGCCAGGTGCCGCGCTCGCGCGTCGACCTGGTCGAGGCCTATAGCGGCGACATCCCCCGCATGGTGTCGGACCAGGAAGTCGACCTGGGTATCTACCATGCCAGCGGTCCCGCGCCGGGGGTGCTGTCCGTGCCCTACCACAACGACCGGGTCGTCCTGGTCCTGCCGCAGGGCCATCCCCTGGCGCGCGCGTCCGCCCTGCACCTGGACGAGGCGCGCGCCTACGATTTTCTCGGCTATTTCCCGCGCCACTCCTTCGAGGCCTTCATGGAACTGGCCGGCCCCACGCTGAGCGGTCCCTTGAACGTCAAGATCCAGGTCGCCAACTATGAAGCCCGTTGCCGCATGGTGCGCGAAGGCCTGGGCATCGCCATCATGCCCGAGCCCATTGCCGATACATACCTGAACCTGCTGAGGCTGGTGAAGGTGGCGCTGAAGGATGAGTGGGCGGCCCGCCAGTTCTACCTGTGCGCGCGCGACCGCCTGCAGATGCGGCCGGCCGCGGGCGATCTCTTCGAGTTCCTGGCCGCCGCGCGGCGCGGCGACCCGGCGCGCGAGGCCGACCGCTGAATCCTCAGCCGCTGAACCCGTACAGCCGCGCCGGATTGTCCACCAGCACCTGGCGCCGCAGTCCCTCGTCGCTCAGCCATTCGCCCAGCAGGTTCAGCAGCACGCCGTCGTCGGGAACCCGCGCGGCCTCGTAGTAGTTGATGTGCGGCCAATCGGTGCCCCAGACCACCCGCTGCGCGTTCGCGCGCAGGAGGGCCTGCGCGAAGGGCGTGATGTCCGCATAAGGCGGCCCGCCAGCCGTATTACGGTCCGCGCCGGAAATCTTGACCCAGGCCCGCCCGGCGCGCAGCAGCTCGCATAGATAGCGAAAGCCGGTGTCCTCCACCCCACGGGCGGTGTTCATGCGTCCCATGTGGTCGACCACCAGGTCGATGCCGGGCTTCAGCAACACCGACGACAGTTCGGGCAGGTCCGGCGCGTGCACCCAGATCTGCGCATGCCAGCCGCGTTCCTTCAAGCGCGGCGCCAGCGCCTCGAAATCGGCCAGGCCCACGCCGTTGCGATAGACCGACTTGCCTTCGTGCTTGTAGAGATTGAAGCGCGCCCCGCGCACGCCGGCCTCGGCCAGGGCGTCCAGCTCGGCGTCGCTGATGTCCGCGCGCACCACGGCCACCGCGCGCAGGCGTTCCGGATAGGCTTGCAGCGCCGCCACCACATTGCGGTTGTCCACGCCCTGGGCGCTGGCCGTCACCAGCACGCCGCGCGTCAGGCCCAGCCTGTCCAGATGCTGGATGAAGCGCTCGGCCCCGTTCTCCGGCGGCGTGTAGCTGCGGTCTTCGTCCAAGGGAAAGGCCGCATAGGGGCCGAAAACATGCGCATGGCTATCGCATGCGCCGGCCGGCGCGACGAAGCGCGGCGCGGTGATCTCGGCATAGGGTGGCAGACAGGCACGGGTCATCGTGATACTCGCGTAAAGGTGTTTCAATCAACGACTCGACCCGCTCCCCGGAGCGGGTCGATCAAGGCGTTCCGGCGCGTAGGCCGTTCAGGTGCGGTAGGACGGATCCAGGCGATCCATCAGGCGCAGCAGGGCCGGCCATTCCATCTGGCCGTAGGGACGGCGGGTACCCGGTTGATATTGCTTGTACGTGGCCTCCTGCACTTCCTTGGAGACATAACGCAGCGGCGCATTGCAGGCCATGGCGGCCAATTGCGCGCGGCAGGACAGCTCCAGCCGGTGCATCCAGTTGAACGCTTCGCCTATGGTGCGGCCCACGGTCAGCAGCCCATGGTTGCGCAGGATCAGCGCTTCGTTCTGGCCGAGGTCGCGGCACAGCGATTCCTTCTCGCTGAGATCCAGCACCACGCCTTCGTAATCGTGATAGCCGATCTTCAGGAAACGCATGGCCGTCTGGTTCAGCGGCAGCAGGCCGCAGTCCAGCGAAGACACCGCCATGCCGGGCCAGCTATGCGTATGGATGACGCAATCGACTTCCGGACGCGCTTCGTGGATGGCGCTATGGATGACGAAGCCCGCGCGGTTGACGCCATACGACAGGTGCGGGCCGAAGTCGGGCTTGCTCAGGATGTTGCCGTCATGATCGATTTTCAACAGGCTGGAGGCGGTGATTTCCTCGTACAGCAGGCCATAGGCGTTGATCAGGAAGGAACCGTCCTCCCCCGGCACGCGCAGGGAAATGTGGTTGGCCACCATGTCCGACATCCCATAGTGCGCCACCAGGCGATAACAGGCCGCCAGGTCCACCCGGGCTTCCCATTCCGCCTCGGAGACCTTGTCCTGCATAGAGGAAATTTTCAATTCATGCTTCATCATGGCGAACCTCCCGGATAGCGAAAACGCGGCGCCGCGCTTCGGCGGCCGACCCGCACAGATTACCTGCCAGCCCTGGCCTGGCTTTGAATTTTCGAGAAAGCGGCGTTTCCCCCGCTTCGATGGTGCATCGCAATGTCCGTGCGCTCGCCCCGGGCCTGTCCGGCGCGGCGTACACCAACAGGCAAAGCGAATCAGACACCCATCTGGCTGGCGAAGTCCCCGATATCCTTGGCGATCCGGTCCCAGTCCTCTTCCGCCCGCAGGTCCTTGGACTGGTTGGGCCCGTATTCGGTGGGCCGATGGATATAGCCGGTGCGCAGGCCGTGCGAGCGCGCGTGGCGCAGGTCGTTGTTGTGCGCCGCCACCACCATGACTTGCGACGTAGGCAGGTCCAGGAACCGGGCCACGCCCAGGTACATTTCGGCGTCCGGCTTGTAATGCTGGACGATGTCGGAAGAAAACACGCAATCCCACGGCAGGCCGCCATGCTTGGCCATGTTCACCAGGCAGGGCACGCTGCCGTTGGAAAACGTCGAGATGATGTATTTACTCTTCAGCCGGCGCAGGCCGGCCACGCTGTCGGGCCAGGGATCGAGGCGATGCCAGACACGATTCAGGTGATCCTTTTCCGCTTCCGTCAGTCCCTGCACCTGGAATTGATCCAGCAGGACATCCAGCCTCTCGCGATGCAGCACGTCGACGCTGGTCCAGGGGCGCTTGCCCTGCCGCACCGTATCCATGCCCGGGGCGTATCCCGCCCGCCAGGCGTCGGCCATCGCCACCCAATCGGCATCCAGGCCCTTGCGCCGGCCCAGGTCGCGCAGTTCATGGATCACGCTGTCCCGCCAGTTCACCACCGTACCGAAAGTATCGAAAACCAGGGCCTTGACCGGGATCTCGGCCACATCTACGTTTTGCATGCCTATCTCCTCACGGGTAGCGCCGAGCATACGGCCACGCGCCTCACAAGAAACTGACCGGCGCGAACATCAAAGGATGGCGTTGTAACGTGACGCCATCGCATCCAATTGGGCCAGCGCGCTGGCGCGCACCCGTTCCGTATCGCCGGACGCAAAGGCGTCGTACAGGCCCACCATGTTCTCGACGGTCAGGCCGCGCATGGCGGCGTCGCCCACCGTCAACAGCCGCGCCACATGCACGTGGTCGTAAAAACGCTCGATGGCTTCCACCAGCGTGCGGTTGGGCACCAGGTCCATCCACGCGCTCCGGAAACAGGCCTTGTGGCGCAGGAACGCCGCGCTGTCGCCGGCGGCGTGCGCCTGCGTCAACAGGTCCAGGGGCCGCGGCAATCCTTGCAGATCGCCCTCATCGGCCGCCATGCATGCCATGACGGCGGCTTGCGGCTCGATCAGGCGCCGCACCTCGAAAGCCTCGTTCATCTGCGCGCGGGTATAGCGCCGCAATACGAATCCCCGCGCCGTGCTTTGCAACGCCCCCTCGCTCCTGAGCTGCATCAGGGCCTCGCGTACCGGCATGCGCGAGATGTTCAGGCGACTGGCGATGTCCTGGTCAACGAGCTTTTCCTCGTAGCCGATTTCCCCGAACAGGATACGCTCGCGCAGCATTTGATAGACGCTTTCGCGCAGATTGGGAGGACGTTTGACGCCGGCACGGACCGAAGCAAGGGTTTCCATCACGAATCTCCGACCTATCGCCGCTGCATGGCGGCGGTGGCTGGCCAAAGGGCGCCCGGGGACGAGCGCGAACCTGGGATGCAAGCTGAGACGGATGCTGCGTTGGGTCAGCCACGGCCGGGGGAACGTCATGCCGCCGGCCGGGGCGAATGCCATACTAACCGCGAAACACGGGTTTGGGTTGGAGGGTGGATTTGGGCGATGGGCCTGGACCATTCAAGCCGGGATGGAAGCGAATAACGATCAGGCCTGGTTGCCACCCAGGCCAAGATAGCTTTCCACCACGCGCGGATTGCCCGCCAGTTCATGGGACGGGCCGGCCAGCACCACTTCGCCGGTTTCCAGCACATAGCCATGGTCGGCCACCTGCAAGGCGGCGCGCGCGTTCTGTTCCACCAGCAAAATGGCGACGCCGCCCTGCCGCAGCCGCGCGATGATATGGAAGATCTCCCGCACGATGCGCGGGGCCAGCCCCAGGCTGGGCTCGTCCAGCATCAGCAGGCGCGGCCGCGCCATCAGGGCACGGCCGACGGCCAGCATCTGGCGTTCGCCGCCGGACAACGTCCCGGCCTGTTGGGCGCGCCGTTCGCGCAGGCGCGGGAACAGGTCGTAGATCTCGGCCAGGCTATCGCGCCAGCCGGCCTCGCGCGCGCGATAGCGGCGGAAGCCGCCCAGCAGCAGGTTGTCCTCCACGGTCATGGTGGCGAACAGCTCACGCTTTTCCGGTACCAGCGACATGCCGGCGCCGACCCGGCGTTCCACCGGCCACGCCGACACATCCTGGCCGGCGTAATGCACCGCACCCGTGGCATGGCCGGCAAGCGGCAAGGCCCCCATGATGGCGTTCAGCAGGGTCGACTTGCCGGCGCCGTTGGCGCCGATCACCGTGACGATGCTGCCCGCCGTGACCGACAAGGACGTGGCCCCCAAGGCCGCCACCTTGCCGTAGCGCGCGGACAGGCCGTCGATCCGCAACAACTCCTGGGCGCTCATCGCTCCCCTCCCTGCAGCGCCGCGGCGGGCACGAGGTCCAGGTCGTCGTCCAGGCCGCCCAGGTAAGCCTCCAGCACCGCCGGATTGTCGCGCACCTCGGCGGGCGGCCCTTCCGCCAGCTTGGCGCCGAAATCCATCACCACCAGGTGATTGGTCAGCCGCATGACGAAATCCATGTCGTGTTCCACCAGCAGGATGCTCATGCCCTCGGCGCGCAATTGCTCCAGCACCCCGGCCAGCGCCTGCTTTTCCTTGTAGCGCAAGCCGGCGGCCGGCTCGTCCAGCAGCAGTAGCGTGGGGTCGCCGGCCAGGGCCCGCGCGATTTCCAGGATGCGCTGCTGGCCCAGCGCCAGGTTGCCTGCCTGCTCGTACAGATAGTCGCCCAGGCCCACCCGCTGCAACTGCAGCGCGGCCTCATGCAGCAGCCGCGCCTCGCTGGCGCGATCGGTGCGCAGGACGCCCGACCAGATGCCGCCCGCGGCGCGCAAATGGGCGCCCAGCGCCACGTTCTCCAGCACCGTCATGCCAGGCAGCAGTTGCACGTGCTGGAAAGTACGGCCGACGCCACGGCGGGCGATCTCGCGCGCGGACAGGGTGTCCACCCGCTCGCCCATGAAGCCGACCTTGCCGCTGGTAGGCCGCAGAACGCCCGTGATGAGGTTGAAGGTCGTGCTCTTGCCGGCGCCGTTCGGACCGATCAGGCCGACGATCTCGCCGGCGCGGACCTTGAACGAGATATCGTTCACTGCCACCAGGCCACCGAACTCCTTGCGTATGGCGTCCACTTCGAGCACCAGTTCGCCCACGCCCGCTTTTTCGCGCTGGCCCAGCGCGGGCGCGGCCGAAGGCGGCAGGCGGCGGCGCGCCGCCGCGCCGGGCGCCACGCGCGCCCAGGCGTTCGCCAGGATGGGCCAGACGCCGTCGCGCGCATATTGCAGCATCAGGATCAGCAATACACCGAACACGATGAGTTCGAAATTGCCGGTGGTATTCAGCAGCCGCGGCAACCAGTTCTGGATCTGGTCCTTGAGCACCAGGATGATGCCGGAACCCAGCACCGCGCCCCAGACATGCGCCGCGCCACCCACCACCGCCATGAACAGGTATTCGATGCCATAGTTCAGGCCGAACGGACTGGGGCTGACGGCGCGCTGCATGTGCGCGTACAGCCAGCCCGACACGCAGGCCAGCAGCGCCGCGTAGACGAACACCGCCACCTTGTACCCATTGGTGTTCACGCCCATCGACTCGGCCATGCCGGCGCCGCTGCGCAGGGCCCGGATCGCGCGCCCCGGCCGTGAATCCAGCAGATTGCGCGTGCCCCAGACGGCCAGCAGCACCAGCACCCAGATCAGGTAATACATATGCCGCCCGCTGGACAGCGACAGTCCCAGGAAATCCAGCGCCGGCACGCCGGCGATGCCGTCGTAGCGGCCCAGCACGTCCACGTTGCCGTAGAGGTAGAACAAGGCCAGGCACCAGGCTATGGTTCCCAGGGGCAGGTAGTGGCCGGACAGCCGCAGCGTAATGGCGCCCAGCACGTAGGCTATCAGCGCCGTCGCCAGCAAGGCGGCCGGCAGGGTCAGCCAGGGCGACCAGGCCATGGCCGTGCTGAGCCAGGCGGTCGCATAGGCGCCTATGCCCACGAAGGCGGCCTGGCCGAACGAGGTCAGGCCCGCCACGCCGGTCAGCAGGACCAGACCCAGCACGACCAGGCTGGCCAGGCCGATGTAGTTGAGCTGGGTGATCCAGAACTCCGGCGTCACGGGCAGCAAGGGCAGCGCGGCCAGGACCAGCAGGAAGACGATCAGGGGCAGGCGGTTTTTCATGGCGTTGACCGGCTCACTCTTCGTCATGCGCGGGGCCCGCGCGCAGCGACAGCCAAAGCAGCACGGGGATGATCAGCGTGAACACGATGACTTCCTTGTAGGCGCTGGCCCAGAAAGACGAGAAGCTCTCCAGCAAGCCCACCAGGACGGCGCCGGCGGCAGCGGCCGGGTAGCTGGCCAGGGCGCCGATGATGGCGCCGACGAAACCCTTCAGGCCGATGAGAAAGCCGGTGTCGTAGTAAATGGTCGTGACCGGCGCGATAAGGATGCCCGACACCGCGCCCAGCAGGGCCGCCAGCGTGAACGTCAGGCCGCCCGACATGTCGCTGCTGATGCCGACCAGCCGCGCGCCGCGCCGGTTCACCGCCGTGGCGCGCAGGGCGCGGCCGTACAGGGTCTTGCCGAAGAACAGCCACAACGCGGCGATCAATACCACGGCGGTGCCGATGACGAACAGGCTTTGCGCCGACCAGGACGTCAGGCCCAGGTCCACCTGGCCGTCGATGAAGGCAGGCGTGCGCCACCCCTCGGCGCCAAAGAAAACCAGCCCCAGGCCGACCAGCACGAAGTGCACGGCCACCGACGTGATCAGCAGCACCAGCACGCTGGCCTCGGCCAGTGGGCGATAGACGATGCGATGGATCATGCCCCCCATGGGCACGATGAGCAGCAGGGTCAGCAGCATGTCCACCCATAGCGAAGTGTCCGGCCCCGCCAGGCGCCGCGTCACCCAGAACAGCACCGCGGGCAGCGCGATGCAGGCCAGCGCGGTGCGCGGCAGGACCCGCCACTGGCCGCTGCGCGCCGCGCGCGCAAACGCTTGCAGGAACACCAGGCCGCCCAACAGGAGCAGCAGATAGACCGTGCCGGGCACCTTGCCGTCCACCAGCATCGCCAGGGTCAACGCGCCGAACGTCACGAACTCGCCTTGCGGGATGAAGATGACGCGCGTCACCGCGAACACCAGTACCAGCGCCATGCCCAGCAAGGCATAGATGGCGCCATTGACCAGGCCATCCTGCAACAATATCAGCGCTATCGAGGAATCCATGGACGTAAAACCTTCGCCGCGAGGGCGGACCGCTAGAACCCGCTAATGCGGGATGGCGCGCAGGCGCCCCGACAAAAGCTCACCGGCCCGCGGGCCGGTGCATTGCCCGGTGCCTGGCATGGGCACCGGACGGGAAAGAACCGTGGAAGGACGCGGGGAGATCGGTATCAAAGCCCGGGCTGGTACACCCACTTGCCGCCCTGCACCTTCACCATGACCCGGGCGCGCTGGTCGAAACCGGCATGGTCCGTGGGACTCATGTTGAAGACGCCTTGCGACACCGCCAGTTCCTTGACGTTTTCCAGCGCGTCGCGCAAGGCCTTGCGGAAAGCCGGCGTGCCCGGCTGCGCGCCGGTCTTGAGCGCGACCGGAACCGCGGCCACGACCAATTGGCCGGCATCCCACATATGTCCGCCGAACGTGCTGACCGAGCCCGCGCCGTGGACCTTCTCATAGGCATCGATATAGGCCAGGGCCGACTTCTTGACGGGATTGTCGTCGGGCAATTGCGCGGCCACCAGCAGCGGGCCGGCCGGCAGGATCATGCCCTCGCAGTCCTTGCCGCACACGCGCAGGAAATCGCCGTTGGCCACGCCGTGGGTCTGGTAGATGATGCCGCCGTAGTTGCGGGCGCGCAGCTCTTTCTGCGGCAGGGCCGCGGGCGTGCCGGAACCGGCGATCAGGATGGCGTCCGGGCGCGCGCCCATCAGCTTGAGGACCTGGCCGGTGACGCTGGTATCCGTGCGGCCGTACTTTTCGGCGCCGACCACCTTGATGCCCTTGGCCTCGGCCGCCTTTTTCGTCTCGTCCAGCCAGCTTTCGCCGTAGGCGTCGGCAAAGCCGATGAAACCCAGGGTCTTGACCTTGGACTTGACCATGGCGTCGACCAGCGCGCCGGCCATCAGGGCGTCGTTCTGGGGGGTCTTGAAGGCCCATTTGCGCTTGTCGTCGACCGGATCGACGATCTTCACGCTGGCCGCCACGCTGATCATGGGCGTGCCGGTTTCGGCGGCGACGTCGACCATGGCCAACGAGCCGGGAGTGGCGGAGCTGCCGATGACGACGTCGGCCTTGTCCTCGCTCACCAGCTTGCGCATGTTCTTGACCGCCTGCGTCAGGTCGGTGGCATCGTCCAGGACGATCCACTCTATCTTCTGCCCCGCCACTTCCTTGGGCAGCAGGTCCACGGTATTGCGTTCCGGAATGCCCAGCGAGGCCGCCGGACCGGTGCTGGACACCGTGACGCCCACCTTGACCTGGGCCTGCGCCGCCCACGGCAAGACCATGACTAGCGCGGCCAGCGTGGCCTGGCGCACGTGTTTGATACGGATCATCTGTTGTTGTCTCCGCTGAACGGGATACGGCTCGGCCCCATGGGCCGGTCGCCTTTTAGTGCAATGCGATGCCTGGGAAAAGAACGCATTATAGGGATAAGGACGGAGGATAAGGGGTGGGCCGGGCGCGGACTCAGCGTCCGTCCATGGGCCAGACGCGCTGGACGCGATAGGCCACCAGCGCGCCGACGCCCGCCTTGGCGACGTCGACCGGTATGAACGGCAGCATGCCCAGCATCGCCTTGCCGTTGTCGATGCCCGCCACCGCGGCCAGCCAGGGGGTGCCGATGGCATAGACCACGACCACGCAGGCCAGGGCCGCCAGGAAGTTGCCGACCACGGCGACGAACGGATTGTCGCCGCGCGGCGCCGTCAGGCGCGCCAGGGCGCCGCAAGCGGCCGCCCCCACCAGCATCCCGACCAGGAAGCCGCCGGTCGGGCCGGAGAACACGCCCAGGCCGCCGCGCCCGCCCGGCAGCACGGGCAGGCCGATGGCCGCCAGCACCAGATAGAGCAGCACGGCCAACGCACCGCGCACGGGCCCCAGCAGGCAGCCGGCCAGTATCACGCCCAGCAGCTGCAAGGTCACCGGGACCGGCACGCCCGGCATCGGGATGGGCGGCACCAGGCTCAATACGACGAGCAGGGCCGCGAACAGGGCGACGGACACGGTATTACGGGTGCGCATAAGAAACTCCCACTGCCTTGATAGAAAGAGATAAGAACCCCGCCAGGCATCCTGTCCGGCATCCCCCGCGGGCCACGCGCCTAGCCATCGCGCGCATCGATCGCGTCAGCCACTTCCTCCGCGCGCTTGAGCGTGCGCACCAGCAAGGGCACGACCACCGCCAGCGGATGGCTGCCCAGGCCGCGGGCGGCCTGGGCCTCGCGGATTTCCTGGTAGTTGCGCCAGATCTCCGGCACGAAGCGCAAGGTCAGCGCCAACGCCAGCGCGGCGCGGCTGGCGTCGACCAGGCCCAGCCGCTCCAGCGGCCGCAGGACCTGCTCGCAGACTTCGATCAGCGCGGCCGTGCGGGTGCTCATCGTAACGGCCAGCGCCAAGGCGACCAGGGTGGCCACGCGCGTCACCATCTCGGCCGCCGCCGCGTAGCCGTTGAAATAACATGTAAAGGCAGCCAGCACCACCAGGATCAGCAGCATCCCGCGCACATGCCGCCACAGGGTCGCCGGCCGCACGCCGGTCGACGCCAGCAGTAGCGCGGCGGCCGCGAAAGCCACGGCCAGCGCATCGAGCCGATGCACCAGGAACAACGCGGAGCCGGCTGTCACCAGCCCGCCCAGCTTGAGCCAGGCCGGCAGGCGGTGCAGGAGCCCCTGCCCGTCCTGGTACAGCGGCTCCATCATCCGCAGTGCTCCCGATACCAGCGCAGCGCCGCCGCCGGCGCATCATCGACCGCGATGCGCCCGTCGACCACGACCAGCACGCGATCGAAATCCGCCAGCAGGTCAAGGTCATGGCTGACCACCACCGCCTGCCGGTCCAGCGACGCGATGGCGTCGCGCACGCGGTTGCGATTGCGCAGGTCGAGCTGCGTGGTCGGCTCGTCGAACACCACCAGGTCCGGATGGGTCACCAGCACCGCGGCCAGGGCGGCCAGCTGCCGCTCCCCGCCCGACAGCAGATGGCTGGCGCGGTCGGCCAGGTGGCCGATGCCCAGGGCGTCGAGCTGCGCCGCGATGCGGGCACGCCGCTCGCTCTTGTCCGGCACGCGCTGTTTCAGGCCAAAGGCCATGTCCTCGCTGACGATGGGAAAGACGATCTGGTTTTCCGGGTTCTGGAACACGAAGCCGACGCGGCGGCGCACCGCCCGCACGTCTTCCCGCGTATCGACGCCGTCCACGCGCACCCGTCCCTCGCTGGGCAGGACCAGGCCGTTGAGCAGGCGCGCGAAAGTGCTCTTGCCTGCCCCGTTGGGCCCGACCACGCCGATGCGCGATTCCGACAAGGCCAGGTCCAGCGCATGCAGGATCGTGGCCCTGGCGTTCTTGACGACGGTGTGTTCAAACTCGATTAACATGGGGCGCGATTATGCACGAACCTTTACAAACTCCTTTGCAAGCCCCTCTCCGCGGAACGTTCCGCGAACCTTTTCGGCGATGCCGGCGTCCAAGAGTCCGTACGACCGTCGTCCGCCCTCCCCGCGATGACGGCGCGCTACACTCGCGGCCGGAACGCACCGGCCCGAAACGGGGACACAGAGGCTCCGTGCCGGCGCGCTCGTTGAATTCCTTTTTTTGCCTAACGCCGGGTCCGGCCCCATGAAAAAATTCCTGTTCGATCTCTTCCCGCTGCTGCTGTTTTTCATTGCCTATTATTTCGCAGGCATTTATGTGGCCACGGGCGTCTCGATCGCCGCGTCGATCGGCCAGATCATCTGGCTGCGCATGCGCGGGCACCGCATCGAAGGCATGCATTGGGTCAACCTGGTGGTCATCGTCGTTTTCGGCGGCGCCACCCTGATCCTGCACAACGACGCCTTCATCAAATGGAAGCCGACGGTGCTTTACTGGCTCTTCGGCATCACGCTGCTGGCGGGACGTTTTATTTTCGGACGCAACCTCGTCCAGCGCATGCTGGGCAAGCAGATCCAGTTGCCCGCGCCCATCTGGGACCGCCTCAACCTGGCCTGGGGCATTTTCTTCCTGCTGGCCGGCGCGCTTAATCTGTATGTGGCATTTTCGGGCCACTTCACGGAAGCCCAGTGGGTTTCGTTCAAGGCCTTCGGGCTGACCGTGCTGATGCTGGCCTTCGTGGTGGTGCAGTCGCTTTGGCTGGGCCGTTATATTCAAGCACCGGAAGCCGGCAAGGATGCGCCGCCGGAGAAAAACTGAATGACTGAGAATATAGTCACCACAAATTTCGATGCGTTGGCGAATATTATTCGAGAACGCCTGCAGGAACTCGATCCCGTCACGCTCGACATAATCGACGACTCGCATTTGCACGCGGGCCATGCCGGTGCGCATGGCGGCGCTTCGCATCTTACGGTACGTATTGTCACCGCACGTTTCCACGGACTATCCCCAGTTGCGCGGCATCGGCTGGTGTATGATCGGCTGCAAGATTTAATACCCTATCCCATCCATGCGCTGGCGCTGGATACCAAGAGCGCCTGAATTCATTCCCGGATTCATTTCCCTGAACTCATCTCCCTGAACTCACCGTCAGAAGGCTAAAGGACATACATGAAACGCATTATCCTGTTGGCGGCGGCCTGCGCGATCGCCGTTCCCGCTTTTGCCCAGAATGTGGCGACCGTCAACGGCAAGGCCATTTCGCAAAAGAGCCTGGATCAATTCGTCAAGCTGCTGGTCAGCCAGGGCGCCACCGATTCGCCGCAGTTGCGCGAGCAGGTCAAGCAGGAGATGATCAACCGCCAGGTTTTCGTCCAGGCCGCCGAGAAGGCCGGCATCGCCAAGCAGGATGATGTCCAGACCGAACTGGAACTGGCTCGCCAAGGCATCCTGGTGCGCGCCCTGATGGCCGACTACCTGCAAAAGCACAAGGTCACCGACCAGCAGATCCAGACCGAGTACAACAAGGTCAAGCAGGAACAGGCCGGCAAGCTGGAATACAAGGTGCGCCACATCCTGGTCGCCGACGAGAAGACCGCCAACGACCTGCTCGCGCAGATCAAGGGCAACAAGGCCAAGTTCGAGGACCTGGCCAAGAAGAACTCGAAGGACCCCGGCAGCGCCGACAAGGGTGGCGAGCTGGGCTGGGCCCCCGCCACCAACTACGTGCCGCCTTTCGCCCAGGCCGTGACCTCGCTGAAGAAGGGTGACGTGTCCGACAAGCCGGTGCAGACCCAATACGGCTGGCACATCATCCAGGTCGAGGACACCCGCCCGGTCGAGTTCCCGCCGCTGGACCAGGTGCGTCCGCAACTGGAAGAAATGCTGCGCCAGCAGACCTTGGCCGACTACCAGAAGTCGCTGCGCGACCAGGCCAAGATCCAGTAAGCCCCCCGATTGCCGGGCAGGCTGCCTGGCAAATAAAAAAACGCCGCAATATTTTGCGGCGTTTTTTTTCACCGGGCCGCCCCAAGACAAAAGCCCTCTCGGGGGGCAGCCAGCGGCGTAAGCCGCTGGCGTGGGGGCCTTTTTTGTCGCCGGGCCGCCCCAAGACAAAAAAGCCCCCTTTGGGGGCAGCCAGCGGCGTAAGCCGCTGGCGTGGGGGCCTTTTTTCCCCTTGGTTTACCGTGCGCCGCGGACCGTCATTCAGTCGTTCTGCGTCTGCACTTGCAGGGCGGCGTCCTTCTTGCGGCCCTTGCGCATGAACACGAACAGCTGCCAAGCCACGATGGCGCCGATGACCGCGAACAGCGTGCCGCTGATGGGTCGGGTCACGAAGGCGCTGAAATCGCCGCGGGAAAGCAGCATGGCGCGACGGAAGTTCTCTTCCAGCATGGGGCCGAGGATGAAGCCCAGCATCAGCGGCGCCGCCTCCATGCCCAGGCGCAGGAACAGGTAGCCGATGAAGCCGAACACCGAGGTGATGAAGATGTCATCCAGGCTGTTGTTGATGCTGAAGGTGCCGATGCAGCAGAAGAACAGGATGCAAGGGAACAGCACGGTGTACGGGATCTTGAAGACCGACAGCCAGTAGCGCACCAGCGGCACGTTCAGGATCAGCAGGAAGCAGTTCCCCACCCACATGCTCGCCACCAACCCCCAGAACAGGTCCGGATGGGTGCCGATCATGTTGGGACCCGGCTGGATACCCTTGACGATGAAGGCCGCCAGCATCAGGGCCATCACGGCGTTCTCGGGAATGCCGATGGCCATGAGCGGGATGAAGCTGGTGCGCGCGGCGGCTTCGTCGGCGGCGGCCTGGCCGGCCACGCCTTCGATGGCGCCGGTGCCGATTTCGTCGCGGTGCTTGCTGAAGCGCTTGTCCGCGGCGTAGGCGGCGAACTGGGCGATGGTCGGGCCGCCGCCTGGCAGGATGCCCAGGACCGAGCCGATGAGGCTGCCGCGCAAGGCGCTGGGGATGATGCGCTTGAACTCGGCCCACGTCGGGATCAGCTTGATCTTGCCATTGAACGGCGTCAGCGTGTTCTTCGCGTCCAGGTTCTTGACGATTTCAGCAATGCCGAAGCAGCCCAGGGCGATACTGATCAGGCCCACGCCATCCTGCAGGAAGACGAGATCCATCGTGTAGCGCATCATGCCGCTGTTGACGTCCGTGCCGATCACGCCCAGCAGGATGCCGATCAAGGCCATGGCCAGGCCGTTGAGCAGGCTGCCGCTGCTGACGAAGCTGACGCAGAAGAACCCCAGCAGCATCAGCGCGCAGTAGTCGGCCGGCCCGAACAGCAGGCCGACCTCGCCCAGCGCGGGCGCCATGGTGGACAGGACCACGATGGCCACGGTGCCGCCGATGAAGCTCGACATGCCGGCCGTGAACAGCGCCAGCCCGGTCTTGCCCTTGAGGTTCATCGCGTACCCGTCGATGCAGGCCACGATACTGCTGGCATGCGGAATCTTCATGGTGATGGCGCTGACGCTATCGCCGTACTGGGCGCCGTAATAGATGCCCGCCAGCATGATCAGCGCGCCGCTGGCCGGAATGCTGTACGTGATGGGCAGCAGCAGGCTGATGGTCGACAGCGGACCGAGGCCCGGCAGCAGGCCGATCAGCGTGCCCACCGTGCACCCCAGGGCGCAATACATCAGGTTTTCGAGCGTCAGGGCGTGATCAAAGCCCAGCGCGAGGTTGTTGAAGATTTCGATCATAGTATCGGGAGCGCCAAGCCGAGCAGATGTTTGAAGGCGAAGGCCACGGCGATCAGGCCGGCCGAGATCTTCACGTTGCGGACCCACGAGTACGAGGTACCGGCGAGCGTCGAGCAGAACACCAGGAAGACGATGCCGACCAGCATGTTCAGGAAGTGCGACACCAGCACGAAGCCGCACAGGCTGGCCATGATGATGCCGATGTTCTTGAAGCTGTAGTTCAAGGGCACCGGCTCCACGAGGCGAGCACGCAGGACCGTGATGAGGCCGATCAGCAGCAGGCAGCCGCTGATCAGCAAGGGGAACAGGCCCGGGCCGAAGCGAGCGAACGTACCCAGGGGATACCGTGCCGCCGCGCCGCCGAAGACCAGGGCGAAGACGATCAGGAACAGGCCCCTGACAAAGTTGCGGTTGCTGAAGTTCATAGTGGGTGGCCCCCGTGGCGGGCCGCCTGGCGGTAGGTTGGGTACATGGGGTCGCTGCCTCCAAAAAATCCGGTATCTGTTATGGACGCTTTACGCGCGGCGCGGGAAACGCATTGCATAAGGCGCTGGACGCGATACTAGGCAGCAGCGCTTTCAGCTTGCTGTCGGTTTTTACGGAAAGAGGCCGCGTTAGCGTATTCACCTAGGGTGCAAAAGCAACAAGTTCCTGAACGAAAGCCAACTGTTAGCTGAACCTGATATGTCATTTGCCTGAATAAAATCTGTCCCGTCTTTGAATTATTTCTGTCTTGGAACTGAATTGTTTTGCCCATCAGCGCATATTAGATATTTGTCTGCGCGAAAATACAGGGAGACTGGAACAATCAGGCGCAAAAAAGCCCGGGACGGCGCATACACCGTCCCGGGCTCGGGTTTTACTGACTGAATGGCGACTTGCGCACAGCTTTCTCGCTGGGCGGGCGGGCCGTCAGGCTATTCGTCGACTCCCAGCAGCGCCTTCAGGCCATCCTCGTCCAGGATGGGTACGCCCAGCTCCTGCGCCTTGGCCAGCTTGCTGCCGGCCTCCTCGCCCGCCACCACATAGGCGGTTTTCCTGGACACCGAACCGCTGACCTTGCCGCCCGCGGCCAGGATATGGCGGGTGGCGTCGTCCCGGGTCCAGGTGGGCATGGTGCCGGTCAGCACCACGGTCTTGCCTGCCAGCACGCCGCCACGCGCCGCGGCCTCCGCCACCGGATGTACGCCGTGCTTGCGCAAGGCGTCCACGATTTCGCGATTGTGATGCTCGGCGAAGAAGCGATGAATGGACGCGGCGACGGCCGGCCCGACGTCCGTCACCGCCAGCAACTGTTCCTCGCTGGCGTTCATGATGGCGTCCATGTCGCCGAAATGGCGAGCCACGTCGCGCGCGGTGCTCTCCCCCACATGGCGGATGCCCAGCGCGAACAGCAAGCGGCCCAGCGTGGGCTGGCGCGCCTTGTCGATCGCGGCAACCAGGTTTTCCGCCGACTTGGCGCCCATGCGGTCATACCCGGCCAGTTCATCGGCGCTCAGGCTGTAGATATCAGCCAGGGACTTCACGCGCCCCTTGTCGACCAGTTGCTCGACCAGTTTCTCGCCCAGGCCCTCGATGTCCAGGGCCTTGCGGCCGGCCGCGTGCTGCAGGGTCTGCTTGCGCTGCGCCGCGCAGAACAGGCCGCCGGTGCAGCGCGCAATGGCTTCGCCCTCGGGGCGCTCGATGGCCGAGCCGCACACCGGACACGACACGGGGTAGGTCCAGGCGATATCGCTGGCCGCCACTTCGGGAGGCCGCTTCGCCAGCACCGGCCCAACGACTTCAGGAATGACGTCGCCGGCGCGGCGCACGATCACGGTATCGCCCTTGCGCACGTCCTTGCGGCGGATTTCGCCTTCGTTGTGCAGCGTGGCGTTGGTCACCGTGACGCCCCCGACGAAGACCGGCTTGAGCCGCGCCACGGGCGTGATCGCCCCCGTGCGGCCCACCTGGACCTCGATGTCGAGGAGTTCGGTGGTGGCCTCCTCGGCCGGGAACTTGTGCGCCAGGGCAAAGCGGGGAGCGCGCGCCACGAAGCCCAGGACCTTTTGCGCGGGCAAGGCATCGACCTTGTAGACCACGCCGTCGATGTCATAGGGCAGCGACGCGCGCAGCTTGCCGACTTCCTCGTAGAAGCCCAGCAGGCCCGCCGCGCCGCGCACCAGCCGGTTGTGCTTGACGTTGATCGGCAGGCCCAGGTCGCCCAGCCAGGCCAGCATCGCGCCATGCGTATCGCGCGGCAGCGTGGAGGTCTGGCGCGTGCCCGGCGCCGGCTCTTCGTACTCGCCATGCTGCGTGCGCGGCAGGCCATGCACTTCGCCCCAGCTATAGGCGAAAAACCGCAGCGACCGTTGCGCGGTGATGCGCGGGTCGAGCTGGCGCAGGCTGCCGGCCGCGGCGTTGCGCGGATTGACGAAGATTTTTTCGCCGCGTTCGCCCTGCGCCTGGTTCAGGCGGTCGAAGTCGGCGCGGAACATCAGGACCTCGCCCCGCACTTCCAGCACGTCGGGCGCGGCGCCCTTGAGCTTCAAGGGGATGGATTTGATCGTACGGATATTGGACGTGACGTCCTCGCCGGTCTGCCCGTCGCCGCGCGTGGCGGCCTGCACCAGCAGGCCTTTTTCATAGCGCAGGCTGATGGCCAGGCCGTCGAGCTTGAGCTCGCAGAAGTAGTCCGTCTCGTCCTCCGGCCCCAGCAGGCCGGCGCTGCGCAGGGTGTCGGTGACGCGCTTGTCGAACTCCAGCACGTCCTCCGCCTCGAAGGCATTGCCCAGCGACAGCATGGGCACGGCATGCGTAACGCTGCCAAAGGCAGCCAGCGGCGCCGCCCCTACCCGCTGGGTGGGCGATTCGGCGGTGACCAGCTCCGGATGCGCCGTCTCCAGGGCGATCAGCTCGCGCATCAGGGCGTCGTATTCGGCATCGGAAACCGAGGGCTCGTCCTGGACGTAATAACGAAAATTGTGCGACTCGATCTCGGCGCGCAGGCGCGCGATGCTTGCCTGCGGCGAAGACGCCGTCCTGGAATCGGATGCGGTCACGCAAATACCCGCAACGCACGCTCGCTGCCGGCGCGCAGGCCAGCCTGCTCCAGCTGCGAAAACAAGACCTGCAGACGCTCGTCGATGACCGCGGCCGAGCCTTCGGCCAAGGGCTTGCCTTGGTCGTCCACCAGCTCGGCGCGCAGGCGCTGGGCCAATTGATGCCCCACATCCACCATGCGGCCGAAAGCATGTTCGTCAGGCGGGCTGCACGGCACGTCCAGCAAGAGGTTCAGCCGTTCGACGCCGCCCATGCCGGCGTCGAACGCGGCGCCATCGCCGCGCGTCAGCGTGAAGCGCGGCTGCCCCTCGTCGGACACCCAGGCCAGGCGCGGGCCATCATGCATGAAGCCCAGGTCGCGCGCCACCGCCAGCACTTCGGCGGCGGGCTGGGCGCTGCCCAGCAACAGCGTCAGGCCAACCTGGGTATCCAGGGCCGCGCACGTATCGTCCAGGCGCGCCGCGCGTTCCAGCACGGCCTGCTGGTCGGGTCCCTCGATGGTGGCCTCGAAGCGTTCGCCCAGGTCCTGCACGCGAGCCCATGCCTGCGACCACTCGATGGCCGTCAGCGGGCCCGTACGATTGGCCAGCAGCACGGCGATCTGCAGCGCGCTGTAGGACTCGTCGGCATGCAGGCGGGACCGGTGGCGCGCGCGATCGGTCACGCCGAAGATGCGGATGGGCTTGCGTCCGGCGCTGCGCAGGCCTTGCAGGCCATGTTGAAGATCGGCGCCGCGCACCGGCTCGGCGAACGCGACCTCGATGACGACCTCGGTCGCGGGATCGGCCTCCTCGACATCGTCGCTCTCGCCCGCCAGGGCCGGCGCTGGCGCGGGGGCGGCGCGCACGCCGCTTTCGCCCACCGAAGGTTCACGCTTGCCCAGTCCGGGCTCGCGCCGCGTCGCCGCCGGCGTATCCCAGGCCGCCTCCTCGCCCTTGCCGCTGCTGGAGCCGCCGGTACGGACGGCCGCTTGCTCGCCGGCGCCCAGGAGCGGATCGTGTTCGTTGGTCGGGAAATGCGCCTGCATCTTGCGTCGCACCCGGCGGTCCTGCCACCAGTTGAATCCCAGCACCATCAATATCAGCAGGGCACCCACGACGATCAGGCCGATCTGCAAATCACTCATGTGTCTATCTCGCGCCCCGAGGGCAGCGTCTCGGTAGGTTCTTGATCAAGCGGCCTCGGTGGCCATCTGCACCGCGGAATCGATATCGACCGCGACAATACGGGAAACACCCTGCTCCTGCATGGTAACGCCAACCAGCTGCTTTGCCATTTGCATGGCGATCTTGTTGTGCGAAATGAAGAGGAACTGGGTCTGGTCGCTCATGCTGCTGACCAGGTTGGCGTAGCGTTCGGTATTGGCGTCGTCCAGCGGCGCGTCGACCTCGTCGAGCAGGCAGAAAGGCGCCGGGTTGAGCTTGAACAGCGCGAACACCAGCGCGGTGGCGGTCAGCGCTTTTTCGCCGCCCGACAGCAGGTGGATGGTGCTGTTGCGCTTGCCCGGCGGCTGCGCCATCACCTGCACCCCGGCGTCGAGGATCTCGTCGCCGGTCATCGACAGGCGGGCCTCGCCGCCCCCGAACAGGCGCGGGAACAATTCGCCGAAATGGCCGTTGACGGTGTTGAATGTCTCCTGCAACAGCTCGCGGGTTTCGCGATCGATCTTGCGGATGGCGTCTTCCAGCGTCTCGATGGCCGTCAGCAGGTCCTTTTCCTGCGAGTCGAGGTAGTCCTTGCGCTCGCGCGCGCTGTTCAACTCGTCCAGTGCGGCAAGGTTGACCGAGCCCAGGCTGTCGATCTGGCGCGAAATGCGCGACACCTCGGATTGCAGCCAGTTGGCGCGGCGCCATTCGTCCGGACGCTCCGCCAGCGATGCGGCCAAGGCGGCGCGGTCCACTTCGTGCGCATCGAGCTGCTCGCTGAATTGCTCCTCGGCCAGGCGCGCCGCCTGCTCCTGCAACTGCAATTCCGTGATGCGGGCGCGGCGCGGTTCCAGGGTCTGTTCCTGGCGCACGCGTTCCTCGTCGGCGACGCGCAACTGCGACGCCAGGTCGTCCATTTCGATGCGGGCGCGCTGCAGCGCTTCCTCGCGTTCGGCCCTCAGCTCCAGGGCCTCCTGCAGGCCAGCCTGGGCGGCGCTGGCATCCAGCTCGAACAGCTCGCCCTGCAACTGCTCCAGTTCGCCGGTCGCGCGGCGGCTCTGGTCGGCCGCCAGTTGCTGGTTGCGCTGGAGATCCTGGATGCGGGCCTCGATGCCTCGCTGCGCGAATTCGGCTTCGTGCACCGCCCGTTCCAGGTCGCGCAGCGCGGTGCGCGCGGCGTCGGCCTTCTCGGCCAGCGCCTCGCCGTCGATCTCCGCGTCGGCGAAACGCGACTGGTGCTCGGCCAGTTCCTGATCCAGGGTCTCGAAGCGCACTTCGGCGTCTTCGCGGGTGGCGCGCAGGTCTTCCTCGTGGGCGGTAATTTCCGCCAGGTCTTCCCGCAGACGCTTGCCACGCTCGCCGGATTGCTCGGCCTGCTGTTGCAGGCGCGAATGTTCCAGCTGGATATCATGCACCCGGCGGGTGACCTCGGCGACGCGCTGGCGGGCAGGGCCCAGCGACTGCGAGACCTGCTGCCAGGCCGCCTCGGCACGCGCCACGGCGGCACGCGCCTGGTCGGCGATCAACTGCTGCGCCTTGACCTCGCGTTGCAGGTTGGCGATTTCGGTCTGCCGCGCCAGCAAGCCGGCCTGTTCGGAATCCGGCGCGTAGAAACGCACGCTATGGGCATCCACCAGGTGGCCGCTCTTGACCACGTAGACGGCGCCCGGCGGCAAGGCGGGACGGGCCGCCAGGGCCTGGGTCAGGTCGTCCGCCACATAGACGTCGCGCAGCCAGTCGCCCATGAGACTGCGCAGCCCGGGATCGGTCAGTTGCAGCTTGGCGGTCAGCGGCGCCAGTCCCGTGGCCGCCGCCGGCGCGGGGCCGGCCGCGGGCGCCTGGAAAAATGCCAGCCGCGCGGGCGGCGCATCGTCGACGAAGGCCTTGGCGAAATCCAGGTTGCGCAGCTCCAGCGCGGCCATGCGCTCGCGCAACACGGCTTCCAGGGCGGTTTCCCACCCTGCCTCGACATTCAGCTTCTGCCACAGGCGGGCCATGTTGGCCAATTCGTGCTTGGCCAGCCAGGGCTCCAGCGCCCCCTGCTTTTGCACGTCGTCCTGCAACTTGACCAGGGCCGAGAGCCGCGCCTCCAGGCGCGCCAGCGTCTGCGCCTCGCGCTGCGCCGCCTCCTGGGCCTGGCTGCGCTCGGCATCGGCGACGGGCACGCGCGCCTCCAGCTCCGCCAGTTGTCCCTGGGCCTCTTCCAACTGGTCCTCGCCGGCGGCACGGTCGCCCGCCAGCTGTTCAAGATGGGCCGGGTCCGGCGTCTGCAATTCGCGCATTTCCTGCTGCACGCGTTCGCGGCGCTGCTCCAGGGCCTGCAACTGGCGGTCGGCATCGCGCTGGCTTTGGGCCACCAGCGCCAGGTTCTGCTCCACGCGCGCCAGGGCGCTGCGCATTTCGTCGCGGGCCGCCGCGGCGTCGCGCACGCTGGCCTCGACCGACGGCAGCGCCGCCTGGGCATCCTCGGCGCGGGCGCGGGCCTCGGCGGCCCGTTCGCCGGCCATGGCCAGGTCTTCCTCGGCCTGGGCGATCTGTTCGGTGCAATGCGTCTGCTGGGCGTCCCACTCGGCGATCTGGGCCTGCAACTGGTCGCGCCGCGCCTGGACCCGGTTGCGGGAGTCCACCACGTGACGGATCTCGGCCTCCAGGCGGCTGACCTGGCCATTGGCCTCGTACAAGGCGCCCTGGGCCGTGTGCACGCGGTCGCTGGCTTCGTAATGGGCCTGGCGGCGCGCTTCCAGGGCGGCCTCGCCGGCGCGCAGCCCCGCCATGGCGCCTTCCAGCTCGGCCTGGGCCTTTTCGATCTCGGCGCTTTTCTTCTGCCTTTCCTCGCGGGCGCCGGTTTCCTTGAGCAGCCACAGCGCGTGCTGCTTCTGCTCGCCGTCGCCCTGGAGTTCGCGGTACTGGCGCGCCACCTCGGCCTGGGCCTCCAGCTTGTCCAGCTGGCTGCCCAGTTCGCGCAGGATGTCCTCGACCCGGGTCAGGTTCTCTCGCGTATCGGACAGGCGGTTCTCGGTTTCGCGGCGGCGCTCCTTGTAGCGCGACACGCCGGCGGCCTCTTCCAGGTAGACCCGCAATTCCTCGGGCCGCGCCTCGATCAGGCGGTTGATCATCCCCTGCCCGATGATGGCATACCCGCGCGCGCCCAGGCCGGTGCCCAGGAAGATGTCGTGGATGTCGCGGCGCCGCACCTGCTGGTTATTGACGTAATAGCTGCTGGTCCCGTCGCGGGTCAGCACCCGCCGCACGGCAATCTCGCCGTAGCTGCTCCACTGCCCGGCGGCCCGCCCCTCGCTGTTGTCGAACACCATTTCGACCGATGCGCGGGCGGCCGGCTTGCGGTTGCCGGAACCGTTGAAGATGACGTCCTGCATGGACTCGCCACGCAGTTCGGACGCCTTGGCCTCGCCCAGCACCCAGCGGACCGCATCGATGATGTTCGACTTGCCGCAGCCGTTGGGTCCGACCACGCCCACCAGCTGGCTGGGCACGGGGATCACGGTCGGATCGACAAATGATTTGAAGCCGGCGAGTTTTAACTGGGTAAGACGCACAATAGATCAGGGACGGACGGGAGGGTTGAACGAGGCGTTGAACGGACCTGCCGCACAGATTGCAAATCGGCCCCAGGGGGCCGATGCAAGCACGCGGCCGCGTAAGCCGCGTGGAATCAATTCGGGCCCTATGATACCCCAGGTGTAACCCCGAACCAGTATGCCGGAGGCCACCCAGGCCCCGGCAAGGCAGCCCCGCCGAAGCACTTGATTACCTTCCCGGAGCCGGGGGTGCCGCGATTTCGAGAATCGCCATACGCCGCCCGGGGAGCGGCGGACGCTATACTCGCTGACACTTTTTTTTGGCGCCGGGAGCTCGTCCGCGAGCATGGGACCCCTGGTACGGCCTATTTTGAAGACGGCGAATGGCCGGCAACTGGACGGCGACGTCGCGCGGGGACACTTTTGAAACGAGGCTTTTACCTGGTCATGGCCGCACAGGCCCTGTCGTCACTGGCGGACAATGCCCTGTTCATCGCGGCCGTCAGGCTGATCGAGGAATTGCACGGTCCGGACTGGATGACGCCAGCCATGAAATGGTCCTTCGCCCTGGCCTATGTGCTGCTGGCGGCCTTCGTCGGAGCGTTCGCCGACTCCTATCCCAAGGGTCGGGTCATGTTCGTGACCAACGCGCTGAAGGTGGCCGGCTGCCTGCTGATGTTCTCCTATGCCAGCCTGGGTATCAGCCACGACCACCAGGTCTACCTGGTCAGCGCCGCCTACGCCCTGGTCGGCGTCGGCGCGGCCGCCTATTCGCCCGCGAAGTACGGCATCGTCACGGAAATGCTGCCGCCGCACATGCTGATCAAGGGCAATAGCTGGATCGAAGGGCTGACCGTCTTTTCCATCATCCTCGGCACGGCCCTGGGCAGCGCCCTTATTTCGCCCAGTATCTCCCACGCGCTGCTGCACGTTCCCCTGGTGCGCCGCCTGGCCCACACGCCGGCCGAAGCCGCCATCCTGGTGATCGCCGTCGTGTATCTGGTGGCAGCGGTGTGCAACCTGCTGATTCCGAACACCCACGTCCGCTATCCGCCGCAGCAGAAGAACCCCATCAAGCTGATCTCGACCTTCGGCGGCTACGTGCGCATCCTATGGAAGGATCGCCTGGGCCAGATTTCCCTGGCGGTGACCACGCTGTTCTGGGGCGCGGGCGCCACGCTGCAACTGATCGTGCTGGAATGGGGCCGCCACCAGCTTGGCTACGAGCTGAACCAGTCCTCCATCCTGATGCTGGTCGCGGCGGTGGGGACCGTCATCGGCTCGGTGCTGGCCGGGCGCGTGCCGCTGCGCCGCGCCCTCGATGTCCTGCCCATAGGCGCCCTCATGGGGGTGGTGGTGCTGTTCATGCCCTTCGTCCATGCCACCGCCAGCGTGTACGCGCTGCTGCTGGTGATCGGCGGCCTGGCCGGATACTTCGTCGTGCCGATGAACGCCCTGCTGCAACACCGCGGCCACGTGCTGCTGTCGGCGGGCCACTCCATCGCCGTCCAGAACTTCAACGAGCAGTTGAATATCCTGCTGATGGTGGCGATCTACGGCGTCCTGCTGTACCTGAAGCTGCCTATCGGCACCGTGATTTTCATCTTCGGCAGCGCGGTGGCCCTGCTGATGCTGATTTTCATGCGCTGGAGCCGCAGCAACCTGCGCAAGATGCCGGAACTGCTGGAACAGATCGGCCAGGAAGGACATGGCCAGGCGCTGGATCACGGCCATGGCCGCGACCATGATCGCTGACCGGTGATCGGCGGCCCATGGCCGGGGATCGCTGGCCATTGATCACTGGCCATTGGGCGGGTGGGCGGTGATCGCGGGTCATTGGTCGTTCGCCGCCGGCCGGCCAGGCCGCGCCGGACCCGCCCGGCGGGGCCTGGCGGGTCCGACGCGTTCAGGCGCCAGCCACGGCCAGTCGCAGGTCCTTCCAGCTGCGCGCCTTCTCGCTGGGGCTACGCAACAGATAAGCCGGGTGATAGCTCACCACCACCGGGATCTCCCGCCCTTCGTCGGTGCGCAGGGTGTGGACCCGTCCACGCAGGCTGCCTACCGCCGCGTCGGTGCCCAGCAGGGTCTGGGCCGCGAAACGGCCCAGCACCAGGATGCGCTCCGGCTTCAACAAGGCGATCTGGCGCATCAGGTAGGGACTGCAGGCGGCGATTTCCTCTGGCTTGGGATTGCGGTTGCCGGGCGGCCGGCACTTGATGACATTGGCGATGAACACATCGTCCCGGCGCGTCATGCCCACGGATGCCAGCATGGCATCCAGCAACTGCCCCGACCGGCCGACGAAGGGCAGGCCCTGGCGGTCCTCCTGCTCTCCCGGCGCCTCGCCCACCACCATCCAGCGCGCGGGAAGCGCGCCGTCGCCGAAAACGGCATGGCGGCGGCCATTGCACAGCCCGCAGGCGGTGCAGCCGCTGACCTGCTCGCGCAGTTGATCGATATCCAGGGTATCGAGGTCGGGCATGGGCGCGGGCGCCGTCTCGCCCTTGGCCTGCCTGGAGGGCGCGGCCGCCAGCGGTCGTGGCGCCTGGCCGCGCGCGGCGGCCGCAGCGCCGGCAGGGCCGGCCGGTCGCATGGCGGCGCCGGCCGTGCCGGGAGCGCCCGGCGACCCGGCGGAGGCCG
>NZ_PYAL01000012.1 GCF_004121055.1 Achromobacter aloeverae
GCGACGCAACGAAAACGGCGTAGCGAGTCAGGCAAACAGCGAAAGGCAGTTGGCAGTACCGCTCTTTAACAACGAAACAACCGATAAGTGTGGGCGCTTGATGCGGATCGCGCGACCATCGAGCAATCGATGGCGCCAACGAAATCAAACGCTCACATAGAAGTAAGAAATGCGAGACAAAGCAATTTGTCTTGGTTCTCACTTCCTTTGAGCAAATGCGAAATGCATCCTTGGTCTGGCTTGCTGGATTGAGGGTGCGCAAACAGAGATTGAACTGAAGAGTTTGATCCTGGCTCAGATTGAACGCTAGCGGGATGCCTTACACATGCAAGTCGAACGGCAGCACGGACTTCGGTCTGGTGGCGAGTGGCGAACGGGTGAGTAATGTATCGGAACGTGCCCAGTAGCGGGGGATAACTACGCGAAAGCGTAGCTAATACCGCATACGCCCTACGGGGGAAAGCGGGGGATCGCAAGACCTCGCACTATTGGAGCGGCCGATATCGGATTAGCTAGTTGGTGAGGTAAAGGCTCACCAAGGCGACGATCCGTAGCTGGTTTGAGAGGACGACCAGCCACACTGGGACTGAGACACGGCCCAGACTCCTACGGGAGGCAGCAGTGGGGAATTTTGGACAATGGGGGCAACCCTGATCCAGCCATCCCGCGTGTGCGATGAAGGCCTTCGGGTTGTAAAGCACTTTTGGCAGGAAAGAAACGGCGCTGGTTAATACCTGGCGCAACTGACGGTACCTGCAGAATAAGCACCGGCTAACTACGTGCCAGCAGCCGCGGTAATACGTAGGGTGCAAGCGTTAATCGGAATTACTGGGCGTAAAGCGTGCGCAGGCGGTTCGGAAAGAAAGATGTGAAATCCCAGAGCTTAACTTTGGAACTGCATTTTTAACTACCGAGCTAGAGTGTGTCAGAGGGGGGTGGAATTCCACGTGTAGCAGTGAAATGCGTAGATATGTGGAGGAACACCGATGGCGAAGGCAGCCCCCTGGGATAACACTGACGCTCATGCACGAAAGCGTGGGGAGCAAACAGGATTAGATACCCTGGTAGTCCACGCCCTAAACGATGTCAACTAGCTGTTGGGGCCTTCGGGCCTTGGTAGCGCAGCTAACGCGTGAAGTTGACCGCCTGGGGAGTACGGTCGCAAGATTAAAACTCAAAGGAATTGACGGGGACCCGCACAAGCGGTGGATGATGTGGATTAATTCGATGCAACGCGAAAAACCTTACCTACCCTTGACATGTCTGGAATGCCGAAGAGATTTGGCAGTGCTCGCAAGAGAACCGGAACACAGGTGCTGCATGGCTGTCGTCAGCTCGTGTCGTGAGATGTTGGGTTAAGTCCCGCAACGAGCGCAACCCTTGTCATTAGTTGCTACGAAAGGGCACTCTAATGAGACTGCCGGTGACAAACCGGAGGAAGGTGGGGATGACGTCAAGTCCTCATGGCCCTTATGGGTAGGGCTTCACACGTCATACAATGGTCGGGACAGAGGGTCGCCAACCCGCGAGGGGGAGCCAATCCCAGAAACCCGATCGTAGTCCGGATCGCAGTCTGCAACTCGACTGCGTGAAGTCGGAATCGCTAGTAATCGCGGATCAGCATGTCGCGGTGAATACGTTCCCGGGTCTTGTACACACCGCCCGTCACACCATGGGAGTGGGTTTTACCAGAAGTAGTTAGCCTAACCGCAAGGAGGGCGATTACCACGGTAGGATTCATGACTGGGGTGAAGTCGTAACAAGGTAGCCGTATCGGAAGGTGCGGCTGGATCACCTCCTTTCAGAGCGAAGCGTGATTGGTGTTAAGCGTTCACACTTATCGGTTGTTGATATGGCTGGATCGGTGGCAGGGCAGTAGAGGGAAACTTCTTGTCTGTCATCCACAGCGGATCCGATGAACAATTGGGTCTGTAGCTCAGTCGGTTAGAGCACCGTCTTGATAAGGCGGGGGTCGTTGGTTCGAATCCAACCAGACCCACCAGGTTTATGCGGCGCGGTAGCGTGGTGCGTAAATGGGGGTGTAGCTCAGCTGGGAGAGCGCCTGCTTTGCAAGCAGGATGTCATCGGTTCGATCCCGTTCACCTCCACCACTATCTCTCTCCCTCTCTTGGGGTAGGGTGTGGCTGGAACCTCGGATCCGCGGAAATCGAGAGTCTAACGTTTAGTGCTGCGAAGGCGCAGTCTTAAACGTTGGGTTTTTAATCCAATAAAGCTGTATATCGTTCTTTAACAATCTGGAAGAAGCAAAACGACAATGTGTTCGTCGAGTAGTGTGCTTGCACACGAAAGGTGAATACGGGTTGTGATTGCATTAATAGTTCTAAAGCAATTTGGAACGGCACAAATGCGATGTCATGTCAGACATTGAATTGAAGGTGGTTGTTTGGTTGTATAGCCATTAGCGTTATAGGATCAAGCGACTAAGTGCATATGGTGGATGCCTTGGCGATCACAGGCGATGAAGGACGTTGTAGCCTGCGAAAAGCTGCGGGGAGCTGGCAAACAAGCTTTGATCCGCAGATGTCCGAATGGGGAAACCCACCGTCGCAAGACGGTATCCTTGGCTGAATACATAGGTCAAGGAAGCGAACCGGGTGAACTGAAACATCTCAGTAGCTCGAGGAAAAGAAATCAACCGAGATTCCGAAAGTAGTGGCGAGCGAAATCGGAAGAGCCTTCACGTTTTAGCGCATGGGATAGTCGAACGGAATGGAAAGTCCGGCCGTAGCAGGTGATAGCCCTGTAGACGAAATTCCGTGCGTGGAACTAAGCGTGAGAAAAGTAGGGCGGGACACGTGAAATCCTGTTTGAAGATGGGGGGACCATCCTCCAAGGCTAAATACTCGTGATCGACCGATAGTGAACCAGTACCGTGAGGGAAAGGCGAAAAGAACCCCGGAAGGGGAGTGAAATAGATCCTGAAACCGTATGCATACAAACAGTAGGAGCCTCCTTGAGGGGTGACTGCGTACCTTTTGTATAATGGGTCAGCGACTTACATTCAGTGGCGAGCTTAACCGATTAGGGAAGGCGTAGCGAAAGCGAGTCCGAATAGGGCGATTCAGTCGCTGGGTGTAGACCCGAAACCAGATGATCTATCCATGGCCAGGTTGAAGGCACGGTAACACGTGCTGGAGGACCGAACCCACTAGTGTTGAAAAACTAGGGGATGAGCTGTGGATAGGGGTGAAAGGCTAAACAAATCTGGAAATAGCTGGTTCTCTCCGAAAACTATTTAGGTAGTGCCTCAAGTATGACTGCGGGGGGTAGAGCACTGTTATGGCTAGGGGGTCATGGCGACTTACCAAACCATGGCAAACTCCGAATACCCGCAAGTCCAGCTTGGGAGACAGAGCACCGGGTGCTAACGTCCGGACTCAAGAGGGAAACAACCCAGACCGCCAGCTAAGGTCCCAAATTATCGCTAAGTGGGAAACGAAGTGGGAAGGCATAGACAGTCAGGAGGTTGGCTTAGAAGCAGCCATCCTTTAAAGAAAGCGTAATAGCTCACTGATCGAGTCGTCCTGCGCGGAAGATGTAACGGGGCTAAGCGATAAACCGAAGCTGCGGGTGTGCACTTTGTGCACGCGGTAGGAGAGCGTTCTGTAAGCCTGCGAAGGTGGCTTGTAAAGGCTGCTGGAGGTATCAGAAGTGCGAATGCTGACATGAGTAGCGATAAAGGGGGTGAAAAGCCCCCTCGCCGTAAGTCCAAGGTTTCCTGCGCAACGTTCATCGGCGCAGGGTGAGTCGGCCCCTAAGGCGAGGCAGAGATGCGTAGCTGATGGGAAGCTGGTTAATATTCCAGCACCGTCGTACAGTGCGATGGGGGGACGGATCGCGGAAGATCATCAGGGTGTTGGAAGTCCCTGTTGCTGCATTAGAGAGGGCGCTTAGGCAAATCCGGGCGCATGACTCAAGGGTGTGGCGCGAGCGAGCATGTCTCGCGAAGTGATTGGAAGTGGTTCCAAGAAAAGCCTCTAAGCTTCAGCTGTACGAGACCGTACCGCAAACCGACACAGGTGGACGGGATGAATATTCCAAGGCGCTTGAGAGAACTCGGGAGAAGGAACTCGGCAAATTGATACCGTAACTTCGGGAGAAGGTATGCCCCGGTAGTGTGAGGCGCCTGCGCGCTGAGCATGATGGGGTCGCAGAGAATCGGTGGCTGCGACTGTTTATTAAAAACACAGCACTCTGCAAAGACGAAAGTCGACGTATAGGGTGTGACGCCTGCCCGGTGCCGGAAGGTTAAGTGATGGGGTGCAAGCTCTTGATCGAAGCCCCGGTAAACGGCGGCCGTAACTATAACGGTCCTAAGGTAGCGAAATTCCTTGTCGGGTAAGTTCCGACCTGCACGAATGGCGTAACGATGGCCACACTGTCTCCTCCCGAGACTCAGCGAAGTTGAAGTGTTTGTGATGATGCAATCTACCCGCGGCTAGACGGAAAGACCCCATGAACCTTTACTGTAGCTTTGCATTGGACTGTGAACCGGCCTGTGTAGGATAGGTGGGAGGCGCTGAAACCGAGTCGCTAGATTCGGTGGAGCCGACCTTGAAATACCACCCTGGTCTGTTTGCGGTTCTAACCTTGGCCCGTTATCCGGGTTGGGGACAGTGCATGGTGGGCAGTTTGACTGGGGCGGTCTCCTCCCAAAGCGTAACGGAGGAGTTCGAAGGTACGCTAGGTACGGTCGGAAATCGTGCTGATAGTGCAATGGCATAAGCGTGCTTGACTGTGAGACTGACAAGTCGAACAGGTGCGAAAGCAGGACATAGTGATCCGGTGGTTCTGAATGGAAGGGCCATCGCTCAACGGATAAAAGGTACTCTGGGGATAACAGGCTGATACCGCCCAAGAGTTCATATCGACGGCGGTGTTTGGCACCTCGATGTCGGCTCATCTCATCCTGGGGCTGTAGCCGGTCCCAAGGGTATGGCTGTTCGCCATTTAAAGAGGTACGTGAGCTGGGTTTAAAACGTCGTGAGACAGTTTGGTCCCTATCTGCCGTGGGCGTTGGATACTTGACGGAGCCTGCTCCTAGTACGAGAGGACCGGAGTGGACGTACCTCTGGTGTACCGGTTGTCATGCCAATGGCATTGCCGGGTAGCTATGTACGGAAGAGATAACCGCTGAAGGCATCTAAGCGGGAAACTCGTCTGAAGATTAGGTATCCCGGGGCCTCGAGCCCCCTGAAGGGTCGTTCAAGACCAGGACGTTGATAGGTCGGGTGTGGAAGCGCAGTAATGCGTTAAGCTAACCGATACTAATTGCCCGTGAGGCTTGATCCTATAACCCTGATGGTTGGTCTGGTGTACGAGTGAAGACTCCTCGGCATCGGGCACCAACAACCCCAACGATTCAATGCATCCAAGCAGTTGTCATAGCAAGATATGGCATCGCGTGCGGCGATCGCAACCCACACCGAATACAGAACGAACACAAAGCGTTAGCTTCTTCCCAGATTGGCATGCCGTGACGGGCTCACCCCCGGCCCACGACATGCAACCCCTTACGCCTGACGACCATAGCGAGTTGGTCCCACTCCTTCCCATCCCGAACAGGACAGTGAAACGACTTTGCGCCGATGATAGTGGACGGACGTCTGTGAAAGTAGGTCATCGTCAGGCTCTTATCCTCAAACCCCCGCTGGT
>NZ_PYAL01000013.1 GCF_004121055.1 Achromobacter aloeverae
GCAGTATGTCGACGCGCAAGCGCACAACGCGCTCGGCCAACCGGTTTCGTCGCAAGATCCGCGATTCTTTGGTGGCTCGACGCTGAATTTCCAGTACACGCCGGCCTTGTCCGGGCAGGTATTGCAGACCCTCAGCGTGGATGCAGGCGCCTCGCAGGCCTGCGTCGATATCGCCGGCCGGCCCTTCTGGCAGCACAGCCAGGGGCGCGATGCCGGGCGGCAGTCCGATGACGACATCACCCTCCGCCAGTATCACGATGCGCTGGGCCGCCCCCTGCAACGGCTGCGCATCACCTCGCCGGTCACGGCAGGCGCACCGGCCAGCGAGCAGGTCTATGGGTACTCCGACCTCTGGTTCTACGGGGATGCCGCCGGGCCGCCCACCGCGCCCTACGATCCGGCCGATGCCAGCGACCCGCGCAATGCCAACCAGCGCGGGCAATTGGTCTGGCACCTGGATACGGCTGGCCTGCTCGACATGAGCGAGCTGGGCCATGGCGTGCAGGGGCAGGTGCTGCGACAGGACCGCAGCTTCCTGGCCCAGGCCTGCGATGCCAACAATAATTGGATCGTCAGCGACAAGCCGCCTTTCATCGGCAATCGGGCGCTGTTGGAAGAGCGGGCGTACGCCACCCATTGGACCTACAACGCGCTGGCGCAGGTGGTGACCCAGACCGACGCCCGGGGCCACCGGCAGCACACCGCCTACGACTGCGCGGGACACAAGTCTTCGAGCGCGGTTACGCCCCAGGGCGGCAGCCTCACGCCTGTCATCGCCGCCATCACTTACACGGCCGCCGGCGACATCGATACCCGTACCGACGCCAACGGAATCCAGGTTGTCCATGTTTACGAGCCGCAGGCGACGCAGCGCCTGATCTCCATTACCACCACACGCGCCTCGGAAGCGGCGCTTGCAGCCAGGACGGCCGGCAAGCGCCGCCTGGCCAGGCAAGGTCGCGCCAGCACCACGACCACGCTGCAAGCCCTGGCCTACACCTACGATGGCGTGGGCAACGTCATTGCCCTGGCCGACGAGAGTCCCGGCGCGCGGGTGAGCTTCTTCCGCAATCGCGTGGCCACCCCCGATCGCGCCTATGTCTACGATGCGCTGTACCAATTGATTGGCGCCAGCGGTCGCGAGAACCATGTCGACGCCACGCCCAAGGGTACCGACTGGCCTGGCGGGACCTTCGATCCCACGGCCACGTCCAACTACCAGCCGTACACGCGGACCTACACCTACGACCTCGGCGGCAACCTCACTTCCCTAGGCAGCACCGATTGGACCGGTCCATCGGCCACGCGCAACCTGGTCGTGGGTCGAACCAGCAATCGCGCCGTGTCCACCGCCAGGTACCCCGGCCCGACGCAGGACAACATCGATACCTATTTCGATGCGGCGGGCAAGAGCATCTGCGTGGATGGCAACGCCAACCAGCCCATGTACTGGACGCCCTTGCATCAGTTGTATTGCGTGGTCACCACCTATCGGACCTCAAGCGGGGGGAATGGCGCCTGGGACAACAGCGATCGCGAACAATACGCCTACGATGGCGATGGCCAGCGAGTGCGCAAGTACGGCAGCAGCCAGGCGGGCAGCGCCTGGAACCACGTCGACACCCGCTATCTTCCCGGCCTGGAGCTACGCAACAACACCGGCACGGGAGAGCAGCTGGAGGTCATCGTGCTGGACGACGGCGCGCGCGTGTTGAACTGGGCAGGCGGCGCCGGAAAACCCACGAACATCCCCAACCTGCAACTGCGCTATCAATACAACGACCGCCAGAACTCCTGCACGATCGAAACGGACCAGGACGGCGGCATCATCAGCCAGGAGGAGTATTACCCCTACGGCGGCACGGCGGTATTGGCATCGCGCACCACCAGCGAAGTCAATTACAAGTTCATCCGCTATTCCGGCAAGGAGCGTGATG
>NZ_PYAL01000001.1 GCF_004121055.1 Achromobacter aloeverae
CGTACACGCGGACCTACACCTACGACCTCGGCGGCAACCTCACTTCCCTAGGCAGCACCGATTGGACCGGTCCATCGGCCACGCGCAACCTGGTCGTGGGTCGAACCAGCAATCGCGCCGTGTCCACAGCCAGATACCCAGGCGCGACGCAGGACAACATCGACACCTATTTCGATGCGGCGGGCAAGAGCATCTGCGTGGATGGCAACGCCAACCAGCCCATGTACTGGACGCCCTTGCATCAGCTGTATTGCGTGGTCACCACCTATCGGACCTCAAGCGGGGGGAATGGCGCCTGGGACAACAGCGATCGCGAACAATACGCCTACGATGGCGATGGCCAGCGAGTGCGCAAGTACGGCAGCAGCCAGGCGGGCAGCGCCTGGAACCACGTCGACACCCGCTATCTTCCCGGCCTGGAGCTACGCAACGACACCGGCACGGGAGAGCAGCTGGAGGTCATCGTGCTGGACGACGGCGCGCGCGTGTTGAACTGGGCAGGCGGCGCCGGAAAACCCACGAACATCCCCAACCTGCAACTGCGCTATCAATACAACGACCGCCAGAACTCCTGCACGATCGAAACGGACCAGGACGGCGGCATCATCAGCCAGGAGGAGTATTACCCCTACGGCGGCACGGCGGTATTGGCATCGCGCACCACCAGCGAAGTCAATTACAAGTTCATCCGCTATTCCGGCAAGGAGCGTGATGCGACTGGCCTTTATTACTACGGCCTGCGCTATTACCAGCCCTGGATAGGGCGATGGATCAACCCCGACCCCGCGGGTACGGTAGACAGCCAGAATCTCTATTGCATGGTGAACAACAACTCCGTCACCATGGTCGACGCTTACGGAACCATCGGAGAAAAACCGCGATCCACCATTTCGCCTGTTCAGTCAGACGACGAAGGTGACGGCTCGAGTTCATGGTTGCACCCTGAGCCGGAGTTCGATCCAGAAGACGCCTGTCCCGGGCCAAGCTCGGCAGTATCGCCAACCGCCGACGATGACGTGCCGTCATACTACGCACCGGGATTCATTCCCCCTCTGTGCGCTCCCAGTACAAGCCGGGCAGCGGCATCGACCTTTGAGCAGATCCTGCCATTCCATGCACCTGGAGCGGACGCCAGTACGAGCGAATTCGAGGCAGAACGGGCAGTTGCCTTGAACGATGCGCGCGTCGCCGTCACGTCGGCGCCCGCGGATCCGCCGTCGCCCAATCCACTGTCGGCCGGTCGGGTCGCGGATGAGGAGAGAAGCTTAAGGACGCAAATGGGCGAGTTCGGCATCGATTGGGTACCTTATTACTCGCATTGGACGCGAGGGAAGGAGCCTTGGGCCTGGGCATTGCACCCTTCGGTCAGGCAAGCAATCGAAGAGGATCATGGGCGTGCCGCCGGAGAGGCATGGGACTCCTTGGTGTCCTATGTCTATGACCGTGAATTTCAAGCCTTGGATAAATCTTTCTCCGAAAGATGGGCGTTCAAATTGCTCTGCGAAATTGCAGGGATACAGGATGATAAGTGGGACGAGAAAGTGGCCTCACTTATCGAGCGCGGGATGCGCCAGGGGGGAACGGGATATGTTTCGACCCACGGCGATTTTGACGGGGCCGGCGAAAACTTTGAACAATGGATGACCGCGCAAGAAATCCGTTTTGGAACCTCGTCGCAACGGACTCCCCGCGAGCGCTATGAGTACGATTACGCAGCCGGGCTGCGCCAGACCCATATATCCAATGAACTGGTGCATTTGAAATCCATAGTCACCTCCGCGCGCTCGGAACGCGCGACTTATAGATACGAGACATTGGATCCACAGCGGCCTGGACACGAATTCAGAACCGAGATTTCCGAAAAGAAAATTCGGCTACTGACGGCGACCAGACCCCAGGACTCGCCTGAGTATTCCGCGGATGACGTTACGCTCTTTCATATGGGCAAGGCCAGGGGCCGGGGACTCTCGCTTAAAGAGGTCGATTTCCTGCAGATAGATAGCGACGCCACCGACGGTTCGTTAAAAGATCTGGTTGAGTACCGCGGCACCCATGTGCCTTTGCCCAGTCCGGCGTTCGGGATCTTTTGTGAGCGTTGGAGCCGCAACACGCCAGGGTTCGATGCCTTCATTTATCAGACGGATTTCGGAGCATACGTAAACACGTTAGTCGATCACATGGGGGCTTTTCCGACTGCGCTTTGGCGTCGTGACTACATGTTGAAGGATGATCCGAGACGCAGGACCGATCTATATATTTTTATAAAAAGGCGCGGAGGGGGCTGTCATTACTTAATGGCCTAGGGATCGCCGTTCCAACAAGCCAGAATATTCAGCATCCCCCCACTGATCACCGGCGTCGCCCCTGCCGCCTCTCGCGCAGCGCGATGTATACACCGCTACCCGCGATGAAGACCGCGCCGGCGCAGGTCGCGAGGTCGGGTTGTTCATTCCAGATGGCCCAACCCAGGAGCGTCGCCCAGATGAGCCCGGTGTAGTCGAACGGCGCGACCACGGATGCGGGACCGATGCGAAAACCCTGGGTGATCAACGTCAACCCCAGGGTCGAGCACAAGGCCACGCCGGCGAAGTAGGGCGCATGATCCCAGGCGGGCGACGTCCAGAACCAGGGCACGGCCAGGGCGCTCCAGACGCATTGCGCGGCGACGATATAGAACATGGTCGTCAGCATGCTTTCGCCGCCGCCGATGGCGCGCGCGGTGATCATCATCACGGCATACAGCAGCGCGGTGGCCAGCGGCCACAATGCGGCCATGTCGAAACTCGACGAGGTCGGCCGCACGATGACCAGCACGCCGGCAAAACCCGCGGCGACCGCCATCCACCGGGCGCCATCGACCTGCTCCTTCAGCGCGAGCACCGACAGGGCCGTCACGAACAGCGGCGCGGCGAACGCGATGGCGGTGTTCTCGGCCAGCGGCAAATGCCGCAGGCCGATATAGAAACAACTGGCCGACACCATATTGAGCGCGCCGCGCAGCAGGTGTATCCATGGGAATTGCGTGCGCAGGCTGCGTCGGCCGCCAAGCGCGGTGACCGCGGCCAGCACCACGGGCAGCGCGATGGCCGCACGCATGAAAAGGATCTGGATCGGGCTGTAGAACTGGCCCAGCCATTTGGCCTGGGCATCGCTCAAGGTCAGGCAGAAAATTCCCGCTGTCACGCAGGCGATGCCGGCCAGCGGAGAGGGATGGCGTGTGGAGACTGTCATGCCGCGCATGATAGCTGCCTATTCCGGGCCAGGGCACCGGGCCAGGGCACCGGTCCGGATCGCCAGGCCAGATCGCCAGGGCGGGCGGCGCGCTCCCGCCAGCGCGCGATTTATCCTATGATCAGCCCCCTGTGGATCCCTCCCCGAGGATCCCGCAAGGCAGTAGGAGACAGTCATGAAGATCAAAATGGCGGCATTGGCGCTGGGGCTATCCTGCGGCTTCCTGGGCACGCACGCCGCACTGGCCGCGAATGCGAACCCGAATCCGCACCTGAATGCCGACGCGGATGCCGCGCGCCATCACGTCCTGGTCCAGGCCGCCCCCGATGTCCGCATCGATGTGATCGAGGAAGGCAAGGGAACGCCGCTGGTGCTGCTGCCGTCGCGCGGCCGCGGCGCCGAGGATTTCGATGAGATCGCCCAGCGCCTGGCCGCACGGGGCTACCGGGTGCTGCGCCCGCAGCCGCGCGGCATCGGACAGAGCACCGGGCCGATGAAGAACATCACCTTGCACGACCTGGGCAATGACATCGCCGCGGTCATCCGCGACCAGGCGAGGCAGCCGGTGGTCATCGTCGGCCACGCGTTCGGCAACTGGGTCGCGCGCACGACCAGCGTCGATCATCCGGAACTCGTGCGCGGCGTCGCGATCGTCGCCGCCGCCGCCAAGCGCTATCCGGCTGGATTGAGCGAACACGTGGATCGCAGTTCGGATCTATCGCTGCCCGATGCGGAGAGGTTGAAGTCCCTGCAATTCGCGTTCTTCGCACCGGGGCATGACGCCGGCGCCTGGCTGAAGGGCTGGTATCCGGAAGTCAATGAGAGCCAGCGCCTGGCGGGCAAGGCCACGAAGCAGTCCGACTGGTGGTCGGGCGGCAAGGCGCCGATGCTGGACTTGCAGGCTGGCCAGGACCCGTTCAAGCCGGCGTCCACGCGCAACGAGGTGAAGGACGAATTCGGCGCCCGCGTGACGCTGGTCGTCATCCCGGGCGCGGGCCATGCGCTGGTGCCCGAGGAGCCAGGCGCCGTGGTCGACGCGCTGGTCGATTGGGAGCGTTCGCTGCCGCAGTGACCGTGGGGGTGTTCAGCCGCTGTTGCCGAAGCCGCCGGCGGCCCAGTCCGAGGCGCGCTGCGCGTTCAGCTTGTAGGTGGGAGCGACGCGGATCTCGGCCAGTTGCTCGCCGGATGCATCGTAGGCGCTGAGCAGGGCGTAGGGGTCGTCCTCGTCGGGAACGATGTCCAGCTTGACGGTCAAGCGCCCATCGGCGGTATCTATCCGCACGCTCTTGTGCAGCGTGGCGTGCAATTGCTGTTCATGGCGGCGCAGGACTTCATTGGCCGTCTTGACCAGGGTGAAGAACGCGGGCGGGTCCAGCGGCTTGGGATTCTTCTTGTCGCGGCCCATGGTCCAGGGCCCGACCAGGGCCGGCTCGGACTGCCCGTCCTGGGTCATTTCCACGGCCCAGCCGTCATCGTCCTCGTTCTTGATGACGCGCGCGGTCCAGCCGTCGTCGCGCCACAACCTGGCTTCCTGGATCTTGCGATCTTCGCCGGCATCCGCGTCCGGGCTTTCGATATCGTTCACTGCGGGACTGCTCCTGGATTCTTTGGTCCGTAGTACAGGCATCATACCGTGCGCCCGTGGGCAGTCGCCCGTGGCGACGCTTTCCGGAGCGGGTTCCCGGCGGCCTTGCCGCAGGTCCGGCGCGACGGCGCGCAACAGCGGCGCGTGCCGCGGCGTTCCAGGTAGCGGGACGTCAGCGCCGGGCAGCGGCGCCATATCCTCGCCTCGGCCCAGGCTGGACGGAGTCAAAGCGGCAGGTTCGCCGCCGCGCTTTCCATCACCACCTGTCGCAGCCGTGACAAGGCGGGGGTCGCGTCCCGTCCGCCGCCATGCAGGCACAGTTCGACAACCGGCAAGGGCGGCAGGCCTTGCGTCTCGCCCAGGCACTTCAACGAAGGCGGAAGCCCGGCCGCCGTCCGCAAGGTAATGCCCAGGCCCGCCGCGACGCCGGACCACAGGCTGTTCAGGCTCGCGGTGGTATAGGCCAGCCGCCACGGAATGTTCGCCTTGTCCAGCGCGGCCAGGCCGGCGCGGCGAAAGAAGCAGGGCGGGTTGTACAAGGCCAGGTCCAGGGGCGCGCGCGGGTCCAGGACCTGGCCAGCCGCGGCCGGGCCGATCCATGTCATGGGCAGCGTGGCGACAGGCTCGGCGTCGGGGCGCTTTTCATAGCCCATGGCCAATACGAGGTCGAGCTCGCCGCGGTCCAGCCGTTCCAGCAAGGCGCCGTTGCGTTCGACGGCAACCTCCACGCGGACCCCCGGATGCGTTCGCTTGAAATGCCCCAGCGCCACCGGCAACCAGGTCTCCGCGAAATCGCCGGGCAGGCCAAAGCGCACGGCGCCCGCGAGGGAGGCGCCGCGCACCGCGCGCAGCACTTCATCATTGAGATCCAGTATGCGGCGCGCGTAGGACAGCAGTTGCTCGCCGGGCTCCGTCAAGGCCAGGCCGCGTCCTTGCCGTCGCAAGAGCGGCTGGCCGACCTGTTCTTCCAGCTTGCGCATCTGCTGGCTGACGGCGGAAGGCGAACGGCCGATCTTTTCCGCCGCGCGTAGCAGACTTCCCAACTGCTGGGCGACCAGGAACGTCCTTAACGCGTCCATATCAAGATTGGGCAAGGCCATGATGCGGTTTTACTGAAGCAAGGGTGTTGAATTATCGCATCCACGCCCCGCCCGAGTGCCTATCATCAAAGGCTGCGGTACTGGGTCCCGGACCGGCATTCATGCCTGCATCGCGCCGGGACCAGGCCGCACATCCACTCGATTTGCTTTTGGAGCAGTCATGCATCGTCGAACGATTTTCAAGCACGGCGCGGTAGGCGCCTTTTTTCTTGCCAGCATCCTGTCAGGCGTGGCCGCGCAGGCGGAGCCGCGGCCTGCCCGCAGTCCCCTGGCGGGCACGTGGACCCTGGTGGCGGCGGATGTCCAGCATCCAGACGGTACGCGGGGCCGCGACTATGGCGCGGCGCCCAAGGGCTTGCTGGTCATCGACGCGCAGGGCCGCTATTCCCTGCAGATCTTCAAGGCGGAGCGCCCGCGTTTCGCTTCACCCGACAAGGCAGCGGCCACGCCGGAGGAGTACAAGGCCGCCGCCATGGGATCGAGTACGCACTTCGGCACCGTCAGCGTCGATGGGGCCGACCACACGCTGACCTTTCACATCCAGAACGCCTCCTTTCCCAACTGGGAGGGGCAGGAGCAGAAACGAAGCTATGACTTGAAGGACGGCGTGCTGAGTTATCGCGTAACGGCGCGTCCCAACGGCGACGTGCCCATTTCAATCTGGCGGCGCCTGAATTGAGCCACGGGGGCGGCCGGTAGCGGGCGCCCCCGCCACATCCAGGGTCCAGAGCCGCAAGGCAAGATGGATTTCCAATGCCCGGTGGGCGTCGTTCCAGACGGCGCCGATCAGCGCCCCGATACTGGCCAGCCGTTGACGCATGGTGTTGACGTGGATGCCCAGCTGGGCGGCGGTGACGGAAGCGTTCTGGCGGTTGTCCAGGTAGGCGAGCAGGGTGGCCGCCAAGTCGGTGCCGCGCTTGCGGTCGTGGTCGACGAGCGGGCCGATGGCCGTGTCCAGGAACTGGGCCAGGCTGGCGCGATCCTGCGTTTCGAACAGGATGGAATACACCGCCATCTCGTTCTGGGCCACGATGCGGCCACGCATGCCCAGGCGGCCCACCACGGCAAGGGCGCGCCGAAGCGCGGCATATAGCGCCGGCAGTTCCGCGGCGCCGTGCGCCGGGCGGGACACCACGCCGCGATAGGCGGTCCCCACGGCGCGCCGGGCATGGTCCTCGACGGCCGCGCGCAGCGCTTCGGCGTGCGCGGCGCCGCAGACCAGGGTCAGGACGCCGTCGATCTCGTCCAGCGCCACCCCGGGCAGCACCAGGCTGGCGCGCAGCCGGCGCGCCATGAAGCCGGCCCCGGACGGGTCCAGCTCCACCAGCATCAAGGCCAGCGGCCGCGCCAGGTCCAGCCCGAAGCGCTCGGCGCGGTCGCGCGCCAGCGCGGGCTCGCCCTGGCGCGGCGAGACCAGCGTGCGCAATAGTTCGGAGACCGCGCGGCTCTTGCTGGCCTCCATGCGTTCCTGCGAAAGCAGCACGGTGCCGATGACGCTGCTGCTACGTTCAAACGTACGGACGAAGCTGTCGCGCATGTCTTCCCGCCGGAACAGCAGGACCGCGCCCAGCACGCCGTCGCCGCCGATGACGGCGATGCCGCGGCACAGCTCGCCGTCGCTTTCATAGGCGATGGTCGAGCGGCCGGCGCGGCGGCTTTCACGCAAGGCCTGGGTCAAGTCGGCGCTATGCGCACCGTAGGGTTCGTAGCGGCGGGCCGCCGTGCCGGTATAGTCCGGGGCGTCGGCGCCGCCGATCACCTGTAGCGCCTCGTCCAGGACCAGGATGCTGCCTTGCAACAGTTGCGCGATCGACTGGCACAGTTCGCCCAGGGAAGCGCCGCGCGCCAGCAGGGACGTCAGCTGTTCGTGGGCTTCCACCGCGGCCTGGACATCGCGCGCGTGACGCTCCAGTTCGGCGCGCGCGAGGTCGGCGCGCTCGACGGCGGCCTGGGCGTCGGCGAAGGCCTTGGCGTTGTGGATGGCGACCGCGGCATGGGTCGCCAGCGTGCACAGTATGGAGACGTTCAGCGCGGTATGCGTGCGGTGGTAGCGGTCGGCGACGAAAAGCAGGCCGATGACATCGTCATTCCAGATCAAGGGCACGCCCACCAGCGCGCCCACCCCCTCGTCGCGGAAGATATCGTCCAGGTCCGCGTCGTGGGTGAAGCGGTTGTCGTGCAGATAGTCCGGCGTGGAAAAGGGCATGCGGGTCGACATGACGATGCCCGCCACGCCCCGGTCGCGCTTCGCCGTCATCCTGCCCGTGCGCGTGGCGATCGCCCCGTCGGCCACCACCACCTTGAATTCTCCTATGGCCGCATCGTAGATGGTGAGCCAGCACAGGTGCGCGCGCAGCAGGTCGCGCGCGCGGGTGACGATGGCCTTCAGCAGCTCCGGCAGGTCCAAGCGCGCGGACAGGTCCTGCGCCGATTCGATGACGGCGAGCATGCCGCGCTCGCGCTGCTCGTGCTGGTCGAGCCGGTTGCGCAGGGCCATCGCCATGCGCGCCAGCTCGATCAGGCCCTGCTTGCGCGCCATCGCGTCGGGGAGCGCTTCGAGGGCGGCAAGGCGGGTGGCGAATTCCTGCGCGGGGGCATTGCCGTTCAGCAGGGCCAGCAGCTCGCCGACCACCGATTCCGCCGGGTAGGGGGCCGGGGCGGCCATGGTCTCGCCGGGGACGGGGGAAGGAAGCGTCATGGTGGGACGGGGCCTGGGTTGGGTGGGCAGGAGAGCCAGGAAAGACCTTGCGTGGCGGCGCGGCGACGGAGGCAGTCCCTGCACAAAGTGCAAACATCATATCAAGAAGGGCAATCCTATGTGCATGACGCACATAGTCCTGGCCCGGTATTCGGTGGACACTGCTGCTACAAGATCATGGAGACAAGCAGGTGAACATGAGCGTCATCGATATGTTGCGCCCGGCGCGCGGGCTGCGTGTGCTGGTCAGCGCGGGCGCGTCGGGCATCGGCGCGGCGGTGGCCCGCGCCTTTCGCGAGGCCGGCGCGCGGGTTCACGTGTGCGACATCGACCGGACGGCGCTGGACCGCCTGGCGGCCGAATCCCCCGAAATCACGACCAGCGTGGCGGACGCGGCGGTGGCCGGCGATGTCGACACCGTGTTCGACGACGTCCGCGGCGCGCTGGGTGGCCTGGACGTGCTGGTCAACAATGTCGGCATTGCCGGACCGACCGGGCCGGTGGAAGAAATCCGCCCGATGGACTGGGAAAGAACCGTCGACGTCAACCTGAACAGCCATTTCTATTTCGCCAGCCGCGCGGTGCCCTTGCTGAAGCAATCCAGCCACGATCCCTGCCTCATCGCGATGAGTTCGGTCGCGGGGCGGCTGGGCTATGCCTTGCGCACGCCCTATGCCTCGACGAAGTGGGCCATCGTCGGCCTGGTCAAGTCGCTGGCCATCGAACTGGGGCCGCAGGGCGTGCGGGTCAACGCCATCCTTCCCGGCACGGTGGAAGGCGAACGCATGAATGGCGTCATCGGCGCGCGCGCCGCCGCGTCCGGCATATCGGCCGCGGCCATGCGCGAGGAATACCTGCGCAAGATCTCGCTGCGCCGCATGGTCACCACCGACGATATCGCCGCCATGGCCTTGTTCCTGTGTTCGCCCGCGGCGCGCAACATCACCGGCCAGGCCATCAGCGTGGACGGAAATATGGAGTACCTCTGAGGAAGATGCCCAGTGCCGGGGCGGATACGCCTGCCCCATCCCTACACCAGAAAAAAACCAGGAGACAGACATGAACAAGCGCCACTTTACGGGTATGGCGGTGACGGCGGCCGTGGCCGCGATGGGGGCTTTCCCCGCGGCGGCCGCGCCGGTGAAGATCGGGTTGGTGGAGACCCTGTCCGGCCCGCAGGCGTCCACGGGCCAGGCCTACCGGGCCGCCGTGCGCTACACCATCGACCAGATCAACGCGGCGGGCGGCTGGAACGGCGAGCCGATCCAGTTGCTGGAGTACGACAACCAGGGCGGCCCGGCCGGCGCGGCGGACAAGCTGAAAGCCGCCGCGGCCGACGGCGTGAGCATCGTCGTGCAGGGGGCCTCGTCGGCGATTGGCGGGCAGATCACCGAGGACGTGCGCAAGCACAACCTGCGTAACCCGGGCAAGGAGATGGTCTACATCAATATGGGGGCCGAGGCGCTGGAGCTGACCGGCGACAAGTGCAATTTCTATCATTTCCGCTTCGCCGGCAACGCGCAGGTCCGCACCAAGGCCCTGGTCGAAGGCATGAAGAAGGCCAATGCGCTGGGAACCAAGGTCTATGCCATCAACCAGAACTATTCCTGGGGGCAGGACATGGAACAGGCCATCGTGGACGACCAGAAGCTGGGCGGCTACACCGTGGTCGAAAAAACCCTGCACGACGTCGGCAAGATCCAGGATTTCGCGCCTTATGTCGCCAAGATCGCGGCTTCGGGCGCGGACACCGTGATCACGGGCAACTGGTCCAACGACCTGCTGCTGCTGATGAAGGCCTCCAAGGCGGCGGGGCTGAAGGCGCACTATGGTACGGTCTATCTCGACCAGCCCGGCAACATCGCCAATGCCGGCGACCTGGCGCTGGGCAACTTCGTCGCCCACACCTTCAATGCCGAGGCCAACGGTCCGCAAGGGCAGCAGTTCGTCGACGACTACAAGGCCAAGACCGGCCACGTGCCGGTATTCGTCGAGCCGCAGACCGTCTATGGCATGAAGATGGTCGCCGAGGCGCTCAAGCACACGCCCGCGAAGAACGGGGCGCTGGATGTCAACGCATTCGCCCGGACGCTGGAGACCACGCGCATCCCCACCCCCATGGGCGAAATGAGCATGCGGGCGGCCGATCACCAGGCGCAGTTGCCCATCGTGGTGTCGACCGTCTCGCGCGAGGCGAAGATCAAGGTCGACGGGACCGACATGGGCTTCAGGCCGGTGCTGCTGCTGTCGGCGCAAGAGGCGTCCACGCCGGTGCAAGCCACTTGCAAGATGAAGCGGCCGGGCTGAGGCCAGCCCGACCAAGGGTGCAACGTCAATCCGGCGGTCGCGGGCGGTCCATTGGGCCGCGCCCGCACGCCCGCGACCGCCGTCCGGATGCCATGGAACAACTTCTATTCTCCCTACTGAACGGCGTCGTCTACGGATTGCTGCTGTTCATGGTTTCAGCCGGCCTTACCCTGATCTTCGGCATGATGGGGGTGCTGAACTTCGCCCATGCCTCGTTCTACATGCTGGGGGCGTATTTCGCCTATACGCTGCAGGGCAGGATAGGATTCTGGCCGGCCGTGATCCTGTCCCCCGTGCTGGTCGGGCTGGTCGGCGTGGCAGTGGAGCGCTACTTCCTGCGCCGCGTACATCGCCACGGGCATGCCCATGAGCTGCTGGTCACCTTCGGCCTGTCGTTCATCATCGCGGAGTCGATCAAGCTGTTCTACGGCAACTATCCGGTCGACTACCGCGTGCCACAGGCGCTGGACTTTTCCGCGTTCAGCATCGGCGGCACGCAATACGCGGCCTACCGGCTGATCATGGGCGCGATCGCCATCGTCATGTTCGTCGCCATCTACCTGGTGCTGACCCGCACCCGGGTGGGCATCGTCGTGCGGTCGGCCATCCATCGGCCCAGCATGGCCGAAGCGCTGGGACACAACGTACCGCTGGTGTTCATGGGCGTGTTCGGGGCCGGCGCCGCGCTGGCGGGCTTGGCGGGCGCGGTCGCCGGCGCTTTCTATACGACCAATCCGAACATGGCGCTGGAGCTGGGCGTGATGGTGTTCGTAGTGGTGGTGGTCGGCGGCCTGGGCTCCTTGCCGGGCGCCTTGCTGGCGTCGCTGTTGATCGGCATCGTCACCTCGCTGGCCGTGGGCGTGGATCGCAGCCTGGCAGACCTGCTGGAACTGGTGGGGGCGGGCGAATGGGCGCGCGGCGTGGGCGGCCTGTTGACGCTCAAGGTGAGCAGCCTGGCCGCCACGCTGCCCTTTGCGCTCATGTTGCTGGTCTTGCTGGTGCGGCCGGGCGGACTGATGGGCGAGAAGGAATGATGCGATGAAGAACTCCCTGATCGCCTGCCTGGCGGGCGTGATCCTGCTGGTCGCCTTGCCCGGCATGCTGTCGCAAGGGCTCCTGAACGCAGCCATCCAGATGCTCATCGCAGCGCTGTTCGCGTCGGCGTACAACCTGCTGTGCGGCCAGGCGGGCATGCTGTCCTTCGGCCACGCGGCATATTTCGGTGTCGGCGCCTTCGCCACGGTACACGCCATGAACGCGCTGGGCGGCGAGGGATTGGTTCCCACGCCGCTGATGCCCTTGGCCGGCGCCGTGGGCGGCCTGCTGTTCGGCGGCGTCGCCGGGTGGTTCGCGACCAAGCGCAGCGGCACGTATTTCGCGATGATCACGCTGGCCATCGCCGAACTGGTGCATTCGCTGGCGCCCCACCTGAAAGGCGTGTTCGGCGGCGAGGCCGGTCTGTCCACCATGCGCATGCCGGCCTGGGGCCTGGACTTCGGGTCCACCACCCAGGTGTACTACCTGACGCTTGCCTGGGTCCTGCTGGCCTTGGTGCTGCTCTATCTCTACACCCGCACGCCGCTGGGCCGGCTGACGGTGGGGCTGCGCGAGAACAGCCAGCGGCTGCGCTTCCTCGGCTACAACGTGCACGGCCTGAGCACCGCCGTCTTCGCCATTTCCGCCATGTTCTCCGGCATGGCGGGCGGATTGCAGGTGATCTCCAACGAGTCGGCCAACTACGTGCTGTTCGATCCCTCCCTGTCCGCGGCCGCCGTGCTCAATACGTATATCGGCGGCGTGCAAGTGTTTCTCGGACCCGCCCTGGGCGCGGCGCTGATGACGTTCTTCGGCTATGCGGTATCGGACCTGACCCAGTCCTGGCTGCTTTACCAGGGCATCCTCTTCGTGCTGGTCATGATGTTCATGCCTGCCGGCTTGAGCGGGATCGCGGGCGTGGCCAGTCGCTTGCGCGAGCGGCACGGCACGGGACGGATGGCGGGCGTCTTCGCGCTGGCGGTGGCAGGGGCGGCGCTGCTCGGCGCCGGCACGGTGTTCCTGCTGGAATTGCTGCAACGCTTGTTCTCGCTGGACTATCGGTCCCTGGTGCAGCTCAATGCCGGCAAGCCCTGGCCCGATGTCTCGTTGTTCGACCGAGCCTGGCATCCGGGCGCGCCGCTGACCTGGATGGTGCCGGCGCTGCTGCTGGCGGGTGGCGCGCTGTCGCTATGGCTATCGCGCAGGCGCCTGGAGCGCTTGGAATGCCAGGAGGACCCGCGGCGGCCCAGCAGCGACGGCATGGCGTCACAGTCCGCGTCGGTGGGCACGGGCGCCGACGAAAGCAAGGAGGAACTGGCATGACCGCTCCCATCCTCGCGCTAGCTGGATTGCGTAAATCCTTTGGCGCGACCGACATCATCCGTGGCGTGGACCTGGACGTCCGCGCCGGCGAGCGCCATGCGGTGATCGGCCCCAATGGCGCCGGCAAATCCACGCTGTTCCACCTGATCTCCGGCCAGCTCGCGCCGTCTTCGGGCGCCATCCGTTTCGAAGGACGAGAGATTGGCGGACGGTCGCCCCAGGCGATCAACCGGGGCGGCTTGGCGCGATCCTTCCAGATCACGAATATCTTTCCCCGGCTCACCACTTTCGAGAACGTGCGGCTGGCGGTGATGCGCGCGCATGGCGTGCACTATGCGTTCTGGCGGTTCATCGACCGCGACAGGCGCATCCGCACGGAGACCGGACGCCTGCTGGACCTGGTGCGCCTCGGTCCAAGAGCGTCCACGATGGCGGGCGAAATGGCGTATTCGGAACAACGCTCCCTGGAAATCGCGATGACGCTGGCTTCCGACCCCCGCCTCATCCTGTTGGACGAACCCATGGCCGGGATGTCCCACGAAGAGACGGCCTACACCGCGCAACTGATCCGCGAGGCCACGGCCGGCCGCACGCTGATGATCGTGGAGCATGACATGGACGTGGTGTTCGCGTTGAGTGACCGCATCAGCGTCCTGGTCTATGGCCAGGTGATCGCCACGGGGACGCCGGAGGCAATTCGGGCGGATCGTGCCGTGCGCGAGGCCTACCTGGGCGACGAGGTGGCCGCATGAACGCCGCGTACACCCCATTGCTGGACGTGGAAAACCTGCACGTCCACTACGGCAAGAGCCATGTGCTGCACGGCGTGGACCTGCGGGTCGGCGGCAAGGAGGTGGTCAGCCTGGTCGGCCGCAATGGCTCCGGGCGGTCCACCACCATGAAAGCCATCATGGGCCTGGTAGCGCCCACCTCGGGCCGCATACGCCTGCGCGAACGCGAACTGGCCGGCGCGCGGCCTTATACGATCTGCCGCGCGGGCATCGCCTACGTGCCCGAAGCGCGCGAAGTCTTCGCGAACCTGACGGTGGACGAGAACCTGCGCATGGGCGAGCAAGCCGCTGTCGAGGGCGCCCACCGCTGGACGATCGAGCAGATGTTCGATTATTTCCCCCGCTTGAAGGAGCGGCGCAATACCCGGGCCGGCAGCTTGTCCGGCGGCGAGCAGCAGATGCTCACCATGTGCCGGTCGCTCCTGGGCAACCCGCTGGTCATCCTGATCGACGAACCGACCGAGGGCCTGGCGCCGAAGATCGTGGCCCAGGTAGGGGAGTGCATCCAGGACATGCATCGCAAGGGGGTGTCCGTGCTGCTGGTGGAGCAGAAGCTCACCATCGCGCTGAAGGTGTCCACGCGCGTCTGCGTGATGGGGCATGGCCGCATCGTTTTCGAGGGCCGTCCCGAAGAACTGGAGTCCAACGAGGCGCTGGTGTCCCAATGGCTGGCCGTATGATGTGCCGTGCACCGAGGTCCGTGCGCCGTTCTTCTCCGCCAACGATCACTCCTATGAAAGGCAAGCCGACATGAAGAAAAGCCAAGACAAGGTCATCATTTCCTGCGCGGTCACCGGCTCGGTCCACACGCCGTCCATGTCGCCGCACCTGGCGCTGACGCCCGACCAGATCGCCGAACAGGCCATCGACGCGGCGCGCGCCGGCGCCGCCATCCTGCACCTGCATGCCCGCGATCCGCGCGACGGCCGGCCCACGCCGGATCCCGCCGTGTTCGACGCCTTCGTGCCGCGCATCCGCGACGCCACCGATGCCGTCATCAACATCACGACCGGCGGCAGTACGCGCATGAGCCTGGACGAGCGGCTGGCCTATCCCTTGCGCGCCAAGCCGGAGATGTGCTCGCTGAACATGGGTTCGATGAATTTTTCCATCCATCCCGCCGCGCGGCGCATCCCGGAATGGCGGTACGACTGGGAAAAACCCTATATCGAAGGCATGGAGGACCTGATCTTCCGCAACACCTTCAAGGACATCGGGCATATCCTCAAGGTCCTGGGCGAGGGCTGCGGCACCCGGTTCGAATTCGAGTGCTATGACATGGGCCACTTGTACAACCTGGCGCATTTCGTCGACGAGGGGCTGGTGCAAGGGCCGATCTTCATCCAGAGCATCTTCGGCATCCTGGGCGGCCTGGGGCCGGATCCGGAAAACCTGGTCGCCATGCGGACGACGGCGGATCGCCTGTTCGGCCGCGATGGCTACCGTTTCTCCGTGCTGGGCGCCGGACGGCACCAGCTGCCGCTGGTCACCATGGCGGCCATCATGGGCGGCAACGTGAGGGTGGGCCTGGAAGACAGCCTCTACATCGGCAAGGGCAAGCTGGCCGTGTCGTGCGCGGAGCAGGTGGCCAAGGTCCGGCGCATCCTGGAGGAATTGTCCCTGGAGGTCGCGACCCCCGACGAAGCGCGCGCCATGCTGGGATTGAAGGGCCGTGAGGCGACGGCGATCTGAGCCCGTCGCCCCCATATCGAAGGAGCGTACATGAGTAAATACCTGCAGGACCGCGTGGCCATCATTACCGGAGCCGGCAGCGGCCTGGGCCGCGCCCACGCGATGGAGCTGGCGCGCCAAGGCGCGCGCGTGGTGGTGAACGATATCGCGGGCGCGCACGCGGGCACGCCGGGCCGCGCCGTGGCGGACGAGATCGTCCGGGCGGGTGGCCAGGCGCTGGCATTGGGCGGCGATGTGACGGACTACGCCGCCATGCAGGACGTGGCCGCGCAGGCCATCGAGACGTGGGGAAGAATCGATATCCTCGTCAACAACGCCGGCATCCTGCGCGACAAGAGCTTCGCCAAGATGTCGCTGGAAGACTTCCGGCAGGTGATGGACGTGCACCTGATGGGCAGTGTCCATTGCGTCAAGGCCGTCTGGGAAACCATGCGGGCGCAGCGATACGGCCGCATCGTGATGACCACCTCGTCATCCGGCCTGTATGGCAATTTCGGCCAGGCGAACTATGGGGCGGCGAAGATGGCGCTGGTCGGGCTGATGCAGACCCTGGCGCTGGAAGGCGAACGCTACGGCATCCGCGTGAACTGCCTGGCGCCGACCGCCGCCACCGCCATGACGCAGGGGGTGCTCACGCCCGAAGCGCTGGCGCACCTGGCGCCCGCGGCCGTCAGTCCCGCGCTGGTTGCACTGGTGGGGGACGATGCGCCGACTCGCCAGATCCTGCTGGCCGGCGGCGGCAGCGTGGAAAGCGCCTACGTCACCATGACACCGGGCATCTTCCTGGGTGAAACCACCGATGCGGCGGCGGCGATCCGCGACCGCATGCCGGAGATCCTCGACCGGGAAGGGGAGCGGGTTCCCGGCACCGGCTTCGAGCAGTGCCAGTTCGAACTCGCCAAGGCGGGAATCCAGATGGCGCTGCCCGGCGCCTGAGGATATATGCCCGGCGCCGCCGGCTATCGCCGCGGAAGCGGCCGGCGCATCGCCGAGCACGGTGAGATGACCCGAAGGTAGGGCGCAGGGTCATCACCTCAGAACACGATCTTGAATCGCGGCGAAGGCTGTTTGCCGGGAGTTGCTCCCAGCGGCAGACCGATTTTCGGTTCATGGGTCATGGAATACGCGATGCTCAAGTCGCCTGCCGTCGGCCGTGATTTGAGTTCGCTGACCTGCCTCGGCGTGAAACTCGAAAAGTCATGCAGCGTGAGGACTTGACGATCATCGGCGTCCGCGACTGTGCAAAAAAATCCGGAGACGCCCGGATCGACATGCGTCCCTTGGTAGCTCCCACGGACCGTGTCGGCGGCTTGTATCTGAAAACCATGCTCGGCGGCATAGGCATTGCACTGATCACGTTCGGCTTGACGTAGCTCCAATGCCTTAATCGCATCAAGGACCCATTGCTCGGGCGTCCCGGTCAGCGCGATACGAAACCGCCGGGCACCCGCGAGATGGCCGACGTCTTCCTGCTCAATGCTTGCTTGCCGTGTGTAGGGCTGCCCATCGTAGGAGTTATCGTAGAGTCGCGCATGGTCGGCGTGCTCGATTGCGGCGGGCAATAGCGCCATCGTCCTTGCATAGCGTTCGCGTGTTCTATCTTCCGGCACATCGTGGCCGGTAGTCGTCCTCGTGCGGACGCGGTACGCCACTCGTCGTACATTAATGTCGGCGTTTTTAGTGCTTATGAAAACAAGCTGCACCGCATAGCCCGCAGCGCGAAGTTCGGCGAGTTCCGCCAGCTTGGTAGGGTGGCTCATCACCGTCTCGAACGCGAACGCCTGCCCGGCTTCCATCGCCCGCTGACGATGCAGAAATGCCACCTTTTGCGCGGCGCGATCGGGATGCAGCCCTTCGGCGCGGGCGAGATCAAGCGTCTCAGGCAACTTGCGGATGACATCCGGGTTGATGATCACATTGGGAAGCGAATCCTGCGACCGCTTGCGATATTCCGCTTCAATGGCTTGTATGACCGAGGTCTTGCCGGATCCGTTGGGCCCGGCCATGATCAGGACTCGTAAAGGGTGCATTTTTGTTCTGTTTGTCGCCCCAGGGGGCGCTCTTGCCTTGGGGCGGCCCGGCGGCAAAAGAAAAAAGGGCCTGCCGGCCCCTTTTATCGGATGCGAGAATGCTATCGGATGCCGCCAACGGCGCGGATGCGTGGACGATGTCCGGCGCCCTCGGGCAATATGTTGGCATCACTGGAAGGCAATCCATGTTTGGCGGTAGTCTCCGCAAGCTGCTTCGCAAAGCGGCTGCGAATCGCTTCCTCGTCGATGCCCATGATGGTCGACGCGGAACCCTCCTTGGATTCCACTATACGGACGTGCTTGTGACTGGCTGATTGCATGGTTGCTCCCAAACGGGTGCGGCAGATGACTCAATTGTACGCTGTCAGGCCCATTAGGGCGAACAAGGCGCTTCGCATCGGCCCAAGCGGAGCTCAACGTGGATCTGCCGCGCTACTCGCTACGAGGCGCCCCTTTGCAATTGGGATCGACTCGTCTTATGGCCAGCATGAAAATGGGGCCAAAGCGACCGTCCGGGGCTAAAGGGATATGGCCGCCATATTTTAGTTACATTTTTCCAGGTAGCCCAAAGCTAGGATCCGCAGGCCACTGCCGCGGCGGGATCCTGGATCGCCCACGCGACGATGACCCCCTCCATGAACGCGGACATGCCCTCCGACGGCGACAGGTACACGGGCATGATGTCCGACGCCAAGCCGCTGTCTTGCAGCACCAGGATGCGGTCGGCCAGCGTCACGGCCTGGGCGACGTCGTCATGGAAGGGGGGGCGTGACTGGCAATTCAAGTTGAAGGGCGACCAAGGCGGCCGAGGGCGAACCGTAGCGCTGGCGGATATCGGCCAACACGGCGCTGAAGGTATCGTGCGCGGATACTGAGGGCAGGGGAGGCGCCCGTTCGTCGGCGCGGTCCGGAATATAGGTCAGACCGCTGGCCATGCGTACCGGATGCGGCGCGGCGGTTTCGACCGATGCGCGGTATGTCCGCGCGTAGGCGTCCGTCGTGATCGCCAGCACCACGTCGTCCGCGCCCTCCGCCAAGGCCGCGCTGAAGGTCTCCTTGCGCCAGAACATCAATGTGTTCAAGGCGGCGGTGCGGATATGCCTGGGCGCAAGGCGGAAGGGCGAGGCGGCGGGAGCGGCGTCCCAGCGGCAAGGCCCAGCGCCCGCGCCATGGCGAGGGCGCGTTGCCTTCCCGCAATGGCCTCGATCAGTGCGAGCGTCACCGGCACGGACGCGCTGACGCCCGTCGTGGTGACGACGCGCCCGTCCACCACATACCTTGCGGCGTCCACGCGCCGGACGGCGGGGTGCGTTTCGAACAGTCGTTCGCGGGAGTACCAGTGCGTCGTTGCCGCGCGTCCGTCCAATAGCCCCGCGTGGGCCAGCACCCAGGCGCCGTCGCAGACGCCGACGACGACGGCGCCTTTTTCCCACTGCGACCGGACCCAGGCGAGCAGGCGCGGATCGTTGTCCTCGTGCACGGCGGGTACCACGACGTAATCGGCGCCGTCCGGGAACCTGTCATCGAAGGCCGCGATATCGAGATCCGGTTGGGCCTTGAGGGCAGGGAAGAAACGCATGGGCCCAGGCTCGGTACCGACCGCCCATACTTCCGCGACTTCGGCCCGCTTGAGCAATGCATACGGAATGACGAAATCGGTAAGTTCGGTGTGCTGGTTGTGGCCGACCACGGCGATGCGGGGAGCGCGGTCGACATGACGAGGACCGGGCACGGTCGCCTCTGACATGCCGTATTCCGCGAGCGCAGGGATATCCCCGGCATCCCCCGCGGCGAGAAAAATGACGGCGCCACAGCCGCAGGCAAGCACAATTGCCGCCGCGCCCAAGAACTTCCTGTCCATGATGAATGCCGCTCCGGCGAGATGAGAGGCCGTCATGGTAGGGATAGGTACTATATGGCAGCAACGACATATCCTTGTCTATTCCTGCCAATCCCTGCCTGTCAATGTGATGGCGTTGCCGCCGAAGGAGACGACCTTGAGCATGGCGCCCGATACGCGCACGGACCGCTTGGTCATCCTGGTGTATGCCGATTTCCAGATGCTGGACGCGGCAGGCCCCGCCGACGTCTTTCATATGGCAAATGCCCTGGCGGCATCGCCCCGCTATGCCCTGCATATTTGCGCGTCGGCGGCGGGGCCGGTGGCGTCATCCGGCGCCTTGACCGTACAGGCGGAGAGCATCGATGCGGTGGATCCGCGAACGGTGGACACGCTGCTGGTGGTGGGCGGCGAGCAAGCGGGCCTGGTCGCGGCCGCCGCCGATGCGAGGCTGGCGCATTGGGTCGCGATGTGCCGGCATCGAGAGGGAAAACCGGCGCGGGTGGCGTCCGTGTGCACCGGCGCTTTTCTCCTGGGCCACTGGGGCATGCTGCAAGGTCGCCGGGCGACCACCCATTGGGCGTCGACGCGACTTCTGCGTCAGTCCTGCCCGGGCGTGGAAGTCGACGCCGACAGCCTGTTCATACAGGATGGGGATCTCTGGACGTCCGGCGGCGTCACGGCGGGCATCGATATGTGCCTGGCCATTGTCGAACAGGATCTGGGACGCGCGCTGGCCACCAGGGTGGCGAGGCAGCTCAATCTTTCCGTGCGGCGGCAGGGAAACCAATCCCAATATTCGACCGTGATGCAGGGCCAGGCGGGCCGTTACGCGGATCTGGTCGACTGGTTGCGCGCGCATCTGGGCTCATCGGTCACCACGGAAGACATGGCGCGCGTGGTGTGCGAATCCCCGCGCAGTTTTCACCGGCACTTCCTGCGGGAACTGGGCGTGACGCCCCGGGCCTTTCTGGAACAGTTGCGCCTGGAGGCGGTGCGATCGGCGCTGGACAACGGGGCGACGTTAAAGTCGGCGGCGCAGTTGGCTGGCTATGGCTCAGAGGCCGCCCTCAGCAAGGCCTTCACGCGAAAATTCAAGCTGAGTCCATCGCAGTACCGGGGGCGGGGACCCTGGATGCCAAGGCCGCAGCGGCAAGATAGTCCAGGTGGAGATCAAAGTCGCGAATGACCCACGCCGTGCCCTTCGGGTGACGGCCGCCCCCGGGATTATTCCGCTACGCCGCGCCGGGACTGTGCGCGTCCCCGTTGGCCGCTTGGGAGCGTCGGCCTGCGCTCCCCACCGCTGACGGCCGGGTCTCCGGTCCGGGCTCAGGCAGCGACGCCACGTAAAGCGTGCGTGCCGGGAAGGCAAAGCGCACGCCCAGGTCAGCGAAGGATTCCATCATGCCGATGTTGATGGCCTGCTGGATGTCCATATAGACGTTGTAGCCCGGGTCCAGAACGATATAGACGACCTCGAAGTCCAGGAAGCTTTCGCCGAAGCCCTTGAAATGCGCGCGATCGAAGCGCGTCCTTTCCTGCTGTTTGACAATCTGCTCGACGATGCGCGGCACCTGGCGGGCCTGCGCCGGCGAGCAGTCGTGAGTCAATGAAAACTGGAAGACGATGCGACGCTCCTGCAGCCGCTTGTAGTTCTGGATGGTGGCCGACAGCATGCTGGCGTTGGACATGACGATTTGCTCGCCGCCCAGGCTGCGTATGCGCGTTGTCTTCAGCCCGACATGCTCCACGGTGCCGGCCAGCGACCCCACCACGATGAAATCTCCCACCTCGAACGGCTTGTCGACGGCGATGGACAGCGATGCGAACAGGTCACCCAGGATATTCTGCACGGCCAGCGCGACCGCGATGCCGCCGACCCCCAGGCTGGCCACGAAAGCGGTGATGTTCACGCCCATGTTGGAAAGCATGGCCAGCAGCACGATGCCCCACAGCAGCACTTTCGCGGCCCATACGGAAAGGGCGGCCAATGCCGTCAGCTGATTGCCCTGCACGCTGGCGTGCCGGCGGAAATAGGAATGCATGGCCAGCAGGATCGCCTGGTGCGCCCACAGGGCAATCTGCAGGATGGCGACGACGAACCACAGGCTGCCCAGGCGCGTGGCCCAGCGTTGCGGAAGGTCGAGCACGCCCATGCCTATCAATAACGCGGCCAGGGCCAGCAAGGTGTTGCTGGTCTTCGAAACGACGTCGGCCACGATGGCGCTGACATGGGCGTTCGGCAAGCTCGCCATCGCCCGGAGGCGCCGGCGGACAAAGCTGATGACAAACCGGGCCACGAGGAAAACGACAATGGCGACGACGATTGCGAGCAGCCAGTTCGCCAATGAAATCTGCAGGAATTTGGTATCGGTAAAAAATGCATCGAGTACGGTCAAGGACATGCGTCTCCTCATTCCAGGTAAATGGAGGTTTGAATGCAGGGGAACGGCGAGGGGAGCAGCCCCGTGTCAGCGCGGGGCCAAGGATATCGCCGCGGCGTATGTCAGCCCGGGCCATGGCAGGGAACAGCACTTGGCGTTCCCGCGCGTCTAGGCCCTCGGGAGGGCTGGACGCGATAGGTGGACGCCTCATACGAGGGCGTCCTGCGTCACATTGTCTCTTTTTTGAGCCGCGCGAATCAACCCTCGGGTTATGCTGCTGGCACTGGCGTAGTGGCATGGCTACGTGCAGCAGTGCCATGTCGCGCGGATCTTCTCCATCCCTGGCTGTCGTCCTTGCAATGTGACGAACCATGCGTAATCTTCGGCTGAACATCCTGCTGTTGGCCACTACTGTCCTCGCCCTGGGCATCGGCGGATTCCTTTACTGGATCGACGCATTGGCGAGCGCGCATGCGACGTGGACGGCAGGTTCGCTGCCCGCCTTGGCCTGTACAGCCTGCAACGTGTACCGAGCGCTGGCGCGCCGCGAAATGGGGGCCGACGCGCTGGCCCTCATTGCCATCGTCGGCGCGATAGTCCTGGGCGAGGCCTTGTCCGCATGCATCATCGCGGCCATGTTCACCAGCGGGCAGGTGCTCGAGAGCTGGGCCGAGGATAGGGCCGGCCGGGAAATGTCCGCGCTGCTGGCGCGCGTGCCACGGACGGCGTGGAAAGTCGACGGTACATCCATCGTGAGCATCGACCTGGCCGCGATCAAGGCCGGGGACATCTTGCTGGTAAAGCCGGGCGACATCGTCCCCGTCGACGGCCTTGTCCTGTCGGCCACCGCTACCTTGGACGAATCCGTCCTGACGGGCGAGTCGACCGCTGTCGAGCGGCGTCAAGGCAGCAATGTCCGCAGCGGTGCGGTCAATGCGGGCGGCCCCTTCAATCTGGTGGCGTCGGAGACCGCGGAACGCAGTACGTTCGCGGGCATAAGCAAACTCATCGAAGCGGCCCGAAGCGCTCGGGCGCCCGCCGCGCGCCTTGCCGACAAGGCGGCCGCGTGGCTGATTCCGCTGGCGCTGGGACTCGCCGCGATCGCATGGGCGGTGAGCGGAGACCCACGGCGAGCCTTGGCCGTCCTGGTCGTGGCCACGCCTTGCCCCCTGATCCTTGCCGTTCCGGTGGCGCTGGTGTGCGGGATGTCGAACTGTGCCCGGCGCGGCATCCTGGTGAAAGGTGGGGGCGCCCTTGAGAACCTCGCGCGTGCGACCATCCTCTTTTTTGACAAGACGGGAACGGTGACGGGGGGCAGGGCGCGTATCGCCTATATCAAGGCTGCCAAGGGTGAAGACAAGACAGACGTCCTGCGCACCGCCGCGGCGGTGGACCAGATGTCGGCCCACATCACCGCGACGGTGATCGTAGCCACCGCGCGCGAGCGCCAGTTGCAGCTGGAGATGCCGCAAGACGTGGTCGAAACGCATGGTGCGGGCGTATCGGCCACCTTGGGCGGCATTCCGGTGCGGGTGGGCACGCCGGATTTTGTCTGCAAGACCGTGCCGTGGCCGGAGTGGGCGCGGGAATTCCTGAAAACGGTCGGAGAACAGGGCGGATCGGGCGTCTTCGTGGCGAAGGGAGATCGCGTCATGGGCGCACTGCACCTGGCGGACCAGGTCAGGCTGGAGACGCCACGCGCACTGCGCCTGCTGAGACGCGCCGGAATCCGCCGTATGGTGATGCTGACCGGAGACCGACGGGATGTGGGCGAGGCCATCGGTTCCATCCTCGGCGTGGACGAGGTATGCGCCGAACTGGACCCGGCCGGAAAGGTAGCCGCGATTGCGCAAGCGCCGTCGGCGAGCATTTCCATCATGGTCGGAGACGGCGTCAATGACGCGCCTGCCTTGGCGTCGGCAAGCGTGGGCATTGCCATGGGCGCCCGCGGCGCCGCTGCCGCTTCCGAAGCGGCGGACGTGGTGCTATTGGTGGATCGCTTCGATCGCCTGGCCGATGCGATGGAGCTGGCCAAGGCCACCCGCCGCATCGCCGTCCAGAGCGTGTCGATAGGCATGGGCCTCTCGCTGGTTGCGATGATGGTGGCGGCCTTGGGCTATTTGCCCCCCGTGTACGGCGCCGCGCTGCAGGAACTTATCGATGTCGTCGCCATTATGAATGCCCTGCGTGCCTTGCGCGCGGAACCCTCGCGCCCGACCGGGCGCCGGCTTGCCGCGGAAGAGGCACGACGTTGGCGAGACCAGCATGAAAAGCTGATGCCGGTCCTGGACCGCTTGTCCTCCCTTGGCGGCCGGGTGCTGGACATGTCAGCGGCGCAGGCGGGACCGGTCCTGCAGGAGATCGACCAGTTGATCAGCGAGAAAATCCTGAGTCATGAGCGCGAAGACGAGGCGGTCATCTACCCGGTCGTCGCGGAGCTTCTGGGGGGCGAGGATCCGCTAGCGCCCCTGAGTCGCACCCACCGCGAGATAGCGGCGCTGTCGCGGGAGCTGCACCGGGACGTCGTGGCATTCACCGAGACGGGTAGCGAGCGGGCGCTGCGCGATATCCAGCGGCTCCTTTACAGCCTCGCCGCCATCCTGGAATTGCATTTTGCCCAGGAGGAAGAAATGTACCTGGCAGTGAGTTGAAGCGACTTCTTCAGCCCGCGCCCAGCGTTGCCTTGACGGCATGGACGAGTCCGAGCATGGGATCGTCCGCGGCCGCGGGATACAGCGCTTTCTCGCGCACCAGGGGAAATTGTCCGCTCTCCTTCCAGAAGGTTCGCGGGTCGAACTGGAATTTGGCGATGAGTTTGCGCCCGAAGTCCATTTCGGCGTGCTCGTACAGCAGCTTTTGTTCGGCGCTGGAGACTTCGGGGTATTCGCCCAGCAGGTAGCCTTCCTGGATGTGCGGCCGCACGGCCTCGGGCGGGCAGACGCTGGCAAGGCGCACGATCTGGATGCCGGCTTCGGCGCTGGCGGTGATCGCGCCACTGACCTGGGGAACGCCTAGCACGAAGACGTAGGCCTTGTCCTTCGCGCGATGCGTGGCGAAGGACGCGGCGATGCGCAGGGATTGCGTGACGTCCAGCAGCGGCGTCGCGCAGACTTCGTAGTGCTGGAGGATTGCCCAGCGAAGAATGCGTTGCCGCGCCAGCCGCTGGCGTCCGATGTACTTGCGCGCCACGTATTCCGCGACCAGGGCTTTTTCCGCCGCGGCCAGTCCGGCGAAACGCTCTAGCAAGGTGCCATCCGAGGGAATCCGGTTCGGCGCGTCGGCCCGCAGCAGCGAGGGTTTCAGCGACGAATATCCCGACTTGTTCCGGTAGTCCCCCGTCTGCCCCCGAAACATGAGCACGAAATCACGGTTGTGGAACTGCAGGTCGGCCACCTTCGTCGCCAGTTCCATATAGGAGCGAACAGGGCAGGCGGCTTCCTTGCGTATGGCGCCGCAGGTCGACGGCTTGATGCGCCCGGTCGACCCCTGGAACGTCCAGATTTTCTGGCTGCCTATGGTTTCCATCGCGTCGAGTCCCTATTCAGACGCACATCATCCGCCCAGCGTCAAAGATCAGTTCCGGCGCCACGCGGGCGTCGCGACAGCCGATCACCATGATTTCTGGATGTCGGCCTTCGGTGACTTGATGAAAGCGTGCGCGTTCAGTGGCAAAGCGTCCGGTAGGAAACGCTTGGTAACCCGCGAAAGGACGGTCAGGAAACGAAGGAGTCTGCTTCATGGTGGGATGGTTTCGCGGTAGCGGCCGAGGCGGCCGAATGCTCTGTATTCTAGCGAGGCTGAGCCGCGATATCAGTGCGCGCCTACGCTCCATTCTTGCTCAGCCGGAGACAACCATGGCCAACAGTGATTCCGGACCGCTCTACCTGGACGACGCCAATCCGCATGTCGACCTGGCCCGTAATCTCATCGGACAACAGGAAATCGTTGTGACACAGATGCAGGAAGGGGGTGTCCGCTCGAAAAGGCCCGGGATTTGCCGCAGCGCTTGCGCAAGACGCTTGTGGTCTTGGAGCGGCGTTGCGGTCCAACGCCGAAAAATGCTGTGGCAGCAGGCGAGGAATCGAGTTTCGGAGGCGGTTAATCCGGGACAAGGAACCGCCCACGCCGCCAACTGACACCTGGAGCTGAAGTGGAATCAAGAAAGCCAGGGCACTACGTGGTAATCGGCGCATCGTGGGGCGGCATATCGGCGCTGCGCCGGCTGGCCGCGGCGCTACCGCCGGATTTTGGGGCGACTATTCTTGTCGCTCAGCACATCGGCGCCCAACCCAGCCAGCTTGCGGAAATGCTGGATCGCGCCGGGCCGTTGGACGCCGTGTGGGCAACTCAGGGCGCGAGGATGCTGCCGGGTACGATCTATGTCGCTCCGCCGGATCGTCACCTGCTTGTGGAGGGAAATCACCTAAGGCTAAGTGCTGGGCCTAAGGAAAACCATGCTCGCCCCGCGATCGATCCGCTGCTGCGCTCTGCCGCGATAGCGCATCGGGCGCGCTGCATCGGCGTCATTTTGACAGGGAGCCTGGATGATGGCACGGCTGGCCTGGACGCCGTGAAGCGATGCGGTGGGACCGCCGTGGTGCAGGATCCCGCAGATGCCGAGCAAGCCGAGATGCCCCGCAGCGCCATCGAAAGTGTCTATGTCGACCATATCGTGCCGCTCGACGACATTGCGCCTCTCCTGAGCGCCCTGGTCAGTCGGACCGTACCCGAAAGCAGCATGGACGTCCCGTCCGTCGATATACCGCAGACGGTCCTCCAGGAGGCCGAGATGCTGAAGGGAGACAGGATCATGAACAGGCTCGCCGCGCTGGCAAGCCTTCGGCGCTTACCTGTCCGGACTGCGGCGGGACGCTATTCGAGATGCGGCAGGCGCCGCCGGTGCGCTATCGATGTCATACGGGACATGCGTACACGCTGCGAAGCTTGGCCGCCGCCCAGAGCGAAGACGCGGAGGCCACCCTGTGGGCGGCCGTGCGGGCGCTGGGCGAAAGGGAAATGATCCTTCGCAAGCAGATGGACCTTGAGGAGGGCAGGCGTATAGATGGCGCCTTCGATCAATTCGCCGCTGAACTGGATCGGATAACCTTGGCCATCCGAACGCTCCAGGCGGTGGCACGTGGGTGGGCGGGTGACCGACGACCGGGAAATTAGTGAGCTTGCGGCTAGCAGGTAGCCCAGCATACCGCGCGCCTCTTGCTGGCCCTATATATGAGTGATGGCTTCCAGGTCGATGCCGCCCTGGCCGACTACGTGGGCCCATCGTCCGGCAGTAAAGTCGGGCGTCGAGAAGCCCACCTTTCAAGGGTTTGCAACGATCCTTTCGACCAAAGCGAGCAGTTGGTCAAGGTCGTAGGGCTTGTCCAGAACGTCGGTGAAGAGCGGCCGATTTTCACGAGCGATATGGCCCTGAGCGCCGGTCACCATAATAATCGGCAAGTCCCGCAAATCCTCATCGGCGCGAACGGCATTGGCCAGTTCAAGACCCGTCATGATCGGCATCATGAAGTCGCTGATCACAAGCGCCGGCCGGCGCTCTCGAATCAGTTCGAGCGCCCGCTTGCCATGTTGCGCGATCATCACTTCGTGGCCGGCGTCGGCCAGCACCTCGCCTAGCACTTCCGCCAACAAAACCTCATCGTCTGCCACCAATATCAACGCCATAACGGCTAGTCCTCCGAACAGTTGCCCATCGTGCCAAGTGCGCCCGCTGGTCTATTTGGTCCGGGGGGTGGCGCCAAGTCCGGCTCCAATGCCGATGCCGGCGTCGCTAAATAGCAGAGCGTGGGCCTCGGCGTTGAAGGTGCTGTCCCGCATCTTCTGTATGGCAATACTTCGGTGCAGATCGTGATGCTGCTCCCACTGTCTAACCAGGACCAGGTTGTCAAAGATGCCCGAAAATTCGAGGGGCAGCGCTCGTGCGCTGGCGTCGAGGGAACCTTGTACCTCCCAGGTGACCAGCACAGTCACATTCAGGCGGCGCAGCCTTGCGGCCAGGGCTGCCACGAACGGAATCAGGCGCTGCTTGTCCACGGCCGCGAGCGCAAAACCGTTGAGGCCGTCGATGAAAACCCGGCGCGTTCGGTTCTTCTCGACCAGGTCGAGCAACTCATGCCCGAGCTTGTCCAGCAAGTTTTCCCCGGACAAGTTGCAATGGATCTGCAACGCGCCAGAGTCTGCCGTTGGCAAGGAAAGTTTTATGGCAGACGCCTTCGCAATAAGTGCCTGGCTGTCTTCGAAGAAACCGAAGTGTAGGGCGGGCTCCTCTGGCGTGGCCACGCTCAGGAACTGCAAGCCCAGGCTGGTTTTGCCGCTACCGCTTGGGCCGGCGAGCAGGGTTACGGAAGACTCCGGGTATCCGCCATTGAGCAGCACGTCAAATTTCACATTACCGCTGCCCACACGGCGCCGACCCGGCACCGAGTCAGGCTCCGGCCAATTCAATGCTTCCAGGCGGGGATAGACGGTAATGCCGCTATCCGAAATCTCGTATTGATGCACGCCACTGATCGATTTGCTGCCGCGCGACTTGCGTACTTGCATCTGTCGGATGGTTCGAACGCCAAAAAGATGCTCGCTCAGGTCGATGACCCCGTCGACCATAGTGTATTCGGGGCTGTTGTCCTCCAGCCTCGCACTGGTCAAAAACAGGACTGTGCAGCCGACGAAAGCGGCTTGGCCCTGAACGGCCGCGACGAAGGTCTTTACGTCGAGATCGGTTGCGGCACGGTCACGGGCGTTGAGCAGTCCGTCAAATACCAGGAGCGTGGCTTGTTGACGTTTGGTTTCCTGGCGCAGGAGTTGCACTACGGCGTCCAGGCCTTCCTCGCGCAAGGTATGGAAGACGCTGACAAAAGTCACCTCGCGTCCGAGCACTTCCTCATCGAAGAAAGTAAGGGTGGCCATGCTTTGGAACAGCCGCTCATGACTCTCGGCAAGCAATGTCACGTAAAGGACCTTGGCGCCGGTGGCGGCCCGGGCGAACGCAATCTGATTCGCCAGTATGGTTTTGCCGGCCCCGGGTCTGCCCTGGATGATGTAGGACGCTCCCTCGACAAAGCCGCCGTTTAAGACCTGATCAAGGCCAGGCACGGCGCTTCGCATGCGCGCAAGATGCTTCAATGGGATTCTCCGATCGCGACGGTTAAGGCTGCGCAAATGCAGCGCGCTTATTCTAGTCTGTTCCTTTTAGGCTTTTGGACGGAGACGACAGCACCAATTCGTCTTTTCGAGCCGTGTAAATGCCGCGCCTTTCGTACGGCGTCAGCGAGCTTGAGGCTTACATGCCCGTTGGATTGTGGACGGAACAACGATTGTTCTTAGTTCAATGATTCTTGTAGTATTAAATAATGAACGAAGATCAAGCTGTTATTTTGCGAAGGCGCGGCGTGCAAGGGCCTCCAACGCCCTCGGATGCGTCAATGGCATCACCACGCTATTGGCAGGGTTCGCCAGCACCGTGGGATGGCCCTTGTCGACGCATATGGAGCTGCATGGATATGGAGCTGCATAGCGGTTGGCGGGGGGCATCCTACATCGGCTGCAGCCCCACGTCCTTGGCGATCCTGCCGAAGACCTGCAGGTCGTCACGGACGCGGGCCGTGGTCTCGGCAGGGGTGGTGACGCGTGGAATCATGCCCAGGTCCAGCACGCGCTGCTGTATCTCGGGCTTGGCGAACTGGCGCGACAGCGCCTGCTGGATCTTGTCCACGACCGCATCGGGCGTGTCCTTGGGCGCGGCGAGGCCGAACCAGGCCACAGCGGAAAAGTCCTTCAGGCCGGCTTCCTGCGCCGTCGGCACGTCTGGCAGTACGGCCAGGCGCTGCTGGCTGGTGACGAACAGCGGATGCACCTTGCCCGAGTGGATGAACGGCGTCTGCACGCCGGTGTTGTCCAAGACCGCGTTGATGTGTCCGCCCAGCAGGTCGTTCATCGCCGGTGTGCTTCCCTTGTAGGGCACCAGGTTCACCTGGATGCCGGCGGACTTGGCGAACATCAGCTGCGTCAGGTGCTGCTGCGTGCCCAGTCCAGCGTTGCCGAAAGTGATGCCGTTGGGATGCGCGTGCGCGTAGTCGACGAAATCCTTGAGCGTCTTCGCGGGGAAGTCGTTGCCGGTGACGACCACGAAGGGCAGGTCGACCAGCACGGTGATCTGCTTGAAGTCCTTCAATGGCTCGTAGCGCAGCTTGTAGACATAGGGATTCACGCCCATCGTGCCGCTGGCGGTGAGGGCGAGGGTATAGCCATCCGGCGCGGCGCGCGACACGTATTCGGTGCCCAGTACGCCGCCGGCGCCCGGCTTGGCCTCGACTATCGCGGTCTGGCCCAGTTCCGCGGTCAAGGCCTGCGCGGCGAAGCGCGCCATCATGTCCGCGGTGCCGCCGGTGGCGTACGGCAGGACGATGGTGATGGGCTTGCTCGGATAGGCGTCCCCGGCCCGGGCCGGCCCGACGGCGGACAGCGAGAAAGCCGCAGCGGAACAGGCGGCCGCCAATAGCACCTTCCGGCGGCCTGCGTGAGACTTGCTTGCCATGGATCTATTCCCCTGTGTAGTTGTCTCAGGATTTGGGAAAAGATTAAGCGGCAAGTCTTTATGTGCCAAATCAATATTTGAAATAGACCGTCATCACCCCGGGTGATGGCTGCGCTATAGTGCGGCATGCTTCCCGCCATCGACCTGAACCTGCTGCGCATCTTCGACGCCGTCATGACGGAACGCAACGTCACGCGCGCGGCCCTGGCCCTGCACATGACCCAGCCCGCGGTCAGCAATGCCATCAACCGGCTGCGCCTGACGCTGAAGGATCCGCTGTTCGTCAAGATACAGGGCGGGGTGCTGCCCACGCAGCGCGCCGAACTGCTGTGGCCTCCCATCCGCGACGCGCTGGCCCGCATCCAGGAGACATTGGCGACCAACGAGTTCGACCCCGCCCGGTCGGAGGCCGTCTTCAGGTTGGCCATGTCCGACTATGTCGCTGACCAGGTGATACGCCCGCTGTTCGTGGAGCAGCAAACCGTGGCGCCCAACGTCCGCATCCATCTGCATCCGTACTCGCTGGACAACGCTGCCTTCCAGCTGGAGAAGGGCGAGGTGGACATGGCGGCGGGCGTGTGGTCCAACGTGGCTTCGTCGCTGCGCATGCTGCCGCTGGAGACGCTGACCTATGTCTGCGCCATGCGCAAGGGCCATCCGCTGCTGGCCCAGGGGCATCTGCGGCTGGAGGACTTCCTGCGGGCGCGGCACCTGATGGTCAGCCTGCTGGGCACGGCGTCGCTGGTCGACCACGAGCTGGCGGCCCATGGACTGAAGCGCAATGTGGTGCTGACCATCAACCAGTTCGCGCTGGCGCCGCGCCTGCTGGCGGAGACCGACCTGATCTGCGTGGTGCCCCTGAACACGGTGCGGAACAGCCCGCACAGCCACCAGCTGGAGGCGGTCGAGGCGCCGTTTCCCTTCGTGCCGCGGACCGTCAACCTGATCTGGCACGAGCGGTCCGACAACGAACCGGCGCATCGCTGGCTGCGCGAGGAAATCCTGAAGATCTGCCAGGCCCAGGGGATGGTTTTCGACCACGCGCCACGCGCCGAGCCGCAGGCCTATTGATCGCGCAGGCCCGCAGCGGACTGGCCTGGCACCCGATGCGTTGGCAGGGATACGCATCATTCACTGAAATGATAACGACCAATGCCAAACTTTGATTGGAAAGCATGACGCCGCATAACTAAGATCTGGGACACATTGCCCGCGGGTTCCTGCACCGCAACCCGCTGCCTCCTGGAGATATGCGTTGACCCAGACCCTATCCGCCCCCGCGGGCCGCCGCTTCCGCGTCGGCTTCGATGTCGGCGGCACCTTCACCGACTTCACCTTGTTGGCCGAACACACCGGCGAACTGCATTACTTCAAGGTGCCGTCGACGCCGCACGACCCCTCCGTGGCCATCCAGTCGGGCGTCGAACACCTGATGCGCGAACTGGGCATCTCCGGTGGCGAATTGGTGCACGTGGGCCATGGCACCACCGTGGCGACCAATATGGTGATCGAGCGGCGCGGCGCGCGCTGCGCGCTGGTGACCACGCGCGGCTTCCGGGATGTCCTGGAGATCGGGCGGCAGGTGCGGCCCCATCTCTACGACTACAACGTGTTGAAGCCGGAGCCGTTGGCGCCGCGGGAGTGGCGCTACGAGGTGACCGAACGCATTGCCGCCGACGGTTCCATGCTGGAGCCGCTGGACGAGGCCGGCGTGCGCCGCGTCGCCGACGAGCTCAGGAGGGAGGGGGTCGAGGCGGTGGCGATCTGCTTCATGCACAGCTACCGCAATGACGAGCATGAGCGGCGGACGCGGGACATCCTGGCCGAGGCCTTGCCTGGGGTGTACCTGAGCGTGTCCAGCGAGATCCTGCCGGAGTTCCGCGAGTACGAGCGGATGTCGACCACGGTGCTGAATGCCTACGTGGGACCGCGGATGGCTGGCTACATGCGCAACCTGGTGCGATCGGTGCGCGGCATGGAAATCGCGGCCCAGCCGGCGACGGTGCATTCGAATGGCGGATTGATGTCCGTGGAGTCGGTGCTGACGGCGCCGGTGCGAACGTGCGTGTCGGGACCGGCGGCCGGGGTCATCGGCGCGGTGGAACTGGGGCGTGCGACCGGACTTTCCAATCTGATCACTTTCGACGTGGGAGGCACCAGCACCGATGTGTCATTGATCGCGGACCTGCAGCCGCTGTTCACGTCCAGCCGGTTGGTGGCGGATTATCCGGTGAAGACCCAGATGGTGGATGTCCACGTCATCGGGGCGGGGGGCGGGAGCATCGCCTGCATCGACGATGCGGGCGCGCTGAAGGTCGGCCCGCGGAGCGCGGGCGCCGTGCCCGGGCCGATCGCCTATGACCGGGGCGGCGAGGCGGTGACCATTACCGACGCGCACATCGTACTCGGCCGGTTGAATCCCGTCGCGCTGCTGGAAGGACGCATGCCGGTGGACGCGGCGCGTGCGCGGGTTGCCATCGAAGCGATGATCGCGCGGCCATTGGGCTTGACCGTGGAGGAGGCCGCGTACGGCATCCTGCGTATCGCCAATTCGAACATGGCGCGCGCGGTGCGAGCCGTATCCACCGAGCGCGGCCACGACATCCGCAAGTTCGCGCTGTGCTCCTTCGGCGGGGCAGGGGGACTGCATGCGGCCGAACTGGCGCGAGACTGCGGCATCGGCATGCTGCTGATTCCGCAGGAGCCGGGGACCATGTGCGCACGGGGTATCCTGCTGTCGGACATCTCCATGGATTTTGTCCAGACGTTGATGGCGCATGCCACCGATGACGGGTGGGCCTTGCTGCGGCAGGCGCTGGACACGCTGGCTGCGAAGGCCCGCGATTGGCTGGCCGCCGAGGGCGTGACGCCGGATGCGCAGCGCCTGTCGGGCGTCATCGACGCGCGATATCAAGGGCAGAACTTCGAAATTCCCGTGCCGCTGGATGGCATGCGGCTGATGGCGACAGCCGAATTCGTGGCGGCGTTCAGCGCCGCCCATGTACGCGAGTATGGCTACGATGCGGCCGGCCGGGCCATCGAGATCGTGAACTGTCGCGTGCGGGCGGTGGGGATGGTGCCGCGCGCACCGCTGGCGCGTGTCGAAGGCGGCGGATCCCTGGAGAGCGCCGTGAAAGAACATCGCCAGGTCTACTTCGATGCCGGTGGGTGGTTGGACACACCGGTGTACCGGCGGGGCCTCTTGCCGGTGGAAGTGCCGGTGGACGGCCCGGCCGTCATCGAGGAAATGAGTTCGACCACCGTGGTGCTGCCCGGCCAACGGGCACATGCCGATGCGTTCGGCAACCTCATCGTCGACTTGCGCCCGTGAGCGTGCCGTCGGCCGCATCACGGACCGCATCCCCATAGCGACCATATCGACCATACCGAATTCCAGAGACTGCGATGGCTACTATCACGACCCCTTCCGAAGACGTATTCGACCCCATCGAGATGGAAGTCTTCAGCAACCGCCTGCTCAGCATTACAGAGGAGATGGGCAATACGCTGATCCGCTCGTCGTTCTCCAGCAATATCAAGGAGCGCAAGGATTGCTCCGTGGCGTTGTTCGACGCCGCCGGGCGGCTGATCGCGCAGGCGGCGCACGTGCCGGTGCACCTGGGATCGCTGTCGGGGGGAATCGATGCGGTGTTGCGACGATATGGCGTCGCCGGCATTCGGCGGGGGGATGCGTTCCTGTGCAACGACTCCTATTTGGCCGGCGGCACGCATGCGCCGGATATCACGGTCGTCACGCCTGTCTTCGTGGACGGCGAGTTACGGTTCTTTGCCGCCAATATCGGCCACCATACCGACGTGGGTGGCGCGGTGCCCGGGTCGACATCGCACCACCTGAAGACCGTGTGGGAGGAGGGGATCCGACTGCCCGTCATGCGCATCGTGCGCCAGGGTGAGCTGGACCTCGACCTGCTTGAGATGATCGCGCACAACACGCGCGAGTACGACTACCGGATGCACGATATCCGCGCGCAGATCGCGACGAACGAAAAGGGCGCCCGGTTGATGCTGGAGCTGGTCGAACAGTCGGGCTTGCCGGCGGTGCTGGCGGCGATCGACGGCATCTTGCGCTATACGGAGCGGCGGCTACGGAATCGCATCGCGATGCTGCCTGGCGGGACAGTGTCCTTTGCCGAACGCATGGACGATGACGGGTTGGGCGGGGATCCGGTGGTGATCCAGGCCAACGTGCATGCGCGGGATGGACAGTTGTTCGTTGACTTCACCGGCACCGGCGCGCAGGCGCGCGGCGCTTTCAACCTGCCGGCCAGTGCGCTGCATGCCAGCGTGTATTTCGCGGTAAAGGCGATGCTGGATCCGGAGTTGATGCCCAACAACGGGTTGTTCCAGCCGATCACGATCACGGCGCCGGAAGGAACCATCACGAATCCGCGGTTTCCTGCCGCGGTGGGGGCGCGGGTGACGACCGCGCAGCGCGTGGCGGGGACGGTCATCGGGGCCTTGGGGCAGTTGCTGCCCGCGGACCGGGGCATGGCGTCCTGCAATGATGTGATGCCATCGATGTTGTTCTCCGGACCCGGTCGCGAGGGCAAAGGCACCTTCGTCTACCTTGAAACCCTGGGCGGTGGCGCGGGCGGACGCGCCCGCGGCGATGGCATGGATGGCATCCAGGTCCACGTAACGAACACCTCGAACCTGCCGGCCGAAGCGCTTGAGATCGAGTATCCCTTGCTGGTGGAGGAATATGCCCTGGTCGGCGACACCGGCGGCGCGGGCCGATACCGCGGCGGCATGGGCATCGCCCGCCAGATCCGTTCCTTGCACGACCAGATGATCTGCACCGTCCGCTGCGACGCCGCGCTGTTCGGCGCGGCGGGCTTGAACGGCGGCGGCCTGGGAGCGACGTCAAGGCTGATCCAGAACGCGGGCCGCCCGGACGAAAAGCGCCTTCCCAATAAAATTTCCGGCCACCCGTTGCCGGCGGGGCAGTCCGTGCGTCTGGAAACCCCTGGCGGAGGCGGCTACGGCGTCCCCGGGGAACGGGACCTGGCTGCCATTCGCAAGGACCTGCGCGGCGGCAAGACAAGCCGCGCGTCGGCTGAGCGGGACTATGGCGTGGCGCGGGTGAAGGAGGCCCTGGACGAAAACGGGGGAGCGCCGGAACAAGTTCGCATGGACCGCGTTACCTGAAGTCGTTTCCCCGGCGGCCTGTGGTTTCAACGCTCATCGTCTTCTTCTCCACCGAACAGGCGTTCCTTGGAGGGCGCGATGGCGGTCATCAGGTCGCGCACCAGGGGCTTGTTCGGCAAGGGCGCGACGGCGTAGTCGTGGCCAGGTTCCAGTCGGGCCGTACAGGCGTAGACCGTCTTTCCGTCCAGGCGCATCATGCATTCCTTGCAGGCATTGGCGTTGATACAGGCATAGCGGAATGCCAAGGTGTCATCCACGTGGGTGCGCACCCAGCGCAGGCCGTCCAGCAGCGATGCGGCAGCCTCGGCGGGGACGGTGTAGGTCTGCACGGCATGAGCCTGTTGCGGGACGCCGCGTTGTACGCGCAGGGTGATGGTGGCGCCATCCCTGGCTTCGCTCGGGGCATTGTTCATGGCTACGCTCGCCGCTGTGTTTCCGGCGCCGTTCTCGGGGGCGTTCGTGTTCATGCCTGCTTCTCCACCGGCGTACGCAAGCCGGATGCGACTGGGGCGACAGGCGCTTCGGACAAGCAGTCCACGGCCTGGCGGGCAAGTGTCCAATGCCCGTCACGCCAGGCGATGGTCTGGTTCAGTGTCCAAGCCGCGTCCTGCGCGGGATGATCCTCACGCTGGTGCGCGCCGCGACTTTCCTTGCGTGCCAGGGCGGCGCGCGCCACGGACTCCGCCACCAGCAGCATATTGCGCAGGTCCAGCGCGTCGAGTCGTACCGGATCCTGCGGACCGCCTGGCGGGATGCCCGTGCCGGCGCGATCCCGCAACGCAGCGATGGCGACCAAGGCCTTCCGGATACCCCCATCGTCGCGGAAGGGGCCTACGTGTCGCTGCATGACGGCCTGCAGTTCTTCGATGAGGGTGGCATAGTTAGGCCGCGCCGCCGCGTCGACCGGGCGGCTGGATCGTTCGATGACCGGCGCCGCGGCCGCGCGCAGCGCTTCGTCGGACGGTAGCGGCCCATGCGCGGCCGCGCTTCCGGCCGCCGAACGTCCCGCGCGCAGGCCGAAGGCCACGGCCTCGGTGATGGCATTGCCCGATAAGCGGTTCGCCCCATTGGCACCGCCCACGGCCTCGCCGGCGGCATAAAGCCCTGGCACATCCGTGGCGAGGTCCGTGTTCACCAGTATGCCGCCCATGTGGTAATGAGCGATCGGCGCTACCTCTATCATCCGCTGTCCAAGATCGATGCCGGCCGCGGCCAGGCGTCCGATGATCGGACCGAAGGCCGCGCGCAGCGCCGTCTCGGGCACATGGCGGAAGCTCAGGTAGGCGCCGCCGGCAGGCGAGCCCCGGCCCGCCTCGACCTCCTTGATGATGGCGTAAGTGGCCGCATCGCGTGTCGTCGTGTATTTGCCGTCTTCGCTGGCGTTGCCGTAGCGCTCGACGAATTCCACGCCGTCGCGATTGAGCAGCTTGCCGCCCAGCTTGTAGCGAAATGGGTCCCACATGATGGGATCGAAGCCGACCAGGCGGGGCGCCAGATGGCCGATCGGGAAAAACTGCACGAACTCCATGTCCTGCAGGCGGGCGCCGGCGCGCAGCGCTAGGGCGAAACCATCGCCGCCCATATTGAGCGATGCGCTGTTGCGCTTGTAAAGCCGCGTCAGGCCGCCGGTGGCGATGACGGTGGCGCCGGCACGGATCAACAAGAAATCGCCGCTATCCAGGTGCAAGGCGAGGGCGCCCACCACGCGTCCCGCGTCCAGCAACAGATCGACCACGACGAGTTCGCCCACGCGCTGCACGCCGGCCGTACGCGCCACCTGGGCGCGCAACGTCTTGGCCACCGCGGGCCCCGTGTTCAGGTAATCGACGTAGACGCAGCGCGGCCGGTCGTGACCCGGCGCGTGTGCCTGCGTCAGGTGCCCATCGGCGCGGGCCCAGCCCACGCCCCAGCTGTCCAGCAGGCGGATGGCCTGCACGCCTTCCTCGCAAAGGATGCGCGCGAGCGGTTCGCTGCACAGGCCGCGACCTGCAGCCAGGGTGTCTTGGTAGTGATGGGTCCAATGGTCTTCAGTCTGTTCGCCCAGGGCGGCCGCGACCGTCATCTGCGCCATGATGGTGGCGCCACCGCGGCCGATCAGGCTGCGATCGGCCAGCAATACGCGGGCGCCGGTTTCCGCGGCGGCGATGGCCGCGCTCATGCCGGCGCCGCCCGCGCCGATGACCAGTACGTCCGTATCGACAATGGGGAGTAGGGGAGTCGGTGCGTTCATCATTCCGTCCATGTTTCAGGCCGCGCCAAGATAGGCTTTTTGTACCGCGGAATCCTTTGCCAGGTCGGCGGCGTTGCCCTGCAAAACGACATGGCCGTGTTGCAGTACGTAGGCGCGATCGGCCAGCTCCAGGGCAATACGTGCGTTCTGTTCGACCAGCAGGATGGTCTGCCCCGCCGCTTTCCAACGAAACAGCACCTCGTAGACGGCATCGACGAAGCGGGGCGACAAGCCCATCGACGGCTCGTCGATGCAGACCAGCTTGCCGCGCCGCAGCCAGGCCCGGCCCAAGGCCAGCATCTGCTGTTCGCCACCGGACAAGGTACCGGCAAGCTGCTTGCGGCGCTCGGCCAGGCGGGGAAAGGTCCCGAAGACTTCGCCCAGGTCCTGAGCGATTTCCGCCTTGTGCTTGCGACGCGGATAAGCGCCCAGCAGCAGGTTTTCCTCGACCGACATATCGGGAAAGACGCGGCGGCCCTCGGGCACGCTGGCCACGCCCAGGTCGATCACGTCGGCCGGCGCGCTGCCCTGGATGTCGCGGTGCTCCAGCACGATGCGGCCTTGCGTGGGGGTCACCAGGCCCAGCACGGATTTCAGCGTGGTCGATTTACCCGAGGCGTTGCCGCCCAGGACGGACACGACCTCGCCCGCGTTGACATGCAGACTGACTCCATGGAGCGCCTGTACCGAGCCGTAATGCACGTCGATCGCGTCGATCGACAGAAGGGCGGGCTTGGAGGTATTCATGAGGGAGACGAAGACGGTTCACAAGGCACGCGCCGCGCAAGCGAGGCGCCACGGAAGAGGGGCAGGGCACGGACGAGATGGCATGCAGATCAGCCAAGGTGGGCATCGGATTGGGCTGGGCGGGTCCGCGTGCGTCCAAGATAAGCCTCCACCACTTCGGGATGATCCAGCGCCTCGGCCGGCGTGCCTGTCGCCAGGACACGACCCTGGTTGAGGACCACCACGCGGTCGGCGATGCGCCGCACCAGCGACAGCTTGTGCTCGATGACCAGCAGGCCCAGCGTGGGCTGCTCCGCCCGCAGGGCAAGCAACAGGTCGGTCAGCTCGGCCGTTTCACTGGGGTTCATGCCGGCCGCCGGCTCGTCGAGCAGAACGAAGCGTGGTTCGGCCGCCAGGACTCGCGCGATTTCCAGCCGGCGCCGGTTGGCGTAGGACAGGCTGAACGCCGGCTGGTCGCGGCGCGGCCAGAGCCGGTCGCCGAAACGCCTGAGCGCCATTTCGGCGCGTGCGTCCGCTTGCGCGCGGCGCCGGCGCCAGCCAGGCAGGCCCAGCAGTTCGCCCGCGATTTCGGACAGCGGATTGGCGAGCCGGCCATGGCGAGGGCCCGGGTCCGCATGCGTTTCGGCGCGATGACGCAGCAGCCCCGCCTGCGTGCCCAGGCGCACGCTGTCCCAGACCGTCAAGGCGGGAAACACCCGCGAAGTCTGGAAGCTACGCCCCATACCCAGCCGGGCGATACTTTCCGGCCGGCGTCCATCGAGGCGTACGTCACCAAGCAGGATACGTCCCGCGGTGGGTGTCTCGACGCCGCTCAGGAGCTGGATCAAGGTGGACTTGCCCGCGCCGTTGGGACCGACCAGCGCAACAGTCTCGCCAGGCAAGAGGTCGAAACTCACATCGTCGACGGCCTTCACGCCGCTGAAGTGTCGGCTTAGCCCCTGGACGTGCAGGCCTGGCCGCGCGATGGCCGGCGTATGAAAGGAATGGACCATATTCAGCGGGCTCCAAGCAAGCCGTTGGGACGCAGGCGCAGCATGAGCAGCAGCGCCACACCGTAGGCGATCATGCGCCATTCCGCGAAGGGCCGCAGCAGCTCCGGCAGCAAGGTCAGGGCGAAGCCCGCGAGCGCGGCACCGGTAACATTGCCCAGCCCCCCAAGGACGGCCAGGGTCAGCAGCAGAATGGATGCGCTGACCGTGAAGCTTTCCGGGCTGACTACGCTTTGAACGTAGGCGAACAAGGCGCCCGCGGTGCCGGCGAGCAATCCCGACAAGGCGAAACCCAGCAGGATGTAGCGCCGTACCGGCAGGCCGGCGGCATGCGCCGCCAGGCGGTCTTCGCGGATACCCCGCCAGACTCGGCCGATACCCGAATTCAGCAGCCGTTGTGCCAGTGCCAGTCCGACGGCGACGACCAGCGCGATGAAGCAGAATTTCCCCGGCAGGCTGGCAAGCGTGTAGCCACCGAACAGGCCCAGCCTGGGCGCCGGGATGCCGATGAAGCCCATGGGACCACGCGTGACATCCAGCCACGTCATGAACACCAGATAGCCGATCTGGCCCACCGCCAGGGTGCCCAGTGCGGCCGTGTGGCCGCTCAGTTTCAGCAAAGGCAGGGCGGCCACCATGGCCACGATGGCGGTGACGGCGGCCGCGCCCGGCAAGGCAGCGTCGGCTGGCCAGCCATGGTTGCGCGCCAGGATGCCGACGGCGTACGCTCCCACGCCATAGAACGCCATGTGGCCGATCGACAGGATGCCAAGCGAGCCCGAGACCAGCGTGACGCTGGCGACGAGCAAGGCGAAGATGATCGCGTAGGCCACCGCCTGCAGCACATAGGCGTTCTGCGTGGCGAGGGGCAGCAGGGCGAGGGCCAGTCCCGTGACCAGGAAACCCCAGGGTGGCAGTTCGAGGACGCGTGTGGCCTTGCGTTGGCTCGACGATGACGACAGCAGGCTCGTACTCGGCATCGCGCCGCCCGCGCCGCCGACGCCGCCCAGCGCGTCCAGTCGGCGGTCGCCCAGCAAGCCTTGCGGGCGGAACACCAGGAAAACCAGGACCAGGGTGTACGCCACCAGGTCGCGGTACCCTTCGCCGACATAGGCGCTGGCAAAGGTTTCCACGATGCCCAGGAGCAAACCGCCCAGCACCGCGCCCGGCGTGCTGGCCAGGCCGCCCAGCAATGCCGCCGCGAAACCCTTCAGGCCATATGGCAAGCCCATCTGCGGGAACACGCTTTTGAAGTACAAGGCCACCAGAATTCCGCTCAATGCGCCCAGTGCGCCGGCCAGGCCAAACGCCAGGCGTTTGACCTGGCTGGTTCGCACGCCCAGCTGCGCAGCGGCGTCACGATCCTGGGCCGTTGCACGTAGTGTGCGGCCCATCCAGGAGCGGGACAGGAACAGCGTAAGCGCGAGGGTCGCAGCGGCGCCGAAGCCGAAGATCAGCAGGTCGGTGCTGGTGATATAGGCCGCGCCGAAGAAGTAGGTCTTCTCCTCGAACGGCGCGGGAAAAACCTGTCCTTCGGGCGACCAGATAATCTCCGCGAGCTGGTCGACGATCAGGCTGATGGCCAGCGTGGACAGCACCGGCGCGATGTAAGGGGCGTTTTCCAGGGGCCGCAAGGCCAGCCGTTCGAGGAGTATGCCCAGCAAGGACACGATGGCCACTGACAAGACGGCGGCCGTCGCCAAGGGCAGGTGCAGCGTCGTGGCGCCGGTGTATGCGATGAACGCCCCCAGCATGAACAACGCGCCCTGCGCGAAGTTGATCAGGTTGGAGACGCCGAAGACCAGTGAAAAGCCCAGGGCGATCAGTGCATAGACCTGACCGATGGCCAGGCCGTTGATGATCTGGCTGGCGAAGAGTTCGAGCATTATTGCGGCAGCAGCTGGAACGCGCCGTCGCGCACCACGAGGAAGGTGGGCGCCTTCTTGACGTTGCCGTTCTCGAACTTGGACACGCCCGTCACGCCTTGGTAGGCGGGGCCGTTGGCCAGCTCGTCGCGCACAGCCTGGCCTGTCAGCGGCTTGCCGGATTGCACCACGCGGCTGATGGCGGCCACGCCGACACCGGCGGCGTCATAGGCAAGCGCGGCGAACTGGTCGGGCAGCTTGTGATACTTGGCCTGGTATGCGTCGACGAACGCCTTCTTCGACGGGTCGCCCGCGAAGAAAATGCTGTGCACCACCACGCCTTCGGCCGCCTTGCCGGCCAGCTCGATGAACTTGGGCGAGGTCAGCGGAATGCCGCCTCCGGCGGGTATGTTGACGCCGGCCTGGCGCAGTTGCTGGATGAAGATCGAGGCTTCCTGGTAAGGCAGGGCGATAAAGACGCCGTCAGGATTGGCCGCCTTGATCTTGCTGATAAGGGGCCGGAAATCCTTGGACCCGGGAATCACGGCTTCCGTCAGCAACACCTTGCCGCCATCTTTCTCGATCGCCGCGGACGTCGCCTTGACGGTATACACGCCCCAGTCGTCCTGCGAATAGGGAATGACGATGCGGTTAGCCTTGAGCTTCTTGTGGATGGTGTCGGCGTTGTACTGCGCCAGCACGTCGTCGGTATTGTTCTGGCGGAACTGGAAGGGGCTCTGGCGCGTGAAGTCCGGATGCGAGGAGGTCGGGCTGATCTGCGGGATTTTCGCTTCGGCGAAGATGGGCGCGGCAGCCAGCGATGCGGTGGTGGACCACGACCCTATGGTCAGCACCACGCCGGGTGTCGCGACGATCTTGCGCGCCACGGTGGCGGCTTCCTGGGGTGAATTGCGATCGTCCTCGACGACCAGCTTGATCGGACGGCCATTGACGCCGCCGTCGGCATTGACCTTGTCCAGGTAGAGCTCGACCGCGTTCTTGAAGCTTGCGCCGTACTCGGCGAAATTGCCGGACAGGTGGGAGAAAAATCCGACATTGATGGGATCCGCGGCGTGCGCCGGCGCGGACAGGATGGTCAGCGCAGCAGCGGCGGTCAACAGGCGAGCAAAACGTACAGACATGGACGTGGTATCCGATATGGTTTTTTTGCGCGGGCCGACAGCAGCCCCGCGAGAGCTATGTACGTTATTGTTTTGTCTATAAAACCTCAACGTAATGTTATTGATATGCTTACTTCAAAGGCATATATGCGCGTCCGAGAGGAGCTTGTCCTGTCTTCCGAGGTGATGACGCGCCTGAACCGCCTCAGCCATCGGCCAGTTATGGGAACGGCTGCGGGGTCGGTTAGCGGCTCTTGCACATAATTCAATAGTTATTGTATTATTAAATAATGAACGAAGATCAAATTGTGTCTGCCCTTGGCGCTCTCGCTCACCCCCATCGGCTGCGCGTGTTTCGCACACTGGTGGTGGCGGGAGAGCAGGGGCTCAATCCGAGCGTCATCGCGGAGCAATTGGGCATTGCTCGCAGTGCCCTGTCCTTTCACCTGAAAGAACTGGCACATGCGCAATTGGTAAGCGCTGAACAGCAGGGGCGCAACCTGATCTATCGCGCCGACTACAGCAGCATGAACGAATTGCTGGGCTATCTGACGGAGCACTGTTGCGAGGGAGCGGCGTGCGAAACGCCGCGCGCCGGCGCATGCGCCAATTGCTAGGAGAAGGGCACATGAAGCGCTTTCACGTACCCCTGCACGTCGATGACCTGTGCACGCCCGTCTACGGCGCGTCTCACACCGACGCGGCGGCTGAAGCACCCTCGGCATGCTGTGATCCTGGGCGCGCGAGCGCCACCGAGGAAGCGCAGTGACGCCCATCACCATCTATCACAACCCGGACTGCGGTACGTCGCGCAACGTGCTGGCCGCGTTGCAGGCGCTGCGCCTGAATCCGATGGTTATCGAATATCTGAAAGCCCCGCCGGACGCCGGCACCCTGAAGTCGCTTATCACGGCAGCGTCGATGTCCGTGCGCGACGCGATCCGCGTCAAGGGCACGCCCTACAAGGAGTTGGGATTGGATGGCGCCGAGTGGAGTGACGATGCGCTCATCGAGCAGACGGTGCGACACCCCATTCTCATCAATCGCCCCTTGGTGGTGACAGGCAAGGGCGTGCGCCTGTGCCGTCCGTCTGACGTGGTGCTCGATCTCGTCGATACGCCGCACGGAATACGACTGGAAAAAGAGGAGGGCGTTCCATTCCTGGGCGACACGCTGATTTCCTCCGAGGCAGTGGCCGCGGGGCAGGCTACACCTGTCCAGTTTTATGCCTACCGCGCCACGGACGGGGCCGTATTGGCGCATGCGAGTGTCGCCCTTCAAGGCACGCACGCCCTCGTTCATACGCTGACGGTCGATGCCGCCCACCGAGGGCAAGGGCTGGGCCATAACGTGTTGGCCTTGCTGTTGCGCCGGGCATTCGAACAGGGCGCACGCCGGGCGTGGGTCAGCAGCGATACTGCAGGTGCGTTCTTCGGGAAATCGGGTTTCAAGACTATCGATCGCGGCCAGGCACCCTCGGCCGTCCTGGCCGCGGGCCCGCCGATGGATACCAATGCCAGCACGCCGACACTTTATACCCGCCAGATTTCGTTATGACCGACGCCGTGAACCGCATCATTCCGGATTTACCGAACCTCGACGGCACGTTGGCCGACTTGGACATGGTTTGCCGCTTCCCAGAAGCAGAGGGCCGTCCACCCAAGGTATTGTTGCTTTATGGCTCCTTGCGCGAACGCTCCTTCAGCCGCTTTGCCACGGAAGAAGCGGCGCGCTTGCTCCGCGCGTTCGGCGCTGAAACCCGGATTTTCGATCCGGCGGGGCTGCCCCTGGCGGATGGCGCACCGGAAGATCATCGAAAGGTGGCCGAGTTGCGCGAGCTGGTGCAGTGGTCGGAGGGCATGGTGTGGTGCTCGCCGGAGCGTCATGGCGCGATGACGGGCCTGATGAAAACGCAGATCGACTGGATCCCGCTGAGCATGGGCGCGGTCCGTCCGACGCAAGGTAAAACGCTGGCAGTGATGCAAGTCAGTGGTGGCTCGCAATCGTTCAATGCCGTCAACCAGATGCGCGTGCTGGGCCGCTGGATGCGGATGTTCACCATCCCGAATCAATCGTCGGTTGCCAAGGCCTGGCAGGAGTTCGATGACGAGGGCCGGATGAAACCATCGGCTTATTACGATCGTATCGTCGACGTGATGGAAGAGTTGGTGAAGTTCACCCTGCTTACGCGCGATATCGCGCCGTACCTGGTCGATCGTTACAGCGAACGTAAGGAAACCGCTGAAGCGCTGTCCAAGCGCGTGAACCAACGGTCGATCTGATGCGTCTGAACAATCGCCGCGGCATTATTCTCGCGTTGGGCACCACCCAGACGCTGGCCTGGGCGTCGAGCTATTACTTGCCTGCGATGCTCGCCGCGCCCATGGCGCGCGACCTGGGCGTTACGACGCCGACGGTGTTCGCCGCCTTCTCGGTCGCGCTCCTGGTTTCGGCGCTGGTCGGCCCGTCTGCCGGACATGCCATCGACAGGTGGGGAGGGCGGCCGGTATTGATGGTCACGAACCTCATCTTTGCCGGGGGACTGACCGGCCTGGCTGCCGCGCAAGGTCCACTGACGCTCTTTTCGGCGTGGGCATTGCTCGGCATCGGAATGGGAAGTGGCCTTTATGAAGCCGCGTTCGCTGCCCTGGTGCGGCTTTACGGGAAGAATTCCCGCAGCGCGATTTCGGGCATCACGCTGTTGGCGGGGTTTGCCAGTACCGTGGGCTGGCCCTTGTCCACGTATATGGAACTGCACTGGGGGTGGCGGGGGGCGTGCCTGACGTGGGCTGTATTGCATGTGATCCTGGCGCTACCGCTTAACGCGATGTTGCCCACGCCAGCGCAGGTGGACACGCCCAAGACCACATCCGCGGCCAGACCCGCACCAATAACGGCCAATGCATCGGCACCTGACGACGTGCCCGAGACAATCTGGCCTTCGATCCTGCTTGCGGTGGTTTTTGCCGTGACCTGGTTCTCCAGCACCGCGATGGCCGCGCATCTACCCGCGGTCTTGATGGGCGCGGGAGCGACGTTGGCGGCGGCCGTTGCGGCGGGTGCCTTGGTCGGTCCCGCCCAGGTGGCAGCACGAATCGCCGAATTCACACTGCTGCGCAGGACCCATCCTTTGCTTTCCGCCAAGCTGGCCAGCCTCGGCCACCCGGTGGGCGCCGTGGTGTTGCTCGCCCTGGGAGCGCCGGCTGCCTCGGCTTTTGTGCTGCTACATGGCGCTGGCAACGGCATCCTGACGATTGCGAAGGGTACGTTGCCATTGGCGATCTTTGGGACAGGCGGCTATGGCCTGCGGCAGGGTGTGCTGATGGTTCCGGCCAGGCTCGCGCAAGCTTCCGCACCATGGCTATTCGGGATTTGCGTCAACCGCTGGGGGGCAGGTGCGCTGTGGGTCACGGCGATCCTAGGGCTGGCCAGCTTTACGGCGCTTCAGCTATTGCGGCTTCCCGCAGGGCGCCTGAGCGGCTCCGCGAAAGTGGCGCCGCGTTGAACGTCAGCCACCAGCGCCGCGATCAATATGAGACTTTACATAATATACATTATGCGTCTTGTGCCAGCACTTCGCCTTAGTGCGTCTTAGGCAGATGAACTTTTTTGTCCCGCCCAAGGTCTCCGCCCGCGAATGGCCTTCGCCGACGACAACGCCGGCGCGGGCCGCGGACATTCCTCCTTCAGGCGGCGCCGGCTTGCAGCCACGCGGCGCTGGCCTTCATGTCCTGCACCTGTTCCAGCGCCCACAGCTGCTCGAACAAGGCATCGGCCTGCCCGGCGGGCAGCACGCGCTGGCTGCAATCGTCGAATTTCGCCTTCAGCTCCGCACGGCTCATCGGGCAACTGCCGTCGCGGGACACCATGTTGGCGATGCGTTCGGCATGGCGGCTGCCATCCTTCAGGGTGACGATGATCTCGGTTCCCCATTGCGGTCCGCCCTCGCCCATGCCGGGATGGGGAACCGCCTGGGTCAGCCCGAGCAGGCGCTGGATCTCGGGCTCCAGATAGGCATCGTTTTCGAAATCGCGCAGCCGGACATTGCCGCTGACCAGCGCTCGCGCCACTACATACTGGACGCTGAACTTGGCATCCAGGGACGATGCCGGGTAAGGCTTGTCGGTGTGCTTGAGCCGATGCCGATTCGGCATGATCTCGATGCGCGCCACGTCGGCGGCGCGCAGGTCGTGGCGTTGCGCCAGGTTCAGCGCGGCCGCGATGGAAGCGTGGGTACTGCCGCAGCAGGGAAATTGCTTGATGCCTATGGTGGGACCGGCGATTTCAAGCGGATGGCCCCAGTCCTGCAACACGGCGTCCGGGTTGAAATTCCCGGCGCCGTTGAAGACCTGGAAATAGCCTTGGTGATGTTCAAGCAGATCCGCGGCTCCTTCGTAGCCTTCGCTCGCCAGCAAGGCGGCAAACAGCCCGCTGCGCCCGCAATGGCCCACATGCAGGGGCTTGGTCATGGTGCCAAAGCTGGCCTTCAGGCCATTGGCAAGCGAGCCCGCGATCGCCAGCGCCATGGTCGTGCGCGCCACGTCCAGCTTCAGGTAGCGCGCCCCCGCGGCGGCCGCGCCGAACACGCCCAGCGTCGCCGTGGGATGCCAGCCCTTGTCGTAATGCACCGGATGGGCCGCGCGCGCCAGGCGGATCTCCGTTTCGACGCCTACCGCGTAGGCGGCCAGGAAATCGCGGCCCGTACCGCCCCGCTCCTGCCCCAGTGCCAGCAGCAAGGGCACCAGCGGAACGGAGGGATGGCCGCCGAAATCGCCCGAGATGTCGTCGTAGTCGAGCGCGTGGGACGACGTCCCGTTGACCAGCGTCGCGTCCAGTGCGCTGGTCCTGATGCCGGTTCCCAGGATCGTGCACGGGCCGGGCGCCTGCGCCACGCCAGGCACGCGCAACAGGATACGCGCGCAGGCTTCCTGCGCGCCTGCCAGCATGACACCTATGGTATCGGCGATGCAGGCCTTGGCCCGGGCCAGCGCATGGCCTTCCACGCGGTTGGCGTCGAACGCGACGATGTTGCGGGCCAGCTTGCCCAGCAAGGTGTCCCTGGCGCCGGCGGCGTCGCGATCATGGGTGGGTTCAGTCATGGATATCCTTCCAATCAGCAAGCATCAACATCGAGCATCGAGCACGGAAAGCGGCGCGGACCGGCCCGGTGCGTCCCGGCAGCGTCTCGCGCCGCCTCAATTCAAGGTGATGTGGCGCTCCTTGATGATCTGGCTCCAGGACGCGGACTCCTTGGCCATGAATTCGCCCAGCTGCTGGCGCGCCTGCGGCATTGGCGTCAGACCCTGCTGGGTCAGCTTGGCCTGCACCTCCGGCGTTTTAAGCACCTTCACGATCTCCCGGTTCAATTGATCGAGCACCGGCACGGGTGTCTTGCCTGGCGCTACGAAGGCGTACCAGTTCGTGGCGTCGAACCCGGGAAAGCCCGATTCGGCGACCGTGGGGACATCCGGCAGCAGTTCCGTGCGCGCCAGGCCGGTGGTCGCCAAAGCCACCAACTGGCCCGACTTGATATAGGGCAAGGCGGTGGACGGCGTGGCGTAATACGCCGCGACCCGGCCCGCCAGCAGGTCCACGATAGCCTGGCTGCCGCCCTTGTACGGGACGTGCACGTTATTGATGCCGGCTCGCTGGTTGAACATCTCGCCGGCCATGTGCGAAGCCGACCCTATGCCGCTGGATGCGAAATCCAGTTCCTTGCGCTTGGACAGCGCGATGTAGTCCTTGAGGGTCTTGACACCCAACTGGGAGCCCACCACCAGGACATTGGGAAAATCGACGCCCATCGTCAGCGGCTGCAGGTCTTTCAAGGGATCGTGCGCCAGCTTCATCAGGTGCGGATTGATCGTCAGCGAACCGATGGAGCCCAGGAAGATGGTGGATCCGTCCGGCGTGGCCCCCGCCACGTAATCCTGCGCGATATTGCCGCCCGCCCCCGGCCGGTTCTCCACCATGACCGATTGCCCCAGGTTCTTCGCGAGCTGGTCCGCGACCACGCGGGCGGTAAGGTCCAGCGCCCCGCCGGCCGCGAAGCCGACGAGGATGGTGATGGGCTTGTTCCTGGGTAGCTCCTGCGCCGGCGCGGGACTCGCGAAGAACGCCACGGCGGACAACGAGAGCAGTGCCGCGAAGCGCGGCATGCGGGATGCGAGAAACATGGACTGCCTCCTTTGGTTTTCGCGTATGCGATTACGTGGATCGCATCCGTCGGTGCATCGATCTTCGTGTAGGGGCGGACCTGCTTTTGCATCGTCCGGGCCGCGCTACATGAGTCTAGGAGGCTTGCCAGCCAGCCACAATTTGCGGAGCTGTATTTCTCTATAACGAAAGAGAATAGATCGAAGGCTCGTCCTTTCAGCCCTCATCGACTTCCAGCCGCAGCACCGCATACCCCAGCGATTTCGCGGTCTGGTCGAAGCGCAGCGTCCGGGTGGCGCCGCCGCCCAGGGCGTGCTCCATAAGGACTAGACAGCCATCGATGTTGGGCATGGGATAGACCTGCACGTCACCACGCGCCCAGTCGCCGAACAGGGTCCGAACCCGCTCGGGCGTCACCGACCGCAGGACCGCGGCGTAGTCTTCCGGCCGCCTGGCCAGTACGCCGATCGAGACGTTGTCGCCCTTGTCGCCACTGCGCACATAAGCGATCTGTTCCAGCAGTCGAGTCATGATTCGATCATTTCCATGGTGCTTTCGACGAGTTCCCGGGCGATGGTGGTGGGCCACAGGCTCACCGCGGGTCGGGCCTTGAACGGGGCGCCGAACGACGTGCCGCCCGGCCCCATGATCCACAAGTGCGTGCAGGCGCGGCGCACCTTCTCGGCTTCCTCCTGGGTATGCGTGCGTACCGCCACGCGCAGGCCCACTTCGCTCATGTCGTCCGCGGCCGGCCAAGGCGCGGCGGGCCCGTGCAAGGTATTAACCCCCACATAGGAAAACAGCACGTCCTCGGCGGCCAGCCCCATGCGCTCGAAGCGTTCCGACAAGGTTTGTTCCGCCTTGCGCGCCCGCTCCAAGGCACGCGGCCAGGGAAACAGCATCAGCCCTTCCCCTATCCAGCCATCCGCATAGCCGATCAAGAGCTTCAATTGCCCGGGCCGTCCCGCGCCCTTGCAACCGCTGACACGCACGCGGTCCGGCGCGATTTCGCGCAAGCGTGGGGCGGTGAAGTCCGCGATACCGTCGGGCGCGGCATAGCTGCGCGGATCGCCGATCTCGTAGACCAGATGCTCCTTGACGGTGAACTCATCCACCCTGCCCCCGGTCCCGCGCAGCTTGGTGACCACCGCGCTGCCGTCGGATTCAAACTCGATGATGGGAAACCCAACCCGGCCCATATGCGGCATTTCATCGAAGCGCGAAGACATGCCGCCCGTGCATCCCGCGGCGCATTCCGCGATGTGGCCCGCGGTGATCGCGGCGGCGACCAGGTCGGGATCGTCGTAGCCCTTGCCCAGGCGCTGCAGGATGGGGCCGACGAACAGCGCGCTATCGGCCACGCGGCCCGTCACAACGATGTCGGCGCCGCCCTGCACCGCTTGCATGATGCCTTCCGCGCCAGCGTAGACGTTGACGCACAGGATGCGGTCGCGCAGCGGACGCAAGTCGCCCTCTCCCGTCGCGGTATTGACCAGCGGCACGCCTTGCGCGATCAGGCCGTCCAGGCGGTGCATCAGGTCATCGCCGGCGACTACGCCGATCTTGACGCCATGGTTACCCGCACGCCCCAAGGCGTCGGCAATGACCCGGCCGGCAGCCAGGGGGTTGGCACCCCCGCCATTGGAGACCAGACAAGTCCCGCGGTCGCGCGCCAGCGGCGCCAGGCTGGTCATGAAAGGCAGCACGTCGGCGACGTAGCCCGCGTCGGGATTGCGCTTTTTCTGCCGATGCAGAATCGCCATGGTCAATTCGGCGAGAAAGTCGAAGCACATGAAATCCAGCTCGCCCTGCCGCAGCAGTTCCTCCGCCGGATCGTAGGCATCACCCCAGAAGCCGCCGCCAGCTCCCAGTCTTATCGTCGTGCTCATTGCGTCTTTCCTCGCGTAGGGGGAACTCGCGCCTTGTTGCGCCGCGGCAAGGCCAGAACGGCTGCACCCGGTGCGATCAAGCGCTGGTCAAAGAAGCATCCCTTCATTAAAACCGTCTATCTGGTCGGTTTATTTTATGGAGTACCTACTATGTCGTCAATGACGCTGATTTTCCGTAAATAACCTACATATAAGGGATTACGCCCATACGGATCCGATTGACGAATCCTCAAGACGGTTTATGATTTTGCGAAAACAGACCAAGTAGTCGGTATTTTTCGCGTCGCTGGAGCGGCGGCGACTGACATGCCGAACACGACGGAGGAGACAGATGGAAGATGCCTTCGATGCAGACGCCGAGGGACAGGTGCTGCTGCGGCGTGACGGCGCGATCGCGACCGTTACGCTGAACCGTCCCGAACGGCGCAATGCGCTGTCCCTGGCCGCGAATCGACGGCTGCACGCACTCTGGGGCGAGATAGACGCCGATCCCGGCATCCGCGCCGTGGTGCTCACCAGCGCCGACTGCGGCACGTTCTGCGCCGGCATGGACCTGAAGGAAGCGGCGGCGCTGCGCGCCACCACCGGCAAGGATATCCTGGACCTGCTGGAAGACCCGTTCTACGAACGCATGCGTGCGGTCCGCGTGCCCGTCATCGCGGCCATGACGGGCCATTTCACCGCGGGCGGCATGGTGCTGGCCTCCAACGCCGATCTGCGGGTAGGACTGGCCGGCACAGCAGGCGCAATCACCGAAGCCCGTGTTGGCCGAGGCACGCCCTGGGCGGCGCCGATGGTGCCCATGCTGCCGTTAGCGGTGCTGATGGAGATGGCCGTCACGGCGCAGATGATGCCGGTCGAACGGTTGTACGCGCTGGGGTTCGTCAATGCGGTCGAAGCGACGCCCGATGCCGTGCGCGCGAAGGCCGCCGCCTATGCCCTGGCAATCGCCGCCAACGCACCGCTCTCGGTCGCGGCGGCCAAGGCGGGCTTGGCGGCCAGCGTCGACCTGGGCGCGCATGCCGGTTATGCCCTATCCAAGGTCCGCCACCGGGAAGTCTATGCCAGCGCCGACGCTATCGAGGGTCCCCTTGCTTTCGCCGAAAAACGCCCGCCCCGCTGGCTGGGGCGCTGAGCCAGCTTGCCCGGCCCATCCTCTCACACGGAACCTCATATCCCATGATCGACCAGCCCTTTGGAGAACTGTCGCTCGGCCAACGCCGCCGGTCACATGGCCGCACGATGACCGAAACCGATGTCGTCAACTTCTGCGGCCTTACCGGCAACTGGCTGTCCATCCATGCCGACGCGGAATTTTCCAAACGATCCCTGTACGGCCAACGCGTCGTGCAAGGCGGACTGGTGTTCGTGGTCGTCAACGCCCTGCTGGGCTTCGACTCCAGCCTGGTCGAAGCTTTCTATGGCGTGGACCAACTGCGCTTTCTCAAGCCCACCTTCATCGGCGACACCCTGCACGCGGAAAGCGAAATCATCGAATTACGTGACAAGGGTGAGCACCACGGCGTGGTGACTACGCGGCTTACCGCAATCAACCAACGCCAGGAGGTCGTGCTGAGCTGCGAATTCAGCCTGCTCATACGCCGCCAGCCTCTGCTGTCCTGAGTCTTTCCAACGAGAACTCGCATTGTGAGAAGAGAACCAACATGGACTTCCTGAACGATGAGCAAATGCTGTGGCGCGACACCGTGGCACGGGTGATGGAAAAGGAAATCGGCTGCGATTACGTGCGGCAGTGCGACATGGACCGCAGCTATCCTTATGAAGCGTACGAGAAGGTGGCCAAGCTGGGCTGGCTGCGCCTGCTGATACCGGAGGAAATGGGCGGCGACGGCGGCACCATCTTCGATTACGCGCTCATGTGCGAAGGGCTGGCGCGCTATGGGTTCGACTTCGCCACCGCGTTCATGGTGTCGACCTTCACCGGCATGAATATCGTCAAGTTCGGCACGCCGGCGCAACAGGAACGCTACCTGCCCGCCTTCATGCGGGGGGAGCTGCGCTTCTCCATCTCTATTTCCGAACCCCAGGCCGGTTCCGACGCCGCCTCGACGCGCACGCGCGCCGAGCCGCGCGACGGCGGCTGGACGATCCGGGGCCAGAAACTGTGGTGCTCCGGCGCGGCGGCCAGGAATGTGGTGATCGCGATGCTGGTGCGCACGGATAAGGAGGCCAGGAAGCACCAGGGCCTGTCGGTGCTGCTGGTGCCTAACGATACGCCGGGCCTGGATATCCGTCGCCTGCCGACGATGGCGCGCCGCGCTACCGGCACCACCGAAATATTCCTCGACGACGCCTGGGTCCCCGAGGAAAACATGATGGGCACGCCGGGTGGCGGCTGGAGCATCATCACGGACCACCTGGAACTGGAGCGGATCGCCGTGTCCGCCGCCTACGTAGGCAACGCGCAGCAGGCCGTGTCCGATGCGCTGCGCTACGCGCACGAGCGCATCCAGTTCGACCGGCCCATTTTCGAATTCCAGGTCATACGCCACATGCTGGCCGACATGCAGACCGCCGTCGACGCTTCCCGCCTGATGGTCTATCGCGCGGCGGATATGGCCTCGCGTGGCCTGCCCTGCTCACGCGAGGTAAGCATGGCCAAGCTGATGGCCTCCGAAACCCTGCAAACCGTGACACGCCAAGGCATGCAGATCCTGGGGGGACACAGCATGCTGCCGGAATCCGACATGGAGCGCTACTTCCGCGAGGGCATGCAGTCGACCATAGGCGGCGGCACTTCGCAGATCCAGCGCACCATCATCTCGAAGGCGATGCATCCGTGATGACCGACCCACACAAGCGCGACACGCTGCCGCTGCAGGGAATACGCGTACTGGACATGACGCGCATCCTGGCGGGGCCATGGGCCACGCAGAGCCTGGCCGACCTGGGCGCCGAGGTGATCAAGATTGAACATCCCGGCGGCGGTGACGATACACGGCGGATGGGGCCACCGTTCATCCGCGACGCCGCCACGGGCGCGGAGACCGATGCCGCCTATTTCCTCTGCTGCAATCGCGGCAAGGAGTCGGTGGCGATCGACATCGCCACGCCCAGTGGCCGCGACCTCGTCCGCCGGCTCGCCGCCGAGTGCGATGTGCTGATCGAAAACTACAAGGTGGGCGGCCTGTGCAAGTACGGCCTGGACTACCAGACCCTGCACGCCGAGCTGCCGGACCTCGTGTATTGCTCGGTCACCGGGTTCGGGCAGACCGGGCCGTACGCGCAGCGTCCGGGCTATGACTACCTGATACAGGGCATGGGCGGCCTGATGAGCGTGACCGGCGAGCCCGATGGCGTGCCGGGCGGAGGACCCCAGCGCGCGGGCGTCGCGCTGGCCGACATCCTGTCCGGCATGTATGCCGCGCTGGCCATCCTGGCGGCGCTGCGGCATCGCGACCTGGGCGGCGGCGGCCAGCACATCGACATCGGCATGCTCGACGTACAGGTGGCGGTGCTGGCGAATCAAGCGATGAATTACCTGACCACCGGCAAGGCGCCCGGCAGGATGGGCAACGGGCATCCGAATATCGTGCCCTACCAGTCATTCCGTGCGTCCGACGGCCACCTGATCCTGGCGGTCGGCAACGATACGCAGTTCCGCAAGATGGCGCAGGCGATGGAGCGTCCGGATATCGGCGAAGACCCGCGCTTTCAGACGATTGCCCTGCGCGTTGCCAATCGCGGTGTGCTGGTGCCCATGCTGGCGACGATCATCGCGTCGCGCACCATCGCGCAATGGGTGGAAGCGATGGCGGCGGTTGAGGTTCCCTGCGGACCGGTCAACACGGTGGACCGTGTGTTCGACGACCCCCAGGTGCGGGCACGCGGTGCCCGGCTCACGTTGCCGCATGCAGGCGCCGGCACGGTGCCGTCCGTGGCCAGCCCGATACGGCTGTCGGAATCGCCGCTGCGCTACAAGGCGGGGCCACCAGTCTTGGGCCAGCATACGGCCGGCGTCTTGCGGCGGGTGCTGGGCCTGCCGGAACAGGAAATCGCGGCGTTGGCCGCTGAATGCGTGATCAAGGACATCAAGCCATGAAGCACTCCGCGGAAAACCCGAGCCTGGATCCCGCCTGGCGCGACGCCCCCGTGATGGGTCTGGGACTGCACTGGAACGACGTGCAGGTCGGCCAGCGTTTCCAAACCCTGGGCCGTACCGTCACCGAAGCAGATATCGCGATGTTCGTCGGCGTCACCGGCATGGTCGAGGAGATGTTCACCAACGTCGAATACATACAGCGCGAATCGCGCATGGGCGCGCGCCCGGTCCCCGGTTCGCTGGTGTTCTGCGTCGCCGAAGGCCTGCTGATGCAATCCACCATGCAGCGCACCGGCGTGGCATTCCTGGAATGCGACTTGAGGATACTGAAGCCAACCGTGGCAGGCGACACGCTGCATGTGTGCGTCGAGGTCGTCGAAGCTCGCGCCACGAGCAAACCCGGCAGCGGCCTGCTGCGCACGATGAATCGCGTGGTCAACCAGCGCGATGACGTGGTGGCCACCTATAACCCATTGCGCATGGTCAAGGGCCGACCCTAGTGATCGCTCGCGCAAAATAACGAGGAGACATCCCATGCGGGTTTTTACGACGATGAGGGGCGTAGTATGGGGCAAGGTATTGCTTGGCGCGTTGGCCTTGGCCGGCATGTCGCCGGGCCACGCCCAGGCACCTGCCCGGACAGCCACCCCGGTGGCGGACTATCCAAACCGGCCTATCACCATCGTGGTGCCGTTCGCGGCGGGCACGACCACCGACCAGACCGGGCGCTTCCTGGCCAAGCATATTACGGACGCCACCAGGCAGCCCGTGATCGTGCAGAACCTGCCGGGTGCCGAAGGCTTTATCGGCCTGCAGCATGTGCTGCGCCAGCCCGCCGACGGCTACACCATCGTCATCGGGTCGAATACCACGCATGCGGCCAATGTCAGCCTGTTCAAGAAACTGCCGTACGACCCCGTTCGTGATTTCGTGCCGGTCACGGGCATCATCATCGGCGGTGTGACGCTGGTCGTGCGACCCGATTCGCCCTATAACAACGTGCAGGATCTCGTCGCGGATGCCAGGAAACAGCCCGGCAAGCTCTCGTTCGGGTGGGGCAATTCCTCATCCCGGTCCGGCGGGGAGGTGTTGAAGGAATTGACCGGCATCAATATCCTGTCGGTGCCATACAAGGCGCTGACCACGGCCATTACCGATGTCATCGGCGGGCAGATCACCATGGTCTTCGGCGACGCGCCCGCGGTAATGCCCTTGGTGCGCGCCGGCAAGCTCAAGGCGCTGGGCGTGTCCACAACGAGTCGCATGCCGGGGTATGAAGACATTCCGACCATCGCGGAACAAGGCATCAAGGGCTATCAGGCCAGCGGCTGGCTGGCGGTGTTCGCGCCGAAGGGCACGCCCGCCGATGTGGTCGCCAAGTTGAACGCCATCATCGTGCCCATCATGCGCACGCCGGAGGCGGCGACATTCTTCGGCCAGAATGCCTGGAAGCCCTTCCCTGGCACGCCGCAGGAACTCGCGCAGTTCCAGCAGCGCGAGATCCAGCGATGGGCGGAACTGGTCAAGTCCGCCGGTATCGAGCAGCAGTAGGATCCGCCAGTTCAATGTCCGGTGCGGCGCGACAGGGCAGCGGCGTTTGCCGCTATCATATGCGCACTGGCGCAACGTCCTTGTCTTCATCGTCCATGGCAGAAAAGAAACCCGCAGCGAAAAAGCGCGGCCGACCGGCCGTACACCGTACACCGCGCAAGGAGGAAATCCTGGAAACGGCGGCGCGGCTTTTCGCGGATGAGGGCTACAACTCGGTTTCGCTACAGGACATCGCCGATGCGGTCGGCCTGTCCAAGACTGCGCTCTATCACTACTTCGACCGCAAGGAAACGATACTCGGCACGATCGTCGTGACGACCGTGAAGGAACTGAGCGAGTTCGTTGAGCGGGCGGTGGCCGCGCACCAGTCGCCGCAGGACAGGCTGGCGGCCTTCCTGGAGGCACAGGCCGAATTCTTCGAACAGCACCAGGCCTCATTCCAGGTTCTACTGACACGGTTCGCCAACCTGCGTGAACCCAAGATGCGGGACATCGCCGTGGAATGGCGGGTCAACTACGAAAACACCATACGGAACATCGTTCACGAAGGCGTGACAGCGGGCGTGTTCAACGCCGGCAGTCCCAATGCCGTGGTGCGGATGGTGATTTCCTCCGTGTACTGGCTGGCCCGTTGGTATCGCCCTTCCGGCAAGCAGACTTCCCGCGAGATCGCCCGCGAATACGCGGAGATCATCCTGCACGGGATCGTCAAGTAGGGGCTGGCCCACCGAGGCGCAGCGGTGCCGCTTAGGTTCGCTCGCGCTATGCGCCCCGCCGCTGCCGCTTTGGCTTGACACCGCCGGCCAGCCGCGCGCCGGCATGGCGCGCCGCCGCCATGAACTGCTCGAAGGACGGATGGGCCGCGATCGTTTCGTGATGGACCAGCACCACCATGTAGTCGCCCAGGTTCAATCCGGTCTCGATGATGGATATCAATCCGCTGTCCTGGAACTGGGCCGCGATGCGGTCGGGCGCGATCGACAGGCAGGCGCTGCGCGCGGCCAGGTGCACGTTCGAAAGAAACGACAGCGATTCGATCATCGCCCTGGGGGGCGCCAGGCCCGCCCGCACGAACACCTCGCCCCAGATATTGCGCGAATAGCTCTGCTGGCGCGGGAGTATCCATGGATAAGCCGTCAGCTCCTCCAGCGATGCCTTTCTCCTGGCCGCGAGCGGGTGGCCACGCGCGGCGATGACCACCGTCTTTTCCTCATACATGTTCTCGATGACGTAGTGGCCGTCGCCAGGCAGCAGCCCGGGCGGACGCCGACCCATGAACACATCGATTTCACCGTCGTTCAATTGCGCATCGAGCGCACTGGTGGTTCCCTCGACGATTTCGACGGCGACGTCCGGCGCTTCCCGCCCCAAGGCATCCATCAGTTCCGGAACGAAGGTATGGGTGACCCGCGGAATGCAGCCGAGTCGCAGCTTGACCTGCGGCTGTCCGTTCCGGACGTCCAGGGAATGCAGGGCCTTGGCCGCATAACGCACGCCGCGCAGCAACTCATGCGCGTCGGCGAGGGGCACGCAGCCACGGTGGCTGCGCGAGAACAACTGCCTGCCGGCGATGCGCTCGGCATCCTGCAACAATGACGTCGCCAACGGTTGGGCGATGCCCAGCGCGCGCGCCGCGGCATGGATGGAGCCATGCCGGGCGATGGTGACCAGCAGGTCCACATGCCGCCGTTCCAGGCGTTCGGGGGATTTCTTGCGCATGATATCCATGCCTTATTGCTTGATAGTCTATTTATATTCTATTCAGTATCCCCCTGTATCTCTATAGTTCTCCGCATGCGACATGCGATCGCAAGGGGCACCCGGCCGCCAGCCTGCGTGTACCAGAAAAGAACGGACGGAGACTGCATCGTGAGGAGATTGATTTCCTGTGTTGCCGCCTGGGCGGCGCTGGCCTTGCCGGCATTGGCCCATGCTGGCGCGGATGGCGGGCCCGGGGCGGACTTTCCGGCGCTGCCCATCCGCTGGATCGTGCCCTTCCCTCCGGCCGGCAGCATCGATGCCGTGGCGCGCGTCGTCGGCCGCAAGCTGTCGCAGGTCCTCGGGCAGCAGATCATCATCGACAATCGCGCCGGCGCCGGCGGCCGCGTGGGCGCCAAGGCCGCCGCCGACGCGCGGCCCGACGGCTATACGCAGCTCTTCACCCTCAACACCACGTACACCATCAAGAAAGACTTGTTCCGCAATCCCACCTTCGACCCGGACAAGGATTTCGAGCCCATCACCATCGTCGCGGAAACGTCGCAGCTGCTGGTGGCAAGCCCGAAGTTCCCCGCGCACGACGTGCGGCAACTGATCGATATGGCCAGGAAGCACCCGCACGAGATCAATTTCGCGTCTTCCGGCGTGGGCGGGTCCTTGCACCTGGCGATGCTGTACTTCGAGTCCCAGGCCGGTATCGACCTGGTCCACATCCCCTACAAGGGCGGCCCGCCGGCGGTCAATGACCTGATGACGGATCGCGTTTCGCTGATGTTCTTCAACACGCCCGCGGCGCTCAGCTATGTGAAGAACCACCAGCTGCAAGCCCTGGGCGTGAGCACGCCGAAGCGTTCCATGTTCCTGCCGGACGTTCCCACGATCGCCGAGTCGGGCGTGCCCGGTTTCGACATCTCCGTCTGGTTCGGCCTGTCCGTGCCGGCGGGAACGCCCAAGGCCGTCGTCGAGCGCATGCATGCCGCGGTCGCGCAGGCGCTTGCGGACCCCGGCGTGCGCCACGACCTGATCGCGCTGGGCGCGGAGCCGGTGGGAGACACCCCCGCCGATTTCGCGCAGCGCATGCGTCGAGAGAGCGAGGCCTGGACCCAGACCTTCAAGCAGGCCGACATGGTCCTGGAATAAGTACATCGCATCCCATTTTTCCATCTACCAGGACTGGTCATATGCCTACTGCCTATCCCATGCTGCGGGTCCCCCGGATTCCCGACAAGCCGCGCAAGCACAGCATGATCGTCATGTCGGAAACCTGCATTCCCCTGCGGGCGACGGAAGACCTGATCGAGATCGCCGGCTCACTGATCGACTACGCGAAACTGACCGACCACGTGGGGCTGGTCGACCGGCTGGAAGCGTCGTGGATACGCCGCAAGGTGGCGCTATACAACGCCCACGGCATTCCCGTGATTCCCGGCGGGATACCTTTTCAGATCGCCGTCATGCAAGGACAGGAGCAGGCCTATCTCCAGGCCATGGTCGACCTGGGCTACGCCGGCGTGGAGATAAGCGAGGACACCATGCCGCCGCTGGCGACGGCCCGGCGCAGGGACTTGATCACGCGCGCGCTGGACATGGGCTTGAAAGTCATGACCGAAATGGGCCGCAAGAACGTCGACATCCCTTTCAATGCCGAAGAGATATGTGAACAGATCCTTGGCGATATCGAACTGGGGGTGTCGAAGATCTACCTGGAAAGCAGCGAAATCCAGGCCCTCTACCAGGCCGAGCCCGCCGCGCTGGACAAGATCGCGGGGCTGGGCCGCAATGAATATCTGTTGTTCGAGCTGGGCCTGATCAACGCGCAGGACAAGGCGGCGTGGCTGGTGGAGCGCTACGGGCCCGAGATCAATTTCGCCAGCGTGGCGCCCGCGGACGTCGTCGCCGTGGACGCGATACGGCGCGGCGTGCACCGCAAGGGCGGCTACCGCTACTTCGCCGAAATGCAGGGCTGATGCAATGGCGCTCATGCGAGACAAGGTCGTGGTCATTACCGGCGGCAGCCGCGGCATCGGGTTGGCCGCGGCCCGGCTGTTCGCGGCACAGGGCGCATCGCTGGCATTGTGCGCGCGCGGCGAGGAAAAGCTGCGGGAGGCGGCCCGCATGCTGGGCGAGACCTATGCCGTGCCCGTGCTGCCCCATGCGGCGGACATCCTGGACACGGCGTCGGTGCAAGCCTTCGTCCATGCCGTCGCAAGCCGGTATGGGCATATCGACGCGCTGGTGAACAATGCCGGCGCATCATCGCAACGGGAAGCCGACGGCGTCAACTGGCCGGTCAATGCGGTCGATGCGGTGTCCCAACCCTTGCCGCCGGGACGCTTCGAAGCCATTTCCGACGCGGAATGGCGCGCCGCGCTGGAGCAGAAGCTGCTCGGCATGGCGAGAGTGGTACGCGCCGCCCTCCCCGCGCTGCGTGCGGCGCAAGGCGCCAGCATCGTCAATGTCACGTCGATCAAGGGGCGCCAGCCCCCTCCCCGCGTCGTGACATCCGGCGTGGCCTGGGCCGCCGCCATGAACCTGAGCAAGGCGCTGTCCCTGGAACTGGCGCAGGACGCCATCCGCGTCAACGTGGTCAGCGTAGGGGGCATCCTGACCCCGCAGATGGAGGCCGGACGCGCCCGGTGGGCGCCCGGCAAGACGCTGGAGGAATTCCTGGCGCCGCGCGTGGCCAATATCCCGCTCAAGCGGCTGGGAAGCATGGACGAAGTCGCCCAGGCCATTTTCTTTCTTGCGTCGCCCTTGTCTTCCTACATCACCGGGCAATGCCTGGCGGTCGATGGTGGAGGACTGCGGTCGATATAGCCCCACGGACCCGGCGGCTCCGACGGGCGCGAACTTGTTTTTTCTTGATGAGACCTGCAACCATGAACGAAAGCACATCCGTACAAGCAGCGCCCCGGGCGGCGCCAACGCACGTCAACGCCGCCGAGGGCGTGACCATCCACCCTACCGGCGCCGCTGTCGGCGCGGAAATACGCGGCGTGGACCTGTCGCGGCCCGTCCCCGAGGACACCCGTGCGCTTCTGCGCCAGGCGTGGGCCGACCATTGCGTGCTGCTGTGGCGAGGACAGAGCCTGCCGGGCACGTCCTTTCTCGACGCCGCCTCGATATTCGGGGAAACCAAGGAGCCGGCGGCACGCAAGTTCCAGGTGGCGGGCGGCTTTGTCGTGGGCGGAACGCGCATCGCCGTGGACCCGCGCATTTCGCTTATCTCCAATCTCGACGAAGTGGGCAATCCCGTGATGGACAACGGCACGCTGGGCAGCTACGAGGTGGTGTGGCACAGCGACAACTCCTATGCCGACGTGCCGCCCGCCGGCAGCATGTTGTACTCGGTACGGCTGCCCGTGGAAGGCGGCGGAGACACCTGGTTCAACAACCAGTACCTGGCGTACGAGGAGCTGCCCGAAGACCTGAAGCAGGCCATCGCGGGCCGCAGCCAGTTGCATGACGCCAGCCGCAACAGCGCCGGCATTCTACGCCCCACGGTCAAGCTGCCTACACGCCCCGAGGAGGTTCCGGGCCCCGTGCATCCGCTCGTGCGGGTGCATCCGGTGACCGGTCGCCGCGCGCTGTACCTGGGCCGCAGGCGCGAGTGGCCGTCGAACTACATCCTGGGCATGAGCAATGAGGAAAGCGAGCGCCTGCTCGACCGTCTTTGGGATCATGCGACCCAGCCGAAGTACGCCTGGTGCCACAAATGGCAGTTGGGCGACGTGGTGCTTTGGGACAATCGCTGCACCATGCACTATCGGGGCGAAGTCGATCCCACCCAGGCACGCGTGCTGTATCGGACGGTCATACGGGGAGAGCCGGTGATCGCGGGCTGATAATCCCCGATGGCGTCCGGGCGGCGTGCATCTCGACGGCGAACGGTGGACAATGGCGGTCCCGCACTTGATTCCCCACGGAGCCAGCTTATGAAAGCCGTTGTCGTCACGGAAGAGGGTTTGTCCTTGCAGGATGTGCCGGTGCCGGCCGTCGGCCCCTGCGATGTATTGGTCCGGGTGCATGCGTCCTCGCTCAATCGCGCGGACCTGACCGTGGCGTCGGGACACCGGCACGGGAGCGTTGGCGGGCCCGGCACCATACCGGGCATGGAATGGGCGGGCGTCGTCGAGGCTGTCGGGGCGGAGGTCACGGGATTCGCTCCCGGCGATCGCGTCATGGCCTCGGGCAAAAGCGGCTACGCCGAGTACGCGGTGACCGACTACGGGCGTGTGTCCCTGCTGCCCGACCCTCGCATGGATTTCGCCCAGGCGGCCGTGCTGCCTGTTGCGCTGCAAACCATGCACGACGCCATCGTGACCAATGGCCGCCTGCAGCGCGGCGAGGCGGTGCTGATCCAGGGCGCCAGCAGCGGCGTCGGCCTGATGGGGCTGCAAATCGCCAAGGCCATGGGGGCGGGGCTGGTGATCGGATCGTCGACCCATGCCGGCCGCCGCGCCCAGCTGGCCGACTTCGGCGCGGATCTTGCCCTGGACACCAGCGACGCCGGCTGGGTGGATGCCGTTCTCCAGGCGACGGATCAACGAGGGGTGAACCTCATCGTCGACCAGGTCTCGGGCCCTGTCATGAATGACAATATGCGGGCGACAGCCCTGTGCGGCCGTATCGTGAACGTGGGTCGCCTGGGCGGCAGCCAGGCGCCCTTCGACTTCGACTTGCACGCCCTGCGACGCATCCAATATATCGGCGTCACCTTTCGCACGCGCAACGTGGAGGAAGTCCGCGAGATCACCCGTCGGATGGCGGCCGACCTGTGGCCCCTGCTCCAGGCCGGCAAGCTGGGCCTGCCCATCGCCAAGGACTTTCCCCTCGGCGATGCGGCCGCCGCGTTGGCCTTCATGAAAGAGAATCGCCACTTCGGCAAGATCCTGCTAAGGCCATAGCCAAAGGTAGCGCGCTGACACATTTGTATTAAATTTGGCGCCCGATCCGTCCCTTTGCGCGACCGGGCACGCTCGCGTATCACCCGAAAAAGAGAAGTAATCTTCTCTTTTTTGTGAGTTTTTTATAAAAAGAGAAGTTTGCTTCTCTTTTACGGGCGAGAGCAGTATCCTTTCCATATGGAAAGAATACTGCCCCGCTCTCTCGATCCCTTGGTCCAGGCGCTCATCCAGTGCCGCAAGGAACAGCGCGTTTCGCAAGCCGATCTGGCTGAGGCCGCCGGCATTACCCGGCGCGCGCTTGTTGCTATCGAGAACAACGCCAGCGATCCGACGTTGGGCACATTGCGCGCCCTCTTTACGGCGCTTGGCCATGACATTCTTGCGCGCCCCTTCGAGTCCGCGCCCACGCTTGACGATATCCTTCGCGAGAACGACCGGGGATATGGCAGCAAAGCGGAGCCGGACGCATGAAACTCGATGTGTACGTTCAACATCGCCTCGCAGGCACGCTCGATCAGACAGGGATAGGACGCTTTGTCTTTACCTACCTGCCGGATACGCCGCGCGAGTTGGCGGTATCCCTGCTGATGCCCGTGCGTCCCGAAAGCTGGATCAGTCCGATACTGCATCCCGTTTTCCAGGTTTCCCTGCCCGAGGGCGCGCTGCGACAGATCATCGAACGCATTTTTGCGAAGAAGTTCGAGCGATTCGGCGATATGGAGCTACTTGCCGTTTCGGGAGAAAACCTGGTCGGCCAGGTGCAAGTCGTCCCGCATGGAGAGACGCCCGCAAATCGCAGTACGGGGGATACGCTGGTGCATCTTCTGTCCGTCGATGTAAAGGTGCTGGTCGATCACTATCTGGGAGAAAGTGCGCACGAGTCGGGTGTCTCTGGAGGACTGCCAAAATTCCTGGCGCGCAGCCCCATCGAGGCCGAAGGGGGCCGGGCCACATTGCCCTTGGACAAGTGGATCGTGAAGCTCAACGATCCTGACCATCCCTACATTGTCCTGCTGGAGCATTTCGGTCAAATGGCGGCGAGAGAAATGGGGCTGCCATCCGCGGAGACGCAGCTCGCAGGCGACTATAGCCGCCTGCTCGTCAAGCGCTTCGATGTCGATGAGACAGGAACGCAATTGGGGTTCGAAGACATGTGCGCCCTGCTCGCCCTGCCCTCGCGGGACAAGTTCAGCGGTTCGGTGGAGCGCATCGTGAAGACCATACGCGCTTATTGCCCTGGAATCTCGGGCCAGCGCAACGTCGATCTCTTTTACGGCCAATACCTGCTGGCGGCGGCGATACGCAACGGTGATGCGCATTTGAAAAATTTCGGGCTGGTCTACTACCCAGGCCGGACGCCGAAGCTGGCACCTGTCTACGACATGTTGACCATGGCAGTCTATGCGCCGCGCGATGAGACAGGGGAAGCCCAGGACGGCATGGCGCTCACCTTGGGCGGCACCAAACGATGGCCGGCGCAGCGGGAGTTCGATCTCTTGGCGCAGGCGTGCAATATCGGCGCAGCACGCCGACGCCACTGGCTCCATCTGCTGGGCAAGGCGCTCCTATCGACCGCCGACCAGGTTATCGAGTTCCAGCGGCAACATCCGGGACATGGCTTTATCGCGCAAGGCGCCCGCATGCTCGAGTTGTGGTCATTGGGCGTGCGGCCGCTGGACAGCGAGTGCGCTGATCTGCTTCTCCAGAAGTCAGCGGCCTTGTACGCGGACGGGCAATCCGGCCCGGATGCATCGCCGCCGGTCGCCAGGCGCCGCCGCCGTCGCACGATCATGGGCGGCCTCTGACGCTATTCAGCAGGACGGCCATCCGGCAGCGGCGCATCGACATATGCGCATCACATTGGGACGGCATCATCTCCGTCGCCGGGAGGCCGGCAGGAGTTTGCCCCGTGACCCTTACCCAGATCCGCACCTTCATCGCCGTGGTCCAGCATGGTGGCTTCAGCGCCGCCGCGCGTTCGATCGGCGCCAGCCACAGCACCCTGATCTCGCAGATCCAGATGCTGGAACGCGAATACGGCGCCGAGCTGTTCCATCGGCGCGGCCGCCGCGTCGAACTGTCGGCGGTGGGCTTGCAACTGCTGCCCATGGCGCGCCGCATGCTGGCCCTGGAAAGCGAAATGCGGCTGCTGCTGGACGACAGCGGCCAGATGCGGCGCGGATCCCTGCGCGTCGGCGCCGTGGGCCCCTACCACGTGACCGAGATGATCGAGTCCTATCACGCGCGCCATCCCGGCATCAGCCTGTCGGTGAAACTGGGCAATTCCGAAGTGGTGCTCGACGACCTGGACAAGTACGTCTGCGACGTGGCCGTGGTGGCCAGCCGCGCGGCCGACGACCGCTACCATATGCAGTCCTATGCCCGCTATCCCGTCATCGCCTTCGTGCGCGGGAACCATGCCCATGCCCAGCGTGAGAGCATCACGCTGGACGAACTGGCCGGGCAGCCCCTGCTGATGCGGGAAACGGGATCGACCACCCGCAAGGCGCTGGAAGACGCCATGGAGAAACGCGGCCTCACGCCCCGTGTCGCCATGGAGATCGGCAGCCGCGAGGCCCTGCGGGAAGCCGTGGCGCGCGGCCTGGGCGTGGGCACGGTCTCGCAATCGGAGTACGTGCCCGATCCGCGCCTGGTGCCGCTGCGCATCGAGGGCGACCTGGTTTCCACGAACATCCATGTCTGCTGCCTGCGCGAACGGCGCGACAGCCGCCTGATCGCGTCCTTCTTCGACGCCGTGCGGGCGAGGTCGGCGGCAGGTGCGGGCGGCCAGCCCGCGCCGGGCTGACGTTCCGCAACCGGGCGGGCGGCGCTGCGATATCGGGCGCCCTGCCCGCCCCGTCCTCCCCGCATCGCCGGCCCTGCCACGCCGACCCGCCGTGCTTCAGGCCGCGTGCAGCGCGGTGTACAGGTCCTCGCCGAACAGCGGGTCCAGTCCGCTGGCCACGATTTCGGGCGCCGCGGCGTCGGACGCAAGAAAACGCGCCACGGCGCGCGCGCGCTCGATGTCGCGGCTCCAGGCCACGGCGCCGGTGGCCACCCACACATAGGACTGCAGCTCGTCGGGAATGGGCGTGATATGCGCGATGCCCGGGACCGGCCGCAGCTCGCTCACCTGCTGGAACGCGAGGTCGGCTTCGCCGCGCGCCACCACCGCGCCGGTGCGCTCGCCGTTGCCGACGAAGCGGCTTTTGGGCAGGCACTCCTTGTCTATCCCCAAGCGGTGGTATAGCTGGGTGGTCAGGTATTTGCCGCTTTCGCTGGCGGAATAGGCAATGCTGCGCGCGCGCAGGAAGGTGCGCTTCAACGCGTCCGGGCTGCTGGCGTCGGGCGGCGGCTCGCCAGCGCGCACGGCGACCGCGGCTACCGACCGGGCGATCAGCGTGCGCGTGTCCGCCAGGATGTGGCGGGCCTGGACGAAATTCACCATGTTCGGCTCGGCGACGATGACCAGGTCCGCCGGCTCCCGGCGGCGCAGGCGATTCGGAATCGATTGCTCGCCCGTGCCTATCGACGTCGTGAGGGTGACGACAGGCTGGCCGGTATAGGCTTCGATCGCGGGGATCAGGGCAAGGTGCGCGGCAGTGAACACACCGGAAGTCATGACGCGGAATGCGTCCTTGCTGTCTCTCATCAATCAACCTTGATATGGGCTTCGGAAACGACCTTCTGCCAGACGCCGATCTCCGTCTCGATCTGCGCGCGCAATTGCTCCGGCGTGCCGGGAGCAGCCTGGTCGCCTTCCATGCTCAGCTGGCGTCCGACTTCGGGCTTGACGATGGCCGCGTTCAGCGCCTGGTTCAACTTCTGCTGCACGTCTTGTGGCAAGCCCTTGGGTGCGATCAGCCCGTACCAGATCACCACCTGGTAGCCTGGCACGCCGGCCTGTGCCACGGTGGGCAGGGACGGCATATCGGACCAGGTTTCCGGCAGCGTCTGCGCGAGCGCCTTCAGCCGGCCGTCCTTGATATAGGGCATGGCCGCGCCCGGCGTGCTGAAGAAAACATCGGTGCGTCCGGCCAGGGTGTCCATCACCGCGGGGCCGGTGCCCCGGTAAGGCACGTGGGTCATCTTGATCCCGGCGTCCTTCATGAACAGCTCGGTCGCCAGGTGCGAGATCCCGCCCACGCCGGACGAGGCGAAGGACAAGGCGCCATGCCTGGCCTTCGCCAGTTCGATCAACTGCGGCAGGCTGTTGGCGGCAATGCTGCTGGACGTGGTGACCAGGAAGGGACCGCGCGCGATCATGCCGACCGGCGTCATGTCCTTCACCGGGTCGAAAGGCAGCTGGTAGAGGCTGGCATTGACGGCGTAGCTGTTCGAGATCAGCGTCAGCGTGTAGCCATCCGGCTTCGCCCGGATGCCCGATGCGACACCGATCTTGCCGCCGGCCCCGACCATGTTCTCGACCACTACCGGCTGGCCCAGGGACTCGGTCAGCAGCTTGCCGATGGTGCGCCCCACCGCGTCGTTGCCGCCGCCCGGCGCGAACGGGATGATGAGCTTGATCTGGTGCTCCGGGTAGGCCGCGGCGGCGGGCGCCCCCACGCCCAGGGTCGCCGCGCAGGCCAATGAGGCATAGGCCGCCATGGCGAGCGCGCGCGCTGCCAGGCCATCGGTCCGGCCCAGGGTCTTGCTGTTGAACATGAGGTCTCCTCGCTGCACCATCAACGGTGCATGTCAGTGTTGAGTGATGTGGAAAGCAATATGGATGCCAAGTTTCACGATTCCAAAAACAATATCTGAATCAAATACTTGGAAATGTCTTTTGTTTTGTGCTGGGTTTCATGTTCCAATCATTGGAACATATGAAACAGACAATGAAACATGAGCCAGCTGTCCGGGAATGAGCCCTTGCCCGTGATCTGGGCGATCAGCGGACACCGCCTGACCGATGTCTTCCGCCAGGTGGCGCCCGAGATGGAAGACCGCGCCTCGATATCCATCATCCACCGCGGCTATGAAAGCGCCCTGGCGGAAATCGAACGGCGCGGTGAACGCCATCCCTGCGACGTCATCGTGGCCTCGGGCAGCCACGGCGCCTTCCTGCGGCGCAATGTGTCCTACCCGGTCGCGTTGGTGAAGGTGGGCGGGTCGGACCTGCTGGCGGCCCTGTGCAAGGCGAGGCAGCTTTCCGACCGCATCGCCATCCTGATGCTCAAGCGCATTCCGCCGGAACTGAAGCGCTTCGCCAGCCTGTTCTCCCTGCCCCTTGTGCTGCGTGCCTACGAAACCGCCGAGGAGGCCCGGCACTGCCTGCGGCAGCTCGCCAGCGATGGCATCCAGGTGGTGGTGGGACCGGGCCAGGTGGCGGACCTCGCCGACGAGGCGGGGCTGACGGGCGTGCTGGTCTATTCCGCCGAGTCGGTGCGCGTGGCCTTCGATGACGCGATCGAAATGGCCGCCGCGCAGCGGGCGGAGAAGTCTCGCCGTACCCAGCTCGATTCGATCCTGTACCACCTGGGCGACGGCGTGGTCGCCCTCGACATGGCGGGCCGGGTGGTCATGGCCAATCCCGCCGCCGAACAGCTCACCGGCAGGCCGGTGCGCAATGCGCTGGGCCGTTCGCTGGGCGACGTGCTGCCGGCGCTGCAACTGGGCCAGGTCATCACGCGCGGCGCGCCCGAGCTGGGCGCGGTGCAGGAACTGGCCGGCAAATCCATCGTGGTCGACCGCGTTCCCTTGTTCGATGAAGGGAAGCAGACCGGCGCCGTGCTGACCCTGCACGGCTCGAACCGGCTGGAACTCGCGGTCAGCAAGCTGCGGGCGCATACCCATCGGCGTTCGCAGGTGGCCAGGTACCAGCTGGATGACGTCGTATCGGCGTCGCCCGCCATGCAGCGGGTGATCGCGCAATGCAAGGTTTTCGCGCAGCACAGCGACGCCGGCATCCTGATACACGGCGAAAGCGGCACCGGCAAGGAGTTGCTGGCGCAAGGTATCCACAACGCCAGCCGCCGCGCCCGCCATCCTTTTATCGCGACCAACTGCGGCGCGTTTACCGAGACCCTGCTGGAAAGCGAGCTGTTCGGCTACGACGAAGGCGCGTTCACGGGCGCGCGCAAGCAAGGCAAGGCGGGCCTGTTCGAGGCGGCCAACGGCGGGACGCTGTTCCTCGATGAGATCGGCGAAATGCCCCTGCCCTTGCAGACCCGCTTGCTGCGCGCCTTGCAGGAAAAGGAAATCATGCGCGTGGGCAGCGTCGATCCCCTCCCCGTCGACGTGCGCGTGGTGGCGGCGACGCACAGGGACCTGGCCGCCATGGTGGGGACCGGCCGCTTTCGCGAAGACCTGTTCTACCGCCTGAATATTCTCCGTGTCGATGTGCCGCCGCTACGGGAGCGCCCGCAGGATATCGAAGTGCTGGTGCGCAACCGGGTGCCCGCGGCACTCGCGCGGATCGGCCTGGAAGCCCTGTCCGTGGAAGTGCTGGCCGCCGTGCTGCCGTCGATGCGGCGCTATGCCTGGCCGGGCAATGTGCGCGAGCTGGAGAATGCGATCGAGCGGCTGACCATGATCTGCCTGGCCAATGGCGGCGCCATCCGGCCCGCCGAGATCAACGACCTGCTCGATGCCGCCGCGCACCGGCCACGGCGTCCCGATGCGGTCGCGCCCGCGACGCCGCGCCGGCGCCGGCCGCGCCCGAGCCGCGAGGACGCCGAGCGCACGCTGGCGGACTGCCACGGGGATCACCAGGAAGCCGCGCGCCGGCTGGGCGTGAGCCGCACCACGCTGTGGCGCTGGCTGACGCAGGCAGCATGATCGGAACCGCCGGATCACCTATCCTTTCATGAACCTCCCATCAACGCCTTATCAACGCCTCCCATGACCAAAAAGACCCCGCCTCGCGCCGTGCCAGCCGTCATGCCCGACCTGGAGCCGGTTCGCATCCTCTCATCCGCGCACCTGGCCGACGGCCCCCACGCCGAATTATCGGAGCTGGAATTCGGGCTGATCATTGCGCAGAATGCGTTCAGCCGCTGGGTGACGCGCTGCATGGCTGCCGCCGGCGAACCGGACCTGGCGTTCAACGACATCCTGGTGCTGCACCACGTGCATCACCGCGAGCGCGGGAAGAAGCTTGCCGACATCTGCTTCACCCTCAATTACGAAGACACCCACGTCATCAACTATTCGCTGAAGAAGCTCGCCGGGCTGGGACTGGTCCAAGGCGAAAAAGCCGGCAAGGAAGTCCTCTACTCGACCACCGAAGCCGGGTCCGTCCTGATCGATCGTTTCCGCGCCATACGCGGGCGCTGCCTGCTGGCGGGCATCGAGGGCGACCTGGCGGATGGCGCTTCCCACGCCGAGGTCGCGCGGCGCCTGCGCATGCTCTCCGGCCTCTACGACCAGGCAGCACGGGCCGCCTCCTCGCTTTGACCGAGGGCAACGGGCAAGGTTGACAGCCGATGGAAAGGCTACGAAACGAATAGCCGTGAAACGAATGGCGATGAAATGCGCAACGATAGGTCCTAGAAACGACCATGCCACCGCAATGACATGGATGAACCCATATGACCCACCCCTATCGCCTCGTCGCCCGCGTCGCGTCCCTGGCCGCCGCGCTGCTGGCGCCGATGACGCCCGCCATCGTCACCGCCGCCACCGCGGCCGCCACTGACGCCACGTGCCCGACCGCCCGCCTCGACTGCCCTTTCGTCGCCGATCTACTGAAGCAGCGCGAAGGCTATGGCCGTAACGCCAAGGGCGGCGTGGATGGCCCCGTCGTCGTGGTGTCGTCCAATGCCGACGACGGCCCCGGCAGCTTGCGCGACGCCTTGCGCCATGCTCGCGGTCCCACGTGGATACGCTTCGCGTCCGACATGACCATCAACCTGAACTCGCAACTGCGCGTTCCTTCGCACGTGACGATAGACGGCCGCGGCCACGCGGTCACGCTGATGGGCGACGGCCTGGGCATCTACGGGGCCGACAGCGTCATCATTACGCACCTGACCATCAATGGACAGCTGCGCAATTTCTCGCAGGCGGTCAACGTGGCGAACGGTTCGAAGAACGTGTGGGTCGATCACATGGACCTGTCCCGTTTCGGGGACCGGCTGCTCAATGTCAAGAACGGCTCCACCGACGTCACCGTGTCCTGGACCAAGTTTCACAATCATGACAAGGTCATGTTGCTGAACAACCTGACCTCCAAGAACCTGTTCGCGAACTACGACCGCGACGCCATCGCGCGGGTCACGCTGCACCACAACTATTTCGTCGATACGGTGCAGCGCAACCCGCGCGCGCAGTTCGGCACCTTCCACCTTTACAACAACCTGCTCCAGGATTGGGATTTCTACGGCATGAGCTTCGGCCTGGAGGCGCGCGCCCTGGTGGAAGGCAACATCTATGACAACGCGGTCCAGCGGCAATGCAAGGAGCCGGACGAATTTCCCACGGTCGAGGGGGTGAAGGTCAACTACTGCAAGTACATCCCGAGCGCCGCGGCGAGGTCCGCCCTGAACAACGGGGAAGCCGACGGCAAGCGTTACGCCGACACCCGGGCAAAGTACCAGTATCGCCATGACGACAAGGCCTTCCTGGTGGTGCGCGACAACCTCTATCTGCGCGACGCCAAGCCTGTGCTTCAGGACTACCAGGCGGACAAGGTGCCGCCGGTGCCCTACTGCTACGCCTACCAGGCGCCCTCTCCGGCCGTGGCCGATGAAATACGGCGCTATGCCGGCAATACCGCCGGCACGCCGGCCTTGCCGAATCAGTCGCGTTGCCCGCCGGGGGGCGGGCAACGATAGGCGCCCATCGTGGAAAAGGCCGTCCATCCGGCGCGCCCTCGACATCGGCGCGCCGCTTTGATGTGTCGAGTTGCAACTCGACCAGGGTTGCCGGACACTCCCCGGGGGTGTAGCATTCGCCCATGCCACACACCCCCGACGAAAAAAAGAAGGCGCTGCGGCGCGTGCGCAGCATCCGCGGCCAGACCGAGGCGCTGGAGCGCGCGCTGGAGTCCGGCGCCGAGTGCGCGCAGGTGCTGCAGCAGATCGCCGCCATACGCGGCGCCGCCAACGCCCTGATGTCCGAGGTGCTGGAATCGCACATCCGCGAGGAATTCGGTGAATACTCCGATAAGGATCCTCGGCACGCCCAGCGCGTGCGCGACATGACCACGCTGGTGCGCGCCTACCTGCGGTAGACCCGCAAGCCCTTCCGACCGCGGGCGCGTCCGTCCCCGCCTTCATTCATTTGCTGGAGCCTTATCCATGAAATCCCGCGCCGCTGTTGCCTTCGAAGCCGGCAAACCCCTGCAGATCGTCGAACTGGACGTCGAACCGCCCAGGAAAGGCGAAGTGCTGGTGAAGATCACGCACACCGGCGTCTGCCATACCGATGCGTTCACCCTCTCCGGGGACGATCCCGAAGGCCTGTTCCCCGCCGTCCTCGGCCATGAGGGCGCGGGCGTGGTGGTCGAGGTCGGCGAAGGCGTGACCAGCGTCAAACCGGGCGACCACGTCATTCCGCTCTACACCGCCGAGTGCGGAGAATGCCTGTTCTGCAAGAGCGGCAAGACCAACCTTTGCGTGGCGGTGCGCGCCACCCAGGGCAAGGGCGTCATGCCCGACGGCACCACGCGCTTCAGCTATAACGGGCAGCCGGTCTATCACTACATGGGCTGCTCGACCTTCAGCGAATACACCGTCGTCGCGGAAGTGTCGCTGGCCAAGATCAACCCGCAGGCCAATCCGGAACACGTCTGCCTGCTCGGTTGCGGCGTGACCACCGGCCTGGGCGCGGTGAAGAACACCGCCAAGGTGCAGGAAGGCGACAGCGTCGCGGTGTTCGGCCTGGGCGGCATCGGCCTGGCCGTGATCCAGGGCGCCAAGCTGGCCAAGGCGGGCCGGATCATCGCCATCGATACGAACCCCGCCAAGTTCGACCTGGCCAAGACCTTCGGCGCGACCGATTGCATCAATCCCAAGGACTTCGACAAGCCCATCCAGCAGGTCATCGTGGAAATGACGGGCTGGGGCGTGGACCACAGCTTCGAATGCATAGGCAACGTCAACGTCATGCGCGCGGCGCTGGAAGCCGCGCATCGGGGCTGGGGCCAGTCGGTGATCATCGGCGTGGCGGGCGCCGGCCAGGAGATCTCCACCCGGCCTTTCCAGCTGGTCACCGGCCGCCGCTGGCTGGGCACCGCCTTTGGCGGCGTGAAGGGCCGCAGCCAGCTGCCCGGCATGGTGGAGGACGCCATGTCCGGCCGCATACAGCTCGAGCCCTTCGTCACGCACACCATGCCGCTGACGGACATCAACCTGGCCTTCGACCTGATGCACGAAGGCAAGTCCATCCGGTCGGTGGTGCATTACCAGGACTAGTCGCGCTACCAGCTGTAGCGATAGCCGACCTGCCCGAAGACGCCCTTGCGGCTCTCGCCGTCCAGGTTCTTCGTGAACTTGATGGCGGCGTAGAGCTGGCTGCCCTTCCCTATGCTCTGGTTCAGGCCGAAACCCAGTTCACCCCAGGTGCGGCTGAACGTCGGCCGCAGCGACGTGCCGTCCACCGATACGGCCTTGATGGGCACGAAGTCGTGCAGCACGTCGATGGTCATATAGGGCGTGCCGGCGCCCGTGCCGTCTTCGGTGCGCACGTTCGGGGCGTAGATGCGCACGCCCAGGCGGCCCCGGACCGCATTGCTGCTGGTGCCCGAGATGCTGGATATGCCGTCGTTGAAGTGATCCAGGTCCAGGTACTGGTAGACCAGTTGCGCCTGCGGTTCGATGGCCAGCTTGGGCATCAGCAGGAAGGGCTTGCCGACCTCCTGCGACAAGGCGATGCCGAAGCCGTGCTGGCTGGCGCCGTTGCCATAGGTGTCGTTGTACTTGTTGTTGTAGTGCGTGACCTGGGCCACCGAATCCCAATACGAGCCGTCGCGCAGGTACTTGGTGTAATAGCCGCCGACGCTCTGGGCCTGGGTGGTGGCCTTGCCGGTGGTATCGGACAGCATGGGGCTGAGGTCGCGCGCGCCGTCCTTGAACTTGGAATCCGTGACGCTCAGGCTGGCCGTGACGCCCGCATGGGTGCTTCCCCCTTCCGGGTCCTGCTTCAGCGTCCAATCCTTGCCGAACTGCATGAAGAAGGTGCTCTGGTTGGCGGAGAACCGGCTGCCTGAATCCCCCTGCACGCCGTATCCACCCATGCGCCCCCACACGCCGTTGCGCTTCCCGGGCTGGTTCTGCTCCGCCTGGTTCTGCTCCGTGTTGTAGACGTCGCCCACGCGCTCATGGAGCCGGCCCAGGTTGGTGAACCCGTAGTCCATGTTCATGGCGGGCAGCAAGGTGTAGCCAACCACGCCGGGTCGGTACGCGATCGGCGCCGCGCCGCCGCCGGCACTGCCGCCGACCTTGCCGGGACCGCCGCCGCTGGTGACCGGGTCCACCAGGGCGGAGCGCAGGTAATAGTCGTCGGCGCTGTTGCTGCCGCCGCGATACAACAGGTATTCATAGGCCCCGGCCTGCACGGGACTGGCCAGTCGGAAGGCGCCGGGCGCCGTGCTGCCGCCACCGGTCACCGCCACCACGTTGATGCCGTCGCCGGTGGTCAGTACGCCGGGTCCGCCCGTGTTGACGATGCGCAGCGCGGTGGCGCCCGTGGCCGCGCCGCCGCTGACGACCAGGCGATCGGACGGCGAGCCGTCGCCGCCCAGCCACGTGTTCAGGGCCACGGTGCCGTTGGCGCCGACGTAGCTGGACGCGGTCAGCGTCTTGTAGCTGCCTGCCTGCCGCGGGTCTCCCGTCGGCGGCAGGAAGGCCACCGTGCCGGCGTTGGACAGTGCGCCGGTCACCGAACTGGCGGTGACATTCCACGTGCTGGTGGCGTCGATATTGACGTCCAGGGGATCGATGCGTCCCGTCAGCACGGAGCCCTGGTTCAGGCTGACCACGCCGCCGCTGCTGGCGTCGGCGATCAGGTCGCCGTTCAGCCTCACGCCCTGCGTCGACAGGTTGACCGTGCTCGCGTTGGTCAGGTTCAGCAGCGTACCCGAGGCCGCTCTGACATTGACCTCGCCGGCGAGCGTGATGTTGGCGCGCGCACCGGTCACCTCGATGGCGTTGCCCGCTGTCGCGGCCAGCGACCCGCCCGTGACCGTGATAGTGGATGCCTGGCCGTTGGCCTGCGTATCGGTGACCGCGAGGCCGGCCGTGGCGCCGGCAAGCGCCGCGTTGCGCAAGGCCAGCGTGCCCCCGGCGTTGGATTGCGCGCCCGCTCCCGCCGTGCTGGACAACGTGGTGCCGGTGACCGTGGCGGCGCCCTGGGGGCCCTCCACATACAAGGCCGCCGCGCCCGTGCCTTGCGTCGCGACGCTGCCGCCCGACAGCGTCGCGGTGGCGCCGTTGTCCAGCAGGATGCCGTGCGCGCCGGCGCCGAGCGTGGTGATGGTCGTATCCGTCATTGCCAGGCGGCCCGCGCTGCTGACGTAGATGCCCACCGCATGGTCGCCGACCGTGTCCAACGTGCCGCCCGACAGCATGATTTCGCCGTTCGCGCCCGAAGACGAGATACCGGCCGCGCCGCTGCCCGTGGTGCGTATCGACGTATTCGTCAAGGCGATGGATCCGCCGGCCGCGCGGTTGTCCAGCGCCATGCCGGTGCCGTCGATCACGATGGCGCCCGCGGTGCCGGTAACCCGGCCGTCGGTCGCGGTGGCGTCGATGAGTATGCCGTCGGCGGTGCCGCCGGCCTCGACCCGGCCGGCGCCCGAGAACGCCACCGACGCGCCCGCTCCGGTGAGATGGACCGCGGCCACCCCGTCGTCCGCCCGGATGGTGCCGTTGTTCACCAGGCTGGCCTGGGCCCCCTGCACCAGGGCGCCGTCGCCATTGGCCACGCGTATCGTGGCCGTATTGTTCACCGTGCCCCGGGGACCGACGACGACACCTGTGGAGCCTGGCCCCGTCAAGGTGATGTCCGCGTTGTTGTTCAAGGTGCCCAGGTTGCGCGCGATGAACCCCACGGCGCCGGCGTTGTCGGACTGGATGGCGGCGTTGTTGGTGAGCACGGTGGCCACCGGCCATCCGATGGCCGCCCCGGTGAGGTCGTGCGCCTGGCCATCGACGATGCCGGCCGTGGCGCCCGCGTTCGCCAGCACGATGGTCGTGCCGGCGTCGATGGTGCCCATTGCACCGCCTTCGGTCACCACGGCGGCGGAGCCGCCCGCGCCGCCCGCCGCCCCCGTGACGCGATACGTGGAGGCGCCGGTGGATAGCGTCGTGCCCATGCCGGTCGCCACGACCCCGCGCGCATCCTTCCCCGCCACCGTGATGTCCAGCGCGCCGGCGGTCGATGCGCCGGTGAAGGCGGCGCCGTCGGCGACCCGGAACAACGAGGAACCGTCCGTCGCCACCGAAAGTACGCTGGCATTGACATTGATGCTGGACCCCGCGCCCGCCGCATAGAAACCGATCTGGTCGGTGCCCGCCAGGAATTGCGGTACGGCCCCCGCGTCGACATTGATGGTGCCGCCGTTCTGCGCGAAGACGCCGATTGCCCCCGTGCCCGCCAGGTTGACCGCGCCGCTGACTTGCGCGACCCCCTGGGCGCCGTTCACCCACACCCCGAAATTGCGGGTGCCGGACGCGATGTCGGCGCCGCCGGCGACATTGATGGTCCCGGTGGATTCGGCATTCGCCGCGATGCCGGGGTCCGCGTTCACCATCAAGCCCACGCCGTTGACGCCGGTCAGATTGATCGTGCCCGCGTTGCGTACCACCGCGCCGGTGCCGGCGGCGCCATTGTCGTCCGCCATCATGCCGATGTTCGCCAAGGGCGTGCCCGCCGCCTGCCCGGTCACCTCGATGGTGCCGTTGTTCAGCAGCAGCGAGCGTATGGGCGCGGTGGAGAACATCCCCACGGCGCCCTGCGCCTGCGTACCGATGACGATGTTGCCGTTGTTGATGGCGCTGTCGCCCGTGTCCATGATGCGCACGCCGTAGGTCGGTCCCGAGATGGCGACGTCGGCCGCGGCGTCGGCCAGGCCGTATTGCGCGGCGCGGCCGATGTAGAGGGTGCCGGCGGCGTCATTGACGAAACTGCTGCCGCCGCTCACGTTCACGCCCACCACCGTCGTGACGTAGCCCGGGTTCACGCCGACATTGATGTTGCCGTCGTTGCTGCCGGATGCGCCTTGCGCCAACCCCATGCCGACGGACGTATTGCCCGCATAGGCAAAGCCAGACACATTGATCACCCCGCTGTTCTGCACGCTGCTACCCTGACCCGACGCGATGATGCCCGAGCCGGTGTAGTAGAAGGTGTTCGCGGTGGCGGTGTCCAGCTTGTCACCGGCCACGTAGCCGCTGGATACCACGCCGTCGGCCGCGTTGATGAAGCGCCCGCCGTTGTCCACGCGCACCAGCTGTTCGATCACATTGCCGGACAGCGTGCCGTGGTTGATGCCGAGGGCGCCATTGGTGACCTTCAGGGCGCCCGAGGCGCGCGTGATGTCGATCTGGCCGCCGGCGGCGATGACGGCCGACCCGTTGCGGCCGGTGGCCAGGATGGCATAGCGGTCGCCGTTGGGCGCGCGCGCCAGGTCGCCGGCCGTCGTCTTGGTCGCGTAGGTCACGGGCGTATCGACGGTGGTGTAGGCCTGCGCGAATGCGGCGTCATAGGCCTGCTGCGATGTCAGGATGCCGTCGTGCAGCGCCGCCACCAGCACATCGTTGTAGGCGGCCAGCTGCGCGGCATTGGTGACGGTGTACGTAATGCCATTGAACGTCACGGTGCCCGCGTAGGTCGTGACCGGCACCTGTACGGTCAGTAACCCGGTGTCGACATCGGGCGTGGGCAGGCCGGGGTCTATGCCCATGTCGATGGCGTTGCGCGAACGCCAGACGACGCGGCTCGCGGCGTTGCCGCTGCCGTCCGCGGCGGTCAGGTAGGTCTGCTTGGAGACCATGAGCAGGCTGTTGGACGATGGCGCGCCGCTGGGCGTGGCGCCCAGGTTCACGTTCAGGGTGCCGCCCGTCTGGTCCACGCGACCCAGCGAGGCGTGGTAGTACATATCGCCGCTGACATTCTCGAACTGGTTCACGGGGGTGGCAAGATTGGACTGGTCCGCGAACGCCGCCGAATCGTAGGTGCGGTACACGACCGTGGCGCCGGTGGCCGGGTTCGTGGCGCTGACGGTCGCGTTCTGGGGACCGGTCACCAGCGCGCTGGAGCCGAAGGTGCCGGAAACCACGTTGACCGAGTCGGCCGGCACGGTGGTGTTGCCGCTGTAACCCGTGCCGACCACTGACGTGCCTGTCAACGTAACGGTCTGGCCATGGTTGACCACCGCGCCGCCGGCGCCGTCCTGGCTGACCGGGGGGTTGTAGTCGGCGATGGCGCATAGTCCCCCTGCCGGGGCCGAGTGCTGGGACGTGTCCGTCTTGCAACTGGACGCCAGCGCCAGCGCGGGGCCGGCGATTCCCGCGGCTAGCGCCGCCACGAGCATGCCGTGCCTCAATGCGCGCGATGCCGATCTTGCGTCGCGGCCAGACGTGGCGCTGGCGCCTGCATTGCCCTGCGCGAGTTCGGAGGCGACGATGTATTGCTGTCGGGAAACGCTCCAGACGATCTTGTGAAACCTGTTCATGAGCTGGCCTACAGTATCGAGCGGTATCGGGATCCCCCTTGGTCGTAGGCAATCCACGCCACGAGGTGTGATCCATGATTCGTTCGAAATGCATCCAAACCAATTGACAAGTCGTCCTAGGACGAACAGGCGTCCTGAATATGGGCGAGGTACGGGCGATGCGGCCGGATTGAGAGAAGGACGAGGCGGACACGCCGGCGTCGTCTGCCAGCCCGTGTTGTGCGCCGCACACCGCCGCGCGCTGGCGGGGCGTCAGGGCGGATGGCCTAGGCCATCCGCGGAAGGCCCCGCTTACGCCGTAGCCCGGGCGATGGGGACCGATATGCCACGGATCGTGTCAGGGCTGGGCCGCGAGCAGGCTACGTGTATACGGGTGGCGTGGCGCCGTCAAAGAACGAAGCTGCATAAATTAATGAGTATTCGCTACCGGGGAAAAGTTATTTGGCGGGGAGGAGCGCGTTGGGGAGAATGAGCCCTACGAACATTCCGAACATTCCGAACATCCGGACGCGTGACGCACTACCGCGCGCCATCACGCGCCGCCCTCGGCACCCCACCCTGTCCGCGTCATGACTGAACCCCAAAGACAGCTGCACCTCAATGCCTTCCTGCGCAACATCGGCCAGCACGAGGCCGCCTGGCGCTTGCCGGCGTCCGACGTCAAGGCCATCACCGATGTGTCGCACTACATCAATCTGGCCAGGATTGCCGAACGCGGCACGCTGGACGCCATTTTCTTCGCCGACCACCCGGTGCTGAAGGACAGGACGGAGGACAGGCCCTTCGACGCGCTGGACCCTTCCACCCTGCTCGCGGCACTATCGACGGTGACGACCCGCATCGGCCTGGTCGCCACTGCATCGACGACCTACAACGACCCCTACAATCTCGCCCGCCGCTTCGCCACCATCGACCACCTGAGCCGCGGCCGCGCCGGCTGGAACGTCGTCACCACCGCCAACGCCGATGCGGCCGCCAACTTCGGCGGCGCTGTCCATCCCGATCCCGCGACGCGCTACGATCGCGCCGCCGAGTTCATCGACGTGGCGATACGCCTGTGGGACAGCTGGCAGGACGATGCCATCGTCGGCGACAAGCAGGCGGGCGTCTTCGCCGACGGACGGCGCATCCACCACGTCAATCACCAGGGCCGGCACTTCCACGTGCGCGGCCCCCTGGAAGTGCCGCGCCCGCCGCAAGGCCGGCCGGTCCTGTTCCAGGCCGGGTCGTCTGCCCCGGGCAAGGCCCTGGCGGCGCGCTACGCCGAAGCCATCTTCACCGCGCAGCCGGACCTGGCCGGCGCGCAGGCCTTCTATCGGGAAGTGAAGGACCAGGTGCGCGCCCACGGGCGCAATCCGGATCACGTGCACATCCTGCCCGGACTGTCCGTGTTCGTCGGCGGGACGCAGGCCGAGGCGCTGGCACTCCAGGACACCTTCGAATCGTTGACCCTGCCGTCCTATGGCCTGGCACAGCTCAACCGCATAACGGGACTGGACTATGGCGAGTCGGACCTGGACCGCATCTTCGAACTGCCGTCCGGCCTTGCCCTATCCGGCGACATCAAGAGCCGCGTCGGCCTGCTGCAGGGCATTGCCAGCAAGGAGCGCATCACCGTGCGCCAGCTGCTGCGACGCCTGAGCGCCGGCCGCGGCCATCGCATCCTCGCGGGAACGCCGGAGCAGATCGCCGCCGACATCGAATCGTGGTTCCGTAGCGGGGCCGCCGACGGCTTCAACCTGATCCCGCCTGCCTTGCCCTCGTCCCTCGAAACCTTCGTCGACCAGGTGATACCCGAGTTGCGCAAGCGCGGCATCTTCCGCGATGCGTACACGGGCAGCACCTTGCGCGAGCACCTTGGATTGCCACGGCCCGCCTGGCAATCGCCAACGAGCGATGTGCCGGCCTACGCTGAAGCTGAGGCTGGTTGATGAAGCCGAGTTCGCTGTTCAAGCCGGGGTTCAGGTCCGGGGGCAAGCCTCATGACGCGCGCGGCCCGGCGCAAGCCGCCCCGCCGGCGCTGCGCCCCAAGGCCACCCTGCCCGGCCAGAAGCTGCTGGGGCCCCTGCTGGTGCTGGTCGCGTGGGCCGTCGCCACCGGCGGCGGCTGGATCGCTCCCGATCGCCTGCCCGCGCCGCGCCAGGTACTGGACGCGTTCACCGAGATGCTGTCTTCCGGCTACCTGCAGGAAAACCTGCTTATCTCGCTCGTCCGGGCGGGACTGGGGCTGGCCTATGGCGTCGTCGCCGGCGTGGCGCTTGCGTTCATCGCGGGCCTATCGCGCCCCGGCGACGCCTTGTTCGACGGCTTGATCCAGGTCAAGCGCGCCATTCCCAACCTGGCGCTGATCCCCCTTTTCATCATGTGGCTGGGCATAGGGGAAGCGATGAAGATCGTCATCATCGCGCTGGGCGTGCTGGTGCCCATCTATATCAACACCCATGCCGCCTTGCGCGACATCGACCTGCGCTACGTTGAACTGGCGGAGTCCGTCGCGCTGACCCGGACGCAGTTCCTGCGCTACATCGTGATCCCCGGCTGCACGCCCGGCTTCTTCGTGGGCCTGCGACTGGCGGCCACACATGCCTGGACCGCGCTGGTCGTCGTGGAAACCATCAACGCCACCAGCGGTATCGGCTACATGATCACGCAGGCCCGCATCTACGGCCAGATGGAGATCGTCATTGCCGGCCTGGTCGTGTACGGCGTACTGGGATTCGGGACGGATGCGTTGATACGCGCTTTACAGAAAAAGGTATTGTCATGGCGGTTATCGATCGCGTAACGGCGACGCCTGCGTCGGCCCTGCCGCCCGCCGTCGCGGACATCGCCGAAAGAGGCGAACGACGAGGCCAAGGGGAAGCATGCGCCGGACGCGCCGGGGACGACGGTGTGATCGTCCAGCGGCTGTCGCGCCGCTATGGCGACCGGCTCATCCTCGAAGGGGTGGATTTGCATATCGCCCCCGGCCAGTTCCTCGCCCTGCTGGGCCGCAGCGGCTCCGGCAAGAGCACGCTGTTGCGGGCGCTCGCCCACCTCGACCAGGACACCGCCGGCGCTGGACGGATCACGGTGCCGGCGCGACGCGCGGTGCTGTTCCAGGACTCCCGGCTGTTGCCCTGGCTGCGGGTGTTGGACAACGTCAAGCTGGGCGCGCTGGGCCCGGACGCGGAGGCGCGCGCCCGGGCCGCGCTCGCCGAGGTGGGACTCGCCGGCCGTGAACGCGCCTGGCCCCGCATGCTCTCCGGCGGCGAGCAGCAGCGCGTCGCGCTCGCCCGCGGCCTGGTGCGCGATCCCCGTTTCATCCTGGCCGACGAACCCTTCAGCGCCCTCGATGCCTTGACGCGCCTGCGCATGCAACAGCTGCTCCTGCAAGTATGCGAGCGCCACGCGCCCGCGGTGTTGTTCGTCACCCACGATGTCGACGAGGCGCTGCTGCTGGCCGACCGTGTCATCGTCCTGGAATCGGGCCGCTTGAGCCTGGACCGCCTCGTGCCCACGGACGATGCCGACGCCGGCGAGCGCGAGGCCTTGCGGATCCGCATCCTGAACCAGCTGGGCGTCGCCCCGGACGCGAAACACCGCGCCGCGGGCCGCCAAGGCAAACCTTCCCTGCAACCGACGACCTTCTCATGACGCCTGCTACCCCTGTCATTGTCCAGCCCACGGCCTCGCCCTTGCCCTCACGCTTGTATCGACGGCGCGCCGTGCTCGCACTGGCGTGCCTGCTGTCGTGCCTGCTGGCGATCGCCGCAACGCCTGCGAGCGCCCAATCCGGCCCCGCCGCGCCGGCCCTGCCCCAGGCCGTGCCGACCGGCACGCGCATCGTCATCGCCGACGACGCCAACCACGTGCAGGTCCTGCTACGCCTGTCCGGCGAGAACACGAAGCTCGCCGCCAAGGTGGACTATGCCAACTTCAGCAGCGGCCCATTGCGGCTGGAGGCGATACGCGCCGGCGCCGCGCAGGTCGGCGCGGTCGGCGACGTGCCTCCCATCCTGGCGCATTTCTCCAACGCCAACGTCGTCATCGTCGCCGCCGTGGTGTCGGCGGGCGACGGCTCGGTCATCGCGACCTCGCCGGCGTCGGGCATCAAGGACTTGGCGGACTTGAAAGGCAAGCGCATCGGCGTCAACGAAGGCACCGCGCAGCAGGCCATCCTGCTGCGCAACCTCGCGTCCGTGGGACTGGCGGCACGGGACGTCCATATCGTGAAGCTGGGCGTGGCGGAGTTCGCCGACGCCTTGCGCGCCGGCCAGATCGACGCCGCCGTGCTCAAGCAACCCGACCGCGGACGCTACCTGGCCAGCGCGCAACGCGAAGGTGCGCGCGCCATTCCGAACGCACCCGGCGCGAATACCGGCCTGGAATACCTCTATGCGTCGCGCGCCGCGCTGGACGACCCCGCGCAGGCGGCCGCCATCCGCGACTTCGTCATTCATTGGTATCGCGCGACCTTGTGGCGCAACAGCCACCAGGACGCGTGGCTGCAGGGCTATCTCATCGCGGACCAGCGCCTGAAGCCCGACGATGCGCGCAAGGTGCTGGACAGCCAGGGCGACGGCTCGATTCCCGGCCTGGACGGATTGATCGCCGGACAGCAAAAGACCATAGACCTCCTGCAGGCGGCCGGCGCCTTCGCCGGCAAGCGCCTGGACGCACGCGATGAATTCGACCTGCGCTACGCGGACCTGCGTCCGGACTCGCCCACGGGCGCGCCGTGATCTCCATCATGCAGCGATGCGCCGGCCGCTTCATTGCGGTTTCATTGCGGTGTCATGCCGCTTCGGCCACCGCCTGGGTTTCAGCCTGGGTTTCGCCCTGGACAACCCCCACCTGGGTCGCCGCGATCAGGCTGCGCGTATAGGCATGGCGTGGCGCTCGCAGGACCGTCTCGGCATCGCCGGCCTCGATGATGTCGCCGTCCTTCATCACCATCACACGGTGCGCCATCGCGCGCACAACTTCCATGTCATGGGTGATCAGCAGGTAGCTGAGCCCATGCTCGCGTTGCAGGCGCTGCAAGAGCGCGAGCACCTGCTGCTGGATGGTGACATCCAGGGCGCTGGTTGGCTCATCCAGCACCAGCAGGCCGGGGCGTATGATCAGCGCCCGGGCGATCGCCAGCCGCTGCCGCTGGCCGCCCGAGAATTCGTGGGGCAGGCGCGCGAGCAGATTGGGGAACTGCGGCTCCGTCAACCCCACTTCCGCCAGGGTGTCGACGATGCGCTTCCTGCGCGCGTCGCGGTCCAGGCCCGGCTCGTGGAACGCCAGCCCTTCGCCGACGATCTGCTCCACGTTCAGGCGCGGTGACAGGGACGAGTACGGGTCCTGGAATACCACTTGCAGATTGCGCCGCAAGGTCTTGCGGGCGTCGAACCCGGCCTGCTTCGCTTCCTGCCAGGATTGCTTGCCGATGCGCAAGTCGCCGTGGTGCGACAACAGGCCCAGGACTGCCTTGGCCAGCGTGCTCTTGCCGGAACCGGATTCGCCGATCATGGCCAGGGTCTCCGCGGGATGCACCACGAAGTCCGCCCGCCGCACCGCATGGAAATCCTTGCGGCGCCACCAGCCGCGCCAGCCGGGAGCAGGCACGCGATAGGACACGCCCACCCCGCGGCCGGTCAGCAAGGCCGGTTGGTCCGCGCGCGCCTGCTCCAGGTTGCGAGCGGGCCGGCTGGCGATCAGCTTCCTGGTGTACGGATGGGCGGGCTGGTCGAAGATCGCCGCCGTGGCGCCCTCCTCGACCAGCAGGCCCTGCTCCATCACCGCCACGCGGTCGGCAAAGCGGCGCACCAGGTTCAAGTCATGCGAGATCAGGATGACGGCCATGCCGTTGCGGGCTTGCAGTTCGGACAGCAGGTCCAGTATCTGCAGGCGCAGGGTGGCGTCCAGCGCCGTCGTGGGTTCGTCGGCCAGCAGCAGGCGCGGTTCGCAGGCCAGGGCCATGGCGATCATGGCCCGTTGCCGCTGGCCTCCCGAAAGCTGGTGCGGGTAGGCGTGGGCGCGCCGCTCCGGGTCCGGAATGCCGGTATCGCGCAGGCCCTGCACGGCCAGGCGCCAGGCCTCCCGCGGATTGAGCCGCCGCTTGATCCGCAGGACCTCGGCGATCTGCCTGCCCACGCTATAGATGGGATTCAGTGCCGTCATCGGTTCCTGGAAGATGACGGAGATGTCCTGGCCTCGCACCTTGCGCAAGGCGGCCTCGGGCAGCCGCAGCAGGTCCGCGCCGTCGAACAGCGCCGAGCCCTCGACGCGCGCGCCGGCAACCAGGCCCAGCAAGCTCATCGCCGTCACGCTCTTGCCGGATCCGGATTCCCCCACCAGCGCCAGCTTCTCGCCCGGCTTGATGTCGAAGGACACGCCGCGCACGACGGGCTTGTCCCCGAACGCCACGTTCAAGTGATTGACGGTTAACAGACTCATTGCAGGCCTCCATGCGTAACACGACATGGTCGCTGGGAACGTTTCCTTTTTCCACGATTCAACGCGCATGAGCTTATATGCGTGGCGGCCCCCCGGCGCTCACCTGCTACCGCGTTGTTTGCTAATTGGAAAAGCATATTTGTTGAAACGTTATCCCGGGTCCTATTCTTTCCAGCTTGCTTTTCAGATTCATGCGGGACCGCGACGGCCGGCATGTGAACCTGTCGGAAATCCCGCATGACCAAGTCTCGCTATTCTCTTTTCGCGGCGGCCGCGCGTTGGTCGCTCGCCGCTCTCGCGCTAGGCGGCGCGCTGAGCGCCTCCGCCCTGGCCGACGAGGCGCCTGTCCACGGCGGCGTGCTGCAAGCCATCGTGCAGCCCGAGCCGCCGGTGCTGACGACGGCCTTCAACACCAGCTTCCCCATCGGCACCGTCGGCACCAATATCCTGGAAGGCCTGCTGGCCTTCGACGACAAGCAGCAGTTGCAGCCGGCGCTGGCCACGAGCTGGGAGACGTCACCCGACGGCAAGACGGTGACTTTCCATTTGCGCCCGGGGGTCAAATGGCACGATGGCCGGCCCTTCACGTCCGCCGACGTGAGGTTCAGCGCGCTGGAAGTGTGGAAGAAGCTGCATCCGCGCGGCCGCTCCACCTTTGCCGCGCTGGATGACGTGGAGACGCCCGATCCGCTGACCGCCGTGTTCAAGCTCAGGCACCCGTCGCTGGTGATCTTCAGCTCGCTCAACGCCAATGAAGCCCAGATACTGCCGCGCCACCTCTACGAGGGCACGGACATCCTGACGAATCCGTACAACCTGAAGCCTGTAGGCACCGGACCATTCCGCTTCAAGGAATGGAAGAAGGGCCAGTACATCGAGCTTGAACGCAATCCTGATTACTGGGATAAGGGTAAGCCTTACCTCGACAAGATCGTATTCCGCGTCATTCCGGATCCGGCATCGCGCGCCGTCGCGCTGGAAACGGGCGATGTGCAATACGCCCCCTTCGACGCCGTTCCGTATGCGGACGTCAGCCGCCTGCGCGCCCTGCCTGGCCTGGTGGTCAAGACCGATGGCTATGCCTGGCAATCGGCATATGTATTTCTGGAATTCAACCTGCGCAATCCCATCCTGAAGGATGTGCGCGTGCGCCGCGCCATCGACCAGGCCATCGACAAGCAGGCCTTGATCGACACGGTCTGGTATGGGCTGGGCAAGCCCGCCGTCAGTCCCATTCCTTCGTCGCTTACCGCCTTTCACACCAGCGAGGGCGTACCCCAGTATCCCTACGACCCCAAGGCCGCCGAGCGCCTGCTGGACGAGGCCGGGTATCCGCGCAAGGCCGGCGGCATGCGCTTCACGCTCAACCAGGAATACCAGAACTTCCACGAGACCTTCAAGAACAACGCCGAATACATCCGCCAGGCCCTGCGCCGCGTCGGCATCGACGTCAAGGTCAACAACCGTGACATCGCGGGCCACCTGAAGGCGGTGTACGGCGCCTACGACTTCGATATCAACACCGGCCGCTGGGTGCCCTCGCTGGACCCGCAGATCGGCGGCCTGCGGCACTATTCCAGCAAGGCGATTTCCCAGGGGACGCCCTGGTCCAACGCGTCCGGCTACAGCAGTCCGGAAATGGACGCGTTGATCGCCGCCATCCAGGTCGAGGCCGACGCCGCCAAGCGGGTCGAGCTCTTTCACCAGTTCCAGCGGCTTGCGCAACAGGACCTGCCTGTCATCCCCCTCTTCGAGCAAGAGAATTTCACCGTTGCCAGCAAGCGGGTGCAGGGCCTGTCCAGCGCGCCGGACGCCGCGCTGGCTTCCCTAAAGAACGTCTGGCTACGGCCGGAATAACGTGGCGCCCCCGATCCATGCTGTCCTATATCCTGCGTCGCCTGCTGCAACTGGTTCCCATCGTCCTTGCGGTCGTCCTGCTGACCTATTTCCTGCTGCGCCTGGCGCCGGGCGACCTGGTGGACGTGATCGCCGGCGAATCCGGCTCCGCCACGCCGGAATACATGGCGCAGCTGCGCGGCCGGTTCGGCCTGGACCAGTCCAGCTGGACCATCTTCAGCCACTACCTGGGGAATCTCGCCCACCTGGACCTCGGGTTCTCCTTTCGCAACGGCATGCCGGTCAGCGCGCTCATCGTCGAGCGGTTGGGGCCGACGCTGGTGCTGATGCTCACCAGCATCGCGCTGGCGTCCTCGATAGGCGTCGCGCTGGGCGTGTTCTCGGCCAGGCGCCACGGCAGCTGGGCGGACGAAGGCATCGCCACCTTGTCCACGGTGGGGTTCGCCACGCCGGTCTTCTGGATCGGCCTGATGCTCATCGTCGTTTTTTCGGTGCATTTGCGCTGGCTGCCGTCTTCCGGCATGACGACGGTCGGCGGACCGGGCCTGGACACCTGGGCGGGATGGGTGGACCTGCTGCGGCACCTGGCGCTGCCCGCCTGCACGCTGGCCGCGTTTCACCTTTCCATCTATGTGCGCATGACGCGCGCCGCCATGCTGGAAGTGCTGGGCCAGGACTACATCAGGACCGCGCGCGCCAAGGGACTGTCCGAGCCCCGCGTGTCCATCGTCCATGCGTTGCGCAACGCGCTGCTGCCCGTGGTCACGCTCACCGGACTGCAATTGGGTGCGCTGCTGGGCGGGTCCATCGTCGTGGAAACGGTGTTTTCCTGGCCCGGCCTCGGACGCCTGGCCTTCGATGCCGTGTTCCAGCGCGACATCAACCTGCTGCTCGGCATCTTTCTCTTCAGCTCGATGCTCGTCATCGTGATGAACCTGGTCATCGACATACTCTACGCCTGGCTGGATCCACGCATCGTGGTGGCGCGGCCATGAAGGAGGCGCCATGAACCTGCCCCTCCCGCTGGCGCGCCACCTCCCCGTCCAGGGGGCCGCCATCCGCCTGCTGCGTCTCCTTCGTCTAGCCGGCCCCGCAAGGCCGCTGCTCGCGGGCAGCATCATCCTGGGCCTCGTCATGCTGGTCGCGCTCGCGGCCGGCCTGCTGTATCCCGGCGATCCGCTGGACATCGTCGCCCGTCCCAATGCCTGGCCGGGCACCCTGGCCGGCTATCCGCTCGGCACCGATATGCTGGGACGGGACATCGCCGCCGGCCTGGCCCATGCAAGCCGCATTTCCCTGCTGGTTGGCGTGGCCGCCGCGCTGCTGGCCGTGTTCGTAGGCATCACCGTGGGAATCGTGGCGGGTTATTTCGGCGGCTGGGCGGATGATGTGCTGATGCGCATCACGGAGATATTCCAGACGCTGCCCAGCTTCCTGCTTGCCATCGTCCTGGTCGTCATCCTGGAACCGTCGGTGGCCAGCATCATATTCGCGATCGGCATCACGTCATGGCCGCAGATCGCGCGGCTGGCACGCGCGGAAGCCATGCGCGTGCGCAATGCCGAGTACGTCGCCGCGGCGGCCACCATCGGCCTGGGCCATGCTCGCATCCTGGCGCGCCACGTCTTGCCCAACAGCGTGCCGCTGGTCATCGTGGCCACGGCCATGCTGGTCGCGCAGGCCATCCTCACGGAAGCGTCGTTGTCCTTCCTGGGACTGGGCGACCCTGGGGTCATTTCCTGGGGCAGCATGGTTGGCGCCGGCCGCGACGCCCTGCGGACGGGCTGGTACATGACGGCGCTCCCAGGCGTGGCCATCTTCGTGACCGTCATCGGCTTCATGCTGGTGGGCAGTGGGCTGAACGACCGCCTCAACCCCCGTCTCAACTCCCGCGCCGCCGCCGCGCGCCCGACGCCCCTCCAGAAAGGAAGGTCCCGATGACCATCGCCGCGCCCGCTCCCCTGTCCGCCATCGACCTGGCCGTGCGCGAGGCGCGACTGGACCTGGCGGCTGCCCACCGCGTCGCCGTCTGGCATGATTTCGCGGAAGGCATCTACAACCATTTCACCGTCGCGGTTCCGCGGCGCGAGGACCAGTTCCTGGTGCCGGCCTTCGGCCTGCACTGGAGCGAGGTCAGGACCAGCGACCTGCTCACGGTGGACTTCGAGGGGCAGGTGGTCGACGGCGCGGGCATCCTGCAACGTTCCGCGTACTGCATCCACGCGCCCATCCACGCCGCCAACCCCAAGCATGCGGCGGTGCTGCACACCCACATGCCGCACGCCGGCGCGCTATTGCGGCTGCAGGAACCTTTCCTGCTGCCGCTGGGCCAGACCGAGGCGCTGGTGCTGGACCAGATCGCCTACGACCATGAGTACGACGGCCTGGCCCGCGACTGGGCCGAAGGCGAGCGCCTGGCGCGCATCCTGGGCGAGAAGACCATCCTCTTCATGGGCAATCACGGCGTGCTGGTCACCGGCCGCACGGTGGCGGAAGCCTACGACCGCCTGTACACCCTGGAACGCGCCGCGCGCGTGCAGCTTTATGCCTTGTGGACGGGGCGGCCACTGAAGCCGCTGTCCGCGCCGCAGCTGGAGAAAGCCCAGCGCCAGTTTCACCAGACGCCCCTGCACGACGCCGCGGCGACCCACTACAAGCCCGGCTACCAGCTGCACTTCGAGGCCCTGCGACGCCTGCTGGACCGCCGCGAGCCGGACTACCGGGACTGACCGCCGACCGCCCTGCACATGAACGCCATCACGACGCCCCTCGCCCATCTGCCGCCGCACAGCCCCCTGGTCCAGGCCACGCGCCAGCCCCTGCTGCTGGGCCTGTTCCTGCCGATACACAATGGCGGCTGGACCATGTCCACCCTGCCGCGCGACACCGACTGGACTTTCAAGTACAACGCCCGGCTGACGCAACGGGCCGAGGCCCTGGGATTCGACCTGGTATTCGGGCCCGCGCATTGGCTGGCCAAGGGCGGTTTCGGCGGTGAAACGCATTACCGCGAAACGTCGCTCGACGCCTTCATCGCCACGGCGGCGCTGGCCGGCATGACCGAGCGCATCCTGCTCGTCTCCACCGTCCACATCCTGTATGGGCCCTGGCATCCCCTGCACCTGGCGAAATTCGGCGCGACGCTGGACCACATCGCCGAAGGTCGGTGGGGGCTGAACCTGGTGACCGGCTTCCGCAAGGACGAATGGGCCATGTTCGGCCAGCAGCAGGTTCCGCACGATCAGCGATACGAGATCGCCAACGAGTTCGTCGATGTGCTGCTGCGGTTGTGGTCCTCCACCGAGAACCTTACCTACCGCGGCGATAACTGGACGCTGGAAAACGCCTACGTGACACCCAAGCCTCGCCACGGCCGTCCGGTGCTGGTCAGCGCCACCAGTTCGCCCGCCGGCATCGCCAGCGCCGTGCGACATTCGGACCTGATTTTCATCACCAGTCCCGCAGGCGCCCGCATAGACCGGGCCCTGGAGGCCTTGCCCGACATCAATGCCGCGGTCAAGCGCGGCGCGCGCGCCGTCGGACGAGATGTCCGTACCCTGATCAATCCCATGATCATCTGCCGCGACACGGAAAAAGAAGCGCGACCTGTACCAGGCCATCCTGGACCGCGCCGACGAGGGGGCCATCGAGGGCTTTTTCCATTCGCACGCCACCGGCGACAGCCGTTCGTGGCGCGGGCATGCGCGCGACGAGCGCACGGTGGGCGGCAATATCCAGTTGGTGGGCACGCCCGAACAGATCGTCGACCAGATCATCGCGCTCAAGGCCGCCGGCTGCGACGGCCTGCAGATCTGCTTTTTCGACTACGAACCCGAACTGGAATACTTTGGAGAGCGCGTGCTGCCCCTGCTGCGCCAGGCCGGATTGAGGATATGAACATGACGACCCGCTACATCGATGCCGCTCACGCGCGGCAATGGCTGCAGGACGGCGCCGAAATCGCCCTGGTCGACGTCCGCGAGGCCGGACGCTACGGCGAAGGCCATGCCCTGCTGGCCGTGAACATTCCATACAGCCGACTGGAGTTGGATATCGGGACGCTGATTCCCCGACTTGCCACACGCATCGTCCTGATTGCTGAAAACGACCGATTGGCCGAACGCGCCGCACTATCCCTGGCGCAGCTTGGGTATAGCCAGGTCACGGCGCTGCGCGGCGGCGTCGACGCCTGGGACGAGCCCTTGTTCCAGGGCGTGAACGTACCTAGCAAAGCCTTCGCCGAATATGTCGAGCACGGTTTCCACACGCCCGATATCAGCGCGGAGGAGTTGCATCGCCTGCAAGGGCAGGACGCCAATCTCATCCTGTTGGACAGCCGCACGGTCGAGGAGCACCGCCGTTTCCACGTGCCAGGCGCCATCGCCTGCCCCGGCAGCGAACTGGTGCCGCGATTCGCCGACCTGGTGCCGGACCCCGAGACCCTGGTGGTGATCAGTTGCGCCGGGCGCACCCGCGGCGTCATGGGCGCGCAGACCCTGCTGTCCGCCGGCGTGCCGAACCGCGTCGTCGCCCTGCGCGGCGGCACGCAGGGGTGGCGCCTGGCCGGACTGGCGCTTGAGACCGGGCCGGCGCGGGAGTCCGCCCCGGCCAGTCCGGCCTCGCGCCTGCGCGCCCAGCCCGCCGCGCGCGACCTGGCAAGTCGTCATGGCATTCCCGCCATCGATGCGCGCACGCTGGCCGCCTGGCAGGACGATCCCTCGCGCACCACCTATGTGTTCGACGTGCGTACCCGCGAAGAATATGCCGCCGGGCATCATCCCGGCGCGTCCTTCGTGCAAGGCGTGCAATTGATCCAGCGCCTGGACGAAGCGGCCGCCGTCCGCGGTGCGCGGCTGGTCCTTGCCGATGACGACGGCATCCGCGCCACACTGACGGCGTACTGGCTAAAGCAATTGGGATGGGAAGTCGCCGTCCTGGCGCGCGACGCCGGGACGCTGGTGGCCGAAGGCGAACGCGGCCATCCCGCGCCGGCGCGTCCGGCCTTGCCGGCGGTGGAAGCCGTGGATCCGGCGGCGGCCGCCGCCGCGATCCAGCGCGGCGCCTTGTTGCTGGATACCAGCGACAGCGCGGGCTTCCTGCGCGCGCATCCGCAAGGCGCGCGCTGGATAAACCGCTCACGGCTGGACGACGACGAGGCGCGCCGCGCCGGCCACGTCATCGTCACGGGAGACGATGCCGGCGTGGCACACCTGGTCGCGCTGGACCTGCGCGAGCACGCGCGGGTGTCCCTGCTGCGCGGGGGACTGGAAGCATGGCGTGCAGCAGGACTGCCAGTGGCAAGCGCGCAAGCCTTGCCACCTGGCGTGGAACGCATCGATTTCCTGGCGTGGCTGCACGATCGCCACGAAGGCAATGCCGCGTCCAGCGCCGCCTATCTCGAATGGGAAGCCGCGCTGCCCGCGCGCATCGGCGCTCCCACGGTGGCCGGTATCCGGCTTGCCGTACCGGACGCCGGCGCTGCGTAGCGCTGGCTCGCGCTGTGTAGTTGTGCCTGGTGCCGCCCTGTCTGGCGCCTGGTAGCCGCTACGTCGCACTGCCTGGCGCCAGGCAGCACGACCAGTCTATCCGGCGGCGCCCGTTACAGCACGGCCCGCCGGTATTGCGCCGGCGACAGGCCCGTGGTCCGCTTGAAGGCGTGGCTGAACGCGCTTTCGCTGGCGTAGCCCAATCCTTCCATCCAACTGCTGAAAGGCCGCGGATCATGCTTCAACGCGTGGCGGGCAAGCTGCATGCGCCAATGGGTGAGGTAGGCCATGGGCGACACGCCCGCCACGGCCTTGAAGCGTACCGCGAAGGTAGTTCGCGACATGGCGGCGGCGCGCGCCAGTTCCTCTACTTGCCAGGGCCGGCCCGGCTCATCGTGGATACAGCGCAGGGCCGGCTGCAGGCGCTCATCGGACATCGCGCGCAGCCAGCCGGGTAACAGGCTGCCCGCCCGGGCGAGGTGCAGGCGCAGCGTCTGCAAGAACAGCATCTGCGTCAATTGCTGCGTCATCAGGGCATGGCCGCTGGCGCACACGGCACGCTCTTCGATCAGCCGCTCGACCAGCCAGCGCAACATGCGCCCTTCGCTGGCATCCTGGCCCAGGTGGATCAGCGGCGGCAAGGCGGCCGCCAGCAACTGACCGCATTCGGCGTCCAGCAAGGCATGGCCGCCCAACATATGGAACGTCGATCCGTCGCCCAACGTGACGCTCGAATGCGGCGGCTTGGGCGGCACGAAGATCTCGGACGCGTCGCGCTCCGGCGCCGCCAGGTCGCCGGCCAGCAGGAAATCGTGCTGCCAGTACATGATCGCCACATCGCCCGCCCGCAGTTCCACGGCGGGCTCGTCGCGCCGCAATTGCAGCCACGCGCGGCCGTGCAATATGGCAAAGAACTTGAGCCCTTCCGGCCGGGGCATGCGGATGGCCCAACTGCCGCCCGCACGCAGTTCGCCCGAATACGTGGGCCGGGCGGCCGCCAGCCGGATCAGGTCGGAAAGCGGGTCGCCGGGAATTTCTGAACGATCGAGCATGAATATCGAACTGGGCAGCATTAATCGTTCGAGGACTTTAGCGCAAACTCTCGGGGCACTCCAGCCTTCCCTCTTCCCCAGGAGTCCATCCATGCTGCAACAAGTGACCCCTATCCAAAAACCCCTGCCCTCCGGCTTCACGGCCGCCGCCACCGCCGAGGACGTCATCGCCGGCATCGACCTGGCCGGCCGCATCGCCATCGTCACGGGCGGCTACTCCGGCCTGGGCCAGGAGGCGGCCCGCGTCCTCGCCCAGGCCGGCGCGCGCGTGATCGTGCCCGCCCGCGACCAAGCGAAGGCGCGCCAACGGCTGTCCAGCATTGCGGGCATCGAAGTCTGGCCCATGGACCTGGCCGATGCCCGCACGATAGACCGCTTCGCCGAACGCTTCCTGGCCGAGCGCCGGCCGCTCGACATCCTGATGCTCAGCGCCGGCATCATGGCCCTGCCCGAGCTGCAACGCGATGCGCGCGGGCTGGAAATGCAGTTCGCCATCAACCACATCGGCCATTTCGCCCTGACGGGCAGATTGTGGCAGGCGCTGTCCGCCGCGGACAACGCGCGTGTCGTCGCCCTGTCCTCGCGCGGGCACCGGTACTCGCCCATCCGCTTCGACGACCTGGCGTTCGCCCGCTGCGCCTACGACCGCTGGGCCGCCTACGGGCAATCCAAGACCGCCAACGCCCTGTTCGCCCTGGAGCTGGACCGTCGCGGCCGCGACGCGGGCGTGCGCGCCTTCTCGGTGCACCCGGGCGGGATCGTGACCAATCTGGCGCAACACCTGACCCAGGAGGAACTGCGCGACTTCGGCGCCCTGGACGCCGAAGGCCGGCCGGTGATCGATCCCGGCAAGGGGTGGAAATCCGTGGCGCAGGGCGCCGCCACCCAGGTCTGGTGCGCCGTCCACCCGCAACTCGACGGCCTGGGCGGCCTGTATTGCGAGGACGTCGACGTGGCCGGCCCGGCGGATGGCGACCTCGCCAACCTGGATCCCGGGGCCCCAGGACGGGGCGTGGCCGAGCACGCCACGGACCCCGTGGCCGCAACGCGGCTGTGGGTGGTCAGCGAGGCCTTGACCGGGTTGCGGTTCCCGGTTTCAAGATAGATAGCAGCAGGAGCGCGCCCCGCGAACCAACCTGTCCCTTCTTAATTGGGGGAAACGCGCGCTCCACTGTCGTGCGCCGCCGTGCTAGTCTTCAAGGACCACGCCACTCCATGGAGACGGATCGCCAGACATTGCCCACATCCCGCACGCTCGACCCTCAATGGGCTCTGATGAGCCTCCCTTAGTCCAGCGAGACCTTCATCTACTCGGTGCATGGCATCAGTCCGATGTTCTGGATGTGGCAATAACCCTCATGCATGGGGATGCCGGTCCGCGTTACATAAGGCAAATCATCCATGGAGACGATCGACATTCAAGGCCCCACGCATGTCGCTACCATAGACGTCGGCGCGTTGGTGGGCCCCAGCGATACCATCCTGTTGCGCATCAGCCGGTCGGAGAACGGCGCCGAGGCGAAGGAAGACTCGAGCGAGGTATTCCTGCTCAGCCACGACCAGGTCGAGGACCTCGTTACAAAGCTACGGAAGTCGCTGCGTTGGATAGATGAGAAGCCTTATGAGCGTTTTCACTAGTTTTTGGCCTCGATTCGGTCCAAATCGCGAATAAAACTTGACTCGCCGCGGGCTCACCCCCATAGTTAGCCCAGATTTTCAAGTGCCCTGATATTGTTCCTCCGCGTATGAGCAAGTGATACGCACATTTGTCCATGTTCTTGCCTTGATCATCTCCTCCCGGACGCACGTCCGTAACTCATCAAGGTACCGCAATTCATGGAAACCGGAATCGTCAAGTGGTTTAACTCGGAAAAGGGTTTTGGCTTCATTACCCCCGAAAAGGGCGGCAATGACCTGTTCGCCCATTTCTCGGAAATCCAATCCGACGGCTACAAGTCGCTGCAAGAAAACCAGCGCGTCAGCTATGTGCCCGCCATGGGCCAGAAAGGCCCCCAGGCCACCAAGATCACCCCGCTGTAAGCCTCTGGGCTGACCGCGACGGTTGATGAAAAAGCCCTCTTAGGAGGGCTTTTTTACGTTTGCACCTTCGCGGGCAAAAGCACGGCCCGCTGGCTATACTGCCCGGACCCTAATTTTCGGAGCGCCGCCGTGGACCTGATGCAGGCCATGAAGACCTACGTCGCCGTGGTCGAAAGCGGCGGTTTCACCCCGGCGGCCCGCAAGCTGGACATCTCGCTTTCGGTGGTCAGCCGGCTGGTCACGGAGCTGGAAACCCATCTGGGCGTCCGCCTGCTGACCCGCACGACGCGCGTCGTGCGCCCGACCGACACCGGGGCGGCGTATTTCGAGAACTGCAAGCGCATCCTGGCTGAAATCGAAGAAGCCGAACTGGCCGCGGCCGGCACGCACGCAACGCCCCGGGGCCAGTTGGTGGTGACCGCGCCGGTCCTGTTCGGCGCCCGCCATGTCACGCCCATCGTGGTCGAATACCTGGGACGGTACCCTGAAGTAGATGTCCATTGCCTGCTGCTGGACCGCAACGTCAACCTGGTCGAAGAAGGGGTGGATGTCGGCGTGCGCATAGGCGAGCTGCCCGGCTCTCCCTTGCAGGCCATCCCCGTCGGCCGTGTGCGGCGGGTCGTCTGCGCCGCGCCGTCCTATCTGAAAACGCACGGCCTGCCCCGCACGCCGGAAGAGCTGGCCGGCCACACGCTGATACAGGTGACAGGCATCACCACCCTCGCCGAATGGCGTTTTTCGCACCAGGGCACTGTTCTTCCCTACCGCTACGCTCCCCGCCTGGCCACGAGCACCAATGATTCGGCCATCGCGGCGGCGGTGGCGGGCCTGGGCCTGGCGCGGGTGCTTTCGTACCAGGTCGCCGACGAGTTGCGGGACGGCAAGCTGCGGGTCGTCCTGGCCGACTACGAACCGCCGCCGGTTCCCATCCACGTCATCCATCGGGAAGGCCGCCATGCCATGCGCAAGGTGCGCGCTTTCCTGGATCTGGCGATAGATCGCTTGCGGGCCGATCAATCCCTCAACGGATAAAAACCCCGCGGCGGGCCTCTCGCAGGCGATTTTTTCTCGATTCTTCTTGTCTCAAGAATAATATCTTGCGACACAGGCCATTTTTCCCACGAGCAGCCACTCCTAAGATGCGTTTTCGCACGCCATTATGTGTAAAACGCAAAATATAGGACAGCCGCCATGAAACTCTACCGCCACCCGCTATCCGGTCATTGCCACCGCGTCGACCTGTTCCTGTCGCTACTTGGACTGCCCTGTGCACGGGTCGACGTGGACCTGGCCAGCCGGGCCCACAAGCAGCCCGAGTTCCTGAAGCTCAATCCCTTCGGCCAGGTTCCGGTGCTGATCGACGACGACACCGTCATCCCGGATTCCAACGCCATCCTGGTGTACCTGGCCAAGAAACACGGCAGGACGGACTGGCTGTCCGAGACGCCGAAGGAAGCCGCCGCCGTGCAGCGCTGGCTGTCGGTCGCGGCCGGCGACATCGCCTTTGGTCCGGCCACTGCCCGCCTGGTCACCGTCTTCGGTGCGCGGGTCGATGCCGAGGTGGCGATCGCCCGCGCCCACGTCGTCCTGAAGCGGATGGACGACGCCCTGGCCGAGGGCGCGTGGATCGCCGGTTCGCGCCCGACCATCGCGGATGTGGCCCTGTACAGCTACACGGCGCGCGCGCCCGAAGGCTACGTGGACCTGAAGGACTATCCCAACGTACGCGGTTGGCTGGCAAGAATGGAAGCCCTGCCCGGGTTCGTGGAATTCCCGCGCACCGCGGTCGGCCTGGCGGCCTGAGCGCAGCGGCGCTTCCCGCCTCTTCCCGTCAAGGAGCTCATATGTCCTCCCTGCCCTGGCACGCCGGCGAACTGGCCTTGCAAGCCCGCGCCGGCGCGATGGAAAAAATGGACGGCGTGGGACGTCGCTTCATCCGCGACCACATGCCGGACCAGCATCGAGAATTCTTCGCGCAACTGCCTTTTGTCGTGCTGGGAACGGTCGCGCGGGATGGCACGCCCTGGGCCACATTGCGGGCGGGGCCGCCGGGTTTCCTGGCGTCTCCCGACCCGCGGCGCCTGTGCGTCGCGCTGGCGCAAGTCAGCGCCGACCCCGCGGATGAAGGGCTAGCCGACGGTTGCGCGGTCGGCCTGCTGGGCGTGGACCTGGCCACCCGCCGGCGCAATCGCCTCAACGGCGTGCTGCGCCACGCGGGCGGCAAGCCGGCCCATATCGACGTGGCGCAGAGCTTCGGCAATTGCCCGCGTTATATCCATCAGCGCAACCTGGCGTACACCCGCGATCCTTGGGAAGAGGCAGGGTCCCCGTCCCAAATGCTGGACGCCCTCGATGCGGCCGCCCTGGCCTTGATTTCCAGGTCCGCGACATTCTTCGTGGCGTCCTACGCGGACCTGCCTGGACAGGGCCGCCAGGTCGACGTGTCCCATCGCGGCGGCAAGCCGGGCTTCGTCCGCCTGGACAAGGATGGCGGCATGACGATCCCGGATTTCAACGGCAATCTCTTCTTCAATACGCTGGGCAATTTCATGCTCAATCCGCGGGCCGGCGTCACCTTCGTCGACTTCGCGACGGGCGGCCTGCTGCAGATGACGGGCCGCGTGGACGTCATCGTCGACGACCCGGCAATTGCCGCCTTCCAGGGCGCGGAACGGTTGTGGCGCTTCTTCCCTGAACGCATCGTACGCCGGCCGCAGGCCCTACCCTTGCGCTGGTCGGACGACGCAGCCGGGACATCGCCGCATGCCCTGCTCACCGGCGACTGGGAATAAGGCCCGCCTTGCCTACAGTGCGGGCGCCAAGGCCTCGACCGCCGCGTGTCGCGCGGGTCGCGACGGGTCCTCGGCGGGCAGCATGTCTTCCGTGGCCCTGAGCACCTGGACCGCTTCGTCGCGCGACACGCCGACCGTGGTCAGGAAATGGATCAGCATCGATGCCAGGCAGGCTATGTCATAGGAATCGCTCTTCATGGTCAGCTCCCTCGCGGTATATGCCTTACTGTTGCCGCCTATGCTGCCGCCCGTGTTGATCCACATCAAGTCCGCCAGCATGACGGCGGCTTGCGCCTGCCCGCAAAGGCCCTCGGCTTGCCGCGACACGGGGTGGCCGCTATCATCGGCCGGGTAATGTCCGGGGATGGACCAGCAAGCGCGAGTTCCGGTCCCGCTCCCCCTGCGCTCCAGTGCAAGGCAACCGGGAGAGACGGGGATGAACTCAGCTCAGCAAGTGGGTATGGATGGCACACCCTGGCATGCGCTGCCGGCCGACGAGGTCGAACGCCAGTTGAAGGTCGATCCCACGCAGGGCCTCGATGGCGCGGACGCCGCCCAGCGCCTGGGCGCCTGCGGTCCCAACCGGCTTCCGCAAGGCAAGAAAAAAGGCCCCGTCGCCCGCTTTCTCGGCCAGTTCAACAATATCCTCATCTACGTACTGCTGGTCTCGGGCTTCATCAAGCTGATGTTGAGCCTGTGGCTGGACGCCTCCATCATCTTCGCCGTCGTCATCCTCAATTCCCTGCTGGGCTTCGTGCAGGAAGGCCGCGCGGAGAAGGCGCTGGACTCGATCCGCAACATGCTGTCCGCGCAGGCGCGCGTCCTGCGCAATGGCGCGGCCCGTCTCATTCCCGCCGACGACCTGGTGCCCGGCGATATCGTCTTGCTGGAATCGGGCGACAAGATCCCCGCGGACCTGCGCCTGGTCGACGCCAGGAACCTGCGCACCGAAGAGGCCGCGCTGACGGGCGAGTCGGTCCCCGCCGAAAAGAACGCCGCCCCGGTGCCCGAGAACGCCACCGTGGGCGATCGCGAGAACATGGCCTTCTCCGGCACGCTGGTCGTGTCGGGCCGCGCGACGGGCGTGGTGGTGGCCACAGGGAGCCACACCGAGCTGGGGCGCATCAACCAGATGCTGGCCGAGGTCAATGTCCTGGAGACCCCGCTGCTGCGCCAGATCAAGAAGTTCGGCTACATCATCACCGCCGTGATCGGCGCCATCAGCGTCCTGCTCTTCGCCTGGGGCCATTGGCTGGGGCACATGACCTTCGTCCAGCTGTTCCAGGCCATCGTCGGCATCGCGGTGTCGGTGATCCCGGAAGGCCTGCCGGCGCTCATCACCATCACGCTGGCCATCGGTGTCCAGCGCATGGCGCGGCGCAATGCCATCATCCGCCGCCTGCCCGCGGTCGAGACGCTCGGGTCCGTGTCGCGGATCTGCTCGGACAAGACGGGCACGCTGACGTTGATGGAGATGATGGTCACCACCGTCGTGACGGCCGACGGCGCCTATGACGTGAGCGGCGACGGCTATGCGTCCGAAGGCGAAGTCATCCAGGACGGCATGCCAATAGCCGGCACGATCCCGGACGCGCTGAAAATGATGGGCCTGGTGTCCAACCTCTGCAATGACGCGGAACTGTTCCAGGCCGAGGGCAAGTGGAAGGTCGAAGGCGATCCCACCGAGGGCGCGCTGTACCCGTTCGCGGCCAAGCTGGGCATGGACCGTGCCACGGCCGCGGCCGCCGCGCCGCGGGTCGATGCCATCCCCTTCGAATCCGAGCACAAGTTCATGGCGACCCTGAACCGGGCAGCCGACGGCGACATGCTGCTGGTCAAGGGCGCGCCGGAAGTCATCATGGAGCACTGCGACCGGCAGCAGACGGTCCGCGGCGTCTGCCCCATCGACCGGGCGTATTTCGTGCGCGAAGGAGAACGGCTGGCCTCACAGGGCGAGCGCGTGCTGGGCCTGGCGTGGCTGCCTGATCCTGGCCTGGGCGGCCGCGCCGGTGGACTCGATCCGCGCGACTTGCCGCGCGACCTCGTGTTCCTGGGCCTCGTGGGCCTCATGGACCCGCCGCGCAAGGAAGCCATCGAAGCCGTACGCGAATGCCACGAGGGCGGCATACGGGTCACCATGATCACCGGCGACCACAAGATCACCGCGGCGGCCATCGCGCGCATGCTGGGCATCGGCGACGGCCGCACGGCCGTCGCCGGCGTCGAGATCGAAGCCATGAACGACGCGGCGCTGCAGGACTGCGTGCGGCGCATCGATGTGTTCGCCCGCGCCAGCCCGGAACACAAGCTGCGCCTGGTGAAAGCCATCCAGGCCAACGGCCAGGTGGTGGCCATGACGGGCGACGGCGTCAACGACGCTCCCGCGCTGAAAATGGCGGACATCGGCGTGGCCATGGGCATCAAGGGCACCGAGGTCACGAAGGAGGCGGCCGGCATGATCCTGGCCGACGACAACTTCGCGTCGATCTCGGCCGCGGTGAAGGAAGGCCGCACGGTCTACAACAATATCGAGAAGGCCATCCTGTTCATGCTGCCGACCAACGTCGCCCAGGGCGCCGTGATCGCCGCGGCCATCCTGTTCGGCTTCGCCCTGCCCATCACGGCGCCCCAGGTCCTGTGGGTGAATATGATCACGTCCGTGGCGTTGGGCCTGGTGATCTCATTCGAGCCGCACGAATCCGATGTGATGAGTCGGCCGCCGCGCGCCGTCGACCGGCCCATACTCAACAGCTTCGGCATCTGGCGGGTGTTGTTCGTCGGGGCGGCGCTGCTGATATATACGCTGCTGACGTTCTTCGCGATGCGCGCGCAGGGTGCGTCCGAAGCCATGGCACGCACGGCGGCGGTCAATGCCATCACCCTGGGACAGGTGTTCTACCTGCTCAATAGCCGGCACCTGATCCTGTCGTCGCTGACCCCACGCGCGCATCGAGGCAATCCGCTGCTCTGGTACGGCATACTCGCCGTGGTGGTGCTGCAACTGCTGTTCACCTACGCGCCACCCTTGCAGGCGATCTTCTCGACCGAAGCGCTGGCTACACTTGTTTGGGTCAAGCTGTTCGCGGGCGCCGTACTGTTTTTCCTTATCGTGGAAATGGAGAAAGTGGTCATACGCGCCGTACCCGCATGGCGGCGCGCCGTGACGGCGCAGCGGGAGACCGTCACGGGCGACGGCTAGGCGGAGATCCCCGGCGGCCTGGCAGGTCGAAGGGACGAGGAACAGCGCTTGCGCTGGCGCGAGCGCGTATCCCCGCTTTCCCTTCCCCTCTTCTCCTGCAGAGTCCAGCCATGCACGCCACCTCCGCGACAGACACCCCGCCCGCCTCCTATTTCCTCGACCGCAGGGCAGCCGCGCAAGCGCTATCCCTCGTCATGCCGACCATGGAAGCCGCGCTTGCCGATTCCCAATACGGAGACAGCGGCATTCTTTATATCGTCATCATGAATCCCGCGGTGCGGCCGTGGGAAGCCACGTTCGACGAAGCCATCCTGCTGGAGCACGCCATCGGCAAGCCACGCGACCAGTGGGACGCCGACTACGCCGGCTATGCCCGCGCCAAGGCGAGGACGGCGTGGCGCCTGGGCGCCGACACCCAGGCGGTGGCCACGGTGTCCCCCCATCTGCTGCGGGCCGGCGACACCGGCGTATGGGGCAGCGCGATCGTCGATGGGATAGTGGTGGCGACCAGCGGCGCCCATGCCTGCTATGACGAGGCCTTCTCGGGCGCCATCGCCTACGCGGTCCGCGCCGTCGCCAAGCAGCGCGCCCAGGCACAAGCACCCGCCATGGCGCTGCCGCAGGCATGAGATGTGCTCTGCGCCGGCCACCGGCCATGGCGGCGGGGCCTCGCGGTCCCGCCCGCGCCGGCGCGCACCCGGGCCTCGACCATAAGGCGCCGGGGCCTGCTGCCTCCCCTACTTCAGAGAAGGACGCGACCATGAAGAAACGCACACCTGCCGGCGGCTGCCGGCGACTCCGCATTGCCCGCGTCGCCGCGTCCCTGGCGACGGCCGCGCCGTTGTGGCTGGGCACTCTTTCCCAAGGCGCCTTGCCGCTCGCGGCCGGGATGGGCGCGCTCGCGGTAACGCTCGCGCCGACGGCGCGGGCCCAGGGCCTGGGCTCCGGCAAGGAAGGAGAAGGACTGCATAACGAGACCGGCCAAGGCGGTGGCGGCCTGGGCGCTTCCGGCAGCGGGCCGCAAGGCAGCGGCGCACAGGGCGACTCGCATGCCCCGTCCGGCAAGGATGCCGTCCCCCGGTCCGGCCAGGATAAGCGGGACGACAACGACGCCGTTACCAACAAGGACGTGCAGCGCTTGTACACCCCACCGCCGCAGGACCGCGGCGCGCCGGCCAGCGCCGAAAAACCGGCGCGGTGACATCGCGGGTCCGCCGCGAACCCAGCGCGGCGGTCCGATGCGCATGGGCGGCGGCACGATGGAAAAAGGTGGCGGGTATGCGGTTTGCGTAGCCCCGCCGCACCCATCCCCCTGTTTAACGAGGTAAACCAAATGGAAACGAGTCCTTCGTACACCGCCGGCGTGCCGGCAACAGGCTCCCCCGCCTCCATCGGCAAGCGCGAGTCGTTCGGGTCCGCCGTCTCCTGGGGCGCCGTCCTGGCTGGCGCTTTCGTCGCGACCGCCACCTACCTCATGCTGCTGGTGGCTGGCGCCGGCCTGGGCCTGGCGTCGTCCTCGCCCTGGAGCGGCGATGGCGCGTCGGCCAAGGCCATAGGCATAGGTGCCATCATCTGGCTGGTGGTCATCCAGATCATCTCGGCCGGCCTGGGCGGCTATATCGCCGGCCGCCTGCGGACCAAGTGGGTCGACGTCCACTCGGATGAGGTCTTCTTCCGCGACACCGCCCACGGCTTCCTGGTCTGGGCGCTGGGCGCCACCGTCAGCGCTTTCCTGATGACGGCCGGCGCGTCGTCGGCCATCAGCGGCGTGGCGAATGTCGGCGCGAGCGCCGTGTCCGGCGCCGGCGCGGCCGCCACCTCGGCCGTCACGGCCGGGGCGGCCAGCGCCGCCGGCAACGCCAACGGCGGGGGCGGCATGATGCCATCCACGCAATACTTCACCGACACGCTGTTCCGATCCGACCGTCCCGACGCGACGCAGGGCGATGCCGCCAAGGCTGAAGTGGGCCGCATCGTGGCCGCCAGCATCGCGCGCGGCAACGTCACGCCGGAAGACAAGGCCTACGTCGCGCGGGTGATCTCGGTCCAGACGGGCGTGGACCAGCCCACGGCCGAGAAGCGCATCGACGACACGATCAACCGCGCCCGGCAGGCCGCGGACCAGGCGAAGCAAAAAGCCGTCGAAGCCGCCGACGCCGCCCGCAAGGCCGCGGCCGGCTTCGCCCTGTGGGCCTTCATTTCGATGCTGATCGGCGCGTTCTCTTCCACCTACGCGGCGACGCGTGGAGGCCGTACCCGGGATTCCTGGCAATAAGATCGCCAGCGCCGGCGACACACGCGCGGATCGCGTTCATCGGGGTCCGCGCCGTCCCGGATCACTCGAACTGTATGCCCGATTCCTTGACCAGCGGCGCCCAGAAGGCCTGCTCCTTCCGTACCCGTTCCGCCAGCTGCGCATGGTCCATGGGTTTCACCACCAGGCCATTTTCCTGCAGCTTCTTCGCCAGGCCCGGATCCCGCGCCGCCTTGAGGAACACTTTTTCCAGCGCCGCCGCCGTCTTGTCGGGCAGGCCGGCGGGCGCGAAGATCGCGTAGAAACTGGTCGCCGCCTCGAACTGCGGATACCCCTGCTCCTTCGCCGTCGGCACGCCAGGCAGGGATGCCAGGCGCTCCGACCCGCTCAATCCCAGGAATTTGATCTTGCCGCCCTGGTACAAGGGCACCATGCTGGCGGCGGCGTCCCAACCCATGGAAACGCGCGAGCTGACCACATCCACCAACATGGGGGACGCGCCCTTGTAGACCACCGGGGCAAAATCCACGCCGATGGCCTTGCCGAGCGCGATGGCCCCCAACTGCCCAGAACTGCCCTGCGCGGCCAGGCCTATCGTCGCGCTGTTGGCATGCTCCTTCGCCCAGGCCACGAATTCCTTCATGTTGCCATAGGGCTGGTCGACGCCGGTGACGATGGCGGTCGGGATGTCCACCAGCAGCGCGATCGGGCGGAAGTCCTTCTGGGTGTCGTAGCCGAGATTCTTGTAGGTGTAGGGATAGATCGTGAACGCCGGCGATGTCGCCAGCAGCAGCGTCAGGCCGTCGGGCGCGGCGCGCTGCACATAGCTGTTGGCGATGCGGGTGGACGCGCCCGGACGGTTGTCGACGATGACTTCCTTCACGCCTTCCCGGGACAACTGCTCGGCGAAGGTCCGCGCCGTCAAGTCCGCGGCGCCGCCTGGCGCGAAGCCGACCACGATCTTGATCAAGCCCTTGGGCAGGTCCTTCGGCGCATCCTGGGCCTGCGCGCGCAGCGCCGGCACCGCCAGCGCCGCGCCCAACAGGATCAGGCTTGCGAAATGCCACTGCTTCGTCATGCCAACTCGCCTATGTACCTCCCCTTGGAGGCCCTTTGATAAAACCTGGAATTTCGGAACTTTGATTTCCCCTTGGAGGCCCGTATTCCCGTTTTCTGGGATACTACGGACGCCTTAATTGTATCTACATAGGTACTTACCCCCAGTAGTCGTCCCACTAGTCGTCCCAGTAATCGTCGAATCGGGCGCCGAAAACGAGGAATCCATGAGCGATCTGAGCTATCTATCCGCCGTCGAACTGGCCAGGCTGATCGAAGGGAAACGCCTTTCCCCCGTCGAATTGACCCGGGCCATGCTGGATCGGGCCGAGCGCTTGCAACCGACGCTGAACTGCTTCATTACGCTCTGCGGCGATGCAGCCCTCGACGCGGCGAGGATCGCCGAACAGGAAATCATGGCGGGACGCTACCGCGGCCCCTTGCACGGCCTTCCTTACGGCGCCAAGGACCTGGTCGATACCGCCGGCGTGCGCACGACGTACGGCACGGTGATGTACAGGGACCACGTGCCCCAGCAGGACGCCGCGGCGGTCGCGCGGCTGAAGCAGGCCGGCGCGATTCTCATCGGCAAGACCACCACGCCGGAGTTCGGCAGCCAGTGCATCACGCGGTCGCCCCTGTTCGGCGATACGCGCAATGCCTGGAGCGCCGCGCACTCCAGCGGCGGATCGAGCGGCGGCGCGGCTGTCGCCGTGGCGGCGGGCATCGGCGCCATTGGAATCGCGACGGATGGCGGAGGATCGACCCGCATCCCCGCCGCCGTCAATGGCGTGGTGGGCCTGAAGCAAAGCCTGGGCGTGGTTCCGCACAGCCAGGCACAGGACACGTATGGCAACCAGACCTACGTGACGCCGATTTCCCGCACGGTCATGGATACCGTGCTGATGCTGGACGCCATGGCCGGCGGGCATGCCTGCGATCCCTGGTCCATGGCGCGCGGCGCGGCGCCGGTCTGGGACGAGGAGACGGTGGCATCATTCCGAGGCCGCACGGTCAAGTTCTGCCTGGCGCCCCGTGGCAAGCTGGTCGAGCCGTCGGTGCAGCAGGCCTTCACGGCGGCGCTGAAGACCATCGAGGACGCGGGCGCACGGGTCCTACCCTTCGACGCGGGCGAGGAGTTCGACGTCGAACCCATCTGGCGCACGGTCAACCACACCGTGTGGCGCTCTCGGTTCGGCAAGCTGGTGCGGGAGCGGCCGTCCGATTTCAGCGCTACCTTCATACGCCAGATCGAATCCGCGCAGCACTTCACGGCCGCGGACTACCAGGAAGCCATGTTCGGCCGCACGCGACTGTTCCGCCACGTCGAGGGCCTGCTGGCCGACGCCGACATCCTGGTCACGCCCACCTTGCTGCGTCCCGCCCTGCCCCTGGACCAGGACCTGTACGATCCTATCGAGATCGCCGGCCAGCGCATCGAAGGGATACGCGCCAACTGGTTCCCCTGGACCATGCCTTTCAACATGACGGGACATCCCGCCATCAGCCTGCCCAACGGCTTCGACGCCGCCGGACTTCCCATAGGGCTGCAGTTCATCGGATCGCTGGGCGCGGACAAGACGCTGTTGAAGCTGGCACTGGCGTTCGAGGTGTTGACGCCCGAACACTACCAGCAGCCGATCGCCTGAAACGGCCAGGGGGCATGGGCCCGCCTTTCAACCTTACCAAGCAAAAAGGGAGGCCGCGTGAACGGCCTCCCCTCCCTTGCCCGGGCCCGCGAGATGCGCGATCCCGCGGGCCCGGCCCGATACCCTGCGGGTATCAGTCGTCCTGGTGCATGCCGGTGGCCTTCACCACCGCGCCCAGGCGCGCGCGCTCTTCATCGCAGAACTTCACGAAGTCGGCACGCGTGCCGCCGACCGGCTCGATGCCCTGCTCGGTGAAGCGCTTGACGTTGACGGGGTCCTTCATCGCGGCGTCGACGCCGGCGGCGACACGGTCCAGGATGGCGTCCGGCACGCCCTTGGGCGCGTGCACGCCGGCCCAGTGCGCGATCTTGATGTCGGGGAAGCCCTGCTCGGCGGCCGTCGACAACTCCGGGTAGGCCTTGATGCGTTCGGACCACGTGCAGGCCAGCGCCTTCAGCTTGCCGCCCTTGACCATGGGCAGCACCACGATGCTGGCTTCCGACGTCGCGTCGACCTGGCCACCGATCACGGCGGACACCGATTCGCCACCGCTCTTGTAGGGCACCAGGTCCAGCTTGGCGCCGTAGTTGGTGGTCAGGATGCCTTCGACGAAGTGCGGCGTGCTGCCCGTGCCGGCGGTCGAGAAGTGCAAGCCCGAGCCCTTCTTGGAGCCTTCGACGAATTCCTTCAGGTTGTTGTACGGCGAGTTCGCCGGGGCCACCACCACGGACGGCGCCAGGCCCACCATGGCCACCGGGACCAGGTCGCTGTCCTTGTAGTGGACCTTGCGGATCATGCTGTTCGAGATCACGCCGGCGGCGCTGATCAGGAACGTGTAGCCGTCCGGCTCGGCGCGCGCGACGTAGTCGGTGCCGATCACGGCGCCGGCGCCCGGCTTGTTCTCGACGATGACGCTGACGCCCAGCGACTTCGCGATGCCTTCCGCGGCCGCACGGCCCAGCAGGTCGTTGGCGCCGCCGGGGGCGAACGGCACGATGACGCGGATGGGCTTGGACGGCCACTTGTCGTCCGCGAAAGCGATCTTGGGAGCCACGGCGATCGACGCCAGACCGAAGGCGGCCGTGTTGAAACGGCGACGGGTAATGTTCAAGGTTTTCTCCTGATACCTATTCATTGATGTATCGCCCATGTGATCCGCTCTTGTCCTTCCGATGAGAACGCCCCCACGTTCTGTATCCACCGGCGGCTGTTTTACTGCGACACAGGGCTGCGGACAGAATAGTAAGCGCATTGGAAGTTTTTTGCTTAAACCCGGGAATTAGGGACCTATTCGCCGGGTTTGCGCGCCATCCTCATCCGTTCGGAGACTTTTCCTTCATTTACCTTTCAATATCGGACCCCGGCATCCCGCCCCGCCGAGGCCGCCTGCGCCAGCGCCCGGGTAATGATGCTGGTCGACACGTTGGCGAAGTAGCGCGCCCCCCAGGCGCCGTACTTCTCCTCGTCGGCTGGCGTCAACGCGATGATGCCGGGGCATTTCCCCGCATCGGCGATGGCCTTCAACCCCCGCTCGATGGCGTGCTGCACCGGCTGCGCGTTCCAGTCGCTGCCATGGCCCATGGCATGCGCCAGGTCGTTGGGACCGATGAATACCGCGTCCACGCCGTCCACCGCCGCGATGGCGTCGGCCGCGGCAATCGCCTCCGGCGTCTCTATCATGGCGATGAAGGCGATGCCGTCGTTGCTGCGCTGCGTGTGCGCGGCGCCGCCGAAGGCGCCATAGCCCGCGGCGCGCGTGCTGAATGCGCTGCCGCGGCCTCCCAGGGGCGGATAGCGGGTCATGTCCGCCAACCGCCGGGCATGTTCCGCGCTCTGCACCATCGGCACCTGCACCGCGCTGGCGCCCATGTCCAGGATGCGCGGAAGATCGTGCTCGAAGCAGCGCACCACCGGCACGATGCCCGACGCCCGCGCCGCCCGCAGCATGTGCTCGGTGACGTCCAGGTCGGCGCTGCCGTGCTCGTTGTCCAGGATCACGAAGTCAAAGCCGGCATAGGCGCACATTTCGACAATGGCCGGGCTGGGCAGGCCGTTGAACAGCCCGCGCAAGGGCTTGCCGCCGCGCAGCATGTCGGGCAGGCGGCCATCGATGGGAAAGCGGGTATCGGTCATGCATGTCTCCTTGTTGTGGCTGCCACCGTGGCGTGATGGAACAAGGCGCCGCGCGGGCGCAACGGCCATTCCGCCATTCCGCGGGGCTATCGCCGGTAGCTCGTCCTGTCAGTGGCAGGCTCGGCCGTCAGTCCGCCTGGATTCCGGCATCCTTGATCACCTTGCCCCACTTTTCGATCTCGCTGCGTTGAAACGCCGAGAAGTCCGCCGGGCCGCGCCCATCCGGCGCGACGCCCAGCATCGTCAATTTAGCGCGAACCTCGGGCGTGGCTACGGCGGCTGCGATTTCCCGCGCCAGCCGGTCCACGACGGGCGCGGGTGTGCCGGCAGGCGCGAAGATGCCCTGCCAGGACTGCATTTCGAAACCCGGCAGGCCCAGCTCCGCCAAGGGCCTGGCCTGCGGCAGGTCGGCCAGCGGCTTCGCGGACGTGACGCCCAGCACCTTCACCTTGCCGGCATCGATCATGGGACGTTCCGCAGCGACCGTATCGAAGACCATGTCGATCTGGCCGCCGATCAGGTCGATCATGGATTGCGAACCGCCCTTGTAGACGATCTGCCGCAGGCGGGTGCCCGAGATCGACTGGAACAGCTGGCCCGACAGGTGCTGCGACGTGCCCGGACCGGCGGTGCCATACGTCAGGGTGTCCGGCTTGGCCCGGGCCGCGTCGATCACCGCCTGCACCGTGTCGTAGGGACTGTTCGCGCGCACCACCAGCGCGTTGCTGACCATGCCCACCAGCGCGACAGGGGCGAAGTCCTTGACCGGGTCATACCCCAGTGACTTGACGAAGAAGGGATTGACCGCGTGCGTCGTGATCGTGCCGCCGACGATGGTGTAGCCGTCGGGCTCGGCGCGGGCGGCCAGCTGCGTGCCGACGATGCCGGATACGCCGGGCTTGTTCTCGACGATGACGGACTGGCCCAGGCGCGCGGTCAGTTGCTCGGCGATCAGCCGCGCCACGCCATCGGATACGCCGCCGGGGGAGAACGGCACGATGTAGCGGATGGTGTGCGTCGGCCAGGCGCCCTTGGCGCCGGCGGCATGCGCGGACGTGGCGACGACGCCCAGCGTGGACCCGAGCGCGGCCGTCACGGCCAGCGCGCCTACTAGTTTGCGATACATGGATAGTCTCCTGCGAATCTCGATGCGGGCGGATATGACGCCCGCGTGTTCATGTTGATGTGCTTTCCCGCGACCGCACCGTCGCGCGCTCCACCAGCACGCATGGCACGACGATGTCGCGCGGCCGCAGCTCGGCCTGCATCTGCTCCCGCAGCAATCCGACGGTGGCGTCGACCATGGGCTCCAACTGCTGCCGCACGGTGGTCAGCCGATAGGCGCCCCAGGCGGCCTGCGGCACGTCGTCGAAACCGACCACGCCCACGTCTTCGGGCACGCGCAGCTTCAGCTCCAGCCGCAGGACGTCCAGCGCGGCGATGGCCATGTGATCGTTGGCTGCGAAGACGGCGTCGATATCGCCCTGCGCGAACAGGCGGCGCGTGGCCGCCTGCGCCTGGTCGAAGTCGTAATGTCCCGCCTCGCGCCGGTGCAGGTCGTGACCCAGCGCGCGCAATTCCTCGCGGAAACCGCGCTCCCGCTCGATACTGGTCGACGAGTCCTCCAGTCCCGCCAGGAAACCGAAGCGGCGGTAGCCGCGCGCCACCAGCAGGCGCGCCGCCAGGCGACCGCCGGCCGGGTTGTCCGACGTGACGGAGCTGCTGGCGTGGCGCGCCAGCCCGCCCAGCATGGATAGCCGGTTGAACTGCAGCACGGGCACGCCCACTTCAGCGCAACTGCGCGCGATGTTGGGCGACAGCATGGCCGACGCCATCACGATGCCATCGACCTGGTATTGCAGGATCTCCGCCAGCACGCCATCGGCCGCCTCGTCCACCTCGGCGATGAACATCAGGACGTGGTAGCCCTCTTTCTGCAGCTTCTGCGAAAGCTTCTCGATGACCAGCGGGTAGAACTGGTTCTCCAGATAGCTCATCACCAGCGCCACGATGCGGCTGCGGCGCGTGATCAGGCTGCGCGCCAGCGCGTTGGGGCGATAGCCCAGCTTCTGCGCGGCCGCCAGCACCTTGCGCCGGGTCTGCTCCGACACGCTGGCGCCGGGGGTGAAGGTGCGGCTGACGGCGGACTGCGACACCTTGGCGAGGTCCGCCACGTCCTGCGCGCGCGGCGAGGTCCTCATGCGGCGGTCCATCCCGCGTCCAGCATCAGGGCGCTGCCCGTCACCAGGCTGGAGGCCTCGCTGGCAAGGAACACGATGGCCCCCATCACCTCTTCCAGCCGTCCGACCCGGCCCAGCGCGTTGCGCGCGCAGATCCAGTCCCGGAAGCCCGGCTGCGCCAACATGGGCGCCGTCATCGGCGTTTCGATGAAGGTGGGACAGATCGTGTTCACGCGAATACCCGCCGTGCCCACCTCCCAGGCCAGCGCCCGGGTCATGCCTTCCAGCGCGTGCTTGCTGGCGCAATACAGGGTGCGCCGGGGGCTGCCTACATGCCCCATCTGCGACGAGACATTGATGATGGACCCGCCCCGCCCTTCCCGCAGCAGACGCCGCACCGCCGCGCGGCTGGTACGGAAGGCTGCCTTGACGTTGAGATCCAGGACCGCGTCGATATCCTCGTCGGGCTGCTCGGCCAGGAGCTTGGGACGATTCATGCCGGCATTGTTCACCAGGATGTCATAGGCCTCGCCTTGCGCCATGACGCGGTCCACCGCCGCCGCATCCGTGACGTCAAGCACCTGGGCGTCGCACGCGATGTCTTCCGCCCGCAGCGCCACGCAGACCTCCTCCAGCTCGGCGCCGCGCCGGGCAGCCACCGTGACATGCGCGCCGGCGCGGCCCAGGGCGGCGGCAGCCGCAAGGCCGATGCCGCCGCTGCCGCCCGTCACCAGCGCGCGGCGACCCGCGAGGCCGAACCCCGGGGCCTTGGGCAAGGCGATCACGCCTGCGCTCCGGCGGCCACCGGCTGGTACCACGGCAGGTCCGGGCGCTCGCCGTAGCGGCGCACGCGGATGTTGGCCTGCTCGCCATGGCCGGCGAAGTTTTCCATGTGGCACAGGCGCGAGCAGTATTCGCCGATGGCCGCGCTGGCGGCGTCCGTCAGCACGCGCTGGTAGGTGCATGTCTTCAGGAACTTGCCCACCCACAGGCCGCCGGTATAGCGGGCGTTGCGGTTGGTCGGCAGCGTATGGTTGGTGCCGATCACCTTGTCGCCGAAGCTGACGTTGGTGCGCGGCCCCAGGAATAGCGCGCCGTAGTTGGTCATATTGCGCAGGAAGTAATCCGGGTCCCGCGTCATGACCTGCACGTGCTCGAAAGCGAGATCGTCGGCCACGCGCAGCATTTCCTCCGGCGTGTCACAAACGATGACCTCGCCGCAGTCGGCCCAGCTCCTGGCCGCGATTGCCGCGGTCGGCAGGCTGGCCAACTGACGTTCGACCTGGGCCAGCGTGTCCTGGGCCAGCTTCTCGCTATTGGTAAGCAGGATGGCCGGCGACGTCGGGCCGTGCTCGGCCTGCCCCAGCAGGTCCACCGCGCACAGTTCGCCGTCCACGCTGTCGTCGGCGATGACCAGGGTTTCCGTGGGACCGGCGAACAGGTCTATGCCCACGCGGCCATAGAGCTGGCGCTTGGCTTCCGCCACGAACATATTTCCCGGGCCCACAAGCATGTCCACCGGCGCGACGGTAGCCGTGCCGACCGCCATCGCGACGACGGCCTGGACGCCGCCCAGCACGAGGATTTCGTCGGCGCCGGCCATGTCCATGGCGGTCACGATGGCCGGATGCGGTTGGCCCTGGTAAGGCGGCGCGGTGGAGACGATGCGCTGCACGCCAGCCACCTTGGCGGTCAGCACGCTCATGTGCGCCGAGGCCAGCATGGGATATTTGCCGCCCGGGATGTAGCAGCCCACGGCATTCACCGGAATGTGCTTGTGGCCCAGCACCACGCCCGGATAGGTCTCCACCTCCACGTCCCGCATGGATGCGCGCTGGATCTGGGCGAAGTTGCGGATCTGGGCCTGCGCGAAGGCGATGTCCTCGATTTCGCGCGCCGACAGCTGCTTGCGCGCGGCGTCGATCTGGGCGCGGGACAGGCGGAAATCCGCGGGGTCCCATTGGTCGAATTTGCGGCTGTATTCCCGCACGGCGTCGTCGCCGCGGGTTTCGATGTCGCGGATGATGCCTTCGACGGTGGCGCGCACCTTGGCATCGTCTTCGGTCTTCACGGCGGCGGCGCGGCCGCGCTTGAGGTAGCGAATCATGGGTCTCCTGCCCTGCAAAAAGTCATCGAGAGGACTGCGTGATGGAAGGCAGTGTTGAATCCTTGCATACGTATGCAAATAAGTGGAAACCCTAGGAATCCGCACGGACCGGCGTGCGGCTCAGATATCGGTATCGTCGGCTATTTCGTCCTTGAGGCGCACGCCCGAACAACCTTCGGCGCGCATCCTGCCCGCCAGGTAGGCGATCTTCGTCGCCGCGTCGACCAGGGGCAGGCCCCGAGGGCGAATATTCGAGACGCAGTTCCGTTCCGCGTCCGTGCGGCCGACCCGTGGCATCCACGTCATGTAGGCGCCCAGCGAATCGGGCGACGTCAGGCCGGGGCGCTCTCCGACCAAAATGATCATGCATTTGACGTCCAGCGCCTCGCCGATGTCGTCGCCGGCGGCAACCCGGCCCTGCTCCAGGAGGACCAGGGGACCCAGCAACCAGTCTTGCCGCCTGAGCAATGGCGCCAGGTGGCCCAGCAAGGCGGTCGCATGATGTTGTCCCGCGGTGGCGGACAGCCCGTCCGCCACGGTGATGCAGAGATCCGCGCCGCGATGCCCGCACGAGAGCAGGCGCTCGCGCGATTCGTCGTCCAGCCGGCGTCCGAGGTCGGGGCGCAAGAGGTAGCGTTCCCGCTCCGCCGCCTCGGTGCGGCAATGAAGCACGGGCAGGCCCAAGGGCAGCAGGTCGGCGCGCAAGGCATCGATGTCCAGCGCGGCATGCACCGCGTCGCGCGCCCTCGCATGCGACATGCGGAAATCGAGCAAGGACTCGGTGGCCAGGGACGCCCCGGTTCGCGGCAGGCCGATGCGCGCCGCCGTCAGTTCCCGCAGCCGCCGCCACAGCGGGGCCGTGGTGGCCGTATCAGGCAGGTCCGCAGCCGGGTCCTTCGTATCATCTGTCGTCATCGTGCGCATCCTCACGGCAACAAGGCGGCGAAGGCCGGCGGCAGGGACGCCGGACGTATCCGGCCCTTCCCGTCGCACAGGCCCTGTTTCACCAGCCACGCTTCGAACTCCGGCGCGGGCCGCCGCCCCAGCAGTTCCCGCATGGCCAGCGCATCGTGAAACGATGTGCTCTGGTATCCCAGCATGATGTCGTCGGCGCCCGGCACGCCCATGACGAAATTCACGCCCGACGCCACCAGCAGCGTCAACAACGCGTCCATGTCGTCCTGGTCCGCTTCCGCGTGGTTCGTGTAGCAGACATCGCAGCCCATGGGCACGCCAAGCAGTTTGCCGCAGAACTGGTCTTCCAGGCCGGCCCGCGTAATCTGCTTGCCGTCGTAGAGATATTCCGGCCCGATGAAACCCACCACCGTATTCACCAGGAACGGCGAATAGGCGCGCGCCACCGCGTAGGCGCGCGCCTCCAGGGTCTGCTGGTCGACACCGTGATGCTGGCCCGCCGACAGCGCGCTGCCCTGCCCCGTCTCGAAATACATCACGTTGGTCCCTACCGTTCCGCGTTGCAGCGACAGCGCGGCCTCATGGGCCTCGGCCAGCAAGGCCAGGTCGATGCCGAAGCCGCGGTTCGCGCCTTCGGTGCCCGCGATCGACTGGAACAGCAGGTCGACCGGCGCGCCGCGTTCAACCAGCCTCATGCCCGTGGTCACATGCGTCAGGATGCAACTCTGCGTGGGAATATCCAGGCGCTCCCGCATGTCGTCCAGGCGGCACAGCAAATCCCTGGCCATGGCGGGACTGTCGGTGGCGGGGTTGATGCCTATCACGGCGTCGCCCGCCCCCAGCAGCAGGCCGTCGAGGATGCTCGCCGCGATGCCCCGCGCGTCGTCGGTGGGATGGTTGGGCTGCAGGCGCACGGATAGCCGTCCAGGCAAGCCCACCGTATTGCGGAAGCGGGTGACCACGCTGCACTTCGCGGCGACCAGCATCAAGTCCTGCAAGCGCATCAGCTTGCTCGCCGCCGCCACCATTTCGGGCGTCAGTCCGGGACGCAGCCGGGTCAGGGCCGCGGTATCCGTCGTATCGGCCAGCAGCCAGTCGCGAAACTCGCCGACCGTCATGTGGGACACGGGCGCGAACGCCTCGGCGTCGTGGGTGTCAAGGATCAGCCGGGTGACTTCATCCGTTTCGTAGGGCACCAGCGCAACATCCAGGAAGGTCCGCAGCGGCAGGTCGGCCAGCACATATTGCGCCGCCACGCGCTCCTCGCTGGAGCGGGCGGCGACGCCCGCCAGGACATCGCCGCTACGCAGCGGCGTGGCGCGTGCCATGACGTCCTTCAGCCCGTCGAACACATGGCGTACAGTTCCTATGGTCGTCGCGTACACGGTTCACCCTTCCCCTTCCTGGAGTCCGCTGCCATCTTACTCCGCGTACCAGCCGGTAATCGTCTCCTGGTAATCACCCCCCTGGTACTCGCGTTCCCGCTGGTCGGCTATCCTTCCACGGTCCGCCGGGTCCGGCGTACGCACCGCCCATTCCCCCCAACCCGGAGCCCCGCCCATGGAACAGCCACAGCCTCCCGCCATCGCTGCGAGCAGCGAAAACCTGTCGCGCACGCAGGTGGTGGACAAGCCCATGGTCGAAAGCCGCGGCGGCATCGTCGCCGCGCAAAGTCGCCGCGCGGCCCTGGCGGGCGTGGCGGTGCTCGACGCGGGGGGCGATGCCGTCGACGCCGCCGTCGCCACCTCGTTCGCGCTGGGCGTGGCCGAGCCCTGGATGAGCGGCGCGGGGGGCGGCGGGGCCATGGTCGTCTGGCGCGCCGACGAGCAGCGCGCCTACGCCATCGACTTCGGCCTGCACGCCCCCGCCGGCCTCGACCCCGCCGCTTACCCGCTGGCGCCCGAAGCACCCCGCAGCGAGTTCTTCGGCTGGCCGGCGGTGCGGGACGACCTCAACCTGCGCGGCCCCAAGGCCATCGCGGTGCCTGGCACCGTCGCCGGCATGGGCCTGGCGCATGACCGCTACGGCAGGCTGCCTTGGCGCGACGTCCTGGCGCCGGCCGTCGACATGGCCAGGCAGGGCTTGCTGGTCGACTGGTACGCCGGGCTGCTGATCGCCTCCTGCGCGCGCGACCTGGCCCAGGATCCCCACGCGGCGGCCATGTTTCTCGACGACGGGCAATGGCCCATCGTGGGCGGATGGACCGCCCTTGCGGAACGGCGCCTGGACCAGGGCCCGTTGGCGCGGACCTTGGAGCACCTGGCCAGCCACGGCGCGGCGGCGTTCTACACCGGCGACATCGCCGAGGCCCTGGCGCGCGACATCCAGGACAAGGGGGGCTACCTGAGCAGCCAGGACCTGCGCCATTACGCCGCCAGGATGGAAGCGCCCCTGACCATCCCCTATCGCGGCGCCCGCATCCATGCGGCGCCGGGATACACCGCCGGCCCCAGCCTGAAGGTGGCGCTGGATGACCTGCAAGCCGCGCTGGACGCGCCGGCCGCCGGCCGCGACCTCCCTGGGCCACAGGCCTATGTCGCCATGGCACGCGCGCTGGACCGGTCGTTCAAGCAGCGGCTGGCGAGGATGGGCGACCTCGACGCGCCCAAGGCGCCCGCTTGCACCAGTCATTTCTCCGTGGTCGACCGTCACGGCAACATGTGCGCCGTCACGCAGACGCTGCTCTCCGCCTTCGGCGCCAAGGTAGTATCGCCATCGACCGGTCTGCTGATGAACAACGGCATCATGTGGTTCGATCCGGAACCCGGCCGTCCCAACTCGCTGGCGCCCGGCAAGAAATGCCTGATGAACGTGTGCCCGGTGGTGGGAGAAACCGCGGCGGGCGACCGCTACGCCCTGGGCGCGTCCGGCGGACGCAAGATCATGGGCGCGGTGCTGCAACTGTCGGTCTTTCTCAACGACTACGGCCTGACGCTGGAAGACGCCTTCCGGCAGCCGCGCATGGACATGAGCGGCAGCGGCACCGTCATCGCCAACAGCAGGTTGCCGGCGGCGGTGATCGATGCGCTGGGCGCGGCCTTTCCCACGGTGCGGACGCAGGCGACGCTCTATCCCTACGCCTATGCGTTCCCCTCGGCCGTCATGGCCAGCGGGGACCGGCATTTCGGCGCGACGGAAGTCACCTCTCCGTGGTCGGACGCCATAGGCCAGCAAGAATGACCGCGATCGCTGCCCCGCTCGCCGAGACCATCGTCGGCGACCATCCCTCCATCGTCGCCCTGCGCGACCTGGTCCTGCGCGTGGCCCGCAGCCGCGCCAGCACGGTGCTGATCTACGGCGAGACCGGCACGGGCAAGGGCGTGGTGGCGCGCGCCCTGCACGACCACTCGGCGCGCGCGGGCAAGGACTTCACCGAGATCAACTGCGCGGCCATTCCCGGCAACCTGCTCGAATCCGAACTGTTCGGCCATGAACGGGGAGCCTTTACCGGCGCCGTCGCGCGCAAGACCGGCCTGCTGGAAACGGCCAACGGCGGCAGTGTCTTCCTGGACGAGGTGCGCGAACTGGAACCCATGATGCAGGCCAAGATCCTGACGCTGCTGGACAGCCGCCGCTTCCGCCGCATCGGCGCGGTACGGGAAGTTTCCACCGACGTGCGCGTCATCGCCGCCACCAACAAGATCCTGCTGGGCGAGGTCCACGCCGGAAAATTCCGCGACGACCTTTACTACCGGCTGCAAGTGGTGTCGATCAACCTGCCGCCCTTGCGCGAGCGCGGCGAGGACGTGTTCGTGCTGGCCGAACGCTTCCTGGACCGCTACGGCCGCATGCACGCCAGCGGATTCAGGCGCCTGGCGCCAGACGTCGAGAACGTCTTTCGCCGCTATGCCTGGCCGGGCAATGTGCGCGAACTGGGCAACCTGCTCGAACGCATCTGCATCCTGGAGAACGGCGACACGGTCGGCATGGAGCACCTGCCCGCGCGCATCGTGCGCGACGCCATGCCCGACGCCGAAGCGGCTTCGGCCGGGATGGCGGCCTCCGTCGCCGAAGCGGGACCGGCCGCCATGCCCGGCACGATCGCGGCGCAGGCCGCGCCCGCAACGCCATTCGACGCGGCGCACGGGGACTATGCCGCCCGCACGGCGGCCTTCCAGGCCGGCATGATTGCGGCCGCCCTCGCGGCGACGGCGGGCAACCTGGGCTCGGCCGCCGCCCTGCTGGGCCTCTCGCGCCATGCACTGCGCCACCAGATGGCCAGGCTGGGCATGGGCAAGACCGCTACTCCACCGTGATGTGGTGGCTGCGCGCCAGGTCGCGCCACTGGGCATAGTCCCTGGAGACCCGTTCGCCGAACTCGGCGCTGGTCAGGCTTTCCGGAACGGTGCCGTCCATGTCCAGCAGCGCCGTGGTCTGCCGCGTGCGGGAAATGCGGTTGATGGCCTTGTTGTAGCGGTCCACCAGGTCCTGCGGCGTGCCCGCGGGCGCGAAGACGCCTACCCAGATATCGATGGCGAACCCGGGAACGACGCTGGACGCGGGCGGCAGCTTGGGAAACGCCGGGCTGGCGTCCTTGGCCGTGGTCGCCACCAGCTTGATCTTGCCGCCCTGCTCCAGCGACGCCAGCGAGCTGTAGTTGGCCAGCATCACATCGATCTGCCCGCCCGCCAGGTCGGAAGCCGCGTTGGCGGCGCCCTTGTACGGCACGTGCGTCATGGATACCTTCGCGGCATCGTCCATCATCACGGTCGCCAGGTGCGCCAGCGACCCGATGCCCGCCGTGCCGTAGTTCAACGTATCCGGCTTGCCGCGGGCCTGGTCGAGCAGGCTCTTGAGGTCGCCATAAGGCGCCAGCCCCGACACCGCCACCACCAGCGGCCCTTGCCCCACCATGGCCACCGGCGCGAAGCTCTTGACCGGGTCGTAGGGCATTTGAGGCTGGGTGGCGGCGGACGTCAGGAACGTGGACGAGGTCAGCAGCAGCGTCGTACCGTCCTTGGGCGACTTCGCCACGTATTCGGACCCGATGATGCCCGCCGCGCCGGCGCGGTTCTCCACGATGACGACGGCCTTCAACTCATCGCCCAGTTGCGACGCGATGGCGCGCGCGATGGCGTCGTTGCTGGCGCCGGCGGAGAACGGCACCACGATCTTGATCTGCTTGGGCACGGCCGTCTGCGCGCCGGCGGGCGACGCCAGTGCCCAGGCGGCCAGCGCCAGGCCGGACAGGATGCGTTTCATGTTGATTCCCCTTGCTTGAAACGGGGGCCGAGGCCCCATGGATGGTAGATGGCGGGACCCGGGGCCGCGCTTTGCGTAGGCGTATGCCGGGCCCGCACGGCGGTCTACGACGACACAGGCAAATTCACGGGCACGTCCAGCAGCGGCGCGTACTGCTGGGCGCCGAAGATATCGCCATCGCCCGCCGACCCGCTGGGCCGCAGACGATAGACGGTGAACTTGATCGCCAGTCCGGGATCGTATTCCACGAAATCGGAAATCCGCTCCTGCGCGATGCGGTAGAGCGCCGCCACGCTATCCCGCGTGAGGGCGCGCGAGCGCTTCACCGCCTCGTAGGTGGCGCGGTCGCGGAAAATGATGTCGAAGGTGATCTTGTTCACCCCGGCATTCTTGCTGCGTATGGTCTTGGCGAGTTCGCTGAGTTTCTTCGTGGTCATGGCGCGGCCTTCAAGCTTCGGTCATGTGGACTTGGAACAGGTCGAAGATGTCGTCGACCTCGATGGTGTGGTTCAGGGTCCAGCGATACGCGGCACTGGCGCGCACCACCTCGTCCAGGGGAAAGGACACGGACCCGGCCGTACCCTTCACGTCGGGCAGGCGCGCGTAGAACATCTGCCGCAGCCCGGTCAAGGTGACCTCTTCCGCCATCCCGTCGGTGGGGGCGACCCCTTGCACGAAGACGCACAGCTCGTGGCCGGGCTGCTTGCGCAGCGGCTCCAGCTCTCCCATCACGCCGTCGCGGCCATAGACCTTGTAGTGCAGTTCATAGCCGTCGTCGCCGAAGCGTTCGCGCACCTTCTCGCGCGCCCAGTCGATGACGCGGTCGACGTTGGCGATGGTGTAGGGATCGCGAATGCCGCACAGCCCGATGTAGCGTTCGCCGACCTTGCCGGCGCCTTCCAGCTTCACGGTCAGGCGGTCCGAAGGGATGAAGCGCGAGCCGGTGATGCGCGTGGTCTTCTCGCTGACCTGCTCGTAATGGCATTCGCGCATGTCCAGCCTGCCGCCGGCGAAGAACTCGTCATAGGGATTGGACCGCTCATACATGGCATGGCCCGCCACCGACGCGATGGTGCAGCGCTGGTCGGGGTGCATGGCCGTCACCCGCACGTCCTCGGCGCTGATTTCGCCCATGACGGTTTCCTTGCCACCGTAGGGTTCCGCGCAGAAGGACGCGCACTCCAGCACTTTGCCCAGGTAGTAGGCCTGGTCGGCCGCGTAGCCGTGATGCAAGGCCGGCGCCGCGAAGACCGCCGCGTCCGAACTGCGGCCGCCGATGATAACGTCGGCGCCCGCTTCCAGCAGCCGCAGATAAGGCTGGACGCCGGCCACGGCGACGATGCGGTCGGTGGCATCCAGTTCCGCCTCCGTCAGGTCGGCGTAGCCATCCAGCCCGGCGACGATGCCGCCATCGCGCAGCTTGCCGCGCACGAAGGCGGGATCCACTTCCGAGTAGAAATAGCCGATCTTGAAAGGCGCCAGTCCATGCTGGCGCGCCAGCTCCTTTACGATGCGGACATACAGGTCGACGCGGCTGTTCGAACCGGTGTCGCCCGCCGAGCCGATGATCATGGGCACGCCGCGCGCGCGCGCCGCCAACAGCATCTGCTCCAGGTCGTGCCGCTGCCACGCCTCGGGGCTGGTCGACGTGTCCGAACCCAGCGGCACCGGGCCGACGTCGTCGCTGCCGGAGTCGGCCGCGATGTAGTCCGGCTGGGCATCCACGCCCGCTCTAAAGCTTTCCACGCGCAGGGGCGCGAACCCCAGGTGCCCGTTGGGACAAATAATTTTCAGGGAAGGCATAAGTCGTCGCACTCTTCAGGAAAAGGGGCCACGCGGTTCGTGGCCCTATCCCAAATGCAAAGCATGTGCCAAGTTTTAGAAAGCAAACTTACCCTTTTGGATCAAGCATTTAGGATTTCTATCGCGATCCGCGTTATGCGTGATTCCCACGTATTTCGCGTGAAGCCCACGCACGATGCGGACGCATCTCGTCCCTCCATGGCTCCTTTCTTGACCTGGCGCAACAGCCCACGCGGAAAATCGCGTGATATTGTCAGGGCGTTGTCAGCCTCGGACGCCCTCTCGGAAGCCCCGTTTCCGCCGCTGGCGACGCCTGTCCTGTTCCGCCCACGAACGCCGCCAGGCCCCCGCGCCTCGCGGCATGGCCATAAGGAGGTTTGCATGAGCTGCCTGCTCGTTCCCATCGACGGTTCCGAATCTGCCCTCAGGGCGCTTCAGTATGTGGTCGACCACAAGCAGATGTTCGAGCCGCTGACCCTGCATCTGCTGAACGTCCCGATCCCCATCAACTCCCCTCATGTGCGCCGCTTCATCGACAGCAGCACGATCCAGCACTACCACCAGGAAGAAGGCGATGCCGCGCTGGCGGCGGCCCGGGCGCTGCTGGATGGCAAGGGCATTCCCTATACGGCGCATATCCGCGCCGGCAGCAGCGCCGAGACCATCGTCGCCACCGCCGACGAGCACCATTGCGACCAGATCGTCATGGGCACCCGCGGCCTGGGCGCGGCCGCCGGGATGTGGCTGGGATCGGTGACGACCAAGACCTTGCACCTGGCCAAGGTGCCGGTCACCGTGGTGAAGTAGTCATCCGCGGCACGCCGGTTGCCCTCCCCGGTCCGCGCGCGCCATCACGGCGCCGCGACGACCGAGGAGCATTCCATGAGAGCACTGCGCTGGCACGGCAAGAAAGATATCCGCTGCGATAACGTCGAGGATCCCGGCATCGAACAACCCCGCGACGCGATCGTGCGGGTATCGGCCTGCGCGATCTGCGGCTCGGACCTCCACCTCTTCGATGGCTTCATGCCCGGCATGAAGCATGGAGACATCATGGGCCACGAGTTCATGGGCGAGGTGGTGGAGACAGGCAAGGAAGTGCGGACCTTGCGCAAGGGCGACCGCGTGGTCGTCCCCTTCACCATCACCTGCGGCGAATGCGACCAATGCCGGGCCGGCAATTTCTCGGTCTGCGAGCGCACCAACCGCAATGCCGACGAAGCCGCGAAGGTGTTCGGCCACACCACGGCGGGACTGTTCGGCTATAGCCACCTGACGGGGGGCTATGCCGGCGGCCAGGCGGAGTACGTCCGCGTGCCTTACGCCGACACCACGCACGTCAAGGTCCCGGAAGGACTGAGCGATGAGCAGGTCCTGTTCCTCGGCGACATCTTCCCGACGGGATGGCAGGCGGCGGTGCAGTGCGATATCCAGCCCACCGATACGGTGGCGATCTGGGGCGCGGGCCCCGTCGGCCAGATGACGATCCGCAGCGCCCTGCTGCTGGGCGCGCGCCAGGTGGTGGTGATAGACCGGGTGCCGGAGCGCCTGGCCATGGCGCGGGCGGCGGGAGCCCTGACCATCAATTTCGATGAGGAAAGCGTACTGGACCGCCTGCGCGACCTGACGCAAGGGAAAGGTCCGGAAAAGTGCATCGACGCCGTCGGGATGGAGTCGCACGCCAGCCGGTCCATGGATTCCATGCTGGACCGCGCCAAGCAGGCCGTCATGCTGGAAACCGACCGGCCGCATGTGCTGCGCGAGATGATCTACGTCTGCCGCCCCGCGGGCACCCTGTCCATACCCGGGGTCTACGGCGGAATGATCGACAAGATTCCCTTCGGCGCGGCGATGAACAAGGGCCTGACGTGGCGCATGGGCCAGACGCATGTGCGGCGCTGGACCGACGACCTGCTCGCGCGCATCGCCGACGGGCAGATCGACCCCTCCTTCGTCATCACCCATCGGGCCAAGCTGGAAGAGGGTCCGGCGCTGTACAAGACGTTCCGCGACAAGGACGACGGGTGTATCAAGGTCGTGCTCACGCCTTGACGTGGCGGCCGGGCATAACGTTTGCTTTGCCGGGTCCGCCTAAGCACGGTTGCACGACCGTTGGCACGACCATTGCCACGACAGCCGCTCCCCCGGGCGGCTGGACTATACCTCTAAAGCGAGCCCGAAATGAGCGCCCAGCCCAAGACTACCCCCAGCAACGCCGTCGGCGGCTGGGGTTCCGCCAAGGCCGTCGCCGGCAGCCTGGCGAAGGAACACGTCCTTCTGCATGGCTCCGCGCTTCTTACTCATCAGAACAAGCCCGACGGCTATATGTGCGTCAGCTGCTCGTGGGCCAAGCCCGCGCATCCGCATCCACTGGAATTCTGCGAAAACGGCGCGAAAGCCACGGCCTGGGACGTCACCACCAAGACGGCGCCGCCGAATTTCTTCGCGGCCCACACCTGTACCCAGCTGCTCGACTGGAGCGACCACGACCTGGAGAAGATCGGTCGGCTTACCGCGCCCATGCGCTGGAATCCCGCTACCGACAAGTACGAGGAAACCAGCTGGCAGGAGGCCTTCGAGGATATCGGCGCGCGCCTGCGCCGATTGCAGCCGGATTCCGTGGTGTTCTACACCTCGGGCCGCGCGTCGCTGGAAACCTCCTACATGTATGCGCTTTTCGCGCGGCTGTACGGCACCAACAACCTGCCCGACAGTTCGAACATGTGCCACGAGAGCACGTCCGTCGGCTTGCCCAAGACCATAGGCGTCCCCGTGGGCACCGTCACGCTGGAGGATTTCCAGCATACCGACTGCATGCTCTTCTTCGGCCACAACACCGGCACCAATGCGCCCCGCATGCTCCACCAGCTGCAGGACGCGCGCGAGCAGCGAGACGTGCCCATCATCACCTTCAATCCCCTGCGCGAGCCCGGCCTGGTCGCCTTCCGTAATCCGCAGGCGCCGGCGGACATGCTGACGGGCAGGAAAACCGTGATCAGCACTCAGTATCACCAGGTCAAGGTGGGCGGCGACACGGCCGCGTTGACGGGGCTGTGCAAGTACCTGATCGAAGAGGACGACCGCGCGCGGGCGCAAGGCGGCCCGGCCGTGCTGGACCATGCGTTCATCGCCGAGCACACCCACGGCTACGAAGCGTTCGCGCAGGCCATGCGCGGCGCGTCGTGGGACCAGATAGAGCGTCACGCAGGGCTGTCGCGCGCGGCGCTGGAATCCGCGGGCCGCGCCTATGCGCAGGCCAAGGCCGCGATGGTGCTTTATGGGATGGGACTGACCCAGCATCGCAACGGCGTGCAGAACGTGCAGATGATCACCAACCTGCTGCTGCTCCGGGGCAATATCGGCAAGCCTGGCGCCGGCGTATGTCCCATCCGCGGGCATTCGAACGTGCAAGGACAACGCACCGTCGGCATCACCGAGAAACCCGACAAGGTGCCGGCCGAAAAACTGAAGTCGCTCTATCACTTCGATCCCCCGTCCAAGAAAGGCATGAACACCATCGAGGCCTGCGAAGGCATCCTGGATGGCCGGGTGAAGGCCTTCATCGGCCTGGGCGGCAACTTCGCCCGTGCCACGCCGGACCACACCCGCATGGAGCCGGCGTGGTCGACCCTGGACCTGACCGTCGCCGTGGCCACCAAGCTCAACCGCAGCCATCTGCTGCACGGACGCGTCGCCTATCTGCTGCCTTGCCTGAGCCGCATCGACATCGACCGCCAGGCCACGGGCGACCAGGCGGTGTCGATGGAAGACAGCACGGGCTGCTTCCACGGTTCCCGCGGACGCAACGAGCCGCCCAGCGACCGTCTGCTCTCGGAGCCGGCCATCGTGGCCGGCATCGCGAAAGCCACGGTGGGCGACCGCGGCACGGTGGACTGGGACGGCTGGGTGGCGGACTATGGCCGCGTGCGCGACGCCATCGAGGCGACCTATCCGGAGATCTTCAAGGACCTCAACACGCGCATGTGGAATCCGGGCGGCTTCCATCGTCCGCTCGGCGCCTGTGAACGCAAATGGAACACGGAAACCGGCAAGGCCAATTTCATCGTCCCCGAGACGTATGACGAGGACGCCGACATGCCCGAGCACGACGGCCGCGTGCTGCGCTTGATGACCACGCGCGGCGACAACCAGTTCAACACCACCATCTATGCCCTGGACGATCGTTTCCGCGGCATCAAGGGCACGCGCAAGGTCATCATGCTCAACCCCGACGACATGGTGCGGCTGGGGCTGCGGGAGAACGACAAGGTCATCGCATCCACGGTGGCGCATGATGGCCATGAACGCGAAGTCGCCGGCCTGGAAGTCCGCTCCTTCGATATCCCGGCCGGCTGCGCGTGGTCGTATTACCCGGAGTGCAACCCCCTGATTCCCCTTTGGCACCATGCCAAGGAGAGCAAGGTCCCGGCGGCCAAGTCCATTCCGATCACGCTGCGCAAGCAGGCATGAATACGCGAACAAACCGGCTGTGGCCACGGCGGCTGCCGCCGGGGCAGGCCGCGATGGCCAGCCTGGCCTGCGCCGGCTACGCCGCGGCGGCAGCCGCCGCGGACAACCAGAGCGCGCTGGCGCCGGCGGGTATCCAGGCGGCACGCATCGCCCACCTGTGGAACCTCACCTTGTGGGTCTGCACGGTGACCTTCGCGCTGGTCCTCCTGGCCCTGATCGTGGCGCTATGGCGGTCGACGCGCAATGCCCGCGGCGCGCGCGATGCGCGCCCTCTCCCTGCCACGCCCAGTGTCCAGGACGACAGCGGCCCCACGCGCGCAGTGCGTATCGCGACCATCGTTTCCGTCCTCGCCCTGATCGGCCTGGTCACCGTGGACATTTATACCGACCGCGCGCTCTCGAAACTGCCTGTCGCCGACGCCGTGCGCATACAGGTCGTCGGGCATCAATGGTGGTGGGAAATGCGCTACCAGGACGACCAGGGCAATACGGAATTCGTCACCGCCAATGAAATGCATGTCCCGGTCGGGCGGCCGGTGATCATCGACCTGAAGTCCCCGGACGTGATCCACACGTTCTGGGTGCCCAACCTGCACGGCAAGAAAGACATGATTCCCGGCCGCGACGCCACCCTGGAACTGCGCGCGGACCAGCCAGGCGCCTATCGCGGCCAATGCGCCGAATTCTGCGGGTCCGAGCATGCGCTCATGGCCTTCTTCCTGACGGCCGACACGCCGGCGGACTACGAGGCCTGGCGCCAACGGCGCCGCCAGCCCGCCGCGCCCGTGCAGGATCAGGCACTGCAACGGGGCCAACGCCTGTTTGTCGAGCACGCCTGCGCTTCCTGCCATACCGTGGCGGGTACGCAGGCCGCGGGCACCGTGGGCCCCGACCTCACGCATCTCGCCGATCGGCCCATGCTGGCCGCCGGCACGGTAGCCAATACCCGCGACCAGTTGCTGAAGTGGATAAGCAACCCGTATGCGATCAAGCCGGGCACCGCAATGCCGGCCACACCCTTGAGCAGGCAGGATGCCGAAAGCCTGGTCAGCTACCTGGAGTCGCTACGATGAGCGCGCAAGCCCCGGCCGACGACCGCCTTGTCGATGGGCCGCGCGCCCCGGCCGATCACGTCCGGCGCCTGGCCGAGACCTGGAGCGATCCGCCGGGATGGCGCGGCATCGTCTGCGCGATCAACCACAAGACCGTCAGCCGGCGCTTCATGGCGACCACCATGGCTTTCTTCCTCCTGGGCGGCCTGCTGGCCCTGGCCATGCGCACGCAACTGGCCGGCCCGGAGAAGAACCTGGTGGGCCCTGAAGCGTACAACCAGCTGTTTTCCATGCACGGCACGACCATGATGTTCCTCTTCGCCGTGCCGGTCATGCAGGCCGTCGCCACCTACCTCGTGCCCTTGATGATAGGCGCGCGCAGCGTTGCCTTCCCCCGCATGAACGCCTATGCGTACTGGGTGTTCCTGTGTGGCGGCCTGCTGCTGTTCGGCGCCTATGCGGTGGGCGCCGGGCCGGCCGCCGGCTGGTTTTCCTACGTCCCGCTGGCCAGTATCAATTACTCGCCCGGCAAGGGCGCCGACATCTGGGCCCAGATGATCACGTTCACCGAACTGGCCGCGCTGCTGGAGGCCATCGTCCTGATCGTCACCATCTTCAAGATGCGCGCGCCGGGCATGACCCTGCGCCGCATGCCCCTGTTCGTCTGGGCGACACTGGTGACCCAGTTCATGGTGCTGTTCGCCATGCCGGCCGTCATGGTCAGCAGCACGGCGCTGATCCTGGACAGGCTGGTCGGCACGCACTTCTTCAATCCGACGCGAGGCGGCGACGTGCTGCTATGGCAGCACCTGTTCTGGTTCTTCGGCCATCCCGAGGTCTACCTCATCTTCCTGCCGCCGCTGGGATTCATTTCTTCCATCATCCCCACGTTCGCGCGGCGGCCCATCTTCGGCTACCCCGCCATGGTGCTGGCCTTGCTCGCGACGGCGTTCCTCGCATTCGGCCTTTGGGTCCACCACATGTACGCGACCAGCCTGCCGCAGGTGGGCAAGAGTTTCTTCACCGCGTCCAGCCTGGCCATCGCCATTCCGTCGGGCCTTCAGATTTTCTGCTGGATCGCCACCTTGTGGACCGGCCGGCTGCAATGGAGAACGCCCCTGCTGTTCATGCTGGGCTTCTTCTTCATCCTGGTCCTGGGCGGGCTGACCGGCGTCATGCTGGGATCGGTGTCGCTGGACCTGCAAGTGCACGATACCTATTTCGTGGTCGCCCATCTTCATTACGTGCTCATCGGCGGCGCGGTATTCCCGCTATTCGGCGCCTTCTATTACTGGTTTCCCAAGTTCACCGGCCGCATGCTGGGCGAACGCCTGGGAAAGTGGAACTTCTGGCTCCTTTTCATCGGCTTCAATGTGACCTTCTTCCCCATGCACCTGCTGGGCTTGCAAGGAATGCCGCGGCGGGTGTGGACCTATCCGCGCGACATGGGATGGGACGGGATGAACCTGCTCGCCACCGCGGGCGCATGGATATTGGCCGCCGGCGTGCTGTCCTTTCTCGCCAATGTCTTCCTGAGCCGCCGGCGCGGCGCGCTGGCAGGCCCCGACCCCTGGCGCGCGGGAACGCTGGAGTGGAGCACGTCCAGCCCGCCTCCGCCCCACAATTTCGACGTGGTGCCGGTCGTCCACGGCGACAACCCCCTATGGGAGCCGGCGCGCACCCCGTCCTGCGTCAGCGGACTGGCCGTCGACGCGCGCGAAGTGCTCATCACCACGGTGACCGATGCCCGGCCAGACCTGCGCGTCGCATTTCCGGAACCGTCTGCCTGGCCTTTCGTCAGCGCCCTGGCGACCACGCTGCTGTTCATCGGATCCATCTTCACGCCTTGGGCGGTGGTCTGGTGCTCCGTGCCCGTGGCGGCGGCCATGATCGCCTGGTTCTGGCCCACGCGCAGGTCGACGGCGCGGTCCCGCGCGCTGGAGCAATTCCCATGAAGGCGGCTTCCATTCCGCCGCCGGGCGAGCCGCCTGGCGACGCTGTCGCACTCGATGTGCGGACCCTGCCCAGCTTCGGTTTCGGCCACCGCAGCATCATCTGGTGGGCGACCATCGGCCTGATGCTGATCGAGAGCACGGTGTTCGCCCTGGCGGTACTCACGTATTTCTACCTGCGCGGTCTCGCGGCGCAATGGCCGACCAGCGCGGAGCCGCCGGACCTGACCTGGGGCACCGTTAACACGCTGGTCCTGCTCGCCAGCCTGTGGCCCGCCCATCTTGCCAAGGCCGCCGCCGAACGCTGCGACCGGCGGGCGGCGGCGCGCTGGATGGACGCATGCATGGCATTCACCCTGGCCTTCCTGGCCATCCGATGGCTGGAGTTCATGCACTTGAACATCAGTTGGTCGTCCAATGCCTATGGGTCCATCCTGTGGTTCCTGCTGGGCCTGCATACCACGCATCTCGTGACGGACGCCATCGATTCTGCCGTGCTTACCGTGCTGCTCCACACTGGCCCGTTCGAAGGCCGACGCCACGTGGACGTCAGCGAAAACGCGGTGTATTGGTACTTCGTCGTTGCAAGCTGGATACCGATCTATGCGGTTATTTATCTCGCGCCTCGATTCTGAACGCGCTTCGCCGTGGCGGAGGGCGCGGGCCGGCGCGGTCGCCTGGGCCATCCGCCGCGCAACTGCCTGCGCCGCCCTTGCCGCCCTTGCCGCCCTGCCGCCGCCGGCGTCGGCCCACATGCTGGCGTCCGACGCCCCGCTACCCGACTTCCTCGCCTGGACCGCCGAACCCTGGATCGTCGCGCTGATGGCGCTGTCGCTGCTGCTCTATCTCGCGGGCTATGCCAGGCTGGCCCGCCGCACGGCGCGCAAGGACGAACAGGCGCCGGGCCGCGCGCTGCGCCGCAAGCGCCTGGCGGCCTTCGCGCTCGGCTGGCTGGCGCTCGCGGCCGCGCTGCTTTCCCCGTTGGACGGCCTGAGCGCGGCGCTGTTCTCTGCCCACATGCTGCAACACGAGTTGCTGATGATCGTGGCGGCCCCACTGCTGGTGCTGGGCAGGCCGCTGGCCATCTGGCTGTGGGCGCTGCCGCCGGGCCTTCGTCGATCCATCGGCGGCTGGCTGCATGCGCGGCGCTTTCGCGCCGTCTGGCGTCCTTTGAGCGCGCCCCTGGGCGCCTGGATATTGCACGCAACGGCCCTCTGGGCCTGGCACGTCCCCACCCTGTTCCAGGCGGCGCTGGAACATCCCGCCATCCATGTCCTGCAACACTTCAGTTTTCTCGCGACCGCGCTGCTCTTCTGGTGGACCGCCTTCCCGCAGCCGTCCGCGGGCAACCGTACGGGCCACGCCATGCTCGGGTTGTTCACCACCATGGTCCACACCGCGGCGCTGGGCGCCCTGCTGACCCTGGCGCCCGGGGTGTGGTACCCCGACTATATCGAACCCACCAGCGCCCTGGGCCTCGATCCGGTGCAGGACCAGCAGTTGGGCGGCCTCATCATGTGGGTGCCAGGCGGGCTGGCTTACCTGGCGGCGGGACTGGCCGTGGCCTCGCGCTGGCTGTTGCGCAGGAGCGCCCGGCCGGTCCACGACGGCGTCCGGACGACGCGCCCCGGCACGACGGCTGGCCAGGAACTGCCCCAGGAGTTTCCATGAACGACCGGCGCCAGGGCATCCCCCGGCGGCATGTGGTCGCCGCCTGCATCGCCGCGATCCTGCTCGGAGCGGTGGCGCTGTGGCCCGACAGCAAGGACACGCCGGAGCGGATCACCGGGGGCGTCGGCGAAAGCGCGCAGCACGCCATCCCCGCGGCTTCGTCGATCGAAGACCTGGCCAGGCGGGGGGAATACCTGGCGAAGGCGGCGGACTGCATCGGCTGCCATACCGCACGGGGCGGTGGCCAGCCTTACGCGGGCGGCTTCAAGATGACGACGCCCCTGGGCATCATCATAAGCACCAACATCACGCCGGACCCCGACCACGGCATAGGCCGCTATACCTACGAGGACTTCTCCCGCGCTTTGCGCGACGGCATCGCGCGCGACGGGCACAACCTGTACCCCGCCATGCCCTACACCGCCTTCCGTCGCATGCGGGAGGAAGACATGCGCGCGCTGTACGCCTACTTCATGCAGGGCGTCGAACCCGTCGCGACCACGCCTGCCCCCACGAAACTGCCTTTCCCGTTCAACCAACGCTGGACCTTGACCCTTTGGCGCGCCGTATTCGCGCCCGTAACCGCTTTCCGGCCGCCGGAGCAGGCCGACCCGGCAATGCTACGCGGCGCCTACCTGGTGCAGGTCGTCGGGCACTGCGGCGCCTGCCATACGCCGCGCGGCGTGGGATACCAGGAGCTCGCCTACGACGAACGTTCCGCGGACTTCCTGACGGGGCAGGTGAACGATGACTGGTATGCGCCCAGCCTGCGCGACACCGATGCCGCGGGCATACGCCGGATGCGCCGCGAAGACATCGTGTCTTTCCTCAAAACCGGCCACGCCGGCGGCAACGTCGCCTATGGCGCCATGAGCGAGACCATACAGAGCAGCACGCAACACCTTACGGACGAGGACCTGCTGGCGATCGCCACGTACCTGAAGGCGCTCCCGCCGGCCGAGGACAATGCGCATTTCCACCCCGACCAGCGCCACCGGACCGAGCGGCTCGCGGCCGAAGGCAACCGGACGCTGGACGTCCAATCCGGCGGCGCGGCGGTCTACCAAGGATTCTGCGCCCGTTGCCATGGCGCCGACGGCGCCGGCGTGCCGGGGGTCTTTCCGGCGCTGTCCGGCAATCCATCGGTCCTCGTGCCGGACTCGACCTCGCTGGTGCGGATCGTGCTGCAAGGCGCAACCTCCCCGAAGACGATGACGGGGCCGCCGCCGCAAGAGATGCCGGCGTTCGGCACGACGCTGACGGACTTGCAGATCGCCCAGGTGTTGACCTATGTGCGGGAGTCGTGGGGCAACGACGCGGGAGAGATCTCCACGAACGATGTGATGGGGCTGCGTTCGACGCTGGGGAAGCGGTGAGGCGGCAAGGCGGTGATGGGGTGATGGGTATAGCGATTGCGGTCCCTGGTCGCTTCCCATCACACCAAGAGGCCTGCCATGACCAAACCCGACCTGACGGAACCCGTCGACAAGACACCCGCGCCTGAACCCTCGCGCACGGACCAGGTCGACATCGGCGACCGTGTCCAGAAAGACCTGGGCAAGGCCAGCGACCACCGGCGCGAGCAGGAATCCCCCGCATCCGGCAAGGCAACGCAATTCGACGGCAATCCCAATCCGGAGAAAGACGACGAGGGGGGCATGTTCCGACCTCGCGACGACACGCCTTCCGTGCTGCCCGAAAAGGAAGGGTGACCGGCATTCCGGCCCGGCCCTGCGCCATGACGGTCCCGCCCTGCCGCCACTGTCCCCCATGTCGTCGCGTACCGATGCGCAAAAGACGCTCATGGATACGCCATGGTTTGAAGTTTCTTCGGAGGAATCCGCCCTCCGGCGGGCGGGGATGCCTCAAGACAAGGCTGCGGGATGGCGGATGCACATTCGGTTTCATCACGCTGGAACGGCAATTGCGTTACCCCGCCACGTTCCGACTAGGCGGAACCCTACACAGGAGTCCACGATGTTCGCTCACAACAAACGCCTGCAATACACCGTACGCGTCGCCCAGTCCAATCCGGGCCTGGCCAATCTACTGCTTGAGCAATTCGGCGGGCCGCAGGGAGAATTGGCCGCCGCCTGTCGCTATTTCACCCAGGCTATCGCCGAGGACGACCCTGGCCGCAAGGACATGCTGTTCGACATCGCCACCGAGGAACTGAGCCATCTGGAAGTGATCGGCTCGCTGGTGGCCATGCTGAACAAGGGCGCCAAGGGCGAGCTCGCCGAGGCCACCATGAAGGAAGCCGATCTTTATCGGTCGCTGCAGGGCGCCGGCAACGATTCGCATGTAACGCAGATTCTCTACGGCGGCGGCCCCGCCCTGACCAATTCGGGCGGCCAGCTCTGGAACGCCGGCTATATCGACACCATCGGCGATCCCAGCGCCGACCTGCGTTCCAACGTCGCGGCGGAAGCGCGCGCGAAGATCATCTATGAACGCCTGATCAACGTGACGGACGATCCCGGCGTCAAGGAAGCCCTGGGTTTCCTCATGACGCGCGAAGTCGCCCACATGCAGTCCTTCGAGAAAGCCCTGTACTCCATCGAGCCCAACTTCCCGCCCGGCAAGCTGCCCGGCGATCCCAAATTCTCCAACGTCTACTTCAACATGTCGCAGGGCGAAGGCGACCTGCGGGGCCCCTGGAACAACGAGTCGACCTTCGAGGTGATTTCGGAACGCGACGAGCAGATGGCCGTCGACGGCGGCGACGGGCTTCCCACCGTCAAGCTGAACAAGGACGAGCTGGCGGCGGTGCAAGGCATGGCGGCCCGCACGGCGTCCGATCTCGCAAGCGACCCGGAAACCAGCGCCGACCGGGGTTCGTAACCGCCAGCGGGACTACCGCGGTGGCCAGGTCACCGCGGGTCGAACAGCGCCGCCAGGCGCTTCCTGCGAAAGGCTTCCACCGCGAAATCGATGAAGGCGCGCGTCTTCAGCGGGACGAGTCTCTTGTTCGGATAGTAGATCGACAGCTGGCCCAGGTCCGCATACCACTCCGGCAGCAGGCGGACCAGGGCGCCGCTTGCAATCCAGCGCGCGGCGTGCGGGGTGGGCAGTATCGCCACGCCGTAGCCCAGCATCGCCGCGTGCGCCATGGCTTCCGGATCGTCGAAGATCATGCGGATGCCGGCTTCCGCGGGCGCTTCCTGGCCCGCGGCATTACGCAGGGTGCGGGCGCGCAGGCGTCCCGTCGGTCCCGAGCGTCGCACGATGCCCTCCAGGTTCGCCAGGTCGGCCGGATGCCGGGGCACTGGGCGACCGGCCATATATGCGGGCGACGCCACCACGATGGCATAGATGGGGGCGAGCTTGCGGGCGATCACCCCTTCGGTCAGTTCTATACCGCCGGCGATCGCGGCGTCGTAACCCTCGCCGACCAGGTCCACCGCGCGGTTCTCGAAATGCCAATCCGGCACTATGCCTGGATAACGCGCCAGGAAGTCTCCCAGCAAGGGCACGATGTATTCGTTGCCGAACCCCAATCCCACGCTCAGGCGCAGCACGCCCGATGGCTTGCCTTCGCGCTGGGCGGCATGCGCGAAGGCATCCTGCAGGCTGGCATAGGGCCCGGCTGCGTTCTCCAGGAACTGCTCGCCCTCCCCCGTCAGCGCCAGCTTGCGGGTGCTGCGATGAAACAGCCGCAAGCCCAGATCTTCTTCCAGCCGCGCCACGTTCTTGCTTACCGCCGCTGGCGTCAGGCCCAGGCTGCGCGCCGCCGCCGAGAAGCTTCCCAGCTGCGCGCTGCGGATGAAGGCGTCCAGCAGGTTCAGGCTTTCCACGGTCGCATCCGTTCCATTTGATTGTCCCAGTTGATATTCAACTATTAGTTGAAAATCATACAACCCATTCATGACTATTTGGAATGGGCAGAACGGGGAATACTGCATCCGTCGTTCACATCCATCCCATTCCTTTCCTGAAAGGTCCTACATCATGAACACGCTATCCTCTTCCACCTCCACCGCCCTGCCCCTGGCCGGCAAGACCGCGTTCGTCACCGGCGGCAGCCGCGGCATCGGCGCGGCCATCGTCAGGCGCCTGGCTCGCGACGGCGCCGCCGTGGCCTTCACGTATCGGGGCTCGCCCGAGCAGGCGCAAGCACTCGCCAAGGCGGTCGACGCCGAAGGCGGCCGCGCGCTGGCGCTGGCGGCCGACGCTGCCGACCCGGCGGCGGTGCGGCGCGCCCTGGCCATGGCGACCGATGCCCATGGCCCCATCGACATCCTCGTCAATAACGCGGGGGTATTGCTGCTGGGATCCGTCGAGACGTTCACGCTGGAAGACTTCGATCGGACCTGGGATGTGAACGTGCGCGCGGTGTTCGTCGCATCGCAGGCGGCGCTGCCCCGGATGAACGACGGCGGGCGCATCGTCAACATCGGCAGCGTCAATGGGGACCGCATGCCCTTCCCTGGCGGCGCGGCCTATGCCATGAGCAAATCCGCCCTGCAGGGCCTGGTACGCGGCATGGCGCGCGACCTGGGGCCGCGCCGCATCACGGTGAACAATGTGCAACCCGGACCGACCGACACCGACATGAATCCGGAGAAGGCCGATTTCGGCAAGTCGCTGCACGATTTGATGGCGCTGCAACGCCATGCGCATCCAGACGAAATCGCGGGCATGGTGGCCTACCTGGCCGGCCCGGACGCGGGCTTCGTCACCGGCGCCAACCTGACGATAGACGGCGGCTTCGGCGCGTGACATACGGCCCGACGCGTCGCGGCGTTGTCGCGGGCGGCTTGTATTTCGGCAGGCGATACCGCCGCCTCATGTCCAGTCTGGCGCCGGCGCTACCTGGCGGCGCCAGACTGGACAGGGGGCGGCGGCGTGTTGCTGCCCCGGTCCCGCGTGTAGTAGTCCACGCCGCTCAGCGCGAACATCACGGCCAGCATTACCCCCGCAATGACGCAGGTCATGCGAGGCACCGCCTGCGGGGCCGCCAAATGCATGAAAAATACGCCGATCAGCATCACCTTGACGCCGGCGATGAGAATATTCAGGAGCATGTTGAAGCTGCCCAGCGGAATGTAGGCGGTGCCCACCGTCAGCGCCGCCAGGAACAGCAGCAGGCCCCAGATCAGCAGCAGGCGGCGGCGACGGCGGCCCAAGCCGTCGTCCGGTTGTCGGGCTGCGCGGATGCCGGCTTTCATGATGCGCGGCCCGCCAGATAGAGCACGGGAAACAGGAAAACCCATACGGCGTCCACGAAATGCCAGTACAGTCCCACGATTTCCAAGCGGCGAGCCCACGGCGTCCCCGGGTTATGGCTGCCCGTCACCAGCATGTAGGAAACCAGGGATAGCCCGACCATCATGTGCACCGCGTGCATTCCGGTGGCGACGAAATAGACGAAGAAGAACAGCCGCACGCCCTCCAGCCCGCCTGCCGCTGCCGTGCGGAAGTCGGCATTTGGGAACAAACCCTCCCGCAGATCGTTGGCATATTCATAGCCCTTGATGGCGAGAAAGACGCCACCCAGGAAGAGCGTCAGACGGAGCAGGCGCCTCGCCCCTTGCTGGGCGCCAGCGTGGGCATATTCGACGGCCAGGGCGATGGCCGCGCTGCTGCTCAACAGGACCATGGTGTTGGTGGTGCCCAAGGCGACGTCCGTCAGGCGGCTGCCCGTCGCGAATGCCTCGGGATGGTGGAAGCGTCCGATCGCGTACGCAAGGAACACGGGGCCGAAGAACATCAATTCGGACGCAAGAAACACCCACATCGCCAGCCGGGACTTGTACGCCTGCACGACGTCGGGCGCAGAGAGCGTGGCGCCGCTCATGATTCGTTCCTCCCCGCATAGTCGTACGGGTCATGTCCGCCGTCGGGCGGCGTATCGAAATTCCACGTGGGCGGCGGCGAGCGCGTCCGCCACTCCAGGCCGCTGGCCTGCCAGGGATTGGCGCCGGCGGGCGCGCCATGCAGCCATGACCACGCCAGGTAGCACAGCGGCAATATGTAGCCGACCGCCAGCACCGCCGCGCCCAGCGAGGAAACGACGTTCAGCACCTGGAACTCCGGCGGATACGCATGGTAGCGCCGCGGCATGCCCTGATATCCCAGGATGTATTGCGGAAAGAACGTAAGGTTGAACCCGAGGAAGATCGTCACCGCCGCGATACGTCCCAAGGTTTCCGGGTACCGCCGTCCGCTGATCTTGGGCCACCAGAAGTGGATGGCTCCCAGGTAGGCCATGACCGCGCCCCCCACCATGATGTAGTGGAAATGGGCGACGACGAAATAGGTGTCGGTGACATGGACATCGATCGTCAGTGTCGCCAGGAACAAGCCGGTAAGCCCGCCGACCATGAACAGTCCGACGAATCCCAGCGCGTACAGCATCGGCGCCTCGAAGGTGATCGAACCCTTGTACAGGGTGGCGATCCAGTTGAATACCTTGATCGCCGACGGCACCGCGACCAGGAAGCTCAGGATGGAGAATGTCATGTTCGCGTAGACCGACTGTCCGCTGACGAACATGTGATGTCCCCAGACCAGGAAGCCGATGACCGCGATGGCCAGGATCGCGTAGGCCATGCTGCGATAGCCGAACACGCGCTTGCGCGCGAAGCACGGAATGATTTCGCTGGCCACGCCCATCGCGGGCAGCACCATGATGTAGACCGCCGGATGGGAATAAAACCAGAAGAGATGCTGGAACAGGAGCGGATCGCCGCCCAGCGCGGGATCGAAGAAGCCGATGCCGAACAGCCGCTCGGCGGCAAGCAGCAGCAAGGTCACCGCGAGCACGGGCGTGGCCAGCACCAGGATGATGCTGGTCGCGTAGATCGCCCACACGAAGAGCGGCATGCGAAACCATCCCATGCCCGGCGCCCGCATGGTATGCACCGTGACAATGAAGTTAAGGCCGGTCAGGATGGACGAGAAGCCGACGACGAATACCCCGAACAGCGTGACGATCACATGGCTGTGGGAAAACATGCTGGAAAACGGGGTATAGAAGGTCCATCCCGTGTCCACGCCGCCCAGCACCAGGGCAGCGAGGGTAAAGCATCCGCCGATGACGTATAGGTACCAGCTCGCCAGGTTCAGGCGGGGAAGCGCCAGGTCCTCCGCGCCGAGCATCAGGGGCACCAGGAAATTGCCCAGTACCGACGGGATGGACGGGATCAGGAACATCCAGACCATGATGACGCCGTGCGCGGTGAAGAGCTTGTTATAGGTATCGGCGCTGACCAGGTCGCCCTGTGGCGTGACCAGTTCCAGGCGCATGAGCGCGGCGGCGCAGCCTCCCAGTACAAAGAATGCCGTGATGCTGACGGCGTACAGGATGGCGATGCGCTTGTGGTCGCGCGTAAGCAGCCAGGAACGCAGCGTGTGTCCGGCATTCAGGTAGGTATGCGAGGCCGTGCCTGCCGGCAGGGTCGATGCCGGAGCGGCCGGACCGGGTAAGGTGCTCATGGCGGCGGGGCCTCCTTGGAACGATGGGAGTGCAGGTATTGCACCAGCGCCATCAGGTCTGACTCGCTGAACTGTCCGGCGAAAGATGGCATGACGGGGGCATAGCCGGCGACCACGTCCTTGCCGGGCTCCAGGATCGAATCGCGGATATAGGACTCGTCGGCGACGACGACGCGGCCATCCTGCAGGAACACCCGCCGTCCGAACAAATTCGTCAGGTCCGGCGCATGGACCGTGGACCGGGCGTCATGGCACCCCGCGCACCCGTGTTCCGCGAAGAGCCGGTAGCCCCGCGCGGCCAGGTCCGGTCCCGTCTCGCCCCGCGCCGCCCACTTCCGATACTGTTCCGGCGGCATGGCGACGATGCCACCGCCCATGCTGGCATGGTCCGTCCCGCAGAACTCGGCGCACAAGAGATGGTAGGTCCCGGCCTTGGTCGCCGTGAACCAGATGGCTGTATAGCGTCCGGGAACCACATCCTGCTTGATGCGGAATGCCGGGACGTAGAAACTGTGGATGACATCCTGGGACGTCATGAGCAGGCGCACGGGCTGCCCCACCGGCACGTGCAGTTCGTCTATCTCGCGTGTGCCGTCCTCATGTTCCAGCGTCCATACCCATTGCTTTGCCACGACGTAGACCGGCATCGCCCCGGGGGGCGGCCGCGTCAAGGCCGCATAGTCGCGGGCGCCCCACAGGAACAGGCCGATGAACGCGAGCATGGGCGCGATGGTCCAGGTCCATTCCAGGCCGTACGCATGATCCGGCGCCCGGCTGCGGTCCGCGCCGGAGCCGCGCCGGTATCGGACGCAGAAGACGATCGCCAGCACGGTGAGCGACAAGGCCATCACGGCGGACAGGCCTACCAGGCTGAGGAAAAGATGATCGGTCGGCGGCGCCGTCGACGAGGCCGCCACCGGCATGAGGGAAGACAACCCGCTCATGACGTCCTCCCTGCCCTGCGCCGGCGGCGCGACAGCCACAGGCCGGCCACCAGGAGGCCCAAGGTGCCCAGCCCCACGGCCCGCGCCATGGTCATCGCCGCGACGCTATAGCGCCCCGTCCTGGGGTCGTAGTGCGAACACAGCAGGACAAGCTGGTCCGCCAGTCCCCCCACCATCCCGCCCGAAGCCTCCACCAAGGCCAGGCGGATGTCGCGCGCGGACTGGCCGATACCTGGTAAATAGCGGGATATCCGGCCTTGCGGCGTCAGCACCAGGAAGCCGGCCGGGTGCAGGTACTGGCCCGTTTCCGGATCGCGCCGGTAGGGAAAGCCGGCGGCATTCGTCAGCGCCGAGATGGCCGGCGCCGAGGCGGTCAACAGATGCAGGCGGTCACCCCCTCCCGGCGGCATCAGGCTGGCGTAGTACGCATATTTTCGATCGGCGTCGGTCGGCGTTTCCGCCGGATCGATGCTGACGGCGACGACCTCGTGCGGGATATCGACCGTCTGCAAGGCCTGGAGCACCGCGTCCATGAGCGTCGAACAAAGGACGGGACAGCGGTAGTACCCCAGGATGAAAACCACCGGACGCCGTCCCAGATAGTCGGACAATCCTACGTCACGCCCCTGTTCGTCGCGCATGCCCCGGACCCTGGGCAGCAGCTGTCCCGGATGCTGTCGAAAGGCGAACTCGGCGACATGCGCCTCCGGGGAGACATCGGACCGGCTGGCGGCGGGCGCAGCGGCGCCCAGGCACAGCAGCAAGATGGGAAGCCAGCGCACCGTGCTCATGGACGCGCTCCCTGGGACACTGCCTGCATCGCCACATCCAGGGGAACGCGGGCAACGCCATGCGCGCGGTCGACCCAGGCGTAGCTGTCCAGCAGCTTGCGTTTGCGGGTCAGGTAATCCGCCATATCGAGTGGCGGATCCGTTTCCAGCAAGGGCCCTGCTATCCAGTTGCCGGGCGGTGCGGCGGCCGAGGGCGGACGCGCCCTGTCCCAACGAGACGTCAGCAGCATGGCGGCCGCCACGACCACGGCCAGGACTCCCAGGCCGGTCAACCCCATGCGGACGACCTTGCGCACGTGGATACCGTCATGCATGGTCCACCTCCTCATGCGGCGACGTTACGGAAGACTCCGACGACCCGGTGGGTTGCGGCGGCGCCGGCGGCAAGCGCGCCGGCCAGCGCAGCGCGGTTCCCCGCAGCACCAGGCCCATGCCCAGCCCGGCGACGACCGCCATCCAGGCGGCGGGCCAGCGCAGCCCCGGGATCGATGGAAAGATCCACCATGCCGCCTCGCACGCGCCGACAACAAGCAGCAGCAGCGACAGTCCGCGCAGGCATGCCGCATTGCGCTTGAAGCCGCGCGAAAGCAGCACGGCCAGCGGCAGCGCGAAACCCAGTAGCGCCAGGGCCAGGCCGGCGGGGGCCCACGGCCCCGCCACGCGCGGCAGATACCAGGAGATTTCCGCCGGCAGGTTCTCTGCCCAGATAATCTGGAACTGCGTGAACGCGATATAGGCCCAGGTCAGGACGTACATCATCAGCAGATTTCCCAGGTCGCCGCGCGCGTCCGGCGTGGCGATTCGCGCGCCGCGGTATGTCGCTGCCGCCATGGCCAGCTTTAGCTGCGCCACCAGCACCACCAGGCCGAAGGCCGTCGAATACCAGGAGGGCGTCAAGGACATCAGCATGTCCACCGCCGCCAGGCTGATGCTGAGGGCGTAAAGCAGCAATCCGGCCGCTGCCTGGCCGTGGCGCCGCGCCGCCGCGCCGCCACGGCCGTCAAGGCGGGCCAGCCACGTCCATAGCAGCACATAGACCACCGTTCGCGCCATGAATCCCGCAGGCTGGAACCAGACGTCGCGGAAGACCGTCTCCTTCGCGGGATCCAGCCAGTCGGGCCGCGCCCACGGGTAGATCGCGTGCAGGCAGGGAAAAACAGGAATGACGAGGATGGCCAGCGCCGGCGTTCCGGCACGCAAGCCATTGAGGGTTGCGGCGATGGGCACGATCCACCGCCCACCGGTCAGGCGCTGCATCCAGAGGGTGCCTTGCGCGCCCAGGACCAGGCCCGCCCAGCACCACCAGGCGGCGAGCCACGCGGCGCCGAAGTCCGGCCTGTTCCAGAGCAGGCCGTAGACGCAGAGCGCCAGCACCAGCACGGCGCCGGCAAGAAGCACGCGGGCGCCGCCGCGCGGCGATGGCGCGCGCGGTCGCGCCCAATGACCGAGCCGACGCGCCGCCTTCATGGCGCGCTCTCCTTCGCCCCATGGCTGGCGGCAGGCGACGCCGGCGTGTCCGGACCGCTACCCTTGCCGTTACCGTCCCTGTCACTGCCACCGACCGCCGCCTGCGCCAATCCTTCCCGAACCGGCCCCCGCAGCGCCGGCGGCAACCGATCCGGCACGGCGTGCTGGCTCAGCTGCAACGCGCGGACGAAAGCAACGATGGCCCAGCGATCGGCGGGTTCGATGCGATTGCCGTAGGCCGCCATGACCCCGTAGCCATTGCTGATCACGTCGTAGAAATGACGGTCGGGCGCCTCGCGCAGGCGATCGCTGTGGTACGAGGGCGGCGCGGGAAAGCCCCGCTCGACGATACGTCCATCGCCATCGCCGGCCGGACTGTGGCAAGGCAGGCAGTACACCCCATAGAGCGCCTGCCCATGGCGCAACATCGCGGGCGTAACGGGGTCCGGCAGCGCCGTGGCGGCGCGTGCCTGCCGGTCGCGCTCGACGCCCGCCGTGCCCTCCCTGCCGCTGCTCGTGTCCGCCGCGCTGCCGCGCGCGTAGGCCTCGGTGCCCGGCGGCGGCGTGCGGGACATGGCGCCATCGGGGAACAGCGCCCCGGCCTTGTAGGGCTTTCCGCGCGGCTGGTCGTACATGTTCTGCGCGGCGCGTTCGCAGCCTGCCGATGCCAGCACGGCGACAAGCGCCAGCACGCGGCCGATCCGCCCTCTCATAGCGGCACCTCCCGCAACGCCAGGGCCGGCTGCCGTTGCAGCGCCGCATACGCGGCTCGGCAGTGCCGGTCGCCCTGGATCGCCTCCTCCGGCAAACGCACGCACAGGAAGAAGCGATCGCGGCTGGCAAGGTCGAAGTCCGGCGTATCGAAGACCGGGTGGTTCAGGCGCGGCAACCCGTTCGCCCACAGCATGCCCAGCACCGCGAAGACCGCGCTGCAAAGTATGGTCGTTTCGAATGTGATCGGAATGAACAGGGGCCAGCTGTGCAAGGGCCGGCCGCCGACATTGATGGGGTAATCCACCGCGGCGGAGTACCACTGCATCGCGTAGCCCGCGACACCGCCCAGCACGCCGCCCGCCAAGGTCGCGCGGGGAACCGAGCGGCTGCCCGGGTAGCCGACGGCCTCGGGCAGTCCGGGAACGGGGAAAGGGGCGTAGGCCTCGATCGTGAAGCCGCCCTGGTCCCGCACGTCGCGCGCCGCGTCCAGCAAGACCTCCGGTTCCCGGAATTCGGCCATTACGCCGTAAAGCCGACGCGGTGGCGCGCCGGTCGCCGCGATGCCGACGCGGGGCCCGGCTTTCGCGGCCGCGCGCCGCGCCGGCTCATATCCATCCGCGCGCGTATTGTTCGCCGCCCCCTCTCCGGCCGCACCCTCGCCCTCCTCCTCGTACGCCATTTCCCGCACCTCGCTCATCGAAATCATTGGGACGAAGCGCAGGAAAAGCAGGAACAGCCACGCGAAAAAGCCGATGGAAGCGAGCAGGAAGGTCCAGTCCCACGCCGTGGGACGAAATATTCCCCAGGACGATGGAAGGAAATCCCGATGCGTGCTTTGCACGACGATCATGAATCGCTCCATCCACATCCCCAGGTTGATGACCAGGCTCACGGCGAACAGCCAGCGGGGACTGGTCCGTACGCGCCGGCTCCAAAGCACCTGGGGAATCAGGACATTGCACACCAGCACGGACCAATAGACCGGCGCGTAGGCGCCGAACCAGCGGTCGCGGGTCATGGCGATCTCGAACTCATCGCCACCATAGAACGCCATGAAGGCTTCCGATGCATAGCCGTAGGCGACGATGGCGCCCGTCGCCAGCAGCACACGTGCCGCCAGCGACAGGTGCCGGATCGTGATCAGGTCGTGCAGGCGGAAGAAATGCCGCAGCGGAATCGCCAGCGTCAGCACCATGGCGAACCCCGAGTACAGCGCGCCCGACACGAAATACGGCGGGAAAATGGTCGAGTGATATCCCGGGGTGTTGCCGATCGCGAAATCCAGCGACACCACCGTATGCACCGAGACCACCAGGGGCGTCGCCAGGCCGGCCAGCAGCAGGTACGCGGACTCGTAGCGGGCCCAATGGCGCGCCTCGCCGCGCCACCCCAGCGCGAACAGGCCATAGGCGACCTGCTTCGCGCGGCTCTTCGCGCGATCGCGCAGGGTGGCCAGGTCCGGCAGCAGCCCGACATACCAGAACATCAAGGACACCAGCAAGTAGGTGCTGATCGCGAAGATGTCCCATACGAGCGGGCTGCGCCATTGCGGCCAGAGGTCCATGCGGTTCGGATAAGGCATCAGCCAATACGCGAACCATGGCCGGCCCAGGTGCAGGATGGGAAACAGGCCCGCGATGCTGGCCGCGAACAGCGTCATCGCCTCGGCGAAACGGTTGATCGACGTGCGCCATTTCTGGCGCAGCAAGAGCAGCACGGCGGAAATGAAGGTGCCGGCGTGCCCTATCCCTATCCACCAGACGAAATTGGCCAGCGCATAGCCCCAAGCCACGGGAATATTGACGCCCCACAGCCCGACGCCCTCATAAAAGAGCCAGGCGCTGGCGCCGAACAGCACCAGCGTGGCGGCGGACGTGACGATGAACGCCGTGCGCCAGCGCCAGTGCGCGCGCCAACCGCCGCGAAATCCCGCCTCGCGCGCCCGCCCGCGCGCCAGCACGATATCGGAGATGCGATCGGTGATGCTGGCGTAGGTGTCAGGCATCGTCGGGCTCCAGGCGCGCGGCAGTATCCTCGCGACGCGCCAGGTAGCGGGTGCGCGGCCGGGTATTCGTCTCTTCCAGCAAGGCGTAGGCGCGCGGCGACGCGCGCGACGCGCTGACCCGGCTGTCCGGGTCGTTGAGATCGCCGAAGACGATGGCCTGCGTGGGACAGGCGGCCTCGCAGGCCGTGACGACCTCGCCGTCGTGCAACGCCCGGCCCTCCTTCTGCGCCTGGATACGCGCCCGGCTGATGCGCTGCACGCAATACGTGCACTTCTCCATCACGCCGCGTTGCCGCACCGTGACGTCCGGGTTCTGATGCGCGGCCGCCGATGCGCCGTGATCGGCGAAGTCGAAGAAATTGAAGCGGCGCACTTTATAGGGGCAGTTGTTGGAGCAGAAGCGCGTGCCGACGCAACGGTTGTAGACCTGGGCATTCAAGCCCTCCGAGTCATGCACCGTGGCTCCCACCGGACAGACGGCTTCGCAGGGCGCGTTCTCGCAATGCATGCACGGCACCGGCTGGAACAGCGTCGCTTGCGCCTCGCGATAGACATCGACGCGTATCCAATGCATGACGCGGCCATGCCTGACCTGCTCCGAGCCCACCACCGGAATATTGTTCTCGGCCTGGCACGCCACCGTGCACGCATTGCAGCCTATGCATAGATCGAGATCTATCGTCATGGCCCAGGCGTAGTCCGGATAGTCGACCTTCGGATACAGCGAAGGCGGCTCTGCCGCCGGCAATGCCGCCGGCGCGTTCAGGTCCTCGACCCGCACGATGTCGCGGCCATGCATGGACATTTCCGTCTGGACGTGGGCGTAGGCATGATGACCTTCGGCGCGCGCCACGATGGCCTGCACGGTGGACAGGGGATCGCCGTGTTCGTCACGGTCCTGCAACGCATAGGCATCGACGCCCACCCCCGTCCCCACGCTGCCCGCCTGTCGACGGCCGTAGCCCAGGTGCAAGGTGACGAGGCCCTCCGCATGGCCAGGCAGGATGTGGACGGGCGCGGCCACGCCCGCGCCGCCGGACACGGCCGTCAGCGTTGCGATGTCGCCCGTATCGAGCCGCAGCTTGCGCGCGGTCTCGGGTCCCATGAACGCGGCGTTGTCCCACGTCAGGCGCGTCAAGGGCCGCGGCAACTCCTGCAACCACGCGTTGTTGGCCAGGGCGCCGGCGCCGAGATAGGGGTCGGCCAGCAGTTGCACGGTGATGCGCGGCAAGTCTTCCGCCTGCGTCGCCCTGGCGTCGCCCATGCCCGTCGCGGCGATGGCCGCGCGTCCCCCCCTCCCTCCCCGCCGGTCGCCGCCATGGTCCGATGGCGGCTGCCCCGCGTGCGCTTCGGTCCCCTGGCCCAGCTTGTCCGTGTCGATATAGCCGGTGCGCAGCGCGGCCTGCCAGCGCTCATCGCCAGCCCGGTTCTCGCCAACCCCGTTCCCGCCGGCATCGGCTTGCCCGGCGGCCGCCTGGCGATCCCCGCCCCATCGTGCCGCCCAGGTCTGGCGCACCACCGTCAACGCATCCGTATCCTCGCCTTCCACCAGCACCTGCAGCACCGTATGCGGAGAAATGCCCCCATGCAGGGGCGCGATCATGGGTTGCTGGATCGTCGGCGTCCCATCCCAGGCCAGCACGTCTCCCCATGATTCCAGTTCATGCGCCCGCGGCACATGCCAGGTACAGGCGCGCGCCGTCTCGTCGCGATAGAGCCCGACGTGCATGGACCAGGGCACCCGCCGCAAGACCTCCTCGAACCGCGCCTTGCCGGGGGCGTCGTAGACCGGGTTGGCATCCAGCACCAGCAGCGTCTGCACCTCCCCGGCAGCCGCCGCCTCCACCAGCGCGCCCAGGCCCGGCGGGGACCGGACCGGCACCGGCGTCACCAGCTTGTCCACCGCGCCCAGCATCGCATTGATCCGCCATGCCAGGGCATGCACGTCAGCCGGCAAGGCGGGCCCCACGACCAGCACCGCCTCGCCTGCGCTCCCACGCAGCAGATCGGCGAGGCCGGATTCCCATGCCGGTCCCTCAGCGGATCCTCCTTCCTGTCCCAGCGTGGCCGAGCCGCCCAGGCTTGCCGCCAGGCGTTCGACCAGCCCGCCCATCTCCGCCGGTGTCATGCTCCAGCGCTGGTCGGCCATGGCTCCCGTCAAGCCGGGCATCGCTTCGATGGCATACAGCCTTGCCCGCGCGCCGGACCGCGCCTCGCCGCGTCCGTGCGCGAATTCGCGGGCAAGGCGCACGCCCTGGGGGGTGTCGATGAACAGGTCGGCGCCCACGGTGACGATGACGCGGGCGTGCTCCAGGTGATACATGGGCTGGGCCGCCCGCCCCAATGCGCGCCGCGCGCCTTCCTCTGCCGCCAGGGGATACGCCGGGTCGTGTCGATGCCATTGCATGCCGGGATACCGCGCCGCCAGCGCGTCCAGCTGCCGCAACAACGTCGGCGACGTCACATTTCCCGTCAATACCCGCAACCCGGCGCCGTCCCTGTCCGCCATCGCCGCGCGCCTCGCCAGCAGGGCCTCCCGCGCCGCATCCCAGACGGAAACGGCGTCTCCATGAAGCACCATGTTGGACCGGTCCGGGTCCCATAGCTGCCAGAGCATGGCCTGCGTCCGCGCGTCGGTCGACCCCAGGCTCATCGGATGGCGCGGATTGCCTTCGATCTTGGTAGGCCGGCCATCGTGCGTTTCCACCAGCACGGGCAGCGCGTATCCCGCGTGCGTCACCGCGGTCGCATAGAACACGGGATCGTTGCCCGGCCCGCCCTCCGGCATGTTCGCGTAGGGCACGATCGCTTCCTCCGGCGGCCCGCTGCAGCCCGCCCCGGCCAGCGCCGTGGCGGCCGCCATCCATTTCAGCAGTGCGCGCCGCGACGGATCGGCGGGCCCATCGGCCTGGTCGCCGGCCGCCGCCGTGTTCGCCGACAATCCGTCCGGGACGGGAACGATGGGTATGGTGCGGGCCTTGTCCATGATCACCGATGACAGGTTGTGCAGCTGGTCATGCGCGCCTCGCTTTCAAAATGGAAGACGCGCTGCAAGGTGGCGACGTCGTCGTCGGACAAAGGCGGCACGTCCCGCATGACGAAGACCTGGTCCACGGGTCCCACATGTTTCGCGGGCGCGCGATGGCAGTCCAGGCACCATTGCATCTGCAGTTCCTGATGACGCAGCAGCACCGGCATCTTGTCCACGCGCCCATGGCACGTGACGCACGCCACCCCCTTGGCCACGTGCACGCTGTGATCGAAGAACACGAAATCCGGCAGGTCGTAGACACGTTGCCAATGGATGGGCACGCCGGTCCTCGCGGCCTCGCGCAAGGGCGCCAGCACCGGCGCGTCCTTGAACAGCACGGCATGGCACGTCAGGCAGATCTCCGCCGAGGGCATGCCCGCCGATGCCGTTTTCTGCACGGACACGTGGCAATAGCGACAATCGATCCCGTCGTCGCCGACATGGTGCTTGTGGCTGAACGGGATGGGCTGCGCCACCGCCACGCCGGCGGCCACCGGCGCGGTCATCTGCCAGGCCACGGTCGCGATCGAGACAAGCAGCAGCGCAAGCGTGGCCAGCAAGACCAGCTTGATACCCAGCACCGCCGCTTTGTCGAAAACCTGTGCCATGCGAAATGAAGCGCGCCGCGCGCGACATGATCGGAGTGCCGCTGCGGAGCAAGCACTATGCCGAGCAATTCGTCACCACGCCTTCAGCTCGCGGTCAGGCAGCGCTTATCCGGGACTACCTGTCACGGGAAGGATCAAGCCGGTGATGTAGCTCGCGCAGGCGGGGGCCGCGAGAAAGACATACGCGGGGGACAGCTCCTCCGGCTGCGCCGGCCGGCCCATGGCCGTTTTCTCGCCGAAGTGCTTCACCGCCTCGGGCGGCTTGTCGGCGGGATTGAAGGGCGTCCACACCGGACCGGGCGCGACGGCATTGACCCGTATTCCCTTTTTGGCGAGGCTGCTGGCCAGCGACATGGTGAAGGCATGGATCGCCCCTTTTGTCGTGGAGTAGTCCAGCAGCCCTCCACTGCCCCGTAGCCCGGTAACCGAACCGGTGTTGATGATGCTGCCGCCTTCCTTCAGGTGAGGCACGGCGGCCTTGGCCATATGGAAGTAGCCGTAGACGTTGGTGCGCATCGTCTCGTCGAAACGCGCTTCGTCCAGGTCCTCGATGGACTCGGCGTGTTCCTGGAATCCGGCGTTGTTGACCAGCACGTCCAGCTTGCCAAACGCCTGCAAGGTCTGGTCGACTGCCTTGCGGCAGAACGCCGGGTCCTTCACGTCGCCGGGTATCAGTACGCAGCGCCGTCCTTCCCCTTCGACGTGGCGCCGGGTTTCCTCCGCGTCCTCGTGCTCGTTGAGATAGACGATGGCGACGTCCGCCCCTTCGCGCGCGAACAGGATCGCCACCGCGCGGCCGATGCCCGAGTCGCCGCCGGTGACGATGGTGGAAAAGCCGTCGAGCTTGCCGCTGCCGCGATACCCCGGCGCCGAGAATGCCGGGCGCACTTCCATATCGGCCTCCAGCCCCGGCTTTTCCAGGTGCTGGCCCGGCAAGGGGGGTTCCGGATAGTCGCGTTGCCCGGCCTGCATCGCCTTCTTTTCCCCGGATGAGGATGACGCCGCGGCCTTTTGATCGTTCTGGTCCTGTTGTTGCTGGATGGCGCGCTGCTTGTCGGCGGCGGCCTCGGCCTGCCCGCGCCCATCCTTCATGCCTTCCTTGAGTTCGCTCATGGATCGTCTCCCGATAATCGCGCCTCGTTCGCAACTATCGGACCCGGCATGCCCATCCACGGCGCGGCGACAAGTGTGCCGGCACGCTTCCCCGCGCGCTTCGTATATCAGGCGTCGCGCCCTTCCTGGTCCGATCGTGCGGTCAACAGGCGTCCCACCCCTTCGGCCTCGCGGCGCAGGACGGCGAGCACCATGGCCTCGCGTTCGGGCGTCATGCGCATGGCAATGGCCGCCACGCTCAACGCGGCCACCGGCCTGCCGGCTCCGGTCAGGATGGGCACCGCCACGGTGCGCGCGCCCGGCACGTCCACCACGTCCATCGCCACATGCCCCTGGCCACGCGCCTCGCGCAACATGGCACGCAGCCGTTCTTCGTTCATACCCGCGTAGGCGCCCAGGCGGGGCACATTGTTGGCGAGGACCAGCTCGGCCACGTCCTCGGGCAACGCGCTGAGCATGGCCAGGCTGCCCGCCCCTATGCCCAGGGGACGCCGCGTACCGACGTCGACGATGAAGGTCTTGATCGGATAGGACCCGACGGCGCGGTCCGCGCAGATCGCGTCATCGCCGCTGCGCATCATCAGGAACACCGTGTCGCCGGTGTCGTCGGCGATACGCGCCAACGCCGGCTTGCACAGCTGCGGCAGGTCCAGGCGCTCCGAGGCCGCCAAGCCCATGTCGTACGCCAGGTGGCCAAAGTGATAGCGCCGCGTCGCGCTATCGAAAGCGAGCACGTCCTCTTCGGCCAGGCACTGCAACATGCGCCGCGCGGTGCTGCGGTCCAGCCCCGTGCGCGCGGCCAGTTCCGCGGACGTCGCGCCGCGCCGTTGGGCGGCGACCAGGGCCCGCAAGAGGCCTATCGTGCGGCGGATGCTCTGGGTGCCGCCCGCGGACGCGGCGGCCGGTGGCTTGGACACGGTCATCCTTGGCATATCGGTCATATTGTGATCATCAAATAGGACTCACCCCTAGCTTGGCGGGTCCAATTCCTATAACTTTGCGCCGCCGTATCGGTTTTTTGGGGCACTTATTGGATCAGACCACAAAAAGGCATTGGTCACAATGTGCCCGATCCGGGAGCAAAGCACCGGCGATACGGGAAAAATGAAAAACAGGGCCCCGCCCATGCATAGCATCGAGGAGACATCACCATGAACCGAAGCATACGCACCCCCTTGGCGTCCCTGGCGTTCCGCGTCGCCGTCGCCACCGCTTGCCTATCCGCCCTGCTCTCGCCCGCCACCGCCGCCACGGCAGCCGCCAACTACCCTACCAACCCCATCCGCATCATCGTGCCTTTCGCGGCGGGCGGCACCAGCGACCTCGTCACGCGCATCCTGGCGCAAGCCATGGGCACCGAACTCCATGTGCCCGTCATCGTCGACAACCGCCCCGGCGCGGGCGGCAACATCGGTTCCGAGTTGGTGGCGCGGTCCGCGCCTGACGGCTATACCCTGCTCATGGGGACGGTGGCGACGCATGGCATCAATACGAGCCTCTACAAGCGCATGCCGTTCGATCCGGTGAAGGACTTCGCGCCCGTCAGCCTCGTGGCATCGACCCCCAGCGTGCTGGAAGTCAACCCCTCCTTGCCGGTCAAGTCCGTGGCCGACCTGATCGCGTACGCCAAGGCCCACCCCGGCAAACTCTATTTTGGCTCCGCCGGCAATGGCAGTTCCCACCATCTGGCGGGCGAACTGTTCGACTCGATGGCGGGCGTCAAGATGAACCATGTGCCCTATCGCGGCACCGCGGCGGCGGTCACCGATACGATAGGCGGCCAGGTGCAAGTGATCTTCGACACCCTGCCCTCGGCCATGCCCTTCGTAAAATCCGGCCAATTACGCGCCCTGGCCGTCACCAGCGCGCAGCGCGATCCGGCCTTGCCCGACCTGCCGACCCTGGCCGAGGCCGGGCTGCCCGGCTACGAGGTCGGGTCCTGGTACGGCTTGCTGGCGCCGGCAGGCACGCCGCCGGCCGTGGTGGACCGCATCGGCAAGCTGGTGGCGCAGATTGTCCGCCGCCCTGACATCCAGCAGAAACTGCAGGCCCAGGGCGCCACGGCCGTAGGCAGCACCCCGGCGGAGTTCGCGACGCACATTGCCAGCGAAATCCGGAAATGGAAGCCGGTCGTCCAGGCATCGGGCGCCCAGGTCGATTGATTCCGCGCGCGCCGTCCTCCAGGCACGCCGCGCCACCCCCCCTTATCACTACATCTGGAGCTGTAGATCATGAGTGAAGAAAAGCCGACTGTCGGCGTCATAGGCCTGGGCAACGCCGGCATGGCCCTGGCGCGTCCCCTCGCGCGCCACTACGACGTGCTGGGCTACGACCGCGACGCCGCCCGGCTTGCCCTGGCGCGGGACATGGGCGTGCGGGGCGCGGCCGACGCGGCGCAGGTGGCGCGGGAATGCCATCTCATCCTTCTGTCCCTGCCCACGCCGGCCGCCTCGCTGGCCGCCGCCGACGCCTTGGCTCAAGGCGCAACGCCGGACGCCGCGCGCGGCTGCCTGCATGATCGCCTGGTCATCGAGACCAGCACCGTCAGCCCCCAGGACGTGGCGGCGCTGCAAGCGCGCGTGGCCCCGCATGGCGCCCGCGTCATCGACGCCGCCATCATCGGCGGCGTGCACAAGCTGGCCGAAGGCAGGACCACCTTCCTGGTAGGCGCCGCGCCCGCGGACTACGCCCGCGCCCAGCCCGTCCTGCAAGCGGCCGCCGAGGAAATCTTCCACCTGGGCGCGACGGGCAGCGGCATGCGTGCCAAGCTGGTGAACAATGCCGTCGCCCACACCACCATGGTCATGCTGCTGGAGGCCGCCGCGCTGGCGCTGAAGGCAGGCGTGCCGCTGGATGTCTTCTACACCTTGATGCAAAGGGAATCCGGTCTCATGCGTCCGTTGACGCATCGTTTCGGCGAGCGCATACGCCAACAGGATTTCGAGGGCGGCATGCCGACGGCCAACGCGCGCAAGGACTCCGCACTGGCGCTGGACCTTGCGCGTGAACTGGGCGTGCCCCTGTTCACCATGCAGGCGTCCCATTCCGTGTATGAGATCGCACGCGGCGCCGGGCTCGATCGCCTGGACTATGCATCCATTTCCAAATTGTGGGAACAGTGGATGGACATCGGTTTCGGGAAGGACGCCCATGCGCACTGAACATCCCGACGCCGCCGGCCTTTCCTGGTACTACGAATATCTGGACCAGATCGCCAACCTCGAACTGAAAAACAAGCCTGCGCAGCAAGGCGGCACGGCCCTGCGCTATCGCGCGGCGCGCGACGCCCAGGGCGGCGGCCCGCTGTGCGCGCGCATCGCCCGCACGCTACTGTCCCTGCGACCGGGTGGGACCGTCATCCTGGTGACCGGGACAGGTAATCCGCAATGGTTGCCCCACGGGGAAACCGACGGCCCATCCGGCGTGGCGGTGCTGGCGCGCGCGTTCGGCGCGCTGGGATTGCGCAGCTGCATCCTGTCCGAAGCGCGCTTCCTGCCAGGCATCGCCGCGTCGGTGCGCGCCGGTGGCACACCGCTGCTGGACGAGCCGGCCTGGCGCGAACGCGCCAATGCCGCGCTCATGCTGCCCTTTCCCACCGGGGCGGCGGCGGCCGGCCCCTTTATCGACGATCTGCTGCGGCGCCTGCCGGATATTGCCGCCGGCTTCTTCATCGAAAAACCCGGACCCAATACGCAAGGCGTCTTTCACAACAGCAGCGGCAAGCCCAAGGATAGCGACTGGGTGGCGCACGCGCACCTGCTGGCGGCGGGCTTGCGCGCGCGCGGCCTGCCCACCGTCGCGGTGGGCGACGGCGGCAATGAAATCGGTTTCGGACGCATACAGGGCCCCGCCAGGGACGCGCTGGCCGCTGCCATGCCGGGCGCAAGCGACTGCGGCTGCCCTTGCCACGGCGGGCTGCTGGATGCGACGGAAGTCGACCTGCTCATGTCCGCGGCCGTCTCCAACTGGGGCGCCTACGCCATCGCGGCGGCGCTGGCACTGGCCCACGGGCGCCCGCGCCTGCTGCCGGACTGGCCGGAAGTAGCCGCGGGCATCAGCGCGCCTATCGCCGCCGGCGCCTACGACGGCTATAGCGGACTGGCGCTGGACACCGTCGATGGCACGTCGCGAGCCGCCAACCGCGCCATCCATCAGCTGATGGCGGAAGTCCTGCGCCTGGCCGGCGAACAAGGAGCGCAATCATGAAGATCTTCCATTGCGGCGGTACTTCCGTCTATATGGTGGGCGGCGGCGGCATGGGTTTGTCGCACCCCTGCGACTCCCATGTGTATGTCATCGAGAACGGCGGCGAGGCCGCCATGATCGATGTCGGCAGCGGCATCGCCCCCGAGGAAATCCAGGCTCGCGTCCTGGAGGATGGGATCCCGATGTCGACCATCAAGACCCTCATCCTGACACATTCCCATTGGGACCATGGCCGGGGCGCGGCGTGGTGGGTCGCGGCGACAGGCGCCCGGCTGGCCGTGCATCGGCTGGGCGTGCGAACGCTGCAAGAACAGTTGTGGCCGTCCTCGCATGTACAACGGCATGGCGTGGCCTCGCGCCGCGCCCGGGTGGACCTGCCACTGGAGGACGGCGACTCCATCGAGGTCGGCGCCCTCGCCCTGGAAGTCGTGCACACTCCCGGGCATAGCGACGACTCGATCTCGCTGCTGGCGCGTGTCGACGACCGCAAGCTGCTGTTCGGCGGCGACACCTGCTTCGCCGAAGGCGGGCACGGAACGGTCAACGCGGATACGGATTTCCGCGCCTATCGCGCGTCCGTGCGTCGTCTGGCGGCGCTGAAGGTGGACATGCTCTTTCCCGGACACAAGCAGTTCGTGCTGTCGCGGGCCCACGCGCACGTCGCCATGCTGGATCGCCGGATGTCGGGATCGTGGACCAGCATGGTGGACACGCGCGTGCCCTTCTTTCCCACCTGGTGGCTGGAGCACGACGCTTCACTGTACGAAGACGCCGCGCGTGTCGTGTGACGGCGCCCGCCCCGTCAGTTGGCCTCCACTTTCATCTTCGCCAGCACGCCCTTCCACGCGGTGGTCTGCTGGTTGATGAACTGCTGGAACTGCGCGGGCGTGCTGCCCTTGGGATCGGCGCCGCTCAACAGCAGCTTGTCCTTGAAGTCCGGATCGTCCAGCGTCTTGAGCAGGGCATCGCTGAGCGTCGCGACCACATCGGCAGGCAGATCCTTGGGACCGACCAGTCCATACCAGGTCGACATATCGTAGCCGGGCAGGCCCGCTTCCTCGATCGAGGGGATGTCGGGCGCCGCCCCGGAACGCGTGCGCGTGGTCACGCCCAGCGCCCGCAACTGGCCGCCCTTGATAAGGGGCAGCGCGGTGGGCAGGTTGGGGAACGCCATGGTCATGCGGCCGGCGATCAAGTCGGACATGAAGCTGCCGCTGCCCTTGTAGGGAATGTGCACCACGTCCAGGCCGGACAGGGCCGCGAACAGTTCGCCGGAAAGATGCACAGACGTTCCCGTGCCGGACGACGCGAAATTCAATGCGCCCGGACGCGCCTTGCCGTCGGCGATGAGCTGCTTCATGTTCTGGTACGGCGAATTGGCCGGCACCACCAGCACATTCGGCGCGCTCATGATCTGGCCGATGGCGGTGAAGTCGTGCGCAGGATCGTAGCGCGCCGTCTTGTACATCAGCGGATTGGTGACGAAGCCGATGGACGTGTAGTACAGCGTATACCCGTCCGCCGGCGAACGCTGGGTATATTCGGTGGCGATATTGCCGTTGGCGCCCGGCTTGTTCTCGACGATGAAGGACTGGCCGAGGCGTTCGCCCAGCTTGGCCGCCATCAGGCGCGCGACGGCGTCGGTGCTGCCGCCGGGCGTGAACCCGACGATGATGTGGACGGGCTTGTCCGGATAGCGCGCCAGCGCCGGGGCCGGCGTCGTTGCCACGGCGGCCGCCAGCATCGCGATCGCCATCGACCAGCGGCCGCGCCGCTTTTGCCGGGCTGTCTCTTCCCACTTCACGCTTTCCCGCTTCACGTTTTCCCGCTTCGATTCTTGTTTGATGTCGTCCATGCTGTCTCCAGTATTTTCCCCACGGCCGGCTTGCGCCTTCGGCCGCGCCCTTGCTTCTACTTTTGTTTCAGTCATCCCGTCATGCGCGCAGCAGTCGCAACTTCGAGATCTCCTCCAGGCCCTCGTGCGTCAGGCCGTCGACGCGGTCCACCACCAGCAAGCCCTCCGGCGTCACCGCCAGCGTAGCCAGGTCGGTGTAGATGCGGTCGACGACGCCCACGCCGGTCAGCGGGTAGTCGCACGTCTCGACCAGCTTGGACTCGCCGCTGCGCGTCGTGTGCTCCATCATGACGAAGACCTGCTTGGCGCCGCGCGCCAGGTCCATGGCGCCGCCCACCGCCGGGATGGCGGCGGCGTCGCGCGTGCGCCAGTTGGCCAGGTCGCCGCGCACGGAAACCTGGAAGGCCCCGAGCACGCAGATATCGATGTGGCCGCCGCGGATCATGGCGAAGGAATCGGCGTGGTGCACGATGGAGCCGCCCGGCAGCAGGGTGACGAACTGCTTGCCCGCGTTCACCAGTTCGGTATCTATGTCGTCGCCCTCGGCCACGGGCCCCATGCCCACGACGCCGTTCTCGCTTTGCAGGATGATCTCGCGGTCCGGCGGCAAGAGATTGGAAATGGTCATCGGTTGGCCGATGCCCAGGTTGACGTAGGCGCCCTCGGGAATATCCTCGATCAGGCGGCGCGCGACCTCGGGAACGGTGCGCGGGGTATACGGTTTGCTCATGTCAGTTCGCTCCTGCGAGGACGACCCGCTGGACATACACGCCCGGGGTGATGATGTGTTCGGGATCCAGGCCACCGAGATCCACGATGTGGGACACCTGTGCGATGGTGCAGCGTGCCGCCGCCGCCATCACCGGCCCGAAGTTGCGGCCGGAGCGCCGGTAGGTCAGGTTGCCCCAGCGGTCGCCCGTATGACCCTTGATCAAGGCATAGTCGGCGCGCAAGGAGTACTCCAGGATGTGCTCCACGCCGTCGATGACCCGGCTCTCCTTGCCCTGCGCGAGCTCGGTGCCGGCGCCCGTCGGCGTGAAGAAGCCGCCGATGCCGGCGCCGCCGGCGCGGATCCGTTCGGCCAAGGTGCCCTGCGGCACCAGCTCCAGTTCCAACTTGCCCTCGCGATACAGGTCGTCGAAGGCGTTCGACCCGGGCTGGCGCGGGAAGGAACAGATGAACTTGCGCACCTGGCCCGCGGCCACCAGCTTGCTCAGGCCCTTGCCCAGGCTGCCGGCGTTGTTGCTGATGATGGTCAGGCCACGTGCGCCCTGGCGCACCAGCGCGTCGACCAGCTCGAAAGGCAGGCCCGCCCCGCCGAAACCGGACACCATGAGGACGGCGTCGTCCGGAATATCGGCCACGGCGGCATCCAGGCCGTCCACGATTTTGTTGATCATTGTCAGTCTCCCGCAGCTTGTGCGTCGGTAGCCGGTTCGAAGACCGGCAAAGGATAGGAACCGTCGGTAGCGGCGAAGGTCACCCTGACGGCGTCGCCGATCGCCCAGCCGTCCGCCGGCGCATGCACCAGGTGCGTGAGCATGGCCGGTCCTTCGGCCAGGGTCACGAAGGCCAGCACGAAAGGCGTGTCGGCATGCGCCACCGTCGTGAAGGAATAGACGCGGCCATGGCCGCTGCCCTCGGTCCACGCGGTCTGGCCGCCGCATAGCGGGCAGCGCGGACGCGGGTACCAGTGCGCCTGTGCGCAGGCCTCGCAACGCCGCAGCAGGAAGCGGCCCTCGGCGGCCGCCTGCCAGAAAGGCAGGGTATCGGACGATGGGATGGGGGCGGGATGTATGCGGGCGGGCGCGGTGTTCGTCGGTGCTTGAGGCTGGCTGTTCATACACGCTCCAGGATCAATGTCGCGCTGCCGTGGCGGGTGGCCAGCATGCCGCCCGTGCCATGGGCCAGCGCCAGGTGGCAGTCCGGCACCTGCACGGCCGGATGCGCCTCGCCGCGCAACTGCCGCACGGCCTCGATCACCTTGGTCATGCCGCCACGATTGCCGGGATGGTTGTTGCACAGGCCGCCGCCATCCGTATTGAAAGGCAGCTTGCCGACGCCGGAGATCAGGTTACCGTCGGCCACGAAGCGGCCGCCCTCGCCCTTCGCGCAGAAGCCGAGGTCTTCCAGCTGCATCAGCACCGTGATGGTGAAGCTGTCGTAGATGGACGCATAGCGGATATCCGCCGGCGTCACGCCCGCTTCCTCGAAGGCCCGTGCGCCGGACCAGCGGCCGCCGGAATACGTGAGGTCGATATATCCGCCCCCGGTATGCTTGACCGCCTCGCCGGCGCCGCGCACTTTCACCAGCGGACGCCGCAGGCCGCGCGCGACCTCTGGGCTGGCCACCACCAGGGCGCCGCCGCCGTCGCTCACCACGCAGCAATCCAGGCGATGCAGGGGATCGGCAACCAGCGGAGAATCCAGCACGTCACGCACCGTGACCGGCTTGCGCAGCATCGCGTCGGGATTGTGCTGCGCGTGCTGCGAGGCGGCCACCTTGACCCAGGCCAACTGCTCGTTGGTGGTGCCGTACTCGTGCATGTGGCGCCGCGCGCACATGGCGTAGCCGGCCGCGTTGGCCAGGCCATACGGGAACTCCCATTGCGCGTCCGGCTGGTCCGGACTGCGCATGCGGGCCTTGGTGCCCGTGGCCACGCCCTCGCTGCGCGGACGGCCCGCCAGCGTGATCAGCGCGATGCGGCACTTGCCGGCGGCGATCGCTTGCGCGGCATGAGCCACCAGCGCGATATAGGACGCGCCGCCGAGGTCGGTGTTGTCGATGTGGCGCGGTTGCAGGTTCAGGTAGTCCAGCATGGACGTCGCGCCCAGCCCGGGCGTGTCGCCCGAACAGAAATAGCCGTCCACCTCGGCGGCGGGAATGCCAGCGTCCGCAAGCGCTCCCACCGCGACTTCCGTGTGCAACTGCGCCAACGAGGTGTCGGGCGCCTTGCGCAAGGGGTGCTCATACGCCCCCACTATGTAGGCTCTGCCATTGATGCTCATGCTGCTACGGGTGCTCCTCCGCGCGTTTTTAAAAAATAGAATTAACTTCTATTTTTATTAGAATAAACTTCTATTTTCTTGTCAATCACGCATCCCGACATCGACATGCCCGCCAAACGCATTTCTTCCGCCGCCCCCGAAAAACCCGAGGGCGTGGCCGCGGTGAACCGCGCCCTGACGGTCCTTCAGGCCTTCAACCAGGCGCCGGACGGCCTGACCCTGGCCATGCTGGGGGCCGCCACCGGCCTCTACGAAAGCACCATCCTGCGCTTGCTGGATTCATTGATGCTGGCCAACTACGTGAAGAAGCTCGCCGACGGCCGCTACGTGGTGGGACCGGGCGTCATGCCGCTGGCGGAGATGTACCGGCAGTCATTCAAGCTGTCCGACTACGTGCTGCCGCGCCTGCGCGCCCTCACCGCGGAGACGGAGGAATGCTCGGGCCTGTACGTGCGCGAAGGCGACCAGCGCATCTGCCTGCACCACATCCAGCCCCAGCGCTCGGTGCGCTCGCATGTGCGCGAAGGCGTGCTGTTCCCGCTCGATCGCGGCGCGGCCGGGCGCGTGATCCTCGCGTTCGATTACCAGCTCGAGGGCGAGCCCTACGACACCATACGGGCCCAGGGGTACGCCATCACGCAAAAGGAGCGCGATCCCGAAAGCGCGGCCATCGCCTGCCCGGTCTTCGGACACGACGGCAAGCTGGTGGGGGCGATGTCCATCGTCATTCCGCTCTACCGCTATTCGGACCAGGTGGTGAAGCGCGTCCTGCCGGCGATACGGAAGCAGGCGCGGCTGCTGAGCCAGGACCTGGGCGGGGCTTGAAGGCGCCGGCGTGCCGCCCTGGGCCTCCTTTTTGGGGTACAACATCGGTACGTATGGAGTACAACGCCGTTACGTATGGGGCACAACCCCGATAAGTGGGGCACAACCCGGGTACAACCCCGGACGCAACCCCGACAAGCATCGATTCGGATTTCCTGCCGTGAACACTGTCCTCGACCTGCCCGCCACGCTTTCATCCCGTCTCAAGCGCGAAACCAGCGACCAGCACGAGCGCATGCACTCCCTGATGGAACAGGGCCGGCCATTTGCGTCGCGCGAACGCTATGCGCGCTTCGTCGCCGTGCAATACGTCTTCCAGCGGGACGTCGAGCGCCTGTTCGACGATGCGCGCGTCCAGGCCGTCGTGCCCGACCTGGCGGTGCGTGGCCGCGTGCAAGCCGCCGCGGCGGACCTGGCGGACCTGGAATGCGAACTCCCGCGCGTCGCCCTGGCCACTGCCGACGTCGCCATGCCGCAAGCGCTGGGTTGGCTCTATGTCTCGGAGGGGTCGACGCTGGGCGCCGCCTTCCTGCTCAAGCAGGTCCAGCAAACGTTGGGACTGGACGGCGATTTCGGCGCGCGCAATCTTGCCGCGTATCCCGACGGCCGCGCCCTCGCCTGGCGCCGCTTCGTCGCGGCCCTGGACAGCAAGACCATCCCGGCCGACGAGCACGAAGCCGTCCTGGCCGGCGCCAATGCCGCCTACGACCGCTTCGGCGCCTTGCTGGGGCGGTATTTGCTGGCGGCCTGAGTTACTGGCCCATTGCTGCGGGCCCTGCCCGCTATGCCGGCGCCGCCTCCATCGTATCCACATCCTCCACCAAGGTCTGGATGAAGGCCTGGCATTCGGGACGCAGCGGCTCGAAAGTCGATGTCAGCAGATAGACCGCGGCAGGAATGTCCAGGTCCAGGGCCTTGACCGCGAGGCCGCGCCACAGCTCTTCGTCGACGCAGTACTGGTTCACCAGGGCGGCGCCCAAGCCCTCGTTCACCAGCGCGCAAGCCTGCTCGGAGCGGTTGATTTCGACCAGTGGCGCCTGGTCTATCCCGGCGGCGCGCAGCCGATCGCGGATCACCGCGCCCATCGGCATGTCCTGCTGGTACAGGATCAGGGGCATTCCACGCAGGTCCTTCAACTCCACCTTCTTGCGGCGCGCCAAGGGATGGCGCGCGGGGATCACCAGGCAGATGCGTCCGCCGAATAGCGGACGACAGTCCAGGTTGGGATGATCGACCGGCCAGATCGACAGTGCGAAGTCGCAAATCTTGCCTAGCAGCTCCGCCGGCATGTCCTTGATCAAGCCCGTGCGATAAGCGAAAGACACGTCCGGGTTCTGCTTCAGGAAGCGCTTCATGGCACGCGGCACCACCCGCAGCCCCAGCGCCGGGCTGCTGCAGAAACTGATGCGCTGCTTGCGCCTTTCCTTCAGGTTCTCGACCAGGCTGTCGATGCGCCCGGCCGCGCCGTACAACTCGTCCACTTCGCGAAAAATCACGCGGGCGTTATCCGTGGCCTTGAGCATCCCGTTCTTGCGATCGAACAGCGTCAGGCCCAGGCTGCTCTCGATATGCGCCAGGGTCCGGCTTACCACCGGCTGCGATACGAACAGCATGCGTGCGGCGCCGCTGGTCGATCCGGTCAGCATGATGGCGCGAAACACCTCCATGTGCCTGAGCTTGAATTTCATGTTCTCCCCACTGTCCCGCAAGCCGGGCGCGCTTGCCCGGCGGCCTATGTCCTATGGCTATACCCACCCCCCGCAATCGCATATCCGCGGGCGGCCGCCCGTTCCTAGAATACCGGCCGGGGCGGCGCTCGGTGCGCTGCCCGATGAACTGCCATGGAAAGGAGACCCATGTTGGCACTCAAGGACACCGGACGCGCGATCCTGCGCAAGGTACTGGGCGAACGCTATTTCGAAAAGCGCGAAGCGGGGCGCAATGCATTCAACGCCGACGCGCGTGAACTGGTCGAAGCATACTGCTTCGGCGCCATCTGGGGGCGGCCCGGACTGCCGGCCGCCACGCGCAGCCTGCTGGTGCTGGCGATGCTGACCGCGCTGGGCAAGGGCACGGAACTGAAGATGCACGTCCTTGGCGCGCTGAACAACGGCTGCTCCGTCGAGGAAATCAAGGAGGTCCTGTTGCAGGCCATGGTGTATTGCGGCGTGCCGGCCGGCGTCGAGGCCATGCGCGCGGCCGAGGAAGTGCTGGCCGAGCAACAGCTGATCGCGCAGGCCTGACATGGCGAAGATCGGATTCATCGGATTGGGGGCAATGGGCCTGCCCATGGCGAGAAACCTTCTCGCGCGCGGCCACCACGTTTGTGGACACGACGCCTCGCCGCGCGCCATCCAGGCATGGGTGGACGCGGGCGGCGCCGTCGCGCCCGACCTGGCCGACCTGGTCGCCGGCGCCGACGTGGTGATCACCATGTTGCCCAGCGGTCCCATCGTGCTGGACGTATTCGAACGCGGCATCTGGCCTTACGCGCGCAACGGCCAGGTATTCATCGACTGCTCCACGTCGGGCGTGCCCAGCGCGCGCCGCCTGCACGTGGCGGCGGCGGAACGGGGACACTCGATGCTCGACGCGCCGGTCACGGGCGGCGTCGCCGGCGCCGAGGCCGCGACGCTGACCTTCATGGTCGGCGGCGACGCGAAGGTCTTCGAATCGATGAAGGACGTCCTTTCCGCCATGGGCGCCAAGCTGGTCTACACGGGGGGCCCCAGCACGGGCCAGGCCGTGAAAGTCTGCAACAACATGGCAGCCGGCATCATCAAGATCGCCATCAGCGAGGCTTTCGTCCTTGCCCGCAAGCTGGGCGTGGAGGACCAGGTGCTGTTCGATGTCGCCAGCGCCGGCAGCGCCCAGGCTTTCGCCTTGACCCGTACATGCCCGGTTCCCGGCCTGGTCGCCAGCTCGCCCAGCAGCCGGGACTATCGCAACGGCTTCGCCACCAGCCTCATGCTGAAGGACATGATCCTGGCCCAGGAGGCCGCCATGAGCGCGGGTGCGCCCACTGTGCTGGGCGGCGCCGCCACCCACCTTTACCAGCTATGCGCCGGCGCCGGACTGGGCGATCTCGACAACGGCATCGTGTACCAATATCTGCTTGGACAACAACAAGGCTAGACAGGCGGCCGGACCATGCATGCGGCGGACCGACGTCCGCTGCGACAGGACATGGGACGTTGCATTCATTACGTCGGGTGCAGCGTGTCCCACGAATAAACATCAGGAAGAGACAATTCATGAAAGCTTGGAAACTTGCGTTGGCATTGACATTCGCGTCCGCCGGGCTGGCGTCGACCGCCGCGGCGGCGTCGCCCTACCCCGCGCGCCCGGTCTCCATCGTGGTCGGCTTTGCCGCCGGCGGCAGCACCGACATGCTGGCCCGCACGCTGGCCAAGGAACTCTCCGACAAGTTCCATCAGTCCTTCATCGTCGAGAACAAGCCGGGCGCCAACAGCAATGTCGCGCACACCTATGTCGCCCGCGCGAACCCGGACGGCTACACCCTGTTGATGGTGCCTTTTGGCCTGGCGGTCAATGAATACCTGTACAAGGACCTGCGCTACAAGCTCGACGATTTCGCGCCCATCGCGCTGGTCGCGCAAGTGCCGAATGTCCTGGTGGTCAACAAGAACCTGCCTTTCAACAACGTAAAGGCCTTCGTGGACTACTCCAAGGCGCATCCCACGGAAATCACCTATGGGTCGCCGGGCGTGGGATCGTCACTGCATCTTGCGGGAGAACTGTTCCGCTACGCGACGGGCGCGGAGATGCTGCATGTCCCCTTCAACGGCAGCGGACCGGCCTTGATGGCCGTGCGGTCGGGCGAGGTGAAATCCGCTTTCGATAATCTCTCCACCGCGGCGCCCATGATCAAGTCTGGCGACCTGAAGGCCCTGGCGGTCACCAGCTCGCGCCGCTCGGACGCCTTTCCCGACCTGCCCACCATCGCAGAATCCGGCTATCCGGAATACGAGATCTCGTCGTACTTCGGCCTGGCCGCGCCGGCGGGCACGCCGCCAGCCGTCGTGGACACGCTCAACCAGGCGGTGATGGAGGCCTTGAAATCGCCCGCCATACAGGCGCAATTCAAGACCCTGGGCGCCTATGCGCAACCGAACACACCCGCGCAATTCTCCGCGTTCCTGCACAAGGAGAACCAGAAATGGCGGGATGTGATCAAGGCTTCGGGACTCAAGCCGGATTGACGGCATGAGGCTGGCCTGCCGGCGTCATGGCGGCAGGCCGAAGTCCCTAGCGGCGTTGATAGACCACGCCCTTGATCAGTACCTGCTCGACGTCGGGCTCCTCGTCGTAGCGCTGCCGCGCATCCTCGATGGCCATCTGGTTCTCATTGGCCCAGGCGATCAGCGCCGTCACGGGCTGCAGCAGCGTGCGCCCCATTCCAGTAAGTTCGTAATCGACGCGCGGCGGAATCGTGGGATACACCGTGCGCGTGAGCAGTCCATCGCGTTCCAGATTACGCAAGGTCAGCGTCAACATGCGTTGCGAGATGCCGTCTATCTCGCGCTTCAGTTCGTTGAAACGCCGCGGGCCGCCGGACAGCGTCGCGATGAGATAGAGGCTCCATTTGTCGCCGATCCTGTCCAGGATAAGACGGGTCGCGCGGCAGCCTCCAATCTCAGGTTTTGGGATCGCGCCAGGCTGCCTGGTGTGACTCGGTGACATGCGTGTGCCTTCTTGTGGGGCCGAGGCAGGAACCATACCATCCTCCGTACCTGCTGGTAATTAAAGCGCCTTTAATTACCTGGTTCCTCTTTTATACCTGGTTTTTATACCTGGAGTCCCGCATGAGCAACATCCTGCTGATTACGTCGAGCCCGCGCGGCACGGAAAGCCTGTCCGCCCGTTTCGCCGGCGACTTCGCCCGTCGACTGCGCCAACAGCGCCCCGGCGCCACGTTGACGGTGCGTGACCTATACGCCCAGCCACCGGCGCATATCGATGAAGCCTATATCGTCGGCCGCGGCCTTCCCGCCGACACCCGCACACCGGCGCAGGCGGCGGCCGTCGCCCACGCGGAAGCGCTGATCGCGGAACTGCATGCGGCGGACACCGTGGTCATCGGATCGGGCATGATCAACTTCGGTCCGCCGACGCAACTGAGGGCCTGGTTCGACTACGTCGCCTGGCCGGGCGTGACCTTCCGATACGTGGAAGGCAAGATCGAGGGCTTGCTTGGCGGCAAGAAGACCTACCTGGTCACGGCGTCGGGCGGGGTATTCTCGAACGGCCCCCGCGCCGCCGTGGACTTCCAGTCCAATTATCTGAAGTACCTGCTGGGACTCATCGGGCTGACCGACATCGAACACATGCGGGTGGAAGGCCTGGCCTACGGTCCGGATGCGGCGAAGGCAGCCATCGACAATGCGCAAACAGCGGTGCAAGCCTTGCTGGCCAAGGCCGCATGAGTCACGCGCCGGCGGGCATGCCCCCGGCGCGGACGCGCTTAAGCCTGAGCGAGCACGCCGGATCCTGCCCGTGCCACGGCGGGATCACCGCATAGTCCGCTGCCGAATGCCCAGAGCCCGCAACCAGGCGTCCACCTGCCCGAAAGAATCCAGTTGCCACTGTTCTGGCGTGCGGTCGCCCAGCACGCGCGTAGCTTCAACGAAGCGCCGCACACAGGTGGGGCCGAAACCTTCAACCGCATCGAATTTATTGGCGATGTGCTGGTAGCCCTTCATACCGCTAGCATGCTCCAGCAGCGGCAGGCAATCTTCAGCCAGGACTTGCGGTCCACCGGGATAGTTCCGGATGCAGTAGTAAATGTCGTACGCATCCTGCATCGATCTGGCGGACCAATTGGAAACGCTTGAGTTTTTCACGTTGCACATAGCCATGTCCCAGCAACTCGTCCACCAGACGGGCGTATTCGCCCTCTCCCAACGCTCCGGAATTCAAGCCGAGATCCAGGTCCAGCGTTCCGACGTGGGGCATATCTTCGTTGTCGCCCAACAGCAGCCAGGGTACAGCCCCGCCCACAACGGCGAACTTGTCCTTGAAACTGCCCAGAATCTGGCCGATTTCGATCAGCACGGATTTGACGGCCGCAGTCGTGCGGTCGTCGTAGTCGCTGGCGAACTGTGGCTCGCCCGGTGTCATGTCAGCCATTGCAATATTTCTTGCCGAAGATGGTCGGCCGCCTCCTGCCCGCGTTCTCCTGCATCGGTGAGATCTAGATAGGTCTGCACAGGACTGGTACATGACACTCCCGTCGCGGGCTCCACGGTGTCACGAAACAAGCCGGGGTCATCAAGCACCGTCACGATAACGTTCTCGCCCTTGCTAGCAGCGGTAAGTTGCAAGACCGCGCGCAACTGTTCCAGCCCCGCCTCGTCGGCATAGAAGTACTGGGTACCCGTGCGACCATAAGGCGCCAGCCACTGAGCTGCGGAGAACGAGGCTAGCGCCACCAGCCCGGTGTCGGCCGAGCGGCGAGGCAATGCGCGAATGGATTCCGTCAACGCGGACCCGTGCAAGGTGGTATAGAAACCTTGCCGCTTGCCTGCAGGTCGCTCGTAAGCACTCCGCCACGCATTCAGCAGTGCATCCGGTTTGGACAGGAATACCCCCTCACCCGACACCTCCGCCCACTCTCGGCTGAGAAGCGCAGTACGCACCTTGCTGACATGCCCGAGACTGACCCCCGCCGCCTGCGCCAGCTCGATCACCCGCCATGGGCGGGCCGGATGTCGTAACAGTTGCCGAAGCACCTGGGCAGACTTGGGTTTGAACAGCGAGCGCAATTCCCGCCGTTCAGCGACGGGCTTGCCGGCGAACTGGCGCAAGATAAAGAAAGTTCCGAAGGCCAAGCGAGCGTTGCCTTCCAGGTCCAGATACCCCACTTCGTACTCCCGGCAGAGATCCTGGGCCTCGGCCGACAGGTAGGGCGCGATGAGCACCGGCGTGACAGGTTCACTCTGGCCTGCGACGTACTCCTTCAGCATCAACAGCTCGGGTCGTATTTGCCGGGGCTGGCCGCTGGAGCTCACGCTCGCGATCAAGGTGAATCGGCGCCCAAAAGTGTCGATATTGGCGAGCAGGTCTATCGAGCGATCATCTTCGTTCGTCGCGGCGCGCACTTCGAGATGCTCGATGGCAGGCACTTCGTGCAGGGCGCCACGAAGCGCCTCGGCGGCTCTTTGCTCGACTTTCACTGTTTTATGCGTTTTCACCATTTGATGAAACTACCACTCTGAGTGAAAACCAGTCAAGGCGCTTGCATCGAATTCGTTGTCGTCGCCCTGATGGCGGCGCCGAGCGCGCGCAGGGCGCCGCGGGCCTGGGCGTCGACGGGGCCGGTATGCAGCACCACGTCCCGGGCAGGCAGCGGCGGCAGGCCCAGGCGGGGACCCAAGTCCACCGTACCCACCGGCGCCACCCGCCGGCCCAGCGCCGCCACGGCCAGGCCGGCCGATACCGCGGCGCCTATGGTAGACACGCCGCCGCCCACGAACACCTCGGTCCAGGGCACGCCAGCCTGCCCCAAGGCATCCACCGCCATGGCGCGCACGCTGCAGGGTTCGGCCTGCGTCGCCAGCCGCAAGGGCTGGCCAGGCATCCATTCAAAATCGGGCGCGCCCATCCAGCCGTAGCCCTCCTGCAACAACACCTCGCCATCCAGGCGGCGGCTATCGTGACGCAACACGACACCGGCATCGAGCCTGCCCGCGTCGAACTCGTCCAGCACTTCGCTCGATGACGCGACCCGCATTTCCACGATCAGCGCGGGATCAAGACGGTTCAGGCCCTGCAACAAACGAGGCAGCTCCGAACCGACCACATGATGGCTGACGCCCACGACCAGCCGGCGCGGCTGGGCATGCGCGAATGCATTGAACGCGCCCTGGTGCGCCGCGACCAGCGCCCGCGCCGCTGGCAGGAAAGCGCCGCCGTCCGCCGACAGCCGTACCAGGCGGGGCGTGCGGTCCAGCAGCCGGCGTCCCACCATGGATTCCAGGCGACGGATCTTCAAGCTGATGGTCGACTGCGTCGTATCCATCACCTCGGCCGCGCGCGTAAAGCTTTTCATGTCCGCGGCCAGCACAAAGGCCTGGACGGCTTCGATATCGAGGGTTTTCATGCTTGGTCCTCCCGAGGCGGCGCGAAGTCGGATGCCGGCAGCCCGTGGCAACGTTGGCCGGTGCCCAATGATTTAATTTCTAAATTATTGAAATCCGGATAAAACGAGTTTTCAAATGATAGTGCCGGCGATAGGCTGCGTCCATACCGGTCGAGCACGCTCTTTCCTTGCAGCGCGATCCGTACGACTTTTTGCTTCCGTCCTTGCGCCCGTCGCCCTGCATGGCGCCGCTGTGCCGGACTTGTCCCACTTTCTGGAGCTGATCATGCTTATCGCCCATTACACCCACCGCCTTCCTGCTGATTACGACCTGGACATCATTCGTCGCCGCGCCAGGGAACGTGGCAAGCTTTGGGACGCCACGCCGCGCCTTTACTTCAAGGGTTTCCTGCTTCGTGTAGCGGGGCAGCTGGGCGCGATCAGCCACAGCTATTCATCGCTGTATCTCTGGCAGGACGACCAGGGCCTGCGCGATTTCCTCCTGGATAACCGCTACAAGACCGTCACCGACAGCTTCGGCCGCGCCAGCATCGATACGCGCATCGTGCTGGATGCACGGCGCGGCGCCGGCAAGGACGCGCGCTATGTGCAGAAAGAAGAAGTCGATATCCCGCTGGACCAGGACCTGGCCGAAGCCTATGCGCTGGAACTGGAGCGCAACCGCGCCGTCGCGACGCAACGCGGCGTCCTTGCCGCCGCCGTGGGCGTGGACACCGCCGCCTGGCGCGTCACGCGCGTCGCCCTGCGCGAAGACAACGAAGGCGCCGCCAAGGACGCCGTCACGTACGAGGTGCTGCACCTGGCGAAGCCCCTGCTGGATCAACTGCCGTTGGCGGCGGGGTGATCATCGACGCATGATCATCGACGGGATAATCAGATAGAATTGCGACCTATTCGCATTTAAGCAATTCAGGTTTCCCGCTCGATGAAGGGTGTCCGCATCTTCCCCGTCTCTTCGCGCTGCCCCCGATACGCAGGGGGTGGCAGCGCGACGCATGACGCGGCGCCTTCGGAAGCATCGAGGGGCTGCCCTTGACCGCGCCCTCCGACGATGCCCGCTCCTGGCTGAGCCAGATGTATGCGAGCTTTCGCGTCCCGCTGTTGCGCTTCCTGCAGCACCGCCTGGGCGATCGCCATGAAGCCGAAGACGCGCTGCAAGAGTCCTTCACCCGGCTCGCGGCCGCAGGGCAGGCGACGTCGCCGCGGAACCAGCGCCCTTACCTGTTCCAGATCGCCGCGAACCTGCTGCGCGACCGCGCGCGCGAACAGTCGCGGCAAGGACCGGTGAAGATGGTTTCCTTCGACGATCCCGAAACGCGTGCCGACGACGTGCCGGTGGACGCCTCCGCGTGCCCGGTCTCCAGCACCGCGCATCGCGAACGCCTGCATCGATTGGGACAAGCACTCCAGGAGCTTCCGGAACGCCAGCGCGAGGCCTTTGTGCTACACCGCTTCGATGGCCTGACGCAGGACGAAGTCGCCGACCGCATGGGCATTTCCCGCCGCATGGTGACCAAGCACCTGAGCCGCGCATTCGCCTACTGCGAGATACGCGTACGCTATGCCAGCGCCGACCAGATGACGAGCGGCCAGCGCGACCGCATGGAGAACGGATCGGAGGAGCAAGCATGACCCACGCCGACGATGCCCTGGCATTGCACGAGGCAGCCGCCGAGTGGTATTTGCGGCGCCAGGCAGCGGATTGGAGCCAGGCCGACCAGGCCGAGCTCGATGCATGGTTGCAGGCCGATCCCCGCCACGGCGAAGCGATGAGCGCCCTCTCCCGGACCTGGCTGGATTTCTCCGGCGTCACGCGCCCGGCCCTTGCCTCGGACGCCAAGGCACGAGCCACTATCGCGGCCCGGGCGCCGTCCGCCGCAAGCCACGGCGGACGCGACCATCGCCATGCCGGACGCCCCTGGCATTCGAGCCTGGTCAACATGCTGCGTTCGCCCCGCGTGGCCGGCACGCTGGCCGCCTGTCTCGTGCTGGCCGGCGCTGGCGGCTGGTTCGCGTATGACAACTTCCCCACCTACAAGCTGGACGTCGCCACCGCGCATGGCGAGACGCGTACCCTGGACCTCCCCGACGGTTCGCGCATCGCAGTCAATATGGATACGCAGTTGAGCGTGCGTATTTATCCGCGCCGACGCGAGGTGCGGCTGCAACGGGGCGAGGCCTGGTTCCAGGTCGCCCATGCGCCGGCGCATCCCTTCACGGTCGCTTCGGGCGACAACGAGGTGCGCGTAACCGGCACCGTCTTCGATGTGCGCAACGTGCCTGGTCGCACCACGGTACAGGTCCGCGAGGGGCGCGTGGAAGTCCGCGGCGCCCGCCACTGCGGCGAGCCCGCGGTGCTGACCGCCAGCCAGGCGATCACGATGGGCGGCAACTGCTCGCACACACCCATCTATGGCGTCACGACGGACATGGTCGGAGATTGGCGTGAAGGCCAGTTGGTCTTCCGCCGCACCACGCTGGAAGATGTGGCGCTGGAACTGGCGCGCTACCTGGGCAAGCCGGTGCGCGTCGCCGACCCGCGCGTCCGCGCCCTGCCCGTATCCGGCTTCGCCTCGACCGCGCGACCGGCGGCCTTCCTCGAATCCTTGCCGGATCTGCTTCCGGTCCGGGTGACGCCGGATGCCGGTGGTGGCTACCGGATCGAGCCGGCTGCCCAACCTTGATCGTATCGGCCGCCCCGCCGCGCCGACTGTTACAAAATAATTTCCCGTCCCCGGGTTCCCAGTTCTCCCGCGAATGCGTCTCACCTAGATGTCAGCGCGACCTCCGCGCGTATCCCTTTCCTGGAGAACCTGCTCAATGAAATCCGGACTTCGGCCGCGCCGTCGCGGGCCCCTTTCCGCCTTGTCCCTGCGCGCCGCCTTGCGCCCGCGCTCGACGGCGCTCGTTCTCGCCATGACGGGCGTCTATGCGGCCATGGCCACGCCGGCCGCCTTCGCGCAAGAGGACGCCCGCGTCAGTTTCAACATCAGTTCCCAACCTTTGTATGGCGCCCTGCGCGCCTTTTCCGCGCAAGCGCAGCAGCAAGTGCTGTTCGATGAAACCACCGTCGCGAATCGCAATGCCCCTGCGGTCCAAGGCTTGATGTCGCCACGCCAGGCCTTGGATCAGCTATTGGCCGGCTCCGGCATCCAGGTCATCTCGCAGCGCGCAGGCGCCTATACGCTCAAGGGCCCCGGGACCGGCGGACAGGACGTCACGCAACTGCCCACGGTGCGCGTGACCGCCGACAGCCAGACCGGGACGGGCCCCGTCATCGGCTACGTGGCCGAACGCAGCCTCTCCGCCACCAAGTCAGACACCCCGCTGATCAAGACCCCCCAGGCCATTTCGGTGGTGACGCGCGACCAGATGACTACCCAGAACGTGCAAAGCGTGGCTCAAGCGCTGCGCTATACGTCGGGCATCACGCCCGAGCAGCGCGGCACCAATACCGATTCGCTCGAATACCTGTACGCGCGCGGCTTCCAGGTGGAGCAATACTGGAATGGCCTGCGCCTGCCCGGCGCCTCCGCGGGCTACAACGTGACCAGCTTCGACCCCTACATGCTGGAGCGCGTCGAGGTGCTGCACGGCCCCTCGTCCGTGCTTTACGGCCAGGGCTCTCCTGGCGGCATGGTCAACCTGGTGAGCAAGATGCCCACCGATGAACCTTTGCACGAGATGGGCATCCAGACCGGCAGCTACGGCCGCGCCCAGGTCTTCGGCGATTTCAGCGGTTCCCTCAACGACGACGGCACCCTGCTCTATCGCCTGACGGCCGATGGCTTCGAGACCGGCACGCAGACCCAATACAACCGCCAGGAACGCTACGCCGTCGCCCCGTCCATCATGTGGCGCCCCAACAGCGACACCAAGCTGACGGTGTATGCCTACTACCAGGCCGATCCCAAGGCAGGCGGCTACAACTTCGTGCCGGCCGTGGGCACCGCGACGGCGGGCGTGGTCACGCTGCCGCGCCGCCTGGACGTCGGCGAACCGGATTTCGACAGCTTCCGCAAGACGCAGGAGTCGATCGGCTATTCGTTCGAACACCGCTTCAACGATACGTGGTCGGTGCGGCAGAACTATCGCTTCCTGCATAACAGCGAATCGATCCGTTACCTGAGCTACGCCAGCCTGTCGTCCGACGGACGCACCTTGCTGCGCACGCCGTATTGGAACAACGGCCAGGTCAATGCCCATACCCTCGACAACCAGTTGATCGCCCGCTTCGGCACCGGCCCGCTGACGCACCAGGTGACGCTGGGCGCCGATTACCAGCACACGCAGTATGACCACGATTTCAAGGGCAACCTGGCGGGCGGCCCCTCGCTGGATCCGACGAATCCCGTCTACGGCCAAGCCGTGCCGGACGCCAATTTCCAGTTCGCGACCGCGGGCGACCAGGCCTTGCGCCAGTTCGGTCTCTACGCCCAAGACCAGATCGACGTCGGCAATTGGAGTTTCCTGGGCGGTATCCGCGAGGACTGGGCGCACGAAACTTTCGACCCCTACAAGGCCGGCACCGCGTCGACCGAACAGTCGGATCGCGCCTTCACCTGGCGCCTGGGCGGCGTCTACAAGTTCGACAACGGCATTGCGCCGTACGCGAGCTATTCGAAGTCGTTCGCGCCGCAGATCGGCACGGATTACTCCGGCACGCCGTTCCAGCCCACCAAGGGCAAGCAGTACGAAGTCGGCGTGAAGTACCAGCCGCCGGGCTACAACAGCTTCGTTACCGTGGCGGCCTATCACCTCACGCAGGAAAACGTCACGACCACCGACCCGGACCATCCTACCTTCAGCGTCCAGACCGGCGCGGTCCGCTCGCGCGGCTTCGAGGTGGAGGGGCATGCCAGCCTGAGCAACAACCTCCAGTTGATCGCCACGTACACCTACACCGATCTGTTGAACACGCGCAGCAACAGCACCAACCTGGACCGCGTTCCCGTCGGCATTCCGCGCAATGCCGCCAGCTTGTGGGCCGACTATACGATCCCGTCCAGCGCCCTCGCCGGGTTGCAGGTGGGCGCCGGCGTGCGCTACATCGGCAATACCTGGGGCGATGCCACCAATGACCTGAAGCTGCCTTCGGTCACGCTGGTTGATGTCGCACTGCACTACGACCTGGGACGGAGCTTCGACAGCATGCGCGGCTGGACGGCATCGCTGACCGCCAGCAACCTGTTCGATCGCGACTACCTGTCCTATTGCTCGGGAGGACTCTGCACCTGGGGCGCCGGACGGGTGGTGCTGGCGGGCCTGAAATACAAGTGGTAATCGGACTACCGTGGCGGGGTAGCGCCTGCCACGCGCAACCTACCCGGCCGTCGTGAGCCCTTCAGGATGCCGCGGCAGCGCGTCCGTGATTTCATGCCAGGGCGCCTTCGATCCGACGTGTACATGACATTGCGGGCGCGACCCAGGATCGTCGTCCAGGACGCCCAGCGCCAGGCCCAGTATGGTGGAATCCGCATCGAACCGGGTCAGCAAATTGGATCCGCACACGGAGCAGAATCCGCGGTGTTGCCCGGGCGAGGACTCGTAGTAGCGGACCAGCCCCGCTCCGCGCGTCCAGCTGAATTCGGACGCCCGGACGCTGCCTCGCGCACGGAATGCGGAGCCATGGGATTTTCGGCACATGCGGCAATGGCAATAAAGCAGGTCCGTCACCGGTCCTGCAATTTGAAATCCCACCCCCTGGCACAAGCAGCTACCGTTTAGCATCCCTACCCCTGGAAGATCGGCAAGAGCGAATACGAATCATAGGACCGGGCAGGCCCTGCCGCGATATCAATATGTCCCGGACAGCTTGTCGATGATCGACAGCCGGATGTTCTCGATATGCCGCATGGTCTCGGCCGCGGCCGCCTGCGCGTCACCGCGCGCCAGGGCGTCCAGCATGGCCAGATGCTCGCCGCAGACCGGCACCATGCGATTCTCCAGGCGCTTGAGCGAAAACATGCGGGTCTTCTGGCGCAGCTTGGCGATCATGCTCGCCATCAGCTCGTTGCCGCAATACTCGGATATCAGGCCATGGAGCTCGGCGTCCAGCTGTTGATGCAACGGATCGCCCGGCTGCCCTTCCTCCATCAAGGCCTGGACCCGCGTGCGCAGGTCGGCCAGCACGTCCGCCGGCACCTTGCCGGCGGCCCGCCCGGCGGCATCGCCTTCCAGCAGGCGGCGGATATGCAGGGTCTCCATGAGGTCCTGCAGGGTCACCTGGCGCACGAACAGGCGATTGTTGGACTTGCGCTCCAGCATCTCCTCGCCCTCCAGCCGGTGCATGGCCTCCCGCAGCGGCGTGCGCGACACGCCCAGGCGCAGGGCCAGCGCCCGCTCCTGCACCTGTTCCCCCTGTTTCAGTTCGCGCGAAAGGATGAGGTCGACCAGGGCGTCGTACGCCTGGTTCGCCAATCCTCGATTGCCACTGTCCAGTTCCTGGCTGGACGCCACTTCCTCTTGTCCCGGATTCATGAATTCTGTTTGTGAGCTATGCATAAAAAGCGAGTGTGGCACAGGTTGTGGGCTCCAAATACGGTATCGGGCATCCCAAATAGCGGGTTTTCTCCCGGATCACCGCATCCTCCCGTGCTGGTCCATCCATTGTATATAAGTGGTATACCTAATGTACTCACGCCGGCGCCAGGCGCAGAATCCCAACATCACCCATGGTCTTCCCAAGACAGGAACCGATGTCCTCCGCCGAACTCGATGTCCGTTTATCCGACCGCGTCGCGGCCGCCCGCCCCTCCGCCACCGGCGCCATCAGCGAACTGGCCCGCAGGCTGTCGGCCGAGGGTCGCTCCATCATCAGCCTGAGCGAAGGCGAACTGGATTTCGATACCCCCGCGCATGTGCGCGAGGCCGCCATCCAGGGCATCGCGGACGGACAGACCCGCTATACCGACGTCGGCGGCACGCCGGCCCTGAAGGCGGCCGTGGCGGCGAAATTCGCGCGCGACAATCACCTGGCCTACACGCCGGCCGAGATCATCGCCGCCACCGGCGCCAAGCAGATCCTCTTCAACGCCCTGCTCGCCACCCTGAATCCTGGCGACGAGGCCATCGTGGTGGCGCCCTATTGGGTGTCCTATACGGAAATGGCCCGCATCGCCGGCGGCACGCCCGTGGTCATTACCCCGGACGCAGCCAACGATTTCAAGCTGACCCCGGCGCTGCTTGAACGGCACCTGACGCCCAACACGCGCTGGCTGATCCTTAACGCGCCGTGCAATCCGTCCGGCGCGCTGTATACCCGCGAGGAGTTCGCCGCCCTCGCCGCCGTGATCCGCCGCCACCCACGCGTGCTGGTGATGTCCGACGACATCTACGAGAAGCTGGTCTACGAGGGCGAATTCGTGTCCTTTGCCGAGGCGGCGCCCGACATGCATGCGCGGACGCTGACGATCAACGGGGTGTCGAAATCGCACGCGATGACCGGCTGGCGGCTGGGCTACGCGGGCGGTCCGGCGTGGCTGGTCAAGGCCATGAACCTGTTGCAGTCGCAGAGCACCAGCAACCCCAGCTCCGTAAGCCAGGCGGCCGCCGTCGCCGCATTGAACGGCTCGCACGATTTCCTCGACGAGTGGCGCGCCCGCCTGCGCACGCGCCGCGACATGGCGCTGGACATCCTGCAAGCGGCTGCGCCGGTGCTGACCGTGCGCCGCCCGCCGGCCGCGTTCTACTTATTCGCGGACTGCCGGACAGCCATCGGCATGCGCACGCCTTCGGGAGCAAGCCTGGCCACCGACGCCGACCTCGCCCGCTACCTGATCGAGGAAGCCGGCGTGGCGGTGGTGCCCGGCAGCGCCTTCGGCCTGGAACCCTATCTGCGCCTGACGTTCTGCATTGCCGACGACCGCCTCAAGCTTGCCTGCGAACGCATCGTCGCCGCCTGCGCCAGGCTGACCCGCTGCTAGGCCCGACCTTGAATCGCCCCGCCGACGCCGCCACGCTGGAAACTGCCGCCCCGCTCGTGGAGGACAGCGCCGCCGCGCTGGTGGCCCGCGCGCGTATCGAACCGGTGGGCGACCGCTGCCTGCTCATCCGCCTGGGCGACGCGGTGGACCTGGCCACCAACCGGGCGGTACACGCGGTGACGGCGCTCATCGACGCCTACAAGCCTGCCGCCGTAATCGAGGCGGTCCCCGCCTTCACCACGGTCGCCGTGCATTACCAGCCCTCGCGCTGCCCCCGCGAAGGCGACTTGCCCAGCGTGTGGCTGACCCGCCAGATCGAAGCCCTGCTGCGCCGCGACCTCCCCCGCATCGACAACACAGGCCGCGTGGTCGAGATACCCGCGTGCTATGGCGGCGACTTCGGTCCCGACCTGGAGGACGTCGCGCGCCAGTGCGGCCTGGCGCCGGAGGACGTGATCAGCCTGCACAGCGGATCGCCGCTGACCCTCTATGCCTTTTTCTTTTCCCCGGGCAATCCCTTCGCCGGCCCGCTGGACCCGCGCCTGAACGTGAAGCGGCGTTCGTCGCCGCGCACGCGGGTGGAGGCGGGGTCGGTGGCCATCGCCAACGGCCTGTCCTCGATCTACCAAAGCGCATCGCCCGGCGGCTGGAACGTCATCGCGCGCACGCCCTGGAACCTGTTCCAGGTCGACCGGCAGCCGCCCACCCGCCTGCGCCTGGGCGACCAGCTGCGTTTCAAGCCCATCTCGCCCGACGAATTCCACGATCTGCTGGAGCCACGGCCATGAACGTGATGACCGTCGAACGCCCCGGCATGCTGAGCACGCTGCAGGACACCGGCCGCTTCGGCCACCAGCAATATGGCGTGTCGGTGAACGGCCCGATGGATGAATGGTCGCATCGCCTGGCCAATATCCTGGTGGGCAACGACGACGACGCGGCGGTGCTCGAATGCACGCTGACGGGGCCGCGCGTGGTTTTCGCCGAAAACACGCTGGTGGCGCTGTGCGGCGCGCGCATGCGCATCACGGCCAATGGCCAGCCGGTTCCCCAGGACCGCGCGGTGCTGCTGCGGCGCGGCACGGTGCTGGACGTGGGCGAACGCCTGCAAGGCGTGCGTCTCTACCTGGCCGTGCGGGGCGGTTTCGCGACCGAACCGGTGCTGGGCAGCCGCAGCACCAATATCCGCGCGGGCTTCGGCGGCCACGCGGGGCGCGCGCTGAAGCGGGGCGACCGGGTGCCGGCCGGCCGCGCGCCACGGGAACTGCCCACGACGCATATCGAGAAGCTGATGGTCCAGAGCGGCATGCCGGTACTGCACGCGGATACGGTGGACGTGACGCCGCCGGCCGAACACGGTCCGACCGAACACAGCCCGACCGAGCGCGACCCGACCGACAGCGCACCGACGCCCCGGGCCATCCGCATCGTCCCCGGCCCGCACTGGTCCGCCTTCTCCGCCGCCGCCCACGCGCAGCTGACCACGCTGCCCTATTCCATCACCCAGCAGTCGGACCGCATGGGCGCGCGCCTGCAAGGCGAGGCCCTGGCGCTGAAAGCTCCGCTGGAACTGATTTCCGAGGCCACCGCCTTCGGCACCATCCAGGTGCCGCCGGACGGCCAGCCTATCGTCCTCATGGCCGACCGCCAGAGCGCCGGCGGCTATCCCAAGATCGCCTACGTCGCCAGCGCCGACCTGCCGCTGCTGGCGCAGGCCATGCCGGGCGCGGCCCTGCATTTCGCCCGTGTCGAACAGGCCGATGCCGAACTGGCGTGGCGCGCGACCGAGGACCGCCTGCAGGAAATACGACACGCCGCGGCCCGGGTCCTGCGATCATGACACGGCAGCCCCCTCCAACATTCCCTCCACGTCAGGAGTAAGCGACATGCCTTCCATCGATATCAACTGTGACATGGGCGAGAGCTTCGGCGCCTGGGTCATGGGCCAGGACAGCGAGTTGATGCCGCACATCACCGCCGCCAATATCGCCTGCGGCTTTCACGCCGGCGACCCGGATGTGATGCTGGCCACCGTGCGCGCCGCCATCCGGCACAAGGTCGCCATCGGCGCCCACCCCGGCCTGCCCGACCTGCAAGGCTTCGGCCGCCGCGTCATGGCGATGACGGCGGAAGAAGTCTACGCCCTGGTGGTCTACCAGGTCGGCGCCATGCAGGCCATGGCCCGCGCCCAGGGCGGCACGCTGCACCACGTCAAGACGCACGGCGCGCTCTACAACATGACCGCGCGCGATCCCGCACTGGCCGATGCCGTGGCCCGCGCGGTCGCCGACGTCGATCCGTCGCTACCCATTTATGTCGCCAACGCGCCGATCGCCAAGGCCACGCTGGACCGCGGCCTGACCGCCATCCATGAGGTCTATGCCGATCGCACGTACCAGGACGACGGCACGCTGACGCCCCGCTCGCAGCCGCACGCCATGATCGAGGATGTCGGCCAGGCCATCGCGCAGGTCAAGCGCATGGTCAAGGAAGGCGTGGTGCGTTCCCTGTCGGGCAAGGATGTGCCCATCAAGGCCGACACGCTGTGCATCCATGGCGACCAGCCCGGCGCCGCGGTGTTCGCTCGCGACATCCGCGCCGCGCTGGAAGCCGAAGGCATTGAAGTCCGGACGGTGTAGCAGCCGTCCACCTGGAATCCGGCCGCGTACTCAAGGGGAGACGGGGCCGGACGCCAAGCCGTAGCAAGACCTTCCCTCTGCAAGCCGTGTCACCGCACGGCTGGGGAAGCTTTTTTTCCTCGAAAGTGGTTCGGATGCTGTAACAGCCGCCCTCAGCGTCTCCACGCCACCGTCTACCCTAGGAGTGACCTGCATGTCTTCCACCCGACGCAACACGCCCACCGCCCCGCGCCGCACCCGCGGAATCAAGGGCCCCTTGCTGTCCGCCGCGCTGGCGGCCGCGCTTGCCGTCGCCGGCATCACCGGCGCCCAAGCCCAGACCCCGACCCGCGGCGGCACGCTGCGCGCCATCGTCCAGCCCGAGCCGCCGCTGCTCATGCTGGGCCTGAACCAGCAGATTCCCACCCAGTACGTGGCCGGCAAGATCTATGAAAGCCTGCTGACCTGGTCGCCCGACCTCAAGCCCCAGCCCGGCCTGGCCCGCGCATGGCACGTCTCGGAGGACGGCAAGACCTATACCTTCGACCTGCAGCAAGGCGTGACCTGGCATGACGGCAAGCCCTTCAGCGCCGACGACGTGGTCTTCAGCATCGACAAGTTCCTGCGCGCCGTGCACCCGCGCGCCCGCGTCATCATCAACCAGTTCGTGGACTCGGTCACGGCGCTGGCGCCGGACAAGGTCGAAATCAAGCTGAAGACGCCCTTCGCGCCCTTCCTGAAGGCCTTCGTCAGCGACAACATGCCCATCGTGCCCAAGCATCTGTACGACGGCACCGACTACCTGAACAACCCCAACAACCAGCATCCCATCGGCACCGGCCCGTTCATGTTCAAGAACTGGAACAAGGGTTCGGTCATCGAGTTGGTGCGCAATCCCAACTACTGGCAGAAGGGCAAGCCCTATCTGGACGGCATCGTCTTCAGCGTGATTCCGGACTCGGCGTCGCGCGCCGTCGCCTTCGAGCGCGGCGACGTGGATGTGCTGCGCAGCGGCGACGTCGACAACGTCGACATCAAGCGCCTGAAAGCCCTGGCCAATGTGGAATACACCACCAAGGGCTGGGAAATGTTCGCGCAGCAGGCCTATATCCAGATGAACGAACGCAAGCCGCCGTTCGACAACATCAAGGTGCGCCAGGCGGTGATGTACGCGCTGAACCGCAAGTTCATCGTCGACAACATCTTCTTCGGCCTGGGCAAGGTGTCCACCGGCCCGATCTCGTCGCAGACGCCCTTCTACAGCGCCGACGTAACGCAGTACCCGTACGACATCAAGAAGGCGCGCGCGCTGATCAAGGAGTCCGGCGTCGACCTGTCCAAGACGCCGGTGAAGATCCTCGCCTATCCCTACGGCGCCGCCTGGGATCGCCTGGGCGAGTACACCCGCCAGGCCCTGCAGCAGATCGGTTTCACCGTCGATATGGAAGCGGCCGATGCCGGCACGTGGTCCAAGCGCGTGTCCGATTTCGATTTCGACCTCACCTTCAGCTTCACGTCGCAGTACGGCGATCCGGCCCTGGGCGTATCGCGCCTGTTCCTGACGCGCAACATCGTCAAGGGCTCGGCTTTCGTCAACAACGAGGGCTACAAGAACGCGCAAGCCGACGCGCTGTGGGACAAGGCCGCCACGGCGACCTCGGACGCGGACCGCGCGCAGGCGTATGCCCAGGTGCAGAAGATCCTGGTGGACGAAGTCGCCAACGGCTACCTGTTCGAGATCGACAATCCCTCGCTGTATCGCGCCAGGATCCATAACCTGGTCACGACGGCCATCGGACTGAACGACACCTTCGCCGACGTCTACATCGACAAGTAAGCCGCGCCCTGCCGCCGGCGGCGCCACGGCCTGCATCGGCCGGGGCGCCGGCCGCCGCATTCCCGTTTTCCTGTCTTACCGCTTTGGAGCCGACGCTTTGAAGACCCTGTCGTATTTCGCCTCGCGGCTTGGCAAAGCCGTCATCGTCGTGCTCGGCGTGGTGATCCTGAATTTCCTGCTGATACGCATGGCCCCCGGCGACCCCGCCGCCGTGCTGGCCGGCGAGGCCGGCGCCTCCGACCCCGCCTACGTGGAGCAGCTGCGCCGCGAGTTCGGCCTCGACCAGCCCGTCTACGTCCAGCTGGGCACCTACCTGAAGGGCATCGCCCGCCTGGACCTTGGCTATTCGTACCGTGAACGCGTGCCCGTGCTGAACCTGATCCTGGACCGTCTGCCGGCCACGCTGCTGCTGATGACCTGCGCCTTCCTGTTCTCCGTCGCGCTGGGCATGCTGGCGGGCGTCATCGCGGCGCGCGCCCGCTATGAAGGGCGCCGCCGCTGGGTGGACAGCACCATCATGAGCGGCGCCCTGCTGATCTACGCCACGCCGCAGTTCTGGCTGGCCTTGCTGGCCGTGATCTTCTTCTCCCTGACGCTGGGCTGGTTGCCGCCGTTCGGCATGGAAACGGTGGCATCGACGCTGACCGGCTGGGCCCGGGTCAGCGATATCGCGCAGCACCTGGTCCTGCCCACCGTCTCGCTGGGCTGCTTCTTCATGGCCATCTATGCGCGCCTGACCCGCGCTTCCATGCTGGAAGTCCTGGGCATGGACTTCATCAAGACCGCGCGGGCCAAGGGCGTGCCGGTACAGCAGATCATCCGCCGCCATGCGCTGCGCAACGCGCTGCTGCCGGTGATTACCTTCGCCGGCATCCAGCTGGGCCAGATGGCCGGCGGCGCCGTGCTCACGGAGACCGTCTTCGGCTGGCCCGGCATCGGCCGCCTGATGTTCGACGCCCTGGTCCAGCGCGACTACCAGTTGCTGCTGGGCGTGTTCCTGGTCACCTCGACCATGGTGGTGGTCTTCAACCTGATCACCGACCTGATCTATCGCTTCGTCGATCCCCGCATCCAGGGAAGCTGATACATGAAAGCCTTTGTCAAACGTTTCTGCGCCCATCGGGGCGCCACCGCGGGCGTCATCATCCTGCTGGCCGTGATCGCCGTCGGGCTGGTCGCTCCTTTCTGGTTCGACGAATCGCCGTGGATGATGGTGGGATCGCCCCTGCTCGCCCCGTTCAGCGACCCCTCCTTTCCGCTGGGCACCGACATGCTGGGCCGCGACATCGCGGCGGGCCTGGCCTATGGCGCCCGTGTCTCGCTGTTGATCGGCGTCATCTCCACCGCCGTCGCGGTGCTGATCGGCATCCTGGTGGGCGCGCTCGCCGGTTATTTCGGCGGCCGCCTGGACGACCTCCTCATGCGGCTGACCGAGTTCTTCCAGACCATTCCTCAACTGGCCATGGCCATGGTGCTGGTGGCGATCTTCAAGCCCAACCTGGTGTCCATCGTAGGCGCCATCGCCATCGTTTCCTGGCCGCCGGTGGCGCGCCTGGTGCGGTCTGAGTTCATGACGCTGCGCACCCGCGAGTTCGTGCAGGCGGCGGTGGTGATCGGCCAGCGCCCGCTGCGCATCATCCTCACGCAGATCCTGCCCAATGCGGCCTCGCCCATCATCGTCACCGCGTCGCTGATGACGGCCACGTCCATCCTCACCGAATCGGCGCTGTCCTTCATGGGCCTGGGCGACCGCAACCTGATGAGCTGGGGCTTCATGATAGGCGCGGCCCGCACCATGCTGCGCGAAGCGCCGCTGATGAGCCTGTGGCCGGGCCTGGCCATCATGCTCACCGTGCTGGCCATCAACCTGATCGGCGAAGGCCTGAACGATGCCCTCAATCCGCAGCTACGCAAACGTGGAGCGTGACGCCATGACCCTCTCCACCTCCTCCTCAGCCTCCACGTCCGCCGCCGCGCCCCTGCTGTCCATCCGCGACCTCACCATCGCCCTGCCCGCCGGCGGCGACCGGCCGCATGCCGTCAGGAACATCTCCTTCGACATCCGTCCGGGCGAGATCCTGTGCATCGTCGGCGAGTCGGGCTCGGGCAAATCGATGAGCGCCAACGCCATCATGGGCCTCTTGCCGGACTACCTGCGTCCGCAAGGCGGCCAGATCCTGTTCGGCGGACGCGACCTGCTGCAACTGGACGAAGACACGCTGCGCGGCATGCGCGGCCGCGAAATGGCGATGATCTTCCAGGAACCCCTGTCGGCGCTCAATCCGCTGCTGACGGTCGGCGACCAGATCGACGAAGTCATGCGCGTGCACGACGTCGGCACCGCCGAATCGCGCCAGGCGCGCGTGCTCGAACTGCTGGAGTTCGTCGGCCTGCCCGAACCCGCGACGCTGCGCCACGCCTGGCCCTTCCGCCTGTCCGGCGGCCAGCGCCAGCGCGTGATGATCGCCATGGCGCTGGCGCTGGAGCCGCGCCTGTTGATCGCCGACGAGCCCACGACCGCGCTGGACGTCACCACCCAGGCGCAGATCCTCGCCCTGATTGCCCGCATCCAGCGCGAGAAAGGCATGGGCGTGATGTTCGTCACGCATGACTTCGGCGTGGTCGCCGAGATCGCCGACCGCGTGGCGGTCATGGAAAAAGGCATCCTGGTCGAGGAAGGCCCCGCGGAGCAGGTGCTGAACCGGCCGCGCCATCCCTATACCCGGCGCCTGATCGCCGCCGTGCCCAGCCAGCAGGCCTCGGCGGGCGAACGCCGCGGCGCCGGCCCGCGCCCCGTGCTGGAGGTCAGGCACCTGAACAAGATATACGCCGCCAGCGGCGGCCTGTTCCAGAAGAAACGCGTGGTCCACGCGGTCAATGACGTCAGCTTCAGCGTGGGCCGTGGCCAGACCCTGGGCATCGTGGGCGAATCGGGCTCCGGCAAGTCGACCATCGGCAAATGCCTGCTCAAGCTGCTGGAGATCGACGGCGGCGAGATGCTGTTCGACGGCGAGGACATCGCGCCCTTGTCGGAGGCCCGCTTCCGCCCGCAACGCTGCAAGATCCAGATGATTTTCCAGGATCCCTTCGCGTCCCTGAATCCGCGCCAGACCGTGGGCCGCATACTGTGCGACGGGCCGCTCGCCAACGGCGTCGCGCGCGCGCAGGCCGAGCAGCGCGCGCGCGAACTGCTCAAGCTGGTGGAGCTGGATCCGTCCGCCTTCGACCGCTATCCTGTCGAATTCTCCGGCGGCCAGCGCCAGCGCATCGGCATCGCGCGCGCCCTGGCCATGGAGCCCCAATTGATCGTCGCCGACGAGTCGGTGTCGGCGCTGGACGTGTCCGTGCAGGCACAGGTGTTGAAGCTGCTGCGGGACGTGCAACAGCGCCTGCAACTGGCCTTGATCTTCATCACCCACGACCTGCGGGTGGCGGCCCAGATCTGCGACCACCTGCTGGTCATGCATCGCGGCCGCGTGGTGGAGCAAGGACCGCCGGCGCGTATTTTCGATGATCCCCAGCACGCTTACACCCGCCAGCTGATCGCGGCCATGCCCGGCCGCGACTGGGATCCGGCGGCGGCCGTCACCACCGATACGGCGACCGCGTCGACGGCCCCTGCGCCGGCCGCCGCGGCGATGCACCAGGCGGCTGTCCCGCATGTCCCCCATGCCCCGCATCTCCCCCCCGCCACCGCCCACAAGGCGACCTGATCCGATGCCGTCCGCGACCATGATAGAACCCGACCTTCCCCTCGCCGAGCGCCTGTTCGAACGCTTGCGCGCGCAAAGCCACGACGGCGTGGGCATGACGCGAGACAGCTACGGCGCCGGCGAACAGGCGGCCCACGAGACCATGGCGGACTGCGCGCGCCAGCTGGGGCTGGTCGTGCGCAGGGACGCCGCGCTCAATCTTTACCTGACGCTGCCCGGCCGGCGCCGCGACCTGCCCGCCGTGATGACCGGATCGCACCTGGACTCGGTGCCGCGCGGGGGCAATTACGACGGCGCGGCCGGCGTGGTCGCGGGCCTGGCGGTGCTGGCCGGATGGGTGCGCGCCGGCGCGACCCCGCAGCGCGATGTCGTCGTGATGGGCATACGCGCCGAGGAAAGCGCCTGGTTTCCCGTCTCGTACGCCGGCAGCAAGGCGGCCTTCGGCCTGCTCGACGCCCAGGCCCTGCAAAGCCCTCGCGCGGATACCGGACGCCCCTTGGGCGACCACATCCGCGACTGCGGCGGCCAGCCGGAGCTCGTGGCCGCGGGCGTGCCCGCGCTGCAAGCGACCGGGCTGGACTGTTTCGTCGAACTGCACATCGAACAGGGCCCGGTGCTGATGGGCGCCGGCCAACCCCTGGGCGTGGTGACCGGAATCTGCGGTAGCCACCGCTATCGCGCCGCGCGCGTGCTCGGACGCTATGCGCACTCCGGCGCCACCCCGCGCGGCCATCGCGCCGATGCGGTAGTCGCGCTGGCCGCGCTGATCGACCGCTTGCAGGCCATCTGGGCGGAGATGGAAAACGACGGCCACGAACTGACGCTGACCTTCGGCCAGGTCTACACCGACCCCAGGCAGGCGGATTTCAGCAAGGTCCCGGGGCAGGTATCCTTTTCGGTCGACATCCGCTCGCGCGACACCGCGACGCTGCGCCTGATGGATGAACACCTGCTGACGACCGCGCGCGCCATCGCCACCGCGCAAGGCGTAAGCTTCGAATGGGGGCCGGCGTCGGGCAGCCAGCCGGCGGTCATGGACCCGGCCTTGCGCCAGGCCCTGCACGCCGCCGCGGCAGGCATCAGCGCCGGCGTGCGCGACATGCCCAGCGGCGCCGGACACGACAGCGCCACCTTCGCCAACCAGGGCGTGCCCAGCGCGATGCTGTTCGTGCGCAACGCCAACGGCAGCCACAATCCGGACGAGGCCATGGACATGGCGGATTTCGCGGCCGGGGCGCGTGTCCTCGGACAGGTGCTGGCCGGGCGTGCGGAGGTGGCGGTCGCCGCGCCCTGAAGCGCCTGCCGCGCGACCGACGCGTCAAAAAACCAACGTAAACAAGCAAGCAATAAAGAAGAGAGGAAGACCCACCGATGCCCACCTGCGTCATCGCCCAACCCGTCCATCCCAGCGGCCCGCAACGCATGCGCGCGGCGGGCATGGACGTCATCGAACCGCCCGGCACCACCCTGGATGCCCTGCGCCAGGTCATCGCCCGGGCCGACGCCGTGCTGGTGCGCGACAGCCTGCCCGCCGATCTCATCGACATCGCGCCGAACCTGTGCGTCATCGCCAACCACGGCACCGGCACCGACAAGATCGCCGTGGCCCACGCCAGCGACCTCGGCATCCCGGTCGTCTATACGCCGTCGGCCAATGTGCAGGCCGTCGCGGAGCACGCCCTGATGCTGATGCTGGCCACGGCGCGCCAGGCCGCGCTGGCCGATGCCGCCACCCGCAAGGGGGACTGGCGTTTCAAGTATGAACAGCCCATGATCTCACTGTGCGGCAAGACGCTGGGCATCGTCGGCCTGGGCCGCACCGGCCGCATTCTCTGCGACATGGTCACGCAGGCGCTGGGCATGCGGGTAGTGGCCTGGTCGCCCAGCCTGCCGGCCGACGCGGCGCTGCCAGCCGGCGCGCGCCGCGCCGCCAGCCTGGACGAACTGCTCGCCGACGCGGACGTGGTGTCCCTGCACCGACCGCTGCGGCCCGATACCCGCCACACCCTGGATGCCGCCGCGCTGCGCCGCATGAAGCGCGGCGCCATCGTGATCAACACTTCGCGCGGCGGCCTCATCGACGAAGCCGCCCTGGCCGATGCCTTGCGCGATGGCCACCTGTTCGGCGCGGGCCTGGATGTATTCGAGACCGAGCCCCTGCCGGCCGGCGCCGCCATCGCGGGCCTGCCCAATGCCGTGCTGACGCCGCACGTGGCCGGATCGGCGCAGGAAGCGCTGCAAGCCACCGCCAGCCAATGCGCGGACCAGATCATCGACGTGCTCTCGGGGCGGCAGCCGCCCCACATGGTCCGGCCCGACGTCTGGACGCACCGCCGCCTGCCCCGCCATCCCCTTTCCGCTTCCCCTCTTCCCATCGATCGCCAGCCATGACCCCGCCCATCGTCAGTCTCGAACAAGGCAGCATTCCGCTGCTCATCTCCATCCCGCACGGCGGCGAATACCTGCCCGAGCCGTACGCGCGCCGCATGACGCCGGCCGCGCGCAAGCTGGCCGACACCGACTGGCACCTGTCGCGCCTGTACGATTTCGCGCGGCGCATGGGCGCCTCCATGGTGCGGGCGAACTACTCGCGCTATGTGATCGACGTGAACCGTCCCAGCGACGGCGGCGCGCTCTATCCCGGACAGACCACCACGACACTGTGCCCGGTGGCGACCTTCCATGGCGAGCCGGTCTACCTGGACCCGGCGGACGTCCCCGGCGCGGACGAGACCGCGCAACGGGTGCGCGACTACTGGCAGCCCTATCACGACACCCTGGCCGCCGAGCTCCAGCGCGTGCGCCGGCAGCACGGGCATGTGCTGATGTGGGAAGCGCACTCCATCGCCAGCGAGCTGCCCTACCTGTTCGAAGGCCGCCTGCCGGACCTCAACCTCGGCACCTTCAGCGGCGCCGCCTGCGCCCCCGCCCTGCGCGAGGCCGCCATGGCCGCGGCGGCGGCGGGCCCTTACTCCTGGGTCATCGACGACCGCTTCAAGGGCGGCCACATTACGCGGCACTACGGCCGCCCGCAAGACGGCGTCCATGTCGTGCAGCTGGAAATGGCGCAATGCGTGTACATGGACGAGACCGAGCCCTACGGCTATCGCGAGGACCTGGCGGACAAGCTGCTGCCCACCCTGCAAGCCATGGTGAAGAACACATACGCGGCGTTGACGCGCAAGGGTTGATCGCGACCGGAGCCAGGGTGGCGGCGCGGCTGCACCGTGACCCGGCTCCGCGCGGCCGGGGTCCGGCTACCGGCACCGGCTACCGCCACCGGCCATACAGACCTCAATCCGTGATGACCGACGCCCGTCCAAGGTCATTGACATGCCCGTCCGGCAGCGCGGACAGGCGATCGACCAATGCCTGCCGGTTGCCCAGGATGTCCTGGCTGCTCTCCAGGAACGCCACCTCCCGCGGGTGCAGCAGCGTCACCGCGAGCAGCCGCACCGGCCCATGCGGCGTATCGAAGCTGGCCGGCACGGACGCGGCCGGCAAACCGATCAACAGGCCGGCCATGCCTTCGGGCGACAGCCATTGGGCGGGCAAGCCCTTGACCTCCAGCAGCATGGACACCACGCTGTGGCGGTCGATCAGCCGCAGGAACTGGCCATGATGCGCCACATTCTGGCTGACCTGGTAGATCAGGTCGAACAGCCACGACCGGGTCAGGTCCTGCGCGGGTCGTCCCGGCATTTCCGTGTAGACCTCCACGCCGTATCCCAGCCAGCCCGAGTCCAGCGCGCCGGCCGGCCCCCGGCTGACCTGGCGCCTGTCGAACGGGTCGCTCAAGCCATTGCTGATCGCCAATGTCGCCCCCCGCCGATGAATGACGGTCCACGCCTGGCGCACGGACGGCCACGTCGGCCCGCCCAAGGATGCGGGGTTGACGAGAGGCGCCAGCACGTCCGGCTCCACATCGCCCAGCAGCGCATAGCATGCGTCGCGCGCCGCCGCCGTCGACGCGAACGTGTCCGACCGCTCTCGCACGTAATCCGCCAGCACCACGTCCGCGTCCCCCGTGCCGGGCGCCACGCCGTGATCGGCGGCCATTGCCTCCTGGTGTTCCGATGGCCCTGGACGCTTCTTCAGACCGAGTAATTCTCTCCACCAGCCCACGCTGATTGCCTCCTGACGGGGCGCAAGAAACCGGAAATGCCGCCACGCATCGTGGCCAATGCCGACGGCTTCCCGATATCCGCGCCCGTATCCAGTCATAGTCCGTACGGGCGCACCCGGCTATTTCCGGGCCACCTTGTCGTCGGCCCCGCCGGTGTAGTGCAGCTTGGCCAGTTCAGCCAAGGCCTTCTCCGCGGATTCCAGCGTCAGAACGATGCGTCCCACGAGCACGCCCATCGAGACTTCTTCGCGCACGTACTTCGTCTCGCCCGCGTCCAGCGTAAAGCTCAGCGTCTTCTCGGTTTCGGTGGACGCGGCGGCCTTATAGGTGCCTTTTGCGCCATCCACGTAGAAGAAGCCCCCCGGCTGCGACTTGCCCACGACCTGGTCGTTCAGGCGTATCTCGGGCTGCACGGCGGCGCCGAGCATCGAAGACGAACGGAAGAAATACACGCGCCCTTGCCCCTCCTTGACCTGCGGAATCGTCGAAGACATCTCGGCGAACTTGGGACCGCTGGCTGCGCAACCGGCCAGCAGCGCCACGCCCGCTGCCACGAACGCCCACTTCATCACCCGCTTCATTGCCTCTCTCCCAGCTTCAGCACGACCGGCAGGCCGAGCGCGGAATACGCACGGTCCCCCGGTAGATAAAATCCGACGAGCTTGTCTTGCGTCACCACCAGGTACGCTTCATGGACCTGGCGTCCTTCGATCGTGAACACCGCGCCTACAGGACGCAGCACGCTGCCCTGGGGCAACGTGCCGACCTGCCGCCATTGCGAACCCCGCGCAATCTGGCGGCGGTAGCCCGTCGGCAGCATGACCTCGACGTCTTCCTGGAGGAACTGGACTTCTTGCGCGGCGGCGTTAGCGTCCAGCGTCGCCGGCGCATGGCGCACATTGGCCGCGCACCCGGTCAACACAAGTGCGAGCAGCCCGGCCATGAATGGGCGCGAGCCGCGACGACGCCATCGGCGCAGGCGCCGCACATCTCCCAGCCTTGAATCCGCCACAATTTGGTCTCATTCTTCTAATCTACTACAAAACATAACAAATCTATTCTGAATAGATGCTGAAACAGAGACCGGCAGCGGAACGCCGGGACGCCGGGACAGTGTCTCGGAACATTGCGTGCCGCTGCCTGGCGCGCGGCATCCAGCAGTTCCACGATGCCTATCCAAGGCGTTGCGGATCCGGCTCCGCCGGTCCGCCTGCGCCGTCCCCTAGAGGGGGCTTGCGAAGGAGGTACGGGTGGGCGCCCCTTGGCCCCGACGCGAAAGAAAACACCCCGGTGAACCTGCCCGCCCGGGGTTGGATATCATCCAATCCGGGCGGGAGGTCCACCGGGGTGTTCGTGACGCTTGCTCCTTTCGGAGCGCTTGTCCCTTCCGAAGCCAGCCGGAACGGCCGGCCGGGAGGCCGGTCGTCCTTGCCCTAGTCCTTCATCAGCGCTTGGGCTCCGCCGCGGCGCCCGAATCCTTGCGGATCTTGGCGACCTGGTCGGCGGTGACCGCCGGCGCCTTGTTGCCCCAGCTGGAACGCACGAAGGTCAGCACGTCGGCGACATCCTGGTTGGTCAGGCGGTCGTCGAAGGCGGGCATGCCGTAGTGCGTGGGCGCGGCCTTCGTCGAAGGCATCTCGCCACCGCGCAGGACGATGGAGATCAGCGACGTCGGATCGGCGGAGTTGACCGCCGAGTTCTGCGCCAGCACCGGGAACGTCTGCTCGTAGCCCTTGCCCGTCGAACGGTGGCAGGCCATGCAGTTGTCCACGAAGGTCAGCGCGCCATTGCTGCGGTCCGAACCGGAGATCAAGGCCTTGTACGCGGTGTCGTCGTAGGCCAGCGCCTTGGCGTTGGGATCGACGGGCTTGAGCGTCTTCAGGTACTTGGCGATGGCCGTCACGTCCTCGTCGCTGGCGTACTGCAGGCTATGCTCCACCACGTCGGACATGCCGCCGAAGGCCGCCGTATGGTCGTTGCGTCCGCTCTTGAGGAACGCGACGATATCGGCTTCCGTCCACTTGCCCAGGCCGTCGGTGATGTCACCGCGCAGGTTCTTGGCCAGGTAGTTGTCGATGACGCCGCCCGAGAGGAAGGCGGTATCGGTGTCCGACAGCGCTTTTTCCTGGTAGCCCATGCCGCGCGGCGTGTGGCAGGCCGAGCAGTGGCCCAGCCCTTCCACCAGGTACTTGCCGCGCAACACGGCGTCCTTGTCGGCCGAGGCCGCGGCGTCGTCGGTCGCCACGTCGGGCGCGTAGACATGGCGCCAGATCGACAGCGGCCAGCGCATGGACAAGGGCCAGGTGATGTCGGAGTCCTTGTTGGCCTGCGACACCGGTTGCACGCCGTGCATGAAGTACGCGTACAGCGCCTTGACGTCCGACGGACGGATGTTGGCGTAGTTCGGGTACGGCATGGCCGGATACAACGTGGACCCATCCTTGCCTATGCCACGGCGCAGGGCGTTATCGAAGTCCTCCAGCGTGAACTTGCCGATGCCGGTGTCCTTGTCCGGCGTGATATTGGTCGAATAGATCTTGCCCACCGGGGTATCGAAACCCAGGCCGCCGGCGAAAGGCTTGCCCTTCTCCGCAGTGTGGCAGGCGACGCAATCCCCCAGCTTGGCCAGGTAGGCGCCGCGGGCGATGAGTTGTTGATCTTCCGAAGCAGCCGCCGGGGCCGGCGCGGCGGATTGCGCCGACGACGGGCTCCAGGCCACGGTGGCGGCGGCGGAGGTAGCCAGGACCAGGGTCGCGATAGCGTAGCGATTCAGCATGTCGATTCCCCTTATCAAGCCTGCACCAGCGGACCGGGCGACTTCAGGTATTGCTCCTTGATCGCTTTCACCGCGTGGTAGGCCAGCGCGACGACGGCGCCCGTGGGGTTGTAGCCCATGTTCTGCGGGAACGCCGAGGCGCCCAGCACGAACAGGTTGGAGACATCCCAGCTCTGCAGGTACTTGTTGACCACGCTGTTCGACGGATTCGTGCCCATGATGGCGCCGCCGGTAGTGTGGGTGGATTGATAGACCCGCGTGTCGTAGTGCTGGCCCTTCTTGCGTATCGCGCGTATGACCTTTTCCGGCTTCAGGGCCTTGCCGACCTCTTCGATGCGGTCGCCCATGTAGGAAAGCATGTCGTATTCGTTGTCATGCCAATCGAAGGTCATGCGCAGCAGCGGCAGGCCGTGCGAGTCCTTGTACGTCGGATCCAGGTCCAGGTAGGCGTCGCGATACGACATCACCGAACCCGAAATACCGATGGCCATATGGCGCTGGTAGGCATCGGCGACGCCCGCCTTCCACTTGCTGCCCCAGGTCGGCGTGCCCGGCGGCGTGGGCGTCTGGCTGATGGGGCGGCCACCGTAGCGCACGTGACGGATGCTGGCGCCGCCCAGGAAGCCCAGCTTGCCGTGGTCGAACTGGTCGCCGTTCAGGTCGTCCATGCCGACGCCGCCGGCGCCCGTGCCGATGAAGGGGTTGAGCGTCGTGCCCTTGGGCAGCAGCGCGCTGATGGAACCGTTCATCTGGTACGCATAGTTCTTGCCGACCACGCCCTCGCCGGTCTTGGGGTCGTAGGGCTTGCCGATGCCCGACAGCAGCAGCAGGCGCACGTTGTGCATCTGGTAGGCCGCCGAGATCACGAGATCCGCGGGCTGCTCGGTTTCGCGGCCCTGGGCGTCCACATAGGTCACGCCGGTGGCCTTCTTCTTGTCGGAATCCAGGTTGATGCGCGTCACATAGGACAGCGGACGAACCTCGAAGTTTTCCTTCTTCAGGAGCACCGGCAGGATGGTCGTCTGCGGCGAAGCCTTCGAGTACATATAGCAGCCGAAATCTTCGCAGAAGCCGCAGAAATTACAGGGGCCCAGGCGCACGCCATAGATGTTGGTGTACGGCTGCGACGCATTGGCCGCGGGAGCGGGATACGGATGGAAGCCGACTTCCTTCGCCGCCTTCTCGAACAGTTGCGCGCCCAGCGTGTTGACCAGCGGCGGGTTCGGGTAGTCGCGCTTGCGCGCGCCTTCCAGCGGATTGCCGCCTTCGACGATCTTGCCGTTCAGGTTGCCGGCCTTGCCGGAAGTGCCCATCAGGTACTCGCCCTTGTCGAAATGTTCTTCCATTTCGTCATAGGTGACGCCGAAATCCTGGATGGTCATGTTCTCCGGGATGAACTTCTTCCCGTAACGCTCTTCGTAGTGCGAACGCAGCTTGAGTTCTTCCGGCAGCATGCGGTAGTGCATGCCGTTCCAGTGAAAGCCCGCGCCGCCCACGCCGTTGCCCAGCAGGAACGAGCCGTTCTGCCGGTAAGGCACGGCCAGGTCGTTCGGGCTGTGGCGGATGGTGACGGTCTCCTTGGCCAGTTCCTGGAACAGCTTGCCGCGCACGGCGTAGTCCAGTTCGTCGATGACCTTGGGGTATTGGGCGTCGGTCGGCGTGTCGCGCATGGCGCCACGTTCCAGCGCCACCACGTTCAGGCCTTCGCTGGTGAGTTCCTGCGCGAGGATGGACCCCGTCCAGCCGAGGCCGATGATGACGACGTCGACTTTATCTTTCTTGATTGCCATTGATTTAACCTCGGCGTCCGGAGATCGAAACAGGCCCGTAGGGGTACTTTTCACCGGGGCGCGTGGCCCAGTCGGCGAAGTCGGCACGGGCGCCAGGGAAGCCCATCAGCTTCCACCCCACCATGTCGGCATTGCCGCCGTGGATGGGGTCGGAAAGGAAGCCTTCCTTGGTGTTCTTCAGCAAATAGCCGAAAAACGTGTTGGCGGGCACCTGGTCGAACTTGACCTTGTTGTGCTCCATGTCGCTCAACACGGTTTCCTGCGTCGCATGGTCCAGATCGGCGAAGATCTTGTTGTATTGCTTCTTGCAATAGGCATCGCAGGCCGCGATGCCGAGGCGGTAGATGTCGCGCGGCGCCAGGCTCAGCTGATAGCCCATTTCCGGCGTTTGGTCCGTGTGGAAGGGCCCCTGCATGTACCACAGCTTGCCGTGGCCATAGGGCAGTTCCATCTGCTTGTCGAGGAAGACCGGCACTTGGGCGGCCACCGCGCCGGGCCCCAGATCGTCCGCGGGGATCAGGCGATCGACCGCGGCGTGGAGGAACTTCCACTCGTCCGCGGTGAAATAGCGGGGTTCGTAGGGCGCATTGCTGCCGGACGCGGCCGCCGTGGTGGACGTACCGCTGCTACAGGCCGTCTGCGTGAGCGCCGCGCCCGTCGCCAGCGTGGACGCTGGAACGATGGAAATCACCTGGCGCAAAAACTTGCGACGCGGCTCTTGATCGTCATTGGACATGGATGTCTTCGCTAGTGTCCAGGACACTGACGCGAGTCGGCAACTCGGTATCGCCTCGCATCAGGACCCTGATGATTTGAGAAAAAACGCGAGATCGCTTCCGGAACTGCACGTGGATCTATGTCCACGTCCCCACCCTGCACCGCAGCCATGCCTTGCCCAAACTGCACCCATGACAGCCCAGCAAACGGCCTGTAAAGGGTCGGCCGCTACACAAAAGCAAAACGAAAAAACGCACTACGAAGCAATCGGCAATTCAGCAATCGATCGCGTAAGAATGTTAACCGTTTTCTAACGGATGAGGAGAATTTGGACGCGGAAATTACCCTTACTTTATGCTGAGTAACGATGCGTAAGCGGCTTGTGGTCGACGAAACGCAGCCCGAACATCCGCTCCGATCACGGGGCAAACGTCTCGTCCAACGTGCGCATGCGCGAGTTGTTGATGTGCTCGCGCATCGCATCGCGCGCCTCGTCCGGCTTTTCGTTCTTGATGGCGAGGAAGATGCGCTCGTGTTCGCGCTGCACCTGGCGACCGCGGCTCGCTTCGCTGGCCAGCGCCAGGCTGCGCATGACGCGCATGTAGTCGAAGATTTGCGTGGCCAGCGATTGCAGCGCGGTGACGAACAGGTCGTTGCGACAGGCCAGCGCGATCGCTTGATGGAAGCGGAAATCCGCCTCGTTGCCGACCTGCCGATTGTCCAGCGCACGCTGCATGTCCGCCAGCGCGGACGCCATCGCGGCGAGGTCTTCGTCGTTGCGGCGCAAGGCCGCCATATAGGCGGCATCGCCCTCGATGGCGCGGCGCAGCTCCATGCAACGGACCAGTTCGGCCAGGCCGCCTATCGGCGCCAACCTGACCAGTTCGGGGCTGAGCCGGCGCCGCACATAGGACCCTGCCCCCCGTTGCGACACGACGATGCCGTCGGTTTGCAGGCGGAACAAGGCCTCGCGCACCACGGGACGGGAAACGCCGAAGGCCGCGCACAGATCGAATTCGGAAGGCAGCCGGCTGTCCTCGGGATACTTGCCTTGCGTGATCTGTTGCAGCAGCTGGTCGTAGAGCTGGTCGGCCAGGCGCGGCGGCCGCTCGGGCGTGCGCAGGCCTTCGGCTGCACGGGGCGCTTCGGCGAGGCGATCGGCGCCTTGTTGGGAGAAATCGTTGCGAGCTTTTTTCATGGTGCTTTTTTGTAGCGAGTATATCTCCCGTATCCGGCCGGCGCGGCAGCACGAAAACACCAGTTGCCTTACAACTTAACAATGATGTAATTTACCCAAAAAACATGCCCATGGAGACAACACACCCCCTCTGGCAGACGGTATAGGCGCCGTTCGTGTTACGAACGGTAGCCACATCGACTGGCGGTTTACGCTAGTTCGATGCGCCTCCGTCTTCTTGGCCCGCGCCCGCGCAATCCGCGGCGCGCGCCATGGACGGCAACGCCGCCAGCCCTCTTCCACGCCCATCAGTTTGATGCTTCATGACGCGCGGCGATCCATCGTCCGCGCGCCAGGGCCGCGAGACCCCTCGGTCGGCCCCGCAGTCCCAAGGAACCGGCGCCACGTCAGCGGCCCGGCGCTCGCCCCGGCGAGCCGCGCATGCCAATTTGCAGTGCCAATAAAAACCAAGGAGACAATCGATGTTGAACAAACTGTTGAGGGCCCGCTTGTTGCGCGCCCCTTGCCTGGCGCTGGGTCTCGGCACGCTGACCGCCCTGGCCGCCCTCGCCGTCCCCACCGCCCAGGCGCAGGTCGGCAATCCCCTGCGCATCGTGGTGCCGTTCAATCCGGGCGGCGGCTCGGACCTGTTCGCGCGGCTGGTCGCGCCGGGCCTGGGCAAGGCGCTCAATGAAAATGCCATCGTCGAGAACCGCGCCGGCGCGGGCGGCATCATCGGCACGGAAACCGTCATCCGCTCCCGGCCCGAGGACAGGATGCTGCTGGTGGCCGACTCCGCAGTCTACACCATCGTGCCCGCGCTCTATCCCAACCTGCAATACAAGCGCGCGGACCTGGTTCCCGTCGCCAACCTGGCGATGTTCGGCAATGTGCTGGTGGTGGGCGCCAACTCGCGCTTCAAGACATTCCAGGACGTGCTGGCGGCCGCGCGCAAGGCGCCCGGTACATTGACCATCGGGTCAGCCGGCACGGGCAGCATCACGCACCTGACCGCCGAGAAGCTGATGGAGGATGCCAAGATCAAGCTGGTGCATGTGCCGTACAAGGGCAGCGGCCCGGCCATCACCGATACGGCGGGCGGCCACCTCGACATGGTCTTCACCGGCCTGCCGTCGGTGCTGGAGCTGCTGCACGCCGGCAAGCTGCGCGCGCTGGCCATCGCCACGCCCGAACGCTCGCCCGACGCGCCGGACGTCCCCACCATCAGCGAATCGGGCGTGCCCGGCTTCACCTCCATGATTTCGCAAGGCCTGTTCGCGCCGCCCAATACCCCGCCCAAGACCGTCGCCGCGATGAACGCCGCCGTCGTCGCCTTCATGCGCCAGCCGGACACGCAAGCCACGCTGCGCAAGATGATGGTGGCGCCGGTCGACCAGTCGGCCGACGCCTACAAGCAATGGCTGGACAAGGAGTCCACCGACTGGGCGGCCTTGATCAAGGCCGCCAAGGTGCACGTGGAGTAAACCGTGTACGCCCATGGGCGGCGGCGGCCCCGTGCAAGCACACACCCATGGGCCGCCCGTCCCGCCGCCGGCCAACCGCCGCGTATCCGTCGTAATGCGCGGCGCCGTGCGGCCCTGCCATGACGCCACGCCAGCCCGCACGATCACCAAAAACATTCCCCCCGTCGAATCCGGAGAAGCAGTCAATGATAGATGTCTACGCCTGGCGCACCACCAATGGTTTGCGCGCCACCATCGCCATGGCCGAATGCGGCCTGCCGCATCGGGTCATTCCAATAGACGTGGGCGCCGGCGCCCATCGGTCGCCCGAATACCTGCGCGTGAATCCGGCCAGCCAGATCCCCGCCATCGTCGACCCTGACGGCCCCGGCGGCCAGCCGCTCGTGCTGGCGCAGTCCGGCGCCATCGTCCTGTATGCCTGCCAGAAATCAGGACGCCACATCCCCGCCGACCCCGCCGCCTATTTCCACGCCTTGCAATGGTGCATGCAAGCCGCCAGCGACATCGCCGGCACCAGCGCTGCCATGAACCAGGTGGAGAACGTGGCGCCGGAAAAAGTGCCCAGCACCATCGACCTGTTCCGCAAGCGCTTCCTGCGTTATTTCGGCATCGCGGAAAAACAGTTGCAAGGCCGTGACTACCTGGCCGGCGCGCCCAGCTTCGCCGACTTCATGCTCTACCCCAACTATGCCTTGCGTCGCGACGCCTTGCCGCAAGGCGATTTCCCGGCCCTGTCGGCCTGGGGCGAGCGCATGGCGGCGCGCCCCGGCGTGCAGGAAGGCATGCGCCTGCATACCCACAAAGGCTGAGGACATCCGCATGAAAATCGACAACGTCACCCTCACGCTGTTCTCCTGGGACGACATCCCGCCGACCAGCTACGCGGCGCATACAGGCAAGTTCGCCGGCACCAGCAAGCTGGGACTGCTGGCGATCCAGACCGACGACGGCATTACCGGCCACGCCTTTCTTGGGTCGGCCTACTGGCCCGCCGACATGGACGGGGCCAACATCATCAAGTACCTGAAACCCATCCTCATGGGACAGGACCCGCTGGACCGGGAACGGCTGTTCCACGCCATGTGGCGCCGCGTGCGCACATCCAATGTGCGCACCATCGGCGCCTGCGACGTCGCGCTGTGGGATATCGCGGGCAAGGCGGCCGGCCTGCCCATACACCGCCTGATCGGCGGCTTCCGCGACAAGATCAAGGCCTATGCCAGTTCGATGATCCTCGACTCGGCGCAGGAATACGCCGAAGAGGCCCTGCTGTACCAGTCGCGCAACTGGGCCGCGTACAAGATCCATCCGCCCCATCCCTGGCAGGAAGATATCCGCGTGTGCCAGGCCGTGCGCCGCGCGGTGGGCGACGACTACCTGCTGATGCTGGACGCCGCCTGGGCCTACCAGTATCCGGAAGCCGTGCGCGTGGGACGCGCCATCGAGGAACTCGATTACTACTGGTACGAAGATCCCTTGCAGGATTCCGACCTGTACAACTACGTGAAGCTGAAGCAGCAGCTGCGCATTCCCATCATGGCCACGGAGGCGCCGGCCGCCGGCCTGGATTCCTATGTGCCGTGGATCCAGCAGAGCGCCACCGACTTCCTGCGCGGCGACGTGCCGAACAAGGGAGGCATTACCAATATGCTGAAGGCGGCGCACCTGGCCGAGGCCTTTCGCATGAACTACGAAATCCATCATGGCGGCAATTCGCTGAACAACCTCGCCCAGCTGCATGTCGCGATGGCCTTGAAGAACACGGAGTACTTCGAGGTGCTGTTGCCCGGCGGCGCGCAGAAGTACGGCATGGCGGAGGATATCGAGCCCGATGCCGACGGCTATGTCCATGCGCCGCAAGCGCCGGGACTGGGCGCCAGCATCGATTTCGAGCTCATCGAACGCAAGCGCATCGCGGTGCTCTAGGCGAAGTCGCGTTCCGGACCGCGCCTTCGCTAACGCGGGAACCCGCCTCTTCGAAGCCACGAGCCGCGCGGCGGCTCGTGGCGTGGCAGTTGCCTCCCGCTATTGCAAGGCCGCCATCCCGCTGGCCTTGACCGCCTTGCCCCACTTGGCGGTTTCTTCCTGCATGAACGTGGCGAAGTCCTGGGGCGTGCTGTTGACCACTTCACCGCCCAGGTCCTCGATGCGACGCTGCATGTCGGGCGTGGCGACGATGGCCGAGACGTCCTTGTAAATACGTTGCTGCAGTTCGGGCTTCATCGACGCCGGCGCCAGCAGGCCGAACCAGGTGGCCGCCTCGAAGCCCGGCATGCCGGCCTCCGCGAAGGTCGGCACATCGGCAAGGGCCTGGACGCGCTTGCCGTTGGCCACCGCCAGCGCGCGCAGCTTGCCGGAATGGATCAGCGGCAAGGCCGACGTAATGGTCGCCAGCATCATCTGCACCTGCCCGCCCACCAGGTCCGTGAAGGCGGGCGCGTCGCCGCGATAAGGCACGTGGGTGATGGCCGAGTGGGTGGCGATCTTGAACAGCTCCCCGCTGAGATGCTGCGCCGTGCCGTTGCCCGGCGACGCGAAGTTGACGCTGGCGCCGTCCTTTTGCAGGTAGGCCAGGAACTCCGGCAGCGTCTTGGCTGGCACCGACGGATTGACCACCAGCACCAAGGGCACCTTGGTCACCAGCGTGATCGGCGCGAAATCCTTGACCGGATCGTAGTTGAGCTTGTTGTAGATATGGCCGCTGATGGTGTGCGCCGACGTCGTCATGAACAGCGTATAGCCGTCGCCCGCGGCGCGCGCCACGGTGCCCGCGCCTATGGTGGTGCCCGCGCCCGCGCGGTTCTCCACGATCACCGACTGCTTCCACGCGCCCGTCAGCTTCTCCGCGATGGCGCGCGCCACCACATCGGTGGCGCCGCCCGCCGGATACGGCACGATCATGGTGACCGGCTTGGACGGATAGGTATCGGCGTGGGCCGGCGCCAGCGGCATCAATGACGCCCCCAACAAGGTGAACGTGGCCGCCAGCAGGCCACGGCGCGAGGTGGTCGACGGCGCGCGCGCCGTCACGATGTGCCCATGATTCTGTTTCATCGAGAGGTCTCCTCTTGTTTTCGACGAAGGGTTTGTATATTCTTGATGTTCTGTAGCACAGAACATGCATTCTATTTTATAGTGTTTTCGTTTTTAGCGCGCTGTTTGTCGCACGCGCCGATCCGGAACATCCCTCCACTGGAAGAGACACCCATGTCGCAGACATCCTCCCAAGCAAAGTCCTTGCTGATCGACGGGCGTTGGACGCCCGCCGCGCAAACCTTCGCCTCCGTCAATCCCGCCACCGGCGCCGCCAACTTCGAGGTGGGCGCGGCCGACGCCGCGCAGGTGGATGCCGCCGTGGACAGCGCCTGGCGCGCGGTGCGCCAGAAGGCGTGGCGCGACATGCTGCCGCACCAGCGTGCCGCCTTGCTGCGCCGCATGGCCGACGGCATCGACGCCAATGCCGACCTGCTGGCACGCCTGCAGATGATCGAGAACGGCAAGGTCTGGAACGAATGCAAGGCCCAGGTGGCCAGCGCCGCCGCCACCTTCCGCTACTACGCGGGCGTCTGCGAAACCGTGACCAGCGAAGTCACGCCGCCGCGCGGCAACTACCTGTCGCTTACGCAATACGAACCCTATGGCGTCATCGTCGCCATCACGCCCTGGAATTCGCCCTTGACCATGGAGGCGCAGAAGATCGCGCCGGCGCTGGCCGCCGGCAACGCGGTCATCCTCAAGCCTTCCGAAGTGACGTCGTCCCCCGCGCTGGAGCTGGGCCGCATCGCGCTGGAAGCCGGGCTGCCGCCGGGCATCCTGAACGTGGTCACCGGCCTGGGCAGCGGCGCCGGCAAGCTGCTGGTCGAACATCCGGGCGTGCGCATGGTGTCCTTCACCGGCGGCACCGCCAGCGGCCGCGCCATTGCCCGCGTGGCGGCCGACAAGCTGATGCCGGTCGCGCTGGAGTTGGGCGGAAAGTCGCCGCACATCGTCTGCGCCGACGCCGATCTCGATGCGGCGGTCGAAGGCGTGATCGGCGGCATCTTCGAAGGCAGTGGCCAATCCTGCGTGGCGGGCTCGCGCCTTTACGTGCAGCGTTCGGTACAACAGGTCTTCCTGGAGAAGTTGCTGGCGCGCACGCGCGCCATACGGGTCGACCAGCCCGACGCGCAAGGCGCCGGCATGGGCCCCATCGCGTCCTTCGCCCATCGCGAGAAAATCGAATCCATGGTCGCCAGCGCCTTGAAGGACGGCGGCGAAATCCTGGTCGGCGGCAAGCGGCCGGACGAGGACCACCTGGCGCAGGGCGCGTTCTACCTGCCCACCGTAATCGGCGGCCTGAAGTCCGACGCCTACGTGGTGCGCGAGGAGATCTTCGGGCCCGTGCTGTGCGCCCTGCCCTTCGACGACGAGGACGACCTGATCGCGCAGGCCAACGACAGCGTCTACGGCCTGGCCTCGGGCATCTGGACCGCGGACTACCGCCGCGCGTGGCGGGTGGCGCGCCAACTGGAAGCGGGCAGCGTGTGGGTCAACACCTACAAGCAGCTTTCCATCTCCACGCCCTTCGGCGGCTTCAAGCAAAGCGGCATCGGGCGGGAGAAAGGCATCAGCGGCTTGCGCCTGTACCAGCAATCCAAGGGCATCTATTTCGCCATGTAGGGCGCGGCGCGGCGTCCTGCCGCGGCACATGGACACGTCCGTTGCCGCGCGGCGCCGCCCCGCTCGATACATCGATACATCGATACATCGATACATCAATACCTGAACACATCCGCACTTCAACAGTTCCACCTCAATACCGGAGACCACCTATGAGTCGTTTTACCCGCGTCGGCTTCATCGGGCTGGGCGTGATGGGCGAGCCCATCTGCCGCAACCTGGCGCAAAAATGCGGCCTGCCCGTGCTGGGTTGCGATATGAACCCGGAGCCGCTGGCCCGCCTGGCGCCGCATGGCGTGCAGGCCGCCGACGTCGCGACGCTGGCTCGCGAGTGCGACGTCATCTTCCTGTCGCTGCCGTCCGGCGAGATCGTCGAAAAGCTGGCGCGCGGCGACCAGGGCCTGCTCGCCACCTGCCGTCCGGGCCAGGTCATCGTCGACACCAGCACCTCGCCGGTGGACACCACCCGCAAGCTGTCGGCCGAGTTCGCCGAGCGCCAGGTCACCTTCATCGATGCGCCCGTGGCGCGTACGCGCGCCGCCGCCGAAGCCGGCACCCTGTCGGTCATGGTGGGCGCGACCCCCGAGGTCTTCGAAGAGGTCCGGCCGCTGATCGCGACCTTCGCCAATGAAATCACCCTGTGCGGCGGCGTCGGCAGCGGCCAGGTCGTCAAGATCCTCAACAACATGGTGCTGTTCGAAACCGTCACCGCGCTTGCCGAAGCGCGCGGCATCGCGCGCCGTTCGGGCGTCGATCCCAAGGTGATACTCGAAACGTTCACGCTCGGTTCGGCGGACAGTTTCGCGTTGCGCAACCATGGCTTAAAGGCTATTCTGCCGGGTGAATTTCCCGAGAAAGCGTTCCCGGTGAGCTACGCGCGCAAGGACTTGAACTACGCGCTGCGGCTGGCCGAACAGACCGGCATCCCGGCGCACGGTGCCCGCAACGTGGACCTATGGTTCGAAGCGGCCCTGGCGCGCGGCCTGGGCGACCGGTACTGGCCCGTCATCAGCCGCGTGATCGATGACGAGGATGGCGGCGCCCCCGTGAACGCCGCCTCGGGCCACCAGCCCTGACATCGCCCATCCGCCCCATGAGCCGTACCGCACCCCAGGAGAACGCCGATGGCGTCGCCGCCGTCGAGCGTGCCCTGTCCATCGTCGATGCCATCGCCCAACGCACCGAACCCATCAGTCTCGCCGACCTGTCGCGCGCGACCGGGTTCTATAAAAGCACCCTGCTGCGGCTGATCGCGTCACTGGAAAAAGCCAACCTGGTGGTGCGGCGCACGGATGGGCGTTATGCGTTGGGACTCTATGCCCACCAACTGGGACGCGCCTACGAAGCCACCTACCGCCTGGCCGAGACCGTGCAGCCCCTGCTGCAGGGTCTCGTCGACCAGGGCACGGAAAGCGCGTCCTTCCATGCGTATCACGACCCGCAGTCGCGCATCTGCCTGCTGCGCGTCGATTCCCATCATCCGACGCTGGACCGCATCCGGCCAGGCGACCTGCTGCCGCTGAACCGGGGCGCCGCGGGCAAGCTGATCACCGCGTATTTCGTCCGCGGCGAGAGCGCGGAAACCGCCGGCCTGCTGCTCACCTCCATGGGCGAACGCGATCCCAGCTGCGCGGCCGTCGCCAGTCCGGTATTCGGCCCGGACGATGAAATCCGCGGTGTCATCTCCCTGTCGGGCCCGAAGGAACGCTATACGCCGGCCTCGATCAAGAAGATGTCCAAGCTGCTGCTCGAAAGCGCGGCACGCGCCACCCAGGCCCTGGGCGGACGCTGGCCGGGCTGAAGACCTCGTCCTGCGGTCAGACGCACGCCGCCTCCCCTCCGCCTGGCCGCCAGTTCGCGGCCACCGGCGCCCGCCCCTACGCCCCCGCCTCCCATATATCCCGCTCCGGGATGGCCTGACGCGCCGCGTTGCGACGGCGTCCCCTGTCGGCCGGACGCCGCATATTGCGTCGCACAATAAGTGTTACGAGACTATCGTTCTTATAACCTGTATAGTCATTCCAAAATTTATATACCGCATATCCAATATTTAGGACGTGCGGCAAACACGAGACGACCCATCCCCAATGGCCGGACGCGATACGCGACCGGTACATCCCAGCCTGCCGTCCCCCCACGGCCTATCGACATGCAGCAGCTATCCGCCTTGCGTCCCGCCCTCCCGATACTCCTGGGGGCGGCGGTTATGCTCAGCCTTTCCATGGGCATGCGCCAGAGCCTGGGTATATTCGTGCCACCGCTGACGCACGATCTCGGCATCTCCGTCAGCGACTTCACCATCGCCATTTCCGTACAGAATCTTGCCTGGGGCATGCTGCAACCCATCGCCGGCGCCCTGGTGCCGCGCGTCGGCTTCCGGCCGCTGCTGCTTACCGGCTCCCTGCTGTTCCTGCTGGGACTGGTGCTGATGGCCTGCGCGCATGGCTTGCCGCTGGTCATCCTGGGCGCCGGCGTGTGCATCGGCGCCGCCCTGGCCGCGACGGGCAGCAGCATGGCAATGGCTGTCTCCGTGCGTCCCGTGTCGGTGGCGCAGCGCAGCCTGGTGCTGGGCCTGGTGTCGTCCTTCGGATCGCTGGGCGCCATGATCGCGGCGCCGCTGGGCCAGCAGATCATGCAGCACTGGCACTGGCGTATCGGCACGCTGTCCTTCGTCGTGCTGGCCGTTGTCATGGTGCCGGCCGCGTGGTTCGCCGGCCGTGTCGATCGGCTGCCGCGTCCCGCGGCGCCGCGCGCGTCCAACGGCCTGGAACTGACGGCGCGGCAGGTACTGGGCAAGGCCTTGCGCAACGGACCTTTCGTGATCATGGCATTGGCGTACTTCGTGTGCGGCATGCAGTTGGTCTTCCTGACGACGCACCTGCCCACCTATCTCGATATCTGCGGTATGGATCCCATGCTATCGGCCAAGGCGCTGGCCATGATAGGCGGGTTCAACGCCCTGGGCAGCCTGTTCTTCGGCTGGGCCGGCGGCCGCTGGAACAAGCAGGCCCTGCTGGGAATAATCTATATCCTGCGTTCCGGGACGCTGATCTGGTACTTCCATCACCTGCCTACCCCCGAGACCACCCTGGTCTTCGCGGCCATCATGGGTTTCCTGTGGCTGGGCGTGGTGCCGCTGGTCTCGGGCTGGATCGCGGAAACCTTCGGCTTGCGCTGGCAGGCCATGCTGATCGGGGTGGCGTTCTGCAGCCACCAGCTGGGCAGCTTCATGGGCGCGATGGGCGGCGGTTATGTCTACGACATGCTGCACAACTACGACCTGGCCTGGCAGATAGGCGCCAGCATCGGCCTGGCCGCCGGCCTGGTGCAGCTCGGCACCGTGGCCTTGTGGCCGCGCCCGCGCGTGCCGGCCTGATCAGCGGGCGAGCAGCGGGCGAGCAGCCGACGAGCAGCGGGAAATCGACGGTCGAGCGACAGTCAATCGACGATCAATCGACGATCAATCGACGATCAATCGACGATCAATCGACGATCAATTGGCTGTCAATCGGCGGTCATCCAGGCCGCGCCCGGCTCGCGGGTGCGGGTGGCGGTGACCAGCGGATCGTGCAGCAGGACATCGGCGAATTGCCGCGCAAGCCCCGCGGCAGGCGCATCCTGGCGCGTCACCAGGTGCAGGCCCCGCAGGGCCCACGCGTCGAGCAGTGAAATGCCCACCATCGTGCCCGCGCGCAGGTCCGGCTCCGCCACGCTGGTCGGCACCAGCGCCAATCCGACGCCCGCGCGCACCAGGTAAAGGACGGACGCGAAATCGTGCGCATGCACGCGCACGTTCAGGGCCTTGCCGCTCTTCGCCGCCTGCGTTTCCAGGAAGTGGAAATTACTGCTGGCGCGGTCCATGCAGACGAAGCCATGCGACAAGGCGTCGGCGAAGGCGATGCGGCTGCGCGCGGCCAGCGGATGGTCCGGAGGCGCGGCGCAGACCAGGCGATCGATCGCATAAAGTTCGCAGTGCAGCTCGGCATCCTGCGCCCGCCCGGCGAATATGCCGATATCGGCGTCCCCGCGCCGGATGGCGCCCGCTATCGATTCGCTGTCGGCTTCCTGCAAGTCGACGTCGATGTGGGAGTTGGCCGTCAGGAACCGCGCCAGGCTGGGGATGATGAAGCCATTGAGCGAACTGCTGTTGGCCAGCAGGCGTATCCGCCCCTTCAGGTTGCGCGCGTAGGCGCCGACTTCCTGCTGCATGGCCTGCAAATTGGCCAGCAGCACGTCGGCGTGGCGCGCCAGGGCCTCGCCGGCCGGGGTCAGCGTCATGCCCTTGGCGGAACGCACGAAGAGCGGGCTGCCGGCGGTGTACTCCAGGTTTTTAAGCCGATAGCTGGCCGACGGCGCGGTCATGTGCATGGCCGCCGCGCCAGCGGAAAGATTGCCCGCTTGCACGATGGCCTTGAACAGGCGCAGATCCTTCAATTCATAGGACATCCCGGGACTCCCGCGACAACAGACACGGCGGCCCCGGTCTCCGGTCAACCGCCCTTGGCACGCGCTTTTTCTTCCAGGAAGGCCCGCATGTAGCGGCCGGGCTCCCCGGTGCCGAATGCCGCGCCGAACTCCAGCACCCCGTTGCGGATGGAGACATCCAGGGGCTCGTCCTCCCACTCGCGCAGCAATCGCTTTTGCTGGGCCAGCACGCGCGGGCCCAGTCCGGCCAGCATACCCGCAATACGGTCCACTTCCGCGTCGAGCGCTTCGGTCGGCACCACCCGGTCCAGCAGCCCCCAGGAGAGCGCTGTCTGGGCATCCGCCACCTCGCCGGTCAACAGCATCCAGTTGGCCCGCGCCTTGCCGACCAGGCGCGGCAGCAGCGCCGCATGGATGATGGAAGGCACGCCCACCTTGACCTCCGGCATGCCCATGTGGGCCTGCTCGGACGCGATGCGCAGATCGCAAGCCAGCGCGAGCTCCATGCCGCCGCCCAGGCACCAGCCCGGGATGCGGGCGATCACGGGCATGGACAGCAAGCGCACGCCGTCGCACAGCTGGCGCAGGCGGTCGATGTAGCCGATGGCGCCGGCATGGTCGAAGTGCGCCATTTCCTTGATGTCGGATCCGGCGACGAAGGCTTTTTCCTGATGCGCCCGCAACACCACCACGCGCACGTCGTCGCGCCCGGCCAGGTAATCGAGCGCCTCGATCAGGCCCTCCACGACACGGGCGCTGAGGATGTTCAGCTTGCCCGCGTCGCGGATTTCCAGCGTGGCCACGCCTTGCGCGGAAATCGCCAGTCCGGCGTGGGGATGGGTGAAATCGTTTTGGCTCATGGTCCGCTCACAGTTTCTCGAAGCCGATATCGTTCACCACCTTCTGCCATACCTCATAGGAATGCGCGATCACGGCGGCGAACTGCTCGCGCGAGGTGTAGTCCGGCACGGCGCCCTGCTGCTCGATGGCCGCGATTACCGCGGGTTCGCTCAGCACCTGCTTGATGGCCCCGTTCAGCTTGTCGAGGATGGGCGCCGGCGTGCCCTTGGGCGCGGCCAGGCCGAACCAGCTGGGGGTGTTCAGCTGCGGATAGCCCAGCTCTGCATAGGTCGGCACGTCCGGCAGGCTCTTCACCCGCTGCGGCGAGGCCACGGCCAGCGCGCGCAGCTTGCCGGAAGCCAGGAAACCGGCCGACGACGGCAGATTGTCGAACACCACTTCCACCTGGCCCGCCATCAGGTCGACCAGGGCCGGCCCCAGGCCCTTGTACGGCACGTGCAGCATCTTGGTGCCGGTGCTGCTGAGGAAGCGTTCGCCGAACAGGTGGCTGTAGCCGCCGCTGCCGGACGACCCGAAGGCGTAGCGGCCCGGCTTGGCCTTGAGCGCGTCCACCAGGTCCTTGAAGGTCTTCAGATTCGAATCGCCACGCACGTCCAGCACGCCCATCACGTTGGCCAGGTTGCTGATGGGGGCGAAGTCCTTCACGGGATCGTAGCTGGACTTCTCGTGCACGGCGGGATTCACCGCGTGCGAACTTTCCACCGCCATCACCAGGGTATAGCCGTCGGCAGGCTCGCGCGCGGCGAAGGCGCTGCCCAGCGCACCGCCCGCGCCCGGCTTGTTCACGACCACGACGGTCTGCCCCAGGACTTCCCCCAGCTTGGGCGCGACGATGCGGGCCATCAGGTCGGTGGTGCCGCCGGGCGCGTAAGGCACGATCAATTGCAGGCTGTGATCGGGATAGGCGGCCAGGGCCGGCGAGGCCGCGCAAGCAAGGCCCAGGGTGAAAGCCAGCGCGCCCAGGGCGTGACGGAACGTGGGGGTCATGGGTGTCTCCGGATGGTTGTTGTGTGGGTTGAAACGGTGTATCGAATCGGTGTAGGGCAAGGCTAGGTGTCGGCCAGGCGTCGCAGCACGGCTTCGGTGTGCTCGCCCATCAGCGGCGGCGCGCGCAGGGGCGCGGCGGGCTCGCCCGCCAGCATGGGATTGCGCACCAGCGGAATCGCGCCGAAACGCGGATGGTTCGCGTAGCGCAGCATGCCGCGATGGCGCACCTGTTCATCGGCGAACACTTCTTCCAGCGTATTCACCGGTCCCCAGGCGATGCCCGCCGCTTCAAGCTGGGTCGTCCAATGCGCGCGTTCGCGCTGGACCAGGATGTCGGCCAGGATAGGCCGCAAGGCCGCCAGGTTCTCGACGCGGCCCTTGTTGCTGGCGAAACGGGCGTCGACCGCCAGGTCCGGCCGACCGCACAAAGCGCACAGGCGGACGAACTGCTCGTCATTGCCCACCGCCAGGATGAAATGCCCGTCGCTGGCGCGGAACACCTCGTAGGGCGCGAGATTGGGATGGGCGTTGCCGGTACGGCCCGGGCTCTGTCCGGAGACCAGGTAATTGGCCCCCTGGTTGGCGTTGATGGCCACCGCCACGTCCAGCAGCGCGATGTCCAGGTGCCCGCCCTCGCCGGTGCGGCCCCGGCGCAGCAGCGCCGCCAGGATGGCGGACGTCGCATACATGCCGGTGGCGATGTCCACCACCGGCATGCCGGCGCGCAAGGGACCTGCCCCAGGTTCGCCGTCGGCGCGGCCCGTGTAGCCCATGAGTCCGCCCATGCCCTGGAAAATGTAGTCGTAGCCCGGACGCGAGGCCTTAGGGCCATCCTGGCCGTAGCCGGTGATGGAAACGTAGATCAGGCCGGGATGCAGCGCCTTCAGGCTGGCGTAGTCCAGGCCGTAGCGCTTGAGCGTGCCTGCCTTGTAGTTCTCCACCAGGACGTCGGTGTCGCGCAGCAGGGCCAGCAGCGTCGTACGGTCCGCCGGCGCGCCGAAGTCCAGGCAGATCGATTGCTTGTTGCGATTGCAGCAGGTGAAGTAGGCGGAGAAGGAAGCCTCGCCATCTTCCGAGCGCAGGTAGGGCGGCCCCCACTTGCGCGTGTCATCGCCCTGTCCGGGCCGTTCGACCTTGATCACCTCCGCGCCCAGGTCCGCCAGGTTCTGCGTGCACCAGGGTCCGGCCAGGATACGGGAAAGATCCAATACCCGGACATTGTCCAACACCTTGCTCAGCACGTCGTCTCCTCGCCTGCCTGAATATCATGCGGGAGAGTCTAGAAAGACGCGCCGGCAGCGTCCATTTCAAATCTTCTAAGCCGGCGTTCAAGGCGCTCTAAACAGCGCTGACCGGGGCGTCGACCGGGAGCCAGGCATCGCCGCGGTCAGGCCGTGGCCAGCAGGTCCTCCACCGCCATGCCGATGGACAGGATGCGGCGGTCGGTGTCGCGGGCCCCGGCGATCATCAGGCCGACCGGGGCCGTGCCGGGTTCATGGCAAGGCAGCGACAACGCGCAGCCGTCGAGAAAGTTGATCAGCACCGGATTGCGCAGGATGGCGCCGTTGGTCGCGTAGTAGGCGTCGTCGCTGGCGCTGAGCGGCGCGATGGCCGGCGCGACGATGGGCACCGTGGGCAGCACCAGCGCGTCGTAACCGGCTATGCGTTCCTGCACGGCCGCGATCCAGGCCTGGCGCGCGGCCAGCAGGTCGATGTAGTCGGCCGCCATCATTTCCTGGCCCCGGCGTATGCGCGAGATCACGCGTGGATCGTAGCGGTCGCCCGCGCGGCCCATGAGATCGCGGTGCCAGGCGTAGGCTTCGGCCGCCGGGAAGCCGCCCTTGGCATTGATGGCAGCCAGCTGCGCGAAGGCCGGGATGGCGATCTCCTCGACCAGCGCGCCGGCCGCCGACAGGCGGCGCAAGGCGTTGGAGAATGCCGCCGAGACGGCGTCGTCCAGGCCGTCCAGCGCCACGGTGGCAGGCACCGCCAGGCGGAGCCCGCGCAGTTCGGCGGGCCGCGCAACGGCGGCGTTGTCGCCAGCCATGATGGCGTCCAGGGTGGCGCAGCAGCGCACCGACGGCGCCAGCGGTCCGATGGAGTCGAGCGTGCGCGACAAGGGCTGCACCCCTTGCGTCGGTACCCGATGCGCGGTCGGCTTGAAACCGGCCAGGCCGCAAAGCGCGGCAGGAATGCGCACGGACCCGCCCGTGTCCGAGCCGATGCCGGCGTATGCCATGCCGTCGGTCACGGAGATGGCGGCGCCGGAGGAAGATCCGCCGGGAATGCGGCCGGTGGCGCGATCCCAGGGATTGCGCGGCGTGCCGTAATGCGGATTGATGCCCAGTCCCGAAAACGCGAACTCGGTCATGTTGGTGCGGCCGACGATGACCGCTCCGGCGGCCAGCAGGCGTTGTATCGCCGGTGCGGTGACGGTGGCGGCGGGCTCGCCGACGCAGGCCACCGAGCCGCCAGTGGTGGTTTCGCCCGCGACGTCGAACAGGTCCTTGATGGAGACCGGCAGGCCATCGATGGCCGAGCGCGCCAGGCCGGCGGCGCGCAAGGTGTCCGCGGCCCGGGCCGCGGCGCGCGCCTGGTCCGGATAACGCCGTGTGAACACCCGCGCCCCTTCCCCGGCGGGGTCGGCGGCGCGCGCCAGCGCCGTCTCGGCCAGGTTCGCCGCACTGGTCTCGCCCTGGCGCAGTTGCGCCGCTGCCTGTTCTAGCGTGGGATACTTCATATGGCTGGTCTACCTTGCAGGGATGGCCGTTATCGTTGCCGCGGTGCATCACGGCCGCGGCATGCGGTGCGACATGGGCGCGGCACGGGTGCCTTCACGACGTCGTGAAGATGTCGCAGGCGATTATGCCATCCGGACGAGCGCGACCGCGCTGCGCGAACCTGGCGCATGCGTCGGCTACCCGGCCCGCAACAGCCCTTCGCTGGCCAATTGCTGCCCCTTCTTGTCCTCCGACGCCAGATACGCCGTGAACTCGGCGGCGCTGCCTTGCCGCACCCGCGAGCCCAGGTTCGCCATCTTCTGCTTCACGTCGTCCTGGCCCAGCGCCTGGTTCAGCACCTGGTTGAGCCGCGCGACGACGGCGGCCGGCGTGCCCGCCGGCGCCATCAGGCCCGCCGTCGTGGTCACGTCGAAACCGGCCAGGCCCAGCTCCTGCAGGGTTCGCACCTGGGGCAGGTCCGCCGCCCGGCTGGCCGACGTCATCGCCAGCGGCCGCAGGTTGCCGGCCTTCAGGTGCGGCAGGGAACTCGGCAACTGGTCGATGAACGCATCCAGCTGACCGCCCAGCAAATCGTTCAACCCCGGCCCCGAGCCCTTGTAGGGAATGATGTTCAAGCGCACCCCGGCGGCCTTCTCCAGCAACAGGATGGCAATGTGATTGGTGGTGCCATTGCCCGAGTGACCGATGCTGATCTTGCCCGGCGCCGCCTTGGCCGCCGCGATGAAATCCTGGTAGGTGGCGTAGCGGCCGCGCGTGGGCACCTCCAGCACCAGCGGCGTTTCCGCCATGAAACCGACGGGCGCGAAGTCAGCGGGCTTGAAGGATTTGCCGCCCGGCACCAGGCGCGGCGCGTAGGCGAAGCTGCCATTGGCGGTCACGATCAAGGTGTACCCGTCGGGTTGCGCGCGCGCCACCAGGTCATGCCCCACCACCCCGCCCGCGCCGGGGCGGTTATCGATAACGAAGGAGGCATGCAGGATGGCGCCCATCGCGGTGGTGATCGCACGGCCCGTGATATCGAGATTGCCGCCCGGGGCATAGGGCACCACCACGGTGACGGGGCGGACGGGATAGGCCTCCGCCGCGCTCGCGGCGCGGCCCAGCGCGAGCGCCGCGCCACCGGCCATGGCGGTGGCCAGGAACGCGCGGCGGGACCCGCGCAAGGTGTCGTCTTGCATGTCTGTCTCCTTTCATTATTTTTTCAGCCGTCCGTTCTGCGCCGGCGCGGCAGGCCCATCTTGCGACAAGACACGCAAAAGCGCATTGAAGAAAAGAGATACCAGCGTTTCTCAACCAGCAAGGGCCGGGCGGCATGGAGCCGCTAGCATGCAGGAGCGCCCGATGTGATGCGCGATGCCCCATGCGCCGCACCGCGACACGGCACGACACAAGACGACACGACACGGAGACCAGGCCATGCCACTCACCACCCCCCGGGATGACGACGCAGACGACGATCGCCCCCGCCCCGGCCCCATGCATTTCCCCGACATCCGCGCGGCCTGCTCGCCCGCGGAATGGAAGGTGCGCGTGCAATTGGCGGCGTGCTACCGCCTGATGGACCTGTACGGCATGTCGGACCTGATCGCCAATCACATCTCGGCGCGCGTGCCGGGAGAGGATGATGCCTTCCTGATCAATGCCTACGGCCTGCTATACGAGGAAATCACCGCGTCCAGCCTGATCAAGATCAACGGCAAGGGCGAGATACTGGCCCAGCCGGACTTCGGCGAACCGGGCTACGGCGTCAACCAGGCCGGCTTCGTGATCCACAGCGCCATCCACCGCGCCCGCCACGAGGTGGAATGCGTCATCCACACGCACACCTGGCCCGGCATGGCCCTGTCGTCACTCTCCTGCGGCCTGCTGCCCATGAACCAGACCGCGATGCGTTTCGCGCGTATCGGCTACCACGACTATCAGGGGGTAGTGCTGGACCCGAGCGAACAGGAATCGCTGGTGCGCGACCTCGGCGCCAACAACGCCTTGATCCTGCGCAACCACGGCCTGCTCACGGTGGGCAACACCATCGCCGAGGCGTTCAACGCCATGCACAGGCTGGAGCTGAGCGCCAAGGCCCAGCTCGCCGCGATGGCCTGCAACACCGATCTCCATGCGGTCCCGGAAGATTGCATCGAAAAGACCTACCAGAACTACCAGCCCAACGTGCGCCGTCCCTTCGGCGTGCTGGAGTGGCCGGCGCTGATACGCAAGCTGGACCGCCTGGACCAGAGCTACAAGCTGTAGCGGTCAGAAGCCGTACAGGCGCGCCGGATTGCTGACGAGCACCTGTACGCGCAGGTCCGTTTCCGGCAGCCAGGTGTCGATTTCCTCGCGCAAGCCGCGTGGGTCGATATCGCGATAGGGACTGACCTCGGTCGGCAGCTTGCCGGGCGCGCGGCTGGTATGCGGCCAATCGCTGGCCCATACCGCCCGCTCGGGATTGGCCGCCAGGAAGGCCCGCGCCAACGCGGTGACCTGTTGCGCCGTCGCGCCCTGGTTGATCCGATAGGACCCCGACAACTTGACATAGGCCGCGCCGCTGCCCACCAGGTCCAGCACCTCGCGCACCCGCGCGTCGCCCAGGCCCAGGCGCGCCGGAATCGTGGAGAAATGATCCAGCACCACCGGCAGCCCCAGGCCGCGCAAGCGCGGCGCGGCGGCGGCGATGGCGTCCAGCGATGCATAGGTCTGGATGTGCCAGCCCTGTCCGCGCAGCCGGCCGGCCCAGGCGCCGAAGGCGCGCACCACCGCCTCCGGATCGCTGGCGCCCACGCTCTCCAGGTTGATGCGCACGCCGCGCACGCCGGCGTCGTGCAGTTCGCCCAGCGTCGCGTCGCTCACGTCCTCCGCCAGGACGGCGACGCCGCGGCCGTCGCCGCGCATGGCCGCCAGGCTGTCGACCAGCAGGCGGTTGTCCGTGCCGTAGAAGCTGGGCTGGACGATGACCGCGCGCGCCAGGCCCAGGCGGCCCATATGCCCCCGCAGGTCCGCCACCGTCGCGGGACCCGCGGTATAGGGACGGTCGGGCAGCATGGGATAGGCCGCCTGCTCGCCGACCACATGCACATGGCAATCGCAGGCGCCGGCCGGCAAGGCCGCCGCCACGGCGTCTCCCGCCGGCGCGCCGCCCGCCGCCATCACGCGGCCACCCGCTTGACCATCGCTACGCCCGACTCGCGCGTGCCCAGCTTGCCGCCGACATCGCGCGTGCATTCCTGCGCGGCGATGCTGTCCGCGATGGCCCGCTCGATGACGGCCGCGGCTTCGATGAACTTGCGATCACCCTTGCGCTGTCCGTGCCAGTTAAGCAGCATGGCGGCCGACAACACTTGCGAGATGGGGTTGGCGAGGTCCTGGCCCGCGATATCCGGCGCCGAACCGTGCGCCGCCTGGCCCATGGCGTACTCGCGGCCGGCATTCAGCGAACCGCCCAGTCCGAGGCTGCCCGACATCTCGGCGGTCAGGTCGGACAGGATGTCGCCGAACATATTGGTGGTGACGATGACGTCGTAGCGCTGCGGCGCGCGCACCACGTGGGCCATCATGGCGTCGACGATGACGTCGTCCACGACCACCTCGGGGAATTCCTTGCCCACTTCGTGGCAGACATCGATGAACATGCCGTCGCCCCGCTTGAGCACGTTGGCCTTGTGCACGATGGTGACGTGCTTCTTGCGCGTCATCGCCAGCTCGAACGCCGAGCGCGCGATGCGTTCGCAGCAAAAGCGCGTGATCCGGCGCAGCGACACCACCACGTCGGCGGTGATCTGCATTTCGCTGTTGCCCGATTCGATATTGCGATCGGCGTAGAACCCCTCGGTGTTCTCGCGCACCACCACCAGGTCGAATTCACCCAGGCGCGGCTTCATGCCGGGATAGGTGCGGGCCGGACGGATGTTGGCATGCAGGTCCAGTTCCTTGCGGAAGAACTTGGACGGGTTGATTTCGCCCTTGGCCTCGTCCTTGAAGTCGTAGGTGGCCATGGGCCCCAGCAGCAGGCCGTCGGCCGCCTTGACCTTCTCCAGCAAGGCCGGCGTGACCGTGGCGCCGTGCTGCTTCAGGCTGTCGTGGCCGGCGATGTCGTGCTCGAACACGAGGCCCAGGTCAAAGCGCTGCGATGCCGCCTTGAGCACGTCGACGGCGACGGCGACGGTTTCGGGGCCGATGCCATCGCCGGGAATAACCACTATCTTCATGATGAATCCTTATGTGTTGATGCCGTTGCTTGATGACCTTGCTTGATGGCCTTGCTTCATGGCCTTGCTTCATGGCCTTGCTTCATGGCCCTGCTTCATGGCCTTGCTTCAGGGTCCTGCTTCCTGGCCATGGTTCATGGCCCTGCTCGATGCCCTTGCCCGCCCTACTCCACCTGGATGCCTGTCGCTTGCACCAGCTTCTGGTACTTCGCCGCCTCGTCCCGCACGAATTGCCCGAACTCCGCCACCGTGTTCGGACGCACGGCGGCGCCATCGGCTTCGAAGCGCGCCTTCACGGACGGCTCGGCCAGGACTGCGTTCAAGGCGGCGTTGAGCTGCTCGACGACGGGCCCGGGCGTGGCAGCCGGCGCGAACACGCCGCCCCACAGGCTGAACTGGAAGTCCGGCAGCACCACTTCCGCCACGGTCGGCACCTTGGGCAGGACCTTCAGGCGCTCACGCGACGATACCGCAAGCGCACGCAATCGGCCCGAGTTCAAATGGGGCATCACCGCCGACGCGCTGGAGAAAAAGAAATCGACGTGGCCGCCCAGCAGGTCCGACATCGCCTGGCCCGCGCCCTTGTAGGGCGCATGCACCATGCGCGTCTGGGTTCCCAGGGCCAGCGCCGCGGCGGCCAGGTGGCCCGGCGTGGCGGTGCCCGACGACGCATAGGCCAGCGCATCGGGCTTGGCGCGCGCGGCGGTGAGCAAGGCCTGGAGGTCCGCATACGGCGACTTCTCCGGCACCGCCAGCACCAGCGGCGAATCGCCCACCAGGATGACCGGCGCGAATTCCTTCAGCGGATCGTAGCCCAGCGTCCTGGACGCGAACTGGTTGACGGCGATCTCGCCGGTCTGGCCCAGCAGCAGCGTATAGCCGTCGGCCGGCGCGCGCAGCACCACGCGCGACCCGACGGCGCCGGATGCGCCCGCGCGGTTCTCGACGATGACCGTCCACTTGTTCTCGGTGCCCAGGCGCTCGGCCAGCACGCGGGCGAACACATCGCCCTGTCCGCCCGGCGCATACGGCACCACCAGCGTCACCGGCTTGTCGGGATAGGCATTGCCGGCGGCCCAGGCGCGGCCGCCCAGGGCCCAGGCGCAAGCCGCTGCAGTTGCCGTTGCGGTCGCCTTGATGAAGGTCCGGCGCGTCTGGCCGTCGATAGGATCATGCTGCATGTCCGGTCTCCTCAATCCATCTTCATGCCGGACTTGCTCACGACCTGGCGCCACATCTTCAGCTCGCTGTCCAAGGTCCTGGCGAGCGTTTCCGGAGGTCCGCTGTAGGCTTCGGCCCCCTCGTTCTTCAGGCGCTCCGCGACGATCCTGTCGGCGGCGGCGGCATTCACGTCCTTGTTCAGCTTGTCGATGATGGCCTGCGGCGTGCCGGCCGGCGCCAGCACGGCCCACCAGGTCGAGATATCGAAATCGGGCACGCCCGCTTCCTCCACCGTGGGTACGTCCGGGAACAGCGGCGAACGGGTCTTGCTGGTCACCGCCAGCAGGTCGACGCGCTGGTCCTTCACCTGGGGCAGGATGGTCGGCACCGTCGCGAAGAACACTTGCACGCGGCCGGCCAGCAGGTCCACGGTGGCCGGGCCGCTGCCCTTGTAGGGCACATGGGTCATGTGCGCGTCGGTCTTCTGCTTGAACAGTTCGCCGGCCAGGTGGTTGATGCTGCCGTTGCCGGCCGAGCAGAAATTCAGGTTGGCGTCCGGCTTGGCCGCCAGTTGCCGCAGGTCCGCGATGCCCTTGAGCTTCAGGTCCTTGCTGGCGACCACCAGCAGCGGGCCGCGGCCCAGCAGCGCGATGGGGGCGAAGGACTTCTGCACGTCGTAGTTGGTGGCCACGCCCGCCGCCGCGTTGGTGACGAAGGTCGACGTGGCGAACAACAGCGTATAGCCATCCGGACGCGCATTGGCGACCATGCCGGCGCCGATGGCGCCACCGCCGCCGCCGCGGTTCTCGACCACCACCGAGCGGCCCAGGCGGTCGGCCAGCGTGCGCGCCAGGTCGCGGGCGATGCTGTCGGTGCCGCCGCCCGCCGCGAACGGCACGACCAGGGTAATGGGATGGCTGGGATAGTCATCGCCGGCTTGCGCGGCCGTCGGCGCGCCCAGCGCGGGAATGCACAGGGCCAGCCCCGCCAGCAGGCGCCGGCGGGAGAAACTCAACTTCCACATTGTTCGTGTCTCCGTATCACGCCGCGCTCATCCCTGGCGCAGCATCTTCAAACGTTCCAGCAGGGCCTGATGAATATGGTGTTGGGCGGCCTCTTGCGCCGCGCGGGGATCGCGCGCGCGGATGGCCGCGACGATGGCGTCGTGCTCCGTGTTCGACCGGGCGGCGCGCGCGGGCGTGCTCAGCGTGCTGCGTCCCAGCAGGTATGTGGTTTCCGTGAGCGACTGCAAGGACCGGATCAGATAGCGGTTGTGCGCCGCGCCGTACACGGCTTGGTGAAAGCGCAGGTTCTGCGCCACGGGATCGCCCCCGTCGCCATCGTCCAGGATGGCCTGCATGTTGGCGATGTCCGCGTCGGACGCATGGCGTGCGGCGAGTTCGGCCGCGGCGCCCTCCAGCACCTGGCGCATGGCATACAACTCGCCGACTTCCTGCGGGTCCATCGACGTGACCACCAGGCCGCGCCCGGGCTCATGCGTGATCAGGCCTTCGTCCTGGATGCGCTTGAGCGCCTCGCGCACCGGGGTACGCCCCATGTCGAGCAGGTTGGCGACCTCGATCTCGCGCAGCCGGTGATCCGGGCCGAACAGGCCGGCCAGGATGCGGCGCTTGATCTCGTTGTAGGCGGCGTGCGACTGCGAATTCGCCTTGGCGATGGGCATGGAGGTCTCGTCCGTATTTTTGTATATTTTTGCATACATAAAATTCGGACGCAAATTTTCGCGGCGGGCGCCTATCCAGGACCCGCGGCCCTCGGCCCCGCCAACGTGCCGCGCACGCTGCGCGCATCACGCAGCCGTAGCGGCCCCCTGCCCGGCAAAGCGGCTGATCAGGAAAGGATCGATGGGCACCCCGGGCCGGCCGGTGGCGATCAATTCGGCCATCGTCGCGCCCACGCCGGGCCCGAGCTGGAAGCCATGCCCGCAAAAACCAAAGGCGTAGAACAGTCCGTCCGCCACCGCGCTGGGCCCCATGATGGGAACGTCGTCCGGCATATAGCCTTCGATGCCGCTCCATACGCGGATGATGCTCAAGCGGCTCAAGGCGGGAACGATGCGCCGCAGCTGGACGAACTGCTTCAACGGACTATCCGGCAGCACATAGGCGCGGCGCAGGTCCGGATACGCGGGCCCGCGCGCGCAGCCGCCCATCACGATGTTGCCGCGCTTGACCTGGCGGAAATAGAAAATCTCCTCGATGCTGTCGGAGGAAGCGCCGACGACAGGCACCAGGCAGTATGGAATCGGCTCGGTCACCGCCATCTGCGGCCCGTGCACCGCGATCGGCACGGGTTCGCCGAACTGGGCCGACAGCGCGCCGCCCCAGGCGCCCGCCGTGATCAGCAGCACGGGGGCGCGATAGACCCGTCCATCGGCGCTGGTCGCCGTGTATCCGCCCGCCTCCTTTTCCACGCGCGCGATGTCGACATTCTCGACGATGACGGCGCCGGCACGCTGCGCCGCGCGCGCGAACGCGGGCGCGGACAGCCTGGGATTGGCGTGGCCATCGTGCGGGGCATGGGAGACGGCCCGCACTTCGGGCCCCAGATAGGGAAAGCGCCAACGCATGGCGTCGCCGCGCAGCATCTCCAGCTCCAGGCCATACGGGCGGGCGTCGCGCGCGTACTGCTCCAGCTTGTCGGCCTGAGCGTCGCTGTAGCAGACGCGGATATGCCCCGTGGGCAGGAACTCGACGTCGTGCCCGATCAATTCCGGCAAGCGCCCCCATATCTCGCGCGAGCGATTGGCCAGCGGCAGCTGCGGCAGGAAGCGCCCCTGCCGCCGCACATTGCCGAAATTGGTGCCGCTGGCTTGCTGGCCCACCAGGCCACGCTCCAGCACGGTCACCGGCAAGCCGCGCTGGCGCAGGAAAAACGCCGTGGCGCACCCCATCAGGCCGCCACCCACGATAAGGACTTCCGACTCGAACTTGTTCATGCGGTCACTTTGCTGGTGGTGGCGGGCAGGGGTTTCACGGGCGCCTGGGTGCGCAGCCGGCCCACGAGCGCAACGTCGACGCCAGAGCTTGCCGCCACGATCTCCGCGCCGGCCAGGCCGCAGTAGCGGCCTTGGCACCGTCCCATGCCGACGCGGCTGAAGGCCTTGCTTCGATTGACTTCGCAAGCCCCCTCTTCCCGCACCACGCGGCGCAATTCGCCGACCGTGATGCCTTCGCAACGACAGGCCATCACGGTATCGTCCAGCGCGGCCGCCTGCGCCGCCGGCCAGGGAAAGGCGCGCGCGATGCCGCGGCGGAAGCGCTCCATGCGCGCCAGTTCGCGCAGCAAGGCGGATGCGGACGCTGCGCCGGCCGGCACCGGCAGGCCCGCATCCTGCAACACCGCCAGGCCGGCCAGCGCGCCCGACGCCTCCGCGCCGTCGGCGCCTTGCAGCCGCGCGCCATCGCCGGCCAGGTAGACGCCTTGCACCGATGCCCGGCCCCAGGCGTCGATGGCCGGCAGCCATTGCCGCGCGACGGCGTCATGGCGGAACTCGCAGCGCAACAGGTCCGCCAACTGCGTCTCCGCCCGCAGGTGATAGCCCATCGCGACCGCATCGCAATCCACGGCCTGCTCCCTGCCCGCATCGTCGCGATAGCGCACGGCGCGGACACCCGCGGCATCGTCGCCGTCCACGGCCATCGGCGTTATGCCACTGCGCAAGGCCACGCCCGCGCGCCGCAGCGACGCCACCAGCGCCATGCCCTTGCGCAGGACGCCGGGGCGCGCCAGCAGTTGCGGCAAGGCCGCGAAACGCGCGCCGCGCGGCGCCGTGTCCAGGACCGCCGCCACCCGCGCGCCGGCCTTCGAATATTGCGCCGCCACCAGGTAAAGCAAAGGCCCCGTGCCCATGAAAACCACCCGGCTGCCTATCGCGCACGCCTGGGACTTCAATGCGATCTGCGCGCCGCCCAGGCTGTAGCAGCCCGCCCGCTGCCAGCCCGCGACCGGCATCAGGCGGTCCGTGGCGCCCGCGCACACCACGATGGCGTCATACGGCACGGACCAGGCACGGCCATCGCGGACCAGATGCAGCGCCTGGTCCGCCGCGTTCCAGGCCAGGGTCTGGTCGTGATAATCGATATGCGGCCGCAGGCGGTCGAAGGTTTCGTGCAGCGCGCGAGCGCGCGCCGCCTCGCTGCCATAAAGCGTGTCATAGCCGCGCTTGAATCCTTCCGGCTGGCGGCGATAGATCTGGCCGCCATCGCGGCTGCCTTCGTCGACCAGCACCGGCCGCAAACCGGCACGCACCAGCACCTCCGCGCAACGCACGCCGGCGGGTCCGGCGCCGACCACCACCACGCGGGGGGTCATAGCAATGCCGGCATGGCGGTCAAGACCGCCAGCCCCTCCGTGACGGCCGTGCCGCAGGCGCGCAGCCGCGTGCCATCCGCCAGCCATACGCCGCAATCCTGGCAGCTGCCCATCAGGCAAAAGCCCGCGCGCCGCTCCGGCCCGAATTCCGAACGGCGCACGGCGTCGTCGTTGCACAACATGGCCACGAGCAAGGTATCGCCCTCCAGCGCGCGGGCGGCGCGCCCGTCGATGAAAAACGTCAACGGCGGCCGGTCGGTCTCGGCCAATCGATGGAAACGCGGCGTCACGGTTCAACTCCAGGTGTCGAAAGCGCCAGGGGCGGCGGGTATCCCAGCCAGCCAGAGGATACGTCGCCGCCAACATTTTCAATATATTGGATTTTTATCGGGGAAATTTCAGCTAGGGAACACCCTTATACGGATGCAAGCGCCATTTCATTGACGACAATTTCAATATCATGAATACTTTTCTGGCACTTTTTCAACCAGAACATCGCCGGGAACGTCATGACTTATCGCGTTGGAGTCGACATCGGGGGCTCGTTCACGGACTTCGCGGTCCTGAACGTGGCGGACAACACCATCCGCACACTGAAAGTCCTGTCGCGGCCCGACCAGCCCGGCGCCGAAGTCGTCAAGGGACTGGGCATACTGGCCGAACGCGACGGCATCGCGCCGGACCAGGTCAGCTACTTCACGCACGGAACGACGGTGGGCGTAAACACGGTGATCCAGCGCTCGGGCGCCCGGCTGGCACTGTTCACCACGCGCAATTTCGAGGACGTGCTGGAACTCGCCCGCCTGAAAATGCCCAACTTCCACAATCTGTATGCGCGCCGGCCGGCGCCACTGGTACCACGCGAACGGGTGCACGGCATCGACGAGCGCGTCGATGCGCGCGGCGCCGTCCTGCGGGAGGTCGATCCGGCCAGCCTGCGGCGCGCCCTGGACGCGGCGCTGGCCGACGGTTGCGACGGCGTCGTCCTGTCCTTCCTGCACGCCTATCGGAATCCCGCCAACGAGAATGCCGCCCGGGCGCTGATCGCGCAGTGGGCGCCGGACCTGCCGGTCTGCACCTCCAGCGAGATCTGGCCCATCATCCGCGAATACGAACGCACCATCACCGCCTGCATCAGCGGCTACGTGCAACCCAAGGTCGCCTACTACCTGGATGCCTTCGAACAGGCGCTGGCCAACCTGGGGGTGCCCGCCGCGCCGCATATCACCAAGTCCAACGGCGGCATCATGGGACTGGCGCAGGCCAAGTCCGAATGCGTGCAGATGATCCTGTCCGGCACCGCGTCCGGCGTCATCGGGGCCGGCTTCCTGGCCCACGCCATGGGCCTGCCGCGCATCCTCAGCCTGGATATCGGCGGCACCAGCGCCGACGTCGCCGTGATCGTCGACGGCAAGGCCGAATACGGCAGCGGCGAGGTGATCGGCGAATTCCAGATCCATATCCCGTCGATTTCCGTGACGTCGATCGGCCAGGGCGGCGGGTCCATCGCGTGGGTCGACGACCTGGGCATCCTGAAGGTCGGACCGGAGAGCGCCGGTTCCAGCCCCGGCCCCGCCTGCTTCGGCAAGGGCGGCACGCGCCCGGCGGTGACCGATGCCTTCGCCGCCTGCGGCTGGATCGGCCATGGCGACCTGGGCTACAACGCGGTCCAGGTCGACGTGGAGAAGGCGCGCGCCGCGCTGGCTCCTCTTGCCGGGCAATTCGGCACCACGGTGGAAGAGACCGCGGAGGACATCATCCGCATCGCCGTATCCGGCATGTACGCCGACACCAGCGGCCTGGTATCGCGTTTCGGCATCGACCCGCGCGAGTTCCATTTCCTTGCCTTCGGCGGCGCGGGTCCGATGATGGCCTGCTTCCTGGCACGCGAACTCAATATCCAGGGCGTCATCGTGCCGCCCACGCCCGGCGTGCTCAGCGCGCTGGGCGGGCTGATCGCGGACCTCAAGAACGACTTCATCGCCACGATCTACCAGGACCTGAACGCCGTGTGCCTGCCCGCCCTGCGCACGGCCCTGGACGACCTGCGGCACAAGGCCGAAACGTGGCTGCGCGAAGACCAGGGCTTCACCGGCTCCAGCCGGCTGGCCTGCTCCGCGGACCTGCGCTACCGCGGCCAGTCCTACGAAATCGACACGCCCATCGATGCGGACTGGGTTCGTGACGGCGACCTGGACCGCATCGCGCAGGCCTACCACGAACAGCACGCACGCCTGTTCGGCCACAGCGATCCCGCCACCGATGTACAGGTGATCAACCTGCGGCTGGTCATCGCCGGCGCCACCCCCAAGCCGGAGCTGCTGCGCCTGCCCCCCGCCGTGGACCCCGCGACGCCGCGCGCGACCGTGCCGGTGCATGTGGACGGGGCCTTGCGCGACGTGCGCGTCTACCAGCGCGAGGACCTGCGTGCCGGCCATCGCTTCGACGGCCCGGCGATCATCGCCCAGGCCGATTGCACCACCTGCGTATTGCCGGACATGCGCGTCGAGGTCGACGGCTACGGCAACCTGGTGATCTCCGTGCCGCGCCCGGCCGCGTGACGCCGTCCGTCTGCCCCCTACTTCCCGCCCTAGGAACCGAGACATGGCTATCGATCGCCGCAATCTCCAGGTACTGGCCAACTATTGTTCGGCGGCCGCCGACGCCATGGCCTACACACTGATGCGCACCGCCCACTCCACCTTCGTCAAGGAGACCGAGGACTTCTCCTGCGCGATCGTCACCGACACCGGGCTGTGCTTCGCGAATCCGCGCAGCTACGGCGCGCCCTGGTATAGCGGCATCGACTACGGGCCGGTGCTTCGTATGATCGATCACTACGAAGAAGGCGACATCTGCATCACCAACGATTCCTACAGCGGACACGTGGCGACCCACTCGCCCGACCTGCACATCTGGAAACCCGTCTTCCACGAAGGCCGGCTGGCCTGCTTCGTGGTGGGCCACATCCACAACACGGACGTCGGCGGCGCGGTGCCCGCGTCGCTGTCGCGGTCCTTGACCGAGATCGTGCAGGAAGGCATACGCGTGCCGCCCCTGAAAATCATCCGCGCGGGCAAGCTCAACGAGGAAGTGGCCGCCATCATGCGGCTCAACGTGCGCGCGCCCGACCAGAACTGGGGCGACTTCAATGCGCAGATCGCCTCGGTCAACATCGGCGAACGCAAGATCCGGGAAATCATCGACCGCTTCGGCTACGACGGCTTCAAGGAAGGCGCGCTTGCCATCCTGGACTACGCGGAGAACCAGGCGCGCAAGATCATACGCGCGATTCCCGACGGCGAATATTTCTTCGCCGACTATGCCGACGAGGACGGGGACGGCGGCCACCCCTGCCGTGTCGCGCTGACGCTGCGCGTGCGCGGGGACGAGGTGGAACTGGACTACAGCGGCAGCGACCCGCAGCTGGCTTCGTCCCTGAACATGCCCACCGGCGGCCATGAGCGGCATCCGCTGGCGCTGGTGGGGTTGACCTATGTGCTGGTAACCCTGGATCCCACGCTGTGGCTGAACGCGGGCACGCTGCGCGTGGCGCGTGCCCTGCTGCCGCGCGGCTCGGTGGTCAACTGCGTGGCGCCGGCGGCGGTGGGCATGCGGTCCCTCACCTGCATGATCACGCAGGTGGTCACCTTCGGCGCCTTCTCGCTGGCCCTGCCCGACCGCATGCCGGTCACCGCGCCAGGCGGCAATGCCATCATGAACGTCAAGACCCAGGATCACGAGGACCGCACGGTCATGGCCTCCATCGGACCGGTGGGCGGCGGCGGCGGCGCGACGCCCGTGAGCGACGGCCCGGAAGGCTGCGGCGGTGCGTCGGCCTTCCTGAAGAACACGCCCATCGAAATCACCGAGGCGGAAGTGCCCATTCATTTCCTGCGCTACGGCCTGTGGCCCGACTCGGCCGGCGCCGGGCGCCTGCGCGGCGGCATGTCGACCGTCATGGAATTCCGCGTTTCCTCGCCCAATACCGTGGTGACCGCGCGCAACCGCAACCGCTCGCGCTTTGCCTCCTGGGGGGTGCTGGGCGGCCAGGCGGGCATGACGTCGCGCTTCACCAAGAACCCCGATACGCCGGAGAGCATCGAGCTCGGCAACAAGGACGTGGTGGCCTGCGACCCGGGCGACGTCATCCGCGTCATCGGCCCCGGCGCCGGCGGCTACGGCAGCCCGCTCGAACGCACGCCCCAGCGGGTGCGGCAGGATGTACGCGCAGGCCTGGTGTCGCCGGAGGCGGCCCGGGACACCTACGGCGTGGTACTGGCCGGCGACGGCGTGGACGAGGCGGCCACGCAGGCCTTGCGGCAGGAGCTGAAGGATAAGCTGCAGGACCGGACACCCGCAACCGGCCACTTCGACCACGGGCCCGCGCGACAGGCCTTCGAGGAGGTCTGGACCGTCGACCGCTACGCCGCGCTCACCGCTTTCCTGGAAAGCGCGCCGATCGCCTGGCGCCACTACCTGAAGCGCAAGGTATTCGATGCCGTGGCCGCAGGCCAGCACGCGGGCTCGACGCCGCAGGCCCAGATGGCGGGCATCTTCGCGGACCTCGCGCGCAAGTACGGCACGCTGGCGCTGGCCGGCGGCGCCAAGACGGAGGTTCGCCCATGAGCGGTCCCACCACGCCCTCGCTGGACTTCGATCCCGCCACGCTAACGCTGCCCCGAAGCCAGTTCATCGGTGGCCAGCTGGTCGATGCCGGCGAGGAGGTGCTGCCGGTGCTGCGCCCTTGCGACGGCGGTCCGCTCGGCGACCTGCGCGAGGCCGATGAGGGCCTGGTGCACCGCGCCGTCGACGATGCCCGGCAGGCCTGGCTCGCCAGCGGCTGGGGCACGTGTCCGCCGCGCGAACGCGCCCGCGTGCTGCGGCGCTGGGCCGACCTCATAGACCGCGACGCCGTGGCCCTGGGCCAGCTGGAAGCCGTCGCATCCACCCGCCCCGTGGGCGAGGCCGTTCCCGGCGACGTGCCCTTCACGGCGGAAGCCATCCGTTTCTTCGCCGAGCTGGCCGACAAATCCGGCGGCGATGTCGCCGCGACGCGCCGCGACAGCCTGGGCCTGGTCATGGCCGAACCCTATGGCGTGATAGGCGCGATCGCGCCCTGGAATTTCCCGCTGTCCATGGCGTCGTGGAAGTGCGGGCCAGCCCTGGCCGCGGGCAATGCGGTCGTGCTCAAGCCGTCCGAGCTGACGCCCTACTCCACGCTGCGCCTGGCGCAGCTGGCGATTGAGGCGGGTGTGCCGCCGGGCATTTTCAATGTGGTCAATGGCCGCGGCCACGTCACGGGCGCGGCCCTGGTGCGCCACCCCGGCATCGGCAAGATTTCCTTCACCGGATCGACGCGCACCGGCGGCCAGATCATGAGCGAGACCGGCCGCCACGGGACCCGTCCCGTCACGCTGGAGCTGGGCGGCAAGAGCCCGCAGCTGGTGTTCGCGGACATTGCCGACCTCGACCACGTGGCCCGCTGCATCGCGCGCGGCTTCACCGCCAACGCCGGACAGGCCTGCGTGGCCGGCAGCCGGCTGATCGTGCATCGCAGCCTGGCCGAGCCGCTGTGCGAGGCCATCGTCGCCCAGGTGCGCCGCCTGCGTCCCGGCCCCACGTGGGCGTCGTGCAGCGCCTATGCGCCCATCATCAGCCAATCCCAGGCGCAACGCATCGACCAACTGGTGCGCGCCGCCGTCGACGCGGGCGCCAGCGTGCTGACGGGCGGCGGCTTCTTCGACGACGCCCCCTGCTTCTACCAGCCCACGGTGCTGGACGATGTCACGCCCGACCTGGCGGTCCTGCGCGAGGAAGTCTTCGGACCGGTGCTGACCGTACAGCGCTTCGACGAAGAAGAGGAAGGCCTGCTGCTGGCCGATCACGCCACCTATGGCCTGGCCGCCGGCGTCTATACGCGCGACATCGGCCAGGCCTTGCGCGCGGCGCGCCGCATCGAGGCCGGCACCATCTGGATCAATCGCTACGGGCGCAGCGGCGACATGATCATCCCCACCGGGGGCTACAAGGGGTCGGGAATAGGCAAGGACCTGGGCCGCCAGGCCTTCGAGGCGGCCTTGCGCTACAAAAGCGTGCTGATCGACTTCGAGGCGGCGGCCTGAACACGGGTGGACAATGGGGTGGCCAGCGGGGTGGCCAACGCGGTGCCAACGCGGTGGCCACAACGGCCGGCCCACGGCGTCTGCCGCATCTCCCGCACGGGCAGTCACAAATGTATGACCGGGCGCTCCGTGTTCATGATCCACAGCAGGCGCGCGTCCTTGCCCGTGGGGTTGGACACGCCGTGCGGCACCGCGCTGGAGAACTGGAAGCTGTCGCCCTCGTTGAGTATGGCTTCCTGGTCCGCCAGCACCAGCGAGATCGTGCCCTCCAGCACCATGCCCGCCTTCTCGCCCCGCCCCAGCAAGACCTCTTCCGACCGCGAATGCGGTGGAATCAGGATGATCATGAACTGCAGGTCGTGCTCGCCCGGCGGCGACAGCAGTTCCTTGAGCAAGCCATGCGGCCCGACCCGGAACTTGGGACGCTGGTCCGCGCGCCGCACGAATTCCGGCGCGGCGTTTCGCCGTGGCGCGGCCGCCGGCGCATCGTCCTCCAGCAGCGCCGACAAGGGCACGTGCAGCGCCGTGCGCAGCTTCTCCAGCATGCGTATCGAAGGGTTGGCCTGGTCGCGCTCGATCTGGCTGATCATGCCGACCGAGACCTCGGCCAGTTCGGCGAGGGTCTTCAACGACAGGTTGGAATCGCGGCGGATGCGGCGCAGGCGCTGGCCTACGCTGCTGTCCGGAGCCGTGGCGGCCGCGGACGGCGTACCGCGGGATGTTGTTTTGCGTGGCATGGTTTTATTGTCCGTGGGCACGTCCAGGATGTCGTGTGGCGGCATCATGCGGCATTGAGCTTCGCGATGCCGTAATAGCGGTTGACGAGCAGCAGCACCAGCACCGATATCATCATCTGTACCGTGCTGATGGCCGCGATGGAAGGATCGAACTGGTTCTGCATATAGCTCAACATCACAACCGGTAGCGTATTCGTCGTGGCGGTGCCGAAGAAAAAGGAGATCGGCAGGTTGTCCAGCGACGTCAATATAGCGAATACCGCGCCCGCGAAAATGCCCGGCTTGACCAGCGGCAAGGTCACGTGGCGCAGGACCTGCCAGCGATTGCCCCCCAGGACGGCCGCGGCCTCCTCCAGGTCCGGCGACATCGAGCGGTACACGGACAGGACGGTGCGGGTGATGTACGGAATCGCCAGCACGGTGTGCGCGATCAGCAGGGACAAAAACGAGACGCCATGTATGAGCGCCGACAGGTAGTACAGCAAGGAGAAGCCCAGCACCACGGCCGGGATGGAGATCGGCGCCAGCAGCAGCGTCGACAACATGCCGGCGGACCGGGTGCGCGAGCGCGCCAGCGCCAGCGCGGCCGGCACGCCGATCAGCGCGCCCAGGAGGGCCGACGAGGCCGCCAGCTTGAGGCTGACCACCAGGGAATCGAGGAAAGGCCGGTACTCGACGATGCGCTGGTACCACCGCACGGAATACGACTCGATCGGAAAGGCAATGAAGGACGCGGACGTGAACGACACCACGACCACCAGCACGATGGGCCCCAGGATGAACAGCACGAAGAGCGCGACGTAGACGCCCAGCAGGCGCCTTTCCCAGTTGGCGGGCGCACGGCGGCGCGGCGGCGCGGCGCTGTCGGCCTTGTGCCCGGCTGGCGCCACGCGGGCGATTTTGGCGTAGCTCACGGCTTGACCCCCTTGCGACGGATGAAACGCACCTGCAGCACCAGGCAAAGCAGCGCGGCGACCAGCAGCACGTTGCCCATGGCGCTGGCGAACAGCGTGTCCTGGGTAAGGTTGAACTGCTGGTAGATCAGCAAGGGCAAGGTCACCACCCTGCCGCCGCCCAGCAGCAGCATGGTGACAAAGCTGCCGTTGGTAAGCACGAAGACGAGTATGCACCCGGTGGCCACGCCATCGAGGCTCAAGGGCAGCGTCACCCTGAGGAAAGCGCCCAGCCGCGAGGCGCCCAGCACGCGCGCCGACTCTTCCAGGCGTGCATCGATGCCGCGCAGGACGGCGGCGATGGACAGCACCATGAACGGTATGAGCACGTGGACCAGGCCGATATAGACGGCGATGGGCTGGCGCGCCATGTCCACGGGCCTTGCGATGAGGCCTGCCGCCATCAGCCACTGGTTGAGCAGTCCCGTGCGCGACAGCAGCACCTGCCAGCCGAAGGTGCGCATGATCACGGAGGTCAGCAAGGGCGTGATCAGGCAGAACAGGATCAGTCCATTCCACTTCCCCGCGTGGCGCACCATGAAATAGGCGACCGGATAGCCCAGCACCAGGCATGCCAGCGTCACCACCAGGCTGACGCGCAGCGTTTCGCCGAGAATGCTCAGGTAATAGCCGTCCGTGAACAGCTTGGCGTAGTAGAACCAGGGGCCGTTCTGCGCGCCCGCGTCGCCCATGCCGCGCAGGAAGTTGCCGCCCAGCGGCAGCACGAAGAACGCGGCGAGGAACAATAGGGCCGGGGCCGCCCAGCAGGGACCTATCAGGACATAGGGTCGCCGCCGCGCCCGGCCCGATGCTGGCGCGCTCATGCCGCGACCTCGTCGAGGATCACCGCCGACGCCTCGTCCCAGGCGAGCCCCACGCGCTCGCCGACGCCGGCGACCGGCCTGTGGTCCTGGTGGTAGACGAAGACGGGGGCCGCGCGGCCGGCCACCGACATTTCATAGGCATAGTGGCTGCCGCGGAAAATCACCGCCTGCACGCGCGCCGACAGCGCGCCGCCGTCGTTGGCGGCCAGGCGGATGCGCTCCGGCCGGACGGCGACCTGCACGCGGGCGCCCGGCGCCGGCAGCGCCGCGGCCGGCGCGGCCGGCATCAGGCGCTGCGGGGCGTCGTCCAGGCGCACGGCCGGCCGTCCCGAGTCATCGCTGGCCAGCACCCCTTCGAAGATATTCGAAGTGCCGAGGAATTCGGACACGAAGCGCGTCAAGGGACGCGCATAGACATCCTGCGGCGCGCCGATCTGCACGATGCGGCCCTGCGCCATGACGGCGACCCGATCGCTCATGGTCACCGCCTCTTCCTGGTCGTGCGTGACCATGACCGACGTAATCCCCAGCCTCTGCTGCAGCGCCCGCAGCTCGAACTGCATGCCTTCGCGCAAATTCTTGTCCAGGGCGCCCAGCGGTTCGTCCAGCAGCAGGACCGAGGGGTTGGTGATCAGGGCCCGCGCCAGGGCGATGCGCTGTTGCTGGCCGCCGGACAGCTGATGGATGTGGCGGTCCTCGTACCCGGACAAGCGCACCAGGTCCAGCATCTCGCGCACGCGCCTGGCCTGCTCGCTGCGATTGACGCGCCGCATCTTCAGGCCGAAGGCGATGTTCTCGCCCACCGTCATGTGCGGGAAAAGGCTGTAGTTCTGGAACACCATGCCCAGGCCGCGCTTGTTCGGCGGCAAGTCCGTGACGTCGCGCTGGTCGATGTGGACGCTGCCCGTGTCCGGTGTCTCGAAGCCGGCCAGGATGCGCAAGGTCGTGGTCTTCCCGCAGCCCGACGGACCGAGCAGGGCCAGCAACTGCCCGCCCTCCACATGCAGGTCCAACGGACTGAGCGCCTGGGCCTGGCCGAAGCGTTTGCTGATCTGCTTGAGTTCCACCGGTGCGGGCATCATGGTCGTGCGGACTCGCTGAATTGAACGATATCGAGGAATTTACAATAAATTGAAATTTGATCAAGCCCGGGCGGCTTAGGATTTTCACTAAGGCCGGTAGCGCGAAACGCTGCGAAAGCGGGCAATCTCTCGGGGAAATACCAATAACGGCGAGGCGTTTTTGTTCGTATGCTGCATAACAATGTAGTGAACATCTGGCCCGCAGCTGAGTGAATGGCGGGTCGGTATTTTCAACATATTGTCTGCGCCGGATGTATTCCGCCGCGCCGCACCCAAGGGGAATATCGATGGTTTCCATACGATGCATGCAGCGATCGGCCGCGCTGGCCCTGTGCCTGGCCGCCACTACCGCCGGAACGGCGCGGGCCGCCGATCTCACGGTGACCGCCTTCGGCGGCATCTGGGAGCAGAACTACCGCAAGTGCGTCATCGAACCCTTCGAGCAACGCACGCACAAGAAGGTCGACGTGGTGCTGGGCACGCCAGCCCAGTGGTTGAACCAGATTGCCGCCAATCCGAAGTCGCCACCCATCGACGTGGTGACCAACACCACGGACACGGGTTATGAAGCGATACGCCGCGGCCTGGTGGACGCCTTCGGGCCGGACAAGGTGCCCAACCTCGCCGACGTGGCGCCCCAGTTCAAGGACGTGACCAAGGGCCATGGCGCGCTGTACGGCTACGGCGCGATGGGGCTGGCCTACAACGCGAAGAAGATCAAGAACCCGCCCAAGACCTGGGACGAGTTCGTGGAAGGGACCATACGGGGCGACTGGGTCGCCGCCCTGCCCGGCATTTCCTATCCATCGACCACCATTACCACCCTGTGGCTGTTCGTGCACCTGTACGCCCACGACAATCTCGACGACATCGGTCCGGCCCTGCAAAAAATCAAGGCCATGCGCGATTCCGGCAACCTGGTGTTCTGGAACGACGTGAATGAATTCCTCAGCCTGATGAAAACAGGCCAGGTCGACATCGGCATGTATTGGGACGGGCGCGCCTGGGCCTTCCACGACGACGGCAATCCTGACGTTCTCTATTACAACCCGCAGCCGGGCTCGCCCATCAGCTCCAGCTTCATCCAGAAGGTGAAGAACGGCTCGCCGCTGGCGTATGACTTCATCAATACCGTCATCTCGCCGGAGGCGCAGGGCTGCTGGGGCTCGGCCATGCGCTATGCCATGTCCAACACCAAGACGCAGTACGCGCCGGCGGTGAAGGACCAGATCACGCCGCCGAGCCAGATCCTGGTCGCGCCGTACGAACAGATAGGACAAAAGGCAAGCGCCTGGATCGAGCAATGGAACAAGACGCTGCGCTGAAGGGGAAATGCGTGGGCATCCCCCTCGCCAGCCGCGCGGTCCTGCCCTATCGGGCTGCCTTGGCGGCCGCGGCCGGTTCGAAATCCCCCGGCTTCCAGGTCTTGTCGAACGCCGCGGCCTCCGGTCCGTAGATGCGGAAATAGGCGAACCAGCCACGACCCGGCGCCGTTCTGATCCACCGATCGGCTTGGCCGGCCGGCGCGGTCGGACCGAAGTACAACGTAAGCGGCTTGCTGGTGTCGACGTTCTTCAGTTCAAACAGCGATCGCAGCGCTGCCTTGTCCTGGTCGGTTCGCACTTGCGAACGGGTGGCGGCGTCGTAGATGGTCACGGACCAGAACAATTTGCCTGGGACGGGTTGCGGGACGGACAGGGTGTAGTTCCTGCCGCCGTCCAGGTAATTGCCCCTGGCGTCGCGCGCAGCCAGCCAATACAGGGATCCGGCGCCAGGATCGCGCCGGAACATCGCGGGTGACGTGACGATGGCCTGGGCGAACCAGCGATCACGCGCTTCGAGATCCATCCCATAGGGGGTTTCGAACTGCGCGCTGCCGGGAACCAGGCCCACCCATTCCCACTGGCGGTCCGGCCAGTTCTTGCGGTCATCGCGCTGGCTGTCGAAGGCAGCCACGAGCATTTGCGCACGGCCCTGGCGCGCGGCCTCCGTCAGCACTTCGCGCAAGCGGGCATCGGGCTGGAAGGGCTTGCCCTTCTCGATGCCCAACTGCGCCAGCAGGCCGTACATGGGCAGGTAGTCGGGCACCAACGGCTCCTGCTGGACGATGCGGTCGAGCACTTGCCAGAATTGGAAATTGTCCTCCCAGCGCAGGGATGAACTGTCCATCGCCTGCTTGCTGGTGTCGAGCGGCGAGAGAGCCGCGCTCTCGCCCTTGTCCAGCGGGTAGATCTTGATGGCGCGCAGCGCATCCAGGGCCTTGGGAATATCGCCGCCGGCCGGCAGTGCGCGCACGGCCAGGAGGTTTTTCACGGACGATGAACGCGCCACGCGATAGCCTTTCGGCGGCGTGCCCTTGTAGTCCGGCGGAACGATCAGGTACTTGCCGCCATGGCCGCCATCGGGTCCCGGCATGCCCAGGTCCTGCACCCAACGCTGATTGTGGTCATTGACCAGGCCGATATATGGCCCGGCGGGCAGATCCACGACCATGGGGCCGTGCGAGAGGTCCAGCACCGCGGACCCATAAGGCGTATCCGAATTCAAGGTGAAGCCGACCTGGCGCGGTCCGGTCGCCGCGATGCCCCAGCGCTTGTCATCCTCGATGCCGACGTCCCGGTTGCCGTTGAAGATGCCCTCCATGGAAACCGTCGGATACCAGAAACGGTAGGCCACGACCGCCCGTTGGAACATGCCATCGCGCCAGGCGCGCTCGGAAGCGGCGGGCGTGGGATACCCATGCAGGAAACGATATCCGTTGGGCGACGCGGCGATAGCCGCTTGCGGCGATTTTGCAGGAGCGTTGCGTGCCGGCGCATCGGCGGCCTGGGCGTCCGGCGGCGCCACCGACGCCATGCCCAGGCAGACCAGGCCAGCCGCGATGGCAAGCAAGGCCAATCGCGCCCGGGCGGTCTCGCCGCCGCGCCGTCCTGCTTGAAGCGCCACGTGCGTCCTGGCGGATTCCAACGATTTCCTGCCTGATTCCATCGGCTCCGTCCTTGTCAAGCAATCAGCTTTGTCAGTGTGTATATCCATCTCGTCGTGCTTCTTCTCTCAACGTGTATGTATCCGACATCAAAAACTCACCGCCAAGCCCACCGAAAAGCCCGAAACATTGGCGCCGAAGACATAACGGCCGACCAGCCTGGTGCGGGTGATGAAGGAGCTGTAGGCACTGGAATCCAGCTCCAGCCCCGCGCCCAGCGACGTCAGCCGATCAAAGCCGAGAATGCCGCGCTGGTCGCCCAGGAACTCGGAATGCGTCAGTTCGAGCACATAGCGCAAGGGGCGCTGCAGCAGGGTGATTCCGGTGGGCGCACGGTAGCGCGTCCACAGGTTCACGGATTTCGCATCCGCCGACCCCTGCACCGCCGCCGAGCTGTCGAAACTCTTGAGGCGGATGTCGGAATAACGTAGTTCGACATCGACCTCGTAGCCCGGCCGGTAGTGCTCATAGTCCAGCATCACCGATCCTCCCAGGCCGTAGGCATTGAGAGAGCCGCGGTCCAGGAAATCGATATCCTGGTCTGTCTTGCGTCCCACATACCAGCTGGCCGCCCGCAAGTCGCTGGTGACGTTGCCCAGCGCCACATTGAATATGGGACGTAGCTTCAATTCGTCGGTCAACTTGAAATCCCAGCCAACGCCGCCCGTCACGGATGCACTGTTCCATTTGGCCGGGATGCGGCGAGTTTTCTCGCCGTCGGTGGCGACGAAGGTCGGGTCATAACGGCTGTAGGCCGCCACCCCCTCCAGGTATAGCGGAACCGATTTCGATATGGTGTCGCCACCGCCCAGCTGCGTCATGAAGAAATCCGTCGATCCCGTGCTCGATCCGCGGCCACTGCCTATGTTCAGGGAACTGGTGGTGATGTCCGGCACGATGGAAAAGGACATCAGCGCCAGCACGCCATTGGCCCGCTTCTGCATATCATCCTTGCTCAATCGCAGGCCCTGTTGTGCCAGGACCGGGTCCGCCACCCCGCACGCCAGCAAGGCGCAAGCACCGGCGCAAAGGCGCCCCATCCAGCGCGCTCCCGTCTTGGCGCGATCGACGGCGTTCGTCGTATCCATGACTGGCATTGCCTCCACGCACAGGAACCGCATGCGCCGGACGGACATGAAAGCGGCCTGGGACGTGCCACGCAGCGTCACGTCGCGATGACCCTATCTGGCCGCACCCGGCGGATCCACCATGGACTGGCGCTGGGCAACCAGCAGGACATCGCTCTGGTCGATGCGTATCACGCCTATCCGCGGGAACTCGAAATCGACAATGATGTACAGGGCGGCCGTCATGACCGCGGCGAAGATGAATTGATGCAGCACGCCGCCTCGTCCCGCGGCCGCCAGGTTCATCCCGGCCAGGACGCCGCAGACCAGCGCGAGCAGGCCAAGAAAGGCATACGTCGCGATGGGCGGGTGGACCTTCTGCGCGACCGTCTGCGCCGACGCCACATCGAACATATCGTTGACGGCGCCGATGTAGGACACCGCGTAAGGCGGGACGCTGGTGGCGGCCGCTTGCATGGAAGTCCGCCATATTTCCGTCTGCAGGCCCGACACCCGCGCCGCGATGGCGTCGCGACTGTCCAGGTCGGCGACATGGCGGTAATAGTCGATCCGTGCATCCACATAGGCGCGGAACTGCTCGCGCAGGCGCGGTTGCGCGTCGGCGGCCATCAGGTCGATACGCAGCCACGCCGTGCCGATGTCGTTGACTTCCTGCGCAAGCAAATTTCGGCGTTCCGCCATCCGCTGCGCGGCGCCCGAGAACGTGAAGGCGACCAGCAGGCCCAACAAGGCGAATACCGCGCCCTCCACCACCGCTCCGCCCGCGCTGCCCTTCTCGTCGTGCCCGGCGCGCATGCGCTTGCCGAGACTGATCGCACCCAGCAGGAGCACGAAAAACCCCAAGGCCAGCCCGGCGAGGACAAGCGGATAGTTCATGGCCGTGCCCCTAGTCGCTACCGAAGAACCAACGTAGATACGGGTTGTCGCGCGCGCGGCGGGCCAGCGCGGGCGCATCCTTGCGCCAGGCATCGCGGTCGCCGTCATAAGCCGCCAGCGCACTGCGGTAGAAAAGGTCCAGCGCGGCTCTTTCGTCCGCGATGCCGCCCGCCAACCCGGCGTCGCCGCCCACCAGCGGCGGTTCGCCACGCAAGGCCAGGAGCGCCGGCAAGGTGCGCGTCAATTCGCGCGGCCGCACCCACGTCGCGTATTCGATGCTGGGCCTGTCGTCCGTGACGGCCGGCGTGTCGCCCGCGAAACGCGCCAGCCCGGCCCGGTCCGTCACCCAGGTGGCCAGCAGCGCGGCGGGCGAACTGACGCCGACTTCAGCCAGCGCGGTCCGTATTGCAGGCGTCTTGAAACGGGCCGTGATGCTAGGCGCATCTAGGGGCATGGGCTGCATCGAGCCGACCAGGAGCATTTCGTGCAACTCCGTGGTCCAGAGCGTGGCGTGCGGGAAGACGGCGATGAAGCTGGCCACCAGCGCCCGGGTATCGTCAAGGTTCTGTGTCGGCAGCGGCAACCACTGCGCCACGATGCCATTGGGGTTCAGACGTGCAGCGGCCAGCTGATAGAAATCCTGCGAGTACAGATTCACGACGCCAGCGGCCGATGGCGGCGGCGGCTCGAGCGTGATCAGGTCGTAGCGTTCCCCGCTCGCCAGCAATTCCCGGCGGCCATCCCGCAGGCGGCGCTCCAGCCCCGGGTCGGTGGCCGCGTCGTACGTACCGGCGAAACGTGGTCCGGCGTGCAACACGGCGGGCAGCAACTCGGCAACCACCCGTTTGTCCAGGCCCGGATAGCGCGACAACGCGCCTGCCGTAATGCCCGTGCCATAACCGATCACCAGGGCGGATTTCGGCTCGCCCGCGTGCACAATCAGCGGCAACAGCGCCTGCAAGCGCATGTAGCGCAGGGACGGCATGGCATCGCCCGAGTTGGAGACACCCTGGATATACAGGCGACGGAAGCGCCGTTCTCCTTCGCCGCGCTCCACCACCGCGACCGTGCCGCCGCGATTCTCTTCGTAGAAGACCAGCTTTCCCCCCTGTGCGCCCGGCAGCAGGCGCGCCAGATGATCGGACGGCAGCGTGGCCGCCACCACCAGTGCCACGCCCGCCAGCGCAACGGCGGCGGCGCGCGTCATGGACGGCGCCACGCGCGCGCGCCAGGCCGCGACGACGCCCACCGCGCACGCCAGCACGGCCAGCAGCCCCATGCCGCGCACGGTGCCCAGGAAAGGCAACAGGACGAAGGCGGTTACCGTCGTGCCCACGATGCCGCCCAGCGTGTTGGCCGCCAGCACCCACCCCGCGCCCTGCGCCGGCCGTTCGGCCGGCACGGCGATGCGCAGCACCGCCGGAAAGGCCGCGCCCAGCAGCATCGTCGGTAGCAGCACCACGGCGGCCGCGGCCACGGCGAAGCGCGCGCTCATCCCCGCCAGCCCGCTCTCCGTCAACCGCAGGACCGACATCTCGGCCATCGTCTGGGCGCCGATCAGCCACCGGCCCAGCAGCGCCATCTCCAGGAGCGCGATGACGCCCGCGCCGGCGATCAGCAATCCGAACAGCCGCCACGGATCGCGCGATTCGCCGCGCGAATAGAGCGCCGCGCCCAACGCCAGGCCGACCAGGTAGACCGCCAGCACCACCGAGAAAGCGAAGGCCCGCGTGCTCATGAAGGGCACCACCATCTGCGACCAGAGCACCTCGTAGCCCATCGCGACCGCCCCGGCAATGGCATACAGCCACACGGCCGCGCGGGCCCCGGGGTCGACAAAGGTCCGGCGCTGTTCCGGCGCCATGGTCCGCGCCTCCTGGCGGCGACCGCCCTTCTTCTTGCGTGTGACGCGCGCATCATCGGCCGGCGCCGCCATCGGGGCCATCGGCGCCGGCGCGACCGACCAGCGCCGGTCCAGCGCCCAGCCGCCGATCGCGGCGAGCAGGTTCAGGGCGGCCGCCGCCCAAGCGGTGCCCTGTACGCCCAAAGCCGGGATCAACACGAAAGCCGGAAGCAGCGCGCCGGCAATCGCGCCGGCCGTATTGGCGGCATAGAGCGTCCCGCCCGCCTGGCCTATGCGTCCCGCGCCGCAGGCCCGCAAGAGGACGGGCAAGGTGCCGCCCATCAGGAACGGCGCCGCCGCGACGAGCATGGCCAACGCCAGCCATGCCAGCGGCGACGCCTGGCGCTCCAGGGCGGCGAAGGGGCCGGCGCCATGGGCCAGCGCGACGGTGACGGCGACGGCGACCATCGCGATGCCCAGCTCGATTCCCGCATAAAACCGCAGCGGCCGCGCGACGCGTTCCGCGTAACGGCCCAGCAAGGCGTTGCCCGCCGCCAGGCCGAGGAAAAAGGCGCTGACCGCGACGGCGATGGCATGCACCTCCACCCCCACGATCAACGTCAACTGCTTGACCCACAACACCTGGAATATCAACGCGGCAGCGCCCGAAAGCGCCAGCAAGACGGCAGCCACGGCCAACCCGCTGGAAGAACGGAAGGCACTGGCGGTCTTGGAAGTCATCGGCATCGTATGCACTGCTGTCGTCATGGGTTCTGCCCTGGAATGCATCGGTGCCGATGGCGGAAACGGCGTCACCGCCGCGACCGCCACCGGCGTGGCGCTATTTACTTCCCAAGAGGATTGACCTGCCCCGTGGGCTGCTGCTTGGCCTGTTCTTCAAAGTGCTTCTCCAGGAACTTGTTCAACTGGTCCTGGGCCTGGTCGGTGCTGAAGGTCGCCGGCCGCTGGCTGGGCGGATACTCCTTGAAGGTTTCCAGGAATTCCGCCGCCTTGGCGGTGCCGATGAAGGCCAGATAGGCGTTCTTGGTAAACCAGTCGTAGTACTGATCCGAGACCACATCCGCACGCTCGTAGGGATCCATCCGCAAGTTGAAGACCTTCGGCACGCGCAGGCACACGAAGGGCTGCTGCCAGACCGCGAACCCGCCCGGCGCCTTCTGTTCGCAGAATACGAACTTGAAGTTCTCGTAACGCATCGCGACCAGCAGGCCGTCGTCGTTGAAGTAGAAGAACTGGTCCCGCGCGCTCTTGTCGCTCTTGCCGGTCAGGTAATCCAGCTGGTTGTAGCCGTCCAGATGCACCTTGTAGCTGCGGTTGGCGCCCTGAGGCGTCCAGCCCTTGAGCAGGCGGTCCTTGACCGTGTTATCTCCCGCCGCCGCCAGCAAGGTCGGGAACCAGTCCATCCCCGAGACCATGCCGTTCACGACTTCGCCCGCCGGGACATGGCCAGGCCAACGTATCATGGCCGGCACGCGGAAAGCGCCTTCCCAGTTGGAGTCCTTCTCGCTGCGGAACGGCGTCGTGGCGGCATCCGGCCAACTGAACTGGTTGGGACCGTTGTCCGTGGTGTAGATCACGATCGTGTTGTCCGCGATGCCCATGTCGTCGAGCTTTTTCAGCAGCTTGCCGACATCCTGGTCATGCTCCCACATGCCATCCGCGTACTCGTTGCCCGCCATCCCGCTCTTGCCTCGGTATTCCGGCCTGACGTGCGTGAAGAGGTGCATGCGCGTGGTGTTCATCCACACGAAGAACGGCTTGTCGCCCTTGCCGTGCTTGTCGATGTAGTCGATTGCCGCGCTGGTGGTTTCGTCGTCGATGGTCTCCATGCGCTTGCTGGTCAGGGGGCCGGTATCCTCGACCTTGCCGTCCGCCGTCGCGCGTATCACGCCGCGCGGCATGTAGGCCTTGATGACGGGATCGGTGGAGTTCTTCGGGAAGAAGGGACGTTCCGGCTCTTCCTCCGCGTTGAGGTGATACAGGTTGCCGAAGAACTCGTCGAACCCGTGCTTGGTCGGCAGGTACTCATCCCGGTCGCCCAGGTGGTTCTTGCCGAACTGCGCGGTGGAATATCCCTGCGCCTTCAACGCCTGCGCAATGGTGATGTCGCGGTCCTGCAAGCCCACGGTCGCACCCGGGACGCCGACCTTGGACAAGCCCGTGCGCATCGGCGATTGCCCGGTGATGAAGCTGGACCGGCCCGCCGTGCAGCTGTTTTCACCGTAATAGTCCGTGAAGATCGCGCCTTCCTTTGCAATGCGGTCGATGTTGGGCGTCTTGTACCCAACGACGCCCAAGGAGTAGGCGCTGATATTCGTTTGCCCGACGTCGTCACCGAAGATCACGAGGATGTTCGGCTTCTTGCCCGATGCCTGCGACTGATTCTGGGCCTGGGTGGACTGGGCCTGCGCATGCGCGCCCCCCATCACCGCAAGCCCGCTGGCGGCTATCAATGCCGCCCTCAACCATCGTCTTGCTTTCATCACCGTTCTCCTTGCCCAAGATGGGCCGCCTGATCAAAGACACTTGCCGCCAGAACTGGCGGAACCGCTAGAACCCCTAGAACCGCTAGAACGCATATACGCGAGACCACTCCTTTTCCATGTCGACTATCGTCCAACCCTGCCGCTGCGCCTCGTCCAGGGCCTTGTCCAGGCGACCGATCTTGGAGTCGCGGTCATAGGCCCATTCACGCTGCGCGTCGGTGTGATGCACGAGGCCGGCGAAACGCCTGCCCGCCCCCGCGCTCGTCCACTGCAACATCTGCAGGTCGCCATCCGAATTGCCGAACGCGAAGATGGGACGGCGGCCGATGGCGTGCTGGATGGCGACGGGCTTGCCGGGACCATCGTCGTAGAACCCCAGCTTGGGCAGGCGCATCAGGCGCGGCTTGCCGTCGTGCATTTCAAACTTGGCGGCGAAGCTGCTGCCGATGACCTGCTCCGGCGGAATGCCGTAGGCCTGCTGCGCCCAGACCCGCATGAACTCGACCTCGCCGCCCGAGACGATATAGGTCTTGAAGCCATGCGCGCGCAGGTAATCGAGCAGTTCCCGCATCGGGGCGTAGGTCATGGTGTTGTAGGGCACGTGGAAGCGCGGATGGCGGGCGGTCGCCAGCCACTGCCGCACCTGGCTGGTGTACTGGTCGCTGTCCATGCCGGTCTGGGTGGCGCCGACGATCTGCAGCAGGTCGCGCGTGGTCAGCTTGGCCAAGGCGGCGCTGTCGTTGCGCAGCACGGCCTGGAATGCCGGCTTGGTCTTCCACTCCGGATGCGAGGGCGCCATCGTGCGAACCTGGTCCAGCGCGAACATCAGCTGGAAATACATGGGCTGTTCGCTCCACAGCGTGCCGTCGTTGTCGAACACGGCGATACGCTCCTCCGCCGGAACGAAGTCGGGGCTGCCCGGCTGCGTGACCGCCTGGACGAAATCGGTGATGGCGCGGCGCGAGGGTCCGTCGTTCCACGAGGCCAGCGTCGCGGCGGGGACGGTTTGCGCTTGCCCCTGTGCCTCGGCAGGCGACGGCGGCTTCGATGTCGAGCACGCTGACAGCAGCGATGCCGCGCAGAGGATGAGCCATGCGGTCCAGCGCCCTAGCATGCGTCGCGGGGCTGCATATGCACGAAGATCGGTCATGCCGTGCTCTCCAGGTCGGGTTTGGAAGGTGTGGGCGTGGCGGAACCGCCGGCCTCGCCAGCCACCGCGGGCAGCCATTGCGCGGCCGGTTCCGAAGGCCGGGATGAGCACTCGGCCAGCGAGCGCGGCAAGGCGTGGGCAGGCCGCGGGGCCCGGTGCCTGCGCCAGGCCGCACGCCACGCCCGCGTTTCCGACGCCAGGCGATTCCGGTCTTCGCCCGCGTGCGACCGATCGCCGGAACGGGGCCCGTATGCCTGACGCAAGGCCGCCCCGGCGGCAGCCTGCTCTCCCGCGCCCAGCGGCGCCACCGCCATGCGCATGGCCGGCATGCCCGTGCATTTGCGCAGCCATCGGTAGCAGGCGGTCAAAGCCGTCGGTTCGCCGCGCGATTCGCGCTGCCATGCACGCCAGTAATAGGGCTCGCTGGACCGCCAGCGCGCCCTGCCCCGACGAGCGGCCTCGCGCACCGCGCGTGCGCCACGCCGCCACCAGGGCCATGTCACCCACAGCAGCAGCAGGAGCGGCGCCAGGATGGCCACGGCGGTCACGGCCCAGGGCGGCACCACCCAACGGGCACTTTGCCGCAGGCGCGACAGGTCATCGGCCAGGGAAAACGGCACGTCGGCCCGGGGCGCCACGGCCACCGTCACGCGCCGTCCCGGCATGGTTTGCGTCTCCAACGCGCCGTCGGCGGTATTGCGCCATTGCAGGGTCACGGACGGCAGGTCGAACGTTCCCGCGTCCATGGCCACGTACTCCACCCGATCGATACGCTGCCCGCCGACAAAGCCGCCCCGGCCATCGGTCAATGTCGTGACCTGCGGCTCCAGCGGATAGCGGTTGAAATGCGGTATCTCGTCCAGGGGCGCGGGCTGGAGCAACATGGCCTGCACCCCTTGCGCGCGTTGCGTGATGGTCCGGGTGATGCGGCCACCGGTCACCAGCGGGTCCGGCGCCAGGACATAGTCCTGCGTGATGCTCATCCGCGTGGCGGCCGCGCCGCCTGTTGCGCGGGAGACGGCGCCCTGCGATGCGCCCGCGCCGCCGCGTGCCGCCGCTGCCCCGCCTTGCGCGCCAGCAAGGCCGCCGCCCACCTCGATGGCCAGCGGCGCGCTGCTGGCAGAGACCTCGTTTCCGCCCGGTCCAACCTTGGCGCTGACGGTCAATGCCGGCAGCTGCAACGTACCGGGTTGCGCGGCGATCAGCAGATAGGTGTAGCGCACGCCGACATAGGACACGCCATCCTTGTCCTCGCGTATCAACTCGCCCTCGCCCGATGGCGCGGTGACCATCACGCCCGGCAGGTCCAAGGCGGGCAGGCGCGGCGGCTGCGTGAACCAGGTTGGGGTCAGGACATCGACCCGCAGCGCGATGGTCGCGTTCGCCTGGGCTTCCGATGGGGCATGAACGGCTACCCGCAATGGCGGCGCGTCCTGCGCGGCGGCTGGAGCGGGCATGGCCAAGCATGCGGTGGCCAGCGCCAGCAAGAGCATGACAGACCGCGGCCGGGTCCGCGACAGCGGGCGGACCAGGGCCAGGGCCAGCGCCACAACGAAGGCCCGGACCCGGACCTTGGCCGGGAACGGCGACAACGAGCGGTATTGCAGCGCAGGCCTGCCCGCATCGCGCATGCGTGGGCGCCATTCCAGGCGACGGGCCATCGTCATGGCGCCCTCCCTGCCGCCGCATCCTGGGCCGCGAACTTGCCGCGCAGGAAGCGGGCGGGCGACAGCGTCAGGTTGCGCAGCCACATCTCCTCGGACGGCGCCTGCCCGGCATGCGTCGCCACCCTCTGGCCGGCCTTGGCGGTCTTGTCCTGTATCGTCTTGTCGGGCGGCTCGCCTTCGTCGCCCTGCGTTTCCTGCGTCATCGATTCCAGCAGGCGCGCCACGATGCCGCGATTGACCACGGCCGGCTCCCATCCCGGCTTGATGGCCAGGGCCTGGTCATAGGCCGCCAGCGCGGCGTCATACTGGCGCAGCCGCGTCTGGGTATTGGCCACGTAGAAATAGCCTTCGGCCGTGGTCAAGGGCGTGAAGGCCTGCAAGGCCGCCTGGTACTTGCCGGCCTGATAGGCCGCGCGTCCCTTCCAGTAGGGATCGCGGAAGCGCGCCATCGCGGTTTCGTAGTCGCCGCGATCGAAAGCCATGCGGCCTTGCTGGTCGGGCGTGAAGAATGCATCGGCCAAGGGGCCGGCCCGCGCCGGCTGCGGCGCCGCCAGGACCACGATGCCGGCCAGCAGGCAGGCATGCCACGCCACGCGCCATCCCCGCCGCAACGCGGCCAGCGCCAGCAAGGCCAGCGGCCAGCAGAGCCAATAGCCTGCTTCCTTCCAGTGCGGCGGTCCGGCGTACGCATCCTGCACTTCCCGGAAATGCTGTTGTGCGTGCAAGGTGATCCAGTCCAGGTCGTCCTTGCCGCCGGTCAGGCTGCCCAAGGGCGCGCCGGCCGCGCGCGCGAGGTCGCGCAGGGCCGCCTCGTCGATGCCCCCGGCGGCGCCGCCGGCGCCCCGCAAGCCGACCGCCATGACCAGCACCTGCATGTCCTTTACCGCCTGCGCCGCCTGCTTCACGGCCGCCATCCGCGCGGTATCGGCGCCATCCGTCAACAGCAGCAAGGTGCCCCCTGCCCGCTCGGCGGCCAGCACCTGGGCGGCCACGGCGACCGTGCCCGCCGCATCGTGCCCCGCGCTGGCGATCAGGTCCGAGGACAGCGCCTGCGTGAAGAGATCCAGCAGATCCTTGTCGTCGGTCGGCGGCAGCACCAGGTGGCTGCTGCCCGCATAGGCGATCAACCCGGTCTTCGCGCCCGCGCGCCGGGCCGCAAGGTCGCGCACCGTCCGCTTGGCCGCCTCCAAGCGCGATGGCGGCACGTCCTTGGCGTCCATCGAGGGCGACAGGTCCACCGCCACGATAAGCGGCGCGACGTTGTCGAGGAAGTCCGGTTCGTCCCGCTCCCAGGCCGGTCCCGCGGCGGCCACGGCGGCCACAGCCAGGATGGCCGCCAGCACGTCGATGGGACGCGGCCCCCGTCCGCCCGGCGTATGGACCAGCAGATAAGGCAGCAAGGCTGGCGCGATGCGGCCGTCCTGCATCATGCGCCCTTGCGTGGCCCGCCATGCCCACCACAGCAGCGCGGCGACAGGTACGCCAAGCAGCCACCACGGGCGCAGGAAATGAAAGGCGCTCAGGTCCATGCGCCCTCCTTGCGGTCCAGGCTCTCGTCGCACGCCGTGATCGGGTCGCCGGCCGTGCGCGTCTTGCCGTTCATGACATGGCCCGCGCCGGCGTAGGAGGGGTGGTCGGCGGTCTCGCCGCCTGCCCGGCCTGTCGCGGCGCCCCTTGCATCGATCCCGCCACCGTCGCTCGTGCCGCCATCGCCATGCGCCCCGCCCTCGGCGCGCGCTGCCGCCCAGCCCGCCAGCGCCGCCAGCACATGCCAGGCTGCCAGCAGGCACAACGCCAGCGCCACCGGCACCCAGAAGAACTCGCGCTTGGGCTGATGCCGCAAGGTCCTGACCTCGCGCGGCGTGATGCGGTCCAGCGTGGCGTAGACCGATTGCAACGCGGCCTGGTCCTGGGCACGGAAGAATTGCCCGCCAGTCGTTCGCGCGATATCGCGCAGGGCACCGAAATCGACGCGGTCTTCGCCCGTCGCCGCGGGATCGCCTATCCCTATGGTGTGGACCACGATGCCGTGCTGCTTCGCCAGCGCCGCGGCGCGCGCCGGCGGCACGGCGCTGCTGGTGTCGTTGCCGTCGGTCAGCAGCATCATGACCTTGTCCTGCTCCCGGGCCGCATCGAGCATGCGTATGCCCAGCCCGATCGCGTCGCCGATGGCGGTATTGGGCCCCGCCATGCCGACGGCCGTCTGGTCCAGCAGCAGGCGCAGGGCGGCATGGTCCAGCGTCAAGGGCGCCTGCGGGTACGCGCCCGCGCCGAAGACGACCAGGCCCAGCCGGTCGTCGGCACGCTTCTCGATGAAGTCCCGCACCACCGAGCGCACCGCTTCCCACCGCGTGGCCTCGCGTCCATCGGGGGCTCGAAAATCGCGGGTGTCCATGGACTGCGATATGTCCAGGGCCAGCAGGATGTCGCGCACGGGTTCGACGTGTACCAGTGGCGGTTCCACCCATTGCGGCCGCGCCAGCGCCAGCAGCGCCAGCAGCCAGACGGCCAGGTTCAGCCACAGCTGGGCGCCTGCGGCCCGCACGCCCGGCCGCGTGGGGGACTTGCCCGTCAACCGGGCCATGGTGTCGAAGAATGGCGCGCGCAAGGCACTGCGCCCGTGCAGGTAGGCCGGCAGCCAGCGATAGGCCGCCCACGCCAGGGGCGCGGCAAGCAGCAGCCACGGATACTCAAGCCGCCACATGATGACGCTCCATCCACCGCAGGCTGTCGTCGAACAGCCGCCCCAGGGCCGCCGGATCGATATCGCGCACCGTCGCATCGGGGGCATAGGCGAGTATCGGCAGCAGGCGAACGCTGTCGACGGACAATGGAGCCGCGACTGGCGGCCCGCGGTCCGCGTCCCGGCCGGCAGTGCCTCGCCCGCGCTCCAGCATGGTCCCCGGTCCCATGTCCTGGGCGAGATACGCCATCCATGCCTGACCCGACAGGGCGGCGACGCCGACAGCCGGAACGTCCGGCGGCGGCGACCCGTGGTGTCGCCCCTGCCACCCAGCCTGCTTATGCCGCCCTGCACGCTCCGCATGGATGGCCGCCGCGGCCAATGCCGTCCGCTTGAGCAAATCCGGCAGCTGCCTTGCCGCCAGCGGCCGCAGCTCGGCTTCCTTCCGTATGCGAGCCAATTCGGCCAACGCCTGCCTGCGGTAGAGGTTGCGCCGCCGCGTGCGCACCGTCGCGAGCAGCCCATAGGCAGCGAGCGCGCAGATCACCACGGCGACCACCGCCCATCCCCATGTCTGCGGCCAGTACGACACGGGCGCCGGCAAGGGCAGCTCGCGCAGTTGGTCCAGGCCCGGCAGGTCGGTGCTCATGTGCGCCCTCCCGCCGCCTGCCGGCCCAGCTCGCGCCGCAGCTGCGCCGATTCGTCCTGCACCGTGTCCATCGTCATCAGCGGCACGCGGCTGCGCCGCAGCAAATCCGCGACTTCGCGCAGGCGGCCGCTGAAAAAGTCCGCCAAGGGCTGGCGTTCGTGATGACGCCCCACGGCGATGTCCAGCTGCAACTCGCCCTGCGTCACGACCAGTCGGCCGCGCCGGGGAATATCCTGGGCCATCGGGTCGAACACCAGCATGCCGACCACGTCGTTGTGCAGCGCCAACAGGCGCAGCGTACGCAGCGTTTCCGCATCGGCGCCGGCGAAGTCGCTGACCACGCAAACCAGGCTATCGTGCGGCGCCAGCGCCAGGGCGGCGCGCAAGGCCGCATTCAGGCCCGTCATCGCGGGACGGTCGGGGCGGTCCGCCGCCAGCGCACCGTTGGCGCGCACCACTTCGGCCAGCAAGGCCTGCACGCGATCGCGGCTGCGCAAGGGCTTGAACACTTTCTGCCCATCGTCATCGAAGACCACGCCGCCCACCCTGTCGCCCGCGCGCAGGGCCATCCACGCCGCCAACGCCGCCAGGCGCGCCGCGACCGCGCACTTGAACGCGCGCACGGACCCGAAATACATGGTCATGCGCTGGTCGACCACGATGAGCGCGGGTCGGTCGCGCTCCTCCGTATAGGACCGCACATAGGGCTTGCCGTAGCGCAGCGACGCGCGCAAATCAAGCTGGCGCAGATCGTCTCCCGCCACATAGCGCCGCAACTCCGAGAAATCCAGTCCGCGCCCGCGCAGGCGCGATCCGTGCGCGCCTGCCAGCACGCTGTTCAAGGGTTGGCGCGAGCCGAAGGACAAGCCGGTTACCGCTGCCTCCAGGGCGACCAGCTCCGCCAGGGAAGGATGGACCGGATGGGGCGCGGCGCGTGTCGCGGCGGGCGATGCCGGGGGCGGCTTCATCGGCTTTGCCGAGTTCGCGGACCATGGGGCGGAAGATGGGGGCGGTGTTGCGCGCGGCGACATGTGTGTCTCCTACGCGGGCACCGCGACGGCATCCAGCAGGCGGTCGATGGCCTGCTCGGCCGTCACGCCTTCGGCCACGGCGTCATAGGACAGGTGCAAGCGATGCCGCAACACGGCGTGGGCGACCGCGCGCACGTCATCGGGCGAACTGAAATCGGCCCCGGCCAGCCACGCATGCGCGCGCGCCGCCCGGTCCAGCGCGATCGCGCCGCGCGGACTGGCGCCGATCTGTATCCAGCGCGCCAGGTCGGCATCCGCCGGATGCCGGGTCGCGTTCACCAGGTCCACCACATAGCGGTCCACGGCCGGCGCGACATGCAGCGCCGCCACTTCCGCGCGGCAGGCGAACAGATCGTCCTGGCTTATGCGCAGCTCGTCGCCATGGGCCGCGGAGGCGTCCTGCCCGTCGCCGCCAGCCGGCGCGCGCAACAGCGCCAGCATCGCCGCCTCGTCATCCGGGCCGGGATAATCCAGGCGTATCTTCATCAGGAAGCGATCCATCTGCGCTTCCGGCAAGGGGTAGGTGCCCTCCTGCTCGATCGGATTTTGCGTGGCCAGGACCATGAACAGCGGCGGCATGGGCTGCGTAACGCCGCCCACGGTGATCTGCCGCTCCTCCATTGCCTCCAGCAAGGCGGATTGCACCTTGGCCGGAGCGCGATTGATTTCATCGGCCAGCACCAGGTTGCCGAACAAGGGACCGGCCTGGAACTTGACCTGGTGCCGTCCGTCGGCGTCCTGCTGCAGCACGTCCGCGCCCGTGATATCGGAAGGCAGCAGATCCGGCGTGAACTGGATGCGGCTCATGTCGGCCGCCAGGTGCGCGGCCAGCGCCTTTACCGTGCGGGTCTTCGCCAACCCGGGCAGGCTTTCCAACAGGACATGCCCGTCGGCCAGCAAGGCAACCAGCACCAGCCGTATCACCGCCGCCTGGCCGAGCACCGACCGGGCGACCGCCTGCTCAAGCGCCAGGATGTCCGTACGATCTGCCATGCCCATCCCCCCTTTGGCATCGGGCAATCATTGGGAAACGAAGAGGTTGCAGGATTCGGGATCCGCGCGATGGTCCCGTCCCCGCAGCTCCAGCGACTTGTCAAGATGAGGGGCCGGCCCTCAACGCACGGCGACGCTATGCTTGTTGGCCTGCGCCAACTGCCATTGCGCCTGCGTCATGACCGTGCGGAATCCCAGGTGCGACATGCTGTTCATCGGGTCCGTGCCGCGCCGCGCGCTGGTGCGGTAGCTGATGCAATACGTGTCGCTGCACAGGAAAGAGCCGCCGCGCGTCACGCGCTTGGGCGCGGCCGACGGCACACCCGGATCGTCCGGGTCGAAGCTCTGCGCCGGTCCCGCCGGATCCAGCGGCGGCTGCCGGTATTGCGCCTCGATGCGGAAGGCGTCGGCACGGTACCAGTCGCCGGTCCATTGCCAGACATTGCCCGCCATGTCGTAAAGGCCGTAATTGTTGGGCGCATACGTGCCCACCGGCGTCGTCCCTACCGGGATCTTCTCGTCCGTGACCACCGGAAAGGGCTGGCTTTCGCGGGTGTCCCAGATATTGGCCATGGGACGTCCGTTGGGCGCCAACTCGTTGCCCCAGACGTAGGTGGCCTGCTCCAGGCCCCCGCGCGCGGCGAACTCCCATTCCGCCTCGGTAGGCAGGCGCTTGCCCGCCCACTTCGCATAGGCCTGCGCGTCTTCATAGGACACCTGGACGACCGGGTGGTCCTCCTTGCCGATGATGTTGCTCTGCGGCCCTTGCGGATGACGCCAATCGGCGCCCGGCACATAGCGCCACCATTGCGAGAAATCGCGCAGCGAGACCTCCGACGCGGTGCCGACGAAGACCATGGCACCCGGCACCAGCTTGGAATCGTCCGGGCGCGGCGTGCCCGGCGGCAGTTGCACCTGCAAGTCCTCCCAGCGGGGCTTGCGCTCGGCGGTGGTGACATAGCCGGTGGCCGCCACGAAACGCGCGAACTCCTGGTTGGTGACGTCATGCGTGTCCATCCAGAAACCCGACAACCGCACCTTGTGCGCCGGCCGTTCGTTGGGCTGCGACATGCGGGCATCGCTGCCCATGGCGAATTCCCCGCCCGGGATCCAGGCCATGCCCTCGGGTCCCTTCTTGCCATCGCCCAGCACGGCAAGGACCTTGTCCGGCTTGCCTCGTTGGCCCGGCAGGACATCCAGGGAGGCCGCGACACCCGCGGTCACCCCCAGCCCGATAAGGATACCCAGTACCAGCCAGACGCGCGCTCGTATGCGTTTGCTCATGATGTCTCTCCACAAACGGCGCGGCCAGCGCGGCCGCGCGATGACATTGCAACAGTCAGAACACCAGCGCAACGCTGGCCATGACGGTACTGCCGCTGTTCAGGCGATTGGTGCTGGCCACCGTCGGCACCCAACGCAGGGACATGGACAACGACCGATCGGAAGCCAGCTTGCGGTCATAGGTCAGGATGGGCCCCAATGCCAGGTCGTGGCCCTTGAAACCATTCAGCCTGTTGGCGGTATCGCCCCGGTCGTTGCCCAGTTGCAGGATGGTGCCCACCACCATGCCGGCCCCGATGCCGTTGGAGAACATGCGCCGCGCCATCACGTCCGTGCCGAATAGGGGCGCGTTGTGATAGCCGGTGTCCCGATTGGGCGTGTAGATCTGCAGGCTGGTCACGGCATCCAGCTGCCAATGCGATTCGGGAAAGATGCCCGTATAGGCAATCTGCGGGATGAAGGTCCAGTTGTTCAAGCTGGGATTGGCCAGGTTGTTGGCGTTATAACGCCCGGTCGGTGCCCAGAAATTCAGGCTGAACGCGATGTGCTCGGTCTCGGAAAAGTGATAACCGGCGACGATAGGCGTGAAGTAGAGATCGAACAGGTCGGACGCGCTGTCCTTCGTATCGACGGTATTGCCTCGGGGCCCGGTCACGGCCGCGTCGACCTTGGTCCAGAGATAAGGCACGGTCATGCCCGAAGCGAAATTCCACTTTCCGGTACCGGTGTCCCAGGTCTTGAGCACGGTAGCCAGCGTGAAGGCCAGCTTGCCTTCCAGGCCCACCGAGATGTTGCGCCCCACGGGAACTTCGCGGCCGCCATGCAGGCTGCCGTCAAGGTAGATCTCGGAAAGGTTGACCACCGTCACCGGTTCCGGCGACACGATGCCGATATTGGCCTGGACACTGGTGCCGCTGATCTGCCGCCCGAGCGCCCCCTCCGTGGCCCACGCCGGCGCGGCGAGCGCCAGTGCGCCCAGGCCCGCCAACGCCTTGCCGGCCATCGCCCGCCACGTTTTCAAAAAAGCCTCCGATCCCTGCATGCCCCATCCCCAAGGTCAACAAAGAAAAGCACCGGGTGAGCGACCAACCCACCATCGGTTAGCGGTATCCCGCGATACCAAGCCATATGAATAAGTCACGCGAATAAGTCACGCGCGTGTCAGCGCGGCAATACGTGCGTGGACAGCAGCGATTTCATCCGCAGGCGGGATGAACCACGGACGATCAGCGAAAACGGGGAGGAACCCGACGCGCCGGCGCAGCGCTTAACGCGGCCGTCGTGCGAAATAACAAGGATGGGCGTCCAGGGAAATATCCATACCGGCCAAGTAACAGCCGGCGCCTTTTCTTGATGGACCCGCCGGCGAGCGTGGAAAGCGCCGACAGAATACGAGCGAAGATAAAACGAAAACGGTTCACATTAGCCTCTCTGCACAATGTATGAATGCGAGGTATAGCTATTCCAGACCGCAACCCGTGGTGGCAATCCCACGGACGTCACTTCGACAAAAATTCTTCTTTCGTTTTATTGCTAAAGAATGTGGCATTATTCACACAAGACTTAGCAAAAAACAACCATAGCAAAACACTTTATAAATTTTTTGGTTCGACATCCTTTTTCACGATTCAGGATTGCCTTGCAAAGCCGGTCTTAGGCTATGCGGCCGGCTGCCGCCGTTTCGATATCTTGCTCAACCACGCGCAATTCCAGTCGAGGAGTCGCAGTGAAGATGCTTAGATCCACCGGCCTCAAGCTGGCGTTTTGTCTTCTAGGATGCACCGCCGCAACGGCCCATGCCGCGCCGGATGCCACTCCCTCCCCGCCCCCATCTGGCCCGGCGAACAAGCCGGCGGCGGTGGCGTCCGCGACAAAGCCGGTCAATACCGTCGATCCCCGGGCGGTCGCCGCGCTGGACGCGATGGGACGCTATCTGCGCACCTTGCAGACATTTATCGTGACGGGCGACAGCGCCACCCAGGCCGTCCTGGACAATGGCCAGAACGTGACCTTCCTGCACCGCACGGTGATGCAGGTGCGGCGCCCCGATCGCGTGCGCGCGGAGATCACGGGTAGCGGCAAGCCACGCGGCCTGGTCTACAACGGCAAGACCTTCACGCTCTACGACAATAACCAGGGCTATTACACGGTCCAGCCCGCGCCACCCAGCATCGACGACCTGGTCCACGTGCTGCGCGACCAATACGGCGTCGAAATGCCGCTGGCCGACCTGTTTTCCTGGGGCACCGAGAGCAGCGACGGGCAGCGCCTGACGGCGGCAACCTCGCTGGGACTGGAACGGGTGAACGGCAAGTGGTGCCGCCACTACGTCTTCGGCGAGCCGGGATTGGATTGGGAACTCTGGCTGCAAGGGGGCAAGCAGCCGCTGCCCTGCCGCTTGGCCATCACCGATCTCACCCAGCCTTCCCGGCCCACGTTCTCGGTGTCGTACCAGTGGAACCTGCGGCCCGGACTGAATGCGGTGACGTTCACCTATCGCCCGGCCGCCGGCATGCGGGAAATCGGCGCGATGCGCGTGTCGCCGGAGCCCTATAAGGAGGCGCAATGAAAAATCGCTTCCGACTGACCATGCTCGCGGTCGCCTGCGGGACCGCGTTGACGCTGCTTGCCACCCAGGCCCAGGCCTTCCGCGGATTCGCCCGCACCGGCCTACGGCCCATGGCCGCTCCGCACGGCGGGGGGTTCCAGGGTGGCGGCTTCCACGGGGGAGGCTTCCAGGGTAGCTTCCAAGGGGGCGCACCCGCCTACCAAGGGGCACATAACCTCCAGCCGCATATGCAGGGCGGCGCGGGGCCGCAGAATTTCCCGGGCGGCCACCCGCCGGCCATGAATGCACCGCACAATACGACGCTTGCCGGCGGCGGGGGACATAATGGCCAAGGCCAGCATGGCTCGGGACCGGTCCGGCAAGGGGGCGGCCCCGGCGAACAAGGCAACAGTCCCAACCAGCATGGGAGCGGCTCGCCGGCCCAGCACGGCGGCAATCCGAACCAGCATGGCGGCGGCTCGCCCGACCAGCATGGCGGCAATCCGAGCCAGCATGGTGGTGGCGGGCCGAACCAGCATGGCGGCGGCGGTGGCGGCGATCACCACGATGATGGGCACCACGATGATGGGCACCATGACGACGATCATCATGACGATGATTACCACCACGACGACGATCATCACGACGATGACCACCACCATGACGATGATCATCATCACGACGACCATCATGACGACTATTACTACTACGGCTACGGCCCCGGCTGGTACGTCGATCCGGTCGCGGCCGGCATCGTCGCCGGCGCGGCCACCGCGGCGGTGATCGGGTCCATGGCGGCAACGCTGCCGCCGCAGTGCACCACGGTCATCGTCAACGGCCTGACGTACCAGCAATGCGGCCCCACGTGGTACCAACCGGTCTATGTGGGCACCACGATCCAGTATCAGGTCGTGGCGCCGCCGCGATGACGCACGCACAAGGCGGCCGGGCAGGACGGCTGGACGCCGGCAAGATTTCCCCGCATCCCGTTTCTCGTAGTCCTCTCTATCAGGAGCAGCCATGAAAGCCCATTTTCTGCGCAAGTCGCTTTTGAGCATGTCGGCAGTCCTTCTCGTCGCGGGCTGCGCTTCGGAACCGCCCACGCGGGAATCCGGCTTCCTGGGTGACTACTCACGCCTGGAAAAGCAGGACGCGCCGGGAGGCGGCACGCGGCTGGCCTACGTCAATCCCACGTTCACCCCGGCCAACTACACGGCGCTGTGGCTGGACCCGGTGGTCTTCTACCCGGAACCCAAGCCCACCGAGAATGTGTCGATGGCCACCATGAACCAGGTGCGCGAATACATGGATCAGGCGCTGCGCAGCCGGCTGGACGGAAAGGTCCGCATGGTCAATCACGCGGGTCCGGGCGTTGCGCACGCCCGCCTGGCCATCACCGCCGTCGGCGCCGAGACCGAGGCCCTGGCGCCTTACCAGTACATCCCCATCGCGCTGGTCGTCACCGGCGCCAAGGCAGCCATTGAAGGGGGCCGGCCGCAGGAGGCAACGCTGGCGATTGAGGCGCAGGTCTCGGACAGCCAGACCGGCAAGCTGCTGTTCGCCTCCGTCCGGGGCGGCACCGGCGGCGAAGTCCGCAGCGCCTCGCAAGGCCAGGGCGCGGTACAGCCGGAGCAGTTGAAGAAACTGATCGACACCTGGGCGGACGGCGCGGCCGCCCAGGTCAGCCGCTACATAAAGACCTTCTAGGAAACAGGATAGCGATCCCACCGAGGATGGCGGCTCCCCGCCGCACGCAGCGCGACGGGGCGGCACCGGCGGACCGGCCTGCCCGGCTCCGCCGGTTTATATTCTGGAACCCGCCAACCGTGCAATGCCGCCCCCTCGCATGACACCATCATGACACTGGCGTCCCGCGCAAACCGGCGCGGCGGCAATGACACATCGCAGCATTTTTCATGGCGGGCGCGTACACTCGACAGCCGGTCGCGCGCGATGCGCGCTGTGCGTCGCGGCGGCCGCTTCGCCATGCCTATCGCGGGGATCATGCCGACATGAATGCACAAACCTTCGACGCCCTGGGCACGCCGATACGGCGCGGCCAGGTCGATACGCCGCAGGTGCGGCTGGCCTACGAAGACTGGGGCGATCCCCATGCGCCGCCCCTGCTGCTGATCATGGGACTGGGTGCGCAAATGTTGTTGTGGCCCGATGGCTTCTGCAAGCGCCTGGTCGACGCCGGCTTCCGCGTGATCCGCTACGACAATCGGGATATCGGCCTGTCCGGCCGCATCCGCAGCCTCACGCCGCCGCCCCGCTTATGGTGGCTGATGGCCCGTTCCCAGCTGGGTTTGCAAAGCAAGGTCCCCTACACGCTGGAAGACATGGCCGACGACACCGCGGCCTTGCTCGACGGCCTGGGGCTGGCGCAGGCGCACGTCGTCGGCGGTTCCATGGGCGGCATGATCGCGCAGGTCCTTGCCGCCCGCCATGCCGCCCGGGTCGCGTCGCTGGCCATCATCTTTTCCAGCACCTGCCAGCCCCTGCTGCCGCCGACCGCGCCCACCCTGCTGTGGAAGCTGTTGCGCAAGCCACGTCCCGAAACCGGCCTGCATGGGCAGAAAGCGCACGTCAAGGCCCTCTTCCAGGCCCTGGGATCCGCCGCCTATCCGGTCGACGAAGCGGAAATGGACGCGCTGATCGATCGCCTGGGCGAACGCGGCATCGACGGCGGTGGCGCGCGGCGCCAGTTGATGGCCCTGCTGGGCACGGGCGACCTGCGCCGCTATGCGCAACGCATCCGGGCGCGCACCTGCGTGATCCACGGCGCCAAGGACCGCATGCTGCCGCCGGCGGCCGGCCGCGCGGTGGCGCGCGCCATTCCCGGCGCCCAGTTCCACCTCATCGCCGGCATGGGCCATGATCTACCCCGCCAGCTGTGGCCGCTGCTGACCCGGCTCATCGTCGACAACGCGGCCGCCGCCGAGGCAGTCATCCCCGATGCCGGCCATATGGCATACGAAGCCGCCTGAGCAGGCAATGTCGAAAACCGCGGCCCTGGCTCGTCGTAGGCATACGATGGTGAATAAAGCTGTCGCCCTGCCCACGAACCGGAGGCGCCCATGGCCTTGCAACTGTATTACCACCCCTTTTCCTCGTACTGCCACAAGGCCCTGGTGGCCTTCCACGAAAACGACATTGCCTTCGAAGGCCACGTCATCGAGGGGCCGGACTCGGCCGCCTACCGCGAACTGGCGGCGCGCTGGCCCATCAAGCGCTTTCCCATGCTGGTCGACGGAGAACGGCAGGTCATGGAAGCGACGTGCATCGTCGAATACCTGCAGACCTCGCACCCTGGCCCGGTGCGGCTGATTCCGGCCGATGCGCGGGCCGCGCTGGAGGTGCGGTTCCTGGACCGATTCTTCGACAACTACATCTCCACCCCGGTTCAGAAAATCGTCTTCAACGCATTGCGTCCCGATCCCTCGGTGCGCGATCCCTACGGCGTGGACGAGGCGCACGCCATGCTGGACGATGCCTACGGCTGGCTGGAGCAGCACATGCGAGGTCGCCAATGGGCCTGCGGCGACGCGCCCACGCTGGCCGATTGCGGCGCCGCGCCCTTCCTCTTCTATGCGCACTGGGTACATCCCATCCAGGAGGAACGTCATCCCAATATCCGGGCGTATCGCCAGCGCCTGCTGCAATGGCCTTCCTACGCCCGCTGCGTGGAACTGGCGCGGCCCTATCGCGGATTCTTCCCGCTGCCTATACCCGCCGACGACTGACGGGACGCCCGGCGCGCCTATTTCACGTCCGCCGTGGCGGCCGCCTTGCGTCCGGCGGCGCCGGCCACCCGCCAGGTGCCCAGCGCGCCGGCCAGCAGCAATACGCTGGTGCCGAGGAACACCGCCGGCATGCCGTAATGCCCGCCCACGTAGCCGCCCAGCAAGGGCCCGGTGACCTGACCCACATATTGCGACGACACCGAATAGCCCATGATGCTGCCGACGAAATGATCGGGCACGTTATGCCGCACCACCGCCGCGATGCAAGGCAGCAGGCCGCCCAGCGCCAGGCCCATCAGGAAGCGCAAGCCCACCAGTTGCCAGCCGGCCGTCACGAAAGCTTGCGGAATCAGCAGCACGGCGGCCACGCCCAGCGCCAACACGATGACGTAGGCATGCCCGATACGGTCGGCCAGCCGGCCCAGGCGTGACGCGGACAGGATGCTGCCCAGCGCGGCCGCCGACATCGCCAGGCCCGCCACGAAGGTCACCCGCGCGGGATCGTCCACCAGCGTGTTCACATACACCGTGATAATGGGTTCGATGGACATGTTGGCGAACATCAGCAGCATGCCCGTGAACAGCATGGTCAGCACGACGTCGCGCCGCGGAATATGCGACCAGCCGCCCTTGGGCCGGTTCTTCGCGGCGCCCGCCGGCCGCGGCCCCTCCTTGACCAGGAAGGTGGTGGCGAGAAAGGCGATGAAGATCAGGGCGCCGGACAGCCAGAACGTGGCGCGGATACCGATGAGCGGCGGCAGGGATCCACCTATCAGCGGTCCGATCAGGTTGCCGGCCATGATGCCGGACGACAACACGCCCAGCGCCCACGCCGAACGATTCCTGGGCGTCTGCACCGCGACCAGGATGGTCGCGCCCGAGGAGTAACCGCCCGCGATGCCCGTCAGAAGACGCAGGGCGAGCAACTGCCAGACATTGGTGGAGAAGCCGATCAGCGAAATGCAGATCGCCATCCCCAGGCTGGCGCGGATCAGCATCGGCTTGCGGCCATAGCGGTCGCCCAGGTGTCCCCACAACGGCGCCACGATGCCTGCCGTCAGGAAGGTCGCGCCATAGGCTATGCCCGACCATTGCACGATGGCCGCATGATCCTTGACCCCCAACTCCTCCACGTAAAGCGGCAGGAAAGGCAGCATCAGCGTCATGCCGACCAGGGTGGAAAAGGAGCCGAACAGGCATACGAGAAGATTGCGATGCCAATGGGGGTTGTGGTCGGAAGACATGGGCGCGGGGGTAGTGGTTGCTTGGGATACCAAGTTGGGATACATTAAACATCCCCCGTAGGCTTGTCAATAACGCTGGTCACTATTTTGTTGGCGCCGCCCATCTGTTGGCGCCGCCGTCCGCCCGGCAGGAGTCCCCGTGTCCCAATCCCTGGAAGTCGAAAAACAACTGCGCGCGATGATCCTGGACATGCAACTGGGCCCGGGCGAGCGCCTCACGGAACGCTGGGCCGAAGCGCAACTGGGCGCGTCGCGCACACCCGTGCGCGCCGCGCTGCTGCGCCTGGAGTCGGAAGGCCTGGTCTGCCGCGAAGGTCGCGGCTGGATGGTCACGCCGATCAATATCGCGGAGATCGAACAGCTATTCGTCTATCGCGAAGTCCTGGAGGTGGCCGCCATGCGGCTGACCGTGGCCCACCCCGATCACGCGGGCCTGGACGACATCGAGGCACTGCTCGACGACTGCGGTGAATCGGCCAGCGTGGAGGAGACCCACCGCATCGGCCTCGAATTCCATGTGCGCCTGGCGCAACTGTCCGGCAATGAATTCATCAGCCGCGGCGTGGCGGACGCCATGAACCGGTTGGCACGCACCCGCTGGCTGGAAAGCGACCCCATCGGCCACGGCTGGGCCGAACACCGCGCGGTGCTCGCGGCCCTGCGCGAAGGCGACGCCGAGCGCGCCGTCGCGCTGGTGCAGGCGCACGTGCGCGAAAGCCGCGACCGGCTGCTGGCCGTGCTGCGCGAAGGCCGCCGCAGCTTTCGCGCGCGCGGCGTGATGGTCGCATAGCGGCACTTCGGCACGCGGGCACTCCGGCGCTTCCTCAGAACCGGTAGCGCGCCCCGGCGTTGAACAGCCAGGCATCGACCCCGGACCCCATGGCCTCGATGCGCGCGACCTCGCCATACAGGGACCATTTCCGGTTCACGGTGCCGGTAACGCCCGCCGAGTAGCGCATGGCGTCGCCGTACTTGCCCGTCCGGAAGGTCTCGTCGCCCACCGTCACGTTGCTGCCGCCATTGAACGCATGCAGCACATGCACGCCGGCATAGGGAGTGATGCGCCCGCCACTCACATCGATGGGCCGCGTCACCCGCGCGCCCAGCCGCCCCAGTACCTGCGTCTGCGACGCGATGTCCACGTCCAGGCCGTCCGCGTCGGTCTTGCGGTTGAAACTCAGCCGCTGCACGTTGACCTGGGCCTGGGGTTCCAGGTTGATGCCATGGCCGATGTCGATGGGATAGCCCGCCTCCACCGAACCCGCCACGCTGGTGCCGCGCAGGTCCATCGCCTTGCCCCGCGCATCGGTATCGACGTTGCCATCGAACCAGCCAAAAGACAGGATGCCGTCGACATACCAGCCCTTGTCGGCCTGGTAGGTGGCATAGCCGGACACGCGGTAAGTGTCGGTCTTGGTCTTGCTGGGCCCGTCCACCGCGTGCGGGTCGTAATTCAGGTGACCAAAGGTGCCGGCCAGGCCGAAGCGCCAGATGCCGTTGTCCGTCGCCTGCTTGTAGAGATTGCCGCCGAACTGCACGGCGGCGTAGTTGCCGCTGGCGTCGTAGCCGAAATCCTTGAACTTGCGGTTGGTGGCATAGCTGAAGTCGCCGCCGTAGGCGCGCACGAAGGCCTCGCCCTTGCCCAGGTTATTTCCCAGCGCCCGGTCATCCCGTATCTCGCCCAGGCGACGATGCAGGGAGTCCAGGTCCGCATACGTCGCGTATTGCAGGGCGATGGGCGCGATCAGGTATGAAGCGACCTGCGGGGCGACTTCATACCGCACCTCGTCGGGGTCGGGCAGGCCACCGCCGGACTCGCCACCTCCCGACTCGCCACCTCCTGACTCGCCGCCCCCGGACTCCCCACCCTCCGGATCCGGGGTGGGACCATCCGGCGTGACGAAGGCGCTTTGCAGGCGATAGTCCCAATGGCTGCCCGTACCTCCCACCAGGGATTGCGCGGGGTCCGCGCTGCCCAGCGCCGAGCCCGGCCCGTACGCGAACAGGCGATACGCATGGGGGGAGTTGCCCACCGTGACATAGTCGCCGCTCAAGGCGAATGCGCTGACCGACGACGTCCCGGCCACCTGCACCAGCGATATTCCCTCGTCGTTCAGGGGCACGCCGCCGCCAGCCGTCAATCCGCCCGGGCTGCCGCTGACCTCCTTGACCTGGACCAGGGATGTGCCGCTGGCGTTGCCGGCGATCAACATCCGGTCCGTATACTGGTTGGACAGCGCCCCGCCCTTGTTCAAGTACGTATTGACCGCCACCACGCCCTGGTCGCCCGAGTAATTGCCGCTGACCTGCAAGACGCGGTAGGCGGATGCGTCCATGGGACGCGACGCCACGTCCGCGGCCGCCTGCAGGTCCACCGTGCCATGTGAATTGCTCAGGCTGTTGACCGTGGAATCGGCCGTCACGTTCCAGCGGCTGTCGCTGGCGAGATTCAGCGCGATCGAGCTGCCGGCGGTGGCGCCCACGATGCCCGTGATGACCGCGCCATTGCTTGCGTTCAGCGTGCCGGAGGCGGCCACGCCGCCCACCGGCGCGACCCACACCGCACGCCGGCCGCCGGTCACGCTGCCGCCGTCCATGTTCACCACGCCCTGGCCGCCGTAGAAGTAGAGGCCATCCAGCTGCGCCGAACGTATCGTGGTGTCCTTCAGGTTCGCCGTATTGGGCGTCGTGGCGTCTCCTCCATAGAAGCGCAGCGCCAGCGAGTTGGCGCCTTCGGCCGACAGGGTGGCGCCGTCCGCGGAAAAGGTGGTGCCATTGAGAACGCTCACCGCATCCGCGTTGGCGCCCGTGGTTCGCACGAACGTGCCGGCGCCATTGCCGTCCAGGCCCAGCGCCAGTCCGCCGCCCTGGACCAGGATGGCGCGCGAGCTCGCGGCGCTGGTCGTCACCGTACCGCCGTTCAGCGTGGTCTGGCCGCCGGTGGTCCACACGGGTATGGAATTGCTGCCGTCGGCCGTGATCCGGGCGTTGGTCAGGGTGGCGCTGCCGGCGCTGACCCACACTGTCTGCGTGCTGTCCTTGGTGGTGCGTATCGTCGCGTCGGTCAGGTCCACCACGCTTGTCGGCTGGGACACGACCAACGCGCGCGTATCCTCTGCCAGGATGGACATGCCCGTTCCATCCACCTTGCCGCCGTAGACATACACCGCGTAGGAGTTGCCGGTGGTGCGCACCGACGTGCCGTTGCCGGTGAAGTCGGTGCCGGGATAAACGAGCACGCCATAAGCCGATCCGCCGGTGGTCAGGATGGAGCCGCCGTTCATCGTCACGTGGGTATCCTGGCCCGCTACGCCCGATGTCATCCACACCCCGTAGGCTTGCGTGCCCTGGGTACTGATGGCGGTGTTGTTCAGTGTGATGGTGGCGCCCCCCCAGGAGGTCACGCCGCGCGAGGTACTCCCGGTAGTGGTCAGCGTGCTGTCGTTCAAGTCCACCGTCGCGTACTGGCCATACGACCGCAAGGCGTCCGAATTACTGCCGTCGACCGTAATGTAGATGTCCGAGCCCTTGAAGACCGACGGGCCGGTATCGCCCACGGTATAGATGCCGCGCGAATTGTGATCGTTGTCCGTGGGGTCGGTGAGGACGGATATCGTGGTGCCGCCCGGATTCACCGTCATGGTGCTGTTATTGCCGACGAAAAGACCATCGGCCGCGTGTCCATGCACGTTGATGACGATAGGCCCGTCATCGGCCTTCAGGACCGCCGTGGCACCGCTCAGCAGTTGCAAGCCCGTGCCGCTGTAGTTTGTCGGATACGGTTCTTGCGGTTGTATGGTTGTATTGCCTTCGACGGTGACCGTGTTGCCCGCGCCCTGCACCCGTATCGGCTGATACACGGGCCCGGGCCCGAAGACATAATCGGCTGCCTTCGCTTGCGCGCCCACTAGCGCAATGCCGCAAAACGCCGCCTGGACGGCACGCGCGGTAGCTCTTCCCTGCACCTTGCCCATTGCCATTCTTGCCTCCGGTTCGTATCGCACCAGCCGGTTCCATCAGGAAGCGGCTGGAAAACCAAGTCAGACTGAGTAGCGCGCGGTAAAGCAAACTTACGGGATGAACGACTCTATCGAAATTTGCGGATGAGATGCGTGGATTGTAGGTCTCATGTGTAAGAATATGAAAACTTCGCAGGCGCCAAGCAACAGTGGAGGATGTTTCCGTACCACAGTGCCGCCCGGCGCGAACATGCGGCGGAATTCGCGTGACGTTACCCGGGGCGCACCGCCCCATCCTGTCCTGGAGGTAGGCATGTGGCGTGAGATTCTGGTTTCCGTTTCCTTCCTGGCGCTCGGCGCCGCGCAAGCTGTCCAGGCACAGTCAGCCGACGATGCCAACAAGTCGAACAACCCCTTGAGCCTGGCGCCATCGCTGGGCCTGCAGAACTACTACACGCCCAGCCTGTTCCGGACCAACTCCCACACCAATGACTTCATGCTGCGGCCAACGCTGCCCATCGCGCCGGGCGACTGGGTGGGCGTGCCGCAGATCCTGCGCGGGACCGTGCCGATCTCCACCCGTCCGACCCAGGACAGCAGCTACAAGACCGGCCTGGGCGACATCAACGTCTTCGACATCTTCCTGCTCAAGACCGGCGAGGTCGACCTGGGCGTAGGGCCCATGCTGACCATGCCCACCGGCACCAGTCCCGAGCTGGGCGCCGGCAAGTGGTCGGGCGGCCTGGCGGCCGTCGCGGTACGTCCCAGCAAGGAAGGCCTGGTGGGCGGGCTGCTTCAATGGCAGCATTCCTTCGCGGGGCAGAACAACCGCGACGCCGTGCATACCGGGACCCTGCAGCCCTTCCTCATCCGCAATCTTCCCGGCGGCTGGTATCTGCGGTCCACCGGCATCTGGACTTTCAACCTGCAGAAGGGCCAGTACTACATTCCCGTCGGCGCGGGCGTGGGCCGTGCCTGGCGCATGGGCGGCACCATCGTCAATACCTACATCGAACCGCAATGGACGGTCGCGCACGACGGCGCCGGGCTGCCGAAGTTCGTCGTCCTGGCAGGCGTGAACTTCACTTTCAGCCACTGAGGAAACCGCACACCGCACGTCGACAGCAATTTTTTGTTCAGCCCCGCGCAAGCTATGATGCAGGTCTCCCGGATGCACGTCTCCCGGAGACGGACCTGCCCGCACCATCGACAAAATGCCGGCCACGGGCGGGCCGCTGCAAAACGACATAAGAACTTCAACGGTCTTCAATGAGCGCCGCCCCCTCTTCCGCTACGTCCGTCTCCCCTCCCGTCCCTCACCGCATCATCCTGGTCCTGGCCATCGCCGCGTTCGCCAGCGCTTGCGCGTTCCGCATCTGCGATCCGCTATTGCCCCAGCTATCGCTGGAGTACGGCACCAGCACGGGCGAGGCGGCCGGCGTGGTGACGATATTCGCGGTGGCGTACGGGGTCTTCCAATTCCTGTTCGGCCCCTTGGGCGACCGCTACGGCAAATACCGCACGGTGACCGCGGCGGCGTTTCTCTGCGCCGTGGGCAGCCTGGGCGCGGCACTGGCGCCCAGCCTGAACGGCATGCTGCTGGCGCGCTTCCTGTCCGGCGCGGCCGGCGCGGGCATCATTCCGCTGGCCATGGCCTGGATCGGCGACAACGTCGACTACGCGCAGCGCCAGGCCACGCTGGCGCGCTTCATCACAGGCACCATCGTCGGCATGGCCGCCGGCCAGCTGATAGGCGGCCTGTTCGCCGACACCATAGGCTGGCGCGCCGCCTTCGCCACGCTGGCCGCCATCTACCTGGCGGCCGGGCTGTTACTGCTGCGCCTGGCCCCCGCGCGGGCCAGCGCCGCGCAATCGGTGGCCGTGGGCTTCGTGGGGCCGATCCGCAGCGTGCTGGCCTACCCCTGGGCGCGCGTCATCCTGCTCACCGTCTTCCTGGAAGGCGCGCTGGTTTTCGGCGTGCTGGCTTTCGTGCCTACCTACGTGCAGCAACGCTTCCAGCTCGGCCCGACCGCGTCCGGCGCCATCGGCGGCCTGTTCGCGGTGGGCGGCATCGGCTATGTGCTGGTCTCGCGCAAGCTGATCGCCAGGCTGGGCGAAGCAGGCCTGGTGACATCGGGCGGCGTGGTGCTGATGCTGGCTTGCGCGCTCTACGCGCTGGGTCCGGCGTGGATGTGGTGCGCGGTGGGCAGCCTGCTGAGCGGCTTCGGCTACTACCTGATCCACAGCACGCTGCAAACCAACGCAACGCAGATGGCTCCCGCGCGCCGCGGCACGGCCGTCGCGCTGTTCGCCTGCTGCCTGTTCCTGGGCCAGTCGGCCGGCGTGGCGACGGCCGCCGCCCTGGTGCAGCGGATGGACCCGTATTGGCTGTTCGGCGGCGCCGCGATGGTGCTGCCGGTATTGGGCGCCGGCTTCGCCCGCGCATTGAAACGACGCGCACCGGGCGCGGCGTAACGGATGTGGCTGGCGTGGCCGACGCGGCAGACGTAGCTGACGCACCGACGTAGCGGACGTAGCGGACGTAGCGGACGTAGCGGACGTAGCGTATATAGCATGCGTACCGCGTGCCATATACGCAGCGCGGCAGCCGCGATGGCCGCCACGCCCCGAGGATCACTCCTCGAAATAGCAGCCCTTGTCGCGCAATTGCTTCTCGTAGTACGCGCGGTTGTTGTCGCCCTTGCCGATGTCCGCGAAGGTATCGGTTTCCTGCTTGTGCTTGGCTTGCGCCTTCACCAGCACGTCCTGGGCGGCATCGTAGGGGATGCAGAGCAGGCCGTCGTCGTCGCCCACCACCAGGTCGCCCGGCTCGATCACCAGGCCATCGAAGGACACCGGCACATTGATCTCGCCCGGGCCGTCCTTGTAGGGACCACGGTGGGTGACGCCCGCCGCGTACACCGGGAAATCATGCTCGCGGATCCAGGCCAGGTCGCGCACCGAGCCGTTGATGATGATGCCGGCGAATTTCTTCGCCACGCAATAGGCGATCATGCGTTCGCCGATGAGCGCGTTGGTCAGGTCGCCGCCCGCGTCCACCACGATGACGTCGCCTTCCACCGCCATGTTCAGCGCCATGTGCACCATCAGGTTGTCGCCCGGCCGCACCTTGACGGTCAGCGCGGGGCCGGCCAGCACGCCACCCTTGTGCAAGGGACGCAGGCGCGGACCGCCCGCGACGATGCGATGCATGGCATCGCTGATATTGGCCACCGGCAAGGCGGCGAACTTGGCCGTCGTCTCGGCGTCGACGGCCCGCTTGCGTTTGAGAACCTGAAAACCTGCGCTCATCTTGGACTCCTTCGTGTAGTGTGCAGACCGGACCAGCCGGAATGCGAAAAACCGTTTCAGGCGGACAACACGCCGCGCCGAACCAGTTCGGGACGCAGGCGGCTGTAGACCTTGAAAGCATTCTCGCTGAACATCAGGCGACGGTTCTCTTCCGAGAGCCAGCTGACCGCGTCGATGTAGCGCTTGGTGTCGTCGTAGTTGAAGCCGGTGCGCGGGTTGATGCCCTTGACCGCGCCGACGATCTCGGACGCGAACAGCACGTTCTCCGGGGGGATCACCTCCAACAGCAACTCGATGCCCGGCTGGTGATAGACGCAGGTGTCGAAATAGACGTTGTTCAACAGTTCTTCCACCGGCGGCCGTTGCAGGTTCTGGGCCAGGCCTTGATAGCGGCCCCAGTGATAAGGCACCGCGCCGCCACCATGCGGGATGATGAACTTCAGGGTTGGGAAATCCTTGAACAGGTCCGACTGCAGGAATTGCATGAAGGCCGTCGTATCGCCGTTGATGTAATGCGCTCCGGTGAAATGGAAGTTGGGATTGCAGGAGCAACTGACGTGCACCATGCCCGGCACGTCCAGCTCGACCATTTTCTCGAACAGCGGGTACCAATGCTTCTGCGTCAGCGGCGGATCGGTCCAGTAACCGTCGGTGGGATCGGGATTGATGTTGCAGCCGACGAAGCCCAGTTCCTCCACGCAGCGCACCAGTTCCGGAATGCATTCCGCGGGGCTGACGCCCGGCGACTGCGGCAGTTGGCAAACACCCGCCAGGTTGGAGGGATACAACTCCACCGCGCGATGAATCAGGTCGTTGCACAGGCGGGTCCAAGTGGCGCTGACCTTGGCGTCGCCGATGTGGTGGGCCATCTGGCCGGCCTGCGGCGAGAACAGCGTCAGGTCCACACCGCGCTCGCGCTGGATGCGGATCTGGTTGTTTTCCAGCCCTTCCCGGATCTCATCGTCGCTGAAACGGATGTTGGGATCGGGCATGTGCTTGGTCTTGTCGATCACGGCGGCGATCTGGCTTTGCCGGAAATCGCGCAGGCGCTGGGGCGCCGTCGTGTAGTGACCGTGGCAGTCGATGATCATGGTGCTGCGCTCCTGCTGGGGATTCTGCTTGAACTCTGTCGGCGGGCAGTCTAGGCACTCCGCCGTCCGCCTACAATAGCGTTCCGGCTGGTGGAACGGAACGCGTGGGATGCCTGCCGGCGTTGCGGGGCCCTCAAGCGGGCGGCCTTCCTGCGCCGTGCAAGGCCCTTAAGCTGCCGCCAGTAAGCTGCCGCCATTAAGCTGCCACCCTGCCGCTGCCGTCCTGCCGCAACTTTATACGCCACACCAAGATCTGTCCCCGTATTTTCACCAGTCTTTCCGTCCCGTATATTCCGCCGCTCCCTGCCCGTATTCCGCTCCGCATCCTTGTCCGCATGCCTGTCCGCCCCTCTTCCCGCAATTCCACCCCGCCCCCTCCACTCACCCCCAGGAATGCCGCCGCCCCCGCATCAGCCGCCCCCGAGCCAAGCGCCCCCGAACCCGTCACCGCCGTGGTCCGCGCGCTGGCGCTGCTGGACGCCTTCGGTATCGAGGACAGCCATTTGAGCCTGGCGGAGCTGGCGCGCCGTACCGCCCTGCCCAAGACCACCGTCTTCCGGCTGGCCCACACGCTGGCGCAGGCCGGATACCTGGTGCAACTGGAAAATGCCGGCTGGCGCCTGGGTCCGGCGGCGGCATGGCTATCGGCCCGCTATCACGTGGCGTTCGACCTGCACGATGTCCTGGAACCCATACTGCGCGACCTCGCCCGCGCCACCGGCGAGACGACCTCCTTCTTCGCCCACGACGGCAACAGCCGGGTCCGCCTGATCCGCGTGCGGGGCCATGACGATTTCGCCAGCAGTTCGCGGGTCGGGCAGTCCTTGCCGTTGACCAAGGGATCGGCCGGCAAGGTCATACTTGCCTTCGAAGGCGAGCCGGGCGCCCAGTTCGAGCAGATCCGCCGCCAGGGTTATTGGTGCACGCTGGCGGAGATGCATCCTGGCGCGGCCAGCGTGGCGGCGCCGGTCTTCGGCGGCTCGTGGAAGGTGATCGGCGCCCTGTGCGTGGCCGGTCCGGCGGACCGCCTGGGCCTGAAGGAACTGGAAGCCTATGCGCCGGCCGTCATGCAGGCGGCACGCAAGGCCTCCGGTGCGTTGGCCATGAGCGGCGCCAGCAGGCGCGCGCCTTCAGGCAAGGGGCACGCAATGCTGTCGCCGCGTCGCCCATGAACGCCGGCTGACCGCTGGCGGGCACCGCAGCTTGGTCGGAAGCGGGACGTCCGTCGCAAGCAGCGACGCATCGGCCCGCGTGGCGGCCGCGCCCCGGGGTTGGTAGCGTGCGAGCAAATCGATGAGTTGATCGCAATCGCCGAACAGGTCTTTCATTCTCGCGATCTCGGCGTCGACGGCGGTTTCCGGGCGCGGCTGGCCTGGCGGCTTTTCCTGCTTCCCCGCCGCGGCCAGTCCCATCAGCTCGATCATTACGCGCGCATTCTCGCGCGCCCCCAGCAAGGCGGCCCATTCCGCATGTCGCAGCGCTTCGACCCGCCTGGTGAGCGCCTGCACACGATCGCCCATCCGCAGGGCCAGGAAACGCGGCGCGAACGCGGTCGACGCGAACGGCATTTGCCGCGCGCGCACCAGAATGGCCTCGTCCAGGAGTTGTCTCTCCTGCGACGCGCGCCATCGATGACAGCGCCCGGTGAGACCCATGAAGGAAAATACGGCCCGCGCGAGGGCCCGCAGCGCGCCTTGCGCCTGGTCCATCGCCAATCGCAAGTGTGGATGCGCGCTGGCGCGCGCGTTGGACGTCTCTCCGCTTGCAGGAATACGCGCGACGGCCACATCCGGCGCGGCCTGCGGGGAACAGATGCTGGAATAGTCGAGCAGCGTCGCATCCACGACCCGCGATGTGGGGACGAGGGTCGGCAGTTCCGGCGACGTGGCCGCGGCGGTTGCATCGACATACGTATCCCCCGTTGGGCCAATGGCCGTGCCGACAGCCACACCGGCACCTACATCGACATCGAAGGCCGCCCACGATCCAACACGCGTATCGGACAGGATTTGCATTGCACGCCCCAAAACGCCGCCGCCACGGCGGCACATCAGTCTATGACCGTCGGTTTAAACGTGCGGCTGGGCACAAGAGGCATGGCATGGCGCCTCCCCCGAGGCATCTGGCTGTCCGGCTGCGGATCGATGGCCACCAACGTCGAGTCCGCCAACGACGACCTGGTCGAAGACGAACTCGTCGACGTTGAGATGCCGCTGTCATCGGATGGCCAGCGCGTCATCGCTTTCGCTGTCAACGCCGTAGCGTCGGCATCCAGAACCTGCACGTTTTCCGTCCCACCGCTGGAAGGCCCGGAGCCCAGGTCCCCCAGATGTTCGCGCAGCGTGAAGTCGAAGTCCGCCAGGGCATTCCGCCAGGCTTGCTCAAGGTCACAGTCGTCCAGCCGCTGCTTCAGATCCTTCAACAAGGCAAGGTTGTCGGCCTCGGCTCGATCCAACTCGTCGGTGTACGTGATGTCGCCGGCGCGAGCGGCACGCAGCGCATCGAAGGCATCCGACGAAACCTGTTCCCACGCCGCGACGCGGGCGTTCAACGTCTCGCACCTCACCCGCCATTGTTCGCATTCCATCTGCTTGATTTGGAGTTCATGCTCGGCCTTCGCCAGGCGCTCCGACGCCTTGACCGCCATCGACGCCATCGCATCATAGAACTCAGTCCGCGCGCGGGTCACGCCAACGAAGGCCGCGAAACGCGGAAAGCAGCTGTAGATCCACTCCCGGATCCGGACCATGAGCGAGGCCCGCGGCACGCCTTGTTTCACGCCGGCGATGGGTGAGGACCGCGCGTTCCCGGATCCTGCCCGCCCGGCGTGCTGGGCAGCGATGCCTGGGTCAGACGCCCACCCAGGGGCGCATGTCGACAATTGGAAAGCCGACATCGGCGTCTGTGTCGAGGTTAGCGGAGCAGCCATGATTCACCATCCTTATGAAGAGTGCGGAAACCGTCATGACATAACCACACGGTCATGTGGACGCTGGCACAACCGCATATGGGGCAAATCATTCGTGACGGTTCCCACGCGACCCGCCTCAAGCGGCGAGCGCAAACGTAGTGACGCCCAGGCAGGGCAGAAAAAGCGTCCATCGCGTACGGCTGAGCAGCTCACCGCCTTATCCCCCTATTGCATAAGCTTAGGGTAATTGGGTAGTTCACCCATCATCCTTGTCTACCTAGAATGGACCCGTGCTCATCTCTCACCACATCTGTGAGCTGCTCAGTAAGACGTTCAACGTTGATCACGGACGATGACTGACCTCCTCGAACTCCTTCCCGCCGCCACCACCGTCAGCTTCGGCGACGACGCCTACCAGCGCATCCGCCGTGACGTCATTTCGTGCCGGCTGGCGCCGGGCGCGTTCGTCACCGAACCGGAACTGATGGCCAACTACGACATCCGCAAGACCAGCTGCCGCATCGCGCTGGTCCGGTTGGCGCAGGAAGGATACGTGCGCTCGCGCCCGCGCAAGGGCTACCAGATCGCCCCCATCACCCTGCGCGACGTCGAGGAGGTCTTCACCCTGCGGGTCCAGCTGGAGCCGCTCGCCGCCCGCCTGGCCGTGGGGCGCGTGGACCTGGGCCTGCTGCGCGAACTGGAAGCGGCCTGCCGCGTGCAGCATCCCGTGCTCAAGCTGAACGACCAGATCGATGTCTTCATGGATGCCAACAAAGCCTTCCACCTGGCCGTCGCGGCGGCCAGCGGCAACGAACGCCTGCACAAGTCGCTGGCCATGCTGCTGGACGAGATGTCGCGCCTGGTGGCGCTGGGCTTCGGTGTGCAGAAGACCAAGCCGGAAATCAAACACGACCACAACGCATTGATCGAGGCTTTCGCCGAAGGCGACGGCAAGCGCGCCGAACTGATCGCCCGCCGCCACATCGAAACCTTCCAGGCCATGACGCTGGAAAAACTGTACGCCAGCCTGGCGCAGACCGGCGCCGCCATCCCGGTGCCGCCCGATACAGGGATCCGCCGATGAACGCCGTGCTCTTGAATGCGAACGACACCGCCACCGCGTCCGCGCCCACGGCAGGATCTCCCCTGGATGCAAGCGTCTCGACGCGGGCCGAAGCCGGCCGCGCGGACGCCGTGCGGGTGCGCCATCTCAACAAGCATTTCGGCGACCTGGAAGTCCTGCGCGACATTTCCTTCGGCGTGGGCCGCGGCGAAATCGTCGCCTTGCTGGGCGCGTCCGGCTGCGGCAAGAGCACCTTGCTGAACATCGTGTCCGGCCTGGAAAGCGCCGACAACGGCGACCTGGAGATCAACGGCCAGCCGGCGGCGCGCTTCCGCGACTGGCGCAAGCTCGGCTATCTGTTCCAGGAGGACCGCCTGCTGCCCTGGCGCACCGTGCGCGAGAACGTGGCGCTGGGCCTGGAAGCGCAGAACGTGCCTCGCGCCGAACGCCAGCGCCGCGCCATGGCCGCGCTGGAGATGGTCGGACTGGCCGGTTTCGCGCAAGCGTGGCCGCACCAGTTGTCCGGCGGCATGCGCAGCCGCGCGGCATTGGCGCGCAGCCTGGTGATCGAGCCCGACATCCTGCTGATGGACGAGCCGTTCTCCAAGCTGGACCCGCAGACGCGCACCCAGATGCATGAGGAATTGCTGCGCATCCAGGCCATGAAGAACGCCACCATACTCTTCGTCACGCACGACGTGGAGGAAGCCGTGGTGCTGGCGGACCGCATCGTGCTGCTGGAGCCGCGGCCCGGCCGCGTGCGCGAGATCGCCAAGGTTCCCTTGGCGCGGCCACGCCTGGCGACGGACCGCGACGTCGCGGAGCAGACGCGGCTGCTGCGCCTGAAGGTAAGTCAATGACGGTAAGTCAATGACGGTAAGTCAATGACGGTAAGTCAATGACGGCAAGCCAGTGAAAGTAATTCCATGACGGTAAATCAATGACGGTGTCTCAATGACCAAGGCGATCACGAACAACGGCTTGCATCCCGCCCTGCTGGTCGCGCAACGCGTCGTGCTTGCGATCGTCTTCGTGCTCGCCTGGTGGCTGGCCGCGCGGCACACCCCCGCCTTCATCCTGCCGGGCCCCGACCGCGTGCTGCAGGCGCTGGGCGCGCTGTCGCGCACCGATTCCTTCCTGCACGACATCGGCATGACCATGTACCGGGTCGTTTGCGGCTTCGTCCTGGCCGCGCTGGTCGGCACGCCGCTGGGACTGGCGCTGGGTTCGAGCCGGGCGCTGGCGCAGGTCTTCGAACCCTTGCTGGCCGTGATGAACACCATTTCCTCGGCCATCTGGGCGGTGTTCGCCATCATCTGGTTCGGCATCTCCAACGCCACCACCGTATTCGTGGTGTTCATGACGGCCATGCCGCTCATCCTGACCAATGTCTGGCAAGGCGCCCAGAACGTCGACAAGCTGCACGTCGACCTGGCCCGCAGTTTCCGCATGACCCGCGCGCAGGTGCTGCGCAAGATCTACCTGCCGAGCATCCTGCCCTACTTCTTTTCCGGCGCGCGGCTTGCCTTCGGCTTCGGCTGGCGCGTGTCGCTGGTGGCCGAGACCCTGGGTTCCTCCGACGGCGTCGGCTACCGTTTGCGGCAGGCCGCGGACCTGGTGCAGACCGACCAGGTGTTCGCCTGGACGCTGCTGCTGGTGGTGCTGATGCTGCTGCTGGAAAGCGGCGTGCTCAAGCCGCTGGAACGCCGCCTGTTCCGCTGGAAGCCGGTTTAAGCGGCCTTTGCGCCGTCCCCTCACATCGACGCATTTTTCCGGGAGTTCCGACATGAAATGGACCAAGTACCTGCCCGCCGCCCTGCTGGCGCTCGCCTTCGGCGCCGCCGGCCCCGCGCAAGCCGCCGACAAGGTGCGCATCGGCTACTGGAGCAGCGGCGTCAGCCTGGGCTACGGCGCCGTGCTGGAAGCCACGGACTTCCTCAAGCAGCAGAACCTGGATGTCGAGTTCATCAAGTTCCCGGACGTCAATGCGCCCTTGCGTGCGCTGGCTTCGAACTCCATCGACCTCGCCTTCGGCGCGCCCGCCGCGGGGGTCTTCAGTAGCGCGGCCGAAGGCGTGCCCATCAAGATCTTCGCCGCCACCCAGCCGGCCGACGTGCAATTCGTGGTGCCGCAGGGCTCGCCCATCACGTCGCTGGACCAGCTGCGCGGCAAGAAGGTCGGCATGTCGCCCGCGGGCAGCTCCGTGGCGGTGATCGCCGGCGCCGTGCTGGCCGGCAACCACGGCGTCAAGGCGAACGACTTCTCGCTGGTGGGCGGCAACGAATCGCGCCTGGCGCAATTCCTGGCGCAGAAGCAGGTCGACGCCGCCGCGCTGCGTTCGGTCACCGTGGCCCAGCTGACCGACCTGAAGGTCACGCGCCTCGGCTCCTTCGCCGATGAATGGAAGAAATTAACCAAGTCCGATTCGGTCCCGTACATCGGCATCGGCGCGGTACGCAGCGATTTCGTTGCCCAGCACCCCGATACGGTGGCCCATGTGATCGCCGGCCTGCGCAATACGCTCGCCTGGGGCGACAGCCACCGCGACGACGTCGTGAACATCCTGCGCAAGTCCGCCAACCTGCCCGAGGCCGACGCCAAGGTCTACGCCGCACAGTGGCAGGAGATGTACCGCGTGTCCTTCGAACCTGCCGACATCGACACGCTGAAGCGCCAGCACCAGGTATTCGCCGACAGCGGCCTGGTCAAGGGCCAGCTGCCCGCCGACATTTTCGTGACGGGTCCCTACCAGACCGCCAAGACATTGAAGTAATCCGGCATATCGCCCCACCACCTGCCATAGGAAGCGAGGAAAAAACCATGAGCACCACCATGAAAGCCCTGGTCCTGAACGAACACGGCGGCCTGGACAAACTCCAGGTCGTCACCGACAAGCCCGTGCCCAAGGCCACCGAGGGCCACGTCGTCATACGCGTGGGCGCATCGTCCTTCAACTATCACGACGTTTTCACCGTGCAGGGCATGCCCGGCATCAAGGTGCCGCTGCCCGTGGTCATCGGCCTGGACATGGCCGGCGAGATCACCGAGGTCGGCGCGGGCGTGGAAGGCTGGAAGGTGGGCGACCGCGTGCTGGTCAACCCGCTGAACAAGGGCAAGGGCCTGATGGGCGAAATGCTCGACGGCGGCATGGCCGAATACTGCCTGGTGTCGGCGCCGCAACTGATCGCCCTGCCGGCCAAGGTGAGCTATGACGATGCCGCCGCGCTTCCCGTGGCCTATGGCACCGCGCATCGCATGCTGATCACGCACAAGACGGTGAAGGCCGGCGACCGCGTGGTGGTCCTGGGCGCCAGCGGCGGCGTGGGCACCGCCTGCGTCATCCTGGCCAAGCTGCTGGGCGCCGAGGTCATCGCCTGCGCCGGCAGCGACGAGAAGCTGGCTCGCCTGAAGGAACTGGGCGCGGACCACGTCATCAACTATCGCACCACCGATTTCTCGAAGTGGGCCATCGCCGAGTACGGCAAGCCCCAGCGCCGCACCTACGAGGGCGGCGTGGACGTCGTCATCAACTTCACCGGCGGCGACACCTGGCTGCCTTCCATCAAGTGCCTCAAGCGCGGCGGCACCCTGCTGGTCTGCGGCGCCACCGCCGGCCACGATCCCAAGGAAGACCTGCGCTACGTCTGGAGCTTCGAGCTCAATATCAAGGGCTCGAACAGCTTCTACGACGAAGACCTGAAGGCCTTGTTGCAGATGGTCGCCGACGGCAGCGTCAAGCCGGTGATCGACCGCGCCGTGCCGCTGGAGGGCGCCGCCGACGGCCTGGCGCTGATCCGCGATCGCGAGGTGCTGGGCAAGGTCATCGTCAACCCCTGATGCGCCCCGGCGTCCACGCATCCCCGTCCCACCCGAATACGAAGGAACCCCGTCATGACCACCGCTACCGTCCCCACCAAGGAAGACATCCAGGCCAAGCTGCTGCGCGGCCCTTACCACCAGTGGCTGGGCATCGAAGTCCTCGCCGTCGACGATGGTGAAATCGAACTGTCCGCCCGCTGGCGCGAGGAATGGGTCGTCAACCCCGACAAGCGCTACACGCACGGCGGCATCCTCGCCGCCCTGGTCGACCTCACCGCCGACTGGGCGCTGGTCTCCAAGACCGGCCGCGGCGTACCCACCGTGGACCTGCGCGTGGACTACCACCGCGCCGCCCTGCCCGGCGACCTGCGCGCCAAGGGCAAGGTCATCAAGTTCGGCTCGCAATTGTCGGTGGCCGAGGCACAGGTGTTCGACAACGAAGGCAAGCTGGTCGCCAGCGGCCGCGGCGTCTATTCCACCGCCGCGCCGGCGCCCGCCAAGGCCTGAGGTCCGCCATGTATACGCCGCAGAACCTGGGCCGCGTCATCGATCCCGCCGCCGATCCGGCGCGCGTCGCGCTGCTGGGCGTCGACCTCGCGCTGAATGAATCGCCCTGCACCTATGGCGAGCTGGAAGCGATGGCCGATGGCGTGGCGCGGGCGCTGCTGCAAGGCGGCGGCCAGCCTGGCGATCGCGTCGCCATCCTGGCCGCCAACTCGGTGCGCTATGTCGCCACGCTGCTGGGCATCATGCGCGCCGGACTGATCGCCGTGCCGGTCAACTTCAAGTTCCCGCCCGCCACCATCGCCTATGTGCTGGAAGACAGCGGCGCGCGCGTGGTGTTCTACGACCATGAGCGCCGCAACGCGGTGCCGGCGGGATTGCAGGCGATCGCGCTGGACGGCGAGCCTTTCCTCGACTACCTGCGCCCCGGTCCCACGCCGGAGGCGCCGGTGTCGCCCGAGGACGTGGCGCTGATGCTGTACACATCCGGGTCGACCGGCAAGCCCAAGGGCGTGCGCCTGTCGCACGCCAGCCACCTGTGGACCGTGCGGATGCGCCGGCAGGCCACGCCGCTGGACGCGGAGCGGGCCCTCATCGCGGCGCCGCTGTACCACATGAATGCGCTGGCGCTGGTCCTGCTGTCGCTGTCCAGCCACGCCACCACCGTGCTGCTGCCGCAATTCACCGCGGCCGCCTACATCCAGTGCATCGGCCGCTACCGCTGCACCTGGCTGACCGCCGTCCCGCCCATGATCGCCATGATGCTGCGCGAGCACGATCTGCTGGCGCGCACCGACCTGTCCTCGGTGAAGGTGATACGCATGGGATCCGCGCCGGTCAGCGCCAGCCTGCTGGCGCAGATCCATGCCATGCTGCCCAACGCCAAGGTGATCAACGCCTACGGCACCACCGAAGGCGGTCCGGTGGTGTTCGGCCCGCACCCGGACAAGCTGCCGACGCCGCCCATGTCGGTGGGCTATCCGCATCCGGCCGTGTCGCTGCGCCAGGCGCGCGGCCCCGCGGATGGACCGGAGCAAGGCATCCTGGAGATGAAGAGTCCCGGCCTGATGCTGGGCTACCACCAGCGGCCCGACCTGCCGCCGCCCTTCACGCCCGACGGCTACTACTCGACCGGCGACGTGTTTCGCCACGACGACCAGGGCTTCTATTACTTCGTCGGCCGGCGCGACGATATGTTCGTCAGCGGCGGCGAAAACATCTATCCCGGCGAGGTGGAGAAAATGCTGGAACACCATCCCGCCGTGCAGCAGGCTTGCGTGGTCCCGGTCGAAGACGACATCAAGGGCCAGAAGCCGGTCGCCTACATCGTGCTGCGTCCCGGCAAGCACGCCGAGGCCGACGAGATCAAGCGCTACGCCCTGGCGCACGCGCCGGCCTACCAGCATCCGCGCCAGGTGTGGTTCGTCGACGCCTTGCCGCTGGCCTCCACCAACAAGATCGACCGCGCCTTCCTGCTGCGCGACGCGGCCAGTCGCATGAATGCGCCGAACCGCCCGAGCACCGCGCGGCCGCCATCGGCCTGACCGGCCTTCCAACACCGCCTTCAACGAACCAGGACACCTCCATGCGTATTCGCGTTCACCCCCTACTCGCCGCGCTCGTCCTCGGCACGGCCGCCGCGCCGGCACTGGCCCTGGACGACGTCACCGTGGCCCTGGCCGTGCCAGCGGCCGTGCATGACGGCGCGCCCTACGCCGCGGCCGAGGAACTGGGTTTCTTCAAGGAAGAAAACCTGTCGGTCAAGACCATCGTGTTCCAGGGCGCCGGCGCCCTGCTGCCGCAAGTCGCGGCCAAGCGCGTGACCTTCGGCTATCCCACGTCCGAACCCGTGATCTCCAGCTACTTCGCGGGCAAGGACATCCTGCCGCTGCGCTACTTCTATAACGGCGTGCCGGCCAACACCATGGAATTCGCGGTGCTGGCCGACTCGCCCATCAAGACCCTGCAGGACCTCAAGGGCAAGAAGATAGGCGTGGGCGCATTGACCTGGGGCACCATTCCCGGCGGTCGCGCGGCGCTGCGCACGGCCGGACTGGAGCCCGGGGTCAACGTCAACTACGTGGCCGTCGGCGCGCTGGCCGCGGGCTTCCAGGCCCTGAAGACGCACCAGGTCGACGCGCTGAACTTCAACAGCAGCTGGGATGACCAGCTGGAACTGTCCGGCACGCCCATACGCCGCATCGCCTATCCCAAGGTCTTCGACGAAACCGCCGGCAACGGCTTCATCGCCCACGTCGACACCTTCCGCGACCACCCCGACCTGATGGTGCGCTTCGCGCGCGCCTATACCAAGGGCCAGATCGCCTGCGAAGCCAATCCCGGATTCTGCGTCCGTGCATTCTGGCGCGCCTACCCGCAGTCCAAGCCCGCCGGCGATGAAGCCAAGGCGCTGGCCGACGCGACCACCTTGGTCACCAATCGCCTGCGCCGGGTGCTGCACACGGCATCCGGCCAGGCGCGCGTGCCCGGCCAGTACGACCTGAAGGCCATCCGCGCCGGCATCGAGGCAATGGCCCAGGCCAAGGAATATCCGTCGGCGGACGTGCCCGTCGACAAGATCTTCTCCAACGAACTCATCGCCAAGATCAACGATTTCGACGCCGACGCCGTGCGCGCGAAGGCACGGGAGGCCAAATGAGCAAGCCCACGATCCAGGTCAGCCCGCACGACGCCGCGCTGGATGTCCGTCGCCGCATCGTCCTGGAAGGCTATGCGCCAGGTCCGGTGCGCTTGACGGCGGAACTGCGCCATCCCGACGGCAGCGTCTGGCTCAGCGAGGCCACCCTGGCCGTCGGCGACGATGGCCGCATCGACCTCGACCAGCAGGCGCCGTCGGCCGGCGACTGGGATGTGGCGGACGCCATGGGCCTGGTGTGGTCCATGCGCCGCGTGCAACCGCCCAGCGCGCCCGCGCGTACCGATGAGGTCGAACCGCTGACCATCGCGGTGCAGGCGCGCGGCGCGGACGGCGAGTCGGCGCAAGCCGATTTCATCCAGCGCTACGTGGTCGAGGGCGTCCAGCGCCGCGAGGTCAATGTCGAGGGCATCGTGGGCACGGTCTTCACGCCCGCCGGGGCCGGCCCGCACCCGGCCATCGTGGTGATGAACGGCTCGGGCGGCGGCGTTCCGCTGCAACGCGCGTCGCAATGGGCCGCGCACGGCTATACCGCCTTCGCGCTGGGCTATTTCAAGGCGCCTGGCCTGCCTGACCATATTTCCGGCACGCCGCTGGAATACTTCGAACGCGCGCTGCGCTGGGTGCGCGCGGAACTGGCGCCGCGCAAGGGCTTCGTCGCCGTCACCGGCCAGTCGCGCGGCGGCGAACTGGCGCTGCTGCTGGGCGCGCGCTTTCCCGAACTGGTCAGCGCCGTGATCGCCTATGTGCCCAGCATCGTGGTGCATGGCACCCTGCGCGCCGGCCGTCCGGGCGAAGCGCCCGATTCGCCGGTCTGGACGTGGCAGGGCCAGCCGCTGCCCAATGTGTGGAAGGACAATCCGGACGCCGACTGGGCCGCCTTCGACCAGGTGCCCGCCGACGGCCAGCCCGTGCGCCAGGCGCCGGCTTTCCTCAGCGTGCTGCGCAACGCCGACGCCGTGGCGGCCGCGCGCATCCCCGTCGAGCGCATCAAGGGGCCGGTGCTGTTGATTTCCGGTACCGACGACGGTTTCTGGCCGTCCTCGCTGTACAGCGAACAGATCGTCGACGCCCTGCGCGCCAACGGCCATCGCTGGCCCTATCGCCATGTCCGCGGTGAAGGCGCGGGACACGCCATCGGCCTGCCCAACCAGCCCACCACGCTCATCGCCAAGCCCCATCCCGTCGCCGGCGTCGTGCTGACCGGCGGCGGCACGCCCCTGGCCAATGCGCGGGCCAACACGGCATCGTGGCAGGCAGCGGTCGACTTCCTGGCGGAGGCCAGCGCATGAGGACGCCGGGCCGCCCCAAGTCCGAATCCTCCCTTGGGGAGGACGTCGCGCAGCGACAGGAGGGCCCCATCACGACGCCGGGCCGCCTCAAGTCCGAATCCTCCCTTGGGGAGGACGTCGCGCAGCGACAGGAGGGCCCCATCACGACGCCGGGCCGCCCCAAGTCCGAATCCTCCCTTGGGGAGGAGCCTGCGGCCGTGGGCCACGGGGCCTTGTCGTTGAAGGACGTCACGCTCACCTACCCTACCCGTCGCGGCGCCATCCACGCACTGGGCCCGGTGGACCTGGATATCGAGTCCGGCGAATTCGTGGCGGTCCTCGGACCGTCCGGTTGCGGCAAGTCCACCTTGCTGAAGCTGGCATCCGGCCTGCTGGCGCCCACCACCGGCCGCTTGACGCTGGGCGGCCAACCCGTGCTCAAGCCCAGCCGCCGCACCGGCGTGGTGTTCCAGAAACCACTGCTGCTGCCCTGGAAAAACGTGCAGGACAACGTGCTGCTGCCCGCCACCACGCTGGGCCTGCCCATGCCGGCGGCGCGCGAGCGGGCGGCGGCCCTGCTCAAGCTGGTCGGCCTGGACGGCTACGCGGGCAACTACCCGGGCGAGCTGTCCGGCGGCATGCAGCAGCGCGTGGGCATCGCCCGCATGCTGCTGCCCGACCCCGATGTGCTATTGATGGACGAGCCTTTCGCCGCCCTCGATGCCTTGACGCGGGAAGCGCTGACGCTGGAACTGCAACGCATCTGGAGCCAGCAACGAAAATCGGTGCTGTTCATTACGCACAGTATTCCGGAAGCGGTTTTCCTGGCCGATCGCATCCTGGTGATGTCGCCGCGCCCCGGCCGCATCGTCGAAGACTACCGGCCCGGCCTGCCGCGTCCCCGCACGCTCGAAACCCTGGGCGACGCGGCCTTCAACGCCGCCTGCCATCACCTGCGCCGCCATTTCAGCCATGAAGCGTCTTGAATTCACCGACTTCCTGTATCCGCTGATCAGCCTCGCCGTGCTGGTCGCGGCCTGGCATTTCGCCATCATCCTGCTGAAGATCCCGGATTACCTGCTGCCGACGCCGGCTAGCGTCTGGCATGCCCTGGTCGACGGCTTCGCCACCGGTACCCTGTGGCCGCATATCGGCGCGACGCTGGGCGAAACCTTCGCGGGCTATGCCATCGGCTGCATCCTGGCGGTGCTGCTGGGCGCCCTGCTGGCCGAGTCGCGCACCTTCGAGCGCTTCTGCTATCCGGTGCTGATCGGCTTGCAGGCCACGCCCAAGGTCGCGCTGGGGCCCATCATCCTCGTCTGGTTCGGTTTCGGCATGGCGTCCAAGGTGGTGCTGGTGGCGCTGGTGTGCTTCTTCCCGCTCTTCGTGAACACGGTCAACGGCATCAATCGCACCGATCGCGACCTGCTCGATGCGTGCCGCGCGTTCTCGGCGTCGCGCACCTACCTGCTGCTGCATGTGAAGCTGCCGGCGGCCGCCGGCGATATCTTTTCGGGCTTGCAGATCGGCGTTTCGCTGGCCCTCATCGGCGCGGTCGTGGGTGAGTTCCTGTCGGCGCAGCAGGGGCTGGGCTACATGATCGCGTCCGCGTCGGTCAGCATGAGCCTGTCCACCATGTTCGCCGGCGTGATCCTGCTGGCCGTCATCGGCCTGACGGGATCGCTGCTGATGCGCGCGCTGCATCGGCGCGTGGTCTTCTGGGAGAAGACGCATTCGGGCGATGCCTGAGGCGCGAATACCCGGCACCGCGCCATGCGATGCGTGGGGCAAGAGCCGGGATGCCGCGGATCAGAAATCGAACCGGCCCTCCGCCACGACGTTGGCCAGCGGCTGGCGCGCGCTATATCCTTCGCGCGCCTGCAAGGCCTCGGGCAAGGTGCTCTTGTCGCCCGGCTTGCCAATGGCGACGGCGGCCTCCACCTTGTAGCCGGCCGGCACGCCCAGGTCCGCACGCGCCTTTTCGCGGTCGATGCCGGCCATGCCATGCGCCTGCCAGCCCTGCAGGCTGGCCTGCAGGGCCAGGAAACCCCACGCCGCGCCGGTATCGAAGCTGTGCGACGCATTGGGCACGGGCTGGTCCTTGCCGGGCGGCGTGCCGGTTTCGGCCGACAGCACCACGATCAGCGCCGACGCATTACGCGCCCAGCTCTGGTTGAACTCGTTGAGCACCGCCAGCAGGCGTTCCCAATGCGCCGTCCCCTTGCGCGCGTAGATGAAACGCCAAGGCTGCATGTTGTACGCCGACGGCGCCCAGCGGGCGGCTTCGAGCATGGTGAGCAATTCGGCCTCGGAAATCGTCTCGCCGGTGTAGGCGCGCGGCGACCAACGTTCCAGGAAGATTTCGGAGATGGGGTGTTCGGCGTTGCGGGTGTGCTTACCCATGTGAGGTCCTCGACGGCGTAAGAATGACGTAATGGCATCACGTGGTGACATCGCGTAATGGCATGACGTCCCCGGCCCGACGCGGCCGGGGGCTCATCTTAATGCGGTCGCGGCAAAATCCCTAGCGCGCCATCCCTCGCTCGTGCTCATAAGCTCATGGCCTGGAGGGACACAATAATGGCAACCCTTTGATACTGAATTCACAGCCACTTTCAAGTCTGATGCGTGCGCCCAACGGACGCGCACATTACCCCGCGAAATCCCTACGTGTAGCGCGCATGGACTTCCCATAAGCTCCCAAGGTATACATCCCACGTTTACCCCCTGGAATACCGCCTTCGGCCGAAAGGAGCCGTCATGACGCTTCCCGCACTGGAAATCACCGGTTTGCAGGCGAGCGAGAATCGCACCCCGATCCTGCACGGGGTGGACCTGCATGTCGCCACGGGCGAGGCGGTGGCCCTGCTCGGCCGTCATGGCGCCGAACTCACCGCTACCCTGCGGGCGGTGCTGGGAGACAATCCGGCACGCTCGGGCTCGATCCGCATCCACGGCGTCGAATCGATCGGGCTGGACGCCTACGCCGTCAGCCATCTTGGCGTTGCCGCCTGCCCCGCACGACCGGACATCGTCTCGGGCCTGACCTGCGAGGAGAACCTGCTGCTGCCCCTGCCCCTGGAAGGCGTGCTGGGCGGCGGCCTGTCCTTGACGGAGATCTACGAACTCTTCCCGTCGCTGCGCCGCTGCCGGTCCGCGCCGGGTGTCAACCTGGACGAATCGCAGCAACAGATGCTGGCGTTGGCCCGCGTGCTGCGCAGCGGCGCCAATCTGCTGTTGTTCGACCAGATCTGCGCCGGCTTGCCGGGGCCGGCCGCGCGCACCATGGGGCAGACGATCACGGCGCTGAAATCGCTGGGCTACAGCATCCTGTTTACCGAGCGCAATCCGGACTTCCCGACGGACGTGGCGGACCGTGGCTACCTGCTGGAGGATGGCGTCGCGCAGGAGCAGGATACGGCGGACAGCGCGGCGTCGCTGCTGGCGTCGGCGTCCGATTCCCCGCGCATCCTGGACGCCTCGCGGTTGACGTCGTCCCAGGGCGTTTCCGCGCATATCGCGGCGTCATTGACGCCGCCCGCCCTGGCGTCGGCCGTCATGGAGGCCGCCGGCGGCGTGCTGGATACGCCGGACACGGCCGATGGCACCGGCGTCCCCATGCTGACTCCCGCCTATGCGCAGGCGCCGGCATTGACGGACGACTACACTGATCCCCTGCCCTGATCCCTGGCGGGCGCGCGGCTTGCGTAGCGGCCGCGCCGCCCTTGCGACGGCACGACCCTGCCCGCGCCCCGGCCGCACAAGGCGGCCGCCAGGCGATGACCTGGAGTTTGCCTAGCGATGACCTTGCCCCGCCCCCAGCCGTCCAGCCAACGCGATGCGCTGCGCGCCGCCTACGACGCCGTACGCACGCACAGCCTGGCCCTGGCCGAACCCTTGTCCGCCGAGGACCAGTGCGTCCAATCCATGCCGGACGCGAGTCCCACAAAATGGCATCTGGCCCACACCACCTGGTTCTTCGAGACGCTCGTCTTGCGTGAGCACGATCCCGCCTACGCGCTGTTCGACCCGCACTTCCCCTATCTTTTCAATTCCTACTACGAAGCCCTGGGACCGCGCCATGCGAGGCCCGAGCGCGGCATGCTCACCCGCCCCTCGCAAGACCAGGTGCTGGCCTACCGCCGCCACGTCGACGACGCCATGGGCAGGCTGATCGGCGCCGCGCGCGCGGACGTGCTGGCCGCGCTGGCGCCCATGCTGGAGCTGGGCCTGCATCATGAGCAGCAGCACCAGGAATTGCTGCTGACGGACATCCTGCACGCGTTCTCGCGCAATCCCCTGCTGCCAGCCTACCGCGCCACCGGGCCGGCGCATGCCGCGAAGGCGACGCAGGCCCCCGCCGCGCCGCCGCGGTGGCTACGCCATCCCGGCGGCATGGTCGAGGTCGGCCATCCCGCCGATTCGGCCGATTTCGCCTTCGACAACGAGCGGCCGCGCCACGCCGTCTATGTGCATCCCTACGAGATCGCCAGTCGCCTGGTGACCTGCGGGGAATATGCCCGCTTCATCGAGGATGGGGGCTATGAGCGGCCGGAATTCTGGCTGTCCGACGGCTGGGCCACCGTGCGCGCGCAGGAGTGGCGGGCGCCGGCCTACTGGCTCATGGACGGCGATACACGCCTGCGCGCCCGCGGCCTGGAAGGCACGCATGTGTTCGGCCTGGACGGCCTGCAAGCCCTGAACCCGGACGCGCCGGTGGCCCAGCTGAGCCTCTACGAAGCGGCCGCCTATGCCGCCTGGGCCGGCGCGCGCCTGCCGACTGAGTTCGAATGGGAAGTCGCGGCCGGCCTGCCGGGCTTCACCCAGGCGTCGCGGCACTTATGGCAGTGGACGCGGTCGTCCTACGATCCCTATCCGGGCTTCCGCCCCCTGAATGGCGCCGCGGCGGAATACAACGGCAAGTTCATGGTGGGACAGCTGGTGCTGCGCGGCGGCAGCATCGCCACGCCGGAGGGCCACACACGGCCCACCTATCGCAACTTCTTTCCGCCTGCGGCGCGGTGGCAGTTCTCGGGCTTGCGGCTGGCGCGCGACGCGGTATAGGCGACTGGAATACAGGATCGAAGTATTAATATGAAGTACCATACGACTACATTTCAATCTTCAGGCGCCCAGGCATCGTGACCGGTCCGGCGCCTTGCCGTTTCCGCCATCGCCATGTCCCGCCCCGACCCCCTGTTCGTCCAATCGCTCGCCAAGGGCCTGGAACTGCTCGAAGCCTTCGAACACCACCCCACGACCATGAGCATGAACGAGCTGATGGAGATGACCGGCTTCGACCGCAGCACGACCCAGCGCATGGCCCACACCCTCGTGAGCCTGGGCTACCTGGAGCGCGGTGCCGGCGGCAAGGGGTTCACCCCCGGCAAGAAGATCTTGCAACGCACCTTCGACTACATGCGCAGCGTACCGCTGCTGGAGCGCGCCACGCCGCTGGTGGTGCAACTGCAACAGGACACCAACGAGCGCGTGGAGCTCAGCCTGTTCAACGACCTCTTCATCATCTTCGCGTTGCGCCGCCAGACCAAGCGGCAGACCTTCAGCAGCACGCTGGTCGGCCGCCAGTTGCCCACCGTGCAGACGGCGGGCGGCCGTTCCATCATGGCGCATCTGGCGCCGGAACAGGCGGAGGACATCATCGTCCGTTCGGAAACCATGTCCCGCCGGTCCATCCCGTCCACGCCCAAGACCACCTACGATTCCGGGCGCATCCGCGCCTATGTCGAACAGGCGCGCCAGGACGGCTATGCCATGGCCGCGGAGGAAAGCCTGATCGGCGAACTGAATATCGCCGCCGCCATCCTCGACCACCGCCAGCAGCCCATCGCCACCATCCAGCTGGCCGGCCTGACGTCGGACTGGACGATGGAAAGCTTCGCCAGGCAATACGCGCCGCTGATCATGGGCACGGCGCGCGCCCTGAGCGGCAAGGTGGGCATGGCCTAATCGAGCAGGCGCAGGGCCGACGTCCACACGCGATTGCAATAATCCATGGCGGTCGGGCGCTCGTACTGGCCGCGCGTGCGCTCGCACACCGCCTTCGACGGAAAGACGATCTTGCCGCCGCCCGACTGCGCCTTGACCTGCGCCTGGCAGGCGCGCTCCAGGTAGTAGATATTGACGAAGGCTTCCGCCACCGTCGAACCCGCGGCCAGCAGGCCGTGGTTGCGCAGGATCATGGCCTTGTGGGCGCCCAGGTCCTTGACCAGGCTTTCCCTTTCCTCCAGGTCCAGGGCGATGCCCTGGTAGTCGTGGTAGCCCAGCCGCTCGTAGAACCGCAAGGCATGCTGGGTAATGGGCAGCAGGCCATCTTCCTGGCAGGACACGGCCATGCCGTCGGCGGTGTGGGTATGCACGACGCAGGCCAGGTCGTGGCGCGCCATGTGGATGGCGGAATGGATGGTGAAACCCGCGGCGTTGACCTTGTTGGCCTCATCGTCGCCCGGGTCCACCGGATTGCCCTCGACATCGATCTTCACCAGGTCTTGCGGCTGCATCTCGTGGAACAGCACGCCGTAGCGGTTGATCAGGAAATGATCCTCGCGCCCCGGCACGCGCGCGCTGATGTGGGTGTCGATGATATCGGTCATGCGGAAGTGCGCGACCAGCCTGTACAACGCAGCCAGCTCGAAACGCACTTGCGCTTCGGTGTTCAGGGGGGTGTCCATCGGGACCTCCATACGGAAAGACGAAAGTATCGGCCAGGGGGAGACGGCGCGGAATGAGGGTTTACGTCCACGGGCGGGCGTCGGCCACGCACGAGTCTTCCCCCGCCATGTCGGCCTGCCCCCGCATCAACCCGGCCACCGCCATCGATTGGGGGTCGCCCCGGCGCTCCAGCGCCTGGATCACGCCCAGCCGGTCCGCCACCGACTTGTCCTGGTTCAGCTTCATCTTGCCTTCCACGTGCGTCAGCGGAATCTCCAACGCCGCGATGGCCTTCAGGCGAGGCAGGACGAGCGTATCAGGCATCGCGTCGAAGCGCCATGGGCCGCCCAGGGGCGCATCGTAGGTGTCCACGGTGGCCTGCAGCACCCCCCGCACGTCTTCCGGCGCCTCGACCAGGCGCGGCCTGCCGCGCACATGCACGGCCGTGTAGTTCCACGTGGGGAAGGTCTGCCGGTTGTGATACCAGCCAGGGGAGATGAAGGCATGCGGCCCCTGGAACAGCACCAGCGCCTGCGCCCCGGCCTGCAGGTCGCGCCATTGCGGGTTCGCGCGCGCCAGGTGCGTCACCAGCAGGTGGGCGCCGTCCCGTTGCCGCAGCAGGAAAGGCAGATGGGTGGCATTGGTGGCGGCCCCGCCGTCGGCGGCCGCCGTCGCGGTCACCAGCGTGGCGAAGGGGTGGGCTCGCATGAAGGCGCGCAAGGTCGCCGGATCGTGCTCGGCATAGGCCGGTGGCGTATACATGGCGACGGCCCTCAGGCGTGGGCGTGCAGCCACCGCGCGGTGTCGTCGAAGGCGACGCCGGCGATGTCGGCGATGGACACGGCCTCCAGGAAGCTGTGCACGGTGCCGGGATAGACCTTGGACTGCACGTCCACACCTGCCTTGCGCATCTTGCGCTCCAGTTCGATGCTGTCGTCGTGCAAGGGATCGCACTCGGTGATCACCAGGTAGGCAGGCGGCAGGCCGCGCAGGTCGGCGCGCAGGATATCGGCGCGCGGATTGATGAAGTCCTCGCCCCGCGCCATGTGCATGCCCCGGAACCAGATCATCATGTGCAGGGACAGGCCGTATTCGCCGCTGCCGTAGCGCACCACCGAATTGCGGAAGAGGTTGCTGCCGAAGCCGCCGTAGTTCAGGACCACGCCCTTGACCCGCGACAGGCCGGCATCGCGCAAGGTCAGGCAGGCGCCCATGGTCATGTTGGCGCCCGCCGAGTCGCCGCCCAGGAAAAGCTGGCGGGGATCGATGTCCAGCTCCGCGGCGTTGTCGTGGACCCAATGGAATACATCGATGCACTCCTCCAGCGGCTGCGGGAAGCGGGCGTCGGGCGCGCGCGTGTAGTCCATGCCTATCACCACGACGCCGGCCCGTTCGGCGTATTCCCGCATGATGCGATCGTGCGTATCGATGCTGAACAGGACGAAGCCGCCACCGTGGATATAGACCAGGGCGCCGGGCAACTTGCGCTGCGCGGGGTAATGCACGCGCACCCGCAGCTGCGTGCCGTAGCGCGTGCCGACCCGGTGCTCGACGGTCTTCGCCATCGCGGGGCCGCCCTGGGCCCAGGGTAGGCGCACCTGCTCGGCGTTGGCGCGTCCCTCCTCGATGCCGAGGGTGTCGCGGCGCGGGAACCGGGCGGCGTCCTTGGCCATCAGGCGCATGAACTCGGCGATTTGCGGATCCACGGGCGCCGGCTTGCCGGTGGGGATGGTGAAGGCGGGATCTTCGATGTACATGGAGTTTCTCTGGAAGGTGCGATGTTCAATGGCGCGGGGCGCGGATGCGCCGGCGCGAGGGACAAACCGCGGCCCGGCGGGCCGGCGATGCATGCACGGGTAGCGCGGGGCCGGCGAGATCCGGCCAGGCCGCGGCCGATTTCCGGCCGGGAAACGCTGGGCGCGGATCCGTCGTCCTGGCGTAAGCCACTAGTAGCCTCGAGCCAGGTCGACCTGGTTCACCAGGGCTTGCCCGTCGCGCAGCCGCTGGATATTGGCAAGGACCTGCGCGGCGACGGTTTCGGACGAGGCCATGGTCGCCATGTGCGGCGTCACCACCACGCCCGGCGTACGCCACAGCGGATGGTCCGGCGCCAAGGGCTCCTGGGTGAAGACATCGAGCACCGCGCCGCGCAGATGCCCGGACGCCAGGGCGTCGATCAGGTCCTCCGCGACCAGGTGCTCGCCCCGGCCGCAATTCACCACGGCGGCGCCGGACGGCAAGGCCGCGAAGGTCCGCCGGTCCAGGATGCCGCGGGTGGCCTCGGTCAGCGGCAGCAGGCAGACCAGCAGGTCGGTCTGGCGCAGGAACGGCTCGTAGCCATCGGCGCCGCTGAACATGCGTATGCCGGGCAGGTCGCGTGGCGTGCGGGACCAACCGTTCACCGCATAGCCCAGCCCCGGCAGCGTGGCCGCGACCAGCCCGCCCAGCTCGCCCAGTCCCATCAGGCCCACGCGGAAATCGGCCGCCGCCTGCTGGCACGGCCGTTGCCACACGGCTTGCCGCTGGTTGGCCATGGCAAGGTCCAGCTTGCGATGAAAGTGCAGCACCGCCCACAGCACGTACTGCAACATGCCCTGGGCCAGCATGGGATCGACCACCCGGCATACGGGCAGGCCGCGCGTGTCCTGCCCGGCCAGCACATTGTCGACACCAGCGGCGATGCTGTGGATCAGGCGCAATGCCGGCATGCGCGCATAAACGCCCGGCGGCGGGTTCCAGCAGACCGCCACCTCCGCTCGCAGGCAGGCCGGGTCCGGCCAGGTGACGACCTCCAGCCCCGGATCGACCGCGTTGAGCAAGGGCTGGAAGTAAGCCAGGTTGGCCGAGCGGCTCAGCAAGGCGACACGATTCATGACTGCGCTTTCCTCTTTCCGGCTTGGTGGACGATGGCTGGACGGGGTTTGATGAGATTGATGCGTTTGATGAGATTGATGCGTTTGACCAACGGTTCGGTTCGATCGGCCGTCGCTAGGCAGGCATGGCCGCCGCCGCGGTGGCGGTGGCGGCCATGCCCAGCTGCTGGCCGGGAATGGCGGCCAGCAACTCACGCGTGTACGCGCTGCGTGGCCGGCTGAATACCTGCTCGGCGCTGCCGATTTCCATCAGGCGGCCGCGCTGCATCACGGCGATGCGATGGCATAGCCGCGCCGCCACGCGCAGGTCGTGGGTGATGAACACCATGCTCAGCCCCAGCCGTTCGCGCACGGTCTCCAGCAGGTCCAGTATCTGCGCCTGCACCGACACGTCCAGCGCCGATACCGCTTCATCGGCGACCAGGATGCGCGGCTCCATCATCAGCGCCCGCGCGATCGAGATGCGCTGGCGCTGCCCGCCGGAGAATTCGTGCGGGTACCGTTCCAGCGCGCTGGCGTCGATGCTGACCAGGTCCAGCAGCTCCAGCATGCGTTCGCGCACCCGCGCCGGCGTTTCGCCGTAGTTCATGGGGCCCTCGGCCAGCGCGGCGCCTATGGTGACGCGTGGATTGAAGGACCGATACGGATCCTGGAACACCATCTGGATGCGTTTGCACCATTGCCGCCACTGCGCGCGGGTCAGCCGGGATATGTCCTGTCCCTGCATCAGGATGCGACCGCTGGTCGGATGCGCGAAATGGGCGAGGCAGCGCCCCAGCGTGGTCTTGCCCGATCCCGACTCTCCCACCACGCCCAGCGTCTCGCCCTCGCCCAGCGTCAACGAAACATCGACCAGCGCGTCGACCACGCGGCGCTTCGCGCGGAACAGGCTGGAGGTGGTGAAGCGCATACCCAGGTTCTCCACCTGCAGCAGCGGCGCGCGCGCCCCGCCCGCCCCATCGGCGCCGAAGGCCCCCTTGGGCACCGCCTCCAGCAGTTTGCGCGTGTAAGGATGTTGCGGCCGGGCCAGCACGTCGGCGGCATTGCCGCTTTCGACGATGCGTCCTTGCTGCATGACGATGACGCGGTCGGCGATCTCGGCGACGACATCGAAGTCGTGGGTGATGAACAGGATGCCGGTATTGTGGCGTTCGCGCAGGCCGTGCAGCAGGCGCAGCACCTGGGCTTGCGAGGTCACGTCCAGCGCCGTGGTGGGTTCGTCGGCGATGATGAGCGCCGGCTCCATGGCCAGCGCCATGGCGATCATCACGCGCTGGCGCTGGCCTCCGGACAATTGGTGCGGATAGGCGTGGCGCAGCGTGGGCGGCGATGGCAGGCGCACGTCGGCCAGCAGGTCCAGCACGCGCCGCTCGATCTCGCGCCCATTCAATGCAGGGCCGTGGAACTGGAAGATCTCGGCGATCTGGTCGCCGACCTTCATGAGGGGATTCAGGGCCGTCATGGGCTCCTGGAATATCATCGCCATGCGGTCGCCGCGCAAGGCGCGCAGTTCGCCCAGGGTGGCATGCGTGATGTCCTTGCCGGACAGCAGGATCTGGCCGCTCTCCTTGCGCAGCACGTCCTTGGGCAGCAGGCCCATGACCGCGCCGGCGGTCACCGACTTGCCGGAACCGGATTCGCCGACGATGCAGACGATCTCGCGTTCGCCCACGGTCAGGCTGACGTCCTCGGCGGCGTAGCGGCGGTCGCCCGTGCCGGGCAGGCAGACCTTGAGATCGCGGATTTCCAGTATCGGAGGGGAGGACATGGTTCAGCCTTTCCGTCTACGGGCCATGCGGGGATCGAGCCGGTCGCGCAGGGCGTCGCCGAACAGGTTCACCGAGAGAATCAACAAGGCGAGGTACAGCCCCGGGTACAGCACGATCCATGGCGCGCGCTGGAAGTAGGAACGGCCCTCGGCGATGATGCTGCCCAGGCTGGGGATCTCCGGTGGAAAACCCAGCCCCAGGAATCCGAGCACCGCCTCGATCAGGATGGCCGACGCGCAGATGAACGTCGCCTGCACCACCAGGGGATTGACCGTGCTGGGCAGCACATGGCGCCACAAGACCTTCCACACGGGGGTGCCCATGCCCAGGGAAGCCTCCACATAGGGCTCCTCGCGCACCGACAGCACCACGCTGCGCACCAGGCGCGCCACGCGGGGGATTTCGGGGATGGAGATCGCCGTGACCATGGTCGGGATGGTCGCGCCCCCCAGGGCCACCATGGCGATCGCCAGCAGCAGTCCCGGGATGGCCATGACGCCGTCGATGACCCGCATGATCACGGCGTCGAGCCGGCGGAAGTAACCCGCCAACACGCCCAGTGCCAACCCCCCGGTCACCGAGATCACGCTGACCAGCGCGGCCAGCGTGATCGACAGGCGGCCGCCATACAGTACGCGGGAGAACAGATCGCGGCCCAGCGAGTCGGTGCCGAACCAGTAGCCGGCGCCATACGGCTTCAGGCGCATGCGCGGCGCCAGGCTGGCGGGATCGTGCCAGGTAATGACGGGCGCAAGCACGGCTGCCGCCGCCAGCGCCAGCAGCAACAGCAGGCCGCCCAACATCCAGGGATCGCCGGCCAGCGCGGTCGCGGCGCGGCGCAGGCGGGAGGCCGAAGGCGCCGGCAGCGCCGCGCCTGCAAGGGACTTCACGGTCATGGTCTGGTCCGGATCAATAGCGGATGCGCGGATCGAGCAGCACGTAGGCCAGGTCGATCGCCAGGTTGATGAACACGTAGACGAAGGAGAAGAACAGGATGGTCCCCTGCACCACCGGGTAGTCGCGCGCCATGACGGCGTCGACGATGAGGCGACCCACGCCGGGAATGTTGAATATGGTCTCCGTCACGACCACGCCGCTGATCATGGTGGTCAAGGCCAGGCCCACCACCGTGACGATGGGCACCGCCGCGTTGCGCAGCGCGTGCCGGTAGAGCACGTAGCGCTCCGACACGCCCTTGGCCCGCGCGGTCCGGACGAAGTCCTCGCCCAGCACGTCCAGCATGCTGGCTCGGGTGATGCGGGTGATCAGGGCGATGAAGACCACGGCCAGCGTGACCGTGGGCAAGGCCATGTGATACGCGAAGACGCCGAAGCCTTGCGCGACGCTGGCATAGCCCTGCACCGGCAGCCACCCCAGCTTGACCGAGAACAGCAGGATCAGCAGGTAGCCGACGACGAAGGCCGGGATGGAGAAGGCCAGCGTGGTGATCGCCAAGGTGACGCGATCGATCAGGCGACCATGCCACCATGCCGCCATCACGCCCAGTGGCACGGCGGATGCGATCGTTACCAGGATGGCGCAAAGCGCCAGGGCCAGCGTGGGCCCCAGGCGCTGGCCGATCAGCTTGCTGACCGGCTCCCTGGACAGGATGGACGCGCCCAGGTCCCCGCGCAGCAAGGCGCCCATGGCCAGCACGTATTGCGTGGCCAGCGGCTGGTCCAACCCCATGTTGGCGCGGATCTCCGCCACGGTCTGCTCGCTGGCCATGTCGCCGGCGATGACGCGCGCGGGGTCGCCGGGCGCCAGGCGCAGCAGCAGGAAGACCACGGTCGCCACCACCAGCACGACGGGGATGGCGGCCAGCAGGCGCTTGAATATCAGGTTCAACATATCGCCGGCACTCCGCTCGCGCCTACTTCGACCAGAACAAGGGTATGGGCGCATCCACCATATTGGCGAACTTGGCGTCGTAGCCCTTGAACTTGGAATAGCCGCCCAGAGGCACATACATCACCTGCGCGTAGGCCCGGCGCTGGATCTCCAAGGCCAGCTTCTTGCGCTCGGCTTCGTCGCTGGTGGCGGCGAAGCGATTGCACAGGTCTTCCATTACGTCGTCCCTGGTCCAGCCGGGATAGCCCTTCTCGCCGCCGCCGTCGAGGTTGGGATTGCCCACCGGCGACATCAGCTCCAGGCTGGTCATGTTGGATTGGAAAATGCTCCAGCCGCCCTGCTCCACGGGATCCTTCTTGGTCCGGCGGGCCAGCAGCGTGGTGAAGTCCATGGACTGCACTTCCACGTTCATGCCTATGCCGCGCAGCGCCTCGGCGGTGACCGGCGCGATGTTGGTGAAGATGGGCAGGTCGGTGGCATGCAGGATCACCACTTTCTCGCCCTTGTAGCCGCTGTCCTTCAGCAATTGCCTGGCATGCTTGAGATCGGGCGTATTGATCTGCGGGGCGCCCTCTTCGGAAGCGTAAGGCGACACGCAGGACAGCACGGCGCCGCACAGTTGATAGACCTTTGCGTCGCCTATCTGCGCTTCCAGATAGTCGGTCTGGTTCAGCGCCGCCAACGCGGCCTGGCGCACCTTCAGATTGTCGAAGGGCGGCTGCAGCCAGTTCATGCGCAGCGTGAACATCATGGAGTTCTTGCCAAAGGACTTCAACGTGATGCCCTTGGCGTCCTGCAGTTGCGGCATCAGGTCGGGCGGCACGTCCTCGACGAAATCGATCTCCCCATTGCGCAAGGCATTGACGGCGGTCTGCGCGTCCGGAATGTTGATCAGTTCGATGCGGTCCAGGATGGCGACCTTGCCGCCGGCAAAGCCGCTGGCCGATTCCTTGCGCGGCACGTAATCGGTGAACTTGACGTAGGTGGCCTTGACGCCAGGCTGGAAGTCGGCGGCAACGAACTTGTAGGGTCCGGAACCGATGTATTCCGTGATGGCCTTGGTGGGCGGCGTCTGCGCGATGCGCTTGGGCATGATGAAAGGCACCACCGAGCTCTGGCGCGCCAATGCGTCCAGCACCAGGCCGAAGGGCTGCTTCAGTTTCAGCACGAAGGTGTTGGCATCGGTGGCCGTCAACGTTTCGGTGACGGCTTTCAGGCGCCCTCCTACGGTGTCGACGGCTTCCCAGCGCTGCAGGGAAGCCACCACGTCGTCGGCGGTGACGGGCGCGCCATCATGGAATTTCAAGCCCGCGCGCAGCGTGAAGGTGTAGGTGAGCTTGTCGTCGGACACCTTCCAGGTATCGACCATTTGCGGCTGCGGATGCGAATGCGCGTCCATCGCGAACAACGTGTCATAGATCAGGTAGCCGTGATTGCGCGTGATGTAGGCCGGCGTAAGGATGGGATCGAGCACGCGCAATGGCGCATGCATGACGATGCGGGCCTTGGTTTGCGCCTGCGCCGCGGCCGGCATCAGCGCGGGGGCGATAAGGGCCGCGCACCAGAGCGCGACGGCGTGAAGCTTGACGATTTTCATGGGTTCCCCTTGCTGGATGTTGTCTACGGCGTGGCGATACTTGCGACGGTTGCGTGAGAACGACTGTATTCAGGGCTGCCGCGTTCAGGACGTTCTTGCTTCCGGCGGCAATACGATGGGCCGGTCTGCCCATGGCGCGATGCGTTCGAGCTGCGCGGAAAGCCGCAGGATGACATCCTCGCGGCCGAAATGGCCGATCAACTGCGAGGCCACCGGCACGCCGTCGGCCGTCCAGTGCAAGGGCAAGCTGGCGGCGGGCTGGCCCGAGGCGTTGATGACCGCCAGGAAAGTGGCGTAGCGCGATACCTTGGTGCGGAAGTCCCAGAAGCCGCCGCGGTCCAGGCCCAGTTCACCCAGCCTGGCGGGCAGTTGCGTCAGGGTCGGCGTCAGTACCAGGTCGAAACCGGCCATGGCGTTTTCGATAGCGCGGCCGATGGCGTGGAAGCGCGTGATGGCGTCGGCGTACTGCATGGCGGCCAGGCCCTTGCCGACTTCGTAGCCGTCGCGCAGCACGGGTTCGATATCGTCATCGCGCAAGGCGCGGCCCAGCAGCTTGAGGCGAGCGTCGACGGCGATGACGATGTTGGTGGCGAGTACCGACCCGTGCGCGCGCACGAAGCCGGTGTAATCCAGTTCCGGCACCTGGGCATCGACGACTTCATGGCCCAGCTCGCGGCACCAGGCGGCCGTGCGCTCCAGCGCACGCAGGCATTCGGGGGCGGGCTCGATGTCGTTCCAGCCACGGCGCCAGGCGGCAATGCGCAGCGGCGCCACGTGTTGTTCGCGCACGGCATCGAGATAGGAATCCGGCTTGGGGGGCGCGGCATAAGGCGCGCCCGGTTCGTAGCCGCTGATCGCGTCCATCGCCGCCGCCGTGTCGCGCACCGAACGGGTGAGCACGCCATCCGAGGCCATGCCGCCCCACCCTTCGCCTCGGGCCGGTCCCATCGGGACACGGCCACGCGAGGGCTTCAGGCCGTAGACGCCGCAACAGGCCGCCGGGATGCGGATGGATCCGCCGCCGTCGCTGCCGTGCGCCACCGGCACGATGCCCGCCGCCACCGCCGCCGCCGCCCCACCGCTGGAGCCGCCGACCGAACGCGTCAGGTCGCGCGGGTTCAGCGTCGCTCCGCCGTTGCGGACAGCTTCGGTGGACGGGCCCATGCACAGCTCCGACACCGTGGACCGGGCAAAGGGGATCAACCCCGCCTGTTCGAAGCGTCCCGCCACGGTAGCGTCGTAGTCATACGTCATGTCATTGAACAAACGCGAGCCAAGGCTGGACGGGAAACGGCGCGAGGCGAAGCCGGAATCCTTCAACAGGAAGGGAATGCCGCGGAAGGGACCGGTTGGACGCCAGTCGCGCGCCCATTGCAAGGCTTCGTCGTAGCGGTCGTAGACCAGTGCGTTCAACACGGGGCCGCGGGTGCGGGCTACCGTGATGGCCGCCTCCATCAGTTCCAGCGGGCTGGTCTGCTTGCGGTCCAGCAGGCCGGCCAGGGCCAGGCCGTCGAAGCCGGTGTACTCGTGGGGGTGCATAGGGGCAACCTTTGGATCTTTGTTCAATGAAGTATTTCTATGCAATACTTTAGTATGCTATAAAAATTATTCTATATAGATAGGCGCTACCGAACAATAGCGTCCCCGCTAGGGATTACCCGCAAGAGGCTCCCACGCGCCGCAGGGGGCGCGCCACGCGAATGAGAAGGAAGCGCCCGGCCCGCCGTGGGATCGAGCTGGCCTGACAGGGCTAAACAGCCCACCAGGCGGGAAGGAGGCGACGAACTTCGGGGCGGCGATAGCGGTCGTCGATGAGATAGACGCTGCCGCGGTCCGCCTCGGACCGAATGACCCGGCCAGCGGCCTGGACGACCTTGCGCAGGCCGGGATAGAGGTAGGTATAGTCGTAGCCCCGCCCGAAGCGCGCCTGCATGCGCCGCATCATTTCTTCGTTGACGGCGTTCATTTGCGGCAAGCCCAGGGTGACGATGAACGCGCCGATCAGGCGCGACCCCGGCAGGTCGACTCCCTCGCCAAACGCCCCGCCCAGCACGGCGAACCCGATGCCCCGCCCCTCCTCGGCAAAGCGGGCCAGGAATTCGGCGCGCGCCTTGGCGTCCATGCCGGCGTCCTGCCGCCACGCCGGAATACCAGGATGCGTACGCGCCAACCCATCGGCCAACCGCGCCAGGTAGTCGAAGCTGCTGGAAAAGCACAGATAGTTGCCGGCCTTGCGCTCGTAGGCCCGCGCCATCAACGCGACGATGGGCGCCACCGAAGCCGCCCGGTCCCGATAGCGCGTCGATACGCGATCGACCAGGTGGATCTCCAGCTGATCGGCCTGGAACGGCCCGGGCACGTCCAGCCACGGGCAATCCGCGGGCAGGCCCAGCGTATCGCGATAGAAATGCGCGGGTCCCAATGTCGCGGAAAACAGTACCGTGGCATGGGCATGGTCGAAACGCGGCGCCAGGAAAGGCGCGGGAATGACGTTGCGCACGGTCAGCGTGTCCAAACCCTCGGCCGGCTGCCGCGACGTTCGCTCCTGTTCGGCCGGCATGGCGTCGAAGATCGCGTGCGGGCCGCTGCTTTCGGCCAGGCGCAGGAAACGCAGCAGGTCGAAGTAGAACGCCAGCAAGTCATCGTCGGCCGCCACGGCGGGTTCGGCGTAGTGGTCCGCGAGCGCGGCCGCCGCGCGCTGCAAGGCCGTCATCAGCGACGGCGGCAGCGCATCGTAGACGCGGTAGCCCTCCTGCGCCCGCTCCCGCAGGCTGGCGCGCCACGAACGGCGCAAGGCATCCAGCGGCTTGCGCAGGGCCTTCGGCGCCGCGCGCCGCGCCAAGGCCAGTCGCGCGGCGGGCAACTGGCCGCTGTACATGCCGCGCGCCCGCTCGACCAGGTTATGGGCTTCGTCCACCAGCACGCCCACGCGCCACTGCGAGGCCTGCGTGAGGCCATGCAGCAAGGCGTTGTAATCGTAGTAGTAGTTGTAGTCGCCGACGACCACGTCGCACCAGCGCGCCATCTCCTGGCCCAGGTAGTACGGGCAGACGCCATGCGCGGATGCAATGGCCCCCAGCGCCTGCCTGTCCAGGACCGGCTCGGAGATGGCGGCCGAGCGCGCGGCGGGCAGCCGATCGTAGAAGCCGCGCGCCAGCGGGCAGTCCTCGCCGTCGCAAGCGCGGCCCGGATGCACGCAGGACGACTCGCGCGCGGCAAGCTCCAGCGCACGCAGCGGCAAGGCGGGTTCGGCCGCGCGCACCTGGCCCAGCGCGTCCAGCGCGGCCTGGCGGCCGGCCGTCTTGGCGCAAAGGAAGAACACGCGGTCCAGCGGCGCGGCGGGCATGGCCTTCAGCATGGGGAACAGGCTGCCCAGGGTCTTGCCGATGCCGGTGGGCGCCTGCGCCAGCAAGGGCCGGCCGTCGCGCGCCGCACGGTAGATCCCGGCGGCCAGTTCGCGCTGTCCGGGCCGGAACGTGGCGCGCGGGAATGGCACGGCGCGCAGCGCGATATCGCGCGCCTCGCGGTGCGCCGACTCCTGCCGGCCCCAGGCCAGGAAGCGTGCGCACTGGTCGGCGAAAAAGGCGGCCAGTTCGGCCGCGGAGCAGGCGCGCGTCAACACGGTCTCCTCCTGGCTGCCCAGGTCGAAATACACCAGCGCGACCTCCAGGTCGCCGTAGCCGCGCGCCTGGCACAGCAGATGCCCATAGACCATGGCCTGCGCCCAGTGCACGGCGCGCTGGTTATCCGGCACCCGGTCGGCGGCGCCCCGCCGCGTCTTGATTTCCTCCAGGCGGTGCTTGACGGGATCGTAGCCATCGGCCCGGCCCCGCACACGCAACAGGGCCGGCACGCCATACTCCCCTTCCAGCGCAACCTCCGCCTCGTAGCCGGCGGGACGGCGAGCGACCACGGCCTGATGCCCGGCTATCCCCTCCTGCCCCGACGGGGCGGGCGTGAACCGCGTATCCAGGTCGCCGGTGCGCGCGGTGAACTCGCACAAGGCGCGCACGGCAATGGCGTACGTCACGTTGCGGACTCCCGCCAGGCGACATGGCATACCTGCACGGGTATGCCATGGGCCTGGTTGTAGGCAATCCAGCGCAGCTGGTTGTCTTGCAGCCTGTCGCCCGGCCCCTTCACCTCGATCAAGGCATAGCGATGTTCGTCCGCTTCGGCCGGCCGGAAGCGCACCAGGTCGGGCAAGCCGCTGGCATTGGCCTTGATGTCCGCCAGGATGCGCGTGAACCAGAGCTTGAGATGCGCGGCCGGCAGGCAATGCAGGGCCAGGTCCAGCAGCGCTTCATCCAGCGCCGCCCAGGCCACGAACGGCGAAATCAAGCCCGCCTTGGCGCGCCAGTTGGCGCGTATGGCGTCGACATGGCTGCCGTCGTCCAGCCTGGCAAGGCAGGCGTCGAAGGCGGCGCGCCGCGCCTGCACGAAACCGGGATCGTGCAGGTCGGCCGGCCCGCGCTGGAAGGGATGGAAAAACGCGCCCGGCACCGGCAGGAAGATGGCCGGCCAGCACAGCAGGCCGAACAAGGCGTTGATCAGCGTGTTCTCGACGTAATGGACTGGTTCCCCGGCGCACGTCAGATGATCGCGCGCGGCCAGCTCCACCGGCAGCCCGTCGCGGGGCCGCGGCAGGCACAGGTGCAGCGTCGTCACCGCCGGCCGCCGCGCCGTCGCCGGCGCCTTGCGCCCGAGACGGCGGCGCAGGCGGTGTATCAGCCGCTGCAACAGCTGGACCTCGGTTTCGCTTTCGGGCGCGGCCAGCGCACTTTCGGCCAGCGCCAGGGCTTCGGCGTCGGCGCCGCGTTGTTCGAGCACGCGCAGCATGCGATGGCGGGCGCCGGGATAGGCGCCGGGGCGATAACACGCCAGCGCGCCGTCCCAGTCCTGCTTGCGCTCGCGCGCCCGTCCCAGCGTGAACAACAGCTTGTCGCGGCGACGGCACAGCCAGGGTTGGGCCGGCGATTCGGCGAGCAAGGCCGCAAGCAGCTCCCGCCACGCCGTAGCGGTGGCGTCCCCGCCGGTGTCGCCTGTCGTACCCTCGGTCTCTTCTTCCCTACGGCCGGTCGGGTCGACGGCCTGCGCATCGGCGTACGGCGCTTGTGCCGACGCCAAACTCCCCCCCGCGGGTGCGGCCTCTTCGTCGAAACGTTCGCGCAAGCGTTGCAGACGTAGATAGGCATCGATGTCCGACCGCTGCTGGAAAGCGCGCGCCTCGGCCGGAAACGGCACGCGCTCGTATTGAAAGATGCCGAGGTCGGCAAGGACGAACTCCGACCAGCCCTGGCGCAAGTTGCCGAAGAACATCAGGCGCAGCCGCTCGGCCAGCGGCGCGATGCGGACCTCGACGAGGTCGACGGCGTGCGCGGCATCGATGGCGTCGGTCGCGTGGGTCGCGTTGCTCGCATCCGACGCAGGGGTCGCATCCGCTGCATGGGCCGCGTCGATCGCGGCGCCCGCGTTATCCCGCCAGTGCCGCCAACACCTTGCCGAGCCGCACGCGGGCAGCTCGCGCAAATGCGCCAACAGGGCCGCCTTGGACAGCCTGGCCGGCGCCATCCCGGCGAACAGGCGCGCCAGTTCCCCGTGGCGCAGGACGCCGAACAGCGCTTCCAGCGTCAATACAGGGTCCGGATCCAGCCATCCCAGCGCGAACAAGGACGCCGCGGCGGCGCGCGGATCGCCGATCTCTTCGTAATGCAGCGTATCGCCGCGAAAATAAGGCCCCTTGCGCATCAACATGCGCACGAGCAATGCTTGCGCGGGCCGCGGCAGGCGCGCATAGTCATCGAGGAAGCCCCGTTCCGTGCCGTCCAGCAGGTCACCGTAGCGTTCGGCGATCCAGGCCAGGGCGAACGTGAAGTTGCGCAGGTAGTAGTGCGGGTCCGGCCCCGCCTCGTCGAGGGGACGCGCCAGGCGGGCGGCGGCCTCGGCAATGGCGGTCCCCGCGCCCTGTCCGCCGGCCGTGCCTGTCGGGCTTGTGGATGCGGACCCGGGCGGCGCGGCGGCGGCGGATGGGGCGACGATGGAAGGCGAAGTAAGGTCGGGCTGCTTCATGGCAAAATACTGTATCCATAAACAGTATATCCGCCTCGCCGATGCCGCCCGATTCTTCCACCGCGCCCACGCCGTCCGGCACGATGGCCGACGGCGCCCCATCCGCCGAAGCGAATCACGCCCACGCCAGCCGCCAGGGCTTCCTGCTGACCCGCCACTGGCGCGACACGCCGTCCGGCACGGAAGTCGAATTCTGGTTGGCCACCGACCACGGCCCGCAGCGGGTGCGGGTGCCCACGCAGCCCTCGGTGGCCTTCATCCCCGAGGAACAGCGCGACCGGGCCGAAGCCGCGCTGCGCGGCGAGACCGATGGCGAACTGCGTCCCCTCGCCCTGCGGGACTTCCAGCACCGTCCCGTGGTGGGCCTCTACTGCAGGCAACAACGCCAGCTCGCCCGCCTGGAAAAACGCCTGACCGAAGCCGGCGTCGACGTCTACGAAGCCGACATCCGTCCGCCCGAACGCTATCTCATGGAGCGCTTCATCACCGCGCCGGTCCGCTACAGCGGACGGCCGGACGCCGACGGCGTGCTGCTCGACGCGGTCTTGAAACCGGACCCGGACTATCGCCCCTCCCTGCGCCTGGTCTCGCTGGACATCGAAACCGACGAGCGCGGCAATCTCTATTGCATAGGCCTGCAAGGCTGCGGACAACGCCAGGTCTATATGCTGGGGCCGTCGCCGGGCGTGGAGCGGGTTCCCGGTGCCGACGGCCAGGACTTCGATCTTGAATACTGCGCCGATCGCGGCGCCCTGCTGCGGCGGCTCAACGAGTGGCTGGCACGCCACGACCCCGACGCCGTGATCGGCTGGAACCTGGTTCAGTTCGACCTGCGCATCCTGCAAGAACATGCCCAGCGCCTGGGCGTGCCCTTGCGGCTGGGCCGTGGCGGCGCCCCGATGGAATGGCGCGAGCATGGCGCCCGGCCCCAGCACTATTTCGCGGCGGCGGCCGGCCGGCTGGTGATCGACGGCATCGAGGCCCTGCGCTCGGCCACCTGGAGTTTCGCCTCCTTCAGCCTGGAATACGTGGCGCAGACCTTGCTGGGCACCGGCAAGGCCATCGACGACCCCTACCAGCGCATGGACCAGATCAACCGCATGTTCGCGCAGGACAAGCGCGCCCTGGCGCGCTACAACTTGCAGGACTGCGAGCTGGTCACCCGGGTCTTCGAGAAGACGGACCTGTTGTCCTTCCTGCTGGAGCGTGCCACCGTCACGGGCCTGGCCGCCGACCGCAGCGGGGGCTCGGTGGCGGCATTCGAACACCTCTACCTGCCCCTCATGCACCGCACGGGCTTCGTGGCGCCCCGGCTGGGCTCGCAGCCGCCGCGCGCCAGCCCCGGCGGCTTCGTCATGGATTCGCGCCCGGGCCTGTACGAATCGGTGCTGGTGCTCGACTACAAGAGCCTTTATCCCTCCATCATCCGCAGCTTCCTGATCGACCCCGTGGGACTGGTCGAGGGCCTGCGCCACCCTGCCGACGCGGACTCGGTCGCCGGCTACGCGGGCGCGCGCTTCTCGCGCACGCGCCACAGCCTGCCGGCCATCGTGGCGCGCATCTGGGAGGGCCGCGACGCCGCCAAGCGCGCGGGCAACAAGGCGCTGTCGCAGGCCTTGAAGATCATCATGAATTCACTGTACGGCGTGCTGGGTTCGCCCGGCTGCCGTTTCTTCGACGCGCGGCTTGCCTCATCCATCACCCTGCGCGGCCACCAGATCATGCAGCGCACCCGCGAACTGATCGAGGCGCAAGGCCATACCGTCATCTACGGCGATACCGACTCCACCTTCGTCTGGCTGGGCCGGGCGCGCGCCGAGGAAGAGGCCGCCCGCATCGGGCGCGAGCTGGTGGCCGGCGTCAACCAATGGTGGCGCGCGCACCTGGAACAGGAACACGGCCTGCAGAGCGCGCTGGAACTGCAATACGAAAACCATTTCCAGCGTTTTCTCATGCCCACGGTGCGCGGGGCCGAGGAAGGCAGCAAGAAGCGCTATGCGGGCCTGATCCGGCGCGCCGACGGCAGCGAGGAAGTGGTGTTCAAGGGCCTGGAATCGGTGCGTACCGACTGGTCGCCGCTGGCGCGCCAGTTCCAGCAGGAGCTCTATCTGCGGATCTTTCGGCGCGAACCGTACCGCGACTACATCCGCGACTTCGTCCGCCGCACCCGCGCCGGCGAGCTGGACGACCTGCTGGTCTACCGCAAGCGCCTGCGCCGCCGGCTCGACCACTACGAACGCAACGTGCCCCCACATGTCCGCGCCGCTCGCAGCGCCGACGAATACAACCAGCGGCAGCAGCGGCCCATGCAGTACCAGAACGGCGGCTGGATCAGCTATGTCATGACGCTGGCCGGCCCCGAGCCGATGGAAAACCGGCAGGCCGGCATCGACTACGAACACTACGTCACGAAGCAGCTGCAACCGATCGCGGACGCCATCCTGGCCTTCGTCGGCGATGACTTCACCCAACTGACGGATGGCCAGCTGGGCTTGTTCTGAACCACACGGCGGCCAGGCGGCCGGGGAGCCTAATGCCCCGCCGCCGGCACCACGCCGCCCTCGCCCTCGCCCTTGTCTGCGTGCCGAATTTCTCGACCATCGTCGCGCTGGCCAAATTCAGTCCCCGCACCTCCACCGCGACGCCATGGCGGCGGAACTTGTGGACCACCCGGTCCAGGGCATCGACCGCGGTGATGTCCCAGAAATGCGCATTCTCCAGGTCCAGCACCACGCGCTCGATGGGCTCCTTGAAATCGAACTCCGCCACCAGCGCCTGCGACGTGGCGAAGAACACCTCGCCGCGCACGGCGTAGCGCCGGGCGCGGCCATCGTCCAGCGCCGTCTTTTCCACGCCGAACATCCTATGCACCTTGGACGCGAAGAACAGCGCACTGAGCAGCACGCCCACGCCCACGCCTATCGCCAGGTTGCCCGTGGCGACCACCACCACGACCGTGGCCAGCATCACGATGGAAGAACTGCGCGGATGGGTGCGCAGGTTGGCCAGCGACTTCCAGCTGAAGGTGCTGATGGACACCATGATCATCACCGCCACCAGCGCGGCCATGGGAATCTGGCGCACCCACGGGCCCAGGAAAACCACCAGGATCAACAGGAACAGCCCCGCCAGGAAGGTCGACAGGCGGCCTCGCCCGCCGGACTTCACGTTGATCACGGACTGCCCGATCATGGCGCAACCAGGCATGCCGCCCAACAGGCCCGCGCAGATGTTGGCAATGCCCTGCCCGCGGCATTCGCGGTTCTTGTCGCTGCCGGTGTCGGTGAAGTCGTCGACGATGGCCGCCGTCATCAGGGACTCAAGCAGGCCCACTACCGCGATCGCCAGCGAATACGGGAAGATGATGCGCAGCGTGTCCATGTTCCAGGGCACCGACGGCAGCGCGAAATGCGGCAGGCTGTCCGGGAACACGCCCATGTCGCCCACGCGGGGACGGGGACGGGGACGAGGACGCCTGCATGGTCGGCCGGGAGGCGGCCCCGCCGCCGTCCTGGCCCTGCCCGCCGCAGTGTACGACCCCGCGCCACGGCCTGCCTACCCCGGCTGCGCGGTCAGCCAGGTGCGGGCGAAGACCTGCGCGGGCTGGGGCCGGCCATAGTAGTACCCTTGCGCCTCGTCGCAGCCCATGGCGCGTAGCGCGTCGGCCTGCTCGGCCCGCTCCACGCCCTCCGCGATGGCGCTCAGGCCCAGGTTATGCGCCATGCCCAGGATGGTCGTCACGATGGTGTGGTCGTGGCGGTCGTTGAGCATGTCCCGCACGAAGGAGATGTCGATCTTCAGCTTGTCGACCGGCAGGCGCTTCAAATAGGCCAGCGAGGAGTAGCCGGTGCCGAAGTCGTCGATGGACAGCGCGAACCCGGCCGTCTTCAGCGCCGCCATGACCACGATGGCGCGCTCGACGTCCCCCATCAGGCCGCTTTCGGTCAACTCCAGCTCGAAGGATGACGGCGCCAGGTCCGCCGCCCGCACGATGTCGACGATATTGCTGGCCAACATGCCATCGTCCAGTTCCTGCGCGGCCAGGTTGATCGCCAGCCGCCCGGAAAAATGCAGGCCCTGGCGCTGCCATGCCTTCATCTGGCGGCACGCTTCGCGCAGCACCCAGCGTCCCAGCGGCACCATCATGCCGCGGCCTTCGGCGATGGGAATGAAATCCGCGGGACTGACCCAGCCGCGCCGCGGATCGTACCAGCGCAGCAAGGCTTCCGCCCCCACCATCGCGCCGGTCCCCAGGTCCACCTTCGGCTGGTAATGGAGTTGCAGCTCGCCATTGTCCAGCGCCCGCGCCAGGTCCTTGGCCAATTCCATGCGCTCGGCCAGGCCATCGCTCATTTCCGGTTCGTAGAACACATGGCCGCCGCCGCCGCGCTTGGCCCGGTACATGGCGATGTCCGCGCGCTTGAGCAGGTCGTCTATGGTGGCGCCGTCCATCGGATGCACGGCGATACCGACGCTCACCCGCATGAAGAACGTGTGGTCGGCGGCCGCCACCGGGTCCGTCAACGCGCCCTGCAACCGTTGCGCCAGCTCCGACGCCGCGTCGCGATTGGCCACGGGCGTGGCGACGATGAATTCGTCGCCGGCCAGGCGGGACAGGATCTCGCCCTTGCCCAGCACCGCCTGGAAGCGTCGCGCCACCTGCACCAGCACCTGGTCGCCCACGCCATGGCCGCGCGTGTCGTTGATTTCCTTGAAGCGATTCAGGTCCATGAACAACACCGCCAGCATGCCGTCGTTCATCCGCGCTTCCAGCAGCGCGCGGCCCAGGCTTTCCATGCATAGCGTGCGATTGGGCAAGCCGGTGAGCGAGTCGTACATGGCCAGCACGCGTATCTTCTGCTCGGCGGCCTTGCGCTGGGTGATATCGGTGTTGATCACCATGATGGCCTTGGGCTCGCCGGCCTCGTCCAGCACCAGGGTCCAATGTCCTTCCACCGGGAAGGTGGTGCCGTCCTTGCGCCGATGGCGGATCTCGCCGCGCCATTCTCCGTGCGTCAGGATGCGGCCGGTGATGTCGTCCAGCAAGGCATGGTCGTCATAGATCAGTTCCGCCACCAGGCGTCCCGTCGCCTCCTCCGACGACCAGCCATACATGCGCTCGGCGCTCTTGTTCCAGAACTGGATGCGCCCATCCAGTCCCCGCACGACGACGGCGTCGGTGGTCTTGTCCAGCAAGGACGCCTGGTCGCGGTAGCGGGCCGCGATGTCTTCGGCATAACGCTTGAGGTCCAGCAGCACCATGCTGTCCGTGATGTCGGTCATTGCGCCGGCCACGCGCAGCGCCCTGCCGTCCGGGGCGCGCAAGGTGCGGCCCAGCGCGCGTATCCAGCGGTAGCTGCCGTCGCGGCAGCGCAGCCGGTACGTCACGTCATAGGGCGTCTGGCCGCTGCGGTCGCCGACATGGGCAGCGAAGGCATTCAGCACCCGCGCCCGGTCATCCGGGTGCAGGCGCGACGACCACGTGCCCAGCCGATGAGGAAGCTCATCCAGCGGGCCATACCCCAGCAGGCGCCTGAATTGGCCAGACAGCCAGCAAGGAGTATCGGGATCGCTGCCATCGCTGTCGCCGATTTCCAGGTCCCACAATCCGTCGCTGGTCGCCTGGACGATGAGATCGAAACGGCACTGCAGGTGACCGATATAAGCGCGCAGGGTATCCAGCTCGCGCATGAGGTTCGCGACATCGACGCGACCCGCGTCTTCCAGGCCGCTCCGGTCCTCCGCGCCGTGCGGCGCCGGCTTCAGGGCGGGTATCACATCCCGGCCCAGGCACCACTGCATATCCGTTGCCATCCCGCCCTCGCCGTGCTTCCCGCAGGCGCCTTCCTTGCGTTCCACCCTCGTATTCCAGGCATCAAGCGGGCAGGACGGCAAACTCCCCTGCATCCGGCCTGGCCTCGGTCAAGCGCGCGACAGCCTGCTCGGCGGTGCCGTGCGCCAGGCGGAAAATACTGACCAATTGCGCCAGCGTCGCGGTCTGGTCCTGCATGGCGCCCGACGCGGCGGCGGCTTCCTCCACCAGCGCGGCATTCTGCTGCGTTACCTGCTCCATCTGCGCGATGGCCAGGTTGATCTGTTCGATACTGCCGGTCTGCTCGTGCGTCGCCGCGCTGATTTCACCCATGATGTCGGTGACCCGCTTCACGCTTTCGACGATCTCCTCCATGGTCGCGCCGGCCTGGCTGACCAATTGCGAACCGCTGTCGACCTTGGACACCGAATCGCCAATCAGCTGCTTGATGTCCTTGGCCGCCGTGGCCGATCGCTGCGCCAGGCTGCGGACTTCGCTGGCCACCACGGCGAAGCCGCGGCCCTGCTCGCCGGCGCGAGCCGCTTCCACCGCCGCGTTCAGCGCCAGGATGTTGGTCTGGAACGCGATGCCGTCGATCACGCCGATGATGTCCACGATGCGGCGCGACGACTCGTTGATCGAAGTCATGGTTCCCACCACCTGCGACACCACGGCGCCGCCGCGGCTCGCCACCTCGGACGCCGACATGGCCAGTTGATTGGCCTGGCGCGCATTTTCCGCGTTCTGCTTGACGGTGACGGTCATCTGCTCCATGGTGGCGGCCGTCTCGCTCAGGGAGCTGGCCTGTTCCTCGGTGCGCGAGGACAGGTCCAGGTTGCCGGCCGCGATTTCCCGCGCGGCGGTGGCGATGGAATCGGTGCCGCCGCGGACCTGGCCGACGATGTTGCGCAGGTTTCCGTTCATGGTCTGCAGGGCGTGCAGCAACTGGCCGGTCTCGTCGCGGCCATGCACCGCGATCTCGCTGCTCAGGTCGCCGTCGGCGACGCGGCGGGCGGCGACCAGGGCCGACGCCAGGGGTCGCGTGATGCCGCGCGTCAGCGCCCACGCGCAGAGGGACCCGAAGGCCAGCGCCAGGGCGGCGAGGAGGATCAGCTGCTGGCGGCTGCTCGCTTCGATTTCCTGGATATGGGCCGCTTCCTGGTCCAGACGCTTGCGCTGCAGGCCAACGAACTCGGCCAGCAGCTTGCTATAGCTGACCGAGGCCGGCCGGAAGGCGGATTCGAAGACCTTGCTGGCCTCGTCGGCCTTGCCTTCCGCTTTCAGCTTCATGATCGTGTCGCGCGCATTCACATACCCGCCTCGCACGTCCATGATCTTCTTGTAGACCGCCTGCTCGTCTTCGTTCCTGATCAGCGGCTCCAGCTGTTTCATGATTTCCAGCGAAACGCGCGTGCCTTCCGCAGCGTCGCCGGCAAAGAAGGCGGACAGGGAAGCATCGGAGCTCTTGGCGATGGCAGAAGTACGCGTGATACCCACCAGGACGAAATTGGCCCAGTCGTTGGTCATGCGTTCCTTGGCCAGGGGCCGCTCCATCATGACGCGGCTGGCGTCGGCCACGCCGCTCAAGCGCCACAGGCTGATGCCGGTGATCACGATGGCGAGGGCCAGCACCAAACCAAACCCGAGCGCCAGGCGGGCGCCGATTTTCATATTCTTCAACATGACGATTTCTTGTCCTAGTCTTGATTACTGCCAATGCAGCGAGGTACGGTCCGGGACCGCGGGATGAACCCGGGCATCCGGTTTTGCCGGACGCCCCAAGAAATCGAGTGTTGACGCACCGCTTTCTTACCTTCTCCTTTACGTCTTTTCCCGTGGGGTCTTTAGGCCGGGGAAGGCATGCAACATATCTTTTTTCATATTGCGTCGCACAAATGTAAGAATTCCTTGATCCGCAAGGGATTTAGGACGAATCTGGGGCGCCCGATCGCGTCCGGCACCGGCAGATCAGAAGCGGGCCAGCGCCTCGGTCGCCGCCCGGCGTTCCACCTCCAGCAAGGCCACCAGTTCGCCCGCGGGCAGCGAACGCGAAAGCGCGGCGGCCTGCCCCGCCCAATGCGCGGCATAGGTGTGGTCGCCTTGGGCCTTGGCTGCCGCGTGCAGGGCCTTGCCGGCGTCGTAGGCGATGGGATAGTCCGGCGCGGGCGGCGCACCCGCGGCCTCGCCCAGCGCCACCAGCCGGTTGCGGACGCCGCGCGCCAGCCGGCCGGAAATCGCACGGGTGTGCGCGGTGCTGACCTGCTCATGACCTAGGAGATTCTGGCGGTAGGCCGCGTCGGCGGCCGACTCGGGGCAGCTGACGAAGGCAGTGCCCAGTTGCGCCAACTGGGCGCCCAGCGCCAGGACGGCGGCAATGCCGGCGCCGTCCATGATGCCGCCGGCGGCGACCACCGGCAGGCGGGTCTGCGTGGCCAGCAGGCGGACCAGGGCCAAGGTACCCAGCTTGTCATCGGGCGCGGCCGGATCGAACACGCCGCGATGGCCGCCAGCCTCGATACCCTGCGCCACGATCGCGTCGATACCCGCCGCCTCGATGCGCCTGGCCTCGTCCAGGTTGGTGGCCGTGGCCATCAGCAGAACGCCGGCCGCGCGCAGCGCCTGGATGTGGTCGGCGGCGGGCAGGCCGAAATGAAAGCTCACCACGGCGGGCCTTTCCCGCAGCAGCAAGGCCTGCATGTCCGTGTCCGCCAGGTAGCTGGTGTAGATCTCCTTCAAGACGGCGGGAGGCAGGGCGCCGTGGCGCTCGAACTCCGGCGCCAGATAGCGCAGCCAGGCGGCTTCCGCGTCCGCATCGGCCTGTGCCGGCGCATGGCAGAACACGTTGATGCCGAAGGGCCGGCCCGTCAGCGCGCGGGTTTGCGCGATGGCCGCCTGCGCGGCGCCGGCGTTCATCGCGCCCACGCCCAGGAAACCCAGGCCGCCGGCGTTGCTCACCGCCGCGGCGAGCGCCGGCGTACCGGTGCCCGCCATCGGCGCCTGGATGATGGGCGCGGACAGGCCAAGGCGAGCGGCCAGGGAAGCGCCGGCCGAATTGGAGGACGAGACGGAGGGCGACTGGGACATGAGGGTCTCCTGGGTGGTATGGGTGTGGAGAAAGGGAAAACGGGTCAGAGAAGGCGGATGGGAAGAAGATGGGCAACCCGGCAAACCGGGCTATCGCGTGCGCAAGGCGGCGATGGCGGCCGGTGCGGGGCTGGAAGAGGCGGACATCAAAGTCTCCTGGAAAACTCGCGCAAGGCCGCGGTATCGAAACCCGCGCGGCGGATGAGATAGCTATGGACGGGACGCAGGGTGGTGACGCCCGCGCCGGCCGGCGCCCGCCGCATATCGATCAGGGACCGCGGCAGCACGGCGGCGGCGGTCCCCGCCATCACGCGGGCCAGGATGGCGTCGTAGGAGTTCAGGTCCAGCAGCGTCCATTGCGCCGGATCGCCGCCCTGCTCCGCCAGCCACTGCAAGGCGCATTTGCGGTAGGTGCATCCCTGCGCGAATGCGGCGAGGCTGCGCACTTGCAGGTCGGCGGCCGTACGCGGCGCGGGATGACCGGGCGGGGTCACCAACATCAGGTCTTCGGTGAACAGGTAGCGCCCTTCCAGGCCCTCGCCCAGTTCGCGCATGTCGGCGTCCTGGGGATCGCCGGCGGCGGGATGGGCCACGATGGCGCAATCCAGGCGCGACTCCGCCACCGCATCGGCCAGCGCCTGGGTCGTGCCGGTCTGGACGTCGATGGTGACTTGCGGCCAATCCGCGCGGAATCGCGCCAGGGGCTCCGGCAGGCGGCTTGCCGCGGCGGCTTCCATGGTTCCCAGCCGCAGCCGGCCGCTGGGCGCTTCGCTGCGCACCGTCTGCCGGGCTTCCTCCGCCAGCGCCAGCAGGCGTTCGGCGTATCCCAGCATGCGGTCGCCCTCGGGGGTCAGCGTCATGCGCTTGTTGTCGCGCCGGAACAGGTCGACGCCCAGGCCTTCTTCCAATTGCCTCAGCCGGGTGGTCACGTTGGATTGGACGCGTCCCAAGCGTTGCGCGGCTCGGGTCACGCTTTGTTCGGCGGCGACGGCGCGGAAGATTTCCAGTTCGGCAAGTTCCATGGGGTTCTCAAAGCGGGATTTCGATGACGGTGGCCCGTGGGGGAGGCGGCCGCATTAAAAATCTTTTTTTGAGAACTATATATATTTTTTAATCTCTATTCAAGATTATTTGGGGTGCGCGGCGGAGCCCCGCGCGGGGGTACCGCGCGGGGGTACCGCGCGGGGAGTGCCGTGCGGGGAGTGCCGTGCGGGGGGGCCGCGCGGGAGTGCCGCGCGGGAGTGCCGCGCGGGAGTGCCGCGCGGGGAGTGCCGCGCGGGGAGTGCCGCGCGGGGAGTGCCGCGCGGGGAGTGCCGTGCGGGGGGGCCGCGCGCGAGTGCCGCGTGGGAGTGCCGCGTGGGAGTGCCGCGTGGGAGTGCCGCGTGGGAGTGCCGCGCCGGGAGTGCCGTGCGGGGAGTGCCGCGCGGGGGCGCCACTCAGGGGCGCCGCGCCGGGTGCGCGCCGGAGGCTCGGCGCCGGCGGAGCCGCGCTCGTGCGCCGCGCCGGCGATGCGGTGCCGGCCGTGCTGCGCCGGACGGGCCCGCGCGGCGAGGCCGGAGCAGCCGGGCGGACGTTCCCGGCGCCATGCATCCGCTGCTTCAAACCGCCGCGGGATCCGCCTTGTCCACGTCTATCCCATAGCGGGCGATCGCGTCGCCCACGCGCTGGCGAGGAATCGCGCCATCATCCGCAAGGGCCTTCAAGGCGGCCAGGACGATGAAATGGCGATCGACCTCGAAGAAGGCGCGCAGCGATTCGCGGGTATCGGACCGCCCGAAGCCATCCGTGCCCAGGGAGATGAAGCGGCGGCCAGGGATGAAAGGCCGGATCTGGTCGCCGACGATCTTCATGTAATCCGTCGCCACCACGACCGGCCCGCGCCGCCCCTCCAGGCACGCTTGCGCATAGGGCACGCGCGGCGCTGCATCGGGATGCAGCATGTTCCACCGCTCCACCGCCAGGCCCTCGCGCCGCACTTCCGTCAGGCTGGGCGCGCTCCAGACGTCGCTCTCGATGCCGAAGTCCTGCGACAGCAAATCCGCCGCCGCCTGCACTTCCCGCAGGATGGCCCCGCTACCCATCAACTGCACGCGCGGCGCGTCCGCTCCGGCACCGCCCCCCTCACGCAGCAGGTACAACCCCTTCAGGATGCCCGCCTCCACGCCCGCCGGCATGGCCGGATGCGGGTAGTTCTCGTTGAGAAGCGTGATGTAGTAGTACACATCCTCCTGCTCCACGAACATGCGCCGCAAGCCATCCTGGATGATGACAGCCAGCTCATACGCGAACGTAGGATCGTAGGAAATACAACTTGGGATGACGGACGACAGCACATGGCTATGGCCGTCATCGTGCTGCAACCCTTCTCCCATCAGCGTGGTCCGCCCGGCCGTCGCGCCCAGCAGAAAGCCGCGAGTGCGGGCATCGGCCGCGGCCCACGCCAGATCGCCGACGCGCTGCAAGCCGAACATCGAATAGAAAATGTAGAACGGGATCGTCGCCAGGCCATGATTGCTGTAGGACGTGCCGGCCGCGATCCAGGACGCGATGGCGCCCGATTCGTTGATACCCTCCTGCAGGATCTGTCCGTCCATCGCCTCCTTGTAGTAGCTCAACTGCCCGGCGTCCTGCGGCGTATAGAGCTGGCCCACGTGGGAGTGGATGCCGATCTGGCGGAACAAGCCCTCCATGCCAAAGGTGCGCGACTCATCGGGCACGATGGGGATGACCCGCTGGCCCAGCGCCGGATCCTTCAACAGCGCGGTCAGGATGCGCACGAAAGCCATGGTGGTCGACAACGCGCGCTCGCCGCTGCCTTGCAACTGGTTTCCGAAGGTGGACAACGGCGGAACAGGCAAGGGATCGACCCCATGGAAGCGCGCGGGGATGTAGCCGCCCAGGGCCGCGCGCCTGGCGGCCAGATAGCGGGCTTCTTCGCTGTCCGGCTCCGGGCGCAGGTAGGGCATGTCCTCCAACTGCTCGTCCGCGACGGGCAGCGCGAAGCGATCGCGGAACGCGCGCACCGCGTCGGCGCTCATCTTCTTCAACTGATGATTGATGTTCTGGCCCTCGCCCGCCTCGCCCATGCCGAAGCCCTTGACGGTCTTGGCCAGGACCACGGTGGGGCGGCCCGTCGTACGGACGGCCTCGCGATACGCGGCATGCACCTTCTCCGGGTCATGGCCGCCGCGCGTCAATGCCCATATATCGTCGTCGGAAAGATCCGCGACCAGTTCGCGCAGTTCGGCATACTTGCCGAAGAAATGCTCCCGCACGTAAGCGCCGTCCTGCGACTTGAAGGTCTGGTAGTCGCCATCCACGCATTCCATCATGCGTTGGCGCAACAAGCCCGTCGTGTCCTTGTCGAGCAGCCTGTCCCAGCCACTGCCCCAGACCACCTTGATGACATTCCAGCCGGCGGCGCGAAAGGTCGCCTCCAGCTCCTGCATGACCTTGGCATTGCCCCGTACCGGACCATCCAGGCGCTGCAAATTGCAATTGACCACGAAAATCAGGTTGTCCAGCCGCTCGCGGCCTCCCAGCGCAATCGCCGCCAGCGACTCCGGCTGGTCCATTTCGCCATCGCCGAGGAAAGCCCACACCTTGCGTCCCTGGTGGGTCTTCAGGCCGCGCAGCTCCAGGTATCTCATGTAGCGCGCCTGGTAGGCGGCGGTAAGCGGCCCCAGCCCCATCGACACCGTGGGGTATTGCCAGAACTCCGGCATCAGCCGTGGATGGGGATAGGACGAAATGCCGGGACGCCCCGCCTCGCGGCGGAAATTGTCCATGCGCGCCTCGTCGAGCCGTCCCTCCAGGTAGGCGCGGCCATAGATGCCGGGCGCCGAATGGCCCTGGATGTACACCATGTCGCCATCGAAGGTGTCCGTGCGGCCGCGGAAGAAGTGGTCGAAGCCGACGTCATAGAGCACGGCGGCCGATTGATACGTCGCGATATGCCCGCCGACGTTCGAATGCTTGCCCGCGCGCAGGACCATGACCATGGCGTTCCAGCGGACATAGGCGTTGAGCCGGCGTTCCAGCGCCAGGTTGCCGGGATACGCCGGCTGCCGCGCCCACGGAATGGTGTTGACGTAGGGCGTCGTGATGGACCGATAGACGTCGCCGTGACGCGCCTGGTCGAAATCGATCAATTGTTCGATCAGGTAGTGTCCGCGGGAACGCCCTTCCACGGCGATCACGGCCTCCAGCGCCTCCAGCCACTCCTTGGTTTCCTGTGGATCGGCATCGACATGCGCGACATCTTGCTTCATTGCGGTCTCCAGAATATGCGGGCGCCCGGACAAGCCGGCGCGCCCATCCATGGCACGGTCCTACCAGGGCGCCAGCCAGGGACGGTCACGAAACTCTTTGCAAAAGCAATCGTTGCATTTGCAATCCATAAACCGCGATCGTACAGAGGTATGATTGCATTTGCAATTCAACACCGAAGCAGCGTCAAAGCCGCAATGAATGGGAGGGATATCGCGGATGGCCAAGAACGAACCGGACCCCTGGTTCTCTTTCGTACGGGCGCACCGGGCGCTCATCAAGGAAATCGAGCGGCGCCTGGCCCAGGCTGGCCTGCCGGCCTATGCGTGGTACGACGTCCTGTGGAGCCTGGAAAGCGGCAAGAACGGCATGCGGCGCATGCATGAATTGGCCGACAACCTGGTCATCGAGCGCTACAACCTGACGCGGCTGATCGACCGCCTGGAACAGGAAAGGCTGGTCGTGCGGTCGCGCTCCGCGGAGGACGGGCGGGCCGCCTATGCCACCATCACCGAGGAAGGGCGGGCCCTGCGCAAGAAGATGTGGAAGGTCTACCAGTCGGCGGTAGCCGAGCTCTTCCTCTCGCAATTCGACGACGAGGAACGCGCGCGGCTGGCCACCGCGCTGGATCGCGCCACCGCGCTGGCGCGCGGGTCCGGGGCGGACACCGGGAATTGATAGCGGGAGTCGTAGGCGGACGCCGGCGTCCCTGGCGAGCAGCCCCTCTCGCCAAGCCGCCGCCAGCCATCCCGCTGCCGGTCAACCGCCCAGCTTGTCGTCCACGCAGCCGGTGCTCTTGCACTCGCGCTCGCGTTCCTTCAGAAAGTCCAGGCGCTGCCGCGTCAGGCTCACCGCGCAATCGAGGTTCACGTAGTAGCCGTTGGGCTTCTCGTAGCTGCACTGTTCGTCGCGGTTCTTGATCCAGGCCAGTTGGCCCCGCTTCAGCGCATCCTGCTGCGCGGGCTTGAGCAGCTTGCGCAGGTCCGTATAAGCGGTATTCAGGTCATGATCGGTCTGTGAAAACAGATTGCCGGAGCAATAGACCTGGTCGAAGGCATTGCGCGGCTTGGCGCAGCCGGCCGCCTGGGCGTCGGTCGACACGAAGGCGGCGGCCAGGGCCGCCAATGCCACGGCGGAACCGAAGACGCGGGTACTGAAGACGCCTGCACTGAAGGCAAAGTTTCTCATTTGGTTTTTCCTCATGCGCGCGAGCTGGGAGATGAAGATGCCGGGACGGTGCGCAGGCCATCCCGCTCAGGATTGTGCATTGCAGTCGTGGACGGCCTGCGCGATGGCGTTGGCCAACTTGGCAATGGTCTGGGGCTCGGCCAGGCGTTTCTCCTCGTCGGGATTGACGATGACGCCCGCCTCCACCAGCACCGCCGGCATGGACGCGGTTTTCAGCACCGCCAGGTCGTCGAAGCGATGGATGCCCAGGCGCTTGTCGAGCAGCGGCCGGTTCTCGCCGGGTATGGGGGTGGCGTGATACAGGGACGGCTGCTCGCCCGCGGCCAGCAGCCGCTCGCCTATCGCCTGTGCGCAATGCAGGCTCTGCTCGTAGTGGGGATTCAGCTGCGAAACGAAAATCGAGAAACCGGCGAACTCGCGTTGGCGTCCCGCGTCGATCCAGGCCTGCTGCATGGAGTCATGATGGATGGAGATGAAGAAATCGGCGCCCTGCGCCTGCGCGGTACGCTCCTTCAGCGCGATGTCCTTGCCATTGACGGAGATCCGCTTCACCCGGTCGTCCAGCGCCATCAGGTCGTGGGCCACCGCCCCGCTCAAATCGAGGTTGTACTGGTATTCGACACGACCGCTGGCCCCCGTCGCGCCCGGATGCTGCGGCGTGTGGCCAGTGTCGACCACGATGTAGGCCGCCTGCGCCGCCGCGCCGCCCGTCGCCATCGCCAAGGCCAGGAGCGCCCTGGCCACGCCCTGCCCCGCGCACTTGCTTGCGCGGCCACGGGCCGCCACTTCTCGATTTGCCACTGCTTCATTACGGCCGCGCCTACGCGCCTACCGTCCTATTTGCTGGAACATGGGACCTTGCCTGGACAAGACGGCCGTCCCGAATCGCGGGAATTCTGCTTGGGGCCCTGCCGTGTCACAATCGCAATTATGTAATACATCATTACCCGGCATCGCTAAAATTCCCGGACGCGCTGCCAGGAACCGGAGGCTCACCGCTTGGTCACCTTGTCCCTGCAGGATCGGGAACGGCTGGATGGCCGCCATGGACCGGCGGCCGCGCTGGCCATGCGCGTCCTCGTGCGCTGCGCCGGCGTGATGGGGGCCGCACGCCTGGTCGATATCGAAAGCGCGCATATCGACGGCTGCCTCTACCACGGCCAGACCAGCCTGGATTTCGTCGAGCGCCTGGTGTCGGGAGGCGGCAAGGTCGTGGTCCCCACCACGCTGAACGTCGGCTCGGTGGACCTGATCCATCCGGAGCTCTTTCGCGGCGGCGACGCGCTGCGCCGTGACGCGTCGCGCCTGATGCAGGCGCACCTGGAACTGGGTTGCGAGTCCACATTCACATGCGCCCCCTACCAGCTCAAGCACCGGCCGCGCCTCGGGCAACAGATCGCCTGGGCGGAATCGAATGCCATCGTCTTCGCCAACTCGGTGCTGGGAGCGCGCACCAACCGCTATGGCGACTTCATCGACCTGTGCGCCGCCCTGACCGGCCGCGCGCCGTACTGCGGCCTGCACCTGCCGGAGAATCGCCTGGGCCAGGTCCTGTTCCGCGTGGACGGCTTTCCCTCCGACCCCGACGGCCGCGACATCTGGTATGCCGCCCTGGGGCTGTGGCTGGGACGCCATGCGGGCCCGCTCATCCCCGTCATCGAAGGCCTGCCGTCCGATACCGGCGAGGATGAACTCAAGGCGCTGGGGGCGGCGGCCGCCTCCAGCGGCGCCATTGCGCTCTTTCACGCTATCGGCCTGACGCCGGAAGCCCCCAGCCTGGCGCAAGCGCTGGGCGGCCAGCCGCCCGTCCGGTCCATGACGGTGACCGCCGCCGACCTGCGCGCCATGCGCGACAGCCTGAACCAGGCGCCCGCCGGCGCGACCCTCGCCGCGGTAAGCGTGGGCACCCCGCATTTTTCCCTGGCGGAATGCGCCCGGCTCGAAGCCCTGCTGGCGCGGCAAGGGGCGCCCCTGGCGGTGGACTTCTACGTCAACACCAGCCGCTACATCCTGTGGGAGATGGAGGCCAACGGGCTGGCGGCGCGCCTGCGGCAGGCCGGCGTGGAATTCGTCACCGACACCTGTACCTACCTGACGCCCATCATGCGCGACACCCGTGGCGTGGTGATGACCAATTCAGGCAAATGGGCGCATTACGCCCCCGCCAACATCGGCGTGCAGGTAGCCTATGGCAGCCTGGGCGAGTGCGTCCGTTCCGCCCAGCTGGGCATGGTGGCATTCGATGGACAATAGATATTGGGACGCGGATGGCGTCGTGCCGGGCGTAGGCAGCGGACCATCCTGCATGCTGGATGAACCGCTCAGTTTTTGGGGCGGCTATGACGCGAACGCCGGCCGCATCATTGAAGCCCACCACCCGCAATATGACACCGCCCTGGCCGACGTTATCTTGTTGATGTCCCGCGCCAAGGGATCGAGCAGCAGCAGCAGTGTCCTGGCCGAGGCCATACGCAAGGGCACGGGCCCCGCGGCCATCGTCATGCGCGAGCGCGACCTGATCGTGGCGCTGGGTTGCATCGTCGCGTCGGAGCTCTATGCGGCTCAGGTCCCCATCGCGGTCGTGGATGCCGATACGTGGAGCCAACTGGCCTCGCTGCCCCCGGGCACGCGGCTGCGCGTGGAGGCGGGCGAGGAAAGCGGCAGGATCTACTACGCTTCCACCCACTGACGCGCGGCGGCGAAGGCCGGCGCCAGCAAGTAGGCGAAAGGCATGGCCATCTGCACGTGCGGGTCGCGATACCAGCCTTCTTCGTGCATGAGGCTCAACATGCCCACGGTTTCGCCCTGGACGACGACCGGCACGTTGAGCATCGAAGCGCAGCCCAGCTCCGCGAAGTCATCCGGGTTGGCGCCGGCCCAGCGCAAATCATTCGCGTCGCAGCCGATGTAGGGCTGCCCGCGTGCGATGACCAGGTCGTTCCAGGACGGCGTCCCGACGGGATGTTGCCGGCCCACCGGATGCAAGCGCGGACGACTGCTGTACATCCGCACGATTTCATGCGTTTCCTGCGAGACGAAGTAGACGGTGAACAGCTTGTGGCCGACCAGTTCGCCCAAGGCCCTGTCGATGGCCTGGCACACGGCTTCGGCTTCGCAGCGGCGCGCGGCCGCGCATGCTTCATTGAGCAATAACACGGGTCGAGACGGCGCCGATTGCATCGTCGCGACGTCGTTCATTTCGTCCATGGCCTAGCCCTCACCCTTGAAACCTCTCAACCGCCAGGCGGGAACCCGCTATGGCAGCCTGCCGCGATACGAACCGGCCGACTGCCGATGCCCCTCGGATCCCAATTGCACCGGTGCGACTGGAGACGCACATATGCAAGATTGGTCAGGATATAACGCGCCCGCGGGCGCCGCCAGCGAATCATGAAAGTAAGTTACACAAGTTATACCTGGCCATACTTGCCAGCGGGCGAACACTTCGGCACGCACAATGCCCGCGCCCTCCAGGAAAAGGGATGGCGCGATCAGTTGCCATGGCCGGCGAACCATGGCGCGCAAGGCTCGCCGGTATTTCAGTCGCCGCCCTCGCCGCGCGCCTGGGCCAAGGCGATCGTCAGCTGCTGGACCTTTTTCTTCAGCTGGTCCCGCTCGTCCTTGAGATCGGCGACCTGGCGCATCAAGTTGTGAATTTGCAACTGTTCGGGCGTCGCGTCGGCGGGCGGGTCGGGCAAGTCGGGTCGCGGCGGCTTGGCGGGCGCCCGGGCCTCCCTGACCTGGCGTGCGGCGGCGCGCAGTTCCTTTTTGCCGCCAGCCACGGCCGCGACCTGGTCCTCGGCCGGCAGCGACGCCACCGCCGCGGCCGCGTTGATGGAAATCACTCCCGACTTGATGGCGTCAACCAGCTCCGGCGCCGCGCTTTTCTGGATCTTCTCGATTTGCGTCAGTGTCGCGGGCGTCACCCGGGCAACCCGGGCCGCGGTCTGCCGGTTCCACGGCGGTTCGTCATCCGAGGCGGCACCTTCCTGCCCCGACATGTCCGCGCCGTCCGCCGGCATGGAAGCGCTGCCGGGCAATGCCCCGGCGGCGGCCTGCCCATCCTGCGCGCCGGATGGGGAATCGCCGTCCTCCCCGCTGGCCGGGTCGTGCGAACCGGGCGCCGTACCCGCTTGGGCATCCCCGGACGCCGCAGCGCGGCGAGCCTGGGCGCGCACGCGGCGCAGCGCCATGATTTCCTTCTTGCGCAGGGCCATCAAACCACGCTGGAAGTCCGACACGCTGCGCCGTCCCAACTGGTTGTCGATCATCCACAAATGGACGTCGTCCAGGCTCTCGAAGCGGGGATTTTGCACGGTATTGAAGGGAATCCCGTGTTTTTGGCAAATGGCGTAGCGGTTGTGCCCGTCCACCAGGACATCGCCCCATAGCACCAGCGCGTCGCGGCATCCTTCCGCCAGCAGGCTACGCTCCAGCGCCGCGTACTCGTCCTCGGTAAGGGGATCGATGTACGCGCGCAACTCTTCGTTGATAGTGATCGACATGAAAAACGGCCAGGTCAAATCCGTAAAGGGCGTAAGTGTACGATCCCTGGCGGGCCTCGACCTCGTGAACCGCAATACCCCTGGCGGCGACCCGTCGACGCCAGGCCGTCAAGGCGTCTCGCCGGCCCCCGGCTGGGCGCCGTCGCCGGACGACGGATCCCCACCGGCCGCGTGATTCGCCTGATCCTTGGCCGCCTGATCCTTGGCCGCCTGGTCCTTGGCCGCCTGGTCCTTGGCCGCCTGATCCTTGGCCGCCTGGTCCTTAGCCGCCTGGTCCTTGGCCGCCGCCCCGCTTTCCGGCGCAGGCATATAGCGGGTCATCAAGCCGAAGAAATTGTCGTAGAAATCCGGCGCATCGATTGTCTCGCTGGCGATCTTGGACAGCGAATCGTCCGACGATCCGAACGGCATGGAAACCGACCCCAGCACGCTCAGCCCCACACCCGCCGAGGTACTGTTCTTCTTGATGATGTAGTGGTCCTGCACCGCGTTCACGAACGCCGTACTATGCCGCCCGTCCCTGCCGTCCGTCGCGCACACCACGTGCATCGACAGCTGGGTATGCGTTTGGTCCTGCCCCTGGAAGTTCTTGATGGCGTCCACGCCATCGTCCTTGGCCTTCTGGATCGTATACCCCTGGCTCAACAGCGCGCGCCGCGCCGCTTCGCACGCGTCCTTGCCGGGAACGGGGTAGTCCCGCGTATAGGTTCCCTTGTCGCTGAACGTTTCCGCGTACTTCGGCTTATCCGACGCGCATCCCGCCAGCAGCAAGGCCGCGCAGGCCGAAGCCAGCACGGCGCCACGCACGTATGGGGTCGCAGTAGACATAAAGCTCAAATCTCCTTTGCCGTGGCGCCGCGGCGATCAGCGGCGGCGCACAGCGGAAAACAAAGCTTTAATGGAACATGCTTTCCCGCGCACAGGTCTGCGAAAACGTCAAAAAATGTAGCCCAACGGTAGCGGCTTACAACGGCCTACAACAAGCGGCCCACAGCCATTCCGCCTTCCCTACTGGAACGCCGTCTCGATGAAGCTGCGCAACTTCCGGGAATGCAATCGTTCCGGGGGCATCTCCCGCAGCCGCTCCAGCGCCCGCATGCCGATCTGCAAATGCTGTCCCACCTGGCGCCGATAGAATTCCGTCGCCATTCCGGGCAGCTTCAATTCCCCATGCAGGGGCTTGTCCGACACGCACAGGAGCGTCCCATAAGGCACCCGGAACCGGAAGCCATTCGCCGCGATCGTCGCCGACTCCATATCCAGCGCGATCGCGCGTGACTGCGCGAAGCGCTGCACGGGCTCCATGTGGTCGCGCAGCTCCCAATTGCGGTTGTCGATGGTGGCCACGGTGCCGGTCCGCATGATGCGCTTGAGCTCCCATCCGGACAGCCCCGCCACCTCCTCCACCGCTTGCTCCAGCGCCACCTGCACCTCGGCCAGCGGGGGCACCGGCACCCAGGTCGGCAAATCGGCGTCCAGCACATGATCCTCGCGCACATAACCATGCGCCAGCACGTAGTCGCCCAGGCGCTGCGACGTCCGCAAGCCCGCGCAATGCCCCAGCATCAGCCACGCGTGCGGCCGCAGCACCGCGATATGGTCCGTGATCGTCTTTGCATTCGAGGGCCCTACGCCGATATTCACCAGCGTGATTCCCGAATTACCCGGCCGCACCAGATGGTAGGCCGGCATCTGCGGCAGCCGCGTCGTGGACGCGCCGGCGCTTTCCACCGCCTGCCCACGCAGCGTCACCCGGCCGCCGGGCTCCACCAAGGCCTCGTAGCCGCCGGCTCCGTCGGCCAACAGCGCCCGCGCCCGCGCGCAGAACTCGTCCACGTAGAACTGGTAATTCGTGAAGAGCACGAAGTTCTGGAAATCCGCCGGCTTGCTGGCGGTGTAGTGCTGCAGCCGATGCAGCGAGTAGTCGATGCGCGGCGCCGTGAAGGGCCCCAGCGGACGCGGCTCGTGGTCGCGCCCATGCCAGGTTCCGTTGACGATCGCATCATCGGTGATCGCCAGGTCCGGCACGTCGAAAATGTCCCGCAACGGCCGCTTCAAGGCCTCGATCTTGCTGCCGTCCACGTAGGCGCCATCCGGAAACGCGAAGTGCAGGGGGATGGGGACGTTCGATTCGCCGATCTCGACCGGCATGCGGTGATTCTGCAAGAGCTGCCCGATCTGCTCCCGCAGATAACGCTTGAACAAGGCCGGCTGCGTCACCGTCGTCTGGTACACCCCGGGCTCGGCCACGTGCCCGTAGGAAAGCCGCGAGTCGATCGCGTCATACGTGTTCACGGCGATGCGTATGGACGGATAGCAGGCGCGCACCCGCCCCTGCAAGGCCGCGCCATGCGTCACGCGATCCAGGGCATCGCGCAAGAACGCGGTATTGCGATCGTAGATGGCGATCAAGCGCTCGACGGCCGCGTCGGCGCTGTCGAACGATTCGAAAGGCATGAAGTCAGGTCTGACCATGAGGAAACGCCACGGCGGAAATGGGTGAACGGACAAGGCGGACAGCCATGACGGCGCCGGACGGCGCCTTCATGGCTTGCAGGCATTATGCCGCAGCCGTGCGTCAGCGGCCGTGCGGGCTGGGCGCACGGCATGCGCTTATTTTTGCGCTGTCTTGCTGCCGTCCTTGTGCCAGGCGTAGATATCGAAAGCGAAGTCGGTCAGGTCGCCCTGCTTGTTCCATGCGACCTTGCCGATCGGCGTATCGAAGCTGTGTGCGTGCAGATAGGCGGCCACCTTGGCCGGATCCGTGGAATTGGCGCCCTTGATGCCTTCGACGATGACCTGCACGGCCGCATAGGCGGGCAGCTGGAATGCGCCGCTGCTGTCGCGTTTCTTGTCCGCGAAGGCCTTGACCACGGCAGCATTGCCCGGGTCATGCGCGAAATCCGCCGGCAGTGTCAGCAGCATGCCTTCCACCGCGTCGCCCGCGATCGCGTTGATATCCGGATTGCCCACGCCTTCGGGCCCCATGAAGCGCGTCTTCAAGCCCTGCTCGGCGGCCTGGCGCAGCAGCAGGCCCATTTCCGGATGGTAGCCGCCGAAGTACACGAAATCCACGCCCAGGGCCTTGAGCTTGGTGATGACGGCGGAATAGTCGCTGTCGCCGGCATTGATGCCCTCGAACAGCACGACGGGAATCCTGGCCTGCTCCAGTCCGTCCTTGACGGCGGCGGCGATGCCCTGGCCATAGGACTGCTTGTCGTGCAGCACCGCCACCTTCGATGGCTTGATCTTGTCGATGATGTAGCGCGCCGCCGCCGGCCCTTGCTGGTCATCCCGCCCTATGGTGCGAAAGACGAAGGTGTATTTCTTGCCGTCGGTCAGTGCCGGCGACGTGGCCGAGGGGGTGACCATCACCACGCCTTCGTCGTTATAGATGGACGCCGCCGCGATCGACGCGCCCGAGCAGACCGGCCCCACCACGAAATGGATTTTCTCGTTGACCACGCGATTCGCGGCCACCGGGCCCTGCTTGGGTTCGCAGGCATCGTCGACGCTGACCGCCTCCAGCCGCAGGCCCAGGACGCCGCCGGCGGCATTGATCCGCTCCATCGCGGTATCGACGCCTTCGCGCACCATATCCCCATATTGGGTAACCGGGCCCGTGGTGGGACCCACCACCGCGATGCGCAGTGTGTCTTGCGCCGACGCGGCGCCACTGACCGCCAGACCCATCGCGATACCGAGGGCCGGGGCGAGTTTTCGCCAAGCTTGCATCGTTTGTCTCCGTGCTTATCGTTCCCATCTCGCGCGCCGGCTCGTGGCCCCCGCGCCCTGGCCGCGACCGGCGGCCAGGAAAAACAGAATACAGGAACGAAATCCGGCGAAGACCGCGACGTGCGGATCTTTGGCAATTTCGGGGGCCAAGTTGTAACGCGCTATTTCGCCAGGGGATGCGTGCGGCTTTATTCCCTGCACGACATAAACAATCGACCATTAATTCGTTGGCGTTGGATAGCGGCGCGCGCATTATCCTGCCCATGCGATTCCAACCGATCATCGTTCCCGGGTGGAAGAATTCCGGCCCCGGCCACTGGCAAACGCTGTGGGAGCAGACCCTGCCGCACGCCGTGCGCGTGCCTCAGCAGGACTGGGAACATCCTGACCCCCATGCCTGGATCTCGACGCTGGCCAGCACCATCGAGGCGGCGCGGTGGCCTGCGCTCCTGATCGCGCACAGCCTGGGGTGCATCGCGGTCGCGGCCCTGCCCGTGCCGTTGCGCAGCAAGGTGGCTGGTGCGCTGTTGGTGGCGCCGGCGGATATCGAACGGCCAGGCGCGCATCCCGACCTAGCGCGTTTCGCGCCGATTCCCCGTCGTCCGCTGGGTTTCCAGAGCGTGGTGGTGGCGAGCGACAACGACCCCTGCTGCCAGCTGGCCCGCGCGCGCGAATTCGCCGAGGACTGGGGCAGTCGCCTGGTGGTCCTCGAAGGCGCGGGACACATCAATGCGGACAGCGGCCTGGACGCATGGCCGCAGGGCCAGAAACTCTACGGCGCCCTGCGCCGCCGCGCCGTCTGGCGCATCGTCCCCCCGGCACGCCGCATCGCCCCGGTCGCAGACTACGCGCCGATGTAATAGGCCCCCCGTACCGCGCGTAGCGCGGCCCCCCAGGGGGCGAAACCGGCGGACCGGGGGACCCGGCTCCGCGGTTTCCCCGATTTGACCCAGGTTCTTTAGTGTTGGATTTGGCCGCGGCCGCGCTCCGTGCGGTAGGGGGTTCTCTACTCGAGGAGGCTGCGCAGCATCCAGGCGTTTTTCTCGTGGATGTCCAGGCGCTGGGTCAACAGGTCCGCGCTGGGTTGGTCGTTGGCGCCATCGGCTTTCTCGAAAGCGGCGCGCGCGGTCTTGGCGACCGACTCGTTGCCCTTGACCAGCAGGCGCACCATGTCCATCGCATCCGGCACCGACGTGGGCTCGGCGATGGAAGACAGCTTGGCGTATTCGCGATACGTGCCCGGCGCATGATGCCCCAGCGCGCGGATGCGTTCCGCGATGCTGTCCAGCGCGTTCCACTCTTCCGTGTACTGCGTCATGAACATCGTGTGCAGCGTATTGAACAGCGGCCCGGTGACGTTCCAATGGAAATTGTGCGTCATCAAATACAACGTGTACGAGTCAGCCAGCAGCTTGGACAGCTCGGCGGCGATGGCGGCTCGGTCCTTGTCCGAAATGCCGATATTGATGCGCGGTGCGCCAGCGTTGTTCTTGGAAACCTTGGCCATGGATGAACCTCGTCAGTAGGATGAAATGCCCAACAAGAATACCACCGGAAAATAAACGATCCTTGACGCCCGACATGCCAGCGCGCCGACGCGGCGCCGTCGACGCCGTGACCCGCGCCGCAATGCCGTCAATCCTGGTGCGACGCCGCTTCGTTCTCCAGCATCCGCACTCCCGGCAGCTGCGTGGCATAGATGGCCTGCGCCAGTGCCTCGATAGCCGCCAGGCGCGGGAAGCTGCGCCGCCAGGCCAGCACCACGCGCCGGTCCGGCGTGGGCGGCTCCAGCGGCACATAGGTCAACAGGCTGTCCGCGGGCGGATGTTCGGGCACGGCCGTGATCGGCAGCACCGTGATGCCGATGCCGGCGGCGACCATGTGGCGTATGGTCTCCAGCGACGACCCTTCGAAGGTGCGCTGGATGCCGTCGCTGGCCGCGGAAAACCGCGACAGCTCCGGACAGACTTCAAGGACCTGGTCGCGGAAACAGTGCCCGCTGCCCAGGAGCAGCATGGTCTGCTGCTTCAGGTCCTCCGCCAGGATGCTCTTGCGCTTGGCCCAGGGATGGTCGCGCGGCACCGCCACCAGGAACGGTTCGTCATAGAGGGGCTGCACCACCAGCCCGGCCTCCGGCAGCGGCAAGGCCATGATGGCGCAATCGATTTCGCCCTGGCGCAGCAACTCCACCAGGCGCACCGTAAAGTTCTCCTGCAGCAGCAGCGGCATCTGCGGCGTGCGCGCGATCTGGACCGGCACCAGCCGCGGCAGCAGGTACGGACCAATGGTGTGGATCACCCCCACGCGCAAGGGACCTGCCAGCGGATCGTGTCCATGACGGGCAATTTCCTTGATGCCCGCGCTTTCCTCCAGCACCTTCTGCGCTTGCGCGACGATGCGCTGGCCGATGGCCGTCACGCCCACTTCCGCGCCGCCGCGCTCGAAAATGGTCACGCCCAGTTCGTCCTCCAGCTTGCGGATTGCCACCGACAAGGTCGGCTGGCTGACGAAACACGCCTCGGCCGCCCGGCCGAAATGGCGCTCGCGCGCAACGGCGACGATATATTTGAGTTCGGTGAGCGTCATATTCGCGGTTCCAGTAATGCGGCCCGGACGGCAGCCAGGATCTCAGGTCCGTAGAAAATCTTCGCGGCCACGCATCCAGCGCGCCAGATGGGCTTCCGCGGCCGCCGGATGTTCGCGACGCAGCCAGGCCGCCGCTTCGCGCGCCTGCTCGGCGATGCGGGCATCGATCTCGATATCGGCGAAGCGCAACAGCGCCGTGCCCGATTGGCGCGTGCCAAGAAATTCGCCGGGCCCACGCTGCGCCAGGTCGCGGCGCGCGATCTCGAAACCATCGGCGGTCTCGAACATGGCGCGCAGGCGTTCCCGCGCGATGGCGGACAAGGGCGTCGCATACAGCAGCACGCAGACCGATTCCGCCGTGCCCCGCCCCACCCGCCCGCGCAGCTGGTGCAACTGGGCCAGGCCGAAGCGCTCGGCGTGCTCGATCACCATCAAGGACGCGTTGGGAACATCGACCCCCACTTCGATGACCGTGGTGGCCACCAGCACGTCGACCTCGCCGGCGCGGAATGCCTGCATGACGTCGGCCTTTTCCGTCTGCGTCAGGCGCCCGTGCACCAGCCCCACCCGCAAGTCGGGCAAGGCCTCGCACAAGGCCTGGTGCGTGTCGACGGCCGTCTGCAACTCCAGCGCCTCGCTTTCCTCGACCAGCGGACAGACCCAATACACCTGGCGGCCTTGCCGCGCCGCCTGGGCCATATGCGCGACGACTTCCTCGCGACGCGCGTCGCTGACCAGCTTGGTCACCACCGGCGTGCGGCCGGGCGGCAATTCGTCGATGACCGATACGTCCAGATCGGCAAAAAAGGTCATCGCCAGCGTGCGCGGAATGGGCGTGGCGCTCATGTTGAGCTGATGCGGAACCTGGCGCGCGCGCGGCGTTTCGCCCTTGCGCGCCAGCGCCAGGCGCTGGCCGACGCCGAAACGATGCTGCTCGTCCACGATGGACAGGCCCAGGCGCGAAAACTCGACGTGGTCCTGGATGAGGGCTTGCGTGCCGACCACCAGGTCGACAGCGCCGGCGGCCACGGCGGCGGCGGCCTCGCGGCGCGCCTTGGCGCCCAGGCTGCCGCTGAGCCATGCGATGCGCACGCCCAGCGGACGCAACCAATCCACCAGTTTGCCGAAATGCTGTTCGGCGAGAATTTCCGTCGGCGCCATCAGGCCCACTTGCGCGCCCGCCTCGATGGCCTGCGCCGCGGCGATGGCGGCCACCACGGTCTTGCCGCTGCCGACGTCGCCTTGCAGCAGCCGGTGCATGGGATAAGGCTGGCCAAGGTCGGCACGGATTTCCGCCACCACGCGCTCCTGCGCAGCCGTCAGCTTGAACGGCAGCACGCCATACAGGCGCGCCACCAGCCCTTCGGCGGCGTCCGTCGCCGGCAAGGGCATGGCACGGTTGGCACGCCGCGCCGCGCGCGCCGCCGCCAGCGACAACTGCTGCGCCAGCAGTTCATCGAACTTGACGCGCAGCCAGGCCGGATGCGCCCGCTCTATCAAGGCGTCCTCGCTGACGCCCGGCGGGGGCGCGTGCAGCAGGCGGATGGAGGCATCGAAGGCTTGCAGGCCGTAGCGTTCCCGCACGGCCTCCGGCAAGGTGTCGCCCAGGTCGGTCTGCGCCAGGGCTTGCGCAATGGCCTTGCGCAGCACGGGCTGCTGCAAGCCCTCCGTGGTCGGATAGACCGGCGTCAGCGCGGTCGCCAGCGGCGCGTCGGCGGCCGCCATGCGGGGATGCACCATTTCACGCCCGAAGATGCCGCCGCGCACTTCGCCGCGCGCGCGCAGGCGCCGGCCTACCGTCAACTGCTTCTGCTGGCTGGGATAGAAGTTCAGCCAGCGCAGTTGCAGTTCGCCGGAGTCGTCGGCAATGGCGGCGGTCAATTGCCGGCGTGGCCGATACGTGACCTCGCAGCGCGTGATCTCGCCCTCCACCTGGGCCGGATAGCCGGGGCGCAGCGCGGAGATGGGCGTGACCCGCGTCTCGTCCTCGTAGCGCAAGGGCAGGTGCAGCACCAGGTCCATCGGCGTGGTCAGCCCCAGCGTCCGCAGCCGCCGCTCCAGGTCGGAGCGCGGCGCGGCGCCGCCGGCCTTGTCCGCCTTCGCGCCCGCCGGCTTGCCACGCCGGGCGGCGGGCTTGTCGTCGGTAGCGGAAGCGGATTTGCGGGAAGCCGCTGAAACAGGCATGTCGAGCGTGGATCCTGCGGGCGGCCGGGCCGCGCGCGTGGAAATATCGATGCGGGGTCCTAGATGACCAGGATGGCCTCGACCTCGAACTGGGCGCCCTTGGGCAGGCTGGCGACGCCCACCGTGGAACGGGCCGGGAACGGCTGCGGAATGATCTCGGCCATGATGGCATTGGCCGCGGCGAACTTGCCCAGGTCCGTCAGGAACAGGGTGAGCTTGACGATATTGTCCAGCGTGCCCCCCGCCTCCTTGATGACGGCCTGCATGTTCTCGAAGGCCTGGCGCACCTGGGCCTCGAAGTTCTCGGAGACCATTTCGCCGGTATGCGGCTCCAGGCCGATCTGGCCCGACAGGTAGACCGTCTTGCCGCCATTCACGGCAACCGCCTGGGAGTAAGGCCCCACGGCGGCGGGCGCGGCCTGGGTGTGGATGATCTGCTTGCTCATGACGGAATCCTTGAAAGGCGAAAGGCGTTAAGGGATTTGATCCTTGAGGGATTTGATCCTACTGGGATTTAATCCTTAGTCTATCGAAGTTTAATCATCAATAGTTGCACGCGAAAGACCGGAAGGGCCAGCGGGCGGCTGGCCTAGTGGTAACAGCAGGGGGAAAAAGAGTTGCCCGCCGAGAGTTGCCCGCCGTGACGGTTCCGGCATGGTCGACATCGGCTTTATTGATGAATTCATCCTGTTTTTCGATTTCACGAATCGCCCCGTCCCTGCCTATAGTGCTCCCACAACGCACAATCACAACTGGAGACAACCATGCGACTCACCGCGTCCTGCGTATTGGGGCTACTGCTTGCCGGCACTGCCCTGGCGCCGGCGGCGCAAGCCGCCGACTTTCCCAACCACCCCATCACCTTCGTGGTGCCGTTCGCGCCCGGCAGCGCCACCGACCAGATCGGCCGCGCCATTGCCCAGGGGGTGACCCAGGAAAGCGGCCAGACGGTCATCATCGAGAACAAGCCGGGCGCCAGTGCCATGATAGGCGCGCAGGCGGTGGCGCGAGCGGCGCCGGACGGCTACACCGTGCTTATCACCACCAACACCACGCATGCCGCCAACGAGCATCTGTACAAGCAGCTGCAGTACGACCCCGTCAAGGATTACGCGCCGTTGACGCTGCTGGGCAAGGGGGCGCAGATCATGGTGGTGCGGCCGGACGCGCCCTACAAGAACGTACAGGACTTCCTGAACGACGCGCGCAAGAATCCCGGCAAGCTGAGCTTCGGCAGCGGCAGCTCCAGCAGCCGCATCGCGGGCGAACTGCTGCAGCAGATGACCGGCGTCAAGCTGCTGCATGTCCCCTACAAGAGCAATCCGCTGGCCGTCACGGACCTGCTGGGCGGCCAGATCACCATGATGATCACGGATACCGCCACGGGCCTGCCCCAGGTGCAATCCGGCAAGCTGCGCGCCCTGGGCGTGACCACCTTGAAGCGCTCGCCCTTGGCGCCGGAGGTGCCGACCATCGCCGAGGCTGGCGTGCCGGGCTACGAAATGGGTTATTGGTTCGCGGCCTACGCGCCAGCGAATACCCCGCCGGCCGTGGTCCAGAAGCTGCACGACCTGCTGGCCCAGGCCACCAAGGGCCAGGCCGCCCAGCAGTTCTACAAGCTGACCGGCACGGTGCCGGAAACGTCCACGCCCGCCGAACTGGCCGCGTTCCAGAAGGCCGAATCGAAGAAGTGGGCGGATATCATCAAGCAGGCGGGCATCGAGCCGGAGTAAGTGCGCTGAGCACGGCGCGCCTCATGGCCGGTCATGGACCATGAGGCCGCCGTAATTTAAAAGGGACGCGCCGGATTGCTGGGGCCGGACTATTCGAGCCGCACTGCTCGCGCCGGATTACTTCTCGACGAACGCCCGTTCCACGACGTAATCGCCCGGCTGGCCCACGCCCGCGGACACGACGAAGCCGCGCTTGTCCAGCATGGCGCTGATGTCGGCCAGCATGTGCGGGCTGCCGCAGATCATGGCGCGGTCGACCTCCGGGTTCAGGGGCGGCAGGCCGATGTCCTCGAACAGCTTGCCGTTCTCCACCAGTTGCGTGATGCGGCCCTGGTTGCGGAAAGGTTCGCGCGTGACCGTCGGGTAATAGACCAGCTTGCCGTTGACCATGTCGCCGAAGAACTCATTGGCGGGCAATTCGTTCTGGATGTAGTCGGCATAGGCCAGTTCGCTGACCCAGCGCACGCCATGCACCAGCACCACCTTCTCGAAGCGTTCGTAGACGTCCGGGTCCTTGATGATGCTCATGAAGGGCGCCAGGCCGGTGCCCGTGCCGAACAGGTACAGGTGCTTGCCCGGCTTCAGGTCGTCGACCACCAGCGTACCCACGGGCTTGCGGCTGACCAGGATGGTGTCACCTTCCTTCAGGTGCTGCAGGCGCGACGTCAGCGGACCATCCGGCACCTTGATGCTGAGGAACTCGAGGTTCTCTTCGTAGTTGGCGCTGGCGATGCTGTAAGCGCGCAGCAAGGGCTTGCCCTCCACTTCCAGGCCGATCATGACGAAATGACCGTTGTGGAAGCGCAGCGCCGCATCGCGGGTGGTCTTGAAGGAAAAGAGGGTGTCGTTCCAGTGGTGCACGCTCAAGACGCGCTCGGTATTGAAGGCTGCCATATCGGATAAGAAGATGCGTCGCGGCAACTCCTTGGAGCCGTCGCCGCCGGCCCGCGCACAAAAGACGCGCCGAGCCATTGAAGGAATCCCGATTTTAGCGCTTTTTGATGATAAACGTTCTCATTGGGGCCTTTTGCTTAGATGCATTCGGCATGTGCTTATGCCAAAGGGGACGGAGTAGCGCGCGCGGACGTTCCTGCAAACGCTTCTTTCTGCCCCGCCCGCTGCGGACGATCGCCGACACTTTCTTACAACCAGTTGAACAACAGGACACTTCCTGCTATCTTGCGGCCTTCTGTTTTTGAGAATCGTTTTCGTTACAGGATTCTCGACCCGGCTGCCCCCGCGCGGCCTGTTGCCCGATGCTCGCTCGCCAGGAGATCCCGATGTCCCCCGCCCTGCCCCGTCTCGCCCCGCTGTTCGCCGCCCTGGCCCTGGCTACTGCCTGGCCCGCCCACGCCGCCGAGGAAGTCACCCTCTACACTACCCGCGAACCCAAGCTGATCCAGCCGCTGCTGGACGCCTACACGAAGGAAAGCGGCGTCAAGGTCAACACGGTGTTCGTCAAGGACGGCCTGCTGGAGCGCGTCAAGGCCGAGGGCGAAAAGTCTCCCGCCGACCTGTTGATGACGGTGGACGTCGGAAACCTGATGGACCTGGTCGACGGTGGCGCGACGCAGCCCGCGCCGTCGGCCGCCATCGAGGCCGTCGTGCCGGTGAACCTGCGCGGCGCCGGCGGCAGCTGGTATGCGCTGTCGCTGCGCGACCGCGTGCTCTACGCCGCCAAGGACCTGCCGCTGAACACCTTCCGCTACGAAGATCTCGCCGATCCGAAATGGAAGGGCAAGGTCTGCATACGCTCGGGCCAGCACCCGTACAACACCGGCCTGGTGGCCGCGATGATCGCCCATGACGGCGCCGCCGCCACGGAAAAATGGCTGCGCGGCGTCAAGGCCAACCTGGCCCGCAAGGCAACCGGCGGCGACCGCGACGTCGCGCGCGACATCCTCGGCGGCATCTGCGATATCGGCCTGGCCAACGCCTACTACGCGGGCCACATGAAGAACGCCGAAGCAGGCAGCGACGCGCGCAAGTGGGGCGACGCCATCAAGGTCATCCGGCCCACCTTCCTCCAGGGCAATGGCACGCACGTCAATATCACCGGCGCCGCCGTGGCCCGCCATGCCCCGCACAAGGAAGCGGCGGTCAAGCTGCTGGAATACCTGGTGTCGGCCCCTGCCCAGGCGCTCTATGCCCAGGCCAACTACGAATATCCCGTGCGCGCCGGCGTGCAGCTCGACCCGGTGGTCGCGTCCTTCGGCCCGCTCAACGTCGACACGCTGTCGGTGGCCGATATCGCGCGCTATCGCAAGCAGGCCAGCGAACTGGTCGACAAGGTCGGCTTCGACCAATAACCCGCGCGATCCGGTGTAATCCATGCCCTGGTCCTGGGCGGCGGCGCTGGTCGCGCTGCTGGTATGCGCGCCGCTCGCGGCGCTGGCCGGCTGGGCCCTGAGCGGCGACACCGCGCACTGGGCCCACCTGGGCCGCCATGTCCTGCCGCAAGCCGCGCTGAATACCGGCGCGCTGCTGGCGGGCGTCGGCGCACTGACGGCGTTCCTGGGCGTGGGCTGCGCCTGGCTGGTCAGCGCCTACGATTTCCGTGGGCGCCGCCTGCTGTCCTGGGCGCTGCTGCTGCCCCTGGCCATGCCCAGCTACATCCTGGCCTACGCCTACCTCGACCTGCTGCACCCCATCGGTCCCGTCCAAGGCGCGCTGCGCGCCCTGCTCGGCTACGACAGTCCACGCCAGTTCCGCCTGCCCGACCTGCGTTCGCTGCCGGGCGCGATTTTCGTGCTGGGCTGCGCGCTGTATCCCTATGTCTACCTGAGCACGCGCGCGCTGTTCATGACCCAGGCCGCCAATGTGCTGGAAGCCGCCCGCACGCTGGGCGCCGGCGGCTGGGGCGTGTTCTGGCGCGTGGCGCTGCCGATGGCGCGACCGGCGCTGGCCGTGGGCGTCAGCCTGGCGCTGCTGGAAACGCTCAACGATATCGGCGCGTCGGAATTCCTCGGCGTCCAGACGCTTACGGTCTCGGTCTACACCACATGGGTCACGCGGTCGGACCTGGCGGGGGCCGCGCAAATCGCCCTGGCCATGCTGGCCGGCGTGCTGGTCCTGATCCTGCTGGAACGGCGCGGCCGGCGCCGCCAACGCTACGCCGCCACCCAGCGGCCGCGCCCCATGCAGCCGCGGCGGCTGCATGGGGCGCGCGCCTGGCTCGCCTGCGGCCTGGGCGCCACGCCCGTGCTGCTGGGCTTCGTCGCGCCGGTTCTGTATCTCTTGTGGGAAACCCAGAAACGCCTGCATCTGGCGGGCGGCGTCTCCACCCAGCTATGGTCGGCGGCCCGCAACACCGTCGGCGTCGCGGCGGCGGCGACCCTGGCAACCCTGGCCTGCGGCCTGGTGGTCGCCTGGGCCGCCCGCCGCGTCCGCGAAAGCGCACGGGGCGGCGCGCTTGCCTGGGGCCCGCGCGCCGCCAGCCTGGGCTATGCCATTCCCGGCACCGTGCTGGCCATCGGCCTGCTGACGCCGCTGACGCTGTTCGATGACGCCCTGGACTACCTTGGCCTGAGCACCGGACAGATACTCATGGGATCCATGACCGCGCTGGTCATCGCCTACGTCATCCGCTTCCTGGCGATCGCCGCCGGCAGCATCGAAGCGGGCCTGGCGCGCATTCCGCCGTCCCTGGAGCAGGCCGCGCGCCTGCTGGGCGAAAGCGCGGGCGGCGTGTTGCGGCGCGTGCACCTGCCCCTGCTGCGACCGGCGCTGGCGACCGCGGCGCTGCTGGTCTTCGTCGATGCGATGAAGGAACTGCCCGCCACGCTGCTGCTGCGGCCGATGAATTTCGATACGCTGGCCACCTGGCTGTATGCCGAGGCGGCCCGCGGCACCTATGAAGAAGGCGCGATCGCCGCGTTGGGCATCGTCGCCGCCGGCTTGCTGCCCGTCATCCTCCTGGCCCGCGCGCAGGCCGGGCCGCGCTTGTCCTCGCCCCCGCCGGCGCCGGCGCCGGGCCCCAAGCGCTTGTCTTCGCACCCCGTTCACCACCATGACCGCCCTGCTTGAACTCGACCAGATACAGCTGGCCTACGACACCGAACCAGGCCCCCGCGTGGTGGTCGACGCGCTGAGCCTGACGCTGGAACGTGGCCACATCGGCTGCCTGCTGGGGCCGTCCGGCTGCGGCAAGACGTCGGTGCTGCGCGCCATCGCCGGTTTCGAACCGCTGCGCCGCGGGCGGATCCGGCTGGACGGCGCCGAGATATCGAGCCCGACAGCCAGCGTCGAACCCCAGGCTCGCCGCGTCGGCATGATGTTCCAGGACCACGCGCTCTTTCCGCACCTGGACGTCGCCGGCAATGTCGCCTTCGGCCTGCGCCGGCTGCCCAGGCCACGCCAGCGCGAACGCGTGCGCGACATGCTGGCGCTGGTCGGCCTGGAAGCGATGGCCGGCAGCTATCCGCACGAATTGTCGGGCGGACAGCAGCAGCGGGTGGCATTGGCGCGCGCGCTCGCGCCCTCGCCCGAGCTGCTGCTGCTGGACGAGCCCTTTTCCAATCTGGACGCGGATACGCGCGAACGCCTGGCGTTCGAACTGCGCGACCTCCTCCAGGAAAGCGGCCATACCGCCCTGCTGGTCACCCATGACCAGGCCGAGGCCTTCGCCATCGCCGACCGCATCGGCGTCTTGCGCGACGGCACGCTGGCGCAGTGGGACACGCCCTACCACCTGCGCCATCATCCAGCCGATGCCGGCGTCGCCGCTTTCATCCGGCGCGAAGCGCTGGCGGAACGGCGCGCCGCCGCCTACGCGCGCGGAAGCCAGGCCGGGGCGCCGCCCGTGTAGGCAGCGCGGCGGCACTCCCCCGCTATTGCGCCTTCAAGGACACCTTCGCCGACAGCGCCTTGAAGCGCTCGTACTCCGTGCGGCTCAGCGTGTCGACTTCGCGCGGGGTCGACCCATAGGGGTTGAACCCGGCCAGGCGCAGTTTCTCCTTGACGTCCGGCAGCGCCAGGGCCCAGCGGAAGGCCTCGCTCAAGGCCTGGGTGACATCGTCCGGCAGGCCCGCCGGCCCATAGACGGCAAACCAGGGGTCCACCACCGCGCCGGCGTAGCCCAGCTCCTTGAGCGTCGGCACGTCGGGCAGGACGCTGGACCGTTCATTCCCGGTGACCGCCAGCGCATGGATCTTCCCCGCCTGGATATGGGGCAGCGATGCCGGCAGGTTATCGAACAGGATGCCGATATGCCCGCCCAACAGGTCGTTGATGGCTTGTGCGCTGCCCTTGTACGGCACGTGTTGCAGCCCCGCGCCGGTCAATTGGTCGAACATGACGCCGGCCAGGTGCATGGACGTGCCGGTGCCGGGCGTGCCGTAGCCCTGTCCCGGATGCTTCTTGGCATAGTCGACCAGGCCCGCGATGTCCTTGACGGGCACTTGCGGACCGACTTCGATCACGACCGCCGACGTGCCCAGCATGCTGATGCCGGTGAACGCCTTGGTGGGATCGAAGGGCATGGACGGATAGACGAAGGGATTGAGCGCGTTGGTCGAAATGGCGCCGAAGCCGATGGTGTAGCCGTCGGGCGCCGCCCTCGCCACCGCCTCCATGCCGATGTTGCCGCCCGCGCCGGGACGGTTTTCCACGATGACCGTCTGGCCGAATTTCTCTCCCAGCTTCTGGCTGACCGTGCGGGCCACGATGTCGGTGGTGCCGCCCGGCGTGTACGGAACGATGAAGGTGATGGGCCGCGTGGGAAACCCGGCCGCCTGGGCCGTTCCCGCCGCGGCGATGCCGGCGGCAAGCGCGACGGCCGCCGCGCCGAGGACGGCGCCGCGCGCGAACGTGGCGGATACGGTGGATGCGGCCGCGCGGGATGCCGTGCGCGCCCGGAAGACGGCGTATGGACGCCGGACCGGCAAGATCATGGTTGTCTCCTCGATATTCTGCGATGCCGGCCTGGTACAGGCGCGGGCTGACGGCATCATATCGGGAAGGCGGCCGCGTCATGGAAAAAACCGCGACGCGGGCCTCGGCTCAAGTCCGCTTCAGTTCCGGCGCCGGGATGAATTCCGTTTCGTCGCCGGGCACGGTCTGCGCGAAGCGATCACGCATCCAGTCCTCGCGCGCCTGCGCGATACGGTCCGCGCTGCTCGACACGAAGTTCCACCACACATGGCGCGGGCCGTCCAGCGGCTCGCCCCCCAGCAGGGCGACACGCGTCTCGCCCCGCGCCCGCAATTCCACCGGGCGGCCCGGCGCGAAGACGACCAGCCGGCCGGCCTCGTGCACCTGCCCCTCGATCTCCACCGCGCCCTCGGTGATATAGGCGGCTCGCTCCTCGTACTCGGCGGGCAGTTGCACCCGCGCCCCCGCCTGCATGCGCACGTCGCCGAAGAACAGCGGCGACAGGGTCCGCACGGACGAGGTCTGGCCGAACAGCGATCCGGCAATGACCTGCGCCCTCACGCCTTCGCCTTCGGCCTCGGCCTGCTCGCCGCGGCCATAGTGGATGAAGCCGGGATCGGTTTCCTCCTGGTCGCGCGGCAGCGCCACCCAGGTTTGCAGGCCGGCAAGACGCTGGGCTCCCGCGCGGCTTTCCGTTGGCGAGCGCTCGGAGTGCACGATGCCGCGCCCCGCCGTCATCCAGTTCACCTCGCCCGGCAGGATGGTCTGCACATGGCCCGCGCCGTCACGGTGGACGATGGCGCCTTCGTAAAGGTAGGTGACCGTGGACAGGCCGATATGCGGATGCGGGCGAACGTCGATGCCGTGCCCCGCCGCCAATAGCGCCGGTCCCATCTGGTCCAGGAAGACGAAGGGACCGACGGTCCGCTTCTGGATGGACGGCAGCGCACGGCGGACTTCGAAGCCGCCCAGGTCGCTGGTGCGCGGCACCACGATGGTTTCGATGGCGGAGGACGGATCGTGGGACAGGGTGGACATGGGTGGCTCCAGGGAAATCGGCAGGAAAGTATCGTTGAATCTTGGATCGTCGGCACGGGCCGCCGGGATCAGCGGGGCCGGCCGCTTGCATGGGCAGCGCCGGCCGGCGACCGGACCGCCGGCGCCGGGCCCGCAAGCCCATGCCCGGCGGCCGCGCCGGCCGACGTCACGGCAGGTCGAACACCAGCACCTCGGCGCCCTCGCCCTGGCTGATTTCCAGCAGGCTTTCGTCCCGCGCCGCCAGCGCGTCGCCCGCCTTCAGCGCCTGGCCATTGACCGTCACGCTGCCGCGCGCCACATGGACCCAGGCGCTGCGGCCGTCGGCCAAGGCCAGCTCGCCCCGCTCCGCCCCGTCGAACAGGCCGACATACAGGCGCGCGTCTTGGTGGATACGCACCGAGCCGTCGGCGCCGTCCGGGGATGCCACCAGGCGCAGGCGGCCGCGCTTGTCCGCTTCATCGAAGCGCTTTTCCTCGTATTCCGGCACGATACCCGTGACGTCGGGCTCGATCCAGATCTGCAGCAGGTGCGTGCCCTGGTCGACCTGCGGATTGAACTCCGAGTGCAGCACGCCGCGGCCGGCGCTCATTCTCTGCACGTCGCCCGGACGGATGGTCGAACCGTTGCCCATGCTGTCCTTGTGGGCGACGGCGCCTTCCAGCACGTAGGTGATGATCTCCATGTCGCGGTGGCCGTGCGTGCCGAAGCCGCGGCCGGCGCCGATATGGTCGTCATTGATCACCCGCAGCGGGCCGAAGCCCATGTGGTTGCGGTCGTAGTAATCGGCGAAGGAAAACGTGTGATGGCTCTTGAGCCAACCGTGATCGGCGTAACCGCGTTCTTCACTGCGACGGATGGTAAGCATATCGATGACTCCTGTTGGTCGAACCGTTGAATTCGTTCGTGGCTTCAACTCGTTCGTTGTTGAACTGCCATGAAACGTATTGTGGACGCCAAAGAAGGCCTTGCCGCCGTTCCTTTTTGACGACATCATTCAATAAATCTGAATGAGTACCCCCCATGTCCCGCCCCCTTCCCACTGCCGCCGACACGCCCACCGGGCCGCCCATCACCCCCGAACTGCTGGTGATGCTGGACGCCATCGCCCGCACGGGCAGCTTCGCCCGCGCCGCGCGCGAACTGGACAAGGTGCCGTCGGCCATCACCTACGCCGTGCGCCGCCTGGAAGACAAGCTGGACGTGCTGCTGTTCGACCGCAGCGGCCACCGCGCCGTGCTGACGCCGGCGGGCACCGCCCTGCTGGAGGACGGGCGCGTGGTGCTGCAGTCCCTGGAGGACCTGGCGCGCCGGGTGCGCCGCATTGCCACGGGGTGGGAACTGGAACTGCGCATCGCCGTGGGATCCATCGTCGCGTGGAGCCCCATCTATGACCTGATCGAGGAATTCCAGTCGCTAGGCAGCGATACCAAGCTGCGCTTTTCCAGCGAGGTGCTGAGCGGCTCCTGGGAAGCGTTGACCGCCGGCCGCGCCGACCTGGTGATCGGCGCCGACGCCTCCACGGCGCCGCCGGGACGCTACGAATCGCGCCCCCTGGGCGAGGCCCGCTTCGCCTTCTGCGTGGCGCCCCACCACCCCCTGGCGCGGGTGGAACATCCGCTGACGCCGGCCGACATCACCCGGCATTGCGCCGTCGTCGTGGCCGACACCGCGCGCGCCCTGCCACCGGCCACGCGCAACCTGCTCGACCAGCAGCAGCGCATCGTCATGCCCACCATGCAGGCCAAGATCGACGCGCAGATCCGCGGCCTGGGCTGCGGCTACGTGCCGCGCGCGCTGGCCGGGGTCTATCTGGCGCAAGGCTTGCTCGTGGAGAAAACCACGCAGGAACAGAAATTCGGCAGCGAGCGCCTGCTCTATGCATGGCGCGCCCCGGTACAGGGCCAGGCGCTGAAGTGGTGGCTGAAGAAGCTGGAATCGGAACGGCTGTGCGCGAGCCTGACCGAGGGCGCGGCGGTGCCGGGGTAGAGGCGGGAAAACGCGTGGATAAACACGCGGATGGACACGCGAATGAACGCGCGCCTTCGCCTACTCGTCCTCGATCCCCAGGTCGCGCAGCTTGCGCGTGATGGTATTGCGGCCGATGCCCAGCCGCGAGGCCGCTTCGACACGCCGTCCACGGCTGGCGTCCAGCGCGGTCTGCAGCAGGATGCGTTCGAACTGGCGCGTCAGCGTCGCCATGATGGCCGGCTCGCCCCGGTCCAGCCGGCTTTGCGCATCGCGCAGCAGCGAATCCTGCCAGCTCTGCGGCGCGGGCACGGCACCGGGCGCCGCCGTGGCGGCGCGCGCGGCGGGCTCGCCGGCGCCCTGCTGCTCCATCGCGCGGATTTCCGGCGGCAAGTCCTGCCGGTCTATGGTCTGGCCGGGCGCCATGACCGTCAGCCAGTGGCAGAAATTTTCCAGCTGGCGCACATTGCCGGGGAAGTCGAAGCGGGTCAGCACGCCCAGCGCCTCGGGCGTAAGCCGCTTGGCCGGTACGCCCAGCGCGCGCGCGCTCACCGTCAGGAAATGCTGGGCCAGGGCCGGAATATCCTCCACGCGTTCGCGCAAGGGCGGCAGGCGCAGGCGGATGACGTTCAGGCGGTGGAACAAGTCCTCCCGGAACAACCCCTGCTCCACGCGCTGCTCCAGCGGCTGGTGCGTCGCGGCCACGATGCGCACGTCCACGCGCACCGGCTGAGCGCCGCCGACCCGGTAGAAACTGCCCTCGGCCAGCACCCGCAGCAGGCGGGTCTGCAACTCGATGGGCATGTCGCCGATCTCGTCCAGGAACAGCGTGCCGCCGTTGGCCTCCTCGAAACGCCCGCGCCGCAGGTTGTTGGCGCCCGTGAAGGCGCCCCGTTCGTGGCCGAAGAGCTCGGCCTCCAGCAGGTCGCGCGGGATGGCCGCGGCGTTCAACGCCACGAAGGGACCGCTGGCGCGCACGCCATGCCCATGCAGGGCGCGCGCCACCAGCTCCTTGCCGGTGCCGGACTCGCCAGTGATCAGCACCGTCACCTTGGACTGTGCCAACCGGCCGATGGCGCGGAATATCTCCTGCATGGCGGTGGAGGACGACTGCGTCATCATCCAGCGCTCCGCGCCCGGTTCCGTAGGCGCCGCGGCCTGGACCAGGTCGGCGTCGGCATTCTCCTGCACGGCGCGCTGGATCAGCGCCACGGCTTCATTGACGTCGAAGGGCTTGGCCAGGTAGTCGAAGGCGCCGCCCTGGAAGGCGGACACGGTGCTGTCCAGGTCGGCGAAGGCGGTCATCACGATGACCGGAAGCGACGGATGGCTATCCTTGATCCTGCGCAGCAGGTCCAGGCCATTGCCCCCGGGCATGCGGATATCCGACACCAGCGTGGCGGGCGTTTCGCTTTCCAGCGCGGCAAGCACGTCGGCCGCCTGCGAAAAACTGCGCGTGGTCACGCCGGCCCGCGCCAGCGCTTTCTCAAGCACCCAGCGGATGGCCTGGTCGTCGTCTACGATCCAAACGGGTTTCATGCGGGTTCCATCGGCAACACCAGGCGGAATTCCGTATGCCTGGGACGTGATTCGAATTCGATTATGCCCCCATGCTGCTGCACGAAGTCCTGCGCCAGGCTCAGGCCCAGGCCCGTGCCGCCGGGACGGGCGGTGACGAGCGGATGGAAAATACGGTCGCGGATCTGCTCAGGCACGCCGGGACCGTTGTCGATGATGGACAGCACCAGGGCCATCCGGTGCTGGCGATGGGCCAGCATGACGCGCCGCGCCACGCGCGTGCGCAATGTGATCTGCGGCGCCGGCACGTCATCGCCCGGCGCCTGGATGACCAGCTCCTGGGCGGCGTTGCGGGCCACGTTGAGCACCGCCTGCATCAGGCGCGCCGCGTCGCCGGGCACGTCGGGCATGGAGGCGTCGTAATCCCGCACGATGGTCACGCCATCGCGGAATTCGGCCTGGATGAGCGCGCTTACCCGCTCGCACACCTCGTGGATGTTGACCGGCTTGGCGTTCAGCGGCACGCGCTGCGGCCCGATCAGCCTGTCGACCAGCGCCTGCAGGCGATCCGCCTCGGAAATAATGACTTGGGTATATTCGGCCAGCGAAGGATCGGGCAGTTCCGCTTCCAGCAGCTGCGCCGCGCCGCGCAGGCCGCCCAGGGGATTCTTCACCTCGTGGGCCAGGTTGCGCAGCAATTCCCTGTGGGTTTCGATTTCGTCGATGAGACGATGATTGCGATCGGCCAATACACGCTGTTCGATCTCGCGCACCTCGACCAGCACGGGCCATGGCTGCCCCGATAGCGACACCGTGGTGACCACCACGGTGACCGACTCGCCGCCGCGACGCAAGGAAGAGAGTTGGCGCGCATCGGCGAAGATGCCCTTGAGCCCCTGGTCGATGGACGACTGCAACTGTTCGCGATCGTCGAACAGGGACGCCGCCGGCTGCCCCGTCAGTTGCCTGCGCGAGCGGCTGAACAAGTCTTCCGCGGCGGTATTGGCATATACGACGTGGCCTTGCGGATCCACCAGCAGGATGGCAGTGGCGAGAAGTTCGAAGGCGTCTACGTTCATCGTTTTTTGCGCCCGGCAGGGCGCGGGCGGGCGCACCGGCTTGCGGTTCGCCGCCCTTGCCTTACCGGGAGAGCAAGGAGATTACAGGCTGTAGTACATGTCGAATTCGACAGGGTGCGTCGTCATGCGCAGACGCTGCACTTCCTGTTCCTTCAACGCCAGGAACGCATCGATCATGTCGTTGCTGAACACGCCACCGCGGGTCAGGAACTCGCGGTCCTTGTCCAGGGCTTCCAGCGCCTGATCCAGCGACGCGCAAACGGTCGGGATCTTGGCGTCTTCTTCCGGCGGCAGGTCGTACAGGTTCTTGTCGGCCGGGTCGCCCGGGTGGATCTTGTTCTGCACGCCGTCCAGGCCGGCCATCATCAGCGCCGAGAAAGCCAGGTACGGGTTGGCCAGGGGATCCGGGAAGCGGGTTTCGATACGGCGGCCCTTCGGGTTGCCCACGTAGGGGATGCGGATCGAGGCCGAGCGGTTGCGGGCCGAGTAGGCCAGCTTGACCGGGGCTTCGAAGTGCGGGACCAGGCGCTTGTACGAGTTGGTGCCGGGGTTGGTGATCGCGTTCAGCGCGCGGGCGTGCTTGATGATGCCGCCGATGTAGTACAGCGCGAATTCCGACAGGCCGGCGTAGCCGTTGCCCGCGAACAGGTTCTGGCCGTCCTTCCAGATCGACTGGTGCACGTGCATGCCGGAACCGTTGTCGCCGACGACGGGCTTGGGCATGAAAGTGGCGGTCTTGCCGTAGGCATGGGCCACGTTGTGGATCACGTACTTCATGATCTGGTTCCAGTCGGCGCGCTGCACCAGCGTGCTGAACTTGGTGCCGATTTCCAGCTGGCCCGGCGCGGCCACTTCATGGTGGTGCACTTCGACGGGCACGCCCAGCTGTTCGAGCAGCAGGCACATTTCCGAGCGCATGTCCTGGAAGGAGTCGACGGGCGGCACGGGGAAATAGCCGCCCTTGAGCAGCGGACGGTGGCCCAGGTTGCCGCCTTCGAATTCCAGGCCGGTCGACCAGGGAGCTTCTTCGGACTTGATCTTGACGAAGGTGCCCGACATGTCCGTATTCCAGGTCACGCCGTCGAACACGAAGAATTCGGGTTCCGGACCGAAGAAGGCGGTATCGCCCAGGCCGGAGGACTTCAGGTACGCTTCGGCGCGCTTGGCCAGCGAGCGAGGATCACGGTCGTAGCCCTTCATGTCCGAGGGTTCGACGACGTCGCAGGTCAGCACCAGCGTGGTCTCTTCCATGAACGGGTCGATACGGGCCGACGCGGCGTCCGGGATCAGCAGCATGTCCGAAGCCTCGATACCCTTCCAGCCCGGGATCGAGGAACCGTCGAAGGCGTGGCCGCTTTCGAACTTGTCTTCGTCAACCACATGGGCCGGCACCGACACGTGATGCTCACGGCCGATGGTATCGGTGAACCGGAAGTCCACGAACTTGACTTCCAGGTCTTGAATCTGTTTCAGGACTTCTTTCTCGCTTGCCATGTCATCTCCGTTTGATAAAGGGTCGAGTGCTGCAACTCGACTGGCATAAGGGGAAAAGCAATATCCGTGCCAAGTTTCCCTGTGGCACGCTCCAGGCTATCCCGCAGGCATGGTTTTGCACCATGCACCAAAATGGTGTTCAAGCTGGTGCATATCATGCCCCATTACGGTGCATCAGCCCAGGAATAGTTCCTGCAAATCGTTCAGAAAAGCCCAGCCCCGGGGCGTCGCCCGCAGGCGAGTCGGGTCCGGGTCGAGCAGGCCCCGTTCGGTGGCTGCCTCCAATTGGTGCGCGATGACCGCGAGGGACAGGCCGGTGCGCTCGGAAAAAGACGCGGCCGGGACCCCGTCCTTCAGCCGCAAGGCGTTGAGCATGAACTCGAAAGGCAGGTCGTCCGGCCCCACTTCCACCGATTCGGCGACATGGCTGCCATCGCGCGCCAGGGCGCGCGTCATCCAGGACTCCGGCCCGCGCACGCGGGCCTCGCGCACGATACGGTCGGGAAATGACAGTTTGCCGTGCGCGCCGGGGCCGATGCCCAGGTAGTCGCCGAACTCCCAATAATTGAGGTTGTGGCGGCAGCGCGCGCCCGGGCGGGCATAGGCGGACACTTCATAGCGCTGCAGGCCCGCGGCGGCGGCCAACGCCTCCACCTCGTCCTGCATGGCGGCCGACGTATCGTCGTCCGGAAGCTGCGGCGGGAACTTGGCGAAGACCGTGTTCGGCTCCATGGTCAGGTGGTACAGCGACAGGTGCTCCGTGCCGAAGGCGATGGCCTCGCGCACGTCCTGCCGACAGGCCGCCAGCGTCTGCCCGGGCAGCGCGAACATCAGGTCCAGGTTGACCCGGGGAAAGGCGCGTTGCGCCATCTCGATGGCGGCCCTGGCCTGCCCCGCGTCATGGATGCGGCCCAGCGCCCGCAATTGCGCATCGTCGAAGCTCTGCACGCCCAGCGACAGGCGATTGACGCCGCTGGCCGCGTAGTCCTTGAAGCGTCCCGCCTCGGCGGTGCCCGGGTTGGCCTCCATGGTGATCTCGGCATCCGGCCACAGGTTCAGGCAGGCGCGCAGCATGGCCAGCAGTTCGTCCAGGCCGGCCGCCGACAGCAGGCTGGGCGTGCCGCCGCCGATGAATACCGTATTGACCTGGCGCCCCCAGATCAGCGGCAAGGATTGCTCCAGGTCGCTGCGCAGCGCATCCAGGTAGGCGCGCTCCGGGATGTCGCCCGCCGGCGCGGCGTGCGAATTGAAGTCGCAATAGGGGCATTTGCGCACGCACCACGGCACATGTACATACAGGGAGAGCGGCGGCAGGCTGGTCAGGCCGGAAGACTTGCCCGCGGGCGAGCCCGGGAAGCCGGGCCTGCGGGCAGGCGCGGGCGCACCGGCGCTGCGGATGGGAATGGAAATAGGCATGAACGTCTCGATCCGGCGGGAACGCGCCGGGGGCCGGCGGGTTGCGATGGAGAGTCAGGCCGCGCCGGGCCGCAGTTTCTCCAACAATTGACGCAGGGCCTGGGCGCGATGGCTCAGGCGGTTTTTCTCGACCGGGTCCAGCTCGGCCGCGGTCTGCCCTTGCGGCGGCAGAAAGAAATAAGGATCGTAGCCGAATCCGTGGTCGCCGCGCGGCGTGTCGACGATCTCGCCCCACCAGACGCCCTCGCCTACCAGCGGACGGGGATCCTGCTCCGACCGCACCATCACCAGCACGGCGATATAGCAGGCCCGGCGGTTGGCCTGGCCGACCAGATTGCGCACCAGCAAGGCATTGTTGGCGGCATCGGACTTTTCCCCGCCATGCAGGCTGGCATAGCGCGCGGAATACACGCCGGGCGCGCCGCCCAGGGCATCGACGCACAGGCCGGAATCGTCCGCGATGGCCGGCAAGCCGGTCAAGCGGCTGGCATGCCGCGCCTTCGTCAGGGCGTTTTCCAGGAAAGTGCCGTAGGGCTCCTCCGCGTCGGGCACGCCCAATTGCCCCTGCGGGATCAATTCCATGCCCAGCGGCGCGAACAGGGCGGAAAACTCCCGCAGCTTGCCGGCGTTGCCGGAAGCCAGGACGACGCGCGTGGGCACGGAGAAGCCGCCGGTCGGCGTAGGGGCTGGCGTGGCGCCAGTGGCGGAAAGGACAGTCATGAATGTAACCAGGGAGTGTTGCCGGCAGCCTGCACAAATGTCATTCGCGGGGCCGCTTTGTCGAGGTGTTGCTAGTGTATCGCCCGCCCGGGCTATTCCCGGCGTACGCCTCCACGCCGAGCGCAGACACACCGAACGCGTTCACACTCTGAAACGTTAACGAAACATTTGCAGCACACCATAGCGCCATTGCGCAACGAAGCATCGCCCGAATGTTTGTATCCGGTTCTTCCCCCACCGACGGACCCGGCCCTAATCCGGCCGCGGGTTCCTCCCCTCCCGCGTCCCCTTCAGCGTCCCGCCCCGGGACGGCTTCCGTTGGCGATATTCTGCGCAACCGACGCCTGACGGCCCACTTCCAGCCGGTCGTCGACATTACCCATGGCCGCATCTACGGCCACGAAAGCCTGATACGCGGCCCCGCCGACACGGCCCTCCACATGCCGGAGCGCCTGTTTTCGGAAGCGCGGCGCCAGGGGGTACACCCGCAGCTGGAACTGGCCAGCGCCCACACCGGCTTGCAGGCCTTCCACAGCCAGGCCTCGGATACGTCGGGCTATATCTTCGTCAACATGTCCGGGTCCGCGCTCGTTCATTTCTGGACCACGTGGGGCGACGAGATGGCGTCGCGCATCCTCGACGGCCTGGCCCTGGAACCTGGCCGCATCGTCATCGAATTGACGGAACACGATCCGGTCAACGCCAACATGGCCGCCTTGTCCGAGGCCTTCGCCAGCCTGCGGGCCAAGGGCTTGCGCCTGGCGCTGGACGACTATGGCGTGGGCCATTCCAGCCTGCAGCTGTGGGCCGAGATCCAGCCGGACCTGGTCAAGATCGACCGTTATTTCTTCGACGGCATCAGCGGCGACGAACGCAAGCAGAAGCTGGTGCGCGCCGTCCTGGCGGTGGCGCAGTGCTACGGCACGCCCACCGTGGCCGAGGGCATCGAAAACGCCGAGGACCTGGCCGTCGTGCGGGACCTGGGCGTGCGCTATGCCCAGGGCTGGTTTCTTGGGCGGCCACAGGTCGATCCCCTGCAGGACATTTCCACCGACGTGCGCCAGATGCTGGCGCGGCGCGCCCCGCAACGGGTCGGCGCGACGCGCGGCACCAGCTCGACCGTCGCCGCGCTGCGGGTGGAGGCGCCCGCCGTCTCGCATGGGCGCCATACGAACGATGACGTGCACCGGCTGTTCGCGGACCACAAATCGCTGCATGCCGTGGCCGTGGTCGACGATGCCAACCGGCCGGTGGGCATCATCAACCGCCGCGATTTCACGGACCGCTACGCGCAGCGCTATACGCGCGAACTGTTCGGCCGCGATCCCTGCTCCACGTTCATGAACGGCGAACCCGTGCTGGTGGACGCGCAGTCCTCCATCGACCAGCTGAGCCATGTGCTGATCTCGCAGGACCAGCGCTACCTGGTCGACGGCTTCATCATCATCCACGACGGCGTCTACGACGGCCTGGGCACGGGCGAGGCGCTGGTGCGCTCGGTCACGGAAATGCGCATCGAGGCCGCGCGCTACGCCAATCCGCTGACCTCGCTGCCGGGCAACATCCCCATCAGCCAGCACATCGGCGCCCTGCTGGAAAGCGGCGCCGAGTTCGTCACCGGCTACTGCGACCTGAACAATTTCAAGCCGTTCAACGACGTCTATGGTTATTGGCGCGGCGACGACATGATCCTGCTGTGCGCGGACATCATCCGCGAGCATTGCGATCCCCAGCGGGATTTCGTCGGCCACGTCGGCGGCGACGACTTCGTGGTGCTGATGCGCAGCCCGGATTGGCATCGCCGGCTGGAAAGCATCATCGCGCAATTCGACCTGCGCGCGCGCGACCTCTACGACGATGCCGGCCGCGCGTCAGGCGGCATCGAGGCCGAGGACCGCCACGGCGTCATGCGCTTCTTTCCCTTCGTCACGCTGGGCATCGGGGCCTTGCGGGTGGAGCCGGCGTCCTACGACCGGATCCGTCCGGAGGATATCGCCTCGGCGGCCGCGCAGGTCAAGCACAAGGTCAAGCACGGCAACGTGGCGCTGGTGGTGGAGCGGTACAGCAGCGTTATCAGGTGAGCCCCGGCGCCGCGCGCTTGTCATTCCAAACGCCGATCTGGCCGCGGGCCACACCAGGCGGCGACCAAGCCGCCGTGCCACCCGAGCGGCGACCACGACCCGTGCCACCTGAGCGGCGACCAAGCCGCCGCGCTCTCCCCCTACGCGGCAACCAAGCCGGCGACGACACCCGTGCCCGCTCGCGCCTGCCTCGGGCTTTCGGCCGTTTCCGTATCCCGTGCCGGCTCCAGCATGATGCCGGCGCCGCGCCCTTCCCCTTCGGCGATGCGGAATACCGCCACGGCCTCGCGCAACTGCTCCGCCTGCGCGCGCAGCGCGGCGGCCGAGGTGGCGGTGTCCTGCACCAGCGCCGCGGTTTCCTGGGTCGTCAATTCGATCCGGCCCACGGCTTCGTTGACCACCTGCACACCCTGCGCCTGCGCGGCGGCCGCGCCCGAAATCTCGCGCACGATGCCGGACACGCGATGCGCGGCCTCCTGCATGTCACGCACGGTCTGGCCCGCCACGCCGACCTGGCGCACGCCCGCATCCACCCGCGCGGACGACTCCTGGATCAGGTCGCGGATTTCCCGCGCGGCCACGCTGCTGCGTTGCGCCAGGCCCCGCACCTCGCCGGCGACCACGGCGAAGCCGCGTCCCTGCTCGCCCGCGCGCGCCGCCTCGACGGCGGCGTTCAGGGCCAGGATATTGGTCTGGAAAGCGATCCCGTCGACCACACCGACGATCTCGGCGATCCGCCGCGCGCTGGTGGAGATGTCGCGCATCGCGTCGACCACGGCCTGCACCGCGGCGCCGCCGCGCTGCGCCAGGTCGGCCGCCTGCTCGGACTGCTGGCTGGCCTGCGCCGCGTTCTCGGAGGTCACGTGCACGGTATCCGCCAGTTCGGACATGCTGGCCGCGGCTTCCTGCAAGGCGGCCGCCTGCCCGGCACTGCGGTCGGACATATCGGAGCATGCTTGCGCGATGTCGTGCACGCCGGCGTGCATGGCTTCCACGCCGCCACGCACGCTGGATACGGCGCCCGTCAAGCCGTCCTGCATGCGGCGCATGGCGGTATAGAGCACGCCGATCTCATTGCTGCCGCCCGCACGCACGGACTGGGTCAGGTCGCCATTGGCGATGCGGTCGAAATGCTCGCCCGCGCGCCCCAGCGGATCGAGCATGGCGCGATGGAAGAAAATCCGGATGCCGATGGCCAGTGCGACCGTCGCCAACGCCATGGCCAGCGCGGCGTAGATGGCCGTGTTCTGCGACTCGGCAACCGCGGCGACGGCCTCGGCGCCGCGTTGGCGGGCATAGGCCTGGAACGTGCCCTCGGCCTTCACGAAGGCGGTGGACGCGGGGCCGAGGACCTGGTCGCTGAGGCGGTTGACCTCGATGCCGTTCCAGCCGCGGATGGCCTTGATCATGGGCATCAGGCAACCGTCCGACAAATCGGTATAGGTCTTGAGCACCGCCTTGTAGAGGGGTGCGCTGTCCGCGTCGGTATAAGGGGCGTCGCGCAGCCTGGCAAAGGCCTGCCGCGCCTGGTCCAGGAGCTTCTCGGCCTGCGCGACTTCGCGGTCGCGGTCCTCCATGCGGCCGCCTTCCATATAGGTCTTCGCGTCGGTCAGGGCGGCGCGCGCCTGGAATACGGCGGTGCCCAGGTTGTTCAGGTCGCCCGACCGTTCGATATGATCGCGGCCCAGCGTCTCGACCCATGCGCGGGTATCCCGCAGCATGAGGATGGCGCCGGCGCCGGCGACGGCGAAGAGGAGGACGAACAAGACCAGGGCGGCCGACAGGGCCGTATTGATGCGCAAGCGATTCTGCATGGGGAACATTGCCACGTCTCTCGAAGGAAAGACTCGCGGGACATTATCCCGGCAATATTTGGCAATTCCTTGACACAGCGTGATCCGCTTGCGCAAACGCATGGCGGGCGCCCGGTTCAGGGGTGTTCCATGCGCCATGCCATGGAGCCGCCGGCGGTCTGCCGCCGCGCGTTCAGGCGCGCGACGGCCGGGCGTCTCAGCCCAGGGCGGCCTTCTGTGCCTGCACCAGGCCCGCGATTCCCTTCTCCGCCAGGGCCAGCATGCCGTCCAGTTCGGCGCGATCGAAGGTCACGCCTTCAGCAGTGCCCTGCACTTCGACGAAGCGGCCGGCGCCGGTCATGACCACGTTGACGTCGGCATCGCAAGCCGAGTCCTCGGCATAGTCCAGGTCCAGGACGGGACGGCCGTCGACCATGCCCACGGAAACGGCCGCCACGTGGTCGCGCAAGGGGCTGGCGGCCAGGTCGCCGCGCTTCATCAGCAGGGCCACCGCATCGGCCGTGGCGACCCACGCGCCGGTGATGCTGGCGCAGCGGGTGCCGCCATCGGCCTGCAGCACGTCGCAATCGATGTGCAGGGTGCGTTCGCCCAGCAGGGTCAGGTCCACCACCGCGCGCAGGCTGCGACCGATGAGGCGCTGGATTTCCTGCGTGCGGCCGCTCTGCTTGCCGCGCGCGGCCTCGCGATCGCCGCGGGTGTGCGTGGCGCGCGGCAGCATGCCGTATTCGGCGGTCACCCAGCCCTGGCCCTGGCCCTTGAGGAAAGGCGGCACTTTTTCAAGCACGCTGGCCGTGCACAGCACATGGGTATTGCCGGCCTTGACCAGCACGGAGCCTTCGGCATAGCGCGTGTAGCCGCGTTCCAGGGAAAAGGTGCGCAGCTCGTCAACGGCGCGGCCCGAGGGGCGCGCGCCCGGCGCGGCGGAAGTGGTCATAGTTGGCTCCATTAGCTAAAGTCGGGGTGTCGAATCGGGGGGTGGGGTCCAGGTGTCGGCTCGGCCAGGCCCAGGTCGACATGTCGATAGGCCGGCATTGTAAATGGCCAGGCTTTCCGCTCTGTTATCCTGCGGCCATGCGCCCGTCCGCAAGGCGGCGGGCGACCGCACCTATCCCTGGATACCCGACATGATACGTAGCATGACCGCCTTCGGCAGCGCCCGCGCCGATCTCGAACAAGGTTCGGTGGCGCTGGAATTCCGCAGCGTCAACAGCCGTTTTCTCGATCTGCATTTCCGCCTGCCGGACGACCTGCGGCACCTGGAATCGCCCTTGCGCGAACTGCTCACCACCCAGCTGGGCCGTGGCAAGGTGGAGATCCGCGTCAGCTACACGCGTAACGCCGATACCGACGTGCCGCGCCTGGACCCGGCCTGGTTGCAGGCGCTGGCCGAGCAGCTCGAGGCCGCGCGCCGCGTGCTGCCGGAAATCGCGCCGCCCCGGCTGGCCGAACTCTACAACTGGCCCGGCCAGCGCAACAACGACGCCATGGATCCCCAGGCCTGGGGCGCGGCCGGCATGGAAGCGGCCCGGCAGGCGCTGACGCAACTGCAGGATACGCGCGCCCGGGAGGGTCAGCGCCTGGCCGAGGTCATGCGCGAGTGCGCCGCGGGCATGGAGCAGATCGTGGCGGACGTCGAGCGGCTGCTGCCGCAGTTGCTGGCCGACCACCGCGAAAAGCTCGCCACCAAGCTGCGCGAAAGCGTGGAGTCGGCCTTTCCCGGCGGCTTCACCCATATCGGTGGCGCAGAGCTGAGCGAACGCCTGGCGCAGGAAGCCACCCTCTTCGCCCTGCGCATCGACGTCGCCGAGGAACTGGCCCGCCTGCGTTCGCACCTGGCCGAACTGAACCACATCCTCGGCGCCGGCGACGACGCCAGGGCGGGGAAGGACAAAAACGACAAGAACGACAAGAGCGGCAAGCGCGCCACCGGCAGCGCCGGCAAGCGCCTGGACTTCCTGTTCCAGGAAATGAACCGTGAAGCCAACACCCTCGGCTCCAAGGCCGGCAATGTCGAAGTCACCCGCGCCGCCATGGATTTGAAACTGTTGATCGAGCAGATGCGGGAACAGGCGGCGAATATCGAATAGGCAAAAAGCCTATCCGCGAACGCTGTCGCCCGAGGCCCGTCCTTGAACATCCCAAGTTGTCTGGATGACGGTCGTCGATGGCGCAAGCCGATGCCAGGGTAAATTCCACGACTACACACTTTGAATTCTCAACCCCATGATTCTGACGGGATTGGAAGTAGCGCACGCTCTGGAGTTCACCGAAGCCACGCATTTGGGCCGGCAGGTAGCAGCGTTCCGCACTTTAACGAAACGTGAAGACGTTAGCGCGCTTAGCGTTTGCGGCGGCATTGCGGCGTTCACCGATAGCACCTTTGGGCGTAAGCTGAACCACGTTACGGGCCTTGGCATGGGCGTCACCGTAAGTGAGGAAGCGATTTCGCAACTCGAGGCTCGGTACAGCGCGAGAGCGCTCGATGTCGAAGTCGACTTGTGCCCGCACGCAGACCCATCCGCGCTCGCTGTGTTATCGGCGCGTGGCTATGTGGTCAACGCTTTCAGTAATACGTACGTTCACGACCTGCTCGGAGACGACCTTGAGGCCCCTCCCCCGGCCGGGATCGAAATAGTGGCTGATCGATCTGTCGTGGAAAGCATTTTTGTTTCGCATTCGGTAGCCGCCTTCGAGGCGCAAGCACAGTCGCGGCCGCGGGCGTTACTCGAAACGCTCGCGCTCATTGCAGCGGCACGTACCGATACCACGCTTTATGCCGCCACGCTGGACGGGCGGCCCGCGGGCACGGCGGGTATGAGCATTGTCGCCAGTGCCATGGGGAAGATCGCGCATCTCTACATTGCAGGGACGCACCCCTCCTATCGTGGCCGTGGCGTCCAGCGCGCGCTGATCCATGCGAGATTGTCCGCGGCCCGGCAGGCCGGGTGCACGATGGCGAGTATCACGGCGCGGCCTCGGAACGCCAGTGCTCGAAACACGGAGCGTGCCGGCTTCAGGCTTGCCTATACGAAGGCAACGTTCATGAAAGCTTGCCCCAGCCTGCCGCACGACCGCAAGGGATGACCCGTCGCGGCACCAAACACGATGTGCTGCGCATCCAGGTCATCCCTTGCCGAATCAGCCGGCTGTCGTGGGCACCGGCGTATTCAATAATTGCTGTTCCCACAGGTAGGCGATGCCGCTACCCGCCGCATGTCGGACGAGAATGTCGGTTACCCCGGCGGCGGTGCCGGTGCGCGCCCAGTCACGTTGCCACTCGGCGGTCACTGCCATCCACGTCATCAGGTTCACGCCGGCGGCCGCCATGCGCTGGAGAGCGACCTCGTGCGACTCGACGGATACGCCGCCCGACGCATCGGTGACAACGGTCACGTCCCACCCTTCGCCCGCGGCCTGGATCGCCGGCATGGCGACGCAGACCTCGGTCCACAGCCCGGCAATGATCAACTGCTTGCGGCCCGTGGATTTGGCCGCATCGACCACTTTCTTGTCTTCCCAGGTGTTGATGAGCGTGCGGTCTATGACTTCCTGCCCGGGGAATAGCTCGGTGATCTGCGGAAAAATGCGGCCGCCACGATCTGCGATCACGCTGGTCAATATCGTGGGCACGCCGAAGACTTTTGCTGCCTTTGCCAACGCCGTGGAATTGTTGACGACCGCATGGGGATCGTGGCTGTTCAGGTTGGTCAATTGATAGGGCTGGTGGTCGATCAGGACGAGTAACGAATCCGCGGGACGTAGAAGCGAATCGAGGCCATTTCGAAAAGTCATTAGTGATCCCTGGTTTGCTGTGGTTTGCGATATTTGCGTTGCGCGTTGTGCGTCACGTTGCAAATCGTTCTTCTGGAAAGCGTGCGCCAGTCGCGACGGCACCCAGATCCACCATTATGTTTTCGTCGACTTTGTTGCGGTAGTTCCGTTCCAAGGCGAGCTGTGTCGCACGATCAGGAACGCCGCCGGCGGACACACCGGTCTTGTTGGGCGGTGCTATCCTCCGGCGAACGTGTTGCGAAACGGGGTCATGCGCGTGGATATCGAAGAACTTCAGACATTCATCGAGGTCGCCGATGCGGGGGGCGTGTCGCCTGCCGCGCTTCGGCTGGGCGTGTCCAAGTCCATCGTCAGCCGTCGGTTGCTGCGCTTGGAATCGGAGCTTGGCGTCCAGTTGCTTGCGCGCACCACGCGCGGAGCGGCGCTTACCGAAGCGGGGGCGATTTTTCGAGACCACGCGGCCAGAGCCTGTGCCGAAATCGACATGGCCCGGGAGACGGTCATGCCTGCTGTCGAAATACGTGGCCGTTTGCGAGTGGCCGTCCCCGTGTCATTCGGCCTGACGCATTTCGCGCCCGTGGTGGCGGAGCTGGCGCGGCGCCATCCACGGCTTCATGTGCAGACCTGCTATAGCGATCGCTTCGTCGACCTCATCGCGGAGGGTTACGACTGTGCCATACGCGTGGGGTATCTTCAGGATTCCAACTTGATCGCAAGGTGTGTCGGCCCCATCCACGGCAAGCTGGTCGCCAGTCCGGACTACATCGAGGCGCATGGCGCGCCCGAGTCGCCAGAACAGCTGGTCGCGCATGAAGCCCTGATGCAGGGCACTGAAACCTGGCAGTTCATGGATGGCGACAAGATCATCACGGTGCATCCGCAAGGGCGCTTCAAGGCCGACAACGGCGCGGCCTTGATCTCCGCGGCAACGGCTGGACTCGGGGTCGCGTACCTGCCCGATTGCCTCACGCACGAACATGTCCTTGCCGGCGCGCTCGTGCCCATCATGACCCGCTATCCGCCGCCACCCGCTGGCGCTTACGTCATCCGCCCGCCTGGCCAGCATCCTGCACGAAAGATACGCGTGCTGACGGACTTGCTGATCGAGCATTTCGGAGAGTCGCCGCATTTCGGGCGGGAGTAGCCTCTGGCGGATGTCCGCTCCAGATCCATTGCGGTCCTCCGAATGGACCGTAAGTGGTCATTCATCGACCGCTCAACAGCGTTGGTTACCGCACCTAAAAAGCCGCGTCTTGCGCCGGAATCAACGAACCTCCTTGAGCAAGTCTTGAGTCAGTACCTGATCGACTGACACGACTTGCAACTGACCCGCGAATGGCGGCAGGTTACCGAAAAACCTGGCGATATCTCTTGAAGGCATCTCGTAAGTAGGCATGCGGACCGGCATCGCGTAGCCCTTCTCGACAAACGGGCCAAGGAGGGCGTCCAGGCCGTCTGGCGCCACGATGCAAATGTCCTTCACTCGCGAACGAAACAAGGGCTTGGGGGCGAGTTTATCTCTAACCACTATCACTGTGTCTGTCTTCGGCATAAGCGTTGGAATGCCGTCCCCCCACACGACTGCGGACTGAAGCTGGCCATCCACCATCACAAACAGAATACTGGGCACGAAAAGCATGTCGCCACAGCTCTGCTGCGTCGCCGACTTCGCGCGATTCCACCGCCAAGCGGCCTCAAGCTTCGCTTTTGGGTAAGACAGAAACGGACCCTCTTGCTGCGACGTAATGGATTCATAAGCGAATGCGTTTCCGGCGTTCCATCCTGCGAGAAATCTGTCCGGCGTGTACGGTCCTTCGCCCATGCCATTCATTTGCGGATCTTCGATGCTAGGCTGAAAGCACTTCACGAATGCTTGAACTTCCGGCTCTGCCTCAAGACCAAATATGTGGGGGCGGAAATAGTTGACGTTCAGGGAGGCGCCAACAAGCTGATCCTGATTGTCCGTGTCGGGTCGAAACTCGAATACAAAGTACACACCCGTGTCTTGGTTTTGATAGACCACCGAGCCATTGATCTGATAGTGCGGGCGACTCGCGAAGTATTTTTCAACAACACTTCGCTGAGTGGGCTTGGGGAATGTGAAGAGTAGGTCGTAGCTCATCGCTCTGCTATATAAAGTAAAGGGCACTCACCGCTCGTAGTCGAGGGCACATGCCTGTAGCGCCGGTTGAAAGAAGCTTTTCCTGTGACATTGTCCACGATCCGAGCGTCGGCGCCGACTGCCTCAAATTGGCCGAAAGCAGCCAAGTGCTCAAGTCGACATCCAGCGAAATAGATTCCTAAAAGCGTCTCGCGGACAGTCCGTCGTTCGAGCCGAGTTGTGGCGTAATCTACCAACTCGATCATTGTCGACTGCCCCAATGATTGCTAACCAAATCTAAGGAAGGCGCGCAGAGCCGCCCGCACATCGACTGCGAAGCTCGCCATCCTTGCGCGCGACTTCCGTCAATCCAGGGACGACTTGAGCTGCGGTGTTGATGTAGCTTATGCCCTCATCGACATCCCCCGCTGAGCACAGAATTTTCGCTGCATTGATCGAAATTAGTTGTCTAGTCTTGTAGTCGCTCGGCTGGTGATAAATTGCGGTCGATATGCTTTGTCGCGCATCTCTAAACTGTCCTGCACGCATTTGCGCATAGGAAAGGTAGTTCCAAACTAGGGCATCATTTGGATTTCCGTTCAGGTACAACCTAAACGCGATGACTGCGTCGTCGAATTTTCTATCCCTAACGGCCGCCTGACCTCGTTCGACATAATTTGATGTCTGTAGTGCTCTGCCTTGTCCCATTTGAGATGAAATACTTTCTTCTTTTGATTCTGTCCCTCGTGCAGAAATTCGGAGATGCTCGATTCGAGCAAGGACCGAGACCTGTTCGTCCTGTTCGAAAGCGATTTGTACGTATTGTTCGAGCCGTTTCCGGTCTTCAGCATTTCCGGAAAGGATCAGGTCTTGGTGTTTCTCCACGAATTCACTTTGCAGCCGTTTGGAGGCCCGCTGCGAATCGTTGCTCCTGAGAAAGAGTTCCTTATCCTTTCGCAATAATTCGCTCTGCGCTACGTCTTTCTCGAACTGGAGCCTGGTTTCAGCCATCTCGCTCCCGGAATAGTAAGTCACCGCGGACAGAACAAGTACAGAAGCCGGAATTCCTACCTTCCCCATGACATCAAGCCACCATCCCTTTTTGGCGAGCTTCAATTTCTCCTTTTCAATATAAAGTTTTTCTACTTCCAAATTAACCTCATCGCGAGGCTTGGCGAGCTGTTCGCTCAAGAATGGTCTCCCAAAATCCATATCTATTTTATTTAACGGAACAAACCATCCATTCTTAAGAAATGTGGGCTCCTGGCTAGTTGCAAACCATCATGAACGACCGCTGTCGCCAACTGCCAATCGCGAACGTCCATACGCAAACGCAAGGCCGGCTCTATCCGGCATGCAATATTTCATCCTACTCGTTGTGTACGACACCCTAGGGCAATGGTGAGGCGACGCCTTGATATCCGCGTCGCCCGACCGCCGTCGTTCAGGCAGGACACGACACAAGCTGGCGCAACACCGTCTCAAGCTCGACATCCCCCCGGACGATTTCATCGGGCTGCCCTTCGAATTCGATCCACCCTTCGTTGAATCCATCCAGCATGCGCATGCGCGGCAGCGGATATTTCATGCCTTGCGAGCGGAACAGCGCTTCCCAGTCCTGCCTGTCGACAGCCTCCGCGCGGACGGGGCGGCCGAGTACGCGGGCGAAAGTCGACGCGAGATCGTTGGGCGACACCCGGCGCGGGCCTTCGAGCTCCACAGTGCGCACGCCGCTCCCACCCTGCAACAGCAGTTCGGCCGCAACTCGCCCGACGTCCGCGGTGGCGACCATCGGTACGGGTTTGTCGAGGGGCAGCAAGTAACTGGCGATCACACCATCGTCACGCGCGGACGCCACGTCCCATGCCGCGTTTTCCATGAACCATCCGGGCCGCAGGAAAGTCACCGGCACCGGCATCTCGCGCAATGCCTGCTCCATCAATGTACGCTGGGTGAGCAGATTGCTTTCCCGCGCTTGGGCTCCGATCGTCGACAGGCAGACCACTTTTTCAGGCCTTGCCTGTTCAATCGCGTTCGACACCGCGGCTATCACCGCCCGCGCCTCGGGAAATCCAGGCGCCGGGTCGAACTCGGACGGAGGCAGGATGAAAACGCCTTTTGCGCCCGCGAACGCCGCGGTGAGCGACGCAGCGTCTTCCATGCGAGCAATCGCGAGTTCGCAGCCACGCTCGGCCCACGGGCCCGCCCGTGTCACGTCGCGCACAACGGCGCGCACCGGTTGACCTGCCGCGAGAAGGCGGCGAGCAACCGCGCCGCCGACCTTGCCCGTGATTCCTGTAATCGCAAACATTGTTCATTCTCCTTGCCTGGATAAATAAAGTGATTTCGTACCGAAGCAGCGCGGCCACGCGATCGGGCGCGCTGCATACCGTCGTAAAACCGCACTCGGGGCCGTCGGTACCGCGCCGTGTTCCAGTTTCGACAAGCGCATTCTGTGGCGCTGCCACTAAGAACGAAATGACATTGATAGAACTAGATAAGTGACACCGAATCACTAATCAGGCATATTGGACCGGTGCGCGGTATGGCCGTCAGTTGCGACGCCGTGCGCTCCCAAGTCACTTGCGATCCATCATTCCTATTACGAGCACGAGCGCAACCATGAAATACAGTAGCGAGAAGCTATCCGGCGGCATCAGCGTGTTTGCCGCGGTCGTCGACGCAGGGACGTTCGCCGCCGCTTCAGAAGTGCTAGGAATGTCGCCGCCAGGCGTCAGCCGGGCGATTGCAAGGCTGGAAAAGAAATTGAAGATCCGGCTCTTCAATCGAACGACACGCTCCGTATCCCTGACGGAAGAAGGCCGCCGATTCTACGAGCGCGTCATGCCCCACCTCGCGGGGCTGGAAGAAGCCGCCGCCGCCGCGGCGGGCGATGCGTCCGCTGTGCGCGGAAAACTGAGAGTCAATCTGGATCCCGTTTTCTACCGGATCATTCTCGGCGGTCCGCTCAATGCGTTCATGGACGCGCACCCGGAGCTCGAAATCGAGTTCATCGCGCGCGACAGCCTGGGGGACCTCGTCATGGACGGCTTCGACCTCGCGCTACGGTTCGGCGAGCCCAGGACATCCACCCTGATCGCGCGAAAACTGCTCGATAGCGGCATCGTGACGGTCGCGGCGCCATCGTATATCGCCCGTTGGGGCCGCCCGGCCAAACCGGAAGAACTCGGGAGCGGAAAACACAGATGTCTTGAATTTCGTAATCCGGAGACGGGCAAGCCGTTCACCTGGGAATTCCATCGCAGGCGAAAACGCATTTTGGTCGACACGCGAGGTCGCCTCACGGTCAACGATCCCGGCGCACTTCTCAATGCATGCCTTGCCGGTTCGGGCATTGCACAGATGCTGCTCCTTGGCGCCGAGCATCTGATTGCCGAGGGTCGACTGGTCAACCTGTTTCCCGAATGGGCAGACGAGCGGTATCCCTTCTACGCCTACTACCCGTCGCGGCATCACGTGCCGGCAAAGACCAGGGCCTTCCTCGACTTTGTTATCGAGTTGGCCAGCAATAACAGACGCGCCGGCGCGAGCTAGCGCTACGGCGGTCCGGAAGTCCAGGCCATCGGCACCGTCCGCGCGAAAAAACCAGTACGCCCATCCCCCCGGAAATTTGCTACCCTTTCGCACCCTCACAGCCAAGCGCCAGATCGCGCGACAAATAAATGAAAAAACAACTCAAGTTGCTGGCGGCGGGAGCCACCCTGTCCCTCTCCTCCTGGGCCGCCCATGCCGGCGTAACCTTCGACGCCGTGAAAACCAAGGGTTTTGTGCAATGCGGCGTGTCCACCGGCGTCGCGGGCTTCTCCATCGCCGACGGCAAGGGCGGATTCAAGGGGCTGGACGTGGACCTGTGCCGCGCCCTGGCCGTCGCCATCTTCAACGACGTCAACAAGGCCAAGATCCAGGTCGTCAGCGCGTTGCAACGCTTCACCGCACTGCAATCCGGCGAGGTCGACGTGCTGCCCCGCAACACGACGCTCACGATGGCGCGTGACACCACCCTGGGCCTGATCGGCGTCGGCGTGAACTACTACGACAGCCAGGGCATCATGGTGAACAAGTCCCTGGGCGTGAAAAGCGCCAGGGAACTGGGCGGCGCCACCATCTGCGTGCAGCCCGGCACCACCACGGAATTGAACCTGGCCGACTGGTTCCGCGCGCAGAACATCACCTTCAAGCCCGTCGTGGTCGACACCATGGACGAAATCGTACGTGCGTTCGTGGTGGGCCGCTGCGACGCCTTCACCGGCGACAAGTCGCAACTGGCCGGCGCGCGCAGCACGCTGCAAAACCCGCAGAGCTACGACATCCTGCCGGAGAACTTCTCCAAGGAACCGCTGGGCCCGATGGTGCGCCAGGGCGACGAGCAATGGTTCAACCTGGTCCGCTGGACCATGTTCGCCATGCTCGAAGCCGAGGAATACGGCATTACATCCAAGAACGTCGATGAAATGCTCAAGAGCACCAATCCCAACGTGCAGCGGCTGCTGGGCGTGACTCCCGGCATGGGCAAGAACCTGGGCCTGGACGATAAATGGGCCTACAACATCATCAAGACCATCGGCAACTACGGCGAAAGCTTCGAAAGGAACGTGGGCCAGGAAAGCGCGCTGAAGCTGCCGCGCGGCCTGAACGCTTCCTATAAGGAAGGCGGCCTGATGTACGGCTGGCCGGTGCGCTGACGGCAGCGTCGCGCGTCAAGGGCGGACCACGGGGGGGGCGGACCACGGGGCGACACTGGCGTCGCCCCGTCGGCACGCCCCGCTACACTCCCCCGGGCGCCAGCCCGCGCTGCACGCGAAAGCTGGTGACGTAGCTGGACCGCTCGGTCGGATAGATACCGATACTGGCCTGCGCGACCTTGTCCTGCGCATCCAGGTGATGACGCACGATCTTCAATGCGGATGCGCCGACGCATGACTGCAGCATTGCCGCCTGTGCCTCGTCCAGGGTGACGGCCGTCACCTCCTGCCGGATCTCCACCACACGCACGCCATAACGCTGCTCGATCATGGAAAAGATCGGCTGCGTCGACGCCTCGATATCTTCGACCACCGCGCTGTAGACAGGCGGAATATAGGCGCAGACCAGGGCAATGGGCACGGAGTCGCCCCGCACCATGCGCAGCGTCCTCACTTCCGTCCAATGCTGCCCACAGGCACAGCGCAGCAACGCCGCCCATGCTTCGTCGGCAATGAGCTCGCGCGTATCGGTCACCTGCAGATAAGTCGCCTCGACGACCTGCAGCAGATCCTGGATCGTGCTCACGCCGTGGATGAAACGCTGGTCTCCCGAACTGGCGCGCACGCGCGTGCCGATACCCGAATGCGAGGACAGCAAGCCCCGCGCTTTCAGTTCTCGCAGCGCTTCGCGCACTGTGTGGCGGCTGACACCGAATTGCTTCATCAACTCCGCCTCGGCGGGCAAGGTCTCCCCGACGGGATAGCGGCCGCTCTCGATATCGGCCGCTATCGCGGACGCGATCACCGCGTAGCGGGACTGCCGCGGGCTGGAAACAGACGACATCGAGGTTTTTTCCTGTCTTGACGATAGGCGAAATCTTACCGTAGACTAAGCTGTCCGTACATTTGAATGACCAGACAAAAACAACGGACCGCCCCCAAGGAGGAGACATGAAAACAAGGCTATTGCATCGCCTGTGGGCTTGCGTGCTGACGGCGGCCGCCGCCGGACCCGTGGCCGCGGCGCCCTACCCCGACCAACCGGTGCACCTAATCGTCGCCTTTGCGCCGGGTACCGGCAGCGACGCGCTGTCGCGCCTGCTCGCGCATTCCATGGAAGGTCCGCTGGGACAGAGCATCATCGTGGAGAACCGGCCGGGCGGCGGCGGCATCCTGGGCACCGACTACGTGGCCCGCGCCAACCCCGACGGCTACACTCTGACCACCGGCACGACCAGCACCCTCCTGACCAATCCGCTGCTCAACAGCAACGCCCGCTACAAGGTCGAAAAGGACTTCCGCGCCATCCGCGGCCTGGCCCGGTCCGCCTTCGTCATCGTGACGGCGAACACACCGCAAGCCCCCCAGACCCTGCAAGCGCTGGCGGCGCGCCTGAAGGCGGGCAACGCCACCTACGCCAGCTCCGGCATGGGAACCATCGTGCACCTGACCGGCGAGCGCTTCGTGCGGACGGTCGGCGCGCACGCCACGCATGTTCCGTACAAAGGATCGGCCCAATCGCTGTCCGACGTCGCCGCCGGCGTCACGCTCTTTTCCGCCGAGACCACGGCGGCGGCGCTACCGCTGATCCGAGGCGGCAAGTTGCGCGCGCTGGCCGTCACCTCGGAGACCCGGACCCCGGAGCTGCCCGACGTCCCCACGGTGATCGAAGGCGGCTATCCAGGCTTCACCTCCTATTCCTGGTTTGCCCTGATGGCGCCCGCCGGCACGCCGGACAGCGTCGTCGCCAAGCTCGACGCCTCCGCGCAAGCCGCGCTGGGCACGCCCAAGATGCTGCAACAGTTGAAAACGCTGGGGTTCGAGCCGATGCCGCTGGGCCCGGACCAGACCGCGGCCTTCATTTCCAAGGAGTCGGTCTTCTGGACGGACTTCCTGCAAAAGACCGGTATTCGCCTCGAATAGCGCGCGGACAGCGCGTGCTCGCGAGTCCGCCCCACATCATGGAGAACGCATGGAAGAGTTGAAAATCGTGGCCCTTAATGGATGCCTTGGCTACGGCTACGAAGTCAAGAGCCTGGAGGCCGGGTTGGCCCTGGCGCCGGCGATGGTAGGCGGCGACGCCGGCTCCACCGACGCCGGTCCTTATTATCTTGGGTCGGGCACTGCGTTGGTCAAGCGCGAGCAGGTCCGACGCGACCTGGGACAGGCGTTGATCCGTGCCCGCGCGGCGCGGGTTCCGCTGGTCATCGGCTCGGCCGGCATGGCTGGCGGAGAACCCAATCTGCAATGGGTGCGCGAGATCCTCGTGGGGATCGCTCGCGAGGAAGGCCTGCATTTCAAGCTCGCCACGATCCATGCCGAAATCAACAAGACGCGGGTGCGCGATGCCTTGCGCGACGGAGCGATCACGCCGATGGACGATGTCCCGCCCTTGACCGAGGACGCCGTCATGGGCAGCGCGCGCATCGTGGGCCAAATGGGCACCGAGCCCTTTGCCCGCGCGCTGGCCGCCGGCGCCGACGTCGTCCTGGCGGGCCGGTCCTGCGACACGGCCATCTATGCCGCGCTGCCCATCGCCCGCGGCTACGATCCCGGGCTGGCGCTGCACATGGCGAAGATCATGGAATGCGGCGCCCAGTGCGGCATTCCGCTGGCGCCGAACGACAGCCTGCTGGGCGTCATCCGGAAGGACCACTTCCTGGTCCGGCCACTGGCGGAAAACCGTATCTGCACGCCCGATTCGGTGGCGGCCCACACCATGTACGAACAAGGGGACCCGCTGACCATCCACGAGCCCGAGGGCCGCGTGGACCTGTCCGAGGCCGAATTCGAACAGGTCGACCGCCAGACGGTGCGGGTCCATGGATCGAAATTCATTCCCACGCCGCGATATCGCATCAAGCTGGAAGGCGCCCGGCTGCTCGGATACCGGGCCTTCACCATCGCGGGCGTGCGCGACGCCGCGGTTATCCAGAACCTGGACGTCATCGCGGACACGGTCCGCGCGGCGGTCCGGCGTAACCTCCACAAAGGCATCGCGGACGGCCACTTCAATCTCGAATTCCGCTACTACGGTCGCGACGCGGTGCTGGGAGACCTGGAGCCGCTGCGCCACATCCCTCCGCGCGAAGTGGGCGTGCTGATCGAAGTGGTCGCGGCAGACCAATTGACCGCCAACTACGTCCTGTCCCTGGCGCGGTCGTCCTTCCTGCATTGCCCCTTTGAAGGCCGCAAGACGACGGCGGGCAACCTGGCCTTCCCCTTCTCGCCCTCCGACACGGCCGCGGGCGAAGTCTACGAATTCAGCGTCTATCACCTGATGGACGTAAACGACGCCGACACCTCCTTGTTCTCCATCGACTACGAACAGGTCTGACGCCATGCCAACGCTCCAAACCCTGGCTGACGTTCTTCGCAGCAAGAACGCCGGTCCGTTTCAAATCACGATAGACATCATGTTCGAGCAGGAAGACGCCTACCGGCGCGTACTGGCGTCCGGCATGTTGACGCCGGCCAACATCGCGCCCCTCTATCGGATAGAGGCCGCGCAGGTCCGCGTCATTCCCTTCGATCGGGTGCGCGCCATCAAGGTCACGCTGCCGCGCCGCTGGGGGTCGAACGGCAGCGGGTCCAGTTTCGACCGCGACGTCTACGGCGCCCAGCAGCATGGACCGTTGGCGGAACTGGAAATCGCCTGACGGCACGGGACGGCGGCAGACACGGACGCAACGTATCCCGCCCGCCGCTTGGCGCCGCCGCTCGCGGGCCGAATCCGCTCAACGCAAACGGAAGTTCAAATCCGGCATCAAGCGCGGCGGCATGTCCTTCGCGTCCACCGCCTGGCGTACGGCGCGCTCCGCATCGATGGACATCGACGTCAGCGCCAGGTCGTTGGGCTCCTCGCCGAACGGATCCTCCAGCTCGCTGGCGATGGCGTGCCAGGCCAGGAAGGCGTACGCGATGAACACGGAGATCACCGGCGTTGCCAGGCCTATGCTGCCGATCAGGCCGAACGGCAGCAGCGCGCAATAGAAATAGGTCGTGCGATGCAGCAGCACGTCGTAGGCATAAGGCAAGGGCGTGCCGCGGATGCGCTCGCAGCCGCCGAGCACGGCATTCAAGGCATCCAGCTTGCGCAGTCCCGACTCCAGCATGATGTCGCCATAGCGACCTTGCCGGTGCCAGGCGACCAGTTGCCGCTGCAGGCATTCCAGCACGTACTGCGGCCGGCAGTCGCGGCGCAGGATCTGGTCGACCTCGTTCTCATCGAGCAGGCGCACCAGGCTGGGCCGCGGATCGGTGTCGCGCAGCTGGTGCTTGAGCGCATAGATGAAAGCCACCATCAGGTTCAGCACGCGCGCGACCTGCGGGTCGTCCTTGTGCAGGTCCGGAACCGTAATCACGAAGCGCGCGAAATCGCGCGCCTGGTTCTTCATGCCGCCCCACAGCGTGCGGGCTTCCCAATAGCGCGAGTAGCAGGCGTTATTGCGAAAGCTGACGAAGATCGCCAACGCCACGCCAATCAGGGAAAACGGCACGGGATTCAAGTGCGGGAAGAAATGCGAGGCATGTGAGGAGCCCCACACCGCCAGCACGCCCAGCAGGAAGTTGACGAGCAGCGGCGCAAGGACGCGATGCAGCACCGACCCGTGCCAGGCGAACAGCATCAGGAACCAGGTAGTCTTGGGACGAACAATCATGAGGGAACACCCGCGCGAGCAGCCGGTAGGACACCAGCCCGCGAGCATTTTAGGACTGCGCCCGCCGACGACCACGCCCATGGGCGTGGTTTTTTTCGAGCACAGCGCGCCTGGAGGGCGTTTTTGCGACGCGCTGTACTCTGTCCGCCTCGCAGGCCACACATTGAATTTGAAATAATATATCATTACGAAAAATTCATCGCCGCAAGGCGCCGCGCTGCGCGAAGACCAACCCCGCATGAAGCCCCACAGCCATCGTTCACCCCAGCTCGCGCGCTGCCACGCAGCGCTGCTGGCGTGGGCGGTGCTGATGCTGGTGCTGACACCGGTAGGGGCCACGCTGCATGCCATCACCCACTTGGGCGCCGCGCCGCTACGCGTGCTGGCCGCGGCTTCCGGCGTCCTCGGCGCGAGCCCGGGCGTACAAGCCGCCATCCCGGCCGCCCTTGATCCCGCCACCGACGGCAAGGGAGACGAAGATGGCCGTGGCGCCGACGCCCACTGCCACACTTGCGACGAATGGCAGGTCCTCGACCACGTCCTGACACCGGCGCCCTTGCTGGCGCTGCCGCCGCCGACCTTTCTCCCCCACATCGACCACGCGCAGCGCCCCGTCCTGCTCGCGCGCGCGCCCTGGATCCTGCCGCGCGCGCCGCCGCCAGTGCGCGCGCTGCCCGCCAGCGCCTGACCTTCTGCGTTTCGCCTCCAGCGTTTCGCCCCCTGCGTTTCGCTTATTGACGCCCGCGCCTCGCGCCGCCGCTCCGCGCGCGGCATGCAAGCGCCCGCGTCACGCCCGTCACTCTTACCTCGCGGATCCACGCATGTCCTTCGTGCCCTTCCCCGCGCGCGCCGCATCGGCGCGCCGTTCTCCTCGTTCGTCGTCGACTTCCCGCCGCGCCGGCGGCCTTGCCCTGACACCGCTTACGCCCCTTGCGCTGGCGCTTTGCTGCATCGCGCCCAGCACCTGGGCGCAGCAGGCGCCCGCCGCCGGCGACAATGCCGCCCAGGCCAGCCAGTCAGCGCCCGTGTCCACATCCGGCGCCTCCAACGACACCTTCACCACCCTGGCGCCGGTCATCATCACCGGCAACCCGCTCGGCAACGAGGCGCTGACCTCGCCGTCGTCCATACTGGAGGGCAAGCAGCTCGACCTGCGCCGCGAAGGCACGCTGGGGCAGACGCTCAATGGCCTGCCCGGCGTCTCGACCACCACCTACGGTCCCATGGTCGGACGCCCCATCATCCGCGGGCTGGACGGCGACCGCATCCGCATCATGAATAACGGCCTGGGCTCGGTCGACGCGTCCTCGCTATCGTTCGACCATGCGGTGCCGATGGACCCCATCAGCGCCGACCGCATCGAAGTCATCCGCGGTCCGGCCGCCCTGCTGTATGGCGGCAACGCCGTCGGCGGCGTCGTCAATGTGCTCGACGACCGCATTCCCACCGACCCGGTCAACGGCATCCACGGCACCGCCCAGGGCGACTGGGGCGGCGCCAACAACGATCGCACCGGCGCCGTGCAGGTGGAAGGCGGCGATGGCAAGTTCGCCATCCGCGCCGACGCCTATACCCGCAACACCAGCGAGTTGCGTATTCCCGGCTATGCCTGGTCGAGCCACATACGCGGCCAGGACGGCGATGCCGGCAACGGCCCGCGCGATCGCCTGCCCAACAGCGACGGCAGCGTGCACGGCGGGGGCGTAGGCATGTCCTGGACCGGCGATAGCGCTTACGCCGGCTTGTCCTATAGCGGCTACGACTCGGACTACGGCTCCGTGGCCGAAGACAGCGTGCGCCTGAAGATGCGCCAGCAACGCTTCGGCGCCAGCGGCGAGGTCCGCGACCTGGACGGTTTCTTCCGCAGCCTGAAAGCGGATTTCGCGTATACCGACTACCAGCACAAGGAAGTGGACGACGGCGAAACCGGCACGATCTTCAAGAACCACGGCTACGAAGCCCGCATCGAAGCGCGCCACCGCGACTTCGGACCGGTCAGCGGATCGATGGGCCTGCAGATCAGCCAGACCACTTTCTCCGCGCTGGGCGACGAGGCGCTGGTGCCCTCCACCGACACCAGCAACTTCGCGCTCTTCGACCTGGAGCAGTGGAAAGTAAACGACCGGCTGACGCTAAGCGCGGGCGGCCGCGTGGAGTACACGCGCCTGTCGCCATCAGCGGGCGGCAACGACCGCTTCCTGGATGCCTCCAAGCGCGACTTCACGGCCACCAGCTTCGCGCTGGGCGCCATCTACAAGCTGGACAGCCGCTGGTCCGTCGCGGCCAACGCCGCCTACACCGAGCGGGCGCCGACCTTCTATGAGCTCTACGCCAACGGACCGCACGAGGCGACTGGCCAATACCTCATCGGCAACCCGAACCTGAACAAGGAGCGTTCCTTCTCCGGCGACCTGGGCCTGCGCTACGAAAACGGTCCCAACAAGAGCAACTTCGGCGTCTTCTACACTCACTTCCGCAACTACATCACGGAAATGAACACCGGCCTGTACGCCGACGACGACGGCAACATCGTGCCGGCGAACACGGATGACGCCTTGTCGCAGGCGGTCTACCGCGCCGCGCCCGCCGACTTCTACGGTTTCGAGGCAAGCACGACCATGCGGGTGCTGGAACGCGGCGCCCACAAGCTGGACCTGAACCTGTCCGGCGACTACACGCACGCGCGCAACAGCGACACCGGCGAACCCCTGCCCCGTATTCCGCCGCTGCGCCTGGGCATGGGGCTGGATTACGCCTATGGTCCCTGGGGCGCCGGCGTGTCCATCACCAAGGCGTTCGCCCAGCACCGGCGTCCGGACGACGATACGTCCACCGCGGGCTACTACCGCCTGGACGCCAACGCCAGCTATGCCTTCAAGGTGGGCCAGACGCAGTGGCTGGCGTATGTGCGCGGCATCAACCTGACCAATCAGGAAATCCGGTACGCGACATCCGTGCTGCGGGACGTGGCGCCGGAAGGCGGGCGGGCCGTCATGGTCGGGCTGCGCGCCAGCTTCTAGGTAACAAGACGCTGCAATATAACCGGGCGCTATGTACAGGCGTTATTGGCGGCGCTTAGCCGCCAATACGCGCGCCTGGGACGATTTATGGGGATCGGCCGGAAATACCCACGCCGATCACGGTGTATGGCAGGAATTACACGCGCGCCGGAAACAATCTGACAAATTGGTTAACCCGCGCTCGGGTTTTTCATGACAATCCGGCCCCTTTTTGTCATCCTTTTGTCAGAACATACGCGGGAAATCCCTGAAGTACGCAGAATAAGAATATAAGCGTAACAATCTTTCATTGGTATATAATTCGCCCACTTAGTGAACTCGTATCGGCTGCATAGGCCGAATTCATCGCGATTCACGTCTCGTGCCTGACTGCGTATGTACGCTCTCCGGGCGCTCTCCAGAGTACCCAGCAGCATTCGAGTACCTCTGCAGTATCAGGCAGCACCCCCGGCAGTACCCCAGCAGTACCCCCTTGAGCAGTACCCAGAATTCAGTACCTTCGCCGGCTTGAACGTTGTTGAAGCCACGCCATTACCACTCATTTTCCAAAGTGAAGTTATGACGCCGCCGACGAGACGAGCATTTTTTCCCTCTCTTTTCACCGCCGCCTGCCTATCCATCGCCGCCCTGGCCGCGATGCCCGCCGCCGCCAATGCGATGATCGTTACCGACGCGCTCGGTAATCTTCAGGGTCTGTCCCCGAATAACATTCCCACCGTCCCCACCCTGCGCGACCGCGTCGTCGAAGCGGGCCTGGACGCGATCGGCACGCCCTACAGCTGGGGCGGCGATGGCTCGGACGGCGGTTTCGACTGCAGCGGCCTGGTGGCCTACGTCTACAAGGAAGTCGCCGGGGTCGCGCTGCCGCATCACGCGGCCTCCCAACGCGATGAAGGCAAGCCCATCAGCGTCGCGCAACTGCAGCCGGGCGACCTGGTCTTCTTCGGCAGCACCACCACCTCCCGCAAGGGCAAGGGCAAGAAAGCCCGCAAGGTGGTCAGCTACCGCACGTCCCATGTCGGCATCTATATCGGCGACAACCAGTTCGTGCATGCGCCGACCAGCGGTTCCAGCGTGCGTATCGACGACCTGGATGCCAGCTACTGGGCCAAGCACTTCAACGGCGCCCGTCGCTACCTGAAGCCGGCCGAGACGCCGCAAGTCCATCTGGCGAATAAATAAAAGTACCCCCCCTACCGCGCGGAGCGCGGCCCCCCCAAGGGGGGCGGCACTGGCGGACCGGCAAAGCCGGCTCCGCGGTGCCCTCGATCTGGTTTGGGTTCTTTAGATGGAACCGCGCGGAGCGCGGGCCCCGAAGGGGCGCAGCCCGCGACGCCCCATCCCTGGTGCCCGTGAAGAGAAGGTCCGATTTCATCGAAATCGGACTTTTTCTTTTGGGCCGGGGGCCCGCCGACCAACAAGCGGCCGTTCCCGCCTAGCCTCGCCCGAGGAAAGGCATGTTGGTCGCCATGATGGTCATGAACTGCACGTTGGCGTCCAGCGGCAGCGCGGCCATGGAGGCTACCGCATTGGCCACGTGCTGCACGTCCATGCGCGGTTCGGCGCGCGTGGTGTGGTCCGGCTGCAGGACGCCCTTGACCATCCGGTCGGTCATTTCCGTGGCGGCATTGCCGATATCGATCTGGCCGCAGGCGATGTTGTACTGCCGCGTATCCAGCGAAATCGATTTGGTCAGCCCCGTGACCGCATGCTTGGTCGACGTGTAGGCGATCGAATAGGGACGCGGCGCGTGGGCGGAGATCGAACCGTTGTTGATGATGCGCCCGCCCTGCGGCTGCTGCGCCTTCATGATGCGGATGGCCGCCTGCGCGCACAGGAACATGCCCGTCAGGTTGGTGTCGACCACGCTGCGCCAGACATCCACCGGCAAGTCCTCGATGGGCACCGCCGGCGCACCTCGTCCGGCATTGTTGAACAGCACGTCCAGGCGGCCGCAACGGGCCTGGACCAGCTCGAACAGATCCCGCACGGAGGCTTCCACGCAGACGTCGGTGGGCACCGCGATGGCCCGCGCCGCCGCCGCGCCGGCGGCCACGCGCGTTTCCTCCAGCGCATCGGCCCGGCGTCCGGCCAGCACCACCTGGTAGCCCTCGGCCAGCAGTTGCAGCGCCACGGCGCGGCCGATGCCGCTGCCCGCTCCCGTCACCACCGCCACCTTGCCGCTGCCCCGCCCGTTATTCGCTTGCATTCAAAGCCTCCTTGGAAGATTGCGCGATCCTACTCCCCCGAAAGGCGATTTGGTATCCTTCGCGTCTCGGCACACCCCGCTCCCCTATCGCCATGTCTCCTACCTACGGCAACGTCTTCATGGTTGTCGCGCCCAGCGGCGCCGGCAAATCCAGCCTGGTCAGCGCCCTGCTCAAGCAGGACCCGTCCATCAGCCTGTCCATTTCCTGCACCACCCGCGCGCCGCGTCCCGGCGAAGCCGACGGACGCGAATACCGCTTCGTCTCGCAGGACGAATTCATGCGCCTGCGCGACCAGGACGCGCTGCTGGAATGGGCGGAAGTGCATGGCAATTACTATGGCACGCCGCGCGACCGCATCGACGAAGCCACGCGGCTGGGCCGCGACGTGCTGCTGGAAATCGACTGGCAGGGCGCGCGCCAGGTGCGTCAGCGCTTTCCCTCGGCCATCGGGATCTTCATCCTGCCCCCCTCCATCGAGGAACTGGAAGCGCGCCTGAAGGCACGCGGCCAGGACGAGCCGCAGGTCATCGCCCGCCGCCTGCTGGCCGCCGGCGGGGAAATCGCGCACGCGCCCGAGTGCGAATATGTTATTATTAATCAAGAATTTAGCGTGGCCTTGCTGCAACTTGTGCAAATCGTCAGCGCGGCCCGCTTGCGATTTTCATCGCAAGCCGTCCGACATGCCCAGTTGTTCTCGCAATTAGGCATTTCAGCGCCACACTAAAAAAGACGCCCGACTGCCGCGTTACGCCCTCACGAGCGACGCGGTTTTCATTGTTTCCACGCATTGCCAGCCCCAGGTGACTCATGGCCCGTATTACCGTTGAAGATTGTCTGAACCAGATTCCCAACCGTTTCACGTTGACCCTGGCCGCCACGTACCGTGCGCGCGAACTGGCGCAGGGCCATGCGCCGCGCCTGGACAGCAAGGACAAGCCCACCGTGACCGCCCTGCGCGAGATCGCCTCCGGCCTGACCGGCACCGAAATGCTGCGCAAAGTCCCCACCTGATCTCGAACCGGGAGTGGCTCGCATGGCATTTCCCGGACTGAAGTACGCTTCTACCGGCCTGCTCGCCGCGCTACGCGCGGGTTCCCGCCTGGGACGCAGGCCTGGCAAGAAGAACAGCAAGATCCCGCCCTCGCCCGCCGAGGCGGCTGCCCAGGAGGCAGCCGATGCGCCGGCATCGCCCGTAGCGTCCCTGGCGCCGCTGACCGAAATCATCAGCGGCTACCTGGACAAGAAGGACGTCGAGCGCGTGCGCGAGGCCTACCGCTTCGCCGACCAGGCCCACCTCGGGCAATTCCGCGCCAGCGGCGCGCCGTACATCTCCCATCCCATCGCCGTCACGGAAATCTGTGCCGGCTGGAAGCTCGACGCCAACGCGCTGTCGGCAGCGCTGCTGCACGATGTCATCGAGGACCAGGGCGTCACCAAGACCGAGTTGGCGGAACGCTTCAACCCTGAAGTCGCCGAACTGGTCGACGGCTTGTCCAAGCTGGACCGGCTGGATTTCGCCACCAAGGCCGAGCAGCAGGCCGAAAGCTTCCGCAAAATGCTGCTGGCGATGGCGCGCGATGTACGCGTCATCCTCATCAAGCTGGCCGATCGCGTACATAACATGCGCACGCTGGACGCAGTGACGCCCGACAAGCGCCGCCGCATCGCGCGCGAAACGCTGGATATCTACGCGCCCATCGCCCACCGCCTGGGCCTGAACCTGCTCTTCCGCGAGTTGCAGGACCTGTGCTTCGCGGCCATGTATCCCAACCGCTACCAGGTGCTGTACAAGGCCGTGCTGGCCGCACGCGGCAACCGGCGCGAAGTGATAGGCAAGATCGCCGACTCGGTACGCGCGGCGCTGCCGGCCGCGGGCATCGAAGCCGAAGTGACCGGCCGCGAGAAAACGCTGTACGGCATCTATCGCAAGATGGTCGACCAGAAGAAGACCTTCTCCGAGGTGCTGGACATCTACGGCTTTCGCGTCATCGTGCATACGCTGCCGGAATGCTATCTGGCCCTTGGCACGCTGCACCAGCTCTACCGGCCGGTACCCGGCAAGTTCAAGGACTACATCGCCATTCCCAAGGTGAACGGCTACCAGTCCCTGCACACCACGCTGGTCGGCCCCTACGGTACGCCGGTCGAGTTCCAGTTCCGCACGCGCGACATGCATCATGTGGCCGAGGACGGCGTGGCCTCGCACTGGCTGTACAAGGGCGCCGACGTGTCGCTCAACGATTTGCAGAAGCGCACGCACCAATGGTTGCAGTCCCTGCTGGACATCCAGAGCCAGAACAGCGACTCGGGCGAGTTCCTCGAACACGTCAAGGTGGACCTGTTCCCCGATGCGGTCTATGTCTTCACGCCGCACGGCAAGATCATTTCCCTGCCGCGCGGGGCCACGCCGGTGGACTTCGCCTACGCCATCCACACCGACATCGGCAACCAGGCCGTGGCCGCCAAGGTCAATAACGAGTTCGTGCCGCTGCGCACCGAACTGGCCAGCGGCGATACGGTGGAGATCGTGACGTCGCCGGCGTCCCGGCCGAACGCGCAGTGGCTGAACTACGTGCGCACCGGCCGCGCGCGGTCGGAGATCCGCCACTACCTGCGCACGGTCAAGTACGCCGAGTCGGTGGTGTTCGGCGAACGCCTGCTGACCCAGGCCTTGCAGGAACTGCATCTGCAATTGCCCTCGCCGGACGATCCCAGTTGGGAAAAGCTGGCCCGCAGCACCGGCGCCGCGTCGCGCGACGAAATCCTGGCCGACATCGGCCTGGGCAAGCGCCTGGCCGCCGTGGTGGCGCGCCGCTTCGCGCCCGAGCACGACCTGGTGGCCACCACGGCGGGCGTCGTCGACGAAATCACCGCGGCCCGTGCCGCGCCCATCCTCATCCAGGGCAACGAAGGCCAGGCCGTGCAGCTGGCGCCCTGCTGCGGTCCCCTGCCCGGCGACGCCATCATCGCCGGCATGCGGCTGGGCCATGGGCTGGTGGTACATACCGCCGACTGTCCCGTGGCCGCGCGGCAGCGCACGCGCGAACCGGAGCGCTGGATCAATGTGGCCTGGGACGCCCAGACCGCCAAGCACCTGTCGACGCGCCTGGATATCGTCACGCGCAACGAGCGTGGCGTGCTGGGACGCCTGGCCGCGGAGATCACGGCCACGGACGCCAATATCGTGCATGTCACCATGCACGACGATGCGGTATCGACGGTGTCCTTGCACCTGACGGTGCAGGTGGACAGCCGCAAGCACCTGGCGCAGGTCATCCGCGCCATTCGCCACGTGCCGCAGGTGCAGAAGATAGTCCGAGTGAAGGGCTAGGCGGGCTGGCGGCCAGGGCCGGCAGCGGTTCCCGCGCCGTCCAGGCCCAGGCCGGGCGCGATGCCCAGGGCATCGCGCAGCCCCGTCCAACCCAGCGGCGTCACCTGCACGGCGCGCGAATCCCGGTGTCGGCGCAACCATCCTTTTTCGCACAGCAAGGCGGTAAAACGTACGCCCAGGGGACCGGCCAGATGATGTTGCCGCTCGGTCCAGTCCAGGCAGGCGCGCGCCAGGCCACGCGGCGTGGGCGCGATGGCCGTGACGTCCAATCCCATGTCGGCGAACCAGGCGGCGCCCGCGGGCGTGACGTCCAGCCGCTTGCCCTGCGCGGCCACCAGGCAGCCTCGCGCCAGCAGCGCCTGCGTGACGGCCACGCCCACGCTGCCGGCCAGGTGGTCGTAGCAACAACGGGCGAATTGCAGGGCTTGCGCATCGCGTCCAAGCGGCTTGCGCCGCACCGTCGTGACGGGAATGATGGCTGCCAGGTGCTCCAGCGCAACGGCCACGTGCGGGCCGGCCAATCGGTAGTAGCGGTGCCGGCCTTCGGTCTCGACGGCCAGCAGGCGGCCGCCCAGCAGCTTGCCCAGATGCGAACTGGCCGTCTGCGGCGTCACTGCGGCGGCATACGCCAGTTCGCCGGCAGGACGCGCGCGGCCGTCCGTCAGCAGCATGAGCATGGCGGCGCGCGCCGGGTCCGCGATCAAATGTGCGACGCGGGCAATGTCCGGTTCGGTATCCATTCCGGGTTCCTCCAGCGATCTCCTATGACGAGCCCACGATAGCACCGCGTTCTCGCCGCATGATTCGACGGCTGTCGAATCATCGGTGGCGCCGCGTTTCCTAGACTTGTTCCCGACGGCTCTTCAAGGAAACGCCATGCGAGGCCCTGCTGCTTCCGATCCCCCCCTGCCCCTGCCCCGCTCGCGGGCATCGTCCGCCTCCCCGCCCGCATCGTGCGCCGCGGAGAAGTCCGACATTCGCCGTGCCCGCCATGCCCTGATGGCCACCAGCGTCAGCTATGTCATCGTCATCCTGGACACGTCCATCGTGAACGTGGCGCTGAACAAGCTCGCCAGCGCATTCGGCGTGGGCATCGACAGCCTGCAATGGGTGGTCAACGCCTACACGCTGATGTTCGCGAGCCTGTTGCTTACCGGCGGCGCGCTGGGCGACCGCTGGGGCGCGCGCCGGGTCTATCTCGCCGGACTCGTCACGTTCATGCTGGCATCGTCGGGATGCGCCGTGGCCGGCACGCTTGCCTGGCTGGTCGGCGCACGCGCCCTGCAGGGCATCGGCGCGGCGCTATTGGTGCCCTGCTCGCTCAAGCTCATCCACCAGGCCTGCCCCGCCCCGGGACAACGCGCTCGGGCCATCGGGATATGGGCCGGCCTGGGCGGCGTGGCCATGGCCGCCGGCCCGCTGATCGGCGGCCTGCTGATGCAATGGCTGGATTGGCGCGCGCTGTTCCTGGTCAATGTGCCGATCTGCCTGGCGGGTATCGCCATGGCGCATCGCATCGCGCCGGCCTCGGCGCCAGCCGCCTCCGTCCCTGCCGGTTCGGTCCCCACCGCGCCGACTCTTGAGCCGGGCCGTGCGTCGGACGGTGCGTCGGACCACGCGCCGGGCTGCGTTCAGGATCCCGCGCCGAAGCTGGCGCCGGCAACCGCCGCTATCCCTCCCACGCCCTTGGACCTGGTGGGTCTTGCCTGCGGCGTGCTGGCGCTGGGCACGACCATAGGCATCCTGATCGAAGGCCGGGTCCTTGGCTGGATGTCGCCCTCCATCCTCATCGGCGCGGCCGCGGCGGCTGCCGCCTGGGCGACCCTGTTTCGCGTCGAGGCTCGGCATGCCGCGCCCATGCTGCCGCCGAGCTTGTTCCGCAATCGGCTGTTCTCGGCGTCGGTCCACCTTTCGCTGGTGTCCGCCTTTGCGTTCTATGGCCTGTTGTTCGTGATCAGCCTTTATTACCAGCAGGCGCGCGGCTACACGCCGCTACAGGCCGGGCTGGCGCTGCTGCCCATGACCGCGATGGTGGGCATCGGCAATATGAGCGCGAGTGCGCTGACCGCACGCTATGGCCGCAAATGGCCCACGATTGCCGCGCTGGCCGGCTACGCCGCCGGCGCGACAGGGTTCGGCCTGGCCCTGTCGGCGGCAGCCGTCCCACCTGCCACGTCCGCCCCGGGGCCTGCCGTGTCCGCCATGGCGTCCGCCGCGTCCGCCATTGCATCCGCCACGTGCGCCGCCGGGTCTACCGTACTGACCTTATGCTCCCTGCTGGTCATCGGCCTGGCCGCCGGCGTGATCACGCCGCTGGCCACCGCCCCCGCGCTGGAAACCGTCGCGCAGGCAAAGGCCGGCATGGCGGCCGCCGTGCTCAACACCGGCCGGCAGGCCGGCGCGGCGCTGGGCGTTGCCATCTTCGGCGCCATCCTGGGCGCGGTCGAGCCGGTCGAAACCGGCATGCGGATGGCATTGGGCGTGGTGGTGATGGCCTGCCTTACCGCGATCCCGGTATGGTCGCTGTCGCTAAAGGCAGGTCATGCTGGAGCGACGACCCAGGACTGAGGCGATGCACCAAGGGCGAAGCGACGCGCCTGGACCAGGGCGATGCGCCCGGCCGGACGCAGCCCAAAGCTTAAAGTTCAAAGTTCAAAGTTCAGAGCCCGGGCCCCATGGCCCAGGACTCAGGCCCCAGGCCCCGGGACTCAGCTGACATGCTGCAGGAAGTCCCGCAAACGCTGGCTGGGCGGATTGGACAACAACTCCTGCGGCGGCCCATCATGCGCCACCCGACCGCCGTCAATGAAAATCAGGCGGCTGCCGACCTTGCGCGCGAATTCCATCTCGTGCGTCACGACCACCATGGTCATGCCCTCTTCCGCGAGATCGCGCATGACCTTGAGCACCTCGTGCCGCAGCTCCGGATCCAGCGCCGAGGTCGGCTCGTCGAACAGCATCAGCTTGGGCTTGATGGCCAGCGCGCGCGCGATGGCCACCCGCTGCTGTTGCCCGCCGGACAGTTCGGAAGGATAGTGCCCCATGCGCTCCGACAGCCCGACCTTGGCCAGCAGGGCCTCCGCTTCGGCGCGCGCCTCGTCGCGCGACATCCCGCGCGTATGGATGGGCCCGAACATGACGTTCTCCAGCGCGGTCAGCTGGGGAAACAGATTGAACTGCTGGAACACCATGCCCGCCTCGCGGCGGATTTCGCGGACCTCCGCCGGCGTGCCCTTCACGCTCAAGCCATCGACCAGCAGCTCGCCACCTTCGATGGTCTCCAGCACGTTGATACAGCGCAGGAACGTCGACTTTCCGGAACCCGACGGCCCCACGACCACCACGACCTCGCCGGTATCGATATTCAGGTTGATATCGCGCAGCACGGTCGATTCACCGAACTTCTTGGAGACATTCTGGAACTCGACCATGCTCATAGTATGCGCATCCTCTTCTCGGCGATCCGCAGGGCCAGCGCGATCAGGCCCGTGAGGATCAGGTAAATGACGGCCACGGCGGACCAGATTTCAACCGCGCGGAAATTGCTGGCCATGATCTCCTGCCCCTGCCGCGTCAGCTCGGCCACGCCGATCACGATGAACAAGGACGAATCCTTGAGGCTGATGATGCACTGGTTGCCCAGCGGCGGAATCATGCGACGCACGGCCACCGGCCCGATGATGTGCGTCAGGATCTTGTGGAAAGGCAGGCCCATCGCCTGGCCTGCTTCGCGCAGGCCCTTGCTGACCGACAATAGCGCGCCGCGGACGATTTCCGCGATATAGGCGCCCGAGTTGATCATCAGCGTGCAGATGGCCGCCCATTCGGCGTCCACGCGCAAGCCGTCGATCAGCAGGGGCAAGGCGAAATAGATGAACATCACTTGCACGACGATAGGCGTGCCGCGTATTACCGCCACATAGACCTGGGCGATGGCGGCCAGCACCATGCCGCCGTAGGCGCGCGCAACCCCCGCGAGCCCTCCCAGGATGAAGCCGCCAAGCAGGCCCCAGAAGGTGATCTTGACGGTCATCAGCGTCCCGTCAAGCAGATTGGGCAAGGCCGCCCAGATGACGGAGCTATCGAAATTCACAGGCATCCCCATGGAAAGCGCCCAGGCCGAGTCGCTCCGCCCACGCAGGATCGTGGACGAAGCGTCGACGGCGAACGCCGGAGCTGAAATGAAACCACCGCGGTCCAGCAAGGAACGTCAGGCACCGGCATGGCGGCGGTGGCGCGTCGGGCAAGGCAGGAAACTCAGGGCTTCTTGCCGAACCACTTCGTGTAGATGGCGTCGTACTGGCCATTGGACTTGAGCGTCGCCAAGGCCTTGTTGACCTGCGGCACCAGCTCGCTGCCCTTGGGGAAGGCAATGCCATAGAACTCCCCGCTTTTCACGTTGCCCGCCACCTTGACCCGGCCCTTGCCGGCGGTGTTGGCGTAATACAGCACATTGGGCGTGTCGTGCACCGCGGCATCGACGCGGCCCGTCGCCAGTTCCAGGTAGGCGTTGTCGATGTTGGGAAACAGCTTGAGCTTGGCGCCGGGCACCTGGGCCTTGAGGAAGTCCACGGTCGACGTGCCCGTCTTGACCGCGACGCTCTTGCCGCTCAGGTCTTGCGCCGTCTTGATGTCGTTGTTCTTCTCGCCGACCAGGATGGTCAGGCCGCTCTCGTAGTAGGGATCGGAAAAATCGATGACCTGCTTGCGGTCGTCACGGATGGTGATGCCCGCCAGCGCCACGTCGAGGTTGCGGGTCTGCAGGCCGGGGATGATGCCGTTGAAGTCCATGGGCTGCAGCTTGTAGTCCAGGTGCAGTTCCTTGGCGATGGCCGCCCATAACTCTATGTCGAAACCCGTATAGGTATTGCCCTGCTTGAACTCGAACGGCACGAAGGCGGTATCGGTCGCGACCACGAGTTGCTTGCCAGACTGCGCGCTGGCCGGCGTGGCCGCGGCCAGCCATGTGAAGGACAGCACGGCCAGGGCAGCGGCGATTTTTCGTTTTAGCATGGGGTAAACCTCCTTGTTGGGGGGACGGGGCGCAGCCCGGAGAACGGCGCCGATAGGAGCGCCGCGGAAGGGCCACAGCCGATTGATCTTAACTCAGGTGCCCGGCTGAGTGACCTTTTTGCCCATACGGATCCACGGAAGCGGAAATTTCCTCAACTAAGTAGGATCCGGCCGTCAACCCCCCGTAAAACGCGCTAAGCCGCCCCGTAACCTCCTCCTCCAGGCGTTTCCACCACGAACACATCGCCCGGCTTGAGAACCACGCTATCCTGGGCCGCGAGCGGCTGGATGGCGCCGTCGGCGCGCTCGACGTAGTTGCGGCCCATCTGGGCGGGCGCGCCGCCTTGCAGGCCGAAAGGCGCGTGCAAGCGGTTGTTCGAGAGTATCGCCGCCGTCATTTCCTCCAGGAAGCGCAGCTTGCGCACGCCGCCGTCGCCGCCGCGCCACCGTCCCGCCCCGCCGGACCCATGGCGGATTCCGTAGGACTCCAGCCGCACCGGGAACCGAAGTTCCAGCACCTCGGGATCGGTCAGCCGCGAATTGGTCATGTGCGCCTGCACCACGGACTGCCCATGGAAACCGTGCGCCGTGTCCTCCGGCGCATCGATGCGCGACGGCCCCGCGCCCGTGCCCCCGGCGATGGTCTCGTAGTACTGGTAGCGCGCATTGCCGAAGGTCAGGTTGTTCATCGTCCCCTGGCTGGCCGCCAGCACGCCCAGCGCGCCGAACAGCGCATTGACGATGCACATCGAGGTTTCCACGTTGCCGGCCACCACCGAAGCGGGCGACCGCGGCCGCAGCATCGAGCCTTCCGGCACGATGATGCGTATGGGCTTGAGGCAGCCGGAGTTCAACGGAATGGCGTCGTCGACCAACGTGCGGAAGACATACAGCACGGCCGCCATCGAGATCGCCGCGGGTGCGTTGAAGTTGTTCTCCAGTTGCGCCGACGTGCCCGTGAAGTCCACGACCGCGCTGCGGGCGGACCGATCCACCGTCACCGCCACGCGTATGACCGCGCCGTTATCCAGCGGATACGTATAGCGTCCATCCTTCAGCACCGAGATCACCCGGCGCACGGCCTCTTCCGCGTTGTCCTGCACGTGCCCCATGTAGGCGCGCACGACGTCCAGGCCGAAGTGATCGCACATGGCGAGCAGCTCGCGCACGCCTTTTTCGTTGGCGGCGATCTGCGCGTGCATGTCCGCGATATTCTGGTCCGGGTTGCGGGCGGGCCATTTGCCGGACGACAGGATCCGCCGCGCCTCCGCTTCGCGGAACTCGCCGTTGCGCACCAGCTGGAAATTGGTGAACAGCACGCCCTCGTCTTCCACCGTGCGCGAATCGGGCGGCATGGAGCCCGGCGTGGTGCCGCCGATGTCGGCATGATGGCCGCGCGAGCCGACGAAAAATAGCAGCTCGTCGCCGGCGCGGTCGAACACCGGCGTGATGACCGTGACGTCGGGCAAGTGCGTGCCGCCATGATAGGGATCGTTGACCACATAGGCGTCGCCGGGCTGCATGCGGCCGGCGTTGGCGTTCATCACCGTCTTGATCGATTCGCCCATGGACCCCAGGTGCACCGGCATATGCGGCGCATTGGCGACCAGGTTGCCTTGCGCATCGAAGATGGCGCAGGAAAAATCCAGCCGCTCCTTGATGTTCACCGAATACGCCGTGTTCTGCAGCCGGTAGCCCATCTGCTCGGCGATGGACATGAACAGGTTGTTGAATACTTCCAGCATCACCGGATCGGCCTGCGTGCCGATCGCGCGCCGTTGCGGCCGCTGCGCCACGCGCTTGAGCACCAGGTGGTCCAGCGGCGTGACTTCGGCCTGCCAACCGGCTTCGACGACAGTGGTCTGGTTCTGCTCGGAAATGATGGCCGGACCCGCGATGACATGTCCCGGCCCCATGTCCGCACGGACATACAGCGGCGTGTCGTGCCAGGCCCCGGCGCTGTACATGCGCACGACCTGGCGCACGCGCGGCACGGCATCGGCGTGGGGCGCAACCGGCGTCTCGATGGCGGCCGCGCCGCCGCCGGTGGCGGCCACGGAGATGGTCTCCACCACCAGGTCGCGGCCGGGCATCAGGAAGGAATAGCGCTGGCGGTAGGCTGCCTCGAAATCCGCGCGCACCCCAGCCAGCGACGCGAACGGCACTTCCAGCGCGGTGTCGGTGCCGCGGTACTTGAGGTGCAGGCGCCGCTGCACCGTGATATCGGCGTCAGCCACGTGCTGGCGCCGCAACTCGGCCGTAGCGGCCGCCGCCAGCTCGTCCAGCTCGGCCGCCAGGCGCGGCATCAAGCCGGCGTCGAGCACCTGCTCCACGGTCTTCTGCCGCATCTCGGCCTGGTCGGCCAGGCCCATGCCATAGGCGGACAGCACGCCGCCCAGGGGATGGGCGTACACCGTCGTCATGCCCAGGGCGTCGGCCACCAGGCAGGCGTGCTGGCCGCCCGCGCCGCCGAAGACGGTCAGCGCGTACTCCGTCACGTCGTGGCCCCGCTGCACCGAGATGCGCTTGATGGCCTCGGCCATATTGCCCACCGCGATTTCCAGGAAGCCTTCCGCCAGGGCCTCCGGCGACATCGCGCGGCCCGTCTCTTCCGCGATCCGCGCCGCCATGCGGGCGAAACCCTCGACGACGGCGTCCCGGTCCAGCGGCTGGCGCGCATCGGGGCCGAATACCTTGGGGAAGAAGTCGGGCTGGATCTTGCCCAGCAGCACATTGCAGTCGGTCACCGCCAGGGGACCGCCGCGCCGGTAGCAAGCCGGCCCCGGATTGGCGCCCGCCGAGTCCGGACCGACGCGCAGGCGTGCGCCGTCGAAGGACAGGATGGAACCGCCGCCGGCGGCGACGGTGTGGATACTCATCATGGGGGCGCGCATGCGGACGCCCGCCACCTGGGTTTCGAATTCGCGCTCGAACTCGCCGGCGTAGTGCGACACGTCGGTGGACGTGCCGCCCATGTCGAACCCGATGACCTTGCCGTAGCCCGCCTGCTCGCTGGTGCGCACCATGCCGACGATACCGCCGGCGGGGCCGGACAGGATGGCGTCCTTGCCACGGAAACGATAGGCGTCGGTCAGGCCGCCGCTGGACTGCATGAACATCAGCCGGATGCCGGGCAATTCGCTGGCCACCTGCTCCACATAGCGCTTGAGGATGGGCGAGAGATAGGCGTCGACCACGGTCGTGTCGCCGCGCGACACGAACTTGATCAAGGGGCTGACTTCGTGGGACACCGAGACCTGGGCAAAGCCGGCCTCGCGCGCCAGCTCGGCGGCGCGGCGCTCGTGCGCGGGATTGCGCCAGGCATGCATGAAGACGATGGCCACCGCGCGCAGCCCGCGCCCGGCGCAGGCGCGCAGTTCCTCGGCCAGCGCCGCTTCATCGAGCGGCGCGACCATCGCGCCGTCCGCGCCGACGCGCTCGTCGGCCTCGATCACGGATTCGTACAGCATTTCAGGCAGGACGACATTGCGCTCGAACAGGCGCGGACGGTTCTGGTAAGCGATGCGCAGACCGTCCCGAAACCCCCGCGTGGTAACCAGCAAGGTGCGCTCGCCCTTGCGTTCCAGCAGCGCATTGGTGGCGACGGTGGTCCCCATCTTGACGCACTCGACCTGCTCGGCCGGGACCGGCTGCCCCGGGGCCAGGCCCAGCAAGGCGCGTATGCCCGCCACGGCGGCGTCGCGATACTGCTCCGGATTTTCCGAGAGCATCTTGATGGTGGTGGTGCTGCCGTCGGGACGACGGCCCACGATGTCGGTGAACGTGCCTCCACGATCGACCCAGAACTGCCACTTCATATGGTTCCCCTTGACGGATGACGGCGCCCGCACGCCACCGCGGAGCAACTAGGGAGCGAGGCGTATCAGGGCATGGCAACAGGCAGAGGATGCTAATAATTTGTCGATAAATTATCAACGAACTATTTTTTATAACGGGTGATCAACGGCACGGCGATACACCCGCCTGCGCGGATCTGGCAGCATACTGGGCGTATCGCCTTTGCCGTATCGGCCTTCCCCTATCTACCTTCCATCCCCCCTTCCGTCCGCTTGCCGACCATGTCCCGCGCCGAACGATTGCTTGAATTGATGCAGAGCCTGCGCCGCCACCGCCGCCCGGTCAGCGGCCAGGCGCTGGCCGCCGAGCTGGGCATCAGCCTGCGCACCCTGTATCGGGACATCGCCAGCCTGCAGGCGCAAGGCGCCCGCATCGAAGGCGAGCCGGGGCTGGGATATGTGTTGCAGCCGGGCTTCCTGCTGCCGCCGCTGATGTTTTCCGCGGGCGAGCTGGAGGCCTTGATGCTGGGCGCCCGCTGGGTCATGAAGCGTACGGATACGGAGCTGGCGCGCGATGCGCAAAACGCGCTGGCCAAGGTCTCGGCGGTGCTGCCCGCCGATCTGCGCCAGTCGCTGCATGACAGCACGCTGCTGGTCGGCCCCGCCGCTACGCTGGCGGACGGACAGGATTACCTGCCCCTGTTGCGCCAGGCCATCCGCAAGGAGCGCAAGGTGAGCATCCGCTACCGCGACCAACAGGGGCGCGATAGCGATCGCGTCATCTGGCCATTCGCCCTGGGCTACTTCGAGCGCGTACGCATGCTGGCCGCCTGGTGCGAACGGCGCCAGGCGCTGCGCCATTTCCGGGTCGACCGGATCACGGCGCTGACGCCCGGCGAGGAACGCTATCCGGCGCGGCGGCTCGCGTTGCTCAAGCAGTGGCGGGAAGAAACGGGCATCCCGGCCACGCCCTGAAGTGGCCGGGGCTCGGGGCTGGCTCGTTCCGGGGCGGGAAAGGCGGCGGCGGATAAGAAACGAACCAGCGGGCGAGCCGGGGCGGACAAAGGTCTCGACGAGGGTGTCGACAAGGGGCCGACTAAGGTCCGACAGTCCGACAGCCCGACAAACACTACTGCCAAAAATTGACAGTGCCTGCCCCTACCATGGCGGCTCCCTGGACACGATCGGCCCGATGGGCGGGCCGGCCCGGATCCAGTCCTTCAAGGTAGCCACCATGACCCACCCCAACCACATCATTCTCTACGTCGAAGATGCCGCGCAAAGCGCGCGCTTCTATGCGCAGCTGCTGGACAAGCCGGCCATCGAGGCCATGCCAACCTTCGCGCTGTTCCTGCTGGACGGCGGCCTGAAACTGGGCCTGTGGACGCGCCAGGCCGTCATTCCCGCCGCCACGCCGGTGGGCGGCAGCGAAATCGGCTTCACCCTGCCGGACGACGCGGCGGTCGACGCCACCTACGCGCGCTGGACTAAGCTGGGCCTGAAGATCCTGCAAACGCCGCAAAAGGTGGACTTCGGCTATACCTTCACGGCGCAGGACCCGGATGGTCATCGGCTGCGGGCGTATCACGTCTTCGCCGATTGACGCCAGCGTCGAAGCCGACAATCCGGGCCCGCGCCGGCTACCCGGATCTACCGCCTCCCTTCCCGTCGGCGCCGTGCCGGCGCCTTCGGGACGTCCGGTCACCCGGCTTCAGGGCTTGGGAGGATCGTCGTAGGAGTTCAGCCTGACGCCGGAGACACCGCCCAACGAGGGGCCGTCCTTGCCGGGCGCTTGCTGCGCGGACTGCTCGGACTGCGCGCGCGGCGCGGCATCGGGCGGCGTCGCGGCGACGCCGGCGGGTTGCGCGCCATCGCCCGCCGGCGGCGATGACGACGCACGCGACGGTTGATGGTTCTTCGCCACCTGCTCAAGCCACTGGGCCAGCGCTTCCTGCTTCGCCGAACGGGCCCAGGCGGCGGCGTCCAGGCCGGCCAGGCTGCGATTGGTCGGATCCGCCCCGGCATCGAGCAGCAACTGCGCCATTTCCCGGCTGCCGGACCGGCCGGCCATCATCAAGGGCGTGGTGCCGTCGGGTCCCGGCGCATTGACGATGGCCTGTTTGGACAGCAAGAGCTTGGCGGTTTCCAGCTGCCCCGTGGAAGCCGCATAGTGCAGCGGCGTCCAGCCCAGGCGGTTGACCTGGGCGCCGCGCGCGATCAGCGCCTCCGCACGCCGGATCTCGCCCTTGAGCGCCAGGTACATGAGCGGGGTTTCGTCGCTACCGTTGGTGGCGTTCACATCGGTGCGGCGGTCCGCCGCCAGCAGGTCGAACACGTCCCAGGCGCCATCGCGCACGGCCTGCATGAGCGCGGGCTGCCCACGGTTCTTCTGGTTCGGGTTCCACCCGGACGCCAGCAGCGCCTTCATCTCGCCGACATTGTCGTTGGCGACATAGATCCAGGCGTCCGCGGGGCGGGCCGCCTGGGCCGGGGGCGCGGCGGAGAAGGCGCAAGCCAGGGTCAGGCCCAGGCCGGCAAGCGCGCGGTCCACGCGGTAGGAAGTACGGTAGCGGTTCATGCGCGGTGTCCTCCGGCGGTACGGGCGCCGCCCATATCACTCAGCAATCGGCTTCAAATAATTTACTTTAAATACTTTACTTTAAATAATTTACTTTAGCTTATTTGACTATCTTATTGAATAATTTGAAGAAATTTTCCGTCGATGCGCGCGCGACCTCGGCAACGGGTATCCCCTTCAGGTCAGCGATCTTCTCCGCCACATGTATCACCTTGGACGGATCGTTGAGCTTGCCACGATACGGCACGGGCGCCAGGTAGGGCGAATCGGTTTCGATCAAGAGGCGATCCAGCGGCACCTTGGCCGCCACTTCATGCAGCTGCGTGGCGTTCTTGAACGTGACGATGCCGGACAGCGAAATATAGAAATCGAGGTCGATGGCGGCCTGCGCCACGTCCCAGGTCTCGGTGAAGCAGTGCATCACGCCACCGGCCTCGGCCGCGCTCTCCTCGCGCATCAGCTTGAGCGTGTCCTCGGCGGAGCTGCGCGTGTGGATGATCAGCGGCAGGCCGGTCTCGCGCGCGGCGCGAATATGGGTGCGGAAGCGGTTGCGCTGCCAGTCCAGCGGTTCGCTCAAGCGGTAGTAATCCAGCCCGGTCTCGCCGATCGCCACGACCTTGGGGTCCTGGGACAGCTCGGCCAGCTCGTCGGCGGTGGGCTCGTGCGTGTCCTCGTAGTCGGGATGCACGCCCACCGACGCCCACAGGTTTCGATGCGGCGCGACCATGTCCATCAGCCCCCGCCACTCCGGCAGGTTGACGCTGACGACCAGGGCATGCGTCACCTGGTTGGCCGCCATGCGATCGAGAATGGCGGGCAGATCGGCCGCCAGTTCGGGGAAGTTCAGGTGACAGTGCGAATCGACGTACATGTTCGAGGATAAAACGTGAATGGAGCGCGGTCCGGCCGCGCCGTATCTATCGCGCGGCGCGCAAAGCGCGCCGGCGGGGCGCCCCGCTGCAAGCGCCGGGCCACAAGACGCCCTGGCTGGGCGGACTGGACCGGCCGGTCAAGCCTGGCAGGATAGCACCACGCGCTGCAACGCAGCATGGGCGAACAGCTTGGCGTTCAGCGGATGCCCGGCCAGGCCGCGCTGGCGCGTCAGCCAACGCGCGGTCTCGGCCAGCCTGGCCGGCGCCGCGCGGGCGGCCGTGCGCGCCACCGGCTCGGCCAGGCCGGGAAAATAGCGGGGCGCCGCGCCGGCTCCGGCCAACATGAGGTCGACATACAGCCTTTGCAAGGCATCTATCCACTGCGCGGCGGGCAATTTTTCCAATTGATCGGCCAGCACGCCCACATCGCTGCCCTTGCCATTGGCCAAGGGGAGCAGCAATTGCTCCAGCCACGCGGGACAGGCGGCCTCGCCCGACTGCGCCAGGCGCAAGGCGCCCAGCGGCGCGCCGCCGGCCGCGGCCAGCCAGTCGCCGGCATCGTCGATGCCTTGCGCCTGCAACCAGGCACGGGCCGCTGAAGGCGCGGGCGTCGGCAGCGGCAGGCGGCGGCAGCGCGACAGCAGCGTAGGCAGCAGGCGGTCGGGCGCATCGGCCACGAGCAGGAAGATGGTATGCGGCGGCGGCTCTTCCAGCACCTTGAGCAAGGCGTTGGCGGATACCACGTTCATGGCTTGCGCCGGATAGATCAGCGCCACCCGCCAGCCGCCACGGTGCGTGGCGGTGTTGAACCAGGACTCCAGCGCGCGCAACTGGTCGATACGGATTTCCTTGGACGGCGCGCGCTTGGCCGCGCCCCCGCCAGCCGCCGGTTCGCCGGCGTCCTCGCCCGCTTCGGCGGCGGCTTCGGCGCCTTCTTCCAGGGCCACCGCCTCCGGCCGCACCCGGCGCAGGTCCGGATGATTGCCGGCCGCCACCCAGGTGCAGGCGTGGCAGGCGCCGCAGGCCAGGCCGTCTTGTGGCGCTTCGCACAGCAGGCTGGCCGCCGCGGCGGCCGCGAACTGCAATTTGCCGATACCGGCCAGGCCGTGGACCAGCCAGGCGTGGGCGAAGCGTTCGCGCTGCCGCAGCCAGTTCCGCGCGATCTCCTCCTGCCATGGCAGGAAGCGCGCGATGTTCGCGGACTTGGCCTCGGCTGGGGCCGCGCCGGCCGCCGTGGCGGCCTGTCGGGTCGCGGTCATGATGGTTTACCTCCGTGCCGCGCGCCGCGGCGTGCGCCGGTAAGGCGGATCGAGCTCATGCGGCCCCGCCCAGCAGCGCACGCACTTCGCCACGCAGTTGTTCGCGCACGACGTCCTTCGGGCGGCTGCTGTCGATGATCCGGATGCGGTCCGGATACTGGCGCGCGCGAGCATGGTACGCATCGCGCGTGCGCTGGAAGAATTCCGCCCCTTCGCGCTCGAAGCGGTCCGGTTCGCGGGCGTCCGCCAGGCGCGCACGGGCCACCTCCAGCGGCACGTCGAACAGCCAGGTGCGGTCCGGCTGCAGGGCCGGGCGCATCCAGGACTCCAATACGGCCACCCGTTCAGCGCCCAGCGCCCGGCCGCCCCCCTGGTAGGCATAGGTGGCGTCGGTGTAACGGTCGCACACCACCCACTCCCCGCGCGCCAGGGCAGGCTCGATGACCTGGCGCAGGTGCTCGCAGCGGCCGGCGAACATGAGCAGGGTCTCCGCGTCCAGTCCCATGGCCTCGTGCAGCACCAGGTCGCGCAGCTTCTCGCCCAGCGCGGTGCCGCCCGGCTCGCGCGTCACGCGCACCGTCAAGCCGGCGCGCTGCAACTCATCCGCCACCCATTGCACATGGGTGCTCTTGCCGGCGCCGTCCACGCCTTCGAACGTAAGGAATCGTCCCCGTATGGTCATTGCTGTCGATCCCGTCCCAGGATGTAGCGCGACACGTTGCGATTGTGGTCCGTCAACGTGGTGGAAAACTCACTGGTGCCGTTGCCGCGCGAAACGAAATAAAGAAACTTGTGCTGCTCCGGCTGCACGGCCGCCAGCAAGGCGGCGCGGCCGGGACTGGCGATGGGCGTGGGCGGCAGGCCGGTGCGCGTATAGGTGTTCCACGGCGTATCGGCTTGCAGGTCGCGTTTGCGCAGCTTGCCCTCGTAGTTCTCGCCCATCCCGTAGATGACGGTAGGGTCGGTCTGCAAGGGCATGTTTTCCTTGAGGCGGTTGGCGAACACACCCGCCACGCGGGCGCGGTCCGGACCGTGCCCGGTTTCCTTCTCGATGATGGACGCCAGGATCAGGGCCTCGTAGGGCGTGCTCACCGGCGCGTTGGGCGCGCGCCTGTCCCAGGTCTGGGACAGGATGCGCTGCCCTTCCTGGTATCCCCGGCGCAGGATATCGAAATCCGTGCTGCCCCGGGCGAACAGGTAGGTGTCGGGGAAGACCAGGCCTTCCATGCTGGCGGCGCTGGAGCCCAGGCGGCGCAGGATCTCGGCATCGTCGACGCCGTCCAGGGTCTGCTTGATGTCCGGATTGTCGCGCAAGGCCTGGCGGATCTGCCGGTAGTTCCAGCCTTCGACGAACGTGACCTGGCGCTGGTTGACATCGCCGCGCGCCAGGCGTTGCAGCAGCAGCCAGGGCGTATCCCCACGCACCGCTTCGTAGCCGCCTGCCTTGATCAGCTTGTCGCGTCCGCTCAGCCGCGCCATCCAGACAAAGCCGTCCTCCCACAGCGTGACCCCGGCCGTATTGGCGGCGTGCGCGACATTGCGCGGGCTGGCGCCGGGGTCGACCACGAAGTCCACCCGGTCGGAGGCCATCCGCAGAGGCTGGTTCATCCACAACCAGGCGCCCGCGCAAGCCGCGGCCAGCGCCACCACCACGAGCAGCAGGAAGAACAGGAAATAATAAATCGGTCGCTTCTTCATCAGACTCGAGAGTTTAATGGATTGCGCGCCGCTGCCGGTCCGCGCGGGGCGCGTATCATGTGCGCTTGATTACATGTTTCCGCGCCACGGCGCCCCACGGGAGAAATGCCCATACGCCAGCCCCTCGGGGCCGCCATTCCCTTGGGCGGCCCCGGCAGTGGAAAAAACCCGGGGCGGGCCGCCGAGCCGGCGCTGGCGCCCATGTTTTTTTCCAACCATTTTGTTTCAGACTATTAATGTCCGCCTGATCGCGGCCGCCGAACCATGCACGCCTTTTTCGAAGCCATTCCCGATTCCGCGCAAGGCCTCGCGCAGTGCGCCCCCCTGCCCGACCTGCAGGTCGTCAGCGCCAGTGGTGCGGACGCGATTACCTTCCTGCACGGCCAGTTGACCCAGGACCTCACCGGACTGGACAGCGCGCGCGCGTCCCTGGCCGGCTACTGCACCGCCAAGGGACGCCTGCTGGCCACCATGGTGATGTGGCGGGAGCCGGAAGGCACGGACGGGCCTGTTGTAGCGCCCGTTGTAGCGCCAGCCGCGCCCTCCGGCGCCGCGGCCGATGCGCGGCCGGGCGCCGCGGCCGTCCCGCCGCCCGCCGTCTTCCATGCGCTGGTGCGCGCGGACGTCGCGCCGTCGCTGGTCAAGCGACTGACCATGTTCGTGCTGCGCGCCAAGGCCAAGTTGGCCATCACGCCGCTGCGCGTCGCCGCGGTCTGGGGCGCCAAGGATATCGAGGCCCTGGGCCGCGCCGCCGGTGGCGACTTGCCGCGCACGGCATGGCAGCGAGCCAGCCTGCCCAGCGGCACGTGGATCGCCGCGCCGCGCGCCGCTGAAACGGACGGGGCCCGTTGGTGGTGGATCGCCAGCGACGCGCAGCTCGATGGCCTGGCGTCGTCCGACGGCGCGCTGCTCAATAGCCTGACGCTCGGCGACCCGGCCCACTGGCGCGCCGGCGACCTGGCGGCCGGCGTGCCCTGGGTAGGGGCCCAGACCCAGGATATGTTCATTCCCCAGACCGTCAACCTGGACCTGGTCGGCGGCGTCAGCTTCACCAAGGGCTGCTATCCCGGCCAGGAGGTCGTCGCCCGCAGCCACTACCGGGGCACGGTGAAGCGCCGCATGGCCCATGGCGTCATCGCCGGCGTCGCGGCGGCCGACGTGGCGCCCGGTACGGACGTCTATGATCCCGCGCAACCGAACGAACCTTGCGGCCGTGTCGTCGATGCGGCCGGCGCGCCGGATGCCGCCATCCTTTTCGAGACCGCGCTGTCGTCGCTGGAAAGCGGCGGCCTGCGGCTGGGGTCGGTGGACGGCGCGGCCATCGAGGTGCGGCCCCTGCCCTATGCCTTGACGTGACTGGGGGTGGAGGCGGGACGCGGCAGGCCGTCGCGTCTTGCTGCGATCGGGCCCATGCCTCGCATGATAGGCCGCTGCGCCTGGACGTGGCAGGCGAGCAGCCATGCCACCCGACACGGCCGCGCGCGCCGGCGCCTGCGGTGGAGCCGGGCCGGTCGCGGTATCTGCCCCGGCCCTGGCCCTAACTTACTACGCCGAACAGCGCGCCCGCGCCCGCCGTAAGCGCCATGGCCAGCGAACCCAGCACCGTCACACGCACGGCGGCGATGCCCTTGGGCGCGCCGCCGGCCCAGGCGGCGACCACGCCCAGCAAGGCCAGGCCGGCCACCGATCCAGCGGTCACGCCGCGCAGTAGCCAGGGGGCCGGCAAGACCAGCGCCAACAGCAAGGGCAACAAGGCGCCGGCGGCAAAACTGCAGGCCGACGCGACCGCGGCCTGCACGGGCCGGGCGCGGCTGCTCACGGAAATCCCCAGCTCGTCGCGCGCATGCGCGTCCAGGGCGTCGTGCGCCGTCAGGGCCCGGGCCACCTGGTCGGCCAGGTCGCGCGTCAGGCCGCGTTCGACGTAGATCTCCGTCAACTCCTCCAGCTCCACCGCGGAATTGCCCTTGAGCGAACGCTGTTCCATCCGTAGATCGGCATGCTCGACGTCGGACTGCGACTTGACGGAGACATATTCGCCGGCCGCCATGGACAATGACCCGGCGATCAGGCCGGCCAGGCCGGCCGTCAGGATGGCATGCGAGTCACCGGCCGCCGCCGTCACGCCGGCGATCAGGCTGGCGGTGGAGACGATGCCGTCATTGGCGCCGAGGACGGCCGCGCGCAGCCAGTTGCTGCGGAAAATACGATGGTGTTCCTTGGATGGCATGGGAAGTCGGCAGGGAGATTGGACGGGAATTCGACACGCGCCGATACTACCCCGTTCACACGCGAACTGACGTCAAATCCCGAATGGGAGCCCCCACGCGGCGCGGCTGACGCCGCTTGCTGCCCCCCAAGGGGGCGCTTTTACCTTGGGGCGGCCCGGCGGTAAAAGGGAGCCCCCACGCGGCGCGGCTGACGCCGCTTGCTGCCCCCCAAGGGGGCGCTTTTACCTTGGGGCGGCCCGGCGGTAAAAGGGAGCCCCCACGCCGCGCGGCTGACGCCGCGTGCTGCCCCCCAAGGGGGCGCTTTTACCTTGGGGCGGCCCGGCGGTAAAAGGGAGCCCCCACGCCGCGCGGCTGACGCCGCTTGCTGCCCCCCCAGGGGGCGCTTTTACCTTGGGGCGGCCCGGCGGTAAAAGGGAGCCTCCACGCCGCGCGGCTGACGCCGCTTGCTGCCCCCAAAGGGGGCGCTTTTACCTTGGGGCGGCCCGGCGGTAAAAGGGAGCCCCCACGCCGCGCGGCTGACGCCGCTTGCTCCCCCGCCTCACCTACCGCTTCGCCTGGTAAAGCTTCACGATGCTGGAAAAATCCAGCTTGCCGTGGCCGGCCCCGCTATGCAGGGCGTACAGGTTGCGCGCCAGCTCGCCCAGCGGCGTGGCCGAGCGGGTCGACAGCGCCGCCTCCGCGGCCAGGCCCAGGTCCTTGAGCATCAGGTCGGTGCCGAAGCCGCCGGCATATTCCTTGGATGCCGGCGCCTGCGGCATCACGCCCGGCCAGGGGTTGTAGAGTTCGGTGGCCCAGTTGCGGCCCGAGCTCTTGGCGATGATATCGGACAGCACCGCCGGATCCAGGCCATTGGCCACGCCCAGCGCCAATGCTTCCGATGTGCCGGCCATGAGTATCCCCAACAGCATGTTGTTGCAGATCTTGGCCACCTGGCCGGCGCCCGCCGCGCCGGCGTGGAAAATATTCTTGCCCATTTTTTCCAGGATGGGCCGGCCCCGCTCGAGCGCGGCCGCATCGCCGCCGACGATGAAGGTCAACGTACCGGCCACGGCGCCGCCGGTGCCGCCCGACACCGGCGCGTCGATCATGGCGATGCCGCGCGCCTGCGCCGCCGCGGCCACCTTGCGGGCGCTGTCCGGGGCGATGGTGCTGCATTCGATGACCAGCGCGGCGGCATCGATGGCTTGCAGCAAGCCGTCGCCGAGGTACAGCTTTTCCACGTGCTGGCTGGCCGGCAGCATGGAAATCACCACTTCCGCGCCCGCCACGGCCTCGCGCGCCGACGCCGCGGCGCGCGCGCCCGCCGCGGTCGCCGCCTGGATGCTGGCCGGCACCAGGTCATGGACCGTCAGGTCATGGCCGCCCTTGACCAGGTTCAGGGCCATCGGGCCACCCATATTGCCCAACCCGATAAAAGCGATCTTGCTCATGTTTCGTCTCCTCGATGTCGTGCTGCGATCTGGCATGTCCGCCCTGCGGGCGGCACGCGACTTTTGTCGTTATCTCGCCGCCGGCGGACGGTCCGGGCCCCGCCCGCCGCTCGGGTGCCGAGTCAGGTGCCGAGATCGGCCAGCGGATGTTGCAGGTGCGCCGGCCAGGGCTCCTCGAAGAACTTCTGCACCCACACCTCGTCGGCTTGTTCCAGCGTCGCCGGATTCCAGCGCGGACGCCTGTCCTTGTCGATCAGCAAGGCCCGTATGCCTTCCGCGAAATCGCCATGCGCCGCGGCCACCAGCGCCGCCACGTACTCCGCGCGGAACACATCGTCGAGCGACCGCTGGCGCAACCGCTGCAGCAAAGTGAAGGTCAACCGCACGGTGCCCGGCGACCCCGCCAGCATGGTCCTGGCCGCCTTGGCCAGCCACGGGTCGGCATGGTCCGCCAGGGCCGCGACGTCGGCATGGATTTCGTCCAGCCGCGTGCCCGAGCAAAGGTTGTTGATCATGAACGAATGCTGGCGCAGCGGCCCCGGCTCCAGCGTCTCGCTGGGCTCCATGGCGATCAGCGCGCGGCGCAGCAGGCCATCGTTGATGGAACGGGGCGCGAAGGCCTTCTCCGTATCCGCGCCACCGCCACGGACGCCGGCCCAGGGCTGGTCCAGCAGGGACTCGACCAGCGCGGGCCAGTCCGCGTGGCGCACATGGAAATCCGCCAATCCAGCGAAAAACGCATCGGACGTATTCAACTGGGCGCCGGTCAGGCCCAGGAACAGGCCCGTGCTGCCCGGCATCCGATTGAGCAGCCAACTGCCGCCGACATCCGGGAACAGGCCGATGGAGACCTCGGGCATGGCCAGCCGCGAGTGCTCGCTGACCACCCGGTGGCTGGCGCCCATCATCAGGCCTATTCCGCCGCCCATCACGTAGCCGTGCCCCCAGCACAGGATAGGCTTGGGATAGGTATGGATCTGGTAATCCAGCCGGTATTCGACTTCGAAGAACTCCCGCGCATGGACATTGGCCCAGGCGCCCTGCCCGGCCGTCTCGCGCATGCTGCGGTATAGCCCATGCAAATCGCCGCCGGCGCAGAATGCCTTGTCGCCCGCGCCTTGCAGCAGCACCACCGCCACGTCCGGATCGTGGGCCCATTCGTTCAGGCGGTGCGCCAGGCTGCGCGCCATCTCCAGCGACAAGCCGTTCAAGGTCTGCGGCGCATTCAGCGTCGCCACCCCTATCTTCATGCCGTTGCGGGTCGCGCGTTCCTCATACAACACGGAATCGCTCATCGTAGTTCAGCTCCTTTTTCCAACAACTGGCGGGCCACGATCACGCGCATGATCTCGTTGGTCCCTTCCAGGATCTGGTGCACGCGAGTATCGCGCACCAGACGCTCCAGAGGATAGTCCCGCAAATATCCGTAACCACCATGTATCTGTTGCGCGTCCAGGCAAATCTGGAAGCCCATGTCGGTGGCGAAGCGCTTGGCCATGGCGCAGTAGGTGCCGGCATCGGCCGCGCCGCTATCCAGCTTGCAGGCCGCCAGGCGCACCATCTGGCGGGCCGCCACCAGGTGCGTGGCCATGTCCGCCAGCTTGAATTGCAGCGCCTGGAACTCCGCCAGGCGCGTGCCGAACTGCTGGCGCTCCAGCATGTAGCGGCGCGCCGCGTCCAGCGCGCCCTGGGCCGCGCCCACCGAGCACGTGGCGATATTGATGCGGCCGCCGTCCAGGCCCTTCATGGCCAGCTTGAATCCCTGCCCCGGCTCGCCCAGCATGTGGTCGGCCGGCACGCGCACATTCTCGAAGGTGATGGCGCGAGTGGACTGGCTGTTCCAGCCCATCTTGTCTTCCTTGCGGCCATACGCGATGCCCGGCGATCCCGCCGGCACGGCGAAGGCGCTGACGCCGCCCGCGCCGCTGCCCCCCGTGCGCGCCATGACGATCAGCAAATCGGTATCGCCGCCGCCCGAAATAAAGGCCTTGGCGCCGTTCAGGACATAATGCGCGCCGTCGGGCGTCTCGACGGCCGTGGTGCGTAGCGACGCGGCGTCGGAACCGGAACCCGGCTCGGTCAGGCAATAGGACGCCAGCTTGGCGCCGGAAGACAGCGCCTCTCCCCATTGTTCGCGCACACGGGGTCCGCCCCACTTCCCCACCATCCAGGTGGCCATGTTGTGGATGGTGAGAAACGCGGTGGTCGACGGGTCGACCGCCGCCATTTCCTCGAACACCAGGGTGGCGTCCAGGCGGGGCAGTTCCAGCCCGCCGATTTCCGCGCTGGCGTACAGGCCGCAGAAACCCAGCCCGCCGGCCTTGTGGAAGACATCCTTGGGAAAAATCCCTTCGGCATCCCAGCGCGCGGCGTGCGGCGCCAGCTCGCCCTGGGCGAATTCGCGCGCTGCCTGGGCGTAGGCCCGCTGTTCCTCGGTGAGATCCAGATCCACGTTCGTCTCCTCTGGCGGCTTATGGCCGCGCTGCATTCTTGCGTTGGAATGTGACGCCCGGCGCATTTCACCATCGCCGCACCGGTGCCCCCTGGGGCCTGCTGGCATATTACGCCAGCCTGGCCTTTACGTTGACGTTAACGTCAACCCAGTAACAGCATAAACCGGCGCGCGGCGCCGGATTGCCATCTGGACGACTTTCAGCGCGGCGCCTTGGGCGTGCGCGGCGGGCGCGCCACCGGCATCTTGCGCCCGCGATGAGCGGCCCTGCGCCGCCGCGACTCCATGGGATCGAAGGTCAGGGGCCGGTAGATTTCGATGCGGTCGCCATCGCGCAGGATGTCGTCCGCCCGCACGGCATGGCCATGGATGCCGACGCCGTGCGCCCAGGGGTCCTGGTCCGGAAACGCCTCGCCGTAGCCGCTCGCCGCCAGGGCCTGGGCCACGCTGGCGCCAGGCGGCAGGGTCAGGCTGGCCTGCCAGGAACGCCCGGGCCAGGCCGCGCAGACCAGCACGGACAGCATCGGGGCAGCCGCGGCGCCCGCCTCCGGTCTACTCGCCATAAACCGCCTGGGCCCGCTTGGTGAAGGAATCGATGAAACTGGTGGCGATGCGGTTGAACACCGGACCCACCACCATCTCCAGCGCGCGGTTGGAGAACTCGTATTCCATGGTGAACAGCACCTTGCACGCGTCGGGCGACAACGCCTGGAAGTGCCAATGGCCCACCAGCATGGAAAAAGGCCCGTCGACCAGCTCCAGGTCGATACGATGGGGAAAGTCGTGCCTGTTCCGGGTGCTGAAGCGCTGCTTCAGGCCGGCGAAGCTGATGACAATGGATGCCTCCATGCCGTGCTCGTCGCGCGAACGGACTTCTGCGCCGCCGCACCAGGGCATGAATTCAGGATACTTTTCCACCCCGGCCACCAGTTCGAACATCTGGGCGTCGCTATATGGCACCAGGACGGATCTTTGGACTTTGTGCATCGACTATCGCAAATGGCTAGAATGACAGGATTTTAGCGGCTATACGCGCCGGCATGCGCCGGACCCCCATGAGCATTATCGATAATCGCAAAGCAAGCCACGAATACTTCATCGAGGACCGCTACGAGGCCGGCCTGGTCCTGGAAGGCTGGGAGGTCAAGGCCATCCGCGACAACCGGGTGCAGTTGAGCGACAGCCATGTCATCGTCCGCAATGGCGAACTGTTCCTCCTGAACATGCACGTCAGCCCCCTGCCGACGGCGTCCACCCACATCCATCCGGATGCCACGCGCACGCGCAAGCTGCTGCTGAAGGCGGAAGAAATCAGCAAGCTGATCGGCAAGGTGGAGCAACGGGGCTACACCCTGGTGCCGCTGAATCTCCACTACAAGAACGGCCGCATCAAGCTGGACTTCGCGCTGGGCCGCGGCAAGAAGCTGCATGACAAGCGGGACACCTCGCGCGACAAGGACTGGGCGCGCGAGAAGGAACGCATCATGAAGCACGACACCCGCAACGGGCGCCGCGACGGCTGAGCCCCAAGCGGGGAACGCCCCGGCGGGGCGCCCCGCCCCGCCTCAGCGCGGCGGGGACACGCGCCCCCGCGCCTGCGCCGTCTTGTCGGGGGGCTGCCTCACGGGGCTCTGCCTCAGTATCCGGTCGTGGATCATCATGATGATGCCCAACATGACCCCCGGCAGGGTCACCAGGCCGATGACGAAATAGATCGTGTTGACCGTGGACGCTTGCACCAACGCATCGACGGCATCCAGGCGCAGGAAGTACACGGCCGCGCGCCACACGTGCATCAGCGCAAGCACGCCGGCCATCGCCACCGTGAAAAGGTAGGGATAGCCCGGCGTCCCCATGGGCCGATGGCGCCATACCGTGATCGTGATCACGCCCGCCATCAATCCGCGCATCGTCGAGATGACGGCGGTACGCATGGAATAGTCCGTCCAGACATACCAGTACGTCGCCAGCGCCAGCGCGTACACCAGGGTCAGCACGGCCAGGCGCCGCTTCGGCACGCCGAGGCCGAAAAACTGCCGCGTTCCCGCGAAATAGAGCACCATATCGACGCCCAGCAGGATGCCTCCCAGCAAGCGCACGGGGACCGGCAGGCCCCCGGGCACCAAGGGCTGCGTGAAGTTCAGTGTCACCGCGACGCAAGTGACGGCGGCCGCCCAGCCATTGGTCGTCACGCCCGCGATGCCGCTGCGAGAAAGCGAAAACAGCACGCCCATCATCAGCAGGCAGATGATCATGATGATTACCAGCCAAAGCGTCGGTGTAGGCATTTCCGGTCTCCCCTTTTTCAGGTGTCAATGATGGGTCTTGATGTGGCCGCGCCCCGCATTCCTGGCGGCCGATAGTGCCTGGCTGGCGCGCTCGAACAGCGCCTGGGCGCTTTCCTGTCCGTCCCATTCCGCCAGTCCGGCGCTGAACGTATAGCTGATCGACCAAACGCCTTCCTTGCACGCGTCCCCGCCCACCGCCTTCGACAGCGCTTCGCTGGCCAGCAGGGCGGCGTCGCGGCGGGTATCGGGGAAAAGCGCGGCGAATATCTTGCCCTCGATGCGGCCGATCAGGGTCTGGTCGGGTAAAACGTCGGCCGCCAGCCTGGAAAAGTGCCGCAGCACCGCATCGGCCGACTGCGTGCCGAACGTCTGGTTGATGTGCCTGAGCCGGTCGATGCTCAGCACCAGCAGCGAAAACGGCTGGCCGCCGCGCGCGCCGCGCGCCACGGTCTTATGCGCCACCAGCCACCACGCCTTGCGCGACAGCACGCCTGTCAGGTCGTCCGTATGGGCTTCGGTCTCGCGCTGGGTGAGCATGCGGTCGTAGGCCATCAGCACCATGGCGAAAACCATCCCTGGCATCGTGAACAAGCCGACGGAGAGATAGATCGTCTGGAACCCCGACGATTGCGACATCGATCCGATGGGATCCAGGCGCAGCAGATAGGTCGTGAAACGCAGCGCGTGGACCACGGCCACCAGCATCGACATGCCCAATGCGAGCAGGTAGGGGTAGCGGGGACGATGCAGGGGCCGGTATCGCAAGATGGTGGCCGCCGTAGCGCAGGCCAGGCCGCTCAGCACGCCCGAGACAAAGACGACACGGACAGGCAGGTCACGCCAGACATACCAGAACAACACGATCCCCACCGCCAGCAAGGCGACGGCGGCGACCAGGGCCGCGACCGGTACGGGCCGCCCGAAGAAAAGTCGCACCCCCGCGTAGTACAACGCCGCCGCGGCGCCCACCATGACGTTGGCCACCACGATGCCGATGAACGGCGGCAGCCAGGGTTGCGCCGCGATCATGACCATCGAGGCGCACAGCAACAGCGTGGAAAGGACGCTCACCTTGCATCCGGGAACGTCATTGTGCGCCAGCGACCACAGCACCCTTCCCATCAGGAGGCTGACCAGGGCCGAGGTGCCCAGGAGTAGCGCCGGCGCGGGCATGGCCCTATCCCACCTGCGCCACGGGCCACGCCACGATGCGGTCGCGGCCGTCCTCCTTGGCGCGTCGCAGGGCGTGCATCGCGCGGTCGGTCATCCTGCGCGCGTCTTCCTGCCCGTCCCAGTCCACCAGGCCGCCGCTGAAGGTATAGCCGATGGTCCAGTTGCCGGATGTGGAGGCGTTGTCCCGCACCGCCCGCAGCAGCCGGTCGCTCAGGACCAGCGCCATATCGATGCGGGCGTCGGGATACAGAATGCCGAACTTCTCGCCGTCGATCCGGCCGATGATATCCTCGTCGCGCAGCACGCCGGCCGCCACGCCGGTGAAGTGCCGCAGCACCGCGTTGCCCAACAGGTGCCCGTAGGTCTCGTTGATATGCCGCAAGCGATCGATGTCCAGCACCAACAGGGAAAAGTGCTGGTTGCCGCGCCGGGCGCGGAGCACCGTTTTCTCGACCAGCAGCCACCAGGCCTTGCGCGACAGCACGCCGGTCGCGTTGTCCATATTGACCTCGTTCTCCCGCTCGGCCAGCATCCGGTCCTGCACCATGATGATCATGCCCAGGGTCAGGCCCGGCAGGGTAAACACGCCCACCGACAGGAACGCCACCTGGAATATCGACGTCTGGTGCATCGCCTCGATGGCGTCCAGGCGCAGCAGGTAGACCACCGTGCGCAGGGCGTGGGCGACCGCCTGGAGCGACGCCATGCCCAATGCAAAGACGTACGCGTAGGCCGGCCGGTGCAAGGGCCGGTGTCGCAGGATGGTGACCGCCATGGCCGTCGTCAGGGTGCAGTGCATGACCGATATGATCACGGTCCTGGTGGAGAAACTGCGCCAGACATACCAGAACAGCGCCAGCCCCACCGCCTCCATGACCACGACCAGGATCAGGCCCCGCGTGGGTACGTCAAGGCCGAAGAACTGCCTGATCGCGACCAGGTACAGGGTCATCGCGACCCCCAGCATGGTGTTGCCCACCACGATGCCGATGATGGGCGGCAGTATCGGTTGCGACGCGATGATCACGACGGAGACCACCGTCAGCGACGTGGCGCCGATGCATGCCCTCACCCCCGGAACGCCAGAGGCCACCAGCGCACCGAGTCCGCCCAGCATCAGCAGGCAGACCAGCATCGAGACGAGCATAAAGATGGTCGGGCCGCTCAATTTTCCCCCTTGTCTCCCGCCCGCTCAGCGGCTGGTCACGATGCGATCCCTGCCGCCATCCTTGGCCGCGTACAAGGCCCGGTCGGCGCGCTGGGCCATGGCTTGCGCACTCTCCTGCCCATCCCATTCCACCAGGCCGCCGCTGAAAGCATAGCGGACGGACCACTCGCCGTGGCTGCAGGCCGATCCCCTCACCACCCGCGACAGCCCCTCGCTGGCGAGCAGGGCCGCGTCGATGCGCGTGTCGGGAAAGAGCACGGCGAACTCCTCGCCGCCGATGCGTCCGACGATATTCTCGTCAGGCAGCGTCGCGACGGCAAGCGCGCCGAAATGCTGCAAGACGGCATCGCCCAGCAAATGCCCATACGTATCGTTGATCTGCTTGAAGTGGTCGATATCCAGTATCAGCAAGGAAACCGGACGGTCGTTGTGGGCAGCCAGGGCCAGGACTTTTTCCGCCATCAGCCACCACGCCTTGCGCGACAGCACGCCGGTCAGGTAGTCCGTGTTCACCTCGGTCTCGCGCTCGGCCAGCATGCGGTCGTGCAGCATCAGGATCATCGCCAGCGTCAGGCCGGGCAGCGCCATGATACCCACGATCAGGAAGGCGATCTGCACCGGCGAGGTCTCCGCCAGCGAGCCGACGGCATCGATGCGAAGTAGATACACCACGGCCCGGACGGCGTAGCCGACCGCCACGAACATCGCCACGCCCACCGTGAACATATAGGGATAGGCCGGCCGGCTGTACGGACGATGGCGCAACACGGTAATGCCCACCGCCGCCGCCAACATCGAATAAATGACCGACACGAGCACGACGCGGGCGGTGAAGTCGCGCCAGACGTACCAGAACACGGCAAGTCCGGCCAGTTGCACGGCGAGCGCCACGGCCGAGGCCGCCTTCGGCACGCGCAGGTCGAAGAACTGCCGCACCGCCGCCAGGTAGAGGACCATGCCCACGCCCATCAGCATATTGGCGATGATCACACCCACGATGGGCGGCAGCAGCGGCTGGGCGGCGATCAGCAGGATGCCCGTCGCGGTGGTGAAGGCGGCCAGGATGCACGCATGCACGCCGGGGATGCCGCTGCGGGCGAGCGAACCCAGCACGCCCAGCATGAGCAGGCTGGCCGCCCCCATGACGATGAATAGCGTCGTTACCCCGACCATGTGTGTCTGACCGCGCCCCCGCGATCCTAGCGGGGCGCGGCCTTGACGATGGACATCGCCGTCGCCACCATGCTGCCCATATCCGCCACGTTGGCCGGCAGGATCAAGGTGTTGCCTTGCTTGGCCACGTTACCGAAGGCCTCGACATACCGCTCCGCCACCTTCAGGTTGACGGCTTCCATGCCGCCCGGCTGGCGCACCGCCTCCGCCACCTGCGTGATGGCCTTGGACGTCGCCTCGGCGATCGCCAGCACGGCGGCCGCCTCGCCTTGGGCCTGGTTGATCTGCGCCTGCTTCTCGCCCTCCGAGCGGGCGATGGCCGCCTCGCGCTCGCCGGTGGCGATATTGATCTGCTCCTGGCGACGCCCCTCGGAAGCGGCGATCAGCGCGCGCTTTTCGCGCTCGGCGGTGATCTGCGCCTGCATGGCCCGCAGGATTTCATTGGGCGGTGTCAGGTCCTTGATTTCGTAGCGCAGCACCTTGACGCCCCAGTTCAGCGCGGCCTCGTCCAGCGAGGCCACGATGGTGGTATTGATGAATTCGCGCTCTTCGAAGGTCCGGTCCAGTTCCAGCTTGCCGATCACCGAGCGCAGCGTGGTCTGCGACAGCTGGGTGATGGCGGAAATATAGTTGGACGAACCGTAGGAGGCCCGCATCGGGTCGGTGACCTGGAAATACAGCACGCCGTCGACCTGCAGCTGGGTGTTGTCGCGCGTGATGCAAACCTGGCTGGGCACGTCCAGCGGGATTTCCTTGAGCGAATGCTTGTAGGCCACGCGCTCGACGAAGGGAATCACGAACCCCGCCCCCGGCGACAGCACCCGGTCGAACTTGCCTAGCCGTTCGACCACCCACGCGTGCTGTTGCGGCACGATGGCGATCGCTCTCACGATGATCAGCACAACGAGCAGGACCAGGACTATCAGGACGATGGAAGAAGGATCGAGCATGGCTTGCACCTTATGGAAACCGGATGGGAACTACGGCATCGACGCTTGGGGATCAGGGTCGAGCCGGCGCGGCGCGGGGCGCGACGATGAGGCTGCTGCCGCGTATGGCCGTAATGACGAATTCACCGCTAGCAGGCAAGTTGCCGGGCGCCAGTTCCACCCGCCAGCTGGCGCCGCGATACTGCACCCGGGAGATACCGCCCTCCTCCCAGGCATCGACACGAACCACCTGGCCGATGTCCAGGTTGACGTCCGCGTTGCGGGCGGCGTCGACCTCGCGCTTTTTCAGCACGCCGGTGCGGCGCAAGACGTACAGTCCCGCCAGCGCAACGATGCTGCAAATGACCAGTTGCGCCTCGAGGTTCAGGCCGGCCGTCGCGGCCAGTCCGCCCGCCGCCAGGCCGACGGCCACCAGCAGCAGGTAAAAGGTCCCGCTGGCGATTTCCCCGATCAATGCGAGGACAGCCAATCCGAACCAGATCCACATAGCCATGTTCTCCGCGAGACATCGAAGCCAGGCGCGGGCCTGACCGGAAACGATTGTACGATTTTGGGCTGTCCCCTGTAGCGTGGATTACCGTGCGGGTTACCGTAGTCGTTCCCTGTGCGTGTCGCGCGACGGGGTGGATTATCATGTCGTTGACGTGGCGTGATTATCAATGTATTGACTGGCGCGGGACGCGGCCGCTCGCGACGCCGGCAGCCCGCAACGATTTCCGCACTATCGTCCACCCACCGTCTACCCACCGTCTTCCCGCCGCCTTCCTGCGCGGCCCGTTGCACCCGACCCATCATGAATCGTTCCGACCTGCCCGTTCTCATCCTCCATACCGGCGACCCCAACGCCAGCCTCACGGAACAGTTCGGCGGCTATGCCGACTTCATGCGGGCGGCCGCCGGCCTGGACGACGCCGACGTGCACGTCGTGCCGGTATTCCTTGGCCAACAGCCGCGTGCGCCGGGGCATTACCGCGCCGCGCTGATCACCGGTTCGCCCGCCAACGTGACGGACCGCGACCCCTGGGGCGAGGAAACGGCGGTCTGGCTGCGCCAGGCCGCCCAGGAGGGGCTACCCATGTTCGGCATCTGCTACGGGCACCAGCTGCTGGCGCATGCCTTGGGCGGTCGGGTCGACTACAACCCGGCTGGCCGCGAGGTCGGCACCCGCCAGCTCGAACTGGTGGCGGACGACCCGCTGCTGGAAGGCCTGCCGCGCACCTTCCCGGTGCAGACGATGCACGAACAGACCGTGGTCGAACTGCCGCCGGGCGCCCGCGTGCTGGCGCGGTCGGCCATGGACGGCTGCCAGCTGCTGCGCCTGGCTCCCCATATCGTGTCCACGCAGTTCCATCCGGAATTTGGCGTGAATTTCATGCGGGAGCACCTGCGCCAGTATGCCGACCGCTATGCCCGGGAGCACATCGACGCCGGGGTCCTGGCCGGCGAACTGCGGGAGACCCCGGAATCCGCCAGCCTGCTGCGCCGTTTCCTCCAGCAGCATTCCGCCGGCGCCGCCGTGTCCGCCTGAAACGCAATAAGCGGAGTGACGGTGACGGTCCCGGCTTGCGAAGATGACACCATCGCGCACCGCCATGCGCCCGCACGGAGCTCATCATGAATGCCACTGCCATGCCCGTCCCCCGCCACGCCGCCCTGGTCGAACAGGCTTGCCGCGCCATGGAGACAGGCGAGACCCCGGACCTTGCCGCCCTGGCCGAACAGGCCGGCCTGAGCCGCTTTCACTTCCACCGCGTCTTCAAGGCCTTGACGGGAATCACCCCCAAGGCCTATGCGACCGCCCTGCGGGCCGCGCGCGCCCGGCGCGAGCTGGACCAGGGGGCCAGCATCACCCAGGCCCTGTATGACGCCGGCTTCAATTCGAGCGGCCGCTTCTACGAAAACACGACCGCCATCCTGGGCATGACGCCCACGCAACGCCGCCGCGGCGGCGCCGGTCTGGACATCCGCTTCGCGGTTGCCCAGTGCGCGCTGGGCGCACTGCTGGTGGCAGCCACGGACAAGGGCATTTGCGAAATTGCCCTGGGCGATGACGCACCGGTGCTGGTGCGGGAGCTGCAGGACCGTTATCCGCGCGCCACGCTGGAAGGCGCGGACGACGATTTCAAGCACTGGGTGGCCGCCGTGGTCGGTTTCGTCGAGAATCCGGCGCAAGGCCTGGACCTGCCGCTGGATGTGCGCGGCACGGCCTTCCAGCAGCGCGTCTGGCAAGCCCTGCGGGCCATCCCGGCCGGCACCACCGTGACCTATACCGAGCTGGCGCGGCGCATCGGCGCCCCCACCGCCGTCCGGGCGGTGGCGCGCGCCTGCGCCACCAATCCGGCGGCGCTGCTGATTCCCTGCCACCGGGTGGTGCGCCAGAACGGCGCCCTGGCCGGCTACCGCTGGGGCGTCGCGCGCAAGCTGGAGCTGATCACGCGCGAAGCCGCGTCCCGGTAAGCGTACGGGGCGACAAGGTCCGGACCTTCCGGAATAACAAAGCAAAACGGGCCGCCTCTTGAAGAGGCGGCCCGTTTTACCTGGCGGCGGCGCGCATGGCCGCCGCCGAGCGGCGCGGCTTACTTGGCCAGGCGCTGCCAGGTGTCGACCACCGTATCCGGGTTCAGCGACATCGACAGGATGCCTTCGTCCTTCAGCCATTGCGCGAAGTCCGGATGGTCGCTGGGGCCCTGGCCGCAGATACCGACGTACTTGTTGGCGGCCAGGCATGCCTGGATGGCCCGGCGCAGCATGAACTTCACCGCGTCGTCGCGCTCGTCGAAGTCCGCCGCCAACAACTCCATGCCCGAGTCGCGGTCCAGGCCCAGGGTCAGCTGCGTCATATCGTTCGAACCGATCGAGAAGCCGTCGAAGTGCTTCAGGAACGCATCGGCCAGGATGGCGTTGGACGGCACTTCGCACATCATGATCAGGCGCAGGCCGTTTTCACCGCGCTTCAGGCCGTGCTTGCCCAACAGGCCCACCACGCGCTCGGCCTGGCTGACCGTGCGAACGAAGGGAACCATGATCTCGACGTTGGTCAGGCCCATTTCATCGCGCACGCGCTTGAGCGCCTCGCACTCCATGCGGAAGCACTCGTCGAACTCCTCGGCGATGTAGCGCGAGGCCCCCCGGAAACCCAGCATGGGGTTCTCTTCCTCGGGCTCGTAGCGCGAACCGCCCACCAGCTTGCGGTACTCGTTGGACTTGAAGTCCGACAGGCGCACGATGACCGACTTGGGCCAGAAGGCCGCGGCGATGGTGGCGATACCCTCGGCCAGCTTCTCGACGAAGAAGGCGCGCGGGCTGGCGTAGCCGCGCGCGGCCGACTCCACCGCCTTCTTCAGCTCGCCGTCCACGTTCGGATAATCCAGCACCGCCTTCGGGTGGATACCGATGTTGTTGTTGATGATGAATTCCAGGCGGGCCAGGCCCACGCCTTCGTTGGGAATCTGGGCAAAGTCGAAGGCCAGTTGCGGATTGCCGACGTTCATCATGATCTTGACGTCGATGGGCGGCATTTCGCCGCGCCGCACTTCCTCGACCTCGGTTTCGATCAGGCCGTCGTAGATGCGGCCTTCGTCGCCTTCGGCGCAGGACACGGTAACCGACTGGCCTTCCTTCAGGTCGTCGGTCGCCGTGGCGCAGCCGACCACCGCCGGGATGCCCAGTTCACGCGCGATGATGGCGGCGTGGCAGGTCCGGCCGCCACGGTTGGTGACGATGGCCGAGGCGCGCTTCATCACCGGCTCCCAGTTGGGATCGGTCATGTCCGTGACCAGGACGTCGCCCGCCTGCACCTTGTCCATTTCCGACACATCGGCCACGATGCGCACGGGGCCCGAACCGATCTTCTGGCCAATGGCACGGCCGGTCACCAGCACCTTGCCGGTGGCCTTCAGGCGATAGCGCTGCTGCACGTCGGTGTTGGACTGCTGCGACTTCACCGTTTCCGGGCGCGCCTGCAGGATGTAGATCTTGCCGTCGACGCCGTCGCGGCCCCACTCGATGTCCATCGGACGCTGGTAGTGCTTCTCGATGATGACGGCGTAGCGGGCCAGTTCGGTCACTTCCTCGTCGGTCAGCGAATAGCGGTTACGCTCCGACACCGGCACGTCGACCGTGCGCACGGCGCGGCCTTGCGGACGCTCGGGGTCGAATTCCATCTTGATCAGCTTGGAGCCGATGCGGCGCCCGACGATGGGATAGTGGCCCTGTTCCAGCGTGGGCTTGAAGACGTAGAACTCGTCCGGATTGACCGCGCCCTGCACCACGGTTTCACCGAGGCCGTAGGACGAGGTAATGAACACCACGTCCTTGAAGCCGGATTCGGTGTCGATGGTGAACATCACGCCCGCGCTGCCCTTGTCCGAGCGCACCATGCGCTGGATGCCGGCCGACAACGCGACCTCGGCGTGGGCATAGCCCTTGTGCACGCGATAGGAAATCGCGCGGTCGTTGTACAGCGACGCGAACACGTGGCGAATCTTGTCCAGCACGTCGTCGATGCCGACGACGTTGAGGAAGGTTTCCTGCTGGCCGGCGAAGGAAGCATCCGGCAGGTCCTCGGCGGTGGCCGACGAACGCACGGCGAACGTGCCCTTGCCATCGCTGTCCAGCTTGGCGAAGGCTTCGCGGATCTGCTGCTCGAACTCGGGCGAGAACGGCGCGTCGACCAGCCATTGGCGGATCTCCGCGCCGGCCGTGGCCAGTTCGCGGACATCTTCCGGATTCAGCGTGGACAGGCGATCGGCGATGCGCTTGTCCAGGCCCGACGACTTGAGAAAGTCGCGAAAGGCCTGGGCGGTCGTGGCAAAGCCGCCCGGCACGCGGACACCCGCGCCGGACAGCTGGCTGATCATTTCGCCGAGAGAAGCGTTCTTACCTCCTACCGAGTCCACGTCCGTCATGCGGAGCTGCTCGAAAGAAACGACGTACGACATTGAAGTCACCTTTTACAATGGAATGAAAGCGAGTTTGGTCAGGGCATCCATACACCCTGACCAAACTGGCCTTGGGACCGCTCTTGGGGTGACTTATCGGGGTCTGATTGTACCCGGTCGGCTTCTCCTTACCTCCTGCCCCGTTGGAATTTTTTACATATGTCCACACCCCCCATCGAACGCACCGTCTACATCGTCTCGGACAGTACCGGGATCACCGCCGAGACCTTCAGCCACTCGGTCCTGGCCCAATTCGAGGAAGTCAGTTTTCGCCAGATCCGGCTGCCTTTTGTCGACACGCTGCAAAAAGCCGAGGAAGCCGCCCTGCGCATCGACCGCAATGCCGCCGAAACGGGCATGCAGCCCATCGTCTTCAGCACCCTGGTGCATCCGGAGATCATGGCGCGGGTGCGCCAGGCCAACGGCATCTTCCTGGACCTGTTCGGCACTTTCGTCGCCCATATCGAGCAGGCCCTGGGGCTGAAATCCAGCCACTCGATCGGCCGCTCGCACATGGCGGCCAACAGCGAGAAATACCGCAACCGCATCGACGCCATCAACTTCAGCCTGTCGCATGATGACGGGCAGTTCGTCACCAACCTGGCCGAGGCGGACGTCATCCTGGTGGGCGTCTCGCGCTGCGGCAAAACGCCCACCAGCCTCTACCTGGCCATGCAATACGCGGTCAAGGCGGCCAACTTCCCGCTGATTCCGGACGATTTCGAGCGTGGCACGCTGCCCTCCACCCTGGCCCCCTACCGCGACAAGCTGTTCGGGCTGACCATCCAGCCCGACCGCCTGGCCGAGGTGCGCAATGAACGCCGGCCCAACAGCAAGTACGCCTCGCTGGAGCAATGCCGCTACGAGGTCACCGAGGCCGAGCGCATGATGCGGCGCGAAGGCATCGAATGGCTGTCGACCACGACCAAGTCCATCGAGGAAATCTCCACGACGGTATTGCAGGAAGTGGGGCTGGACCGGGCGCTTTAGATTTAAGGGATCAGCCCGGCGGCAGATGACGCCGGCGTTGCTCGAACAGGCAGATCGCGGCGGCGGCGGCCACGTTGAGGGACTCGACGGCCGCGCTGTCGTGCGGGATGCGCAGGCGCAAGGACGCAGCCCGCAGCAGGTCCGGCGCGACGCCCTGCCCTTCATGGCCGAAGACCCATGCGCAGGCCGGCGGCAGGTCGGCGTCGTAGAGCGACTGTGAATGCTCCAGGGTGGTGGCGGCCAGGGGCACATCCAGGCACGCCGTCAGCGCCGCCAAATCCACCTTTTCATAGACCTGCAAGGCGAAATGCGCGCCCTGCGCGCTGCGCAGCACCTTGGGCGACCAGGCGGCCGCACAGCCTTCGGACAGCATGACGTGGCGGATGCCCGCCGCCGCGCTGGTCCGCAGCAGCGTGCCCACGTTGCCGGGGTCCTGCACGCGGTCCAGCAGCACGCAACCTACCGCCACCCGCGCCGGCAGGACAGGCCGGGGTGGCTGGACCAGGAACAGGACGCCCTGGTCGCTCTCCACGCTGGCCAGCCCGTGCAGCAGCCTGGGCTCCAGGGACACGCAGCATTCGGCGGGCAGTTGCGCAGCCAGGGCCGCCAGCTCCGGCTTGTCCAGGCGTGCCGCATCGAACAGCGCCCGTTGCGGCACGCCCCGCTGTTGCAACCACGCCTGGCACAAGTGCACGCCATCCAGCAAGGCCGGTGCGTCGCGCCGGCCCGCGGCGGCGGCGATGCGGTGCAGGTCCTTCACCAGGGGATTGTCGCGCGAGGCGATGTGCTTCATCGGCATGGGCGATGGAATGACTCAGTCCATCCCAAGCGGAATCGACGTCTCGACGACCACATCCATCGTGCCGGCCACCCACGCCTTGATCGGCGCGAAACTTTGCCTGTGCTCGGGACAAGGCCCGTGCTCGCGCAAACGCTCCAGGTGCATCGCCGTGCCATACCCCTTGTGCTGGTCGAAGCCGTAGTGCGGATACTTCCCATGCAGGCGCACCAGGTCGGCGTCGCGCGCCGTCTTGGCGAGGATGGACGCGGCCGAGATCGCCGGCACCAGGGCGTCACCCTTGATGATGGTCTTGACGCCGCACTTGAGCTTCGGCGCCTGGTTGCCGTCGACCAGCGCCAGCCCCGGCTTGATGAGCAGGCCCGCGACCGCGCGCTGCATGGCCAGCATGGTGGCCCGCAGGATGTTGAGCTTGTCGATTTCCTTGACGCTGGCCTTGGCAATGAACCACGCCAGCGCGTTCTCGCGGATGAGCAGGGCCAGTTCGTCGCGCCGTTCGGCGGTCAGCACCTTGGAGTCGGCCAGGCCATCTATCCGACGGGCCGGGTCCAGGATGACGGCGGCGGCATAGACGGCGCCGGCCAGCGGTCCGCGCCCGGCCTCGTCCACGCCGGCCACGATAACGTCGGCCAGGCCGCCCATGCCGAAAAGGTCAGACTGATCCACGGGAGGACACCTCCATGATCGCCTGCGCCGCCAGCGCCGGCGTGTCGCGCAGCAAATCCTGGTGCAGGGCCGTGAACCGCGCTTGCACGCGGGCCGCGTTGGCCTCGTCGGTCAACGCCATCCACGTCGCTTCCGCCAGTTTTTCCGGCGTGGCGTCGTCCTGCAACAGCTCGGGTACGGCAAAGTCGCGCAGCAGCACATTGGGCAGGCCCACCCACGGCAGATAGGGACGCTGCTGTTTCGACTTCCACGCCATGATACGGCGCATCCAGGTCGGCAGATAGTACGAAATCACCATGGGCCGCTTGAACAGCGCCGCTTCCAGCGTGGCCGTTCCGCTGGCCACCAGCACCGCATCGGCCGCCTCCATCACGCTCCAGGCCACCGGCGCGGCGTCGCCGCCCTCGCCGGCGACCGTGGCCGGCGCCACGTCGTCCGCCGTGACGATGCGCAGGTTGGCCACGGGATACTGCCGCAGCCATCCTTCGAATTCGGCGCGGCGCTGCGCGTTGACCATGGGCACCACGCACTGCAACGCCGGATCGCGCTGCTGCAGCAGGCGCAGCGCCTGCAGGAAGCGCGGCGCCAGCACCTTGATTTCGGATGAGCGGCTGCCGGGCATCATGGCCAGGATACGGGCGCCCTGCTCCAGCCCCAGGCGCGCCCGCGCCGCGGCGCGGTCGGGCCGCATGGGGATGGCGCCGGCCAACGGATGACCGACATAGGTCACCGGGATGCCTTCCTTCTGGTAGATCTCTTCCTCGAAGGGAAAGAGCACCAGCATATGGGAGACCGCCTCGCGGATCTTGTGGATGCGCTCGTAGCGCCAGGCCCAGATGGAGGGGCCGACGAAATGCACCGTTGGCACCCCGGCCTGCCGCAATTGCAGCTCCAGCTTCAAGTTGAAATCCGGCGCATCGATGCCGACGAACACCGACGGCGGCTGCGCGAGCAGGCGCCGCTTGGTGTCGCCATAGATGGACAACAGGCTGGGTATCCGCTTGAGGGCGTCGACGTAGCCGAACACGGTCAGGGCATGCATGGGATGCCAGGACTCGAAGCCCTGGGCCAGCATGCGCGGCCCGCCTATGCCCTGGCAAATGACGCCGGGCTCGCGCTGGGCCAGGCCCTGGATGATACGGCCGGCCAGCAGGTCGCCGGAAGGCTCTCCGGCGACCATGCCGATATGCCTGGATCGACCGGCGCCCTGGACCACCGGCGCCCCGGCGGGCGTCGCGCCGGTGTTCACGGCCGGATGATGCCGCGGTTGCTGACCTCGATGAAGTCCAGCATCACTTGCAGGGCGTCGCGCGTTTCCGGCTCGCTGTTCTGGCGTTCGCGCAACTCCGCGGCGGCTTCCTGCAAGGAAAGGCCGCGGCGGTAAATGGCCTTGTACGCATCGCGCAGCGCCGAGATGACGGCCGGGGTGAAACCGCGGCGCTTCAAGCCCTCGACGTTCACGCCCACCGGTCGGCAGGGATTGCCCGCGGCCAGCACATAAGGCGGCGTGTCCTGCATCAGCGAGCTATTGCCGCCGGTCATGCTGTGCGCACCGATACGGCTGAACTGGTGCACGCCGACCAGGCCGCCGATGATGGCCCAATCGCCCACGTGCACGTGTCCGCCCAGCTGCACCGAGTTGGCCAGGATGGTGTTGTTGCCGATATGGCAGTCGTGCGCCACGTGGACATAGGCCATGACCCAGTTGTCGCTGCCTATCGTGGTGACGCCGCCGTCCTGCACCGTGCCCGTATTGAAGGTCACGAATTCGCGGACGGTATTGCGGTCGCCGATTTCCAGCCGGGTCGGTTCGCCCTGGTATTTCTTGTCCTGCGGCATCCCGCCTATCGAGCAGAACCGGTAGAAGCGGTTCTCGCGTCCGATCGTGGTGACCCCGTCGATGACGCAATGCGGACCGATCTCCGTCCCCGCGCCTATGCGCACGTTGGGTCCGATCACGCTATACGGGCCGATGACGACGGAACTGTCGATCTCGGCCGCCGGGTCGACGACGGCGGTGGGATGGATATTTCCGGACATTTAAGCTTCCAGGCTGCGGATGGCGCACATGAGCTTGGCTTCGGCCACCAGTTGGCCATCCACCAGCGCACGGCCGGAATATTTGCAAATGGAGCGGCTGAGACGCTCGGCATCGACTTCGATGCGCAATTGGTCGCCCGGCACCACCGGGCGGCGGAAACGCGCGCCGTCGATACCCACGAAATAATAAACCGTGGTGTTTTCCTCGTCCTTGGCCAGCGCATTTTCGTCGGCGAAGGAAAAGAGCGCCGCGGCCTGGGCCATGGCTTCCAGGATCAGGACGCCAGGCATGACGGGATGATGGGGGAAGTGTCCTGTGAAGAACGGCTCGTTGATCGAGACGTTCTTGAGCGCCACGATGGATTTACCAGGCTGAATGTCCAGCACGCGATCGATCAGAAGCATCGGATAGCGGTGCGGCAAACGGTCCAGGATCCCCTTTATATCGAGTTCCATGTCTTTGATATTCCAGCAGTACGAAGGGTGATGTGGGCTGGCGCCCGCCGGCGCCAGTGTATCCCCGGCGACGCAGGCGGCATTCCTGCCCTATTTCTTTTCCAGATCGCGCAAACGGCGACGAATTTGTCCCAATTGTTGTATCACGGCGGCATTGCGTTGCCACTCTCCGTGCTCGGCGTACGGATACACGCCAGTGTATCGACCGGGCCGGGAGATGTTCGACGTAATCGCCGTGCCACCCGAAATGTGGACGTCGTCGCCCAAGGTCAGGTGTCCCGATAGCATTGAGGCACCGCCTATCGTGCATCGTTCCCCGATGGTCGTCGAACCGGCGATGCCCACGCAGGCGGCCACGGCGGTGAAGGCGCCGATGCGCACGTTGTGCGCGACCATGATCTGGTTATCCAGCTTGACGCCGTTGCCGATGACCGTGTCTTCCAGCGCGCCGCGGTCTATCGTCGTATTGGCGCCGATTTCCACGTCGTCGCCGACGCTGACGCCGCCGAACTGTGGAATCTTGCCCCAGGCGCCCCGGCCGCCCTGGGCCGGATCAGGCGCGAAACCGAAGCCGTCCGCCCCCAGCACGCAACCGGAGTGCAGGACGGCGCGGGCGCCTACGGTTACGCCCGCATACAAGGTAACGCGCGCGTGCAACAGGCTGTCCGGACCGATCACGGAACCCGCGCCGATGACGCAAGCGGGACCCAGCACGCTGTTGGCGCCGATACGCGCACCCGCTTCCACCACGCATTGCGGGCCGATGCGGACGTCGGCCCCGATCACCGCGTCAGCGGCGACGACGGCGCTGGGGTGCACGTATGCCCCGGCGGCCGGCCGGCGCGCGCGCTCGAACCATTGCGCCACGCGGGCATACAGCAGATAGGGGTTCTTGCAGACCACCCGGACGAAGCCCGGTGCGGTCGCGCCCTCCGCCGCCAACGCCTGTTCCACGTCGGGCGACACGATGACCGCGCCAGCCTGGGTGCCGGGCAACTGGTTCTGGTAGCGGGGATTGGCGAGGAAACTGAGTTCCGCCGCGCCGGCACTGGACAAGGTGCCCAGGCCCTGGATGCGCGGGGAGGTCCTGCCGGGCGCGGCGCTGAGCCGCCACTCGAGACCGGTGGTATCGGTGGCGGCTAACAGGTCGTCGAGCGACGGTGCATGGTCTGGATCCAGCAGGATGGGCATAGGCGACGCTTACTTGCCCAGGGCCTGGATCACCTTGTCGGTGATGTCGACACGGGGGTTGACCGTCACGGCATCCTGCACGATCAGGTCATAGTTCTCCTGCTCGGCGATGCGCTTGATGGCGGCATTGGCCTTTTCCACGATGGAGGAGAACTCTTCGTTGCGGCGGCGGTTGAAGTCTTCCTGGAACTCGCGGCGGCGGCGTTGCAGGTCGGCGTCGCTGTTGCTCAGGTCGCGCTGGCGCTTCACGCGATCGCCTTCGGACAGCACGGGCGCGTCCTTGTCGTATTTCTCGGCCTGGGCGCGCAGCGTCGAGGCGGCACGCTGCAGGTCATCGTCGCGGCGCTTGAATTCCGACTCGATCTTGGCCTGGGCAGCCTTGGCCGGACCCGATTCGCGGAGGATTCTTTCGGTATTGACGAAGCCGATTTTGGTACCTTGCGCCGCGGCGGGAGCCGCATACGCACCGCCCGCCAGCAGCGCGCCCGCGACCACCAGCGAGCCCATCAGGTTGACGGAAGCCGCGCGGGAGAGACGAGACAGATTGCGTGCGAAATCAGACATCATGAAAATTTCACCTTCGGATTAGGTCTAGCAAAGGCGTTATTGTGCCACTAAACCGGATAGGCAATAGAAGGCCGGAAACATCCGGCCACTATTGGCTTGCTTTTAGAAACCAGTACCAATCTGGAACTGGAAGCTCTGGGAATCGTCACCCGGCTTCTGGTTCAGCGGTCGGGCATACGACAACTGCAAGGGTCCGAGGGGCGACTGCCAGGACAGGCCGATACCCGCCGAGAAGCGCCAGCCGCAAGGATCCGTCACCGGATCGCTGGCCTTGCCAGCCGTGCAGGTCATGCCGCTGCCCGCCTTGACCTGGCCCGCGTCGGTAAAGATGAACCAGCGCAGCGTACGGTCCTTGTTGGCGCCCGGGAACGGCAGGTACAGCTGGGCATTGGCCACGATGCGGCGGGCACCGCCCAGGTAGTCGCCGGTCAAGGTATCGCGCGGGCCCAGCGAGGAGCCTTCGTAGCCGCGCACCGTGCCGATACCGCCCGCGTACACGTCCTTGATCACCGGGAAGTCCTTGCCGCCATACGCGGTGCCCCAGTCGATCATGCCATTCAAGGCCAGCGTGTAGCTGCGGCCCAGCGGCAGGTAGTACTGCTGCTGGCCCGTCAGCATCGTGTACTTCAGGTCCATCGTCGAGGCCTGGGCCTGCACCTTGGTGAAATAGCCCTTGTTCGGCGCCAGCGCGCTGTCGCGGGTGTCCTTCTGCCAGCCGGTCTGGAAGATGAAGGCGTTGGTCGAATCACCGTACTGGTTGACGAAGTTCTGGTACGCCTGCGGAGAGTCGTCGTAGAGATCGATCTGGTTGCGTTCGAACGAGCCACCCAGCGTGATGCGGTCGTATTCCGAAATCGGAATGCCGAAGTTCATGCCCAGGCCGTACGTCTTGACGCGGTACTCGCCGTCGTTCTCGAGGAACGGCCGGGTCTGGCGGTAGTACAGGGACGTGGTGCGGCTGATGCCGTCCTTGGTCCAGTACGGGTCGGTGTGCGACAGCACCGCGGAACGGTTGGTGGCGCTGGTGTTCAATTGCAGCGTGAGGTTGGTGCCGCTGCCGAACACGTTGTCTTCGCTGATACCCGCGGACAGGATGGCGCGGTCCGTCGAACCGTAGCCCACACCCAGGTTGATCATGCCGGTGGGCTTTTCCTTCACGTCGACGTTGACGTCGACCTGGTCGGGAGAACCCGGCACCGGCTCGGTCTTGACGTTGACGTCGTTGAAATAGCCCAGGCGGTCGATCCGGTCGCGCGACATCTTGATGTCGCCCGCGTCGTACCACGCGGCTTCCTGCTGGCGCATCTCGCGGCGCACCACTTCGTCCCGGGTGCGCGTATTGCCGCCGATCTGGATGCGGCGCACGTACACGCGGCGGCTGGGGTCGACGTAGAACGTCAGGTCGGCCTCGTGCTTGGCCCTGTCCATCTGCGGGTTCGGGTTGACGTTGGCGAACGCATAGCCCAGCTCGCCCAGGTAGTCCGTGATGGCCTTGTTGGTGTCGTTGACCTCGGCGGCGGAGAAGGTGTCGCCCGCCTTGATCTTGACCAGCTTGTTGATCTCGCTGTCCAGGCCCAGCAGATTGCCGGCCAGCTTCACGCTGCGCACCTTGTAGGGCTCGCCTTCATGCAGCGTGAACGTGATGAAGATGTCCTTGCGGTCGGGCGAAATGGTCACCTGCGGCGCCTCGGACGTGAACTCCAGGTAGCCGCGGTCAAGGTAGAACGAGCGAATGCGCTCGACGTCGCCTTCCAGCTTTTCGCGGGAATACTTGTCGGTGTCGGTGTACCAGGTCAGCCAGCCCGGCGTGGTCAGCTGGATCTGGTCGAGCAGTTCGCTTTCGGAGAAAGCCTTGTTGCCGACGAAGTGGATTTCGCGGATGCGCGCCACTTCGCCTTCGAAGATGTCGAAGCTGATGCCGACGCGGTTGCGCGGCAGCGGCGTGACGGTGGCCGTGACCTCGACCCCGTACTTGCCCTTGGTCATGTATTGCTGCTTGAGCTCGAACTCGGCGCGTTCGAGCATGGACCGGTCGAAGATCCGGCCTTCCGCGAAACCGACCTGCTTCAACGAATCGGTAATGGCCTTGGAATCGAACTCGCGCATGCCATTGAAACTGATGGATGCAATGGTTGCGCGTTCCTGCACCGTCACAACCACCACGTCGCGATCGGTATCGACCCGCACGTCGCTGAAGAAGCCGCTGCCATAAAGACGGCGCACCGCCTCGGTCGCGTCGTCCTCGGTGAATTTCTGGCCGACCTTGACGGGCAGGTAACCGAACACCGTGCCGGCGTCGATGCGCTGGATGCCCTCAACGCGGATGTCCCGTACGACGAAGGGTTCGAAGGCGTGAGCCAGCGCTGGCAACAGCAGCATGGCAAGAAGGCTCGCCCACAATCCCTTCTTGTTTTGAAACAGCCTGCGGAAAAGCATCCTGGATAGTCCTTGGTCGTACGAATGGCGGGGGATTTTAAGGCAGAAAGCGCGTCTGTGGCACGCGGCTATGTGAAAAGCCGCGCAAAATCATTGAAAAGCGCAAGCCCCATCAAACCGGCCAGCAAGCCCAGGCCGGCGCGCTGCCCGATATCCAGCCAGCGGGACGGCGGCGGGCTGCCACGCAAAATTTCGATGAGATAGTACAGCAGGTGTCCGCCGTCCAACATGGGAATCGGCAGCAGATTGAGAACGCCCAGGCTGATGCTGATGAGCGCGAGGTAGGAAATATAGGCCGCCAAGCCGATGCGGGCGGTCTGTCCCGCGTAGTCGGCGATCGTCACCGGGCCGCTGATATTGCGCCACGAAACGGCCCCGGTGACCATGCGACCCATCATGCGCAGGGAGAACCAGGCGGTTTCGGCGGTGCGGGTGGCGCCCTGCCACAGGCTCTCGCCCAGGCCATAGCGCACCGTGACCATCGGAATATCGGCGCCCAGCTGCACGCCGATGCGGCCGATGACGCGCCCATTGGCGTCGTGCTCGGCCTGGGGCACCACCGACAGCGTCAGGTCGGCGCCGTCGCGGCGCACCTGCAGGGGCAAGGCCTTGTCGGGATACTGCTGGACGATCTGCACCACCCGGCCGGCGTCCGGCGTGGCCTGCCCGCCCGCGCCGACGATGACGTCGCCATTGCGCAGGCCGGCGCGTTCGCCGGCGCTGCCCGCCACCACGCCGCGCACCACCGGCTTGGGTTCCAGCAGGCGCAGGCCGGTCGCGGCCAGGGGATCGCCCTGGGCGGGGTCCAGGCGGCTGCCGTCCAGCGCCAGCGTGCGGCGCTGCGTGCCGCCGAGCGCCGCCGTCACGTCGACCGCGACCTGGCCGCCTTCGCTGACGCGGTCCATCAGGGCCCAGCGCGCGTCGTTCCAGGACACCACGGCCTTGTCGTCGATCGCCACGATGCGGTCGCCGGCCTGGAAGCCGGCGCGCGCGGCCGGCGTACCCGCCGCCGGCTGCGCAAGCAGCGCGGCGGGCTCCTGCACGCCGGCCAGGTTCAGGCCGGCGTACAGGAGCACTGCCAGGATAAGGTTGAAGACGGGACCGGCCGCCACGATAAGGATGCGATTGCGCACCGGCTGGCTGTTGAAGGCCCGCGCGGCCTGCGCAGGCGTCGCGCCGGGCGCGGGGTCGTCCTGCATCTTGACGTAGCCGCCCAGGGGAATCGCCGAAATCGCCCACTCCGTGCCGTGCCGGTCGGTGCGGCGCAGCAGGACCTTGCCGAACCCGATCGAAAAGCGATGCACGATGACGCCGCAAGCGCGCGCCGCCCAGTAATGGCCCAGCTCGTGGAACGTGATCAGGACGCCGAGGGCAACGGCAAAGGCGAGCAAGGTGAAGAGCATTTCGATAAATCCGGGAACAGGGAAGCGCCGACGACCAAAGGCCGGCCGGCTGCCAGGGTCACGATACCCGGTCTATCCACGCAGCCACGCGGGCGCGCGTCCGCGCGTCCAGGCCAAGGACATCTTCCAGGCCGCCCAGCGTAACAGATGGCTGTCCCGCCTGCCACTCCAGGGCCTCGACGATGGCCGGCGCGATGCGCGTGTAGCCCAGGCCGCCCGCCAGGAAAGCGGCCACGGCGACCTCGTTGGCCGCGTTCAGCGCGATACAGGCCCCCTGCCCCGCGCGCAAGGCGTCGAAGCACAACCCCAGGCAGGGGAAGCGGCGCAGGTCCGGCGCCTCGAAGTCGAGCCGCCCCCAGCGCACCAGGTCCAGCATGCCCACGCCGCTCCGCAGCCGGTCCGGAAAGCCCAGCCCGTAGGCGATGGGCGTGCGCATGTCCGGCTGGCCCAATTGCGCCAGTACCGAGCCGTCGTGGTATTCGACCATGGAGTGCACCACGCTCTGCGGATGGATCACCACCTCGATGCGATCGGCCGGCATCGCGAACAGCCAGTGCGCCTCGATGACCTCCAGCCCCTTGTTGACCATGGTCGCGGAATCGACGGAAATCTTGCGGCCCATGCTCCAGTTCGGGTGCGCGCAGGCCTCGTCGGGCGTGACCGTGTGCAGCGTCTCGGGATCGCGCCCCCGGAAGGGGCCGCCCGATGCAGTGATGAGCAGGCGACGCACGCCGACCGCGGGCTCGGTCGGCGCGCTGGCGCGGCCACCATGCGGCAGGCACTGGAAAATGGCATTGTGTTCGCTGTCGATAGGCAGCAATTCGGCGCCGTTGTCGCGCACCGCCGCCATGAACAGCGACCCGGCGGCCACCAGGGCCTCCTTGTTGGCCAGCAGGATGCGCTTGCCGGCCCGCGCGGCCGCCAGGGACGACGGCAGGCCGGCCGCGCCGACGATGGCGGCCACCACGGTATCGCACTCCGGGGCCGCGGCGGTGTCCGCCAGCGCCTGGACGCCCACACGGATGGCAGGCATGGCACCGGCGCCGCGCCAGGCCTGGCGGAAACGGCCCGCGGCCGCATCGTCCGGCACCGCGACCACGGCGGCGCCCGTCGCGGCGGCCTGCTCCGCCAGCTTCTCCATGCGGCTGAACGCCGACAGCGCATAAACGCCCAAGCGGTCGGGATGGCGTGCGATGACGTCGAGCGTGCTCTCTCCAATGGAGCCCGTCGAACCCAGTACCGCGATGCGTTGGAATGCCCTCAAAACCCGACTCCGATAAGAATGAACGCCAAGGGCGCCACCGGCAGGACGGCATCGATGCGATCGTAGACCCCGCCGTGACCCGGCAGCAAGGCGCTTGAATCCTTGCGGCCCGCCCGCCGCTTGAGCAGGGACTCGAACAGGTCGCCGATGATGGACAGCGCCGCCAGGGCGGCGGCCAGCGGCAAGGCGCCTGCCCACCCCCAGCGCGCCACCAGGGCCGCGCCGAAGGTCGGCGCCCAGAGACTGCTCACCGCGACCCAGATCACCACGGCCAGCACGCCGGCCAGCGCGCCTTCCACGGTCTTGCCGGGGCTGACACGCGGCGCCAGCTTGCGGCGACCGAAGGCCCGGCCGGCGAAATAGGCGGCGATATCGGCCACCCAGACCACCGCCAGCAGCGAAAGCACGAACCACGGCCCACGCTGCACGAACAACATGGCCAGGACCGCCCAGGCCGCGAGCAGCGCCGGCAAGGCGAACAGGCTAAGGCCCAGGCTGGCCGGCGGCGCGTCGGCGCGCCCCCGCACCACGGCCGGAATGGCGACGAGGATCCAGAGCAGCGCCGCCAACGGGACCACCCCACGAAATACGATGGACAGGGCCTGCAGGCTGGCCTGCGTCGCGGGCGCCCGCAGCCAGAGCGCGGCCAGTGCCAGCGACACCAAGCCCAGCAGCAAGCCGCCAGGCACGGCTCCGCGGGAACCCGGCAGCGTCAGCCGCAGCCATTCCCAGCCGGCGCAGCCGGTCGCAATGGCCAACAAGACCAGGAACGGCCATGGCGTGGCGACGCTCATGGCCAGGCCCAACACGATCAACAAGACAATGGCGGTAGCGATACGCTGGCCTAGCATGCGGGAAAGTCTCCTGGTGAGCGCGAACCGCGGACAGATGCGTCAGCGTTTGCCCAATTGCGCGCTGGTGCGGCCGAAGCGGCGCTCGCGCGTGCGGTACCACTCGAACGCCGCCTCGAGTTCGGCCGCGCCGAAATCCGGCCAATAGCGGTCGGTGAAATAAAGCTCGGTATAGGCCAATTGCCAGATCAGGTAATTGGAAATGCGCTGTTCTCCGCCGGTGCGTATGAACAGGTCGGGCTCGGGCGCCCACGCCATGGACAGGTAGCGCGACAGCGTGGCCTCGTCTATGCCGTCGGGATGCTGCGCCAACTGGGGGTTTTCCGCCAGCATCCGGCGGGTCGCCTGCAGGACGTCCCAGCGGCCGCCGTAATTGGCGCAGATGGACAGGTGCAGCCGGTCGTTGTGCGCGGTGCGCGCCTGCGCCTGTTCGATCAGGTCGCGCAGGCGCGGCTCGAAAGGCGTCAGGTCGCCCACCACGCGCAGGCGCACGCCCTGCCCGTCGAGCTTGTCGACTTCCCGCTCCAGGGCCTGCACGAACAGGCGCATCAGCAGGGAGACCTCCTCGGCCGGCCGGCGCCAGTTCTCGGAACTGAACGCGAACAGCGTCAGGTAGCGCACTCCCAGGCGCCCGCAGCCCTCGACGACGCGGCGCACCGCCTGCACGCCCTTGGCGTGGCCGGCCGTGCGCGGCAGGTGCCGGCGCGTGGCCCAGCGGCCGTTGCCATCCATGATGATGGCAACGTGCTGGGGAACCGCCGAGGTCTCGGGAACTGCCTGGGTGGAACTGATCAAGCCCATGACTATGTCACGCCGTCGTCAGACGGTCATGATCTCCGCTTCTTTCTGGGTGACCATCTTGTCGATATCGGCCACGCAACGGTCCGTCAGCTTCTGCACGTCGTCCTGGGCGCGACGTTCGTCGTCTTCCGAGATCGACTTGTCCTTGACGAGCTTCTTCAAGGCGTCGTTGGCCTCGCGGCGCAGGTTGCGCACGGCGATCTTGGCGTCCTCGCCTTCGTTGCGCACCACCTTGGTCAGGTCGCGGCGACGCTCCTCGGTCAGCGCCGGCATGGGCACGCGGATGCTTTCGCCCATGGACACCGGGTTCAGGCCCAGGTCGGACTCGCGTATGGCCTTCTCGATCGGACCCGCCATCTGCTTTTCGTACGGCTGCACGTTGAGGGTGCGCGCGTCCACCAGGTTGACGTTGGCCACCTGGCCCACCGGCACGGGCGAACCGTAATACTCCACCTGCACATGGTCCAGGATGCCGGTGTGGGCGCGCCCGGTACGGATTTTCGACAGATTCACCTTGAGCGTCTCGATGGACTTGCTCATACGGGATTCGGCCGATTTTTTGATGTCTGCGACGCTCATGGCGACTCCTTGTATTTCAAACGTGTACCAGCGTGCCTTCGTCTTCGCCGCTGACGGCGCGCTTCAAGGCCCCCGATTTGTTGATGGAAAAGACCTTGATGGGCAGCTTCTGGTCGCGGCACAGGGCGAACGCCGTGGCGTCCATGACTTCCAGGCGGCGCACGATGGCCTCGTCGAAGCTGATGCGGGCATAGCGCGTGGCCTCCGGATCCTTGTTGGGGTCCGCGCTGTAGATGCCGTCCACCTTGGTGGCCTTGAGCACGATCTCCGCGCCGATCTCCGCGCCGCGCAGCGCGGCGGCCGTATCGGTGGTGAAGAAGGGATTGCCGGTGCCCGCCGCGAAAATGACGACCTTGCCCTCTTCGAGGTAGCGCAGCGCCTTCGGGCGGATGTAGGGTTCGACGACCTGCTCGATGTTCAGCGCCGATTGCACGCGCGTATCCACGCTGCGGTGCTTGAGCGCGTCCTGCAGGGCCAGGGCGTTCATGATGGTGGCCATCATGCCCATATAGTCGGCGGTGGCCCGGTCCATGCCCTGGGCGCCCGGCGCCACGCCGCGAAAGATATTGCCGCCTCCGATGACGATGGCGAGCTCGACGCCCAGGGCGACGATCTCGGCGATTTCCTCCGTCATGCGCGCGATGGTCGCGCGATTGATGCCGAAGGCGTCATCGCCCATCAGAGCCTCGCCGGACAGCTTGAGAAGAACCCGTTTATACGATCTGCTTGCCATAGGCGGTATCCCTTTGAGGTTCGATCCGACGAAAGTGTAAGACAAGAAACAGGCCGGCCTAGACTTTGCCTAGTGCCGGCCTGCTGGTAAAGATACGCGAAAAGCCGGACAGGGTGCCTATCAGGCCGTGCCCGCCGCCGCCGCAGCCACTTCGGCCGCGAAGTCGGTAACCTTCTTCTCGATGCCTTCGCCGACGATGAACAGGGCGAATTGCGCGATCTTGGCGTTCTCGGCCTTGAGCATCTGCTCGACGGATTGCTTATCGTTCTTGACGAAGGGCTGCGACAGCAGCGTGACTTCCTTCAGGAACTTCTGCACCGAACCTTCGACCATCTTGGCGACGATGTCGGCCGGCTTGCCCGACTCGGCAGCCTTCTGCTCGGCCACCGAGCGCTCGGTGGCGATGTCCGCCGCCGGCACGCCTTCGGCGTTCAGGGCCTTGGGCTTGGTGGCGGCGATGTGCATGGCCAGGTCCTTGCCCACGCTGTCGGCGCCGCTGAACTCGACCAGCACGCCGATGCGGCCGCCGTGCACGTAGCTGGCCAGCTTGTCGGTGGTTTCGATGCGCTTGAAGCGGCGCACCGAGATGTTTTCGCCGATCTTGCCGACCAGGGCGGAGCGCGTGGACTCGACCGTGCCTTCGCCGAACGGCAGGTCGGACAGCGCGGCCACGTCGGCCGGGTTCTTGGCGGCGACCAGTTCGGCCAGCTTGTTGACGAAGTCGACGAAGTCGGCGTTCTTGCCCACGAAGTCGGTTTCGCAGTTGACTTCAATGACGGCGCCCTGCTTGGCGTCGGCCGAAATGAACAGGCCGATCAGGCCTTCGGCGGTGACGCGCGTAGCGGCCTTGCTAGCCTTGTTGCCCAGCTTGACGCGCAGGATTTCCTCGGCCCGGGCCAGGTCGCCCTCGGCTTCGGTCAGCGCCTTCTTGCATTCCATCATGGGCGCGTCGGTCTTCTCGCGCAGTTCCTTGACCATCGAAGCGGTAATTTCAGCCATGCTTTGCTCCATTCTTTCTAAAACACGCCCCGGCGGGCCGGGGCATGTGGGGTTGCTGCGGGAAGCGTGGCCGGGCTCGCGCCCGGCATCACGGCGGCGGCGTACGACCGCCGGACCGTCTTGGACAACGGGGCGATTTACGCCTGGCCGTCCTGCACTTCCACGAATTCTTCCTGACCTTCTTCGCCAGCGCCTTCGACCAGGCCGTTCAGGTTCTGCTCGCGGCCTTCCAGCACGGCGTCGGCGATGCCCTTGGCGTACAGCGCGATCGCCTTGGCGGAGTCGTCGTTGCCGGGGATGACGTAGTCGATGCCGTCGGGCGAGTGGTTGGTATCAACCACGGCCACGACCGGGATACCCAGCGTGCGGGCTTCGGCGATGGCGATCTTGTGGTAGCCGACGTCGATGACGAACAGGGCGTCGGGCAGGCCGTTCATGTCCTTGATACCGCCGATCGACTTGTTCAGCTTGTCCAGTTCGCGCTGGAACAGCAGGCCTTCCTTCTTGATCATACGCTCGGCGCCGCCGTCGGCCACGACCGCTTCCATGTCCTTCAGGCGCTTGATCGAGGTCTTGACCGTCTTGAAGTTGGTCAGCATGCCGCCGAGCCAGCGGGCGTCGACGTAGGGCATGCCGGCACGGGCGGCTTCGCCCGCCACGATTTCACGGGCGGCGCGCTTGGTGCCGACGAACAGGATGTTGCCGCCGCGGGCAGCCAGCTGCTTCACGAACTTGGTGGCTTCCTGGTACTTGGCGACCGTCTGTTCGAGGTTGATGATGTGAATCTTGTTACGCTGACCAAAGATGTACTGCGACATCTTCGGGTTCCAGTAACGGGTCTGGTGACCAAAGTGGACACCGGCTTCCAGCATTTCACGCATGAGGGACATAATGTTCGCTCCGAGGGTTGGGTCTTGCGCTGCGCCTGTATCGACCGCGGGTTCCAGGTAAAAACCTGGACTGGCCTCGCCTAGTCGACACCCTGGGTGGCGGCAGCACGCGATTTGGATAAAGTACGGATGAAGTACTCTACTGCCTGCTTTTACTGCTCAACTTCTACTGCTCGACTTCTACTGCTTCACTGCTTGCTACTACTCACTTCCGCTACTACTCACTTCCTTGCATACCTTCCTTGCACTCTTACCCTTGCTTTTTCGGGTAAGCCTATAATTCTACTATTTTTCGCAGACCGAACTCAAGCTGATACATGGGCATAGTCACCGACCCCGCCGATTTGGACAAAATGCGCCTGGCCTGCCAGGGCGCGGCACGCGTACTCGATTATCTGACCCCGTTTGTGAAACCGGGCGTCACCACGGGCGAACTGGACCGCCTGGCGCTCGACTACGTCAACAACACGCTGCAGGCCAAATCGGCCACCGTGGGCTACGCCCCACCGGGCTACCCGCCCTTCCCCGGCGCCATCTGTACCTCGGTCAACCACCAGGTCTGCCACGGCATCCCCGGCGACAAGGTCCTGAAAAACGGGGACATTGTCAATATCGACGTCACCATCATCAAGGACGGATGGTTCGGCGACACCAGCCGCATGTACTACGTGGGCGAGCCCTCGGTGCTGGCGCGCCGCCTTACGGAGACCACCTACGACTGCATGTGGCTGGGCATCCAGCAGGTGCGTGGCGGCGCCACCCTGGGCGACATCGGCCACGCCATCCAGAAATATGCGGAGGGCAAGGGCTATTCGGTGGTGCGCGAATTCTGCGGCCACGGCGTCGGCCGGCGCTTCCACGAGGATCCTCAGGTGCTGCACTACGGCAAGCCCGGCACCGGGGTGAAGCTGGTGCCCGGCATGATCTTCACCATCGAGCCCATGATCAACGCTGGCCGCCGCGAAATCCGCCAGTTGTCCGACGGCTGGACCGTGGTGACGCGCGACCATAGCCTGTCGGCCCAGTGGGAACACACCGTGCTGGTGACCGAGACCGGCTACGAGGTGCTGACCGTGTCGCCGGAAATGCCGGCGCCGCCCGCCTTCATCGCCGAACCGGTGGCCCTGCCGGCCGCCTGATTCCTGTCCCGTAACTCGCCGCCTCGCACGCCATGACCGCCACGGACCTCCCCGCGCTACGCGAGCGCCTGCGCGACAGCCGCCAGGCGGCCATCGCGTCCTTCCGCGAGCACGAACGCCCGGATACGCTGCTGCAAGAGCTGCGCCGCGTCACCGACCACACGCTGCGGGAGCTGGTCAAGCAATGCCCCCTGCCCGCCGGCGCCACCCTGGCGGCGGTGGGCGGCTACGGGCGTGGCGAGCTCTATCCCTACTCCGACGTCGACCTGCTCATCCTGCTGCCGCACGCCCCTTCCGCGAGCGACGAAAGCGCCATCGGCCAGCTGGTGGCGGCGTTGTGGGACCTGGGCATGGAACCGGGCCATAGCGTGCGGACCATCGAGGACTGCGAGCGCGAGGCGCAAGCCGACATCACTGTCGAGACCGCGCTGCTGGAATCGCGCTGGTTGGCCGGCAGCCGCACGCTGATGAAGCAGTTCGAGGCGGCCATGCATGTGCGCCTGGACCCCGCGGCCTTCTTCCGCGCCAAGCGCATGGAAATGCAGCAGCGCCATGCGCGCTACCAGGACACGCCCTATGCGCTGGAGCCGAACTGCAAGGAATCGCCCGGCGGCCTGCGCGACCTGCAGGTGATCCTGTGGATGGCCCGCGCGGCGGGCTTCGGCGAAAGCTGGCGCGAGGTCGCAAGCGCGGGCCTGCTCACGGCGTCCGAAGCGCGCGACCTGCGCAAGGCCGAGCAGGCGTTCAAGCGCCTGCGCATCGAACTGCACCTGCTGGCCAAGCGTCGCGAGGACCGCGTGTTGTTCGACCTGCAGCCGGCCCTGGCCGAGGTCTATGGCATCAAGGCCACCGCGACACGGCGCGCCAGCGAATTGATGATGCAGCGCTATTACTGGGCCGCGCGCCTGGTGACGCAGCTCAACAGCATCCTGGTGCAGAACATCGAAGAGCGGCTGTTCCCGCGCCCGGCCGAGGACGCGCACGCCATCGACGAGGATTTCCGCAGCCTGCACGACCGTCTCGACATCATTCGCGACGATGCCTTCGAACGCAATCCCACGCTGTTGCTGCGCGCCTTCCTGACCATGCAGCAGCACCAGGAACTCAAGGGCATGTCGGCGCGCACGCTGCGCGCCATCTGGCATGCACGCGACCGCATCGACGCCCAGTTCCGCCGCAATCCGGTCAATCGCAAGCTGTTCCTGCAGATCCTCCAGCAACCCGCGGGCATCGTGCACGAGTTGCGGCGCATGACCATGTTGAACATCCTGCCGCGCTACCTGCCCGTGTTCCGGCGCATCGTCGGCCAGATGCAGCATGACCTGTTTCACGTCTATACCGTGGACCAGCACACCTTGCAGGTCATCCGCAACCTGCGCCGCTTCACCATGCCGGAGCACGCGCAGGAGTACCCGCTTGCCAGCCAGCTGATTTCCGAGCTGGACAACCACTGGCTGCTTTATGTCGCCGCCCTGTTCCACGACATCGCCAAGGGTCGAGGCGGCGATCATTCCGAACTGGGCGCGCGCGAAGTCCGCCGCTTCGCCCAGGATCACGGCCTGGCGCCGGCCGACGCCGAGCTGGTCGAATTCCTGGTGCGGCAGCACCTGCTGATGTCGACGGTGGCGCAGAAGCGCGACCTGTCCGACCCGGACGTGATCCAGGGATTCGCCGCCGCGGTCAAGGACGAGCGCCACCTGACGGCGCTGTACCTGCTGACCGTGGCCGACATCCGGGGCACCAGCCCCAAGGTCTGGAATGCGTGGAAAGGCAAGCTGCTGGAGGATCTCTATCGCCTGACCCTGCGGGCGCTGGGCGGTGGCCAGGCCGATGCCCATACGGTGCTCAACGACCGCAAGTCCGAAGCCGCCCGCCTGACGCGCCTGGCCGGGCTGCGCGACGACGCCCGCGAAGCGTTCTGGAAACAGCTGGACGTGGCCTACTTCCTGCGCCACGACGCGTCCGACATCGCCTGGCATACGCGCCATCTCTATCACCGCCCCGCGCCTGGCGAAGCGGTGGTCAAGGCACGCCCCACCGAACACGGCGAAGGCTTGCAGGTCATGGTCTATACCCGGGACATGCCGGAGCTGTTCATGATGATCTGCGGCTTCTTCGACGCCAAGTCGCTGAGCATCCAGGACGCCCGCATCCACACCACCCGGCACGGCTACGCCCTGGACAGCTTCATCGTGCTGCTGCCCGACGGCCAGCAGGACCTGCGCGCCCAGGCCACCCTGGTAGAGCACGAATTGAAGCAACGCCTGCACGAGGCCAGCACGGGCGCGCCGGTTCCGGCGCCGCAAGGCGCGATCTACGGCCGTTCTCGGCAGTCGCGCATGTCGCGCCTGTTCCCCGTGCCGCCGCAGGTCGAGCTGCAACCCGACGAGCGCAGCAAGTCCTGGCGCCTGCAGGTGACCGCGACCGACCGCCCCGGCCTGCTGCATGCCCTGGCGCGCGTGTTCGCGCACCATGCCGTCAACCTGCAGATGGCCAAGGTGATGACCCTGGGCGACCGGGTGGAGGACGTGTTCATCCTCGAAGGACCGGCGCTGGAGCGGCCGCGCACGCAGATGCAGTTCGAACGCGACATGCTGGAAGCGCTGTCGGGGGAGAAGGCGCAGAAGGCGGCGGCCTGATCGTGGCGACCTGATCGTGGCGACCTGAGCCCGGGGCCGGTTGCGACGGACCAACCGGTCCCGCGCGGCGCCGTCCGGGGCCAAGGCGCCGCCCCGCCGCAGTGGCGACCTCAGTGGCGACCTCAGTGGCAACCTCAGTGGCGACCCCAGTGGCGACAAATGGACGCAAAATAGCGCGCGACAGCCTACGCCCCTGCACATCCATACACCCCGCGGCGCGCATACAATCCGGGTTTTCCAAGAAGGGAGCCAGCCAGCCATGCTGACGAACGAATATGTGCTGCTTTTCGGCCAAAGCTTCCTGTTCGCTCTGGCGACCCTGCTTCCCTTCCTCAATCCGCCATCCATCGCCCCCATCTTCTGGCAACTGACCGAAGGCGCGTCGAGTACCACGCGCCTGGCGCTCGCCAAGCGCGTGGCCATCAACGTCGGCCTGATGCTGACCGTGGCCATGGTGGCGGGCAACGTGCTGCTTTCCTTTTTCGGCCTGTCGCTGGCCATCGTGCGGGTAGGCGGCGGCATGCTGGTGATCGCCAGCGCCTGGCGGCTGGTCAATGCAACCGGCAGCACCAACAGCGAACAGGCCGCGCGCATCGTCGAGTCTTTCACGCCGGAGATGGCCAGGCAGCGCGCCTTCTATCCCCTGACCTTCCCCATCAGCTGCGGGCCGGGCTCGATCGCCGCGGCCATCACGGTCGGCGCCCAGCTGCGCGACCAGCAGCACCTGGCCAGCCTGGTCCGGCTGGCGGGCTCGGTGCCCGGCGTCTTGCTGGTATCGTTCATCCTGTACATCTGCCTGCGCTTTGCCGCGCAATTCCTGCATCGGCTGGGCGAAAACGGCACCACCGTGTTCATGCGCCTGTCCGCTTTCATCATGCTATGCCTGGGCGTGCAGATCGTCTGGGACGGCGTCCATGAGCTGCTGCTCGGCGTTCTGCTGGAACTTCGGGACCATTAACCCCTCTCATGGCATTGCCCATCAGGCGCCACCAACGTAGGAACCCCATGTTCGCCTCCAATCGACGTCTATTGATCCTGATCGCCCTGCTGTCCTTCGCCGCCGTCGGGGCCGCCCTGATCTCGCAATACATGTTCGACATGCAGCCCTGCGCCTATTGCGTGCTGCAACGCCTGATCTACCTGGCGCTGGGCGTCGTGTGCCTGCTGACGGCCCTGGGCGGCGGCGTGATGCGTCGCCTTGGCGCCCTGCTGGGGCTGGCCCTGTCCGCCTGCGGCATCTGGGCCGCCTATTACCAGTACACGGTGGCGTCCAAGCTGCTGTCCTGCGCCCAGACCTTCGCCGACCGTTTCGTCGCCGGCCTGGGCCTGGACACCCTGCTGCCCCAGGTCTTCGGCGCCTACGCCACCTGCGCCGACGCCGTGGTCAAGGTCCTGGGCGTGGAATACGCCTTGTGGAGCCTTGCGCTGTTCGCGTTGCTGGCCCTGCTGTCGCTGGCGGCGCTGCTCAAGCGGGCCTGACGCGGCCGCCGGAAAACCCCCGTCGAAAAATGCCCCTCCGCGCGGCTGGCTCCGCTTGCTGCCCCCAAAAGGGGCTTGTCTTGGCGCGGCCCAAGACAAAAAAAGACCGTGGCAAGCCTCGATGCCTATCCAGGGCGTTGCGGATCCGGCTTTGCCGGTCCGCCAACGCCGCCCCTTTGAGGGGGCCCGCGCAGCGGGTACGGGGTGGGCCTCTCAGGCGTCGTTGGCGGCGTAGCCCATGTTGAACTGCAAGCCGCCGTGCTGCTCTTCGCCGCCCTGGCTGCGGCTTTGCTGCAGGCGCTCCAGGTATTCGGGCGTGATGTCGCCGGTGACGTACTGTCCGTCGAAGCAGGACGCCTCGAAACGCTCCATCGCCGGATTCAGGTCGCGCACCGCCTGCTGCATATCGTTCAGGTCCTGGTAGACCAGCGCATCGGCGCCGATGGTGCGGGCGATTTCCTCGTCGGTGCGGCCGGTGGCGATGAGTTCCTTCTGCGTCGGCATGTCGATGCCGTACACGTTCGGAAAACGCACCGGAGGCGCCGCCGAAGCGAAAAACACCTTGTTCGCGCCCGCCGCGCGCGCCATGTCGACGATTTCGCGGCTGGTGGTGCCGCGCACGATGGAGTCATCCACCAGCAGCACATTCTTGCCCTTGAACTCCATGCCTATGGCATTGAGCTTCTGGCGCACGGATTTCTTGCGCACCGCCTGGCCCGGCATGATGAACGTGCGGCCGACGTAACGGTTCTTGATCAGGCCCTCGCGATAGTCCAGGTTCAGGCGGGCCGCCAGCTGCATGGCCGCCGGACGCGAGGAATCGGGAATGGGCATGACCACGTCGATGTCGCCCAGGCGCAGGCTGCGCGCGACATTGTCGGCCAGGTACTCGCCCATGCGCAGGCGCGCGTCATAGACCGACACGCCATCCATCAACGAATCGGGACGGGCGAAATACACGTATTCGAAAATGCAGGGCACCAGCTGGGCATTGTCGGCGCACTGGCGGCTGACGGCACGGCCGTCCAGGTCGATGAAAATGGCCTCGCCCGGCGCGATATCGCGCACGAAGGTAAAGCCGCTGCCTTCCAGCGCCACCGACTCCGACGCCAGCATCCATTCCACGCCTTCGTCGCTTTCCATGCGGCCCAGGCACAACGGGCGGATGCCATTGGGATCGCGGAAGCCCAGCAGGCCGTAGCCGGCGATCTGGGCGATCACCGCATAGGCGCCCTTGACGCGGCGATGCACCGCGCCGATGGCGCGGAAAATGGCGTCATCGTCCAGCGACACGCCATTGGCGGCGGATTGCAGCTCGTGCGCCAGCACATTCAACAGCACTTCCGAATCGGAATTGGTATTGATATGGCGGCGATCGACGCGGAACAGCGACTCGCGCAGCTCGCGCCAATTGGTCAGGTTGCCGTTGTGCGTCATCATGATGCCGAACGGCGCATTGACGTAGAACGGCTGGGCTTCTTCCTCGGAATCGCTCGACCCCGCGGTGGGATAGCGGACCTGGCCGACGCCGCTGGTGCCCGGCAGCGAACGCATGTTGCGGGTACGGAAAACGTCCCGCACCAGGCCATGCGCCTTGTACATATTGAACTGGTTGCCCTGTGCGGTGGCGATCCCCGCCGCATCCTGACCTCGATGCTGCAACAGCAGCAAGCTGTCATAGAGCAACTGGTTGACAGGGCCGCGCCCCATGACACCTACGATTCCACACATGGCAATTTCCTGTTGATCCGAATTGCGTCAAGGCGATGCCTTGCCTCGGACGCATTCAATAAGGCAGTAATGACGCCAGCGACGGCGGCAGCCAGCCCTTGGTATGTATGACGGCTTCTGTGGCCGCATGAGAAAACATTGCGTCGCGCCACCACGGTTCCTGCGGCAGCGGCGTATAACCGGCGACAGCCACCAGCACCAGCACGATCAGCAAGCCCCGCAGCAGGCCGAACAGCGCGCCCAGCCCATGGTCCGCCGGCGTCAGCCCGGTGGTGCGTATCAGCGCGGCGAGCGTCATGTTGACCAGTCCGACCAGCAACAGCACGATGATGAAGACCGCCGCATAGGCCACGCCCATCCTCAGCATGGTGGTCTCGATCATGCTGGCCAGCCAGCCGTAGACCGTGGGACCCCACCATACCGCCGCCACGAAGGCCAGGCCGTACGCCAGGAGCGACAGCACCTCCTTCAGCAATCCGCGCACCAACCCCAGCAGCGCCGAAACGCCCAGGATCGCCATCACGACGAAGTCGAAGCCGGTCACTGTGCAGCGATAAAGCCGTTGTCATAACCCAGCGTACGCAATCTGGCCTGGGCAGCCTGGGCAGCCTCGCGCGACGGGAAAGGTCCCACGCGCAAGCGGTACTGCTGCTTGCCACCGACCGACGCTTCCTGCAGGAAAGCATTGGTCACGCCGGCCGCATGCAATTTGTCGCGGCGCGCCTGGGCGTCGACCTGCGACGTGTAGGCGGCCACCTGCAGCACGAAATTGCCCTTGGCGTCGGCCGCCGGGCGGGCGGGCGCCTGCGGCGCGGCGCGGCCTTCCAGCAGGGCCATGGCGCGGGCGCCGTCGTCGGTACGCTGCACGTCCGCCGGCTTGGGGGCGGGCCGGCTTTCCGGCTTGGAGTCGGGCTTGGATTCGGGCCTGGCTTCAGGTCGGCTTTCAGGCCTGGATTCGGTCCGCGGCTCGGGCCTGCTTTCCGGGCGCGCCGGCTCCGGGCGCGGCGCCGGCTGGCGCGGCGGCGGCAGCGGCGCCGGTTCGCTCACGGGCGGCGCAGCGGCAATCTGCGCGCCGTTACCCGTAGCTCCGTTACCCGTAGTGCCGTTGCCCGCAGCGCCGCCATTGGCTCCGCCGCCAGCCCCACCGCTAACCCCGGCATTCCCCGCCGCGCCGTTACCCGGCGCCCCGGCGCCACCCTGGCCGGCGTCGGCCTGCTGCGGCTGGGCTGCCTGCGGTTCGGAGACCTGCGGCTGGTAAGAACCGCCACGGTCCGGAATACGGATGGGGATGTCGTCGCTGACACGGGCCGGCTGGGAATCGAGCACCATCGGCAGGATGATGACCGCCGCAAGCACCAGCGCGATGGCGCCTGCCAGCCGTCGGCGCGCGCGCGCGCGCAATTGGGCGGCCTGCGCTTCGCTGGATACGGAGGGACGTGGCTTGCCCGCGGAAGCGTCGGGGGCGGGGTCTTTCCGTGTAAACAAACCCATGAAGAGCTAATTCCTTGCAGTCGGCGCGCACGGCGTGCGGAACTGAGCTGTATTTCGAGGCGGCAATGCGTAATTCAAGGCTTTGCCGGACTAGGATTTCCGGCCCAGCGACTGGAGCACGGCAGCCACGGTAAGGAACGATCCAAATACCACGATTCTATCACCCTCGCCTGCCCGGGCGCGTGCCTGGGCGTAGGCCTCGACGGGGTCGGCGCACGCCGAGATGCCAGCGGCGTCATCGCCCGTGGCGGGAGCCGGCAGCGCCTTGCGCACCTGCTCGGCCAGGCCTTCGCCGCTGCCGCCGCGAGGCCCCGGCAGGCCCGCGCAATACCAGTGGTCGAAGCGGCCGGCGAGCTTGGCCACCACGCCGGCGACGTCCTTGTCGTTCAACATGCCGAACACCGCGTAGGTATAGGGGTGGAAGCCCATGTTGTCCAGGTTCTGCGCCAGCACCGCCGCGGCGTGCGGATTGTGGCCGACGTCCAGGATGACGGTGGGCTGGCCCGGCAGGATCTGGAACCGTCCCGGCAGGGACGCCTGCAGCAGGCCCTGGCGCACGGCCTGCTGCGGCACCGGCAGGCGATCCCGCAGGGCTTCCAGGGCGGCCAGCGCGGCGGACGCGTTCAGCAGTTGGTTGGCGCCGCGCAGGGCGGGATAGGCCAAGGCGGAGCGGCGCTGGCCCCGTCCGCCGTAGCTCCATTGCTGGCGATCGCCGGAGTAGTTGTAGTCGCGGCCGAACAGCCACAGGTCGGCGCCGATGGCTTCGGCATGGTCCAGCAGCGTCTGCGGCGGCACCGGGTCGGCGCAGATGGCGGGCCGGCCCGCGCGATAGATGTGGGCCTTCTCGTAGCCGATCTTCTCCCGCGTGTCGCCCAGCCAGTCGGTATGGTCCAGGTCCACGCTGGTAATGATGGCGCAATCGGCGTCGACGATATTGACGGTGTCCAGGCGGCCGCCCAGCCCCACCTCCAGCACCACGGCGTCGAGCCGCGCGCCGGCGAACAGGCGCAGGACGGCCAGCGTGGTGAATTCGAAATAGCTCAGCGAGACATCGCCGCGCGCGGCCTCGACGGCCGCGAACTGCTCCACCAGGGCCGCATCGCTGGCGATTTCGCCGTTGACGCGGGCGCGCTCGTTGAAATCGATCAGGTGCGGCGAGGTGTACAGGCCGACCCGGTAGCCGGCGGCCAGCAGGATGGCCTCGAGCATGGCGCAGGTCGACCCCTTGCCGTTGGTGCCGCCCACGACGATCTTCACGCAATCCAGGGACAGGTCCAGGCGCTCCGCGACCCGACGCGAGCGCTCCAGGCCCAGCTCTATGGTCTTGGGATGCAGCGCTTCGATATAGGCCAGCCACTCGGGCAAGGAGCTGGAGGCATCCGGTTTCGTGATCGTTGACATGAGGGCGAAACAATAGGCGGGGCAGATTCGGGGCAGGCGGATTTTAACAGCCCGGGACAGGGAAAAACGGGGAAAACCCTAGGATGACCAAAAATCCCGTAGCGGTCCTTCCCCCTAAAGTTCCCATTCAGGATGCCGTTATGAGGAACGGAAAACCAGATCAACGCGTCGACGACGCAGTGTGTAAGTGGAGTCTTTATGGCTGTCAGCCCTATTGGTACCGCGGCCCTGCCCGTGCAAGCCACCGTAATGCCCGCCCAGGCCCCTACGCCTGCCCTTCCCGTCGACGCCACCGTGTCGGTGCTCCCCACCGGCGCTGCCCAGAAGGACGGCAACACGGATACATCCACGTCCGGCCAGGGCGCCAGCAAGCTCCCCCTGGACCAGGCCCTGGAGAAGCTCAACGAGCGGATGCAGGCCTGGTCCACGCAGATGTCCTTTTCGGTCGACCAGGACACGCAGCGCGTGGTGATCTCCATCAAGGACACAAAAACCGGGGACACCATCAAGACCATCCCCAGCGAAACGGTCCTGCAGATCGCGAAGATGATTACCGAGTTCCAGGGCGGCGCAATCAAGACCTCCGCCTGAGGGTCCGCACCTGCGCGGGAGTGCGCGCGAAAGCGCATGAAAGCCCCAAACAGGACCCAGTTATGCCGTTTTCCCGGCGCATAAGCTTGCCCGGGAATTTGCCAGAATATGCATCCAAAGAAGGAATCCTCGCATGACTACCACCAGCTCCACCTCCAGCAGCGCCCTCCCCGCCATCACCTCGCTGGGATCCGGATCGAATCTGGAGTTGCAGGACATCCTGGACAAGCTGCAGGACAACGAGGAAGTCGCCCTTACAAATATCCAGACCCAGCAGAGCGAGATCCAGAGCAAGATCACCGCCTATGGGACCATCAAGAGCTCGATCGCCGCGCTGCAGACGGCCGCGCAGGCCCTGGCCAGCGCCGACACGTATAACGCCGCCAAGGCCACGGTGACCGGCGACGGCTTCACCGCCACCGCCAAGGCCAGCGCCACGACGGGCACCTACAGCATCAAGGTCGACTCGCTGGCCACGGCCGAGACCTTGAAAACCGGCGCCTTCAGCAGCCGTACGACCGCCAACGGCACGGGCGGCACGCTGACGGTCACGCTGGCCGACGGCACCACGGCCTCGGTGGACCTGAGCTCGGACACGTCGCTCAACGGCATCGCCGGCGCGATCAACGGCAACAGCAAGCTGGGCATCAAGGCGTCCATCATCAGCGACGGCAGCGGCAACAGCTACCTGATGCTGACGTCCAGCGCGACGGGCACCAAGGGCGCCGTGACGGGACTGTCCGTGAGCGGCAACACCACCCTGGCGTCGGCGCTGAACTATGGCAGCGGCGTCACCAGCTCCAATGTGTCCCGCGTAGGGGATGCGGCCACCGACGCCGTGGTGGAGATCAACGGCATCACCGTGACCAGCGCCTCGAACACCGTGGATACGGCCATCGACGGCATCACGCTGACGCTGACCGACACCATGGACACGGCCGGCACGCTGCGCATCACCACCGACACCACGGCCCAGGCCACCGCCATCCAGAACTTCGTCACGGCCTACAACACCGTGGCGTCGCAGATCGCCACCGCCACCGCCTTCGACACCTCGTCCGAGACCGGCTCGGTGCTGACCGGCGACGGCACCATCCGCAGCATCCAGACCATGCTGGCGCAAGCCCTGCGCGTGACCAACAGCGGCGGCGACATCGCCTCGCTGGCCGACCTGGGCATCACCACGGACACCGACGCGAAGAACGGCACGCTGAAGCTGGACGTCAACGCCATGACAGAAGCGCTGGTCAACAACCCGGACGACGTGAAGGCACTGCTGTTCGGCAGCAGCGGACTGGGCACCTCGTTCAACACCGCGACCACGTCGATCCTGCAGACCGGCGGCGTCATCTCCACCCGCACCGACGGACTGCAGACTACGTACGATTCGCTGCAGGACAACTACGATCGCACCAAGGACCGCATCGACGCCGACATCTCCACGATACGCGCGAAGTTCGTGGCCCTGGACGCGTTCGTCGCACAAATGAACAGCACCAGCAGCTACCTGACCCAGCAGTTCGCGGCGCTGACCAAATCGAATTCCTGATCCATCATGGCCTACGCATCCCGCCGCCCCGACGCCACCTATTCGGTCCGTTCCTACAAGGACGTGGGCCTGGAAACCCAGGTTCTCAGCGCCTCGCCCGAACGGCTCATCTCCTTGTTGTACAGCGGCGCGCGGGTTGCCATCGGCCAGGCCCGGCACCACCTGGAAGAAGGCAATATTGCCGAACGCGCCAAGGCCATCAATCACGCCATGCGCCTGGTCGACGAAGGACTCAAGCAAGCCTTGGCGAACCCCGAGGAGGACAAGCTGGCCGCCAATCTGGACTCCCTCTACGACTACATCCTGCGCCAATTGGTCAACGCCAATATCAAGAGCGACGCTGCCGCGCTGGAGACGGCCGACCGCCTCTTGGCCGACCTCCAGGAAGCCTGGCAGACCGCGGTCGATCGACCGGCTTGATCCCATAAGTTTGTTTATTCATCACTAGTAAGATTTACACCGCCCTACCCGGCACAAGGTCTCTTATGACTTCTCATTCCCCGCAGATACTGGAGCTTTATCGGGAAATCGTTTCCGTGACGGCCTCGATGCTCAACGCGGCGCGAACGGAAGACTGGAACAGCGTCCTGACCCATGGACAATCGTATTGCGAGGCCGTAGAACGCCTGCGCCACATCGGCGCCGACGAACCGCTGGACAACGACGAGCGCCGCCAAAAGCACGACATGCTGGTCCAGATCCTCGAAAACGACGCGCACACCCGCGACCTGGCCATGCCCGAGCTCGCGCGCATGAGCGAACTGCTGGGGCGCATGAAGCGTCAGCAAGGCGCCCTGCGCGCTTACGGCGTACCCAGGGCGCGTGCCGTATGAGCATCGGTCCCACCGCGCTCAGTTCGCTGCTGGTGCAGCGGCTGGACGCAGTCCTTGGCACCCAGCTGGCGCAGCAGGGCAAGGACACCACCCGCCAGGATGCCGTCAACCCGCCGGGCACCGCCGTCGATATCGGCGCGGAGGGAGACGGCGCGGTTTCCCAGCAAGGCCCGCAAAGCAAGGCCATCCAGGAAATCGTCGACCGGGCGGCGCTGAATGCCGCCACCCGCGCACGCTTTCTCAGCGCGGACATTACCGGCTCTGCTCCCACCATCCTCGGGCAGACCGCGCGCACGATACTCACGCTGCTGGCGCAGTACCCCGATACCGCGCCGGCGCTGGCCGGCAAGACCCCGCTCTGGGCCGAGGGCGAAACCGCCCCGGATGCCCCCGCCGACGAACAACCCGACGGTGACGTGGCCACTCGCGGCCAGGCGGCGGCGGCCGGCACGCCCGCCGCCGCCGCGGGCGCGCGTGGGGCGGCCGCCGCCTTGATGGGCCAGGCCGGCGCCGCCGATGCGCAGGACGAGGCCGCGGCCGCGCGCGCCGGCATGGCGGCCCAGGCCGCCGACGGGGCTGAAGGGGCCGACGTGGCTGACGGGACCGAGCGCGCGCAAACCGCCGCGCCCAGCCGGGCCCGCCTGGCCGATGCCGCCCTGGCGACGATGGCGAGCCAGGCGCCCAACCTGCCCAGCGCCGGGCCGCAGCCCGCGCAGCTGGCGCAGGCGCTCAGGCAAGCCCTGCAACAAAGCGGGTTGTTCTACGAATCGCACCTGGCCGACATGGCCTACGGCCAACGCGACCCCGCCGACCTGGCGCGCGAGCCGCAGGCCCGCCTGAATCCCGACGCCATGCCGCGCATCAACCCGGCCGGCGAGAACCGCTCGCTGCTGGCGGACAACCTGCGCTTCGGCCTGCCGACCACGGCCTCGCCCATGACCTTGCAGGCCGACGGCCAGCCCACGCACGGCACGGCGATCACCTGGTCCGGCTCGCAGCCGGGCACGCCGCCGACGACGCCGCCGGGCATCCACCCGGACGCCGCGTTGCTGGTGCGCCAGCAGCTCGAAGTCTTCGCCAACCAGACCCTGGCCTGGGAAGGCACGGCCTGGCAGGGCGCCCCCATGTGGTGGGAAATCCGCCGCGAGCAGGACGATGCGATGCCGGGCGCCAACCCGGTCGAGGCCGGACAAAGCTGGGCCACGCGCCTGGTGCTGAACCTGCCGCGCCTGGGCACGGTGGAGGTTCGCATGAACCTGGCCGGCAAGCAGCTGGTGATGAATATCGTCGCGCCGGACAGCGATGGCGAAATCGCCCAGGCCGGCGCCGCGTTGCGGCAACGCATGCAGGCCGCCGGCCTGACGCTGTCCGACCTGACGGTGGCCGCGCATGCGCCGGCCCTGGAGGAATTGCTTTGAACGTCGCCAGCAAGCAGCAGGATGCCGGCGACGATCGCCAGGTCGCCGTCGCCCTCTCCTACAATGAGGCGGAAGCCGCGCCGCGCGTCGTGGCGAAGGGCTATGGCACGCTGGCCGACACCATCATCCGCACGGCCCAGGAACACGGCCTGTACGTCCATCAATCGCCCGAGCTGGTGGGCCTGCTGATGCAGGTGAACCTGGACGCGCAAATCCCGCCCGAGCTCTACGTCGCGGTGGCGGAATTATTGGCCTGGCTTTACCGGGTCGAGTCCGGCGGCGCTGAAGCCGCCAAGGAAGCCTTGCTCGCGGCCATGACGCCTCGCGCGCCCGCGACGCCCGGCTTGCCGCGTAACGAACAAACGTCGCGTTGATGCGCCGCTCCCCCCAGGCAGCATAAACCCATAAGCATCATGAGCCCCAAAGAGTCCGATCCCGATTTTCTACTGACGCGGCCGGAGGAAATCCGTTCCGCGCTGTTCGAGCTTACCCATCCGGAATGCCAGATTCTCGTGCGCGATGCCGCCGATCGGGAAATGGCGGTCCTGGTGCTGGGGACCGACAAGCAGACGCGCCATTTCTTCTGGCGCCCGCGCGACTACGCCGGCGCCGATTTCGAAAAGAACGATGTGCACGGGCTGCGCGTAGGCAGCGTGCTGCAATTCCACGCAAACGGCTACGGCGGCGTGCAGATCCATTTCCGCGTGCCGCGTCCCGATGTGGTGCGGTTCGACGACGGCAGCGCGGCACTGGTCTCGCCCTACCCGGAACGCCTGTCCCGGATACAACGGCGCAAGATGTTCCGCGCCTCGATCACGGGCAATAGCGTGCGTTGCGGCGGCCATTGGCGGCCGGCGCCGGGCGCCAAGCCTATCGTGTTCACGGTGCGGGATATTTCCGTGGACGGGGTGGGCCTGCGCATCAACCGCGCCGTCGAGGATCTGCCGCCACCGGGGACGAAGATGGAGGATGTCTACCTGGACTTCGGCGATTTTGGCAACATCACCACCGACCTGGAGATACGCACGCTGATCCCGCTGGCGGGCCAGCCGCTGAAGCCCGAGACGGACGCCGAGAAGCTCGCGGCGGCCGACGGGCTGGCGGCCACGTCCGTCGCGCCGCAGGTCGACGCCCAGGAGGCCAGCGACGCCAAGGGCAGCCCCAAGGCGAGCACCAAGGGAAACACCAAGGGGAGCATCACGGGCGAAGACCCGCTCACGCACGTCGGCGCGGCCTTCCTGATCCTGGACGGCCGCCAGGAAACCTGGCTGCAGCAAGTGGTGTGGCGCCTCGAAAAGGCGCGGACGATGGGAAGCTGATCGCGCGTAGCGGCCGCGCCCGACGTCCGCCCTATTCCGCCGCGCCGGGATTCTCGGCCCAGGACAGCGTGCGGTCGGCCAACCCCTCCTGGAGGGGCGCCGGAAAATACGTCGACGCGATTTCTTCCGGCGGCATGGGCTTGCCCAGCAGCCAGCCTTGCACGCGATGGCACTGCAAGGCATTGAGAATCGAAAACTGCCCTTCGGTTTCCACGCCTTCCGCGACGATTTCGCGATTCAGGCGGCGCGACAGTTCGACGATGGTGCCGACGATGGCCTGCGCGCTGGAGTCGCTTTCCAGGTTGCGCACGAAGGAGCGGTCGATCTTGATGGTGTCGAACGGCAGTTGCCGCAAATAGCCCAAACTGGAGTAACCGGTGCCGAAATCGTCGATGGCGATGCGCACGCCGGCGCGGCGCAATTCCGCCAAGCGGGAAATTTCGCCACCCTCGGCCGCCACCAGCACCCCTTCGGTAATTTCCAGTTCCAGCCGCTCGGCGGCCAGTCCGGTGCGGTCGAGCGCGCCGCGCACTTCACGCACCAGGTGGATTTTCTCCAACTGGACCGGCGACAGGTTGACGGACAGATACCAGGGCTCGGGCCAGGTCGCGGCTTCGGCGCAGGCCGTTTCCAGCACCCACGCGCCCAGCGGCACGATCAGTTCGGTTTGTTCGGCGAGCGGAATGAATTGCATGGGCGCGACCAGTCCGCGCACCGGGTGGTTCCAGCGCAGCAGCGCCTCGAAACCAACGACGCTGCGTGTCTCCGCGCTGTAGATAGGCTGGTAGTGCACATAAAGCTGGCCGGCTTCCTGCATGGCCTGGCGCAAATCGTCTTCCAGCGCCTCGGCATCGGCAACCTGGGACAGGCCAAGCACGCTCTGGCCGCTGCGCGTGATGCGCACCGTCCGCAATATGGCTTCCGAGCGCACCAGCTGGATCGCCAGAAACAGCAGTATGCCGGTCGGGACCAGCACAATGAGCGTAAGCAGTATCCAATGAAAACCAGCAATGGTCGCGGTCCCGGTATCCCACAGGTACCAGGCCGGCAGCAGGCACAAGGCCACCACTACCGCCACGCCGCCACCGCCGCCGAGCACTCCCCGGGCGCGCCGGGAAATGAACCACGTCATCAGCATCGTGACGCCAATAATTTCAAACTGGATTACGGCTACGACCAGCAATGTAAGAGTGTCAAGCATCGCACACCGTAGACGGCGATAACGGAATTAGTCCGAAGCGTGCCGCACCGCCTGGATTCTTGCACAAAATTGGCAAGTATCACACCGATATGGACGAGATTTCCTTGTAGGCCGCCACCAGCCGGTTGCGCACTTGAACCGCGGTCTGGAAACCGATATTCGCTTTTTGCAGGTCGATCATTACGTCATTCAGTGAAATATTGGGCGCACCCAGCTCATACGCGCTGGCTTGCGCCTTCGCCGACATCTGCGCCGACGAGACACGTTCCAGCGACGCCTTGAGCTCGGTGGCGAAACTTCCAGCGGCCGGGTTGGAGGCCGGATTCGCCGCCGCGTTCGCCACGCCCGCGGAAGCACCGCCTTCGGCGGCGCGCACCGCGGCGCGCATCTGCGCCAGCATGGTCTCGATGCCAGTCATTCCGGATACTGCCATGGCAAAATTTCCTTATTGTCAGGGACGCTTGTGAATGCTCGCAAGACTAATGCCTCAGGCTGTCGCGCATAGCCGACAAATGACGGCAAAAATCCCGATATTTCGCCAGCTTGACCCGCGGGGGGCACGCGGGCATCCGCATAGAAAACAAATAGCACCAAAAATGCGGTTTTTTCGGCATTTGGTCTTGCCGGCAGCCCGGCCATAATCCACGCTCCCAGACCAGAAGCACGTTGCATGTGTAACTTGCCCACCTTCAGCTTTCCCCGGCACTCGCGCCTTTCGGCGAGCGGGGGCATCCGATGAATCAGCAGGCGACTCTTACTTCCTCCCTCATGGCCCGATTCCCCGTGCTGGAACGGCTGCGCGCGATACCCAAACCCGCGCTGATCGGCGCCATCGCCGCCGTCGCGGCCCTGGTGGTCGCCGCGACCATGTGGAGCCGAGACCCGAACTACAAAGTGCTGTTCTCCAATCTGGACGACCGCGACGGGGGCGCCATCGTGGCGGCCCTGAACCAGATGAACGTGCCCTACCGCTTCAATGATGGCGGCACTGCCCTGCTGGTGCCGCAGGAGAAGGTGTACGACACGCGCCTGCAACTGGCCGCGCAAGGCCTGCCGCGCGGCGGCTCGGTCGGCTTCGAACTGCTGGACAACAGCCGCTTCGGCGCCAGCCAGTTCACCGAGCAGATCAACTACCAGCGCGCCCTGGAAGGCGAACTGGCGCGTTCGATCGAATCGGTCAATTCCGTGCAGCACGCCCGCGTGCACCTGGCCATCCCGCGCCAGACCCTGTTCGTGCGCGACCGCCAGGCGCCGACGGCGTCGGTCCTGCTCAACCTGTACCCCGGCCGCAGCCTGGGCGACGGCCAGGTTTCCTCCATCGCCTGGCTGGTGGCGTCCAGCGTTCCCGAACTGACGGTCAACAACGTGTCCATCGTCGACCAGAACGGCCGCCTGCTTTCGCAGCCCGCCGGCGAAGGCCGCGGCATGGACGCCGACCAGTTGCGCTACGTGCGCGAAACGGAACAGCGCACGGTGGAGCGCATCCTGTCCATCCTCAACCCGCTGGTGGGTTCCGGCAACGTCCACGCCCAGGCCAGCGCCGACATGGATTTCTCGCGCCGCGAGGAAACGCAGGAAACCTACCGTCCCAACCAGGACCCCGGCCAGGCCGCGGTGCGCAGCAAACAGACCAGCGACTCCCAGCAGAACGGCGCCAACGCCGCCCAGGGCGTGCCGGGCGCGCTGTCCAACCAGCCGCCGGCCGGCCCGACCGCGCCCATCGTCAATCCGCAACAGCAACAGCAGCCGCAGCGTCCAGGCCAGCCTGGCCAGCAGGGCCAGAACGCCGGCACCGGCGCGGCCACGACACCGCAGCCGCAGGGCCCCAGCAGCGAGCGCCGCGACGCCACCACCAACTACGAGCTGGACCGCACCATCAGCCACATCAAGCAGCCGGTGGGCAACCTGAAGCGCATGTCGGTGGCCGTGGTCATCAACTACCTGCCTAACAAGGATGGCGAAGCGAAGGCCATGGAACCGGATGAGTTGAACAAGCTCACCACCCTGGTCAAGGAAGCCATGGGCTACTCCGAAGCGCGCGGCGACTCCCTGAACGTGGTCAACAGCCAGTTCAACGACGTCGAGCCGAGCACGCCGTGGTGGAAGGATCCCGACAATATCGCCATGGGCAAGACCGCCCTGGGCTGGCTGGCCATCGCGATCGCCGCGCTGTGGGTCTGGCGCTCGCTGCTGCGCCCGATGTACGACCGCTACATGCGCCCGCCCGAGATCGATCCCGAAGTGGCCGAGCTGGAGCGCCAGGAGGCGCTGCGCGAGGCGCAGGATATCGCCCGCGCCAAGGAAATGGATCGTTTCGAGGAAAACATGAAGCGCGCCCGCGACATGGCGAACAAGGATCCCCGCGCCGTCGCCATGGTCCTGCGTACCTGGATGAACAAAGATGGCAAATGAGACCCCCATTGACGGCATGACGCGCGCGGCCGTCCTGATGATGTCGCTGGGCGAGGATGCGGCGGCCGAAGTCTTCAAGTACCTGACCGCGCGCGAGGTGCAGCAGGTCGGCGGCGCCATGGCCAGCCTGAAGCAGGTTACCCGCGAGGACGTCGCGACCGTGCTGGAGGAATTCCGCCAGGAATCGGACCAGTTCATCGCCGTCACCCTGGGTTCGGACGACTACATCCGTTCGGTGCTGACCAAGGCGCTGGGCAGCGATCGCGCCGCCGGCCTGATCGAGGACATCCTCGAAGCCGGCGAAGGCGGCAGCGGCATCGATGCCCTGAACTGGCTGGACCCGCACACCGTGGCCGAGCTGATCGGCGACGAGCATCCGCAGATCATCGCCACCATCCTGGTCCACCTGGAACGCGACCGCGCGTCGTCCGTGCTGGCCCGCCTGGGCGAGCGCCTGCGCAACGACGTCATGCTGCGCATCGCCACCTTCGGCGGCGTGCAGCCGACCGCCCTGGCCGAGCTGACCGATACCCTGAACGCCGTCCTGGCGGGCCAGGGCGCCAAGCGCAGCAAGATGGGCGGGGTACGGACCGCGGCCGAGATTCTCAATATGATGAACTCGGCGGACGAGGAAAGCGTGGTCGCCAGCCTGCGCGAACGCGATGCCGACCTGGCGCAGAAGATCGTCGACGAAATGTTCGTCTTCGACAACCTGATCGACGTCGAGGATCGCGGCATCCAGCTCATCCTCAAGGAAGTCGACAACGACACCCTCATGGTCGCCCTCAAGGGCGCCGTCGAGGAACTGCGCGACAAGTTCCTGCGCAATATGTCCAGCCGCGCCGCCGAAATGCTGCGCGAGGACCTGGAGGCGCAGGGCCCCATCCGCATGTCCAAGGTCGAAGCCGAGCAGAAGAAGATCCTGCAGATTGCCCGCCGCCTGGCCGAGAGCGGCCAGATCGTCCTGGGCAACCAGGGAGACGACGCCTATGTCTGACTACGAGGCCCGCAAGGCGCCCCTCGCCCATGCCGAGTCATGGCGGCGGTGGCGCATGGCTTCGTTCGAGGAGCAGGACGCCCGCGACGCCGAACCGGCGATCGTCGATACCGGCCCCGACCCCGCCGTGGTGCGCGAGGAAAGCCGGCGCCAGGGGCACCAGCAGGGCCTGGCCGAAGGCCGGGCGGAAGGCTATGACCTGGGCGTGGCGGAAGGCCGCGCGCGGGGCTATGACGAAGGCTTGAGCGCGGGCCGCGACGCCGGCTACAAGGAAGGCCTGGAGGAAGCGCGCAAGCAGGGCGCCGCCGAGGCCGCCCGCCTGCGCGCGCTGGCCGATACCACCGCGGCCTCGTTGACCGTGCTGGAAGAAAAGACCGGGCAGTCCCTGTTGACCCTGGCACTGGATATCGCGCGCCAGGTCTTGCGCACGACCCTGGCGACACAGCCCGAGTCCTTGCTGCCCGCCGTGCGCGAGGTGCTGCACATGAATCCGGGCGCGGCCGCGCCCCTGCGCCTGTGGCTGCATCCCGAGGACCTTGAACTGGTGCGCCTGCACCTGGCCGAGGACCTGAAGCTGGGCCACTGGCGCGCCTTGGCCGATGAATCGATCACCCGCGGCGGCTGCCGCGCCGAGACCTCGTTCGGCGATATCGACGCCACCCTACAGACGCGCTGGCGCCGCGTCGCCGCCTCGCTGGGCCGCGACATGCCGCTGGAGGACGAATAATGGCCACCGCCCAGCCGGCCGGCGCCGCGCAGGCAGGCCTTGCCACGCCCGCCGGGCCGCTGGCCGCGGCGGCCGTCGGCGAGCGCCCGGCCGAGGCGGGCCCGGGCACTGGCACGGGCGCCCGGCCGGCGATGCCGCCGGTGGCCGATCGCTGGGCCATCCAGCTACAGATCGGCTCGGTCCGCGCCAATGCCACGGACCCCTGGCTGGCGATCGGCCGCATCACCCGGGCCACGGGCATGGTGCTCCAGGCCACCGGCTTGCGCCTGCCGGTAGGAGCGGCCTGCCGCATCGAAATCGCGCCCGGCCACGACCACTGGGCCGAGGCGGAAGTGGTCGGCTTCGACGGCCACACGCTGTACCTGATGCCACAGGCCGATATTTCCGGGCTGCCGCCCGGCGCCCGCGTGATGCCGGGCGACCCGCCGTTGCAACGCACCATTCCCCTGCCGCGCAAGGCCATACTCAACGGCAATGCCAAGCCCGCGCTGGGCCGCCATTTGCCGGTCGGCAACGCCCTGCTCGGGCGTGTGCTGGACGGCGCCGGCCGGCCGCTGGACGACTTGGGCCCGCTGCACGGCGCCGAAGCCGCGCCGCTGGCCGCCCTGCCGATCAATCCCCTGTCACGCGCGCCCATCGACACCGTGCTGGACGTCGGCGTGCGCGCCATCAACGGCCTGCTCACCGTCGGGCGCGGCCAGCGCATGGGCCTGTTCGCCGGGTCCGGCGTCGGCAAGAGCGTGCTGCTGGGCATGATGGCGCGCTACACCAAGGCCGACGTCATCGTGGTGGGACTGATCGGCGAACGGGGCCGCGAAGTCAAGGAATTCATCGAGCACAATCTGGGGCCCGATGGCCTGGCGCGCTCGGTGGTGGTCGCCGCGCCCGCCGACGTCTCGCCCCTGCTGCGCTTGCAGGGCGCGGCCTACGCCACGCGCATCGCCGAACACTTCCGCGACCAGGGACTGGACGTCCTGCTGATCATGGACTCGCTGACGCGCTATGCCATGGCGCAGCGCGAGATCGCCCTGGCCATCGGCGAACCCCCGGCCACCAAGGGCTATCCGCCATCGGTCTTCGCCAAGCTGCCGGCCCTGGTGGAGCGGGCCGGCATGGGCTCGCCCGGGCCTGGCGGCAAGGCCGGCTCCATTACGGGTTTCTATACCGTGCTGGCCGAGGGCGATGACCAGCAGGACCCCATCGCCGATTCGGCGCGGGCCATCCTGGACGGCCACGTCGTGCTGTCGCGCCAGTTGGCCGAAGCCGGCCACTACCCCGCCATCGATATCGAGGCATCGATTTCGCGCGCCATGAACTCGCTCATCACCGTCGAGCAGTTCGCCATGGTGCGCCGTTTCAAGCAGGTCCTGTCGCGCTACCAGCGCAACCGCGACCTGATCGCCGTGGGCGCCTACGCGCCCGGCCACGATCTGGCGCTGGATGACGCCATCGCGCGCTATCCGCGCCTGGAAGCCTTCCTCCAGCAGAACGTCGGCGACAGCGTCACCTACGACACCGCCATCAAGCAATTGCAGGCCACTTTCGGCCCGGGAGCCTGACATGCCCAGTAAATTGCCGTTGGATACCCTGATCGGCCTCGCCAAGGACAACACCGAGGAGGCGGCGCGCCAATTGGGCCGCCTGCACGCCGCGCGCAACGACGCCGAACGCCAGCTGGCCATGTTGCAGGATTACCGCCAGGACTACCTCCAGCGCCTGCAACACGCCATGGTAAGCGGCATGTCGGCGGCGGATTGCCACAATTATCAGCGCTTTATCGGCACTTTGGATGACGCCATCGGGCAGCAAAATGCTGTCTTGACGCAGGCCGAGGACCATCTGGCCAAGGGCAAGCTGCGCTGGCAGGAAGAAAAACGCAAATTGAACTCCTTCGATGCGCTGGCCCAGCGCGCCGCCAACGTGGAAGCCCGCGCCGAGGCGCGCCGCGAACAGCGCGCCAACGATGAATACTCGGCCCGCCTGGTGCGAGGCCACGCCGGCATGCACTAGGGCTTGTTCGCAAGCCCTGGCGGACGCCCTGGCAAAACCACCGCAGTACATCCGCCGTAATACGTCCGGATCACGTAGCACCGAATCACAGGAAGCCGTTATGACCGCCGCCGCGACGACTTTGCTCAATATCATCGCCCCGTCCACGCCCGTTCCACCGACCGGCAGCGCCAGCCGCACTACGTCGGGCAACAACGACGCGCGCCCCGCGTTCTCCGACGTGATGTCGCGCCAGCGCGGCGCCGCGCGGCAGGACGACGGCAATGCCGCGTCGGGCGCGCCGGCCGCCAATTCCGGCTCCGGGACGGCCGCGCAAGCGGGCGCGAAAACCCCGGCGGCAAGCGGCGACAAGCCGACCAAGGCCGCGGCGGGCGACGCCGACAAGGATGCGGATACCGCCGCCGATGAAGCGGCCGCTGGGGCCGATGCCGCCGCGCCGACCCTGAGCCAGCAGGCGCTGGCGATGGCCGCGCTGGTGGCGCAGATTACCGCCCCGGCGCCCGCGCCCGTCCCGCCGCAGGCCGCTCCCGCCGGCGACGATGCGGCCGACGCGCTCGCCGCCACGCTGGCCGCCGCCGCGACCCCGGCCGCCACGGTTACGCCCGCCGCGGATGACAAGACCGCCGCGCCCGCCGCCCTGCCCGCCGTGTTGACGGCCGCGCCCGCCACGGATGACGCTGCCGCCGAGACCGCCCCGGCCATCGCCGCGGCAGCGTCGGCCACGCCCACCGCAAAGGGAACGGCCGCCGCCCAGCCGGCGCAGGCCGACCGCAACGCCGTGCCGCTGGCCACGCAGGACGGCGCCGGCTCCGCGACGCCGGCCACCGCCCATGTCACCAGGCAGGCGGTGCGGGCAGCCAGCGCCGACGCCGACACGTCAGGGCAGGACAGCACCAGCAACCTGGCAAAACCCGCCCTGCATGGCGCCGCGGCCAGCGACGCCACGGCCACGGCCTCGAACGTCCCGAACGCCCTTGGCGCTCACGAAGCCCTGGCCAACGCCGTCGCCGCCAGCCAGGCGCCGGTCACCGTGCAGGCGGCGCCCGCCACGACCGCGCTGCATGTCGGCACGCCCGTCGGCCAGCCGGGCTGGGCCGCCGACCTCGGCAAGCAGGTCGTGGTGCTGTCGAACAACGCACAGCAGAAGACCCAGACGGCGGAACTGCGCCTCGATCCTCCGGACCTCGGCCCCTTGCGCATCACCCTGACCCTGAACGATGGCGTGGCCCAGGCCTCCTTCGTGTCTTCCCACGCCGCCGTGCGCCAGGCCGTCGAAGCGGCGCTGCCGCAACTGCAGCAGGCGCTGTCCCAGGCCGGGATTTCTCTGGGGCAGACCAATGTCGGCGACCAGGGCGCCCAGGCTGGCTTCGCGGCCAGCGACCAGGGCGGCCGCCAGGGCCAGTCCGGCGGCGGCGAGGCATCGGCCCAGGCCGGCGGCAGCGCCAACGACACGGTCGTGGCCACGGTGCAAACGCGCCGCGCCGCCAATGCGCTGGTGGACACCTTCGCGTGAAGTCCTTGCACGATGGTCCTTGCACGACGGCCCGTGCCGGGCTTGCGCCCGGCATGTGACGCGCGATGGATGGCCCGCGCCAGGCAATAGCCTGAGATACACAGATTTCGCCCTGTTTTTCGCCTACCTCCGGCAAGGCAATTTGGGGCAGAATGTTTCCGGATACTCATAAATTCCGTTTTTCTCGGTAATTCAACTCACCGATCCAAGATGGCGACTTCCAAAACTCCTACCATGCCGTCGCGCAGCACCCTGCCCGTGCGTTCCGGCGGCGCCAGCCGGCTGCTGCGTCCCATCATCGGACTGCTGGTCCTCCTGATCGTCGCCGCCGCGAGCGTCGCCACGACCTGGATGATCACCACGCGCTCGCAGCGCCAGCAGCCCAACGCCGCCGTCCAGATCAACGTCGGCCAGGCGCAGCAGCAGCCCGGCGCGACGCCGACCACGTTCGTGCCGCCGCCGACCACGCCCGCCGCCGTGCCCGCGCCCATCTTCATCCCCATCGAGCCCTTCACCGTCACGGTGCAGAGCGCGAACACCGAGCGCATGCTGCACGTCGCGCTGACGCTGCGCGTGAGCGACGAGCAGACGCGCCAGCGCATCGAAAAGTACATGCCGGAAGTGCGCAGCCGCATCCTGCTGCTGGCTTCGTCGCAGACGCCGGAAAGCATGCAGACGCCGCAGGGCAAGACCGACCTGGCCAACGCCATCATCAAGGCCGTCAACAAGCCGTTCTCGCCCATCCCCGATGGCCAGTACGTCACCGACGTCCTCTTCACGGCATTCGTGGTGCAATAAATGGCCTACGAGGCTTTTCTTTCGCAGGATGAAGTCGACGCCCTGCTCGCGGGGGTCACCGGCGAAGACGACGGCAAGACGCAGGCGCAGGAAGAGCAGGCAGGCGTCCGCGCCTACGACCTGAGCTCCCCCGAGCGGGTCGTACGGCGCCGCATGCAGACGCTGGAGCTGATCAACGAACGTTTCGCGCGCCACATGCGCAACGTGCTGTTGAACTTCATGCGCCGCAACGCCGACATCACGGTCGGGTCGATCAAGATCATGAAGTATTCGGATTTTGAACGTAACCTGCCGGTGCCCAGCAACCTGAACATGGTGCAGATGAAGCCGCTGCGCGGCACCGCCCTGTTCACCTACGATCCCAACCTGGTATTCCTGGTCATCGACAGCCTGTTCGGCGGCGATGGCCGCTATCACACCCGGGTCGAGGGGCGCGACTTCACGACGACGGAACAGCGCATCATCCGCCGCCTGCTGAACCTGACGCTGGAAAGCTACGGCAAGTCCTGGGACGCGGTCTATCCCATCGAATTCGAATATGTGCGTTCCGAGATGCACACGAAGTTCGCCAGCATCACCGGCGACAACGAAGTGGTGGTGGTCACGCCCTTCCACATCGAATTCGGCGCGACGGGCGGCGACCTGAATATCTGCCTGCCCTATTCCATGATAGAGCCGGTGCGCGACCTGCTGACCCGCCCCCTGCAGGAAAACACCCTGGAGGCGGTGGACCAGCGCTGGGCGACCCAGTTGTCGCGCCAGGTGCGCAGCGCCGACGTGGAGCTGGTCGCGGAATTCGTCACGCTACCCTCCTCGATCCGCGACCTGCTGGCGATGAAGGTGGGTGACGTGCTGCCCATGGAAGTCCCCGAAATCATCACCGCGCGCATCAACGACGTGCCGGTCATGGAGTGCGGCTACGGCGTCTTCAACACCCAATACGCCCTGCGCATCCAGAAATTGCTAACTCCCAACGATACCGATACCGAGGCCCCTGAATGACTGATCCGAACGCCGAGAACACAGCCGGCGGCACCAGCCCCGCCGCCTCCGGCGCCGACGACTGGGCCGATGCGCTGGCCGAGCAATCCCGCGCCGCCGCGCCGCAGACCCAGGCCGATGGCCTGAAGGCCGCGGAAGACCCCTGGGCCGCCGCCATGGCCGAGCAAGGCGCCGCCACGTCCGCCGCGCCCAGCCCGGCGCCGCAGTCCGCCGCCAAGTCCGTCTTCAAGCCCCTGGCCGGCAGCACCGAAAAAGCCACCACCGACATCGACCTGATCATGGACGTGCCGGTGCAGCTGACGGTGGAGCTGGGTCGCACCCGCTTGACCATCAAGAACCTGCTGCAGCTGGGCCAGGGCTCGGTGGTGGAACTCGACGGCCTGGCCGGCGAACCGATGGATATTTTCGTCAACGGCTACCTCATCGCCCAGGGCGAAGTGGTCGTGGTCGATGAGAAGTACGGTATCCGCCTGACCGACATCATCACCCCGTCCGAACGCATCAACCGCCTGAACGGCCGCCGTTGATCCTGTCATGACCTCGCCCGACGTGCTACGCCTGTTCCTCGGCCTCGTGCTGGTGGTAGGCGTGATCCTCGCCTTCGGCTGGCTCGCCCGCCGTGGCGGCCTGGCCGGACGGACGCGAGGCCGCATGCGGGTCGTCGAAAGCCTGGGACTGGGACCGCGCCACCGCATGGTGCTGGTCCAGCTCGACGATACCTGGCTGGTCGTGGGCATCAGCGCCGGCCAGATGAATGTGCTGCACACGCTGCCCGCCGGCGCGCCCTTGCCGGACCTGCCGGTGGCGCCGGTCTCGGCGTCGGCCTTCGCCGGCAAGCTGGGCGAAGCCTGGCGTCGCCGCCACGGCTGAGGGTGCGTCCGCCTTGCGCGCTGAATTCCCTGCAATCACCGGCGGCACGGCCGCCACGCCAGAATCCGCCATGAGCATTTTCCGTAGTTGGGCCTATCTGTTGCGACGCGTGCGCTTCTCGCGCCGCGGCGGCGCCGTGCTGGGCCTGGCCGCCTTGCTCGCCGCCGTGCTAGCCCTGATGCCGGGCGTCTCCCTCGCCCAGGCCACGCTGCCCGCCTTGACGGCGACGCCGGGCCCCAACGGCTCCGAGACGTATTCGCTGAGCGTGCAGACGCTCATCATGCTGACGGCGCTGTCCTTCCTGCCGGCAGCCGTCCTGATGATGACGGGCTTCACCCGCATCATCATCGTCCTGAGCCTGATGCGCAATGCGCTGGGCACGCAGACCACGCCGCCCAACCTGGTGCTGATCGGCCTGGCGCTGTTCCTGACGGCATACACCATGTCGCCGGTGTTCGACGAAATCTACCAGAAGGCCTACCAGCCGCTGAGCGCCGGCTCCATCACCTTCGAAACGGCGCTCGAGCGCGGCGCCGGCCCGTTGCGGACCTTCATGCTGCACCAGACCCGGGAAACCGACCTGGCGCTGTTCGCCAACATGACCAACCAGCCGGCCATGGACACGCCCGCCAACGTGCCGCTGAAGGTGCTGGTGCCGGCCTTCGTCACCAGCGAGTTGAAGACCGCGTTCCAGATCGGCTTCACCGTCTTCATTCCCTTCCTGATCATCGACATGGTGGTGGCCAGCGTGCTGATGGGCCTGGGCATGATGATGGTGCCACCCGTCACGGTCTCCCTGCCCTTCAAGCTGATGCTGTTCGTGCTGGCCGACGGCTGGCACCTGCTGCTGGGCTCGCTGTCCCGCAGTTTCTATCAATAAGGCCCCCGCCGCACTCGCGAGTCCTCCGCCATGACCGACCAAACCGTGATGACGATGGCCTACCAGGCCATGAAGATGGTCCTTATCGTGGCCGGTCCGATGCTGCTGATCACCCTGGTGGTGGGCTTGATCATCAGCGTGTTCCAGGCCGCCACGCAGATCAACGAAATGACGCTGTCCTTCATTCCCAAGCTGCTGGCCGTGGCGGCCACGCTGGTCGTGCTGGGCCCGTGGTTGATGCAGACCATGGTGGACTACATCCGCCAGATCATGGAACAGATCCCCGGGCTGGTGTCTTGAGGACCGGGCCCGGATCGGCGCCATGATCAGCTTCACCCTCGATCAGCTGTACGGCTGGATCAACGCCTTCCTGTGGCCCTTCGCGCGGCTGCTCGCCCTGTTCTCCGTGGCGCCGGTATTCGGCGAATCGTCGGCGCCGTCGCTGCCCAAGATAGGCCTGGCGGCCATCGTGGCGATCGTGGTGGCGCCCGCCCTGCCCGCCTTCCCTGCCCTGGCCACCAGTTCCTATGAAGGGTTGTGGATCCTGGCGCAGCAGGTATTCATCGGGCTGGCGCTGGGTTTCGTCATGCGCATCTGCTTTTCGGCGGTGCAGACGGCCGGCGACTTCGTCGGCCTGCAAATGGGCCTGTCGCTGGCGACCCTGTACGACCCGTCCACGCACTCCAATACCGAAGTGCTGGCGCGGCTGTTCAACATCCTGGCCATGCTGCTGTTCCTCGTCTTCAACGGCCACCTGTTGATGCTGGACGTACTGGTGCGCAGCTTCACCATCCTGCCCATCGGGCACGACACCCTCAATCCGGCCGCCTGGATGGGCGTGGCGGAGCTGGGCGGCAATATTTTCTCCGCCGGCCTGCTGCTGGCCCTGCCGCTGATCGCGGCGCTGCTCACGCTCAATCTTTCGCTGGGCATCCTGAACCGCGCCGCCCCCCAGCTGTCGGCCTTCTCCGTCGGTTTTCCCATCATGCTGATGTCGGGCGTGGTGCTGTTGACCGTCATCCTGCCGCACACCCCCTCGTACCTCAACCAGTTCTACCAGGAATCGCTGGCGGCCATGGCGCGCATCGCCGACACCCTGGCCGCGCCGCGCGGCGGGCCGAACTGATCGTCCGCCCCCAGCCGGAAGGCCTGCGGCGCGTCGAAAGCAGCGCGGGGCGCCGTATGGACAGCCCCCCGGCCACCCCGCATGCCGATGACGCCCGCTACTTCATCTTGTTGGCGACTTCGCTTTCGAACGTCGGCCCCCCGTCGCGCGCGGTGTAGCGCACCGTCACGATGACGTCGTCCAGGCTTCCCAGAACGGCAGCCTGTTCGTCGGAAGCCGGATTGGGAAAAGTCAATTTCCAGTGCGAGGCCGCCCCCGTGCCCTCGAAAGGCAGGTAGCGCTCGTCGCCGAAACTCAAGGTGAACAGCCCACTGTCGTCCATGCCGGTGGACAGCGCGACATGCTGGCTGGCATTCAGGTTGCGGACGACATTGGGCGAGCCCGCATACGCCGATGCCTTGAGCAGGTTCGACATGGCGTCCGCGTCCGCCGCGCAAACGAAGGCGCTGCCGCTTTGCGCCAGCATCGCGCGCACATTCTGCAGTGGTCCGATTGCCGCCGGCAAGGTGACGGTCATGTTCAGGATGCGCCGCATGTAGTGGCTGGGATAGTCGCCGTAGAAATCGTTCTCCGAGAAGGAGAAGTCGAAGACCCCCGTCCCGACCGACGTTTTCCAGGCACTGTCGCCCATCTGCTTCTTGACGGAAAAGGTGCGGGTGATCTCCAGGTTGCGCGTATTCCGGCTGGCATACCATGCCGCCTCCATCTGCGTCATGGCGACCTGCAGTGTCTCGCCTGCCAGCATGCCCTGATGCTGGCTGTTCCAGACGCCGGCGTTGATGTATTGGGTCGTGAAATCCCCCAGCTCATACTGCCAGCACTTCTGCGCCAGCAGACACAAGCCCATGGTGGCGTCGTAGGCCTGGTAGTACAACGCACTCATCTGTCCCGCCAGCCACTGGTAAAGCGCTTCGTTGGTGTAGCGCCGGTTCAGGAACGCCAGCATCTCCAGCATCTGCGCGTGCTGGGATTCGGACTGCGCCCTGGCATTGCGCGCCGCCGCGATCTGGATCGTCTGGGTCTCGATCTGCAGCCGCAGATTCTTCACGTCGCGCTTGCACTGGTCCAGCGCCTGCTCCCACTCCTGTTGGCGGCGCTGATAGGACGCCATCGTCGCCGTCTGCGACCCTCGGAACGACGAGATCTGGCCCTGGATACTGGTGGCCGTAGCCAGGCCACGCAACGGCGCACCCCAGTGCATGCCGCCATTGGCAAGACCGAAGACGTTCGGCGCGGCATCCAGCGCCCCGGCCGATATATTCAAGCCCGTGGAAGCCAAGGACAGCGTTTGCGCCTCCTGCGCCAGGGACATTGCGGACAACTCGCCATCGGACAGCCCGACATCCACCAGCGCCTGGTAATAGTCCTGACGCTCGCTGGCCGAGGCCAGGCTCACTTGCAGCGACGCCAGGGTGCCCTGCGCGATATCGATGGCTTGCTGGTTCGCGGTCTTGGTGAAGGACCAAAGATCGATCAATTGCGTCTGCTGCAGCATTTCCTGCTGGCGGCCATCGATCGCGCCGCGATAGCCCAGCAATTGCTGGCCGAAGCCGCACAACACGCCGATCGCCTTCTGTGCCAGGCTCGAAAGCACGCTGTACCGATAGGGAGGATAGATACGCGGCACGCCTGCCACGCTCCCTCCCAAAGTGCCGCTGCGCGCGTCCCGGCGTAACAGCAGCTCGGGCTCGAGCGGCGTTGCGTAGGGCCCGATATCGATGGGATTGCCGTTGATATCCAGGTTATGCCGCAGGTTGTAGCGCCGGCTGTCGATAAGATCCCACAAGCCGTACAGCTTCCGGTTCACGGGCGGATGGAACAGCTTGGAGAAATTGTGGCCCAGCTGTGCCAGGCCGCCTACGTGAGGCGACAGGGACCAGGTTTCCGCGGCGGCCACCTTGTTCTCGAATGCCTCGATGGGCTCGACGTAGCCGGCCGAGATGGGTGGCGCACCCGCGCCGAAGACCGAGAGCTTTTGCGGCGCTGCCCAGTGTTCCGATGTTCTGGCATATGGCCGCTCACCCAGCACGGCATGCGCATAGGTGTAGTACTGCATGGCCTGGTTCAGGCTGTCCGGCGTCATGGCGCGGTAGTACTGGTCGCCGATATCCAGCAGCAGCGAGATATAGTCCATGTACGCCGCCGCGCGGAAATGCACGGGATCGAGATAGCTGACGGCATAGGGATCGGTGAACAGCGCGGGGGTCTTGAAAAAAGGCGTGACGGACGACGCCGAGCCGGGCGCGATGGGTACCACTTTCCAGTAATTGGGCGCCGAATCGCTGTCGTCGTCATCTTCCACCGCCTGCGCCTGCGCCCGCGGGTCGAAGATGCGGCTCTGCCAACGCAAGGCCTCCCTGAACTGGGATTGGCTGCGCAGGGTATAGGCCGTCAACGCGGGCGTGTGATAGAACAGCTCCCAGAAATACAAGCTGTTGGAGCCGTGAAAGTCCATCGGCTGCGGCGCGCCGCTGGCCGTATCGACGTTCGGCTCCGGGGTGTGCTGCGCCTTCCAGTTGTACAACTCCGGCAGGCCCAGGTTGGCGTCGTGGATCAATGTCGACGTAAAGAGCGTGTTCAGGCGGACATTCGGATAAGTGGCGCCTTCATCGGCGTCCAGCACGCGGCCCGATGCGATGCCCGAGGCGGCTTCGGTCGCCTCGGCGAGATCCTGGCCCGATTTTTTGACGAGGCGCCTGGTATCCAGCAGATTCAGTAGTTGCGCTTCGCCCTCGGCGGGGTCGCCATCCGTCGCGACCGTATGGTCGATGACGGGAACCGTCATCTCGTTCAGCGGCCAGCCGTGATACGCCGTCCAGAAGGCGCGCCGCAATGAATAACGGTGGGTTGTCTCGCCCTCGATGTCGCCGGCAACGAATTCGACGCTCGTGTAAAGGTATTGAGGATCGAGCCGGTTTGCCAGGTTGAGTTTCGTCTGCGTGAACTGCACGGTGTCCGCCGAGGCCAGCGCGGTGTACGGCCCGGCTTCCGCCAGCTTGGTCAGCTTGTCCACGCCCTCCCATCCGCCCGTCGTGGACGTGTAGAGCCTTATATAGTATTGCCCCTCATCCGCCACCTGGGCCTTGAGATCAAACGGCCCCTGGGGCAAGGTGTTCCCTATCGGGTTATTGCCATTATTGTAATTTGGTGTCGCGAACTGCTTGTAGCCGCCGCCCTGCACATCCACCCAAAATGAAAAATTGGAGTAGTCGAACGTCTTGCCGTCATCCCGCAGATTGCGCGGCGGAACGTTCGCGATATGACCCTCTGTATTCAAGAACGGACCGAACTTGAAATGGATCTCATTGGGCCCGTCCACCGGGAACGCCGACCGATAATTGAACTTCGCGTAATAGAACTTTCCCCCATCGGCCGTCTGCCCGTTGCAATAGAACGCCGGAAACCGCGTGCTCTCGAACGGCGGGCTGCCCCTGTACGGCAGCGGCGTCAGCATATAGGCGGGGTCGCTGCTCTTGCCCCGTATATATGCTTCCCCATCCCACGAATCCAGGTCTATGTAGTAATACCCTTCGATGTACTGATCGGAAAAATAATAGGCGACCACGTTCGACGATTTGGCAACCGCGCGCACGCCCGGCCTGAATTTCAGGAAGGCCTGATCGTTCTTCGCGTCCAGGACCACGGTGTTTTCCAGGTAGCCAGCCTTGACGTTCTTGACGCCCACGGTCTTCGCATCCATGAGCGGCAAGGGTTTGTTCAACCGCAAGGTTTCGCTGTCCGGCAGCGGCACGTCGGTCCGGTCGAACATGAGCGCGCGCGAGGTTTCCGGGGTGACGTCCACCGATATGGCGACCTGCACCCTGTCCTGGCACGTCAGGTCTCCCGCCAGCAGCGTCCCGACAGAGACAGGCTTGCTATCCTTCTCGACGATATTGGGGCTCGTGTCGCCGCCATTGAATTTCGCGAATGAGTCCAGGATCGGCGTCACCAGCGCACTGGTGACAGCCGACGTTTCGGTATCCACTTGAGGCGTAGTCGCCTGGATGTCCTTCATCCAGGGATCGATGCGGCACACCAGCCGTCCATGTACAGGGGGGGCGGCAATGGCATCAGTGCCTGTCGATTTGTAATTGACGTACAGCGTCGAATACAGGCAGGCGCCGCCTCCATTTTCGAAATACTCAAAAGCCGCCGTCGAACACGGAGGCATTGCTTCCGGAGTGCTGCTGTTGTACCAAAACAAGGAACCGGTGTCCGTCGATCCCCCGCTTTTGCCGCACACGGTCAGCGTTTGCGGCGAACTCCAGCTGCCGTCGAATTTCTCGTAGGCGCAAAATGCCGTGATGGTGACAGTCGCGGTGCTGGACTGGTCCCAGGTCACCGTCCTTTCGAACCACAGCAGGAAGATCCGCTGGTTGAACCGCATGATGCGTGGGCGGCCCATGACGGCGTCGTCGTCCAACGGAACATCTATCTTCCGCCAGGGCGTCCAGGCATTCGGCGCCGGATAGCCATCATCATCGCAAAACTTGTAATCACATTGCCGCCAGTAGTAGCTGCGAGGATCCCTGCCGTCCCGTCCGACAAACAGCATCTTTCCCAGATCGACCAGATCGCCGTCCAGGTAGCCGCTGATCACCGACAAATTGGCGACATCCTCGAACCCGTTCAAATACAGCTGTATGGCGTTCAAGGTGGTCTCGTCATTGACCTGGCCCTGGTTGATGTTCGTCACCAGGCCGTCGAACTGGTCGGTGCGATCCTTGCGCAAGGTGGGCACCAGATAGTTTTCGGGATAGACCTGCAGCATGGCCTGGGCCGCCCAGGTATCGTACTGCCCCATGTAGTCCTGCCAGTAGGTGAGCTCGGGCAGCAGCGTGTCGCTGGTCGTCCAGCTCACGCCCGCATAGCCCGGCTCGACGCCCGCCAGGATGGCGGAGATATATTGCTGCAACGACGCGATGGCTTGTGCGACGCGCGTGGTGCTGGGCTGCCACCCCACGTCCAGATCCATCAGCATCAGCTGGTTGGCCATATCCGGCGGGAGCCGGTTGACCACGCCGTCCGTGACCTTGACGGATAGCAGATCCAGGGCGCGGCCGCGATAGACGGATGCCAGGGCATCCCTGCCGCGCTCAGCCAATTCCCCGAGGACTTGATCGATGTTCACTGACATGGGCGGACTCCTTGACTGGTCGATCGCCATTACCGCTCTTTGCACAGGACGGGGATCACGCCGCGTCGCCCGCGTTGGGCGGCACGTAATCCAGTGTCGCCATAAGACCCGCGGCCGCGGTTTGCCAGGTGACGAAATCGCTATCCACCGCCTTGGCGGGATCGGCCGGTGCCTGGACGAAATTGAGCGCGGCCAGGGATAGGATCTGGCTCAGCTTCAGCCCCGTTTGATCCCCCAGCCCCATGAGGGCGAGCACGCGGCCCATCTGCGTGGTGTCCTGCAAAGTGCCCTTGACCCCCTTGGCCGCCTGCGTGACCCAATCGGCGTATGCCTGCATCGTCGATGCATCCAGATTCAGTTGCCGCGCCAATTCGGCGCTGGCCTTGTCCGTTTCGGGCGTGTCCACGTTGTAGTCCTGCAGGTACTGCAGCACATCATCTTCATTCCCCACGCGCTGGCACCACAGGAGGTAGCCGTTGAGCGCATAGAGGCACGGCAAGGAATGCATCCACCAGGTGGGCGCGCCGCTTTTAGTCGCCGCCAGCCCGAACCAAGGCGCGTTGGCGAGCCCCGCCAGGCCGGCTGGCGTCAGCGCATAATGCTTCACCAGCAAGGCATGATGCGCGTATTGATTCAAGATGGGCATCAACGGCCCCAGATCGGCGGCCGTCGGCTCCGGCGCCATCTCCAATATCCCCTGGCACGCATGCAGGAAACCGTAGCTGGCGTTGCCGCCGAACGCGAGCAGCATGTTGTGCGCAGTAGCCATATCCAGCCCCAGCGCCTCGCTCAGCACGCCATCGCTCACGCCGTACTGGCGGTGTTGCGCGGCGGTGAAGTTGTCCAGCAGGGACTGGTACTTCAAATCGCCTTCCGCGGTGCTGTCGAGGGTCAGCGTACTGTCCCTCAGCGCTTTCGCAATGGCGGCCTGACGCGCCGCGGGCGTCTCCACGCCTATCAAGCCAGCGGTATCGGCGAGGTCGTCCAACTGGACCACCTTGCTGTCCTTGACGATCTGCACCCAGTCGATGGCGACCGGCGTTGCGGAATCGTCTTGCGGAGGCAGCCCCAGCGTTTCGATGGCGCTCAACTCGAACAGCGCGTTGGGCAGCAATTGGGCCACGTTCTTCAACACCGCCAGATGCGCGGCCGTCGCCGCCGGCACGGGAAAGCCATCCGTGAGCGACGCCGGCACAAGGTTCCCGAAACCCGCCGGCGTCAATCCTTGCAAGCGTATGAAGGACACCAGCTCGGCCAGCGCGAGCAGCGCATCCAGCACATCCCGATGTGTCGTCACGATCTTCCCATCGGCGCCGATGTCGCTGATGGAGCCGACGTCGCTCGATAGCGCGTCTTTCAAAAGCGACCCATCAGGCAGGCGCGCAAGCAACAGGAACAGGTCTCCCACCGAGACCCTGAGGCAAGACGCCACGCGGGTCCACCGGAAGAGCGCGGACAGGACAGGCAGCGTGCGGTTGAGCACGCCGCCGGCCAGCTTCTGCTTCGCCGACACGCTTGCCGCCACCAGCTGGAAGTCCGCCTCGGTGATTTTCAACGCCGCGCAGAGCTTGCCCACGATGCCGCCGTCGCTGCCATCGGCATAGTTGAACGTGCTCTTGGCGCTTCCTATGCATATCGGCGCCTGGCCGGGGGCGGCGTTGAAGATGCGGTCGAAGTGCGATACCCCGTCTTCCACCGCGTATGGCGACACCGACGCGAGGATGGCTGCCGCGTCCTCGCCACTCAAGCCATAGGCCCGCGACCACATTCCATGAAAACCCAGCATGCGGAGCGTGTTCCGGTCGATCACGCCTGCGTGGGTGCTGTCCGCGGCCATGGCCGCTTTCAGGAACGTGTCGAGCTCCTCCGCGGGCAGACCGGTCCACTTGCGCAGGCGAAACATGCGGTTGAAACGAAAGAAGTGTCCGTCGTCGGGCACACCCCCGCTACTGGTCCCCAGCGCATCGCCGACGGAGACGGTCTTCGAATCGGCCAACGTGAGCGTCGATGGCGTCGTCACCAGGAATACCTGTTGAGCGCCGCTGATAAACGTCGCGCCATAATGGGCGGGGTCCGCGACCAGTCCCGTGACGTCGGCATCGACATTGGGAGTCAGCGTGACCGTGCTTCCCTTGACGCCGTTGCCGTTGACGCAAAGCATCCTTCTCACATCCCCGGGCGCCTGGCCGGTCTGATCCGCCAGCGTCGCCACATTGCGCAGGTCCTGCTGCGGATCCGCGCCGTCCGTGGGCGCGTCCAGGCCATAATTGGTTTGATACCAATTCTGCTGCGCAAACCAATCCCAGCCGGATACGTCCACCTGCTGGGAGACCAGCAATCCACGATCCGGCGACAGCCCGTTGGAAGCAAGTAGCGCGTTGACCGTGCTGGTCCTGGGCGCGCTGGTGGAAATGATGCTGGCGGGCATTGCCGGATCCGCGGCAAGCACAATATCTCCAAGGGTGACCTTGCGCGCGGCCAGGGCGGTGACGATCTGGTCGTACGGTTTGTGATAAGGCAGGGTCGGTCCCGGGTAGTACACGCGCGTCAGCAGCGCGTCGTTGTCCAGCGCTGTGGACGCGCCATTCGTATACCCTTCCAGCAATTCGCCTTTGGTCGTCGAGAGGTAGGCCTGCAACGCCTCGCTCACCAGCGATAGCTTGCTGACGATCTGGTTGACCGACCTATCGTCTATCGCCAGGTCGGCGAGATCGGGACGGCGCTGGGCCAGCAAGACCCGGTCCTGGAGATTGTCGCTGGACATCGTCTCCGTGCGCGTGGCAACCCAATACAGGTTCGCCAGGTAAGCCGCCGGAGAATTCGAGTTCGAAATATCGCCCGGCTCGGCGAAGGGATTGAGCATGGGAAACTGCATCGCCCAATTCGGCCGGTTGCCGACAGGCTGGTCAGTGTACGGATAGTTGTTTCCCGCCTCGGTGAGCAAGCCCGCAAGGTTGTAGTTGGCCGCCTTGTAGAGGCGAAGCAGCCGCTCCTGCGCCGACAGCGCCAGGCGGTAGACGCATTTCGCCTTTTCCGCCGATCCCACGCGTGCGGCGTAGTCGCGCAGGAAACCCGCCTCATCGTGCGAAACTATGGCTTGTACCGAGGCCAGGCCCAGGGCTTCCAGCGTTCCCTCATCCAGACCGCAATGCCGCTCCACGGCACGAATCGCACCCGTCATTCCCGCCATCATGCACACCCCGCTTCCGGATTGTCATCACGCGGGTGGACTCCCGCGCGCCTCGTCGCGTAGTCACCGCCGCCCCACTCACGCACCGGAGCGATGCTAATGCGCGGTCGTCATCGCCACTTGGCGGTCCATGCATATTTGTTTTGGAAAGCTGCACTGTTTCATCACAGTGACGCCGGCTGCCACCCGGGAACGGCGTCCGCCCCACCGCGTAGGCACGCAGTGGGCTACGGGAGGGAACGCTCCTCGAAAAGAAAAAGCCCCGTCCTCGGGACGGGGCTTCAGGGAAGGACACGTTGACGCGCGGCGGAGGCGGCTGTCGTTGTGCCCTGTTTCGCGGCGTTGACGGACCCGCGAAGGTCCGCCGTTACCACCTTGTTGTTCAAATACTGAATTCGGCGTGAACTCGTGTCTATGTCACTGCGCCACCAGGGGCGTCGCGTAGCCGGTGCCGCCCAGCTGCTGGGCCGGAACTTCGATGACCTGGCCCTCGTTGAGCTTGAAGATGGCCACGGCCTCGGCCAGGCGCTGCGCCTGTTCCTGCAGGGAGCCCGCCGCGGCGGCCGCCTCTTCCACCAGCGCCGCGTTCTGCTGCGTCACTTCGTCCATCTGCGATACCGCCCGGTTGACCTGGTCGATGCCGCTGGACTGCTCTTCGGACGCCGCCGAGATCTCGCCCATGATGTCCGTCACGCGCTTCACCGATGTGACGATTTCCTGCATCGTGGCGCCCGCGCGCTCGACCTGCTGCGAACCGGCGCCCACCTTGGTCACCGAATCCTCGATCAGGCCCTTGATTTCCTTGGCCGCCTGGGCGCTGCGCTGCGCCAGCGAACGCACCTCGCCCGCCACCACCGCGAAGCCCTTGCCCTGCTCGCCCGCCCGCGCCGCTTCCACCGCCGCGTTCAGCGCCAGGATGTTGGTCTGGAAGGCGATGCCGTCGATCACGCTGACGATCTCCGAAATCTTGCGCGAGCTGGCCGAAATGCCCTGCATCGTGCCGACCACCTCGTTCACCACCACGCCGCCGCGCTCGGCCACGTCCGACGCGCTGGCCGCCAGCTGGTTGGCCTGGCGCGCGTTGTCCGCATTCTGCTTCACCGTCGAAGCCAGCTCCTCCATCGACGCCGCCGTCTCTTCCAGCGAAGCCGCCTGCTGCTCGGTGCGGCTGGACAGGTCCGTATTGCCGGCCGAAATCTCGCGCGAACCCACGTTGATCTCTTCCACGCCCCGGCGCACCGACGATACCGTGCGCGTCAGGCTCTCCTGCATGCGCTTGAGGGCGGCGTAAAGCTGGCCGATTTCGTTATGCGAGCGGACATCGACGCGCTGCGTCAGGTCGCCCGCCGCGATCTTCTCGAAGTGCTGTCCGGCATCGACCAACGGGCGCACCACGACGCGTCCGAACACCACGCGCGACACGATCGTCAGCAGGATGGCCACGAGCACGGCAGCCCCCACGGCGATCAACGCCAGGTCCAGGCTGTGCTTGGCCTGCTTGTTGGTCTCGTCCTGCTGGCCGTCGATGTACTTGGTGAACTCGTCGATGGCGTCGATGAAGGACGCGCTGCGCGGCACGCCATATTCCGTGTTGACCATGTAGAACGTGCTGTAGTCCTGGCTGCGCAGCGCTTCCACCATGGTGTCGATGCCGTCGTCGATATACGAGCGGTAGCGGCGCACCAGGTTCATCGACAACTGGCGGCCGGTGTCGTCTTCCAGCATGTTCTTCTGGAAATCGGCGAAGTTGTTGCGCACCTTGGCCAGCATGTCGTTGGCCTGCTTCAGCGTATCGGCCGCATCGCGCTTCGCGTTGTCGACCGCCGACTGGCTGGCGCCCTCGACGGCCGCATCCTGCAGGCTGCGCGCCGACATCAGCAGGGCGACGCGCGCACGCAGCATATTGCCGTTGATCACCTGCACCTGGGACACGCGATCCGTCAGTTGGCCCAGTTCCAGCACGGCGTGATAGTTCTGGTTGAGGAAGAAAGCCGCCATGCCACCCACCGCCGCGATCAGCAAGGCGAATATGGCCAACACCATCATCAGCATGGAGCCTACGCGCACGTCGCGGAACGCGAATTTGCGCTTCACCTTGGGCGCGCGCGTCTTCTTCCTGGTGGCCTTGGACTTGCGGCCTGACTCGGTGATGGTCTCCATGTGGCTTCTCCGAAACTATCCTGTAATGCTGGTAAAGGCCGCGCCCCGCCATTACGCGGCGGGCGCGGCCGCGATAACGCCCTTAATGCGGCGTCGCGGCTTTCCCATCGGACACCGGCGTGGTGACGGGTCCGTTCCCCGGGATGACTATCGGCATCGAAGCGGGCTCTTCCGCCGGTGCCTGCGCTGCGGGAACCGGCACGTCCGCCGGCGGCGGATCGGCCGGCACGTACACACCCAGCAGCTTCTGCCGGCTATCGCCGGGCAGAATGACGTTGTCGGAGTCCACCAACCGGATCAGGCGCCCATCGGCGCCGAACTGCAACACGGTGGATTTCCGGGCATAGATGGCGTCGGGCACCAGCGAGAACTTGTAGTCCCAACGGGCCAGCGTGGTGCCATCGCTCTGCGGATATTGCTGGGTAGGCGGCGCATTGAAGGCACGCGTCGCCTCCATCATGGTCGACTGGCCCGGCACCAGCGAGGCAACGCGCTCGTCGGTGTAATAGCGTCCGGTCGTGAAGGAACATCCGGCCAGCGCCATGGCGCCGGCGACCGTTCCCGCGCAGGCCAGGGCGCGCATGATGCGGAGGAGTCGGGTGGCGGCCATGGCGTACGTGTTCCTAGAAGGATTCCCAGTCGTCATCGCTGACGCTGGCCGTTGCCGCCACCGGCTTGCGCGCGGCCGTTGCCGTTGCCGTCGCCGTCGCCGTCGCCGCGACGGGCGCCGCCGTGGGCGCGCTGCGCGTCACCCGGGCCGCGGGCTTGGCCGTCGCAGCCCGGGGGGCGGCGCCGGCCGCCGTGCCGGCAGCAGCAGCGCCAGCCGTGGCGCGTCGCACGGGCGCCGCTGCCCTGGCGGGAGCCGGGCTGTCCAGGCGGGGAACATCCGCAGCCGGAGTCGCGGAAGCCGCGGTATCCGACGCGGAGGGCGCGGGCCTCGCCGGCGCCGAGGGCGCGGCCATGCGCGGCGCGGCGGGCGCCGCCAGGCGCTGGGCCGCTACTTCAATCACCTGGCCTTCGTTGATCTTGAAGACGGCCACGGCCTCGGCCAGGCGCTGCGCCTGTTCCTGCAGGGAGCCCGCCGCGGCGGCCGCTTCTTCCACCAGGGCCGCGTTCTGCTGCGTCACTTCGTCCATCTGCGAGACCGCCCGGTTGACCTGGTCAATGCCGCTGGACTGCTCTTCGGACGCCGCCGAGATCTCGCCCATGATGTCCGTCACGCGCTTGACCGACGCCACGATCTCCTGCATGGTCGCGCCGGCGCGTTCGACCTGTTGGGAACCGGCGCCCACCTTGGTCACCGAATCCTCGATCAGACCCTTGATTTCCTTGGCCGCCTGGGCGCTGCGCTGCGCCAGCGAACGCACCTCGCCCGCCACCACCGCGAAACCCTTGCCCTGCTCGCCCGCCCGCGCCGCTTCCACCGCCGCGTTCAGCGCCAGGATATTGGTCTGGAAGGCGATGCCGTCGATCACGCTGACGATCTCCGAAATCTTGCGCGAGCTCGCCGAAATGCCCTGCATCGTGCTGACCACTTCGTTCACCGCCGAACCGCCGCGCTCGGCCACGTCCGACGCGCTGGCCGCCAGCTGGTTGGCCTGGCGCGCGTTGTCCGCATTCTGCTTCACCGTCGAGGCCAGTTGCTCCATCGACGCCGCCGTCTCTTCCAGCGAGGCCGCTTGCTGTTCCGTGCGGCTGGACAGGTCCGTATTGCCCGCGGAAATCTCACGCGCGCCGACATTGATTTCCTCGACCCCCCGGCGCACCGTCGCGACCGTCCGGGTCAGGCTTTCCTGCATGCGCTTGATCGCGCTGTACAACACGCCGATTTCGTTGGTCGTGCGCACGTCCACCCGTTGCGTGAAGTCGCCCGTCGCGATGCGGTCGAAGTGATCGCCGGCCTCGCGCAGCGGACGCAGCAGCATGCGGCTGATGAACAGCCAGCAGGCAACCGTCAGCACCAGGGCCAGGACGACCATGATCACCGTCACGACCTGCGAACGGGCAAAGTCGTTGTGACCGCTGTCCATGAGCTGGTCGGTAGCCTTGTCCATGGCGTCGAAGAAGGCCTGGAAGGAACGGTCCACGTCGTCGTTGGCCGCCCGCGCCTGGTCATTGGTCTTGGCAAAGGCGTCGCCATCCTTGCCGCGCAAGGCGGCAGCCTGTGCGTCCATCACGCCGCTGATCTTCCGATAGGCGGCATCGACGGCCGACACCATGGCATCGGTGCCTTCCATCTTGGGTGACTTCGAAAAGACATCGAAGCTCTTGGCAGCCTTGGCCTGGTAGCTCTTGGCCCGGTCGACATTGGCCACCGCCTGGTCGCCATTGCCGTCCTTCAGGAACTGGTACGAAGTCGCCAGGATCAGCCGCTGGCGCAAGACGCTGACGTAGGTGCTATACAGCTGCGTCACCTGGTCGGTGTACACCATATTGAGCTCGTCGCCCTTGGTGTTTATCGACCGCAATCCGACCCAGCCGAAGCCGTTGGACGTCAGCATGGCTATCATGTACGCGGCCAGGACCAATACGATGCTGGTCCGGATTTTCATATTCGAGAGCATTCTGTCTTTCTTTATCGCCAAGAACCGCGTCCGGACGGAGGGCCGGGACTGCGGCGTAACGCTTTACTTGTTCATGCTGAAGAGGCTGACGCCCTGGATCGACGAAAAGGCGGCCATCGATGCCTGCAGCGCCACCTGGCGCAGCGTCAGTGCGGAGACTGCGGAGTAATAATCGAGGTCGGTCAGGTCGGACAGCACCTTGGTATCGGTCAATTTGCGCTGGCTGCCGGTACTGTCCAGGGCGTCCAGCTCGTTCTGGCGCGCGCCCACCGACGCTTGCACGGTCGACACGTTGTCCAGGTTGATCGCCAGCTTGCGCGCCGCCGTGGTCAGGGTGTTGCGCAACGAGGCCGACGCGGCGGCATCGCCCTGCGACGGCGCGGTCAAGGCCGTGATCAGCTGGTCCATGGTCGCGAACACGTCCATGTTCGCGCTTTGCGAAGGTTCCACGGTGAAACTGTCGCCGTCGGCGGGGGCGCCGGACAAGGTCATCGTCACGCCGCCCATGTCTATCGTGTCGCCCGGCGTATAGGCCACGGGCGTCGACGTGGTCGACGTGCCGGACGAATCGGTCGTCGTGATCGTGTAGGTGGTGTCGCCCGTGGTCGCGTCGATCGCGAAATCGATCTTGAACGTCGAGCCGATGTTGGCCCCGCCGGTCTGCACGTTCGGCGCGAGGAAGGTCGCCGCGCCCGTATTGGTCGAGCTCGCCGAGGCGATATAGGCCGTGTTGCCCGGGTTGGAGCGGTTGAAGATGTCCGAGCCGATATCCGACGTCGCCATCTGGCGTGCCTGGTCCACCTGTACGATGCGCTGGCCGGTATCGCCAGCGTAGGTGATGGCGCCGGTGGTCGGATCCTTCACGTAGGCGGCCGAACCGCTCTGGTAGCCGGAGAACAGGTACTGGCCGCTGCCGTCGGTGCTGTTGGCGAGCGCGAACAGGGCATCGCGCGAGTTGGTCAACACGGTGGCCAGCGTCTGGCGGTCGGTATCGGACAAGGTGCCGTTGCCCGCCTGCACCACTTTTTCCATCGCGGCGGTGATGTTGTTGACGATGGCGCTGAGGGCGTTGCCTTCGTTGCCCAGCGACGTGTTCGCCACATTGCGGTTGCTGGCGTAGTTGCCGGTCATCGACAGGTTCTGGCTGGCGTTGATCGACTGCCCGGCCGCCAGCGGATCGTCCGAAGCGGTGACGATGCGACGGCCGCTACTGACCTGCTGTTGCAGGGACAGCAAGGAGGATTGGGTATTCAGAATGCCGTTCAGGCCACTCTGGTAAATCATCGAAGTGCTGAGGCGCACGGGCATGCTATGGCTCCTGGTGTTCTGGGCTGGCGCGTTCGATACGGGCTTACTGGATGCCCAGCAGGGCTTGGAAGACCGTGTTGGCGACGTCGATGATCTTGGCGGCGGCCTGGTATTGCTGTTGGAACATGCTCAGGCTGACATACTCTTCGTTCAGGTTGACCCCCGACACCGACTGCTGGTCGGTCTGGCGCTGCGAGATCACGGATTGCTGGGCCGTGTCGTTGGCCTTGGCGGCCGCGGTCTGCTGGCCCACGGAGTTGACGATCTGCGAGAAGGCCTCGGTCACGCTCAGGGTGCCGCCGGCCAGCGTCTTGCTGGTCTGCAATTGCGCCATGAGCAAGGCATTGTTGCCGTTGGCCGAGCCGGGATTCGTGGTGTCGGAGGCGGCGATCTTGCTGGGGTCGGTGATCGCCACGCCCAGCTGGCCAGCCGCGTCGCGCGTGGGGCTGAGCGTCCACTTGTCGCCATCGGCAGGCGTGCCGCTGAGGTTCATGCTCAGGCCGTCGAATTCCATCGGCGGCGTGGTGCCGTCGCCGGTGTACACCTGGACGCCATCCGAACGGGTGACCGTATAGTTGCCGCCGCTATAGGCGATCGTGTAGTCGTTGGCCGTCAGGGCGCTGGCGTCCGTGTAATCGGCCGTCATCGTGGCGCTGCCGGTATTCTTGGCGTTGGCCAGGGCCTTGGGCGTGCCGAGCGAGAAAAAGTCCTCGCCGGGATTGTTGTTCAGGTCCACGCCCGCCGCTTGCAGCGCGTTGAACGACGTTGCCAGGCCGACAGCCATCTGGCCCAGCTTGTTCTGCAGCGTGTCCAGCGATTGCGAACGAAACTGCAACAGCCCGCCCAGGCTGCCCTGGGTGATGGCGCTGTCCTTCATTTCCACGGTGGTCGTGGCGCCGCCCGGGCCGGACGGCACGGTATAGGCGACGACGGTGCGCGACGGATCCGCCGCCGACGCCACCGCCTTGAGCTGGTACACCGTAGTGCCGGACAGCAGGGATTGGCCGCTGGACAGCGCGATATCGACCGAATAACCGTTCGTGGCCGTCGACGTGCGGATGCCGACCACCTGGCCCAGCTGCTGCACCAGCGAGTCGCGCTGGTCCATCAGGTCGTTGGGCGCGTTGCCGGCGCCGTTGCTGACGGCGGCGACGATCTGCTGGTTCAGGTTGTTGATCTGGCTCAGGTAGCTGTTGACCTGGTCCACCGAGGACGTGATCTGCGTGTTCAGGCCCGTGCGCTGGGTTTGCAGGTCCGCATAGGCGGAATTGATCTGGCTCACCAGGCTCTGGGCCTTGCCGATCAGGTCCTGGCGCGTGGCGGCGTCGGCGGGCGAGCTGGCGACCGCGTTCAGCGACGTGAAGAAGGAGTTCAGCGCGGGCGAGATGCCGGTGGTGTTGTCACCCAGCATGTTGTCGACCTGCGTGAGCTGCGTCAGCAGGCTGGACGTCGCGGCGCCGGTGCTTTGGGCTTGCACCAATTGGTTGTACAGGAAACCGCTGTACTGGCGCTGCACGGTGTCGACCATCACGCCGCGGCCATAGTAGCCACTGCCCGTCGCGGTCGCGCCGGCGGTCGACGTCATCACCTTTTGACGGTTATAGCCATCCGTCCCCGAGTTATCGATGTTGTGGCCGGTGACCGTCAAGCCGGCCTGCGCCGCATTCAGGCCACTCAGGCCAAGGCTGAACAAACTCATGTCTAGGTGCCTCTGCTAATAACCGTGCGAGTTCTCGGGATACCCGTTTAACGGCAACGATCCGCAAAAATTTAGCGCTATCTAACTATTGATTTCTTCCCGGCGCCGGCTAAACCGGCACTCGGTCTGCATGGGAATCGAAAATGGGGCCGGAATAGTTCCCGATCCTTCCCAGGGGTTGGCAGGCATCATCAGATCCCTCCCCCGTCGGGGCCCAATCTCGCGGCGGCGGACGCGCCCGCGCGCCCGCCCCTGAACTGGCCCATGATCCCGATCAGCTTCTCCGCGTAGCGCGGGTCGGTGGCGTAGCCGGCCGCCTGGATGCGGCGGGCCGCGTCCACTTCGTCGCGGGCCTGGGCCACCGCCTCGTAGCGCGGGCTGCCGCCGATCAGGCGGGCATAGTCGGCGAAGGACTCGGCATAGGAGTTATAGGCGCGGAACGGCTGCATCATCTTCCTGGGCACGCCGTCCTCGAACTCCGTGGTCATCACATTGACGACCTTGCCCTTCCATCCCTCGTTGGCCTTGATGCCGAACAGGTTGTAGCTGGTGCGGCCGTCCTCGTAGCGGATTTCGCGCTTGCCCCAGCCCGACTCCAGCGCCGCCTGGCCCAGGATCAGGCGTGCCGGCACGCCGCTCATGCGCTCGGCCGCCTTGGCGGCGGACGCCATCTGCGAGACAAACTGCACCACGTGCTCCGGCGCGCCTTCGGCCGCCGCCAGGGCGCGGTCCGCCGGACGATTGCGATCCAGCACGCGCAACAGTGCCGCCAGTTCCGGCGACATGTTCGTACCGGCACGCGGCGGCGCGATGTAGCGCATGTTCATCGCCATCTCGCCCTGGGCGGGATCCGCCGCGTTGGCCTGCGCGGCATCGTCGACCACGGTGCCGGCGGGCGGTTGGGGATCGCCGTTCTGGGCGCGCATCTGGCGCAGCAGCGACTGCGCCAGGCCGATGCCGGGCGTGGCCAGTTGCAGGGCCAGCTGTTCGTCGGACATCGATTGCATCATGCGCGACTGCTCCGAGTCGAACAGGCCGCTCTTCATCGTGGCCTCGCGCATGCGCTTGAGCATCATCTGTATATAGACCGCCTCGAACTGCTTGGCCACCTCGGCCTGCTTGTCCGCGCTGTTCGGATTCGCGCTGACGTCGCGCTTGAGCGCGCCCAGGGAGCCGAAGTCGAATATCGAGGACTGCGCCGAATCCAGCGCGCCGGTGCCGGATTGGATGGCCATGATCAGATGATCTCCAGCTCGGCGCGCAGGGCGCCCGCCGTCTGCATCGCCTGCAGGATGGCAAGCAGGTCCTGGGGCGTGGCGCCCAGCGCGTTCAGCGCGCGCACCACGTCAGCCAGGTTGGCGCTGGTGCGCACCCGCTGCAGCGAACCGTTTTCCTGGCGCACGTCGATCTGGGTATTCGGCACCACCACGGTCTGGCCGCCGCCGAAAGGCGTATTCGGTTGCGACACCGCGTTGGTCTGGTTGACCACCACCGACAGGTTGCCGTGGGCCACCGCGGCTTCCTCTATCATCACCGTGCGGTTCATGACCACGGATCCGGTACGGGCGTTGATGATGACCTTGGCCGCGGCCGGGGCGCGCGTCACCTGCAGGTTTTCGACCTGCGACAGGAAGGCGGCCTGCCCCGCCGGGTCCAGCGGGCCTTGCAGGCGGATGACGCGGCCGTCCACCACCGATGCGGTGCCGGGACCGAAGCGCTGGTTCAGCGCCGCCGACACATTCTGCGTCGTGCCGAAATCCAGCTCGTTCATTTCCAGGAAGATGTTGCCGTCGCGCGCGAACGTGGTCGGGACGGCGCGCTCCACAATGGCGCCGGCGCTGATGCGCCCGCCGTTCAACTGGTTGATGGCCACGCTGGAGCCGCCCGCCGATGCGCCGGCGCCACCCACCACCAGGTTGCCCTGGGCGATGGCGTAGACCTGGCCGTCAGCGCCCTTCATCGGGGTCATCAGCAGCGTGCCGCCGCGCAGGCTCTTGGCATTGCCCATGGCGGACACCACCACATCGGCCGTCTGGCCGGGGCGGGCAAAGGCCGGCAGCGTCATGGTGACCATCACGGCCGCCACGTTCTTCAGCTGCATATTGGTATTGGACGGCACCGTCACGCCCAGCTGCGACAGCATATTGGTCAAGCTCTGCTGGGTGAACGGCGTCTGGCGCACCTGGTCGCCCGTGCCATCCAGGCCCACCACCAGGCCGTAGCCGATCAGCTGGTTGCCGCGGACCCCCTGGATGGACGACAGGTCCTTCAGGCGTTCCGCATGGGCGACGCCGGCCAGCATGGCGCCGGCCACGCAGGCGCGCAACAGCAGGGAAGCCAGGGCGGGAAAGGCGGTGGAGAGCTTCATATCAGAACGGTGATGCAATCAGGAAAAAGCGCTGCAGCCAACCCATGGTCTGCACTTCATCCATCACGCCCTTGCTGCGGTATTCGATGCGCGCATCGGCCACCCGCGTCGACGAGACGGTATTGGTGCCGGTGATCGCGCGCGGATCGACCACGCCGGAAAAACGGATGTACTCGCTGCCGCGGTTGATGGCGATCTGCTTCTCGCCGGCGACCTGCAGGTTGCCATTGGGCAGCACGCCCACCACGGTGGTCGTCAGCGTACCGGTGAAGGTATTGTTCGCGCTGCTGTCGCCCGCGCCCTTGGTCTGGTTGGCGCCCTTGGTGGCGGTATCCAGGTTGGCGTTGAACCAGCTGCTCATGAACCCCGGTGACGCGGTGATCGAGTTGTCGGTCGACGAACTGCGATCGGTATTGGTCGCCACGTTCTTGGCGGCGGCCGTCTTTTCCTCCAGCACCACCGTCACGATATCGCCGACATTGCGCGGGCGGCGATCCTCGAACAGCGGATAGTTGCCATAGGCGGTCGGCTGGTAGATGGCGCCGTCCGGTGTCGGGGAAATCGGGGCCGGCGGCGGCGGCGCGGCCGTGGTCGAGCCCAGCACCACCGGCTCCGGCGGCACCAGGGAGCAGCCGGCCAGCCACGACACCAGCAAGGCGGAAAAGACGAAACGCATGGGACGCATGTTCAGGTGAGGACGTCGTATCAAAGCTGCGTCAGGCGTTGCAGCATCTGGTCGGCGGTCTGCACGGCCTTCGAGTTCATTTCGTAGGCACGTTGCGTGGTGATCATGTTGACCAGTTCCTCGGCCACGTTGACGTTGGAGGTTTCCAGGTACTTCTGCTGCATCGTGCCCAGGCCGTCCACGCCCGGATTGCCGATGTTCGGCGGGCCGGACGAATCGGTTTCCAGGTAGAGGTTCTCGCCTATGCTTTGCAGGCCGTTGGGATTGATGAAGTTGGCCAGTTGCAATTGGCCCACCTGGACGTTCACGCCAGGCGCGGCGGGCTGGGTCACCGACACCGTGCCGTCCGTGCCTATGGTCACCGTCAACGCGTTGTTGGGGATGTTGATCGGCGGCTGCACCACATAACCCTCGGCGGTGGTCAGCTGGCCGTTCTGGTCGCGTTGCAGGGAGCCGTCGCGGGTATAGGCGTCGGTACCGTCCGGCAACTGGATCTGCAGGAAGCCGGCGCCCTGGATGGCGACGTCCAGGTCCTGGCCGGTGCTGGTCATGCCACCCTGGGTATGCAGGCGCTCGGTCGCCGCCACGCGCGTACCGGTGCCCAGTTGCAGGCCGGAAGGCAGCTGGTTGGCGTCGCCGACCTGGGCGCCGGGCTGGCGCACCGTCTGGTACATCAAGTCCTGGAACACGGCGCGGCTGCGCTTGTAGCCCGTGGTGTTGACGTTGGCCAGGTTGTTCGAGATAACGTCCAGCTGGGTTTGCTGACCTTCGAGACCCGTCTTGGCGATCCAGAGCGAACGAAGCATGGTTTTAGACTCCTGGGTTGCCGGGCGGGAGGGGAAGGCGTCCGGCAGGTAATTCGGTTTTAACGCGTCGATTTCAAAGCGTCGGTATCAGAGCGTACGTTCAGGGCGGCCTTACGAGGTCACAGACAGGATGCCGTTGGCGCGTTCTTCGTTGGTGTCCGCGTCCTTGACCACCTGCATTTGCATTTCGAAGCGGCGCGAGTTCTCGATCATGCCGACCATCGAGGTTGCCGCATTGGCATTGCTGCCTTCCAGCACGCCCGACGTGACGCGCACCGTCGGGTCGGCCGGCATGGGAGGCGCCGGCTGGCCGTTGGCGGCAACGCGGCGGAACACGCCGTCGTCGCCGTGCACCAGCGTGTTCTGGTCCGGCTTGACCAGCTTGAGCTGGCCCAGGTTAAGGATCGTGTTGGGCGGATCGCCGGCGCCGATGGCGGTCACCGTGCCGTCCGCGCCTATGGTCAGCGCGGCCATGGCGGGCACGTCGATCACGCCGTTCTGCTGCGACAGCACCGGAACGCCCTGCGAGGTCTGCAACTGTCCGTTGACGCCCACCTGCAGATCGCCGGCGCGGGTGTAGGCCTCGCCCTGCGGAGTCTGCACGGCCAACCAGCCGCCTTCGGTGATGGCCACGTCCAGGGGGTTGCCCGTGGATTGCAGCGCGCCCATCTGGAAGTCGCTGCGCGGCGTCGCCGCCACCGTCGCCACGCGGGTCGGCAGGCTGGTCCCGTCATTGACCGGCACCGAGCGGTACATGGACATCTGCGCGCGAAAGCCCACCGTGTTGACGTTGGCCATGTTGTTCGTCAGAACGCTCTGCTGCTCGGTGATGCGAGCGGCGCCGTTCATGGCGGTGTAGATGATGCGATCCATGCCTGGTTCGGTTCCGTGTCGGGTTTGCGTCCCGGGGGTGATTCAATGAATAAGGGCTTGCCGGGTTGCCCGGGGCGCGGACATCGCGCGTCCCGGGGTCGGCGCCGCGAACGGCGCCGCGGGTACCGCGATTACGAGATCTGCAACAGGTTCTGCAGCACGTCGCTCTGGGTCTTGATGGTCTGCGTATTGGCCTGGTAAGTGCGTTGCGCGACGATCATGTTGACCAGTTCCGAGCTGAGATCGACGTTGGACTCTTCCACCGACTGGCCGCGGATCAGGGCCAGGCCGTTGGTGCCGGGCTGGCCCAGCTGGGCGGCGCCCGAGTCGGCCGATTCCTTCCAGGCGTTGTCGCCCACCGGTTGCAGGCCCTGTACGTTGTTGAAGTTGGCCAGCACGACCGTACCCACGTTCTGCGTTTCGCCGTTCGAATAGCTGGCGATGATGGACCCGTCGGTGCCGAAGGAGATCGAGGTGAACTCGCCCGAGGTATAGCCGTTGGGGGTCTTGCTGGACGTGAAGTCGCTGCCGTACTGGGTGGTGCCGGTGTAGTTGATGTTGATGTTCAGGTCCGCCGCGGGCGAAGACGCGCCGCCGGGGTTGGCCAGGGTCACGAGCTGGGTAGCGGGGGTGGTGGTCAGGCGGCCGGCGCTGTCGAACTTCAGCTGCGTGGCGCCGCCCCAGACCGTCGGCGTGCCGGTCGCGGTCGTCGGCGCCATGGCGGCGCCGTCCAGCGTGTAGTACACGTCGTAGACGCTCTCGCCGGTCGTGGTGTCGGACGCCTGCTTGACGAAGTACTGCGTCAGCTGGTGCGAGTTGCCCAGCGAGTCGTACACCGTCATCGGCTGCGTATCGGTATAGGTGTCGGCGTTGGTCGGATCGAACGGCGTCGCGGTGCTGTCGATGACGGTGGCGTTGGCGTTCAGGTTGGCGACGAAGCCGGCCGAGTCGGTGGCCTGCGGGGCGATGTTGGCCTGCGGCAGCGACAGCGTGATCGGCGCGGTGCCGATGCCGCCCGTGCCGTAGCCGGTCAGGTACTGCCCCTGCGCATTGACGATGTTCAGGTTCTTGTCGATGGAGAACTGGCCGTTGCGGGTATAGAGGATATTGCCGCTGCCATCGACCGTACGGAAGAAGCCGTTGGCGCCGTCGATGGCCATGTCGTATTGGCCGCCCGACGAGATCGTGCCCACGGTGAAGCGCTGCTGCACGGTGGAGACCTTCACGCCCAGGCCGACGCGCGACGAGGCGTAGACGTCCGCGAACTGGACGCTGGAAGCCTTGAAGCCCACGGTACCCGAGTTGGCGATGTTGTTGCCGATGACGTCCAGGTTCTGCGCGGCGGCGTTCAGGCCGCTAAGTCCTTGTCCGAAGCCCATGTGTATCTCTCGCTATTCAAAAAATTTAGTGAACCGTCTGGTGAACCACCACAAGCCGCGCGGCGCGCGGAGGCGGACGCTCAAAACATCAACCTAGAACTTCGCGGATATCCAGCACGCTGAACTGGCCGAGCAGGCCCAGGTCCAGGCGCACACCGCTGGTGGTGTACGCCACGTTCTGCACCGTGCCGGAGGACAGCGCATCGGCAGTCACCGCCGCGCCATTGCTGTCGGTGGCGGTGACGGCGATGGTGTACTGGCCGTCGGCCATGGAATTGCCCGAATCGTCCTTGCCGTCCCACGTCGGGGACAGGATGCCGGTCTTCTGGGCACCCAGGTCCATCGTGCGCACCACGCGGCCGGTCGAATCGCTGATGGTCATCTTCACATCGGCGGCATCGGCCTGCAGGTCGATGCCGATAGGCGTGGTCACGCGGCCGCCGGTGGCGTCGGTGTCTATCTTCAGCGCCGTGCCGGGCACCAGCACCTTCTTGCCGATCATGGAAACCGCCGACATCGATTGCGATACGTCGACCTGGCCGCTGATGGTGGACACCAGGGTCTTCAGGTCGGTAATGCCCTGCACCGTGGAGATCTGCGCGAGCTGCGAGGTCAGCTGCGAGTTGTCCATCGGGTTCAGCGGATCCTGGTTGTTGAGCTGGGTAACCAGCAGCGTCAGGAACTGGTTCTGGATGTCGGCCGCGCTGCTGGCGGTGCTGCTGGCCGACGAGCCGACCGAATTGGCGCTCGAAGTCGAGGTAGTCGAGGTGGTCGTGGTCATGAACGATTCCGGTTGGAATTGCGCGGGGACACCCGCGCTTATTGCCCGATGGTCAAGGTTTTCTGCATCAACGTCTTGGCGGTGTTCAACACCTCGACGTTGGCCTGGTAGGAGCGCGACGCCGAGATCATGTTGACGGTCTCGGCCACGGGATCGACGTTGGGCATGTTGACGTAGCCATCGCGGTCCGCCAGGGGATTGCGAGGATCGTAGAGACGCTTGAACGGCGACTGGTCCTGGACCACGCCGGCCACCTGGACGCCGCCGATTTCCTGACCATAGGCCTGGCCGGCGGGCGGGCTCACCTGGAACACGACCTGGCGGGCGCGGTACGGCTGGCCGTCGGGCCCGACGGCGCTGTCGGCATTGGCCAGGTTGCTGGCGGCCACGTTCATGCGCTGCGATTGGGCGCTCATGGCGGAACCGGCGATATCGAAGATGCTCAGGAGTGGCATGTCTGTTCCCTGGGTTTATCTTGGCTGACGCTTTTCTGCTGACGTTTATTCGCTGACGGTTATTCGCTAACCGCGCGCATCATGTCCTTGATCTGCTGGTTCAGCACGGACATGCTGCTCTGGTAATGCAACGCGTTGTCGGCGAACTGCACGCGCTCCACGTTCATGTCCACCGTATTGCCGTCCAGGCTCGCCTGGTAGGGGTTGCGGTAGAGCAGATCGGTGGGGCCGGCCTGGCTGGACGCCTGCGCGGGGATATGGCGCGGCGAGGTCAGCGCCAGGCTGGTGTCGGGCAGCCGCATGCGGGTGTCCATCGCGTTCTGCATGGCCGTGGCGAAATCGAAATCGCGCGCCTTGTAGTTGGGCGTGTCGGCGTTGGCAATATTGGCCGACAGCACTTCCTGGCGATTCGCCCGCAAGGCGATCGATTGCTGGAAGAACGACAGTTCCTGGCTTAGACGATCCATCTGGTGGCCGTTTCCTATAAAGTCCGCTACGGCGGCGAGCGGTAGCCCGGCGGCGCCGTCCCAGCACACGGCGAGCGCATTGCCCGCTTTTCTGGGATGACCAGAATCATAGGTTCGCAACCTTGCGAACAATTACGCAAATAACCCCGGATTTCTCAGCTAATTCGGGTATTGGTTTGGGCCTCCCCTTCCTACAATTCCCCTACGTTGAAATACCGGGCCTGTCCCATGTCGCGCTTTTTCTCTCGCTTTGTGATCCGTCTCGTCCTTGCCGCGTCGACCGCCCTGCCCCTGGCCGTGTCCGCCCAGCAAGCCGCGACCGCCGTCCAGCCGCAGGATCCGGCGGCCGTCCTGAGCGTGGCGGATGACTACTTGCGGCAGCAACTTGCCAGCATTTCCCCCAATCCGACCATCAAGTTCGACGAAATCCACACGGACAGGCTGCAGGCCTGCGACGATCTCGCCGCCTTCATGTCGGCCGGCGCCCGCCCGCGCTCGCGCATGAGCGTGGGCGTGCGCTGCGCCGCGCCCAAGCCGTGGAGCATCTACGTGCAGGCGTCCATCAGCGTGCCGGGCCAGTATGTCGTGGCCGCCCGCACCATCAACGCCGGCGAACCGATCACCCCGGACGCCATGGCGCCGCGCGACGGCGACCTGGTGAACCTGCCGCCCGGCGCCGTCACGGACGCGCAATCCATCGTCGGCATGACCGCCAGCTATCGCATCGCCAGCGGCCAGCCCATCAAATTGACATCCCTGCGCAGTATCGGCACGATCCAGCGCGGCCAGACGGTCCGCATCAACGCGCATGGCCGCGGCTTCACCGTCAGCAGCGAAGGCGTGGCCATGGAAAGCGCCGCCCCGGGCTCCACCGTCCAGGTGCGCACGCCCTCCGGCCAGATCGTCAGCGGCATCGTGCAGCGGACCGGGAGCGTCGAAGTCCCGCTTTGAATCGTGTTACAACAATCGCGTACACGCCCGGCCACGCCCCCTAAAGTTTGGGCGGGGCTTGCCGTTACAAGGACATCGACAGCCTGGACCCGTACCCGCGGATCGCAGCCGCAGCACGGAGAAACAACGTGAAAATCAACGCTCCCACCACCCGCCCCACCCTGGGCGCCGACTCAGTCTCCCAGCGCAGCACGCTGGCCCAGGCCTATGGCGGCGCCGTCGGCGGCGGCAGCGGCGGGTCGTCCCAGGTCGAACTGAGCGACACTTCGCGCGCCCTGTCCGACCTGCAGGACGGAAAATCGGATATCGATACCGCCCGCGTGGCGGAAATCAAGGCGGCGATCGCTTCGGGGCAACTGAAGATCGACGCCGGCAAGATCGCGGACGGCATCATCGCCAGCGCCCGTGAACTCGTGAAGTAACCCCCTGAAGCAACCCCGTGACAACCCTCTAACACTCTAGAGCGAGTCGGAGCCCCGGTATGGACTATGTGGCGCAATTACTGGACTGTCTGCGCGAGGAAGACGCGGTCATCGTCGAATTTACCTCCCTGCTGGAGGAAGAATGCACCGCCCTGAGCGGCCGCCAGTCCTTCGAGACGCTGCAAGCCATCACCGACCGCAAGAATGAATACGCCGCCCGGCTGGGGGGCTTGAGCCATCGTCGCGATACGCTGCTGGCCGACCTGGGCCTGCCCGCCGCGCACGAAGGCACCGAAGCCGCCGTCGCCCGCCACCCTGAACTGGCCGAGGCCTGGCAGGCGCTGCTGGCGCACTCGACCAAGGCCGCCGCCATCAACGAACGCAACGGCTCGCTGATCGACATGCACCTGCGCCATACCGAGGACGCGCTGGAAACCCTGCGCAGTGTCGGCGCGGCCAGCAATCTCTACACCTCGCAAGGCCGCTCCGGCGCCGCCGGCGCCCTGCGCAAGGCCTACGTCGCGCGCTGACTGCGCATTGCGCGGGGGACGGCGCGCCGGGCCCTCCGCGCAACCGTGTCCCGCCACGCGGGATGAACAAGGGGCCGCCCCATCGTTATGGGGCGGCCCCTTGTACGTTCCACCGTCCGGGTCTGGCGGCGCCGCTCAGCCCGCCATTTCCACCATCGCGAAAAAGCGCAGCAGCGCCGGCGGAACCAGGCGCGCCGGCAGCTTGCGCTCGGGCCCCATCAGGTTTTGCAGCAGCCGCCGCATCACGGCGGCATTGGCCGCGTGCGCCAACTGCCAGCAGGCCGCGCCCAACTGGCCGGCCATCAGCGCCTGGCGCTGCAAGGCATCGTCGCCCGTGCCCGCGCCCGCCAGGGGTTGCCATGCATGGACCATGTAGCGAAACGCCGACTTGGCCTGCTCGTTGAGCACCAGCCAGCGGGCCACCGCCGCCGCGTCGGCCTGGACCACGCTCACATTGGTCAGGCCGTACAGCACGGACACCACCTTGCCGGCGGGGTCTATCAACTTGGCGCAGACCAGGCGCAAGGGCGCGCCGTCGCTCCCCCGCGCGGCCAGCGATACCTCGCTGCCGGCCGCCCACAGGCGGAGGACCACGGGCTTGTCATCCTTCATCAACGTCAGGCCCGGCATGTCGCCGGCCTGCCCTACCGGCACATAGCCCAGGGTCTTGGCAACGGCCTGCAGGATGGTGGGCGTTTCATCCTGGACGACGCGCAAGGCGCCAGTGCAGCGCGACACCCAGGCATGGCCCTGCTCCGACAAGGCGGACCACAGCGCGGACGTGCCGGCGTCGATGACGTGCACGACAGGCAGGTGCGGCAAGGCGTCGCCCAGCCATTGGACGCGGGCCGCCAGGGCATCGGCGGGATTGCCCTGCGCCGCACCGGCCGCGGCATAGGTGGTCACGGCGCCATGTTGCAGCACCAGTTGGTGCGCCGGCGCCGACAAGGCCGCGCCCCGGTCGCTCATCAGCAGTGCGGCGTGCAACTGGCCGGACGGCAGGCCGTCGCCGCGCAAGGGCGCCTTGCCATGTATGGCCAGCAAATGGCGCTGGCAGGTGGCGGAAAACTCGCTGCGCGCCATCTCCAGCGGCTTGCTCCACAACGCCTCCGTGGGCAAGGGACGCGCGCCGCCGAATTCGCGCCAACCCAGGCGAGCCTGCACGCAGGCCGGGTCGGTGTTCATCCAGGCCAGCGCGGCGTCCATTTCCTCTTCGTCGTCGGCGCGCTTGCCGACGGGCTGGGCCACGGCCGCCGCCAGCAGCTGGCGCCGCCGCACCGGGTCCGCCAGCTCGCCGCCGGCGGCTTCGCGCGACGCCGACCATAGCGCCGCCAGGTCCGATTCGCTGGGGGCGTAGAGGGCCGGCCGCTTCAGGCAGGCGAAGGCGCCGTCGACCAGTTCGGCCGCGACGGGAAGTTCCATGTGCTCGGGCACCCGCTGGCCGCGCGACACGTAATGTATGGGTAAGCGGTGGCGAATGGCGGTGTCGAGGGCGGCGGCATAGTGGGCCGCCTCGTCCACCTTGGTGATGATGCAGCCCCGCAGCGGCTGGCTGCCGACATTGCGATAGGCCTGCGCCACTTCGTCCAGGGTGTCGCCCTGGCTGGCGGCATTGAGCACCAGCAGGCGCTGCACCGGACGGCCGGCGTTATTGAGCATGGCGGCCTGCTCGGCGACATGGTGGTCGCGCTGGCTGATGCCGGTGGTGTCGATCAGGATGATCTTGCGATGCCCCAGCTCGCCGAGGGTGGCGCGCAGTTCGCCGACATCCCGCACCGAACGGGTCGGCACGCCCAGCAGGCGGCCGTAGATCTGCAACTGCTCGTGCGCGCCGATACGGAAGTTGTCGGTGGTCAGCATCGCCAGCTGGTCGCGGCCCACGCGCGCCACGCAGCGGGCGGCCAGCTTCGCCAGCGTGGTGGTCTTGCCGACGCCGGTGGGACCGACCAGGGCGAACACGCCGCCATCGCCGAGCAATTCGTCCTCGCTGCCCAGCACCGGCAGATGGGACACCAGTTCGTCGCGAGCCCAGTTCAAGGCCTGCGCCGCGGAATATTGCCGCGGCAGGCGGTCCATCAGCGCGCGCACCAGGGCGGCGCTGAAGCCTGCTTCCAGCAGCGTCCGGAACAGCGTGGCGGCGACCGGTTCGGCACGCAGGCCCTTGCTCCACAGCAGGCCGTCGATACGGTTTTCCAGGGTGCCGCGCAGTGCCTCGAGGGCCTGGCGCCACTCCTGCGCCGCCACGGGCGACTGCTCGGCGTCGGGTGCGGGCGTGTCCTCGTCCACCACCGACAGGGCGCTGTCGGTCATGGCGCTATCGGTCATGGCGCCATAGGCGGCGCCGGCGCGCTGCCCGGTCGTCAGGGCGCTGGCGGTATACGGCTCGGGCATCTCCAGCGACGGGGCTGGCGCTATCGCGGGCGGCTCGTCGGCCGGCAGGTCGGCGATGTCGACATAGCGGGCAGCCATGCGGCTGGGATGCGCCGGTGGCGCCGGCGGGGGTGGCGCGGCCGGCCGGGACGGGGTGTAGGTATAGCCGTCCTCCTCGTCGTCGTCCTGCTGGTAGGCCGTGGGGCGAACCGGCGCATGGGCGGACGGCTCGGGCGTCGCGTAGGCGGCGGACCGCGCCGACCCGTAGCCGGCCGGCGGTACGGCCTCGTAGGCCGAACGCGCATATGGGGCTGACGGAGCCTGTTGGGGCGGGGATTGGGGCGGGGATTGGGGCCGGGATTGGGACCACGATTGGGGCTGGGGCTGCGGTGGCGCCGCGGCAGGACGATAGGCCGCGCCCTCCTCCACCGCGCTCGCGACTTCCTGCAAGGCGGGCTCGGCGCGGCGCAGGCGACCGTGATCGTCCAGCGCCGACGGATCGGTCGCCATGACCTCGATACCGCCATCGACGCTGCGGCTGGAAATGATCAAGGCGTCAGGCCCCAGGGCCTGGCGGACCTGCCGCATCACTTCGCGGTTGGTCGGGGCAAAGAATCGCAGGATGTTCAAGCCGGGCTCCCGCCGATCAGCGCGGTCACACGCACGATGCGCTCATCGGGAATTTCAGTATTGGCCAGCACGCCGAGCTGCGGCAGGTGGTGGCGCAGGAAGCGCGACAGCGACGGACGCAACAGCGGCGACACCACCAGCACCGGGGCGTTGCCCAGCGCTTCCTGACGCTGGACGGCGGCTTGCGCCTCGCGCAGCACGTTCTCGGCCAGGCCGGGTTCCAGCACGCCGCTGGTGGAAATGGCTTGCGAAAGCACCCGCTCCAGCTTGACGTCCAGCCCGATGACGCGGATCTCGCCGTCGCCGGGGAACCACTGCTGCGTAATGGCGCGGCCCAGGGCGCGGCGCGACAGCGCGATCAGTTCGCCAACGTCGGGCTGGCCTCCGGCGGTGGAAGCCTGGGCCGACAGGCGCGGCGCATGTTCGGAAATCGTGTCGATGATCGAACGCATATCGCGGATCGGCACTTCCTCGGCCAGCAGGCCTTGCAGCGTCTTCTGCAGGATGGTGAGCGACAGCGTCTTGGGCACCAGGTCTTCCACCAGCTTGGGAGCGTCCTTGCCGATGCGGTCCAGCAGTTGCTGCACTTCCTGGCGGCCCAGCAACAGCGAGCCGTGGCGATGCATCAAGTGGTTCAAATGCGTGGCCACCACCGTGCTGGCGTCGACCACCGTGTAGCCGGCGATCTGCGCCTGGTCGCGCATCGAAGCCTCGATCCATACCGCCGGCAGGCCGAAGGCGGGATCCGTGGTGGCCGTGCCTTTCAGCTTCAGGGTGACGCCGCCCGGGTCGATGGCCAGCCATTGGCCAGGCATGGCGACGCCGCGGCCGACTTCCACGCCCGAGAGCTGGATGACATAGTCGTTGGGCTTGAGTTCAAGGTTGTCGCGAATGTGGACCACCGGCGGCAGGAAACCGACGTCCTGCGCGAACTTCTTGCGCAGGCTGCGTATCCGGTGCAGCAATTCGCCGTTCTGCGCGTGGTCGACCAGCGGAATCAGGCGATAGCCCACCTCCAGGCCCAACTGGTCCACCATGGAAACGTCGTCCCAGCTGGCCTCGGCCGCGGCGGCCTTGGCCTGGTTCTGGCCGGGATTGGGCTGCTGCGCGGCGGCGGCCTTGGCCCGCATTTCGCGGCGCACCATCCAGTAGCCCGAGCCGCCGAAGATGGCGGCCAGCGACAGGAAAGCGACGTGCGGCATGTTGGGAATCAGGCCCATGATGCCGATGATGGCCGCCGTCAGGAACAGCACGCGGGGATTGGAGAACAACTGCCCCATGATCTGTTGGCCGACGTCCTGGTCGTTGGCCACGCGCGACACCACCACGCCGGCCGCGGTCGAGATGACCAGCGCCGGGATCTGCGCGACCAGGCCGTCGCCGATGGTCAGCAGCGTGTAGACGCGGCCGGCCTCGCCCACCGACAGGTCATGCTGGGCCACGCCCACGAGCAGGCCGCCGATGACGTTGATCACCATGATCAGCAGGCCGGCCACGGCATCGCCGCGCACGAACTTGCTGGCGCCGTCCATGGAGCCGTAGAAATCGGCTTCCTGCGACACCTCGGCGCGGCGGCGGCGTGCCTCGTCCTCGCGGATCAGGCCGGCATTGAGATCGGCGTCGATGGCCATCTGCTTGCCGGGCATGGCGTCCAGGGTGAAGCGCGCGCCCACCTCGGCGATACGTCCCGCGCCCTTGGTGATGACGATGAAGTTGATGATCGTCAGGATCACGAAGACGATGATGCCGATGGCGAAATTGCCGCCCACCAGGAAGTGGCCGAAGGCTTCGATCACCTTGCCGGCGGCGTCCGGACCGGAGTGGCCGTGCATCAGGACGACCCGGGTCGACGCGACGTTCAGCGACAGGCGCAGCAGCGTGGCGAACAGCAGCACCGACGGGAAGGCGGCGAAGTCCAGCGGCTTGCGCGTGAACATGGCCACCAGCAGGATCATCACGGCCAGCGAGATATTGAACGTGAACAGCAGGTCCAGGATGAACGCCGGCAAGGGCAGGATCATCATGCCCAGCACGAGGACGATCAACAACGGACCCGCCAACAGGCGCGCCTGGGCGGCGCCGTTGGCCTTGAACATGGCGAGCAATTCGCTCATCGACTTAAACTCCTTGGGCCGCGGCTTGCGCCTGCGGGTCGAGCTGGGACGGCACCGGCAGATCGGTGGGCGGCGTGGGCTGCACCCAGCCCGGTCGCCAGGCGCGCAGCTGGAACACCCAGGCCAGTACTTCGGCCACGGCCGTGTACAGCGCTACCGGGATTTCCTTGCCCACTTCCACATGCTTGTGCAATGCGCGCGCCAGCGGAGGGGCTTCCAGCAGGGGCACGCGGTTTTCCCGGGCGATCTCGCGGATATGGGCGGCGATCAAACCCGTTCCCTTGGCGACCACGCGGGGAGCGGACATATCGCCCTCGCTGTATTTCAGCGCCACCGCGAAGTGCGTGGGGTTGGTGACCACGACATCGGCCTTGGGGACGTCGGCCATCATCCGGCGGCGCGCCGCCTGGCGCTGCTGCTGGCGGATGCGCGCCTTCAGCAAGGGGTCGCCCTCGCTTTCCTTGAATTCCTTCTTGACGTCGTCCTTGCTCATGCGCAGCTTCTTCAGGTGGCTGAAGATCTGCCAGGGCACGTCGGCGAGGACCAGAAGAATCATCGACGCGATGATGAGCGCGCAGCAGGTCGCGACGATCTTGAGCATCCCGACCAGGCCCTGCACGGGCGTGGTGTGCATGAGGGCGATCATGTCGTCATGGTGGCGCCAGATGGCGACGGCGCCGATGCCGCCCACGATACCCGCCTTCAGGAGGGTCTTGGCCAGCTCGACGATGGTGGTCCACGAAAAGATGCGGCCGAAACCCGTGAGCGGGTTCAGCTTGTCGAACTTGAATTCCAGGGGCTTGGTGGACCACACCAGGCCGCCGATGGCCAGTTGCGAGGCTATCGACACCACGGCGACGACCAGAAAAAACGGGGCCAGCACCAGCATGACCTCGCCGACGCTCTGGACCGCGTTGGCGATCATCACGTTCGTGTCGCGCGGCACGCGGGAATCGAAACCCAGGCCGTTGTGGATGATGCCTTCCAGGCCCCGATACACCAGCGGAGCGCCCAGCCACAGGTACGCGAGTCCGCCGACCAGCACCGCGAAGGTGCTGAGCTCGCGCGAACGCGGCACCTGCCCCTCCTCACGCGCCTTTTCCAGGCGCCTGGGAGAGGCGGCTTCGGTTTTTTCGAGGTCGCTTTCTTCTGCCATGCGGGGGGATGGGTCAAGCGGCCGCTATTCCGGGTCGTGCGGCCACTGACTGGCATTGTAGAAAACGTCAGGCGCAGGCTAAGGGGGGATAAAAAGGGGGAAAACGGCGTTATTTGCGGGGCGGGCGCCCCGCGCCCTCCTGCCCGGGAGGGCCCGCCCGGGCAAACCCGCCGGGCGGCGCCTGGCGCCCTGGGGCGACCCGGGGCAAAAAGCCTCAGAACCCCAGGCTGGCGAGCAGATCGTCCACCTGGTCCTGGCTGGTGACCACGTCGGTCTTGCCTTCCGCGTTGACCTGCGGGCCGTTGAGCAGGGAGTTGGCTTCGTCCCGCTTTTCGGTGGGTACGCTGTCCAGCAGCACCTGGAGCAGTTCGCGCTCGATGGCGCCGACCACGTCCATCATGCGCATGATGACCTGGCCCGTCAGGTCCTGGAAATCCTGCGCCATCATGATTTCCATCAGCTTGGCTTGCGTCACCTGGGTCTGCGCCGGCACTCCTTGCAGGAAGGCGCGGGTATCCTTCACCAGCTCGCGCGCCTGCGGCACCTCCAGCGGCTGCTCGAACCACTCGTTCCAGCGCGCGTCCAGCTGCTTGGCGTTCCGGGCAAGGTCATCCTGCACCGGCTGGGCCTCGTCGATGGCGTTGAGCACCCGATTCGCGGCCTGCTCCGTCTTCTGCGCCACATAGCGCAGGCGGTCGCGTGCGTCGGGAATGGCCTGCGCGGCATCCTTGATCGCCTGGTCCAGGCCCAGTTCGCGCATGCTGTCGCGCAACATGCGGGTCAGCGAAGCGATGCGGTGGATCAGGTCCCCGGGGTCGTTACCCGGGATTTGGGGCGGCGTGGCTTCCGTGGTGTCCATGGCAACCTCAACCCGCGATTTTCTCGAAGATCTTGTTCAGCTTCTCTTCCAGCGTAGCGGCCGTGAAAGGCTTGACCACGTAGCCGTTGGCGCCAGCCTGGGCCGCCGCGACGATGTTCTCCTTCTTCGCCTCGGCGGTCACCATCAGGACCGGCAGCTTGGCGAGGTTGGGATCGGCGCGGATCTGCTGCAACATGGACAGGCCGTCCAGGTTGGGCATGTTCCAGTCGGACACCACGAACTGGAAACCGCCGTTGCGCAGCTTGTCCAAGGCGATGGCGCCGTCCTCGGCCTCATCGACGTTCTCGAAACCCAGCTCCTTCAACAGGTTGCGAACGATCCGACGCATCGTCGGGAAATCGTCCACAACCAGGATCTTCAAACTTTTGTCAACCATCATAGACTCCAAGAAATACTTTGCCCCGAGGGCCCGCCTGCCCCGCGTCAGACGCGGTGGCCACGGTCGCCCACGTTGGCGAGGATACGTTCGCTCATTGCGCCCAGCGCAACCACTTCATCCGCCGCGCCGACGGCTATCGCCTCGCGCGGCATGCCGAACACGACGCAGCTGGCCTCGTCCTGGGCCAGGGTGCGCGCGCCGGCGCGTTTCATTTCGAGCAGGCCAGCCGCGCCATCCTTGCCCATGCCGGTCAGGATGACGCCTATGGCGTTGCGGCCAGCCGCGACGGCGGCCGAATGAAACAGTACGTCGACCGACGGCCGATGCCGGTTGACCGGCTCGGACGGATCGAGCTCGATCACATAGTTTGCCCCACTGCGGCCCAGGCGCATATGCGTATCGCCCCCCGGCGCCAGATAGACGTGCCCAGGCAACACCCGCTCGCCATGCGTGGCCTCGCGCACCGTCACGCTGCACAAGGCGTCCAGCCGCTGCGCGAAGGAGCGCGTGAAGCCGGCCGGCATATGTTGCGTGATCAGGATGGCGGGGCTGTCCGCGGGCAGCGGCTGCAGCACATACCGGATGGCTTCGGTGCCGCCCGTCGAGGCGCCGATGATGACCAGTTTTTCCGAACTCGACAAGGGCGACCGCAAGACTTGCGGCGGCGGCGCGCTCGCGGGCGCGGCCGCGGGCAGGCGCGCCCGCGCGGCAGCCCGGATCTTGTCCGCGATCAGCTCGGTATATTCGAGCAGGCCGTCACGGATGCCCAGCTTGGGCTTGGTGACGAAGTCGATGGCGCCCAGCTCCAGCGCGCGCAGGGTGATTTCCGACCCGCGCTCGGTCAGCGACGAGACCATCAGCACCGGCATCGGCCGCAGGCGCATCAGCTTTTCCAGGAAATCCAGGCCGTCCATGCGCGGCATTTCGACGTCCAGCGTCAGGACGTCGGGATTGTGCTTCTTGATCAGCTCGCGCGCCACCAGGGGATCGGGCGCCGTGGCGACCACGGTCATGTCCGGCTGGCTATTGATGATCTCCGTCATCAATCCGCGCACCAGCGCCGAGTCATCCACGCACAATACATTGATTTTCTTTTGCATTTGATATTCCTGCCCCGGCTACGGCCTGCCCAGGCATTCGTACACGGTCTGGCCGCGCAGACGGAAATCCCGGCTGATATAAGTGAAGTTCTCCGAATGGCCGGCGAACAGCAGGCCGCCCGGCTTGAGCAGCGGGACAAAGCGCTCCAGGATCCGCGCCTGGGTCGGTTTGTCGAAATAGATCATGACGTTGCGGCAGAAGATGGCGTCGAACTTCTCCTGGATCGGCCATGCGGGCGCGAGCAGGTTGAGCATGTCGAAACGCACCAGCCCCGCCACTTCGGGACGCACGCGCACCTGCCCCGCCGCCGGACCCTTGCCCTTGAGGAAGAAGCGGCGCAGCCGCGCTTCCTCGATCTTGGCGACCCGCTCGTAGGGATAGACGGCGCTGCGCGCCTTCTGCAACACGTTGGTGTCGATATCGGTGGCGAACACGCTGGCGTTGGCCAGCGATCGGCTGCTCAGCGTCTCGGCCAGCGTGATGGCGATCGAATACGGTTCCTCGCCGGTCGACGCCGCGCAACACCAGACCGACACGGGGTCGGGCCGCGAGGCGACGAACTTGGAAAGAATGGGGAAATGGTGCGATTCGCGGAAGAACGCCGTCAGGTTGGTGGTCAGCGCGTTGACGAAGTCTTCCCACTCCGGGTCGCCCGCCTCGCGTTCCAACTGGTCCAGGTAGCTGGCGAAGTCCGCGCGCCCCAGCACCCGCAGGCGGCGCGCCAACCGGCTGTAGACCATTTCGCGCTTGTGCTCGCCCAGCGAAATGCCCGCCCGCTCATGGATCATGCGGCGCACGCGCGAGAAGTCCGTGTCCCGAAAATCGAATTGCCGTTCTACCTGGAAGGCCGGCGCTGCCGCTGTCGTCGTCACACCCGCCTCTTAAACCGCCGCTTCGGCCAGGTGGTCGGCGCCGGCCGGAAGCGCGGGCGCGCGCGTGCCGCCGAGCTGCCGTGCCGGCATATCGATGACCTGGCCTTGATTGATCTTGAAGACGGCCACGGCCTCGGCCAGGCGCTGCGCCTGCTCCTGCAGGGAGCCCGCCGCGGCGGCCGCTTCTTCCACCAGGGCCGCGTTCTGCTGCGTCACTTCGTCCATCTGCGAGACCGCCCGGTTGACCTGGTCAATGCCGCTGGACTGCTCTTCGGACGCCGCCGAGATCTCGCCCATGATGTCCGTCACGCGCTTCACCGACGTGACGATCTCCTGCATCGTGGCGCCCGCGCGCTCGACCTGCTCGGAACCGGCGCCCACCTTGGTCACCGAATCCTCGATCAGGCCCTTGATTTCCTTGGCCGCCTGGGCGCTGCGTTGCGCCAGCGAACGCACCTCGCCCGCCACCACCGCGAAGCCCTTGCCCTGCTCGCCCGCCCGCGCCGCTTCCACCGCCGCGTTCAGCGCCAGGATATTGGTCTGGAACGCGATGCCGTCGATCACGCTGACGATCTCCGAAATCTTGCGCGAGCTCGCCGAAATGCCCTGCATCGTGCTGACCACTTCATTCACCGCCGAACCGCCGCGCTCGGCCACGTCCGACGCGCTGGCCGCCAGCTGGTTGGCCTGGCGCGCGTTGTCCGCATTCTGCTTCACCGTCGAGGCCAGTTGCTCCATCGACGCCGCCGTCTCTTCCAGCGAGGCCGCTTGCTGTTCCGTGCGGCTGGACAGGTCCGTATTGCCCGCGGAAATCTCGCGCGAACCCACGTTGATCTCTTCCACGCCCCGGCGCACCGACGCCACCGTGCGGGTGAGGCTCTCCTGCATGCGCTTGAGCGCCGCGTAAAGCCGGCCAATCTCGTTGGTCGACCGCACGTCGATGGCCTCCGTGAGGTCGCCTGCCGCGATGCGATCGAAACGCTGGGCCGCCTCGTCCAGGGGGCGGATGACACGGCGGCGCAGGAACAGGTAGGTGGAGAACACCAGGAATACCGCGATGACGCCGCCCGCGCCGACGGCCACCAGCACCCACTGGTAGCGTGCGTCGGCGCTGTCGAAGGCGTCGTCGTTGGCGCGCTTGCGCCAGGTTGCGAATTGCCCCAGGGCCAGGTTGAAACGGTCTTCCATGACGTCCGACACCATTTGCCCGTGCAGCTGGAAATTAGGCAGGTCGGCCTTCGCCAGGTCGTCGAACAAAGGCTTGACGCCGTCCTGCATCATCGCCAGGAAGGCCGCGTCGATTTCCTTGAACTCGCTGTCCAGCCCGTCCGGTCGCGGCAAGTCCTGGGAGCGCTTGAACTCCGCCATCGACTTGTCATAGGAAATACGGGCGAAATTCAGCAGGCTCTTGGCGGGCGCCGCCAGGCCCGGTTCGAGAATGGCGGGGTCGCCGACATGCTTGATGACTTCGCCCAGATGCACCGAGGCCGCCCGGCCCAGGCTTATCATGGTGTTCTTGTACTCGGCCACGGCGGCGTCCAGCGCCGACGCCAGCGCCTGTCCACGCCGCATCTCCTGCATCGTGGTGTTGCTGACGTACAGCGACATGACGCCCAGCACCGCACCGAGCACCAACATCAACGAGAAGAACGCCAGCACGCCGAGCAGGCTGGCGCGTATCGACATATTGGCGAAGAAACGGCGCATCGCTAGATTTCCCCCGGTACCTGGGGGCGGCGCCCCCGCCACACCCCTTCGTGCCCCGCGCCGCTCAGGCGGCGGCTTTTTCAACCAGCGCCATTTCGTCGCTGGTCATCATTTTCTCGATATCGACCAGGATCAGCATGCGATCGTCGAGCGTGCCCAACCCCGTCAGGTACTCGGTCGACAGCTTGGAGCCGAATTCCGGCGCCGGACGGATCTGGCCCGAATTCAGCATCAGCACGTCGGACACGCCATCGACCACGATGCCGACCACGCGGCGATCCAGGTTGAGGATGATGACCACGGTCTGTTCGTTGTACTCGACCTTGCCCAGGTTGAACTTGATACGCAGGTCCACGATGGGGACGATGATGCCGCGCAGGTTCGTCACGCCCTTGATGAAGGGCGGCACGTTGGCGATGCGCGTCACCGTGGCCGCGTCGTAGCCGCGGATCTCCTGCACTTTCAGGATATCGATGCCGTACTCTTCGTCACCCAGCGTGAACACCAGGAATTCGCTGCCGACGTCCTCGACGCGACTGCCCTGCGATTGCGGTTTGGCTGCCATTGTTCTCTCTCCTTCAAGTCAGCATGGCTTCGGGTTGCGCCCACTTTTCGCGGTTGGCGCGCGCCATTGCAAACACGTCGATAATCAAGGCGACGCTACCGTCGCCCAGGATGGTGGCGGCGGAAATGCCGGGCACCTTGCGGTAATTCGATTCCAGGTTCTTCACCACCACCTGGTGCTGTCCGACCAGGTGGTCGACCAGCAGCGCGAAGCGGCGGTCCTCGGCCTGCATGATGACGGCGATGGCCTGCGTCGGATCGGTCTGGGCATTGGCCACGCCGAACACGCGGTGCATTTCCACCAGCGGCAGGTATTCGCCGCGCACGTGCATCACGCGCTCGTTGCCGGTCACCGAATAGATCTGCTCGTTGTTGGGCTGCAGCGACTCGGTCACATGGTTCAGCGGCAGGATGAAGGTTTCCTCGCCCACGCGCACCGACATGCCATCCAGGATGGCCAGCGTCAGCGGCAGCACGATGCGGGTGGTGGTGCCCTGCCCCGGCACGGACGACAACTGCACGTGGCCGCCCATGTCCTGGATATTGCGTCGCACGACATCCATGCCGACGCCGCGACCCGAGATGTCGGTGATCTGCTCCGCCGTCGAAAAGCCTGGCGCGAAAATGAGCTGCCAGATTTCGTCGTCGGTGGCGTTCTCGCTGACGGCAATGCCCTGCTGCAGCGCCTTCTTCAGGATACGGTCGCGGTTCAGGCCGCCGCCGTCGTCGCTGACCTCGATGACGATATTGCCGCCGCTATGCTGCGCGGACAGCACCAATTGCCCCACCGGGTCCTTGCCGGCCTCGATGCGCTTCTCCGGCGTCTCGATGCCATGATCCAGGCTGTTGCGCACCAGGTGCGTCAAGGGGTCGATGATGCGCTCGATCAGGCTCTTGTCCAGCTCGGTCGCGCGGCCGTAGGTCTGCAGCTCGATCTGCTTGCCCATCTTGCCGGCGATGTCGCGCACTACGCGGGGGAAACGGCTGAAAACGTAGTCCATCGGCATCATGCGGATGGACATCACGGCTTCCTGCAAATCACGCGCATTGCGCTCCAACTGCTCCATGCCGTTGAGCAGGCGGTCGTGCAGCACCGGATCCAGCGTCGAGGCCTGCTGCGCCAGCATGGCTTGCGTGATGACCAGCTCGCCCACCAGGTTGATCACCTGGTCGACCTTTTCGACGCCGACGCGTATCGACGTCGACTCGCTGCTGCCGTGGCTGGCCTGTGTATTGGAGGGGGCGGCAGCGCGGGCGGCGCGGGGCGCGCCAGCCGGTTCACCGGACTGGGCAGCCGCCGCGGCGGCCTGCACCACGGCCTGCGCGGCAGCTTGCGCGGCCTGGACGGGAGCTTCCACGGCGGCCGCCGGGGCTGCCGAGGCCGAAACGGGGGGCTCGGCGTGCGCCTGCGCGGCGAATTGCTCCGCGGCCTGCGCGAATTCGTCGACGGCCTGTGCCTCCGCGGAAGCGGCGCCCGGCACGGCCTCATGAGAGATGGCGATCTGGTCGGCGTCGACGATAAAGCAGCAGACCGCCTCGATATCGTCGGAGGAGCACGTGCTCTCCAGCCACACGGTCAGGCCACCGCCCGCCTTGTCGCTGGCCAGCACCTGGCCCAGGTTGCCCATTTCTTCCAGGATGGACGCCGCGTCCTTCTCCGAAATCCGGTTGATGCGCAAGCGCAGCGGCAGGTCGCCGGCGGGCGCCGCCGCGGCTTCGACCACCGGCGCGGGCGCCGCGGCAGGAGCCGGAGGCGGCGCGACAGGCGCGGGCGCCTGCACGGCCGCGGGCGGCGTGACTGGCGCGGGGGCCTCGCCCTTGTGCTCCAGGGCCAATTGGCGGAGCACTTGGCAAATACGTTCGTAGGCTGCCGCGTCCGGCTCCTCGGAGGCGCGATAGGCGTCCAGCTGGCTCTTCAGCACGTCCTTCGTTTCCAGAAAAATATCGATCATGTCGGTGCGCAAGGCCATTTCGCCACGGCGTATCGCATCGAGCAGGTTTTCCAGCAGGTGGGTCGTCTCGGCCAGCAGCGCGAACGTGCCGAACGTCGCCGCGCCGCCCTTGATGGAGTGCGCCGCGCGGAAAATCGCATTCAGCTGCTCGATGTCCGGCGAGCCGGCATCCAGTTCGAGCAGCAGCTGCTCCATCTGCGCGAGCAGTTCATCCGCTTCATCGAAGAAGGTCTCGTAAAACTGACTGAGGTCAAGACCTGTCATGGCCGCCCTTTCCTTTCAACTCGCCTGCTCGCCGGACACGTCCAGCAATTCGGTCGCCATTTCCACCAGCAGATCGGGATCGACCGGCTTCTGCAGCCAGCCGCACACGCCCAGGTCGCGCGCCGCCGTCTTGCTTTCCACGTCGTCCTCGGTGGTCAGCACCAGCACGGGGACATCCTCGTAGCGCTCGACCTGGCGCAGGCTGGAAATCAGTCCCAGGCCGCCCATCACGGGCATGTTCCAGTCGCTCACCACCAGGTCGACGGGCGTTTCCTGCGCGATGGCCAGAGCCAGCGCCTCCTTGCCATTGGCGGCCGCAACCACTTTCCAGCCCGCGCCGGTCAGCGTGGCCTGAACTATCATGCGCATCGTCGCGGAATCGTCCGCGACCAGAATCGTCGCCGTCATTTACTCAAAACTCCCTAGAGTCGTCGGTTACTGTGCCGCTGGCGCAGGCGTGGCGGGCGTACCGGCCGCGGGCGTACCGGCCGCGGGCGTACCGGCTGCGGGCGTCGCCGGCGCGCTTGCCGCCGGCGGCGCGACGCGCTGCTCTATCGCGCTGCCGATCTGGCGGCCATCCTTGCCCACGACATCGGCGGCCGCGGCATTGTCGCGATCGAACCTTTCCTGCGTCTCGCGGTTCAACACCACCAGACTGATACGACGGTTAACGGCAGCATAGGGGTCATCCTTAACCAGGCTGTAGCTGGAAGACAGGCCCACCACCCGCGCCACCTTGTTTTCCGCCATGCCGCCGGCCACCAGTTCCTGGCGCGAGGCATTGGCGCGGTCGGCCGAAAGCTCCCAGTTGCTGTAGGCGCGTTCGCCCCGGGCGTACTGTGTCGCGTCGGTGTGGCCGGAGATGCTGATCTTGAACGGAATATCGTTGAGCACCGGCGCCAGCTCGTGCAGGATGTCGCGCATATAGGGCTGGGGCTCGGCCCGGCCGGTCGCGAACATCGGACGGTTCTGGTTGTCGATGATCTGGATGCGCAGCCCCTCGGGCGTCATGTCGATCATCAGCTGCGGGCGGAAATTCTTCAGCAGCGGGCTGGTGTCGATGGTCTTTTCGATGCGCGACCGCACCTGCTCCAGGCGACGCTGGTCGCGCCGGTCGGACTCGCCCTTCACCTGCGCCTCCAGGCGGGTGCCATCGGCGCGGCGAATCTCGCCGTCGCTGCGCACGGGGTCGGCGCCGCCGCCCGGAATGGCGCTGGTCTGGGCGGAATTGCTGGGACCGCCGGTCAACGCCACGTGCAGCGGCATGCGGAAGTACTCGGCGATGCCCTTGAGTTCCTCGCGCGGCACCACGCTGATCAGCCACATGACGAGAAAAAAGGCCATCATGGCCGTGACGAAGTCGGCGTACGCGATCTTCCAGCTGCCGCCGTGGTGCCCGCCTCCGGCGGACTTCTTGCGGCGGATGACGACCCGGTGATTATTGACGGTGGCCATCTACGTATCCCGACCGCCTCAAGCCTTGCCGGCCGACGTCTTGGCCTGGCGCACGTGCTCTTCGAGCTCGGCGAAAGACGGCCGCACGCCCGAGTAAAGCACCTTGCGCCCGAACTCCACGGCCAGCTGCGGCGGATAGCCATTCATGCTCGCCAGCAGCGTGGTCTTGATGCATTCGAGGATCTTGACCGACTCGGCGGTCTGCTTCTCGACGCGCGACGCCAGCGGCGCCACGAAGCCGTAGGCCAGCAGGATGCCCAGGAAGGTCCCCACCATGGCCTTGGAGATAAGGTCGCCCAGCACGGCGGGCGGCTGGTCCACGGCCGCCAGCGCCTTGATCACGCCCAGCACGGCCGCCACGATACCGAAGGCCGGCATGGCGTCGGCCACGGTTTGCAGGGAATGCACCGGCACATGGGCTTCATGCCTGAAAGTCTCGATTTCCTCGTCCATCAGCGTTTCGATTTCGAAGGAACTCATGTTGCCGCTGATCATGATGCGCAGGTAATCCGTGATGAATTCCATCAGCTTCGGATCCTTCATGATGCGCGGCGATTCCATGAAGATCGGGCTGGACGACGGGTCCTCGATATGGGACTCGATCGCCATCAGGCCCTCGCGGCGGGCCTTGTTCAGGATCACGTACATGAGCGACATCAGCTCCATGTACACGTCCTTGTTATAGGGTGCGCCGCGCAGGGCCGCGGGTATGGCCTTCCTGGTCAGCTTGATCGACTTGGCGCTGTTGCCGGCGAGGAAAGAGCCCACCGCGGCGCCACCGATCAGGGTGAATTCGAACGGCTGGTATAGCGCGCCCAAATGCCCGCCCATGACGACGAAGCTTCCGACCACGGAAGCAATGACTACCAAGTAACCAATAACAATCAGCACATCAGGCCCCTGCCAAGCTTAGACGTAATATGAACGCCCATCATCCGCTGTTTCCCCTCACGCAAAAGCGTGGGTTACAGGGGAATTTCGGCGGCTTTTGGGGTTATTGAGCGGAAATCGTCACAGCCCGACGACGTCGGCGGCCACCCCCGCGCGACGTCCGGCGCGCTCCTTCGCGGCCGCGCGGGTCTTGCCGGCGCGCGGGGGCGGACGGCAGATGGCGCAGACAAAATCGCCACGCGGATCGTGCGCATGGGCGATGAAATGTCCGCCGCACTGCCGGCATTCCGACAACTGCAGCATCTTGCCTTCGAAGAAGCGCACCAGCATCCAGGCGCGCGTGAAGCTGAGGACCGGTTCGCTCTGCTCGCTGTCGCTGACGCCGCTGTGCTCCAGATACAAGCGGTAGGCATCGATGATGGCGCGGATGCCCTTGCTACCGGTGTTCTCGTTGAGGAACTTGAAGACGTTGTAGAACAGGGAAGAATGAATATTCGGCAGCCAGGTCATGAACCAGTCCACCGAGAAAGGCAGCATGCCCTTCGGGGGCGAGCAGCCGCGGATTTCCCGGTAGAGCCGCGCCAGGCGGTCGTGGCTGAGGCTGGTTTCGGACTCGAGGACTTGAAGCCGCGCGCCCAGCCCTATCATGGCGCTGGCCAGCAGGATTTCGTCGGCTTCTTGAGATACGCTTTTGATCGCCATGGCCCGTTACAAACCTGACATGTATAGATAGAGGTGACCCGAAGGCGGGGGGAACGTCAGGCCAGTTGCTCGACAGGCTGCTTGGCCAGGAGGATCGTGGCGTGCGCCTGTTGCAGCGCGCCACCCAGGACATCGTGGGTCAGCGCCGACAGCAGGCTGTAGTCGTCGAAGCGGAAGCGGCACAGCAGGGAGCTGGAGCTGGCCAGCTTGACCAGTTGCGCGGGGGAAAGGCGCAGCAGGATGTCGGCAACCTGGTCGCTGAAGCCGAGGCGGAACATGGCCGAGGCATAGTCGTCGCGCAACATGCGCTGAGCCAATAGCAGATAGGACAGATTGACTTCGCGGATGTCAGCGAGCAAAGAATTCTCAGTATGTTTCATGGGTCTTCCCTTGGTCACTTTCTAGAGGGGCGGTCTTGGCGAACGGCGCAATCAAACGTTACATACGACACATGAGATTCCGAACGAGATTGCGAAATGTGTCCTTTGTTCGCAAACGTCAGTGAATTTACCATGTGTGGTGTCATTTTCTATGTCAAGTATGACAAAAATTGTTTGTTCGACAAATATCGCACTTCAAGGATATATATAGCAACAAAGAATTCCCTAGTTTGGGGCAATTCTGTAAATAAGCGTTCAAATCCTTGCGTCCTTGGCCGAATGGATCGGGGCGGAATGCCGACAATTGCACGAAGAAGTCAAAAGTCCGCCCGTGGGGCCTCACGCCCCCCGGGATAGTCCTAAGGCCATGGATAGTCTGTGGTCTTTGGACAACAACACGGACTATTCCGTCGCCCCAAGGTTACGTAAGTCAAAGCGCAATGCCCCACCCCGAAGACAGCCTGGCCGACTATGCCCCGCTCGTGCGCAAGCTTGCGTTGCAGCTGCTCGCCCGGCTGCCGGCCAGCGTCGAGCTGGACGACCTGATCCAGGCCGGCATGATCGGCCTGCTGGATGCCGCGCGGCGTTACCAGGAAACCGCGGATGCGCAATTCGAGACCTATGCCACGTCGCGCATCCGCGGCGCCATGCTCGATGAATTGCGCAACCAGGATTGGCTGCCGCGCAGCGTGCGCAGCAAGGCCAAGCGCATCGAGCAGGCGGTGGCTCACCTGGGTCAGCGCCTGATGCGGGCGCCGACCGAATCCGAGATCGCCGCGCAGTTGGACATGCCGCTGAACGAGTACCACGAGATGCTGTACGACGCGCAAGGCGTGCAGATCGTGCACTACGAGGACTTCGGCGCCGAGAGCGGCGGCGACGGCGGCGATTCCGATTGGAGCAATGGCGCGGCCGCATCGTCCGGCGCCAATCCCTTGGACAACCTGTTGGCGGGCGACTTCCGCCAGGTGCTGGTAGAGGCCATCGACGCCCTGCCCGACCGCGAGAAGCTGTTGCTCTCCCTCTATTACGAGCAAGGGCTGAATCTCAAGGAGATCGGCGCCATCATGGAAGTCACGGAGGCGCGCGTGTGCCAGTTGCGCAGCCAGGCGACGGCGCGGCTGCGGGCCTATATGCATAGCCAGTCCTGGCGGGAAATGCCGGGGCATGGGTTGCTGGCGCAGGTGGTTTGAAGCAAGGCTTCCCACTTTTTCTGTATATCCCCATCCTTATCCGGATTCGCGACCATGGATACGTCACACGCCCGCGAGATGAACCAGAGAGTGAACGAGCCGCTATCCGCGGTTGCACCCTCCAGCTTGCCCGCTCCCGTTATCGATACGCTGCCACCCGCTCCGACGATGGCCGCGTATCCATTACAAAAATCCAACGTCTATGTCACCCAGCCGACGCTGCCGCCGCTGGAGGAATTCCTGCCATATCTGCAGCAGATATGGGACAGCAAGATGCTGACCAATGGTGGGCCGTTCCATCAGCAGTTGGAGGACGCGCTATGCCAATACCTGGGAGTGCCGTACATCAGCCTGTTCAGCAACGGGACCCTGGCCTTGATGTCGGCATTGCAAACCTTGCGGGTCACCGGCGAAGTTATCACTACGCCCTACTCTTTCGTCGCCACGGCACATTCCCTGGTGTGGAATGGCATTAAACCCGTGTTCGTGGATATCAACCCCGCCACCATGGCGATGGACCCAGCACGTATAGAGGCGGCCATCACGCCGCACACCACGGCCATCATGCCGGTGCATTGCTATGGTTACCCCTGCGACGTCGATGCAATACAACGAATCGCCGACCTCTATGGACTGAAGGTGATATACGACGCCGCCCACGCATTCGCCGTGCGCTACCGGGGCGCAAGCCTGCTCAATCATGGCGATCTGTCGGTACTCAGTTTCCATGCCACCAAGGTGTTCAACACCTTCGAAGGCGGCGCGATCATTTCCCAGGACGCGAAAACCAAGAAGCGTATCGACTATCTGAAGAATTTCGGTATTGCCGATGAAACCACGGTCGTCGCGCCGGGCATCAACGGCAAGATGAGCGAAATCAATGCGGCGTTCGGGTTGTTGCAGCTTAAGGGGGTAGCGAAGGCCATCGACGAGCGCCGACTGCGCGACGCGAGGTACCGTGAAGGATTGGCTCACATACCAGGAGTCTCCGTCATGACCCCGGTAGAGGGGCTGGAGCCGAACTATTCCTACTTCCCCATCTTCATCGGTCCCGAATACAGGCACAGCAGGGATGATCTGTTCTTCGCGCTGAGGGCCCGCAACATCTATGCTCGCCGTTACTTCTATCCCTTGATAAGTGACTTCCCGATGTACCGCGGCCAGGCGTCAGCGACAACGGAAAACCTTCCCATCGCGACTCGGGCCGCCAATCAGGTTATCTGCCTGCCGATGTATCCGAATCTACCCCTGGAACAGTTGGACGAAATCGTGGAGCTGATCGCGAACCTGGCGAGGACCTGATGCGCCTGGCGATCATGCAGCCGTATTTCCTGCCCTATCTTGGGTACTGGCAACTGCTTGTCGCGGCTGACCGCTTCGTGATCTACGACAACGTCAACTACATCAAGGGCGGGTGGGTCAACCGCAACCGCGTACTGATCTCGGGACTGCCCGGCTATATCACCGTACCGCTCCACCAGGCCACGCCCTACAAGCAGATAATCGAGACGCAGGTGCAGGCGGGCACGCATTGGCGCGACAAGATGTGCAAGACTCTCGAAAACTGCTACAGGCGCGCGCCCTACTTCGCTGAATCCTTCCCTGTGCTTGAAAGGATCATCCGCCACCCGGAAGCCAACCTGGCATCCTATCTCAGCAATCAGCTATCGATAGTGGCCGATCATTTGGACCTGCCGGCAAGTATTGTGCTGGCCAGCGACGTGCATCCTATGGGGACTACAACGGGAGAAGCACGCGTTCTGGAAATCTGTGCACGCGAGGGCGCCAGCCACTATGTGAACTCCGTGGGCGGCATGGCGCTATACGACACCGGGACGTTCCGCTCGCACGGCATAGAATTGCAGTTCCTGAAGTCCCGCGGATCACCTTATCCGCAAAGGGCGAAGCCGTTTACGCCGCATCTGTCGATAGCCGATGTCCTCATGGAGGTCGGCAAGGAAGGCGCGCAGCGACTCCTGCGCGAATACGATCTTATAACCAGCCCCCCACTTGCTCACTGAACTCCATGATTGGCGGCACGCAACGACCCGATGCGATCGGAGGCTATTTCGAGCTGGAGCGCGACAGGCCAGGGTTCTCGCCATACCCACAGTCACTTGCGCTGCAGTCGGCGCGTGCGGCACTGCACCTACTGTTGCAAAAAATCGAGCCGCATCGAGTATGGATGCCGTTTTACATCTGCGACGCCATGTTGGCACCCATTCGTGCGCTGGGTATCGAGATTGCCTTCTACACGCTTGATGAACAACTCGCCGTGAGCAAGGAAGTCACGCCACGCGCCACGGATTGCCTTCTCTACGTCAACTATTTCGGCATTTGCGGCCAACAGACCACCCAACTGCTTCGACGTATCGCGCCCGAGCAGGTAATACTGGATCACTCGCAGGCATTCTTTTGCGAGCCGAAGGAATGCCTCGCGACGATATACTCGCCACGAAAGTTCTTTGGGATTCCTGATGGAGGACTGCTGGTCAGTAGCGCCATTGCCGAGGACGTGGTTCTACCCGAAGATGACTCGATGCCCCGCACCGCGCATCTGCTCAAGCGCCTCGCATATGACGCCGAGCGTGGCTACGCGGATTTCCAGGCATCCGAAGCCACCTTGGCGGACACTCGGCCGCGCGCGATGTCCACACTGACGCAACGCTTGCTAAGCGCAGTGGACACCTCGGGCGCACGGGCACGTCGCAACGAGAATTTCCGCATCCTGCATGACCATCTCGGGCATTTGAATCTGTTGAACGTGCAGCTGCCTACGATAGATGGCCCGCTATGCTACCCCTTTGTCACCAGTGACGTTGGACTCAGGGAAGCACTGATGCAGGACCGGATCTACGCCGCAACATACTGGCCCGAGGTGCTGACTCGCTGTCCCCCGGGCACGATCGAAAGTCGCCTTGTCCGGAATTGCCTGCCGCTGCCCTGCGACCAGCGCTATGACAGGAACGACATGGAGCGGATCGTAGCGATCATTCTTTCGGCGGTCAGCGCTTGATCCGATATACGCCCAACCACGATGCCTGAACACCTATCCGGCCTCCCGACAGCCGCCAGAGACCATCGAACGCGGCGTTGAGCCAGCGTGTCAACATACGCTTGACGCCGCTGCCCACATAGAAAGAGCGCCAGCCCCGTGTACGATACGGATCGCGGAAAAAGTAGATATCGACAAGCTCGATCAACGCGGCCTCCCCATACGATAGGGGCATCCCGGTGTTACCGAAAGCATGCCGAATGCTTTGTGGGAGATAGGGCCGTATGTGAGAGAAGTCGTGATAAAAACGCTCACCTGGCGTCGGGGTCAAGAGCACTAGCCGGCCATGCTCGCCAAGCAGGGCACATAGCCTCGGAATCAAGCCAACCAAGTCGTCCGGCGCGACATGCTCCACCAAATGGCTAAGGAAGATGACGTCGAAAGGCGCATCGTTTCTGCGGAAGAATTCCTCGGGGGCATATGCGGAATATCCCTGTTCGCGCGCCCTCGCCACATAGTCCAGGTTCATGTCGACGCCCACGACGTCCAAGCCCAGCTCCTTGAAGCAGGCAAGAAACTTCCCGAGGCCGCAACCGAAATCAAGGACACGCAAGCCGGCGCGATCGCGCGCATAGCTCCGCATCAGGGTAACGATGCGGTCGTACTCCAGCGTCTGGTAATGTGCGATTTTCTTCATCTTGGAGCCGCGGCCGGTTCAGTTCGCCTTGGACGTCTTGATGGCGACGGCGTGACCATTTAGGTTGTGAATCAATACGCCATCGGCCAGCCCGCTGCAGTCCTCATTGACAAATTGGGTGACACCTTCGCATCCCCAGAATCCATAATCATCAAACACAACCATGCCGCCTTGGACCACCCGAGGCCAGATCACATCGAATGACTCCTTTGCGGACAGATAGGTGTCGACGTCGATGTGCGCAAGGCTGATCCTGCCCGGCAGGCCATCCAGCGTATCGTCAGGAAACATGCCGGCATGGATTGCGCAACGCAGGCCCAACTCATCAAATAGGCGAGTAACGATGTCGCGATCCGTATCGGCATGCTCGCCTCCCTTGTAAAGGGTGTCATAGGCTGCATCCGCCTTGGCAACGCCACTAAAGGTGTCGAACAACGCGATGTTCTTTTCGGGTACGGCATGCGCCAGCAACGCCGCCGTACCACCTCGCCATACGCCCACCTCGACAAGATCGCCCGGCAAGGAGGCCACTTGCCGTGCCAGAGTGGTGAGCTCATAACAGCGGTAAATATCGACCAAGGTATTGGCGCTAATAACCTCATACACCTTCATAAAAGGCGCGTCATCCAGCCATGGAGCATAAGTGGCGTGCGGCACGACCTGCGCCTGGCTGTAGCCGGGCTTGACCACTGGGAAGCGGGTAGCGCGCAAGCGTGCGAGCAAGTCACGCCGCTCCGATCGCAGGACATCGAGAAAATCGGGGACGTTCGAATTGGAAGTAACCATGTCCTTATCTCAGGAAGAATTCCACGGCGTCTACATCAAGCACGGGCACGCCCGTCTTGCGAGCGACGTCCAGCCTGTCCGGGAAGTAGTTGTCTATGAATATGGAACGGGGGCTGACATAGTCGCCCTTTGGTTCGCCGTTGCGCAGATGGATGATCTCGTCGAACAGCGTGGGGGCGATGTGCGCGGCCGCCAATGTCTCCCCTACGATTGCCGCATGGCGCGTGATCAGCTTGATGCGCTTGCCCTGGGCGACACATTGATGGAGGAAAGCCAACACTATCGGCACGGCATGCCCGTTCATGACAAGGGTATCGTCGAGATCGACGAACACCGTATCGAACTCAACGTCCAGCGCGGCACGCGTAGCAATATTGCGATCCACCACGCTGACGGCGCCGGAAGGAAGCGCCGCCAGCTTGCGACCCAGATAATCCTGCACGGCCATCAAGGGGAGATTGACGCCACGTGCTCGTTGGGCAACCATCGAGCCCGCGATCCGGCAGCAAATCTCCAGTAGCTTCCAGCGCCCAAGTGAATCCGCTTTCAGTTGGAAGAACCACGGACCACGCAGCCGTAGCCGACCGTTGATTTCTCCCGCAATGGCGCTGATTTCAGGCGAGGACTCCGGCCATAGCTGGCATCGCATACTGATACCCGCCCTCACCCGCTCCCGAGTGCGCGGCCCCACCCATACGAGTGCCCCGTCGGCATCCGAAAAGCAGTCGACCGTCAATTCCGCGCCCGGCAGGTACTCCACAATGAGGTTGTCCGGCCCCTGGGCGAGCACGGCCCGTGCTTGCCCGAGGTCGTGCACAAGGGACACACCCTGCCCGCCCTGGCCCTCGTCCGGCTTGATTACTACTGGCCACTGCGGCACGTCCTCTGGCGAGGCCCACGTGGCGGGGGCCCAATCCAGGCCGGAGAACAGCGCATAGGTCCTTCGCTTACTACGCGCTACGGCCGCCGCCTCGGGATCGCCGTTGACCAGGAAGAATCCCATGCATTTCGCGCGAGGCGCCAAATGGTTCAACACGCTGTCATGCGTCGCGAACACAAGATCGATCCTGTTCTCGATGATGATGCGATGAAAAGCCTGGTCGAAGGACGGGTCGGCAATGTTAGGCACGCCGCCGATATAGTTGTCGAAACGGAACCGGCCATGATCCTCGACACTCGAGGCGCCGAGGATCTCGACGTGAACGGAGTAACGCAGCGCCTGGTGGACTTCGGCCGCATTTTCCGAGCCGCAGGGGAACACCAGAACACGAACTTTCTTCATGGGCGGAAAAGAATAGCGATAAAGATGGGGGGCAGCCCGGTCCAGGGCGGTCTTGGAAACGTAACTACTTGAAACCACCACAGGCTGCCACGCTTACCGACGGTGGGGCATCCTCTCACGCCGAAGCGCGCTGCAATAGCTCGAAAACACCGCATAAAGGCGTTCATCTGTCACCGAGGGAAGCCAACGCCCTCGGGTCGCGGTCCAACGCTACTCCTAAATCCATCAATGCACCAACTTGGTGCAAAGAAAACCGGAAATTTTCGGCAATCTTCGAAAAACGACCCTAAAGATCCGAGTAACGCCGTCGTTATCCAGGCAGCGGAACACTTCGTTTCGGTCCAACCGGGCGAGCGCCGCATCTGTGGGTAGCGATAGCTGCCCAGTTTGAAGAAGCCTTTCTCTCTCGGGAGCTATACATGTCTTCGGTTATCAATACCAACTACCTGTCGCTGGTTGCACAAAACAACCTGAACACGTCGCAGTCCGCCCTGGGCACCGCGATCACCCGCCTGTCCTCCGGCCTGCGCATCAACAGCGCCAAGGATGACGCCGCTGGCGAAGCCATCGCCAACCGCTTCACCGCCAACGTGAACGGCCTGACCCAGGCTGCTCGCAACGCCAACGACGGCATCTCGATCGCTCAGACGACCGAAGGCTCGCTGGACGAAATCAACAACAACCTGCAGCGTATCCGCGAACTGACCGTTCAAGCCGCCAACGGCACGAACTCGGCCAGCGACCTGTCCTCGATCCAGGCTGAAATCACGCAGCGCCTGTCTGAAATCGACCGCGTGTCGCAACAGACCCAGTTCAACGGCGTGAAGGTGCTGGCCAGCGATCAAACGCTGACCATCCAAGTCGGCGCGAACGACAACGAGACGATCAACGTCAACCTGAAGCAGATCAACTCGTCGACCCTGGGCCTGACCAACCTGGACGTGACGAAGAGCGTTTCCAGCACGTCGCTGACCGCTGCCGGCAACTTCAAGGACGCCGTCGCCGGTACCGCCGCCAAGTCGGCCGTGACGGTCGACCTGACCTACACGGGCGCCACCCCGGCTGCCCCGACGCTGGTCGTCGGCGACGACGGCAAGCTGTACGCGAAGGCTGGCGGTTCGCTGTTCGCCGCCACGTTCAACGCCACCGCCAACACCGTGTCGTACAACACGACGGCCGGCGGCTCCGCGGCTGGCGTGTCCGTGGTTGCCGGCGCCACCACCTTCGTGGATGGCTCGGGCTCCCTGGTTGACCTCGACACCGCCAAGGCGGCCACCGCCACGAACGCCGCTGGCGATCCCTCCTTCAACGTGTACCAGTCGAACGCTGGCGGCACGCTGGTGGTTTCGGATGGCACGAACACCTGGACCATCGGCACGGGCGGCAACTCGATCGACCTGACGACCGGCAAGGTCACCCTGGGCACCAAGGACGCGGCCGCTGTTGCCACGGCCACCGGTTTCAGCGAAGTCACCGCCGGCAACGTCCTGACGCTCCCGGGCACCGCCGCCGTGGCCACCGTGGCCGCCGTTGCGTACAACACGACCGACGCTTTCGCCAGCCTGGGTGGCACCAACTCCCTGGAGAAGGGCACCAACGGCAGCCTGTACATCAAGAGCGTCGGCAGCGACGGTACGACCACGTACTACAATGCCACCGCCGATTCCACCGGCAAGATCACCGCCGGCACGGAAGCCAACGTCGATCCGCTGAACAACATCGACAAGGCCATCTCGCAGGTTGACTCGTTCCGTAGCGACCTGGGCGCGATCCAGAACCGCTTCGAATCGACCATCACCAACCTGAACAACACGGTCAACAACCTGTCCGACGCCCGTTCGCGTATTCAAGACGCCGACTACGCGACCGAAGTGTCGAACATGACCCGTGCTCAGATCCTGCAACAGGCTGGCACCTCGGTTCTGGCGCAAGCCAACCAAGTGCCGCAGACGGTCCTGTCGCTGCTGCGCTAAGTCGTACCTCTCTGGGGGCCGGCAACGGTCTCCAGTAGAAACCGGCCCCGGCTCGCGTTCACGCGCGAGCCGGGGCTTTTTCATGTTTCCGGCCACTGCCCGGCAAGCGCCTGGCGACCGGCAAGCGTCGCCGGACCGCGATGTTATGAGGGATTAGGCACGAAATATCGCGTTTTCCGGGGGATTCATTCCCTTCCGACCTTCCTACACTAGCGGCTACCATCTGCCGTCCAGTGTCATCATGTCCAAGCAAAATCCCGCTCGCCTGCTGAATCGACTTCCTTCCGCCCGGGTCGCGCGCAAGGCGACGACCGCCAAGCCCCTGACCGTCGCCCACCGCACCCCCACCGACGCGGCCGGTTGGCTGGCGCTGGGCCGCCAATTGTGCGACGCCGGACAACATGATCAGGCAAGGGATGCGGCCGAACAGGCCCGGACGCTTTCCAAGGATCCGGCTCCTGTCTGGCTGCTGTTGGCGCAAATCGAGGTTCTCGCCAACAATATCGCCCTGGCAATAGGCCACTTTCGCAAAGCCATCGAGTTGGACGGCCAGCAGATAGAGGCACATCACGGCCTCGCAAGCGCCTTGCTACGGACCGACGAACTGGACGATGCGCTCAAGCACGTCGACCTGGCGCTGAAACTCGAACCGGGGCGTCTGAATGCCAAGGCGCTCAAGGCCTTGATCCTGACGCGCCTGCATCGCCAGGCGGAAGCCATCGAGCTGCTCCAGAATCTGATCGTCGCGGATCCCCGCCCGGACGCCGCCCATGCGCACCTCAACAACCTGGGCAATGCGCAGCGCGATATCGGCCGGCTGGCGGATGCCGAACGATCCTACCGGAAGGCGCTTCAGCACCAGCCTCTTGACGTCAACTCCCAGTCGAACCTGCTGTCGCTCCTGCACTACATGCCGGAAAAGACGGCAGCGGAAATCGAGGCCGCCTGCCGCGAAATCGGCGCCCTTTTTGCCAAGGACGCGAAGAGCACGCGCCCCGTGCCGCGAGACAAATCTCCCGACAAGCGCTTGCGGGTAGGCATGTTCTCGGACGGCTTCCGCCAGCACCCCGTCGGTGCGATGACGGCGACCGCGCTGGAGCAACTGGTCAAGCAGGGCGTCGAAATCTACGCATACTCCACCAGCGCCGTCTCGGACTACATTACCCACCGGATCAAGGGTTTCTGCACCCGCTGGCAGGTCGTCACCTACTTGACCGACGAACAGTTCATCGAGCAGATCCGTGAAGATGAGATCGATATCCTCATAGACCTGGCAGGCTATGGCGCCGGTACCCATATGCGCGCCCTCACCCACGAGCCGGCGCCGCTGATCGTCAAATGGGTGGGCGGACTCATCAATACCACCGGCATCGAGAGCATCGATTACCTGATTACCGACGCCGTGGAGTCGCCGCCGGGCGTGGACACGGGCTTCACGGAAAAACTCATCCGCATGCCGGATGACTATATCTGCTACATGCCGCCCTCGCACGTCCCCGCAGTCGGCCCTCTGCCGGCGCTGCAAAACGGGTATGTGACCTTCGGCTGCTTCAACAACCCGACCAAGATCAACCCCGTCGTGCTCACGGAATGGGCCCACCTGCTGAATGCGGTTCCGGGGTCTCGCCTCCTGCTCAAGAGCGGTCCCTACGACAGTCCCGTCATGCAGAGAATGGTGCTCGACACCATGCAGGCCCATGGCGTGGACGAGGACAGGATACGTTTCTCCGGCCATTCGATTCATCACCATCTGCTCCGCGCTTACAACGAGGTCGACGTCGCGCTCGACCCATGGCCGTATTCCGGCGGCCTGACCACTTGCGAAGCGATGATCATGGGTGTCCCGGTGGTGACCCTGCCTGGTCCCACGTTTGCGGGCCGGCACTCTGCGACCCACCTGGTCAACGCCGGGATGCCGGACCTGGTTGCTGGCGATTGGGATGAATATCGGGCCCGCGCCGTGGCGCTGGTAAGCGACCTGGACAACCTGGCAACGATACGCGGCAATCTTCGCAAGGTACTGCTGGAATCGCCCGTCTGCGACGGCGCGCGCTATGCCGGCAATATGGCTAATGCGCTACGCGCGATATGGCAGAGGTATTGCGAGGGAAAGGCGCCCGCTGCCTTGTACCTCGACAAGAATGGGGGCGCAAGATTCGAAGGTGAAACCGACCCGGTAAAGCTTGTGCAGCCGGCCCTGCCCCCTGAGGAAATTGGATTTCAGTGGGCACTGCAAGGCAAGCTGATCGCCGTGGACAGCGGCGGCCGTCTGCTGGACCGCCCCTCTACCGAAGGGATGGTGGCGTTGAGGATGCTCGAGGCCGTGGTCTTCGATGCCAAGGGCGATAAGCGCGACCACGTGCTTACCCAGCGCGAAGGCGTGCATTATCTGAACGGTCTTGCGCTTGGCAATGGCGAGCCGGCGACCCTGAACGAATGCCTGGATCCGAAGCTGAGCGGATTGCTCCGCCCCTTGGACGCCGATTCAGCCGACCCATTGGCTGGCGGGCGCGTCCTTTTCCAGCGCCCCATGCAGACAACTGCCTTGGACAACATCAACGGCCTGCCCACCATAGACTGGTTATTGCTCGATGCGGAAGGGCCGAGCGCAACCATTCTTGCGCATGGCTCCCAGGCATTGGCCAAGGCGTTGGTGATCGATGCCCGCGTGGTGTTCCACGCCACCCACGTCGGTCAACCAATGCTGGCTGAACTGGAATCATGGGCCCTGTCGCAGGGTTTCCGCCTGCATTGCCTCCATCATCCAGAGGTAGGCCACGCTTCTGGCCTTGCCGGCAGCCAAACACTTCCGCCAACAGCGTTATTACGCGCCGACGCGATATTCGTGCCGACGCCGGCCCGCCTGGCGCTGATGGACGCCGCCAGCAGGCAAAAGCTGGCCTGCATCCTGCATCTGGGCTACGGCTTCGAGGACGCCACCTACGAAATCCTTGCAACGGATTCCGCTGACGATTCCCAAGCGCAGGCCTATCTGGATGATCGCTACATCGCCAAGGCCATAGGCCGTGATATGGTGCTTGCGGTGCACAATGCACGCAACCGGAACGAGGCTGTCGAAGCCGTTCACCTGGCGAGGAGCCTGCCTCGCTGGAGCGAGCATGCCATTGAGGTCTTGATCAAGCGTTGCGTTAGCATGCTGGCCCGCGAGCCGCGCAACGACACCGCATATTTCCTGTTGTCCCACGCCTTGCTCGGTCAAGGCGAACTGGGCCCGTGCGATGATGACACCCCCAATGCTGCCCTGCTGCGCGACTTGTCCGTCCGCCTCAATGCCGAGGGATACCCGCGCAAGGGATACCTGTACAGTTTCTGGCTGGCGGATGCACAAGTACTGAGGAATCGGGCCCAGGCCAAGGTCAGCGTGATACTGGTTGCGGACCGCGTGGGCGACCATGTCCCGGCTTGCCTGGCGACGTTGCGGGAACAATCCGGGGACGATCTGGAAGTCGTTCTGCTGAGCAACGGCGCCCCCCGTTCCGAGTTCGATAGCGTGTTGCACTTGCTGGATGCCTATATTGAAACTCGTGGCGGTGCCGGCGAGTGCCTGGCCCGCAACCTTGCCGTCCTTTACACCAACGCCCCTATCCTGTTATTTCTCGACGCACGCGGCCTCCCCGAGCCGGGCCTGATACAGGCGCACATCGATGCGCACAACATCCGCGACGCCGTGGCGGTTCGTGGCGGCTGCCGCACGACTGGGGGGGGCACAGTGCCGGCTCACTGGGATCTGGGCGCCGAAATCATTCCGTCGCTGCCGACTCTTGAAGGCAATGTCTCCTTCTCGCGCAAGGCCTTTTCAGCGGCACAGGGCTGGGGCGACTATCTCCTCGGCGAGCATGCCGGCACCGATATCGGCAACCGCTTGATAAACCTGGGGTACGAAGAAACTCGCCTGGTATATACGCCAGGTGCCGTGTTACGACTTGACCAGATACCGGACCCGGCCAGTGCCTCTGACAAATACGCGGCCCAAAGGGCTCCTTGGCTGCTTTTGGAAGCTTGGGGAACCACCAAGGCGTCGCCACCAGCGAAACAGCTTGCGCCGGCGTCGACATCCACGCAGCGTCCGCTGCCTACGCTGACCGATACTGGAAAAAAGTACTACCTGCACATCTGCTACAACAACATGCACGTGCAGGGACTGATCAACATGCTTGATGATGCCTCCCTGGGCGACGCGTTCGTGCATCAGATCTTCATCGAGCGCGAACGATCGGTCGACGGTTACGACAACGACATCCAGAACAACGAACACGCCTACTTCTTCGACAAAAGGACCGATTTCCAGAAGATCGTCGATCTTTGCCTCCGTCCGGGTGTGCAAGGGGTCTTTGTCCATGGGCTGTTCTTCGACTGGCAGAAGTCGCTGGTCAAGGCCATCGGGCCTCGCGCCAAGGTAATCTGGGGCATATGGGGCGGCGATCTCTATGGTCCCATCAATGCCGGTAAACCGCTGTTCGATATCGTCGAACATGTAGATGCCGTCGCCAGCGTCACCGAAGGCGACTACCGCCTGTTCTGCAACACGTACGGAGAAAAGCCACGACTGCAGATCATGTACCCGCCGGCGCTGGACCTGGAAACCGTACCGGTACCCGACGCCAAGTCCAATGTGATTTTTGTCGGTAACAGCGGGGATGCCGGCAACTTGCACGGGGAAATCCTTGAACACCTGGCCGGCAAGAGCGACATCAAGGATTACGAGATCATATTGCCGCTCTCGTACAACGTGTCCAACGACTACAAGCAGTCACTCATCAGATTGATCCAGAAGTTGAACCTGACGAGGCAAACCCGCCTGTTGACGGATTTCATCCCATTGGCGAAATACACGGACATGCTGGCCAATGCCAAATTCCTGATTACCGCGCACAACCGCCAGCAAGCGCTTGGCAACATGGTGACGGCACTCTATTTCGGCGCCGGCACTGTTCTACGTAAAAACATCCTCGTTGACGGAGCTGAGTTGGTCAACCCAAGCTGGGAAATTCTGACGCAAATGCAGACCCAGCCCCTTTCCTATGAAGCGTTTGCCGCGTGCACCCGCTTGGCGGATCTGCCCCTGCTGTCCAGGGAGCAGGCAGACAGCCAACGCGCCGCCCTGCAAGCGCAGATCAGCCGCTCAGCCATATTGAGGCTGTTGAAGTCGCAGTTCGAATTGGCTGCCCAGATAGTCTGACAAGAGCACATTGTGGATCATATGCACTATCTGCGGAACGTCCTTCAAGGTTGCATTCTGTTGGCCGCGTATAGCGTATCCGCTTCCGCGATTGCCTCGCCACCGGTTGCCGCATTGATGTGTCCACCGGCCCTCGACAGCGGCTACAAGGCGCAGGCTGGCGCACGCCTGATGGGCTCGCCCCTCAATGGCCATGCTGTACTGACCCACGCCTCCATGGCCACCGGCGGCCCCGCCGACCAGGATGCCGACGCCCTCTCGGAGTTCGAGCAGGACGACGAGCAGACCCAGGACGGGTTCCTTACCTACACCTATTACTACGAAGCCACGGCGCAATCGCCGCTGTCCGTGATCTGTTCCTACGGCGGACAACAAGGCGCGAAGCCGTCCCTGCTCTTGCTGCCCGTACCCAACGGCACCAAGGGCAATTGCAAATTCCGCACGCCCGTGGCGGCCGACAAGCATGGCGCCGCATCCTCGATGACTTGCTCGGCGCAGTAAGCCGATCCCGGTTGGCGACGCGACGACATCCATAGTCGCGGAAGTGCGGATCCGCACCTCGGTGGGGCTTTAGTTTTCCTGAACGTTGCCGTTCTAAAGAACTGATGCTCAACAAGGAGGAAGGGCATGAATATCCGCACGAACGTGAACCACTGCCGCACGATTTCCAGCGGGATAGCTTGGCCCCTGGCGTCGAAGATGCGGAACTCGCGGCCGGCCGCCAGTGGCAACGACCGTGAGGTCAAGCTCACGTCGTTGGCACTGAAGACTTGCTCGAAAAAGCAGATAGGTTAAGGACCGCACGCCCCATCTCGGCTGAGGTCTCTCAGGAAAACGCGCCTTTGCATGACGAACAGACAATATTTCGGCAAGAAAGGCCAATACGGCACGACAGGGCTTTTAGTCACTAAAGCGTATAGATGCACCTAACCCCTATACGCTTTAACGTATAGACCCTATCCCCCACTCTCCGCGACAGCCCTGTTCATATCTTCGACCGATACTGGTTTCACCGGTTTCTTTACAACCCCCTTTAGCGACACAAGCGGGCGCATGGCCGGATAGACTTCATACCGGCCCGTAGACCCGTTAAAGCTGAATTCGATGCGATCTCCGAAGCGCAAGCCGAGTTGATTGCGAACGTCCAGCGGGATCGTGACCCGCCCCTTCGAACGAACAGTCGCTGTTGCCACAATGACGTCTCCATTTGTCCCGATCTCAATCCAGGGAGAGACCAGCCCCCCTTCTGGAGCGATTTGCCGATACCCGCCACCCACCGTCTAATTCTTGCGCCGCCGATCAGGACCGCTGCGCCCCGCGCAACCATGCACCCACGCCGAGGTCCATAACGTGACAGCGAAGATCCCGTTCTTTCTCGACGGCGATAAAAGCAAGGCTATCTGCCCGCACTGCAAAGCATTGGTGAGCACGACATTCTGCCGGCGAGATATCCCATTCGAGAGCGGCAACGACGTGGTGAAAGATCTGCTCGTCGCTGTCTGCGACACCTGTCGCGGCATCGTCGCCACGCCGGCACAATCGACGCCTGCGATTCACGAGGCAAAGGACAAGCTATCAAGCCAGCAGGGAAGCCTGCCCTGATGCGCGAATTGCGTACGCTAGCGGCGATCGCCGCGTAGCACGAGACTCACCGCTCCCCCACCCTCAACTTCCGCCACAGCGTCGTCCTGCTGATCCCCAACGCCCTGGCCGCGCTGGCCTGGTTGCCGCCATGGGCGTGCATGACCTCACGGATGTGCCGGATCTCCGCTGCCCGCTGCATTGCCTCCAGGCTGGCGCCCTCCTCCGTCGCCGCAATCTCCCCGCGCCCGGTCATCCCGCCAGCCGGATCCACCACATCCCGCAACACCGACACCGCCGGCACCTCCCCCGCCAACAGGCACTCCAGCGCCATCCGCTCGATCACGTTCTCCAGTTCCCGCACATTACCCGGCCAATCGTGCGCCGCCAGCAAGGGCAGCACCGCGCGCAGGGCCGGCGCCGCCAGTTCCCCGGCGCCCAGGCGCGCCAACGCGGCGGGCAACAGCTCCGCGGCCAGGGCCGCGATGTCCTCCGGACGCTCCCGCAGCGGCGGCACCCGCACCTGCAAAATGTGCAGCCGGTAGAACAGGTCATGCCGGAACGAACCTTGCCGCGCCATGGCCGCGAGGTCACGGTGCGTGGCCGCGATGATGCGCACGTCGATGGGAATGGCGTCGATGCCGCCGACACGCGTGACCTCCTTCTCCTGCAAGGCCCGCAACAGCCGCGTCTGCAGCGGCAAGGGCATTTCCCCAACCTCGTCGAGCAATAGCGTGCCGCCATCCGCCGCCTCGAAAAGCCCCGCCTTGCCCTGCCGTCGCGCCCCCGTGAAAGCGCCCTCCTCGTAGCCGAACAACTCGCTTTCCAATAGCTGCTCGGGAAAAGCGCCGCAATTGATGGCGACGAAAGGCCGCGCATGGCGACGGCTGGCGCGATGGATGCCCTGCGCCACCACTTCCTTGCCCGACCCGCTTTCGCCCTGGATCAAGACCGATGCATCGCTCGCCCGCGCCAGCACTTCGCAGCGATGCACGAGTTCCCGCATCGGTTCGGATGCGGCAACCAGGCCGTCCAGGGTATAGCGCGCCGAACGGGAACGCCGGTGGCTGTGCGCCCGCAGCCGCCCCACGGCCCGCTCCAGCGGTTGCGACGGATGCAGTGTCAGGACAGCGCCGGTCTGGACGCCCGCCTCATACATCGGCACGGCGTCGATGACCAGCGACTGGCCGCGCACATCCTCCACGCGCCCCAGTTCGGACCGCCCCTGTTCCAGGACGGCCCGGGGCGTCAAGCCAGGCGCCACCTCCGCCAACAACCGGCCCGGTGCCGAAGCGGCCTTCGAAACGCCGGTCGCGGCGAGCGCCGGACCGGCAAGCGCATGGCCGGGATGGCCCGCGACACCGATGATGCGGGCCGCCGCGGGATTCAACGTCGTGATGCGCCCCTGCATGTCGACGGCAACCACCCCATCGTTCAGGTGCCGCAGCACCAGGTCGAAATGGTCCCTGCGCGCGCGCTCCCTGTGCTGCGCCTCGGCAATGGCCAGGGCCGTCTCCATGGCGGCACGCACCGAATCGAGCGAGTACAGCAGCACGGCGGTCAGACCTGCCTTGCGGACATGGTCGGCGACCATGCCGGCCCCCACCACCACGTCCACGCCCCGGTCCGCCAGCTCTCCCACGCAGCGAACGACGTCCTCGCGCGTTTCATACGTGCGCAACTCCACGTCCACATTGAATCCGCGCATGAAACGCCGCAAGGCCGCCGAAACCTCGTGATGCAGCACCACCGCGATCCGCGGCGACAGCTCGCGCGCCGTCGCCAGGGCCGCCATCAGGTCATAGCCGCCGACCTGGACCTGCACTACCGGCACCGGCAGGCGCGCGCGCAGATACGCCCCATTGCTGCCGGACGCCACCACCACGTCGCAGCGCCCCTGGTCCACCGACTGCTTCAAGGTGACCAGCGCGGACTCGAAGGCATCGTGCAGCAGCTCGACCCTGGCCCGCCCTGAAAACTCCGGCGCGATCTGACGCAGGCTTTCGAACAAGCCATGCCCCGTCACGGCGTGGATGACCGGCAGGCGCGCCGGGCCGGCGTCGACGGGCCGCGCGACCGAGGTATGGGCGGAAGGGTGATTCACGTTTCAGGAAAGTGATGCGTATTTGAATCACTGCATTTTCAATGATGAAACACTTAGGGCGTATTGGTAATTTCCTGGAGGGCCGGTATAAGGGCCTAGGCGCAGCCCTCCACGAGGCCGTGCCCAAGGGCGCCACAAGTTGGCACCGATCTTGCATGATGCTCTCCACCCTGGCGCACAGACCTCGGAAAAACAGGAGACAAAAGTGAAGACCCCAACCTTGCGACGCGCGTTCGGCGTGCTTGCCGCTTGCTGTACGCTCGCCACCGCCGGCGCCAACGCGCAGGCCGCCGGCGCGGACACCTTCCCCAGCCGGGGCCCCATCCGCTTGCTGGTCGGCTTCGCCGCCGGCGGCAGTTCCGACACGGTCGCCCGCATCATGGCGCCCGTCCTGTCCAGGGAACTGAAGCAGAACATCATCATCGACAACCGTCCCGGCGCCGGCGGCAATATCGCGTCCGACGCCCTGGTCAAGGCGGCGCCGGATGGCTACACCATCATGCTGGGCACGATAGGGTCGCTGGCGGTGAACCAGCACCTGAGCAAGCTGTCGTACGACCCGATCGCCGACATGGAGCCCATCTCCCTGGCCGTGTCGTTCTCCAACGTGCTGGTGGTCAACGCCAACAGCAAGATCCACACTTTCGCCGAATACGTGCAAGCCGCGAAGGCGCCGCATTCCGACATGTCCTTCGGGTCCTCCGGCATAGGCAGCAGCGGCCACCTGGCCGGCGAGCTGCTGAAGTCCGTGGCGGGCCTGCAGAACCAGCACGTCGCCTACCGCGGCGGCGCGCCGGCCACCAACGACCTGCTGGGCGGCACGCTGGCGTCGATCTTCGCCAGTCCCACGGACGCGGTCCAGTTCATCAACGCCGGCAAGCTGCGCCCCCTCGCCACGACCGGCTTGCAGCGGCTGGATGTCCTGCCCGACGTACCCACCATCGCCGAATCGGGCTACCCTGGCTTCGAAGCCAACAACTGGTACGCCTTTACCGCGCCCGCGCACACGCCCAAGGCGGTGATCGACGCCCTGAACAAGGCCATCGTCGCCACGCTGAAGGACAAGGAGGTGGACGCGAAACTGAAAAAGCTGGGCCTGGATCCTGCGCCCACCACGCCCCAGGAAGCCGATCGCTACATCCGCGCGGAAAGCGGGAAATGGGGCGGCCTGATCAAAAAACTGAATATCAACCTCTGACACCGCGGCCTTCATCATGCCTTCCACCATTGCTGAAAAAATCCTCGCCCGCCACGCCGGCGCCGACGAGGTCCAGGCCGGCGACATCGTGGTCGCCGACGTGGACTTCGCCATGGTGCACGACGCGCGCGCGCCCAACGCCATCCGCATGGTCGACAAGATGGGCGCGCAAACGCTGCCCTATGCGTCGCGCACCGCCTGGGTGCTGGATCACTACTCGCCGCCGCCCAACCTGGCGGCGGCGCAGACCCACACCGCCATGCGCCGCTTCGCCGACGAGCACGGCAGCCCGCTGTACGACATCGGCGACGGGATCTGCCACCAGGTGCTGCCCGAAGGCGGCCACCTGACCTGTGGCGATCTGGTCGTCGGCACGGATACCCATTCGGTCACCTACGGCGCCTTCAACGCTTTCGGCACCGGCGTGGAAGGCACCGACGTCACCGCGGTGATGAAGACCGGCAAGGTGTGGCTGCGCGTGCCGGAAACCACGCGCGTCGAATTGACCGGCCGCCTGCAGCCGGGCGTCTGGGCCAAGGACGTCACCCTGCACATGCTGGGCCGCTTCGGCGCGGAAGGCTTGAACTATCACGCCATCGAATATGTCGGCGATGCCGTCGCGGCCATGGAGATCGACGACCGCATGACGCTGGCCAATCACGCCGCCGAGCTGGGCGCCAAGGCCGCCCTGCTGGAAGCCGACCAGAAGACGCTGGACTGGCTGGCCGCGCACGGCGCCCGCGCGCCCCGCCCCGTCAAGGCCGACGCGGACGCGCGCTACGCCAACCGCGTGACCATCGACGGCGCCGACCTGGCGCCCCAGGTCGCCCGCCGCCACGAAGTGGACGACGTGGTCCCGGTGACGCAGATCGATCGCCAGAAAATCCATTTCGCGTTGATCGGCACCTGCACCAACGGCCGCCTGGACGACATACGCCAGGCCGCCGCCATCCTGCGCGGACGCAAGCTGGCGCGCGGCGTGCGGATGATCGTCACGCCGGCCTCCCGCAAGATCTACCTGGAAGCCGCGCGCGAAGGCCTGATCGAGATCCTCACCGCCGCCGGCGCGTCCTTCGAGGCCGCCGGTTGCGGCACCTGCGTCGGCATCACCAACCACCTGATCCCCGGCGACCACGAGGTCGCCATCTCCAGCGCGAACCGCAATTTCCGCGGCCGCCTGGGCAACCACGAAGCGGAAATCTGGCTGGGCTCCGCCGCCACGGTGGCGGCGTCCGCGCTGACCGGCTACATCACCGACCCGCGCACGGTCGACGGCGGACTCTGGAGGCCTGCCCATGCATGACATCATTACCGGCCCGGCCTACATCCTGGGCGACGACGTCAACACCGACACGCAATGTTCCGGCAAGTACCTGCCCGGCAAGGACGAGGCCTACATCGCCGCGCACGCCTTCGAGGGCGTGGCGCCCGGTTTCGCGGGCCGTTTCCGGCCCGGCGGCATCATCGCGGCGGGACGCCACTTCGGCATCAACTCCTCGCGCGAGCAGGCCGTGCACATCCTGCACCGCATGGGCGTCGCGGCTATCGTGGCGCCCTCCTTCGGCCGCCAGTTCTTCCGCAACGCCATCAACAACGGCCTGCTCGTGATCGAATGCGACATCGCCGGCCTGGCCGACGGCGACCAGGTCGCCATCGACCTGCAGGCCAGCCAGATCGCGGTTCCCGGTCGCGGCCTGAAGCAGCCCCTGCGCCCCCTGCCGCCGCAGATCCGCGCCATCCTGCGCGAGGGCGGACTGATCCCTTATCTGCGCAAGTATCCTGACTGGGGGTTCGCACAATGACCATGGCAACGACAGGATCCAGGGACGCGGCCGCCTGGCAACACGCCGCCGACAAGCCGGCACGGCTGCGCCAGGCCTTGCGCGACCGCCTGGCACGCGCAGGGCGCGGCGAGCCGACGCTGGTCGCCCCTGGCGTGTACGACGCCTATGGCGCGCGCATGGTCCAGCACGCGGGATTCGACGCGGTCTACATGACCGGCAACGGCGTATCGGCCAGCCTGCTCGGCAAGCCCGACGTCGGCCTGGTCGACCTGACCATGATCACGGCGCATGCCCGCCGGGTGGCGGCGTGCGTGGACCTGCCGGTCATCTGCGATGCCGACACCGGCTACGGCGCCGCCGCCGCCATCCGCCGCACGGTGGAGGAATTCGAAGCCGCCGGCGTGGCCGCCATCCATATCGAGGACCAGCAATCGCCCAAGCGTTGCGCCCAGTTCCCCGGCGCCCGCGCCGTCCTGCCCTTCGAAACGGCGGTGGCGCGCATCGCCGCCGCGGTGGGAGCGCGCGGGCCCACCGGCCTGCTGGTCATCGGACGCACGGACTGCGCGGCCTCCCTGGGCCTGGACGCGGCCATCGAACGCGCACTCGCCTTCCAGGCCGAAGGCGCGGATGCCGTCTTCGTCGAACTGAAAGGCCACGAAGGCGTGCTCGACGACATCCGCGAAGTCACCGAACGGGTGCGCATCCCCTGCATGTTCAACCTGGATTCCGGCGGGCCCATGGCCAGCCTGGGCACCCGGGACCTGGCGGACCTGGGGATGGCGCTGGCCATCTATCCCGGGCTGCTGCGCAATGCCCTCGGCTACACCATGCGCGAGGCATTGGGACACCTGCGCCAGGACGGCAACACCGACGCCATGCGCGGACGCATGCTCACCAGCGCGGAGTACAGCGACTACCTGGGGCTGGAAGACGTGGAGGCGTGGGAGGCGCGGTATCCGGCGTAGGCTGCCCTGCTTACACTACCCTGCGATAGCGGACCCGCGGCTCGGCCATCATCCGAAGGCCTCGCGCAACGTCTGTATCTTCCCCCGACCAGGTCGCAGGCCGGCAGGGTCATCTCCCAAATTGGGGGTGACGACCGCGATGTCTCCTTCCAGAGTAAGCTCCGGGCATGGACATAAAACGCATCCTCGGCGGCGCCGTGTTCGCGGCGACCGCGTCTTTCCTCCCACTCGCAGCCAACGCCAGTTGCGGCTGGAGCGATATCAACCTGCAGAACGCCCGGGCTGCCGTGGTCAGCCCGGACAGGGTGCATTTCGTCAAGCACGGGGACTCGGCCAACCACTGTCCCAGCGACGGCAAGGAATGCCGGGCCAAGGCCTACCTGGTTCGCGGCGACATGGTGCTGACCGGCACCAGGGAAGGCGATTTCGTCTGCATCGGCTATGTCACGGCGCGCGGCGACATGCTCCTGGAATGGCTGCCGGCCGCCTCATTGGACACCCCGCCGGCCGACGTCCAGAACCCCTCGGACTGGACAGGCACGTGGCGTGTCTTCGACAACGAGATCACGATCGCCCCCAAGGGCGACGCCCTGGCGGTGGCTGGCGACGCTACCTGGCGCCGCGGCGACAACGTCCATGTGGGCGACCTGCAGGGCGTGGTGAAGCCCGAGCATGGGCAGCTTGCCTTCACCTCGACGGGTGACGGTGCCCTGCCTTACGCGCAAGGCGGCCCCGACGACTGCCGAATCAAAATGGTACGGCGCGGCGCCTATCTCCTGGTGGAGGACAACGACAAGTGCGGCGGCCTGAACGTCACTTTCACCGGCTTCTACAAGCGGGGCGTGAATAAGAAGCCTTAAGCCGGATATGCTGGATATCCGCCCTCACACCTGCAGAATCGCGTCGCTGTAACGGGCCACCAGTGCGTCGTGCGTGAGCAGGCGCATGGGTTCGGACATAGCCTGGGCTACGAGCATTCGATCGAACGGATCCTTGTGATGCCAAGGTAGTTTTTCAACCTCGAGCACGTGCTCCGGCGCCACGGCGAGCATGCGGTAGCCCGCCTCTTGAAAAAACGCCAGCGCCGCCTCCGCGGAAATGGGCATATCGCCCCGCCCAAGGCTATGTTTGATACCGATCTCCCAGAGGGATGCAACGCTGACGTGGACCTCGTTGACGGGCGACAAGATGATTTGGCGCGCCTGCGTAGTCAACGCGGGGTTATCCTGCAACGCCCACAACGCGATGTGAGTATCCAGCAATACTCTCATTCGCTTTTCCCATGGAACATTTCGGCGATCGCATCGTTGAGCGCGTCGATGGAATCTGGCAGGACGAACTTGTCCTTGGCCACGCCGATGCGGCGTTCGACAGGCGGTTGGGACGTAATGGGCACGAGCCGCGCAGCCGGCCGCCCACTCCGCGCGATGATGATCTCGGACTCGCGTCCGGATTCCACATCTTCGACCAGCCGGGACAAGGAGGATTTCGCTTCGAACATATTGACCATGACCATGGCGCTTCTCCCGCGTAGACTTACCTTAGCTTAGTTTAGCTAAGAGACGAAAGCAAACACAGTTGCCCGATTCGCACCCGCAAACGGGTAGACAACCAAAACGGGTAGACAACCAGTAACCGAGGAAGCCAGGGAGTTCCACTTGCCGGCGAACCTGTGTCTCGCGCCTTACCCGAAGGCCTCCTTCAACGTCTGTATCTTCCCGGTCTCGCTGGCGTCGTAGCCCACCAGCTGCCCGATGAAGTCACGGTAGCCGCTTCCGCGCATGACGCCCAGCAGCGCGCGCATGGCGGGCTGTTCGATGGTGTCCTTGCGCAAGGCGAAGAAATAGCGCTCGCGCGCCAGCGCCACGAAATCCAGGCCGAAGCGGTGCGCGGCCGTCTCCACGCCGATGCCCGTGTCGGCCATGCCGCTGGCGATGTGCGCCGCCACCGCCATGTGCGTGAATTCGCTGTTCTCGTAGCCCTGCACCCGCGCCACGGGGATGTCCAGCCGACGCAGCATCAGTTCGATCAGCAGCCGCGTGCTGGAACCGGTCTGCCGATTGACGAAACGCACGTCCGGCCGCGCCAGATCGGCCATGCCATGGATGCCCTTGGGATTCCCGGCTGGAACGAACAGGCCCGTGTTGCGCACCGCCAGATGGACCAGCAGGTGGTCGTCTCGATGCAGCCACGGCCGATAATGCGCCAGCATGGACGGCTCGAACTCGCCCAGCGGCACCTGGAAGCCGGCCAGGTCGCATTCGCCGGCATCGAGCGCCGCCAGCGCCTCGCTGGCGGTGCGGTAGCGTAGTTCAAGGCCCGGCGCGTGCCCCTGCATGTGCTGCATCAGCGCCTCGACCGCGAAACCGTGGCTGGCATGCAGGCGCAGATGCGGCTTGCCCTCCGGCAACAGGCGCTGCAATTCTTCCTGCAGCTCGGAAGCCAGGCTGTCCAGCATGGGCATCAGCCGCGCCTCGATACGACGATTGGCCCATAGCAGGCGCTGCGCGAAAGGCGTCAGCTCGGTGCCCTGGCGCCGATGCGTGACGAGCAGCGGAACGCCGAACAAGGCCTCGAACCTGCGCAGCACGCCCCAGGCATGGCGATAGGACAGGCCGCAAGCGCGCCCGGCGCCGGCGATGTTGCCCGTGGCGTCGATCGCCGCCAGCAAGGCCAGCACGTCCTTCAGGGGGATGCCGCCATCCGCGTCATCCCCGTCCAGCCACCAGCCTGGCCGCAGCGCGACGCGGAAGGTGCCGCCAGGGTCCTTGCCGTTGGAGTCGTTCATGGGCCGGAGTTTACGTCTAATAAGCAAATAATTTCATATTGAATGCGACGCCAAGTGGATTTAGAGTCGCGGCAAGGAGACTACGGCATCGATTTATATGCTTTTTTTTGCATATTAATGTGATGACCGCACATACACAGAACCTCAGGAGCCCAACTCCATGATCAAAGGTCAGGCCAGGGTAGACCTGGCATCCACCGGCGCCGCCCGCGGGACGCAGGATTCCGGGCTCCCGTCCGGGACGACCCAAGGCGCGCCCTGTACCCCTGCGCTGGCCACGGTCCAGCGCATCGTCGCCGCGCACGCCCAACAACCCGGCGCCCTGCTGCCCATCCTGCATGCGGTCCAGGCCGAACTGGGTCACGTGCCGCCGGACACCGTGCAAGCCATCGCCGATGGCTTGAACCTGTCGCGCGCCGAAGTCCACGGCGTCATCACCTTCTATCCCCATTTTCGCCAGGCGCCCACGGGTCGCCACGTCGTCGAGCTGTGCCGGGCCGAGTCGTGCCAGGCCATGGGCAGCGAGCGCCTGGCCGAGCACGCGCGCAAGAAGCTGGGCTGCGATTTCCACGCCACCAGCGCCAATGGCGCCTACACGCTGGAACCCGTCTATTGCCTGGGCCTGTGCGCCCAATCGCCGGCCATGCTGATTGACGGCGTGCCTTATGCCCGGCTCACGCCCAAGCGCTTCGACAAGATCCTCGGCTACGTGACGGAGGCCGCGAAATGACCTCTGCTACCGTGAACCCCGCAAGCGCCAGCCCGTCCGTCAACTCGCCATCGAAGGCACAGCCGTCCGCGTCGCCAGGCTCCGCGCCCGCCGTGACGGTCTACGTCCCGCGCGACGCCGCCGCCCTGGCGGTAGGCGCCGATGCCGTCGCCCTGGCCGTCAGCGCGGAGGCCGCCCGTCGCGGGCTGTCCGTGCGCGTGGTGCGCAACGGCTCGCGCGGCTTGCTGTGGCTGGAAACCCTGGTCGAGGTCGCCACCCCCGCCGGCCGCGTCGCCTACGGCCCGGTCGAGGCCGACGACGTGCCCGGGCTGTTCGACGCCGGCTGGCTGGCCGGCGGCGCCCATACCCTCTGCCACGGCCTCACCGAGGAAATCCCCTACCTCAAGCGCCAGGAACGCCTGACGTTCGCCCGCGTCGGCATCGTCGACCCGCGCTCGGCGCAAGACTACGAAGCCCATGGCGGCCTTGCCGGTCTGCGCCGCGCGGTCTCCATGGAGCCGGCGCACATCGTCGAGGAAGTCCTGCAATCGGGCCTGCGCGGCCGTGGCGGCGCGGCCTTTCCCACCGGCATCAAGTGGAAGACCGTCGCGGCGGCGACCGCCGCGCAGAAGTACATCGTCTGCAACGCCGACGAAGGCGATTCCGGCACCTACGCCGACCGCCTGCTGATGGAGGGCGACCCCTTCCTGCTGCTCGAAGGCATGGCCATCGCGGGCCTGGCCGTGGGCGCGACCTTCGGCTACCTCTACGTGCGGTCCGAATACCCGCAATCGATCGAAGCGCTGAACGCGGCGATCGCGACGGCGCGCGAAGCCGGATGGCTGGGCGACGACGTTTGCGGCAGCGGCCGGCGCTTCGACCTGGAAGTACGGGTGGGCGCCGGCGCCTATATCTGCGGCGAGGAAACGTCGCTGCTGGAAAGCCTGGAGGGCAAGCGCGGCGTGGTCCGCGCCAAGCCGCCGCTGCCCGCCATCGCCGGCCTGTTCGGCAAGCCCACGGTCGTCAACAACGCGATTTCGCTGGCCTCGGTGCCCATCATCCTGGCGCGGGGCGCGCAGTACTACCGCGACTATGGCGTGGGCCGCTCCACCGGCACCCTGCCTTTCCAGCTGGCCGGCAACCTGCGCCAGGGGGGCCTGGTCGAGAAGGCCTTCGGGCTAACCCTGCGCGAGTTGCTCTACGACTTCGGCGGCGGCAGCGCCAGCGGGCGGCCGCTGCGCGCGGTGCAGGTGGGCGGTCCGCTGGGCGCCTACCTGCCCGAGTCGCAGTGGGACATCCCGCTGGACTACGAAGCCTATGCGGCCGTTTCCGCCATGATCGGCCACGGCGGACTGGTGGCCTTCGACGACAGCGTCGACATGCTGCGCATGGCGCGCTACGCCATGGAGTTCTGCGCGGTGGAATCCTGCGGCAAGTGCACGCCTTGCCGCATCGGTTCGACCCGCGGCATGGAAACGCTGGACCGCATCGCCGCCGGCGGCGCCGACCATGGGAAACAGGTGGTGCTGCTGCGCGACCTGTGCGACACCATGCTGGGCGGCTCGCTGTGCGCACTGGGCGGCATGGCGCCCTATCCCGTGCTGTCCGCGCTCAATCACTTCCCCCAGGACTTCGGTCTGGACAAAACAGCGCCGGAAACGGCACGCCAGCCGGCCTGACGGCCCCGCACCGGAGACAACGATCATGCTGGAAACTGTCGTCAAACGAGAACGCGACTACGGCACGCCCGCGCGCGTCGCGGAAGAAATGGTAAGCCTGACCATCGATGGCCAGGAGATCCAGGTTCCCGCCGGCACGTCGGTGATGCGCGCGGCCGCCGAGGCCGGCATCAATATCCCCAAGCTGTGCGCCACCGACAGCCTGGAAGCCTTCGGCTCCTGCCGGCTATGCCTGGTGCAGATCGACGGCCGGCGTGGGTACCCGGCGTCCTGCACCACGCCGGTGGAAGCCGGCATGGTGGTGCATACCGAAACGCCCAAGCTGCACGAACTGCGCCGCGGTGTCATGGAACTGTACATTTCCGACCATCCGCTGGACTGCCTGACCTGCCCCGCCAACGGCGATTGCGAACTCCAGGACATGGCCGGTGTCGTGGGCTTGCGCGACGTGCGCTACGGCTACCAGGGCGCGAACCACCTGCAAAGCGCCAAGGACGAATCGAACCCCTACTTCTCCTACGACCCTTCCAAGTGCATCGTCTGCAATCGCTGCGTGCGCGCCTGCGAGGAAACCCAGGGCACCTTCGCGCTGACGATTTCGGGCCGCGGCTTCGACTCGCGCGTGTCGGCGGGCCAGGACCAGCCCTTCATGGAGAGCGAATGCGTGTCCTGCGGCGCCTGCGTGCAGGCCTGCCCGACGTCCACGCTACAGGAAAAGACCGTCATCATGATGGGCCAGGCCGAACACTCGGTCATCACCACCTGCGCCTACTGCGGCGTGGGGTGCGCCTTCCGCGCCGAGATGAAGGGCCAGGAAGTGGTGCGCATGGTGCCGTGGAAGGACGGCCAGGCCAACCGCGGCCACTCCTGCGTGAAGGGCCGCTTCGCCTGGGGCTACGCGACGCACCAGGAGCGCGTGCTCAAGCCCATGATACGCAAGCGCATCAGCGACCCCTGGCGCGAAGTCTGCTGGGATGAAGCGATCGCCTACGCGGCCTCCGAGTTCAAGCGGCTGCAGGCCGCGTACGGCCGCGATTCCGTCGGCGGCATCACGTCCTCGCGCTGCACCAACGAAGAAACGTGGCTGGTGCAGAAGCTGGTGCGCGCCGCCTTCAACACCAACAACGTCGACACCTGCGCCCGCGTGTGCCACTCGCCCACCGGCTATGGGCTGAAGCAGACCCTGGGCGAATCGGCCGGCACCCAGACCTTTGACTCGGTGATGCAGGCCGACGTGGTCGTCGTGATGGGGGCCAATCCCAGCAGCGCCCATCCGGTATTCGCCTCGCGCCTGAAGAAACGCCTGCGCCAGGGCGCGCGGCTGATCGTCATCGACCCGCGCCGCATCGAGCTGGTGAGTTCGCCGCACATCAAGGCGGACTTCCATCTGCAGGTGCGGCCCGGCACCAACGTCGCGCTGCTGTCGTCGCTGGCCCATGTCATCGCCACCGAGCACCTGATCGACGAAGCCTACGTGGCCCAGCGCTGCGAGAAGAAGGCCTTCGACGAATGGCGCGCCTTCGTGTCGCTGCCGGAGAATTCGCCGGAGGCCATGGAGGCCGTGACCGGCGTGCCGGCCGCCGCCGTGCGCGGCGCGGCGCGCCTGTATGCGACGGCCGGCAACGGCGCCATTTACTACGGCCTGGGCGTGACCGAGCACAGCCAGGGTTCGACCACGGTCATGGGCATCGCCAACCTGGCCATGGCCACCGGCAACATCGGCCGCGAAGGCGTCGGCGTGAATCCGCTGCGGGGCCAGAACAACGTGCAGGGCTCCTGTGACATGGGTTCGTTCCCGCACGAGCTGCCGGGCTACCGCCACATCTCCGACGACACAGTGCGCGGCGAGTTCGAGCGGGACTGGGGCGTGACCTTGCAGCCGGAACCCGGCCTGCGCATTCCAAATATGTTCGAGGCGGCGCTGGGCGGGTCCTTCAAGGGGCTTTACTGCCAGGGCGAGGACATCGTCCAGTCCGACCCCAACACGCAGCACGTGGCGGCGTCCCTGGCGGCCCTGGAATGCCTCGTCGTCCAGGACCTGTTCCTCAACGAGACCGCCAAGTACGCCCACGTCTTCCTGCCGGGCTCGTCCTTCCTGGAGAAGGACGGCACTTTCACCAACGCCGAGCGGCGGATTTCGCGCGTGCGCAAGGTCATGGAGCCGAAGAACGGCAAGGCCGACTGGGAAGTGACCGTGGCCTTGTCCAACGCGCTCGGCTACCCCATGAACTACCGCCATCCCTCGGAGATCATGGACGAGATCGCGCGCCTGACGCCCACCTTCGCCGGCGTCACCTACGAGAAGCTGGACCGCCTGGGCAGCCTGCAATGGCCCTGCAACGACGAGGCGCCGGAGGGCACGCCCATCATGCACATCGACGAGTTCGTGCGCGGCAAGGGGCGCTTCATCATCACCAAGTACGTGCCGAGCGACGAACGGAGCACCCGCAAGTATCCCCTGCTGCTGACCACCGGCCGCATCCTGTCCCAGTACAACGTCGGCGCCCAGACCCGCCGCACGCCGAACGTCATGTGGCATGGCGAGGACGTGCTGGAGGTGCACCCGCAGGACGCCGAGGACCGGGGCATCGCCAGCGGCGATTGGGTGGGCGTGCAGAGCCGGGCCGGTGAAACCGTGCTGCGCGCGGTGCTTACCGACCGCGTGCAGCCGGGCGTGGTATACACCACCTTCCATTTTCCGGAGTCTGGCGCCAACGTGGTGACGACCGACAATTCCGACTGGGCCACCAACTGCCCGGAATACAAGGTGACGGCGGTGCAGCTGGTCCGGGTGTCGCAACCGTCGGAATGGCAGCGCCAGTGGAGCCGCTTCACGGACATCCAGCAGAAGCTGCTTGCCGAACGCGAACCCGCCCCGGCTGCCGCCGGCAAGTAAACCTATCTTCTCGACCATGGACCCGCACAACCTGATCCGCATGGCCAACCGCATCGGCGATTTCTTCGAAGCGATGCCGGACCGCCCCGAAGCGCTGGAAGGCATCGCCGGCCACATCCAGAAATTCTGGGAGCCGCGCATGCGCAATGAATTGCTGGCGTTCCTGCGGCAGCACCCCGATGGCGTGGATGGCGACGTCCGCCTCGCGCCCATCGTGCTGCAGGCCGTCACGCAGTACCACGACCGACTGCTGCCGCGCACCGCGGCGCGGACGGCGGGCACGGCCTGAACCGACGGCGCCCGGCTCACCCATCCGGGCGCCCCGGTCCAGGCCGCCATACAACCGCTACCTTCCCATGAAGCACCCGAGCACTCCGTACCCACGCCTTGCCGCATTGCTTGTATGAACGACAATTAAAGGAAATAAGATGAATACGGCAACCACGCTAGACCTGCCGGGTTCGCGACCCGGATTCCTCGACAAGGAACGCACCATCGCCGGCCCCGGCTTCAGCCGCTGGCTGGTCCCCCCCGCTGCCCTTGCCATCCACCTGTGCATCGGCATGGCCTACGGCTTTTCCGTATTCTGGCTGCCGCTGTCCCGGGCGCTGGGCGGAGCCGCCCCGAAAGCCTGCGGCGCCGACGTGAGCCTGTTGGACGAGCTTTTCACCACCACCTGCGACTGGCGCATCTCCAGCATGACCGGGATCTTCATCCTGTTCTTCGTGGTGCTGGGCTGCTCCGCCGCGCTTTGGGGCGGCTGGCTGGAACGCGCCGGCCCGCGCAAGGCGGGCCTGGTATCGGCCCTGTGCTGGTGCGGCGGGCTGGTGATCTCCGCGCTAGGCATCTACGTGCACCAGTTGTGGATGCTCTGGGTCGGCTCCGGCATCATCGGCGGCGTCGGGCTGGGGCTGGGCTATATCTCGCCGGTCAGTACGCTGATCAAGTGGTTTCCGGACCGCCGCGGCATGGCGACCGGCATGGCCATCATGGGCTTCGGCGGCGGCGCCATGGTCGGCGCGCCGCTGGCCAATGCGCTGATGCGCCACTACGCCGGCCCGGGCTCGCCCGGCGTGTGGCAAACCTTCCTGACCATGGCCGCGATCTACGCCGTCTTCATGGTCGCGGGCGCGCTGGGCTACCGCGTGCCGGCCGCCAACTGGAAGCCGGAAGGCTGGACCGCGCCGGCCGCGCAGACGCGCAACGCCATGATCACGCACGGCCACGTGCATGTGAAGAACATCTGGAGCGTGCCGCAGTTCTGGCTGGTATGGCTGGTGCTGTGCCTGAACGTGACCGCCGGCATCGGGATCCTGGGCATGGCGTCGCCGCTGCTGCAGGAAGTGTTCGGCGGCCGCCTGATCAACCAGGACAGCCTGGGCTTCGCGCAACTGAACAAGGAACAACTGGCCGCCATCGCGACCATCGCCGCCGGTTTCACCGGCCTGCTGAGCCTGTTCAACATCGGCGGCCGCTTCATCTGGGCGAGTCTCTCCGACAAGCTGGGCCGCAAGATGACCTACGCCGTGTTTTTCGTGGTCGGCATCGTGCTGTACGCCTCGGTGCCGTGGTCCGCCCACAATGGCCACCTGGCCCTGTTCGTCGGCGCCTTCTGCATCATCCTGTCGTTCTACGGCGGCGGCTTCTCGACGGTGCCGGCCTACCTGGCCGACCTGTTCGGCACGCAGATGGTGGGCGCCATCCACGGCCGCCTGCTGACCGCCTGGTCGGCCGCCGGCATCTTCGGCCCCATGCTGATCAGCTCCCTGCGCGAATACCAGTTGTCCATCGGGGTGCCGCGCGCGCAGGTGTACGACATCACCATGTACATCCTGGCCGGCCTATTGGTGCTGGGCCTGCTGTGCAACCTGGCCATCCGTCCGGTCAACCCCAAGCATTTCATGACGGACGAGGAACTGGCCACCGAGAAAGCGCTGGCCCATGAACGCGCCTCCGCGACCGCCGTGCATGGCCAGGGCACCAGCACCTTCCGCACGCCCGCCATCCTGGTGCTGTTCGCCTGGGCGTGCGTGGTGATCCCGCTGGCCTACGGCTTCTGGGGCACGCTGCAACAGGCGGTGGTGCTGTTCCGGTAGATCGCTGCCTTGCGGCAGCCGCCGCCAGAGCAGCGGCTCAGCGGCTCAGCGGCTGCCAGGGAAGTGCGTCAGCCCCTGGCCCAGGGACTAGCGCGCCCGCCATTGCGGGTGGGCGCGCAGATCGCGCAGCCAGTGCTTCAGGCGCTCGATGTCCTCCAGCAGGCGCAGCTCCGCTGACAGGGTGCGTATGTCGTCGTGCAGCGAGGCGATGTCCTTGCGCAGGCAGCGCAGGACGCTGTCCGGGGTGACAGCGGCGGACGGGCGGATGCCGTAGGCGCGCCGGTAGTCCTCCTCGACGTGGCGGATTTCCTCGTCAAGGTCGGCCAGCTGCTCCGTGAGGATCTGGTTGTAGTGCTGCAAACGGTCTTCGCTGACGCCGTTGGCCGTGCCTTGGCCGACCTGTTCGACCTCTAGCCGCAGCGACAACAGCTTGAGCAGATCCCGTTTCTCATAGGCACGGTTGGCTTCCTGCATCAGCGCCGTCTTGCGCACCCGCTCTTGCGGATCCGGTTCGCGGTCGGGATGCAAGGCGCTGGCAAGTTTGCGGTAGACCTCGCGCAAGGACTTGCTGGCTTGCGCCCGCGCCGCTTCCAGCAATGCCGCCGCCTGATGCGGCGACTTGCCCGCCGCATCAGGCGCTGCGTTCTCGAGGGATTTTTTCCGCGCGGCCTGCCGCGCCGCCCTGGCCTTTTCCTTGGCGGCTTCCCGAGCCAGGCGCGCCCGCGTCTCCGCCTGCTCGTAGCGCTGGAATTCGTCGCCGAAGGTATCGCTGAAGTTATCGCCGAATTCGTCACTGAATTCATCACCGAATTCATCGCTGAATTGGCCACTGATCGGATCGGCACCGGGATCACTCCCAGGGTCGCGCTGCTCCGGATCGACCGGCGGCGCCTGGACTCGCCGCGGTCCGCGCTTTCCACGGCCGGCCGCTTCTTCGTCCGCCCCGGCGTGCATGTTGTGGATGGCCTTCAGGCCAGCATCGCCGCTCTCGGCGACCAGGGGCTCCGCCATCCAGGCGATCAGTTCCGACAAGGCCCGCCGTTCGCTTTTGGCCAGGTGCCTGCTGTCGTACGCTTCGTTGAGCCGATAGACCATCTTCACGCGCAGGTCCGTCGATTCACGCGCCAGCGGCAACAACGATTCGACGTACTGCTTGTGAAAGACGGACTGCATGGTTTCCCACGCGCGCAAGCAGGCGCGGCGAGCCTGGATCTGTTCGGTCAGGGACCGGAACAGCTGTTGCGCGGCGGAAAGATCGGCCTCGCCGTGACCGGGCAAGAGATCCACTGCCCGTACGCTCGCCTTGTCCATGGAAGATGCCCGTCCGCCGCGACGCCGGGGGGCAGCACCTGTGCGCCCCCCAGCCCGCCTGCTTCTTACTTCTTCTTCACCGGCGGCAGGTCCGTGCAGACCCCTTCGGCCACTTCCGCGGCCATGCCCACCGACTCGCCCAGCGTGGGATGCGGGTGGATGGTCTTCGCGATATCCACGACATCCGCGCCCATTTCCACGGCCAGCGCCAGCTCGCTGATCAGGTCGCCGGCATGCGTACCCACGATGCCGCCGCCCAGGATGCGATGCGTTTCCGCATCGAAGATCAGCTTGGTGAAACCCTCGTCGCGGCCATTGGCGATGGCGCGGCCGGAGGCTGCCCAGGGAAACACGCCCTTCTCGATCTTCACGCCCTGTTTCTTGGCATCGTCCTCGGTCAGGCCTACCCAGGCCACTTCCGGATCGGTGTAGGCCACCGCCGGAATGACGCGAGCGTCGAAGAAGGATTTCTCGCCGAACGCGGCCTCGGCCGCCACATGGCCCTCGTGCACCGCCTTGTGCGCCAGCATGGGCTGGCCGACGATGTCGCCGATGGCGTAGATGTGCGGCACATTGGTGCGCATCTGCTTGTCGACTTCGATGAAGCCCCGATCCGTCACCGCGATGCCGGCCTTGTCGGCGCCGATCTTCTTGCCGTTGGGGCTGCGGCCGACGGCCTGCAGCACCAGGTCGTAGCGCTGCGGTTCCTTGGGCGCGCCCTCGCCTTCGAAGGTGACGTAGATGCCGTCCTTGCGGGCTTCCGCGCCGACCGTCTTGGTCTTGAGCATGATGTTGTCGAAGCGCGGCGCATTCATCTTCTGCCACACCTTCACCAGGTCGCGATCCGCGCCCTGCATCAGGCCATCCAGCATTTCCACCACGTCCAGGCGCGCGCCCAGCGTCGAGTACACCGTGCCCATTTCCAGGCCGATGATGCCGCCGCCGACGATCAGCATCTTCTTGGGGATGCTGCGCAGGAGCAGCGCGCCGGTCGAATCGACGATACGTTCGTCATCGGGCAGGAAAGGCAGGCGCACGGCCTGGCTGCCCGCCGCGATGATGGCGTTCTTGAAGCGGATGGTCTGGCTCTTGCCGTCGGCCGCCTTCACCGTCAGGTGATGCGGATCGGCGAACTCGCCAACGCCGGTCACCACGGTGACCTTGCGCATCTTGGCCATGCCGCCCAGGCCGCCGGTCAGCTTGCCGACCACGCTGTCCTTGAAGCTGCGCAGCTTGTCCAGGTCGATCTTGGGCTCACCGAAGGTAACGCCGTGATCGGCCAGGGCCTTCGCTTCCTCGATGACCGCCGCGACGTGCAGCAGCGCCTTCGAGGGTATGCAGCCCACGTTCAGGCAGACGCCGCCCAGCGTGGAATAGCGTTCGACCAGGACCGTCTTCATGCCGAGGTCGGCGGCGCGGAACGCGGCCGAATAGCCGCCGGGGCCGGCGCCCAGCACCAGCATGTCGCATTCCAGGTCGGCGCTGCCCGCGTAGCTGGACGCGGCCGGCGCGGGCGCGGGCGCGGCATTGGCGGCCGGCGGCGGCGCCGGCATCTTGGGGGCTTCCGCGGCGGGAGCCGCCTTGGATGCCGCGGCCGGGGCTGCATTGGACGCCGCGGCGGCATCGGCCGCCTCCAGCTCCAGCACCACCGACCCCATCGCCACCTTGTCGCCGACCTTCACCTTCACCGACTTCACCACCCCGCCTTGCGACGACGGGATCTCCATCGATGCCTTGTCCGACTCCACCGTGATCAGGCTTTGTTCCGCCTTGATCGTGTCGCCGGCGGACACCAGCACTTCGATGACTTCCACTTCCTTGAAGTCGCCGATATCGGGTACCTTGATTTCCACCGTATTGCTCATAGGGCTCCCCGGTTACAGCGCGATGCGGCGGAAGTCGGCCAGCAGCGCGCCCAGATAGGCATTGAAGCGGGCCGCGGCGGCGCCGTCGATGACGCGGTGGTCATAGGACAGCGACAACGGCAGGATCAGGCGCGGCACGAACTCGCTGCCATTCCACACCGGCTTGCGGTCCGAGCGCGACACGCCCAGGATGGCCACTTCCGGCGCGTTGATGATGGGCGTGAAGTGCGTACCGCCTATGCCGCCCAGCGACGAGATCGAGAAGCAGCCGCCCTGCATTTCGGCCGGCGACAGCTTGCCGTCGCGCGCCTTCTTGGCCAGTTCGGAAGTTTCCTTGGCGATATCGAAGACGCCCTTCTTGTCGGCGTCGCGAATGACCGGCACCACCAGCCCGTTGGGCGTATCGGCAGCGAAACCGATGTGGTAGTACTGCTTGAGCACCAGGTTGTCGCCGTCCAGCGAGGCGTTGAACTCGGGGAATTTCTTCAGGGCCGCGACCACGCCCTTGATCAGGAACGCGAGCATGGTGACCTTGATGCCGGCCTTCTCGTTCTCCTTGTTCAGCGTCACGCGCAGCGCTTCCAGGTCGGTGATGTCCGCTTCGTCATTGTTCGTGACGTGCGGGATCATGACCCAGTTGCGATGCAGGTTGGCGCCGGAAATCTTCTTGATGCGCGACAGCGGCTTGGCTTCGACCGGACCGAACTTGGCGAAGTCGACCTGCGGCCACGGCAGCACGCTCAGGCCACCGCCGGCCGCGGCCGGCGCGCCCGCGGCGGCGGACACGCCGCCAGCCAGCGCCTGCTTGACGAAATTGCGGACGTCGTCCTGCGTGATGCGGTCCTTGGGGCCCGAGCCCTTCACGCGGGCCAGGTCCACGCCCAGTTCGCGGGCGAACTTGCGCACCGACGGCGACGCATGGGGCAGTTGGCCGGGCTTGAGCGCGGACGCTTCCAGCGCGGCGGCCGGGCGGGACGCCGCCTGGGCAGCCTGGGCCGGCGCGGCCTCGGCTTTGCTTGCCGAAGCCTGGGCCGGAGCCGCCTCGGCCTTGGCCGCGGCAGCGCTGTCCGCCTTCGGCGCGGCGGCAGGCGCGGCGCCGCCGCCCTCGACCACCAGCAGCACGGAGCCCTTGGACACCTTGTCGCCCACCTTGACCTTGATGGACTTGACCACGCCGCCTTGCGACGCGGGGATCTCCATCGACGCCTTGTCGGACTCCACGGTGACCAGGCTTTGCTCGGCCTTGATCGTGTCGCCGACCGCGACCATCACCTCGATGACTTCCACTTCCTTGAAGTCGCCGATATCGGGCACGGTGACTTCAGCCTCGCCACCGCCCTGGGCCGGCGCGGCGGCCGGCGCGGGCGCTTCGGCCTTGGGCGCGGCGGGGGCCGCGGCAGCCTGGGCCTTGGGCGCTTCGGCGGCCGTGGCTGCATTGGACGTGGCGGCGGCGTCACCCGCCTCCAGCTCCAGCACCACCGACCCCATCGCCACCTTGTCGCCGACCTTCACCTTCACCGACTTCACCACCCCGCCTTGCGACGACGGGATCTCCATCGACGCCTTGTCCGATTCGACCGTGATCAGGCTTTGCTCCGCCTTGATCGTGTCGCCGGGCGCCACCAGGACCTCGATGACTTCCACTTCCTTGAAGTCGCCGATATCGGGTACCTTGATTTCCACCGTATTGCTCATCTGTCTGACCCTCAGGCGTATTGGGGGTTGGCTTTATTGGGATCGATGCCGTACTTCTTGATGGCTTCGGCGACCTTGGCGACCGGGACCGTGCCCTCGTCGGCCAGCGCCTTCAATGCCGACAGTACAACGAAGTGGCGATCCACTTCAAAGTGCTCGCGCAGCTTGGAGCGGAAATCCGAACGGCCGAAGCCGTCGGTGCCCAGCACGCGATAGTCGCGGCCCTTGGGCATGAAGGGGCGGATCTGGTCGGCGAACAGCTTCATGTAGTCGGTCGACGCGATGATGGGGCCCGTGGTCTTTTCCAGCTGCTGGGTCACGAAAGGCACCTGCGGCTTCTTGTCTTCCGGATGCAGCAGGTTGTGGCGCTCGGCATCCAGGCCGTCGCGGCGCAGCAGCGTGAAGCTGGTGACGCTCCACAGGTCCGAACCGATGCCCCAGTCCGCTTCCAGCAGTTCCTGGGCGGCCTGCACTTCGCGCAGGATGGTGCCGGAGCCCATCAACTGCACGCGCTGCTTGCCCTTGCCGACGCTCTTGAGCTTGTACATGCCGCGCACGATGCCTTCCTCGTCGCCGGCGGTCAGGCCAGGCTGCGGGTAGTTCTCGTTCATCACGGTCAGGTAGTAGTACACGTTCTCCTGGTTCTCGACCATGCGGCGCAGGCCGTCCTGGACGATGACCGCGAGTTCGTGCGCGTAGGTCGGGTCGTAGGGGACGCAATTCGGAATGGTCGCGGCCATCAGGTGGCTATGGCCATCCTCGTGCTGCAAGCCTTCGCCGTTGAGCGTGGTGCGGCCGGCGGTGCCGCCGATCAGGAAGCCGCGCGCCTGCATGTCGCCGGCGGCCCAGGCCAGGTCTCCGATACGCTGGAAGCCGAACATCGAGTAGTACACGAAGAACGGGATCATGATGCGGTTGTTCGTCGAGTAAGACGTGGCCGCGGCGATCCACGAGCTCATGGCGCCCGCTTCGTTGATGCCTTCCTGCAGCAGCTGGCCGTCGGCGGACTCCTTGTAGTACATGACCTGGTCCTTGTCGACCGGCACGTACTTCTGGCCTTCCGGCGCGTAGATGCCGATCTGGCGGAACAGGCCTTCCATACCGAAGGTGCGCGATTCGTCGGCCAGGATGGGCACGACGCGCGGGCCCAGCTGCTTGTCGCGCAGGATCTGGTTCAGCGTGCGCACGAAAGCCTGGGTGGTGGAAATCTCGCGCCCTTCCTGGGTCGGTTCCAGCACGGACTTGAAGGCGTCCAGCGCCGGCGCCTTGAGCTGCTCGTCGGCCTTGACGCGACGCGCGGGCAGGTAGCCGCCCAGCGCCTTGCGGCGTTCATGCAGGTACTTCATTTCCGGCGAATCCTCGGCCGGCTTGTAGTACGGCAGCTTTTCCAGCTGGTCGTCGGGGATGGGAATGCCGAAGCGGTCGCGGAATTCGCGGATCGAGTCCAGCTCCAGCTTCTTCTGCTGGTGGGTGGGGTTCTTGGCCTGGCCCACGTGGCCCATGCCGTAGCCCTTGATGGTCTTGGCCAGGATGACGGTGGGCTGGCCCTTGTGCGCCGTGGCGGCGGAGAAGGCCGCGTACACCTTGTGCGGATCGTGGCCGCCGCGATTCAGGCGCCAGATGTCCTCGTCGCTCATGCGCGCGACCATGGCCAGCAGCTGCGGGTGCTTGCCGAAGAAGTTCTCGCGCACGAACTTGCCGTCATTGGCCTTGTAGGCCTGGTATTCGCCGTCGACGGTCTCTTCCATCACGCGGCGCAGGATGCCTTCCTTGTCGTGGGCCAGCAGGGGATCCCAGTAGCCGCCCCAGATCAGCTTGATGACGTTCCAGCCGCTGCCGCGGAAGTCGCCTTCCAGTTCCTGGATGATCTTGCCGTTGCCGCGCACCGGACCGTCCAGGCGTTGCAGGTTGCAGTTGATCACGAAGATCAGGTTGTCCAGCTTTTCACGCGCGGCCAGGGCGATGGCGCCCAGCGATTCCGGCTCGTCCATTTCGCCGTCGCCGCAGAACACCCAGACCTTGCGGTTGGACGTGTCGGCAATGCCGCGGGCGTGCAGGTACTTGAGGAAACGCGCCTGGTAGATGGCGGTCAGCGGGCCCAGGCCCATGGACACGGTGGGGAACTGCCAGAACTCCGGCATCAGCTTGGGATGCGGATAGGAGGACAGGCCCTTGCCGTCCACTTCCTGGCGGAAATGGTTCAGCTGGTCCTCGGTCAGGCGGCCTTCCAGGTAGGCACGGCCGTAGACGCCGGGCGAGGAGTGGCCCTGGAAGTACACCAGGTCGCCGCCGCGCTCGGCGGTCTCGGCGTGCCAGAAGTGGTTCTGGCCGGTGCCTATCATGGTCGCCAGCGACGCGAACGAGGCGATGTGGCCGCCCAGGTCGCCGCCGTCGGGCGGGTTATGCTTGTTGGCCCGGACCACCATCGCCATCGCGTTCCAGCGCACATAGGAGCGGATGCGCGCCTCCAGCTCCAGGTTGCCGGGATGCGCCGGCTCCAGGCCAGGAGGAATCGTGTTCACATAGGCGGTGTTGGGCGAATACGGGATGTGCGCGCCGGAGCGGCGAGCCTCGTCGATCAGGCGCTCAAGCAGGTAGTGGGCGCGCTGCGGACCTTCGCGTTCCAGCACCGCCGCCAGGGCTTCGAGCCACTCCTGAGTTTCTAGGGTGTCTTCATCGTTGGCGGCCGTATAGGCGCCAGCCTGGGCGTTAGAGGACATCGTGTGTCTCCTGAAGGGTTGTGGCCGCGCGCTGCGATAGCGGAGCGGGCAAGAATAACCGGCCTGGACAGCCTTTTCCCTCGGGTTTATGACAGAGGAATATGGCCAGGCCGTGTCGTTTGAGCGGCATTCTAGGAATAAGAATAGTCGCTCGCAAGCAAAATTTCATGTTGCGGTACGACATTTCATAATGCGAAACCTGAAATTATCGCGATGCGAAATGACCGGCTAAAATGCCGGCAGTCTTTCCGGTACAGCCATGGCCAGCGCCCCCAAGTCGAACATCCCCACGCCGTTCCACGATCACGCCCGCCTGCGCCGGCGCGGTCTGTACTGGCTGACGCCCGTCCTCGTCCTGGTGCTCTATATATGTGTGATGGGGGTCTTTTTCTGGCTCCAGCGCATCCACGACGACAGCGTCATGTTTGTCACCATCGACCAGGAAATGCGCCAGCAGCGCCTGCTGTGGGTGGTGCTGGCCCTGTCCTGCGTGATCGTGATCAGCCTGCTGATGCTCTGGCGCTACACGCGCTTCCGCTCGCACGCCGAGGCTGCCCTGATCGCCGAGACCGGTTTTCGGCGCGCCATGGAAAACTCCATGTCCACCGGCATGCGCGTACTCGACATGGACGGCCGCATCTCCTATGTCAATCCGGCCTTCTGCCGGATGATAGGCTGGAACGAGGCCGACCTGATCGGCCGCAGCCCGCCCTTCCCCTACTGGGTGCCGGGACGCCACGATCAGCATCAGCACACGCTGGACATCCTGACGTCCGGCAAGACGCCCAGCAGCGGCCTGGAGGTCGAGGCGCAGCGGCGCGACGGCTCGCGCTTCACGGCGCGCATGTACGTATCGCCCCTGCTGGACCCCAACGGCAACCAGATCGGCTGGATGACGTCCATGACCGACATCACCGAACCCAAGCGCATACGCGAGGCCCTGACGGCGGCGCACGAGCGCTTCATGACGGTGCTGGAAGGCCTGGACGACGCCATCTCCGTGACCGCCGACACCCATGACGGCCTGGAGCTGCTATTCGCCAACCGCACCTACCGGCGCGTCTTCGGCGCCCAGACGGGCGGCCACGACGAGTTGCTGGCGGGCCGGCGCGGCCGTTTCACCGACGAATCCGTGGAGGTTTTCTCGCCCTCGGTGCAGCGTTGGTTCGAGGTGCATCACCGCATGCTGGCCTGGACCGACGGCCGCCGGGTGCGCCTGCAGGTGGCGCGCGACATCACCGAACGCCGCAACCACGAGGAAGCGTCGCGCGTACAGCAGGAGAAGATCCAGCTGACCAGCCGCCTGACCACCATGGGGGAAATGGCGTCCTCGCTGGCCCACGAGCTGAACCAGCCGCTGACGGCGATCGCCAACTACAGCATGGGCGCGGTGGCGCTGGTCAAGGCTGGCCATACCAACCCGCGCATGCTGCTGCCGGCCCTGGAGAAGGCCGCCGCGCAGGCCGAGCGCGCCGGCAAGATCATCAGCCGCATCCGCGAGTTCGTGAAGCGCAGCGAGCCGCGGCGCCAGCGGGTGGCGATCGGCGGCATCGTGGAAAACGCCATCGGCTTCGCCGAGATCGACGCCCGCAAGCGCCGCATCCGCATCGAAAGCTTCGTGCCGTCGAACGCGCCCGAAGTGCTGGCCGACCCCATCCTGATCGAACAGGTGCTGTTGAACCTGCTCAAGAACGGGCTGGAGGCCATGGAAAACAGTGAATCCGACGAGCTGAAGGTCGCCGTCATCCCGCACGAGCAGCAGCTGGAAGTGGCGGTGGTCGACCGCGGCCATGGCCTGGCCGACCCCGAACGCCTGTTCGAACCCTTTTTCAGCACCAAGTCCCAGGGCCTGGGCATGGGCCTGAATATCTGCCGTACCATTATCGAATCGCACCACGGCCGCCTTTGGGCGGATCCCAACCCGGCAGGCGGTACCATCTTCCGCTTTACCCTGCCCTGCGCCGCGCCACAATCGCAGTCGCAGACTGACCAGTCCGAGGAGCTCCACGCATGAACACCCCTATTCCGTCGAGCACGGTATACATAGTCGACGACGACGAAGCCGTCCGCGATTCGCTGCGCTGGCTGCTGGAGGCCAATGGCTACCGTGTGCGCGCCTATCCCAGCGCGGAGAACTTCCTGGAAGACTACGACCCCAACCTGGTCGGCGTGCTGATCGCCGACGTGCGCATGCCCGGCATGAGCGGCCTGGAATTGCAGGAGCAGTTGATCGCACGCCAGGCCCCGCTGCCCATCGTCTTCATCACCGGCCACGGCGACGTGCCGATGGCGGTGACCACGATGAAGAAAGGCGCCATCGATTTCCTGGAAAAGCCCTTCAACGAATCGGACCTGCGGGAAATCGTCGCCCGCATGCTGGAGCAGGCCACGCAGCGCGTGTCCAAGTTCCAGGCCCAGCGCGACCATGAAGCCATGCTGGCGCGCCTGACCGCGCGCGAGCAGCAGGTCCTGGAGCGCATCGTCGCCGGCCGCCTGAACAAGCAGATCGCCGACGACCTGGGCATCAGCATCAAGACCGTGGAAGCGCATCGCGCGAACATCATGGAAAAACTGGAAGTCACGACCGTGGCCGACCTGATGAAGGTGGCCCTGGCAAAACCCGAGGCACACGCATGACGGCACGTATCATCGACGGCGCGGCGCTGTCGCAGAAAATCCGCGAGGAGGTCGCGCAACGCGTGGCGAAACTGGCCGGGACCGGCGTGCGCCCCGGCCTGGCCGTCGTGCTGGTGGGCGAGGATCCCGCCTCGCAGGTCTATGTGCGCAACAAGGTCGCCGCCTGCGAGAAGGCCGGCCTGTATTCCAAGAAGGAGCAGTATCCGGCCAGCATGAGCGAGGCCGAACTGCTGCAGCGCATCGAAGTCCTCAATGGCGATCCCACCATCCATGGCATCCTGGTGCAGTTGCCGCTGCCGCCCCACATGGACAGCCACAAGGTGATCGAGGCCATCGCCGCGGACAAGGACGTGGACGGTTTCCATATCAGCAACGCCGGCCTGTTGATGACGGGCCAGCCGCTGTTCCGCCCCTGCACGCCCTATGGCGTGATGAAGATGCTGGAAGCGGAGAACGTGCCCCTGCGCGGCGCCGAGGCCGTCATCGTGGGCGCCAGCAATATCGTCGGCAAGCCCATGGCCATGCTGCTGCTGGCCGCGGGCGCCACCGTGACGCTGTGCAATTCGAAGACGCGCGACCTGGGCGCGCAGACCCGCCGCGCCGACGTGCTGGTGGTGGCCACGGGCAAGGCGGGCATCGTCAAGGGCGACATGATCAAGCCCGGCGCGGTGGTGATCGACGTGGGGATCAATCGCGGCGCCGACGGCAAGCTGTGCGGCGACGTCGACTTCGCGTCCGCCCGCGAAGTGGCCGGCGCCATCACGCCCGTGCCCGGCGGCGTCGGTCCGATGACCATCGCGATGCTGCTGGTCAACACGGTGGAAGCCGCTGAACGACTGGGCTGAACGACCTGGCTGAAATACAGGCCGCCACTGGGGCAGCCTGTACTTGCAGGAATCGCGATCGTCCCCACTTGAAGTACATCTTGTCTCCCCCGGAATCCGCCGTTATGAGCAGCAACCCCCTTCTCGCCCCCGTGCATGACCTGGTCGACTATGCGGCCATCCAACCGGCGCATGTGGTGCCGGCGGTGGATGACCTGCTGGAGGTGGCGCGCGCCGCCGTCGAGAAGGCCGCCGATCCCGCGCTGCCGGCGACCTGGGAAGCCGTGGTCGAGCCGCTGGATTCCGCCTCGGAGCGCCTGTGGCGCGCCTGGTCGGTGGCGGGCCACCTGAACGCCGTGGTCAATACGCCGGCGCTGCGCGAAGCCTATAACGCCGCCCTGCCCAAGGTGACCGAGTTCTCGACGTGGGTGGGCCTGCACGAGGGCCTGTACAAGCAATACCAGCGCCTGCGCGCCGCGCCGGACTTCGACAGCTGGAGCCCCGTGCGCCGCCGCGTCGTCGACCTGGCCCTGCGCGATTTCCGCCTGGGCGGCGTCGAACTGCAAGGCGAAGCGCGCGAACGCTATGCCGAGATCTCCGACCGCGAGGCCCAGGTCTCGCAGAAATTCTCGGAAAACGTCCTCGACGCCATCGATGCCTGGTCGCTGCTGGTGGAAGACGAAAGCCGCCTGGCCGGCATCCCCGCCGACGTCCTGGACGCCGCGCGCGAAGCCGCCCAGGCCGACGGCAAGACGGGCTGGAAACTGACGCTGAAGATGCCCTGCTATCTTCCCGTCATGCAATACGCGCGTGACCGCACGCTGCGCGAGACCCTCTATCGCGCCTACGGCACGGTCGCGTCCGAGCAAGGCGACGCACGCTACGACAACTCCCCGCTGATCGAAGAATTGCTCGGCCTGCGCGCCGAGGAAGCGCGCCTGCTGGGGTATGGCAATTTCGCCGAACTGCGCCTGCAGACCCGCATGGCGCGCAGCGCGGCCCAGGTCGCGGAATTCCTGCGCGACCTCGCCGGCCGCGCCCGCCCCTACGCGCAGCAGGACCTGGCGCAGGTGCGCGAGTTCGCCGCCAAGGAACTGGGCCTGACCGATGTCCAGCCCTGGGACCTGCCCTACGCCTCGGAGCGCCTGCGCGAGACGCGCTATGCCTACTCGGAAGACGAGATCAAGCAGTACTTCACCGAGCCGCGCGTGCTGGCCGGACTGTTCGACGTCATCCAGACGCTGTTCAACGTGCGCCTGCGCGAGACGCCCGTGTCGGCCTGGCACGCGGACGCGCGCGGCGTGCGCGTGGAGCGGCCCGACGGCGCCCTGGTCGGCTATCTCTATCTGGACCTCTACGCGCGCGCCGGCAAGCAAGGCGGCGCCTGGGTGGACAGCGAGCGCAGCCGCCGCGTTGCCGCGGGCAGCGTGCAGACCCCCGTGGTCTACCTGACCTGCAATTTCTCGCGCCCCGGCGCGGGCAAGAACGGCAAGGCCGCGCTGCTGACGCACGACGACGTCATTACCCTCTTCCACGAAACCGGCCACGCGCTGCATGCCTTGCTGTCGGAAGTGGACGAGCCGGGCGCCGCCGCGTTCGCCAGCGTGGAATGGGACGCCATCGAACTGCCCTCGCAGTTCATGGAGAATTTCTGCTGGGAATGGCCGGTGGTGCAACAGTTGTCGGCGCACGTCGAGACCGGCGAGCCGCTGCCGCGCGCGCTGTATGACAAGCTGCTGGCCGCGCGCAATTACCAGAGCGGCATGCAGACGGTGCGCCAGATCGAGTTCGCGCTGTTCGACATGCTGCTGCACGACAAGGCGCAGGGCGTGCCCATCGCCGACGTGCTGGCGCTGCTGCAGAAGGTCCGCGACGAGGTCGCCGTGTTCTCGCCGCCGGGCTGGCATCGCATGCCGCACAGCTTCTCGCACCTGTTCGCGGGCGGCTACGGCGCGGGCTACTACAGCTACAAGTGGGCCGAAGTGCTGTCGGCCGACGCCTACGAAGCCTTCGAGGAAGCGGCCCGCGCAACGGGCCAGGGCACCCTGGACGCCTCCACCGGCGACCGCTTCCGCCGCGAAATCCTGGCGGTCGGCGGCGCGCGCCCGGCAGCCGAGTCCTTCAAGGCTTTCCGCGGACGCGAGCCGCGCATCGACGCCCTGCTGCGCCACAGCGGCATGGCGACGGCGCGGGCGGCCTGAGATGGCGTCGCGCCGGCGTTGGGCTGCATGGATCCTGGCGGCGGCCGGCCTGCTGCCGGGCGTTTTTCCGGCCGCCGCGCTGGCCCAGGGCGCGCAGGCCGTCTATGACGTTGCCGGCCACCTGCCGGACCTGCGCTTTTCCCTGTCCGGCGCGCAAGGCCGGACCGTCACCGATGCCGATGTGCGGGGGCGCACGGTACTGCTGTTTTTCGGCTACGCCAATTGCCCGGATGTCTGCCCCACCACCATGGCCCAATTGACCGAGGTGCTCGGCCAGTTGGGCGAGGACGCTGCCAAGGTCCGCATCCTGTTCGTCAGCGTCGATCCCCACCGCGATACCCCGGATCGTTTGCAAGCGTATGTGAACGCCTTCAATCACTCGGCCATCGGATTGACCGGCACCGACACGCAGATCGCCGACCTCGCGCGCCGCTACCGCGTTTCCTACCAGATCGAAAAGCCGCGGCCCGGCGCGGACCCCGCGATCTACAACGTCGCCCATAGCCGCGGGGTGTTCGTCTTCGACGCGTCCGGCCGCGCGCGCCTGCTCCTGGCCGACAGCGCCAATACCGCGCAGATCGTGCAGAGCCTGAGGCCCTTGCTCAAATAAGCAGGCCGCCGCCACCTGCCATCGCGATTCCATTTATTACATCCCTCGGGCACGACCCGTGCGTATGATCGCGCTGTTTCTCCCTCCTCGCCAACCACATACCAGGAGCACGGCATGGACATCATCATCATGATCATTGTGGGTTTCATCGTCGGCCTGATTGCTCGCGCCATCATGCCGGGAGACCAGCCCATGGGCATCATCTTGACCACCATACTCGGCATCGTCGGCGCCGTCGTGGCCGGCTTCCTCGGGCGGACCCTCGGTTGGTACGCCCCAGGCGAGCCCGCAGGCTGGATCGCGTCGGTGGTCGGCGCCATCATCGTGCTTTTCGTCGTCGGCCTGGTCCGGCGCCGCGCCTGACCAGGCGCGCCAGCATGACAAAAGCCCGCCCTCCCACGGAAGGCGGGCTTTTCTTTTACCTGGGAGGCAGCAAGCGGCGTAAACCGCTTGGCGGGGGGCTGTTCTTTCAGCCGTCCTCGCGGACGTGGGCGGCGATGCGCTCCCGCAGCCATGCGTGCGCCGGATCCCGGTGGCTGCGCTCGTGCCAGAACATGGCCATGTCGTAGCCCTGCACCGCCACCGGCGGCGCCACCAGCCGCAGCCCCGCCGACGCCCGCGCCAGGCGCTCCGGCAACATCGCGACCAGGTCCGTGCGCGCCAGCGTCGCCGCCACGAAGAGGAAATGCGGCACCGACAAGGCGACCCGCCGTTGCATTCCCCGCTCCGCCAGCGCCCGGTCCGTGACCCCGTGAAAGCCACCGCCGTCTTGCGAAACGACCACGTGCTCCAGGGCGCAGAACTGTTTCAGGGTAGGCCGGCGCCGCAAGCCAGGGTGTCCGTCGCGGCCGGCCAGTACATAGCGTTCCCCGAACAGGAACTGCCGGTGCAAGCGCGGCGGGGTCTCCGCGTCATGCCAGATGTGGAAGCCCAGATCGATCTCGCCCCGCTCCATCTGGGCAGCGAGCCGCAGCGGCGCAAGCTCCAGCACGGCCACGCGCGATTGCGGCGCCGCAGTGCGCAAATCCGCCAGGAGCGGCAGCAGGACCGTGGTTTCGCTGTAGTCCGTGGCGGCGATGCGCCATGTCACGCTGGCCTGGACCGGTTCAAAGGACGCCGGCGGCGCGATCGTGCCGGCCAACACGCGCAGGGCCTCGCGCAAGGGTTCCCGCAAGGCCAGGGCGCGCGCCGTCGGGCGCATGCCGCGCGGCCCGGGCAGCAACAGAGGGTCGTCGAACACCTCGCGCAGCCTGGCCAGTTGCACGCTGACGGTGGGCTGCGCCAGGAACAGCCGCTGCGCCGCCCGCGTGACATTCAACTCCGCCAGCAAGGCGTCCAGCGTGACCAGCAGGTTCAGGTCGATACGCCTGAGATTGTCCATGGCAATACCTGGAATTTCAGAAATTCATTTCCAATATAGCTTGGAAATTCCTAAGCTGGGCGCATCGTCACTTCGCATTGGAAATGCACCATGAATATCCTCATCGTCCATGCCCACCCCGAACCCCGGTCGCTGAACGGCGCCCTGAAGGACTACGCCGTCCAGCATCTACGCGCGCAAGGCCATGCCGTCCAGGTGTCCGACCTCTATGCGATGCGCTGGAAGGCGACGCTGGATGGCGCCGACCGCCTGGACCGCGATCCGGACGCGCGCTTCGACGCGTCGCTCGATTCCATGCAGGCGTATGAAGGAGGCACGCAAAGCGCCGACATCGCCGCCGAACAGGACAAGCTGCGCTGGGCCGACGCCGTGCTTTTCCATTTCCCGCTGTGGTGGTTCTCCATGCCCGCCATCATGAAGGGCTGGTTCGAACGGGTCTATGCCTACGGCTTCGGCTATGGCGTCGGCGAGCATTCCGACCAGCGCTGGGGCGACCGTTACGGCGAAGGCATGCTGGCCGGCAAGCGCGCGATGCTGGTGGTCACGACCGGCGGCTGGGACTCGCACTATGGGCCGCGCGGCATCAACGGTCCGCTGGACGACCTGCTCTTCCCCATACACCACGGCATGTTGTTCTACCCGGGGTTCGACGTGCTGCCGCCCTTCGTCGTCTATCGCACCGGCCGCATGGACGATACGCGCTACGCGCGGACGACGGCCGCGCTGGGAGAACGCCTGGATGCCCTGTGGACGCAGGCGCCCATTCCCTTCCGCCGCCAGAACGCCGGCGACTACCTGATTCCGCAACTGACGCTGCGGCCGGACGTGGCGCCAGGCGTCAGCGGGTTCTCCGCGCATACGGCATAAGGCCGTACGGGAGCATCAGCGCGCTTATGCCGCCGCGGCCAACGGCGCACGGGCCGCGCGCAGCTTGGCCGATGCGTCGCGCAAGGCGGTGCGCAGGCCTTCTTCAACCACGGGGTGATAGAAGGGCATGTCCAGCATCGCGTCCACGGTCAGCTGCTGTTGCAAGGCCCAGGCCAGCAGGTGCGCCAGGTGCTCGACGCCGGGGCCGGCCATTTCAGCGCCCAGGAAGCGCCCGCTGGCGCGGTCGGCATAGACGTGCAGCCGGCCCTTGTTCTTCAGCATGACGCGCGAACGTCCCTGGTTGCCGAAGTCCACCTCGCCGGTCACGTAGCCGCCTTCATGCAGGCGGCCATGGGGCGTGCCGACCACGGCGATCTGCGGGTCCGAGAACACCACCGCCATCGGCGCGCGGCGCCGGCCGGGGGTGACGCGCGGATAATGGGCCGCGTTCTCGCCCGCGATGCGGCCTTCGTCGGCCGCTTCGTGCAGCAGGGGCACGTCGCTGTTCGCGTCGCCGGCGATGAAGATGGGCGACGTGCCGGACTGCATCGTATGACGATCGAATTCCGGCACCCCCGCCGGGTTCAGCTTGAGCGACGTATTCTTCAGATCGAGACCGCCCACGTTGGGCCGGCGGCCGGTCGCCACCAGCACGTAGTCGAAGGTCTCGGTGCGCTCGCTGTTGTCGAGGGCCACATAGCGTATCTTCACCGTATCGCCCTCGCGCGTCGTGTCCAGCACCCGCGCATCGGGGTCCAGGTAGAACTCTTCCTGGAAGGCCTTGCGGGCGCTGTCCCGCACCACGGGATCGGACAAGCCGCCAAGGCTGCCGCTGATGCCGAAGACCCGCACCCGCACCCCCAGGCGCGCCAAGGCCTGGCCCAGCTCCAGGCCGATGACGCCGGGACCGAATACGGCCACGCTGCGCGGCAGGTCGTCCCAGTAGAAGACGTCGTCGTTGACGACCACGCGGTCGCCCAGGGCCTTGAACGGCGGCGGCACGACCGGCGTAGAACCGGTGGCGATGACGACGCTGGCCGCCTGGATCTCGGTGTGGTCGTCCACGCGCAATACGGTATCGGAGACAAAGCGCGCGTAGCCGAGCAGCTTGTCCTGCGCCGGGATGCTTTCCACGCCTTCCACGACGAAACCGACGAAGCGGTCGCGCTCGCGGCGCACGCGGGCCATGACCTCGCGGCCGTCGACCCGCACCTTGCCGTCGATATGCACGCCAAACGGCGCACCGTGGTGGGCCGCATGGGCAGCCTCGGCCGCGGCGATCAAGAGCTTGGAGGGCATGCAGCCCACGCGGGCGCAGGTGGTGCCGTATTGGCCGCCCTCGATCAGCAGCGCGCGCTTGCCGGCGGCGACAGCCGCGCGGTAGGCGCCCAATCCGGCGGTGCCGGCGCCGATCACGGCGACATCGGTATGCAGGGTTTTCATGGTTATCCTTTTTGGCGTTGGGGCGTTGGGGCGTTGGGGCGGCACCGCGCCACGGCCGCGCGGAGATCGGGTGGCCGTGAGGGTTGCGAGGCGAACGAGCTTGGGGCGCCGCGCCACATTCACGCGGGCTCGCGTGCCGCGATAGCCGGGGGGCGGGGACGCGGCACGGACGGCGGGACGCGCGCCGGACGGCGGGGGCCGGCCACCCGCGGCGCGGGGACGCCGCGCCGCGGGCTGCCACGTCGCGATCAGGCGATGGCGAAGTGCGCCTTCAACTGGTCCAGGCCGCCGATCAGCGCGCCGTTGATGAACACCTGCGGCGCGGTGCCCGCGCCCGACACGGCGCCGATCACGCGGCCACGCACCTTGTTGTCCAGCGGGATATCAACGAAGTTGTAGCCCTTGTCTTCCAGGATGCCCTTGGCCTCGATGCAAAAGGGGCAGCCGACCTTGGAGAACACGACGACCTGGTCCGGCTTGGCGGCCGACGGCGCCAGGTAGTTCAGCATGGTGTCCGCATCCGAAACTTCGAAGGGGTCGCCTTCCTTTTCGGGCTCGATGAACATCTTCTCGATCACGCCGTCACGCACCAGCATGGAATAGCGCCAGCTGCGCTTGCCGAAGCCGAGGTCGCGCTTGTCGACCAGCATGCCCATGCCTTCGGTGAAGTCGCCATTGCCGTCGGGCAGCAGGTTGATGTTCGACGCTTCCTGGTCCTTGGCCCACTCGTTCATGACGAAGGTGTCGTTGACCGACAGGCAAACGATGCTGTCGACGCCATTGGCGAAGAAGGCCGGGGCCAGTTCGTTGTAGCGCGGCAGATGGGTGGACGAGCAAGTGGGGGTAAACGCGCCGGGCAGGGAGAACACGACCACCGTCTTGTTCTTGAACACGTCGTCGGTGCTTACCTGCTTCCATTCATTGCCTACGCGGATGGGGAAAGTGGCGTTGGGGACGCGTTGGCCTTCACGAGCTTGCAGCATGGGGGAATCTCCGGTCTGGGGTTTTTGAACTGTCGGCGTTGACGCCATGACCAAATAATAAATAATAACTATCTATTTATCTAATTTAATTAATTTATTCGATTGATAGCTTTGGATAATCGGAGATTTATTGGCGATAGCGTTTATTTTATCGCCGGCGGCCGACGACCGTTAGGGGGGGTGCCCGGCCGAGGCCGGGCACCATGCCGGACCGGAGGGCGCGTCGTCGCTGTGCGCGACGACGTGTTTTGCGGCTGGCCCGTACGGAAGCCGGTGACGGCCGGTCCCCCCTGCCCAGTACGGAATCCATGACAGCGGCCCGGGCGGAAGCCACGGCGACGGCTCTTGCCACCAACCCGGGCGGAAGCCACGATGACAGCTCTCCCCGCCGACCCGGGCGGAAGCCACGGCGACGGCTCTTGCTACGGCCTGGGCGGAAGCCAGTTACGCTGGCGTGGGGCTGTAGCCGGCGTCGCGGATGGCGTTTTCTACAGCGAATTTGTCGTCGGTGCCGGTGACGGTGACGCGGTGGTTGGCCACGTCCGCCTCGACGGCGGCGCCGGGGACCGCGGCCGTGACCGCGCCGGTGATGGTCTTCACGCAATGGCCGCACGTCATGTCGGGAACTTGGTATTGCAGGACCATGATGGTTCTCCTGTGTAGGTATTCCACAAACAAGCCCAGGACGGGCTTGAGGACCAATCGAGCATAAACCTTCCCCCAATGGGAGGGTCAAGCGCCGCCAGACAGCTTGCAACTGGCGGGCTTGACCTTACCATTATGGGAAGGATGACACTGACGCCATCCTGTCCATCCTCGCCCCATCATGAACACACCCGCCCTCCCCGCCACGGAACTGGATCTCGCCATCGAAGGCATGAGCTGCGCGTCCTGCGTGCGGCGCGTGGAAAAGGCCCTGGCCGCCGTGCCCGGGGTCAGCGACGCCAGCGTCAACCTGGCCACGGAACGCGCCCGCGTCGCCTGGCAAGGCGGCGTCGCGGATCCCCTGCTTGCCGCCGTCGCCAAGGCCGGCTACGCCGCGCACGTCATCGAGGACCCCAGCCGCCAGGCAGCGCAATTGAACGCGCACCGCGAGGCCGAGGCGCGCCGCCTGCAACGCCGCTTCTGGCTGGCGCTAGTCCTGGCCCTCCCCGTCTTCCTCCTGGAAATGGGCGGCCACCTCTTTGCGCCCGTGCACGGCTGGATCGACGCCCACCTCGGCATGCGGCAAAGCTGGCTGGTACAGGCCCTGCTGACAACCGTGCTGCTGGCCGGCCCGGGCCGCGACTTCTTCCTGCTGGGCCTGCCGGCGCTGTGGCGGCGCGCGCCGGACATGAATTCCCTGGTGGCCCTGGGCGCGGGCAGCGCCTGGGGCTATTCGCTCGTGGCGACCTTCCTGCCGGACGCACTGCCCGCCGGCACCGGCGCCGTCTACTTCGAGGCCGCCGCGGTCATCGTCACCCTCATCCTGCTGGGCCGCATGCTGGAAGCGCGCGCCAAGGGCCGCACCGGCGCGGCCATCGCCCGGCTGGCAGCCTTGCAGCCCCGCACCGCGCGCGTAACAAGGGCGGGCGCCACGGTGGACCTGCCCATCGCCGAAGTGCGCGTCGGCGACCAGGTCATGGTGCGTCCCGGCGAGAAAATCCCCGTCGACGGGGAGGTCATCGACGGCGGGTCGTATGTCGACGAATCGATGATCACGGGCGAACCCGTGCCGGTGGAAAAAGCGCGGGGCGCCGGCGTCACCGGCGGCACGCTCAACACGACGGGGGCGCTGACCCTGCGTGTCACCCATACCGGCACCGATACGGCGCTGGCCCGCATCGCGCAACTGGTCGAGCAGGCCCAGGGCGCCCGCCTGCCCATCCAGGCACTGGTGGACCGCGTCACCTACTACTTCGTGCCCGCCATCCTGTGCGCCGCCCTGCTCACCTTCGCCGCGTGGCTGGCGTGGGGTCCCGCGCCCTCGCTGCCGCTGGCGCTGGTGCACGCGGTGGCGGTGCTGATCGTGGCCTGCCCGTGCGCCATGGGGCTCGCCACGCCCATGTCCATCATGGTCGGCACGGGACGCGCGGCCGAGCTGGGGGTGCTGTTCCGCCAGGGCACGGCGCTGCAAACCTTGCGCGACGTGGATGTGGTGGCCTTCGACAAGACCGGCACGCTGACGGTCGGCAAGCCGTCGCTGACGGATATGCAACTGGCCCCGGGCCTGGCACGCGACGACGTGCTGGCGTGGACCGCCGGCGTGCAGTCCGCGTCCGAACATCCCATCGCCGTGGCCATCCTGGCGGCGGCGCGCGATGCACGCCTGGACATTCCGCCCGTGCGCGACTTCGAAGCGCTGACCGGCGCCGGCGTGCGGGGCACCGTCGGGGAGCGCCAGATCCTGCTGGGATCGGCCGCGCTGATGCGCCAGGCCGGCGTGGACATCGCCGTCTTCGGCGACCTTGCCGACGCCTGGGCCAGCGCCGGCAAGACGCCCATCCACGTGGCCATCGATGGCCGGGCGGCGGCGCTGATGGCGGTGGCCGACCCGATCAAGCCGGGCGCCGCCGGCGCCATCGCGGCCCTGCATGCGGCGGGCGTGCGCACCGCGATGATCACCGGCGACGATCGCCGCACCGCGCAGGCGGTGGCGCGCGAGCTGGGCATCGATGATGTCTACGCGGAGACCCTGCCGGCCGACAAGCAGCGCCTGATCGCGCAATTGCAGGCGACCGGCCGCGACCAGGCGCACGGCCGGAACCAGCGGGTGGCCTTCGTCGGCGATGGCATCAACGATGCCCCGGCCCTGGCCGCCGCGGATGTCGGCATCGCCATAGGCACCGGCACGGACGTGGCGCTGGACGCCGCCGACGTGGTGTTGATGTCCGGCGATCCGCAAGGCGTGCCGCGCGCGATCGGCGTCAGCCATGCGACCTTGGTAAACATCCGCCAGAACCTTTTCTGGGCCTTTGCCTACAACGTCGCCTTGATTCCGTTGGCGGCGGGCGTGCTGCAGCCGCTGGGCGGCCCCGCCCTGTCGCCGATCTTCGCGGCCGCGGCCATGGCCCTGTCCAGCGTCTTCGTGGTGGGCAATGCCCTCAGGTTGAAACGCTACGGCGCCGGGAGGAAAGCATCATGAATATCGGACAAGCCGCGACGGCCACCGGCATCAGCGCGAAGATGATCCGCTACTACGAAAGCATAGGCCTGATCGACGCCGCCGGCCGCACGGATGCCGGCTACCGCGTCTATACCGACCACGACCTGCACACGCTGCGCTTCATCCGGCGCGCGCGCGACCTGGGCTTCAGCGTCGAGGTGATGCGGGACCTGCTGGCGCTGTGGCGCGACCGCGGCCGCGCCAGCGCCGACGTCAAGCGCATCGCGCTGGAACACGTGGCGGAACTCGAGCGCAAGGCGGCCGCCCTGCGGCAGATGGCGGACACCCTGCAACACCTGGCCGCCCATTGCCATGGCGACCAACGGCCGGATTGCCCCATCATCGACGAACTGGGCGCGCCCTGAGAAAATCGGCCGCGCCACGACCCGCCGCCGCAACGACTTACGCGATTACGCGACCGGACCGGTCCACTCCGTGACGAACTCGCGGAAGTCCGGCCGCTGCACGGCGGGCACCGCGCAGGCAGGCGTGCCGATCGCCAGGTAGCCAAGGAAGCGGTAGTCCAGCGCATCGAAACCCAGCGCCTGCTGGACCTCTTCCACGTACGTGCCGACGCCCGTGCTCCAGAACGCGCCATAGCCCAGCATGTGCACGGCGTTCAGGATGTTCATGACCGACGCGCCCGCCGCCAGCATCTGCTCGTGCTCGGGGATCTTGCCGTGGTCGATCTTTTGCGCGACCGCGATGAACAGGGGCACGCCCGCCATCCACTCGCGCACCGACTTTTCCTTTTCGGGCGTCATGCGCGGATCGCCGCCGCGCTTGACCGCATCCAGCGCCAGATCGGCCAGTTTGGCAATGTTCTCGCCACGGATGATGGCGTAGCGCCACGGACGCAGCGAGCCATGGTCCGGCGCCGACATGCCGGCCTGGAGAATCTGGGCCAGTTCGTCGGGCGACGGCGCGGGGCCACGCAGGAACTTGGTGGAACGGCGGGAGTACAGCGCGTGCAAGGGCGCGGAAATGATTTCAGGGGAGTTCATGCTTCGGGATTTCTCTCGTAACGGTTGAGTGGAGCGCGTCACTGCAAGGCTGCACGGCGCATCGTCATGCGCGACGACGCGCGGCCGCCTCGCGGCCCCGGAATCAACCCAGATGGGTATGGCGTTCGGGACGCTCCTCGACTTGCATTTCGGCCAGGCCATGCAGGATGCCGCAATTTTCGGCATGCGGCCTGGCCGAAAGACATCGCTGGCGCAGTTCGCCCAGCTGCGTCTTCAACTGCGTCAGCTCGGCGATGCGCTCGTCGACGTGGGTAATGTGGGCATCGAAGATATCGTTGATGGGCCCGCAGTCGGCCGCGTGACTGTCGGCCAGCTGCAGGATGGCGCGGATTTCCTCCTGCGTCATGTCCAGCGCCCGGCAGTTGCGGATGAGGCGCAGGCGGTCGACATGCTGCGGCCCATAGCTGCGGTAATTGTTGACACCCCGCTCCGGGGCCGGCAACAGGCCTTCCTTTTCGTAATAGCGCACGGTTTCCACCGTAGTGCCGGCGGCCTTGGCCAATTCACCGATTTTCATAGTCCAGCCTCCGCGTGTGGCACGTTGCAACGCAACGCTTGACCCTATAGTAACCCCAGGGTGTGGAATGCACCCATGAAGACCACATTCCCGCCTATTGTTTCCGCCAAAACCGGGGACGGATATCGCCCTGAGCCCGGCGCCGCCCACGACCATGACGACTGCCGCGGCCACGACGCGCCGGCGGCGAGGCAGGCCGGTCACGATCATGACCACGGTGACGGCCACGGCCATTGCCGTGAACACGACCACCATGCGCACGGCGCCGATGGGCATGCCCACGCGCATGGCGAAGACAACCATCTGCACGGCCATGGCGGCAAGCACGCCCACGGGCACGCCGCGCATGGCGGCGACCACGGCCCCGAACATGCCTGCTGCGGTCACGACCATGGCGCGCGCCCGGCGTCGGCGGAGCCCGACCTGCGCCCCGCGTCCGGCGAAACGCTGACCCGCCTGCTGATCGACCAGATGGACTGCCCCACCGAGGAAACGCTGATACGCCGCAAGCTTGGCGCGATGCCCGAGGTGCGGCAGTTGCACTTCAACCTGATGCAGCGCGTGCTGACCGTGGTCCACGCCACGCCGGCCCTGGCATCCGTGCAAGCCGCCATCAAGGACCTGGGCATGACGCCGTCGGTGCTGGAAGGCAGCGCCGCTCCGACGCCCGCCGCCGCGCCCACGCGCTGGCGCGGCCTCATCGCGGGCGGCGTGCTGGCGGCCCTGGCCGAGGCGGTGCACTTCGCCGGCAACCCGCTGCTGGGTCCGGTGCCCGTGTCGGCGGCGCTGGCGCTGCTGGCCGTGCTCGCCTGCGGCCTGACCACCTACCGGAAAGGCTGGATCGCCATCCGCAACGGCAACCTGAACATCAATGCCCTGATGAGCATCGCCGTCACCGGCGCGGCCGCCATCGGCCAGTGGCCCGAAGCCGCGATGGTCATGTTCCTGTTCAACGTGGCGGAACTGATCGAGGCCCGGTCGCTGGACCGCGCGCGCAACGCCGTGCGCGGCCTGCTCGATCTGGCGCCGGCGCAGGCCACCGTACGCCAGGCCGACGGCAGCTGGCAGGACGCGCCAGCCGCCAGCCTGAAGGTGGGCGACGTGGTCCGCGTCCGCCCCGGCGAACGCATTGCCGCCGACGGCGTGCTCGTCGCCGGCGCCTCGGCCGTCGACCAATCGCCCATTACCGGCGAAAGCCTGCCGGCCGAGAAGACCGTGGGCGACCCCGTCTATGCGGCCACGGTGAACACCCATGGCGCCTTCGAATACCGCGTCTCCGCCGCCGCCGCGGACAGCACGCTGGCGCGCATCATCCACGCCGTCGAGCAGGCCCAGGGCGCGCGCGCGCCCACGCAGCGCTTCATCGACCGGTTCGCCCGCATTTACACGCCGGCCGTGGTGGCCCTGGCCTTGCTGGTGGCCTGCGTGCCCCCCCTGGCGCTGGGCCAGCCCTGGCTGGTCGCGATCTACCGGGCGCTGACCCTGCTGATCATCGCCTGCCCATGCGCGCTGGTGATCTCGACGCCGGTCAGCGTGGTGAGCGGGCTGACGGCGGCGGCGCGGCGCGGCATCCTGATCAAGGGCGGCGCCTACCTGGAAAACGGCCGCCGCCTGCGCTGGCTGGCGCTGGACAAGACCGGCACCATCACCCATGGCCGCCCAACGCTGACGGACCTGCTACCCCTGGATGGCACGCCGGAAGCTGCCGCGCGCCGTGCGGCCGCCAGCCTGGCGGCGCGCTCGGACCACCCCGTCTCGCTGGCCATCGCCGCCGGCGCGGCGGTCGCGGGCCCCCTGGCCGAAGTCGAGGAATTCGCCGCCCTGCCCGGACGCGGCACCCGCGGCCGCATCGACGGCGTGACCTATCACCTGGGCAATGCCCGCCTGATGCGCGAACTGGGCCTGGACACGCCGGCGCTGGCGCAGGCCCTGGACGCACTGGAAAGCCAGGGCAAGACGGCCGTGGTCCTGGCGGACCCGCAACGCGCCCTGGCCATCGCGGCCGTGGCCGATACGGTCAAGCCGGCCAGCCGCCAGGCCATCGCGGACCTGCATGCGCTGGGCCTGCGGACCCTGATGCTGAGCGGCGACAACCAGGCGACCGTGCGTGCCATCGCCGACGAGGTGGGCATGGACGCGGCGCTCGGCGAGCAGTTGCCCGAGCACAAGCTGCAGGCCCTGGAAGAGCGCGCCGGCGAGGGCCTGGTCGGCATGGTGGGCGACGGCATCAACGACGCCCCCGCGCTGGCACGCGCCGACATCGGTTTCGCCATGGGCGCGGCCGGCACCGGCACCGCCATCGAAACCGCCGACGTGGCGCTGATGGACGACGACCTGCGCAAGATCGGCGAGTTCGTGCGCCTGTCGCGTGCCACCCATCGCGTGCTGGTGCAGAACATCGTGTTGGCGCTGGGGATCAAGGCGGTCTTCCTGGCGCTGACGCTGGCCGGCGCAGCGACGCTGTGGATGGCGGTTTTCGCGGATGTCGGCGCCAGCCTGCTGGTAGTGGCCAATGGCCTGCGACTGCTGCGCACGGGCGATGGCCGGCTGGCGCGGGGCCACTCGATAGACGCCGACGCCGGACTCAAGGCCGCTCGGGCCTGAACGGCATACGCCCGTCAGGCCATGCCGTGCGCCTGACGCGCCAGATACACCTCATGCAAGGTAATCTTGCGCACCTCCGCCTGGCTGGACGCGATATGGGCCGACAGCAGCCGGCAGGCCTCGTCCGCCCGTTGCGCCAGCACGGCGCGCAGGATACGGGCATGCTCGTCATAGGTGGCTTCCACGCGGGGACGCTGCGTGAAATCCAGGCGGCGGATGATGCGGATGCGCTCGGTGATCTCACCATGCACGCGCGTCATTTCATCGTTGCCGGCGGCGCGCACCAGCGTGCAATGGAAAGCCTCGTCCCATAGCCCTACCTGCGCCATGTCCTGGCAGCGGTCCGCGGCGGCAACCAGCCAGATATCGGCAAGGCCATCGAGCGCCCCGCGGTCGATGCGCGGGGATCCCGTGCACAAGCGCCGCACGGCCTCCGACTCCAGTACCAGGCGCAGGTCGTACAGTTGCTCGAATTGCTTGAAGTCGAAGGGCAAGACCCGCCAGCCGGCACGGAACAGGACCTCGACATAGCCCTCCTGTTGCAGGCGAAACAGGGCCTGCCGCACCGGCGTGCGCGACACGCCCAGGCGGTCGCTGATTTCGCCTTCGGTGAAGCGGTCGCCGGGCACCAGGCGAAAGTCCGCGATATCGCGCTTGAGCAAGGCATAGACATCCGCCGCGCGGCTGCGGCGCTCCGCGAGAGCCGGCGCTGCCGGGTCGCGCCGCCGCGTGCCGGCAGCGCGGCCTTCCCCCTGCTCCGCAGCATTGCGTCCCTTCATGCCGGCGCCTCTACAGCGCCGCCCGGCGCAAGCCGGCGACGCCGGCACGTTCCAGGGCACGCGCGGCGCGCAGGGCGAGGTCCTCGCGCCAGGGCGCGGCGATGACCTGCACGCCCAGGGGCAAGCCTTCCGTCCCGTCCGGCCACAAGGGCGCCGCGACGACGGGGCAACCCGCAAAGGAAACCGGCTGGGTCAGCAATCCCATCGCGGCGCGGGCGGGCTGCGTGGCGCCGTTCACGTCCAGCCATTCGGTGCCGATCGGCAAGGCGGACACGGGCGTCGCCGGCGCCAGCAGCACGTCCCACCGCCGGAACAAGGCCAGTACCCGCTCCCGGTAGACCCGGCGAAAACGATGGGCGCGCGCCACCCAATGCGCCGGCTGCAACGCGCCCGCGATGAAGCGGTCCACGGACAGGGGCTCGAAATCGTCGGCCCGGCGCCTCAGGTCGTCCAGGTGCAGGCTGCCGCCCTCGCTTGCCGTGATGATGAACGCGGCAACGCGCGCCAGGCCCGCATCCGGCCATTCGACCAGGCCTTGCGAGCCCAGTGCCCTGCCCGCCATGCGCACCGCGGCGCGCGCCGGGTCGGTGGCGTTGTCGTCGAAGTAGCCATCGAGCACCCCCACCCTCAGCCCCTGCACGCCCTGTCCGACGACAGGCGCGACAGGCTGGACGGCGCGCGCATGGCAGGCGGGATCCCGCGCATCGACGAATTGCAGCGCATCGTAGACGCGCGCCAGCAGCGTCGCCGAGTCGGCGAACGGTCCCAGGTGGTCGATGCTGTGGACGAAGGGATAGGTGCCGCGCCTGGACAACCGGCCGAAGGTCGGCTTCAGGCCCCACACGCCGCATAGCGACGCGGGCACGCGGATGGAGCCATTGGTGTCCGAGCCCAGCGTCACCGGGACTTGCCCGGCCGCCACCGCGGCGCCTGATCCGCCGGACGACCCTCCGGCGATGCGCCGTGGATCGTGCGGGTTGCGCACCGGCCCGTCATGGGTGTTCTCGGTGGTAAAGCCGTAGGCGTACTCGTCCATGTTCAGGGCGCCCACCAGCACCGCGCCCGCCTCGCGCAGGCGCTGCACCAGCGCCGCATCGGCGGCGGCTGGCGCATGCTCGCGGTTGATGCGGGAGCCGGCGACCGTGACTTCGCCGTCGATGTCGTACAGGTTCTTGACCGCGTAAGGCAGCCCGGCCAAGGGCGGCAGGGTCTCGCCGGCCGCCCGCCGCGCATCGATGGCGTCGGCCTCGCGCCGCGCACGGTCGAGCGTGCGAAGGGTAAAGGCATTGACGCGGTCATCCACGGCGTCCACGCGCGCGATGCACTGTTCCAGCCAATCGCGGGCCCGCAGCTCACCGCGCGCGACGGCCGCCAGGCGCGCCAGGGTGTCCCCGCCATCCAGGAAGCCGGCCGCATCCGCGCCGGCGTGCCGAAACTTCCCCGCCGCGCTCATGCCTGCACCTCCGGAAAAGGCGCCGGGCAGAACAACGCCACGGGCTCGTCGTCCACGCCCAGGGGCACGGCGTCCAACAGCGCCGCCATGGCCTGGGTACGCCCCAGGTGGGCGGCCACGCGGCGCGCGCGGGCGGGGTCCAGCGGCAGGTCCAGCAAGGCCGCGCTGGCATGGACATAGTCCAGGATACGGGGGTCTTCCGTCATTGCGTTTCTCCTTCCTTGCGTCTCGCCAGGGAGCGCGCCTGGCGCCGCGCTCAGCGCCGGACTTCGCGCTGGAATATCTCCAGGCTCAATTTCTTGGCCGCCACGAAACTGGGTTGGGACAAGGTTTCCACGGTGCGCGGCCGGGCGTCCGTGTATTCCAGGATCTCCGCCACCTTGGTGGGCCGCTTGGTCAACAGCAGGATCTGGTCCGCCAGGTAGACGGCCTCTTCCAGGTCATGCGAGACCAGCAGCATGGTGGTGCCGGTCTGGATGAACACCTCCTGCAGCTTCTCGCGAATGAACAGCGTCATCTCGAAGTCCAGCGCGGAAAATGGCTCGTCCAGGAACAGGACCTCGGGCCGCGGCGCCAGCGCCCGCATGATGGACGCGGTCTGCTGCTGGCCGCCGGACAGTTCATACGGATAGCGGTTCAGGTCGAACTTGACGTCGAAGGAGGCCACCAGTTCATCCATGCGGCGGTCTACTTCGGCCTTGCCCTTGCCCTCCAGCAGCAAGGGATAGGCAATGTTGTCTATGGTCCGCATCCAGGGAAACAGCGCCTCGCGGTAGTTCTGGAAAACATAGCCGATGCGGGTATCCTTCAGCGACTTGCCGTCGAACAGGATTTCGCCGCGATCGATCGGGATGAGCCCGGCGATCATGTTGATCAAGGTGCTCTTGCCGCAACCGTTGGGGCCGAACACCGACACGATCTTGTTCTTGGGAATGTCGAGGTCGAAGTTCTCGTACAACGGCCAGCCGGCGAAGTATTTCGTCAGGCCCCGGATGGTGATGTGGGTGCCCACGGGCCCGGGCTGGAAGCGCGGCTTGGGCACATCGGCGAAGGCTGGGGGGTTCAACACGGTACTCATGGCTTATCTTCCGCTCCAATGGACCACACGGCGTTCCAGCACCAGGAACAGGATGTTCAGGACATAGCCCAGCGCGCCGGCCGCGAGGATGGCGGCGTACATGGTCTTGACGTTGAGCACCTGCTGGGCGTCGATGATGGCGTGCCCCAGGCCGTTCTCGGACCCGATGAACATCTCGGCGACGATGACGATGACCAGCGCCATCGACACCGCCGACCGCAGCCCGACGAAGCTGGGCTGCAGGCTCTCCCACAGCAATACATCCTTGAAGATGCGCCAGCGCGTCGCGCCCATCACGCGGGCCGCCATTACCCGCTGCTTGCGTGCGTTGATCACGCCGTACGCACTGTTGAAGACGACGATCAGCAAGGCGCCGAAGGCCGCGATGGCCACCTTGTTGATATCGCTCACGCCAAAGATCAGCAGAAAGAGCGGTATCAATGCCGATGACGGCGTCGAACGAAAGAAGTCGATCAGGAACTCGACGCTGCGGTAGGCCCGTTCGTTGCTGCCCAGCACGACGCCCAGCGGCATGCCGATGACGGCGGCGATGACAAAGGCCTCCAGCGTGCGGACCACCGTGACGGTGAAGTCCGTCAGCAACGGTCCGCCGGCCAGGCCGGTGACCAGGGCCACCAGCGTATCGGCCGGACTGGGCAGCAGGATCGCCTTGATGAGGCCCGCCCGGACCACGAGGTCCCAGATGACGAATAGCACGACCGGCCCGACAAAGGGCAGCAAGCGGTCGCGCAGCGGCGGCCTGGGCGCCGCCGCGTCACTGGAGGCCGGGGGCGCCCAGCCTGCCGGGGCGCCCGGGGCCGGGGCGGGTGCGGATGCCTTGGACATGATTCAAGCCTTGTAAAGCAGTTTCGTAACGTCGACCTTTTGCGAGAAGATGCCCTTCTCCGTGAACAGGTCGTAGAACTTCTGGAAGTACTGGACGTCGCTGGGCTTGAACTCGTCGTAGGTCATGTACGCCGCCAGCGGCACTTCCTTGGTCAACGGGCCCTCGATCGCGGTATAGCCCTTCATGTACTGGCGCGCGTCCTCGGGATGCTCGCGCACCAGCTGGATGCCGCGCTTGTAGGCGGCGATGTACTTGGCGGTGGCCTCGGGATACTTCTTGATGAAGTCGGTGGTCAGGCTGGCCGCGCCGCCATGCCACGGCGCCATGGGATCGCCCAGGATGTAGTGCGCCACCACGCCTGCCTCCAGCACGCGCGTGGTGCCGTTCAAGCGACCCACCGTGCCGGTCGGCTCCAGCGTGTAGACGCCGTCGACCTGGCCGGCGGCGATGGCCGCCACGTGCTGGCCGATCGGCAGTTCGACCACCGAGGCGCCGGTCGCGCCGGCCCGTTCCAGCATGGTCTTGGCCAACGTCACGTTCTGGATGCCGGGACCGCAGCCTATCTTCTTGCCCTTGAGATCGGCCACCGTCTTGCAGGGGCTGTCCTTGGCCACCACGAATTCTTCCAATACGTTCGCGGCGTTGCTGGGATTGGTGCAGAAGATCTTGAACATGCCCGGCTGGGCGATCTCGCCGATGGCCAGGTTGGCCGCGCCGACGCCGTTGGCGCTGCCGTCGCAACGGCCCGCCAGCATGCCCTCCATGACCTGCTGCGCGCCTGCGAATTTCTGTACTTCGACGTCCAGTCCGGCGTCCTTGAAATAGCCCTTCTCCACCGCCGCGAAGAAGGGCAGCGCCGCCGCCACGGGCCAGAAGCCGATGCGGATCGTCGGCGCGGAAGCCGCGCGAACGAAGGCCGGCGCCGCCAGCGCGCCCAGGACGGCGGCGCCGGTCAACAAGGTGCGGCGGCGGCCGGCGACGGGCATCGCGGCGATCTTGACGAGGGGCTTGGTCATGTTCAACTCCAATGGTCGGGATTAACGGTCAGCGGGAATAAGGGGGGAGGAAAGCGATGCCAGGTATGCGCGCCAACCGCCGAAGGCGGTGATATCGCGCGCGGCCGCCAGTGCGTGGCCTTCGCAGACGAAGCCATGCTCCCAGCGGCCGTCGGCGAGCTCGACGCTGCCCAGGGCCAAGGGGGCCGGCACCAGCGCCAGGAAGCTGCCGACAGCCTCCAGCGGCACCTGCCATACCTCGACATCGATGGCGGCGCCGCCGGTGTCCACGCGTTGCAAGCCAGGCTTGGGCGGCACGGTATCGGCCAGCGCGTACAGTCGATAGCGCGGGGCGGTTGCCGCGCGCCGTTCGAGGACGGCGCCGCGCTCGGTCAATTGGCCGTTCAGCGGCAAGCCGCTCAGATGCGCGCCCACGACGACCAGCGCGAGGTGCGTTGCCGATGACGGCGCCGGCGCGCACGCCGGCCGCGCCAGCGCGGCGATCGGTTGCGGCGCCGGCAGCGCCACACCGGTCGCGCCCTGCGCAAGGCCGGTATCGTGGTGGAACCGTTGTCCCAGGTCAGCCAGTTGCCAGTCGCTGCCCGCCGGTCCGATCAGGGTGATGCCGAAAGGCAGGCCGTCCGGCCTTATGCTGGCCGGCACCGATAAGGCGGCATAGTCCAGCAGATTGACGAAATTCGTGTACTGGCCCAGCTCCCGGTTGCGCTGCACCGGATCCCGTGCCATGGCTTCCAGCGTGCAATGCGTCGGCGCGGTCGGCACGCAGAGCACATCGATCCCGCGCCACATCGCGGCGGCCTCCTGGCCAAGCGCGCGCAGGCGGTGCTGCGCCTGGAAGACCTGGGCGGCGTCATAAGACCGGCCCGCGGCGAGTATGGACCGCACCGGCTCGATCACCGCGTCCGCGCGCGCGTCGAAGAAACCGCGCACGGCGGCGTAGCGCTCGGCCACCAGCGCGCTTTCATAGAGCAGGCCGGCGGCCTCGGCCAGCGGCGCATAGTCCACGGGCACCGGCACGCCGCCCAGCGCCACCAGGCGGGCGACGGCCCCGTCGAACGCGGTGCGCGCGAGCGCGTCGCCGAAGAACTCCAACTGGGCCGGCACGCCGAAACGGAAAGCAGCCGGGAACGGCCGCGTCGCCATGGCCAGCTCACGCGAATACGGATCGCGCGCGTCGTATCCCATCGCCGCCTCCAGCACCCGCACCGCCGTCGAGACCGTGCGCGCGAGGATGGACACGCAGTCCACGCTCTGCGCGGCCGGCACCACGCCACGCGCGGAGATCAATCCCTTGCTCGGCTTGAGACCGACGATATTGTTCAACCCCGCCGGCACGCGGCCGGAGCCGGCGGTGTCCGTCCCCAGCGCGAAATCGCATTCGCCCGTCGCCACGACATAGGCGGACCCCGAGCTCGAACCGCCGCTGACATAGCGCGCGTCGAAGCTATTGGGCACAGCGCCATAAGGCGAACGGCTGCCGTTCAGCCCGCAGGCGAACTGATCCAGGTTGGTTTTTCCGGTCAACGCCGCGCCGGCGTCGAGCAGCCGCTGGACCACGACCGCATGTTCGGCCGGCACATAAGCGAAGTCGGGGCACGCGGCGGTGGTCGGCACGCCCGCCGCATCGATATTGTCCTTGGCGGCGAAACGCAGGCCGGCCAGGGGCCCCGCGGCCGTCGTCGTGAACGGGGCATCGAAACGCGTGATCCATGCGCAGGCTGGCGTGCCCGAAGCGACGGATGCCGACGGCGCGGGAGGGAAAGGGAAAGCGGAAGGAATAGAAGCCACGTTGTCTCGCACGGAAAGACGGATTCGGGAAACCTGAAATCCAAACTTGTGTACAAGACGATCCAAAGCAAAGGCTGTGCCAACTTTTGCACGGCCGGTGACGAGGGTGTCATGCCCGGGGACGATCCGCGGGGTCTCGCGGCGGCGCTGACGCCGCGCACCGTGACCGTGCCCATCCGCGCACCAGGGTGGGTGTGACGCACCAGCGAGGTGCGCCTGAACGGGTCCGCCTCCATGGATCCGCGACGAACCTGCCGTCCCCGACGAACCTGCCGTCCCCGACGCACCTGCCTTAACGCGGCAGGCAGGCCCGCAAGGTATGAAAGGCCGGTGCGATGTCCTTTTCATGCACGCAGGCATACCCCAGCAGCAATCCCCGCCGCGCCCCCGGATGCATGTAATAGCGCGACAACGGACGAGTGAGGACGCCGCGCGCCTGCGCCGCCGCGCTGATGGCCACGTCGTCGCAGTCCGGCGGCAGGCGCAGCACCAGGTGCAGGCCGGCATTGCTCGACTGGGGATCCAGGTAGTCCGGTCCCAGGTAACGGTTGATCAAGCCCTCCAGCAAGGCGCGCCGGCGCGCGTACAACACCCGCATGCGGCGGATGTGCGCCGCGTAATGTCCCTGCTCCAGCAACTCGGCCAGGGCGGCTTGCGTCAGGGCGTGGCCTTCGCGATAGAGGTCCGCGTGCGCGGCGCGAAACGGTTCGGCCAGGACGCGCGGTAGCACCATGTAGCCCACGCGCAGGCCGGGGAACAAGGTTTTGCTGAAGGTCCCGATATAGATCACGGGCGCGTCCTCCTCCAGCCCCTGCATGGCGGGTATCGGTCGTCCGGCGTAGCGGAACTCGCTGTCGTAGTCGTCCTCGACGATCCAGCTGCCCGACGCCCGCGCATACTCCAGCAACTCGCGTCGCCGCGCCAGGCTCATCACCAGCCCCAATGGATACTGGTGCGACGGCGTCACGAAAATCAGCCGTGGCGGCACCTTGCCGGCGGGCCATCCGCTGCCCTCCGCTTCCACGCGCAGCGGCTTGACCACCGCCGATACCATCTGCAGGACCTTATGGAAGCCCCAATAGCCGGGCTCCTCCACCCAGACGGTTTCGCGCGGATCGACCAGCATGCGAAGGGAGAGATCGACGGCCTGGTGCACGCCTTCGGTCACCAGGATCTGGCTGGGGTCGCAACGCACCGACCGGGCCACCCGCACATGTTCCGCGATGGCGGCGCGCAAGGCCGGATGGCCGCCGCCATGCGCGTACGTCAGCAGCTGCGGCGCCGGATCGCGCCACAAGCGGGACAGGATGCGGCTGAAGTGCCGGTTGGGAAACTGCGTCACGTCCGGCACGCCCGGCATGAAAGCCCCCCACTGGGCGGGCGCCGCCGACACATTGGACAGCAGCGCCTGGGCGCGCCGGGCCAGCCGCGCCGGCGCGCCGGCGGCGCTAGGCTCGGCGGCGGCCGCCTGCAGGCCCTGCATGCGTTCGGCGCTCAGGTAGCTGTCCGGCGCCGTCTCCGCCACGAAGGTGCCGCTGCCCACGCGGGCATGGACGTAGCCTTCGGTGCGCAGCTGTTCGTAGGCGTGCAGCACCGTATTGCGGGACATGCCGATCTCGCGCGCGAGATCGCGCGACGCGGGCAGCGGGCTGGACGGCGGCAGGCTGCCGTCGAGGATGGCGCCGCGCAGGCATTCATACAGCTGGCGATTCAGCGTGCCGCCGCCCGCGGGCGCCAGGCGTTGCAGGACCAGGTCGGCGCAGATCGACTTGATCAAGGCTGCTTCCGCGATCTGGCAGTGCCACGACATAGCGCATGACAACGCGCGCGATCTGGCAAGGACAACATCTTGGGCAAGAGGGCTCCGTCCGGGGCAAGGGGATGCATTTCCTGGGCTTTTCCAGATTGGCCCCATCAATTTGAACGAACTGGATCTTTCGGAAGGGGCCAATTCGCCATTAAATCAGGTTTTCCCCGAACCACCTACCTGAAACGCTTGCACCATGAAAAACGCCGATCTGCAGTCCCGCCGCCTGGCCGCCACCCCGCGCGGCGTGGGCGTGATGTGTGACTTCTATGCCCAGCGCGCCGAAAACGCCACCATCTGGGACGTGGAAGGCCGCGAGTTCATCGACTTCGCCGCCGGCATCGCCGTGCTGAACACGGGTCACCGCCATCCGCGCATCGCTGCCGCCATCGCCGCGCAGCTCGACAGCTTCACGCACACCGCCTACCAGATCGTCCCCTACGAAAGCGTCGTCACGCTGGCCGAGCGCATCAATGCCGCCGCGCCGATCAAGGGTCCGGCCAAGACCGCCTTCTTCACCACCGGCGCCGAGGCCGTCGAGAACGCCGTCAAGATCGCCCGCGCCTATACCGGTCGTTCGGGCGTCATCGCCTTCGCCGGCGGCTTCCATGGCCGCACCATGATGACCCTGGCGCTGACCGGCAAGGTCCAGCCCTACAAGGCCGGCTTTGGCCCCTTCCCCGGCGAGGTCTATCACGTGCCCTTCCCCAGCACGCTGGGCGGCGTCACCCCGAAGGACTCGCTGGCCGCGATCAACCAGCTGTTCAAGGCCGATATCGATCCCAAGCGCGTGGCCGCCATCATCATCGAGCCGGTGCAGGGCGAAGGCGGTTTCAACGTCGCCCCGACCGAACTCATGCAGGGACTGCGCGCCCTGTGCGACGAGCACGGCATCGTCATGATCGCCGACGAAGTCCAGACCGGTTATGGCCGCACCGGCAAGCTGTTCTCGATGGAGCACCACGGCGTGCAACCCGACCTGATCACCATGGCCAAGAGCCTGGCGGGCGGCATGCCCCTGTCGGCCGTCTGCGGCCGCGCCGAAGTGATGGATGCGCCCGCGCCCGGCGGCCTGGGCGGCACCTATGCCGGCAACCCCTTGTCCGTGGCCGCCGCGCATGCCGTGCTGGACGTCATCGCCGAGGAAAAGCTGTGCGAACGCGCCGCCGCCCTGGGTGAACGCCTGGTGGCCCGCCTGCGCGCCGCGCAAAAGGCCCACCCCGGCATCGCCGACATCCGCGCCCAGGGTTCGATGGTGGCCATCGAGCTGCGCACCGCCGCCGGCGAGCCGGACGCCGACGCCGTGCGCCGCATCCAGCAACGCGCCCAGGAGCGCGGGCTGGTGCTGCTGAGCTGCGGCATGTATGGCAACGTCATCCGCTTCCTCTACCCCCTGACCATTCCCGATGCGCAATTCGAACGCGCCCTCGGCATCCTGGACGAGGCCCTGCAAGCATGAGCGCCGTCACCACCACCAGCGCCATCGAACTGGCGCGCCCCGACCTGCTGCGCGACCGTTGCCTGATCAACGGTGAGTGGGTGGGCGCCGACAGCGGCCTCACCCTGGCCGTGACCGATCCCGCCACCGGCGCCCAGGTCGGCAACGTGCCCTATATGGGCCGCGCCGAAACCGAACGCGCCATCCTGGCCGCCGACGCCGCCCTGCCCGCCTGGCGCGCCCGCACGGCGCGCGACCGCGCGGCCGTCCTGCGCCGCTGGAACGACCTGATCCTGCAGCACCAGCGCGACCTCGCCATGTTGATGACGCGCGAGCAGGGCAAGCCCCTGCCCGAAGCGCAAGGCGAAGTCGCCTATGCGGCATCGTTCATCGAGTGGTTCGCCGAGGAAGCCAAGCGTGTGGACGGCGAAGTGCTGCAAGGCCAGCGCGCCGGCCAGCACATCGTCGTGCTGAAGCAGCCGATCGGCGTCTGCGCCGCCATCACGCCGTGGAATTTCCCGGCGGCGATGATCACCCGCAAGGTCGGCCCGGCCCTGGCCGCCGGCTGCACCATGGTGGTCAAGCCCGCCGAACTGACGCCGCTGACGGCCCTGGCGCTGGGTGTGCTGGCGATCGAAGCCGGCATTCCGGCCGGCGTGCTGCAATTCGTCACCGGCGATGCCGCGGCCATCGGCCAGGCCCTTTGCGAAAGCGATATCGTGCGCAAGCTCAGCTTCACCGGGTCGACCCACGTCGGCCGCCTGCTGATGAGCCAGTGCGCGCCCACCATCAAGAAGCTGTCGCTGGAGCTGGGCGGCAATGCGCCGCTGATCGTCTTCGACGACGCCGACGTGGACCGCGCGGTCGAAGGCATCATCGCGTCCAAGTTCCGCAACGCCGGCCAGACCTGCGTCTGCGCCAACCGCATCTATGTGCAGGCGGGCATCCACGACCGCCTGGTCGAGCGCCTGGTGGCCGCGGTGGGCGCCATGCGCGTGGGCAACGGCCTGGAGCCCGGCGTAACGCAGGGGCCGCTGATCAACGACAAGGCGGTCGACAAGGTGCGCCAGCACATCGACGACGCCCTGTCGCTGGGCGCCAAGGTGGCGGTGGGCGGCACGCCCAATCCGCTGGGCGGCACCTTCTTCACGCCCACGGTGCTGACCGGGGTCACCCAGGCCATGCGCGTGGCCCAGGAGGAGACCTTCGGCCCGATGGCGCCGCTGTTCCGCTTCGAGACCGAGGAAGAGGCGGTGGCCCTGGCCAACGATACCGAGTTCGGCCTGGCCGCCTACATCTTCACCGAAGACCGCCGGCGCATCTGGCGCGTCTCCGAAGGCCTCGAAACGGGCATGGTGGGCGTCAACACCGGGCTGATCTCCAACGAGGTCGCGCCCTTCGGCGGCGTCAAGCAATCCGGCCTCGGCCGCGAGGGCTCGCGCCATGGGATCGAGGAGTATCTCGAACCCAAGTACGTCTGCATGCAGGACTGACCCGGCGGGCGCCCTGCCCGACGCCATAAGCGCACCAGACAGGGAATGGCCAGGCCATGGCCATTCCCCCGCTCCCCCATGCCGGTCCGCGCAGGCCCGCGTCAGTGCTGCTGGCGGTCGGGTCCGTAGGCCGACGGCGGCTGCCCCAGGCGCTTGCGGAACATCGTCGAGAACGCCGCGGGGCTGTCGTAGCCCAGCTCCAGCGCGACCGACGTCACCGGCTGCCCTTCCGCCAGGCGCGACAACGCGGCCAGCAGGCAGGCTTGCTGGCGCCATTGCCCGAACGCCATGCCGGTCTCCTGGCGAAACAGGCGGCTGAAGCTGCGCTCGCTCTTGTGCAGGCGGCGCGCCCAATCGGCGGGCAGGTCGCGTATGCCTGGCTGGCGCAGGAAGGCGACGCATAATGCCGCCAGGGCCGGATGCCGCGGCAGCGGCGCGAAGAACGGCAAGGACGTGGCGCGGGCGACCTCGTGCAGGACCAGCCGCATCAAGGCCCCATCGCGACCCTTCGCGTCATAGTCCGCCGGCACGTCGCCGCTCGCGAGCAGCAGCTGCCGCAACAGCGGCGAGACTTTCAAGACCTCGCACTGGTCGCCCTTGCGGGCCGCCGCGGCGGGTTCGATGTAGAGGCTGCACGTGCTGACGCCGACCATCCTGACCCGGTGCGGCTTGCCGGCGGGTATCCACACGCCGCTGTCCGGCGGCACCACCCAGGCGCCATCGTCGGTGCCCACCTCCATCAGCCCGGTCGCGCCGTAAAGAAACTGCGCACGGCGGTGCGTATGGGTATCGAGCAGCAGGCCTTGCGGATAGTCCGTGCTGATCGCCAGGACCGGCCGCGCCACGGCATCGACGGAATCCAGGGGAATGTTGCGCATTCGATGCAGGGTGCGATGGATGAAAGTCGAGCATTATCGGCGGACCGGGGCCAAGGCGCCAAATCGCCCGCGACGGCTTTCCCGGCGGTCCGCCATGGGGGGCGCGGGCGACGGACATGCCCCGAAGGGACGCGATGGCGGAAACGGCGGTATTCGCAGCATCGATGGCTGAAATTCGAATATGTACGGCGGACCCTAGCAAGCCGTCCGCTCCGTGCGCCTGTAGGCTGTCCGGGTCTTCATGCCATATCCGTTCCAGTCATACATGTCGCTCTATCTACTCCTGGCCATCTTCGGCTGCCTGGCCGGCGTCACCACGGTCCTGTTCGGTTTCGGCGGCGGCTTCGTCGTCGTGCCGCTTCTTTACAAGCTGCTGACACTGACGCATCCGCCGGGCAGCCCGGCGGCGACGGCGGCGATGCAGATCGCGGTCGCCACGTCCACCTGCGTCATGATCTTCGGCGCCGCCATGGCGACGCGGCGGCATCAGCGGGCGGGGAACATCGAATGGCCGCGCGTGCGGCCCTTGCTGGCGCCCATCGCCATCGGGGCGGCCTGCGGCGCGGCGGCCGCGACCTGGGTGGACGGCGGCAGCCTGCGCTGGGCCTTTGCCGGCTACCTGGCCCTGACCATCCTGGATTGCGTGCTGCGGCCGGGCTTCCTGGCGCGGCCGGCCACAGCCGCCAGGCGAGCGGGGGCGGCCGCGAACACGCCTGTCGGCCTGGTCATCGGGGTGATCGCCGCCTTCCTGGGCGTCGGCGGCAGCGTCATGACCGTGCCCCTGATGCGCCGGCGCGGCGCCGACATGACCCGCGCCACGGCCATGGCCAATCCCCTGTCCCTCCCCGTCGCCCTTGCCGGCGCCGGCGCCTACGTCGTGCTTGCGTGGCGCGCGCCGGCGCTGGGCGACTGGCATATCGGCTATGTCGACCTGCGCGCCCTGTTGATCCTGGTCGCCGGCTCCTGGATAGGCATCCGGCTGACCACGCCTTTCATCGGCAAGGTGCCGGATCGCATCCACGCGCGGGTCTACATCGCCTTGCTGGTTGTCGTGCTGGTGGCGATGCTGGCCCGTTGATATACCCAGCTGCCTGTCGGCGTCGCCCTTGCCTCGCCCGTGTTTTTTCGACGCGCCTGGTATGGATCGCTTGCCCGTTAAAGGACACTGACTCGATCCGTACGCTGTGATCCATTCCGGAGGGCGCGTACGGGGCAGCGTGGGGGGCGTATATGGCAAGCGATGGCCATGAATTCATGGACGGAACGGACGAGACCGCACTGCCGGGAGTCTTGTTGCGTCTTGGTCACTTGGAAAATCGCGTCGATGCCATAGAGATCCGTCTCGGGCGCATCGAAGAGGACGTTGCCGTGCTCAAGACGGATGTGGCAACGCTGAAGACCGATGTGGCAACGCTGAAGACGGATATGTCGGCGCTAAGAACCGATGTTTCTTCCTTGAAAGTTGCGATGGCCGCCCTCGATGCAAAACTGGATATTTCCAAGCTGCGCCAGGATATCGAGAAATCGCACACGGATATCTACAAGTGGGTAGCCACGATCGTCATCATGGTCGTCAGCGTCTACTTCAGTCTGCAAAAAGCGAATTCGCAGATTGCCGCCCCGGCGCAGCGCGCCAGCCAGCAGGTTGGCCATTGACAGCCGGCCTGCGCGGCCAGTCCGCGAGTGGCACGCCGCGCCGGCGCACCGACCGGAGCGCGTTATCATCCTGCAATTCGTCCGGCGCCATGTCCGCCGCCCGCGGGCTGAATGCCCGGCCCGATAGCGTGCCTCGGCCGGTCGAATGCGCCCGAAGCCGCCCGGACACTGGACTCACGAAAAACATGAAACTCGCCACCTGGAACATCAACTCCCTCAACGTCCGCCTGCCGCAGGTCCTGGACTGGCTGCAAGCCAATCCGGTCGACGTCCTTTGCCTGCAGGAGCTGAAGCTGACCGACGACAAGTTCCCGATGGACGCGTTTACGCAGGCGGGCTACCACGCGGTGTGGGCGGGACAGAAGACCTATAACGGAGTGGCCATCCTGTCGCGCCAGCCGGGTACCGGGATGATACGCAACATCCCCGGCCTGGAAGATCCGCAGCAGCGCGTGCTGGCCTTGACGGTGCCGGCGCCGGGCGGAGATATCCGCGTCATCTGCGCCTATTGCCCCAACGGGCAGGCGGTCGGCACCGACAAGTACGAATACAAGCTGCACTGGTTCGCCGCCATGCGCGAGTGGCTCAAGGGCGAGCTGGACCTGCATCCGCGCCTGGCCGTGCTGGGCGACTACAACGTGGCGCCGGCCGATGCCGACGTGCACGATCCGGCCAAATGGGAAGGCCAGGTGCTCGTCTCCGGCCCGGAGCGCGAGGCCTTCTTCGCCCTGATCGACCTGGGCCTGGTCGATTCCTTCCGGCTGTTCGAGCAGCCGGAAAAGACCTTCTCGTGGTGGGATTACCGGATGATGGGTTTTCGCCGCAATGCGGGCCTGCGCATCGACCATATCCTGCTGTCCAACATCCTGGCCCAGGACTGCACGGCTTGCGTCGTGGACAAGGGGCCGCGCGGCAATCCCCAGCCGTCGGACCATGCCCCGGTCATCGCCACGCTGAAGGACTGACCCCCTGCCCCGGCCCACGGCCGGATTCACAGTCAGAACCGATACGACACCCGCAAGCTCCCTTGCTGCGCCGACGCGCCGCCGGTATTGATCAGCGCGTCATAGTCCAGGCTGACATCGAGGTTCTTGCGCGGATGCAGGGTAAAGCTGGCACCCGCGGTGAGTGACCCGCGCGGCAGTTTCGCGCCCGTGGCCGTAAAGGGCGTGCCGTCCTGCGCGGTCACCCCGACGGCCCGTTTGGCATCGAGCGTTTCGTAGGCATAGCCCACCCTTACCTGGGCATTCATCGGTTTCGCATCGTCCCCGAACGCCTGGTCTAGCGCCAGTCCAGCGTACGGTTGCAGGCTATGGATATTGTCCGTGCCCACGTCCAGGTTCTGGCCGCCGGCGCCGCTTTCGCTGAAACTGTCGGCATGCAGGTAGGCGTAGCGCAAGCCCAGCTTGGGCGTCAGCAGTGTGCGGGCGGTCAATTGCAGGGGCAGGCCCGCTTGCAGGCCCAATGTCGCCTCCTGGCCCGTATGGTTACCCTCGGCCGTGCCGAGGGTATCGAAGGACCGCTTCTGCGACAGGAAATTCACCCCCACGCCCGCCGTGGCGCCCAGCACCACGGGACCCGCCGCGCGGCTGCCGTATACGCCCAGGCGCAATGTATCGATCTTGCCTGAGCTGTCCGTGCCGCGCTCCTGTATGTCGGCATGGTCATAACCAAAGGCCACGCCGAGTACGCCCGAACCCATCGGCCGGTCATGACCGGTCAGGAAACCATAGCGCTGGCTCTGGAAGCCGTGGGCGCCGCTGTTGCCATCCACCCGCGTATAGTTGCCCGTGAGCGTGGCCCATAGCGCCGAACCCGGCGCCATCGTGCCCGAATCCGAACCCAGGCCCGAATCCGCGCCCGATCGGGCATCCAGCCGCGCGCCCGCGCGATCCAGCAAGGCCTTGCTGGTCGACTGCGCGCCCAGCAGGGCCGTCGTGCCCAGCGCCGTGTAGATGCTGGTCTGCGTGGGCGCGACGACCACGGTCCCTGGGGTCGAGGTCACGGGCGTCGCCGGCTCCGCCAGCACCAGGTCCACCGTATTGGCGCCGACCGCCACCGTCTGCGCCAGCGTGCCCAGCGCCGCCGTCCCCGTGCTGCTGACCGTGCCGAACGTTCCGTTGACGCCGCCCGCCGCCGACACGATGGTGTACGAGCGCGCGGTATAGGTACCCGGGTCATAGACCAGCGCCAGCGTACCCGCCAGGCTGGCCGTGCCGCCGACCTTCAACTGCGAAGCCTGCGTCGGGCTGACCTCGATTTGCAGCGTACCCGTGCTGGCCTGCGTGTAGTTGCCGCCCACCGTCAGCGTGCCGATGGAGCCGCCCGGCGCCACCGTGCCCGTGCTGCTCACATTGCCCAGGATGGTGCCGTGCCCGCGCAGGACGGCCGCATCGGAGACCGCCACGTTGCCGCCCAGCACCGCCGAGGGCGTATCGATGTCGCCCACCTCCAGTTCGCCGCCCGCCACGGTGGTAAGCCCGGTGAAGACCGAACTGTTGCCATTCAGGATCAACAGACCCCCGCCCTGCTTGAGCAATCCGCCGCTGCCGCTGAACGTGCCGCTGTAGGTGGTGCTGGTGCCGTCGCCGCCGGTCGCCAGGGTACCGGTGCCGATCAGCACCTTGCCCGCGCCGGCCAGCGAACCGATGGCCTGGTTGGTGTTGCCCACGTCCAGCGTGGCCGCGCTCTCTATCGTCACCGCGCTGTTGGCGCTGAAGGCGTTCGTGGCGCCGGCTTGCAGCACGCCGGCCCGCACGGTCGTCGGGCCCGAGTAATCGCTGCCGCCCGACATCGTAAGCGTGCCCGCGCCGTCCTTGATAACCTGGCCCTGGCCTTTGATCGCCCCGGCGTAGCTGCCGCTGGTCGCCTGGTCCACCGTGAGCGTGCCGCCGCCCAGGGCCACGGTGCCGCCCGTCCCCGTCAGCGAGGACGCAAGCAGGTCATAGCCATGCAGGTCCAGCGTCCCGCCATTCACGATATAGGCGCCGTTCTGGACGAAAGCGTTGGCCGCGCCCTGCGCCAGCGTGCCGTCCAGGACCGCGGTCGGACCGGTGTAGTGGTTGGCGCCCGCCAGCGTCACGGTGCCCGCGCCCGCTTTCACCAGGGAGCCGCCCCCGCTGATCTGGCCCGCATAGCTGCCGTCGCTGGCCTGGTTGATGATCAGCGCCGCATCGGTGGCGACGGCGATGTCGCCGCTCAGCGTGTCCGTGGTGGCCTGCACGGCGCCGTCGCCGATGCTGGTGCCGCCGCCGTAGCCCTGCACGGCCGTGAAGACCAGCGTGCCGTTGCCGGTCTTGCGCACACCGCCCGCGCCCGAGATCACGCCGGAGTAGCTGCCGTCCGCGTTCTGCGCGAAAGTGATGTAGGCCCCGCTATCCACCGTGGCGTCGCCCGGCAGGCTCGCGGCCGTCGCCACCAGTTCGCCGCCCAGCACCAGCGTGCCGCCTTCGTAGCTGTTGGCGCCGGTCAATGTCAGCGTGCCCGCGCCCTGCTTGGTCAGGCTGCCCGTGCCGCTGATGGCGCCGCCGTAGGTCTGCGCGCTGCCGTTGTCGAACACCAGGACCGCGTTGTCGACGATGTCGCCAGTAACGCTGCCGTTGCTGGTCCCGTCGCCCAGTCGCAACGTGCCCGCGCTGATGGTCGTGCCGCCGTCATAGGTGTTCGCGCCCGTCAGCGTCAGCATGCCGGCGCCCAGCTTGGTCAGGCTGCCGCCCGCGCTGGCCAGCCCGCTGGCGAAGGTAACGCTTTGCCCGTTGGTGTCGATACGGTATTGCTGGTTGGCGGCGGTGCTGAAATGCGCCGAGTAATCCTGGGTGTTGTTCGCCGAATACCGCAGCGCGCCCCCACCGAAGCTGATCTGTGCCAGCGGGTCCAGCGCGGTGGCGGCGGCAAGCGCCAGCGTTCCGCCGTTGATATTGGTCCCGCCGTCGTAGGTGTTGGTCCCGAACAGCGTCAGCGTCCCCTCGCCCAGCTTGGTCAGGCTGCCGCCCGGGCTGTCCAGCCCGCTGGCGAACGTGACGTCCTCCCCGTTCGTATCGATGCGGTATTGCTGGCCGGCAGCGCTGCTGAAACGCGATGAATAATCCGTGGCATTGGCTGCGGAATACTGCAAGGTGCCGCCGCCGAAGCTGATTGTGCCCAAGGTGCCCAGCGCGCCTGGCGCACCCAGCGACAGCGTGCCGGCAGCGAGGCTGGTTCCCCCGTTGTAGGTATTCGCGCCGGAAAGCCTGAGCGTGCCCGCGCCCTGCTTGGTCACGGTTCCCGTGCCGCTGATGGCGCCGTTGTAGGTCTGCGCGCCGACGTTGTTGAAGACCAGCGCAGCGTTATCGACGATGTCGCCCGTGACGCTGCCATTGCTGACGCCGTCGCCCAGCCGCAACGTGCCGGCGCTGATAGTCGTATCGCCGTCATAGGTATTCGCGCCGGTGAGCGTCAGCGCCCCCGCGCCCAGCTTGGTCAGGCTGCCGCCGGAACTGGCCAGTCCGGTGGCGAAGACGACGTTCTGCCCGTTGGTGTCGATGCGGTATTGCTGACCGGCGGACCGGCCGAATTGACTTGAATAGTCCTGGCTGCCGGCCGAGGAATACTGCAGCGTGCCCCCGTTGAAGTTGATCGACCGCGTCCCGGCCAGTGCGAGGTGACCGCCGAGCGCCAGCGTGCCCGCATCGAGGTTCGTGTCGCCGGTATAGACGCTCGACCCGAGCAGGGTAAGCGTGCCCGCGCCGGTCTTGGTCACGCTGCCGGTCCCGGCGATGCCGCCAAGATAGATATCGTCCGCGGCGTTGTTGATGACCAAGGCGCCGTTGTCGGTGATATTGCCCGCATAACCGTACAAGGCGTTGACTTTCAGCGTGCCGCCATTGATGAAGATGTTGCCTATGAAACCGGGGGAAAGGCCATTCGACAACGTCAGCGTCCCATTGCCGTCCTTGGTAAGGCTGTCCGCCGCCGGGTCCAGGAGAGCGGCGAAGGTAACGTCCTGGCCGTTGGTGTCGACGTGGTATTGCTGCCCGGCTGCCGTGCTGAAACGGGACGAGTAATCGGTGGTGTTGGATGACGAATACTGCAGCGTACCGCCGCCGAAGCTGATCGTGCCCGTCGTGCCCAGCGCGCCCGCGGACCCCAGCGCCAGCGTGCCCGCATTGATGTTCGTGCCGCCGGAGTAGGTATTGGCGCCGCTAAGGGTGAGCGTGCCCGCCCCCGCCTTGGTCAGGCTGCCGGTCCCGCCCAACGGCGTAGCGACGGTGATGGTGTAGCCATTGCTGTCGATGACGCCACCGCCCGCGCCGAGCGTCACGTCGCCGGCACTGAAACCGGAAAGAAAAGCAGTGGAGTCCTGGGCTGCCTGCAGGACACCGCCGTTGCTGAAATTGATCGGCGCCGAGCCCTGGCCTTTGATGATGGAGCCGGTCAGCAACGTGCCGCCGGCAAGGGACAGGGTGCCGCTGCTGCCAATCTCATCCGAGAGCAGGACAGAAGTCGTGCTGATGAGCCCGCCGCTGCCAACAGTCACCGTGCCGCTGCCGGTAAGGCGACCGACAATAATCGTGCCACCCGCGAACGTTCCGCCGGTAGCGACGGTGAGCGTACCAGTCGTGGCCGCTGAGCCTACCCACACCCCATTCGCAGCGTTCCATGTGGCGCCAGCGCCGGTCACGGTGACGCTGCCGGGCACCGCTACGCCGATGATGCTGACGTTTCCTCCATCGCCGCTATCGTTGACCACCGCGCCAGCCTGGATGGCGAGCGAACCCGGAGTCGAGGTGCCTATGTACAAAGCGCCGGGCGTCCACGGGGACCCACTGCTTCCCGTGAAGGTTCCGCCACTGGGAGCGACCGTGTTGCCGGTCGTGTCGATATAGGTGACGGCCCGTGCCGGCAGGGCAGCGAAAACCGAGGCCAGCGCCATCGGCCACGCGGCGACGGTCATCCCCCTTCCCCGGCCTTTCCTGGCCCTACTCACCGCCATCGCCGTCACGGCCTGCCATAAACCCAGCGAACGGAGATACAAAGGCCGGTGACCCAGAGACATGCTTCGCTCTTTAAATGTAAGTTTTAATCGGGGCGCGCAGGGGCGTTATCGCAGGAGCATATTTCAAAACCACACAAAAATAGACTAATAAGCGCGATTTTTCCACTGCAACGTGCAGATGTGTGCCCTCTTGTTACCACTCCACACGGATGTCGCGCGGTTTCCAAGAGCCCATGGAAAAACAGCCCACGTTGAACCCAAATTTCAGAATTGCGCGACATAGGCGGAAGTCCCCTCTGCCGTCATTCGCGCTAGCGTGGACGATTAGTTACATTTTTTGATACAAAACCGACATATTCGCCGAGTTCACCCCAATCCCAACATATCCGCCAGGCTGCGTCCCGCGGGTTCCTCGACCAGCTGGATGTGCGATTCCAGATCGCGCAGGTGCGCGTCCATTTCGGCGACGGCTTCCTTCACCTTGCCCCGTTCCAGGAAATCGACCACCCGCGCATGCTCATCGTGTTCGCATGCGGCGTTGCCGGGAGGCTGGAAGATGGCGACGACCAGCGCGCAACGCGAGATGACTTCCATCAGGTAGCGGGCAAGCAGCGGATTGCCCGATAGCTCGCCCAGCTTGAGATGGAACGTGCTGGCCAGGCGTGCCCACTCGGTCTGCGGCGCGCTGTGCATGGCGTGATGCTCCTCCCGCAACTGGCGTCGCAGCATCGCGAAATCTGCCTTGGTGGCGGATTGCGCCACCAGCGGCAGGATGGCGCCCTCCAGCGCGCGCCTGGCCTCGAACAGCTTGACCACCTCCTCCCGCGTGGGCATGGCCACGACGGCGCCGCGGTTGGGGCGCAGTTCCACTACGTGATCGTGGGCCAGCCGCTGCAAGGCCTTCTGCACCACGCTGCGCCCCACGCCGAACAGTTCGCACAGCGCGGCCTCGGGCAGCTTGGTGCCCGGCAACAGGCGCTGTCCCATGACGCCGCCCAGCACCGACTGGTAGATGCGGGTCTCGGCGTCCCCGGCCGTGTCGGCCGCGACCAGTGCGCTGGGACGCACCTTGGGCCGGCCCAAGGTCGTGGCGGTCTTGGTGGATGTCCTGGCGGCAGCTTGGCCACGGGATTCGGTCCGGCCCCCGGTGCGCCCCTTGTCCTTGGCCTGCTTCATGAATGAGCACCCAAGGCGGAAAGCGCCCGACCGACCGAGACGGCCAGCCGGATCAAGGCCGCATCGCTGCCTGCCGGCCCCAGCAAGGAGATGCCGGCCGGCAGGCCATCGCCGCCGATGAAGGGGATGTTGACCTGGGGCAGCCCCGCCAGGCCGGCGATCGAAGTAATACGGAAAGTCTGGGTCCGGATCGCGTCCACGGCCGCCGGGTCCGCGTTGCGCGCGATCGCCGCGCTGGAGGCCGACGGCAACACCGCCACGCGGTCCGCGCCCAGCAGCTCCCTCACCTCGGCACGCAAGCGTGCCTGCACGGCCCCTGCCTCGGCCGCCTCGCCGGCGCGTATCGCGGCCGCGGCCCGCCAGCGCCCGGCGATGGCGGGCGCGAACGCCGGCTGCTCGCGTGTGATCCAATCGCGGTGGGTCTGCCAGGCATCGTAGGCCGACACCGTCACGTAGGCGCGACGCCACGTTTCAAGGTCCGTGCAGGATGCGGGCGCGCGTGCCACGGGCAGGCCGGCCGACTGCAAGGCGCCCGCCACGGCGTCGACGAGCGGACCGAAGACAGGGTCGGCCTGCGCGCACGCGTCGGTCAGCACGATGGCCTCGCGCCAGGAGACCTCGCGCGGTGGCCCGAGCAATACGTCGCCCACGCGCGTAAACACCGCGTCGCGCGCGGCCAGCCAGGTCAAGGTGTCGAACAGGGGTGACAAGGGCACGACGTGCTGCGTGCTCAGCAGGCCGTGCGTGGTGCGCAGGCCCCACAAGCCGCAATAGCTGGCCGGCACGCGCGTGGATCCTCCGGTATCGCTGCCCAGCGCGAAATCGACCAGCCCGCCCGCCACCGCCGCGGCCGACCCGCTGGACGACCCGCCGCATACGCGGTCGGGCGCGCGGGTGTTGCGCGGCGTGCCATAGTGCATGTTCTCGCCCTGGATGCTGTAGGCCAGTTCGTCCGTGATCACCTTGCCGTGCAGCGCGGCGCCCGCGTCCAGCAGGCCCGCGACCAGCGGGCTGGTCTGGGTCGCAGGCGGATGCGTGCGCAGCCAATCGGGATTGCCCGCGCCCGTGCGATGCCCCGTCACGTCGTAGAGGTCCTTGGCGGCGAAGCCCAGGCCATCGAGCGGCCCGCTGCCGGTGGGGCCGACGCTGAAATGTCCATGCGGCACCCAGGCGCCCACGGTGTCGTCGAAAGGCAATGTCATATCGTCAAGCTCCATTCAGGGCGCCGCCGCATTCAGGGTGGCTATATTGGACGCGGCTATATCCGGCGCGGCCATATTCGACGCGGCCTCCGTCGCCGGGGTCTCATCCGGCACGAGCCCGCCTCGCGCCGCCACATGTTCGCAGATCTCGCCCGGCGTCGTGAACCAGATTTCGCCGCTGTCGCGCCGGGCCGCGATATGCGCCAAGGCGCGGCGCAGGTGGCGCAGCCGGTAAGGCTGTCCCACCAGGTAGGGATGCAAGGCTATCCCCATGACCAGCGGCTGCCGCCGCGACTGCTCCAGCATCTCGTCGAAATTGTCGATGATAAGCTGGGCGAAGTCCTTGCCGTCCATCTGGCGCGCCACGATCATGGGAATGTCGTTGACCTCCTGCGGATAGGGCACGGCCCACAGCGGCGCGCCGCCGCGCGTGCGCATGAGCGTGGGCTGGTCGTCATGCGACCAGTTCAGCGTATAGCGGTAGCCCGTCTCCGCCAGCAGGTCGGGCGTAAGGCGCGACTCGGCGATCCAGGGCGACAGCCACCCCGCCGGCCGCTTGCCGCCTACGCGTTCCAGCGCCTGGGCGCAATGCGCGAGCAGCGCGCGCTCGGCAGCCTCGCTGTAGGCGCCCTGGTGCACCGCATTGGCATGTCCATGCGCGATCAGCTCGTCGCCGCGCGCCACGCAGGCCTCGACCAGTTCCGGGCAGTGATCCAGCAAGGCCGTATTCACGATGGCGCCGGCCGGCAGGCGCAAGGCATCGAACAGTTCCAGGCAGCGCCAGGCGCCCACCCGATTGCCATATTCGCGCCACGCGTAATTGAGAACGTCGGGTTCGCCCAGGTGTGGCCCCAGCCTGGCGCCCAGCCCCGCCCCGAAGGCGAAGTGCTCGATATTGAATCCCAGGTAGACCGCCAGGCGCGCGCCATTGGGCCAGGCATACGCGGGCCGCCGGTGTATGGGCATATATCCGAAGCGGCCATGCGTGGCCAGCGGGCCGAAATCCGGCATGTCGGCGCCGCTCATGACGCCGCCAACCTTGCCCGGGTCGACGGCCGCTCGGCCCCGGCGTCCCGCAATGGTGCTTGATGCATCGTTTTCTCCCATATCCTGCGCCAACTTGGTGCGCCCGTTGCGCGGCGTCGATCTTGCGAGGCTTGCGGCCGCAATGCCCCGCAGCGAATTTTCGCCGCCAGTAATCCGACAAATTGCCGTCAATAAATAGAGCGACTTGACGACAAAAACCCTCCCTTCACCAAGCAAAAGCCATGCCAATATTGCAGGCAGAAATTCATTTTTGGCATGGGTTTTGCTTTGACTCCCGATGCAGCCGATCCGGCCTTCGCACAACGACATCATCGGGAGAACTCCATGTCGCGCCTTTCTCGCCGTACCTTCGTCCGCACCTGCCTGGCCCTGGCCTGCGCCGGCCTCGGCCACGCCGCCCAAGCGGCCGAACCCATCAAGATCGGCCTTATCACGGCGCTGTCGGGCCAGTCCGCGCTGGCCGGCGAATCCATTACGCGCGGCATGCAGGTGGCCATCGACGAAATCAACGCCCAGGGCGGCCTGCTGGGTGGACGCAAGCTGGAGCTCGTGCGCCGCGACGACGAGGCCAACCCCGCCAAGGGCGTGACGGCCGCGCGCGAACTGATCTACAAGGAAAAGGTCGCCGTGATCTTCGGCGGGCTGGACACCCCGGTCTCCATGGCCATCGTGCCATTGGTCAACCAGGCCAAGATGCCCTTCATGGGGCCGTGGGCCGCGGGCACGCCGATCACGAAGAACGGCGCCAATCCCAACTACGTGTTCCGGGTCTCGGCGGTCGACGAGCAGGTCGACGCCGGCATGGTCGACTATGCCCAGAAGACGTTCAAGAGCGCCAGGTTCGGCCTGATCATGGTCAACAACCCCTGGGGTGAATCGAACCAGAAAGGCATCGTGGCCGCACTGGCCGCCAAGGGCATGCAGCCCGCGGGCGCCGAGAAGTTCGACGACACCGCGGTCGACGTGGTGCCGCAGCTCACCCGCCTGAAGGACGCGGGCGCGGACACCCTGCTGCTGGTCGGCAACGTGGGCCCTTCGGCGCAGGTGGTCAAATCGCTCGATCGCATGGGCTGGAAGGTGCCCGTGGTGTCGCACTGGGGTCCGGCGGGCGGTCGCTTCACGGAACTGGCCGGCCCCAATGCCAGGACGGTGCACTTCGTGCAGACCTACAGCTTCTTCGGCAAGCAGTCGCCGGTGGGCGACAAGGTCATCGCCTCCATGAAGGCCAAGTATCCCGACGTGAAGGGTCCGGAGAACATCACGCCGGCCGTGGGCGTGGCCAACGCCTACGACGCCATGCATCTCACCGCGCTGGCCATCGCCAAGGCCGGTTCAACCGACGGCGACGCCATCCGCCAGGGCTACGAACAGATCGACCGCTATGACGGGCTGATCAAGTCGTACCGGCATCCCTACACGCCCACCCAGCACGATGCGCTGGGCGCGCAGGACTATATCTGGGCGCAGTTCATCGACAACCGCATCCTGCCCGTGGGCATGGTCAACTAACCAAGCAAGCACGTAACCAAGCGGCGGAACCCTCCATGCAGTTGTTGGCAGCGCTCATCAGCGGCCTGGGCCTGGGCAGCATGTATGCCCTCACGGCCCTCGGCTTTCACGTCACTCATGCCGTCTCGGGGACGGTCAATTTCGCCCAGGGCAGCTCGATGATGCTGGGCGCGGTGCTGTGCTTCACCTTCGCCCAGACCCTGGGCTGGGGCATGGGGCCGGCCATCGTGCTGTCGTTGGCATGCTGCGCGCTGTATGGCCTGCTGGTGGAGTTCCTGGCGGTGCGGCCCTTCGCCTCGCGCGGGTCGAATGCCTGGCTCATGTCCACCGTGGCGCTGGGCATCGTGCTCGACAACGTGGTCATGCACACCTTCGGCAAGGAGCCGCGCAGCCTGCCTTCGCCGCTGGCGGTGGCGCCCATCGAGGTCGCCGGCCTGGGCCTGGGCGTCTATCCGCTGCAACTGCTGATCCCCCTGGTGGGATTCGCGCTGGCGGCGGCCCTGCACGTAACGGGGCGCCGCACGCGCTGGGGCACGGCGCTGCTGGCCGTCTCGCAGAACCGCGACGCCGCGCGCTTGATGGGCATACCCATCAGGCGCGCGGTGGCCGCGGCTTTCGCGCTGTCGACCTTGCTGGCCGGCGTCGCGGGCGTACTGATCGCGCCGCTGTTCAACGTCAATGCCGACATGGGCACGCTGTTCGGCCTGAAGGCCTACGCGGTGGCCATCCTGGGCGGTATTTCCAGCGCGTGGGGCGTCATGTTCGCCGGCCTGATCTTCGGCGTGGCGGAGGCCGTGGTGACGGTCACGCTGGGCTCGGGCTATACCCAGATCATCACCTTTTTGCTGGTCATCGTGGTCCTCGCCGCGCGACCCAATGGCTTGTTCGGCCGCGCGGAGGTCAAGAAAGTATGAACGCCAAGTCTCTCGTCCTCGGGCTGGCCGTGGCGGCCGCGGCCATCGTCCTGGCCTTCACGCTCAACAGCTATTACGTCTTCGTGCTGGCCCAGATCGCGCTACTGGCCATCGTCGGCATCGGCCTGAACGTGCTGCTGGGACTGACCGGCCAGGTCTCCTTCGGCCACGTGGGGTTCTATGCGATCGGCGCCTACACGGTGGCCATCCTCACCACCAAGGCCGGCTGGAGCTTCTGGCCCGCCTGGGCCGCGGGCACCTTGCTGGCGGCGGCATCGGGCGCCCTCCTGGCGCTGCCCGCCCTGCGCGTGAAAGGTCCCTACCTGGCAATGATCACGATCGCGTTCAGCTTCATCGTCCAGCATGCCGCCATCGAGATGGACAGCATCACCGGCGGGCAGAGCGGCATCATGGGCGTTCTGCCGCCGAGGCTGGCGCAAGGATGGGGCGCCGAACAGACGATCACCGTGCTGGCCGTGGCAGCCGCCGCGGTCGTGCTGGCGGCCTACTGGCGCCTTGCGCGCGGCGCCTGGGGCGCCGCCATGCGCGCCGTCAAGGATAGCGAGACGGCCGCGCAATCCATCGGCCTGAATCCCCTGGTCATCAAGACGGTGGCGTTCACCCTCTCGGCTGGCGTGGCCGGCCTGGCGGGAGGCCTCTTCAGCCCGCTCTCGGGCTTCGTTACGCCCGACACCTTCAATTTCATGCAGTCCATCCTGTTCGTGCTGGCGGTCGTCATCGGTGGCGCCGGCACGGTGGCGGGGCCGGTCATCGGCGCGGTGATCGTGGGCGCGCTGCCCGAGGTGCTGGCGTCCTTCGAGGACTACCGGCTGCTTTTCTTTGGCGCCCTGTTGCTGCTGGTGCTATGGGTGGCGCCGGAGGGGCTGATGGGGCTGGGCCGCCAGATGCGCGCTCGCGCCTGCGGCCACGGCGCTGCCGCCGGTGGTGCCTCCGATGGTGCCGCTGAGCGTACCCCTGATGCCGCCGCCAATGCCGACACGCACGCCGCCGGCGCGGCAGCGGCTGTCCACGATGTCGCCTTGCCCCGCCGCCCGCGCGCGACGCTGGCCGCGCGGGACCTGGGCATCACCTTCGGCGGCGTGCACGCCGTCAGCGGACTGTCCATGCAAGTGCCGGCCGGCGCGGTCACCAGCCTGATCGGTCCCAACGGCGCGGGCAAGACCACGGCCTTGAACATGCTCAGCGGCTTCTACCGACCCAGCGCCGGCGACGTCCTGCTGGGCCAGCGCCCGCTTGGCGGACGGCCGGCCTTCCGCATCGCGCGCAGCGGCGTGGCCCGCACCTACCAGACCTCGCAGTTGTTCGATACGCTCAGCGTCGAGGACAACGTCATCCTGGCGATGGGCCGCGGCCGCCTCGGCGGCCTGCTGGCGAACCGCGATGCGCGCGGCGGACAGGCACGCGGCATGGCGCGCGCGCTGCTGGCCTATTGCGGCTACCGTGGCGCGCCGTCGGCGGCGGCCGGCGACCTGGCGCACGTCGACCGCCGCCTGGTCGAAATCGCCCGCGCCCTGGCCACCGATCCCGACGTGCTGCTGCTGGACGAGCCGGCTGCCGGCCTCTCCCGGGAGGACAAGGGCATGCTCGCCGCGCTGTTGCGCCGCATCGCCGACGCAGGCATCGGCGTGGCCATCGTCGAACACGACATGACCCTGGTCATGTCGATTTCCGACCAGTTGGTGGTGCTCGATGCCGGCCGCCGCCTGGCCGTGGGAACACCCGCTGACATCCGCAACGATCCGGCGGTCAGGCAGGCCTACCTGGGCGAGTCGCTCGACGTCAGGGTGGACGCGGTCCGCGCCCCTCGGACGCCAGGCCCGGAACTGCTGGGCGTGGCCGACCTGGTGGCCGGCTATGGCGCCGAGCCGGTGCTGCATGGCATCGGCCTGCAAGTGCGCCAGGGCGAAATGGTGGCCCTGCTGGGCGCCAACGGCGCGGGCAAGTCCACGTTGATGCGGACGCTCGCGGGCCTGCACCCAAGCCAGTCGGGCGCCATGCATATCGACGGCAATACCATCGAAGGGCGCCCGGCCGAAGCCGTCGTCGGCCTGGGCCTGGTGCTGGTGCCCGAAGGCCGCCAGGTCTTTCCCGAACTGTCGGTGCTGGACAACCTGCGCCTGGGCGGTTTCCTGCACCAGGCGGGACGCGAGGCACGCGTGGAGGAAATGCTCGATCGCTTTCCGCGCCTGCGCGAACGCCTGCACCAGCGCGCCGGCCTGCTCTCCGGCGGCGAACAACAGATGCTGGCGGTGGCCCGTGGCCTCATGAGCCGCCCCCGCGTGCTGCTGCTGGACGAACCGTCGCTGGGCCTGGCGCCCAAGGTGATCGCCGAGCTGTTCGCCTCGCTCGACCGCCTGCGCGCCGAGGACATGACGATATTGTTGGTGGATCAGATGGCCGGATTGGCGCTGGCCCTGGCCGATCGCGCCTACGTCCTCGAAAGCGGCCGCGTGGTGGCGCAGGGCACGTCGGCCGAGATCGCCGCGGACGACGCGCTGGCCAATGCCTATCTACATGCCTGAGGCAGGGCCGGCATCCCGGGCCCGCACGGGCCGGGATGCCGTGACCGAAGCGGAAACCGAAACGGAAACCGAAACACGGACCGAAGCCCCGGGCCGTGGCGTACGGTTCATGATCACGCCACCACGCCGGCCGCGGGCGGCTGCTGCTGCAATCCCGGCCCGCTCATGATGTTGATGCCCAGGTTGGCCAGGATGTTCCGCGTCACCGCATCCGGCACGTCCTCGGCATAGACGGCGATATTCAAGGCGCGGGCGGTCTCCAGTACCGATACCGTCAACTGCTGGCTGCCGATGCTGTGGGCCATGCCGCCGACGAAGCCGCCGCCCAGCTTCACATAGGCCAGCTGCAGATTGTGCAGCTGGCTCAGGGCGTTGAACTGCTGCGCCAGGCGGCGCACGCCCACGCGCATTCCGGACTTTGCCGCCACCCGGCACAGCGCCGCCACTTCGGCATGCCGCTCGACCAGGGCATGCGCATCGATCTCGACCAGCAGGCGACTGGCCTGCGTGCGCTTCTCCGCCAGCATGCGCTCCAGTTGCAGCAGGAAGTTCTGGTGCCCCAGCGAAGGCATGGACAGGCGTATCGTCAATTCGCCCGGGTTCATCATCAGCCAGCTCAGCGCCAGGCGGACGGCCTGGATGTCGCAGTCGGCCGACAGGTCCAGGCGGATCGCCGCCGGGATGAACAGCCGTGCGGGTATGGGCTCGGACGCATCCTCGCTATGCAGCATCAGCGTGGCCTCCTGCCGCACCACCTGCCCGTCCAGGAAGGACAGCGGCTGCAAGGACAGCGTGAAACGTTCGCGCTCGATGCCGGCCGTGATGACTTTGCGCCAGGAAGACTCGCTATTGGCCGACAGCATCGGCTCGTCGTCCGAGGTCAGTTGCACGTGATCGTCGCCCGAACTTTCACCGCGCATCAGCGCATAGTCCAGGCGCCCAAGCAGGTCTCCCACCTGCGCCCCCGGTGCATAGTCCGCCAGGGCCTGCACCCATCGGCACAGGCCGCCCTCGCCCACCGGAATACGTGCCGCGCGCAGTTCCGCGCGCAGGCGCTCGGCCACCATGATGGCCTTGGGCGCCGAGCAGCGCGCCAGCAGCAAGGCAAAATCCGATCCGTTCAGCCGCGCCAGCACCGGCTCGCCCACCTGCATGTTGTCCAGCATGGCGCGCAGGCGATCGACCAGCGTGCGCAGCCACTGGTCGACGAATTCGCGCGGCATGTGGCGATTGATGGCGCCTAGATCGCGCTGGCGGAACACCAGGATATGGCCGCCCGGCGTACCGGCATCCGCACCCGCATCCGCCTGCGCGCGCGAGGGGTCCAGCTCGCGCAGGAATTCGTTGATGAAGTACTTGCGATTGGCCAACCCCGTCACCGGGTCCTGGTTGACCTCGATCTGCAGGGACTCGATCTTCGCGTTCTGCTCGTCCGAGGTTGCGCGCAGCTGTTCGCGCGTCTGGTTCAGCGCATCCGTGATGCCGCTGAATTCGCGCACGCGCGGAGCCAGGTGCTGGCCCCACTGGCCGCGCCCGATGGCACGCATCTGCTCGCCCACCTCGGCCAGCAGGCGCTTCTCTATCCAGCGCACCAGCGCGAAGGCGAACAGCGCCCACAGCACGCCGGCGGCGACCACCAGCCCGATCATGCGCAGGCTGCTGCCCCACAGGGTCTCCCAGGCATAGACATCCGTGGCCGTCAGCGTGACCTCGCCCAGCTGGCGCCAGCCGTCGGTCACCACATGCGTCGCCGACTTGGCCGACAGGGGAACCAGGCGCTGGAACCAGCCCGGCACGGCGGCCGCCGCGTCCGAGCTGCGGGAAATCACGACCTTCCCCTGCGGGTCCATCAGCTTGACCAGGGAAAAATGCCCGCCGTCGAACAAGGCGGACACCAGCAGCTCCTGCGTGATGCGGTCGCTGTTCGCGGGTTGCGACAGCGACAGCGCCAACGATACCGCGGCGTCGTTGCTCTGCACCTGCAATTGTCCGGACAGGTAGTCGCGTGCCGCCGTCACGCTGAGGGCCAGCGTCCCCAGCAGGATGATGGCGATGGCCAGCGTGATGCTCAAAAGAAGTTGTCGGAGAATGGACATAGTTCGCTTTCCGCGGGCTTACTGTCGGATGCCTTCGCGCTCCATGCGCTGCAGCAGGTTGCGCCAGCGGCCGATACGGTCGACCGGGGCGGCTTGCTTGCCGTCGACGTAAACGCCGTCGGCATTGAAACTGAAGACGGGAACCAGGTCGCGCCGCTGCGACGCCGGCAGGATGCCGGACACCAGGCTGTCCAGCACCAGGGGCATGGCGTTGGGCGATGGATAGTAGCCCAGCACCATGTGCGCCACCTGCTCGGAACTTTCGGGGCCGCCGATACGCGCCCGCACGTAGACGAAGCGCAGCCGGCTGGTGGGCACGCCCAGCTTGATCAGGGAAAAATACTTGCCGATGACGTAGTCTTCACAGTCGCCGGCGCCCTTGCCCAAGGCTTCCATCGGCGTGGCCCAATAGTCGGGCACGCCCCACACGACCTGGTCCTCGGCCTGGGCGACATTCCGGTTCCAGAAGTCGTTGACGCTGGCCAGCTTGTCGGCTTCGGCCATGTCGCGGTCGTCCTGCAGCAATTGCAGCCACGCCGCCACCCGCTCGCCCCCGCGCGCGCCATAACGGCTGGCCGCCAGGCTTTGCAGCCGCTGGGTGTCCAGCTCCAGCGCAGCGCTCATCCCCCAGCCACAGACCAGGAAGATCAGGGCCGTCCAGCACAAGGCGAGGACGGCGCGCAGGCGCAGGTATCTAGGCATCGTGAAACATAGTGTAACTCCGGGTACCCCCTAGCAGGGGGCACCCGGACCTACTTGCCTGCCATCAGTCGTGGACGTGCAGCTTCTGCTTGGTAAGCAGGTCGTTGATGATGGCTTGGTCGGTTTGCGTACCGCCGTGCGTCAGGTCCACGTTCTCCAGCACGATCTTCTGGTCGAAGGTCTGGGCCGCCCCTGCCGCGAACTGCCCCGTCGTGCTCACCTGGATCACGGTGCTGCCGTTGGCGCCCTGGACGAAGTGCAGGTACTGGGTCAGCGAGCCCGCATCCGCGGTGGGGTTGTGCAAGAGGCCGGCCAGGTCAAGGACATCGCCGCCGTCCGCCGCCGCGGCCGTGGAGAAGTCCTTGATGGTGTCCACTGCCGGGCTCGACGTCGTTCCCTGATCGTTGAGCGCCCACTTGAAGGTATCGCTGCCGTCGCCGCCATACAGGGTATCGTTGCCCGCCCCGCCCACCAGGACATCGTTGCCCGCATCGCCGTACAGGGTGTCATTCCCGCCCTGGCCGTAGATGATGTCGTTACCGGCGCCGCCGTGGATGGTGTCATCCCCGCCGCGCGTATCCCCGCCCACATTCAGCGAATCGCTATGCTGACTGATGTAGTTGTAGATATCGGTGTCGGTGGCGTGACCCTGCGTATCGTTCAGGTAATCAACCAAGCCCTGCAAGCCCGCACCGTTATGGGTGCCAGCCGCATGGTTGGCGCTGTTCAGGGCGTCGGTGTTGATGGTGTCACCGAAGATGATGTCGTGGCCATCGCCGCCGTTGATCACGTCGCTGCCGACGGGGGTCGGGTTCGTCGTGGTGCCGCCGTTATGCAGGACGGTGGTCAACTGGTCGGGTTGCAGGACGATATCGACCTCGCCCGTCGGCGCCGTGATGTCGCCATGGTCGGTCACCATGGTGATATCGCTGACCGTCACCGACAGCGCCTTGCTGGACGTATTGTCGTCGACGCCGATTTCCAGGCGATAGGTTCCGCCATCCACCGCATCGGTCGTGATCGTATGGTTGCCGGAGTCGGTGACCATGCCGCTCTGGACGGTAGTCCAGTAAGAGGTATGGGTGGCCGGATTCGTTACATACTCCTGCAGATACCACTTCACCGTATCGTTGCTTTGATAGTTGGACGCCTTCATGTTGAACGAGAACGTCGCGCTCTCGCCGTTCGCGACAATCAGGCTCGTCTTGCTGGCGTACACCGTTTCCGCGCCATTGCTGGTCGAATCCGAAACCGTGATCGAATGGGTGTTGGAGGAGCCGCTGATGCTGCCGCCGCCATTCTGGACCAAGGCCCAGCCGCTGGTCGAATCAAGGTTGTAGGTCGACGAAGTCGACAGGTTGACCGTGCTAGTGTCCGTCCCGATGACGCCCGTGCCGGTCACGTTGGTGTTGTCGAAGAACTTCAGGATGTCCTGGTTGACACCGCTGCCGATCCCGATGCCATACACCGTGCTGACATCGCTCAGCGAGGCGAACGCATCGACCGAGTGCTGCATGACCGACGAGCTGCTTGTGCTGGAATCGCTGTTATAGGCGTTTGGATCGCCGTCGGTCAGGAAGAACGTCAGGTTCTGGTAGCCGTTGGCCGTCGTATACCCTTGGTTCGCCTGCGAACTGAACCACGTGGTCGCCGTATCGAAGGCGTCTTCGTAGTTGGTGCTATTTCCCGAAGCCGACAAACCGTTGATGGCCTTGATAAGCGCATCGGTGCTCTGGTCGACATCGCTAACCTTCAGGTCATGGATGGTCAGCAGGTTCGTGGCCGTCGTGCCGAAACCGATCAGCGTCAGGTTGATCGTGCCATCGTGGCTGGCAAGCTGTCCGACGAAGCTCTTGAGCGCGTCGATCACCAGTTGCATCCGCGTCTCGCCGCCGATGTCCGAGCTCATGCTCTTCGATTCGTCGATCACCAACGCGACGTTGTAGCTTTGCCCCGGGGTTGTCGTGGTGACGATGCCGCCCTTGTCGCCCAGGATGATGTTGTCGCCCGCGCTGCCCGGCGTACCGATGGCGCTGCTGCTGTTGTCGCCCTGCACCAATTGGTCCGTCACTGCCGAGAAGGTGTAGCTGCCCGATGTATCCTGGCCGCCGTGGGCCGTGCCGCCATTGTCCTGCACTTCGAAGGTAAACGTGCCGCCCGAACCCGACGCGCTGTTCTGGTACGAGAGGTGGCCAGCCGCGATATCGGCCGCCGAGATCGTGGCGCTGCCATTCTGGAAGGTCACCGCCACGCCGTTCAGCATCAAGGTACCGCTGGTAGGCTGGTGCACGATCACGTTCAGCAGCGCATCGTTCTCGCCATGCGTGGTGCCGTTGAAGCCGAAGTCGCTCGTCTGGAAGACGTGCACTTCTCCTGCGCCCAGGTGAGCCGAGAAACTTGCCGCCGCCGGGGCGTCGTTGACCGGGTTCACCGTGACATTCACCGTGGTGGTCGTCGTGCCGCCGTGGCCATCGCTGACCTGGACCTTGAAGCTGTCGCTACCGTTGTAGTCCGCCGTCGGGTTATACGTGAAGGTGCCGTCGCTGTTGACCGTCACCGTGCCGTGCTGTGGCCCGTTGGCCGCGCCCGCCGCCAGACTGTAGGTCAGCGTGTCGTGATCGGCGTCCGAGCCGGTGACCCTGGCGTTCAGGCCGGTCAGCGGCGTATCTTCGTTGGTCGTGAAGCTGAACGACGGGCTGGTCGTCGGCGCCTCGTTCGTCGTCGAGAACGTGTAGGTGCCCGACGTGTTCACGCCGCCGTTGGCCGTACCGCCGTTGTCGACCACTTCGAAGTTGAACGCGCCGGTCGCGCCCGACGCATCGCCCTTGTAGGACAGGTGGCCCGCGGCGATGTCGGCCGCCGAGATCGTGGCAAGGCCATGGCTGTCGAAAACCACCGCCGCATTGTTCAGCAACAGGGCGCCGGTCGTCGGCTGATGAACGATCACGCTTTGCAGCGCATCGTTCTCGCCATGCGTCTTGCCGTTGAAGCCGAAGTCGCTGGTTGCGAAGACGTGCACCTCATTGGCGCCCACATGCGCCGTGAAGTTCGCCGCCTCGGGCGCGTCGTTGACCGGATTCACCGTGACGTTGACCGTGGTCGTCGTCGTACCGCCATGACCGTCGCTGATCAGCACCTTGAAGCTGTCCGAGCCGTTGTAGTCCGCCTTCGGCGTGTACGTGAACGTACCATCCGCATTGACCACGACAACGCCATGCTTGGGCAGCGTATAGGTATCGGGGTAGCTGATGTTGCCATTCTCATCGACGGTCGGGCTGCCGGAACTGGGCGCCAGCGCGTAGGTCAACGTGTCGTTGTCGGCATCCGACGCGACGATCTTGCCATTGGTCAGCGGCGTATCTTCATTGGTCGTGAAGGCGAGGGTCGGATCTATCGTCGGCGCATGGTTCGTGCCCGTCACTTCGATCGTCAACGTGGTCGTGGAAACGCCGCCCTGGCCGTCGCTGACCTGGTACGTGACCGAAGTGCTTTGCTTCTCGCCCACCTGCAGGCCGGCGAAGGCGTTACCCGCGTCAAACGTGTAGGTACCGTTCGCATTGATGGTGAACGTGCCGCCGTGGTCGCCGGCGACGCTCGTGCCGACCAGGTCGCCGTGGCCGTTGACCTGGCTGACGTGCAGCGGGTCGCCGTCCGGGTCCGTGTCCTGCCCATGGCCGAGACCGTCACCGGTAATGACATTGCCCTGGGCGCCGCCGTCGGCGGCGGCCGTATTGCTGTCGGCAAGCGCGGTCGGCGCCGGATTGCTGACATCCCACGTGAACGTCTGCGAGACAGGCGCGTTGCTCGCGTCGGTGGCGGTCACCGTCACCTGGTACACGCCGTGATCACCGCCCTGCGACGCCGAACGGTCGATCGTGCCGCTGATCACGCCCGTGTTGACGTCGATGGTCAGCCCATCGGGTAGCCCCGTGGCGCTGAACGTCAGCTTGTCGCCGGTGTCCACGTCGTGGAAGTACTGCGACATATCGACATTGACGTCGTGCTGGGCATCGACGCCGGTCAGGTCCGAAGCCTGGCCGACCAGCACCGGCGCGTCGTTGGTGCCCGTCACCGTGACGGTCAGCGTGGCCGTGGACGTGCCGCCTTCGCCATCGGAGACGGTATAGGTGATCGACGTCGTCGCGGTCTGGTTCACGCCCAGCGCGTCGAAGTCCTTGCCCGCATCGAACGTGTAGTGGCCATTGGCGTCGAGGATGAACGTGCCGCCGTGATCGCCGGCAACGCTCGTGCCAACCAGGTCGTCGTGGCCGTTGACCTGGCTCACGCGCAAGGCGTCGCCGTCCGGATCCGTGTCCTTACCCTGGCCCAGCGTATCGCCGGTGATCACATTGCCGTCGGCATTACCGCCCTGCTGCGTCCCGACGCTGTCGTTCGCCGCGGTCGGCGCGGGATTGGCGACATTCCAGTCGAAAGTCTGCGACACCGTACCGCCTTGGCCATCATTGGCCGTGACGGTGATGTGGTACGGCCCGCCGACCGAAGCGGAGTGGTCGATGGTGCCGCTGATGATGCCCGTGTTCTTGTCGATCTGCAGGCCTTCGGGCAAGCCGGTAGCCGTGTAGGTCAGCTTGTCGCCATCCGCGTCATGGAAGTACTGCGACATATTCAGGTTGGCGATCGTCTGGGCGTCGGCGCCGCTCTGGTCGGGCGTGTGGCCCACCAGGATCGGCGACTCGTTGGCGCCGGTCAGCGTGATCGTCACGGTCTGGGTGTCGAAACCGCCATGGTGATCGCTCACCAGCACCGTGAAGGTTTCCTTGACCGTCTGGCCGCCATGCAGGGCCTGGACCTTGGCGTCGTTGGCCAGGTAGGTCCACTGGCCGTTCTGGTCGATGGTCAGCACACCATACTTGCCTTGGTTGCCGCCCACGATGGCCCAGCTGTGCGTGTCCAGCGTATCGACGTCGTTGACCTGCAACTGGCCGCTGACCGACGGCGCCTGCCCTTCGGTCAGCGCACCCGTGGCGGTGCCGTAGATATGCGGCTGATCGTTGGTGCCGACGATGGTGATGGTGACGTTGGTCGTCGTGCCGTCGGCGGTCTTCACCGCATAGGTCTCGACCAGCTTCTGCCCCGCCGCCAGCGCCTGCACGTCCGCGTTGCCGTTGTTCAGCTGGAAGGACCAGAGCCCGTTCGCAGCGACGATGAACGTCCCGTGCGCCGCCACGATCTTGTCCGCCTGGAACGACGACTGGCCCGCGTCCGCATCCTGGATGTTCAGCTTGCCGGCCGTGTATTGAAGCAGGCCGCCGTCCTCCACCACCAGGCCGACGCCCGAACCCGTGATCACGGGCGCGTCGTTGACGCCGGTCAGCGTGATGGTCACGACTTGCGTGTCCGTGCCGCCATGATGGTCATCGACCAGGATGGTGAACGATTCCGTCACCTGCTGGCCGTTGGTCAGCGCCTGCACGGCCTTGGTGTTGACGTTGTAGGTCCACTTGCCGTCCGCGTCCACGCTGATGCTGCCGTACGCGCCCTTGTTGGTGCCCTGCACCGACCAGCTGTGCGTGTCGCTGGTGTCCAGGTCGGACACCGTCAACTGGCCCGACACGGACGTGGCGGCGTCCTCGGTCAGCGCGCCGGCATGCTCGCCGCTGATCACCGGCTGGTCGTTGGTGCCGTCGATGGTGATGACGACCTGCGTTTCCGTGCCGTCCGCGGTGACGACCTTGAACGTTTCCGTCAGGTGTTCACCCACCGCCAGGTGCTGGACGGCCAGGTTGTCGTTGTCCAGCGTGTAGGCCCACTTGCCGTCGGACGTGATGGAGAACGACCCGTAGCTGCCGTCCGTATGGCCCTGGGGCTTGAAGGACGATTCGCCGGCGTCGGCATCCGTGATACCGATCGTGCCGTTGACCGACAGCTTGGTGTCTTCGACGACCGTACCCTGGTCGCCCGCCAAGGGGTTGGCGGGATCGACCGGGTTGCTGGGGGTGAGGACCGGCACGTCGTTGGCGCCCGTCAGGGTGATCGTCACGGTCTGTGCGTCGAAACCGCCGTGGTGATCGCTCACCAGCACCGTGAAGGTTTCCTTCACCGTCTGGCCCTCGCGCAGCGCCTGGATCTTGGCGTCGTTGGCCTGGTACGTCCACTGGCCGCTCTGGTCGATGGTCAGCACGCCATACTTGCCCTGGTTGCCGCCCACGATGGACCAGCTGTGCGTATCCAGCGTATCCACGTCGCTGACCTGCAACTGGCCGCTGACCGACGGCGCCTGGTCTTCGGTCAGCGCGCCCGTGGCGGTGCCGTAGATATGCGGCTGGTCGTTGGTGCCGACAATGGTGATGGTGACGTTGGTCGTCGTGCCGTCGGCGGTCTTCACCGCATAGGTCTCGACCAGCTTCTGCCCCGCAGCCAGCGCCTGCACGTCCGCGTTGCTGTTGTTCAGTTGGAAGGCCCACAGCCCGGTGGTGCCGATGACGAACGTCCCGTGCGCGGTGACGATCTTCTCCGCCTGGAACGAGGACTGGCCCGCATCCGCATCGCGGATGTTCAGGTTGCCGGCCGTGTATTGCAGCAGGCCGCCGTCTTCCACCACCAGGCCGGCGCCCGAACCCGTGATCACGGGCACGTCGTTGACGCCGGTCAGCGTGATGGTCACGACCTGCGTGTCCGTGCCGCCATGATGGTCATCGACCAGGATGGTGAACGATTCCGTCACCTGCTGGCCTTCGGCCAGCGCCTGCACCGCCTTGGTGTCGACGTTGTAGGTCCACTTGCCGTCGGCGTCCACGCTGATGCTGCCGTACGCGCCCTTGTTGGTGCCCTGCACCGACCAGCTGTGCGTGTCGTTGACGTCCACGTCGGAGACCGTCAACTGGCCCGACACGGACGTGGCGACGTCCTCGGTCAGCGCGCCGGCATGATCGCCGCTGATGACCGGCAAGTCATTGGTGCCATTGATCGTTATCGTGATCGTGCTGGTGGCCGAACCGTCGGCACTGGTCACGGTGTAGGTCTGGACGATGCTCTCGCCCTGGCCCAGCCCCTGCACGGCCGCGTTGCCGTTGTTCACCAGGAACGAGTACGAGCCGTCCGGCAGGAAGACCAGCGTGCCGACTTCCTTGCCGTTGCTGGCCGTGGTGCTGTCGAAATGCGCGCCCGGGCGGAAGAAGCTCTGGGCAAAATCGACGTCGCTGATCGTCAGGTGCCCGGTGGTGCCCAGGTAGCCGTGATTGACGTTGGTGTCTTCCGTCACCGAGCTTGCGCCGCTGCTCAGGACCGGCACGTCATTGGTGCCGTGGATGGTGATGGTAATGGTGCTGACGGCCGTACCGTCGGCGCTGGTCACCGTGTACAGCTGGACGATGCTCTGGCCGGCGCCCAGCGCCTGCACCACAGGGTTGCTGTTGTCCACCGTGAACGTGTAGCTGCCGTCGGTGTTGAAGTCGAGGTGTCCGATCTCCTTGCCGGCCGACCCGATGACGAACTTGGCGCCGTCCTTGAAGCTGTTCTGGCCCGCATCCACGTCGGTGATGGTCAACTGGCCCGTGGAGGTCAGATGGCCCGCCTGGTCGACATTGACGTCCTCGGTTACGGAACCCTTGCCGGAGCTCAGCGTGGGCACGTCGTTGGTGCCGTTGATCGTGATGGTGATCGTGCTGGTGGCCGAGCCGTCCAGGCTGGTCACCGTATAGGTCTGGACGATGGACTGGCCGGCGCCCAGCGACTGCACCGCCGGGTTCTTGTTGTCGACCGTGAACGTGTAGCTGCCGTCGGCATTGAACACCAGTTGGCCCAGCTCCACGCCGCCGTTGCCGGTGCTGCTGTCGAAATGCGCACCCGGCTGGAAGCTGCTCTGGCCCGCGTCCACATCGCTGATGGTCAGGTGGCCCGAGGTCGTCAGGTTGCCGCCATGGACGTTCTTGTCTTCGGTCACCGCTCCCGCGCCGCTGCTCAGCGTCGGAATATCGTTGGTGCCGTTGATCGTGATCTCGATGGTGCTGGTAGCCGTGCCATCCAGGCTGGTGACGGTGTAGGTCTGGACGATGGACTGGCCGGCGCCCAGCGACTGCACCGCGGGATTCGTATTATCGACCGTGAAGGTGTAGGAGCCGTCGGCATTGAACACCAGGGTGCCCAGTTCCGTCCCGCCATTGCCCGTGCTGCCGTCGAAGTGCGCGCCGGGCTGGAAGCTGCTCTGGCCCGCATCGGCGTCCGTGATGGTCAGCTGGCCGGACGTGGCCAGTTGACCTTCATGCACCTCGGCGTCCTCGGTCACCGCCGCCGTGCCGCTGCTCAGCACGGGAATGTCATTGGTGCCGTTGATGGTGATTTCGATGGTGCTGGTCGCCGAGCCGTCGGCGCTGGTCACCGTGTAGGTCTGGACGATGGTCTGGCCTTCGCCCAGCGCCTGCACCGCGGGATCGGCGTTGTTCACCGTGAAGGTGTACGTGCCATCGGCATTGAACACCAGCGTGCCCACTTCCGCGCCGCCATTGCCGGTGCTGCCGTCGAAGTGCGCGCCAGGCTGGAAGTTGCTCTGGCCCGCGTCGACATCGGTGATCGACAACTGGCCCGACGTCGTCAGCACGCCGTCATGGACCTCGGCATCCTCGGTCACGACGCCCTTGCCGCTGCTCAGTTCCGGCACGTCGTTGGTGCCGTTGATCGTGATGGTGATGGTGCTGGTGGCCGAGCCGTCCGCGCTGGTGACCGTGTAGGTCTGCACGATGCTCTGGCCTTCGCCCAACGACTGCACCGCGGGATTGTCGTTATCGACCGTGAAGCTGTAGGACCCGTCGGTGTTGAACACCAGCGTGCCCAGTTCCGTGCCGCCATTGCCCGTGCTGTGGTCGAAATGGGCTCCCGCCTGGAAGGTGCTCTGGCCCGCGTCGACGTCGGTGATGGTCAGCTGACCGGACGTGACCAGCTTGCCCTCGGCGACTTCGACGTCCTCGGTCACCGCATTGACGCCGCTGCTGAGCTCGGGAATATCGTTGGTGCCGGTGACGGTCACCGTCAGGGTAGCGGTCGACGTGCCGCCTTCGCCGTCGGAAACCGTGTAGGTGATCGACGTCGTCGCGGTCTGGCCCTCGGCCAGCGCGTCGAAGTCCTTGCCGGCATTGAAGGTGTACGAACCGTCGGCATTCAGGGTGAACGAGCCGCCATGGTCGCCGGCCAGGGCCTTGCCTACGTTATCGGCCTGGCCGTTGACCTGGCTGACGGACAGCCTGTCGCCGTCCGGATCCGTGTCGGCGCCCTTGCCCTGCGCGTCGCCGGCGATGACGTTGCCGGACGCGCTGCCGCTTTGCAGCGTGGCGGCGCTATCGTCGGCCGCGGTGGGGGCCGGGTTGCTGACGTTCCAGGTGAAGGTCTGCGAGGACGTCGCGCCGCTCGTGTCGGTGGCGGTCACGACTACCTGGTACTGCCCATGGTCGCCGCCCTGGGAGGCCGAATGATCGATATTGCCGGAAATCACGCCCGTGTTGGGATCGATGGTCAGTCCGGGCGGCAGGCCGGTGGCGCTATAGGTCAGCTTGTCGCCGTTGTCCACGTCGGCGAAATGGCTGGCGGTGTCCAGGCTGATGCCCTTCTCGGCGTCCGTGCCGGTCACGTTGCCAAAGGCGGTCGACGTCGGCGCGTCGTTCACGCCGTTGACGGTGACGGTCAGGGTCGCGGTCGACGTGGCGCCGAACGGATCGGTCACGGTATACGAAACCGACGACGTGGCGCTCTGGCCGGCGCCCAGCTGATGGAAGGCGTCGCCCGGGTTGAAGACGTAGCTGCCGTCGGGGAAGACGGTGAAGGTGCCGCCGTTGTTGCCGGCCACGGTGACGCCGCCGGTCACCATGTTGGAAGTGCCCACCGACACGATGGCCAGGGCGTCGCCGTTGGGATCGGTGTCGTTGGTCAGGATGTTGCCGCTGACGGTGGATTTCTCGGTGGTGACCTGGGTATCGTTGCCGGCGTTGGGGGAATCGTTTGCAGCGGTCGCCGCGCTGCCGGCATCCGCCAGGCCGATATTCAAGCCTTGTGCGGCGGGCACGCCGTAGGACAGGTCCAGCGGGCTGGTCGTTTCGACGATGCGGGCCAGGCGCACGAAGCTGCTGCCGCCGCCGTCACCGCCACCGGAGATCAGGGCCGCCGTCGGTTCGAGGTTGTCGAACGGATCCTGGCCGGAGTTCAGGGCAGCCAGCAGGCGGTCGGAATCGGTGCCTTGCGGCGGCGCCACGCTGGCTTCCTTGGCGTCAACCGGCTGGCCGGCCATGTCGGCATTGAACGAGACGTCGCGGTTCTCGCCGATCACCAGGGGCAATCCATCGTTGACCTGCAGGGCGACGGTGCCCCCCGTGGCGGTCACGATATCGCTATCGGCGGGCACGCGGCTGCCGACATGCAGTTCGGTCAAGGAACCATCGCTATTGCGGATCCAAGCGCGTCCGGTGACTTGGGTGACGACTGCGGGTTGGGTATTGGCCATTTGGATTGCTCCGGTTTTAGATGGAGTAATACTAAAGACGGCCCGTCAAGGACGGTATTGTCCTCAAGGACAGGTTTCGGAAATTTCTTGCAGCAGGTGGGGGCGCGCCGTCAGGCCCGCGAAATGCCATGCACGCGCAGGGCCAGTTGCAGGCGGTCGCTGACGCCCAGCTTCTCGAAGACGGCGGAAAGATGCGCCTTGACCGTGCGCTCGGTAATGCCCAGGGCGGCGGCGATTTCCTGGTTGCTGTCGCCTACCGCGGCCTGCCGGGCCACCATGCTCTCGCGCTCGGTCAGCAGGTCGTTGTGCCAGGTCTCCTGCTTGCCGGCACGGCTGTCGACCAGGCGCAACAGGCGCTGCACCAGCGACCGCCCCATCCAGATCTCCCCTGCCCCGACCACGCCCAGCACCTGCGCCAGCGCGGCGACGGGGGCATGGGTATGGCAGTAGCCCACCGCCCCGGCGGCCAGGGCCTTGGTGCCCTGTTCGTCATGCGGCCGCGGGCTGGCCACCACCACTCTCAAGCCGGCGATGGCGTCATTCCACTGCTCGCTGCCCATGGTGGGCAGCCGCGGCACGTCCAGGTCTATCATCGCCAGGCCGCGGCGCTGTTCGCGCCAGCGGGCCAGGTCGGCCAGGGTGCGGCCGCGCGCGGGCAGCCAGCCCTGCGCATCCAGGCCAGACCAGTGTTTCCAGAGCAAATCATCGTGCGTGACGCACAGGACGGGTGTGACTTGCATCGCGAGCTGCCTCTCGGATCCTTGACTCGGACCCTTAACGTTCCGTGAATGCGTTGGACTTGGCGCGCAGGATGGGCTTGAGCAGGTACTGCAGGACAGTGCGCTTGCCCGTCAGGATATGCACTTCGGCCACCATGCCGGGGATGATGGGCATGGTGCCGTTGCCCAGGCTGGATTTCTCCGTGCGCACGCGGATCACGTAGTAGGAATTGCCGCGTTCGTCCGTGATGGTATCGGCGCCGATGGTCTCCACCTGCCCTTCCAGCCCCCCATAGATGGCGTAGTCATAGGCCGTGAACTTGACCTCGGCCTTTTGCTGGGCGTGCAGGAAGCCGATGTCGCGCGGATTGATGCGCACTTCCAGCAAAAGGGTGTCGTCCGTCGGCACGACTTCCAGGATGTCCTTGCCCGGCTGCACCACGCCGCCCACGGTGTTGTTCAACAGCGTCTTGACCGTGCCGCGCACGGGCGACCGGATTTCCGACAGCTTGACCTTGTCGGCCAGCGCCAGTTGCCCTTCGCGCAGGGTCGCCAGCTTGGTATTGGTATCCGACAGATCACTGCGTGCCTGGTTGCGGATGTTCAACTCCGCCTCCTGGACCTTGCTTTGCGCCTCCTTGATCGAGGCCTGGATACGGTCGATCTGCGCTTCCGCCGCCTTGGCGTCGCCGCAGCTCTTGGTGACGTCGCGCTGCAGGCGCAGCAGGTCCACTTCCGACACGGCGCCGCTCTTGAGCAGGGGCTTGGTCACCGCCATTTCGCGCGAGGTCAGCGAGCAGGTCGTCGCCGCCTGGTCGCGCTTGGTCTCGGTTTCGCGCAATTCTTCCTGGCGCTGCTTGACCTGCTCCTTGGCGACGGCGACCGTGGCGTTCAGCTCGTTGGTGCGCTGGATCCAGGCGTTGCGTTCGCTTTCCGCGGCGGCGGGCAGCTTGGCCACCACCTCCGGCGGCGCCTGGAAGACCTCGCCGGTGGCCAGGGCGTGCAGACGCGCGGCCTTGGCCAGCAAGGACAGGTACTCGGCATTGTTCTCGCCCAGCGAAGAATTGAAGCGCGTCGGGTCGATACGCAACAGCACCTGGCCGGCCTCGACCTGCTGGCCAGGTTTCACCAGGATCTCCTTGACGCTGCCCCCGTCCAGGCTCTGCACCACCTGGACCTGGCGTGACGGCACCACCTTGCCGTCGCCGCGCACCACTTCGTCGATGAAGCCGAAGTAGGCCCACGCCAGCAGGCCGGCCACCACCAGCAGGGACGTCCACAGCAGCACCCGCGCGCCGCGCGCCTCGGCCTGGTGGATGGCCCATTCGGCATTGCCGGCGTAGCCTGTGGTGACCTTGGGGTGCCCGCGCTCGCTGCCGTGGATCAACAGGTCGAACAGCCAGATGAAGGGCAGGAAAGGCAGGCGCAGCAGCGCCCCCAGGAAAGAGCGTTGCGGCTTGATGGCGTCGGTGTTCATGTTCAGCTCCCCCGACCCACGCGGCCCGCGCGCAAGGCCTCGACGACCTGGTCCTTGGGACCGTCGGCCACGATGCGGCCGTTGTCGATGACCAGCAGCCGGCCGACCAGGTCCAGCAGCGCCGTGCGGTGCGTCACCAGCAACAGCGTCTTGTTCGCGCTGGCGGAGGCCAATTGCGCGCGCAGCCGCGATTCGCTCTGGTGATCCATATTGCTGCTGGGTTCGTCCAGCAGCAGCACGGGGGGATCGTTGATCAGGGCCCGCGCCACCGCCACCGACTGGCGCTGGCCGCCGGACAACGACTCGCCGCGCTCGCCGATCAGCATATCGAAACCGTTGGGATGGACGTCGGCGAACTCATGCACGCCGGCGACCTGGGCGGCCGCCAGGATGCTGGCGTCGTCGGCGAAGGGAGCGCCCATCGCCAGGTTGTACTTGAGACTGCCGTAGAACAGCACCGGATCCTGCGGCACGTAGCCGACGGCCCGGCGCAGGTCCGCGGGGTCGATCTGGCGCACGTCCACGCCATCGAGCAGGACGATGCCCTCCTGCGGCTGGTACAAGCCCAGTATCAGCTTCTCCAGCGTCGTCTTGCCCGAGCCGATGCGGCCGATGACGCCGATGCGCTCCCCGGCCGCCAGCTTGAAGGAAACGTCGCGCAGCGCCGGTTGGGCGGCGCCCGGATAGGTGAAGGTGACGTTGCGGAATTCCAGCGTGCCCTTGAATACGGGGCGATGCAGGAACTCGGCCGACGCCGGCCGCTCCACCGGCAGCTGCATGTAGTTGTCGATGGAGCCCAGCGAGGTGCGTGCGTTCTGGTACTGCATCAGCAGCCCGGCCACCTGGCCCAGCGGCACCAGGCAGCGGCCGCTGATCATGGACGCGGCGATGATGCCGCCCATGGAGATGTCCGAGTCGTGCGCCAGGTATACGCCGATCACGACCACGGAGATCGAGACCAGCTGCTGCAAGGCGGAGACGAAGCCCACGGTGGTGGAGGAAATCAGCTTCAGCTTGCCACTGGCCTGGGCGATGAATTCGGTGGACCGCTCCCAGTTGCGCTGCATGGCGCCCTGGGCATTGAGCGTCTTGACGGTCTCGAAGCCGGACAACGCCTCGACCAGCGTCGCATTGCGCTGCGACGACGCCTGGTAGGTCGACATCGTCAGGGCTTCCATGCGTGCCTGCGCGGCCAGCGAGACCAGCAGGATCAGCACGATCGCGACCAGCGGCGGCAGGATCATCCACGGCGAGATCCAGGACAGCACCAGCAGGAACAGCACGATGAACGGCAGGTCGACCAGCGTGGTGATGCTGGCCGAGGCGATGAAATCGCGCACCGATTCGAAGGATCGCAGGTTGGCCGCGAAGGAGCCGACCGACACCGGCTTGCCTTCCATGCGCAGGTCCAGTACCCGCTCCATGATCTGCGACGACAGCCGCACGTCCACCCGCTTGCTGGCGCTGTCGACGACGTGGGCCCGCGCGGTCGTCAGGACGGTGTTGAAAACCACCACCAGCGAGATCCCCACCACCAGCACCCACAGCGTTTCGATGGCGTTGTTCGGCACCACGCGGTCGTACACGTTCATCGTGAACAAGGGCATGGCCATGGCGAACACGTTGATCAGCAGGGCCGCCAGCAGCGCATCGCGATACAGCCGCCGGTTCTCCAGTATCGCCGCCCAGAACCAGTGCTTGCTGCGCACCTTGCCGACCTCGGGCGAGCGCGCATCGAAGCGGAACTGGGGCCGCACGAAACACGCCAGGCCGATGTAGTCCTGCGCCAGCTGCGCGGCATCGACTTCCACCGCGCCGGCGCCCAGCTCCGGATGGCTGATCAGGTACTTGCCGTCGCGTACCTCCAGCAACAGGCAAGCGCGATCGCCCCTGAGGAACAGGATGGCCGGCAGCAGATCCGCCGGGATATCCCGCAGCGTCCGCTTCACCACGCGCGCCGACAGTTGCGCGCGGGCCGCGGCGCGCGGCAACAGGGCCGGCGTCAGGCGCTGGTCCACCAGCGGCAGCCCGGCCGACAGCGCCTGCGCCGTCGACGGGACGCCATGCACACGGGTCAGCTCGACCAGGCAGTCCAGCAGGGGATCGTCGTGCGTACTGCGGGGGTCGACACGCCAGGAAGCATCCAACGCGGGATCAAATAACTTGTCCGTCTTCATCGCCAAGCAAATCCAGATGTTCGGATAAGCGCGCCCGCTGCTGTTTGCGTCGCGTCAACTTCTGCTGCGCCTGGACCGGAAGATCCGTCAGGCGCAGCGTCCCGTTGGCAATCAGGACGTCGATAAGGTCTTCCAGGACGCGGACAAAATCCGCGTCCAACCTCGAAAAATCATCCTCGCCGTCTTCGATCGCCACGATGGATCACCACTTCCCGCCAGCCGGCGCGTCAGCCTTGGCCGGCACGAATTCCGGCGGCGTGCTGCCCTTGCCATACTCGACCTTGATCGGCTGCAGGCGCGCGTCGTCCGGCACCGTCGAATTGCAGGTCTTGATGATGTCGTCGGTCATGGCCAGCTTGCCGTTCTCTTCCGGCGTTTCGTCCTTGGCGGCCCGGATGCCCAGGGCCGGCAGCAGCTTGTGCGACAGCGCCAGCCACTTGAATTGCGCGGCTTGCAGGTCGTACAGCGCGTTGGTCAACGACCGGCGCGATTCGAACAATTCGTTTTCCGTATCCAGCAGGTCCAGCAGCGTGCGCTGGCCGATCTGGAATTGCTGGCGATAGGCGTCGCGCACCTTGGTGGTGGCCACTTCATGGTCGCGCAGGAAAGGCAGCGACTGGCGCAGGTGGTTGATGTTGTTCCAGGCCACGGCCAGGTCCTGCTGCACGTTGCGGCAGGTGTAGTCGCGCACGTCGCGCGCGGCGTAGCCCTGCTCCGCGGTCTGGCGCAGGCGGGCGGAGTCGCCGCCGCCGCGGTACAGGTTGTAGGACATCACGACCTGCACGTTGGAGCTGCGCACATTGCGGTAGTCGCTGCCCGGCTGCGAGGTGTCCGTGCCCGACGACGCGACAAACTCGAACTTGGGCGAGAACGCGCCCTTGGCCGACTGTTGGCCGGCCTGGGCCGCCTGCAACAGCGCCTGCTTGGACAGCACGCTGGGGTTGCTGCGCAGCGAATCATCGAAATTCGACGGTTTGGTGGGCAGCTTGTCTTCCACCTTGGGCGTAGCGGCCAGCGTCGTGGGCGCGCTCATGCCGGTCACGCGGCGAAAGCGCGACGTCACGTCGTTCAGGTTCGCGCTTTCCGTCATCAGGTTGGTCTGCGCCAGCGACAGGCGGCCACCGGCCTGCTCCATGTCCACCCGGCGGCCCACGCCCGAGTCCGCGCGCTCGCGGATCTGCTTCAGCGTGTCCTCGTGCAGGCGGTAGTTGGTGCGGGCCAGCAGTTCCAGGTCGCGATAGCGCTGCAGGTCGATATAGGCCTGCACGGCGTTCAGGGCCATGTCGTCGCTGGTGGCCAGCAGGTCATAGAAGCGGGACAGCTTTTCGAAGCCGGCCTGCTTGACGTCGCTGCTGGTCTTGAAGCCGTCGAACAGCAATTGGCGCAGTTCGACGTTGTAGCCGGGACGGTTCCAGTTCTGCGACGACTGGTCACCGGGCAAATGGTTCTGCCACTCGTGGCCGTAATAGCCTTGGGCATTGACCTGAGGCAGGAAGCCGGCGCGCGCCACGTTCTGGCCCTCAAGGCTGGCGCGGAAATCGTGGTAGCGGGCCTGGATTTCAGGGTTGCTGAGCAGGGTCTGTTCGACGACCTGGTAGATCGTCGAACCGCCGCCGGGCGTGGCGTCCGATGCGGCGGCCACCGGGGGCTTGGCCGGCGCCGGTGCAGGCGCGGCTGTCCTCGCCGGGGTCGCGACGGGCGCGCTGGACTTGGCGGGCGCCGCGGCCGGGGTGGCGGTGGTGGCCGGCGCGGCTACAGGCGCGGCCGTGGGGGTCGATGTGGACGTGGGCGAAGTCGACTTGCCGAAGTTCTGCCAGGTTGCCGGCTTCGCGGCGCCGGGTTGACCGGACGGGATCGGTGCTTTCTGCGCGACGGCGGCGCCGGACAGCGCCAGGACCACGAGAGCCACCGAGGATTTCAGACGAAAAGGAGACATGACATTCCCTGAATAGCCAAAAAACAAAACGTGTCTTATGTAACGACTGAATTCCCCATGGCAACATCCAGACGATGGTCCTGACCGGATGAACCGGTAATTTTTGTTAGTCCATACGAACGACGGGAACCCGGGCGAGCAGTGGGGCGGGATTTTGCGACCAGAGAGGGGGACGCATCAACTGCGAAGAAACGCGTTTTATTGCGCTCTTTTTCTCCACATTTATGTATATGCCTGCTGCACTTTTTCTTTATGTGGAATGATTCTTGCGGTGGGCTGAATCGGAATTTTGCGCACTTCTGGCGACATTTGGGGCCTTCTTTCTTTTATTTGCACGAATTTTGTGAGTTATCGCACGGAAGTCAGATTTTTCCCTGAATAAATACACATTATTTCGTTCACAATTACGTTCATTTACATTCATCGCCAATTGCAAAATATTCCTTAGTGCTGCTATCTGGTCGACTGTATGGCGCGGTTACCTATGGCGACCCGAATTGAATCGCCATCCTCCTGGTGGATGAGCGTGTAACACTGCCCGACCGTTACAAATTAGTGACCTGGAAACACGGATGGCGTGACCTAATCCGCGAAATAAAACACGGACGCCGCCACTACGTGCTCCCGAAAAACCACAGTGGCGTACCGGGGCTGGACCGCCGTGCACCCGCCGCGCCCCCGCCCCCTGGAGGCCCTCCGCAACCTGCCTAAAATTAGTGTGCGTAAAAGCGGGACGGCTCAAGGATTTCTGGTATAGTTGCGGTCTTGCTTGATGTGGGGCGGTAGCTCAGCTGGGAGAGCGTCGCGTTCGCAATGCGAAGGTCGGGAGTTCGATCCTCCTCCGCTCCACCAGAATTCCCTGTAAGAACAACGCACTACGGTTGCTACTGTAGTGCGTTGTTTTGCTTTAGGCGGTATGCTTTCGCGCTCTGGGCGCGGCAGATTTGTGGCAAGCCACGACTTATGATGTGAGCCTTGCAGGCTTGGGGTGCATGCTATCCAAACACTGCTGAACAGGAATGCACGACCAAACCACCGAGGCCGAAGACAGCAGCATTTTGGAGCAAGCCCCCAGGCCCGAGGGCGGCTTGAAGCTCGGTTTGCTGCTGGCCTTCATCGCCCGTGAGGCCGGCGGCCTCACCGACGCCGAAGCCGAGACTATCAACGAGCTCCGCGGCAAGACGCCGGCAGAACCCATGAGCTTTGAATGATCGCTCTCGATACCAACGTCATTTCCGAGCTGCGGAAGGAAGATCGCACCCGCGCCGAATGTCCAGACCTGGATCGATGCGCAGATGATCGAAACGCTGTCCCGGTCGGCCATCACCGTGACCGAACTGCGCTTCTGAAGCGATACCGTAAGCCAGTGCCGTAGCTCTTCGATGAATTCTTGCCGTTAATTTTTGACCGAACATAGGAACAGCCTCGGGACACACCGTGTCTCCAAGGCTCTTTCGTTCCCACAAGAATGGCACTGTGGTGCCGCAAGAACGATCCCGCTCAACCCCTGCCTCGACTAGTGCAGCGGGGCCGCGATTTTCCATTTCTCGATCAGCGTGCCCCAACGCTCCGACTCTTGCGCCATCAGTTGCCCAAAAGACGCGGCGGTGTTCGGCAGGGACGGTGGAGCAAAACCACGAAGCTGCAATGCCTCTTGAAGAGACGGCATGCTCAAGACCGTGTTAAGGGACTTGTTCAGCCTCTCGATCACCTCTGGCGGCGTTCCCTCGGGCGCTACCAGTCCCTGCCACGAGTCGACATGGAGGTCCGAGGGCAGGCCCAGCTCCTCCACCGTGGGGATATCCGGTGCCATCGCCGAACGCTCAGGAGAGAAGACAGCAAGCGCACGGACCGATCCCGCCTCTAAATAAGGAGTGGCGACCGCGAGAGACATGAATAACGTGTCGACCCTGCCTCCAATCAAATCCGCGAACGCAGGGTCCGGACTTCTATAGGGAACTTGTAGAAGCGATACGTTCGACTTCATCTGGAACAACTGATAAAGCAGATGGCCGGTCGTCCCCGGAGCGGGGGTCGCGCATTTTATGGCGCCGGGATCTTCGCGTGCCCGCCTGACGAGCTCATCGACGGACTTCAGCTCAGTGTGGCGGCCAGTGAGCAAGACCATGGGTACACGCGCGACCAAGCCGATAGGCCGGAAGTCCTCGCGCATGTCATACCGGAAACTGCCATAAACCGCCCGATGGATGAGGTTGGGCCTGCTTGCCAAAAACAGCGTATAGCCATCTCCCTTGCTCCGCGATGCCTCCCTGGCCGCAATACTGCCACCCGACCCACTGCGATTTTCCACGATTACCGCCTGGCCCAGGTCCTTGGCCATCTCTTTCCCGACCAGGCGCGTCAGTATGTCCGAGCCACTGCCGGCCGCGAATCCCACCACGATCTTTACCGGCTGCTCCGGGTACGCCGCAATGGCGTCCTGCCAGGAACCGCACATCGGGACCGCACTGCCAGCCGCCAGAACGGCGCACAGGCCACGCTTGCTCAACGTCATCGTCGTCTCCTTCGTTTGTGAGTTTTCCCCTCCGCTTTTTTTGAGATGTTCGAGTAAGTGCGAGGCACCCAATGATGGTTCCGTCCTACGTCGTCTCCCATTCCCGCACTCTCGGCGCGCGCCCCGTAGGCGCACTGATCACTGCCCTTATCGCTGCGCGGTACGGGATGTCGATGTGCATTCTTGCTGCGTTCAACGGGTTCGGCGTCCAGCGCGCGGGCCGACCGGAGCCCGCCATTGCCCACACCGCCCTTAGTTCAGCAGCGGGAAAACCGCCAGGCCTATCACCGCCGCGCCGAGAACGACCATCGGCTCGGACAGTTTCTTGAACCGCAGCAGCAACAGCACCGTGGCGACCGCCAACAGCAATGTCGGCACATCGACGATGGTGCGCCGGGCGATCACGATGACCGCGCCCGCGATGGCGCCGACCGCCGCGGCGGTCACGCCGTCAACGAAGGCAAGAATACCGGGCAGCTTGCCGTACTTCTTGAAGTACGGCGCCGGGATGATGGTGAACAGGTAGCACGGCAGGAAGGTAGCCAAGGCCGCCACGCAGGCACCCGGCAGGCCCGCGACCAGGTAACCGATGAAGCCGACGGTGATGACCACGGGACCTGGCGTTATCATCGCCACGGCTACGGCATCGACGAATTGCTTATCGTCGAGCCAGTGAAAGTCGGTCACCACGCCGCCATAGAGAAATGGCACGATGGCCAAGCCCGAACCGAAGACGAAAGCCCCGGCCTTGGCGAAGAACAAGCCGATCCGCGAGAGCAGCGGCCAGTCCAGCGTGCCGAGCGTAACCCCCGTCGGCACGGATACCGCGACGAGCGCCGAAAGATGACCTGACTTCAGCCACCTGGGCGGCGCGCGCCTGAACCAGGCTAGCAGGCCCGCGGCGAGAAACAGCCAGGCAATCTCGGATTCGGTGATGACGGTGACGGCGGCCAGCACCAGATAAATGGCCCACAGCAGTTTGTCCTTGCCCACGCTCTTGACGGTGAGCTTGTAGCCGCTGATGGCAATAATGCCGATCACGGCGGCGCTCACGCCGTAGAACACGGCCTGCATCCAGGTCAGTCCGCCAAAATGCACATAGGCCCAACCCAGCACCACGACCATGAAGAAGGACGGCAGCACGAAAGCGATGCCCACCAGCGTGGCGCCAAGGATGCGGTAATGCACGTAGCCGAGGTAGATGGCAAGCTGCGCGGCCAGGGGCCCCGGCGCGAGCTGGGCCAGCGCCAGCCCTTCCTTGTAGTCGCCGTCGGTGATCCAGGCCCGCCCTTCCACCAGGTCGCGGCGCATATAGCCGGCCAAGGCAACCGGGCCGCCAAAGCCCAGCGCCCCCAGCCTGATGAAATACAGGACGAGCTGCCAGAGGGTATAGGCGGGTGGCGACACTGGCGGCGCCGCGCCATCGCGGGTGGATTCTTGGGAAGGAGTCATGATGTGCCCCTGAACGGGAGGACTCAGGTCTTGTGGCGGCCACTGGAAAAATGGGCATACAGGGAATCCAGCACGGCGCCGGTTTCGGCCAGCAAGGCATCGTCGTCGGGCAGGCGTTTGCGAGCGCCGGCCAGCATGGCCTCAAAGCCGGCCGCTTCGGGCACCGCCACGCCACCCACGTCCAGCGCATGCACCAGGGCCCCCAGTTGTGCAAGGCCGCGATTGTCGTCGAGGCCGAAGCTGGCAAGCAGGACCTCGAACGACACCCGTTCGCCCACATGCGTGAACGCGGCGCCGTCGAAATCAAAGCCCAGGGCGTCGGCCGGGCAGTCCGCGGGGCTTTCCAGCCACAGGAATCGGGCGGCAGGATCGATGAAGCGTTGAATCAACCAGGCGCAGGCAATGCGATCGACCCAAAGATGGCGCCGCGTCGCCCAGCGGCGGCCTTGGTAGTGGACGGGATCGCGGCGGACGATACCGCCTTCCGCCATGTGAGGTTCGCCGGGCGACAGGATCGCCTCGATGGCATTGGAGAAATCCTGCCACTGCGCCTGCGCGCGCAGCGACGTTTCGTTGGGGAAGAAATCGATCCGGCGCAGCGCCTGGTAAGTGCGCTGGTGCCGGCGCAGCAACCGGTTCAGCTCGGCCGCGCTCAGCGTAGCCAGGTTCTGGCGCGCCTCGAACAGGTCGGCCAGCCAGTCGTCATAGTCAGCCGTGCGATCGAACAAGGCCTGAAGTGCCGCCGACTCCTCGGCATTCCGGGCCTGGACGCGCAGCAACCACGACTGCCCGCCCTCCTCGCTGGTCTCGGCGGCCAGGTCGCCCAGCTGGGCCGCTTGCTCTGCATGCGATGGCAACAGATACGCGCCGTCGCGCAAGGCAATGCAGCCCTGCGCCTTGAGCGCACGCCAGATGCGCATGCGCGCCGTGGCGCCGCCGGTCGGCAGGCTGACGATGAGCAGAAGCCAGGGAGAAGCGGACGGGGTTTCCATGGCAGGTAAGATAGCCATGTAGTTCTATCTCTGCAAGATTGTAGAGGTCGCTACACAACCTACCCGTAGCCGGGATGGTCGAAAACCCGGCCGACACTGGGTCTGTCCCGCCCCCGGAACGACAAGACGCCCCGCCGCCTCGAAAGAGACGGCGGGGCGTTCATGGGATGCCGGCCTCCCGCCTACGCCTGGGTGGCGCCCGTCCCCATCGCCGGATCGGACACGGAGTCCTTGCCGATTTCAACGCGGCCCGCGTAGCGGCGCTTGAACGACGCCGCTCCCGTGCAGGTCACGACGAAGTCGTACCAGTTGCCGCTATCGCCCAGGGACCAGCTCAATTCGCCGACCTGACCCGCTTGCACGGTGGCCGTCCAGGGACCGTCGTTGCGATAGGCCTTGGCCGTCGCGGTGAAGACGCAGGCCGCGTTGCCATTGTTATGGAGCTTCACCACTACCTGGGCCGGATCGCAGACTTCGTAGCAGACCTGGATTTCCGGCCCTCCCGACGCCTGCTGTTCGTTGAGATTGCCGACGAATTCCCGGTGATAGCCATTGGGCCCCAGCACCCACAGGTCATAGGCGCCGCCGTCAGTCACCGGCACCGTCCATACCCCGTCCAGCGTCTTGCCCGCCTCGACCACATAGCGGCGCGGCGCCAGGTCCAGGTGATGCTTGTCGTAGACATGGAACACCGCGCCCGCGCTGCCATTGTTGGCAAACGTCAGCGTAACGGTACTGGCCCCGGCGGCGACGTGCGCGGTGGTGTGCAACTCATAGGGCAGCGCGCGCGACGGACGGGTTCCGGTCGCTTGCGCCGGCAGGACCGAAGCGGTCGTCGCGGCCGGAATCGTCACCGCGGACAACGCGGCCTGCGCCGCCGCCAGGCTGTCGGCCGTGGCCTTGTCGGTTCGCCCGGAAAGCGTCTCCAGGGCATCGACGTTGGGGCTCACGAAGTTGAAGCAGGACGTCAGGTCGCCGCATATCGCGCGGCGGTAATTGCTGATCTGCGGCTCCTTCACGCCAAAGCGCTTCTCCAGGAACATCAGCGTAGAGGTGTGATCGAATACCTGCGAGTTCACGTAGCCGCCGCGGCTCCATGGCGATACCACCCACATCGGCACGCGCGGGCCGGGACCGAACGGGCGTCCGTCCACCGTCGGCTGCGTGGCGTCGATGGGCGTGTAGTTGTGATACTCCACCGCCATGTCCGGGTCGGACAGCGTCGAACCGCCCGCCACGCTGCCGTCGGCGAAATGCGAGGGCGCCGTCGGCGGCGGCAGGTGATCGAAGAAGCCGTCGTTCTCGTCATAGTTGATCAACAGGACCGTCTTGCTCCAGACCTCGGGGTTGGACGTGAGCGCGTCCAGCACTTCCTGCACGTACCAGGCGCCCTGCGTGGGGCTCGAAGGGCCCGGATGCTCGCTGTAGATCGACGGCGGAATGATCCACGAAACCGACGGCAGCTTGCCATTGGCGATGTCGTCGCGGAAGCTTTCAAGGAAGCCGTAGGGCATGGTGTTGCCGAAACCCTTGGCCAGCGGGCTGAGGGCGTCGTCGATGGCCGGATCGTAGAACGCGCCGGCCGCGCTGGGCGCATTGTTCTTGATGTCGGTCGCCGCCACGTACACCGGGCGGCGCGCGACGGGCATGTCCTCGATGGCCTTGCGCCAATGACGGAAACCCATCATCTCGTTGCAGCCGTAGTTGTCGACCAGGCTCTGGTAGACCTTCCACTTCACGCCGGCCTTTTCCAGCCGGTCCGCATAGGTGGTCCACGTCCAGCCGGCGGTCGATGCGCCGATGTCGTTACCGCCGTTGAATTCATTGTTCAGGCCGGCGGTAGGCGTATACGTGCCGCCATTGGGATCCGTGCCGTTCGGACCGTTGGTGCCGGTCCAGTAGAACAGGCGGTTGGCGATGGTGCCGGTGTGGATCCCGCAGTGATAGTGGTCGCACAGCGTGAAGGCCTCCGCCAGCGAGCGCTGGAAGGGGACTTCCGCCGTCTCGTAGTAGCCCATGGCCAGCGGCTTCTTGGCATCCGGCCAGTTGGCCATGCGGCCGTTGTCCCAGGCTTTCTGGGAGTCGACCCAGGTGTGGGGCGTGCTGCCGGCGCGGATGGCATTGCCCGCGGCCTCGTCCAGGTGGTAAGGGATCAGCGTGCCGGCCCCCGGCGACGCGGTGCCGGTATAGGCCTGGTAGAAAACGTTGGGCGTGGCGGGCGTGGGAATGGGAAAGCGGTCGCCATAGCCGCGCACGCCCTTGTAGGTGCCGAAGTAGCTGTCGAAGGAGCGGTTCTCCAACATCAGCATCACCACGTACTCGACGTCGTTGATGGTGCCCGTGACGTTGTTGGCCTCGATGGCCAATGCGCGGCGGATGGCCGGCGGAAAGGCGGTCAGCGCGACGGCCGCGGCGCCCGTGCCGAGCGAATTTTGCAGGAACCTGCGTTTCGATGAATTGAAGCTCATGCTGTGTCGTGTCGCTTGAATCTTGCGTTGCCGCCTGGACAGGCGGAAAAGGAATCGGAAGTTCCGGTCAGGGCGCCGGCGCGCAATGCATCGTGGTGCACTGTGCCGGCGTCGAGGTATCCGGCGGCGTACTGTCCGACGGGTTGGAAGGCGTCGGCGTCGTCGCAGGATCCGGGTCGGAATCGTGCGAGCTGCCGTCGAAGCAGCCGCCCAGCGTAACGATCAACGCGAACCCGCACACGAGCCGCACTACGGTCATAGGTTTCAATTTGCACCCCAGTCATATGGCAACCCGGCGGCATGGTTCCACCGGGCATGCGCATTGTGGACACGCGGCAAGACGCGGGAATGTCATCTCGGCCAAGCTTGCCTATAGGGCCATCAGCCGTTTGCGGGGTCAGTTCCAAACGGCAACAAGCGTGACGCGACATTACACATTTCCGTGCATGTGCGCCAGGGAATAGGTAAATAAAAAAAGCGCGGAAGTCGCGGAAAAACTAGTGGATCGAAGCGCCGGGCAGGCTGGCGATGAAGGCCTCCGCCAGGGGCATGGACGCGCGCTCCCGCATGCAGTAGAGATACACGCGCAGCAGCGGTGGATCGGGCTCGATGGCGACCGTTCGCAGGTTGTCGTCCCGGGGCACGTCCCGCACGGGCATCAGCGTGCAGCCCAGGTTGTGCTGGACGGCTCGGCAAATCATCTCCCGGCTGCCCATTTCCAGCACGGCGCGGGGCCTGACGGCCTGCGCGTTCATGGCCTCTTCCATGAGGCTGCGGGTCCACGAGCCCTGCTCGCGCAGCAACAGCGTGTGCGCGGCCAGGTCGCGCAATGCGATCCGGCCCCGCCCGGCCAGGGGGTGGGCGCGATGCGCGACCAGCACCAGCGGGTCGGTCGCGATCTCGCAGCGCAGCAGGCGCGCGTCGTTGAGCGGCTCGGAGGCCACCGCCAGGTCGACGCGCGCGTCGAACAAGGCTTCCAGCACGGAGCGCGAATTGCCGACCTCGATGCCTATCCGCGCATCCGGATACTGGTCGCGGAATCCGCAGATGATGGATGCGATGTAGTTGGGACCCGTGGTCCCGATATGCAGCGCCCCCGACAAGAGCTGCCTGCCGTTGCGCAGCTTGAAATCGATGTCGTGCTGGATCTGCATCATCTGCCGGGCCAGCGGCATCAGTTCCGTGCCCGTGCGCGTGAGCGCCAGGCGGCCGCCGCGCCGGTGGAACAACTCCACGCCGTAGTCGGACTCCAGCTGCTGGATGCGCGCCGTCACCGTGGGTTGGCTGACCTGCAGCTGCCTGGCCGCGGCGGTCATGCTGCCCTGTCGCGCGGTTTCATAGAACGCAGCCAATAGAAAGGGAAGCATGGAATGCACGGCGCGCGGCGCCGCGGGCAGGGCCGCGGCAGGAGACGGAAGGATATCGAGTTATACGGCCTGAGCTTGACACTGGGATGAAAGCCCGCTGTCTGTTTCCTGACTACCCCGTCCTGAAACCCGTCCCGCCACCCCGTCCTCCTCGCGCCGTCCTCCTCGCGCCGTCCTCCTCGCCCCGCCCTCCTCCCCCGGCCAGACTGCCCCGGCCTGATTACCTCGCCGGCGCGGCCACGGGCGCAGTGGCGGCCGCCTGGGGTACGGACATGGGCGTGGCAGCAGCCGTCTCCGGCGCGGCATCGGCCTCGTTGACTATCATCCGCGGCTCGGTGTCGGGAGTAGTGACTACCGGCTCCGGCACGGTGGCGGGCGTGCCATAGACGCACACGGTCACGCCGAAGGTCGAATGCCCGTCGTCCCTGCCCGCCACCCGGACCTTTACGGCCTCTTGGCCCAGCTTCACCAGATAGCCCTTGGCCATGTCGGCGACCACGCCCGACAGGCGCCGGCTACCCATGACGTGCCCCTGGATCAGGATCTGGTGCACCTGCAACTTCTCCAGGTCGGGGCGCAGCTCGTCCAGCCATCGGTGCAGCGTGGGCCGCAATTTTTCCAGCCGCTCGCGCACCTCGGCGCCATACCGTTCCACGTGCTTCGCCGGGGACATGCTGACCACGGAACTGCCGCGCATGGCGTAGCGCCGCGTCAGCCTGGGTCTTTCCTGCGAGGCATCCATCGATACGGTGCACGCCGCCTGCGACTCCGCGGTACCCCCCAGCGCAAGCCGCGTCAGCGCGGCTTCGTCGGGTTGACCCGCCGGCCCCGCCGCCACGGCCAGGATGTCCCCGGCGCCGCCATCCACGCTCAACCCGTGGGCATACGAACTGAAGCTCAGATGGCCGGGATCAGAGAGGAAATTCAGGCGGTCAAGGGACATAGGGACGCTCCATGCGGGTTGTAGTGGACGCTCTGCGGCAAGACGCACGAACCGGGCACGAACCCGTCAGAAGGGGACCGGTATGCGCGCATACATGCGAGAGGTGCCAGTCAGTTACTTAACCTACTTGATTGTTCCGCAGTGTCTCCTTTTATTTACCCCTGCCTCGGCGTGGCGCAAGTCGGTCCGGCCCATCCGGAACCAGAAATATCGTTCTTCTACTCAAGAAAAATTCCAGGCCCGGCCACCAGCGCGGGCACTCCATCGACCTCGTCTGCGTCGTGCGCGCCGCGGCAATACGCCCGCGGACCCATGGCGGCCAGACACCTTCTTGAACGGGACCATGATGATCAGTATCGAGCCTGCCGATATAAAGGAAATAGTCGAATTCGCCCTGGACCGGGAGATCGGTGCGTTCTCCATGAGCGCCGACCTTTACGACGACTACGACTTGGACTCCCTCGGCTCGGTAGCCCTGGTCGTGGAAGTGGAAAAGCGCTACGACCTGCGCATTCCCGACGAACGCATGCCCGACGTGCGCACCGGCGAGCTGCTCAAGACGGAAATAGAAAGATTGCTGGCCGAACGCGCATCCGGGGAGGCCCGGCAATGACGGCGGATGGCGGCGACATCCGCTATCCGCAGCAAATGGACTATCACCAGATCCTGCGCCTGGTGCCCTACCGGTCGCCCTGGCTGCTGCTCGACCGCATGCTTGCCTGGCACGGCCACGGCATCACGGTGCAGAAATCCATATCCGGTGCGGATCCCCTGATGGCGGCGCATCTCGCCGGTGGCCCGTCCATCATGCCCGGCGTCCTGTACATCGAACTGGTCGGCCAGGCCACCCTGCTGCACGGCGTGGTCAGCGGCAGCAGGACCGAGCGGGACGGCGCCGCCGTGCTCGGACGATGCAAGGGCGAGTTCCTCTCTCCCGCGTTCATCGGAGAAACCATCACCGCCGAGGTCACCGTCAACGAAAAGATCGCCGGAAAGACTGTATATGAAGGCGTGGTGCGGGCGGGTGACCGCCTGGTCTGCCGCGTTTCCGGAATGGGCGCGGTGATCGATGCGCCCTCTTCCCTGTCCTCTCCCCTGTCCTCTCCCCTGTCCTCTTCACAGTCCCCGTCCCAATCCACTCCCCTCCCCCTCTCCCTGCCAGGCGGCCCAAGACCATGATGACCTCCTATCCGCAATCCATCGCGGTCTCGCGGCAGTGCTGCGCCATCGCGAATATCGGAAGCTCCTGGGACGAATGCTGGAACCAGTTGCTGGCCGGACGGCGCGCATTCTCGCGTGGCGCCGACCTGATCGCCGGCTGGCCGGACAGCCCACCCCTGGCCGCAATCACCACGTTTCCGGGGCAGGCAGGCCCGCCACCGTATGCGCGACGCACGGACTGGCTCGCACGCCTCGTCGGCGAGCAGATGCGCGCGCCGGTCGACGACCTTGCGCACGCGCACCCCGCCGCCACGCTGTCCTTGATCGTGGCCACGTCCCATGGCAATCCGGGACCGCTGTCGGCCATCGCCGATGCCGAGCACGCGCGTGTCGACCGCTCCAAGATAACGCAAGCGCTCTGGGAAGGCCTGGTCGTCGACAAGCTGGTAAGGGAAGTGAATGCCGGCCTGGGGCGCGAGTTGCCCGGCGTCACGATATCCGGCGCCTGCGCGTCGTCGCTGGTGGCGATATCCTATGCAGCCGACCGCATCGGCGCCGGCCTGTCCGACGCCGTCCTGGTGGTCGCCATCGACACGCTTTCCCGTGTAGCGTCGGTCGGCTTCGACAACATCGGTGCCATGTCGCGGCTGGGCTGCCGTCCTTACGACAAGCGGCGCGACGGCACCACGGTGGGCGAAGGCGCCGCCGCGGTGCTGATGGCCAGGCCCGAACTGCTGCCGCGGGAAGACCGGTGGGGCGCGGTTGCCGGCACCGCGGTCCATTGCGACGCCGGCCATATGGTCGAACCGAGTCCGGCCGGGATGTCCAGGGTCATGCAAGGCGCCCTGCAACAGGCCCGCCTCCTGCCCGTGGACGTGCAAGGCGTCTTCTGGCATGGCACGGGAACGCGCCAGAATGACAAGACCGAAGCCGAGGCCTCCCGCATGGTCTTTGGCGAGCGCTCCCCGCCATGCACCTCGACCAAGGGATCCCTGGGACACACGATGGGCGCGTCCGGCATGTTCAATGTGCTTGCGGCATGCGAGGCGCTGAGCCGCGGGGTGCTCCCGCACATCGCGGGGACCGACGATCCCGAGTACGGGAACCTCGACCTCGTGCTGCACCAGCCCCGGCCGGTCGCGTCCGGTCCCATGCTGGTCACCGCCCTGGGATTCGGCGGCATCAACGCAGCCGTCACCCTCCTGCCCCAGGAGACCTCGGCATGGGCATGACGATACTTCGGGACGGCCCCTATCTCCGCGCAATCGGCTGGCTGTGCGGGCAAGATCACGCCGCGCGGGTCGCAACGACGCGGACATGGGACCAATTGGCCAACCCTGTCGACTTCACGGACGATGGCGGCTATCGCCTGCGGGCGGACACGGAGGCCGGTGTTCCAGCAAGCCCCTGCGCCGCCGTCATGCAGGGCAGCGGCGTCGCGCGCGCGCGCTCCGCGGCCAAGTCCACGGTATACGCGGCGTTGCTGGGCAGGCGGCTGTTGGACACGGTCGCGCCGCGCGACGGCTATCACGGCGACCACGTAGGCGTCGCGGTCGCATCCGGCTCGACGATCACGCCCATCGCCTGGGACTTCGAAACAACGGGATTGCGCAAGGGGTGGCGCAAGACCGACACCCTCCTGCTACCCAGCTCCATCCCCAGCGCCATCGCCACCCAGGTGTCGGCCGCGCTGGACACGCACGCGGCGGCGCTTGCCTTCCAGGACGGCGCCCTGGGCGTGTGCGCCGCGTTCGAATATGCGCATCTGGCATTCGCGCACCGGCGGGCGGACTATTTCCTGGTCATGGGCGCGGACGAGGTCTCCCAAATCCAGGGCGATGCGCTTGCCGCCCTGGGGGATACGCGGCCCGTGCTCAATGGCGCCAGTGGCCTGGTCCTCGGCCGCACGCCCCATGGAGACCAGGATTGGCAGTTGCGCCTGTGCGCCCATGTGGACCGGAACGCAGGGGACGTAGGAGTCGCAGGGGACGTAGGCGCCATGCTGCCAGGCGACTGGCCGCTGGCCGTCTCGCGCGACATCGGCATCAAGGACAATCCGACGCTTTTTACCGCGCCGCTGCTTGCCTACGCGCTACACGACTTGCTGCGCCATGCGGGGCGCAAGGCGGTGCTGACCTGCCGCCTGCCCGGCAGGGGCGCCTACGTCCTGGGCTTTTCCCGGCGCAAGAGCAATGACGATGACTGACCCGTGCGTGCAAGCGGACGACAGGAAGCGGCTGTTCCCCGTCTGTTTCATGTTCCTCTGCTTCGGCAACCTGATCCTGAGCCTGGCCGCCACCTTGTTCATCCCGCCGGCGTCGGCGTACGCGCTCTGCACTGCCTTGTACGCCGCGCTGGTCGTCATCGAACTGCGCTGCGGCATCCGGTCCCCGATCTCCATTACGCTACTGCTCCTGTATGCCGGCCTGCTCGTCCTTGCGTTCAACGGCTACCCCGTCAGGGACTACGCCGGCGTCCTCATCTTCTCCTGGCTGACGCTGCTCACCGGCGTGCTGCTGCTCCGGAAAAAGCCCTTCACGATCTTCTATTCGAAAGCCAGGGGCATGAAGCCGCTGCATTACACCGTCTCCACCTTGTGGTGCACGGTCTACGCCTGCTGCCTGCTCTGCCACGCCTTGCGCTTTCCGCGCGCGTACTTCCTGGTGGTGCCGTACCTGCTGTGCATCGCCTGCGCCTTGTGCACGATATTCCTGCACCTGTGCTGGTTCGGCCGACGCCATGCGTTGCAATCGTCCTTTGCCATCGGCGCCTACCGGTTTCGCCGCGTGCATGTCGATGCCGACGGTTTCGACCGGTTCTGCCGTTTCTACGCACGGCAAATCGTCCCCCCGGACGACAATCGGAAGGCCGACGACCTCGCCCGCGCCATCGCCGCCATGGAGCGGGAGCTGGGCCGGGACGCCTGCATCTTCATCGCGGAACGCGGGCAGGAAATCGTGGGCTGCATACGCTGCATCCTGGACCGGAAGCAGCGTCCCTTCCCGATGGAAACGGACATGCGGCTTTGCTTCGCCCCCCTGCGCCGCAGCGGCCGGCTCCTGTACATAGGACGCCTGGCAGTGGATGCCGCCTACCGGGACCGGCCCGATGTGCTGAATGGCCTGTTCAAGTGCTTCGTGGACCTGGCGCTCAGCAGGGATATTTCCTTCGTGGTCGCCGAGGGGCTCGCCAGCCGGCTGCCCGCCTATCGGAAACTGGGCTTCGAACCCATGTTCGCCAGCACCGACCCACGTCATTCGATCAGGATGTCGCTGGGGTATGACTGCCACCCGATATACCTCAATTTCGCCAGGCTGGTCTTTCTGCAAGGAAGCGCGGCGCCTGACAGGTATGGATTCGCCGGCTTCGTCAACCGCTACCTGGCCGAGCGCTGGTTCAAGCGCAAGGCATTGGCGAACATCCTCCGGCCGTCCGGCCGCTGGCCCTGGCGTTTCGACCTGAAGCAGATCCACGCGGCACGCTAAGGACCCGACGATGATGCATACCCCGCCCCCGGGCCGCGCGGAAGTAGCGGGACCCACGGTTGAGTCGGAACGATATACGTTGGATTTCGATGAGCGCCATGGCGTGCTTTCCCTGAACTGGAAGCGGGGTTGCCCGCCCTATTTCAGTCCGGCCCTGCTCGCCGACATGACGCGCGAACTGTCGGTCATCGAATCGAGCGACGCCGACGGCCCCAGCCCGCTGCGTTATTTCGTCCTGCAATCCGGTCACGAGAACATCTTCAGCCTGGGCGGCGATCTGGCGTTCTTCCAGAGGATGATCCTGTCCAGGGACCGCCCGGGCCTGCTCGCCTACGCCACCCAGTGCGCCCACCTGATGCATGCATTGCACAGCGGCTTCCGCAATCGCGTAACCACCATCGCCCTGGTGCAGGGCAAGTGCATCGGCGGCGGCTTCGAAGCGGCCGTCGCGTGCGACTGCATCGTCGCGGAACGCCATGCCCGGTTCTGCTTCCCTGAAATCCAGCTGGGCATCTTTCCCGGCATGGGGGCGCTGCCCCTCCTCGCGCGACGCCTGGACAGGCGCGACTACGAGGAGATCTGCCATTCGGGCCACACCTTTACCGCCGACGACCTGGCGGACAAGGGGCTGGTCGACATCGTCGCCGATACGGGACAAGGCAAGCGCGCGACCGACGCCTGGATACGCAAGCGCCACCACGCCTTCCAGGCGCACCGCGAAATCGCCGCCATGCGGCGCTCGGCCGCGGCCCTGACCCGGGCGGATTTCGAAACCTCGCTCACGCGCTGGGTGGACCTGGTCATGTCCCTGGACCAGCGGCGCCTGGCGATGTTGTCGCTGGCGATCCAGAAACAGCAGTCGGAATCGCGGTGACGGCGACGGCTGCGCCAAGGCCCAGCCATCGCTATCCCTGCGCAGCGGCGTCAGGCCGGCTGGGCAATGCGATGCGCCCAGGGCTGCACCCGCTCCAGTTGCGCCGACAGTTGCAGCACCAGGTCCTCGCGGCCAAAGCGGCCGACCAGTTGCACGCCAACCGGCAAGCCGGCGTCCGTCCACAATCCCGGCAAACTGGCGGCGGGCTGGCCCGTGGCGTTGAAGATGGCCGAGAACGTGCCGTACCGGCCCACCTTGCGGCGAAGCTCCATGAAGGTGCCTTGCTGCATGGTGAGATAACCCAGCTTGGGCGGCAGCTGCGTGAGCGACGGCGTCAGGATGATGTCGTAATCCTGCATATAGTTCTCCAGCGTCCGGCCCACCGCATGGAAACGGTTGATGCAGCCGATGTACTGCGCGCCCGTAAGGGTCTTGCCGTACTCGTAGCCATCACGCATGGCGGGTTCCAGGTCGTCGTCGGCCAAGGCCTTGCCGGTCAGGCCCAGGCGCGTATCGACGCTGACCACGATGTTGGACGCCAGCACGTTGGCGTGCGCCTGCACCAGCGCGTCATAGTCGATGTCCGGCGGCGCGCTGTCGATCACCTCATGGCCGGCGGCGCGCAACAAGGCCGCCGTCCGGTCCACCGCGGCCACGCATTCCGGCGCCACGGGGATGTCGTTCCAGGCCTGGCGCCAGACGGCGATACGCAGGCGTCCGGGCGCGCGCTTGATCACGTCGAGGTAGGAATCCGGCGCGGGGGGCGCGGCATAAGGCGCACCCGTCTCGTAGCCACCGATCGCGTCCAACGCCGCCGCGGTGTCGCGCACCGTGCGGGACAGCACGCCGTCGGTCGCCAGGCTGCCCCAGCCCTCGCCGCGAAAGGGTCCCATCGGCACGCGGCCGCGCGAGGTCTTCAAGCCATAGACGCCGCAGGCGGCGGCGGGAATGCGGATCGAACCGCCGCCGTCGCTGCCATGCGCCACCGGCACGATGCCGCAGGCGACCGCCGCCGCCGCGCCGCCACTGGACCCGCCCGACGACCGGGTCCGGTCCCAGGGGTTGAGTGTCGGCCCGCCATTGCGCGCGGCCTCGGTGGTCGGCGCCATGCAGAACTCGGGCACCGTACTGCGGGCGAACGCAATCAGGCCGGCGCTTTCGAAGCGTTCGGGCAGCGTGGCATTGCGCGCATAGGTCGTGTCGTTGAGCAGGCGCGAACCCAGGCTGGACGGGAACCGCACGTGCGCCACGCCCGAATCCTTGAGCAGGAAGGGGATGCCGCCGAAGGCGCCGCGCGGCGTCCAGTCGCGCGCGACGGCCAGCGACTCCTCGTACCGTTCGTAGCACAAGGCATTCAAGGCCGCGCCCCGGGTTTTCGCCAGCTCGATGGCGCACGCCATCAATTCCTCGGAAGTCACTTCCTTACGCGCCAGCAGGTCGGCCAGCTCCAGTCCATCCCGCGACTGGTATTCCACATCACGCATGCTCTTTGCTCCTGATCGAGTCGTTCTCGGTCGCCGCCAGATCCGGTTTTTCCCAGGACTTTCCGGGAATGGAATCGATCAGGCGGCGTGTGTATTCATGTTGGGGGTGATAGAAAATCCGGGCGGCACGGTCCAGTTCCACAAGTTCGCCCTGGCGCATCACGGCAATGCGGTCGCAGATTTCCGCGGCCACGCGCAGGTCGTGGGTGATGAACAGGACGGACAGGTCGAACTGGCCCGACACCGACTTCAACAGCGCCAGCACCTGGGCCTGGATGGAAACGTCCAGCGCCGACACGGCCTCGTCGGCGATCAGCAGGCGCGGCTTGAGCGCCAGCGCGCGGGCAATGCCGATGCGCTGGCGCTGGCCGCCGGAGAATTGGTGCGGATAACGATTGCCGGCATCGCCGCCCAGGCCCACCAGTTCCAGTAGCTCGCGCGCTTCGCGCAAGGCCGTCGCGCGGCTCGTGCCGAACGCGACCGGTCCCTGCGCGATGGCATCGGCGATACGGTGGCGCGGATTCAGCGACGCATAGGGATCCTGGAACACCATCTGGATCTGGCGCCGGTAGGCGCGGAATTCGCGCGCGCCCAGGCCGACCAGCTCCTGCCCGTTCATCTTGACGCTGCCGCCATCGGGCTTGAGCAAGCCCACCAGCGTCCGGCCCAGGGTCGACTTGCCCGATCCCGACTCGCCCACCAGGCCCAGCGTTTCGCCCTGTTGGATGTCCAGCGTGATGTCGCGCAGCGCGGCCACGCTGCGGCCGCCGGTGGTGAACAGCTTGCGCAGGCCGCGCACCTGCACCAGGGGCGAGCGGCCGCCCTCTTCCGGCTTGCCTTCGGGCTTGTGCGGCACGGCCGCGATCAACTGGCGCGTATAGGGATGCTGGGGCCGGTTGAGGATATCGGCGGCATTGCCGGATTCCACCACGCTGCCCTTGCGCATCACGACGATGCGCTCGGCGATGTCCGCCACCACCCCGAAATCGTGCGTGATGAAGATCACGCCTATCCCCATGCGGCGCTGGATGTCCTTGATCAGCGCCAGGATCTGCGCCTGCGTCGTCACGTCCAGCGCGGTGGTGGGTTCGTCGGCGATCAGCACGTCCGGCTCCAGCGCCAAGGCCATGGCGATGACCACGCGCTGGCGCTGGCCGCCGGACAACTGGAAGGGATAGGCGTCGTAGATGGCCGCCGGATCGGGCAACAGCGCCAGGCCGAACAGTTCCAGCACGCGCTGCTTGCGCGCCGCCGGGTCCATATCGGTATGGCGCTCCAGCACCTCGTCGACCTGGCGGCCTACGCGCATGATGGGGTTGAGCGCCGTCATCGGTTCCTGGAACACCATGCCGAAGGACTTCCCGCGCAGGGCGTACCAGTCGTTCGCCCCCAGGCCAACCAGGTCGCGGCCCTGGTAGCGGATGGCGCCCCGCGCCACGCGCAGCTGGTCGGCCGGCAACAGGCCCATCACGGCGTGCGCGGTCACGGACTTGCCGGAGCCCGACTCCCCCACCACGCACAGGATTTCATTGCGGTTCAGCGTATAGGACACGCCCTCGACGACGCCCAGGCCGCCGTGCGTGGTCACGACATTGAGATCGCTGATCTCCAACAGGGCTTGCGTCATGCGGTCCTCCGGCGGGCCAGCTTGGGATTGAGGGCGTCGTTCAAGGCCTCGCCGATCAGGTTCAGCGACAGCACCGTGAGCAGGATGGCGATGCCGGGGAAAACGCTCATCCACCAGGCGTCGCGCAACACGCTGCGCGACGCGCCGATGATGTAGCCCCAGGTCATGGCGTTGGGATCGCCCAATCCCAGGAAGCTCAGCGCGGACTCCAGCAGGATGGCGCTGGCCACCATCAGCGAGCCAGACACGATGACCGGCGACAGGCTGTTGGGAAGGATCTGCGTGAAGATGATGCGTGCGTTGGACTGTCCCGACAGCATGGCGGCCTGCACGAATTCCCGATTGCGCAGGCTCATGAATTCCGCCCGCACCAGCCGCGCCAGCGGCGGCCATGACACCACGGAAATCGCCAGCACCACGGTCTGCGTGGTCGGGGTGAGGATGGCCACCAGCACCACCGCCAGGAAGAAGCTGGGTATGGTCTGGAAGAGTTCGATGATGCCCACGATCGCCTGGTCGACGCGGCCGCCGTAGAAGCCGGCCAGCGCGCCCATGGCGATGCCCAGTACGATCGATACCGCCGTCGCCACGGCGGCCAGCATCAGCGTGATGCGGGCGCCATAGGCGATGCCGGTGGCGATGTCGCGGCCCAGCGTATCGGTGCCCAGCAAGGCGCCGTCGGACAAGGGCGGCTGGAACGGCGCATTGGCGATGTCCCACGGGCTGTCGGGGAAGAACCAGCTGGCTGTCAGCGCCAGCGCGGCCACGGCGAGCAGCACGACCAGGCCGGCCACTCCGCCCTTGTTGCGGCAGAATGCGTGCAGGAAGTCTTTCATTTGAGTTCTATCCGGGGATCGGCGACGGTGTAGAGGATGTCGGTGATGATGTTGATCACGACCACGATCACGGAGGCGACGAAGAACACCCCCAGCAGGACGCTGTAGTCGCGCTGGATCAGGGCGTCGAAGGCCAGCCGGCCGATGCCGGGCCACGCGAACACGGTCTCGACCAGCAAGGAACCGCCGATCAGGCCGCCGGCCTGGATCCCCGCGTAGGTGATCACCGGCAGCAAGGCGTTGCGCAGCACGTGGCGCCGCATCACGGTGTTCTCCTTCAAGCCCTTGGCGCGCGCGGTCTTCACGAAGTCCAGCTGGCTCACTTCCAGGATGGACGCACGGGTCAGGCGGGCATACACCGCCATGTGGAACAGGCCCAGGGTGATGGCCGGCAGGATCAGGTGCCGGGCCACGTCCAGCGCGTGGGCCAGGCCGGTCAGGTTGGCGCCGACGGTTTCATAGCCGAATGCCGGCAGCCAGTCGAGCCGCACCGAAAAAAGCAGCACCAGCATCAGGCCCACCCAGAACAGCGGCGTCGCGTAGGCCAGCATGGAGAAAGTGGTGATCAGCGTGTCGCCCCATCGGCCGACGCGCGCCGCAGCCTGAGCGCCCAGGCTGATGCCGACCGCCAGCGCGAAGGCGAACGCCGTCAGCGTCAGCAGCAGCGTGGCCGGCAGGTGTTCGAGAATCAGGCTGCCCACCGGCGCCTGCTGCCGGACCGAATAGCCCAGGTTGAAGGTGGCCACGTCCTTGAGGTACGTGGCCAACTGCACCGACATCGGCTGGTCCAGGCCGAAGTCATGGCGCAGCTTCGCCAACGATTCCGCGTCCACGGCGCCGGACTGGCCGGCCAGGATGACCGCCGGATCGCCAGGAGCGGCTCGCACCAGGAAAAAGTTGAACAGCGCGATTACCAGGAGCACCAGCACGCCCTTGAGCAGCCGGCTTCCCAGGAAGGGAGCGAATTTTTTCATGACACCTTCATGGCTATATAAGTATCAATTATTGATACTTAAATATCGATTAATGATATGATAGATTCCATCAAAGCCGCGCATCAAGCTGCGGGAGCTGGGGGATTACCCTAGGCTCGCCCCACATCACTCTGGAGTACATGGCGATGGCCACCTCGGAAACCCGCTACAACCAATCCCTGGCCAAGGGGTTTGGCATACTCGAAGCGTTCTCCGGCCACCCCGGCCCGCTCAGCCTGAACGAACTGATGGAGTTGTCGGGCCTGGACCGCAGCTCCACCCAGCGCATGCTGCACACCCTCGTCGCCCTGGGGTACCTGGAAAGGGGCAACAACCAGCGCGGCTACGTGCTGGGCAAGAAGATCCTCGACCGCACGTTCGATTTCCTGCGCGGCCATCCCCTGCTGGAACGCGCCACGCCCATCATCGAGCAGTTGCAGCAGGAAACCGGCGAGCGGGTGGACCTCAGCCTGTTCGATGACCTGACCCTGGTCTATGCGCTGCGCCGCCAGACCAAGCGCCAGACCTTCTTCGCCACCTTGGTAGGCCGCCGCATGCCGACTTTCAGCTCCTCCGGCGGGCGCGCGATGATGTCGCAGCTCAGCGACGAGGAGGTCGACGACATCCTGGCGCGCAGCACCCTGAAGCCCTTGACGCCCAAGACCATCATCGATCCGGACGTGATCCGGGCGCGCGTGCGCCAGGCCCGCGAACAGGGCTACGCGCTGAGCCTGGAGGAAAGCATGGTCGGCGAGATCGTGCTGTCCAGCGCGGTGGTGGACCACGAGGGCAGGCCCATTGCCGCCATCCACATCTCCGGCCTGCTGGCCGAATGGACGCCGGAGCCTTTCGTACAGCGCTTCAGTTCGCTGGCCGTGGCGGCCGCGCGTTCGCTGAGCGGCCGCCCCAGCCGGGTCTGAAACCCCGCTTCTTGCGCCGACTCAACGCGTGCGGGACCTGTCCATCAGGACGGGAAAACCCCGACGCCCCGCGCTTGCGCGACGTCCGGCCATGCTTCACCATATTGCTGATGGAAACTTAAGTATCAATATTTGATACTTAAGTTCTTTTTCATGATAGGCCGCCCCGACCGGGGCTGGCCGGCCCAGCAAGGAGAAAGCCTTGAAGTACGATCCCGCCCGCCGCGCCCTCATGCAGGCAATGATGGCCGCCACCGTTACCGCCGGCCTGCCCGCGTTCGCCTATGCCGCCGAGGCCGCCAGCACCGACGCCGGGGCGCCCCAATACGGCGGCGTGCTGACGGGCATCATCAATCCGGAACCGCCCAACCTGAACATCGCGATCCAGCAGGTGGCCAACTCCCAAATGGTGGGCGGCAAGATCTTCGAAAGCCTGCTCACCTATTCCTTCGATCTGAAGCCCTTGCCCAGCCTGGCGCAATCCTGGGACGTGTCCGACGACCAGCTGGCCTACACCTTCCACCTGCGGCCCAATGCGCAGTGGCATGACGGCAAGCCGTTCACGTCGGACGACGTGATCTTCTCGTACAAGAAAGTGCTGGCGAACACGCCGCGCACCCGCACCCTGATGGGATATGTGAAGGACATCACCGCGCCCGACGCCCACACGGTGGTCTTCACGCTGAAGGAGCGCTATTCCGCCTTCCTCTATGCCTTCGATATCGGCGGCGGCGTGATCCTGCCCAAGCACCTGTACGACGTCGATACCCCCATCGCCCAGAACCCCAACAACAACGCGCCCATCGGCACCGGCCCGTTCAAGTTCAAGCGCTGGGAGCGCGGGTCCTTCATCGAGCTGGTCAGGAACGAGCACTACTGGAAGACCGGCCGTCCCTACCTGGACGGCATCATCTACCGCGTGATTCCCGACTCGGCGTCGCGCCGCCTGGCCCTGGAACAACGCACGGTGCAGCAGGCCTGGCTGCAGGACATCGAGCCTTTCGACATCCCGCGCGTCAGCAAGCTGCCGCACCTGAACGCCGTGCAAAAGGGCTACGAGTACTGGTCCACGCTGCACTGGATCGAGCTGAACGGCTCGCGCAAGCCGATGGACGACAAGCGCTTCCGCCAGGCGGTGATGTACGCCATCGACCGCGACTTCATCGCCAAGCGCATCATGTTCGGCCTGGGCACCGTGGCCACGGGCCCCATCCACCACAACACCCGCTTCTACGACGGCAACGTCAAGAAGTATCCCTTCGATCCCAAGAAGGCCATCGCGTTGCTCGATGAAATGGGCCTGAAACCGGACGCCAACGGCGTGCGCGTGAAGCTGGGCTTCATCCCCATCCCCTACGGCGAGATGATGCGGCGCGTCGCCGAGTACATCAAGCAGTGCCTGGGCAAGGTCGGCATCGCCATCGAGATCGAGAACGTCGACGTGGGCGGCTGGACCACGCGCATGGGTAACTGGGACTTCGACATGGCCTACAACGGCGTGTTCCAGTATGGCGATCCGGCCATAGGCGTGTCGCGCACCTACGTCAGTTCCAATATCAAGAAGGGACTGCCGTTCACGAACACCTCGCAGTATCGCAATCCCAAGGTGGACGAACTGTTCGACCAGGCGGCGACGGCGACCACGGACGCCGAGCGCCAGAAGCTGTATACGGAAGTGCAGCGGATCCTGGTCGAGGACGTGCCGGTGGCGTGGATCGACGACACGAACTACATCACCTTCCTGGACAAGCGCGTGCACAACGCGATCACTACCGGCCTGGGCGCGATCGACTCCTACGCCGATGCCTGGATGGAACCGGCGAAATAAGCGCCGGCGCCGCGCGGCGGACGCCGTTCGCCGCGCCGGGCGTCCCGCCCGGAACGGGCCTGAAAAAGCAGGTCTTATTGTTGCAGGGTGTTTGCATTGCAATGACAGGACGATGGCGACGCGCCGGCACTCCTCTTGCGTGCCGGTTTGGTCGCACGGCCGTGGTGGGCATCTGCTATGGTTGCGGGGAAGCGCCAGCCTGGGTTTTTCCGCGATGTCCTTTCATCGCTTTCCCATCGCGCTTTTTCCACCGCGCTTTACCCACCGCGCTTTTCCCACCGCATTACGCAAGAGGTGCCCCATGCAACGCGATTTTGATCTGGTAGTAACCATCCTCGGCTCGTTCCGCGACGCCGACGCGGCAACGCTCACCGGCCAGGAGGTCACCCAGGCCGTCCAGGAACTGGCCGAAGGCGACCTGCCGGCGGCGGTGGTCGAACATCACCTGGAAATCCTGGCCGACGCGGGCCTGGCCAAGAAGCTGACCGAAGGCACCACCGGCCAGGATGCCGTCTGGCGCATCACCTGGAAGGGCTACGACGCCCTGGAACAGGACGAGGAAGACGAAGAGGAAGAAGAGGACGAGGACGATCTCGACTACGACGAGGAATAAGCCGCGGCGGGCGCCTGTCCCGCGCGACGGTTCTCCCGTATCCTCGGCCGGCCATGCATGGGCCGGCTTTTTCATGGGCGGGCCTTTTTCCTTGTTGAGACATCCACGCCACGGTGCGTCGGCGGCGGTCTTGCCGCCAGCGGCTTACTTCTTCGCGTCGGGCTTCAGGATGTCATGCCACTTCCGCGTCTGGTCGGCGATGAAGGTCTTGAAGTCCGCCGGGCTGTTGCCGCCGGCATCCGCGCCTATGGTTTCCAGCACCTTCTTCATCTGCGGATCCTGAAGGATCTCCTTGACATCCTGGTACAGCGTCTTCTGCACGTCGGTGGGCGTGCCGGCCGGGACCATCAGGCCGTACCACGTGGCGAAGGTATAGCCCGGAAGGCCGGACTCGTCGATGGCGGGTATGCCCGGGAAAAAGCTGCTGGGCTTCTCGCTGCTCACGCCCAGCGCCCGCACCGTACCGGCACGGATCTGCGCGATGGCGGATCCGCTGGTTTCCACCGCCATCTGGATCTGGCCCGAGATCAGGTCGGCCATCATCGGCGCGCCGCCCTTGTAGGGTACGTGCGAGATATCGATCTTGGCCATGGAACGGAATAGTTCGCCCGCCAGGTGCTCGGTGCTGCCGATGCCGGCCGAACCGTAGTTGAGCTTGCCCGGGTTCTGCTTCGCGTACTCGATCAACTCGGGCACGGTCTTCACCGGCAGCTTGTTGTTCACGATCAGCAGGTTGGGCGAGGACGCCACGATGGTGATCGGCGCGAAGTCCTTCTGGAAATCGTAGGTCAGCTTGTCGTAGGTCGACGGCGCGATGGTGTGCGCGATGGTCGCCAGGAACAAGGTATAGCCGTCCGGCTGCGAACGCGCGACATACGCGGCCCCTATGGTGCCGCCCGCGCCGGCGCGGTTGTCCACGATGACCGGCTGCTTGAGCTTTTCGCTGAGCAGTTGCGCCAGCGGACGGCCCACCATGTCCGTGGTGCCGCCGGGCGGGAAAGGAATGACCAGGGTAATGGGCTTGTCGGGCCAGGCGGCCTGGGCGCCCGCCGCGGCGGCGCAAAGCAGGCCGCCGGCCAGCAGCTTCGCCAGGGGCGAAATGCCGGGGATTTTTATGCGCCGACGGGCCGTCCCAAGGCGGGAAGCATTTTCCTGGGAAGCGGCAAGCGGCATCGCCGCGTGATGTGTGGGCATTTGTGTGGGCATTTCTTGACTCCTCTGCGGGGTACGCGATTGTCCGATCGTTATTGGAATTTCCGATGGCTGTGCCGCCATTTGGGAAATCATGTAGGGCGCGAACCTGCCGGCGGATTGTATACCTTGGTGTGCGATCCCGGGATGCAAGTGCAGGCGCCGAAAACGACACGGGCCGCATGCGCGGCCCGTGTTGCTTGCGTCGGCCGCGGCGCTGGCGCCGCGGCGGGATCACCCGTCAGCTCACGCCGACAGTCTCTCCTCGATCGCCTTCTTCGTGCGCGGCAGGGCCGCGGGCAGGCCTTGCTTCAGTTGCTCGAAGAGGTCGGCATGCAGCTCCAGCTCTTTCTGCCAGGCCTGTTTTTCCACCGAGCTGACCAGGTCGAACTTCTCGCGGCTGAAATCCAGGCCCTGCCAATCCAGGTCCTCATAGCGCGGCGAGACGCCGAACACGTGCTCCTGGCCCTGCGCCTTGCCCTCGATCCGTCCCAGCATCCACTTCAGCACGCGCATGTTTTCGCCGAAGCCCGGCCACACGAACTTGCCGTCCGGACCCTTGCGGAACCAGTTCACGCAGTAGAAGCGCGGCAGCGTGGCGCCCTTCTGCGCCAGCTTCTCGCCCAGCGCCAGCCAATGCTGGAAGTAGTCGCTCATGTTGTAGCCGCAGAACGGCAACATGGCGAAAGGATCGCGGCGCACCACGCCCTGCTGGCCAGCGGCGGCGGCGGTGGTCTCGGAGCCCATGGTGGCGGCCATGTAGACGCCTTCTTCCCAGTTGCGCGCCTCGGTCACCAGCGGCACGGTGGTGGAACGGCGTCCACCGAAGATGAAGGCATCGATGACCACGCCTTCCGGGTTTTCCCATTCGCTGTCGATGGAGGGGCACTGCGATGCCGGCGCGGTGAAGCGCGCGTTCGGGTGCGCGGCCTTGCGGCCCGTTTCCTTGGCGATCTCCGGGGTCCAGTCCTGGCCCTGCCAGTCGATCAGGTGCGCGGGAACCTGCTCGGTCATGCCTTCCCACCACACGTCGCCGTCATCGGTCAACGCGACGTTGGTGAAGATGCAGTTGGCGTGCAGGGTGGCCATGGCATTGGGGTTGGTCTTCTCCCCCGTGCCCGGCGCCACGCCGAAATAGCCGGCTTCCGGATTGATGGCGTGCAGGCGGCCGTCGGCACCCGGCTTGATCCAGGCGATATCGTCGCCGATGGTGGTGACCTTCCAGCCGTTCAGGCCTTGCGGCGGGATCAGCATGGCGAAGTTGGTCTTGCCGCAGGCCGACGGGAACGCCGCCGCGACATGATGCTTGCGCCCTTCGGGCGTGGTCACGCCAAGGATCAGCATGTGCTCGGCCAGCCAGCCTTCGTCGCGGCCCATGGTCGACGCGATGCGCAGCGCGAAGCACTTCTTGCCCAGCAGCGCGTTGCCGCCGTAGCCCGAGCCGTAGCTCCAGATCTCGCGCGTGGCGGGGTAATGAACGATGTACTTGGTGGGGTTGCACGGCCAGGCCACGTCAGCCTCGCCGGCGGCCAGGGGCTTGCCGACCGTGTGCACGCACGGCACGAATTCGCCGTCGGTGCCCAGCACGTCGTAGACCTTCTTGCCCATGCGCGTCATGATGCGCATGCTGACCACCACGTAGGGACTGTCGGTCAGCTCGACGCCGATATGGGCGATGGACGAACCCAGCGGACCCATCGAGAACGGCACGACGTACAGCGTGCGGCCGCGCATGCAGCCGTCGAACAGGCCGTTCAGCGTCTTGCGCATTTCCGCGGGCGCTGCCCAGTTGTTGGTGGGACCGGCGTCCTCGGCCTTGTCGGTGCAGATGAAGGTGCGGTCCTCGACACGCGCCACATCGCCCGGATCGGACAGGGCCAGGTAGGAATTGGGACGCTTCTGTTCGTTCAGCTTGCGCAGCGTGCCCGCCTGGACCATCTGCGCACACAAGCGGTCGTTCTCTTCCTGGGAACCATCGCACCACACTACGCTGTCCGGCTTGGCGAGCGCCACGAACTCCGCCACCCAATCGACCAGGCGCCGGTGCTGTACGAAAGTCGGCACGTTGAGCGCGGCCTGCGGGCCATCAAAGGGTCGGTTCATAGGTCTCATCTCCAAAGTGATTTATATGAGGCTGAATAAGGGACAGGCTCTGGCCTGAAATGAAAAATTGGGACCACAGCGGGGCCATCCGGGGCCGGCTCGACATTTCGCCATGTGGGTTAGACAGCCATCATACCCGGCTGGCGCGCCCGGCCGTCAACCCATCCTCATGGGGGAAACAGGGGAAACCCTAGCGCGCGAGGCGGGTATCGGCGGGTTGCCGGCGCGGCGTGCCCCGCGACGATAGCCGCGATCGGCCGGCATCTGGTGTCAATTTTGGGCAACTCGTCACGAAATTGTCATTTGACCCGGCTATTGGTGTCGCCGTTGACTGCCACGCCGTTGGCCGCCCTTCCCCCGACGAATTTTTTTGAATATTCATCGCTCATGACCCTGCCCGCCGCCCAAAGCCGGCTGCTTTCCCTGTCCGCCGGCCCCGGCGGGCTGATCTGCGCCTTCCGCTTCCAACCCGATACGGCCCCCGTCCGCCTGAACTGGCACGAGGTGCAGGGCGCGCCGCCCCCCGAATCGGGCGCTTTCCACTGGATACATGCCAAGACCGCGGACAGCCGCATCCAGGATTGGCTGGAGCACGGCGCCGACGTGCCGGAAGAAGCGCGCGCCTTTCTCGCGGGCCGAGATACCCGGCCCTGCCTGCACGTGTCCGAGGAAGGCGTCCACGGCCTGCTGGTGGATCTCAAGATGGACAGCGAAGCGGACGACGCGGAAAAAGGCGTGCTGCACTTCTTCATGAACGACGGCTTGCTGATCACGGTGCGCACCCGGGCGCTGCAATCCACGGACCGCCTGCGCCGCCGGGTCGAGGACGGGCGCAGCTATGGCTGTACCGCCGCCCTGCTGGGCGACCTGGTGGAGTGCCTGGCCGAAGGCTATGCGGCGCGCCTGGAAATGCTGACCGACGAGGTCGACGATATCGAGGCGTCGGTCCTGTCCGACCGGCGCGAGCGCGACCGCGGCGCGTTGAGTTCGGTGCGCCGGCAACTGGCCGAGCTGCGCCGCCAGGTGCATCCGGAGCGCCACATGCTCGGACGCCTGCCCGCCCTGCGCCATGCCTGGGCTGAACCGCAGGCGCTGGACCATCTCGCCGAGGGCGTGGATACGCTCGGCCACCTGTCCGCCTCGATAGAGTCGCTATACGAACGGGCCAAGCTGCTGCAGGAAGAGATCGCCGCGCAGATGTCGGAGGAAATGAACCGCAACCTGCTGGTGCTGTCGGTGCTGACGGCGATGCTGATGCCAGCCACGCTGCTGTCCGGGATCTTCGGCATGAACGTGGCCGACCTGCCGGGCTTGCAGACGCCCGGCGCCTTCTGGTGGGTGCTGGGGGTGATGGTGGCGCTGGGGCTGGCGACGCTGGGGTTCCTCAAGCGCCTGCGGCTTTGGTGAAGCGCACGCCGGCCCCGCGGCGCCATTCGATCGCTATTCGATCTTGATGTTCTCTTCCTTGACCAGGCGTCCGTTGTTTTCGAACTCCTGCTTCACCTGCTTGCGGAAGACGTCGCCCGTGCCCGTGCCGGGTTGCAGGTAGTACTTCTTCAGCATGTCCTGGTACTGGGGCGTGACGATGGCCTTGTCGACCGCGGCCTGCAAGGCCTGCGCGGTCTCGGGCTTCATGCCCGCGGGGGCGAACAGGCCGAAGTTGGAAAAGTACTGGATCTTCGGCAGCTTCAGTTCGGCCATGGTGGGCACGGTCGGCCATGCCTCCAGGCGCGTCGGCGCCATCACCGCCAGCGGCTTCAACGCGCCCGACGCGACATGCGGCAGCAGGACATCGGTATTGAGCACCATCAGGTCCACCACGCCGCCCAGGCCATCGGTCAGCGCCTGGCTGCCGCCGCGATACGGCACCTGCATCATCTTGATGCCGGCCTGCCGGCTCAGGGCGGCCATGCCCAGGTGCGCCACGGAGCCGAGGCCCGGCACGGCGAACGTCACCTTGCCGGGATTGCTCTTGGCGTAGGCGACCAGGCCCGCGAAATCGTCGACCTTCAGGGCCTTGGTGGCCACGATCGCCACCGGCCCCACACCGACGCTGGCGATGGGCGTGAGACCGGTCATGGGATCGTAGGGGGTGCCCGCCAGATGCGGATAGATGGTGACCGGACTCGTGGACGCCACCAGCAGCGTGTTGCCGTCGGGCTTGGCGCGCGCCACGAAATCCGTGCCCAGCGTGGCGCCCGCGCCCGGCTTGTTCTCGATGATCACCGTCGTGCCCGACGCGCGCAGCGCATCGCCCAGGCCGCGCGCCAGCGTATCGGCCGTGCCGCCCGCGGTATAGGGCACGATCAACGTGATCACCTTGCCCGGCCATGCGGGCTGCGCGTGCGCCGCCGTCGCGGCCGCCGACAGGGCCAGCGCGCCCAGGAGCTTTCCGCACGTCATCATTTTTTTCATGGCTATCCAGGTTGTAAGGAGTAATGCGCCCGCGGCCGGTGGCCGCGGGAAAATGGCTCGATGCGCGGCGCTCACGCCAGATACCGCTGTACCAGGCGGATCCAGTACGAGGCGCCGACGGGAATGAGGTTGTCGTTGAAGTCGTAGCTGCCGTTGTGCAGGGCGCATGGCCCCAGTCCGTGGCCGGCGTGGCGGTGCCCGCCCTCCCCCGCGCCCAGGAAAACATAGCAGCCCGGCTTGCCCTGGAGGAAGAAGGCGAAGTCCTCCGACGCCATCACAGGTTCGACGATATGCGTGTTGCTTGCGCCGACGACATCGCGCATGACGTCCAGGCAGAATTCGGTTTCGGCACGCGAGTTGACGAGGGCGGGATAACGGCGTTCGAAGTAGACGTCGGCCTCGCAGCCGTGCGCGGCGGCGATGGGCGCGGCGATTTCGTTCAGGCGCCGCTCGATGAGGTCGACCACCTCGGCGCTGTATGCCCGTATCGATCCGCCCAGCCAGCATGTGCCGGGAATGACGTTGGTCACGCTGCCGCCGGCCTGGACCTGGGTGATGGAAATCACCGCGGCGTCGAGCGGACGCTTGTTGCGGGTGAGGATGGTCTGGATGGCCGTGCCGATGGCGAACAGCGCGGGGACGGGATCGGCGCAGTCCTGCGGCGCCGCCGCGTGGCCGCCACGGCCGTTGACGGTGATCTTGAAAGCGTTGGCGGCGGCCATCATGGGGCCCGCGCAGACGTTGAAGCTGCCGGCGGGCATGCCGGGCCAGTTATGGATGCCGAAGATCGCCTCGGCGGGGAAGCGCTCGAACAGCCCCGCTTCCATCATGGCGCGGGCGCCGGCGCCGCCGTTTTCCTCCGCTGGCTGGAAGACGAAATAGACCGTGCCGTCGAAGCCGCCGGCGACCTTCAGGTGGCGCGCCGCCGCCAGCAGCATGGCGGTATGGCCATCATGGCCGCAGCCGTGCATTTTTCCGGGGACGCGGGAGCGGTGTTCGAAGCGGTTGTCCTCGGACATCGGCAGCGCGTCCATGTCGGCGCGCAACATGATGGCCTTGTCCGACGTACCGCGCCTGAGCACGCCGACCACGCCGGTCTTGGCGATGCCCGTGTGCACCTCGATGCCGCAGTCCGCCAGGTAGTCCGCCACCACCTTGGCCGTGCGGACTTCCTCATAGGCCGTTTCCGGATGGGCATGGAGGTCACGCCGCAAAGCGACGATTTCTTCGAGATTACCGAGTTCGATCACTTCGATTCCTGTGCGGAGGTGCGTCGGGGTGGGGTGTCCCCATTAATTGCAAAGCATTATCACACGCGCTTGACGGCGAGTTGAACGCCTTCCCGTCGGGGTTATCCCCCGGTCCACGCCCCATCCCCGCTCGCCCATGCCTGGCCCCCACTCCCGCCCTGACCATGGCTCCGGCCGTCTCCGGACGGTGCCCCTGGCCCCGCCCGTGCCGCGGCCTTGAATCACATACCCCCGGCAAGCCTCCCCCGGCGTCAGCCCGGGGAGTAGTTCCGCCACCCTGGAGACAAAAACGAACACTAACGAACCAAAACCTTCCCCTATCATTTTCGTTTTTGTTGCTTTATGATCGTTTACATGGCCCTCAATCCCCGTCAATCCGCCCTCATCGACGCCGTCCGCGAAAGCGGCGCGGCCACGATCGAAGCCTTGGCCCAGCGCTTCGGCGTCACGCTGCAAACCGTGCGGCGCGATGTCAACCTGCTGGCTCAGGCCGGCTTGCTGGCGCGCTTCCACGGCGGCGTGCGCATCGAGGCGTCGACGACGGAGAACATCGCCTACCAACAGCGCCAGGCCCTGCACGCCGACGCCAAGCGCCGCATCGGCCTGGCGGTGGCCCGCCACATCCCGGAAGGCTGCTCGCTGATCCTCAACCTGGGCACCACCACCGAGGCCGTGGCGCGCGCGCTGGTCCAGCACCGCGGCCTGCGCGTCGTCACAAACAACCTCAACGTGGCCGACATCCTGTCCGCCAACCCGGACTGCGAAGTGATCATCGCCGGCGGCGCCATGCGCGCGGGCGACCGCGGCATCATCGGCGAGGCAACCATCGAATTCATCCGCCGTTTCAAGGTGGACATCGGCGTCATCGGCATCTCCGCCATCGAGGCCGACGGCACCCTGCGCGACTACGACCTGCGCGAAGTCAGCGTGGCGCGCGCCATCATGGCGCAGTCGCGCGAAGTCTGGCTGACGGCCGACCACAGCAAATACCAGCGCCAGGCGCTGGTGGAGCTGGCCAATCTTTCCCAGGTCCACCGTTTCTACACCGACCTGCCCCCTCAAGCCCCGCTCGCCCGCGTGATGAAGCAGGCCGGCGTGCGCTGCGAAATCGCCAGCGCCCCGGCCGACGATACGCCCCATGCCGGCGCGGCGACCACCGCGCGACCCGCCCTGCTGCCATGAACGTCCATCCCAAGCCCATCGTCCCCCCCTCGCGCGACCGCATCCTGGCGCAGCTGGATTCCGTCGAACCCTGGGACCTCATCGTCATCGGCGGCGGCGCCACCGGGCTGGGCACGGCGGTGGACGCCGCGGCGCGCGGCTATCGCACGCTGCTGGTCGAAGCCGAGGATTTCGCCAAGGGCACGTCCAGCCGGGCCACCAAGCTGGTGCACGGCGGCGTGCGCTACCTGGCCCAGGGCAACATCAGCCTCGTGCGCGAGGCCCTGCACGAGCGCGGCCTGCTCGCGCGCAATGCGCCGCACGTGGTGTGGCCGCTGGGCTTCGTCGTGCCGGCCTACGGCCTGCTGGACCAGCCCTTCTACGGCATCGGCCTGAAAATGTACGACCTGCTGGCCGGCCGCCTGAACCTGCAACCCAGCCGCCTGCTGTCGCGCGGCGCCACCCTGGCCGAAGCGCCGACCCTGGCGCCCAGCGTCGGCGGCCATGCGCTGCGGGGCAGCGTGCGGTATTTCGACGGCCAGTTCGACGACGCGCGCCTGGCCGTGAGCCTGATGCGCACGCTGTTCGACCTGGGTGGCCTGGCGCTGAACTACCTGCGCGTGACGGGGCTGTCGCAGAACAAGGGCCGCATCGACGGCGTCACCGTGCGCGACCGTCTCAATGGCGCCGAACTGATGCTGCGCGCCCGCTGCGTCATCAACGCGACCGGCGTCTGGGTCGACGAAATCCGCCACATGGAGGACCGCAAGGCCCCCGTCATGGTAGCGCCCAGCCAGGGCGTGCACCTGACCCTGCCGCGCGACTTCCTGCCCGGCAACCGCGCCATCCTGATCCCGAAGACCGATGACGGGCGCGTGCTGTTCGTGGTGCCATGGAATGGCCATACCATCGCCGGTACCACCGACACCGCACGCAACGACCTGCCGCTCGAACCCGACGCGACGCGCCAGGACGTCGACTTCATCCTGGCCACGGCCGGCCGTTATCTGAACCGCCAGCCCACCCGTTCCGACGTTACCAGCGTGTGGTCCGGCCTGCGTCCGCTGGTCAAGGCCACGGGCGTGGGCAACACCAAATCGCTGTCGCGCGAGCACACCATCCTGGTGTCCAACGCCGGCCTGGTCACCGTGACCGGCGGCAAGTGGACCACCTATCGCCGCATGGCGCAGGACGTGATGGACACGGTGCTGCGCGAACGGATGCTGCCGTATGCGCCCGGCCAGACCCAGAACCTGCCGCTGCATGGCGCGGGCGGCATGATGCCGGCCCGGGACGTGCCGCTGTCCACCGATGCCTACTACGGCAGCGACCTGCCGGTCCTGCGCGCCCTGCCCGGCGCCGACCGCATGCTGGTCCCGGCCAGCGGCCTGACCGAAGCCCACGTGCGCCATGCCGCGCGCTGCGAACTGGCGCGCGGCGTCGAGGACGTGCTGGCGCGGCGCAATCGCGCCCTGTTCCTCGACAGCCGCGCGGCACTGGACGCCGCGCCGGAAGTCGCGCGCATCCTGGCCGAGGAGCTCCATCGCGACGAGGCCTGGCAGAACAAGACCTTGCAGGCATTCGCCATCACGGCCGCGCAATACCAATTGGACTGATCCCAATTGGACTGACCTTATTGGCCTGGGCCGGCGCGCCCGCCTCCAAGCCTGCCGTCAGTTATCGAAGCGTAGAATCATCCGCGTCCCGCGGCTTCGGCCGCGCATGCCCTGGAGATATGCGCGATGGCTATACCCAAGATACCCTTCGGCCGCACCGGCCTGAAAGTCTCCCGCCTGGCGCTAGGCACCATGACCTTCGGTTTGCAGACCGACGAAGCCGTGGCCAAGCGCATCCTCGACAAGGCCGCCGACGGCGGCATCAATTTCCTCGACACGGCCGACGTCTATCCGCTGGGCGGGAGCCTGGACACCGTCGGGCGCACCGAGGAAATCCTCGGTCGCTGGCTCCAGGGCCGGCGCCAGCACTACATCGTCGCCACCAAGGCCGTCGGCGTGACGGGCCCGAACGATTGGGACAAGGGCGCCTCGCGCAAGCATCTGCTCGACGCCATCGACCGATCGCTCAAGCGCTTGCAGACGGACTACGTCGATCTTTACCAGTTGCACTCCGACGACGACGGCACGCCGCTGGACGAAACCATCGAAGCGCTGGACGTCATCGTGAAGTCGGGCCGGGCGCGTTACGTCGGCGTGTCCAATTTCCTCGCCTGGCGCCTGGCCACCGCCCTGGGGCGCGCCGATTTCCTGCGCCTGACGCGCTTCGTCAGCGTGCAGCCCCGCTACAGCCTGTTGTTCCGCGAGATCGAACGCGAGCTGCTGCCGCTGTGCGAAGCCGAAAATCTCGCGGTCATTCCCTACAACCCCCTGGCCGGCGGCTTGTTGACCGGCAAGCACAAGGCTGGCAGCGCGCCCACGCCGGGCACCCGGTTCACGCTGGGCACGGCCGGCGGGCGCTACCAGGACCGCTACTGGAACGAGCGCGCCTTCGAGTCCGTGGCGCAGCTGGGCAAGCTGGCCGACCAGGCCGGCGTGTCCCTGACCCGCCTGGCGCTGGCCTGGGTCCTTGCCAATCCGCTGGTCACCGCGCCGCTGCTGGGCGCCAGCAAGCCCGAGCAGTTGGACGAGACCCTGGCGGCGGCGGACTACGTGCTGGACGCGGACCTGAAGGCCGAGCTGGACAAGGTGACGCACGAGTACCGGTACGGCGATTCGGTCCGTTAGGACCCTAATAAGCCTCGCCTGGAGAAGCCCCGCCTGGCAGGCGCGCCTGCCGGCAAAGGCGCGGATGCGGATGCGGATGCGGATGCGCCGACGCACGCACGCACGCACGCACGCACGCGTGCAGCGTCGGCCGCGCTGGCGTACGCCGTCAATGCGATGACACGTAGGCGGACGCGGCGTGCGCCGGCGGCACGGCGAAATTCGCGCGCATGCGCCGCGTTTCCGCCGCGGGCGTGCGTCCGAACAGGCGTTTGAATTCGCGGTTGAATTGCGATGCGCTGGCATAGCCGACCGCATGGCAGGCGGCCTCCACCGTCATTCCCTGGCGCACCATCAGCAGCCGCGCCTGGTGCAGCCTGGTCGACTTCACATACTGCATGGGCGACGCGCGCGTGATCGCCTTGAAGTGGCTGTGGAAACTGGGCACGCTCATGCCGGCTTCGCGCGCCAGCGACGGCAGGTCGAGGTCCTGCGCGTAATGGGCATGGATATGGCGCAGCGCGCGGCCTATCCGGCCGAACCGGCCTTCCATGGCCAGGGCCGCCCTCAGCGCGTCGCCCTGCGTGCCGGTCAGGATGCGGAAGTACACCTCGCGCAGAAGCGCCGGTCCCAGCACCGCTGCCTCAAGCGGGCGGTTCATGGCCTCCAGGAAACGCAATACCGACCCGCGCAGGTCGGCATCCATGGGACTGGAGATCATGCTTTGCGGCGCATCGTCGCGCACGGGCCTGCCATGGCGGTCGATCTGGATCGTCACCTCCGCGGCCAACTGGAAATCCAGGTGCAGGTAGAGCGCCAGCAAGGGATGCTCCGGCGTGGCGTCCGTCTCCATCGTGAAGGGCACGGGCACCGAAACCGCCAGGTAATGCTGTTCATCGTACAGATAGACCTGCTCGCCGAAGTAGCCGCGCTTGCGGCCCTGGCAAACGATCACGATGCCGGGGTCGTACAGCACGGGCGTGCGAGCCAAGGCGCGATCCGAGCGCAGGATGCGGACATCGGGAAGCGCGGTCAGGTTGTAGCCCTCTTCCGGCGCCAATGCGCGCACCAGCGCCGCCATGCGCGGCTGATCCGGCGCGGTGGGCACGGTGGGAGCCGTGGATACGACGGGAGCGACGGGCGCCGCCGCCGCGAGGGGCACAGGGCGCGCATCCCTCCCGCTTCCACCCTTCATAGAATTAGGCATGAAAAATAGACGATTACGCCTTAAAGACCACCAACACTATAACTATTATGCATTTTTCCAGAACCCATTCATCAGGAAATCCGCATGTCATCGACCAAGACCATTCTTGTCACCGGCGTCAGCAGCGGCCTGGGCCGCGCTTTCGCGGAACAGGCGCTCGCCGCCGGCCACCGCGTCATCGGCACCGTCCGCGCCGAGCCCGCCAGGGCGGCGTTCGAGGCGCTGGCGCCTGGCGCGGCCTACGGCCGCATCCTGGACGTCACGGATAGCGACGCCATCGCGCGCGTCGTGGCCGGCATCGAAGCCGACGTCGGCGCGCTGGACGTGCTGGTCAACAACGCCGGCTATGGCCACGAAGGCATCATGGAAGAGTCGCCGCTAAGCGAGATGCGGCGGCAGTTCGACGTCAATGTGTTCGGCGCCGTCGCCATGATGAAGGCCGTCCTGCCCTACATGCGCCAGCGGCGACGTGGCCATATCCTCAACATCACGTCCATGGGCGGCTTCATCACCATGCCGGGCATCGCCTATTACTGCGGCAGCAAGTTCGCGCTGGAAGGCATATCCGAAACCTTGGGCAAGGAGGTCCGGCCCTTGGGCATCGCCGTCACCGCCGTCGCGCCGGGCTCGTTCCGCACCGATTGGGCGGGACGGTCCATGGTCCGGACGCCGCGTTCGATCGCCGACTACGATGCGCTGTTCGCGCCCATCCGCCAGGCGCGCGAGGCCAAGAGCGGCAAGCAGCTGGGTGATCCGGCCAAGGCCGCCCGCGCCATGCTCGCGGCGATCGACAGCGACCATCCGCCCGCGCACCTGTTATTGGGCAGCGATGCCTTGGACCTGGTTCGCGGCAAGCTCGCCGCCCTGGCTGACGAGATCAGCGCGTGGGAAACGATCAGCAGATCGACGGACGGATGATGCGACCACCCCGCGCCCGGATGGGTTAAGGTAGCGCATCCCATCCTGCTACGCATGCCTCATGGAAGTCCACGATCAACTCCGCGCGCTGCTCGACGAGCAAGGCGTCACCTACAAACTGCTGCGCCATGCCGCCGAGGGGCGGTCCGAAGCGGTAGCCGCGATACGCGGCACCGCCGTTGGCCAGGGCGCCAAGGCGCTGGTCTGCCGCGTCAAGATTTCATCCAACAAGCGCGCCAATGTGCTGGCCGTGTTTCCGGCCGACCGGCAGGCCGACCTCGACGCCATCGCCCAGGCCTGCGGCGGCAAGAAAGCGTCCCTGGCCAGTCGCGAACTGGCACGCGAGCTGACCGGTTGCGAGATCGGCGCCATCCCGCCCTTCACGTTCAATCCAGACCTGGAGCTGCTGGTCGACAGCACGCTGGGCCAACGCTACGAAGAGATCGTCTTCAACGCGGGCCGGCTGGACGCCTCCATCCTGATGCGGGCGGACGACTACCTGCGCCTGGTCGCGCCACGCACCGCGCCGTTCTCGTCCGAACGCGCGGCGGAGACGGCGTCCGAACCGCAAGCAGCGGCTGCACGAAGCTGAAGACAATAAGGACGTCATCACATGTGCCTGGCCGTCCTCGCCCTGCGTGTACTACCGCACCTGCCGGTGCTGATCGCCGCGAACCGCGACGAATACCATGCCCGCCCCACCGCGCCCGCCGCGCCCTGGGACGACGGCTCCGGCATCATCGCCGGCCGCGACCTGAAATCAGGCGGCACGTGGATGGGCATGACGCGCGGCGGCCGCTATGCACTGGTCACGAACTTCCGCGACCCCATGCGCGTGCTGCCGGATGCGCCTTCGCGCGGTGACCTGGTCGGCGACTTCCTGCTGGGTAAGGAAACGCCCGCCGAATACATGGCGCGCATCGACGCGCAAGGCGCGCGCTACAACGGCTACAACCTCATCGTCGGCGATCTCGACGGCGCCTGGTATGGCAGCAACCGCGGCGGGCCCGCGCGCCCGCTTGCGCCTGGCATCTATGCCCTCTCCAACCATCTGCTCGATACGCCCTGGCCCAAGCTTGCACGCACCAAGGCGGCATTCACGCGCTTGCTGCAAGAACGTGCCCAGCCTGACATCGATGGCCTGCTCGATGCGCTGGCCGACCGCTCGGCGGCGCCGGACGCGGAACTGCCCGATACCGGCATCAGCCTGGAGCGCGAACGTTTCCTGAGCAGCCCCTTCATCGTCGACCCGGTCTATGGCACGCGCAGCTCCAGCGTGCTGGCCCTGGACTCGCGGGAATGCCGCTTGCATGAGCGTCGCTTCGGACCCGACGGCAACAAGGTAGGCGAGGTCGACCTGCGGTATCCCCTGCATGCACCAGCCTGACGGCGACGCGCAAGCTGGGCGGAAAACTGGCAGGCGGAAACAGCAGACGGGGGATACGCGTCCCCAGAACTTTTTCGGATGCCGCCCATCGAAACCTTCAGGTCAGCAAGCTATGCGGCCGGCGCGGCCGTCCCGCGCCGCACCGGCCCAACCCGCGCATTGCGCGTTTCCTGGAGAAAAACCATGAAGCAAGAACCGACCCGCTTTTTGACCCCCGTTTTGACCTCCACTACGCAAATCCATCGCTATCGTGCGCTCACGGTCACCGCCCTCGCTGGCGCGCTGCTATGGGCCGTCGCCATGGCCAGCGCCCATGCCGCCCTGCCCGCCACGCAGACGCAAGGCAACGTCGAATACGTCACGGGCGGCATCGGACTGGACGAATCGGAGTCGCTGAAGGCCGCGGAAAAAAGCTATCCCCTGTCCCTGCTGTTCGCCCGCAAGCTTGACGGCAAGAACGACTACACGGCGGATGTGAAGGTGGTGATCACCGATGCCAAGGGCGCCAAGGTGCTGGACGCCACCAGCGGCGGTCCCTATATGCTGGTGAAGCTGCCCCCTGGGCAATACAAGGTTTCCGCCACGCTGGATGGCAATGAGCAGACGCGCCAGGTCTCGGTGAAGGGCAATGGGTCGGCGCATGCCGGCTTCGAGTGGAACGCGAAGAGCACGAAATAAACCTGGCACCTTGCGTCTAATCCCAGCGCCTGGCGACTAAAGCCGGCGCCTGGCGTCGGCAAAGCATCTCCCGCACGCCGTCCGGCCGGCTCCGCTTGCTTTGCTGCGCACCCAAGAAAGAAGGCGCGGTACCCGCGCCTTCTTGCATTGCCCGGATGCCCGGCGTCAGGCGGCCTGCAAGGCCGGATAGTCCGTATACCCTTCCTCTGTGCCCGAATAGAACGTCGAGGGATTGGGCGTGTTCAACGGCGCATTCAACTCGAAACGCTTGGGCAGGTCCGGATTGGCGATGAACAGCACGCCGTAGGCCACGGCATCGGCCTCGCCCGCGCGCAGCACGGTCGCCCCGGTATCCTGCGTGAAGCCGTCGTTGGCGAACACCACGCCGCCGAACGCCTGCTTGATGCGCGGCAGCAGGCGGCTGTCGCCCAGGGGTTCCCGGATGCACAGGAAGGCCACCTTGCGGCGGCCCATTTCACGCGCCACGTATCCGAAGGTCGCGGCCGGATCCGAATCGCTGATCGAATGCGACTTGCCTTGCGGCGACAGGTGCACGCCCACATGGTCCGCGCCCCACACGGCAATGGCCGCATCGGTCGCTTCCAGCAGCAGGCGTGCGCGGTTCTCGATGGAACCGCCGTAGGCGTCGTCGCGCTTGTTGGTGCTGTCCTGCAGGAACTGGTCCAGCAGGTAACCGTTGGCGCCATGCAGCTCCACTCCGTCGAAGCCCGCCAGCTTGGCGTTTTCCGCGCCCTTGCGATAAGCCGCCACGATGCCCGGTATCTCATCCAGCCGCAGCGCGCGCGGCGTCACGTAGGGACGCTTGGGCCGCAATACGCTGACGTCGCCTTCCGCCGCGATGGCGCTGGGCGCCACGGGCAGTTCACCATCGAGCAGGCTGGGATCGGAGATGCGGCCTACGTGCCACAGTTGCAACACGATGCGGCCGCCATGCCGGTGCACCGCGTCCGTCACCTTCTTCCAGCCCGCCACCTGTTCGTCCGACCAGATGCCCGGGGTGTTGGGATAGCCCACGCCTTGCGGCGTCACCGACGTTGCCTCGGTGATGATGAGGCCCGCGGATGCGCGTTGCGTGTAGTACTCCGCCATCCGTTCGGTGGGAACGCGGCCGGGGCCGGCCTGCATGCGCGTCAGGGGCGCCATGATGACCCGGTTGGGCAGGGTCAGTCCGCCGACCCGCAGGGAAGAAGAAAAAGTGCTCATGAGGGAGATCCTTTACGCGAGAATATGCGTGGATTCTAAAGAAGGCCGGCCCGGAATATTGAACGGCGCCGGCGACAACAGTTGTCGGGGCGTCACTCCTCCCCGACCCGCCCGCGCAATTGCTTGACGCGTCCATGCGTCACCTTGCGCTGCACGCGCCGCTGCTGCGAGGCCCGCGTGGGCCGCGTGGCCTTGCGCGGCTTGACCGGCCGCGCCGCGTGCCGCAGCAGGGCCACCAGCCTGTCCAGCGCATCGGCTCGGTTCTTGTCCTGGCTGCGATAGGCCTGCGCCTTGATGATCACCACGCCGTCCTTGCTGATGCGCCGGTCGTCCAGCGCCAGCACCGCCGCCTTCAGGTCGTCCGGCAGCGAGGACGCGCGGACATCGAAGCGCATGTGCACCGCGCTGGAGACCTTGTTGACATTCTGTCCGCCCGCGCCCTGCGCGCGGATCATGTCGAATTCGATCTCGCGCTCGTCGAGCGCGATGTGTTCATTGACGGGAATCATGGGCCGAGTCTACTCCAATACCGCGGTCCGCCAGGGGAACGGCGCCGTCCCAAGGCCTCGCGGCGGAAGGCAGACCATTCCAGCGGAAGGCAGCTCATTCCATATCGTGCACCAGGTGACCGCTGGAAATCGTGTCCAGTTCGTTGCCGGGAATGACCATCACCAGCCGGCTGCGCAGCGGCGTGGCCCGTATCACCAGGTGCTGGATGGGCTGCTGGCGGTTGTCGTGGACCAGGCGCGTGGCGCGCAAAAGGGGCGAATTGACCTTGACCTGGAGGTGCTGGGCCGCATAAGGATCGGCCATTTCCGCGGTGACCTCCTGCACGACCTCGCCCAGCTGCGTGCCGTCGCTGGTGAGCAGCTCGTACAGCGGTCGCTTGCGCAACGCCGGGGGCGTAAGCAGCGGCGCAAAGCGCGCAGGCATCCAGGCGTCCAGCAGCATCAGGGGCGTTCCCTTGCGCTCGCGGACACGGACGACATGCATCGCGTCCACGCCGTCGGCCAGGGCGAGCAAGCGCGCCACAGCCAACGGGGGCCGCGCCAGTTCCGATACCAGCACCGCCACCTTGGTCTCGCTGGCGACACGCTTCAGGCCTTCGAGATAGGTCAGCGAAACGGCGGCTGGGGCCTTCTGCTTGACCGCCAGCACGAAGGCGCCTACCCCCTGCTCGTTCCGGATCAAGCCCTCCGCCTGCAATTCGGAAACCGCACGCCGCACCGTGATGCGCGACACCCTGTAATGCTCGCTCAGGGCTTCCTGCGTGGGCAGGCGATCGCCCTCCCGGTAGACGCCGTCCAGTATCTGCTGCCGCAACGTCAGGAAAAGCTGGTGATGCAGGAGCGCACCCTGGGCTTTTAGAGAGATACCGTTTTTCGGCATAAAGATCCGGACAGCGTTGGAGGACTATGGGTTCAGCACATGATGAGCAGCGTATTTTGCCACGCGGACGCCACGCACGCGCCACGTCGCCCGCGTGCGGGCATCATGCTCAGGGCGCATCTTCGCTCAGGTGCAGCCGCTTGATGAGGTCCTCGTATTCGTTCATGTCCGCCTGGAAGCGCTGGCTGAACCGAGCCGGTGTCTCGCCGCCGGGATCCGCGCCAAGGAACCTCAGCTTGTCCTGCACTTCGGCATCCGCCAGCACGGCCTTCACATCATGATAGATGGCCTGGACCGTGTCCGGCGGCATCTTGCCAGGTCCGAAAAGGCCATACCAGCTGTGCGACTCCAGGTTCTTGACGCCCTGCTCGAGAAAGGTCGGCACTTGCGGCACCAGGGCGCTGCGGTGCGTGGACGCCACGCCCAGGATCTTGACCTTGCCCTCATTGAGGAAAGGCAAGGCGGACGTGATGCTGGCGTATCCCGTATCGACCTGCCCGCTGATCAGGTCGGACATCCACTGCGGCGAGCCTTTGTACGGGATATGCCGCATGCTGAAATGCTCGCTGTCCTTGAGGCGCTCCCCGTACATGCGGGTGCTGGTCTCGGCACTGCCGAACGTGAACTTGTCAGGATTCTTCCTGGCCTCGGCGATGAAACCCTGCACGTCGCTGGCCTGCACCTTGGTGGAGGCGACCATGACCACCACCGGAAAAGCCAGCGTGGTGATGGGCGTGAACGCCGTCCGCGTGTCGTAAGGCAACTGCTTGGCCATCATATAGGGGTTGATCGCGATGGAAGCGACCGACAGCAGCAGCGTCGTGCCGTCCGGCGCTGCCTTGGCCACGTAGGCGGCGCCGATCGCGCCATTGGCCCCGGCCCGGTTTTCCACCACGACGGGTTGACGCCACATGGCGCCCAGCTTCTGGGCAAAGAGCCGTCCGACGACATCGGTTCCCCCGCCGGCGCCATAAGGCACGACCAGGGTGACGGGCCGGGTGGGATGGAAGGCGGCGGCTGGCGCCGCGGCCGCGAGACCTTGTGCCAGGCTCCCGGCCACCAGCGCAGCGATGCAACGGTGCAGGTGTTTCATGATCTTCATGTTTTTCTCCATGCTTGGCGCCTCTACAGGCGCATGCCCATGCTTCGCGCCTGCTCCGTGTCGAAGCGCAGGCACTGCTCGTCATAGCGGTGGCCCTTGGTGACGCCGCGTACCGTGCCGGGCTCGGTCGAGCCCAGGTATTGGGCCCAGCCACCCGGTAGGCGCAACGAGTCGGGCACGGCCAGCCACAGGCGGTACAGCGTGCGTTTCCTGTCTTCGTCGGGATGGTCCTCGAAGCTCGTCCGCGAATGGAGCATGGTCTGGTTGCTGAGTAGCTGCAGGTCGCCAGGCTCCATGTGCATGCAGAACATCAGGTCGGGGCGGCGAACCACCGCGTCCAGGTAGCCTATGGCCTCCGACTGCAGGCTGGTGAGCCGCGGCACGCCTTCGATTTTCTGGGCATTCAGTACGCGGTTACGGTTCCATACGCAGAAGGTTCTTCCCGCTTCGAAACCGTAGATAGGCACATGTATCCAGGCCGGCTCGTGCGGCTGCTGGTCGCCGTTGCGGCTATACGGGTACGGGCTTTGCAAAGCTTCGAGCAAGTCCGGACGTTCGCTCGCGATCGTTTCGAAGACCTTGACCGAACTCGTACACATGCTCATGCCGCCCACCGGCGCCTGGTTGTAGCAACTTAGAAGCACGACGTCGGAACCGTCGATGTGGAAGTCCAGCTGCGCATTGGACGAATAGCCACGCCCGGTGGGACTGCGGTAGCTGGCGCCCACGTCCTTCACTTTGTTGATGTAGGCGCTGTTCCGGTCTTGCGGACGCGCCACGCCGAAATGCAGGCCGATTGCCCAGGTGAGCAGTTCGAATTCCTCCGGGCTGACGTCTGCGCGCGGCAAGCCCTTGATCAGCGCCATGCCCCGCCCATCGCGGACCTCCCGGAAGGCCGCGCGGATGACGTCCAAGGTCGCGGGCGCGAAGGGGAAATCGGTTTTGCGGTAGTCCAGCAGCGCAGCATCCGTGAGCCGGCCGGCGCGCACCACGGCGAGGAGCCCGGCAGCCTGCTCCGGGGAAAGACGATAGGTCCAGCTGGTGTCCAGGGTGACTTCCTGCACCGTCCAGGCGGCACGAGAGTTCGGGTTGATGTCGGTAGCGGTATCGGTCTCTGGGGCCGGGCTCATGGTTGTCTCCTGATGTGGGGCCTGGGTGGGCACTTGACCAAGACCTTGGCGAGGGTCGCGGTGGATTGATATCTGATAGTTGGTATGTGTGTATATAAATATACCAACATAAAAACAAAAAGGCTACGCGACAGGACGCGACATCCCGCCGGCTGGGCCAGGATCCGCGCGGCCACAAACCCGGAAGCCCATAAGGTTGCTGCCTCGCGTGCTTGAAAACGCCGATACACTGCCCCAGTTAGTGTCGATAACGCACATTCAAGGAATCCCCATGACCGCCCTGTCGGACGTCCCCTTTTCCGTCCTCGACCTGGCCCCCATCGCGCAGAACCGCAGCGCCGCGGATGCATTCCGCAACACGGTGGAGTTGGCGCAGCACGTTGAACGCCTGGGCTACAACCGGTTCTGGCTGGCCGAGCACCACAATATCAACGGCATCGCCAGCAGCGCCACGGCGGTCCTGATCGGGCACGTGGCCGGGCATACGAAGACGCTGCGCGTGGGCTCGGGCGGCGTGATGCTGCCCAACCATGCGCCCCTGATCATCGCCGAGCAATTCGGCACGCTGGAAACCTTGTATCCCGGCCGCATCGACCTGGGCCTGGGCCGCGCTCCCGGCAGCGACGGCCTGACCCAGCGAGCCTTGCGCCGCGATCCCCGCAGCGGCCTGGAATTCCCCGAGCTGCTGGAGGAATTGCGCGCGTTCCTGCGGCCCGCGCATCCGACCCAGGCCGTGCGCGCGATTCCCGGCGAAGGGCTGAATATCCCCATCTGGCTGCTGGGTTCCAGCGACTTCAGCGCCCGCCTTGCCGCGCAATTGGGGCTGCCGTTCTCCTTCGCGGGCCACTTTTCGCCCGAAGGCATCGCCGCGATGCGTCTCTATCGCCAATTGTTCCGCCCCTCGGAAACGCTGCATCGCCCCTATTCGATGATAGGCGTGCCCGTCATCGCAGCCGATACCGACGAGGAAGCGCGCCGCCAGTCCACCACGCAGCAGCAGAAATTCCTGTCCTTGGTGCGCGGCAACCGCCTGCAACTGCAACCTCCTGTCGACGACATGGACCAGCGCTGGAACGACTGGGAACGCGCCGCCGTGCAGCAGAAACTGGGCGCGGCCATCGTCGGCGGCCCGGAGAAGGTCAGGCGCGAACTGGAAGCCCTGGTCGAGCGCACCGAGGCCGACGAGGTGATGATCGTGTCGGATTTCTACGATCCCAAGGACAGGCTGCGCTCGTACGAAATCGTTGCCGCGCTGAAGCAGGCGCCCTCGGCGGCGGGCGCGAATGCAGAGGGAACCAGCACGGCGGGCACGCCGGCTGCTGGCCTCTCCGGCTGGTAAGCCGGCGTGTGGCTGGACTTGCCGGGCCATGACCATGACCCGGCGGATCGGCCTACCCCGAAGTGAACTGGGAGCAAGGCCGCGCATGTGCAGCACCGCCGGTGCGGTACCGCAGGTGCAGTACCCCATGTGCAATACCTCAGGCGCAGTACCCCGAGGCGCGGTTCCGGCAGTCCCGCTTGATAAACCGGCATCTTGCCCCCAACTTCTTCCCGACAGCACGCGTCGCGCGGCGATTATCATGCTGCCGATGAACCCGGAAGCCTCCGCGCGCCGCGCGCGCGAGACCGTTTTTCTACCCACGCCCCGGCATGGCGTCCATGAAATCCTGGACAACAGCCTCGGCGTCAAGCCGCCGATGCGGCAAGGATGTGTGAAATGACCGTAATGGAAATGAACAAGGACACGTTCCAGGAAGCCGTGAAGGGCGACGGCACGGTGATCGTCGATTTCTGGGCGCCGTGGTGCGGCCCCTGCCGCGGCTTCGCGCCGGTCTTCGAGAAGGCCGCCGAAAGCCATCCGGACGTAACGTTCGCCAAGGTCAACACCGACGTCGAACAGGAATTGGCGGGCGCGTTGAACATCCGCTCCATCCCCACGCTGATGGTGTTCCGCGAACAGGTGCTGCTGTTCTCGCAGCCGGGCGCCTTGTCGCCCGGCCAGCTGGAAGAGCTGCTGACCAAGGTCCAGGCCCTGGACATGGAGAAGGTGCACCAGGAAATCGCCACCGCCCAGGCCCAGGCCGGCGAACAGCAGGCATAATCGCCCGCTCCGGAGGCGCCTCGCGCGCTTCCGCCCTCCTTCCGCCTCGCCTTCCGCTTTTTAGTCCTGCTTTTTAGTCCTGCTTTCCATTCTTCTTCTACTCCGTCCCGGCGCGTGTCCCCACCACCAGCGTGCTGCGACCCCGCGTCCCGTCGGTGATGGCCTGCGCCAGGTCGGCCACCGCCACGCGAGGAACATCCAGCGTCAGCGTCGCTCCGGTGGCGTCGAAGTCTTCCGCGACGATGACCGCGCCCGCTGCCGCCAACCGCGACTGCAGCCACTGCAGGTCGGCGTAGGCGCAATGGCAAGCGGCCCGCGCCATCTCCACGATGTCCACGCGCGGCGTCAACCGCAAGCAGTTGGCGGCGCAGCCGCCATAGGCCCGCACCAATCCCCCCGTTCCCAGCTTGATGCCGCCAAACCAGCGGATCACGAGCACGGCCACGCGGTCGCACTGCTGGCCGTCGATGGCCTGCAGGATGGGCCGGCCGGCGCTGCCGCCCGGCTCGCCATCGTCGTTGAACCGGTAATGGTCGCCCACGCGATAGGCCCAGCAGTTGTGGGTAGCGTCGGGATCGCTGCGCCCGGCAATGAACGCCATGGCCGCCTGCGCGTCCGCGACGGGCGCCGCCAGCGCCAGGAAAACGCTCTTCTTGATCGTTTCCCGATACTCGCCGGGGTGGGCCAGCGTGGTCGCCATCAGGCCGCGCCGGCGCGCCGCACGGCTTTCGACAACAGCACGATGATGCCGATGGACAGCATGGATGCGAGCGCCGCCAGCAGGAAGATGGACGGATAGCCATAGGCCGACACCGCCAGGCCCACCACCGGGCCCGTGATGCCCAGCGACAGGTCAAGGAAAACCGAATACGCGCCCAGCGCCGCGCCGCGATTGCCGGCCGGCACGCGCGCCACCGCCTCCACCCCCAGCGCCGGGAAGACCAGGGAAAAGCCAAAACCCGTGAGCGCCGCGCCCGCCAGCGCGAAGCCGGGCATGGGCGCCAGCCACAGGCACAGCAGGCCCAGCACCTCCACCGCGATGGAGCAGATGGCGACGCGAAAGCCGCCGAAGCGCGGGATCATGTTGGCCAGCAGCAGCCGCGCGCCGATGAAGGCGCAGCCGAACACGCTCAGCGCCAGCGCCGCGCCGTCCCATTTGAAGGAGGCGTAATAGAGGGTGATGAAGGTGGCGATCGCGCCGAAGCCGACGGACGCGAGCCCCAGCGACAAGCCATGCGGCAGCACCTGCGCCATCACGTGCTTGAACGCCATGCGCGCGCCGCCTACCACCGCGACCGGCGCGCGGGGCGCCGCCAGCGCGATGCCGAACAGGCCCACGCCCAGCACGGCCGCGCCCACCGCGCCCATGCTCAAGTGCGCTTGCAGCATCACGCCCAGCGGCGCGCCGATCGCCAGGGCGCCGTACGTGCAGATGCCGCTCCAGGAAATCACGCGTCCGGTATGGGCCGCGCCCACCTTGCCTATGCCCCACGTCAGGCCGCCCGTGCCCACCCAGCTTTCGCCGAAGCCCAGCACCAGGCGCCCCAGCAGCAGCGCAGCCAGGCTGATCGTGGGAGACCGCTCAAAGGCGTAGGCCATCAAGAGGAACACCCCGCTGGCGGCGCAGGCCGCCAGGCCCACCAGCACCGTCTTCCTGGGCCCCACGCTGTCGGACATGCGGCCGGCATGGGACCGGCTCAACAAGGTCGCCAGGTACTGGATGCTGATCACCAGCCCCGCCAGCACCGAACCGTAGCCCAGTTCGTTGTGCACGTACCCGGGCAGCACGGCCATGGGCAGGCCCACGGTCAGGTAACCCAGGAAATTGAACAGGAGGATGGAAAGGATCTGCCCGGTCACCTTCAGGGAACCGGGCGCCGCCGACGATGCGCGCGGCGCGCCTGGGGAAGACATGGCTGGCCGCGCCCTCAGACCTCCACGCCGCGCGAAGCCAGGTAGTCCTCGTAGCCGCCGCGGTAGTCGATGATCTCCCCGCTGGGCATGATCTCGATCACGCGGGTGGCCAGGCCGGAAACGAATTCGCGGTCATGAGAAACGAAGAACAGCGTGCCGGCGAATTTTTCCAGCGCGAACTGCAGCGACTCGATCGATTCCATGTCCAGGTGGTTGGTCGGTTCGTCCATCAGCAGGACGTTGTGCCGGCCCAGCATGAGGCGGCCGAAGGTCATGCGGTTCTTCTCGCCGCCGGACAGGACCTTGGGCGCCTTGGGCAGGTCGTCCGCGGAGAACAGCAGGCGGCCCAGCACGGAACGGATGGCCTGGTCGTCGTCGCCGGGCTGGCGATGGTCGGTCATCCAGTCGAACAGGTTGATGTCGGTCTGCTGGAACTGGTCGGACACGTCCTGCGCCATGTAGCCCCTGTCGGCGTTATCGGACCACTTCACTTCGCCCTTGTCCGGCGCCAGGTCGCCCGCCAGCAGGCGCAGCAAGGTGGTCTTGCCCACGCCGTTGGCGCCGACGATGGCGATCTTCTCGCCCGCTTCGACCATGGCGGAGAAATCGCGGATGACCGGTGCGTCGTAGGCCTTGGAAAGATGTTCCACCGTAACCGCCAGCCGGTGCAGGACCTTGTTCTGCTCGAAGCGGATATACGGGTTCTGGCGCGACGAGGGCTTCACTTCGACCTGTTCGGCCTTGATGCGGTCGATCTGCTTCAGGCGCGAGGTCGCCTGGCGGGCCTTGGACTTGTTGGCGGAGAAGCGGCGCACGAAGTCCTGCAGCTCCGAAATACGTTCCTTGGCCTTGGCATTGTCGGCCGACAGGCGTTCGCGCGCCTGCGTGGACGCCAGCATGTAGTCGTCGTAGTTGCCGGGGTAGATGCGGATTTCGCGGTAGTCCAGGTCGGCCATGTGGGTGCAGACCTGGTTCAGGAAGTGGCGATCGTGGCTGATGATGATCATCGTGCTCTGGTAGCTATTGAGCACGTTCTCCAGCCAGCGGATGGTATTGATGTCCAGGTTGTTGGTGGGTTCGTCCAGCAGCAGCACATCGGGGTTGGAGAACAGCGCCTGCGCCAGCAGGACGCGCAGCTTCCAGCCCGGCGCCACTTCGCGCATCGGCAGGTTGTGCTGCTCGACCGGCAACTCCAGGCCCAGCAGCAGCTCGCCGGCGCGCGCCTCGGCGGTATAGCCGTCGTATTCAGCGAACTTGGCCTCGAGGTCCGCGGCGCGCATGTAGTCGTCGTCGGTGGCCTCGGGGTTGGCGTAGATGGCGTCGCGCTCGGACATCGCCGCCCACATCTCGGTGTGGCCCATCATGACCACGTCCAGCACCCGCACGTCCTCATAGGCGAACTGGTCCTGGCGCAGCTTGCCCAGGCGCACGCCCGGTTCCAGCGCGACGTTGCCGGAAGACGCTTCCAGGTCGCCCCCGATGATTTTCATGAAGGTCGACTTGCCGGAACCGTTGGCGCCGATAAGGCCATAGCGGTTGCCTTCGCCGAACTTGACGCTGACGTTCTCGAACAGGGGTTTGGGGCCGAACTGGATGGTGAGATTGGCGGTGGAGATCACGGCGTGTGGGTAAAAGAGGCGGGAGATGACTGAAGAAAGAACCGGACAGTGTACCAATCCCTTGTGCTGCATCGCAAAAAATGCACGACAAGGCGGGCGTCACCGAGGGACTCGGGCGCGGCGCGAGGCGCCACGACCCGGATGGCTACTTATGCCCTAATCCTTTTGTTCAGTCAATTGTCAACCACGAACAACTTCTATGTAATAGCGATCTGTCGCGTGGCGCGACCTGCCACATGGCGCACCCAGCCGCCGCCGAAGGACGGACATCATGCCGCAAACATTGGAAATCGAATACAAGCCCCAGGCGGCCGTGGTGTGGCTTTCCCGGCCCGATGTCCGCAACGCCGTCGACCCGCTGATGGTGCAGGAATTGTCCGAGGCGTTCGAGGCGCTGGGCCGGGATCCGCAGGTGCGCGCGATCGTGCTGGCCGGGCGCGGGATCGGCTTCTGTGCGGGCGCCGATATCGGCCAGGCCCGCTACGGCGCGCAACCCGGCGAACAGGACGATCGCACCGACGCGCTCGCCTGCGCCGCCATGCTGCACACGATCTATTCCTGCCCCAAGGCCACCATTGCCCGGGTCCACGGCATCTGCATGTCGGTGGGCATGGGTTTGGCGGCCGCCTGCGATATCACCATCGCGTCCTCCCAGGCCACCTTCGCCCTGCCGGAAACACGGCTGGGCCTGGTGCCCGCGGTGATCGCGCCTTATGTGCTGCGCGCCATCGGCCCGCGCCACGCGACACGCTGGTTCCTGACGGGCGAGACCTTCAGCGCGACCGAAGCGTGGCGCATCGGGTTCGTGCACGACCTGTGCGAACCGGAATCGCTGGACATGCGGATCGCCGCGCTGGTGGATACCTTCATGCTGACCGCCCCGGATGCCGTCTCGGCCACCAAGGACCTGGTGCATGAATTGCCGGTGCGCGCCACCACGGACGACGCGGCGCCGGCCTCCCCCGATGGCGGCTTGGTGGGCCCCATGGGCCCCACGAGCGGGACGGGTAGCGCTGGGGGCCCGGGGACCAGCGTCGCGGGAGCGTCCCCCGCGCCGGATGTCATGGGCGCCGTCGTCGCCAGCGCCGTCCTGCCCGGCGCAAGACTGCCGCAGTGGATCGTCACGGGGGACTTTCCGTCGGGACTGGTCTCGATATAGCGCGGCTGCATGCGATGGCCGCGGCATGCTGGCCGGATGGCGCGAGGCGTGTTCCGCGCACGGAAGCGTTTCAGACGCCCGGATCGGGCTGTCCCGGGGGCAAAGGCGTATCGTCGCTTCGGCTGCGATACCGGTCCAGCAGGTTGAACAGCAGCGGGTTGAGGAGAATGGACAGGATGGCGCCCCCCAGCACCAGGTCCTGGGCCTCGCTGGGCATGATCTGCTGCGTGATGCCCAATCCCGCCAGGATGAAGGAGAACTCGCCGATCTGCGCCAGGCTGGCGGAAATGGTCAGCGCCGTCATCTTGGAATGGCGAAAGGCGCGCACGATGAGATAGGCGGCGATGGACTTGCCGACCACGATGATCAGCGTCGTGCCCAGCACGCCCCAGGGATCCCGCAAGAAGGACAGCGGATCGAACAGCATGCCCACCGATACGAAGAACAGCACCGAGAACGCATCGCGCAAGGGCAGCGACTCGTCGGCGGCGCGCTGGCTGAACTCCGATTCGGCCATGACCATGCCGGCGAAGAAGGCCCCGAGCGCGAACGACACGCCGAACAGCGCGGTGGCGCCATAGGCCACGCCCAGCGCGCATGCCAGCACGCCCAGGCGGAACAGCTCGCGGTTCCCCGTGTAGACGACCCGCTCCAATATCCACGGAATGATGCGGCGCCCGAACACCAGCATGATGGCGACGAAGGCCGCCACCTTGACCACGGTCATGCCCAGCACCCACCACAGGGACGGCCCGCCTTCCGCGCCACGCCCACCCAACACGCCGGACAAGGCCGGAATCAGCACCAGGGCCGCCACCATGACCAGGTCCTCGACGATCAGCCATCCGACCGCGATGCGCCCCACCCCCGTCTCGACCATCTGGCGATCGTCCAGCGCCTTGATCAGCACCACGGTGCTGGCCACCGACAAGGCCAGCCCGAACAACAGCCCCCCGCCCAGCGACCAGTGCATCAGTTGCGACAGCCCCAGCCCCATCAGGGTTGCCACGCTGATCTGCACAATGGCGCCCGGCACGGCGATGCCCTTGACCGACAGCAGATCCTTGAGGGAGAAATGCAGGCCGACGCCGAACATCAGCAGGATCACGCCAAGTTCGGCCAGTTCCTGCGCCAGGTGGCCGTCCGCGGTGAATCCGGGGGTGTGAGGTCCGGCCAGGATGCCGGCGAACAGATAGCCTATCAGTGGAGGCAGCTTCAGCCGGACGGCGATCGCGCCCAGGATGAAGGCCAGTACCAGGCCGCCCACGATGGTCGTGATGAGCGGGGTCGAATGGGGCATCAAGTCTCCAGGGAAAAGATGAACGGCGGCACGGCGCCTGGGCGGCCCGATCGTTCAATCTATTGTCAGGTAGAAAGAATATCACGCGATTTTTACCAGATCGGAACAGTGTGACAGGCTCGCGTCGCTGTTGCGTAGGCAAGGCGGAAAAATGTGGAACGCCCGCGTGCCATTGGCTCCCCTGGACACAAAAACTTCACCATTCGATGAAAGCAAAATGACAGCAAGTTCGCGCAGCATGGCGGGACGGTGCCGCTTGCATCGCCTGAACCAAGGACGCGCATGATCCAGGTCTTATCGTGGGATGCCATTTATGCCGGCGCCGAAGGCGTCGCGCCGGACGCCTGGGTGCGCCTGGATGGCCATCCGGTTTTCCCGGACGCGGCCCAGGCCGCGGACACTTTCCTGCTGGTCCAGCAGGCCGCCTGTTGCGCCACCCATGGCTGCTGGCATGCGGACATGGTGGTGGAAGTCCATGCGGACGCGCCCGTGGACTGGCGCAGCGGCCCGGTCAGCGTACGCGGCCGCTGGGAGCGCTTGATCGACGATCCCGCCGGCTGGCGCTACCGGATCCGCGCCGCCCAGGTCGTGCCCGTAAGGGAACCGCGCGCCGCCTGGGCCATCGGCCGCCGCAGCGTCCTGGGCCTGGCCGCCTTCGCCGGCCTGGGCGCGATGGCCGGCCTGGCCGGCTGCGCGCCGGCGCAAGGGGGGGACGGCGCCCCGGGAGAGAGGGCCGGCCAGCCGGGTGCGGCGAATCCAGCGGTGAATGGGGCCGCGAATGGGCCGGTGAATGGGCCGGTAGACCGCGCCGAACCCGACGCCCAGCCAGCCATTCCCGCCTGGCTCGCCACCCAGAGCACTGTCGACATCCACAGCCACGGGGGCCGCGTCAGCCTGGGACGGCGCCCCGTGCCCCTGCCGTTCACCGCGCTGGCGGCGCCCATGCGCGCCGGCGCGATGCATGTGGTCTGCCTGGCCATCGTCACCGATTCCAGCGCCGACCACGTCGTCACCAGTCCCAGCGGCCGGCGGCGCATCGTCGCGTATCGGGACCCGGCGCCGGGCGAGATGGCGGCGCGCGGCGAGGCCGGTTTCCAGCGCCTGGCCGACCTGGTGGCGCAACAGAACCTGCACGTGGTAACCACCGCGGCACAACTGCGCGCGGCGTGCCGCGACGGCCCGTCCGTCATCGTGTCGGCCGAAGGCGCGGATTTCCTCGAAGGCGACCTGGCGCGGCTGGACGACGCCTATCATCGCCACGGCCTGCGGCACCTGCAGTTGACGCACTACCGCGTCAACGAACTGGGCGATATCCAGACCGCGCCGCCGGTCCACCAGGGCCTGACCGATTTCGGCGCGGCCGTCATCGAACGCTGCAATGACCTTGGCATCGTGGTCGACGTGGCGCACGGCACGTACGCGCTGGTGGAACGCGCCGCCCGGGTCACGCGCCGGCCACTGGTGCTGTCGCACACATCGCTAAGCCCGCATCCGGGGCGCTACTCGCGCACGATCTCGCCGGCGCACGCGCGGCTGGTGGCCGATACCTGCGGCGTGATCGGCGTATGGCCGGTGGCGGGCACCTTCCCCACGCTGGCGGCCATGGCGCAAGGCATGCGGGCCCTGGCCGACGAGGTGGGCGTGGCGCACGTGGGACTGGGTTCCGATATGCTGGGCCTGCTCGGACCGTCGGTCCTCGACAGCTACCGCAAGCTACCCCTGCTGGCGCAGGCCCTGCGCGACGCGGGCTTCAGCGAGCAGGACGCCAGCGCCATCCTGGGCGGCAACTATGCGCGGGTCCATGCGGCGACCATGAAGGCTTGAACCGCGCTTGAACCGCGCTTGAACGAAGGCTCGCCCCAAGGCCTGGACGGCGCGGACTATCCGTGCCCGCGCCCGGGGCGGCCGTGATCATGGCGGTGATCATGGCCATCGTCATGATCGTGGTCATGATGGTGATCATGGCCGTGCCCGTCCTCATGCTCGTGATCGTGTTCATCGAGCACCAGGTGCACCAGCCCCGGTTCGGTCGCCACGCCGATCTTCTTTCCGATCGGCAGCGTTGCCTTGCTGGCGATGTGCCCGTAAGGCAGGCCGGTGAGCACCGGCACCTTGACGGTCTGCCGCAACCACTTCACCACTTCCGGCATGTCGAAGCCGGCATCGTTCGGCGCCAGCCGGTAGTTGGTGAAATGCCCCAGGAGTATGGCCTTCTGCTTCTGCAGGATGCCGGCCTGCCAAAGCTGGGTCAGCATGCGTTCGACGCGATAAGGATGCTCGGCCACGTCCTCCAGGAACAGGATGCCGCCGCGTATGCGCGGCATGTACGGCGTTCCCACCAGCGAGGCCACCATGGCCAGGGTGCCGCCCCAGAGTATCCCGCGGCAGTCCACGGGATCGGCGTCCGCGGTCTCGAAGCTGAGGATCTCCAGTTCGCCGCGCATCAGCTCGCCGAACAGCGCGCTGGTCAGTTCATCGACCTTCTTGCCGCCGAAGTCCGCCATCGCCGTGGCGCCGGTATAGCTGACGGCGCCCGTCCGCGCCAACAGGGCCAGGTTGAAGGCGGTGAAGTCGCTCATGCCGACGAAGCGCTTGCCGCTGTCGGCCACCGCCTTCCAGTCGATCATGGGCAGCAGGCGGCCCAGGCCATAGCCGCCGCGGGTGGCCATGACGATGGGCTGCTTCTGCTTGAGCGCGCGATCCAGCGCGGCCAGGCGCTGCGCGTCGGTACCGGCGAAACGCTGGTGCACGGCCAGCGCGCCGCGGTCGACCACGGTGCGAAAGCCCTGGGCCGTGAGGTTGTGCCTGGCGCGTTCGACGGCTTCGGGGTCGGCCACCGCCGACGAGGGCGAAATGAGATAAATGCCTTGCTTGTTGCTCATGTCTGGATTTCCTTGCGGCGGCGCGCCCGGAAAAAACCGCGCAGCAGGTCGCCGCAGGGTTCCGCCAGGACGCCGCCATGGAAGGTGGTTTGATGATTCAACTGGCCGACCGCGCCGATATCCAGCACGCTGCCGCAGGCGCCGGTTTTCGGGTCCGCCGCACCATAGCAAACGCGCGCGAGCCGCGCATGCAGCATGGCGCCCATGCACATGACGCAGGGTTCCAGCGTGACGTACAGGCTGAGCCCCGGCAGCCGGTAATTGCCCAGCCGCCGGGCGGCGGCGCGCAAGGCGACGACTTCGGCATGCGCGGTGGGATCGTGGTCGATGATGGTGCGGTTGTAGCCGGCGCCCAGCACATTGCCGTCGGCATCGACCAGCACCGCGCCCACGGGCACTTCGCCGACGGCGATCGCGGCTTCGGCTTGCGCCAGCGCCAGCCGCATCATGGCCGCATCGTGTTCCTCCCGCGCCGCCGGCGCGCCTTGCAGCGCCGGCGCCTCAGCCACGGTACACCCGGGACTTCAAGGCGATGCGCCCCGCCAGGCTGGTGACGGCCTCTTCCAGCCATTGATAGAGCTCGGCCTCGTCGTCGTAGCGCGCCTGGTTCAGGTTGGACACCCTGCCGTCCTCGATAAAGCCCCAGGCCCGGCTGCGCTTGTCGCGATGACGCGGGTCCCAGACGCCGAAGGCATAACCGCCCGCGCGCCGAAGCAGGGAAAAGCAGGGAATATCGGTATAGCCGTCGCCCACGAAGATCATCTGGTCGAAAGGAATGCGCAGGCGATCTTCCGGGACCTTGCGATTGACCTCGAACGGCTTGCTGCGGAAAGCCGGGCCGACGATGCCCTTCTGGATATGGAACAGATAGCGGGTCTTGTCCGTGAAGCTCACGATCCTGCGCGGAAAGCGGATGCCGCCGTCCTCGCCATAGACGAATTCCGAGGCCCAGATATCGGTGAATTCATGGGCGACCGGCGTGGCCCGCACCACGTCGCCGATGCCGCTGGAAATCAGGTAGAACTCCAGCTGCACTTGCGGATGGGCCGCGCGCACGGCGTCGCGCAAGCGCTGGAACAGGGTGCGCACGCCCGTGTGCAGCGGCAGTTGCCCACCCCATTGCGCCAGGCGTTCGCGCGTGAACCGGCCGTGCTTGCCGCTATGCGACAGCTCGATCATGCGATAGAGGTAGGCGGGCACGGGATCCCAGTCCTGCTCGAACATCAAGGGATCGACCTGTTCCTTCCAGAACGTGGCCGTGTCCACGCCCACGCTCTCGAGGAAACCCGACGTGCTGTCGGGCGCCAGCGTGTCGTCGAAATCGAAGATCAGGGCGATGACGTCGGACATGAAGCGGGGGACGGAAACAAAACAACCGCCATTTTGCCTGAAAGCGGCATCATGCACCGTGCGCGCGCCGGTCCGCGCCCCCGCGGACCGTTACCGGGTATGCAGATTGCTCAACCGAGCGACATTTCGCCCGTCGGAGCCATCATGCCCCCCACCTCCCCCATTCGTGTGGTCACCGGCCAGGCACCGGAAAAGCTGGACCGCGCCACATTTCGCGAAAGATTCATGCAGCGCTTCTACGATCCCGCTTTCGCCCCGGAGGAGGCGGCGCTACGCCGCCTGGAAGATATCGCCTGGCAGAACTACCAGGCCAGCCGCAAGTCGCCGGTGACCGCCAAGGCGGGACCCGGCCATGCCGACCCCGACTACGATCTCTCGGTGGAGTGGACCGCCGCCCGCCAGCGCATAGAACAGGCGCAAGCGCGCCAGCGCGATCCGGCGACCCCGTCGCGCGTCCTGCTCATTTCGGGGTCTTCCCGCAACGATGGCAGTTGCCCGGGCGAAATGTCGAAGACGTGGCGCCTGGCCACCCTGGCCGCGGGCCAGTTGCGCGCGGCGGCCATCGATGTGGACATCCTGGACCTCAGCCTGCTCACGTCCGAATACCAGCGCGTGATCCATCCCTGCAAGGGTTGCGTGTCGACCGCCATGCCGCTGTGCCATTGGCCCTGTAGCTGCTACCCCAACCATGCGCTGGGCCAGGTCAACGACGCCATGAACGACATCTACGAGCGCTGGGCCGCGGCGCACGGCATCCTGATGGTCACGCCAACCTATTGGTACCAATCGCCGAGTCCCTTGAAATTGATGATAGACCGGCTGGTATGCGCCGACGGCGGCAACCCCGATCCCACGTCCACCCACGGCAAGGACGCCGAAAAGGCCAAGCAGATTGAATTGGCGGGTTGGGACTACCCCAAGCACCTGCCCGGACGGGTGTTCGGCCTGGTGGTGCATGGCGACGTCGCCGGCATCGAGGGGCAACGGCGGGCGCTGGTCGACTGGCTGCAGTGGATGGGGCTCAGGCCGGCCGGCAGCAGCGCGATCTTGGATCGGTATATCGGCTATTACAAGCCCTACGCCACCAGCCACGCCGATTTGGACGCGGACCATGCCGTGCAGGAGGAAACCCGCAATGCCGCGCGCGCCCTGGCCGCGGCCATCGCGGCAAACCGCGCCGGCCGGCTCGCCGCCCCGTCCGCGGCCCAGGTCGACCCGCGGCCGAAATAGCCCGAAGTAGCCCGAAGTAGCCTGTATTCCGCGCGGACCTTGCCCGGGCGGCGCCGGGCGGAAAAATACAAAGCCGGGCGGCCCCGAAGGCCGCCCGGCTTCATCTTGCCGTGGCAACGTTCAATAACGCGGCGAAGACCCATAAGGCGTCGTGCTGGGGGGCACTGCCGGCGGAGGAGCCATCGGCGCCGATCCGCCCGACGGATACCCCGAACCCGGCGCATAGCCCGAGCCCGACCCGCTGGAATTCGGCGCATAGCCCGGCGCAGTGGAGCCGGACGTGCCGGCCGGCACCTGGATCACGGTCTCGCGCAGGACGCCGCCGCCGGCGACGCTACCCTGGACCGTCGTCTGGCCCTGCCCCGACATGAGGTACATGCAATCCTGGCGCTGGTCGGCCGGCAAGGCATTGCAGCGCTGTTCCGCGTTGCGCGCCTCGCCCGAGCTGCCCACGTCGCTCAGGCCATTGCGGCGACGCTCGACCTGGGCCGCGCCCGCTTCCCGCAGGCAGGTGGCCTTGGCCTGGCTGGTGTGGCCGCTGTTGCAGGCGGCGACGTCGCGCTTGTATTGCTCGTCGGCATGCGCGCCGGCGCTGAGGCCCATCAGGCCGGCGGCGCACAGCGCCAGCCCGGCGGCCGACAATCTCAGGCGGCGACCGGTTCGCGGTTGTGCAAGAGCCGATTGCGTAGCGGTTCCGAAGTCCATTGTGTTTACCTCCCACCAATTTCAGTTCAGGTTGGCGCCATTGCGCTGGCGGCGGGCAAGAAACCGGACAGTCACACCGTCCGGCGCCCTTGCGGACATGCTCAGCAATTAGCGTACCCGGGATGCACAGCGTGGCGCCCTGAAGACGTTGCCGCATGTAACAACCGCACGCCGGCGCCGTGGCGCGATGCGCGGGCGGTTACATGTAGGGACAGAACCTCAAGAGGCTCCCCGGGCTGTCCGCCTGCCGTTGAGCAGGTCCGCGTCCATGCGGCGAAAGACGAGCCCGGACACCAGGGTAATCGTCCCGACGATGGCGAAGGTCAGGCGGAACGCCGTCGCGGACGGCTGCGCGGCGCCGCCGGAAAACCATCCGACCATGGTGCCGCCCAGCGTCACCCCCAGGCTGATGGCCAGCATCTGCACCATGGAGAACAGGCTGTTGCCGCCGCCGGCGTCCTCCACGCTCAAGCCCTTGAGCGTCACCGTATTCATGGCGGCGAACTGCATGGAATTGGCCCCGCCGAAGATCGCCAGCTGGACGACCTGCACGGCCAGCGGCCATCCGGGCGCCAGGGCGGCGAAGGAAACGATGGACGCCCCGACCACCACCGTATTGACCAGCAGGAAGTTGTCATAGCCATAGCGCCGCACCAGGGGCGCCACCCAGGTCTTGCAGATGACGCCGGCGACGGCGGTCGGCAGCATCATCACGCCCGAGTACAAGGGACTGTAGCCCATCTGCAATTGCAGCAGCAAGGGCAGCAGGAAAGGCACGGCGCTGCTGCCTATCCGGCACACCAGGTTGCCTACCAGGCCGACGCTGAAGTTGGGCTCGCGAAACAGGGCCAGGCGAAACAGCGGCAGCGGATGGCGCCGCGCATGCGGGATGTAGAGCAGCACGGTCAGCGCGCTGAGCAGGAACAGCCCGGCGCTCCAGGCGGCATGATGCGGACCGGCCGGCGCGTCCAGCGCCAGCGAGAACGCGACCATGCAGCCCGACAGCAGCACGAAGCCGATGGCGTCGAACGGGGGCGCGATGCCGCTGATGCCGGCGGGCAGGTAGGCGCGCACGGCGAACAGGCCGATGATGCCGATGGGCAGGTTGATGAGGAAGATCCAATGCCAGCTGATGGCCTGCACCAGCCAGCCGCCCGTCATGGGCCCCACCAGCGGCCCCACCTGGCCGGCGACGGAGATGAAGGCCAGCGCGGCGATATAGGCGTCGCCGCGCATGGTGCGCAGGATGGACAGGCGGCCGATCGGCAGCAGCATCGAGCCGCCCACGCCTTGCACCACGCGCGCCGCCACCAGTTGCGGCAGGTTGCCGGCCATGGCGCAGAACAGCGAGCCCAGCGTAAAGACGAGGATGGACGTGAAGTACACCCGGCGGGTGCCGTAGCGGTCGGCCAGCCAGCCGGACGCCGGCGTCAGCATGGCCATGGTCAACGTATAGGCCACCACCACGGCACGCATGTCCAGGACATCCTCGCCCAGGCTGTGGGCCATGGCTGGCAAGGCGGTGTTGACGATGGTGGTATCCAGCGCCTGCATGAAAAAACCGGCCGCGACCACCCACTGCATGCCGCGATACGATGAACTTTCCGTCATGTGCTCTCTCTGTGCGTCGACCCGCCGGCATGCTTGCACCTGGCCGGCGGCCGGCGCGCCGGTATCCGCTCGGCCATGCCGCGGGCCGACCGCAATCATAGGCGCATCGCCTATGATCACGTAATCCCGCGCGCGGACGGCGTCCGATTTAAGTGGATCGTCAGCCGGCGCGCCTCGACGGCGCATTTCCGATGCCGATTTCCTGGAGTTTCCCGGTGTCCAGTTCCCTCCCCGCCCCGCAAGCCGCGGGCATCGAAATATTCGGCGCCGAGCCCACCGCCGTCGCCGCCGAGCGCGATCGCGCCCTTGCCTACCTACGGGAGCTGGGGCTGGCGGACGTGGCCGAAATTCAGGACGAAAAACAAGACGAAAAGCAGGCCAGCGAGAAGAACGGCGCCTGGCTGGCCCGCCTGCGCCTGCGCCCCGATATCGCCGCCGCGTGGACGCCCGGCTTCGACACCACGGGCCTGCGCCCTCTCCTGGACCAGCGCCATCCCGGGGACCCGGAGCGCAACCTGGAGCGCGAGATCGTTGTCGCCCTGCTGGCCGCGCCGGTCGCCTTCCGCTATCCCAGCCACGACGAGCTGGCGGCCGCCGTGCGCATCAAGCGCGACATCGTGCAGGCCGCCTACAAGACCGAACTGGCTTTCGACACCGAACAGGCGGAGCGCCCGGCGGACTACTGGACCTATGCCGAGGACACCGGTTTCACCGTGCTGCCCGGCAAATCGCTGATCGAGGCATTGCGCAAGGCTTCGCAGCCGGAGGACTCCGGCAAGCTCTATTCCTTCTCGTGCTACCGCGCCACCGAATACGTGACGCTGCTGGGGATCGCGCAGGAGCTGGCGCGCAGCAACCCGGCCCTGCTGGCGCAATTGCAACGGCGATGGGAAACGCGCGCCATCATGTCGGGCCTGTTCCACGACGTGTTCCTGCGCGAGTATGGGTCCATGGAAGCCCCGCTGCCGCCGAAGTACTACGTGCCGGGCGACCGCCTGTGGTTTCGCAACCCCGATGAACGCTCGGCCGACGCCGAGGGCTTCGAGGGTTCGTGGGTGTTCTACCTGGGCAGTGGTTTATTCAACAATTTCTGGAAGCACGAACAACCCTTCACGCTGACCACCAAGTGCGTGGAGATCTACCACTGGCGCGACGGCGTGTACGTCGACGCGGCGGGCAAGACGCGGCTGGACGAGAGCATCGTGGAAGCCAAGGTCCGCGTCTCGCTGGCCGACCCGGCCGAGGTCGAACGCATCCTGAAGCTGATGGTGCGCCTGCGCGAGCCGCGCGGTGTCTATGTCGACGGCGGTTGCATCGACACCACGCGCGAGTGCGTGCGCTGGGTTTGCCCAGGCACGGCGGACCTGGTGATCCCGCCGGCCTGAGACTGCCCTTCCCGCAGCGCCGGCGGCGTCTTCTTCCCACAGCGCTTGCGGGACCTCGCTGTGGGCCTCGCTGGCGACCTCGCTGTGGGGCCTCGCTGTGGGACCTTCTTCTTACTGCGCTTGCAGCGCCTTCAGTATCCGGCTACCCGGGCGGCCATCTTGCGGCAAGCCCAGGCGCGCCTGCTCGGCGGACACGGCCTCGCGCGTGCGGCTGCCCGGAATGCCGTCCGGCGTGCCGACGTCGTAGCCACGCGCCGCCAGCAATTGCTGCAACTGCTTGATCTGCGCGCGCGACAGGCCAGGGTCGTCGGTGGGCCATGGCGTCACCAGCGGCCCGTCGCCCTTGAGGCGATTGGTCAACAGGCTGACCGCCAACGCGTACTTGCGCGCCTGGTTGTAATGCAGGATGGCGTCGAAATTGTTGGTCGCCAGGAATACCGGGCCGCGCGCACCCGTCGGCGCGAAGATATAGGCAGGCACCCCTGCCCAGGGCGGCCCGCTGCGCACGCTGCTCAAGGGCTTGCCGTCGGCCAGGGTGACGCCCGCCGTGGACCATTGCGCCAAGGTGCGCCGGTCCTGCGGATTCATGATTTCGACGTCGGGCGTCTGCGGCAAGGCCGCGGCCAGCGCGCCGGGCAGCTTCACCTCGACCACCGGCGGCAGGCCGCGCGTCCACCTGGCCTTGCGCTTGAGCAGGTGATTGGCCGTGGACGCCAGCGCATCGGGCAGAGAGTTGTAGAGGTCGATGCGACCATCGCCATCGCCATCGGCCGCCAGTTCGTAGAAAGACGTCGGAATGAATTGCGTCATCCCGAACGCGCCGCTCCAGGACCCGATGAAGTTCTCGCGCTGCACGACGCCGTCACGCAGCAGGCGCGCCGAGGCATAGACGTTCTTGGTCCACAAGGGCTTCTGCTCGGTGCAGGCGCGCGTCAGCCACGCATCGAGCACGTCCACCTTGCCAAACTGGGTGCCGTAGTTGGTCTCGATGCCGAAGATGGCCACCAGGGGTTCGCTGTCGATTTGATAGGTCTGGTCGATATTGGCCAGTTGCGGCGCGTATTTCTGCAATACCGCCTGGCCCTCGGCCACGCGCTGGTCATCGACGGTCTTGGCGATGTAGTCCCACCAATACTCCTTGCTCTCGGGCTGCGCCTTGGCGGCGGACACCGTGGCTGCCAGCAGCTTGGAGCCCTGGGTATAGCGGTCGAAGTCGGCCACGCTGATGCCGTTGGCCGGCGCGTCCGTGCGCAGCCTGGCCAGGCAGGCGGAGGCATCCCGGTCCTGTTCGGGCGCCGGCGGCGTCGCCTGGGGAGCCAGGATAGGCGCGGGCGGGCTGTCGGCGGGAACGGGACGCAGCGCGGGGGCGCCGGTCTGTGCCAGCACGGAATGGGACACGGCCACCCCGGCGCCCAGGCCGGCGAGGACCAGCAAGCGCGACCAGCGCAAGGAAAACGGATGGCGGGACGAAGGCGTAGCAGCGGGCATGAGGATCCAGGCGTACCGGTTGAATGGGCCTTATGGTTGAGCGGACCTTATGGTACCAAGGTGCAGGACGGGCAATGGCGGGGCAATGGCACGGCAGTGCCTGGCGACGCGGGCCGGGCAAAGTGGCGGAGGAGCCAGGAGCCGGCCGCGGGAGCTCGGGCCTGGGCGCTCCCGGGCCTACTGCTTCTCCAGGCGTTCAAGCAGGGCCATGGCGGCCGCGGGGGCTTTTTCCTTGGCGCCGTTGATGAAATAGAGATAGACGTCACGCTGCGCGACGCCCTGCTTGCCCGACGGCGCGCCGGACGCGCGCCTCGCGTCGACCCGCGGCAATGCTTCCGGCGTGCCGCCGGCCGCCCACGTGCGCGCATGGGCGGCCCAGGCGTCCAGTTCGCGCGGCGGATAGCCGGCGCGCAGCCGCGCGTTGGCGCACATCAGGCGGGCGTAGACGAAATCCGCCGTCAGGTCCGCCATGGAGGGAAATTTGGGGTTGTCCGTGTAGACCGTGGCCACCTTGTATTTGCGCGCCAGCGCGAGATAGGCGGGATCGAGGAAGCTGTCGTGGCGGACCTCCAGGGCGTGGCGCAAGAGGACACCGTCCTGCCGCGTCGGCAATAGATCGAGAAAGCCCTCCAGGTCCTCGGCGTCGAAAGCCTTGGTTGGCGCGAACTGCCACAGGATAGGACCCAGTTTCGCGCCGAGTTCCGTGATGCCGCTTTCCAGGAAACGGCCGATCGACGCCGCGCCCTCGGTCAACACGCGACGATGCGTGGCATAGCGGCTGGCTTTCAGGGTAAAGACGAAATCCGCGGGCGTCGCGTCGCGCCAGCGGGCGAACGAGGCGGCCTTTTGCGTGCCGTAATACGTGCTGTTGATTTCGATGGCGGTGACATGGGCGCTGGCGTATTCCAGTTCGCGGCTCTGCGGCACGCCGTCGGGATAGAACACGCCCCGCCAGGGGGCGTAGTTCCAGCCGCCTATGCCGACGCGAACGCCGTGGGCCGGCGGGTGCGCCTTCTTCGATGCAGATGCCGTCGTCATTCGATCAAGGCCCCCAGAACCAATACCGCCAGCACCACCCAGAAAACAAAACCGAGCAGGGATCGCCGGACCAGGGCGCCGATGGCGGCCCATAGCAGCAAAAGTCCCAGTATAAGCAGCGCGAAGTTGAACAGGGTCGGGTTCATTCCCAAGGCGCGCGCCAGGCCGCCGGAAAACTCCCCGATAGCGTGGCCGAAGCCGCCCAGGACGTACTTGAGGGCGCCGACGATGGTGCGGATGACCTCGCCGAAGGTATTGCCCAGGGACGTGAAAAAACTGTCGGATTGCATGGATGTCACGCGGCATGGATCCGGGATGGCCCGGGATGGCCCTGCTCAGCAGGAAGCATGCCCGCCGCGGGCTGCCATCGGGCTGCCATCGACTGCCCACGCCGGGCTGCTCAGGATGCGCCATGAGATCGGCACCCGTGGCCGCCGCCGCTCGCCCGCGCTAACATGCGGGCCTGTCGATGCGCCGCCGCCTGGGACGCAAGCAAGGATATACGCCGGATGGAAGAAATCGAACTCAACGACGGCACCGCCGATCGTTTTCTGCTGGACGCGCCCGGCCTGTCGCTGGTCGTCTTCCATAGCCGCACCTGCGCCAACTGCAAGCTGGCGCGCGAGCAACTGCCCAGAATGGACCTTCAAGTCCAGCGCCTGTGCTGGATAGATGCGGGGGAGAACGGCGGCCTGGTGCAGCGCTACGAAGTCTTCCACCTGCCGGCCATGTTCGTGGTGCGCGACGGCGTCTTCTATGGCGCGGTGCAGGCTTCCCTGCAGATGTGGGATATCCGCCGCCAGATCGCGCTGGCGCTGGACAGCTATCCCGCGACCCTGCCTTAGACCCCGTTCCCGCGACGCCGACCCCGGCGCACGCGGCGGCGGCATGCGCGCCGCCGCCGTGCGCCGCAACGTGCGGCTACCCACGTCAGGTCCACGCCATTGCCCCGGTCAGTTCACCGTCGCCCCCGTCTGCTTCACCACCTTGCCCCATTTGGCCGATTCGCTTTCCAACAGCTGGCCGAACTCCGCCGAACTGCCCAGGCTGAGCGTCAACCCCGCCGTGGCCAGCGCCTTGCGTGCGTCCTCGGTCCGCATGACCTGGTCGGTGGTGTCGTGCAGGCGCCGCACCACCTCCGGCGGCGTGCCGGCGGGCGCGAGCAGGCCCAGCCAGATCGTGGCCTCATAACCCTTCAGTCCCGCCTCGTCCAGGGTAGGCACGTCGGGCAGGTCCGGCGACCGTTGCATCGTGGTGACCGCCAGCGCGCGCAGGCGCCCGGCCCGTATCTGCGGCAAGGCCGCGGTGACGCCCAGGAATCCCATCGAGACCTGGCCGCCCATGATGTCCGCCAGCGCCTGGCCGCTGCCGCGGTAAGGCACGTGCATCAGCTGCAGGTCCGCCATGCTGGCGAACAGTGCCGCCGCCAGGTGCTGGCTGCTGCCATTGCCGGAAGACGCATAATCGAGCCGCCCGGGCCTGGACTTGGCCAGCGCGATCAATTCGCCGACGCTGGCGGCCGGCACCTTCTGCGGATTGGTCACCAGCACGTAGGGGCTGTCCACCAGCTTGGCGACGGGCGCGAAGCTCTTGATGGGGTCGTACGGCAGCGTCTTGTACAGCCACGGCGCGATAACATGGGTGGTGGAGATCAGCACCAGCGTGTAGCCGTCGGCCGGCGCCTTGGCGACGTAGTCCGTGCCTATGGTCGACCCGGCGCCCACGCGGTTCTCGACCACCACCGGCTGGCCCAGCGCGGCGCCCAGCTTGTCGCCAAGCAGGCGCGCCACCACATCGGTGAAGCCGCCCGGGGCGAACGGGACGATCAGGCGGATGGGCGCGCTGGGGTATGGACCCGCCTGCACGGGCCCCTGCGCATGGACAGGAACGGCGGGCAGCACGCCGCAGGCAAGCAGGACAGCCCAGGAACGAACGGCGCGGACAACAGCGCCTGCAAAGCAAAGTCGCATCCTCGTCTCCTCGTTTTTCCGCCTGGTCGCCGACGGACGCCCAGGCCCGGCCCGGTGGTCCGGACTCGCCCTTCTTCTCCACGCGGCCCGGTGGTCCGGGCTCCTGTCCGGTCCTAGCGGTAGACCGGGTCCGGCTGCGTGTAGAACGCATGCAGGATGTGATAGACCATGTAGTAGTTCTTCTGTTGGAAGCTGGCGTGCGAGATGCCCGGCATCACCGTGAACTGCTTGAAAGTGTTCGGCAGCCGGGCGAAGAAGGCCATCAGGTCTTCGAATGAGGCGATGCCGTCGTATTCGCCCCGCATGACGATGACCGGCAGGTCGATCTTCGCGGGATCGACCAGCGGCAGTCTGGAGCACATGTCGACGTAGGTGCCGGTGGGCATGGAGTTGTCCAGCGACAGGATGGCGTCGGCGAAGGCGGACACGGTGTTGTCGTCGGCGCAACCGGGATGGTCGCGCGTGAAGATGCTTTGCACGAAGGCGCGATCGATGGGCCGGCGATTCCTGGCGATGAATTCCGGCAGGCGCTGCTTGCGCTGCGCCAGCGTGGGGCTGCCCTCCCCGGTCCAGACGAAGGCATCCAGCGCCAGGCGCGCCACCCGTTCCGGATACTGCTGCGCGAACAGCGCCGCCTTCAGCGCGCCCGAGGAAATACCGTACATGTGCAGGCGCGTATCCCGCGCGCGCGCCAGGATGTACGCGCTGCCGGCGGCCAGGTCCAGCGCGCCGTTGGCAATGTCGGAATTGACGGGCCGATGCTTGCTGGAACGGCCATAGCCCTCGTTGTCCATGCACCAGGTGTCGAAGCCGCGCGCGGCGAACCAGTCCATGGCCGAGGAATCGGGCCGTCCCGGGACGCTGAGATCGAACGTGGGCTGCGAGGCCATGGACGAGCCGTGCACGAAGAATATCGTGCCGGCATGCGGCACGCCGGCGGCGGCCGGCTTGTGCCAGAGGAACAGGTCGACGTCGTCGCGCCGGGTCCAGTGTTCCTCGCCGCCATGCCAGGTCACGGCGTTGGTGCCGCCCAGGGCGTCGTGCGCGGATGCTGCTGATGACATGAATCGACCTCTCATCGTCTGCGTTTGAAGCTTGCGATGTTGAGCGCCGGCGCGCGGCGATTCAATGCCTATCGATGAACAGACTGTTCACGGGCCGTCCGCGCGCGTCAATTCGCGCGGGTCAATCCCAATAGGGCTGTTCGCCGAATTGCGCCACCAGGAAATCGACGAACAACCTGGTGCAATGCGCCATGGTGGGATTGGGCAGATAGGCGGCATAGAGCGCCCGCTCCGGCAGGCGATAGTCCGCCAGCACGCGCCGCAGCCTGCCATCGCGCAAGGCCTCGCTGGCCGCGAACGTCGGCACCACGGCGATGCCCAGGTCCGCGAGCGCGGCCTCCACCACGGCGTCGGCGCTGTTGGCCTTGAAATTCCCCTTGGGCTTGACCGCGCAATCGCCGTCCGGTCCCTGGAAGGTCCACTCCCCCCGCGCATTGGCGAAGTAGACCAGGCAGTTGTGCGCCGCCAGGTCGGCCGGCGTGAGGGGCGCCGGGCGGCGCGCCAGGTAGGCCGGGCTGGCGCAGGCGACCATGCGCATCGGCGCCAGCCGCCGGGCGACCAGCGACAGCAGCACCGGTTCGTCGGCCTGCCGGATGACCACGTCGGCGCCGCCGGTGATAAGGTCGGGAAACTGCTGGCTCAGGTCCACGTCGACCGATACCTCGGGATAGCGCGCCAGGAAACGCGCGATGGCCGGCAGCAGATGGCGCCGGCCGAAGGTCATGGCGGAGCTGATGCGGATGTGCCCGCCCGGCGAACTGCGGAATTGCTCGATTTCGTGGCGGGCGTCCTCGGCGTGGGCGATCAGTTGGCGGCAGCGATCGTGAAACAGCTCGCCGGCCGGCGTGAGGCCCAGCTTGCGGGTGGTGCGGTGCAGCAGCCTGACGCCCAGCGATCGCTCCAGATCGGCCATGTGCTTGCTCGCCAGCGCCTTGGAGATGCCCAGCTTTTCCGCCGCCCGGGAGAAGCTCTTGGTATCGGCGATGGCCGAAAACGTCAGGAATTCGTTCAGGTCGAGCATGGGGTCTACCCGGAGATGCCCGCGGTCCGCGCGCCTGTCGCGCGGCGCCCGGGCGCGGCCTCGGATCCAGGCTGCGGCCATATTAGCGCAGCAGCGCTCGTCGACGGCAGGGCCGGGACGCTCGCGGGACAGGGCCCGGCGGCGGTGGGAACGCGGATGGCGATGGGACGGACCACGGCGACGGGCGCGGAACTTGCGGGCCGGGCGCGGCCCGCGGCCCGCGGCACCTGGCAGCCGACTGCCGGACCGCCGGACTGCCGGACTGCCGGACTGCCGGACCGCCGGACCGCCGAACCGCCGAACCGCCTACGGAAAACAAGGAAGACGCCGCACTCCGGCTCTCCGCCAGCATGGATCGCCCCCCGCCCATCGCCAGCATGAACCGCCTACCGCCTCCCACCCAGGTGAACCAAGGCCCGGAGCCGCCACCGGACAGCATCACCAGCGACATCCCCGCCCGCCTCGACCGGCTGCCCTGGTCGGGTTGGCACTGGCGCATCACGCTGGCGCTGGGCGTGGCCTGGGTGTTGGACGGCCTGGAAGTGACCCTGGTCGGGTCCATCGGCGGCGTGCTGCAACGCGCCGACACGCTGGCCCTGTCGGCGACCGAGGTCGGCTGGGCCGGATCGCTGTACATCGCCGGCGCGGTGATCGGCGCCCTGGGATTCGGCCGCCTGGCGGACCGCCTGGGACGCAAGAGACTGTTCCTGCTCACGCTGGGCATCTACATGGCGGCCACGCTGGCGACCGCGTTTTCCCAGGGTTTCGTCTTCTTCGCGGTTTGCCGCTTCGCCACCGGGCTGGGCATAGGCGGCGAATATGCCGCCATCAATTCGGCCATCGACGAGCTGATACCCGCCCGCGTGCGCGGCCGCGTCAACCTGGCCATCAACGGCAGCTTCTGGCTGGGCGCCGCCCTGGGCGCGGGCCTGAGCCTGCTGCTGCTGGACCCCCGGGTATTGGGGCCGGCGCTGGGCTGGCGCGCGGGCTTCGGCCTGGGTGCGGTACTCGCGCTGGCGATCCTGCTGGTCCGGCGCGACGTGCCGGAAAGCCCACGCTGGCTGCTCTCGCATGGACGCGCCGACGAGGCGCGGCGTGTCGTCGACGCCGTCGAGGCGCACGTGCGCGTCCGGCACGGCGACCTGCCGCCCGCGCACGGCAGCATTACCTTCCATCGCCATGCCGGCGCCAGCCTGCGCGACGTCGCGCGCGTCCTGCTGCGGCGATACCGGCGGCGCAGCGCGGTGGCGCTGGCCCTGATGGTGTCGCAGGCGTTTTTCTACAACGCCATCTTTTTTACCTATGCGCTGGTGCTGACCCGCTACATGGGCGTATCCGGGGAGCGCGTGGCGCTGTACGTCTTTCCCTTCGCGCTGGGCAACGTGCTGGGCCCGCTGGCGCTCGGCCCCCTGTTCGACCGGGTTGGGCGCCGGCGCATGATCGCCGTGACCTATGTCTGCTCGGGGCTGGCCCTGGCGGCGACGGCCTGGGTATTCCTGCGCGGATGGCTGGGGGCCGATGGCCTGGCCTTGTGCTGGTCGGCGGTGTTCTTCCTGGCGTCGGCGGCCGCCAGCTCGGCCTATCTGACCGTCAGCGAGGTATTCCCGCTGGAAACGCGGGCGCTGGCGATCTCGATCTTCTATGCCGTGGGTACGGGCGTGGGCGGGGTGGCCGGCCCGGCCTTGTTCGGATACCTGATCGAGACCGGCACCCGGGCCGACCTGGCGGGCGGCTACCTGGCGGCCGCCGCGCTGGTGATCGTCGCGGGCGGGCTGGCCTTGCGCCACGGCGTGGACGCGGAACGCAAGCCGCTGGAGGAAATCGCCACGCCCCTGGGGGCGGAATAGGCCGCGCAGGATGGCGACCGGCCCTGCCGGCGGGGCGCCGGGCCGGCGGTACGCGATTCGATATGGGCGTTATTGTCAAGTTGCGACGACTTGTACTCCCCGGAACCTGTGGATGCAAACCTTGGTCTATGATCGGAATTCGTGTCGACTCACGCAAGCCGAGGTATGCATGAACTGGAAGTTCACCGCCGTTTTCCTAATCGCCGGGCTGACCGCCTGCGCCCACAACAACGACACTATTTCGTCGACCAGCGATAGTAGTTCGAGCAGTGCCAGTAGTTCGAGCAGCGCCAGTAGTTCGACCGGCGCCGGCAGCTATGGCGGCGGCAGCACGTATGGGGGCGGCAGCTACGGGGGCGGCAGCTACGGCGGTAGCGGCTATGGCGGCGCGGCCACCGGCGGCGCGCGGGTCAGTTGCGACGCCCAGCCCGTGCAGAACATGATAGGCAAGACGCTCACCAACGAGACGACGGAGCAGGCTCGCACGGGATCGCATTCCGCCAAGGTACGGGTGCTCAAGCCTGGCCAGGTGATGACCATGGAATACGATCCGACCCGCATCAACCTGATCACGGACAAGAACAACGCGCTGACCGCCTTGCGTTGCGGTTGATCGCCCGATCACCCGATCACCCTTACGGTTACGGGCCGCCGCCGGGCCGCGCCGCAATAACCGGAGTGCCGGGGCGCGGCGCCGGGCGCATCATGCAAGGCATGCCTGCCAATTTACCGCTGAACCTGCCTCTTCCCCCGGCCCAACCCTGGGCCGACCCCTTGCCTGTCTCCGTCCCCGCCCCCGTCCCCGCTCCGCTCGCCGAACGCCTGGCACGCGTGGATGACGCCCGCCTGGCTCGGGATCTGGACGCGGGCGGCTGCGCGATCATCGACCGCCTGCTGACGCCCGCGATGTGCGATGCGCTGAGCGCCGCCTACGACGACAGCGGCCCCCCCGGCCAGCCGCGCTATCGCAGCCGCATCGTGATGCAGCGGCATGGCTTCGGCCGCGGCGAATATCAGTACTTCGCCTACCCCCTGCCGGACCTGGTGGCGGCGCTGCGCCTGGCGTTCTATCCCAGGCTGGTCGGCATCGCCAACGCCTGGAATGCCCGCCTGGGCAGCGACGCGCGCTACCCGGCGGCCCATGCCGAGTTCCTGGAGGCCTGCCATGCCGCCGGGCAGACACGACCCACGCCCTTGATCCTGCGCTACGGCGCGGGCGACTACAACTGCCTGCACCAGGATCTCTACGGCGAACACGTCTTCCCCTTGCAGGTGGCGGTGCTGCTCTCCGAACCCGGCCGCGACTTCGAAGGCGGGGAGTTCGTCCTTACCGAACAACGGCCGCGCCAGCAGTCGCGCGTGGAGGTTGTCGATCTGCGCCAGGGCGACGCGGTGGTGTTCGCCGTCAACGAACGCCCCGTGGCCGGCACGCGCGGCGACTATCGGGTGAAGCTGCGCCACGGCGTCAGCCGGGTGCGCGCGGGAAGCCGCTACACGCTGGGCATCATTTTCCACGACGCCGCCTGAGCCCAGGGGCGCGCGCCAATTGCTCCGCCGCGGCGATGGCCTGCGCCAGGAACGGCGACGCGTCGCCCCGACGCCAGCTGAGTATCACCGGCGACGTGAATGATGGAAGAGCCCCCACGCCGCGCGCCTTGTGCCTGCTACCCTCCGGAAAGGCGTTTTCATCGTGGGGCGGCCCGGCGGCGATGGGCAGGCTGAGCAGATCCGCGCGCAGCGACCGCTGCACGCTGGCCGGCACCACCGTCAAGCCCAGGCCCGCCGCGACCAGGCCCAGCGCCGTCTGCAGCTCATTGGCCTCCTGCACGACCACGGGCTGGTGGCCCGCCGCGCGAAACAGGCCCATCACGTGGTCGCCGTAGTTCGGCCGCGGCCGCGCCGGATAAAGGACGAAAGGCTGCTCCGCGAGTTCGGCCACCGTCAGCCGCTTGCGCGCGGCCAGTCGATGCTGCAGCGGCAGGACGGCCACCAGCGGCTCGTCCATCAACACGCGGCGCTCGATGGCCGGATCGTCGAAGGGGATGCGGCCGATGCCCAGGTCGATGCGGCCGCTCTTCAAGGCCTCTATCTGCGGCAAGGTGGTCATCTCGCTCAGCCCCACCTCGACCCGCGCGTCCGCCTGTCGCAAATGGCGTATCAATTCAGGCACGAACCCGGACAAGGTGGACGGCACGAAGCCGATGCCGAACCAGCGGGCCGCATGCGCGCCCAGGCGCCGCGTGCCGACCACGATTTCGTCCAGGCGCGCACTCAACTGCAGGGATTGCTCATAGAAGAAGCGCCCCGCCTCGGTCAGCTTCAGTCCGCGGGTGCCCCGCTCGACCAGGCTCACGCCCAGCTCTTCCTCCAGCTGGCGGATCTGGCGCGACAGCGGGGGCTGCGCGATATGCAGCGCGGCGGCCGCCCGGGTAAAACTGCCCTCGCGCGCCAGCGCCTGGAAATAACGCAGGTGCCTGAACTCCATGGCTATACCTCAAAAGTATGGACGCCAACCAATATAGTCTTGGACGCCCTCCCTTTCCAGGGCAATACTGCGGCTATTCATGATTACGCTCGTTTCAGGTATGCCTACGCCCACTATCGTGTCGATCGAGACCCTCCTGGTCGATCTGCCCACCATCCGCGCCCACCAGCTGGCCATGACCGTCATGCAGAAGCAGACTTTGGTCATCGTGCGCCTGCGCGCCAGCGACGGCATCGAAGGGCTGGGCGAGGCCACCACCATAGGCGGGTTGGCCTACGGCGAGGAAAGCCCCGAGGGCATGAAGCTGGCCATCGACACTTACCTGGCCCCGGCCCTGGTGGGCCAGGATGCCGGCAACGTCAATGCTGCCCTGCACCGCCTGGACAAGGTCGCGCGCGGCAACCGCTGCGCCAAGTCCGCGCTGGAAACCGCCCTGCTCGACGCCCAGGGCAAACGCCTGGGCGTGCCGGTGTCGGCGCTGCTGGGCGGCCATGTGCGCGATGCCCTGCCCGTGCTGTGGACGCTGGCCAGTGGCGACACGGCGCGCGATATCGACGAAGCGCAGGCCCTGCTGGCCGCCGGCCGGCACGACACGTTCAAATTGAAGATAGGCCGGCGCGCCATCGCCGACGACGTGCGCCACGTGGCAAGCATCAAGACCGCGTTGGGCGAACGCGCGCGCGTCACCGTGGACGTCAACCAGGCCTGGAACGAAGCCGACGCCGCCGGCGCCATCGCCCGCCTGGAGGCCGCCGGCGTGGACCTGATCGAACAGCCTATCGCCCGCGAGAACCGCGCCGGCATGGCGCGCCTGGCCGCGCGCTTCGTCGTCCCCATCATGGCGGACGAGGCAGTGGCCACGCCCGAGGACGCGTTGGAGCTGGCCCGCCTGGGCGCGGCCGACGTGCTGGCCCTGAAGATCGCCAAGTCGGGCGGCCTGCACGGCGTGCTGCGCTGCGCCGCCGTCGGCGACGCGGCCGGCATGGCCTTGTATGGCGGCACCATGCTGGAAGGCTCCATCGGCTCGGTAGCGTCGGCGCACGCGTTCCGCGCCCTGCCCACCATGGCCTGGGGCACGGAGCTTTTCGGGCCCCTGCTGCTCAAGGACGACATCGTGGCCAATCCGCCGCGCTACGAGGATTTCGCCATGCACGTGCCGGCCGGACCGGGGCTGGGGCTGATGCTGGACGAGGACAAGCTGGCGTTCTACAGCCGCAAGGGATAAATCCCGGCGCGCTGGCTACCCCGATTTACCACCCGGGCCGTGCCCGGGCAGGACAGAACAAGGACATAGGAGACTTCCATGCGTATTACCCGAGTTCTCGCGCGCGCCATGCTGGCCGCCGGCTTTCTCCTGGGCGCGGCCGGCGCCCACGCCGCGGGCTACCCCGAACGGCCCGTCAAGTGGGTGGTTCCCTTCCCGCCGGGCGGCGCCATGGACGCCATCGCGCGCACGCTGGCCGAGGCCATGGGCCGCAAGCTGGGCACCTCGTTCATCGTCGAGAACCGCCCCGGCGCGGGCGGCAATATCGGAGCATCGACGGTGGCGCGCGCGGCGCCCGATGGCTACACCATCATGATCGCGGCCAACGGCATGGCCGTGAATCCCGCGCTGTACCACGACATGAACTACGACCCCCAGAAGGACTTCGCGCCGATCTCCCTGCTGGCCATCGTTCCCAACGTGCTGGTGACCAATCCCCAGCGCAACGACGTGCACAGCGTGGCCGACGTCATCGCGCAGGCCAAGGCCAAGCCCGGACGCTACACCTACGCGTCGGCCGGCGTCGGCACCTCCATCCACCTGGCGGGGGAGCTGTTCGCGTCGATGGCGCAAGTCGACATGCTGCACGTGCCCTACAAGGGCAGCGGCCCCGCGATGGCCGACCTGCTGGGCGGCCAGGTCGACTACATGTTCGACAGCATCACGTCGGCCAAGCCCCACATCCTGGCCGGCAAGCTGCGCGCGCTGGCGGTCACCCCGTCCAAGCGCTCCTCGGCCCTGCCCGATGTGCCGACGGTGGCCGAGGCCGGCCTGCCCGGCTATGAATTGCTGCCCTGGTTCGGCGCTTTCGCTCCGGCCGGCACGCCGCCGGAAATCGTGCAGAAGCTCAACACGTCGATGCGCGAGGCGATGGCCGATCCGAAGGTCAAGGACACGCTGGACTCCATCGGCGCGGAACCGGTCGGCAGCACCCCCGACGAATTGCGAGCCCACCTGGCCAAGGAAACCTCGCAGTGGGCCGTGCTGGTGAAAGAACGCGGCATCAAGATCCAATAACGCCAGCAGCACCGCAAAGACACGCCGGGCAGGCATCCGGCGACTGATGGCCGGCGCCCCAGGGCGCCGGCCGTCGGCTTTGCGGCGCCGGCGCCTGGCGCTTGGCCTGGTGCGAGATACCCGGCATCACGCGCGCCAGGACGGCGCCTCGGCCCGGAAGAAGGCCAGGAAGGCGCGCAAGGCCGGACGCATCTGCCGGCGCGACGGATAGTAGATATAGAAGCCGTCGAACGACGGGCACCAGTCCTCCATCACGGCAACCAGGCGCCCCGCCTTGAGGTCCTCGGCGATGGTGTGCTCGAACAGGAAGGCCAGCCCCAGGCTGTCCAGCGCCGCGCGCCGCATGGCGCTTTGCTGGGGCAGGATCAGGTTGCCCCGCACGTCGACGTTGTAGGCCTTGCGTCCCTTCTTCAATTCCCAGCGATAGACGCGCCCGCTGCTGAAGCGGCGCCGGATGCAGTTGTGCTGGGCCAGGTCCCGCGGATGCCGTGGCGCCGGATGCGCGGCGAAATACCTGGGCGTGGCGACGATCAGGCTGCGCTGCGGACCGCTGGCGGGCACGGCGATCATATCCGCGTGCAGGCTTTCCCCCAGCCGCACCCCCGCGTCGCAGCCGCTCTTGATGATGTCCTCGAAGTTGTCGTCGGCGCGAAGGTCCAGCTCGATACCCGGATACCGCGCGCAGAAAGCCGGCAAACGCCCCAGGATCAGGTCCTCCGCCACCGACAAGGCCATGGTGACGCGCAGGGGGCCGGATGGCGCATCGCCCTGTTCCGCCGCGTCTTGCAACGCGGCCGTGATATCGGCAAAAGGCTCGGTGACCCGGGACAGCAGGCGGGCCCCCTCCTCCGTCGGCCGCGTCGCGCGCGTCGTGCGGGCCAGCAGCCGTACGCCCAGGCTGTCTTCCAGCGTCGAGACGGCATGGCTCACCGCCGAAGGCGCGATGCCGAGGCGCTCGGCCGCGCGCCGGAAACTGCCCAGTTCCGCGACGCTGACGAAGACCATGAGTTGCGAGGTTTGCGTCCGGTTCATTGTTCTATCCAATAGATCAAGGTTATCTCGATTACATGGATTATCGAATCAATCGGGATTCCTTACCATGGCGTTGTTCCCACCTTGTCGTTCTCACCTTTTCCATTTCCAAGGAGCTAGCACCATGCAACAGCGCACACTCGCACAATTCCAGGTCTCGGCCGTGGGCCTGGGCTGCATGGGCCTGAGCCATGCCTACGGCCAGCAGGACGAATCGGCGTCGCTGGCCACCCTCGACCGGGCACTGGACCTCGGCGTCAATTTCTTCGACACCGCCGAAGTCTATGGGCCGCTGCGCAATGAAATCCTGCTGGGCAAGGCCTTGAAGGCGAAGCGCGACCAGGTCGTCATCGCCACCAAGTTCGGCTTCACCTATCGCCAGGAACGGACGGATTTCGGCGAAATCACGGGTACCGACGGCAGCCCCGAAAATGCCCGGGCGGTTGCCGAAGCGTCCCTGCGCCGGCTGCAAACCGACGTGATCGACCTGTACTACCTGCATCGTGTCGACCCCGCGGTGCCCATCGAGGACACCGTGGGCGCGATGGCGCGGCTGGTCGAACAGGGCAAGGTGCGGGCCATCGGCCTGTCCGAGGTCTCGGCCGAGACGCTGCGCCGCGCCCATGCCACGCACCCCATCGCCGCGCTGCAAAGCGAATATTCGCTGTGGACGCGCGACGTGGAGAGCAATGGCGTGCTCGACGCCTGCCGCGAGCTGGGCGTGGCCTTCGTGCCCTTCAGCCCGCTGGGACGCGGTTTCCTGACGGGCAAGCTGGCGCCGGTGGCCGAGTTGTCCGAGGGTGATTTCCGCCGCAGCCTCCCGCGCTTCCAGCCCGAACACGCGCAAGTCAACCGGGAACTGGTGCGGGTCATCGAGGACATGGCGGCGGCCAAGGGCGTCACCGCCGCGCAGATCGCCCTGGCCTGGGTGCTGGCCCAAGGCGAGGACATCATCCCCATTCCGGGCGCCAAGCGCATCCCGCACCTGGAGCAGAATGTCGCCGCGGTGGACGTCCGGCTCGACGCCGCCGACCGCGCCCGCCTGGACGAGACCTTCGCGCCCGAAAACGTCTCCGGCAGCCGCTATCCCGCGGCGTTGGCGGCCATGGCGCAGAAGTAAGGCCCGATCCCTTCGCCGCCTGGCGACGGCGTGTCGGCGGCCGGAGCCCGGCGATGCCGGGCACCGGGTAAGCCCTAAGGTTCTCTTTCTCGTTCTGATTGGTAGAATAACGTTCTGTTCTACGCACCCCCTTGCATCCTGCCCCGGCGCTGCAAGGGGGCGAGCGCGCCGCTCCGCCCGTGAGCGCGCCATGCAAGGAGGGAATGTGAACGATCGAAGCAAGGGAGCGCACCTGCGCGCCAACGGGATACGGCAGCATTACCTGCATCTGGCCGGTCCAGGTCCCAGCGTGCTCATCGTCCCCGGCATCGTCAGCCCGGCCATCCTCTGGCGCCACGTCGGGGAGTGGTTATCGGAGGACTACGACTGCTACATTCTTGACGTGCGAGGGCGCGGCCTGTCCGAGGCCGGTCCGCACCTGGACTACGGGGTCGGCGCATGCGCGCAGGACGTGACTTCGTTCGTCGAGGCGGCCGCGCTGCACGCCCCCATCGTCGTCGGCCATTCCATGGGCGCGAGAATCGCGCTGCGCGCGGCCACGCTGGCGCCAGGCCTGTTCGGCGCGCTGGTGCTGGTCGATCCCCCCACCAGCGGTCCCGGCCGTCGCGCCTACCCGGTGCCGAAGGCGAGAACCCTGGGACTGTTGCAGGCCGCCCATCGAGGCGAGGCATTGGAATTCATGCAACGCAGCGGCGCCGCGCCATGGCCGGACGTCCTGCAAGGGCTGCGCGCCGAATGGCTGTGCACCTGCGACGAGCGCGCGGTGCACGTCACCTATGACGATTTCCACGGCGAAGATATCTACGCCGACATCGCGCGGACGCAAGAACCGTTGGCCCTGCTTTGCGCGGGAACGGGCGGCGTCGTCTCGGATGCCGACATCGCCGAGTTGCGCCAATTGCGCGATGACTTGTACGTCACCCGCCTGCCCGGCGTCGGCCACCAGATGCAGGCCGAGGATTTCGCCGCCTTTAAACCCGCGTTGGGCGATATCCTTGCCCGACATCGTCAGACCCTAGCGAGGAACCGCGATTGAAAGTCGATGCGGAAGTACTGGAACTGTTCACCAAAGAAATGGCGCTATGCGGCGTCAAGCCCGGCGAAACGGTGGTCGTGCTGACCGCCGACGACGAATGGCAGGACAACGCCGCGGCCTTCATGGCGGCGATCCAGGCCCTGGGGGCGACCACCTTCAACCTGAACGTGCGGCGCGGGCAGAAGAACGCCGTTGGCGTGCAAGGGCGCCATCCCCTGGTCGGCAACGAACTGGCCATGCGCACGCTGAAATCGGCCGACATGGTCATCGACATGGTGGGCCTGCTGTTCTCGCGCGAACAGGCGGAGATCCAGGCCGCCGGCGCGCGCATCCTGCGCGTGATGGAACCCTTCCACGTCCTCCGGCAGATGTTCCCCACGGAGGACCTGAAACGTCGCGTCGAATACGCCAAGGACCTGCTGGAAAAGGCGAAGGAATTGCGCTTCACGTCCGAGGCCGGCACCGACGTGACGTACCAGCTGGGCCAATATCCCGTGATTTCGGAATACGGCTACACGAACGAACGAGGCCGCTGGGACCATTTCCCTTCCGGCTTTTCGTTCACGCAGGGCAACGATGGCGGCGTCAACGGCACCGTCGTCCTGCAGCCGGGGGACATCCTCTGCGCCTTCAAGAAATACGTCGAGTCTCCAGTCACCTTGAAAATCAAGGATGGCAAGGTCATCGACATTTCCGGCAGCGGCGTCGACGCGCACCTGATCGACAGCTACATCAAGAGCTTCGATGACGACCGCGCCTATGCCATTTCCCATATCGGCTGGGGCCTGAACGAAAAGGCGCGCTGGTACCAGTTCTCGGTCTCCCGCCAACTGTCCACCGAGCACGTGATGAACGCGCTGTCCTTCTACGGCAACGTGCTTTTCTCCCTGGGACCCAACCTGGAGGTGGGGGGCGATAACGACACCGCCTGCCACCTGGACCTGCCCATGCGCCGCTGCAGCCTGTGGCTGGACGGCGAACGGATCCTGGAGGACGGCGAGGTCGTCCATCCGGCGATGCGCGTGGACCGCCACGCCTGACCCAGGCGCATGCCGCCGGCCCCATCCTGCAAGGCTGGACGCCGGGCATGAACGACGCGCGGGTCCAGCGGGCCGTCGCGCCTCAGGCGGCGGACCGCGTTTTCTCCTGCCAGGTATCGAAGGCGGCGGTATCCCCGCCCAGCCGGCGCGTCAGGTCGGCCGCCGCCGCCAGCAGGCGCGCCGACATCGACGGCAGCAGCTCCGCCGAAAAGCGGGCGGCCGGTCCGGACAGGGCCAGCGCCCCGCGCAGGTTTTTCTGCGGACCGAACACGGGCGCCGCAATCGCGGCGATATCCGGCTCGCGCTCCCCCACCGTAATGATGTAGGGCTGCTCCGGCATCCTTGACGCAGGCGTCATGGACGGGTCGAACGCGGTCAGCACGCGTCCGGCCGCGCCCTTGTCGAGCGGCACCAGGTCTCCGGTGCGGATATGGTCGCGAATGGAACGCGGCGAATCCACGCGGAAAAGGCAGACGCGATGGTCGCCTTCGCGCGTGAAGAAGGACGCGCCTTCCTCCGTCTCCTGCACCAGCCGGCGCAGGATGGGCGGCACGTGGTCGTCCAGGCGCAAGGCCGATTGATACAGCCCGCCCCAGTGCAAGAGCATGGACCCCAGCTGGTAGGTGCCGTCGTCCAGGCGCACGATGCAATGCTCCTGGACCAGGGAGGTCAGGAGCCGCAGGATCGTGCTCTTGTACATCTTCGTTCGCCGCGCGATCTCGTTGAGCGACAGGGAACTGTCGCCCGCATGGAAGGCGTTCAATATCGCGATCGCCCGCTCCACTGCCGCAACGCCGCCAGCCTTGGTGTCGCTTTCCGGTTCTTCCGACATTGATTTGACTCGATCTAGTGCATGTCCTAGTTGACATTGTAGCGTACCGTTCTGCAGAATACGATTCTTCTAGACAGAACGTTGATTATCGCACCACCGGATCCACGGCCTCGCTGCCTGCTTCCTGCTCGCTGGCCTTGCTTTTTGCCCTTGCTTCCGGACGTTGCCCTCCCAGCGTTCTTCCTGGACTTCTCCTATAACTCCCGAGGGGTATTAACCATGCTTGACCACCGTTGGAAAAAACGCTTCGCGAGCCTGGCCTGTGGACTTTGCCTGGTCGGCGCTTCCTCTTCCTCCTACGCGCAAACGTTCCCCGACAAACCGATCACCATCGTCGCGCCGTATCCGCCCGGCGGCGCCACCGACCTGTACGCGCGCTCCGTGGCCGCCGGCCTCGGTGAAATGGGCCAGTCCGTCATCGTGGACAACCGGGCGGGCGCCTCGGGCATCATCGGGGCCGACTACGTTTCGCGGGCCGCGCCCGACGGCTACACAATGCTCATCGGTGCGTCGTCGATGTTTTCCGTGCTGCCCCTGCTCAGCAAGCGCATGGACACCGTCTACCAGAAGATCGAACCGGTCTCCATCCTGGGCTTCAATCCCTCCTACGTGGTGGTGCCGGCCTCGCTGCCGGTCAACACGATCCAGGAACTGATCGCGTTCCTGAAGCAGCATCCCGGCAAGTACGGCTACGGGTCCGCGGGAGCCGGTACGTCGCAACATGTGTTCATGGAGCTGTTCAAGCAGCGCGCCGGCCTCGATCTCTTTCCCGTGCAATACAAGGGCAGTTCGCCGATGGTGGTGGATCTGATCTCGGAACGGGTCGTCATGGCGATCGAACAGGGCCCCGCCGTGCTGTCGTACATCAAGGCGGGCAAGTTGAAGGCGCTGGCCGTCACGACGGCGAAGCGGTCCGAAGCCCTGCCCAACGTCCCCACCCTTGCGGAAACCGTGCTGCCGGGGTTCGAGGCCGTGACCTGGTTCGCGCTCTACGCGCCCAAGGGGGTCCCCAGGAACGTCATCGACAAGGTGGTGCCGCAAATCGCCAAGACGATGTCGTCCAAGGAAGTCAAGGAACGCCTGGGCGCGGTCGGCGTCGAGGCCGCATCCAGCACGCCCGAGGAGGTCGTGAAGCGGCAGGCGGCGGAGACCGCGCTGTGGAAAGACGTGATCGCGCGTTCGAAGATTTCGCTCGAAGACTGAGACCCGGACCCTCGCCATGCATTCGAAGCAGCCGTTTTCGCTCGGCACCGAGCCTCGCGCCGACTACCTGGAAAAAGTCACGGGCGCGGCGATCTACGCAAGCGACGTCACGGTACCCGGCATGCTGCACGGAAAAATCCTGCGCAGCACCGTGCCGCACGCGCGTATCGCCAGGCTGGACGTGAGCGCCGCGCTCGCCATTCCCGGGGTCGTGGCCATACTCACGGGCGACGACCTGAAGGACTTGCCGGGCACCGAGACCCACTGGGGCTTGTCGCTGCGCGACCGCCCCGTCATCGCGTTGGACAAGGTCCGGTATGTCGGGGACCCCGTCGCCGCGGTGGCCGCGGTGGACGAAGCCAGCGCCGAAGCGGCCGTCGATGCCATCGTCGTCGCCTACGAGACGCTGCCGCACGCGACCACCGCCCGGGAAGCCCTGGCCGAGGGCGCGGCGCTGGTCCACGAGCGGATGGACGTGCTCAAGGACTATTACTTCCGCGGACATTGCACGCCCGTCGAGGGCACCAACCAGTTCCAGCAATGGTCCTATGAAAGCGGCGACGTGGATGCGGTCTTCGCGGGCGGCGCGCGCGTTTTCGAGGATACTTTCACCTTCCCCATGGTGTTCCATTACGCCATGGAGCCGCACGCCTGCATCGCGCACTGGCAGCGCAATTCGCTGGAGATATGGAGCGGCGGCCAGACCCCCACGGCGATCCAGCGCGTCTGCTCGGAGATCCTGGGCATCCCGCTGTCGTGCGTGCGGGTGCATTCGCCCTACGTGGGCGGCGGGTTCGGCGGCAAGGCATCGGTCAAGATCGACCCCCTGGTGGCGGCGCTTTCCTGGAAAGCGCGCGCGCCTGTCCGCGTCTGCCTGACCATCGCCGAGTCCATGCTCACCTGCCGGCGCCTGGATGCCGAAGTGACGCTGAAGACGGCGGTGGACGGCGACGGCAGGATCGTCGGGAAAGCCGTCCGCGCGGTCGTCAATGGCGGCGCCTACGCGGACACGGGCCCCGCCATCGCCGTCAAGGCGGCGATCCGGGCCATCGGCCCCTACCACATCCCCAATCTGCGGCTGGAAGCCGTCGGCGTCTACACGAACACGGTGCCCGGCGCCGCGTTCCGCTCCATCGGCGGTCCGCAGGCGGTCTGGGCCACCGAGTCGCAGATGGACATCATGGCCGCCGCGCTGGGGCAAGACCCGGTCGAATTCCGAATGCTCAACATGGCGCAAAAAGGCCAGACGCTGAAGCACGACCTGAGGCCCCTGGACGTCGACATGCGGCGGTCGCTACGCGCCGCCGTGGACACGCTCAAGCGCCTGCCGGAGCCCGCGCACCAAGGGCGCCGGGGCATGGGCGTGGCCGTGGGCGCGACCGATCCCGGCATCATGCCCATCGGCGGGGCCATCGTCCGCCTGCGCGCGGACGGGTCGGTCAACGTTTCCGCGAATACGGTGGAGATCGGCCAGGGAAGCCGCGGCGTACTCCGCATCGTGGCCGCCAGGACGCTGAACCAGCCCTTGAAGATGATCGCCGTGGCGCAGCCGGACACCCTGCAGGCGCCGTATGACTGGGGCACGGGCGCCAGCCGCTCCACCGTCATCATCGGCCTGGCGGTGCAGATGGCCTGCGAAGACATCATCCGCCAGGTGCGCGACGTCGCCGCCGACGTGCTGGGCGGCAACGCGGCCGACTACCGGCTGGTCGAAGGCGCCGTCGAAGGACCGGGGGAATCGATCGCGCTGATCGAACTCCTGCGCCGCTTCAATGGCATGGCCGCCGGCGAATTCCTGGGCGTGGGACGCGTGAACCCCAACACCCGCGATGGCGGCTTCAAGCTGCAGCCGCTGTTCTGGGAGACCGGCGCCGGCGCATTCGAAATCGCGCTGGACGAGGGCACGGGCGCCATCCGGATATTGCGGGCAAGCGGCGCCGCCGACCTGGGGCACGTGATCAATCCCAAGGCCGCCGAGGGCCAGGACGAAGGGGCCATGGTGATGGGCCTGGGCCACACGCTGTCCGAGGAATACATCTACGCGGACGGCCAGGTCGTCAATGGCACCCTCTTCGACTACAAGGTGCCGACGATGGAAGAGGTCCCGGAACACGTGGGAACCACCCTGATAGAGAGCGGCGACGGGCCTGGACCGTTCGGCGCGCGCGGCGGCGGCGAAGGCGCCATCCTGCCCGTGGCGCCCGCCGTGGCCAACGCCCTGTTCCAGGGCTGGGGCATACGCGTGAAGGAACTGCCGCTGACGCCCGAGCGCGTCTGGCGCGCGCTGCAAGAAAAAAATCCGACAGACGAATAACACCGACGCCATGGACTTCAGAATCGACGCATTACTGCCCGCGACCGCCTCGCAACTGTGGGCCATCTTCTTCGACGTAAAGCGGGTCGCCACGCTCATTCCCGGCTGCGAGAATGTCGAGGAAGTTGAAAAACTCAAGGTGTTCTCCGCGGTCATGCGGCAGAAGATAGGACCGTTCAAGCTGGACGTTCCCACCCGCATCGACATCGACACCTATGAGATCGAGCGGCAGGTCAGCCTGACGGCCGTGGGCAGCGACAAGGCCACGGGCACCTCCATCGATGTCCGGATGGTGGTCAACCTGGAGGAGCAGGGCGACGGCGACGACGTGCGCTGCAAACTGGACGTAAGCGCCAGCATGCAGGTCGCGGGCCGCCTGGCCTCGCTGGGCTACCCCATCGTGCGCAAGCGCTCCGAACAGCTCTTCGCCGAGTTCGAGGCACGCCTGCGGGCGGAGCTGGCGCAGCTCGATGGCGGTACGCCACCGGCCGCCGGGGCGGCGTCCGGAAACGCCATGGCGGCCTTGCCGGCGCGGACCGGCGCCGGGGAATCGGGCGTATCGGCGACACCGGACGTATCGGGTATATCGGCCGCCGCCGAAGCGCCGCGCGCGGTCCCCGACCCACAGGCAGGGACACGAGGAGCGCAGGCATCGCCGCCCCGGCCTATTGCGCCGGCGGGCGCCGCGCCGTCCAATCGCGCCCCGGGCGGCGCCATCGAACTGGTCTTCCTGTGGCCCAGGCTGGGCATCAACGTCGCCGTGGCGCTGGGCGTCGCCCATGGAGCGGTCGCGCTGGGCCAGTCGCCCTGGTGGTGGCTGGCCGCCCCCCTGCTGGGCATCGCCGCCAGCCTTGGAAAGCGAGCCGGCTGATGCGCGCCCAGCCATTCTTCCTGCACCGGCCGGCGGATCTCGCCACGGCCATCGCGCTGAAGGCGGAGCACGGCGACGCCGCCACCTTCCACGCCGGCGGCACCGAACTGCTGGTCGCGTTGAAGGCGCACGTCCTGCGCTACGAGCATGTGATCGACATCAAGCGGATCCCCGGCTTGAAGGGCGTGCGCCTGAGGGACGACGGCACGATATCGATAGGCTCGCTGACGACGCACGACAGCATCGCCAACGATCCCGTCATCCGCGCGTCCCTGCCGGGCTACGCCGAGCTCAGCGAACATGTCGCCAACATCCGCGTGCGGATGGCCGGCACCCTGGGCGGAGTCCTCTGTTTCGCCGAGCCGCACGCGGACGCGCCCACCCTGCTCTGCGCGCTGGACGCCTGGGTGGTCCTGGCCGGCCCGAACGGGGAGCGCGAAGTCCCCTGCCGCGATTTCCACCTGGGCGAGTTCGCGACGGCGCGCGCGGACGACGAGTTGCTGACGTCGATCGAGATCGCGCCGCAGTCCGCGGGCACGCGCTCCGCCTACCGCGCCTTCGGGCATACGGAGCGCCCGGCCGTCGGCGTGGGCGCGGTCTGGTCGACCGATAACCCGCAGCGGCTGAGCCTGTGGGCCGGCGCCATCGCCGCCTGCCCGACCCGCCTGGCGCGCGCCGAGGAGGCCGCCGCGTCCCTGGACGCCGGCCTTCCCGCCGAGGAAATATGGCGGCGCCTGCGGCCCGCGGTCGACGCCGATGCGCGGGCCCTCGATGCCCACGACGACCTCCATGGCGGCGCCGACTACAAGCGCCACCTCGTATCCGTCCTTGCCGAACGTGCCCTCAAAGCGTGCCTGCCATGAGCCAGACCAACGACGAATTTCCCATGATGCGCGTGGACTTCAAGGTCAACGGCGCGCCCGCCTCCCTCGACATCCAACCGCAGGAGATGTTGATCGACGTGTTGCGCGAGCGACTGCGGCTCACCGGCACCAAGCGCTCCTGCGACGTGCAGGTCTGCGGCGCCTGCACGGTGCTGGTGGACGGCAACCCCACGTCCAGCTGCACCACGCTGTGCGCGGACGCGCAGGACCGCGAGGTGACGACCATCGAGGGCCTGGCGGACGGCAAGCGGCTGGACGCCGTCCAGCGCGCGTTCATCGCGCACGGCGCCTTGCAGTGCGGGTTCTGCACGCCCGGCATGATCCTCGCCGTCAAGGCCATGCTGGCGCGTCATGAACGCCCCTCCGAGGAGACGGTTCGCCACTACCTGCGCGGCAATATTTGCAGATGCACCGGCTACGTGAAGATCCTTGAAGCCATCATGGATCTCGTGCAGAACCCTTCACATTACCAATAGGAGAACCCATGTCCGACTCCAACCACACCCCGCCTCGAACGCACGCGATCATCGCCGGCGCAGGCATGGGCGGGCTGACCCTGGCGCTGGCGCTTTTGAAAAAAGGTTACGACGTCGACATCTACGAGCAGTCCCCGGAACTGCGCGAAGTCGGCGCCGGCTTGTGGATTTCCGCCAATGGCGCGAAAGTCATGGCCGCCCTGGGCCTGAAGGAAAAGCTGGAGCGGATCAACCTGCCGCCCCAGGACAGGCTCATACGGTACTGGAAGACCGGCGAAGGAAAGTCCGTCTACAACCGCGACGCCAACCCGTCGCGGGCCGACCACACGCTGATCCAGGTGCTGCGTTCGGAATTGCAGCGCGTGCTGTACGAGGCCGTCGTGGCGATCAAGCCGGATGCCGTGCATTTCGGCGTGCGCTCCGTCGGCGCCGAGACGGTCGACGGCCGCGCGCGCCTGCTCCTGGACGACGGCAGCCATATCGAAGGCGACGTCGTGATCGGCTGCGACGGCGCGCACTCGCGGGTGCGCCAGTCCATGTTCGGACCCGCGCCGGCGCGCTATACGGGCGCCCTGGCGTGGCGTGGCCTCACGCCCATGGACAAGCTCAAGCCGCAGCATCGCGAGCCGCTGGCATCGACCTGGGTGGGTCCCACCGCGCACGTCACCACGTATCCCGTGCAGAAGAACGGCGAGATGTTCGTCAGCTTTTCCGCGCAGGTCGACAGCGACACGTGGCACACCGAATCCTGGTCGGAGAAAGGCGACCTCGCGGACGCGCTGCGCGATTTCGAGGGCTGGCACCCGGACATCATCGACCTGTTCGTCGGGTCAGAGAACCTGTTCCGCTGGGGCTTGTTCGTCCGCGACCCCTTGCAGGCCTGGTCCCAGGGCCGCGTGACCCTGGTCGGCGACGCCTGCCACTCGATGACGCCCTACCTGGGCATGGGCGTCAACATGACCATGGAGGATGCCTATGTGCTTGCGCGCTGCCTTGAGCAGGGGCCGGACGATATTCCAGCGGCCCTCGCGCGCTACGACCGCGCGCGCATCGAGCGCGCCAACCGCACGAAGGAGGCATCGCTGAAAATGTTCGGCATATTCCATCATCCGGACCTGGCCGCGGCGGCAACCGCCTGGCCCTATATCGACACGCACTGGTCGGCGCAGGCGGTCCGCGAGCGCTACGACTGGCTGCTCCAATATGACGCGACGGCCGTGGAGATCTGACATCATGACCGAAGCAGTGGAAAAACCCGTCCGTCCCTGGGACGGCATCATTCCCGACCGGGAACTCGACATCTATCAGCGCGCCGGCTGGGGAGCGCCGACCGGGATAGGCAAGCGTCCGGCCCTGCTGGTCATCGACGTGCAATACCGGTCGATGGGCTACGAGCCCGTGCCGATCGAACAGGCCATCCAGACCATGCCGACGAGCTGCGGCGAATACGGGTGGCGCGCCGTCCCCCAGATCGCGCGGCTGCTGCGCGCATTCCGGGAGATGGGCGCGCCCGTCCTGTACCCGCATGTCGCGCCCAAGCGCCCGCATGACCGCGGCCAGTTCGAGGCCAAGGTCCCCGGCGTCATGGACGTGTCGGCGCCCGACTACGATTTCGTCAAGGAGGCAGCGCCGCGGCAGGGCGACATCCTGATACCCAAGTACCAGGCCAGCGCATTCCACGGCACCGCGCTGGCGAGCTACCTGGTCGGCCTGGGGGTGGACACGGTGGTGGTCACGGGCTGCACCACCAGCGGATGCGTGCGAGCCACCGTCGTCGATGCCTGCGCGCTGAACTACAAGGTGGTGGTTCCGCAGGACGCCGTCTACGACCGCTCCCAGGTGTCCCATGCGGTGAACCTGTTCGACATGGCGAGCAAGTACGCGGACGTCATGCCCACGGGGGACCTGGTGAAGCTGCTGCTGGCTTGCCGTTGAGCCGGCGCGCAGGGGCGGGATCCCGGCGCGCCGGCGCCGCCGATCCCGCGTCAAACATTCATCAAGGGTAAAAAGGTTTTGATTCCCCGTGCGATTCGCGCGTGGGGAACGACGTCGCGCCCGGATTTACCTACAATGTCCGGGCGCCGACTCTCTCCCGCGCCTTCCACCGAGCAGGAGCATCATGGCCTACCGATACCCCCTCTCCCGCCCCGCCTGGCTGCTGATCGGCAGCGCCACGCTGGCCGCCCTCATCGCGGCCGGTTCCATCGCCGAGACCGTGCCGGCCCGGCCGCCCGGCGCCCTGGTCATGGGTCCCGGCCCGGTGATTCTCGATCCGCTCACCGAATGCCAGAATGCAGTCGGGGACAAGCCCCGCACCGCCCTCGGTCATTGCCTGGGCGATGCCCAGCGCGTCGCCGAGAAGGCAATGGTCGCCTCCTATGGCGACCTCGAAAAGAGCCTGCGCGACGTCAAGTCGGCCGGAACGCCCAAGGCGATATCGACGCTGAAGGAATCCCAGAAGGCCTTCGTCAAGTTCCGGGATGCCGAATGCAAGCGCCAGGGCGCGGCGGCCATGGGAGGCAGCGGCGCCGGCGACATGGAGGCGGCCTGCCTGGTCAAGCTGACGCGCTGGCGCACCAGCATCCTGTCATCCGGTTGAGCGGGGCGCGCGTGGCAAGGGCCGGATTTCAGGCTCGCGCAGCGGGGGCTATTTGCCCTGCGTGATGAGGCGCGCGCTGCGCTGTCCGCGCGTGTGTATCCATAGCCAGCTCAGCGCCACGCTCAGGCGGTTGCGCATGCCGATCAGGAAGTAGATGTGGGCGATGCCCCAGATCCACCATGCCAGCGGCCCTCGCAACTTGATGCGGCCGAAGTCGATCACCGCCTTGCGCTTGCCTATCGTCGCCAGGTTGCCGCTGTGCTTGTAGCGGAATGGTGCCGGCGGCGGAGCGCCGCGCAGGCGTGCCTTGATGGCCGCGCCCACGTAGCGCCCCTGCTGCTTGGCCGCCGGCGCGATGCCGGGAACCGGCGCGCCATCCGGTCCGGCGATGCTGACGGTATCGCCCACCGCGTAGATCTCCGGGTAGCCCGGCACGGTGAGGTCGGGCTCGACCAGCAGCCGGCCGGCCCGGTCGGCGGGAGCGCCCAGCCACTCCGCGGCCGGCGATGCGCGCACGCCGGCGCCCCATAGCACCGTGTCGGCTTCCAGCCGCGTGTCGCCATAGACCACGCCTTGCGCCGAACATTCGGACACCGTCTGGCCCAGCACCACTTCGACACCCAGTTTTTCCAGGGCCTGCCTGGCGTAGTCCGACAAGGACGGATCGAACGCGCTCAGCAGGCGTTGTCCCCCTTCGATCAGCAGCACGCGCGCGCGGCGCGTGTCGATGCGGCGGAAATCCGGCGGCAGCGTGACGCGCGCCATCTCGGCGATGGTACCGGCCAGCTCCACGCCGGTGGGGCCGCCGCCGATGACCACGAAGGTCAGCAGCGCCGCCTGGCGGCGCGGATCGGTTTCCCGTTCGGCGCGCTCGAAGGCCAGCAGGATGCGGCGCCGGATCATGGTGGCGTCCTCCAGGGTCTTCAGGCCGGGCGCATATGGCATCCAGTCGTCGTGGCCGAAATAGGCGTGGCGCGCGCCGGTCGCCAGCACCAGCGAGTCATAGGGAACGCGGCCGCCATCCTCCAGCAGGACCTCGCGCGCCTGCGTATCGACGCCGATGACCGTCGCCAGCAGGGTGCTGGCCTCGGGCCGGTCACGCAGCAGATAACGGATGGGCCACGCGATCTCCGAGGTCGCCAGCGAGGCGGTGGCGACCTGGTAGAGCAAGGGTTGGAACAGGTGGTGATTGCGCCGGTCGATCAGCGTGATGTCGACGTCGGCGCCCTTCAGGCGGCTGATGGCCTCCAGGCCGCCGAAGCCGCCGCCCACGACGACCACGCGGTGGCGACCGGCGGCGCGGGATGCGGGGGGAGAGGAGGACGCGGAGGGAGTGTCGCTCATGATGCGGATTCCTTGATGCAAGACCTTGATGCAAGCGCTGGCAGGTACGGGCAAGTATGTGCAAGTATGTGCCCGTATGTGCACGTAGGTGCATATACGGGCAAGCATGGCCGCGACGGGTCGCGCGCACGGCCGTGAATCAGAGGATACGCCAATTTGCTGCACTGCAAAAATACCGGGCCGCCCTCATCCTCATACTTGAGCCGCGTCAGGTGGTCGGCGTCTCGCTCGCCGTGCATTTGCAGTCGCGCGGCCGCGCGGTGGCGCCAGGCCGCATCAGGCGCATCAGCCGCATCAGCCGCGCTAGGCGGCCCGGCTCACCCTGCCGTCGCGTTGCAGCCGCTGCGCCACGTAGTCCAGGAAGCAGGCAATGCGCGCGGCCAGCTGCGTATTGCGATAGTAGACGGCATGAATGGGTTGGCGGACATCGACGGTGTCGCGCGCCAGCACCTGCACCAGGTCGCCCCGGCGGCGGTCCTCGTGCGACATGAAGTCGGCCAGGCAGACCAGGCCTTCGCCGGCCAGCGCCAGCTGGCGCAGCGTCTCTCCGCTGGAAGCCGCCACCTGCGGACGGATATGCAGGCTGTCGCCCAGCGCATGGCGCAGGGGCCAGTGGTTCAGCGTATCGGGCTCGGTGAAGCCCAGCAGGCTGTGGCGCGCCAGGTCTTCCGCGCTGCGTGGCTTGCCCCGCTGGGCCAGGTAGGCCGGACTGGCCAGAATGCGCAGCGCGTTGCTGCCCAGCGGACGGGCGTGCAGCGTCGAATCGCGCAAGGTGCCGATGCGGATGGCGATGTCCGTGCGCTGTTCGAGCAGGTCGATGATCTGGTCGTTGGATTGCAGGGCGAGTTCGATCTGCGGATATTGCCGGCGGAATTCACCGACCAGGGGCACGATGACATGCAGCATGAAGGGCGACGCGGCATTCACGCGCAGCAGGCCGGCCGGCTGCTGGCGCCGCAGGGCCATCTGTTCCTCGATGGCCTCGACCGACTCGACGACGCGGCGCGCCTCGCCCAGCAGAAGCTGCCCTTCCTCGGTCAGCGCAAGCCGCCGCGTGGTCCGGTGCAGCAGCGTGGTCTCCAGCTTCAGCTCCAGGCGTCCCAGCGTCCGGCTGACGGCCGACACCGTCTGCCCCAGGCGTTCGGCGGCCGCCGTGATGGAGCCGGCATCGACGACCGCGATGAAGGTCTGCATTTCGTCCAGGGTGGTCTTCATGGGAAGAATGATACCCGCCCGGCATTGACGCATCGGGAATTGCCCCGATATAAGGGGGCATGAGCGCCCTCTCCACCGAGGCCGACGTGCTGGATGCCTTGTTTCATCCGGCGGTCGCGGCCTGGTTTCATCGTACGTATGACGGGCCCACGCCTGCCCAGCAGCGCGCGTGGCCCTTGATCCATGGCGGACGCCCTACCCTGGTGGCGGCGCCGACGGGGTCGGGCAAGACGCTGACCGCCTTCCTGGCCGCCATCGATGAACTGGTGCGCATGGGCGTGGCCGCGGACGGCCGCTTGCCCGACGCCACGCTGGTGCTGTATGTGTCGCCGTTGAAGGCCCTCTCCAACGATATCCGCGTCAACCTGCAGGCGCCGCTGGAAGGCATCGCCGGGGAATTGGCGGCGCGCGGACTGCCGGCGCCCGTCATCCGCAGCGCCGTGCGCACCGGCGACACGCCGCAGAAGGACAGGCAGGCCATGCGGCGCCAACCGCCGCATATCCTCGTCACCACGCCGGAGTCGCTTTACGTGCTGCTGGGATCGGCCGGCGGCCGCGCCATGCTGGCCGGCGTGCGTTCGGTCATCGTCGATGAAATCCACGCCGTGGCGGGCAGCAAGCGCGGCAGCCACCTGGCGCTCAGCCTGGCCCGTCTCGACGCCCTGTGCGCCCGGCCGCCAGTGCGCATCGGCCTGTCCGCCACGCAAAAGCCCTTGCAGGCCGTGGCCCGCTTCCTGGTCGGCCGCGACGCCGACGGCACGCCCGCCGACTGCGCCATCGTCGATATCGGCCATGGCCGGGCCCGCGACCTGGCGCTGGAAATCCCGCCCGTGCCGCTGGAAGCCGTGATGGCCAACGACGTCTGGGAACGGGTCTACGACCGCATGGCGGAACTGGCCGCCGCGCATCGCACCACCCTGGTCTTCGTCAATACGCGGCGCATGGCCGAGCGGGCCGCGCGCCATCTGGCCGAACGCCTGGGCGCGGAAGCCGTGGCGGCGCACCACGGCAGCCTGTCCAAGGAAACCCGGCTGGATACGGAGCAGCGCCTGAAGCGCGGCGCGTTGAAGGTGCTGGTGGCGACCGCGTCGCTGGAACTGGGCATCGATATCGGCGAGGTCGAACTGGTCTGCCAGGTGGGCTCGCCGCGCGCCATCGCGGCCCTGTTGCAGCGCGTGGGCCGGGCGGGCCACCAGGTGGGCGGCATTTCCAAGGGCCGGCTCTTTCCCACGTCGCGCGACGACCTGATCGAATGCGCCGCGCTGCTGGACAGCGTGCGGCGCGGCGAGCTGGACACCCTGCGCGTGCCGCGCGCGCCGCTGGACGTGCTGGCCCAGCAGATCGTGGCCGAAGTCGCCAACCAGGAATGGTCCGAGGACGCGCTCTACGCCTTGCTGCGCCACGCGGAGCCCTATGCCGACCTGCCGCGCGCGGATTACGACGCGGTGCTGCGCATGCTGGCGCAGGGCTACACCAGCCGCCACGGCGTGCGCGGCGCCTATCTGCACCGCGATACGGTCAGCGGGACGGTTCGCGGACGGCGCGGCAGCCAGTTGACCGCGGTGACCTCGGGCGGGACCATCCCCGACAATGCCGACTATGCGGTGCTGCTCGAACCGCAAGGCCAGCAGATCGGCACTGTCAACGAAGACTTCGCCGTCGAAAGCCTGGCCGGCGACGTGTTCCAGCTGGGCAACACCGCCTATCGCATCCTGCGCATCGAAACGGGGCGCGTGCGCGTGGAGGACGCGCACGGCATGGCGCCCAGCATCCCGTTCTGGCTGGGCGAGGCGCCGGGCCGCAGCGACGAGCTGTCGCAAGCGGTCGCGCGGCTGCGCGCACGGGTGGATGGCTGGCTGCGGGATGCGACGCATGCCGCGGACCATCATGCCGCGGACCAGGCTGCCGCGGCGGTGGACGGCGTGGGCCATCATGCCTCCATGACGGCCACCATGACGGCCACCACGGTCGAACCCTCCTCGATCGACCTGCAAGGCGTCATCGACAAGCTATGCGGTGAAACCGGCATCGCCGCGGGCGCGGCGCGCCAGATCGTCGAATACCTGGCGCGCGCGCGCGCCGCCCTCGGCGCGCTGCCGACCCAGGACGTGCTGGTGCTGGAACGCTTCTTCGACGAATCGGGCGGCATGCAACTGGTACTGCACGCGCCCTTCGGCAGCCGTATCAACCGGGCCTGGGGCCTGGCCCTGCGCAAGCGCTTCTGCCGCACCTTCAACTTCGAATTGCAGGCCGCCGCCACCGAGGACGCCATCGTGCTGTCGCTGTCCACCAGCCACAGCTTTCCCCTTGAAGAGGTCTGGCAGTACCTGCGCGCGGCAACGGCGCGCGACGTGCTGGTACAGGCCCTGCTCGACGCGCCGTTGTTCAATGCGCGCTGGCGCTGGAACGCCACCACGTCGCTCGCCATCCCACGCTACAGCGGCGGCCGCAAGCTGGCGCCGCAGCTGCTGCGCATGCGCAGCGAGGACCTGCTTGCGGCGGTCTTTCCCGACCAGGCGGCCTGCCTCGAAAACATCGTCGGCGAACGCGAGCTGCCGGCGCATCCACTGGTGGAACAGACGCTGGACGATTGCCTGCACGAGGCCATGGATTGCGCGGGCTGGCTGGCAGTGCTCCGGCGCATCGAGCAGGGCGACGTGACCCTGCTCGCGCGCGACCTGCCGGCGCCTTCGCCGCTGGCGATGGAAATCCTCGGCGCGAATCCCTACGCCTTCCTGGACGACGCGCCGCTGGAGGAAAGACGCACGCGTGCGGTACAGGCCCGGCGCTGGTCCGACCCTGCCAGCAACGACGACCTGGGCGCGCTGGATCCCGCGGCCATTGCGGAGGTGGCCGCGCAAGCCTGGCCTCGGGTGCGCGGCGCGGACGAGGCGCACGAAGCCTTGATGACGCTGGGCTGCGTCACCGCCGACGAGGCGGCCGGCCTGGGCACGCCGGTCCACGAGGACGATGGCCCGGGGCCGACAGGCGCGGATGCAGGTCCAGGTCCACGTCCAGACCCGGCCCCAGGCGCGGCGCATGATGGTGCCGGCCGCGAGGCCGCGGCCGGCACCGCGACCATGGACACCGCTGCCGTCGGCGACGCTGACTGGCGTCCGTGCTTGCGCAGCCTGGCGCGGTCCGGCCGCGCCACGCAATTGACCCTGCCGGATGGCTCGCGCCTGTGGACGGCGCTGGAGCGCCTGCCCTGCCTGCTGGCGATCCATCCCGATGCCATCCCCGAGCCGCCGTTGATGGCCGCCCCGGAACAGTGTCAACGCGAGGACGCCATCGTCGAACTGTTGCGCGCGCGCCTGTCCGGCCTGGGCCCGCGCACGCTCGCGGAACTCACCGCGCCGCTGTCCCTGACAGCCGCCGAGGGCGTCGCCGCGCTGGCGCGACTGGAACAGGAAGGCGTGATCATGCGCGGCCGCTACACGCCGGCGGCCACGGCGGAACAGTGGTGCGAACGGCACCTGCTGGCGCGCATCCATCGCCTCACCATCGCCCATCTGCGGCGTGAAATCGAACCCGTGACGCGCCAGGAATTCATGCGCTTCCTGTGCCACTGGCAGCGGTTGGCGCCCGCCACGCGCGGCCAGGGAGCGGCGGCGTTGGGCGATGTGCTGGAGCAGCTGGAAGGCTATGAAGCCGCTGCCGGCGCCTGGGAGCCGGACCTGCTGCCCGCCCGCGTGTCCGACTACCAGCCCGCCTGGCTGGACGACCTGGCGCGCGCCGGCCGCCTGGCGTGGCTGCGCATGCCAGGTCCCGCCCGCGGGGCCGCCGCCACGGTACGGGCCACGCCCATCGTGCTGCTGCCACGCCGTCAACTGGCGACGTGGCAGGCCCTGGCCGGGCCGGTCGACCCGGATGCGCTATCGGCGCGGGCCCGCGACGTCCATGACGCCTTGCGAGCCGAAGGCGCGATGTTCTTCGATGAGTTGCTGGCCACCACACGCCTGCTGCCGGTGGAATTGGAAAATGCCCTGGTCGAACTGGTCGCCGCCGGCCTGGTCACGGCGGACAGTTACGATGGACTGCGCGCGCTGCTGCTGCCGGCGTCCCGCCGCGCACCGCCCAGCGGCCGGCGCCGGCGCGGCGGGGCGCCCCCGCCCGGCCTGGACCAGGCCGGCCGCTGGGCCGTGGTGCGCCGCGCGCCGCCGGCCGTCTCCGCGGCAGGAGCGTATGCCGAGGCGGCGGATGCGACAAAAGCAACGCTTGCCAAGGCTGATGCCGGGATCGCGACACGAGATGCGCCGCGACCGGCGCCGCCGCCCGGCCCCGCGGCCGTCACGGCGCGCCCGCCCCGCAGCGATCCGGCGCAGCTGGAATACCTTGCCCGCGTATTGCTGCGCCGCTATGGCGTGCTGTTCTGGCGCCTGCTGGATCGCGAAGCCGACTGGTTGCCGCCGTGGCGCGACCTGCTTCCCGTCCTGCACCGGATGGAAGCCCGTGGCGAGATCCGCGGCGGCCGTTACGTGGCGGGCTTGGCCGGCGAGCAATTCGCCCTGCCCGAGGCCATCCCCATCCTGCGCGGATTGCGCAGGATGGAAGGCGACGGCGCCTGGATCGCCGTATCCGCCGTCGACCCCTTGAACCTGTGCGGCACCCTGCTGCCGGGAGAAAAGATTCCCGCCCTGGCCGGGAACCGCCTGCTGCTGCGCGATGGCCTGCCCATGGCTGCCTGGGTGGCGGGCACTTTCCGGGAATTGACGGCGCTGACGGCCGAGGAACGGCGGGAAGCCCAAGCCGCGTTGTCGCGGCCAGGCTGAAGGGACGTCAAGGAGCGTCGATGGAAGGCGACACGGCCGACATCGACGCCAATGACGAGGCCAACGACGAGGCCACCGACGACGCCGCCAACAAACCGCTTGACAAAGGCGTCGCTCCCTTTATCAGGGTAAATACGTGCAGATCCGGCGCGATTTATCCAGCCCATTGATTTAACAGGGCTTTTTAAATTTTCCAAAAACCTATCCCTAGACTTGTCCACAGAAGATGTTGATAAGTCCGGGGAAGACAGGCCCTGTCCGCCCCTTTTTATTCCCTTTCCAGGACGGCTGGCGGGGGTGATTTTATGCTGTATATTTATCCAGTGCAACGTCCTGTCCTGTCCGTGTCATGTCTTCCGCCGCCCCCCTCTCCCCCGAGCGCATCCATCCCGCCTTGTGGCGCGGGACGCAGCTCGCGCGCGGCACGCGGGCCGCGATACGAACGGGCCATCCCCAACTCACCCGCGAACTGCCGGACGGTGGCTGGCCCACCGGCTCCCTGACCGAACTGCTGCTGGCGCGGCCGGGCATCGGCGAATTGCGCCTGCTGCAGCCCGCCCTGGCCGCGCTGCCTTCCACAGGTCCGATCGCCCTGGTGCAACCGCCCTGTGTCCCGCATATCGCCGCCTGGCGCGGCGCGGGCCTGGACCCCGGCCGCCTGTGGTGGATAGACCCCGCGCGCGAAGCCGATGCGCTCTGGTCCATCGAGCAGATCCTGAAGAACGGCAGTTGCGCCGCGCTGTTGTGCTGGCTGCCCCGGGTGCCCGCGGCCACCCTGCGCCGCCTGCACCTGGCGGCCCAGGGCTGCGGCACCTTGCTGTTCGCCCTGCGACCGGCACGCGACGCCAGCCTGGCATCGCCGGCGCCCTTGCGGCTGGAACTGCGCACCGTCAGCGGCGGCCTGGTCGTCAACCTGCTCAAACGGCGCGGACCCGTCTGCGCCCAACCCTTGTTCATCGCACTGGATACCGCCCTGGTGCCACGCTCCCTGCCCACGCATGCCCATTCCGCTCTGGATCGCCGTATCCCTGCCCAGGCTGGCGCTGGACGCCCTGCGTCCGCCCTGGCCACTTGAAAGCACGGCTTGCGCGGTCATGCAGCAGGATCGCGTCCTGGCCCTGACGACCGCCGCCGCGGACCTTGGCATCCAGCCAGGCCTGCGGCGCGGCGGCGTCACGGCCATCGCCCCGCAGGTCATCATGCTGGAGCGCGACGTCGCCGCCGAGGAAGAGGCGCGCCAAGCCACCGCCCTCGCGTTGCTGCAGTACACGCCCGAAGTCGCGCTGGCCGACGCCGATACCATCCTGCTGGGCGTGGGCGCCAGCCTGCGCGCCTTCGGCGGTGCGCGCCGCCTGCTGCGCCGCGTGCGCGCCACGGTCGCCAGCCAGGACCTGCGGGCGGTGCTGGCCATGGCGCCCACCGCCGGCGGCGCCTGGCTGCTGGCGCAAAGCCCGGCGCGCCGCCGCCGGGTGCTGCGCCTGGATGCCTTGACGCGGCGCCTGGACGCCTTGCCCTGCCGGCTGCTGCCGCAAGCCCGGCCCCACCTGGACTGGCTGCGCGGCATAGGCTGCCAGACGCTGCGGCAATTGCGCGCCCTGCCGCGCGCCGGCCTGCAGCGGCGCTGCGGTCCGGACCTGGTCCTGGCCCTGGACCGGGCCTATGGCCAGGCGCCCCAGGTCCACGCATGGCTGACGGCGCCGGCGCAATTCCGACGGCGCCACGAACTCATCGAACGCATCGAGCACACCGACGCCGTGCTGGCCGTGGCCGGCCGCCTGCTCGAACCGCTGTGCGGCTGGCTGACGGCGCGCCAGCTGGCCGTGCCGCGCCTGCGGCTGGCGCTGGAACACGAACGGGGCCGCCATGCACGGCCGCCAACGCCGCTGGACCTGGCGTTGGCCGAGCCCGCGTGGCAGGCCGATCATCTGCGAACCTTGCTGCGCGAGCGCCTGGCCCGGCTAGTGCTGGAAGCGCCAGTCATCGCGGTGGTGCTGGACGCCTCCGACACCGTGCCGCGGCCCGGCGCCAACACCACCTTGTTTCCGGACCCCGCGCAGCAGGCCGGCGACCAGGCCCGTCTGCTGGACGTCCTGGCCGCGCGGCTTGGGCGCGACCGCGTACGCGTGCCCTGTCCAACCGCCGACCATCGTCCGGAAGCCGCCAACCGCTGGCGCCAGGCGCATGACGCGGCGGGCGCCGCCGGTCCGGCCCCGGCGCTGGACCGGCCCTACTGGCTGCTCGATCCGCCCCATGTCCTGCGGGTACGCGACCAGCGGCCATTCCATGGGTCGCCCCTGACACTGGTGCGCGGCCCGGAACGCATCGAAAGCGGCTGGTGGGACGGAGACCTGGCCTTGCGCGACTACTTCGTCGCCGAGGATGCCGCGGGCGCCCGCTACTGGATCTACCGGGAACGCGACGGGCAGGAGGGGCGCTGGTTTCTGCACGGGCTGTTCGGCTAGCCCGGGGCGAAGGACGGAAGCCGCGCACGGCGGGTGATGGCGCCAGGGGGATAAATCATGCAGGTATTGGACGAAGAGGACGACCGCCACGATGACGGCGACGACGGTGACGGCACCTCCGCCATCGTGCCGACCCTGCCCGGCTATGCCGAGCTTTGCTGCCTGTCGAATTTTTCCTTTCTGCGCGGCGCCTCGCATCCCGAGGAACTGGTCGAGCGTGCCGCCGAACTGGGCTACGAGTCACTGGCATTGACCGACGAGTGCTCGCTGGCCGGCGTGGTGCGAGCACATGTGCAGGCCAAGGCCAGCAAGCTGCGCTTGATCGTCGGCAGCCGCTTCACCTTGTCCTCGGGCATCCACGTGGTGCTGCTGGCGCAGACGCGCGAGGGCTATGGCAACCTGGCCGAACTGATCACACTGGCCCGCACCCGCGCGGCGAAAAAGGGCAGCTACACCCTGACGCCCGAGGACCTGGAAACCCCCGCCGCCAGCCACGCGCATCTGCGCGGCATGCCCGACTGCCTGGCCATCCTGGTGCCGGATCACGGCACGACCGCCGAGGTGCTGACGCGCCAGGCACAGTGGCTGGCCGCGATTTTCCCCGGACGCGCCTGGCTGGGCCTGACCTTGCAGCATTTCAACCGCGACGACCTGCACCGCGCCCACGTCGACGCGGCGGCGCAGGCCAGCGGTTTGCCGGTGAGCGCGCTGGGCCAGGTCGAAATGCACCTGCGCTCACGCAAGCCGCTGCACGATACGATCACCGCCATCCGTCTTGGCAAGCCGGTGCGCGAGTGCGGCTACGCGCTGGCCGCCAATGCCGAGCGGCATTTGCGCTCCCGCCTGCGCCTGGGCGCCCTGTACCCCGAGACCGCCTTGCGCCAGTCGCTCTACATCGCGCGCCGCTGCACCTTCAGCCTGGACGAATTGCGCTACGAATATCCCGATGAAATCGTGCCCAAGGGCGCCACGCCGGCCAGCTATCTGCGGGAGCAGACCTGGCTGGGCGCGCGGCGGCGCTTCGGCGCCATCACCCCGCCGGCGGTGGTCGCGCAGATCGAAAAGGAATTGGCGCTGATCCAGGACCTGCACTACGAAGCCTATTTCCTCACGGTCTACGACATCGTCCTGTACGCGCGCCAGCAAGGCATCCTGTGCCAGGGCCGCGGCTCGGCCGCCAACTCGGCGGTCTGCTATTGCCTGGGCATCACCGAGGTCGACCCGGCGCAGGGCAACAGCCTGTTCGAACGCTTCATCAGCAAGGAACGCAACGAGCCGCCGGACATCGACGTCGACTTCGAGCACCAGCGCCGCGAGGAGGTCATCCAGTACATCTACCGTAAATACGGCCGTCCGCGCGCCGCCCTCACCGCCGTGGTCATCAGCTACCGCCCGCGCAGCGTGCTGCGCGACACCGGCAAGGCGCTGGGCGTGGACCCCGCCATCATCGACGCCGTGGCCAAGGCCCACCAATGGTGGGACGACCGGCGCGCGCTGCTGCAAGGCTTCGGCGCCTGCGGACTGGACCCCGAGTCGCCGGTCGCGCGGCAATGGGCCGCGCTGGCGACGCAGTTGCTGGGCTTTCCCCGCCACCTGTCGCAGCATCCCGGCGGCTTCGTGATCGCGCGCGGCAAGCTGTCGCGCCTGGTTCCCATCGAGAACGCGGCCATGGCCGGCCGCAGCGTGGTGCAGTGGGACAAGGACGATCTCGACGCCATGCGCCTGCTCAAGGTGGATGTGCTGGCGCTGGGCATGCTGTCGGTGATCCGGCGCGCGCTGGAAATGGTCAGCCGGCGCCGGGGCCGGCCTTTCTCCATGCAGGACGTGCCGCGGGAGGATCACGACACGTACCAGATGATCAGCGACGCCGACACGGTGGGCGTCTTCCAGATCGAATCGCGGGCGCAGATGACCATGCTGCCGCGCCTGCGGCCGCAAACGTACTACGACCTGGTCATCGAGGTGGCCATCGTGCGGCCCGGCCCCATCCAGGGCGGCATGGTGCATCCCTTCCTGCGCCGCCGCCAGGGACTGGAACCCATCACGTATCCCAGCGAGAAGGTCAAGGCCGTGCTGGAGCGCACCTGCGGCGTGCCCATCTTCCAGGAGCAGGTCATGCAGATCGCCATGGTGGCGGCCGGCTTCACGGGCGGCGAGGCCGACGAACTGCGCCGTTCCATGGCGGCCTGGCGGCGCAAGGGCGGCGTCGACAAATTCCGCGTCAAGCTTATCGGCGGCCTGCTCGCGCATGGCTATGCCAAGGACTTCGCGGAGGCCATCTTCCGCCAGGTCGAAGGCTTCGGCGAATATGGTTTTCCGGAAAGCCACGCCGCCAGCTTCGCCTTGCTGGCCTATGTCAGTTCCTGGCTCAAGCGCCATGAGCCCGAATCCTTCCTGGCCGCGCTGCTCAACTCGCAACCCATGGGGTTCTATGCGCCGTCGCAGCTGGTGCAGGATGCGCGCCGCCATGGCGTGCGCGTGCTGCCGGTGGATGTGATGCATAGCGATTGGGAATGCACGCTGGTCCATGCCGCGACGGACGCAGGCCCCGTCGCCGCCATCGAAGGCGCGCGATGCTCGCGGCATGCGCCGCAGACCGGTTCCGAACCCCGTCCCGCCGTGCGCCTGGGCTTGAACCTCATCAAGGGCATGTCGCAAGAGACCGCCGACCGCATCAGCGCGGCGCGCGCCGCCGCGCCCTTGCGCGATAGCGAGGACCTGGCGCGGCGGGCCGACCTGAAGCGCCACGAACTCGACGTGCTGGCCGCCGGCGATGCCTTGCGCACCCTCGCCGGCCACCGTCGCCAGGCGCGTTGGGCCGCGGCCGCCGGCGCGCCCGCGCGGGGCCTGCTGCGCGATGCCGCCATCGTCGAGGACGCCGTGCCGGACCTGCTGGCGCCGGACGAAGGCCAGACCATCGTCGAGGATTACCGGGCCCTGGGACTGACGTTGAATCGCCATCCGCTGGCGCTCTTGCGCGAGACGCTGCGCGCGCGCCGCTTCGAGACCGCGCAGGTCCTGCATACCTATCCCGACCGGCGCCTGGCGCGCGCGTGCGGCATCGTCACCGTGCGCCAGCGGCCCGGCACCGCCAACGGCACCATCTTCGTCACCATCGAGGACGAGACCGGCGCGGTCAATGCCGTCATCCGCCCGGAGCTGATAGAAAGCCAGCGCAAGGAACTGCTGGGGGCCTCGCTGCTGGGCATCTATGGCATCTGGCAGAACGTGAACGAAGTGCGCAATTTGATCGCGCGACGCCTGGTGGACCTCACGCCCTTGCTGGGCACGCTGAATACGCGCAGCCGCGATTTTCATTGACGCTCAGCAAGGGCATAACGCTTGCTCGCGTAAGAGGCTCATGCGGAATTCGTCCGCATGAGCCCGCCATCCTGGCGGTCCCGTCAAGCTCAGGAGTTGATGATGAACCAGCAATCGAATCAGCAAGGCCAGAAGCAGCAAGACCAACAAGGCCAGCATGGTCAGCAACAGAACCAGCAATCGCAGCGCTCGCAGCAACAACAGCAGCAGAACCGTCCGGGCCAGCAGCAGCAACCCGGCCAGCAACGTTCGTCAGGCAGCCAGGGCCAGGCGTCGCAGAGCGGCAGCGGCACGCATCAGAAGGACATGCACAAGTCGCGCTGATGGGCACGCCCGCGCTGATCGGCATGTCGCTGCACGCCGTGGGCGCGCAAGGCTGAGCAAGCTCTCGTACGCCACGCACATCCGGCTGTAGAACCACCCCGCCGGCCGCGCCGCCCCGGGCTCGAAACGAGCGCGGGGCGGCGCAAGACCAGGCCGGCGGACTACCCGCCCCGCCTCATCCGGGCAGGAAAGGCGCGGCATCGATGGGCGTGGGCACGCCCGCCATCTGGGCCGTCAACAACGCGGCGCTGCCGCAGGCCAGGGTGAACCCCAGCGCGCCCTGGCCCAGGTTCAACCATAGATTCCGCGCCGCCCGGCTGGCTCCGATGATGGGCTTGCTGCCTGGCGTGGCCGGCCGCAGCCCGGCCCAGGCGGTCGCGGCATCCAGGTCCAGCCGCGGGAAGACCTCGGCCACCTGGCGCTTGAGCAGGTCGATGCGTCGCGGATCGATGGCGGCGTCGGCGCTCCCGATATCGACCATGGCCGCGATGCGCAGCGTCTTGCCCATGCGCGCATAGACGATGCGCCTTTCGTAATCGGTCACGCTGATGGCGGGCCCCTCGTCCTTGCGCGCCAGCGGCACGCTCAGGCTGTAGCCCTTGAGCGGATACAGGGGCACGTTCACGCCCAGCGGCCGCAGCAGCGCGCGGCTGCCCAGGCCCGACGCCACCACGAAGGCGTCGGCCTCGATCTCGCCCCTGTCGGTGTCGGCCGCGGCGATGTCGGCGCCGCGCCGGCGCAGGCCGCGAACATTCGTGCCCATGCGCAAGGTCACGTTCGGCAGCGTCTTCAGGCGCTCGAACAAGCCCTCGGTGAAGAGGCGGCAATCGCCGCTTTCCTCGCTGGGGGTGTAGATGGCGCCCGCCAATTGCCGGCGCATGCCGCCCAGGGCGGGCTCCAGCGCCAGGGTTTCCTCGGCCGAGAGCACCGACTGCTCGGCCCCATGGGCCGCCTGATAGGCCACGAGGCGGCGCGCCTTTTCAAGCAGGCCGGCATCGCGATAGGCGATCAGCTTGCCGTTGCGCACATGGCCGAACTCGATCGGGTCCTGCGCGAGCAGGCCGTGCATGGCATCGCGGCTCAGATAGGACAGGGTCGACAGTTCGGCCGTGGAAGCGCGCGCCACGGCCGCGCGGCAGGCCAGCGCGAAATCCAGGCACCAGCGCCATTGATGCGGGTCCAGTCGCGGCCGGAAACGCAGCGGCGAGTCGGCCCGCAAGAGCCAGTTCGGCACGCTGGGCAGCACGCCCGGCCCGGCCAGCGGCGCCACATAGCTGTAGCTCAGTTGGCCGCCGTTGGCAAAGCTGGAGACCTCGGCGGGCCGCTCCCGCGCATCCGCCAGCGTCACGTCGAAGCCCTGGCGGGCCAGAAAATAGGCAGAGGACACCCCGATCACACCGGCGCCTATCACGCATACGCGCATGAAATCATCCTGAAAGAACCGTCTGCGCCGATTCTGGACTTCGCGCGGCCCCCCCGCAAATGCCAAAGCCGCGAGATGGCATAACCTTTGGATATGGCAAGCGGGCCAAACTGGGTTTTCCTCAGGGTTTCCCTGATAGACGATCCAGAGGGCGCGATTATGGGTAAGCTGCCGCATAACCTACAGCTATTGCTTTCAGAATACGTCCATGCGCCTGCGCCACATAGAATTGTTCGAAGCCATCCGCGCCACGGGATCGCTAAGCCGCGCCGCCCAGACCCTGCACATTTCCCAGCCGGCGGCCAGCAAGATGCTGGCGCATGCCGAGGCGCAAGTCGGCTTCAAGTTGTTCGAGCGCATCAAGGGAAGGCTGCAGGCCACCCGTGAGGCGGACATCCTGGCGCCGGACATCGCCCGCTTGTCACGGGACCTGGAAAGCGTCCGCAAGCTGGCCGCCAACCTCCGGCATCATCCGCAAGGCCACTTGCGCGTGGGTTGCGCGCCCAGCCTGGGCCTGGCCATCGTGCCGCGCGCGACCGGCCTGAGCCGGGCCCGCCAGCCGGACATCACCTTCAGTATCCACACGCACCACACGGGGGAATTGATCGCGGGCCTGCTGGCGCGCGAAATCGACATGGCGGTGACCTACGAACCGCCGGCCCACCCCGGCATCGCGCGCATCGACCTGGACCGTTCCGAAATGGTCCATGTCAGCCGGGAACCGGGCGCCGCGCCGGTGCCCCTGGGGTCCGTCGATGGCAACCGCCTGATCTCCATGGATCCGCAGGACCCGTTAGGCGGGCTGCTGCAAACGGCCCTGGCCGAGCACGGTGTCAGCCTGGGGACGGCGCTGCGGGTGCAGACCCACTACATGGCCTGCGCCATGGTCGAGGCCGGCTGCGGGGACGCCATCGTCGACGCCTACAGCGCCCAGGGCGTTGCACGGCCCAGCCTCTCGCTGCGGCGATTGGAGCCGCCGGTCTATTTCCACATCGGCGCCATGGTGCATGCCGACGACCCGCTGTCCGCGCTGCACCACGGCTTCCTGGACTGCCTGCGCACGGCGTGCGCGGAGGCGGCCAAGTCCCTGCCATAGGGACTTAGGTGCTTGGGGGCTTGGGGTTTAGGCGCTGCCCGCAGGCCCCTGGCGGTCGGGCGTGGCGTACAGGAGACGGACGGACGGCAGGGCGCAACCGCGCGCAACCCGCCAGGCGCCCCCGACGCCGGACGCCACCTCGCTTCGCTCGGGCCCGGGCCGCGCCTCCTGCCGGTCCGCCGCCCCGCCGGGCCCGGACGTCTTCCCATCCTCCGCCACGGACCACGCCACGCTGGCCACCCAGTCCTCGCCAATTTCCCAGCAACGCGCGCCCCAGGTGCCGCGTGGCGTGCGCAAGGTCCATCCCTGTTCCTGCGCGCGCAAACCCACGCCGCGCATATCGGCCGGGAAATCCAGTTCGGCCGCCTTGATGAACGCCTCCTTCAGGGTCCACAGCTGGTAGAAGAACGTCAAGCGCGCGGCCTCCGGAAGTGTGGCCAGATGCGCCCGTTCGCCGGCATCGCAGCACCAGTGCGCCAGCGCATCAAGGTCTCTGGTCCGCCGCCGCTCGAGGTCCACGCCCACCCGCCAGCCCGCCGGCGCCCAGGCGACCAGCGCATGGCCGTCGCTATGGCTGAGCGACCAGGCCCGCTGTGCATTGCCCTGGGTTCCCACGCCGGCCTGCCGCAACGCCGACCGGCTGACGCGCCATTGCAACGACGCCCGCGCGCCGCGAGGCAAGGCCGCCCGTGCGGCATCGGCGGGCGACAGGACGCCCGCGTCGTAATCCGCGGCCGCCGCCGGACCAGCCCACAGCAGGCCGGGAACGCCGCGCGCATCCGCGGTCAAGGTAAAACCACTGCTTGTATCGGAATGCAGCACATCCCGGGGAACTTCCATCTTGAATTCGGACACCCCTCTGTTCCTGTTCAATCGCCTCTAGCGGCCGGACTACCATAACTTACAGAAACCTGAATATAACAAAATGTATTGCATTATGGAGACAGTGTGACAAGAATGTCTCGTGGACGATCGCCCGGCCCGGTACACTGCGCGCCATGCTGAAATTTTCAATTCCGCACTGGCACGCCTGGGCGCCCGGAATTGACAGCGTCGAAGCTTGGCGGCAATGGGCTCAGGCCCCATTCGTCCCGCCTGCCGACACGCCCGCGCCCACGCCACCTCTCGGATTCCTCCCCGCAATGCAGCGGCGCCGTCTCAGTACGCTGGCGCGCATGGCCGTGGGCAGCGCCTGGCCGCTGACCCAGGCGGGCGAAGCCCTGCCCATGGTTTATGCATCCCACCACGGCGAAACCACCCGCGGTTACGAATCGTTGCAAATGCTGGCGCGCGACGAGGCCCTGTCGCCCACGTCCTTCAGCCTGTCGGTCCATAACGCCTGCGCCGGCATGTGGTCCATCCTGCGGCACGATACCACCGAGACGGTGGCCTTGTCGGTGCAGGGAGACGGCCTGGAAAGCGCCATCATCGAAGCCTGCCTGCTGCTGGCCGCCGGCCATCCCGCCGTGCTCGTGGTGCTGGCCGAGGAGCAGGCGCCCGCTGCCTATATGACATGGATCGACGACATTCCCTTTCCCTACGCCCTGGCGCTGCGACTGACCGCCGGTCATGACTACGAACTGGCATGGTCCGACCGCGCCGATCCCGCCGTCGACAACCCGTCGGCGCCCCAGGCGCGCGGCGCCAGGGACGGCGAGTCCCTCGCCCTTCCCAATCCATTGAGCCTGTTGCGCCACCTGGCGCTGGGCACCGTCACCTGGACGCACGCGCACCAACGGCGCCACTGGCGCTGGCAACACCTGTCATGAGCATGGAAAACCGTATCGATCCCGTCGCCGAATCCCTGCCGCCCAGGCAGGACGCGTGGCTGCTGCGGCTGTTCGCCACCGCCTTCGCCTTCGCCGCCTTCGGCGTGGGCGGACTGCTCCTGCGGCTGGCGGTCTTTCCGCCGCAGCGGCTATTCTGCGCGGACCTGTCTCGCCGGCAGCAGCGCGCACGCGGCGCCATCTTCTGGACGTTCGGTGTATTCATACGGCTGCTGGTGCGCACCGGCGTGCTGACCTTCGAATTCCGCGGCGCCGAACGGCTGGGCCGCCCGGGCCAGATGATCGTGGCCAATCATCCGTCGCTGCTCGACGTGGTGTTCCTGCTGGGCCACGTTGCCAACGCCAACTGTATCGTCAAGCACAGCCTCGCGACCAATATCTTCACCGGCGGGCCCGTGCGCAACGCGCGCTACATTACCAACGATGAAAGCCTGGAGATGTTCGACCGCGCCGCCACGGTCCTGCGCGACGGCGAGACCCTGCTGGTATTTCCCGAGGGCACGCGCACACCGCGCGGCGCTTCGCCGCGCTTCCATCGCGGCGCCTGCGCCATCGCGATGCGCGGCGCGCGCGCCGTCACGCCGGTCGTCATCCACATGAACACGCGCAGCCTGACCAAGGGCGAGCCGTGGTACCGCATACCGCGCCAACGCATGCACTACATTTTCGAAGTCGGTCCGGACCTCGATCCGCAGCGATGGACCAGCCAGCACCCGCTTCCCATCGCGGGCCGGCTGATGAATGAACATTTGCATAACTATTTTGAAATGGAGCTGAAGCGGGATGAGCCAGCTGGAAAATGAAATCAAGATCCTCATCATCGAGGCGCTGGGATTGGAAGACATCACGCCCGAGGATATCGACAGCCATGCCGAACTCTTCGGCGACGGATTGGGCCTGGATTCCGTCGATGCGCTGGAGCTGGGGCTGGCGCTGCAAAAGCGCTATCGCATCTCCATCGACCCCGAAACCCGGAACATGCGCAACCATTTCGCCACCGTGGCCAATTTAAGCGAGTTCGTCTCGGCGCAACGTGGCGCCTGAGTATCTGGAGTGAGTGTGATGCAGACCCGGGAAGACATTTTCAACGTGCTTCGCGACGCGATGGTGGACCTGTTCGAAATCGAGCCCGAGCGCGTGGTGCCCGCCGCCAATCTTTATACCGACCTGGAAATCGACAGCATCGACGCCATCGATCTGCTCGATCACATCAAGCGCAAGACCGGCCACAAACTGGCCGCGGAGAACTTCCGCGCCGTGCGCACCGTCCAGGACGTCGTCGACGCGGTGATGCGGCAGCAGGAAAGCGCCGCATGACGCGAGCCGTCCTGGCGCTCGCCTTGCTTGCGGCCGGACTGGCCTACCCGTTTGTCGTTCATGCCGGCCTGCAAGGCGGCGGCGCCCGTTGGATCGCGCTACCGCTGGCCGTGCTGTGGCTGGCGCGCGCCCTGACGGCGCGGCGCGGCCAGGCGGGCGGCCGCCTGCTGCCGGCCCTGGCCCTGGCTTTCTGCCTGGTGCTGGCCTTTGCCGAGGACCCCCGCTGGCTGCTTTGGTATCCGGTCCTGGTCAACGCCGGCCTGTTCACTGTCTTCGGCGCCAGCCTGGTGCGCGGCATGCCGGCCATTGAACGCCTGGCGCGCTTGCGCGAACCCGACCTGCCCGCGTCGGGCGTCGCGTACACGCGCCGCGTGACGCAGGCATGGACCCTCTTCTTCGCCCTCAACGGCGCGGCCGCGGCCGCCCTGGCCCTGTGGGCGCCGACCGCCTGGTGGACCCTGTACAACGGCTGCATCAGCTACATCCTGATCGGCATTCTGATCGCCGGCGAATGGCTGCTGCGGCCCCACGCGCGCAAGGCAGCCCAGGCCAGGTAGACAAGAATATGGCCTGGATTCCTCTTCATGCGCTGCTGGACGGCGCATCCGCCAACCGCCAGGTGGCCCACGACCCCGACCTGGACCTGGCCACGCTGGGGCGGCACAGCCTTGCCCTGGCGGGCGCCTTGCAGGCCCGCGGCGTACGCCGCGCCGGCCTGTGGTTCGACGATGCGGCGCAATTAGCGGTCGCCCTGCTGGCCTGCTGGCGTGCCGGCGCCACGGCGGTGCTGGCGCCGGACGGCCGCGCGGCCACGCGCGCCGACCTGTCGCGGCAGGATGCCGGGCTGGACCTGTGGCTGACGGATGCCGGTCCGGAGGTCGATCCGGACCCGACGGCCGAGTCCGCCGGCATGGGCGGTGACAAGGGCGGTGACAAGGGCGCCGGCATGGACACCAATACGCCGCCGCGGACGCGGCCCGGCCCGGTGGCCGCCACGATCGAAAGCCTGATGGCCGGCGCTGCGCCCTTGCCAGGCGGGCCGCTGAACCTGGATACCGGCGCGGTCGTCCTGTGCACGTCCGGCTCCAGCGGGCAGCCCAAGCAGATCCGCAAGGGCTGGCGCCAGCTGGCAGCCGAGATCGAGGCGCTGGAGGCCTTGTGGCATTGGTCCGAGCGCCCGGCGTGCGTGCTGGGCAGCGTCAGCGCGCAGCATATGTATGGCCTGCCCTTCCGCCTGCTGTGGCCGCTCTGCGCGGGCCGCAGCCTGGCCCGGCGCCAGTTGGTCTACCCCGAAGCCCTGCAGCACGCCAGCCTGCCGCATGCCGGCTTCGTCTGGATCGCCAGCCCCGCCTTGCTCAAGCGGCTGGGCACCTCCCTGGACCACGCCGCGCTGCGTGGCGGCCTGCGCCAGATCATCTCCTCCGGCGGCCCGCTGCCCGCGGAGGTCAGCGACAGCCTGGCGCGCGACCTTGACTGCCGTCCCTGCGAAATCTACGGCAGTTCGGAAACTGGCGCGGTTGCGTGGCGCCAAGGCGCTGCGGCCTGGCGTCCCCTGCCCGGCGCGGAAGTTGGCATTGGCTCCGGTACTGGCTCCGGTACTGGCTCCGGCTCCGGCATCGGCACCGGGCAGGCGCTGTGGGTACGGTCGCCCTGGCTGGAGGGCGGCCAGGCGTTTCACACCAGCGACGCCGTGCAATTGACCGACGAAGGCTTCATCCTGCTGGGCCGCATGGATCGCATCGTCAAGATCGAGGAGAAGCGGATCGCGCTGCCCGCGGTCGAGCAGGCGCTGGCGACCCATCCCTGGGTGCGCGAGGCGCGCATCGACCTGGCGGCCGGCGAGAAGCGCCTGGCGGCCCTGGTCGCGCTGACGCCGCGGGGCGTTCATGCGCTGCGCAATGGCGGCCGCGCCGCGCTGGCCCAGGCCTTGCGCGCCCACCTGGCGCCCACGCAGGAGGCGCTGGCGGTGCCGCGCCATTGGCGCTTCTTGCGGGACCTGCCCTGGAACGCGCAGGGCAAGCTGCCGCGCGCCGATTTCGAACACGCGCTGCAGCGGCCTCGCTGGCCGATGGAAGTCGCGATCGGCGCCGGCGACAAGGCGGCGCCGGACGGCGGCCCCCGCGATGCCCGCGATGCCAGCAACGTCCGTGATACCCCCCACATCGACGGCCCGGCCGGCTCGGCGTCAACGCCGGCCGCGCGCCGCTACGTACTGGACGTCCCCCTCGACTTGCGCCAGTTCGACGGTCATTTCGCCGCCACGCCGGTGGTGCCCGGCGTGGCGCAGATCGACTGGGCCATGAAGCTGGCCCGCCGCGACCTGTCTCCCAGCCTCGCCTTCCGGGGCGTCGACGCGCTCAAGTTCCAGCGCCTGATACGCCCGGGCGATCGCATCGACCTGTCGTTGCGATGGGAACCGGCGCGCGGGCGCCTGTATTTCGAATTCCGCGGAGATGGCCAGCCCTGCTCCTCCGGGCGGATCCTGACGGAAGCGCGTGCCGATGATGTTTAATCCCTGCGCCGTGATCCCCGTCTACAACCACCCCGCCACCGTGCGCGCGGTGGTCGAACGCGTGCGGGCCGCCGGGCTGCCTTGCGTGCTGGTCGATGACGGCTCGCACGCCGAATGCGCGCGCACACTGGATGAACTGGCCGGCGAGGGCCTGGCTCGCCTCCTGCGCCGCCACGTCAATGGCGGCAAGGGCCAGGCGGTGCAGGACGGCCTGCGCCACGCCGCCGCGCTGGGCTACAGCCATGCGCTGCAAATCGATGCGGACGGCCAGCACGCGCTTGACGATATCCCCGCCTTCCTGGACGCTGCCCGTCGCCGTCCCGATGCCGTCATCTGCGGCGCGCCCGCCTATGGCGCCGACGCGCCGCGCAGCCGGCTTTACGGACGCTGGCTGACCCGTGTCTGGGTATGGATCAATACGCTGTCGAGCGCGATTCCCGATGCCATGTGCGGATTCCGCGTCTACCCGCTGGCGCCCACCCTGGCGCTGCTGGCACGCTGCAATCCCGGCCGCCGCATGGACTTCGATATCGCCGTTCTGGTGCGCCTGCACTGGCGCGGCGTGCCCATGGTCTGGCTGTCCACGCGCGTCTCTTATCCGGCGGGCGGGGTCTCGCATTTCAAGGGCTTGCGCGATAACCTCTTGATCAGCCGCATGCATGCGCGCCTGTTCTTCGGCATGTTGCCGCGCGCCCCATCCCTGCTGGCGCGCCGCTTGACGGGACGCGCGCCATGAGCCCGTCCCATCGACCAACCGCGCGACCGCCCGGATCCGATACGGTGGACGCCGCCCGCGCGACGCCCGCCGCCGGCTGCAAGCCGCCACATCCGGACGCGCTTCCGGACAGCCACTGGGCCAGCCGGCGGGAACGCGGCGTGGCGCCGCTGCTGAATCTCACCGCATGGGCTGCCCGCAGCTTCGGACGGCGCACGATGCGGCCGCTGGTCGCGCTGATCGTGCTGTATTTCTTCTGCTTCGCGCCGCGCGCGCGCGGGGCCATCGCCGCTTACCAGCGGCGCCTGCGGTCGCAAGGACTGGCCGGCGCGCTGCCGGCGCGGCGGCCGGTGCTCGGCCAGTTCATGGCCTTCGCCGACGCCATCCTCGACAAGCTCGATGTCTGGCAGGGCCGCCTGACGGCCGCCGACGTCACCATCCTCGATCCGCATGGCGTGCGCACGCAGGTCAATGGCAGCCGCGGCCAGATCCTGGTCTGCTCGCATATCGGCAACATGGACGTCTGCCGCGCGCTGGTCGAGCGCAGCGGCACGCTGGCCCTCAACATCCTGGTCCACACCCGCCACGCCCAGTCCTTCAACCGCCTGCTGGAACGGCACGGCGCCAGCCGCTTGCGCCTGTACCAGGTCACGGAACTGGATCCGGCGACCATGCTGGACCTGCATCAACGCATCGAGCGGGGCGAATGGCTGGCCATCGCGGGCGACCGCGTGCCGGTGCATGGCCAACGTATCGTGACGGCGAACTTCCTGGGCGCGCCCGCGTCCTTCCCGCAAGGCCCGTGGCTGCTGGCCGGTCTGCTGCGCTGCCCCGTCAACCTGCTGTTCGGCACCAAGATCGACGGCCGCTATCGCATCGCCATGGAGCGCCTGAGCGATGGCATCTCGTGGTCGCGCGGCGGCCGCGACGCCGCCATCGCCGAGGCCGCCCAGCGCTACGCCGACCGCCTGGCGCGCGAGTGCGCGGACGCGCCGCAACAATGGTTCAACTTTTATTCTTTTTGGAACGACGATGCGTAAGCGCGGTGTATACAACGTCGAGATATCCTTGACGGTTCCGTTCTTCGACGTCGATTCCATGAACGTCGTCTGGCACGGCCACTATGTGAAATATTTGGAGCAGGCCCGTTGCGCGCTCCTGGATGCCATCGGCTACGGTTACGACGCCATGCGTGTATCGGGCTATGTTTTCCCGGTCATCGACCTGCAACTCCGTTATGTGAACCCCGCCCTGTTCGGGCAGCGCGTGTCCGTCCGCGCCGAACTGGTGGAATGGGAGCATTGTTTGAAGATTCATTATTTGATTACGGATGCCACCACCGGCACCCGCCTGACCCGGGCCAGCACCACCCAGGTCGCCGTCGCCATCGCCAGCCGCGAAATGCAGCTGGTCTCGCCCGAGCCCTTGCTCGCCGCCGTGAGGAAAATACGGGGGGACGCAGCATGAAGCGTTTCCTGCGTTGCCTGGGTGCATGCGGCGCGCTGCTGCTGGGGGCGGCGGCGCTACCTGCCCAGGCCTTCGACCTGAACGACCTGCAACGGCAGTTGCAGGCCACGCCCGTCGTGCGCGGCCAGTTCGTGCAACAGAAGTTCCTGCGCTCGCTGCCGCAGCCGCTGACCAGCAATGGCGCCTTCGTCCTGTCCTCTCAATACGGCCTGCTGTGGGAGTTGCGCGTGCCGCTGTTCCAGGACCTGCTGATCACGCCGGAGGGCATGTTCCGCCGCGCGGACGGCGGCAAGTGGCAGGCCCTGCCGCAGCAGATAGGCTCCGGCCGCGAAACCCGCCTGTTCCTGGCGGTGCTGGCCGGCGATACCCGGGGCTTGCAGGATAACTTCGACATGCAGGTCAGCGGCTCGGCGAGCGCCTGGCAGTTGGTCATGACGCCCAAGTCCGCCCTGCTCAAGCAGATCTTCCAGGACATCCGCATCAATGGCGGCAAACTGGTCGACCGCATCGAGCTGCGCGAGACGCAGGGCGACCGCACCGTGATGGAGATGAAGAACGCACGCGCCGACAACAAGCTGGATGCCGATGAAACCCGAGATTTCGCGCCTTGATACCGAAGCGCCCAGCAAGCGCGAGCGCCTGCTTGCACTGATATTCCGCGTGGCCATGGTGCTGGTGCTGCTGCTGGGCGCCTGGCAAAGCCGCCATGGCCTGCCGGTGTCCTCCAGCCTGCTCGACCTGCTGCCCAATGTCAGCAGCGACACGCTGCGCCGCCAAGCCGACATCCAGATCCAGAAGCCGCTGGCCCGGCAGATGGTGGCGCTGGTCGGCGCCCCGGACCGGGAACGGGCGGTCGAACTGGCGCGCGGCGTGGGCCACCTGTGGAACCACAGCGGCTTGTTCGCCAGCGTGCAGGTAGATGTCGACGTCAACCTGGACGCAGTGCGCCAGCAGTTGGTGGCGCAACGGCTTTCGCTCATTTCCGGCGCCGACCGCAAGCGCCTGATGGACGATCCGGCCGCCTACGCGGCGCAGCGCGTACGGGAACTGGCCGATCCCTTTTCCGTCGGCGGACTGGTGCCCGCCGACCAGGACTTGCTGGGTATCGCGCGCCTGGCGGAAAAATCCCTGCGGCCGCCCGGCAAGCTGCGCTTCGATCTGGCCAGCGGGACCTTGTTGACCGAACAGGACGGCAAGTATTGGGTCCTGCTGCGGGCGCAGACCAGCGGCGATGCCTTCGACCAGCGCTCCCCGGCTGGAATCGCCACGCTGGTGGCCGACACCCGCGCGGGCGTGGCCAAGGACGGCGGCGAGCTGTTGGCCGCCGGCGGCGCGCTCTACGCCGCCGCCGGCCAATCCCAGGCGCAGTCGGAAAGCGGCTGGATAGGCGGCGGCTCGCTCCTGGGCATCGTGCTGCTGTTGCTGCTGGCCCTGCGCCGCTGGCGCGCGTTGCTGGCTTTCGTGCCCGTGGCGGCCGGCCTGCTGTGCGGCGTCGTGGCCTGCGTGGCGGTGTTCGGCAGCGTCCACATCCTGACCCTCGTCATCGGGGCCAGCCTGATCGGCATCGCCGTCGACTTCCCCCTGCACTACCTGGGCAAGAGCTATGGCCTGCCCGACTGGACCGCGCGCGACGCGCTGCGGCGGGTGCTGCCCGGCCTGAGCATCATCCTGGCGGCGACCCTCGTGGGCTACCTCGCCCTGCTGTTCACGCCCTTCCCCGCGTTGACGCAGACCGCCGTATTTTCCGCCGCGGGCCTGGTGGGCGCCTATGCCTGCACGGTATGCGAGCTGCCACGCTGGTTGCGCGGCTGGGCGCCTCGTCCGTGGCAAGGCCTGCCGCGCGTGGCGCAGTCGCTGCTGGAGACGCTGTCCGTCTGGTCCGCGCGCCGCACGCTACCCTGGCTGGCCCTGGGTGTCGCGCTGGTTTGCGCGGGTGGCCTGCTGAAGCTGCGCGTGCAGGACGACCTGCGCCTGTGGCTGAGCCTGCCGCCGTCGCTGTTGGACCAGGCCAAACGCATCGGCGAGATCACCGGCATCATGCCCACCAGCCAGTATTTCCTGGTCCGTGCACCCGACCTGGGCACGCTGTACCAGCGCCAGGCCGCCCTCGGCCAGAACCTGGACGCCCTGGTCGGCAGGCAGGCTTTGGGGTCCTACCTGTCGCTGAACCAGCTGCTGGCCCCCGAATCGGCCCAGCAGCAGTTGCGCGACCGCATGCGCGACCCGGCTTGGCGCGCCCGCCTGACGCCCTCCTTCGAGACGGTGGGCATTCCCGCCTCCGCGGTGCTGGCCAGCATCGATACCCTTGTCGGCCTGCCGCCCGTCAAGATGACGGATGCCCTGGCCGGCCCGCTGGGCGAAAGCCGGCGCGACCTATGGCTGGGCGAGCATGACGGCCAGGTCGCCGCCATCGTCAGCCTGCAAGGCCTGCGCGACACGGCGGCCGCGGCCAGCGCGGCGCAGGGGCTGGAAGGCGTGAGCTACATCGACCAGACGGGCGACCTCAACCGCAGCTTCGCGAGCACGCGCTGGGAAGCCGCGGAACTGAAGCTGTTGTCCTACCTGGTCGCGGCCGGGCTGCTGTGGGCCACGCTGGGCCGACGCGCGACCTGGCGCCTGCTCGCCGTACCCCTGGCCGCGTCGGCCTGCACGCTGGGCGCACTAGGCATACTGGGCCAGCCGCTCACCCTGTTCAGCCTGTTCGGACTGCTGCTGGTCTCCGCCATCGGCCTGGACTACGCCATCGTCATGTACGAGCGGGTGGCAGGCGCCGCCTCCTGCCTCATCGGCGTGGCGCTCGCGGCTCTCACCACTTTGTTGTCCTTCGGCCTGCTCGGCCTGAGCAGCACGCCCGCCATTGCCAATTTCGGCATCGCCGTGGCGCTGGGCGTCACCTTCAGCGTGCTGTTCGCGCCATGGGTGCGGCCGGCGGCACAGTCCCCGCATCCCCCCTCGCACTAGGAAAAGAGAATCAGGACATGCAGCAATCGGACATGCAAGATCCGCATGAAATCGTGGTGATCGGCGCCGGGCCCGCGGGCGCCATCGCCGCGGCGCTGTTGCAGCGCCGCGGCCACCAGGTCACCATTTTCGAACGCCAGCGTTTTCCCCGCTTTTCCATCGGCGAGAGCCTGTTGGCGCACTGCCTGGAATTCGTCGAGGAAGCGGGGATGATGGATGCGGTCCGCGCCGCCGGTTTCCAGCAGAAGAACGGCGCCGCGTTCGCCTGGGGCGACCGCTATTCGGCCTTCGATTTCCGTGAGAAATTCTCGCCCGGCCCCGGCATGACCTTCCAGGTTCTGCGCTCGCGGTTCGACCAGGTGCTGGCCGACGAGGCGGCACGCCAGGGCGTGCGCATCCACTACGAACATGAAGTGGTGGCGGCGGATTTCGATGGCCCACGACCGTGGCTGCAAGTACGCGACCTGAAGGCGGGCGCCGACGCCGCGCCGCGCCGCGTCGATACCCGATTCGTGCTGGACGCCAGCGGCTACGGCCGCGTGCTGGCGCGCCTGCTGGACCTGGAACGTCCCACCAGCTTGCCTCCGCGCCGCGCTATCTTCACCCATATCGAAGACCATATCGACGCCGCCGATTTCGATCGCCAGAAAATCCTCATCAGCGTGCATCCCGAGCACGAAGACGTATGGTTCTGGACCATCCCGTTCTCCAACGGCCGCTGCTCGCTGGGCGTGGTGGGCGCGGAAGAAAAGATCCAGCCCGCCGATGGCGACCTGATGGGGGCCCTGCGCCGCTGGGTCGAGGGCACGCCCAACCTGCGCCGCATACTGGCGCGGGCCGCCTGGGATACACCCGCCAACACGATCGGCGGCTATTCCGCCAGCGTACGATCCCTGCACGGCCAGGGCTGGGCGCTGCTGGGCAACGCGGCGGAATTCCTGGACCCGGTGTTCTCGTCCGGGGTGACCATCGCCATGCATTCCGCCAAGCTTGCCGCCGAATGCCTGCACCGGCAGCTGGGCGGCGAAACAGTGGACTGGGAAGCCGCGTTCGCCACGCCGCTGATGCGCGGCGTGCAGTGTTTCCGCACCTATGTCCAGGGATGGTACGACGGCAGCTTCCGCGACGTCGTCTTCTACGAGCAGGCCCAGCCCCAGATCCGCGCCATGATCTCTTCCATCCTGGCCGGCTATGCCTGGGACGAGGCCAATCCCTTCGTCGCCGAGCACGAGCGGCGCCTGCGCATGCTGGCGGAGGTCTGTCGCGGCGGCTTCAGGGACCGGCCCCTGTCCGACAAGGCCATGGGGCAGGCCACCACCGAACCGGCGTGAACCCCGCATAATGACGCCCAGACCATGATTCAAGCCAGACGCATCCTGTATTCCGCGTTGTCCGCCGCGCTGCTTGCGGGTTGCGCCTCCGCGCCCCCCGCGCCGGTGGCGACCGCGGACCTGCACCTGCCCCGCTGGGTGCGGGTGCATATCAGCAAGCCGGGCCAGCCCGACGAGGACGCCATGCTGGCGGTCCAGGCCGAAGGCCAGGGCGCGACCCGCTGGCTGCTGTACGACCCCATAGGCATGCCCCGCGCGCGCCAGGTCCTGCAGGACGGCAAATGGCGCAACGACGGCTTCATGCGTCCGAACGGCAAGGCCAGCGACATGTTCTCCGCCATCCTGTTCGCGTGGACGCCGGAGCCGTCCCTTGCCAGCGCCTATGCCGGCAAGGACTGGCACAGCCAGCCCACGCCCACCGGCGGCCGCACCCGCATCCTGGACGAGGATTGCTCGCCACGTTGGCAGGTCACCTGGACCGCCAACGCGCCGGACGATACCTTTTCCATCCGCCAGCCCGACGGCACCACGCTGGATATCTCGCCGCTGAAGAACGCGCCATGACAGCACCCTCGACCGCCTGGCTGGGCCGTCCCGGCGTCGTTTGCGCGCTGGGGCAAGGCATGGACGCGGTGCATGCGGCCACCCTGCGCGGAGAAACCGCCGGCATGACGGCGCGAACGGGCTGGCTGCCGGGACGCAGCATCGTGGTCGGCGCCGCCGCCGGCGAACTGGACGAATTGCCCGCCACGCTTGCCGACGGCAAGGCGCCGCCGCCCCACTATCACAGCCGCAACAACCGCCTGCTGATGACGGCCGCCAACCAGATCGCCGATACCCTGCGCGCGGCCATCGCGCGCCATGGCGCCACGCGGGTGGGCATCGTGCTGGGCACCAGCACCTCCGGCATCGGCGAGGCCAGCCTGGCCTTCCGCGCCCGACAACAGGATGGCGCCTGGCCGCCCGACTACGACTACCGCCGCCAGACGCTGGCGGCGCCGGCCACGCTGCTGGCCGATTGGCTGGGCATCGCCGGCCCCGCGTACACCCTGTCGACGGCCTGCACGTCAGGCGCGCGCGCCCTCCTGTCGGCCAAGCGCCTGCTGGATGCCGGCCTGTGCGACGCCGTGATCTGCGGCGGCGTCGACGCGCTGTGCCCGCTCACCATCAACGGTTTCGCCTCCATCGAAGCCATCGCCGCGGGTCTGAGCAACCCCTATTCCGCCCATCGCGACGGCATCAATATCGGCGAGGCCGCCGCGCTGTTCCTGATGCAGCGCGAGCGCCCGCAAGGTGCGGCCGTCCGCCTGCTCGGGGGCGGCGGCAGCTCGGACGCCTGGCACATGTCGGCGCCCGACCCAACCGGCCAAGGGGCGATACTGGCCATGCGCGCGGCCTTGCGCGATGCGGGCGTCGCGGCTGCCGATATCGGCTGGATCAACCTGCACGGCACGGGCACGACGCACAACGACGCCATGGAAAGCCACGCGGTGCACGCCGTATTTCCGCAAGGCGTGCCCTGCACCACCACCAAGCCGCTGACCGGCCATACCCTGGCCGCTGCCGGGGCGCTGGAGGCGGCGCTGTGCTGGGCCGTGCTGGACCCGGCCTCGGACGGCGCCCTGCCGCCGCAGCGCTGGGACGGCGAGGCCGACCCCGCCCTGCCGCCCCTGCGCCTGACCGCGCCCGGCGAGCGCCTGCCTGCCGGCCGGCCCCGTATCGTCATGAGCAATTCCTTCGCCTTCGGCGGCAACAACACCTGCCTGGTGCTGGCGCAAGCCGACGACGCGCCGCCCGCCGACCGGGCGTGGCCGGTCGGCGACTGGCCGGTCGCGGAACTGCTGCCGCACACCGGCGCCGCCGTCCTGCTGGACGCCGTGCTCGCCTGCGACGAGGAAACCCTGCGCGCCAGCGCCACCGTCCGCCGCCACGACGCCTATGGCGACGACGCGGGCGAGCTGCCGCCCTGGCTGGGCCTGGAACTGATGGCCCAGGCCGTGGGCGCCTGGGCCGGCTGCCAGGCGCGCCGCGCCGGCGAACCCATGCAGCTGGGCTTCCTGCTCGGAACGCGCCGCTATGACTGCCGCGTGCCCGCATTCACTCCGGGCATGGCGCTGACCATCACGGTCGAGCGCTCCTTCCAGGACACCGCCGGCATGGGTGTCTTCCTTTGCGAAATCCACCATGGCGCCGAGTGCCTGGCGCAAGCCCGCCTGAACGTCTATCGTCCGCCGGATCCCGGCGCCTTCATCCACGAACCGTCCCCCGTGGACCTCGCCTGAAACCCATGACCTCACCTCTTTCCAACGCCGTCCTGGTCACGGGATCCAGCCGTGGTATCGGCCGCGCCATCGCCCTGACGCTGGCGCGGGCCGGCCACGACCTGATCCTGCATTGTCGCGCGCGCCGCGAGGACGCCGAAGCCGTGCGCGCCGACATCCAGGCCCTGGGCCGCGACTGCCGCATCCTGCAATTCGACGTCGCCGACCGCGCCGCCGCCGCGGCCGCGCTGGACGCCGACGTCCAGGCGCATGGCGCGCCCTACGGCGTGGTGCTCAATGCAGGCCTCACGCGCGACGCCGCCTTTCCAGCGCTGGGCGGCGAGGACTGGGACCAGGTGCTGCGCACCAACCTCGACGGCTTCTACAACGTGCTCCACCCGCTGGTCATGCCCATGGTGCGGCGGCGCGCGCCAGGCCGCATCGTCTGCATGGCGTCGGTATCCGGCCTGGTGGGCAATCGCGGCCAGGTGAACTACAGCGCATCCAAGGCCGGCCTGATCGGCGCGGCCAAGGCCCTGGCCATCGAGCTGGCCAAGCGGCGCATCACGGTCAACTGCGTGGCGCCCGGCCTGATCGAAACCGACATGATCGACGAACACGTGCCAGTCGAGGAAATCCTCAAGGCCATCCCGGCGCAGCGCATGGGGCAACCGGAGGAAGTCGCGGCGGCGGTGGCGTTCTTCATGTCGCCGGCCGCGGCCTACGTCACCCGCCAGGTGCTGGCGGTCAATGGAGGATTGTGCTGATGCATCGCGTCGTCATCACCGGCATGGCCGGCATCAGCGCCCTGGGACGCGACTGGAACACGGTGCGCGCGGCCTTCGAGGCGGGGCGCAACGCCATCCGTACCATGCCCGACTGGAATGTCTACAAGGAACTCAACACCCGCCTGGCCGGCCCTCTTCCCGAATACGCGCCGCCGTCGCACTGGACCCGCAAGCAGCTGCGCAGCATGGGCCGCGTTTCGCAACTGGCGGTCAATGCGGCCGAGATGGCCCTGGCCGACGCCGGCCTGCTGGGCGACCCCTCCATCGCCGATGGCCGCATGGGCGTGGCCTGCGGCTCGTCCACCGGAAGCACGGCGGATGTCATGGCGTTCGGCAACATGCTGCTCAACGGCGTGACCGACGATCTCAACGCCAATTCCTACGTGCGCATGATGCCGCACACCACGGCCGCCAACATCGGCATTTTCTTCGGGCTGAAGGGCCGCATCATCCCCACGTCCAGCGCCTGCACGTCAGGCAGCCAGGGCATAGGCTACGCCTACGAAGCCATCCGCTACGGCCGCCAGCGCATGATGCTGGCGGGCGGCGCCGAGGAGCTGTGCCCCAGCGAGGCCATCGTCTTCGACGCGCTCTACGCCACCAGCCAACGCAACGACACGCCGGAGCTGACGCCCCGCCCCTACGACGCCACCCGCGACGGCCTGGTCATCGGCGAAGGCGCCGGCATGCTGGTGCTGGAATCCCTGGAGCACGCCCAGGCCCGCGGCGCCCGCATCCATGCGGAAGTCGTCGGATTCGGCAGCAACTCCGACGGCACCCACATCACCCGCCCCGAAGCGGCAACGATGCGGATCGCCATGGAAATGGCGCTGGCCGATGCCGGCTTGCCGGCGCAGGCCATCGGCTACGTCAACGGCCACGGCACCGCCACCGAGCAGGGCGACATCGCCGAGACCCAGGCCACCCAGGCCGTCTTCGGCGAACGCATGGCGATCAGCTCGCAGAAAAGCTACCTGGGCCATACCCTGGGCGCCTGCGGCGCGCTGGAATCCTGGTTCACCATCGAGATGATGCGCAACGACTGGTATGCCCCCACCCTGAACCTGAACCAGGTCGATCCGCGCTGCGGCGAACTGGACTACATCACGGGCGACGGCCGGCGGCTTTCCAGCGAATATGCGATGAACAACAATTTCGCCTTCGGCGGCGTCAACACGTCGCTGGTGTTCCGCCGTTGGCCGTAGTTTTTTCCAGTCCACTTTGCAAGGCCATCCTTTTTCAACTCGATCGTTTTCATCCGCTAGGAGTGCTTGATGCATAAGTTTTCCAAAACGCTGGTCGGCCTGACCCTGTCCCTCTCCTGCGTCGCCGCGGCCCACGCGGCCGACCGCATGTCGATGAACTCGTTCCAGGCCGCCGTCGAGGCCGGCAAGGCCGAGGGCAAGCTCGACGGCAGCGTCAAGTTCTACCTGGCCGGCACCGGCCCCAAGGGCAAGATCCTGCAAGCCGACGCGGTCACCAACCGCAAGACCAACGCCTTCGGCAAGAGCGACGACAAAGCCTGCGTCTGGGCGGCCATGTCGGCCCTGATCAGCTTGCAGGAAGCCGCCAAGAAAGTCGGCGCCAACGCGGTCATCAATATCGTCAGCTACTACAAGAAGAACGTGAACCAGAACGCCACGCAGTATGAATGCCATGCTGGCGCGGTGGTCGCGGGCGTCGCGCTGCGCGGCGACCTGGCGGTGGTGAAGTAAACTTTGCGTCTCCCCGCCATGGCGCGGCCCGCGCCCGTCGGCGTCCCCGCCGTGGCGCGTGCCCAACGCTTTTTTTGCAAGGTTCCATCATGAGCACATCCACGCTCAAAGACACCATTTCGGCCCAGGTCAAGGAAGCCATGCGCGCCAAGGACACGGCCCGCCTCGGCACGCTGCGCTTCCTGCTGGCGGCGATCAAGCAGAAGGAAGTCGACGAGCGGCGCGATCTCGGCGATGCCGAAATCACCGCCATCGTCGAAAAGCAGGTGAAGCAGCGCCGTGAATCGATCGCCGCCTTCGAACAGGCCGGACGCACCGAAACGGCGGACCAGGAAAAGGCGGAACTGGCCGTCCTCCAGGAATTCCTGCCCCAGGCCGCCTCGCAAGCCGAAATCGATGCCGCCGTCGCCGCCGCCATCGCCGAGGTCTCGGCCAGCGGCGTGACCGGCGCCCCGGCCATGGGCAAGATCATGGCCATCCTGAAACCGGCGCTGGCCGGCAAGGCCGACCTGGCCGCGGTCTCGCAACAGGTCAAGGCGAAACTGGCCGGGTAGCTAGGGGTCGAGGTCCGCGAACAGGTCCGCCTGGCGCGGCCCCTGCGGGTCATCGGCATCGGGAAAATTGCTCATGCCGACGCCCACCAGCCGGTAGCGCGTGGTGGCCGGCAGCTCCACCCGTGCGCGCATCCGCCGCGCGATCTCGGCCAGCGCCTGTGCCGACGCCGGCAGCACCGGGGACGTGATGCTCCGGGTCAGCAAGCGGAAACGGTCCGTCTTCAGCTTCAGCGTCACCGTATACCCCCGCCCCCGCTTGCGCATCGCCTGCTCCCAGACACGCGCGGCCAGCTTGTCGATGACCTCGCTCAGGTCGGACAGCGGACGGTCATCCTCGAACGTGGTCTCGGCCGACACCTGCTGGGCCAATTGATCGGCCTCCACCGGGCGCTCGTCGATCCCGCGGGCCAATTCATACAGCCGTCGACCATAGCGTCCGAAGCGCAACTCCAGTTCGGGCAGGCTGCGGTTGGACAGGTCGCCCACCGTCAATATGCCCATTTGCTCCAGCTTGCCCTGCATCACGGCGCCCACGCCGGGCACCTTGCGCACCGGCAGCGGGGTGAGGAAGTCCAGCACATCGCGTGGGCGCAGCACGAACAGGCCGTCCGGCTTGTTCCAGTCCGAGGCGATCTTGGCCAGGAACTTGTTCGGCGCCACGCCGGCTGACGCGGTCAGGCCGGTCTCCGCCTGGATCTGCGTCCGGATGGCGCGCGCCACGTCGGTGGCCGACGCCAGCCCGCCCTTGTTCTCGGTGACGTCCAGGTAGGCCTCGTCCAGCGAAAGCGGTTCGATCAGGTCGGTGTGACGGAAGAAAATCTCCCGCACCTGGCGCGAGACGTCGCGATAGCGGTTGAAATCCGGCGGGATATAGATGGCTTGGGGACACAGGCGCAGCGCGCGCGCCACCGACATGGCCGAGTGCACGCCGTAGCGGCGCGCTTCGTACGAAGCCGCGCAGACCACGGAGCGAGGCCCTTTCCAGGCCACCACCACCGGCTGGCCCTTGAGGGTCGGATTGTCGCGTTGTTCGACGGACGCATAGAAGGCGTCCATATCGACATGTACGATTTTGCGCATCTCAACTGCTGGACGGTTCTACCGCCCGTGCCGTCAATACGGCGTAAAAACGCCTATTATGGCGCCTCACTTCATCGGTTAAGAGCAACATGGAAACCAAGCAAGGCACGGCCCCCCAGTTTTCCGTCGACTATTTCGGCGCCCAGATTCCCTTGATGGAGTATCTCGGCCTGATTCCCGAACACATCGAGGCCAACCTGGCGCGCACCCGGCTGCCCTGGCGCGTCGAGCTGACCAACAGCCGCGGCGACGTCCATGGCGGCACCCTGATGAGCGTACTGGACTTCACGCTCAGCGCGGCGGCGCGCGGCTCGCTGGAGCGCGGCGTCAGCATGGCCACCATCGACATGACCACCAGCTTCATGGCGCCGGCCACCGGCGACCTGGTGATCGAGGGCCGCTGCATCAAGCTGGGCAAGTCCATCGCCTTCTGCGAGGGCGACATCCATGACGCCAATGGCCAGCGCGTCTGCAAGGCGTCGGCCACGTTCAAGGTGATCCGGCCCCGTCCCGACGGCGGCGGCAAGGTCGGCACCGACTGAAGTCACCGCCCGGCGCGCCGTGCCCCGCCCTTATTGCTGCGGCGGACGCACCGGATTGTTGGTGTCGCTGGGCATGTAGGACACGCACGTCGGCACCTGGAAGCGGATGGCGTCGCGCATCGCGATCATGGCGTCGCCGTTCCAGATCGAGCGGCCCCACATGGCGATATGCACGTCGCTGTGGCCGGCGTCGATGCCGACGATGTCCACGCGTGCGACGTCATTGTCCGTCAACGGCGCCGTCACCCGCAGGGTGGCCTTGCGGCCGGCGTCATCCACCTCGCCACGCACCTTGTAGGCGTCCTTGGCGGTCAGGCAGAGTTCCGCCTGGGCCCGCGCCGCCTCGTAGGCCTTCCGATAGCCCACCTCGACCTTGTAGTCGCCGCTGGGCGACTGGCCGGGCTGGATACCCATGGAACACCCGGCCAAACTCACGGCCAGCACAGTGGCGGCCGCCATGATCCTCGACATAAGACCTCCAATAAACGGCGCAATTATGCTCCATCCGGCGCCGCCATTGAGCCCGATCGCCGTCAAGTTACCGGGATTGCACAATGCGCAGCCCCACCATCCGCCCGATTCGACACCCCCGACGCCCCTATGGCATGATCAAAGACCCGTCGCGGACGCCTCCTTGCGGCCGCATCACCGGAGAAGCCTTTGTTCAAATTCATGACCCGGTCCCTGCTGGCCGCCACGCTGATCGGCGCCGCCTCGGGCGCGGCCGCGCAATCGCCCAAGCAATATCCGCTGAAAGATTTCTTCCGCAATCCCGACCGTGGCTACTTCCGCCTGGCCGAGGACGGCAAGACCCTGGGATTCATGCAACCTGTCAGCATCGACGGCCAGCCCGCCCGCATGAACATCTTCGTGCAGAAGCTGGACGGCTCGGCCCCGGTGGGCGAACCGCGCAAGCTCACCAACGAAAGCGCGCGCGACATCAGCAACTATTTCTGGAAGGGCTCCGACACCATCCTGTACGCCAAGGATTTCGGCGGCGACGAGAACTTCCACGTCCTGGCGGTCAATGTCGCCGACGGCAAGGTCACCGACCTGACGCCTTACGAGCACGTGCGCGCCGGCATCGAGGACGACCTGGAGGACGACCCCGATCACATCCTGGTCAGCCATAACCAGCGCGACCCGCAGGTTTTCGACGTCTACCGCGTCAACGTGCGCACCGGCGCGTCCGAGCGCGTGGCGGAGAATCCCGGCAACGTCATCGGCTGGCAGACCGACCACGCCGGCAAGGTGCGCGCCGCCGTCACCAGCGACGGACTGAACACCACGCTGCTGTACCGGGACAAGGAAAGCGACCCGTTCAAGCCCCTGATCACCACCGACTACCGCACCAGCGTCAATCCGGCGCTGTTCACCTTCGACGACAAGCGCCTGTACGCCCTGAGCAATCGCGGCCGCGACACGCTGGCGCTGGTGGAGATCGATCCCGCCCGTCCCGATGACGAAAAGCTGCTGTTCGACCCGCAACAGGCCGACCTGGGCGGCATCGGCTACTCGCGCAAGCGCAAGGTGCTGACGGCGGCCGTCTACCAGACCGACAAGACGCACCGCAAGTACTTCGACGACCAGACCGAGGCGCTGCACGCCAAGCTGGCCGCGCGCCTGCCCGGCTATGAATTCACCATCCAGGGCGAAACCCGCGACGAGGACAAGTTCATCGTCGCCGCCTATAACGACCGCACGCCGGGTTCGCGCTACCTGTACGACGCCAGGACGGACACGCTGGCCAAGCTGGCCGACATCAACCCCGCCCTGCCGGAAGGCGACATGGCGGAAATGCGCCCGATCACCTTCCAGAGCCGCGACGGCCTTGCCATCCACGGCTACCTGACCGTGCCCAAGGGTCGCGCCGCCAAGGACCTGGCGTGCATCGTGAACCCGCACGGCGGCCCGTGGGCGCGCGACAGCTGGGGCTACAACCCCGAGGTCCAGTTCCTGGCCAATCGCGGCTACTGCGTGCTGCAGATCAACTTCCGCGGATCGACCGGCTACGGCCGCAAGTTCTGGGAAGCCGGGTTCGGCCAGTGGGGCCTGTCCATGCAGGACGACATCACCGACGGCGTCCAGTGGCTGATCAAGGAGGGCATCGCGGATCCCAAGCGCATCGGCATCTACGGCGGCAGCTATGGCGGCTACGCCACGCTGGCCGGCATCACCTTCACGCCGGATCTCTATGCCGCCGCGGTGGACTATGTCGGCGTGTCCAACCTGTTCACCTTCATGAACACCATTCCGCCGTACTGGAAGCCGCTGCTGGCCAAGATGCACGACATGGTCGGCGATCCGGAAAAGGACAAGGAACGCCTGGCCGCCACCTCGCCCGCGTTGCACGTCGACCGCATCAAGACGCCTTTGTTCATCGCCCAGGGGGCCAAGGATCCGCGCGTCAACAAGGCGGAAAGCGACCAGGTGGTCGAGGCCTTGCGCAAGCGGGGCGTCGAGGTCGAATACATGGTGAAGGACAACGAGGGCCATGGTTTCCACAACGACGAGAACAAGTTCGAGTTCTACGCCGCGATGGAGAAGTTCTTCAACCAGCACCTGAAGCCTTAGGAAGGCCCACCCCAGCGCGCTGCGCGCGCCCCCCTCAAGGGCGGCACTGGTGGACCGGAAGGAAGGACCACCCCAGCGCGCTGCGCGCGCCCCCCTCAAGGGGCGGCACTGGCGGACCGGCGGAGCCGGATCCGCTGTGCCCCCGGTCTGGCCCGGGTTCTTGAGCAAGAATAAAGGCACGCGCCAGCGTGCCTTTTCCTTTTCGGGTCCGCCTGCGTGGGCCCCGGGGACCGCGCTACGCGCGAGTGGGGGCGACCTTCCTCCGCCCCATGTCGGGGAGGAAAGCGGCGACCATGCCCAGCAAGGGCAGGAACGAGCACACCTTGTAGACGAACCCGATGCTGGTCGCGTCGGCCAGGTTCCCCAGCACCGCCGCGCCCACCCCGCCCAACCCGAACGACAGGCCGAAGAACAGGCCCGCGATGGTGCCCACCTTGCCCGGCACCAGTTCCTGCGCGAACACCACGATGGCGGAAAACGCCGACGCCAGTACCAGCCCGATAATGGCCACCAGCACCGCCGTCCAGAACAGGTTGGCGTAGGGCAGCATCAGCGTGAACGGCGCGACGCCCAGGATGGACACCCAGATCACCGTCTTGCGCCCGATCCGGTCGCCCACCGGCCCGCCCACCACCGTTCCCACCGCCACGGCGGCCAGGAAAACGAACAGGTAGAGCTGCGCCGTGCGCACCGGCAGATGGAACTTGTCCATCAGGTAGAAAGTGAAATAGCTGTTCAGGCTGGACAGGTAGAAGTACTTGGAAAACACCAGCACGGCCAACACTCCGAGGGCCAGGCCGACCTTGCGCCGGTCCAGGACGGCCGCTGCGCCGTCGCGCCGCTGCTTGGGCTTGAGGCGCCACCGGTTCGCCGCATACCACCGGCTGATGCCGATCAGCACCATGATGCCGAACAAGGCCGCCAGCGAAAACCACGCCACGCTGCCCTGCCCGTGCGGGATGATCAGCAGCGCCGCCAGCAAGGGCCCCAGCGACGAACCCACGTTACCGCCTACCTGGAACAGCGACTGCGCCAACCCGTGCTGGCCCCCCGACGCCATGCGCGCCACGCGGGACGATTCCGGATGGAAAATGGACGAGCCCGTGCCCACCAGCACCGCCGCCATCAGCAGGAAGGGATAGGACGGCGCCACCGACAGCAGCAGCAGGCCCACCAGCGTGAATCCCATCCCCACCGGCAGCGAATACGGCAGCGGCCGCTTGTCGGTATAGAAGCCGATGCAGGGCTGCAATAGCGACGCGGCGATCTGGTAGGTCAGCGTAATCAGGCCGATCTGGCTGAAGCTGAGCTGGAAGGAATCCCGCAGCATGGGATAGATGGCCAACAGGATCGACTGGATCATGTCGTTCATCAAGTGCGCCACGCTGATCGCACCCAGCACCTTGAAAGCCGTGTTGTCCTTGGGCGGAGCCGCGGTGGGGGATGCGACCGCGACCGGCGGCGTGGTCGCCACGATGGGAGTCTCGATGGAAGTAGTCATTATGGGCGGACGGTAGCTATGTGACGGGCAGTCGCCTGGAAGGGCAAAAAATGGGGACGCACTTTACGCGACCACCAAGGCAACCGTCCTGCCAGGCGCAGCACGGCCGTCACGCCAGTGTAAACAGGTCGACATGCGGCCGAGTGACAACTTTCGTCGAATAAGTGACACTGTCGACATGTCAGCCCGCCCTCCCGCCCATGCGCCATGGCGCAGCATCGATGCCGATGACTACCAGCGCGTGCCTCGACCGGTCACCGCGATGGCCAAGGAATTCGACGCGCGCTTCAACACCGGCCCCCACACGCATGCGCGGGCGCAGCTGATCTATGCCGCCGAGGGCGTGATGCGCGTGACCACGGCCCAGGGCGTGTGGGCCCTGCCCGCGCTGCGGGCGCTGTGGGTGCCGCCGGGGGTGGAGCACGCGGTGGACATGATCAGTCCTGTATCCATGCGGACCTTGTACCTGGACGGGTCGATCGCCGGCCGCCTGTGGGCGCAGTGCTGCGTCATCGAGGTGTCCGGCCTGCTGCGCGAACTGGTGCTGGCCTTGGCGCGCGAGCCCATCGAGTATCCGCTGGATGGCCGTTGCGGCCAGATCGCCAGCCTGATCCCGGCCGAGCTGGCCGTCGCCAAGGTCTTGCCCATCCGCATTCCCTGGCCTGCCGACCGCCGCCTGCAGGCGGTTTGCCGGGCAATACTCGAAGATCCGGGCAGTCCGCGCACGGTCCATGAATGGGGCGACGCGGTGGGCGCCAGCGGGCGCACCCTGATCCGCCTGTTCCAGTCCGAGCTGGGACTGAACTATCGCCAATGGGTGCAGCAGGTACGCCTGGCCGACGCCGTCGGCCGCCTGGCCCTGGGCCAGCCCGTCGCCCGCATCGCCGTCGAGCTGGGCTATCGCAGCCCCAGCGCCTTCGCCGCCATGTTCCGGCGGGCGATGGGGAGTCCGCCGAATTTGTATTTGCTGCCGGGCCGCTCCCAAGGCAAATAGCGCCCCCTCGGGGGGCAGCAAGCGGCGTAGCCGCGCGGCGTGGGGGCAACCATCCACTGCCGGGCCGCTCCCAAGGCAAATAGCGCCCCCATGGGGCAGCAAGCGGCGCAGCCGCGCGGCGTGGGGGTAACACCCCGCCCCCCGCGGGGCAGCATTTGAATCAGCCTGTATCCGGCACCGAAGAGCAGCGCCGGGCATCCCCCGCGCGCCCCGCGCCGCGCCTTCATCCCCGCGCAAGCCTCACCTGCGATAATGCGCGTTTGGTTACTCGAAACCTATTTGCTCCTGGGCGGTCTACCAACATCTGCCCTAGAATCGCCTGCGATGAGCCAAGCCGCACCTCCCAATACCCCCCGCCCGGACGGCAAGCCGGCCCGCCCCTCCTTCCTGCGCCGTTTCGTCGTCAAGGCCGCGATCCTCGCTGTCGGCGCCGGCCTGTGTGGCCTGGTGGCCCTGGCCCTGGCCCTCGCGCTGGCCTGGCCCAGCCTCCCCGACCTGCACGCCATGACCGACTACCGGCCGCGCGTGCCGCTGCGCGTCTACACCGCCGACAAGGTGCTGATCGGCGAATTCGGCGAAGAACACCGCAACGTGCTGCGCTTCGATGAAATCCCCGAGGTCATGCGCCATGCCGTCCTGGCGGCGGAAGACGACCACTTCTACCAGCACGGCGGCGTCGACTGGAGCGGCGTGGTGCGCGCCATGCTGGCCAACGTCGTGCGCGGCTCCAAGAGCCAGGGCGCCAGCACCATCACCATGCAGGTCGCGCGCAACTTCTACCTGTCATCGGAAAAGACCTACTCGCGCAAGTTCTACGAACTGCTGCTGACCTTCAAGATCGAATCGACGCTCACCAAGGACCAGATCCTCGAGCTGTACATGAACCAGATCTACCTGGGGCATCGCGCCTACGGCTTCGCCGCCGCCGCGCGCACCTACCTGGGCAAGGAACTGGCGCAGGTCACGCCGGCCGAGGCCGCGCTGCTGGCCGGCATCCCCAAGGCGCCCTCGCGCTACAACCCCATCACCAACCTGCCCCGCGCGCAGATCCGCCAGCATTACGTGCTGGGCCGCATGCGCGCCCTGGGCTGGCTGGACGAAGCGGGCTACCAGGCCGCCATGGCGCAGCCGCTGGCGGTGCGCTCCGGCCCGGAAAGCAGCGGCGGCAATGCCTTCCGCGTGCATGGCGAATACCCCGCCGAGCTCGTGCGCCAGGCGATGTACGGCATCTTTGGCGACCAGACCTATTCGCGCGGCATCAACGTCTACACCACCATCGACGCCAAGGACCAGGAAGCGGCCTATAAATCGGTGCGTGCCGGGGTGCTGGACTACACCCGCCGGGCGGCCTATCCCGGCCCCGAAGACAACATCGACCTGCCCGACGACATCGAAAAGGATCCCCAGGCGCTGGACGACCTGCTGGACGGCCTGCAGGAAAAATACCCCGACAGCGACGACCTCTACGCCGGCGTCGTGCTGGAGGCCAGCCCCACGGCCATCAAGGTGGCGCGCGGCGGCCACGAAATCATCACCGTCGACGACAAGAAGGCCTTGTCGGTGGTGGCCCGCGCGCTCGGCCCCAAGGCCAAGGACGACGTCCGCATCCAGCGCGGCTCGGTGGTCTACGTACACAAGAACGGCGACGCCTGGGAAGTCATCAACATGCCGGCGCTCCAGGCCGCCCTGATATCCATGGCGCCGGAGGACGGCGCCATCCGCGCCATGATCGGCGGCTTCGACTTCAACCGCGGCAACTTCAACCGGGCCGTGCAGGCCTGGCGCCAGCCCGGTTCCAACATCAAGCCCTTCATCTATTCGGCGGCGCTCCAGCGCGGCCTCACGCCGGCCACGCAGATTTCCGACGAGCCCTTCTCGCTGACGGCCGAACAGACCGGCTCCAAGGCCTGGAATCCGAAGAACGACGGCAATGCCTACGAGCCCATGCTGACGCTGCGGCAGGCCTTGTACAAGTCGAAGAACATGGTCTCCATCCGCATCCTGCAAGCCATCACGCCGGCGTACGGACAGGATTTCCTGACCCGCTTCGGCTTCGACAAGGCACGCTGGCCCGCCGTGCTGCCCATCGCCTTGGGCGCCGGTTCGGCCACGCCGCTGCAAGTGGTCAATGCCTATTCCGTGTGGGCCAACGGCGGCTATCGCGTCACGCCTTATCTCATCGACAAGGTCACCGACAGCGACGGCAAGGTGCTGATGCAGGCGCAGCCGCAGAAAGCCGGCGACGAAAGCCTGCGCGCGGTCGATCCCCGCGTGGCCTGGGTCATGGACGACATGCTCAAGGGCGTGGCCACCTATGGCACCGCGGCACGCGCCCACCAGGTCCTCAAGCGCGGCGACGTGGGCGGCAAGACCGGCACCACCAATGACTCGGTGGACGTCTGGTTCTCCGGCTACACGCCCGCGCTGGCCACCACGGTGTGGATGGGCTTCGACCAGCCGCGCTCGCTGGGCTCCAACGAATTCGGTGCCGGCCTGACGCTGTCGGCCTGGCTGCAGTACATGCAGGCGGCGCTCAAGGGCGTGCCCGAAGCCAAGCCGCGTCCGCAACCGCAAGGCCTGCTGGTCGACAACGGCGAGTACTACCTGTCCGAGTTCCCGCCGGGCCAGGCGGTGGCGTCGCTGGACCTGCCCACCGAGGACCCGCTGGGGGATTTCCTGAATCGTGGCAGCACGGGCGGCCTGCCCATGCTGAACCCGCCGCCTCCGCCGCCCGCGCCGCAGCCGGGCTCGCCGTCGGGCGCCCTGCCGGCGCCGCCGCCGGGGGTCCAGAGCCTGCCCATTCCCGTGCCCCAGGCGGGCGACGCCATCCGGCAGCGTCCGTTGGCCACGCCCGCCGCGGCGCCGGCCCAGGCCGCGCCGGCCGGCCAGCAAGTGCCCGCGCAGCAGCCCTTCTTCCCGCCGATCCCGGTTCCGCGCGTGGATGCGGGGCCAGGCGGCGAGCCGGTGGCCATGGCGACGCACTGACGCAGCCATCCGCTGATCGCGGCCCGGCCGCCCCATCCATAGCCCATGGCCGGCCGGCGCCAGGGCAGGCAAATGCGCCAAGGCAGGCAAAAAATAGCGGGGCGCTGCAACCATGCAGCGCCCCGCTTGTTTTTACCCGCCCACGGCAAGAAGCGCCGCGGGATAGACCCGGCGGCGCGGCGGCTCGATCATCCTCGGCCGCTCCCTCATGCGCCCGCCACCACGCCGCGGCGGCAACACTCAGCCCTTGCTTGCCTCGTGGCGAGCCTTGGCTTCCTCGTTCGGCGGATACAGGCCGGGCAGCGCGGCGCCGTTGTCGACCTCCTGCATGATCCATGCTTCCTGGCGTTCCTGTTCCACCGCGATGGGCACGATTTCATCGAGCAAGGCGGCGGGGATCACCACGGCGCCATCGTCATCGACCACGATCACGTCATCGGGAAACACCGCCACGCCGCCGCAACCGACCGGCTCCTGCCAGTTCACGAACGTCAGGCCGGCCACCGACGGCGGCGCCGCCACGCCCTGGCACCATACCGGCAAGCCCGTCCCCAGCACGCCCGCGCCATCGCGCACCACACCGTCGCTGACCAGCGCCGCCACGCCGCGCTTGCGCATGCGGGCGCAGAGGATATCGCCGAAAATGCCCGCATCGGTGACGCCCATGGCATCGACGACCGCCACGCATCCCGCCGGCATCGCCTCGATCGCGGCGCGCGTGGAGGTCGGGGACGACCACGACGCCGGCGTCGCCAGGTCCTCGCGGGCCGGTACGAAACGCAGCGTGAAGGCGCGGCCCACCACGCGCGGCTGCCCGGCGCGCAGGGGGCGCGTGCCACGCATCCAGACATTGCGCAGCCCCTTCTTCAGCAACACGGTGGTCAACGTCGCGGTGGAGACACCGCTCAAGGCATCGATGATCTTCTGGTCTAGCGTCATGCCAACAATTCTCCTGACTGCGTAAGCGGCCTCAGGCCAGGGCCGCGGAAGGTAGAGGGCGCGCCGGCACGGCGCGCAATGTCGATAAGTCCAGCAACGTGAAGTAGCCGTCCGGCCGCCAGCCGCCGGTATCGATATGGTAGACGTTGCCCAGCACCGTCGGGCGCGCCACTGGGGTATGTCCCACCACCAGCGCGTGCAAGCCCGCCACGCAGGTCGCGTCATGCCGTTCCAGGCGCCGGCGCGACCATAGGCAGATGTCGCGGGCGCGCCGGGGCCGGGAATGTAGCATCCCTTCCAGCTTGTCCCAGTCGCGTACGGGACTGTCGGCGTGCAGCAGTCCCACCAGGCCCGCCTCGGTCTCGACCTCCAGCGCCAGGGGCAAGCGCGCCAGCGCCTCGGCATAGCGCCGCTGGTCCTCGTCCGTCATCGACAGGAACCAGCCGCCGCCGTTGACGCGCCAGTTGTCGGCGTCCACCAGGCCGTGGCGCACATGGCGCACGGCGTAGTCCTCGTGGTTGCCCTGCACCGCATGGAACCAGGGCTGGGCCAGCCACTCCAGGGCCGCGTGGCATTCGGGGCCCCGGTCGATCAGGTCGCCGACCGAAAACAGACGATCGCGGGTGCAATCGAAACCGGTTCGCGCCAGCGTGTCCCGCAAGCGCGAAAAATAGCCATGGATGTCCCCGACGGCCCAATCGCGCCCGGCGGTATTGCGTGCGTAGCGTTGAATGACGGGTTGAATGACGGGTTGAATGACGGGCGGCATGGCGGTAGTCCCGATAACGCAGCCATGCGCCGCGGCCGGCGCCGCGACGCGCGATCCCCATACGCTAACACGGCCGCCGGGCGCGATCATCGGCCGCGCCGGGCGGGAGGCTCGCCCATACAGGCTACCGCGCCGCCCGTCGAATATGAATATGCGCCGCCGGATAAGCAGGGAATAAGCGCCGGGCTCGCGCCGAATACACGCTTGGACTCGCACAATCCGCGATCGCGCGTGTACATTGACCGGTGCCGGCCCCAACTATCCACACGGTCCGGCGGGGCCCCATAGGCGCCGCCGGATCGACACGCGTTGCGGTTTCGCCCGGCGATGCCGGCGCGCGCGGCTGGTCCGCGGCAGCCGGGGCAGCACCGCAACGCGCTTGCAGGAGCATCCACATGAAGCCACGTGTCGCCATCGTCGCCCCGGGCGCCATGGGTAGCGCCATCGGCCGCCGCCTGGACGAACACGGTCTGCAAGTCCTGACGTCCCTGACCGGACGCAGCGGCGCGAGCGTCGAGCGCGCCCGCGCCGCCGGCATGCACCATCGCACCGACCCAGAGCTTGCCCACGCCGACCTCTTCCTGTCCATCGTCCCTCCGGCCGAGGCCGAACCGGTGGCCCGCCAATACGCGGCCCTGTTCCGCGATGCGGGGCGATCGCCCGTCTATGTCGATTGCAACGCCGTCAACCCGCGCACCGTGGGCCGCATCGCCGGTATCATCCAGGGCAGCGGCGCGGCCTTCGTCGATGGCGGCATCATCGGCGGACCGCCCAAGCCGGGCCAGCCGGGCCCGGTCCTCTACTGCTCCGGGCCGGCCGCGGGCGCGGTGGAGGCCCTGGGGCGCGCCGGCCTGCGCGTGCGGGTGCTGCCCGCCGACATCGGCGCGGCGTCCGCCTTGAAAATGTCCTATGCCGGCATCACCAAGGGCCTGACCGCGCTGGCCGCCACCATGCTGCTGGCGGCGACCCGCAACGGCGCCGCGGAGGCCCTGCATGCGGAACTGGCCGACAGCCAGCCCCACCTGCTGACGCAATTCCGCCGCGCCGTGCCGGACATGTTCGGCAAGGCCTACCGCTGGGTCGCGGAGATGCACGAAATCGCCGACTTCCTGGAAGAGGACGATGCCGCCCGCGATGTCTACCGCCGCTTCGGCGACATCTATGAAGCGCTGGCGGCCGCGCAGCGCGACCAGGGCGATCCCATCGCGCAGTTGCGGGACTTCTTCGAGCAGGACGCGGCGCGGCCGTAGCGGCCCCGACGGGGCTTGTAGGAAAAATCTCTCGAAATGTCGGAACCAGAGTTAGTAAACCGCAACCTACCTGCCGAACTGTGCAGTTAATCGATTAAAGATTAACGATTAACCCTCGTCCTGGACGTTCGCCTTGTCGATCCGCCTTCGCGATCGGCCGCACATTTCCTCGTCGTGTTTACAACGAAGTTCCGGAGACAAAAATCTTGCAACATATCCCCGCTTTCTCCCGGCAAACGCCGTGGGCCGGGCGCGCCCTCTTCGCCTTGCGCGTCCGGCGCGCGCACCGCCTGCTCGATCCTGACAAGGCCCCATCCGCGCCGCCGTGGCAGCCATTGCGTCACGCCCTCGCGGCCATACCGCGCCACGGCCGGTACCTGACCCGCCTCGCCCGCCGTCGCGTGACGGCCAGCCAGCATTAACCGCCCACCGGAGACCACCGCATGGAAGTTAGCCTGAACACCGGCGTGACGCCGTTCGACCTGGCCCAGCGCTCAGACATGAATCCCTCCCCAGACGCCAGCAAGGCACGCCGGGGATCACTTGCGTTCACCGCCTCGGCGGGGCCGAAGAGCCGAACGCATTCCGCGCCGGAAGAAGCAAAGCCAGATACGCCCCGGATTGTCCTGACCAGCGACGGCATGCCGCGCACGACCACGTCCTCGTCCCCGTCCTCGCCGCCGTCGCCCTCCCCCTCGCTATCGCCATCGCCGCCGTCTTCGCCAACGCGCGCGCCCGCGTCCACGTCAACGTTCACGTCCGCACCCGTCAGGGACGCCGCCGCGCTCACGCTGGAGACCAGGGAAACCACCGAGTCGCACACCGGGACGCTCACCGGCGAAACGCCCCTGCCCCCGCCCAGGAAGAACGGCCACGTGCGTTCGCTTTCCATCTCGCTAGGGAAGATGTGGCCCTTCAAGCGGTCGGAGTCCACCGTGCAATCCCGCCCCGCCAGCGCCGCGCCCGACCAGGCGCAGGCGGATTCCACGCAGCCGGCGAGAATGCTCCGTTCGATCTCGGAAAGCACCGCGGAGCTGGAAGAAGCCCCCGAGACGGCGCGTTTGCTCCAGGCGAACGAGAACGGCCGCCGCTCCGTCGACTCGAGCGACCCGCGCCACGGCGGGGTCTATATGGGCGAAGACGCGGACTCCGGAATGGACGAGGCATCGACCGAAATCCTGGCCAAGTCGCCGGAAGCGGTGCTCACCCAGGAACAGGACGAGCGGCAAGCCGGGCAGGACAAGCGTAAACCGAGCCGCTTCTTCGGTTGCATCAAGCCTCGCACCCTCGAGTGACGTTCCCTTGCCGTTGAAGATCCGGGGTCGACCGGCGCCTGACTGGCCCCGGGCAGGCGCCACCTGACGCGAACTGCCCGGCGCCAGTCAGGCGCCGGCACGAGCCCCCGGAGCCCAGGCCACCGCTCCCTCGGCGTTGCGCACCATGCGCACGAGCCGGGGGATTCAGCCCAGGTCCGCTACCGTATCGATGTCGCGCACCACGCCCGCATCCTGGCAAGGCAGCTCGTGGACCCCATGGCGCAGCAGCAGCGCGCGCGCGCCCGTGTCGCCGTCGAGCGCGGCCAGTTCCGCAAGCAGATTCCACGCGAAGGCGACGGGATGTCCGCGCCGGCCCGCGCACGCCGGCGCCACGATGGGATGCATGACGCCCGCCGCGCACACCGCCTCCAAGGTCCGCGGCGCGATCCAGGGCATATCGCCCAACGCCACCAGCACGCCATGGGGGGCAGCACCCGCATCGCGGGCATATCGCGCCTGTAGATAGCGCGCGGCGGCGGCCAGGCTGGCGCCCATGCCGCGCGCGGCGTCGGGCGTCTCGATCAGTTCGCAGGCGGGCGCTTGCGCCAGCGCATCCCGCAAGGCGGGACGGCCGGGGCGCAGCACCGCCACCACGGGCGCGGCCACCGCACAAAGCGCCGTGGCCGCGGCCAGCACCACCGGATGGCCATCCGGCAAGGGGGCAAGCAGCTTGTCGACACCATCGTCGCCGGCCGATGCGCGAAAGCGCGTACCCTGGCCCGCCGCCAGCAAGATGGCGGCATAGCGAGGCACAGGGGGCGAGCGCAAGGAAAAGGACAAGTCCATGGACATCGCGCCAGTGTACGCGCAGCGTGTCATGGCGCGGATGCGGCCGGTCATGGACGGCAGCGCCCATGACCGGCCGCCGTGGTCCTACTCGGGCATCGGGTCCGGCACGCCGTCTTCGTCGACGTGCTGCACGGCCGCCAGCGCATTGCGGGCCGCCGACATGGCCTCGATGCCGCTGCGAAAACGGCGGGTCTTGAAGATGCGGAAAGTCAGCGGCTCGTCCTCGCTGCCTTCCTTGCGGGTTTCCATGTACGCGCACGCCGGCCCGTCTTCGTTCGGCGGCGTTGAATAGGCGTAGACCGTATAGCCACTTATCAGCCTGGGACTCGTCATCGGCGATTTCCTGTACTGGGGAGACCTTGAGGGCGCACCAGGCGCCCAGGTCGCGCCTGCCATGAAGCCCGCGGCAGGCGCAAAGGCCTACGCGCGGCTACCCGGTGCAAGCGGGTGGCAGGTCCTGAGCGGTCCAGGATCGCAGAAAATCAAATAATTCGCAAGAATTACGAACAATATGAAATATGGCTGTCATCCGGGGACGTCCCTGTGGGGACGTTCCGTCCACTGGCGGGTACACGGCCGTCACACGTCGACGCGCCGCCCCCGCCCGCCTCGACACGGCGCTTTACGCCGACGGCAAGGCCGCGTAGCTGGTGGCCAGATGGTAAGGCGTGGTGGATGGCATATCGGTGCGGGCCACGCGGCCATCCGCGCGCAGGCATTCATACCAGCCGCGCGGTTGCAGGAAGCGTTCGCGCAAGCGCCGCAGCTGGCGCTTGAGCACCGCCATCAGCGCGGGATCGCCATGCACCGCCAAGGCACGCGCGTATTCGGTCTGCGCCCAGATCCGCTGGGTGGCGTCGATGATCCCGCCATCCAGGCCGAGCGCCGCGCACACCCCGTCCGTGGCCATGTCCACGCCGCGGGACTGCGCGAACGTGAAAGCCCGCTCCAGCGCCTCGCCCAGCAGGGTGTCGTCGAAAACGTCCGGCGCGCTGCGCGACAGGGCCAGCCATTCGAATTGGTGGCCGGGCTCGATGCGATTCTCCGGTGCCCCGACGCGCAACTCCGTGATGCATTGGGTAGGTGCGTGCAGGAAAGCGCCCGCCATGCCGGCGACGATGCGCTGCAAGGCCGTGGTGTAGGCGGCATCGCCCGTCGCGTCGCGCGCCGCCAGGTACGCCTCGGTCAAGTGCATGACGGGGTTTTGCTGCACATCCTGCAAGGGCCCGGACCAGTCCGGCTTGAGTTGCGCCCAATAAAGACCGGCCGGCGCGGCGAACCGTGCTTCGACCTGGCCAGCTGTAGCGGCCAGCAGGTCCAGGGCGCGCCGGTCGCGCGTGGCGCCATGGTGCGCCGCGCACGCGAAGATCACGAAGGCATAGGTGTAGAGGTCATGCGTGAGATCCAGCGGCGCGCCTTGCGCGTCGACGCTGTAGACCCAGCCGCCTTCGGGATGGACAAAGCGCGTGCGCAAGGCGTCGAACAGCCGCGCGGCGTGCCCCGCCGCCCCCGCCGTCGTGTGCACGTAAAGCTGGCGCGCGCACGCCATCGTGCGGTAGCGGGCGACCGGCAGCACCTGCAGGCGCGCGCCGTCCACGGCTTCGTAGGGTAATTGCAGGTCGGGGTTATAGCCTGTCGTGCGCCACAGCGGCAGCACGATATCGCTGTAGTGCCGGCGCAGGTCGGCGACCAGGGCCAGGAGGGACGAATCGACGGGATCGGATGGGAAGGCGGGCATGAAAACGCGCGGACGGCAGCGAAAAAAACCACAGTCCGCACGATACCCGATGCGCGCGGCACGGACCAGCGCAAGCCGGCCGCGCCCGCGTCCCGGGCGTCCCGGGGGGCCGGGGCATCCCGGACATCCCGATCAACGCCCCAGCACTACCTGCAACACGACACCGGTGCCGATGGCGGTCAGGACGAAGTCCGGACCGATGCCCATCCACTGATAACCGCGCGGCGGGGGCGCCAGGTTATAGCCGCGCCAGTTGTCGATCACATACTGGCGGTTGCGATATTCCGGCGGCAGGCGGTCGCCCTTGGCCCAGCGCGGGCCGCCGGGGCCGTGGGCGTTGGGGCCGTAGCCTTGCGGCGGATGGCCGTTGTTCTTGCCCGGTCCGGCGTTGTGCGGTCCTCCTTTCGGACCACCGTTCGGGCCGCCGGGACGGCCGGGTTCCTGTGCACCCGGACCGCCTGAATGGCCCGGACCCGAACCACCTCCCTGGGCCCCAGGGCCGCCGGGACGCCCCTGGCCTCCCGGACCGCCCGGTCCACGGTCCTGCTGTGCCAGCGGCCCGATGGCTCCCTGACCACGATCACGGTCATCGGCATGCGCCGGCGCGCTGATCGCCAGCGAGGCCGCGGTCAGCATTCCCGCCATCAGCGCGCCGGTTGCGCGCAGCGCGCGCTGCCGAGCCGGAGAGGCGTTGTACAACGGTGGTTTGTTCATGATCGGTTTCCTTTCCCCGCGCGGCACGCAAACAATCGCGTAGGCCCCTCGCACGGGAACCACTCTAGGGTACAGATATTGGGGCCGGGACATGGCGCAAGCCGCCGCATAAATACGGAAAATTCGGCACTACATGCGAACAAATGTAACAACAGGCGGATCACAGCCGGGCGATCACCCTAGCCCCGAACGTTCCATGTGCAGCGCCAGCCGCCCCTTCTCCGTCACCGTCAGTACGCCGGCGTCATTGCGCGCCACGCAGCGCAAGGTGACCAGGGCCTCGACGAATTCCGGCGGAATGGGCACATAGTCCTTTTCACCCCCGAAATTGTCTGCCACGACTTGCAACCAATGACCCAACTCGCCCTTCTTGAAATTGTGCAGCGGCATCGATGACCTCCCGGATGCTGGATGCTGGCTGGAAAATATGCGCATTATCGGCCATCAGAACATTCCGGCCGCCGTGCGACGCCGTCTCCGTTTCCGGAATCCGGCGCCTGTCCTGCATAATGTGCGCCAAATCGCCTGGAGTCTCCATGTCATTCCGTTTTGCCCTCTTCGCTGTTGCGCTGGCCGCGCTAGCCGGCTGCACGACCACCATGAGCCCTGTCATGGAAACCGGAGAGCCGGATCAATACACCATCAGCAACCGCAGCACCATCCAGAGCGTGTCCTGGGTCGACCTCAAGAGCCAGGCCTTGCTGCGGGGCAGCGACTACTGCCAATCCATAGGCCGCAAGATGACCAAGCCGGTCATCACGTCCAACCATGCCACGGGCCTGGGCACGCGTATCGCCTACGTGACCTTCACCTGCTCGCCCTTCCCGCAACCCAGCGACAAAGACGCCGACAACAGCGGCAAGTAAACCGCCCGCCGCGGTCGACACATTCCCTTACCCCACCGGCCACGCCGGGCGGGTGGCGCACGCCTGCCCGCGCGGGGGATGCACCTCATTGCCGGGCCGATATAAATGGTATACCGTAGGATACAAACATAGAACCGGCCATGGCTTTGCACCGGTCATCCCCCAAAGGAAAAACGGAGACGCTACATGGATATGCCCCGCCGCCTGGCCTTGTGCGCCCTTATCGCGCTGGCCCCCTTCGCTATGAGCCATGCCGAGAAAACGCCCGCGGACAACTATCCGAGCCGCCCCATACGCCTGATCTCGCCGTATGAGCCGGGCGGCGGCGTCGATATCATGGCCAGGCTGGTCGCGCGCAACCTGGGCACGGAACTGGGCGTCGCGGTGGTCGTGGAAAACCGGCCGGGCGCGGGCGGCGTCGTCGGCACCCAGGCCCTGACGGCGGCCGTCCCGGACGGCTACACCCTCATCCTGGATTCGCCGTCGCCGCTGGTGGTGGCGCCGTACCTGATGAAGAAGCTGAACTATGACCCGCAAAAGGACCTGGAGCCCATCAGCCTGATTGCCGATGTCCCGGCGGTACTCCTGGTCAGGAACGACTCCCCCATCCATACGGTCGGCGACCTGCTCGCGCTGGCCCGCAAGGAACCCGGCAAGCTGACGTTCTCGTCCTCCGGACTGGGCGGCACCGCCCACCTGTCGGCGCAATTGCTCAAGGTGCTGGCCGACGTCGACATGCTGCACGTGCCCTACAAGGGCACCGCCCCCGCCATCCAGGCGGTGCTCTCCGGCGAGGTCACCATGACTTTCGCCGACATGACCGCCGGCCTGCCCTTCGCCCGGAACCATCAATTGCGCGCCGTGGCAGTGACCACGCCCAAGCGCACGCCCGCCCTGCCCAATGTGCCGACGGTGGCCGAAACCGTGCCCCATTACGCGGCCAGCGTCTGGTATGGCGTGCTGGCGCCCAAGGGCACGCCGCGTCCGATCATCGACAAGCTCAATATTGCCCTCGTGAAGTTCGTCCATACGCCCGACGTCAACAAGATGCTGGTCGAGGAAGGCGCCGAACCCGCGGGGTCCTCGCCGGAACAGTTCCGCGCCTTCCTGCGCCGCGAAAGCGAGCGCTGGGGCGAAGTCATCCGCAAATCCGGCCTGCAGCCGCAATAGCGTTCGACGCGAGCCAGGCCCGGACGGGCCCGGCCGCCGCATCCCAGGAGAAACCATGCTGTTGATCAACAATGAAGTCGTCGAAAAAGTGCTCTCGATGCGCGAGTGCATCGAAGCGCAGGAACAGGCCTTCGCGGGCCTGTTGACCGGCGCGGCCATAGGCCGCCCCCGCCTGGACATGTACGTCCCCTGCGACCGCGACGACGGCTATTACCGCTGGGGTTCGGTCGAGGGCAGCAGCGGCGGCATCCTGGCGGTCCGGTTGAAATCCGACATCCTGGTATGGCCCCGCGACAAGGGCGCGGGCGGCAGCGAGCAGAAATACTGCATGACGCCCGGCACCTACTGCGGGCTGGTCTTTCTCTTCGGCACCGGCAATGGCGAGCCCCTGGCCCTGCTCAACGACGGCCACCTGCAGCACATGCGCGTCGGCGGCGCGGCCGGCATCGGCACGCGCCTGCTATCGCGTGTAGACTCGCGCGAACTGGGCATCATCGGGTCTGGCGGCATGGCCCGGACCTTTCTCGACGCCATACTCGCGGTGCGCGACATAAGGCGGGTGCGCGTCTACAGCCGCAGCGCCGAGAACCGCGAGCGCTACGCGCGCGAAAGCGCCGACCGCCACGGCATAGAAGTGATCGCGGTGGATGACCCGCGCGATGCCGTGCGCGGCGCCGACATCGTCGCCACTTGCACCGACAGCATGACGCCGGTGCTGCAACCCGACTGGCTGGAGCCTGGCATGCACGTGGTGGCGCTGACGCCGCGCGAAATCGATCCGGCCATCGTCCAGCGCTTCGATGTCGCCGTACAGCAGGGCCGCGAGGAAATGCCCATGGCCGAGACCGAGCGCTTCCGCAAGGGCATCTCCGGCAGCCCCCAGGCCTATGTCGCCGGCAGCGAAGAAGAGCAACTGCGCCTGCCCAAGCCGCGGCACGCGCGCCTGCCCACGCAGGACTGGCCGGTCTACACCGACGTCATTTCCGGCAAGGCGCCGGGACGCACGCGCGATGACCAGATCACCTTCTACTACACCGTGGGCAATTGGGGCGTGCAGTTCTCCTCGGTGGGCGGACTGGTCTATCGCAAGGCCAAGGCGCAGGGCCTGGGCCACACCTTGCCGCTGGAGTGGTTCATCCAGGACATCCGCAACTGAGGCGATGGGTCATGCGGGCAGGGAAAGCCGCATGGAGGGGGACAACGGACGATACGGGGTGCGCTTGGCCGGATACCTGGATGGCGGGCCAGCACCACCGCCTAGGCCGAAAAGTTCTCGTCTATCCAGCTGCGCGCCCACTGCTCCGCGCCTTGCCGCGCCATCCCCGGCGTGGCGATGCGCACACCCGGATAAGGCGGGAACTCGAAACCGTTCACCGGCGCTCCGCCCTCCAGCAGCGAGATGAAGATGCGCGCCTGGTACTGCCCGGCCTGTGACGGCGCCGCTTCGACCGCGCATTCGATAATGAAGTCCTTGTACTGGATCATGGGGCTCGCTCCGGTAGTGAAGGTGTTGCCGCGAACTAGCGTCGCGCCTGCCGTGCACCGTCACTATCGCACTGCAAAAGCCTTACGCCTAGGCGCGCAGACATTGCAATTGCAAGGACAATTGTCGCCGCCCGCCTTGTAGAGGATACGGCGTGGAAGCGCGCATCCTGCCATCGGCTGGTATCCACTTATGTAGAAAGGGACGGGATACTTCCCGCTTTAGCGCCCTGCTCCGGAAAGAGGATGAATACTCCAGGGGCCCGGGCCCCGTCCATCGGCGCAAGCCCGGCGCTCATCCAGGCGTCGGAGGCCTCAGCCGCCGGCATGACGCACGGCGTGGATCCGCCCCCTGGCCGTCCTACAGCGCATGCCCGATGGCGTGTTTCGCGCCGCCGGAGCACGCCTCACATGATGCCGCAGGGCAAGGACGTCAGTCCTTGCCGATTTCGTGACCGATCACCCCGCCCACCACCGCGCCCCCTACCGTACCGGCGGTGCTGCCGTGCGTGGCTTCGTGGCCGATGACCCCGCCTGCGGCCGCGCCGCCCAGGGTGCAACCAGACATCAATGGCATGCCCAAGGCAAGCGCAGCCGCCGCAACGTACTTGATGATGTGTCGCATTTTCCGTCTCCCTAAAAAAATAGGTACGGAGAGGGGTAGCAAGGGGTGTACCCGAAATCAGCTCCGCAGGCCGTGCTCGGCAGTTGCGGCGAGCGGGCGGGGCCGACCGTCGCGCGCGAGGAGTTTCACGCGACGGCGGTTCACGCGATGCGCCGCGCGGCCAGGTCCGTCGCCTCGAACGCCTGCGCCAGGTCTTGGATGAGGTCGCGTGGATGCTCCAGGCCGATGTGCAGGCGCACGACGGGTCCATGCCCATTCCAATAGCTGTGTTCCGACAGCCGCTCCGGCGCGGCTTCCAGCGCCAGGCTCTCATAGCCGCCCCAGGAAGCCCCGATGGCGAAATGGCGCAGGCTGTCGATGAAGTCGGCGCCCCTGCGCGCGGCGCCGTCGCGAAATGCGAAAGACACCAGCCCGCTGGCGCCGGTGAAGTCGCGCTGCCACAGCGCGTGCCCGGGATCTGCCGGCAAGGCGGGATAGTAGACGCGGGCCACGTCCGCGTGGCCCGCGAGATAGCGTGCCACCTCGGTCGCATTGGCCTGGTGCCGCGCCAGGCGGACATCGAGCGTGCGCAGGCCGCGCAGCACTAGATACGCCTCGTCGGCGCTCACCGACAGTCCCAGCGCGTCGTGGATGGCGCCGACACGCCGCGCCAATTCGGGGCTGTCCACCGTCACCACGCCCAGCATCGCATCCGAATGGCCGCCCAGGTACTTGGTCGCGGCCTGCACCGAGATATGTGCGCCCAGCGCCAAGGGCCGGTAGTAAAGGCCGCCGCTCCAGGTATTGTCGGCCGCCACCAGCACGCCATGCCGTCGCGCGATGGCCGCCAGCGCGGGCAGGTCGAGCACCTCGTACAACAGCGAGCTGGGCGATTCCAGGTAAAGCAGGCGCGTGTTCGGACGGATGCGCGCCTCGATATCGTCATGCGCGGGCGAGAAATACTCGACCTCGACGCCATAGCGCTGCAACAGCGTGTGGTCGACCTTGCGCACCGGCGAGTACACGCTGTCGGACACCAGGGCGTGATCGCCGGCCGCCAGTGTCGCCAGGAGCACGAGCGTGATGGCGGACAGTCCGGATGGCGCCAGCAAGGCCCGATACCCGCCCTCCAGGGTCGCCACCGCCTCTTCCAGCGCACGATGCGTGTCCAGGCCATGACGGCCGTAGGTGGCCACCGCCGCACCGGCGGCGCGGCTGGCGCTCAGGGCGGCGTGCGTCGCGGTATTGGGGAAGCGGACGGTGCTGGTCCTGACCACGGGCACGTTGACGGGGCCGGCGCGACCGTCTACCGGCGCCGGCGTGCCCGCGTGCGCCAGGCGCGTTTCGATATGCAGCCCGTCGGCGCGCGGCGCGTGGCCGTCCTGGGTGGCTTCTCTATTCATGCCCGCGCCACCTGGCTGTCGCGCAGGTGGTTCTTGTTGTAGTTGATGATCTCGCCGGTCTCCAGGTTCACGCCGATCCGGTCCGACAGCGTTTCCAGGGGGCGGCCGTACAGGTGGAAATGCAGGGTCGGTTCCTGCCCGGTGACATGGATGCTATGGATGTCGTCCGGCAGGAAGGCAATGGACTGGCCGGGGCGCACGACGACTTCGCGCGCCTGCTCCAGGCTGGCGCGCGACGGGTCGCTGCCATCGTCGGTGCGTCGATAGACGCGGTTCAGTTCGTCGCCCGCGATGGCGACGATCACCGCCCACGTGGTGTGGTTATGCGGCACCGTGGTCTTGCCGGGGTTGATGGAATTCAGATAGAGCGCCAGGTCCTCGTCGCTGTCCTCCGGATTGAGCCGGTAGCGGGTGGACGCGCCCGCGTCGCCACCGGGCGCCGGCGGCGGAAAATCCTCGCGCGGGAACAGGTGGGTGGCAGCCGCCAATTGCTCCAGGCGACGGGTTACCTGGTCCAGCACGCCGCGACCGAGCGCGGCGCCGGCCAGCAGCGCGCGCACGTCGGCCAGCGCGGTCTTGACCTGTTGTTGCCGCTCGGCGGCGATGGAAGTAGCCTGGGTCATGGTATCTCCACGAAAATGACAAGGACGGCGCCGCTCAGTACGCCAATGCGGTTAGCGGAACCGGAGAAAATCTTTGCTGCCGCGCGGACGCATGCTCGTCGCGGCCGGGATGGGCGGCCCGTTGCAGGAAGGCCCGGGTACGTGGGTTGGCGGGCGCGCCAAACAGGCGCGCGGGCGGCCCCGCCTCGACGATGCGGCCGGCTTCCGTGAAGTAAACCGTATCGCTAACGTCCTCCGCGAACCGCATTTCATGCGTCACGAGCAGGCAGGTCAGCCCGTCCTCCACCAGGTCGCGGATGACGGTGAGCACCTCGCCGACCATTTCCGGATCCAGGGCCGACGTCACTTCGTCGAAGAGGATCAGCTTGGGACGCATGGCCAGGGCCCGCGCGATCGCCACCCGCTGCTGCTGGCCGCCGGACAACTCGCCGGGATAGGCGCGCTCCTTGTGCTCCATGCGCACCTTGGCCAGCAGTTCGCGCGCGTGCGCGATGGCCCGGGCGCGCGGCACGCCGCCCACCCGCACGGGCGCGATGACCAGGTTCTCCAGCACGCTCAGGTGGGGGAACAGGTTGTACTGCTGGAACACGAAGCCCACCTGCTTGCGCAGCGCGATAAGCTGCGCCTCCGCGGCCAGCGCATGGACGGCCACGCCGTCCACGTGGATGGCGCCCCGCTGGGGCCGCAATAGCCCGGTAATGCAACGCAGGATGGTGGACTTACCCGAGCCCGACGGACCGATGATGGAGACGGCCTGCCCCTGTCCGACCTCCACGTCTATCCCCTTGAGCACCTCGGTGGCGCCGAAGGCGAGATGCACGTCGCGCAGGCTGACGAGGGGCCGTGGCCCAGGCTGAGATCCAGGCTGAGATCCAGGCTGCGATTGCCGCTGTCCGGCATGGATTTCAATGACGGACATGGCGAGCCTCCAGGCGGCGCGTCCAGCGCGAAATGGGATAGCAGTAGGCAAAGAACAGTACAAGCATCGTGAAGTAGACGCAGATGGTGAAATCGGTGCGGGCCACGGTATTGCTGGCGACGGTGGCGGTATCGACCAGGTCGTGCACGCCTACCAGGGACGCCAGCGCCGTGCTCATCGTGATGCTGGCATAGAGATTCATCCACGGCGGCAACATGCGCCGCACGCACTGCGGCAGCACGATCATGCGAAAGATCTGGGAACGGCGAAACGCCAGCGATTGCGCCGCCTCCCATTGCGCGCCGGGAATGGACTGGATCGCGCCGCGGAAGATCTCCGCCACGTTGGCGCTGGCCGGCAGCGCCAGGCCGATCACGACCTTGATCCAGTCCGGGAATGCCACCGACCAGGAGAACAGGCGCAGTTCGAAGGGAAATACATAGGTCGTGAAATAGATCAGGACCAGGATGGGCGCGTTACGGAACACCTGCACATAGCCACGCGTCAGCGACCGCACCGCCCGCAACGGCGACAGCGAGAGCGCGCCGACGAACAGGCCCAGGAGGGTGCCGAGCGCCATGGCCAGCACGCTGAGCCCCACGTTCACGCCCAGGCCCAGGAGCAGCGCCGGCGCCCAGCGCCAGAGATGGCGCAACACGTCGGGCACCACGCCGGCCGTGTCCAGCGCGTATCCGGCGACCGCCACCGCCGCCAGCAAGGCCGGCAAGGCCAGGGCAAGCAGCACGCCACGCCCGGCGGCGCGCGACCACGGCCACCGCCATGCCCCCGACCGGGCAGGACCGGGCGCGCGGTCCGCCGTATCGTCGCGCCGCGCCGGTCCGGCCGGCGTCGGCGTCGCTTCGCCGCGCAAGGTCAGGTCATTGGCCATAGCCCGGCATCCTCAGGTGTTGCTCCAACCACCGGCCCAGCACGCTGACCAGCCAGGTCAGGAGGCCGAAATACACCAGGATGAACAACAGCAGTTCCAGCACATTGTCCCGGTGCGACCAGATCATGATGGACTCGTAGGTCACGTCGCCCACCGCGATGGCCGATGCGATCGCGGTCATCTTGACCAGGTCGACCAGGTTGTTCACCAGCGCCGGCAGCGCGAAGCGCAAGGCCAGCGGCAATTGCACGCGCGCCAGCGTCTGGCCGCGGGTGAAGGCCAGCGAGCGCGCGGACTCCAGCATCACGGGCGGCACTGCCTCGATGCCGGCGCGCAGGGCTTCCGCATGGAAGACGGCCTTGTGCAGGCCGACCACCAGCACCACCCACATGAAAGGCGTGATGGGATTGGCCTCGCCCAGGCGCTGGGTGATCAGCATGTTCAACACCAGGAAGGCGCAATAGAGCTGCACCAGCGTCGGCGTATTGCGCGTCAGTTCGACGAAGCCGCGCAAGGGACGCCGCACCCATGCGGGTCCATTCGACAGGCCGGCGGCGATGAGCACGCCGAACAACAGGCTGACCGGCATCGTCCAGGCGCACAGCTCCAGCGTCACCCACAGGCCATGGGCGAACGACGCACGCTCGGCGCCGTCCAGCAGGAAGCCATAGTTCAAGCCCAGGGGCTTGCAGAGCCTGACCCAGGCCTGCAATACCGTATCGATCATGCCGCGGCCTCCTGCTCGGCCGGCACCGCCGACAAGGCTTCGACCGCGCGTCCGATACGGACGATGGCCTCTTCGATATGCGCGTCGGACGCGGCGAACGATAAACGGAAATACGGCGACAGCCCATAGGCCGCGCCGGGCACCACGGCGACGCCCTCGGACTCCAGCAGCCAGTCGACGACGTCGCCGTCGGTTTGCAGCGGACGGCCGTCGGGGCGCAGGCGGCCCAGCAGGCCCGCCACGCCGACCCAGGCGAAGAAGGAACCGCGCGGCTCCGTCACGGTCAGTCCCGGCACCCGCCCCAGCCCCGCCACCACTTTCCCGGCGCGGCGTGCGTAGGCGCCCCGCGCATGCTGCACGAAGCCTTCGGACCGCCCCTGCAACCCGGCCAGCGCGGCCGCCTGGCCCACTGAGCTGGGCCCGGAGGACACCTGGGACTGCACCGCCTCGAAGGCATGGATCAACGGCGCGGGGCCGATGCCCCAGCCTATGCGCCAGCCCGTCATGGCGAAGGTCTTGGACACGCCGCCGACGATCAGCGTGCGGTCGCGCAGGTCCGGCGCCACCTTCAACAGGTGCGCGGGCGCGTCAGGGCCGAACCAGATCTGTTCGTACAACTCGTCCCACAGCACCAGCACATGGGGCGCCTCGCGCAGCACCTCGGCCAGCTCGGCAAGTTCGCCCGCCTCATAGACCGCGCCCGTGGGATTGCCGGGGGAATTGAGGATCAACCACTTGGTGCGCGGGGTGATGGCGCGCCGCAGCGCCGCCGCGGTCAGCTTGAAGCCGTCGGCGGCCCGGGTCTCGACGACCTTGGCCACGCCGCCATTGACCCGAACGCTGTCGGGAAACGTCGGCCAGTAAGGCGCCGGCACGATGACCTCGTCGCCCTCGTCCAGCACCGCCGCGAAAGCCAGGTAGATCACCTGCTTGCCGCCGTTGGACACGATGACATTGCCCGCCTCGTAGTCCAGGCCGTGGCGCGTCGCGTAGTCCCGCGCCACCCCGCCGCGCAAGGCCGCGGTGCCGGCGGTGGGCGTGTACTTGGTCTGCCCCTGCGCCAGCGCGACGGACGCGGCGTCCTTGATGGCCTGCGGGGTATCGAAGTCCGGCTCGCCCGACGTCAGGGCGATGATGGAACGCCCCTCGGCCGCCAGGCGCGCGGCGCGCTGGCCGGCCGCGGCGATGGGCGAGAGCGCCACGCTGAGCGAGCGGCGCGACAGCACGCCGGGAAACAATAGCGAGCTCATCTTCACTGCTCCTGTATTTCGGCGGGCGCCTTGTCGAATTTGCCCAGCCGCGCGTTGTCCGAGGCCTTGCGGATATAGTCGTCCGGCACGCCGAATTTCCTGGCCTGGGCCAGCAGGTAGCCGCTCTTGAGCCAGTCCTGGATCACGCCGTCGACGAAAGCGCGCGTATCGGCCTCGTTGCGCCGCGTCCAGATCACCGTCGGCGAGGGAATCAACTGGTCCGCGGTGGCCAGCGTGTACCCTTCCCACTCCTTCGCATGGGGCCCGTGCAGCAGTTCGTACAGGGCCGGCTGGATATGCACGGACGCCGCGCACGTGCCCCCCTTGAGCGCCAGCAGCGACTCGGGAATGCCGCGCAGCCCTTTCACGACCGCGCCATACGTCTTGTCCAGGGGCTCGGCGTAGTTGCTGCCCTGCGACACGCAAGCCACCTTGCCCTTCAGGTCCTCCCAGCGGGTGATGCCGCTGCGCTTGGACACCAGCGCCGCGCCGCCGACCTCGTTATAGGGCGTGGGCGCGTAGCTGAGGCTGGCGCTGCGCTCGCGCGTCCACTGGATATTGGCCACCAGCAGGTCCACCTTGCCCGCCTGCAGGAACTGCACGCGCGTGGATGCCGTCACGCTCACCGTTTCCAGCTTCACGCCTAGACGGCGCGCGATATCCGCGCCCAGCTCCGTCTGGAAGCCGCCTACCTTGCCCGTGGCGGGATCCATGATGCCGAACGGCGGGCTGGCGCCGTCCACGCCCACCACCAGCGTGCCGCGTTGCTTGATCCTCTCCAGCGTGGCGTCGGCGCGGGCTGGAGCCGCCACGGCGAACGATGCCATGGCCACGGCGACCGTGGCGGCGGCGGACGCGCGCACGCGAGGCGCGAAGGCAAGACGGCGTGGAAAATGAAGCGAAGAATGGAGTTTCATGCTCGCTCCCGCCCTACTTGCCAGCCGCCGGCGCGACCGTCGCCGCCTGCGCGACCACCGGCGCCCAGCCTTCTTTTTCCGCCTGGCGATGCAGGTCCTGCAGCAGCGGCAGCGCGGGTTCGATGCCCAGGCGCTTCTCGGTGTCGATCAGCCAGCCGCTGCGGTGCCAGCCGCGCACGATCTTGTCCACGGCCGCGATGGTGTCCGCTTCGCCCTTGCGCGTCCAGACCACCGAATTGGCCGGCAGCACCGTGTCGGGAATGGGTGCCTCGTAGCCGCTCCACTCCGGGTTGGACTTCAACAGCGGATAGATAAGCGTGGAGTCATGGACTGCCGCCACGCACTGGCCGCCGCGCAGCGCCAGCAAGGAATCCGAGGAACTCTTGTAGCCCTTGACCTGGGCGCCATACTGTTTCGACAGGGGCTCGGCGAAGCTGCTGCCCTGCGAAACGCACACGGGCTTGCCGCGCAGGTCTTCCCATCGATGAATGCCGCTGCCCTTGCGGATGGCGGCCGCGCCGCCCACGCGATAGAAGGGCGTGGGCGCATGACCCAGGATCTCGGCGCGCTCGGGGTTCAGTTCCATCGACGCCACCAGCAGGTCGACCTTGCCCGAGATCAGGAACTGCACGCGGGTTGCCGTCTGCACCGGCACCAGGTCGACCTGCACGCCCAGCCCCTGCCCCAGCGCGCGCGCCAACTCGGGATTCCAGCCCACCAACTGCTGCGTGGCGGGGTCGATGGAGCCGAAGACCCCGCCGTTCACCAGCACGCCGACGGCGACCTTGCCGCGTTCGTGGATCTTGTCCAGCGTCGCGTCGGCATGGGCGACGCCAGCGGCCGCGAGCAGCACCCATGCCGCGGTCATATTGAAAATCTTGCGCAATGCCATGAGCCTTGAGACCTTGTCGAAATAACAAGGCCACATGCTGCAGGCGCGCCGCCCGCATGGCAAAGAATGCTTTCAGATATCCATATGACCAACCACGTGCCGTGCCGTGGCATACGGGGAAGCACCCGCGTTTCCGGTTGTATGGATATGCGTGTTCAGCGGGTTCCGCGACTCGCCGGCGCAACAGCGCAACAGCGCAACGGCTCAACGGCGCAGCGGCGCAGCGGCGTGACGATCCAACGGCCCCGCGCGGCGTCAAGGGCCCGGGCCAATCGCGCCGCATCGCGCCGCGTCAAAGACGGAACACTTCCTCCAGGTCCTGCGTCGCGTCGAAAGGTTCCAGCTTCACGCTTTCCTCGATGTGATCGAGATGATGCAACGTCAGCGCCTCCGCGCGCGACACGTCGCGCGCCTCGATGGCGTCGATGATCAGCACGTGGTCGTCGTCGCGGCAGCTGGTGGCCGTGGGCAGGTTGTACAGGAAGATGACCAGGCAGCTCAGCGTCGACAACTCGCGCATGATGCGCGCGTACTCGCCATTGCCGGCCAGGTCGCTCAACACGATGTGGAACTCGCCCGCCAGGCGGATGATGGCGCGCTTGTCCTTGCGCTCGCGCGCCTCGCGCTCCAGCTTCACGTGGGCGCGCAGCCGCGCCAGCTTCTCGGGCGTCAGGCAGCCGATCAGGCGCCGCACCACGGCGGGCTCGATCAGCCGGCGCGCCTCGAAGACATCGATCGCCTTCTCGATGGAGGGCTTGGCCACGTAGGCGCCGCGTTGCGGAAAGAGCTCGACGATCTGCTCGTGCGCCAACCGCGCGAGCACTTCGCGCACGCGCGGCCGGCTGACGGCGAAGATCTCGGCCAGGCGCTCTTCCACCAGCTTGGTGCCGGGCTTGAGCCGGTTGTCCAGGATGGCGCTGTAGATGTGCTCATAGACATCCGCGCTGGAAAGCTCCCGTTTTTCGGTCGCCATCGTCTGCTGTTTGGATTTCGCCTGACGTGCCATTCGCTGCAGTGGAAAGGATAGGGAGTTGGAAGATAACTGATCGAGAACGCGCAAGCCAGCCCGGTCAGCATGATGCCTGAAAAATGTAAACATTTTGAGCCATAAATGTTTTCCATCGGGTAATCACTAATGTTTTCAGAATAGGCTCGGGTCCAGAATGCCTTGGCCGGCTACAGGGGAACCGCGTTGCGGATCGATGGACCGGCCGTGAAAAAAAGGCGCATCGAAAATGACAGCAAGGGCTTTCGACCTGGTCATCCGCAATGCCAAGGTGACAACGGCCAGCGACACGTACGCTGCCGACATTGGCATCGTCGATGGCTGCATCGTCCAGATCGGCCGGCAACTGGGGCCGGGAGCGCGCGAAATCGACGCCGCCGGCCGCACGGTCACGCCCGGCGGCATCGACGCCCACTGCCATCTGGACCAGCCGATGGCGCCGCCGGTCCGCCTGGCCGATGATTTCTTCACCGGCACGCGCTCGGCTGCCTGTGGCGGCACCACCACCGTCATTCCCTTCGCCGCGCAAAGGAAAGGCGGCACGTTGCGGGCCGCGCTGGACGACTATCACCGGCGCGCCGGCGGGCGCGCGTGCGTGGACTATGCCTTCCACTTGATCATCACGGACCCCACCCCGTCCGTCCTGCGCGACGAATTGCCCGAGCTGATCGGCCAGGGCTACACCTCGTACAAGCTGTACATGACCTACGACCGGCTGAAGCTGGACGACGGCCAGATCCTGGACGTGCTGGACGTGGCGCGCCAGCATGGCGGCATGCCCATGATCCACGCGGAAAACGCCGACTGCATCACCTGGCTGACGCAGAAGCTGGAGGCCGCGGGCAAGATCGCGCCGCGCTTCCATGCGTTATCGCGCCCGGCCCTGGTCGAGCGCGAAGGCGCGCATCGGGCCATCGCCCTGTCCGAGCTGCTGGACGTGCCGGTGCTGCTGGTCCACATCTCGGGCGCCGAGGCGGTCGAACAGATACGGGCCGCACGCGTGCGGGGCCTGAACATCTATGCCGAAACCTGCCCGCAATACCTGTTGCTGACCGCTCTGGACCTGGGCATCGACGACAGCTACCACGGCGCGCGCTGCGTCTGCAGCCCCCCGCCACGCGACACGGACAGCCAGCATGCCATCTGGCAAGGCCTGGCCGACGGCCTGTTCACGGTGGTGTCATCCGACCACTCCCCCTTCAACCTGGAAGGACCGGACGGCAAGACGCCGGGCGGGCAGGAGGTGGCCTTCCGCCATATTCCGAACGGCATTCCCGGCATCGAAACCCGCATGCCGCTGCTGTATTCGGAAGGCGTGCTGGGCGGCCGCATCAGCGCCAACAAGTTCGTCGAACTGACCGCCACCGGGCCGGCGCGGACGTACGGCCTGTATCCGCGCAAGGGCACCATCGCCATCGGCAGCGACGCCGACCTCGTCATCTGGGACGAGCGCGAGTTCACCCTGGCCAACGAACACCTGCATCACGCCGTCGACTACACGCCGTTCGCGGGGCGCACCCTGCGCGCGTGGCCGGCGATGACCTTGCTGCGCGGCGCCACGGTCTGGGACGGCCGCGACTTCACCGGCACGGCCGGCGGCGGCGCCTTCCTGCGGCGCGGCCTGCCGTCGATTGCGGCCATCGGGTTGCGCACGCCTGCGCGCTCGGCGTGGCTGCGGGATGCCTTGCCGCGCGTCGGGGCGGCGAGTCCCGTATCGGCGGACCCAGCGCCGGACCTAGCGCCGGACCGGGCGCAGAGCCCGGCACCGCCGCCCCCCGCGCAGCCCGCCTGATCCGATTTTCGCCGCGCCACGCCGCGTCGGCATGCAACCACTTTAGCCCTGGATACGCCACCGAGGACCTCGCCGTGCACAACAACGCAGCCCACACCACCCTCATCAAGAACGCCCACACCGTCGTCGCCTGGGACGATACCCGCCAGACCCATGTCTACCGGCACCAGGCCGACGTCGCCTTCGCCGGCGGCCAGATCGTGCACGTGGGCCCGGACTACGTTCCCGCCGCTGGCGCGGACTGCACCGTGGTGGACGGGTCAAGCATGATGGCCATGCCCGGGCTGGTCGACATCCACAGCCATCTCATCCACGAGCCCATCAACAAGGGCTATACGGACGAAACGGGCTCCGCGGGCCTGTACAACTCCAACCTGTACGAATACATGCCCACCATGGAGGGCGACGCCGAGGCCGCCCCCGCGCAGTTGACCCTGGCCGCCGCCGAACTGCTGATGTCCGGCGTCACCACGGTGGTGGACATGTCCATCATCCACGAGCACTGGCTGGACGTGCTGGTGCAAAGCGGCCTGCGCGCCTACGTCGCGCCCATGTTCCGTTCCGCCCGCTGGTACACGCGCAACGGCCATGTGGTCGAGTACGACTGGAACGAGAAGGCCGGCGTCGAGGGCATGGAGCGGGCGCTCAAGCTGATCGACCGCGCCGAGGCGCATGAATGCGGGCGCCTGCGCGGCATGGTGGTGCCGGCGCAGATCGATACCTGCAGCGCGGACCTGCTGCGCGACAGCCACGCCGAGGCGCGCCGCCGCAAGATCGGCTGGCAGACCCACGCCGCCCAGTCCCTCTCCGAGTTCCATGAAATCACGCGCCGCCACGGCCTGACCCCGGTACAGTGGCTGCATCACCTGGGCGTACTGGACCCGGACAGCGTGGTCGGCCACGGCATCTTCGTCGACGACCATCCCAACACGCACTGGAGCACGGCCACCGACCTGTCCATCCTGGCCGAGACCGGCGCCAGCGTGGCGCACTGCCCGACCGTCTTCATGCGCCGCGGCATGGCCTTGCGCGATTTCGGGCGCTATCGCCGCGCGGGCATCAACCTGGGCATAGGCACCGATACCTATCCGCACAACATGATCGAGGAAATGCGCCACGTGGGCTACCTGGCGCGCCTGATGGCCCAGACGCCGCGCGCCACCACCACGGGCCAGGTATTCCACGCCGCCACCGCCGGCGGCGCCAAGGCGCTGGGCCGCACGGACATCGGCCGCATCGCCGTGGGCGCCAAGGCCGACCTGGTGCTGGTGGACATGACGCATCACCTCATGCAGCCCGCCCGCGATCCCATCCGCAGCCTGGTCTACGCCGCCGCCGACCGCGCCGTGCACACGGTCTACATCGACGGCCATCGCGTCGTGCACGAGGGCGAGGTGCACTCGCTGGACTACCGTGACGCCGCCATGAAGGTCAACGAGGCCCAGCAGCGCGCGCTCAAGCTCGTGCCCCAGCGCGACCGCGTCGCCGGCCGCAGCGCCGAGCAAATGTCGCCGCTGTCCTTCGACACGATCTGATCCCGTAACGCCGCCATCCACAACGGAGCCGCACCGCCGGCTCTTTCATACAAGGGGAATGCAATGACCGTCACCACCGGGACGACCGCGACCGCCAGCATCGCCGTCGCCGAGACCGCAGCCGAGGCCGCAGCCAGAACCCAGTCCGCGTGGCAGCATGCCAGGTGCACCACGCGACCGGGCCTGCGCAAGCGGCTGGGCCAGGCTTGCGGCGCCGCCCTGCTCTCGGCCTTCTGCGCCTCCGCGGCCTGGTCGCAGACGCTCACGGCCGTCATGGCCAGCAAGGTAACCGTGCTCGATCCGGTGCTGACCGCGTCGCACCAGACGCGCAATCACGCCTACATGATCTACGACACGCTGCTGGCCACCGACGCCGAGAACCACGTGCGACCGCAAATGGTGGACAAGTGGGACATTTCGGCGGACGGCAAGACCTACACCTTCACGCTGCGCGACGGCCTGAAGTGGCACGACGGCGCGCCCGTCAAGGCCGAGGACTGCATCGCGTCCATCCAGCGCTGGGCCCAGCAGGACAAGATGGGACGCCAGATCATGCCCCTGGTGGCGTCCATGAACGTCGTCGACGACAAGACCTTCACCGTGGTGCTGAAGGAAGCCGTCGACATACTCCCCGCGTTGGCCAAGCCCAGCGGCCTGCCCGCTTTCATGATGCCCAAGCGCGTCGCGCAGACGCCCGCCACCCAGGCCATCACGGACTACACTGGGTCCGGCCCCTTCAAGTTCGTGCAAGCGGAGTACAAGCCCGGCGTGAAGGCGGTGTACGCGAAGAACACCGACTACGTGCCGCGCAACGAGCCGCCCAGCGGCACGGCCGGCGGCAAGGTGGTGAAGGTCGACCGCGTCGAATGGGTCAACATGCCCGACGCCATGACCGCCATCAATGCCTTGCAGAACGGCGAAGTCGACTACATGGAGACGGTGCCCTACGATCTCACGCCCATGATCGAAGGCAACAAGGACCTGACCTTGCGCGTGCTGGACAAGATGGGCTACCAGCCCATGTACCGCTTCAACCAGCTGCAGAAGCCCTTCAACGACAAGCTGGTCCGCCAGGCCGCCATGTACGCCATCGGCCAGGGAGACATCCTGAAGGCCCAGGTCGGCAATCCCGCCTACTTCAAGGTGTGCGGCGCCGTCTTCGGCTGCGGCATGCCCTACGCCAGCGAGATCCGCGCCGACATGATCGTGCCGTCGAACATCGCCAAGGCCAAGGAACTGCTCAAGCAGGCCAAATACGACGGGGCGCCCGTCGTCATCCTGCAGGCCACCGACATCGCGATGGCGGCGGCCATCCCGGTCGTCATGGCGCAGCAGCTGCGCCAGGCCGGCTTCAACGTGCAGTTGCAGGCCATGGACTTCATGACCATGCTTTCGCGTCGCGCCAACCGCGACACCCCCGAGAAAGGCGGCTGGAGCATCTTCGTCACCACCTGGCACATGAGCGAGATCGCCGACCCCTTGCGCAACTACGGCGTCTCGGCCAACGGCGAGCAGGCCTGGTTCGGCTGGCCCACCGTGCCGGTCGTGGAAGAACTCCGCGGCAAGTTCCTGCTGGCCCGCACCGATGGCGAGCGCAAGCAGATCGCCGACAAGCTGCAGGACGTCATGCTGGACGAAGGCGTGGTCGTTCCCCTGGGCCAGATCAATAGCGTGGCGGCCTATCGCAACACGCTCAAGGGCGTGCTCGAATCGCCGGCGCCGGTGTTCTGGAACATTTCCAAGTCCGGGAAGTAAGCCAGCATGTTGAGCTACATACTCAGGCGCATCCTGGCCACCATCCCCGTGGTGCTGACGGTGGCGGTGCTGGTGTTCGGCCTGCTGCGACTCACGCCGGGCGACCCGGCGCTGATCCTGGCGGGCGATTCCGCCACGCCGGAACAGCTCCAACAGATCCGCGCCCACATGGGCCTGGACCGGCCCATCACCACGCAGTTCGCGTTGTGGGCCGGCCAGGTGCTGCGTGGCGACCTGGGTGTGTCGCTGCATTCCGGCACGCCGGTCACGTCCATGATCCGTGACCGGCTGGCGCCCTCGCTGGCCCTGGCGCTGAGCACCATCGTGGTGTCCACGCTGATCGCCGTGCCCCTGGGCGCCTACGCGGCGTGGCGGCGCGGCAGCCGCATGGACCGCGCCATCATGGCTTTCTCCGTGCTGGGGTTCTCCGTACCCATCTTCGTCACCGGCTACGCCCTGATACTGCTGTTCGCCATGAAGCTGGGCTGGCTGCCGGTGCAGGGGTACAAGCCGATGCAGGACGGCCTGGCCCTGTTCACCCAGCACCTGGTGCTGCCCACGCTGGCGCTGAGCACGGGCTTCGTCGCGCTGATCGCGCGCATCGCGCGCAGCAGCATCCTGGAGGTGATGGGGGAAGACTACATCCGCACCGCGCGCGCCAAGGGCATCACCGAACGCGCGGTGCTGCTGGCCCATGCCTTGCGCAATGCGGCGGTGCCCATCATCACCATCATCGGCATCAGCATCGCCCTGTTGATCAGCGGCGTGGTGGTCACCGAATCCGTCTTCAACCTGCCCGGGCTCGGGCGCCTGGTGGTCGAGTCCGTCCAGGCGCGCGACTATCCCTTGATACAAGGGCTGATACTGCTGTTCTCCCTGGTCTACATCGTCGTCAACCTGACCATAGACGTGCTGTATTCGGTCTTCGACCCCCGCATCCGCTACTGAATCCGCTCGCACAGGCAGACTCGCATGACGCAAGCCACTTCCGACATCCCGCCGGCCCCGGTTTCCGCTCCGGGCGCCGATCGTCCGCCCAGGCCTCGTTCAGCCCTGCGCGCCAACTTCGGCTCCGGCCCGGTCATCGCCGCCTGCGTGATCCTGGCGGTCATCGTCCTGGCGGCGCTGGCGGCCAACCTGCTGGGACTGGCCGATCCCCTGGCCATCAACCCCATGGAACGCCTGAAGGGCTTCGGCGCCGCGCACTGGTTCGGCACCGACGCCTATGGCCGGGATGTGTTCTCCCGGGTCATATACGGCGCGCGCAACTCCCTGCTGATCGGCGCCGGCACCACCATCGCGGCGCTGGTGCCCGGGTTGCTCCTGGGCGTGATCGCCGGGTACTTCCGCGCCGCCGACATGGTGATCATGCGCATCCTGGACGGCATCATGTCCATCCCCAGCATCCTGCTGGCGATAGCCTTCGTCGCCGTCACCGGCGCCAGTATCACGACCGTGCTCATCGCCATCGCCGTGCCGGAATTCCCGCGCGTGGTGCGGCTGGTGCGCGGCCTGATACTCAGCCTGCGCGAGGAGCCTTACGTCGAGGCCGCGATCTCCCTTGGAACGCCGACGCCGCTGCTGATGCTGCGCCACCTGGTTCCCAACACCGTCGCGCCGCTCATCGTGCAAGGCACCTTCATCTTCGCGTCGGCCATCCTGTCGGAAGCCGTGATGAGTTTCCTGGGCGTGGGCATGCCGCCCGAGATACCCTCCTGGGGCAACATCATCGCCGAGGGCCGCATGTATTTCCAGCTCAAGCCCGAACTCATCCTGCTGCCCGGCACCTTCCTGGCCTTGACCGTGCTGTCGGTCAATCTACTGGGTGACGCCATGCGCGACGCGCTGGATCCCAAAATGGCAAAGCGGGTTTGATACCACAGGGGCTGATGCCACAGGGTTTGATCTCCCGCCCCTCCCTCGATAAGCGTTCTCTCGTAATGGCAGGCCTATGACTTCCACACCCGCAAGCTCCGCGACCGGCGCGCCCGTCCTGCAAATCCAGGGCCTGGCCGTGCGCCTGACCGACGCATCGGGCGGCGATCCGTCGGGCGGCGATCCGTCGGGCGGCGCGCCGCGTCACGTCGTGCAGGACATCAGCTTCGACATCCATGCCGGCGAAACCCTCTGCGTGGTCGGCGAGTCCGGGTCCGGCAAGTCCGTCACGTCGTTCGCCGTGATGGGACTGCTGGCGCCCGACGCCCTGCGGCCCTGCGCCGGCCGCATCCTGCTCGACGGCGAGGACATCCTCGCCTGCTCCCCCGAACGCCTGCGCGAACTGCGCGCCACCCGCATGTCCATGGTGTTCCAGGAACCCATGACCGCCCTCAATCCCGTGCGCACGGTCGGCTGGCAGATCGACGAAGTCCTGCGGGCGCACAGCAAGCTCAACACGGCGGCGCGCAAGAAGAAGATCCTCGACATGCTGCAGGCCGTGCGCCTGCCCGACATCGAGCGGATCTACGCCTCCTATCCGCACCAATTGTCCGGTGGACAGCGCCAGCGCATCGTCATCTGCATGGCGCTGATATTGAACCCCAGGCTGCTGATCGCCGACGAGCCCACCACCGCGCTGGATGTCACCACGCAAAAGCAGATCCTGACGCTGATCCGCGAACTGCAGCAGACCCACGACACCGCCGTGCTGTTCATCACGCACGATTTCGGCGTGGTCGCGGACATCGCCGACCGCATCGCCGTCATGAACCGCGGCCACATCGTCGAAGTGGGCACGCGCGAACAGATCCTCACCCAGCCGCGCGAGGCCTACACCCGCATGCTGGTCTCGTCGGTGCCCAGCCTGGCGCCGGCGGCACGCGGCGCGCCCGACGGCACGCCGCTGCTGACGGTGCGGGGCCTGCACAAGACCTATACCGAACGCGGCTTGTTCAAGCCGCGCCGCACGGTCAATGCCGTCAACGACGTAAGCTTCATGCTGCGCAGGAAGGAAATACTGGGCATCGTCGGCGAATCAGGCTCGGGCAAATCGACCGTCGCGCGTTGCATCGCCCGGCTGATCGATCCCAGCGCGGGCAGCGTACGCATCGACCAGCAGGAAATCGCCACGGCCTCCCGGCGCACGTTCCGGCCCTTGCGCCAGCGTATCCAGGTGGTTTTCCAGGATCCCTACCGGTCCTTGAATGCGAGGATGCGCGTCGGCGAGTCCATCATCGAGGGCTTGCGCAATTTCGGCACAGGTCGGCACGAGGCACGCCGACGCGCCATGGAACTATTGGAAGTGGTGGGATTGAGCGCCGACGCGATGGAGCGTTATCCGCACCAGTTCTCGGGCGGCCAGCGCCAGCGCATCTGCATCGCCCGCGCGCTGGCGTTGTCGCCGGACATCCTCATCGCCGACGAAGCCGTCTCGGCGCTGGATGTGTCCGTCCAGGCCCAGGTCCTGGACCTGATCGAAGCGATCCGCGAGCGCACCGGCACCGCGGTGCTGTTCATCACGCACGACCTGCGTGTCGCGGCGCAGATCTGCAACACCATCGTGGTCATGAAATCCGGCCGCATCGTCGAAGCCGCCTCCGCCCACGAAGTCCTCAGCCAGCCGCGCGACGCCTACACCCGCCAGTTGATCGACGCGGCCCCCGGCCGGCACTGGGACTTCCAGCACTTCCGGCCGGCCGCCTGACCCCGGGCCAGCTCGGCAAAATCCGATTTCCCAGACGCCATCTGGGAAATCGGAGCGCGGGGAAAAGCGATGCCGGCTGCGATATCGACTGCAATACCGACTGCGATATCGACTGCGATGCCGACTGCGATGCCGTTCAACTTCGTTCCGTGCGCCGTTGGCGTATTCCGCGGTCGACCGGTGCGATCTGTTCCAGCAGTTGGACGAAAGCCATGGCCAGCGGGCTCAGCGTTGCGCGCTTGCGGAACAGCACGCCTATCGTGCGCTTGCAGGCGCGGCCCGGCAGCGCTTCCGCGTGCAGGTCCACCATGTTCACGCCTTTCAGCCCGCTGCTGGGCAGGATGGTGACGCCCAGCCCGTTGCGAACCATGCTTACGGCCGTGCCCATGTAGGCGACCTCGATGGCCGGCACCAGATTGGGGCGGTTCTGGCGCATGGCCCGGTCGGACGAGCCTTGCGCCAGCGTGATCAGCGGGTACGAGTCCAGCTTCTGCCACGTGACGGGGCCGTCGAAAAAAGCGTGGTCCTTGGGCGCCACCACCACCAGGTGGTCGCGAAACAGCGGCTTGAACTCGACTTCCGGATCGCCGTTGAGCTCCGACCCCACGCCCAGCTCGACATCGCCGCGCTTGACGGCGTCGATGACGGCGACGTTCAGCTCTTCCCGCATCAGCACGCGCACGCCGGGATAGCGGGAACGGAACTGGCCCAGCACCTCCGTCAGCAGTCCGAATGCCAGCGACGGCAAGGCGGACAGCTGCAACTGGCCCGCCACGCCCGCGCCCACGTCGGTAATGCGGCCATAGACATCGCGCAGCTCCTTCAGGATGGGCGCGACCTCGCGATAGAAACTCTGGCCCGCCGCCGTCAGGCGGCAGGTTCGCGTGGTGCGCTCGAACAGGTGGATGCCGATGTCGTCCTCCAGCTGGCGTATCTGCACGGAAAACGACGGCTGCGTGACGCACAACTCCGCCGCCGCCTTGGCGAACGACCCGGACCGCGCCGCCAGCACGAAGGCCTGCAACTGCCGATATTTGATGTTCATGCACCCCGCCTTGCGCGCGTGTGGCCCCATGCGGACCCACTGAAGGCTCGATGCGGGCCCGGCCTTGAATACTTAGTTTTTTACTAATAATGCTTGCATATTATCGAATAGTTTTTCACCCCACAATCAGCGCAAACTACAGTTCCTTTCACATCGAGTGGGAAGCAATGATGACGTCCCAGAACGCGGAAACGCCGCTGGCTCCGCTTTTCTCACTGTTGGCCGAAGACGCGGGACTGCAGGAAGTCGCCACCCGCTACAGGCAGGATCTCTACGTCGCGGTCCAGTCCGCCATGCAGCTGCGCAACGCCCTGCTGGCGCTGGACGACGTCGCCGCCGAACCCTGGCCCCCCATGCAAACCAGGACCGCCATATGACCGACATCCATTGGATGACCGCTGGCGACCTGGGCCGCGCCTATCGCGCCGGCACGCTGACGCCGGACGTGGTCGTCGAAAAGCTGCTCGAACGCATCGCCGCCTTCGACGGCGCCATCAACGCCTTCGTTTCCGTGGACGCGGAACAGGCGCGCGCCCAGGCCCGCGCCGCCACCCGGGACATGGCGATGGGCATCTGGCGCTCCCCCCTGCATGGCGTGCCGGTGGGCATCAAGGACCTCATCGATATCGCCGGCCAGGTGACCAGCTGCCACTCACGCCTGATGCTGGACCGCGTGGCCACGCACGACGCGACGGTGGTGGCGCGCCTGCGCGAGGCCGGCGCGATCCTGCTGGGCAAGCTGGCGCTGCACGAATTCGCCATCGGCGGCCCCAGCAACGACGCCGCCTATCCGCCGGCCCGCAACCCCTGGGACACGCGACACCAGACGGGCGGCTCGTCCTCCGGATCCGGCGCGGCCGTGGCGGCCGGCTTCGTGCCCATCGCGCTGGGCACGGATACGGGCGGCTCCATACGCAACCCGGCGGGGCACTGCGGCGTGGCCGGCCTGAAACCAACCTATGGAGCGATCTCCCGGCATGGGGTTTTCCCGCTGTGCTTCACCCTGGACCACGTCGGCCCGATGGCCCGGTCCGTGGAGGACCTGGCGCTGGCGATGGACGTACTGGCGGCGCACGACCCGGCCGACCCCGGCAGCGTGTCCGCCCCCACGGGCGACCACCTGGCGGAAATAAACGCCGGCCTGGCGGGATTGCGGTTCGGCATCGTGCGCCATTTTCACGAGCAGGACCTGCGCGCCAGCGACGAAGTGATAAGCGCCATCAATCATTGCGGCGATACGCTGCGGCAGGCGGGCGCGCAGGTGACCGACATCCAGTTGCCGCCCTTGAGCCGCTACACCATGGCGCAGCGGATCATCTTCCACGCGGAATCCTGGGCGGTGCACGCGCACTGGCTTCGCACCCGGCCGGCGGACTATTCGTACATCGCGCGGCGCAAGCTGATGGTGGGCGCTTTCCTCGGCGCCGGCGACTACGTACAGGCGCAGCGCTGGCGCAAGCAGTTGATCGAAGCCACCGACCGGGCCTTGCAACACGTCGATGTCCTGGTCGTGGCGAATTCGTTCGAAGCGGCTTCCGCGATCGGCAACGAAGCGGAGTTCAGTCGCACCTATAGCCGGCATGCCCGGTCCCCCTTCAACCTGACCGGGCACCCGGCCCTCGCCCTGATGTGCGGCATTTCCGGCAACGGCCTGCCTTTGTCCGTCCAGTTCGTCGGCCGCAGCCGGGCCGACCCCGTGCTGCTGCGGGCCGGCGCCGGCTTCGAGCGACACGCCGACTGGTCCCGCAAGCATCCGCCCGTGCCGTTCCCACGGGCCGCCTGACCCGCCGTCGGCGGGCCTCGATCCCAAAACAAGCTGCACCACCGATAACCATACAGTTCAAGGGAAAATCATGCTCAAAAGCATAAAGACACTGTTGTTCGCGGCCGCCATGCTCGTTGTTTCCGCCAGCCATGCGCAGGAGGAGTTGAAGATCGGCGCCATCGGCCCACTGTCCGGCGGCGGCACGGCCTGGGGCCTGGCCCTGCAACGCGGCATCCAGATGGCATTCGACGAGGTCAAGGCGCAGGGCGGGCTCAAGGTCGGCGACAAGGTCTACATGCCCAAGCTGGTCATGTACGACGACAAGTACACCGCGGCCGGCGGCCGTTCCGCCGCCGACCGGCTCATCAACGCCGACAACGTGAAGTTCATCATCGGTCCGATCGGTTCGCCGTCCGTGCTGGCCACCGTCGCCGTCACCACGCCGGCCAAGGTGATCCTGCTGTCCAACGGCTTCGCCCCGGGCATATTGAAAAACGACGCCAAGTCGCCCTACAACTTCCGCGCCATGAACAGCACCGTGGAATTCGGTCCGCCCATGGTCAAGTGGTTCCACGACAACTTCCCCAACGTCAAGAAGGTCGCGCTCATCGCGCCGAACGACGCCGTGGGCCAGGCGGTCATCCCGCAGCTGGAGGCCTATTACAAGGCCAACGGCATGGCGGTCTGGACCGAACTGTACGACCGCGGCACCAAGGAGTTCACGCCGTTGATGGCGCGCATGATGGCGCAGAACGTCGATGCGCTGGACCTGAACAGCAACGCGCCCGGCGAAGGCGCCTTGCTCCTGAAGCAGGCGCGCCAGAGCGGCTTCAAGAAGCCCATATGGCAGATCGGCGGCCCGGCGGTTGACGAAATGATGGAAATCGCCGGCCCGCTGGCCGACGGATTCATCTCGTTGAACGTCTTCAACTTCGACTCGCCGGAAGCGAAGAAATTCATCGATACGTACCGCAAGAGCTATGGCGACGCGGTCATCAACGCCCAGACCCCGGGCTGGTACAACGCTGCCAAGATCATGATGGAGGCCATCCGCCGCGCCGGCACCACGACGGACACGACCGCCGTGCGCGATGCGCTGGAGAAGCTCGAAGGCTACGAAACCACCCTCTACGGGCCGGTGCGCTGGGGCGGCATGGGCGACTACGACGTGAACCACCAGCTGTTGATGAAGTTCTGGATGGTCAAGGTCGAGGGCGGCAAGATCAAGGTCATCCAGGCGCTGGATCCGGAAAAACGCTAGGCCACACCGTCCGCCGGTAACCCGGCCGGCCCGCGCCGCGGGCCCGGCCGGCGCCCCATCCGTGCCCATCCGGAGCCAAACCGATGTTTACATTACCCATCCTGAGCCAGGTCTTCATCAACGGGCTCAGCCTGAGCGCGATCTACATTCTCGTCGCCCTGGGTTTCACGCTGCTGTTCGGCATCATGCGGGTGGTCAATTTCGCCCATGGCGCCTTCGCGATGCTGGGCGGCTATGCGCTGTTCTACCTCTACGGCGTCTACAAGCTGCCCTACCCGATCGCGATCCTGGGCGGGTCCATGCTGGTCGCGGCGCTTTCGCTGGTGCTGGAGCGCCTGGTGTTCCGGTGGTTCTACCACAAGATGTTCCAGAGCATGATCGCGCTGCTGGGCTTGAACCTGGCGCTGGTCTATACGGCGGTGCTGGCCTGGGACGTCAATGAACGCTCCCTGCCCTCCGTCTCCGACAGCGTCATCGATATCGCCGGCATCCAGGTCCCCGCGGACAGGCTGGTCATCATCGGCATGGCTGTCGTGGTGCTGGGGCTGTTCTGGCTGTTCGTGACGCGCACCCGCCAGGGACTGGCGATGCGGGCCGCGGCGCTGGATCCGGAGATCGCGGCGACCCAGGGCATCAATACCCGCGGCATCTACATGCTGGCCTTCGTCATCGCCGTGTTCATGACCGCCCTGGCCGGCGGCCTCTACGCCCAGACGTATGCCCTGTCGCCGTTCATGGGCGACCGTCCCCTGATGGTCGCCTTCATCGTGGTCATCCTGGGCGGCATGGGCAGCGTGCCGGGCGCCGCCCTGGGCGGCCTGCTGCTGGGCTTCACGGAGAGCTTCCTGTCCACGTTCTACGGGGCGTCGATCTCCTCGTTCGTCTCCTTCGGCGTCGTCATCGCGCTGCTGGTATTGCGGCCCTGGGGGCTGCTGGGGAAACCGGAATGACTCAGTCACAAGCGGGCCTCGCGCCTACTCTCCGCACGGAGCCTCATATGCCTTCTGTCGCACGACGCGCGCGCCCGATACGCGCGTGGGCCGTGGCGGCCGCGCTGCTGCTGGCCGTGGCCTGGCCGCTCGCGAGCCCGAACATCTTCTACATCAACATCGGCATCCTGGTGGTGCTGGCCGCCATCGGGGCGGTCACGCTGAACCTCATCATCCGCACCGGGCACATATCGCTCGCCCACGGCGCGTTCATGGGCGTGGCGGCCTACACCTGCGTCCTCCTGCAGACCCGCGCCGGCATTCCCTTTCCGGTCGCGATGATAGTCGGATGCCTGGCCTCCGGCCTGCTCGCGCTGGTCATCGGCCCCATCATCCTGCGGCTGACAGGCAAGTATTTCGTGCTCGTCACCTTCCTGCTGGGCGAAGTCATACGCCTGGTGTTCCTGGAGTGGCAGTCCGTCACGGGCGGCGCCAACGGGATAGACCAGATCCCGCCGGGCCTGGACCTGTTTCGCTCGCCCGTCGGCTTCTACTACTTCTGCCTGGCGATCTCCGTCCTTTGCATAGGCATCGTCTGGCGCATCCTCTGTTCCGATCTGGGCCGCGCAATCGACGCCATACGGGAAGCCGACCGCATCGCGGAGAGTTCCGGCGTCCCGGTCATACGCATCAAGGTCATGGTCTTCGTCGTCGCCTGCACGCTGGTCGGCCTGCAAGGGGCGCTGCAAGCCCAGATGATCCACGCCATCGAGCCGGCATCCTTCAACATGGATGTGTCGCTGGGCATGGTGGTGATGAACGTGCTCGGCGGCATGTACTACCTGGTCGGCCCCCTGATCGGCGCCGTGTTCATGGTGGGCCTGCCGGAATTGCTGCGCGGCTATGTCGAGCTGCAGCAGATCATCTTCGGCATCATACTCATCGTCGTCATGGCGGCGCTGCCCGGCGGGATGATAGGCGCGTGGCACCTGGCGCATCGCGCCTGCACCCGCAAGCGGAACGGGAGCCGGGCATGACCGCGCTGCTCGAGGTATCGAATCTCTCCCGGCGCTTCGGCGGCCTGGTCGCCGTGAACGATCTCAGCTTGCAGGTGGGGGAAGGCGAGATCGTCGGCCTCATCGGCCCGAATGGCGCCGGCAAGACCACCGTCGTCAACCTGGTCAGCGGCATGATCCTGCCGTCCACGGGCCGCGTCGGCTTCGCCGGCCGGGACATCACCACGCTGCCGGCGCACTCCCGGGCGCGCCTCGGCCTGGTGCGCACCTTCCAGTCGACGGCGGTGTACCGGGACTGCACCGTGCGCGAGAACGCCGAACGAGGCACCTACCTGCAATGCTTTCCCGGTTCGCTCGCCGCGTTCCTGGGAACGCCGCGCGCCCGCGCCATGCACCGCGCGGGGCGCGAGCAGGCGGCAGAGCTGCTGGCCTGGCTGGGCCTGGAGCACCTCGCCGACGTCCGCGCCGACGCCCTGCCCTACGGCCACCAGAAGACCCTGGGCATCGTCATCGCCCTGGCCGCGCGGCCCCGCCTGATCCTGCTGGACGAACCCGTCGCCGGGCTCAGCGCCGAGGAGACCGACCACGTGCGCGACACCATCCTGCGCGTGCGCGAGCGCGGCATCTCCGTCATGGTCATCGACCACAACATGCGCTTCATCTCGGGGCTCTGCGACCGCCTGTACGTATCCGCGCAAGGATGCAAGATCGCCGAGGGCACGCCGGCGGACGTGCTGGCGCATCCGCGCGTCATCGAAGCCTATCTGGGGAAGGCCTATGCCGCTGCTGACCGTCCATAACCTGCAGGTCGCCTACGGCCATATCCAGGGCACGCGCGACGTGTCCCTGGACATCGAAGCCGGCGAGACCGTCGCCTTGATCGGCGCCAACGGCGCCGGCAAGAGCAGCACGCTCAAGGCGGTCCTGGGGCTGGTGCGCTGGCAGTCGGGCGACATCCGCTGGCAGGACCGCAGCCTGCGCGGGCGCGCCCCCCACGACATACTGAAGACCGGCATCGGTTTCTCGCCCGAAGGACGTCGCGTGTTCACGCAACTCAGCGTGCAGGAGAACCTGCGCGTGGGCGGCTACACGCGGCCGGCCGACCAGGTGCGGGCCCGCATGGAGCAGATATACGGCTATTTCCCGCGCCTGAAGGAACGCTACCGGCAGGACGCGGGCAGCCTGAGCGGAGGCGAACAGCAGATGCTGGCGATCGGCCGGGCCCTGATGTCCTATCCCAAGCTGTTCCTGCTGGATGAACCCTCGCTGGGCCTGGCGCCCATCATCGTCGAGCGCATCGGCGAAATCCTGCAGGAGATACAGCGGGCGGAGAACCTGGCCATCATGCTGGCCGAGCAGAACGCCACCTGGGCGCTGAGCATCGCGCATCGGGGCGTCATCCTCGAAATGGGCCGGGATGTCGACACCGGAAGCTCGCGCAGCCTGCGCGAGAGCCCGAAAATCCGCAGCGCCTACCTGGGACTGTAGCCATGATCGAACAGAAATTGCGCGACAAGGTCGCCGTCATCACGGGCGCGGCCTCCGGCATCGGCGCCGCCTCGGCGCGGCTGTTCGCCCGGCATGGCGCGCGGGTGGCGCTGATCGATATCGACGAGGACGGGCTGGCGCGCGTCGCCGCCGACATCGCGGCCGACGGCGGCGCCTGCAGCACCGGCGCGTGCGACGTGACGAAGGGCGCGCAGGTCAACGAGCACGCAAGGCGCATCGTCGCCGAATGGGGCGGCGTCGACGTGATCATGCCCTGTTCCGGCGTGTCCGTCGGCGGCACGGTCGTCACGATAGACGAGGCGCTGTGGGACCGCGTCTTCGACATCAACGTCAAGGGGACCTACCTCTGGCTGCATGCCGTGCTGCCGTCGATGATCGAACGCGGCGGCGGCTCGGTCATCCTGCTGGGATCGCAGCTGGTCGCCTCCAGCGGCGGCAACAACGCCGCCTACATCGCATCCAAGGGCGCGCTGGCGACGCTGGCCAAGACCATGGCCGTCGACCATGCCGCCCAGGGCATACGCGTCAATGCCCTGATGCCGGGCGTGACGGATACGGCGATGTCGCGCAGGTCGCTGCAACGCTATCCCGACCCTGAACAGACGCGCCGGCAATGGATGGCGCGCCATGCGATGGGCCGGCTGGGGCTGCCGGAAGAAGTCGCCCGCGCCGCCCTCTTCCTGGCGAGTGACGACTCGTCCTTTACCACCGGCAGCCATCTCTACGTCGATGGCGGCTGGGCCGCCAAGTGATTTGCGCTTCATCATCCTCGGAGAACCCAGATGGGCAAGAAACTTACGCAAGGCATGATCGAGCAGTACCGGGAAAAGGGCTATGTGTCGCCCGTCGATGTTTTCAGCGCGGCGCAAGCCGCCGACTACCTGGCCCAGCTGGAGTCCTTCGAGGCATCGCAAGGGCGGCAACTGACCAAGGGCTTCAACTTCAAGCCCCATCTGCTGTTTCCGTGGGTGGCCGAGATCGCGCGCCATCCCGCCGTGCTGGATGCGGTCGAGGACCTGATCGGCCCGGACATCCTGCTCTTTCACCTGTCCGTGTGGCCCAAGAACCCGCACGATCCGGCTTATATCAACTGGCATCAGGACGCCACCTACTTCGGCCTGGACCCGTCGACGCAGGTGACCGCCTGGGTCGCGCTGTCGGACGCCTCCGTCGAGGCTGGCTGCATGGAAGTAGTGCCGGGGTCGCAAAAGCTGGGCCAGCTGCACCACGGGCAGAATCACACGGACAACATCCTCCTGTCCAAGGGACAGACGGTCGACGTACCCTTCGACCGCTCCCATACCGAGTTCATGCCGGTGTCCGCGGGCCAGATGTCCCTGCACGACACTTTCCTCATCCACGCATCCGGCCCGAACAACACCGACCGTCGCCGCGTGGGCCTGGGCTTCAGCTACATCCCGGCCAGTTCGCGCTGCGTCAGCAAGACACGCCTGACGGCTTCGCTGGTGCGCGGCAGGGACTACGGGAATTTCGACCTCGAACCCGCGCCGATGGTCGCCAACGGCGAGGCCGAGCGCGCCTTCCACGAAGACGCCGTGCGGCGCTTCCGCAGCGCCAACGACGAACTGGCCGCCACCTACTGACGCATCGCCCCACCCACCCGGAGATCGACATCATGCTGGAACTGCCCCACCACGGACGCTACGCCTACTCCGCCATCACCCGCCGGCCGGACTACAGCTGGCCGGAAGGAAAGCGGCTCGCCGTGTACTTTGCCCTGAACATCGAGCATTTCGCCTACGGCGAAGGCCTGGGCCATGCGATGACGAATACGCTGCCCGGGCCGGACCCGCGCACCTTCGCCTGGCGCGACTACGGCAACCGGGTAGGCGTCTGGCGGCTCTACGAACTCCTGGACGAATTGCGCGCGCCGGCCTGCCACCTGGTCAACACCGCCATCATGGACTACTGCCCCGAAGTGATAGAACCCATCGTCGCGCGCGGCGACGAGATCATCGGCCACGGGCGCACCAACGCCGAGCGCCAGGGCCAGTGGTGGGAAGCGGACGAAAAGCGCGTCATCGAGGAAGTCCGCGACACCATCGCCCGTCATGCCGGGCGGGCGCCGCGCGGCTGGATGGGGCCATGGATGTCGCAAAGCCAGGTGACGCCGGACCTGCTGCAGGAAGCCGGCTTCGCCTTCGAAATGGACTGGCCGGGCGACGACCAGCCCGTCTGGATGCGCACCCGCAAGGGGCGCCTCATGTCCATGCCCTACTCCCTGGAGATCAACGACTCGCCGCAAATCCTCGTGCGCCACCATACCGGCGAAGAGTTCGCGACCATGATCGTCCACCAGTTCGAGGAAATGCTGCGCCAGTCCGAGCGCCAGCCGCTGGTCCTGGGCATCGCGCTGCATACCATGATCGTCGGCCAGCCTTACCGGCTATACGCCTTGCGCAAGGCGCTGGAGCATATCGTCCACCACCCGCGCGCCGACAAGGTGTGGTTGACCCGCCCTGGCGAGATCTACGATCACCTGATGACCTTGCCGGAGGGCACGGTGGTGTGATCGGTGGCGGCCCACCGCAGTCCACGGCGGTCCACGGCAACCCATGACAGCCCGCGACGATTTCGCGCTACCGGCGCCTTCAACCTTCCCTGCCCGAAAGGACGCATCTTGCAAATCGATATCCAGACCCTGGCGCCGGCGGACCAATACCGGCTGCTATCGTCGACCGTGGTGCCCCGGCCCATCGCGCTGATCACCAGCTATTCCCAGCGCACCGGCCATAACGCCGCGCCCTTCAGCTTTTTCAACGTAATGGGAGAGGCGCCGCCGGTGCTGGCGATCGGCCTGGAAGACAAGCGCGGCAGCGGCGACCTGAAGGACACCACCATCAACATCAAGGAAACGGGAGAGTTCGTCGTGCACCTGGTGGACGAAGGGCTGGCCGCCGCCATGAACGTCTGCGCCATCGCCTTCCCGCCCGAGGTGAATGAAGTCGAGCAGGCCGGCCTGACGCTCGTGCCCAGCGCCAAGGTGCGGCCGCGGCGCATCGCGCAGGCGCCGGTGGCCTTCGAATGCCGCAAGATCGCCATGCTGGAAATCAATCCGCACCGGCACATCACGCTGGGCGAAGTGCTCTGCATGCACGTGCGGGAGGGCCTGTTCGACGCCGAGATGCGCTACATCGATCCCAATAAATACCATCCTATCGGCCGCATGTTCGGACGGCTATATACGCAAACCCGCCAGCACTTCGAAATGGAAGTCCCCGAATACGAAGCCTGGCTGGCCGGCAAGGCCGAAGGCTAGGCGCGGCGTGTGCCGCCCGGCGAGGCATGGTCGACGGCGCGGCAACCTGGCCGGGGCCGGCCCGGGCTTAGCCCAGGTTTAGCCCGGGGCTTGGCCCAGGGTTTGGCCCGGGGTCTGGACCGCTATCCTGGCCAGGCGAACCCATCACGCGGCATCCATCGCCGCGCGCGCCAGTACCTGCCGCGCGCGGGCCAGGACGGGGGCGTCGACCATCTTGCCTTCGAAGCGGAAGGCGCCGGCGCCGCTTTCCCGCGCGGCGGACAGTACCCGTTGGGCCCAGTCGAGGTCGGCCTGGGCCGGCCTGAGGGCCTCGTGCACGGTCCGCACCTGCGACGGATGGATGCACAGCATGCCGGCGAAACCCATGTCGCCCGCCCGCACGGCCATGGCCCGCAAGCCGTCCGTGTCGGCGATATCGGGATGGACGCCGTCCAGCGGCGCCGGCAGCCCGGCCGCCCGGCTGTGCAGCAGCACCTGGCCGCGCGCCTGGTCCAGCAGCACGGCCGCCGCGTCGGTGCCGGGCGTCAGGCCCAGGTCCACGCCATAGTCCAGGCTGCCGTAGGCCAACAGGGCCACGCCCGGCGCGGCCGCGACCTCGGCCAGGTTCACCATGCCGCGCGCGGTCTCGATGATGGGCACCACCGGCACGCCCTGTCCGACCCGGGCGACCTGCGCGGCGGATTCGGCCTTGGGCAGCATGATGGCCGCCACGCCCGGCTTGCCGCGCAGGGCGGCCAGGTCGTCCTCGTGCCAGGCGGTGGTGGCATCGTTGACCCGTACCCATACGCGCACGTCCGGATGCGCATCGAGAAACGCCGCCAGCGCCTCCCGCGCGGCGGGCTTGGCCGCCGGCTCGACGGCGTCCTCCAGGTCGACGATGACGGCGTCGGCGCCGCTGGCAAGCGCCTTGGGGATGCGGTCGGCGCGCGAGGCGGGAACGAAGAGCGCGGTGCGGACTCCCATCACACGGCTCCCCCGGCACGCAATTGCCCTACTTCGGCCGCGTCATACCCCAACGATGCCAGCACCGCGTCGGTATGCTGCCCGACGTCCGGCACGGCGTCCATGCGCGGCTCGAAGGCATTGTTCGACCCCGGCGGCAGCAGCGCGGGCAAGCTGCCCTTGGGGCTATCCACCTCCCGCCAGCGGCCGCGGGCGCGCAGTTGCGGATGCGCCCACACCCCGGCCATGTCGTTGACGCTGGCGTTGGCGATGCCGGCGGTCTCCAGCTTGTCCGCGACCTGGCCCAGGGTCATCTTCGCGAAGGCCTCCACGATATAGCCGCGCAAGGCATCGCGGTTGGCGTTGCGCGCCGAGTTGGACGAGAACCGCGCGTCGGACGCCAGGTCCGGCTGGCCCAGGACCTGCGCGCAGAACACCTGCCACTCGCGTTCGTTCTGCAATCCCAGCATGATGGTGCCGCCATCGCCCACCGGGAAGGGTCCGTAGGGATAGATGGTGGCGTGCGCCGCGCCGGCCCGCGCCGGGGGAGGCGCGCCATCGAAGGCGTAGTACATGGGATAACCCATCCACTCCACCGTGCTTTCCAGCATGGAGACGTCCACGCGGCTGCCCTTGCCCGTCTTCTGGCGCAGCAGCAGCGCGTTCAGGATGCCCGAATAGGCGTACATCCCCGCGGCGATGTCCGAGATCGAGCACCCCGCCTTGGCCGGCGCGTCGGGCGAGCCGGTGACCGACACGAAGCCGCTCTCGCTCTGGATCAACAGGTCGTAGGCTTTCTTGTCCTGGTACGGACCGCCCTCTCCATATCCCGAGATATCGCACACGATCAAGGACGGATGGGCGGCGTGCAGCGCATCGAAGGACAGGCCCTGGCGCGCGGCGGCGCCCGGCGCCAGGTTCTGCACCAGCACGTCCGCCTGCGCCAGCAGGCGCTTGAGCACGTCGCGCGCGGCGGGATGCTTCAGGTCCAGCGTGAGGCTTTCCTTGGAGCGGTTGGTCCAGACGAAATGCGACGCCAGGCCGCGCACGCGCTCGTCGTAGTTGCGGGCGAAATCGCCCACGCCGGGGCGCTCGATCTTGATCACGCGGGCGCCCATGTCCGCCAGTTGGCGGGTGCAGAAAGGCGCGGCGATGGCGTGTTCGAAGCTGACGACGGTGATGCCGTCCAGGGGACGCGGCGAAGTGGCGGCGGTCATGCGGAGAACCTCAGTTGTGCCTGGTGGGCCAGGGTGCCGTCCTGCTCGGCCCACAAATCGGCCTGGCCCGGCGCGGTCACGCGGCCGGCGACCTCGAAAGGAGTCGGCGCGATGAGCGGGCGCAGGCCACGGTAGGACAGGTGCTCGAGCTGCTTGCCGGGGTTGGCGTGGCGGAAGGCCGCCACCATCAGGGTGGCGATCATCGGGCCGTGCACGACCAGGCCCGGATAGCCTTCCGTATCCGTCACATAGGGATGGTCGTAATGGATGCGATGGCCATTGAAGGTCACCGCCGAATAGCGGAACAGCAGCACGGGCGTGGGATCGACGCGTTCCCGCCAGGCCGCGGCCGGGGCCGGCTCCGTGCCCTCCAGCTTGGGCGGCGCGGGCTGGCGATAGACGATGTCCTGTTCCTCGGCGATGGCGATGGCGCCATCCTGCCAGTAATCGTGCCGCACGGTCACGAACAGCAGCGAGCCGGTGCGGCCGTTCTTTTCCTTGACGTCGGCGATGGTGGAACGGCGTTCCGCCGGCACGCCCACGCGCAGCGGCGACCGGAATTCCACGCGGCCCCCCGCCCACATGCGGTTACGGTCGGCCGCGGGCGGCAGGAAGCCGCCGCGCGCCGGATGGCCATCGGCGCCCAGCCCGTCCATGGGCGCGGTCTGGATAAAGAAGGCCCATTGCCACAACGGCGGCAGCGGGTCCCCCGCCTGGGGCGCGGGTTCGCCCAGCGTGGCGGCCACGCGGCCCGCCAGCGTGGGATCGAGGCCGTCGGCCACCGTCTCGCCACGGCCGATCCAGGCGGTCGGGTCGGAATTGTCCATTGTTCGGTCTCCCTTCCTGTATGTGTGATCTTGCGCTTTTTGTAGCACGGCCCCGCGCGTGGCATGCAATCCCTGCCGCCCTGGGGCCATCCCTGCATTTCCGCTCAACGCCCCGTGAATCGCGGCGGCCGCTTCTCGGCAAATGCCCTCATGCCTTCCAGATAGTCGTCGGTATAGCCCATCGCGCGCTGCAGCTCGGCTTCCAGATCGAACTGCTGCATCAGGGTATTGCCGCCCGAGGCGCGCAGCGCCTGCTTGGTCGCCGCCAGCGCCAGGGTCGGCGCGCCCGCCAGCGTGGCGGACACCTCGTCCAGCGTCTGCTGCAAATCCGCATCGGGCACGCAGCGCCAGATCAGGCCGCAGTCGGCGGCCTGGCGCGCCGTGAGGGTCTCGCCGAACAGGGCCATGCCCATGGCGCGACCTTCGCCCACCAGGCGCGGCAGGAACCAGCTGCCGCCCATGTCCGGCACCAGGCCTATCTTGCTGAACGCCTGCACGAACTTGGCGGACTCCGCCGCGAATACGACATCGCAGGCCAGCGCGAAGCTCATGCCGGCCCCGGCCGCAACGCCGTTGACCACGCAGACCACGGGCGCCGGCATGGACCGCAGGCGCTCCATGAGTGGCCGGTATCCAGTGCGCAGGCCTTCCGACAGGTCGCGTCGCTGTCCTTCCGGCAGCGGCTTGCGGTCGGCCAGGTCCTGGCCAGCGCAGAAGCCGCGCCCCGCGCCCGTGATCACCACGCCGCGCAGGCCCGCGCTGGCGCGCGCTTCGTCGAGCGCACGGGAGATTTCACCGCGCATGACGTCGGTGAGACTGTTGAGCCGCTCCGGCCGGTTCAGCGTAATGCGCGCCACGCCATCGGCGAGCGCAAAGAGGATTTGCTCGTAGCTTCCGCTCATGTCGTTTCCTCCATGGTGGTCGTCGCGTCCATGGTGGCCGCTTCATCCATGGCGGCCGTCTCCTCCATGATGCCCAACTGTTCGGCGGTGTCGCCGAACAGCAGCTCCACGACGGTCAGGCGCTTGAAGAAGTCGCCAACCTCCAGCTCGTCCGTCATGCCCATCCCGCCGTGCAACTGCACCGCCAGCTGGCTGACGCAGCGGCCGGCTTGCCCCGCCTCGATCTTGGCGGCGGCGATCATGCGGCGGCGCGTCCGCGCGTCGGGTTCCGCCAGGGCCGCCGCGGCGACGTACGCCATCGACAAGGCCATCTCCCTGGCCACCACCATCTCGGCCATGCGGTGCTGCAAGGCCTGGAAGGCAGCCAGGGGCTGGCCGAACTGCTTGCGCGTCTTGAGATAGTCGACGGTGATATCCAGCAGCCGGGCGATGGCGCCGGCCGCATGCGCGCACAACGCCGCCGTGCCCCACTCCAGCGCCAGCGCCAAGGCGGCCCGGGCCGCTTCGCCGCGCGCCAGCACCTGGTCCGGCGCCAGCCGGGTCCGGCTGAAATCGATGCGCGCGCAGCGGGACCGGTCCAGGGTGCTCATGTCGCTCACCGCGACGCCCGGCGCGTCGGCCGGGACCACCAGCAGCACCGGCTCGCCATCGGCCGTGTCGCGCGCCGACACGATCCATGCGTGCGCCTCGGCGCCATGCCATACCAGGTGTTTGCTGCCGTCCAGCACTAGGCCGGACAAGGCGCAGGTCTCCGGCGCGACGGCATAGCGGCGGCCCGGTTCCTGATAGGCCAGTGCAAGAATGGCCGCGCCGGACGCGATGGCGGGCAGCCAGCGCGCCGCCGCCTCGGCATTGCCGCTGGCGCGGAGGGCCGTCGCGCTCATCACGCCGCTGGCGATGACCGGTTCGTCGACCAGGCCCCGGCCCAGCTCCAGGTGGACGGGCAGCAGGCTGGCCGGCGCTTCACCGAAGCCGCCATGCTCGGGGTCTATCGTCAGGCCCAGCACGCCCAGTTCGGCCAAGGCGTTCCAGGCAGCGGGATCGAGCCCGCCCTCGCGGGCCCGGCGCCGCGCCAGCGTCCAGTTGTCCGCCACCAGGCGCGCCAGGCTGTCGGCCAGCATGCGCTGTTCCGTGCTGTATTCGAAATCCATGATTTATTCCGTGGAAGGGGCGGACGTATCACACGCCCAGGATCATGCGGGCGATGATGCCCTTCTGCACTTCCGTCGTGCCGCCGTAGATGGAGGTCTTGCGCATATCGGCGTAGCCTGCGCCGGCCGCCGCCGTCATGGCCTCGCCCGGGCCATGGAAAGGCGCGTCGGCCTCCATCCATGCCGGGTCGTAGGGCCACGCATCGGGACCGGCGATCTCCATCTGCAACATCGCCAGGTCCTGCTGGATCTCCGACCCGCGGATCTTGAGCACCGACGCCTCCGGCCCTGGCGGGGCGTCGCCACGGGCGGCGGCCACCCGATACAGCAGCATTTCCAGCGCCATGATGTCCACCTCGATCCGCGAGATGCGGTCGCGCATGCGGCCGTCTTCCAGTATGGGCCGCCCCGACGACGACCGCGTGCGCGCGGCCAGGTCCTTCAGTATGCGCAGTTCCCGATGGCAGTGTCCCAGGCCGGCGATGCCGGTGCGCTCGTGGCCCAGCAGGTACTTGGCATAGGTCCAGCCCTTGCCCTCTTCGCCCACGATGTCCGCGACCGGCACCTTCACGTTGTCCAGCCAGACCTCGTTGACGTCGTGGCCGCCATCCAGCGTCTTGATGGGCCGTACCGTCACGCCCGGCTGGCGCATGTCGATCAGCAGCATGGAGATGCCCGCCTGCGGCTTGACGTCCGGGTCGGTGCGCGCCAGGCAGAACATATGGTCGGCGTACTGCGCCAGCGTGGTCCAGGTCTTCTGGCCAGTCACCAGGTAATAGTCGCCGGCGGGATCCGCCACCCGTTCCGCGCGGGTCTTGAGCGAGGCCAGGTCCGATCCGGAGCCCGGCTCGGAATAGCCCTGGCACCACCAGTCGTCGACGCGCACCATGCGCGGCAGCAGCTCCTGCTGCTGTTGCTTCGTACCGTACTTCATGATGACCGGCCCGATCATGGACAGGCCGAAGGGCAGCAGGCGCGGCGCGCCGGCCGAAAAGCATTCGATTTCGAACAACAGCCGCTGGATGGGCGTCCAGCCCGTCCCGCCGTGTTCCTTCGGCCAGGTGGGGGCGCCCCACCCGTGCGCATCGAGCACGCGGTGCCAGCGGACATAGTCGTCGCGGTGCAGGCGCTGGTGACGCATGACCTTGTCGCGGATGTCGGCGGGCAGATTCGCCGTCACGAAGGCGCGAACCTCTTCCCGGAAGCGGCGCTCTTCAGGCGTCCACGTCAATTGCATGGCTGGTCTTCTCCGTGGTTGGTTTTTTTCTGGGGCAAGCTTACCCACGCCCCGTCCCGGCGGACAATCTGCCTCTGCGAAAGCCCCGCTTTCGTTCAAGCGAAGCAAGGCGCCCGCCCCGCGCGCTTGCGCTGAACCGAAGCCCTGCTTCAGCAATGAAAAATGGTCAAGCGACGGGCGTCCGTACACACTGCGCCCAGGCTGCCCCGCAACGGCGCAGCGCGTGACAAGAATCGGTGGAGACCCATGACTCAGCACAACCCCGGCCAGCAGACCGGCGCCGACCTGCATTACCAGCAGGCGCTCGCCCAAGGCCAGTTCCTCATCCAGCGCTGCGAGGCCTGCTCGCGCGCGGTGTTCTATCCTCGCATGATCTGCCCGCACTGCGGCAGCGACAAACTGGCCTGGCAAGCGCCCAGCGGTCGTGGCACGGTGTACTCGACCACCGTCGTGCGCCGCAAGCCCGACGCCGGCGGCGACTACAACGTCGCCCTGGTCGACCTGGAGGAAGGCGTGCGACTGATGAGCCGCGTCGACGGTGTCGCTCCCGCCGACGTGCGTATCGGCATGCCGGTCCAGGCCAAGGTGCAGGTTCGCGACGACAGCGGCCTGCTGGTATTCGTGGCGCGGGAGGGCCAGGCATGAATCTCAAGGATCTGCGCGGCGCCGCCGCCATCGTGGGCGTCGGCCATGCCGGCCTGGGCCAGGCCAACGGCTATACCGAAATGGAAATCCTGGTGCAGGCGGCCCACCGCGCCGTCACCGACGCCGGCCTCACCATGCAGGACATCGACGGCATCTGCACGGCCAGCGTCGCGGCCACCATGTGGTCCATGCCCGTCATCGAGCACCTTGGCATCCGCCCCACCTTCATCGACTCGACCATGCTGGGCGGGTCCAGCTTCGTCGCCCATCTGCTGCCGGCCATCCATGCGCTGTCCACCGGACAGTGCAATGCCGTGCTGGTGTGCTACGGCAGCACGCAGCGCACGTCCACCCTGTCGCGCGCCGAGATCGGCCGGGTGCGCAAGAACTTCGACCCCCAGCCCTACGAAACGCCCTACGACCCGCTCAGCCCGCTGAGCTCCTACGCGCTGGCCGCGGCGCGCCACATGCACCAATACGGCACCACGCGCGAGCAGTTGGCCGAGGTGGCGCTGTCCGCCAGCAAATGGGCCCAGCTCAATCCCGAGGCGCAGCGCCGCAATCCCGTTACCCTGGATGAAATCCTGGCCTCGCCCATGGTGTCCGACCCGCTCACCGTGCGCGACTGCTGCCTGGTGACCGACGGCGCCGGCGCCTACGTGCTGGTGCGCGCCGACCGCGCCAAGGACATGCGCCACAAACCCGTCTATGTGCTGGGCAATGCCACCGCGGTCTGGAATCGCCAGATCTCGTCCATGCACGACGTCACCGTCACCGCGGCCCAGGAGTCCGGCCGCCGCGCCTTCGACATGGCCGGCGTGCGGCCAGCCGACATCGACGTGCTGGAACTCTACGATGCCTTCACCATCAACCCCATCCTCTTCCTGGAGGACCTGGGCTTCTGCGCCAAGGGCGAAGGCGGGGCCTTCGTGTCGGGCGGACGCATCGCCCCGGGGGGCGAGTTGCCGGTGAATACGAACGGCGGCGGCCTGTGCTGCGTGCACCCGGGCATGTACGGCATCTTCATCACCATCGAAGCCGTGCGGCAGTTGCGTGGCGACACGGGGGCACGGCAGGTGGCAGGCGCCAGGCTCGCCCTGGTGCATGGCAACGGCGGCACGCTGTCGAGCCAGTCGACGGCCATCCTGGGCACCGCCGACGCGCTGTAGGAACGTTGCACGTTGTAGTTGCTAGCTGTAGTTGCGGGATGTAGTTGCAGGCTGTCGTTGCAGGCTGTCGTTGCAGGCTGTGGTCGCAGGCCGTTGTCGAAGGCTGTCGTCGAAGGCTGAAGCCGCAAGCTGTCGTCGCAAGCTGTCGTCGCAGGCTGTAGCTCCACGCAGAGGGCGCACCGTTACGGACCTCGCACGCGCAGCCCCGGGGGGCCCGCTTTTTTGGGGGGGCGGCCTACGCCGCCCCCCCTCCCAGTTGCCGCATGGAAGCACCGAAGCCCCCCGCGAATGTCGTATCCATAGATCCATAAATAGAACCGGAGACAAGAAGCCCATGAAACTGAAGACCTTGTTCGCGGCGGCCTGCGCCGTTGTCGCCTGGACCCAGGGAGCGCCCGCCCACGCCGACTACCCTGACCGCCCCATCCGCCTGCTGGTCGGCTACGCGCCCGGCGGCCCGGTCGACACCACCGCCCGCGTCTTCGCCAAGTACCTGACCGACAAGCTGGGCCAGTCCGTCGTGGTGGAAAACCGCTCGGGCGCCAGCGGCATGATCGCCCTGGACGCCACCGCCAAGGCCGCCCCCGACGGCTACATCCTCGGCTTCGTGGCCAGCCCGCCCCTGACCATGTCGCCGCACGTGCAGCACAGCAACCTGTTCGATCCACGCAAGGACTTCACGCCGGTCGGACTCATCGTCGACTACACCAACGTCCTGCTGGTCGGGCCGCAGGCGCCGGTCAACAGCGTGGGAGAACTCATAGCCTATGCCAAGGCCCACCCCAGCTCCGTCACCTTCGGCTCGGCGGGCAACGGCGCGTCCAACCACCTGTCGGCGGAACTGCTCAAGCAGCAGTCCGGCGCGCCCATGATGCACATTCCGTATCGCGGCAACGCGCCCGCGATGGTCGACGTGATCAGCAGCAAGATCACCTTCATGTTCGACATCACCAGCACCGCCATTCCTTTCATCAAGAGCGGCAAGGCCAAGGCGCTGGCCGTCACGTCGAAGACGCGCAACCCGGAACTTCCCGACGTGCCCACCATGATCGAGTCCGGCCTGAAGGACTACGAGGTCGTGGGCTGGTACTCGCTCATGGGGCCGCCCAAGCTGCCCGCCGACGTCAATGCGCGGCTGGTCAAGGCGCTCCACGACGTCGAGACCGACCCGGCCTTCCGCAAGGCCATGGCCGATGGCGGCTACACGTTGAACGACGGCGACGCCAAGGTGCTGCAGCAGCGCATCAACCGCGAATACGAGCTGTGGGGGGACGTGGTCAAGAAGGCTAACATCTCGGTCAACTGAATCCCATCCGGAGTCTTCCATGAACGCCTTGCAACGCCTGCGCGAGCAGACCCGCCTGCCCGTGATCGCCGCGCCCATGTTTCTCGTTTCAGGCCCCGACCTGGTGGTCGCGCAGTGCGCGGCGGGCGTGATAGGCACCTTTCCCTCGCTCAACGCGCGTCCGCAGGAACAATTGCCTGACTGGCTGGCGCGGATAGAGGGCGGGTTGGCGCAGGCACGCAAGGCAAACCCCGACCGTCCCGTCGCGCCCTATGGCGTGAACCTTATCGTGCATGACTCCAACCCGCGCTGGCGCGGCGACCTGGAAATCTGTGTCGCGCACCGGGTGCCGCTGGTCATCACGTCGCTGCACGCGCCGGACGCCGTGGTGCCCGCGGTGCATGCCTATGGCGGCGTGGTGCTGCACGACGTGACCACCGTGCGCCATGCCCGCCGGGCGCTGGAGGCGGGCGTCGACGGCCTGATCCTGGTGGCCGCGGGCGCGGGCGGGCACGCCGGGCGCATCAACCCCATTGCGCTGATCAACGAAATACGCGCCTTCTACGACGGCCCGCTGGTCCTCTCCGGCTGCATCAGCCACGGCAAGGACATCCTGGCGGCGCAGGTGCTGGGCTGCGAGTTCTCGTACATCGGCACCCCGTTCATCGCCACCGAGGAATCGCTGGCGCCCGAACGCTATCGCGATATGGTGGTCGGGGCCACGGTCGACGATGTGGTCTATACCCCGTATTTCTCGGGCGTGCCGGGCAACTACCTGGCGCCCAGCATCCGCGCGGCCGGCCTGGACCCGGCGGACTTGCCGAACCAGCGCCCCGCGGCCGTCAACATGGACAAGAGCACCCGTCCCAAGGCCTGGAAGGATGTCTGGAGCGCCGGCCAGGGCGTGGGCGCCGCCCAGGAGGTGCTGCCCACCGCCGTGCTGGTGGAGCAACTGGCCGGCGAATACGAAGCGGCCCGCCGCGCCCTGCGGTAGCGGCGTCCAGGCCGGCCGCCGTTCCTGCCCTTGTCCGCGGGACAGCCGCGACCGGAGCCGCCGCCGCGTTCCCCCGCCCCGGCCGCGCGGCAGCGCGGCAACGGCCGCGGCGTTGGTCCGCCGGGCCGGGGACGGGTCCGGCACCGAAGCCGTCCCCGGAGCCAGTCAGGGCGCCTGGCTGCCCCTTCCTCAGCTACCTTCTTCCACCACGATGTGGGCCTTGGTAATGACCTCGTGCCATTTCGCCAGCTCGGACGCCAGGAAGGTACGGAACTGCTCCGGCGTACCCGGCATGGGTTCGGCCCCGGCCGCCAGCATGCCCTTGGCCGTGTCGGCATCGGTCAGCACCTTGACCAGGTCCGCGTTGACGCGCTTGATCACATCGGGCGGGGTGCCGCGCGGCGCCAGCAGGCCGCTCCAGGAATAGGCCTCGTATCCCGGCACGCCCGCTTCCGCAATGGTGGGCACCTCGGGAAACATGGCCGAACGTTTCAGGTTGCCGACGCCCAGCGCCCGCACCGCCCCGCTCTTCATGTGCGGCACCGCCGACGGCCCGTCGGCGAACATGATCTGCACCTGCCCCGCCAGCACGTCCTGCATGGCCGGCGCGCTGCCCCGGTACGGGATGTGCTTGATCCTGGTTCCCGTCATGCTGTTGAACAGCTCCCCCGCCAGGTGGGTGCCGCCGCCGGTGCCCGAGGAAGCAAAGGACAGCTCGCCCGGATGCGCCTTGTCGTACTCGATCAGCTCGGTCACCGTTTTTACCGGCAGCTTGGGATTGACCACCAGCACGATGGGGAACACCGCCGCCATGCCGACCGGGTCGAAATCCTTCTGGATGTCGTAGCGCAGGTTGGCACGCAGGCTGGGCAGCACCGAGTGGTGTATCGAGGCGAAGAAAAAGTGATAGCCGTCAGGCTCCTGCTTGGCCGCGGTCTGCGCGCCCACGATGCCGCCCGCGCCCGCGCGGTTGTCGACGATGGTGGGCTGGGACCACAGCTGCCCCAGCGGCCGGGTGACGAAGCGGGCCGTCGTGTCGACCGGACCGCCTGGCGGGAAGGGCACGACAAAGTTCACGGGGCGGCTGGGCCACGCGGCGGCATGGGACAGGGAAGGCAGCCAGGGCGCCGCCAGGGACGCGCCCAGCCCCGCGATGACGCGGCGGCGTTGCGGATTCTGCATGATTTCGTCTCCGGATATTGTTTTTCGAGGCGAACCGCGGCGAGGTGGCCGCGACGCACCCGGCATTATTGGCCGGCCGGACGAAGATACCGCTTCTTTTTTTCCTAACCCCGGCTTCAGCGGGGGCGCAATCCGCAATCGCCGGCGCCCCGCATCGGGCGGGACCCGCCGTCAAGCCTCCCGGGCGGCTCGCAGCAGGTGCTCGATGAACTGCTCGACGAACCGTGGCAGGTCCCGCCCGCGCTGCCGGCACAGCAGGCGCTCGCGCTGCGCCCAGGGATCTTCCAGCTTGAGTATGTGCAAGGCGTTCGGCTGGCTATGGTGGCGCATGCAGCCGCGCGGCACCACCGCCACGCCGACGCCGGCCGCCACCATGCGGCACACGGCCTCGAAACTGTTCACGTGCACGCGCTGGATGATGTTCTTGCCCAGGCCCGACGCGATGTCCTCCAGGAAGATCTGGATGGCGCTGTCGGGGTGGATGCCCACGAAAGGATAGGTATCCAGCAGGTCGATGAAGCGCACGGACGTGTGCTCCACCAAGGGATTCTTGACCGACACCACCACCACCAGTTCGTCGCGGAACAGCGGCATGACGTCCAGCCCCTCGACGTCGACATTTCCGGCCACCAGGCCCAGGTCGCCCGCGCCGGCCCGGATGGCCATCGCGATGTCGCCCGAGATTTTCTCCTGCAACTCGATATCGACTTCGGGATACTCGGCCAGGAAGCTCGACAGGGCATCGGCCAGGAAGGAGTTGGTCGACGTGGTATTCGCCAGCAGGCGCAGGCGTCCCTTGATGCCGTTCGAATAGGGCTGCAGGTCGGCGTTCAGGCATTCCAGCTGGCCCAGCACCACCCGGGCGTGCTTGAGCAGCACCTCGCCGGCCGCTGTCAGCGACACGCCGGTGGCCTGGCGCACCAGCAGGCGCGTCTTGAAGGCTTCCTCCATGTGCTTGATGCGGGCGCTCGCGGCCGGCAGGGACAGGAAGGTCCTCTCCGCCGCCCGCGTCAAGCTGAACGTGTCTCCTACGTTCACGAACAACCGCAGGTCTGTAAGGTCATGTCTCATGGTCGAACTGTTCCACCACACAAAAGGGGGGTGTCTTGAATATCGAATTCTGTTGCCGCCGCCAGGAATCTACCATGCGGGAAGCGTCCGGATCAGGAAGGCGCCGCCACGGCTAGGCGCGGCGCCCGTGGGAAGGATCCCAGGGAAAACCCCAAGAGCAACAGTGGAGAGACACATGAGTGAAATGGTTTCCGGCAAAGTCGTCGTGGTAACCGGCGCCGGCGGCGGCGTGGGCCGCGGCATCGCCCTGGCCATGGCCAAGGCAGGCGCCAAGGTCGTGGTCAACGACCTCGACCTGAAGCGCGACGGCACGGGCGGCCCGGCGGCCGCGGTCGTCAAGGAGATCGTCGACGCCGGTGGGCAGGCCGTGGCCTGCACCGACAGCGTCAGCACCTACGAGGGCGCCACCAACAATATCAAGACGGCCGTCGACGTCTTCGGGCGCATCGACGCCGTGGTCAACAATGCCGGCAACCTGCGCGACCGCGTCTTCCACAAGATGAACGAGGAAGAATGGCGACAAGTGCAGGACGTGCACCTGAACGGCTCCTTCTTCATGAGCCGCGCCGCCGCGCCCTATTTCCGCGAACAGGAATCGGGCGCCTTCGTGCACATGACATCTACCTCGGGCCTGATCGGCAACTTCGGCCAGGCCAACTACTCGGCCGCCAAGATGGGCATCGTGGGCCTGTCCAAGTCGATCGCCCTGGACATGTCGCGCTACAACGTGCGCTCGAACTGCATCGCGCCCTTCGCCTGGACCGCCATGACCAGCTCCATCCCGGCCGACACCCCCGAGGAAAAGGCGCGCGTCGAAAAACTCAAGAAGATGGAAGCCGGCAAGATCGCGCCGCTGGCCATCTATCTCGTCAGCGACGCCGCGGCGCAAGCCGGCATCACCGCGCAGATCTTCTCGGTGCGCGCCAATGAGATCATGCTGTTCTCCCAGCCGCGGCCCGTGCGCACGGTGCACTACTCCGAGGGCTGGACGCCGGAACTGATCGGCGAGATCGCCATCCCCGCCATGCGCAAGCACTTCTACGCCCTGGAGCGCTCGCCCGACGTCATCGACTGGGATCCGATCTGAGGCCGCCGCCATGCCCTTGAACTACGACACCATCAAGAACTGGCATTTCGACGAGATACGGCATACCTATACCGGGAAGGACACCATGCTGTACGCCCTGGGCATCGGCCTGGGCGAGGATCCGGTCGACGCCCGCCAGCTGCGCTATGTGTACGAAGGGAACCTGCAAGCCTTCCCCACCATGAGCGTGGTGCTGGGGTACCCGGGATTCTGGATGCGCGATCCGCGCGCCGGCATAGACTGGGTGCGCCTGGTGCATGGCGAACAGCGCCTGACCCTGCACGCCACGCTGCCGGCCCAGGGGACGGTCATCGCCAGGAGCCGCATCACCCACGTCATCGACAAGGGCGCCGACAAGGGCGCGCTGGTGGTCACGGAACGCACGCTGCATGACGAAGCGGGCGTGTGCCTGGCCACGCTGGCGCAGACCTCGTTCTGCCGCGGCGACGGCGGCTTCGGACAAGGCGACGCACCGCCCCCCGCCCTGCCCGCCGCGCCCGACCGCGCGCCGGACCGCCAGGCCCGGCTGCGCGTCTCGCCGCGGGCGGCGCTCATCTACCGCCTGAGCGCCGACATGAACCCCCTGCATGCCGACCCCGAGGTCGCGCGCAAGGCCGGCTTCGAACGTCCCATCCTGCACGGCCTGTGCACCTACGGCATGGCCGCCCGCGCCATCGTGGACGCCTGGGCCGAGGGCGACGCCGGTCGCCTCGCGCGGCTGGACGTGCGCTTCTCTTCGCCCGTGTACCCCGGCGAGACGCTCGCCTTCGATATGTGGCGCGAAGGCGATGAGATCCGCTACACGGCGCGCAGCGTCGAACGCAACATCGTGACGCTGAACTGCGGCGTCGCCAAGGTGAACTAGCCCATGAGCGAGCATCGTCCCCCGCCCCTGGAGGGCATCCGCGTGCTGGACCTCAGCCGCATCCTGGCCGGCCCGTGGTGCACCCAGAACCTGGCCGATCTCGGCGCCGACGTCATCAAGGTGGAACGCCCCGGCGCCGGCGACGACACGCGCGGCTGGGGCCCGCCATACATGAAGGGTCCCGACGGCAAGGACACGTCCGAAGCGGCCTACTATCTCTCCTGCAACCGCAACAAGCGCTCCATCACGGTCGACTACGCCACGCCCGAAGGCGCCGACCTCATCCGCGAACTGGCCGCCAAGAGCGATATCCTGGTGGAGAACTTCAAGGTGGGCGGCCTGAAGAAGTACGGGCTCGACTACGACAGCCTGCGGGCCGTCAATCCGCGCCTCATCTACTGCTCGGTCACCGGCTTCGGCCAGACCGGCCCTTACGCCGAGCGCCCCGGCTATGACTTCATGATCCAGGGCATGGCCGGATTGATGAGCATCACTGGCGAGCGCGACGACCTGCCCGGCGGCGGTCCGCAGAAGGCCGGCGTAGCCGTCACCGACATCATCACGGGCATGTACGCCACCGTCGCGGTGCTCGCCGCCCTGCAGGAGCGCCACCGCAGCGGCCTGGGCCAGCAGCTGGACATCGCGCTCTTCGACTGCCATGTCGCGATGCTGGCAAACCAGAACTCGAACTTCTTCACGTCGGGCAAGGCGCCCCGGCGGGCGGGCAACGCCCACCAGAACGTGGTGCCCTACCAGGTGTTCGCCACCAGCGACGGCCACATGATCGTGGCCACCGGCAACGACACGCAGTACCGCGCCTACTGCAAGGCCATCGGCGCGCCCGAACTGGGCGAGGACCCGCGCTTCGCCCTGAACAGCGGCCGCGTGACCCATCGCGACGTCCTCATCCCCCGCCTGGTGGCGATCATGAAGACGGGCCGGCGCGATGACTGGATCGCCAAGCTGGAAGCCGTGGGCGTGCCTTGCGGACCCATCAACGACATCGCCCAGGCCTTCGGCCATCCGCAGGCGCAAGCCCGCGAATTGCGCCGCGAGATTCCGCACCGGCTGGGTGGCGCCGCGCCGGTCACGGCCAGCCCCTTGCGCTTTTCCGGGTCGCCCGTGCAGTATCGGCGCGCGCCGCCCATGCTGGGCGAGCATACCGAGGAAGTGCTGCGCGACGTCCTGGGCAAGCCCTAGGCTCTGGCCCGGCCCTGCCCGGCCGGCTTCCGGACCGGGCGCCATACGTGTAAAAGAAAACCTGCCATCTCCTCAGACCGATCCCATGTCCGACTCCTCCCAAGACTTCCAAGACATCCGCGAAGCGGTGCGCGACCTGTGCGCCCAGTTCCCGGCCGAATATTTCCGCAAGATCGACGCGGCCCAGGGCTACCCAGAGGAATTCGTCGATGCCCTCACCAAGGCCGGCTGGCTGGCCGCGCTGATTCCGCAGGAATACGGCGGGTCCGGCCTGGGCCTGACCGAAGCCTCGGTCATCATGGAAGAAATCAACCGCGCCGGCGGCAACTCGGGCGCCTGCCACGGGCAGATGTACAACATGGGCACCCTGCTGCGCCATGGCTCGGACGAGCAGAAGCAGCGCTACCTGCCGCGCATCGCCAGCGGCGAGCTGCGGCTGCAGTCCATGGGCGTGACCGAGCCCACCACCGGCACCGACACCACCAAGCTCAAGACCACCGCCGTCAGGAAGGGCGACCGTTACGTGGTCAACGGCCAAAAGGTGTGGATCTCCCGTGTGCAGCACTCCGACCTGATGATCCTGCTGGCGCGCACCACGCCCGTCGACCAGGTGAAACGCAAGTCCGAGGGCATGTCCATTTTCCTCGTCGACCTGCACCAGGCCATCGGCCACGGCATGGAAGTGCGCCCCATCCCCAACATGGTCAACCACGAGACCAACGAGCTCTTTTTCGACAACCTGGAAATTCCGGCCGAGAACCTCATCGGCGAGGAAGGCAAGGGCTTCAAGTACATCCTCGACGGCCTGAACGCCGAACGCACCCTGATCGCCGCCGAGTGCATCGGCGACGGCTACTGGTTCGTCGACAAGGTGTCCGCCTACGTGAAGGAGCGGGTGGTGTTCGGCCGCCCCATCGGCCAGAACCAGGGCGTGCAATTTCCGATCGCCCGCTCCTTCGTCAACGTGGAGGCGGCCAGCCTGATGCGCTATGAAGCCGCGCGCCGCTTCGACGCGGGCCTGCCCTGCGGCACCCAGGCCAACATGGCCAAGCTGCTGGCCGCCGACGCCTCATGGGAAGCCGCCAACGCCTGCCTGCAGTTCCACGGCGGCTTCGGCTTCGCGCACGAATACGACGTCGAACGCAAGTTCCGCGAAACGCGCCTGTACCAGGTCGCGCCCATTTCGACCAACCTGATCCTGTCCTACGTGGCCGAACACGTGCTGGGTCTTCCCCGGTCCTTCTGATCATGACGACGACATCCCACCCCAGCGCCGAGCTTGCCGCCTTCGCCAGCTCCCTGCGCTACGAAGACATTCCCCCCGCCGTGCTGCGCCGCTGCGAAGACCTGCTGCTGGACACGCTGGGCTCCATCCTGGCCGGCGCGCGCTCGCGGCCGGTGCTGTCGATCGACAAGGTCGCCCGCGCCATGGGACCGGCCGACGGCGCCGCCGAAGTGCTGGTCTCACGCCGCAAGACCTCGCCGTTGTTCGCGGCCATGGTCAACGCCGCCGCCGCGCATATGGTCGAGCAGGACGACGTGCACAACGGGTCCGTGTTCCACCCCGCCGCCGTGATTTTCCCGCCCGTGCTGGCAGTGGGACAAGCCATCGGCGCGACGGGACGCGAACTACTGACCGCCGCCGTGGCGGGCTACGAAGTGGGCATCCGCATCGGCGAATTCCTGGGCCGCTCGCACTACAAGATCTTCCACACCACGGGCACGGCCGGCACGGTGGCCGCGGCGGCCGCCGTGGGGCGCCTGCTGAAGCTGGATCCGGGACAAATGCTGGATGCATTCGGTTCGGCCGGCACGCAGGCCGCCGGTCTGTGGGAATTCCTGCGCGACGCCGCGGACTCCAAGCAATTGCACACGGCCAAGGCCGCCGCCGACGGCATCCTGGCGGCCTACCTGGCACAGGACGGCTTCACCGGCGCGAAGCACATACTGGAAGGCCCGCAGGGCATGGCCGCCGGCATGTCCACGGACGCGGACCCCGCCCGCCTGACCGATCGGCTGGGCAAGCGCTGGGCCCTGGCGGAAACGTCGTTCAAGTACCATGCCTCGTGCCGCCACACCCATCCGGCCGCCGACGCGCTGCTGCAAGTGGTGCGCGAACACCGGCTCGAAGCGGCCGACATCGACCGTGTGGTCACCCATGTGCACCAGGGCGCCATCGACGTGCTGGGGCCGGTCGTGGATCCGCGCACCGTGCACCAATCGAAGTTCTCCATGGGTTCGGTGCTGGCCTTGATCGCGCTGCGCGGCTACGCCGGCCTCACCGAATTCGACCTGGGCCTGAAAGACCGGGACGTCGCGGCATTCCGCGACAAGGTGACCATGCAGCTCGACCAGGAGGTCGACCAGGCCTACCCGGCCCGCTGGATCGGCAAGGTCACGGTCTACACCAGGGATGGGCGCGAGCTTCATGGCCGCGTGGACGAGCCGAAGGGGGATCCGGGCAACACGCTGTCGCGTCCTGAAATCGAGGACAAGGCGGTGCGCCTGGGCACCTACGCCGGCGCGGCCACGGAGGCCGAAATGCGGTCGCTGATCGACTGGGCGTGGAAGCTGGCCGACCTGGATCGCGCGGGACAGTTGCTGCCGTCCTGATACGCCACGGGGCGTGCGCGCGCCCCGTCCCTGCTGCCGCGTCTCAGCCGTCGAAGGCCTGGCTCGGCGGCGACGCCGGGCCGATGACGGCGAACACGCCATTGGCCTTGAGCACCATCCGGCCTGCCACCTCCAACTGGCAGGCGGCGTGGACCAGCCGCTTGCCCGGCTTGTCGATGCGCACCCGCGCCTCCAGCCAATCCCCTTCCTTGACGGCATTGAGATACTCGACGCCCAACTGCACCGTCACCACCGCGACGCCGCGCTGGCGCACGATCACGTGTCCCAGCACGCAATCCGCGATGGTGGCCAGGAAGCCGCCGTGGGCGATGCCCACATTGTTGCCGTGGGCCTGCGTCACGCGCACGCCGAAGGCGTCGTCCGATTCGCGCCAGTAGATCGCGCCCAACTGGTTCAGATGGGTCATGTAGGGGCTGGCGGGCTGCCACGGCGCATAGCCGTCGGGAATAAGGTCGCTCATCGTTGCTCGGTTGTTGAAATCTTCTGTCGTTCCGGATCGCCTTCAGCCGTCCGGCCGGGGCGGGCGCGGATTCTTCTTCACGCCGGGACTATGTTAGCGCCACCGGCCGACCCGCGCCTTCTCGCGGACCGAAGCCCGCATTCCGCAATCACGAATAGACGCTCACGCCGGCCGCCTCGGATACTCACGCCACATCGACAATAAAAGCCGGCGCCACGCCGGCACGAGGAGACCGACATGGCATCGACGCGCGCCCGCTGGCTCGCGGGCATCATGCTGCTGGGTGCGTCGCACCTGGCGCAGGCGGCCTGGCCCGACCATCCCATCACGATCATCGTCCCGGCGGCGCCTGGCGGCACAACGGACATCGCGGCGCGCCTGCTGGCCGAGAAGATGACCGCCGCATTGGGGCAATCGATCATCGTGGAAAATCGCGCCGGCGCGGCCGGCATCATCGGCTCGCAAGCCGTTGCGCGCGCCGCGCCCGACGGCTATACGCTGGTGATGGGCAACATCGGTCCCAACGCCATCAACTACAGCCTGTACAAGACGCTGCCCTACAAGCCCAGCGACTTCGCGCCCATCACGCTGGTGATCTCGGTACCCAACGTGCTGGAGGTCAACGCGGCCCAGCCCGTGAAGACCGCCGCCGAACTGGTGGCCATGCTCAAGCAGGATCCGTCCAAGCGATCCTTCGGCTCGTCGGGTTCCGGGCAATCGCCGCATATGTCGGCCGAACTCTTCAAGGAGCGCACCGGCGTGGACGCCACCCACGTGCCCTACAAGGGCGCGGGCCCCGCCGTCGCGGCGCTGCTGGCCAACCAGTTCACCTTCATGATCGACAACCTGCCCAGCTCCATGCCGTCCATCAAGGCAGGCAAGCTGCGCGCGCTGGCCGTCACGGGCGAGAAGCGCTCGCCGGAACTGCCCGACGTTCCCACCATGAAGGAGGCCGGCATCGACAACATGGTGGTCACGGCCTGGTTCGGCCTGCTGGCGCCGGCCGGCACGCCCGCGCCGGTGATCGACAAGCTTTACCAGGCCGCGCGCCAGGGCCTGGCCTCTCCCGACATCGCCAAGAAATTCCACGAACTGGGCGGCGAGCCCGGTGGCAATACGCCCGCGGCATTCGGCGCCTTCATCGACCATGAGCGAACGATGTGGGAACAGACCGTCAAGGCCGCCGGCATGTACAAGGAGCAGTAAACGTGATTGACAAGATCCAGCCTTCGATCGTGGAGGCGGTGCAGATCATCCCGGACGGCGCATCGATACTGGTGGGCGGATTCGGCGAGGCAGGCGTTCCCTTCGAGCTGCTGTACGCCCTGCGCGACCTCGGACGCCGCGATCTCACCATCATCAGCAACAATGCCGGAACGTACGAGATCGGCATCGCCGCGCTGATCGTGGCCAAGCTGGTGCGCAAGGTCATCTGCTCGCACCCTCGTCCGCCCAACTCCGAAACCTTCGCCGCCGCCTACCGCGCCGGCCAGGTCGAACTGGAAGTCGTCCCGCAGGGGACGCTGGCGGAGCGCTTGCGCGCCGCGGGCGCGGGCCTGGGCGCCTTCTTCACGCCCACGGGCTATGGCACGCGCCTGGCGGACGGCAAGGAAACGCGCGTCGTCGACGGCGTGGGCTATGTGCTGGAACAGCCGCTGTTCGGCGATTTCGCGCTGATCAAGGCCCATCGGGGCGACCGCTGGGGCAACCTCACCTACCGCTGGGCGGCGCGCAACTTTGCGCCCGTGATGTGCATGGCGGCCCGCCATGCCATTGCCCAGGTCGACCAGGTGGTGGCGCTGGGCGAATTGCCTCCGGAACACGTCATGACCCCCGGCATTTTCGTCAAGACCGTGGTTCCCCTCCATGCCAAGGACCCGGCCACGTCGGCAGCCACGGCCTAACCCGCAGGCACACGCATGAACACGACTATGCAAGCAGAGACCCGCCCCCGCCTGACGCGCCAGCAGATCGCCCAGCTCGTCGCGCACGACATTCCCGATGGTTCGATCGCCAACCTGGGCATCGGCATCCCCACGCTGGTGTCCGACTACCTGTCCAGCGATCGCGAAATCATCATGCACAGCGAGAACGGCATCCTGGGCATGGGCGGCCTGGCCGCCGAGGGCCAAGGGGATCCCGACCTCATCAACGCCAGCCGCCAGCAGGTCACCCTGCTGCCTGGCGCCTCGATTTCCGAGCACACGGTGTCCTTCGCCATGATGCGCGGCGGCCACCTGGACTACACCGTGCTGGGCGGCTTCCAGGTCGCCGAGAACGGCGACCTCGCGAACTGGATCACCAACGCGGAAGACACCATCCCGGCCGTGGGCGGCGCCATGGACCTGGCGGTCGGCGCGCGCAAGGTGTACGTGACCATGGAGCACGTGGCGCGCGACGGTACGCCCAAGCTGCTGCGGCGCTGCTCCTATCCCTTGACGGCCGCCGCCGCGGTCGACCGCGTCTATACCGACCTGGCGGTGCTGGACGTCGGTCCGCAAGGGTTCGAGGTGCACGCGCTGGTGGCGGGCATGACGCTGGACGCCTTGCAGGCGCTGACCGAGGCGACGCTGCATACGCCGCGGGCGCCGCTGGCCATCCGCATCGACGAAAGCGGCTGGGCCCGCTACCACGAGGCCTGAGCCGCGACAAAGAGGCCAACAGGTCAACAGGCCAACAGACCAAGAGACCCAAAGGCCTCGACTTCGAACGCGACCGGCGCTATGCCGGTCATCCCTACGACAACGATAACGACAAGCCGACAGGAGTATCACCCATGCGTTCCTACATGCGCCGCGCCGTAATGGCCCTATGCCTGGCCGCGACGGCAACCGCCGCGCTGCCCGCCCACGCCGCGGGCTATCCCGACAAGCCGGTCACGTTGCTGATCCCCTACCCGCCCGGCGGCAGCACCGACATGCTGGCGCGGCCGCTGTCGGCGTTGCTGCAGAAGCGCTGGGGCCAGCCGCTGGTGCTGGAATACAAGGCCGGCGCGGGCGGCACCATCGCCACGTCGCAACTGGCGCGGTCCAAGCCCGACGGCTACACGCTGATCATGGTGCTCGCGGCGCACGCCATCAATCCGTCCCTATACGCCAAGCTGCCCTACGACTCGCGCAAGGACTTCGCGCCGGTCTCCCTGACGGCCACCCTGCCCATGCTGGTGTCGGCGCCGCTGTCCACGCCCGCCAACAATATGTCGGAGCTGGTGGCCTATGCCAAGAAGCATCCCGGCGAACTGACTTTCGCGTCGGCGGGTCCGGGCAACACCAGCCACCTGGCCGGCGAAATGTTCAGGGCCGCCACGGGCATCAATATGCTGCACGTGCCCTACAAGGGCAGCGGTCCGGCCGTGGTGGCCCTGCTGGGCGGCGAAGTTTCCCTGATGTTCGACAGCTTCTCCACCTCGTATCCCCAGGTGCAGTCCGGCAAGCTGAAGGCCCTCGCCGTCACGGGCGCGAAGCGTTCGCCCCTGCTGCCCAACGTCCCCACCGTCGCCGAGTCCGCCGTCCCGGGCTTCGTCGTCAACGGCTGGTACGGCATCCTGGCGCCGGCCGGCACGCCGGCCGACATCGTCAACAAGCTGAGCCGGGATATCGCCGAGGCGCTCAAGGACCCCGACCTGAACAAGCAACTCGCCGCCTATGGCTACGAGCCGGTCGGCTCGACCCCGGAAGAGTTCGGCAAGTACATCGACGAGGAAACCGCCCGCTGGGGCGCCGCCGTCAAGGCCTCGGGCGTGAAGCTGAACGACTAGCCCCGAGGGGCGGGCGTCCAATTCCTGGCTATGCCCGATCCCGGGCAATGCCCAGGAATTGCCGGGCTGCTTCGTTCAGGCCATCGGGGCGGTACGCCACGCATATCCTCACTTCCAGCAGGCTCGGATCCGCCAGGATGGGGCGGCAAACCACGCCGGCGGGAATCAAGGTCGACACGGCGCCGGGCAGCAGGGATATGCCGACACCGCCGGCAACCAGTCCCATCACCGTGGAGATCTGCACCGCCTCCTGCGCGATGCGCGGCTCGAACCCGGCCTGGCGGCAAAGCGCGGCGACGCGGGACGACAGCGTCGGCACGCCTTGCGCGGAGAACATGACGAACGATTCGTCCGCCAGCGACGCCAGGCGGACCGCCGCCTCGCCGCCTAGCCTGTGGCCGGCCGGCAGGACCACGGCCAATACATCCGTCACCAGGGTATCGACAGCGATGTCGTCATCCAGGTCCGTCGGCGGCACCAGGAAGCCAACGTCCACGGTGCCATCGAGCAGCATGGCCGCCACCTGCATCGAACTGCCTTCGTGCAGCGTCACGTCCACGCCGGGAAATCGCTCGCGAAACGTCCGGATAAGCCGGGGCAGCAGGGCGAACATGGCAGGACCGATGAAGCCGACGTGCACGCTGCCGAGTTCGCCGCGGTCGGCGCGCCGGGTCCTGTCCACGGCGCGTTCGGCCTGGCGCAACAGCCGTGTCGCCTCGTCCCTGAATACCTCGCCGGCCGGCGTCAGGCGGACGCCACGCGCCGACCGCTCGAACAGCCGCGCTTCCAGCAAGCTTTCCAGGCGCTTGATCGCCTGGCTCAAGGGCGGCTGGGCCATATGCATCTGTTCGGCCGCCTTGCGGAAACTGAGCGTATGCGCCACGGTGAGGAATTGGTGGACCATGCGCAAGTCCAGGCTCGATGCACGCGTCGTCATGAAATCCCGCCAGTGATATCCGGCGAGCGGCTACCTGTGTGAAACCGGCAGCGTATCGCCCAGGACGATTTTGGTATTAGACCATCCGCGCCGATCTGCCTACCATCGTCCCGAAACCAACGAAGCGGATGCGCGGCATCACCGCCGCGACACCCGCAAGGAGACAACGCCATGCGCCGCCTGCCCCTCTTCCTCGCCTGCCTTGCCATGCTGCCTGCCGCCGCCTCGGCGGCCGGCTCGGCCTACCCCGATCACCCCATCACCATCGTCGTCTCCTCTCCGGCCGGATCGACGCCCGACACGGGCACGCGGGCCATTGCGCAATCCATGGCGCGGGTCCTGGGCCAGCCCGTCGTGGTGGAAAACCGGCCTGGCGCGAACGGGCAGATCGCCGCCCAGGAGGTGCTGAAGAATCCCGCCGACGGCTACACCATCCTGGTCGCCGCCGGCAGCACCATGGCGATCAACCCGCACATCTATCCTAACCAGGCTGTCAACGTCCTCAGGGACTTGGCGGCAGTCGGAAAAATCTATTCGACGGATTTCTTCCTGATCGTGCGCAGCGACAGCGGCATCGAATCCATGGCGGCCCTTGTCGCCAGGGCCAGGCAGAAGCCAGGCGCCTTGGTCGCCGCCAACAGCGGTCCCGGCAGTGCCGCGCAACTGGCCACCGAAGTCCTGAAGGATCGGACCGGCACGGACATCTACCAGGTTCCCTTCAACGGCAGCCCCGCCGCGGCGCTAGGCGTGGCCGCGGGCAACGCGGACATGCTGATAGAAACCCAGGCGGTGACGGAGCCCTTCGTCTCGTCGGGCAAGGTGCGCCGCCTGGCGACGACGGGACGCGAGCGCAATCCCGCCTATCCGGATATTCCCACCATGGCGCAGGCCGGCATCCCCGGCATGGAAATCTCGTCCTGGGGCGGTGTCTTCGCAAGAACGCAGGTTCCCCGGGACCGCATCGAGAAGTTGAACGCGGCCATGAACCAGGCGCTGGGGGAACCGGGTGTGCGCAAGGTGCTGCTGGGAGCCGGCCTGGCGCCCGGCGGGGGATCCAGCGGGGCATTCCAGGAAGAGTGGCAGGCACAGTCCCGCCTCTGGGCCGAGGTCGTTGCCCGTTCTCCCGGCTTGACCAATCACTGACCCGCCGATCCGTCGCGCCGCCTCGTTGTCCCGCTATCGCGGCCTGCCCCCAAGTCCCGCCCTCCCATCGCATCACATCATGACTGTCTCGCACATCGCCCGTATCGACGCCTACGTCCTGCAGGATGACAAGCCCGCCGCCGTACGGGCCTCCTTCGGCACATTCACGCAGCGCACGGCCGTGCTGCTGAAAGTACAGGATCAATTCGGCCATCATGGCTGGGGTGAGATATGGAGCGGCTACCCGGCCTTCGGCGCCTACCATCGCGCCGCCATGATCGAACAACTGGTCGGCCCCATGGCGCTGGGACGCGCGCTCGTGGACATTCCCGCGCTCCAGGAAGAATGGGAAACCGCCCTGCTGCCCATGCTGCGGCTGGCCGGCGAGCCCGGTCCCATCGCCCAGGTGCTGGCGGGACTGGATTGCGCCCTGTGGGATCTCGCGGCCCGTGTGCAAGGCGTCCCGCTATACGAGTTGCTGGGCGGCGCAGCGCGCCCCTTACGTGCCTATGCCAGCGGCGTCTCCCCCAGCCTCTCGCGCGCGCAGCTCGACCAGTTGCGCGCCCAGGGCTTTGGCGCCTTCAAGTTCAAGGCGGGCTTCCCGGAAGATAGCGCCCTGGACGACCTGCAACGGACCGTCGCCATGCTGGCCGGCGATGAAATCGCCATGATCGATGCGAACTGCGGGTGGAATCCCGATCAGGCGCATCGGGCGCTCGCGCGGATTCGTTCCCTGCCGCTGCAATGGACGGAAGAACCCATCGGCTGCGAGCGCAGCCCGACGGAATGGCGCGCACTGCGCGCCGCCTCGGCCCACCCTTTCGCGGGCGGCGAAAACCTGCTGGGTCTGGCCGCATTCCGTGCCGCCTACGAATGGCTGGACGTCATCCAGCCCGACCTGGGCAAATGGGGAGGCGTCAGCCGCGTACTGCCCTTGGCGAAGGAGGTATTGGATCGCGGTCTGCGCTACTGCCCGCATGCGTTCGGCACCAATGTCGGACTGGCGCTGGCTGCCCACGTGCTGTGCGCCGCCGGCGGCGACGGCATACTCGAAATGGACGCCAACCCCAATCCGCTACGGATCCTCAGCGGCGCCTTCGTCACGCCGGAGCAAGGCTGCCTCATCCCCCCGCCCAGGCCCGGCATAGGCGTGGACCCGGACGAACGGGCCATGGGAGCCTACTTGCGCCACCATGCCGTCGCGGCCCGCGGATCCTGATGCGGTGCTTGGCGCGGCGCGGCGGCAAGCACCGCATGCCGCGGGTCGCGCCTGCTGCCGGGGCCGGCCGGCCGCCTAGGCCACCACCGCCGACCACACGGTGTGCCGCGCCAACGCTGCCTCGTCGGGGACGAAACCCAAACCCGGGACGCTCGGCAAGGTCATCTTGCCGCTGCGCGCATCGAAGGCCGGATTCACTGCCGGCGCCTGCAAGGTGATATAGGGCGTCTCAAGCAGCATCGACCGCGGATCGGCGGCGATCAGATGGGCCGTGGCCAGGTACCCTGGTCCCCAGAAATAGCAGTGCGGCGCCACCCGCACGGTGTAGCTCTCGGCCAGCGCATAGACCTTGCGCATGGCGGTGATGCCGCCGGCCTTGATGACGCTGGGCTGCACCACATCGACGGCGCGCGCTTCGAACAGCCGCTTGAAGTCGTGCAGCGTCGTCACATTCTCGCCGGCCGCGATCGGCACCCCTTCCTGCCGCAGGCGCGCCATGCCGTCGTAGTCCTCGGGCGGCCAGACCGGTTCCTCCAGCCACTCGAAATCCTCGGCGGCGATCCGGCGCGCCATCGTGCGCGCCTCTTCCACTGTCCAAGGGCAGTTCACGTCCAGCGCCACCCTGGCCCGGTCGCCGGCCGCCGCGCGCGCGGCCAGGAAGGCCGGCAAGGTGGATTCGTGCAACTTGATCATGGCGAAGCCCGCCTCGGCCGCCTTCGCCGTATTGGCTGCAACGACATCGGTATCGCCGCCGTAGCGCGCGAAGCTGGCGTAGCGCTGGATCTCCTGCCGGTTGCCGCCCAGCAGGCGGTACAGCGGCAGGCCGGCCCGCTGCGCGGCGACATCCCACAGGGCGATATCGATGGCCGACAAGGCGTAGCGCACCGGGCCGTTGCGGCCGAAGCCATAGAACGCGCGCTCCGCCTGGTCCATCACGGTGGCGATCGCGCTGCCGTCCTTGCCGATGAACCAGGGCGCGACGAGGTTTTCAAGGATCGCCGCGGTGCCCGCATTGGAGAAATGACCGAAGGCCTCCCCCCAGCCGCACGCCCCGTCGCGGAAGTGGACGCGAACGATCAACGCTTCCATCCGCGTCCAGGGTGCCAGGCCGGGCCTCAAGCCGTTGCGCGGACCGTCGATTTCAAAGGGGACCGAAACGCGGGCAAGCTCTATGCGTTCGATGGTGTTCGGCATGGCGGCGATTTTCCGAATGAAGATGACGGTAGAAACAGGGGATGCAGCGATCGCGATCTATTGCAGGTGGATGCCGGCGTCGTGGATCACCTTGCGCCACTTTTCATTCTCGCGCCGGATCATGTCGGTGAACATGGCGCGCGACATGCCGTCCGGCGTGAAGGCCATCGCCTTGAGCTGTGCGCTGACCTCCGGGTCCGCGAGCGCGGCGACCACTTTTTCGTTGAGATAGTCGAGCACCGGGACCGGCGTGCCGGCTGGCGCGGCCAGCCCCATCCAGCCCACGGCGTCGAAGCCAGGCAAGCCGGACTCCGCCACCGTCGGCACGTCCGGCAACAGCGGCGACCTTTGCGCGGACGAGATGGCCAGCGCGGTGTACTTGCCGGAATTGACGTTGGCCACCACGGCAGGAATCGCATCAAACATCACGCTAACGGTGCCGGCGAGCAGGGCCGAGGCGGATTCCGCGCCCCCTTTGTAGGGAATATGCACGAGATCGATGCCGGCGCGCGACTTGAACAACTCCATCGTGATGTGCTGGTTCGATCCGGACCCGGCCGACGCGAAGTTGATCGTGCCGGGCGCCGCCTTCGCCTTGGCGATCAGGTCCTGCATGGAACGGTAGCCGGCTGCGGGATTGGCCACCAGCACCGTCGGGGTCAGTGCTATGTCGGTGATCGGCGCAAGGTCCTTGATGGGCGAGTACGCCAGGCGCGGATACAGGTAAGGCGCCTGCGACAGGGGGCCGATGGTCGCTACGACCAGCGTGTAGCCGTCCGGCGCGGCCTTGGCTGTCATGGCGACGCCCAGTGTTCCACCGGCGCCGGGACGGTTCTCGACCACGAACGTGCCGCCGGTCGTCTTGTTCAGTTTTTCCGCAAGCACCCGTGCAACCAGGTCCGAAGCCTGTCCGGGCGCGAACGGAACGATCAGGCGCACCGGCTTGTCGGGATAGGCGGCACCAGCCGGTCCGCACGCCAGCATTGCCGCGAACAAGGATGCGACCGCGGCAAGATTGCGCAGGCGGATGAACATGGAGCCTCCTCGACATGGTGGGTCGCGGACGATGCATGGTCGACCGCTTGCCCGCACTGTAGCGGGCACGGACGTGCGGCGCATATCGAATTGTCGGCCCCGGAGTTGAGCAAATGCTCAACCCTGGCCGGGCCGCGCGCCGCGATGGCGGCGCACCAGTTCAGCGAGCAGGGCCTGGGTATCGTCACGGCCGGCCTCGGCGCGCCGTATCAGGCCGATCGGCGCCTCCAGCATGGCGGTATCCAGGGGCAGGATATGCAGGGGCCCGACCAGGTCCTGCGCGAGCAGGAAGCTGTGCGACGCGATCCACACCGCCTTGTGGCGCAGCGTGAACGCGCGGGCAAAGTTCAGATCCAGGATCTCGATGACACGCGGCGGCTCGCCGATGCCGTTGGCCAGGAATAGCCGGCGCACTTCGTCCCACACCACCGTCTGCTTGGGCGGGGTGATCAACGTGTGGGCCATCAGGTCCCGCATGCCAAGGCGCTTGCGTCGCGCCAGCGGGTGGTTCCTGGCGACGGCGAATACATACTGGTCCAGCATGATCTGTTCGAACGACAGGCCGGCCATATCCTCGGAGGGCGGCAGGCGGCCGACGATCACGTCGACCTTGCCCTGGCGCAGGTCCTCCAGCAGCGTATCCTTGGGGCCGACGATGACTTCCACCAGGCAGCGAGGGAAATGCTCCACGAAATGCTGCAACACCGTGGGCAGGTAGATCGCCGAGGCAATGGGCATGGCGCCCATCCGCAGCGTGGCCTGGCGCCGGTTGCCGCAGTTGCCGGCCTGGTCCGCCGCGGCTTGCAGCCCTTGCAGGATCTCGCGGGCCCGCTGCCCGAACGCCGCGCCCACGGCGGTCGGGCGCATGCCAGTGCGCAGGCGTTCGAACAGTTGCGCCCCGAGGATCTCCTCCAATTCGCCGATGGTCTTGGAAACCGCGGACTCGGTAACATGCAGCCTGGCCGCGGCGGCCCCCAGACTGCCGCCCTCGACGACTTCCAGGAAGCATGAAAGATGACGCAGCTTCAGCCTGGCCGCCAGCGCGGGCGACAACAGCGGTCGACGGGCGCCGCCGGCGTCAATACGGGCGGGTTGGCGTGGGGGCATGGCCTGTCGATCTCCAAGGTCGGGGCACGATGGCAAGTGTGACGCATCGCCTGGAAATCCGCTTCACATTTTCTCGACAGCGCATGACGTAAACTCCCGCGGGAACGCGCCCCCCCTCCGCGTCGCCCAGGCAAGGAAGATCTCCCACATGGATTTGCACTTTCTACAGATTTTGATACTGGCCGTCGTCCAAGGCGCCGCCGAGCTGCTGCCGGTTTCCAGTTCGGCGCATGTGATCCTGGCCGAAAAGCTGATGGGGCTGGACCCCACCACGCCCGAGATGACCATGCTGCTGGTCATGCTGCACACCGGCACCATGTTCGCGGCCATCGTCTACTTCTGGAAGGCCTGGGTGGCCACGTACTTCTCTTCCTGGTCCGCCTTCCGCACCAATGCGCTACGCATCGTGGCAGCCACCGCGGCGACCGGCGTGGTGGGACTGGCGCTGCTGTTCGCCATCAAGCGGCTGGTCTTCGGGCACGCCTCCAGCTTCGAGATCGAGCACCTGTTCGGCAATGCCACCCTGATGGCGGCGGCGCTGGCCGCGGCGGGCGTCCTCATCATCGTGGCGGCACGCATCCCCGTACGCGAAGGCGACCTCACCCTGCGCCACGGCGTCATCATCGGCGCCGTGCAGGGCCTGTGCCTGCCCTTTCGCGGCTTCTCGCGCTCGGGCGCGACGATCTCCACCGGCCTGGCCCTGGGCGTCTCGCGCCGCCGCGCGGAGGAATTCAGCTTCGCCCTTGCCGTGGTGCTGACGCCGCCGGTCATCGTGAAGGAAGCCTGGCGCCTGTACCAGGCCGCGCACGCCAATGCGGCGGGCGGAGGCCAGGCCGTCAACTACGCGCAGCTGCTCGGCCCCAGCCTGCTGGGCATGGTGTTCAGCTTCCTGGCCGGCCTGCTGGCGCTGCGCTGGCTGTCGAAATGGCTGGAGCAAGGCCGCTGGCACTTCTTCGGCATCTACTGCCTGGTGGCGGCCTGCGTGGTGCTGGCGGTGGGCTAGTGGCCTAAGCGTCTGCCATCGACCGCAACGCTACGCTCTCTATCCCTATACCCCTCTCATGACGACCCTGATGCCCATCCGGCCTTCTGGCGCAGACGCAGATGGCGATGGGCTCCAGCTTGTCCAGCATCCACGTGGTGGGTTGCGCTTCGCGGGCCGTCTCGGAGTCGGCGCGCTCGACCTTGAAATACTGTTCGCGGGTGCCGGCATCGCTGTATTCGACGAGCACTTCGTCCGCGCCCATATCGAAGTGCTTGTGCACGAGATGCAGCGCGAATCGGTCCAGCTTTCCGTGCCTGGCGAGTGCCGCGCGCACATCGCGCATGCAGACCAGATCCGCTTCAGAGACCGGTTCGCAATCGTGCAGATCCTGGATTCTGGCCCACTGCATGGGCCGCAATACGACTTGAGACATGGCGTTCTCCGGTAGTGTCGCTATAGATGTCGCTTCAGGGAGCGGCTGCCGCTAGCCGACGCCTTTCGTCCGGCCAGGCGTGCCGCGCAACCAAATTTACGGCAAGGCCCTGGTCCCGCCATCTCCCAAACAGGAGAGATCGACGCGCTGCCTCCCGCGTCGAGATCCTTCAGCGCCTATTCTCAGCCGACGGCCGCCGGCGCGCATGCTCGTCCTTTTGGCGACCACCGTATGACCGAGCCGCAGGCGCCCCCGGGGGAGCCATGCGCGCCGGCCGGTGTTCTCGCGGCTCGACGCATCTGGACCATTCCTTTCCCATGCCTTACAGTCCGCCGCAGGGATAGCGAAAGGGGAAAGCGTATGCGCAATCGCGATGAAAACGCGGATAGGCTGGCCCCCCTGCTCGACCTCCTCTACGACGCCGCGGTCGATGATGGCAAATGGCGCGACATCGCCGGCGCCATCGCCGCCACCTTCTCTTCGTCGAGCGCCGTGCTCAAGACCTGCGGAGGCGCCCGGGAACCGCAACTCGAAAGCGTCACGGACAACCTGCGCATCGCGCCCGGCGAACGTGCCTGGGCCGACTATTGGCACCAGAACGACCTATGGGTGGAGCGTTCCGCGCAATTGAAGATGGGCGACGTCTTCACCAGCCAACGCCTGCTGACCGACGTGCAGTTCGAACGCACGGGCTTCTACCAGGACTGGACCCGCAAACTCGACATCTATCACATGGTGGGCGTCCTGTTCCCCGTCGGCAAGGGCGAGATCGGCGTCCTGGGCGTGCACCGCGCCAAGGACGCCGGCCCTTACGGCGCGGCGGATCGCCACCGGCTCGAAGCGCTGTACCTGCATGTACGGCGTGCGCTGGGAATGCGTCATCGCCTGCACGAGATCGCGCTCGCGCACCATGCCGCCGTCGATGCGCTGGAACGGCTCGACACCGGCGTCATGGTCGTCGATGCATCTTGCACGGTGCTGTACGCGAATCGCGCCGCGGAAGGCCTGCTGCGCGCCGCCCAGGGGCACCGGGCGCGGGATCGCCGGTTCTGCCTGGACGACCCCGCATTGAACGCGCGCCTCGCCAAGTCCGTGCGGGAGGCCGCGCGGATCGCGGAAGGCCAATACCACCAATACCCGCGCCCCGGCACGGCAATCGCCGTGCCGCGAACCGGCCGGCTGCCGATCACGCTCATCGTGTCGCCATGGAAAGCGGAATGGGCGCCGGCCGACGTGGCGCGGCCGGCCGCCATGATCTTCCTGCGAGACCCCGAAACGTCCGCGCCGACCGCCGCCCAGACCTCGATGGAGCTGTTCGGCATGACGCGCGCGGAGGCTACCGTCGCCATCGCCATCAGCCAGGGCGCTTCGCTCGAATCGATCGCCGCCTCGCTGGGCGTGCGCCTGGGCACCGTGCCCACACATTTGAAAAAGGCCTTGTTGAAGACCGGCACGCAGCGGCAAGGCGCGCTCGCCGCGCTGGTGGCGCGCAGCGTCGCGGGCATTTCAACGCCGCGCTAGGCCCGCACGGTGGATGCCGACTTGATGACCATGGCCTGTAAATCGACCAGAGGCACCGGCGGGCTGAACAGGTAGCCCTGGTACAGGTCGCAGCCATAGCTGCCCAGGAACTCGCGCTGGGCCTCCGTTTCCACGCCCTCGGCGATCACTTCCAATTCCAGCGTGCGCGCCATGCCGATGATGGTCTGCACGATGGCGTCGTCGCCGGCGCGCACGCCCAGGTTGCGCACGAAGGACTGGTCGATCTTCAACTGGTGCAGGGGCAGCCGCGTCAAATAGGCCAGCGACGAATAGCCGGTGCCGAAGTCGTCCACCGAAAAACGTACGCCCTGGGTCCGCAGCAAGTACATCTTGGCGATGGAATCGTCCACGTGGTCGATCATCAGCGACTCGGTCAGCTCCAGCTTCAGCAGATGGGCCGGCGCCCCCGCCTCACGGATCTCGCGGATGACGATGTCGGCGAAGTCGCTCTGGCGAAACTGGCGGGCGCTGACATTGATCGACAGCTGCAAGCCGGCACAGGCCGGCTCGTGCTGCCATCGTGCCAGCTGCCGGCAGGCGGTGCGCAATACCCACAGTCCCAGCGGCACGATCAGGCCGCAATCCTCCGCCACCGCGATGAACTCGCCGGGCGCGATCAAGCCCCGTTGCGGATGACGCCAGCGCAACAGCGCCTCGGCGCCCACGATGCGGTGGTCCGCCGTGACCTGGATCTGGTAGTAAAGCGTGAACTGCTCCTCGGCCAGCGCGGTCTGCAGCTCGCTTTCCCACAACGCCCGCTGGTTGATGGCGGCCTGCATCTGCGGGTCGAAGAAGCACAGCGCGTTGCCGCGCGCCGACTTGGCCTGGTACATGGCGATATCGGCCTGCCGCAGCAGCTCGGGGGCCGTCTCCGGCCCCTGGCCGAACAGCGTGGCGCCGATGCTGCATACGCCCCGGTAGGCCTGGCCGCGCAGACTGTACGGCAGGTTCAGGCTATGCAGGATCTTCTCGCCCATCTGCTGGACCTGGGCGACGGCCTCCACGCTGTCCGTACCCAGGGAGGTCAGCACCACCACGAATTCGTCGCCGCCCAGGCGCGCCACCGTGTCGCTGGCGCGCACGGCGCCCTTCAAGCGTTCACCGACCAGTTGCAGCAATTGGTCGCCCACCTCATGGCCGCGCGTGTCGTTGATCAACTTGAATTGATCCAGGTCCAGGAACAGCAAGGCGCCCAGGCTGCCGGAGCGCCCCGCCTGCGCCACGGCCTGTGTCAACCGGTCCAGCAGCAGGCGCCGGTTCGGCAACGCGGTCAGGGGATCGTAGAACGCCAGGGACTCGGCCTCCTCGCTGGCGCGGCGCAGGGCCGTGACGTCATGGCACGTGAGCACCAGGCCGCCGCCGGGGATGGCGCGCTCGGTGATCAGGATGGTCATGCCCATGGGCAATCGCTGTTCGTGCGTATCCGTGGGACCGGCCTGCCGCTGCATGCGTCGCCGCACCCAATCGTTCACGGCCTCTTCGCTACCATGGGGCAAGTACTGGCGGGCCGTGCATTCCAGCAAGGCGCGAAACGGCACGCCAGGCGCGAGCACCGGCTTGAGCCAATAGCAGACTTCCTCGTAGCGCTGGTTCCACTGCACCACGCGATGCTCGGCGTCGAGCACCAGGAAGCCGCTGACCATGGATGCCAGCGCCTGGTCCAGCGTGGCCTTGGCTTCGGCCGTGGCCCGCCGCGCCGCATTGATGCGGATGAGATACGACTGCACCAGGGCGCCGGTAACCACCAGCATGGCGGACAGCAGCACCGCCGCCGCGATGACGCTGTACCGCACGGCACGCGCGTCCTCCAGCGCAATCGCCTTGGGCAGGCTAGCCGAGATCCACAAGTCCTGGTAGACGGTGGGATGCGCCACGACCAGCGAACGCTGGCGGCTCAGCCGCGCACGCTCGGACCAGTCGGCGTGCTCGCTCAGGCTGGGTAGCGGCGGCGCCAGCTTGACGTCGTCGGCATCGGCCAGCACGGGCATGCTGAGCAGCAGCTCGCCGCCGCGGCGTTCCAGTGTGACCTCCAGCCCCGGAATATCCACGCTTTGCATCAGCACGGGCATCAGCATGGACACGGGCACCTGCGCCACGGCCACCAGCCGCCTGCCTTCGCCCACGGACAACTGGCGCGCCAGATAAAGCACGCGCTCGGAACTGGTGAAGCTCACGGACGGACGGCTCACGGCCAGCATGGAGATGGGCTGGTCGAGCACCATCCGCAAAAAGCCCGGCGGCAATTCCACGGCCAGGTTGTCGCCCGCGGGGTCGGATGACGTCAGCACCTTGCCCGACACATCGACGATAGCCACGTAACGCACCAGCAGGTTCTGCTGGGCGACGCCGCGCAGCAGTTGGCTGGCCTTGGACTCGTCCAGCGGCGCACCCTGCCCGGACGACAGGCCCAGCAGTTCGTCGGTGCTGGCGAGCAACACGTCGAAACTCAGCAGCATGCGGTTCATGGCCGCGCCGGCGCCCGACGAGAAATGCCGCACCTGGGTCTCGGCCTCGTCCAGCGTGCGCTCGTTCACGCTCCAGTTCAGCGTCACGGTGGCCGACGCCAGCGCCGCCAGGAATACCGTCACGAGCACCCAAGTGGTAAGCCGGATCCTGGTAGGCGTCGCCATTCTGGCCGTCATCGAAGGGTTGGAACGTCGATGCCGCTCACCGGGCCCACCGTCTGGCGCCAGATGTTCGCGCAATCCACGCGGCAACGCTGCAGCCAGTTGCGCAGCACCACCGTTTCAAAAACCTCGCGGCGCAAAGGCTCGTCCTCCGGCGATATGGGCACCACGGTCATGTGGCCTTGATTGTCGGCATGACACCCCGGCGCGCCGCTGTTGCAGGCCACGCCCTCGACGGAGTCCCGTTCGGACGCGGCCCAGATCGTGGCTTCCAGCTTCGATAGCTCGCTGCGCAGCAGCGTGCGCAGGTCCGCCGGCAATGCGCGCCACGCCGACTTGTTGGCGCCGAACACGGCCATCCCCCAATTGAGGGACAAGGGATAGAGATACTGCGTGACGCGATAAAGGCCGAGCGTGTAGCCTGACATGGTGCCCGTGACGGCGCAGTCGGTATTGCCCGACTCCAGGCTTTGGTAGACCTGCGCGAAGCTGGTGTGCACCGGGGTGGCGCCCAGCGCCCCGATGAAATCGGCCTGCCCCGCCGACGACACGCGCACGCGCCGTCCCGCGATATCTGCCAGTCGTGTCAGCGGCTGCTTGCAGAAGAGAACCTGGGCCGGATAGACATAGACGGCCAGGGGCTCGATGCCATGCTGCTCGCGCAGCGACTGTTCAAGATAGGGTCGAAAGGCAGCCAGGCTGGCGCGCAGGCTGGTCATGTCGGGATTCAGGCCCGGCAGGTCGGCCACGGTGTACTGGGGGTACTGCGCCACCAGCGTCGTCATGAGCACCGTGCCGAAGGGCACCACGCCCAGCTGCATGAGACGCAGCATTTCCGACCCCGGCACGCCCGAGCGGTCGAAGGGCACGATGTCGGCGGCATAGCGGCCATCGGAAAGGCGTTCGAGCTCGTGATTCCAGAATGGCTCTTCGTACTGGGGGTATTGATTGCCGCTGGCCAGGCCGCCCACGATGCGCAACCGGTATGGCTCGCCTGCCAGCGCCACGCCGCACGCTCCTATCGCGGCGGCGCAGGCCAGGATGCGAATGAAAACACGCAATAACATCATCAAGGCATGGAGCTCCGGTCTTCCACGTAGTCACTTCGATTGCCGGCGCGACAACAGCAAGAACCGGCACTGCACCAAGACGACGCCAGGCGAAAATTATACGTAAATGTTGGAGTATCGGCCGTCGTGCAAGCCGCCTGGCGATGTATTCCCGCAAAGAAATCCGCCTATTTGCATAGTCGACCGGAAGCAAGCCGCTGGGGACCCTGCCCCGCCAGGGGCGGATGCGATCCCGCGGCCCTACCTCGGCTGGTCCGGCAGATAGGGGAGCAGCGCGTCCACGGTGTTCATTACATGTCGGCGCATGGCGGCCTCGCAGGCACCGGGGTCCCCGGTCTCCAATGCCGCGACGAGCTCCTCGTGCGCCTCGCGCATGCGTGGCACGCGGCCTGGTTGGGTCGCCCACATACGCATATACGGCTCCATCAGGGAGTGCAGGTCGGCCAGTTGCGCAAGGAGGCGTGGTTGCTGGCAGAAGCCGCACAGGTACTCATGGAATTCCCGATGCGCTGTCGTCCAGTCGAGATAGTCGCCACTGCCCTTGTCGATGTGGTCGATCATCCCCGCCAGGCGGCGCAGGTGGCTCGACTCCATGTTGCGGACGGCGTTGCGCACCGCAAGGCCTTCCAGTACCGCCCGGATCTCGAAGACTTCGAGCAATTCCCGCGCGTTCAGGCTGCGCACCACGGCGCCCCGGTTGGCGCGCATGTCCAGCAGGCCTTCCGATGCCAGGCGTAGCAAGGCGCTACGTACCGGCATGCGGCTCGTGCCGATCCGGGCAGCGATGGCCTCCGTGACCACGCGCTGGCCCGGCAGCAGGCGCCCCTGACGGATCTCCTGCTGGACATATTGATAGGCCTCTTCCTCGGCCGAAACTGCCACCTTGTTATACGCCATGCCCTAGCCGTCGTTGTGTGGGATATCTCGTGGCCAAGGTGCGAGGATACTGCACACCTCAGTCCCGGAGCCGGATACTTAAAGATTTTGGATCCAATTATCCACTAATGCAAACCCTTATGGTGCAGTGCGGAAAGAAAGTATCAAATGAAGGCTCCGCGCTCCTGCCTATGGAGGAGCGCCAGACACGTTGAACCAAGGGAAGTTGCATGAAACGTCTATTCAAAACCTTGCTGGGCTTGGCCGCCCTGACAGTGGCCGCCAGCGGCTCAGCCCACGCCGAGGACGTGGGCTCATGGCCCCAGCGTCCCGTCAAGATCGTCGTACCGTTCCAGGCCGGATCCGCGACAGACTTGATTTCGCGGCAACTGGGCATGGCGCTGAGCGTTGAACTGGGCCAGCCTTTCGTGGTGGAAGCCCGCCCTGGCGCGGCCGCGGCGATAGGCGCGACGGTGGTGGCGCGCGCCGAGCCCGACGGCTATACCTTGCTGATGGGAGGACCGGCCGCGCTGGTCACCAATCGCTTCATGCAGAAGAACCTCAGCTATGAACCCGACAAGTTCGAACTGATCTCCATGGTCGCCATCACGCCGAACGTGCTGCTCACCACGCCGAACCAGCCCTTCAAGACGCTGCCCGAAATGGTCGCCTATGCCAAGGCGCATCCGGGGGTCCTCACGTACGCCTCCTTCGGCACGGGCACCACGTCCCACCTGGCGGGCGAACTGCTGAAGAAAACAGCCGGTATCGATATCGTGCATGTGCCGTACAAAGGCGCCGGCGAGGCCATCCCGGCCTTGCTGGGAGGTCAGGTCACGATGTACTTCGATACCATCATGACGGGCCTGCCGCAGGTCAAGACCGGCGCGCTTGTCGCCCTGGGCATGTCCAACGCCAAGCGGTCCGCACTGGCGCCCAGCATTCCCACCATCGCCGAGCAAGGCTATCCCGGGTATGACATCGCTCCGTGGTACGGTCTGGTGGCGCCGCATGGAACGCCGCAGGCCATCGTGGACAAGCTGAACGCGGCCGTGAACAAAGCGTTGACCGATCCCAAACTGCGCGACAAGCTGGCCGAGGCGGGCGCGGAGCCCCAAGGCGGCACGCGCGCGGAATTCGCTGCCTATATCAAAAGCGAAATTCCTCGCACCGAGCAGTTGATCAAGCAGTCGGGCGTGACGATGCAGTAGGCGCCGAGTGGCTGACCGGCCGGTCCGGTCCTCGCCCCTGGTCACATGCCTTCGTCAGTGCAATATCCGTTTCCACCGCCGGGATTCTTGGGCAAGCAGATCTTCCAGGTTTTCCGGCGTGTTGTTTTGCAGCTTGACCATGTAGCCCAGGTCGGTGAGCTGTTTGCGCAGCTTGGCGTCGGCCAGGACCTTGTTGATGGAGCGATTGAGGCGGGAGATCACGTTCGAGGGGGTCTCGGCTGGCACGAAGAGGGCTGAATCGCTGCTTTGGAGGGACGGGGCCGGATAGCCAAGCTCCTCTATGGACGGTGTGTCCGGCAGTTGCGGCACCCTGTGGGGCGTAAGAACGGCGACTACTTTTACGCGATTGCTGCGGATGAGGGCCAATGCCGAGGGCGCCGTCGTGATCATCAGATCGGCCCGCTCTCCCAGGATATCGGCTAGCGCGGGTGCAGCGCCCTGGTGAGGGATGTGATGCAACGTCACGCCCGCGGCTTCCTGGAATGCTTCGCCGAGGACATGCCCAACGGAATTCACGCCGGGCGACACCATATTGAACCCGCCCGGGTTGGCCTTGGCCAACTGAATGAACTCCGGCAGTGTGCTGGCTTTTACGTGGTTTCCAATGATCATGACGCAGGGAGCGACGGCGACCCTGCCCACGGGAGCCAGAGCCTCAGCAAAATCGAGCGCCGGTTCCTCTTGCGCTGCCAAGTAAAGCATGACCGCGCTTGAACCGAGGTACACGGTGTAGCCATCTGGCGCGGCCCGCGCAACGGCCAAGGCGGCAATACTTCCAGTGGCGCCCGGACGGCTTTCGACTATGACCGGCTGGCCCAGTTCCTCCGCCATGGCTTGTGCCACATGCCTGCCTAGTATGTCGACCATACCGCCGGGGGGAAAGCCAACGACTAGCGTAATAGGACGATCTGGATACACCTTGACCTCTTTAGCGTAAGCCTTGGCAGGCATGGCAAATTTCAGGGCGCCGCTGACAGCGATCAATGTGCCCATAATCGTTTTCCAATAGCTCATCATCGATCTCCACCGAGCCATCGTTGATGTGCGATCGCCGGTTGTTTCTTGAATGACGGGCATTGGTGCGTGAGGGGCTGGCGATGGTTCCGTCCATCGGACGGTCCCGTGACGGCCGGGTTCACGAAGAAGACGTTGGAACGTACCGCGTCAATCACGCTATGCACGCTCGATTTCTGTGCGAAACCTGCTCTCTGATCGCATAGGCCGCTGACCTTGCGGAAAGTGCAGGACCAGTCCGTCGCTCCCAGGCTCGAATGTTGTGAAGTCCGTGATGGGTCGGATTACCACGAACGGGCGGCGAGGAATCGTGCACGAATCATTGCTGTACTCGCGGGGTGATCAACCAGGTTGATGCGTCCTTAGCCAATCCTTCAAGACGTCATTGATACGGGTCTGCCATCCCCGGCCTGTCGCTTTGAAAGCTTGAATCACCTCTGCATCAAAACGAATGGTGGTTGCGACCTTCGGCTCCACTGAGACGGGTCGCCCTCGGCGCCTGGCGACGATTTGCGCGGGCGTATGGACGCGCCCGTACTGGCCGGTCAGCGCCTCGTCTATGCTTTGCAGCATGTCGGCCTCGAATTTAGCCATTTCAGGGTCAACCTTCTTTTTGGGCATCGAATTTCTCCTTCATTTTTGCAAGCAATGCAGGGGGAACATTATCGAATTTGGCCTTGGCGTAGACGAGCAGCAGCACGATCTCGGCATTTGCCAAGCGCAGGAAATAAATGACCCTTGCGCCGCCCCGCTTGCCCATTCCGGCTCGCACCCATCGGACCTTACGGCAGCCGTTAGTGCGTGGGATCACATCGCCGGCTTCAGGGTGATCGGCGATCCAGTCCACAAACTCCTCCCGCTCCGCATCCGTCCAGATTTCCGCAGATAAGCTAACGAACCTGTTCGTTTCTATCACCGTGAGCATAATTATTGTACTAACAACAAATAGATTGGTAAAGTGCGCTGTCAGCCGGTCCCTCGGCCATGACAGCCGTAGTTTTGCCGGTGTGCCCATAGGCGACCGTGTCCGCCCAACCGACTCGGTATCAATCCAGAACACCAAGACGGCGTCCGTTGCGCCGACGAGCACTCGTGGTGCGGAACAGCGAGCGTGATTAGTGCATTTCAGGTTCGAGGTGATCCCTCACACTTAGTGATCTAGCAGTGCGCGATAGGTCACGCTTGCGTCCGCAACGACTTCGGCGGGTAATCCCCCCGCAAAAGCGATGAGGTCAGAAGTAGAATTTTCTCGTTGAGGAGTTCTACCGCATGAAGAAGTCGAGATTTACGGATAGCCAGATCATTGAAGCCATCAAGCGCGTGGAGGCTGGTCTTGCCGCTCCTGAGCTGTGCGGAGAGCTGGGCATCAGCTCGGCTACGTTCTACAAGTGGCGTTCCAAGTACGGCGGCATGGACGTATCGCTGATGACGCGCATGAAGGAGCTGGAGGCCGAGAACGCCCGGCTGCGCAAGATGTACGTCGAGGAGAAGCTTAAGGCTGAGATCGTGACGGAGGCGCTAGAAAAAAAGTGGTGAGGCCATCTCGCCGCCGCGAGATGGCCCAACGTGCCGTGCAGGATCGCGGCGTATCAATCCGGATGGCCTGTGAGGCGTTCAGGGTGAGCCAGACCTGTTATCGGTACGTCACCAAGGCGGATGCTGAGAACGAGGAGATCGCCAACTGGCTGCTACGTCTGACGGACAACCACCGCAACTGGGGCTTTGGTCTGAGCTTCCTGTATCTGCGCAATGTTCGAGGCTTCGGCTGGAACCACAAGCGTGTGTACCGCATCTATCGAGGGCTCGAACTGAACCTGCGTATCAAGCCGCGCAAACGACTGATGCGGCAGACGCCTGAGCCACTGACCGTGCCCACCAACGTGAACCAGGTATGGTCGATGGACTTCATGCATGACCAGCTTGCCGATGGGCGCAGCATCCGCGTGTTCAACGTTATTGACGACTTCAACCGCGAGGCGCTGGGCATTGAGGTTGACTTCTCGTTGCCGTCCGAGCGCGTGATCCGCACACTCAAGCAGATCATCGGCTGGCGGGGAAAGCCCTTGGCCATTCGGTGCGATAACGGACCTGAATACCTGAGCGCGGCAATTGTCGAGTGGGCCGGGGCATGGAGCATAAAACTCGAATATATCCAGCCGGGCAAGCCACAGCAGAATGCCTACGTTGAACGGTTCAACAGGACCGTGCGCTACGAATGGCTATCCCAATATCATTGGGACGATCTGGATCACGTGCAGCGCGTCGCCACGCAGTGGATGTGGTCCTACAATCACGAGCGCCCAAATATGGCTCTGGGCGGATTTACCCCAAAACAGCGGTTAGCCATGGCCGCGTAGCGTTTCTACTTCTGCCAATCGCTATAAATGGGGGGATTACCCTTGGGGCGGCCACTGTTCCGACTTAACGCCTCCTCATGGGGAGTTTCTTCTCCGCTGAGCACCGAACGTCTGAACCGGCGCGTTTACCAATCCCTGGACGAATGTCGGTCTGAGGCCTTCGATTAAATCAGCTGCGCCTACAACGCTTGGCGGCAGGATTCAACGCTAGGGTATGCCAACCCCTTGCAGTTCGAGGCGACTTGGTAGGCTAATCAAATTTTGCAGATATTGGCGCAGTCCAGCACCTCAACCGGAATCGCTAGGTCGCCTGCCATACGCGGCCTGCTAGCGCGGGCACCTGCCATGGGGTCATAGCTCATCATTCGACATCCGCGTACCGCGTAAATCTTAGCTCTTCGGCACGCCCACATATTCATCTTTATTTGTTTGGGTGCGAGAACAATGCCGACTCCACAATCGTCCTATCCTTATTATTGAAGATAACAATAAATTTATGATCGTCATCGTAGCGCCACGACTCAACGCGGCTATATAAAATCTCAATGTAAATTTTCAATTCCAAGGCGGGCACCTTCGGAATAACTGGATGAATGAGGCTGATCTGGCACTGCTCAATCCAGCTGAAATCTCCCATACACTCGTCGATCGCATTCCAATTAGATCCGCAGTATGCAGGAAACAATAATATTTTTTTCAAAACCTCGATAAGCTCCTCACTGCTCTCAACTCCAACCGGCAGAGTGGCGCAAAATCCCGCACAAGGCAAGCGGACATCAAAATTATCTCGAAATTGGAAATAGTCGTCTATATACATGAACGATCTCAATGCAGGGGTATGAATGTATCGTAATGATCCGGAGTGTAATAGACCTCGCCCCCTTTGCCCGTGACCACTCTCTGCGGGCCCGGGCCTACAACCCCAGGGGTGGGAACGACATACTCTGTGTAGTATCCTAATGGCTGCGCAGGCAGTGGGCTCTTCATATTTTTAAAAACAGTGCCATCGTTCTTCGATGGAAATTTTATCCCGGCAGCTATACGCTCAAAAGTCGGAAGAAGATTTACCGTGCCTTCATAGGTGATCCCTGTAAGTTTGTCAGTCACCTTTACCCCATTTAGCATTGAGGTGACACCTGGGAATACATTAGCGGGTACACCCTTAGCACCTCTGGTTAACGCTCCGAAGGCGGCAGTTACCATCGCGCTTTTTTGTGCGGTCCACTCGATCCCATATCTCTGCGCCAAGTCCTCAGCGACCTTGTCAATGACGATCACACTCGTGGCTTCAGTCAGGTTTAGGCGGTAGAAGAACAGATCCTCTTGAAAGCCCTTCGGAAGATCCAGGCTGTGAAGCTGTTCCAAAGCGATTCGAAAATCATCGATCTGCGTGACAAACTCACCGTAAGTCGCACCACAGGCGCTTCGATCCATCGCGCAAATGGAGATTAACTCCATTTGCTGGTCCATACTGAGTTGGCGGTACCGCTCTCGCACGGCGTCGCAGTTATTAAGTGCCTTACAAGTCTTGACCTCCTCTATCAATCGTTTGAATTGGCTGAGCGTCAACGCGTTATTGCTGAGCTCCGTCGCAGCGGCGTTTGCACTGACCACGATGTCCATAGACACAGTGCCAGCGATGCCAGCTACGATGCTGGTAATCAGGTTTCTCGCGCTCTCCCTCTCCTGGTCCGTCATGCCATCAGCGTCGAGCTTCATCAAGCTGGCGATGATTGAACTTGCCCCCGCACCAAGCGCTCCGGCTCCGCAGCTGGCGTTGGCCGCTGCCGCACCAGCGCATCCGACGATGGCATGAAGCGCGGCTCTCACCGCATCAGCCTCCACGCCCTTGCCGAGAGAATTACTGATTTCCTTCACCTTTTCGGCTGCCAGGCTTTGCAGGAAATTAACCGCAGCGCCTTGCAGCATGGCCACCGGAGTGCCGGACACGTTACCCGCGACCCCGCCCATCAACGAATCCAGAATGATCCGCGGGTACTTGCCGAAGCTATAGATGTCTTTAAGTTGGCTGGCCTGAGCGCCAGCCTTATCACGTTCCGCTTGGGTGAGACTGGTATCCCCGGCCTTTGCTTCCAATCGTGCAATCTCAGCTTGGCGCTTCGCAAGGTACACACCGTACTGCTGTTGAGCAGTGGTGACGATCTCGAATCCTGCCAAGACTTTGTCCCTGTCGAAGATTGGCTCGAGATCGTCCAAGGTGTCAGATACGTCCCGGGTCAAAGAGGCAATCGTCTCATCCACCGTTTTCCCAGTGAGCTGTAGCTGGCCCTCCGCATCTCGGATCACGATAGTGCCGCCACTGATTGCGCTATCCGTGGATGAGTTCGCACTACCAAATGCTGCAGCCAACGTCGGGCCTGCAGCTGCCCCCCCGGTCTTGGTTGGTATCCGCTGACCGCCTATGTTCTGCGACCCGCTGCCCGAAGTGCCACCGCTGATTCCAACTTGATAACCCCAATAGTCCGCAGTGTTCCTGATGCTCTCTGTCAACAGTGTGCCGGTAGTCAGCTGGTTCGCGCCGTCCGATACGGCTTTGTCACTGCTGCCGATCACGCTTCCTATCAGAGTGGTATTGTCCTTTACCTCGATCAGAAAGCCGCCGTCTCCAGCAAACAGTCCCGTTTGTTGCGGTACGGACTCCCAATTGCTCTTAAGCGCCCCCTGACCAGCGCTTACATAAGCAGAACTACTGCAATAGGGCCAGCAGAACGTAAATCCGGCCGAAAAATTCTGATCCTTCGAATCGTAGGTGCTCTTATCCTGCAAGCTACGCAGATACAGATCGCCCCCCACCGAGGCGATGATCTGGTCGGCCTTTCCGGTCGCGCCAATGAGTGAAGTGTCCCCGCCGGATTGCAAGACCAGCGTATTACCGGCCGTAGCGCTACTGTTCGTCCACGTTAGATTGCTGCCGTCTTCCTTGCCACGGCTTCCCGCAACGCTCCCCTTGACAACGAATCCATAGCCCCAGCCATTACTACCAGCGCCGACCATTACGCCCGCGCCAATGGACCCGTCGACGTGAGAGGTTTCGGTATGTTGGGAATCCGTATTGGCAGCCGCTTGCAGCGTAATGTCGCCGTCCGCTTTAAGCACCGCATTGTTGCCGGCGGAGAGGCGTGACCCGAGTACGTTGATGTAGGAGTCTGCGCCGTTGCCACGCGCTACGATGGTCAGGTTGTTCCCGGCAGCGACGGTCGAACCGAACACCGTGGAGGAAGCGCGATCGGTGGTAGACCTGGATCGGCTAGCGCCATAGTTCAGCGTGATCGTTGCACTCGCACTTGACTCCGCCACACCCGCGCCCTGGTTATCCAATGCGTTGTAACCCGCCAGGCCAATGGTGGTGAAGGCGAGCGCCTTCAAGATCGGATTGTCGACCTCCGACTCCGCATGCGACATGCGTTCCATCGTATGCATGGTGTCGATCAGGGGGCTGTCGAAGTTCACGCTGAATCCACTGCGACGCACCTCGTGGTATTCGTGTTCTTGGTTGGTGTCGTTCAGCGACGCAATGGTCACGTCCCCACCAAGCAAAGCGATATCTCCCTGCTTTGCCACGATGTTGCTTCCGACGACCTGTAGATGCTCTCCGGCATTGATCAGAACATCACCCTGCACGCTACCGACCGTGCTCCCAGTATGAAATACCGTCGTGCCGTCGAGCGTGTCGGTGCGGTCCTTCGTACCTTTACTCAGAAAGCCGAAAGCCCCCCACCCACTGGTCTTGGCGCGGTAGTAGTGATCATCGTAGGACGTATTTTCAGCAGCGGCGATCGTCACGCTGCGCGTCGCGCTCATGGTTAGATTATTCGTCGCACCGACGTTCGACCCGATGACGTTGATGTCCTGACCGGCCGAGAACACGATCGAGTCGCCCGTAAACGTGGAAGCTTGACCTTGCGACCACACACCGGTGTCGACACTCTCATGGGTAGTCGTCCGTCCCCAGAGCCCCTTGAACTTCTGATAGTGCTCATCGCGCGCATATCCAGACGCCTCGCCAGCGACGATATTGATGTCGCGACCTGCGCCCACAGCGATTTGTCCATCCGAAGTAACGTTTGCTGCCGTCGCGGTAACGTCCCGTCCCGCGACCAGAGTCAAATCTCCACCGACCTGGATCGTCGTCCCCACCTCTGACTGCCGATCTACATCACTGCTATTCCTCTTTTTATAGACAACAGACTCACCCTGCTCTATCCCGGCAGTCAGCAGATTGATATCGTTACCGGCCTGCAGGTGACCGCTGTCCTTGATGTCCAAGGCGGCTGCCGTAAGGTTGAGATCCCGCCCCGCGTTAACCATCAAGCTACCGGCATCGACCGCGGAGACACCGCTGACGAACGTTGACCACGTCGACGTCGGCCCCACGGTGGCGCTCACGCTCGCCGTAGTACTGGTCAGGTTGATATCGCGCCCCGCCTGCAAGGCGACCGCATCGCCCTTGATCAATGCCGCGATGTTATTAAGATCCTGCCTGGCATTCAGATCAACGATGCTGCCTTGAATGACACCGCCGGCCTGGTTAAGGATGTTGTCGGCGACCATGACGGTCGCATCACGCGAGCCGATCGTGCCGGTATTGCTGATGCTCCCGTCCACGGTCAACGTCGTGCTGCGGCCCGCCATCAGCGTGCCGTCGCCCTTCAAGTCACCATCCTGCACCACCAGATAGACCTGCGGGACAAGCACGGTCTGCGTGCTGCCATCGGCCAGCGTGACGGTTTGATCGACCAGCCACACCATGTCCGTGGTCAGTTGCTTCATCTGGTCTTCGCTCAGCGGCGTGCCGACCTGCAATCCATATTGCTGCGCGAACGTAGCGCCGGCAGTCAGGAGATCCTTGTATTGAGTTTCGTTGTCTGTGTAATCACCGACGAACCGTTGCCCCGTAGCAGCGATGATCTGGTCCGTAACCAGCTTCTGTTCGTAGAATCCATCGCCCAAGCGTTTGAGGGTGTCGGTACTTTGGAGATAAGGGTTGGTGCCGGCGTCTGTCACCGTCGTCCCGCCCGCAGCCGCTCCGCCGCCGGAGGCGGCGCCAATTTGCACGGCACCGATGGCTGCTTGCGTGGGAGACGCCCCGCCCGTTGGGCTCCCGGTCGTTGTTCCGCCGAAAGAACTTGCGGGCCGGATTACGGATCCCGCGCCTTGGACGGAACCGCCCGCGTCTAGCAGGGCGAGCAGATAATCGCTGGAGATCGTCGGTTTATTACCCGTGAAACGGCTGTCCGTTGTCACCAGGTACGGCGAAGTTGCCGCCGGCACAACCGTGTAGAGCTGGCTATTTGGGACGCTCGACGGTGGCGTTACCGTTCTGACAATCCCGGATCCTGGTAATTGAACGCTGTTGACCACAATCGGCGCCGCGGCGCTGACCGGGGCGCTTGCCCCCGGGGCGACGGCCCCACTCGAGGGCGATGCCACACCGCCGCCATAACTGCCGACCGGCACGCCGATAGGCTCGGTACTGATCGTGCCGCTGTACGGCACGGTGTCGTACTTGCGATCGTCGTTCTTCTCATAGGTATAGATCTCGCTTCCAACCGCGTCGATCCGGCGCTCGCCGACTGCGCCGATATTTTGGACTGCGGGGCCCGTCACGGTTAACGCTCCACCTGCGACGATCTGGCTCTTGTCGTTGAGGACAGTGCCCGTCAACGTTGCGTTGCCCGCTGCGATGATCTTGCCCGGATCCGTGGCGGTCGTTCTGGTTTCCGTGACGGTCTGCGTCACCTCATAGATCGTGAAATCCTTGACCAGACGATTGTTGAAATCCTGGTTGTAGGCCAAGACCCGGGCATTCAATTCTTCGTAGGCCGCGACAAAGGCGGCGTGAGCTTGGTCGTACGCCGTCTGCATTGCCTGGCATTGGGCCTCCGATCCACAATTTTCGACGTCTGCAGGATTTGTCGGCAGCGGAGCGGGACGCGTGACGCCGAAAACATCCCAAATCCTGCCTTCAGTGCCCTGCAGGAACCTCTCAGGTATGGGTTCGCAACTGGTCCCGGAATCTCCCGAGCCACCGCAGTTTTCCGACGGCGGCGTATAGGGACGTGCAATCGGCGCATCCCTGCCCTTCTCGCCATGCCCACCCAACGCATAATCAAACGGCGGCCCATACTGCGATTCAGGATAAGTCGACGACGGCAAGAGCAGGCGCCGCTCCTGATCATCCTCCAGCCATGCGGGATCCTTGCTGCACATCGCCGTCGTCTGGTCGCACAGCCAGTATGTCGCCCCATCGAGCAGATCGGTCGTACCATTCAACCGGTAATAGACCTTGTCCCCCGCACTCACCTGCACGACTTCGCTGGCGTAGTGGTTATTGATGTTGTTGATTGCCGCCGCGCTGATGGCGGCATTGCCGCCCGCCTCTATCGTCGCCGACGCGTTGTTGATAGCCTGCGCCTGACCAGTCGCCCGCCAAAGCCCGTCCAGCGCGCCCCCTATCCCCAGATCCCCTGCCGCATAGATCAGGCCATGTTCAAGATTGTCGAGCGTGCCGACACCCAGATCCATATTGCCGCGCGAAGCGATGACACCCGCGCCCGAAGCGCCAACGTCGTTGCGCAAATACCCCGCCGAGATTGCCAGCGTATCGCCATAGAGACGGCCTGTATTCAGTACGCTGCCGGCCTGGATGTGCGTGATCGCCCCGTCAATCAGGCCAGCGTTGTTCAGCGCATTCGTCACGTTCAACGTCGTAACGCCGTTGGAGACGATCTCGCCGGATGCTTCGTTGGTCAGGCTGCTCGCCCCGACGGTCAGATTCCGCCCCGCGGAAATCTTGCCGCGATTGTCCAGGTCGCCCGCGATACTCAGCGTCGCGTCGCGCGCCGCGACCACCGAGCCGGTATTGATCAATCCCCCGGACATCGCCAGGCTGAGATCACCCTGCGATTGCAGCGTCCCCGTCCCGCTCAGCGCATTCAAGATCATCGACAAACGCGTGCCGGCGACGACATTGCCGCCTTCATTGGCGAGCGTCCCAGCCGTGATGTCTGCCGTACCGCCGGACGTCACCAGCCCCGACGCATTTTGCAGCAATGTCGTGCCCAGCGTCAGCGCATCACTGGCCGCCAACGTCCCCCGCGTGTTGTCGATGCTGGCAGCATTCAGGACGACCGTCTTGCCCACCACGCCCAATGCACGCGTGGGATCAGCGGACGGCGTATCGATATTGACCAGGCTGCCTGCGCTCAAGGTGAGCGTATTGGCCCCCTGCAGCAGGCCGCCCGTGTTGTTGACCACGCCGGGCGAAGTCAGCTTCAGATCCTGGGCCAGCATCTTGCCGCCCTGGTTGAGGATCTGGCTTCCACCCACATTCAGCGCGCCGTTCGTGGCAATGGAACCGGCCTGGTTATTCAGGATGCCGGAGAAGACCAAGGTCAGATCGCCGTTTGAGGACAAGCTGCCGTTGCTGTTGTCCAGACTCACGCCCGACAGCGACACCGTGCCGCCATACAACGTGGCGCCCCGAGCTGCAATGTCACCGAGCGTCACGGCGCTCAAGGCCTGGTTGGCCGACACCGTCCCGCCATTCAAGGTCAGGCTGGCCGCATCGAGCGTCACATTCTTGCCTGCGGCCGCCAGTCCGCTGTTGACGAGACTGCCTCCAGACAGGCTCAAGCTCCCAGGCAACGCGACCTGGCCTTGGTCGTTCAGACCCGCCAGCAGGCTGCCGGTGTTGCTGAAAGCCCCCAGCGTGGAAACCTTCAAATCCTGGGCGGCAACCGCGGTGCCGACGTTGGTCAGTCCGCCCGCACCAGACAGCGTGCCGTCAGTCCCCGCTGAGAGCAGCCCCTCGTTACGCAGCGTCGTGCCGGCGTTGAGGGTCAAAGCCCGTGCCGCCTGCGCGCGGCCATCCGCCGCGACCACCGCTGCCGAGCCGGCATCCATACGCAGATCGCCGCCGAGCGCGGCGGTGATGCCGCCCAAGGTCACGTCGCGGGCCGCGGAAAGCGTGATGGCGCCGTTGGAGGACGTCGTTCCCGCCACGCTCAGGTCGCGCGCCGCGCTGGCATCGAGCAATCCCGCCGCCTGCGTCTTGGCCGCCCCGCCCAGCGTCAGGTCGCCCCCCGTCGACGACAGTTTGACGTCGCCGGACGTGGACGCCGTCGTTCCGGACAGCACCAGATTGCCGGCCGACTGCAGCGTGACCGTCCCGTCAGAGACGATCCTGCCCGCCGAACCCAATGCTCCCGCGGCCTGCATCGTCATCCCCGACGCGGCTTGTGCCACGCCGGTCGCGCCTACGGTCAGATCACGTCCGCCCACGGTCAGGCCGGCGTCGGTCGCGGCAATCCCATCGATACGGACGTCGCGGACGGCATTCAGCGTCAGCGTCTGGACGGACGACAAGGAACCCGCCAGCACCATGTCTCGCCCCGCCTGGGCGGTCATAGTGGTCGCTGCCTGTACCCGGCCGGCACTGCCCACCGTCAAGTCATTCTTGCCGATCAGGGACAGCCCCCCGCCCAAGGCAGCGACGATGCCGTCGACGCGTGCGTCTCCGTCGGCCGTAATCCGCACGGCATTGTTGGAGGACACGATGCCGCTCGCAATGAGCTTGCCACCGGACTGTAAGACTAGATCGTCCGTGGACTGCACACGGCCGGCCGCGCTGACAGAGGTGTCCTGTCCACTGGAGACCGACAGCCCTCCCCCCGTCGCCAACAACGTGCCGCCGACTGCAAGATTTCGGCCGACCGTGACGTTCAGCGGCGCGGCGCTGGAGACCGTGCCTGTGACCGTCATATCCTGCGCCGCGTTTACCGTCAGCAGGCCGTTGGCGCCGTTCGCTCCCGTCGTACCCAGCAAACCTCCGATCGCGACATTGTTCGCAGCGGCGTAGATCTGCCCGTCCGCCTGGACCTTGGACGCCGAGCCTGTTCCCAGATCGCCGCCCACGGTCAGCGTCGCATTGCGGCCGGTGGCCACCTGGCCGGCTATCGTCATGCCATTGCGGGACGTCAGCATCAGGTCGTCCAGGGCGGCCGAAGAGCCCGCCAGCGAAATCGCGCCTCCCGACAAGCCCGTGAACCGGCCATCAGTCTGCACATTTCCGCCGGCTGCCTGCGTCAGGTCGCCGCCTGCATTGAGCGCGAGCGCCTGGCCCGTGGTCAATTGGCCGTCTATCGCCATGGCGGCGGTGGATTGCAAAGTAATCCCGCTCTGTGCAACCGTGGTCCCCGCCAGATTGATACCCGCCGCCGAAGCACCCGAGATCGAACCGGTGGCCTCGATCCGTCCGCTTCGGCCTTGCAACAAATTGCCGCCCGCGACCAGTCCCAAACCTTGTCCTGCGGAGACCAAGCCGTTGATGTGAGTCGTGCCGCCAGACTGCAGCGTGATCCCACCTTGTGAGGACGTCATCCCGGCAAGCGTCAAGGATCCACCCGTCGTCACGGTCAAACCCGAGTTCGCCTGCAGGCTGCCTGTCCCGCTTTGCACGACGCTTCCGCCCGTACTCACGACCATGCCGCCGACCGCGCCTATGGCATTACTGACCGACACATCGCTAGCTGCGCCAAGGACAATGTCGCCGCCCGCCGCGACCTTGCCACCGATCGCCATGGCCCGCGCGGCGTCCATTTGCAGATTGCCGTTGGCGATGATCGTATTGCTCGTCGCAAGGTCCCCGGCCGACGTGAACGTAGCTCTCCCGCTCGAACCGACCGTACCGCCCAGCGTCATCGCGCCGCCAGCGCTCATACGCAGATCGCCATTGGCGTTGACCGAATTACCCGTCGAGAGACTTCCTGCCGACGTGAACGCCGCGCTCCCACCCGAGCCCACCGTACCGCCGAGCGCCATCGCCCCGCCTGCGGTCACGCGAAGATCGCCATTGGCATTGACGGTATTGCTCGTCGTGACATTGCCTGCGGCGCTCAACGTCATACCGCTACCGGCCGTTGCAATGCCATCGACCCCTATGGCGCCTGCGCTATCCATCCGCAGATTGCCAGCCGCCTGCGCCTTGCCGGCAGGAAGAATCCGCACGTCGCCCGCCGCGGAGACCTCCAGATCCCCCGTCATCGCCGTAAGATTGCCGCCAATGTTGACGCCAACGCCGGCCTCGGTGCCGATCAGCCTGATGCTGTTCGCATACATGCCGCCCAACGCAGCCATATCGAGAGACACGGCGGGCGCGGCATCCTCGCCGGCCCTCCCCTGTACGGTGCCATCGCCGTAGCTGACGGTCGCGGGCCCGGCTACGACGCTCAGCCGGTTGGCCCACACTGATGCGTTCAGCGTCAGGGAACGCGCAATCAGATCCACTTGATCCAGGTTATCGCCGTAGAGCCCGTTACCTTCCACCGCGATCCGGCCACGGGTGACGTCGAAGCCTTGCACACTGCCGTCCGGTCCCAACATGGGCAAGCCAGTCGTCAATGTCCCGCGATTGGCGTTCAGGAACCCGCATCCATCGCAAGTGATACCGGCCGGGTTGGCAACGATCACATTCGCGCGATTCCCGGCCACCTCCATGAAGCCGCGCAACTGCGATGGGTTGTTTGCCGTGACCTGATTCAGGATGGTCGTGGCGCGGCCATTTCCCAACATGGGATTGCCGCCGATGGCGCCAGCCAACTGGCTCTGGCTACCGGCGCCACTATTATTCAGGACCACTCCGGACGGTCCGACGTTGAATTGCGTGTAGCGGTTGTTCGATACGCCGCTGGCTGAGGGCGGTGCGATGTTGACGATCGGTACGCCGTTACCCGACACGCCCACCACCGGCCGCTGCCCGGCCACGCTTTTATCCACGGAGATCGGCAAGGTCTGGGACAGTACCGGCGTCCACACCTGGGTGAATACAACGAGCAAGGCGATCGCGGTGCGCAGCGAGAACATGGGAGATCCGGTCAGAATTCGAGCGTCAGGGAGAAGGCGATGGTGGGGGAGTCGGTCTTCAGCTGGTCGGGCTTTTTCAGCGGCCACCCCGCGGAAAGGTCGTAGCTCGCGGCGACATAAGGCACCGACAAGCGCCCGCGCAGACCGGCGACCAAGCCGACCAGCGTCTGGCCGGCCAGATATTGGGCGGCGGGTCCGCTGACCCGTCCTGCATCCACGCCCGTGTAGAGTTGCTGGCCGCTATTCCCCAGGGCCAGGGCAAGCTCGTTGCGCAGGGACCAGCCGCTTTCCGCGGACAACGTCATCTGTCCGTCGAAACCCCGTACCGCGTATCGGTTGCCGATCGTGAAATAGTCGGTCGGAACCAGCGGCGTCTTGGCGTGCTGCCACTGCCAGCCGGTCTGGTAAGCCATCTTCTGGCCCGCCAACTCAAACGGCACGGAGGCGCCCAAGCTCGCCAGCAACACGGTGCTGCGACCATCCCAGTCGGGATCGCCGATGACCACTCCGGGCGCGTTCGACATGCCAGGCAGCGTGCTGCGCACACCGAAGCTGCCGTCCAAGGTGGTATTGCCGACGTAATGCCGATGACCGACGTTAATTTCGTAGCCCACCACGTCACGGTGCTGCACATCGATATCGAGGTCATCGATGGTGTTGTTGGACCACTTGCGGAACATCTTGGCGCTGAAGCTGCCTTTGTAATCCGTCCCGCGGTAAGGTACGACGCTCACGCCGCCATCGATCTGCTTGCTGGTGCCCTGGTAGACAATGGGCTCGTCGAACCCTGCCACGGTCTGCCGATACGTCGACTTGCTCGCATTGGCGAACAGGGTCCAATATCCAAAGGGAATGCTGTAGCTGATGGACGACGAGCGCGCGCCCGCGTCGCGATCGTGGATATGTGCGTTGCTATTCCACGCGACGGACAGTTGGTCGTACAGGAACAGCGGGGAATCCAGCACCAGGGACGCGTTGACCTGATTCTTGCCTGTCGAGTCCAGGCCCGCGTTGTCCCCGCCCAGATAGGCATGCCAACGTTTCCCCGTCCCAGGATGCAGGACCAAATCGGATTCACCGAGTGCGGCGCCTGGTACAAGGTCTATCTTGGCATCGGCCTGACCGGGCAGACGCCTGATGTTCTCCAGGGCTTGGTCCAGATCCCGTTGGTCCAGCGTACTGCCCGAACCGCTAGGCAAGGCCATGCGCCACCAGCCTGGCATGCCATCGCTTTTGATTTTCCCGATCGTGCCTGGGATGTAGCGCAACGCGAGCTTGCCCGTTGCCAAGGACTGCTCTGGCACCAACACCCGCGATGTCACTTGACCCCGATCGATCAGTTTCGCCTGCAGGGCCTTCTGCAGCATTTGCAGGCCCTGCCCACCAACGCAATGGCCAAGCGCCTGTTGCGCCAAGTCATGCAGCCATTGCGGCGGAGCGCTGTCCTGCCATGTCACTGAACGGATCGCGAAGCAGGGCTGCTCCTGGGGAAATTGGAGGCGGGACGAAGAGGGTGCGACGGGCGGCGAATTGAAGACGTCTGGCCGCTGCGCGGCGCGCTCGCGCTGCGCCCCGGCCTCTTGATCCTGGCGGCGCTGGATGTCAGCACCGGTTGCCAAATCCGGTCGTGACGCCTGACCGTGGGCAGCGGTCGCTACAGCGCTGGCAAGGAAGAGTACCGCTCGGAGACATGCTCGAAAACGACCTGTATGGATATGCGGTTGCAGCATTTGTATAGCTTGTATGTATGCATTTATTTCCTATAGCTACTTAGTTTATCCATAATTCGTGTCTTTATGTTAAAGTTAATTCATAACATTTCAGTTTGTTCCATGACGCATACAAAATAAAAGCCCCGCTTTAACGGCGAGGCCAAGATTGATCAGCGGAAAATTCTTATTAATTATCAATGAATTAACTTTACTTTTTTGATTAACTTACGAACGATTCGAGCGGCATGAAAGACCTTTCAAATAACTTTCAATACGTCTATGTCGGTCTCCACTGCGAGCGCTTTGTTGGGGGCATTGAGATCGGAGAGGGCTAACCACGGAAGACTCAATCGCCCTCCCAGTAGATCAGCGCTCTCCACCGCGGTACGTGCCCTTGCACCCCTCGGGCAGGACATCCATCTAAAGGAACAATATATGGAATTCTCCTCAACGCTGATTCAAACCCCGCTTTTTCCGTCTTTGCTGGCGAGCTGCGTCGTTTTCTTGGGCTGGCTTTTGCTTATATGGCGCGCGGGAACCGTTCACGCACTTCTCGACCGAATTTGGCGCTTGTTGTACGGCAACGCCGACGCCGAGGATTCTGTCGTTATTGCTAATCTGCAAGAGAGTCGTGACGTCGAGAGGTTTAATTACGCCCACCGACTTAAGCTTGAAACGCTGACGTCAATCCATAAGCTTGAAAAATGGCGCAAGAAGCATGATGTCGGTATGTCTCGAATCAGGCGCGTACGTATGTGGATCAATACCAATATCGATGAGATTGTGTCCCTGCCTCCGAAGCGCTATGTTGCGGCCACGATGTTGCTCGGACTAGCGGGGGCCATCTTGGCGTTTTGTGTCGGTATGATCGCCGCATCTCCGTATGCCCTTCTGCAGATGCGTACATCCGGCGTCTGGTTCAAGACTGACGCGGTGGTCGCCAAAGGCGCCTTCGGGGGCTGGGCCTTCGATGCCGAGAAATGCGCAAGCGACCGGTCGGGCATTGAGGATCTCACCGGTTTCAAGACAAAAGAGGTCGCTTTCATCTGCGACGCGTTGAGGACCGGTGACCTTAAAGCTAGCGTCATCGACAACGTCAGATCTCAGAAGTGGTTTGGCTTGAGCGTATCATTGGTCATCGCCTATTGGGCCTTCCGTGCCCTACTCGCTGCCAATTCGGCGGCATCCGCTCGGTTGCTACGACGACAACTCTATCCAGGCTTCGCGGATAACGACAAGAAACAAACCAACGCTCAAAGTACGCTTGGTTAGAACCGACAGCCGCAGTCTGTGTTAGCGATCTTGCGCACCACATGAGCCAACTATTCGCGGGGATTAACCAACGTAAAAAAATACCCCTCAATGGTCCCAAAGAGAAAGGCCGTCAGTGAGTATTCTCACTAACGGCCTTGGAACTACTGGTCGGGACGGCGGGATTCGAACTCGCGACCCCTTGCACCCCATGCAAGTGCGCTACCAGGCTGCGCTACGCCCCGAAAGAACGAAAGTATATCAGAGTTAAAAAAAGAATGTTGGCGTCCGGCTGGGAAAAACGAATTTATTTTGCTCGATCTTCAACGCCGAATTCCGGCTATGCCGCGAATCACGATCGCGATGGCGCATCACCCTCGTGCGTGTCGCCTTCGTCATCATCTTGGCCATCATCATCATCGTCGTCGTGGCCAACGTCGTCATGATCGACATCACCATGACCAACCTCATCGCGATCGGCCCCAGCGACATCCACATCGCCACCCGCCCGCACCGCGCCCGCGCCGGCGGACGACGCAGGCACATGGCTCAAGGCCTCCGCCAACATCGCCGACACGCCCCCAAGCTCCGAGCGCAGGGCCTGCATCTCCGCGCCGCTCAAGCGCACCGCCGCGTCCTGGTCCAGCGGCGGCACATCGCGCGTATCGCCCAGGCGATTGCGCGCGCCGCTGATCGTGAAACCCTGCTCATACAGCAAGGAACGAATGCGGCGTATCAACAGCACCTCATGGTGCTGGTAGTAGCGGCGGTTGCCGCGCCGTTTGACAGGCTTGAGCTGCGTGAACTCCTGCTCCCAATAACGCAAGACATGCGGCTTGACCCCGCATAGATCGCTTACCTCACCGATGGTGAAGTAGCGTTTCGCGGGAATGGGAGGCAAGGCGACAGCGGGTTCAGGTCGAGTCATGGTTGGAACGTGATTCGGCATGGCCTCGCGGCCGTGGACACATCAACCCGGAACAGGCCCGGGAAGATTACTCAACGGAACCGACAGGCGTGGTCGACGGCGGCGCGTTCTCGACGACGCTCTTCAATTTCTGGCTGGCGTGGAACGTGACCACCCGTCGTGCCGCGATGGGTATGGTCTCGCCCGTCTTGGGATTGCGGCCAGGACGCGGCGGCTTGTCGCGTACCTGGAAATTTCCAAAACCGGACAGTTTGACCGACGGCGGCGTATCCGCATCGCCATTGGCCAGGGCGTCGCGTATTTCTTCGAAGAAGGTATCCACGAAGTCCTTGGCCTCACGCTTGTTGAGCCCTACCCGTTCGAAGAGCAGTTCGGCCAGCTCGGCCTTGGTCAACGTACGAGGTTCGGTAAGCATGGTCATTTCCCCCAGTTGTTTTCTTACGCGCGCTGGCGTGCCCCGTGCGCCTGGATAAGCGCATCACGGATGATGCCCAGGCATTCGGCGACACGCGCCTCATCCAGCGTGGCCTCAGTGTCCTGTAGCCAGAAGCGGAAAGCAAGGCTTTTTTCCTTAACGGAATCAGTCACTTGGACAGCGCCCTGGGCTTTTTCCCGCCACACGTCGAATAGGCGCGAGTGCTGGACGATAGCCAGGCGCGGGTCGGCGGCGACCGTGCTGGCGATCGTGTCGAGCAAGGACTGGGCGGTCACGCCCTCATCCACCCACAGCGCCAGGTCGCGCACCACCACCGGCTGGCGCGACAGTTCGCGCACCTGCGGCAACTGGCCCTGCTCCAGGACGTCGACATCGACCTCGAACAGCACCGGCGCGTGCGCCAGTTCCGCCTTCTGCGCCCAGCGGGGATGCAGCTCGCCGATCCAGCCGACCGTCTTGCCGTCCAGCTCGATGCGCGCGCCACGGCCAGGATGCAGGGCCGGATGCTGCGCAGCGACGAAGCGCAGGTCGGCGCCGCGCTTGCCGAACAGCACGGTGACGTCCATCTTGACGTCATAGAAGTCCACCGGACGCACGGGCGCGCCCCACTGCTCTTCCACGCTGGGGCCCCAGGCCGCGGCCGCCAGCTTCAGCGGCTGGTCCACGGCGGCGACCGTCAACGGGCCATCGGCCACCGCGTTGTCGCGCCGGAACACGCGGCCAAGTTCGAATACGCGAACCCGCGATTGCTTGCGATTGGCGTTGTGCACGATGTTGGCGACCAGGCCGCCCAGCAGGCTCGAACGCATCACCGCCAGCTGGCTGGCGATGGGATTGAGCAGGCGGATGGGATCCGCATTGCCGGCATAGTCGCGCTCCCAATCGGCTTCGACGAAGCTGAAGTTCACGACTTCCTGATAGTCCTGGCCGGCCAGTATCTCGCGCAGCGCGTGCGGGCCGCGCAGCGTCTCGGGCGCCATGCGCATCTTCGCGCGCGCCACCGGCGGCACGTCGGGAATGCGCTCGAAACCATAGACCCGGGCCACTTCCTCGATCAGGTCTTCCTCGATGGCCAGGTCGAAGCGATAGGACGGCGGCTGCACCACGAAGGTGTCGCCGTCCAGCTCGAAAGGCAGGCCCAGGCGCGTGAAGATCTGCTCCACCTCGGCGCGCTCGACCGGCACGCCCAGCACACGATGGCAACGCGCCAGGCGCATGCGCACGGGGGGACGTTGCGGCAGGTTGATGACCTGGTCATCCACGGGACCGCACTGGCCGCCGCAGATCGAGACGATCAGGCTGGTGATGAATTCCAGGTGTTCAGGGATGTTGGCGTAATCCACGCCGCGCTCGAAGCGATGGCTGGCTTCGGTGCTGAACTTGTAGCGGCGCGCGCGGCCGGCGATGGCCTCGGGCCACCAGAAGGCGGCCTCGACGTAGATGTTCTGCGTATCCAGCGTGACCGCGGTGGCGTCGCCGCCCATGATACCGGCCATGCTTTCCACCGTATCGCCAGCGACGATCACGCCGACATCCGGCGCCAGCTTGAGGGTCTGGCCATTGAGCAAGGTCACCGGCTCTTCGGCGTGGGCCCAGCGCACCACCAGGTCGCCCTTGATCTTGTCCAGGTCGAACACGTGGGTGGGACGGCCCAGTTCCAGCAGCACATAGTTGGAGATATCGACCAGCGCCGAAACGGAGCGCTGGCCCGCGCGCTCCAGCCGCGTCTTCATCCAGTCCGGCGTGGCCGCGCGGGCATTCACGCCGCGGATCACGCGGCCGGCGAAACGGCCGCACAGGTCGGGGGCCTCGACGCGCACGGGCAGGCGGTCCCGCAACGAGACCGCGACGGGTTCGGCCGACGGCACCCGCAGCGGGGTGCCGGTCAGGGCAGCGACCTCGCGCGCCACGCCCAGGATGGACAGGCAGTCAGCGCGGTTGGGCGTCAGCTTCAAGGTGAAGAGCGTATCGTCCAGGTCCAGCGCTTCGCGCAGCGACGTGCCCGCGACCATGTCCGCGGGGAGTTCGAGCAAACCGCCGTGGTCCTGCGACAGGCCCAGTTCGCGCGCCGAGCACAGCATGCCGGAGGACTGCACGCCGCGCATCTTGGCCACGCCGATCTTCATGCCGCCGGGCAATTCCGCGCCAACGCGGGCCAGCGGCACCTTCAGGCCGGCGGCCGCATTGGGCGCCCCGCAGACGATCTGCAACAGCTGGCCGGAACCATCATCGACCTGGCAGACGCGCAGCTTGTCGGCATCGGGATGCGGCGCGATCTCGACGATATGCGCCACCACCACGCCGGTAAACGGCGGCGCGGCGGTTTGGGTTTCTTCGACTTCCAGACCGGCCATCGTCAGCCGGTGCGCCAGCGCGTCGGTATCGATGGCAGGATTGACCAGGGCACGCAGCCAGGATTCGGGGAATTGCATGATGGGCCCTGTTTATTCGTTGAACTGGCGCAGGAAGCGCAGGTCGCCTTCGTAGAACTGGCGCAGGTCGTTGACGCCGTAGCGCAGCATCGTCAGGCGCTCCAGGCCGGAGCCGAACGCAAAGCCGATGTAGCGCTCGGGATCGAGCCCGAAATTGCGCACCACTTCCGGATGCACCTGGCCGGAGCCGGAGATCTCGAGCCAGCGGCCGCGATTCGGCCCGCTGGTGAACATCATGTCGATTTCGGCGGAAGGCTCGGTGAAGGGAAAGAACGAGGGGCGGAAACGGACCACCAGGTCGTCGCTTTCGAAGAAGCAACGCAGGAAATCGGTATAGACGCCTTTCAAGTCGGCAAAGGAGATGTCCTCGGCGATCCACAGCCCTTCGACCTGATGGAACATCGGCGAATGGGTCGCATCGCTGTCGACGCGATATGTGCGGCCAGGCGCGATGACCTTGATGGGAGGCTTGTTCATGCGCGCATAGCGAACCTGCATCGGGCTGGTGTGCGTGCGCAGCAGCAGGGGCAGGCCCTTGTCGTCGTTCATGTCGACGTAGAAGGTGTCCTGCATGGAACGCGCCGGGTGGTTCTCCGGGTTGTTCAGTGCGGTGAAGTTGGTCCAGTCGTTTTCGATTTCCGGGCCGTCGGCCACGTCGAAGCCGATCGAACGGAAAATGGCTTCCACGCGTTGCCACGTGCGGATTACCGGATGGATGCCGCCCACGGCGCGGCCTCGGCCGGGCAAGGTGACATCGATGGTCTCGGAAGCGAGTCGCGCGTCCAGCTCGGCTTGCGCCAGTTCGGCGCGGCGCTGGTTCAGCAGGGCTTCGATCTGCTGCTTGGCCTGATTGATGCGGGCGCCGGCCTCGCGTTTCTGCTCCGGGCTGAGCGTGGCCATGCCCTTGAGCAACACGGTAAGGGCGCCTTCCTTGCCGAGAAAACGCGCCTTGGCGTTTTCCAGCGCGGCGGCGTCGGGGGCCGCGGCGAATCGTTCTTGGGCCTGAGCGATCAGGTCATCGACCAAAAGAGTCATGGGTTCAGCGATCCCGAAATACTGACCAGGGGGCCGCGCGGCGCGCGGTTCGGGACAGACGCGGGCGTCACCCGGACCGCCTGTCTCCACAAACGCAAACAGGGCCATGACAGCCCTGTTTGCACGTTTACTACTCGGTACTACCTAACAGCGATCAGGCAGCCAGGGCAGCCTTGGCCTGTTGCACCACGGCGGCGAAGCCGGCCGCGTCGTGAACAGCCAGATCGGCCAGGACCTTGCGGTCCAGATCGATCGAAGCCTTCTTCAGGCCCGCGATGAACACGCTGTAGCTGACGCCCAGTTCACGGCAGGCGGCATTGATACGCGTGATCCACAGGGCACGGAACGTACGCTTCTTGTTGCGGCGGTCGCGATAGGCGTATTGGCCAGCACGCATGACCGCCTGCTTGGCGATACGGAATACATTACCGCGGCGGCCACGATAGCCCTTGGCGGCGTTGATGACTTTCTTGTGACGAGCGCGGGCGGTTACACCACGTTTGACGCGAGGCATGTTGGATCTCCCTTATATCAAGCGAAAGGCATCATCGCCTTGACGGAGGCGACGTTGGTTTCATGGACGGCCGCGGAACCGCGCAGTTGGCGCTTGTTCTTCGTGGTCTTCTTGGTCAGGATGTGGCGCTTGAAGGCCTGACCCCGCTTGATCGATCCGCTACCGCGAACCTGAAAGCGCTTGGCGGCGCTTTTCTTGGTCTTCATCTTGGGCATGATAAGTCCGTTCTTAAGACATCGTTAACGTTATGACCACACGGGTGCTTACGCCCGCTCGCCGCCGCGCATCACGCGACCGGCCAGACGGGAGGAAGACTTGGTCTACCCGGGGACACTTGTGGATTTTCCGGCGCAAGCCGCGAGGGCTTGGTCTCGTGCTTTTGGCCTCGTTCGACATACCGCTGTCGCACTGTGCCGTTCCCGAAACGGCAGCAGGCTGGGCGAATCGAACCAAGGAAGCCCGACCAACGCTGGAAAGCCTTTGATTATATGGTAATTTTTCGCTGCTTGTCGAGTCGGGTATGGAGCAGCCAGTAGAGCCTCGTCAATACAAGCCCGTCCCCAATAATATCCTATCGGTGCGGCCCGCCACTGCCCGCCCCAGAGCGCGCACCGCACCACGGCGTCCGGATCATGGCAAGCGGTACTGCACAGCCTCCGCCACATGGCGCGCGCCGATAACGTCCTCGCCATCCAGGTCGGCCGCCGTGCGCGCCACGCGCAAGACCCGATGCGCCGCCCGCGCCGAGCCATGGCGGCGACTCATGGCGTCCTGCAGCAGGGTCCGCGCCTCGTCCGACAGCGGGCTGACCTCCTCCAGCCTGCGGCCGTCGAGGGCGCCGTTGATTCCGTCCTGCCGGGCCGACTGGCGCGCCCGGCAGGCGACGACCCGATCGCGCACCGGCGCGGACGCTTCGCCTGGCGGCAAGGACATCCAGTCCGCCTGGGCCGGCGGCAACATCACCTGCAGATCGATGCGGTCCAGCAGCGGGCCGGACACCTTGGCCCGATAGCGCGCCGCCTGCTCGGCGGTACACCGGCAGGCATGGCGGGGATGGCCGCGCCAGCCGCAGGGACAGGGGTTCATTGCCGCCACGAACTGGAAGCGCGCCGGATAGTGCACCGTGTGCATGGCCCGCGAAATGGCGACCCGGCCGGTTTCCAGCGGCTCGCGCAAGGCTTCCAGCGCCCGCCGGCTGAACTCCGGCAGTTCGTCGAGGAACAGCACGCCATGATGGGCGCGGCTGATCTCCCCGGGCCTGGGCCGGCTGCCGCCGCCCACCAGCGCCGCCGCCGACGCCGTGTGATGCGGCGCGCGGAAAGGCGCCTGCCTGCCCACGCCGGTCGGCTCCCCCGCCAGGCTTGCCAGCGCGGCCACCTCCAGCGCCGGGTCCGGCGCCAGCGGCGGCAGGATGCCCGGCAGCCGCTGGGCCAGCATGCTCTTGCCGGCCCCGGGCGGCCCGACCATCAACAGGCTGTGGCCGCCCGCGGCCGCCAGCTCCAGGGCGCGCCGCGCACCGCCCTGCCCGCGCACGTCCGACAGGCAGGGCTGCGGAGGAGGTTCCGGCCACGGCGCCGGGCGGGCCACCGCCAAGGACGCCGAGCCGGTCAGGTGCGACACAACCTCGGTCAGGGTCCGCGCCGACCATACGCGCAGTCCGGGCACATGCGCGGCCTGCGCCGCGCTGGCCGCCGGCAGGATGAGCTCCGCATCGGCATGGTCGCGTGCGGTGCCGAGGGCGATCGCCAGCGGCGCCGCCACCGGCACCAGCGCGCCGGTCAGCGACAGTTCGCCGGCCAGCACCACGCGGGCCAGGCGGTCGCCGCCGTCGGGCGAGCGAAGCTCGGGCATGGCCACCTGACCCGACGCCAGCAGCACGCCCAGCGCCATGGGCAGGTCGAAGCGCCCGGATTCCTTGCGCAGGTCGGCCGGCGACAGGTTCACGGTGATGCGCCCCGCCGGAAAGTCATAGCCGCTATTGAGGATGGCCGCCCTCACGCGTTCACGGCTTTCACGCACCTCGACATCGGCCAGGCCGACCACGGTGAAAGCCGGCAGGCCCGCGGCCAGATGGGTTTCCACCCGCACGGCGGGCGCATCCATGCCCGCTAGCGCGCGGCTGGCCAGAACGGCTAGGGTCATGCGGTCCGCCCATGAAAAACGATCAAGGCGGCAGTATGCGCGGCGGAAGGGCTCCGACGAAGGCGAAGCGACGCTTATGTCACCGCCCGGGCCCATCGCCCGTCTGGCAATGCCGTAGTCGAGTACGCAACGGGCGATATGGGACCGCGCCGCCCCTCGCCGGCACCACACCGTCAATGGCCATCACCAAATTGGGTGATGCCAGCATTTCGTCGGAGCGTTACCGTGCGGCTCGCGATACTTACGCTATCCCGTCGGAAAACATGCAATGAAATACCATCGATACCTGATCGTGGCGATCGCCATGCTGCTGGGCGGCTGTGCCTCGGATTACTACGACGCGAAAGACGAATATATTGCTCACGTCAAGAATGCGGAGGCCTACCGCGCCGCCGGCAAGGAAGACCTGGCGAAGGCGGAAGACGCGCAGGCCCGGGACAGCTATCAACGCATGATGTCCCTGCTGGCCTATTACCAAGGCCAGGACGCGAAGCTGTCCGCGGCCGTCAATGCCGTGACGCCGTCACTTACTTCCGGGCTCTCGGCCTACGGCGCATCCACGGGCACGGTCCGCTCGAATAACGCCGGCTATTCCGCCGGCTATCAGGCCCTGGCCGCCACGTCCGCCTCTTCATCCCGTCCGGCGGCTGCCTGCCACCGGGATACGCCCGACCAGGCGGCCAAGTGTTGTTATCAGCAGAACGGCAGCGTCATGGAGAGCACCAATGGCAACGGCGCCCAGTACGTCACCTGCCTGGCCCCAAGCCAGGGCAAGTGGTCATGCCGCTATCGCGGTGGCAGCCTGGATGGCACCAACGCCTGCGCCGTCGAATAAACGCTTACGGTCTCGGGCAAACGCCGCGCGGGACAGTGTCCGGCGCGGCGCGCAAGCGCGATCGAGCAATCTCGATCAGCGATTGCGTTCCTTGCGCCACGCCGCGAAATCGATGGGCGTCTGCGGGTCGGTGGCCGGATAGAGGCCCAGGATCGAGCGGCCATTGGCCACCTGCTCGGCCACGAAGTCCTCGAACACGGTCATTTCCGCCGCTTCGGCGGCGATTTCGTCGGCCATGTGCGCGGGGATCACCAGCACGCCTTCGTCATCGCCCACGATGACGTCGCCGGGAAAGACCGGCGCATCGCCGCAGCCGATGGGCACGTTGATATCGATGGCCTGGTGCAGGGTCAGGTTGGTCGGGGCCGATGGACGCTGGTGGTAGGCACGGATCTTCATCTTGCCGATTTCCGGCGCATCGCGAAAACCGCCATCGGTCACCACGCCTTCCACGCCACGCGCCTGCAGGCGGCCGACGAGAATGCCGCCGGCCGAGGCCGCGCGCGCGTCCTTGCGGCTATCGATCACGAGCACCGCGCCCGGCGGGCAGTCCTCCACAGCCTTGCGCTGCGGATGCGCGCGATCGCGGAACACCTCGATGCCATTGAGATCCTCGCGGGCGGGCATGTAGCGCAACGTGAAGGCCTCGCCCACCATGGACGGGCCGCCACGCACGCCGCCGACGGGCAAGGCGCCCTGGATCATCTGCGTACGCAGGCCGCGCTTGAACAGGCAGGTGCACAAGGTTGCGGTGCTCACGCCACGCAGCAATTCACGGGTTTCAGGTTTCAACATGACTGTCTCTGGATATGGGTATGGGTTGCGGAACAGGGTAGGAATCAGAAAATGTCCGGCTCGCGCACCGGCGCGCCGAAATCCGTGCGCAGGAAATCGAAGTCGCAGCCCTGGTCGGCCTGCTCGATATGCTTGGAGAACATCCAGCCATAGCCGCGCTCGTAGCGGCGCTCGGGCTGGCGCCATTCGGCGCGGCGGCGCTGCAACTCGGCGTCGTCCACGTCCAGGCTGATGGTGCGCGCGTCCACATCCAGGGTGATGATGTCGCCATTGCGCACCAGGCCCAGCGGGCCGCCCACATACGACTCGGGCGAGACATGCAGGATGCACGCGCCATAGCTGGTGCCGCTCATGCGCGCATCCGACAGGCGCACCATATCGCGCACGCCCTGCTTCACCAGCTTCTTCGGGATGGGCAGCATGCCCCATTCCGGCATGCCGGGACCGCCCTGCGGACCCGCGTTGCGCAGGATCAGCACGTGGTCGGCCGTCACGTCCAGGTTCTCGTCATCGATGGCCGCCTTCATCGACGGATAATCGTCGAACACCAGCGCCGGCCCCGAATGCTTGAGAAAGCGCGGGTCCGCGGCGCCCGGTTTCATCACGCAGCCGTCCGGGGCCAGGTTGCCGCGCAACACGGCCAGCGAGCCCTCGGCATAGACCGGATTCTCCACCGTGCGGATGACGTCGTCGTTATAGACCGCCGCGCCTTCTATGTTCTGCCCAAGCGTGCGACCGGTGACGGTCATCTCGTCCAGGTGCAGGTGCTCGCGGATGCGCGTCATCATGGCCGGCAGGCCGCCCGCATAGAAGAAATCCTCCATCAGGTACTTGTCGCCGCTGGGTCGCACATTGGCGATCACCGGCACCTTGCGGCTGGCCTTCTCGAAATCGTCCAGGCTGATATCGTGGCCGGCGCGCCGTCCCTGGGCGATCACATGGATGATGGCATTGGTGGAACAGCCCATGGCCATGGCCACGGTGATGGCGTTCTCGAAAGCCTTGCGGGTCTGGATGCGCGCCGGCGTCAGGTCCTCCCACACCATTTCCACGATGCGCCGTCCCGACTCCGAACTCATGCGGACATGGTTGGCGTCCGGCGCCGGAATCGACGATGCGCCGGGCAGCGTCATCCCCAAGGCTTCGGCGATGGCGGTCATGGTGCTGGCGGTGCCCATGGTCATGCAGGTGCCATGGCTGCGCGCGATGCCGCCCTGGATGCCTATCCACTGCTGCTCGGTGATGATGCCGGCACGGCGATCATCCCAGAACTTCCATGCATCGGATCCCGAGCCCAGGGTATGGCCTTGCCAGTTACCCCGCAGCATGGGACCGGCCGGCACATAGATGGCCGGAAGGCCCGCGCTGGTCGCGCCCATCAACAGCGCCGGCGTGGTCTTGTCGCAGCCGCCCATGAGCACCACGCCATCGACCGGATGGCAACGCAGCAGTTCCTCCGCGTCCATCGCCAGCATGTTCCGGTACAGCATGGTGGTGGGCTTGACGTACTGCTCGGCCAGGGACAGCGCCGGCAGCTCGATGGGAAAACCGCCCGCCTGCAGCACGCCGCGCTTGACGTCTTCGACGCGCTGCTTGAAGTGCGTATGACACGGATTGATGTCCGACCACGTATTGACGATGCCGATCACCGGGCGTCCCGCCCATTCCTCGGGCGCATAGCCCATCTGCATGGCGCGCGAGCGATGGCCGAAACCACGCAGGTCGTCAGGGGCGAACCAGCGCGCGCTGCGCAAGGTGTCGGGTGTCTTCTTGTGAGTAGTCATCGGTTTTGCTCGGAAAGCGCCGCGAGGGCGTCAACGGAAAAACAGGTTGGATGGGGGCGCACGCCGCACGGGGCACGGGCGCAACGGGCGCAACGGGCACACGGACACACGGGGCACACGCCTACGCGCTCGCGCGTGGGCCGCGTTTGCCGCGAGCAGGGCCTGGCGTGATCGGCTAAAATATACTAATACATTAGTACATCATGAACAAGCCCGTACCCTACGCTGCGCCCTATCGCTCCTTCTCCTCTCGTAGATCGCCATGAACGAATCCGTCAGACTGGACCGCTACCGGCAGGCCGCCCCGCAACTCTACGAACTGCTGCGAGACGCCATCGTTTCCCTGGCCTTGCCGCCGGGCACCGCCCTGGTGCGCCCGGAACTGGCCGCGCAGTACGGCGTCAGCCAGACGCCCGTGCGCGACGCGCTCATGCGCCTGGAGGAAGAAGGCCTGGTGGACGTAATTCCCCAGGCCGGTACCCGGGTCAGCAAGATCGACCTGGACCGGGCCGGCCAGGCGCACTTCCTGCGTCGAGCCATCGAGCAGGAATTGGTGCGCGAACTGGCCGGCGCGGGCGACATGGCGCTGGTCAAGCGCTTGCGCACGCTGCTGGACCGGCAAGAGGCCCAGGTACGGGCGGGGGATTTCGAGGCATTCGCCGCCGCCGACCAGGAGTTCCACCGGGAGTTGTATGCGGCGGCCAACATGCAGGACCTATGGCAGCTGGTGTATAGCCGCAGCGGCCACATCGACCGCTTGCGGCGTCTGCACCTGCCCGCCCTGGGCAAGGCACAGCGCATACTCAACGATCACACGCTTATCGTCGACGCACTCGCCGCGGCCGATCCCGACCTCGCGGAGCAACGCCTGCGCGAACATCTATCGCACACGCTGCGCCAGGTCGAGGACATACGTGCCCGCCATCCCGAGTACTTCAAGGTCTGAAGCATCCGCCTAGGCCTGACGCATCCGCCGCGGGCGTCGGCCGGATGCATCAAGCCTGGGGCGTGCCGCCTTCCAGCTTGGACAGGCGCGCTTCCAGGCTGGCAACCTGGGCCGTCAGTTGGTCGACGCGCGCCAGCGTGCGCGCCAGCAGATCGGCCTGGACGTCGAACTCCTCCCGCGTCACCAGATCCAGCTTGGCAAAGCCTTGCGTCATCATCGCGCGTACGTTGCGCTCGACATCCGCCGCGGGGCTGCGGGCGATCAGGTCCGAAATGTTCTTCTGGATGTCTTCCATCCATTGCATGGGATTGGTGGTGTTCATGTCTGCATCCTGTTCCGCGAAGATTGAAGGTCGCGAACCTCAAGTGTAAATCGCTTCCCCGCCCCGACATCGGCGCAAGCAAGCCGACCGTGCCCGATGCCGCTTGCTGCCCCCCAAGGGGGCCTTTTTGTCTTGGGGCGGCCCGGCGACAAAAGATACCCCCACGCCGCGCGGCTTACCCCGCTTGCTGCCCCCCAAGGGGGCCTTTTTGTCTTGGGGCGGCCCGGCGACAAAAGATACCCCCACGCCGCGCGGCTTACGCCGCTTGCTGCCCCCCGAGGGGGCTTTTTGTCTTGGGGCGGCCCGGCGACAAAAAAAGAGCGGCACGCAGGCCGCCCCAGGGCTCCGGAGACAACCGGAATACGTTATTGGCACCCCAACTGCGATGCGGACTGCGCGAACAGATCGGTGGATTGCTTGCACTGCGCCGCCAGCGCCGTCTTGTCCGATACGCCGGACCATTGCGCCCGGGCGGCGTCCATCTGCTGCCGGAAGGTCGCGACGGCGGGACTGTTGGCGCCCAGCTTATCCATGCAGGCGTTGACCTTGCGGATATAGGCATCGCACTCGGCCGGCACGTCGGCGGCGCTCGCCGTCGAGGATGACGGCGCCGGCGTGGCACTGGAAGGTGAGGGCGTGGAAGGCGTGGGGGTCGACGTGGAAGGCGCGGGCGTGGAGGCGGCGGGCGCGGCCGGCTTGTCCTCCTTCTTGTCGCAGGCAGCCAGGACGGTCGTGGCCAGCAACAACGCCGCCGCGATCGCGGCCCTCTTCCTCAGGCAATCCATGGCTTCCTCTTTCCCGTCGTCCCGGCGGTCGAACGCCACCATGACGGACATTTGCCGAGCGGTTCCAACGCCGCGCGCCGCCCGGATGCAGTCATTCTTCATGCAGGCCCCATTTCCATACAACGACAGCATGTAAGCCGGCGTATCAGCGCCCGCCTGGGCGCCAGCGCCGAGGCAGGCACCCGTCCATGCGGCCAGCCGCCTTCTCATCCATAAGGATGGCTATCCATATTCCCCAGAGCAGCATCAATTCGCTACAAAATTGCCCTGAGGACAACATCCTGTAGCGGAGTCATGCACCACGTTCTGCACCACTCATGTGCGCACCGTGTGACGGCATTCCCCGTTTTGGGGCGATCCGGCGCGAGCGCGGCCATGGCGGCGCCCGACGCCCTGCTCGCGCGCCCCTTCCCCGCCCGCCACGCCGTCGACAGCCTCGGGCGCCCATGCCCCGCGCTCCTAAAGGGAGAGGCTGGTGGAAAATTGGCATGGATATTGCTTTATCGCGTATGCCAAGCGCAAACCATGAGAGGAATAAGCCATGAAACTCATCATCGCCATCATCAAGCCGTTCAAGCTCGACGAGGTGCGGGTGGCTCTGTCCGGAATAGGCGTCCAAGGACTGACCGTCACTGAAGTCAAGGGTTTTGGACGCCAGAAGGGCCACACCGAACTGTATCGAGGCGCCGAATACGCCGTCGACTTCCTGCCCAAGCTGCGCGTGGAAGCCGCGGTCCCAGACGACCTGGTCGACCAGGCCATCGAAACCATCGAGCAAGCCGCCCGCACGGGCAAGATCGGCGACGGCAAGATTTTTGTCGCGCCCCTGGAGCAGGTCATCCGTATCCGCACCGGCGAAGCAGGCGAAGCAGCACTTTAAATAACGAATAAAGACGCTATTGGAGCCATTACAAATGGATAAAGCAGATATCTCGTGGATGCTGGTATCGACACTGCTGGTGTTGATGATGGCGGTTCCCGGCCTGGCCCTGTTCTACGGCGGCCTGGTGCGCAGCAAAAATGTGTTGTCGGTGCTGATGCAGGTCATGGGCACGTTCGTCCTGGGCCTGGTGCTGTGGTTCATCTACGGTTATTCGCTGGCCTTCACGGAAGGCAACGCCTTCTTCGGCGGCTTCTCCCGCGCCTTTTTCTCGGGCATGTTCTCGCCGGCGGACGGCAAATACGCCATGTCGGCAACCCTGACCGAGTTGCTGTTCGCCTCCTTCCAGGCGACCTTCGCCGGCATCACCTGCGCGCTGATCGTGGGCAGCTTCGCCGAGCGCGCCCGCTTCTCCGCCGTGCTGGTGTTCACGGTAATCTGGTTCACCTTCGCCTACGTGCCCATCGCCCACATGGTGTGGTTCGCTTCGCCCACCGCGCCCGGCCTGATGAATGCCAAGGGCGCGCTGGACTTCGCCGGCGGCACGGTGGTGCATATCAACGCCGGTATCGCCGGCCTGGTGGGCGCGTATGTGATCGGCAAGCGCGTGGGCTACGGCCGCGAAGCGATGCAGCCGCACAACCTGCCCATGGTCATGATCGGGGCGTCGCTGCTGTGGGTGGGCTGGTTCGGCTTCAACGCCGGCTCCGCGCTGATGTCCAATGAGCAAGCCACCCTCGCCTTCTTCAACACCATGATCGCCACCGCCGCCGCCGTGCTGGCCTGGCTGTTCACGGAATGGGCGCTCAAGGGCAAGCCGTCGATGCTGGGCGCCGCTTCCGGCGCGGTGGCTGGCCTGGTCGCCATCACGCCCGCGGCCGGCCTGGTCGGCATGGTCGGCGCCTTCATCATCGGCGTGGCGGGCGGCGTGATCTGCGTCTGGGGCGTGAACGGCCTGAAGCGCATCCTCAAGGCGGACGACGCGCTGGATGTGTTCGGCGTCCACGGCGTGGGCGGCATCACGGGCGCCCTGCTCACCGGCGTGTTCAACGCCCAGGCCCTGGGCGGCCCCGGCCTGAAGACCGCCGCGGAAATCGGCGGCCAGGTGTGGGTGCAGTTCGAAGGGGTGGTCCTGACCATCGTCTGGTCCGGCGTCGTGGCCTGGATCGCCTACAAGATCGCCGACATGGTCTGCGGCCTGCGCGTGCCGGAAGACGTCGAACGCGAGGGGCTGGACATTACCTGCCACGGCGAATCGGCGTATCACAGCTAAGCCGTACGAGAGCCGGGCAGCCTAGGCCCCGGCCCTCGATACCGGCCCAGGCCGCCGAGCCTGGGCCACACGGGGAAACGGGGCGCCTGCGGGCGCCCCGTTATTTTTACCGACGGGACCGCTGGGCCGCTGGGCCGCTGGGCCGCTGGGCCGCTGGGCCGCCGGATCGCCGGATCGCCGGATCGCCGGATCGCCGGATCGCCGGACCGCCGGGCCGCCGGATCGCCGGACCGCCCCAACGTCCAAGTGCCCCGTTCAGGGCTGATTGAGGGTTTCCAGGTCGACCGGCAGCGCGCGGTTGAGCACCGAGGCCACCTTCACGCGCAAGGCGTTGGAATGCGCGCGCCGGATCTCGCGCTTGACGTCCAGCAACTGCTGCGGATGCATGGAAAACTCTGTCAGCCCCAGTCCCAGCAGCAAGCGGGTCAGTTGCGCGTCGCCCGCCATTTCCCCGCACACCGCCACCGGCTTGCCGGCCCGCTCGCCGGCATTGATGGTGTGCGCCAGCAGGCGCAGGATGGCCGGATGCAAAGCGTCGTACAAGGACGCCACCTGGACATCGCCACGGTCGATGGCCAGGGTGTACTGGATCAGGTCATTGGTGCCGATGGAAAGGAAGTCCAGCGCCTGTGCGAAAGGCTCGATGGCGATGGCGATGGCCGGCACCTCCACCATCGCGCCGAGTTCGATGTGCGGCGCATAGGCCTGGCCGCGCGCATCCAGTTCCAGCCGCGCAGCATCCAGCGCCTGCCGGGTGGCCACGACCTCCTGCATGTGCGAGACCATGGGGATGAGGATGCGCACCGGGCCATGCGCCGACGCGCGCAGGATCGCCCGCAGCTGCGTGGCGAACATTTCCGGCCGCGCCAGGCAATAACGGATGGCGCGCTGGCCCAGGGCCGGATTGATGGCCACCGTGGCCTCGTCATCCAGCGTCTTGTCCGCCCCGATGTCCAGCGTGCGTATGGTCACCGGCCGGCCGGCCATGACGCGCAGCACCGACGTATAGGCCTGGTACTGCTCTTCCTCGCCGGGCAGATGGCGACGCCCCATGAAAAGGAACTCGCTGCGGAACAGGCCGATGCCCTCCGCGCCCGACGCCAGCGCCAGTTCCGCCTCTTCCGGCAACTCGATGTTGGCATGCAGGGTCACGCCGATGCCGTCCAGCGTGACGGCGGGCTCGTCGCGCAACAGCGCCAGTTCCGCCCGCTCCTCGGCATAGGCGTATTGACGCTGCCGGTATTCCTTCAGGATGGCCGGCGACGGATTGACGATGACGGCGCCGGTGCCGCCATCGACGATCAGCATGTCGCCGTCGCGCACCAGTTCGCGCACGTGACCCAGGGCGACGACCGCCGGCACGCCCATGCTGCGCGCCACGATGGCGGTATGCGAAGTGGCGCCGCCCAGGTCCGTGACGAAGGCCAGGAAGCGCCCGCCGCGCAGGCGCAGCATATCGGCGGGAGAAATATCGTGGGCCACGACGACCAGCGGGTCGTTGCCGTCGACGCGGGACGGATCGGGTATGGCGGAGGTGCCGACCAGCACGTGCAGCACACGTTCGATGACCTGGCGTACGTCGCCCCCGCGCTCGCGCAGGTACTCGTCTTCCATGGCATCGAACTGCTCGCCCAGCAACTGGCCCTGCGTGGCCAGCGCCCACTCCGCGTTGTAGTGGCGCTCGTCGATCAAGGCCAGGGCCTGCTGCGCCAGCAAGGGATCGCCCAGCAGCAGGCGGTGCACGTTCAGCATGGCGCCGAGTTCGCGCGGCGCGTCGTCGGGCAAGGTGTCGGCCATCTGCAGCAGGTCGTCCTGCGCCTTCTGCAGCGCGGCCGTCAGGCGGTCGCGCTCGGCCGGAACCTCTTCCGGAGCGATGCGGTAGTGGGCGACCTCCAGGGCCGCCGCGCCCATGACCACGGCGCGGCCGATGGCATAGCCTCGCGCCACGCCCTGGCCGTACATGCACAGCACCGCGCTGGGCGCGGCGCCGTCGGCCGTGCCGGCGGCCGCTCGCGCGGGGGCCTGGCGAGACGCCTGGGCGGACGCACGGGCTGGAGCAGGTGCCTGGGCTGGTGCCGTTGCCTGAGGCTGACCCGGGGCCGGCGGCTGAGCCGGTGTCGCCGAAGCGGGAGGAGTGACGTTATTCGTGCTCACCGAATTTGCTGTCGAACAAGGCTTCGATATCGGCGAGCGCCCGTTCCGCGTCGGCGCCGCTGGCGTCCAGCTTGACCGTGACGCCCAGGCCGGCCGCCAACATCATGACGCCCATGATGCTCTTGGCGTTCACACGCTGCGCGCCTCGCGAGATATAGATATCGCAGTTGTACTTGCTTGCCAGCTGGGTGAGCTTGGCGGCTGCCCGCGCGTGCAAACCCAGTTTATTGCTGATGACGATCTCGGAATTAGCCATAGGAGAGGAGCGCGGAGCGACTGCAAAATCATGCCGGCGCATCGCCGGCATACGATGGATCAGAATTTTAAACTCAGTCTACACGTAATACGCCCTGTACCCCGCCCGCCAGGGCCTTTTCCCGGGTTTCCGCCAATGACAGGTTGCGGTAGGTAAGCGCCCGCAGCAGCATCGGCGTGTTCAAGCCCGCCAGGACGGCGCATTGCACCCCTTGCGCCTGTGCCTCCAGCACCGCCCGCTTGGCGATGTTGGCGGGGGTCGCGCCGACCAGGTCGGTCAGCACCAGCACCCCGCCGCCGTCGCGGCCCAGCCGCAGGATGTCCGCCACCACCGCCGGCGCGCGCGCGTCCGGCATGTCGTCGGCCTGGATGTCATGGACCGCGACATTGTCGATCTTGCCCATGACATGGCCCGCGCAGTCCAGCATGGCGGACCCCAGGGGCGTATGGACGACGATGACGATGCCGGTCATGATGACTCCCCGCTGTCGCCGGTCAAGCCGTCACGCCGACAGCACGTTCCAGGGCCTTGGCGAACATTTCCGGCACGTCGAATCCGGTCTGCTCGGTGATTTCGACGAAACAGGTGGGACTGGTCACGTTGACCTCCGTGACGTAGTCGCCGATCACGTCCAGGCCGACCAGCAGCAGCCCCCGCGCGGCCAGGCGCGGCGCCACCGATTCCGCGATGTAGCGGTCGCGCTCCGAAAGAGGCTGGGCCACGCCGCGGCCGCCGGCCGCCAGGTTGCCCCGGGTTTCGCCAGCCATCGGAATGCGGGCCAGCGCATAAGGCACGGGCTCGCCGCCGATCAACAGGATGCGTTTGTCCCCGTTGACGATTTCCGGGATGTAGCGCTGGGCCATGATGGTCCGCGTGCCGGTTTCCGTCAGGGTTTCGAGTATGGCGTTCAGATTGAGCTCGCCATCGCGCAGCCGGAAGATCCCGGTGCCGCCCATGCCGTCCAGCGGCTTGACGATGACATCGCGATGCTCCGCGTGGAAGGCGCGGATGCGCGCCATGTCGCGGGTGACCAGGGTCGGAACGGTGAATTCCGGAAACTCGGTGATCGCCAGCTTCTCGGGATGATTGCGTATGGCCGCGCCCTGATTGAAGACTTTCGCGCCTTGGGCCTGCGCGTACTCCAGCAGATGCGTGGAGTAGACGTATTCCATATCGAAAGGCGGGTCCTTGCGCATCAGCACGGCGTCGAACGCCGCCAGCGGCTGGTCGGCCGGCGCGGCGCTGTCCTGCCACCAGTCGTGGCCATGCAGGTCGGCGTCGGCGCGCAGCGTGATCGGCGTGGCGCGTGCCAGCACCTTGCCGCCGTCAATATAGAGATCCCCCTGCAAGGCCACGCTGAGGCGATGGCCACGCTGGACCAGGGCGCGCATCATGGCCACGGAACTGTCCTTGTACGCCTTCAGCAGCGGCAAGGGATCGATAACGAACAAAACATGCATTGCGGCACCCACGGCGTGCACCGCCCTCCCCGGCGGGGAGGGCGGCGGTTTAATCAGGGGAGAAAGACATCAAGCCGCGGGCGCAGCCCCGGCGTCCTTGCCCGGCGTCGCTTTCTTGCGCGGCGCCAACACCATGATCATCTGGCGGCCTTCCAGCTTCGGCATGGACTCGACCAAGGCCAGCTCGGTCAGGTCGTCGCGCACTCGCTCAAGCACCCGCATGCCCAGTTCCTGGTGAGCCATTTCCCGGCCCCGGAAGCGCAGCGTGACTTTCGCCTTGTCACCCTCTTCCAGGAAACGGCGCAGGTTCCGCAGCTTCACCTGGTAATCACCCTCGTCGGTCGCGGGACGGAACTTCACTTCCTTGACCTGGATGACCTTCTGCTTGGAACGGGCTTCGGCCTGGCGTTTCTGTTCCTGGTACTTGAACTTGCCATAGTCCATCAGGCGGCAGACCGGAGGATCGGCATTGGGGGCGATCTCTACCAGATCCACGTCATTCTGCTCGGACAATCGGAACGCGTCGGCAATCTTGACGATGCCCAGCTGTTCCCCTTCCAGACCTATCAGGCGCACCTCGGGGACACGGATCTCACCGTTGATGCGATTGGCTTTTTCAGTGGCGATGTTGACAACTCCTAAAACGTTGAAAAACCTGCAAAAAATGAACCCTTTATGGATCAGGCGGCGACGTCGCGCCGTTCGGACACATCCGTCGACAGACGGCTGACGAAGTCCTCGAGCTCGATGGCGCCCAGTTCCAGACCGCCCCGGCCACGCACGGCGACCGTGCCGGCTTCGCGTTCCTTCTCGCCTACGACAAGAATATAGGGGATCTTTTGCAGACTGTGCTCACGGATTTTATAAGTGATTTTTTCACCACGCAAATCCGACTCAACCCTAAAGCCTTGTTTTTTCAGGGTTTGTGTAATTTGAGCCGCATAATCGGCCGACGGCTCCGAAATACAGCACACCACCGCCTGCACCGGCGCCAGCCACGGCGGCATGGCGCCCGCGTGGTTTTCAATCAACATTCCGATGAAACGCTCGAACGAACCCAGGATGGCCCGGTGCAGCATGACCGGCGGCTTGCGCAGGTCATCGGCGTCGACATATTCCGCGCCCAGGCGTACCGGCATCGAGAAATCGACCTGGATCGTGCCGCACTGCCAGTGACGGCCGATGGCGTCCTTCAGCGTGTATTCGATCTTCGGGCCGTAGAACGCTCCCTCGCCCGGCGAGATCTCGAACGCGCAACCCGTGCGATGCAGGCTGTCCATCAGGGCCTTTTCGGCGGCGTCCCAGGTCTCGTCCGAACCGATGCGTTTTTCGGGCCGCGTGGCCACCTTGTACAGCACTTCGGTGAAACCGAAATCCTTGTAGACCTTTTGCAGCAGCGCCGTGAAGGCGGCGCATTCGTCCTGCAACTGGTCCTCGGTGCAGAAAATATGGCCATCGTCCTGCGTGAAGCCGCGCACGCGCATCATGCCGTGCAACGAGCCGGAGGGCTCGTTGCGGTGGCACTGGCCGAACTCGCCGTAGCGCAAGGGCAGGTCGCGGTAGGAGCGCAGGCCGGCGTTGTAGATCTGCACATGGCCCGGGCAGTTCATGGGCTTCAGGCCGTAGACGCGGTTCTCGGACTCCGTCGTGAACATGTTTTCACGATAGTTGTCCCAGTGGCCCGTCTTCTTCCACAGGGAAATGTCGAGGATCTGCGGCGCCTTGACTTCCTGGTAGCCGTTGTCCCGGTACACCCCGCGCATGTACTGCTCGACCTGCTGCCAGAGTTGCCAGCCCTTGGGATGCCAGAAAATCAGGCCCGGCGCCTCGTCCTGGAAGTGGAACAGGTCCAGTTCGCGGCCCAGCTTGCGGTGGTCGCGCTTTTCGGCCTCTTCCAGCATGTGCAGGTACGCATCCTGGTCTTCCTTGGTCGACCAGGCCGTGCCGTAGATACGCTGCAGCATCTCGTTCTTGCTGTCGCCGCGCCAATAGGCTCCCGCCACCTTCATCAGCTTGAAGACCTTCAGCTTGCCGGTCGATGGCACGTGCGGGCCACGGCACAGGTCGACGAAGTCGCCTTCGCGGTACAGGCTGAGGACCTCGTTGGACGGGATGGAGGCGATGATCTCGGCCTTGTAGTTCTCGCCTATGCTCTTGAAATAGGCCACGGCGTCGTCGCGCGTCCATTCCTCGCGCGTCACGACTTCGTCCTTGCGCGCCAGTTCGGCCATCTTTTTCTCGATGGCCTGCAGGTCTTCCGGCGTGAACGGCCGCTTGTACGAGAAGTCGTAGTAGAAGCCGTTGTCGATGACCGGGCCGATGGTGACCTGGGCATCCGGGAACAGCGACTTGACCGCGTACGCCAGCAAGTGGGCGGTGGAGTGGCGGATCAGGTCCAGGCCGTCGGGATCCTTGGCCGTGACGATGCCCAGGTCGGCGTCGCTGTCGATCCGATACGACGTATCGACCAGGCGCGGCGCTTCGCCGTTGCGGGCCACGCGGCCGCCCAGGGCGGCGCGCGCCAGTCCGGCGCCGATCGATTGCGCCACCTCGGCCACCGTGACAGGCCCGGGAAACTCGCGGCGGGAACCGTCGGGCAAGGTAATCTGTACCATTTAAAGCTTCCTGATGTATGAAATGAAAAACGCGGCTATCGGCCGCGTTTTCTTCGTCTGGTGCCGCCAACCCCGACCTGCGGGCTGGCCACGAACCTACTTAAGTCGCAGCGTGTCAGCGTGGACTCAAGGTCGTAGTTCGGGCGTAGCGTGGGGACATTCGGCAACTCGTCTAGGGTTGGGGACCGGACGACCAGCGCTCGCTCGCGCGCCACTCGGGGCCTGTCCGTTCAAGGTGATTTTCGAATTGTATCACCCTGGCGGCCGGCTGGCACGGGACTGCGCCCTGGCAAGGGCGTGTAGGACTAGTCCTATTTTTATTCACACGCCCTCCAGCCGCCCACGTCGGTCCTTAAACTTCCTGAAAAAGATCCCCCGGCCCTCACATGGGTACCTTCGACGATGCCTGCGCGGGCGCGCCAGTTTTCGCGCGCGCGAGGCAAGGTCGCATCCCATGCCGGGAATCCAGCCCCCGCCAAGCAAGGAAATGCATGACCATCGCGTACAGCCGCCCCGGTATCCGCTCCGCCGTGCCCAGGTGCGTCCTCGGCGACGGCTCCGTCCGCCGATATATGCTCAGCGCCCGTCCCCGCCACCGCATCCGCATTGCCATACTGGACGACCATCCCATCATCGGCCTGGGCATGGCCTCCTTCCTCCATCACCAGGCGGACTTCGAGGTCGTCCAGACGGAAACGTCGGCGATCCGCTTCCTGGAAATGCTGAAGGAAACGCCCTGCGATGTCGCCATCGTGGACTTCTACCTGCCGCGCCAGCCCTGGGATGGGGTCGACTTCATCAAGCGGCTGCGCCGGCAGCATCCCGACCTCATCGTCATCACGTTTTCCGGGGGCAAGGTAGCCGACACCGAGTACGCGGCCTACAAGGCCGGCGCCAATGGGTATGTGCCCAAGGGAGAACGCCTGCTTTGCGTGGCCGACGTCATCCGCAAGTCGATCAGCGCGCCGCGCAGCTTCTACACCTGCAGCCAGGGTGAGCTGCACGATCGCCGGCCGCCGCGGCCGGACGACAGGTTGACCGCGGCGGAGGTGGAGATCCTGCGCAATATCGCGCTGGGGCTGTCGGTCACGCAAATCTCCGCCAGGCTGGTGCGCAGCAAGAAGACCATCAGCACCCATAAGCGGCGCGCCATGAAAAAGCTGGCGCTGGCCGATGACCTGGCGCTGGCCTTGTACCTGAAGGAAAAATTCGAGCAGTCGACGAAGGTATGACCGTGGGCGCCAACGCCACCCAGGCCGATGCGCAGGCCGGCCATGCCGCGGGCATGGACGACTACGTACCCCAGCCCGCCTCGCGCGGCACCATGATCTTCGCGCTGCGGCGCGCGGGCCTGGCGTGGGCCCAGGACGCACGATCATGACGTCCCTGCTGGACATTGAATTATTGCGGGATCTTTACCCGGACCCGCAGGCACGCTGCCGGTTCCTGCGCCGGGCGCACGACGTTCTGCGCGCCGATCGCCAGGCCCTGCAAGCCGCGATGGCGCGGCGTGACCACGGCGACGCCCGCCAGCTCGCGCACCGTCTTCAGGGCACGGCGGCCTTCCTGAATGGCGCGCGGGAAAGCACGCTGGAACTGTTCCGCGCCCTCAACCAGGCCCTGGCGCAAGGCGACGTGGCACTGCTCCCGGGACGTTGCGAGCCGACCCTGACCTACCTCTCCAGCCTGGAAGCAGCGCTGCTGCGGGCCACGGAGGACCGGGCCACGACAGGAAGAAAAAAGAAGGAGATGACGAATTGACTGAACTTCGATACAATAGCCGACAGATTGCCATCTATTAGAATCCAGTTCGAGTATCCAGTCCGCACCGGATACCCATCAGCAAACCTGCTGGAAGATTCCTGTGAAAAGCTGGCAATCCCGACGATCGGTGGCGCATCGGATGCTTTCTTCTACTCGCGCTGCCATTTGGCCAAACAGCGGTATCTCGCTACGCGACTTCCCCCTGCTTGCGCCTCCCCTCCGGAACGCCCGGCCCGTGCCGCGCTTCCACCCTTAGGGTCCCGCCCACTTCGGTGACGCACGGACCCACCGCGCGTCCGCCGGCGATCCTGTCGGCCATGGCGTGCACACGCAATGCGTTTGCTGTCGTGGGCCTGGCCCGTTGCCTCGTTGCTATCGGCCTCCGCCCCTTGTCATTTCCCGTGCTCGCACCGCCACAAAGCGGGGCGGACGCGGGCTGGGAGAGCCATGCTGAAAATCAACTCCACCGCGCGCGCCCTGGCCGGCCTGGCCTGCGCCCTGGCGCTGCTCGCGGGACTGGCCGCCTGGATCGGGCCGGACTTCATCCGCCAGCAGCGCGGCCGCCTGCTCTACGACGCGGCCGATCACCTGCGCCTGGTGGGCATATCGATGGTCCTGGCGCTCGCGACCGGACTGCCGGCCGGCGTCGCCCTGAGCCGCCCCTGCATGCGGCGCTGGTCCGATCGATTGATGCAGGTCTTCAACATCGGCAACACCGTCCCGTCGCTGGCAGTGCTGGCGCTGGCACTGGCGGCGCTGGGCATAGGCGAAAAGCCGGCCATCCTGGCCCTGTGGCTGGCCTCGCTGCTGCCCATCGTACGCAATACCACCGAAGGCCTGCGCGGCGTGTCGCCGGCCCTGCTGGAGGCGGCGCGCGGTATCGGCATGACCCCGGCGCAGCGCCTGTTCCAGGTGGAGCTGCCCAACGCGCTGCCCGTCATCCTGGCGGGGGTGCGTATCAGCCTGGTAATCAATGTTGGCACGGTGCCCCTGTCCTTCCTGATCGGCGCCAACAGCCTGGGCGAACTCATCTTCCCGGGCATTTACCTGAACGACCAGCCGCTGCTGCTGCTGGGGGCCGCCGCCACCGCCGTCATGGCGCTGACGCTGGACGCGCTGTTCGCGGCGGGCGGCGCGCTGTACCTGCGCAAGCGCGGGCTGGGCCGCTGAATGGATAGCCGATTGAAGCACGCGGCAGCAGGAAACAAGGAGAACCCGATGCACGACACACGCTACGCCCCGGCCAAGCGCGGGCTGGCACGGCGCCTGGGCGCCGCGCTGCTGGCCGTGGGCCTGATGCTCTGGCAGGCCCCGTCCCATGCCGCCTCGCCCTTGCGGGTCGGCGGCAAGAATTTCACGGAGCAGTTGATCCTGTCGTCCATGACCGCGCAATACCTGCGCGTCAAGGGCTATCCGGTCGATCTCACCACCGGCCTGGGTAGCACGCTCATGCGCCAGGCGCTGGAAAACGGCCAGCTGGACGTCGTCTGGGACTACACCGGCACCGCGCTGGTGGTGTTCAACCACGTCAAGGAAAAACTGGATGCCGGGCAGAGCTACGCGCGGGTAAAGGCCATGGATGCGAAGAAAGGCCTGGCCTGGCTGCGTCCTTCGGCCGTCAACAACACCTATGCCCTGGCCATGCCGCGCGAGCGGGCGGGCAACGGCATCACCACCCTGTCGCAGTACGCGCAGCAGGTGCGCGACACGCCCGGCAAGCGCCACGCCTTCGCCGTCGACATGGAATTCGCCGCCCGGCCGGATGGCCTGGAGCCGCTGAAGCAAGCGTACGACCTGCCTTTGACCCGGCGCGATGTCATCCAGCTGGACCCGGGGCTGGTCTATACGGCCTTGCGCAACAACCAGGTCGACGCGGGGCTGGTCTACACCACGGACGGCCGCGTCAAGGGCTTCGGCCTGGTGCTGTTGCAGGACGACCTGAATTACTTCCCGGCCTATAACGCGGTGCCCGTGGTGCGCGAGGAAACGCTGCATGCCTATCCCGAGTTGGCCGGCCAGCTGGACGCCCTCGCCGCCCAGCTCGACAACGCCGCCATGACCGAAATGAACTACCAGGTCGACATCGGGCAACGGCCGGTGGACCAGGTGGCCACCGACTTCCTGCGCCAGCACGGCCTTATCTGAGGGAGCGCCATGACCATTCTCGACTACCTGCTACAAACGTGGCCGTCCCTGCTGCGCCTTGCCGGCCAGCACCTGGCCCTGGTGGGCGCGGCAGTGGGCTGCGCCATCGTCTGCGGCATTCCTCTGGGCGTGCTGATCGTGCGCGTGCGCTGGCTGGCCACGCCGCTGCTGAGCCTGGCCACCGTGATATTGACGCTGCCGTCCATCGCGCTGTTCGGCCTGATGATTCCCATCTTCAGCCATTTCGGCCATGCCTTGGGCTATGTGCCGGCCGTCACCGCGGTCTTTCTTTATTCCCTGCTGCCGATCATGCGCAACACCTATGTCGCGCTGACGCATGTCGATCCCGGCATCCGCGAAGCCGCCCGCGGCATCGGCATGACGCCGTGGCAGCGCCTGCGCATGGTGGAGCTGCCCCTGGCGACGCCAGTCATCATCGGCGGCGTGCGCACCGCCGTGGTCATGAACATCGGCGTGGCCACCATCTCGGCGCTGATCGGCGCCGGCGGCCTGGGGGTGCTCATCCTGCAGGCCATCAGCCAGAGCAATATGAGCAAGCTGGCCATCGGCGCCGTGCTGGTCAGCGTGCTGGCCATCGCCGCCGATTTTTGCCTGCAGTGGCTGCAGCGCGCCCTCACACCGAAAGGAGTCCGGACTTGATAGAACTCGACCAACTCAGCAAAACGTTCACGCAAAAGGACGGCCAGGTGGTCAAGGCCGTCGACCGTGTCAGCCTGACCGTGCCGCGCGGCGAAATCTGCGTCTTCCTGGGCCCGTCCGGCTGCGGCAAGACCACCACCCTGAAGATGATCAATCGCCTGATCGCGCCGACCTCAGGGCGGGTGCTGATCAACGGCGAGGACACCGCGTCGCTGGATGCCGTCAGCCTGCGCCGCAAGATCGGCTATGTCATCCAGCAGATCGGCCTGTTTCCCAACATGACCATCGAGCAGAACATCATGGTTGTGCCGCGCCTGATGGGGTGGGACAGGCAGCGCTGCCGCGAACGGGCGCGCGAGCTGCTGGCCATGGTCAAGCTGGACCCCGGCAAGATGATGAACCGCTATCCGCGCGAACTGTCGGGCGGCCAGCAGCAGCGCGTGGGCGTGATCCGCGCCCTGGCCGCGGACGCGCCCGTGCTGCTGATGGACGAGCCCTTCGGCGCGGTGGATCCGATCAACCGGGAAAGCATCCAGAACGAGTTTTTCCAGATGCAGCGGGAGCTGAACAAGACCGTCATCATGGTCTCGCACGATATCGACGAGGCCATCAAGCTGGGGGACTGCGTGGCGGTATTCCGGGCCGGCCGGCTGGTGCAGTTCGACCATCCCGATGCCCTGCTCGCGCACCCGGCGGACGACTTCGTGCAGGCCTTCGTCGGCCACGACAACACCCTCAAGCGCCTGCTGCTGGTGCGCGCGGGCGATGCCGCCACCCTGCCGCCCTGCGGCACGCCCGACATGAGCATGTCGCAGGCCTATGGCGTGATGGACGAGGCCGACGTCCGCTACCTGCCCATCCTGGACTCGGCGGGCCGGGCCCTGGGCTACATCACCCGGCGCGATGCGCGCGAGGCGATGCGCACGGACGATCGCAACTGCGGCGCATCGCTGCGCGCCTTCACCGTGACGGCGGCGGTGGACGAGCACCTGCGCATCGTGCTTTCGCGCATGTACCAGCACAACACCAGCTGGCTGCCGGTGCTGGACGCCGACGGCGTGTACCTGGGCGAGGTGACGCAGGAATCGATCGCCGGCTACCTGAGCTCGGGCAAGTCCCGCGGCTTCACCGCGGCGGCGCCCGCGCAGGCCATGGCGGCCTGAGGTTCCGGCGGTTTCCCGGGAAATCGCCGGTACAATTCCGCGCCATGAAACATGCTGTACTGCTTTGCCTTGCCGTTCTCTCCCTTCCCGTCCACGCCACCGATACGGACTTCGTCACCCGCAAGACTGCCGTAGGCCATCGCGACTTCCGCAAGGCCAAGGAAGTGCTGCCCACCGTTTACCAGGGGCATGAGCGCGATTACTACTGCGGCTGCGCCTACGCCGGCAAGCAGGTCGATCTTGCCTCCTGCGGCTACCGCGTCCGCACGAACCTGGCGCGTGCCGAGCGCATCGAATGGGAGCACGTCGTGCCCGCCTGGGTGCTCGGCCACCAGCGGCAATGCTGGCAGGACAAGGACGAGCGCGGCGGCGGCCGCAAGAATTGCGGCAAGAACGACACGGGCTACCGCAAGGCCGAAGGCGACCTGGTCAATCTCGTGCCCTCGGTGGGCGAAGTCAATGGCGACCGCCAGAATTTTCCCTACTCGCAATGGACCTCGGGCAAGGTAGACATGTACGGCCAGTGCCAGACGGCGGTGGACTTCAGGAACCGTATCGTGCAGCCGCGCCCCGAGGTCCGCGGCGAGATTTCGCGCATCCAGATGTACATGGCCCAGGCGTACGGGCTGCGCTTGAGCAGGCAGGAAAGGCAGTTGTTCTGCGCCTGGTCGCGGCAGTATCCCGTCAGCGCCTGGGAACGGGAGCGGGACCAGCGCATCGTCGCGCTGCAAGGCAGCGGCAACCGCTACGTCACCGACGCCGCGGCGCGCGAGGCATTCTGCCGCTGACGGCGGCCGCCGGCGCCACGGCTTCATGGGTACAATCTTTGCCCGCCCAGGTGTATAAGTGCCCACCATGTAAGTGCCCACCATGTCCGCCCACACGTCCATCGTCGCGCAGCTGATAGACCTCATGCGACTCGAGCGCATGCCGGCGGGCACCCACTTGGCCGCGCAGAAGCTGGCCGACAGGCTGCGCGTCTCCCGCTCGCCCATCAACGCCGCGCTGCAAGGCCTGCATGATGCGGGCATCGTCGTGCGCGAGGCCAACCGCGGCTATTTCCTGGCGCGGGACGGGTCATCGCTGGACGCCGACGACAAGCTCATCGAACAACTGGCCGGCGAACCCGACGTTGTCACCCGCACGTATTTTTCCGTCGCGGAAGACCTGCTCAGCGGCGCCCTGCCCATGGAATGCACGGAAGTACAGCTGCGTACCCGCTATGGCTTGACGACGGCGCAGACGCAGGCGCTGCTGGCACGCATCGCCAATGAAGGCTGGGTGTCGCGCAGGCCGGGCTATGGGTGGGAGTTTTCGTCCATGCTGACCACCGCCGACAGCCTGCTGCAATCGTATCGCCTGCGCATGGCCCTGGAGCCGGCGGCCCTGCTCGAACCGGGGTATCGCCTTGCGCCCGCGGTCATCGAACGCTGCCGGCAGGCGGAATGGCACCTGCTCGAAGGCGGCATGGAGACCGATACCGCTGACCAGCTGCACAATCGCGGCGTCAGCTTTCACGAATCGCTGGTGGAAGCTTCCGGGAATCCCTTCTTCATCGATACGATCAAGCGCGTGAACCGGGTCCGGCGGCTCCTGTCCTATCGTTCCATGCGCGATCGGGTCCGTTACCGGCAACACTGCGAGCAGCACCTGGAAGTGCTGGCCCTGCTGGAACAAGGCCTGAACGAACAAGCCTCGAATGCCCTGCGCGCGCACCTGGTCAGCACGCTGAAGAACCTGGGCGACATCCGCAATCTGCTCACGTCCCGGACGACGACGCACGGGTCCGAATAGCGGCGGATGCCCCTCCCGGCGGCGCGACCGGCGGGCCTAGGCCGCCAGGCGCTGCCGCAATATCGTGGGAATGACGCCGCCGTTGCGAAGCAGGTCCACCTCCAGCTGGGTTTCCACGGCGGCCGTCATGGCAATGCTCTCCACGCGGCCATCGCGCCGGCGGACGACCACATGGACGGTGCTGCGCGGCTGTACCGCCTCGGCCTGGACCGTGATAGTGTCTCCCGGCGCCAACGCCAGCGACTCGGGTCCGATACCGGCGGGAAAACGCAGCGGCAGGATGCCCATGCCGATCAGGTTCGAGCGATGGATGCGTTCGAAGCTGCAGGCCAGCACCGCGCGTATGCCCAGCAGGCGCTGGCCCTTGGCGGCCCAGTCCCTGGACGACCCCGTGCCATAGCGCTCCCCGGCCACCAGCACCGTCGACTGCCCCGCGTCGCGATAGCGGGCGGCCACGTCCCATATCGGCAGGATTTCACCGGAGGGCACATGCAGCGTATGCGCGACCGGCGCCTGCGGCGCCAGCATGTTGCGCAAGGTCTTGCTGTGGAACGCGGCGCGCATCATGACCTCCCAGTTGCCGCGCCGCGAGGCGAATACATTCAGGTCATCGCGGGCGTCGCCGCGCGCCACCAGGTAGTCCGCCACCAGGCTGTCGGAGGGAATCGCGCTGGCCGGAGAGATATGGTCGGTCGTGATGTCATCGCCCAGCACCAGCAGCGGATAGGCGCTGTAGCTGCCCAGCTGGCTGCCGTACTTGAGCGACGCGAACGGCGGACGGCGCAGGGTCGTGGAGCTCGGGTCCCAGGAAAATCGGGGTTCGTCCGCCACGTCCAGCGCATGCCATGACGGATTGCGCCGCGCGATGTCGAAGCAGCGCTTGAAGTCGGCGGGATCCAGGGCCTGCGCCAGCGCGGTATCGACTTCCGCGCGCGCCGGCCACAGCTCGTCCAGGTAAACGGGACGGCCATCGGGGGCGTGGCTCACCGGCCCGCTGCCCAGTTCGCGCAGGGCATCGCCGCAAAGCGCATAGGCCACCACCAGGGGCGGCGACATCAGGAAGCCCAGGTCCAGGTCCGGATGGATGCGGCCCGGGAAATTGCGGTTGCCGGACAGCACCGCGACCGGGCGGATCTGCCCGGCCTGGGCGGCGGCCGTGATGCGCGGCGGCAAGGGGCCGGAATTGCCGATGCAGGTGGTGCAGCCATATCCCACGATGTCGAAGCCGACCGCCGCGAGGTCCTCGATGAAACCGGCCCGCGCCAGGTAGGCCGCCGCCGCGGGCGACCCCGGGCCTAGCGACGTCTTGACCCAGGCAGGCACCTTCAGGCCCAGCTTGCGCGCCTTGCGGGCCACCAGCGCGGCGGCGACGAGCAGCGCCGGATCGGACGTATTCGTGCAACTGGTGATGGCTGCGATGGCGATCGGAAACGCCGGCAGGTCGCCGCCCGCGGCGGGCGAAAAATTCTCGGCGCGCAGGACCTCGGGAATCGCGGTATGCGGCAGCAGGTCCTGCGGACGCCGCGGGCCGGCGGCGTGCATGCCGATGGCGTCGAGGTCGATGCACAGCGTCCTGGTGTAGCGGGGGCGCGCCAGCGGCTCGAACCACAGGCCGGCCTGCCGCATGTAGGCGCGCACCAGCGCGATCGCCGCGGCCGGGCGCCCGGTCTGCCGCAGATAGTCCAGGGTGTGCTCGTCGACCGGGAAATAGCCGGTCGTGGCACCGTATTCGGGCGCCATGTTGGCGACCACGCAGCGCTCGCCCGCGGCCAGTGTCGCCACACCGGGCCCGAAGAACTCGATGAATTCCCCCGACACGCCGATGCCGCGCAGGCGCTGCGTCACCGTCAGCGCCAGGTCCGTGGCCGTGGCGCCCGCCCGCAGGCTGCCCCTCAGTTCGACGCCGACGACATCGGGAATGCGCAACATCGTCGGCATGCCGAACATGACCGTCTGGGCCTCCAGCCCACCCACGCCCCAGCCCAGCACGCCGATGCCGTTGACCATGGGCGTGTGGCTATCGGTGCCTATCATCATGTCCGGCATGGCCCAGCGGCGCCCCGACCCATCCTCCGCCGTGGCCACCACGGTGGCCAGTTGCTCCAGGTTGATGGTGTGCATGATGCCCGTGCCCGGCGGATTGATGCGCACGCCCGGCAGCGCCCGCGATGCCCACCGCAGGAAACGGTAGCGTTCCTGGTTGCGGCGTATCTCGTAGGACATATTGACATCCGCCGCATCCGGCCGCGCGTAGGCTTCCACGGCCAGCGAATGGTCGACGGACACCTCCACCGGCAGCAGCGGACCCAGGGTGGCGGGGTCGGCGCCCGCCTCGGCAAGCTCGTCGCGCATGGCCGCGATGTCCACCAGCGCCGGCGTGCTCGTGGTGTCGTGCATCAGGACGCGCGCGGGCTGGAAAGGGATCTCCGCCTCGCTGCGGCCCGTTTCCAGCCAGCCCAGCAGCGCCTGCACGGCCTGGTCCCGCTCGGCGCCATGCGTGTTGCGCAAGACGTTTTCCAGCATCAGCCGCAGTACCACCGGCAACTGCGCCAGCCTGGCGCCCGCGACCGCATGCAGATCGATGATCGTATAGCGTTCGTCGTCGACGGCAAGCTCGGACGTAACGTCGGGATAGGTGTTTTCCATAGCAGCATTATTGCATTTTAAGATTTTAAAATGCAATGCAACCTACCACAGGCGCCCTACAGGATTACCCCTACACATACGCGCCGAGATCCAGCCCGGAGACACCATGCCCTTGCCTTCCTTCCCCCGTCGCGCCCTGATCGCGGCGGCCGCCGTCAGCGCGGCTTGCGCCTGCACCGCAGCCCTTGCCCAGGCACAGGCCTATCCCGCCAAGCCGGTCACCATCATCGTCCCCTTCTCGGCGGGGGGCGGCGTGGACGTCATGGCGCGGCTGCTGGCCGAGAAGCTGCGCGTCACGCTCAAGCAGAACATCATCGTCGAGAACAAGCCCGGCGCCAGCGGCATGCTGGGCGCCGGCTACGTGGTCAAGGCGGCGCCGGACGGCTATACCCTGCTGCTCGGATCGGCTGGCGAAACGGCGATCAATCCCTACGTCTACAAGGACAAGATGGCGTACTCGCCGGACAAGGACCTGGAGCCCGTCAGCCTGGTATCGCGGGTGCCCAACGTCCTGGTGGCAGGACCGTCGCTGAAGGCGAACACGACCGCCGAACTGCTGCAATACGCCAAGGCGCATCCGGGCAAGGTGAGCTACGCCTCCAGCGGCATCGGCAATCCCCAGCACCTGAACGGCGCCTTGCTGGAAGCGACCGCCGGCGTCACCATGATGCACGTGCCCTACAAGGGCGCCTCCGGCCAGCTGTCCGACGTCACCGGCGGCAACGTCGACATGACCTTCGTCAGCTACGCGGCGGCGCTGCCCTTCATTCAGTCCCACAAGGTGCGGGCGCTGGGCGTGACCTCCGCCAAGCGGGCCGGGTTCGCCCAGGACATCCCTGCCCTGGCCGAAACGCCGGGGCTCGAATCCTATGACCTGAGCAACTGGTTCGGCGTCTTCGCGCCCGCCCGGACGCCGGCGCCGGTGGTGGCGGCCCTGAACGACGCCATCTCGGCGGCCCTGCGCGACCCCGAGCTGGCGCGCCGCCTGAGCGAACAAGGCGGCGAAGTAGAAGTGATGACGCCGCAAGCGTTCAGCGACTTCATCCACGCGCAGGGCAAGCAGTACCAGGCGATCGTCGAGCATGCGCACATCACGGCGGAATGACGATGTACGCCTACGTAGGAAGCCGCACCACCCGGGAACGCCAGGCCCGCGGAGAAGGAATCAGCATTTATCGGTACGACCCCGCCACCGCGGCGCTGCAACCGGTCGAGATCGTGAGAAACCTGGTCAACCCTTCCTTCCTGGCCATCAATGCCCGCAAGGATCGCCTCTACACGGTGCACGGCGACATGACCGACATCAGCGCCTTTGCGATCGATCCGCATAGCGGCAAGCTGTCGTTCATCAACCAGCAGTCGACGCAAGGCAAGAACCCCGTGCACCTGGCCATCGATCCGACCGGACGATACATGGTGGCCTGCAATCACATCGGCGCGACGCTGGCGGTGCTGCCGCTCGCCGCCGACGGCAGCCTGGAGCCCGTCAGCCAGCTGGTGCGCCTGGAGGGCCAGCCGGGCCCTCACCGTATCGAGCAAAAGCAGGCCAAGCCGCATTTCAGCCCCTTCGACCCCGACGGCCGCCACGTGGTGGTGCCGGACAAGGGACTGGACCGGATTTTTTCCTTCCGTTTCGAGGACGGCCGCCTGCGGCCCGCGCAGTCCGCCTCGGTCAAGACGCGCGAAACATCCGGACCTCGGCATATCGCCTTCCATCCCCGCCTGCCGACGGCTTATTGCATCAACGAACTGGACTCGACCGTCACGACCTACCGCTACGACGCGCGCACGGGCGAGTTGACGCCACTGCAGATACTTTCCGCCCTGCCCTCGACCTATACCGGCGACAGCCGCGCCGCGGAGATCGAAGTCAGCCGGGACGGTCGCTACGTCTATGCGTCCAACCGGGGCTACGACAGCATCGCGGTATTCAGCGCGGACCCGGGCACCGGCCTGCTCGCCTTCGACGGCGCCACGCCGTCCGGCGGCAGGACGCCCCGCTACACCACCTTGACGCCGGACGGACGCCACCTCTTCGCGCTGAACGAGGACAGCGACACCATCGTCGCCTTCGCGATCGACCAGCGCACGGGAATGCCGGTCCCGACGGGGCAGGAATATGCATGCGGCAGCCCGGTCTGCATGGTCTTTGCGTGAAGGCATCGGGCTGGCCCGGGCGGGGGCATGCCCGATCGGCGTCAGGGCGCCAGCCAGCGTGGGCGCGGCCGCGCACGCGCCGGCCACCGCGTTCCTGTCAGGCGGACAGTCTTTCCCGCGTCAGCGCGGCCACATCCTTGAGCCAGGGCTGGTCTTGCCAATGCCGTGCCGCGAACTGGCGCACCTGGTCCTCACAGGTCAGCGTAAGGCCGATATTGTCCAGGCCCTCCAGGAACATGCGACGATGCCGGGGCAGCATGTCGAAACCCGCCTGGACGCCGCGGCTGCGTATCGTCTGCGCGCCCACGTCGACAGTCACGGCATTGTGCGACGGGTCGCAGGCGTCCTCCATCAACCGCACGATCGACGCCGGCGGCAAGGTCACCAGCAACAGCCGATTGTTCATCGCATTGGAGAAAAAGATCTCGGCGAAGCTGGGCGCCACGATGACCTTGAAGCCATATTGCAGCAAACCCCATACGGCATGCTCGCGGCTGGAACCGCAGCCGAAGTTCGAGCCGCCGACCAGCACCGACGCTCCCGCGTAAGCCGCCCGGTTCAACACGAAATCCGGATCGGGCCTTCCCGCCCTGTCGAACCGCAAGTCGTGAAGCAGGCCCGCGGTCAATCCCGACTTGTCTATTCCTCGCAGGAACTGCTTGGGCATGATCTGGTCGGTGTCGAGATTCTCGATAGGCAGAGGCGCGGCGCGCCCTTCGATGATGGATATGTCAACCATGATTCCTCTCCAGCCGGCGCACATCGGTGATACGGCCCGTCGTCGCCGCGGCGGCGGCCATCGCGGGGCTCATGAGATGGGTGATCGCGCCGCGTCCCTGCCGGCCCTCGAAATTCCGATTGGTGGTGGACGCGCAACGCACGCCATCGGCCAGGACGTCGTCGTTCATGGCCAGGCACATCGAGCATCCGGCGTTGCGCCATTCGAAGCCCGCATCGAGGAAGACCCGGTCCAGCCCCTCCGCCTCGGCGGCTGCCTTGACGGCCCCGGAACCGGGCACGACCATGGCCCGCACCCCCTGCGCGACATGGCGACCGCGTACGATGGCCGCAGCCGCGCGCAGGTCCTCGATGCGGCCATTGGTACAGGAGCCGATGAAGACATGCTGGACCGGCGTGCCTTCGATTGCCTCCCCCTCCCGCAACCCGGTGTACGCCAATGCGCGCGCGCCGCTGACCCGAACCGCGCCCTCGGCCAATGCATCCAGGCGTGGGACGTGCTCGTCGATGCCGACGACCTGGTCCGGGCTGGTCCCCCAGGTAACCTGCGGCGCGACCAGCCGCGCATCGAAGGCGTGGAAGCTATCGAAGACCGCGCCGCTGTCCGTACGCAGGTCGCGCCAGGCTTCCAGGGCGGCTTCCCGATAAGTACCGGCGAGGTCCGGCGCGCGCGCCATCACGTAGTCGACCGCCTTGCGGTCGGGCGCGATCAATGCCCCCCGGGCGCCGGCCTCGACGATCATGTTGCACAGCGTGAACCGGGCCTCGATGGACAGGGCGTCGATCGCGCTGCCGCTGTATTCGATGACATAGCCCAGCGCGCCGCGCGCACCGATGCGGCCGATGATGGCCAGCACCAGGTCCTTGGCCGTCACGCCCTCGGCCAGTTTTCCGTCGACGCGGACATGCATGGTTTTCGCCACGCGATAGACCAGCGTCTGCGTGGCGAGCACATGCTCGACCTCCGTCGTGCCGATGCCGAAGCCCAGCGCGCCCAGGGCCCCATAGGTCGTCGTGTGGCTATCGCCGCAAATGACGACCATGCCGGGCCGTATCATTCCGTGCTCGGGCGCCACCACATGCTCGATCCCCTGCAGCGCGTCGTTCGTGTCGAACAGCGGAATGCCGAAGGTATCGCAGTTTTTTTTCAGATAGCTGGCCTGCAGGGCCGACGGCGGATCGGCGATGACACGGATCTTGCCCGGATGCGTGGGAATGATGTGGCTCACCACGGCCACGTTCTGCCCGGGCATGGGCACGACCCGGCGTTCCTCGTACAAACCGGCGAAGGCCTGTGGGCTGGTGTACTCGTTCATCAGGTGCAGGTCGCAGAAGAGCAGGATGTTCTGCTCGTCGAGCCGGGCGACCGTGTGCGCATCGACAAGCTTTTGATAGAAGGTGCGTGGCGTCATGGGTGTCGCATGAAAAGGGAGAATTGCGGCCGTCGGATCACTGCATCGTGATTCCGCGATCCTTGACCAGCTTGTTCCATTTGGGGATCTCGGTCTCCAGGCGAGCCCGCGCTTGCGCGGGCGTGGACGGCGTCGCCTCGAAACCTTCGCGGGTCATGCGGTCCACCGTCGCCTTGGCGCCGAGCACCTGTACAAGGGTTTGATTCAGCTTGTCCAGGATAGGCTGCGGCGTGCGCGCCGGCGCGAAGACAATGAACCACGTATCGAAGGAATAGCCGGGCAAACCCGCCTCGGCGATGGTCGGCACGTCGGGCATCAGTGGCGAACGCCTGGTCCCAGTGACGCCCAGCGCGCGTATCTTGCCGCCCTGGATCTGGCCTTGCGCGGCCGCCAGCACCGGGAAGCACAGCTGTACCTGCCCGCTCATCACGTCGATCAGCGCGGGGCCACCGCCGCGATAGGGAATGTGCACGATATCGACGCCCGCGACCGCCTTGAACAGCTCCGCCGCCATATGGAAGGTACTGCCGGGTCCCGCCGAGGCATAGGTCAGCTTGCCTGGCTCCTTCCTGGCCAGCGCGATCAATTCCTGGACGTTCTTAGCCGGGACGTCGTTATTGACCACCAGCACGTGCTGCGAGGAGGCCACCATGCCGATGGGCGCCAGGTCCTTCAACGTGTCGTACGGCATGGTGGGAAACAAGGACGGATTGATGGCCAGCGAAACCGTCTGCAAACCGATGGTGTATCCGTCGGGCGCCGATTTCGCGACCGCGTCGACGCCCACGTTGCCGCCAGCGCCGCCGCGATTCTCTATGACGATGGCGCGACCCAGCGCCTTGGCCCACTCGTCGCTGACCATGCGGGCAACGATGTCCGCGCTGCCTCCCGGGGCATACGGCACGATGAGCTTGATGGGGCGCTCCGGGTAGTCGGCCGCCGCCGTAGCGGCCCAGGCAGAGGCCGAGATACACCCGGCGAAAGTGGCGAGGATGGCAAGAAGCCCGCGACGCAGCATGAATGTCTCCTTTTAATAGTCTTTGTGTGGTCGAATATTAATAGTGAATTGCTGATCGATAATGTCATCTGAATTTAGTTCTTTATTTCTTTAAAGTTCACAATGAGCCCCATTTCCGACCTGGAGTTCTTCGCCATCCTCGCGAAGCATCCGAGCCTGCGCGTCGCGGCGCGGCAACTGGGCATTACGCCGCCCGCCGTCAGCAAGCGCCTGAACGCCGTCGAGCGGCGCCTGGGGGTGCGTTTGCTGAACCGGACGACGCGGCGGGCCAGCCTGACCCCGGAGGGCGAAACGTATCTGCTCGAAGGCGCCCGCGTGCTGGAGGAACTGGAAGCGCTGGAGCGCAAGGTGGCGGGTGCGCGAGCAATGCCCCGGGGCACCTTGCGCGTGGTGGCGACGCTGGGATTTGGACGGCGCTACATTTCTCCCGCACTGTCCGCGTTCGCGCGGCAATATCCGGAAGTCGAAGTCCAGCTCACGCTCACCGACCGCCCGGTCAACCTGATAGAACAGGGATTCGATCTGCAGATACGGCTGGGCGAAATGCCGGACTCAACGCTGACCGCGCGCCTGCTCGCGCGCAACCGCCGCGTCCTGGGCGCGGCCAGGTCCTATCTGGCCAGGCACGGCCACCCGGCGGCACCGCGCGAGCTCGCCCAGCATGCCTGCCTGTTCATTCAGGAAAACGACGAAACCTTCGGCACGTGGCACCTGAAGTCCGGCGGCCATGCGGAGACCGTCAAGGTGCGCGGTCCATTGGCGTCCAACGACGGCGAATGCGTGGTGAACTGGGCGCTGGACGGGCACGGCATCCTGATGCGGTCGCTATGGGAAATCGCGCCGCTGTTCCGGAGCGGGCGGCTGGCGCCCGTCCTGCCGAAATGGGACCTGCCGCCGGCGGACATTTACGCGGTGTTTCCCACCAGGAGCTATCTATCGGCGAAGACGCGCGCGCTGGTGGATTTCCTGCTGGATACTTTCGAGCCACACAGGCACGAAAGGGATGGGCAGTGGTAGCCGCGACGCGGCTCAATCCGCGTCGCCGATCTTGGTGATCCGCGCGGTATTGGGGCGGCGCGAAGCAAAAGATCATCGGCCCCCACCCCTGGTCTATCGCGGCGCCGCCGGAGACCGCGCGCCAGCGGCGCGAGCAGATCCCCCTGGGCTGGGCGCTGGACGCCGACGGCGCGCCCACCACCGACCCCGAGGCGGCGATCAACGGCATCATCCTGCCCATGGCCCATCACAAAGGCTATGCCATCGCCACGCTGGTGGACGTCCTGTCCGGCGTGCTGTCCGGGTCGCAATTCCTCAGCGGCGTGAGCGGCCCCTACCACTACGACAAGCGCAGCGGAGCCGGCCATTTCCTGACGGTCTACGATGTCGACGCCTTCATGGACCGCACGGAATTCGACCAGCGCATGGAACGGTTCATCACCGAGATAAAGTCCCAACCCCTGGCACAGGGCTTCGACGAGATTTTCTACCGCGGGGAGATGGAGGCCAGGGCGGCCGAACGCCATCTGCGTGACGGCCTGCCAATACGCGACCGGATGATGATCTCATCCGGCCGCGCGCTCATTCCTGCAACGCGTGCATCACCTGCCTGTGTACTTCGAACAAGGCGGGATCATCGGGATCGCGCGGCCGGGGCACATCCACCTCGACGATACGTACGATGCCGGCCGGAGACCCGCCCATGACGGCGATACGGTCGGCCAGGAAGGCAGCCTCCAGCATGTTGTGCGTCACCAGCACGCCCGTCGGGCGCGGTCCGTCGCCGGACATCCACATGGCCTGCAGAAGCTGGCGCAAGCGCCGCGCGGTCAGTTCGTCCAGCGCGCTGAAGGGTTCGTCCAGCAGCAGCACATCGGGCTGCACGGCAAAGGCGCGCGCGATGGAAACGCGCTGGCGCTGCCCGCCGGACAGGAATTGCGGATAAGCGTGGGCATGTTCGGGCAACTCGACGCGCTGGAGCAACTGCTGCACGGTACGCGCCACATCGTCCTTTCCTTTTCTCCGGCCGGCAAGGACGATGCCGATATTCTCCGCGACGCTCAGCCAGTCCAGCAGGCGAGGCTGCTGGAACACGACACCCAGGTTGATGCTCGGGAAAGGACGGTCGAACCGAAGATCGCCCTGCGTGGGCAGGTCCAGTCCGGCAATGAGATTGAGCAGCGTCGATTTTCCGCAGCCCGAAGGCCCCACCAGCGCAAGCAGCTCGCCCGCGCGGATGTCCAGGTCCAGCTGGGCGAGGACGGTACGGGCGGCGGTATTCCCGGACGGCGGATAGTGCTTGGAGATGCCGCGGAGCTGTATGTTGCTGCTCATCGCGCGACGCCCCTTTTCCAACGATTGGCGTGGACTTCCAACGGTCGGAAGATGCCATGCTCGATGACCAGCATCGCGACCCAGAAAGCGAGCGTCCATGCGATGACGCCCTCGACATCCTGGGTGCTGAACTTCGAATTCAGCTGATAGCCCACGCCATCCGACATGCCGAAGATCTCCACCAGCACGATGACCTTCCAGGCGATGGAAAAGCCGATGCGGCAACCAGAAACGATGAAACTGTAAAGCAGCGGCAGCCACACCTTGCGCAGCACCAAGGCGGGCGGCAGCCGGAAGACCCGCAGCATCTCCACGCGCTCGTGCTCCAGGGAACGGACGCCTTGATGCACCGAGATGACCATGGCGGGCAGCACGCCCAGGGCCACCGCCACCACGGGCGACGCCAGGGACACGCCGAACCAGATCACGCAAAGCAGGGCCCAGACCAGGCCCGGCACGGTCAGGCCGAGGATGACGCCAGGTTCGAAGAAGCGTTCGGCACTGCGCGATACGGCGGTGAGAATACCGACAGGCAGGGCGAAAAGCAGCGCCAGCAGGAAGCCCAGCGACATGCGCAGGAAGGTGACGCCGATTTCGGTAAAGGCAAACCCGCTGGCCACGATCTCCACCAGCTCGCGCAGTATGGCGCCGCAGCCTGGTACCAAGGGGGAATGCAGCCAGACCGCCATGGCTTCCCAGCAGGCGATCAACAGCGCGAAGAAAGCCGCCGGAGGCCAGGCACGGGCCACGAAGGCCCGCAAGCGCCACGACAAGGCGGGGCGCGGGGGCGACGCATCGCCGCCGCGCAGGATTGCATTGTCGGAGCGCATTCAGGCCTTCACATAGAGTTTTCGGGCCGGCACCGCATCCAGCAGGCCCAGCTTCACCGCCACTTCGACCTGCTTGTCCATGGTGGCGAAAACGCTGGCGTCCCACTTCGTTGCGTAGGTGGGTGCCAGGCGCCGCGGCAGCAGATCGATGGCCTGGGTCTCGTCAGCCTTCAGCCCCAGCTCAGCGGCGATGGGCTTCAGGCTGTCGGGATGCTGGGCGACCGTCGTCCCGATCCGTTCGAACAGCGTTGCCAGCTTGGCCGCCGTCGCCCGGTTCTGCTCGAACCAGCTCTTGCTTGCCGCCAGGCCGACCAGGAAGGGATCGTCGGCCTGGCCTGTCGCCTCCTTCCAGATATCGGCCACGCGGGCGATCTCACGCGCACCGCGCCCCACCAGGCGCGTGGCCGTCGGCTCCAGCGTAATGATGCCGTCCACGTCGCCGCGCTCGAACAGCGCCAGGTTGGCGGTGGGCGATCCGAAGATCACCTTGACGTCCTTTTTCAGGTCCAGCCCGGTCAAGGACGCGGCGATGCGTGCCTGCTGGTATGTTTCGCTGGTCTCGGCCGTCGTGGCGATCCGCTTGCCGACCAGGTCCTTGGGCGACTTGTAGGGGCTGTCGCCCCGCACGATCCACCGGCCATGATTGTTCAGCGCGGGGCCGAACAGGACGATGTCGCTGCCCCGGTTGGCCAGCGTCGCCAATCCCACCGACCCGAACACCCCCACGTCCAGGGAGCCGGCGCTCAACTGCACTTGCATCTTGCCCGGATCCGCTGTCAGCCAATCCAGCGTAATGCCCAGATCGCTGTCCAGCTTGTACTGGCCGACCAGCGGCCGCCAGGCCGAGCCCGCGCTGCCGGCCGAGGGCAGCGTAATGCGCACCGTCTTGTTGTCCTGCGCCCAGGCGCCGCCGGGCAGCATGCCGGCGGCCGTCGCGCCCGCCGCCAGTTGTAGAAAGTCTCTGCGATTCATGTCTTGTTCACGTCGAGGAAGGGACAGGCGGACGCCGTCCGCCATGATGATTCAAAGCACCAGCGCGCGGTGCATGACGCGCTGCTGCGGTCCGAAATCCGGAACGCCCCGATGCTGCACGGTACGGTTATCCCAGATCAGGGCGGTCCCGCTCTCCCAGCGATGGCGAGCCTGCACTTCCGGCGCACTGAGCGCGTCGAACAGGATATCCAGCAGGGCCTGGCTGGTGCGCCGGCTGACGCCGAGGATCCGGTGCGTATAAAGCTCGTTGACGAAGATCTGCTTGCGTCCTGTCTCCGGGTGCGTACGTATGAGCGGCACTTCGATGGGCGGATACTTGCGCCGCTGCTCCGCGCGCGCCTCGAAGTCGTGATACGCCAGCGTCAGGTAGCCCATCGTGTCGGCATCGTGGACGGCGGTCAGCGTCTCCAGGTAAGCCACCAGCAGGGGATCGAGCAGGTCGTAGGCGGCCGTCGCATTGGCGAACAGCGTATCGCCGCCCAGCGCGGGCATCGTTTCTCCCAGCAGGGCCGTGTACGGCGGCGACGTCGGCTGGAACACCTGGTCCATATGCCAGATGTAGTTCATGCGCGTTTTCTTGGTGGACGCATCGATGGTATTGAGCTGGCCGCTCTTGCCCGTCTCCGGCGTATAGGGCGTATTCATCAGCTTGGCCTTGCCGAACAAGGACACCAGCCGCTCGAAGTGCTCGACCCCTACCGTGCCCGGCTCGAAGCTGAGGAAGCCGTAGCGCAGCAGCGTCCCGCGCAGCAGCTTCCGTATCTCGGGAGCGACCTCGCCGTTTCCATCGATGCGCAAGCCGCTGACGCGCGCGCCCACGGTGGGGGAATAAGGCGTAACTGTCACACCGCCGGTTTCGACGGGACTGCCGAGATAGCGGGTCATATCCAGGATCTTCGGCTGGATCCGGTCGAGCTTATCGTTGTCGACGACTATGCCGTACATGTTTTTCTTGCATCCTTGCTGTTGTCTGATGACGGATACCAAACGTCCACATCGCGGCTAGATGACGGCCGCGTCCACCGGATAGCGTTCCGAAGTGCCCCACTCGTTCCAGGACGCCGGATAGACCGCCGCGCCGGTATGTCCCGCGAGCTGCAGGGCGATGAAGGTCCGGGCCGCACGGCCGCCACCGCCGCAATAGACGACAGCGCGCTCCTCGGCGGCGACGATGTCCTTGGCCGCGGCCGCCAGTTGGCCGGCGGCGGCAAAGCGCCCGTCGGCGCCAAGCTCGACGGCCGCATCCCAGAAACGCGCACCCGGCACGCGGCCGGTGCGGCCGGCATTGCTGCGTCGACCCGCGTACTCCTCCCTGGAGCGGGCGTCGATGATGCGAACGCCGGCCTGAGCGGACGGCGCCTCGGCTTGCTTTTCCACGGCGGCCAGCACCTCGTCGGCCGTAGCCAGATAGCCGGCCTGCGGAACCACGGTGTAGGCGGTCGCGGTCACGGCGGGCGCGACGGTCGTGCGCTCGCCCGTCCATGCTTCGATGCCGCCATCCAGCAGCGCGATGCGTTCGACGCCGGCATAGGCCAAGGCCCACGCCACCCTGGACGCGTTCACCTCATTCTGCGCGCCGCCGACGACGACGCGGGAATCGCGGGAAATTCCCAGCGCGCTCAGGCTCCATCCCAGGATGGCATGCAGACGCGCCAGCGAGGAGGCGTCGGTCGAGGCGATCGCGAACAGCGATGGCTCAATATGCCGCGCGCCGGGGATATGACCGGCCCAGTAATCGGCCGCCGGACGCGTGTCGATGAGGATGAGGTCACGCTGCCCGGCATGCTGCGCCAGCCACTCCGGCGTCGCCAGTTCAAAAATTGCCATTGCCCTGCTCCATTGCGATCGATATGCCTGGCATCGTATCGTCAGCGGGCTAACTATCAAACGCACATTAATTTGTTAGCTTATTTACTATTGTCATTTTTGACTGCGCGCCCGAACGCGCAGAATGATGGGCGCTTTCCTTCCTACGGATACGGAGATACATGCCTTCCTCCCCTCGCGACGAATCTTCCATCGCGCCTCCGGCCGGTGCAGCCGCCGGGACCGGTACCGCCGGCGCCGCCGCCCCGCTTCCCGCGGCCACCAGCTTCCGGCCCCTGTCCATCCTGGTCGGCTCCGCCTACTTCATGGAGCAGCTGGACGCCACCATCATCAGTCCCGTCATCCCGGACATCGCCCGCGACTTCGGCGTCGATCCGTTGAGCCTGAACCTGACGATGACCATCTACCTGCTCTGCTCGCTGGTTTTCGTGCCCTTGAGCGGCCTGGTGGCGGCGCGGCATGGCACGCGCACGGTGTTCTGCTGGGCAGTGGCCTTGTTCACGGCCAGCTCCGTATTGTGCGCCATGGCGCCCAGCCTGGCCATGTTGGCGGTATGCCGCGCCTTGCAGGGAATGGCCGCGGCCATGATGGTGCCGGTGGGCCGCACCGCCATCGTGCATACGACCAGCAAGGCACAGTTGGTCGAGGCATTGGCCTGGTTCATCACACCGGCCATGGCGGGTCCGATGCTCGGGCCGCCCCTGGGAGGATTGTTTTCAACCTACCTGTCCTGGCATTGGGTATTCCTGATCAATGTGCCGGTGGGCCTGGCCGGCCTATGGGCCGCCCGCAACATCATGCCGCAGCTGCATCACCGCGCCGACCTGGCTTTCGACGCAAAGGAATGGTTGCTGGCAGGCGCCGCGCTGGCCTTGCTGATCCTGCTGATCGAACAGGCGCGCCACGGCGGCGCGCTGCCGCTGCTGGGCGGCCTGGCCTTGGCCCTGGCGTTGTGCGTCTGGCTGTATGTGCGCCGCTTCCGTGGCCTGACGGCGCCCATGCTGGATTTTCGCCTGCTGCGCCTGCCCACCTTCGCGGCCGGCTTCTGGGGAGGATCCCTGGTCCGCGTGGGTTATGGCGCCCTGCCTTTCCTGCTGCCGCTCATGTTGCAGCTGGGCCTGGGCTACACCGCCCTGCAAAGCGGCATCGTGCTGCTGGTCAGCGGCTCGATTGCGTTCTTCACCAAGACGCAGACCACCCGCGTGCTGCGCCGCTGGGGTTTTCGGCGCGTGCTTTGCTACAACGGCGTGGCGTGCGCCGCGGCGCTGGCCGGCTGCGCCCTCTTCTCCCTGCCGCATTGGGGCCTGGCCGGCATTACGGCGTTCGTCTCGATGGCCAGCTTCTTCAGGGCGGTCCAGTTCAATGCGCTGACCGCCGTGTCCTATTCCGACCTTCCCCCCGGCAAGGTGGCATCGGCGACCACATTGAACACCATGGCCTGGCAACTGGCGATCATGCTGGGAATCTCCCTGTCGGCGCTGGCCGTCCAGTGGTCTGCTAACCTAGGCGCCCGCGGTACGCCGGCCGGCATGGATTTTTCGGTGGCGTTCGTCATCCTCGCGCTGTTCGCCTGCGCCGCGATGCCCTGCTACCGGGCCCTGTCCACGCAAGCCGGCGCCGAGCTCAGCGGCCATCGCGCCGACCGGCAGCCGGCGTCATGAGCGCGGCGACGGTCCACGCGGGGGGAGAACCCGACACCGGGCATCCGCACCATCCGCTGTTTCGCGCCATGGCGCCTCAACCATCCATATACATGTCCGCTCAGCACGTCGAACGACTCTCCCAGCTTTACTCGCGACCAGGTTTCCTGCTGCGGCGCGCCCACCAGATCTACGTCGCCATCTTCGAAGCGAACTTCGAGCGGCTGTCGCTATCGCCCGCCCAATATTCCGTCATGGTCGCGCTGCACGATCTGCACGGCGTGAACCAGGGCGACCTGGCAAAGGCGATCGGCATGAACAAGGTGACCGTGTCGCAGATCGTCCAGGCGCTGGAAACCCGCGGCTGGATCACACGCAAGAAAGCCGACGACGATCGCCGGCAGCGTCAACTCACGCTAACGGCCGACGGACTGCGCGCCGTGAACCAGACAGCCGCGATGGCCGAGGCCACGTATGCCGAACAGATGGCGCCGTTGTCCGAACCGGAGCGCCAACGCCTGTTCAAGCTGCTGCAGCGGATCGTCGATGAGCTGGAGCCCAGGGCGCGCACGCCGTTCGAACCTGTCGCGACCGGCCAGCCCGCGCCGAGGGGCCGCGCGAGCGGTACACGAAGCGACCGCGTCCTGAGAAAGCGAACGTCCCGCACCGAAGCCTGAGCTACGCGGTGCCGGCCCTCAGGCCACTATCCGCAAGATCACGCATCAAGGCCATCGACATCTCGTAGGGGTGGTTGATGCCCAGCAGCGCCATATTGCGGTGCACCTCGTCGCGCAACAGGCCGAGGGCGTGCACCACCCCCGCTTGCCCGGCGGCGGCGACGGCGTAGTTGTAGGGGCGGCCCGCGAAAACGCAGCGCGCGCCCAGCGCGATCGCCTTCAGGACATCGGATCCGCGTCGGATGCCGCTGTCCATCATGACGACCAGCTCCGGCACGGCGTCCACGATATCGCGCAGCACATGCAGGGGCGAGACCGCGCCGTCGATCTGCCGGCCGCCGTGGTTGGACACGATGATCCCGTCGACGCCGATTCCCCGGCAGATGCCAGCGTCCTGCGCCGACAGGATGCCCTTGACGACCAGGTTCCCGCGCCAGAACGACCGCGCGGCCTCCACATGTTTCCAGCTCAGGCTGTCCCGCGCCTTGATATCCTTCTGCACATTCTTCGACAAAACCGGGCTACCGCGATCGGCCCTCCAGTTCTCCAGGTGCGGCATGCCGTGCGCCAGCAGCGTGCGCAGGAACGTGCCGACCAACCAGCGCGGCCGCGTGATTCCCTGGAGCGCCAGATCGACGCTGGGGCGCAGGGGCGAGGAGAAGCCATTCCTCACATACCGGTCCGGGCTCACCGATACCGGCAGGTCCACCGTCAGCACCAACGTCCGGTAGCCGGCCGCGCCGGCGCGGTCCAGCAAACGCCTGATCTCGTCATCGGAGCCTGGCAGATAGGCCTGGAACCAGGCATGGGGCGCGGCGGCCGCAACCGTCTCCAGGCGGGTCAGCGACGCGCCGCTAAGCACATACGGCACATTGCACCGGGCGGCGGCCGTGGCGAGCGCGACATCGCCGCCGAAGGAATACATCGCGCCCAGTCCGACGGGGGAAATGCCGAAGGGACTGGCGTACTTGTGCCCGAACAGCTCGATGCCTTGGGCGCGGCCCGATACGTCGTTGAGCATGCGCGGGATGAAGCCATAGCGATCGAAGACACTCCGGTTGCGCCGCAACGTCGCCTCGTCTTCCGCGCCGTTTTGGATGTAGCTGAACATGGCGCGCGGCAGCACCTTGCGCGCCAGCGGTTCGAAGTCCAGGAGGTTGTGAACGCAGGATAGATCCATGGGTAGTACCGTAGTTGTCCGTATGCCGATAGGGGAGCGCCGATTATTGCCGGCTGGATCGTAAGGCCCATGCCGGGGCGCATCAAGCGAATCTTCACACCCCGGACTCAGCGCGCGATCGCGAGCGGCATATTGGCCTTTATGGCGGTCACGAATTCCCTGGCCGCCTCCGATCGATAGCGGTCGCGCGGCCACAACAGCGCCGCGGTGCGGGTGACATGCGGCGTGATGGGAATCGCCCGCATCGCGGGCGACGCGATAACCGCGCCCTCGAAAAGCATGCAGGCCAGGTGACTGTTGGCGACGATGTTCTGCATCGCGGGAATCGAGTCCAGTTCGATCCGGATGCGACCTCGAATATGCCGGGACAAGTGACGTTCGATCAGTTCACGCGAAAAGTACAATCGGGATTGCAGCGCGATATCCAGGACGGAGAGGTCTTTCTTCCGAACGGCCTTGCGCCCCGCCAGGGGATGGTCATTCCTCACCAGCAACATCAGCCGTTCCGAGAACAGGGGCTCATTGACCAGCTCCTCGCAATTGTCGGACGTCGTAAAACCTAGCCCCAGGTCCAGCAGCCCGTCCTGCAGCTTCCCTTCGATCTGCCTCATCGGCAAATCCTCGACGTGCAGGTGTATGCCCGGATAGCGCCTTGCGAAAGAGGCGATGGCTCCCGACAACAGCGAATTGGTGTAGGTCGTGATCACGCCCACCCGCAACTCACCACTTTGCAACGCATTCAGCGACTGCAGGGCGAGCTGACCGTCTTCCAGATCACGCAGCGCCTTCAGCGCGAAACGCGAAAAGAGCCGGCCGGCATCGGTCAGCCGCACCTGCCTGCCGACCCGGTCGAACAAGGGCGTGCCTAATTCCGCCTCGAGTTGGCGCAATTGATGCGAAAGCGTGGACTGTGTGATATGCAGCGCACGCGCGGCCTGGGTGACGTGCTCGCGGCTGGCCGCTTCAAGAAAATACCTGAGCTGGCGAATTTCCATTGCGTGTGCAATTGATCGATGAAAACGAACGTTCCTGGCGCCAGATCTCATTATACGGATCGCATTGCGGTTACTAGAATGCCGGCCGACAACGACCGAAAACAGGAGACATTCATGAAGCGATTCCTCCCCGGCGCATTGCTGACGAGCGCTGCACTGACTTTCGCGCCCGCGGCGATCGCAGCCTTCCCGGAGAAACCGATCACATTGATCGTGCATTTCCCGGCCGGATCGTCCACCGACGTCATCGCCCGCACGCTCGCCGCCGAAGCGGGTCAGACACTGGGACAATCCATCATCATCCAGAACAAGCCAGGCGCTGACGGCTCCATCGCCGCCAGCGAAGTGGCCCGCGCAAAGCCCGACGGCTATACGCTGCTGATCGCCACCAACAGCCCCATGTCGGGGGTGCCCGTCATGCGCAAGCGTCCTCCCTACGATCCGCTCAAGGATTTCACGCCCATTACCGATATCGGTCGGTACTCCTTCTTTCTCTACGCCCGCGCCGACGAGCCGGGCGACACGCTGCAGGATTTCATCCAGCACATCAGGAAGCACCCCGGAAAGCTGAGCTATGGCTACGGTAACGTGACGGGCTTGCTCTCTTTCGCCTATGTGGCCAACGCCAGCAAGGTGGATATCCTCGGCGTTCCTTACAAGGGCGAACCGCCGATGATCAACGACATGCTTGGCGGCCAGGTGGATGCGGCAGTCGCGACCTCCGGAACAGGAATGCCGCAAGTCAGGGCCGGCAAGCTCAAGGCATTGGCCACGATATTGCCCGTTCGCAGCCCGAATGCCCCGGGCGTGCCGACCATGGCGGAGGCCGGCCTCGACGGTTTCCCTATCGCACCATGGCTAGGGCTGTTCGGCCCGGCCGGCATGTCTGCGGACGTTGTCGACCGCGTCGACGCGGCTTTCAAGACGGCCATGGAGAAACCTGCCGTCAAGCAGGCCATGCTGGTGCAGGACTTCATATTCACACCGTCGACGCCGGGAGCGCTGCGCAAGCTCGTCACGGACCAGCTCGACAGCCACCGGATGCTGCTGCGCGCCACTGGGCTGGAAGGCAGCCAGGACTGAAGAGAGAAACCTCATGACCTACTTCATTGAAACGTTCGATAAACCGGGGCACCAAGGCACTCGCCAGGCGCTGCGGCCTGCTCACCTCGCCTTTCTCGAATCCAACGCGCGGCGCCTGCTGGCCTGCGGAGCGAAGCTGCATGAGGACGGCAGCGACGTCGGAGGCGGCATTTATGTCATCACCGCCGCGACGCGGGAGGAAGCCCGGGACTTCATCGAGGCCGACCCGTTCTTCCAGGGCGACCTGTTTGCCGAAATCCGTATCACCCGCTGGCGCAAAGCCTATGTCGATGGGGTGTGCCATCTGCAGGAGGCCGCGTGAAGCTGCACAGCATAGAAACCGCGATCATCGACCTGCCGGTTGCCCGGCCGCACAAGCTCGCCATGGCGGTGATCGACCGGCATAGCCAGGTAATTGTGCGCATCCGTAGCGAGTGCGGCGTCGAGGGCCTGGGCGAGATAGCCATCATCCCCCACTACGGCGAAGAGGCCCCCGGGGCGATCAAATCCATGATCGACGACTGCATCGCCCCCTACCTGATTGGGCATGACATCCGCCGGCTTGAATCTCTCGTGATGCTGATGGACCAGGTTATCAAGAACAACGCCTATGCCAAGGGCGGCATCGAGATGGCCTGTGTCGACGCGCTGGCCCGGTCCGTCGGCGTGCCCGCCTATCAATTGTTTGGCGGAAAAGTCCACGTCACTATCCCCTTGCTGTGGGTCCTTGGCAATGGCGTGATCGACAAGGATGTCGCCGAAGCCGAAGCCAAGCTGGCGGAGGGCCGCTACAAACTCTTCCTGGTCAAGATCGGCAAGGGCGACCCGCGCGAGAATGTCGAACGCGCCCTGGCCATCCGGGAGGCGCTGGGCGACAAGGCGCGGGTCAGGGTCGACATCAACCAGGGATGGGACGAGCCAACGGCAAAATGGGGCATCGCCGAGCTCGAAGCCGGCGGCATAGAGATCATCGAGCAACCGCTGCCGGCCCATGATATCGATGGAATGAAGCGTCTGACCGAGCGATTTTCGATACCCATCATGGCCGACGAAGGCGTGATGACCGCGCAGGACGCGATGCGCATCGCGCACCATCATGCCGCCGACGCCTTCTCCGTGAAGGTGACCAAGCATGGAGGCTTGCTGCGTACGAAGCAGGTCGCCAACATTGCCCACGCCGCCGGCATACGCCTGTTCGGAGGCACGATGATAGAAGGACAGATCGGGACCTCCGCCTATGCGCACATTTTCTCGACCATGCCCAACCTGACGCTCGGCGCCCAACTGTTCGGGCCGCATCTTCTGACCGACGACATCGCCCCGGCAACGATTGAGTTCAAGGACCACGCCTTGGTCGTGCCTGATGGCCCAGGCTTCGGCGTGACGCTGGACACCGACAAGCTGGCGTTCTATCGACGACGTTGAGCGATGGTGGCAGGCCGTCGCCGCGCCGTTTCCTCGGCACGACGAACGGCACGGGACGCTGGTCTATTCCAGGTGCGGATGGCGATCCGCCAGCCGCTGGCGGCGCTGCCGCAAGGACGCCAGCCGCTCTTCCAGCTCCGCGATCTCCGCGTCGACTTCCTGCACGGTTTCCTCGATATGGTCGTAGGCCTGCTGCAACAGGACCTTGGCCTCGCGCCGGTTGGCGGCATTCGGGGTGTCGCCGCGCAGCGGGCGATTGGCGGTTTCGGGCAGGAAGAAAGAGGTCGCCAGCCCGATCACGGCCGCCACGAGCAGGTAATACGCGGGCATCATCACGTTGTTGGTGCCTTCCACCAGCCAGGCCGCGACGGTCGGGGTCAGCCCCGCGACGATGATGGCGACGTTGAACGCGCTGGCCAGCGCGCTATAGCGAATGCGGGTGGGGAACAGCGCGGGCAGGGTCGACGCCATCACGCCCGTCATGCAGTTCAGCAGGATGGCGATGACCAGCAAGCCCAGGAAGATCAGGCCCAGGTTGTCGCTGCCGATGAAGTGGAAGGCGGGAATGGAGAAGATCAGCAGGCCGATGCTGCCTATCAGCAGGAAAGGCTTGCGTCCCACCTTGTCGCTGAGAAAACCCACCATGGGCTGTACGAACAACATGCCTATCATCACCACGACGATGATGAGGACGCCATGCTCCTCGGAATATCCCAGGCTGCTCGATAAATAGGTGGGCATGTAGGTCAGCAGCATGTAGTAGGTGATGTTGGTCACCAGTACCACGCCGATGCAGACCAGCAAGGCCTTGCGATACTTGGAGAAGATATCCTTGAACGACACCGTGGGCCGCTCCTGCACGGCAGCGCGGTCTTCCTTTTCCATTTTTTCCAATTGCTGGGTAAAGGCCGGCGTTTCCTCGGCGGCGTGCCGCAGATACAGGCCCAGCAGGCCCAATGGCCCCGCCACGAAGAACGGCAGGCGCCAGCCCCAGTCGAGAAAGCGCTGCTCCGCCAGCGTGGTGTGCAGCAGCACTACCAGGCCCGCGCCCAGGACGAAGCCCGCGATGGAGCCGAAGTCCAGCCAGCTGCCCAGGAAACCGCGTTGGCGATCAGGGGCATATTCCGCCACGAAAATGGCCGCGCCCGTATATTCGCCGCCGACCGAGAACCCCTGGGCCAGCTTGCACAACAGCAGCAACAGGGGCGCCCACAGGCCGATGGCCTCGTAGGACGGAATCAGCCCGATGCAGAATGTGCTGATCGCCATGATGATGATGGTAAGCGACAGTACTTTCTGCCGGCCGAAGCGGTCTCCCATCACCCCGAAGAAGACGCCGCCCAACGGCCGCACGAGAAAAGGCACGGAGAAGGTGCCCAAGGCGGCAATGGTCTGCACGGCGGGCGACGCCTCGGGGAAGAACACCTTGCCCAGGGCCGTGGCGACGAAACCGTAGACGCCGAAATCGAACCACTCCATGGCGTTGCCCAACGCGGCGGCCGTGACGGCCTTCTTGAGCTTGGCGTTGTCGATAACGGTGATGTCGTCGATCTGCAAGGGCTGGACCTGCGTTGAACTACCCGAGGCATTCATGGGATGCTCCTTGTTCTAGGCCGTCTCGACATCCTAGATCCCTGGCGGGAATGCGGCAAGGGACCATGTCGCCGGGCAGGCGGTCATGTTATTTCTAGAGCCTGCCGCCTCTTCCCCCCCCACGCCGCGACGTCGGCGGATGCCATCGGACGGAGACACGAATGGACGCTTCATATATCGACCCGGACCCACAGGAAACGGAAGAATGGCAGGAAGCCTTCGCCGCCATGGTCCGCATCCACGGCGGCGACCGCGGCGCCCGCATGCTCGCGCGCCTGCGCGCGCAACTCGCGGATGTGGCCGATGCCGGCCCGCGGGCGGTCTCCCCTGAATGCGACTACGGCAAGCACAGCGACCATGGCGGCTACGTGAACTCCATCCCGCTCGCCGGGGAGCCGCCCTTCCCCGGCGACCTGGAGATCGAGGAAAGGCTGGCATCCCTCATGCGCTGGAACGCGCTTGCCATGGTGGTGAAGGCCAACCAGGCCTACGGAGAACTGGGCGGCCACATCGCCAGCTACGCCAGCGCGGCCGATCTCTTCGAAGTGGGCTTCAACCACTTCTTCCACGCCCGCCGCGACATGGCCCCGCAAAACCGGGGCGACCTGGTGTTCTTCCAACCCCATAGCGCCCCGGGCATCTATGCGCGTGCCTACCTGGAAAACCGGCTGACGGAGCGCGACCTTGCCTACTTCCGCCGCGAAATCGCCGCGCGCAAAGCCGGCGCGCAAGGACTGTCCAGCTATCCCCATCCCTACCTGATGCCGGCCTTCTGGCAGTTCCCCACGGGGTCCATGGGCATCGGTCCCATCAATTCCATATACCAGGCCCGGTTCATGCACTACCTGACCGACCGGGGCATACTCGATTGCCGCGGCCGGCGCGTCTGGGGCGTGTTCGGCGATGGCGAGATGGACGAACCGGAGAGCATGGCCGCGCTCACGCTCGCGGCCCGCGAGAATCTCGACAACCTCACCTGGGTGGTGAACTGCAACCTGCAACGCCTGGACGGGCCCGTGCGCGGCAACGGCAAGATCATCGACGAACTGGAAAAGCTGTTCTCCGGCGCCGGTTGGCATGTGATCAAGGTGCTCTGGGGCAGCGATTGGGATCCGCTCTTCGCGCAGGACGCCACCGGCCGCCTGCGCGCCGCGCTGGCGGCGACGGTCGACGGCCAGATGCAGACGCTTGCCGCCAAGGATGCCGCCTATAACCGGCAGAACTTCTTCGGCCAGTCCCCGGAGATCGCCGCCCTCATCGCCGCGCTTTCCGACCAGCAGATCGATATGCTGACGCGCGGCGGCCACGACATCCGCAAGATATACGCGGCGTACCACGCCGCGGTGCGCAAGACGGGCGCCCCCACCGTGATCCTGGCGCACACCAAGAAGGGCTTCGGCATGGGGCCGGCGGCCCAGGGCAAGATGACCACCCATTCCAACAAGAAGCTGGAGCCCGAAGACCTGCTGTCCTTCCGCGACCGCTTCAAGCTGCCGCTGTCGGACGACATGGTCAGGAACGTCGACTTCTACAAGCCCGCCGAGTCGTCGCCGGAAATGCAATACCTGCGCGAGCGCCGCCAGGCCCTCGGCGGCGCCCTGCCCGCCCGGCATACCGCCTGCGCGCCCGTCCAGGCACCGGACCGCGCGTCCTGGAGCGGCTTCGCGACGCAGCCCGGCGGCAAGGAAATGAGCACGACGATGGCGTTCGTGCGCATGCTCGGCAATCTGCTCAAGGACCCGGTCCTGGGCCCGCGCATCGTGCCCATCGTGGCCGACGAGGCGCGCACTTTCGGCATGGCCAACCTGTTCAAGCAGGTGGGCATCTATTCCTGCCAGGGCCAGCGCTACGAGCCGGAAGATATCGGCTCCATCCTGTCCTATCGCGAAGCCACCGACGGGCAGATCCTGGAGGAAGGCATCAGCGAAGCCGGCGCCATCTCAAGCTGGACGGCCGCGGCCACCAGCTACAGCACGCACGGCGTGGCCATGCTGCCTTTCTATATCTACTACTCGATGTTCGGTTTCCAGCGCATCGGCGATCTCATCTGGGCGGCGGCCGACCAGCGGCCACGCGGCTTCCTGATCGGCGCCACGTCCGGACGCACCACCCTGGGCGGGGAAGGCCTGCAACACCAGGACGGCACCAGCCACCTCTGGGCGTCCACGATCCCCAATTGCCGGGCCTACGACCCCGCCCACGCCGGCGAGCTGGCCGTCATCATCGATGCGGGAATGCGGGAAATGATGATGGCGCAGCGCGACGTTTTCTACTACGTCACCGTGATGAACGAAAACTACGCGCAGCCCGATGTGGCCGACGCGCATGGCGACGACATCATGAAGGGCGGCTATCTGCATCGGACGCTGGAGGGCGCCGCCGGCAAACCCGCCGTCACCTTGCTGGGGTCGGGCGCCATCTTCCGCGAAGTGCTGCGCGCCGGCGAGGAACTGAACCGCGCCGGCCACACCGTCCATCTCTACAGCATTACCAGCTGGAGCGAACTGGATAGGGATGCCCGGACATACGAGGACCAGGACGACGGAGCGGGACAGGGCCGCCCCGACACCGGCGCAATGCCGCACCTGCACCGCATCCTGTCCGCCAGCGGCGGGCCCATCGTCGCGGCATCGGACTACGTACGCCTGGTGCCAGAATCGATCCGCGCGCATATTCCCGCCGGGCGGGCATACCGCACGCTGGGCACCGACGGCTTTGGGCGCAGCGACACCCGCAGCGCGCTGCGCCGCCATTTCAAGGTGGACGCGGGCAGTATCGCCGACGCCGCTCGCCGCCTCCTCGCTTGAACCCCGGCGGAACAGACGCAGACCAGTCCAGGCCACGCGCCGCGCGGCTGTCGTCCCGCTCAGGCCGCGCGGCGCGCCAACACGTCTTCGCGCGGCCCGGCGTCGACCACGCGGCCGGCCTCCAGCACGATGACCGTGTCGAAGCGGGCGAGCAGGCTGGGACGATGCACCGACGCAATAATGCAAGCCGTGGGAAACGCGGCATCCATGCGGTCGAATACCAGGCCCTCGGCCGCCGGGTCCAGCGCGCTGGTGGGTTCGTCGAGCAGCAGCAGCGAGCTGCCATGCGCGGCCAGGACGCCGCGCGACAGGGCCAGGCGTTGGCGCTGCCCTCCCGAAAGATTGCCGCCCCGCTCGTTCAACGCGCTGGCCAGCCCTTCCGGCATGCGTTGCAGCACCTCGTCGAACACGCCCGTATGCACGGCTGACTGGAGCACCGCGCTATCGGCCGGTTCGCCGAAGGTCAGGTTCTCCTCGACGCTCGCCTCGAAGACCTCGGCCTCTTGCGGGATGAGCGTGGCCAAGGTGCGCAACTGGGCCCAATCGACCGCCTTGCCGTCGCGCAGCAACTGACCCGCCTGCGGCGGGTACAGGCCGGCCAGGGTGCGCAGCAGCGTACTCTTGCCGCCCCCGCTGGGGCCGATCAGCGCGATCCGGGCGCCGCGCCGCAAGCGCAGGTCCACGCCATGCAGTCCGCCGCGCGCATCGTCGGCATAACGCCACGTGGCGCCGCGCAGTTCCAGCGTTTGCCAGGGCGCGTCGGGAACGACCGCGGGGACCGCCGCGTCGGGATCGCCGGGCGCCCGCCAGATCGGCTCGGCGCTGCCGTAGTCGGTGTGCATGCGCGCGAAGCTCTGGAAATTCGCGGCCATCGCGCCCACCACCTGGGCGGCCTGCTGCGCGTACTGGTAGATCATGAAGACGGTACCCAGCAGAATCGCCTGCCCGGGCTGGCGATTCTGCAGGACGTATTCCACCACCAGGATCCAGGTCAGGCCCATGCCCAGGATATCCACGGCGAACCATTTGCCTTCGGTGACCGTGACCGAGCGGCGCAGCGGCACCATGATGGCGTCCATGCGGCGGCCCAGCAGCTTGCGCGACGCGGCTTGCAGCCGCAGCCCGATGACCGTGCCGGCATTGCCCACGAAGTCGAGCAGCGCGGCGGCATAGCGGCGCTCCTCGTCGTTCTCGGCGCGGGCCAGCTGCATCAGCGTGCGGTCGAAGCGCAGGATGATGATGGCGATGACGATGTAGCCGCCGATCGCGATCGCGCCGCTGACATAGGACAGCAGCGCCAGCGCGACCAGCGGGCCGACGAAGCTGAAAATGCTTTGCAGATAGCCGAACTGGTTCTGCGCGAAGTCGGACAGCGCGCGGCTGGACTGCACCACGCGGTGCTGCAGCTCCCCGGAGTGCCGGCCGTCGCGCCACGCCAGGGGCGCCGACGCGATGCGCGCATACAGCTGGTCGGCCAGCCGCGTGCGCACCCGCACGCCCACGTTGCGCTCCAGGATGCGTCCCGGGCCGTGCAGGAACCACGACAGCAGGTAGATGAGGACCAGGTAGACGATCCAGCGTCCCGCGGTGGCCATGTCGCCCTGCTGCAAGGCATTGATGGCATGGGAGGCCAGCCAGGGCATCGTCAGCCGCAGCAGTTGCGCCGCCGACAGCAGGCCGGCGGCGCCCAGCAGCTGCGGACGCGCGCCCTTGGCGTGGCGCCAGAGAGCGGCATAGAGTTCGCGGGCGGCGCTGCCCAGGCCGATGGAAGGAGTATGGGGAGAGGAGGCGGACTTTGACACGTGGCGGCGGTGACTGGCGTTGATACCCTGGGGAACGGTCGGCTTACACGGTCGACTTACACTGTCGACTCACACGGTCGGCTCACGCGCGACCGTTCAAGCAAGGCCCTAGGCTACTACACCGCGCCACGCCGCGCGCTTGCCGGCCGTATCGTAGCGGTCGGCATGGGTCGGCGGCCATGCCGCTGGCCGCCGCCCACGCGCCCGCCATCAAACCGCCGGACCGCCCCGCGTGCCGGCGGCGGGCGGCACTGCCTCGATTTCCGCGGCCGCGCGCGCGAGGATGGCGGCCACGCGCCGCTGCTCCTCTTGCGGGGCATCGTTCTTCTGCAACAGGGCGCGCTTCAGGTTCCTGCGCGCCTCGATGAACTCCGGCACCCAGAGGCCACCGGCATGCTCGCCGTCCTCGGCCATGGCCCCGCGCAGGGCCTTCATTTTCCGCGCCAGCAGCGCCAGCTCGACGAACATCTCGTCCAGCCGTTGCTGGCGTTCCCGCACGTAGCGCGCGCCCTCTTCCGACAGGCGGTACGACTTCTTGTTGCCGACGACGTCGGCCTCGACCAGGCCCAGCTCGTGCACATAGGTCAGCGCCGGATAGACCACGCCGGGACTGGGCACGTAGGCGCCTTCGCTGCGCGTCTCCAGCGCCTTGATCAATTCATAGCCATGGCTGTCGCCGCCGGCCAGCAGGCCCAGCAGCATCAGTTGCAGGTCTTCCGAAGAGAACCGGCGGCCGCGCATCAACTCACCGCGCCCGCCGAAATCCCCATGGCGGCCGTGGCCGCCGCGCCCATGCTCGTCGCGCCGGGGCGAGTGCTGGGCTGAACAATGTCTGGTGTGATGATGTCCCATGATCGCTTCCTATAACGGTATATATGGCCCTCGGACATGTCTTAAGATATGTCGTATGATATGTTTTTAGATATATCTTATGATATGTCTTACGATATAAACAGTCAACAGCGAGCACCATGAAACGCATCGCCTTCTTCTATACCCAAGCCTTGCAGGCGGTCAGCCTGGTCTGGAATACCTCGCGCGGCTTGTTCCTGGGCCTGATCGTCGCCACCATCGCCGCGGGCGCCCTGCCCGCGTGGGCAGCGTGGGTCGGACAGCACATCGTCGACGCCGTGGTCGCGGCCATCCAGGCGCGGTCCCAGACCGGCAGCGCGCCGCTGTGGCCGGTGCTGCGCTATGTCCTGTTGGAGGCGGGCGTGCTTACCCTGCTGGCCGCGATGCAACGCGCGCTGTCCGTGCAGCAATCCTTGCTGCGCGTGCAATTGGGCCAGAAAGTGAACATGCTGATCCTGGAGAAAGCGCAGCAGCTCTCGCTGGTCCAGTTCGAGGATTCCGAGTTCTACGATCGCCTGGTGCGCATCCGGCGCGATGCGTCCACCCGTCCGCTGTCCTTGATCATGAAATCGCTGGGTCTGGTGCAGAACCTGATCCAGTTGGCCAGCTTCGCCGTGCTGCTGGTGCATTTCTCGCCCTGGGTATTGTTGCTGCTGGTCGCCGGCGCCTTGCCCGTGTTCGTGTCCGAAGCGCATTTTTCCGGCAATGCATTTCGCCTGTTCAGCCGGCGCGCGCCGGAAAGCCGCCAGCAGAACTACATCGAAAGCCTGCTTTCCCAGGAAGGCAACATCAAGGAAGTGAAGATATTCGGCTTCGCGCCCCTGTTGTTGCAGCGCTACCGGGACACCTACACGCGCCTGTACGCGGAAGATCGGCGTCTTACGCTGCGTCGCGACGGCTGGGGCTTCGTGCTCGGACTCTTCGGCACCGCCGCGTTCTATGGCGCGTATGCCTGGGTGGCCATCGACACCGTGCGGGGCCTGGCGTCGCTGGGCCAGATGACGATGTACCTGGCGCTGTTCCGGCAGGGTCAGTCCGCGATCAGTTCGGGACTGACGGCCATCAGCGGGCTGTACGAGGACGGGCTGTATCTCTCCAACCTGCACGACTATCTTGCCCACCCCGTCGCGCCGCGAACCGGCACCTTGACGCAGGGCGCACGGCCGGGCGACGGCTTGCGCTGCGAGAACGTGGGCTTCACGTATCCGGGCTCGACCGAACCGGCGTTGCGCAATATCGATCTGCACCTGGCGCCGGGAGCCAGCCTGGCGCTGGTGGGCGAGAACGGTTCAGGCAAGACCACCATGATCAAGCTGCTGACCCGCTTGTATCTTCCCGACCAGGGCCGCATCCTGCTGGATGGCACCGACCTGAACGATTGGGATGAAGACGCCCTGCGCCGGCGCATCGGCGTCATCTTCCAGGACTTCATCCGCTATCAGCTGCCCGTCGGCGAAAACCTGGGCGTGGGCGACGTGCAAGCCTTCAACGACGAAACCCGCTGGCGTGCAGCGGCCAGCCAGGGCGCGGCGGCGGAGTTCATCGAGCGCCTGGAACATGGCTATGCGACGCAATTGGGACGCTGGTTCGCGGGCGGCCAGGAACTGTCGGGCGGCCAGTGGCAGAAGATCGCCCTGTCGCGCGCCTATATGCGCCGCGACGCGGACATCCTGGTGCTGGACGAACCGACCGCCGCGCTGGACGCGGCGGCCGAGGCCGAGGTGTTCGAGCATTTCCGCAAGCACGCGCGGGGGCGCATGACGCTGCTGATATCGCATCGATTCTCCAGCGTGAGGAACGCGGACGAGATCCTGGTGCTCGATCATGGCCGCATCCTGGAACGCGGCAACCACCAGGCCTTGATGGACCTGGGAGGACGGTACGCACACCTGTTCGATTTGCAGGCGCGGGGATATCGGTAGGGAAATGGCGTCCTTGGCACCACCCGTCAGGCCGCTCTTTTCGCTTGTAGAGGATGACCGGGGCGCCAGGCGTGCGTCCCACGGAAACCGATAAAATGACATCGGGTGCTGCCCGGCGATACGCCGGGATATCCAGCCGCCGTCTTACCCATTTCCGATTTCCGACGCCATGCGTACCCGCATCAAATTCTGCGGCATGACCCGCACCGAAGACATCGCCGCCGCGGTAGCCGCCGGCGCCGATGCGATCGGCATGATTTTCTATCCCAAGAGCAAGCGCTATATCGATGTCGAACGGGCTGCCCGCCTGCGGCGCGCGGTGCCGGCTTTCGTCGACGTGGTGGCGCTGGTGGTCAATGCCACGGAAGAGGAAGTCCGCCGCATCATCGGCGAGGTCGGTCCGGACCTGCTGCAATTCCACGGCGACGAAACGCCCGCCGATTGCCGACGGTACGGACATCGCTACATGCGGGCCCTGCGCGTCGGCGGCCCCGGCATGGACACCGCCGCCACGCTGGCCGCGACATGCGCAACGTATGGCGATGCCGCGGGCTGGCTCTTCGACAGCTACACCGCCGGATTCGGCGGCAGCGGCCTGGCCTTCGACCATCACCTGCTCGACGACGTGCGCAAGGCCTCCGTCGCAGCCGCCTGCGGCGCAATGGGCGCTGCGCAGGCTGCGCACGCCGATGCGCCGGCGAGCGATACGATGCGCGTGTCCGTACCCTTGATCCTTTCCGGCGGACTGACGCCTGACAACGTCGAAGCCTCGGTGCGCACCATACGGCCTTATGCCGTCGACATCAGCAGCGGCGTGGAAAGCGCCCCGGGAATCAAAGTCCATGATAAGATGCGCGCCTTCGTCGATGCGGTACGCCGCGCCGACGGTGCTTGAAGAGAAAACGGTGAGTCGGTCGAAGCAAAATCTTGATCTGAAATCTGGATCCAATTTGACAGACTAAAAAAACACCCATATAATTCTTCTTCTTTGCAGGCGGTTAGCTCAGCTGGTTAGAGCGCTACGTTGACATCGTAGAGGTCGTTGGTTCGATTCCAATACCGCCTACCAAACGAATTCCAGGCAGCGCCCAGCGTTGCCAAGAAGGCCCGGTTAAGTCTCTGACTTGCCGGGCTTTTTTATTGTCGGGCGAATCCGGGAGCGCGCGGGGTGGCGTGGCACGCCACCCCGCACATCACCCGCCACTCAGGAACAACTTGTCGCAGTAGCCGCCCAGCAGCTCGGAGGACACGATGGTCTTCTTGGCGTCGGTAACGAACGACATGTAGCAGGATTCGCCTTCCTGGGTGTAATAACCCGTCGGCGCGGAATTTTCCTGGTAGATCGGGATGGCGCCCTGCCCGCCGCCGGCCGGAAGCACGGTGACCAGCGTACTGCCCGTCGATGCCGTCCCGGTCTGGACGAAGCGCTGGTGCTGGGTGGAGCCGTAGCGGCTCCAGGTGTGCACGTAGCGGGGATTCTGCGCAGTACCGATGTTGGGATACGTGGCCGAGCCGCCTTGGTGGTCTTCAGGACCGAACTGTGCCGTAACCTCGGCAAGGTTGTGACCGACCATGCTGTTCGCGTATCGGTACATCTGGTTGGCCGGCGGGTGGTAGACGCAACCGCTTAACAGGACGGAAACCGACAGGGCGAAACCCAAGGCGGCGGAACAGGCGGACAGACGGCGACGGATCATGAGATTCTTTTTCTTGAAGTCCGAAAGAGCGAATTCTATTTCCTGCCCTGCCGAGACAGGAAACTGTCAGCGTGAACAAATGTAATCCCCGCCCTTGGGAATCCGCTTCACAATCACCCAGCGCGCCTCAACCCGGCAGGATCAACCGGGTCCCGTCAAGCTCGCCCAGCGTGAAATGCGCCGGATATTCGATGGCAGCCAGATAGAGCCCATCGGGCATGAAGGTGGGCGCGCCTTGCGTGCGATCGCGCGCGGCAAGCAATTGCGCCATCCATGCCACCGGCTTGCGTCCCTGGCCCACCTGCAACAGCGCGCCCATCAGGTTGCGCACCATGTGATGCAGGAAAGCATTGGCCCGCAAGGTGACGACGATGAGGTCGCCCCGCGTGGCGATGTCGAGGCGATGCATGACGCGCACGGGATGCTTCGCCTGGCACTGCGACGACCGGAAGCTGCTGAAGTCGTGCTCGCCCAGCAGGCACGCGGCGGCCTGGCGCATCGCATCGAGATCCAGCGGCTGGAAACACCAGCCCGCGCGGCCGGCCCACATGGGCGAGCGCACGCGGTCGTTGATCAGCAGATAGACATAGGTGCGGCTGGCCGCCGAGAAGCGCGCATGAAAATCGTCCTGCGTCACGCGCGCCCAACGCACCGCGATGCTGGGCGGCAGCAAGGCATTGACGCCTCGCACCCAGGACTCCTCGCGCCGTTGCGCGTCCGTATCCAGGTGCACGACCTGCATCGCCGCATGCACGCCTGTATCCGTGCGGCCCGCGCATATCGTGGCGACCGGACGGTCGGCGAATTGCGCGAGCGCCGCCTCCAACGTGTCCTGCACGGTCTGCCCATGCGGCTGGGTCTGCCAGCCATTCCAGGCGGACCCGTCGTACGCCACGCCTAAAGCAATGCGAGGCATGTATCAGGAGCGCAGCGTGCCAGGGCGAGTCACGCCAGGCTCGCGGCGGGCAGGCGTGTCGCCGGGCTTGGAATCGAGATCGAGGTCGATGCCGTCCAGGCGACGGTCGATCGCCGCGGGGTCGATCTCGGTGGCGTAGAGGTCCTCGTCCATGTCATCGTCCTCGTCTTCACGGCGAGCGCCCGCACGGCGCAGCAGCCACGCGATGACGAAGGCAATGAGGGTCAGGACCACCGTCAGGAAGATGAGCAGATTGTCGGATAGCCAACGTGGCAGCGCCGAGGTCGGCCTCGCGGCCTTGCCGCCGGCGCTCAGGCTGTCGCCGCCGTTCGTGGCCGCCGCACGGTCGGCGCCAGCACGGGCGTTGGCCGAATCCGACGCGGACGGCGAGCCCGCCCCGACCGGCGCGTTGACGCCGGAGCTCGCCGCGCCCGCGCCGTTCACCGAACCGGCGCCAGCGCCGGCGGTACTGGCCGCGCCGCTACTGCTTGCGCCAGCGGCGCCGGAACCCGCGGCGCCATTAGCGCCAGCCGTGCCGTTGACGCCACTTGTCCCATTCGCGCCAGCCGCCCCATTCGCGCCAGCCGTCCCATTCGCGCCAGTTGCCCCACCCGCGCCACTGGAGCCGGCTGCGCCACTGGTCCCATCACCGCCCGCCGTGGCCGCGTTGCCGGCAGACGGATTCGTGCCGCCCGCGGCCCCCGTGTTGGCTCCGTCCGCACCCTGCGGCGCGCCGCTGCCAGATTGCCCCGCCGCTCCGGCTTGGCCCGCGCCCGTGGCGCCAGACTGTCCGACCGCCGCGCCAGCGGAATCCCCAGCAACAGGCTGACCCGAGCCTCCGGCTTGGCCAGCAGCGGGCGAGCCAGCCGCACCCGGCTGAGTACCCGCGCCAGCCTGGCCACCCGCGCCCGCGCCTGCTTGACCGTTCACACCCGCGCCGCCCACACCGGCCTGCGCATTCGCGCCAGCCTGCCCGGTAGCGGATTGCCCGGATGCGCCGCTTTGCCCGCTCGAACCACCCTGCACCGCCACACCCGGACCACCCGCCAAGGCCAGGCCGGGCACCGTCAACCCCGGACCGGCGGCGCCCTGGCCGCCCTGCCCCTGCTGCCGCGCCAACGCGGCGTTCAAATCCTTGACGTTGCGTTCCAGCTCGTCGACGCGCGACTTCGCATCCTGCGTGGCCTTGGCCGTCGACGTCTCCGCATCGGCCCGCGCCTGGGCCGCGGCCTCGCCGCCCTGCCCCGGCTGCCCGGGAACGCCGCTCGACAACCTAAGACGGTCCTCGGCCCCGGCTTCCGGCTGCGTGGCGGGCGCGCCCGAGCCGACCTGCCCCGACGTCGCCGGCGCCTGGGTCGCGGGCGCGCCGCGGCCGGCAGCGCCCGCCAGCCCGGCGCGATAACGCGCATAGGCTTGCGCCTGCTCCAGGAAAATGCGCCGCGCCTCGCCCGGATCGATGGCCCGGACCGTGGAAGCATCCGGCACGATCAGCCTGGCACCCGCCTTGACCCGGTTCATGTTGTTCTGGATGAACGCCTGCGGATTGGCGCGCCACAAGGCCACCAGCATCTGGTAGATGGTGGCGTCGGCCAACGCATGGCTTTGCGCGATGCCGTAGAGCGTATCGCCCTGCCGCACCGCCACGCTACCGCCACCGCCGGCGCGCGTAGCCGACCCCACGGTCGCCTGCGAATTGAGCCCCGGAAAGCCTTGCGCGGACTGCATCACCGTCAGTTGCACCAGCCGCTGCCCCGTACCGCTGCCGATATTGAGAAGCACATCCACCGCCGGGTCCGAAGCGACGTTCGGCGACGTCAGCCGCACATTGCGCTGCGAGGGGTCGGCGCCGGCCTCCACCTTCAGCGTCATGCTGTCCAGCGGCACCGGTGGCTTGAGACCCGCGCGCGCCCAGGCGTCGGCGGACGCAACCGTCACCTGCAGGCTTGCACGCTCGTCGGGCGTCAGGTCCGTCAACGGAATCAACACCTGCAAGGGCGCATTCTGCGCCGACACCACGCGGCTATGCCCCAGGCGCGCCGCCCAGGCCGGCTGCGCGGCCACGGCCGAGGCCGTCAGCAACACCGCCATGGCGCAGCGGGTAGCAGTGTGGGAAGGACGGGGAGAGGGGCGCGGTGTGCGTGACGTCATAAGCCGATGGGATCCACGGTCGGTGGGCATGTAGCCGCGATGGAAAAGTGTAACGTACCTGCCGTAATGCTGAAATGACAAGGGCACCTCGGGTGCCCTTGATCCTGCTCTTTCCTGCTTGAAGGACGGCTGGGAAACCGGCCATCACGCCGAATCAAGCCTCGGCCAGCGCGATGCGCAGCATGCGGCGCAGCGGCTCGGCCGCGCCCCACAGCAACTGGTCTCCGACAGTGAAGGCGCCCAGGTATTGCGAGCCCATCGACAGCTTGCGCAGGCGACCCACCGGAATGTCCAGCGTGCCGGTCACGGCCACGGGGGTCAAGTCGCGGATGGTCGCTTCCTTGGTGTTGGGAACGACCTTCGCCCACTGCGTGCCGCTGGCGATGATGTCCTGGATCTCGTCCAGCGGGACGTCGCGCTTGAGCTTGATGGTCAGCGCCTGGCTATGGCAGCGCATGGCGCCGATGCGCACGCACAGGCCGTCGATCGGGGTGACCGGCGTGCCGAAGGCCTCGCCGCGGCCGAGGATCTTGTTGGTCTCGGCCTCGCCCTTCCACTCTTCCTTGGACATGCCGTTGCCCAGGTCCTTGTCGATCCAGGGAATCAGGTTGCCCGCCAGCGGCACCAGGAAGTTGTCGGTCGGCAGGTTCTCGTCCTTCTGCTTCGACAGCACGCCGCGATCGATGTCCAGGATGGCCGAAGCCGGGTCGTCCAGCAGGGGCTTGACGGCATCGTTCAACAGGCCGAACTGCGTGAGCAACTCGCGCATGTGCTGCGCGCCGCCGCCGGAAGCCGCCTGGTAGGTCATGGAGGTCATCCATTCGACCAGGTCGTTGTTGAACAGGCCGGCCAGGCCCATCAGCATGCAGCTGACGGTGCAATTGCCGCCGATGAAATTGCGCACGCCGCGCTTGAGGGCGGCATCGATCACCGGACGATTGACCGGGTCCAGCACGATGATGGCGTCGTCGGCCATGCGCAGCGTGCTGGCGGCGTCGATCCACAGGCCTTGCCAGCCGGCGCCGCGCAGCTTGGGATAGACCTCCGACGTGTAGTCCCCGCCCTGGCAGGTCACGATAATCGGCAGTTTTTTAAGAGCGTCAATGTCATAGGCGTCTTTCAGCGCGCCAGCGCCGTCAGCCCATGCGGGCGCAGCGGCGCCCGCGTTGCTAGTGGAGAAAAACACCGGTTCGATCAGCGCGAAATCCTTCTCGTCGCGCATGCGTTGCATCAAAACCGATCCGACCATGCCACGCCAACCGACGAGGCCCACTGCATTGCTCATTTCTCTACGCTCTTAAAGATTCATGGTTGTTTGGAAAAAAACGGAAATCCGTCGGAATGGACGGGTTTTTTGCCGCGGCGCCGTCGTGCGGCGGCGTCATGCCCTCGCAAGAGAGGGGCGGCGAACGGGATGCCCAACAAGGGAATACCGCGCGCGATCCGGCCTTTTTTGGGCCGATCACCCGACAATTTAGCAGAAAGTGCCCTGATCGCCCGAACCGCCGGCGAGGCGGGCTGCCCCGCCGGCCGGTTTGACGGTTTTTTACGACGCCGTCAGCCGGGCATCAGGCGCGCCGGTTCAGGCCGCCAACGCCTTGATGACGGCATCGCCCATCTGGGCGGTGCCCACCTTGGTCGTGCCCGGCTCGTAGATGTCGGCCGTGCGCAGGCCTTCGGACAGCACGCGACGCACGGCGGCTTCGATACGATCGGCCTGGCCGGCCAGGTCCAGCGAATAGCGCAGCATCATCGCCGCCGACAGGATGGTGGCCAGCGGATTGGCCACGCCCTTGCCCGCGATGTCCGGCGCCGAGCCGTGGCTGGGCTCGTACAGGCCCTGGTTGGACGAATTCAGCGAGGCCGAGGGCAGCATGCCGATAGAGCCCGTCAGCATGGCGGCTTCGTCCGACAGGATGTCGCCGAAGATATTGCCGGTGACGATCACGTCGAACTCGCGCGGTGCGCGCACCAGCTGCATGGCGGCGTTATCGACATACATGTGCGACAGCGTCACGTCGGGGAATTCACGGCTGACGTCGATGACGATGTCGCGCCAGAACTGCGAGGTTTCCAGCACGTTGGCCTTGTCCACGCTGCACAGGCGCTTGTTGCGCTTGCGGGCCGCCTCGAAGCCCACGCGGGCGATGCGACGCACTTCCGATTCCGCGTAGCGCATGGTGTCGTAGCCTTCGCGCTCGCCGGCGAACGCGCCGTCGGGCGCGCTGCGCTGGCCCCGCGGCTGGCCGAAATAGATATCGCCGGTCAGTTCGCGGATGATCAGGATGTCCAGGCCGGACACCACTTCCGGCTTCAACGACGACGCATTGGCCAGTTCGGGATAGAGGATGGCCGGACGCAGGTTGGCGAACAGGCCCAGCGAACGGCGCAGGCCCAGGATGGCCTGCTCGGGGCGGAATTCACGCGGCAGGCTGTCGTATTTCCAGTCGCCCACGGCGCCGAACAGCGTCGCCTGCGATTCCTGCGCCAGCTTCAGCGTGGCGGGCGGCAGCGGGTGCTCGTAGCGGTCGAAGGCGGCGCCGCCCACGGGTTCTTCCTTCACATCGAAGGACACGTCCAGCGCCTTGAGCACGCGCACGGCCTGCTCGATGATTTCGGGACCGATACCGTCGCCAGGGAGAACAGCAATCTTATGGGTCATTGCAAGATCCAGATCGAAGATAAAAGCATTGAAACGGCGGGAGGCGAGGCAGGCGGCCAGGCCCGCCCCGGCTCCGCCTCAGGCCAGCGGGCGGCCGCTGTGCAGCCAGGGATGACGAGCCAGGCGCTCGGCTTCGAACGCGCGGATCTTGTCGGACTGGCGCAGCGTCAGGCCGATATCATCGAAGCCGTTGACCAGGCAGTACTTGCGGAAAGGTTCGATGTCGAAGCCGATCTCGCGCCCGTCCGCGGCGACGACGACCTGGCGCTCCAGGTCAATGCGCAGCTTGTAGCCGGCGAAGGCCTTGACCTCGTCGAACAGGCGCGCCACCTCGAATTCGGACAGGATCACCGGCAACAGGCCATTCTTGAAGCTGTTGTTGAAGAAGATGTCGGCATACGACGGCGCGATGATGGCGCGAAAGCCGTATTGCGACAACGCCCACGGCGCGTGCTCGCGGCTGGAGCCGCAACCGAAATTCTTGCGGGCCAGCAGGATGCTGGCGCCCTGGTAGCGCGGCTGGTTCAGCACGAAGTCCGGGTTCAGCGGACGCTTGCTGTTGTCCATGCCGGGTTCGCCATGGTCCAGGTAGCGCAACTCGTCGAACAGGTTGGGGCCGAAGCCGCTGCGCTTGATCGACTTGAGGAACTGCTTCGGGATGATCAGGTCGGTGTCGACGTTCTCGCGGTCGAGCGGGGCCACCAGGCCTTCATGAGTGGTGAATGCTTGCATGATCTGTATGCGCCTTAGCGAAGGGTGCGGACATCGACGAAGTGGCCGGCGACGGCCGCCGCGGCCGCCATGGCGGGGCTGACCAGGTGGGTGCGGCCACCCTGGCCCTGCCGGCCTTCGAAGTTGCGGTTGGACGTGGACGCGCAGCGCTCGCCCGGTTCCAGACGGTCGGCGTTCATGGCCAGGCACATGGAGCAGCCCGGCTCGCGCCACTCGAAGCCGGCGGCGATGAAGATCTTGTCCAGGCCTTCACGCTCGGCCTGCTGCTTGACCAGGCCCGAGCCCGGCACGACCATGGCCTGCTTCACGTTCGCCGCCACGCGGCGGCCACGCGCCACGGCCGCGGCCGCGCGCAGGTCCTCGATACGCGAATTGGTGCAGGACCCGATGAACACGCGATCGATGCGGATGTCGGACATGGGGGTGTTCGGCTTCAGGCCCATGTATTCCAGGGCGCGCTCCATGCCGCTGCGGCGCACGTCGTCCTTTTCCCGGTCGGGATCCGGCACGCGGTCCTCGATCGACAGCACCATTTCGGGCGAGGTGCCCCAGGTCACTTGCGGACGGATGTCCTTGGCGTTGATCTCGACCACGCGATCGAACTTGGCGCCTTCGTCGGTATGCAGGGTGCGCCAGTACTGGACCGCCTGGTCCCACAGGACGCCGGTGGGCGAGAAGGGACGGCCGCGGAAGTATTCGATGGTCTTGTCGTCGACCGCCACCATGCCCGAGCGGGCGCCCGCTTCGATCGCCATGTTGCACACCGTCATGCGCCCCTCGACCGACAGCGCACGCACGGTGCTGCCGCCGAATTCGATGGCGTAGCCGGTGCCGCCGGCGGTGCCGATGATGCCGATCACATGCAGCACCAGGTCCTTGGCCGTACAGCCGAAGGGCATTTCACCCTCGACCCTGATCAGCATGCTCTTGTTCTTCTTCATCAGCAGCGTCTGGGTGGCGAGCACGTGCTCGACTTCCGACGTGCCGATACCGAAGGCCAGCGTGCCGACGGCGCCATGGGTACTGGTGTGCGAATCGCCGCAGACCACCGTCATGCCCGGCAGGGTGGCGCCCTGCTCCGGCCCGATGACGTGCACGATGCCCTGGCGCAGGTCATTCATCTTGAATTCGGTGATGCCGTAGGTGTCGCAGTTCTTGTCCAGCGTATCGACCTGCAGGCGCGACACGGGGTCGCTGATGCCCTGGGCGCGATGGAGGGTCGGCACATTGTGATCGGCGACCGCCAGGTTGGCGTCGACGCGCCAGGGCTTGCGGCCGGCGCTTTCCAGCCCCTCGAACGCCTGCGGGCTGGTCACTTCGTGGACCAGGTGGCGATCGATATAGAGCAAACAGGTGCCATCGGACTCTTGGTTGACGACGTGCGCGTCCCAGAGTTTGTCGTAGAGGGTTTGGGCCATGAGCTTCACCGGAATCGGGGGAAAACCAATTAGGGAGACCGATTATGCCCGGGCCTCTAAGCTAGTACAACGGCAGCAGTCATACTAGTACAACCAGTACCATGCAGGACCTCCCGGATGCTGCGCCGCACCCTGCGCGACAGGGTGCCCGATGACGATTCCGGCGCTGCCTAGCCGCCCCGCTGCCCGCGCTGGCGCAGGGCGTGATCGGCCAGCACCAGGGCCAGCAAGGCTTCCGCGATCGGCGTCGCCCGGATCCCGACGCAGGGATCGTGGCGGCCCAGCGTCTGCACGGACGTGGGATTGCCGGCGCGGTCGACGGACCGGCGCTCGATACGGATGCTGGACGTCGGCTTGATCGCCAGCGACACCGTCACCGGCTGGCCCGACGAAATGCCGCCCAGCACGCCGCCGGCGTTATTGCCGACGAAACCGTCCGGGGTGATTTCGTCGCCGTGCTCGGAGCCCCGCTGGGTGATGCTTTCGAAGCCGGCGCCGATGGAAACGCCCTTGACGGCGTTCAGGCCCATCATGGCGTGCGCGATATCGGCGTCCAGGCGGTCGTACAGCGGCTCGCCCCAACCGGCGGGCACGTTCTCGGCGACGACCTCGATGCGCGCGCCTATCGAATCGCCATCGCGGCGCAGCTCGTCCATGAAGGCTTCCAGCTGCGGCACGATGCCGGCATTGGGCGCATAGAAGGCATTGCGCCCCACTTCGTCCCAGCTTTCGAAAGGAATCGCGATGGGGCCCAACTGGCTCATGTAGCCGCGAATGCGCACGCCATGGCTGGCCGCCAGCCATTTCTTGGCAATGGCGCCGGCCGCCACGGTAGGCGCCGTCAGCCGGGCCGACGAACGGCCGCCACCGCGCGGATCGCGCACGCCGTACTTCTTGAAGTAGCTGTAGTCGGCGTGACCGGGCCGGAAGGTATCGACCAGGTTCGCGTAGTCCTTGCTGCGGGCATCCGTGTTACGAATCAGCAGACCGATGGGGGTGCCCGTGGTGACGCCCTCGAACACCCCGGAGAGGATCTCCACCTGGTCGGCTTCCTGGCGCTGCGTCACGTGACGCGACGTGCCGGGACGGCGGCGATCCAGCTCGGCCTGGATATCGGCGGCTTCCAGCGGCAGCCCGGGCGGACAGCCGTCCACTACGCAGCCGATCGCCGGACCGTGCGACTCGCCGAAGTTCGTAACGCAAAAAAGAGTGCCTAAGGTATTGCCGGACATGGTCTGGAGTTGGAGAATGCGTGACCCGCGCTAGCGGGACTTGCGGGATGGATGGGAATAGGACGGATTATGACACCCCCGGCGCCGCCCCGGCGACGCCCGGAATCGGCCGTTCCGCCCACGGGACGTGCGGGAAAATTGCGCGCAACGAAAAAGAAGGCAATAAATTCACACAATGTGGAGATTCGCGGATAATTTTCGTTGTTGATTGATAAGTGGCTCCCGCCCACAATGCTAACCCACTGAAAACACTGGATGCTTTCTGTAATCACGGTCCTGGCGCGTCCGCCCGTGCCTTCCGAGCAGCCTGGATTTTTCATTCGCGTAGCCTCGCGCCGGGATGTCTGGTAACGCCTGGGCTGGTTTGTCGTTTGCGCTGCGCTCCCCATCCTTGTTTATAGGGACAGAGACTGCATGTACGATCGCTTCCCCCAGCTGCCCAGCTCATGCCTGGCAGCCCATGACCTCGCGTTTCGGCCACGCCACCCCGGCAAGGCCCGCCAGCTCGACGCCGTGAGGCGTTGAGCGCCCTGCCGCGAGTTCCAGCGCCCATGACACCACCGCCCTCACCGCCGCCCGCACAGACCCCAGGTCTGCCGCAGGACGACGCCTGGCACCCGCCGGCCGACGTGCCGCGCCGGCGCGGCCTGGCGATCGCCCTGGCCGCGCTGTTGGCTGCCATGGTGCTGCTGATCATCATGGCCGGCGCCACGCTGTACGACCAGGCGCGCACGGCATCGCAGCCCAACGGCGACGACGCGGCCTTCTATAGCTATCGCCTGGTGTCCCAGGTCAACGGGCTGGTCAGCGCGGCCAACCGGGCGGCCGGCGGCGCCGATACCCGCGATTTCACCCAACGCCTGCAAGCCCTGTCCACTTTCGTCAATCCCGGCACCGCCGAAAGCGCGGCCGGGCTTGCCCTGCTGCGCGCCATCCCCGCCGCCGACCATGACCTGATCGGCCTGGACGATCAACTGCGTACCTGGCACGACACCGCTGAAATGCGGGATCCGGTGCACATACGCCAGGCCGCCGTCGAGGTTTCGGACCGCGCGGAAGAACTGCGCGCGGTCGCGGACCGCATCGCCAATACGGTGCAACTGGAACAAAGCACGATCACCCACGGCAACCGGGCCCAGCTGGCCCAAGGTTTCCGCAATCTCGAATGGACCCTGGCGGGCCTGATCGCCGGCACGGTCATCCTGGCGATCTGGCTGCTGGTGCTGAACCGCCACGCACGCCATTTCAACCAGCGCATGGCGCAGGCCAACGCCCGCCTGGAGTCGGCGGTCGCGCACCGCACGCGGCAATTGGTCTGGCTGGCCAACACCGACCCTCTGACGGGACTGAAGAACCGGCGCGCCTTCATGGAGACCGCCGAAGCGCAGATCCTGCAATGCCGCCGCTATCCGCATCCGCTGGCCGCGCTATTGATCGACATCGACCATTTCAAGTCCATCAACGACCGCTACGGCCATCACGTGGGCGACCAGGCCATCCGCCGGGTCACGGACACCATCACCAATACGCTGCGCGATAGCGACATCATCGGCCGTTTCGGCGGCGAGGAATTCGCCGCCCTGATGCCGCATACGGACCTGCCGGCCGCCCTGGTCGCGGCCGAGCGCCTGCGCCAGGCCGTGGCCGGCATGAAGATCGGCCTGCTCGAAGGCGGGCCCCTGAGCATGACCATCTCGATCGGCCTGGCCCTGCACGAGCCCGGCCTTTCCCTGGACACCCTGCTGATGCGCGCCGACATGGCCTTGTATCGCGCCAAGAGCGGCAGCCGCAATCGCGTCGAGATCTACGGCCGCGAACGCGAGGAAGTCGCGCAGCAGCAATAGCGGCGCGCCTGCGGGGATGCGCCCCGGCCTCCCCGGCCTCCTGGCGCCGCTGTCTTTATGCCGCGCGCTTTTATCCCGCCCGCTTGCCTCCTGAAGGCGTTTAGCCCGTACACTACGCCACGGCATACGCCGTTCAGCGCCCACCCCGAATCCATGTCCCTACTGCGCACCACCCTGCTTGGCATCGCGGCGATCACCGCCCTGCTGCTGATTGGTTCCCAGGCGCTCGGCATCTATACGGAGGCCAGTAACGCCGACCGGCTGGTTCTCGCGCTCACCGTCGCGGTCGCCGGACTGTGCTGGGCCGGCAGCGCCATCATCCTGCTGCGCTGGCTGGATCGCCGGCTCCTGGCCGAATTAAGCCGGGACCTGCGCGTCCTGGACGGCAAGACCGACGCGCCGGCCGTACTGCCCGCGGTGCGCGAATTCACCGAGGTCAAGGAGGCGCTGGCGCAGGCGCGCGACCGCTTCCGCGCCACGGCCGAGGAAAACAGCGCCCGCATCGAATCGATGCAATTGGAACTGAACCTGGACGCCGTCACGCGCCTGCCCAATCGCCGCTACTTCCATAACGAGTTGCGGCGCGCGCTGGCCCAGGCCCGCGGCGGCGTTGCGGGCCATGTCCTGATGTTCCGCCAGCGCGACCTGATCGAAATCAATCGCCACATGCCGCGCGAGCACGCGGACCAGTGGCTGCGCTCGCTGGCGCACCGGCTGGACCAGCTGCTGGGGCGTCGCCACAATCCACCCTATATCCTCGCACGCCTGAACGGCTCGGACTTCGCGCTGCTGCTGCCGGCGACGTCGCCGGCGCAAGCCGGCCAGGCCGGCGAGAAGCTGCGCCTGGAATTGCGCGCGCTGCGCCTGGCGCTGGGCGGCCAGCGCTGGTGCCGCTGGGCATTGGCGCTGGCCCGTTATGGTCCCGAGGACCAGGCCAGCGATCTGCTGGCGCGCCTGGACCATGCCCTGATGCGCGCGGAGAGCAGCGATAGCGACGCGATAGAACACGCCGACGATGAGAACCGCGGCGACAGCGCCGGCGAGCTCCAATGGCGCGATATCCTCATCGCCGCGCTGGACCAGCACCGATTCTCGCTGGACGTGCGGGGCCTGCGCGGCCCCGACGAAACCCTGCTGCGCAACGAGGCGACGCTGGTCCTGCACGATGCGGAAGCGCCCGCGCCCATCCCGGCTTCGCGTTTCATGCCCGCGGCGATCCGCCTGGGCATGAGCGCGGAATGCGATATCCAGGCGGCCAGGCTGGCGCTGGACTGGCTGGTCTCGCACCCGGGACAGCTGGCCATCCGCCTGGCGCTGGCGTCGCTGGCGCAATCGAACTTCCTGCCGCGCCTGGGACAGCTGCTGCGCGACCGCCCCGCCCAGACCGCCCGGCTGATCCTGGAAATAGATGCCCATGGCCTGGCCGACAACTATGCCGCCGTGCGCACGCTGTGCGAGGTGGCCACCGACGCCGGCGCGCGGGTCGGCGTGCGTCGCCTCTCGCGGGATTTCACGGCGATGACCCGCCTGCACCAGTTGCCGATTTCCTACGTCAAGCTAAGCGGGGATTTCGTCGGCGGACTGGCGCACAGCCCGGGCAGCCGCCACCTCGCGGCGTCGGTCGTGGACACCGCGCGGCAACTGAAAATCGACGCCTACGCCGAAGATATTCCCGACGCGGCCACCAACGCGCTACTGCGCGAGATGGGCATCATCCCGGCCTGGACCGAGGCCCCGGCTGGCGTGGCGGCCTGAAGCGCGCAAGCGCCGCGTCCCCACCCCGCCGAGGGATATACTTCCTGCCGGTTGCCCTGTTTCCGGCAGCGCAGTCTTCTCGGGATGGCCCCGCTACCGTCGGCGCCATCCGGGATACCGCGCCGTCGGTTGTTCCGACCCAAGGTCGTTCCATACTTCAGGCCCTATCCCACCGTGCACAACATCCTGGATGTGTTTTCATTCGCCACGACCGGCGCCTATTGCGCGCTGGGCGCGGCCGTCCTCATCCTGCTGGTCAGCGCCGCCGCCTGGCGGCGCCGGTATACGCCCGGCAGGGCCGGAAGCACCGTCCTGGCGCTGATTGCCATCGGCCTGCTGTTGAGCGGATACATCATCGCGGCCTATGCGGGCGCCCTGCTGACCCTGGTACTGGCCTTGGCCTTCATCCTGATCGCGTCAGGCCAGCATGCGGGCGGCCGCGAAACACGGGAGGCGGCCGAGGCCGCGGGTGCCACGGGCTCCGCCGCGGAGCCGGCCGCGCCGCCAGCGCCGGACGGCGACGGTCACGCGCGGATCGAACAGCGCCTGTCGGCCCTGGCCGATGCGCTGGAACGGCAACGCCAGATGCATTCGCTGATGTCGCACGAAATGCGCGCGCCGGTCTCCACCATCAGCATGGCGGCGCAATCCCTGGAAATGGAGCTGGCCGGCAGCGGCGAGGATATCGACCGCCGGCTCGACCGCATCAACCGCGCCGTGGCCCGCATCAACGAGCTGATGGACCAGTTGCTGGGCCAGACGGCGCTGGACGACGATGCCATGGCGCCGCAACGCAGCCAGGTCGAGCTGGGCGCGCTGGCGCGCGAGATCGCCGCCAGCCTGCGGGGCGAGGCCGCGCACAAGCTGCACGTGCGCGCACCGGCGCCGGTCCAGGCATGGTGCGACGGCCCCTTGAGCGGCGTCGTGCTACGTAACCTGATTCACAACGCCGTCAAGTACTCGCCCGCCAACCAGCCGATAGAAATCGACGTGCGCGCCGCCGACGACGGCGCCATGGCCACGATCACCGTGACCGACCATGGCCCCGGCATCGAGAAGGACGTGCAGGAAAAGATTTTCGACCCGCATTTCCGCCGTGCCGCGCACCGCGAAACCAAGGGGCTGGGCCTGGGCCTGCATCTGGTGCGCAAGATCTGCGAGCGCCAGGGCGGCAGCTTGACGGTGGAAAGCGAACCGGGCCAGGGCGCCCGTTTCACGATGGCGCTGCCGATGCGGCCGGAAAACTGAGGAAGAGCCGACGCGAGGATCGCCCGGCCCGGGCGGATCGCGTGGCGTGCCGCCGCTTCAGGCGGCGAAGACGTAGCCTTGGCCGCGCACCGATAGGACGGGCAGCTTCATGCCGCTGGATTGCGCCTTGGCGCGCAAGCGGCTTACAAGCACGTCGATACGCCGCAACTCGAAGTCACTGGGATTCGATGGATTGAACAATTCGGACAAGGCCTGGCGACTGACAACGTTGCCACTGGCGTCCATCAACGCGTTCAGGAACAACCTCTCCTGCGCGCTCAGATGCAGGGACGCACCTTCGGGCGACACCAGGATCCAGCCGCCATCCTGCAGCGACCAGGCTTGCGTGGCGTTACGATCGACGCCCGGCGCCTGGGCGGGGCCGCGCGACAGGCGCATGCGACGCGCCAGGCTGCGGATTACCGAGCTGAGCTCCAGCAGGTCGACCGGCTTGGTCATGTAGATATCCGCGCCGCCTTCCAGGCCGCGCACCCGGTCTTCCAGGGCGGCACGCCCCGTCAGCATGACAATGCCGACCGGATGCAGGGCACGCAAGCGCGTGGCCACGGAAAAGCCATCCTCGCCGCCCTGCACGTTCGCATCCAGGATGACGACATCGCAAGGCTGGTTTTCCATCTGTCGATAGAAATCCGCAGAATTCCCACAAGCGAAAGAGACGCGAAACCCGTAACCACCAAGTCCCAGCACTAACTCTTCACGAAAATCCGCATCATCCTCTAACAGACCGATACACAGGACCCCGTCTGCGGCTTGCGTTTGCACGATACATATTCCTTCGGGAAATACGCCACGTCACGCCGGAACCTCTTTCTCCCGGAAAAATCGCGTGACCTCTCAAAGCCAGCGCCCGGCATCGAGCCTGGCAACAATGCGAAAAGACGGTCCAAAGATCGAAAATATGAGTCTTTTTATCCCTTATTTACAAATCCTTCCCGCAGTGCGGAGGATGCACCAAAAGCGCACACATTGCAATAAAGGATACGTTTGCAATGATAAGAAGCACGTGTCTTGCGACAAATGCGTCTTTTTCACGACGAACAGCTGACTTCCAGGTCGCTTGCCCAATCAGGGGGCAAGCCGGCATAGGCCTCGGCGCCGGGCTGCACCGTAAACGGGTCTTTAAGTATCTGCAACAGTTCGACAATGACCGATGCGTCACCCTGCTTGGCGGCGCGTATGGCGTTCTCCGCCAGGTGGTTGCGCAACACGTAAAGCGGATTGACGCGGTCCATCGCCTGCGCCCTCGCCTCACGATCGCCCTCCGCCAAAGCCTGGCGCGCCGACCAGCGCTGTAACCACGCCGCGGCCGATTCCCGGTCCATGTACAAATCCAGGAAAGGCTGCGGCTGGCCCCGGGCGGCATCGCCAAGGCGCCGGAACGCAAGGGTGAAATCCGCGCGCTGTTCGTGCATCAGCTTGAGCAGGTCGTCGAGCAGCGATTCGTCCTCGGGACGCCATGGGCCGATGCCCAGCTTGGCGGCCATGCCATCGTGAAAGGCCGTCGTGAATTGGGGCTCGAAGGCCGCCAGCGCCGCCTTTACGGCCTCCACATCGTCGATCAGCAGGTTCAGGGCGCCGCCCAGGCGGTAAAGATTCCACAACGCCACCGATGGCTGCCGGTTCCATGCATAGCGCCCCTCGCTATCGGAGTGATTGCAAATATGGTCCAGGCGGAAGGCATCCATGAAACCATAGGGTCCGTAATCCAGGGTCAGGCCCAGGATGGACATGTTGTCGGTATTCATCACCCCATGACAGAAGCCGACGTTCTGCCATTGCGCCATCAGGCGCGCTGTACGGCCGATGACCTCACGCAACAGGGCGAGGTAGGCGGCGGCGCCCTCGCCTTGCGCCCGGCAGGCCGGGTAGAAGTGGTCGATCACATAATCGGCCAGTTGGCGCAGCTGTTCGGGCTGCCGCCGCGACGCCCAATGCTCGAACGAGCCGAAGCGGACGAAAGTCGGCGCCATGCGGGTGACGATGGCCGCGGTCTCCACGGTTTCGCGCACCACGGGATCGTCGGACACGACCAGGGCCAGGGCGCGCGTGGTCGGAATGCCCAGGCCGTGCATGGCCTCGCCGGCCAGGTATTCACGGACCGAGGACCGCAGCACCGCGCGCCCGTCGCCCATGCGGGAATAAGGCGTCAGCCCCGCCCCTTTCAGCTGCAGTTCCCAATTCCCCTCCGGGCCCTGCACTTCGCCCAGCAGGTGCGCGCGGCCATCGCCCAGTTGGCCGGCCCAGACGCCGAACTGGTGTCCGCTATAGACGGCAGCCAGGGTGTCCCCGCCCGGCAACGGATCCAGGCCGGCGAAGACGCGCAGGAACGCCTCGCTGCCGAGCACCTGGGGGTCCAGGCCCAGCAAGGCCGCGGCGTCCGCGTTGGCGTGCAGCAGCCGCGGCGCGTTCAGGCCCCGCGGCTTGAGGCGCGTGTAGAAATCCGGCGGCAAGGCCGCGAAGGAGTTGTTCAGGGACAGTTGGTCCAGGGAGGCAGCCAGGGACATGATCAGGACTCGCTAGGAATCAGGGGCCGGCGACGGAAACCGGCTGGGCCGGGACCGCGACCGGGGTCAGGCGCGGCCGGCCAGCTTGCGCTGGCGCGCCGCGCGTTTGGCCGGGCGGACATACATAATGGCGCCGACGAAAAATACCAGGGCCAGCGCAAGCTCCAGGCCCGCCAGGGCCGCCGAGACGGGCGACACGTCGGACATGGCCCGCACGGCCCCCTCCATGACATAAAGGAGCGATAGCATGCTGGCCCACTGGTAGGTATAAAGGTCGCCACGCACGATGCCCCGCAGCGGCAGCAGCAAGGGCAAGGCCTTGAGCACCATCCAGGAGCCACCGGGCCGTAGCGGCGACAGGCGGGTTTCCCAAAGCACGCACAGGACGAACAGGGCTACCAGCGCAACCGTCGCAACGCCGCGCAGCCGGGAGTTGAGTTGATCAGTCATACTGCTATTATCGCCTGATGAATCACCCAGTACAGTCGGCTGCCGCAACGCCGGCAGGGCCCGAGGCACCGCCCCAGCGAACCTCCTGGACAGGTCGCACGGTCAAGCTTTTGCGTTTTGCCGCCCGCAGGACGGCCGAAGAAGAGTTGCTGCAGGTCGCGTCCAGCCTGACATTCACCACCGTGCTCGCCATCGTGCCCATGCTGACGGTGGTGCTGTCGTTGTTCACCGCCTTCCCGGTGTTCCAGGAATTCCGCATCGCACTGGAGAACTTCCTCAGCACCAGCCTGATGCCGCCGGCGGTATCGGACAACATCATGAACTATCTCAACCAGTTCGCCCGCCAGGCTTCGCGCCTGACCGCGATTGGCGGGGCGTTCCTGCTGGTGGCGTCCATCCTGTTGATCATGACGATCGACAAGACGTTCAACGATATCTGGCATGTGACCCGCCAGCGCCCCCTGGCCCAGCGCGCGCTGATCTACTGGGCCGCCGTGACATTGGGTCCCGTGGTGGCGGGGGCCAGCCTCTGGGCCACCTCCTTCCTGGCGCGGGAATCCATGGGCCTGGTCAAGGACGTGCCCAACCTGATCGGGCTGACGGTGTCCGTGCTGCCCCTGGCCCTGACCGGCCTGGGCTTCGCCGCCCTGTTCTTCGTGGTGCCCAACCGCCGGGTGTATTGGCGCGACGCCCTGGCCGGCGGCGTGGGCACCGCCATCGTCCTGGAATTGATGAAGGCGGCCTTCGCCTATTACCTGACCCGCTTCCCTACCTATACGGTGATCTACGGGGCCTTCGCCACCCTGCCGATCTTCCTGCTGTGGATCTATCTCTCGTGGCTGGCCATCCTGTTCGGCGCCACGGTAGCGGCCAGTCTGCCCCTGCTGCGGCTGGGCCGCTGGGAGGTCAACCGGGAACCAGGCGCCACCCTCATCGACGCCATCGGCGTGCTGCGCTGCCTCTACGAGGCGCTGGGCCGCGTGCCGGCGGGCCGCAGCGCCGGCGACCTGGCCGCCACGCTGCATCTGCACCACGACGAACTCAACGCGGTCCTGGAGGCCCTGAGCGACCTCGGACTGGTCACACGCACCCACGACCTGCACTGGATACTGTCCTGCGACCCGCAACGCACCCGCCTGGACCCGGTAATCGATCGTTTCCTGCTCGATCGCAGCCAGCGGCGCCTGAAGGATTTCCCCGAAGTCATCGCCATCGCCCAGGTCGCCCTGCAAGGCCTGCCCGCCCCCACGCTGGAAGAACTCATGCAGGAGGCGCAAAATACAGGCTCGGGGTCGGCGGACATCCTCAGAATCGAAGCACTCAAGAAATAATCCCGGGTTCGCCCTAGGAGGAACATCATGTTGAAAGTCAGTGAAATCTTGCGGGTCAAGGGCGATACGCTCTTCACCGCCACCCCCGACACGCCGGTGGCGCGCGCGGTCGAAATCATGGCCGAGCAGGACATCGGCTCGGTGGTCATCATGGAATCCGGCATGCTGTCCGGCATGTTGACGTTCCGTGAAATCATCCGCCACGTCCATGCCAACGGCGGCAACGTCGGCAATGCCACCATACGAAGCATCATGGACGACGCGCCGGTCAGCGTCACGCCCAACACCAGCGCCGACGAAGTCCAGCGCCTGATGCTGGAGCGGCATGCGCGGTACATCCCCGTCATGGACGGCCCCATGCTGATGGGCGTAATTTCCTTCTATGACATGGCACAGGCCATCGTGGCGGCCCAGCAGTTCGAAAACAATATGCTGAAGGCCTATATCCGCGACTGGCCCATGGACGAGGAAAACACGGCGGCGCCGAAAGCCTGACGCCGGTGGATCACGCGGCGACGGCCGACAGGTCGCCGCCGTCGCGGTCCGGGTTGGCGTCCAGGTCTTCCGCCAGCCCATCATCCTCCGCCAGGTCCACCCTGCCGCCGCGCTGGCGCGGATCGTGCAGGCTGCGCCAGGCTTCGTAGATCAAGCCGGGATCCTCGTTGCGCAGGCGCGCAGCATCGGACAGGATGCGGCGCCAGCGGCGCGCGCCCGCCTGGCCATTGACCAGGCCCAGCAAGGGCCGCACGAGAATGCGCAGCGGCACGCCGCGGGCGACCTGGCCGGCGGCATAGCGCGTCATCGCATCCACCACCTGGGCATCGCCGGGCAGGCGCACCGAGGGCCACAGCTGGCGCGAAATTTCCGACAGCACGCGCGGGGTGTGCCAGGCCGCCCGGCCCAGCATCACGCCGTCGAAGCGCGCCAGCGCCTGCAAGGACGCGTCGGCCCGGTCCAGGCCTCCGTTGAGCACCACCTTGCAATCGGGAAAGTCCTGCTTCAGGCGCAGGGCGGCGTCGTAGCGCAAGGGGGGAATCTGGCGGTTGTCCTTGGGCGAGAGGCCCTTGAGCACGGCATTGCGGGCGTGGACGATGAAAACCCGGCAGCCCACGTCATACAGCTTGCCGACGAAGTCGCGCACGAAACCATAGGACTCGTCGTAATCCAGGCCCAGCCGGTGCTTGACCGTCACGGGCACGTCGACGACATCCTGCATGGCCTTGACGCAATCGGCGACCAGGTCGGGCTCGGCCATGAGACAGGCGCCGAACGCGCCGCGCTGCACACGCTCGGACGGGCAGCCGCAATTAAGGTTGATCTCGTCATAGCCCCATTGCTGCCCCAGGCGCGCGGCCGGGGCCAGCGCGTCCGGCTCGCTGCCGCCCAGTTGCAGGGCCACGGGGTGTTCCGCCGCGTCGAAATCCAGATGGCGCGCAACGTCCCCGTGCAGCAAGGCACCGGTGGTGATCATCTCGGTGTAGAGGCGCGCGTGGGGCGCCAGCAGGCGGTGGAAATAGCGGCAATGCCTATCCGTGACATCGATCATCGGAGCGACGCACAGCCGCCAGTCGGGAGCAGACACAGGAAATCGTCCAGGAAAAATATGGGCGTATTTTACGTCCTGGGCCCTGGAGCCGGCCGGCGGTAGTCTAAAATTGCGCCGCCAGCCCCGTCCGCCGGGGCATTACCTCACTCCGACACGCTCCGATGGCTGTATTCACGACCGTAACCGACGACGATGCCCGCGACCTTCTGCAGGGCTACCACCTTGGCGAATTGGTATCGCTGCGCGGCATTACGGCAGGCATCGAGAACACGAATTACTTCCTCACCACCACTGGCGGCGAGTACGTGTTGACGGTTTTCGAGGTGCTGACCTATGAGCAACTGCCGTTCTACATAGAACTGATGCACTTGCTGGCCGACCGCGGCGTACCGGTCCCGCAGCCGCAAACGCGGCGCGACGGCAGCCGCCTGACCCGCCTGCACGACAAGCCCTGCGCCATCGTCAGCCGGCTGGATGGCGGTTACGAGCCGGCCCCGGGGGCGGAGCACTGCCGCCTGACGGGCGCCACGCTGGCGCGGGCGCACCTGGCGGCGCGCGATTTCTCGATGCACCAGCCCAATTTGCGCGGCCTGGCTTGGCAACTGGAAACGGCGCCCACCGTGCGTCCGTTCCTGGACGCGGAACAGGATGCCCTGTTGTCCCGCACCCTGGACGAACTGCAGCGCCTGTCCACCACGCCGGCGTGGCAGGCCCTGCCCGCCGGCCCATCGCATTGCGACCTATTCCGCGACAACGTGCTATTCACCGGCACCTTCGAGGCGCCCCGCATGGGCGGCTTCATCGATTTCTATTTCGCCGGGTGCGACAACTGGCTGTTCGACGTGGCCGTCAGCGTCAACGACTGGTGCATAGACCGCGCGAGCGGCGAGATCGTGCCGGAACTGGCGCGCGCCTGGCTGCAAGCCTACGCGGAGGTTCGCCCCTTCAGCGCGGAGGAGCGCCAGTTCTGGCCGGTGATGCTGCGCGCGGCGGCCGTGCGCTTCTGGATCTCGCGCCTCTATGACTTCTACCTGCCGCGCCCGGCCCAGACGCTCAAGCCGCACGACCCCCGCCACTTCGAAAGAGTGTTGCAGTCGCGCCACCGCGTGGTCCCGGAGGCCTTGCCGGTCGTCAACCTGGCCCCATAATTAGGCTACATATCCATCACTCAGGCAGCGTAAGTCCGACACATGCAAGCAGCAGCCCTTCCCGCGACCGCCGGCTGGCAATGGGCCCGCGACGGCTTTCGCCTGTTCATCCGCCAGCCACTCCCCCTGTTCGCGTGGGCGCTGGCCATCAGCCTGATGGTCCTGTTCGCGACGTACACCCCGCCCATCGGCCCCCTGTTCTTCGTCGCCCTGATGCCGGTGGTGACCTTGATGACCCTGTCCGCCTGCAAGCACATCGAGGCCGACCGCACCATGCTGCCGTCGATGTGGCTCAAACCGCTGCAAAAGCCGGGCGTGTTCAAGAAGCTCATGATCATGGGCCTGTGCTATGCCGGCCTTTGCCTGCTGGCGGGCTTCGTGGCGTTCATGCCCTTCGCCGACGCCCTGACCGAAGGCGTACGGGCGGCTTCGGTCACGCAGGACGTGACGCCCTTCCTGATGGCCGTGCGCGGGCCGCTACTGGTCTTCGCGATCCTGTACATCATCATCGCCGCCCTGTTCTGGCACGCACCGGTGCTGGTCGCCTGGCATGGGGTGCGCCTGGGTCAGTCCCTGTTCTTCTCCGGCATCGCCTGCTGGCGCAACAAGTGGGCCTTCCTCGTCTACGGGCTCACCTGGGTCGCCGCCTTTCTCGCCATCAGCTATTGCGGCGACCTGCTGGTCGGCCTGGGCCTGCCCAAGCACCTGGTCGGCATCCTGCAGATTCCCGTCAATATCGCGGCGGGCGGCGTGCTCTACAGCAGCTTCTATCCGGCCTATACCTCCGTTTTCGATATCAACAACGCCAGCCTTCAGTTCGACAACGGACACGGCACGCAGGCATAGGGCCAGCCGGCGCGGTGGCAGACCCGCCACCACCTTGACGACCCGGTTGTCGCCGTCCAGGAAAAACAGGTCCAGCGGATACCGCATGCCCAGCGTATGCACCGCCCTGCACGGTTGCAGCCATACGCCCAGCGCGCCTCGCGGCGGCCGCCGCCCGGCCAGGCCGCGCCGGCGAGCGCACCAGCGCCGCAGGGGGTGCACGCGTAAGCGGGTCATTGCAGCGGGCTCATTGCCGCGGGCTCATTACGGCGGATTCACTGCAGCGCGCCGCGCAATTGCACGACGATAGGAAAGCCCAACACCACGAAGGTGCAGGGAAAGATACACACCAGCAGCGGCAGCAACATCTTCACCGGCGCCCGCATGGCCAGGCGCTCGGCATGCTGAATGCGTTCGGCGCGGCGCTGTTCCGCCTGTGCGCGCAGGATGGGCCCCAGGCTCATGCCCAGGCTGTCGGCCTGCGCCAGTGCGGTGACGAGCACGCGCACGCCGTACAGGTCCGTACGGACGGCCCAGGCGCGCAAGGCATCCAGCCGCGCCATGCCGGCCCGCATGTCTCCCAGCGCCCATTGCAGTTCGTCGCGCAGGGGACCGGGCGGCCCATGCTCGACCGCCCGCTGCAACGCCCCCTGCAAATTCAGGCCGGCCTCGACGCATAGCGTCGCCATGTCCAGCAGAAAGGGCAACTCCTTATCCATGCGCCTGGCGCGCGTGCGCGCCCGGGCACGCAGGGTATGCGTCGGCAGCAGAGCGCCCAGGACAGCGCCCCCCAGGCTGGCGCCGGCCAGTTGGGCGCGGCTGGCCGGTGCCAGCCAGCAGGCGGCCAGCAGCAACGCGACAACGGCCACGAAGGCCGCGCAAAGATAAGCGACCGCCGTCACGTGCGCAGGCGTCAGCAGCCGTTCCAGGCCCGTGCGTCCGAGCAGCCGGCGCAGCCGCCCCCGGCGGCGCCAGGACAGGTAAAGCCAGCCACTGCGCACGATGCCATCCAGCCAGGGCCAGGCCGCGCGCCACAGCGGCGGCAGGCCCGGCCTGCCCTCGCGCCCCTGCCCCAGGGGCGACCACAGCGGCCACAACAAAGGCCGCAGCCAGTCGCGCAGCAGCCACGCCAGGCAGCCGGCGCAGACCGCCGCCGCGAGCGCAGCGAGCGCGATCACCGCGCCCTCCTTTCCGTCCTGCCGTCGCGTTCCATCCCGCCTCTCCGTCTGTTCAGATGTCGATGTCCACGATGCGCCGTATCCACCAGACACCGACGACCTCCAGCGCCACCAGGAGCGCCAGGACCGACAGGCCTGGCGTCGTGCGCCACAGCGGCTGCATCGATACAGGGTCCAGGTAGGCGAGGATCGCCACCATGCCGGGCGCCAGCAGCCCGACCACCCACGCTTGCAGGCGCCCTTGCGCCGTCAGTGTCAGGACGCGATCGCGCAACTGTTGCCGGCTGCGCAGCAAGGCGGCGATACGGTCCAGGGTTTCGGCGAGGTTGCCGCCACTGTGCGCCGCGATGCGCAGCGCGGACGCGAGCAATCCCGTTGCCTCCGAGGGCAGGCGCGCCTGGAGGTTGCCCAGCGCCGCGTCGAAGGACAACCCCAGCCGCTGCTCGCGCAACATGAGCCCGAACTCCTGCGCGAGCGGCGGCGCCGAATGATCGACGACATGCCGCAGCGCGCCGGGCACGCTGGCGCCGGCCCGCAGGCCGGCGGCCAACGCAAGCAGCGTATCCGGCAACTGCGCATCGAAACGCGCATGGCGCCGGCGCCGCAGGTGGGCGATGAGCAGGTGCGTCGCCCGTATGGGCGCGACACCGCCCGCCGCGGCCAGCACCAGGCTGCCGGCGACGGCATAGAGCAGGCCGGCGCACGTCACGCACAGCAGCACATTGGCGGTCCAGAGCTGGCGGGCGTCAACGAAGAGGAAGACCTCGCTGAGCCGCATTCCCGCCTCATCGGTGTAGACCCGCCGATACCGCGCCAGCGCCGCGGCAAACCAGCCATAGCTGAGGCAGCACGCCAGCGCCACGCACAGGGCCGCGCCGGCGGCAATGGCCCACAACATCATGCCAGCCTCCCGATCGCGCCCGGCGCCGGCCGCGCGCTGCGGCGATCGAACAGGCAGGCCTGCGGCCCGCGCCCTTCCTCGCGCCAGCGCTCCACGAAGCGCGGCGCCAGCGCGCAGCCCTGGAAATAACCTGGTCCGCTGCGATCGAAACGAAATATCTCCTGGGTCTGGATACAGCCGCTTTCCATGCCGGTGATTTCCGTGATGGAGGTAATCACGCGGCGGCCATCGGCCAGGCGCGCCTGCTGCACGATGATATGGATGCTGGACGCGATGTGCTCGCGCACCGCGGCCAGCGGCAGGTCCATGCCCGCCATCAATATCATGGTTTCCAGGCGGCCCAGGGCGTCACGCGGGCTGTTGGCATGCAAGGTCGTCATCGAGCCTTCATGCCCGGTGTTCATCGCCGCCAGCATGTCGAAGGCTTCGGCGCCGCGGCACTCACCGACGACGATGCGGTCGGGACGCATGCGCAGCGCGTTGCGCACCAGGTCGCGGATGTCGACGCGGCCCCGTCCTTCCTGGTTGGCGGGTCGCGCCTCCAGGCTGACCAGGTGGGCATGATGCAGGCGCAGTTCGGCCGCATCCTCGATCGTGACGATGCGCTCGTCATCGGGAATGGCGTTCGACAGGATGTTCAGCAAGGTGGTCTTGCCCGAGCCGGTACCTCCGGCCACCACCAGGTTCACCTTCTCGCGCACGCACATCGTCAGGAACTGCATCATCGCCATGTCGAGCGAGCCTATGCGTTGCAGGTCCTCCATCGTCAGCGCATGACGGGGGAATTTGCGTATGGTCAGGCATGCGCCCTTCAAGGCGATAGGCGCCACCACCGCGTTCACCCGCGAGCCATCAGGCAGCCGCGCATCCACCATGGGTGCGCTTTCATCGATACGCCGGCCGATGGGCGCGACGATTCTTTCGATGACGCCCAACACCGCCTGTTCGCTGCTGAAGACAGCCCCATGGCGCGACAAACGGCCCTGGCTTTCGATATAGATCTCATCGTGGCGATTGACCATGATTTCACTGATGGCGGGATCCTCCAGCAGCGGGGACAGCGGCCCCAGGCCCACGGCCTCGTCCAGAACCTGGCGCAGCAAGGCTCGACGGTCCGCGCGCGGTGGCAGGCACGCATCCTCGCGTACGAGGTCCTCCAGCAGGCGCTGGGCTTCGCTGCGCAACATCGCATCGCTCATCCTTGCGACATCGCGCCGGCGCAGGTCGAGGGCATCCAGCAAGGCCGCATGCAGGCGCTGGCGATGCGGCAGCATGTCGTCCGGCGCATCGTTCCGCCTGTCTTCCTGCCCGCCGTCCTGGGCATGGTCACGCGCGAGGCCCCGGGCATCGTCGTGACCATCGACCTTGCCGTCGTCATCCTGCGCGCACCCCGTGGCGGCGGCCTGGCCGGTCGCGGCGGCCGTGCCGGGCGGCGGTACTTCCCCGGCCGTGGCGGGATGCCCGAGCAGGCGCACGCGTATCAGGCAAGGCCCGACCAGGACCTCGTCGGCGGGCCCCAATCGACCGTGCTGGGCGATGCGCTGGCCGTTGACCAGCGTGCCTGCGAGAGACCCCAGGTCGTCGATCACGACGCCCATGGCCACCACCGACAGGCGGGCGTGCTCCCGCCCCACCCTCCAATGACGTATCCGTACGTCGCAATGCGACGCCCGGCCCACCAGCACGGGGGATCGGCCCGCACCAGCCGGTTCGTGCCGTCGTCGAAATGCAAATCCAGTTCCAACATGGCTGCCTCAAGGTAGATCGATCGGATAAGACGCGGCGTAAGGGTCGCGAACCTGGGCGTGCGACGCCTCACCCTCGGCCCCCGCCCCCGTCCCGGCCTGGGCCCGCCTGGTATCCCACTGGGAGCCGTCGCCGCGAAACGGGTCCCACTGCCGCGACGGCGCCACGCCGGCATAAGGCGCCAGCAGGCGCGGCGCGGTGTCGAATGACTCCCGCAATACGGCCTGCCCGCGCCTGATGGTCTCGCGCATGCCCGGATCCAGCCCCGACACCACCGTCGGCGTCACGAAAATGGCCAACTCCGTCTCCTGGAGCTCATCGCGGCGGCTGCCGAACAACCCTCCGATCCACGGCAGTTCGCTCAGCATGGGCAAGCCCGCCGTGGCGCGTATCTTGTTCCTGGACAGGAAGCCGCCTATGACCAGCGTGTGGCCGGAGCGCACGTTGAACTCCGTCACGGCCCGCCGCGTCTTCAGCGCGGGACCGGCGGCCGACGGCAAGGTCGCATCCACCGAACTGGCCTCGACCTCGATGCGGGATCGGACCGCGCCGCTCGCGGCAATGGAAGGCGTGATGCGCAAGGAAACGCCATAAGGCTTGAACATGGTCTTCGCCTGACCATTGCGGTCCGTGGTCGCGTAGGGCACCTCTCCCCCCGCCAGGAATTCGGCGGTGGCGCCGCTGCGCGCCAGCAATTGGGGCTGCGCCAGGATCACCGCGTCGCCGGATTGCGCCAGCAGGTTCAGGCGTGCCCCCAGCACGGCATTCAAGCCCACGTAGCCGGTCAGGGGCGCCGAACGCAAGGGCACGGCCAAGGGGGCGGCACCGGGCCGGCCTTGCAGGCGGCCGCTGGAAACGGCGTCCAGGCCGGCGCCCACGTGCAAGCCGCCTTCGGTGGCGCCATCCCAACGCAGGCCCAGTTCCGACAGCCGCGTGCGCGGCAACTCGACCACCTGCACATCCAGTTGGACCATGCGGTCCCATCCGACCTTGCCGGTGAAGTCCAGGACCTGGGGATAGCGCTGCGCCAGCGCCGCGACCCGTTCCTGGTCCGCATCGCTCAGGTCGTTGCCTTCGATCACGACATGCTCGCCAACCGCGATGCCGCGCGCGCCCGGAATGCGCGCGAGCAAGGTGTCGATTTCCGCCCGGGCGCTGCGCGTGCCCGCCGGCAGGACGCGCAAGTGGTAGGCGCTGCGCCGGCCGGCGGCCCATACGTGCAGCGAAGACTCGCCCGCCGCGCGCGCGAACACGATGACCTCGCGCCCGTCCGCGGCCAGTGCCTGCAAGACCTTGCCATCGCCCACCGCCACCCGCGTGACGCCCCGGTGCGAGAGCACGCGGGTTTCGCCGGCCAGCATGTCGAGGATCCGCGGCGCCTCGACCGGTCCCTCGACATGAGCCACGCCGGCGCCGTCGGCATGAACCACCGGACAGGCCGCCAGGGTTGCGCACAGGATGCGGCCGGCGCCCGCCATGATGGCACCGCCAAGACGTCCGCTGGGGTTCATGGCCGGTCTCCTGCCTGGGTGCGCTGGCCGCGCCGCGCCCGGCTGACCAGCCCCTTGGGCAGGGGCGTGTCGAACAGCCCTCCTGGCGCCCCCCGCGCATCGTCCTCCCCGCCAGGCTCTTCGCTTCCCACCTGGTCCCCGTAGAGGATGGACACCACGGGCGTGGACCGTTCCGGCGGCAGGCCCAACAACCCGGCCAGGTCTCCCCGAGCGGCCACGGTGGCGGTCTGGTCATCCCGGTGGTGGCGCAAGATGGCGGTGATGGTGCCGTCCAGGCGCGCGGCCACGAGCTTTACGGCGTCCTCCGGCCCCGCATCCAGGGTAATGGTCGAATACGATGCCCCATCCCCCTCCTGGGCGCCCGCGGGACCCGCATCCCCGTCCGGACCGGCCTGTCGTCCCGTCGCCAGCACCCGCACGCCTTGCAGCAAAGGCGCGGTGATGCGCCGGCGCTGATGCTCGAACGATACGTACAGGTCCAGCAGGTCCCCGGCCTGCAGCATGCCGGATAGGGAATTTATGTCATCCACCGGTATCGTGATGGCGCGCCGGCCGGTGGCCACGCGTCGCGAGAGCGCCTGCGGGCCGGCGCTGGTCAGGTGCACCGCGAGCAAGGGCTCGCCGGCGCGCAAGCCATGCGTCAACACGCTGCCGCTGACGTCGGCTATGCCTTCCGGCGGTACGCTGCCGCTGGCCGCCCACGTCCGCGGAACATCCCGCACGGCAAGATGATCCGCGTCGATGGGCGTGCCCGCTTCCAGGTCGTGGGCGGCGACCAGGCGCGGCACGGTGGGCAGGCGCAGGTCGGCTTCGATCTGTGCGATACGGCCCTGGATATGATGGCGCGCGGCCCATGCCGACAGCAGGCCGGCGGCAAGGGCGATGACCGCCATGAGCCAGCGTTGACGGAAGACAAAATGCGCCATGGCTGCCTACTCCTGGCTATCCAGCACGGTGACGATGCCGCTGCCGGCCTGGTGCTCGACCACGACGATGAACAGCTGGGCCTTCCCCTTGGCCCAGCTGACCGGCCACGCCGCTACCGGCTCGCTGGCTTGCCAGCCATCGCGCAGCAGTGCCGCGCGCAGGCGCGGCCGCAAATCGGCGGGCAAGGCGCCATGCGTCCATACCTGCTGCACGCCGACATGTCGCACTTCCCGCCACCGGACGTCGAAATGCAGCCGCGCGCCTTCCGGCCGCCATGGCGTCGTGGAGACGTCGCCGGCGGGCTGCTCCAGGGGCAACCGGGACAAGGTGCCCTGGGTCCAACCATGCCCGCTGTCCGTCAGCCGCGCCGACCAATGGAACGCGGCGTCCATGCCCGACAACACCACGAGCCCGGGTGCCACCAACAAATCGCGCAGCGCCGGCACCTGGGTCGAAAGCCATTGAGCGATCTCCTGGATGTCGCCTGGCGCCTCGAATATCCATCCCGTCATCGCCTGCCCCTGCACCTGGAGCTGCGCCCCCATCGACAGATAGCGCCCCCCGGGCGGCAATGTCGGCGGCGCAACCGCCGACGCGGCCGCCAATGACCGCGATGGGGGCGCCACCGCGGGCGCCACCGCAGGCGCCACCGCGTGCGCCTGCGCGACTTGCGCCACCGACGCGTCGCCGGACAGGGCCACGTCGCAGATAAGCGCTGCCCGCAGGAACATGAGCCATCCCCTTTTCATCGCGCTCGTCCGCTTGCGCGCAACACACCGAGCCCGGCAGGCGCCTTGCGCCGTACGCCAAGACGTTCCGCCGGCAGCAGATCCGCCCAGCGCGACAACCAATCGAAATCGGGCGCCGCCCGCCCCCATCCCGCATCGATGCGGCCCAATGCAAGAGCGACCCGGCGTCCGGCCCGGCGGGTACGATCCGCGACGCGACGCCACGCGACCCGGTTGTCCGCGATCCGGGCCTGCGTTTCGCGGTCCCCGGCCGCATGCCCCGCCCCGCCGATGAGGGCCGTATGCCGTCGCAACAGCCCCGCGCTTGCCGCCGCGCTTGTCCCCGATGCGTGCCTGGCGGCCCGGGCGCTTGCTTCCACGATAAGCAGGCCATCCCCCGCCATGCCCCAATCCCGCCTCAGCGCGGCCGTGGCGGCGCCACCAGGCATGGAGAAGCCCGTGGACGCGCGCGCCACGGCGCCGCCGCCCGGGATTGCGGAACGCACACCGGATTCCTCGCCCCGCGCGGCCAGGAAGGCCAACAGGCGGCTGGCATGCGCGGCGCGCAATCCGTGCCCATGCCATTCCCCCAGCAGCGCCACGCTCGCCAGCAAGGACAGCAGCAGCGCCATGACCAATCCCGTTTCCACCAAGGCGAAACCGCCTTGCCGCCGCGCATCACCGTTCATCGGTGGCCTCCGCCGAGCGGACTGCCTTGTGCCCCTGTCTGCGCGCGCCACGCGCGGCGACCAGATGGGCCTGCCAATACGGACGGAACAAGGTGGCGATTTCCTCGCGTCCATCATCGCGCGGCCGCGGCCGCGCGAAATAGGCCTCCGCGGCGCTGGTCACGGTCACATGCTCGCCTGGCGCCAGCCCGGCATAGGCATAGCGCCCTCCGGCGTGGGAAGCACCGCTTCCCGCCAGCGCGGGCAGGAGTTCCGCCGGCTGGCGCACGACGATTTCGAAACCCGCGGGCTGGCCAGCCCGGCCCAAGGGCACTTCCGCATAGGCGGCCATGCCACGTCCGTGCCAACGCTGGCGTTGTTGGCTGGCATAGGCATAGGCCAGCGGATTGCCGCGGCCGTTCAGCAAATCCCAGCCGGCATTCTCCTGAACCCAGCGCCAGAAGCTCTGCCGGGAAAAATCTGCCGGCGCGTGTGGCAAGGAGACTTCCCGGTCGGTCTGGCCAGGGTTGCGCACCTTGCCCCAGCCCATCGCGTACTCGCGGTAGTAGCAGCCTATGTACTTGTTGGACCGCAAGGCATGATGCGACTGCGTATCGACCGACTCCCACGTGCCCTCGCGGGTCAAGGACGTGCCGCCCAGGCGCCGCAACTGATGACGCAGCGTCGGACAGCGGAGGCTGACCGGCCAGGGGTTGAGCGCCAGGCCCCGGCGCGGCCCAAGGAAGGCATAGCGATCGGTGGCGCGCAAGACCATGGCGCGGAAGGTTCCGCCGCGCCGACCTGAATAACGCTGCACGAATCCAGGCCAGCGGTCCTGGACGAAGGCCAGCGCCAGGCGGTCGCGCCGGCTCGGCGGGCCCAATGCGGGCAGCGGCCATTCGGGATAGTTGGCGCTCAGCACCGTGCGCATGGCCTGTTGCCGCGTCTCGGGCAAGTCGCGCAGGACGGCCCGCGCGGCACTGGACAACACGTCGTGCACCAGCGCATCGTGACGCGCATGGGCATCGGCGAAGTGAGCCAATGCGCCGGATACGCTCTCGATGCGGGCCGCGCTGGCATAAGCCATGGCATGGGTGGGGCCGTAGAACATCGCGATCAGCATGCCGGGAGGATTGCCCCGACGTAAGCGCGCCGCCTCGTTCTGGCCGAACTGCGCCCAGCTGGCCAAGGTGGCGATATGCGCCAGAGCGATCTGGTGAGCGGCCTGCGTACGGTTGATATAGGCCAGCAGGTTCAGCGCCCGCGCCTGAACCAGCGCGCCGCTGTACGCGGCGGCGTCGGCCGCATGGGTCAGTCGCACGCGGGCGGCGGCGGTATTGCCGTGATCGTGCAAGACCACCAGCGCCAGGACGCCGGCCGACACCAGGCCCAGCGCCAGCGGCAAGGCATGACCGCGCGCCCGCTTGTTCACTGCCCGCCTCCGGCGGCGGCGTTGCCGGTAAAGGACTTGAGCGTTTTCTCCTTGGCCTGGCTGTTGGCCTTGACCGCGGCCTTCTGTGCCTTGCCGCTGGCCTCCTTGCCGCTTTCGCCGGCCAGTTCGCGCGCCATCGCCGCGGTCTGCGCGCGCAGCACCTGCCCAAACAACTGATAGACCGCGATGGCTGCCACCGCCACCAAGGCGACGACCACCACATACTCCGTCATTCCCTGCCCGAGCTGCGCCAACCGGCGGCGTACGATCGAACGCGCCCGCGCGGCCGGCGTGCCCTCAGGCAAATGCCGGATCGCGTGCGCTTGCGACGGCGTAGCGCAATGCCCCCGAACGTAATCGGTGATTGGAATAGGTCCCCACATGAGAGTCCCCTGAAGAAATGGAAGGGACTTCAGTGTGGGCGCGTCGGCAGCCGCCCGCTATCCGCAAATACCGACGTGGCCAAAAGAATCCGGGCAGCGAACGCTTATCGTGCGGCCTCCCCGTTGCAACGCCCGCGACCGCCGTTTCAAGCCGCTATCGCTGGCCGCATCGCCGGCATCAGCGCTGGTAGCATCAAGCGGCGCCCGTCGCGGCGACCCGCGACCGCCGCAAGATCACCGGAATGGATTTCGAGGTCGGCGTGTTCGACACGTCCCCCACGCTGTCCAGCGGCACCAGCGGATTGGTCTCGGGGTAATAAGCCCCCAGGCAACCAGGCGGAATGTCGTATTCCACGAGCAGGAAGCCATCCGCGCGCCGCTCCACCTCATCGTCCCATACGGTGAAGATGTCGACGCGCTCGCCGGCCCGCAAGCCCATGCGCGCCAGGTCGGCCGGATTGATGAACAGCACGCGCCGCTGGCCGAAGACGCCGCGATAGCGATCGTCCAGCGCATAGATCGTGGTGTTGTACTGATCATGCGAGCGCGTCGTCATCAGCACCATGACGTCGTCGCCATGGCGCTGCCGAGCCCAATTTATGGGCGTATCCGTCTCGATCCGCGCCACGATGAAATTGGCCTTGCCGCTCGTCGTCTTCCACTCGCGCTCGCGCGACGCCACGCGCAGGTGGAAGCCGCCCGGCTGCGCGATGCGCCGGTTGTAGTTTTCGAAGCCTTCGCACACGGCCTCGATGGCATCCCGGATGCTGGCATAGTCGTCCGCGTAGTACAGCCAGTCGACCTTGGCGCTGCCCAGCGTGGCGTGCGCCATGCGCGCGACGATGGCCGTTTCCGACATCAGGTTGGGCGAAGCGGGCTTGTTCATGCCGTAGGACACATGCACCATGCTCATCGAATCCTCGACCGTGACCCCTTGCGCCACGCCCCCGCGGATATCGATCTCGGTGCGCCCCAGCGTGGGCAGGATCAGCGCCTCCCTGCCATGCACCAGATGGCTGCGATTCAGCTTGGTGGTGATGTGGACCGACAGCGCGCACCGGCGCAAGGCCTCCCACGTCCGTGGCGTATCCGGGGTGGCCATGGCGAAATTTCCGCCCAGTCCGATCAACACCTTGACGCGCCCGTCCTCCATCGCCTCGATGGTTTCGACCACGTCATATCCGTGCGCGCGGGGCGGATCGAAATCGAAGACGCGGCCCAGGCGATCCAGGAAGGCCGGGGTCGGCTTGTCCTCGATGCCCACCGTGCGATTACCCTGGACGTTGGAATGCCCGCGCACCGGACACAGGCCGGCGCCTTCGCGCCCGATATTGCCGCGCATCATCATCAGGTTGGACAGCATCTGGATGGCGGCCACCGAATTCTTGTGCTGGGTGAGCCCCATCCCCCAGGTGGCGATGACGCGCTTGCCGGCCACGTAGATCGCCGCGAGGTTCTCGATCGCCTCGCGCGACAATCCCGATTCGCGCTCCAGCGGCGCCCACGCCTGCGCGCGCAGATCCGCCGCGAACGCCTCGAAGCCCGCGGTATGCGCCAGGATGAAATCCATGTCCAGCACCCGTTCCGCCCCAGCCGCCCGCGCGGCATCATCCAGTTCGAGCACCCGCTTGGCCACGCCCTTGATCAGGGCGAAGTCGCCGCCCACGCGCGGCTGCACGAAGGTCGTGGCGATGCGCGTGCCGGACATCGTCAGCATTTCCAGCGGACTCTGGGGATCGGCGAAGCGCTCCAATCCTCGCTCGCGCAAGGGATTGATGGACACGATGGCCGCGCCCCGGCGGGCGCATTCGCGCAACTCGCCCATCATGCGGGGATGGTTGGTGGCCGGATTCTGGCCAAAGATCAGCAAGGTATCCGCGTGTTCGAAATCGTCCAGCGTGACCGTGCCCTTGCCTATGCCCACCGTGCCCGGCAAACCGCGGCTGGTGGCCTCGTGGCACATGTTCGAGCAGTCGGGGAAGTTGTTGGTCCCGTACATGCGGACCATCAATTGATAGAGAAACGCGGCTTCGTTGCCGGTGCGGCCAGACGTATAGAAAGCGGCCTGGCCGGGATCCTCCAGGCCCTTGAGATGGCGTGCTATCAGCTCGAAAGCCCCTTCCCAGGCGATGGGCACATAACGGTCGCTCGCGGCATCGTAGACCATGGGATCGGTCAACCGGCCATGCTGTTCCAGTTCGTAGTCGCTTTGCGCCATCAGTTCGGCGACCGTATGCCGCGCGAAGAATTCGGGCGTTACGCGCTTGGTGGTAGCCTCCGCCGCCACCGCCTTGACGCCGTTCTCGCAGAACTCGAATGTCGACGCATGTTGTCGATCCGGCCACGCGCAGCCGGGGCAGTCGAAACCGTCCGGCTGGTTCTGGCGCAGCAAGGTGCGGTAGTTGCCGCCAGCCACCTTTTCCTTGATCAGGTTGACGGCGACCGCCTTCAGCGCTCCCCAGCCGGCGGCCGGATGGTGGTAGGGAACGATGCGCGCCTTCTTGTTCAGAGTATCCATGCCGGGGAGTCTATGCCTGGGGTCCATGTTTGAATTCCTGGTGACGCCGCCCCACGGCCTCGCGTGCGACGTCGTCGGACGCAAGCGTAAGCGCGCGCAACGGCATGCTGGGTGTACACCTGCGCCGTCTAAAAAAGAGCACAGTTGCCAGGACCAGCTTAGAATCCTGAAACTGTGCTCTTGATCAGTTCGCCCCCAATTCCCGCCCCATTCCCGCCCCATTCCCCCATCCCCGCCCATGAAGCTCTACCAGAAGCTCGCCGCCGACCTCGCGCACCAGATCGCCAGCGGCGTGCTGCGCGCCGGCGACAAGCTGCCGTCGATCCGGCAGACGCACCGGCAGCAGGGTGTGAGCGTGACGACCGTGGTCCGCGCCTACTCCCTGCTTGAAAGCCAGGGGCTGATCGAGGGCCGCCCCCAGTCGGGCTATTTCGTGCGTCATCGCGATGCGCCCAGCCCGATACCGGATACCGGCCTTGCGCCCTCCCGGCCAGAGCCGGCATCCGCGTCCGTGGACGTCAGCCGTCTCGTCCTCACGACGCTGCGCGCCATCGGCAGCGGCGCCGCCGTGCCGCTGGGTTCGCCCTACCCCGACCCGCGGCTGTTCCCGCTTCAGCGCCTGAGCCGCCATGCCCAGGCCATCGGCCGCCAATTCACCCTGCTGGGCGTGCCGGATGAATTGCCGCCCGGGAACCCGGAATTGATACGCCAGATCGCGCGCCGCTACCTGGAGAACGGCGCCCGCGTCGACCCCGCGGAGATCGTCGTCACCCTGGGCGCCACCGAGGCCATCAACCTGTGCCTGCAGGCCGTGGCCAGGCCCGGCGACACCATCGCGGTCGAATCGCCGACCTACTACGCCATGCTGCACGCGATCGAGCGCCTGGGCATGCGCGCGCTTGAAGTGGCCACCGATCCCGAAACCGGTATCGACGTCGACGCGCTGGCCAGCATCCTGGACCACCAGCGCGTGGCGGCCTGCATGGTAATGCCCAACTTCCAGAACCCCCTGGGCTACCAGATGCCCGACGCCAACAAGCGGGCGCTGGTCGCGCTGGCCATGCGCCACGACATGCCCATTATCGAAAGCGACGTCTATCACGAACTGCACTACGGCCCCACGCATCCGGGGTCGCTGAAGCGATACGACCGGCGCGGCCTGGTGCTGCATTGCGCGTCCATCTCCAAGAGCCTTGCGCCCGCCTACCGCATCGGCTGGGCCATGCCCGGGCGCTACCGCGACCAGGTGGAGAAACTGAAGTTCCTCAATACGCTGACCACGCCGTCCATTCCGCAACGCGCCATCGCCGCGTACCTGCAGCACGATGGCTACGAACGTCATCTGAGGCGCATGCGCAAGATGCTGGCTCAGCAGGCGCGCATGATGATGGCGGCGGTCCACCGTTTTTTCCCCGCCGGCACGCGCACGTCCAATCCGCGCGGGGGCTATGTCCTTTGGGTGCGGCTGCCGCCGCCCCTGGATGCCATGCGGCTTTACCGCCTGGCGCTGGCGCGCGGCATCACGGTCGGCCCCGGTCACATGTTTTCAACGGGGAGCGGCTACCATAACTTCATCCGGCTCAATTACAGCTACACTTGGTCGCCGGAAATCGAACAAGCCTTGATCACCCTGGGAAAACTGGCGACGACCTGCCTGCGCCAGGACACCGCCGCCGCAAGGAGCCGATGATGGTTGTTCCACCTGAAGCCCACGCAGACCGCCCGGATGGCGCCGACCACGTGGATCCCATCCTCGCCGCGGTGCTCCAGGCGTTCTGGGACACCCGCCAGGAAGCGCCCGGCAAGCGTCTATCGCTGGCCCGCCTGAGCAAGCGGGCCGCCCTGCCCATGAGCACGCTGCGCCGTACCCTCGCGCAACTGGAAGACGCCGGCCTGGTGACCGTGGCGATAGACGAGGACGGCGCCGGCAGCGTCGTGCCCGCCCCGGAACTGCTCGGCCTGATCGAGGATCTCCTGGGCTAGACCCACCCTGGAATGGAACGCGCATGTTTTCGAGTAGTCCGGCAAGACTGGTTTCCCTGGCTTCCCTGATAGGAACGACACTGTTGACAGGCTGCGCGGGCCCCACCGCGGTCAAGGCCGTGGTCGCTGATCCGCCGGCCTATTCGGCGCACCATATGACGGCCCGGAACCTGCAAGCGACCGGGCGCGAAAAGCTGCCGGCCGCCGGTTCCGAGGCCTTCGGCTACACGACGATCGTGATGTCCGGCGAGATACGCCAGACACCCGTCAATGGCCGCCCCTTCGACGTGACCTTCGAAAACACCTACTACAACGACCGTGACGACGGCATGCTGCGCGGCATCTTCATGCGCAAGAGCAACGGGCTGCCATCGAGCTTTCGCGTGGACCTGAGCTACCACGGCTTCGTACCCTTGATCGTCCAGGCCGGCTCATCGACCGCGGAAACGATGATGCGCACGCTGACCGCGCGCGACATCGATCAGTGGCCCCGGGACTTCGCCGCGATGCCTGAACACGGCAGTTTCACGTTCGCCTGGACCGCCGGATTCGCCGGAGACCCGGTGCAGACGTATCCGCGCAAGCTCACCTGCACCAGCGGCGAAAACTATCCCGCCTCCCGTTTCATGCCCCAGGTGCCGGGGCAGGCGATCGACCTGAAATGCAACTGGCTGGACGACAATGGGGTGCAGTCGGACAAGACCAGGCTGGTCTATCTGCGCGCCTATGCCTTGGCCCTGCCCGTGGAACAAACCACCGCGTCGTGGACATCCACGACTCGCTACGACACCCTCCAGGTCCAATGAGTCCAATGGGCGGGAATAAAAAACGCCACCCGCGAGGGTGGCGTCCTGGACTTCCAGCCATGCTGCCGCTTATTTTTCGGCCGCATTGCTGATGGCATTGCCGGCGCGGCTGAGGTCCTTGCCAGCCCCGGCGACCGTATTGCAACCGGTCAGCATCAACGCAAAAGCCACCGATACGGCCATTATGATTTTCGAGCGCATTATGCGATCTCCTAGCGAAATAAGTCGCCGGCGCCAGCGTCACCGCCAGCCCGGCGACTGAATCATACGATTTCCACGCGGAGTTCGCCCAGTCCCGCCACGCCGCCGACAAGCTGGTCGCCCTTGACCACCGCGCCCACGCCTTCCGGCGTGCCGGTGAAGATCAGGTCGCCGGGTTGCAGCTCGAACAGGCCCGACAGATACGCGATGCTTTCCGGGATATTCCAGATCATCGATGACAGATCGCTTTCCTGCTTGCGCGCGCCATTGACGTCCAGCCAGATTTCGCCCTTGTCGAGCACGCCCGTCACGCTGCGGGGATGGATAGGACCCAGCGGCGCCGACTTGTCGAAAGCCTTGCCCACTTCCCATGGCCGGCCCTGCTTCTTGGCCTCGCCCTGCAAATCGCGACGCGTCATGTCCAGGCCCAGGGCATAGCCCCACACATGGTCGTTGGCCTGGTCCACGGGAATATCCTTGCCGGCCTTCCCGATGGCGACCACCAGTTCCATCTCGTAGTGCAGGTTGGAGGTCTTGGACGGATACGGCAGCTTGCCCGTTTCGCCGTCGGCCACGGCGACGATGGCGTCGGCGGGCTTGCAGAAGAAGAAGGGATCCTCGCGGCCGGTAAAGCCCATTTCCTTGGCATGCTCGGCGTAGTTGCGGCCCACGCAGAAGACGCGGCGCACCGGGAACAGCGCGGCGCTGCCGGCGACGGGGACCGCCGTGACCGGCAAGGGGGGCAAGACATAATCCATGCTATGACCTCGATATTCAGGAGTAAGCCGCAAGGCCTGTCGCGCCTTGCAGCCCGTGGGATGCGCAAGCGGGGCTTATTTGTCGCCCTTGTTGTAGCGGTCGACGCTGCTGACGATTTCCTGGTGCGCGGCGTCCACGCCCTTCCAGCCCTTGACCTTCACCCACTTGCCCTTTTCCAGGTCCTTGTAGTGCTCGAAGAAGTGCTGGATGCGGCTGATGTCCTCGACCGGCAGGTCTTCATAGGACTTGATGTTGCGGTACGGCGGGTAGAGCTTTTCCACCGGCACGGCCAGCAGCTTGGCATCGCCGCCCGATTCGTCGTCCATTTCCAGCACGCCGATGGCGCGGCACTTCACCACGGCGCCGATCTGGATCGGGAACGGGGTGATCACCAGCACGTCGGCCGGGTCGCCATCTTCCGACAGCGTCTGCGGGATGTAGCCATAGTTGCACGGGTAGTGCATGGCGGTGAGCATGAAGCGGTCCACGAAGATCGCGCCCGTCTCCTTGTCGACCTCGTACTTGACGGGATCGGCGTTCATGGGGATTTCGATGATGACGTGGAACTCTTCCGGCAGCTTCTTGCCGGGGCTAACGCGATCGAGGCTCATGGTTCTAACCTTTATCAGTCTGGAAACGGTTCGAGAAAAAACGTGTGATGGATGGATGTCGCGAAATCGGCAGGAGCGCTGCGCGCAGCCCTTGTTCATGAAACCAGGGGGATCGAGCCCGTGACTACGGTCGGGGCTCGGACCAGGACCTGGGTCGACCTCTCCCAGCCCTATCCCCTCGGCATCCTAGGCGCCGCCGGATCGGCCTCCGCCGGTCTTGTCGCCATGCGGCTTGTCGTGCGCGTCGTCCGATCGGCTGGCGCCCGCGGGCGCCTCACGCGTCTCGGGCGGCACGTCGTCCAGCCCGGCCACCGGCAAGGGCGCGCTGTCGAAGTAATCATCCAGTTCAGCGGGCGGCTCGGCGTCAGCGATGACGGGCTCCGGCGACATGATGGTCGGATCGGCCAGGCCTTGCTCGGTCAGCGAACGCGCATCCGGATCCAGCACATAATCGGCCGCCGGCGCGAAGTCGGGCACGGGGTCGTGCACCGTGGCGGGCGCCGGCCCTGGCGCTTCCGACGCCTCGGACAGGAAGCCGCTTTCGGCATCCAGGTGGCGCGGATCGGCGTGCGTATCGGCAGCCGGCAAGGCTTCGTCCACCGCCAGCACGGGCAGGGCCACGCCCATCGCCACCGCGGTTGCCTGGCGCCAGTGCCGCGCCGCATCGGTAGGCCGGTCCAGGCGATCGTAGAGGCTGCCCAGCAGGGCATGCGAACCCGGATCGGCGCGACGGCTAACGCTGCGCAAGAGATAACGCTCGGCCTGCCCCCACAACTGGCCGACCAGGCACAGCGTGCCCAGCGCGGTCAGCAGGTCGGGATCGGTGGGACGCTGCTGCAGCCACGACTCGGCGCGCTCCAGGCGACGCGGCACCTGCGCCGCATCGCAGCGCGCATAGGCAGCCACCAGGCGCGGATCGAACTGGCGCGCGATGGCCGCGTCAAGAATGCGCGCGGCCTCGTCGCCCTCGCCCGCCGCCTCGAAGGCCGCCGATGCGGCCAGGGCGATTTCAGGCAGGACGCGCTCGTCCGTCTTCATGTCCTTCCAGATGGCGCGCCAGTCACCGGCCCCCGTAGCGGCGCGCAGGCGTGCCGCGCCGGCCGTGTCGATCATGGCCAGGGCCTCGTGCTTGTCCATGGCGCCGCGCCGCAACAGCCCGCGCGCCAGCGTGAATACCCGGTCATGGTGATTCAGGGCGCGCTCGGCCCGCAACAAGAGGCGCGATGTATGCAAATGCCGCGCGCCGCCGTCCTGCAAGGGTTCGAGCACTTGCAGCGCCTGCTGCGGACGCCCCTGTTCCAGCAGCATATCGGCGCTGACCGTGGCCACGGCCTCGATCAGGCCGGGGTCCGTGCCCGCATGTTCACGGGCGCGGTCCAGCATCACGTCGCGCCGCACGAACTCGCCCAGGCCCTGGGCCGCGCGCGCCGCCGACAGCGCCGCCAGCACGCGGCGGTTGCGCGCGCGGGTCTGCTCCAGCAGCTTGGTGAGATCTTTTTCCGCGTGGGCGTAGCGGCCTTCCAGCAGGCCGATCCAGCCGCGCTCCAGCAACTCATGGTCGCGCGCCTGCGCGCGGCGGCCGCGCCAGGCCCGCACCCGCTCCGGGATCGCCAGCAGCCACGCCAGGAGGCGCAGGCCGATATAAATGGCGAGGAACAGGCCGATCAACAGCAGCACCGTCAATGTCAGCGACATCTCGATGCGATAGGGCCAGACCAGGATCAATACGTTGCCCGGGTGTGCGCGCAGCACCACCGCCACGGCAACCGCGATAACCGCCAGCAATAACGTCCAGAACCAGGCGCGCATGGATCAGTCCCGTCCGCGCGTGTTGGTGCCGGCGGCGCGCAAGGCGGCCACGGCGCTCAGGCTGTCGCTGACATCGGGAACGGGAACGGAAATCTCCGTCTGCAACAGTTCGCGTGTCAGGTTCAACGCCGCCAGGGTGTCGGCGGAACGGCGATCGAAGTACGTATCCAGCGTCCGGTTGACCGACTCCAGCTCGCTCTTCCAGATCGCGGGCTGGCGCATCAGCAAGGACAGCTGGACGGACAGCAGCCGCTGGCGCAGCGTCGAACGCAGTTGCAGCGCCTGTTCCGGCGACAGCAACAGCGCCGACGGTTCGTCGACACGCTGCACGCGGATCAGGTCGCCCAGCTCGTGCACCAGTACCGCGCCGCCACGTGCCGGCCAGGAAGCGATCTCGGCGCGCCAGCGTTCCCACCAGGCAGCATCGGCTGGCAGAGTCTCGGCCGCCGAGGCAGGCGCGGCGGGGGCCACGGCAGGCGCCGCGCCGACGGCCGCGCCAGGCGCGGTGATGCCGGGGGCCGCCGCGTCGGGCGCCAGCAGCGGCGCCTTGCCGACCAGCGCGACCAGGCGTTCGATACGCGACGATTGCGCCGGAACGTCGACGGTAGGGACGGCGCGCAGCCGGTCGAGGTCGCCGTTGATAGCCTGCTGCAAGCTGGCGAAACGCGGCCTATCGGCGCGCGCCAGGCGCGATTGCGCGGTCTCCAGGGCCACGATGGCGTTGCTCACGTTCCCCGCCAGGCGTAATTGCTGGCTGGCGATGGTCAACATGCGCTCGACATCATTGGCCAGGACGTCATCGCTGGCGCTGTCGTTGAAGGCCTGCCAGGCCTGTTCGAGGGTGACGTACTGGCTCTGCGTTTCGCGCAGGGCGCTTTCCAGGGCGGCGGCCTTGCCTGCCTGGGCCTGCGCCAGGGCCAGGGCCTGGCGTGCATCGGCGCGAGTCTGCGCCAGGGCGGCGTTCAGATTATCGAAACGGGTGGCAACCTCGCGCCCCGCCGCCAGGAACTCCCGGCGCTGCATGAAGAGCGCCGCGGCCAGCACGATCGCCAGCACGATGACGACGACCAGGGCGGATATGGCGGGAGAGACGCCGCTTTTGCGCGCCGGACGCGGCGGCGGAGCGGCTGCGGGCTTGCCCGCGGACGGCGGCGTGGCGCCGGTGGCGGCCGGAGGCACGACCGGCTCGTTGGCAGGGGTATTGTCTGTCATGGGGCGATTGTATTCGCTCGGAAAGTGAAACGCGCGTGTCCCGGGCTATCAGGCGGCAACAAAAGCTTCAAAGAGTGCATCGTTGTCGGAAACATGCACACTTATTGCATGCTGCGCAATCCCCTCCTCGCTCACCATCCGCGTTGCCAAGGCGGGATGGGTCACAAGGAAGCGGCAGCCGCGCCACCATGGCAACACCCCCGCGCGGACCACATTGGCCCGCACGGCGGCGATGCCTTCCCCGCTGGTCAACAACCATGCCGGCCGCGCGTCCTGGTCGCGCCAGGCGCGCAGCTGCGCCATCTCGGCATCCCCCCATTGCGCAGGCGCCCGCAGATAGGCCGCGTGCGGCAGGACCTCTACCCCCGCGCCGCGCAACTGCTCGGCCAGCCAATCCCGCCCCTGGGTGCCGCGCACGATGAGCACGCGCCGCGGCAGGGGACCGCGCTGGCGCAAGGCATCCCACAGGGCTTCGGAATCATGGCTGGGGGCCGTCGGGCCCGGATGGACCAGGGTGGCGCCGTCGAACCAGCCTGTGGCGCGCACCGCGGCCGCGCTGCCCGGCCCCACCGTGCCGACGACGCAGGAAGACGGCCAGGCCGTCACGCCGGCGGCCCGCAATTGGGCCAGGTAATGCCGAGCGGCATTGCCGCTGACGAAGACCGCCAGGTCGTAGGCCTGCGGCCGTGGCAACTGGTCCGGTTCGCAAGACTGCGTGGCCAACACCAGCGCCGGCCAGTCGCGCACCTGCCAGCCGGCCGCCGACAGGCGTTGCGCCAGCGCGTGGTTATTGCCCTCGGGCCTCGTCAGGACTGCGATTTCGGACATGGCTCCCCGGCCAGCATAAACACAATGGACAAGCCCGGCATGGCAGCCGCGCTTGTCCATTGGAAGGCCGCACCCGGAATACCGGCTACGGCCCGGTGCCAGCGATCAGGAAAAACTGGCGGCAACCACCGTCGCGATGACGCCCAGGATGGCCAGGACGAACAATCCTTGCAGCAGGCTCAAGCCACTTTCGGATTGCTGGATATTGGTGGTTCTACGCAGACTCATTGAAGCGCTTCCTTGGAGACGATCTTGCGGCTGGCGAACCAGCGGCCCAGCAGGACCACCAGCAGCGCGCCGACGATTTCAGCCCCCAATTTAACCATACCGGGCTGTTCCCCAAAATTGCGCGTGATCAAAACATCGGTGACCAGCATGCCGCCCGCGATCCAGCCCAGCAGCGCGGCGCCCAGGGTGACAACCAGCGGATAGCGGTCGATCAGCTTCAGCACCAGGGTCGAGCCCCAGATGATGATGGGCACGCTGACCAGCAGGCCGAACACCACCAGGCCGATCTGGTGATCGGCGTGGGCGCCTTGCGCGGCGCCGGCGATGGCGATGACGTTGTCCAGGCTCATGACGAAGTCGGCGATGATGATGGTCTTGACCGCCGCCATGATGGACGTGCCGCCCTTGATCTTGTCATGGCCGTCGTCCTCCGGGATGAGCAGCTTGACGCCGATCCACAGGAGCAGGAGCGCGCCCACGATCTTCAAGGCCGGGATATTGAGCAGGGTCAGGGCGAAGGCGATCAGCACGACCCGCAGGATGATGGCCCCGGCGGTGCCCCACAGGATGCCTTGCATGCGTTGCTTGGGCCCCAGGTTGCGGCATGCCAACGCGATGACGACGGCGTTGTCGCCGCCCAGAAGAATGTCGATCAGGATGATCTGGAAAACGGCCGCCCAACTGAGCGTCTGGAAAAATTCAAGCACGGTACTACCCCCGAAACATGATTTGTTGCTGTCTGGACGGCGATGCCGTCCCCCCGTCGTTGTGCGAAACGACGGGGTTGGACCATGAATCGAGATTGTAGTTCAGGTTTCAGTCAGCTTTCCGCCGAGCGATCAGGATTTTCCCTAGGGCCAGCACCAGCAAGGCGCCGGCGATGCCCACCATGGTGGCGAAATTGTGCTGCGAGACCCCCAAGGCGGTGTCGATGCGGGCGATGGGCGCCTGCAGGGCCGGATCGCCCACCAGCAGTTCACCCGCGATGAAGCCCAGCAGCGCCGCGCCCACCCACACGATGATGGGGAAGCGCTCGATCACCTTCAGCAGCAGCGTGCTGCCGAAGATCACCAGCGGGATGCTGATGGCCAGGCCCACCACCAGCAGCGTGGTGTCGCCCATCGCGGCGGCTGCCACGGCCACCACGTTGTCCAGGCTCATCACCAGGTCGGCGATCATGATGGTCCGGATCGCCGACATCAGCGAGCCGTGGGTCTTGCCATCGCCTTCGTCCTCGTCCTCGGGCAACAGCAGGGTCACGCCGATATAGACCAGCAGGACCGCGCCGATGAGCTTCAACCACGGCAGCAAGAGCAGCTTGGCGGCGACCAGCGTCAGCACGATACGCATGATGATCGCGGCGGCGGAGCCGATGACGATGGCTTTTTTCTGTTGCTCCGGCGGCAGCGCCCGGGCCGCCAGCGCAATGACGACGGCGTTATCGCCTGACAGAAGAATGTTTACCCAGATGATTTGCAGCAATGCGAGCCAAAATGCAGCTTGTGTTAATTCCATACCCCTCTTTCCTCAGATCCCCGAAATGGTTAATGCCTGAACATGAATGAAATGCGCTGACCGCCTTGTGCGAGCAATGGCCGGTTCTATATATGTGTGTAGCGCGAGTTGTGCCGGCATTATAGAGACCTGAAAGCAATTATTCAGCTATTTGTCGGCTACCTGGAGGGTAAACGAGGGCTTTTTACAGGAGTTAACGTAAGAAAAACGGCCCAAACTTTCAGTCTCCTGAATATGAGCTTAAATAAACGCACACCCTCGCCATAATATGGACAAGCGCCAGTAATGCGGACAGCCCTACTTTCCGATAAGGAACGCTCCAATAAAAAACCCGCCACAGGGGCGGGTTTTTCAGGAAACCGACACGGGGCCGGCTTCCTGCCAGGCAGGCGCTGACGGTTTACAGCACCGACTTCAGCAGCTTGCCCATCTCGGACGGGTTGCGGGTCGTGCGGATGCCGCAGCTTTCCATCACTTCCAGCTTCGCGTCGGCAGTATCGGCACCGCCCGAGATCAGCGCGCCAGCGTGGCCCATGCGCTTCCCGGGGGGCGCGGTAACGCCGGCGATGAAGCCGACCACCGGCTTCTTCATATTGTCCTTCGCCCACAGCGCGGCGTTGACTTCGTCCGGACCGCCGATTTCGCCGATCATGATGACGGCGTCGGTGTCGGGATCGTCATTGAACAGCTTGAGCACGTCGATGTGCTTCAGGCCGTTGATGGGGTCGCCACCGATACCGACGGCGCTGGACTGGCCCAGGCCCAGTTCGGTGACCTGGCCCACGGCTTCGTAGGTCAGCGTGCCGGAGCGGCTGACGATGCCGATGCGGCCCTTGCGGTGGATGTGGCCGGGCATGATGCCGATTTTGATTTCATCGGGCGTGATCAGGCCGGGGCAGTTCGGGCCCAGCAGCAGCGTCTTGCTGCCCTTGGCCTTCATGCGGTTGCGCACTTCCAGCATGTCACGGACGGGGATGCCTTCCGTAATGCAGATCGCCAGGTCCAGTTCTGCTTCGACCGCTTCCCAGATGGCGGCGGCAGCGCCCGCGGGCGGCACGTAGATCACCGAAACGGTGGCGCCGGTGTCGGCCTTCGCTTCCTTGACCGAAGCGTAGATGGGAATGCCTTCGAAGTCCTCACCCGCCTTCTTGGGGTTCACGCCAGCCACGAAGGCGGCCTTGCCGTTGGCGTAATCGCGGCACATGCGGGTATGGAACTGACCCGTCTTGCCCGTGATGCCTTGGGTGATGACTTTGGTGTCCTTGTTGATCAAGATCGACATTTGTGAATCCTTGGCTATAGCTTCTTATTTGACGGCGGCAACGACTTTGGTGGCCGCTTCGGCCATGGTGTCGGCGCTGATAATGGGCAATCCGGAGTCGGCGAGCATCTTCTTGCCGAGTTCTTCGTTGGTGCCCTTCATGCGGACGACCAGCGGAACGCTCAGGTTGACGGCCTTGCAGGCGGTGATCACGCCTTCGGCGATCACGTCGCAGCGCATGATGCCGCCGAAGATGTTGACCAGGATGGCCTTCACGCCCTTGTTCTTGAGCATGATCTTGAAGGCTTCGGTGACCTTCTCGGCCGTGGCGCCGCCGCCGACGTCGAGGAAGTTGGCCGGTTCGCCGCCGAACAGCTTGATGGTGTCCATGGTGGCCATGGCCAGGCCGGCGCCGTTCACCAGGCAGCCGATGTTGCCGTCGAGCTGGATGTAGGCGAGGTCGAACTTGCTGGCTTCGATTTCAGCGGGATCTTCTTCGTCCAGGTCGCGGTAGGCAACGATTTCCGGATGACGGAACAGGGCGTTGGGGTCGAAGTTGAACTTGGCGTCCAGGGCAATGATGTTGCCCTTGCTGTCGCGGTTCAGCGGGTTGATTTCGACCAGCGAAGCGTCCGTTTCCATGTAGCACTGATACAGCTTCTGGAACAGGTCCACGGTCTGGGCGGTCGAGTCGGCGGGCATGCCGATGGCGTCAGCCACCTTCTTGCCCTGCTCGGCGGTCAGGCCGACCAGCGGATCGATGTATTCGGTGACGATCTTTTCCGGCGAGGAATGGGCCACTTCCTCGATATCCATGCCGCCTTCGCTGGAAGCGATCAGGGCGACCTTCTGCGTGGCGCGGTCGGTAACCAGCGACACGTAGTATTCCTTCTGGATGTCGGCGCCTTCCTCGATGTACAGGCGGTTGACCTTCTGGCCTTCCGGGCCGGTCTGGTGCGTCTTGAGCTGCATGCCCAGGATCTCGCCGGCCAGCTTGCGCACGTCCTCGATGGAACGGGCCAGCTTCACGCCGCCGCCCTTGCCGCGGCCGCCCGCGTGAATCTGCGCCTTGACGACCCAGACCGGTCCCCCCAGCTTCTCCGCGGCTGCCACGGCTTCGTCGACGGAGAGAGCGGGGATACCGCGCGGCACGGTCACGCCAAATTTCTTCAGCAGTTCCTTGCCTTGATACTCATGGATTTTCATGTGTTACCTGTCAGGTCGTATGAGAAAAAAATGAAGGGTCTGAGGCGGCTTGGTCGGCAGACTCCACGCCGACGTACCACTTCGGGTAATGCGTCTGGACCACGGGGCCCGTGACGTCGAGCGCATGGCAGCCATCCAGCTGGAAGGGCCGCTTCTGCGTTGTTTCGGCGTTCTCATGACGCCGGCTGGCCATGGACTGCACCGCGGCGGTGGGCAGCACCAGGGACAACTCGGTCATGTGAGTACAGCCCTGCACGCGGCCAAATTTTTCCTTGACGCTCTGACGAAAATTCTTCACCAGATTCATGCCGACCAGGTTCTGGTAGGCCGCTTCAATGCAGGCGCAATGCTCGCCGTAGGGGGCGGCATCGTAGGCAGCCTGCGCCGCGACGATCCGGTAGCTGTCGTCGATGGTAATACGCAGGTGCATGTGATGTATAGGGCGGCCGGCCGGCATCGTCGTGCCGTCGCTCCTGTAGAAATCGTAGGCCTTGACGTCGATCAGCTCTGCTTCGAGGTCCCACATGCCGTCGTCACGCGCATAGCCCTGCACACGGATGGACCGTGTGTGCAACGGTGTGCGCGAAATATCCGGCGGCGGCAGAGGCATGCGGTTGGACCAAAGTCAGGTTGTTGCAAGGCAACAAAACCTGAAAAGTATAACGCAGGGCGCATTCCATAAAAAAGCGGGGCGGAACCGTGCGGTATCCGCCCCGGCGGCCGCTGCCCCGCCCCGCGCTTCAGGCCGTCTCGCGCAGCGCCCGGGCCGCTTGGACCATGCTCACCAGCGACGCCTCCGTTTCCGGCCAGGCGCGGGTCTTCAGGCCGCAGTCCGGATTGACCCACAGACGCTCCCGGGGCAGGCGCGCCGCGGCCTTGCGCATCAGGTCCACCATCCAGCCCACTTCCGGCACGTTGGGCGTATGGATGTCGTAAACGCCGGGACCGATGTCGTTGGGATAGCGATAGTCCTCGAAGGCCTTCAGCAAGTCCATGTTGGACCGCGAGGTTTCGATGGTGATCACGTCCGCGTCCATCGCGCCGATGGACTCGATGATGTCGTTGAACTCCGAGTAGCACATATGGGTATGGATCTGCGTATCGCCCCGCACGCCGCTGGTGGACAGGCGAAAGCAATCCACCGCCCAGTCCAGGTAGGCTTGCCAGTCCGCGCGGCGCAGCGGCAGGCCTTCGCGTATGGCGGGCTCGTCGATCTGGATCACGCGGATGCCGGCCCCTTCCAGGTCGACCACCTCGTCGCGCAGGGCCAGGGCCAGCTGGCGGCAGGTCTCGGCACGCGGCTGGTCGTCGCGCACGAAGGACCACTGGAGGATGGTCACGGGACCGGTCAGCATGCCCTTGACCGGCTTGTCGGTCAGCGACTGCGCGTAGGCCGACCAGCCCACGGTGATCGGCGCGGGCCGGGCCACGTCGCCGAAAATGACCGGCGGCTTGACGCAGCGCGAGCCGTAGCTCTGCACCCAGCCATTGCGGGTGAAGGCAAAGCCCGCCAGCAATTCACCGAAGTATTCGACCATGTCGTTGCGCTCCGGCTCGCCGTGCACCAGCACGTCCAGGCCTATTCTCTCCTGGAAGCGGATGACCGCTTCGATTTCCTTGCGGATGGCGGTCTCGTAGGCCGAGTCGCTGAGCGCGCCGGCCTTCCAATCGCGGCGCAGGGCGCGGATTTCCTGCGTCTGCGGGAAGGAACCGATGGTGGTGGTCGGATAGGCCGGCAGGTTCAGCCGGGCCTGCTGGCGGACGATGCGTTCGCCGAAGGGCTCGCGCTCCAGCTTGACGTGGGTCGACCCGGCCAGGCGGGCGGCCACGGCCGGGTTGTGGATGCGCGGCGATCTGGCGCGGACCTGTAGCGCGGCGCGCTGGGTGGCCAGCGCTTCCCGTACCGTGGCGTCGGCGGCGTCGGCGGCGCCGCCCAGCGCCTGGCCCAGCACGTTCAGCTCGTCCAGCTTCTGGGCGGCGAACGACAGCCAGCTTTTCAGTTCGGCGTCCAGTTCCGTTTCGAACGCGAGGTCGACGGGAACGTGCAGCAGCGAGCACGACGGCGCCAGCCACAAGCGGTCCCCCAGCTGCGCGTGGACCGGCGCCAGGGTGTGCAGCGCCGCGTCCAGGTCGGTGCGCCAGATGTTGCGGCCATTGATCACCCCGGCCGACAGCACCTGGTCGTCGCGCAGCGCGGCAGCCACGTCGGCCAGTTGTTCGGGTGCGCGCACCAGGTCGACGTGCAAGCCGGCCACGGGCAGCGCGGCGGCGGTCCCCAGATTGTCTTGCAGGCCGTCGAAATAGGTGGCCAGCAGCAGCTTCACCGGCGCCTTGGCCAGGTCGGCGTAGACGCGGCCATAGGCGGCGCGCCACGCGGCAGGCAGGTCCAGCGCCAGGATGGGCTCGTCGACCTGCACCCATGCCACGCCCAGCCTGGCCAGGCGGTCCAGTACCTCGGCATAGACGGGCAGCAGCGCGTCCAGCAGGGCCAGCTTGGCTTCGTCGCCGGCGCCGGCGACGTACGCATCGCCCTTGCCCAGCCACAGCCAGGTCAAGGGCCCGGGAATCACCGGCTTGACGGCGTAGCCCAGCGCCTGCGCCTCACGCACCTGGTCGAACAGGGCCGTGCGCGCCAGGCGGTAGGTCTGGTTGGGGGTGAGTTCGGGGACGATGTAGTGGTAGTTGGTGTCGAACCACTTGGTCATTTCGCAGGCGGCGGCCGGAGTACCGGTGGGCGCGCGGCCGCGGCCCATGCGAAAAAGCGTGTCCAGGGTGACCGGCCTGTCGTCCCGCTGGGCAAAGCGCGCGGGGACGGCGCCCAGCAGCGTTGTCCATTCAAGGATATGGTCGTACCAGGCAAAGTCCCCCACCGGCACGAACGCCAGGCCGGCGTCGGCCTGCATTTTCCAATGACGGGCGCGCAGTTCGCGCCCCGTGGCTTCCAATTCTTCCTGGGTCGACTGGCCGGCCCAGTAGGCCTCGACCGCACGCTTCAGTTCGCGCTGCGCGCCGATACGAGGAAAACCCAAGTTATGAATTGTTGTCATGAAATTTAGAAATAAAGAGAGGTTCGCTCAAGTTTCAGCATTGTCTCCGCAAAGAGACTTGAGGCAAAATCAATCTCTGCATTTATTTCATGAAATCAGCTCATACAACCATGTTGGAAATCCGCCATCTCGAAACGCTCGCCGCCATCCGTGACGGGGGCAGCTTGCTGGAGGCCGCCGAACGGCTGCACCTGACCCAGTCGGCGCTGTCGCACCAACTGCGCGAGTTGGAGGCCCGGCTGGGCACCCCGCTGCTGAACCGTCGCACCCGGCCCGCGCGGCTGACCACCGCGGGCCTGCGCGTACTGGCCCTGGCCGACGACGTGCTGCCTCGCGTCCGCGCGACCGAACGCGAGCTGCAAAAGCTGGCCGCGGGACGCACAGGCCGCCTGCACATCGCCATCGATTGCCACTCCTGTTTCCAATGGCTGATGCCGGCGCTTGACGCCTTCCGCGCCCAGTGGCCGGAAGTGGCGCTGGACCTGTCGGCGGCATTCTCCTTCGCTCCCCTGCCCGCGCTGGTGCGCGGCGACCTGGACCTGGTGATCACGTCGGACCCGCAGCCGCTGGAAGCGCTGGAATACGAACCCCTGTTCACGTACGAAGTGGTGCTGGCGTTGTCCGGGGCCAATCCGCTGGCGAATGTGCGCTACGTGCAACCGGAACAGTTGGCCGACCAGGTGCTGGTCACTTATCCGGTGGACCGGCAACGGCTGGATGTCTTCACCCGTTTCCTCGATCCGGCCGGCGTCGAGCCCGCCGGCGTACGCAAGGCGGAACTGACGCCCATCATCGTCCAGCTGGTCGCCAGCAACCGCGGGGTGGCGGCCTTGCCGAACTGGGCGTTGACCGAATACCTGGACCACGGATGGCTAAGCGTGAAGCCGCTGGGGCCGCAAGGCGTATGGAGCACGCTGCACGCAGCCGTTCGGTCCGAAGACATGGACGCGCCCTATATCAAGGACTTCCTGAGAATCGCGCGCGACGTGTGCTTCCGCAACCTGACGGGCATCAAGGCCGCGCAGCGGGAAAGCAAGGGATAGGAGAGGACTACTCGTCGTCGCTTTCACCCAAGATGCGCCGGATGACATCGTGCGCGAACCCGCGGCCGGCGAGGAAACGAGCCTGCTTGGCATAGGCGGCGCGGTCGGCAGGCCGCTCGCCGTAGCGTTTTTCCCAGACGACGCGGGCCCGTTGGTACTCGGTGGCGCGCAGGTCCTGCTGCAACTCGCCCACCTGGGCCTCGGTTACACCTTTCGCGCGCAATTCCTGCACGATGCGGGCCGTGCCCTGGCGCTCGGCGCGTCGATGCACCAGGCTCTGCGCATAGCGCTCGGTGGAGAGCCACCCTTCCCGCTCCAGATCGTCGAGGACCTTTTCCAGGTCGTCGTCGGCCTCGGCATACGCAGCCAATTTGCGCGCCAATTCAGGGCGCGCATACTCGCGGCGCGAAAGAAAACCGACCGCGCGGGCCTTCAGGCTGGGACCACGGCGCGGGGCCGGCGCCGTGGCATCGCTGGGATCGGCGGAAGCGCTGGGATCGGTGGTCGCGGTGGCGGTAGAGGCGTTGGAGCGCCCTGCCCCGCGGTGTGAACGACGGTCTGAAGTGCGGGTATAGACCTCGCCCGCATCGTTCCCGTCATCCTCGGTCGCTGACGGTCGCCCGCGGGCCAGTTGCTCGAAACCGCCGTCATCATCGTCCGCGCCAGGCCGCCCGGCCCGGCGCGGACGCGAAGGTCCGGTTCCCCAGACCATACGGCTCAATCCTCTTCGGCTTCCGCCTCGCTGGCGGCGAAGGTGTTGGCGCGGCTGACGATACCCTGGTTCTCGCGCACGCGGTTTTCGATTTCCAGGGCGACATCCTTGTGCTCCTTCAGGTACTCGCGCACATTGTCCTTGCCCTGGCCGATGCGATCGCCGTTGTAGCTGTACCACGCGCCCGACTTGTCGACCACGCCGGCCTGCACGCCCAGGTCGATGATTTCGCCCTCGCGCGAGATGCCCGAGCCGTACATGATGTCGAATTCGGCCTGCTTGAACGGCGGCGAAACCTTGTTCTTCACGACCTTGACGCGGGTCTCGTTGCCGATGACTTCATCGCCCTTCTTGATGGAGCCGATGCGGCGGATGTCCAGGCGGACCGAGGAATAGAACTTGAGCGCGTTGCCGCCGGTGGTGGTTTCCGGGTTGCCGAACATCACGCCGATCTTCATGCGGATCTGGTTGATGAAGATCACCATGCAGTTGGTGCGCTTGATGGTGGCGGTGAGCTTGCGCAGCGCCTGGCTCATGAGGCGGGCCTGCAAGCCCGGCAGCGAGTCGCCCATCTCACCTTCGATTTCGGCCTTGGGCACCAGCGCCGCCACCGAGTCGATGACGATCAGGTCCACCGAGCCGGAACGCACCAGGGCATCGGTGATTTCCAGGGCCTGTTCGCCCGTATCCGGCTGCGAAATCAGCAGGTCCGTCAGGTTGACGCCCAGCTTGGACGCATATTGCACGTCAAGCGCATGTTCCGCGTCGACGAACGCGCAGGTACCGCCCAACTTCTGCATTTCAGCGACGACCTGGAGGGTCAGCGTGGTCTTGCCCGACGATTCCGGCCCATAGATTTCAACGACACGGCCGCGCGGCAGGCCACCGACGCCCAGGGCGATGTCCAGGCCCAGCGAGCCGGTGGAGACGACCTGGATATCGTGTTCGACCTCGTTGTCGCCATAACGCATGATCGAACCCTTGCCGAACTGCTTTTCGATCTGCGAAAGCGCGGCGGCCAACGCCTTGGCTTTTTCGGCGGCGGCGGCCTTGCTGTTTTTGTCGTCCATGAGGTGTGTCCTGTCTAAGTCCGGATGGGGATTTTGGGTCGAAATTCGGATCGAAATTCGGGTCGAGAGCGAGGGCGAACGCGAGCGGGTACGCGATGGCCCGTTTGGCGAATGCTGGATTATGGCATTGGATTCTACTGGACAAAAATCCAGTATGACAAGTCCGTCTCGGGATCTCGCGCCACAACCCGCCCGTGTATTCCCGGAATAGGCAAGCCCGTGCCGGCGTGCCAGAATCGCACCGGAGACACGAACCGGGCCACGAACCCGGTTCCCGCCCTGGCTGCGACCCCATAAATAACCAACACATAGCGAGCCCGGTCCCATGCGTATTCTGATTGCCGAAGACGACAGCATCCTGGCCGATGGCCTGTCGCGCTCGCTGCGCCACGGCGGCTACGCCGTCGACGCCGTGCGCGATGGCATGGCCGCCGACCTGGCGCTGACCGCGCAGGCCTTCGACCTGCTCATCCTGGACCTCGGCCTGCCCCAGTTGGCCGGCCTGGAAGTCCTGCGCCGCCTGCGTTCCCGCAATTCCCACCTGCCGGTGCTGATCCTCACCGCCGCCGACAGCGTCGAGCAGCGCGTCAAGGGCCTGGACCTGGGCGCGGATGACTACATGGCCAAGCCTTTCGCCCTGTCCGAGCTGGAGGCGCGCGTGCGCGCGCTCACCCGGCGCGGCGCCGGCGGCGGCGCCACGCTGGTGCGCCACGGCAGGCTGGTGTTCGACCAGACCGGCCGCGTGGCAACCGTCGACGACCAGACGCTGGACCTGTCGGCGCGCGAGGTCAGCCTGCTGGAAATCCTCCTGATGCGCAGCGGCCGCATGGTCAGCAAGAACCAGCTGGTGGACCACCTGTGCGAGTGGGGCGAGGAAGTCAGCACCAATGCCATCGAAGTCTATGTGCATCGCCTGCGCAAGAAGCTCGAGCCCAGCGGCGTCAAGATCATGACGGTACGCGGCCTGGGCTATTGCCTGGAACGGGAACCCGGTGCGAGTTTTCTCCCGAACTGAATCGACGACGCCGGCACCGCTGAACCAGGAGGCCCTGGACGTCGTGCGTGCCGGGGCGCGCGGCCCCAGCTTCCGGCCGCCGCGCCGTTCCCTGCTGGGCGAAATCCTCGACTGGATGCTGGCGCCGCTGTTCCTGCTGTGGCCGATGAGCGTCGCCATTACGTACGTGGTGGCGCAGCACATCGCCGACGTGCCCTATGACCGGTCGCTGGCCAACTCGGTGAACCTGCTGGCGCACCAGGTGCGGGTGGTCGACGGCAAGCCGGTCCTGCCCATGAGCGATACGCTGCGCCAGGCCCTGCGCGCCGACGAAACCGCCAGCCTGTTCTGGCTGGTGGTCGATGGACAAGGCCGTTACGTGGCCGGCGACCGCGGCCTGCCGCTGCCCAAGGGCACCGGCCCGGCCGAATCCGGCGCCGTGCGCTTCGAAGACGACAGCCTGCGCGGCTTCGCCATCCGGGTGGCCTATACCCGCATCCAGACCGATCCACGCGTAGCGGGGCCGGTCACCGTGCTGGTCGCCGAAACCGGCGAAAAGCGGGCGCAGCTCGCCAACGAAATCATCAAGGGCGTCATCATCCCGCAGTTCGTGGTCCTGCCTATCGCGGTGCTGCTGGTGTGGTTCGGCCTGTCGCGGGGCGTGGCGCCGCTCAATGCCTTGCAGCAGCGCCTGCGCGCGCGCCGGCCCGATGACCTGTCGCCCATCGACGAACGCGCCGCGCCAACCGAAATCGCCCCCTTGGTCGGCGCCATCAACGACCTGCTGGACCGCCTGTCGGCGACGGTGCAGACCCAGCGCCGCTTCGTCGCCGACGCCGCGCACCAGTTGAAAACGCCGCTGGCCGGCTTGCGCACCCAGGCCGAACTGGCGCTGCGCGACGCCAGCGCCGACGAAATGCAGGCCAGCCTGCGCCAGTTGGTGACCGGGTCCGAGCGCGCGACCCGGCTGGTCAACCAGCTGCTGCTGCTGGCCCACGCCGAAAATCCCGCCGCGGTGGGCATGACGCTCATCGACCTGGCCGACGTGGCGCGCGAGCAGACCACCCAGTGGGCGCCGCAGGCGCTGGCCCTGCGCACCGACCTGGGCTTCGAGGATCCCGACGGCAGGGTCCCCATCGAAGGCAACCCCATCCTGCTAGGCGAGTTGCTTAACAATCTGCTGGACAACGCCCTGCGCTATACGCCCCGGGGCGGCCACATCACCGTGCGCGTGCGGCGCCAGGGTGATTTCGCGCTCCTGGAAGTGGAGGACTCCGGCCCCGGCATTCCGCCGGACGAGCGGGAACGCATTTTCGACCGCTTCTACCGCGTGCTCGGCACGCCGGCCGACGGCAGCGGCCTGGGGCTGGCCATCGTCCGCGAGATCGCCGGCAAGCATGACGCTACCGTCGCCGTCAGCGACAACCCGGACCCGGCCCGCGCCGCGCCCGGCACCCGCTTCACCGTTACGTTTCACCGCCACGTTCCGTCGCCAGGCTAAGTCGATTGCCAGGGTCCGCCATCAAGGTCCACCACCAGGGCCCACCACCAGTGGTTCGCCGCCCGGGGTCACGGCCGCATCATCGCACCGAAGTTACATAAAGAAACACATTCATCGCCACAGGCCTGACAAACGTCAGACCCCCGTCAGCCTCGCGTCCTAACTTGCAGGCTGCCCCGGACTGATAACCGTCGACCGGGATAAAGAGCACGGCGCCCGATCGCCGGCCATTTTCGAGGAGACATCATGAGCACAGCATCCATGCCGCGCGCAGGGGGAGGCCTGGCGGCCCCGCCTGCCATGACCCGCAACGAACGCAAGGTGATTTTCGCGTCGTCGCTGGGCACCGTATTCGAGTGGTACGACTTCTACCTGTACGGTTCGCTGGCACCCATCATCGCCATGCACTTCTTTTCAGGCGTCAATCCGACCGCCGGCTTCATCTTCGCCCTGCTCGCCTTCGCGGCGGGCTTTGCCGTGCGTCCGTTCGGGGCGCTGGTGTTCGGCCGCCTCGGCGACCTGGTCGGGCGTAAGTACACCTTCCTGGTCACCATCGTCATCATGGGCCTGTCGACCTTCCTGGTCGGCCTGCTGCCCAGCTACGGGTCCATCGGCATCATCGCCCCCATCTGCCTGATCGCGCTGCGCCTGCTGCAAGGCCTTGCGCTGGGCGGCGAATATGGCGGCGCGGCCACCTACGTGGCCGAACACGCGCCCATGGGCCGCCGCGGCTTCTATACCAGCTGGATCCAGACCACGGCCACGCTGGGGCTGTTCCTGTCGCTGCTGGTGATCCTGGGGGTGCGCAGCTATGCCGGCGAGGAAGCGTTCCGCGATTCCTGGGGCTGGTGGCGCGCGCCGTTCCTGCTGTCCTTCGTCCTGCTGGCGATTTCGGTGTGGATCCGCATGCAGCTGAGCGAGTCGCCTACTTTCCAGCGCATGAAGGAAGAAGGCAAGACCTCGAAGGCGCCGCTGACCGAATCGTTCGGCCAGTGGAAGAACCTCAAGGTCGTCATCCTGGCGCTGCTGGGCCTGACCGCCGGCCAGGCCGTGGTCTGGTACACGGGGCAGTTCTACTCGCTGTTCTTCCTGACGCAGACGCTGAAGGTCGACGCCAACACCGCCAACATCATGATCGCGGTGGCGCTGTTGATCGGCACGCCGTTCTTCGTGATCTTCGGCGCGCTGTCCGACCGCATCGGCCGCAAGCCCATCATCATGGCCGGCTGCCTGATCGCCGCGGTGACCTACTTCCCCATCTTCCAGGGCATCACGCACTTCGCCAACCCGGCGCTGGAAAAGGCGCAGGCCAACGCGCCCGTGACGGTGCTGGCCGACCCCGCCGCCTGCTCCTTCCAGTTCAATCCGGTGGGCACGTCGTCGTTCACCAGCTCCTGCGACGTGATCAAGTCGTTCCTGGCGCGCAACTCGGTCAACTACAAGAACGAGGCCGCGCCCGCGGGCACGGTGGCCAAGGTGCGCATCGGCAATGACGAGTTCACCGCGTTCGAGGGCGCCGGCATGCCGGCCGCGGACTTCAAGGCCAAGGTCGCCGACATGGACAAGACGCTGACGACGGCGATCCGGTCCCACGGCTATCCCGCCAAGGCCGATCCCGCGCAGTCGAACAACGTCATGGTGGTGGTGCTGCTCACGATCCTGGTCATCTACGTCACCATGGTGTACGGCCCCATCGCCGCCATGCTGGTGGAACTGTTCCCGACCCGCATCCGCTACACGTCGATGAGCCTGCCGTATCACATCGGCAACGGCTGGTTCGGTGGCTTCCTGCCGCCCCTGGCCTTCGCCATCGTGGCAGCCACCGGCAACATCTATGACGGCTTGTGGTACCCCATCGTCATCGCCGCGATGACCCTGGTCATCGGCACCCTGTTCATCCGCGAGACCAAGGATGTCGACCTGAACCATTGATGATTCCGGGCCTGGCGCCACGCGCGCCGGCGCCCGCGTTCCCCTGCCGGGCAGGATGCTGCACCTGCCTGGCCTTGGAAGCTCCCCCTGGGGAGCTTTTTTTTATGCGCCGGAACGCGCAACCATGCCGCCGGACAACATCTCGCAAGAACCTCCCCCAATCGGGGAAACCGCGGATCCGGGTCCCCCGGTCCGCGGGTTTCGCCCCTGGAGGGGAACCGCGCGCGTAGCGCGGTTGGGGTGGGCCTTCCTCCCGGTCCGCCGGTGGCGCGTCCTGGGGGGCCGCGCGTAGCGCGGTAGGGGGGCCTCTACAAAAAAAAACGGCCCGCCTGGTAGGCAGGGCCGCTACGGGAGCACACGATGTCGCGCTGTTTAAGGCTCGCGGGGAGCGCGGCATCGGTGTCAGAGGGCGTCCATGCAGTCGGGGGACAGGGGGATCAATCGTCCTCCGACGGGTTGCATGACCGTCATCCGAGCAGGCAGTCTAGTTTCCCGCCTCTGACACCGTCCTGAAAAATTCAATACGAAAAAACTTAACGCCGCATTCCCGCGCCAACCACCACCACGCCCACCACGATCGCCGCGATGCCCGCCCATCCGGGTATCGGCACCGACTTCTCCGTTTCCGCGGTCGCCTTGATCGATCCAATCTGCAGCACGGTATCTTCCGATTTGTAGCTGAAGCCCCGATAAACCAGGGCGACGATGCCCAGCACGATCAGAAGCGCTCCGATAACGGTCGTGGTTTTCATGGCGGTCCTCTTCGAAGGATGAGTAGGGATGCGGCGGAAGATACCGCGCGGCCCCCCGGCCGTCAGTGACAGAACGTGTCCAGTGTCATGATCGGCGACAGCGTCCAGGTCGTATAGAATCCATCCTTTTGCCCGACGCTCATGTGGTTCAAGAATCTGAAGATATACCGTCTCTCCGCGCCCTGGACCGTCATGGGCGACGCCTTGGAAGACGCACTCGCCAAGTTCGCCTATCAAGGCGGCAATAACCTGGAAATGCAGAGCCTGGGGTGGATCGCCCCGCGCGAAAATGGCGGCCTGGCGCATGTCGTCAACGGCCAGATCCTGCTCTCCCTGCGTGCCGAAAAGAAACTGCTGCCGGCGACCGTCGTGAACCAGGTGACCAAGGCCCGCGCCCAGGAAATCGAGGAACAGCAAGGCTACAAGCCCGGCCGCAAGCAGATGAAGGAAATCAAGGAGCGCGTCACCGACGAGCTGCTCCCCAAGGCCTTCAGCATCTATCGCGACACCCGCGTGTGGATCGATCCACGGAATCACTGGCTGGTCATCGATGCCGCCGCGTCGGCCAAGGCCGACGAGGTGCTGGGCCTGCTGGCAAAGACCATCGATCCCTTCCCGGTCGAAGGGCTGTACGTCAACCAGTCGCCCGCCTCGGCCATGACGGGCTGGCTGGCCGCCGACGAAGCGCCGTCGAACTTCAGCATCGACCAGGACACCGAGCTGAAATCCTCCGGCGACAGCGGCGCGGCCATCCGCTACGTCAAGCACTCCATCGACACCGACGACGTGCGCCGCCACATCCAGAACGGCAAGCAATGCACCCGCCTGGCCATGACCTGGTCGGACCGCATCTCCTTCGTCCTCACGGAAGGCCTGGACGTCAAGCGGGTCGCGCCCCTGGACGTATTGAAGGAGAACACCGACGCCATGGCGCAGAACGACGACGAGAAGTTCGACTCCGACATGGCGCTCATGACGGGCGAACTGTCCAAGCTGATGGCCGAGCTGGTCGAGGCACTGGGCGGCGAAAAGAAAGGGATCTGAGCCCGCGCGCGGGCACGGGATCTGACAAATACTTAATAGCCAGTCATTTCCAGGTATCCCGACCCGCCCGTCGACAGCCGCACCGGTCCTTCCTAATAGGGAAAGGACGTCCCCATCCAGGCCTTGGGCTGCAAGGCGTCGACCGTGATGTCCACCTCGCCGTTGACATCGCCGGCGGCCTCGCCGCCGGTCACGCCGGCGATCCGCACGCGCCAGCGCGTAGGCACCTGGCGGCCATCGTCCTGGCGGCTCCACGCCAGGGCTTCCAACCGGACCTGGTCGCCGCGCAAGACGGTGGCGCGCCCATCCGCGTCTATCCACGTTCCCGCCCGATACGGTTCGCCGTTCGCCTGGCGCACCTGGAACAGCATCACCTTGGCGCCGGAAGCCAGGTGCAGGGAAAACCAGTCCCATCCCCGCTGGTCGGCGGACAAGGGCTGGCTGCTCCACTCGCGATCCAGCCACGCCCTGCCCTGTACCCGATGCACCTTGCCCGCGCGCTCCACTTCGCCGTTGACCCGGTAGAACGGCTGGCTGTAGTAATACGAAGCCTGTCCCTGCCCCGATTTCTCGCTATAACCGCCGTCGCCATGAAGCACCAGGGGACCGTCGGCCGTCAGGTCCAGGCTGTAGCGGAAGTCCTTGCCGCTCGCCTGCATGGTGAGGTGGTCGAAGTCCGGCCCCCGCAAGGACCAGTCATCTATCCAGGCGTTGAACGATGGCGGCGGCATGGCGGACGCCTGCGAGGACACGGTCTCGGCGCCGGACACGGAGGGGTGCCGGGCGTCGGCCGGCGCCCGCACGATCACCCCGGCCTGCCCGATGCCGCCGCGCGCGAACTTCTCGGCGAACTGATGGGCGCTCGCATCGGTGAGGGCCGCATGGGCCATCCAGGCATTCGGGCTGTCCCACCCGGCCTGCTCGGCGCCGGGCCGCAAGGCCGAGCGGAACAGGGTCCATTGGACGCCCCAATCGTGCCCATCCTCGTCCTTCAGGTCCGCCGTCACGTACCACCATTCGATGCGATACCCGTCATGCGGCCCGTGGTCGGCGGGAAAAACCAGGGGCCGGCCGCGCATGACGCGCGCATACGCGTCGGCGTCGCGTCCCAGGCCCGCATAGCCCGCGCGCGACGCCGGCGGCGCGGCAGCATCGTCACAACCGCCAAGCAGGCCGACCAGGAGCAGAAGGGCCATGAGCGCGCGGGCTACGGGTCGCGCGCGGGCTACGGGTCGCGGGCGGGCCGCGAGTCGGCGGACCATCGACGGGCGGGAGCCGACCAGGCGGGCGCACGGCATGGCCAGCAGCCTCGCCGCGGAACGGATCCAGGAAAAGTCCCGCCTATTACGTCTCATCGGCGAACTGCCTGATCAACTCCGCCGGCTGCCGGCGCCGCAACTGCCACACCGGCCATGCGGCCGCCAGCAGGCTCGTCAGCAGGCCCAGCATCCCCAGCGTCAACAACTGCGATGGGAAGACATACAGCGGAAGCCGCCAGCCGAAGGCCTGCACATTGACTACCGCCACCAGCGTCCACGCCAGCAGCACGCCCAGGGGCATGGCGCATAGCACCGTCATCGAGGACAGCGTCAGCACCTGGCCCAGCGCCAGCCAGGCCAGGCGGCGGCGCGGCACGCCCAGCGCCCACAGCGGCGCCAGTTGCGCCAACCGTCCCTGGCTCAGCGTCAGCAGGCTGATGAACAAGGCGATCCCCGCCACGCCCAGCGTCAACGCGTTCAGCGCGCCAGTGGCGGCGAAGGTGCGTTCGAATACTTGCGTGGACCACAGCTTGATCGACGCCTGCTCGGCGACTTGCATGCCCTCCCCCGCATAACGCTGCTCCAGCGCCGCCCGCAGCATCGCGACGACGTGCTCGCCAGCGCCGGGCGCGGAGGCCGCATAGACGTTCACGCTGCGCAACACCGCTGCCGGATCCCGCCGCCGCAATACGTCGGCGTCCATCAGCACATGCCCGCGCGGATTGCCGTAATCGGCGTAACGGGCCACCACGGTAAACATGGATGACGGCGCCGACGCCCCGGCCGCGCCCGCGCCCAGGTCGAGCGCATCCCCCAGCCGCAGCCCCAGCCGTCGCGCCAACTGCTCGCTCACCATCACGCCGCGCCCGGCCGCGACCTGCCGCCACGCATCGGCCGACTGCTCCAGCAGGGGCCATTGCCGCGCGGTCTCGGGGTCATCGACGACGCCCTGCAACTCCACGGGCCAGCCCCGTACCTGCGTGGCGGCACGCCACTGCGGCAGCGCCGCGCGCACGTCGGATCGCGTCCGCAGCCATTGCACGGCTTCGACACCCTGGGCGCTGTCGCGCGGGTTCAGATAAATGTCGGCGGACAGGCGCTGGTCCAACCACCCAACGAAGGTCTTGCGAAAACCTTCGGTCATGCCGCCCACGCCCACGCTGGCGCCCAGGGCCAGCAACAGGGCCATCAAGGCCAGGCTCAAGGCCGGCAATTGCTGCCGGCTGTCGGCGATGAACCACGATGCCAGGGGCCCGCCCGCGTGCCGCGCGCCCCAGGCCAGCATCGCGTCCAGCAAGACGGGAAGCAGCAAGGCCGAGGCCAGCAGGATTGCCGCCTGCATCGCGAACGCCGTCGCCAGGCTGTCGCCCGCCAGCGCGCACGCGATCGCGAATGCCGCCAGCAGGGCGGCCTGCAGTACGTGGCGCCGCTGCCGCGACGCCTGCGCGCCGCGCCACGCCTGCGGCCGCGCGATGGCCAGCAGGGGCAGGCGGGACGCGCGCCAAAGGCTGCCGGCGCCCGCAGCCAGCGCGCCCAGCAGGGTCATGCCCATGCCTGCCCACCACCACCAGGCCGGCAGGCTCAGGTGTCCCGCCACCTCCGCGCCATACAAGCCGCGCAAGCTGGCGGCCATATTGCCCAGCAATAGTCCCGCCAGCACATAGCCGCTGGCGACGCCGGCCACCCCGCCCACCAGTGCGAACGCACCCAGTTCGACCGCCAGCGCGGCCATCAGCGCTCGCAGGCTCACGCCGCATGCCCGCAAGGTGCGCAACAGGGACCGGCGCTGCTCCAGGGCAAGGCCGATGGACGCATGCACGATGAACAGTCCCACGATGAAGGCGAGCATGCCCAGCGCCGTGAGATTGAGATGGAAGCTTTCGGTCAGGCGTCCAAGATCGTCGCGGTCGTCGGCGCGCGCCAACACCAGTTGGTCGGACCACGGCGCGGGAGGCGCGAATTCGGCGCCCGCTCCCGCCGCCTGGCTTGCGCCGGCCACCAGCAGGCGCGACACCTTGCCCGGCTCGCGCAGCAGCGCTTGCGCATGGCCGATATCCGTCACCAGCACGCCCGGCGCCAGATCGGGTTGCACGTGCAGCACAGGCAGTTCCTTGCCGTCCAGCGTCACGGGCCTGGGACCCGCCCCCTGGCCATCCTTGCCCGCCATCCGGTCCTCTCCCGAGCCCTCTTTCGCCCCCTCTCGCTCGCCACCGCGCCAGCTTTCCGCCAAGCCCAGCCGCCGCACCGTATCCGGTCCGGCCCACACCTGCCCCGGCTCGCCGATGAACGTAGCCATATCGAAGGCCTTGGCGACCTGCCCCGCCACCGCCGTTCCGGGCGGCAGGCTGAACGGCTCGATGCCCATCACCCGCAGCGTCACGGGCGGCGTACCGGGAAACCGCAGCGAGCCCTCCAGCACGGGCGATACCTGCCATCCGGCGAGGCGCAGCCGCACGTAGACGTCCTGGTCGATAAAGTTGCCGTGGCGCGGCAGCCATTGCGTCTGCGCCGGTCCCAGCAGCACCGCGCTGGCGCGCGCATAATCGGCCCTGGCCTGCGCATTCAGGGCCTGGACGCCGCTCCACAGGGCCGTCGCCAGCCACAGGCCGCACGCGATGCTGGCGCATTGCAGGGGATGCCGGCGCCAATGGCCGGCCAGGGCCCGCATGCAGGAAAGAAATGCCCGCATCACATCCGCGCCGCCGTCGACGTGGCATCGGCATCGCCGTCGCCGCGGACCTGCCCCAGATGCAGGGTCACCCGCCGCGACAGGCGCGCCGCCATGCGCATGCTGTGCGTGACCATGAGCAGGCTGCTGCCCGCGTCGCGCACCAGCGCCAGCAGCAGGTCCAGCACGGCATCGCTGCTGCCCTCGTCCAGGCTGCCGGTCGGCTCGTCCGCCAGCACCAGGCCCGGCCGGCTGGCCAGCGCGCGCCCGATGGCCACGCGCTGCTGCTGGCCACCGGACAACTGCTCGGGATAGCGCGCCAACAGGGGCGCCAGTCCCAGGCGCTGCGCCAGGTGCTCGCTCCATGCCGCATCGTGGCGGCCCGCCAGGCGCGCCTGGAAATCCAGGTTGGCCGCCACATCGAGGCTGCCGATCAGGTTGTACTGCTGGAACACCAGGCCGATGCCCGTTCGGCGCCACTGCGCGAGGCCCGCTTCGCGCCGCGCATGCAGCACCTCGCCGTGGACCCGTACGCAACCGCTGTCGGGGTAATCCAGGCCGGCGACCAGGTGCAGCAAGGTGCTCTTGCCGCTGCCGGACTCGCCGGTCAACGCCAGGCTTTCCCCCGCATCCAGGCGCAGGTTCACGCCGCGCAACACCGGCAGGCGGCCCTGCGCGGTAACGAACGATTTATGCAGATCCTCGACGACAAGCACGCATGTCTCCTGGCGGCGCGTCCGGCCATGACAGCCCGGCCCGCCGACCGATGGAAAACCATGCCGCCCGCCATCCCGACGTACAGGATGCCGGCGGCGCAAAAACACGCAAACCCTCCGCAAAACACCCGCAAAAACAAAAGGCACTCCGCCCCAGGGGCGCGAGTGCCTTCCGAGACCACGCGGGGCGCGGTCCGACGAGCTTACTCCAAACCGTGGAACACCGAGTCGTCGGGTCCGACGTGCGAGGGATGCTGCCACGTCACGTCGCGCATCGAATGCTGCACCAGGCCTTCCACGCCCAGCAGCACGGCGAAGATGGCCATGCGGATGGGAATCCCGTTGTCGGTCTGGCGGAAGATGGCCAGGCGCGGGTCGTGGTTGAGGTCGGTGCTCAGGTCGTTGGCGCCGGGCCGGCTGTCGCGCGGCAGCGGATGCATCACGATGGTATCCGGGCCGCAATAGGCGTCGATGGTGGCGCGGTTGATCTGGAAATCCGGCGTATAGCCTTCTTGCGCCTCGTCGACGAAACGCTCCTTCTGCACCCGCGTCGCGTAGATGACGTCGGCGCCCGACAGGCCTTCGGCCAGGGACGTCTTCTGCTCGATCACATTCCCGTTGCGCGCGGCCTGCTCGATGATGTACGACGGCATTTCCAGCCCCGGCGGCGACACCAGCGTGAACTTCACGCCGCGATACAGGGCCAGCAGCTTGATCAGCGAATGCACCGTACGGCCGTATTTCAGGTCGCCCACCATGGCGATATGCGCGCCATCCAGCAGCTTGCCCAGGCGCGAGAACTCCGTGAGGATGGTGTAGAGATCCAGCAGCGCCTGGCTGGGGTGCTCGCCGGGGCCGTCGCCGCCGTTGACCACCGGAATATTGGTGGCGCGCGCGAATTCCGCCACCGACCCCTGCTCCGGATGGCGGATCACCATGGCGTCGACATAGCCGCTCATCACGCGGCTGGTGTCATAGATGGACTCGCCCTTGGCCATCGACGAGAACGTGAAACCGGTGGTGTCGCACACCGACCCGCCGAGCCGGCAAAACGCCGACCCGAAACTCACGCGCGTACGCGTGCTCGCTTCGAAGAACAGGTTGCCCAGCACCGCGCCTTCCAGCACCCGCGACACTTTCTGGCGGCGCGCGATGGGCTGCATCATGTCGGCCACGCGGAACAGGTCCTCCACCGACTCGCGCGTGAACTGGTCGACCGATAGCAGTTGCGGCTTGCCCTCCACGCTGATGCGTTCGCGCAGCGGCCCGGACAGCGCGCTCTGCGTATATTTTTCGAGCAGCACATTGTTCTGCACGATTTCCGTGACGAAGCGCTCCACCACTTCCGGCATGGTGCGGAATTCCTGCGAACCTTCCGGCAGCAGCCAGGTATCGAGGGCGCGCCGCTTGACGCCGATACGCGTGGCGAAAACGTCGCGCGTGAGGTTGAGGCGACGCATGGCGTCGCGCAAAAAGGCTTGCTGGGAAATGGACATGGTCGCCCCTGGGCGGTGGGAAGGATTATGTACGCTTTGCGTATATTAATCCCGAGCAAAAACCATGTCTATCGGATTTGCGCGACTTTTGCGTATATATGACAGCAGGGTCGCGGCGCGGTCCAATCATCCTCAGGCCGACGGCTGCGCTGCTGCGGTGCGAGCGACCTTCGCGTTGCGCACCTGCAAGGCGATGAGGGCGGCGACGACGCCGGTGGCGCCGGAAATCAGGAACGCATTCAGGTAGCTGCCCTGCGCGGTGCGGACGGCGCCCGCCATGAAGGCCGCGCTGGCGGCGCCCAACTGGTGGCCGGCCACGATCCAGCCGAACACGATGGGCGCATCGCGCTCGCCGAACGATTCCACGGTCAGTCGCAGCGTCGGCGGCACGGTCGCGATCCAGTCCAGGCCGTAGAACACCGCGAAAATGCCCAGGCTGTAGATGGAAAAATCGGAAAACGGCAAAAACATCAGCGACAGGCCACGCAGCCCGTAGTAGACGAACAGCAGCTTGCGCGGGTCGTAGCGGTCGGTCAGCCAGCCCGACGCCGTGGTGCCGACGAGGTCGAACAAACCCATCACGGCCAGCAAGCCCGCCGCGCGCACCTCGGCGATGCCCTGGTCATTGCAAAGCGCGATGAAATGCGTGCCGATCAAGCCATTGGTCGTGAAACCGCAAACGAAGAACGTGGCGAACAGGAACCAGAAGTTGCGGGTGCGCACCGCCCTGCCGAGCACGGCAAAAGCCGCTTTAAGGGGATTGGCATGCACCGGCGCGGGCGCCTTGTAGCCCACACCGGCGCCATAGGGGACCATGCCGATATCGGACGGCCGTTCAGGCAGGATCAGCCAGGCCAGCGGCAAAAGGCAGAAGCACACCGCGGATATCGTCAGGACCACGGGCCGCCACCCCCCGCTTTCAGCCAGGGCGGCCAGGCCGGGCAGGAAGATCAACGTGCCCGTGGCGGTACTGGCCGTCAACAGCCCCATCATCAGCCCGCGATGCTTGACGAACCAGCGATTGACCACGGTGGCCCCGAAGACGATGGCCACGCAGCCGGTGCCGACGCCGGACAGCACGCCCCAGCTAAGGACCAGTTGCCAGGGCTGCGTCATCCAGGCGCTGGCGCCGGTGGCGACCGCCATCAGCGTCAACGCGCACAGCAGCGTGCGGCGCACGCCGAAGCTTTGCATCAGGGCCGCCGCGAACGGGCCAACCAGGCCGTAGAGAAAAATACCGATCGCCGCGGACAGCGAGGTGACATCGCGGTCCCAGCCAAACGCCTTCTCCAGCGGCACGATCAGCACGCCAGGCGCCGAACGCTGGCCCGCGCCCGCCAGCAGGGCCAGGAAGGCGATGGCGACCACGACGAACGCATATTTCTGCCCGAAGGGACGCCGAGATATCGTTGAATTCATGTTACTGACCGGTACGTTTCAGATTGGCGCATAATACGGATCTGGCCTTCGCACTGTCAAGGACATTCGTGATCATGAAAAAAGCCCCCTCGACACCGTCGCCCGCGCCCTCCCCGGAGGCCGCGAAACCCTTGCGCGCGGCCGACCGCATCCAGCGCACCGCCGCCGAGCTTTTCTATCGGGAAGGCATCAGGGCGGTGGGCGTGGACGAGATCGTCAATCGCGCCGGGGTCACCAAGCCCAGCCTCTACCGCAGCTTCGGCTCCAAGGATGAACTGGCGGCCGCCTACCTGCGCGACTACGAATGCCAGTTCTTCGAGCGTTTCGAAGCGGCGATCGCCCCCCACCAAGGCGATCCGCGCGCCCAGCTCATTGCCTATTTCACCCATATCGCCAATCGGACGGCCTCGTCGGCCTATCGGGGCTGCGGCATGACCAACGCCGCCGTGGAATACCCGCGCGCGGCCCACGATGGCCCGCCGCACCCCGCCCGCCAGGTGGCGGAGGAGAACAAGCGGGAAGTCCGCCGCCGTTTCCGCGACATGGCGGCTGCCGCGGGCGTACGCGATGCGCAGGGGTTGGGGGACGCGCTGCTGCTGATCCTGGAAGGCTGCTTCATGACCGGGCAGTTGTTCGAAGCCGACGGCGACCGTCCCGCCAAGGCCGCGCCCGCGGCCGTGCGGCACCTGATCGATGCCTACCTGGCCGACAGCCACGATAGCCAGGCAGCGACCTGGCCAAGGACGGCCGGGCGGTAACGACGGCTAGGCGGACACCGGCGCCGGGACCGTGATCATCAGCATCGCCCTGCTGTTCTGGTAGGACGCATCGTCTCGTGTCATGTTCGCGCTGGCGCCTATCGCGCTCCAGCAGCCGAGCACGAAAGCGACCACCGCGCAGCCGTAGGCCAGCACGCTGACCAGCAGGGGCAGCCAATGGCCGCGACTGGCCCGGCCCGCCGCGATCTGGCGGAACAGGCAGAAATGGGAAAGATAGGAAAACAGCAGACCCACCGCGGCGCAGGCCAGCCCCGCCGTATACGCCAGCATCGCTTCCTGCAGGTCCGGCGGGTCGATATCCGGGCCCACGATGCCCAGCGTGAACGACAACGCCAGCAGCAAGGCGACGCCATTGGCCAGCCCCAGCAGCCGGAATCCCGCCAGGGCATGTTGGGTCAAGGCCTGGTAGGCGTTGGCGGGGCGCGTGTTTTCAGGCAAATCCATGGGATGAGGGCTCAAGAACCGGGTAGAAGGACGGCCCCACAGCATAGCGGGGAAACGCCACCACGGGAACGAGGCTTGCGGAACGGCGTGTTCCGCTACAGTCGCCCGATGGGGAACCTGCTGATGAACAAGCGACGCAACACGCAAACATCCACCGATGATCGCGCTGACCCTCCGCGCGAGACCGGCCTGAACGCCCGGATATTCCCACCCACGAGCCCGGTCGAGGTACCGCGCCTGCCGCCCAGGAAAACGCCCGCCGCCGGCACGTCCTCCACGGACGCCGCCACGGCGCATGCTCCCGTGGAACTGGACGAGGACCATAACTGGGCCGACAACACGCGGCCGGCGCCCTACAAGAAGAAGGTCCGCACCTCGATCTTCTGATTGTCCGAGCATCCGCGCCTCGTCAACGAACGGAGACCAATATGGCCACTACCGCACGCACCCTCAGCCCCGCCACCGACAAACTGCGCGACTACCAGACCCAGGCCGATGCCCGTGATGGCACGCACGTCCTGCCCATGCCCGATCAGCAGCCCGTGGTGGCCGGCATGCCGCGCCGCGCGCGGGCGCTTAGCGACCCCGGTGATCCTGGGATTCCCCGTCCGGAAGACGACGTCTACGGCAACCAGGCGTCGGACCTGTCGGAAAAGCCCTAGGGGTCCAGATCGGCGCCCCGCCCAGACCGCGGGCACCGCTCGCGGCAGGCTCAACGCCCCCGCAGTTGCCCGCTTCAGTTGCCCGCTTCAGTTGCTGGCTTCAGTTGCCGGCATCGGCTGCCCGGCATCAGTTGCCCGCATCAGGCAGTGGCACGCCCTGCAGTTCCGGAGCGCGCCGCTTCTGCAACGGGAGCGCTTCGCTGCCCGGCCCCTTGCGGCAGCTCGGCGTCGCCGATTGTATGGACTGACGCGCCGCTTCCATTTCCTGCTGGTCCCACGGATCTTCTCCGAAGACGGTGACCGTCACCTTCGCATAGCGCGCGGTGTTGACCGGACCGTCGGGCCGCACCTTGATCACCTCCAGCAGCTTGGCCGGCTCGGTGCGGTTGAAGACGGTGAACGTGCCGGTGGCGGTCCGCTCGTCGTAGGTCACGTTGGACAGATAATTGACCCCGTAGGCGTACACCACATCGGTATGGCAGACGCGCACGAATTCAGCGGTGCGGCGTGCCGCGGCCTGGTAGTCGACCTGCACCGGGAAGGTCGACGTGGGGAAATTTCCCTCGGGGGTAATGCCCTCGGCGGCGCAACCGCCGAGAAGAACCAGGGCGCTCGCCAAGAGAGGCCGGAAGACGGACATGGATGCTCCAGGGCAAAGGAAGACTCGAAACCCGGGAATTATGCATCAGCAGCGCGTGCCCCTGCCAGGCGGCCTGCCCGATCCGCGCTATCCCGTGCCTTTGGTTCGTCCATCCGCGCTATCCGCCGGTCCGTCCGGCCGGGCCTGCCGGTCCCCGGCCCGCGACGATACCCCGCCCACCGGTGCACCATGCGACCTCGGCGCCCCGTCAGCGCGCCGCCATCGGCCCCACGTAGGCGCCCAATGCGCTTGCTCCAGGCCGCGTCACGGCAATCTTGCCGGCACGCCGCTCGATGTAGTTCAGGGCTTCCAGTTGCCCCCGCACCGGCTGGGGAATCTCGAAACCCACCAGGGAAGCTTGCATACGCAATTCCTTCAGCCAGCGAAATTGCTCGGGCGTCAATCCAGGCGTCGTTCTGAACATTCTTATGCCCCTAAGATCAAAAATCGAGTCATCCTCGGGAAACAAAGCACGGGAAACGCGACCTTGCCGCCGCGCCCCCGCTCCGGCTACCGGATCAGCGCATCGGCCCTGCCGCCGCGCCGACCCGGCCCAAGGCCGATCACTTGTTACGATCGGCCGCGTTCTGGATTTTCTCGCCGCCGCGCTCGATGTCCTGGCCGGCGCCGTGCATGGTGTTGCATCCCGCTACGAGGGTGGAAAAGGCAAGCATCGCAATGAGAAGGGCTTTGTTCTTCATGGTCTATCCTTTGTTGGCGATAAAAGAAAAATCGATGGAATACATCGACTTCCCATGCCCATCAGCAAACGACATGCCCGCGGAATCCAGGCATGCGCCATGCCTGCATAGCGCACCATCGTCCCGGACCAGGAGGCCCGCCATGTCCCGCTACGCACCCACCACGCGCCATCCGCGCCCCCCGCAAGCCTGCGACATCGCCGGCCCGGGCGCCCGCCTGGCCCTGTTCCGCATCCACCGCGAACCGGCGCCGGGCGAACCGCCCTTGCCCGACGAGCCGCCGCTGCCCGGCGACCCGCCGCTGCCGGGCGATCCGCCGGGGTCGCCGCCCTCGCCCCAGGCCCAAGGGTGAACTACACTTGCGGCTGCGGCCGCATGACGCGGCCGCCCTGCTTTGCGCCATAAGCGGCGCCGGATCTCACCATGTTGCGTATTTCAGAAATCAAGCTGCCCCTCGATCATGCCGAGGATGCGCTACGCCCCGCCATCGTCCAAAAGCTGGAGATCGCGGACGACGATCTCATCTCCTTTTCCCTCTTCCGCCGCGGCTACGACGCCCGCAAGCAGGCCAACATCCTGCTGGTGTACTCGGTCGACGTGGTGCTGCGCGACGAAGCGGCCGTCCTGGCGCGCCATGGCGGCTCGCCGCACGTGGCCCCCACGCCGGACATGGCGTACCGCCCTGTCGCCAACGCCAGCGCGGCGCCCGGCGCCGCCCGCCCGGTGGTGGTGGGCATGGGCCCCTGCGGCCTGTTCGCCGGCCTGATCCTGGCGCAAATGGGGTTTCGTCCCATCATCCTGGAACGCGGCAAGGCCGTGCGCGAGCGCACCAAGGACACCTGGGGCCTGTGGCGCAAGGAGGTGCTCCATCCCGAATCCAACGTGCAGTTCGGCGAAGGCGGGGCCGGCACTTTCTCCGACGGCAAGCTCTACAGCCAGATCAAGGACCCCCGCCATCTTGGCCGCAAGGTGCTGGAAGAATTCGTGCGGGCGGGCGCGCCCGAGGAAATCCTCTACGTCAGCAAGCCCCACATCGGCACGTTCCGGCTGGTCAGCATGGTGGAAAAGATGCGAGCCAGCATCGAAGCGCTGGGCGGCGAAGTCCGCTTCGAGCAGCGCGTGGCCGACCTCGACCTGCAGCACGGCCAGCTGCGCGGCTTGACCCTGGCCAGCGGCGAATACCTGCCCTGTACGCATCTGGTGCTGGCCATCGGCCACAGCGCGCGCGACACCTTCGAGATGCTGCACGCGCGCGGCGTCTTCCTGGAGGCCAAGCCGTTTTCCATCGGCTTTCGCATCGAGCATCCGCAATCGCTCATCGACCGCGCCCGCTTCGGCAAGTTCGTGCGCCATCCCCTCCTGGGCGCGGCGGACTACAAGCTGGTGCATCACAGCGGCAACGGCCGCTCGGTCTACAGTTTCTGCATGTGCCCCGGCGGCACGGTGGTGGCCGCCACGTCCGAGCCCAATCGCGTCGTGACCAATGGCATGAGCCAATACTCCCGCGCGGAACGCAACGCCAATGCCGGCATCGTGGTCGGCATCACGCCGGACGACTATCCCGGCGGTCCCCTGGCGGGGATCGCGTTCCAGCGGCAGTGGGAATCGCGTGCCTACGAACTGGGCGGCGGCGGCTACCATGCGCCCGGCCAGACGGTCGGCGACTTCATCGCGGGCCGGCCATCCACCGCGCTGGGCTCGGTACAGCCCTCCTACAAGCCGGGCGTCACGCCGACCGACCTTTCCACGGCCCTGCCCGACTACGCCATCGAGGCCATCCGTGAAGCATTGCCCGCCTTCGATCGCAAGATCAGGGGCTACGCCATGCACGACGCCGTACTCACCGGCGTCGAAACCCGGACGTCATCGCCGCTGCGCATCACGCGCAACAACGACGACTACCAAAGCGTCAATACCGCCGGCCTGTTCCCCGCGGGCGAAGGCGCGGGCTATGCCGGCGGCATCTATTCGGCGGCCATCGACGGCATCGAGGTCGCGGAGGCCGTGGCGCGCGACCTCGTGGCACGCCAGGCCAAGGCCGCGTAACTAAGGCCACCTGAGCAAGGCCATCTGAGCAAGGCCATCTGGCCAAGGCCGCCTGAGCGCCGGGGCGGCCCTGGCTACGGACGCGCCCGCGCCAGCTCCAGGCGCCGCGCCGCGCCCGCCCCGGCCACCGCGCCGGCGGCAAAGCAGGCCGTCAGCAGATAGCCGCCAGTGGGCGCATCCCAATCCAGCATTTCACCGGTGCAGAAGACCCCCGGCATGCGGCGCAACTGCAGGTCCTCGTCCAGTTCGTCCAGGCAGACGCCCCCCGCGCTGCTGATGGCCTCGTCGATGGGCCTGGGCCGAGACAAGCGTATTGGCAGGTCCTTGATGCAACGGGCGAGCCACGCAGGGTCCTGGAATGCCTGCGCGGGCGCGCACTCGCGCAGCAAGGCCATTTTCACGCCCTTGAGTTTCAGGCGGCTTTGCAGATGACTGGACCAGGAACGCGCGCCGCGTGGATGCGCCACGTCCATGGCGACGCGGGCGGCATCCATTTGCGGCAACAGGTCCACGCGCATTTCGGCGTACCCGCGCGCGCGCCATTGCTCCCGCAGCGCCGCCGACAGGGCATAGACCAGCCCGCCTTCCACGCCGGTGGCGGTCACGATGAACTCGCCGCGCCGCGGCTCGCCGTCTCCGACGCGTGCCGCCACGGCCTTGACCGGCTCGCCCGCATGCCGGTCACGCAGGAAAGGCGACCAGGGCGCATCGAAGCCGCAGTTCGACGGCGCCAGCGCATGGACCGCCACGCCTTGCTCGCGCAGCACGGACACCCACGCCCCGTCCGATCCCAGCCGCGCCCAGCTGGCGCCTCCCAGCGCCAGCACCACGGCGTCGGCGGCAACGCTGGTCTCCCCTTGCGGACCAGCGAAACGCAAGGCGGCGGACGTGGAAGCGGGGCCTTCCGTCCAGCCTAGCCAGCGGTGCCGCATATGGAAATGCACGCCGTCCGCGCGCAAGCGCGCCATCCATGCCCGCAGCAACGGCGCGGCCTTCATTTCCTCGGGAAATACGCGCCCGGACGTGCCCACGAAGGTCCGCACGCCCAGGCCTAGCGCCCAGTCGCGCAAGGCTTGCGGCGACAGCGCTCCCAGCCAGCGCTCGATCCTGGGCCGTGCCGCGGCGTCGTAGCGGCCGAGAAAGGCTGGCAAAGGTTCGCTATGCGTCAGGTTCAAGCCGCCGCGCCCGGCCAGCAGGAATTTTCGTCCGGCCGACGCCATGGCATCGTAAACCTCCACGCGCGCGCCGGCGGCGGCCAGCACCTGCGCCGCCATCAGGCCGGCGGGACCGGCGCCGACGACGACGACAAGGGGCGGGGAATTGGGCGTAGGGGCCATGAAAGCGATTGCGGACGGGCAAAGGCGTAATACTAACAACCCGCGACTAACCAACCCGCGGCGCCTCGGTTAGCATCGAGGTTGGCGCCATTTCGCGCGCGCAGCACAGGATGCCACCATGAGCCATACGCCCCCCTCGACGCCCGATCAACCGCAATGGGGCTATGAACGTCCCGACTGCCGTGGCGCCAACGCGCTGGGCCTCTTCATCGACGATCTGCAACGGGTTCTGGACACCCACGCCGGGGACATCGCGGCGCAGCCGGCACAGTTGTACGAGGCACAGGCCCAGGCCAATGAACTGGTCCGCCGGTACGCGGCCCTGGACGGCGCCCCGGCGGCCTTCACCGGCCAATCCGTCAACTTGCGCGTGGCGCGCAACAGTGCCGGCGCCGTACAGCTGGTGCCCCTGTTTTCCGCCTCGCTCAAGCAGGCCCTGATAACCTTGTTGAATGCCGGCGGATCCAGGCAATAACCGCGCGGGCATGCATCATCAAGCGGCCGGCGGCGCGCGCGGACCAGGGAGCCTGTTCAACCACGCGCACGTTCGCCGGCCCGTCCGCGTAAAACAGCACGCGGCCGCCGTAGGCCATCGCGTGCGCCTGGCCGGGCACCAACGGTATGCGTATGGAAAAAGCGTCGTCCCCCAAGGGAACCCATTCCTGCACCATGACACGGCTGCCACACACTCCCAGCACGGTGCTGTTGGCACGAACGAACAACATGCGGGATTCTCCTCGCGCCAAGCTGATATCGCGAATACGCTCGATTTCTGTGTCCATTTGACGGCTCCACCGATCAGAATTGATCTGCCGCCAGATTAGGTTTCGCGCAATCGTTCTGGCAGGTACACATTGCCCTTATCTTCATCAAATCAGACGAACAAAGCCATCTCTGTTATTGTCGATTTCAAGACTATCTGTATCTACCCTGCCCATTCGGGCACCCGCATGATTGGGCCATGGAACCACTGTATCAACGCTTGGCCGATCACTATCGGCAAGCCATTCGTTCTGGCGTATTGGCACCCACGGCACGCATGCCGTCCGTCCGTAACCTGGTAAGACTGCATCACGTCAGCCTGTCCACGGCGCTGCAAGCCTGCCGCCGTCTCGAAGACGACGGCCTCATCGAAGCCCGCCCCCGGTCCGGTTATTTCGTCGTCAAGCGCAAGCGGGCGACGCTGCCGCCCATCGATGAACCCGACATCGGCAAGGTGCTGGACCCCGCCTCCTACGTCGGCATACACGACCGCGTGTCGGACTTCATCGCGAAGTGCGAAGTCCATCCCAACAAGTTCAATTTCGCCACCGCGGTAGCCACGCCGGACGCCTACCCCACGGATGCATTGAAGCAATCGATGCTGCGCATGGTGCGGCGCCATCCCCAACTCCTGACCAGCGCCGTTCCGCATGGCGGCCATCCATGCCTGCAAGCGGCGCTGGCGCGCCGGGCCCTGGACAGCGGCGTCAACGCGGCGCCCGACGACATCCTGGTAACGCACGGCTGCATCGAAGCCCTGAACCTGGCGCTGCGAGCGGTGGCCGGCCCCGGCGACACCATCGCGGTGGAATCGCCCGCCTACTTCGGCCTGCTGCAAATCCTTGAAAGCCTGGGCATGCGTGCGCTGGAAATTCCGACCAGCCCGCACACCGGCATCTCCATCGAAGCGCTGGACCTTGCCTTCCAGACGCATGCGGGCATCAAGGCCGTGGTGGCGGTGCCCAATCTGCACAACCCCTTGGGCAGCATCATGAGCGAGGCGGACAAGGCCAGGTTGGTGGCGTTGTGCGAGCGGCAGCACATACCCCTGATCGAGGACGACACGTACGGGGCCCTGGCCGATGGCGACGATCCCCTGCGCGCCGCCAAGGCCTGGGATCGCGAAGGCAATGTGATCTACTGCGCGTCGCTGCACAAGACGCTGGCGCCGGGGTCGCGCCTGGGCTGGCTGATCGGCGGCCGCTGGAAAGCGCGCATCGCGATGCTGAAGTTCGTGCAAAGCCGTCCCAACGAACCCTTGATGCAGTTGGCTGTCGCGGACGTCCTGGGCGCCAAGGCCTACGATCGCCACCTGGTGCGGCTGCGCGGCCGCCTGAAGGCGCAGCGTGAACGCATGGCCCAGGCCATCGCCGACTACTTCCCGCCGGGTACGCGCTTGAGCATTCCGCACGGCGGCATGCTGTTATGGGTGGAAATGCCGGATGGACGTTCGTCCAGAAGCGTGTTCGAAACGGCGCTGCCCCTGGGTATCCGGGTGGCGCCCGGGCGCATGTTTTCCAACTCGGACCGCTACGAACACTTCCTTCGTATCAGTTGCGGCGCGGCCTTCACCGCCGACGTGGAAGCCGCGATCCGCACACTGGGCCGCATCGTGGCCGAAAACCCGGCGTGAAGCGATCCCGCGGGAAAGCACGGCCTTGGCGGAATCAGTGGTCTTAGCGGTCTTAACGGCCTTAGCGGCCTTAGCCTCAGCCGCCCTAGCGGCCGGCGCGCTCATTGGGGAAATCGGCCGAGCTCAGCAGAACAGGCAAGGGGTGGCTTTCCCGAAATTTCCGCTCCGCCAGCGCATGCAAGGTGCGCCGGTGCCCGTGATATGCGTCCAGCAGGCTTGCTTCCTCCGCGCCGGCGCCAAAGCGGGCGCGCAGTACCTCCCACGAAACCCCCGCCTGTATCGTCCGTGCGCCCGCCGCGGCCTCGAACCAGATGACATGCGCGGCACGATCGTTTACGGCGTTGTCGTTTATGACGATATTATTCATTGACATGACACTCTCCGTAACGATTCTTGGGCTGTGCAGCGTCGAATAAACACGCTAGGCCATCGTAGCGAACGGCGGCTTTACCGTGTGTAACGCAGTTAAGCGTTCGACGTATTTGGGCAACATCATCCAAAAGAGAATTTGATTTTCCTCGAAAGCCTGCCCCAGCCCGCAGGCAAAACAAACCGCGAAGCGCGCGCGACCGCGATCGATCCGGTGTGTATCGGCCTCCGACGATGCCTGGCGCTGCCGACGGAAGCCGGCGCGATGTCGGGCGCGCTTCTTGCTTATTGCGCAGCAACGGTTCAGCGCGCTCCCGCGCAACCGGAACGACTGGCGACGGTCCCTGCCCAAGGGGCGGATAGAAGGAGAAGACCATGACTCTCGGAACCATCCTGTTGATCATCCTGATCTTGCTGCTCATAGGCGCGCTGCCCAGCTGGCCGCATAGCCGGAACTGGGGCTATTACCCGAGCGGCGGCCTGGGCATCGTGCTGGTCATCGTCATCGTGCTGTTGTTGATGGGACAGATATGAGGAAGGGTCGCCGCGGCCCACGGGTTGCTTGAGTGACACCCATTGAGTGCTGCTCATTGAGTGCCACCCATTGAATGCCACCCGTCGCGAACGCTCCCCCATGGGGAGCGTTCCGCTATCCGGCGGAGGGACCGCGACGACGGGTTGCGTGCCAGCACAACAGCGACCCCGCGCAGACCATGAGCGCACCCTGCCAGAACGCGAACGATAGCGGCGCATCCAGCACCCAGGCCGCCAGCGCCGCCGATAGCAGCGGCGTGAAGTAAGAGGCCGCGGCCATCACGGTCACGTTCCCATGCAGGATGCCGACGTTCCACGCGGCATAGCCTCCCCCCATGGCGCCCGCGGCCAGCAGCACGTGCAGCAGCGCCGTGCCGTCCACCCGCGCGACGCCGCCGTCGTACCACGCCGCCTGCACCCAGAAGGCCAACGCGGTCAGCGCGAAGAAAAAAGTGATGCCATTGCGTCCGGCAGCCAGCCGGGTGGTCACCGTGCAATACGCCGCCCACAGTACCGCGCCCAGCAAGGCCAGACCATAACTGAAGGGGTTGTCGCCGACATGGGCGGCCAGGCTGGCAAGCGCCAGCGCGTCGCTTCCTTGCGCCCAGGCCACGCCCAGCAAGGCCAGCGCCAGCCCTGGCCAGACCAGCCGGCCGGCGCGCTGTCCGTTGAAAAAAATGGCGAAGGCAACGGTCAGGCTGGGCCAAAGGTAGTTGACCATGCTGACTTCGATCGCCTGCTGGCCGCTGTGGGCGTATCCCAGGGAAAGCGCCAGGCAAGTCTCGTAGGCGACGAACAGCAGGCTGCCCGCGTACAGATAACGGCGCGGAAACGCACGCAGCGACGGCCAGCCCGCCGCGAAGTACAGGAACAAGGCGCCCACGGAATAAATCGCCGCCGCCCCCAGGGCCGGGCCGAGACTGACCGTAACGCTGCGAACGAGGCCGACCATCGCGCCCCACAACAGGATCGCGGAAAGACCTATCAAGGTGGCGTGGTTGCGGGCTTGCTTGCTGGGCATGGGTCCGGTTGTTCTTGCTTTGTATCAAAGCGCCAACAATACAAAAAAATCAAAATACAGCCCAATCTCAATAACACGGCGACACGCGCAAGGTCGCCTTGACGTCCTAGCGGCGATACGCGGCACATGGAGTTCGAAGGATGCAGTTGCAGGGCCGGGGATTTCGCTGGAGCGTGTATGGCCTGCTCACGCTGGTGATCGTGGCGGGGCTCGCCCTGTCCGCCTTCATGGCGGCCAAGGCCGAAAGCGTGGGCCAGGCCCTGCGCCCCTTGCTCAGTGAAAAGCTGCCGGCCTACAAGCATCTGGGCGAGTTCGAACACGCGGTGCTACTGTACCAGCTCGCCCTGAACAAATACGCGACGCGGTCCATCGACCATGACCGCTTCCTGCAATTGACGGCGCATCAGCGCAAGGACATCGCGCGTGGACTGGACAGCCTGCGGCGCGACTTTCCCGATCACGCCGGCGTGTCGCCCATCGGCGCGGCAAGCGCCGGCCTGCTGCCGCTGGCCGGCCAGCTCGACGACATGCTGGCGGACGCCGCCGGCAATCCTCCTGGCGCGCGCGGCCTGCTGCAACTGGCCAACCGCTATGCCAACGACATCCACGACCAGCTTGGCTATTTGAAGCAAGGGGTCTCGACCAGCCTGCTACAGGCGCAGGCCCTCACCCATACCGGCATCGACGCGATGTCGCGCCTCGTGCACGCCTATACGCTGCTTACCCTGGCCGCATCGCTGTTCATGATGTACCACGTGCGCGCTCGGCTGCGCACCGAGCAGCAGCTGGCTTTCCAGGCCTCGCACGATCCCCTCACCGACCTGGCCAACCGCCGGTCCTTCGAACGGCGCCTGCGGGCCGTCAAGGACCGCTCGCACACGCTGGTGCTGGGCATGATAGACCGCTACGACCGCGTGGTCGGCGGCCTGGGATATGCCTACGCGGACCGGTTGATGCGCGAAATCGCCCACCGTTTGCGCGCCGCGGCGGAACGGCACGGAGGCGAGGTCTTCCGCCTGGACGGCGCGACCTTGGCGGTCCTGTATCGCGGCAAGCAAGACGCCGGCGGCAAGGAGATGGCCGCCACGCCGGACGCACTGGAGGCCCTGCGCGCCGCGATGCGCCATCCCTTCCGTTTCGGCCAGCACGAGGTCTTTCCCAGCCTGAGCCTGGGCAGCGCGCAGCATCCGGCGCAGTCCCGGGACGTGGCGCAACTGCTGACCCACGCCGACGCGGCGCTGCGCGCCGCCCGCGAAGCCGGCGGCGACCTGCTGGTCCCGTACTCCGAAGCCCTGGGCGAGCAGACCCGGCATACGCTGCAGCGCGAAGCGCAGCTGGCGCATGCCCTGGAGCGCGAGGAGCTCGTGCTGTACTACCAGCCGCGGGAAAGACTGGCCAGCGGCGAACTGGCCGGCTTCGAGGCCCTGCTGCGCTGGCGGCACGACGGCGAACCGATCTCGCCCGCCGAGTTCATCCCCATCGCGGAAGAGTGCGGGCTGATCATCCCGATCGGCGCATGGGTGCTGGAGCAGGCCTGCCGCCAGGCGCGACTGTGGCAGGCACTGGCGCCGGAGCTCGTCGTCGCCGTCAATATTTCGCCGCGCCAGTTCGCCCATCCGGACTTCCTGCGCATGGTGGCGCGCGTCGTGGCCGAGACCGGCGTCGATCCCGCGCGGATCGAGCTGGAAATCACCGAAGGCATGCTGATGCACGATCACCGCCGCGGCGAAGGCCTTTTGCACGCCCTGCGCGAACTGGGACTGCGCCTGGCCATCGACGATTTCGGCACCGGCTATTCCAGCCTGGCCTACCTGAAACGCTTCCCGGTGGACATGCTGAAAATAGACCAGTCCTTCATCCGTTCCCTGCGTCCCGACGGCAACGATGCGGCCATCGTGCGGGCCATGATCAACATGGCCCGTCACCTGGGCTTGCGCGTCATCGCCGAAGGCGTGGAGACGACCGCGCAACGCGGCTGGCTGCGCGACTGGGGCTGCGACGAGATCCAGGGCTTTTGGTACGGCAAGCCCATGCCCGCGGCGGTGGCGGGGGTCTATGTCAGATCGCCGGCAACGGTATCGATACCCGCGTCAGCGTGAGGCGGGCGTGGCCTGGGTCGCTTGCTGGGCGGCCTGCTGGGCGCCCTTGAAGTTTTCCTCCAGCAGGGTCAGCACCTGGTGAAAGACTTCCAGCTGCCTGGCCGACAGGCCGTCCAGCGCATGCTCGAAGAATTCCGCGCGGCGCGGCAGCGCGTCGGCCACCACGCGCTTGCCCTGCGCCGTCAGCGTGGCGTTGATCAGGCGATTATCCTGCTCGTCGATGCTGCGGCTGATCCAGCCCAGGCCTTCCATGGCCTGCAGCTGCCGCGTCAGCGACGCGGGATCCAGCCGGCAGCGCTCCGCCAGGAACTTCTGCGAGCAGCGTCCCTCTTCATGGAGCGCCAACAGGATGCGCCAGCGCGGCAGGACATGCCCCACCTGGGCGCTGAAGGCGCTCATCATGACGCGATAGGTCTGGCCCAGCTGCTGGACGGTCCGCAGCCCCTGTTGTTCTTTTGTCATGACGCTATTCTGCCACGGGAGCGCTCGCCGGCTTGCCGGTCGCCCGCGCCAGCTTGATCGGCGGCACGCGCCGCACGCCCCACAAGGTGAGGATGGCGACGACCAGGACCACGATCTGGCCATCGTGTATCGCGCTTACCAACGATTCGCGCGCCATCTCCAGCAAGGACGAACCGTTGCCGCCGGCCGCCGCGACCTGCCCCATGAAGTCCGACTGCGCCTGGGGATTGACCAGGATCTGCGGATCGTCCAGTTGCGCCATCCAGTGGCCCGCCTGGCTGGCCGCCAGCGAGGACTCGACGCCGCTGACGTAGCTGTGATTCACCATGGTGCCGACCACCGCCGTGCCTATCATGCCGCCTATCATGCGCAGCGACTGCAGCAAGGCCGTGGCAATGCCGAGATGGGAACGACCGGCGGTTTGCTGGGCGAACACCGTCAGGTTGGGCATCACGAAGCCCAGGCCCAGGCCGGCCATCAGCATATAGGCCGCAATCAGCGCGCGCGGCGTGTAGTGGTGGGTGGTGATCACTCCCGCCGTCGCCAGGCAAAGCAGCAGGCACCCCACATAAAGCATATGGTTGGGATTCTTGATGCGCGTGACGATGCGGCCGTTGGTGATGCTGCCCACGGTGATGAACGCCACCATGGGCGTGATCAGCAGGCCCGCATCCTTGGGCGACAGCCCGAAGCCGCCTTGCAGCAGCAGCGGCGCGTAGAACAGGAAGGAAAACATGGTCACGCCCAGCAGCAAGGCGAGGGTGAACAGCGCGGCCAGGCTGGGGTTGCGGAACATGTCCAGCGGCAGCAGGGGCTGGGCGCAGCGTCGCTCCCAGTAGATCAGCAGGACAAAGGCCAGCACGCTGGCGGCGGCCAGGCCGAAGGTCGTGGTGCTGGCGCCTTGCCCGGGCAGCAGTTCCACCATCAGCTGCAAGCCGCCCAGCGCAACCGCGATCAGCAAGGCGCCCGGCCAGTCCAGCCGGATATTGCCGCTGCGCTCGCCATGGCGCAGATGCGGAAGGTGGCGCACCACGAACCAGAGGCCCAGCAGGCCGACCGGCAGGTTGACGTAGAACACTGACCGCCAGCCATAGTATTCCGTGAGATAGCCGCCCAGCGTCGGCCCGACGGCGTTGGCGATGCCGAAGGCCGAGCTGAACATGACCTGCCAGCGCAAGCGCACGTGGGAATCGGGGAAAAGATCGGGAATACAGGCGAAGGCGGTACCCACCAGCATGCCGCCGCCTATCCCTTGCAGCGCCCGCGCCAGCACCAGGAAAAGCATGCTGTTGGCCGCGCCGCACAACACCGACGCCAGGGTGAAGAGGACGATGGCCCCCACCACGAATGGCTTGCGGCCGTAGTAGTCCCCCAGGCGGCCGAAGATGGGGATGGTCACCACGGACGTCAGCAGGTAGGACGTGGCCACCCAGGCATACAGGTCGAAGCCCTTGAGCTCGGCCACCACCGTCGGCAGCGCGGTGCCGACCACCGTCTGGTCGACCGCCACCAGCATGACGACGAAGCACATGCCCAGCATGGCCATCAGCGATTGACGGAAAGGCAGCACCTGGCCGGCGGAATGAGGGGTGACTGGGGCACGCGGCGCCATTTATGGACTCATCAATAATTGATCTATCAATGATTCTACCGCAACACCCTCATTCGCGGCACGGGCCAGTTGGCGGAGCCGGATGGCGTTGCGCCGGTGGTACAGTGAAATCCCTCCGCTGCCCAGGCGCCGGGGCGCGAGCCATCGCGATCGTGCTTCTTGCATGCTTCGTGGTGCGCGCCCGCCGCGCCACCGCGACCGACATGCTAGACACGCTGGACGATCTCGACCACCGCCTTATCGCCCTTTTGCGCGACGACGGGCGACTGCCCACCGCCACGCTGGCGAAAAAACTCTCGGTTTCGCGCGGCACGGTGCAGAACCGCATCGACCGGCTGCTGCGCAGCGGCGTCCTGCTGGGCTTCACCATCCGGCTACGCAGCGAGGTCGAGATCCCCGCGGTGCGCGCGATGACGCTGGTCGAGGTGCGCGGCAACGAAACGGACGCCGTGGTGGCGGCATTGCGGCGCCTGCCGGAAGTGGTCGAAGTCCATTCCACCAGCGGCCGCTGGGACCTGATGGTCGAAATCCGGGTACAGGACCTGGCGACCTTCGACCGCGTGCTGCGCGACCTGCGCAGCATCAAGGGCATCGCCAATTCCGAGACCAACCTGATGCTGGCCCATTACAAGTAAATGCCGGACAGGCGGCCGCCGGCCTTAAGGCGCGACGCCGTCCCGCGTTGACGAGGCCATGGGGGGCGCTTAGAATCGTCTGATATCCGAACATTTGTTCGTATTCCGATCAAACATGACCCTGAGCGCATGACCGCAGCCGCCCCCAATCCCAAGAACCAGGTCAACTCCGTCGCCAAGGCCTTCGCCGTGATCCGGGCCTTCGACGCATCGCTGCCCGAACTGACCATTTCCGAGATCGCCGCGCGCGCCGGTCTGGACCGGGGCACGGCCTTTCGCCTGATCCACACCCTGGAAACGCTGGGCTATGCGCACGCCGTGCCCGACAGCAAACGCTTCCGGCTGGGTTTGAAGTGCCTGGAATTGGGCTATGCGGCGCTGTCGGGCCGGCAGGAACTGGCCGACCACGCGCAAGCCCTGCTGCGCGACGCGGTGCCCGCCCTTGCCGACGCGGCCTCGCTGGGCGTGCTGGACCAAGGGGATGTGGTGTACCTGCGTCGCGTGCAGGCGGGCCTGGGTCGCCACAACATGCAACGCGGACCGGGCACGCGCATCGGCGCCTATGCCTCCGCGCTGGGGCACGCCATGCTGGCCTTCCTGCCGCACGAGCAGAGGATCGCCGCGCTGGAGAGCGGGCCGCGCGTCAAGTTGTCCGAGCATACGGTGGTCGAGATGGATGCCTTGCTGGCGCGCCTGGACGAGGTACGGGCGCGCGGCTACGCGCTGTCCGATGGCGAGAACGCCTATGGCTTGCGCACCCTGGCCGCACCGGTGCTGGATGCCGACGGCATGCCGCTGGCGGGCGTCAGCCTCACCATCGACGCCGGCCGCATGAGCATGGCCGATTTCGTGACGCTGGCCGCCGCGCGCGTGCAGCGGATGGCGCGCGAACTGACCGATGCCGTCAGGCTATCGGGCGGCGCCATCCGCGTGGGCCGGCCGCCAGGTTGAACGCCCTGCTCCTGGATTTTTCCACCGTGAGGATAGACATGGAATTGCGTACCAACCGCTTCAAGCGCGATCTCGGCCGCCGCCAGCAGATCGGGATGTTTTCCACCCTGGGCGGCGCCGTCACGACGGAAGTCTTCGGCGCCTGCGGCTTCGACTGGATCCTGCTCGACACGGAGCATTCGCCCAATGAGTTGCCGGACCTGATTCACCAGATGCAGGCGCTGGCCGCGCTGGACGTCAACGCCATCGTGCGGCCCGCGTGGTCGGACATGGTGCTGGTCAAGCGCATCCTGGACGCGGGCGCGCAAACCCTGCTGTTTCCCTATATCCAGAACGCCGAGGAAGCGGCTGCCGCGGTCAGCTATACGCGCTATCCACCGCACGGCGTGCGTGGCGTTTCGGGCAGCTCGCGCGCCGCGGCCTATGGCTTGATCCCCGGCTATTTCAACAAGATCGCCGACGAAATCTGCGTCCTGGTGCAAATCGAAACCGCCGAAGGCTTGAAGAACCTGGAGGCGATCGCCGACGTTCCCGGCGTCGACGGGGTATTCATCGGGCCGGCCGACCTGTCGGCCTCGCTGGGCCACCTGGGCAATGCCACGCATCCGGACGTGCAAGCCGCGCTGGACGATGCCTTCGCCCGCCTGCAGGCCAAGGGCAAGCCTTCGGGCTACCTGACCACGCGCGAGGACGATGCCGCCCGCCGCCTGGCCCAGGGCGTGAGTTTCGTCGGCGCCGCCACCGACACCTCCATCATCACCAACGCCACCACCAGCCTGCTCGGCCGGCTGCGTCAACGTTGATCCTGTCGCGAGCGCCCCATGAAAGATGCTTCCATCTCCTATCCCGAACTTGCCCTCCTGATCGATGGCGAGTGGCTGGACAGCGCCAGCCGTCCGGGCCGCACCATTACCAACCCCGCCACCGGCGCGGCCCTGGGCGCCCTGCCCTATGCCAGCGAGGCCGACCTGGCGCGCGCGCTGGATGCCGCCGAGCGCGCGATGGCCGGCTGGCGTGCGGTGCCCGCCTATGATCGCGCCATCATCCTGAACCGCGCCGCGGCCCTGCTGCGCGAACGCTGCGAGGCCATCGCCACCGCCCTCACGCTGGAACAGGGCAAGCCCCTGGCCGAAGCGCGCGGGGAAATCCTGACCGCCGCCGACATCTTCGCCTGGAACGCCGAGGAAGGCCGGCGCGCGTATGGACGCATCGTGCCGTCGCGCACGCCTGGCCAGCGCAACATGGTGGTCAAGGAGCCGATCGGCGTCGTGGCCGCGTTCGCGCCCTGGAACTTCCCTGCCGCCACGGCGGCGCGCAAGATCGCCGGGTCGCTGGCGGCCGGTTGCGCCTGCATCATCAAGCCCGCCGAGGAGACCCCGGCCACCGCGCTGGCGCTGGCGCGCGCCCTGGTGGACGCCGGATTGCCGGCCGGGGTGCTGAACGTGGTGTTCGGAGAGCCGGCGTACGTATCCGGCTACCTGCTGCGCTCCCCCGTCATACGCAAGGTGTCCTTCACGGGCTCGACCGCTGTGGGCATCCAGCTGACCACGCTGGCCGCCGCGGACGTCAAGCGCTGCACCATGGAGCTGGGCGGCCATGCGCCGGTCATCGTGTGCGACGACGTCGACCCACGGGAAGCCGCGCGGTTGGCCGTTGCCGCCAAGTATCGCAATGCCGGCCAGATCTGCGTCGCCCCGACCCGCTTCTATGTGCAGGATGGCATTTTCGACGCCTTCGCGGCTGCCTTCGCGCAAGCGGCGGCCGACCTGGTCGTGGGCAACGGCCTGGATGCGGCGACGCAGATGGGCCCCCTCGCCAACCCGCGCCGCATCGACGCCATGGAAACGCTGACGGCCGAAGCGGTGGCGCTGGGCGGCAAGCTGCTCACCGGCGGCGAACGCCTGCCGGGCGCCGGCTATTTCTACCGTCCCACGGTCCTGGCCGAGGTGCCGGAACGGGCCCGCATCATGAACGAGGAGCCTTTCGGGCCGGTCGCCATCCTCAATCGCTACGCGGAGCTCCCGGATGCCTTGCGGGCGGCCAACCGCCTGCGCTATGGTCTTGCGGCCTATGCGCACACGCACGATGCGCGCCGCGCCCAGCAGATCGCCGACGGCTTGCAGGCCGGCACCATAGGCTTGAACACCTATACGGTGACCCAGACCGAAATGCCTTTCGGCGGCATCGACCACAGCGGCGATGGCAAGGAAGGCGGGATCGAAGGCCTGGACGGCTACCTGGTCACCAAGATGGTCATGCACTTGCCCTGACGGGGGCAGCGGTGCGGGGGCCTTGGCGGGAGTCCTCCAGGCCTACGCAGCCGCGGACAGGCGCTGTTGCCCGGAAAGCGCGACCGGCGCCTGCCCGGCCGGGTTCGGATGCATAGTCGAATTCGTGTTCGCCAGCGTGACGCCGAAGAGATTCTTGGGATCCCCAGCAGGCGGCACCAGTTGCACCAGCGTGCCGATGCCATGCGCCTGCGCCAGCCGGTCCAGGTAGCAAAGCGCGGAATAATCCTCCAACGCGAATCCCACGGAATCGAAGACCGTGACCTGCCCGTCGGACTCGCGTCCCGCGACGCTGCCGTCCAGCACGCGCCACAACTCCACCACGGGGAAGTCCGCCGGCATTTGCTGGATCTCGCCTTCGATGCGCGATTGCGGCTCGTACTCCACCACCACGCGCGCCGCGCCCAGGATGTCCGCGTGCAATTCGGTCTTGCCTGGACAGTCCCCGCCCACCGCGTTGATATGCATGCCCGGCTCCATCATCTCCGGCGTCAGGATGGTGGCATAGGCCTTGTCCGCGGTAACGGTGGTGACGATGTCCGCGCCCCGCACGGCTTGCGCCGTGGATGCCGCGCAGGACACCGCCAGCCCGGGTGCCGCCTGCGCCAGGTTGCGCCGCAGCTTGGCCGTCGCGGCGGGATCGATATCGTATAGGCGCACCTCCTTGATACCCAGCAGTGTATGGAAGGCGATGGCCTGGAACTCGCTCTGCGCGCCGTTTCCTATCAACGCCATGCGCCGCGATCCATGCCGCGCCAGGATCCGCGCCGCCATGGCGGACGTGGCGGCGGTTCGCAGCGCCGTCATCAGGGTCAGCTCGGACAGCAATCGCGGGTAGCCCGTATCGACGTCGGCGAGCGCGCCGAAGGCCATGACAGTGGGCAGGCCCGTGGCCGTGTTGGACGGATGGCCGTTGACGTACTTGAATGTGTAGCGGACGCGATCGGCGACCGGCATCAGTTCGATCACGCCGCGCGCCGAATGGGCTGCGACGCGGGGCGTCTTGTCGAAGTCGTTCCAGCGCAGATAGTCCGCCTGGATGGCGTCCGCGAGTTCGGTCATGAAGCGGCCAGGGCCTATCGCGCGTACCAGGGCGGCAAGCTGGGGCACATCGATGAAGCGGGTCATATCGGGCTCTTTTTTCTGTCGAACAGGTATTGGGAGTGCCCCTCCATCATGCTCGAGCCCGAAAATAACGAATAGACAGAGAACTGACTATCTTTCCAATAAAGGATGGCAGATAGTCAGGAAAAAATGTCGTTTTGCTGGAAAGCCGGCCGCCGAAAACGAAAGCGCGACCGGAAATCGGCGGCCGAAAACGAAAGCGCCGCCGGAAATCGGCGGCCGAAAATGAAAGCGCCGCCGGAACCGGCGGCCGAAAATGAAAGCCCCGCCGGAACCGGCGGCGCGGGGCGCCCTGGCGGCGAACGGGCCTGTTCAGGCGGCGGGCTTGTCGCCCCCCATCATTTCATGCACCCACAGCTTGACGCCGTCCCAGCCGCGGCCGAAGAAACCGGCCTCTTCGACCGGCTCCAGCGCACGCACTGGGAAGTTCATCACCGCTTTGTCGTCGAGCATGACGTTGACGCGCCCGACGGTATCGTCCTTCTGCAGCGGCGCGACAAGCGCATGGTCGCGCGGCGCCAGCGTCGGCTTCAGCCGACTGGCCCAGGCGCGCGGCACGGTGACGTACACGTCCCGCTCGAAGCCGATCTTCACGTCATCCTGCTTGCCCTTCCACACCTGCGGCGTGGCCAGCACCTGCCCCTTGGCGTAGAGCTTCACGGTCTCGAAATTGCCGAAGCCCCAGTTCAGCAACTGCCCGGTCTCGGCCGTGCGCACCTTTTCCGAAGGCGTACCCATCACCACGGAAATGAGACGGCGCGGTCCCGAGGCGCCCGGCCGCACCGCCGAAACGATCATGCAATAGCCGGCGGCATCGGTATGCCCGGTCTTGCCGCCATCGACCGAAGGGTCGATCCACAGCATGCGGTTGCGATTGGGCTGCGTGATGTTGTTGTAGCGGAAGGACTTCTGGCTGTCGTAGCGCACGTAGAGATCCGGAAAGTCCTGGATCAGGCGTCCCGCCAGCTTGGCCAGGTCCGAGGCCGTCGAATAGGTCTGGGGATCCGGCAGGCCATGCGGGCTGTTGAAATGGGTGTGCGCCAGCCCCATGGCCTGCGCCTCTTCATTCATCTTCTGCACGAAGGCTTCTTCCGAACCCGAAGCCGCCTCGGCCAGCGCCACCGCCGCGTCGTTGCCGGACTGGATCAGCAGTCCCGACAGCAGATCGTCGATGCTGACCTGCTTGCCCGGCTCGATGAACATCTTGGAGCTGCCCGGCGCCACCTTCCAGGCGCGCACCGAGACCGTCGCCATCTGGTCCAGCTTCAGCGTGTGATCGCGCAGTCCGCGGAAGATCAGGTAGGCCGTCATGATCTTGGTCAGGGAAGCCGGCTCCACCCGATCGTCCGCGTTGCGCGACGCGATCACGGCGCCGCTGGTCTGGTCCAGCAGCAACCAGGCCTTGGCGTCCAGTGTCGGCAGGGGCGCGGTCGTGGCATCGTTCGGAATACCGAAGACGGGCGGCGGTCCATTGTCGGCGACAGGCGCGGCATCGGCCGGGGGCGCGGACTGCGGGGCCTTGGCGGCTTTTTCGGTCTTGTGGCTTTTGTGGGGCGGCGGCGTGGTCGTGGCCTGCGCCGGCAGGGCGAGCGAGACGGAAAGACAGATGGCGTTCAGGGAAAACAGGGCTGCGGCAGTGCGTTTCTTCATAAGGCGATGGGCGTCTCTATCTCTATGTGTCCGGTCTTACAAGTGGCTGACCGCCAGCGGCGCCATGCATGGCCGCCGCCAGGTCGGATCCGGCGAGCTCATTAGGTCGAAAAACCGGCGGCAAGTTCACATGACCGAAGGCTGCATCATACCCGTGCTCCTACCTGGGCTCATGCCTGTGCCTTAATACGCCAATCGGATAGGCGTGGCCCAGCGGACCACCTAGACTGTTGGCACATAACGAACCGACGTCACCGGACTAATCCGCCGCGGCAATGGATCCGTACGGCGCAACGCGCGGGAAGCGGAATGGGACAGGAGACACCATGACTGCGGCCATTTGGGAAATCTCGATCTCCGAGAGCGGCGCGAAATTCTGGCTGGAGGATGGCCGGCGCTACGTCGTATGCCTATGCAGCCCGGAGGTATTGCGCAGGGTGGAGGCCCGCACCGGCCTGACGGGTACCGCGGCCCTGCGCGCGGCGCAGGGCGAGTTGATCCAGGAGGCGCACCAACGCCTGGTCGACCATGAAGCGCCCCCGCTGCGGCTGCAATATCACGATTAGGTACGGGGACCCGGCGCTCAGGCCCGCTTGTCGTCCGCCTTGCGCGATGCCGGCCCGAACAGGGATCGCCAACTCGACACCAGCAGCCACCATGCGCCCCATGCCAGCAGCAGGCCGGCGGCGATGCCCCATACGTTCTGCCGCTCCACGGGACGCAGCAATTGGGACCAGGCGCTGGCGCCCGCCCAGGCCGCCAGTACCAGGGCGATGAGGCCCGCCAGGACTCTCAATGCCAATGCGAGGACGCGGTGGGTGGAGCGGGACAGCGCCGCCACGCCGTGATGCCTGACTTGGCCGATATCGCTGGAATGTCTATCGTTCATGTCCTGGTCTCCTCGGCCGGGTTGGTCGGCCGGGCCTCGTCGTCCGGATTTGTCGGCCGGGCCCGGGCTTCCGTCCGGCCAGTATCGCTTCGATACCCGCGCGCCCTGCCCCTCGCAGCGACCCGCATAGGCAACACGTTAAAACGTTAGAGACTTGCCGTATACCTTCCCGGACCGCGCTGATGCATCGAAGCCACACCCGCGCGGGTTGCGTCAGGCCAGGGATTTCGCCCGCAGCGTGCGTCCCGCGCAGACAAAAACGCCGGCGCCGAGATGATGCAGGGTGTGCAGGTCGGCATTGGCGTCGTTGAATTCCCAGTGCCCCTGCGCGAACACGCGCGGGTCGGCCGCGGCGCTTACCACCTCGACGAAAAAGGTGTCGTAGGCCGCTTCGGTATGGCGCTCGGGGATCAGGCGGCATTCCAGCCAGGCCGCCACGCCCTCCTCGACTAGCGGCAGTCCCAGCACCGGGCCCGTCACGGTGGGAATGGCATAGGCGTCGAATTTGTCCTGTGGCCCCAGGTCCCGGCCCGAGGTGCTGCCCACCGCATAGACCTTGTCGGCAAAGGCGGCGCCGGGCACGCAAATGCCGACGTGCCCGCTGGCCATGACCAGCTCGCGCGTATAGGTGCTCTTGTCGATGACCACCGCGATACGCGGCGGCGCGAACTCCACCGGCATGGACCAGGCGGCGGACATGATGTTGCGCTTGCCGCCCGCCGCGCTGGTGACCAGCACCGTGGGGCCGTGGTTCAACAGGCGGCTGGCATGTTCCAGCTGCACGGGCGTGAAGCGGCTTGGCGTGGCGGGCATATCGGGGCGGCCTCCAGGCTTGGGGCGACTTATGGGGAATGCTCGTTTGACTTCACTCGATCCGTGCGCCGGCCGCCTTGACCACCTCGCCGGCTTTCCTGTTGTCGTCGTCCAGCAGGGCCTGGAACTTCGCGACCGGCAGGGTGCCGGCCTCGACGCCGAGGCTGGCCAGGCGCTTCTGCACCACGGGATCATTCAGCACTTTTTCCACGGCCGCGTTCAATCGCTCGACTTCGGCGGGCGGCGTGCCTTTCGGCGCCAGCAGGCCAAACCAGGAGTCGAACACATAGCCCGGCAGACCGGCTTCGGCCACTGTCGGCAGCTCGGGCAGGAACTGGCTGCGCTTCTCGCCGGAATAGGCCAGCAGTTTGACGCGCGCGTCGTTGCGATAGGCGAGCATGCCCACCGTTGCGCCCGTGACCACTTCGACGCGGCCCGACAGCAGTTCGGTGACGGCATCGCCCGTGGACTTGGTGGGAATGTGCTGCAGGGTCACGCCGGCCTGGGCCGCCAGCAAGGCGGTCGCCAGGTGCGAGGCGCTGCCGTTGCCCGCCGAGGCGTAATTGAGCTTGCCCGGCTCGGCCTTGGCGCGCGCGATCAGCGTCTTCAGGCTGTCGATGCCCGAGGGCGCCGACACGCCGACCACATAGCCCGTGCGACCCAGGTACGACACGCCGATGAAGTCCCCCGCCGGGTCGTAAGGCAGCTTGCCATACAGGTGGCCGGCCAGGTAATGACTGGCGGCGGCCAGCACCAGCGTGTTGCCGTCCGGCGCCGAGCGGGCTACCAGGGCAGTCCCCAGCGTGCCGCCCGCGCCCGCGCGGTTATCCACCACCACGCTGGCGTTCAGCGCCTGCCCCAGCTCATTGCCGAAAGTACGGGCCACCGCGTCCTGCGTGGCGCCGGGGCCGTACGGCACGACGATATGGATGACGCGTTCCGCGTGAGCGGGCGCCATCATGGCCAGGCAAAGCGCGCCCAATGCGGCGGCGAGACGCGTACGGAGACGGGTGTGGGAACGGGGAAAACCAAAGGGGAACTTCATGTGAACTTCCAGGCTATCGTTGCAACCGACGTCCCGGGGGGACGTCACGGACGCGCGATGTTAGCGAAGCCTCCACCAACGGACAACGACCGTATTGCAATAAGCATAGTCTTCGTCCCGTGGGAACGGCGACGCGCGCACCGACGCGCACCGATCAAGGTACCCACGGTCGGCGGCCGCGGCAAGGTCCGACCATAAAAAAACAGCCGCCATTGCTGGCGGCTGTTTTCGCACCCGAATAGTCAGGACGTCTTTGGTAGCCCCCCTCGGAGTCGAACCGAGCACCAACGGATTATGAGTCCGCTGCTCTAACCAGGCATGAGCTAGAGGGCCTTATGAAATCGATGCCTGCCCCGCCTGCGCCTTATTGACCTTCGAGGAAGCTCTTGAGCTTATCGGCCCGGCTGGGATGACGCAGCTTGCGCAGCGCCTTGGCTTCTATTTGACGAATACGCTCGCGCGTCACGTCGAACTGCTTGCCGACTTCTTCCAGCGTCTGGTCCGTGCTCATTTCGATACCGAAACGCATCCGCAGGACCTTGGCTTCGCGCGGCGTGAGCGAGTCTAACACTTCTTTGACCACGTCGCGCATGGAACCATGCAAGGCGGCGTCCGAAGGCGCCAAGGTCGCGGTGTCCTCGATGAAATCGCCCAGATGCGAATCATCGTCGTCACCGATCGGCGTTTCCATCGAGATCGGTTCCTTGGCGATCTTGAGGATCTTCCGGATCTTGTCCTCCGGCATGTCCATCTTCTGCGCCAGGGTCGCGGGATCCGGCTCCGCGCCGGTTTCCTGCAGGATCTGGCGGCTGATCCGGTTCATCTTGTTGATCGTTTCGATCATGTGAACCGGAATGCGGATGGTACGCGCCTGGTCGGCGATCGACCGCGTGATGGCCTGGCGGATCCACCACGTGGCGTACGTGGAGAACTTGTAGCCGCGCCGGTACTCGAACTTGTCCACCGCCTTCATCAGGCCGATGTTGCCTTCCTGGATCAGGTCAAGGAACTGCAGGCCACGGTTCGTGTACTTCTTGGCGATGGAGATCACCAGGCGCAGGTTGGCCTCGGTCATTTCACGCTTGGCCTTGCGGGCCTTCGCCTCGCCGGTGGCCATGCGCTTGTTGACTTCCTTCAGGTCCTTCAGCGGCAGCACGACGCGCGCCTGCAGGTCGATCAGCTTCTGCTGCAATTCCTGCACGGCGGGCACCTGGCGCTCCAGCGTCTCGGCGTACGGATGCCCAGCGGCGACTTCCTCGACCACCCAGGCCAGATTGGTCTCGTTGCCAGGGAACACCTTGATGAAATGCGTGCGCGGCATGCCGGCACGATCCACGCAGGTGTGCAGGACGGCACGTTCGAGCTGGCGAACTTCCTCGACCTGATTGCGCAGGGTGTCCGCCAGGCGCTCCACCATCTTGGCGGTGAAGCGGATACCCATCAACTCGTTCTGGATAGCCTCTTGCGCCTTGACGTAGACCTCGGACTTGTAGCCCTCGGTCTCGTAGGAGTCGTGCATCTTCTCGAACTGGCGCGCCACCTCGTCGAACTTGGCCAGGGCCTTGACGCGCAGGTCTTCCAGCTGCTTGCTGCTCATGCCGCCGGCCGGGCCGTCGTCGTTCTCGTCCTCGTCGGCGGACACGCCGGCGCCGGCGTATTCCTCGCCATTTTCAGCGTCGACCAGGCCATCGACCACTTCGTCGATCTGCGCCTGGCCTTCGCGCACACGCTTGATGTGGGCGATGATCTCATTGATGGTCGTCGGACATGCCGAGATCGCCATCACCATGTGCTTGAGGCCGTCCTCGATGCGCTTGGCGATCTCGATTTCGCCTTCGCGCGTCAAGAGCTCGACGGAACCCATTTCACGCATGTACATGCGCACGGGGTCCGTGGTGCGGCCGAAGTCCGAATCCACCGTCGTCAACGCGGCTTCGGCTTCGTCCTCGACGTCATCGTCGTTGGCCGCCACCGGGGCGTTCTCGCTCATCAGCAGGGTTTCGGCATCGGGAGCCTGGTCGTAGACCGAGATGCCCATGTCGCTGAATGTGCTGATGATCCCGTCGATGGCTTCGGCATCGACCAGGTCGTCGGGCAGATGGTCGTTGATTTCGCCGTAGGTCAGGTAGCCGCGGTCCTTGCCCAGCTTGATCAGCTGCTTCAGGCGGTTGCGGCGAGCCTCGTATTCCTCGGGCGTCACGGGACCACGGGCAATCAGGTCCTTGGCATCGCCCTTGCCACGCTTGCCGCCGCGCTTGACGGGCTTCAGGTCGGGCAGGACCTCGCCGTCGCCGTCGCCGGCATCGTCGAAATCACCCGCATCGTTGTTCGGATTCTTGGAGGGGCGGCCCGGGCGGCGGCCGCTGGGAACCGAGGCCGGACGGCCCACCAGTTCAGCCAGCTTGTCTTCCGCCTTCTTGGCCTTGGCCGCCTTGGCCGCCTTCTCCGGCTGGTCGCCAGCCGTCTTGGAGGCCCGCTTGACCGCCGTCTTGGCGGCGGCAGTCTTGGATGCCACCTTCACGGCCGCCTTGGCCGTGGTCTTCTCCGCCGCCTTGCTCGTCACGCGTTTCGCGCGCGGCGCGATGGCGCCGTCTTCGGGCTTTTCAACTGCAGGAGAGGTTATGCCGGTGGATTTGGTCATGGTCGCTTCCGTGGACGTTACAGGCCGCGAGGCCTGCCGCACCGCTATCGACGGCGCCGGCGCAGTGCCGATGCCGAGTCAAGTCGCGTACTATAAAACTGCGCTAATAAGACAGCAAAAACTGAATTACCGCTATCGCAATACGGCCGGCCCCGGTATCGCTGACGCTGGGCGGGAGTGCTGGCGGGCCCCAAAAGGCGGATCTGCTGGCACGTCGGCCCTAAGCAGTAATAGTTCGCTCTAGCACTACACCGGCCAACGGCCGAGATACCGGGGATAGGCCCCGGACCGGCAACACGATGGGCCACCGAGGACCCGGCCGCGATGCCGGCCTTATTCACTATTCTTCACTGCCCGCCTTGCCCTGCCGCCAGGCCGGAAACCTCCGGCCGGCCGCGCCAGGCCAGGCAGGCGCCCCGTACCACTACCACCCCGTCTACCGGGGCGGGCAGACAACTACATTAGACTGCGCCACGCCCCTGAAGTTCTCGGGCGGCAAGGGCACAATCCGTCACGCAGGCCGTGCAGCACCGTTCCATGATCAAGTGACTAATTCCGCCACGCAATGCCGACTCGTTAACCCTTCAGTTAACACTGAAGTTAACGGCCCAGCCCCCATCGGGACGCGCCGGACGAGTGCCGCCGCGCACGCTGCTACCGTGGCCATCCGCCTGATTTACCTGAAAATGGACGGGGAAAACTCTCTATTTTACCGTAAATACCCTTGTCAAGCACGCTTTAATATCGCGCAACGCTGCGAAAGTTCCTGGTAGCGTTCACGATCGGCGGCTTCCTTCAACCCGCCCTTGGCTAATTCGGCCATTTCGGCCCGCAGGGAGTCGAATTCGATACGGTGCAGCGCATCCTCCCACTCGGCTTGCGGGTGAGGCAGTTCCTCCTGCCCCAACACGTCCGCGCTCATGCTGCGCAGCACCAGGTGGATGTCGGATTCCGGATCGGCGGCCTCCAGCAGCGCTCCCAGATGGCGGGCGCCGCTGCTCTGCGCCAGGACGATCAGGTCCCGCACCATACCAAGGTGGGGCCCCCGGTCGATAACTTCAAGTTGCTGGTCGCCCATGGTGTCCACCAACTCGGGATGCGACAGCAGCAACTGCAGCAGCCGCTTGGCCAGCGTGGGAACAGGACGGCGCGGTTCGATCACGCCGCCGACCTCGTTTTCCCTGCGCCAGCCGCCCTTGCCCTTGCCCTGCCCTTTACCGAAACCGCCGCCACCGCCCTGCTTGCGCGGCTGCCATCCCTGTCCCTGGCCCGGGGGGTTCCCGCCACCCGGCGGTTCTGTCCCCATATCAGGAATAGGCTCATAGTCGTAGAGCGCCCCATCGAAGTCGCCGTCCAGGTAGCCGGGCACCTCGAAGGACGGCGTACCATCCTCGGCCACCGCTCCCTGCTCGCCTGCCGCGCCCTGCGGTGCCGGACGCGGCTCCGCCGCCGACGCGGCGCGTGCTTCCGCCGCGCGGGCCGGCTGGGCGCCATCCGCCGGGGCCCCATAGGGCTGCGGCTTGGCCTGCTGCGCCATGATCAGCGTCATTTCCTCGGGCGTCAGCTGCACCTGTCGTGCCAGTTCGCGCTCGATCTGTATGCGCAGGGCGCAAGGCGGAATCATCGCGATGAGCGGCTTGGCCTCGTGCAGGCAGGCCGCGCGGCCTTCGGCCTCGGCCAGGTTATGCCGCTGGCCCAGCTCGTCGAGCAGGAAACGCGACAAGGCGGGGGCTTCCGCCATGCAGGCCCGGAAGGCTTCCGCGCCGAACTCGCGAACGTAGGAATCCGGGTCGTGCTCATCCGGCAGGAACAGGAAACGCAGCGTGATATCGTCGCGCAGCAAAGGCAGGCAGGCCTGCAAGGCCCGCCAGGCGGCGCGCCGGCCGGCCTTGTCGCCATCGAAACTGAAGATCACCTTGTCGCTGGCGCGCAGCAGCTTCTTCACATGGTCCGGCGTGGTGGCCGTGCCCAGCGTGGCGACGGCATTGCCTATGCCCAGCTGTGCCAGGCCGACCACGTCCATATAGCCTTCGACCACGATGACCTGGCCTTCCAGCCGTATGGCCTGGCGCGCTTCCCACAGGCCGTAGAGTTCCTGCCCCTTGGAGAAGACCGGCGTCTCCGGCGAATTCAGGTACTTGGGCTCGCCCTTGCCGATGATGCGGCCGCCGAAGCCGATCAGCGCCCCCCGCGCGTTGCGGATGGGAAACATGATGCGTTCGCGGAAGCGGTCGTACCGGCGGCCGTCCTCCGACTCGATCACGAGCCCGGATTCGACCAGCACCGGGTCGTCATAGCGGGGAAATACCTGCATCAGGCCCTGGCGGTCCGTACCGGACCAGCCCAGGCCGAACTGCGCGGCGATTTCGCCGGTCAGCCCGCGCTGCTTCAGATAGCGGATGGCCGGCGCAGAAGCGCGCAATTGCTTGAGGTAGTAGGACTGGGCCGTATCCAGGGCCTGGGTGTGCCGCGAAACTTCTTCTTTGCGCCGCGCCGATTCGGCGCGCTGCTGCGGACTACGCCTGTCCTCCTCCGGCACCGCCAGGCCAACCGACCCCGCGAGCGTGCGCACGGCCTCGGGAAAACTGGCACCGGTGTGTTCGATCAGGAAGGTGATCGCACTGCCATGCGCGCCGCAGCCGAAGCAGTGATAGAACTGCTTGGTGGGGCTGACAGTGAAGGAGGGACTTTTTTCGTTGTGGAAAGGGCAAAGACCAAGCAGGTTGGCGCCGCCCTTCCGCAGCTGCACGTATCGCCCGACTACGTCGACGACGTCGACCCGGGCGAGCAGATCCTGTATGAATGATTCAGGAATCAATCAGATTCAAGGAATCAAAAAATACAGATCAGTACAGACGGGGGGGCAGTTGCTGGCTGCGAATGCGCTTGTAGTGACGCTTGACCGCGGCGGCATGCTTGCGCTTGCGCTCGGCGGTGGGCTTTTCGTAGAACTCGCGCGAGCGCAGTTCGGTCAGCAGACCCGTTTTTTCAATGGTGCGCTTGAAGCGACGCAGTGCGGCTTCAAACGGCTCATTTTCCTTCAGACGAACGATGGGCATAAATCGACTCAGTTATTCCCGATGCAGTTAACCAAAACAGGTCACCCACACAGGAGGTAGAGGGTAAGTGACAACCAGCGATTCTAGCATGGAATTGCTAGTCCCCGGAACCTTTTCTCGTCCAGGCCTCCAGCTGGTGCGGCCGCAGGCTGTCGTAATCCTCGAAAGGCTGGTGTATCCAGGGATTGGTCGGCAGCTTGTCGACATAGAAGTCGGGTTCCACATGCGAGTGGCCCTTCCACCACAGGACGGCGCTGCGCAGCTCCGTAATGGCGGGAAACTGCTGCTTCAGGTGCTCGCGCACCTTGTTGAACGTCAGGCCGGTGTCCACCATGTCGTCCACCAGCAACACCCGGCCGGACAGGCTGCCGCGGGTAATGGTGATGAATTGGGCGATGTCCAGGGCCCCTTGCTTGGTGCCGGCAGCTTCGCGATAGCTGCTGGTGGCCAGGATGCCCAGCGGGACGTCGTAAATGCGCGACAGGATGTCGCCCACCCGCACGCCGCCGCGCGCCAGGCACAGGATCTGGTCGAATTTCCAGCCGGAACGGTGCACCTGCAGGGCCAGGCGCTCGATCAGCTGGTGGTAGTCGTCCCAGCTGACCCACAGGTCTTTGTCGGTACTCGGAGGCAAGCTCATCGACGGCCACTCCTTGGTTCTGGACAGGATCTGGATGGTTGGGAACGGGCGCTGGCGGACCAATGCAATACCGCCCGGCCCGCCCTTCTTCCGAAGGACGGCGCCGGGCGGCGGCCCGGGCAGCCTGCCCGGATTATCCCTTCAGGGGATTGCGCAAGACAATGGTTTCGTTGCGGTCGGGGCCGGTGGAGACCAGGTCGATCGGCACTTCGCAGACCTGGGCCACGCGCTCCAGGTAGGCGCGGGCGGCGGCCGGCAACTTGTCGTATTCCGTGATGCCGACAGTCGATTCCGACCAGCCGGGCAATTCCTCGAACACCGGCTCGGCCATTGCCACGGCATGCGCGCCATAGGGCAGCACGTCGCGGAATTCGCCGTTGACGCGGTAGCCCACGCCCAGGCGGATGGTTTCCAGGCCGTCCAGCACGTCCAGCTTGGTGATGCACAGGCCGCTGATGCCGTTCAGGCGCACGGAGCGCTTGAGGGCGGCGCCATCGAACCAGCCGCAACGGCGCGGACGCCCCGTGACCGAGCCGAATTCCTTGCCCACATTGGCCAGGCGCGCGCCGATTTCGTCGAGCAGTTCCGTGGGGAACGGACCCGAACCGACACGCGTGGTATAGGCCTTGGTGATGCCCAGGACGTAGTCCAGCGACTGCGGACCGACGCCGGCGCCGGCCGCCGCCGCGCCCGCCACGCAATTGCTGCTGGTGACGTACGGGTAGGTGCCGTGGTCGACGTCCAGCAAGGCGCCCTGGGCGCCTTCGAACAACAGGCGCTGGCCGGCCTTCTGGGCGGCGAACAGATTGCTGGACACGTCGCGCACCATGGGGGCGATCCGGGGCGCGAGCGCCATCGCCTGGTCGCGCACCTCGGCGGCGGAAACCGCCGGCGCGCCCAGGTACTGTGTCAGCACGAAGTTGTGGTATTCAAGCAGTTCACCCAGTTTTTCGTCGAACAGGGCCGGATTGAACAGGTCCTGCACGCGCAGGGCGCGGCGGGCGATCTTGTCCTCGTAGGCCGGGCCGATGCCGCGACCGGTGGTGCCGATCTTGGCTTCGCCCTTGCGCGCTTCGCGCGCCTGGTCGATGGCGACGTGGTAGGGCAGGATCAGCGGACAGATCTCGGAAATCTGCAGGCGCGAGCGCACGTCCAGGCCGGCCGCCTCCAGTTCCTCGATTTCCTTGAGCAGGGCCTCGGGCGACAACACCACACCGTTGCCGATGTAGCAGGTCACGCCGGGATGCATGATGCCCGAGGGAATCAGGCGCAGGATCGTCTTCTTGCCGTTGATCCACAGGGTATGGCCGGCATTGTGGCCGCCTTGGAAGCGGACGACGCCATGGACCGACTCGGCCAGCCAATCGACGATTTTGCCCTTGCCTTCGTCACCCCACTGGGTACCGATGATGACTACGTTCTTGCTCATGATCGAAATGAAAGTCGAGTTTCAGGGGGAAATCAGCCGATTTCCCGGGACCTCCCGGCGACGGGAGGAGTGAGTCAAATCAAATCTTGCGGACCGTCCAGGCGCCGTCCTGCTGCGCCAGTTCGCGGTCGAAAATGAATTCATCCTGGTCGTGCTCATGGCCAGGCAGGGTCTGGATGACGATATCGCCACCCTGGCGCAGCTCGCGCACCGCCTGCGCCAAGGCGGCGTCCTGTCCCCACGGCGCGCGCACCGCGCTGGCCCGTTCGGCCGGCGCCAGGCCGGCGGCCAGGCGGCGCAGGTCCAGGCTGAAGCCGGTGGCCGGGCGGGCCCGGCCGAAGGCGCGGCTGACGTTGTCATAGCGTCCGCCCGTCACCAGGGCGTTGTGCCAGCCTTCCGCATAAAGCGCGAAGGTCACGCCGGAATGATAACCATAGCCGCCCACGTCGCCCAGGTCGATGCTTACCGGCAGGTCCGGCAGGTAGCTCAGCAGTGCGTCCAGGGAGTCCAGCGCCCGTTCGATGCCGGGCAAGGCGGGCAGTTCCCGGCGCGCGCGCGCCAGCTCGGACGAGTCGCCGTACAGCGTGGTGAGCGTACGCAGGGCGTTGACGGTGTGCGCGGACGGGCCGTTGGGGCGTCGCGCCAGGTCATCCAGGCCGGGAATGTCTTTTTCCCGCAGCAGGCCCATGATGGTTTCGATATGGGGCTGGGCGGCGGGGTCCGCGTCCACGATGGCGCGCACGACGCCCGGGTGGCACAGGTCCAGGCGCGGCCGCACGACACCGGCGATGCGCACGGTTTCCAGCACCAGGCGGATGATTTCCAGGTCCGCCTCGACGCCGGCATGGCCATAGATCTCGGCGCCGATCTGCAGCAGTTCGCGGCTGGACAGCAGGTCGACCGGCTTGGCATGCAGCACGGTGCCGCAATAGCACAGCCGCGTCACGCCGGGACGGTTCAATAGATGCGCGTCGATGCGCGAAACCTGCGGGGTCATGTCGGCCCGCACGCCCAGCGTACGGCCGGACAGCTGATCGATCAGCTTGCAGGTGCGCAGATTCAAGTCCGTGCCGGTGCCCGACAACAGGGAATCGATGTATTCGACCAGGGGCGGCGCGACCAGCTCGTAACCGTATGTGCGGTAGAGATCGAGCAGTTCGCGGCGCAGTTCCTCGATGCGCCGGGCCTCGGCCGGAAGGATGTCGGCCAGGCTCTCGGGCAGCAGCCAGTTACCCATGATGATGTGTACCTGATAACGCCTTTGATTCATGCATGGGCGTCGCCGGAACCTGACGGGTAAGCAACGCCCAAACGAAAAGCGGCTGAGGGGCGTAAGCCCGCTCAGCCGCGCGGAATTTTGAATAGCTTACGGGGTATTGTACATGAGGAATCGAGGAAAGAAAAAAGGCGCGCCGGGGCGCGCCTTTTTCATGGCGGAGGGGCCGGCCAGGCGGGCCAAACCAGGCTGCCCAGGCGGGCCCCGCCTGCGACCGTGACCGTGACCGTGACCGTGACCGTGACCGTGACCGTGACCGTGACCGTGACCGTGACCGTGACCGTCGCCGTGGCCGTGGCCGTCGCCGTTGCCGTCGCTGTGGCCGAAGCAAGCTCGGCTGCGGGCCCCTGCCCGCCTCAGCGGGCGGGAGCCGGCGCCGCGGCGGGCGCGGACGGGCTGCCCGGCAGGCCGCCCTGGGCGCCGGTGGGCGCCGCCGGGTTGCCCATCGAGGACTTGAAGAACTGGAAGAATTCCGAGCTCGGGTCCACCACCAGCAGGTCGCTGGGCTTGGAGAACGCGGTCCGGTAGGCTTCCAGGCTCTTGTAGAACGTGTAGAAGACCGGATCCTTGCCATAAGCCGCGGCGTAGACGCTGCTGGCCTGGGCATCGCCCTCGCCCATGATGGCCTGCGCCTTGGCATAGGCTTCGGCCAGGATGACCTCGCGGCGGCGGTCGGCTTCGGCGCGGATTTTCTCGCCTTCGGCGGCGCCGATGGAGCGCAGTTCGTTGGCCACGCGGGTACGCTCGGCTTCCATGCGGCGATACACGGACTCCGAAATCTCCGGCGCGAATTCGATGCGGCGCAGGCGCACGTCGACGATCTGCACGCCCAGGGGCTCGGCGCGCTTGGCGACGTTGGCCAGGATTTCCGCCATGACTTTTTCCCGCTCGGCCGACACCACGTCCTTGACGGTACGCACGTTGACGGCGGCGTTCAGCGCATCGCGGATCTGCGCTTGCAGGCGTTCCTGCGCGGCGCGCTCATTGCCGCCGAAGGTCACGTAGTACAGGCGCGGGTCGGCGATGCGCCATTTCACGTAGGAGTCGATCAGCAGGTTCTTCTTCTCGGACGTCTGGATGCGTTCGGCATCCGTCGATTCGATGGTCAGCACGCGCTTGTCCAGCGTGACGACGTTCTGGAACGGCGGCGGCGCCTTGAAGTACAGGCCGGGTTCGTTGATGACCTTGCGCACTTCACCCAGCGAGAACACCAGGGCGTAATCGCGCTCGCGCACGATGAAGACGCAGGACGAGGCGGCGGCCAGGATGATCAGCAGGCCAACCAGGATGGGCAAAAGACGTTGCATGCGAGTAGCTCCTCCGGTTAGCGCGACAGACGGTCGCGAGGCAGCGTATTGCTGTTGCTGCCGCTGTTGCCGGATTGCTGCCCGGAAGTGCGCGGAGGCTGCGGTATCGACGGCTGGCTGGCGCCAGGCAGGCTGCCGCCCGTGGCGGGCGCCTGCTTGCCGGCGTCCTGCGCCGCCTGCTGGATGATCTTGTCGATGGGCAGGTACAGCATGTTGTTGCCGTCCTTGCCGTCGATCATGACCTTGCTGGAGCGCGAATAGATCTCCTGCATGGTCTCCAGGTACATCCGCTCGCGCATCACCGCGGGTGCCTTGCGGTATTCGCTCACGATGCTGTTGAAACGCGCCGTATTACCCTCGGCGTCGCCGATGACCTTGGCCTTGTAGCCTTCGGCCTGCTCCGTCATGCGCGACGCCTGGCCCGAGGCCAGCGGCACGACCTGATTGGCATAGGCCTGGCCTTCGTTGATCTGGCGCTCGCGGTCCTGGCCGGCCTTGACGGCGTCGTCGAACGCGGCTTGCACCTGTTCCGGCGGCTGCACGTTCTGGATGGCCACGGTGCTGACCTGGATGCCCGTGTGGTAGCGGTCCAGGATCTGCTGCATCAGCGCCTGCACTTCGGTGGCCACGTTGGTGCGGCCTTCATACAGCACATAATCCATGGGCTGCTTGCCGACGATCTCGCGCATGGCGGTCTCGGCCGCCTGGCGCACCGATTCATCCGGGTCGCGCGTGCGGAACAGGTAGTCCGGGGCGCCGTCGGCGCGCAGGCGATACTGCACCACGAATTGCATGTCGACGATGTTCTCGTCGGTGGTGAGCATCAGGGCCTCGGGCAGCACCTTGTTGCGCGAGCTGCCGCGGAAACCGACCTCGAACGTGCGCAGTTGCGACACGTTGACGGTTTCCTGGTTCTGGAACGGATACGGCAGGCGCCACTGGAAGCCGGCCTGCGACGTGCTCTTGTACTTGCCGAACTGGGTGACGACCGCCACCTGGCCTTCCTGGACGATGTAGAACCCGCTGGCCAGCCACAGCGCCACCAGCACCAGGACGATCACTCCCAGCCCGATGCGGGCATTGCGCGGCGAAGGCGACGGGCCGCCGGTGCCGGTGGGCCGGTTGCCGCGGCCTCCGCCCTTGCGGCCGAAGATGGCGCCGATACGGTTATTGAAATCGCGCCAGACCTCGTCGAGATCCGGCGGACCATCGCCATTGCCCTGGGGGCGGCGCGGCGGCTCGTTGCCGTTTTGGTTGCCACGCCCCCAACCGGGATCATTCAGATTGAACAGTTTGGATATTAGACGCATTGTTTCCCGCAATCTGACCAGCCTCTGCAATTGCCCCGCGCAACGCATCCAGACCGGCGCGCTCGGCGGCGCTTACAAACACCCGCGCAATCGTACCATGCGCGTTCCGGTCGACCCGCGGCGCCATTTGGACGCGGTCGATCTTGTTATAGACCAGGATGACCGGAATGGTTCCCGCGCCGATTTCCTCGAGGACCTTTTCGACCTCGTGGATCTGTTCGTCGCGCTGCGGGCTGGCCGCGTCGACCACGTGCAGCAGCAGGTCGGCGTGCACGGTTTCCTCCAGCGTGGCGCGGAAGGCGGCGATCAGGGTGGGCGGCAGGTCGCGGATGAAGCCCACCGTATCGGATAGCACGACCGACCCCGCCCCTTCGATCCAGATGCGGCGGGTGGTGGTATCGAGCGTGGCGAACAACTGGTCGGCCGCGTAGGCGTCGGCGCGGGTCAATGCGTTGAACAAGGTGGACTTGCCGGCGTTGGTATAGCCGACCAGCGACACCGACAAGGCGCCGCCGCGGGCGCGGGCGCGGCGCTGCGTCAGGCGCTGGCGCTCGACCTTCTCCAGCCGTTCGCGCAGCACCTTGACCTTGGCGCCGATCATGCGCTTGTCCATTTCCAGCTGCGACTCGCCCGGACCGCGCATGCCTATGCCGCCGCGCTGCCGCTCCAGGTGGCTCCACATGCGGGTCAGGCGCGTGGTCAGGTGCTGCAGCTGGGCCAGCTCGACTTGCAGCTTGCCCTCGTGGCTCTTGGCGCGCAGCGCGAAGATATCGAGGATAAGCGCGACCCGGTCGACCACGCGCAAGTTGAAGGCGCGCTCCAGGTTGCGCTGCTGGGCAGGCGACAGGGGGTGGTCGAACAGGACGATGTCGGCGTCATGGGCCTTCGCCAGCAGCACCGCCTCGTCGACCTTGCCCGTACCGATGAAGTACTTCGCGTCGGGACGATCGCGCCGGGCCTTGACCGTATCGACGATCTCCGCGCCCGCGCCGCGCGCGAGCATGGCGAATTCCTCCGCATGCGCGACGTAGTCGGGATTACCCAGGTCGACACTGATGATCAGGGCTCGCATAGGGCGCTAAACCTCCAAGCGTTGAACCACGGGCACTGCGACCGGCGGCTCAATGCAAAACATACTCGAAAAAACCGGAGCCCCAGCGAAAATGCCCGCCGACACGAAAACGTGCGGCGGGCAAAGGAACTGCGTGGCCGGAGCGGACTTTACTCAGCGGGGATTTCCACCTGGAAGTTGACCGGACGGGCCGGCACAACGGTCGAAATGGCATGCTTGTAGACCATTTGGGTCACGGTATTGCGCAGCAGCACCACGTATTGGTCGAAAGATTCGATTTGTCCCTGCAGCTTGATGCCGTTCACGAGATAGATGGACACCGGCACATGATCTTTGCGCAGCGTATTCAAAAACGGATCTTGCAAGGTTTGCCCTTTATTGCTCATTGGCCAGGCTCCATTGTGTTGTTTTGAGGTGGTGGCGAACGCCGAAATCGTTACTCTACAGGGTTTTCCCGGGCGGTGCCACTTAAGTTGAACCCAAAGATGCCACCAGAAATTTCAGCCGAAAATGCCCTTCAGCGCTTGCACCAAGCTGTGGCATTCGGCATCGGTTCCCACCGAAATACGCAAGAATTGGTCGATGCGCGGATGGCGGAAATGGCGCACGATAATGCCTTCTTGCCGCAGCGCAGCAGCGAGTTGCGCCGCATCGCGACCAGGGTGCCGGGCGAACACGAAATTGGCCGCCGAGGGCAACACCTCGAACCCAAAACCGTGCAGATCGGCCGTCAACGCGTCGCGCGTACGCACCACGGCGGCGCACGTCTGCTGGAAATAGGCGTCGTCCTCGATGGCGGCGACGGCGCCGGCCAAGGCCAAACGGTCGATGGGATAGGAATTAAAGCTGTTCTTGACGCGGTCCAGGCCCTCGATCAGGGCGGTTGAACCGATGGCATAGCCGACCCGCAGGCCCGCCAGCGACCGCGATTTCGACAACGTCTGGATCACCAACAGGTTGTCATGGCGCGCGACCAGGGGCACGGCTGACTCGCCGCCGAAATCGATATAGGCCTCGTCGACCACCACCACCACATCGGGATTGGCCGCGACGATACGTTCGATGTCGCCCAGCGGCAGCGCACGACCCGTCGGTGCATTGGGATTGGGAAGAATGACCGGGCCGGCGCCCTTGCCCGCCCCCGGCAGGTAGTCGGCCGGGTCGATGCGGAAGTCGGTGGTCAACGGCACCGTTTGCTGGCGTATGCCGTAGAGACCGCAGTACACCGGATAGAAGCTGTACGTAATGTCCGGGAAACGCAGCGGCGCGTCATGGTTGAGCAGGGCCTGGAAGGCCAGCGCCAGCACCTCGTCCGAACCATTGCCCACGAATACCTGGGCCGGCTCGACGCCGTAGCGCCGGCCTATGGCCTGGCGCAACTGCTCCGCGCCCGGATCAGGATAGAGGCGCAGGCTGTCGTCGCAGGCGGCGCGTATGGCCTCCAGCACCTTGGGCGAGGGACCGTAGGGATTTTCGTTGGTGTTCAGCTTGACCAGGTTGCGCAGCTTGGGCTGCTCGCCCGGCACGTAAGGGCTGAGGCCGGCGACCACCGGACTCCAGAAGCGGCTCATGGACCTATCCTCGGGGAATTATTTGTCCTTGTCCTGCGCGTAGGGATTGTGCGAGGACTTGAATTCGATGCGCAACGGCGTGCCGCCCAGGTCGAAGGCGTTGCGGAAACGCGTTTCCAGGTAGCGGCGATAGGAGTCCGGCACGGCATCCAGGGCATTGCCGTGCACGATGACCAGCGGCGGATTCTGGCCGCCCTGGTGGGCATAGCGCATCTTGGGCCGGAAGATGCCCTTGCGCGGCGGCGGCTGCTGCTCGACGGCGGCCTGCAGTTCGCGCGTCAGCCTGGGCGTGGACAACTTGGCGAAAGCAGCGGCATGCGCGGCGTTGACCGACTTCAACAAGGCCTTCACGCCAGCCCCCTTCAGGGCCGAGATCGTGTGCATGCGGGCGAACGACAGGAAACGCAGCTTGCGTTCGAACTCGCGCTGGATGCGTTCGCGCTGGTCGGCATCCAGGCCGTCCCATTTGTTGATTGCCACCACCAGCGCACGCCCGGTTTCGAGCACGAAGCCGGCGATGTGCGCGTCCTGCTCGGAAATCTCGGTCTGCGCGTCCAGCATCAACAGCACCACGTTGCAGGCCTCGATGGCCTGCAAGGTCTTGATGACGGAGAACTTTTCCACCGCCTGGAAGACCTTGCCGCGCTTGCGCAGGCCGGCGGTGTCGATCAGCGTATAGCGCTTGCCGTCGCGCTCGAATTCGATTTCGATGGCGTCGCGGGTGGTGCCGGGCATGTCGAACGCGATCACGCGCTCTTCGCCCAGCAGGGTATTGATCAGGGTCGACTTGCCGACATTGGGCCGGCCGACGATGGCCAGCTTGATGCGGTGATCCGCGGGCAAGGGTTGGTACTTGCCCTGCGACGGCGTATCGCCGTCTTCGCCGTCTTCGCCGGCGGCTTCCGCCGCATCGTCGAATTCGCCGGCGTCATCCATGTCCGAACCGGGCTCCGGTTCCGGGTCGACCAGGTCGCGCAGGGCCAGTTCGATCAGGTCGACGATGCCGTCGCCATGCGCGGCCGAAATGGGACGCGGCTGGCCCAGGCCCAGCTCATGGAAATCGGCGGTGGCGGCCATGCCCATGCCTTCGGCCTTGTTGACCGCCAGGATGATGCGGCGCTGCCCCGAGCGGCGCAGCAGCGCGGCAATCTCGTGATCGTGCGCGTTGACGCCCGCGCGGCCGTCGACCAGGAAGATGACGACGTCGGATTCCGCGATGGCCTGCTTGGTCTGGCGCGCCATTTCCAGCAGGATGCCGTCCTTGGCCACGGGCTCGAACCCGCCCGTGTCGATGGCGATGAACGGATAGTCCCCCACCCTGCCCTCGCCGTAATGACGATCGCGCGTAAGGCCCGAGAAGTCCGCGACCAGGGCCGCACGCGAACGCGTCAGGCGGTTGAAGAGGGTGGACTTCCCGACATTGGGGCGGCCTACCAGGGCGACGACAGGTTTGAAAGGCACGGAAGAAGCGGTATCAGGTTCGAGAAAAATCGCCGGAATGGCGGAAAAATGTTCAGTTGGTGCTGAGCATCACCAGGTTGCCGTTGCCCGTCTGCACCAGCACGCCTTGCGTCGTGGTGGTCAGGGGCGAGACCACGGCATCGCCCCCTACCGAGATGCGCGCCAGCAGCTGGCCGCTGTCGCGCGACACGAAATGCACGTAGCCATCATAATCGCCGACGGCAACCGCGCTGCCGATCACGGTCGGCGCGGTCAGGTGGCGATTCTTCAGGTTGTCCTGCTTCCAGAGCTGCTGTCCGCTGCGCAGGTCGAAACCATACAGCACGCTGCTCTGGTCCGGCGCATAGACGCCATGGTCATCCACGGCCAGGCCGACGGTGCTGGAGAAATCCTTGTTCCAGATCGGGCGGCCGCCCTGCGAGACGTCGAAGCAGACCACGCGGCCCTGGTAGGCAACGGCGCACATCAGCGGCCCCAGCAGCCTCGGCGCGCCGACCACGTCCGTCAGGCGTTCCAGGTCGCTGCCGCCCTTGGGCGTGGCCACGGTGCCTTCCCACTGCACGTCGCCGGAGCCGGCGTTGATGGCCATGAGCTTGCCGCCCGGCAGGCCCGTCAGGACCAGGCCCTGGGCGATCACCATCTGCGCGTTCGAACGCAGGGCCAGCGCCGGGCCGGGGCGCTGCACGCTCCAGACGCGCTCGCCGCTGTTCAGGTCGAACGCCTGGATGCGATAGTCGCTGCTGCGCACCACCGCCACGCCATTGCCGACCGCCGGCGGGATGTTGACCTCGCTGGTGGCCTGCGCCTTCCACTTGACCTTGCCGGTGTCGTCGAAGGCGATGACCTGGCCCGAGGGAGTGGCCACCACCGTGGTGGAACCGTCGCTGCCCGCGCCGGCCGACAGCTTGTCGGTGGAGACGGTCCAGATGGCGCGGCCGCTGAGCAGATCGTATTTGCCGACCTTGCCGTTGGGCGTGGCGGCGTAAACGGTATCGCCGACGACGGTCGGCAGGAAACCCAGGCCGCCCCCGCTGCCGATGGAGACCGACCAGGCCTGGTGCACCGACATGCCGGCCTTGTACTCGGTCAGCGGCGTCGGGTCATAGCGCTTGTCGTCCTTGGAGAACAGCGAGCAGGCGCTCAGGGCGACAGCGGTAGCCACGCAGGCGGCCAGCGTGAAAAAACGGCGGATAACAGGCGTGAACATCGGAATCAGGCTCCGGCGAGGGCATCGAGTTTGAGTTGCACGACAGGCACCAAGGCGTTGGATTGCCCCAGGCCGTCGATCGCATTCTGGTAGGCGGTGCGCGCTTCCTGGGCCTTGCCCTGGGCAGCCAGCACGTCGCCACGGCGATCGGCGAACAACGCGGCGAAGGCCGGCGGCGGATCGCTCAGTTGCGCCAGCGCCTCATCGTATTTCTTCTGGTCCAGCAGGATGCCCGCCAGGCGCAGCTTGGCGACCGGCTGCAAGGCGGTCTCGCGCTTCTGCGCGGCCAGCCATTCGAGCTGCTCGCGCGCGCCATCGATGTCGTTCTGCGCCTGCAGGGCCTGCGCGGCCACCAGCACGCCGCGTCCGGCATAGCCCGTCTTGGGATAGTCGCTGCGCAAGGTGCCGGCGGCGGCCTTGATGCGGGCGCTGGCGTCGGCGCCGCCCAGCCGCGCGGCATCTTCCAGCGCCTCGAAATACCCCATGGCCTGGCGACTGACGTGGCCCTGATAGGCGCGCCAGCCATTCCAACCGCCCCAGGCCAGGGCCGCGACCGCCACCACGATGCCCACCAGCAGGCCATATCTGGCCCACCAGGCCTTCAGCGCGTCGAGCTTTTCCTGTTCTTCGAGATCGTATGCCATGCTAACCCTTCGATTTCAAAACCTGTGCGAGCTCGGCCAGCGGCACCTGCTGCTGCGCGTCGCCCTGCGCGCCGTCGGCGCGCAGATATTTGATGCTGGCCGCCTGCGCGGCCACTTCGTCGGCGCCAAGGATAACCGCAACCCGGGCGCCGCTGGCGTCGGCGCGCTTGAATTGCGACTTGAAGCTGGCCGAACCGGCGTGCACGATAACGGAAAGACCGGCATCGCGCAGGGTTTCACCCACGCGGGCGGCCAGGCGCTGGGCCGCGTCCCCCTGGTGCACCACATAAATTTCACATTCGGGCACCGTGGCGGCGGGCGCCGTCTGGTCCCACAGGTCCAGCAGGCGCTCCATGCCGATGGCAAAGCCCACCGCGGGCGCCGGCTTGCCGCCCAGCAGCTCGATCAGGCCGTCATAGCGGCCGCCGCCGCACACCGTCCCTTGCGAGCCAAGACGGTCGGTGACCCACTCGAACACGGTCAGGTTGTAGTAGTCCAGGCCGCGCACCAGGCGCGGATTCAAGCGGTACGAAATGCCGGCATCGTCGAGCAGGGCGCACACCCCGTCGAAGTGGGCGCGCGACTCGGCGCCGAGGAAATCGAACAGCTTGGGCGCGCTGTCGGCCATGGCCTGCATGGCCGGGTTCTTGGTGTCCAGCACGCGCAGGGGATTGCTGTACATGCGGCGCTGGCCGTCCTCGTCCAGGACGTCGCGATGCTTTTCCAGGTGCTCGATCAAGGCGGCGCGATGCGCGGCGCGCTCTTCGGCCTGGCCCAGCGAGTTGAGCTCCAAACGGACGTCCGTCAGTCCCAGCCGCTTCCACAGGCGGGCCAGCATGATGATCAGTTCGGCGTCGACGTCCGGGCCGGCGAACCCCAGGGCCTCGACGTCGATCTGGTGGAACTGGCGGTAGCGGCCGCGCTGCGGACGCTCGTGACGGAACACGGGACCCAGCGAATAGACGCGCTGCGGACGGTCGTACAGAAGGTTGTGCTCGATGGAGGCGCGAACGATGCCGGCCGTCATCTCCGGGCGCATGGTCAGCGATTCGCCGTTGAGCGCGTCGGTGAAGGTGTACATCTCTTTTTCGACGATATCGGTGACTTCGCCGATGCCGCGCGCGAACAGCCGGGTATGCTCCAGCACCGGCGTGCGCAGGTTGCGATAGCCGTAGGCGTGCAGCCACTCGCGGACGATTTCCTCGAATTGCTCCCAACGGGCGCCCACGCCCGGCAGCACATCATTCATGCCGCGGATGGCGGCGACTTTCTGGAACGCTTGCGTCATGTCCTTGGGCATGGCGGCCGCCTGCCGGCGGCCCCACGCCTCACCTTTTGCTTATTGTGAGACCGGCGCGCCATAGCGGCGCGCCACGTAGTTTTCGACAATGGCCTGGAATTCCTCGGCGATATGGTCGCCCTTGAGGGTCACCGTCCGCTCGCCATCGACGAAGACGGGCGCGGCCGGGACCTCACCGGTGCCAGGCAGGCTGATGCCGATGTCGGCATGGCGGCTTTCGCCGGGGCCGTTGACCACACAGCCCATGACCGCCACATTCATGTTTTCCACGCCGGGATACCGGGTGCGCCAGACCGGCATCTGGCGCCGCAGATAGGACTGGATGCTGTCGGCCAGTTCCTGGAACACCGTGCTGCTGGTGCGGCCGCAGCCCGGGCAGGCGACGACCATCGGGGTGAAGGCGCGCAAGCCCATGCTTTGCAGGATTTCCTGCGCCACCACCACTTCGCGCGCGCGGTCGCCGCCCGGCTCGGGCGTGAGCGAGATGCGGATGGTGTCGCCGATGCCTTCCTGCAGCAGCACCGCCAGCGCGGCCGTCGAAGCCACGATGCCCTTGCTGCCCATGCCGGCCTCGGTCAGTCCCAGATGCGCCGGATAGTCGCAGCGCGCGGCCAGGTCGCGGTAGACCGCGATCAGGTCCTGCACGTGGCTGACCTTGCACGACAGGACGATCTTGTCGCCCGCCAGGCCAAGTTCCTCGGCGCGCCGGGCATTGCTGATGGCCGACACCACCAGGGCGTCGCGCATCACCGCCTGCGCTTCCCAGGGCTGGGCGCGCCGGTTGTTTTCGTCCATCTTGCGCGCCATCAGCTCATGATCCAGGCTGCCCCAGTTCACGCCGATGCGCACCGGCTTGTCGTAGCGGCAAGCCACTTCGATCATCTGCGCGAAATTGTCGTCGCGCCGCTTGCCGCCGCCCATATTGCCGGGGTTGATGCGGTACTTGGACAGCGCCTGCGCGCAATCGGGAAACTGCGTCAGCAGCTTGTGCCCGTTGTAGTGGAAGTCGCCGACCAGGGGCGTCGACACGCCCATGCGATCGAGCTGCTCGCGGATGGCGATGACCTCGCGCGCGGCTTCGGGGGTATTGACCGTGATGCGCACCAGCTCGGAGCCCGCCTGCGCCAGGTCGCGCACCTGGATGGCGGTGGCGATGGCGTCGGCGGTGTCCGTATTGGTCATGGACTGCACGACCACCGGCGCATTGCCGCCGATGGTGACGACGCGGTCGCCCCAGCGGACAGCCACGGCGCGCGTGCGGTGGCGCGCCGCCGCGCCCACCACGGGGGGAGGATTATCCTGGCAGGGCAAGGGCCCGCGGGGCAAAGTCGATTCTTCCATGTCTGGCGTCGTAATCTGAACGCGGCGGACAGCGGCGCTGGGGCCGGCTCAGCCCGCCTGCCTGGATAACCAGGCGGGAACCCAGTGTTGCGGCAGCCAGCCCTGCCAATAGGCATAGGCCAGGCCCGCGGCCACCACCACGAGGATGACGATCAGCCAGCCCCAGGACGAGGAGCCGCCGCGGTCTTCATCCACATGGGCGCCGCCCGTGGTCGAATGCAAGGGCCCTTGCACCAGCCTGGCGGGCTGGGCGGCGTGCATGCTGGGGTCCAGCGAGGCGAGGATGGCCTGCGGATCGGCGCCCAGCAGGCGCGCGTAGCTGCGAACCAGGCCGCGCAGCGAGATACCCTTGGGCAGCTCGCTCCACTGCTCGTTTTCCAGCGCGTCGATCTGGCGCGGCGCGAACTTGATGCGGCTGGCCACTTCTTCCAGCGACCAGCCCTTGCTCTTGCGCAGCGAACGCAATGCCGCCCCCACGGATTCGCTCCCCGCTTGCGCGACGGTCTCGGATACGGGTTGAGCGGCTTCTTGCGTCATGCATGCACCTGTTTGATCGGAATGGCCCGGCGCTGCGCGGCAATGCGTTCCGTGATCTTGGTACGGTCGCGCACTTCGCCCGCCAGCTGGCCACAGGCGGCGTCGATATCGTCACCACGGGTCTTGCGCACCGTGGTGATGACGCCGGCATCCATCAGCCGCTGCGCGAAAATGCGTACGCGCGCCATCGGCGAGCGCTTCAAGCCGGATTGCGGGAAGGGATTGAACGGGATCAGGTTGAGCTTGCAGCGCACTTCGCGCGCAATCGCAACCAGTTCCCGGGCATGCTGGTCGGAGTCGTTGACGCCGTCCAGCATGACGTATTCGAAGGTAATGAAATCGCGCGGCGCGTACGCCAGGTAGCGATTGCAGGCCGCCAACAGCTCGGCCAGCGGGTACTTGCGATTCAGCGGCACCAGTTCGTCGCGCAGCGCGTCGTTGGGCGCGTGCAGCGAGACGGCCAGGGCCACCGGGCAGTCCTGCGACAGGCGGTCCATCATGGGCACCACGCCCGACGTGGACACCGTGACGCGGCGGCGCGACAGGCCATAGGCGTTGTCGTCCAGCATCAGGCGCAAGGAGGTCAACACCTGGTCGTAGTTGAGCAGGGGCTCGCCCATGCCCATCATGACCACGTTGCTGACCACGCGATTGTCGGCCGGCGCCGTGGCTTGAACGCCCTCGGCGGCCGGCAGGCGGGCACTGGCCAGGTCCGCTTCGAGCACCTTGCGGGCCCACCACAACTGGCCGACGATTTCGCTGGCGTGCAGGTTGCGGTTGAACCCCTGGTGCCCGGTGGAACAGAAGCGGCAATTGACCGTGCAGCCGGCCTGGCTGGAAATGCACAGCGTGCCGCGATCATCCTCGGGAATGAACACGGTTTCGATGGCATTGCCCTGCCCGACGTCGAACAGCCATTTGCGGGTGCCGTCGGACGAACGCTGCTGGGTCATGACCGGCGGCGCCTCGATGACGCAGTTCTGCGCCAGCTGGCCGCGAAAGTCGCGCGCCAGGTCGGTCATGGCGTCGAACGAATCGGCGCCGCGCTGGTGCACCCAGCGCTGCAACTGCTTGGCGCGGAAGGGCTTGCCGCCCCAGCGCGCCACCAGCCCGGCCAGCGCATCGCCGTCCAGGCCCAGCAGGTTGATACGTTCAACGGTTTCCATGTCGCATTCGCCCCAGCCGGATCAGCGGCTGTGGATGTTGATTTCGGGGAAGAAGAAAGCCACTTCGACGGCGGCGGTTTCCGGCGCGTCCGAACCGTGCACGGCGTTGGCGTCGATGCTGTCGGCGAAGTCGGCGCGGATGGTGCCGGCGGCGGCCTTCTTGGGATCGGTGGCGCCCATCAGGTCGCGGTTCTTCTGGATGGCGTCTTCACCTTCCAGCACCTGGACGAAGACAGGACCGGAAACCATGAAGTCGACCAGGTCCTTGAAGAAGGGGCGTTCCTTGTGCACAGCGTAAAAACGCTCGGCGTCAGCGCGCGACAGCTGCTGCAGGCGGGCAGCGATCACCTTCAGGCCGGCCTGCTCGAAACGGGCCACGATCTGGCCGATAACGTTCTTCGCCACGGCGTCGGGCTTGATAATCGAGAGGGTACGTTGAACAGACATGAAAACTCCAATAAAAACAGGGACTTCTAATAGGTTTATAGCAACCGGCCATTCTAGCATGCCTATAAGGGCCGTCTACATCATAAAATCACAGGTTTGACCCGCCGACGTTGGATCGGACGGGAGATCTGTCCCCGGAAACGCGTAATGAATAAAGCCGTGAACGACGCCGCCTCATCCGCCGCGCCCCCCGCCGCCCCTGCCGAGACACAGGAGCTTGCCAAAAGCTTCGAGCCGGCCGACCTAGAAGCACGCTGGTACGCCGAATGGGCGCGGCGCGGCTATTTCGATGGTGGCCGCCACGTCGATACAGGTTCTGGAGACAAAACTTACACCATCCAGTTCCCGCCGCCGAATGTAACGGGCACCCTGCACATGGGCCACGCCTTCAACCAGACCATCATGGATGGGCTGGCCCGCTATCGCCGCATGTCGGGCGACGACACCGTCCTGATCCCCGGCACCGACCACGCCGGCATCGCCACGCAGATCGTGGTGCAGCGCCAGCTGGACGCCCAGAATATTTCCCGCCACGACCTCGGCCGCGACAAGTTCGTCGAGAAGGTCTGGGAGTGGAAGGAGCAGTCCGGCAGCACCATCACCAACCAGATGCGCCGGCTGGGCGCCTCGGCCGACTGGAGCCGCGAGTATTTCACCATGGACGAGCGCATGTCGCGCGGCGTGGTGGAGACCTTCGTGCGCCTGTACCGGCAAGGCCTGATCTACCGCGGCAAGCGCCTGGTCAACTGGGACCCCAAGCTGCTGACCGCGGTGTCGGACCTGGAAGTGCAGTCGGAGGAAGCCGACGGCTTCATGTGGCACATCACCTACCCCTTTGTCGACGGACCGCAGACCATCGTCGACAAGGACGGTCAGACGGTCACCCTGCGCGGGATGACCATCGCCACCACCCGCCCCGAGACCATGCTGGCCGACGGCGCGCTGTGCGTGCACCCGGACGACGAGCGCTACCGCCACCTGGTGGGCAAGCTGGTCGAGCTGCCCCTGTGCGACCGCAATATTCCCATCATCGCCGACGACTTCGTCGACCCGGCCTTCGGCACGGGCTGCGTCAAGATCACCGGCGCGCATGATTTCAACGACTATGCGTGCGCCCTGCGCCACGACCTGCCGCTGATCGTCATCTTCACGCCCGACGCGCACATCAACGACAACGGACCGAAGCAGTTCCGCGGCCTGGAGCGCTACGAGGCGCGCAAGGCGGTGGTCGCCGAGCTGGAGGAAAAAGGCTACCTGGCCAAGGTCGAGCCGCACAAGATGATGCAGCCCAAGGGCGACCGCACGGGCGTGGTGCTGGAGCCCATGCTGACGGACCAGTGGTTCATGGCCATGAGCAAGCCGGCCCCGGAGGGCACGCTACATCCCGGCAAGAGCATTACCGAGGTCGCGCTGGAAGTGGTGGCCGACGGCCGCGTGTCCTTCTACCCCGAGAACTGGACGACCATCTACAACCAGTGGCTGGACAACATCCAGGACTGGTGTATTTCGCGCCAGCTGTGGTGGGGCCACCAGATCCCGGCGTGGTATGCCGAGGATGGCACCATCTTCGTCGCGCACAACGAGCAAGACGCGCTGGCGCAGGCCCGCGCCGCCGGCGTGCAGGGCCCATTGCAACGCGACCCCGACGTGCTCGATACGTGGTTCTCGTCGGCGCTGGTGCCCTTCACCGACCTGGGCTGGCCCGACCAGACGCCGGACCTGGCGCGCTACCTGCCGTCGAACGTGTTGGTGACCGGCTTCGACATCATCTTTTTCTGGGTGGCGCGCATGGTCATGATGACCACGCACCTGACCGGGCAGATCCCGTTCAAGCACGTCTACATGCACGGCCTGATCCGTGATGCCGACGGCCAGAAGATGAGCAAGTCCAAGGGCAATACGCTGGACCCGATCGACCTGATCGACGGCGTCGACCTGGAAACGCTGGTGCGCAAGCGCACCTACGGCCTGATGAATCCCAAGCAGGCCGGCCAGATCGAGAAGGCCACGCGGCGCCAGTATCCGGACGGCATCCCCGCCTTCGGCGCCGACGCGCTGCGCTTCACCATGGCCGCCTACGCGACGCTGGGTCGCAACATCAACTTCGACCTCAAGCGGTGCGAGGGCTACCGCAACTTCTGCAACAAGCTGTGGAACGCCACGCGCTTCGTGCTGATGAACACCGAAGGGCACGACCTGAGCAAGGCGGCCACCGAGGGCGAGACGTCGTTCGTGGACCGGTGGATCGTCAGCCAGCTGCAGGAGCTGGAGGCAGAGATCGCGCGCGGCTTCGCCGACTATCGCTTCGACAACATCGCCAACGCGCTCTACCGCTACGTGTGGGACGAGTACTGCGACTGGTACGTGGAACTCGCCAAGGTGCAGATCCAGAACGGCACGCCGGCCCAGCAACTGGGCACGCGCGCCACGCTGATCCGCGTGCTGGAAGTGGTGCTGCGCCTGGCCCACCCCATCATCCCCTTCATCACGGAAGAGCTGTGGCAGAAGGTCTCGCTGGTGGCCGGCAAGCGCGCCGCGGACAAGGCGGACAGCGTCAGCGTGCAGCCCTACCCCGTGGCCAATCCCGCCGCGATCGACAAGGCCGCGGAGGCCGAGGTCGCCAACCTGAAGGCCCAGGTGGAGGCGGTGCGCGCGCTGCGTGGCGAGATGAACCTGTCGCCCGCGCAGAAGGTGCCCCTGGTGGCCGAAGGCGATCGCGCCGAGCTGGACCGCAACGGCCCCTACCTGGCCGCCCTGGCCCGCCTGAGCGAGGTGGAAACGGTGGCGGAACTGCCCGACGTCGGCGCTCCCGTGCAGGTGGTCGGCGGCGCCCGCCTGATGCTGCGCGTGGAGATCGACGTGGCCGCGGAAACGGCCCGCCTGGACAAGGAGATCGCCCGCCTGGAAGGTGAAATCGCCAAGGCCAACGGCAAGCTGTCGAACGCCAGCTTCGTCGAGCGCGCCCCGGCGGCGGTGGTCGAGCAGGAAAAGGCACGCATGGCGCAGTTCAGCGAAACGCTGGCGAAGGTGCGCGAACAGCGCGGCAAGCTGGCGGGTTGAGCGGCAGCGATCCGGGGCCGCGGCAGGAAAGGATCAGCCCTGGCCCGGGTCGCCGGGGCTCTTGTCGCGGCGCGTGGCCAGCAGGCTGAGGAAGCGCTCGTCGGCGGGGGTCAGCAGGCCCTGGCGGCGGGCGGCGTCGAGGAGATCGGGACGGCGCTGCTGGGTCAGGCGCAGGGACTGCTCGCGGCGCCAGCGGGCGATGTTGGCGTGATGGCCCGACAGCAGTTCCGGCGGGACGGAAACGCCTTCGTAGACCTCGGGCCGCGTGTAGTGCGGACTATCCAGCAGGCCGGAAAGCGCGGGGTTGAAGGAGTCCTGGACCGCGGAGGCATCGTCGTTGAGCACGCCGGGCATGAGACGCACGGCGGCATCGATCACCGCCAGGGCGGCCAGCTCCCCGCCGGACAGGACGAAGTCCCCCAGCGAGATCTCATCCGTCACGCACCGGTCGATGAAACGCTGGTCCAGGCCCTCATAGCGGCCGCAGACCAGGACCGCGCCGGGGCTGGCGGCCAGCTGCTGCGCGGCCAATTGGTCGAACCGGCGGCCGGTGGGGGACATCAGGATGACAGGAGCCGGCGCCAGGCCGGCGGATGCGCGTTGCGCCTGGGCGGCCTGCAAGGCCGCTTCCAACGGGCCGGGCATCATGACCATGCCGGGACCGCCGCCATAGGGGCGATCGTCCACGGTACGGTGCACGTCATGGGTGTAATCGCGCGGATTCCAGGCCTGGAGGGCCCAACGGCCCTGCGCATGCGCGCGACCCGTCACCCCCAGGTCCCGGACCACGCTGAACATGTCCGGAAACAGGGTGAGGACGTCGAAACGCATCAGTAATCCAGGGGCCAGTCGCTGTCGATACGGCGATTGGCAATGTCGACGGTATGGACGTGCGCCTGGACGAAAGGCACCAGGACCTCGGCCGGCCGCCCCTTGGCATCGAGTACCGCTTGCGCGACACCCGCCGCGTCCAGGTCCTGCCTGGCGACGCGCAGCACCGAATGCGCGCCGTTATCCAGCACGCCCTCGACACGGCCCAGCAGGACGGGAGCGCCATCCTGCTCGCCGTATAGCGTGCAACCGATGAGATCGACCCAGTAGAACTCGTCGTCCTCCGGTTCCGGAAAGGACGAACGCGGCGCGTAGACCGCCATCCCGCGCAGCGCCTCGGCCTGGTCGCGGTCGGCGATGCCGGCCAGTTGCGCGACCACGGTTGCCCCCTGCGGACGGGCAGTGACGACTTTATGGATCGAGATGGCGGAAGCCGGCGGTTGCGCGGATGCGGCCGCTTTCGCGGGCGCGGCAAGGCGTGCCAGCCGCCATTCGGGGAGGGAGAGCAGCACGTCGGCTTGCGCCGAATGCGGCTGCACTTTCACCCAGCCCCGTACGCCATAAGCGGCGCTGACGCGGCCCAGTTCGATCAGATCATCCGCACCCGCCGAAGCGGCGGCCGGGACCTTCATGTTGTCGGGCATGCTCAGCGCTGCAGGCAAGCCCAGCTTCAGGCCGCGGCGGAGACTTTCTGCGAGTACGACTTGACCAGGCGTTCCACGGCCGGCGACAGCTGGGCACCGCTGTCGGTCCAGTGCTTCACGCGATCCATCGCGATGCGCAGGTTTTCGGTGCCTTCGCTACCGACGGGGTTGTAGAAACCGACGCGCTCGATGAAGCGCCCGTCGCGACGGTTGCGCGAATCGGTGGCCACCAGGTTGTAGAACGGACGCTTTTTCGACCCGCCACGGGCCAGACGAATCACCACCATAGGTAATCCCTTGAATTGGTTATGGAGAACAGTAGATTCTAGCATCGTTCCGGAGAACCCGGCAAATCGATGCGGAAATGTTGTATTTGTGGCGCCCCAGCCTTCGGTGCCTCAGCCGACGTAGCGCGTTTCCTCGATGATGGCCTGGGCGCCCAGGGCGTTCAAGCGGGCGCCCGCCCGGGTGCCCAGCGCCAGCGGATCGGCATACTCGCTCTCATCGTAGACCTCGACGGCGCTGCGGCCATCCAGGGCGATCACGATGCCCCGCAGCTTGAGCTTGCCGCCGTCCAGCCAGGCATAGGCGCCGATAGGGGAATCGCAATGGCCGTTCAAGGCCTTCAGCAAGGCGCGCTCGGCCTGGTAGCAGAACATGGTCTCGCGGTGGTTGATCGCCGCCAGCAGGGCGCGCGCCTCGTCGTTGCCGGTGGCGTATTCCGCCACGACCACGCCCTGCCCGACCGCCGGGCACATTTCCTCCACCGAGAATACCCGGCTGATGCGCCCATCCAGTCCGATGCGCTCCAGGCCGTTCTTCGCCAGCAACAGGGCGTCGACCGGCGGCGTGGCGCCGCCATAGTTGAAGGTCATGGGAACGCCGTCGTCCATGCGCTGGATGCGTTTGTCGGCGGCGCCGCGGAAAGGCACGGCCTGGCTGCCGGGGAAAAGGCGACGCAGGAAGGCGGCGCGACGCACCGACGCCGTACCGATCACGGCGGGCACCGCGTCCACGGCCATGCCCTGCTTGAGCACCATGCAATCGCGCGCATCGCTGCGCGGCAGGCAGGCGCCGATGGAAAACCGCGTATCGGCGTAATACTCGTCGTTGCCAGGCAGGTCCTTGAGCGAGTGCATCACCATATCGGCCTCGCCGCGCAACATCATGTCGTGCATGGCGGTGATGAACGCGCCACCCTTGCCACCCATTCCGCCCAGGCGGGTTTTCAGGTCCAGGTCGGCGGCGGCGGGCCGCGTCACCATCTCGAAGGTGTGCTCGGGAAAGGCCAGGCTCAGGGCCCGGATAAGGTCTTCGGTCTGGCGCACCGCCATCAGGCTGGCGCGCGTGCCGATCTTGAAAGTCTTGGCCATGATGAATTCCAGTGTGCCTGGGCCTGTGAACGGGTCAACGGCGGGGGAGTCAACGGCAAGGATAACGGCGAGGCCAGCGTCGCGGTCAGCGTCGCCGCAGGTAATGCACGCCCACGCCGTCGTCTTCCTGCTGCGCCAGCAAGGCATTGCCGGTCTGCTTGCAGAAGGCCTGGAAGTCGCGGATGGCGTTGCGGTCCGTGGTCAACACCTTCAACACCTGGCCGCTTTGCAGCTGGGCCAGGGCTTTCTTGGCGCGCAGGATGGGCAAGGGACAATTCAGCCCCTTGGCATCGATTTCCATGTCCGCCTGCACGGCGCCATCCGCGGACGGCGCGGGATTGGAGGTATCCGCGTCCATCAGAGGCGCTCTTCCACCCACTGGCGCACGCTGGCGATGGCCGCCGGCAAGGCACCGGCATCGCTGCCGCCGCCCATGGCCATGTCCGGCCGGCCGCCGCCCTTGCCGCCGATCTGCGACGAGACGAAACCGACCAGGTCGCCGGCCTTGACGCGGCCGGTCAGGTCGGCGGTGACCCCCCCGACCACGCTGATCTTGCCATCCTGCGAACCGGCCAGCAGCACCACCGCGGACTTCAGCTTGTCCTTGAGTTGGTCGACCATGCCGCGCAGCGCCTTGGGATCGACGGCGCCGATGCCCGCGGCCAGCACCTTGACGCCCTTGACGTCCACGGTGGCCTTGTCGGCCAGGTCGTTGCCCGCGCTGGCCGCCAGCTTGGAGCGCGCCTGGTCCAGCTCTTTCTCCAGGGTCTTGACCTGCTCCTGGACCTGGGCAATGCGGTCCGGCAGCTCGGCAGGCGGCGTGCGCAGCGCGCCCGCGGCGCGGCCGAGCAAGGCGGTCTGCGCCTGCACCCAGGCCAGGGTGTTGTCGCCCGTGATGGCCTCGATGCGGCGCACGCCGGCGGCCACGCCGGATTCGGCGACGATCTTGAACATGCCGATATCGCCCGTGCGCGACACGTGCGTGCCGCCGCACAGTTCACGCGAAAAGCCGATGTCCAGCACCCTTACGCTATCGCCGTATTTCTCGCCGAACAGGGCCATGGCGCCGCCCTTGACGGCGTCGTCATACGCCATCACCTGGGCCTGGGTCGCATGGTTGGCCAGGATTTCGGCATTGACGATGGCCTCGACGCGCGCGATCTGCTCGGCGGTCATGGGGGCGTCCTGGGCGAAGTCGAAACGGGTCTTGTCGGGATCGACCAGCGAACCGCGCTGCTGCACATGCGCGCCCAGCACCTGGCGCAGGGCCTTGTGCATGAGGTGGGTCGCGGAGTGGTTGCGCACGGTGCGGGCACGGCGCAGTCCGTCGACGCGGGCCAGCAGGATATCGCCCACCGCCAGGTGGCCCGACTCCAGCTTGCCGTGATGGCCGAATACGCCGGCCTGCACCTTCTGCGTGTCGGCCACGGCGAAACGCACGCCGTCGGCTTCCAGGAGGCCGGTGTCGCCCACCTGGCCGCCGGACTCGGCATAGAACGGCGTGGCATCCAGGACGACGACGGCGTCCTGGCCCGCTTCGATACGGGGCACCGACGTGCCGTTGGCGTACAAGGCGACGACCTTCACGTCATCCAGTTCCAGGTGCTCGTAGCCCTCGAAGCGCGTGTCCGCGCCCTCGTAGCTCAGGCCTTCGGCCATCTTGAACTTGCCGGCGGCGCGGGCCTGCTCGCGCTGGCGCGCCATGGCCGTGTCGAAACCGGCCAGGTCGACCTCCACCTTGCGCTCACGGCAGATGTCGGCGGTCAGGTCGACGGGGAAGCCGTAGGTGTCATACAGGGTGAACAGCGTGGTGCCGTCGAGCTGGCCCCCGGCCGGCACGCTGGCCAGGGCGCCGTCGAGGATCTTCATGCCGTTTTCGAGGGTCTCGCCGAAGCGCTCCTCTTCCTGCTTCAGCACCTGGGCCACGCGGTCCGCCGTATTGGCCAGTTCGGGATAGGCCTCGCCCATCTCGGCAACGAGGTCGGCCACCATGCGGTGGAAGAAAGGCTTGGTCTGGCCCAGCTTGTAGCCGTGGCGCAGCGCGCGGCGGATGATACGGCGCAGCACGTAGCCACGGCCTTCGTTGCTGGGGATGACGCCATCGACGATCAGGAACGAACAGGCACGGATGTGGTCGGCGATGACCTTCAGCGAGTTGTTCTCCAGGTCCGTTACGCCGGTTTCGCGCGCGGCGGCGGCGATCAGCTTCTGGAACAGGTCGATTTCGTAGTTGGAATGCACGCCTTGCAGCACGGCGGCAATGCGCTCCAGGCCCATGCCGGTATCGACGCAGGGCTTGGGCAGGCGCGGCATGTTGCCCGCGGCGTCCCGCTCGAACTGCATGAACACCAGGTTCCAGATTTCGATATAGCGGTCGCCGTCTTCCTCGGGCGATCCCGGAGGGCCACCCCAGATTTCCGGGCCGTGGTCATAGAAGATTTCCGAGCAGGGACCGCAGGGGCCCGTGTCCGCCATCTGCCAGAAGTTGTCCGAAGCGTAGCGTGCGCCCTTGTTGTCGCCGATGCGGATGATGCGCTCGGCCGGCACGCCCACTTCCTTGGCCCAGATGTCGTAGGCCTCGTCGTCTTCCTGGTACACCGTGACCCACAGCTTCTCGGCGGGCAGCTTGTACACCTGCGTCAGCAGCTCCCAGGCGTACTGGATGGCGTCGCGCTTGAAATAGTCGCCGAAGCTGAAATTGCCCAGCATTTCAAAGAAGGTGTGGTGGCGCGCCGTATAGCCGACGTTCTCCAGGTCGTTGTGCTTGCCGCCGGCCCGCACGCTGCGCTGCGACGAGGTGGCGCGGGTATAGGCGCGCGTTTCCTTGCCGGTGAACACGTCCTTGAACTGGACCATCCCCGAGTTGGTGAACAGCAGCGTCGGGTCGTTGCCAGGCACGAGCGAGGACGACGGGACGATGGTGTGACCCTTGGACTGGAAAAACTGCAGGAATTTCTGGCGAATCTCGGAGGATTTCATCTTGGATGAATCTGCATGGGCATTTTGGGCAATCCTCGATTATATGCAATTGGCCGCCGTTTCCCGGGAGAACGGACCGGCCTAGCGGACGCAGAGGTAGCCTGTCGTGGCGCCCTCGCCACCATTCATATCGCCCGTCCGGGAAATCCGGATGGCGTCGTGGCCCGCCGGGCAACTGCAACGCCCGGTCCGTGGATTGGCGGTCGAGACCAGGCCGGGTGTCCAGCAGCCGAAAAAGCTGTGCACGAAAAACACGCCGCCGAAACCGCCCGGCGACGACCACCGGCCGGCCACGCAGGACAGGGATGCGCCGTCTTCCGCGCGCGCCACCAGGCCGTCGGGGGAACAGGCGTCCCCCATCCTGGCCCGGGCGCCGACGAACAAATGCCCGTCCGTGCTCAAGCGCCTGGCCGCGTGCATGCCGCCCGCGACCGTGACATCGCCCTGGAAGTCCGGATTGCGGGAGTCGCGCATGCGCACGTAAGGCCAGGCGGCGGCGGTGTCCAGGCCCGCCCAGACGGCCACCGTCCCGACCGGCAGGCGCCCCATGCCCGGGATCGGCGGATTGGGAAAATGGAAATTGGGGCCACGGAGATGGTCAGGCGCCAGCCCGTCGACGTGGCCGCCATGGCCGCCGGCCCCGGCCAGGATGGCGGCCAGGGTGGCGGGATCGGCGCCTGGCTGGCCCGTGCCCGAGCCGCCTTCCCGGCCGCTCCAGGCACCCACTGGCGGGGCGCTATAGGCCAGCGCATCCAGGCGGCAGCCCGCGCCCGGACAGGCCGGTCCGCGCAAGATCCGGATGGCCACCCGCATCCCGCCGGCCGAGGTTACCGGGAAACTGCCGGGCAGGTGGCCATGACGCATCAGTTCGTCCAACCTTGGGGCGTACGCATCGGCATAGGCCGGGCTGCCGTGCGCATCGCGCGGCGCCGCGCCTTGCGCCAGCTCATCCTGATGACGCGTCATCATGCGGGCCAGTGCGTCGCGGATTTCCAGCAGCCAGGCGCCGGCCGCCTGCCCGGCAAGCGCCTGGGCCTCGCGCCGCCATGCATCGGCGCCCCACACCGCGGCAAGACATGCAATGGCCAGGACGAATGCGAGTTCCAGCATCAGGTAGCCGTGCGCTTTCCCGCCCGGTGCGGCATCCGTCGAATGTCGGCGGGCGGACGGACGGGGCGGACGGGGCTGACGGGGCGGAAAGGAAAGACGAGAGGCCGACGGACCACGCCGGGCAGGATGGCCGCGCACCGGACGCATTGCTTTCACCGCACGGTAAAGACAAAGGTATTGGCGTCGCCCGCGCTGCACTGCTCCTGGGCGCGGGCCGGGTCGTAAGGCTGTGCAGGAATGCGGGTGGCGTCCTTCACCACCACGCGGCCGCCCTTGCCTTCTACGGCGATGATGTCCGCCATCCGCTGCATGACGGCTGCCAGTGTCGGGCATGCGGCATCGTTGACATGCGTGGCCGTGAGCGTGAAGGCGGACCCCGCCCCGCCCTCGCCCACCGCCGCGGGGGCCAGCGTCAGCGTGCCGTGGCCCGCGCGGCCCTTGCCGCCCAATCCGTGGGCCACCGAGGCCGAGACGCCCTCCCCCGTCACCGCGATCACCGAAGAACCGCGCAGGGCTTGCGCCAGCAGGCCCGTATGCACGCCGGCATAAGGCGTGGGGCCGCTGCCCTGGGCATTGGTCTTGGCGTGCGTGATGTAGCGCTGCAAGGCCTCGCCGACCTTGGGCACCTTGTTCTCGATGACGAAGGTGCCCAGCGCGGGAACGCCGATGATGGCGATCAGCAACACGATGGCGGTAACGATGGAGACCTCGATAAGGGAAAAGCCATCGGCCGGACGGAGCCGGGCGTGGCGGACAGGGGCATGGAGGGGGGCATGGAGGGGAGCATGATTCATGGCGAGAATGTCCTTGGAACGAAGTTGGAAAAACCAGCCTGGCGGGGTCAGCCTGGTGTTGAGCGGCGTCAACCGCCATGCATGCGCGTCAGGGCGTGGCGCATTTCATCGATGACGGCGTAGTGCCAGAGCGTCAGGCCCAGCACCGCCGCCAGCCCGCAGGCGAGCAGGCACCAGCGCAGGATGGCGGCCTGGACGCGCAGGCGCGGAAGAAAACGGATTTCGATACGCTGGCGCGTGCGCGCGACGCCGCCCTCCACGCCATGCGCGGCCACCATGTCGGCGAGATACCAGCTCATGTCGGCGTCGATCAGCCCCGTATCGAAGGTATCGCCGCCAACCAGGCCGGCATCGATGCGCCCGATCATCGCGGCGATATGCGCGGCGAACCATGGGGTCGCGTCCCGTCCCAGCATGAACAGCGCCTCGCGCAGCCGCGTGTCCACATTGCCGCGCTGGCGCACCAGGACGGACAGCAGCGCCAGGAACCGGATGCAATGGAAGTCGCGATACAGCCGCCAGACCGGCCGGCGGTCGAGCCAATCGCGCAACCGGCCTGTATGGCGCGACAGTGAGGCCGACAGCCCCCACAAGCCCAGGACGCAGGCCAGGCAGGACAAGGGCAAGCCCACCCGTAATCCGTCCGCGCCACTGAACAAGGCTCGGGTCAGGCCGCCGTGCCATGCGGGAGGCACGGACTGAAAGACCGCCTGCAACCGGGGGACGGTCCACAGCGGCACGGCGCCGCCCAGCAGCAACGCGACCCCCAGGGCTGCCAGTCCCACCGCGCAATTGGCCACCAGGATGCCGCGGGCCCGGTCGATCAGGGTGACGGCCCGCGCCAGGTCGCGCAAGGTGGCGGCGAATGCCCCGCCGCCGGCATCCTGCGCCACCCGCAGCAGGGCCAGCTCGCCGGCCGGCAGGGTTCCGGCCCAGGCCTGAGCCACGTCCCCGGCGGACCGCTCGTACGCCAACGCCCAATGACGCGCCAGGCGGCCGCGGGCCGTCGCGGGCCCATGCCGCCGTGCATCGTCGTCGAAGATATCGCGCAGCGTCTTGCGCCCTTGCAAGCCATCCAGGAGATCCGCCAGGTACTCGTAGTAGTCCGCCCGATGCGCGGCAAAGCGGGCCGCGTCGTGGCGCAGGCAGGCGCGCTGCCAGCCGGCGCGGCAGCGATCCACCAGCGCGGCGGCGACGGCGCCGGGCTCGCGCGGGAAATGGCGGACGGGAGACGGTTCATGCATGGGCCGCCTCCCGCCAGGACGCGCGTTCCAGCGCCACCGTTTCAAAGGAGCGGAAATGGCTTTCGATATCGCGCGGATCGATAAGGCCCAGGGACGCCTTGTAGAGCGCGCAGGCCATGGCGTTCTTGTCGCGCATGTCGGCGTCGGTAACGGAGGCGGTGGCGCGATCGCGCCACCGCTGGCGCAAGCGCACATAATCGCGATTGCGCACGCTGCGCAGGAAAGCCTCGTCCAATCCCGGCTCGATCATTTCCGCCACCACCGTGCGCCCCTTGAATCCGCGCGCCTGCGGCAGGTCCGGATGCTCGCATTCGGGACAGCCCGCGGGGTTGCGCACGCGCAAGGATGCTTCGTCCAATGCGTACAGACCCAGCAGGCGCGCGGCCCAGGCCCGACGATGCGCGCCCGCCTCGCCGCGATAGAGCGCATCCAGTGGCAGCGCGCAGGCGGGACAGAGCCGCGGCAGCAAGGCCTGCCACACCAGCAGCTTCAACACGCCCGGAATGGCAAGGAAGTCGCGCGAAACCCCAATGAAATCGGAGGCAAGGCGCTCGGGAATCATCCAGGCCGCGGCGGCGTGCGTCGTCGTATAGAGGTTGACGCCGGATCCCGCCAGGTCCATGAAGGCGCGCCCGGTCTCGGCGTCGCGTATCTCTCCCACCAGCAGGTCATGCATGGCGCAGCGCTTGATGGTGCGCAGCTTGGCGTCGAACACCGACGGCGCGGACTCGTCCAGGCTGCGACCCACCGTATTCTGCAAGGCATTGGCGATGCAATATTCCACGGGGTCTTCCAAGGTGATGACCTTGCGCGTGTCGGGCAGGGACCGGACCAGGGCAGCGAGGGTGGTCGATTTGCCGGCCCCCACGGCGCCGGCCAGGACCACCGCGCCTCCTTCGGCCAGGCAGACGCGGCGCAACATGGTGATCTGCGTGTCCAGGTAGCCGAGCTCCCGCAAGGACCAGGCCGCGCCGTCGGCCTGCGGTCGCAGCACGCGCAGGCATACCGCCGGCCCGGTATCCGCGGCCAGCGACGCCCAGCGCAAAAGGATGGGCTTGCCATCCACCTCGATGTCCAGCCGACCTTGCTGTTCGACGCGGGGATCGAACACCGCGCCATTGCCGCCGCGCACGTCCATCCACGCCACGGCCAGCATTTCCATCAAGGTCGCGGTGGGCATGTGGCGAAAGCGCGGCGGCGTCACGTAGCTGCCCCCCTGCGTGTAGCGCACTTCGGATTCGGCGCGTTGCAGGAAGACGTTGAAATGCACGTCGCTGGCGTTGTGCCTGACGCCCCAGGCAACGAGGTCGACGAATGCCGCGGCCAGCGCCGACTTGTGGCGATCCGCCAGCACCGCGCGCCGGTTGCGCAGTTGGTCCGCCCCCAACTGCCCTCGCGCGACGGCCAGCAGCAGGGGCGCCGGCATGAGATATCGCGACGGCCGGGCCATGCGGTAGCCCCGCCGCACGATCAGGCGCTCCAGCTCGTCGGCCTGGTCGCCGGCCGCGTAATCGGCAAGCAGGAACAGCGCCACCGTGCCGTCGCGCAACACCACCGGGCAGAGATGTCCCGATAGCGCCGCAAGATCGAATTCGTCGTTCAAGGGGCGCAGGAAGGCCGGCGACAGGCGGGCAATATCATCCTGGCTGGCCAGATGCGGGAGGTCACCTACGTGCTTCGTGCCCGCTGACCTGGCGCTTTCCGCGCGCACGGGCGCCGGGCCGTCGGCTTGATGCTGGGATTGATGCTGGGCTTGATGCTGGTCGAAGCGTCGCAGGAACATCGTCAATTCCTCCTTTCTTCCCGGTGCCCCTTCGCGTCCAGGCAGGCGATGCGCGCGCCGTCACCGCCTTGCAGGCGCACGCACTCGCCCAGCACGGCAGCCAGGGCATAGACGCCGGCGCCACCGCCCGGCGCGTGCTCCGGCCATCGCCGGCCCGCGCGGTAGCGCGCGACCTGGCCGTTGATATGCACATCCACATGCAGTCGCCGCCCAACGCCATAGATCGCGGCGACGGCCACACGGTCGGCATGGGGCGCCGGCGACGGCGCCAGCGATGGACCCGCCGCACCGTCCATATGGGACCGGTCGCTCCCCACGCCAAGCCGCGCGCGCAGGGCCGCCGCCGTCTCCGCTTGCAGCAAGGCCTCCACGCTGCCCGCGACCGGCCACGCGCAAGCATCGGCCGCCGGAGGCGTGTCCGGAGACCGGCCGACGCCGGGCGGCGCCTGCACCGCCGTGGCCGCGCCGCAGAGGGTCGCCGACATGAGCAGACTCATGCACGCTGCCGACCTCATGCACGCTGTGCACCTCACGCACGCTGTCCACCTCACGCACGCTGTCCATCTGGCGCACGCTGCCCATCTCATGCACGCTGCCCATCTCACGCAAGCGGTGCGGCTGCGCGCGCCCTGACCGCCATATCCAGCACGCCCGCGTGGCAAGGTCTCAGTCCTTTTCATAGACCACCCCTTGCAAGCGGGCCGTCAACACACTGCCGGCCGCTTCGGCGCGGCGGCCCGGTGTCAACGCCAGCGTGACCTCCTGCCACGCCGCTTTCGCGGGCGGCGCCTGGAACAGGGCATAGGAACGCAATGGACCATGCAGCAATACGGGACGGGAGTACAGGACAGGAAGCCCCGCCGGCCTGGGCAAGGGTAAGCCGGCCTCGTCCAGCGGCGGCGTCAATGGCAGCGCGGCAGCTGCTCCCAGCGTGAGGCTGCCAAACGCGGGTTGCAGTGTTTGCAACAGGCTGCCCAGCCGGATATCGCCGGCTTGCCGCCGACTGAGCGCATCGACATCCACGCCGGCGCCTGGCCCCGCCGCTACCCGCCAGGCCACGCGCGCGTCATCGAGCCCCTCGAAATGCGGCCCATCGAAACCTGCCTGGCCGCGCGCCGGCGGCGCGTCCGCGAAGGTCTGGTTGGTCCCGCCGGGGCCCAGGCGGCGGTAACGCGCCTCGCATCGCCACCCGCTCGCCTGGGCGGCGCAACGCGCCGACGCCAGCCGCCACCCTCGCGCGTGGATGGGAAGTTGCCGCAAGGACAGGAAGACCCTCCCCAACCACGCTGCGTCGTGCAGCGGCAATGCGGCGGCCTGGCGCGCCAACGCCGCCTGCCAGGCCGCCAGCGGATCGAGCGCCCGGGCGGCCGGGGTCGCCGGCGGTCTCCAAAGACGCCATGCCTGCCATGCCGCGCCCGCCACGAGCCCTGCCGCCAGCAGCACGCCGCATCCCCGCGCGCCCGCGGGCGCCAGGCCCACCCAGGGACTGAGACGCCAGAGCGTGGTGGAAGGACCGAGATTGGCCGCCAACGCCGCCAGGTCAAGCAGGTGCATCGCCGAAGCCAGGCCTGGATAGAACTGCTCCAGTTCCGCCAGCGCCTGGTCACGATGGGCATAGACGCGGTCGGTGCGCGCCATGACGGCGCCATCCTGCGTCGCCACCAGCCAGGCCTGGCCCGCGGTCATCGTCAACATCCCGGCCGCCAAGCCTTGCGGAAAGGACTGCGCGAAAGCCTGCGCCGCGCTGTGACAGGGACGCGGACGACACCGCAAGCGCGTGCAACCGACAGCGGCGGCCCGCGTGCCGCCGTGCACATAGTGGGTGGCGCGCGCCTCGCGAGCCCGCCGTCGCGCCAAGGTATCCGGCCGGCTTCCCACCAGGGGAAACCAGCGCATGCCGAAAACCAGCATCGCGCCATCGTCCAGGTCCATGGTCCATGCCTCGCCCATCGCGCGCAGATGCGCTTCCGGCGCCGCTTCCACATCGGCTTCCACATCTGTTTGCGTGTCCGTTTGCACCTTCATCTCACCCCTCCTCCACCTGCGCGGTGACGATGACCACCGTGGTGCTGCGCCCGCTCGCCACCTGGTCCGCCCCGCCCAGCAGCAGCGGCGCGCGCGGCGCCAGACGGCGGCGGTCGTATTCGTCCTGGCGGCGATCGAAGCCCGAGATCACCATGGGCTCGCCCGGCCTCAACGACACCTGCTGCACCATCCCGCTGCCGTCGATGGTGATCTGCTGCAATTCGATCTGGTGTTCGCGCCGTCCGAAGGTCAGGGTCTTGAGCGGTTGCGCCACCGTGTTGTCATAAGCGATGGATAGCTGGATGCTGCCGTCGTCCTGCGCGTCGGGCACCAGCGTCAGGAAGGACCCGACGGTCTCCTGCTTCTGGCTTACAGAGACGGCGGGCAACATGGCGTCCTGTCCCCTGCGGCCGATGTCGCCGCTGGCGCCCTGCACCTGGTCGACATAGGAAAACGTCGTGCGCACGGCATGGGTGACCGGCCGCCGGTTGAGCGTGAGCACCGGCACGCTGCTATGGCGCACGACCGTGCCGGTGACGCTCAACGCGCCGATCAACGCCTTCGACGTGGCGAACGGCCCGCCCGCGATACCCAGGCCCAGGTGCCCGCCGACGGCAGCCTCGACCGCGCCGGCCGCCGTGGCGGCGGATGGCGTTGCCGCCGCCACGGCGGCGCGCGCGCTGGAGAAAACGGCGCTCCAGTCTATGCCCGCGCTGGCGCGGTCCCGCATGACGATGGTGAGTTCCTCGAAGACCAGGCGGATACGCCGCGTCAACGCCCGGTTTTCGCCTTCGAGGAAGCGAGCCACGCGATCGAGCGCTTCCGGCGTATCTGTGACGATGATGGATGCCGCCGCGCCGGGCACCGCCGCCAGCACGCCGGCCCGGGTGAGGAAGGGTTCGAGACGTGCGCGCAGCGCCGCCAGCGTGTCCTGCTCCCCCACCGACAAGGTGGTATGCGACGCATTGTCGAAGCCGGCGCCGCGTCCCTGCCCCGTGCGCCCCAGCCGTGCTTCCGACTGCGCCGTGGGCGTCAGCACACGAATGTTGAAGACCCGGGTTTCGGTACGGAAGAATTCGATGGCGCCGTCCTGGTAGCGCCAGAACACGCCCAGGCGCCATGCCAGCATATCCAGGGTGCGCGCCAGCGGCTGCGGGCCGCGCGGCGGCTCCGCGCGCGCGGGAAGCTCGGCGGTCATGGCATTGGCGGCCTGGCTCAGGCGCGGCAGGAACAGCGCCTGGGGCAGCAAGGCTTCGGGCCTGACGCGTACCGGCAGGCCGGTCGCTTGCGCGATACGTTGCGCCAGCACGGAAAGCTCGGCGGCGCCGCCCGCGAACATGAGGGTAGTATCGACGTCGCGGCGCAATGCGGGAGGTAGCTTGGCTTCGCGCGCCAGGGGACGCGGCCGGCCCGCCAGCCAAGGCTTGGCGACGTCCTGCAGGGCCTGCCGGCGCCGGGCGTCCAGCAGCGCCGCGCTATTCGCGGCGGTGCCTGCCATCGCCGCCGTGCCTATCCCGGCATCCCGCGCCGCGCGCGCCTGCCCTTGCCGGGCCTGGTCGCCGATCGCGTCGATACGGGTTTCGGGCACGCAGGCCGCCAATGCAAGCATGGCTGCCGCGCCGGATGTCCAGGCCGCGATGCGGGCACTATCGAATGGCCGTTCTATAGGCCACCCTATAGGCCATCCTATGGGCCATTCGACAGTCCATTCGGATTTCGCGCGGGTCATGTCGCCGCCTCCCTTGGCGCGGAGCGATCGCAGGCCTGCGCCAGCGGCACCACACGCAGCACGCGATTCACATAGAAGCAGGGTTGCAGCGGCCGCTCGGCCATCTCGGTCGCGCCGACCAGGCCTCGTACCGCGTGCTTGAAGTCATCGCCGAAACCCGCGGCGCCCACCAGGGGGATATCCACGTCGACGTCCCAGTGCTCCGGCCCGAACGTCCAGCCCGCCAGGCTTGCCCAGCGGGCCAGCACGCCGCGCAGGTTGCCATCGGCCAATTCCGCGCGGAACACGGGAGTTGCGGCCACCTGCCCCAGGCCGGCTTGCGGGCCGCCCGGGTTGCCCGGGAGAGTCAGGTTGCCCGTCCTTCCCGGCTCCACAACCTGTCGCGATCGCGCCGGAAAACCTGTTCCGGGGCGTGCCCGGGCGCCGCGCGATGTCCCCGTCGTGCCGGCCTGGGCAGCGGATTGCGGCGGGACGGCCGCCGAAGCCGTCATGCCCGTAGCGGGTTCCGGCAAGGCCATCGGGCCGTTGTCGCCAACGGCGAGGTCCTGCGAGTCACGCAAGGGCGCAGGCCCTTCGACGCCGCGGGCATGGCTCGGCAAGGCACCTTCGGCTGCATCCCCGGGGCCTGGGTCCGCATCGAAGGCGGTGGCCGCCTGCCTGCGCGCCACGGCGCGCAGGCGGCCGCCCCGCATGATCAGTGCGGGCCATATGCCCTCGATCACCACGTAGGGATCGCGGCGCACGTAGGAAACGGGCCGCTCGCCGTCGTGCCCCAGCGCGAAAATCGCCGGCAGGGCCTGTCCTGGAGCGAAATGCAGCCATGTGCGGCGGCCGTCGTCGAACACCTGCAGCGGCGCTACCGCGCGTTCACCCGACAGCCGCCAGTTGAAGTCGTACGCAGCGCCCGGCGTTGCGACATCCCGCAGTCCCCAGGGTGGCGGCACGCATGCGGCCACGCAGGGCAGGACCGCAAGACAGCTGGATAATCGATGCACGGCACGATGCATGGCGCCTCCACGCGATGCGCACCGGAGCGGCGCGCGACACATGCATGGTGGCCCTGCCCGTCGAGCCCAACAAGATCGACTTATACGAATGGATTATTCGATCACGCGCCCCCTGCGGCGCGGTAACGCGTGGCCCTTCCAGGACCACGCTGCGCGCAGCACACACAGCACGTCGACGCCGCGGACGGCGCAAAAAAAAGACCTGTGCAATTGCACAGGTCTCCTAGATCCAGGACACCGCGGATCCGGGTCCCCCGGTCCGCCGGTGTCGCCCCCTGGGGGGCCGCGCTCCGCGCGGTACGGGGGGGCCTACCTCTGTTCCGCGATCACCTTCGCTTGCGCGGCCGCGTTATTCAGCGCCGACATCGGCGGCACCTTGCCGTCGATCGCGTCATCCAGCTGGCGGCTAAGCACCGGCTCGATGCGGCTGTAGTTGTTCATGCGGAAGCCACGGCCGGTCGGCGCCGGTTGCGTGCGCATCGCCGTGACGAACTGCTGCGCGCCCGGAATCTTGCTGTAGTACGACACATCCGAAGCGCGGAAAGCGGCTTCGGTCAACGGCAGGTAACCCGTCGTCTGGTGCCATTCCGCGGCAATGACCGGCTTGGAGAGCCACGCCAGGAACGACGCGGTCGCCTTGTCGGCTGCCGCCGGGTGCCCTTCCATGGCCCACAGCGCGCCGCCCGTCACGAAGGGACGGCCGGCCTGCGCGGTCGCCTGCGGATAATACGGCAGCGGTGCCACGCCGAAGGTCAGGCCCTTGGTGGCAAGGAAGTTGCCGATCGCGCCGGAACCGGACGTCAGCACGCCGCAGGTGCCCTTGGCGAACGACTGGTCGGCCTTGTCGTCTTCGGTGTGCTGCGTGAACAACAGGGAACGCTTCCAGCTGGCCATCAGCGAAATATGGCGCATGTACAGCATGTCGAACTGCAACTGCGGCGGCACCTTCGACTTGGTCGCCTCCAGCCCGTTGCCATTGCTGGCGTACAGCTGGTTGTTCACCGGCGCCAGGCTTTCCAGGTGCACGGTGACCTGGTCGCTGGTGGCGTACGGGCAATCCAGGTCGGCCTTGTCGCGCAACTTCAGCAGTTGATCCTGCAGTTCGGCCCACGTGCGCGCGGGCGCGTTGGCATCCAGGCCGGCCTTCTTGTAGTACGAGATGTTGTAGAACATCACCGGCACTTCGGCCATGAACGGGAACGCCAGCAGGCGGCCCTTGGCGTCGCGCGTGAAACTGGTGGTGGCCGGCAGGAACCAGGCCAGGTCCTTGATCGGATACTTGGCCAGCAACTCGTACAGCGGCTTGATGGACTTGTATTCGGCGACGGCTTCCGGCGAACGGTCGTCGTCCAGCTGGATCAGGTTGGGCTGGCGCTTGGCGCGTACGGCCGCGACGGCCTCCTGCTTCAAGGCTTGCGGACTGGCGAAGCCGCGCAGCTTGACCTCCACGTCGCCCTGTTCCTTGTTGTACTGCTTGACCAGCTTTTCCAGTTCGGCCTGGTTGGCGTTCGCCAAGGTATGCCAGACCTCGATCTGTACCGGCGCGGCATGGGCCACGCCGCCTATCAGCAGCGCAGCCCCGAATACCCATGCGCGCCCCGAGGCGCGCACGGCATGGGCAGGACTCATCTGTTGCAGTGTCTTCATAGATCTAGATACCAAGAAAAGGAAATTCCGGCTCCGGCCGCAAGCCGTTGATCAAGTCGGCCAAAGCCCGGCCCGAACCCACCCCCATGGTCCAGCCCAACGTGCCATGGCCTGTATTCAAGTACAGGTTGGGAACGCGGGTCTGGCCGATCAAGGGCACATTCGACGGAGTGGACGGGCGCAAGCCCGACCAATAGCTGACGCGCGCGAAATCGAGCGCGTCGGGAAAAAGTTCACGCGCCAATCGCGTCATGGCTTCGCAACGCGCCGGATTGAGAGCGCGGTCGTAGCCTGAAAGTTCCGCCGTGCCAGCCATGCGCAGGCGGTCGCCCAGGCGCGAGAAGACGACCTTGTGGCTGCTGTCGGTCAGGCTGACCGAAGGCGCGCCGGCGGCGTCCAGCACCGGGAACGTCGCGGAATAGCCCTTGGCGGGATAGACGTTGCAGGGAATGCCCAGGGGGCGCACCAGCAAGGGAGTGAAGCTGCCCATGGCGACCACGAACACATCCGCGTCGATGCGGCCGTAGGCGCCATCGGGCGAAATGGTTTCCGCGGCCGACACGGCGCCGCCGGCGGTCAGCAGGCGTGTGACGGTGGTCGAGTAGCGGAATTCGACGCCTTCCTGCTCACACTGGTGCGCCAGCGCCGCGGTGAACAGGTGCACGTCGCCGCTCTCGTCTTCCGGGGTGTAGTCGCCGCCGACGATGCTGCCGCGATGCCGCGCCAGCGCGGGCTCGACGGCGATGACCTCGTCGGCCGTCAGGATGCGGCGCTCGACGCCGAAGTCGCGCATGACGCCGGCCGCCTTCTGCGACAGCTCGAACTCCTCGCTATCGCGATAGAAATTCAGGATGCCGCGTTCGAGATGATCGTATTGGATGCCCAGCTCGGCGCGCATGCCGCGCAGGGTCGCGCGGCTGTACTCGGCCAGCCGCACCATGGCGCGGATATTCGGCGCAAGGCGCCCCGGCAGGCATTGGCGCAGGAAGGACAAGCCCCAGATCCATTGATGCAGGTCCAGCCGCGGCCGGAACAGCAGCGGCGCGTCCTCGCGGAACATCCACTTGATCAACTTGAGCGGCGCCTGCGGGTTGGCCCAGGGCTCGGCGTAGGAAACGGAAATCTGGCCGCCATTGGCGAAGCTGGTTTCCTGGGCGGGCCCGGTCTGGCGGTCGACCACGACGATCTCGTGGCCGAAGCGGCGCAGCCACCAGGCGGTGGAGGTGCCGATGATGCCACTACCCAACACCGCAATTTTCATTCGCTTAGGGCCTTTATTACTGAAAACGCACGGAACGCGACCGGCAGCGGCCACGAGGCGGATCGAGTGGTTCTGGAACCGCGAGTGTACCCTGGCTGGCTACGGCTGCCAGCCCGGAGGGACGGGCAGGCAATCAGCTTGTTACATAAGTCATGATCGCGATCGGACTGGGTAAAACCTGACGCGTTACGTAACGCCACGGCTTGCCTGCCCCGCCTTCCCATGCCCTCGTCCTCGGGCGGCGCGGCCGGCGTGCAGGCGCGCCGTGTCTTCCCGCGCGCCCTCGATATCCCTAGGGACGGGCCTGCGCCAGGTCCGCCTCCGACGTGAAGGCGTCGGCGTAGAACTCCTCGGCCGGCAAGCCGCACTGGGCGCTGAACTGGCGGCGCGCGGCGTCGACCATGGGCGGCGCGCCGCAGGCGTAGACCTGGTGGCCGGAAAGATCGGGCAGGTCTTGCATGACGGCCTCGTGCACGAAGCCCGTGCGGCCGGTCCAGCCGTCTTCCGGCAAGGCGTCGGAGATGACGGGAATGAACTGGAAGCCGGGCAGGCCGGCGGCCCAGCCCGCCGCCACGTCGTTCATATAGAGGTCGCGCGGACGGCGGCCCCCCCAGTACAGGCGCACCGGGCGGTCGATCTGCTTGTGCCGCATATGCTCGACCATGGCCTTGATCGGCGCGAAGCCCGTGCCGCTGGCCAGGAAGATGATGGGCTTGTCGCTGTCCTCGCGCAGGAAGAAGGACCCGAAGGGACCTTCGATGCGCAGGATCTCCCGTTCCTTCATCTGGGTGGCCCCGGCGCCGAACACATGGTCGGTGAAATAGCCGCCGGGCATGTGGCGGATGTGCAATTCCAGGGGACTGCCGGCGTGCGGCGGCGTCGCCATGGAATAGCTGCGGCGCCGGCCTTCCTTGAGGATCAGTTCGATGTACTGGCCGGCGTAGAAGCGGAATTCCTCGGACGCGGGCAGTTGCAGCTTGAGCACGGCCACGTCCTCGCCCAGGCGTTGGATGGACGTCACGCGCGAGGGCAGCTTGCGGATCTGGATGTCGCTGGCCAGGCGCACCTCGGTGGACTCGACCAGCAGGTCGGACGACGGCCGCGCCTGGCACAGCAAGGTATAGCCGGCCGCCATTTCCTCGGGCGCCAACACCTGCGCCGGGTAGGGACCCGCGTCGAACTCGCCGGAGACCACCTTGCCCTTGCAGGTCGAACACGCGCCGCTGCGGCAGCTATAGGGAAGCACGATGCCCGCCGCCAGCGCCGCATCGAGCACGGTCTGGCCGCTTTCGACGGGAAATTGATGCTGGCTGGGCGTTAGGGTGACCTGGAAACTCATGGTGGACGATCTGCCTATGGACGAAGCCGGCGCGCACCCGGCAAGAAAACCGGGCAGGCCAGGGAAGTACGGAGCAATTGCCGAAATAGCTTGGCGGCCGAATGGATCGGCGGATTGACTGGATTAGTCGCTCATTTTAGTGTTTTTGGAAAAGCCGGTCCGGGCGCCGCGCGGCCCCGGACGGTACGCACGCGGGACGCGGGCTAGAAGTCGAACTCGATGTCCACCGGGTCGCCGACGCGCAGCATGGCCCCGGCGGGCGCCGCCACGATGGCGTTCTGCCCGAAGACCACGCCGAGATCCAGCGTGCGGGTGGCCGCCAGGGTCCAGCCAGGCTCGTCATGGCGCTGCGCCGTGGCCTGGTCGATGTCCGGAATGCCGCAGCGCGTGCACGGCTTGACCAGCGCCATCCGCACCGCTCCCGTCGACAGCGATGCCACGTGGTCTTCCTCGTAGGCCTCCAGGCCGCCCTCGATCACGATATTGGGCCGGAAACGATCCATGGGCACGGGCGCCTTGCCGCTGGCGGCGAGTTGCGCGTTCAGCGCATCCAGCGAAGCCTGGTTGACGACCAGCAAGGGAAAGCCATCGGCGAAACCGAATAGATTGCGGTCCCGGTAATGCGACGCGTCCTCGGGGTGGCGCTGCAGCCAGCCGCCCACCCATTGGGCGCTGGCGGCACGCTGCGCGCTGGGCACGTCGATACGGAAGACCGCGCAGGGACGCTGCAGGAATTGACTGAACCAGGCCGCCGCGGCCTCGGATTCGAGCCGCGCGGGCATGGTATCGCGCCACACCGTCACGGCTTGCGGGTCGCCGTGCAGGCCGGAGCCATCCAGCGCGATCGCCAGGTCCGGCATCCCGGGGGCGGACAGGCGCAGGTGGGTATCGTCGAGGGCGGTGCGGACCAGGGCCATGGCGGGCAACTGCCGCTGCGTCAGGAACTGGCCGCCGGAGACCACCAGCCAGCGCCGGTCGAAAGCCAGGCCCGCCTCGTCGATGGGCGACGTGGCCAGGTCGATGCCGGCACAGGACTTCACGGGATAGATATGCAGACTGCGGATGCGGGAGGACATGATGACGGCGGGATCCGTACCAGGGGAGAATAGGCCACGGCGGGCCACGGCGCCCAGGATACAAGAAAACGGCGCATGCAAGCACGCGCCGTTTCCCCCTGCCCGCACCGGCTTCGGCGCGGACGGATCAAACCCCGCTTCGCCGCTACTCCACCAGCTTGAGCTTGTCCAGCGGCTTCAATGCCTTGATCCCGGCTCGGGTGGCGATGTGCTCGGGTCGCGGCGCCAGGCCATACTTGGGCGGCGCCAGCGCGTTGTCGATGCTGTTGTAGACCGTGAACACATTCGCGCGCGGCCAGGGCGAGATATTGCTGTTGGACCCGTGCATGGTGTTGCAGTCGAAGAAAATCACCGACCCGGCCTTGCCGGTCATGGGCCGGATACCGCCCTGCTCCACCAGCAATTGCAGGCTGACCGGATCCGGCACGCCGTACTCCTGCTTCTTCAGCGACTGCTTGTAGTGGTCCTGCGGCGTCTCGCCCACGCAGGACACGAAGTGCCTGTGCGACCCCGGAACCAGCATCAGCGGACCGTTGCAGGCATTGTTGTCGCTCAACAGCACCGTGCAGCTCAAGGCGCGCATGGCGGGCATGCCGTCCTCCACGTGCCAGGTCTCGAAGTCCGAATGCCAATAGAACTCCTTGCCCTTGAAGCCCGGTTTCATATTGGCGCGCGACTGGTGCACATAGACCTCGGACCCGAGGATCTGCCGCGCCACGTTGATCAGGCGCGGATCGCGTACCAGCCGCGAGATCATGGCGCTGAGCGTATGCACCATGAAAATGGAGCGCACCGCGTCGCTGCCCGGCTCCGTGATCGACTCCTCCCGGCGGATGATCGCGGGGTCGCGCGACATGCGGCCGATCTCGGCCAGGATGGCGGCGACCTCGTTCTCGGGCAAAAGGTTTTCCAGCATCAGGAAACCGTCACGCTCGTAGTCCCGCAGCTGCTGCCCGGACAATGCGTCGGCATAGCGGCCGTCCCCGTGGATCACCGGATCGTGGCGCGCCACGATGGCCGACATGCGGTCGGTGCGCGAGGCGTACCTGTCTTTCGCGGGTAAATTCATCCTGCGTCCTCCTTGTTCGTCCGGCCCGCGTTCAAGCCGCTTCCGCGACCGGCAGGGGATACACACCCTTGGCGTCGTGCACCTCTTGCCCGGTCAGCGGAGGATTGAATACGCAGATCACGCGCAGCGGGGTTTCGCCGCCGCACAGCCAGTGCTCGTCGTTTTCGTTCAAGGCATAGACCACGCCCGGCGACAACATGTGCTTCTTGCCGTCGGCGATGGTTTCGACATGGCCGTCGCCCTCGATGACCCACACCGCCTCCAGGTGATTCTGGTAGTGGATATGGGTGCGCGTGCGCGGGAAGATGGTGGTCTCATGGAAGGAGAACCCCATTCCGTCCTTCTTCAGCAGCACGCGGCGGCTCATCCAGGTGTCGGTGCGGACCTCGTCCTTGGTGCCGATGACATCTTTGACGTTGCGAACGATCATTAGCGTTTTCCTCCAAATTTGAGAATGCGGGCGGAATGCCCCGATTCGGTCAGCGCGTCGGCCACGCTGGCCTCGATGGCATCGAGGCCGCGCTGCAGCAGTTCGTCCTCGATGGTGAGCGCCGGCAGGAACTTGAGCACTTCGTCATGCGCCCCGGAGGTCTCGATGACGACGCCGCGCTCGAAAGCCTTGCGGGCGATGGCGTTGGCCAGCTCGGGCGTCGCGGTCGACACCAGGCCCTGGATCAGGCCGCGACCGCGCACGGCCAGGCCGGACCCGGGATAGCTGTGCGCCAGGTTCTCCAGCCAGTCGCGCACCAGCCTTTCCTTGCGCTGGACGTCCAGGGTGAAAGCGTCGTCGCTCCAGTACGTGCGCAGCGCCGCGGCGGCGGTGACGAAAGCCAGGTTGTTGCCGCGGAAGGTGCCGCTATGCGCGCCCGGCTTCCATACGTCCAGTTCCGGCTTCATCAACACCAGCGACATCGGCAGGCCGAACCCCGACAGCGACTTCGACAAGGTGATGATGTCGGGCTGGATGCCGGCGCTTTCGAAGCTGAAGAAGCTGCCGGTGCGGCCGCAGCCGACCTGGATGTCGTCGACGATCAGCAACATGTCGTGGCGACGGCAGACCTTCTCCAGCTCCTTGAGCCAGCGCAGCGTCGCCACGTTGACACCGCCCTCGCCCTGCACCGTCTCGACGATCACCGCGGCCGACTTGTCCATGCCGCTGCTCGGGTCGTCCAGCATCTTCTCCATGTAGGCCATGGTGTCCACGTCCGGACCGAAATAGCCGTCATAGGGCATGAAGGTGGTGTTGCCCAGCGCATAGCCCGCGGCGTCGCGGAACTTGGCATTGGCCGTGGCGCCCAGCGAACCGCCGCTCACGCCATGGAAGCCGTGGGTGAACGAAATGATGTTCGGCCGGCCCTTGACCTGGCGCGCGATCTTCAGCGCCGCCTCCACCGCATTGGTGCCGGTGGGGCCGGTGAACTGCAAGGTATAGCGCCACTTGCGCGGCCGCAGCAGCACCTCGTCGACGGTCTGCAGGAAGCGCTTCTTGGCGCTGGTGGCCATGTCCAGGCCGTGCACCACGCCGTCGGCCGCCAGGTACTCAAGCAGCTCCGACTTGAACAATGGGTTGTTGTGGCCGTAGTTCAACGTGCCCGCGCCGCTGAAGAAATCGATGTACTCGGTTCCGTCCTCGTCGATCAGCAAGGAGCCACGTGCCTGGTTGAAAATCACCGGAAAGGACCGGATGTAGCCCCGCACTTCGGACTCCATGCGATCAAAGATTTTCAAGTCCATAAACTTCTCTCCCTCATTGTGGTTGACTGGTGACCGATCGCATGCGCGGCCGGTCCTGGATCATCGAAGGGCTGTCGAACAGCCCGTTCAAATGGAAGCCCTTCGTCGCTAGGCCGCGACGGGGACGGACGCGAAAGGTCCGATCCGCAACAGCATTTCGTCGTCGTGGTCGCCGTCATGGCCGAACAACTGCTTGCCGAACAAGGGCTGTTCCGCGATGTGCGCGCCCAGGTCTGAAGCCAGGCTGGTGAAGGTGCGGCGCGAAGGCTGGTTGTCGGGGCCCACGGTGGTCTCCAGCTGGCGGATATGGGCCAGGCCGGGACGGCCCAGCAGGTGGCGCAGCATGGCGCCCGCCAGGCCATGGCCGCGCGCGCGCTCATGCACGGCGACCTGCCAGACGAACAAGGTGTCTGGCGACGTGGGAGGAATGTAGGCGGAGATGAATCCGTCGATATTCCCGCCGGCGCTTTCGGCCACGATGCAGGTATCGGCGAAATGCTCGCAGAGGAGCAGGTAGGCGTAGACCGAGTTGAGGTCCAGGGGGGGACATTCGGCGATCAGCCGGTGCAGGGCTGCACCATCGGCGATCCGCGGCCGTCGCAGGGTGTGCGCGGGCCGTTTCTGGGTGATGGAGGCGGTGGCAGTGGAAGCGATAACGGAGTTCCTTTTCTCTTCAGCTGTGCAAGGTGTATGCGCAGGGTGTATGCGTAGCGACGCTCAGACGACCAGCCCGGATTCCGGCGCGGGCCCCGAGGTCGGTATGTCGAGGATGGCTGTCCCGCCTTCGCTATTCGGCTCCGGCGGCGCGGCCTGGCCGCCCTGCTCCATCAACGCGACGATGCGCTCCAGGGACAGGGTGATGGTGGCTTGCTCCAGTTCCGGCAAGGCGTTCAAGACTTCGGCCAGATGCTTTTGCAACGGCGAGGGAGCCGCTTCGGCCAGCGCCGCGCCGGCCGGCGTGGCGGTGACGAACACGGTGCGGCGATCCTCGCGGCTACGCTCGCGGCGCACCAGCTCCTTGTCCTCCAGGCGGTCCAGGATGCCGACCACGGTGCTGGGACTGACGTGGATCTCGCGGCTGATCGCCGTGGCCGTGATGGGGCCCAGCGCGATGACCGTGCGCAAGCACATCAGTTGCGGCGCCGTGATATGGCTGACGGCGGCCAACTGCCGGGAATGCAGGGCGATCGAGCGCGTGATGCGGCGCAGGGCGCGCAGGATGCGCAAGTCGTATTGCTGGGCGTTGGCCGTTGCGGGAGTGGTCATAAGGGGCTTTGCCTCGGGCTGAGACGCCATTAAAAATCACGAGTGAAATCAGTCTTGTTGAATTGATTTCAGTGCGAATTATATCGACGCATTGGATTGGAAGGAATAGAAAATGTAAAACCCGGACGCGAATAGGCAATGGCCGGGGCGATGTGCATGCCTGGTTTTTGAAAAATGAAAGGAGTTCCCGGGAGTACGGGGCAGAAAAGCGGCCAACGGTGCGCAATGCGTTACGAGCCCCTGGCAGTTTGTTCCAGCACACAAAGTTACAAACTCGCCGGCTGCCGGCCGGTCCTGCGGAAAATCAGCACAGGGGTCCGCAAGGGGCGGAGCTTGCCGGGCCGTGCGAGCGGACGCCGTCAAGATCGCCCGCCCAAAATAAATGCCCCCCGACAGCGGGACATGGGTCCAGCTGTCGGGGGGCTAGCCTGACCTCGCGCCTGTCCTACAGCACCGGCGACAACACAGGCTGCTTGGGCCGCACTTCCAGCTGGCGCCCCTTGCGGGCCCGCTTGCCGACATAAGGCTGCAGGCTGGCGCCCACCAGGATGTCCTCGGTCTGCTTGTTGCGGTACAGGCCGACGGCACGCAGGCCGGCCGGTCCCACGGGCACGGTCTGGGCCACCTTGTCGTTGCCGTCCAGGCCCATGAGGATGGTGCCGCGGCCGCCGCCGGCCAGCACCTTGACCTCGTCCAGGCTGAACACCAGGAACTTGCCCTTGGCCGACAGCAGCGCCAGTTGCGTGGCGCCGGTGAACACCGGCACCGGCCGCAGCAGCGCGTCGCCCGTTTCCAGCGTGACGAACTGCTTGCCGGCGCGCTGGCGGCTGCTCATGTCGCCCAGCTTGGCGATGAAACCGAAACCGCCCTCGGTGGCGAACAGCCAGCGCGTATCCGGCGCCGCGGCGATCATGTGGGTGATGCGCGTGCCGCTGGCCAGGTCGATCATGGTCGTCACCGGCTGGCCGTCGCCGCGCGCCGACGGCAACGACGACACCGCCACGCTGTAGGCGCGGCCGTTATCGCCCAGCGCGATGAGCGTATCCGTCGTGCGGCACTCGAAGGCGCCATACAGGTCGTCGCCCTGCTTGAAGGAAAACTGCGCTACGTCGTGCCCATGCCCCTGCCGCGCACGCAGCCAACCCTTCTGCGACACGATGACCGTCACCGGCTCATCGACCACACGGGTCTCGACCACGGCCCGCTCGGCCACCTTGATCAGCGTGCGGCGATCGTCGCCGTATTGCTTGGCGTCGGCCTCGATCTCGCGCACGATGGTGCGCTTGAGCGAAGACGGGTTGTCCAGCAGTTCCTGCAGCTTGGCCTGTTCTTCCCGCTTGTCGGCGAGTTCCTGCTCGACCTTGATGCCATCCAGGCGGGCCAGCTGGCGCAAGCGCATTTCCAGGATGTCCTCGGCCTGGCGCTCGCTGAGCTTGAAACGGGCCATCAGCGCCGCGCGCGGCTCGTCGGACTCGCGGATGGTCTGGATGACTTCGTCGACGTTGAGATAGACGACCATGCGCCCTTCCAGCACATGGATGCGGTCGATGACCTTGTCCAGGCGATGGCGCGTGCGGCGCGTCACCGTATCGGTGCGGAAGGCCAGCCACTCGACCAGGACGTCGCGCAGCGGCTTCTGGCGCGGCCGGCCGTCGGTGCCGATGCACACGAGGTTGATCGGCACGCTGCTTTCCATGCTGGTCTGCGCCAGCAGGGTGTTGACGAATTCGTCGCGGTCCACGCGCGAGGTCTTGGGTTCGAACACCAGCCGCACCGGCGCATCCTTGCCCGACTCGTCGCGCACGGCGTCCAGCAGGCCCAGCATCAAGGCCTTGGACTGCTGCTGTTCGGGCGTCAGGCTCTTCTTGCCGGCCTTGACCTTGGGATTGGTGATTTCCTCGATTTCCTCCAGCACGCGCTGGCAGGACGCGCCCGGGGGCAGTTCATTGACCACCAACTGCCATTGCCCGCGCGCCATTTCCTCGAACGTCCAGCGCGCGCGCGCCTTCAGCGACCCGCGACCGACGCTGTAGATCTGCGCGATGTCCTGCGGCGACGTGATGATCTGGCCGCCGCCCGCGAAGTCAGGCCCCGGCAGCAGGCTGAACAGCTCCTCATCCGCCAGCGTGGGGTGCTTCAGCAGGGCCACGCAGGCCTGGGCGACCTCGCGCAGGTTGTGCGGGGGGATCTCCGTGGCCATGCCCACGGCAATGCCGGACGCGCCGTTCAACAGCATCATCGGCAAGCGCGCCGGCAGCATCTGCGGTTCCTGCTGGCTGCCGTCGTAATTGGGGATGAAGTCGACGGTGCCTTCGTCCAGCTCGTCCAGCAAGAGCCGCGAGATCGGCGTCAGGCGCGCTTCGGTGTAACGCATGGCGGCGGCGTTGTCGCCGTCGCGCGAACCGAAGTTGCCCTGGCCGTCCACCAGCGGATAGCGCAGGGAAAAGTTCTGCGCCATGCGCACCATGGCGTCGTAGGCCGCCTGGTCGCCGTGGGGATGGTATTTGCCCAGCACGTCGCCCACCACGCGGGCGGACTTGACGTGCTTGGACGTGGGGCCCAGCCCCATGGCCTGCATGGCGTACAGGATGCGGCGCTGCACCGGCTTCTGGCCGTCGCCGACGTCCGGCAGCGCGCGGCCGCGCACCACGGAGACGGCGTAGTCCAGGTAGGCCTGTTCCGCGTAGAGGCCCAGGGTGATGGCGCTGTCGCCCGAGGGCGGCTCGAACAGGCCGGGTTGATTGCTATCGGTCATAGGTTTCGCGAGCCGTGGCCGGCTCCAGCATCGATTCGTTCAGGTGTCAGATATCGAGTTCGGCGAGGTTGCCTTTTTCCTCGATCCAGGTGCGGCGTTGCGACGATTCGCCCTTGCCCATGAGCATGTCGAACATGCGCGTGGTGTCTTCCACGGTCAATTCGCCATAGCCCACCGGCAGCAGGCGCCGGGTGTCCGGGTTCATCGTGGTTTCCCACAACTGTTCCGCGCTCATTTCGCCCAGGCCCTTGAAGCGGCTGATGCTCCACGCGCCCTCGCGCACGCCTTCCTTGCGCAGCTTGTCCTGCACGGCCTCAAGTTCTCCGGCGTCCAGGCAATACACCTTGCGCGGCGGCCGCTTGCCCTGCGCCGGCACGTCCACGCGGAACAGCGGCGGCCTGGCGACATAGACGTTCCCGGCCTCGACCAGCTTGGGGAAGTGCTTGTAGAACAGCGTCAGCAGGAGCACCTGGATGTGCGAGCCGTCGACGTCCGCGTCGGAAAGGATGCAGATACGGCCATAGCGCAGGCCGGACAGGTCCGGCGTGTCGTTCGGCCCATGGGGATCGACCCCGATGGCGACCGAAATATCGTGGATTTCATTGTTGGCGAAGAGACGGTCGCGCTCGACCTCCCACGAGTTCAGCACCTTGCCGCGCAGGGGCAGCACCGCCTGGAATTCCTTGTCGCGGCCCATCTTGGCGGAACCACCGGCCGAATCGCCCTCCACCAGGAAGACTTCGGTGCGGCTGGCGTCGCTCGATTCGCAATCGGTCAGTTTGCCGGGCAGCACCGCCACGCCGGAACTCTTGCGCTTTTCGACCTTCTGCGCGGAACGGGCGCGCGCCTGCGCCTGGCGGATCGCCAGCTCGGCCAGCTTCTTGCCGTATTCGACGTTGCTGTGCAGCCACAGGTCCAGGGCGCTCTTGGCGAAGCCGCCCACCAGCCGCACGGCATCGCGGCTGTTCAGGCGTTCCTTGATCTGGCCCTGGAACTGCGGGTCCAGCACCTTGGCCGACAGCACGAAGCTGGCGCGCGCGAACACGTCTTCCGGCAAGAGCTTCACCCCCTTGGGCAGCAGGCTGTGCAGTTCCGCGAAGTTCTTGACGGCGCCGAACAGGCCTTCGCGCAGGCCAGATTCGTGGGTGCCGCCGGCGGGCGTGGGTATGAGATTGACGTAGGACTCGCGCACCACATTGCCGTCTTCCGCCCAGGCCACCGCCCATTGGGCGCCCTCGCCTTCGGCGAAGCTCTCGTGGTCGGCGCCCGCGTATTGGGCGCCCTCGAACATCGGCACCATCAGCTCGGCGCCGCCCAGGGCTTCGGTCAGGTAGCCCCGCAGGCCGTCCTCGTACAGCCAGGTCTTGACCTCGCCGGACTTCTCGGTGGTCAGCGTGACCTTCACGCCAGGCAGCAGCACGGCCTTGCTGCGCAGCAGGTGGGTCAGTTCGCCCAACGGGATATGGGCGGTGTCGAAGTACTTGGCGTCCGGCCATACGCGGACCCGCGTGCCGGATTTCTTGCGCGGCGCGCCGGTGAACGGCGCCAGCGGCTCGGCCACGTCGCCGTCACGGAAGACCATTTGGTGGATGCCGCCATCGCGCCAGACAGTCACCTCCAGGCGCGTGGCCAGGGCATTGGTCACCGACACGCCGACGCCGTGCAGGCCGCCGGAGAAGGCATAGGCGCCGCCGCCCTGCTTGTCGAACTTGCCGCCCGCGTGCAGGCGGGTAAAGACCAGCTCGACCACAGGGGCATTTTCCTCCGGGTGCAGGCCGACCGGAATGCCGCGGCCGTCGTCCTCCACGGAGACGCTGCCGTCGGTGTGCAAAGTGACCTGGATATGCTTGCCGTTGCCGGCCAGGGCCTCGTCAGCGGCGTTGTCGATGACTTCCTGCACGATGTGCAGCGGATTTTCGGTGCGGGTGTACATGCCCGGGCGTTGCCGCACGGGCTCCAGGCCCTTCAGGACCCGGATCGACGACTCGGTGTAACGTGGTGTGGCCAAGTTATCCCCAACATCTGTGGAAAAAAACCGACATTTTACGGAAAGGCTCAGGATTGGCGCGGCTTCCGGTGGAATGCGCACAGTCTGACCAGTACCGGCATGACGGTGGTAACGAAAGGCCCGGTGGAATCCGGTCCGGGCGGGTCTTTTCCGGCACGGGGACCTGGTCCCCGGCCCGCGATTCGCCCCCGGACCGACGGCCCACCGGACCGCGAGGCCGTTTATGCTACACAAAACCGGTGAAGCCTGTTCGTATGGACAGTGGTATGCTTTAATCCTGTCAACTCAAAAACGCCGGGTTTGAGCGCAGGCAATGCGGCGGGACTTCCCCGCCGCAGGCAATGTAGAGGAAAATGAGCGCCAGGGAACCCCTGGTTACTCGCTGGTGTCCCAGGCTACAGGCCTGCCGGATGCAATCCTGTCAGCCACCCGCGGCACGCCATTCCTCGCCGGTTCTGCCGGCCGCCTAGCGCAAAAAACCTAACGAGAAACCGCCATGAGCGACCAAATCAAGCATGTAAGCGACGCCAGCTTCGAAGCCGATGTCCTGAAGTCCGACGTCCCCGTACTGGTGGACTACTGGGCTGCCTGGTGCGGCCCCTGCAAGATGATTGCCCCGATCCTGGAAGAAGTGGCCAAGGAATACAATGGCCGCCTGACCATCGCCAAGCTCAACGTCGACGAGAACCAGGATACGCCCGCCAAGTACGGCATCCGCGGCATTCCGACGCTGATGCTGTTCAAGGGCGGTCAAGCCGCCGCCACCAAGGTCGGCGCCCTGTCGAAATCGCAGCTGACGGCCTTCCTGGACAGCGCCCTGAGTTAATTTTTCCCTTTCTCGCGCGGGCCCGTCCGTGGCCCGCCGCCCCACTCTCCCTCTTTCCTCCCCCAACAACACCGCAATGCACCTGAATGAACTAAAGGCGCAGCACGTCTCACAACTGCTCGAGCAGGCCGCCAAACTGGAAATCGAGAACGCCAACCGCCTGCGCAAGCAGGAGTTGATGTTCGCCATCATGAAGAAGCGCGCCAAGCAGGGCGAGCAGATCTTCGGAGACGGCGTGCTCGAAGTCCTGCCGGACGGCTTCGGTTTCCTGCGCTCGCCGGAAACCTCGTACCTGGCCAGCACCGACGACATCTACATTTCCCCGTCGCAGATCCGCCGCTTCAACCTGCACACCGGCGACTCGATCGAAGGCGAAGTGCGCACGCCCAAGGATGGCGAGCGCTATTTCGCGCTGGTGAAGGTGGACAAGGTCAACGGCCTGGCGCCCGAGGCGATCAAGCATCGCATCATGTTCGAGAACCTGACGCCGCTGCATCCCAATCGGGTGATGAAGCTGGAACGGGACATCAAGAGCGAAGAAAACCTCACGGGCCGCATCCTGGACGTGTTTTCCCCGCTGGGCGCCGGCCAGCGCGCGCTGATCGTCGCGCCGCCCAAGTCGGGCAAGACGGTGATGATGCAGCACATCGCGCACGCCATCACCACCAACTTCCCCGAAGCCGTGATGATCGTCCTGCTGGTGGACGAACGTCCCGAGGAAGTGACCGAGATGCAGCGCACGGTGCGCGGCGAAGTCGTGGCGTCGACCTTCGACGAACCGGCCACCCGTCATGTGCAGGTTGCCGAAATGGTCATCGAGAAGGCCAAGCGCCTGGTCGAACTGAAGAAGGACGTGGTGATCCTGCTCGATTCGATCACCCGCCTGGCCCGCGCCTACAACACCGTGGTGCCGGCGTCGGGCAAGGTGCTGACCGGCGGCGTCGACGCCAACGCCCTGCAGCGTCCGAAGCGCTTCTTCGGCGCGGCGCGCAATATGGAAGAAGGCGGATCGCTCACCATCATCGGCACGGCGCTGATCGAGACCGGCAGCCGGATGGATGAAGTCATCTACGAAGAGTTCAAGGGCACCGGCAACTCCGAAGTGCACCTGGAGCGTCGCCTTGCCGAGAAGCGGGTCTATCCGGCCATCAACCTGAACAAGTCGGGTACCCGCCGCGAAGAACTGCTGATACGCCCGGATCTGCTGCAGAAGACCTGGGTGCTGCGCAAGTTCATCCACGACATGGATGAAATCCAGGCGATGGAGTTCATCCTGGACAAGATGCGCGCGACGAAGACGAACGAGCAGTTCTTCGACATGATGAAGAAGTGAACCCCCCCCGAAGGCGCTGCGCGCCTTCCCCCCCAGGGGGGCAAACCTGCGGACCGGGGGACCCGGATCCGCGGTTTCCCGATTGGGCCGGGGTTCTTTTCCCGATTGGGCTGGGGTTCTTTAGTCAGAGGCTCGCGCGTGGCGCGGGCTTTTTTTATTGGGTAGCGGATTGGGAGGCCTGTGCGTTTGCACAGGCCATTTTTCTTGGCGGACGCGGCGGTTCTTGGGTGGAGGCCTTGCGGAGGGAATCCTGGCGCAAAGCCGAGGTCAATGCTCGATGAATTCGCGGGCCCGGGCGGCGGAGTCGGGTTTGGTGGGGGATTCGAAGGGGGCTACCTTGGGGTCGTTCCAGGTGCCGGAAACGGCGTACTCGCTGGTGAGCGCGCTGGCCAGGGGATGCTTGAGGATCAACTGGCCGAGAAAGGCGCCCAGGCCCAGCAAGGGGTTGACGAAGGCGGTGGCGACGGCGGCGCCGCTGGCGTCGATGTTGGGGACGACGACGGCCTTGAGGTTCCAGGTTTCGTCGATGATGTTGGTGTCGCCGGCCAGGATGATGCTGGCCACCGGCCCCGCGACCTTGTAGTCGTCCGTGTGCGCCACGCCCTTGGACAAGGCGATATGGCCGCGGATGGTGTCGAACGGGAAGCCATCGCGCAACAGGTTGATCGGATTGAAATCCAGGCGGGCAATCCGGTTGACCGACTGCAGCGACAACAACTCCAGCAGCCGGGCGGTGCGCGAGTTGAGATGCACGAACCGCCCCTTGTCCAGGCTGAACTCCACCTTGCCCTCGACATTGGCAAGATCATGTGTCCACGGCAGGTCGTTCCAGGTCAGCGAGGCCGACGCCGATCCGCTGCCGTTGGCCAAGGTGTCCGGCCTGCCCAGGCGACCCAGGAGCTTGCCGACATCCGTCATCTGCACCGACGCATCCACCGTCAGGCCGCGATCCGCACCGCTCAAGCGCCAGATCCCCTTGGCATCCAGCGTCGCGTTATCGTTGGTGACACGCAGCTTGTCCAACTGCCAACGGCGGCCGCGCTCCAGATTCGTGCCGAGCACCTGCAAGGCGCCGACATCCTTGCCATAAAGGCGCAAGGATTCCGCCTCCAGATCGACGGCGGGAATGTCCGATAGGTCGTCGCTGCTCTTGTCCAAGGCGTCGCTGGCCTTGTTGCTATCGCCGGCATCGCCAAAGGCCAGGTATTTGAAGCGGGCAGTCACCCGGCCGGCGACATTGCCCGACGCTTCGCGCCAGGACAGGGAACCGGCCGCCTGCCGCGACTGGACATGCACCCGCCACTGCGTTTCAGCCTGGCGCTCGGCATTCAAGGTGAGGTCGTTCAGCGTCAGGCCGGACATGTGCAACTGCGGGGTCTGGACCGCGATCAGGCTGACGGGCGGCAACAGGGGCTGCGCCGGCGCGGAGGCTGCGCGACGCCCACCGGCGGCCTTGGTGGAAGCCGGGGCCGGCGTCGGGGAGAAGCCGTCGATCAGGTCCTCCCAGGCATCCGCGTCCAGTTCGGGCAGGTTGAGCTTGAGGGTGAAGCCCTGGTCCGGCAGGCTCGCCGGCAGATTGGCGCCGACGGCGCCCCGGGCGAAATACGCGCGGCGATCCGCGGGATCGCGTTCCAGCAGCACATTGATGTTCCGTCCCACGCTGCCCGTCAGCCAGACCCGGTTGCGCGCGCCCGGCGTTTGCGCCGGGCTCCATTGCACCTTCAAGGGCAGCGGCGTGGCGGCCCCCTTGCCGACCGGCGCCGGCATGTCCAACGCCAACCCGACCAGGTCGGATTCGAGCGTCGCGTCGATATTGCCGCCGGGCAGGTACAGCAGGCGGGCGCGATAGTCCGTCTTGCCGCTGATGCGCGCCATGGACTTGGCGCGGAACAACTGTGGCAGCGAGGCGCCGTTGACCGTGCCCTCGAAACGCAAGCCGTTGCGACTGTCCAGCAGGCTGCCGTCGATGCGCAGGGGCCCGCCCAGGAATTGGGCCGCCAGCGCGCGGGCGCTCACGTCCTGCTCGGTAAAGGCCAGTTGGCCACGCACCTGCTGGAGCGGCGGCAACTGCGGGAATAAGGTCAATTCGCTGTTGTCGAAGCTGACCGTGCCATCGACCTTGGTGTCGTCGGGATTCAGCAGGGGAACGCGCAGGGCCAGCGCCAGGCTGGCGTCGCCGGTGCCGCGCGCATCGTCCAGCAGATTGTTCAACAGGCCGCCCAGGGGCGAAGTCTTGCTTGTCGCCAGGTATGTGGCGACGGGCCCGCTGGTCTCGGCGTCCAGGGACAGCTCGGCCTTATGCTCCATGTTGGGTATGCCAGCCCTGATACCGCGCAGCGCGATCGGCGTAGCGGCCGGATCGGGCGGTTGCAGGATGCCGCCGGGCGCGGCATCCACCGTCAATGCCGCGCCGTCGATGGCGAAGCTGCCGTTCAGGCCGGACACCGCCGGCCAGCCCTTGCGCTTGTCATGGGCGGGCGCATAGTCCACGGTCGCGTCGCCGTAGCTGCCGTCGATATGGAACTTGCCGCGCGCATCCGGCTGTGTGTAGGGGAAGTCATCCAGGTCGCCCCGGATCACGAAGCTGGCGCCATGCACATCGCCCGTTCGCAAGCCGCTTTGCAGCCAGTCGCGCGCCTCCTGCGTGACGGTGGTGGGCAGGTAGCGATAAAGGGCGTTCATCCGCAAGCGCGGCAGCTTGCCGGTCAGGTCGGCGGTGCCGGCGGCCGTCTTGCCGGCGGCGCGCCAATGGCCTTGCAGGCTCAGCTCCAGGTCCGTGTTGCGCGCGGCCGCCTGGTGCAGATCGATGCCCAGCACGCCATCGTCGCCCCGCCGCGCCACGGCATCGACGTCGAACTGATCGAGCGTCACGTGCGATTGCTGTAGTACGCCCGGCACGTCCGCGGTCATGGACCGGGCCTGCAACCGCAGCGCCAGGCCTCTCGGCACGGTCGCGGTGGCGCCCAAGGGCGTGGCCCGCTGCCCCTGCGCGCCACCGCTGCGGGCCAGGGCCAGGTCGCCCAGGCTGTTCCAGACGTCGCCCGGCAGGCCGTCGACATGCAATCGCAGCATCTCCGCGGCCACCTTGGCGTCATCCCGCCACTGCCAGCCGACGCCGCGCGCGACCAGGTCGGCCGTCACGGCGCCCAGGCGCCGGCCATCCACCTGCAACCAGGCGCGTCCCGCCAGCCGCCCGCCGGTCGGCGGCAGTTGCACCCACGGCGCCCAGGCCGCGGGGTCCACGTCGACGAGTTCGCCGTAGAGCTGTCCATGCCAGTTGTCCAGGTTGCGGCCGTCACGGGAAAACAAGGAGCGCTCCAGCTCGCCGCGCAAGTCCACGCTGCGGCCCAGTGCGGACGGCAACTGGGCCCGCACCGCGAAACGGTGCGTGAACAAACCGTTGAGCGAGACCAGGCTGGCATCGCGCACCACCAGGTCCGGCGTGCCGCGCAACTCGTCCTGCCAGCGCACGGTCACATGCAGCAAGGCGATCTCGCGCTGGCGCGCCAGCCAGCGCACGGCGGCGGTATCGACCAGGGGGCCGTCGCCGCGCGTGTTCAGGTCTATGGCCTGGCCGGCGACCCACAGGCGGTTGTCGCGGTCGCGCCGCAGCGTCAGGTCCAGTCCTTCGGCCCGCAGGCTGACCAGGCGCGGCACGCTGTCGAACAGGCTGCGCCAGGCCACCACGGCCTGCACGGAAGGCAGGCTTAGAACCGGCGTGGCGGGAGCGGAAATGTAGGGAACGGCATCCTGGCTGGCTGGCGCGTTCGCTGGGCCCGTGGCGGAGGAACCCGTGGCGGAGGAACCCGTGGCGGACGGCGCCGCGCCGGGTGCGCCACCGGCCGGCGCGGCGCCCGCAAGCGCGGCGCCCGCATCGGGCGTCTCGTAGATGCGCACGCTGCTCAGGTTCAAGCGCGGGTTCAATCCATACCAGTCCGCCGAGATCTCGCCGATCTCCACGCGCGCGCCGATGGCCCGACTGGCGTACTCCTCGATCTGCGGCCGCCACTGGTCGATGCGGGGCAGCACCAGGTAGCGCACGCCGAGCAAGGCCACAGCCGCGACAAGGTACACGGTCCAGACGACCCACATCAGGATGCGCAGGATTTTGAAGGAAAAATGCACAGGAAAATGAGCGAGAGGGATAGTCTTGCGGTATCGTCCCCTTATACATGAAATGCCTATCGGCGTCTGCGTAACTCTTTACTAGCCATGTCCGCAGCTCCTCCCCTCGACCCTGCCTCCGACCCTCTCTTCGCCCCCGCGCTTGCCTGGTCCGGCTACTTGCGCCGCCGCTTGCAGGCGTACCCCGAACTGACCAGCTGGCTGGCCGGACATGCCCGGCAGCCCGTCGACCGCGCGGCGCTGGCGCGCTGGCGCGACGAGTTGGCAGCCGGCGCCGGCCACCCGGCCAGCGGCAACACGCCGGCCGGCGCCGACGCGGCGGCGGGTCCGGTGCTGCCGGTCGCGGCCTGCCGCGCCGTCCTGCGCCAATTGCGCGAACGGGTCTTCTGCACGTTGATCGTGCGTGACCTCGCCGGCCTGGCGCCGCTGGAGGAAGTGGTCGGCGCCATGACCGGCCTGGCGGACCTGGCGATCGCCGCGGCCTATCGCAGCGTGGCGGCCGACCTGGCCGAAACGCACGGCATTCCCGTCGACCCGGCCACCGGCAAGCCGCAGGAAATGCTGATCATGGGCATGGGCAAGCTGGGCGGCGGCGAATTGAACGTCTCGTCCGATATCGACCTGGTCATGCTGTATGGCGAGGAAGGCGAAACGCCGGGGCCGCGCAAGCTCAGCTATCACGAGTTCTATGGCCGACTGACCCAGCGCATGATGCCGGTGCTGTCGGAAATGGATGCGCATGGTCACGTTTTCCGCACCGATCTGCGGCTGCGGCCTGACGGCGACGGCAGCCCCCTGGCCTGGAGCCTGGACGCCTTCGAGCTCTACCTGGTCGGCCAGGGCCGCGAATGGGAGCGCTATGCCTGGCTGAAGGCCCGCGCCATCCCCGCCCAGGCCTTCGCGGGCAGCGACAGCGAGGCCCAGTTGCGCCAGATGGAAAGCCTGCGCATTCCCTTTGTCTATCGCAAGTACTTCGATTTCGATGCCCTCGCCGCCCTGCGCGCCTTGCGCGAACGCATCCGCCTGGACTGGCAACGGCGCGCGCTGGGACGCAACGGCATGGACAGCGCCCTGAACATCAAGCTGGGCGATGGCGGCATCCGGGAAATCGAATTCGTGGTGCAGCTATCGCAGCTGATCCGCGGTGGCCGCATGCCGGCGCTGCGCGATCGCGGCTTGCTGGCCGCCCTCCATGCCCAGCGCGACGCCGGCATCCTGCCGGCGGCCGACGCCGAGCGGCTGGAAGCGGCCTATCGTTTCCTGCGCCGCACCGAACATGCCTTGCAATACCGCGAGGACGAACAGACCCATCTGCTGCCGGCCGATCCCGAGCCGCGCGCGGCGCTGGCGCGCGCGCTGGGCATGAGTCCCGAGGATTTCGAGCGCAGCCTGGCGGCGCACCGCGCCTTCGTCGCCGACACGTTCCGCAACGCCTTCGGCATGGCGGGCATGGAGGAAGCGGGCGCCGGCACAGCCAGCCGCCCCGAACCCGGCGCCGACATGGAAAGCGCCTTGATCGACCAGATCCACGAGCTCTTCGGCGAACAGGGTCCGGAACTGGCCGCGCGCGCCACGTCCTTGCTGGGCAGCCATCGCGTGCGCAGCCTGCCGGAGACCAGCCGGCGCCGCCTGGAAACGCTGCTGCCGGCTGCCGTGCAGGCGGCGGCGCGCACCGAGGCGCCCGCGGCGGCCACCGTGCGCCTGTTCGATCTCATCGAGCAGGTGGCGCAACGCAGCGCCTATCTGGCACTGCTGGCCGAATACCCGGACACCCTGGCGCGCGTGGCCCGCATGATGGCCGCCAGCCCCTGGGCCGCGCAGTACCTGACCCAGCACCCCTTGCTGCTCGATAGCCTGATCGACTGGCGCACGCTCTTCGAACCGCTGGATTTCCAGCAGGTCGGCGGCCAGCTGGCCGCCGACCTGGACACCTGCGTGCTGCCGGACGGCAGCGCCGATGTCGAGCGGCAGATGAACCTGATGCGCGACGTACAGCGCCAGGCCAGTTTCCAGCTGCTGGCGCAGGACCTGGAAGGCGAGCTGACGGTGGAGAAGCTGGCCGACCAGCTGTCGGCGCTGGCCGACATGCTGCTGGCCGAGACCATCCGCCGCGTCTGGCCGCTGGTCAATCGCCAGCCGGGCGCCGAGCCGCACTTCGCGGTCGTGGCGTACGGCAAGCTGGGCGGCAAGGAACTGGGCTATTCGTCCGACCTGGACCTGGTGTTCCTCTTCGACGATCCGCGCGAGGACGCTCCGGAGATCTATGCCAAGCTGGGCCGCCGCATGACGTCCTGGCTATCCACCATGACGTCGTCGGGACGCCTGTACGAAGTCGATCTGCGACTGCGGCCGGACGGCGACGCGGGCCTGCTGGCCGTGTCGGTGGAAGCCTTCACGGAATACCAGCGCAAGCACGCGTGGTCCTGGGAACACCAGGCCCTGACCCGCGCCCGTTATGCCGCCGGCGATGCCGCGGTCGGCGCGCGCTTCGAGGGCGTGCGGCGCGACATCCTGCTGGCCCCCCGCGACGTCGCCGCGCTGCGCGCCGATGTGCGGGCCATGCGCGACAAGATCAGCGCCGGCCACCCGAACACCACCGGCAAGTTCGACGTCAAGCACGACCGGGGCGGCATGGTCGACGTGGAATTCGTCACGCAGTACCTGGTGCTGACGCAAGCCGCGGCGCACCCGGTATTGGTGGAGAACCTGGGCAATATCACCCTGCTGCGACTGGCCGCCGAAGCGGGCCTGCTGGAACCCGACCTGGCCGCGCGCGCCGGCGACGCCTACCGTACGCTGCGGCGGGTGCAACACGCGATGCGGCTGCAAGGGCAGGAAAAGGCCCGGGTCGCGCCGGATGCGCTGTCGAGTGAGCGGGCGGCGGTGACGGCGCTGTGGGACAAGGTACTGGGAGACCCGGCTGCGGCTGGGGACAACGCGGCGGGGGCCTAGCCAGCGGGAACCTCGGGAGGACGCCGTCCCTGGGGCGCGCCTGGCGCCAGGACGCCGCCTGGCGGCCATCGTCGTAAAATGGGGGTTTGGTTTCGCCGCGCCTCGCCGGCGTGGGCATCCTGCCCCCGGCCCGCGCCCCCTTCCGCCCCGGTTATCGCCATGTCCGAACTCGTCCGTCCCAAACTCCAGTTGCCAGAAGGACGCCGCAAGGTGCTGTTGCACTCCTGCTGCGCGCCCTGTTCGGGCGAAGTGATGGAAGCCATGCAGGCCTCCGGCATCGACTACGCCATCTACTTCTACAATCCGAACATCCATCCGGTGAAGGAATACGAGATCCGCAAGCAGGAAAACATCCGCTTCGCCGAGCAGCATGGCATCGAGTTCATCGACGCCGACTACGACATGGACAACTGGTTCGAGCGCGTCAAGGGCATGGAGAATGCGCCGGAACGCGGCGAGCGCTGCACCGCCTGCTTCGACATGCGCTTCGAGCGCACCGCGCTTTACGCGCACGAGCATGGCTACGACACCATCACCAGTTCGCTGGGCATCTCGCGCTGGAAGGACATGAACCAGATCAACGGCTGCGGCGAACGCGCGGCCGCGCGCTATCCCGAACTGGTTTACTGGACCTACAACTGGCGCAAGGGCGGCGGGTCGCAACGCATGATCGAGATCAGCAAGCGCGAGAACTTCTACCAGCAGGAATATTGCGGCTGCGTCTACTCGCTGCGCGACACCAACCGGCATCGCCGTTCGCAAGGGCGCGACCGCATACACATCGGCGTCAAGTTCTACGGCCGCGAAGGCTTGATCAACGAAGAAGATATTCAAGGGTAAACCCCAGGGAACCCGCCCTACGCGGCGGATCCTTTCCCCATTTGCCCATATTCACCCGCCATTTGCGCGTATTCTGCCGCCTTTTCGCGCAGCAAGCCCTTCATTCTCGACGTCGCGCCCCTGCGCCATGGAAAAGGCGCGTTTCGCGGGGGCGTACACTCTGGCTGGTTTTTTACGCCTACGAGAATGAGGAAGCAATGAACGGCGCCGAAAGTCTGGTCCATACGCTGCTCAAGAGCGGCATCGATACCTGCTTTGCCAACCCCGGCACGAGCGAAATGCATTTCGTGTCCGCGCTCGACCGCATCCCGGGCATGCGCTGCGTGCTGGCGCTGGCCGAAACCGTGGTCACCGGCGCCGCCGACGGCTATGCCCGCATCGCGGACCGTCCGGCCGCCACCTTGCTGCATTGCGGCCCTGGCCTGGCCAACGGCCTGGCGAACCTGCACAACGCGCGCCGCGCCAACTCGGCCATCGTCAACATCGTCGGCGACCAGGCGACGCACCATCGTCCGCTGGACGCGCCGCTGACCGCCGATACCGAAGGGTGGGCACGTCCGGTGTCGGCCTGGACCCGCACGTCCAGCACCGCCGAGACCATCGGCCGCGATGCCGCCGCCGCGGTCCAGGCCGCGCGCACCTCGCCCGGCCAGATCGCCACGCTGATCGCTCCGTCCGACACCTGCTGGAACCCCGGCGGCGTGGTCGCCGACGCCCTGGACGTGCCGCCCGCGCCCACCGTGGACGAAGGCGTCCTGAGCGCCATCGCGCGCATCCTGCGCACGGGCGAGCCGGCCGTGCTGTTCATGGGCAATGACGCGCTGCGCGAGGGCCCGCTGTCCGTGGCCGGCCGCATTACGCAGAAAACCGGCGCGCGCATGATGGCGCCGACTTCCAACCGCCGCGTCGAACGGGGCGCCGGCCGCCAGCCCATCGCCCGCCTGCCCTACGCGGTCGAGCCGGCGCTGGCCGCGCTCAAGGGCGTCAAGCACCTGATCCTGGTCGGCGCCAAGGCGCCGGTGGCGTTCTTCGCCTATCCCGACAAGCCGGCGCTGCTCTATCCCGAGGACTGCCAGATCCACGTCCTCAGCCGTCCCGAGCAGGACCAGGGCGACGCCCTGGCCCGCCTGGCGGACATGCTGGCCGCGCACGAAGCCGCGCCGGTGGCGGAGCGGGTGCGCATGGAGCCGGCGCGCGGCGCCGTCACGTCGGAAGCCGTGGCACAGACCGTCACGGCCCTGCTGCCGGACCATGCCATCGTCGTCGACGAGGGCGTGAGCTTCGGTCGCGCGTTCTACCCCGGCACGGTCAACGCCGCGCCGCACGACTGGCTGCAGATCACGGGCGGCGCCATCGGCAACGGGCTGCCGCTGGCCACCGGCGCGGCCATTGCGGCCCCGGGCCGGCGCGTGGTGTCCTTGCAGGCCGACGGGTCCGCGATGTATTCGCTGCAAGCGCTGTGGACGCAGGCGCGCGAGCAGCTGGACGTCACCACGGTGATCCTGGCCAACCGCAAGTACGCCATCCTGCTGGGCGAACTGGCGGGCGTCGGCGCCGCGGCGGGCAAGACCGCCATGGACATGCTGGACCTGACGCGCCCGGCGCTGGACTGGGTCAAGCTGGCCAACGGCATGGGCGTGGAAGCGGCCCAGGCGCAGGACATGGACCAGTTCGCGGACCTGCTCGCCGCCGCCAACAAGCGCAAGGGGCCGTTCGTGATCGAACTGCTGATCTGATCCGGCGGACGGAAACAGGTACGCGGGCCCCCACGCCGATGGCGCGGGGGCTTTTTTTCGTCTCGAACCGCCCCCCGGGAAAAAAAAACGGGACCGTCAGGAAGACGGCCCCGCTCTTTTTATCCGGGCGCAGCGGCGGCGGACGGCGCCGCCTTGCCGCGCTTACTGCAAGGTGCGTTCGAACACCAGCTTGCCGTCGCGCACATCCACCGGCACCACGTCGCGCGGACCGAAGCGGCCCTCCAGGATCAGCTTGGCGACCGGATTCTCGATCTGCTGCTGGATCGCGCGCTTCAACGGCCGCGCGCCGAACACCGGATCGAAGCCCGCGCGGGCGATCTCCTTCATCGCGGCATCGCTGATCTCCAGCCGCATCTCCTGCTTCTCCAGCCGCTCGCCCAGCCGCTTGAGCTGGATGCGGGCGATCGACTCGATGTGCTGCGCGGCCAGGCCGTGGAAGACCACCACCTCGTCGATGCGGTTGAGGAACTCCGGCCGGAAAGCCTGCTTGAGTTCGTCCCACACGACTTCCTTGATGACTTCGTAAGGCTGCCCCGCCATCGACTGGATGTGCTGCGAGCCCAGGTTGGACGTCATCACCACCACCGTGTTGCGGAAGTCCACCGTGCGACCCTGGCCGTCGGTCAGGCGGCCGTCGTCCAGCACTTGCAGCAGCACGTTGAAGACATCCGGATGCGCCTTCTCGACTTCATCGAGCAGGATCACGCTGTAGGGCTTGCGCCGCACCGCCTCGGTCAGGTAGCCGCCTTCCTCGTAGCCCACGTATCCCGGGGGCGCGCCGATCAGGCGAGCCACCGAATGCTTCTCCATGAACTCGCTCATGTCGATGCGGATAAGATGTTCCTCCGAATCGAACAGGAACTCGGCCAGGGCCCGCGTCAACTCGGTCTTGCCGACGCCCGTCGGTCCCAGGAACAGGAACGATCCATAGGGACGCGAGGGATCGGACAGGCCGGCCCGCGAACGGCGGATGGCGTCGGACACCAGGCGCACGGCCTCGTCCTGCCCCACCACACGGCGATGCAGGAAGTCTTCCATGCCCAGCAGCTTTTCGCGCTCGCCTTCCATCATCTTCGACACGGGAATACCGGTGGCGCGCGACACGACCTCGGCGATTTCCTCGGCGCCCACCTGGGTACGCAGCAAGCGCGGCCGGCCCGGTTCGGCCTCAGCCTTTTCCGCGCCGCTCTCGGCGGACTTCAAGCGCGCTTCCAGCTCGGGCAGCTTGCCGTATTGCAGCTCCGCCAGCTTGTCGAACTGGCCCTTGCGCTGCAACTCGGCCATCTCGGCGCGCACCTGGTCGATCTCTTCCTTGATGGCCTGGCTGCCTTGCACGGCGGCCTTCTCGGCCTTCCAGATTTCCTCGTAGTCGTTGTACTCGCGCTGCAGCTTTTCCAGTTCTTCCTCGATCACGTTCAAGCGGCGCTTGGAGGCCTCGTCGGACTCCTTCTTCACCGCTTCGCGCTCGATCTTCAACTGGATGATGCGGCGGTCCAAGCGATCCATCACCTCCGGCTTCGAATCGATTTCCATGCGGATGCGCGCCGCCGCCTCGTCGATCAGGTCGATGGCCTTGTCGGGCAGGAAGCGGTCGGTGATGTAGCGGTTGGACAATTCGGCCGCGGCCACGATGGCCGGGTCGGTGATTTCCACGCCGTGGTGCAGTTCATAGCGTTCCTGCAAGCCGCGCAGGATGGCAATGGTCGACTCGACGTCGGGCTCGCCCACCAGCACCTTCTGGAAGCGGCGCTCCAGCGCGGCGTCCTTTTCCAGGTACTTGCGGTACTCGTCCAGCGTGGTCGCGCCGATGCAGTGCAGTTCGCCGCGCGCCAGCGCCGGCTTGAGCATATTGCCCGCGTCCATCGCACCCTCGGCCTTGCCGGCGCCGACCATGGTGTGCAGCTCGTCGATGAAGACGATGTTGCTGCCGTCGTCCTGCGCCAGCTCCTTCAGCACGGCCTTCAGGCGCTCCTCGAACTCGCCGCGGAACTTGGCGCCCGCCAGCAGCGCGGCCATGTCCAGGGACAGGACGCGCTTGCCGCGCAGGCTTTCCGGCACTTCGTCGTTGACGATGCGCTGCGCCAGGCCCTCGACGATGGCGGTCTTGCCCACGCCCGGTTCGCCGATCAGCACGGGATTGTTCTTGGTGCGACGTTGCAGGATCTGGATGGTCCGGCGGATTTCGTCGTCGCGGCCGATGACGGGGTCCAGCTTGCCTTCGCGGGCCCGCTCGGTAAGATCCAGCGTGTACTTGGCCAGCGCCTGGCGGTTCGATTCGCCCTCGGCGCCCTGCACGCTTTCGCCGCCGCGCACGGCGTCGACGGCGGATTCCAGGGCCTTCTTCTGCAGGCCCGCTTCACGGAGGATGCGGCCGGCCTCGCCCTTGTCGTCGGCCAGCGCCAGCAGGAAAAGCTCGCTGGCGATATAGGTATCGCCGCGCCGCGCCGCTTCCTTGTCGGTGCGGGTCAGTACGGCTTGCAGGTCGCGGCCGACCTGCACATTGCCCTCGCCCTGCACCTGCGGCAGGTTCTGCAAGGCCAGGTCGATCGCCGGCTGCAGCCGGTTGACGGCCACGCCGGCGCGCGCCAGCAGGCTGCCGGCGCCGCTGTCGGCGTCGGACAGCAAGGCCGCCAGCACGTGCACGGGCTCGATGTATTGGTTGTCGTTGCGCGCCGCCAGGCTTTGCGCGTCGCCCAGCGCTTGCTGGAATTTGGTGGTCAGCTTGTCGAATCGCATAATGTTCGCTTTGGCCCCAGTGCCACCGAGCCGCGGGGCGGTTCGTGACGGCGGGCGCTGAATATGGAGTTGGACATCCGGCCTGGGACGGCCGGCTCGATGATCAGCAAATGCGGGCTGGACAGCCGTTTTCAAGACCCTGGCTGGGCCAGGGACATTCCATGAGCATATACGTTTTTGTCTACGGGACCCTGCGCGCCGGCGAAATCAACGACCTGGCGCGGGCGGCGGCGCGGCGGGGCCTGACGGCGCCGCGGCCGGTGGGCCGGGGGACGGTGCGGGGCACGCTATATGATTTTGGCGACTGGCCCGGGCTGCTGCCGGACGGCGGCGGCCAGGCCATCGTGGGCGACATCCACGAGGTGGATCCGGCCCTGCTGGCGCTGATGGACGAAATCGAGGAAGTCGATCCCTCGGGCGGGTCGTGTTTCCTGCGGCGGAAGACCCGGGTAAGGCTCGAAGCCCCGGCGCGGGCGGCCGGGGGCCGAGGCGAGGTCGGGGTCGGCGTCGGGAAGGAGACCTTCCTGGACTGCTATTACTATCCGATCGATCCCGCCTGGGCCGGCGCCGCGCTGGCCACGCCGGCGACCGATTGGGTCGCCTATCGGCGCGGCCGCGCCAGGCCGGCCTAGACTTCCTCGTACAGCGGCAGGGTCAGGAACTCGGCGAAATCGTCCTGGGTGCTCATCTGCTCGAAGATCTGGGCAGCACGGTCGTACGCCTTGCTGGGGCCGGCGACTTCGTGAACCTTGGCCAGCTCCTCGGGGATGAGCTTGCGCACCAGGTCGGGCGTGACCTTGGCGCCGCCCTCCAGCACGCCCTTCGGCGAGCGTATCCATTGCCACACCTGGGAACGGGAGATTTCCGCCGTGGCGGCGTCTTCCATCAGGTTGTTGATCGGCACGCAGCCGTTGCCGTCCAGCCAGGATCCCAGGTAGTGGATGCCGACGTTGATATTGGCGCGCAAGCCGGCTTCGGTGATGGGCGCCTCCGGCTGGAAATTCAACAGGTCGGCGGCCGCCACGGCGACGTCGGGCCGCTGCTTGCCGATCTGGTTGGGCGCGTCGCCCAGCACCTTGCGGAATTCCTCCATCGCCACGTCGACCAGGCCCGGGTGTGCGACCCAGCCGCCGTCATAGCCGTCGGTGGCGTCACGCGCCTTGTCGGCGCGGATGCCGGCCATGGCCTGCTCGTTCTTGACGGGGTCGTTCTTGATCGGAATCAAGGCGCTCATGCCGCCGATCGCCGGCGCGTTGCGGCGGTGGCAGGTCTTGAGCAGCAACAGGGCGTAGGCGCGCATGAAGGGCGACGTCATGGTGACCTTGGCGCGGTCGGCCAGGCAGAAGTCGCGCTCGACCTTGAACTTCTTGATGCAGCTGAAAATGTAGTCCCAGCGGCCGGCGTTCAGGCCGGCGCTGTGCTCGCGCAGCTCGAACAGGATCTCGTCCATTTCGAAGGCGGCGAGTATCGTTTCGATCAGGACCGTGGCCTTGATGGTGCCCTGCGGGATGCCCAGTGCCTTCTGCGCGTGCACGAAGATGTCGTTCCACAGGCGCGCCTCCAGATGGCTTTCCATCTTGGGCAGGTAGAAGTAGGGGCCGGAACCGCGCGCCAGCAGCTCCTTGGCGTTGTGGAAGAAGTACAGGGCGAAGTCGAAGATGCCGCCCGAGACGCGCTGGCCATCGACCGTGACGTGCTTTTCGTCCAGGTGCCAGCCGCGCGGGCGCACCAGCAGCACGGCGGGCTTGTCGTTGAGTTTGTACGACTTGCCATTCTGCTCAAGGGAGATGGTGCGACGCACGGCCTCCATCAGGTTGACCTGGCCGTTGATCTGGTTGTGCCAGTTCGGCGTGTTGGAGTCCTCGAAATCGGTCATGTAGCTGTCGGCGCCGGAATTCAGGGCGTTGATGACCATCTTGCGTTCGACCGGGCCGGTGATTTCCACGCGGCGGCAGAGGAGGTCCTGGGGCAAGGGGGCGATGGTCCAGTCGCCTTCGCGCACGGCGCGCGTGGCGGGCAGGAAGTCCGGCTTTTCGCCCTGGTCCAGGCGCTGGGCGCGGACGGCGCGGGCGGCCAGCAGTTCCTGGCGGCGGCCCTCGAACGCGCGATGCAGGCCGGCGACCAGGGCCAGGGCGTCATGGGTGAGGACGGTCTCGAAGCCGGTTTCGATAGGCGCGTCGATCGCGACGCCGGCGGGCAGGGTCAGGCTCATGAGGGCTCCGGAATATTGGCGGGCAAGGGGGACAGTTTACGGAGGGGATATTGAATTAAAAAGGATATAAAAGTAGATTCATCTTTTATTTTAGGTATCGAATTACTGGGGCCGCCGCAGGGAGCAGGAGCCCTGGCCTCGTAATCGCTCCCGAGCCGAGCCGGGGCCTTCGGCCGGCGCCCTCCCGCCCGCGCAGCTGGCCGGCCGGGCCACGCTGGGCCGCGTTGGGCCGAGCCGGGTCGGGTTGGGTTGGGTCGGGCCGAGCCGAGCCGAGCCGAGCCGAGCCGAGCCGGGCCGGGCTGGACCGGGCCGGGCCGGGCCGGGCCGGGCCGGGCCGGGCCGGGGCCGAGCCGCGGTCAGGGTCAGGGCCAGGACGAGGACCGGGGCGGGCCGGGCCCTTGGGGCGTTCCCAGCCCCGAGGGCGGGTCGGCTGCCCCGGGGCCGTACGGGCCCACCGAACGACAGTCCCTTTTCTTCAGGAGTCTCCTTGGACCGCTTCAAGCAACTACAGACCTTCGTCGACGTCGCCACGCTGGGCAGCATGTCCGCAGCCGCGCGGGCGGAGGGTGTGACGGCGGCCATGGTCGGGCGGCGCATCGACGCGCTGGAGACCCGCCTGGGCGTGAAGCTGCTCGTGCGCACCACCCGCCGCCTGTCGCTGACCGCCGAGGGCAGCGCCCTGCTGGAATACGCGCAACGCATCCTGCGCGACCTCGACGACAGCGAGAACCTGATCGCTTCGGGCAGCGCGCGCCCCAGCGGCCACCTGCGCATCAGCGCCCCGGCCGGCTTCGGCCGCCGCCATGTCGCCCCCCTGCTGCCCGCCTACACCGCCGACCATCCCGACGTCAGCGTCACGCTGGACTTGAGCGACCGCCTGGTCGACCTGATCGAGGAGCGCTACGACTGCGCCGTGCGCATCGGCGACCTGAACGACTCCAGCCTGGTCGGCATCCGCCTGGCAGACAACCGCCGGGTGGTGGTCGCCTCCCCCGCCTACCTGGCCCGGCGCGGAACGCCCGCCACGCCGGCCGACCTGGCGCGCCACGACTGCCTGTCCTTCGGCAACCAGGCCAACCAGGCGCGCGGCTGGCTGTTCACGATAGACGGCCAGGTCCAGGCGCAGCGGATAGGCGGACGACTGGAATGCAGCGACGGCAGCGTCCTGCACGAATGGACCCTCGCGGGTTGCGGCCTGGCCTGGCGATCGATGTGGGAAGTCCGCCACGACCTGGCGCACGGCCGCCTGCGCACCGTGCTCGACGACTACGCGGCGCCCCCGAACGGCATCTATGCGGTGCTGCCCGAACGCCGGCACTCCCCCGCCCGCGTCCGCGTCTTCGTCGATCTGCTGCGGCGAACCTATGCGGCGGCCGACTACTGGGACGCGCCGGGCGCCTGACCGTCACCCGCACGACCGTCGAAATCCGCTGAAACAGGCCTCGCGCGACCAGCCGCGCAAACCGCGCGCGCATAACGGATGGACGCCCGTTCCCAGGCATACAATGCGGCAACGCCAAATCGCCGGTGTCCCATGTCTGCTCGCGCTTTCCTGTCCGCCCTGCCCGCTGTCGCGGCGCTCTGCGCCTTGCCGCTGGCAAGCGCGACCCACGCCGCTCCCGCCTCGCACGGCCCCGCCCCCTCCTGGCAGACACTGGAACTGGGCCGCCCTGGCCACCACTACCCCTTCCCGGTCTACGCCAACGTCGACCTGGCGCGCGCGCACCTGGACAAGATACGCCACGTGTTGATCATCATCCATGGGCGCAACCGCAACGGCGACGACTACTTCCAGACCGGCGCGAACATCCTGGCCCTGAGCCCCGGCGCCGACGGGGATACCCTGCTGCTCGCGCCCAAGTTCCCCGCCGCCATCGACCGCGGTTTCGACAAGATGCCGGCCTGGAGCCACGGCCGCTGGTCATCCGGCGAAGCCAGCATCAAGGCCGCGCGCCGGCCCGCGCCGGTCAGCGCGTTCGAGGTCCTCGACGATCTGCTTGCGCGCGTCGCCGACCAGCGCCGCCTGCCCTTGCTGCAGGACGTGGTGATCGCGGGTCATTCCGCCGGAGCGCAACTGGTCCAGCGCTATGCCGTCTTCAACGCGGTGGACGAACGCATCAGGCGCGGCGGTGTCGACATGCGCTACGTCATCGCCAATCCCTCGTCCTATGTCTACCTGTCCAAGGACCGCCCCAAGGACGACGGCAAGGGCTTCGCGCCGTTCAATCCCGGCCAGTGTCCGGACTACAACGCCTACAAGTACGGCCTGGAACACCTCCCCGCCGGGCTGCCGGCCAGCGGCGTCGGGCCGGCCACGCCCGCGCAGGAAGCCGTGCGCCTGGCGCGCCGCTACGCCGGCAGGTCGGTGACCTATCTGCTGGGCGGCGCCGACAACAATCCGGAACACCGCCTGCTGGACAAGACCTGCGCCGCCGAGGCCCAGGGCGCCACGCGCCTGGCGCGCGGCAAGGCCTATGTGAAATACGAACAGTGGCTGCCCGCCAACCAGAAGCTGAAAATCGAGCACCAGGCCTACGAAGTGGCCGGTGTCGGCCACGACAGCCGCCGCATGTTCAACTCGGAATGCGGCGTGCGCGAACTGGTCGGCAAGAACGCGCAGGCGGTGACCGGGGCCGCCCCCTGCACGCCGCTGCGCTAGGCGGCGGATTCCAACGCGATCAGCCGGCGCGCCCGGTCCGCCGGTTTGTTATCGTATCGCCATGCCGCGCGACGCCGGCGCCCCGACTCTCACAGGTTAAGAAGAATCATGTCCCTGGAATCGAACTATCACGCCATCCTGCAATCGCTGGGCGAGGATCCCGACCGCGAAGGCCTGCGCGACACGCCCAAGCGCGCCGCCAAGGCCATGCACTACCTCTGCCAGGGGTATCGGCAGTCGCTGGAAGAGATCGTCAACGGCGCGCTCTTTTCCTCGGACACGAGCGAGATCGTGCTGGTCAAGAACATCGAACTGTATTCCCTGTGCGAGCACCACATGCTGCCCTTCATCGGCAAGGCCCATGTCGCTTACCTGCCCAAGGGCAAGGTGCTGGGCTTGTCCAAGGTCGCGCGCATCGTCGACATGTACGCGCGCCGCTTGCAGATCCAGGAAAACCTCAGCCGCCAGATCGCCGAGGCCGTGCAGCAGGTCACCGGCGCATCGGGCGTGGCGGTGGTCATCGAGGCGCAGCACATGTGCATGATGATGCGCGGCGTGGAAAAACAGAATTCGTCCATGGTGACGTCCGTCATGCTGGGCGAATTTCACGATAATCCCGCCACGCGTGCGGAATTCCTCAATCTGATTCGTTGAGTATCGGCGTCAACCTGGAGTCCTAATTGAAAGCATCCCGTATCTTCGTCGCCGGGGCCGCCCTGGCCTTCGCCGCGGCAAGCCATGCCCAGTCCAACGCGGTCGAGACCCTGCCGTCCGGCGTACGCATCGAGACGGTCACCGCCGGCAAGGGCATGAAGCCGACGGCCGACAACACCGTCACCGTGAACTATCGCGGCACGCTGGCCAACGGCACCGAATTCGACAGTTCCTACAAGCGCAACCAGCCTATCTCGTTCAGCCTGCGCCAGGTCATTCCCTGCTGGACCGAAGGCATCCAGCACATGGCGGTCGGCGGCAAGGCCACGCTGTTCTGCCCCGCCAAGACGGCCTACGGCGCACGCGGCGCCGGCGGCGTCATTCCCCCGAATGCGGACCTGACGTTCGAAGTGGAACTGATCGGCGTTCGATAAACCGGCGTCGCCCCAGGAAAACGCCCGCATCGGCTCTTCACCGATGCGGGCGTTCTCATTCGGCGCCGCGCCGCGGCGTCAGCCGCCCTTGCCGGGCCGCAGTTCGAAACTGGCCGCTTTCACGTCTTCCGAATCCAGCCCGATATAGACATTGAAGCGCCCCGGCTCGACCACGCGCTTGAGGTCGTTGTCGTAGAAGGCCAGGTCATCCCGCGCGATGGTGAAGCTGACTTCCTTCTCCTCCCCCGCCTTCAACAGGATTTTCTGGAAGCCCTTGAGCTCCTTCACCGGACGGCTGATCGACGCCACCGGATCCTGCAGGTACAGCTGCACCACCGTCGCGCCGTCGCGCGCGCCGCTGTTGCGCACCGTCACGCTGGCGCGCACCGTGCCGCCCATGGGCACCGACGCGGCCGAAAGCCTGACGTCCGACACATCGAAGGTGGTGTAGCTCAGCCCGTAGCCGAAGGGGAACAAGGGCCCGTTGGGCGCATCGAAATAGCGGGACGTGTACTTGTCCGGATGTTGCGGGTCGAAGGGGCGGCCCGTGTTCAAGTGGTTGTAGTAGATCGGGATCTGGCCCACCGAACGCGGGAAGGTCATCGGCAGCTTGCCCGATGGATTGACGTCGCCGAACAGCACGTCGGCCACCGCATGGCCGCCTTCGGTGCCGGCGAACCAGGTCTCCAGCAAGGCATCGGCGTTGTCCTTCTCCCAGCCCAGCGCCAGCGGCCGGCCATTCATCAACACCACCACCAGGGGCTTGCCGGTCGCCTTCAGCGCCTTGAGCATCTCCTCCTGCCCGCCCAGCAAGGTGATGTCCGACCGGCTGGACGCTTCATGCGCCATGCCCTGGGTCTCGCCCACCACGGCCACCACCACGTCGGCCTTGCGCGCCGTCTCGACGGCCTCGTCTATCATCTGCTGGCGCGTGCGCGTGTCGTCCTCGACGTCCTTTTCATAGAGGTTCAGGTACTTGACGATCTCCGGATCGTCGACCACGTTGGCGCCGCGCGCATACAGCAGCGTGGCCTTGTCGCCGACGGCATCGGCCATGCCCTGGTACAGCGACACCACCTGGCCCGGCACGCCGGCCGCCGACCAGTTGCCCATCATGTCGCGCTGGCTCTTGGCCAGCGCGCCGACCACGGCGATGGTGCCCTGCTTCTTCAGCGGCAGGGTCTGGTTGGCGTTCTTCAGCAGCACCAGGCTCTGCCGCGCCACATCGCGGGCGGCCTGGCGGTGCATGCGGCTTTCGGCGTTGGTGTCGGAAGGGTCGTCCGCCGCGACGCCGACGTGGCGATAGGCATTCTGGAACAGGCCCAGGTCGTACTTGACGCGCAACACATCGCGCACGGCGCGATCGATGTCCGCCTGCTTGATGCGGCCCGCCTGCAACAAGGGCTTCAGGTTCTTCCCGTACATGCTGTCGCTCATGCTCAGGTCGGCGCCGGCCGTGATCGCCAGGCGCGACGCATCCTCGCCGTCGGCGGCCACGCCATGCTTGATCATCTCCATGATGGCGCCGTGATCGCTGATGGTCACGCCCTTGAAGCCCCACTGTTTGCGCAGCACGTCCTGCAACAGCCACTTGTTCGCCGTGGCCGGGACGCTGTTGATGGCGTTCAGCGAGATCATGACGCCGGCCGCGCCCGCGTCGATGGCCGCCTTGTAGGGCGGCAGGTAGTCCTGGAACATGCGCTGCGGGCTCATGTCCACCGTGTTGTAGTCGCGGCCGCCCTCGATGGCGCCGTACAACGCGAAATGCTTGACCGCCGCCAGGATATTGCCCGGCGCGGCCGGGTCGGCGCCCTGGTAGGCATGCACCAGCGTCGCGCCGATGCGCGAGACCAGGTAGGTATCCTCGCCGAAGCCCTCCGAATTGCGGCCCCAGCGCGGATCGCGGGAAATGTCCACCATGGGCGAGAAGGTCATGTTCAGGCCGTCGGCGCTGGCCTCGATGGCGGAAATCCTGCCGCTCAGGGCGACGGCGTCCATATCCCAGGTGGACGCCAGGCCCAGGCCGATGGGGAATATCGTGCGATGGCCGTGCACGACGTCGTACGCGAAGAACAGCGGGATCTTCAAGCGGCTGCGCACCGCGGCGTCCTGCAACAGGCGGATGTCCGGCCGGGTCACGGTATTGAATATGCCGCCGACCTTGCCGGCCTCGATATCGCGGATCAGCACGTCCTTGTGCGCGTCCGGCCCGGCGTCGACGCTGACCAGGCGTAGCTGGCCGATCTTCTCGTCCAGCGTCATTTTCTGCATCAGGCGGGTGATGTAGGCCTCGCGGTCCTCTCCCGTCACCGGCCGGTGGGTGTCTCCCGATACGGCCGGTCGGCCCTGCGTAAAGGCGGGTGCACTGGCCAGGCTCAGCAAGAGGAGGCCCAGCATGCGGATTTTTTTCATTGTCTTGACGTTCCAGCGTATGGGGCGGCGCGCCTCCACGCTGCCAGCCCGTTGTCAGTTGAGGGGTCGAGTGTGCCACAGGATGAGGACGGGATCGTCCCCGCCGCCGATGTACCTGTTTCAGGATGCTTGCGGGCATGCCCCGCGCGGGCAAGCCGGCCGGCGCATCCGGGAATGGCCGCCATGCGGGTTTCCCTGGATACTGGGCGTGTTCTTAATTAAGTAGGATGTCCAACATCCTACTTCGTGCACATCAAGGCGCGATCCCATAACAACCAGGAGACAAGACGGCCATGGCTGTACCCTATTCGCCGCTGAAGCGGTTCGTCGTCCTCGACCTCTCGCGCGTACGCTCCGGACCGGCCGCCGTCCGCCAGTTCGCCGACTGGGGCGCCGACATCATCAAGATCGAGGAGCCCAGCGAGGTCAAGGACGACAAGCCGGGCGGCGCCGCCAAGTTCAGCGACTACCAGAACACCCACCGCAACAAGCGCAGCCTGACGCTGAACCTGAAGGATCCGCGCGGCAAGGCCCTCTTCCTGGAGCTGGTCAAGCGCGCCGACGTCCTGGTGGAGAACTACCGCCCCTCGGTCAAGAAGAAGCTGGGCATCGATTATGAATCGCTGCGCGCCATCAACCCGCGCCTGGTGTACGCCAGCATCTCCGGCTTCGGCCAGGACGGCCCCTATGCCGACCGCCCCGGCCTGGACCAGATCGCCCAGGGCCTGGGCGGCATCATGTCCGTGACCGGCGAGCCCGGGCACCCGATGCGCGCCGGGATCCCCATCGCCGACCTCAGCGCCGGCCTGTTCGCCGCCATCGGCGTCCTCATCGCCCTGCTGGATCGCGAACAGAGCGGCCAGGGCCGCTGGGTGCAGACCTCGCTGCTGCAAGCCCAGGTCTGGATGATGGACTTCCAGGCCACCCGTTGGCTGATCGACGGCGAGGTGCCGGGCCAGTCCGGCAACGACCATCCGACCAGCGCGCCCACCGGGGTCTATCCCACCGCCGATGGCCATATCAATATCGCCGCGATGGGCTCGACCATGTTCAGTCGCCTGTGCGAAGTGCTGGGCATGCCGGAAATGATCAAGGATCCGCGCTTCACCGAAGCCGGGCTGCGGGTGGACAACCGCGCGGACCTGAACCGCGAGATCATTGCCCGCACGCGCACGCGCAACAGCGCCGACTGGATCGCGGCCTTGAACGCCGCGGGCGTGCCCTGCGGCCCCATCCTGGCCATGGATGGCACGTTCGCCGACGAACAGGTGCAACACCTGCGCATGACCCGCCAGGTCGAGCACCCGCGCAAGGGACCGATCTCCATCATGGCGCAGCCGGTGAACTTCAGCGACGGTGAGCTGCCCGCGCCCCGGCCGGCCCCGGAAACGGGCGCCAACACGGCGGAGATCCTGGCCTGGCTGGGCGTGGACGCCGCCGAGTGCGAGCGTTTGCGCGGCGCCGGCGTGGTGTGACACCATCAGGCCCCCTAGCAAGCATCCTGGAACGCACCATGGCCGCCACCGACCTCGTCACCGACCCGCCCTTCGGCAACCTGGCCCGGCCCGACAACCTGCCTGACGAAATCGCCCTGCAAATCCGCGGCAAGATCCTCAGCAAGGCGTTCGAGCCCGGCCAGCGCCTGCCGACCGAACTGGAGCTGTCGCAGAGCTTCGGCGTCAGCCGCAATGTGGTGCGCGAGGCCATCGCCCGGCTCAAGCTGTCCGGCTATATCGAGACCCGCCGGGGCGTCGGCAGCTTCGTCGCCACCGACGCGGGGCAGCAGCATTTCGCGCTGACGCCGCAGGAACTGTTGCGCGCCGACGCCCTGGAGCAGGTCTACGAACTTCGCGTGGAAATCGAGGCCGGCGCGGCCGCCCTGGCGGCGCGCCATCGCACCGAGGCGCAGCTGGCCACCCTGCGCGAGGCCCTGGCCAGGGTCGACGCCTCGACGGACGATTGGCGCATCGGCGCGGACCGCGCCATCGACTTCCACATGGCGGTGGGGGAAGCCACCAACAATCCCTATTTCGTGCGCCTGCTGGGCCACTTCAGCCGCGTGATCGGCGATGCGGTGCGCACGCTGCGCTACAGCAGCACGGGCACCGACCGCATGGCGCAGGTCGAGGAAGAGCACCACCAGATCCTGGATGCCATCGCCGCCGGCGACAGCATCGCGGCGCGCCTGGCAATGCGGCGCCACCTGGAGCGCGGCATGGAACGCCGCAAGGCGATGCTGGAGGAGAAAGGCAAGCCGGCGCAATAGCGCAACAGCGCAATAGCGTGCTATGCCCGTGCCTCGAGCCGCGGGCCACGCGACACGAGAACAGACACCGCGGCGGCCCGCGCCGCGTGGAAAACAAACAGGACGCACCATGACCGTCGAACGACTACTGCAGGACCGCATCACCGAAAACCTCATCGTGGAAAAGCGCGGCAATGCCGGCTGGATCACCTTCAACGACCCAGGCCGCCACAATGCCGTGTCCTATGCCATGTGGGAAGGCATCCCGCTTGCCCTGGAAGCCTTCCGCAACGATGGCGACATCCGCGTGGTGGTGCTCACCGGCGCCGGCGAAAAGTCCTTCGTCAGCGGCGCCAACATCTCGCAATTCGACCAGTTGCGGTCCGGCGAAGAAGCCGTGCAGGCCTATGAGCGCGTGGCCGAGGCCGCCCAACTGGCGCTCTACGACTACGACAAGCCCACCATCGCCCGCATCCGTGGCTACTGCATCGGCGGCGGCCTGAACATCGCGCTGTGCTGCGACCTGCGCGTGGCGTCGGACGACAGTTCGTTCTCCATCCCGGCCGGCAAGCTGGGCCTGGGCTATCGCATGACGGCGATACGCAACCTGGTCACCGCGGTGGGTCCCGCCAACGCGCTGGAGATCTTCCTGACCGCCAACCGCTACAAGGCCGCGCAGGCGCGCGAGCTGGGCCTGCTGCACAAGGTCACGCCTGTCGCCGACCTGGACGCCGCGCTGGACATCTACATCTCCCAGATCGCCGCCAACGCGCCGCTGACCCTGCTGGCCGGCAAGAAGATGATCCGCCAGATGCAGCAACTGGGACCGGAAGTGGACCAGCAAGCCATGACCGCGCTGGTATTGCGGTGTTTCGACAGCAATGACTATCGCGAAGGCCGCAAGGCGTTCGCGGAGAAGCGGGCGCCGGTGTTCACCGGGACATGATCGACTAGACCCGATCGACTAGACGCAATCGGCGGAATGTCGCGGACGTCGCGCCTTGCGACGCCCCGGCGATCCGGACGCAATCGCTGCATCACAGACCCAGGCCAGGCCGCCACGCGGCCCGGCAGGGGACCGGCTTGCCCGCGCGGGCAAGGCGTTTCGGCAGTACTTCCACCCCGGGCGGGACGCAAGCGGCAGGTATTAGCCGCGCGGCCATCCGGTATCCGACAGACCTACATCGACAACAACGGAGACAACGATGAAATCGAACCTGGCCAGCCTCATCCTGGCGACGAGCGCCGCCTTCGCGGCCGCACCCGGCAGCGCCCAGGCCGCCTATCCCGAACAACCCATCCGCCTCGTCATCGGCTACGCCGCCGGCGGCACCACGGACATCCTGGCGCGCGCGTTGGGGGAACAGCTGGGCAAGGCGCTGAACCAGTCGGTCATCATCGAGAACAAGCCGGGCGCGGCCGGCAACCTGGCCGCCAGCTATGTGGCGCAATCGAAGCCGGACGGCTATACCTTGTTCATGGCCACCGTCGCCAGCCATGGCATCAACCCGGCCCTGTACAAGAACCTGGGCTACGAGCCGGTCCAGGGATTCGCGCCGGTCGGCATGGTGGCGTCGATACCCTTGGTGCTGATCGCCAATCCCAAGCTGCCCGTGAAGAACGTGGAGGAGCTGGCGGCGCTATGCCGCGAGAAACCCGGCGCCATGAATTACGCTTCCAGCGGCAACGGCTCGCCGGTGCACCTGGCGGGCGCGATGTTCGCGCAGGACGCACATGTGAACATCGTGCACGTTCCCTATCGCGGCGGGGCCCTGGCGAATACCTCGGTGATCACGGGGGAAACGCAGTTCAGCTTCGCCACGCTGCCGGCCGCGCTGCCGCAGGTGAAAGCGGGCACGCTGCGCGCCCTGGCCGTGACCACGCGGGAACGTTCCGACCAGTTGCCCGACGTGCCCACCGTGGCGGAAACCAAGGGCTTTGCCGGTTATGAGATCAACACCTGGAATGCCGTCATGGCGCCCGCGGGCACGCCGCCGGCGGTCGTGGACAGGCTCAACCAGGCCATCAGGCAGGCCATGTCCTCGCCGGAGCTGCTCAAGCGCTTCCAGGGCGAAGGCGCGACGCCCAAGACCAGTACGCCCAAGGAGTTGTCGGCCTTCGTCGATGCCGAACTGAAGAAATGGGCCGGGGTCGTCAAGAGCGTGAATATCAAGCTGGACTGATCGTGCCCTGCCTTGGGCGGCGCCCCGCGACATATCGGACGCGGGCGCCCGCCCGAAGGCGGCCCCATGGCGTGACGCGCCGTCCGCTTACGCCTGCTTCCATTCCAGCGGCCACGCGCCGCTGAGGACGTTCTGCAACCAGAGGGTGCAAGTCAGCGTTTTGGAGTCGGTCACGCGCCCGTCGCGGCAGGCTTCGTAGAGGTCCTCGACCGCCATGGCATGGACGTCCAGGAATTCGTCGGGATCCAGTTCGGCGGCGCCGGCCTGCAGGTTGCGCGCGAAATAGATGTGGATGATCTCGGTGGAGTACGCGATGGCCAGGTGCAAGGCGCCGGCATAGGCCCATTCGCCGCCCCGGTAGCCGGTTTCCTCCAACAGCTCGCGCCGGCCGCAGTCGTAGGGATCCTCGCCCGGATCCAGTTTGCCGGCGGGGAATTCGATCATGACGCGGCCCACGGGATAACGGTACTGGCGCTCGACCAGCACGCGGCCGTCATCCAGCAGCGGAATGACGACGACCGCGCCCGGATGCACCACGTATTCGCGCGTGGACGTGTTGCCGTTGGGCAGGCGCACGGTGTCGCGGCGCGCTTCCAGGAAGCGGCCGTGGAACAAGGTCTCGCGGCCGACCAGGGTCTCGACCAGATGGGACTCGTCGGCGGGCGAAATCGCGGATGCGGTCTCGATGCCTGGCGCGGCGGAATGTTTGTCGTCGGGGCTAGTCACGATGTCTCGGGATGTTCGGGAAAAGCATTTACTTTAGCAGCCGGGCATGACAGGTCATACTGGGCCAGGTTGCCTATGCGGACCGCCGCCGCTTGCCGCCGAGGGCCAGCTGCACGAAGGCCTCGACCAGTTGCGCGCGCACCGCTGAAGGCTGCCATAGGACACCCACGGTGCGCGTGGGCCGTGGCGCGGGCAGCGTCCACTTTTTCAGCGCGGGATCCGCGCGGCCGATGACCGGCCAGTCAGGCAGCACGGATACCCCCAGCCCTTCCGAGACCAGCTTGGCGATCGACTCGATGCCGTCCAGTTCGAAGCGCACGCGCGGCCTCACGCCGCGCTCGCGCAGATAGTCGTCGGCCAGACGTCCCCCCACCACGCTGCGGTCATAGCGGATGAAGGGCTCGCGCGCGGCGATGGCCAAGGCGTCGCGGCCGGCGACATCGTGGCGCGTCAGCAAGATCAGCGGTTCCTCGCGCAAGGGGCGCCAGGCATAACCCTTGGGCAGGTCGAACAAAGGATGCACCAGCACCGCGGCGTCCAGTTCGCCTGCCAGGACGCGGCTGTACAGGCGCACCGTGGAGCCCGGGTCGATATAGATTTCGATATCGGGATGGCGTGCCACCCATTGCTTGAGTACGGTCGGCACGATGCCTGTCAAGGCGGTGGGCGTGGCGCCCAGGCGCAGCGGCCCGGCGGGCAGGTCCGTGCCGGAGGCGGCCGACTTCAAGTCGCGCACTTCGTCCACCAGGCGCCTGGCGCGTTCCATGATGCGATTGCCGGCCACCGTGGGCCGCACATTGCGGCCGGACCGCGCCACCAGCTTGCTGCCGACCGAGGCCTCCAGCGCCTTCAGCCGCTGCGCCACCGACGCGGGCGTCAGGTCCAGCCGGCGCGCCGCCTCGGCGATGGACCCGGACTCGACCACATGGATGAAGCTTTGCAGGAAGCGTGTGTCCATATGCCTTGGTATATGAATGCGATGCGTGAATGCGATGCGGCCGGCCACCCTGCGCCGCGCAGGTATCGGCAAGGCGCACCCCGCCATCGGGAAGATGGATATTACATCTTCACAAGATGCCGGAACGCTATTTTTCTTTTTCCTGGATTCCCGAAGAATGTGCCTCGTTCCCCTGGTTTCCGCCCTCTTTCGACGGCGGCGTCCAGCGTCCATCCGATTCCATACCCATCATTCCCAAGGAGTTCGCCGTGCCCCGTATCGCCTCGGTCCAGTTCTGCCATGCCGCCGTCCCGCTCGACAAAGTCACGTCCTTTTCCACCCGCACCGTCAGCACCCGCCACTACGGCCTGGTCAAGGTGCGCAGCAGCGACGGCGTCGAAGGCATCGGCTTCTGCTATGTCGGCAGCGCCGCCGGCCAGCTGTTTTCCGTCGCCGTCGAACAATTGCTGGCGCCGCTCCTGGTGGGCGAGGACAGCAGCGCCGTCGAGGCCCTGTGGCAAAAGATGTACAACGAATCGCTGCTGCAAGGCCGCGCCGGCACGGTGATGCGCGCCATCAGCGCGCTGGACACCGCCCTGTGGGACCTGAATGCGCGCAGCGCCGGCCTGCCCCTGCACCGCTACCTGGGCGCGACGGCGCTGGACCGCGTGCCGGCCTATGCCAGCGGCGGCTACTACCTGGATGGCAAGACGCCGGCCAAGCTGGGCGACGAACTGGCCAGCTATGTGGCCAAGGGCTTCACCGCCGTGAAGATGAAGGCCGGCCGCCTGAGTCCGAAGGAAGAGGAAGATCGCCTCCGCGCGGCGCGTGCCGCGGTGGGCCCGGACATCGAACTGATGCTGGACCTGAACAATGCCTGGACCGACGTCACCCAGGCCATGCAGTACGTGCGCCGCTTCGAGCAATACGACCCCTACTTCCTGGAGGAACCTTTCTCGCCGGACGACATCGACAGCCACGCCAAGCTGGCTCGGCTGACCCGCGTGCCGGTCGCCACGGGCGAAATCGGCTACGGCCGCTGGTATCACAAGGAACTCCTGGACAAGGGCGGCGCCGCCATCCTGCAAACCGATGCGCTGGTCTGCGGCGGCATCACGGAGTGGAAGCGCATCGCGGCCACCGCCGCCAGCTATGGCGTCGTTGTCTGCCCGCACTGGTTCCACGACGTGCACGCGCCGCTGGTGGCGGCCACGCCCAATGCCCGCTATGTCGAGTTCTTCTGGGATGACCAGGTGCTGAACTTCCGCCGCCTGGTCGACCGGCAACTGGAGCACCGCGATGGCCACGTCATCCTGCACCAGGAGCCGGGGCTGGGCTTCGGCTTCGACGAAAAGGCCGTCGCCCGCTACGGCCAGTGGGGCAGCGTCGACGCCAAATAACAAGCCGCCGGCAAGGCATCGGCGGCACGGCGGCATCCCGGGCATCCCGGGCATCCCGGGCATTCCCGGCACACGGAGGAGGAGACTCTCATGCATCGCAAGGAATTCCTGCGTACCACGCTCGCCGCCATGGCGACCCTGGCCCTGCCCCGCGCCCGCGCGGCGACCAATGGGTGGCCCAACCGGCCCATCAACTATGTGGTGGCCTTTCCGCCGGGTAGCAACACCGACGTGCTGGGCCGCATCGTCGCCCAGCACCTGGGCGACGCGCTGCGCACCTCGGTCGTGGTGGACAACCGGCCGGGCGCCACCGGCATGATAGGGTCGGCCTACGTCGCCAAGGCGCCCGCCGACGGCTACACCCTGCTGGGCGCCAGCATCGCGTCGCACGCCATCAATCCCAGCCTGTTCCGCAATATGCAGTACGACCCGGTGCGCTCCTTCCAGCCCGTCACCATCATCGGGATGAACGGCAATACGCTGGTGGTCAGGCAGGAGAGCCCCTATCGCAGCGTCGCCGACCTCATCGCCGACGCCCGCAAGCGGCCCGGCGCGATCGCGTTCGCGTCCTCGGGCATAGGCACCACCCAGCACTTGTCCGGCGTGCTGCTGGAGCAAATGGCCGGTGTGAAGATGGTGCACGTGCCCTATTCCAGCCGCTCGGCGCTGCCGGACGTGATCGGCGGGCAGGTCGACTTCATGTTCGAGGGGCCGACGGTCGTCCCGCATGTGAAGGGCGGCAAGCTGCGCGCGCTGGCGGTGACCTCCCCGCGGCGCCTGGAAAGCCTGCCCGACGTGCCTACCATGATGGAAGCAGGCGTGGCCGGCTACCAGGTGCAGGCGTGGCAAGCCATCTTCGCGCCGGCCGGCATGCCGGCCGACATCCTCGATAAGCTTTATCGCGCCATCGCCGACGTGCTCAAGCAGCCCAAGGTGCTGGCGCAGCTGCGCGACATGGGCGTGGAGCCCTCCGGTATGCCGCCACGGGAATTCGCGCAATTCCAGCAGGCGGAGATACGCAGGTGGGCCGAGGTGGTGAGCAAGGCCGGCATCAAGACGGAGGGTTGACGCGGCCCCGGGGACGGCGCGCGCTGCCGGCCTGCCCCCGGGATTTGGAGCATGGCTGGCACCGCGCGGACTGCCGTATAGTCTCCCGATATACATACAAGATTCGGCGCCGGACCCGCCGCCCATGCGGCGACCCGATGCGCGGAAGAATCCCGCGGCTCGCGGATAAACGAGGAGGAAGACAATGACGAGCAGTCCCGCCATCACCCTGCGCCGGCGCATCGCCACCGGCGCCCTGTTGGCAAGCGCCTTGCTGGGTAGCCTGGCCGTCACGGGCTCGGCCCGGGCGGACACCTATCCGGACAAGCCCGTCAAGGTCGTCGTGGCGTTCACGGCGGGCGGTACGACCGATATTCTTACTCGCAGCGTCGCCAACCTGCTCAGCCAGCGCCTGAAGCAGACCTTCATCGTCGAGAACAAGCCCGGCGCGGGCGGCAACATCGGCACGGAATACGTCGCGCGATCGGCGCCGGACGGCTATACCCTGATCGTCGATTCGGTCGGCCCGATCGCGGTGAACTCCAGCCTCAACAAGCTGAACTACGATCCGCTGGTCGACCTGGTGCCCGTCATCCAGCTCGCCGACGTTCCCAACGTGCTGGTGGTGCCGCCCGACCTGCCCATACACGACATGAAGGAGTTCCTGGTCTACGCCAAGGCGCACTCGGGCAAGCTGAACTACGGTTCGACGGGCATAGGCACGTCCTCGCACCTGTCCAGCTATATGCTGATGCAGCTCAATGGCCTGCAGGCCACGCACGTGCCCTACAAGGGCGCGGACGCGCTGAACGATCTTCTCACCGGCCGCGTGCAGTTCATGTTCGCCACCATCCCGTCGGTGATCGGCCAGATCAAGGCCGGCAAGCTGCGGGCGATCGCGGTGAGCAGCGCGCGCCGCTCGGCCTCCATGCCCGATATTCCCAGCGTGGCGGAAAGCGGTTTCCCTGGCTTCGAGGCCGGATCCTGGTTCGGCATGTTCGCGCCCAAGGGTACGCCGCCGGAGGTGATCGCCACGCTCAATACGAACATCAACCGCTTGCTGCCGGAACTCAAGGACAAGATGATCGCCGAGGGCGCCGACCCGGTGGGCGGCAGCGCCGCGGACTTCGGCAAGTTCACGCAGGCGGAACAGCGCAAATGGAGCGCGCTGATCAAGCAGATGAACACCAAGGCGGAATAAGCCCGTCCGCCTGGGCGCGACGGCCGGCGCGTGGCTATTCCAGTGAGCGCGCCAGTGAGCACGCTGCCTGCAGGCGCCTAGCGCCGCGCATGGCGCCGCAGCCGCCATTGCAGCGCTTCGAAGAACAGTTCGCTGGCCAGCGCCAGCGCGGCGGCGGGCACCGCCCCCGCCAGCATCAACGCGCGGTCGTTCAATGCCAGTCCGGTGACGATGCGCTCGCCATATCCCCCCGCGCCGATGAACGCCGCGATGGTGGCCGTGCCGATGGCGATCGACGACGCGGTCCGGATACCGGCGATGATGGTCGGCCGCGCGAGCGGAAACTGCACCAGCCGCAAGGCCTGCCAGGACGTCATGCCCAGCGCGATCGCCGCCTGCCGCATCGATCCCGACACCTCGCCCAGGCCGGCGCAGGTATTGCTGAAAATGGGCAATAGCGCGTAGAGCATCAATGCCGTCAACGCCGGCAAGGCGCCGATCGCGCCGGTCAGCGATATCAGCACGGCCAGCAGGGCCAGCGAGGGTATGGTCTGCAACAGCCCCGCCAGGCCCAGGGCCAGTGCGCGCAGCCGCGGCCGCGCGTGCACCAGGATGCCGGCCGGCACCGCCACCAGGCAGGCGGCCAGGACGGCCACGCCCACCAGCAGCAGATGCTGCGCCGTCAAGCGTCCCAGGTCCGGGCCGAACAGCTTGGCCCAGAACCCACGCGCGCCGCTGCCGGGAGCGGGCGCGGTCCGTCCCTGGCTGCGCGCCGCCAGCCAGTCGTGCGCGATGGCCTGGAAGGAAACGCCGTCCAGCTCGGCCCGCGCGTTCATGGCGATCATGGCGCGCTCGTCGATGCTGCCTGCCAGGTCGCGCATCGCCGCCCAGGCGCGGGGATGCCGTTGCGGCAGGTCCAGGCGATAGAGCACCACGGCGTCGTAGCGGGGGAAATAGCCGAGATCGTCGCGCAGCACGCGCAGGTCCAGCGCCTTGATCTTGGCATCCGTCGTGTAGATATCGATGACATCGACCTGCCCCTTGGCCAGGGCCTCGTAGGCCAGGCCATGGTCCAGGCCCACCGGCGCCTGCCGATAGCCGTAACGCCGGGCAAGGCCGCGCCAGCCGTCGGCGCGGCCGATGAACTCGTTCGACAAGCCCAGGCGCAGGTCCTGATGCCGGGCCAGGTCGCTGAGCGTGGCAATGCCCAGGCGGTCGGCGTCGGCCGCGCGCATGGCCAGCGCATAACCGTCGTTGAAGCCGAACGGGATGTCGGCGCCCAGGCCGCGCGCGGCCAGTTCGGGCTGCATCTGCGCCAGGGTCAGCGGGCGATCGCTGCGCAGGATTTCCTGCGCGATCGTGCCTGCATATTCGGGATACAGGTCGATGCCGCCGGTCTGCAAGGCCTGGTAGACGATGGCGGTGTTGCCCAGCCCCTGCCGGACGACCGGCGCCTGCCCCGTCCGCGCGGCGACGGCCTGGGCCAGCACTTCCGCGAGGATGTAGGACTCGGTGAACCGCTTGGAGCCGATGCGCAGCGGCGTGGGATCCGCCATGGCGGCTGGCGTTGTCGCATGCGCCGCATCGACGACATGGACCGCGTTGGACGGGGAGCCTGGATCGGCCGCGGCGGGCGCGGCGGAAGCTGGAGCGGCAGGCGCTGCGGACGTTGGAACGGCGTTGGCGGCCGAGACCGGGGCGACGGCAGCCGCGAAGGCGGGGGCGACCTCGAAATACGACGCGGTCGCCAGGCAGCATGCCAGCGCGACCACGGCCGGGATCGCCGTCATTTCCCGGAAAAAACGCGCTAGCAGGCGGCGGATCAAGCCAGGCATCGGGTCGGCTACTCCAGGTCGATAGCGGGTCGAGGATCGGTCGAGCGGTCGGTCAAGGGGTCGGTCGACGGCGGCGGATGAGGGCTATCTAGCTTATCATCGACCCATGGCTTCCATTCCCCTCTTCCCGCTGGGCAACGCCGTCTTTCCCGCCGGCGTCCTGCGGCTGCGCATCTTCGAGGTGCGCTACCTGAGCCTGGTCGAACGCTGCATCGCCGACGGCACGCCCTTTGGCGTGGTCCCGCTGCTGGCCGGCAGCGAGGTCCGCACGCCGGACGGCGGCGAGGTGCTGGCCCAGGCCGGCACCCTGGTGCGGGTGGAGGAAAGAACCGCGCCCATGCCCGGCCTGATGCAGATCACGTGCAGCGCCGGCCAGCGCTTCCGCCTGCGCGCCAGCGAGGAGGGGCAATACGGCCTGTGGCACGGCGAGGCCGACCTGCTCGCGGACGACCCCGTGCTGCCCGTACCGCAGCGCCTGCAAGGCTGCGCCAATGCGCTGGGCGCCTTGATCGCCCAGTTGCAGCGCAGCGGCACGCCCGCGCATCTCATGCCCATGGTGCCGCCCTTCCGCCTCGACGAGTGCGGCTGGGTGGCGGACCGCTGGGCCGAACTGCTGCCCCTGCCGATGGAAGAGAAGGCGGCGCTGCTGCTATCCAGCGATCCGCTGCATCGGCTCGCGCTCATCCATACCGCACTGGCCGATCGTCGGCTGCTGCCGCCCGAAGACGCAGGCGAATAGCGCCTCGAATAGCGCCTCAATCTTCCCGCAGGTCTATCGATTCCCCTTCATCCCGGACGCCGGCGATGGCGTCGTCGCAGGTGCGCTGCAACAGCAAGGCGACCAGGCTGGTCCAGCCGGTCTGGTGCGACGCCCCCATGCCCCGGCCGTCATCGCCGTGGAAATACTCGTGGAAAAGGACCATGTCGCGGGTCGCCGGATCGGTCTGCAAGGCCGGATAGCCGGCCATCGAGGGACGGCGGCCGGACGCATCCTTGACGAAGAGCCCGATGACCCGGTCCGACAGGGCCCGGGCGATCTCCCGCAGGCTGAGCAGCTCTCCGGAGCCGGTCGGGTACTCGACGCGGAAGTCGTCGCCGTAGTAGCGGTGGAATTCGTAGAGCGACTCGATCAGCAGGTAGTTGACCGGCAGCCATACCGGCCCGCGCCAATTGGAATTGCCGCCGAACACGCGGCCTTCCGATTCCCCGGGCAGATAACGGATGCCGAAGCTGTCGGTCCCATGCTGGTAGACGAAGGGATGTTCACGGTGATAGCGCGACAGGGCGCGCACGCCGTGATCGGACAGGAATTCATCCGCGTCGAGGGCGCGGCGCAGCAGGGCCTTGGTGCGATGCCCGCGCAACAGCGACAGCAGCACGGAATTGCCCGCGCCGTGTTCCGTCCAGCGCGAAACCAGCCGCGCCAGATCCGGCCGATGCCGCAGGAACCAGCGCAGGCGCTCCTTCAGTCCGGGCAGGCGCCCATGCACGCGCTCCTCCAGCACGTGCACCGCGAACAGCGGAATCAGGCCGACGATGGACCGCACCCGCATGGGCTGGCTGCTGCCGTCCGGCAGGTGCAGCGCGTCGTAGAAGAATTCGTCTTCCTCGTCCCACAGGCCCCGTTCGTCCTCGTCGCCGCTGTTGACCGCCCCGGCGATATAGAGGAAATGCTCGAAGAACTTGACGCCGATGTCGACGAACGTCCGATTGACGGTCGCCAATTCCAGGGCAATGCGCATCATGTCCAGCGCGTAGGCCGCCATCCATGCCGTGCCGTCCGCCTGATCGATATGGCCGCCGGTGGGCAGGGGCGCCGATCGGTCGAAGATGCCGATGTTGTCCAGGCCCAGGAAACCGCCCTGGAAGATATTGTGGCCGTCCGCGTCCCGGCGGTTGACCCACCAGCCGAAATTCAACAACAGCTTGTGGAAGACCAGTTCCAGGAATTCATGGTCCGGACGGCCGGTCCAGGCCCGGTCGATCTCGTAGACGCGCCAGGCGGCCCAGGCATGCACGGGCGGATTGCCATCCCCGAAGGCCCATTCGTAGGCGGGCAACTGGCCGTTGGGATGCTGGTAGCGGTCCTTGACCAGCAGCAGCAGTTGCTGCTTCGCGAATGCCGGATCGACCAGCGCGAACGCCGCCGCCTGGAAGGCCAGGTCCCACGATGCGTACCAGGGATACTCCCATTTGTCCGGCATGGAAATCACTTCGCCGTTGGCCAGGTGGCGCCAGTCCGCATTGCGTCCATGCTTGCGGCGCGCCGGCGGCGTGGGCTGCGCCGCATCGCCATCCAGCCAGCGGCTGACATCGAATTCGTAGTACTGCTTGGACCATAGCAAGCCGGCGAGCGCCTGCCGTTGCACCAGGCGGGCGTCGGGATCGGTCAGGGCCTGCTGCAAGCAGGCATAGAAAGCATCCGCCTCCGCGCGGCGCAGGGCAAACAGGCTGTCGGCGTCATAGGGAGCATGCGCGTGGTCGTGGGCATCCGTGGCGCGAGGGCTGGCCTGGCTGCCCGCATCCTTGCCGGCCGGTGGGTGGCCGGCCGCGGCCGCCGTGGCGAGCGGCCGCCAGCGCAGCGTCATTACCTGGCAGCCCCCCGGGGGCAGGCGCAATTTCAGATAGGCCGCCGCACGCGTGCCCGCATCGTGCCGCACCGCATCCGCGTCGCCATGCACCAGGTAGTCGTTGAAGCCGTCCTTGAACGGCCCGGCCCCCTCGCTGCCGAACAGGCGGCGCACGTTGGTCTCGTTCTCGCAAAACAACCACCGGGGCGTCGCCGCATCCGCGTGCGCGGTGATCAGCAGCGGCTCGTGGGCGCCGTGGCGCGCCACGACTTCCTCCCCCGATGCGCCGGCGCGGCGGCGCAGCGATGGCTTGCTCCGGTCCCCATTCCAGGACCAGGTATTGCGCGCCCAGAATTGCGGCAAGAGATGCAGCTCCGCCGGCTCGTCCGCGCGATTGTGCACCGTGACGCGCATGGTGATGTCGTCATACGCATGCTTGGCATATTCCACGAACACGTCGAAATAGCGCTGATCGTCGAACACGCCCGTATCGAGGATTTCGTACTCCACCTGGTCGGGGCCGCGCCGGGCGTTCTCCGCCACCAGGTCCGCATACGGGAAGGCGGCCTGCGGATAGCGGTACATCATCCGCATGTAGGAATGCGTGGGCGTGGCGTCCAGGTGGAAGTACAGCTCCTTGACGTCCTCGCCGTGGTTGCCCTCCGCATTGTTCAAGCCGAACAGGCGTTCCTTGATGATGGGGTCGCGGCCGTTCCACAAGGCCAGTCCCACGCACCAGCGCAGTTTTTCGTCGCCGAAGCCGGCGATGCCGTCCTCGCCCCAGCGATAGGCGCGGCTGCGCGCGTGATCATGCGGGAAGTAGTCCCATGCGGTGCCGAACTCGCTGTAGTCCTCGCGCACCGTGCCCCATTGCCGGTCGCTAAGGTACGGCCCCCAGCGACGCCAGGGCGTCTTGTCGGCGGCGTGCAGGCGCCTGCCTTCTACGGTATCGAACAGCCCAGGGGGCAGCTTGAACGGCATGGACGTTTCCAGTCAGCGCAGCGTGGCGTCAGGGTCGGGGTCGGGGTCGGGGTCGGGGTCGGGGTCGGGGTCGGGGTCGGTGACCAATGTACCGCGCCTGCCTGACGCCAAGCCGACCACTGTAGCCCCGACCGACGCCGACCCCGCCGCCGTCGACCCGACCGCGGCGCCGGCGGCGGGCGTCTCCAGCCATGCCATGATGCGCAGCAGCTCGCCCAACGACCAGGCCTGGCACGGCGCGCCGCCCCACGCATGGGGCGCATCGCCGTCCACCACTTCGGCGATGTGGTCCAGGCCGCCCTCGTCCAACTGCCGCAGCAGGGGCTCCAGGAAACGCCGCCGCGCATCGTCGCGCGTGGCGGGCACATCGCCCTGCACGCGCAGCCATGCCTGCGTGAAAGGCCCCATCAGCCATGGCCACGCCGTGCCCTGGTGATAGGCCGCGTCGCGCTGTGCGGGCCCGCCCGCATAGCGGCCAACGTAGCCGGGCTCGCCCGGCGCCAGCGTGCGCAGGCCCAGTGGCGTCCACAGGTGCAGCTGGACCGTTTCCAGGACGTGACGGGCGGCCATGCCTTCCAGCACAGGATAGGGCAGGCCGCCCACGGCCAGTATCTGGTTGGGGCGGATCGCCGCGTCGACGCGGCCGGCGACGTGGTCGGCGTCGATCACGTCGTACAGGCCGCCGCGCGGACTGGGAAAGCGCGCCTCGAAAGTCCGCTGCGCGCGATCCAGCCGCGGCGGCAGTCCATCGTCCCATGCCGAGGCGATGCGCAGGGCGTTGATCCACAGGGCCTGCACCTCCACCGGCTTGCCGATGCGCGGCGTGACTTCGCGGCCGTTCGCGCGGGCATCCATCCAGGTCAGTTGCTGGCCCGCCACGCCGCCCCGCAGCAGTCCGTCGTCATCGACGGCAATGCCATAGCGGCAGCCTTGCACGTGGCCGCGCAGGATGGCGTCCACCGCCTCCCGCAGGCGCTGGCGCCGCGCGGCGCTTGCGTGCCCGGTCGCCAGATAGTCGTGCACCGCGACGACGAACCACAGCGACGCGTCTATCGTGTTGTACGCGGGCACGCCGCCATCGTCGGGAAAGCAGTTGGGCAGCATGCCCTCGCTGACATGGCCGGTCCAGGCCTCCAGCAGGTCGCCGGCCTCGGCGATGCGACCGGTCGCCAGCAACAGGCCCCGCATGGCAATGAAGGTGTCGCGGCCCCAATCGGTGAACCAGGGATAGCCGGCCAGCAGCGTCAGGCCGGGGCGACGCGTCACCAGGTAGGCGTCGGCGGAACGGCGCAGCCGGTCGGGAAAGGCCGCGCGGCGCGCCCGCTCCGCGGCCATGATGGCTTCCACCTCGGCGCGGGCTGCCGCTCCATCCGCGTCCGCGCCGGCATGGGCGGAGCCGTCCGGCCCGCCCGCCATCGCGACGGTCGACGTGGCTGCCGCGGTGACGCCGGCGGCTCCTGTCGGGCTGCCGTCTCCGGTGACGCTGGAGGATCCAGTCACGCTAGAGGCGTCGATGACGCTGGCGGTTCCATTGACGCCAGTCCCGCCGGGCGCGGCGGCCGCCTGGCCGTCCGGCCGCGCGGCCAATATCAGGACCGCAGCACCGGCGGCGAGGTCGAAGGTGAAGACGCCCGGCGTGGCGAGATCCTCGCCATCGTCCAGGCCCCGTTCACGCTCGCGGGCATAGCTGAAGTTCCGATACCAGTCCGGTTCGTGCCGATAGCGGCCATTGCCGCTCGCCTCGATGGCCGGCAACCCCGCGTAGGGCCGCCATTGCACGCGGCCGGGTTCGCAAGCTGCCGTGAAGTCGAAGACGGGGTTTTCATGATGCAGTGCATGGTAGTCGCGGCCCGACAGCAGCGGCCTGACGCAAAGCCGCCACGGCGCCCGCAGGGTGTCCTGCCCGGTCCCCGCCCGCCGGGCATCCTGCCCCGCTCCCTCACGCCCGGCGTTCTGTCCCGCGCGCGCGGATGCGGCGGCCTGCCGCACGCCGGCATCGGGGAGCACGCCCTTCCCGGCCCGCGCCTCGACCAGTTGCCAGCGCAGCACGGTCCGGCCACCGGCGCGCTCCACCAGGCACTCGGCCAGCAGGTCGTGCCGGTCGTCCACGCGCAGCCGCCAGCAAGGCCACGGTTGCGTGGTGAAGCCGATGCAGGGCGCGGTCGCGGCCGGCGCCTCCACGTCCGGCAGGTAGCGCTGGCTGGTCAAGGGAACGCGGCGCCCTTCGCCCTCCAGCCACGCCTCCACGCCATTGACCAGGACGACGCGGCCGGTCGGCGGCCGTGTCGCGTACAGCAACAGGGCGTGGTAGCGGCGGGTGCGCGGACCCAGGACCGTTGCGCTGGCGTAGCCGCCCCGGCCATCCGCCTCCAGCCATTCATCGTCGCGGCGCGATACCCCGTCCATGGTTCCCTTTTATCCTTATTCCCCGCCAGGATGATGCATTGCACAATACAGCCGCGAACCTGGGAACATACGCCTCTTTATTTTGCATTTTTGTGGCGGCCGCAACGCTTTTTCACCTGGAATTAGAAAAGAACCCGATGAATGTTGCGACGCATCAAAATCCGGGCTTATCATGAACACGCCTTCCCCCACGCAGCATGGGGGACTGGCGGCGATCGTCGCGCCGCCCCCCTTACGAGAACTTGAATCATGTCGTTCCACCGCATCGTCCTTACCGCCCTGCTGCGTGTCGACGCCGCCGTGTGGCGCGGCGCCCTGCATGCCGCCCGCTATCTCGACCGCAACGTCGCCACGCCCGCCGCGTACTTCCTGTACGACTCGGTCGACGACGTCATCAATTTCACGTCCGACCTGGTGGACTCCGCCCGTGAAGTGAACCGCGCCATGGACCGCGCGCGGGCCCGGCGCCCCTCCCTGCCCGCGCACCGGTTCTAGGCGGCTCCGGCGCATGGCTGCCGGCTTCGTCAACCAGGCGTGCCGGACTCCTGCAGATCGTGCAGGAAACGGTCGCGCCAATGCGATAGATTGTTGTCGTTCAGGCGCTGCAGCATGTGTTCATACCGTTCCCGGCGCTCCGGCAGCGGCATGGTCAAGGCCCGGTGCAGCCGCTCCGCCATGCCGTCCGGGTCATAGGGATTGACCAGCAAGGCGCCCTCCTCCAGTTCCTCGGCCGCGCCCGCGAATTCCGACAGCACCAGCACGCCCGGATCGTCGGGAGGCTGCGCCGCCACGTACTCCTTGGCCACCAGGTTCATGCCATCGCGCAGCGGCGTCACGTAGCCCACCTGCGATGCGCGGAACAAGGACATCAGCAGCGAGCGGTCGAAGGACTTGTTGATGTATCGCAAGGGGGTCCACGACAAGTCCGAGAAGCGGCCGTTGATGCGGCCCGCCGCGCTCTCCAGCTGGCGCCGGATCTGCCGGTACTGCTCGACGTCCGAACGCGAAGGCGGCGCGATCTGGATGAAGCTCACCTGTCCGCGATGTTCCGACTTCGTTTCCAGCAGGCGCTCGAACGCGGTGAAGCGCTCGACCAGGCCCTTGCTGTAGTCCAGGCGATCGACGCTCACCATCAGTCGACGCTGCACCAGGCCTTGCTTGAGGTTGGTGATCTGCCGCGACCGGCTGTGCTTGAGCGACAGCCGCTGGATCTCCTCCGGATAGATGCCGATGGGGTATGCCCCCACGCCGATGCGCTTGCCGTCCAGTTCGATGGCCCGGTCCACCACCCGCGATCCCCCCAGCCGCCGGCGCACGTAGTCGGTGAAGGCGCGGCGGTCGCTGTCGGTCTGGAAGCCGAGCTGGTCGTACTCGCACATGGCCTCGACCAGTTCCTGGTGGGGCGGCACGGTGGCCATGACCTGTTCGGCCGGAAACGGAATATGCAGGAAGAAACCAATGCGGTTGCGCAGGCCGGCGCGGCGGCAGGCCTGCGCGAAAGGCAGCAGGTGGTAGTCGTGCACCCACAAGCGGTCTTCCGGCTTGATCAAGGGCTTCAGCCGCGCGACCATCCATTCGTTGACGCGCAGATAGCCGGCATACTCGCGCCGGTCATAGCTGCTGAGATCGGGACGGTAGTGAAAGACCGGCCACAGCGTGCCATTGGAGAAGCCGCGGTAGTAGAGGTCGTAATCGTTGCGCGCCAGGGCCACGGTGGCATAGGTGATGTTGTCGCGCGACTCCAGGCGCACGTCATCCGGCGGCGTGGATCCTTCGACGATCTCGCCGTTCCACCCGAACCAGATGCCGCCGGCCTGCTTGAGGGCGTCGAATACCCCCACCGCCAGGCCGCCGGCGGTAGGCTTGCCTTCGGCGATGGGCGCGACCCGATTCGATATGACGATTAATCTGCTCACGGCTGGAACTCCTTATATTTATTTCCGGACATAGCCCGGTGCACCGCATGGCGCGTGCCTCGCACAGCCGCCGCCCGCCCTCCTGCCGGCACGTTCCGGTCAGGAATACGTCAACAAAGCAAGTCGAGCCAGGCCGCCAAGGCCGCCGGCGTGGGCATGCGCCATTGCGCGCGCGTGTCGCCGTCGCCGACCTTGATCGACACGCCGCCCATCCGGCGGGCAATGTCGAAGCCGGCTTCATCGGTCAGGTCGTCGCCCGCGAACAGGGGCAGCCGGCCGGCGAAAGGCGACATGTCCATCAGGCGGGAGATGGCCCCTGCCTTGCTGGCCTGGCGCGGCTTGATTTCCAGCACCATCTTGCCGGGCTGGAGCACGAAGGCATGCGTATGCGGACGCAAGGCCTCGTTGACGGCCTCGCTCACCAGGCCTTGCAGCGCCGGCGCATTGCGATAGTGCAGCGCCAGCGACAGGCCCTTGTCTTCCAATTTCAAACCGGCATGGGCCTGCGTCAGCGGGAGCAGCGCGCGCACCATGGCGGCGACGGCTTCGGCATCCACTTCAAGCTGCGCCTGCCGGCCGTCCGGGCCGCGCAGCTGCGCGCCATGCAAGCCGCCCGCGCAATAAACGCGCGGGGCGAGCAGGTGGTCGATTTCGCTGATGGGCCGACCGGAGACGATGGCGAGTGCGCCACCGCAGACGGCATGCAATTTCTCCAAGGTCGCGCGCGTAGCTTCGGGCACGGCGGCCAGTTCGGGGGAAGCGGCGATCGGGGCCAGCGTTCCATCGAGATCGAACAGGAATGCGTACCCGGTGATATTGTTTCTCGTGACCGGCAGGGATGTACTCGGCAAAATAGGCTCCCCCCGAGCTGGGGCAGGCTGGTTTTTTGGATAAATTTGTTATACCGCAGGGCCTGAAGAGGATTACGATTCTGGACGTTACAAAACGAGAGAAAACACCGCGCGATAGGGAGGCCTGCCTATGCGTGTCCTGCTAGTCGAAGACGACAAGATGATAGGCGAAAGCGTGCGCGACGGACTGCGCGCCGAAGCCTATGCGGTGGATTGGGAAAAGCACGCCGGCGGGGCCGACCTGGCCTTGCGGACTACGCCATACGACGCCGTCCTGCTTGACCTGGGGCTGCCGGATGGCAACGGCCTGGCCTTGCTGCGCGACCTGCGCGCCCGCAACAACCGCGTGCCCGTCCTGATCGCCACCGCGCGCGACGCGGTCGCGGACCGCATTGCCGGCCTGGATGCCGGCGCGGACGATTACGTGGTCAAGCCCTACGACCTGGACGAACTGCTGGCGCGCCTGCGCGCGCTCCTGCGCCGCAGCGCGGGACGCGCCGAACCCATCTTCGAGCATGAAGGCGTCACCATCGATCCGCGCAATCACACCGCGACGGTCAACGGCGAACCGGTCATGCTGACGGCGCGCGAATGGGCCGTGCTGCAACCCCTGATCGCGCGGCCGGGCATGATCTACTCGCGCGCCCAGCTGGAGGAAAAACTCTACAGCTGGCAGGACGAAATCAGCAGCAACGCGGTCGAGGTCTACATACACGGCCTGCGCAAGAAACTCGGCCAGCGCTTCATCCAGAACGTGCGCGGCGTCGGCTACGTCATTCCCAAGACATGAAACTTCCCCTGGGCAATTCCCTGCGCGCGCGACTGCTGTTTTTCCTGCTGGCCTCCATCCTGGTCGCCGCCGTGGCGCAAGGCGTGGTGGCCTATCGCAGCACGCTGCAGCAGACCGACCAGATTTTCGATGCGCAGCTGGTCAGCACCGCCACGTCGCTGACGGCCGGCGACGGACTGCTCTCCGCCTCGCCCATGCCGTCCATCGACGCCGCGCCGGCCGACGACCTGATCATCCAGATATGGACCGCCAGCGGCGCGCGCCTGTTCAAGTCGCGCACCGGCAAGCTGCTGCCGGACCCCGTCGTGCTGGGTTTCTCCGACGTGCGCGTGGACACGTCGACCTACCGCGTGTACGCGGTGGCCTCGCCTTTCCAGGTGACGCAGGTGGCGCAGGACATGAAGGTGCGCAGGGACACCGCGCGCGCCCTCGCGCTGCGCACGCTGGTCCCCATCGCCGCCGTGGCCCCCCTGTTGATGCTGGTGGTGTGGTTCGTCGTCGGCACGTCGCTGCGGCCCCTGCGCCGCGCCCGCGCGGAGCTGGCGGCGCGTCAGCCCGAGGCGCTGGACCCCGTCGACGAAAGCGGGCTGCCCGACGAAATCCTGCCGCTGGTGCGCGAATTGAACCTGCTGCTGGACCGCACCCGCCATGCCTTCGCCCTGCAAAGGCGTTTCGTCGGCGATGCCGCGCATGAGTTGCGGTCGCCGCTGGCCGCCCTGCGCCTGCAGTTGCAGGCCCTGCAGCGGCCCGGCGATGCCGAGGCGCACCAGGTCGCCTTGCAGCGACTGGCCAGCGGCATCGAACGCGCCAGCCGCCTGATCGAGCAATTGCTTTCCATGGCGCGCCACGACGCCGCCGCCGAAGCCCTGCCCGCGCAGCGGGTGGACCTCGGCGAAGTCGCGCGCCAGGCCATCGCCGACGTCCTCGCCGAAGCCAACGCGCACGACATGGACATCGGCATGGACGGCGCCGCCCATGCCTGGGTGCGTGGCAACAGCGACGCCCTGGCGCTGCTCCTGCGCAATCTGCTGGACAACGCCATCAAGTACACGCCATCCGGCGGCCGCATCGATATCATCCTGGAACCCACGCCCGGCGGCGCACGGCTATTGGTCGACGACAGCGGGCCGGGCGTGCCCGAAGCTGAGCGCGAACGGGTGTTCGACCGCTTCTACCGCCTGGCGAACCACGACGAAGTCGGCAGCGGGCTGGGCCTGTCCATCGTCCGCGCCATCGCCGAGCGCCATGGCGCCACCGTGCGCCTGGACCAGGCGCCCCAACTGGGCGGACTGCGCGTGCAGGTGGATTTCCCGGCCCTGTCCTGACGTCCGCCTTCCCCGGCGCGCGGCAGCCAGGACCTGATGCCGCGCGGGCGCGGGCCGGCCCCCAAGTCGTGCATGCGGCGGCGGGCCAGGCCCCATCCCCGCGCGCGGCGGCCCGGGCCTCGCACCGGGCCGCGCCAATGCGATTGCAATTTCCTTCCTTTCTTAAGTTTGGCCTAAGACTGCGGCTGCACCATGGCGCCGTGTTCCCAACCAGCCTAGAGGAAGCGACATGAAAACCAGCACTCTCCACCCTACCCGCCTGGCGCTGGCCCTGCTGGCGGCGGGCGCCATCGGCGGCGCCGGGATCAGCGCGGCCGTGGGGTCGGCGCACGCGCAAAGCGCGCCGTCCGTGGCCCAGCAGCAGGCGCAGCCCTCGGTCGGCACCGTCACGCCCCCGAATTTCGCCCAGATCACCCGTGAATTCGGTCCCGCGGTGGTCAATATCAGCGTGAGCGGCTTGCGCAAGGTCTCGGCCGCGGACGACGACGACAATCCGCTGGCGCAGTTCTTCGGCGGCCAGTTCCCCGGCATGGTGCCCTTCGGCCCCAATGTCACGCGCGAAGTCCCCGTCCGCGGCGAAGGGTCGGGCTTCATCATCAGTCCCGACGGCGTCATCCTGACCAACGCCCACGTGGTCAAGGACGCCAAGGAAGTGGTGGTCAAGCTGACCGACCGCCGCGAATACCACGCCAAGGTGCTGGGTTCCGATCCGCAGACCGACGTCGCCGTGATCAAGATCGACGCGAAAAACCTGCCCATCGTGAAGATTGGCGACGTCGGCGCGCTGTCGGTCGGCGATTGGGTGCTCGCCATCGGCTCCCCCTACGGCCTGGAAAACACCGCCACCGCCGGCATCGTCAGCGCCAAGGGACGCTCGCTGCCGGACGATACCTCGGTGCCCTTCATCCAGACCGATGTCGCCGTCAATCCCGGCAATTCGGGCGGCCCGCTATTCAACGACCGGGGCCAGGTGGTCGGCATCAATTCGCAGATCTACACCCGCACCGGCGGTTTCCAGGGCCTGTCCTTCGCCATCCCCATCGATGTCGCCTACAAGATCAAGGACCAGATCCTGGCGCACGGCAAGGTCGAGCACGCCAGACTGGGCGTGATGGCGCAGGAAGTCAACCAGGACCTGGCCGACTCCTTCAAGCTGGACACGCCCACCGGCGCGCTGATCGCCAACGTCGAGAAGGGCAGCGCCGCGGACAAGGCCGGCCTCAAGCCGGGCGACATCATCCGCGACATCGATGGCCGCGCCATCATCTCGTCCGGCGACCTGGCCTCGGTCATCAACCTGGCCGCGCCGGGACAGAAGATCAAGCTGGATGTCTGGCGCGACGGCAAGCACGAAACGCTGACCGCCACGCTGGGCACCCTGAGCAAGTCGGACGCGGTGGCGGGCAATGGCGACCAGGGCGCCGCGCACGGCAAGCTGGGACTGGCGCTGCGGCCTTTGACGCCTGATGAACGCGCGCAGGCGGATACCGACGGCCTGTTGGTGCAGCAAGCCAGCGGGGCTGCCGCCAAGGCGGGCATACAGCAAGGCGACGTCATCCTGTCCATCAACGGGGTGCCCGCGCACAGCGTGCAGCAAGTGCGCGATGCGTTGAAGAAGGCGGGCAAGACGGTGGCCTTGCTGGTCCAACGGGGCGACGACAAGATCTTCGTCCCCGTGCAGATCGGCTGAAGTCCACCCGCTTACCGGCCGCCTACCGTTCGCCTGTCGGCCACGTATCGGCCACGTATTGGCCGCGCCGGCGAATCGCAGGACGGCCGTCGCCTTGCGCATGCGTCGGAATTTCTTGGTACCCTTCGGACTCCCAGGGGAGCGACTCCCCCGGTCCCCCGACTCCAGGAATCCGACGCTTTCCAGTGCCTGTTTTCTCCGCATTCGACTTTCGCCTTCCGTCTACGCGCCCAGCGCAACGCTCATGGGCCACGCGCCTGGCCGGCGTCGCCCTGGTGCTCCTGCTGGCTGCCTGCGCCTCGTCAGGCCCGGTCGGCCCGGGCTATTACCGGGTACAGCCGGGCGACACGCTCACCCAGATCGCCCGCGACCATGGCCGCAGCGTCGGTGAACTGGTGCGCTGGAACAACCTGTCCAGCGCCAATCGGATCGACAAGGGGCAGGTCTTGCGCGTCGACCCGCCAGGCGGCTCGGCCGCCAGCGGCGATAGCGCCGGCGGCAGCGCGTCCACCAAGCACAAGACCCGCAGCGCGGGCGGCGGGTCGGGCGAACCGGCGCCGTCGAAGCTGCCGCCCGGGGCGCCCATCACCGACATCAAGCTGATCTGGCCTGCCGCCGGCACGGTCGCGCGCGGCTACGACGGCGGCCAGTCGCGCGGCCTGTCCATCGTCAACCGCGCCGGCACGCCGGTCATCGCGGCCGCCGCCGGCACCGTGGCCTACGCCAGCAATGGGCTGCGCGGATACGGCAACCTCATCATCGTTCGCCATGGCTCGACCTACCTGACCATTTATGCGCACAATCGCAAACTGCTGGTCAAGCAGGGCCAGACCGTCAAGCAGGGCCAGACCATCGCGGAAATGGGCGACAGCGACAGCAAGCGCGTCGAGCTCTATTTCGAGTTGCGTCGCGGCGGGACCGCCGTGGATCCCACCCGCGCCTTGCCGGCGCGATGACGCCCCGGCATCCCGCCGGCCAACATATGCTATGTTGAGCGGTTTTCCGCCCTCGCCTGCTTCCTGATGGCCCTGGTTCTGGCTCGTTTCGCTTTTGGTTTTTCACTTTCCTGGATCGTGGCCGGCGTGCTGCTGCTGGCCACGCTGTTGTGCATACGGCTGGTGGGCATCGCCGTCGTCGCCTTCGCCGACGAGCGGCGCGGCAATGTGGCCGGCGCGGTCGCGGTGGCGCTGCTGGTCATCGGATCGCTGGCGCTGATCTATTTCCTGGGCGACCGCCTGCACATGGCCCTGGGAACGTCCCTGCTGGCCGACGGCGCCCCCGACTGGGTGGCCGGCGGCAACCACCTTTCCGCCGCCGCCGTTTTCGGCGCCATGAGCGGCGTGGCGGCGCTGGCCGCCATACCCGCCTGGCTGAACCGGCCGCGCCTGACGCCGGAGGAAAAGGCCGCGCGCGCCGAGGCGATGCGCGCCCTGAAGGAGAAGCGGCGCCTGGAACACGCCAAGGCCAAGGAGAAAGCGGACAAGGAGCACGCCAAGGCGCTGAAGGCCGAGGCCAAGGCCCAAGCTGCCGCGGCGCATGAGGCCAAGGCCGCGGCCAGGGAAGGCAAGGCCGCGGCGGCGGGCGGCGGCAAGCGCGCCAAGGCCCAGGCGCCGGCCCCGCGCGGACCGCGCCGCGCCGGCCTGGGCTGGACCGCCCTGTTCCTGCTGCTGCTGGGCGCGGCCATGCTGGCCTTCGCCTTCAGCATGGCGCCCCTGTGGCCGCCGCATAACGCCAGCGCCTCGGCGGTGACCTACTATCACAACCTGGCCGAACGGGCGCGGCCCGTCTACCTGGCCGGCGGCGTCCTGGCGGGGCTGGGGATATTGCTGTTGATGCTGTGGCAGGTCTGGCGCCGGCCGGAATAGCTGGCCTGAATAGACTGCGTAGCAGGCCTAAGTAGCGGGCCTAAGTGGCAGGCCCAAGTAGCGTGCCTAAGTGGCAGGCCCAAGTAGCTGGCCTGACCAGCCAGCCCCGGCAGCCGCTTGCATAGTCGCCTGGACGGCCGGCCTGGATGCCGGGCGTCAGTTGCCGGATCGGCGCATGATGCGGGGCCGCGCCTCGCTCAGCCAGCGCGACCACGCACCGGAACGGCGTCCCCAGGGCACCCGGTCCCCCGGCTCGATGCCATCGCTTTCAACCCCCAGCCGTCCCGGGCTCCACAGGCTGGAGGGCGGCGGCTCGGCGGCATCGCCGTCGAATGCCATCCGGATTTCCTCCGCGGCCCGCTTCACCAGCCGGATGATCTCCGGCAGGGGGATTTCATACCCGTTCTTGTTTTCATCGGGCCGGTAGCCCGCTTCCATCAAGAGGATGTGCGCCAGCTGTTCCGCGGCAAACCCGCGCGTCACCGGCTCGCAGTGGGCGATCTGGTAGCCGGCGGGCACCCCCTCCTCCTGGCCGCCCTCGCGCTCCAGCGGAGACCGCACGGAACGGAGCAGCCAGGCCTTTCCCGGGGTATCGGCGGTCGTCACAACGTATAGGTACTGAGACATGATCGGCTCCCGCGCCGTAGGTATGACTGGTCTATGCATGGTTGATCGGCTCGTGCGCCCCACCCACGGGGTCCACCCAGGCCGACCAACTCAACTGATAACGATTCTTAATATAATCAAGCACGCGCGACACCGAAAACTGTCCCCCAAAACACTGCCCCAATCAAAGGAACCGGATCCGCATGGCCGCATCGAACAATTTCTGGTTTATCTGGCGGATACCCACCCTGCTGGGCCTGCTGACGGTCTTCGGCCTGCTGGCTGCCCTGCTGGGCACCGGCGGCTGGCACTGGGCCTCATGGATCGCCATGGCCTTGCCGCTAGCGGTAATTGCACTATGCCTGATCCGCCCCTCGAAAGGCCAGCGTCCGTAGGATCTACATACGAAGGATTACCGATGAGCACCTGCATCCTGCCCGATGCAGGGAAGCTTCCGCCATTTGCTCGCAAATGACGCATTATTCCGTTCCTATCACGACCGGATCGCCGTACTCTTGAAACATGCATGGGCGTCGCCATTTACGTCCCATACCAGAGAGGCATGCCATCATGAGATCCCGTGATTTGTCATCCTGGATGTGGGGTGACGCCCTGTCGATGCTGGAACAGGCCGAGCGCCTGCACCGGCAATTCTTCAAGACGTGCACCGCCGATCCGCAGCGTTGGGAACCTCCCATCGATGTCATCGAGACCGCGGATGCGGTCATCGTGTATGTCGCCCTGCCGGGCGTTCCCGCTACAGCGGTTACCGTCGGCTACGAAGCCGGCGGCATCACGGTTGCTGGCGTGCGACGCCTGCCGGCGACCCAGGCCGCCCACATCCATCGCGTCGAAATCCCCTATGGCCGCTTCGAGCGGCGCATCGCCCTGCCTTTGCACGCGCTCGAGCCCGAACCGCCGGTGATGGCGGACGGCTGCCTCGTTCTCACCCTCGTCAAGAGAAAGGAAACGCCATGAAGTTCTGGCCCACGATGCAAGTGCGGTCCGGCGACGATGCGCCGCGGACCGGCGGCGGCGCCGCAACCGCTGCCGCCCAGGCGAACAGCACGCTCAAGCGCCTGCCCCAGGATGCGATCATCCTCGTTCCGCTGCGCGAGGCGGTGCTGTTTCCCGGCGTCCTGTCGCCGGTGGCGCTGCGCCGCCCGCCCACCGTGACGGCGGTGCAGGAAGCCGTCAAGAGCGAACTGCCGGTGGGCTTCCTGCTGCAGCGCGATCCGCAGAAGGACGACGTCGGCCCCGACGACCTCTATTGGGTCGGCACCCAGGGCCCTATCGTGCGCTACATCACCGGCCAGGACGACACCCATCACGTCGTGGTCCAGGGCGAGTCGCGCTTTCGCGTGCTGGAATTCCTGGAGGGCTGGCCCTACCTGGTGGCGCGCGTCGCCACCATCGAGCCGCAGGACGCCAAGACCCAGGGCGTCGAGGCGCGCGCCTTGCAGCTGAAGGAACAGGCCGTCGAGGCCATCAAGCTGCTGCCGCACGTGCCCGATGAGCTGGCCGCCGTGGTGGAAAGCATCGAATCGCCGTCGGCGCTCGCCGACATGGTCGCCAACCTGGTGGACGTCAAGGCGGAGGAAAAACAGGACATCCTGGAAACCTTCGACCTGTCGCGCCGCCTGGACAAGGTCATCGATTTGCTGGCCGCGCGCGTGCAGGTGCTGAAGCTGTCGCGGGAAATCGGCGAGAAGACCAAGGCGCAGTTCGACGAGCGTCAGCGCGAGCACGTCCTGCGCGAACAATTGCGCCAGATCCAGAAGGAACTGGGCGAAGGCGACGACACCGCCGCCGAGGTCGAGGAACTGAAAGAGGCCATCGACAAGGCCGGCATGCCGGAGGACGTACTCAAGCACGCGACCAAGGAATTCAAGCGCCTGCAACGCATGAGCGAAGGCGGCGGCGAATACGCCATGCTGCGCACCTACCTGGAATGGCTGACCGAATTGCCATGGAAGCAGGCGCCGCAACCGCCCATCGACATCGCCGAAGCGCGGCGCGTGCTGGATGACGACCATTTCGGCCTGGACAAGATCAAGCGCCGCATCCTGGAGTACCTGGCCGTACGCAAGCTCAATCCGAACGGCAAGAGCCCGGTGCTGTGTTTTGCCGGCCCTCCGGGGGTCGGCAAGACCTCGCTGGGGCAGTCCATCGCGCGCGCCACGGGACGCGAGTTCCAGCGTGTGGCCCTGGGCGGCGTCCACGACGAAGCCGAGATCCGCGGCCATCGGCGCACCTACCTGGGCGCGCTGCCGGGCAACATCATCCAGGCGATGCGCCGCGCCGGCACGACCAATGTCGTGCTGATGCTCGACGAAATCGACAAGCTGGGCGCCGGCGGTTTCCATGGCGACCCGGGCAGCGCGCTGCTGGAGGTGCTCGATCCCGAACAGAACTACAAGTTCCGCGACAACTACCTGGGCGTGGACTTCGATCTGTCGCGGGTGATGTTCATCTGCACGGCCAACGTGCTGGACACCGTGCCGGGCCCCCTGCGCGACCGTATGGAGATCATCCAGCTGCCGGGCTACACGGAGGAAGAGAAGATCCAGATCGCGCGCCGTTACCTGGTGCGCCGCCAGCTGGAGGCCAATGGCCTGCAAGCGGACCAGGCGACCATCAGCGACACGGCCCTGGCCGCCATCGTGGCCGACTACACCCGCGAGGCGGGCGTGCGCGGCCTGGAGCGCGAGATCGGATCGGTGCTGCGCCACGCCGCGATGCAGATCGCGGAAGGGGCCACGCCGCCGATCGCGGTGGACGAGGCCGACCTGCCGACCTCGCTGGGCCCGCGCCGCTTCGAGAACGAAGTGAAGCTGCGCACCAGCGTGCCTGGCGTGGCCACTGGCCTGGCCTGGACGCCGGTGGGAGGCGACATCCTGTTCATCGAGGCCAGCAAGGTGCCGGGTAGCGGACGCCTGATCCTCACCGGGCAGTTGGGCGACGTGATGAAGGAATCGGCGCAGGCCGCCTTGACGCTGGCCAAGACCTGGAGCGGCGACGCGATGGACAAGATCGATGTCCACGTGCACGTGCCGGCCGGCGCCACGCCCAAGGACGGGCCCAGCGCGGGCGTGGCGATGTTCGTCGCCCTGGCGTCCCTGCTCAAGGGCCGGCCGGTGCGTTCGGACGTGGCCATGACGGGCGAAGTGAGCCTGCGCGGGCTGGTGCTGCCCATCGGCGGCGTGAAGGAGAAGACGCTGGCCGCGCTGCGCGCCGGTATCACCACCGTCATGCTGCCCCGGCGCAACGAGAAGGACCTGGAAGACGTGCCCAAGGAAGCGCGCGAAAAGCTGAAGTTCGTGCTGCTGGACAACGTCGAGGATGCCTTGAAGTGCGCGCTGGAGGAAGACCCGGCGGCCCCCGGCGTTGCGTCGGCGCTGGACCAGGCGGCGGTCGCCTGAGGGTCGCCCGAAGGCCGACCTGGGGGCTGACCTGAGGGCCGACCTGGGCCCACCAGAGCCTGATCCCCCGGCTCCCTGACGACACCCCAAAAGTTGGACTTTTGGGGTGTTTTTTCATGCCTGCCCGTGGCCGGCCACGCCCGGCCACTCCACGGCGGAGGGTCGTGCGGCGGAAGGCCGTACAATGGCGGCCCGGCACGCCGCCATTCCCCCACCCTGTCCCGATCCGCACCCGCGCCTACCCGCGCAAGGCGCGGCGCCTCTGCTTTCCGCATCCGCCTTCATGACTGCATCCTCCCCCGCCACCGCCTGCGGCGTCGACTTCGGCACTTCCAACTCCACCGTCGGCTGGCTGCGTCCTGGCCAGCACTCGCTGCTTTTGCTGGAGGAGGACCGCCCGACGCTGCCCTCGGCCATTTTCTTCCACGACGAGGACGAGACCGTCAGCTATGGCCGCGGCGCCCTGGCGGACTACCTCGCCGGCTACGAAGGCCGATTGATGCGCGCCATGAAGAACCTGCTGGGCAGCCCCCTGATCGACGGCCACACGGAAATCCGCGGCCGCGGGGTGCCCTTCCGCGTGCTGCTCACGCGCTTCATCCAGCAGCTGCGCGACCGCGCGCAAGAGGCGGCCGGCCGCGAATTCACGTCGGTGGTCATGGGCCGCCCCGCCTTCTTCGTCGACGACGACCCGGCCGCCGACAAGCTGGCCCAGGACACCTTGGGGGAAATCGCCGCGGCCGTCGGCTTCAAGCACATCGAATTCCAGTTCGAACCGCTGGCGGCGGCCTTCGACTATGAATCGGCGCTGGACCGCGAGGAGCTGGTGCTGGTGGTCGACATCGGCGGCGGCACCTCGGACTTTTCGCTCATCCGGCTGGGCCCGCAACGCGCGCGGGCGCTGGACCGCCGCGCCGATATCCTGGCGCATGGCGGGGTGCACATAGGCGGCGGCGACTTCGACCGGCAGCTGAACCTGAAGACCGCCATGCCCCTGCTGGGCCTGGGCAGCCAGTTGCGCAGCGGCAAGGACGTGCCTTCCACCGTCTACGGCAACCTGGCTTCGTGGCACACGATCAACTTCGTCTATGCGCCCAAGGCGCGCGAGCAATTGGCCTACATCCGCGCCAATGCCGCCGAGCGCGACAAGATCGACCTGCTGTTCCGGCTGATCGAACAGCGTGAGGGCCATTGGCTGGCGCTGCAGATCGAGCAGGCCAAGATCACGCTGTCGGACGCGCCGCAGACGCGGCTGGTGCTGGACCGCATCCGGGCCGACCTGGACCTGGTGGTCGACCGGCCCGTCCTGGATGACGCCACCACGCCCTTGATCGCCCGCATCGAGAGCACCGTCGCCGGCTTGCTGCGCGAGGCCGGCGCGAATGCCGGCAAGGTCGACACCGTCTTCTTCACCGGCGGTTCCAGCCGCCTGCCCCTGCTGCGCGAACGGGTGGCCGCCCTGCTGCCCGAGGCTCGCGCGGTGGAAGGCGACCTGTTCGGCAGCATCGGCGCCGGCCTGGCGCTGGACGCGGCCCGGCGCTTCGGCTGATACACCGGTCGTCGCCCTTTGTGGCGCCGCCGCCATCCGGCGGTCGGGCGGTCGGGCGGTCGGGCGGTCCGGCGATCCGGCGATCCGGCGTCGCCATGCCGCGCCGCCCAGGCCGGCGGCGATGTGGCGGCACCGCGTGTCCTCGCTCCCAGGCGGTCATCGCCCGGGGGTCCGGACAGGCGCACGGGCCGCCTAGGCCACGCACGGGCGGCGAACAGGCGACGGACGCCGCGGACAATGTGGAAAGACTGAGGAATTTCCCCCTGCATTGCCCGGCAAACAGGCGCCGTTCAGGCAGCGATGGATACATTCCGGCACCGCCATGTCCGCCGGGCCAGAAGCATGTCTGCCACTACCGATTTCGTCCTCCCCGCCGCTCTCCAGCTCACCGGCGAAGAGTGGCTGGTCCTCGGGCGCGCGCTGCAAGGCGCCGGCCGCCACGCCGACGCGGTGGCCGCATTGCAGCAGGCGGCTTCCAGGCTGCCGCTGAACGCGGAGGTGTACCAGGCGCTGGTCGTGTCGCTGGACGCCACCGGCCAGACGGCCGACGCCGCCTCCGCCCGCATAGGGGCCGACGCCATCGGCCGGCGGCGCGCGATCGACATGTTCGAAATCGGACGGGTGTATGCCAGGCACCGGCAGTGGGAGGCCGCCGCCCACTGGCTGGAAAAGGCCCTGCTGGTCGATCCCCGCCTGGCCGCCGCGCACATATGCCTGGCCTGGTCGCTGCGACAGCTGGGACGGGACCAACCTGCCAGGCGGCCCACCGGGCCCGAGCCGAGGGAGCCGAAGGATCAGCAGACCTCGCAACGACAGGAGGAACGGCGACAGGAAGAACGACGACACCAGGAAGAACGGCGACAAGAAGAACGACGACACCAGGAAGAACGGCAAGCACGCCAGGAGTCCCAGGCCGCATCGGCGGACACGCCCGATACGGTCTCCCCCGCCCTGCCCGACCCGCGTCGGCGCGACCTGTACCGGGCCTATCGCCGTCAACCCGCCTTCATCGCCGCGAAGGCCATCCGCCGCCGCACCGTGCTCGTGCTGTGCACCAATGAGCGCGCCAACCTTCCCTTCCACCACCTGGTACGGCCCGGCTTCAATCGCCTGGTGCGCTGGATCATGGAGCTGGGCGTGGCCGGCATCGGCCGGGGCCGGTCGCGCAAGCTGCCGCCCTACGACGTCATCTTCAATGTGATATCGGACGCCGACCGCGGCGCGCCTTGCCGCGCGGAGCAGGCACGCTTCATGGCCACGGATCCCGGCCCCATCCTGAACCCGCCCGACCGCATCGAACACACCCGCCGCGAGAACACCGCCACCTTGCTGGACGGCGTTGGCGATGTCGTGGTCCCGTCCACGCTGCGCTGGGATCGTCAATCGAATCCGGCGGCTGCCATCCACGCGGCGATCAAGGTGGCGGGCATGGACTACCCTGTCATCGTGCGCCCGGCGGGCGAGCACGGCGGCGAGGGGGTGGTGCTGCTGTCCTCCCCCGCGGACGTTAACGACCCTCCCGCGCAGGGCGAGATGTACCTGACCCGCTACCATGAGTACCGCTCGCCCGACGGCTACCACCGCAAGTATCGCGTGATCTTCATCGACCGCGTGCCCTATGCCTATCACCTCGCCATCGGCGAACCGTGGCTGCTCCACTACTTCTCCGCCGACATGCTGTCGGCGCCGTGGAAGCTGGAGGAGGAGCGGCGCTTCCTGGATGATCCGGAGCAGGCCCTGGGCGCCAAGGCCTGGGCCGCCCTGCATGTCGTCGGCCGACGCATGGACCTCGACTATTGCGGCATTGATTTCTCGCTGCTGCCCGACGGCCGGATCCTGGTCTTCGAGACCAACGCAACCATGCTGGTGCATCCGGAGGACGAGCAGGACGGCTTGCGTTTCAAGAACGTCTACATCGACCGGATATACGACGCGTTCGAGGCGCTACTGGCCCGCCGGGCCGGTATCCCCGCCGTCTGAAGAAGGCCGGGCGTATCGCCGCGCAAGCAGGCGGCGCCGCTGCGCGACCTGTTCGGGCCCGGCGTGCTGGAACCCATCCGCCTGCATGTCAACCGCGCCAGCTCCAGGTCGCCTAGCGCAGGGCCATCGTGGCCGCGATGGTGCGGAATGTCGGCATCAGCTGGCGCCACGCTTCCTTGGCCAGTCCGTCCGGACGCAGGATGGCATCGGCGCGCAAGCGCGCCGCCAGGTCCGCGGCGCTGGCATAGACGATGCTATTGGCCAGGTCTTCGTCGGCCACTTCGAGCAAGCCCGACGGAAACAACGCCATCAGGTCATGGAGGCACGGCGAATAGTCCGGCGCCTGCCGATGCAGGTTGGCGACCAGGATGCCCCGGTGCCGCAGGCAGCGCCGGCAGTCCTCGAAGAATTCGCGGCCGCGCAGGCGCGTCGGCAGGCCGTTGTCGTCGTAGCCATCGAGCAGCAGCACGTCGGCCGTCTGCGCGTGCGCGCGGACATAGTCCGCGCCATCGCCCGGCACCACGCGCAGCCGCGCATCGTCCGGCGGAATCCGGAAGGAATCGCGCAAGGCGATGACGCGGGGGTCGATCTCCACCACGGTGATGCGCGCATGCGGCAGGTAGCGATGACAAAACTTGGCGAGCGAACCGCCGCCCAGGCCGATCTGCACGATGTGCGCGGGCGCCGGCTCGAACAGCAGGAAGCCCATCATCAAGCGCGTGTATTCGAGGTCCAGGGCGTCGGGCTGGCGCAAGGACATGCGGCTTTGCACCGCGCCGCCCGGCCGCAAGCGCAGCGTCAGCCCGTCGGCATCGCCGGTGACGTCCACCGGCGCGCCGGGGCCGTTCGCGCCGTTCGCACCATCGGCCCCGACGCGCGCGGACGCGGCGGCATCGTCCGCACCCTCGGGGCGGCCGGCCTCGGCGGCATCGTCATCGCGCCGGTCCGCGTTCATGCCTTCAACCGGTAGCCGGTCTTGAAGATCCAGCGCACCGCGATCATGCACAGGACCAGGAAGACCACCGTCATGCCCACGCTGATGCCCACCGTCACGTCCGACACGCCGTAGAAGCTCCAGCGGAAACCGCTGACCAGGTAGACCACGGGATTGAACAAGGTGACGGTGCGCCAGAACGGCGGCAGCATATTGATCGAGTAGAAGCTGCCGCCCAGGAAGGTCAGCGGCGTGACGATCATCAGCGGAATGACCTGCAGCTTCTCGAACCCATCGGCCCATATGCCGATGATGAAGCCGAACAGGCTGAAGGTCACACAGGTCAGCAGCAGGAAGCCCACCATCCATACCGGATGGGCGATATGGAACGGCACGAAAATGCGCGCCGTCAACAGCATGATCGTCCCCAGGATGACGGACTTGGTGGCCGCCGCCCCTACGTAGCCCAGCAGGATCTCCACATACGAAATCGGCGCCGAGTGGATCTCGTAGATCGTCCCCGTGAAGCGCGGCATGTAGATGCCGAAGGACGCATTGGAGATGCTCTGCGTCAGCAGGGCCAGCATCACCATGCCGGGCACGATGAAGGCGCCGTAGCTGACCCCGTCGATATCGACCATGTGCGACCCGATGGCCGACCCGAAGACGACGAAATACAGGGAAGTGGAGATGACCGGCGAGGCGACGCTCTGCATGAGGGTGCGCCACATGCGGGCCATTTCAAATAGATAAATGGCGCGGACGGCGTAGACGTTCATGATTCATGCACCAGGCTGACGAAAATATCTTCCAGGGAGCTTTCCGACGTGCGGATATCGGAGAACTCCACCCCCGTCTCGGCGAGCTGCCGCAGCAGCGTGGCGATATCGGCGCCGCCCTCCTGGTTGTCATAGGTATAGACGATCTGATGGCCGTCGCCGGCCAGCGCCACGTCGTGGCCCGCCAGGGCGCCCAGCGTGGGCAGCGCCGCCAGCGGCTGTTTCAGCGTCAAGGTCAGCTGCCGCTTGCCCAGCTTGCGCAGCAGCGCCGCGGTCTGCTCGACCAGGATGATGCGGCCCTTGCGGATGACGCCGATGCGATCGGCCATCTCCTGCGCTTCCTCGATGTAATGGGTGGTCAGGATGATGGTGACGCCCCGCTCGCGCAGGCGCCGCACCATGTCCCACATGCCGCGGCGCAACTCCACGTCCACGCCCGCGGTCGGCTCGTCCAGGAACAGGATGTCCGGTTCGTGCGACAGGGCCTTGGCGATCATCACGCGCCGCTTCATGCCGCCCGACAGGGCCATGATGCGGGAATCGCGCTTGTCCCACAGGGACAGGTCGCGCAACACCTGCTCGATATACGCCGGGTTGGACGGCTTGCCGAACAGGCCGCGGCTGAAGGTGACGGTATTCCACACGCTTTCGAAGGCGTCGGTGTTCAGTTCCTGCGGCACCAGGCCGATCTTGCCGCGCGCCGCGCGGAAATCGGCGCGGATATCGTGGCCGTCCGCCAGCACCGTGCCGGCGCTGGCGTTGACGATGCCGCAGATGATGCTGATAAGGGTGGTCTTGCCGGCGCCATTGGGGCCTAGCAGGGCAAAGATTTCGCCACGCCGGATTTCCAGGTCGATACCTTGCAGCGCCTGGAAACCCGACGCGTAGGTCTTGGACAAACCTTTGATCGAGATGACGCTATCCACACAAGCCTCTTGATAGGTAGGGATCCGTCGATTCTACCCAAGGGAGCTGCGGGCGCCCCGCTTGCCAGAGGCAATTACTGTTTCCGGCTGTGGCGAACAATGACGCGGTGGCGCCCGGCGGCAAGCTACGCCGGCGGCAGCGCCGCGCGCTTGTCGTGGCGCGCCAGGCGGGTCAGCAGGTGCTCCACCTCCGCGCGCGCGGTCGCCGACATGGGGCTGGCCGGCCGCCGCTGGGCGGCGGACGTCAGGATGCCACGGCGCATCATCACGTACTTGCGCACGGCCAGGCCGGCGCCGGGCTGCTGCTCGTAGCGCAGCAGCGGCAGGTGCGCGTCGAACAGGTCGTGCGCGGCCTCGCGGTCGCCGGCGGCGTTCAGGCGCACCACGTCGCACAGCATGTCGGGGAAGGAATAGCCGGTGTTGGCGCCGTCCGCGCCCCGTTCGACCTCGTAGTCCAGGAACAGGCCATTGTTGCCGCACAGGATGGAAATATGCCGCATGGACCCGTCCTTCTCGAACCCACGCAAGGTGGAGATCTTCTCCAGGCCGGGCCAGTCCTCGTGCTTGAGCATGACGCAGGACGGCAGCTCCTGCACGATGCGGCGTATGACGGCGGGCGTCATCTGCACCGAGAACGTCAGCGGGTAGTCCTGCAGGACGAAGGGCACGTCGGCGCCGATCGCCTCCACCGCCTGGCGGTAGTAGTTGACGATCTGGTCATCCGTGCGCAAGGTATTGGGCGGCGCGATCATCACGCCGGCAGCGCCCTGCGCCATCACTTCGTGCGTCAACGCGCGCATGGCGGCGAAACCGGGCGCCGACACGCCCACCACCACCGGCAGGCGCGCGGCCCGGCGGATCACCTGGCCGGCCACCGCCACGGATTCCGCGTGCTCCAGCTTGGGCGCCTCGCCCAGCTGGCCAAGCACGGTCAGGCCCGTCGAACCGCAGGACAGGTAGAAATCCGTCATGCGGTCCACCGACGCCGTGTCGATGGCGCCGTCATCGAAGAATGGCGTGGGGGCAATGGGAAAAACGCCTTTGGCGTCGGCGGTGAGCAACATGCAGCGACTCCCTGGATCGGTGGAGGGAAAAGGGGCGACGTGCCCCGGGCTGCGTTCGATCTTAACCGCACCTTCGCGCCAGCACCCTCCCGCAGTGCAGCATCACCCTTTCAGCCCCGTCTCCGACCAATTGGTGATGCCGGGATATGGGTGATTGCCCATGGCCTGGATCTGTCGCAGGAATGCATTGACCAGGCGCTCGTCCAGCAGGCGCCGCGGCATTTCGTCGAGCAGCTCGCGCAGGACGCTCATGTTGTCCGCGCCGGGGCGTAGCGTGGCGCGCGCGCCCAGCAGGTCGGGCAGCACCCGGTCGCAGCACCAGGCAATGTAGTCGGCCACCTTGCCGGTATGCGCGCCGGCGGCGACGTGAAAGCTGGGCATGCCGTCCTGCGGCAGGGTTTCATGCCACCAGCCGCGCGGGATATAGAGCAGGTCGCCTGCTTCCAGCCAGATATCCAGCGCCGGCCGCGCGGGACAATCTTCTTCGCGGGCGAAACTGTTCTGTTCCGGCATGGGCAGCGGGAAGGTGGGACGATAAAGGCGCCAGCGCTTGCGCCCCAGCAGCTGCACGGCGAATACGTCGTGCGTCTCCCAATGCTTGCCGAAGGCGCCCTCGCCGCGCAGCGCGACATAGCCATCGGCTACCAGCCGGTGCCCGGTGTACTCGGCGATGCAGTCGCACAGGCGCGCCACCTTGCGGCAGCGCAGGTCCAGGCGGCGCATGACCAGCGTGGCGCCCTCCTCGATGTAGCGCCGCACCTCGGCCGCGAGCAGGCGCAGCCGGCGGTCGTCGATGTCCTGATAGGACTGCACGTACAGCTCGGGCGAAATGACGTGCCCCTTGCGCAGTTCGATGTCGGCTTCGGCCACGTTCCAGGCATGCAGGATGTCGTCGACATCGCTCCAGGCAAAGAGCGGCTTGCCGCCGAGCGCGCCATGCACCAGCAAGGGGTTTTGCTCGAAATGGGAAGAAAAGAATTCGGTGCGAGATAGGCCGAAGTCCAGCATGGGGTTTCTCCAGGTTGCGTAGGGACAAAAAGGACCGAGGGATAAATCGGTCCGGTCGCACCAGCGACGCCCGGAATTCTGAACAATCTGGAGAAATTTCAAGCAGGGGGACGCGGAAATAGGACTACTCTGGCATGATTTCTACGCCGAGCAGGGGCTTTCGCGTTGCGCGCAAGGAACGCAGGCGGTCGGTGGACCGACCGCCTGGCCTCAGTGGCTGATCATCCAGGGCCGGCTATTGGCGAAGGTCTTGCCGCCATCCGCCGTCTTGCGGGTCTTGCCGGGCAGCTTGCCGCCCCCGCAGCAGCCGCAATTCATGCCGTGACCGCCCCGCGAGCTGCGCGGCTCGTGCGCGTTGCGCTCGTTCATGGCGTGCGCCCGGTTCACCGCCGACGACAAGGCGCCCAGCGCGGGCGCGCCGCCAATGATGCGCGGCGCGTCTCCCCCGCACTCCGGGCAGGCGGCGGGGTCGCGCCATGCCGCCAGCGGACGCATGACCGAGAACTCCCCGCAGACGGGGCAGCTGTAATCGTATAGAGGCATGACGGCTTCTCCTTGCGACCTACAGGTCCGGCGACAAGGGCATGTCGACGCCCCCGCTGACGGCCTTGACCGGTCCGCTGGCCGAAGGCTGGATATCGAAATCGAAGATTTCGGTCGGCAACCACAGCGTGGCGCACGCATTGGGAATGTCCACCACGCCGCTGATGTGCCCCTGCACGGGCGCCGTGCCCAGGATGGAATAGGCCTGCGCGCCGGAATAGCCAAACTTCTTCAGGTACTCGATGGCATTGAGGCAGGCTTGACGATACGCGATGTGCACGTCGAGATAGTGCTGGCTACCCTTTTCATCAACCGAAATACCTTCGAAGATCAGGTAATCCTTGTAATTCGGCGTAATGGGACTGGGCTTGAAGATGGGGTTGCGGATGGCGTATTTCTCCATGCCGCCCTTGATCAGGTTGACCCGCATATGGATCCAGCCGGCCATCTCGATGGCGCCGCAGAACGTGATCTCGCCATCGCCTTGCGAGAAATGCAGGTCGCCCACCGACAGGCCGCCGCCCTTCACGTAGACCGGGAAGAAGACGCGCGAACCGCGCGACAGGTCCTTGATGTCGCAATTGCCGCCATGTTCGCGCGGCGGCACCGTGCGCGCGCCTTCGGACGCCGCCTTGTCGCGGGCGGCGCCGGACAGCTTGCCCATGTGCGCCGTCTTGGGCGCGGGCGGATTGGCCAGCGGCGGCACGCGGTTGGGGTTGGTATCGATCAGCGCCTGTTCGCGCCTGTTCCAGGTATCGAGCATCGCCTGGTCGGGCAGGCAGCCGATCAGCCCGGGGTGGATCAAGCCGGCGAAGTTCACGCCCGGGATATGGCGCGAACTGGTGTACATGCCGTGGAAATCCCAGATGGATTTCTGCGCCTGGGGAAAGTGCTCGGTCAGGAAGCCGCCGCCGTTCTTCTTGCTGAAGAAGCCGTTGAACCCCCACAGGCTGTCCGGCTTGGCGCCGATGTCGAGGAAGTCCACCACCAGCAGGTCGCCCGGCTCGGCGCCTTCGACACCCACGGGGCCGGACAGGAAGTGCACCGTCGACAGGTCGACGTCGCGCACGTCGTCGGCGCTGTCGTCGTTCTTGATGGCGCCGCCGGTCCAATCGTAGGTTTCCAGCACGAAGTCATCGCCCGGCTTGACCCAGACGGCGATGGGAATGTCCGGATGCCAACGGTTATGGATGTTCTCGTTTTCGTAGGGTGACTGGGCCAGGTCGACTTTGATCAGGGTATCGGGCATGACTTGCTCCTTTGGTGGATGAAGCGATTGGAACGGAACGGCGGCGGCCGGGGCGGTTCGCCGCGGCTACACGGACAGGTAGCGGCTGATGGTCTGCTCGTCCACCTCGTCGCGCTTGTTCTCGTGCACGAAGCGTCCCTTGTCGATGACGATCAGGCGGTCGGCGATCTGCATGGTGAAACTGAGCACCTGCTCGGACACGACGATGGCCAGGTCCTTGAGCTTGCGGATTTCCAGCAGCGTGCGGGCGATGTCCTTGATGATGGACGGCTGTATGCCTTCGGTGGGCTCGTCCAGCATCAGCACCTTGGGCTGCGTGACCAGGGCGCGGGCGATGGCCAGTTGCTGCTGCTGGCCGCCGGACAGGTCGCCGCCGCGCCGCCGCCGCATCTCGTGCAGCACCGGGAACAGCGCGTAGATGTCCTCGGGCACCGGATCGCGCAAGGCGCTGCCGCGTAGTCCGGTGCGGATGTTCTCCTCCACCGTCAGCGTGGGAAAGATCATGCGCCCCTGCGGCACGTAGGCCACGCCCGCGCGCACCCGCTGGAAGCTTTCCATCCGGCTGATGTCGCGGCCGTCGACCTCCACCTTGCCGCCCATGGCGGGCAGCACGCCCATCAGGGTCTTGAACAAGGTGGTCTTGCCCATGCCGTTGCGGCCCATCACGGCCACGATTTCGCCCTTGGCGACATCGAGGTCCACGCCGTGGATCACACGGCTCTGGCCATACCCGGATTGCAGTCCCGATACGGTGAACATGGCTTTTCTCCTGGAGCACGGGGCCACGGCCCCGGTTCGATGGGTACGGCGTCGATGACCGGGCGCGGCGTTCGAGGCCGCGCCCGGCCGGCGCCGCTTCAATGTCCCAAATACACTTCGATCACCCGCGGGTCGTTCTGCACCTTGTCCATCGACCCTTCGGCCAGGACCTTGCCCTGGTGCAGCACCGTCACCTTGTGCGCGATGTTCTTGACGAATTCCATGTCGTGCTCGATGACGATCATCGAGCGGTTCTTGCTGATGCGGTTGAGCAGGTCGGCGGTCTTCTCGCGTTCGGAAACGCTCATGCCGGCCACCGGCTCGTCCAGCATCATCAGCTCCGGCTCCTGCATCAGCAGCATGCCGATCTCCAGCCACTGCTTCTGTCCGTGCGACAGCAGCTCCGCCGACCTGTCCAGCATGTCCTTGAGGAAGATTTCCTCGGCCACCTGCTCCACCCGTTCCACCACGTCGGGGGTCAGGCGGAAGGCCATCGCGCCGAACACGCCGCGGCCGCGCGGAAAGGACACTTCCAGGTTCTCGCGCACGGTCAGGGTTTCGTAGATCGAAGGCGTCTGGAACTTGCGGCCGACACCCGCGCGCACGATCTGGTGTTCGGCCATCCTGGTCAGTTCCACATCCTTGAAGCGGATCGACCCCGAGGTCGCCTTGGTGCGGCCGCAGATCAGGTCCAGCACCGTGGTCTTGCCGGCGCCGTTGGGGCCGATGACCACCCGCAGCTCGCCCTTGTCGACGTACAGGTTGAGGTCGTTGACCGCCGTGAAACCGTTGAAGGACACCGTCAGGCCTTCCACGTAAAGCGCGAATTCCTGCGCGGGCGGGACCGTGCTGTTGAGAATGGGCGGATTCATGCGGCCTCCGTATTGCCGGCAGCGGATTGGGCGGGAGCGGCGGGACTTGCCGGGTCGGCGGCCGCGGGACTGCCTGCCCGGGCCGCCACGGCGCTGCCCCGGCGCGCCAGGCGCGGCTTGACGTACTGCGCGTAGAGGCCTGCCAGGCCATTGGGGAAGGCCATCACCACCGCGATGAAGAGGCCGCCCATCAGGAACAGCCACAGCTGGGGGAAGCTTTCCGAAAAATAGCTCTTGCCGAAATTCACCAGCAGGGTGCCGTAGACCGCGCCCAGCAGCGACAGCCGGCCGCCCACCGCGGCGAAGATCACCATCTCGATCGAGGGCACGATGCCCACGAAGGACGGCGACATGAAACCGACCTGCAGCGTGAACATGGCGCCGCCGATGGCGGAGAACACGGCCGCCACGCAGAATACGAATACCTTGAAGCTGGACACGTCATAGCCGGAGAAGCGCACCCGCTCCTCCTTGTCGCGCATCGCCATCAGCAGCTTGCCCAGCTTGGAGGACAGCAGGAAGCGGCCGAACAGCAGGCAGGCGAACAACAGCGCGGCATTGACGAAGTACAGGATCACGCGCGCCGAGTCGCTGCGGATGTCCCAGCCGAGCAGCGTGCGCAGGTCCGTGATGCCGTTGACGCCGCCGGTGTACCCCTGCTGGCCGATGATCAACACCGACAGGATCAGGGCCACGGCCTGGGTCACGATGGCGAAATAGGTGTCGCCCACGCGCCGCTTGAACATGGCCACGCCCAGCACCAGGGCCAGCAGCGCCGGCACGATGGGCACCGCGAACAAGGTGAAGATGAAGCTCTTGAACGGCACCCAGAACCACGGCAACGCCGTGATCTGGTTCCAGTCCATGAAATCCGGTATGCCGGGCGTGGACTGGATCTTGGTGGCTTCCACGCTGGACGCCTCCAGCTTGAGGAACATGGCCATGCAGTAGCCGCCCAGGCCGAAGAACACGCCCTGCCCCAGGCTGAGTATGCCGCCATAGCCCCAGCACAGCACCAGCCCGAGGGCGACGAAAGCGTAGGTCAGGTACTTGCCGACCAGGTTCAGCCTGAAGCTGTCCAGCAGCAGCGGGAAGAGGACGAAGATCAGCGCCGCGAGGATGGCGATGCCGATGAGGCCCTCGCGTCCGCCCAGGACATTCTTGTATAGGGTTTTCACGTTCCTACTCCCGCCGCCTACTTGCGGACCTTGATCGAGAACAACCCTTGCGGGCGCAGCATCAGGATGATGACCACCGCGGACAGGGTCAGCACCTTCGCCATGGAACCGGTCAGGAAGAATTCCGACACGGATTGGGTCTGGGCGATGACGAAGGCCGACGCGATGGTGCCGTACAGGCTCGCGGCGCCGCCAAACACCACCGTCAGGAAGGTATCGACGATGTACAGCGATCCGCTGGTGGGCCCGGTCGATCCGATGGTGGTGAACGCCGCGCCCGCGATGCCGGCGATGCCGCAGCCCAGCGCGAAGGTCACGCGGTCGACCCGCTTGGTATCGATCCCCACCGAGCCGCTCATGACGCGGTTCTGCACCGTGGCGCGCACATGCAGGCCCCAGGTCGACCGGAACAGGGCCAGCAGCAGGCCGCAGGTGAGGATCACGGTAATGACCATCACCGTCAGGCCGTTGACGGGAATATCGACGCCCGGCAGCGGCTGCACCGAACCCATCAGCCACTCCGGCAGCGTCGGGCTGACTTCGCGCGGGCCGAAGATCGAGCGCAGCGCCTGCTGCATCACCAGCGACAGCCCCCAGGTCGCCAGCAGGGTGTCCAGCGGCCGGCGGTACAGGTGGCGGATCAATACCCACTCCACCAGCCAGCCCAGCGCGAAGGTGACGGCGAAGGCCGCGGCGATGGCGACGAAGAAGTAATAAGGCATGAGCGACGGCAGGTACTGCTGCGTCAGCTCCGAGAACAGGTAGGTGGTATAGGCGCCGACGGCGAGGAACTCGCCATGTGCCATGTTGATCACCCCCATCTGGCCGAAAATGATGGCCAGGCCCAGGGCCATGAGCAACAGGACGCTGAAGACGGACAGGCCATTGAAGCCCTGCATCAGCAGGATGGCGCCGAGGTCTGAGAAGGATTCCATGGCAGGCCCTCAGGTTGGATGAATGCTTGCGTCGGGGAGATCGGCGCTGCCCTTGCCGCCGTGGACCCGACGCGGGTCGACCGTGTGGCGACGACGTCGCAACGCCCTCGCCGCGGGACGCTGCGCGCGGCCCGCCACGGGATACTCGTCCCCCGGGCAGGCGGCGCGCGGCGCCTGCTTACTGGTATCCCTTGGGGAAGGGATCCGGCTTGATCAGGTCCTTGGTTTCGAAGACCACGTCGAATTGCCCGTCCTTGCGGATCTGTCCCACGCGGGTGCGGCTCCACAAGTGGTGGTTGGGATCGACCTTCACGTAGCCCTCGGGCGCTTCCTTGAACTCCTGGCCCGGCGCCGCCGCCACGACCTTGTCGACGTCGAAGCTGCCGGCCTTCTCGACCGCCATCTTCCACAGCCACGGCCCCAGGTAGGCGGCCTGCGTCACGTCGCCGATCACGGCGTTGGGACCGTACTTGGCCTTGAAGGCGGCGACGAACTTCTTGTTGTTCGGGTTGTCCAGGCTCTGGAAGTACTTCATGCAGGAATAGAAGCCCTCGGCGTTCTCGCCGCCGATGCCCAGCAGCTCGTCCTCGGTGACGGACAGCGTCAGCAGCTTCTGCTTGTCCGCCGTAACGCCCGCGGCCTTCAACTGCTTGTAGAAGGACACGTTGCTGCCGCCCACCACGTCGGCGAACACCACGTCCGGCTTTTTCAGCTTGATCTTGTTGATCAGCGAGCCGAACTGCGTGTGGCCCAGCGGGTAATACTCTTCTCCCACCACCTCGCCCTTGAGCACGTTCTCGATGTGCTTGCGCGCGATCTTGTTCGACGTGCGCGGCCAGATGTAGTCGGACCCGACCAGGTAGAAGGTCTTGGCTTTCTTTTCCTCGTGCAGCCAGTTCAGGCTGGCGAGGATCTGCTGGGTGGCTTCCTGGCCGGTGTAGAACACGTTCTTGGACTGCTCCAGCCCTTCATAGAACGTCGGGTAGTACAGCAGGCCGTTTTCCTTTTCGAAGACCGGCAGCACCGCCTTGCGCGAAGCCGACGTCCAGCAGCCAAACACGGTGGCGACCTTGTCGCTCACCAGCAGCTTGCGCGCCTTCTCGGCGAACGTCGGCCAGTCGGACGCGCCGTCTTCCTGGATGATCTTGATCTGGCGGCCCAGGATGCCGCCGGCGGCGTTGATCTGCTCGATCGCCAGGCGCTCGGCCTGGATCGAACCGGTCTCGCTGATGGCCATGGTGCCGGTGGCCGAATGCAACTGGCCGACGGTCACTTCGGTGTCGGTAACGGCCAGCCCCGTCGTATTGACGGCCGCCGTGGCCGGGCCGGCGGCGCGGCTGAAGGCGGGAATGCCCAGCAGCGGCAGCGACGCCAGCGCCAGGGTGGCGCGGCGACGCGCGGGCGACGCGAGTTCGTTGGGATAACGGGGGTTGCGAGACATCGAACGCTCCTTGCGGATGAGACGCTTTAGGGGAAACCCGATGTCGCGGCGATGCTGGAATATGCGCCACGCCCGGGGGTTCGATGCCATACTAGGAACGCATGACGCAGCGCAACATACGTTGATTGACGTAGTGGCTACCCAGCCTCCCAGGAAGTACAAAGCCGGCATACGTCAATCGACGCATACATGGACGCGTCGGTCGGACGCGACGTGGTTACATAAACACAACAAGGGGACGCGAAAGCGTGGACGCAAGCGCAACACAACGCATCGTCAAGATCCGCCGCGACTACAACACCTGGGTCGCCAACGAGACCCTGGAAGACTACGCGCTGCGCTTCACGCCGCTGTCCTTCCGCAAGTGGTCCGAATTCCGGGTCGCCAACACCGCCGTGGGCGCCGTGTCCTTCCTGGCGCTGGAGGCCATCGGCGGCGCGCTGGCCTTGAACTACGGCTTCATCAACGCCTTCTGGTCCATCATGGCGGTGTCGGTGCTGATCTTCCTGACGGGGCTGCCCATCGCCTACTACGCCGCCCGCCACGGCCTGGACATGGACCTGCTCACGCGCGGCGCCGGCTTCGGCTACATCGGATCGACCATCACGTCCCTGATCTACGCGTCCTTTACCTTCATTTTCTTCGCGCTCGAAGCGGCCATCATGGCGCTGGCGTTGGAATTGTGCACGGGCTTGCCGCTATCGCTGGGGTACCTGGTGTGCGCGGTGGCCATCATTCCCTTCGTCACCTATGGCATCACGCTGGTCAACCGCCTGCAGGCGTGGACGCAACCCGTCTGGCTGGTGCTGCTGGCGCTGCCTTACGTCTTCATCCTGGCCAAGGATCCCGGCGCGCTTGGCGGCCTGTTCGACTATGCCGGGCGCAACGGCAACGGTGGCCACTTCGACCTGCTGATGTTCGGCGCCGGCGTGGCCGTCGGCGCGGCGCTGATCACGCAAATCGGCGAACAGGTCGATTTCCTGCGCTTCCTGCCCGCCAGGACGGCGGCCAACCGCCGGCGCTGGTGGCTGGCCTTGCTGTGCGCCGGGCCGGGCTGGATCATTCCCGGCGCGGCCAAGATGCTGGCCGGCGCCTTCCTGGCCTACCTGGCGCTGGGCCATGGCGTGCCCGCCGCCAAGGCGGCCGACCCGACCAAGATGTACCTGGTGGCCTTCCGCTACGTCTTCGACCATCCGGCGTGGGCGCTGGGCGCGATGACGCTGTTCGTGGTGGTGTCGCAGGTGAAGATCAACGTCACCAACGCCTATGCCGGCTCGCTGGCCTGGTCCAACTTCTTCGCCCGCATCACCCACAGCCACCCCGGCCGCGTCGTGTGGCTGGTGTTCAACGTGCTGATCGCCATTGGCCTGATGGAGATGGGCGTGTTCGATGCGCTCGAACACGTGCTGGCCATCTTCGCGCACGTGGCCATCGCGTGGATAGGCTCGCTGGTGGCGGACCTGGTGGTCAACAAGCCGCTGGGCCTGAGTCCGCGCGGCATCGAGTTCCGGCGCGCCTATCTGTATGACATCAATCCGGTGGGCGTGGGCAGCATGCTGCTGGCGCTGGTCCTGTCGCTGGTGGCCTATGCCGGCGCCTTCGGCGCGGTGGCCCAGGCCCTGTCGCCCTTCATCGCCTTGCTGGCGGCATTCGTCACCGCGCCGGCGATCGCCCGCGCCACGCGCGGCCGCTACTACCTGGCGCGCCAGCCGCACGACCTGTCCGGCGCCGCGGCCGGCCCGGACGCGCCCGCGACGCCATACGGCCTGCGCTGCGTCATCTGCTCCAACCTGTTCGAAGCGCAGGACATGGCGCAATGCCCTGCCTACAACGGCGCCATCTGCTCCCTGTGCTGCACGCTCGATGCCCGCTGCCAGGACCGCTGCAAGACCGGGTCGCGCCTGCAGGACCAGTTCGGCTCGGCGCTGCGCCGCATCCTGCCCGGCGCGGCGACGCCGCTGTTCCACACCCGGCTGGCGCACTACCTGGTCGTGATCGGCATGATAGGCGGACTGCTGGCCGCCATCCTGGCGCTGATCTACTACCAGGAAGCGGTCACGTTCGCGCAGGTGGGCGCCGACACCTCGGCCTTGCGCGCGACCTTCCTGAAGCTGTTCGCCGCGCTGCTGCTGATCGGCGGCGTGGCCGCATGGTGGCTGGTGCTGACGAACGAAAGCCGCCAGGTGGCGCAGGAAGAGTCCGACCGCCAGACCAACCTGCTGCTCAGGGAAATCGAGGCCCACCGCCAGACCGACGCCCAGCTGCAGAAGGCCAAGGAAGCCGCCGAAGCCGCCAACCTGGCCAAGAGCCGCTTCATGGGCGGCATGAGCCATGAACTGCGCGCGCCGCTGAACAGCATCCTGGGCTATGCGCAGATCCTGCAACGCGACGCCGCCATGCCCGCCGGCAGGCGCGAGGCCATCGATGTCATCCATCGCAGCGGCAAGCATCTGCTCGGCCTGATCGACGGCCTGCTCGACATCGCCCGCATCGAAGCCGGCAAGCTGCGCCTGGAAACCGCCGACCTGCGCCTGCCGGAATTCCTCGACCAGATCGTCAAGATGTTCCAGCCGCAAACCGCGCTCAAGGGGCTGGCCTTCCACTACGAGGCCGCGCCCAACCTGCCCAAGATCGTCCATATCGACGAGAAGCGCCTGCGACAGATCCTCATCAACCTGTTGAGCAACGCCGTCAAGTTCACCCGCGCCGGACACGTGGCGCTGCGCGTGCGCTATGCGTCCAACATGGTGCAGATGGAAGTCGAGGACAGCGGCGCCGGCATACCGGCGCCGGACCTGGAGCGCATCTTCATGCCCTTCGAACGCAGCTGGGCGGCGACCGAGCAGGCCGACACCGGGACCGGCCTGGGCCTGACCATCTGCCGCATGCTGACCGGCATCATGGGCGGCGAACTGACCGTACGCAGCGTGTTGGGCCAGGGCAGCGCCTTCACCCTCAAGCTGTTCCTGCCGGAAGTGCGTTCGCCGCGCAGCGACCTGCGGCCCGGCGGCACGGTGGTCGGCTACGCGGGAGAACGGCTGGGCGTGCTGATCGTCGACGACCAGCCCTCGCAGCGCCGCATCCTGCGCGACATGCTGGAGCCGCTGGGCTTCACCATCCACGAGGCGGGCAATGGCCAGGACTGCCTGGCGCGGGTGCACACCTTGCGGCCGGCGCTGATCCTGATGGACATCTCCATGCCGGGCATGCCGGGTTCGGAAGTGTGCCGGGTGCTGCGCGACCAGGGCGTGGGCGTGCCGGTCATCATCGTGTCGGCCCATGCCCATGGCCTGGACCCCAAGGAAGCGGTGCAATCGGGACTGACCGACTGGCTGGTCAAGCCGGTCAACCTGGACGACCTGCTCCACAAGATCGGCCAGCATCTGAAGCTGGCGTGGGTGACGCAGGCCCCACCGCCCGAACCCGAGGCGCCGGACGAGGCGCGCCTGCGCACGGTGGCGCTGGACCGCGAGGACGCCGAGTCCTTGCTGGAGCTGGGCGCCATGGGCTATATCAAGGGCATATTCGCGCGCCTGGACGAGATCCGCGCGCGCGCCCCGCATACCGCGCCGCTGATCGACCATCTGGCGCTGCTGGCCAAGGATTTCCGGCTGGCCGAATACAACACGCTATTGAAGGAATACGTACAGCACCATGCCGCAAGCCTCCGATAACAAACTGGTGATGCTGGTCGACGATACGCCCGACAACCTGAAGATGCTGTCGGACGCGCTGGACGAGGCCGGCTACATGGTCGTCGTCGCCACGGACGGGGCGTCGGCCGTGGAACGCCTGGATTTCGTGCTGCCGGACATCGTGCTGATGGACGCCGTCATGCCCGTGATGGACGGCTTCGAGGCCTGCCGCCGCATCAAGGCCCATCCCGCCGCGAGCCACGTGCCGGTGGTCTTCATGACGGGACTGACCGAACCCGAGCACGTGGTGCGCGGCTTCCAGGCCGGCGGCATCGATTATGTGACCAAGCCCATCGACACGGACGTGGTGCTGGCGCGGCTGGACGCCCACCTGCGCAATGCCCGCATGATGTCCGTGGCCATGAATGCCATGGACGCGGTCGCCAACGCGGTGGTGGTGCTGGACGCGCAAGGCCAGGTGACGTGGAAGACCAGCAAGGCGCGCTTGTGGCTGAGCGAGTATTTCGGTCATCCGGAAGACACGGCCGGCCTGGCGCCGGCACTGGCCACCTGGATCGCCCAGCAGCTGGAGCGCCCGCAAGCCCAGGAGGCGGCGGTGTTCACCATCGCCGCGCCCGAAGGCGGCGCCAGGTCAGGCAGGGCAAGCGGAACGGAAGCCAGGGAGACCGAGGCTGGCGCCGCCGGCCGGCGCGAACTGCGCCTGCGGCTGACTGCCTCGCGCAAGGCGGGTGAGTATGTGCTGTTGATGGACGAGCGCGCGCTGCCGGCCGATGCCGCCGATACCTTGGCGGCCGCCTACCAGTTGACCACGCGCGAGCGCGAGGTGCTGCTGTGGCTGGCCAAGGGCAAGACCAATCGCGACATCGGCGAGATCCTGGGCATGGCGCCGCGCACCGTCAACAAGCACCTGGAACACGTCTACGTGAAACTGGGCGTGGAGACGCGGGCGGCCGCCACGGCGCTGGTGCTGACGCATATGCACAAGGGGGCCGCGTAGGCCACCTTTTCGTGCACAAGGGCGCCGCATGGGCGCCCACGCTTTCCACGCGGCCACGGCTCGTGGCCATGGCCGCCTTGCCGGCGCATCTCAACCGGCGACACGCATCTCCAGCCCACCAGCCACGGCCAGGCGCAGCGCCTCGCGGCGCGAGTCGTGGTCGAACTGCGCTTCCTCCGTGGAACCGTGCAGCGCCGTGGTCGAAGAGCGGCCGCCCTCGATGGTCTGCGTAACCGCATCGAAATAGCCGGTGCCGACCTCGCGCTGATGGCGCACCGCGGAGAACCCCAGCGTCGCGGCCGCGAACTCCTTCTCCTGCAACTCCACGAAGGCGCTCATCTGGCGCCGCGCGTAGCCGTGCGCCAGTTCGAACATGCCGTAGTTCAGGGCATGGAAGCCGGCCAGCGTGATGAACTGGAACTTGTAGCCCATGGCGCCCAGTTCGCGCTGGAACTTGGCGATGACCGCGTCGTCGAGATTCTTCTTCCAGTTGAAGGACGGCGAGCAGTTATAGGCCAGCATCTTGCCCGGATACCGCTGGTGTATGGCCTCGGCGAAACGGCGCGCGTATTCGAGATTGGGCGTGCCCGTCTCGCACCACACCAGGTCGGCATAGGGCGCATAGGCCAGGCCCCGCGAGATGGCCTGGTCCAGGCCGGCACGGGTGCGGTAGAAGCCCTCGACGGTGCGTTCGCCGGTGATGAAGGGGCGGTCGTTCTCGTCGACGTCGCTGGTGACCAGGTCCGCGGCGTCGGCGTCGGTGCGCGCCAGCAGCAGCGTGGGCACGCCCAGCACGTCGGCCGCCAGCCGCGCGGAGATCAGCTTGGAGACCGCCTCGCGGGTGGGGACCAGCACCTTGCCGCCCATGTGGCCGCACTTCTTCACCGACGCCAGTTGATCCTCGAAATGGACGCCGGCCGCGCCCGCCTCGATCATGCCCTTCATCAGCTCGAAGGCGTTGAGCACGCCGCCGAAGCCGGCCTCGGCGTCGGCCACGATGGGCGCGAAGTAATCGATGTAGCCGCACTGCCCCGCTTCCTTGCCTTCCATCCACTGGATCTGGTCGCAGCGGGTGAGGGTGTTGTTGATGCGACGCACGGCGGCGGGCACGGAGTCGGCCGGGTACAGCGACTGGTCGGGGTACATCTGGCCCGCCAGATTGGCGTCGCCGGCGACCTGCCAGCCGGAGAGGTAGATGGCCTTCAGCCCGGCCTTGACCTGCTGCATGGCCTGGTTGCCCGTCAACGCGCCCAGCGAATTGACGAAAGGCTCGTCCTGCAGCAGTTGCCAGAGCCGCGCGGCGCCTTGCTGCGCCAGGCTGTACTCCGGCACCCGCGAGCCGCGCAGGCGCACCACCTCGGCGGCCCCGTAACCGCGCGTGATACCGCTCCAGCGCGGGTTTTCGGACCAGTCCTGCTGCAGACGTTGGATTTCGGTTTCCCGGTTCGTCATGGTCTTGCTCCTCGAAGGTTTGAATGGAGATGCCGAACTGCATGGCTGCCTGGACTGCCGGCCGCCGATTCACCGAATCGGTGTCGCAGGCGTCGGGCTGTCCTTCCAGCAAGCCCTGTTTGCCCGCAACGGTGATTCGTTGAGAACAGTCTAGGGTTTTGCTGCGCGGCAAAAACATTCGAGGACTTCTACAAGACGAATTTTTTAATTGTTTTAAATCAACTACTTATATATTTTGTTTCGGATAATGAAATTAAAACCGGCAGCATGAAACGCTGCCATATGGCGACGCGGCATGACATTTCACGGCGCGCGCGGCGCATTTCACAATACGGGAAATCAGCACCCATCCCTATCCGCGCCTCGATACGGTGTCGCGACGGCATGCCGGCGGCCGGGCCTAAAATGGCAACCTGACTGTTTTCCCTGTATCGCCATGACTTTGCAAGACGCGCCCCTGGGCCACGAGGTCGCCTATCCCGACCGCTACGATCCCTCCCTGCTGTTCCCCATCGACCGCGCGCCCAACCGGGCGGCGCTGGGCATCGCGGCGGGCCGCTTGCCGTTCGACCAGGGCGTGGATATCTGGAACGCCTATGAAGTGTCCTGGCTGGACGCCCGCGGCAAGCCGCGCGTCGCGCTGGCCACCTTCACCGTGCCTGCCCATGCCCCGCGCATCATCGAGTCGAAGTCCTTCAAGCTTTACCTGAATTCCTATAACCAGGAACGGCTGCCGGACGCGGCCACGGTGGCAGCGCGGATGCGCAAGGACCTCGGCGCGGCGGCAGGCGGCGACGTTGGCGTGCGCCTGGTCATGCCGGCGGAGTTCGCCTCGCAGCGCATCGCCGAACTGGATGGCGACTGCCTGGACGACCTGGATGTGGAAATCGAGACGTACACGCCGGCGCCGGAGCGCCTGCGCGTGGCCGAGGCGGCGGATGTCGTCGAGGAAACCCTGATGTCCCGGCTGCTGAAATCGAATTGCCCGGTGACGGGACAACCGGACTGGGGCAGTGTGCAAGTCCGCTACCGCGGGCCGCGCATCGACCGCGCCGGCCTGCTGGCCTACATCGTGTCCTTCCGCCAGCATGCGGATTTCCATGAGCATTGCGTCGAACGCATGTTCACGGACATCCTGCGGACTTGCCGGCCGGAGATGCTGTCGGTCTATGCGCGCTATACCCGGCGCGGCGGGCTGGATATCAATCCCTGGCGGGCGACGGCGGGGGTCGCCGCGCCGGCGGATGCGCGCACCGCGCGGCAATAAGGCATACCCGGGTCAAGCCCGGGCCATATTCAGGCCATATCCGGGCCATATCCAGGCCAAACCCGGGGCCATACCGCATACCCTGGCCATGTCCGGCCATTCTCGCCGGGCGGCTACTGGCTCTTTTCCCGGATGGCCGGCCAGGCCCGTTGCAGGTAGTACAGCATCGACCATACCGTCAGGATGGCGGCGACCAGGATCAGGATATCGCCCAGCACCCGGGTGCTGATGCCGTGTATGGGCTGGTTGTACAGCAGGCAGGGAATGGCGATCATCTGGGCCGCCGTCTTGAACTTGCCCAGCCGGTGCACCGCCACGCTGGCGCTGGCGCCGATCTTGGCCATCCATTCACGCAGCGCCGAGATGGTGATCTCGCGGCCGATGATGATCAAGGAGATGAAGGCATCGACGCGGCCCAGGTCCAGCAGGACGATGAGCGCGGCGCATACCATCAGCTTGTCCGCGACCGGATCGAGGAAGGCGCCGAAGGCCGACGTCTGGTTCCAGCGGCGCGCCAGCCAGCCGTCGAACCAGTCGGTCAGCGCCGCCACGATGAAAGACACCGCCGCGAGCAAATCGCGGCTGCCTTCGTCGAGCCAACTGCCGGGAAGATAGAACAGGCCCACCACCAGGGGAATCATGGCGATGCGCAGCCAGGTCAGGATGATCGGTACGTTTAAGGGCATGATGACGCGTATGCTACAACAGCCGGGCATCCAGGGTTTGTCATGAAGCGATTCCCCGCTAATTTGTCATCATTTGAAGACAAATAGTCGCCTTAATCGCTTACTTGTCCCCCGCCCCGGCTCAATGCAGGGCGTCGTAGATGCGTTCGGCCAGGTCCTGCGAAATTCCGTCGACGGAAGCCAGGTCCTCGATGCTCGCCCGGGACACCCCGGAGAACCCGCCGAACCGCGCCAGCAGCCGCTGCCGCCGCCGCGCCCCGACGCCTTCGATCTCCTCCAGGCGCGAGACATTGCGCGCCTTCGCCCGCCGCGCCCGCATCCCGGTGATGGCGAAGCGGTGCGCCTCGTCCCGCACCTGGGCGATCAGCATCAGCGCCGCGGATTCCGCGCCCAGCGCCACCGGCGGCCGCTCGTCGGCGAAGATCAGCGTTTCCAGCCCCACCTTGCGCCCTTCCCCCTTGGCCACGCCCACCAGCACGTGGATGTCCAGCCCCAGCTCGGCGAACACCTGGCGGGCCACCTCCACCTGCCCCTTGCCGCCGTCGATCAGCACCAGCCCTGGCAGCTCGGCGTCGCCATCGGCGACCTTGGCGAAACGGCGCGTCAGCACCTGCCGCATCGCCGCGTAGTCGTCGCCCGGCGTGATGCCGGCGATGTTGTAGCGGCGATAAAGCGACGGCTGCATTTCATGATGCTCGAACACCACGCAGGACGCCTGGGTGGCCTCGCCCGCCGTATGGCTGATGTCGAAGCACTCGACGCGCAAGGCATCCAGCGCGGCTTCGTCGGTCTCCAGGTCCAGCGCCTCGGCCAGCGCCAGCGTGCGGGCGGCCCGCGCGCCGGATTCGGTAAGCGCCCGCGCCAGCGCCATCTCGGCGTTGCGCTGCGCCTGCTCCAGCCAGGAGCGCCGTACGCCCTGCGGCCGGGTCAGCACGCGCACGCGCACGCCGGCCTGCTCGGCCAGCAGGTCGACCAGCTCCGCGTCGGGCAAGGCATGCGAACAGACCAGCACCGGCGGCAGCTTGTTGTCCGTGTAATGCTGGCCGACAAAGGCCTCCAGCACGTCGCCCGCCGCCTCGCCTTCGGCATGCGCGGGGAAGAAAGGCTTGTCGCCCAGGTGCCGGCCGCCCCGCACCATGGCCAGGTTGACGCAGACGCGCCCCCCGGCCACCGCCACCGCGATGATGTCGCTGTCCTCGCCGCCCATGTCCTCCATGGTCTGCTGGTGCAGGACACGCGCCAGTGAGCCCATCTGGTCGCGCAACACGGCGGCCTGCTCGAATTCCAGCGCCTCGGAGGCGCGCAGCATGCGCGCCTCGATCTCGCTCATCACGTCCTTGGCCTGGCCATTGAGGAAACGGGCGGCGCGCTCGACGTCGCTCGCGTACGCCTCGGCCGCGACGGCGTTCACGCAAGGCGCCGAACAGCGCCCGATCTGCGCCAGAAGGCAGGGCCTCGACCGGTTGGCGAAGACCGTGTCCTCGCATGTGCGCAGGCGGAATACCTTTTGCAGGATCTGTATGGTCTCGCGCACTGCCCAGGCATTCGGGAAGGGGCCGAAGAACTGCCCGCGCTTGTTGGTGGCGCCCCGGTAATAGGCGATGCGCGGCCACTCATGCCCCGTGATCCACAGGTAGGGATAGGACTTGTCGTCGCGGAACAGGATGTTGTACCGCGGCCGCAGGCTCTTGATCAGGTTGTTTTCCAGGATCAGGGCCTCGGCCTCGGAGCGGGTCACCGTCACCTCGACCAGCGCGACCTTGGACACCATCTGCGCGATGCGCGGGCTGCTCAGCGTCTTCTGGAAATACGACGAGACGCGCTTCTTGAGGTCGCGCGCCTTGCCGACATACATGACCTGCCCTTCCGCATCGATGTGCCGGTATACGCCCGGCAGGTGCGGCAGGTCAGCCAGAAACGATTTCAGATTGAAGGCTGCTTCGGGCATGCTGGTAACGGCGTTCGGCTTGCAGGGCGTCCCAACGCGGGGCGCGGAAACGGGGCATCAGGTGGCGGATGCGTTCGACGGCGCGGTCGTCCAGGTCCCACGACAGGCGCTCCAGCAGCTCATCGGCCAGGTCCGGCCGGTTGCACACCAGGACCATGTCGCAACCGGCGTGCAGCGCCGCCTCGGCGCGCGCCAGGATGTCGCCGGCCACCGACGCGCCTTCCATGGTCAGGTCGTCGGAAAACACCACGCCATCGTAATGCAGGCGGTCGCGCAGGATCTCGCTCACCCAGCGGCGGGAGAAGCCGGCGGGATGCTTGTCCACCTTGGGATAGATGACGTGCGCCGGCATCACGGCGCTGAGCACGTTGTCGCCCAGCCAGCCATAGGGCGCGGCGTCCTCGTGCAGGATGCGCTCCAGGCTGCGCGGGTCGACCGGAATGTCGTGGTGCGAATCGGCGCTGACGAAACCGTGGCCCGGGAAATGCTTGCCGCAGGATGCCATCCCGGCCAGGCCCAGCCCCTGGATCACGGCGCGCGACAGCATGGTGACCACCCGCGGATCGCGATGGAAGGCGCGGTCGCCGATCACCTTGCTGACGCCGTAGTCGAGGTCCAGCACCGGCGTGAAGCTCAGGTCCACGCCGCAGGAACGCAGTTCGGCGGCCAGGACGTAGCCGACATCGGACGCCGCGCGCATGGCCACCAGCGGATCGCGATTCCAGATCTCGCCCAGCCGCCGCATGGGCGGCAGGACGGTGAAACCGTCGCTGCGGAAGCGCTGCACCCGGCCGCCCTCGTGGTCCACCGCGATCAGCAGCGGCTCATCGCGCGCCTCGTGGATGGCGTCCGTCAGCTCGCACAGCGCGCGGCGATCCTGGAAATTACGGGCAAACAGGATGACGCCGCCCACCAGCGGGTGGCGCAGGCGCTTCTTTTCCTGCTTGGTCAGCGTGGCGCCCGCCACGTCGACCATGACGGGACCGGGCGGCAGCGATTTCTTTTTCTTGCGGGACATGATCGATAGAACTCCGATAAGCGGTGTAACGCGGCTCAGCGCCGCGTCTCCACCACGACATAGGCGGCCGCCATGTCGGACTCGTCCGTCAGCGACACATGGGCGGCGCCGAAGCGCGCGTCGTACCAGGCCTGCAGTTCCGGCGCGAGCACCAGGACGGGCTTGCCGCTGGGCGCATTCAGGGTCTGCACGCGGCGCCAGGTCATGGGCATGCGCATGCCCAGCCCGACCGCCTTGGAAAAAGCCTCCTTGACGGCGAAGCGGGTGGCCAGGAACAGGACGCCGCGCCGCGCATCGCGGCGGCGGCGGGCATGGAATTTCTGCATTTCCTGGGCGCCGAGGATCTTCTCCGCGAAACGGTCGCCGTGGCGCTCCAGCGCGCGGGCGATGCGATCGACACGGATCAGGTCCATGCCGATGCCCGCGATGGCCGGCGCCGGCGCGGCGGCGGCGTCCGCGGGCGCGCCGGCAAGCGGGACGGTGGTCGAGGAGGAGGACGGCGTGCTCATGGTGGATACGATGGATTCCAGGGTCTCGTGGCGCGACGGCAGGCATCGCGGCCACGGCCATCCATCATACCGTCAGGCCGGCGTAAACACCTTGCCGCGCGCGGCCTCCACGCGCGCCTGCACCATCAGCGCCTTCATGTCGCGCACCGCCTTGTCCCAGCCGTCGAATACCGCCTGGGCGACGATGGCATGGCCGATGTTCAGTTCGGCCAGCCCGTCCAGGGCCGCCACCGGCTGGACATTGCCGTAGTGCAGGCCGTGGCCGGCATTCACGCGCAGCCCATGGCGCAAGCCCTCGGCGATGGCGGCCTTGATGCGGGCCAGCTCGGCGACCGCCTGGGCCCCCTGCGCTTCGGCATACGCACCGGTATGCAACTCGATGACCGTGGCGCCCGCGCGGGCGGCGGCCTCGATCTGCGCGGCCTCCGGGTCGATGAACAAGGACACCCGGATGCCGGCCTCGCGCAGCTGCGCGACCGCGGCGCTGACCGCCGCCTGCCCGCCGATGACGTCCAGCCCCCCTTCGGTGGTCAGCTCGGCGCGCTTTTCCGGCACCAGGCAGACGTCGTTCGGGCGCACCTGGCAGGCGATGTCCAGCATTTCCGCCGTGACCGCGCACTCCAGGTTCATGCGGGTGCGCAGCTGGGGCCGCAGGGCATGCACATCGGCATCCTGGATATGGCGCCGGTCTTCCCGCAGGTGCAGGGTGATGAGGTCGGCCCCGGCGTCCTCGGCGCGCAGCGCCGCGGCGATGGGGTCGGGATAACCGGCGTGGCGCTGCTGCCTGAGCGTGGCCACGTGGTCGATGTTTACACCTAGTTCTATCATTGCGCTGCCGTCTTGGTCGTTTCTTCCCAGCCTCCGCCCAGCGCCTTGTACAGCTGCACGCGGTTGACCAGCGAAGCCAGCCGGGTCTGCACCACCCCCAGCTGGGCGTTGAAATAATCCACCTGGGCGTTCTGCACCTGCAGATAACTGTCGATGCCGCCCGTGTAGCGCATGTTCGACAACTCCAGGCTGCGCGCGGAGGACTGCTGGAATGCCTGCTGCGCCTGCAGCTGGGCCCCGTAGGTCGCCTCGCCCGCCAGGGCGTCCGACACTTCCTGGAACGCCTGCTGGATGGTCTTTTCGTACTGCGCCACGGCGATATTATCGCGCGCCTTGGCCAGGTCCAGGCCGGCGCGGATGCTGCCGCCGGCGAAGATGGGGGTGGTCAGCGACGGCGAGAAGCTCCAGAAGCCGTTGCCGCCCTTGAACAGGTCGGACAGCGAGGGGCTGGCCGCGCCCAGCAGCCCGGTGAGGGACAGCGTGGGAAAGAAGGCCGCGCGAGCCGCGCCGATATTGGCGTTGGCCGAGCGCAGGCTGCTTTCCGCGGCGAGGATGTCGGGCCGCCGCTCAAGCAGGTCGGACGGCAAGCCCGCCGGCACGGCCGACACGATGCTGTCCATGTCGAAGGGCGCGGGCGCCGGCAGGTCGGGCGGCATGGGCGCGCCGGTCAGCAGCACCAGGGCGTTGACGGCCTGGGATCGCGTGCGCGCCAGTTGCGCCAGGTCGGCCGACGCCGTATCCAGCAGGGACTTCGACTGGTTCAGGTCCAGTTCGGACGCCACGCCGCCGTCGAAGCGGCGCTTGACCAGGTCGTAGGACTGCTGCCGCGAATCGAGCGTCTTGCGCGTCAGGTCCAGCTGGACGTCCGCCGCGCGCAGGTTCAGATAGGCTTGCGCCACCTCGCCCACCAGCGAAATCTGCACGCTGCGCCGGGCCTGCTCGGTGGACAGGAAGTTCTGGTAAGCCGCTTCCGACAGGCTGCGCAGGCGACCGAACAGGTCGATCTCGAAGGTGGTCAGTCCCAGGCCGGCCTGGTAACTACTGGAAATCGACGGGCTGTCCGGCCCGCCGACCCGCATCTTGGGCGGCAGGCGCTCTCGCGTGCCCTGGATGCCGGCGCCGATGGACGGCCACAGCGCGCCGCGCTGCTGGCCCCACTCGGCGCGGGCTTCCTCGACGCGCTGCACGGCCACCCGCAGGTCGCGGTTGTTGGCCAGCGACAGGGCGATGAGCGCGCGCAGTTGGTCGTCGCGGAAGAACTGGCGCCACCCCAGGTCGGCCGCGGCCGCGCCCTGGGCGGGCGTCACGGCGGCGGCGGGCTGCATACCCGCCGTCGCGGCCTTGTCGTAGCCGTTGTAGGCGACCTTGGGCTGGTCCGGCCAGTCGGCCTGGACCGGCGCGGCCGGCCGTTGATAGTCGGGCGCGAGGGTGCAGGCCGACAGCAGGCCGGCCAGCAGGGTCACGGACCAGACCGGCGCCAGGCGGGAAGGACGCCGCGGATGCCGCCGCGAGGCCGTGCCACCGGCGGGCCGCCGCTTATCGATGCGGGCCGTGCTCATTGTTGCTCCTTGTCGTCGGTGGAAGGCCGGCCCGGCGCCGCCATGGGCGGAATCGGCGGACCGTCGGCGGCGACTTCGCCGCGCGCCCGCCGCTCGGCCTGCTCGGCCTCGAAGGCGCGGGCCTCGGCGCCCAGCAGGCGCGGCTTGGTCTTGAAGAAGCCCAGCACCACCACGAAGAATGTCGGTACGAAGATCACCGCGAAAGGCGTGGCCGCCAGCATGCCGCCCAACACGCCCAGGCCCACCGCGCGCTGGCTGGCCGCGCCCGCGCCGGTGGCGATGGCCAGCGGGATCACCCCCAGGATGAAGGCCAGCGAGGTCATCAGGATGGGGCGGAAGCGCAGCCTTGCCGCGTCCACCGCCGCCTCCATGAGGCCCCTGCCGCGGGCATATTCGTCCTTGGCGAATTCCACGATCAGGATGGCGTTCTTGGCCGCCAGCCCGATCACCGTCACCATGCCCACCTGGAAATACACGTCGTTGGACATGCCCAGGGCGCTCACCAGCCCGACCGCGCCCAGCATGCCCAGCGGCACGACCAGCATGACGGACAAGGGGATCGCCCAGCTTTCATACAGGGCGGCCAGCACCAGGAAGACCACCAGCAGCGACAGCCCCATCAGGATGGGCGCCTGGTTGCCCGCCTGGCGTTCCTGGTAGGACAGCCCGTTCCATTCGTAGCCGAAGCCCTGCGGCAGCTGGTCCATCAGCCTTTCCATCTCCGTCATGGCCTCGCCGGTGGTGTGGCCCGGCTGCGCGTCGCCGCTGATGCGGATCGATTCGTAGCTGTTGTAGCGGACGATCTGCACCGGCCCCTGCTTCCAGTGGGGCGTGACGAACGTCGACAGGGGGACCATGCCGCCCTCGGAATTGCGCGCATTCAGCTTGAGGATATCGTCCACCTGCATGCGGTACTTGTCGTCGGCCTGCACCCACACATTCTGCATGCGCCCGAAGTTCGGGAACTTGTTGACGAAGGCGCTGCCCACCGCGGTCGATATCAGGTTCGCGGCCTCGGAGAAGTCCACGCCCAGGGCGGCGGCCTTGTCGCGGTCGATGTCCAGGCTCAGCTGCGCGCCCGGCCCGAGGCCGGAAATACGCACCTGCGACAGGATGGGACTCTTCATCGCCAGGCCCATCAACTGCGCGGTAGCCTGGCCCAGCGCCTCGGTGCCGGCATTGGCGCGGTCCTGCAGGCGGAAGTCGAAGCCCGTGGCATTGCCCAGCTCGGAGATCGCCGGCGGCACGACCGTGAAGACCATGGCGTCGTGTATGCCCATCAGCAACTTGTTCAAGGCCCGGAAGGAAAGCGCCTGGGCCGAATTCGCAGGGCCCTTGCGCTGGTCGAAATCCTTCAGCGTGGTGAACGCGATGGCCGCGTTCAGGCCGTTGCCGTTGAAGCTGAAGCCCTGCACCGCGATGATGTTCTGCACCTGCGGCTGCGCCATGAAGTACTTCTCGACCTGTTCCAGCACCTCCACCGCGCGGTTGGCGCTGGACCCGGTGGGCAGCTCGACGTTGCTGATGACGTAGCCCTGGTCCTCTTCCGGCAGGAAGGAGGACGGCAGGCGCGCATACAACCAGCCCAGTCCGAGCACCAGCACCAGGTAGATCACCATCATGCGGCCGCCCTTGTGCAGGATGCGCGACACCCAGTTCTGGTAGGCGGTGGTGGTGGCGTCGAAGCGGCGGTTGAACCAGCCGAAGAAGCCCCGCTTCTCATGGTGGTGATCCGCCGGCACCGGCTTGAGTATGGTGGAGCACAGCGCGGGCGTGAAGGTCAGCGCCAGCAATGCCGAGAAGAAGATGGATACGGCCATCGCCACCGAGAACTGGCGATAGATCACGCCCACCGACCCGCCCATGAAAGCCAGGGGCAGGAACACGCTGACCAGCACCAGCGTAATGCCGGTGATGGCGCCCGTGATCTGCGGCATGGCGCGCGATGTCGCCTCCTTGGGGCCCAGGCCCTCCGTGGCCATGATGCGCTCGACGTTCTCCACCACCACGATGGCATCGTCCACCAGGATGCCGATGGCAAGCACCATGGCGAACATGGTCAGCACGTTGATGGAAAAGCCCAGCGCCAGCATCACCGCGAAGGCGCCCATCATCGCCACCGGCACCACCAGGGCGGGAATCAGCGTATAGCGCACGTTCTGCAGGAACAGGAACATCACAAGGAAGACCAGCACCATGGCCTCCAGCAGCGTGTGGACCACGTCGATGATGGACACCTTGACGTAAGGCGCGGTGTCGTACGGGATGTCGTACTTGATCGTCGCGGGGAAGTAGCGGGACAGCTGCTCCATCTGGGTGCGCACGCCCTGGGCGGTCGCCAGCGCGTTGGCATCGGGCGACAGGATGATGGCGAAGGCGGCGGTCGGCTTGCCGTTCAGGCGCGCGCCGAAGAAGTAGTTGTCGGCGCCGATCTCCACGCGCGCGACGTCGCGTACGCGCACCACCGACCCGTCGCTGTTGGCCCGCAGCACCAGGTTGCCGAAACCTTCCACCGTCGCCAGCTGGCCATTGGCCACCACCGTCGCGGTGGTGCGCTGGCTCTCGGGATTGGGCGGGCCGCCCAGGTTGCCGCCGGAAATCAACACGTTCTGCGCCGCGATGGCCTGGTTGACTTCGGCCATGCTCAGGTTGAAGCCCACCAGCTTCTGCGGATCGACCCAGATGCGCATGGCGCGCGGCGCCGCGAACAACTGGAACTGGCCGACGCCCGGCACGCGCGAAACAGGGTTCTTGATGTTGCGCGTGACGTAGTCGGCCAGCGCGGTCTGGTCCATCGAGCCGTCGGTGGACGACAGCGTGACGATCATCAGGAAGCCCGTGCTGGTCTGCTGGAACTGCAGGCCTTGCTGCGTCACCGCTGCCGGCAGCTGGGCGGTGACGTTGGCGACGCGATTCTGCACGTCCACCTGCGCCAGGTCGGGATCGCGCCCGGGTGCGAAGGTGGCGGTGATGGTGGACTGGCCGTTGGAATCGCTGACCGATTCGTAGTACAGCAGGCCCTTGGCGCCGTTGAGCTGGTCCTCGATCAGGCTGGTGACGGAATCAGCCACTTCCTTGGCCGAGGCGCCCGGATAGGTGGCGGTGATTTCGATGGCCGGCGGCGCGACGTTCGGATACTGGGAGATCGGCATATTGGGGATGGCCAATATGCCCGCCAGCAGGATGAACAAGGCGACGACCCAGGCGAAAATCGGTCTATCGATAAAAAATTGCGGCATGTGTAGGTGTCCTGGGGACGGTGCTGACCGTTTTTGGAGCTGATCATCGGGTTGATCATTGGGCTGATCGTTGGCTTGATCATTGGCTTGATCGCCGGGGGCGATCCCGATTTCCTTCCCTGCGGTCTTATGAAGTTCCGGTCTCTTGAGGTTCCAGTCTTGCTGCGCTTGCGGGGCGGCTGGGGCGGGCAGGCGGGTCGGCGCAAACGTGCGGCCTTCCCTTCCGGCGCGGGTCAGGACTTCTGCGCCGGGGCCCCGCCCTGCCCGCCCGACGCCGGCGCGGCGTCCTTGCCGGCGGCCCCGGCCGGGGCGGGCGCGGCGGGCGCCTGTCCTGCCTGTCCCGGCGTCCACTGCGAAACCACCACCGGCGCGCCGGGCCGGATTTTCTGGAAGCCTTCCACGATCACGACGTCGCCCGCCTTCAGCCCGCTGCTGACGATCCAGCGGCCATTGCTGACCCCGGCCGTGGTCACGTTCACCGTGGCGACGACGTCCTTGTTGTCCTTGTCCTTGCGCACCAGCATCAGGCTCTGCAAGCCGTCGGGTGTCCGCTGCAAGGCCTGTTGCGGCACCAGCAGCGCCTGGTTGTCGATCCCCTGGGCCAGGCGCACGCGCACGTACATGCCGGGCAGCAGGTCATGCTCCGGATTGGGAAACTCCGCGCGCAGATTGACCTGGCCGGTGCCCGGATCCACCGTGATGCCGGTGAACAGCAGCTTGCCGGCGTGCTTGTACTCGGACCCGTCTTCCAGCACGACCTTGGCCTGGGCGGCGTCGTTGCCGATCTTCTGCAACTGGCCGCTGGCCATGGCCTTGCGCAACTGGGCAAGTTCCGTGGTGGACTGGGTGAAATCCACATAGATGGGATCGAGCTGCTGCACCAGCGCCATCTGCGTGGCCGCCGACGCCTCGACCAGCGCGCCCTCGGTCACCAGCGGCTTGCCGATGCGCCCCGCGATGGGCGAGGTCACGTCGGTGTAGCCAAGATTGATGGACGCCGTCTGCAAGCTGGCGCGCGCGGCCGCCACCGCGGCGTCGGCCTGGCGGTAGCTGGCCACCGCGTTGTCATATTCCTGCTTGCTGACCGCGTTGGCCTTGACCAGGGGCGCGTAGCGGTCCGCCAGGGCCTTGGCGCTATAGAGATCGGCCTGGGCCTGCTTCAACTGGGCGGCCGCCTGGTCGTAGGCGGCCTTGTAGGGCGCCGGATCGATCTTGAACAGCAGCTGGTTTTCCTTGACGTCGCCGCCTTGCTCGAAAGCCAGTTTCTGGACGATGCCCGTCACGCGGGCCCGTATCTGCGCATCCCGCACGGCATCGACCCGGCCGGGAAGCTCGGAAACAGTGGGGGTACGCTCGGGTTGGACGGTCACCACGCCTACCTGCGGCGGCCCGGGATTCAGTTGCGGACGTTCGCCGCAGGCGGCGAGCAGCACGGTCAAAACAACACCGGCGCAAGCCGGCTTCCAGACACGCGTAAAGCTGAGACCCATGTATCCCTCACGTAAAGACAACCGAGCGAAGAGGATGGTGCTCCCACGCGTGCGGCAAATGCCGCTTGCCGCCCTGCCTCCCGGCCGCATGTCCGGGCCGAGATCAGGGATCCCGCCCGTTATTTATTAATTGCTACTTATGAATGCGCGGAAGCTTACATACTTTCCGACGACTGTGGCATGGACTGTAACTCAATTTTTTGTAAGGATACTTTTTCCCCTTGAAGTCTCCACAGCCGCCGCGCGCCAGGGGGTCACCCTTCCTCGTGCGCCACGAGGGTGCCCGCGAAGACATAACCGAGGCGATGCACGGTATGCAGGGGCAGGCGCTCGCCGACCGACAAGACCTTTTTGCGCAAGCGGCTGATCACGACATTCATGGACCGCAGGTTGGCTTCGGACATGAAGCGGCGCAGGTCCCTGCGTGACAGCTCGCGTTGCGGGCTGGCCAGCATGCACTTGAAGCAGCTGCGCTCCAGCCCGGTCAGCGGAATGCGGGCGCCGCCGGGCGCCATCAACACCCAGCCCTGGTACATGAGGGTCCAGGGCGTGACGGCGGGCGCCGGCGCATCGGCCGGCCGCGCCTGCGGCGCCTCGGCGCGCAGGGGCGGAAGAATGCCCGGATAGCGCACCGCGCGCCGTGGCGGCGGCACGGCCGCCGGCCGCGCGCCCGTGCCCCGGCCGGCATGGCCCAGCCCCGCACGGCGCGCCTGGGCGCGCAGCAAGGCGGCGAACTCCAGGCCGTCGTATTCGCGGTCCAGGCACAGGTGAGCGCCCGCGCCCAGCACGCGCACCCGCAAATCGGCGGCCGCGCCGGGCATCTGCACCACCACGCCGGCCGTGTGCTCGGCTTCCAGGCGCGGCAACAGGGTGTCGGTCAGCAAGCCTTGCGGCGTACCGGCTCCCAGCACGACCAATTGCGCGGGATGGCGATTGAGCCAGCGGAACAGCGTGTCGGCATCCTGCACGCCATGCACATGAAGGCCGGAGGGGCGAAGCAGATTCAGCATGCGCGTACGGGCCGGGGCCTGCGGCTCATACAGCACGACGGAAATCGGACGGCAGGCGGTCGGACGGGAGGAGCCGGGACGGGAGGAGATTTCGGGATTGATGGTGTGGCGCGCTTCCATGACATTCCATAAAGGTTCGTATCAAGGAAAAAACTACCACCCTCATACCGCTCGTGGAGTACCTCTCCCAAACAATCAGACTGATCCGACAGAAAAATTCATCCCATCCTGGGCTTTGCTTCTCGCCGAGCCGCCTGTCCCCCGCCCTGCTTACGTATTCATACGCAGCCGCCGACAACGCCGGCCGATTTAGCCGCGGTGTATGTCATGGGTGACGAAGCCGCTGCCGCCATTCGGACGGTCCAGCACGCCGGGGCGCGCCAGGGTGGCCCGGATATCGGCCAGGCCCGACTGCCAATGCTCGCGCATGGCCTCGGTGCCGAATTCGTAATCCTTGGAGTGGCGCTCGTAGTTCTTGCTTTGGTAGATCAGGTTGATGACGTTGATGACCGGCGTGCTGGCCGCCTCGCGAATGTGCGCGAGCTCCGGGGCATTGCGCTGCTTTTCCGGCAGCAAGGACAGCAGGCGCTGCATATCGCGCCGCAACCCCAGGTTCCGTTGCAGCGTATCGGTGACCAGGCGCGTGCGGCTGGAGTACTGGATGTCCTTCAGGCGCTCCATGACTTTTTCCATGGTGTCCGGCAAGGGACCGCGCGCCGGCCAGAGATCCACCTGCAAGGCCAGGGTGTCCCACGTAGGGTGCGGCGACAACACGTAATAGAGCGGCGTATTCGACACCACGCCGCCGTCCCAGTAGTACTCGCCGTCGATTTCCACGGCGGGAAAGCCCGGCGGCAGCGCGCCCGAGGCCATCACGTGGCGGGCGGTCAGGGTGATCTTGTTGCTGTCGAAATACGCGAAGTTGCCCGTTCGCACATTGACCGCGCCGAAGCTCGCGCGCACGTCGCCGAGGTTGAGCAGATCGAAATCGACATACGTGTTCAGCGTCTTTTCCAGGGGCGCCGTGTCGTAGTAGCTGGCGCCGGCCGGCCCATTGCCTTGCGGCCAGAATGGCGGAAACGGCCGTGGCTGGAAAAATCCCGGCTGTCCGTACAGCAGCGCGTACGATGCCGCCAGCCGGCTGTTCACGTCCGGCGAACCATAGGCGTAGGACCCGCCCGGCGCGCCCTGCATCAGGCCCGCCAGCAGGTCGCCCCACGGCAAGGCGCCGTAGCCGTAGGGACGGCAGATCGATTCCCAGAAACCACGCAGGCGCTCGACCCGCTCGTCCGGGGGCGAACCCGCGATGATGGCGGCATTGATGGCACCGATGGAGATGCCGGCTACCCAGTCCGGCTGCAGGCCGCCCTCGTGCATTCCCTGGTAGACGCCCGCCTGGTAGGACCCCAGCGCGCCACCGCCTTGCAACACCAGCGCCACGGTGTCATAGCCGGACCGGGACTGCTTGCCCCGCCCCTTAGCCCGCCCCTTCGCGTTACCTGCCATGTGACTTCCGCCATCGAAAACGATGGCGGGTATTGTGCCGTTTTTCCGCGGCGCCCGCCGCCGGCGCGCCAGGGCCCCCCGCTCGCGCCGGCGACACCCGGCGCTCCGGTGCTGCCGGTGCTGCCGGTGCTGCCGGTGCTCCCGGTGCTCCTGGTGCTCCCGGTGCCCCCGGCGCCAGGGCGCCATGACAATAGCCCGCGCGGAGCGCTACGCCCGCTCAGAACTTCGGCGGCCGCTTTTCGATGAAGGCGGTCACGGCCTCCCGATGTTCCGCCGTCTTGTGCGCAAGGGCCTGGTAGCTGGCCGACAGCTCCAGCAGGGACGCGAGGCTGGCGTGCTGCCCCTCCCGCAGCAAGCGTTTGGTCATGCGCATGACGGTGCCGGGATTGGCGGCAATCTTGGCGGCCAGCGCCCTTGCGGCCGGCAACAGTTCGTCCGCCGGCACCGCGCGGCTGATCAGCCCGCAAGCCAGCGCATCGCGCGCATCGATGGCTTCGCCGGTGAAAGCCATTTCGCTGGCCTTGGCCATTCCCACCGCGCGCGGCAGGAACCATGCGCCGCCGTCACCCGGAACGATGCCCACCCGCACGAAGCTTTCCGCGAAGGTCGCGGTATCGGCCGCGATGCGGATATCGCACATGCAAGCCAGGTCCAGGCCCGCGCCGATGGCCGGACCGTTGATGGCGCCGATGACGGGCACGTCCAGCGCATGCAGCGCCAGCGGAATGCGCTGTATCCCCTGCCGGTATTCCTCGCAGATGCTTTCCGGCGTCAGCGCCTCGTCGAAGAAGCGCCGCATATCCTTTACGTTGCCGCCGGAACTGAATATCGGCCCGGCCGCCGTGACGATCAGCACCTTCACGCTCGTGTCCTGGCGTATCTCCGCGCACAGGCGCACGAATTCTTCGACGGCGGTATTGCCGGTCAGCGCATTGCGCGTCTCCGGCTGGTTCATCGTGGCGATGACGATGCCGCCGTCGCGTTCAATCTGAAGAAATGCCATGTGTGATTCTCCTGTAGCTTCTGGTCGGTAGTTCCTGGTCGGTAGTTCCTGGTCGGTAGGTCCTGGTCGGTAGGTCCTGGTCGGTAGGTCCCTGTCAGTCCCTGTCAGTAGACCCCGATCAGGCCGCGACGTCGGTAATACTGCGCACGAGATCGAGGGTCAGTCCTTCGTGCGCGAGCAGGGCCTCCCCGGCGACTTCCTGCCAATACGCTTCGCTGCCCGCGGTCTGGCGCCAGGCATGCAGCCGACGCGTATAGAGCTGCAAGTCATACTCCTCGGTGAAGCCGATGGCCCCGTGGATGGCATGGCCCAGCTCGCACACCGCCAGCGCCGCCTCGCTGCAGCGCGCCTTGGCCGTGGCCACGCGCAGGCGGTCCGGCAGCGCGCCCGCGCCGCTGCAACCTAGCTGTGCCGCCATGCGGGCCGCGCACACGTGTTCGGCCATCACCGCCAGTTGATGCTGGATGGCCTGGAACTTGCCGATGGGACGACCGAACTGCTGGCGCTCGTTGGCGTATTGCAGCGTGCGCGCCAGTACGCCGCCCAGGGCGCCGGCCATCTGCGCCGCCACCACGGCCGCTTGCAGCGTCCAGACATCCACGGCCGGCGCCACGTCCACTCGCGGCGCGGCCTGGCCCGGCCCGGCCGCCCAGGTCATGGCCGCGTCCGGCGGCAAGGCATGCGGCAAGCAGCGCGCGTCCGCCACCGCCAGCAGCCGCCACTGGCCCTCGGCCTGTGCCAGCACATGCGCCGCCGTGCGGCCGCCGCGCACCAGCGCGCAATGCCAGGCGCCGTCATCCTGCCGCTGCCCGCGCGCCAGCGCGATGCTGCCGGCCGGCCGCGCCGGTGCCGGCAGCAGCGCCCGCGCGATCATGGTCTCGCCCAACAGCAGGGGCAAGGCGTGCGCGCCGCATTGCTCCAGCACGCCAAACACCTGGCTCAGGCCCAGGCCCGAGCCGCCCTCTTCCTCACTGACCAAGGCGTCAGCCAGGCCGGTGGCCTCCAGTTGCGCCCACACCGCGGCCGCCGCCTCGCCGCCCGCCTCGATGTCGCGCACCGCCCGCGGCGTGCAGTGGTCCGCCAGCACGTCACGCGCGGCGTCGGCGTACGGATCGCTGTCGTTCATGTTCATGCCCCCGTCACCGCAAACCCAAGCCGCGCGCGATCATGCCGCGCAGGATGTCGCGGGTGCCGCCCCGCAAGGAAAAGGAAGGCGAGGCCTCCGTGACGTATTTCAGCGTCATCAGCAACTCCACGGGTATGTCTTCCACCGTCCGCGAAAACAGGTCCTGCGCGATCTCGGCGGGAATGGCCTGCTCCAGCGTGGTGCCCAGCTCCTTGACCAGCGCCGCCTCGATGATGGGGCTCTCGCCGCGCGTCAGCTTGGCCTGCACCGACACCGACATGGCGCGCAGGGGCGCCAGCTGGGTCAGCACCTTGCCGGCCAGCCGGATGGCCGACGGCGTGCGGTTGGCCGGCAGCCGCACGAATTGCAGCCACTGGTCGAACAGCACGATGCTGGAAAACAGGCGCTCCGGGCCGCTGCGCTCGAAAGCCAGTTCGGCGGTGACCTGCTCCCAACCCTGGCCCTCCTTGCCGATCAGGGCGTCGGCCCCCAATTGCACATTGTCGAAGAACACCTCGCAGAAATGGCTGTCGCCGGAGAGGTCCTCGATGGGCCGCACCGTCACGCCGGGCAAGGACAGGTCGACGATGACCTGGGACAGTCCCTTGTGCCGGTCCTCGGCACCGCCCGACGTGCGCACCAGCGCGATCATGTATTGGCAGTGGTGGGCGTTGGTGGTCCAGATCTTCTGTCCGTTCAGCAACCAGCCCTTGTCGTTGGGCTCGGCGCGGGTCCGCACGCTGGCCAGGTCGGAGCCGGCGTTCGGCTCGCTCATGCCGATGCAGAAGAAGGACTCGCCGCGACAGATGCGCGGGATGTGGAAGCGCTTCTGCGCCTCGGTGCCGTACTTCAGGATCAGCGGCGCGCTCTGGCGGTCGGCGATCCAGTGCGACCCCACCGGCGCGCCGGCATTCAGGTATTCCTCCACCAGCACATAGCGGGCGAAAGCGCTGCGGCCGCCGCCGCCATACTCGGGCGGCAGGGTCAGGCCTATCCAGCCCTTGGCGCCGATGCGGCGGCTGAAGGCCGTGTCATAGCCGCCCCAGGAGCGCGCCCGCACATGCGCCGGCAAATCGCGCGTGCCTTCCTGCAGGAAGGCGCGCACCTCGGCGCGCAGGGCTTCGTCCTCGGGCGGGATGCAGGTCGGCGACAGCGCGATGGAACTCAGGGTCGTCATCCCCAGGGTCGTCATCCCAATACTCCCTTGTTGCGATAGGTTTGCAGGGCCTCGGCGCCAAGGCCCAGATGGCGGGCGAGCACGTCGTCGGTATGCTGGCCCAGTTGCGGCGGCGCGTGGCGATAGGTCACGGGCGTGTCCGACAGCCGGATCGGACTGGCGACCAGCGGCACCTGGCCCGCTTGCGGATGCGCCATGGCTATGCGCATCCCGCGCGCCTGGACTTGCGGGTCCTCGAACACCTCGGCCACGGTGTTGATGGGTCCGCACGGCACGCCGTGTCGTTCCAGCAGGTCGATCCACTCGCGCGTCGTGCGCGTCACCGTAATGGCGCGCAGGCCCTCGATCAATTCGTCGCGATTGGCCAGGCGCGCCGCGTTGGCCGCAAAGCGCGGGTCGCCGGCCCATTGCGGCCGCTCGATGGCGGCGCACAGCCGTGCGAACTGGCCGTCGTTGCCCACGGCGAGGATCATGTAGCCGTCGGCGGTCGGAAAATCCTGGTAGGGAACCGTGTTGGGATGCGCATTGCCCATGCGGCGCGGCACCGTGTGGCCGTACAGATAATTCATGGCCTGGTTCCCCAGGCAGGCGACGCCCACGTCGAGCAGCGCCAGGTCGATGTGCTGGCCGCGGCCGGTGTGCTCGCGCGCCTGCAACGCCGCCAGGATGGCGGTGCTGGCGTAGAGGCCAGTAAGGATATCGGTCAACGCGACCCCCACCTTCATGGGACCCGCCCCGGGCGCGCCGTCGGGCTGGCCGGTAATGCTCATCAGGCCACCCATGCCCTGTATCAGGAAGTCGTAGCCGGCGCGGTGGGCATAGGGGCCGTCCTGACCGAAGCCGGTGACCGAGCAGTACACCAGGCGCGGATTGAGCTCGCTCAGGCTGGCATAGTCCAGCCCGTATTGGCGCAGGCCGCCGGTCTTGAAGTTCTCGATCAGGACATCGCACTGCTGCGCCAGCCGCCGCACCAGCGCCTGCCCCTCCGGCTGCGTGAAGTCGATGGAGACCGACTGCTTGTTGCGGTTGGTGCACATGTAATAGGCGGATTCGCCCGTAGGCTGGCCGGCGGGGTCCGTCACATAGGGCGGCCCCCAGGCCCGGGTATCGTCGCCCGTGCCCGGGCGCTCCACCTTGATCACCTCGGCGCCCAGGTCGCCCAGCGTCTGGGCGGCCCAGGGTCCGGCGAGCACGCGCGAAAGATCCAGCACCTTCACATGTTGCAGGGCACGTGCCGTCATCGTCATATATGCATCTTCCCTTTATTGCTGAGGGACGTTGGCCTTCTTGACGATGCGTTGCCACAGCGCGATCTCGTTCTTCTGGAACTCATGCATCTGCGACGGACCGCCGGTCATGGGCGTGGCGCCCAGGCGCTCATAGAAGGCCCGCGTGTCGGGCATCTTCGATATCCGCGTGAACAATTCCGCCAACCTGGCGGTCTCGGCCGGCGGGGTCTTGGCGCTGACCATGGCGCCGACCCAGGTGTAGGCCTCGAAGCCGGGCAGGCCCGCCTCGGCAGCCGTGGGCACGTCGGGCGAAGTGCCCACGCGCTGGTCCGACGCCACCGCCACCACTTTCACGCGGCCGTCCTTCGCCAGTTCCTGCACCGCCGTGACCTCGGCGAAGGTGTAGTCCACCGTGCCCGCGGCCACGGCGGTGATCGCGTCGCCCGCGCCCTTGAACGGCACGTGCACGGCCTTCAGCCCGGCCGCGTCGTTGAGCAATTCGCCCATCAGCTGATAGCCCGCCGAGCCCGCGCCGAAGTTGACCTTGCCCGGATTGGCGCGCCCGTAGGCGATGAGCTCCTTGAGGGTGTTGTAGGGCGCCTTGGGGCTGACCGCCAGCATGGCGGGGGAACGCATCATCATGGTCAAGGGCGCGAAGTCCTCGACCGGGTCATAGGGCAGCGCCTTGAACAGCGCCGCATTGACCGCCAGCGTCGAATTGCTGCCGATGAAGACGGTGTAGCCGTCGGCCGGCGCCGACAGCACGCTCTTCACCGCGATGAATCCATTGGCGCCGGGCTTGTTCTCCACCACCACGGGCTGGCCGGTAAGCGCCTGCAACTGCCGGGCGAAATAACGGGCCGAGGTGTCGGTACCGCTGCCGGGGCCGAAAGGCACGACGAACTTGATCGGATGCGCGGGAAAGGTGTCGGCGCGCGCGTCGGCCTGGTAGCCGATCGCACCCGCCAGCGCCACGGCCAGGACGGCCGACAGCAACTGCCTGCGATGCAACATGGTGTCTCCTTTGTGGACAGGCGGACGCTCTGGCGGCGTCGTTGGCCGATATCGTGTTTTTCGTTTTCTCGTTTTCTTGCAGCCCGACTCTATGCCCCCGGGACAATGCTGTCTAATATTAAGAATTTAGTTTTTGATATTTTTTTGATATCGGATGAATCTCCGGCAACTGAGCCAATTCATTGCGCTGGCGGAAACGGGCAACTTCCACCGCGCGGCGGCGCAACTGCACATGGCGCAGCCGCCGCTGTCCATTTCCATCCGCAAGCTGGAGGCGGAGGTCGGCAGCGCGCTATTCGAGCGGACCAGCACGGGCGTCTTCCTCACCCCGGCCGGCGAGGCCATGCTGGCCGACGCCCGCGCCGCCCTGATGCACGTGGACAAATGCCGCCAGGCCGTGCGCGATGCGCGCGACGGCGAAGGCGGCCGGCTGCGGCTGGGTTTCATCGGCTCGGCCACCTATGACCTGATGCCCAGGCTGATTCCTTCCTTGCGGGAACGCTATCCCAATATTTCCCTGGAATTCGACGAAGCCACGACATCGGAAATCCTGGCCGGCCTGCGCAGCGGGGAACTGGACATGGGCCTGTCGCGCTACCCCGTGCTGGAGGAAAGCGGTTGCGTCTTCGTACCCATGGACCGCGACGATTTCATGCTGGCCGTCAATGCGCGCAGCCCGCTGGCGGCGCGCGACCAGATCGCCCTGAGCGAGGCCGCGCGTGAACCCTTCATCATGTATCCGCGCGACAAGGTGCCCAGCCTGTCGGCACTGGCGCACATGCGCTGCGAATCCTCGGGATTCACCCCGCAGGTCGCGCAGGAGGCCATGCAGGTGCAGACCATCATGAGCCTGGTCGCGTCCGGGCTGGGGGTCGGGCTGGTGGCCGGTGTCTCCAGGCTGGTGCAGCCGCGCGGCGTCAAATGCCTGCGGCTGACGGACAACCCGCCCGGCTTTCACGTGGGCATCGCCCTCGCCCGCGCGGCGGGAACCCCCAGCCGCCTCATAGAGCGCGTCATCCAGCACGCCCTGCACTTCCGGGAAGGGTCCCTGCTACCCTAGCAACAGCGCGTCGTCGGACAGGTTTTCGCCGCGCACCTGCTCGAACATGGCCAGCAGGTCGCGCACTTGCAAGCCCTTGCGCTGCTCGCCGGCGACGTCCAGCACCACACGCCCTTCATGCAGCATGACCGTGCGGTCGCCCACCTCCAGGGCCTGGCGCATGCTGTGGGTCACCATCATGGTGGTCAGCTCGTGCTCGGCGACGATGCGCGCCGTCAGCGCCAGGACGAATGCGGCCGTGCGCGGATCCAGCGCGGCGGTATGTTCGTCCAGCAGCAGGATGCGCGAGGGTTGCAAGGCGGCCATCAGCAGGCTGACCGCCTGGCGCTGGCCGCCGGACAGCAGGCCGATGCGGTCGCCCAGGCGGTGTTCCAACCCCAGTCCCAGGCTGGACAGGCGTTCGCGGAAGCGCTCGCGCAGGGCTTCGTCCAGAGCCTGCCCCAGGCCGCGGCGCACGCCGCGCGACTGGGCCAGCGCCATGTTTTCCTCGATGCTGAGGTCCTCGCAGGTTCCCGCCAGGGGGTCCTGGAATACCCGCGCGACGCGCTGCGCGCGCTGCCAAGGCGGCAACCGGGAAACGTCGATGCCGTCGATATCGATGCGGCCGCTGTCGATGGCGACGTCGCCGGCGACGGCGTTCAGGAAGGTGGATTTGCCGGCGCCGTTCGAGCCGATCACCGTCACGAACTGGCCGCTGGGTATTTCCAGCGACAGGCCGCGCAAGGCCTGCGTCTGCACCGGCGTGCCGGCATTGAAGGTCACGTGCAAGTTTTCCGCGCGCAACATGTCAGCCTCCCTTGCCGCCGCGGCGCCGCCTGAGCCTGGGCAGCACCAGGGCGACGGTCACCAGCACCGCCGTGACCAGGTTGAGATCCTGCGCCTGCAGGCCGATGAAATCGCTGTTCAGGGCCAGCGCGATGAAGAAGCGGTAGATCACCGCGCCCAGGATCACCGCCAGCGTCGCCAGGGCCAGCCGCCGCGACGGCAGGATGCTTTCGCCGACGATGACCGCCGCCAGGCCGATGACGATGGTGCCCAGGCCCATGGAGATATCCGCCCCGCCCTGCGCCTGCGCGAACAACGCGCCGGCCAGCGCCACCAGGGCATTGGACAGGGCCATCCCGCCCATCACCAGGCGCCCCGTGTTGACCCCCTGCGCCCGCGCCATGCGGGGGTTCGCGCCGCTGGCGCGCAGGGCGAGGCCGGTGCGGGTGCCCAGGAACCAGTCCAGCAGGCCCTTGCAGACCGCCACCACGATCAGCAGCAGCAGCGGCCGCATCAGGTAGTCGCTGACGTTCGCCGGCTGCAACAGCGTGAATACCGTGGGCTCGGTGATCAACGGGACGTTGGGCCGGCCCATGATGCGCAGGTTCACGGAGTACAGGCCTATCATCACCAGGATGCTGGCCAGGAGGTCCATGATGCGCAGCCGTACGTGCAGCCAGGCGGTCAGCAGCCCGGCCAGGGCGCCCGCCACGATGGCGGCGGCGGTGGCCAGGAAAGGGTTGCAGCCGGCCGAGACCAGGGTGGCGGCCACCGCCGCGCCCAGCGGAAAACTGCCGTCGACGGTCAGGTCGGGAAAGCGCAGCAGGCGAAAGGAAATCATCACGCCCAAGGCCACCAGGCCGAAGACCAGCCCGATTTCCAGGGCGCCCATCAAGGAAAACAAGGACATCGCCGCCGCCGCGTCAACGAAGGACCTGGGCGGCCGACTTCAGCAGCGCGTCCGACAGCGTGACACCCTGCTTCTGCGCCGCGGTCGCGTTGACGAACAGCACCGGCTTGCCGGCGCTTTCCGGGGCGATGGCGCCGGGCTTGTCTCCCTTGAGTATGCGCACCGCGATGCGGCCGGCCTGCACGCCCATGTCGTGGTAGTTGACCCCCAGCGCGGCCACGGCGCCCCGCTTGACGCTGTCGGTATCCGACGCGACCAGCGGGATCCTGGCGTCGTTGCTGACCTTGGTCAGGGCCTCGAACGCCGACACCACGTTGTTGTCGGTGCTGGCGTAGATCACATCGGCCTTGCCGATCAGGCTGCGGGCGGCCGACCCGACATCCACCGTGCGCGGCGCCGCCGCCTCGATCAGGCTCATTCCGGATTTCGGCAACAGGTCCTGCATCTGCTTGACCACCACCACGGAATTGGGCTCGCCGGGGTTGTAGACCATGCCGACGCGCTTGGCCGTAGGCACGATCTTCTTGATGAGTTCGATCTGGCGGTCCAGCGGCAAGGCATCGCTGACGCCGGTGACGTTGCTGTCGGCGGCCTGCGGGCCGGCGGCCACCAGTTGCGCCGCGACCGGATCGGTCACCGCCGCGTACACCAGCGGCACGTCCTTGGTGGCGGCCGCCACGGCCTGGGCCGCGGGCGTCGATATGGCGACGATGACATCGGGCCGGTCGCCAACGAATTTGCGCGCGATCTGCGCGGCCGTGGCGTTATTGCCCTGCGCGCTCTGGAACTGCCATTTCAGGTTCCTGGCCGGATCGTAGCCGGCGGCCTTCAACGCATCCCGCACGCCATCGCGCACCGCGTCCAGCGCGGGATGATCGGTGATGGTCATGACCGCCACGGACTTCGGCGCGGGCCCCGCCGCCCATGCCGACGGCGCCGCCAGCGCGACGGCGGGCACCAGCAAGCTCGACGCGGCGATCCGCACGGCACGGGCCACGCGCGCCCAAAGGACGCTGAAGGGGACGCTGAAGGCCGCGCGAGCGGCCACCCCGGCCGGACGGGATGCATACACCATAGTTTGGCTATCCTTTTGTATGAGAGAGGTCGGTATCTTTTGAATACCGCACACGAATACTGCACACGACTACCGTACGCGAATACCGTACGCGGACCCGGCTGAACCGATCGGAGCGCGTCCGTCACGCCCCGCCGCGCCAGGCGACAGCAGCAACGCGCCGTTGCGCACCGCAACGCATAGTCTAACGGAGCGCGCGCGCCTGTCGGGAACGGATGGGCACGGGAAATCCCTGAGGTCTTGCGGCATCCATCCGCATACGCTTAACGATCGATATACTTGCCCAAGGATCGCCCGGAAAACCATAAAAAGAACATCAACCTCGATGTCGCTAACTTAGCAGAGGCACATCATGCAACTACGCCAATTGGGCCGCTCCGGCCTCGCTGTTCCTCCCCTGGCCTTCGGCGGCAATGTGTTCGGCTGGACCGTCGGCGAAGCCGATGCGTTTTCGCTGCTGGACGCCATGGTCGACGCCGGCTTGAACTTCATCGATACGGCCGACGTCTATTCGCGCTGGGCGCCGGGCAATCGTGGCGGGGAGTCGGAAGTCATCATCGGCAAATGGCTGGCCAGGAGCGGCAAGCGGGACAAGGTCATCATCGCGACCAAGGTCGGCATGGAGATGGGGCCCAAGGCCCAGGGCCTGTCGCCGGGCTATATCGCGCGTGCCATCGAGGATACGCTGGCGCGCCTGCAGACCGACTATGTCGATCTCTATCAATCGCACCTCGACGATCCCGACACGCCGCTGACCGACACCTTGGGCGCCTATGCCAAGCTGATCGAACAGGGCAAGGTGCGCGCCATCGGTGCCTCCAACTATACGGCGCAGCGCCTGTCCGAGGCATTGGTCCTCAGCGAGCGCAATGGCTTGCCGCGCTACGAGACCATCCAGCCCGAATACAACCTGTATGCGCGCGAGCCTTATGAAAGCGGCTTGCAGGCCGTGGCCGTGGCGCAGGATGTCGGCACGATCAATTACTACGCGCTCGCCAGCGGTTTCCTGTCCGGCAAGTACCGGTCGGTGGCCGATGCCGCCAAGAGCGTGCGCGGGCGCAAGATCGTCGACACTTATCTCAACGACCGCGGCAGGCGCATCCTGGCGGCGCTGGACGAGGCCGTGGAGACGACCGGCGCCACGCATACCCAGGTGGCGCTGGCCTGGACCATGGCGCAACCCGGCATCACGGCGCCGATCGCCAGCGCCACGTCGCTGGCGCAGCTGGACGACCTGGTCGCGGCCACGCGATTGACGCTGCCGGCGGGTGTCATCCAGAAGCTGGACACTGCTAGTGGGTGGAGGGGGTGAGGTCCCCCGAGGGCGCTGCGCGCCTTCCCCCCAGGGGCGGCACCGGCGGACCGAAGGAGAAACCCACCCCAGCGCGCAGCGCGCGCCCCCCTCAAGGGGCAGCACCGGCGGACCGGCAAAGCCGGCTCCGCTGTGCCCCCGGTCGGGGCGGGGTTCTTAAGTAGCAGTGGGATTACGCGCCAGGAAGTGGGATTACGCGCCTCATGGGCATGGGCATGGGCAGTGCGTTCCTCCCAGGCAGTCTCCTCGTCGATCGTGGCCTGCGGGACGGCCGTCCGGCTTAGGGCATCTGGCCACGATAGTTAAATAGTAATTTGTTGACAATCTTCAAAATTGCACCTAGCCTTCATCGGTAGAAGCGAGCCATCGAGCGTCATAAAAGAAGCGGCCGCTTAAAGGAGGCTTGGGTGTCTTTCCTCGAATTGGACGGACTGACCAAGAGCTATGGCTCATTGGCGGTCGTCAAGGGTGTGAACCTCTCCGTCGACAAAGGCCAGCTGGTGTGCCTGCTCGGCCCTTCCGGATGCGGCAAGACGACGACCCTGCGGCTGATCGCCGGCTTCGGCAAGGCCAGCGGCGGTGAAATCCGGGTGGGCGGCCAGACCGTGTCTTCCGTGCAAGCCACCCTGCCGCCGGAATCGCGCAACATGTCGATGATCTTCCAGAGCTACGCGCTCTGGCCGCACATGACGGTCTTCGACAACGTCGCCTACGGCCTGAAGCTGCGCCGCCTGCCCGCGCGCGACGTCGCCGAGCGGGTGCGCGCCATCCTCGCCTCCACCCAGCTCACGGCGCTCGAAGACCGCTACCCCGGCGAACTTTCCGGCGGCCAGCAACAGCGCGTCTCCCTGGCGCGCGCGCTGGTGGTCAAGCCGGAAATCCTGCTGCTGGACGAGCCGCTTTCCAACCTGGACGCCAATCTGCGCGAGGAAATGCGCTTCGAGATCCGCCGCCTGCACGACGAATTCCGCTACACCACCGTCTACGTCACGCACGACCAGGCCGAGGCGATGACCACGGCCGACCTCATCGTGGTCATGAACGAAGGCCGCATCGAGCAATGCGGGACGCCCGAGGATATCTATGAGCGCCCGCAAACCGAGTTCGTGGCCCGCTTCATCGGCGGCACCAACATCCTGAAGGGCGAACGCGAAGGCGATGACGCCGTGCGCTGCGAAGGCGGACTGGTCCTGCGCTGCGGCCACGGCGACTTCCCGACCGACGGCAATACCGCGGTTTCCGTGCGCCACCATGACATCCGGCTTTCCCGGACCCGGCCCAATGACGCCACCACGAATTGGGCAAGCGGCATCGTTCAGCGCCAGATCTATCTCGGGTCCCACCGCGATTACCTGGTGACGCTTCGTGGTGGGGTAACGGTGCGCACGATCGCGCCCGTCGACGTCGCGATTCCGGCCGGGCAGGAGGTAAGCCTGTACTTCGCGCCCGAAAACTGCCGGGCCCTCGCGCATTGAAGACGCGACAGGCATGGAGACGGCAAACATGGAGACAGCGGATATGAAAGCAGCGGACCTCAAAACAGCGGACGTCAACGTAGCGGACTTCCACGTAGCGGACTTCCACGCGGCGGCCTTCAGGTCGGCGGACCGGTGGCGCAGGAAACTCGCCACCGCCCTGCTGGCCTCGGCCGGCATGGGCCTCGCGGCGGGGGCCATGGCTGCCGCGCCCGCCCCTTACGCCATCACGCCGGAACTGGTGACCGCCGCCACGGCGGAAAAGAAGGTCGTGTTCTACACCTCCACCGACGTCGCCGTGGCCCAGGGCCTGGCCCAGGAATTCCAGAAGGAATATCCCGGCATCACGGTGCAGGTCGAACGCTCCGGTTCCGAGCGCGTCTTCCAGCGCCTGGGCCAGGAATACTCGACCGGCATCCACAACGCCGACGTCATCGAGACTTCCGACGCGGTGAACTTCGTGTACTTCAAGCAGCAGGGCTGGCTGCGGCCCATGGTGCCGAAGATCGTGGCGGACAAGTGGCCGGCCTCCGCGCGCGACGCCGACGGCTATTACGCCGCCTATCGTGCCCACCTTTCCGTCATGGCCTACAACACGACGCTGATGAAGGACGCGGATGCGCCCAAGACCTGGACGGACCTGCTGGACCCCCGCTACAAGGGCAAGATGGTCAAGGCGCATCCCGGCTATAGCGGCACCATCATGACCTCGACCTACATCCTGAGCCAGCTGCTGGGCTGGGAATATTTCGAGAAGCTGGGCAAGCAGGACATCATGCAGGTGCAGTCCTCCACCGAACCGCCCAAGAAGCTGGCGGAAAAGGAAAGAGCCCTGCAAGTCGACGGCAACGAATACAACATCTTCCGCCTGCAGGACCAGGGGGTTCCGCTGAAGATCGTCTATCCGCCCGAGGGCACGCCGATAGCCATCGGGAACGCGGGCGTATTGAAGGACGCCCCCCATCCCAATGCCGCCAAGCTCTTCTACGCCTTCATCTTTTCCACCCAGGCGCAGCAGATCAACAGCGATACGGGCGGCCTGCGCTCCTTCAACCCCGATGTCAAGGAAAAGGCCAGCCGCACGCCGCTCTCCAGCATCAAGGTGCTGAACTCGGACCCCGTCAAGGTCCTGCCGCAGATACAGACCATCAAGTCCAACTACGAGAAATATTTCGGCACCTGATGCCGCGGCCGGCCGGATCCCCGGATCCCTGTATTCCGGACCGGCCGGCATGGAAGCCACGCCATGGAAACCATGACCACCGCCCCGCTCGCCGACAAGCAGCCATCGCGCCGCATCGATTTTTCGATCCCGGTCTTCACCCTGCTCGCGATCGTGCTCGGCGTGCTGGTCATTCTTCCCCTGTTCTGGCTGCTTTACTACGTCTTCCGCGGCGACGACGGCGCGTTCACCTGGCAGAACCTGGCGGCGCTGGTCTCCGACGCCAGCCTGCTCGAAGCCTACAAGCGCACCCTGGGCATGGCGTTGGGCGTGGCCGTCCTGACCTGCCTGGTCGCCACGCCCATGGCCTGGCTGGTCGCCCGCACCGACCTGCCGCTGCGGCGCCATGTGCGCATGCTGGTGACCGCCTCTTTCGTCACCCCGCCGTTTCTGGGCGCGATAGCCTATGAGATCCTGGCCGCGCCGAACAGCGGGCTGGTCAACGTCATCTATCGCGCGCTCTTCGGCCTGGAGCGGTCGGATCGCCTGGTGAACATCTACACCTTCCCCGGCCTCATCTTCGTCATCGCCTGCTTCACCTTCCCCTACGTCTTCACGCTGGTCGCCAATGCCCTGGACAAGGTCCCCTCGGACCTGGAGGATGCCTCGTCCATGCTGGGCGGCAAGCCGCTGACCACGCTGCGCAAGGTGACCTTTCCGCTGGTCCTGCCCGCCATGCTCGCGGGCATGCTGATCGCCACCCTGCAATCCCTCACGATGTTCGGCTCGCCCGCCATCCTTGCGCTGCCGGCCGGGTTCCACGTCGTCACCACCAAGATCTGGAGCTACTTCCAGTTCCCGCCGCGGCTGGGCATGGCGGCGGCCGCGTCCCTGCCCCTGCTGCTCGTCACCGTGGCCCTGCTGCGCGCGCAAAAGACGATACTGGGCCGCAAGGGATATACCGTCCTCGGCGGCAAGAGCGGCACGCCCCGCGTGACCGAACTGGGCCGCTGGAAATGGGTGGCGACGGCCTTCGTCCTCGCGGTGCTGTGCCTCACCATCTTCCTGCCCTATGCCGCCCTGCTGAAGACGTCGCTGACCCGCGCCGTGGGCGATGCGGTCAACTTCAGCACGCTGACCCTGCACCACTGGAATTTCGTGCTGTTCGAATTGTCGGCCACCCGGCTGGCGCTGACCAACACGTTGATCCTGGGACTGTCCAGCGCCACGGTCGTCACCGCCCTCGCGCTGGTGGTTTCCTACCTGGCGGGCCGCCGTGCGCTGGGCGGCGCGTCCTTCCTGGGCATGCTCGCCACCGCGCCCGTCGCCATCCCGGGCATCGTGCTGGGCGTCGGCCTTTTCCTCAGCTACGCCAATCCCACGTTCAAGCTGTACGGGACCCTGTGGATCCTGCTGATCGCCTTCGTCACCATCGAGTTGCCGGCAGGCTACCAGCAGATCTCGTCGGCGTTTTCCGGTGTGCACCCGGAACTGGAGGAAGCCAGCCGCATCCTTGGCGCATCGCGCATGCGGGCCTTGTGGCAGATCACCGCGCCGCTGCTGCGGACCAGCGTGGTCGCCACCTGGTGCTTCGTCTTCGTCGGCACGATCCGCGAACTGTCGGCCACGATCCTGCTCACCACGGCCAATACGAAATTGGTATCGGTTATCATTTATGACCTGAATGAGAGCGGCGATCTCGGTGCCATCTGCGTTCTGGGCATCATCCTGCTGGTGGTTTCGTTCGCCGTCGTTTCCGTCGCCAACGCCGTTCCCATCCTGGGCGGGCCGTCCACCGGTCCGCGCCCATGAACAGGAGGCGGCCGTGAGAACCGCGCGAACCGCAGGCCCACACGCGATGCCAGCCGCCGCTACGGTCAACTCACCTCGTCACGCGATGTCGGATACCCTGAATCAACCTACCAGCTTCTCCGCAATCGATTTCCTGCGCACCAAGTCGCTGGCCAATGTGGTGCAGGCCGAAATCGAGCGGATGATCATCGACGGCGAATTCCAGCCCAACGAGCGCGTCAACGAAAACGCCTTGTCGCAACGGCTGGGGGTCAGCCGTGGCCCCATCCGGGAAGCGTGCAGCGCCCTGGCCGCGATGGGCCTCATCGAGATCATTCCCAACCGCGGCTTCTTCATCCGCGCGCTGTCGAGCGACGAATCGCAGGACCTGTCGGAGGCGCGCGCCGGCATTTTCGGCTGCATGGCGATGATGCTCGCCGAACGGGTCACCGTGGCGCAGATCGCCATCTTGCGGGCGCTGCTGGCGCGCATGGACGAGATCGTCGCGCTGGGCGAGGTGCATACCTACTATCCCGTGAATCTCGAATTCCACAAGCAGATCGCGTCGATGGCCGGCAATAACCGCCTCGGCAGCATCTACCAGAGCTTCGTGCGGGAGTTGCACATCCAGCGCTATCGCGCGTTGTCCAGCCCCGACGTCCTGCATATTTCCAACGCGGAGCACCGCGAGATCGTCGACGCGGTGGAGGCGCGCGACCCCGTGCGGGCGCTGATCGCCGGACGCGCCCACATCCTCAACGGCATCGTGCGCGCGAAGAAGGCGCAGCAAGCGGGCGAGGCGACGGCGCAGGCCAAGGCGGCGCCGCGCAGGACGCGACGCACGGCGGCGGCCATGGAGGAAACGGCAGCGGGCACACCTGCCGACGCCGCAACGAAACCCCGCGCCAGGCGCGGTGGCCTTAGCAAAACGGACTGAATCGGAACGGGCTGACCAAAGCGGCCTGGACATCACAGGCCGACCCTGCTTCCCCGCCATGCCGGGATTTTCCCAAAATAGTTGACAATTTACAGTTATCAAACCACGATCCATAGCCAGGCCAGTAACGCCACACAGGAGGAAGACATGCAGACGCCCGTATCGACCGACATCGAGCTGACGAAGTACGTCGCGGAATTCATCACGCGGACCACCGCCAGCGACCTTTCCGGGGCGCTGGTGGAACTGGGCCGCAAGTCCATCCTCGATGGACTGGGCCTGGCCTTGTCGGGCTCGGTATCCAGGACCGGCGAGCTGGTCCGCCGGCACCTGGAGGATCTGAACCTCGGCGCGGGGGCGGCCACCGTGATCGGCGGCGGCCGCAAGGTGGCGCCGCGCTTCGCGGCCTTCGCCAACGGCGTCGGCATCCACGCGGACGACTACGACGACACGCAACTTGCCGTCGCCAAGGACCGCGTATACGGCCTGCTCACCCATCCCACCGCGCCCGCCCTGCCGGCGGCGCTGGCCATCGCCGAGCAGGTCAAGGCGCCGGGCCGCGATTTCATGCTGGCCTATCAACTGGGCGTCGAGGTGGAGTGCAAGATCGCCGAGGCGATCGCGCCGCGCCATTACCAGACCGGCTTCCATGCGACGGCCACTTGCGGGACCTTCGCCGCCGCGGCCGCCGCGTCCAAGCTGCTGGGCTTCGATGTCGCCACGACGAGGCGCGCCTTGTCCATCGCCGGCAGCCAGTCAGCCGGCCTGCGCGAGAACTTCGGCACCATGACCAAACCCTTCCATGCCGGCCGCGCGTCGGAAAGCGGCGTGGCGGCCGCGCAGTTCGCATCCTATGGATGGACGGCCGCGCCGCGCATCCTGGAAGCGCCGCGCGGATTCTTCTCGGCCGCCGGCGGCGGCTACGACCCCGACGCGATCCACGGCAAGCTGGGCGCGCCGTGGACCTTCGTCGATCCTGGCGTCTCGATCAAGCCGCATCCCTCCGGGTCGCTCACCCATCCCGGCATGACGGAGATGCTGCGCCTCATCCAGGCCAACGACATCCGTGCCGATCAGGTCAGGCATGTGCGCGTCGGCACCAATCACAACATGCCCAATGCCCTGATCCACCATCGCCCCAAGGACGAGCTGCAGGCCAAGTTCTCGATGGAGTTCTGCATGGCCATCCTGCTGCTGGACCGTCGAGCCGGGTTGAACGAGTTCACCGACGCCGCCGTCGAGCGCGAGGACATCAAGGCCATGATCGAGAAAATAGATTTCGTGGTCGACGAAGTCGCCGAAGCGGCGGGCTACCACCTGATGACCACCATCATCGACATCGACCTGGTCGACGGCCGCCGCATATCCGGCCGCGCCGACTTCGGCAAGGGCAGCCCCGCGATGCCTATGAGCTATGACGACGTGGCGGCCAAGTTCCACGAGAACGCCGAGTTCGCCGGCATGAACCGGCACGCCGCCGCCGAGATCGTCGAGCTGGTGAGCAAGCTGGAGACGCTGGCCTCCATGGACGAGCTGACCCGCCGCCTGGTCCGCATCGCCTGAAACCGGAGGCCGGCATCACGCCTCGACGCGGGCGGGCTCGTGCCCGCCGAAAAACTCCCAGAATGCCCGATAGACGAGGTCCGGCCGCTGCTCGGCCGGATAGTGGCCCGTGGGTATGGCCCAGCCACGCAGGTCGGGGGCCCATGGCTGCCAGGCCTGCACCGGCTTGAAATGCCGTCCGCAATGGCTGTTGGCCCCCCATAGCACCAGCACCGGGCAGGCGATGGTCCTGGTGCCGAAATCGGCCGTGTCCATGGCAAGGTCAACGGTGACCGTGGCTCGATAGTCCTCGCAGATCGCATGGATCTGCTCGGGCGTGGTGCAGCGCTTGTACTCGGCCATCGCTTCGGGGCTGAAGATCTTCAGCCCCACGCCCTTCTTGTTCAACTTGTAGTCCATGTAGTAGTCGAGATCGGCGGTCAGCAGCTTCTCCGGAAACGGCGCCTTTTGCGCCATGAAGAACCAGTGGTAGGACTCCAGCCCCCAGCCCAGCGTGATGTTGGTCAGCACGTGATGCGTGGGCACGATATCCAGGGCAGCCAGGCGTTCGACCCGCTCGGGGAAGTCCAGGGCCAGGCGGAAGGCGACCCGCGCGCCGCGATCGTGTCCCGCCACCTGGAAGCGCTCGAAGCCGAAGTGCGCCATCACCGCCACATTGTCCTCGGCCATCGCGCGAAACGAATAGGCCGCATGGTCTTCGCCGCCGTCGGGCTTGGCGCTGTCGCCATAGCCCCGCAAGTCCGGCGCGACCACCGTATAGCTCCTGGCCAGCGTCGGGGCGATGCGATGCCAGCTGACGTGCGTCAGGGGATTGCCATGGAGCAGCAGCAAGGGAGGCCCTTCGCCGCCGATAGCCACGTGGATTTCCGCGCCTGCCGTGCGCACCCGCTCATAGCGAAAGCCGTGCATCAGGCCGCCCTGGTAGTCGGGCAAGGGCGGCATGCCGTGCAGCGGCGCGGGGGTCTCTTGTGCCATTACGCTCCTCCAGGTTTCGTGCTATCGTGGTCCGGCGCATGTAAATTGTCAACAGTCTTTAATTTACAAAACCATGAACGCGAACCCTGCCCTTCCCATCATTGCGCTGACCCCTGGAGACTGCACCGGCATCGGCCCGGAACAGGTGGCGCGCATTCTTCATGACGGCCGCCTGGCGGCCGTCGCGCGCATAGTCGTGGTCGGCGATGCGCGGGTGCTCGACCTCGGCATGCGGCAGGCCGGCGTGTCGTTCGACTATCGCCGCTACGACACGCCCGCGTCGGTGGACTGGTCGCACGGCGCGGTTCCGCTGGTCGATCTCGGCAACACCGACCCCGCGCTCTACCCTCCCGGTGCCGGCAGCGCGGCATCGGGCCAGGTGACCGGCGCGACACTGGCGCGGGCGATAGACTTCGCCAAGGCGGGCGAGGTCGACGCCATCAGCTTCGCGCCGCTGAACAAGCGGGCCATGTTCGACGGCGGCTGGCGCTTCCCGGACGAGCACAAGATGTTCGCCCACCTGCTCGGGCATCAAGGCCATTTTGGCGAGATGAATGTGCTGGGCAACCAATGGATGTCGCGCGTCACGTCGCACATCGCCCTGCGCCAGGCGCTGGACCAGATCACGCGCGAGGCCGTCCAGGACGCCATCGTGCTGTCGGACAGCATGATGAAGAAGGCCGGCATCGCGCAGCCGCGCATCGCCGTCGCGGCGCTCAATCCGCACGGCGGGGAGAATGGCCTGTTCGGCACCGAGGAAATCGACATCATCCGTCCCGCCGTCGCCGCGATGGCCGCGCGGGGAATAGGCTGTTCCGGGCCCTACCCGGCGGACACGGTGTACCTGAAAGCCTTCGCCGGCGACTACGACGGCGTGGTGTCCATGTATCACGACCAGGGCCAGATCGCCACCAAGATGCAGGGTTTCAACCGTGGCGTGACCATTACGGCAGGCCTGGACACGGTGTTCACCACGCCGGCGCACGGCACCGCGTTCGACATCGTCGGCAAGGGCGTGGCGAACACGGGAGCGATCGAAGCGGCGATCGGCCTGGCAAGCCGGCTGGCGGCGCGGCACTGATCGCGCACAGTCGCACACTACTCGCACACTAGTCGCGCCACTGGCGCGCACCGCGCCGACGCAAGGCGTGCCGGCAGAGCCCCGCCCCGGTCCAGGAGGCGAGCGCCCCTGGCGGCGCGGCGTGCGTCGCGGTTTCGCATTCCCTGCCCCCGTTTCCATCCCGGCCAGCGCCGCCCTTCGCGGTACGCCGGTTCGTGCCGCCATGCAACTTGGACCATTTCCATGCAATGGAAATAATCGGATGACGCCGCATCGGCCCGACTCTATCCTACTGGCACAAATCAAAGACTTGCGCTTGATGGCAGCGGCCCCAACCCGCTGCTTGCGCACCGAAGGAAACGAGAGGACACGATGGACCAGGCACTTGAGCAGATCACCCAATTCGCCGTCAGCGTACGGCCCGCGGACGTTCCCGCCAACGTCATCGAACACGTGACGGGGATCCTGGCCGACACCATCGCTTGCGCGATGGCGTCGCGCGATTGTCCGGGCGCCCGCGCCGCGGCGGCCATCGCCGATCTTCCGCGCGGCCCGGGCGGCACGGTGATCGGCAGCACCGCGTCCGTTACGCTGGACATGGCCGCGTTCTGGAATACGTCGATGATCCGGTATCTCGATTACAACGACACCTTCACCGGCGGCCATCCCAGCGACATCCTGGGCGCGCTCATCGCGGTCGCCGGCGCGCGCCACCTGCCGGGGCGCACCCTGCTCAGCGGCATCGCGGTCGCCTACGAGGTCTTCCATCGCATCTCGCTGCGCCACCGGTCCTATCGCAAGGATCATGGGGCGCTGGTCGACTATCTCTCGATCGACCAGGGCTTCGCCGTCGCGATCGGCACCGCGGCCGGCATCGCGCACATGCTGGGCTACAACCACGAGCAGACGCGCACGGCGGTGTCCCTCGCCGCGACCAATGGCCTGCCGCTGCGGGCCAGCCGCGCCGGCGAGCTGTCCCATTACAAGGGCGTGGCCACCGCCGCGAGCACCCGGCAGGCCGTATTCGCCTGCCAGCTCGCCGAACACGGCCTGACCGGCCCGTCCGATCCCTTCGAGGGCCGGCACGGCTTCATCGAGATCATGGAAGGCAAGGCCGGCCCGATGAACCTGGAACCCTTCGGCGACTGGGCCGTGCTGCGTTCGGGCCTGAAGTATTTCCCGGCGACCGCCAACTGCCAGATCGGCATCTGGGCCGCCCTGAAGCTGCGGGAAGGCCTGGACCTGGAGCAGGTGCGGGAGGTCGTGCTCCATACGTCGCGCTTCCTGCGACACGAATCCGGCAGCGAACCGGCCAAGTGGGCGCCGACGACGCGCGAGACGGCCGATCACAGCCTGCCCTATGTCGTCGCGGTGGCGCTGCTGGACGGCGGCGTGACCCTGGCGGCATACACCGACGAGAAGCTTTCCAGCCCCGAGGTACGTGCGCTGATGCGGAAAATCAGCGTGGTGGTCGACGAAAAGATCGAAGCCGAATGGCCGGGCACCATCCAGATCCGCGCCACGGTGAAGCTCGCGGACGGCACCACCCGCGAGGTGCATGCTCGCGACCCCAAGGGCACCTACCGCAATCCCATGAATCGTGCGGACATCAAGATCAAGTTCCACCACCTGGTGACGCCCGTGCTGGGACAAAAGACCGACAGCGTGTTCGACCAGGCCTGGGCCATCGCCGATGCCGACGACTGCACCCGGGTTTTCGATCAGCTGGTGACCGGATAGACCATGCCCCACGACCACGATCTTCCCATCACGCGCGGCCTCGCGGAATACATCGCGGGCGCCGATTTCCAGGCTTTGCCGGCCGCCGCCGTCGAAGCGGCCAAGGTGGCGATACTGGACGGACTGGGTTGCCTGGCGGCGGGCAGCCGCGAGCCGGCGCCCAGCATCGCCCGCGCCGCGCTGGGCGATGAGCCGTCCGGGTCCTGCACCGTCGTCGGGACCACCGTCCGCGCGAGCGCCGCGACCGCTGCCCTGTTGAACGGCATCGCCCTGCACGCGCTGGACTTCGAAGTCCAGGGCATGCCGCCGGCCCACGGGACCTCCTCCATCCTGCCCAGCGTGCTCGCGCTTTCCGAACGCCACGCCGTCGCCCCGCAGCGGGCGGTGCTGGCGTATGTCGTCGGCTGGCAGGTGCAGCAACGGATACGGACGGCCGCCCGCGACTGCAGCTTCCGCGGTTTCCACCCGCCGGGCGTGGTGGGTCCCCTGGGCGCGGTGGCCGCGTGCTCGGTGATCCTGGGCCTGACGGCTGACGAGGTCGCGGGCGCGATCGGCCTGGCCGCCTCGCGCACCGGCGGCCTGTTCGCGAACAATGGCAGCATGGCCAAGCCTACGCATCCCGGCAATGCCGCCCGCGCGGGCGTCGAGTCGGCCCTGCTGGCAGCCAAGGGGATGTCCGGCAACAAGCGCATCCTGGAGATGCCCGGCGGCCATTTCGAGAGTTTCTTCGACGAGCGCTTTCGTCCCGCCGAGGTCCTCGGCGGACTGGACCAATACGCCATCGTCACGCCGGGCTTCACCATCAAGCGATATCCCTCCGAAATCTACATGCAGTGGGTCATCGAGGCCTGCCGGCAGTTGCGCCGCCATCCCGCGTTCAAGCTGGACGCCGTGGCGGAAGTGGTGGTCGAGCCTCCGGTGTACCGGACCACGCTCTCCCGGCCCCGTCCGGTCTCGGGCCTGGACGGCAAGTTCAGCTACGAGTATGCCGCGTCGGTCGGCCTGAGCCAGGACGAAGTGATCATCGCGACGTTCGACGACGAGACCGCGTTCAGCGCACCGGTCCAGCGCCTGTTGCCGCGCGTGCGGCTGGTCCACAACCGCGACATTCCGCAGACCCTGGACGCCATGTGGACGCGCGTGACCGTGAAACTGGACGATGGCACCGAGCTGGTGGAGCGTTGCGACCGTTTCCCGGGCTGTCCCGAACGACCGATGACCCGGGAACAGCGGCATGGCAAGGTGATCGACTGCCTGGTAACGGGCGGGTTGGAAACCGCGGAAGCGCACAGCCTCATCGAACAGGTCGAACACCTTGAAACCCTGGCGTCGTGGGAACCCGTGCTGGGCTTGCTCGCCCGGGCGGCGCGGTCCGACGGACACGAAGCGCGGCGCCATCGGGGATAGGCCGTCACGCGCATCGCCGCGTGGACAAGAACAATCAAGAAGGAGACAAACATGAAACTATTCCGCCCCCTGTTCCTCGCCATGGCCTGCCTTGCCGCGGGCTCGGCGGTCGCGCAGGACTATCCGGCCAAGCCCATCCGCATGTTCATTCCCGCCGCGCCCGGCGGCGGCGTGGACTCGGCCGGCCGCATCCTCGCCACCTACCTGACCGCCAAGCTGGGCAAGCCCGTCGTGCCGGAAAACCGTGCCGGCGCCGGCACCATGCTGGCGTCCGATTCGCTGGCAAAGGCAGCGCCGGACGGCTACACCATCCTGTTGGTGACCACCAGCCATACCGTCAACGCGGCCGTGCGCAAGAGCCTGCCCTACGATCCGATCGGCGACTTCGCCGCCGTATCCGAAGTGGGCTACACGCCCGATTTGCTGGTGGTGAATGCGGAATCCAGCATCAAGTCGGTCGCCGACCTCGTCGCCGCCGCGAAGAAAGCGCCCGGCAAGCTTACCTTCGGGTCGTCCGGCCCCGGCACGCTGTCGCAACTGGAGCCGGAACTGTTCAAGAACGAGGCCGGCATCGACATCCTGCACGTGCCCTATCGCGGCGGCATTCCGGCCGTCACGGCGGTGATGAGCAAGGAGGTCGACATGCTGTTCCTGGGTGTCGTGGCCATCGCCCCCCAGGTGACGGCGGGCAAGCTCCGGGCGATCGCGTCGACCGGCAAGAGCCGCGTCGCCATGTTCCCGAACGTCCCCACCATGGCCGAGTCGGGCTTCCCGGATTGGGACACGGGCATCTGGTACGGCGTGGTGGTGCCGGCCGGGACGCCGCCCGCGGTCATCGCCACGTTGAACAAGAACATCAATGAAGCGCTCAAGGACCCGGACGTACGCAGCAAGCTGGCAACGGTCGGCATCGAACCCCGTGGCACCACGCCCGAACAGTTCTCCACGCTGATGAAGAACGACATCGATCGCTGGCAGAAGCTGGTGCAGAAGCTGCCGCAGTTGAAAGAGAAAGAGTAAGGGCCAGGCGGACGAGGAAGACTAGCGCAACGCCCGTGGACCGGACTGGTTCCGCGGGCGTTTTCAGTTGTGCCGGGGCATGGGCATGGGCGTCGGCCACGCCCGATGCGTCAGAATTCCAGCATCACGAAATCGGCCTTGCCCGCGCCGCAGTCGGAGCAGGTAAAGCTTTCCGGCACATCCTCCCAGCGCGTGCCGGGCGCGATGCCCTCTTCTTCCAGCCCGGCCGCCTCGTCATAGACGAAGGCGCACAGCAGGCATTGCCACACCTTGAAGTCCGCGTGCTTTTCGCTGGGCGCGGCCACGGGGACGCTCGCCTGGCGAGGCAGGTTCAGGATCAACGCGTCCAGGCCCTCGCTACCGGCCACGAGCTCGAAGGCCTCATCGGCAGGTTGCAGAAAAACGATCGTGATGGCCTTGCGCTCAAGGCCCTGGTGCATCATGCCGCCGCGCAGCACGACCAGGTACTGGCCATCGCTGTCCGCGGGCGAAGGCGCCCGCAAACTGGCGCCGGGCGCCAGGCGAACGGCGCTGGCATCCAGGCCGTGTTCGTCCCGCACACCGGGCACGGCTTGCATGGCCACGCCCGTGCCAGCTTCCGGGAACACGATATCCGCGCCGACCTGCCAGGGATGCCGGTCCTGCACGCCGTCGAGCAGCGCCCGGCTTTCCGGCAGGAACTTGGCCCCGTTGTCGCTGCGGCTGCGCAGCGTCAGAAATACGCAGCCCGCTTCGGACGCGAGTATGGGTCCATACGGCGTGTGCTTGCGCGCGTAGTGCAACTGGAAGGGCTGGATGGGATGCTTGCCGTTGGTCCCCCCTCCCGCCACGAAGACCTGGAATTCATCCTGGTCATGGTAATGGGTGCGAAGGTTACGGTGCGGTCCCTCTTCCACCAGCATGGCCTGGGCGTCCAGGCCGCGCTCGGGACAGGCGACGATGAAGTGGGTCAAGGCGACAAAATTTCCGTCTTCGTGTATGCGGGAACGGCGGCTCGCCTTGACGTCGTCGTGTGACACAACAATGGCCATGGTAGTGCTCCAGGCGTAAGCGCCGTGCTTGCGAACACAGCGCGCGGCGGTTGATCGAAAACCTCAGGAACGCATGCCCGCGGGCGCCGGCACGATTTCGATCCAGCTTGGCATCCCGCCAGCCGGATGGCGTTCCAACAGGGCGAGTGCCCCCGTTGCGGAATCGATGGCGAACACGCTGACCCGGTTGCTCTTCTGTCCCGCGCACAGCAGGAACCGGCCATTCGGCGCGATGGCGAAGCCACGCGGATAGGCCTCGACCTCGAACGTGCCGGCGTGCGTCAACGCACCGCTTACAGGGTCGACACGGAACGCGGTGATGGCATCGGTCTTCCGTACGCTGGCATAGAGCAAGGCGCCGTCCGGCGTGAGATGGATATCCGCCCCCATCGCGCGTCCGGAAAAATCCGGCGGCACGAGCGATTCGTACTGCTGCTCCCGCAACGCGCCGGTCGCCCGGTCGACGCGGTAGGCAGCCACCGAGCCCGCATGCTCGTTGACGCAATACAGGATGTCCAGCGCCGGGTGGAAAACCAGGTGGCGCGGACCGGATCCCGGGCGCGTGGCGTAAGCCGCCGGCTGCGCCGGCGCCAACCGCCCCGACACCTCGTCCAGCCGATAGACCAGTATCGCTTCCCCGTCGACCGACGTCGCGTAGACCCATCCCCCGTCGGGCGCCTCGACGATGCAATGCGCCTTGGGCGGCGTGGGCACTGTTTGCAGGCAAGGGAAATCGATGCGCCCATCCGCCTCGATGCGGTTGACGGTCAGCATTGCGCCGTCGTAGGAAGCGCCCAGCAGGAATCGGCCGTCGCGGGTAGGGCCCAGGTAAGCCAGTGGCGCCGGCGCGTCGGCGGTCTGGAGCAGCCGCAACCGGCCAGAGCCGGCGTCCAGCGCAAAGGCGGACAACGGAAAGGGATCGATGCGGACCTGCGCATACAACACCTTGCCATCGCGCGACCAGGCCAGCGGAATGTTGCCGCGCGTGGGCGCGCCCGACCCCGGCACGTCGATCGTCTCAAGCAGTTCCAGGCGGCCGCTCTGGCCGTCCAGCAGGAACGCGTGGATCTCCCTGCTCTCCGACGAGGAAACATGGACGAGGAAAGACATGGCTAGCCCCCCGATGCGGCCGCCAGCACGGCGACACCATCGGCGGCGCGCACGCCCTGGCCCCGCGGCAGCACGAATATCGGATTGATCTCGGCCTCGACCAGGCGCTCGCCGAGCCGCGCCGTCATCCGCGAGAACGCCACGATGGCGTCGACCAGCGCGGCCACGTCAGCCTTTGGGCGCCCGCGGTAACCATCCAGCAGCGGCCATGTCTTCAACTCGCGCACCATGTCCAGCGCCTCCTCGCGGCTCAGGCCCGCTACACCGGCGGGAAGCAGGCGCATGGCGGTGTCCTTGAACAGTTCGGCGGTGATACCGCCCATGCCCAGCAGGATCGCCGTGCCCAAGGGATCGCGATGCATGCCCAGGATCAGCTCCGTGCCGCCGGCCACCATTTCCTGCACGAGAAAGCGTTGCTGCACGATGCCGGTCCTGTCCCGCACCTCCGCCTGCATGGCCGTGAGGCGCGCGCCTACCTGCTCGGGCGCGAGGTTGACCGCAACGCCGCCGACATCGCTCTTGTGCGTGATTTCTCCAGTCAGGATCTTGAGCACGACGCGGCCGCCGAACGATTGCGCGGCGCGCTCCGCCTCGGCGGCCGTCAGCACCACGGTTTCGCGCGCGCAGGGCACGCCGAAGCGCGCGAACAGCTGCTTGGCCTGCGCCTCATCCAGCGAGCCCGCCGGAATTTCCGCCACATCCTCGGCTACATCGACGGAAGCCGCCGGCGCTGCTGGCGCCGGCGCCTGCCAGCGTGCGTGGCGCAGCATGCCGTCCAGCGCGACGGTGCAGCTCTCGGCCGCCGCGAAGGCGGGCACGCCACGTTGCGTCAGCAAGGCCGCGACGGCCGGTGCGTGCGGGCTGACATAGGCGATCACCGGCTTGTCGCTTTCGGGCAGGCAATCCTGGATCGCGCCCGCCATCAGCTCGGGCATCGCAAGACTGGAGGAGCCGACGATGATGGTGAGGGCATCGTAGCTCGGGCTTTCCAGCAAGGCACGGATGGCGCCGCGCAGCAGATCGGGTTGCAGGCCGGCCAGCGTCACGTCGATCGGGTTGCGGTCCAGCGCGGCGTGGTCGCCGGTCTGCAAGGCGCGCAGCCGCGCGGCGGTCTCGGGATCCGGCGCCGGCGTGTCGAAACCCGAGACGCCCAGGCTGTCGGAGACCAGCGTGCCCGCGCCGCCGGTCGATGTCAGGATCGCGACCCGGTTGCCACGCAGGACGCGGCCCGTCGCCAACGCGGCCGGGATATCGAGCAGGTCGCCGAACGCCTGGGCCCGGATGACGCCTGTCTGCCGGAACAGCGCGTCATACATGCGGTCGGCGCCGGCCAGCGCGCCGGTGTGCGATACGGCCGCCTTCGCGCCCGCTTCCGAACGGCCGATCTTGAACGCCACCACCGGCTTGCCGGCGCGCGCGGCCTTCAGCGCCGCCGCGCGGAATTTTTCCGGATTGCGCACGCTCTCCACGTAGAGCGCGATGACGCGGGTAGCGTCATCGTCGGCCAGGTAGTCGATGAAATCGGCCAGTTCCAGGTCGACTTCGTTGCTGGTCGAAATCAGCTTGGACAGGCCTATGCCTCGCGCCGCCGCGCGCGACAGCAAGGCGCCGAGGATGCCGCCGCTCTGGGACACCACGCCGATGGCCCCGGTCGGGAAATGCTCCATTTCCAGCGCGCCGCTGGCCGACAGCACGATATCGTCGGTCAGGTTGACCAGGCCGATGGTGTTGGGACCCAGCAGTCGCATGGCGCCGGCGGCCTCGATGAGCTGGGCCTGCCGGCGGGCGCCTTCCGCGCCGGTTTCGGTATAGCCGCTGGCCAGCACGATCGCCGCCGCCGCGCCCTGCTGCGCGAGCTCGCGCACGGCCTGGTGGGCGCGTTCGGCGCCCACCAGCACGATGCCGACGTCGGGCACCGCGGGCAGCGACGCGATGTCGGGATAACAAGGCAGGCCCTCGATGCTGTCGACTCGCGGGTTGACGGGGTAGATGTCGCCCGTGTAGCCGTGCTTGCGCAGGTAGGCCACGGGCCGGCCGGCCGTCTTCCTGCCATCGGCGGAAGCGCCGATGACGGCCACGCTGCGCGGCTTGAGGAGGCGGGAAATGGCGTCGGCGGTATTGCCGGGAACACCCTTATGCTGGGAATTCGGAAGCATGTCTCGTGTTTCCTTGAGTCGACCTGGCCCATGGCCATGGCTGGGGGCGATGGCTATGGCTGCAGCGCCCGTCCGTGGACGACTTGCGCCAGCGCATCCTTGCCTTTTGCACGCTAGTGTAGGTTCCGGGCCCTCGATATGTACCCCTTATGCCCCTCTAGATTTCCATTCAATGGAAATGATGCTACGCTGCCCCGTCCTCTCCGCCAGGTCCCGCCATGCCCTCCGCCTCGCCCCGAACGCCACGCCGCCAGCATCACGAAGACCCCGTCCTGAATCGGTCGCTGGTGCGCGGCGTGGAAATCCTGCGCGCATTCCGGCCTGGCGCGGACCAGCTGGGCAATGGAGAAATCGCCGAGCGCACGGGTCTTTCGCGCGCCACGGTCAGCCGCCTGACCCAGACCCTGGTCGAATGCGGGCTGCTGGAGCATGACCGGAGCCGGCGCTCCTACCGCCTGGCCACGCCGGTGCTGAGCCTTGCGCACGCGATGCGCGGAGGATCGCCGGTGCTGGCGGCGGTCGCGCCATTGATGCGGGCGCTGGCGGAGAAGCTGCGCATCAACGTCGGGCTGGCCACTGCCGACCGCGACGAAATGGTCTACCTGGAGTCGTTCCGCTTCAACCGCAAGGTGGCGTTGCGCAGCGTGGTGGCGGGGCAGCGGGTGCCGATGGAACTCACCTCGCTGGGCCGCGCCTATCTCGCGGCGGCGGACAGCGCGCAGCGGCGAACGCTGCTGGCCCATCTGCGGCAGCGGCGCGGCGCCGACTGGCCGCTCCTGCGCAAGGCGCTGGAGGATGCCCGGCTCAGTGTCGACGCCAAAGGCTATTGCGCGGCCTCGTGGCAGCCGGAGGTCGTCGCCATCGCGACGCCGCTGGCCCTGCCAGACCGGCCGATCTACGTGCTCAACGTAAGCGTCAGGACCACGGCAGGCATCGCGGAAACGGAGCGGCAGTTGAGCGGGCCGCTGCTCGCCCTGCGCGAGGACGCGAAGGCCGCGCTGCTGGCCGCCGACCCCTGACGCGCGCACGGCAGTCAAGGGCCAAGGTCCCGCGCGGAGATATGATGGCGGCTTACCCTCCTGAACCAACGACCCGGGGACGCACCATGGAACCCATAACCGTCGAAGCGCTCAACGGCAAACTCGCGGCGCAGTCCGCGCTGCTCTCCGCGCTGATACGCGTGCTGCCGCTGGATGCGCTGGGTGCGCTGGAAGCGGAGTTGACGCGCGATCTTGCGCAGGCGCAAGCCGGCCCGGCGCTGCCGCCAGCGGCGCTGGAAGCCTACGGCAAGGCGGCCGAGGCCCACCTCGCGGCCGTGCGCGAGGCCTCCACGAAAAAAGCGTGGCAGGCGCCGTCCACCAACGGAGCGGGCTGACCGCCGGCAAGGCCATGGCCGCCATGGCGGCCATGGCGAACAGCCGCGACAGCGGCGCGCTGGCCCTCGGCCAGGACGACAGGCGGCGCTCCCCTCAATCCAGCGTCACGCCGGCATCCTTGACCACCTTGGCCCAACGCGCGATCTCGCTGTCGACGAAGGCGCCGAATGCAGGCCCGCTCAGGTCCGGTATGTCGGAACCGTTGCTGGCCCACTGCTCCTTCAGCTTGGGCGTCTCCAACGCCACCTTCACTTCCCGGATCATGCGGTCTATGGCCGGCTGCGGGGTGCCCCGGGGCGCCCACAGGGCATACCAGGTCGAGACCTCGAAATGCGGCACGCCCGCCTCGGCCGCGGTGGGAATATCGGGGAAGCTGGGCGAGCGCCGCGCCGCCGCGACTGCCAGCGGCTTGATGGTGCCGGCGCGGATCTGCTGGGCCGAAGACCCCAAGCCGTCGAACGCCAGGTCCACCTGCCCGCCCATCAGCGCGGACATCATGGGGCCGGCGCCCTGGTAAGGCACGTCCACGAGCTGGATACCGGTCTGCATGGAGAACAGCTCGCCGGCCAGGTGGTGCGTGCTGCCCTTGCCCGCCGTCCCGTAGTTGATCTGCCCAGGGCGCGCCTTGGCGTACGCGATCAGCTCCGCCAGCGACTTGACGGGCAGCTTGCCGGTGTTGACCACCACCACCTGCGGCGGCTGCGCCAGCAAGGCCACCGGCACGAAGTCCTTCTGGATATCGTAGCTGAGCTGCTTGTACAGGGATGGCGCCAGGGCATGGTGCGCGCCGCCCATGAAGAAGGTGTATCCGTCGGGCTTGGCCTTGGCCGCCACGCCCGCGCCCACGGTGCCGCCGGCGCCTCCCTTGTTGTCGATGACCACGGCGTGGCCCAGCTGCTGCGTCAGTTGCGCGGACAGGGGCCGCGCAAAGGTATCGGTTCCGCCGCCCGCCGGGAACGGCACGATGATGGTGACCGGACGTTCAGGCCAGTCCGCCCGCGCGGGCGTGGCCCAGGCCAGGGCCGTGACGTTGGCGGCCATGACGGCGCATGCCGCGATGCTGTGTCGAAGCTTCATGTCTCTCCTCCCGATGCTGCGCAGGATGGGCCGGGCCCATCGGTTATGACGGCGCCACGCGGGCCGTCGTTTTTACTGTTCTTACGCAAACCACCCTGACGATCTCGTTCTGGCGGCACCTCCTGTCCATTGCCTGCATTGAAACGCCCGGCAGGCGCGCGGCCGGCCGGGCTCGATCGATGAAACTGCCGCCCGCGTCGGCGGACGACGGATCGTGCCGACGCCTACCCTTGCCCGTAGGTTTCGCGCAGCACGTTCTTCTGCACCTTGCCCATGGTATTGCGGGGCAGCTGGTCGGCGACGTGGATGCGCTTCGGAACCTTGAAATTGGCGATGCGGGTCTTCAGTTCATTCTGCATGGCGGCCGGGTCCACGCTGGCCCCGGCGCGCGGCACCACCACCGCCACCACGGCTTCGCCGAAGTCCGCATGCGGCACGCCGATGACGGCCGACTCCGCCACCCCGGGCATCTCGTCGATGATGGTCTCGATTTCCTTGGGATAGACGTTGAAGCCGCCGGAGATGATCAGGTCCTTGCTGCGCCCCACGATGGACAGGTAGTCGACAGGGATCGGATGCCCGCCCGCCTCGCCGCCCCAGCGCCCGACATCGCCCGTCTTGAACCAGCCGTCGTCGGTAAACTCCTCGCGCGTCTTCTCCGGCATGCGCCAGTAGCCCGAGAACACATTGGGACCGCGCACCTGCACATTGCCGATCTCTCCCGGCGGCAAGGCCACGCCCTTGTCATTGACCACCCGCACGTCCACGCCCGGCAGGGCCGGCCCCACCGTGCCGCCCACGCGCGGTCCCAGCACCGCATCGTAGGGATTGGACGTCAGCATCACGGTTTCGCTCATGCCGTAGCGCTCCAGGATGGTATGGCCCGTGCGCGATTGGAACTCGTTGAATGTCTCGGTGAGCAGCGGCGCCGAGCCGCTGATGAACAGCCGCATGCGGGCGCAGGTCTCGCGCGTGAAGCGCGGGTCCGCCAACAACCGCACGTAGTACGTCGGCACGCCCATCATCACCGTGCTCTCGGGCAGGTAGCGCAGCGCCTGCTCGATGTCCAGCTTGGGCAGCCAGATCATCTTCGCGCCCGCCAGCAAGGCCCCGTGCGACGCCACGAACAAGCCGTGCACATGGAAGATGGGCAGCATGTGCAGCAGCACATCGTCGCTGCGCCAGCCCCAGTAGTCGTTGAGCACGCGGGCGTTCGCCGCCAGGTTGCCGTGCGACAGCATGGCGCCCTTGCTGCGCCCGGTGGTGCCGGACGTATACAGGATGGCGGCCAGGTCATCGGCGTCGCGCTGCACGGTACGGAAGGTCTGGGGCTGGGTTGCCGCGGCCTGCAGCAGCGTGCCGGTGCGGTCGTCGTCCAGCGTGAAGACGTGCGCGGTGCCGGACTTCCCGGCCAGCCGGCGCACCCAGCCCTCGTTGGCGCTGGAGCACACCACCACGGCCGGTTCGGCATTGCCCAGGAAATACTCGATTTCCGCTTCGCGGTAGGCGGTATTCAGCGGCAGATAGACCAGGCCGGCACGCAAGGTGGCCAGGTAGAGCAACAGCGCCTCGGGCGATTTCTCCACTTGCACCGCCACACGGGCATCCCTGGGCAGGTCCAGCGATTTCAGCAGGTTGGCCAGGCATGCGCTGGCGCGGTCCATGTCGTCCCAGGTGTAGCGCAGCGTTGGCGTCTCCAGGGCTACCTGGCTGCGGTCTTGCGGAAAGCCCGCTACCAGCACGGCATACAGATTGGCATTACTCACCGTCTTCAGTCTCCGGAAAAGGTCGGTTCTTCGCCTGCCAGGAAGGCTCGCACGCCCTCCTGGTGATCATGGCTGTCAGCGTAGGAAAAAAAGCCAGGATATTCTTCGTCTTCCAGGGGATCGTCGCGCTCCAGCCGGCGCAAGGTCCGCTTGTTGATGCGTGCCGCCAGCGGCGCGCCGCGCAGGATGCGGCGGACGCATTCATGGATTTCCCCGGCCAGCGCCCCATCGGGCACCACGCGCGTGAGCAAACCCTTGGCGCTGGCCTCCTCGGCATCCAGGATGCGCCCTTCCAGCAGCAGCTCCAGCGTCGCCGCGCGCCCGACCAGGGCCAGCAGGCCCTGCATTTCATCCGGCGCCATGGGAAATCCCAGCCGGTTGATGGGCACGCCGAAGCGCGCCGACGCGGCGGCGATGCGCAGATCGCACTGGCTGGCGATCTCCAATCCGCCGCCCACGCAGACGCCTTCGATGCTCGCCACCACCGGATGCGGGCAATCGGCGATCGCGCGCAAGGCGGGCGCCAGGGTGTTGCGGTGGTAATGCTGCACCGCGGCGAGGTCGCGCCGTTCGCGCGGGAATTCGCGGATGTCGGCGCCCGCGGCGAAATTCCCGCCGGCCCCGGCGACCACGACGCAGCGCACCGACAGGTCGGCTGACAAGGCCGCGAAGGTCTGCGCCAGTTGCCGCCACATGGCGACCGTGATGGCGTTCATGCGTCCGGGATGGTCCAGCGTCACGAAGACCAGGCCGCCTTCGCGCCGGTACCGCACCTGGCCGGAAACGGCCCGCGGCGCCGCGGGACGGTCCCCGGACGGAGCGGTCGTGGGATCCAGGGGCGAATCCAGGGGCGGATCTAGGGGCATTGGGTCTCCTCGATCAGGACATGCGCGCGATGGCGCGGCTGACGGCGGGCTTGCCCTCCCCCAGACGGGTCAGATTGTCGTCCAAGGCGTCCAATTCGTACAGATAGTTCACCATCAGCGCCGCGGACTGCGCCAATCCCTTGGCGGACCGGTCGGCGCCCCAGTTCAGGCGTTCGATGCGCGCGCCGTTGCCCAGGTGGAAACGCGCCACGGGATCCACGGGCTGGCCATTCTTGATGGTTTGCAGATAATGCGCCGCCAGCTTCTGCCCCGCCCGCCGCAGGGTCTCGGTGCCGGCCCCTGCCCCGGCGCGGGTCAGGCGCGCCACCCAGCGGGCGCCGTCAGGCACGCGCTGACGGCTGCGTTCGCGCGTCTTGTCGCGCACGATGGCCTCCACCGCGTCGGCGTCCAGCTTGCCCAGCCAGTCGTTGAAACCCGGGATGGGCGACAAGGTGGCGAAGGACTTCAGCTTGGGCAGGTCCTCCAGCAGGGCATCGATCACGCGCTTGAGCAGGAAATTGCCGAAGCTGATGCCGCGCAGGCCCGGCTGCGTATTGGAGATGGAATAGAAGATCGCCCAGCGCGCCTTGTCCAGGTTCTGCGCCGGCTGGCGCGCGTCCAGCAGGGCCTGCACGTTGTCCGCCATCTGCGCGGCGAAGGCCACTTCGACGAAGATCAGCGGAATGTCCGGCATCTGCGGATGGAAATAGGCGTAGCAGCGGCGGTCCTCCGCGACGCGGCGCTTGAGGTCGTCCCAGGACTGGATCTCGTGCACGGCCTCATAGACGATAAGTTTTTCCAGGAGGGAAGCGGGACTGTCCCAGGTCAGGCGGCGCAGCTCCAGCAGCCCGACGTCGAACCAGGCCGACAACAGGCCTTCCAGCGTCTTGTCCAGTGCCGGCAGGCCGCTGACCTGCTTGCGCCAGCGCAGCATGTCGGCGCGCAGGCCCACCAGGAAGCGCAGGCCGTCGGGCTGGTTGTTGAAACGGCGGAACAGGCGCGTGGCGGACTCCCCATCGGCCTGCTGGGCGCCCTCGCAGGCGGCCAGCATGGTCAGCATGGCGCGCCGTCCCTTGGCGTCGGCTGCCGTATAGGCCTGGCACCAGGCGGCCGCCAGGCGGTTCGCGGCCACGTCGGTCGAACGCGCCGCGAACAGCGGCAGCAAGGCTTGCGCGCTGGGAAAGCGGTCGCGTTCCCAGAGGCGGACCAGGCGGGACATCAGGCCGGCCTCGGCGCCCGCTTCGTCGCCGTCGGCATCGTTGGATGCCACGACGACCGGCGCCGCGCCGCGCGCGGACGCGACGGCGCTGTCAGACGTGCGCGCGGCGCGCGCGGGGGCTGGCATTTGCGGAAGGCTCATGGGCAGGCTCCGGAGTATCGGGGTTCGGGACGGAAGTAGCGTCGGCGGCCGGCGCCAGGCCCGGCGCCAGGATGGGCTTCGGTTGCTGGGCATCCAGCACCCGCAACGCATCCAGTTGGCGCAGCAGATGCCCGCGCGCCAGTGCCTCGGCGCCTTCGGCGTCATGGGCGGCGATGGCGGCATAGATCGCCATGTGCTCCGCGCACGATGCCTGGATGCGGCCCGGCAGGGCCAGGCTCTTGTGGCGGGACAGGCTCAGCACCTTGCGCAGGTTGCCGATCATGTCGGACAGCCAGCGGTTGTCGGCCAGGGCCTGGATGGCCTCGTGGATGACGTAATTCGTTTCGTAGTACGCGTCGATGTCGCCAGCGGCCGCATGCGCCTGCAGGGCGTCGTGCAGGCCACGCAAGCGGTCCAGGTCCGACGCCTGCGCCTTGCGCGCGGCTTCGTAGGCGCAGCGCCCTTCCAGCATGGCCATGAGCGGAAAGATTTCGTCCAGGTCGCGCCGCGAGAGCTCGTTGACGAAGCAGCCGCGGCGGGGCTCCAGCCGCACCAGCCCTTCACTGGCCAGCAGCTTGAGCGCCTCGCGCAAGGGCGTGCGGGATATGCCCAGCTGCGCCGCCAGCCGCAGTTCATCGACCCATTCGCCCGCCGCCAACGCGCGCGACTGGATCATGGCGCGCAAGCGGTCGGCTGCTTCCAGGTACAGCGCTTGACGGACGATGGGCGCGGTCATGGGTTTCCGTAATTCATAATTATGGAGACCTCCATGGTAGTCCGATCCACGGACAATGCAAGCGTCGTATGGCTGGGGAGCGATCGTCCAGATGGGGGAGACACCCGCGGCGGCCCCAGCCCCAATAGGTCGCTGTGGGGGCGGCTGGCAGGGGGACCGTACAAAATGATTGCGCAAAAAGATCAACCACCCGTAGGTGGTTGATCTTTCATGCATTTGGAGCGTTTGGCGGCTTTGGCACGTTTGGCGCCGGAGGCACGCCCCAGGACGGGTTATCTTCAGACCACGGCGCGGACGGACAGGGGCAGCGCCGGAGCGAGAAGCCCCGCCCGTATTTTTTGCCATTGCCGCTCGACCGTTTCGGCGTCGATGTCGTTGTCGGCGATGTCGTCGTCAGCCTGGCATGCGTCCGATCCGTAGGTATCCTCGTCCAACGGGTCCGCATCATCGAGGCACGTGATATCGCTCCAACGGTCCAGGATCTCTTCGCAGATCGCGTCGGAAAGCCCTGTCAGGTTTTCCACGATCGAGGTGGGAGAAACGCCTTCACGCAGGCAGTAGTCCACGTCGAAGGCGGCTCGAACGTGTTCGGCCAGCGCTGCAAGAGGCCAGCACCTCTGCCCTTCCTCGCTACAGCTCATGCATTTTCCCGGCCTTCCGCTCGCGACGATCCGGTCCGACAGAAAGGGGTCTGTCACGCAATCAGCGCAGATGAAAAAATACGCGTCGGTCATGGGCACTCGCTGTCCCGCTGTCTCTTACAGCGCTCGGAATAGGCTTTACCCCGGTCGGGGCAACAAATACGCCAGTCGGGCGCCAGGCATCGCGGCACTGAAGCGTGCATGACCAATGGCCGGTGGCCGACGGTCGGTAGCCAGCGGCCATAACAGACCCAACGCTACAAATATGCATTCCCGTACTGGAAGTTACACATTGTATGCTTAGGTTTTAAATTCCGATATTGGGAGAACTACTCCCCAGAGGCTTCCGCGAAGAGGCGCAGGCGTGCCTTTGGCAACGGCGATCCGAGGAGAGCGGGCGGCCCCGCGGAGGCCGAACGGGCGCACCTGGGCCGACGGTCGCGCCGGCCCCGTCAACGTGCCTGTGCTCAGGACAGGCATCGTCTCCCGTACCCTGCAATACCCGCGGTCTAGTACCTGATCACGCCATCCCTGGCATCGCCGACCAGCGAACGGGCCCAGCGGCGGGCCGGCAAGCCATAGGTCGACTCGACCACTTCCGCCCGGGCCAGCAGGTCGGCCGCGGGAATGGCTATGGGCGGACCGGAGAAAGCCAGCACGATGCGGTTGCCGGCATCGATCTCGGGTAACAGGGCCAGGCGGCCGTTGAACGCCGCCTCCAGATTCTCGATGTTGCGCGGGAAGCTGGCATGGTCGCCGAAGAGATTGACCGACAGGATGCCGGTCTCGCCCAGCACGCGCCGGCAGTCGCGATAGAACTTCACTGAATCGCGCACCGGACCGCGCGCCTGGGCATCGTACAAATCCACCATCAGCACCGGGCAGCGTCCCGCGTTGACGGGATCGGCCACCCACACACCCGCGTCCTGGTGCTCGACCAGCAAACGCGCCGTCCCCGGCAGGCGGAAGAACATATGGCAAGCCCCGGTCACCTGCGGATTCCACTCAACCGCCACCACGGGGCTGCGCGTGCGCTTCAGGCAGAAACGCGCGAGCGACCCCGCGCCCAGCCCGAGCAAGCCAATGGCCTCCTCGCGCGGCGGATCGAGGAACAGCAGCCAGGCCATCATCTGCGCCGTGTATTCGAGCACCAGTTCGGCGGGATCGTCCAGGCGCATGGCGCCCTGGATCCAGTCGGTGTTGAAATGCAGATAGCGCACGCCATCCGATTCGGAAATGGTCGGCTGGTCCAGCTCGGACGGCCCCGCGTTCCTGGGTTGGCTGCGGCCTGGCATCTTGCGTATCAAAGCCTCTCGAAAATCGCGGCAATGCCCTGGCCGCCGCCGATGCACATGGTCACCAGGGCGTATCGCCCCTGGATCCGTTGCAGCTCGTACAAGGCCTTGACGGTGATGATGGCGCCGGTCGCGCCCACCGGATGGCCCAGCGAAATCCCGCTGCCGTTCGGATTGACGCGCGCCGGGTCCATGCCCAGCTCGCGGGTCACCGCGCAGGCCTGGGCAGCGAAGGCCTCGTTGGCCTCGATCACGTCCATCTGGTCTATCTTCAGGCCGGCCTTCTTGAGCGCCGCGGTGGTGGCGGGCACGGGGCCGATGCCCATGTACTTCGGATCGACGCCGGCATGGCCATAGGCCACCAGGCGGGCCAGGGGGCGCACGCCGCGGCGTTGCGCCACGTCCGCGGTCATCATGACCACGGCGGCGGCGCCGTCGTTGATGCCCGAGGCGTTGCCGGCGGTGACGGTGCCGTTCTCCTTCTGGAAAACCGGCTTCAGTCCGGCCAGGGACTCCAGCGTGGCGTCACGGCGCACATGCTCATCCTGCTCGAAGCGGACCTCGCCCTTGCGGGTCTTGATGACCACCGGGACGATCTGCTCCTTGAAGCGGCCGGCGTCGATGGCCGCCGCCGCGCGGCGGTGCGACTCCAGCGCCAGCGCATCCTGGTCGGCCCGGCTGACGCCGTACTTGGCGGCGACGTTTTCCGCGGTCACGCCCATGTGGATGCGATCGAAGGGATCGGTCAACGCCCCGGTCATCATGTCGGTGAACGCGCTATCGCCCATGCGGGCGCCCCAGCGCAGTGCCGGCGCGATATACGGGCTGCGGCTCATGGCCTCGGCGCCCGCGCCGATGGCGATCTCGGCGTCGCCCAGCATCAGCGTCTGCGCCGCCGACACGATGGCCTGCAGGCCGGACCCGCACAGGCGGTTGACGTTGAACGCCGGCGTGGCGTGCCCCACCCCCGCGTTGACGGCGGCGACGCGGGCCAGGTACATATCGCGCGTCTCGGTATTGATGACGTGGCCGACCGCCACGTGCCCGACCTCTTCGCCGGCCACGCCGGCGCGCTCCAGCGCCGCGCGAATGACGGTGGCGCCCAGGTCGATGGGCGGCACGTCCTTGAGCGCGCCGCCGAATGTGCCGATCGCGGTACGCGCGCCGGCTGCGATGATGACTTCTTTCATGATGGGCCTCTCCATGCAAGGACGCGCCGCCCGGTGCGATGACCGCGACGGCGCGCCAATACCACGATAATAAACGCGGCGGCGTTCAGCGTCCCAGGGACTTGGCGCTGGCGCCGTTGGCCATGCCCATGTCCGTGTTCGGCACGTCCTGCGCCACCACCCGCACATTGGCGCCGTCCACGCCCAGCGCGCCGACAGCGGCCTGGGTCAAGGCGGTGAACAGGGCCTGCTTTTGCGCCTCGGTGCGGCCGGCGATCAACTGCACGTGGAACACCACCGATTCGCGACCGGTTTCCCCGCCCACCATGATGTGCTCGCGCGCCACTTCGTGCAGCATCATGCGCACGCTGGGCAGCGGCGCCCCGAGGCTGTCGACCACCGCCTGCGATGCCGTCCGCAACAAGGTGTTCTTTTGCTGGGCCGACGAACCGGCGGTGATGTGGGCGTGAACGATGGGCATGTCTGCTCCGCGAAAATTATGGATAAGGGTGCAAGGTAACGGAAATAAGGGAAGGAGGTAAGGAGCGGCGAGGATGAACTCAGGCCTTGGGCGCGTACATATAGTCGCGGCGCCACGGGTAGGCCAGGTCCGCCGGCAAGTCCAGTTCGTCGCTGCGGCCGGTGGCCAGGTGCTGGGCGACGATCTGGTGCAAGGCGATCCAGCCGTGCTCGAACGCCATGGCGCAACCGGCCAGGTACAGGCGATAGGCGCGCAGCGAACGCGCGCCGGCCTCGCCGGACAGCAGCTTGGCGGCCTCGTCCAGGCGCGCTTCCAGCGTATCGCTCCAGGCCCACAGCGTGCGGGCGTAGTGCGGCCGCAGGTTTTCCACGTCCGTCGCCTCCAGGCCTCCCAGCGCCAGCGCTTCCTGCACGTGGCTGATGTGGGTCAGCTCGCCGCCCGGAAAGATGTACTTTTCGATGAATTCGCCCATGCCATTGCCCAGCTCGGCGTTATGCACGCCGCCCGCGGTGATGCCGTGATTCATCACCAGCCCGCCCGGCCGCAGCAGGCGGCGCAGCTTGGCGAAGTATTCCGGCAGCTGCGCGCGGCCCACGTGTTCGAACATGCCGACGGACGAGATCTTGTCGAACGGACGGCTCTCGTCGAGTTTGCGATAGTCGAGCAGTTCCATGCGCACGCGGCCTTGCAGGCCCTTTTGCTCGATCAGCCGATTGACGTAGGCGTGCTGGTTGCGCGACAGGGTGATGCCGGTGGCGTCCACGCCATAGTTCTCGGCGGCCCACAGCAGCAGCCCGCCCCAGCCGGCGCCCACGTCGAGGAAGCGCTCGCCTTCGTGCAGCCGCAGCTTGCGACAGATGTGGTCCAGCTTGGCTTCCTGCGCCTGCGCCAGGTTCATCTCCGGCGTGCGGTAATACGCGCAGGAATAGACCCGCCGCGGATCCAGCCACAAGGCGTAGAAATCGTCGGAAAGGTCGTAATGGAATTCGATTTGCTTGGCGTCGCGCTCGACCGAATGACGCCATACCGACACGACGCGGCGCACCAGCTCGGTGAGCCAGCCCCCACGCGCGGCATCGACGGGCGAACCCGGCAGCATCTCGGCCGCCGCCCGCATCACGTCATGCATATTGCCTTGAATGTCGACGCGGCCCTCGACATAGTCCTGGCCCAGCACGCCCACCTCGCCGGCGGCCAGATGGGCCAGGGCCCCTTTGTCCCGTGCCACGAATCGCACACGGGGATCGGCGGCGCCGACCTTCGTGCCGTCCGGCATCTCCAGTTGGACAGGTACGGAAATGGCCTCGAGCTTGCTTCCTATCGCGGACAACAAAGGATTCACGACTATCAACCCCTGTAGAAATGACTGGAGGACTTTATCGGAATTTGTTTCCGTTTTGAACCGCGTTTTTACGTGATACATTTGCCCGCTTGGTGTTGCGTAAATTGACCCTATGTGTCAAGTGACTTTCAGAGTCATTTCAGGCAAGGTCTGATTTACACGCATCCCATCAACCCTCTCTCCTCGCCCATGCCCGCCTCGCTACCAACCCGCAGCTTCCCCGGATGGTTGATCCTGATGGGCGCGCTGACGGCGATCGGCCCGTTCTCCATCGATCTCTACCTGCCGGCGTTTCCGGCCATCGCGGCCGGGCTCGACGTGTCGCAAGGCGACGTCGAGCGCACCATGGCCGCCTACCTGATCGGCCTGGCGGGCGCGCAGATTTTCTACGGTCCGCTGGCGGACCGCTACGGGCGCAAACCACCGCTGCTGGTCGGCCTGTCGATCTACGTCGTGGCGTCGCTGGGCTGCGCCTTGTCCAGCAACATCGCCAGCCTGACGCTATGGCGGGCGGCGCAGGCGCTGGGCAGCGCCGCGGGCATCGTGATACCGCGCGCGGTGATACGCGATCACTACGAAACGCAGGAAGCGGCGCGCGCCATGTCGCTGCTGTTGCTGATCATGGGCCTGGCCCCCATCCTGGCGCCGCTGATCGGCGGGCAACTGCTGTTGATCACCGGCTGGCGCGGTGTCTTCGGCATGATGCTGGCCACCGGGGTGATCCTGATGACGGCGATTCTGCTGATCATGCGCGAATCGCTGCCTGCCGAACGGGTGGTCCCGCTGAACTGGCGCACCATCGCCGACAACTATCGCGCCCTGGCGCGCCACCGCGGCTTCATGGCGCACAGCCTGGCCGGCGGCTTCGGGCAGGCGGGCATGTTCGCGTACATCGTCGGCTCGCCGCGCGTCTTCATCGACATCTATCACGTCGATCCGCAGCACTACGGCCTGCTGTTCGGCCTGAACGCCGCCGGGCTGATCATCGGCTCGCAGGTCAGCGCGCGGCTGCTGCGCCGCCTGGCGCCCGCGACCCTGCAACGGCGCGCGCTGCGCACCCTGGCGCTGGCCAGCCTGGTGGCGCTGCTGATCACCCTGGCCGGCTGGATGACGTTGCCGCTGCTCATGGCTTGCCTGATCGGGTACATGAGCAGCCAGGGCTTCGTCAATCCGAACTCGGCGGCGCTGGCCCTGTCCGAACAACGCAAGCGCCTGGGCGCGGCCTCGGCCCTGATGGGCACGCTGCAACTGTCCTGCGGCGCCCTGGCTGGCCTGTGCGTCAGCCTGTGGCAAAGCGACACCCCCCTGCCGCTGACGGCGGTGCTGGCGGTCTGCGCCTGTCTGTCCTGGCTGTCCGGGCAGATCGCGCGCAGGGCGCGCCAGGTCGATACCTGATCCGAATGGCCATCCGCCCCCCCGCCGCTGCCTGACCCGGCAGCGCTTGACCCGGATCTCCTTTCCGTATTAGAATCGCGGTCTTATCGCAGTTTTACCCGTGCCTGCTACTATGCTTTGTAGCCGGGCACTCCGACCCCCGCTGGCTGCTGAACACGGCTAGGGGCAACGAAAAGTCTTCTTCGTTGTCCGACGGCGCAGGGAGAATCGGCGGGCACAAGCACTTGGCGATCGAGTCCTGACTGGCCTGGCGGCAACGCCGGACGACACGGAAACGATGCCGACATCCCGGCGGGATGGCCAGCGCAAGGCTGGCGGCTTGGTTCCCGCCCATCCCCTTTCGCCCCTCGTTGTTCATGCGGCACGCATAGAACCAAAAGGTACGAATCATGGCACGTAAATGCCAAGTGACGGGCAAGGGCCCGATGGTGGGCAACAACGTTTCCCACGCCAACAACAAGACGAAGCGCCGCTTCCTGCCCAACCTGCAATCGCGCCGGTTCTGGGTCGAAAGCGAAAACCGCTGGGTTCGCCTGCGCGTGACGACCAAGGCCCTGCGCACCATCGACAAGAACGGCATCGACGCCGTCCTGGCCGACATGCGCGCCCGCGGCGAGCGCGTCTAAACGACCGCTACCCGCGTCTGATCCCACTACATCTTCCAGGAGCGCGACATGGCCAAAGGCATCCGCGAAAAAATCAAGCTCGAGTCGACCGCCGGCACGGGCCACTTCTACACCACCACGAAAAACAAGCGCAACATGCCGGAAAAAATGCTGATCAAGAAATTTGATCCGGTTGCCCGCAAGCACGTGGAATACAAGGAAACCAAGCTCAAGTAATCGAGCCTGGAATCGCCCGGAACGGGCCGGCGCAGACGATGCGCCGGCCCGTTTTGTTTTGGTGTGCTGTTTTGGTGTGCCGTTTTGGCGTGCTGTTTTGGCGTGCTGTTTTGGCGTGCTGTGTTGGCGGCCCACACCCCAATTCCGTCATCCAACTTTCAGCCGAGGCCAGGGTTCGAAAGATTAAGGCGGCTCGCCGCCCTCCTCATGCGGAAAAGCACGAAAATTGTGTTGTTTGTGCGGAACAAGCGGATTTTTCGCAAAGACAACGCCGATTCCGCAGGTGCAAGATGGCGCCAACCCGGCAGAGCCGATCCACGGCATGGGTTGGATTCGAACCATCATGACCGACTTTTCCTTATCCTCCGAATCGCCCGGCGCGCGCGCGGGCACGCTGGCCGCCTCGGAGACTTTCCGGCTGTCCATGCTCCTGGCTGTCCAAACCATCATATGGGCGGTGGGCTCCTGGATATATCGCAGCAACCTCGATCCCGCCGCCGACATGCTGGAAAACTATGTCTGGGGCATCGAGTGGCAGCCCGGCTACTACAAGCACCCGCCCGCCTTCGCGTGGATCGCCGCCGCCTGGTTCAAGGTATTCCCCCACACCGACTTGGCATATTTCGCGCTTTCCAGCGTCAACGCCACGATGGGCATCTGTGGCATCGTCGCGCTGGCGCGCCGTTTCCTGCCCCTGCGCGACGCCCTCATCGTCGGGCTGGCGATGGCCGTCACGCCGATCTACAGCACGCTGGCCATCAAGTTCAATGCCAATACGGTCCTGCTGTCGCTGTGGCCGTGGACGGCCTATTTCTTCATACGCTATGTACAGACCGGCACCCGCAAGTCCGCTGCCGCGTTCGGCGCCGCCGCGGCGCTGGCAATGCTGGGCAAGTATTTTTCCATCACGCTGCTGATCGGCCTGGGCCTGGCCGGCCTCGTCCGGCCCACATGGCGCGCGCAGTTGCTGCGACCCCGCACGCTGCTGGTCCTGGCGGCTTGCGCCGTGGTGCTGGGACCGCACCTGGCATGGCTGGTCAAGACTCACTTTCCCACCTTCACCTACGCGGACGAGCGTATGCACGAAACGGGGGGCGGCCACCCTTTCTACCTGCTATTGCTGTACAAGGTGCCCTACGCGTTGATCCAGCTGGCCTACCTGCTGCCCGCGCTGGCCTTGCTCTCGCTGCTGCTGCCGGGCCGGCGCCTGGCCGCGGCCGGCCTGATGCTGCGGTCCATCGTGCAGCCGTCCCTGGATCGCAACTTGTGGTGGCTGTCCATGGGAACCTTCTTCGCGGTCTGTAGCGTATCCCTGGCCAGCAGGACGCCCCTGTCGGCGTTGTGGGGCAACACGCAATGGTTCGCGATCGCCACCTTCTGGTTGTTCGTGCTCAAGCAACACGGTTTGGAACCCGATACCCGCCGCATCGTTCGCGGCATGACCGCCTACTGGGCGCTGGTGCTGGCGCTATCGACGGTATTGGGGTACGTGGAAGCATCGCAGCACAAGCCCATGGCCATCGAACCGCGCGCGGAGCTTTCCCGCGCGGCGCGGCAGCTCTGGCGGGACCGCGTGGGCCTGCCCTTGCCCATCGTCAGCGGAAGCGACAAGGAGGCGAAAGCCATCGCCTTCTATGGCCGCGATCTTACCCATTACTGGGATATGTACGAACCGGCCAACACGCCCTGGCTCACGCGGGCCGACGTGACGCGCGAGGGTGCGCTGTTCGTTTGCAAGAGCGCCGACGGCGGGTGCATCCAGACGGCGACGGCCGCCACCGGCAGCCAACCCATATCCGTGACCGTGCACAAGCGTGCGTGGGGGCTGAGGCTGCCGGATTTCAGCTATACGCTGTTCCTGCTGCCGCCGGCGGGCTGGCACGGGGCCGGACGCCCCGTTTCAGGCGCCGCGCCAGCCGCGTCCTGACGCATATCCGCGACGCAAGCGCGCGCCGGCTTGGCTTCCCCGGTGCGCGGACCGGGGGGTGGCCGCAAGCGCCGTCAACGCTGTCAACGCGGTCAGCTCGGCTATCGCGACCATCGCGGTTATAGTAGGCCGCGATCAGGCGCCGCTCCCTGGGGGCGGCCACCGATACATTCCATCCCGGACCGGTCACCCATGACGTTTCCCCTTACGCCACGCCTGCGCTGGCTGGCGGCGCTCTGCCTGTTCCACTGTGCGTTCGGCGCGCTCGCGGCGCCGCCTCGCCCGGCGCCCGTCCCGGGCAAGCCTGGCAAGGCCGCCCCCGCTCCGGCGCCCGTCTTGCGCATCGGGGAAATCAACACGTACAAGAAGCAGCCGGATTTCGCCGTGCCCTATCGCCACGGCTGGGAACTGGCGCTGGCGCGGATCAACGCCGACGGCGGCCTGCTGGGACAAAAGGTGGAAGTCCTGTCGCGCGACGACCAGGGCGTGGTCGACGATGCGGTGAAGGCGGCGCAGGCACTGACAGCCCAGGACAAGGTCAGCGTCCTGTTCGGCGGCTATTCGTCCGAGGTCGGCCTGGGGCTGGCCCGCTATGCCGTCGAGAACAAGGTCTTTTACCTGGCGGTGGCGCCGCTGACGCAGCGCCTGACGTGGCAGGAAGGCAACCGCTACACCTGGCGCCTGCGCCCGGCCGCCTGGATGCAGGCCGCCGCGGTGGCGCCCAAGGCCCTGGGCCTGCGCAAGCCGCGATGGGCGCTGGTCTACCGAGACGACGAATCGGACCGCGCCACGGCCGATGCCTTCAAGGGGCTGATGAAGACGTTCCAGCGCAAGGTCGAATTCGTCTATGACACCCCACAACCCAAGGACAAATTCGACGCCGAGGCCATCGCAACCGCGGTGGGGCAGGCCCAGCCCGATGCCATCTTCAACATGCTCACGGGCGACGCCCTGCGGCTGTTCGTGGGCGCCGGCAATGCGCAACAGTTATTCGAGCAGCGGCCCGTCGTCTCGCTGTTCACCGGCGATCCCGAGAACCTGCAGGCGTTGGGCAACCTGGCGCCGGCCGACTGGATCGTCACGGGCTATCCTCGCGACGCCATCGACACGCCGGCCAACCAGGACTTCGTGAAGGCCTACACCGAGAAATACGGCACCCCGCCGCAGACCGCGTCGGTGCTGGGCTACTCGGCGCTGATGTCGCTGGCTGCCGGCATCAAGCGCGCCGGCTCGGCCGACGCGGACAAGCTGGCGGCGGCTTTCGCCAAGCTACCGGTATCCACTCCCTTCGGCGATATCGAGTACCGCGCCATCGACCACCAGTCCACCCTGGGCACGTGGCTGGGCTATACCAGCCGCGTCGATGGCGTGGACGGCATGGACCGCTATGTCTACCTCAGCGGCGCGCGCCTGCAACCGCTGGATGAAAACGTCCGCCGCCTGCGGCCCGACACGGGAGAACGCGGCGCGCGGGACAGGGACGAAACAGCCAGCGCGGACCGCGCGCCGGCAAGCGGCGCAAGCTTGCCGCCCTCGGGCAACCATCTCGCCCCGCGCCCGCGGTTGAACACCAACAATGGCAGCGATGGCGACGAGGACGGGGAAAGCGAAGCGCCGGCCGGCGCCGCGGACGGGAAATCGGCCTCCACCGCACCCGCTGCCGGCCCAACGCCCCCCGCCGCGCTCACCCCGCCGCCCGGCATGGACCCGGCGCATGCGCCGCCCGCCCTGCCGACATGGCCCGCCGGCCTGGCGGACAAGCGGTCGCCGCTGCTGCCCTCGCCACGCTGACCGGTCAGGACGCCAGCAAGCGACGGCGCAGATCGTTCAGGGTCTTGATCATTTCGCCAGCCTCTTCCAGGCTGCATTGCGCCGCCTGGCCAACGCCCGCCGGCACCGAACCCGCCTTCTGCTTCAGTGCGCGTCCCCCCTCGGTCAGCGACACGATGACCTGCCGCTCGTCGGCGGCCGCGCGCACGCGCGCGATCAACCCCGCCGCCTCCAGGCGCTTGAGCAAGGGCGTGAGCGTCGCCGAATCCAGGAACAGCCGCTCGCCGATGGCGGACACGGTCAGGCCGTCCTGTTCCCACAACACCAGCATCACCAGGTATTGCGGGTAGGTCAGCCCGAGACCCGCCAACAGGCGACGATAGACCTTGCTCATCGCCAGCTGCGTGGAATAGAGGGAAAAACAGAGCTGGTTGTCCAGCAGCAGGGCCGCGGCGTCGTCCAGCTTGGGTGGGGAAGAATGTGCCATACGGCGATAGTAAATCGCGCGCGATAGAGGGGCCAGCGACCGACGCCTCGTTCAAATGTTTATGCCGAAAAACGAGGCAAATTTCCACTGACGAGAAATATTCTGCCGTTTTTGGAAAGATGCTTTCTATTTCCCCGGGTTTATCCTTATGTCCACCAGGCTCAGAATGCAACGCATGGATGAGGCATGCACCGCCCGGGCCGCACAGGCGCGGTTCGGGAAGCGCCCAGACAAAAGCACCGGAAGCACCGGAAGCACCAAAAGCACCAAAAGCACCCCAAAAAGTTACTGGAGAGCCAATCATGAAGACCCGCATTCCGAGCCTCGGCATTGCCACCGCCACCCTATCGTTCGCCCTGCTGGGCGCTGCCCACGCGGGCCCCGCCGGCTTCGGCGATCTCAACAACCAGCCCTTCCAGGGCGTGTACGGCGCCTCCGAAGGCCGCTCGCTGACCCGCGCGGAAGTCGTCCAGCAGTTGCAGCAAGCCAAGGCCGCCGGCTACCAGACCGTGGCCGAACTGGATGCGGCGCCCTTCCAGGCCGCTCCCGACAGCAACGTCACGCGCGAGCAGGTGGCCCGGCAAGTCGATGCCGCCCCTGGCGCCACCGCCTTCGGCGACCCCGACAACCAGCCCTTCCAGGGCGTGTACGCCAGCACTCAGGCGAACACGCAATCGGCCCAGGCCAACGACGGCTCCTACGTCCGTTAAGGTCCAGCCGCGGCAAGTCTTCCCTTCACAAGAGGGAAGAGCCAGTGGCCGGAACCGGCCACGAGGAAACCGCCAAGCCGCCCGCGAACCGCGCGGGCGGCTTTTCTTTTGAGGCGTTTTGTCTCGGGGCGCGGCGACGAAAAAGCCCCCGATGGGGGCTGCAAGGCGTGGGGCTGCAAGGCGGAGCCTGCAAGAGGGACCTGCAAGATTGGCCTGCAAGGCGGCATCAGCCGCACGGCGTGGAGGCTATCCCGCCCCCTTGCCCCGCCCGGGCTCAGACGATGGTCAGCGTCACGTCGATATTGCCGCGGGTCGCGTTCGAGTACGGGCAGACCACGTGGGCCTTCTCGACCAGTTCGCGCGCCTTGGCGGGATCCACGCCCGGCAGGGATATCTTCAGTTCCACTTCGATGCCGAAGCCGTTCGGGATCTGGCCGATGCCGACCTGTCCGGTGATGCTGACATCGGCTGGCAGCGCGAACTTTTCCTGGCTGGCGACAAACTTCAGCGCGCCAAGGAAGCAAGCCGAGTAACCGGCCGCGAACAACTGCTCGGGATTGGTGCCGTTACCGCCAGCGCCGCCCAGTTCGCGCGGCGTGGTCAATTTCACATCAAGCACGTTGTCCGACGAAACGGCACGGCCGTCACGGCCGCCCGTTGCCGTGGCCTGGGCGCGATACAAGACTTTTTCGATCGACATGGAAGACTCCGTTTTGCAAGGGTTGATGATCGCTCCGATCGCGCCGGGCCGGCCTATCCGCCCCGTATGTTCGACGATTCGTGCGTCCATGTGCGCATATTAAATAGCACGCGATTCTTTTGCAAGCGATATTTATGGCCTCAAGAAAACGCGGCGGCGAATAGCATTCGCCACCGCGTCCACTAACCTCCCTGGTCAACGGCCTTCCTGTTCCTCCGCCTCTTCCGGCGCCGCCGGCCCCGGCGTTCCGGCGCTCGCACTGGCGTCCGGCTTGGCGGCCTCGGCGTCCCGCTGCTCGTTGCGGGCCGCATGCCGCTTGGCCGCGGCGGCACGCGCCTCCTGCGGACTGAATCGGTGGGCCTTCCCCAGGCGATGGGCGGCGCGGCCGCCCTGGGCGGCGATTTCCCGCTGGAATTCGGGCCCCATGGCGGCAAAGCCACGAGGCTTGCGCTGTGCCTTTTGCTCGGTGTTATCGGTCATGTCTATGCCTCTATCGGTGTCTATCGCTAAGTTGCGGTGACTGCATCGTCCATGCCTACCTGCTTAGCATGCCCGGTTCAAAGACCGGAAACATCAAGGATCAGCAAGGCTTACGCCGTCATGTAGGGCTTACCGCAACGCGGCGAACCCCTGCCAGGTGCTCAGGCGGCGCTTGCATCGGTTGCTTTCCAACCGTGACTTGTCCCCCGGCCACATCCTCCGCAAGCGGCTTGCCCGCCTCATCCGCAGGTGGCCCGGCGGCGGTTTGACACGCAGGGCGCCCATCATTTATCTTCACGTCAAAATATTTGATGTCAAAACACATCATCATGAACAAGCTCCCCTTACCCGTCGACCAGGCGGACTATGTCGACCACATCCTGTCCCAATGGTGCACGGCACGGCCGGACCTGCCCATCGCCCCTATGGCCGTCTTCAGCCGCCTGTTTCGCCTCCAGGCCGTCGCGTCGCGCGATATCGACCGCAGCCTGCGTCCACTAGGTGTCAACCCGGGCGAATTCGACGTCATCGCGACACTGACGCGCCACGGGCCGCCGCATGCCTTGAGTCCACAACAACTGGCCGAATCGCTGCTGCTGTCCTCCGGTGCGATGACCAATCGGCTCGACCGCCTGGAGCAAGCCGGCCTGGTGGCGCGCCAGCCCAATCCCGACGACCGCCGCGGCATCATCGTGACGCTGACCGAACTGGGTCGCCAGACCGCCGACGCGGTGCTGCGCGCCTATCTGGACATCCTCGACCGGATGCTGGCGCCGCTGGCGCCCGACCGCCGCGAGGCCCTCGCCGGCCTGCTGCGCGAGCTGCTGCTGGCCCATGATCGCCATGCTCCCGGCGCCATCAAGCCCTGAACACACCCGCCCCCCCCTGCTGCCCATGTCCCACGACCACGCCTCTCCCTCCCCGCTCCTGACGCAGACCATGGTGTTGCTGATGGCCGTCGCCACCGGCCTGATCGTCGCCAGCAACTACTACGCGCAACCGCTGCTGCATGCCATCGGCACTGAATATGGCCTGGGTTCGGCGGGCGCCGCCGTCGTCGTCACCGTCGCCCAGGGCAGCTACGCCGTCGGGCTGATGCTGCTGGTGCCGCTGGGCGACCGCGTGGAGCGGCGCGCGCTGATCACCGTCATGACCCTGATCGCCGCGGCCGGCCAGGCCCTGGTCGCCTATGGCCCGGGCATGGCCAGCGTGCTGGCCGGCACCGCCATCACCGGCGCCACCTCGGTGGTCGCCCAGGTGCTGGTGCCTTTCGCCGCCACCCTGGCGGCGCCGCAGGAGCGCGGCCGCGTCGTCGGCACGATCATGAGCGGCCTGCTGCTGGGCGTGCTGCTGGGCCGTACCGTGGCGGGCCTGCTGGCCGACCTGGGCGACTGGCGCACGGTCTACCGGGTCGCCGCCGTCCTGCTGGTGTTCGTTGCCGGCGGCCTCTGGCGGGTGTTGCCCCGCCACGCCGGCACCGCCACCATGGCTTATCCCGCCCTGGTGCGCTCGGTCGGCACCCTGTTCGTGCAAGAGCCCTTGTTCCGGGCCCGCAGCATCATCGGCGCCCTTTCCTTCGCCCAGTTCAGCGTCTTGTGGACGTCGCTGACCTTTCTGCTGGCCAACCCTCCCTACGCCTATTCGAACGGCACCATAGGCCTGTTCGGCCTGGCCGGCGCGATCGGCGCGGCGGCGGCGCGCGTCTTCGGCCGCATGGCCGACAGCGGCCACGCCAACCGCAGCACCCGCCTGGGCCTGTGGCTGCTGGTCCTCTCGTGGCCCCTGCTGGGACTGGGCGCCGGCTCCATCCTGGCGCTGCTGGCCGGCATCCTGGTGCTGGACCTCGCCGCGCAGGCCTTGCAGGTCACCAACCAGGCCTGCATCTATCGCCTTCGGCCCGAGGCGCGCAGCCGCCTGACCGCCGGCTACATGACGGCCTATTTCATCGGCGGCGCACTCGGGTCCCTGGCTTCGGCCGCCGCCTATGCCCATGGCGGCTGGCTGGCCGTCTGCGGCCTGGGCCTGGCATTGAGCGTGGCGGGGCTGCTTTACGGCAGCCTGGCGCCCCATGCGCGCGCCCCGGAATTGGCCGGTCCCCCTAAGGCGGCGTAGCAGAACCTATAATCAAGGGTTTTGATCGTCCGCCGCCCGGGCCCGGTCCCGGGCGGCCCCTTTTTCCGGTCCATGGAACTCATGCAGGAACGCTATCTCCCCAACGCCGTTGAAGCCACCGCCCACCAAGCCTGGAAGGCGCGTGATGCCTATCGCGTCGTCGAACACGCGACCGATGCCAGCGGCGCCGAAAAGCCCAAGTTCTATGCGTGCTCGATGCTGCCCTACCCCAGCGGCAAGCTGCACATGGGGCACGTGCGCAACTACACCATCAACGACATGATGGCGCGCCAACTGCGCATGCGCGGCTACAACGTGCTGATGCCCATGGGCTGGGACGCCTTCGGCATGCCGGCGGAGAACGCCGCCATCAAGTCCAGGGTGCCGCCGGCCAAGTGGACCTACGACAACATCGCCTACATGAAGAAGCAGATGCAGGCGATGGGGCTGGCCATCGACTGGTCGCGCGAGATGTGCGCCTGCGATCCCGCCTACTACAAGTGGAACCAGTGGCTGTTCCTCAAGATGCTGGAAAAAGGCATCGCCTACCGCAAGACCCAGGTCGTCAACTGGGACCCGGTGGACAACACCGTGCTGGCCAACGAACAGGTCATCGACGGCCGCGGCTGGCGCTCCGGCGCGCTGGTGGAAAAGCGCGAGATCCCGGGCTACTACCTGCGCATCACCGACTACGCCGAGGAACTGCTGGACCAGGTCAAGACCGGCCTGCCCGGCTGGCCCGAGCGCGTGCGCGTCATGCAGGAGAACTGGATCGGCAAGAGCGAAGGCCTGCGCTTCGCCTTCACCCATGACATCCGCGGCGCCGACGGCGCCCCGATCCAGGACGGCCGCCTCTACGTCTTCACCACGCGCGCGGACACCATCATGGGCGTCACCTTCTGCGCCGTGGCGCCGGAACACCCCCTGGCGTCGCATGCCGCCGCCGGCAACCCCGAGCTGGCCGCCTTCATCGAGCACTGCAAGCTGGGCGGAACCACCGAGGCCGAGCTTGCCACGCGCGAAAAGGAAGGCATGAAGACCGGCCTGACGGTCACGCATCCCATCACCGGCGCGCAGGTCGACGTCTGGGTCGGCAACTACGTGCTCATGAGCTACGGCGACGGCGCCGTCATGGGCGTGCCCGCGCACGACGAACGCGACTTCGCCTTCGCCAAGAAATACGGCCTGCCCATCCAGCAGGTAGTCGCGGTCGAAGGCAAGACGTATTCCACCGACGCCTGGCAGGAATGGTACGGCGACAAGCAAAGCGGCCGCACCGTGAACTCCGGCAAGTACGACGGACTGGACTACAAGGCCGCCGTGGACGCCATCGCGGCCGACCTGGCGCCGCGCGGCCTGGGCGAGAAGCAGACCACCTGGCGCCTGCGCGACTGGGGCATCTCGCGCCAGCGCTACTGGGGCACTCCCATCCCCATCATCCACTGCCCGGACTGCGGCCCGGTCCCCGTGCCGGAAAAAGACCTGCCGGTGGTGCTGCCGGAAGACCTGATCCCGGACGGCAGCGGCAACCCGCTGACCAAGAACGAGGCCTTCCTGTCCTGCGCCTGCCCGAAGTGCGGCAAGCCGTCGCGGCGCGAAACGGACACCATGGACACCTTCGTCGACTCGTCCTGGTATTTCATGCGCTATACCTCGCCGGGCAACGACCAGGCGATGGTGGACGCCCGCAACGACTACTGGATGCCGATGGACCAGTACATCGGCGGCATCGAGCACGCCGTGCTGCACCTGCTGTACGCGCGCTTCTGGACCAAGGTCATGCGCGACCTGGGCATGCTCAAGTTCGACGAGCCCTTTACCCGCCTGCTGTGCCAGGGCATGGTGCTGAACCACATCTATTCGCGCAAGACCCCGCAGGGCGGCATCGAATACTTCTGGCCCGAGGAAGTCGAAAACGTCTATGACGCCAAGGGCGCCATCGTCGGCGCGCGCCGCAAATCGGACGGCAGCGAGGTGACCTACGGCGGCGTGGGCACCATGTCCAAGTCGAAGAACAACGGCGTCGACCCGCAATCGCTGATCGACACGCTGGGCGCCGACACCGCCCGCCTGTTCGTCATGTTCGCCAGCCCGCCCGAGCAGACGCTGGAGTGGTCGGATTCGGGCGTCGAGGGCTCGAACCGCTTCCTGCGCCGCCTCTGGTCCTATGCGCACGCGCAGCGCGATACCGTGGCCAGCGGCCTGGCCGCGTCGGTCGACTGGCAGGCCGCGCCGGCGCCGGTCAAGGACCTGCGCCGCGAGGTCTACAACCTGCTCAAGCAGGCCGACTACGACTACCAGCGCATCCAGTACAACACCGTGGTGTCGGCGTGCATGAAGATGCTCAACGCCATCGAAAGCGCCGACCTGCCGGCCGGCGCGCCGGCCGACGCCGCCCGCGCCGAAGCCATCGGCGTGCTGCTGCGCGTGCTGTACCCGGTGGTGCCGCACATCACCTGGAACCTGTGGAACGAACTGGGCTACGAGACGCGCTACGGCGACCTGCTCGACGCCCCGTGGCCGCAGGTCGACGAGGCCGCGCTGGTCGCCGACGAAATCGAACTGATGCTGCAGGTCAACGGCAAGCTGCGCGGTTCCCTGCGCGTGGCGGCTGCCGCCGCCAAGGCCGATATCGAGGCCCAGGCGGCCGCCCATGAGGCCGTGGCGCGATTCCTCGAAGGCCGTCCGGCAAAACGGGTTATCGTTGTGCCCGGCAAGCTGGTCAACGTCGTCGGCTGATCGGCGTGGGGATTATTTGGCATGAATTGGGGTTACGCATGAACTTCGGCGGTTTCTCGGTAAAGGATGTCGCGCGGCGGGTGGCCAGCCTGCGCCGGCCGGCGCGCGCCGCCGGCCTGGGCATGCTGCTGCTGTTGTTGTCCGCGTGCGGCTTTCACATGCGCGGAGAGACGCCGCTGCCGTTCGACACCTTCTACATCGGACTGGGCGACAACACCCGCTTCGGCGCCGAAGTGAAGCGCGCGCTCAAGGCCGCGTCGCCGAACACCCGCTTCGTCGACACCCCCAAGGAAGCGGAAGCGCAATTGCAGCAGGTCGCCAATACCCGCAGCATGCGCGAGGTGTCGCTGAACTCGCAGGGCCGGGTCGAGGAATACGAGCTGGGCTTGCGCTTCACCTTCCGCGTCATCGACGCCAAGGGCCGCGCCATCATTCCGGACACCACGCTGGAAGCCTATCGTGAAATGCCGTATGACGACACGGTGGTGCAGGCCAAGGAAGGCCAGGCCGAGCAGTTGTACCGCAATATGCAAACCAGCCTGGTCAGCCGGCTGCTGCGCCGCCTGACCTCGGACGATGTCCGCGAAGCCGCCCTCAAGCTGAACCAGTCCAAGCCGGGCGACGACGAGGGACCGATCTACAGCACCACGCCGCCCGCGCAGCCCGCCAACCAGCCGACGCGCCCGCCGGGCATCATCAACGGCCCGTCGTCGCCCAACGACTACGACTACTGAGCACCGCGGGCATGGCGCAGACGCTGGACGCCGACCGCTTCCCGGACTACCTGCAACGCGCGGGGAACCGGTTGGCGCCGCTGTACACGGTCAGCGGCGACGAGCCGCTGCTCGTCACGGAAACGATGGATGCCCTGCGCGCGGCGGCGCGCGCGGCCGGCTATACGGACCGCACCACCATGGTCATGGACGCGCGCAGCGACTGGAGCGCGGTCATGGCCGCCACCCAGAGCGTGTCGCTGTTCGGCGACCGCCGGCTGCTGGAACTGAAGATACCCACCGGCAAGCCGGGCAAGGCCGGGGCCGACACCCTGGTCAAGCTGGCTGAACAGGCCCAGGCCCAGACCCAAGGCGATCCCGACACCGTGCTGGTGATCGGCCTGCCGCGCCTGGACAAGGCCACGCGCGAGAGCCGCTGGGCCCTGGCGCTGGCGGCGGGCATCACGGTGGACGTCAGCGCGGTGGACCGCAACCGCCTGCCCGCCTGGATCGGCGCCCGGCTGGCGCGCCAGAAGCAGCAGACGGACAACGCCACGCTGCAATGGATGGCCGACAAGGTCGAGGGCAACCTGCTGGCGGCGCACCAGGAAATCCTGAAACTGGGCCTGCTGTATCCCGAAGGCGCCCTGGCTGCCGAGGACGTGGAACGCGCGGTGCTCAACGTCGCCCGCTACGACGTCTTCGGCCTGCGCGACGCGATGCTGGCCGGCGATGTGGGCCGCACCGTGCGCATGCTGGACGGCTTGCGCGCCGAAGGCGAGGCCCTGCCCCTGGTATTGTGGGCCGTCGGCGAGGAAATCCGGATCCTGGCCCGTGTCGCCGAAACGCGCGCCAACGGCGGCGACGCCAATGCGGCGATGCGCCGGCTGCGCATCTTCGGCGCCCACGAAAAGCTGGCCCTGCAAGCGCTGGGACGGGTCCCCGCGCGGGCCTGGCCGGCCGCCGTGCAGCACGCCCATGAGGTCGACCGCATCATCAAGGGCCTGCCCGTGCCAGGGCGCTTGGCCGATCCCTGGGAAGAAATGACGCGGCTGGCGCTGCGCGTCGCGGCCGCCGGGCGACGCGGCGCCTGAAGGCGCGGCGCGCCCTGCCGTCCCGGCCACGGCCGGCTGCCGCGCGGATACAGATACACTTACGCTTTACGCACGTATTACGGGCGCTGCGCGCCCCTGCACTCCATGTCGACGCATACCGTAGAAGAAGCCATGCTCACCCTGGGCGAAAATGCCCGCCAGGCCTCGCGCGAACTGATGCGCGCGCCCGGGTCGGCCAAGACCCGGGCCCTGCTGGCGATGGCCGATGCCATCGCGGATCGCCGCAAGACCCTGCAGGAAGCCAATCGCCAGGACGTCGAGGCGGCGCGCGCCAACGCCCTGGACGCCGCCATGCTGGACCGCCTGACCCTGTCCGAGCGCAGCCTGGACCTGATGATCGAAGGCCTGCGCCAGGTTGCCGCCCTGCCCGATCCGGTCGGCAGCCTGGGGCCGACCACGGTCCGTCCGAACGGCATGCGCGTGGCGCAGATGCGCGTGCCGCTGGGCGTCATCGGCATCATCTACGAATCGCGTCCCAACGTCACCATCGATGCCGCGGCGTTGTGCCTGAAGTCCGGCAACGCCGCCATCCTGCGCGGCGGCAGCGAGGCGCTGCGGTCGAACCTGGCGCTGGCCGAAGTCGTGCGCGATGGCCTGCGCGCCGCCAGCCTGCCCCAGCATGCGGTGCAGGTGGTCGAGACCGCGGACCGCGCCGCGGTCGGCAAGCTGATCACCATGACCGAGCATATCGACGTCATCGTGCCGCGCGGCGGCAAGGGGCTGATCGCCCGCATGGCGGCGGAAGCGCGCGTGCCCCTGATCAAGCACCTCGACGGCAATTGCCACGTCTATATCGACGCCGCCGCGAATCCGGAAAAAGCCCACGCCATCGCGTACAACGCCAAGACCTACCGCTACGGCGTGTGCGGCGCCATGGAAACGCTGCTGGTCAATGCCGCCGCGGCGGCCGCCATCCTGCCCAAGCTGGCGGCGGCGCTGCTGGCCCATGGCGTGGAATTGCGCGGCTGCGCCCGCACCCGCGAATTGGTGCCGCAGGCGCTGCCGGCGACCGAGGAAGACTGGGCCACGGAATACCTGGGGCCCATCCTGGCCGTGCGGGTGGTCGACAGCCTGGACGAGGCCATCGCGCACATCGCGCGCTGGGGGTCGGGCCACACCGACGCCATCGTCACGGAGGACCTCGGCGCGGCGCAACGCTTCCAGCGGGAAGTGGACTCCGCCTCGGTATACGTCAACCTGCCCACGGTGTTCGCGGACGGCTATGAATACGGCCTGGGTTCGGAGATCGGCATTTCCACCAACCGGCTGCATGCGCGCGGGCCGGTGGGCCTGGAAGGACTGACCACGTACAAATGGGTGCTCACCGGCGACGGGCAGGTGCGCGGCTGAGCCGCGCGTCCCGACGCTTACCGTTTTCCTTATCAACCCTGACGCCGAGTCGCCCATGCCCTGGATCGCCATGCCCTGGATCAAGACCTTGCACATCGTATTCGTGGCGGCGTGGTTCGCCGGGCTGTTCTACCTGCCGCGCATCTACGTCAACCTGGCGAGCCAATCCGAGCCGGCCGTGCAGACCGTGCTGCTGGGCATGGCGCGACGCCTGTTCCGCTTCACGACGATATTGGCCGTGGTCGCCGTGGTGTTCGGCCTGGTGCTCTATGTGGGCTATCGCATCGGCACGGGTCCCGGCAACGGCTGGATGCATGCCAAGCTGTTCTTCGTCCTGCTGATCATCGGCTACCATCACGCCTGTGGCGTCATGCTGCGCAAGTTCGAACAGGGCCGCAACACGCGCTCGCACAAGTTCTACCGCTGGTTCAACGAAATTCCGGTCCTGTTCCTGTTCATCGTCGTGGCCCTGGTGGTCGTCAAGCCCTTCTGAGACCTCTTGACCTCATCCGAGGCTGGCCTCCCACCCCGTTTTTGCTCCATCCCATCATGACCGCCGACGATCCGGACCGTCCCCGCAAGACCCTCTCCCTGAAGAAATCGCCGCGCCCGGCCGAGCCCGGCGAGACGGGCCCGCCGCGCAAGCGCAGCGGTGCCCGGGCTCGCGCGGCCGCCCAGATCGAACGCGCCCGCGACCAGCAGGAACGGCTGTCGGCGGCAGCGGATGAACGGGACGCGCCTGCCCGGGGAAATACCCGCGCACCGCGCCCGGACGGTCGGAACGGTCCGAGCGGTCCGGACGGTCCGGACGGTCCGAACGGTCCCCGAGGCCCGCAAGGCCCGCGCGGCAACCGCGAAGCGTACGCCGGCAGCGATGACCGACCCGGCCGCGGCGAACGCCGTGGCCGCAACGAAAGCCGTGACGTCGGCAGCGGCCGGCGCGGCGCGCCAAGCCGAGCCGCGGACGACAGCCGCTATAGCGCGCATCGCGACGACCGCCAGAGCTTCGATCACGACAACCATCGCAGCGACCATCGTGATGATCATCGCGACGACCATCGCGACGACTATCGCAACGATCACCGCGGCCCCCCCGTCGGCGACCATGACGACCGCCACGACGACAACCGCCGGCGCGCTCCGCGCGGCATGCCTGCCGCCTCGCGCCGCTACGACCGCAACGAACGCTACACCGTCTTCACGCCCTGCCCGCAGGGCATCGAGGAAGCCCTGACCGCGGAACTGCAGGCGCTGGGCTTCGACGATGCCGAGCCCGGCCGCGCCGGAGCGCGCTTCACCACCGATTGGCACGGCATACAGCGCGCCAACTTGTACTCCCGCCTGGCCACGCGCGTGCTGGTGCAGGTGGCCCACGGCCCCGTGCAGCACGAGGACGACCTGCTCGACCTGGCCTACGCGACGCCCTGGGAACGCTGGTTCGGCGCGGAACACACGCTGCGGGTCGACACGTCGGCGATCAAGAGCCCCATGCGCAGCCTGCAATACTGCAATCTGCGCGTGAAGGATGGCATCTGCGACCGCCTGATGGACCGCGAAGGCGCGCGGCCGGACATCGATACCGTACGGCCCGACGCGCGCGTGTTCTCCTTCCTCACGCAGGACACCGCCACGCTCTACCTGGACACCTCCGGCGAATCCCTCTTCAAGCGCGGCTGGCGCCTGGACAAGGGCGAGGCGCCCCTGCGCGAGAACCTGGCCGCCGGCATGCTGGCCCTGGCGGGATGGGATCCGGCCGAACCGCTGCTGGACCCCTTCTGCGGCAGCGGCACCATACTCATCGAAGCCGCCTGGATCGCCCTGGGCGTGCCGCCCGGCATCGCCCGGCCCTTCGGCTTCGAGCGCATGCGCGACTTCGACAGCCGGCGCTGGCGCGACCTCAAGGAAGATGCCCGCGCCCATATCCGGCCGCAGCTGGATACGCCGCTCTATGGCTGCGATCTCAATCCGGAAGCCATCGCCTTCGCGCGCAACAACGCCGAACGCGCCTGGCTCACCGAAGACACCATCCAGTTCGAAGTCGCCGATGCCCGCACGCTGCGCGCGCCCGCGCCGTCCGGCTGGATCGTCACCAATCCGCCCTATGGCGAACGGCTGGAGGCGGGCGCCGAAGCCGACCTGTGGCGCGATTGGGCAAGCTGCCTGAAAAAGCAGTTCGGCGGCTGGCAGCTACATGTGATTTCCAGCGACATGACCTTGCCGCAGCAATTGCGCCTGAAGCCCGCCCGCCGCACGCCGCTGTACAACGGCGCGCTCGACTGCCGCCTGTTCAGCTTCGAACTGGTGGAAGCGGGCTATCGCGAGGCCGACCGCGCGCAACGGCGCACGGCGCACGCGGATAAGGCCGGCCCGTCGCAGGGCGACGACGACATCCCCGATGCGTCCGCGCGGGCGGACAAGACGCAGGATCGCGACTAGCGACACGGCGGCACAGGATGCGGCCCGGCCATACGCGCGGGGCGGGGCCGCTCACCAGCGCGCCGGCCAAGGCAAGCCCCCCGGCTATCCCACTTATTTGCAGTACTTACTTTTCCCGCGCGCGTTCGAGGGCCCCTTCCCCCGCGTCGCCGGTCGCCGCTACTGCCCCGTCTTCCCGCGCGTCGCCGCCATCCGGCGCGACGGCCGGCGGCTGCATGGCGGCGCGCACCTGCTCGCGCAATGCCGCCAGCTCAGCGGCACGCGCCAGGTAGAGCGCCTGCGCCTCTTCCATCTCCACGATGGCAAAGCGCAAGGCCGTGCCCGGCAGCGCCTGCGCCAGGCGCGGCAGGTCTACCGTGGCGACGTAGGCAATCTTGGGATAGCCGCCCGCGCTTTGCCGGTCCGCCATCAACACGATGGGGTTGCCGTCCGGGGGCACCTGCACGGTCCCGAAGGCGGTAGCCTCCGAAATCATTTCCAGCGGTTGCGCCAGCTTCAAGGTCTCGCCGCGCAGGCGATAGCCCATGCGGTCCGACTGCGCGTCCACCGTGAACGGCACCGACACGAAGGCCGTGCGCGCTTCGTCCGTAAAGGCATCCCACTGCGGGCCCCGCATGGCGCGCACCGCCTCCGCGGCCTCCGGCGCCGGCACATCGAACAGCGCCGCGGACACGAAAGGCGTGCCGCTTTGCACCAGCAGGCGCCGCGCCCGTGGATAGCCGGGATCCGCCGCGCGCAAGGGCAAGCGGTCGCCCTTGGCCAGCGCCCGGCCGGCAAAGCCGCCGAAGCCGCCCCGCGGAAAGGTGCTGGCGCTGCCCATGACGGGCTCGGCATCGAAACCGCCCCGCACGGCCAGGTACAGCCTGGCGCCGCGCCGGCATTCGCCGAACGCCAGGGTGGCGCCGCGCCGCAACAGGATGGGCTCGTTCAGGGGCGCCGGTACGCCGTCGATGCTCGCGCGCATATCGGCGCCGCACAGGGCGATCAGGCGTTCCTCCTGGAATTGCAGCATCGGTCCGGTCAGCGTGCACTCCAGCGTCGCCATGGCCTCGTCATTGCCGACCAGGATATTGGCCACCCGGTGCGACCACTCGTCCATGACGCCGTTGACCGGCACGCCATAGCGCTGGAACCCGTAGCGTCCCAGGTCCTGCAACTGCGTCAACGCCCCGGGTTTGAGGACTCGTATCATGGGCGCGCCTCGTAGAGACGGTCGAATTCGGCGGGCGTGACCGGCACGAAGTGCAAGCGGTCACCGAGTTGCAGGCGCACCGGCGGGTCCTGCTTGATATCGAAAAGGTTCCATGGCGTGCGGCCGATCAGGTTCCAGCCACCAGGCATGGCCAGTTGGTAGATGGTGGTCAGGCCGTTGGCGATGGCCACCGACCCGGCCGGCACCAGCGTGCGCGGCGTCTTTCGGCGGGGCAGCGACAGCCGGGGGTCCAGCCCGCCCGCGAACGGATTACCCGGAGCGAAATAGAAGGTGTAGATCACCGACGGCGATTCACCGTGCAGGCGGATCACCTCTTCGGTGCTCAGGCCGCAGCGCTGCGCCACTTCCTCCAGGTCGGGGCCGTGATCGCCGCCATAGCAGCACGGAATCTCCACCGTGCGCCCGCCCTGTTCCACCTGCGGGACGCCCCTGTCCAATACCTCACGCACCCGCTGCGCCAACCGGGCAAAGGGCGCGACGGTCGAACCGCCTTCGGCATAGGCCTCCGGCCGATAGTGCAGCGCAACAGTGGTGAACGCGGGCACCACGTCGATCACCCCGGGCAAGGGATGGTCCAGCAGCCACGCGGCGAAGGACAATACGGCGCGATTGACCTCCGCGTCCACGCGATCGCCGAAGGCAACCAGCAGGCACCGGTCCCCGACCGGCTCGATGCGCCACGACGAACGGGCGTAAGCGTCTGGACTTGAGTTCATGCCGATGATTCTACGATGCGTCCCCGCTATGCGCCGCTGTCATCTGCGTTCAAGCGCGACTGGACAAGCAAGGCGACACGAACTGTTGTAAATGCGCAGCTTGCATTGTCTAGGGTTAACCCCTATAATTCGGGTTATCCCGTAGTCAAGCGGCGATTTTGCAGAAACAAGTTGCGTGCGTCCATGGCGTGAATTTGTTTGGAACGACGCGCTTGGCAGTGCTACTCAGAGATATTATTGTGATCGACCATAACACCATCCTTTTGACCGACGAACTGGAACGTCAGCTGATGCGCCAGGCGATCGAAGAACAATTCCGTCCCCGTCCGCTGCGCGCGCTGGGCAAGCTGCTGAGCAAGATGGTTCAAGCCGTCCGCTCGCCGGCCCAGCGTCACAGCGGTGAAACCGCCAACGCCTAAAAAGAGATAACGGCGTCAGTTTCTGTACCGATCCCCTTGGGGGCTGCAAAGCCCCTTTTCAAGACCCGTCACCTGGTGACGGGTTTTTTTTTACCTGCGGTCTCCCACCCGGGCACAGGGTCCGTTTTTTTAAAGGGACGGCGTTCGCGGATGCCCGTGCATGCTGCGACGCAGCGTTCATGGCCGTGGCGCCATCGGCCGTAGCTGCGGATAATGGGCGCATGCCTTCGTCCTTCCCGTCCTCCGCAGTCTTCCCTTCTCCCTCGCAGGATGCCGCGCCGCCCCGGCTGCGCCGCTTCGCCTGCATGATGTACGAGGCCGTGCTGCTGTTCGGCGTCGTTTTCCTGGCGGGATATCTGTTCGATACGCTGACGCAAAGCCGTAGCGGGCTGATGTACCGCCACGGCCGGCAGGCCTGGCTGTTTTTTGCCCTGGGCGTGTACTTCATCAGTTGCTGGCGCCGCAACGGGCAGACCCTGCCCATGAAGACCTGGAACATCCGGCTGGTGGATCGCGCCGGCCGTGCCCCTTCGATGGCGCGTCTGGTCCTGCGGTATCTGCTGGCCTGGATACTGCCCCTCGCGGCCGCCGGCCTGATCCTGGGCGCGACCATCTGGAGCGGCTGGCCCACCATGCAGTTGCTCATCGTCGCCGCGCCCTTCGCCATCTTTCCGGGCAGTTGGCTGGATCGGGATGGGCAATTCCTGCACGATCGCCTCGCGGGGACGAAGCTGGTCAATGTCGCGCGCGAGACAACAAAAAGTATCAAACCGGCCGCCTCAATGTAACAATTTTTCCGGCGCAAGCGCGCGTCGGGCCGCGGGCAAGATGCCCAACCAGCCCCGGATTTATAAGGGAAATCCCTAGACCTCTATATCCATACGGATATATCGGGGGTAGGCGCGAGCGCCTTACGGCAGAGCAGGGAGCCGGTGGCCTTACCTTTGGCCACATATTGGCGGCGTGCGTTCAGAAAATCGTCAGCCGGCCGCTCCGACAATTGCGCCGGTCAAAAGTTCAACAAAAACCATTCAAAAACCATGTACGCCAAACTGCTCGCATCCCTCGCCATCATCGGCACCACCCTGGGCTTCGCGCCCACCGCCTCTGCTCAGTCGGAAGCCGCGCAACGGGAAATCCAGGCCGCCACGGAAGCGGCCTTCCGCGCCGCCCAGGACAGCGGCGTCGTCCATCTCGGCGACCAGGCGACGCTCAAGCTGCCGCCCAATACGATCTTCGTGCCGCGCGCCCAGGCCAACCGGCTGATGGAAGCCTACGGCAACGGCAGCGACGACACGCTGCTGGGCCTGTTCATGCCGCCGGCGGACTCACCGGACGACTGGATCGTCACGGCCAACTTCGAAAAGGCCGGCTACATCAAGGATGACGACGCGAAGAACTGGGACGTCAAGGAATTGCTGCAAAGCCTGCGCGACGGCACCGAGGACCAGAACAAGGAACGGCGCGCGCGCGGCATCGCCGAACTGGAAGTGGTGGGCTGGGTGCAGGCGCCGCAATACGACAGCGCCCACCAGCGCCTGGTGTGGTCGGTCGAAGGCCGCGACAAGGGCGGCGCCTCCGATGCGGACTCGACCGTCAACTACAACACCTACGCCCTGGGCCGGGACGGCTACATCAGCCTGGACCTGCTGACCAGCAAGAGCCAGGTCGCGGCCCAGAAACCCGCCCTGATCGCCCTGCTGGACAACCTCAGCTACAACGACGGCAAGCGCTACGCCGACTTCAACTCGTCGACCGACAAGGTCGCCGAATACGGCCTGGCGGCGCTGGTGGCCGGCGTGGCGGCGAAGAAGCTGGGCTTGCTGGCGATCATCGCCGCCTTTGTCGCCAAGTTCGGCAAGCTGGCCATCCTGGCCATCGCCGCGGGCGGCGGCGCGTTCTTCAAGATCTTCCGCCGCAAGAAGTCGGAAGAGCCGAAGTCGCCGGGCGCCGTCTGATTGCCGGTGCCGGCCAGCCGATCCCGTGAAACTGCTACTGCTCCTGCTGTCCGGCCTCAAGTACCTGAAGTTCAGCAAAGTGCTGCTGTCCGGCGGCACCATGCTGCTATCGGTACTGGGCTACGCGCTCGTCTTCGGCTGGCCGTACGCGGCCGGTTTCGTGGCGCTGATCTTCGTGCACGAGATGGGGCACTACATGGCGGCCCGGCAACGCGGGCTGGCCGTGGGCGCCCCCACCTTCATTCCCTTCATCGGCGCCTGGGTCGAGTTGAAGGACATGCCGCACGATGCCGAGACCGAAGCCTACGTCGGACTCGGCGGTCCCTTCCTGGGCACGGTGGCCGCGCTGTGCTGCTACCTGGTCGCCCGTAACGAAGGCAGCCGCCTGCTGCTCGCCCTGTCCTACGCGGGCTTCTTCATCAACCTGTTCAACCTGATCCCGCTGTCGCCCTTCGACGGCGGCCGCATCACCGCCGTACTATCGCCCCGCATCTGGCTGGTCGGCGTGCCCGTCCTCGCGGCGCTATTCTTCTATCGGCCCAGTCCCATGCTGATTCTGGTCGCCGTGCTCGCAGCGCCCAAGGTCATCCAGGCATGGCGCTACGATCCGGCGGCGCCGGAGAACCAGGCGTACTACGCCACCAGCGTGGCCACCAAGGCGGGCTACGCCGCCGTCTATCTGGGCCTGGTGGGCCTGCTGGCCATCATGGCCCACGACGTCCATGAGATGCTGGGCGGGGCATGACACGCCCAGCGCCAAGCCGGTGCGGGCGCATCCCGAGGGATATGGCCACATGCCGTCGTATATGACGGCCTCCCCCTTGATGTCATAAAGCGTTCACGCGTTTTTAACGTCGGCGTCATCGCCTGGTGTTTCCATGCTCATGTGGAAGCAGCCTGTGAGGAGGCACGCCGTGAACGATATCCGCCCCACCCACTGGCGCACGTTGTGGATCTCCGACATACACCTGGGCACCGCGGGGTGCAAGGCGGAGTTCCTCCTGGACTTCCTTGAACACAACGAGGCCGAGACGCTCTATCTCGTCGGCGACATCGTCGACGGCTGGCAGTTGCGCAAGCACTGGCACTGGCCACGCGCGCACAACGATGTGATCCAGCGCATCCTGCGCAAGGCCCGCAACGGCACCCGCGTCGTCTTCGTGCCCGGGAACCATGACGAATTCGCCCGCGAATTCGCCGGTTATGCCTTCGGCGACATCGAGATCCTCGACGAGGACGTTCACGTCACCGCCGACGGCCGCAAGCTGCTGGTGCTCCACGGCGACCAGTTCGATGGCGTGATCCAGCACAGCAAGTGGCTGGCGCACCTGGGCGACAGCCTGTACCAGATGGCGCTGTGGCTGAACCATCATTTCAATCGCCTGCGCCATCGCATGGGCCTGCACTACTGGTCGCTGTCCCAATACCTCAAGCACAAGGTCAAGAACGCCGTCGCCTTCATCAGCGACTTCGAGCAGGCCCTGGCCGGCGAAGCGCGCCGGCGCGGCATGGACGGCGTGGTATGCGGCCACATCCACAAGCCGGAACTGCGCGATATCGACGGTGTCCTCTATTGCAACGACGGCGACTGGGTGGAAAGCCTGTCGGCCCTGACCGAAGACCATAGCGGCCAGTTGCGCCTGCTGGATTGGGCGGCGGTCATGGCCGAACGCAATGAAGCCGTACCGGCGGCCGGCCGCCGCCGCGCCGTGGAGCTGCCCGCCCTGCCCTCGGCCCTGCGCCGGCAGGGGAAATAAGCCCGCGGGTCCTCCTGCTTCCGAGCCGTCCCGCTCCGGCCGAGGCCTTCCTCTGCTTCCAGATGGGCGCCCGCCTATTGTCGGCGGGCACGATAGGACCGCGGGTTACCGGCGCGAACTGTCGCGGCGAGGCCGCAAGCGGGCCGCCAACGCCCCTTATGTATCAGTGGAAACCCTAGCCCATGTTGAGGGAACCCGTTTGAAATGAACGGGAATGTTGCAGATCAACGTCCTCTCAGTCATGCTTGCGATTGGGGCAATCCGGCCCCAAAAGCACTGCCGACGAGTCTCCCATCGTTGTAACGGGCGGATGGCCGCCCCCCTATCGCAACAGGGCCATGAACGATCAATACCAGGCGCTTTACCAATCCTTCCGTTGGCTCGTGCCCACGCAGTTCAACATCGCCGATGTCTGCTGCCATCGCTGGGCCGCCAATAGCCCCGATGCGCGGCGCATTGCGATTTATTACGAAGACGAAGCCGGCAACCGGGAAGTGTGGACCTATGCCCGCCTGGCAGAGGCGGTCAACCAGCTTGCCAACGGCCTGGTACGCATGGGCGTGGGCAAGGGTGACCGGGTTGGTGTTGTATTAGGACAACGGCCGGAGACCGTGGTGGCCCACATGGCCGCCTACAGCGTCGGCGCCGTCATCCTGCCCCTGTCGTCCCTGTTCGGCCCCGACGCCCTGGAAGCCCGGCTGCGCGATGCCGAGGCCCGCGTCGCCATCGTCGATGCCGCCTCCAGCGGCAATCTCCTGCAGGTGGCCGACCAGTGTCCGGCGCTGCACCAGATCATCGGCATCGGCTTCGCCGACGAGCGCGTCCTGCCCTGGCGCAGCCTGCTCGCGCGCCAGCCCTCGGAATTCAAGCCTGTCCCGACGCTGGCCACGGATCCGGCCATCCTGCTCTATACGTCCGGCACCACCGGCGCGCCCAAGGGCGCCCTGCTGCCGCATTCGGTCCTGATCGGCAACCTGCCCGGCTTCGTCGCGTCGCAGGACTGGTTCCCCAAGCCGGGCGACGTCTTCTGGTCGCCGGCCGACTGGGCCTGGACCGGCGGCATGATGGACGCGCTGCTGCCGACGCTGTACTTCGGCCACCCCATCGTCGCCACCCGCGCCCGCTTCTCGCCGGAACGCGCCTTCGAACTGATGGAGCGCTACCAGGTCACCAATACCTTCCTCTTCCCCACCGCCCTGAAGGCGATGATGAAGACCGTGCCGGCCCCGCGCGAACGCTACAAGCTGGCCTTGCGCGCCATGATGAGCGCCGGCGAAAGCGTCGGCCAGGCCGTGTTCGAGTGGTGCCAGACGGCGCTGGGGATCACGCCCAACGAAATGTTCGGCCAGACCGAAATGAACTACCTGGTCGGCAACAGCCAGCGGCGCTGGCCGGCCAAGGCCGGCAGCATGGGCCGGCCCTATCCCGGGCACCAGGTCGCCGTCATCGACGACGAGGGCCGCCCCGTGGCCGCCGGCGAGATCGGCGAAATCGCCCTCAATCGCCTGGACATCCATGGCTATCCCGACCCCATCCTGTTCCTGGGCTACTGGAACAACCCGGCGGCCACGGCAGCCAAGTTCACCGGCGACTGGTGTCGTACCGGCGACCTGGCGCGCATCGATGCCGACGGCTATCTCTGGTACGCCGGCCGCAGCGACGACGTGTTCAAGTCCGCGGGCTATCGCATCGGCCCGGGGGAGATCGAGAGCTGCCTGGTCAGCCATCCGGCCGTGGCCAATGCCGCCGTCGTGCCCAAGCCCGACGCCGAGCGCGGCGCGCTGGTCAAGGCTTACGTGGTAAGGACCGCGGAATACGCCGAGCGCGACCCGCAGGCCTTGATCCAGGAGCTGCAGGAATATGTCCGCGACCGCCTGGCCGCCTATGAATACCCCAAGGAAATCGAATTCCTGGACGAATTGCCGATGACCACCAGCGGCAAGATACAGCGCCGGGTGCTGCGGCTGCGCGAGGAAGAACGCGCGGCGAACGCCGCCCAGGCCGCGACCTGACGGAGACTGCGCCGCATGGCGATCTATCAACTCGAAGACCTGATTCCCAACATCGACCCCGACGCCTGGGTTGCAGACAGCGCCGCGATCATCGGCAACGTCACGCTGGAGGCCGGCGTCAGCATCTGGCCGCAGGTGACGGTCCGGGGCGACAACGCGCCCATCCTGATCCAGCGCGGCAGCAACATCCAGGAATCCAGCGTGCTGCATGTGGACGCGGACAAGGGCCTGGTCGTGGGTCCCCACGTGACCATCGGCCACCAGGCCATGCTGCACGGCTGCACCATCCAGGAAGGCGCCCTCGTCGGCATGCAGGCCATCGTGCTGAATGACGCGGTCGTCGGCCGCAATTGCCTGATCGGCGCCGGCGCCATCGTGCCGGAAGGCCGTGTGATCCCGGACAACAGCCTGGTGATCGGCATCGGCAAGGTCGTGCGCGAGCTGTCGCCCGAGGAAATCGCCAAGATGCGCGAGAACACCGCCGGCTATGTGCGACGCGCCGCGCAGTACAAGCGGGCGCTGAAGCGCATCGCGTAGGGGCGCAGCGGCGTAGGGACGCAGCGGGGGCCCCACCGCGCCGCGGCGTAACGGAGCCCTGCGCGGCAGTACGCCATGGCCTGCCATGCCCCTGTCGACCGCGCGGGCGCAACGCCGGCTTCACGGTGGATCGGCTAACATGCCCGCATGACCGATCTCCTCAAGAAATACCTGTTCGAAGACCGCAGTGTCCGGGTCCAGGCCGTGCGCCTGCACCAGACGTGGCTGGATGCCCAGACCAATCATCAATATCCCCCCGCCATCAAGCGCCTGCTGGGCGAGCTGGTGGCGGCGTCCACGCTGCTGGCCGCCAACCTAAAATTCGATGGCTCCCTGCTCCTCCAACTGCAAGGCGACGGCCCCATCGCCCTGCTGGTGGTGGAGTGCCGCTCCGACCTGAGCCTGCGCGCGACCGTCAAGCTGCGCGAAGGCCATGCGGTGCCCGAGGACGGCACCATGCAAAGCCTGATGAATCCGGGCGGCAACGGCCGCTTCATCGTGGTGCTGGATCCGCAGCGCAAGGTGCCCGGCCAGCAGGCCTACCAGGGTATCGTGCCCATCGTCGGCGACAGCGTGGCGGACGCCCTGGCGCACTATATGCAACAGTCGGAGCAGCTGGATACGCGGCTGTGGCTGGCGGCCGATGAGCAGCACGCCGCGGGCGTGCTGCTGCAACGCCTGCCCGACCAGGGTGGCGTGGACGTGCAGGGTGCGCCGGGCAGCGCCGCGCTGACGTGGGAACGCGCCGGGCACCTGGCCGCCACCATCAAGCGCGAAGAGCTGCTGCAGCTGGACATCGATACGCTGATCCACCGGCTTTTCTGGGAAGAGACGCTGGTGGCCTTCGATCCCATCGGGGTCCGCTGGCACTGCACCTGTTCGCGCAGCCGCGTCGCGGGCATGCTGCGCATGCTGGGGCGAGAGGAAGTCGACAGCATTCTCGCCGACCAGGGCAAGGTGGAAGTCGCCTGCGATTTTTGCGGCAAGCCCTATCTGTTCGATGCGGTCGATTGCGCGCGTGTCTTCACCGGCGCGCAGACGCTGCCTGACCAGGATCCGCCGACCGTGCATTGACCATGGGGTCTTGCGCACGTAGTTTTCCGTAATTGACCATGTGGTCTTACGCACGTAGCTTTCCGTATGGACGGCGGCAATGCGGCCGCCGACACTTTGCGGCATGGCTACGTCGACTTCCCCTCGCATCCCGGCATGGCGGGCTGCCCAGCGCGGCACGGCCATCGCGGGGTTGGTCATTTCCCTGCCCGTGCTGCTATTGGCGGGGCTGGTGGTCATCGAAGCCGCCTATTGGCACATGACGCGACAGGTGCTCGATGTCGCCCTGATGGAGGCGGCGCGGGCCGGCGCCACCTCCCACGGAAATCCGCGCGTCATGGCGGCCGCCTTCGAAACAGGCCTGCGGCCGCTGCCCACAGGCAAGCTCCGCTGGCGGCGCATACGCTACGACAGCGGCGCGCCCGCCTGGCGGGTGGAGATCCTCTCGCCGCCCGCGGCAGCGTATGAGGACTTCGGGGTCCAGGGTCTGCCTATTGCGCAAGGGGCGCAGGGGCCACAAGGGATGCCGGGGACATTAGGGAAGTCAGGGGCGCTAGGGAAGTTAGGGGCGCTAGGGAAGTTAGGAACGCTAGGGACATTGGCGACGCAGAGGCCACCGGGCACGCAAGGGGCGCGGGGCCTCGGCATGACCGCCATACGCAACGACTACCAGGCCGAGGAGCATGCCCGGCGGCGCCGCGCAGGCTGGCCCGAAGGGCGCGGGCCCGCATCCGGGATGACCATATTCGAAGCGAACGTATTGAGGCTGCGACTAAGCTACCAGTTGCCGCCCCTGACGCCGGTCACGCGCGCCGTGCTGCGGGCGCTGGCGCCAGGCGGCCACGGCCTGGCGGCTGCCGCGGCTCGCGCGGGAAACGTGCTTGTCGTGCAGGAAATGGCGCTGGACATGCAGTCGCACCCCGCGGCGTGGCCGCGCCGCCAGTTCGAACCGGATGTCGATGCGTTGCATTGACGTCACGCGCTGACGTGTCGCGCCGACGTATCGTGCCGACGTGTCGCGCCGACGTATCGCGCTAACGTATCGCGCCGACGTCATCGTCATGCGTTGACGCGTCACGCGGTGGCGCCGCTCAATGCCGGGCAGCGGGACGCGCCGGAGTGGAAGCGGAGGGCCGGTTGTTGGCGGCAGGCGGACGACTGTTCGCGCCAGCCGGCGCGGCTGCTGCCGGCGCGGCCGGCGCCGCCACCGACGCGCCCCCGGCGGGCGGGGCGGTATTCTGCGGCAGGATCTGTACGAAAATCTCGCCTTCACGCATCATGCCCAATTCGCTGCGCGCACGCTCCTCGATGGCGCCGGTCCCCGACTGCAAGTCATGGACCTCGGCATCCAGCGCATTATTGCGCGCGCGCAGGCCATCGTTGGTTTCACGCTGCGCCGCCAATTGCTTCTGCAGGTCCCATACCTTGAACCAGCCGCCCTTCCCCGCCCACAACGGGTATTGGATCAGGGCGACCAGGACCAGCAGAACCAGGAACAGCAAACGCATGGGCGGATATCCGTGCAGAGGATGCGCGCCGGCCGGCGCGCATCCTTATGCGATCAACGCAGGTTATAGAAGGCTTCGATGCCGGGATAGGAAGCGACTTCGGCCAGTTCTTCTTCGATGCGCAGCAGCTGGTTGTACTTCGCCATGCGATCCGAACGCGACAACGAACCCGTCTTGATCTGCATGGCGTTGGTGGCCACGGCGATATCGGCGATGGTCGAATCCTCGGTCTCGCCCGAGCGGTGCGACACGACGGCGGTGTAGCCGGCGCGCTTGGCCATCTCGATGGCGGCGAAGGTCTCGGTCAGGGTGCCGATCTGGTTGATCTTGATCAGGATCGAGTTGGCCACGCCCTTGGAAATGCCCTCGCGCAAGATGCGGGTGTTGGTCACGAACAGGTCGTCACCCACCAGCTGCACCTTCTTGCCCAGCTGGTCCGTCAGGATCTTCCAGCCGTCCCAATCGTTTTCGGCCATGCCGTCCTCGATCGAGATGATGGGGTACTTGTCGCACCAGGCCGCCAGCAGATTGGCGAATTCCTGCGAGGACAGCGAAACGCCGCCTTCGCCGGCCAGGGTGTACTTGCCGTCGCGGTAGAACTCCGAGCTGGCGCAGTCCAGGCCCAGGGCGATCTGCGTGCCCGGCTCGTAGCCCGCTTCGGTGATGGCCTTGAGGATCAGCTGGATGGCCGCTTCGTGGTTGGCCACGTTGGGCGCGAAACCGCCCTCGTCGCCCACGGCGGTGGACATGCCCTGGGCGTTGATCAGTTTCTTCAGCGAGTGGAAGACCTCGGCGCCCCAGCGCATGGCTTCGCGGAAGCTGGCCGCGCCCACCGGCAGGATCATGAATTCCTGCATGTCCAGGGTATTGTTGGCGTGCGCGCCGCCGTTGATGACGTTCATCATCGGTACGGGCATGCTCATCGGGCCGCTGCCGCCGAAGTAGCGGTACAGCGACAGGCCCGACTCATCGGCGGCGGCGCGGGCCACGGCCATGCTGGCGGCCAGGATGGCATTGGCGCCCAGGCGCTCCTTGCTGTCGGTGCCGTCCAGTTCGATCAGGGTGCGGTCGACGAAGGTCTGTTCCTGCGCGTCCAGTCCCATGAGCGCTTCGGAGATCTCGGTGTTCAGGTTCTCGACGGCGCGCAGCACGCCCTTGCCGAGGTAGCGGTTCTTGTCGCCGTCGCGCAGTTCGATGGCTTCGCGCGCGCCGGTCGACGCGCCCGACGGCACAGCGGCCCGGCCCATGGCGCCGGATTCGAGCAACACGTCGCATTCGACGGTGGGGTTGCCGCGCGAATCGAGAATCTCGCGGCCGATGATATCGACAATTGCACTCATGGTTTTGTCCCTAGAACGTTTGAAAAATTTGACGCGGTCCGACCGTGCGCCCATGGCGTCGCGCCGGCAAGGCGCCGCTGCGCGCCGCAAGGGCGGCGGCCCCATGCCGGCCACGGTCCGGGGCGGCAAGCGGCACCGCCCCCAGCCCCATCATGCCGCGCCCTTGTTACGGGCGGCCTGGTTGGCCAGCGCGGCCTGGATGTAGCTGGAGAACAGCGGATGGCCGTCGCGCGGGGTGGAGGTGAACTCGGGGTGGAACTGGACGCCCACGAACCAGGGGTGCTTGGGCAGCTCCATCATTTCCGGCAGGTTTTCCGTCGGCGTGCGGGCGCTGATCACCATGCCGGCCTCTTCCAGGCGGGGCACGTAGACGTTGTTGACTTCATAGCGATGGCGATGGCGCTCGTTGACCTCGGGGCCATAGATGCGGGACGCCAGCGTACCGGCCTTGATGGGGCAGCGCTGCGCGCCCTTGCGCATCGTGCCGCCCAGGTCGGAATTGGCGTCGCGCTTCTCGACGCGGCCTTCGCGGTCCATCCATTCGCTGATCAGCGCCACCACCGGATGCGGCGCGGCAGGATCGAACTCGGTACTGTTGGCGCCGCCCAGGCCCGCGACATGGCGCGCGAATTCGATCACGGCCAGCTGCATGCCCAGGCAGATGCCCAGGTAGGGCACGTTGTTCTCGCGGGCGTAGCGGATGGCGGCGATCTTGCCTTCCGTGCCACGCTTGCCGAAGCCGCCCGGCACCAGAATGGCGTCCAGGTGCTTGAGCTGGTCCGTGCCGCGGGTCTCGATGTCTTCCGAATCGATATATTCGATCTTGACGCGCGAACGGGTGTGGATGCCCGCATGCACCAGCGCTTCGGTCAGTGACTTGTAGGACTCGGTCAGGTCGATGTACTTGCCCACCATGCCTATGGTGACTTCGTGCTGGGGATGCTCCAGCGCATCGACCAGGTTGTCCCACATGGACAGGTCGGCCGGCGGCGGAGTCAGGGCCAGGGCGTCGCACACCAGGTTGTCCAGCCCCTGCTTCTGCAGCATGGACGGCACCTTGTAGATCGAGTCGGCGTCCCACACCGAAATGACGGCGTCCAGCGGCACGTTGGCGAACAGCGAGATCTTGGCACGCTCGTCGTCAGGGATGCGGCGGTCCGCGCGGCACAGCAGCGCGTTGGGATAAATGCCGATTTCGCGCAGCTTCTGCACGGAGTGCTGGGTCGGCTTGGTCTTGAGCTCGCCGGCCGACGCGATGAAGGGCACCAGGGTCAGGTGGATGAAGGCCGCGTTGTTGCGTCCCAGGCGCAGGCTCATCTGGCGCGCCGCCTCCAGGAAGGGCAAGGACTCGATGTCGCCCACCGTACCGCCGATCTCGACGATGGCCACGTCGGTCGCGCCATCGAAACCCGCTTCCGCGCCGCGCGCGATGAAGTCCTGGATTTCGTTGGTGATATGGGGGATGACCTGCACGGTCTTGCCCAGGTAATCGCCGCGCCGTTCCTTGCGCAAGACCGATTCATAGATCTGCCCGGTGGTGAAATTGTTCACCTTGCGCATGCGGGTAGAGATGAACCGCTCGTAATGGCCCAGGTCCAGGTCGGTCTCGGCGCCGTCTTCGGTCACGAAGACTTCACCGTGCTGGAAGGGGCTCATCGTGCCCGGATCGACGTTGATGTACGGATCCAGCTTGAGCATGGTGACTTGCAGGCCGCGCGATTCGAGGATGGCGGCAAGAGACGCGGCGGCGATGCCTTTCCCCAGGGAGGACACCACGCCACCGGTGACAAAGACGTATTTGGTCATCGTAATGAGCACCCGGTTCGGCCGGGCGCGTGCGGGAAATTTGGATTATAGCTGGGAGCCAGCCGCTGTTTGGGTTTTCCCTGAGCGACGGGGCGTAACAAAGCAACACCACCTTGACAGCGCTAAATGAGGGCCATCCAACCCCATTTTGATAACATCAGGCGCCCTCCCCAAGACACGTCCCCCGACCAAGAGGAAGCCCGCATGCCCGGCCCCGACCGCCATCGTCTCCCCCTGCCCCGCCTGCTGGCCCTGACCGCCGCCATCACGGGGTTGATCCTGTCGGCCGGCTTCATGGCGTTCCAGCTGACCGCCGGGCCGCGCGCCGAGCAGATGCGCAATATCTATGGCGACCCCGGCTATCTTCTCAGCCTGGCGCTGGACTGGACATCGAACCTGGCGCTGACCTCCCTCATCGTCTACGCCTGCACCCGCGTCTTCGAGGACGACCACGGCGCCCTGCCCGTGGCCGGCCGTCGCCGGGTGCAGGGACTGCTGGCGCTCTCGGTGGTGGTCATCACCCTGGCCATGCAGATGCTGTGGGTGGCGCTGTCTCCCCTGCTGCTGGTGCCGCTCATGAATTGGGCCTACACGCAAGCTCGCCCCTATGGCGCCCCGCTGGTCGTGCAGGGCATCGGCCTGGTGCAGACCATCATCGCCGGCTTGCTGATCAGCCTGGCCACGCTGGCCTATGCCCGCCGCATCGCGCCCGCGCTGGGCCATGACGAGCGGGATCGCCCCATGGTGCCCGCCCCGCGCGCGGCCGCCGCCGTGTTCGGGTGGACCTGGGTCGTCCTGCAGCTGCAATTGATGCGGCCGGCGTATGGGCTTTTCGGCACCGACATCATGCGCGAACGGCCCTGGATGATGCTGGCCATCGCCGCGTTCCCGCTGCTGCCCGCGCTCATCGTCTGGGTCGCCGCGGCCAGGCCGCTGGCCGAGCTGCAGCCCTGGCGCGCGGCCCCGGGCCGGGCCATCCTGGCCGCGCTGTGCGCCTTCGTCACCGCCCAGGTCGCCCAGGCGGCCGTGGCGCTGGCGCTGGGCTATACGCTGGCGATGGAAACGCTGCTGCGAGGGGGCGTGCTGGCGATCGTCATCGCGTCGCTGCTGGTCTACCTGGCGGTGCTGGTGCCCGCCAGCCGGTTGTTCATACGGCGGTTCTATCGCCGCCACAGCAGCGGCGCCGCGCCGGCCTCGGCCTGAGCGGCTCCGAACGCTCACCCCGCCCGCGCCAGCGGCTGGAACGCTTAGTGCGCTTACGCCTGCGCCTGCGCCAGCGGCTGGGTCGCCCGGACCAGCCATGCGCGCGCCGCCCCCTCGACATGGGGCAGCAGGCGCTCGCGCACCTCGGCGTGATAGGCGTCCAGCCATTCGGCCTCGTCCGCCCCCAGCAAGGCGCGGTCGATGCAGCGCGTGTCGATGGGGCATAGCGTCAAGGTCTCGAACGCGAGGAACTCGCCCAGCTCGGTCGTTTGCCAGGGCCGGTTGCAGACCAGGTTCTCGATGCGCACGCCCCAGCGTCCCGGCCGATACAAGCCCGGCTCGTTGGACGTGATCATGCCCGGCTCCATGGCCGTGTGCGGCCCGGCGGGCGCGCGATGGGAGATGACTTGCGGCCCTTCGTGCACGTTCATGAAATACCCCACCCCGTGGCCCGTGCCATGGCCGTATTCCGCGCCGCCCGCCCAGATGGGCGCGCGCGCGATGGCGTCCAGCATGGGCGACAGCACGCCGCGTGGAAAGCGGGCGCGCGACAGGGCGATCATGCCCTTGAGCACCAGCGTGCAGTCGCGCTTCTGTTCGGCGCTGGGCGCGCCCACCGCGACCACCCGCGTGATGTCGGTGGTGCCGCCCACATACTGGGCGCCGGAATCGATCAGCAGCAGGCCGTCGCCGGCGATGGTGGCGTGCGACTGCGCGGTGGCGCGATAGTGCGGCATGGCGCCATTGGCGTTGAAACCCGCGATGGTGCCGAAGCTCAGCGACACGAAGCCCGGCTTGCGGGCGCGCGCCGCGCTCAGCACCTCGTCGACCGTCAGTTCCGTGACGGTCTCGCCGGCCGCCAGGGCCGTCTCCAGCCAGGCGAAGAATTCGCACAGGGCGGCGCCGTCCTGCTCCATGGCGGCGCGCACGTGCGCCAGCTCGGCATCGGTCTTGCGCGACTTGGCCAGCGTGCTGGGGTTGATGGCCTCGATGCGGCGCACGCCGGACGGCAGCGCCGCCAGTACGCCCACCGTCACGCGGGCCGGATCGACCAGCACCGCGGCGTCCTGCTCCAATGCCGCCAGCGCGGCGGGCAGCTCGGTATAGGGCCGCACCGCCACGGCATCGGCCTGCAACACCGCCTGCAAGGCAGCGTCCACCTTGCCCGGCGCCACGAACAAGGTGGCATCGGTCTCGCGCACCAGCGCATGCGCCACGAAGACCGGGTTGTAGTCGACATCGGCGCCGCGCAGGTTGAACAGCCAGGCGATGTCGTCCAGGGTGGAAATCAGGTGCGCGCCGGCCTGGCGGGCACGCATGGCGTCGCGCACGCCGCGCAGCTTTTCGGCGCGCGTGACGCAGGCATGGGGCGCCAGGTGCTCATATACCTTGCCTTCCGGCAACCCCGGCCGCCCGGGCCACACGGCGTCCAGCACGTCCTGGCCGATGTCCAGCACCACGCCGCGCGGGCCCAGCGCGGCCTGCAAGGCCTGGAAAGCGCCCAGCGACAGCACCTGGCCGTCCACCGCCACGCGCGCGCCGGCCGGCAGGTTGGCCGCCAGCCAGTCGATATGGCCGGGTATGCCTACGGCGGCGATCTTCATCAGGCTCACGCAGGTGCCGGTCAATTGCGCGTCGGCCTGCACCCAGTAGCGGCTGTCGACCCAGACGCCCGCGAAATCCGCCGTCACCACCAGGGTGCCGACCGAGCCGGTGAAACCCGACAGCCACTGCCGTCCCTGCCAGCGCGCCGGCAGGTATTCCGAAAGATGGGGATCGGCCGAAGGCACGATGACGGCCGCCAGGCCGCGCGCGCCCATTTCCGCCCGCAAGGCGGCGATGCGCGCATCCGTGGCGGGCGCGCCGCCACGGTCGGCGGTGGCGTGGGAGGCGGACTGCGTGGACGGGGAAGGCGTCGAAGGGGTCATGGAGTCGGAAGTCGAGCAAAAAATCGAACGGCAAGGCCAGGTGTAGCGCCTCGCACGGATAGCGCTCAGCGCAGCATGAAGGACATGGCGGCCAGGCTGTTGAGCGTGCGGATGGCGGCCTGCATGCTGTCGGTATGGAACCGCAGGTTGACGCCGTCCACCCGTTCCAGCGAGGGCCACGTGCAGAACAGGTCGGCCACGGCCGTGGTCTGGGTCTGCAACTGGCATTCTATAGGCGGCGCGATGCGGAAGGGCTTCAGGCTGCCCAGGTTGGCCATGGCGGCCTGGGCAGCCTCCGCGATGGCCGCGCGCGACGCCGCCGGCGACAGCGTGGCGCCGCTGCCCTGGCCGCGCGCCACCTTGGTCTGCACCCATACCGCGCCGGGGAACAGCTCGCGCGTTTCGCCGATGAAGACATCGTCGCCGCTGGCCAGCGCCACCGGCACGCCCAGTTCGCCCGCCAGCGCGCCGTACAGGCCGGCTTCGCCCAGCTCCATGCCGTTGATGCGCACCTTGGCGAAGGAGAAACTGTTGATCGTGTGGGCCAGGATGCCGCGGCCCTGCGCGCGCGAGTGATAGCCGATCATGAAGACGCCGTCGCACGGTTCCTCCAGGCCGCCCATCATGCCCAGGTAGCGCGGCTTGCCCAAGACCAGGCGGGCGCGTTCGTCGATGCCGTCGGGCAGCAGGTTGCGATAGCCGCCATGCGAATCGTTGACCAGCACGTCCGTGGCGCCGCCGGCGAAGGCGCCGCGCACGGCGGCGTCGGCCTCGCCCGTCATCCAGGCGCGCGCACGTTCATATTCGCCATTGCCGGCGGTGATCTGCTGGGAGTGGAAAACGCCGGCGACGCCTTCGATATCGGTGGAAACAAGAATGCGCATGACGATGCTCACAAGGTGGAAGATGCCGGCGCCGCGGCCAGCCAGGCGGACCAGGAAGGAATGGCTTCGGTGATGGCGTGGCGCACGTGGCCGTCGCGGCCGCGCACCGTGACGGCGCGCCACAGGGCATGGATGATGGCCTGCTCGGTGGCCTCGGCGGCGGCCTCGAACAAGGGGTCGAGGCGGGTCTCGTGCAGGAGCCGCGGCGCGGGCATGCCGCGCTCGGCCAGGTGGGGCACGGTATAGGCGGTGGAGAAGGCCAGCGCGATGTCGCCGCTGCCGTGGCCGTACACCGAGCCGGTACGCGCCAGGCCGGCGCCCGCGCGCAGCGCCAGGCGGCGCAGCTGGCGCGCGTCCAGCGGCGCGTCGGTGGCCAGCAGGAGGATGATGGAGCCTTTTTCGGGGTCCTTGCCAGCGTCGTCGTCGCAGTCCTGGCCCAGGCCATTGCCCGGGTCGCTGTCCCGGCCGCCGGGCGCCCCATGGCTTGCGCCGGCTATGGACGGCGCCTCGGCGAGGTTGCCGCCGCCGCCGCTGGTGGCATCGAGGGCGCCTCCCTCCCTGGTGGCCGTGCCGCGCGTCCCGGCCAGCCAGCGCCCGAACGGCCGTCCCGCCACGACCAGGTTGGGCTTGCGCCCATAGTTGGCCAGCACCAGCGCGCCCACCGTACAGCCGCCGGCCAGGCGCGAGGCCGAGCCGATGCCGCCCTTGAAGGAAAAGCAGGACATGCCGCGGCCCGCCCCCACCGCGCCCTGCGCGAACACCCGGCCGGCGACGGCCAGCGCCTGGGCATAATGCGCCTCGGTCACGGCCAGGGCCTGGATGTCGTTCAGATAGCCGTCATTGCACTCGAAGACCAGGGGGTTGACCGTGGGCCACTCCCGGCCCACCTGCGAATTGGCGCGCACCGCCGCGCGGATCTGCGCATTGGCCACCGTGCCCACGCCGAAGGTATTGGTCAGCGCGATGGGCGTTTCCAGCACGCCCAGCTCGTCGACCTGGACCAGGCCGACGCTCTTGCCGAAGCCGTTGATCACCACCGCCGCGGCCGGCACTTTGTCGCGGTAGGGATCGCCGCCATGCGGACGCACCACGGTCACGCCGGTCTGGATCGGGCCGTCGTCCAGGGTCGCATGCCCGACCGTCACCCCCCCCACGTCGCAGATATTGTCCAGGGCGCCCGCGGGCAGCCCTCCTATGCGCGGCGTATCGTGCTTGCCATCCATGACGTCTATTTGCGATCGATCTTGGGGTCCAGCGCGTCGCGCAAGCCGTCGCCCAGCAGGTTGAAGGCCAGCACCGTCAGGAAGATGGCCAGCGCGGGAAAGACGGCGATGTGCGGCGAGGTCACCATGTCGGCGCGCGCCTCGCTGAGCATCGCGCCCCATTCCGGCGTGGGCGGCTGCGCGCCCATGCCCAGGAAGGAAAGGCTGGCGGCCGTGATGATGGACGTGCCCACGCGCATGGTGCCGTAGACCACGATGGGCGAGATCGTGCCGGGCAGGATGTGGCGCATGATGATGGTCCAGTCCGAGGCCCCCACGCTCTTGACTGCCTCGACATACGTCATGTGCTTGATGGCCAGCGTGTTGCCGCGCACCAGGCGGGCGAACGCCGGCACGCTGAACACGGCCACCGCCACCACGACGTTGACCATGCTGGAACCGAGGATGGCCACCACGCCGATGGCCAGCAGCATGCCGGGAAACGCCAGCAGCACGTCGGACACGCGCATGGTGATGCGCTCCCACCAGCCTTCGTAGTAGCCCGCCATCAGGCCCATCGCGGTGCCGACCACGGCGCCCAGCGCCACCGACACGAAGCCGGCGACCAGGGAGATGCGCGAGCCCATGACGATGCGGCTGAAGATATCGCGGCCCAGCGAGTCCACGCCCAGCCAGTGGGTCAGCGAGGGACCCGCGTTCAGGGCGTCATAGTCGAAATAGTTCTCGGCGTCGAAGGGCACCAGCCAGGGCGCGAAGATCGCCACCAGCACCAGCAACAACACGAAGAAGGCGGCGGCCACCGCCAGGTGCTGCTTCCTGAACTTGCGCCAGAACTCGCTGAACGGCGTGCGCACGGCGGTCGGCGCGGCCGGCGCGGTCGCCGGGGGCGCCGAAGGGGTAACGGTATTGATATTGCTCATGGCCGCCTCACTTGTAGCGGATGCTGGGGTTGATGACGCCGTAAAGCACGTCCACGGCCAGGTTGATCGCGATGAATTCGAAGGAGAACAGCAGCACCAGGCCCTGGATCACGGGATAGTCGCGCTGGGTCACCGCATCCACCAGCAGGCGGCCCAGGCCGGGCCAGCTGAACACGGTTTCCACCACGATGGAGCCGCCCAGCAGGAAGCCGAACTGCAGGCCCATCATGGTGATCACGGGAATCATGGCATTGCGCAGCGTGTGCTTGATCACCACCACGCGCTCGGACAAGCCCTTGGCGCGCGCGGTGCGCACGAAGTCTTCCTGGATCACCTCGACGAAGGACGCCCGCGTGAAGCGCGCCATCACGGCGGCCACGGCGGCGCCCAGGGTGATCGACGGCAGGATGTAGTGCTTCCAGCTGGACGCGCCCACGGTCGGCAACCAGCCCAGTCCCACGGAGAAGACCTGCATCAGCATCATGCCCAGCGCGAAGGCGGGAAAGGAGATGCCGGACACCGCCAGCGTCATGCCCAGGCGATCGGGCCACTTGTTGCGCCAGACCGCGGAGACGATGCCGATCACCATGCCGAACACCACGGCCCAGACCATGCTGGTCAGGGTCAGCAGCAGCGTCGGCATGAAGCGGTCGGCGATTTCCGTCGTCACCGGGCGCTTGCTGCGCAGCGAAGTGCCCAGGTCGCCTTGCATCATGTGCTGGAAGTAGCGCACGAATTGCCGCGGCATCGGCAGATCCAGGCCGAGCTCGTGGCGCATCAGTTCGACGGTCTGCTGGTCGGCATCCTGGCCGGCGGCCAGGCGCGCCGGATCGCCCGGCAGCATGTGCACGAACAGGAACACCACCACCGAGACCAGCAGCAGCGTGGGGATCATGCCCAGGAGGCGTTTGACGATATAGGAGAACATTTAGATCATTCCAGCGCGCGGGGTTGGTGGAAACACCGCGCGAACTTGCGGCAAAAGGCCGCGCGCCGCCCCCGTCCCGCGGAGGCGGCGCGCGGATCGTCGCGGCTTACTGCTTGAGGTCGATGTCGCCGAACCAGAAGTTGGTATCGGGCTGCACATACACGCCGGTCAGGTTCTTGGCTTTCGCATACACGTTGTTCTGCGTCACCAGGAAGGCCCAGGGCGCATCCTTCCAGATGGTTTCCTGCGCATCCTTGTACAGCGCGGCCTTCTCGTCGCGGTTGGACGTGCTCAGGGCCTTGGTGATGTCCTCATCCACCTTCGGGTTCGAGTAGTACGACACGTTGTTCAGCACGGGCGGGAAAGCGGACGTCGCCAGCAGCGGACGCAGGCCCCAGTCAGCCTCGCCGGTCGACGACGACCAGCCGGCGTAGTACATGCGGACCTGGGCGTCCTCGGGCTTCTGCACCTGCTGCACGCGCTGCACGCGCTGGCCGGACTCCAGCACCTCGACCGACACCTTCACGCCGACCTGGGCCAGCTGCTGTTGCAGGAACTGCACCACCTTGACGGACGTGCCGTCGTTATAGGCCGACCACAGCGTGCTTTCGAAACCGTTGGGATAGCCGGCTTCCTTCAACAGCTCGCGCGCCTTGGCGGGATCGTAGGCGTATTCGCCGATCTTGGTCGCATAGTCCACGCCTGCCGGCACCACGCCCGACACGGGGCTGGCGTAGCCGGCGAAAGCCACCTTGGCCAGGGCCTGCTTGTTGATGGCGTAGTTGATGGCCTGGCGCACCTTGACGTTGTCGAAGGGCTTTTTCATCGTATTCATGGACAGGTAGCGGGCCATGATCGAGTTCTTGTCGTTGACCAGGTCCAGCTTGTCGCTCTTGGCCAGCACGGCGGCCTGCTCGAACGGCACCGGGAAGGCGAACTGGGCCTCGCCCGTCTGCACCACGGCGGCACGGGTGTTGTTGTCCGTGACGGTGCGGAAGGTCAGCGTATCGATCTTGGGATAGCCCTTCTTCCAATACCCGGCGAACTTCTTCACCTTCAGGTATTCCGCCGGCTTCCACTCGACGAATTCGAAGGGACCGGTGCCGACCGGATGGAAGGCGATGTCCTTGCCCCACTTCTGCAGCGCGGCCGGCGAAATCATCATCGCCGACGAGTGGGCCAGCGCGTTGATGAAGGCCGAGAACGGCTTCTTCAGCGTGATGCGCACGGTATAGGGATCGACCACCTCGGTCTTGGCGACTTGGTTGAACTGCGTATAGCGGCTCAGGTGGTTGTCGGGATTGGAGACGCGGTCGTAGTTGACCTTGACGGCTTCGGCGTTGAAGTCGGTGCCATCCTGGAACTTGACGCCCTGGCGCAGCTTGATCGTATAGACCAGGCCATCCGGGCTCACTTCGTAGCCGGTCGCCAGCAGGGGCTGGATCTTGAGGTCCTTGTCGAACTCGAACAGGCCTTCATAGTAGGCCTTGCCGACGGCCTGGTTCAGCGTGCTGATGGTGTTGTACGGGTCCAGCGTTTCCAGGGCGATGGCGACGGCGAAGGTCACGTCCTTGCTGGCGTGGGCCAGCGGGGACGCGAGCATCCCGAAGGCCAGCGTGGCGGCGGCCATCATGCGGGTCGGGCGCAATAGTTTCATGATGAAGCACTCCTGTTGTCGAGGAAGGAGGTTTGGTGGTTGGAAGACCAGGCTATCGCCAGGACTGGTACTAACGGGATGCCGCGGCGGCGGTCCGTCCGCCGCGGCATTCCCTTCAATACGCACCGCCCAGCGCGTGGCGGGCGACGTAATGATCGGGACCGACATTGACCAGCGGCTGGACCAGGGGTTCGTCGCCAGGCTTGCGCACGGGGCTCGGAATTTCCTCGGTCAGCAACTGGCGCTTCAGGTGCCGGCGCGCCGGATCGGCGATCGGCACGGCGGCCATCAGCTTCTTGGTATACGGGTGCTGCGGATTCTCGAAAATGGCGCGGCGCGGGCCGATCTCCACGATCTGGCCCAGGTACATCACCGCCACGCGGTGGCTGATGCGCTCGACCACCGCCATGTCGTGCGAAATGAACAGGAAGGACACGCCCAGGTCACGCTGCAGGTCTATCATCAGGTTGACGATCTGCGCCTGGATGGACACGTCCAGCGCGGACACCGATTCGTCGGCGATCACCACCTTGGGATTCAGGGCCAGGGCGCGCGCGATGCAGATCCGCTGGCGCTGGCCGCCGGAAAACTCGTGGGGGTAGCGCTGCGCCACTTCCGGCGCCAGGCCGACGCGCTCCAGCAGCTCGGCGACGCGGCGCTCGGCCTCCTTGCCGCTGGCCACGCGATGCACCAGCAGGGGTTCCATGATGGAGAAGCCCACCGTCACGCGGGGATCGAGCGACGCGAAGGGATCCTGGAAAACGAACTGCATGTCGCGGCGCAGCGTCTGCATCTGCGCGCCCTTGAGCTTGCCGATGTCGCGGCCTTCCAGCAGGATGGTGCCGGACTGGCTTTCCGTCAGGCGCAGCAGGGAACGGCCGGTGGTCGACTTGCCGCAGCCGGACTCGCCCACCAGGGCCAGGGTCTCGCCGGGGTAGAGGTCGAAGCTGACTTTCTCGACGGCATGCACGCGGCCGCGCACCCGGCCCAGGATGCCGCCGCGCAGGTCGAAGCGGGTCACCAGGTCGCGCACGCTGAGCAGGGGCTTGCCGCCGTGGCTGGGGGGCGCCGCCGCGGCCGTCTCTTCGACGGCGGGCGCGGCGGGCGCGGCGCCTTCGACCTGTACCAGCGGAAAGCGCGCCGGCAGGTCGGTGCCGGACATGGAGCCCAGGCGCGGCACCGCCGACAGCAAGGCCCGGGTGTAGGGATGCTGCTGCCGCGCGAAGACCTGCTCGGACGGCCCTTCCTCTACCTTGTCGCCGCGATACATGACCAGCACGCGGTCGGCAACTTCCGCCACCACGCCCATGTCGTGGGTGATGAAGATCACCCCCATGTGCATTTCTTCCTGCAGCGCGCGGATCAATTGCAGGATCTGCGCCTGGATGGTCACGTCCAGCGCGGTGGTCGGCTCGTCGGCGATCAGCAGCGCCGGCTTGCAGGCCAGCGCCATGGCGATCATGACGCGCTGGCGCATGCCGCCCGACAACTGGTGCGGAAAGCGGTTCATGATGGACCGCGCTTCCGGAATGCGGACCAGCTCCAGCATGCGCAGAGCCTCGGCGCGCGCGGCGGCGCTGTCCTTGCCCTGGTGCAGCCGGATGGACTCGGCGATCTGGTCGCCGGCCGTGAAGACCGGGTTCAGCGAGGTCATCGGCTCCTGGAAGATCATCGCCATGTCGGCGCCGCGCACGCCGCGCATGGTGCGCTGGCTTGCGCCGGCCAGTTCCAGCAGCGATCCGTTGCGGCGGCGCAGCTGCATGGCGCCCTGGGCGATGCGCCCGCCGCCGTGTTCGACCAGGCGCATCAGCGCCAGCGAGGTCACGGACTTGCCGGAACCCGACTCGCCCACGATGGCCAGGGTCTCGCCCCGGTCCACATGGAAATTGAGGTTGCGCACCGCTTCCACGGTACGCTCCGCGCCCACGAAGCGCACGGTCAGGTCATTGACCTGGACGACCCGGTTATCCGGCATCGCCAGGCGTTCGGCTCCATCGGCCATCGTTCTATTTCCTTGCTTGCACAATACGGGGGTGGCGCGCCAGCCGCCCGCTTATCGATAAATCGAGGCGACCGGGGCCTCGCCCACGCGGGCATGGCCGCGATACATGCCCTCGGTATTGAAAGGCAGGGTCACGTTGCCTTGCGCGTCGACCGCGATCAGGCCGCCCTTGCCCTGGATGCGCGGCAGCTTGTCATGGATGACGCTGTGCGCGGCCTGCTCCAGCGTCGCGCCGCCATACTCCATCCGCGCCGCCACGTCGTAGGCCGCCACCATGCGGATGAACATCTCGCCGGTGCCGGTGGTCGACACGGCGCAGGTGGCGTTGGCGGCATAGCAGCCCGCGCCGATCAGCGGCGCGTCGCCGACGCGGCCGACCTGCTTGTTGGTGATACCGCCGGTGGAGGTCGCGGCGGCCACGTTGCCTTGCGCGTCCACGGCCACGGCGCCGACCGTGCCGAACTTGCGATCGGCGTCGATGGGTTCGGGTGGCACTCCGGGCTTGGACCCGGGTCTGGGTTCGGACGCCGGCTGGCCACGCGCCACCATCGCCTGCCCGTCATGGTCCAGCACCGCCGCATCCGGCTGCTCGCGCTGCACGCGCAACAGCTGCTCGCGGCGCGCTTCGGTGGAGAAGTACGACGGGTCGACGATCTCCAGCCCCTGCTCGCGGGCGTAGGCCTGCGCGCCCTCCCCCACGAAGAACACATGCTTGCTGTTCTCCATGACCTTGCGGGCCGCCAGCACCGGATTGCGCACGCAGTTCACATTGGCGATCGCGCCCGAACGCAGCGTGGCGCCGTCCATGATGGAGGCGTCCAGCTCGTGCGTGCCGGCGCTGGTGAAGACGGCGCCGTGGCCGGCGTTGAACAGCGGACAGTCCTCCAGCAGGCGCACGGCTTCGGTGACGGCATCCAGGGCCGATCCGCCCTGGGCCAGCACGGCCTGGCCGGCGCGCAGAATGCTTTCCAGCGCGTCGAGGTACTTGCGCTCCTGCTCGGCGGACATGGCCGCGCGCGACATGGCGCCGGCGCCGCCGTGGATGGCGATAACGGGTTGAGGTTTCATCTCTTGCGATCTCCTGCGCCGTGGATCAGCCACGGCATGACGGACTGGGTCACGCCCACGGCCGCCTGTATTGAATCCTTGGCCTTGTAGGACACGGCCGCGCCCAGCGCCTCGATCAGGCAGAGGGCGGACGCTTCCGAGTTCGACGAGTACTGTCTTTCGCTATGGGCGTAGAGCGCGCCCACCGTCGTGGTGGGCGCCAGCGGCGACGTCGGCTTGTCCGTCATCGCCAATACCTGCACGCCGGCGGCCTTGGCGGCCGTGGCCAGCGTCACGGTGTCGTTCAGGTAGCGCGGGAAGGAGATGGGTATCAGCAGGTCCCGCGGCGTCAGGCGATAGATCTGCCGCGCCGCCCACGACACGCCCGCGGGCGTGGCCAGCGATTCCACCGACCCACGGTACACGAACAGGGCGCGCTGCATCAAGCCGGCCAGGTAGCCGCTGGCGCCGAAACCGACGATGGCGATGCGGTCGGCCGCCAGGATCGCGTCGACGGCGCGCTCGATCACGCGCGGATCCATGATCTGCAAGGTGCGCTCGATATTGCGCGCGTCCTCGCGCAGCGACGTGGCGAAGACGTCCGCCGCATTGGCCGGCTGGGCCAGCTGCGTACGCAATCTTTCCACCGGCGCCAGCGCCGACTCGAAGCCCCGCGCCAGTTCGGCGCGGAATTGCGGGTAGCCCGGCAGGCCGAGCGTACGGGCGAAGCGGTTGGCGGTGGCTATGGACACGCCGTTGGCCGCGGCGAACTCGTCGATGGTCATGGTCGCCGCGCGAAACTGGTGCGCCAGCACATACTCGGCCAGCTTGTGCTGGGCGCGGCTCATCGTGTCCTGGACGCTGGCGATGCGTTCGGCGATGGTGGTGGCGGGTACGTCGTTCACGGGCATGTCCGGCGCGGGGCCGGCGGGATCAGGTAGGTCAGGGCAGTATGTAAATTTAATTACGAGGCAATTTTAAATAAGAAAATAAATTTTCAAAGTTCGGGTAAACCCCAAAAAGAAAACGCCCCTCGCGGGGGCGTTTCTTGGAAATGGTCGATAATAGGACTGGTTTGGCAGATATAAGGCGACATTAGCGCTTTATCCAGGCCATGAATGTTTTGTTCCCTTCCGTTTTGTTCCCTTCCGTCTTGCCGTTCGGCCTTTTGCGGGCCCGGACGCGCTCCTTCCCCTCCTCCGCCAGCTTGGGCAGGCGCGCCTCCAGGAAGAAGTACAACACCGCGGCCACCGCGAACGGCGCCAGGTAGTACACCGCGCGATAGGCCAGCAAGGTGCCAAGGATCTCGTAGTGCGGCACCTGCCCCCCCAGCATGGCGATGAAAACCGCCTCGACAACGCCCAGGCCGCCCGGAATATGGGTCACCGCCCCGGCGATGCCGCTAAGCAGCAGCACGCCAAGGATGAGCGGGTAGGACACGTCGTGACGGATCAGCGACCACACCACGAGGCCGATCGACAGCCAGCAGGCGCTGCCCAGCACGCTCTGCGCCACGGCGATCCCCAACGACGGCAGCTCGATCTGGTGGCCGCGTATCGACCAGGCGCGCTTGCGCGCCAGCCCGCACAGCGCCACGTAGGCGGAGGCGGCGACCACCATGCCCGCGCCGATGCCGCGCAGGGCATAGTTGCTGATGCTCCAGTTATCCGGAATGGGCAGTACGCCCCAGGCGAACAAGCCGCCCGCCACCCACAGGTAGCCCAGCCAGTTGGTGGTCAGGCTCAGGCCGACGATACGCGTGATGTCGCCGGCCGCCAGCCCCAGGCGCAGGTAAAGGCGGAAGCGAAAGCCCACGCTGCCCACCAGCGACCCCATGTTCAGGTTGAAGGCGTAGGCGACGATGCCCACCGCCATGACCCGCAGCGGCGGAATCATATGCCCCAGGTACGGAATCGCCAGCAGGTCGAAGCAGCTGTAGACCAGGTAGCTCAGCACCGCCAGCCCGGCGGCGCGCAGCAGCACCGGCCACGTATACGCCTGCAGGGCCTGCAGCACCTTGTCCCATTCGACGTGGCGGGCCTGGTCGACCAGCAGCACGATTACCAGCAGCGCGAAGGCGATGAAGAACAGCTTGCGCAGCAGCGGCCAATGACGACGCAGGCCGGCGGGGCGGTCATGCGGTGTGTCGCGCATGTTGCCCTCCTTCGGCCGACGCATCGTTTTCCGGTGTCGGCGCCGTGCCGGGCCGCGCAACCTCTTGTCCCCCCGGCGGGTCGTCCGGCGCCGCCGAGGACTCCGTATCGGTGGGGATGACCTGGCCTTTCGGACGCCAGGGCTGTAGCCGCGGCCGGTGCGCGGGCAGCCAACCGGTCCAGGCAGGAAAGCGGCGCAGGAAGTGGTAGACGAACACCCCGAAGAACAGGCGGCGCAGCTTGCGGCTGCCCGGCGGCGCCGGTTCGGGCTGGCGGCAGTGATGCGCGACCAGCCACTCCAGCCTCTCGTTCAGGACGCCGGCGAACTCCTGGTCCCGGATCATCACATTGGCTTCCAGGTTCAAGGCGAGGCTCAGGGGGTCGAGATTGCTGGAACCCACCGTTGCCCACGTATCGTCCACGGTGGCGACCTTGCCGTGCAACGGCCGCTCGCAATACTCATGGATCTGCACGCCGGCCGCGGTCAGGTAGTCGTACAGCATGCCGGCGGCCAGCTTGGCGATGGGCATGTCCGGCTCGCCCTGCAGGATGAGGCGCACGCGCACCCCGCGCCGCGCGGCGTTGCGCAGCTCGCGCAGCAGGCGGTAGCCGGGAAAGAAATAGGCGTTGGCGATGACGACGTCGCGCCGCGCCAGGCGGATGGCGGCGCGGTAGTGGCGTTCGATATCGGTATGGTGGCGATGGTTGTCGCGCACCACCAGCATGGCCTCGGCCGACCCGACGCGCGGCGGATTCTCTGCCGCGCGCGATCGCCGGCTCCACCAGTGGCGCCGGCGCGGCGGCTCCAGCGCGCGCAAGGCGAAACGGTGCATTTCGCCGACGATGGGCCCCCTCGCCTCCACCGCATAATCCTGCTTGGCCTGCGGCCCGAAGTCGCCCAGGTGGTCCGCCGAAAAATTGATGCCGCCGATAAACGCGCGCTCGCCATCGATGACCACGAGCTTGCGGTGCATGCGGCGAAAGACGTTGGTGCGCAGGCCGAAGACGCGGGCGCGCGGGTCGAAGGCCTGGATCACCACACCGACATCCGTCATGCCGCCGATGAAGGCGTCGGACAGGCCTTCCGACCCGTAGCCGTCCACCAGCAGGTTGACGCGCACGCCACGCCGCGCGGCGCCGATCAGCGCCTCGCGCAAGCCCTGGCCTACCTTGTCGTCGGCCAGGATGAAGGTCTCGACGAGCACTTCGACGCGCGCCTGGTCGATCGCCTCGAAGACCCGCGGATAAAACGCTTCGCCGTTCTCCAGCAGGGTGAAGGCATTCCCCGGTATCCAGCGAATACTCATAATTCCACCTCCGCGGCCAGCGGCGTATGGTCGGACAGGTGCGCCCAGGGCCGCGTGGCCAGCGCCAACGGCTGGAAGCGTCTCGTATCGCGCACATAGATGCGGTCCAGCCGCAACAAGGGCCAACGGGCGGGAAAGGTCCGCGCGGCCACGCCCTGCGTGCTGATGAAGACCTCCTTCAAGCCGGCGCAGCCGCTGAGCTTGCCGTGCGCGCGCAGCCGCCAATCGTTGAAGTCGCCGGCGATGAGAACCGGATGCCCACGCGGGATTTCGCGCTCTATGCGCCCGCAGAGCAGGTCCAACTGCCCCTGCCTGTGCGACTCGCGCAGGCCCAGGTGCACGCAGATGGCGTGCACCTGGGGCCGGCCCGGCGGCTCGATGACACAATGAAGCAGGCCGCGCTTCTCGTGCCCGGCCACGGAAATGTCCATATTCTCGTAATGCACGATAGGAAACTTGGAAAGCACCGCGTTGCCGTGGTGTCCTTGCGGATATACGGCATTGCGGCCATAGGCGAAATCGGCCCAGATGCTGTCCGCGAGGAACTCGTATTGCGATGTCGCGGGCCAGCCCGCGAACCGCGCGGCGTGCCCCTCGTGCGCGCCCAGCACTTCCTGCAGGAAGACCAGGTCCGGCCCCACGGCACGGACCGCATCGCGCAATTCGGGCAGGATGTACTTGCGGTTGAAGAAGGTGAACCCCTTATGGGTGTTCACCGTCAAGAGCTTGAGGGACAGGGGAGCGCCCCCGTTCAATCCGGACATGGGTACCCGCGATCGTTACTGGACCGTCGGGTAAAGCAAGCCCCGTACCCGGACTGCGCCAGGCACAAAAAAAGCGGCCAGCGCTGACGCTGGCCGCCCTTTCCGCCATGAACCGCCGGCGCTCAGGCCGCGATCTTGCCGGTGTCCAGCGGGGCGCCGGTCTTGGCCTTGATTTCGTCGACCGTCACGCCCGGCGCCAGTTCAACCAGCTTCAGGCCCTTTTCGGTGACTTCGATCACGCCCAGGTCGGTAATGATCAGGTCGACCACCCCCACGCCCGTCAAGGGCAGGTTGCACTCGGGCAGCAGCTTCAGGTCCTCGGTGCCGTCCTTCTTGCGCGCCACGTGCTCCATGAGCACGACCACGCGACCGACGCCGGCCACCAGGTCCATCGCCCCGCCCATGCCCTTGACCATCTTGCCCGGAATCATCCAGTTGGCCAGGTCGCCCTTGGCCGACACCTGCATCGCACCCAGGATGGCCAGGTTGATCTTGCCGCCGCGTATCATGCCGAAGGAATCGGCCGACGAGAAAATCGACGAGCCCGGCAGCGTCGTCACCGTCTGCTTGCCGGCATTGATCAGGTCGGCGTCGACCTCGTCTTCCGTCGGGAAGGGGCCAATGCCCAGCAGGCCGTTTTCCGATTGCAGCCACACCTCGATGCCGGCCGGCACGTGGTTGGCGACCAGGGTGGGCAGGCCGATGCCCAGGTTCACGTAAAAACCATCTTGCAGCTCGCGCGCGGCGCGCGCGGCCATTTCGTCACGGGACCATGCCATGATGTGTTCTCTCCTTAGGCCGCGGGGCGGATAGTGCGTTGTTCGATGCGTTTTTCCGGATTCGCGTTGACCACGATCCGGTGCACGAAGATGCCGGGCAGGTGTATCTGGTCCGGATCCAGATCGCCCGTATTCACCACCTTCTCCACTTCCACGATGGTGATCTTGCCGGCCTGCGCCACGTTGGGATTGAAATTGCGCGCGGTCTTGCGGAACACCAGGTTGCCGCTGCGGTCGGCGATATGCGCCTTCACCAGCGACACGTCCGGCACCAGCGAACGCTCCATCACGTATTGCTGGCCGTCGAATTCGCGGATTTCCTTGCCCTCGGCCACCAGCGTGCCCACGCCGGTGCGCGTGAAGAAGGCGGGGATGCCGGCGCCGCCCGCGCGCAGCTTTTCCGCCAGCGTGCCCTGCGGCGTGAACTCCAGCTCCAGTTCGCCCGACAGGAACTGGCGTTCGAATTCCTTGTTCTCGCCTACGTACGAAGCGATCATCTTGCGTATCTGGCGCGTCGCCAGCAATTGGCCCAGGCCGAAGCCGTCGACCCCCGCGTTGTTGCTGATGCAGGTCAGCCCCTTGACGCCCGAATCACGCAGGGCGGCGATCAGCGCCTCCGGGATCCCGCACAGTCCGAAGCCGCCCACGGCGATCATTTGGCCGTCCTTGACGACGCCGGCCAGCGCCTCGGCGGCGCTCGCATAAACCTTGTCCATCGCTCCAACTCCAGTAAGGTCAATAAACGGCCTGTCCCGTTCCCGCCGCGTCCCCGCAGGGCCCGGCGCGGGTGGCCGGATTTTGGTGTTATCGGTCTTGCAGGTCTTCGCATCGGCCTGAAGGCGCCCAGGCGCCGCGGCCGATGGGCCGCGACCGATTTTACGGGGAATGCCGCAATGCGGAAACTAGGCCGCCCGCATGACCCGCGCCAGCGCCGCCAGGGCCGCCGCCGGCCAGGGAGCGGAACGGTTGGCGACGTAATCCATCCAGACCAGCACGTTGCGCCCGCGCGCATAGGGGCCGCCTTCGTCGCCGGCCTTCTCCAGCACCAGTTCGAATTCCATGCTGGAACGCCCGATCCGGGTCAGGGTGTGCGTCACCCGCACGGTGGCCGGATAGGTGAGCGGACGCAGGAAATCGCAGGACGCATGGGCCAGGATGGGGCCGTCGTCCGCCGGCAGCCGCAGCCCGGCGCCATACAGAATCTGCATGCGCGCCTCTTCCATCAGGCGGAAATACAGGGTGTTGTTCAGGTGGTCCATGGCGTCGGAATCCCCCCAGCGCAGCGGCACGTCGACGACGTGGGTGGCGCCCGGGGACAAGGCGACGGAGGAGGCGGAATCGGGATCGGAAACGGAATGGGGCATGAGCAAGCAGGCGGGATTTTCGCCGCGGCCGCCCGCCCGATACGACGCGGGCGAGTTTGTTCGCGGCTGCAATACAATCGAGGGTTGAGCCTGGATCATACTTCCAGCAAACGCCGCCGCGATGCGGCATTCATCGCCAGGGACACAGAGGGGCAAAAGCGCATGTCAGAACGCGAAAGCATGGAATACGACGTTGTCATCGTGGGCGGCGGGCCCGGCGGCCTGGCCGCCGCCATCCGCCTGAAGCAGTTGGCGGCAGAGAAGAACCACGAGGTCAGCGTCTGTGTGCTGGAGAAAGGCGCCGAACTGGGCGCCCACATCTTGTCGGGCGCGGTCATGGACCCCGGCGCGCTGACCGAGCTGATTCCCGACTGGAAAGAAAAAGGCGCCCCGCTGACGGTGGCCGTCACCGAGGACAAGTTCCTTTTCCTCAGCGCGACCGGCGCGCGCCAGACCCCCGATTGGCTGCTGCCCGAGTGCTTCCACAACAAGGGCAACTACATCGTCCGGCTGGGCGACGTAGTGCGTTGGCTGGGCGAACAGGCCGAGGCCCTGGGCGTGGATATCTTCCCCGGCTTCGCCGCCGCCGGCGTGCTGTACGACGAACAGGGCGCGGTGCGCGGGGTGTATACCGGCGACATGGGCGTGGCCCGTGACGGCAGCCACACCGATCAATACCAGCCGGGCATGGAGCTGCTGGCCCGCTATACCATCTTCGCCGAAGGCTCGCGCGGCCAGCTGGGCCGCGAGCTGATCGCCCGCTACAAGCTGGACCAGGACTGCGACCCGCAGGCCTACGGCATCGGCCTGAAGGAATTGTGGGAAGTCGACCCGGCGCAGTCGCGCCCCGGCCTGGTGGTGCACACGGCCGGCTGGCCGCTGGACGCCGACACCTATGGCGGGTCCTTCCTCTATCACCTGGACAACAACCTCGTCGCCGTGGGCATGGTGGTGGGCCTGGACTACGCCAACCCCTGGCTGTCGCCTTTCGAGGAGTTCCAGCGCTACAAGACCCACCCGGCCATCCGTCCCACGTTCGAGGGCGGCAAGCGCATCGCCTACGGCGCCCGCGCCATTACCGCGGGCGGCCTGCTAGCCCTGCCCAAGCTGGTGTTCCCGGGCGGCGCCATGGTGGGCTGCGAGGCCGGTTTCCTCAACGCCTCGCGCATCAAGGGCAGCCACGCCGCGATCAAGACCGGCGCCCTGGCCGCCGAAGCCGCCTTCGATGCGCTGGCGGGCGACCGCCGCCAGGATGAACTGTCCGCCTACCCGGCCGCCTTCAAGGCTTCCTGGTTGCACACGGAACTGAACAAGGCGCGCAACTTCAAGCAATGGTTCAAGAAGGGACGCACCGTCGCCACCATCATGACCGGCGTCGAGCAATGGCTGCTCAAGGGCAAGATGCCCTGGACCATCCACCGCACCAAGCCGGACCATGCCTGTCTGCAGCCGGCCTCGGAATGCGCGCGCATCGACTATCCCAAACCCGACGGCAAGATCACCTTCGACCGTCTGAGCTCGGTGTTCATCTCGAACACCAACCATGACGAAAACGAGCCCGTCCACCTGACGCTCAAGGACCCCAGCGTGCCGGTGGCCGTCAACCTGGCCAAGTACGGCGGGCCGGAGGCGCGCTACTGCCCGGCCGGGGTGTACGAATTCGTCAAGGACGACCACGGCGCCGACCGCCTGCAGATCAACGCGCAGAACTGCGTGCACTGCAAGACCTGCGACATCAAGGACCCCACGCAGAACATCGTGTGGGTGGCGCCGCAGGGGGGCGAAGGTCCCGTCTACAGCGGCATGTAGTCCGGGCCCCGCCCGCCGATGGCCGCCATTCCCGCTCCGCATGCGCCGCATAGCCCGGATACCCAGGCCGAGCGCGTGCTGCTGGTGGGCGGCGGCGACCTGGGCATGCGCGTGGCCGCCCGGCTGTCCGGCGGCACGCTCTGGGTCCTGCGCCGGCACCCGCCCGCCACGGCGGCCCTTTGCGGCCCGGCCGGCGCGGTGCAATGGCTGGCGGGCGACGTCAGCCGGCCGGACACGCTGCGCGGCCTGCCGCGCGGCATTACCCGCCTGGTGTACGTCCTGGCGCCGGACGCGAGAGATTCCCGGGCCTATCGGGACGTTTTCATCGACGGACCACGCCACCTGCTGTCCGCGCTCGACACCAGCGCCTTGCAACGCATGGTCTTCGTGTCCTCGTCGGCGGTCTACGGGGACCACGACGGCGGCTGGATAGACGAAGAGACGCCACCCGGCCCGCAAGGCGAGAATGGCGAAATCCTGCTGCGGGCCGAGCAATGGCTGGCCGAACAACGCCTGCCGGTCACCGCCCTGCGCCTGGCGGGTCTATACGGTCCGGGACGCGTCCAGCTATTGGAACGGCTGCGCCAGGGCGTGGCGCGCGCGCCTCGCCGGGCGGCGCACTGGGCCAACCGCATGCATGTGGACGACGCGGCGGCGGCCATCGCGCACCTGGTCCGCCTGGCGGACGCGCTACCCGTGTACCTGGGCGCGGATGACACGCCCCTGCCCCTGGATGTCCTCTACGACCATCTCGCCGGCCTGCTGGGCGCGCCCTTGCCCCTGGACGGTCCGCCGCCGGCCGGGGTGGGCAGCAAGCGCATGCGCAACGCCCGCTTGCGCGCCAGCGGCCTGCGGCTCGCCTGGCCAGACGCGCGCGACGGCTACGCGAGCCTGATCGAGGCGCGGTAGACCCTCGCCGCCCGGCATCCCGGCCAGCCGCCCGCGGACCTGGTTTCCGGGTCTGGCTGCAACCGGCGGCTACGGGCCGCGACCGCCACGGATCGGCTGGCGCCCGCTACCTGACTGTTACCTTTACTTTGTCGCTACATAAACACAAATAGCGTATCCTGCGGGCAAATCAGGCCCCGGCACGGGGCCGACATGCCGTTGCACGCAAACGGGAGCCGCTTATGCTAGACCCTGTCCAAGCGTTTCGCCCCACCGCCCTGCAGGTAGACCTGGCGCGCCGCATCGCGCGGGAAATACTGGGCGGCACGCATGTCACCGGCAGCCATCTGTCGGAAGAGTGGCTGGCGCGGCAATACCAGGTCTCGCGCACGCCCGTCCGCGCCGCCCTCAAGCTGCTCGCCATGCAGAACCTCATCAGCTACAAGCAGAACAGCGGCTATTACGTCCGCGAACTGGCCGATGACGCGCGGGCGCCGGAATGGCAGTCGCAGGGGCTGACCGGCGACGAGCTCTACCGCATCCTCATCGAGGATCGCGCCAACCACCAATTGCCTGACAGCTTCACCGACCGCGACCTGCTGCAACGCTACTCGGTGACGCGCAGCGTGCTGGCCAAGACCCTGGTGCGCCTGAGCGCCGAAGCGCTGATCGAAAAGCGCAAGGGGCATGGTTGGCGTTTCCCGAACTCCCTTGAGGACGCGCAGGCGCGCGCCGAGAGCTTTCGTTTCCGTTCCGCCGTCGAGTGCGCAGGATTGCAGGAGCCGGACTTCCGCGCCGATCCGGCGGCGCTGGGGCGCATGCGCGCCAGTCACCTGGCGCTGATCGAGGAAGCCGACCCGGAAGCCATGGCGAGGACGTTCTTCGCCTTGAACGCCGAATTCCATGAAATGCTGGCCCGCTTCTCCGGCAACCGTTTCGTGCTGCAGACCATCCAGCAGCAGAACCAGTTGCGGCGCCTGGCCATCCGCGGCACGCGGCTGCAGACGCCGCGCCACATGGCGTCCATCCAGGAGCACCTGCAAATCATGCAGGCCGTGGCCGAGAACGAGCTGGAATGGGCCGCGGCGCTGATGCGCCAGCATCTGCGCCTGGACTACAAGGCGACGGGCGTGTAAGGAACGGGGACGTTCCGGCGAACGCACGAGCCGCCGCTGCCGCAAGCGGCCCGGCCGCCCTGGACGGCTCCCCCCGGGCACCTCGCTCCTACTTGGCGAAGTAGGACTTGAAGATCGCGACGCTGCGGTCGATGTCCGCCTCGGACACGTCCAGGTGCGTGACCAGGCGCATGGCGGCGCCGTAGACCGGCTTGATCATCAAGCCCTGTTCCTTCGCATGGGCGCCCAGCGGCGCGCCATGTTCCGGCGCCACCGAAACGAACACCATATTGGTCGCGTGGCCATGCACGGTCACGCCGTCGATCTGCGCCAGGCCGCGCGCCAGGCGGGCGGCATTCGCATGGTCCTGGGCCAGGCGGTCGACGTTGTTTTCCAGCGCGTACAGCGCGGCCGCCGCCAGCACCCCGGACTGGCGCATGCCGCCGCCCAGCACCTTGCGCCAACGGCGGGCGCCCTCGATCAGCGCACGGCTGCCCACCAGCACGGAGCCGACCGGCGCGCCCAATCCCTTGGAAAAGCAGATCGACACGGTATCGAAGGGCGCGCAGAGTTCGGCGATCGTCTTGCCGCTGGCCACCGCGGCGTTGCAGACCCGCGCGCCATCCAGATGCACGCCCAGGTCGTGCTTGCGCGCGAACGCGGCGGCCTCGACGATGTAGTCCTGCGGGATCACCTTGCCATGGAAGGTATTCTCCAGGGCCAGCAGGCGCGTGCGGGCGTAATGGGGGTCGTCCACCGGCTTGATCGCCGCCGCCAGCTTCGCGATCGGCAGCGAGCCGTCTTCCGCGTGCTCGACGGGTTGCGGCTGGACGCTGCCCAGCACCGCCGCGCCACCGCCCTCGTATTTGTAGGTATGGGCCAGCTGGCCCACCAGGTACTCGTCGCCCCGGCCGCAATGGGCCATGATGGCCGCCAGGTTGCTCTGCGTGCCGGTCGGAAAGAACAGCCCGGCGGCCTTGCCCGCGCGTTCGGCCGTCAGCGCTTGCAGGCGCTGGACGCTGGGATCGTCGCCCATGACGTCGTCGCCCACCTCGGCGGCGGCCATGGCCGCGCGCATGGCGGCGCTGGGCCGGGTCACGGTGTCGCTGCGTAAATCGATCATGCTGGTTTCCTTGCTGTGGTTTTGTCGCCTTGCGTCACGAAACGGGGCCGCGCCGCGCGCGCCACCCGGCAGGCCATAGAGTATCAGGAGCGCGCTTCCCCACTCGACTCCGCCGCGACGCGGTGAAACAGGGCCGGTTTTCAAAACGGTTGCGCGATTGCGCAATACCGTGTCGCGACCAGGCCTTCCTAGACTTGCCTTGCGATCCGCATATCCCTCGAACTGACGCCGGCAGCATCGGCCATCGCTCAGGAGCATAACGGACATGGGTAGACCCTTGACCGCGCCAACCGCCACGCCGGCCCCACCCACCCTGCCCCAGCCTGGCGCCGGCGGGCTCGGCATCGCATCGGTCGAGGCCGCGCCCATCGGCAATGGCGGCGGCACGAGCTTTTCCATCGACCTCCCCATTTCTCCGGGACGCGGCTATGCGCCCCGGCTGGCCCTGGCGAGCGGAGGCGGCAACGGCGTGTTCGGCTGGGGCTGGGATGCCGGACCGCCGTCGATACGTCGGCGCTTCGATCACGGTTTTCCCAACTACGATCGCAATGACGAATTCATCGGACCGGACGGCGAGGTGATGTCGTACACCGGATCGCTATCCTCGGTCAGCGGCACGCCGGCGCGCTACACCGCCTTGCAGTACATGCCGCGCAAGGAAGGCGCGTTCTCGCGCATCGTCTACATGCAAGCGCCAGACACGCAGGCCAATGACTTCTGGCAGGTGTCGATGGCCGACGGCGAGATACTGTGGTTCGGCAGGACCGCGGACGCCCGCATCCAGGATCCCGCCGATACGACCCGCACGGCGGCCTGGCTGCTGCATGAGTCCGTGACCCCGGACGGCCAGCACATCTACTACAAATACAGTCCCGGTCCCGATGCCAAGCAGTCCAGCCGCTATCTCACCGCGATCCACTACGGCAACACGACCTGCGCACAACAGCCCTTCCTCTCGAATACGGACGCGACCCAGGGGCCCGATCACCAGGGTTGGCTGTTTACCTTGCTGTTCGACTACAGCCAGCCCACCCCTGCCTGGCAGGTACCGGCATCCTATGACGCCATCGCGGCGCAATCGTGGGTCAGGCGCCAGGATCACCACGTCGACTACGGTTATGGCTACGCCGTTCCCGCCGAATACCTGTGCCGCCAGGTGCTCATGTACCACCGCATCGACAACGACAAGCAATTGAGCGACAAGGGCACGCCGACACTGGTTTCCCGATTGTGGCTGGACTATGAAGAACTGCCCTCGGCCGCGCGCCTGATGGGCACGCAGCGCATGGCCTACGAGACCGACGGCGCCTGGCGGTTCCTGCCCTTGGTGGACATCGAGTGGACGCCGGACTTCGCCGCGCCGGCGGACGCCAGCTGCTGGACGGCCCTCGCACAACCCATGGCCCTGCCGATCGACGGCGACACGCCGGAATCGGATCCCATCCTGTATTCGGAAACCGATCTCTACAGCGAAGGCATGGCCGGTCTGCTGCATCGAATAGGTAATTGCTGGTATTACCGCCGTCCGGTGCGCGACCAGCGCAAGGGCGCGACGCCGCGGGCGATTACTTATGGACCGCGAAATCTGCTGGGCAGTGTTCCCGTCATCAGCGGCGCCGCCGACAACCTGCTGATGGACATCAATGGCGACGGCAGCCTGGAAAGCCTGAAGACGGGCGCCGGCGGCCCACGCGGCTATCACGCCATGCAGGCCGACCAGACCTGGTCGGCCTTCGTTCCCGTCCAGACCTTGCCCACCGAAATCGGCGCCCCGTACGCGAGGTTCGGCAATATGCACGGCTCGGGCCTGCCGGACCTGTTCGTCCTGTCGCCGACTTCGGTGCGCTATTACACCAACCAGTCCACCGACACCACGGTCGCTTTCTCCGCGCCACGGGAGGTTGCCCAGGCTGGCGGCATCGTGCTGCCCATGCCCGGACGCAATCCCCGGGAATGGGTGAATTTCGCCGACGTGCTGGGCTCGGGGCAGCCGCAGCTGGTGCGCGTGCGGCACGACTCGCTGACATACTGGCCGTGGCTGGGCAACGGCCGTTTCGGCGCGGCGGTCACCATGACCGCCGCGCTGCCCTTCGACGCGACCTCGTTCGATCCCGGGCGGGTCTATTTCCTTTCCCTCTTCGGACAGCAGGCCCCGGACCTGGTCTATGCGGACGTGGATGGCATCCGGATCCACCAAAATCTATGCGGCAACGGCTACGCCAGCACGCCTGCCATCATCCCCTATCCCGCCGGCTTCCATCTGGGGAACCTCGCCAGCATCCAGTTTTCCGACAGCGCCGGTACGGGCGGCACCAGCATCGTGCTGACCCAACCCTATGGCGACGTGACGCCGCCGCAGGGCTATCCCGGATCCGGCGCGACCCGTTATTGGCGCCTAGACCTCAATGCCACGCCGCCTTATCAGCTGGCCGCGCTGGACAACAACGCGGGCGCCCGCACCGAAGTCACCTGGCGCAATTCGATCCAGGATTGGGTCGACGAGAAGGTGGAGACCAGGAATGGCGCGCCCACCCATCGTCCCGGCGCGCGCATGCTCGTGGACAGCATCGCGCAGGTCGATCAAGTCACCAACCTGCAGCGCGTCTCGACACCGAAATACCGGGATGGCGTCTGGGACGGCAGGGAGCGCGAATCGCGCGGTTTTCGATATACGGAAATCCGCCAGGAGACTTGGACCTGGAGCATGGCCACGCCGGCTCCGACCGCCACGCGGGTATCCGCGCTCGCGCCCTCGGTCACCAAGACCTGGTTCCATGCGGGCCGGGTGACGGACGATACATTGAAGTCCTCAACCGGCAGCCCCTATTTCTACGGCATGCCGTATTCGGACGCATCCGCCTACGCCAACCTGGCGACACGGTACACCCAATACACCGCCACCACGACGGTCCAGGCGCCCTGGCACGACACGGTGGCGACCCCGGGCGTCGAGCAGCTGTGGTGGCAAGCCCGCGCGCTGGCCGGCAGCACGCTACGCGTCGAAACCTACGGCGCCAGCGACGTTCCCCTGTCCATCCAGCACATGCGCTGGCAAAGCCGGGCGGTCCGAGACCTGTCGCCAACCCTGCCCTACGCGATCGTGCTGCCCATGGCGCTGGAGACGATCACCTACAACTACGAGGGATACGCCACCGACCCCCTGGTCACGCAGACCCTGGAAATGGACGCGGACCAGTACGGCTATGCCACCTGGCGCGTGGATGTCGCCTATCCCAGGTGGCTGACGGCCACGTCCGCCAACCCCTATGTGGACACCGGACTGGACGCGTCGCTACGCATCCCCTTCCCCGTCGCGGGCAACGGCGCAAGCGCCGTCACGGGTCTGAGCTGGACCTCCACCTTCGATGACCAGCAAACCGTGCTGCGCCTCGCGGAATCGCGCTTCCAGGCGCAGCACCTGGACGGCTCCGACTACCGGCTGGGCGCGCTGGCGGTGGAACGCCAGAACGTCCTGACCTACGACACGTACGCAGCCGCGAAACCGGGCGGCCCGGGCCTGCATGTCGAGACGCTGTCGGCGCTGGGCGACCCGACCTGCCTGCTCGCGCCGGGGCAGACCCGTACCCTGCAGGCACAGACCCGCTATCAATACAATTCCGAACTGCCAGGGCCTCTGGTCCTGCTGACCTGCAAGTACACAGCGCTCATGACCAACGCGGACCACGCGTTCCTCACCGGCAACGGCCTGGGCGCCAGTGAAATCACGGCTGCGGGCTACACGTCGGAAAACCTGCTGCTCACCGTCCCCGGCGGCGCGCCGGAAACGGACAGGATCCACGCCGGCCAGTTCGATATCAACTTTTACAACGACGATACCGGATTCTGGAGGCTGAACCTGTACTTCCCATCATTTCTGGAAGGGGCGGATGGCAAATACCCCTCCACCACGTACTCCTGGGACAGCCAATACGTGCTGGTGACGGCAGCGACGGATGTCTATGGCAATGTCGTCACCGCCCGCACCATCGACTATCGCTTCCTGGCGCCAACGACCCTGCTCGACCCGAACATGAACAAGCTGCAAGTGCAGTTCGACGCACTGGGGCGTGTGATCGCCACGAGTTTTTCCGGCACGCAACTCAAGGCCAACGACGACGGCAGCGTGGCCATCGAGCAAGTGGGCTTCGACGATCTGGAAACCACCCCCTATGACGGGAACTTCGACGGCACGGGTCCGCAGAACCAGGCGTCGCGCGTCGATTACCAGGCCAACAACATGACGGGTTGGTATGCCACTGTCTCCAGTAATTTCAATTTATCGGCAACCGTCACCGACAACCTCGCCAGCGCGCACTATCTTTTTCTGACGGGCGCGGCGACAGACAAGAGCACTTACGCGTTTCTGCGGTCGCGCGGGCGCGCATTGGCTGCGAGCGATGCGACTACCGCCGACGTCGCCGACCTCGGCGACCCCGACGACACATCGCCATACCTCATGTTTCTGAAGTCATTCGCGCTGCCGTCGGCACAGCCTGCCCTCTATGCCATCCAGGCAGCGGACGCATTTTCGACCACAGCGGCGCCCTTGTCGGCGAGCGCGCAGAATCTGCCTATGACCACGACCTATGTGGATGGGCGCGACCGCACGCTATGCACCTTCCTGCGCGTGCCTGGAGGCAATCCGGTCTACCTCTGCAGCCAATTCGGCCAAATATCGCTCCCCTTGGGCACACCAGGCGTCGTCCATGCCGTCAGGGACTACACACGACATGCCCCCGCTGGCGAGGTGCTCACGCAATGGCCCGCGTTTTTCTGCAGCCCTTTCCTGAGCAACGCATCCGCCACGCTGGCACGCACGCAATTTCCCAGCTATGACACCATGTCGAGCTGGAACGCCAACTTCCCGTCCGACCAGTATCTCCATGACGCCCTGGGCCGGCCCACCCGCGTCATCACGGGGCGCGTCAGCGACCGTACGGGGCAGGCCTACGAACGCAGGACCTACCACGCGCCGTGGTTCACGCTCGAGCAAGACGAGAACGATATCGACGACGAGTTGCCGGACACGTCCACGCCTCCCGCGAGCGTTGTCAGGTCGCTCGTATCGCGCATGACGAAGCGCCGCTCGAAGACCCGGCGGCGCTGACGGCCGGCCGCGCGATTCAACGGTCTTTCGTGATCGACAGCGCCGCGAACGACTGCGCCACCGGCATGACTTCCAGGCTGTTGATATTGACGTGCGGCGGCAAGCCGCTGACCCAGGCCACGGCCTCGGCGATGTCGTCGGCGGTCAGGGCCGTGACGCCCTCGTAGCGGCTGGCCGCCTTGGCCTTGTCACCCTTGAAGCGCACGTCGCTGAATTCCGTGCCCCCGACCAGGCCGGGTTCGATATTGGTCACGCGCAAGGCGGTGCCCGTGAGGTCGGCGCGCAGGTTCATGCTGAATTGCCGCACGAACGCCTTGCTGGCGCCGTACACATTGCCGCCCGAATACGGGTAGTTGCCGGCCACCGAACCGATATTGATGACATGGCCGCGATTGCGCGCCACCATGCCGGGCAGCAGGGCGTGCGTGACGCGCGCCAGCCCGGTGACGTTGGTGTCTATCATGCCTATCCAGTCGTCCAGGTCGGCGCGCTGGGCGGGCTCCAGGCCCAGCGCCAGGCCGGCGTTGTTGACCAGCACGTCGATCTCGGCGAAAGCCGGCGGCAGCGTGTCCGGCAGGGCCGCCACGGCGGCGGCGTCGCGCACGTCCAGCTGCAGCGTCGACAAGCGCTCGCCCAGGCGGTCGCGCAAGGCCTGCAGTTTCTCCTTGCGCCGGCCGGTGGCGACCACCTTGTGGCCGTCGCGGATGAAGCGCTCGGCGATGGCGGCGCCAAAACCCGCCGTCGCGCCCGTCACGAATACGATCATTGCGAACTCCCATGGAACAACAAGCGGGCGGCGCGGAGGCGCCTTCCCCGCGGGGCGCGGCGGATCCAAGGCCAGCCGCGCTCAGGTGTCTCCCCGGCAGGACGCAGCGTCCCCGGAGTCAGCGGCGCCGAAGCGCCTCTCAAGCGGGGCGCGGCGGATCCAAGGTCAGCCGCGCTCAAGTGTCTCCCCGGCAGGACGCAGCGTCCCCGGAGTCAGCGGCGCCGAAGCGCCTCTCAAGCGGGGCGCGGCGGATCCGGGTCCCCCGGTCCGCTACGCGCGCCCCTTGAGGGGGGCGCGCGCAGCGCGCTGGGGTGGGTCTCATACCGACTTCGACAACTGGTCGAGGATCTGCGGATTTTCCAGCGTCGAGACGTCCTGGGTGACCTCCTCGCCCTTGGCCACCACGCGCAGCAGGCGCCGCATGATCTTGCCCGAGCGGGTCTTGGGCAGGTTCTCGCCGAAGCGGATGTCCTTGGGCTTGGCGATGGGGCCGATTTCCTTGGCCACCCAGTCGCGCAGCTGCTTGGCCACCGCCGCGGCCTCGTCGCCCTCGGGACGCGCGCCCTTGAGCACCACGAAGGCCACCACGGCCTCGCCCGTGGTGTCGTCCGGACGCCCCACCACCGCGGCTTCCGCCACCAACGGATGCGACACCAGGGCCGATTCCACTTCCATGGTGCCCAGGCGATGGCCGGAGACGTTCAGCACGTCATCGATCCGGCCCATGATCCAGAAGTAGCCGTCGGCGTCGCGCTGCGCGCCATCGCCCGCCAGGTAGTAGCCGCGCAGCTCGGGCGGGAAGTAGCTCTTCTTGAAACGTTCCGGATCGCCCCAGATGTTGCGGATCATCGCCGGCCAGGGTTTCTTGATCACCAGGAAACCGCCGTTGCCCTGGTCCACGTCCGCGCCGGTCTCGTCGACGATGGCCGCGGCGATGCCCGGCAGGGGCAGCGTGCAGGAACCCGGCTTGGTGGGCGTGGCGCCTGGCAGCGGGGTGATCATGTGACCGCCGGTCTCCGTCTGCCACCACGTGTCGACGATGGGGCAGCGTTCGCCGCCCACCGTCTTGTGGTACCACATCCACGCTTCAGGGTTGATGGGTTCGCCCACCGAGCCCAGGATGCGCAGGCTGCTCAGGTCATAACGGTCCGGCGCCGTATCGGGCGCGGCAGCCGACGCCTTGATGAGCGAGCGGATGGCGGTGGGGGCGGTGTAGAACGTCGTCACCTTGTGGCGCGCGATCATGTCCCAGAAGCGGCCCGCGTTGGGATAGGTGGGCACGCCCTCGAATACCACCTGGGTCAGCCCGGCCGCCAGCGGGCCATAGGCGATGTAGGAGTGGCCGGTAATCCAGCCCACGTCGGCCGTGCACCAGTAGACGTCGTCGGGACGGGCGTCGAAGGTCCACTTGACGGTCAGCAGGGACCACAGCAGATAGCCGGCGGAGGCATGCTGCACGCCCTTGGGCTTGCCGGTCGAGCCGGACGTATAGAGGATGAACAGGGGATGCTCGGCTTCCACCGGGACCGGATCGCATTGCTCCGATTGACCGGCCACGACATCATGCAGCCACAGGTCGCGGCCTTCCACCCAAGCCGTCTTGCCACCGGTGCGGCGATAGACGATGACCTGGCGCACGGCGTCGCAGCCGCCCATGGCGAACGCTTCCTCCACCGCCGGCTTCAGCGGGATGGTCTTGCCGCCGCGCACCTGCTCGTCCGCGGTGACCACCAGCGTGGCGCCGACATCGACGATGCGTTCCTGCAGGCTCTTGGCGGAGAAGCCGCCGAAGACCACGGAATGGGTCACGCCCAGGCGTACGCAAGCCTGCATCACCACCACCGCCTCGATCGACATGGGCATGTAGATGATGGCGCGGTCGCCCTTCTTGTAGCCCAGCTTCTTCAGGCCGTTGGCCAGCTGGCAGACGCGGCCCAGCAATTCACGGTAGGTGATCTTGTCGACCTTGCCGTCGTCGGCCTCGAAGATGATGGCGACCTTGTCCGCATTGCCGCCCTGCACGTGCTTGTCCAGGCAGTTGGCCGACACATTGAGTTCGCCGTCGCCAAACCAGCGGTAGAACGGCGCGTTGCTTTCGTCCAGCACCTGGCTGAAGGGCTTGCTCCAGACCAGGTTTTCATTCGCCTGGCGCCGCCAGAAACCGTCGAAGTCCTGCTCGGCTTCCAGGCACAGTTTTTTGTAGGCATCCATGCTGCCGATGGCGGCGCCCGCCGAAGCAGCGGGCGGCGGCGGAAACACACGGTTTTCCACCAGCACGGATTCGATGGCGTTGGGCATGACGGTCTCCTTCAGAGAATTTTGAAGCTGCTGTTTTTGCTTGCAGATTGATTTATGTACGTCGGGCAATCCGATTCTAGCCGGGCTCGACAGCCTGTCACCAATTTATTGGTCAGCGACCCAGGTCGAGCATTTCGCTGGCGTGGATGAGCGAGGTCGCGATGTCCACCGTCGACACCCGCTTGGCCATGGCCTGGGTGCGTATCAGCTCGTAGGCCTGGCTCTCGGAAATACCCCTGCCGCGCATAAGGATAGCAGCCGCCTTGGCGATCTGGCGCTGCCCTTCCAGCCGGGTTTCCAGTTTGCGCAAGGTGCGTTGCAGGTGACGCATCTCGCCGTTGACCTGGCGCGCCAGCACCAGGGCCGACAGCAGGCCGAAGGAACGCACGGGGGCGGGCAGCACGGCCCGCGCGCCCAGCCGCAACACCGCCTCGACGATGGTCGGGTTTTCATAGTTCACCACCGCGATCACCGTGGGCGCCTGCTCGCCCTTGGCCCAGGGATAGTCCTGATGCACCAGGTCGGGGCGCACGGCAAGGAATACCACGTCCATGCCCTCGGCCGGCGCCGGCGGCGGCGGCCAATGCACCTGCGTACGGCAGCCGATGCGATCCAGTTGCTGCACCAGGCTCTGGCCGTCGGCATCGTCGGGATGGAACACCGCCACGCGCAAACTGCGCAGGTCGCGCAGGTAGGCGGGCATGGCAGGACTGGCGCGGCGCCCAGGGCTTTCCATTCAGGGCTCCAGCTCGGTCATCTTGACCGTCCAGTCGCCCAGCACGTGGTTGACCAGATAGGGATCCGGCGCCACCGCCGCCGCCGAAGCGCGCACGATGGCGAAGTCGCCGTCCGCGCGCAAGCGGCCGATGCGGGGATGGAGCCACGTGTGGTGGTTGCCCGGATCGATGCGCACCGTGCCCTGCGGCGCTTCGAAGCTGCTGCCCAACAAGGCCGGCAACAGCGCGTCGATCTGGTCGCTGCCGGCCCGGCGCAGCGCCTGGGCATACATATGGACCTGGAAGTAGGCCGCCTCCCAGCAAAGGTTGGCGGTCGCGTCCGCGCCGTGATGCCGCCGCAGGCTGGCCAGGGCGCGCCGGTTGGCGGGCGTGTCCAGCGACTGGAAATACGGCGCTGCCGTATAGTGCCCGCATGCGACGTCGGCGCCCATCTGCCGCGCCTCGGCCTCCGAGGTGGTCAGGCTGGCAATGGGCATGCGCACGGGGTCGAAACCCGCGTCGGCGTACGCGCGGTAGAACGCCGCCGTGGCGTCGCCGACCACCGTCGAGAAAATGAAATCCGGCCGCGATGCGCGGATCTCCTCGATGGCCACGCGAAAATCCGCCTCGGTGGCGCCCAGCCGCACATAGCGCTCGCCGACGCGGGCGCCGCCTGGTCGTTGTAGCACCAGGTCGGCCATGATGCGGTTGGATTCGTAGGGATAGATGTAGTCGGAACCCAGCAGATAGACGCGCGGACCATAATGCGCGGTCATGTAGTCCGCCAACTGCATGCTGTTCTGGTTGGGCGCCGCGCCCGTATAGATGACGTTGCGCGAATACTCGAAGCCCTCGTACAACGTGGGATAGAACAGCAGCCGGTTCCAGCGCTCCACGACGGGGATGACCGCGATGCGGCTGCTGGACATGTAGCAGCCGAAAATGACGTTGACGCCGTCTTGCGCCACCAGTTGTTCGGCCAGGTGCGCATAGCGGGCGGGATTGGACTGCGGATCATGGCAGATTGCCACCAGCTCGCGGCCGTCGATACCGCCGGCCTCGTTGATTTCGGCAATGGCCAGCTCGGTGCCTAGCCGTTGCGAAGCGCCGATGGCGCCGGTCGCGCCGCTGGTCGAAAACAGCACACCCACCTTGACGGGATCGGTCTGGCTCACACCCTGCTCTCCATGCCTGCGATGGACGACGACGTATCGTCCCGCGTGAAATCGTAGCGGTCGCCGCCGCGCGCAACAAGACGGGATAACGGCAAGGCCGGGAATGGCGCGGCGCAACGGCCAGGACCGAAATCGGGACCATGACCGGTCTCGGGCCCGCGACTGGCGCCGGACGCCGAGGTCGCAGGGAACCGGCCGCTCATCGCAACAAGCGCCCGAATGCCCGCGCCAGCCTGGCGGGCAGCGCGGCGGGGTCGGCGACGATGTCGTAGCCGCGCGCCCCGAACATGCGGCCGACGTCATCGGCGGACTGGCCGTCCACCGCCAGGCAGTGGCAGCGCACGCCCGCCTGGCGCGCCTGGATGACGGCCATGCGGGCATCCTCGACCAGGTGGCGTGGATCATGCACGTCGATATCCGAAGGCGCGCCGTCGGTCACCACCAGGATGGCGCGCCGGGCGGCGGCCTCCTCATGCAGCCGGCCGGTCGCATGGCGCAACGCCGTCCCCAGGCGGGTCGACCACGCCGCCCGCTGCGCGTCGATGCGCGCGGCGGCGACAACATCCAGCGGCCGGCCGAAGTCGAGCAATCGGACATAGCGCACGGCATGGCGCGTATCGGAATGGAAACCGTGCACCGCCACCCGGTGACCGGACGCGGCCGCCGCGGCGGCGAGCAGCAGCGCCGCCTGCCGTTCCCGATCGAGCAGGCGCTGGCCGTCCTGCGCACGGTCATTGGCCGATTCCGAAAGGTCCAGCAGCACCAGCACGCTGACCGCGCGCGCCTGCCTGCCGGGCGCGACGAATACGCGCGCGTCGGGCATGATCGCGGCACGCCGCGCCACGGCAGCCTCGATGGCGGCATCGATATCCAGGGCTTCCCCTTCCCATTGCCTGCGCAGGCGGCGCGCGCGATCGAGCTCCTGCACGCGCGGCAGCCGCGGCAAGCGCCAGGGCCGTCGCGCGGGGCCGGGCGGCATGGACGGCGCCGGCGGCGGACCGATGTCTTCCAGGGTGCACCAGTGCTCGCGCAGCAGGCCCGCACGGTAATGCCATTCGGGATAGTGGAAGCGCCGTCCTTTCCCTAGGCTCCTTTCCATATCCCTTTCATCGATCCCCATGTCATCCGCCGGATGGTGGGCATCGTCCCGCCCACCCGCCCGCGGCGGCAGCATGGCCAGCGCCGCCTCCCGCGCGTCGCCCGGATGCGTCCACAGCCAACCATCGTCATCGCGGTGGCGCGGTCGGCGGTACTGGTCCGGGTCCAGGCGCACGCGCATCTGGCCCAGGTCGTTCGCAAGCACGCGGCCCAGGTCCGTGTAGTCCTCGCGCCGCCGGCCGCCCGCCTGCCAGACACGCTCGAAACCCGCGCGCCCCTTTTCGACCCAGTAATTACCGTCGCGATGCGCGGGACGCGCGATGGCGCGCGCCAGCCTCAAGGCCAACGACGCGAAGTCCAGCCCAGGTTCGGCCGACTCCACGAACAGGGCCTGCTGCAGGCACCGTCCCAAACCGGGGAATTCCATGCCTAGCAGGCGTTCGGCGCGCGCGTCTTCCAGCAGGGACAAGACCGCCAGCGTCATCGCCTTCATGCCGGCCGCCGGCACGCCCGGCGGGGTATGCCGCAGATGCGCCAGCGCATGCGCCGCCACCGCCCGGTGCAAGGAGCCGTCGCGCAACACGTCTTGCGGCACCATCAGCCCTTGCGGCGACAACGCGATGCTCGTGGCCGGCCCCGTGGGTGCGGCCAGCGCCGCCACATGCACCTCCCCGCGGCCGAACGCCCGCAAGGCCATGCCCAGGCGCCCGCACGCGCGCGCCAGCGTGTCGTCCCCAGCGGCATCCCCATCGGCAATCCCATCGGCACCCACGCCGACATCCCCCACTGCGCCCGGCGTGGTCGCGCGCGATGGCGGTCCCTGCGGGTCAACCGAAGGTTGCATCGATGCAATCATGCAGCACCCGCAGGACATCGGGATCGTCGGTGAGCGATCCCGTCAGCGTCATTTCGCAACTGGCCCTGGCATCCAGCCCATCGCGCATAAGGCAGCCGGCGTGGATCAGCAGGCGCGTGGAAGCGCCCTCCTCCAGCCCATGTCCGCGCAGGGCCCGGGTGCGTCCGGCGATGGCCACCAGTTGCTCGGCGAGCGGCAGGACAATGCCTGCCTCATGCGCCACGATCTCCGCCTCCGTCGCGGGGGGCGGATAGTCGAACGCCATCGACCCGAAGCGCTGCCGCGTCGACGGCTTCATATCCTTGGCCGCGCTCTGGTAGCCGGGGTTGTACGAAACCACCAGCTGGAAATCGGGATGCGCCGCCAGTTGCTCCCCCTTCTTGTCCAGCGGCAGCAGCCGCCGGCCGTCGGTCAGGGGATGGATCACCACGGTGGTGTCCTGGCGCGCCTCGACCACCTCGTCCAGATAGCGGATCGCGCCATGGCGAACCGCCAGCGTCAAGGGTCCGTCATGCCAGACCGTGCCGCCGGCGTCCAGCAGATGGCGGCCGACGAGGTCGGACGCGGTCATGTCCTCGTTGCAGGCCACGGTGATCAGCGGCACGCCCAGCCGCCACGCCATATGCTCGACAAAACGCGTCTTGCCGCAGCCGGTCGGGCCGCTGAGGATGAGCGGCAGCCGCCGTCCGTAGGCAAGCTCGTAGCGCCGCGGCTCATCGCCCACCGGCCTGTAATAAGGTTCGGTGGCGATGCGCCAGGCCGCCAGCGGATCACGACTGTCCCGCATGGCTCAGCGATGCCCGGCGGGCGTGTTGGGGATGCCTTCGATCGGGCACTCCGGCGTGCCCACCGTGCCGCGCGTAATGGCCTCAACCTGCTTGCGCGTGCCCTCGGGATCGTTGATCCAGCGGGCGTAGAAGTTGTACGGGCAGGCCGCCACGCCGTTGGCGTCCTCGCCGGAATTGATCTTGCCCGTATAGCCTCGATGCAGCAGCTTGAACAGGTGGTTCTGCGATTGCATGTTGCGGCGCGCGTCCCGGATCAGCGAGGTGGACAGCTCCGCGTACTGGATGCCCATGCTCTCCTCGCCGCATTCGCCCAGGGTGCGGCCGTCGAAGCCCACGATGGCGGAATGGCCGAAATAGGAATACACGCCGTCGAAGCCGGCCGCGTTGGCGACCGCCACATACACATTGTTCATCCACGCCATGGCCTTGGCCACCAGCACCTGCTGGTCCTTGGCCGGGTACATATAGCCCTGGCAGCGCACGATGAGCTCCGCGCCCTGCATGGCGCAATCGCGCCAGATCTCCGGATAGTTGCCGTCGTCGCAGATGATCAGGCTGATCTTCATGCCCTTGGGGCCTTCGGACACATAGGTGCAATCGCCCGGATACCACCCTTCCACCGGCACCCAGGGCATGATCTTGCGATACTTCTGCACGATCTCGCCCTGGTCGTTCATCAGGATCAGGGTGTTGTACGGCGCCTTGTTCGGATGCTCCTCGTGCCGTTCACCCGTCAACGAGAACACGCCCCATACCTTGGCCTTGCGGCAGGCGGCGGCGAAGATTTCCGTTTCCTCGCCCGGCACGGCGGCGGCGGTGTCGTACATTTCCTTGGCGTCGTACATGATGCCGTGGGTCGAGTACTCGGGAAAGATCACCAGGTCCATGCCCGGCAGGCCCTGCTTCATGCCCACCACCATGTCGGCGATCTTGCGCGCGTTATCCAGCACCTCGGCTTTCGTGTGCAGGCGCGGCATGTGGTAATTGACCACCGCAACGCCGACGCAATCCTTGCTGCTGGAGATATCTCCGTGTCTCATGTAGCACTCCTGGAAATTCCGGTTATCGAGGACGCACGGCCGCCCGGGCGCGCGACGTAGCGGCGCCGCGCGAGCCGCGCAGGCGAAAAGCGACCAAAAAAAACGAAAAAAAAAGCCCTTTCCCGGGGATATCCCGGGAAAGGGCTTTTTTGCCCAACGCTGGGTCGGCAACACTGGCGACCGGCGTTGAAAGAAAGAGTGCGACTACTCTAGCAGCCGCTTCCGCGCCGCGGACATCGGGGCTTACCCTAGCGCCTGGCTGTCCGTCACGCGGGCTCGGCCAGGACCTGCCGGATCGCTTGCTCGAAAGCCTCGACGGGCTGCCCGCCGCTCAGCAGGTATTTGCGGTTGAAGATGATGCTGGGTACGGACTGGATGCCCATGTCGATGTATTCCTGCTCCTCGGCACGAACCTCGTCGGCATACTCCCCGGCTTCCAGCACCCGGCGCGCCGCCGCCGCGTCCAGCCCCACCGATGCCGCGGTCTCCACCAGCACATCGTGCTTGCTGGGGTCCTTGCCGTCGGAATGGTAGGCCCGCAGCAACGCGGCCTTGAGCGGGAACTGCTTGCCTTCCATACCCGCCCAGTGCAGCAGGCGGTGGGCATCGAAGGTGTTGTAGACGTAGGTGCGCGCGCCGAAGGCGAAGCCTACGCTGGCCCCCCGCGCGCGGATCATGGCCTGCGATTCGGCGATCTGTTCGGGGGTGCGTCCGTATTTCCTTCCCAGGTAGTCGACGATCGCCTCGCCTTCGGGCCGCATGTCCGGGTTCAATTCAAAGGGATGGAAGACGATCCGGGCATCGACCTCGTCTCCCAGGTTGGAAAGTGCCTGTTGCAGCGACCAGAGCCCAACCGCGCACCATGGGCACGCAATGTCCGAAACGTAGTCGATGCGCAGCGGCCGCGACCTTGCCTGTATTGCCTGTGTGCCTGCCTGCATCATGTTCATCCTTGCTCCGCACGGAGCCCGAGCTACAGCCCCAGGGCCGCGATGCCGGCGTTGGCGATGGCGACGTCGTCGCTCGACTTGACGCCGGACACGCCCACCGCGCCCACCACCACGCCTTGCGCGACGATGGGCACCCCGCCTTCCAGCATGCCCGTCATCGGCGCCGACAGGAAGGCATAACGACCGTTGTTGATCGACTCTTCATAGACCTTGGATTCGCGGCGGCCCAGTGCGGCCGTCTGCGCCTTGGCGGGCGCGATCTGGGCGGAAATCGGCGCGGCCCCGTCCAGGCGCAGCAGGCCCAGCAAATGGCCGCCGTCATCCGCGACGGCGATCGAGACGGCCCACTTGCTGGACTGCGCATGCGCTTCGGCGGCCGCCAGGATCTTCTTGACGTCGTCGGCGGTAAGGACGGGCTTGCTATTCATTTCAGCGATTCCTTGATCAGTTCCAGTGCATTGGGGTCCTCGATCGTCGCCAGGTCGCCGGGATCGCGCCCTTCGCACACCGCCACGATGGCCCGCCGCAAGACCTTGCCGGAACGGGTCTTGGGCAAGGCCGCGACGAAACGGATGCGCGCCGGCCGCGCCACGGCGCCAAGCTGCTGATCGACCACGCGCATCATATCGCCTTCCAGCGCCCGCATGGCATCCGCGCCCTCGGCCTGCGAGGGATCCTTCAACACCACGAAGGCGGCCGCCACCTGTCCCTTCAGCGCGTCGGCCACGCCCACCACGGCGCATTCCGCCACCTTGGCATGGCTGCTGATGGACTCCTCGATTTCACGCGTGCCCAGCCGGTGCCCTGCCACGTTGATCACGTCGTCGGTGCGTCCCAGGATGAACCAATAGCCGTCGTCATCGACCCGCCCCCAGTCGAACGTCGAATACACCTGCCGCCCCGGAATCGATTCGAAATACGTGCGCACGAAACGTTCGTCGTCGCCCCAGATGGTGCTCATGGCGCCCGGCGGCAGCGGCGGCACGATGGCCACCACGCCCTTGCGGCCCGCCTCCAGGTCCTGCCCGGTGCTTTCGTCGATCACCCGTACGTCGTAGCCATAGGTGGGAAAGGAAGGGCTGCCAAGGCGCGGCGGCGTGCGCTCCACGCCCGGCTGCGCCGACAGGATGGGCCAGCCGCTTTCGGTCTGCCAATAGTTGTCGATGACCGGCTTGCCCAGGGCCTCGCCGATCCAGCGCGCGGTCGGCTCGTCCAGCGGCTCGCCGGCCAGATAGAGGGTCCGCAGCGAGGACAAATCGTGCCGCCGCAGCAATTCGGGATCCTGCCGCTTGAGCACGCGCACGGCCGTGGGGGCCGAGAACAGCGTGTTCACCTTGAAGCGCTCGACCAGTTTCCACAGGATGGCGCCGTCGGGCCGCACCGGCGTGCCTTCGTAGAGTATGGTGGCCTGGCCGCCGATCAGGGGCCCATAGACGATGTAGGAGTGGCCAACGACCCAGCCGATGTCGCTGGTGCAAAAAAAGGTCTCGCCTGGCTTGCCGTTGAAGATGTACTCCATCGATGCGGCCAGGGCCACGGTGTAGCCCCCGGTATCTCGTTGCACGCCCTTGGGCTTGCCGGTGGTTCCCGACGTATAGAGGATGTAGCTGGGCTCGGACGATTCCAGCCAGGTCACGGGCACGCGCGCGCCCTCGTGACGCGCCCGCAATTCGGCATAGTCCCATTGCCCATCGGCCAGCGGCGCGGGCGCCAGGCCACGATCGACGATGATGACGGCGGCGGGGCGGGACTGGCTCAAGTCCAGTGCCTGGTCCAGCAAGGGCTTGTAGGGCATCACCTTGCCGCCGCGCGAGCCGGCGTCGGCCGAGACGATGACCTTGGGGCGTGCGTCGTCGATACGCTGCGCCAGGTTGTGCGCGGCAAACCCGCCGAACACCACGGAATGGATGGCGCCCAGCCGTGCGCAGGCCAGCATGGTGAACACGGCCTCCGGGATCATGGGCATGTAGAGCAGCACCCGGTCGCCCTGGCCGACCCCCTGTTCGCGCAGCATGGCGGCCACCGCATTGACCTCGTCATGCAGTTGCGCCTGCGTATATATCCGCTCCTGGTCGACCTCGGTGGAGACCCAGATCAAGGCCTGTCTATCCGCCTGAAGGGGGAGCCAGCGATCGACGGCGTTGTAACAGAGATTGGTCTTGCCGCCGACGTACCAGCGGGCGAAGGGCAGCCGGCTGTCGTCCAGGGTTCGCTCGAAGGGCGTCTCCCAATGGATGCGACCGCCTTCCCGACGCCAGAATTCTTGCCGCTGATGTATGGATGCGTAATGGAAATCCCGGATTTTTTGCATGCGTGTCTCCTGTTATGGTGTCAACTGTTTCAGATTCTTGTCGATCTTTACCAGTTATTTGGTCTTGTCGTTAAGAACTGCAAGGTTCTCTGAGGACATCGCTGCGCGGCTTCGCCGGCGCTGAAGAGGATCCCAAACTGCAGGATTCCTGCCACGCTCTTTCCGAAGCTCGCTAGATTCTAGCCATAACGGCGCTGCAGAGCTTATGCAGGTCGTTACATCTTTGCTATACGCACAGTCATGGAAAACTGTACGCAACATTGATAGAATCACGCGAGTTATTACACTTCAGTCATCACACCTCCAACCCCCACGGCGGTCGTCCGTCGTCTTCCAGGCGCCTAAAGCGCCTTCAAGCGAACAATGAACCGATACGGCCACCGTCTCTCACGTTTCCTGTCTCCTCTCCTACCTCATACCCGCCTGTTGCGGCTCGCCAGCGTGACGCTCGGCGTCGCCATCCTTGCGGGTTGCGCCAACACCGGCACCTCGCAGCGCTACGACTATGCCTCGACCGACCTCGAAGGCTATGAGGCCGAGTGGGCCAGCAGTGCCGACGATCCCATCGGCATGCTGCTGGCGGAGAAGCTGCGCCGGCCGTCGCGCGGGTCGGGCATGGCCTACAAGCCGGGCAACGGGACCGATAACGTATTGCTGGCGGGCGAGGCGCTGAATTACCTCGGGATTCGCTACCGCTTCGGCGGCACGTCGCCGTCGACCGGTTTTGACTGCAGCGGCCTGGTGTCCTATGTCGCCCAACAATCGTTGGGTCTAAAGCTACCCCGTAATGCCGCCGAAATCTATCAGAAGGTCGGCATGTCGGTGGCCCGCAACGACCTGCAAGTGGGCGACCTGGTGTTCTTCAACACCATGGGGCGGCGCTACTCGCACGTCGGCATCTACCTCGGCGACGATCGCTTCGTCCATTCGCCCAGCGCCGGCGGCAAGGTACGCATCGAGAGCATGGAGCTGGCGTACTGGAGCAAGCGCTACAACGGCGCCCGCCGCATCGACAGCACCCTCATCGCGCAAGCCCGCGCCGGCAACTGATGCGCGGTATTTGATTCAGTTTGCAGGGCCGCATATGGCCCGCGGCATTCCACCTAAGGCAGTCCATGATGGACTGCCTTTTTGTTTCATCGATGACTCAAGGAACCTGAACGCCGCCGCCTCGTGAACGGAGGTCGGCGGCGCAGGATTCCTGCGCCTACGACTTCCCGACCATGGACCGCAATACGCCATCGCGGCGGATCAGGCCGTGATACAGCGCCGCGGCGAAGTGGGCGACGAAGGTCAGGAAGAACAGATAAGCCAGCCAGCGATGCGCCAGCCGCAACCAGGCGAACACGGCGGGATCGGCCGGCGCGATCGGCGGCAGCGTCACTCCCGCCCACAGCGTCACCGGGTAGCCGCCGGCCGACACCATCGCCCAGCCGATCAAGGGCATCGCGATCATCAGCCCATACATCGCCAGATGCGAGCCATGCGCGGCCAGCTTCTGCCACGCTGGCAGGTCAGCGGGCAAGGGCGGCTGCCGCGATGCCAGCCGCACGATCAGCCGCAGACAGACCAGCACCAGTATCGCGGCACCCAGCGGCCGGTGTAGCGACAGCAGCACGTCATGCCACGTCGACACGGTGGCCGTCATGCCCACCCCGATGAACAGCATGGTGACGATCATCACCGCCATGAGCCAGTGCAACAGGCGCGCGGGCCAGACAAATACGGTTTTCATCATTTCTTCTCCGAAGACAGGGGCGCCGTGCCGGGGACGCCGGCTTCTTCACTGGTACGCCGCAGATAGGAATCCGCGTAGGCGGCGGAACGCGCCGCCAGCAGCGGATCGCCGGAGACCTGGATGCCCTGGGGCAACACGGTCGGGTCGTAGTTGATGTCCCGACAGGGGCCGCTGTCCTGCGGCGCCACGTCATTCAGCACCAGGGTGCCGGCGTCTATGGTTTTGCGGTCGGCGGGCCAGGCCTTGGTGGCGTCATCGACGGGATCGCCAGGGGCCGCCAGCGTCAATTCCAGTTTCCAGCTTTGCGCACCGGCCGCGATGCGACGTGGCAGGTCCTCGCGCAGGATGTCCGGATCGCCAGCGGCCGCCACTTGGCCGGCGCCGTCGGTCTGCTGTGGCACCATGCGCCAGCGCACCGCTTGCCGGGTGCCGTCCTTGTTCACCAGGTAGAAGGCGTTCAGCGAGTAGTACGTTTCGGTGGCGAAGCTGGCGCTGGGCTTGGCGCCCTTCACCCAGGCTAGGAACTCGGCCATTTCCGGATGCGCCCCGACGAAGGCCTTCACCTTCGTGGGGTCGGGCTTGCCCGTCTTCGGATCGGGCGCGCTGGCGGTCAGTTGTTCGTAGAAGGCCTGCGGCGTCGCCAGGGGGAAGACCGGCATGCTGTTCATGCCGGTGCGCCATTGCTGGCCGTCCGGCGCCGTCAGGCGCAGGGCCATGCTGCGGATCGGCACGCTGCTGTCAGGCGCGTAGGGATTGCCGCCCGGCAGCGCGAAGCGGCCGACCACGGGGCTTTTGCGCGCTTCGAAGAACGAGGCGGTGGAATAGGCACTGGCCGCGCCATTGCCTTCGAAGTAGCCGATTACGCAGATACCTTTGGCGTGATTGCGTCGATAGCCTGGATGCTGGCCGCCATTGGTTTGCAAGGCGTCGACGACCTTTTTCGGGGTCAGCCGCGCGGGCGCCAGCCAGCCGCCGACATAGCCAAAGGCGAGCACGACGACCGCTACCGCGCCGCCGATGGCCACCCAACGCAGCGGCCGGTTGCCCGGATCGCCGTTTGAAGAACGCTGTGCCATGAAAATAACTCCCGACCGATGAGGTCCTGTACTGAACCGCTGTAAGACGCCGCGGCGCCTGGTTTATTCCTTTAAACTTTTTTTATTTTTGATGGAATAAGACGCCGCCTCGAACGTCTAACGATGGCGATTGGCGTTTTTCCCCTGTGAGCATCCGGGCGCTTGCCCCTCCTGCGTCCGCTCTGCCCGCGCAAACCAGGAAAGCCGGTCCGCCTATGTCTTCGACTGAACTAGATGCGCAATTGCGTGAACTGATCCCGCGGCTGCGGCGCTTTGCGCTGTGGCTGACTCGTGACGTCCACGCGGCCGACGACCTGGTGCAATCGACCATGGAACGGGCGCTGTCGCGCTGGGGCAGCCGACGCGGGGAAGACAGCCTGCGCAGCTGGCTGTTCACGATCCTGCACAGGCGCTTCCTGGACGGGCAGCGCAGCGCGAAGCGCCATGCGCGGCTGCTCGGCAACCTGCAGGAACCCGATGAACCGCACTGGCCGTCGGCCGAACACATGGCCAGCACCCGCGCGACGCTCAACGCCTTCAGCGACCTGTCGACCGAACAACGAGGCTTGCTGCTGCTGATCGCGGTCGAGGGCTTCAGCTACCAGGAGGCGGCCGACCTCCTGGACGTGCCGATCGGCACGGTGATGTCCCGGCTGTCCCGCGCACGCCAGGCCTTGCGCCAGTTGAGCGAGGGCAAACGCCCGGCGCCTTTATTGCGAGTCATGAAATGAGCGATTCCCCTGATGATGACGATCTCCACGCGTATGCCGACGGGCGGCTCGACGACGAGGCACGCGAGGCCATCGAACGGCAGTTCGCGCGACATCCGGACCAGGCCGCGCGGGCGCGGGCCTGGGCGCAGGATGCGCGTTCGTTGCGGGAGGAACTGGACGCCCTGCCCCTGCCCGCCTTCAATCCCACCTTGGACCCGGCCGCCATCCGCGCAGGTCAGGCCGCGCGCCTGAGAACCCGGCTGGCCATCGCGGCGTCGCTGGTGCTATGCCTGGGACTGGGAACGGTGGGCGGCTGGCAGGCGCGCGACTGGCGCAGCCCGGACACGTCCTTGCGCACCTTGCCGATGAGCGATGCGATCGCGGCCTACAAGCTGATGGTGGTCGATCGCAGTGCCGCGGTCGACTTCAGTGGAGCGAATATGGGTGACATGCAGGCCTGGCTGGTGCGCAATGTCGGCGCGTCCGCCAAGCTGCCGGACTTGAGCGCGGCGGGATTCCAGCCGCGTGGCGGGCGCCTGTTCGCCACCGAGGGAGGCGCCGCGGCCATGGTGCTGTACCAGGACGCCGGGGGGCATACGCTCAGTTTCTACGTGCGGCCGCCGGAATCGCCGCGGCGGCTGTTGCCAGCCGGGCAGCGGGCCGATGGCGGGCTGGTCGCGCGCTATGGCACGCGCCAGGGCCTGCTATTCGCCGTGGTCGGACCGCAAGCCAGCCTGGGGGAAACGGCGGTTTCCCGGGCGCTGGATGAACAGACCTGATATTCCTCACTGCAGGCGCAGTTACGCAAAAAAGGCCGTCGTGTGGTTGATCTTGCGGATCAGCCCACACGACGGCCTTTGAAGTATCCAGCTACTGCCGAACGCCGCCGTTAATGCACCTTGCCGGCGTTATTGGGATTGTTCGGACACAAGCCGCATTGGCTGAGCGCCTGCTGCATGCTGCATACCGAACGGCGGCAAGCGACCACCTTGATGCCGGCGCGCTGAGCCGAATGGCGGAACGTCTTCATGACGTTATGGCCAAGGAAATCGGTCAGCAGAATCACCAGTTGCGTGCCCGTGGGCAACGCCAGACCGCGTTTCTGATGTGAAGGATCACGGCCACTGATGTGGTGCGTGATCGAAATATTGTGTCCCTTCAGCAAGTCCGGAATATTGCCTAGCCGGTCCGCCCCCACTACCACTGCGCTTAGCCCCGCCATGAGATTTCCCTCGTTGCGTCGTTGAAGTGGAATTAATGATAATGATTCTTGTTTGTTTGGGCAAGTAAATGAGAAGACTTCTTATTTATATTTTTTATGGACGATGCTGGAGACATAGTGGGGATCGTGGCGGGCACCAAGCCAAACGGGCTCCGCCATCGCTGGCGGAGCCCGTTTGGAGAACATGCGGCGCTTGCGGGTGGCCGCAAGCAGGCCTAGTCCGCCTGCTGCCCCTGCACCGCCTTGGCCACGACGTTGCGCGTCAGGGCCGGCGCCAGCATTTCGATGAAGGTGTAGACGTAATCGCGCAGGAAGACGCCGGCCTTCACGCCCACCCGCGTCGTATGGGTGCCGAACAAGTGCCCCACCGGCAGGCCGATCAATCCGCTGTCGCGGCGGGGATCGTAGGCCACGCCCGCGATGATGCCTATGCCCAGGCCCACGTCGACATAGGTCTTGATCACGTCGGCGTCGATGGCCTCAAGCACGATGTCCGGATGGATGCTCTGGCTGGCGAAGACCTCGTCTATGGTCGAACGGCCGGTAAAGGCGCGGTCGTAGGTGACGATGGGATAGGCCGCCAGCTGCTCCAGCGTCAGCCGCTTGGCCTCGCTGGACTTCAACTCGGCCAGTTCGTGATCCGGCCGCACCACCACGGTGTGCTCCCAGGTATAGCAAGGCAGGGTCGCCAGGCCCGGTGTGAGCGCCAGGGACTCCGTGGCGATGGCCAGGTCGGCCTGCTCGTGCAACACCATTTCGGCCAGTTGCGACGGGCTGCCTTCGGCCAGGGACAGGTGCACCTTGGGAAACTGCTTGCGGAAGGCCGGAATCACGCGGGGCAACAGGTAGCGCGCCTGCGTATGGGTACATGCGATCACCAGGCCGCCTTCATCGCGGCGGGCGAATTCATCGCTGACCTTCTTCAGGTTGTCGACCTCGCGCATGATGCGGTCGATCACCTGCGACACGGCCAGGCCGGGCTTGGTCAGCCCCTTGATGCGCTTGCCATGGCGTTCGAAGATCTTGACGCCCAGTTCATCCTCGAATTCGATGATGGCCTTGGACACGCCAGGTTGGGACGTGTAGAGCATGCGCGCGGCTTCCGTAAGGTTGAAGTCGCGGCGGATGGTTTCTCTGACGAATCGGAATTGTTGCAGGTTCATGGGGGTTCCTGAGCTGGACCCCAATTATAGGTAATAAAGAATCTATTCCAAATTACATATTCGTATAAGCTTAGCTCAACAGACGACAGCGGGCGACGAATGTAGGGATAACAAAGTGCCCCAATAGGAAGAGAGCACATTTCCCCTCGGTATCCGGAAGAGGGACAAGCAGCGAGCGGCATTATTATCCGCATCAATTGATGCTAACATCCATGCCTGCCTTTCAAAGGAGCCGCCATGCGAACCACGATCGCACTCGATGACGATCTGCTATCCAAGGCGCAGGCCTACACGGGCATCCAAGAAAAATCCACACTCGTACGTGAAGCACTCAAAGCCCTGATCCAACGCGAAGCAGCGAAGCGGCTCATCGCCCTGGGCGGAAGCCAGCCCGGCATCAAGGCTGCGCCGCGCCGTCGGCAGGAAGTGGAATGATCCTGGTCGATACATCGGTCTGGATAGACCACATCAATGCGGCCGATCCGGTCCTGGCCAGCCTGCTGACTGACGGCCAAGTGCTCACGCATCCCTTCGTGATCGCCGAGATTGCCCTGGGCAGCCTGAAAAATCGTGAGCTCGTGCTGGGGGCGCTGCGCGATTTACCGAACGCGCTCGTTGCCACGCCCGAGGAAACGCTGTTCCTCATCGAGCGCGAAGGGCTGTTCAACCGCGGCATTGGTTACGTAGACACATCATTGCTAGCCTCTGCGCGGCTGCAGCCCGGCACAACCGTGTGGACCCGGGACAAGCGACTGGCGAAGGCCGCCGACGAATTGGGACTCACGCCGAAACTGTTGCACTAGCGGAGTTATAGGTAATAAAAGCTGCCGCTATTTGATCTCGTTAATGTATATGTGATTCGCGGTGCTGGCGCGCCGCAGCGAATAAATGACGGGCGCGCCCGTCTGGTCGAATGCAACGTCCTCGATGCTGAGCACCGCCGAAGGATCTTTCAGATCCAGCAGCTTCCGGTCATCCTCGTTCGCAAGCTCCGCCGCCAATAACTCCCTGACCGCGGTGACGCGGACGCCATAACGTTCCAGGAAGAAAATATGCAGGCGGCTCGGCACCTTCTCAGGCGTCATGGGGAAGTCCGGCGCCCGCTCCGCCGCAAAGAAGTAGGTGTCGTGTATGACAGGCCTCTTGTCCACCACCCGCACGCGATGCAGCCGCACGACAGGTGCGCCGTCCGCGAGCTGGAGCTTCTGCGCGACACGCGAATCGGCGGGCTGTATGCCCACCGACACAACGCGCGGCTCCGAATGCTGCAAGGACTCATCCCTGCCATGCAGCCGGAAATACTGGAAGTAATACGTCAGGTTATGGTGATGGGTGCGGCTGGTGACGACGGTGCCGATGCCCCGGCGGCGCGACACCAATCCTTCTCTCACCAGTTCCAGCAAAGCGTGCCGCACGGTACCGACCGCCACCCCCAGGTCCTTGGCGAGCGCGACTTCCGCCGGCAACACCGTGCCGGGCCCCCAGTCGCCAAACAGGATCTTCTGCGATAGCTGCCGTTTCACGATCTCATAAAGCGGCGTGCCGGCGCCCTCATTCAGCCGGTCCAGCGGAGACGGTTGGGCGGGCTCTGGGTCGGGGGTAAGCGTGCGTGCCATGGACTCGGGATAGAATCGAAATCGCCTATGTTAGCCGTGCCGCGCCCTAGCCTCGCGGGCCGCTCTCGAACAGGCGCCGTTCCAGTTTCGAGAAACGCCTTCCGCCTTCAGGCGTGACCACAACGGATTCGCTGAAGGCCAGGCCCTGTGCGGACGTGTACATGTGAAACGTCATGCCGCTTTGCAGCTTCCATTTCGAGGATGGGCTGAATACGCGCGTGAAGTCACTGGACCGGATGGGCTGCTGTGAATAAAACCCGATTGTGTAGCCGGTAATGTTGTCATAGCTATCTCGCAGGCCAGCCCGTAGCAGCCCCGTACGCAGGATGGCGTCGACATCGCTGGCCACCGCTCCCGGGCGCATCGCCGCGAACTGTTCATCCTGCAGCCGCACGATCTCGGCCGCCGCGGCTTTCTGCTCGTTCGTAGCCTGGCCTATAACCACGCTGCGCATCAGGCGCGCACTGTAGCCACGGAACTTGGGCACCAGCTCCACATGCAGGATATCCCCGGGAACCATGGGCGTCTCGCTCAGGAACCCGTGCAGGAACCCCCATCCCTTTCCATAGGTTATCGGTCCGACATAGCCCGGCGAACTTCCAAGCTGGACGTATCGCCCCGCGGCATGGGCGCTCATATCGCGGCTGCTGACGCCGGCTCTCGCCAGGCCGCGGATCTCGCTCATCGTCGTATCCGCGATGTACGCCGCACGGCCGATGTGTTCGAGCTCCAGGTCCGACTTGATCAACCTGGCTTCCCAAGGGACCGCGGTCATGTCGATGAACCGCGCCCCTGGAAGCAATTGCTCCAGCTTCCGAAACGAGGATACCGACATGGCATGGCTTCCATAGTCGATACCGATATTCGCGGCGCCGTAGCCCCTGCGCGCCAACTCCGACGCCACGACGGCGACCGCGTCATCCGTATCCTGGTAGCCGACCGCCTCGCTGAACCACGCGCACTCGCGAAAAGGCACGATGTCCAGACTGCGCAGGACCATGAACGGCTCGCCTTGCAAGGGAATGAAGGCGGCGCGATAGAAGCTGACCGACCGCTCGTAGCCGGTGAAGTATGCAAGCGGCTCGATATCGTCGACCAGCATCACGTCGGCGCCACGCTGGCGCATGATCACCCTGAGGCGTTCAGCCCGTTCCTCGAACTCGCTTACGGGGAATTGCCTTACCTCGGCCACATCCATTCCATGCTCCAACACTCCATGCTCCAACATTCCATGCTCCAACGTTTGAATCATCTGGTTTGACAGGGACTATCGATCAAGCCCGCCTCGGTGCGCCCTCGGCCAGCCACACATGGTCCAGTCCGAATAGCACGCCGCGTGGGTACATCATGAAATCGTTGACGTAGTCTCGATGGGCGCGCAGCAAGTCGAAGAACACAGGAATGAGGGAAGGCACCTCGGTGCGCATCAGCGCCTGGGCGTCGGCATAGAGCTGCTGTCTTTGCGCGGCGTCGGCCGTGCCACGCGCCTGCTCGATCAGGGAGTCGAACTTCTTGTTGTTCCAATGGGTCTCGTTCCAGGCGGCGGTCGACGTGTAGAGCTGCGAAACCATGGCGTCGATCGTGGGCTGTCCCGAGTAGTAGCCGATATAGCATGCCCCCTTGCGCCACACCTGCTCCAGATACGTCGCGTGCGGCATGGTTTGAACTTCGATATTGAACCCAGCCGGCTTCGCCATTTCACGCAACGCGACGGCCATCTGCGTGCGCACCGCGGGCACATCCGACGCGACGAGCGTGATAGTCAAGCCGTCGGGATAACCAGCGGCGGCCAACAGCTTCTTGGCTTGGGCAATATCCACCGTCTTGTCCGGCCGCCTGCTGAAGAATGGGTAGGACGCGTTGATCGGCGTGTCGTTGGCGACCGTGCCCAGACCTTCCGCCACGAAATCCACCATGACTTTCCGATCCACGGTAAGCGCAAGCGCCTGGCGTACGCGTATGTCGTCGAAAGGCTTCTGATTGCAGCCCAGGATGACATTGCTGAACGTCCCGGACGCCAGGCGTAGCGCGTTCACGCGCGGCGCCTGCGAGAGGCGCGCGAATTCCGTTGGCTGGACCTGCGACATCAGGTCGATATCGCCCGACATCAATGCGCTGCCTTCGGACGTCGCGTCCGGATACACCCTTACTTCGATGCGATCGAGATATGGACGCTGCGGGTCGTAGTATTGCGCGTTGCGGGTCGCGACAACGATCCGTTCCGATTCGAACTGGACCAGCTCGAATGGCCCGGTCCCGAAGGCGTCCCGCGCGAGTCTATCCATGCCCTTGTCGATGATAGCCGCGGGCACGATTTTGGCGTTGGGATGCGACAGCGCAATGGGCAGGTCGGCGTAGGGAGTCGACAACTTGAAGGTCACCGTGTCATCCGCGGTCGACACGATGTCGGCGATCGGCCCTATGTTCTGGCGCGCCGGCGAGCCGGTCTTGGCGTCCAGAACAGCCTTGATCGATGCGATGACATCGGAAGGCCTGCAAATACTGCCATCCCGGAACTTGATCGCTGGACGCAGCCTGAAGGTCCATTCGTCGAGTTTTTCGTTGCTGGACCAACTGATCGCCAGGTCCGGCTCCGCGACATTCGCGGGACTCAGGCGAGTCAGTCCGGAATACAGCAGCTCCACGACCAGGTATTCCGGAATCACCCTGGCCTGGAACGGATTCACCTTGGCAATGGCCTGGGAAACGCTGACCCGTAGTACTCCGCCGCGTCGACCCGCCGGCGGACCGCTAGACGCGAAACCCGGTAATGTCGAGGACAACCCAAGCACGGCCATCTTCAGAAGGAAGCCGCGTCGTGCTCCCTCTTCGCGCAACCCGCCTTCGCCGGCATCTGCAGTTTGATCACTCATCGGTTTCTCCATGAAGATATGCCTGTCACGCTTGCGCGTCGTCATGGACGCCGCAAATGTCGACGATCGTGCGCATGTAGATGCGTATCATGTCGAGGTAGTCCTGGATATCGACGCGCTCGTCGGGCATGGTGTTGTAGCGGCCGCCCGGCCCGCACACCACTCCCTCCATTCCCGCTCGCGCATACAGGTGGCCCGCGTCGGTGCCGTAGAACGCGGGCGGTGTGACGGCACCGGTAGGTTGCGGCTTTCCCCGCACGGCCAGATAGGCGGCATTGACGGCCTGGACGATGCGTGCATCTTTAGCGACACGGAACGGCGGCATGGTCATGCGTCCCGTGTCGTTCTCCGGACGCAGGCTCGTCTTCAAGCCGGGGAACCGTTGCCGCAACGCGGCCAGAAGCGCCTCCAGGTCGGCGAGGACGTCGTCGTCCGTCTGTCCGGGCGCATAGCGGCCGACACCACGCAAGCGCACGAAGTCCGCGACCTGCGGCGGCCGCCATTCATGCAGGTCCTTGCCCAGCGCTCCCTGCACGATCCCTACGTGACCGCGATTGATGGACCGGTGCTCCTCGTCAAACGCATTACGGAATCGCATCGCATTGATGCGAGGGATCAGGTCGCAGGCGGCGGCGATGGCATCGACAGCTTCCTCGCGCTTGGACAAGTGCCGCGTCACACCGGTCAACTCGATCGTGAAGGATACCGACGCCGCATGCATGGTCAGCGCGGCAAGGTCGGTGGGCTCGCTGTTGATGAAATAGTCGGCCCGCAGGCCCTGATCGATGGCCGCCACCGTGCCGACCCCGCCCTGCAGCTCGCCGACGACGAAGGTCAGGATGACATCTCCACGCAGTCGCACGCCGGCATCCACGAGGGTCTTGACCGCGCAGAAATATGCGGCGTCGCCGGCCTTCATGTTCGAGACGCCGATTCCATAGATGAACCTGTCGTCGACCTTCCCTTCCCACGGGTCCACGGTCCAACCTTCGGAAACCGGATTGGTATCGATATGGCCGTTGAACATCAGGCTGTGTCCGCCGCCGCTACCCTGTAGCGTGCCGATCGCATTGACGCGCTCCCCGTTCACGGGCGCGAGCGCCGCGTGCATGCCTATCTCCTGCATCGCCTGGACGATATAGGCGGCGAGCTTGCGTTCCCCCACGGTGTCCGAATAGGACTTGTGCTGGACCAGCGTGCTGAGGAATTGCAGACTGGCCCGCTCGTCCAGGCGCGCGAGCGCGCTATCGATGTTCATGGCCTGCACTCCGGCACGGCGGCCCGCATCCGGCCACCCAGAAGAACGGGAACCGCGTCGATGAGCGTCCGGGTATAGGGGTGGCGCTCCGGCGCGTCCACGTCCTCGACGTCGAACAAGTCCACCAACTCGCCGCAATACATCACGGCGATCCTGTGCGCGATCTGCCGCACCAGGTTCAGGTCATGCGTAATGAAAATATAGGCGGTGCCGAAGCGCTTCTGAAATTCCACCAGCAGCTCGATGACAGACGCCTGCACCGAAACGTCCAACGCGGAAGTAATCTCGTCGCAAATCACCAGTTTGGGATGCGAGGCAAACGCTCGCGCGATGGCGACGCGCTGCTTCTCTCCCCCGGACAATTGGTGCGGATAGCGGTCCGCATGGTCCCGCGGCAGTCGAACCTCTTCCAGCAGGTCGCGTACCGCCGTATCGATGTCCTTGCCGTGCGCGCTGCCATAGAGCCGCAGCGGCCTCGACACGATCTCCTTGATGCGCTGGCGCGGATTCAACGACGCGTCGGGATGCTGGAAGATAATCTGCACATCGCGGCGGTACGCCGTGCCCATCGCTTTGGCGCCAGCGATGGGATCATCCTGGAAATAGAGCTCGCCATGGAACGGGTTCAGCCCCGTCAGCGCCTTGGCAAGGGTGGACTTGCCGGAACCGGATTCGCCCACCACGCCCAGGATTTCGCCGCTCCGCAGCGCAACACTGATCGCCTGGTTCCCCACGACCGCCTTCTGCTTCCGGCCCAACAGTCTGGCGAAAGCCGACTCGCGGCCGTAATTGACCCCCAGGGCACGCGTCCGCAGCAAGGCCACATCGCCGGAATGCTGCCTGCGAGCGACCAGTCGCCGGTCGGGACGCGGCACGGCATTCAATAGCCCTTGCGTATAGGCATGGGCCGGACGCGCGAAGACGTGGCCGATATCGCCCTGCTCGACAATAGTGCCTTTATGAATGACCGCGACACGGTCCGCGATCCGGGACACCAAGGCCAGATCGTGCGAAATATAGACCGAGGTAACGCCGGTCTCGGCCTGCAATTCGGTGAACAGGTCGAGGATCTGCCTGCCTGTGATAACGTCCAGCGCCGTCGTCGGCTCGTCGAAAATAATGCATTCCGGTCGGCACGCGAACGCCGTGGCGATCATCACCCGCTGTTTTTCCCCGCCCGACGCTTCATGCGGGTAGCGTGCCATCATGCCGGCCGGATCCTTCAGCCCCACCCGCTCCAGCATTGCAATCGCCTCTTCCGTGGCCTCTCCCCGGGTATGGCGGCGATGTCTCATCATCACTTCGAGCAACTGCTCGCCCAGGGTAAGCGTAGGGTTCAGGGAGGAGCTGGGATCCTGGAAAACCATGCTGATGCGCCGCCCGCGTATCAGGTCGAGCTCGGCCGGAGACATCCGCAGCAGGTCATCCCCGCCCAGCAGGATCGCGCCCTCCGTCACCGTCGCATTGCGCGGCAGGTATCGCATGATGGACCAGGCAATCGAAGTCTTGCCCGACCCCGATTCGCCAACCAGCCCAAGCACTTCGCCGGCGCCGATATCCAGGTTGATGTGGTTCAGCGCGTGGAAAGGACCCTGTGGGGTTGCATATTCCAGGCAGTAATCCTCGATCTTCAGCACGGTTTTCATGTCAGGCTCAGGTCTTTGGGTTGAGGGCGTCGCGGAGCCCGTCGCCGAGCAGGTTGAACCCGATCGCGACCAACGCCACGGCCAGGCTGGGCCACAAGATGATCCAGATGCTCTGATGCATGAAGCGCCGCGCTTCGGCGGCCATCAGGCCCCACTCGGACGCGGGCGGTTGGGCGCCCAGCCCGAGGAAGCTGAGCGTCGCGAACAGCATTACGGCGAAAGCCACGCGTATCGTGAATTCCACGATGACCGGCGCGATGACGTTGGGGAGCATTTCACGCAGAATGACGTAGCTGGTGCTTTCGCCTCGCGCAATCGCGGCATTGACGAAATCCTGCTTGCGGACGGCCAGCGCCACGGAGCGCGTGATACGGGTCATGCTGGGCGTAAAGGCGATGCCGATCGCCAGGACAGCGTTCAAGGTGCTCTTGCCCATCAGGTTCACGATCAGCAAGGCGAACAACAGGCTAGGGATGGAAAGGATCGCGTCCACGGTACGCATGGCGAACTCGTCGAACTTGCCGCCGATATAGGCCGTCGTCGTGCCGATCACCGCGCCCAGCGCCGTCCCCATCGCGGTAGCCAGCACCGCGAGCAGCACCGTGGCGCGGGCGCCGTAAAGAATCCGGCTGAGGATGTCCCGGCCATATTGGTCCGTTCCGAACCAGTGCGCGGCGCTCGGCCCCTTGTATCGCGCCAGCGGGGACATCGCGTCCGGGGCATGCGGCGCCAGCCAGGGTCCCAGGATGACCAGCACGAAAATCAGGACCACCAAGGCTGCGCCCAGCACGCCCTGTGGGGACCGCATCAGGCGCGAGAAGAAGGTATTGGCCTCGACCCTTTGCGGCACACCGGCGGCCTGCCCGGGAGTCATGCCGGGTACCAGGTTCGACGTGTCATTCATACTGAATCCTCTTATCGAGCGCGGCATAGGCAATGTCGGCGATCATGTTGACCACGCAATAAGTCGCCGCCATGATCAGCGCGCCAGCCTGGATCGTGGGCAGGTCCCGGGTTTGTATGGCCACGACGAGTTGACGCCCTATCCCGGGGATCGCGAATATTTCCTCGACCACGATTACGCCGCCGAGCAGATAACCCACGTCGAGCGCCACGATAGTGATCGTCGGCAGCAAGGAATTGCGCAGCCCGTGTTTGAGCAGTACCGTTCGACGCGACAAGCCCTTCAGCCGCGCCGCGCGGATATAGTCGGTATGAAGAACGTCGACCAGTTCGGATCGCACCATGCGCGACACATGCGCGATCAGGATCACCGATACCGTAATCATCGGCAGGATCATGTGCTGCAACCACGCAAGCGGACCGTCGCCGATCGGCGTATAGCCGGTCGCAGGCAGCACCCCCAGCCAGTCGGCACCGATGAAGATAAGCAGCGTGGCCGAGACAAACTCCGGCACCGACACGCCCACATAGGAGATAGCGCTGACGATCAGGTCGGGCGCCTTGCCACGGCGGACCGCCGCGACGATGCCCAATGGGATCGCCAGGCATAGCATGAAGCAGATCGACAACACCGCCAGCATGAGCGATCGTCCCAGCGCCTCGAACATGAACTGGGCGATTGACTGCCCGGTCCGCAAGGACACACCGAACTCGCCGCGCACCGCGCCCCACAGCCAGTGGCCGTACTGATGCCACAGCGGGGTGTTGAGGCCCAATTGCTCCCGCATGGCGTCCAATGCCTGGGGCGTCGCATTCTCGCCAAGCATCATCACCGCCGCGTCGCCCGGAAGGACCTGGGTCACGCAGAACACGATCAGCGACACCACCAGCAGGGTATAGACGCTGAATCCCAGGCGCCTGATGAGATAACTAACCGACACAGCGGTCTCCTGATCGAGGCGATCAGGGCCGCGCCCCCCGCCAGTTCAAAAACTATAAACTTTATAGTTTTTATATAAAACTGGTGTTTACCCTTTATGGAAGCCCGGGGCCAGGGGGGCGCGATGGATGTGCACTACAACTGCAACATTAAGTTCGTGAAAGAAATGCCGTAGTAACTGTCATGCGTAGTAACTGTCATCATCAGTCCGCGCACATGCCGCGCGATAGCTTTCTGGGAGGCCAACAATTGCAATCGCATGCAGCTATGCCTGTGTTTCCCCGCTCCGTGTTTTCGCAATGGCTTTCCGGCATCGCGGCCGTCCCCATCCTGACATTCGGGGTCGTGCTCTACCCGGGACAGGCCGCTATCGCTGGCGACTGCACCGGGGGCGCGATAGTCGTTTGCTCGGGACCGGCATCCGGCAGCGACGTGGGACAGTTCATCTATAACCTCCCCGACCCCGTGTCCGTGACGACGCAACCCGGGTTCGGACTGTCCGTAGCGACAGGAGAGGATGCCATCGATATATACGGCGCAGGCGGCGTGTCGTTCGTCGATGGCAACCAGTCCACCATTACGACCAACGGCATATTCGGCATCTATGCCTACAACGATGGCAGCGGCGATCTCAATATCACTTCGACAGGATCCGTCACGTCGACCGCCCCCACGGGAGACGGCATACGCGGCGACAACTATGGCGCCAACATGACGATCAGCGCCCATGACACGCAAGGCCAATTCAACGGCATAACCGCCAACTCCTATGGCAGCGGCTCCGTTCACGTCGTCTCGACCGGGACGGCCGTCGGCCTCGATGATGCAGGCATCTACGCCTACATGGTTTCGGGTACCGACCTGACCATCGACGCCGTCAACACCCGGGGCGATCTCTATGGCATCGTCGCCACCGGCGGCACCGGCGCGTTGACCGTGACGTCGACGGGCCGGGCCTCGGCCACGAATGGCTATGGCATCTGGCTCTATAACAGAGGAACGGATATCACGCTGACCGCGGCGGATACCCATGGCGGCGCCGGGGACGGCATCCACCTGGACCTCAGGGGTACAGGCGCCGCTCTGGTCACCTCCACCGGAACGGCGACGGGCTCGCTCAATGGCATCGCGGCCAGCGTCAGCAGCGGCACCGACGTGACGATCAACGCCGTCGATGCCACCGGCGTGAGCGGCGCCGGCATCAAGGTCTCCAACTATGCCGCGACAGGCGCTGTCGTGGTCAACGCGACGGGTACCGTGACCGGCGGCACCAGCGGCATCGCCGTCAGCAATGCTTCCGGCACCGGCACGACCATCAATGCCCTGGGCCACGTTCTTGGCGGCACGGGCGCCGGCATCGCGACGGAATCGACCGCGGGCGTCCTGAGCGTCGTCGACGTGGGCGCGACCGCCGTGGTCGAATCGGCCTCGGGAACGGCCATTACCAATGACGGGGGCGACAGTCATGTCGTCATCCATCCTGGCGGCGTCGTCAATGGCGCCATCAACCTCGGGGCGGGCAGCGACACTGTGGACTTGCTGGCTGGTCTCTCCGGCATCACGGTGCTCGATGGCGGAGGCGGCGGCGTCGATACGCTCAACCTGTCCAACGCCGCCGGCGCGACCCATGCGGGTGCCGATATCCGCAACTGGAGCGTCGTCAATCTCGACAATAGCGCCCTGACGTTGACGGATACCAGCCTGACGGTTGGAACGACCAGCGATCCGACGACCGGCGTGTTCCTGCGCAATGGGTCGACGCTCGCCCTCCAGCAGTCCGGCTTCGCGCTGAACGGCAACCTTGCGCTCGATGCTGGTACGACTTTGCTGGCGTCGACCCGCGGCGTCGGGACGACGACGATCACCGGCAGCGTTACCAACGCCGGCGCCATCGCCTTGTCGGGCGGGGGCGTCGGCAGTGTCCTCACCATAGGCGGCAACTACGTCGGCAAGGGTGGCGTCATCGCCCTCAATACGGTGCTTGGCAACGATGCTTCGGCCACGGACAGGGTGACCATCAAGGGAGACACCTCCGGCACGTCGACCTTGAGGGTGGCCAACGCCGGCGGCACGGGAGCGCTGACCACCGAAGGGATCGAACTCGTCTCCGTGGCCGGCGCCTCGAATGGCGTTTTCTCCCTTGCGGGCGATTACCAGATCAACGGCAAGCCTGCCGTGGTGGCGGGCGCCTATGCCTACCAGCTCTACAAGGGCAATGCTTCCGGCACCGAGGCGAACAACTGGTATCTGCGCTCCGAGTTGCAGGACGATCCGCCGACGGCAACGGTTCCGGATACCCCTACCGGCCCGGTTTCCGCCACACCCCTTTATCAGCCGGGCGCGCCCGTCTACGAGGCCTATCCGCAAGCGCTGCTGGCCCTGAACGGCGTGTCGACGTTGCAGCAGCGTGTCGGCAATCGTTTCTGGTCTGGCGCGGGCAACGGGCAGGCCGCCACGGAGAGCACGGGCGCAAGCGGCTCGGACAAGGGCGGCGCCTATACCGACGGCACGGGCGCCTGGGGCCGCATCGAAGGCCGAAACAACCGCCTCGAATCCCATGCCTCGACCACCGGCGCCGACCTCAAGCAGAACGTTTCGAAGGTGCAGGTCGGCACGGATGTCCTGCTAGCCAAGCGCGAGACGGGGTCCCTGGTCGGCGGCGGCTACTTCCAGTATCTGCATGGCAGCACGGTCACCCGGTCCGTCTACGGCAACGGAGACATTTCCACCGATGGCTACGGCCTGGGCGGCACGCTGACCTGGTATGCCGACAACGGGTACTACGTCGATGGCCAGGCGCAGGTCATGCGCTACAACTCGGACCTGAATTCGCGCCTGGCGAGCCGCAGGCTGGTCAAGGGCAATGACGCCACCGGCTATACCCTGTCGGTGGAGAGCGGCAAGCGCCTTGCGCTGACTCCCGAATGGTCGCTCACGCCGCAGGCGCAACTGGCCTATTCGCGTGTCGACTTCGACCGCTTCGACGACGCCTTCGGCGCCACGGTGCGTTCCGACCGAGGGGCAAGCCTGCAGGGCCGCCTGGGCGTGACGCTGGACCGGGAGACGCGCGGCGGCAAGGACGGGACGAACCGATCCCACGTCTATGGGATCGCCAACCTGTACTACGAGTTCCTCAACGGCAGCCAGGTGGACGTGGCCGGCGTGAACGTCAAGTCGCGGCCTGATCGGCTATGGGGCGGCGTCGGCGCGGGCGTGTCCCATAACTGGGGCAAGGACAAGTACTCCGTCTATGCCGAGGGCCTGGTGAATACCAGCCTGGAGCGGGTGGGGAGCAGTCGTACGCTGCAAGGAAACGTGGGATTCCGCATGCGGTGGTGATAACCGGGCCGGACCGGCAGGCCCGTCCGGCATGCACCATGCCCGCGCTAGAACACCAGAGCTAGAACACCAGCGCTAGAACACCACATTGACCCTGGCCATCACGCCATGCTGCTGCGTGCCCTGGCCTAGCTGGCCTTGATAGGCCACATCCATCGTCGTGGAGCGCCCCGCCCGCACGCTCAGGCCCGCTTCGATCAGCGCCGCGTCACGCGCGATCGGCGTGCCGGCCACGGTGAAGTCGGGTCCGTCGTCAAAGGCATGCGTGGCCGTGGGTGTGACGCTGCCATAGGCATGGCGCCAGCCCAGCGCGCCATGCAAGGTGGCATCGGTACGGCCCAACCGGACGTCGCTCGCCGCCCGGACGCCCAGCGTCGAGAAGGTGATGTCGTCGCTATCGCCATCGGCATGCAGCCCGGCCGGCGTGCTTTCGTCATAGCCATGCATGCGCTGGTGCGCGTACGCCAGGCCCGCGTAGGGTTCCACCGATACCGGTCCGGCATGCAGGGCGTAGCCGGCCTCGCCGAATACCTGGGAGGTGCTGCCCTGGTAGGAAGCCTGCGCCGTGCCCGGCAGATACACGCCACGGCGCGTGTCCACGTGATGCCAGGTCCGCGTCGCCCCCAACCGCAGGCCCAGGTCGCCCAGCTGGGTGCCGGCATACGCCCCCAGCGTGTAGCTATCCACCTTGGCGGATGCGTCCCGCGCATCGGCCGTGAGCGAGGTGTTGCCATAGCCCGCCAGCAGGCCGCCGCGCCAATGGCCGGGCAAGGGCGCATCGACGCCGATGAACAGGCCGCCCGTGGATCGGTCCAGCCTGGCGGAGCCGTCATGCGCGTCGCCGTCCAGCGATCCCCACGCGCCGTAGGCCCGCGCCCAACCCGCCACGGCGTCTGTGTCGGGCGACGCGGACGCGGGCGTGTCGCCCGCCCCGTAGGCCACGACGGGCGTGCTGCCCGCGCCAGCCTGGCCGAAGGCCGCGCGCAGCCGGTCGTTGACGGCGTCGCGCGCGAACTGGCTTTCGTCCAGCAGCGCCGATTTCAGGGAAGCATGGATCTCGCCGGAGAGCTGGTCGTAGGCATGGCGTATCGAGGTCGCGTCGCCGGATTGCGTGACGATGGCGTCGTAGACCGCCGTGCCGGCGCCCAGGCCTTCCACCCCTGCCGCCGCGGCGCGCTGGTTGGCGGTGGCGGCCACGTCGGCGAAGGCCACGCCATTGCGATCCAGTTCCAGGTAAACGTGCGTCGGGTCGTAGGTCAGGCTGGGCGTGAGAAAGGCATAGGTCGAGCTGACGGCGCCGAACGTGCCGCTGACCCCGCCATCGGCCGAGACGATGGTGTAGACCGAATGCGGCTTGTAATCACCGGCCAGGCCGATGTGCGAGACCGCAGCGCCATTGAGCACCACCTGGCCCCCGGCCTGCACCCGGTCGCTGGCGCTGCCATCGGGATCCACCTCGACTTCATAGCGTGAGGCCGGATCGAAGACCAGGTCGCCCGCCACCCGCAGCGTGCCGATCGAGTTGCCCGGCGCCACGATGCCGCCCGCGCCCACCTGCACCGACCCGACCTGGCCCGCGCCGCCCAGCCTGGCGCCGTCCATGAGCCGCACGCCCCCGGCCAGCCGCGTGCCGTCCCCCGCCATGCCCACGCTGAGCGTGCCTTGCTGCACGATGGTGGTGCCGGTATAGGCGGACTCGTCGCCCGTCAGCAGCAGCTTGCCCGCGCCGCTCTTGGTCAATGCGCCGGCGCCCGAGAGTGGGCCGCCGAGCGTCAAGGTCGTGCCTGTATCGGTGACGATCGTGCCGCTGCCGCTCAGGTTGACGGCGCGCGTGCTGGCGATGTCGGCGGTGGTCTGTAGCGTGCCGCCCTGGAAGGTCAGGCTGCCGGAGGCGTCGCCCAGGCTGGCATCGCTCGATATACGCAGCACGCCTTCGGCGAGGGTCCATGGCTTCACGGCGGTGGTGGCGTTGGCCAGCGTCCACGTGGCGGCGCCGACCTTCGCGTAGCTGTCGAAGCCTTGGTACTGCTTGCCGATCGCCGTCACATCGAAGGTCGGGGCGGCGTTGGGAATTGCATTGGGAGCAGTGTCGGTGGTCGTGTCGGCGGTGGTGTCATTCGTCCCGCCCAAGGCCAGCACGTTGTCCGTCCCTCCTGGCGCCACCACCACCCTGCCCTCGATGTTCGAACCTGGCGCGAGCGCGAGCCGGTTATGACTCCCATGGAGATCGATGGCGTCCGCTCGCGCCTGGCCATCGCCGCTCAGTCCGCCCCGGATGGTCCCGGCATTGATGATGATGGCGCCGCCCTCCGGCGCCCCTTGTATGCCCGCGCCGCCCGCGCCGGCTTGGCCGGCAGTGCCGGCGCTGCCGTCAGCCTGTCCTCCCGTGCCGGCCGCTCCCGCCGTGCCGCCGAGCCCGCCGGCGCCGCCCGTGACCGTCGCCCCCGGCGCGACGATGACCGCGGCCCCTTGCCGCAAGGCGACTCCCGCGCCGCCATTGCCGCCATCGCCGCCATTGCCCCCCACGCCGCCCAGACCGCCTATATAGGTCTGGTCGTCGTAACCGAGGGCGTCGCCGCCGCGCGCGCCCTTGCCGCCGGCGCCGCCATTGCCGCCAGTCACGGCGGCCTGGACCGCCAGCGCGGCTCGCGGCTGCACGAGGATGCCGGCGCCGCCGTCGCCGCCACGGCCGCCGCTGCCGCCGTCGCCGGCGTAGCCATCGTAGAAGGCGTCGTTGATGCTGGCGGCGCCGCCGTTGCCGCCGCTGCCGCCAGCGCCGCCACGCACGCCGGCCCCGCCGGCGAGCAGCGCGCGCTGCCGCACGACGACGCCCGTGCCGCCGCCGCCGCCGCTCCCTCCGTCTCCGCCGCTGCCGATATCGGCGGCCGTGGCCGAAGCGCCGCCGACGCCGCCCGCGCCGCCTGTCCCGCCCGCGACCGCGCCGCCTTGCTCGAAAGTCACTGTCGACGCCGACTGCAAATCGAGTCCCCCGCCGCCATCGCCGCCGCGGCCGCCCTTGCCGCCGGTGCCGCCGACGCCCCCCACGGCGGAGCCGCTGTTGCCGCCAGCGCCGCCGGCGCCGCCGGCGCCTCCCGCCACGTCTGCCTGGATTTCGAAACGTGTCACGTCTTGCGCGACGATGCCCGTGCCGCCCTCTCCCGCGTCGCCACCGCCACCCCCGTTGCCGCCGCGGTCGCTGAGGTTGATGTTCGCGCTCTGCCTGCCACCATCTCCGCCATTGCCACCCGCGCCGCCCGTCACATCGGCCTGGATCGCGAGCGATGCGGCCTGTTGCACGTAGATTGCCGCGCCGCCATTACCGCCGGCATTGCCGTGGCCGCCGTCGCCACCATCACCGCCCCGGCCGCCGGAGCTGATGTCGGGATAGCCGCCATCGCCGCCATCGCCGCCCTTGCCTCCCGCGCCGCCGGCGCCACCCGTCACGCCCGCTTGGATCACCAGTGGTGCCGCCTGCCGCGCCACGACCCCGACGCCGCCGTCCCCGCCGCTGCCTCCACCGCCGCCATCGCCGCCATCTCCGCCGTCCGTGATGGGATCGTTCACCCTGCCGCGTTCGCCGGCGGCGCCTGCGCCACCATGGCCGCCGTTGCCGCCACTGCCGCCCTTGCCGCCCGTCACGCCATCGAAGAGGTCGCCAGGAATCGCATCGCTTACGACGATCCCCGCATCGCCGTTGCCACCGCTTCCGCCATCGCTCCCGTCGCCGCCATCGATACTCGCCCCGCCGCGGTCGCCGGGACTGCCATCCACACCGGCGCTCCCGTCGGCGCCCCCGGCTCCCACGATGGGCGCGGACCGCGCCTGCAAGGCGACCAGGGGCGTGACCCCCACCGCCATGGCCAGTAGCATCATGCGCACGGACCGCGCACGTCTGTTACCCAAAGTTGCACGATAAATTGCATTTTCTTGCATAACACGCGCGTTCGCAGCCGCTGGCATGTCCATGGTTCCTGTAAAGGCGCGGGGGTCTTTCCCGGCGACAGTGAGGAGGAAGGAGCGGACAGGAACTGTCACGGCACCCGTTACCGGAGGGTAACGATGCGAGCGGCGGATAACGTTAGCGGATCTGCGGCGACACTACATTTCATTACCGCCGGGCCGCGCGCAGCAAAATGCGCGTGTCAGGGCGGCCCGGCGGTCGATAGTCGGATTGCGCGAGGTCGGGGCCGGGAATGCCCCGCCCGCGTCGCTAGCGCATCGAAATGGTCGAGTTCACCGTCCTTCCATGTCCCGACCAGCGCGCCGTCACCGTCTTGGTCTGCGTCCAGAACTGCACCGCCTGCTTGCCGTTGGGTCCAAGGTCGCCCAGCTTGGACCCCCGCGAGCCGGTGAAGCTGAACCAGGCCACCGGCACCGGAATGGGGATGTTGATACCCACCTGCCCGACGTCGATATTGTTCTGGAAGTAGCGCGCCGCGGCGCCGTCCTGGGTGAACAGCGCCACGCCGTTGCCGTTGGGATTGCCGTTGACGAAGGCCACCGCGTCCTCCAGCGTCTCCACCTCCACCACGCACAGCACCGGACCGAAGATTTCCTCGGTGTAGACCTTCATATCCCCCTTGACCCCCGCGAACACCGTAGGCCCGACGAAATTGCCCTTCTCGAAGCCGGCGACCTTGATGTCGCGACCATCGAGCAGCAGTTGCGCGCCTTCGTCCACGCCCTGCTGGATCAGGCCTTCCACGCGCTTGCGCGCCGACGGCGACACCAGCGGCCCCAGGTCGGCCTGGCGGTCCGTGCCGCTATTGACCTTGAGCTTGCGCGCCCGCTCGACGAACTCGGGCAGCCAATCGCGCGACTGTCCGACGAACACCGCCACGGACGTCGCCATGCAGCGCTGGCCCGCCGCGCCGAACGCGGCGCCCAGCAGTTGGTTGAGCACCACCTCGGGGTCCGCGTCGGGCAGGACCACGCAGTGGTTCTTTGCGCCCATCATGGACTGGCAGCGCTTGCCGGCCGCCGACGCGCGGTGATAGATCTCGGTGCCCACGCGCGTCGAGCCGATGAAGGACACGGCCTTGATATCCGGATGGTCGCAGATGCCCATGGCGATATCCGGTCCGCCGTGCACGACGTTCAGCACGCCCGGCGGCAGGCCCGCCTCCAGCGCCAGTTGCGCCAGGAACAGCGAGGACGTGGGGTCCTGCTCGGATGGCTTGAGCACGAAGGTGTTGCCGCAGGACACGGCGATGGGGAACATGAAGCAGGGCAGCATCACCGGAAAGTTGAAGGCGGTGATGCCGGCGCAGACGCCCAGCGGCTGGATCAGCGTGTAGACGTCGATGCCGGACGCGGCGTTCTCCGCGTATTCGCCCAATTGCAGGCTGGCAATGGCGCAGGCGTGCTCGACCACCTCCAGGCCGCGGCCGACTTCGCCCTCGGCATCGGGCAGGGTCTTGCCATGCTCGCGCGTGATCATCTCGGCCAGCTTGCCAGTGTTCTCGCGCAGTAGCTGCTGGAACTTGAGCATCACGCGCATGCGCGTGCCCTGGCCGGCGTTGCGCCAGGTCTGGAAGGCCTGCTTGGAATTTGCGACGGCGCGGTCCAGCTCCTCGCGTGTGGCGAAAGGCACTTGCGCCACCACCTCCTGGGTGGCGGGGTTGATGACGTCGCGCCACTGCGTGGTCTGCGATTGCACCAGCTCGCCGCCGATCAGCAGGGGCAGGGGGGGGATGTCGGTCATGGCGGTCTCCTCGAACGCGGAACGATGGGAAGGTTGAACAGGTTTCACTGGCGCGCGGTCTGCTGCACCAGCGGGCAGGTCGAATCCGCCAGCGGCTGGAAGGCGTCGGCGGCGGGAATCACCGACACCAGCCGCGAATAGTCCCAATCGCCATGCGACTCGGACGGCGTCTTCACCTGGTACAGATACATGTCGTGGATCACGCGGCCATCGGGCCGGATGCTGGCGTGACGCATGATGGGATCGTCGATGGGCATGCGGCGCATCTGGGCCGCCACCTTGTCGGCATCGGTGGTGCCGGCCGCCGCGACGGCGCGCAGGTAGTGCAGCACGCTGGAGTAGACCCCCGCCTGGGTCATGGTCGGCTTCAGGCCGCGGAAGGCTTTCTCGTAGCGAGCCGACCATTTGCGCGTGGCATCGTCATAGTCCCAATAGAAGCCGTCCACATAGGACAGGCCCTGGGCGTTCTGCAAGCCCAGCGCCCGCAGGTCGGACAGGAAGACCAGCAGCGACACCAGCCGCTGGCCGCCGGACACGATGCCGAACTCGCGCGCCTGCTTCACCGCGTTGACCGTATCCTGGCCACCGTTGGCCAGCGCCACCACCTGCGCTTTCGAGGATTGCGCCTGCAAGAGATAGGAAGCGAAATCCGGTGCGTTCAGCGGATGCCGCACGCTGCCCAACGTGGTCCCGCCCAGCGCCTTCACGGCCTTGGCGGTATCCGCCTCCAGCGCGTGGCCGAACGCATAGTCGACCGTGATGAAGTACCAGGACTTGCCGCCATTGGCCACCGTGGCCTTGGCCGCCGCCACCGATTGCGAGTAGGTGTCGAACATCCAATGGAAGCCGGTGGGCGAGCATTCCTTGTTGGTCAGCGCCGTGGTGGCGGGACCGGAAAACAGCGCGATGCGATGCTTTTCACGGGCGATGCCCTGCACCGCCAGCGCCACCGCGGAATTCGTCAGGTCGGCGATGGCGTTCACGCCGTCCTGGTCGAACCATTCGCGCGCGCGCGCCGCGCCGACATCCGCCTTGTTCTGGTTGTCGGCGGACACCAGCGTGATCTTCATGCCCTTGCATTGCGCCGCCAGGCAATCGTCGATGGCCATTTGCGCGGCGGCCACGGATCCGGCGCCCCCCATCGCGGCATAGTTGCCGGACATATCCGTCAGCACGCCGATCTTCACCGCGGGCTGGTCGGCGGCCTGGGCGGCCAGGGGCGCCGCAAGAGCGGCCAGCGCGCCCAGGGACAAGGCCGGCGCGATGCGGCGCAGGCGGGACAGGAGAAAGGGAAGTTGCGGAAGGTGTGTAAGCTGCGCGAGGGCGCGCGCCACGGCGCCCAGCGGTGCTGGCGCGGCATTGCGGGTGGTCATGGACATGTCTCCTGGTTTTTCGCTGCCGACCGAGCGGGGTCTGGCGCCCCTTCGGGCCTGGGCGGTCTCTGCGGACCGTAGCCCAGTGTAGATGTGTAAAAATCCCCCAGCAATCGGACAAAATGCACATGAGTTGTTCAAAATTGCACAACCCGGCCGATGACCCGACCGATGCGTGGAGCGAGACGAGATGCTGGATTGGGACAGCCTGCGATATTTCCTGGCGGTGGCGCGCACGCAGCGCGTGAGCGCGGCCGCGCGCCTGCTGGGCGTTGAGCACACCACCGTCGCTCGCCGCGTGCGGGCGCTGGAGGCGGAAATGGATGTCCTGCTCTTCGAAAAATCCCGCAGCGCCGGCTTCATGCTGACCGAGGACGGGCAAAGGTTGTTCGTCCACGCCGAACAGATGGAAACCTGCGTGCACAATGCGCGCGAGAACCTGTCCGGCGTCGGCCAGGCGCCGTCGGGCCATATGCGCATCGGCGCCACGGAGGGTTTCGGCAGCTATGTCCTGACGCCGCTGGCGGCGGACTTCCAGCGCCGCTATCCGCACATCACCCTGGACATCCTGCCGGTGCCGCGCTTCGTCAGCCTGTCCAAGCGCGAGGCCGATCTCGCCATCACCATCGAGCGTCCCCAGCGCGGGCCTTATGTGTGCAGCAAGCTCTGCGACTACGCCTTGAAGCTCTACGGCACGCCCGAGTACCTGGCGCGCCATCCGGCCATCCGCCATCGCGACGACCTTTCCACCCACACTTTCATCGGCTACGTGGACGAACTGCTGTTCAGCGAAAGCCTGCGCTACCTGGAAGACCTGCTGCCCGCCAGCCGGGTGGTACTACGCAGCACCAGCGTCATCGCCCAGTACCACGCGGCGCTGCAAGGCCAGTCGCTGGCCATCCTGCCCTGCTTCATCGCGGCGCAGGACCCGCGCCTGGTCCCCATCCTGGAGCGCGAGATATCGATCACCCGCAGTTTCTGGATGTATTGCCACGAGGACCTGCGCAGGCTCAAGCGGGTCACCCTGCTGTGGGAGTTCATGCGCAAGTCCGTGCTGCGCAATGCCTCGCTGCTGGCGGGCCGCGGCGGCGCGCTGCGCTACCTGCCCTGACGGGCGCCGGCATGGCAGTGGCGCCGCCGCGAAAAAGAAAGGGGCGCGGTCTCGCGCCCCCTTCCCCGAACGTCACGCCGCGGCGGGTCGCGGCGGCTTGCCGCCTTTGTCGCGCGGCGCCTTCACGCGCAGCCGCCGATGGAACAGGTAGAGACCGAAAAGCAGCACCGCGGCATGTATCGCCCACGAACCCACGCTGAAAGGCACCCGGCCATCGCTGATCCAGGCGCGGACCAGGTTGATCAGGTTCATGTACAGCAGGGCCACCAGGCCGGAAATCAACAAGTCCCCGGAACGGCCAAGACGCGGATTGACCGCGCCCAGCGGAATCGCCAGCAGCGCCAGGTTCAACGCGGCCAGGGGCATGGACAGCCGCCACATCACCTGGGACCACGCGCTGGTGGTGTTGTCGTTCATCAACTGGAACGTCGAACGGGCCTTGCTGGAACGCTCGGCGGCGGCGCGCGCCGCGTCCACCGGGTCGGTGGCGGTCTTGCTTTCCAGGCGCACGCCGTAATGCTCGAAGGCGACCATGCGGAATTCGGGCGACCCCGGCTTCAGGTCGTAGCGATGGCCCGCGCCCAGCACCAGGAAGCGGTCGCCATTGGGCTGGACTTCGGTGTGGGCGCTTTCCGCCGTCAGCACGCTCAGCCACTCCGGGTCGATGGCGCGCACGAAGACGTGGCCCAGTTCGTCATGGGGGTCGGTGGGGTTCTCCGCGAAGAACACGCGGGCGCCATCATTGGATTCGCCGAACTGGCCGGCGGTCACCTTGGACAGGTCGGAACGCTGCTCGAAGCGCTCGCGGTATTCGCCGATCTGCCGATAAGCCCAGGGCGACGCCTCCAGGGTCAGCACCGCCACGATGAAGGCAACCGGTATCGCCACGCGCATGACCGGACGCAGCCAGTCCGCCAGCGACAATCCGCTGGCGAACCAGACGACCATCTCGGACTCGCGGTAATTGCGGGTGACCGTGGTCAGCACCGCGATGAACAGCGCCACGGTCATGATGGTCGGCAGGGCCGTGATGGTCGAGAACGTTGCCAGGCCCAGCACCACGTCGGCGCCTATCGTCCCGCCGGCGGCTTCGCCGAGCAGACGCACCAGCAGGACACTGAGCCAGACCACCACGAGCGTGGAAAACACTACGCCTGCGTGACTCGTGATCTCGCTGACGACAGACCGTTTGAATAGGGACATGGGAGAATATGCGGGATAATCGTCCGCACTGAACGACACACGGGAAAAAGCCCTCATGGAATTTAGCACACACAGCACCGCCTCCTTGCATCAGATCAAGACCGCCGCGCTGGCGCTGGGCGTCTACGCCGACGGCATGCTCTCCCCTGCCGCCGAACTGATCGACCGCGCCAGCAACGGCGCCGTGCGCGAAGTCGTAAAAAGCGAATTCCGCGGCCGTCCCGGCAGCACCCTGGTCCTGCGCGCGCTGGCCGGCGTGACCGCCCAGCGCATCGTGCTGGTCGGCCTGGGCAAGCAGGCCGAGTACGGCGCGCGCGCCCACGCCGCCGCCGAACAGGGCTTTGCCGCCTACCTGGTGTCGGCCCAGCTGTCCGAAGGCGTTTCGACGCTGGTGGCCAACCCTTATGCCGACTCCACGGTGCGCGCGCGTGCCCGCGCCGCGGCAATCGCGGCCGGCGGCGCCGCGTATCACTACGACGCCACCTTCGGCAAACCCGACCGCGATGCCCGTCCCAAGCTGAAGAAGATCACGCAAGTCGTCGAGCGCGGCGACGCCAGCCAGGCCCAGGCCGGCCTGCGCGAAGGCGGCGCCATCGCCAACGGCATGGAATTGGCGCGCACGCTGGGCAACCTGCCCGGGAATGTGTGCACCCCCACCTACCTCGGCGAAACGGCCAGGAAGCTGGGCCGCGAATTCAAATCGCTGAAGGTCGAGGTGCTGGAGCGCAAGCAGATCGAGGCCCTGGGCATGGGCTCGTTCCTGTCCGTGGCGCGCGGTTCCGACGAGCCGCCGCGCTTCATCGTGCTGCGCCACACGCCGCCCAAGCCGGCCGGCGCGCGCAAGGCCGCAACCAAGGAAGGCGCGGGTCCCGTGGTGCTGGTCGGCAAGGGCATCACCTTCGACTCCGGCGGCATCTCGATCAAGCCGGCCGCGACCATGGACGAAATGAAGTTCGACATGTGCGGCGCCGCCAGCGTGCTGGGCACCTTCCGCGCCCTGGCCGAGCTGGAGCTGCCCTTCGAGGTCGTCGGGCTGGTCGCCAGCTGCGAGAACATGCCCAGCGGCAAGGCCAACAAGCCGGGCGACGTGGTCACCACGATGTCGGGCCAGACCGTCGAAATCCTCAACACGGACGCCGAAGGCCGCTTGATCCTGTGCGACGCGCTGACCTACGCGGAACGCTTCAAGCCTTCCGCCGTCATCGATATCGCCACGCTCACCGGCGCCTGCGTGGTGGCCCTGGGCAACGTCAACAGCGGCCTGTTCTCCAAGGACGACGCCCTGGCCGACGCCTTGCTGAAGGCCGGCCGCGAGTCGCTCGACACCGCCTGGCGCATGCCCCTGGACGATGCCTACCAGGACCAGTTGAAGTCGAACTTCGCCGACATCGCGAATATCGGCGGTCCGCCGGCCGGCGCGGTGACCGCGGCCTGCTTCCTGTCGCGCTTCACCAAGGCCTACCGCTGGGCCCACCTGGACATCGCCGGCACGGCGTGGCGGGGCGGCAAGGACAAGGGCTCGACCGGCCGTCCGGTTCCCCTGCTCATGCAGTACCTGCTGAACCAGGCCTGACCGGCGCCGTCGCATGCCGCGCATCGACTTTGCCTTCGGCGCCTCCGACCGCGTGCGCACGGCCTGCCAGGTGGCGCGCAAGCAGTACCTGGCAGGCCAGCGGCTGGTGGTGTATTGCACCGACCCCAGCCGCCTGGCCGCCTTCGACCGCATGCTGTGGGCGCTGGACGATATCTCCTTCGTTCCGCATGTCCTGGCCACCGACCCGCTGGCCGGGGTAACGCCCGTATTGTTGACGGCGTCGGACCCGGCGCGCGCGGCCGCGGCCGCCGGCCCCGATGGCACGCCGCCCTGGCTGCTGAATTTGGACGATGACTGCCCGCCCGGCTACGATGGCTATGAGCGGGTCCTGGAAATCGTCTCGCAGGACGACGCCGACCGGCAGGCCGCGCGGCAGCGCTGGCGCGCCTACGTCGCCGCCGGCCATGAACCGCAAAGCCACGCTATCGGCGCGGGCCAGCGCGGCCAGGAAGGCTGAGCCGGCCAGCCAGGAATACAGAGAGGTTTTACGCATGCCTGACGTTCGGGACGAAGATCCCGCCATACCTACCCTCACGATCCCCGCCAGCCCGGAAGCGCCGGTTGCGCCGGCGCAGCTTCCGCCGCTGCTCACCGAGGTCGTGGCGCGCGGCGAGGCGCATCTGCCCCCCGACCCGGTACTGCGCGCCGCCTTGCAGGCGGAGCTGGAACACATGCTGGCGCAGGCGCTGGAGCGAGCGATGACGCATGTGCGCGAAGAAATGGAAGCGGAATTGCCGGCGGCGGTGACTCGCGTGGTATCGCGCTTGCGCCCCGGCTGAGGCGCCGCCGCGACGGACGCAAGAACAGCCCATGGCGCGGGAATGGCCTAATCCTTCGGATGGGTCCCGGGCCAGGCCTTGCGATGCCGGGATTTGCCCCTATGTTCTGCGGTGGTCGCGCTGATAAAATCCACGATGTCAGGGAACTGTCAGATAGACTTTCCGTCAAAGTAGATTGTGGCCGTCCCTAAAAGGCCCTTACAGGAGTCAAACTCATGAACGATTATCGTCCGTCCCCGTTTAACCGCGCAGGCGCGTACGCCGGCGCACCGGGCGAAGTGGTCCGCAACCGGGTCTTGCGCAATACGTACTGGTTGCTGGCCGTGTCGCTCATCCCCACGGTGCTCGGCTCCGCGGTGGGCCTTTACACCGGCATCAACCGCGTGATGGCCGCCAGCCCCGGCATGTCCGCCATCATCTTCCTGCTGGGCGCTTTCGGCCTGATGTTCGGCATCGAACGCAACAAGAACAGCGGACTGGGCGTCGCCCTGCTGCTGGCCTTCACGTTCTTCATGGGCGTCATGCTGTCGCGCCTGCTGGGCTTCGTGCTGGGCCTGCAGAATGGCTCGCAGTTGATCATGATGGCTTTCGGCGGCACCGCCGTGGTGTTCGGCGCCATGGCCACCTTGTCGACGACCATCAAGCGCGACCTCTCGGGCATGCAGAAGTGGCTGTTCGCGGGCGCCATCGTTATCCTGGTGGCGGCGCTGGCCAACATCTTCCTGCAATTGCCGGCGATGATGCTGGCCATCTCGACGTTGGCCGTGGTGATCTTCTCGGCTTTCATGCTGGTGGACTTGCAGCGCGTGGTCAATGGCGGTGAAACCAACTACGTCAGCGCCACGCTGGCCATCTACCTGGACGTCTACAACGTCTTCAGCAACCTGCTGGTGCTGTTGAGCGCCTTCAGCGGCGGCGGCAACCGCAACTGATGGTGGCCCTCGGCCGGCCGTTTGCGCGGCCGGCCGGTTTTCATCCAGCGGCTAGTTCCACGGCGTACGCCGGCAGTGCCCCAGCGATGCGCCAGCCGAAAGAACCGACCTCCGGGTCGGTTTTTCTTTTGGATCAACGGTATTGCAGAGCCGATGCCGGCGCCTCCACGCGGTGACAGCCCTTGGGTGCGGCGCCATGAATGCCGCCGCACGCGGCGTTGTCAGGCGTAACTGGCCATGCTACCTTGGTTCCCGGTCCATCCCCTGTGGAGGGGTGCAATGAGCGGACATCGCCTATCCCGACGCAGCGTCCTCGCCCTGCTCGCAAGCCTGGGAGCCTGCGGAGCGGCAGGCCGGCCTGCCTGGTCACAGAACGCCAGCCCCATGCTGGCCCGGCCTATCCCGCACAATCCAGCCGAAACCCTGCCCGTCGTCGGCGTCGGCACGGCGGCGAATTTCAGCGGGGACCCTGGACGCGCGGGATTGATGGCGGTCATCAAGGCATTGGTGGCTGGCGGCGGCAGCGTCATCGACACCGCGCCTTCCTACGGCGAGGCGGAGAGCGTCATTGGCGATATCCTGACGCAGACCGGCCTGGGGCGACGCGTATTCATTGCCACCAAACTGGAGGACTACCAGCCGGGCCGGCTGGCGCCGGAGGCGCGCGCGCCGCTGCAGCGTCTACGGACCGCGAAACTGGACCTGCTGCAATTGCATAACGTGCACGATCCCGGCCAGCGCCTGGCGGAACTCAACAGCCTGAAAGACCTGGGCATTTGCCGCTATACCGGCATTACAACCACCTACCGCAGCGCTTATGGCGCCGTGGAGTCCATCCTCAAGCGCGAGCAACCCGATTTCCTCGAAATCGACTATGCGATCGACAATCGCGACGTGGAGGCGCGGATCCTGCCCGCCGCGCGAGACGCCGGCACGGCGGTACTGGTAGCGTTGCCGCTGGGCCGCGGCGGCCTGTTCCGCAAAGTGCGCGGCAAACCCCTGCCGGACTTCGCCAGCGAGTTCGACTGCAAGAGCTGGAGCCAGTTCTTCCTCAAATTCCTGCTCGGCAATCCGGCTGTCACGGCCGTGATCCCCGGAACCGACAAGGCCGAACACATGATCGATAACCTGGCCGCCGGACAGGGGCGCCTTCCCGACGCGGCAATGCGGACACGCATGGTTCGGTATCTCGAAACCCTGGGCTGAAGCGATGCCGGGACGCCAATTACTTGCAAAACTGATTGGCGCCACCTCGGGAGCCGAACCGCATGAAACGAAAGCGGCGCTGCTCGCCTTCCTGTGCAATTTCGTGCTCCTGGCCAGCTACTACGTCCTGCGTCCGATGCGGGACACGATGGCCACGGTGTTCGGCGTGGCTGCGCTGCAAAACCTGTTTACCGGCACGTTCGTCCTGACGCTGCTCTGCGCGCCGCTGTTCGCGTGGGCGGCGGCCAGGGTCAGGCTGGAGCGGCTCCTGCCTGGCGTGTTCTGGTTCCTGCTTTCCAACCTGCTGATCTTCTATTTCCTGTTCCGCGCAGCGCCGCAGGACCGCTGGCTGGCGGCGGCCTTCTTCTGGTGGTTCAGCGTCATCAACCTGTTCCTGGTCTCCATTTTCTGGACACTGATGGCCGATGTGTTTTCCTCGGGGCAAGCCACCCGGCTATTCGCCTTCATCGCCGCCGGCGGCTCGGCCGGCGCCATCGCCGGGCCGTTGCTGACGGCCGGTTTCGTGCGCAGCGTCGGCGTGGCCGGCATGCTGCTGGTGGCGGGCGCGGGCTTCCTGCTGGTGATCCTGCTGGTGCATCTTCTGATGCGCGAGAAAGCCAGGCTGCGCGCCGCATCGCCGCGGGCGCAGAAGACCACGCTGGATCATCCCCTGCCCGGCCATCCCTTGCGCGGCTTCGCGCTGCTGTTCAAGTCGCCTTTCCTGCTGAACCAGGCCGCCTTCATGTTGCTGATGACCTGGATCGCGACCCTCTTCTATTTCCTGCAGACCGACATCGTCGCCAAGACTTTTTCCGGCATGGAGAACCGCGCCATCGCCTTCGCCGACGTCGACCTGTTCGTGAACGCCGCGACGGCGGCGATCCTGATCCTGGGCCTGGGACGCAGCCTGCAGCGCTTCGGCGTGACGCCCTGCCTGATGCTGACGCCCCTGTTGATGGGCTTGGCGTGCCTGGGCATCGCGATGGCCCCCAGCTTCCTGCTGATCCAGGCGGCGCGCTCCGCGCAGCGTATTTCCCAGTACGCCATCGCCCGCCCCAGCCGGGAAGTGCTGTTCACGGTGATGGACCAGCAAAGCAAGTACAAGGCGAAGAACGTGATCGACACCGCCGTCTATCGCTTTGGCGACCTCACCGCCGCATGGCTGCAAGCGGGGCTGCGCGGCGCCGGCCTAGGCCTGGTGGGCGTCATGGGCTTCGGCATGGCGGTGTCGGCGGCGTGGGGGGTGGTGGCCTGGGCGCTGGGACACCGCTACGAGACCCTGCGCCGCCATGACCAGACGGCGGCGGCGCAGGCGGAGCCGCCTTGGCCGTTGCGCAGCCGGCCTTGATGCGCCCGGGCGCACAGGATGGAAAACGCCATGAAACGCATCTTGAAGCGCATTGCCGGCGTCGAGCCGGAAGAAACCGGGGCGGTGCTGATCGCCTTCGTCTATTTCTTCTTCCTCATGGCCAGCTACTTCATCCTGCGCCCGCTGCGCGACACGATGGGCACGGTCTACGGCGTGGCGCACCTGCAGCAATTGTTTACCGGCACGTTCATCGTCAGCTTCATCGTGGCGCCGATCTTCGCCGGCCTGGCTTCGCGCATCCGGCTGGCCACCTTCCTGCCCTGGGTCTATGGATTCATCGGGCTGACCATGCTGGCCTTCTATGCGCTCTTCGCCCATGGCGCCGACAATCGCTGGGTGGCCGCCGCGTTCTTCGTGTGGCTGTCCACCTTCAACATCCTTACCATCTCGGTGTTCTGGAGCCTGATGGCCGATATCTTTTCCAGCGGCCAGGCCAAGCGCCTGTTCGGCTTCATCGCGGCGGGCGGCACACTGGGCACCATCGCGGCGCCCGCCTTCATCACCTTTTTCGTCAAGACGATAGGCACCAATACCCTGCTGCTGATCTCGGCCGCGGGCTTCTTCGTCACAGCGGGGCTTGTGCGGCTGCTGGAAGCCGAGAAGCGCAAGCTGGCGGCACGGGCGCCGCAGGCGCAACGCACCAGCCTGGACCGGCACCTGGGCGGCAAGCCCTTCGACGGCTTCACGCTGCTGTTCAAGTCGCGCTACCTGATGATGATCGCGCTGTTCCTGCTGCTGATGACCTGGATCTCCACCGTGATCTATTTCCAGCTGGGCGACCTGATCAGCCGCGAATTCACCAGCAGGGCGGCCCGCACCCAGGCTTACGCCAATATCGACCTGGCGGTCAACAGCGCCGCGGTGCTGATCCAGCTATTCGGCACCGGCCGCTTCCTCAAGCGCTTCGGCGTGACGGCCGGCCTGATGCTGAATCCCGTGATCATGGTGGCAGCGTTTCTGGCGGTGGCGTTCTCCCCCATCCTGCTGGTGCTGGGCGGCATCCAGGTGGCGCGCCGTGTGGCGGAGTATGCCGTCGCCAAGCCCAGCCGCGACATGCTGTTCACGGTGGTCGACCAGCAGGCGAAGTACAAGGCCAAGAATGTGATCGACACGGTGGTCTACCGCTTCGGCGACCTCACCTCGTCCTGGGTGTCGGCGGCGGTGCTGCCCTTCGGCGTGGCGGGACTGGCGATGCTGGGCATCGCGATTTCCGCCATCTGGTTTCCCATCGCCTGGATGCTCGGCAGGCGCTACGAGAGCATCCGCGACGACTCAGGGCGCGAGGCCTAGCTTGCGCTTCAACTCCGTGGCCGTGGCTTGCTGGCCGTAACCGGGGTCCCCCCGCTGCTGGAACCTGCGCGCGGTATCCAGGCCGCCCACCAGCACCGGGTCGAAGCCCGCGTCGCGCACCAGGTCCTGCGCGATCCGTACCGCATTCGCGTCGTCGCCGGCAAGCGGGATGGCCAGGCGCGGCGCAGGCCTGTTGGCTTCGGCCTCCAGCACGTGGTAACCCAGGGTGTTGAACGCGCGCACGACATGGGTGCCGGGCAGATACCCTTGCGTCGCGACACCCACGCCCGTGGCCAATGCCTGCTGCGCCATATCGCCGTCGCGGCCGGCCACCGCATTGCAGGCATCCAGCACGACCTTATCCTTCAAGTCCGCCTTGTTGTCCGCCCCGATCTGCGGCAATGCCTTGTAGGGAACGGCAAGGAAGATCACGTCGGCATAGCGGATCGCCTGCGCGACCGTGCCCGCCCGGGCCAACGGACCGAGCTGCTCCACCAACGGCTTCAGCTCGGCGGGATTGCGCGAGGCGAACATCACCGGATGGCCCGCCTTCACCCATAGCGCGCCCACCGTTCCGCCGATATGGCCGGCGCCGATAACGGCAATGGGCTGCCTGGTTTGCGCGCCTGACGGCAGCGGCGCCATCGATATCGACGATATTGCCAGGATGAAAAGAGCGCGGCGCTTCAACGAGAATGTCATTGCGACTCTCCAGGAACAGGGCGGCCTTGGCCTGCTGGAGACGCTACTCCACCTCGCGGCGAAAGTCACGAAACGGCATATTTCTTCAATGTTGGCGGCATCAACCCAGCCGTTGCAGGTCCAGCAGCACTCGCCGCGTCGCCAGTTCGCGGCCGGCCAGGTTCTGCGCCAGGCGTTCGCGCAAGTCGCGCCGCAAGGCGGGCTCCACCGTCGGGTCCTCGAAATCGGGCATTTCCGCATCCACGCCGTAGCCGGTTTCGCGCAGCAGGGTCCACTCGAAGCGGCGCAGGGCCGCGGCGGCGCGGCTGCCGGCCGCCAGCTGGGCCAGCGCCGTCTGGTACGCATCGAACAGGACGGGATGGGCATCCTCGCGCGGCATCAGGCGCAACAGCAGTTCGTTCATGTACCAGGCCGACATCAAGGCGCCGCCGGCCAGGGGCAATACCCCGGCGATCTCGGCCCGCGTCAGCGTCTTCACCTCGCCCGCCCCGGTCCACGACAGGCTCAAGGGCTGGAACGCCGACAAGACCGGCCGCAAGGCCGAATAGGGCCGCTTGGCGCCCTTGGCCACCATGGCCACGCAGCCGAACTCGCGGGAAAAAGCCTGGATCACCAACGACGTCTCGCGCCACGCCGTGGCGTGCAGCATGTATGCAGGGCTGTCCTGCACCCGGGGGGAACGCCGGCTCATGGCAGACCGGCTCTACTCGTAGCCCAGGTCGCGCAAGGCGCCTTCGCGCTCCGACCAGCCCTTGCGTACCTTGATGTAGACCTCCAGGTGCACGGGCTTGTCCAGCATCTTGGCGATGTCCTGGCGCGCCTCGGAAGCGATGCGCTTCATGTGCATGCCGCCGGTTCCCAGCAGGATGGGCTTGTAGCTGTCGCGCTCGACCAGGATGCACGCGGCCACGCGCGCGCCCTTCTCGCTTTCTTCCCACTGCTCGATGACCACGGTGCAGCCATAAGGCAGCTCGTCGCCGACCAGGCGGAAGATCTTCTCGCGGATGAGTTCGGCGGCGATGAAGCGCATGGGACGATCGGTCAGCGTGTCGGCCTCGAACATGGGCTCGTTTTCGGGCAGGCGCTTGGCGATCTCGTCCAGCAGCACGTCCAGCTGGCGATCCTTGGCGGCGCTGACGGGTATCACCGCGCCATAGTCGTGCAGGGAGGTCAGCTTGGCCACATAGGGAAAGAGCTCGTCACGGCTCTTCAGCGCATCGATCTTGTTGACGGCCAGGATGCAGCGCTCGCCCTTGGGTAGCAGGGGCAGCAGCTTGGCATCCCCCTCGGACCACTTGCCGGCCTCGACCACATGCACCACCACGTCCACGTCGTTCAAGGCCTGCGTCACCACGCGGTTCATCATGCGGTTCATGGCGCCGCCATGGCGGGTCTGGAAGCCGGGCGTGTCGACGAAGACGAATTGCTCGTGGTCGCGCGTCAGCACGCCATGGATGCGATGGCGCGTCGTCTGGGCCTTGCGCGAGACGATGGAAATCTTGCTGCCGATGAGGGCATTGTTCAGGGTGGACTTGCCGACATTCGGCCGACCGACGATGGCGACGAAGCCGCAACGGAAAGATTGTTCGCTCATTTCACTTCTTGGGCGACCGCGACGGGCAAGGACAGCTGCGCGGTCTTGCGCGCGCGAGGCGCGCGCTTGGGGTTCTTGGCGGGGCTGGCGGCCTGCGCCGCCTCCAATGCCGACTTGGCCGCGGCCTGTTCGGCCGCGCGGCGGCTGGCGCCGGCGCCCACCACCTTGATTTCCCACGCGGGGATGGCGCATTCGACCTCGAACTGCTGGCTGTGCGCGGCGCCGTGGGTGGCGATCACCGTATACACGGGCAAGGCCAGCTTGCGGCCCTGCAGGAACTCCTGCAACAAGGTCTTGGCATCCTTGCCCAGCGTCTTGGGGTCGACGGTGGCCAGGATGGGCTGGTACTGGCGGGCGATGACGCGGCGCGCGGCCTCGAATCCGCCGTCCAGGAAGACGGCGCCGAAGATGGCTTCCAGCGTGTCGGCCAGGATGGAGGGCCGCCGGAAGCCGCCGCTTTTCAGTTCCCCCTCGCCCAGGCGCAAATCCTGGGAGAGTTCCAGCTTCTGCGCGATGTCCGCCAGCGACGCCTGCTTCACCAGGTTGGCGCGCAAGCGCGAGAGGTCGCCTTCGTCGATCTTGCCGTACCGGTCGAACAGCATGGACGCGACCACGAAGTTCAGGACGGAATCGCCCAGGAATTCGAGCCTCTCGTTGTGGCGCGCACCATGGCTGCGGTGAGTCAGCGCCTGCTCCAGCAGGGCCTCGTCACCGAAGCGGTGATCCAGACGGGATTGCAGCGCGGCTAGGGACATGTCAATTGAATCGGCCGATCCGGCTCAGATCGGAGAAATTCATCCAGATGAAGAAGGCCTTGCCCACGATATTACCGTCCGGAACGAATCCCCAGTAGCGGCTGTCCGCACTATTGTCCCGGTTATCGCCCATGGCGAAATACTGCCCTTCCGGAACCTTGCAGCGCACGCCGGCTCGGGAGTACTGACAGTTCTGCGAGTACGGGAACTGCCAAATGGCCTCATATTGCTGGTATTTTCCTTCTTCCAGCAAGATATCGTGCTGAACGTCGCCCAATGTCTCTTTATATTTGGAGACATAGGCAACCCGGTCCGGCTCGAAATAATTGCCGTCGCGAGTGTGGGTGACTTCCTTGCCGTTTACATACAGTTTCTTGTCCAGGTAGGCGATCTCATCGCCCGGCAGGCCCACCACGCGCTTGATGTAATCCACGTCCGGGTCCACCGGATAGCGGAAGACGATCACGTCGCCGCGTTGCAGGGTGCCGGTATTGATGATCTTGGTGTCCAGGATAGGCAGGCGTATGCCGCGGCTGAACTTGTTCACCAGGATCAGGTCGCCCGACTGCAAGGTGGGCAGCATCGACCCGGACGGAATGCGGAAGGGTTCGACCACGAAGGACCGCAGCACGAAGACGAACAGGATCACCGGAAAAAAGCTGACGGCATATTCGACCCACCAGGGCGCGCGGGTGGCGGTCTCGACCGCCGCGCGGCGCAGGCGCTCGGTCTCGGCGGGGTCGCCGATGGCCGCCGCGTCGACTTGCGCCCAGGCCGCTTCGCCCTTGCGCTTGCGCGACTTGCGCAACACCGTGATGTCCAGCAACCAGACGATGCCGGTCACTACCAGCAGGATGAACAAGATCAGCGCGAAATTCCAGCTCATGTGTAATGCCTTATCGGAACCTATTTGTCTTCCACTTGGAGGATGGCGAGGAAGGCCTCTTGCGGGATTTCCACGCTACCCACCTGTTTCATCCGCTTCTTGCCCGCCTTCTGCTTTTCCAGCAGTTTCTTCTTGCGGGTGATATCGCCGCCATAGCACTTGGCCAGCACGTTCTTGCGCAAGGCCTTGACGTTCTCGCGTGCGATGACTTCGGCGCCGATCGCGGCCTGGATGGCCACGTCGAACATCTGCCGCGGGATCAGTTCGCGCATCTTGGACACCACCTCCCGCGCGCGGTACCGGGCGTTGCTGCGGTGAACGATCATGGACAGGGCATCGACCTTGTCGCCGTTGATCAGCAAGTCCACCCGCACCACGTCGGCGGCACGGTACTCCAGGAACTCGTAGTCCATGGACGCATAGCCGCGCGATACGGACTTCAGCTTGTCGAAGAAGTCCAGCACGATTTCGCCCAGCGGGATCTCGTACACCAGGTGCACCTGGCGACCGTGGTAGCTCATGTTGATCTGGACGCCGCGCTTGTTGTTGCACAAGGTCATGACCGGACCGACATAGTCCTGCGGCATGAACAGCGTCACCTTGACGATGGGCTCGCGAATCTCGGCGATCTTGCCGATTTCGGGCAGGCGCGACGGGCTCTCGATGGAGATCACCTCGCCATCGCGCTGTTCGACCTCGTACACCACCGACGGCGCGGTGGTGATGATGTCCATATCGAACTCGCGCTCAAGCCGCTCCTGCACGATTTCCATATGCAGCAGGCCCAGGAAGCCGCAGCGAAAGCCGAAGCCCAGCGCCTGCGATACTTCCGGCTCGAACATCAGCGCGGCGTCGTTGAGCTTGAGTTTTTCCAGCGAATCGCGCAACTGGTCATATTCGCTGCTTTCCACCGGATAGAGCCCCGCGAACACCTGCGGCTTCACTTCCTTGAAGCCCGGCAGGGGCGCCGGCGCGGCCTTGCCTGCCACGGTGATGGTATCGCCCACCTTGGCGTTGGCCAGTTCCTTGATGCCCGCGATGACGAAACCCACCTCGCCGGCCGACAACTGGGTGCGCTGCACCGACTTGGGGGTGAACACCCCCACCTGCTCGCACAGGTGCGTGGCGCCGGACGCCATCAGCAGGATCTTGTCCTTGGGCCGCAGCACGCCGTTGACGATGCGCACCAGCATGACCACGCCGACATAGTTGTCGAACCAGGAGTCGATGATCAGGGCCTGCAGCGGCGCATCGACCTGGCCCCGGGGCGGCGGCACGCGCGCGACCACGGTTTCGAGTATCTCGTCGATGCCCATGCCGGTCTTGGCGCTGGCCAGCACGGCGTCCGACGCGTCGATACCGATCACGTCTTCCACCTCCTGGCGCGCCCCGTCCGGATCCGCCTGCGGCAGGTCCATCTTGTTGAGGACCGGCAGCACTTCCACGCCCAGCTCGATCGCCGTATAGCAGTTGGCCACGGTCTGCGCCTCCACGCCTTGCGAGGCGTCGACCACCAGCAGCGCGCCCTCGCAGGCCGACAGCGAGCGGCTGACTTCGTACGAGAAGTCGACGTGCCCCGGGGTGTCGATGAGGTTCAGGTTGTAGACCTGGCCGTCCTGCGCCTTGTATTGCAGGGCCGCGGTCTGGGCCTTGATGGTGATGCCACGTTCGCGCTCGATGTCCATGGAGTCGAGCACCTGGGCCGACATCTCGCGATCCGCCAGGCCGCCGCAGCGCTGGATCAGGCGGTCGGCCAGGGTCGACTTGCCGTGATCGATGTGGGCGATGATGGAAAAGTTGCGGATATGCTGCATAGACAGGCGTAAGAGGAAAAAAGGAACGACCAAAAACAAGGGGGCGCGAGGCGCCCCCTTGTTGCGGCAACCAGCGATTTTAGCCGGTCTTTGCCCCTACTTGGACGGCTGGACCGCGACCCACTGGGTCTGGTCGCCACGGCGCACCAGGACGCCGATTGCCTTGGACTTGTCAACCTTGCCGGCCGCCTTGACGAATTGCTCGGGGTTGGCGATGTCGGTGTCGTTTATTGCCAACACAATATCACCCTCCATGATGCCGGCCCGGCCCGCGGCGCCTTCGGCCTGGCGCACCAGGACGCCGCCGGTGATTTTCATCTTGCGCTGGGTTTCCGCCGGCACCGGCACCACCGTCAGGCCCAGGGCGCTGGAGGACTCCGGCTCCGTCTTGGGGTTGGACTTTTCCTTGGCGGCGGTCTTGGGCGGCTGGATTTCCGCGACCTTGACCGTCAGCGTCAGGGACTTGCCCTTGCGCCAGACCTGGAGGGGCGCCACGGTGCCCGGCTTGGTCTCGCCCACCATGCGCGGCAGGTCGGACCAGCGGGCGATGCCGCGGTCATTGAACTTGAGGATGACGTCGCCCGGCTGGACCCCGGCGGCCTCGGCGGGGCTGTCGCCCTCGACGCTGCTGACCAGGGCGCCTTCCGCCTTGGACAAGCCGATGGCGGTGGCCACGTCGTTGGTCACTTCGCCGATCTGCACGCCGATGCGGCCGCGCGTCACCTTGCCGTTGGCGCGCAACTGCTCGACCACCCGCATCACTTCGTCGATCGGGATGGCCAGGGAGATCCCCATGAAGCCGCCGCTGCGCGAAATGATCTGCGAGTTGATGCCGACCACCTCACCCGCCAGGTTCAGCAGCGGGCCGCCCGAGTTGCCGGGATTGACCGCCACATCGGTCTGGATGAAAGGCAGGTAGTCGCCCGTATCGCGGTTGATGGCGCTGATGATCCCCGCCGTGACGGTGGAATCCAGGCCGAACGGCGACCCGATGGCCAGCACCCACTGCCCCTTCTTGAGCTTGGAATCGTCCCCGATGGGCAGCGGCGTCAGGCCCTTGGCGTCGATCTTGAGCAGGGCGACGTCGGTGCGCTCGTCGGTGCCCACGACCTTGGCCTTGAACTCGCGGCCGTCGGTGGTGGTAACGAAGATGTCGGTGGCGTCGCTGACCACGTGGTTATTGGTCAGCACATAGCCGTCGGCCGAAATGAAGAAGCCGGACCCGACGCCGCGCGGCACCGTACGCTCTTCCGGCTCCTTGTTGTTGTCCTTGGGCGTCTTGTCGCGCGGCGCGCGCTGGCCCGGCATGCCCGGCGGCTGGAAGTCCGGGCCGAAGAAGAAGCGGAACAGGTCATAGGGATCCTGGCCGTCCAGGCCCGGGCGGCGCACCGGCACGGTCGCCGTGGTGCGGATATTGACCACCGCCGGATCGGCCTTTTCCACGATGCCGCTGAAATCGGGAAGCGCGACCGTGGGCATGGGGGTCTGCGCCTGGGTTTGCGCCACCGCGGGTGCGCTGGCGGCCCCGGCCAGCGCCGCCACGGCGCCCACCGTCACCAGGACGCGTCGCAGGAACGCGCTCGTCTTCTCATAGGAAAAGTTCATGTACAGCTCCGCTTGGATATACGGGTCTTTCTACCATGGATTCAAGAAGAAAATCCGAGCCGGCCCGCTGCAACACGGCGCGCCGGGAGCGATTTCTTGAAAATTTGTTTATTTCTGGACCGGCGCCGGCGCCGCGGGCGGCACGAACTCGGTCGACTTCGCCAGCTGCTCCAGCGTCCCGGAGGGCACCTCGCCTAGCGCGGTCAGCCAGTAATCGGCAATACGCGTGCCGTAGACGCTGACGGCGCCCCGGCGATAGGCGCCATGGGGCTGGCGGCTGTTGCGCTTCTTGTCGAAAGGCTCGATGAAAACCGAAATGGCGGCCAGTCCATCGGACAGGACCAATTGGCTTACCGATTCGTTGTGCCCCAGGATGCGCGCGACCTGCGACACCTGGACGAAACCGGGCGGCACGGGAATGCGCCAGCCCTGGGCGGTCAGGTCGATCGGCTGCATGGTGGCTTGCTGGACCTTCCAGTCCTTGTACGGCCAGCGCGACTCCAGCAACCTGCCGTCGACGTCCCTGCCCAGGCGCAAGGTGGTGAAGGTCACCTGCTCGATGACGCTATTGCCGCCGGACAGCGTCTGCGCCTTCAGCAGCAGGTCGTTCTGTTCGTCGGCGCACAGGCGATACCCGTAGCGCGCCTTGTCCAGGGGCTCTATCGTGATCATGCGGCACTCGCGGCCCGCGATACGTCGCGGCGCGGCTTCGCTATAGACCTGGTAGAACCGCGTCACCGCCGCCGGCGAACCCAGCAAGAGCCCTGGGAAGCGGTCGGCGCGCCGCTGCTGCGAGAGCACCATCTTGCGTTCGGGCACCAGGCATTGCACGTCGTCGTTATGGCGCAGATATTCGCGCGGCTGGCCGTCCAGCACTTCGAGGCGCTCGCGCTCGCCGCTGCCGTCGACCATGTGCACCAGGCGCGAGGATTGAATCAACTCGCCCTGCTGGTAGGTAAAGATGCCGGCGTAATCCAGCTTGCGCGCGGCCTCCTGGATACGCGACAGCAAGGCTTGCGCCTCTTCCGCGGCCAGGGGCATGCGCGTGGCCGCGCCGCCTTGGGCTTGTGCCAGGCTGCCGCCCAGGCAGGTCAGCAGGGCCACGACAGACAGGCTCATCGCCCGGGTGGCGCCGCGCAGGCTGGGCATCGCCAAGGTCGCGATCATCAGCGCCCGGCCCCCAGGTCGAAGGAAACCTGGCGGATGGCGCTGGGGCCGGCCATCTGCATGTGCGCTTCCAGATAATCGCGGAGCACCGGCTCGTCGGCGGCCGATGCCGCGGGCGTGGCGTCGGCAATGACCCGGGTCTCCTGCGACGGTGCGCTGCCGCCACCCAGCAGGGGCTGGGCTACCCAGACCACCGACGCCACCGCGGCAGCCATCGCCGCGCCGGAAAGGCTCAAGCGCCACGCCGGACGCGAAAACCGGCCCTTGCGCGGCGCCGCCACGATGGTGAGTTCGTTATCCAGCGCCGCCGCCAGGCGGGCGCGAAAACCGGCCGAAGGCGGAATCGCCAGTTCGGCATTGCGCAGGACATCGCCTATCAGGTGGTAGGTATCCCAGGTTTCCCGGCCCTCGGCGACATCCAGGCCGTCGAGCCACTCCTCGGAACCCTCGCCATCCATCCAGGCCGACACCGACGCTTCCCAGGACAGTTCTTCCTCGGACAGTTCGGACGGATCTGTGTGTTGCATGATGACTTGCTCCTTACCAGCGACGATCGGCATCGTTGCCGAGCATGGGCCGCAAACGGGCGGCGACGGCCTCGCGCGCGCGAAAAATCCGCGAACGCACGGTGCCGATGGGACATCCCATGCTCTGGGCGATGTCTTCGTAACTCATTCCTTCAATTTCCCGCAGGACAATCGCCGTGCGCAGCTCTTCAGGCAAGCTCTCGATCGCCGCGTTCACCGTCTCGGCGATTTCGCGGCTGGCGACCATGGATTCGGGGGTGCTTATATCGCTTAGGTTGTCCGCCTCGTTAAAAGTTTCACCATCTTCGTTCTCCACCGCCGTCGGGGCGCTGGGGCGGCGCCCGCTGGAAGCCAGCCAATTGCGCGCGGTATTGATGGCGATACGGTACAGCCAGGTGTAAAAAGCACTCTCGCCACGGAACTGCGGCAAGGCGCGGTAGGCCTTGATGAAAGCTTCCTGGGCGACATCCTCGATTTCCGAGGGGTCGCGGATCATGCGGGAGAGCAGCCGCATGATCTTGCGCTGATACTTCATGACCAGCAGATCGAAAGCCTTCTTGTCGCCGCGCTGGACACGGGTGACCAGTTCGGCGTCGATTTCACGTTCGCTCATGCTGTCCCCGTCTCCCCCGCTGCCGTCGGCGTGCGCGGGGCCTGCCGGCCGCGCACACGCGCGCGGCGCAGGTTCCGATGGCTCAGCAGGCTCAGCCGCCGCCAGGCGGGAGCCGGCAGCGCATCCTGCCAGACGGTGAAGGAAACCCGGCGCGCACGCCAAGGCCCCACGCGGGGGCTGAGCGGCGCCGGCAGATCGCCTTGCAGGGCAAGGCAGCGCCAGCCCCGCGCCACGGCACGCAAGGCCAGCGGGCGCCACCCCCAGGGCTGGCGCACGTACAAGGCATGATCGGCGGTGTAGCGCAAGGCCCGCACGGCGGGCTTGCGCGCACGCGCGCTGGTCGCGGCGCCCGCTACCGCGGCCAGCGCCAGCAGGCAGGCCGACCCGGCGGGCAGGCCCAGCCAGCACAGGGCGCACGCGGCAGCCGCGCCGCCCAGGCAGCGCATGACGGGTTCGGCCAGCACCACCCAGCGCGGCCGCAACACCGGCACGCGCAAGGTCCAGCCGCTATGCTCCCCGGCGCTCAAATCAGATCCGGCGAACAGCCATCGACCCGTTCGTGCCGCCAAATCCGAAGGAGTTGGACAACGCGACGTTGATCTTCATCTGCCGCGCCTCGTTGGCGCAATAGTCCAGGTCGCACTCGGGATCCTGGTTGAAGATGTTGATGGTGGGCGGGGACACCTGATTGTGCACGGCCAGGGTCGTGAAGACGGCTTCGATGCCGCCCGCCGCGCCGAGCAGGTGGCCGGTCATCGACTTGGTCGAATTGACCACCAGCTTGCGCGCGTGGTCGCCGAAGGCCAGCTTCAGGGCGTCGGTTTCGTTCTTGTCGCCCAGCGGCGTCGACGTGCCGTGCGCGTTGACGTAATCCACGTCCTCGGGATTCAGGCCGCCATTGCGCAAGGCGTTGACCACGCCGCGGCGCGGACCGTCCTTGTCCGGCGCGGTGATGTGGTACGCGTCGGAACTCATGCCGTAGCCGACGAATTCACCGTAGATGCGCGCGCCGCGCTTCTTGGCATGCTCGTACTCTTCCAGCACCACCACGCCGGCGCCCTCGCCCAGCACGAAGCCATCACGGTCGCGGTCCCAGGGACGCGACGCCGTGGTGGGGTCGTCGTTGCGGGTGGACAGCGCGCGCATGGCGGCAAAACCGCCGATGCCCAAGGGCGAGACGGTGGACTCGGCACCTCCGGCCACCATCACGTCGGCGTCGCCGTATTCGATCAGGCGGGCGGAATCGCCTATGCTGTGCAAACCCGTCGTGCAGGCGGAAACGACCGCGTAGCTGGGTCCCTTCATGCCGTACTTGATGGACAGCTGGCCGGAGATCAGGTTGATCAACGAACCCGGCACGAAGAACGGCGAAATACGGCGGGGCCCCCGTTCGAGCAGGTCGGTCTGAGTTTCCTCGATACGGGGCAGGCCGCCGATACCCGAACCGATGATCACGCCGATGCGTTCGGCATTTTCCTCGGTGATTTCCAGGCCGCAATCCTGCCAGGCCTGCACGCCGGCCGCCAGGCCGTAATGGATGAAAGTATCCATCTGCCGCGCTTCTTTCGCGGGCATGTATTGCGTAACGTCGAAGTTCTGGACCTCGCCGGCAATATGCGTGGTCAAGGCGCTGGGATCGAAACGGCTGATATGGCGGATGCCGGAACGTCCGTTCACGATATTGTCCCAGGCAGTGGCAATGTCGTTGCCAACGGGGCAGACAATACCCAGTCCGGTGATGACGACGCGTCGTTTCACGGATGACTCCTCAAACAGACAAAACAAAGGCGGCCCGGAACATGCCGCCCGCGAGCGGCGCGCATGCGCGGGGCCTGCCGGTCGGGCGCAAGCCTGGAAGGCCACGCCCGGGCACGGACCGCATGGCCCGACCCCGCGCTATCGCGCGGCATGTTCCAAAAACCGCCCTGGTTCCCGCCGGAGGACCGAACCTCCAGCGCGGGGAAGGAAAGGCTAGCTTACTGCTTACCGTGCGAATTGATGTAATCGATCGCTTGTTGCACGGTCGTGATCTTTTCGGCCTCTTCGTCGGGGATCTCGGTCTCGAATTCGTCTTCGAGGGCCATGACCAGCTCAACCATGTCGAGCGAATCGGCACCGAGGTCGTCAAGAAAGGAAGACTCGTTCTTGATCTCGGCTTCATTGACGCCAAGTTGTTCAGCGACGATCTTCTTGACGCGCTGTTCGATGCTTTCCATGCAGATCTCCAATTGGGAAAAATCCCGCGAATTATAGCCAAGCGCAGAGGAATGCAAACGCCGGGCCGTGAGAAAAAACTTATCCCTGGCAAGCCTTTACCGGGGATACGCGAGCGCCGGATTGACGCCCTTTGCGACGAACCTCGCCCAACGTCGGTCTATCCCCCGTGATTTGAAGGGTGGACCGCATTATGGCGGAGCCCGCAGAAATTACATATACATCCCGCCGTTCACATGCAAAGTCGTGCCGGTAATGTAACCGGCATGCGGACCAGCCAAAAAGGCGACCGCATGCGCGATATCCGACGGCGACCCCAGGCGGCCCAGCGGAATTTGCTGCAGCAGCGCGGCGGTCTGGGCCTCGCCCAGGACGCGGGTCATGTCGGTATCGACGAAACCCGGCGCCACGCAGTTGACGGTAATGCCACGGCTACCCAGTTCGCGCGCCAGGGCGCGCGACATGCCCGCCACGCCGGCCTTCGCGGCCGCGTAGTTGGCTTGGCCCGGATTGCCGGACGAACCCACCACGGAGGTGACATTGATGATGCGGCCCCAGCGAGCCTTCATCATCGCACGCATGACGCCGCGCGACAGGCGGAAGACGGCAGCCAGGTTGGTGTCGATCACCGCATCCCAGTCCTCGTCCTTCATGCGCATGGCCAGCGTATCGCGGGTGATCCCGGCATTGTTGACCAGGATGTGCGGTCCGCCGTCTTTCGCCAATGTGTCCAGCAGGCTGTCACAGGCAGCGGTGTCGGTGACGTTCAGCACCACGCCACGGCCGCCATGGGGAGCCAGGGCCTCGCTGATCGCCTGGGCGCCGGCTTCCGACGTGGCGGTGCCCACCACGGTGGCGCCGCGTACGGCGAGCTCGTGCGCGATCGCCTTGCCGATGCCACGGGTGGCGCCGGTCACCAGCGCCAGTTTGCCTTGCAGGTCCATTGCATTGTCCATATCAATTGCCTCCGAGCTGCGCCAGCGCGGCGTCCAGGGACGCCGGATCGGTAATGGCCAGGCCGGTCAGCTCACCGTCGATGCGCTTGATCAGGCCCGCCAGCACCTTGCCAGGGCCGCATTCGACGACGTGGGTGACGCCGCGCGCCTTGAAGGCGCGGATGGTTTCCACCCAGCGCACGGGATGCCAAGCCTGGCGTACCAGCGCGTCGCGTATGGCGGCGGGCTCGGTCGGCGCCAGCACGTCGACGTTGTTGACCACGGGAATCGCGGGCGCGTTGACGACGACGTCGTTCAAGGCCTTCGACAATACCGCGGCCGCCGGTTCCAGCAGGCTGGAATGGAACGGCGCCGACACCGGCAGCATGACGGCGCGCTTGGCGCCGGCCGCCTTGGCGGCCTCGCAGGCGCGCTCCACGGCTGCCTTGTGACCAGCGATCACGACCTGCGCGGGTGCGTTGAAATTGACGGCCTCGACGACCTCGCCCTGGGCGCCCTGCGCGCAGGCGGCGCGAACGGCGTCATCGTCCAGGCCAAGAATGGCGGCCATGGCGCCGGTGCCCACGGGCACGGCGGCCTGCATGGCGTCGGCGCGGATGCGCACCAGGCGCACCGCATCCTCGAGTTGCAGCGCGCCGGCCGCGGTCAGCGCCGCGTACTCGCCCAGGCTGTGGCCGGCCAGCACTTCCGGCAGCGGTCCGCCCGCGGCGCGCCAGGCGGCGTAGAACGCCACGCCGGCCGTCAGCATGGCGGGCTGGGTATTGGTGGTGAGGTTGAGCTGTTCGGCGGGCCCTAGTCCGATGAGCGCGGCCAGGTCCTGGCCCAGGGCGGCGCCGGCGCGCGCGACCGTGTCCGCAACCGCCGCATTGCCGGCCCATGCGTCGAGCATACCTACCGATTGCGAACCCTGTCCGGGGAATACAAAAGCGATTTTCATCTTTTTGGAGGGATTACCGTTTTGTGGCTGTCATTCTGGCAAGGACCGAGCCCCAGGTAAAGCCGCCGCCCACGCCTTGCATGAGCACGGTGCCCCCCGGCTGGACACGGCCCTCGCGGCGCGCGGCATCGAGGGCCAGCGGTACGCTGGCGGCCGAGGTGTTCGCATGGCGGTCCACCGTGACGACCAGCTTGTCGGCCGGCAGGTCCAGTTTACGGGCCAGGAAATTGAGAATGCGCAGATTGGCCTGGTGCGGGATGAGCAGGTCGATATCGCCCACCGCGATACCCGCCTCTTCGCAGACATCGCGCGCCGAGCGGTCGAGCACGGTCACGGCCTGCTTGAAGACGGCCTGGCCATCCATGCGCAGGAAGGGGTCGCCCACCACTTCGCCATAGGCGACGTTGCCGGCCGCGCAAAGAATCTTGGTCTGGCTGCCATCGGCGCGCAATTGCGCGGCCAGGATGCCCGGCTCGTCGGACGCGCTCAACACCACGGCGCCGGCGCCATCGCCGAACAACACGCAGGTGGAGCGATCGTTCCAGTCGAGAATACGGGAAAAGACTTCCGCGCCAATCACCAGCGCGTGGCGGGAGCGGCCCGCGCGCACGAAGCTGTCGGCCGTGGTGAGGGCGTAGACGAAGCCGCTGCACACGGCCTGCACGTCGAAGGCCGCGCCGTTCTTGATGCCCAGCTTGTCCTGCACCAGGCAGGCCGTGCTGGGAAAGACGAAGTCGGGCGTGGACGTGGCGACGATGATCAGGTCGATATCGCCGGGCTGCAAGCCGGCATCCTCGATCGCGCGGCGCGCCGCCTCGGCGGCCAGCGTGCTGGTGGTCACGCCGCGCTCAGCCAGGTGGCGCTGCCGTATGCCCGTGCGCTCGGCGATCCACTCGTCCGAAGTGACGATATCGCGCTGGGCCAGTTCCGCCGCCAGCTCGTCGTTGGAAACCACGCGCGGCGGCAGGTAGCTGCCCGTGCCGGTGATCGCGGAGTACTGCAAGGAATTCTGTTTCAAGCGGAGTCTCCCGCTGCGCGCGGCAGTGCCGCCGCCACGTTATTGGTATGCACGCTCTGGTGTATCTGCGCCACGCTTTGCATGATGCGTTCCAGCAGCCTGCTGGCCACCGCCTCGCGCGCGCGCTGCAAGGCGAAGCCGAAGGCGTAGACATCGGCCGAGCCGTGGCTCTTGATGACCACCCCGCGCAGCCCCAGCAAGGCCGCGCCGTTGTAGCGGCGGTTATCGACACGACGGCGCAAACGATTCAGGACGGGCGACGCGATGGCGCCCGCCAGCAGGGTAATAAGGTTGCGCTTGAACTCTTCGCGGATGACGCTGCTCATCATCCTGGCCAGGCCTTCGATGGATTTCAGCACCACGTTGCCGACGAAGCCGTCGCAGACGACCACATCGACCGTGCCCTTGAAGATATCGTTCCCTTCCACGTTGCCGTGGAAGTTCAACGGACTGGCGCGCAGCAATTCGGCGGCTTCCTTGACCACCTCGTTGCCCTTGATCACTTCCTCGCCGATGTTCAGCAGGCCGACCTTGGGCCGCTCGCAATGGTCGAGCGCCTGCGCGAGCGCGGTGCCCATGATGGCGAACTGCAACAGGTGTTCGGCCGTGCAATCGACGTTCGCGCCCAGGTCGAGCACCGTGGTGGCGCGGCCTTCCTGGTTGGGAATGGAAGTGGCGATGGCCGGCCGGTCGATGCCGTCCATCGTCTTCAGCACGTAGCGCGAGATCGCCATCCAGGCGCCGGTATTGCCGGCGGACACGCAGGCGTCGGCGCGGCCGTCCTTGACCGCCTGGGCGGCCAGGCGCATGGACGAATCCTTTTTCCGACGCAAGGCGACCTCGACCGGATCGTCCATCGTGACGACCTCGGAGGCCGGTACGATTTCGATCTGGTCGCGCGGCACGTCCCGCGACGCGGCCAATGCCTTTTCGATGGCATCGGGCACGCCGACCAGCAAGAGCCGGGCGTCGGGGAATTGCCGAGCGAACGCGATGGACGCGGGTATGGTCGTGGGCAGGCCTATATCGCCGCCCATGCAGTCAATAGCGATGCGTATCACGGGTGCCAAGTATCAGCGCCAGCCTAACGAACAGTCCGGTCACGCGTTGCGCGGTGACTGGCTTACTCGTCGTTCTTGGTCTTGATGACCTTGCGGCCACGGTAGAAACCGTTGGGGCTGATGTGGTGACGCAGATGCGTTTCGCCCGTGTTCGGCTCGATCGCGGTCGACGGACCGGTCAGGAAATCGTGCGAGCGGTGCATGCCGCGCTTCGAGGGGGACTTCTTGTTTTGTTGAACAGCCATGATGACTCCTAGAATCGGGCCGCATTGTACGCGATGCAGCCCGAATGTTGATCTCAATCTTTGTGCTTCAGTTTTTCCAGCACCGCGAACGGCGATGGACGCTTGACAGGTTCGGATTTCTCCTCGCCTGCCTGTCCCGCCGCGCCCGGACAGACTTCATGCCTGGGCACGTAGGGGATATTCAAAATCAGTTCATCCTCTACCTGGGACAGCACGTCGAAACGTTGCGATCCCACTACTTTCTCGGGGGCGGGCGCGCCGTAACCCGGCTCGCCATCCTCCTCGTCGTCCTCGTCGTCGCCGCCATCGTAGCCGCTGTCGTCCAGTTCGGACTCGCTGCGCACCAGTTGCAGCGCCACCTCGGCATCGATGGGAAACGCAAAAGGTTCCATGCATCGCTGGCAGATCAGCACCGGACTGGCCTGCACCCGCAGCACCAGCAAAGGCTCGTTCATCGCGCCATGCTTGCCCTGCACCTGCCAATGCACATCGCCGGCCTGCTCGGGCAGCCCCTCCATCGCGCGCACCATGCGCGCCAAGGGCAGGCTGCCTTCGGCGTGCTTGCCCAAGCGGACAAACTCGAACGCGTCGATGATGCCGACCGGCTTTTTCGACGATTCCTTCGACGACTCTTTCGAATCATCCACGGCCACCTTGGCCAACTGCGCCCCCGCGGCCGCCGCACCAGAAGCGGCGCCCTTGCCGGACTTGGCCATGGCTCACCTCTACATAATCGTGAATCAAAGCAGGCACTGGATCGACTTCGCTCAACCCGTTCCTCAGATCGAGGGATCCAGCCGGTGACGGCTTTCCCTGCTCGAAAATCCGCCGCCTCGAATGCATCGCCTGGCGGTTTCCCGATTAACGATTCGGTGTCATCCAGGATTTCCGGGGATTATCCCGAAACCTGGCCCGATCGGCGATCGGCCATGGCTGCCTGCCGCACGGTCATCGCGCTACCGCCACCACCGTGTTGCTGCCACACCATTGCCACAGGGGTGGGGTTACCACAATCACACCCTCGCCACGCTGTTGCCGCACAGAAACCGCAAGGAAAATCCCGCGAAACGTTAGATAATACTGTGACTTACGCCACAACGTCAAACCAAGTATGACTATTTCCCCACGCCGCCTGATTCTCGCCTCGACGTCCAAATACCGCCGGGAACTGCTGTCGCGCCTGCGGCTGCCCTTCGACGTCGTCCCGCCCCAGGTCGATGAAACGCCTGAGCCCGGCGAGACCCCGGCGGACCTGGCGGTGCGCCTGGCCCTGGCCAAGGCCAAGGCAGTGGCCACGGCGCACCCTGGCGCCATCGTCATCGGTTCCGACCAGGTGGCGACGGCCGATGGCACCCCCATCGGCAAGCCGGGGGACTTCGCCCGCGCCCAGCGCCAGCTGCGCAGCCTGTCCGGCCGCGAAGTGGAGTTCCATACGGCGCTGGCCGTGACCGATGGGCAGCGCGTCGCCCATGCCGACATCGTCACCCGCTGCCGCTTCCGCGAGCTTTCGGACGCCGCCATCGAGGCCTACCTGCTCGCCGAGTCCCCTTACGACACCGCCGGCAGCGCCAAGGCGGAAAGCCTGGGGATCGCATTGATGGAAAGCATACAGAGCGACGACCCCACCGCCATCATCGGACTGCCCTTGATCGCCCTGACCAGCATGCTGGCGCTGTTCGGCCTGGACCCGCTGACGGCCGCTGGCAGCGGAGCGGCGCGATGAGCGCGGGCGGCCCCGATCCCATGGCGACGACTGCCGCATCCGCTGCACCTGCCCCGCCTGCCGCTTCCCCTGCGTCCGCCGCGCCCAAGGGCGGGCCGCGCGGCGAAGGCCCCGGCACCCTGCACCTGATCCCCGTCGGCCTGGGCGACGCGCCGCCCGATCGCTGGCTGCCCGCCGAAGCGCGCGGCCTGGCGGCCGGGCTGGACTGCTATATCGCCGAAAACGCCAAGACGGCGCGCGCCTTCCTCAAGCAAATAGGCGCGCTGCGGCCGCTGCAGGAAATCACCATCCACACGCTGGGCGAGAAGACCAGCGCCGCTGAAATCGACGGCTGGCTCAAGCCCTTGCGCCAGGGCGGTGAAATCGGCCTGGTTTCCGAGGCCGGGTGCCCCGCCGTCGCGGATCCCGGCGCTCGCGTCGCCGACGCGGCGCACCGCATGGGGCTGCGCGTGCGCCCCTGGGTCGGCCCATCCTCCATCCTGCTGGGCTTGATGGCCAGCGGGCTGGATGGCCAGCGCTTCGCCTTCCATGGCTATGCGCCGGTGGAACCGGGCGAGCGAGCGCGCCAATTGCGCGCCTGGGAACAGTTGTCGGCGCGCAACAACCAGACCCAGATGCTGATCGAAACGCCGTACCGGAACGCCGCGATGTTCTCCACCCTGCTGGCGAGCCTGCGTGGAGACACCCGGCTGTGCGTGGCGCGGTCGCTTACCACGGACGATGAATGGGTGCGGACGGCGACCATCGCCGACTGGAAGTCCCGTCCGGCGCCGGACCTGGACAAGAAGCCCACCCTGTTCCTCTATCTCGCCCGATGATGAAGGATGACGCGCCAAACCGCGCGGGGAGCGGACGCCGCGCCGCGCTCTCCTTGCTGGGCGCGCTGTCGCTCGCCGGCTGCGCGCGCCGCTGGCCGGCCGGGCTGGACGTCGACACCTCGATCAGCGCCGTCAGCCAGGACAGCCGGGTGCGCTTCATCGTGCTGCACTATACCGACGGCAGCGAGGCGGCCTCCCTGCGCACCCTATCGCGCGGGGATGTCAGCGCCCACTACCTCGTCAGCGACGAGGACACCGGCGCGGGCCGCGTCCGCGTGTACAACCTGGTCCCCGAAGCCCGCAACGCCTGGCATGCGGGGGACAGCAGCTGGTTCGGCCGCACCGCCCTGAACAACGCATCGATCGGCATAGAGATCACCAACGGCGGCCCCATCCCGGGTAGCGGCAGCCTGGCGCCGCCGCGCTCCGCGACCGGGCAAACCACGGGCGGCCAGCCGTCGCTGGAGCAGCCGTCCGTGAGTCGGTCACCCCCGAGGGAGTCGCCCTTCAGGCAGCCGTCGCCAGGGCAGCCAGCGGGGCAGCCGCCATCCATGGAACAGCCCCCGGCGTGGCAGCCGCCCATCTGGCAGCCTTATACGGAAGCCCAGATCCGCGCCGTCATCCTGCTGGTGCGCGATATCGCCCAGCGTCACGGCGTGCGCCCGGAGAACATCGTCGGTCACAGCGACATCGCGCCGCAGCGCAAGACGGACCCCGGCCCTCTCTTCCCCTGGCGTCGGCTGGCCCAGGCCGGCCTGGGCCGCTGGTACGACGAAGCCGCCGCCCAGGCCGCCACCCGGCGCTATGCGATCGACGGCGCCCTGCCGGATGCGTCCTGGTTCCAGGACGAACTGGCGCGCGTCGGCTACGACGTGCCCCGCACGGGCGCCTACGATGCCGCCACCACGCGCGTCATTGCCGCCTTCCAGATGCACTACCGCCCTGCCCGCTACGACGGCGTGGCCGATGCCGAAACGGCGGCCATCCTCAGCGTGCTGCCGGGCGAAACTGAATAGGTGAATAGACGTTCCGGCGGCCACTGGACGACTCCGAAATACCGGTTGCAGTGTCCGCACACAACGGGACATCAAGGGAGTATCCGCAAGATAGGCGCTAGATGACACCACTGTAGCGGGCGGTTCGGGCGTGATATGGGCGTATCGCGGGACGGACGGGGGGGCGCCGGCCTTTGGCAGCATTGACGCCCCTTCAAGCAGGCCGCGCCCGGTTGGCGCGCACCCGCAGGACCACGCGCCAGGCCAACAGCCCCAGCAATACCGCCCCATACCACAGCGGCTGCGTGAAATCATGCTTGCCAGCCTTGTGCCACCACAGGTGCAGGAGCGCCAGCAGCCCGATCAGGTAGACGGCGCGATGCAAGCGCCCCCAATGGCGCCCCAGGCGCCGCATGGCGGCCTGGAACGAGGTCAGGGCCAGGACCAGCAGCAGGACGAAGGCCAGGAAGCCCACCAGGATGAAGGGCCGCTGCCCCACGTCCTCGGCCATGGACGCCGGATCGAAACCGCGATCCCACCCCGCCCACGACAGGAAGTGCAGGAAGCCGTAGAAAAAGGTGTACAGGCCGCACATCCTCCGCACCCGCAGGAGCGCCGGCTGGTTCAACAGGCGGCGCAGCGGCGTGATGGACAAGGTCACCAGCAGGCAGACGAAGGTCCAGGTGCCGGCGGAGCGGGTCAGGAACTCGACCGGGTTGGCGGTCAGGCCGTCGTTCATGCCCAGCCAGACCCAGCGCAGCAGCGGCGCCAGTCCCAGGAGGAACAGCAGGGGCTTGAAACGGCCCACCTGCCGGGCAGTCCACTGCCGCCGCGCGGGGCCGGAAGGAAGGGTAACAGTATCCATGCGCTAAAAATCATCCAGAAGCGGCAAAGGGGCGGCGACCAGCGGGTGGCACCCACGTAGGCGACGCCCTCGGTGGCCTTCAATAATTGGCGCGCAGATCCATGCCCTGGTAAAGCGACGCCACCTGGTCATAGCCGTTGAACATCAAGGTCTTGCGCTTGGGACTGAACAAGCCGTCGCCGATGCGCCGCTCCGTGGCCTGACTCCAGCGCGGATGCGGCACATCGGGATTCACATTGGCGTAGAACCCGTATTCATTGGATGCGGCATCCATCCAGGAACTGACGGGCATTTTCTCGACCAGCCGGATCGCCACCAGCGACTTGGCCGACTTGAACCCGTACTTCCAAGGCACCACCACGCGCACCGGCGCGCCATTCTGGTTGGGCAGCACCTTGCCGTACAGCCCGAAGGTCAGCAAGGCCAACGGATGCATGGCCTCGTCCAGCCGCAGGCCTTCGGTATAAGGCCAGTTCAGCACCCCGCTGCGCAGCCCCGGCATGGTGTCGCGCTGGGCGGCGGTGACGAATTGCACGAACCTGGCATTGCCCGTGGGCTCGACCTGCTTCAGCAGCGCGGAAAGGGAATAGCCGATCCAGGGAATGACCATCGACCAGCCCTCGACGCAGCGCAGGCGGTAGACACGCTCTTCCTGCGGCGCCAGCTTGAGCAGCTCGTCGATATCGAAGGTACGCGGCTTGTTGACCTCGCCCTCGACGCTGACGGTCCAGGGCCGTACCTTCAAGGCCTTGGCGTATTTGGCCGGATCGCCCTTGTCCAGGCCGAACTCATAGTAATTGTTGTAGGACGTGACGTCGCCGTAGGACGTCTGCTTGTCCATGACGGCGTAGTCCGCATTGGCCGTCGACGGCAAGGCCGCCAGGCCGCCATCCTGGGCTCGCGCGGGTGGCATCCAGCCGGCCGCGCCCAGGGCGGCGAGCCCGGCGCCGGCCCGACCCAGCCACGCGCGGCGCGCGTGCCAGACCCGTTCCGGCGTGATTTCCGAGGGAAGAATGTCCGAGGGTTTACGTATGAGCATGATGGCCGGCTCCAGGAAGCACGTCGTCGCGCATTGCGACGCGCATTGCGTATTCCACTGAGACCGGACGCCCATGAGGGATGTTCCCGGGCACGGGCCGCGCGCGCGTATCAGTCGCGGGGATTATTTCACACGCCGTTGACGCCCGGCCCGCGTTCTCCGGCCCGCGTATCTCAGGCCCGTACTCAGCCCCGCCCCGCCAGCCACGCCCCCAGTTCCGCCACGGTCTCGACGATCACCTGGGGCATGCAGGTCTCCAGTTCCTTGCGGGTATGCGCGCCATAGGTCACCCCGACCCCGTGGACGGCGGCATTGGCGGCCATCTGCAAATCATGCGAGGTGTCGCCTATCATCACCACCCGCTCCGGCGGCACGTCCAGCTCCGCCATGATTTCGTGGAGCATGGCCGGATTCGGCTTGCTGAAGGTTTCGTCGGCCGTCCGCGTGGCATGGAACATATCGACCAGGCCACTGGCCGCCAGCGCGCGATTCAACCCGACCCGGCTCTTGCCGGTGGCCACCGCCAGCCGCACATCCCGCTGCGCCAGGTCGGTCAACAGTTCGCGCACCCCCTCGAACAGCTTGAGCTCCGGATCCCGCAACAGGTAGTTCACCCGGTAGCGCTCCAGGAAGCGAGGCATCATGGATTTCGGCAGGTCCGGCACGGCGTGCCGCAGCGCGCTTTCCAGGGACAGGCCGATGACCCAGCTGGCCTGCGAGGCCGTCGGCACGGGCAGGTCCAGGTCCCGGCAGGCGGCCTGGATGGCGGCCACGATATTGTGGGTCGAATCCATCAGCGTGCCGTCCCAATCGAACACCACCAACGAATAAGGCATGGTCAAGCACTCTCCAGCGTTTTTAGCAATTGCAGGCAGGCCCGCGGCAGCGGCGCATGCAGGTCCAGCGTTTCCCCCGTCAGCGGATGCGGGATGGTCAGTTGATGCGCGTGCAGGAACATCCGGTTGAAGCCCTGCCGCGCGAAGGCGGCCCGGGTCTCATCGTCCCCATATTTATCGTCGCCCACGATAGGAAAGCCGCTGGCGGCCAGGTGCACGCGTATCTGGTGGGTGCGCCCGGTGCGCAACTCGGCCTCGACGAGACTGTAACGGCCGAAGCGCTGCTTCAGTGTGACGATGGTGTGGGCGGCCTGCCCTTCACGGTCGACCCGGACGCGCCGTTCGCCCGACGCCGTCGTCCACTTCAGCAAGGGCAGCTTGATGTGCTGGCGGTCGTTGACCCAGTCGCCCTGGACCAGCGCATAGTAGCGCTTGCTGCCCAATCCCTCGCGGAACATGCGATGCAGTCCCAGCAGGGCGTTGCGCTTCTTGGCGATCATCAGCAGGCCGGAGGTCTCGCGGTCCAGCCGATGCGCCAGTTCCAGCATGGGCGCCTGGGGACGGGCGGCGCGCAGGCGCTCGATCACGCCGAAGGCCACGCCGCTGCCGCCGTGCACCGCGATGCCGGCCGGCTTGTCCACGACCAGCATGCCCTCGTCCTCGTAAACCATGGGGAATTCGGCGGGCGGCACCGCGCGCGGCGCGTCGGGCGCCGGCAGGCGAAAAGGCGGCACGCGAACGACGTCCCCTTTTTCCAGCCTATGGTCCGCCTGGATGCGTCCCTTGTTTACCCGGACGTTGCCGTCGCGGATCGCCTTGTACACATGGCTCTTGGGAACGCCCTTGCACAGGCGGAACAGGAAATTGTCGACACGCTGGCCGTCGTGCTCGTCGGTCACTTCGACCATGCGTACGGTCGCGGGCGCGCTGGGGGAAGTCCCAGGGGATGATTCTTTGCGCATTGCGAAAAGCGGCATATAATCGGGACAGCCTTAAGGGGCTGAAATGGGGGGCTTAGACTGAATAGCCGCTTGGCGTAGAGATGCTGTTTGCAACTCCGTCGAGTACGCTTTTTTGGCAACGCCGTCCGGTGCGCAGGACGCCATTGTACCGCCTGCTCGATTTCAGCTCCGGGGTCATTCGGTCGCCGGCGCAACCGAGCCCAGCAGAAAGTGGTGTGGCACATTTTGCCCGCTTTCATGACAGGACCGTTGCAAGCCGCGCGCGGCTCTGAAGCATTCGCAAGCATCGTCGCATTTAAAGCACCAGGCGCGCGCCCTCTCTCTTGTCGCCGCGTCTGAGTTCCCACAGCAATTATTCGTCAACCACATACGTGCTACTGACTCTCCTGCTGACAGAACCCCGTGCCTACCGGCACGCAGTGCCCGCCTGACTGGCGCGGATACGCCTGGGCGCACGCCCGGGTACGGTCCGCAAGCCGCTTGCCCTTGCCGCAGTCCGCAGACCGTGTGATCCGAGGTCACGCGCCGATATCGGCGTGTCATGACTACGGAGAACCTTCTCATGAAGCGAATGTTGTTCAACGCGACGCACCAGGAAGAACTGCGCGTCGCCATTGTCGATGGGCAAAAACTCATCGACCTGGACATTGAGACCGCCGGCCGCGAACAGCGCAAAGGCAATATTTACAAGGGCATCATCACCCGCATCGAACCCGGCCTCGAAGCCTGCTTCGTCAATTACGGCGAAGACCGCCACGGTTTCCTGCCGTTCAAGGAAATCGCGCGCAGCTACTTCAAGGAAGGCGTCGATGTCCGCACCGCCCGTATCCAGGACGCCCTGCGCGAAGGCCAGGAACTGATCGTCCAGGTCGAAAAAGAGGAGCGCGGCAACAAAGGCGCGGCGCTGACCACCTTTATTTCGCTGGCCGGCCGCTACCTGGTGCTGATGCCCAACAACCCGCGCGGCGGCGGCGTATCGCGCCGTGTCGAAGGCGAGGACCGCCAGGAACTGCGCGACACGATGGAGCAGCTGCAACTGCCGCAGGGCATGAGCATCATCGCCCGCACTGCCGGCATCGGCCGCAACGTCGAAGAACTGCAGTGGGACCTGTCCTATCTGCTGCAACTCTGGACCGCCATCGACGGCGCCGCGCGCGACAATTCCGCGCCTATTCTCATCTATCTGGAATCGAGCCTGGTCATCCGGGCCATCCGCGACTACTTCTCGCCTGAAATCGGCGAGATCCTGATCGATACCGACGAGATCGCCGACCAGGCCACCGCTTTCATGAGCGTGGTGATGCCGGACAACGTGCACCGCGTGAAGCGCTACCGCGACGACGTGCCGCTGTTCTCGCGCTTCCAGATCGAACACCAGATTGAAACCGCCTACTCGCGCAACGTCACCCTGCCCTCGGGCGGCTCCATCGTCATCGACCACACCGAAGCGCTGGTGGCCGTGGACGTCAACTCGGCCCGGTCCACGCGCGGCGCCGACATCGAGGAAACCGCCCTGCGCACCAACCAGGAAGCGGCCGATGAAGTGGCCCGCCAGCTGCGCTTGCGCGACCTCGGTGGCCTGATCGTCATCGACTTCATCGACATGGAGGACAGCAAGAACCAGCGTTCCGTCGAACAGCGCCTGCGCGATGCCCTGCATTTCGACCGCGCCCGCGTTCAGATGGGCAAGATTTCGCGCTTCGGGCTGATGGAGCTGTCGCGCCAGCGCCTGCGCCCGGCCCTGAACGAGGGCTCGCACATCACCTGCCCGCGCTGCAACGGCACCGGCGTGATCCGCGACGCGGAATCGAGCGCCCTGCACGTGCTGCGCCTGTTGCAGGAAGAGGCCATGAAGGAAAACACCGCCGCCGTGCACGCGCAAGTGCCGGTCGACGTGGCGACTTTCCTGCTGAACGAAAAGCGCGCCGACATCGCCAAGATGGAAGCCCGCCTGAAGGTCAACCTGGTGCTGATCCCCAACAAGCACCTGGAAACCCCGCATCACCATATCGAGCGCCTGCGCCACGACGATCCGCGCCTGGAAGAGACCAAGACCAGCTTCGAGCTGGCCGAGGCCCCCGCCACGGAAGTCGCCTGGGCGCCCCGCGAACAGGAAGTGAAGACGCGCCCGGAAGCGCTGGTCAAGGGCATCACGCCGTCCCAGCCCGCGCCCGTCGCCCCCGCGCCGGCCCCGGTCGCGCCCGCCGCGCCGGCGCCTGCCGGCATGGGCGGCTTGTTCAAGCGCCTGGTGGGCTGGCTGTCCGGCGGCGGCGAGAAGGCTGCCGCGCCTGCCGCCGCGCCGGCCCCGTCCGACGAAGCCAAGCGCGCCGCCAACCGTCCCAAGTCGCGCACGCATGACGGCCAGGACCGCCGTGGCGAACGCCATGGTTCCGACCGTGGCCGTGGCCGCCGCGGCGAAGGCCGCAACGCCGAAGCCGTGGAAACCGCCGACGCCAACAACCGCCACCATGTGCGCGGCGGCCGTCGCGGCGATACCGAAAGGCCCGCCCGTGGCGAACGCGGCGAGCGTGCGGAACGGGGCGAGCGCACCGAGCGTGGTGATCGTGCCGAGCGCGGCCAGCGTGACGCCGCCGCCCTGGCCGCGAGCCAGGCCACGAACCAGGCAGCCGACCAGGCCGACCGCAACCTGCCGCCGGTGGAGACGCTGGAGGACGGCACGCCCGCCCGCCAAGGCCGCAACCGCCGTGGCCGTGGCGGCCGCAATCGCCGCGAGGAATCCGGTAGCGATGCCGTGATGAGCGAGCAGGAGAGCATGGTCGCGGCCCTGGCCGAGACCGTGGCCGCCGCATTGCCGCCGGACGGCGTCGATGAAGCCGCGACCCGCGACACCGCCGCCGCGGAGGTCGAGACCGACGAGTTCGGCAATCCCGTCGCCACGGAAGGCGCGGGCGCCGATCCCGAACGCAAGCGCCGTCGTCGCCGCAGCCGCCGTGGCCGCCGCAGCCAGGAAGATGGTGTGAGCGCGGATGGCGAAAGCCAGGAAGACGGTCTGGACGCGTCCGAACAGGGCGAGCCCGAAGACCGCCTGGCCGCCGAGGCCCAGGCCGCGCTGTCGGAAGTGGCGACGCCCGTGGATACGCACAAGCCGCTCGAATCGGCTCCGGTGCAAGCCCATGTCGCGGCGCCGATCGCCGAACTGTCGGAGTCGACGCCCGCCGTGGCCGCAACGGCCCCAACGGCTGAATCGGCCAATACCACCACGGCGCCCGTCGCCGTGACGGCACCCGTGCAGGTGGCTACGCCGGCCCGGATCGTGGCGGAAACGCGCACCGAGACGGTCGAAGCCGTGGCGGCGCCTGCGCCGGTTCAAGAAGCTGCGCCGGCGCCCGCCCCCGCTGCCGTCGCGGCGGAGCAAGCCGCCGCGCCGGCCCCGGTCGCCGCGCCGGCCCAAGCCGTGACTCCCGCTGCCGCGCCCGTCCAGGCCGCGACGCCGGCTCCGGTCATCGCGCCGGTCCAGGCTGCCGAGCCGGTCCAGGCCGCGCCGGTCGCTGCCCCGGTCGAGGCCGCACCGGCCGCTGCCCCGGTCCAGGCCGCGCCGGCGCCGGTTGCCGCGCCGGTCCAGGCCACTGCCCCGGCCGCTGGCGCGGACGCCACGCCCAGCAAGCAATCGCTGCATAACGTGGTCAACGCCGCCGGCCTGAAGTGGATCGAAACCGACCCCGAGCGTCTCGCCCAGACCCAGCAACGCATTGCGGCCACCCATGTGCCGCTGCGCCTGGGCCGCGAGCGCAAGCCCGTGGCGCCGGTCTCGAACCAGCCGCTGGTGCAGGTCGAAACCCGCCACTGATCGCGCCTGCCAGGCTGATCGGCCCTGAACCCCGAGGCCCGGACGACCCCGTCCGGCCCTCGGGGTTTTTCATGTGAGCCGGCACAGGGCGGATGGTGAATAAACGCGGGGTGGAAAAAGAAAGGGCGGTCCTTGCGGACCGCCCTTTCCACCAGGCCGCGAAGGCGCTGGCGGGACGCGCCGAGAACGGCGCGGTCAGAACAGGTAGGTGTAGCTCACCTGGGTCACATCCAGGCCCGGATTCGGGCGCTTGATGCTGGCGTTCGAGAAATGGGAGTAACGCAGGCTCACGCGGCTGTGCTGGTCGATCTGGAAACCCAGGCCGATATGGTCGCCGAACTGGAACGCGGTGCTGATGGTCTCGCCCGCGAACTTGGTGTGATTGAACACCGTGGCGCCCACGCCGCCTTCGAAGAAGAAGCGGTCGGTGACCCACCAACGGAACATCGGGATGGCATTCAATTGCCAGGCATTCGACGGATGGCCGCCACCGCTATGCGCCCACCAGTAGGCCGCGCCGAGTTCACCGGTAAGGTCCAGGCGGCCCAGGCTGCCGCTGGTCTGCCACAAGGGCGCCGTTTCATAGTTGATCGCGCCACGGTTGTAGCTGTCGCCAAAACCGCCTTGCACGCTGATACCGCCTTTATCCTGCGCCTGCGCGGCCGGCACGGCGCAAGCCATCGCCAGGGCCGCGATTGCGCCCGCTACCAAGCTCTTTTTATAACCACTTTGCATGGGGAACACTCCAACTAGCAACAATTTCGAGGTATGGACGCGCTGTAACTTATCAGAAAAAAACAACAGAGACCATGAGAGCATGGGCTCGAGTGACCTACCTGGGCAAGAAAGCCACGAAACAGTGTTTTCTAAAATCAGCACCAATCCGTTTCGGCCGGGCCCTGGCGGGATCCCTCGCGCCGCGCGCCCTTAGCACGGGGCGTGCCCAGGCGGGTGCCGGAACCGACACCCGCGCTACCGGACTCAGGCGCTCAGCACTTCCGCGGGCTGGCGCGTCAGCAGGGCCAGCAGCCGGGCGATTTCATCACGCAGCTGGCGACGGTCCACCACCATGTCGATGGCGCCCTTTTGCAGGAGGAACTCGGCGCGCTGGAAGCCCTCGGGCAGTTTCTCGCGCACGGTCTGTTCGATGACGCGCGGTCCGGCAAAGCCGATCAAGGCCTTGGGCTCGGCGATGACGACGTCACCCATGAAGGCGAAACTGGCCGACACGCCGCCCATGGTCGGATCGGTCAGCACGCTGATGAAAGGCAGTTGCGCGGCCGACAGGCGCGTCAGCATGGCGTTGGTCTTGGCCATCTGCATCAGGGACAGCAGGCTTTCCTGCATGCGCGCCCCGCCCGAGGCGGCCACGCAGATGAAGGGCGTCTTCTGGTCCAGCGCGGCCTGGGCGCCACGCGCGAAGCGCTCGCCCACCACCGAACCCATGGAACCGCCCATGAATTCGAACTCGAAGCAGGCCAGCACGGCCGGCACGCCCTTGATCGACCCGCTGACCACCACCATGGCGTCGGTCTCGCCCGTCTGCTTGACCGCTTCCTGCAGGCGTTCCGGATACTTGCGCGAATCCTTGAACTTCAGCGTATCGACCGAGCGTATGGACTGGCCCAGTTCGACCCGGCCTTCCAGGTCCAGCAGCGAGTCGACGCGGGCGCGCGAGCCGATGCGCATATGGTGGTCGCACTTCGGGCAGACGTGCAGGTTGGCGGCGAGGTCCTCGTTATAAAGCACCGATTCGCAGGAAGGGCACTTGACCCAAAGTCCTTCCGGCACGCGACGCGCGGTGGGCTCGGTGGTCTTGTTGATGCGCGGCGGCAGGAGTTTTTCGATCCAGCTCATTGTGAGTTTTATCCTGGTGGGGGAAGACGGCCGCTCAGGCCGCCGTTGAGTCCCGTTTTACGTTGTCCAGCGCCTGGCGGATGGTGCCCAGCCAGTTGCCGACGGCGGCGGCGGCGGCTTCGGTCCGGCCGGCCGCGGGCACGCCTTCGACGGCTTTTTCCATGGTCTCGATCAGCTTGCTGCCGATCACCACGGCGTCGGCCACCCGCGCCACGCGCTGGGCGCTGTCCGCGTCGCGGATGCCGAAGCCCACGCCCACCGGAATGTGGACATGGCGGCGGATGGCCGCCAACCTGGCCGCCACGTCGTCGGTATCGATGTGGCCGGCGCCCGTCACGCCCTTGAGCGAGACATAGTAGGCATAGCCGCGCGCCACCTTGCCGACCGCCTCGATGCGCGCGTCGGTGCTGGTGGGCGCCAGCAGGAAGATGGGGGCCATGCCCTTGGCGCCCATCAGGTCGGCGAACTCGCGCACTTCCTCCGGCGGATAGTCCACGACCAGCACGCCATCGACGCCGGCGGCCGCCGCCGCGTCGGCGAAGGCGGCCTGGCCCATGGCTTCGATGGGATTGGCATATCCCATCAACACCACCGGGGTCGCGTCATCGTCGCGGCGGAAGCTCGCCACGGCGTCCAGCACCTTGCGCAGGGTCATGCCCTGGGCGATGGCGCGCTCGGTGGCGCGCTGGATGACAGGGCCGTCGGCCATGGGGTCGGAGAACGGCACCCCCAGCTCGATGACATCGGCGCCGGCGCGCACCAGCGCATGCATCAGCGGCACGCAGGCGTCGGGCGTCGGATCGCCGGCGGCGATATAGGGAATAAGGGCGGCGCGGCCGGCCGCGCGGGTACGGGCAAAGGCGGCGCCTATGCGGTCTTTTTGTGGGGTCATGCTGTTCGGTTCACCCGTGGATTACAGCTGGAGGCCGGCGCGCTCGGCGACGGTATGCATGTCCTTGTCGCCGCGGCCCGACAGGTTGACCAGGATGATCTTGTCCTTGGGCAGCGTCGGCGCCAGCCGTACCGCGTGGGCGATGGCATGCGAGGACTCCAGCGCGGGCATGATGCCCTCGATGCGGCAACAATCGTGAAACGCGCGCAGGGCCTCGTCATCCGTCACGCCGACGTAGCTGGCACGGCCGCTGTCCTTGAGCCAGGCGTGCTCGGGACCGACGCCCGGATAGTCTAGGCCGGCCGACACGGAATGCGTTTCCTGCACCTGGCCGTTTTCGTCCTGCATCACATAGGTGCGGTTGCCGTGCAGCACGCCGACCTGGCCGGCCGCGATGGAGGCCGCGTGGCGGCCGCTATCCATGCCCTCGCCGGCAGCCTCGACGCCGATCAGTTGCACGTTCTCCTGGGGGATATAGGGATGGAAAATACCCATGGCGTTGGAACCGCCGCCCACCGCCGCGATCACGTAGTCCGGCTGGCGGCCGGTTTCCTGCGGCATCTGCGTCAGGCATTCCTTGCCGATCACGGTCTGGAAATCCCGCACCATGCGCGGGTACGGATCGGGACCGGCCACCGTGCCGATGATGTAGAAGGTATTGGCGATATTGGTGACCCAGTCGCGCATGGCTTCGTTCAGCGCGTCCTTGAGCGTACGCGAGCCCGACTCCACCGGCACCACCTTGGCGCCCAGCAGCTTCATGCGATAGACGTTGGAGGCCTGGCGGCGCACGTCCTCGCTGCCCATGTAGACCACGCACTCCATGCCATAGCGGGCCGCCACGGTGGCGGTGGCCACGCCATGCTGGCCGGCGCCGGTTTCGGCGATCACGCGGGGCTTGCCCATGCGGCGAGCCAGCAGCGCCTGGCCAATGCAGTTGTTGACCTTGTGCGCGCCGGTGTGGTTCAGGTCTTCGCGCTTGAACCAGATCTGCGCGCCGCCGAGCTCCTGCGACCAGCGGCGGGCATGGTAGACCGGCGTGGGCCGGCCCACGAAATGCTTGAGTTCGTAGGCGAACTCTTCCATAAATAGCGGATCAGCGCGGAAATGGTCATAGGCCGCGCGCAATTCATCCAGGGCGTGCATGAGCGTTTCCGCCACGAACACGCCGCCGTAGGGTCCGAAATGCCCTTGGGCATCGGGAAGGTCGTAAGGTTTCACCAGGCTTCTCCCGCCACGATGCGGCGCCATCGGCCGCAACGCCAGCTTGGCGGCCCGCCCCGGTACGGGCGTGCCACCGACTTAGCAACCGGCTATTTTACCCGAGTGGCCCCGCCTGCCCCTAGAGGGACTGCCCGACCCGTCGCAGGAAGCCGACGCAGGAAGCCAATTGGTCCAGGGCGACGTATTCGTCCGCCTTGTGGGCTTGCTCGATATGGCCGGGGCCGCAGACCACGGTCGGTATGCCCAGGCCCTGGAACAGGCCCGCCTCGGTGGCATAGGCCACCTTGCGCGTGGCCGTGTCGCGGGTCAACGCGCGCACCAGCGCGGTGATGGCGGCCTGCTCCGAGGCCTCCAGGCCGGGCGCCGCGGGCCCGGTCTCGATCTCGACGCGGGCGTCGGGAAACTCCGCCCGCATGCGCGGCAGCAACTGCTCGTCGACATAGCGCCGGATATCCGCCTGGATGTCCCGCGGCGACATGCCGGGCAGGTTGCGGAACTCGTAGGTGAACTCGCAGGCGTCGGGAATGGTATTGACCGCGATGCCGCCCTGGATCTGGTTCGTGGTCAGCGTGGTGAAGGGCACGTCGTAGAACGTATCGTAGGGGCCGTTGGTGCGGTAGGCATCGGCCAGGTCGCGGATATGGCAGATCAGGCGCGCCGCATGTTCGATGGCGTTGCAGCCCCGCGGCGTCAGCGAGGAATGCGCGGCCCTGCCATGGACCCGGCATCGGAAGACATTGATGCCCTTGTGCGCGACCACCACCTGCATGCCGGTGGGCTCGCCGACCACGCAGCCCTCCGGCTGGATGCCGCGCTCGCGCAAATCCGCCAGCAGATAGGGCGCGCCGGCGCAGCCCACTTCCTCGTCATAGGAGAATGCCAGGTGCAGCGGCTTCTTGCGCGGCATCGCCAGGAACTCGGGCACCAGCGCCAGGGTCGCGGCGATGTAGCCTTTCATGTCGCAGGTGCCGCGCCCGTAGAGCCGCCCTTCCCTTTCGTCCACCGCGAAGGGATCGGAGGACCAGTCCTGGCCATCCACGGGCACCACGTCGGTATGACCGGACAATACGATGCCCCCCTGCGTGCCGCCGTCCTGGGCGGGCAGCGTGGCGAACAGGTTGGCCTTGTTGCGGGCCGCGTTGTGCACCAGCAGGGCATCGATGCCCTGGCGCTTGAGCGCGTCGCGCACGGTCTCGATAAGCGCCAGGTTGGAATTGCGGCTGGTGGTGTCGAAAGCGACCAGCGTCCGCAGCCAGTCACGGGTTTGCTGGTCGGTTTCCCGGGAGGCTTGCGTGGAGGTATCCATGATGGCGGGCCCTGCGTAGGCGTAACGGTATGCGAAACGGCCAGTTTAGGGTGGCGAAGGCGTAGCCGTCCATTGAAGCTTATTCACGCCGCGCGCCATGCGCCATGGCCCGGCGCCAAGTCACTTGCGCGCCGCGCTGGTCACTCCCGCGACTTCCATCAAGGCCGCCAGCGCCCGGGACAGGGCCTCCCCGTCCGGCACCTCCACGGTGAAGACCATGTGCGCCAGGGAACTGCGGCTCTGCGTATTGACGCCGATGACGTTCAGGCGCAGGCGGGCGAAGACTTCGGACAGGTCCCGCAGCAAGCCCGAACGGTCATGCGCCCGGATGCTCACGTCGACCGGGTAAAGCGTGCCGCCGGTCTTGCCCCAGGTTACCTCGATGACGCGCTCCGGCTCGCGGCTGGCCAGCGCGGCATAGCTATGGCAGTCCGTCCGGTGGATGGACACGCCGCGGCCGCGCGTGACGAAGCCCACGATCTCGTCCGGCGGCGCGGGCCGGCAGCAGCGCGCCAACTGCGTCATCAAGGAGCCCACGCCGACCACCAGCACGCCGCTCTTGCCGCTCTTCTCCGTGCTTTCCGCGCGGCTGGCGTGCGTGACGACTTGCGGCGGTTCCGCGTCGGGGGCCGGTTGCTGGAAAGCGCTGTCGATGTGGCGCAGGCTGAACTCGTCCTTGGCGGCGGCGACATAGAGGTCGTCCGCGCGGGCGAAACCCAGCTGCTGCGCCAGCTGCTCCAGGTTGACCGCCGTCTTGCCGAGCCGCTGCAACTCCTTTTCCACCAGGGCCTGACCCTGCGTGATGCGCTGCTGCAGCTCGATGGCATTGAACCAGGCGCGCACCTTGGCGCGCGCGCGCGGGCTGGCCAGGAAACCCAGCTGGGGATTGAGCCAGTCGCGCGAGGGGCCGCCGGACTTGGCGGCCACGATCTCCACCGTCTGGCCCGTGGCCAGGCGCGTCTGCAGCGGCACCAGCTGGCCGTCGACGCGCGCGCCGCGGCAGCGATGGCCCAGGTCGGTATGCAGGTGATAGGCGAAATCCACCGGCGTCGAGCCGGCCGGCAGTTCGATCACGCGGGCTTGCGGAGTGAGGACGTAGATGTGCTCGCCCGCATCCGCCGCGACGGCGGCCTTGCGCGCCTGGCGCGGGGCGCCCGCCTGTCCGGCGGCGTTGGCCGTGGCCATGCCGGCACCCGCGCCGGCGGGCAAGGGCGCCTCCGCGGCGTCCACGCCGCCCGCGCCGGCCTCGTCCGACGACGCCATCTCGTCGTTCCACGCCAGCAGCTGGCGCATCCAGGACAACTGGCGATCGTAGTCGCTGGACGCCGACACCTGGCCGCCGCGCGGCCCGGCTTCCTTGTAGCGCCAATGGGCGGCCATCCCGTACTCGGCGAACTGGTGCATTTCGCGCGTGCGTATCTGCACCTCGAACGGCCGGCCGTCCTCGTCCGCCACGACGGTGTGCAGCGACCGGTAGCCATTGGGCTTGGGGCGCGAGATATAGTCGTCGAACTCCTGCCCCACCGGCGTCCACATGGCATGGACCAGGGCGAGCGCGGCATAGCAATCGCGCACGTCGCCGACGATGACGCGCAACGCGCGCAAGTCGTACAGGTGCGAGAAGTCCAGTTTCTTGACCCGCATCTTGTTCCAGATGCTGTAGATGTGCTTGGGCCTGCCGCTTACCTCGGCTGCGATGCCGGCCTTGGCCAGGGCTTCCTCCATGCGCGCCACCGCGCCACGGATGAAGGCCTCCCGCTCGACGCGCTTTTCCTCCAGCAGCCGGGCGATCTGCTTGTAGCGGTCGGGGTCGGTGAAGCGGAAGGCCAGGTCTTCCATCTCCCACTTGATCTGCCAGATGCCCAGGCGATTGGCCAGGGGCGCATACAGGTCCAGCGTTTCGTGCGCCAGGCGCGGATCGCAGGCCACCTTGGTGGCCGCGTGCCAGCGCAGGCTTTGCAGGCGCGACGCCAGGCGCATCAGCACGATGCGCAGGTCGGCGGCCATGGCCAGCAGCATCTTGCGCTGCATTTCCTTTTGCGTGCCGCTGCCGGCGGCGCTGTCGCTGGCATGGCGCGCCATCACGCCCAGCCGCAGCAGCGCATAGGCGCCCTGGACCAGGCGCGCCACGTCGTCGCCGAACGCCGCGGCCAGGGGATCGGCGCGCAGGTTCTGGGGCGGCGCCTGCAGGTCCACGGGCAAGGCCGCCAGCACCGCCGCCACGCGGGTCGCGGCATCCGTGTGCAGGCCCGCCAGCACGCGCGCCACGCCGGCGGCGTGGACCACCAAGGGCTCGCCCGTGACGGACTGCTGGCCCGTGTAGCGGTCGGCCACCCATCGCGCCGCGCTTTCCAATTGCGCGCGCCCGGCCGCGTCCAGTCCTGCGGCGGCGGCATCGAGCCAGGCGGCATCGAACCCGACGCCGGAATCGGCGGCGCCGGCGGGCTGCGGGGATTCGGGAACGGGGGGCGCGGACATCTCGACGACGGAAACAACGGGAACCGGTTGGGAGTTTGACACTCTACACTAAGCACACCGCCGGATCCGGTGGCCAGGACGTCATGCCGCGCACGGCGGCGCTACCAGACACGCTAAAGGCATAGGACAGGATCGCCCGTTTATGTTTCGATGGCTCAAAGGACGCGGGGCGCGGGACGCGCAGGTGGACGCGGTGCGCGCGCGCATCCCCGCGGACCTGTGGGAACAGGTGTTGGACGCCTTTCCCTTCCTCTACCCGCTTGGGCGGGAAGAACAGGCGGCGCTGCTCGACCGCGCCGCCTGGGTACTGGCCAGCAAGAGCATGAACGGCGCCCGGGGGCTGGCGTTGACCGACTTCATGCGCCTGTGCATCGCCGCCCAGGCCGCCCTGCCCATCCTCAACCTGCCGCCCGCGCTGTACGAGGGTTGGGACGAGATCATCGTCTATCCGGGCGGCTTCCTCATCCCGCGCCGCCGCGAGGACGAGGATGGCGTAGTCCATGAATACGAGGAAGACGCGGCCGGCGAGGCATGGGAAGGCGGGCCGGTACTGGTTTCCTGGGAGGACGCGCGCCACGCGGCCGGCGGCTACAACGTCGTGATCCACGAATTCGCCCACAAGCTGGACCTGCTCACCGGCGCCGCCGACGGCGTGCCCAGCCTGGCGGGCCGGCGCGACATCGACGGCCGCGCCTGGCGCCGGGTACTGGAGGACAGCCTGGACAGCTTCCGCGCGGCCCTGGACGCGGTGGAAGCCGCCATCCCGCCGGACGTCGATCCGGAGGGTCCGGACGCCGATCACTGGTACGGCCAGCTGCCGTTGGACCCGTATGCGGCGACCGACGAAGCGGAATTCTTCGCGGTCAGCTCGGAAAGCTTCTTCGCCGACCCCGCACCGTTGGCCGACGCCCTGCCGGACTGGTATGCCCTGCTGCAAGCCTATTACCGGCAGGATCCCCTGACGCGGCTGGAGCGCCATGAGCAGGAGCAGTCGCCATGAGCGCGCCGGGCCGTCCCAAGCGCGTATCCTCCCCCGGGGAGGAGGTCGCGCAGCGACAGGAGGGTCGTCCATCCAGAACATCGGATAGTCCAGACCCGGCGCCGCCACGGCTGCTGATCGTCTGGCACAGCCGCACGGGCGCGGCGCTGGGCATGGCGCAAGCCGCGGCCGAGGGCGCGCGCGGCGTGGCGGAGTGGGCAGCGCGGGAGCAGAGCCCGCCGTCACCACCCGGCGACGCACTGCATATCGCCCTGATGCCCGCGGACGACGTGCAGGCCGCCGACCTGCTGCGCAGCGAGGGCTATCTTTTCTGCGCGCCGGAAAACCTCGGCAGCCTGAGCGGCGCGATGAAGGAATGCTTCGACCGCTGCTACTACGGCGTTCTCGACACGGACGGCGCCAGCCCGGTCAGCGGGCGCCCCTACGGCCTGATGGTCAGCGCCGGCACGGACGGCAGCGGCGCGGCCCGGCAGATGGAACGCATCTGCACCGGCTGGCGGTTGCGGCTGGCGGCGCCGCCCTTGATTGCCCGCAACGGCGCGCAAACGCCGGCCGCCATCCTGGCGCCCAAGACCGTGGCGCCCGAAATCCTGCGGGAATGCCGGGAATTGGGGGGATTGCTGGCGGGCTTGCTGCTGATGGCGGGCTAGGGACCGGCGCTGCGGCGGTCCCGGCTCCGGGCGCCGCTGAGCGCGTGCCCGGAGCCCGATGCGGCGAGAAGATCAGCCGGACCCCGGCCTAAACCCAGGCCTAACCCAGGCCTGAACCCAGGCCAAAAAACTCAGGCCACGGCGGCCGTGACGACGATCTCGACCTTGTAGTCGGGATTGGCCAGGCGCGCTTCGACGGTGGCGCGGGGAGGCGCGTTGCCGTCGGCGACCCAGGCGTCCCACGCCTTGTTCATGCCGTCGAATTCCTTCATGTTGGTGATGAAGATCTGGGCCATCAGGATGCGCGACTTGTCGGTGCCGGCCTCGGCCAGCAGCTTGTCGATGGTCGCCAGCACCTGGGCGGTCTGGCCGGTGATGTCCAGCGTGGCGTCGTCCGGCACCTGGCCGGCCAGGTAGGCAACGCCGTTGTAGACGGCCATGTCCGAGAGACGCTTGGCGACGTTGACGCGTTTGATGCTGCTCATGGGGTGATCCCTCCAGTTGTTGGAAACCGATGCGTTGTTGGAAACCGGTGATTATCGCTGCGTTCCGCCGGCGCGGGAAAGCGCGCCCGGACGCGGCCGGCCTTCCCTGGTCGACGCGCCGCCCGTGCGGCCCTCACTGCCCGACGGGCAGGGGCGGCAATTCGAACACCTGGCGCAGGTAGGCGAGGTAGGCCGGATCGTCGCACATGGTCTTTTCCGGCGCATCCGACACCTTGGCCACCGGCTGGCCATTGCAGCGAACCATCTTCATGACGATCTGCAAGGGCTGGTGCCCCAGGTCGTTGGTCAGGTTGGTGCCGATGCCGAAGGACACGCGGCAGCGTCCGGCGAAGCGGCGCGCCAGCTCGATGGCGCGGGGAAAGGTCAGGGAATCGGAAAACACCAGCGTCTTGGTGCGCGGGTCGACCCGGTTGGCGCGATAGTGCTCGATCATGCGTTCGCCCCACACGAAGGGATCGCCCGAATCGTGCCGCGCGCCGTCGAACAGCTTGCAGAAATACATATCGAAATCGCGCAGGAAGGCATTGGTGCCGTACACGTCGGACAACGCGATTCCGAGGTCGCCACGGTATTCCTTGGCCCAGACCTCCAGTGCGAAGACCTGGGAATCGCGCAGGCGCGGGCCCAGCGCCTGGCAGGCCTGCAGGTACTCGTGCCCCATGGTGCCCAGGGGCAGCACGGCGTGCTGGCGCGCCAGGGCGACATTGCTGGTCCCGGCGAACATCTTGCCCATGGTGGACTTCATGGTGGCCACCACTTCCTGGTGCCAGGCCTTGGAAAAGCGCCGCCGCGTCCCGTACTCGGCGACGCGGAAGTCGACCATGGAGGGATCGTCCACCACCAGGCTCATCTTCGATTGCAGCCGCGCGCGGCCTTCCTCCAGGTCCGGATGCCGCTTGGTATTGCGGAAATAGACCTCATTGACGATGGCCAGGACCGGTATCTCGAAAAGTATGGTGTGCAGCCACGGCCCCTTGACCGTAATGGCGATCTCGCCCGCTTCCTTGCCCTCGGCCACGTGGATGCAGCGCTCGGGCAAATGGAAAAGCTCCAGGAAATCGATGAAGTCGCTCTTGATGAACCGCAGGCTGCCGAGATAATCCAGTTCCTCGCGGGTGAAACGCAACTGGCACAAGCCATGGATTTCCGCGCGGATCTCGTCGATATAGGGCCGCAGGTTGATATCGGGCGTCCGGCATTTGTACTGATATTCCACCTGCGCCGCGGGGAAATGATGCAGCACCACTTGCATCATGCTGAACTTGTAGAGGTCGGTGTCGAGCAGCGAAGTAATTATCATGATGTCGCGTGGGGAGGCCGGCCGTACGGCGTCTGGCCGTGTAACCCATCCGGCAACCATAGCACAGCGGCCTGGGGACGGTCCGGGGCGACTATGTCCAAGCCAGGGTTATCCCAGGAGGTTTCGCCCGGGTTTGGGTAAAATCGAGCTTTTCGCGGATAAATAAACCCCGGAGTTCCCCCGCATGACCCACGTCGTCACCGAAAACTGTATCAAATGCAAGTACACCGACTGTGTGGACGTGTGCCCGGTCGATTGTTTCCGCGCGGGTCCCAATTTCCTGGTGATCGACCCGGACGAGTGCATCGACTGCGCCGTGTGCATCCCCGAGTGTCCGGCCAATGCCATCTACGCCGAAGAGGACGTGCCGCAGGACCAATTGCAATTCATCGCGCTGAACGCGGAGCTGTCGCCGGAATTCCAGAGCATCAGCCGCGCGACGAAGCCCCTGCCCGACGCCGATGAATGGAACGGCAAGCCGGACAAGCTGCAGTACCTGGAAAAGTAAAGGGCGCGCGCGCACGCCCGAACCCCGATGACCGACGTATCCAAATACACGCGCCAAACCGTCACTGAAGTCCGCAGCTGGGTCCCCGGCAAGCTGTTCTCGCTACGGGTGACCCGCGATCCCGCCTATCTCTTCAAGGCCGGGCAGTTCGCCCGCGTGGGCTTGCCGGCGGCCGACGATCCCGACGGGCCACCGACGCTGTGGCGCGCCTACTCCATGGTTTCCGGGCCGCTGGAAGACGCGCTGGAGTTTTATTCCATCGTCGTGCCCGAAGGCGAGTTCAGCCCTCGCCTGGCGCAATTGCGCGTGGGCGACAACCTCTATGTCGAAAAGACCCCCTATGGTTTCCTGACCATAGACCGCTTCTTCCCCGCCGCCACGTCGTCGGCGCCGCCGGAGGCAGCCGCCCTGGAAGCGCCAACCGCCGCCCCCGCGGCGGGCGCCACGCTGGCAACCCGGGAAACGAAACCCGACCTCTGGCTGCTCGCCACGGGCACCGGCCTGTCGGCCTACCTGTCCATCCTGCGCGACCCGGCCACCTGGACGTCGTTTCGCCGCATCATCGTGGTCCATGGCGTGCGCCGCGCGGAGGAACTGGCGTACCGCGAGGAAATCGAGAGCTGGTCCCGCCAGCCCGAATTCGCCCCCATATACCGTGCCGACCCGCGCAAGCTCATCTATCTCGCCATCGCCACGCGCGAGGCCTTGCCCGGCATGCCCAGCGAGCGCCTGACGACGCTGATCGCCGACGGGCGGCTGGAGCAGTTGGCTGGCGAGCGCCTGGACCCGAAGAGCGCCAAGGTCATGCTCTGCGGCAACCCCGACATGCTGTCGGCGGCACGGAAACTGCTTGGCGAGATGGGCTTCGCGCCCGGCCGGCGCGGCATACCCGGAAACCTGGCGGTGGAAAACTACTGGTGATTGGCCGGACGCGGGTTACACGTCGGGCGCTGTAGAGCCGCTGCGGAAGCGCTGTAGCGCCGTTGTGGAGCAACATATTGCCCGGTTATGCAATAAACCGTGTGCCTTACGCCGGGCGAATGTCGCCATGGAAGAAATTCCCGTTTTCGCAACAGAAATGACCATCCTACGGACAGGCGCGTCGAAGATTTGGCTATAAAGACCTACCGCAGCGCAATAATGCGGACGTATACACGGTGCGCCGGGGGCCTCCCCATCTGGCGCGCCACCCGCACCCAGGCAAGCCGCCATGACGACTGCCTGGCCTAGAACGAAAGGATTTTCTTCTTATGCTGTATCAATTGCATGAGTTGCAGCGCGCCTTCCTGACGCCTTTCGCCGCTTTCACCGAAGCGGGCTCCCAACTGTTTTCCAACCCCTACAGCCCCTGGGCCTATACGCCTGTTTCGCGCCAGATGGCGGCGGGCTACGAGTTGATGCACCGCATCGGCAAGGAATACCAGAAGCCGGCCTGGGACCTCCCCACCACGGAAATCGATGGCGAAAAGGTCAGGATCATCGAAAAGGTCGCGGTCGACAAACCCTTCTGTCGCCTGATCCACTTCCAGCGCGAAGGCCGCGTGATGGCCAAGCGCAAGGATCCCAAGGTCTTGCTGGTGGCGCCCATGTCCGGCCACCACGCCACCTTGCTGCGCGATACGGTGCGCGCCCTGCTGCCCAACCATGACGTCTATGTGACGGACTGGACGGATGCCCGCATGGTGCCGGCATCGGAAGGCCCCTTCCATCTCGACGACTACGTCTACTACGTGCAGGACTTCCTGCGCTTCCTGGGCGCCGATACGCATGTGATCTCGGTCTGCCAGCCCACCGTGCCGGTACTGGCGGCGATCTCGCTGATGGCCAGCGCCAACGATCCCTGCCAGCCGCGCACCATGGTCATGATGGGCGGCCCGATCGATCCGCGCCGCAGCCCCACCCAGGTCAATAACCTGGCGATGACCAAGCCGTATTCGTGGTTCGAAACCCAGGTGATCCACCGGGTACCGCCGCGTTATCCCGGCGCGGGCCGCCCGGTTTACCCAGGATTCCTGCAACACGCCGGCTTCGTCGCCATGAATCCGGACCGCCACATGAAGTCGCACTACGATTTCTACCTGGACCTGCTGCGTGGCGACGACGAGGACGCGGAAGCACATCGCCGCTTCTACGACGAGTACAACGCGGTGCTGGACATGGCCGCCGAGTTCTACCTGGACACCATCCGCATCGTCTTCCAGGAATTCCAGCTGCCGCGCGGCAAGTGGAAGGTGGGCGGCAAGCTGGTCAAGCCGGCCGATATCAAGAAGACGGCGCTGCTGACCATCGAGGGCGAGCTGGACGATATCTCCGGCCAGGGCCAGACGCGCGCCGCGCAGGACCTGTGCAGCGGGATTCCCGCCGCCGACAAGGCGCACTACACGGCGCAAGGGGCGGGTCACTACGGTATTTTCTCCGGCCGCCGGTGGCGTCAGATGATCTGTCCTAAAATCGCCGAATTCATCCGGCAACACGCCTGAGCGCGGACCGCCGCGCGGGGGTGCAAAAGGGGCCTAGGGCCCCTTTTGCATTTTCCCGGGTGAGCCGGGGCTGATGCGCGGCCGTGGCGTCGCGACCGGTCCGGTCCGGTCTGGTCCGGTCTGGTCCGGTCTGGTCCGGTCTGGTCCGGTCTGGTCCGGTCTGGTCCGGTCTGGTCCGGTCTGGTCTGGTCCTGGTCTGATCCGGTCCGGTCGGGCCCAGTCGGGTCGGGTGGGGCCCAGCTCCAGGTCCGGCTCCACGTCCCGGTCCCGGTCCGGGGCAGGTCCGGCGTCCGGTGATGAGCGCTTGGTGGTTTTGTTGAAGGGTTTCTCCTTTTCATCTTTTATGTCCGATTTATCCCTGGCCGATCGCATCGACGCCCTGCTGCCCCAGACGCAATGCACGAAGTGCGGCTATGACGGTTGCCGGCCCTATGCGGTGGCCATCGCCGACGGCTCCGTGCCCATCAACCGATGTCCGCCGGGCGGCGACGCCGGCATCCAGGCCCTCGCCGGATTGCTGGGCACGCCGCCCCTGCCGCTGGATACCACGCGCGGACAACACGGCCCGCTGCTGCTGGCCGTGATCGACGAAGAGCACTGCATCGGCTGCACGCTGTGCATCAGCGCCTGTCCCGTGGATGCCATCGTCGGCGCCAACAAGCGCATGCATACGGTGCTGGACGATAGCTGCACGGGTTGCGACCTGTGCGTGGCGCCTTGTCCGGTCGATTGCATAAGCATGGTGCCGGCGCAGCGCGAATGGACGCAGGCCGACGCGGATGCGGCGCGCATGCACCATGACCGCCGCCAGGCGCGTCTCGCAGCGCCGCCACGAAATAGGGCGCGCGCCGCGCCCGCTTCGAACGCCGGCACCGGCACCGCCGGTGTTGCCGGTGTCGGTGCCGGTGCCGGTGTCGGTGCCGGTGCCGGTGCCGGTGCCGGTGTCGCTGGCGCTGGTGCTGCCGCTGGTGTCGCTGGTGCCGCTGGCGCCGCTGGCGCCGCCGGTGCTGTCGCTCCCGCCGGCGCTGCTGTCGTTGCCGCTGGTCCCACCGGTGCTGCCGGTCCCGCCGACCCGGACGCGCTCAAGCGCGCGACCATCGCCAGCGCTCTGGAGCGCGCGCGCGCACGGCGCGCGCGCGGTTAACGCCCACCCTTTCCCGCTCCCCGATGAACCCCGCCAAACGCCGCGAGATCTTTGCCCGCCTGCAAGCCGCCAACCCCGCCCCCGAAACGGAACTGGAGTACACGACACCGTTCCAGTTGCTGATCGCCGTGCTGCTGTCGGCGCAGGCCACCGACAAATCGGTGAACATCGCCACGCGCAAGTTCTTTCCGCATCACGGCACGCCGCAAGGGCTGGTGGCCCTGGGCGAGGAGGGCCTGGCGGAGTACATCAAGACCATCGGCCTCTATCGCAACAAGGCCAGGAACGCCGTCGCCACGGCGCGCATCATTCTTGAGCAGTACGGCGGCGAGGTCCCCGACACGCGCGAAGCCCTGGAAGCCCTGCCCGGCGTCGGTCGCAAGACCGCCAACGTCGTGCTGAACACCGCGTTCAGGCAGGTGGCCATGGCGGTCGACACGCATATCTTCCGCGTCGCCAATCGCACGGGACTGGCGCCGGGCAAGGACGTGCTCGCCGTCGAGCTCAAGCTGATGAAGGTGGTCCCCAAGGAATACCTGCTGGACGCGCACCATTGGCTGATCCTGCATGGACGCTACGTCTGCGTGGCGCGCAAACCCAAGTGCCCGCAATGCGGAATCGCCGATCTCTGCGAATTCAAGCAGAAAACGCCGGCATGAACCCTCCCTCGCCCGCTTTATATTGATAGGCAATCAGGTTCCGCCGCCGGGCCATAAGCCCCGCCACAACCTCCGCCATGGCAAGTGCCGTAAGCACTTGTCACGCCCCCCGCCATAAGCACCCCACGCGCCCTGCCGCGGCAGCCCCCGCGAGCCCTGCGCACCGATCGTCCGGTCAGGCCTTGCGCCGCAACAGCACCCGCCCGCCAGCGGCGCGAATAGCCGCATTGCGCCACGGCGCGCCGCACCATGACGGCGCGATTCGGACGGACTTGAACCTATGTAAAACCCCGATAGAATTTTGCTGCGCCCGTCCGCATACTCGCCGGCAACAAATATAAATTTGGTGCTACGACATGGATGACACCATCCTGGAGACACAAGGCCTTACCAAGGAATTTCGTGGCTTCGTTGCGGTCAAAGGCGTGGACCTGCGCGTACGGCGCGGGCACATCCATGCCCTGATCGGCCCCAATGGCGCGGGCAAGACCACGTGCTTCAACCTGTTGACCAAGTTCCTCGCGCCCAGCGCCGGGAAGATATTGTTCAACGGCCAGGACATCAGCAGCGAACGCCCGGCGCAGATCGCGCGCCGAGGCATCATCCGCAGCTTCCAGATTTCGGCGGTGTTCCCGCACCTGAGCGTGCTGGAAAACGTGCGCATCGGCCTGCAACGCAAGACCGGCCTGTCCTATCACTTCTGGCGCAGCGAGAAAAAACTGCATGCGCTCGACGAACCGGCGCGCGCCCTGCTGGAACAGGTCGACCTGTCCGCCTTCGCCGACGAGACCACCGTCAACCTGCCCTACGGCCGCAAGCGCGCGCTGGAAATCGCCACGACGCTGGCGATGGAACCCGAGCTGATGCTGCTGGACGAACCGACGCAAGGCATGGGCCACGAGGACGTGGACCGCGTCACGCGCCTGATCAAGCGCGTCAGCGAGGGGCGCACCATCCTCATGGTCGAACACAATATGAACGTGGTGTCCTCCATCGCCGACCGCATCACGGTCCTGGCGCGCGGGGCCGTGCTGGCCGAGGGCAACTATGCCGAGGTGGCCAGCAACGCGGCCGTCATGGAGGCCTATATGGGCAGCACCGAAGGACAACTGCAAGGAGCGCACGGATGAACGCGCCCGCGCTGGAAATCAGCGATCTGCACGCCTGGTATGGAGAGTCGCACATCCTGCATGGCGTGAACATGAACGTCCGCCAGGGCGAAGTGGTGACGCTGCTGGGCCGCAACGGCGCCGGCCGCACCACCACCCTGCGGGCCATTCTCGGCCTGACCGGCAGCCGCAAGGGCTCGGTGCGCATCAACGGCACCGAATCGGCCGGCATGCCCACTTTCCGCATCGCCCACCTGGGCGTGGGCTACTGCCCCGAGGAACGCGGCATCTTCGCCAGCCTCAGCTGCGAGGAAAACCTGCTGCTGCCCCCGCCGGTGGGCGGCGCGCTGGGCGGCGGCATGTCGCTGGCCGAGATCTACGAGATGTTCCCCAACCTGCAGGAACGCCGCCACTCGCCGGGCACCCGCCTGTCCGGCGGCGAACAGCAGATGCTGGCGGTCGCGCGCATCCTGCGCACGGGCGCCAACCTGCTGCTGCTGGACGAGATTTCCGAGGGCCTGGCGCCCGTCATCGTGCAGGCGCTCGGACGCATGATCACGGCATTGAAGCAACGCGGCTATACCATCGTCATGGTGGAGCAGAACTTCCGCTTCGCCGCGCCGCTGGCCGACCGTTTCTATGTCATGGAGCACGGCCAGATCATCGAGCATTTCGATGCCGCGCAACTCGCTGAAAAACAGGAAACGCTCAACGAACTGTTGGGCGTGTAAGGTCTCCGACCGTAAACCTGCCACCCCGCCGGCACGACCGGCACCCCCTACAAGAGGGAGAGGAGTCAACCATGAAGCTGCACACCCTAACGGCTGCACTGGCCCTGGCCGGCCTCGGCGCTATGAGCCTGCCCGCGCAGGCCGCCGGGATTTCCGATGACGTGATCCGCATCGGGTTCATCTCCGACCTGTCCGGCGTGTATTCCGACATCGACGGCAAAGGCGGCATCGAGGCCATCAAGATGGCCATCGAGGATGCCGGCGGCAGCGTCGACGGCAAGAAGATCGAGCTGGTCACGGCCGATCACCAGAACAAGGCGGACGTCGCGTCGGCGCGCGCCCGCGAGTGGTTCGACCAGCAGAAGGTCGACGTGCTGATCGGCGGCACCAACTCCTCGACCAGCCTGGCCATGGCGCAAGTGGCCGCGGAAAAGAAAAAGCCCTTCATCGCCATCGGCGCGGGCGCATCCGACCTGACCAATGCCCAGTGTTCGCCCTATACCGTCCACTATGCCTATGACACCGTGGCCCTGGCCCGCGGCACCGGCTCGGCGGTGGTGAAGAACGGCGGCAAGACCTGGTTCTTCCTGACCGCCGACTACGCCTTCGGCCACGCCCTGGAACGCGATACCGCCAACGTGGTGAAGGCCGCGGGCGGCGAGGTCAAGGGCAGCGTGCGCGCGCCGCTGGGCGCGTCCGACTTCTCGTCCTTCCTGCTGCAGGCGCAATCGTCCAAGGCGCAGATCCTGGGCCTGGCCAATGCCGGCGGCGATACCATCAACGCGGTGAAGGCGGCCAATGAATTCGGCATCACCCAGACCATGAAGATGGCGGGCCTGCTGGTCTTCATCAACGACATCGACTCGCTGGGCCTGCAAGCCACGCAGAACATGTACCTGACCGACAGCTGGTACTGGGACCAGTCCGATGCCGCCCGCGCCTGGGCCAAGCGCTTCGAGGACAAGATCGGCCGCAAGCCGTCCAGCCTCCAGGCCGCCGACTACTCGGCCGTCTCGAATTACCTGAAGGCGCTCAAGGCGAGCGGCACCGACGACGCCGACACCATCATGAAGTGGTTCAAGTCGAACAAGCTCAACGACATGTACGTGAAGGACGGCTATACCCGCGAGGACGGCCGCATGGTGCACGACATGTATTTGATGCAGGTGAAGACGCCCAAGGAATCGAAGGGCCGCTGGGACTACTACAAGGTGGTCGCCACGCTGCCCGGCGACGAGGTGTACACCAAGTTGTCCGAATCGACCTGCAAGCTGGTCAAGAAATAATCCGGCCCATTGCGCGCCGCCGCGTCCATCCGGCGCGGCGGCGCGTTTACGCTTGTTCAACCGCCCGCCATCCACGCGGGCGCGCAGGAAACGCACACGATGACGGAAATCTTCGGCATCCCCTTGCAGGCCCTGTTGGGCCAATTGCTGCTGGGGTTGGTCAACGGCTCGTTCTACGCCATGCTGTCGCTGGGGCTGGCGGTCATTTTCGGCTTGCTGAACGTGATCAACTTCGCCCACGGCGCGCTCTACATGATGGGCGCCTTCGCCGCCTGGGCCGGCATGAATTACCTGGGCCTGAACTACTGGGTCATGCTCATCCTGGGCCCGGTCGTGGTCGGCATCTTCGGCATCATCATCGAGCGCCTGCTGCTGCGCCACCTTTACCGGCTCGATCATCTCTACGGGCTGCTGCTGACCTTCGGCCTGACCCTGCTGATAGAAGGCCTGTTCCGCAGCGTCTACGGCGTCTCCGGCCAGCCCTACCCGCCGCCTGACGCGCTGCGCGGCGCCACCAACCTGGGATTCATGATCCTGCCCAATTACCGCGCATGGGTGGTGATAGCGTCCCTGGCGGTCTGCCTGGGCACCTGGTTCATCATCGAACGCACGCGGCTGGGCGCCCTGCTGCGCGCCGGCACCGAGAACCCCCGCCTGGTCGAGGCCTTCGGGGTCAACGTGCCGCGCATGATCATGCTGACCTACGGCTTCGGCGTGGCCCTGGCCGGCTTCGCCGGCGTGCTGGCCGCGCCGGTGCTGCAGATTTCCCCCTTGATGGGATCGAACCTGATCATCGTGGTCTTCGCGGTGGTGGTGATCGGCGGCATGGGGTCCATCCTGGGGTCCATCCTGACCGGCCTGGGACTGGGCGTGGTCGAAGGCCTGACCAAGGTCTTCTGGCCCGAAGCCTCCAGTACCGTGGTGTTCATCATCATGGCCATCGTCCTGCTGCTGCGTCCCGCCGGCCTGTTCGGGAAAGAGAAATGAATCGACAAATCGCCGCCTATGTCGTCCTGGCCGTCATCCTGGCCCTGCTGCCTTTCATGGGGGTCTATCCGATCTTCGCCATGAAGGTGATGTGCTATGCGCTGTTCGCCTGCGCCTTCAACCTGCTGCTGGGCTTCACCGGCCTGTTGTCCTTCGGCCATTCGGCCTTCCTGGGCGCCGCCGCCTACGCCACCGGCCACGCGCTGAAGGTGTGGGGCTTTCCCACCGAGGCGGGCCTGCTCTTCGGCGTGGTGGTCGCGGCCCTGCTGGGCCTGGTGGTGGGCGCCCTGGCCATCCGCCGCAGCGGCATCTACTTCGCCATGATCACGCTGGCCATGGCCCAGATGGTGTTCTTCTTTTTCCTGCAGGCGCACTTCACCGGCGGCGAGGACGGCTTGCAGAACGTGCCGCGCGGCCGCCTGTTCGGCTTCATCGACCTGGGCAAGGACATCAACCTGTACTACCTGGTGTTCGGCCTGTTCGTGATCGGTTTCGCCATCATCTGGCGCGCCATCAATTCGCCGTTCGGCCAGGTACTCAAGGCCTTGCGGGAAAACGAGCCGCGCGCGATTTCGCTGGGCTATGACGTCGACCGCTTCAAGCTGCTGGCCTTCGTACTGTCGGCCGCGCTCGCGGGCCTGGCCGGTTCCGCCAAGACCCTGGTATTTGTGTCGGCGACGCTGTCCGATGCCACCTGGCAGATGTCCGGGCTGGTGATCCTGATGACGCTGATCGGCGGCATGGGCACCTTCCTCGGCCCGGTGATCGGCGCCTTCATCGTCGTGCTGCTGGAGAACAAGGTGGGGGACTTCGGCCAGGCCCTGGCCAACTGGACCGGCGTCGACTGGTTCCGCCAGCTGGGCGAGTCGGTCACCATCGTGATCGGCCTGATCTTCGTGATCTGCGTGATGGCCTTCCGCCGCGGCATCGCGGGCGAAGTGCAGGCCCTGCTGCGGAAACGCCGGGGGGCGCCCGCCGGCTCGGCGAAGACGGCGTAGCCGCCGTCCCGCCCACCGCGGGCCCGCCAGCCGCCGAGGGCCCGTCCTGTTCAGCCTGCCGTCATCCGCCGGGCCAAAACCCGGCGCGATGGCATTTGTCATCAAGCCCGGCTACGATCGGACGATTACGCAAACGATTACGCGAACGATTACGCGCGCCAGGCTGCCCGCGCGACGCCAAGGCACGCCAAGGCGCGGGGCTTGCGGGCGGCGACGCTCGCGCAATCGCGAAAATTGGCGCAGAATAGGGTTTCGACCAGTCTTATATAAGACATAAGACCAGGGTTGATCCCCTGGTCGCAGCGCCGCCGGCGGGCCGTCCTCCCAGGCAGATGACAAGCCCGTTGAAACGCCTGAAAATGGCAGTTTTTCGCGGACAACAACCTCGGAGTCCATCATGCCGCACAACACGCTCGACACACTCAAGACATTCAAGATCGGTGGCAAGTCCTGTCAGTACTATTCCCTGCCGGCGCTGGGCAAGGCCCTGGGGGTGGACGTACAGCGCCTGCCAGTCTCGTTGCGCGTGGTGCTGGAATCGGTGCTGCGCAACTGCGACGGCCAGAAAGTGACCGAGGAGCATGTCAAGCAACTGGCGAACTGGCAGCCGACGGCCAGGCGCGAAGAAGAAATCCCGTTCGTGGTGGCGCGCGTGGTGCTGCAGGATTTCACCGGCGTGCCGCTGCTGGCCGATATCGCCGCCATGCGCTCGGTGGCGGCGTCCATGGGCAAGGATCCCAAGGCCATCGAGCCGCTGGTGCCGGTGGACCTGGTGGTCGACCACTCCGTGATGATCGACTACTTCGGCTCGGAAAAGGCGCTGGACCTGAACATGAAACTGGAATTCCAGCGCAACCAGGAGCGCTACCAGTTCATGAAGTGGGGCATGCAGGCTTTCGATACCTTCGGCGTCGTGCCCCCGGGCTTCGGCATCGTCCACCAGGTCAACCTCGAATACCTGGCGCGCGGCGTGCACAAGGCCAATAACGTCTATTACCCCGATTCGCTGGTGGGCACCGACAGCCACACCACCATGATCAACGGCATCGGCGTGGTCGGCTGGGGCGTGGGCGGCATCGAGGCGGAAGCCGGCATGCTGGGCCAACCCGTGTACTTCCTGACCCCCGACGTGGTCGGCGTGGAGCTCAAGGGCAAGCTGCGCGGCGGCGTCACCGCCACCGACCTGGTCCTGACCATCACCGAAATGCTGCGGCGGGAGAAAGTGGTCGGCAAGTTCGTCGAATTCTGCGGCGAAGGCACGGCCAGCCTGTCGGTCACCGACCGCGCGACCATCGGCAACATGGCGCCGGAATACGGCGCGACCATGGGCTTCTTCCCCGTCGACGAGCGCACCATCGAATACTTCAAGGGCACCGGCCGCACGGACGAAGAGATCGCCGCCTTCGAGGCCTATTTCAAGGCGCAGAAGATGTTCGGCGTGCCCAAGGCCAAGGACATCGATTTCACCAAGCTGCTGACGCTGGACCTGTCGACGGTGGCGCCCTCGCTCGCCGGCCCGAAGCGTCCGCAGGACCGCATCGAGATCGGCAACGTCAAGAACACCTTCATCGACCTGTTCTCCAAGCCGGTCGCCGAGAATGGCTTCAACCAGCCGGCCGACAAACTGGAACAGGTGTTCACCACCAGCGCCGGCACCAAGGTCCGGAACGGCGACATCCTGATCGCCGCCATCACGTCCTGCACCAACACGTCCAACCCCAGCGTCATGCTGGCGGCCGGCCTGCTGGCCAAGAAGGCCGTCGAAGCCGGCCTGAAGGTGCCCAAGCACATCAAGACCTCGCTGGCTCCCGGATCGCGCGTGGTCACCGAGTACCTGACCAAGACCGGCTTGCTGCCCTACCTGGAAAAGCTGGGTTTCGACGTCGCCGCCTATGGTTGCACGACCTGCATCGGCAACGCCGGCGACCTGACCCAGGACCTGAACGAAGCCATCATCAACGACAACCTGGTCTGCGCCGCGGTGCTTTCGGGCAACCGCAACTTCGAAGCGCGCATACACCCGAACATCAAGGCCAACTTCCTGGCCTCGCCCCCGCTGGTGGTCGCCTACGCGCTGGCCGGCACCGTCACGCGCGACCTGATGACCGAGCCGGTCGGCAAGGGCAAGAACGGCGACGTGTGGCTGGGCGACATCTGGCCGTCGACCGAAGAGGTCCAGGACCTGCTGAAGTATGCGCTGGACCCGGCGGGATTCCAGGCCAACTACAGCCAGGTCAAGTCCAATCCGGGCCAGCTGTGGCAGAAGATCAAGGGCGTCAGCGGCGACATCTATAACTGGCCCGCGTCGACCTACATCGCCGAACCGCCTTTCTTCGAGGGCTTCGGCATGGAGCCGGGCGCCATGCCCGTTATCAAGGGCGCGCATGCGCTGGGCATCTTCGGCGACTCGGTGACCACCGACCACATCTCGCCGGCCGGCTCCATCAAGGAAACCTCGCCCGCGGGCAAGTGGCTGAAGGAGCACGGCGTCGCGAAGGCCGATTTCAACAGCTATGGCTCGCGTCGCGGCAATCACGAAATCATGATGCGCGGCACGTTCGCCAACGTGCGGATCAAGAACCTGATGATCCCGCCGCTGGCCGACGGCAGCCGCTTCGAGGGAGGCGACACGCTGTACCAGCCCTCCGGCGAGCAGATGTCGATCTATGACGCGGCCATGAAGTATGTCGCGGCGGGCACCCCGACGGTGGTGTTCGGTGGCGAGGAATACGGCACGGGTTCCTCGCGCGACTGGGCCGCCAAGGGCACCCAGCTGCTGGGGGTCAAGGCGGTCGTGGCGCGCAGCTTCGAGCGCATCCACCGCAGCAACCTGGTCGGCATGGGCGTGTTGCCCCTGCAGTTCAAGGGCAACGACAGCGCGCAGTCGCTGGGCCTGACGGGCGAGGAGACCTTCGACATCAGCGGGTTGGAGCATGGCATCCGTCCGCAGCAGGACGTCACCTTGACCATCCACGGCAAGGATGGCTCCAAGCGCGACGTGCAGGTGCTGCTGCGCATCGATACGCCGATCGAGGTCGACTACTACAAGCACGGCGGCATCCTGCCCTTCGTGCTGCGTCAACTGCTGGCAACGGAACCGGCGGCTAGCGCGGCCGCCTGATCGACAGCGGGCGATGGAAAAAGCTGGACGCTTGGGCGTCCAGCTTTTTTTTTGCCGGTACCGTCCGAAGGCAAAAGGCGCCCTTTGGAGGACAGCAAGCGATTTTTTCGCCTGGCTCCAGGGACAAAGGCAGCGCGCAGCGCGGCGCCGTGTTGGAACGGGCCCGCGAGTCACGTCACGAAACGGATTCATGCAGGGACGCAGAAGCATGCCGGCCGGGTTCACGCCCCCCTTTCCGCGCACCTTCCGCGTTCCTCCCGCGTTCGCCCATTCTTACGTGAGTATCGCCATGCCCTCCCTCTCCTCCAGCGCCGCCTCCAGTCTGTCTTCCGTCAGCACCGACTACCTGTCGTTCATTTCATCGAGCGACGCCGGCACGACTTCCCCACACGATGGCGTGAGTCGCGGTTCGGCCGCGCGCATCACGCTGCCGAAGATCGCAGCCGGGCGCAGGGGGACCGCGGCGCGGACATCCCACAGGCGACGCAGCGAAAGGCGCTTCCGCGACGATGTCCGACAAGCCTACGCGCAGCCCGCCACGTCGGCGCACAGCCGGCCGCCCAGGACCAGGCCCTATCCGCCCGGGCACAATCCTTTCCATTCCGATAGCGACGAAGACCTGCCCCAACCCGCGCGGATCGCCGCACCCGCCATCAACGACTTGCGGAAACGCGTAGCGCCGGATGGCAGACTGCCGGAAAGCGGCTTACAGGCAAGCCGCTTTCGGGAAAACGCCGCCGAGCAGGACAGCGGCTACAGCGCACCCTCGACGCCGCGGGTCATGACAGGCTCGAACGCATCGCTCGCCGTCGCCGAAGCCTCCCCTCTCGGCAAGGCCTGGCCAGACAGATACCCGGACGGAATGCCTGCCGCCGAGCCGCTGGACGCCGTCCGCGATAACTGGACCATGCTGCACCGGCTTTTGAATGGGACGATGGTTTCCACCGCGACGGAGGAATGGATAGCGAAAGAAACCCCGTATCGTTGCCGTGCGCTTTACGATTCGTTGATGAGGGGCGCCGAGCACGATTCCCGGTCCTCCGTCACGCCTGTCGCCAAATCCCTGGCTGCGCTGATGGAAACCGCGGGGCCGGTCGATTATTCGACGCTGCGCAAGGCCATGCTGGACGATACGCTGACGCCCTTACTCCACCAGGCCGACCCGGCTTGCCTGCGCGTGCTGGCGCACCTGGAGCAACCCTGGCAAGCGGTGCGCAAGGACATACTCCAGGCGGTCGACAAACGGCTGGGCGCCTCCAGGGTATTCGCAAAAGCCCGCAAGAATGGAGGGGCGGCGAGCGGTGAAGCGGTGGGTGGCCCCCCGGACATCATCGGCGTGGCACGAGGCCTTGCCGGCGAACTGCTCGATGCCATCGGGGCCAAGTGCCGCGAGATCGTCGTCCAGCAGCAATGGAACGGCAACGTCGCGTTGGCGACGGACGCCTTCTTCACGCTGGCATCCGCCGAAACGACCGCCAGCGGAACCGCCGCGGCATCCTCCCAGCGACACATGGCAACGCAACTGATCCGCGCGCTGCGCGAGCTGCAGGTCGTGAGCCAGGCGCTCGATGTCGACAAGTCCGTCAAGGACAGGCTCGATGGGCTGCTCGCGGGACTCCCTCCGCAAAGAAGGTCCCTGCTGGTGGCCGCGCTGGATCGTCACGCGGCAGACTTCGACCGTACCATCGACCGTGAATTGCCCATATACGAATCGGACCTGCGCATGCGCGGGCAAATGCGCGCCTTCATCGGGCAGCTGCGCCAGGCGGTATCGTCCGGGGCGACCGCCATGGACGAAGGGCTGTACCAGTCATATCCGGAAAGCACCCGCCATCGATCATGGGCGCCGGTTCGTCTAGTGTCCAGGCTGTGGCGGCGGCTGTTCGGATACAAGCGAAACGCACCGACGCAGGCCATGCGCGACATCAAGGCGCTGGCATATGGCCTCGCGCATGGGAAGCAGATTTCACCGGAATTGGTGGAACGGCTCGCAATCGAGGATGCCGTCTTCACGCCAGGATCGGCGCAGGGGGTAGCGGCCAGGGGATACCTGCGTCGCACGTTGGGCAAGCTGACGCCGCAAGAGGCGGTGGCATTGCGGGTAGCGTCGGCGAATGGGCAATCGGTCGAAGCGTTGGCACGGATGCCGGCGCTGCGCGCCGAGCTGGATGCCGCTCTCGCCCGCGAATGGCATATCCGCAAGCTGGCGCATCAGGTCCGGGAAATCGGCGCGGCATTGCGCCTGGGCAGGGGCAGCAAGCGCAAACGGCTTGCCCGCGCGCAGGCGCTGGTGGCCGCGCTCGATGTTTTCGCCGACGCCATGGCCGAAGTGCCGAACCACCTGCGCGCCTTCGAACTGCTGCAAACGGCCATGCTGCGCGAAACCGCGGCGGACGGGCGCCAGCGCACCACCTTGGGCAAGGCACGCCGCCTCGCTACCGCCGTCGCCGATATAGAGGAAAAGTCCGGACTCGCGTCCGGCTATTCGAAAGCAGCCCGTATCGCGCAGCTCGATATCGTGGCACAGGCGATAGACCTGATGCAGCAAACGTTCTATACCGAAGGCCGCGGCGGCATCGCGGTCCGGGCCCTGCCGACAGCACAAGCCATGGACTGAGTCCACAAAGAGGGGGCGGCCCGCCAGGACGCCCGACGCGGTCCGCCCCTTCCGCGCGGCAGCGGATCCATCGTCGCGGGCCGATAGGCTCAATCCAGGCGGATATTGCCCTTGCGCACCACTTCCGCCCAGCGCTTGCGCTCCGCCGCCAGGAAGGTATCGAGTTCGGCGGGCGGCATGAGCACGACGTCGGCGCCCTGCTCGTTGAGCTTGGCCTTCACGTCCGGCAGGTTCATGATGCGGGCCATCTCCTTGGCCAACCGCTGCCTGGCGTCCTCGGGCAGGTTGTTCGGCGCCATCAGGCCCTGCCACGTGCCGGACTCGAAGCCCGTGACGCCCTGCTCGGCGATGGTGGGTACGTTCGGGATTTGCGGCATCCGCGCGCGGCTGGACACCGCGATGGCCTTGAGCTTGCCGCTCTGGATATGCGGCAAGGTCGCCAGCATGCCGTTCATGATGATCTGCGTCTGGCCGCCGATGGTGTCGGTGATGGCCTGCGAACCGCCCTTGTAGGGCACATACTCCCATTTGGCGCCGGTGGCCTGCTCCACCGCGACGCCGGCCACATGGGGCGCGCTGCCCATGGCGGTCACCGCGAAATTCAGGCGCTCCTTCTTCGACAGCGCGACCAGTTCCGGCAAGGTATTCACCTGCACCGAAGGGTGGACCGCAAGGATGTGGGGCGAATATGCCAGCATGCTGACGCCGCGCAGGTCCTTGTTGGGATCGAAGGTCAGCTTCGTATAGACCGACGGGCTGATCACCAGCGCGCCGACATCGCATAGCAGCAGCGTGTGCTTGTCGTCGGACTGCACCACCATGGCCGCGCCCAGGTTGCCGTTGGCCCCCGGCCGGTTATCGACGATGACGTTCTGCTTGAGCGCCTCGGCCAGGGGCTGGCTGACGAAGCGCGCAATGATGTCCGACGAACCGCCCGCGGGATAGGGCACCAGCAGGCGGACATTGCGGTTGGGCCAGGCGGCCTCGGCGCGCAAGGCGGGGGCGGCGGCGCCCAGCGCTACCGCGCCGGTGGCCGCCAGGAAATGGCGACGGGTAAAAGACATGGGACTCCTCCGTGCACGGGCTGGACGCGCCGCATGCGTTTGTATCTACTTTGTTTCTTATAGGATGTCGGATGACATAGAGGATTCTGCCTTTCAGCGTTGACAGCGTCAATGGCATTCGGCCTAGGGATTTCCTGGTCGGATAAGTTCGACTTCGTAGGTCTACTCCGCTCCACTTATATGACAAGTAGTCTGGCGTCGGTTCCGTGCGGCGGCGTCTATACGGGGTTTATATTGACGTCGATTTCGTTCCCCTGGAACATTCCGCGCCAGCAGAACCGTCTGGCCCGCGCGGATCGCCCCGGCGACGCCCTCTCTTCTTCCTTGCCCCCTGGAGTTTTCATGTCCGCCCCTGCAACGCCCGGCGACGTACGCCTGATCGACTGCGACGAGGCCGCGCACGGCCCGGCTATCCTGGACATCCTGAACGAAGCCATCGTCAACTCGACGGCGCTGTACGACTATGTGCCGCGGCCGCCGCAAGCCATGGCCGCATGGTTCGCCACCAAGCGGGCGCATGGCTTTCCGGTGGTCGGCGCGGTCGACGCCGACGGCCGGCTGCTGGGCTTTGCCAGCTGGGGCACTTTCCGCGCCTTTCCCGCCTACAAATACACGGTCGAGCACAGTGTCTATGTGCATCACGCGCAGCGCGGGCGCGGCCTGGGGCGGGTCCTGCTGGAGGAATTGATACGGCGCGCCCAGGTCGCGCAACTGCATGTGCTGGTCGGCTGCATCGATGCGTCGAATAGGGCCAGTATCGGCCTGCATGAACGGCTGGGTTTCGTCCACGCCGGCACGTTCAAGCAGGTGGGGTTCAAGTTCGGTGCGTGGCTGGACGCGGCGTTCTACCAATTGAACCTGGCAAGCCCGGATCACCCCCAGGACGGCTGACCGGCGGGCCGACGGGAAGTACCAGGCCGCTTCCTCAGGACGCGTCCTCGGACCGCTCCCTCAGGACGCTTCATCAAGCAGCTCCCTCAGGCCGCGCCGGCGGCCGCCAGGTCGCTCTCCGTGGCGGCTGGTTCCAACGCGCCGAACTGATAGGCATCCATCGCCAGCGCGCCATAGGCAATCTCGTCGACCAGGCGCACGCCCGGTCCCTCGCCGGCGCCCCAGGCGACGTAGAAAGGCATCAGGTGATCGTCGCTGGGATGGGCCTGGGCGGCACCCGGCGCGCGCGCTTCCCAATCCAGCAGCGCCGCCGTGTCGCGGGCGGCGATGTGCTGCGCGAACCAGTCCTGGAAAGCCCGCACATAGGGCAGCGGGGCCGCATCCTGGCCGCGCTGCACGTGGCGCAGGTTGTGCGTGAGCGAACCCGAGCCGATGATCAGGACGTTCTCGTCGCGCAGCGGCCGCAGCAATCGCCCCAGCTGGTACTGCGCGGCGGCGTCGCGGCCGGCATCGAGCGCCAATTGCACGACCGGCACGTCGACATCGGGATACAGGTAGCGCAGGGGCACCCAGGCGCCGTGGTCCAGCGGGCGCTTGGGGTCGTCGTGGACGGTCAACCCCGCATCGCCCAGCAGGCCGGCCACCCTGCGCGCCAGCGTGGGCGATCCGGGGGCGGCGTATTCGAGGCGATAGAGTTCCTGCGGAAAGCCGCCGAAGTCGTGCCAGGCCTGCTGGCGGTCGCGGGTGCTGACGGCCAGGCCGTGGCCCATCCAATGGGGGGAGACCACGAGGATGGCATCCGGCTTGGGGAGGGTGCGCGCCCAGTTGGACAGAGCGGGGCCGGTGCGGCCGGGGTCTATCGCCAGCATCGGCGATCCGTGCGAAATGAAAAGCGTGGGCCAGCGCATGGCGGCCTCCAGGATGAGGATGTGATGCGTATGAGTATGATTGTTTTCGTATTCGCAATAAATATATGGTGGTGCTTTTATAAATTCCTTGATTGGCAACAATGCCGGTGAGCGGCGGCGGGCCCTGCCGGGCCCGCCAGCCCCGGCGTAGGGGAGCCGCGCTTACGCGCGGCCCCTTGTCCTAGGTCTGGCCCTAGGGGCCCGGCTCTGGGCCCGGCTCTGGGCCCGGCTCTGGGCCGCGCGCCTGACCTCGTGCCTAGCCTCGCTGGCTGGCTTCTTGGGTGCCACCAATTTCCGCGGCGCTGGTCGCAGGGCGGCCGGGCCATGGCGTCGGCTGGGGTCACGGCCTTCCCTTACACTATGGGGTTACGCAGTTATCCAGGATGCCCAGACCCTCATGCCCCGCTCCCGCAGCAACACTCCTCCGCGCCTGACTCGCGACGCCACCCGCCTGGTGTCGCTGGCGCTCGCGCTCAACAGCTCCGGCAGCCGCGTCGAAGACGTATTTTGGGAAGAACAGCTCAACCAGGCGATTCCCAAGCTTCTGCGCGCCGGCAACGACGCGCCGCTGGAGGCCGCGCTGGACCACCTGGCCCAGACGCATCCCGGCGCCTACGAAATCCTGGTGGAACAGGCCGAAACGCTGACCGAATCGACGCAGATCGAAAAGAACGGCGTGACATACGACGTGCTGCTGTTCGTCGCCCCCGTGGTCGCCTGGACCCGCTACGCCATTCCCACCGGCCCGGTGCCCGCCCCGGCGCTGCAAGCCCTGACGGCGCAGCTGCACGGCCACGTGCTGGCCGGCGACGTGCGGCTGAGCCTGCTGCCACATCTGGTCAGCATCGACCAGATGCCGCGCACCTTCTCGGAAACCTGGCATTGGCTGCAACGATTGGGGTCGCAGGCCCTGGGCGCCGAAACGCTCAAGCCCGCCCTGAACGCGGAAGCGGAAACGGCCAATATGCTGGCCGACACCCGCTACCTGGTCGGCGCCGCCGCGGTGCCGCGCGGCACGGCCCTGTTCCGCTGGCAGGAGCATCCCGGCGAAGCCGGCGCCACGCGCGAAAGCTGCCTGGCGCAATGGATAGAGCAGGCCCAGCCCACGCTGGCCACCCTGCTCCCCGGCTGCGGCATCGAATGCCTGCTGCCCGATGCCTATTACGTCAATAACCGCGAAGCCGACCGACGCGTGCGCCCGCTGGCCCTGCGCGCCGCCGTCAATTGGCTGGAAGCGTCCGTCAACCTGCAACCCGCGCAATTGCGCGCCGTGATCGCGGGCTGCGGCGAAACCCGCGTCGACGAATACCGTGTGTCCTTCACCGCGCGCAGCAGCAACGACGTGATGTACGGCTGCGTCTGGCCGCTCTATGGCCGCGAGGACGAGGACACCGAGCAGGAAGGCGCCAACCCCGTCGAGGAAATCGCCGCCCTGCTCAAGGACCTGGGCGTGACCGAAGTGCGCCGCATCCCCGGCGTGCTGCCGCTGGACTTCTGTGAAGACTGCGGCGCGCCCTATTTCCCCAATCCACTGGGAGAAATGGTGCACGCCGAACTGCCCGAAGACGCACAGGCCGGCCCCGCCCATTTCCATTGATCGCGGCGCGCGACCTGCCATGATCGCCGACATTTTCTGCAAGCGCGTCGACAACTATGGCGACATCGGCGTCTGCTGGCGCCTGGCGCGCCAGTTGACGGCCGAGCATGGCTGGCGCGTGCGCCTGTGGCTGGACGACCTGCCGGCCTTTTGCCGGCTGGCCCCCCACGCCGACCCCGGCGCCGACCGGCAGACGGTGGACGGCGTCGACCTGGTCGCCTGGCATGACACGATGGCGACGCTTCCCACGCCAGGCGACATCGTCATCGAAGCTTTTGCCTGCGATCCGCCGCCCGCCTTTCGCGCCGCCATGCGCGACCGTCGGCCGTTGTGGCTGAACCTCGAATACCTGAGCGCCGAGGACTGGGTGGCGGCCTGCCACGGCCTGCCCTCCTTGCAGCCCGACGGCCTGTCCAAATACTTTTACTTTCCCGGTTTCACGCCCGCCACGGGCGGCTTGCCGCGGGAAAAAGGCCTGACCGCGGCGCGCCAGGCCTTCCAGCGGGAACGCGGGGCGCAGCGCGATTTCCTGGCGGGCCTGGGACTGGCGGCGCCGGTGCTGGCGCAATGGGAGGCCGGCGCGCTGCTGACCACCCTTTTCTGCTATCCCGACGCGCCCGCCACGGCGCTGCCGGCCGGGCTGGCCGCGCCGGCGCGCTCGCCGCTCACCTCGCTGCCGGACGGCCTGCCGGACGCGCGACGGCCGGCGCTGCTGCTGGCGCCCGAAGGCGTGGCGCCCAGCCTGGACGACTGCGCCATTGCGCCGCACTCCGGCGTCACGCTCGCGCGCATCCCCTTTCTCAGCCAGGACGACTACGACCGCCTGCTCTGGTGCGCCGACCTGAACTTCGTGCGTGGCGAGGACTCCTTCCTGCGCGCCGCCTGGGCTGCCCGGCCGCTGGTCTGGCAGATCTATGTCCAGGAAGAGAACGCGCACCTGGTGAAGCTCCAGGCGTGGCTGGCGCGCTACAACCCGCCCGTGCCGGCGCGCGCCCTGATCGAGGCCTGGAACAGGCCATCCGTACCTGGACAGGAAAGCGACCGCTCCGACGTTGCCCGGGCCCTGGCCGCGGCGCTTGCGCCGGCCGCCTGGGACGCCTGGCGTGCCCGCGCGACCGCCTGGGACGCCGCTTACGCGGACCAGACCGGCCTGGCGGACCGTCTGGTCGCCTTTTGCGCAAAACACCGGGAAAAAGGTTAGAATCATGGGCTTTGCGGCTATTTACCTTCCGAACTTCGCCGCCCCCGCTCATCAGTGAACGGAATCCCTGACGCAGGAATACGAGGCAGCCGCCGTATCGGGCAAATGCCAGCGGGCAAATGCCAGCAGGCAAATGCCAGGCAGGAATGCCAGGCAGCAAACCTTCGTATCCATGCCGCCAGGCGGGCAGCGCGCGGCGCACGGGAAGGTGTGGCCAGGCGGAAGTGGCAATGGTGCCAGCGACGCCAAAGTTTGGCGTCCATCCCGCAGGGCTGGGCCAACCCCAAGATACCCGGAGTTTTATTGATGAAAACCGCTCAGGAATTGCGAGTCGGCAACGTGGTCATGGTCGGCAAGGACCCGCTGGTGGTCCAGAAGGCCGAGTACAACAAGTCGGGCCGCAACGCGGCCGTGGTCAAGCTGAAGTTCAAGAACCTGCTGACCGGCTCGGGCAGCGAATCGGTCTACAAGGCCGATGAAAAGTTCGACATCGTCGTGCTGGAACGCAAGGAGTGCACGTACTCCTACTTCGGCGACCCGATGTACGTCTTCATGGACAGCGAGTACAACCAGTACGAAATCGAAGCCGACAGCATGGGCGACGCGCTGAACTACCTCGAGGAAGCGATGCCCGTGGAAGTGGTCTTCTACGACGGTCGCGCCATCTCGGTCGAACTGCCGACCAGCCTCGTGCGCGAAATCACCTACACCGAGCCGGCCGTCCGCGGCGATACCTCGGGCAAGGTGCTCAAGCCCGCCAAGATCAACACCGGCTTCGACATCAACGTGCCGCTGTTCTGCGAAATCGGCGACAAGATCGAAATCGACACGCGTACCGGCGAATACCGCAGCCGCGTGAACTGATGCGCGGTCCGGCCGCAAGGCCGGACACGCGTCTTGGTCGCGGCAAGCTCAAGGCCCCCAGGCAAATGCCGGGGGCTTTGCGCTTCGCGGCCCATGGAAATAGCGCGGAATAAAAAAGCGAACCTTGTGGTTCGCTTTTTTCGTTCCTTGGCGCCGGCGCGGCTACTGCAAGCGCTCGTCGTCAAAGATATCCGGCAATCCGAGGACATCGATGCCCTCCTCGGCCAGCTCGGCGCGCTCCTCTGGGGTGGAGGTGCCCCGGATGGCGCGATCCTCGGCATCGCCGTAGTGGATGCGGCGCGCCTCTTCCGCGAAGCGGGCGCCGACGTTGTCGGCCCGGCGCACCATTTCGCGTACCTGCTTGAAGATCTCGGCCTGCAGGCGCGCCATCTGCATCGCCTCGCCGGACGGCTCGGCCACCGTGGCGGCCAGCGCTCCAGCGGCGGGCGACGCCGCCGGCTCGCGAAAATGGCCGACGTTCAGGCGCGGCGCGGACAGGCGCTTGACGACCTTGCTCCCGCCGCACACCGGGCAGGAAACGAGGCCACGGGCCTGCTGGCTATCGTAATCGTCATGCGAGGCAAACCAGCCCTCGAAAATGTGGCCGTGTTCCTCGCATTGCAGATCGAATACTTTCATCTTTAACGACCGCTACTGGTCTTGCGTCTCGCATGGGTGGCAGGTTGGCCGACGTCGGCTTGCTGGGCCTGCAAGGCCTTGATCTGGCGCTGCAGTTCACGCAGCTGCTGCCGCACGTCCTGCTGCTGCTCGTTCAGGGCCTGGGTTTCCTGCCGGGCCTGCGCCTGGCGGGCGGCGACCTGGGTCTCCTGGTCCTTGCGCAGCGCGGCGTCCGCCTGCAAGGTGTTCAGTTCGGCATTGCGCTTGGCCAGCAGGCGTTCATTGTACGCATACTCGGCTTGCAGCTTGATCCGCTGCAGGTCCGTCGACGCCAGTTCGGCGGATCGCTGCGAAAACGCCCGGTACGTCGACTCGGCCTGGCTCTCCGACGAGGTTTTCACCACGCGCCAGAAATTCTTCTGCTGGAACAAGGCGGCGTAATACGTCAGGTCCTCGCTCTTGAACAAGAGGCTGGCGCCGTAGCTGCCGTTATAGGTGGTGCGCAACTCGGTCACCTGGCGCGACTGGATCAACTGCTGCAACTCGGCAACCGTGGTGGCCGGCGCCGGCTCGGCGGCGGCGGCCGGCAGCGGCGCGGCCGCCGCGGCCGGGGGCGTCACGGGCGCGGCCGGGTCCTTGTTGTCCTTTTCCACCTGAACCACGGCGGGACGCTGGTCCGGGGCCTGGGCGCCGGCACAAGCCGTCAGGCCCGACAACACGCCAGCCACTACCAGCATCCGGCCCACCATACACAGGGGTTCACGCTTCATGTAATCCTCTTCTTCACCCTAGGCTTTTTTGTAAGACGTCTGTTACGAATAACAAACGACCGGCAATAATAAACGGAAAAAAACATCTCCGACGCACATCTCCAACGCTTTCGTGGAAAAGATGCCTCGAAAATCATCGGCGTTCTCGCCGGTACATACCGCCCGCCGTGCCTGGCCCATGGCATCGAACGCCGTCAAGGCGTTTCGACCGCACCGTCCGCCAGTTCTCCCTGCCCCTCGGCCAGCTGGAACTTGCGCATTTTTTCCCATAGCACCTTGCGGCTGATGCCCAGCATATTGGCCGTGTCCTGCCGCCGCCAGCCATTGGCCGCCAGCGCCGCGACCACGCGCGCGCGCTCGGCCTGCTCGGCCGGCGTGAACGGCGCTCGCGCGGCGGGTTCCCCTTCCCGGGCCGCCGGCAGGGCCACGCCGGGGCCCGGCGCCGCGCCCTGTCCCATGCGATCGAACACGCGCTCGATCCGCTCCTGGTCCCAGTCGCGGAACTGGCGGCGGATGATGCCCACGCGCTCCACCAGGTTGGACAACTCCCGCACATTGCCGGGAAAGCGCGTCCGCGATACCCGCGCTATCAGCCATTCGGGCACGGTGACCGTGTCGCCCGGCAGATAACGCTCCAGCAAGGCCTTGAAGATGGCGGCCTTCTCGGCCGGGCCGCGCGCCTCCAGGTTGGGCACGTGCAATTCGACGACCGCCAGGCGGTAATAGAGGTCGGCCCGGAAGGCGCCTTCGGCCACCAGCGCGCGCAGGTTCTTGTTGGTCGCCGCCACCAGGCGGAAATCGACATTGACCTCGCTTGTCGAGCCCAGGCGCGTCACGGTGTTCTGCTCCAGCACGCGCAGCAGCTTGACCTGCTGGTACAGGGGCAGGTCGCCGATCTCATCGAGGAACAGCGTGCCGCCGTTGGCCTGCTCGAAATACCCCTTGTGGGCGCCGATCGCCCCCGTGAACGCCCCTTTGGCGTGGCCGAAGAAATGCGCTTCGAACAGCCCCTCCGGTATTGCACCGCAATTGACCGCCACGAAAGGCCCCGCGGACCACGACGCATGATCGTGCAGCAGGCGCGCGACGCGCTCCTTGCCCACGCCGGTTTCACCATGGATCAATACGCTGGCGCGGCAATCGGCGAAGGTTTGCGCCTCCGCCAGCAGGGCGCGCATGGCTTCGGACACCGCAACCAGCGGCCGTGGCGCCCGGGCCGCCGCCCGGTCGGCGGCATGGGCGATGCCGGCCAGGCGGAACAGCAGCGCGCGCAAGGCCGCCCCGGTGAAGGACAAGGGCAAGGTGTAGGAGTACGCCGGCGGATAGTAGCGGGGATCGCGATTGCGCTCCTCGGATGCCACCCAGATCACCGGTATTCCCTGCGTCGCCAGCCAGTCATGGCCGGAGAACCGCGCGTCGTTCATGACCGTGACGGATACCAGGGCCACCGCGGGCCGCGCGGCTTCGCGCGGCGGCGGAAAGGCCAGCCCCGCGTCGGCTCGGATCACGCTGACGTCGTAGCCGGAGAGGCAGCGCTCCGCGCGCGCGGCGATATCCGACGTGCCCTCCCATACATAGAGGTCGATCTCTTCGTGGATGGCCAGTTCGTTGACGGACTCAGAAGACAAGCTGCACCCCCTTGCCGTTGCATTGCAGGGACATCAGTTTGACGTCGACGCGGTTGAGGTCCAGGCCGACGGTGTTGTTGATCACGCCCAGGACGGCATCGCCGATCGAATCGAGTACCGGCTGCAGGACGTTGAACAAGGGTCCGAGGACGCCCAGCAGGGCGTTGGACAAGGTCGATCCCGAATTGGGCGTGCCGGTATAGGTCTTGGCGATCTCGTTGACGCAGCCCGATTCCGTTCCGCCATAGAACAGGCCCAGCCCCGTCACGGTAGCGCACTGGTTAGTGGGAAAGAGCAGGCCGACTATGCCCTTGAGCACGTCGCCGAGCGTGCCGACCAGCCCCGCCAGCAGGTTCGACACCCCGGTCAGCAGGCCCGTGTTCGGCTGCTTGTTGATGAAGCCGCCAAGATTGCTGGAGGCATTCTGCGACAGTTGCACGGCCGTCTTCCAAAGCGTATTGCGGCATTGATAGCCAGCGTTCCCGCCGGCGCCGGGGTTGCAGGAATTGCCCTGCTTCGCCTGGTTCCAGAGATCCTGCGCGAGGCTGGCGCCGACCATTGCCGGCTGCGTGCCCGCGCCTTGCTGCGCCACGTCGCCCAGCAAGGCCGCCAGCAGGGCATCGGACACCTGCCGCGTGGCGGTGCCCAGCGGCAGGGACGACAAGGACACCGTGGACGTCTGGCCGGCATAAAGCGTGGCGGGCGTCGGTCCGTTGGAGACCGGGCTGAGCGCAATCTTGTTGTTGACCGTCAAGAGGTTCGCGCCGGCCACGGTCAGGCTGAGCAGCTTCTTGCCCTGCAAGCCGACGCTGCAACGCTGCGCGGATGAAAAGGCGCTGCCGGCGGAGAGATCGCCGATGCAGGTATCGAGCACGGAAGTCGTCACGGCGATCGTGGCCAGGTCATGTCCGGCGCTGTCCTGCGTGGAGCAAAGGTCGGTCAACGTGCCCTGGCCCGCCACCAGGTCGACGACGATGGGCAGGTCCACGTTGAAAGTCAGCAGGCCGTTGAGCAGATTGATGGGCGGCGTGGTGACTTGCAGGAAGACGCGCACCTGCGCCGAGTACGCCGTCGCGCCCACGCCGCCGATGGCGATCTGGGCCGGCTCCACCACGCCCACCTTGGTCGTCACATTGACCCCGGCGAGGTTGACGGTCAGCCCGTTGCGCGCGGCGTTGCCGCCGGTGGCCACGCCTATCGCCGTCGCGATGAGGTCCAGCGCATTGATGCTGGTGTTCAGCGCCGACGCGCCGTCGGGCGCGACGATGCGAGCGAACAGGCTGGTACCGCGCCCGGCCGCGGTCGATCCCAGGGTAACGTTCAGGGCATCCAGGTTCACCTGGCTCTTGATGGCGTTGACCAGCGTCACGTTGGCGGCCGCCAGGCCGCCCTGCCCGGCGACGGTGACCACGGCATCCAGCAAATCGTTCAGCGACACGGTGTTCAGCGCCAGCAGGCTGTTCAATTCGCCGACCGTGATGTCGGTCGCGAACCGGATGCCCAGGGCGTTGAGCAGGCCGGCCGGTGTGATCTGGGCGCTGGCCAGGCCGGCGTCGTAACCCACCAGGGTGGTGCCGTCGATGTCCAGCCCCACGGCCGACAACAGATTGACGAGCGTGCCCGGCCGTGTCGCGGCCAGGGTGGTACCCAGGGAGAACGCCGCCACCGGCTCGCCGGGCCGGGCCGCCACCGACTGCACGCCCATCGTCCTGCTGCCCATGAAGGGCACCAACGCGGGTAGCGTGCGGTTGATGGTCACCATTACCGCGTTGTAACCCTGGCCCGGTCCCGGCGCGGCGAGATGGCGCGGGTCGGCCGTGTTGTTGACCGGATCCCAGCGCCAGCAATTGGCCAGGATGTCCGCCGCCGCCAGCGAACCGACGGCATTTGCCTGCGCCGCCGCCGTGGCCGTCGCCGTGGCGGCGGCGCAGCCCACCGCCCCGCCCTTGCCCAGGGCCTGGGCGCCACTCAGCGCGGCCAGGTCGGCCGCCTTCTGCATATCCCGCTGGACATAGAACAGGTATCCGAGCTGCACGCCGCCCAGCAGGATGACCACGACCAGCAGGCCGAACACCGCCGGCACCAGGATGGATCCTCGCTGGCGCAAGGGATTGCGCGGGGTGCGCGGGTTGTGCGGGCGCGGGGGAGACAGGCGCGACATGAAGGCGCTCAATTCATTGCGACGACGATCCGCCGCTGTTTTCGACGCGTTCCCGGAACCACTGCGGGATGGGTTGGTTGAAGCTGTTCAGGTAGCGCTGCCATGACGCGGTGGCGACCGGACCCAGCATGGGTTGCAAAGGGGCGGCCCGACGGCCGTCGGCTTGGGCCGCCAGCAGCGCCCGGGTGATGCCGCCGGCGGCAACCGGGCCTTCGTCGTCCGGCGCCGACGCGGCGGCCGCGGGACGGGGCGCGGCCGTCGTCGTCGCCGCCGCCGCCGAGGGCGAGGCCGAGCCGACGCCCGCGGTAGGCGCGTTGACCTGGCGCACCACGGGGCGGGCCGGCGCGCCGGTGTCGGCGACCGCCGGCGTGGGCGCGATCGGGACCGCCGAGGTGGGCGCGGCCGGGACCGTCGTGGTGGAGGCGGTCGGGATCGACGTCGTGATCGCGGTCGGGATTGACGTGGTGGTCGAAGCCGACGGCGCGGGCCGAATGGGAGGCGACGTCGCCGTACTGGCGGCGCCAGGGGTAGCCATCGTGCCGGTCAGAGGCACGCTCCCTTGGGCGTGCGCGGCGCCGGCGATCAGCAACAGAGCGGCAGTGGAGGAGGAAAAACGAGGCGTCATGTGTCGCTCCGGTTCAAGGTTGGGCCGTGGGCGCCATCGCGCCGAAGCGGTCCATCAAGGGTTGCAGGCCGAAGAGGGCTGGCGCCGGCGTCGATACTGGCGTCGACACAGGCGTTGGCGCTGATGTTCCCGCGGGCGCCGGCTCGTTGGCCGCGTAGGCGCGCGCGGCAGTGGCGGTCGGCGGAGCGGACGCGCCCCGGCGAGCATCTTTCGGCGCGGCGGCGATCTCGCCGACAGGGACGCCGGCGGCGTCCACGGCCCGTACCACGGGGCGGGCCGGCTGGCTGTCTGCGACGGCGGACGCGCCGGCGAGGGCCATCGCGTTCGACGCGTTCGACGCGCTCGATGCGCTCGATGCGCTCGATGCGTTCGATGCGTTCGATGCGTTCGATGCGTTCGATGCGTTCGATGCGTTCGATGTGTTCGATGTGTTCGATGTGTTCATCCCGTTCGTCCACTCCGACCCATACGTCGCGCCGGCCACCCTGGATGCCGAAGCTCTCACTTCGTCGGCCAATTGCCGCACGCGGGCGCGGGCCTGCGGGCTCAACGCGGCCTGCGTCATCGCGCGGTCCGCGCCCGCGTCATCGCCTTCGCACAGCAGCAGCAAGGCCAGGTTGCCGATCACCTTGGCGTTGGCCGGATCCAGTTCCGCCGCCTGGCCCAGCGGCACGCGGGCCCCGGCCATATCGCCCGCGCGCAGCCTGGCATAACCCAGGTCGCTCAATACGAGGGCATCGGTGGGATAAGCGGCGGCGGCCTTGGCCAGATCGTCGGCCGCCTGCGCGTAATCGCCGCGCGCGCCCGCCAGCAGCCCCAGTCCGCGCCATCCGCTACCGGCCTGGGCCCCTCCCAGCAGGCCGCGATACGCCACTTCCGCCGCCCGCGGCTGATCTGTCAGGCGCAAGGCATCCGCGCGCAACCGCGCCAGTTCCGGCGTTTCGCCGAACTGCTGCCGGTACGCGTCGATATAGGCCAGCGACGCGAACCAGCGCCCCTGGTCCTGCGCCTGCCGGATCATGGACAGCACCAGCGCCGGCTGCGTCGGCCGCTGGGCGCGGTCCATCTCGTCCTGCTTCTGCTGGATCATCGCCTGCTTTTCCTGCTGCTCCCGGTAGACATCCAGGGCCGACGGGTCGCGGCCCGCGCAACCCGCCACCAACAGCAGCGCGCAGGCTCCCAGCGCCATCGCGGTTTTCTTTCCCATCTTCCTATCCTCCTGCCACGCGGGCCAGGCCACGCATCACCGCCAGCAGCCCGGCGCCGCCCGTGACGATCAACAGCGCCGGCAGCAGCGTCACCACCATCACGCCTGTCATCTTCACCGTGATGCGCGCCACTTTCTCGCGCAGGTCCAGCTTGCGGCGTTCGCGCACGCGCTCGCTGAAGCGGGTCAGCGGCTCCTGCACCGCGCCGCCGTGGCGATCGACCTGGATGATCAGGCGGCAAATGGCGTTGAGATCGTCGTTGTCGAAACCGTTCATCAGGCGGCCCAGCGACTGCTCCCGGGTGCGGCCCCGCGCATATTGCTCGTTGGCCACGCGCAGCTCGTGGCCGAGCACCGGCAACACGCGCTGGAACTCGGTGACGATGACATGCAGGCTTTGATCGGTGGACAGGCCCACGCCCTGCAACAGCCTCAGCAGGTCGATAAGCAAGGGCAATTCGGCGACGGCCAGGCGCCGTCGCTCGCCGGCCCGGCGCAGCAAGGCCCACTTGGGCAGCATCCATCCCAACGCCAGGCCGACGAACAGCGCCACCCCCTTGGTCAGCCCGCCGCTCACGAGCAGGACGCGCTCCCCCACCGCCAGCCACGCCGCGATGGGCAGCGCCACGGTAAGTACGGTGCGCGCCAGGACGAAGACCGCGCGCGCCCGGACGATATTGGCAAAGCCGCACAGGTCGACCAGCTTGCGGTCCTCGTCCGGGAGCAGCGCGTCGCCCATCCGTCCCTGCTCCAGGCGGTCGCCCATCGATTGCGCCATGGCCTTGACCGCCTCGATGCGGCCGGCCGCGTCCGGCATGCCGGCGGCCTGTTCCACCCGGCGCCCTTCGCGGGCCGCCAGCGCCCGGTCCACGACGCGGCGATTGCGGTCCTGCCGCGCCGCGCGCAGGGCCAGTCCCACCGCCAGCGACAGCAAGGCCAGCGCCAGGAAGCCCATGGCCCCTGCCAGGGCCAGGTTGCCCTGCATCGCCGCCACCATTCCGTCCATGCCCGTCTCCCAGGAATCCCGCCACGCCGCCGGCCGCCGCTAGAGGCCGCGCGACATGCGATAGAGCCAATAGGAACCGCCGATCTGCAGGCCGACGGCGACCATCAGCATGCGCGTACCCGCGGGGTCGTTCCACAGCATCATGAACAACGCGTTGTTGAAGATGATGATGAACGCGGCCAGGCCGATCGGCAGCAGGGCCAGGATCCAGGCCGACATGCGCACCTCGGCCGACAGGGCCGAGAGCTCGTCGCGCGCCTGCTCGACATCGCGCATGAACGCCGCCATGCGATCGAGGATCTGGTCGCTGCGGCCGCCGAAACGCAAGGCCACGCCGATGACCGACGACAGCAGGAATAGCTGGCGCAGGCCGTATTGCTCGGACACCTGGCGCAAGGCGACGTCCAGTTCCTTGCCGGACCGGGTCAGGCTGTCGGCCCGCGACAGGACCTCGCGCAGCGGTTCGTTGACGTTGCCCGCGGCGGTCTGGAACGCCGCGTTCAGGCTGTTGCCTATCGTCAGCAGGCGCACCATGGACTCCAGGAAGCCCGGCAGTTGCGACAGCATGCGCCGTTGGCGCCGGTCGATCTTCAGCCACATCCTGAACACCGTCAGCGCGGCCACGAGCACCAGGCCCGCCGCCGCCGCGAAAACCCCTGCCGCCATCAGCAGGAAAACGGGAACGGCGAGCAGCGGCCCCAGCAGGCCAAGATGGAAGCCGGCGCTGGGCGTCACGCCCGCGCGCGCCAGGATGCGATGCCAACCGCGCAGGCCGCGCCCCGTGGCGACCAGCGCGCGGGCGCCCCCGTCCGCCTGGGCGCCCGCATGCGCGTCGCGCCGGCGTCCCAGCTGCCGCTCCAGGAACGCCGACGTCGCGGCGCGCTGCTCGCCAGCCCCGGCATGCCGCCACAGCAGCACGGCCAGCGCCAGCAGGACCAGCGCCGCCGCGATGCACGCGAGGACCCATTGCCAAGGCATCATCAGCGCCTCCGGCTCCAGAAGCCGCCGCCGCCATCGTCGGGCGGGACGCCCGGCGGCGTCGCGCGCAGCTCGTCGCGCAGCCTGGCCAGTTTGGGCGTATGCGGATGGATGCCCAGGCCCACCCAGCGATCCTTTTCCTCGCCGTCCGGCGTCACGAACACTTCATGCCGGTACAGCTCCTGCGTGGCGATCACGTTGTCGCTCATGCCCGTGACTTCCGTGACCGAGAGCACGCGCCGCTTGCCGTTGGGCAGGCGGCCGATCTGCACGATGAAATCGATCGCGCTGGCGATCTGCCGGCGCAGGCTGTCCTCGCTGCCCTGATAGCCGGCGAACCCAGCCAGCATCTCGATGCGGTACAGGCACTCCCGCGGGGAGTTGGCGTGGATGGTGCCCATCGAACCTTCGTGTCCGGTGTTCATGGCCTGCATCATGTCCATCACCTCCGCACCGCGTACCTCGCCGACGATGACGCGGTCGGGCCGCATGCGCAGGCTGTTGCGTATCAGGTCGCGGATGGTCACCAGGCCGGAGCCGTCGAAACCGCCCTGGCGCGACTCCAGGCGCACCACGTGCGGATGGTTCAGGGACAACTCCGCGGTGTCCTCCACCGTCACCACGCGCTCGGACTCGGGGACGAAAAAGGCGAGCGCGTTCAGCAGGGACGTCTTGCCGGAACTGGTGCCGCCGGAGACGAGGATATTGCAGCGGTGCCTGACCGCCAGGCTCAGCAGGCGGTGGATCTCTTCATCGAAGGTCCCCAGCGTCATCAGGTCCGCCGGCTTGAGCGGGTCCTGGCGGAACTTGCGGATGGAGACCATCGGGCCGTCCACCGCCAGCGGCTCGATCACCACGTTCAGGCGCCCGCCGTCGGGCAGGCGAGCGTCCACCATGGGGCTGGATTCATCCAGGCGCCGGCCTATCGGCGCCAGGATGCGGCGCACGATGCGCAGCACATGCTGGTTGTCCGAGAAGCGTATCGTCTCGCGCGCCAGCACGCCGCGACGGGAGACGAACACCTTGTCATGGCCATTGATCAGGATGTCCTCGACCGCGGGATCGGCCAGCAGGTCTTCCAGCGGCCCCAGGCCCGCCAGCTCCTTGGTCAGCGCCGCGGCGACCTGGCGCATTTCGCCTTCGTTGATGGCCAGCCGGCGCAGGCGCACGAAGCTGGCCACCTCGATGTCGACGAACTCCTGGATGGCCTGGCGCGTCCAGCGGCCGAATTCCGCCCCCAGCTCCTCGATGCGCGAGAGCAGGTGCTCATAGGCGGAGTTCTTGACCTCCTGGAAGCGCTGCGTGGCGCCGAAGGCCCCGTCTTCCTCGCCAAACTCCACCGTAGGCGTCATGATCATTGCGTTCCCCTCCCGCCAGCGTTGCCACGTCCATCACTCGCCCAGCGGCGACATCCGCCGCTGCACGCCCGGCAACCACGTCGCCAGCCAGCCGCCGCGCGGCCCGGCGGCGACGTACTCGGCCGTCAGCTTGTCCGCCAGTTGCTGCACCGCGCGCACATAGACATCGCGCTCGGCATCCTCGTGCAGCAGATGGCCCTGGTTGGTGCAGACCATCAAGGGCAGGGTGCGGTCGGGCAAGGTGCCCGCCAGCTCCAGGCTGAAGCGCTCCGCGATCTGCGCGGCGGTCATGCCGTAGCGTTCGTCGTAGCGGTTGACCACCAGGCGCAGGTGGCCGCGGTCGACCTGCTGCTGTTCCAGTTCGCGCAACAGGCCGGCCAGGGAAACCAGCGCCCCGACGCTCTGGTCGGTCACCAGCCACGTCTCCTGGGCCGAGCGCGCCAGCCCCGCCACGAATTCGGGATTCGAGAAGCCGCCCGCATCGGCCAGCAGCAGCCCGTAGTGCTGGCGCAGGCGCTCGAAGAGCAGGAAGGAATCGGACAGCGAAATCCCGCGCATCTGCGTTACGTCGCGCGGCATGGACAGCACGCCGATGCCGCTGCGCGTGTGCGCCATGGCGGACCCCAGCAAGGTGGGATCGAGACGGCGCAAATTACGCACCGCCTCGGCGAAATCGAAATCGCTGTCGATGTTCAGGTACAGCAGGCAGTCGCCCACCGGCCAGCCCAGGTCCAGCAGGCCGACGCGCTCCGACAGCGGCAGGTGGCTGCCGTCGCCCTGCCCCTTCGCGGGCTTGGCGGCGCCCGGCCGCGCGGCGCTGGCCTGCGCCATGCGATCCTGCATCAACCCCGCCAGGTGGACGGCCAGGGTGCTGGTGCCGACGCCTGGCCGCGCCCCGAGCAGTGCGACGCTGCGGCGGCTGCCGCGCGCGGCGTTCGGCGCATGGCCGCCGTCCATATTCATCACGCGCTCCACCACCTCGCGCACTTCTTCGGGCGCCACGCTGGGGTCGACGAAATCGCTGACGCCGGCGCGCAGCGCGGCAATCGCGCCTTCGGGATGCGCCACGTAGCCCACCGCCACGCGCGGCACCGCTGGCGCCACGCGCGCCAGCATGCGCGCCAGGTCGGCGGCGTGCAGGTACTTGCCCGGTTCGCTCTCGTTGCGCGTGAAGTCCAGGAAGACCACGCGCGGGTCCAGCTCGGCCAGGCGCCGCGCCATATGCTCCATGCCCGGCATTTCCTGCATCAGCAGGCCCATGTCGCCGATCGCATTGCTCAGTTGGGCGGCCACGTTCGCATCATTCGAGCAGAAGAGAAAGCAGCCGGCCCGCTGGGCTGCCACCCATTCCTTGGAGTGTGTCTTCATGTCGCTCACCTCGAAAATCCCGGCATTTGTTGCCCGCCTGCCGGTCCCAACAAGTAATACCCCCATGCGGTGCCGGCAGTGTTGCCCACTTCCTCCCGCGCGCCGGGCAAGGGCAGGCTCACGCCGCGCGCGATCGGCCGCACCAGGTGCGGCGTCACCACGATGACCAGTTCGCGGTCATCCTGCGAATAGCTCACGCCGCGGAAGAAGGCGCCGATGATGGGCAGGTCGCCCAGGAAGGGCACCTTGCTCACCGCGGCCTTGGTCTGGCGCGAGACCAGCCCGCTGATGATGAAGGTCTCGCCATCGCCCAGTTCGACCGTGGTGTCCGCCTTGCGCGTGCTCAAGGCGGGAATGACGGTGGTCGTGTTGCCGTTGACGATGGGAATGCCGTTGGTCGGGTCCAGCTCGCTGGCCTCCGGCGCCACCTTGAGGGCGATGCGGCTGGGCGAGAGCACGGTGGGCGTCACGCTCAAGCCTATGCCGAACGGTTTGTAGACCACGCTCTGCGTCCCCAGGCCACCGGCCTCCGGCACCGGGATTTCGCCGCCGGCGAGAAAGCTGGCGCTTTGCCCGGACTGGGCCAGCAGGGTAGGCTGGGCCAGCACCCGCGCCAGCCCATTGGACTCCAGCAGGGACAGCGTGGCGCCGAAATGCGCCGAGTCATAGGCGAAGACGAAGCCGTTCGCGGTGCCGCCCAGCGCGGTCGCCAGTCCGCTGGGGATCAGGTTCGAGGACGCGCCCCACGGTCCCTTGCCGAAGTTGGCGTTGATGCCGACATCCTTCAGGGTGGAGCGCGACACCTCCACCATCCGCACGTCGACCTGCACCACCGAGCTGACGTTGACCGTCGAGACATCCACCACCTTGTCCTTGCCCGACGCCGCCTGGGCCGCCTCGACGGCGTTGCGGTGGTCAAGCGAGGAAGTCGACAGCCCGCTGACGACGGCGCCGCCGCCGGCGACATCGACCTGCGCGTTCCCCGCCACGCCGCGCGCGGCCAGCGCCGCCTGCACGTCGCCCATGACGCGCACGTTCCACACCTGGGGCGCGCCGTTGGGGCCGCTCCATACCTGCAATTGCGTAAGGCCGGGCTTCTTGCCCAACACCAGCACCTGGCCGCCACGATTGGGGCCCGGTGGCAGCACCTTGACGTCGGCCACATCCGGGTCGCCGATGGCGATGCGCGACGGCGAGCGCGTCAATGGCAGTGCGTACTGGCCGCGCAGCGGCACCGCCAGTTCCTCGACCGGCGCGGCGGCCAGCCGGTTACCCATGGCGGCCGACGGCTCGGCCTGCCGCTGCGCCGGCGGCTGTTGCGCCTGCGCCGGCGCGACCAGCCCGAACACCGCCAGCGCCACGAACGGCGCCGCGCGGCTGGCCAGCAACGCGATCGCGCAAGGCTGGCCGCTGTTTCTTTCCCCACCGCGTCCGAACCTTGAACGCCGGTTGTCCTCGTCGGTTCTTGTTCTCTGCATGCAACATCCAATCTTCAGTAGGAAACCGTTTCGCGCTGCCCGCCGCGCACCACCTCGATGGAACGTCCCCCACCGCGCGCCGGCCGCGCCGCATGCGCCGGCGCGGGCGTCTCCGCGCGCGGGGCCGGCCCGGACAACTGGGGCAGGCTGTCGCCGGCATAGGCGCGATTCACAGCGTCGGCCGCCAAGGCCTGCTCGTCGACACTCAGGTTGGCCCGCGCGGCAAGCACGGGCTGGCGCGCGGGAAACAGGCCAGGAGCGGGCACGTCGGCGTCGTCGGGCGCCCGCAGCGCCAGTTGCAGGCGCCCCGCGCGCGCCGCCAGCAGCAGCTCGTTGACCTGGGCCACCGGCACCGCGAGCATGGCGTTGCGCGGCGCGGGCGCCGGGCCATTGCGCTGGGCCGCGGCCTTCTCCTCCGCGTCCGGCCCGTCCAGCGAGCGGCTGCCATAGGCCAGCACCCGCACGCGCGATTGCAGCAGGCGCGCCTGGGTGCCTCCCACTTCCTGCCCGCGCTCCAGCGTAATGAACACATCCACCGTATCGCCTGGCCTGATCCGGTTGCCGGCGCCGATGATTTCATCGACGGCGATGGCCACCGCGCGCTCGCCGGGCTTGAGGTAGGTCGCCAGCCCGCGTGCCAACTGGAATTGCGTGACCGGCTCGCCCGGCAGGATGGTCACGCGGCTGACGGCGTTGGCCAGCTTGGCGGGCGCGTCGAAAGCGCCTGCCGGCGCGACCGGCCATTGCGCCACCGCGAGCGAGGCGGGATCGATGGGCGCGCCGGCCTCGATGGCCCGGGCGGCCACCACCACGGGATGGACCGCCGTGGCATTCTGGCTGCGTACCACGACAGGCGCCGCGGGCGGCGGAGGCGGCTGCACGGCGATACGCGTGGCGAGATAGACCAGACCCAGCGCCACCAACAGCAGCAACAGCGCGACGATCTTGGTGACCTTGCTCATAACGCCTCCTGGATCTGCACCACGGCATTCGCGGTCAACGTCCGCGGCACCCACGTCGACACGCCCAGCGCCTGGGACAATGCCCGCACCAAGGACAGCAAGGGCCAATCGGCCGTGCTGTAGGTCAGGGTAACGGCCGCGCACGACGCCGCCGCGCCGCCCGTCCCACCGGGCCACGCGCAAGTCCGTGGCGCGGCGGCGCAACCGACCGCCATCCACGTCGCGGCCTCTCGCGCCACCTTGCAGGCCGCGTCCATGTCGACGGCGCCGTTCAATCCGCTATCCAATACGGCCCGCGCGCCTTCCGTGGCGGCGCCCGTGAGCTTCTGCTGCGCCCACATGACCCCGCCCAGGCCCACGATGCCGCCAAACAGCAGCAGGAACGCCGACAGCACCAGGGCGAATTCCAAGGCGGCCAGGCCGTGCTGGGCGCGGGGGCCATGCCTTGCGACCGCGCGCTGGCGGGCACGTGCCGGACCGGCCGGAACATCGCGGGACGGGCGCATATCAGCTGCTCCCCTGTGCAATGACCTGGCCGTTGCCCAGCCGGGCGGTGGCGCGGGCCGAGAGCAAGGCCGGCACCGCCGTCCCCATGCCGGGCAAGGTGGGAATCAGGGGATGCGCGCCGTAGGCGTAGCTGACCACGACCTCGAACTGATCGGCGGCCAGGGTGCGGCCGCTGCATGCGCCGCCGCCGGCCGCGCTCAAGGCGCCGGCCGGGCCGCACACCGCCACCGCCGGCACGGCCGCGCCCATGGCGCCCAGCCAACTCGCGCGATCGTTGGCAACCGCCAGCGCGGCCGCCGCGCGCGCCTGCATGGCGCCCTGTCCCTGTTGCCAACGCAGCGCCGTCCGGACCGCCTCGTCGGCGGCCAGGTTCAAGGACTGCTGCGCCATGAAGACGAAGCCGTAAGTCACGACCCCGTAAAGCAGCAGGAAGAACACCGAGAACACCAGGGCGAACTCGACGGCATAAGCGCCACGCTGAGCACGGCCAGCGCGATATACGCCGCGTAAGGCACGCCGCGCCGCGGCCGGGCGCGAGGCCCCTGGCGCATCGTCCACACGATCTGGCAAAGCGCATGCAGTCCGCCGGGCACGCCGGCCCAAAGAATGGCGAGGGCCAATGTCCAGGGACCCGTGAACAGGCCCAGGGCGGCCATGTACTTCACGTCGCCGGCGCCCATCAGCCGCAACCGCCACGCCGCCATGAAAAGCAAGCCAAGGAAAAAGCCGCCCAGGGCCTGGCTCCAGCCGCGGGCGCCGGGCAGCGGCCCGGCAACCAGTCCTGTCCGCAGCGCCGCGAGCGCCAGCAGCTGCAAGGCCATCGCGGCAAGCAGCAAGCCGTTGGGCACGCGGCGCCAACGCAGGTCGTGGATCACGACGCACACATTGAATGCGACAAAAACCAGCCACCAGGTCTGCTCCATCTGGGTTTGCGGTTCGGGAAGGGGTCGGTGCGTTGCGTGTCCTACTGCGCCGGCGGCGTGGTGCCGCCCGCCGTCGCCGTCGTATTGGCCGCGCTCACCTTGTCGCTGATGGTGGTGAACAGGTCCTTCAGGTTGGGCCCCAGCACAGCCAGGCCGGCGATGATCACCACCGACACCAGCCCCGCGATCAGTCCGTACTCGATGGCCGTCGCGCCCTCTTCGTCGCGCCAGAAGTGCTTAAGTTGTTGCAGTTGCATGATCAACTCCCCTAGTAAAAAGGGTATCTACGACACAAACACGCCGGCCATCCCGGCCGGGCGACCATCGCGAACGCCGGCTGCCGGTTTACGGCACGGCGCGGCAGCCGCGAATCCGATTCAGGGCGGTCCCGGGCGGCGCGGCAGCGACGCCAGCGAGGAACCGTTGTTATCGATCAAGGCATCGACGCGCGCCGCCAGGTGGGCGCGATACTGCGTCGACGTGCGGTGCAATTGCCAACGGATGGCCAGCAAGGCCAGCGCCGACAGGATGAACACGACATAAGGCAGCGATGCGCCGCCGATGGTCCAGCTCGCGGCCTCGCCCGGCGCAATGCAAATCACCAGGCCGCCGGCCGCGGCGGTGTAGTGCATGCCGCAAACGGCCAACGCCATTACCAGCGCGGCGATCGGACGCTGCCATTCGTTCTGGATGTTGAATGCGAGCCACAGGGCCGCGGTGGCGGCCACGATCGCGACGACCACCGACGCCGCCACCATCCCCGGGACATAGGACACCGTGCCCGGCATGCGCATCGCGGCCATGCCCAGGTAATGCATCCCCGCCACTCCCAGGCCGGCCAGGATGCCGCCCGCGACGCAGCGGCCCAGCGTGAAGGCGGACCGGCCGACATACCAGAAGGCCGCGCCCGAGAACACCACGGCCACCGCCAGGCTGAGCGCGGTCCAGCCAGCCTGGTAGCCCACGATGAAAGGCAGGCGCTGGGCCTGCATGCCGATGAAATGCATGCTCCAGATACCGACGCCGCCCATCGCGAACGCGGCTACCGCCACATAGCCCATGTGGGCGCCCTCGCGGCCGGCGGCGCGGATGCGCGTCGCCGCCAGCAGGGCGACGTAGGAGCCCAACGCGGCCACGACGAAGGAGAGCGCCACGACGCTCTCGTGGAATGCGAGCGGGACGATGTCGCCGGGACTCATGGCGATCTAGTCCAAAAGCCGGATTCGACGGTCACCCCATGAAGGTCGAAAGCCGCACCATGGTTCAGCCCTGCGATGCCGTTCATGCGTGTATGGCCTCATTACAGTCTCCCGATGCCCAGCTGTACTCGAATGAAATCTTATGAAGCAATACGCACACTAGTCTTATCTATTAACAATCTTTTATACAGTGGGGGATAACCCTAGTCATGTTGTATTTGTGGGTGAACTTTTCGACACCATACCCCTAATTGGGGTATTTTTGCGGTGATTTAGGGATAAATTGCGGTAACTTAAGTTTTATTTGCACCGCTTAGTATTCTGTCGACATAATACTGACCAAGACTTCGGTGTTACAAATTTGGATTTTTGCACATATATCTGCCAGACAGATGTTAGTAAGTGATAGCAATGCATTTAGTAAAGACAAACACTTTCAGTGCGGATGCGGCGAAAGCGTGCAAATACAGGTCACGAACCAGTGGAATAGGCGCAGTTTCCTGGCATAGGCGGCGAGATAGCGGATCTAGGCCATGTGCATGAAATCGCCTGCGCGACACGCGACAAACGACGGGCCGGCGCGGGTGGCCGAAGTTGGCGCGGCCCGCGACACGCGGGCCGACGCTCGCGCGGCGCAACACATGAGGGGAAGGACATAGTGAAGAGTTCGTGGATGATGCAAGCCATCCCGGCGCGCCGCGGGCGTTGCGCCACGTCCGCATTGATGATCCTCGCGGGCGCGCTGCTGGCGGCGCCGGATGCCCATGCCGACGGCCCCTTGCGGGGCAACCCGATAGACTCCCTGCCGCCCATGGAAAAGCCGGCGCCGCCCGCGCCGCCGCCCTTGCAGGCGCCCACGCCCGAGCAGCAGGCCATCGCGGCGCGCCTGGCCCTGCACATCGTGCCGCGCCATTTCGACGTGGCGGGCGCGCATGCGATTCCCTTCGAGGAAATCAGCGCCATCCTCGCTCCCCTGGCCAACAAGGACATCACGCTGGGCCAGCTGGTGCAGCAAGTCGACCGCATCACGACGCTGTACCGCGAACGCGGCTACCCCTTGTCCTTCGCCGTGGTGCAGAACCAGACCTTCGCCCAGGGCACGGTAGTCGTGACCATCGTCGAAGGCCATATCGGCGCCATGCGCATCGAGGGCGACATCGGCGGCGCCGAGGATCGCCTGCGCACCCTGGCGCAGCCGATGATCGACGAGAAACCGCTGACGCAGCGCACGCTGGAGCGCCAGTTGAACCTCATGCGCATGGTGCCGGGCGTGACGTTCACGCCCGCGCTGGAGCTGCCCCGCCGCGCCGACGGCGCCAGCGAGCTGGTGCTCAAGGCCAACCGCAAGCCGTTGGCCGTGACGGCCGGGGTGGTGGACCTGGGAACCGGCATGCAGCCGCTGGTGAATACCAGCGCCAACAGCCTCACACCGCTGGGCGAGCAGACCCGGCTCACCGCCGCCGTGCCATTCGGCACCGACGACGTGCGCTACTACGCGGGCGACGTGACCGTGCCGATCGGGTCCAGCGGGCTGGCGGTGAAGGTGGACGGCTACCACTACGAAGCCAAGCCGCAAGACGACACGGTCGAGATGCTGGGCTACAAGCGCACCGTCAAGAACGATCGCATCGGCATCGGCGTGAGCTATCCCTTCCTGTTGAACAACCAGAGTTCGCTGACCGGCACGTTGGGCATGTACGCCGTCAACGCGCAGGACATCTATGACCAGCACGACAGCGATCTGTGGCTGCGCCAGAAGACCCGCGTGCGGGCCGCGACAGCGGAAATGCGCTACATCACCGTCGGGCCCGCGCGCAGCACGGACATCACGCTGGGGGTCTCCAAGGGCATGACGGGCCTGGGCGCGCAGAAGACGATAGATTCGAACTACGGGTACTCGGCGACGCCCGACGTGGACCTGGACTTCACCCGCTTCAACATCAATGCGAAGCAGAGCTTTACGCTGCCGGCGCAGTTCGGGCTGGTGCTGTCCAGCGCGGGACAGTTCAGCGATAACGTGCTGCCAAGTTCGGAACAGGTGTCGTTCGGAAGCTGGCGGTTCGGCATGGGCTATCCGCAAGGCGAGACCAGCGGGGACAAGGGGCTGGGGGCCTCGATCGAACTGAACCGCAAGTTCCCGACCGGGTGGCAGTACCTGTCGGCGGTCCAGCCATACGCCCTGGTGGACTATGCGCGCACCTGGTACAACGCCGCGGCGCTCAAGCCCTATAACAATCGCCACCTGTCGTCGGTCGCGCTAGGCGTGCGTTTCACGGACGACAGGTTCTACCTGTTCGACTTCAATGTCGCCAAGCCGGTGGGATCGTCCACATTGAATGACGACAGCCGCGGATGGCGATTCAACGCGAACTACCAGGTCTTCTATTGAGGGGCTCGCGCGGCGGCGCCGGCCGCCTCGCGCGCCATCGTGCGAGCGACTGTCGCGGACACGCGAAAGTCGCTTTTTTTTGATCGGCGTTACGTTCCGACGTTACGTTACGCGAGGCCTTGTTCCCGTAACGCCGCGAGACCATCCCAGGGTTTGCCCGCGTTATTTGGCATTGAAGAAGGGAGATGCCGGTATCGCGCCCGCGCCACCAAAAGCCGAACAATCCTTTATTTATCAATAACTTATAAAACAATCAACGCACGCAACCAGTTTCCTTCGGCAAGAAGACGCAAAGTTGGCATGGATTTAGCACTAGTCCAGTCATCGGGCCATTTCGAGCCCGTCTTATCGACAGACTGGAGCGTGCCATGCAAGCCATCGGGAAATGCCAAGATATCAAGCGTACGTTGAGCCTCACCCTGTTGACCGCCGCGCTGATGGGTGTGCTCGCGGGCTGCGGCAGCAGCCACCATCACAACGACTCCGTCGCCGACAATAACGGCCTGCCCACCACGCCCGGTGGTGGTGGCGGCGGTGATGGCGGCGGCAACGGCGGCGGCGGCAACAACACCAATCCCACGAACCCGAACAACCCTAACAATCCTAGCAATCCTACCGATCCCACCAATCCGACGAATCCCACCACTTCCGCCGGCCTGCTGCAAACCACGCTGGGGAACACCGGGTCCGCCGTGGACAGCCTGGCGCCGGTCGGCGCGGGTTCGCTGCTGGGCGATGTCGGCAAGGCGCTGGATCCGACCGTGGCGCCCGTCGCCAATACCGTGACCTCCCTCACGCAGAAAGTGGGCGCGACGACCGGCCTGGGCGCTCCCGTCGACAGCCTGCTGGGCCAGGTGGGCGGCACCGTGGGCAACCTGGGCGACTCGGTTTCGTCGACCGCCTTGCCCGGCAACCTGGGCACCGCGGTGGGCGGTTTGGTGAGCGGCCTCGGCACGACGGTGGCCAGCGCGGGCGGATTGCTCAATGCATCGGCCGACAACCCCCAACCGCTGACCACCGTCCTGGGCAACGCCACCAACGCCGTGGGCTCGGCCACCGCCGCCCTCACCGCGGACGGCGGACTGCTGCAACCGGTCAGTGGACTGCTGGGGCAGGTCACGGGCACCGCGCTGTCCGGGCCCCAGCAATCCATCCTGCAGCCGGCGCTGGGCAATACCGGCAAGGCCACCGACAACGTGGTGCCGCTGGGCTTGCAACAGCCGCTGGCCGATGTCGGCGGCGCACTGGACAAGGCCGTATCGCCCGTGGCCGGCAAGGTCACGAGCCTGACGCAGCAGATAGGCGACAACAGCGGCCTGGGCTCGCCCATCAGCGGCCTGCTCACCAACATCGGCGGCACCGTTGCGGGCGCCGGCGGCACGCTGGGCGGCACGCAGTTGGCCGGCGTCAACGGCCTGCTCTCCGGCGTGGGCAACGCGGTCAGCGCGGCCGGCGGACTGGTCAGCAGCAGCAACCCGGCGGCGGCCAATCCGCTGGGCGGCATATTGGGCAACACCACGGCCGGCGTCGCCTCGCTGACCGGGACGGTGGGCGGCGTGACGGGAGGCTTGACCGGCGGTTTGACCGGAGGCCTGGCGGGCGGCTCGGGTGCGCCCGGCGCGGCCGGCGGCCTGCTGCAACCGATCAATGGCCTGCTCGGCGGCCTGGGCGGCGTGCCGTCCGGCAACGGCAACAACGCCGGCCTGCTGGCGCCCGTCACCGGTCTGGTAGCGACGGTCACCGGCCGTCCGGCCGGCACTGGCGCCAACACCGGCGGCCTGCTCAGCGGTCTCATCAATGGTGTGACCACGGTGGCCGGCAACGCCGCCACGAGTGCGGGTGGTGCCACGGGAGCGGCCGCGGGTGGCGCTACCGCGGGTGGCGCCGCCGGGGCTGGCGGCAGCACTGGCGCCAGCGTCACCGCCGGCAAGGGTGGTCTGCTGGGCGGCTTGTTGGGCGGCGCCACCGTGGCGGCCAACACGAGCGGCGGCGCGGGGGCTGCGGGCGGGGCGACCACCACGTCCACTAGCGGCTCCACGAACACCGGCGGCCTGCTTGGCGGGCTCGTCGGGGGGCTGCTCGGCCGCCGCTGAAGGCTTCCGCGGCCCGCGAACGCCGGCGTGCCGGCGCCGGCCCGGGGCAGCCGCACCCCATGGCCGGTCGCGTGGACAAGCGCGTCGACAGCCGGCGCCTGGACAGCCGGGGCCTGGACAAGCGGCCCTGGCGGTCCAGCGGGAAACCTCTACACCCAATACGACATAACGTCCCCTCAATAGAACCAGAAACGAGAACCGGGAGTCCCGATCATGTTTGACATCAATACTGCCAAGCCGATGGACCGCGATATCGAGCGCGCCGCTGAACACGCCGCCGAGATCGTCATGCCGCGCGGCGACGCCGGCGGCATGCAGCAAGGCCTGCTGGACGACATGGCGCTGATGCTGGGCCGCCAATTCAGCGCCTACACCGCCGTCTGCCAGGCCACGCTGGCGCAGGAATTGGGCATGCCGCTCCCGGACTTGCGCGCGCTGGAAATGGTGATCGAATTCGAAGCCTTGCCCACAGGCCAGCTGGCGCAGCTGCTGGGCGTGAGTTCAGGCGGCGCCACCGCGCTGATCAATCGCCTGGAGGAGTCTGGCTATGTGAAGCGTGGCCGCCATCCGCTGGATCGCCGTGTCATCGTGATTCGTCCGGTAGCGGCCCGCTGCGCCGCATTGACGCGGCAGCGCCGCCTGGTCGCCGATGAAGTGGTGTTGCAGGCACGCCGCTACGACCATCAGCAGTTGCAGGCCACGCACGCCTTCCTGGCGCAATGCGTGCGCGCCCTGCGCCAGGAAACGCTGGCCTGGCTGGAAACGGGGCAGAACCCGGCCCTGGACGATTGATGAAACGACCCGATTTCGATCGCCGCGGCAACGCGCGGCGCGCAACGCCCGCGGCCACCCGCCTCCCGCGCGATCGCGGTACGGCACGGCTGGCCGGCAACGCGCCCTCGTAGCGTCGCGGCGATCGATCCGCCTTCCTGGCGGCCACGCGGACCCTGGGCCATCAGGATGCACGCCGCAGTACCTTGGATCCGCGCCGGGGCGGATCCTTTTTTTCGCCCCTACGTGCCGAACGAGAGCCGCGGCACCGCGGACAGCAGCCGCTGCGTCATCTCATGCGCGGGCGCGCGCAACACCTGGCCGGTCTCGCCCTCTTCCACGATGCGGCCGCCGTACATGATGGCGATGCGATCGGCCAGGTACTCGACGACACCGAAGTTGTGGGTGATGAACAGATAGGCGATGCCCAGTTCCGCCTGCAATTCGCGCAGCAGGTCCAGGATCTGGGCCTGCACCGATACGTCCAGCGCCGATGTCGGCTCGTCGCAGATCAGCACCTTTGGCTCGACCGCCAACGCACGCGCGATGGCGATACGCTGGCGCTGGCCGCCGGAAAACTCGTGGGGATAACGCGTAGCGGTATCGGCCGGCAGCCCGACCCGCCGCAGCAGCCGGTCGACCCGCTCCTCGCAGGCGCCGCGCGGCAAGTCCGGGCGTAGCGACAGGATGCCTTCGAGCAGGATATCGCCGATGCGCATGCGCGGATTGAGCGAGGCGAACGGATCCTGGAACACGATCTGGATATCCTGGCGCAGGCGCGCCATTTCGCGGCGGTTGGCGCCGAAGATATCGCGCCCGTCGAGCGCGGCCTGGCCGCTGACGGAAGCGCCGTCGATCAAACGCAGCAAGGCCTTGCCCGTGGTCGTCTTGCCGCAGCCCGACTCACCCAGCAAGGCCAGGGTCTCGCCCGCGCGCAGGGAAAACGTGACGCCGTCCACCGCCTTGACCCACGTGCGGATGCGCTTGAGCGGGCCCTTGCGCACGGGATAATGCACCTTCAGTTCACGGACCTCCAGCACCGGCGCCCCCGCTGGCTGGCGCTCCGTGCCGGCCGCCATGGACGCCGCGGAGGCCATGGACGCCCCCGACGTCCGGGCCGCCCCGGCGCCGATGGGCGCGCCGACGCCCGGCTCCCGCGGCGCCGCCTCGGCGCTGCCTGCGTCCGGCGCGGCGCCGGACAGCGGCCGCCCGCGCTTCTCGAAGGCGGGAATCGCATCGAACAGCTGGCGGGCATAGGGATGCCGAGGCGACTCGAAGAACTGCCGCGCCGGGGCGCTCTCGACGATCTCCCCCGCGCGCATCAGCGCCACGTGCTGCGCCACATTGCGCACCACGGCCAGGTCATGCGTGATCAACAGGATCGCCATGCCCATGTCGCGCTGGATATCGGCCAGCAGGGCCAGCACCTGGGCCTGTACGGTCACGTCCAGCGCCGTCGTCGGCTCGTCGGCGATCAGCAGCCGCGGTTCGGCGGCCAGCGCGATGGCGATCATGACGCGCTGCTTCTGCCCGCCGGAGAACTGCATCGGATAGTCGTCGATGCGACGCTCCGGCTCGGGAATGCCGACGCGCCGCAGCCAGTCGATGGCGCGGGCGCGCGCCTGGGCGCCGCGCAGCGAGGTATGCGTCCGCAAGGTCTCGATGATCTGGTCGCCCACCCGCATGACCGGATTCAGGCTGGTCGACGGCTCCTGGAAAATGATGCCGATGCGTCCGCCGCGCACCGCGCGCATGGCGCGTTCGGGCAACTGGTTGAGATCGTCGCCGTCCAGGTCGATCTGGCCACCGACCACGCGGGCCGCGTCGGGCAGCAGCCGCAGCAGGGCCAGCGCGGTGATGCTCTTGCCGCATCCCGATTCGCCCACCAGGGCGAAGGTCTCGCCGCGTGAAATGGCCAGGCTCAGGCGCTTGACCGCCTGCACCATCTGGTGCTCGCCCGCGATGTCCACCCGCAGGCCGTCCACCCGCAAGACCGTATCGGCGCCGCCGTGGGCCCCGCCAGCGCTCCCATCCTCCGCCCTGCCCTCGCGCCAGTGCTCACGCGGATGTTCACTCATGGCGACCTCCCTGCTTCGGCGCGGCGGGACCATCGTCGCCCGGCGCCTCGTCCCGGCTGGTTTCACGCGCATCCGCCGCCACGGGCGAAACCGCGAACACGCCCCCCACCAGTCCCGGCGCCGCCAGCGCCGGCCCTGGCCGGGGTCGCCGCGGACGGAAACGCCGGGTGCGAGGATCGAAGGCCGCGCGCACGGCGTCCGCGAACAGGTTGGCGGCCAGCACCAGCGCCAGCATGAACACGAACGCCGTCCCCAGGTTCCAGTAGATCATCGGGTCCATGGACATCTCCAGGCGCGCCCCGTTGATCATGGCGCCGAAGGAGTTCATCGAGGGATCGACGCCTATGCCCAGGTAGGACAGCACCGCTTCGTAAAGCACCAGCCCGGAAAATTCCAGGACCACCGTGATCAGCACGATGTGCATGACATTGGGCAGCAGATGGCGCCGCATGATGGACCAGTCCGACACGCCAAAGGCCCGCGCCGCCTGCACGAATTCGAGCTCGCGCAGCTTCAGCGCCTCCGCCCGCAGCAACCGGCACAGGCCGGCCCAGCCCGTCAGCCCCAGGATCAGGCACAGCATGAAAAGCCGCAGGTCGGCGCGCGCGGCCGACGTATCGAACAGCGCGGGGTTGTTGTCGATGTAGACCTGCATCATCAGCACGCAGGCAGCCACCAGCAGCACGCCGGGTATGGACGTCAATGTGGTGTAGAGATACTGGATGGCGTCGTCTATCTTGCCCTTGAAATACCCCGCCGCGATGCCGAACAGGATGGCCGGGGGCAGCATGGCCAGCGTCGTCAGGCTGCCGATCACCAGGGCCGTGCGTATGCTTTTCAGCGCCTGCCACAGCACGTCGTTTCCGGTGCGGTCGGTACCCAGCGCGTGATAGCCGCTGGCCCATCCGCCCAGCACGCCGGCGACCAGCGCGAGGCCCGCGAAGGTGAACCACATGGCGCGCCAGCGCACGTCCGTATGGCCTTGCAGGACATCGCGCAAGGCCGATCGCCAGCCGCCATGGGACCGCGCCAGCGCCGCCGCCAGCAGCAGGCCGCCGGCCACGGCCACGGCGACGCCCGCCAGCAGGCCCAGCAGGCCGCGCCGCAACACGTCGCCCCCCAGCTCCGTGGCGGGGTCCTTGAGATGGGCGCCCCCCGCGCGCAGGCGCGGGAAATCGCGCATCGGCTTGCCGTCCACCAGCATCGTTTCCTTGGTGAACTGATGGGCGCGCAAGGGCGCGGAATAGGTCTTCTCGGGTTGGGTAAGGACCGTCCCGCGCAGCAGGCTGTCCAGCAGCGACTGGGCCGCGGGCGCGTATGCAGGCGGCGCGTCGGCGGCGGCGTCCGGCAAGGGCGGCAGGCGCGGACGGAAATGGACGGAGTCGAGCAGGCCGATCACCGCGAACACCGCCAGGATGACCGCCGCGCACATGGCCGGTCCGTCATGCGCCACCCGCGCCCAGGTCGCCCGCAGCGTGGGCGTGCGCCGCACGCGCCACGCATAGGCCAGCACCGCAAGCACGATCAGGTAAAGGGCGGCATCGGTCCAGAGCAGTACGAATTTCGGCATGGCGCTTACTCGAATCGAACCCGGGGGTCGGCCAGGGTATAGGAAATATCGGCCAGGATGAGGCCGACGATATACAGCACCGACCCCAGGAACACCATGGCGCGCACGATGGAGAAATCCTGCGCGTTGATGGCGTCGATGGTGTAGCTGCCCAGGCCCGGGATGCCGAAGAAGGATTCGGCGATCAGGCTGCCCATGAACAACAGGGGAATGGCCGATATCGTGCCGGTCAGGATGGGCAGCATGGCGTTGCGCAGCACATGGCGGAACAGCACCACGTTCTCGGTCAGGCCCTTGGCGCGCGCGGTGCGCACATAGTCCTTGCCGATCTCCTCCAGGAACAAGGTCCGGTAGAAGCGCGCCTCCGGTCCCAGCCGCGAGACCACCGCGACCAGCACCGGCAGCGCCAGGAACTTGACCATGTCCAGCCCGCCCGCATAGCCCGAATACGGCACCAGCCGCAATTCCTTGGAAAACACCCACTGACCCGCGATGATGTAGAACAGGCCGGAGATCGACAGCAGGACCACGCAAAGCACCACGCCCCAGAAATCCAGGCGGGTCGCGCGGAAGAACACCAGCATCAGGGCGAACGCGATGCTGGCGTACAGGCCCAGCACGAAGGTCGGCAGCGCCAGCGCCAGGCTGGGCCACATGCGGGTGCGGATTTCGCGGCCGATGTCGCGGCCATTATCGGACAAGCCGAAATCCAGGGTCAGCAGCGGTACCGAACGCTGGTAGAAGATGGTGTCGGTGACCTTTTCCACGCCGGGGGCGGCGGGGTTGTAGAACAGCGGCTTGTCGTAGCCGCGCTCCACCTTCCATTTCTCGATGGCGTCCTGGCTGATGCGCTGGCCGCCGATCGACAGGCGCGCCATGTCGTCGGGCGTGTTGACCGCGAAGAACAGCACGAAGGTGAACAGATTGACGCCGATCAGGATCAGCACCCCGTATAGCAGGCGGCGGATGATATAGGCGATCATGGCGCATTCCCCTCGCGGCTGGCGGTCGCGGCCGGCGCCTGTCCCGCGCGCGCGCCGAATGCGGTTTGTGTTTCACGGCGACGCACGGCCACCCAGGAAGGCCAGACCACCAGGACGGCCAGGCCCAGCAGCAGCCATAACGGCCACCAGCGCGGCTGGTTCCACTCCTCGATCTTGCGTTCGCGCAGGGCCGGGTCCAGCTTCATGTACTGCAAGGTATTGCGAACCATCTGTGTCGGCTTGGCATTGCCCACCCACTGCTGGTACGCCCCGCCCGACTTGGGGAAGTAGCCGAACATCCAGGGCGCGTCGCGCTGGACGATGGCCACCATGCGGTCGATCAGTTGTGCCTTGGGCGGGCCGTCGTCCAGGTATTTCATCTGTTCGAACAGCTTGTCGAATTCGGGGTTTTCGTAGTTCGAGGCGTTCTCCCCGCCCGATGCCGCCTTGGCGTTGGGGCCGTACAGCAGGAAGAGGAAGTTCTCCGCGTCCGGGTAGTCGGCATTCCATCCCCACAAGAACAGCTGGGCCACGCCGCGCCGCATCTTGTCCTGGAAGCGGTTGTAATCGGTAGACCGGACGTCCAGCTGGATGCCCAGCTTGTCGAGCTGGCGGCGCATCCAGTCGAACATGGGGTTGGCGCCCATGCCTGTCATGGCGTCATAGTGCAGCACCAGCGGCGCGCCCGTCCTGGCGTCGCGGCCATCCGGATAGCCGGCCTCTGCCAACAATCGGCGCGCCACGTCCAGGGATTTGCGCACCGGCTTGCCGTCGACCATGTCATAGACCACGGGGTTGATCCCCGCCTGGGTGTCCGGTTCGTGATACCCCAGCACCCCGGGCGGCACGGGACCGTAGGCCACCGCGGCCTGGCTGTTCTCGAAGATCGTGATGTATTCCTCCCAGTCGAAGGCGATGCTGATCGCCTGCCGCAGCTTGCGATTGCGCTCCTGTTGCGCTGGCGTATCGCCCTTGCCCACCACCGGATCGTTCCAGTTGAACCCCATATACCAGTTCTGGGTCTCGACCGCGGTAGGCAGCTGGATGCCATGCTCGCGGTAACGCGCCGCCTTCTCCGCCGAATCGCCGGCGGCCACCAGCATGGCCACGCCGTATTCGCCCCGCTCGACCTGGGGAATATCGTAATAACCCTGGATGAACTTGCCCGACAGGGGTATGGATTCCTTCTCGATGCTGAAGACCACGCGATCGATGAAGGGCGTGGGCTTGCCGCAATCCGCCAGCCTGCCGGCCTCGCGATCGCCGGGTTCGCCCTCGCAGGGATAGGGCTCCCCGTGGAAATTGGGATTGCGCGCCAGCACGTGACGGCGGTTCTGGATGGACTCCACCATCATGTAGGGACCGGTGCCCACGGGCCAGGTATTCAGGGAGAGATTGCGGGTGGCCATGCCCGGCTGGCTGTAGAAGCGTTCCGCCTCCCAGGGCACCGGCGCGGTGAAGGTCATCGCCAGCCAGTACTTGAACTGCGGATACTTGCCCTTGACCCGTATGCGCAAGGTATGGGCGTCCACGGCTTGCACGCCCTCGAAGCCGTCGGCGCGCAGGTCCATCCAGGGCAGTTCCCGCTGCCCCGGCGCGAAGCCGCGCCGCTGGGCCTGGTCGACCTCGCGCAGATGGTCGCCGTACGCCTTCATGCCGACCACGTAATCGGCCATCAGGGAATAAATGGGGGAAACGATGCGGGGATTGGCCAGGCGGCGGAAGGCGTAGACGTAGTCGTCGGCGGTCAGCTCGCGGGTGCCGGTCTTGGGGAAATCCGTGACGCTGGACTTGCCGTCCAGCTCGCCCGGCTTGAGCGGGTAATAGGTGTAAGCGCCATCGGCCTCGCGCGCGAAGGCCGGATGGGGCTGGAAGCGGATGCCGGGACGGATATGAATGTCATACACGCTTTCGGCGATGGCCTCGCCGGGCGCGTCGGCCGGCAGGGGCCGCCCCTGCGCATCCAGGTAGGACGGCGCGTCGATGCTGGCGGCCGCCCGGGGGATCAGCTTGTAGGGCCGCTGCAGGTAGTCATAACCGTACAGGGTTTCATAGATGTTGTACGTATAAGGCGTCTCATCGACCGAGTACGAACTGGCCGGGTCCAGGTACTTGGGAGAGTTGCGGGTAAAGGCGGTGTAGAGCGTGTTCTGGGTTTCCGCGCCGTCCGGATAAGGACTGTTGATGGGGCTTTCACGCCCGCAAGCCGCCAGACCGGCCAGCAGGCCCAGCAAGGCCAGCCGGGCCGCCCAGGCCCACGGGCCGATGCCGGTTGCCCGCGCCCTTGATCGCATACCTGCCATCCGGTTTTCCCACTGTGTATGTTCGTGTGATGCGGGAAGGATAACAAACGGCAATGAATGCACGCAGGGTTGGGCGGACGGTCGCGGAGGCCAGGACGGACCAGCCGTGGATTTTGCCCCGGGGGGCGGGGCGAGGACGTGGCGCGGAAGACGCGCCCGGCCGCCCCGCCTGTGCTATGGCCAGGCCTGGGGGACGCTGTCCTTGTGGCTTGCCAGGTAGGCCAGCCTTGTGAGCTTGAAATGGGCGAATTCGAACACGTTCAGTCGCCGTCCCAGGCGACGGTCGATTTCCGCGTCGGCCGGCCAGTGCTTCAGGACGCCGACGCAATGGTCGGTATAGGTCAGGTCCATGCAAGCCAGCACCAGCTTCAGCGGAGGCAGTACTGTCCGGCCCGGCTGTCGCTTGTAGGCGCCGTAGAGTTCCTGGAGGTCGACGCGCTGCTGCTCGCACTCCCCGACCAGCTTGTCCAGTTGCGCGGGCCATCGATGCTGCAAATAGACGGCGTACGCCGGCAGTTCCAGCCCCAGCCGGTCACGCAGCCGTCGATGGGTCGCCTGGTCGGTATCGGTGATCCATTCGACAGGGATTTCCCGGGCGCAGCGATCCGGTGCCGTCTTGTCGATGACGTGCCGCAGGGCCCCCTGCGGGGGAATGGCGGCCGCCTGCTTCCGCTGCGCCTGGGCCGCGCTCCAGTCACGAAGGTCGGCCAATGTCAAGGGATGGGCATCATGGCGGGCGATATCGGCCCATTCCACGTCATTCGCCCCGTGCGTCCCCCCTTCGACTTTCCAGGCAAGGTCCTCGTAGACAAGCAAATCGAACACCGGTCCGCCGGGCGCTTTCGACCACGTCCCGCGGCGCACGGGGCGGCCCGAGATCAAGCCCAGCGTTTCCATCCGCGCCAGGAGCTCCACAGCGAGCACGGACGCATCGTCCCTGACACGGTATCTGGATTCCTGGAACGCCACGAGTCCGTACACGTTGAGCGCGTCGTCCGCCGGCAAACCCAGGCGCTCGCCGGCCGCCCGGGCGATGTCGGCAAGAAAAGCAGCCAACTCCCCGTCACGCTCGCCCTCCAGGTCAAGGCCGGACTTCCGTACGTCGCCCCGATAGGCCGCAAGGGTTTCATCCGCCATGGCCAGCGCGATCACGCTGGGCTTGAGCGCGGCGAGTATCGACGACCGCCACTTCACTTTCAGGGCAGCAGGAATTTCCTTGTTTATCGGCATGGCCACGCGCAGCGGGTCGTTCCTCGGGGTCAGGCCGAGGCTGTCGGCCATCTCGTCCCACAGCCGATTCACATAATGGATTTCATTGCCCTCATAGAGCTGCCTCAACTTGTCCTCGACCTGGGGGATCAGCGACAAATCGTCCCGCAGCTGGTTCAGCTCTTTCTGGAACCAGCGGCTTGTGCGCTGTTGGAGCATCTCCGCCACTGCCTGCTCCTTGACTCGCCATATCTTTCCGCGCAGGCCACCGGTCTCGTGGGCCAGATCGCGCGCCACGGCCGCCAGGTTGGCGACTACGCCGGACGCGCATACCGTGATCCCGTCCGCCAGCCGCTCGATGGCCCGGATCTTGTCTTCCGGCCGGATGCCGACGTGGTCCCCCTCGACGATGCACGCCGCCTCGTGCAAGGCCTGCGCGCCGCTGCCGTAGATGCCTTCGATCAGCGTGTCGAAAAAAGTGCTGTCGAGATTCTTGAGGAAGGTGTTGAACTGTTTGCGTACATGGTCGGCGCGCGTGGCCGCATGCGTGTCCATGAATGCGCCCAGCGCGTCGAAATCCGCGCATATCCGTGCATTTACCCGCGCATAGTCGTCGGACCGGCGGAAGCGCTCGAACGTACCGTGTTTATCGTGGGAGTAGTAGCAGGTCTCCGCGGCAGAAGCGGCGGAGGCGGCGGATGCTGCGTCGGGCGGAACGGGCGCGGCGGCGGCTGAAAAGAAGACCGGCTGGAAGCCGGCGGCGCCGGCGGGGGGCAACGACGACAAAGGAGGCATGGGAAAGTCCATCAGTCCTGGAAAACAGGCTGAGTGGAAAAATGCCGGGGAATCGTTTCCTGTCCGGGACGACCGGCACCATCAAACAACCGTGAAGCCGGTCCGCGTGCCGTAGGAACTAAGGTGTGGGGGTAGGTGTGGAGGCGGGCGTGGCGTCAGCGGCGGCGCATTTCCCATGGTTCCAGCACTGGTAGCGCCATTCCCAGGGCGCAATGGCGCCGGCCTGCGCCCACAGGCCCTTGCGCTGATCGCGCGCCTTGCGCTCGACCGCCGGCAGGGTTGCGTCGCGCAGATATTCGCCATGCCGCGCCGTGTTGGCCCAGGCATAGCCGGCGTCGACCTGCTGCCAGTTCACCGTATGGCCGCCGTCGCCCGGCAGGTCGCAGACGTCCCGGGCGTACTGGTCCTTTTCGTAGCACTTCGCCGTCAGCGTCCTGCCGGCCACCATGCCTTCCAGGCTCTTGCGCGCGGCCTGGCCGAAGGGCTGGCCCGGCTTGACCTGCCCGTGCCCGACCTCGGGCGCGTCGATGCTGGCGAGGCGCACGCGCCGCTGGCCGCCGTCCGTCTGCAAGGTGACCGTGTCGCCGTCGGCCACGTTCACCACCCGGCCGCGGAGCTCATAAGTGGCGTTGACGCCTTCGTTGCGCTGCGGCGCGTGCGAGCTGGACAGGTAGGCGACGCCGGCGGCCGCCAGCGCGCACGCCAGCGCGCCCACGGGGCGGGCCAGACCCACGCGGCCGAACAAGGTGCGCAGTAGGCCGGACGTAAGCATGGAAGGTGGGCTGGAACGGGCGATGATGCGGTCTCCTGGGCCGATCCGGACGCTGCACTGTCGAAGATCGGGCGTCTCTTGAATGGAGCGAATATTACCCCGGGGCGGCCGCGCATGAACGGGACCGTGATGCTTACGACGCAGCTCGTTGTCACGCAGCCCGCCATGACGCCGCATCTTTTGGAGCAGCCCCTTGCGCCACGGCCTTTCATGACACCGCCTCTTATGACACCGCCTCTTATGACACGGCCCGTTATGACACGACCCCTTGTGCCCCGGCCGACCGGCGATCAGCTCACAGCCAGCCGGCGCGGCGGAAGCGCCAGTAAAGCAGGCCGCACGCAACGGCGATGCCGCCCAGCGTGAACGGATAGCCATAGATCCATTTCAATTCCGGCATGTGCTCGAAATTCATCCCGTAGATGCCGGCCACCGCGGTGGGCACCGCCAGGATGGCGGCCCAGGAAGCCAGCCGGCGGGTGGTGTCGTTCTGCTGGGACTGGCCGATCATGAGGCTGGCCTCGAACGCGAAGGCCAGGGCCTCGCGCAAGGCGGCCACCAATTCGTCGATGCGCACCACGCGGTCGGCCACCTCGCCGAAATAAGGCCGCGCATGTTCATCGATGGCCGTCATTTCCACGCGCGAGAGACGGCGGCAGATTTCCGCCAGCGGGGCAATGGCGTTATGGATGCGCAGCAGGTCGCGCCGCTGGCGATAAAGCTTGCGGATATCGGAATCCTTGGCGCCGCGTATCAGCAGCTTCTGTTCGGCATGCTCGACCACGCTCTCCAGGCGCGTGGCGGCCTGTACGTAGCGGTCGACCAGCAGGTCCAGCAATTCGGACGCGACATAGTCGCTGCCGCGCGCCAACAGGTCGGGCGCCTCCTCCAGCCGCTCGCGGACGGCGCTGTGGCTGGCGGTCGCCCCGCGTCGCACGGTCAGCAGGAAGCCGTCGCCGATGATCAGCTGCGTTTCGCCGAACATGGGACGATCGCCCTCGATCTCCACCGTGATCGCCACCACCAGCACCACGTGGCCGTAATCGATGATCTTGGGCCGCCGGTGCGATTCGCGGATTTCCTCCAGCGCCTTGGGCCCCAGCCGCAACGCATCGCTGACCTCGCCCAGCAGTTCCGGATGCGGGTTCTTCAAGCCGATCCACAGCAGGCTGTTTTCCTTGCCGATATAGCCGGCTATCCCCTCGATGGGCACCCGCTCCGGACGCCTGCCCTTGGTATAGCCGACCGACGCCACCACCTCGCCATGGTGGTCGTCGAAGTCGCGATTGAGCGGCGCCACCACCACGGGCGGCGGCTGGAGTTCGGGGTATGGCGAGGCCAGGTCTTCTTGCGTCATGGTCGAAGATAGTACCGCCCTTCAATCCGCTCGTGGGGCCGTGCCGCGGGAATACAAGTTGCGGCGCACAACGCCTCTCACCCGGACCTGACGGAGAACGCATGCCCGCTCATCGCCCCCCTGCCCTGCGCATCGGCATCTCGGGTTGGCGCTACGCCCCGTGGCGCGGCCACTTCTACCCGCGCGGGCTGCCCCAGACGCAGGAACTGTCCTACGCGGCCCACCAGTTCTGCACCGTGGAAATCAACGGCACGTTCTACTCCCTGCAGCATCCAGCCAGCTTCCTTGCCTGGCGGGACGCCACGCCGCGGGGTTTCATCTTCAGCGTCAAGGGTCCGCGCTACATCACGCATACGCGCCGCCTGCGCGAGATCGAGGAACCGCTGGCCAATTTCTTCGCGTCGGGCGTGCTCGACCTGGCCGACAAGCTGGGACCGATACTCTGGCAATTTCCGCCCACGATGCGGTGGGATCCGGAACGCTTCGAGCGTTTCCTGCGCATGCTGCCGCGCGATACCCAGGCGGCCGCGCGGCTGGCGCGCCGCCATGGCCCCCAGGTCAAGCAGACCGACATTCCGCGCACCCACCCGGGCCAGCCGCTGCGGCATGCCGTGGAAATCCGCCACGAAAGCTTCGCCACGCCCGCGTTCATCGCCCTGCTGCGCGCGCACAACGTGGCGCTGGTGACGGCCGACACCGCCGGCAAGTGGCCATGGCTGGAAGACGCCACCGCCGACTTCGCCTATGTCCGGCTGCACGGCGACAAGGCCTTGTACAGCAGCGGCTACGGCGCCCGCGCCATCGGCGAGTGGGCGCGCCGGCTGCGCGCCTGGGCCGACGGCCGTGCGGCGCCGCATGCGCGGCTGGCCGCGCCGGACGACCTCCCATCCGGGGCGCAGGCGGGCCATCGGGACATTTATTGCTACTTCGACAACGACGTCAAGGTCATGGCGCCGCGCGATGCCCGCGCATTGATGCAGGCGCTGCGGCTGCCCATGGCGCCGGAACCGCCGGCCGACGGCTGATCCGCGGCATGGGATTTGCGTTCCCCTTTCTCGAACGCAACAGGTACCGCACGTATCGCACCTGGTACCGCACCAAGCACCACGCCAAGCGCGCCAGCACAGGAGATGACATGAATACCACGACCCGCAAGAACCAGGAATCCGACGCGGAGAAAAAGCGCCATGAAGGCACCGCCCAACGCCCCGAGGACAAGGTGCCGACCTACCAGGAAGCGCTGGACGACGCCGTCGAACAGTCCTTTCCCGCGAGCGACCCCATCGCCCCCGGCGTGGCGGAGAAAGCGCAGCGCGAGGTGTCGACCCCCAAGGACGACAAGGACTGGAAGCTCAAGCCGGGCAGCCAGCGCAAACCCTGACCCCCGGGTCGGCGCGACCGGCCTCGCCGTGTCCCGCCGTCGCGCGGGCGCGCGCCGGCCCCCGGCCACATCGCGACGGACGCGGCGCGGCGCTCCGCGCGCCGGCGGGCGTCCCTAGAACAGCTTGCGCAGGCGCGCCCCTACGTCGATCCTCGCCACGGGCGCGCTGTCCTTGTTACGCAAGGGCGGCAAGGGCGGCGCCTTGGGCATGGCCTCGAACAAGGACGCCAGCGATTCCGGAATGAAGCGCGTGCGCGAACCGTAGACGTGGCGGTCGCCCATCCCCGTCTGCTGATGCACGTAGAAGCGTTGCGGCACGATCAGCTGCAGGTTTTCCTTGGCGCGCGTCATCGCCACGTACAGCAGCCGGCGCTCTTCCTCGATCTCCTCGGCGCTGCCGGTGCTCATGTCCGAGGGAATGCAGCCGTCCACCACGTTCAGCACATAGACCGACTTCCATTCCTGGCCCTTGGCGGAATGGATGGTGGACAGGATCATGTAGTCCTCGTCGCGCGAGGGCACGCCGGACTCGTCGCTGGTGGCATCGGGAGGATCCAGGGTGAGCTCGGTCAGGAAGCGTTCGCGGCTGCCGTAGCCGGCCGCGATGCGCGCCAGCTGGTCCAGGTCGGCCTTGCGCACGCGCGCGTCCTCGTAGAGCCGTTCCAGCTGCGGCCCATACCAGCGCAACGCGATGTCCAGGTCGGCGGGCCAGCGCAAGCCCGGCGTGCACAGGTCCTTGTAAGCCTGCACCAGCCCGGTCCAGGCCTCGCGCGCCGCGGCGCCCGGCTTGAAGGCCGCCAGCGCCGCGCGGGGGTCCTGCGCCTGGTCCATATCGTCCAGCAAGCGCGCCGCCGTGGCCGGCCCAACCCCGGGCAGCAGTTGCGCGACGCGAAAGCCCGCCAGCCGCCCGCGCGGATTCTCCGCCCAGCGCAGCAAGGCCAGCAGGTCCTTGATATGCGACGCCTCCAGGAAGCGCAAGCCGCCGAACTTGACGAAGGGAATGTTGCGCCGCGTCAGTTCCAGCTCGACGGCCGCGCTGTGACCGGACGCGCGAAACAGGACCGCCTGCGACTTCAGGGTGGTGCCCGCCTCGCGCTGCGCCAGTACCTGGTCGGCCACCCAGCGCGCCTGGCCGGCCTCGTCGCTGACGCTGACCAGTTGCGGCTTGTCGGCCGACGCCCGGTCGGTCCACAGGTTCTTGGCGTAGCGTTCGCGCGCCAGGCCGATGACGGCGTTGGACGCATCCAGGATGGGCTGCGTCGAGCGATAGTTGCGGTCCAGCGTGATGACATCCGCGGGCCGGGCGAACTGCGCAGGGAAGTCCAGGATGTTGCGCACCGTGGCCGCACGGAAGGAATAGATGGCCTGCGCGTCATCGCCCACCACCACCAGGCCCTGGCCGGTCGGCTTCATCGCGAGCAGGATGGCCGATTGCAGCCGGTTGGTGTCCTGGTACTCGTCCACCAGGATGTGGTCGAAACGACCGCCGAGATCGCTGGCGATGGCCTCGTGGCCCAGCATCTCCGCCCAGTACAGCAGCAGGTCGTCGTAGTCCAGCACCTGCTGGTCCTGCTTGGCTTCGACATAGGCGCGGAACAGGCGCTTGAGGGCGTCCTCCCACTGCGCGCACCAGGGGAAGGCCTGGTGCAGCACCTCGCCCAGGGGAGCCTGGCTGTTGACCACTCGCGAATAAATGGACAGGCAGGTCCCTTTCAACGGGAAGCGCGACTCGGTGGCGCTGAAGCCGAGTTCATGGCGCAGGATGCCCATCATGTCCTCGGAGTCGCCGCGGTCGTGGATGGTGAAGCTCTCGGACAGGCCGATGCGGCCGGCGCAATCCCGCAGCAGGCGCGCGCCGATGCCGTGGAAAGTCCCGGCCCAGGGCAGCGCGGGCGGCGTCTGTCCGGCCCGCATGTTCATCACCTTGCGCAGCACGGCGCCCACGCGGCGCTCCATCTCGACGGCGGCGCGGCGCGAGAACGTCAGCAACAGGATCCGCTGCGGATCGGCGCCATGCAGGATGAGATTCGCGACGCGATGCGCCAGCGTGCTGGTCTTGCCCGAACCGGCCCCGGCGATCACCAGCAAGGGCCCGGCGGGTTCCGCGCCGACGCCATGTTCGGCCGCCGCGCGCTGCTGCGGGTTGAGCCCGTCCAGGGGATGGGGCGGCGTGGCGGCGGAGGGCGGGGAGAGCTCGGACATGCGGGGTAGCGGTGGCGATACAGGGATGCAAACAACAGGCATAATACTGGATATCCATCCAGACGACGGAAATCCGCCCGGGAACGGCGCTTGCACTTGAGTAAAAAAACGGCTTGCAAAGACGGCTTGCAAAAACGACTTGCAGCAAGGCCTCTGAACGCCTGCGCCCGCCCAGGCGGTGCCATGTGTCCAGGCCCCTCGCCTATCCCACCAGGAGACTTCCATGGCCGACCGTATCGTGAAACTGCTCAATGATCTTGTCGAGACTGCCAAGGACGGCGAAAAAGGCTTCCTGGCCGCCGCCGAGGACACCCGGGACCAGAACCTGCGCGGCCTTTTCCAGGACCGGGCCACGGATTGCGGCCAAAGCGCCCAGGAGCTGCAGACGCTGGTCACCAGGCTCGGGGGCACCCCTGAAACCGGCGGCCACATGGCTGCCGCCGTGCACCGCGGCTGGGTCCACCTGAAGGCGGCGGTCGCCGCACGCAGCGACGCCGACATCCTGCGCGAATGCGAACGCGGCGAGGATATCGCGAAGCGCCACTACGCCGACGCCCTGCGCGAACCCCTGCCGGAGGACATCCGCGATCTGGTCGAACGCCAGTACACCGGCCTGATGCGCCATCACGACCAGATCCGCGACCTGCACGACCGCTATCGCGAGCGGGCCTGACGGACGGACTGAACGACTGGACGCAGCGGCGACGATGACCATCCGGGTAGGCACCGCATCCTGGACCGACAAGACCCTGCTGGCTTGCGGCCGCTTCTATCCGCCCGCGGTGCGCGACGACGCAGCCGGGCGCCTGCGCTACTACGCCGCCCGCTTTCCGCTGGCCGAGATCGACGCGTCCTACTATGCCCTGCCCGACCCGCGCCAGGCCCAGGCCTGGGCCGAGCGCACGCCCGCGGACTTCGTTTTCAACATCAAGTCCTTTCGCCTGTTCACGGGGCACCAGACGCCGCTGCGCGCGCTCGATCCCGACCTGCGGCGCGAGCTGCCGCCCGCCGATCCCGAGACCGTCGTGTACGCGGACGGACTGCCGGCGGAACTGCGCGAGGAAGCGTGGCGCCGTTTCCTGATCGCACTCGACCCCTTGCGCATGAGCGGCAAGCTGGGCGCCGTGCACTTCCAGTTTCCTCCCTGGATCCAGCCCGACCGGCGCGGCATGATGCGCGTGCGAGATTGCGTCGAGCACCTCGATGAAGACCTGGTCGCCGCCGTGGAGCTGCGGCACGCGAGTTGGTACGATGGCGCCGCCGCGCAAGCATCGACGCTGGATTTCCTGCGCGCGCTGGGCGCGGCGCATACCGTGGCCGACATGCCGCAAGGCTATGACAATACGGTGCCGGCGTTGTGGCAGGCTACTCGCCAGGACCTCGCCGTCGTCCGCCTGCATGGCCGCAACGCCGCGGCATGGAACAGCCGTGGCGCGGCTTCGTCCAGCCGCTTCCAGTATGAATACACGCCCGAGGAGCTGGCCGAACTGGCGCGTCAGGTGCGCGAACTCGCGCGGCGCGTGCGCGAAACCCATGTCGTGCTGAACACGAATTTCGAAGACCAGGGCATGCGCAACGCGCAAGGCCTGATCGCCGCGTTGCAGACGGTCGCCTGAGGCGGGTACGAGGGCCTTCACCCAGCGTGTGACCGCCGCGGCGACAGCCCCTCAGCGCGTGGCCGGCGCGTCGCCGAGTTCGACCGCGGGCGCGGCCGCATCTTCCCGGCCCAGCGCGCGGGCATAGGCCTGCTCCGTCAACTGGACGAAGCGCTCGACGCGGAAGGATTGCTCGCATTTGCGGCGCGCGGCGGCGCCTGCTTCCAGAAGCAGGGCCGGCCGCGTCAGCAGGTGCTCCAGCAGCCGCGAGAGCTGGCCGGCATCGCGCTCCGGCACCACCCATCCGTCGACGTGGGGCGTAATGTTTTCCGGCAGGCCGCCATGCGTGGAGACAACCACGGGCTTGCCCATGGCCATCATTTCGCGGCAGGCGAAGGAAATGGTTTCAACGCTGTAGGAAAGCACGAAGCCCATGTCCAGCGCGCCGATGAAGGCGCGCACATCGTCCAGGCGGCCCGCCCAGGTGACATGCTCGCGCATGCCCAGCGCATCGATGCGGGCGCGCTGGCTGTCTGACAAGGGCGCGCCGGCCAGGGCGATCTGCACCTGCTCCCGCAAGGCCGGCGGCAGGCGCGACACGGCCTCCACCATGTCCAGCCAGCCCTTGTAGTCGTCGGTGCCGGCATTGCTGCCCAGCAGGATGCGGCGTGCGGGATGGCCCAGTAGGCGCGCGCGCAGCGCCCGCGCCTCGTCGCCCGGGGCGTCGGGCGTGAAATGGCGCGTGTCCACCCCATTGCCTATGGTGCTGAGGGGGCAGCGCTGATACGGGCTGTCCGCCAGCATGCGGCGGGCGAAATCGCAGACGCCGATGGCGTGGTCCGTACCCAGGCTGGCGCGCAGCCAGCCGCCCAGGCGGGAAATGGGACGGTCGTTATGCTTGGTGAAGACGATGCGCGGACGCCGTTGGCCCATGCCCAGCGTGGCCAGTATCGCCAGGCGGTGGTCGGCCGACCCGTTCACGTGCACCAGCTCCACGCGCTCGCGCGCGATCACGCCACGCAGCCGCAACGCGGCCTGGAACACACGATAGAAACGGTTCGGAAAGGACTGCGCATACACCCGCACGCCCGGGACCTCGGCGGCGCGCCGATGCAGGGCGCTGCCGCGCGGCGCCGCGACGACAACATCGTGGCGCCGCGCAAGCGCACGCGCCAGGCTCAACACATAGCTGGTGTGCCCCCCGGTCCCCGTACTCGTATGAAAATTTGTGTACAAGACCCTCATCGCCACCCCGCTTCGTTCCGCCGCCCCCCAAACCGGACGGCTCTTGCAATGCGGGCATGATGACAGCCGAGTCCTGCAGCGATATGGCACGGCCGTGACAAAAAACTGCGGAGTGGTTTCCTGTGAAACGAAGCCGCGCGCCATGCACGACGCCGTCCCCCCTGTGAAAAAGAGGGACGGCGCCGTGGGTTTTACCGCTGATTACAAACTATCGACAGTCGCCTGTCCTAGCGCAGGAACCCGATGGACAACCAGGGAACGGCGGCGACGACGATCAATCCCACGGCAATGGACAGCAGGTACCCCACGATGGCGCGCATGCCGCGGTCGGGGGACACCCGGCCGATGGCGCAGGCGGCGTAGTAGCCGACGCCGAAGGGTGGCGCGAACAGGCCTATGCCCATGGCCAGGATCACCACCATGGCGTAATGCACCTCGTGTATGCCCATCTGATGCGCGATCGGGAACAGCAGGGGGCCGAACAGCACGATGGCCGGGATGCCTTCCAGCACGCTGCCCAGGATGATGAAGGCGACGATGGATACCGCCATGAAGGTGGCCGCGCCGCCGGGCAGGCCCGCCATCAGGTGCGCCAGCTGGCCGGAGAAGCCGGATTGCGTCAGGGCCCAGGCCATGCCCGTCGCGGCGCCGATGATCAACAGGATGGACCCCGACAGGCAGGCGGTATCGACCAGCATGGGCCACAGGCGCTTCCAGTCGAAGCGGCGGTAGACCAGCAGGCCGATCAGCGTCGAATATACGATGCCGATGGTGGATACCTCGGTGGCCGTGGCCACGCCCTCCACCACCGCCGCCCGGATGACGAAAGGCAGGGCCAGCGCCGGCAGGGCGATCAGCAGCGTGCGCAGGATCTCGGCGCCGCTCGCCCGGCCTTCCGGCGCGCGCTCCTGGCGCCGGCTGCGCCGCCACACCACCAGGCACAGCATCAAGCCCAGCACCAGCCCCGGCAGCAGGCCGCCCGTGAACAAGGCGGTGATGGACACGCCGGTGACCGAGCCGATGGTGATCAGCACCAGGCTGGGCGGAATGGTCTCGGTCTGCGCGCCGGTGGCCGACAGCAGCGCCACCAGGTCGCCGTCCTTCGCGCCGCGCTTGCGCATCTCCGGAAACAGCACCGGCGCGACCGCCGCCATGTCCGCGGCCTTGGCGCCGGAGATGCCCGACACCAGGTACATCGCGCCGATCAGCACATAGGACAGGCCGCCGCGCACGTGTCCCAGCAGGCTCGCCAGGAACGCCACCATGCGTTGCGCCATGCCGGTCATCTCGATCAGCACGCCGAGGAAGACGAACAAGGGCACGGCCAGCAGGATCAGGTGCGACATGCCTTCGTCCATGCGTCCCACCACCACCATCATGGGCGTGCTGGTGGTCAAGGCCAGGTAGCCGAAGGTGGCCAGGCCAAAACAGAAGGCAATGGGCACGCCGGCGAAGACGCAAGCCGCCACGACGCCGACGAAGAAGATCAGCAGGTTGTAGTTGCCGAGGTTCTGCAGGACGGGTTGCAGCAGGTAGAGCACGCCCACCACCAGCGCCACCACCACGATGGCCTTCAGCGCGCTCTGCCAGTCGGCCCTTTCCAGCAGGCGCAACAGCGCGACGGCGATCATCAGCAGCGTGCCCACGGGCAAGGCCGCCGCGCGCCAGATATTGGGTATCTCCAGCGCGGGCGTGGTGACGTACTGTTCCTCGTAGGCGTATTCGTAGCCGGGCCCGACGATCATCAGCAGGAACGCCAGCGCGGCAGCGACCGCCAGCATGTCGAGGAACGCCCGGCGGGCGGGCGAGGCGCGGCTGACGAAGGCCGTCATGCGCATATGCTCGCCGCGCCGGAAGGCCACCACCGACCCCAGCATGGCCAGCCACAGGAACAGGATGGACGCCAGCTCGTCCGACCACACCAGGGGCGTGTGCAGGACATAGCGCGCGACGATGCCGGCGAACAGGATGACGATCTCGGCCACGACCAGGATCGCGGCCGGGACTTCCACCAGCCAGCCTATGGCCGCGTCCAGCCCCGCCGCCCATGGCCGCCGCGCCACGGCGGGCGCGGCGGTGGCGCCGGCAAGGCCGGCGGCCGGCTGCATGGAAGGACTACTCATGAAAGTTTTCCGACCGACTGTTCGAGCAGGCCCCAGGCGTGATCGCCGTACTTGCCCTTCCACTCGGCGTAGAAGCCCGCCTGGCGCAAGGCATCGCGGATCGGACCCGGCTGGGGCGTATTGAACACCAGCCCCTGCTGCGTGAGCTGCGATTGCAGGTCATTGTTCAGGGCCAGCACGTCGGCCCGTACGCCCATGGCGGCGCCATTGATGTGCCGGGCGACGATCTCGCGCACATCCTTGGGCAGTTTTTCCCAGGCGCGCCGATTGGCCAGGAACCAGAAGCCGTCCCACATGTGGTTGGTGAGGGAGCAGTATTTCTGCACCTCGTACAGCTTGGCGGTCTGGATGATGGCCAGCGGGTTTTCCTGACCGTCCACCACCTTGGTCTGCAGGGCCGAATAGGTCTCGTTGAAGTTGATGCTGGCCGGGGCCGCGCCCAGCGCCTTGAACATGGACGTCCACAACGGGCTCACGGGCACGCGCAGCTTGAGGTCCTTGAAATCGCCGGGGCCGTTGATGGGCCGGTTGCTGGTGGTGACCTGGCGGAAGCCGCTGTCCCAGATCTTGTCCATCACCACCAGGCCCTTGCCTTCGATCTCCTTGCGGATATACGCGCCCAGGTCGCCATCCATGGCCTTCCAGACGGCATCGTAGTTGGGAAAGGCGAAACCGATGCCGCTGATGGACGAGGCCGGGACCAGCGTGGAAAGGATCAGGCCGGACAGCGTGAAGAACTCCACCGCGCCCGAGCGCAACTGGCTCAGGGTATCGGTATCCGAACCCAGCTGGCTGCTCGGGAAGATGGCCAGCTCGAAACGGCCCTTGGTATCGCGCAAGATGTTGGCCGCGGCCTCGCGCGCACGCACGTTCATGGGGTGCGTGGGCGGCAGGTTGTTGGCGTATTTGTAGCGGAACTCGGGGGCCGCGAAGGCGCGGCCCACCGGCGCCAGCGCCAAGGCAGCGCCGCCTCCGGCAACCGCGCTCATCAACTTGCGTCGGGTCAAATCCATGTTGTCTCCTCTCTCTGTGGTTGTCGATCCGTCCGCTTCGTCGAACCGGAAGCGGTACGGGGCCGGCGGACATGGACGCCGGCATTGCGTTTTCTTTCTTATGGACCATCTCGTGGACCGTTCTTGCCCGCGCGCCGCGATTTAATAAAAAAACACGAGACAGCGGGGTCATGACGAGCACGGATGGCTGAATTATTAGATCATATGGATGAGTAAATCCTCCGGCACGGCCAGCACCCGGGACCGGCGGACTTTATCGGCTGACCTTGCATAAACATCATTCAAAGCACTGCATGGCTGGCGTACCGCCCGGGAGGCGGCACGACGAGGTGCCATAGCGTACACAGCGTCATAAGGAGGAGACAAGACATGGATTACACCGATGGAGTGGTCATGGTCACGGGCGGTGCATCGGGCATCGGCCTGGCGGTCGCGCGCGGATTGCTGGACGAAGGCTGGAAGGTATTGATCGCCGATCGCTCCCCCGATGCGCTGGCGGCGGCCGGCGCGGACCTGCCCGGCGAGCGGGCGCGCTGCATCCGCCTGGACGTGACCAGCGACGACGAAGTGGCCGCGGCCCTGGACGACTGCGAGCGCACGTTCGGCCCCCTGGCCGGCCTGGTGAATTCCGCCGGCATCGGCCGCGACATGCCGTTCCTCGATACCGACACCGCGCTGTTGCGCCAGATCCTGGAAGTGAACCTGGTGGGGACCTTCGTCGCCGGCCGCCATGCCGCGCTGCGCATGCGCGAACGTCATCATGGAGCCATCGTCAATATCTCCTCGGTGTCGGGCCTGCGCGGCAACCTTGGACGGGCCGCGTACGGCGCGTCCAAGGGCGGCGTGGTGACGCTGACCCAGGTCATGGCGGTCGAGCTGGCCGAACTGGGCATACGCGTGAACGCGGTGGCGCCCGGTCCCATCGAGACGCCGCTGGTAAGCCGCATGCATACCGACGCGGCGCGCGCCCGCTGGATCGCCGCGGTCCCGCAGAAACGCTACGCCGCGCCGGAAGAGCTGTGCGGCACGGTGGCCTGGCTGCTGGACAGCGAGCGCTCGGGTTTCGTCACGGGGCAGACCATCAGCGTCGACGGCGGTTTCATGGCGGGCGGCCTGATCCGGCCGGATAGCCCCTGATTTCCACGGCGGGTGGGGGGGCCGGGCGGCGGGGGCGTGGCCCGGCCCCTGTCCGCGAGGCCGACTTATCCCCAGTTTTTGTGGACAACCCTTGGGATAGCCGTCGAGCAAGGCAATCAAATCCCTTTCAGGTCAATGACTTGCGGTTAACGAGCAGGCGAGGCACAGGTTACGTCCACGCCCTGCCCGCTGCAACAAGCGACATACTGGAAGCGGGATGTTCATGCTAGATTTCGGTTCGCCCAAGCCGAGAGACCCATGATACGAACGTTCAGCCGCGACGAGATCCGCCGCGTGGCCGCCATCCTGGCCGAAGCGGCCGATGCGGAAATCCTGCCTCGTTTCCGCCACTTGGCCGCCGATGCGGTACGCACCAAGAGCTCCCCCCAGGACCTCGTTACCGACGCCGATGAAGCCGCCGAACGCTATATCGGCGAGCGCCTGAGCCGCCTGTACCCCGGCGCGGTGATCCTCGGCGAGGAAGCCTGCTCGCGCAATCCCACGCTGTTGAATGTCTGGATAGATGCCGAACTGGCGTTCGTCATCGACCCGATAGACGGGACCCGCAACTACGTCGCCGGCCTGCCGCTGTTCGGCGTCATGGTCGGCGTGGTCAGCCGCGGCGAAATCGTGGCCGGCGTCATCTACGACCCGATGGGCCGCGACTGGGCCATCGCCGTGCGTGGCGAAGGCGCCTGGCTGGAGACGCCGCAAGGACAGCAGACGCCGCTGGCCGTGGCCGCGCCGGTGCCCGTCGAGGACATGATCGGGCTGATCTCCACCCAGCACCTGGAGCCGCCGCTCAAGGGCATCGTCCACCGCAACATGGCGCGCCTGGCGCTGGCCAACACGCTGCATTGCTCGGCGCATGAATACCGCATGATCGCCGGCGGCCATGCGCACATCCTGCTGTACGGCCAGCTCATGCCGTGGGACCACGTGGCGGGCTGGCTGCTGCACCACGAGGCCGGCGGCTACTGCGCCCATTTCGACGGTTCGCCCTACAAGCCTACCCACCGCTCCGGCGGCCTGCTCTACGCGCCCGACGCCGGCAGCTGGAAAGTGGCGCGCCAGGCCTTGCTGGAAGAAACGGCGCCCGAGGCCTGAGCCTGGACGACGGCGCCTTTCCGCTTTCCCTTTTTTCCGGGCCAACGGCGTTGCGCGACGGCCACGCCGCCCTCCCGCGGCTCAGGACCCGCGTCCCTGTCACCCTTGGCACCGCGCGGTCATTGCCTGCAAAGCGCGTAGGAACGGGTTACAACAACGGGAATATCCTTATCAAGTTTCAAGCGACTGCCATGAATGCCCCCATGAACCCCAAGGCCATTACCTGGAACCTGGGCGACATCGTCGCCGAGCTGCGCACCGTGCGCACCGAATGGCGCGAACCGCTGGGCCGCCTGCGCCGCGACCATGGCGGCGGGCGCGAGTTTCCCTCGCAGGAGAGCCTGCGCCAGATCATCAAGGACCTGTGCGGCGCCCTCTTTCCCATGCGCCTGGGTCCCATAGACCTGCGCGAGGAAACCGAGGACTTCTATGTCGGCCACACCATAGGCGCGGCGCTTGACGCACTGATGCACCAGGTGCGGCTGGAACTGAACTACACGGAGCGCAATCATCACCCCGACGCGGGGGAGATCGAACAACGCGCCACCGATATCGTGCGCGCCTTCGGCGCCGCCCTGCCCTCCGTTCGCCGCATGCTGGATGCCGACGTCATCGCCGCCTACCAGGGCGACCCGGCCGCTCGCAGCGTCGACGAAGTGCTGCTGTGCTATCCGGGCGTGATCGCCATGATCCACCACCGCCTGGCCCACGTGCTGAACAAGCTGGGCGTGCCGCTGCTGGCGCGCATCGTCGCCGAGATCGCCCATGCCGACACCGGCATCGACATCCATCCCGCCGCGACCATTGGCCGCAGCTTCTTCATCGACCACGGCACCGGCGTGGTGATCGGTGAAACGGCCATCATCGGCGATCGCGTACGGCTGTACCAGATGGTCACGCTGGGCGCCAAGCGCTTCCCGCCCGGCGAGAACGGCGAGCTGAAGAAGGGCCTGCCCCGCCACCCCGTCCTGGAAGACGACGTCGTGGTCTATGCCGGCGCCACCATCCTGGGGCGCACCACCATCGGCCGCGGCTCGGTCATCGGCGGCAACGTCTGGATCACGCGCGACGTGCCGCCGGGCAGCAATGTCACCCAGGCGGGTACGCTGAACACCGCGCCCGACGCCGGCTGCGGCGGCTGAACGATGCCGGGCGACGTGCAGGCCCTGCGCGATTTCGTGACGGCGCATCCCCGCCTGTTCGTGCTTACGGGCGCGGGTTGCAGCACCGGCTCGGGCATTCCGGACTACCGCGACGACGAGGGCGCGTGGAAACGGCGCCCGCCCATCCAGTACCGCACCTTCATGGATGACACGGTGGCGCGCCGGCGCTACTGGGCGCGCGGCATGATAGGTTGGCGCATGTTCGGCCATGTGGCGCCCAATGCGGCGCACCGGGCGCTGGCGACGCTGGAAGGGCAAGGGCGTTATTCCCTGCTGGTCACGCAGAACGTCGATGGCCTGCACGAGGCCGCGGGAACGCGCGACGTCGTCGACCTGCACGGTCGCATGGACCGGGTGGTCTGCACGCAATGCGGCCATCTGCTGCCGCGCCAGCAAATGCAGGAATGGCTGGAGAGCGCCAATCCGGGCTGGCTGCACCTGCATGCCGAGGATGCGCCGGACGGCGACGCCGATCTCGAAGGCGAGGACTTCTCCCGCTTCGAGGTGCCGCCCTGTCCGGTGTGCGGGGGCATTTTGAAACCCGACGTGGTGTTCTTCGGCGAGACCGTGCCGCCCGATCGCGTGGAACGGGCGTATGCCGCGCTGGCGCAGTCCGGCGCGGTGCTGGTGGTCGGCTCGTCGCTGATGGTCTATTCGGGCTACCGCTTCGTCGCGGCGGCTTCGCGCGCCGGCCTGCCCATCGCGGCGGTCAACCTGGGCAGGACGCGGGCCGACGCCATGCTCACGCTGAAAGTCGAGCAATCCTGCGCCGACGCACTATCCGCCCTGGTCGCCACGCTGGACTGAAGCAGGCGCCGGCGCCCCGTCCTTTAGCCATTCTTCCAGCACGGTCTCGAAGGTCATGCAGATCGGGTTGCGACCGGAGACGAAGCGGCCCGCGTGCACGCCGCCGGCGGGATCGACGACGGTCCCGCTCAGGCGCGCCACGGCCGCGCCGCCCGCATCCAGGGCGACCTCCCCGCACAGGGTGAGCACCTCGACCGCCGGCCCTGGAAGCTCCTCCACGGCGGCGGCCGCCCCTTCCAGGCTGGCCTGCGTCAGGCTTCCCAGGCTGCCGCGCACCATCGCGCGCGCGAAGCCATGCGCCAGGCATAGTTTCTCGATGCTTTGCACCAGGTCTTCATTCGGCCGCAGGCGCGCATAGACGATGCGCCCGGTGTGGCCATGCTCAATGGTCGGCATGGATATCTCCCTTGGTTTCCGGTTGGAATACCGCGAGCTGGATGTGTGGGTCGTAGCGGCGGGTAAGCCGCGTGGCCCTCAGGGCGTGAACGTAGGCGACACAACCGCCTTCGTCGATCACGCATCGTTCGGTCAGCAGATGGCCGCCGATCAGGCGGCCCTCCGCGTCGACCAGCAAACCGTGGCAATGCAGCAGCGGCGCGCCGTGCTCGTCCTCGCCCAGCGTGGCGCCCGCGCCTATCAGGCGCAAGGCGCGGTCCACCATGATGGGCGCGGTATAGGCGATGACCTGCGCGATGTCCGGCTCGGGCCGTGCCAGGCAGTACGCGCCCCGGGTGAAGTGCCCGTCCAGCAGGTTGATGGCGCAGGCGACCACCCCGCGCGCGCGCAACGGCAGGACCAGCGCGTCGTACAGCGTTTCGCCCGCCGGCAGCTCCAGCCGCAAGGACGGCCCGCCGGGATTCTCCACGCTGGTCCAGCGCGTGGCCGGCAGGGGGCCGGGATGGCGCAACATGCGGACGGGGGCGTGGCTGTTCAGGGCATGGTTGTTCAGGGCATGGCCAGTCATGGCATGATCCCCCGCTCATGCAGCGCATCGCGCACCAGCTTCTTGGTGATCTTGCCGTAGCCGGAGCGTGGCAAGGCATCCCAGAAGTAGACGCGGCGCGGCAGTTTGTAGCGGGCCAGCCGTCCCTCCAGCCAGGCCATCATGGCGGCCTCGTCGATCGCCTGCCCGGGACGCGGTACGCACACCATGATGCCGACCTCCCCCCAGGTCGCATCGGGCACGCCCACCACCGCCACCTCGGCCACGGCGGGGTGCTCCAGCACCTTCTCCTCGATCTCGCGCGGGTAGACATTGGAGCCGCCCGAAATGTACATGTCGGACGCCCGTCCCGTGATGTAGAGGAAGCCCTCCGCGTCCATGTGGCCAAGATCGCCCGTACGGAACCAGCCATTCCGAAATGCCTTCGCGTTGGCCTCGGGGTTGTTGTAATAGCCGGCGAATACCGCGGGACCGCAGACGCAGATTTCGCCCTGCACGCCGGGCTCGACCGCCTGGCCTTGTTCGTCCTGGATGCAGACCTGCATCCCCGTGCGCGCGTAACCGCAGGTGCCGACGCGGGCGGCGGCATCGTCCTCGATACGGTGCAGCGCGGGCGGCAGCACGGTGATGTTGCCCGTGACCTCGCCCAGGCCGAAGTACTGCACCAGCACCGGTCCCAGCTTGTCGAGCGCGCGCTTCTGGTCCTCGCGATACATGGGTGCGCCGGCATAGATGACGTAACGCAGCGAACCGTGGTCGTGCGCATCCACGCTCGGATGTTCCACCAGCAGCTTGACGATGGTCGGCACCGTGAACATGTTGGTGACGCGGTGCTCGCTCACCAGCCGCCATATCCTGTCGGCGTCGAAACGCCCGTCCGGCGGCAGCACGGTGGCCGCCGCGCGCGCCACCTGGGTCAACAGATGGATGCCGGCGCCATGCGACAGCGGCGCCACGGCCATGCTGACATCTTGCTCCGTGGTCCCCGGCATCAGATCGCACAGGTGGTTGGTAACGACGAAACCCATCTGTCCATGGGTCAGCACGGCGGCCTTGGGACGACCCGTGGTGCCCGACGTGAAGAAGAACCAGCAGGGGTCGTCGTATTCGACGTCCGCGTCGGGCAGCCGGTCGGCGCTCGTGGCCGCATCATCGGCGTATTCCTGCTCGCCCAGGCCGAAATCGCCGGCGCCGATGCGCAATAGCACGCCGAGCCCTGGCAGCGCGCCGGCCATGGCGCGCGCATGATCGGGAAACTCCGCGTGGCAGATCACCGCGCGCGCGCCCGAGGCCTGTGCCAGGTAGGCCGCCTCGTCGGGCGCGATGCGGAAGTTCGTCGGCACCCAGACCGCGCCCAGCCGGAATGCCGCGAACATGGTTTCGACGAAGGCCACGCAATTCTTCGAGTGAACCAGCACACGGTCGCCCTTGCCCACGCCCTGGCTTGCCAGGTACGCGGCAAGCGCATGGACACGCGCGTCGAGCGTGCGCCACGTGACGGCCTGCCGCTCCAGGATCAAGGCGGGACGGTCCGGAAACCGGCGCGCCGCCTGGGTCAACCAATAGGCCAGGTTCATGACGCGGCGCGAGACCGGCGTCACGCCGCCTTTTGGATCCCCGCCTGCGTGCGTCGAAGCCGCCACGGCGTTTGCCGCTTCCGAGCCTGCGCTGGACATCGCCGTCCGCGCGCCGCTCATCGCTGCCGCTCCAGGATGCTGACGTAATTGGCGACGGCCGCGCCGCCCATGTTGAAGACGCCCGCCAGCCGCGCATCCGGGATCTGCATGTCGCCGGCTTCGTGCATCAGCTGCATGCAGGCCATGACATGCATGGACACGCCCGTGGCGCCGACAGGATGTCCCTTGGCCTTGAGCCCGCCGGAAGGATTCACCGGCAACCTGCCGCCCTTCTCGGTCCACCCCTCGCGCACGGCCCGGTACCCTTCGCCCGGCGCGGTCAGGCCCATGGCCTCGTACTCGATGAGTTCGGCAATGGTGAAGCAGTCATGGGTCTCCACCAGGTCGAGGTCGTCCAGCGCCAGGCCCGCGTCGGCGAGAGCGCCCCGCCATGCCCGCGCCGCACCCTCGAAGGCAATGGGATCGCGGCGGCTGAGGGGCAGGATGTCGTTGACCTGTCTGCGCGCGCGAAACGCCACGGCGCGCGCCAGGCCGGCCGCGACGTCGCTGGACGCCAGCACCAGCGCGGCCGCGCCGTCGGACACCAGCGAACAATCGGTGCGCCGCAAGGGCGGCGCGACGTAGGGGTTCTTTTCGGAGACCGTATTGCAGAACGCCACGCCCAGGTCCTTGCGAATCTGCGCATAGGGATTGGCCACGCCATTGCGATGATTCTTGGCCGCGATGCGCGCGAGTTCCTCCGAGCGGTCGCCATGGCGATCGAAATAGGCCTGCGCGATGCGTCCGAATACGCCCGCGAAGCCGCCTTCGATATCGGCCTCCTCGCGACGGTAGCTGGCGTTGAGCAGGATGTCGCCGATTTCCCGCCCCGGCCGGGACGTCATTTTCTCGGCGCCCACCACCAGCGCGACACGGCCGCGGCCGGCTTCGATGAAGTCCATGGCGGCGTAAAGCGCCGCCGATCCGGTGGCGCAGGCGTTTTCCAGGCGATTGGCCGGTACGTAAGCCAGCCGGGGGTCCGCCAGGGCCACCAGCGCGCCCTGGAAGTCCTGTTTCTGGAAACCGCTGTTCATGACGCCCACATAGATACCGTCGACGGCGTCGGCGGTGACGCCAGCGTGTTCCAGGGCTTGCAGCGACACGCGGGCCATCAGGCTCTCGGTGTCGGGGTCGTCCAGTTTGCCGAACGGAATGTGGGACCACCCCACGATGACGGCACGGTCAGGCATGGTTCATCTCCTCTCAGGTTCTTCTACGGGTTCCGGTTCCAGATGTTCTTCCGGTGCTTCATCACGCATTCAGGCCACGTATTCATGACATGCATCCATGGCATGTATTCATGGCGAACGCGGGCGCGCGGGCACGTCCCGGCGCGGCACGCCCGCGCCCTCGGCCAGCGCTTCCAGCTTTTTCGCTTCCCTGGACAATTGCTTGGCTAGCTGGAATTGACGCTCCTCATCCAGCCGGCTTTCGATGGCCGCGATGCTGAGCGCGCCCGCTACCTGGCCATCGGGACCGCGCACGGGAACCCCTATACCCCAGGAGCCAGGCACGATCAGGCCGCGGTTGGCCGCGTAACCCTGCGCACGCGCCTCCTTCACCTGAGACCATAACAAGGCCGGCGAATAATTGGGATAGCGCTGTTCGATCAGGGCGGCGTTGGCGTCCAGGCATTGCTGCACGTCCTCGTCGGGCAAGGCCGCCAGCATCGCCAGGCTGCCGGCGCCCACGCCCAGGGGATGGCGGTCGCCGGGCAGCAAGGCATGGGTCTTGAGCGGATAGTCGCCGTCCACGCGCAGCACGCAGACGGCGAAGACATGGCGGCGTATCGAAAAGAAGGCGGAATCGCCGCAGTCATGCGCGAGACCGGCGACGGTATCGGCGGCCAGCCGGCTCAAGCCGTGGCGTTGCGCCGCGATATTGCCCATCACATGGCATTCGGGACCGAGAAAGTAGCGGCGGGTGCTCGCGTCCTGTTCCAGCATGCCCTCGGCGACCAGGGCCGAAAGCATGCGGTGCACGGTGGGCTTGTTCAAGCCGGTTTCCCGCGTCAAGGCCAGCAGGCCAGCGCCTTCCTGCGCCGTGCGCGCCACGGCCCGCAGCACGCGCATGGCGCGCGCGATTGCCTGCGCGCCATCCACCCGGGTTGCGGTATTTGCCACACTGTCTCCCGTTTCTTTATCCATCCAGGTCCATTATGTGAACCCAGTGATTTAATGAAAATTTATCGGTGGATGAATTCTACTGCTTTCGCTCGGAATATCAATGTGATTTAATAAACCATCACGTTTGTTCTTTGGTCCATATTATGGACCTATATAAATTGCCGGCACCACGACCAGGCCGGCGTCCACGCCGGCGGCGTCACGCCAGCCGGACATAACCAGGAGACAGCATGAACGTGAATCGACGCAAGTTCGTGGCGGCCGCCGGTGGCGCGGCCCTCATCGGCGCAGCCCCCCTGCGACTGGCCCTGGCGGCGCCCCAGTATCGGTACAAATACGCCAACAACCTGCCGCCCACGCACCCCATGAATGTGCGAGCCAATGAGGCGGCCAAGGCAATTGCCAAGGACACGAACGGCCGTTTCGAGCTGGCCATCTTCCCGAGCAGCCAGCTGGGTTCGGATACCGATACCCTGAGCCAGTTGCGCTCGGGCGCGGTGGAGTTCTTCACGCTGTCCGGCCTGATCCTTTCCACGCTGGTCCCGGCCTCGTCCATCAGCGGCATCGGCTTCGCCTTCCCCGACTACGACACCGTCTGGAAGGCCATGGACGGTCCGCTCGGCGCGCACATCCGCAAGGAAATCGAAGGCAAGGGCCTGGTGGTGATGGACAAGATCTGGGACAGCGGCTTCCGCCAGGTCACCACCAGCAACCGGCCCATCAACGGCCCCGGCGATTTCAAGGACCTGAAGATCCGCGTGCCCGTGAGTCCGCTGTGGACCTCCATGTTCCAGGCGCTGGGCGCGGCCCCGGCCAGCATCAACTTCAACGAGACCTACTCGGCCCTGCAAACGAAGGTGGTGGACGGGCAGGAAAACCCGCTGGCCATCATCCAGACCGCCAAGCTGTACGAGGTGCAGAAATACTGCTCCCTCACCAACCACATGTGGGACGGCTTCTGGTTCCTGGCCAACCGGCGCGCCTGGGAAAAACTGCCTGCCGACGTCCGCGACATCGTGGCCAAGCACGTGAATGCCGCCGCCATGGGCGTGCGCGCCGACGTGCTGGCCTTGAACAACCAATTGCAGGGCCAGTTGGCGCAGCAAGGCATGGCCTTCAATTCCCCCGCGCCCGGCCCCATCCGCGACGCCCTGCGCAGCGCCGGTTTCTACAAGGAATGGCAAGGCAAGTACGGAGAGAAGGCCTGGAGCTTGCTGGAGCAATCCGTCGGGAAGCTGTCATGACGCCCGACGTCACGCCCAACCTGGCATCCCAGGCGCCTGGCCGCTCCGCCGCCGTACCGGGGGCGCGGCCTTCCTGGGCGGCACAGGCCGAGGCGGCCATCGGCCGCCTCGCCGAAATCCCGGCCGCCATCCTGGTCGTGGCCGAGATAGTCATCCTGTTCGCCGGCATCGCGGCGCGCTACGTATTCCACGCGCCTTTGGTCTGGTCCGATGAACTGGCGTCCATCCTGTTCCTGTGGCTGGCCATGCTGGGGTCGGTGGTGGCCTTCCGGCGCGGCGAGCACATGCGCATGACGGCCTTCGTCAACCGCGCCTCGCCCGCCCGGCGGGCATTCCTGGACATGCTGGCGGTCTCGGCGGCCCTGGCTTTCCTGCTGCTGATCCTGGCGCCAGGCTGGGAATACGCGGTGGAGGAACAGTACGTCACCACGCCCGCGCTGGAGATACCCAATATCTGGCGCGCGGCGGCCCTGCCCGTGGGCACGGTGCTGATGATCGGGCTGGCGCTGCTGCGCCTGCTCGAACGCGCCGGCTGGCTGACCACGCTCAAGGCCCTGGGGCTGGTGGCCGCGGGCGTGGCGCTGCTGGTGGCGGCGCAACCCCTGCTGGCCACCCTCGGCAACGCCAACCTGCTGATCTTCTTCGTCGGCATCGTGGCGTTGTGCGTGTTCACCGGCGTGCCCATCGCCTTCTCCTTCGGGCTGGCGACCTATGGCTATCTTGCGCTCACCACGTCCACGCCGATGATGGTGGTGGTGGGACGCCTGGACGAAGGCATGTCGCACCTGATCCTGCTGGCCGTGCCGCTGTTCATTTTCCTCGGCCTGCTGATCGAGATGACCGGCATGGCGCAGCGCATGGTGGCCTTCCTGGCGAGCCTGCTGGGACATGTGCGCGGCGGCCTGTCCTATGTTCTGATCGGCGCGATGTACCTGGTGTCGGGCATCTCCGGCGCCAAGGCCGCGGACATGGCGGCGGTCGCGCCGGTGCTGTTTCCGGAGATGCGCAAGCGCGGCGCGAAGGACGGCGACCTGGTGGCGCTGCTGTCGGCCACCGGCGCGCAGACCGAGACCATTCCGCCCAGCCTGGTGCTGATCACCATCGGCTCGGTCACCGGCGTGTCCATCACCGCCCTGTTCACCGGCGGCCTGCTGCCGGGGCTGGTGCTGGCCTTGATGCTGTGCCTGGTGGTGTGGCGGCGCTATCGCGGCGAGCGCCTGGACGGCGTGCGGCGAGCGCCACGCGCGGAAATCCTGCGCGCCCTGGTGATCGCGCTGCCGGCGCTGGCCCTCCCGGTCGTCATCCGCGCGGCGGTCGTGGAAGGCGTGGCCACGGCCACCGAGGTGTCCACCATCGGCATCGTGTATTCGACGCTGATCGGCCTGCTGGTCTATCGCCGCTTCGACTGGAAGCGCCTGTGGCCCATGCTGGTCGACACCGCCTGCCTGTCGGGATCCATCCTGTTGATCATCGGCGCCGCGACCGCCATGGCCTGGGCCTTGACGCAGTCCGGCTTCTCGACGCAACTGGCGCACCTCATGGCATCCGTGCCCGGCGGCGCGATCACCTTCATGGCGGTATCCATCGTCGTGTTCGTGGTGCTGGGCAGCGTGCTGGAAGGCATCCCGGCCATCGTGCTGTTCGGCCCCCTGCTGTTCCCGATCGCGCATCAGATGGGCATACACGAGGTGCATTACGCCATGGTGGTGATCCTGGCCATGGGCATAGGCCTGTTCGCGCCGCCCTTCGGCGTCGGCTACTACGCCGCCTGCGCCATCGGCCGCGTGCAACCGGACAAGGGCATAGGGCCCATCATGGGCTACCTGGCGTCCATCGCGGTCGGCCTGGTGATCGTGGCCGCCATCCCCTGGCTGTCCACGGGCTTCCTGCACTGACCTGTCCGCCTGCCCGCGCCAGGCGGGCAGGCGTCCCTCACTCCCCCAGGAACTCGGCGACCGCGTGCAGGTCATCCACGTGGTCCGCCACCACCTTCACGATCACGGCAATGGGGACGGACAGCAGCGTACCCCACAATCCCCACACCCACGTAAACAGCAGCAGCATCACGAACACCGCGACCGGGTTCATCCGCGCGATGCGTCCGGTCATCCACGTCTGCACCACGAAGCCGATCAGCGACGCGATCAGCAGCGACACGCCGGCCACCAGCAGGGCGGGACCCAGCTCCCCAAACTGCACCACCGCCGCCACTCCGGTGAACACGGCGACCAGCAGCGGCCCGAAATACGGCACCACGTGCAGCGCGCCCGCCACCACCGCCCAGGTACCGGCGTTGTCCAGGCCAAGCAATCGAAACGCCGCCCAGCTGCACAGCGCAAGCAGGATGTTGGTGATCACCATCATCGCCATATACAGGCGGATGGAACGGTTGATCTGGTCCAGCATGTGCACGTTGATCTTTTTCTCCGAGATCGTGTGCCCGCAGACCTTGATGAATTTGCGCTTGAAGATGTCGCCCGAGCACAGCAGGAAGAACACCAGGAAGAGCACCATCACGCCCTGCCCCATCCCCGAGGCCACGCCCATGGAACCTGCCAGCAGCATGCCCTCCAGCTTTTCGGATGGGCGCGCCGCCACCGCCGCGCCCTGCGCGCGCGGCTTCTCGCCCTTGTCCAGGGCGGCGCCGGCCGCGCGCAGCTTGTCCAGGAAGGAACCCTTGCCGGCGGCGAAGCCTTGCACGGTGCGCGTAACCTTCTGCACGGTCTGGGGCAGGCTGTCGACGATGGTCCCGACCTGGTTCTGCAAGGAGGTGACGCCAAAAACCAGCGCCCCCACCAGGGCGGCCATCACCACCGCCGCGCTGATGGGACGCGGAATGCGGACGCGGCGAACCAGCGTGTACACCAGCGGCTCCAGCGCGTAGGAGAGCAGGATGGCAAGCACCAGCGGAATCAGGAATTCGCGCGCCTCGCGCATGGCGAACAAGACCGCCAGCACCGCGATGACGATTACCGCGGCGTACCGGCGATCGGCCACGCGCCGCGGCGCGGAAGGCGTCGTCGGGCCGGAAGGCGTCGTCGGCGCGGAAGGATCGGCAGGCGTGGCCGGGGCGGCCCGCGGCTCGCCGCCCCCAGCCGTCAATGCACTGGCGGATACGGCGTGTGCATGGGCGGCCGGCGTGCGCGGCGGCCGGCGCGTCCTCATGCGCCCCTCCGCCGGACGGTCCGCCCAGGTGCGGAGGGTTGTAGAAAGGCGAAAAAAACGAAGCGCATGGGCGTGTCCCGAAGCGCGGACGAATTGCCGCGTCGCGGCATCGCAATCCACGTGCCCGCCTGGCCCGTCCCCCTGCCCCCCGCGGCCCTATGTCCATTATGCCCATGCACGGGCGCGCTCCCCCGGACCTTACGAGGCCGGGGCGGGAGCCGTTACGCCATAACCTTGGGGATTGCGCTGTTGCCAGCGCCAGCCATCCTGGCACATGCTCTCCACGCCCAGCGTGGTGCGCCAGCGCAGCACCTCCCGCGCAAGACTGGCATCGGCCCATACCTTGTCGACGTCGCCGGGGCGGCGCGGTTCTATGCGCACCGGTATCGCCTGGCCGCTGACCCGTTCGAAGGTCTGCACCAATTCCATCACGCTGGTCCCTTTCCCGGTACCCAGGTTGATGGCGATGAAGCCCGTGTGCGAGCTCGCATAATCCACCGCCCGCACATGGCCGACCGCCAGGTCCATCACGTGCAGGTAGTCGCGGACACCGGTTCCGTCCTCGGTCGGATAGTCCACGCCGAAAACCTTGAGGAAAGGCTGCTGCCCCACCGCCACTTGCGTGATGTAGGGAAAGAGATTGTTCGGCGTATCGCGCGGGTTCTCGCCTATCATGCCGCTCGGATGCGCGCCGATGGGATTGAAATAGCGCAGCGTCACCACGCTGAAGCTGGCGTCGGCGGCGCAGACGTCCTGCAAGATCTGCTCGACGAAGAGCTTGGTGCGGCCGTAGGGATTCGTCGGCGCCAGCGGGTGCTGCTCCGTGAACGGCAGGAAGCGCGGCACGCCATAGACCGTGGCGGACGAACTGAACACCAGGCGCTGCACGCCGCCGGCGCGCATGGCCATCAGCAAGGCCACGGTGCCCGCCACGTTGTTGTCGAAGTACTTCAACGGATCGCTCACCGACTCGCCCACGGCTTTCACGCCGGCCAGGTGCAGCACGCACTCGATCGGCCGCTTGTCACGCCGGTATATGGCCAGCACGGTCTCCACCAGGCCCGGCGTGCGGATATCGCCCTGGATCAGCGGAATCGAGGTTCCGGTGAGTTCCTCCACCCGCCGCAGCGCGTCGCGGCTGCCGTTGCTCAGGTTGTCCAGCACCACCGGCTGGTAGCCGGCGGCGATCAGTTCCACCAGGGTATGGCTGCCGATATAGCCGGCGCCGCCCGTCACCAGAAGATATGACGACATTACCGCTCCCGCTGCGAAGCACGGCCGCCGTGGCCGCGCCTCGCGACTGTTGAACACCGCGCGCCTAGAACGGCAGGCGCAAGTCCGGCGCCACGCTCAGCAGCTGGCGCCTGAAGTCTTCCTGGATACGCGACAGCGCCGTCCCGCTGTCCGCCTCGAAACGCAGCAGCACGGCATTGCCGCCACATGCCACACGCGCCAGGCCGAACCCATCCTCGTATTCGACGCGCAGGCCATCCAGCTCGATGACCTCGCGCGCGCCCATGAAGCGGCCGCGCGCCCGCAAGGCGTCAACCAGCCAGGGCGCCTCGATGCCGGCCAGGTCCAGCTTCAGCGCCGGGGTCACGCATTCCAGCGGCAAGGCATCGAGCAGGGCCGAGGGCGACTCGTGCGCGGCCACGATCTCCAGCAGGCGCGCGGCGGCGTACAAGGCATCGTCATGGCCGTGCCAACGGTCCCGGAAACGGAACTGGCCGTCCATCTCGCCGGCCAGCATGGCCCCGCATTCCCGCATCTTGCCGGCGATGTGGGCCGCCCCGCCCCGCCACATCACCGGGCGGCCGCCCAGCCTGCGCACCTCGCGCGCAAGATTGCGCGAGCCCTCGACGTCGTAGACCACGTGCGCGCCGGCATGGCGCGCCAGCACGTCGCGCGCGAAGAGCATCAGCAGGCGATCCGCCGAAATCGCCGCGCCCGACCGCGTCACCACGGCCAGCCGATCGCCGTCGCCGTCCACCAGCAGTCCCAGTTCGTTGTCCGAATAACGCAGATTCGCGGCCAGTCCCGCCAGGCGGCGGGGGTCGGACGGGGCCATGCGCGGCCGCGTATAGGCTTCCGCGCTATCGCTGGACAACTCGGTCACCTCGCAGCCCAGCGCCTCCAGCAACGACGGCGCCAATGCCGCCGTCGCGTCGTAATTGCAATCCAGCGCCACCTTCACGCCACGCGCCAGCCGCACATCGCTGGTTACCCGCGCCACGTAGCAGGGCGACGCCGCGATATGCATGCGCGCGCCCGCCGCCTCCACCGCGCGCACGCGGGCATCGGCCTGCCGTTGCGCGCGCACCTCGTCCTGCAAGCCGCGCAGGTCGTCGCCGACCAGCGGCTCCCCGGACATCATGATCTTGAAACCATTCTGGTTCTCTTCATCATGTCCGCCCGTCACCATCACGCCCGCGCCGGTCTCGGTCAGGCGCGTGGCGAAATACATCAAGGGCGTGGCCGCCATGCCGATATCGATGACGTGCGTACCGCTCGCCCGGATGCCCGCTTGCAGGGCCGCGGCCAGCTCGACGCTGGCAAGGCGCGCATCCTTGCCCACCACGATGGCCCGCACGCCGCGCCGCCGCGCCCGCGTGCCCAGCACCACGCCCAGGCCGTGTGCGTAGGCGGCGTCGATGTCCCGCGGCACCTGCCCGCGAATGGCATCCGGCTCGCAGGGCGCGGGCGGCAGCTCGGGCATGCGCGCCGTGGCGGCCCCGGCGGGCGCCAGCCCGGCCTGACCGGGATTCCATATCGATTGCATAGATCCCTCGCCGCGCGCGTCAGGGCTGCTTTTCACCGTAGTAGGCCGCCCGCGCATAGCGGTAGCGGCCGTACTTCGACCGATAGCCCAGCCCCTCGGACTCCAGCTTCAGGCCGTTGAGCACCACTCCCGCCACCGGCGCCCCGGCGGCGACCAGGCGCTTGGCGGTCTCGCGGATCTCGCCCACCGTGTTCATGCCGGCGCGAACCACCAGCATGACCGCCGCCGCATGCGCTCCCACCACGGCCGCGTCGGACGACGACAGCACCGGCGCGGTATCCACGATCACGATGTCGTAGTCGGTGGCGAGCGCCCGCAGGCATTCGCCGAAGGCTTCGGACGCCAGCAGTTCGGAGGGATCGAAGGTCACCTTGCCGGTGGAGATGAAATCCACCCCGTTCATGATGTTCCGCTTGGTCACGGCCTCCAGCGGCACCGTGCCCGCCAGGACATCGAACAGGCCATTGTCCGACGACGTCGCGAAGTAACGGTTGAGATGGCCGCGCCGGAAATCGGCGTCGATCAGCAGGATGCGCTTGCCCACTGCCGCCTGGATGAACGCGAAGTTGGCCGACAGGAAGGACTTGCCCACGCCGGCGATCGGCCCGGTGAAGACAACCACGTTGTTGTCCGTGTCGCGCATCGCCACCTGTAGCACCGTGCGGAAGCTGCGCAGGCTCTCGATGGACGGCGTACTGCCGTTACTCTGGGCCAGCAAGGCCGGCAGGCGCGAGTTCTTGCGCCTGCTGCGCCGCCACAGGCGGTCCTGCAATTCGCTGTACGGAATGGTGGCGAGCACCGGCAGGCCGGTATAGCGCTCGATCTCCTCGGGATCGCTCAAGCCGCCGAACAGCGCGTTGCGCACGAAGGCCACGATCAGGCTAAGTACCAGGCCGATGGCGGCCGCCGCGCCGATGACGATGGGCGCCTTCGGACGCAGGGGCTTCTCCGCCGCCACGGCGGTATCCACCACCCGCACGGTACCGACCTTGCCGGCACGGACCAGGCGCAACTGCTGGGCGTTGTTCAAAAGCGCGGTGTAGAGCTCCGTGTTCACCTTGACGTCGCGCACCAGGCGAACCACGTCCTGTTCCAGGTCCGGCAGTTCCTTGATCTTGGTATTGAGCCGATTGACATCGCCGCCCAGCGAGGCGATCTGGCGGTCGATGGCCTCGATGCTGGGATGCGACGGCGCGAACCGCGTCATCAGTTCCTGCCGCTTGGTCTGCAGTTCGAAGATCTTGTTCTGCGCCGCGACCGATTGCCCCAGCACCAGCTTGGCTTCCTCGCCCAGGTCTATGGTGCCGCGGGCGTTGCGCAAGGCGTTGTAGCGGGTTTCCGACGCATCAAGTTCCTTCTTCAGCACCGGTAGCTGCTGGTCGAGGAAAGCCAGTGACTTTTCCGCCTGCGCGGTCTTGCGGTTGACGTTCTGCCGCACGTACTCCTGGCCGATCTCGTTGAGCACCGCGGCGGTCAGCACGGGGTCGCTGCCCTGCAGCGTGACGCCGATCACGCCGGATTGCCGGCCGCGCTCGAAGATGCCCAGGCGCGACTGCACGGCCTCGGTCGCTTCCAGCCGTGAGTTACGGATGATCGTGAAGTGCGTCTCGGGCGCGCCCTCCAGCGCGTCGATCTGCACGTCTATCGTCCCCCCGGGCACCTGGAAGCGTTCGAGCTGGCCCACGTGCCCCTCGAAGCGCCGGCCATTCACCGGTTCGATCAGTTCGTACGCGCCGGCGCCCAGCGCGATCACATCCAGCTTCTTGCCGATCAGGTCGTTCGGCACGTCGATGCGGTTGACCCGTATGCGCTCGCCGCCCCACGCATATCCGCCGGGAATGGCCTGCGTAATGGACGACGGCAGCGAGAAGCTTTCACGATGCTCGGCCAGCCACCGGCCCACCAGCGGAAAGTACCTGGGCTCGGCTTTCAGGTAGAGCTGGTAGTAGTCGACGGCATGCCCCACCACCAGGCGCGAACGGAGTATCTCCATTTCGCCCGACGTCGCCTGCTTCACGTCGAAGATGGAAGACACGTCTCCCAGCATGCTCTTGGCGGCGGTCGGCGTTTCCTCCTCGACCTGGACGGCGATATCGGATTGGTAGACCGGCGTGGCGAGCATGAAGTAGGCCAGGCCCAGCAGGGTCGCCAGCAAAGTCACCAGGATGATCATGCCGCGGTTTGCCAGCAGCACGTCCATGTAGGAGGTCATGGGCGTTTCAGGCTGTCGGGCGGACGCGTACTCTAGCTGAAGAGGGGGCTGCATGGTGTCGACTCGCTAAAAAGTAAAGGACTGACACGAAGGGCCGGCACCCGCCGGCCCGGTACTGCCCGTCACGCCGCCGTTTTATTGATGCTGGACGGCGGTGACGGTCTGCACGGTCTGGGCGCTGGGGAACAACAGCGAAATGAAGCGGTTCCAACGCACCAGGTTGCCGGCGTCGACGAACACGATGTCCTTCGCCTGCAACGGGAACTTGCCTGCCACTGCCAAGGCTTGCGGCGAACTGCTATCCAGGTGATAGACCTCCGGCGTCGCGTTCGGCAAGGAACGCACCACGAAGATTTGCGACGGGTCGCTGCTCGTCTGGCTGGGACCACCGACCTCGCCCAGGGCTTCGGCCAGCGACATCTCGCCGTCGTGCATCAAGAGGCCCGAGGGCAAGGTGACCTCGCCCATCATGTAGATCTTGTTGTCGCCCCGCGCCACCACCCGCACGATGTCCCCCGACTGCAGCATGATGGACGTCGGATCGATGTTGGCGGCCGTCAACTTGTTCATGTCGACGCGTACCGTCTGCCCGTGGCGCGTCACGTAGACGCGGCTACGATCGGCCGTGGGCAACACGCCGCCGGAACGATTGATCGCCTCCGGCAACGTCATCGGAACATCGGTAATGGGCATGGGTCCGGGCGTCTTCACTTCGCCTTCCACATAGACACGTTTGCTTCGATAACCTAGCACGCGCACCGTGATTTGAGGATCCTGAATATAGTTACGCGATCCCCGGATGAGGGAGTTGCGAACCTGGGCCTCCGTCATCCCGGCTACCTTCACAAGGCCTACGTAGGGGAACTGAACGTAGCCATCCGAGGACACGGGATAGCCCGGAATGCCAGCCCCCGTATCCCCAAAGGTAAGTTCGGTTGGCCCCGTACCAATGCTGTAGGTCTGGGTAGGAAGGACTAGTTCCGGATGGTCCCAGACCACGATAGAAAGGATGTCCCCGGGTCCGATCACATAGGGGGTGGGCTTGCCGATAAGATTTCGAACGTTTTCCGGAACGGGCGCGCTGGCTGCCTCGGTCATCTCACGCGCGAGCGATGGCGTGATTTCCTTGACGGTCACGACACTGTTGGGATCGTTGGGATCGACCTGGAAATCGGACTTGTAGCGCATGCCCGGCGCGAACGCGCACGCGGCCAGGGACGAGATAAGCACGGCCATGGCGGCTGCGCGAGAGAACGTACGAAGAAGTGTGTTCATGGCGTTCCACTGAAAAAAGAGTCGCGTGCTGCGGGAAATGCGCCCCATCGGGCGTATCGAGGCAAGTGTGTCGCGGTACTACCGTTGGGTAACGGGTTGCGACATTCCACGCGATTTCGCGGTTGGCGCACATTGGGCTGATGGCCTAATACTTCACTTACGCCCTTTGGACGTTTCGACGCCGGCGGCCCATGCCTATGATTTTTCGCAGACATAAAGCATGACGCGCCGCCGCAAACAGGCGGCGCGCCACCTTGGAGCGCTCCCATGGAAACGTCCTCGTTCGACGTGTCGGGCAAGCTGCCTGGCACGAGCTCCCTGTTTCGTGCCGCGGATGCCGCGCTGGTGGCCATCGCCGGCATGGCGGCGATCGAATGGCAGGCCGCACGCACGGGCGTCGAGGTGTCTCCCATACACGGCCTGCTCGTGTACTTCTGCGGGCTGGCCACGCTGGTGGTCTTCCCGGCCTTCCAGCTTTACGGGTCGTGGCGCGGCCGTCCCATACATGAACTGGCGATACGCAGCATCGCGGCGTGGACCGTGGTGTTCGCGATGGGACTGCTGGTCGGCTTCCTGACCCACCAGATCGCCTATGTGTCGCGCTTGTGGGCTGCCCTCTGGTTTGTCACGGGCGCCGCGGGCCTGACCGGCCTGCGCCTGGGCGTCTACACCGCCTTGCGCAAGGCGCGCGACCGCGGGTTGAACCACAAGCGGGTGCTGCTGATCGGCTTCGGCACGCTGGGCCACGATATGTGGGCGCGCGTGGCGGCGACCCGCACGGCGGGCTACGAGGTCATGGGCATCTACTGCGAAGGCAAGGAGCAGCTGCCGCCCGGCGTGCGGCGCCTTGACGACCTGCGCGCCATTTCGGCCTTCGTGCGCCAACACGAAATCCGCGAGGTCTGGCTGGCGCTGCCGATGGAGGCCGGCCAGGCCGTTCGTGAAGTCATGTACTTCCTGCGCCACGATCTCATCGACATCCGCTGGATTCCCGACGTGCTGTCCGTGCGCCTGCTGGGCCATCGGGTCGAGGAGTTCCTGGGCGTGCCCGCGATCGAACTGAACAGCCTGCCGGCCGCCGGCATACGCGGCGTGTCCAAGGCCGTCTTCGACCGCGTCTTCAGCGCGCTGGTGCTGCTGGGACTCTCTCCGGTGATGCTGGTGATCGCCGCATGGATCAAGCTGGACTCGCGCGGTCCCGTGTTCTTCACGCAGCCGCGCCTGGGCGTCGATGGCCAGGTCTTTCGCGTCTACAAGTTCCGCAGCATGACCGTGCACGAGGAAAAGAACGGCGTGGTGACCCAGGCGACCCGCGACGACCGCCGCGTGACGCGCATCGGCGCCTTCCTGCGCAGGACCAGCCTGGACGAACTGCCGCAGTTCATCAATGTGCTGCGCGGCGAAATGTCGGTGGTGGGGCCGCGCCCGCACGCGCTGGAGCACAACGAGCAATACAAGGACCTGGTGGCGCGCTACATGATGCGCCATCGCGTCAAGCCGGGCATTACCGGCTGGGCGCAGATCAACGGCCTGCGGGGGCAGACGGAGACCGTGCACAAGATGCGCGACCGCGTGGAGTTCGACCTGTACTACATCCAGAACTGGTCCTTCCTGATGGACCTGCGCATCATCGCCCGGACGGCGATTTCAGGATGGACCGGGAAAAATGTCTACTGACCAGACGGTCGCCACGCGGATGTCAGGTGCACCGGCCATGCCGGCGCCGCGCCTGAGCCCGGCCGAATTCCGCCATGGCGTCGCGCTGCTGCCGCTGGTCTCCATCGACCTGCTGCTGCGCGACGCCGGCGGACGCTACCTGATCGGCCTGCGCGGCAACCCGCCCGCGCGCGGCAGCTGGTTCGTGCCGGGCGGGCGCATCCGCAAGAACGAGTCCCTGCACGCGGCGCTGCGGCGCATCTGCGAGGACGAACTGGCGCTGTCGCTGCCGAGCGACTGCTGGCGCCTGCACGGCGTGTACGAGCATTTCTACGAGGACAACTTCGCGGGCGAGACGGACCGCGGCACAACACCCCACGACACCACGGGCCGCGGCACCACGGACTGCAGCACTCATTACGTGGTGCTGGCCTATCTCGCCCAGTTGCCGGCGCACCTGGGCAGCCTGCAGGCCGAGGACCGGCTGGGCCGGCTGCCCACCGACCAGCACAGCGACTACCGCTGGGCGCACCCGCGCGCCATGGCGCAGGACGACACCGTCCATCCCTACACCAGGGCCTACTTCACGGAGCAGATGCGATGACCTCTCCCCATCCCGAATTCCGACCCGTCATTCTGTGCGGCGGTTCCGGGTCACGTTTGTGGCCTCTTTCGCGCGAACTGCTGCCGAAGCAGTTCATCCGCCTTACCGGCGAACGCAGCCTGCTGCAAAACACGGTGCTGCGCACGCTGCGCCATGCGGGGGCCGCGCGTCCCATGCTGGTTTGCAATGCGGCGCACCGCTACATCGCCATGGAACAAATGCAGGAACTGGATGGCGCCGCGCCCGGCGGGTCCGACGTGGAACTGTTGCTGGAGCCTTGCCCGCGCAATACGGCCCCCGCCATCGCGGCGGCCGCGCTACGCGCGACGCGCGACGGCGACGACCCTGTCATGCTGGTGATGCCGTCGGACCATGTGATCGAGGAAGGCCCGGCCCTGGACGAGGCCTTCGAGCTGGCCCACCAGGCCGCCAGCGAAGGCGCCCTGGCCCTGTTCGGTGTGCGCCCCACCGCGCCCCTGACAGGCTACGGCTACCTGCGCACCGCCGCCGGCGCACGCCCCTGGCAGACGGTCGAGGCCTTCATCGAAAAGCCCGACGCCGAACGCGCCGCCGCATTCCTGCGCGAGGGCGGGTACTACTGGAACAGCGGCATGTTCGCCTTCCGGGCTTCGATCTTCCTGCACGAACTGGGCCGTCTGGCGCCGGACATGATGGCCAGCGTGCGCGAAGCCGTGCTCAAGGGCAGCGGCGACGACGCCATCTTCACCCTCGACCCGCGCGCGTTCGGCGCGTGCCGTTCGGATTCCATCGACTATGCCGTGATGGAGCGCACCGACAGCGCCGTGTCCGTGCCCCTGGACGCCGGGTGGAGCGACGTGGGCGCCTGGGACGCGGTCTGGGACATCGCCGCCAAGTGCCCGCAGGGCAATTCCAGCAGCGGCGACGTGATGATCGACGACTCGCGCAACTGCCTGGTCCACTCGACCCATCGCCTGGTGGCCACGCTGGGACTGGACGACATCGTCGTCATCGAGACCGCCGACGCCGTGCTTGTCGCGCACAAGAGCCGCACCCAGGACGTCAAGCGCATCGTCGAGACCTTCCGCAGCCAGCATCGCGAGGAGATGTCCCATCACCGCGAGGTACGCCGTCCGTGGGGGTCCTACGACTCCGTCGGACAGGGGCCGCGCTACCAGATCAAGCGCATCACGGTGAAACCGGGCGCCCGCTTGTCGTCGCAAATGCACCACCACCGCGCCGAGCACTGGGTGGTGGTCTCGGGCACGGCCCGCATCCACAACGGCGACAAGGACTTTCTTTTGACGGAGAACCAATCGACCTACATCCCCCTGGGCGAGGTCCACTGCCTGGAGAACCCCGGCAAGATCCCGCTCGAACTGATCGAGGTGCAGTCGGGCGCCTACCTGGGCGAGGACGACATCGTGCGCTTCGAGGACATGTACGGCCGCGTCTAGGCGCGGGCGTGCCGGCGTGGCGCCGCCGGCACGCGATGGCGGCGGCAGCGGGGCGGCCATGAGCGTGATGGTCGCCATGACCGCAATAACCGCAATAACCACCATACGGACTAGATCGACACGGGCGCCCTAGGACCTCCGGCCGATACCCCGGCCGGCATTGCATCTGTAGTCTTCATCGGACACTCAGCCTAAAGGATACAACCATGCCAAAACGGGCATTGATCACTGGCATTACCGGACAGGACGGCGCCTATCTGGCGGAATTCCTGCTTGGCAAGGGTTACGAAGTGCACGGCATCAAGCGCCGCGCATCGATGTTCAATACCGCGCGCATCGACCATCTTTACCAGGATCCGCACGAAAAGCAGCGCAACTTCTTCCTGCACCATGGCGATATGACCGATGCGTGCAGCCTGATCCGCATCGTGCAGGCCGTGCAGCCGGACGAGATCTATAACCTGGCCGCGCAGAGCCACGTCGGCGTGTCCTTCGAGGAGCCGGAATACACGGCCAACGCCGACGGCCTGGGCACCCTGCGCCTGCTGGAGGCCATGCGCATCCTCAAGATGGAGGACCGCACGCGCTTCTACCAGGCCTCGACGTCGGAACTGTATGGGCTGGTGCGCGAGGTCCCGCAGCGGGAAAGCACGCCCTTCTATCCGCGCAGCCCCTATGCCGTGGCCAAGCTGTATGCCTATTGGATCTGCGTCAACTACCGCGAAGCCTATGGCATGTATGCCTGCAACGGCATCCTCTTCAACCACGAATCGCCCCGTCGCGGCGAAACGTTCGTCACGCGCAAGATCACCCGGGCCCTGGCCCGCATCGCGCTGGGCCTGGAGAAATGCCTGTATCTGGGCAACCTGTCGGCCCTGCGCGACTGGGGCCACGCGCGCGACTACGTCGAAATGCAATGGCTGATGCTGCAACAGCAGCAGGCCAGCGACTTCGTCATCGCCACCGGCATGCAGTACAGCGTGCGCGACTTCATCAATATCGCCGCGCGCGAGCTGGGCATCCTGCTGCAATGGGAAGGCGAGGGCCTGACCGAAACCGCCACCGTGCTGATGAGCCCCGCCTACGAGCGGGTCAGGCCCGGCCAGGTCATCGTGCGCGTGGATCCGCGCTACTTCCGCCCCACGGAGGTCGAGACGCTGCTGGGCGACCCGACCAAGGCGCGCGACAAGCTGGGCTGGACGCCGCGCACGACCTTCGAGGAGCTGGTGCGCGAGATGATCGCCAGCGACCTGAAGGAGGCCCAGCGCGATGCGCTGGTCGAGGAAAACGGCTACGAAGTCTACGCCTACAAGGAGTGAGCACGTCATGGCCGATCTGGAACAACGGGTATATGTGGCCGGCCATCGCGGGATGGTCGGATCGGCCATCGTGCGCGAACTGCGCCGCCAGGGCTATCGCCACATCGTCACGCGGGGGCGCGACGAACTGGATCTGGAGAACCAGAACCAGGTCAACCGCTTCTTCTGCACGGAGAAGGTCGACGTGGTGTACCTGGCGGCGGCCAAGGTGGGCGGCATCCTGGCCAACGACACCTATCCCGTCGATTTCCTCTATCGCAACCTGATGATCCAGAACAACGTCATCCGCGCCGCCCATGCGGCGGGCGTGCGGCGGCTGCTGTTTCTCGGATCGTCCTGCATCTATCCCAAGCTGGCGCCCCAGCCCATCCGCGAGGATGCGCTGCTGACGGGGCCGCTGGAACCGACCAACGAAGCCTACGCGATCGCCAAGATCGCGGGGCTCAAGCTGTGCGAAGCCTATAACCGCCAGTACGGGACGCAGTACGTGTGCGCGATGCCGACCAACCTGTACGGGGAGAACGACAACTACGATCTGCGCAACAGCCATGTGCTGCCCGCGCTGATCCGCAAGTTCCATGAAGCCCGCGAGAGCGGCGCATCCTGCGTCACGCTGTGGGGCAGCGGCACGCCGCGCCGCGAATTCCTCTACGTCGACGACCTGGCGCGCGCCTGCGCCCTGCTGATGCAAGTCGACGGCGCCCAGGGGCTCTACAACGTCGGCGTGGGCGAGGACCTTACCATCGCCGAATTGGCGGCGCTGGTGGCGCAGGTGGTCGGCTACCAGGGCGACGTGGCCTACGACCGCACCAAGCCGGATGGCACGCCGCGCAAGCTGCTCGACGTCGGGCGCATCCAGGCGCTGGGCTGGCGCGCCGAAATCGGCTTGCGGCAAGGCATCCAGATGACCTATCACCATTACCTGCGGCAGGCTGCCAGCCAGCCGCTGCCGCTGGCCTGACGACGGGCCTGGAAACCGGGGGAGTCGCGCGCATGCGTGGGCTGATCAAGAAGTACATCGGCTCCAATGCCTCTTTCTGGGGGCTCATGGAGTATGGTCTGGGACCATTGGTGGCGCTCGCCGCGACGCCGGTGTTGCTGCGCCAGCTGGGAACGGTGGGCTTCGGCCAGTTCGCCATGATCATGGCGCTGGCCGGGTTCGGCAACGTCGCCAACCTGGGCGCCGCGGTGACCGGCACCAAGCTGGTCTCCGAGCGCCTGCACGAGCCCGACGGCGCCCATCGGGGCGCCGCGGTGGCCTTCGCCCTGGTGGCCTGCGCGCTGGCGGGCGTGACCGCGATCGGCCTGGCGGGATGGGGGCTGGTGGCCTGGATCTGGCCGCATGCCACCTTCGGCGGCATCGCCATCACCACGCTGGCCCTGCCCGCCCTGCTCGTGTATCTCAGCCAGCAGTTCGATCAATTGTTCACGGGCTGCCTGAAGGGCCGCGAAGCCTTCGCCGGCACCGCCATCTGCGAAGTCAGCGGACGGCTCACCGCCTACACCGTGACGTGCCTGGTGGCCATGCTGACGGGGTCCCCCACCATCGCCGCCCTGACCCAGGCCGCCGGCCTGCTGGCCACCGGCCTGGCCAAGATGCACCTGTTCGCCCGCGCCAGCCGGCGCTGGGTCGTGCGTCCGTTGCTGGACCGGGCCGCCATGGGCGCCGCCTTCCGGTTCTCGCGGTGGTCCTGGCTGAACAGCCTGAGCGCGGTGGCCTTCGGCTCGGTCGACCGCATCCTGGTGGGCTCGCTGCTGGGACCGGCGACGCTGGCCATCTACACCATCGGTGCGCAGGTCGGCCAGATCATCCACACCGCGTCGGTCGCCGTTTTCCAGAAAACCATGCCCTTGATCAGCCGCCTGGCGGCGGCGCCCGACGGCGGGGTCGCGGTGGCGCGCGAGGTGCGGCGGCTTATGACCATCAATGTCAGCCTGTCGGTGCTGGGCAGCGTCGTCGCGCTGGCCGCCAGCGCCCCGCTGCTGGGGCTGATGCTGGGGCACCACGGCTATACCGACGGCCACCTGGCCACCTTCCGCCTGCTGATCGTCGCCGCCGCCCTGCTCTCCCTGAACGTGGTCGCCCACTTCTCCCTGCTGGGCATGGGCAACGGCCGGGCGGTGGCGGTGCTCAACGGCGCCGCCGGCGCCGTCATGGTCTGCCTGCTTTTCCTGCTGGTCGGCCCTTTGGGCGAGGCAGCCGCCGGCTGGGCGCGTATCGGCTATTCGCTGACGACGCTCGCCGGCATCTACCTGGCGCTGCGGCAGTCGCATGCCCAGCGCTACATGCCCGTCGCGGCGGCCCGATAACGGGACGGACGCGACCGGCTCCATGCATCACGCTACACACATGTTGAGGTTATTCATGCGCAAGCGCTACCAGAAAGCCACCCAAGAGCTGAAGGACTTCGTCTCCGGCCTGCATGTCTCGCCACCCCAGGTCCTTCCAGCACTGGGCGCGGACGAGGCCGCCAACCTGCCGAAGATCACCATCGTCACGCCCTCGTACAACCAGGCGCGCTTCCTGGAGCGGACCATGCTGTCCGTGCTCAACCAGGGCTACCCCAAGCTGGAGTACATCGTCATCGACGGTGGCTCCACCGACGGCAGCGTGGACATCATCCGCAAGTACGAAAAATACCTGACGTACTGGGAAAGCGAGCCCGATCGCGGGCAGTCGCACGCGATCAACAAGGGCTTCGCCCTGGCCACCGGCGACTACATCGGCTGGCAGAACTCCGACGACCTGTACTTCCCGGGCGCGCTGATCCGGCTGGGCCGCGCCGCGGCGCGGCGGCGGCCGCCGCTGATCAACGGCCATCTTTTCATCGCCAACGCCGACAACCAGATTTTCCGCCAGGTCTACTACACGCCCATGGACCGGCGCAAGCTGACGGTGGTGAAGGCATCCATTCCCAACCAGGTCGCCCTGTTCCGCCGCGACGTGCTGCAGCGGCACGGCTTCCTGAAGGAAGAGATGCGCTACTGCATGGACCTGGAACTCTGGAGTCGCCTGCTGCACGACGGGCCCAACCTCATCGTCCCGTCGGCGCTGGGCGTCTACACGGCCCATGACGAAACCAAGACGGCGCTGATGCACGACGTCCATGTCAGCGAGCGGGCGCAGATCGTCGACCATATCCGGGCCGAGAGCCATATCGGCCCCTTGTTCGGCCTGTCCTGCCGGGCGGCCAAGGTGGCGGCCCATGCGCGCCAGGGCGACATCGATTACCTGGTGGAGAAAATCCTCCACAAGATGGCCGGTCGCGACAACTGGCAAGCCCATTGACCGGCAAGCCCATCCACCGGTATGCCCCCAGGAAGACGCCATCATGTTTCGCCTAACAAGTGCCCGGACAACGCAGCGCTTTTCCACCCTGCCCCTGCTATGCGGCATCCTGTTCACGTCGCTGGCGATGAACAACGACATCTTCTTCATCGGCGCGGGCGGCTTCAAGCTCTCGCCCTTCGATTTCATGTTCGTGGGCATGGTGCTGTTCAAGGTGCTGCGCCTGGCCGACCCGCGCGCTTATACCTTGCCGCCGCCGCGCATCACGATGCTGCTGTTCATCAATGCCCTGGTGGTCGTGTATCTCTTCCTGGTCTCCGGCAACCGGCCGGGGATCGACAGCGGGGACGTGGCCCGCGACATCCGCATCGTGCTCTATTTCGTCGTCACACCCTACCTTTGCTACAAGGACATCGATAGCGCCGATGCCTATCGCAAGCTGCAGTGGGCGTTGGTCATCACCGGATTGGCGGTATCGACCATCATGCTGGGGCAGCAGGTGGTGGGCTTCAACACGGCCGAGCCGCTGCGCGACGTCAGCCTGGGCATCTGGGTGCTGCCTCTCTCCATCGTCTCGCTGCTCTATTTCCGCCAGCACCTGGGGCTGAAGCCGCGCACGGCCTACCTGATGACGCTCTACATGCTGATGGCGCTGGTGTTCTCGCTGAACCGCAGCCAGTACCTGCAGCTGGGCGCGTCGGTGGGCATCGCCGTCCTGCTGGGAAGCCGGGTGGGCGCCTTCCGCAACGCGGTCAAGATCTTCGTTCCCGCCGCCGTCGCCGGCATCCTGCTGTTCGCCTCCATCGGCTACCTGGAAGTGCTGGAGTCGCGCGTGCTGACCGTCGAGGCGCTGGACGAGGACTCCAGCTACGGCGCCCGCGTGGAAGAATACGAAGGCCAGATGGACCTGTTCCGCGAATCGCCCTGGTTCGGGCACGGCGCCGGCTACCGCAGCTGGGTGATGGGCGAGCAAGGCTTCGAACTGAGCACCTTCGCGCACAATTCCTGGGCCTTCTACCTGATGAAGTTCGGCATCATCGGTACCGTCGTCATCATGGCGCCCTGCCTGCTGCTGATGCTGCTGTCCCTGGGGCGGCGCTACGCCGACCCGGAGCTGGAGCTGCACCGACGCTACCTGATCGCCACCGCGCCGGTCTATATCTTCATCGACTCCTTGTCCGGGGGGCTGGCCTATGCGCCGAAGACCGCATTTACCGGCTTCCTGCTGACCTACTGCCTGTCACTGCTGCGCAACGACGTGCGGGCGCCCGCCGCCGCGTCCCAGGCGTCGACACCGGTGGTCGTCTACCCCATTCGTCCTCCGGTATCGGTGCCGCCCATGCGGGCGGCCTGGCCGGCCCGCTCCGATCCGCGTTCCATCGCGCCGGCCCGGCCGGCTTCCTCCACCCCTCCCCGGTTGCCGCATCATGGTTGATATTCTTTTCGTCGTACCCGATTTGCATCGCGGCGGCGTTGGCCGCTGCGTCTACTCGATGGTAGAGGAGTTGCCCGGACACAATGTCACCACATCGCTGTTCTGCCTGCGCGAGATCGAGCACGAGTTCTCGCCCAGCCGCGCCACCGTCACGCGGGCCTACCACCGCAAGCTGAGCAATCGCGCGATGCAGCTGCTGGCGCCCCTGGCCTGGTTCAAGCTGCTGGCGGCCATCCGCCGTGAACGCCCCGCCGTGGTCTGCTCGCACGGGTTGCTGTGCAACCTGATGGTGGCGGCGGCGCGCCGGATCATGCCCGGCTCCTTCCGCAGCGTGGCCTTCGAGCACAACAGCCCGTCGGCGCACTACCGCAGCACCGAAAAAGGCCTGCTCAAGCGCATGCTGCTGCGCCTGAGCTATGGCGCGCACGACACCGTGGTGGGCGTATCGCAAGGCGTGGTGCGCGACCTGGTCGCGATGGTGCCCGCGCTACGCAAGAAATGCCGGCACGTCTACAACGGCGTGCCGCTGGACCATGTGCGGGAACAGGCCCGCGCGGGCGCCGCGCCCCTGCCGGACGAGGGTACGCTGCGTGTGGTGTCGATAGGACGGCTGGTGCATACCAAGGGCTACCAGACCCTCCTCGATGCCGCCGTCCTGCTGGACGATCCGACGATATCGTTCACGATCATCGGCGAGGGACCGCAGCGCGCCGAACTCGAACAGCAGATACGAGGCCTGAGAACGCGCAGCCGCATCCACCTGTGGGGCCATGTGGACAATCCTTTCCCCGCGCTCGCGGCCGCCGACATCTTCCTGTCGGTCTCCGAGCGCGAGAGCTTCGGCCTGTCCCTGGTGGAGGCCCTGTGCCTGGGCGTTCCGATCATCGCGACCGACTGCCCGTCCGGCCCGGCCGAGATCCTGGACGACGGACGCTTCGGCGAACTGGTGCCGGTGGGCGACGCCAACGCCGTGGCGCGCGCCATCCGCCAGCTGGCCCACGACCGCGCGCGGCGCCAGCACCTGGCCGACCTGGGTCCGAGCCGCGCGCAGGACTTTTCCCTGGAACAGCACTGCCACAACGTGGTGGACCTGTTCCAACCCTTGATGCAACGGTAAACGCGATTCCGCGTGGGAGTTTGTAGATGAGCCGTATTCCCGTCTCTGTCGTCGTCATGACGAAGAACGAAGAACGCAATATCGAGAAATGCCTGCGCGCCCTGGCGGATTTCGACGAGGTCTTCGTCATCGATTCGGACAGCACCGACCGCACCGTCGAACTGGCGCGCGAGTTGGGCGCCATCGTCGTCCCTTTCCAATGGAACCGGAAGTATCCGAAGAAAAAGCAATGGTGCCTGGACAACCTGCCCTTCTCCCACGACATCGTGCTCTACGTCGATGCGGACGAGGAAATGACGCCGCCACTGGCGCGCGAGATCGCCGCCAGCCTGCCCCGCTTCGATGAAGGGCTGGGTGGCGCGTTCATCGGCTTCGACTATTCCTTCTGCGGCAAGCGGCTGCGGCACGGCCATCGCGTCTACAAGCTGGCGCTGCTGCACCGCCGCCGCGCGCGCTTCCTGGACTACAACGACCTGGATGTGGCGCACATGTGGGAAGTCGAAGGCCATTACCAGCCCGAAGTGCTGGGCGGCACGTTCGTCATGAAGGGGCGCATGGGGCACAACGACCATGACACCCTTTACCACTATTTCGACAAGCACAACCGCTACTCCGACTGGGAGGCGAATCTCCGCGAGAAAGGCCTGATGAACGATCCGCGCGAGGCCAACATGGGCATGCGCTCCACGCTCAAGCGGATATTCCAGGCCTTGCCCTTCAAGGCGCCCGCGGTCTTCCTCCATACCTACGTATTCCACCTGGGCTTTCTCGACGGCAAGGCAGGGCTGGACTATGCCGTGGCCCGGGCCATGTATTACTGGCAGATCGGCCTGAAATCGAATGAGGTGCGCGCCGCGCGGCTTGCGGCCGCCAAGGCCGCGCAATCCGATCCTGTCTCATCGGTTTCCCAATCCGCGCGCTGAGGCGCGAGCCTTGCCCAACCGAGTACTAGGAGCCCGTCATGGACACCCTTCCATCCTCCCCGCCGGCCCTGGAGACCTTCCAGCGGCTCAATCTCTTCCGGCTGCCCGCCGGCTTCCGGGGGCGCAATGCCGTCTATGTGCAATTGTGGTGGATGGTGCACTCCACGCTATTCCGCTATTCGCCGCAGTTCGCCTATGGCTTCCGGCGCTGGCTGCTACGCCTGTTCGGCGCCGATATCGGCGACAAGGTGCTGGTCCGCGCCAGCGCCCGCATCACCTACCCGTGGAAGGTGCGGATCGGCGACTACTCGTGGATAGGCGACGACGTGGTGCTGTACAGCCTGGGCCGCATCGATATCGGCAGCCACGCGGTGGTATCGCAGCGTAGCTACCTCTGCGCGGGCGACCACGATGCGGCCATGCCGGACTTTCCCATCCGCGGCCTGCCCGTCATCATCGAGGACGGCGCGTGGGTCGCCACGGACGTCTTCGTGGGGCCAGGCGTGACGGTGCGCAAGGACGCCGTCGTGGGTGCGCGCAGCTCGGTCTTCAAGGACGTTCCCGCCGGCATGATCTGCCACGGCACGCCGTGCCGTCCCATCCGCCCCCGCACCTCGACGATCCGCTCATGAAAATACTGATCCTCGGTATCAACTTCGCGCCGGAGCTGACCGGCACCGGAAAGTACACCGGCGAGCTGGCCGCGTGGCTGGCCGCGCGCGGCCACGACGTCACCGCGATCACGGCGCCGCCCTACTACCCGCAATGGCAGGTGCATGACGGCTACCGCGCGGGCCGCTACGCCAGCGAAACCTGGCGTGGCGTGCGGGTGTGGCGCGCGCCGCTGTGGGTGCCCCGGACGCCCGGCGGCCTGAAGCGCCTGCTGCACCTGGCGTCCTTCGCGCTGAGCAGCCTGCCGCTGCTGCTGCGTGGCATGGCGCGGCGTCCCGACGTCGTGCTGGTGGTCGAGCCGCCGCTGTTCTGCGCGCCGGCCGCGCTGGCGGCGGCGCGGCTTTGCGGGGCGCGCGCCTGGCTGCACATCCAGGACTACGAGGTCGACGCGGCCTTCGAGCTGGGCCTGCTCAAGGGCAAGCGCCTGCGCCAAGCCGTCGGCGCCGTGGAGCGCTGGATGATGCGCCGCTTCGACCGGGTATCGACCATCTCGCAACGCATGCTGGCACTGGCGCGCGACAAGGGCGTGGACGATGCGCGGCTGATGCTGGTCCCCAACTGGATAGACGTCGGCGCCGCGCGCGCCAGCGCCGAAGCGGCCGCCCGCGCCGGCCACGGCGCCGCCGGCTATCGGCGGCAGCTGGGCATTCCGGACGATGCGGTGGTGGCGATGTACTCGGGGAATATGGGTGGCAAGCAAGGGCTGGAAACGCTGGCGCAAGTCGGCCGCGTGCTGCGCCGCGAGTCGCGCCTGCATTTCGTCTTCGGGGGCGCCGGGCCGCAGCGCGCCCCCTTGCAGCAGGCCTGCGACGGCTTGCCGCGCGTGCATTTCCTGCCGCTGCAGCCGGCCGAACAGTTGCCCGCCTTGCTGGCCTGCGCCGATATCCATCTGCTGCCGCAACGCGCCGGCGCCGCCGACCTGGTCATGCCGTCCAAGCTGACCGGCATGTTGGCCAGCGGGCGCCCCGTGATCTGCGGGGCGGCGCCCGGAACGGAGTTGGCCAAGGTCGTGGCCGGCTGCGGACTGGTGGTGCCGCCGGAGAACCCGCGTGCCATGGCGCGGGCGCTATTGACCCTCTCGCGGGACGCGGACTTGCGCCGGCGCCTGGGCGCGGCCGCGGCGCGGCACGCGCATATCCATTTCCATACGGATACCGTGCTGGGACGGCTGGAAGATGCACTGGTCCAGTTCGACAGCCGTCGGCCATCCGTCCACGAACCGGCAAAAAGATAAGCCGGAGGGACGGCCATCCCGGCGGGGAGGCCCACCCCCTACCCGCTGCGCGGGCCCCTGGAAAGCCCACCCCTACCCGCTGCGCGGGCCCCCTCAAGGGGGCGGCGTTAGCGGACCGGCGAAGCCGGATCCGCTACGCCCTGGATGGGCAGCGAAGCTTGCCATCGGTCGCGGCCTGACGGGCATCGAGGCTTGCCGCGGGCTTTTTCTTTGGCGGCAGCAAGCGGCGCGGCGGCGCGGCGCGGGGCGCTATTTATTTCGGCGAGTCCGTGTCCTCGTCCTTGTCCCCCAGCAATCCCTGCTGGACCGCGATGAAGGCCGCTTCGGCCTGGTTGCGCGCGTTCAGCTTCCAGTACAGGGTGCGCGCATGGCTCTTGACCGTCGCGACCGATATGCCGATTTCCTTGCTGATTTCACGCATGGTGCAACCCTTGGCCAACAGCCGCAGGATCTCCTCCTGCCGTGGCGTCAGCATGCGCATCGGGCCATAGGCTCGCTGCGCCGCGTGCTGCGAGCCCTGCACGGCCTCGACGATGAGACGGGGGAAACACTGTCCGCCCGCCAGCACCAGATGCACGGCCGCGGTGATGGCCTCGGGCGTGGAGTTCTTGGCAATGAAGCCGCACACGCCCTGGCGCGCCGCCTCGGCCATCACGCGCGTATCGAGCGTGTCGTACAGGATCAGGGCATAGCGAGGCGCCAGCTGCGCCTGCACGCTCGCCAGCATGTGCAGGTCGACATCGGCGACACCTGTGATGCCCAGCACCACAAGCTCCACCGGCCGCACCAGCGACAGCGACAGTTCATTGAGTTTTTGCGGCGCCATGGACATGACGCTTTCGGGACTGCGCGCCGACTCCAGGATATGCTGGATGGCGATGCGCAGGATGGCGTATTCCTCGATCAGTACGGTAGTCATCGGCGGGGAACCTCGTCACGTCGTGCGGGGCGTCCCACCGGGAATCGCGAATCACGGATCCATCTCATTCGCGAGCGGGAACAGCCACGACCATGCTATCAGTGACACGTCCCCTTGCCTCTCCGTCTTGCGGATGACGGCAACGGCACCATACCGCGTGCCGTGAACCGCCGTCCCGAAAGCAACATCCGCCATGCGTGTGGCGGCTGCAGTCATGCCGCTCATGCATTAGGATGCGCTCGCTCGCCTCCCGACCGGCGAACGACCACGGGACAGCGGGGATCTTATTGTGGCCTGCCCCTTTCGTATGCAACGCCGTTCTGGTTTCCCGCGTCCCAATCGAGCGTCGCCCCACGCTGCAAGGCGGTATATACGGCTTCGCCCTTGTTCTTCACCTGCAGCCTTTGGTAAAGCGTGCATGCATGGGTCTTGGCCGTCGCCACGGAAATATTCAGCATGCGGCTGACGGTCTTGATTGGATAGCCTCGCGAAAGCAGGACCAGCACTTCATACTGGCGCGGCGTGATCTTCAACAGCTGGGCGCCGGCCGTCACGGGCATGGCCATCTTGGCCACGCTGACGCCGTCCATATCGTTCAAGGGTACGGACAACGACGTGTGGGTCATACTCCCCAGCGTCACGGGCGGAGCGTCATGCGCCACCTGGCCCATCTGACCACTCGGGAAACATTGGCCACCGGCCATCACCAGCCGGATGGCGGCCTCCAGAACTTCGATGGAAGCCGTCTTCATAAGGCAGCCGTGGATGCTGCCTTCAGGCAGGCGCGAGAGCGCTTGCATGGGCATGCTGTCCACCAGCAGGAGGATACGTTTGGGAGCCAGCACGCGGCGCACTTCAGCCAGCGCCTGCCAGCCTGCCTCGGTTTCGATCGGCATGCCAAAAATCAGCAGTTCGGCCGATCGGTTCTGCTCGGCGGCCTCGCCCAGGTTGGCGAGATCCAGACCGACTATTTCCCAAACACCTTCAACCTTGCCAAGAATTTGACGCAATCCCAGCCTCAACAGCGGATGGGCTTCAACCAAGACCATTTTCGACATAGCTTTCCCCAGAGGACAACGTTCGTTGCAACAAGAAGAAATGCAGAAGTGATAAGCGTGCAGCGCGGACACACGTATATAGTTTTCTTGTTTGTATTGCTTGCCAGCCGCGTGGACGAGCACTAGGCGGGCCGACCGACACTTTGGGTAGCCATCTGTTAGGATGACGCGACCCATGTTATGGGTTGAATTCATCAAAAGCAAGCTTTGGCGAACGACATAAACGGATATGAATCGCAGTCAACCGTTAGCGTCATTCAAAATAACTAATCTACCTGCGTCGTTTTTTTCGCCCTACAAAGCCACGGTAAAAATATGAAGAAATAATCCGGAAAAGATGTATAAAAACAATTCTACGTGCAAGTCAATGCAAGTATCCCGGCGCGTAGAAACCCTCCTCATCAGCTCGAAAGCCTTTATCCATGCGGCTTTCCGGAGATCCGGAAATACCGCCCTCAACGCCGCCTTACAGCCGTACAGATACCAACGACATTCAGGACATAATTTCGAAGAGTTATTCCGTACGCTATATTTTTCGATATTCGCGCACTTGTTATTCCATAAATGCAAAGTCGAATACCGTATGACCACCGTGATGATGCCAGTGGTGCATGGAGGCAAATGGCTTGCGCAGGAAACTGGGGTAATGCACCTGCCCTTCCGCTTCGCTATACGTCGAAGGTGACAACTCTTCGATGCGGTTCAGGGAGACCCCCTTGCCGTAGTGCAGGAAACCCTGTGTCTGCGCGCAGCGGATGACGTCGCCGTTCCCGTCCACCACCATTCCGGCGTTGCGGGCCTTGACCGGCGACCGGATGATGGGATTCAGGGCATGGGGCGTCCAGGTGGTGGCGTCCGGGCGGTCGGCATAAAACGCGAACAGCTCGTCGCAGTGGCTGGTGCCATCGGCCCGGTCGATATTGGTGAATAGCCACCAGTATTTTCCGTGGAAAAACACGATCGTATCCACGGCCGACACATTGCTCATCAACACTTCGTGAATTTCCCATTTCAATGGAAACTCGGTGCATCGCCATAACTCTATAGTCCGGTTTCCACACGTTTCGGGGACCATATATGTCGCACCGTTGTAGTGAAATATGAAGGGGAACGACAAGTGATAAGGCAGGTCCAGCACCGTCCCCAGGAACCGGAAGGCCCCGTCGGCGTAACTCGCGACCGAGATCTTTCCCTTGCGCTCGCGGAAGTCGTAATCCTCAAAAAAAACATAAGGCCGGCCTTCGTGCGTGTAGACGAAGGGGTCGGCGAAGAAACGCCCCTTGGGGGGCTCGAGGACGGAAGCCGCCAATGCCGCCATCGGCTCGTGCGCGCTCGGGCACATTGCAATGCGCCAGGTAACGTTGCGCTTCATGGCCTTGCGCAGGACGAGACCGGAAATCATCCACGCCTGGCGCGCCAGATAGGCAGCGCCATCCCACTGCGCCGGCCGCCGGCGCGCGTCGATGCCTTGTATCCCCGCGTCTTTCGCGATAGGCGCGGGATGCGCCGTCGGGCTGGACGTCTTCGGCGCGGCGCGCAGCGTATCGAACAGCATGAAATTGCCGAGGCTCAATGCCCGTGCCCGGTTTTTCAGCCAGAAAGGCTCCGTATTGAAACTGCGGGCATCGAGCAGCACGTCGCCCTGCTCCACGGCGCCCACGCGCCAAAGCTTCACCGTCGTATGATCCGCCCGCTGGTAGACCTCCCAGAAACCGGCGTGGGTCACATCGGCCTGCCCCTCCAGCTCGGAATGGGCGAGCAGCCAGGCCCCACGCCGGGCCACGTCCGTGAACGCCCCCCGCACCGCCGGCAGCCCCAGGATCAGGATAAGATCCAGCCCCAATCCACGCATGGCCGCAAACGCCTCGTCCTCGCAAGCCACCAGGTCACCGCGCTCGTCGCGCCGCAATGTCAGCCGCAACAGCGGAATGCCCGCGGGCACGGATTCCGCCAGCGCCCGCGGCGCCAACTGCGCGCGGTGGCGGGTATTCAGTATCCGGTTTTCCAGCCTTGCCACCGGCCCCAGTCCGACGCTGGACCACGGCTGCGCGCGGCCGCGCGGCCCGTCGTCCGCTTCGGCGACAAGCAGGGCCGACACTTCATACAGGTCGTCACGCCTCAACCAGTCGGCGACTTCATGGATCCAACCGGGTTGGTTCGGCGCGCTCACGAGCAACGCAACCTTCGCTTTGTCCATTCTTGTATCCAAAGTTGAGTGGGTAAAAACGCACCTGCCACAGATATTGCGCGCTGTAATGCGAGCGCTCCAGAATGCGTTCACCCTAGGCCGGACGAGCGACGCAGCCGGGCTGGGCCCTAAGACGTAAGGGGGAGTACGGCAACATGCGGACGCAAAGGAGCTAGCGTCCCTCAACCATGGGAACTAGGACGGCCGTCCCTGCATGGGCCAGCCGGTGGGGGCGAGCCCTCATCCGACCAGGCGGCCGGGGGTCACCCTCATACTTGTCGTGTCCACCGTAGGAAGGTCCACGGGCAAGCCAAAAACGAAGGTGGCGCCGGCGCCTTGTTGCTGCGCCAAGACAATATCGTCGCCATGTAGTTGCAGAATGCGACGTACGGTCAATAGTCCCAGGCCGCCTCGCTCGGGCCCGGCATGGCTCCACACCGAGGCCCGGGTAAAGAGCGTTTCCCGCAGGGCCTCGGCCACGCCCGGCCCCTGGTCCGCCACCCGCACCTCCACGCGCGCGCCGCTGCGTCGCACGGCCACCTCCACGCCGCCGCCGGCAGGACTGTGGCGCAGCGCGTTATCCAGGAGGTTGGTAAGCACCCGTTCGATCATGCCCAGGTCGGCGCGCACCATCGGCAGGTCCTGGTCCAGGCGCGCGGTCAGGCGCACGCGTCGCGCCTCGGCCTGCAGCTCGAATTTCTGGAAGACGTCCTGTATGAGCTCAGGCAGGGAAAAGGCCTCGGTGTCGGGCTGGATCAGGCCGGACTCCAGTCGCGCCAGCTCGAACAAGGCCTGCGCCAGGCGTCCCACCTTGCGGCTTTGGTCCAGCGCCACCTCCAGGTAGCGGCGACGCTCCTCCGGGCTCAGCGCCTGCTCCTTCAGCAGCAGCGTTTCCAGATAGCCGTGCAGCGACGTCAGCGGCGTGCGCAGGTCGTGGGAAATGTTCGCGACCAGTTCGCGGCGCTGCTGATCCTGGCGTGTCAGTTCGCGCCATTGTTCCGCCATGCGTGCCGCCATCTGGTGGAAAGTCTGTTCCAGGATGGCGATTTCATCGCGGCTGCCCGCGGCCGCCTGTCCCGCCGGACTCGCCAGGGCGGAGGCCACCGCGGCATCGTCGCCATCGAAATCGCGCAGCGTGGCCGTCAGGCGGCGCAGCGGGCGCGTGATCAGGTTGAAGGCGGCCAGGCCGGCCAGCAGGCACAAAAGCGCCACCAGGGCAATGGCCCATAGTGTCGTGCCCAGCACCGAGCTGACGGCGACGTCGGCCGCCAGCATGTCGCGCGCCTCGCTCTGCAGGACCACGTAGACATAGCCATGGGGTTGGCCGTCGACGCGCAGGGGCGCGGCATTGAACACCTTGCGGCCGGCCAGGCTGCGGGGATCGTCGCCGTAGATCGGCAAGGGATCGCCCGCCAGCAGGCGCCGCACCGGCTCGATGTCGATCCGATCGCGCAGCATGTGGCCGCGCGGGGTCGCATCGCCGACGATGCGCCCGTCCGGGGCCACCAGGTAGACCTCGACATTGGGGTTGACCGCCATCAGCTTGTCGAACAGTTCGCGCACCGCCTCGCGACGCAGGCCGGCAGCATCCATCAACTGCGAGGTATCGGCGATATGCTGCGCCAGCCCCATGGACAGGCGCTGGGCGGTTTGCGCGTCGTGCATCGCATTGGCGCGCACTTGCAGCCACGCCGATGCGCCGCTGCACGCCAGGAGCAGCACGGCGAACACCGCCGCCAGCCGCTGGGTGAGCGTCAGGCGGCGCCAAGGCGAAGGACGGCCGGCGGCAGGACTCAACGCTCGTCTCCCGGCGTCATGAACTTGTAGCCCTTGCCCCAGACGGTGACGATGCGGCGCGGCTCGGCCGGATCGTGCTCGACTTTCAGGCGCAGTCGGTTGATATGGGTGTTCACGGTGTGCTCGTAGCCGTCGTGCTGGTAGCCCCATACCTGGTTGAGCAGGTCCAGGCGGGAGAACACCTGCCCCGGATGGCGGGCGAAGAAATACAGCAGGTCGAATTCGCGCGGCGTGAGTTCCACCGGCTGGCCGTCCACCGACACTTCGCGCGCCAGGGCATCGATGCGTACCCCGCCCGCCTCCAGGCCGCCGCCTTCCAGCCGCGCGCTGCGGGCCATGGCGTCGCTGCGACGCAGGAGCGCCTTGACCCGCGCCACCAGTTCCAGCATGGAGAACGGCTTGGCGAGGTAGTCGTCGGCGCCCAGTTCCAGGCCCAGGATGCGATGCAGTTCGCTGGAGCGCGCGCTGGTGATGATAATCGGCGTATAACGGGTCATGGCGCGCGCGCGGCGACAGATTTCCAGGCCGTCGACGCCGGGCAGCATCAGGTCCAGCACCAGGGCGTCCCAGCCGCCCGCCTCCAGCAGGCGCAAGCCCGTGTCGCCGTCCGCGGCATGCTCCACCGCATAGCCTTCGTCACGCAGGTGCAGGCGCAGCAGGTCGGCGATATGGACGTCGTCCTCGACGATGAGTACACGTTTTGAGGTAGTCATGGGTGCGATGTCATTCGAGACAGGGGGCATTGTCGCCCCGACGGGCGCGGGCAAGTATCACATTTAATTTAAGTTTGCGTGAGGACTTGGGGAGCACGCCGGAAGAACAATGCGTTCATCGAACAGGAGCAAGACCGACAGGAGCAAGACCATGAGCACTCAACGTCGACATTTCCTGCGCAAGGCCGGTCTCGGCGTGCTGGCTGGCGGACTGGCCGGCTGGCAGCTGTGGCGCCCGGCGCCGGCGGCGTCCGCGGGCAGCGCGGCGGCGGACGCCGCCGGCCCATATGCCGTAACGCACACGGACGCCGAATGGCGGGCGCTGCTGACCGGCCCGCAATACGCGGTGTTGCGCCAGGAGGGCACCGAACGACCGTATAGCAGTCCGCTGAACGGCGAGCACCGGCCGGGCATTTTCTCCTGCGCCGGCTGCCAGCTGGCCCTGTTCTCGTCGAAGACCAAGTTCGACAGCGGGACGGGTTGGCCGAGTTTCTGGCAGCCCTTGGAGAACGCCGTGCGCACGCACGAAGACCGTTCGTTCGGAATGGTCCGGTCGGCCGTCTCCTGCCGCAGTTGCGGCGGCCACCTGGGGCATGTGTTCGACGACGGTCCCAGGCCGACCGGCTTGCGGTATTGCATGAATGGGGTGGCAATGACGTTCAACTCACACGAGAGGCAATCATGACGAATCATCCCGAGTCTTCCAGCGTCTCCACCCGCCGCCTGCCTGCCCTGGCCGCCGGCGCCGCGCTGGGCCTGGCTGCCGTGCTGCTGGCGCCCCAGCTGAGCGCGCGCGCCGCCGAGCAGGCGGTCGCCATCGCCGCCCCGGCGATGGACGAACCGGCGTCCGGCGCGAGCAGCGAAACAGCGGTGTTCGCGGGCGGCTGCTTCTGGGGCGTGCAGGGCGTGTTCCAGCACGTCAAGGGCGTGACGCGCGCGGTATCGGGCTACGCGGGCGGACAGGCCGCGACCGCGCATTACGAGATCGTCAGCGAGGGACGCAGCGGTCATGCCGAGTCGGTGCAGGTGACCTACGATCCGCGCCAGATCAGCTACGGCAAGCTGCTGCAGATCTATTTCTCGGTGGCGCACGACCCGACGCAGCTGAACCGCCAGGGTCCGGACACCGGGACGCAATACCGGTCGGCGCTATTCCCGTCGTCGCCGATGCAGCACAAGGTGGCCGAGGCGTACATCGCGCAGCTCAATCGATCGGGCGTTTATCGGAAGGCCATCGTGACGACGCTGGAGGACGGCAAGACCTTCTATCCCGCCGAGGCCTACCACCAGGACTTCATGGAACACAACCCCGACTACCCCTACATCGTCTACAACGACCTGCCCAAGGTAAAGAACCTGCAGGCGATGTTCGGCGACCTGTATCGGGACAAACCGGTGCTGGTCGCGCAAACGCGGTGATGCGTTACTCCATCTGCAAGCCCGATTGCCGGATGGCGGTGCCCAGGCGTTCCATTTCCCGCTTGATGTGGGCGGCGAACTGCTCCGGCGTGCCGCCGACCGGTTCGGCGCCGTCGCTGGCCAGGCTCGTGCGGATCGAAGGATCCTGGAGGGCCTGGTTCAGGCCGGCGTTCAGCTTCATGACGATGTCGCGTGGCGTGCCCGCCGGCGCCAGGATCCCGTACCAGGAGCTGGTTTCATAACCCGGCAATCCCTGCGACGCGATGGTGGGAACGCCCGGCAGCGACGCAAGCTCATGCGCGCCGGTCACGCCCAGGGGGACCAGGCTGCCATCCTTGATATGCGGCAGGATGGCCACGACGCTGCTGAACATCAGGGGCACCTGTCCGCTCAGCAGGTCGGTCAACGCGGGACTCAAGCCCTTGTAGGGCACATGCGTCAGCGTGACGTGGGCCTCGGTGGCGAACATCACGGCCGCCAGGTGCGAGGAAGAGCCGTTGCCGTTGGACGCATAATCCAGCTTGCCGGGTTCCCTGCGCGCCAGCGCGATCAATTCCGCCACATTGCGTACGTGCAGGCTCGGCTGCGCCACCAGCACCATGGGCGCCTGCGCCAGCAGGGTGATGGGGGCGAAGTCCTTGATGGGATCGTAGGGCAGGTTCTTGCGCAGGTTCGGATTGATGGCATGGCTGCCCACGCCGCCCAGGAACAAGGTATAGCCGTCGGACGGCGCGCGCGCGACGGTCTCGGCGCCCACGGTGCCCCCGGCGCCCGCGCGGTTCTCCACGACGATGGCCTGGCCCAGGATCTCGCCCAGCCGCCGGCCCACCGTCCGCGCCACGTTGTCATTGCCGCCGCCGGGCGAAAACGGGACGATCAGGCGTACAGGATGATCGGGAAAGCGGGCGGCCGCCTGCCCGCCCGCCGCCTGGGCGCGCGCCGCCCCCATGCCGCCCGCCATGACGGTGCACGCCGCCGACAACAGACCCACCAGCCACGCCCTACGCTTCATCATGTTCTTCCTCGCGCCCATCCGGGCTCACGCTCACGTCCAGGTTGTTCAATGCCGGGCTCATCCCAGCGCGGCCCGCGCGGCGCCGGCGCCGGCGATGCGGCCAAAGACGGCGCCGGACACCAGGCCGGTGCCGCTGGGATAGTTGAAATAGAAGAGACCGCCGACCATCTCGCCCGCGCAGTACAGCCCAGGCATGGCATTCAGATGCACGTCCAGGACCTGGCCGTTCTCCGGGCGGATCCGCAAGCCGCCGAAAGTGAAGGTGATGCCGCACGTGGTGGCGTACGCATGGTACGGCGGGGTATCCAGCTTCTGCGCCCAATTCGACTTGGGCGGCGAGATGCCGCGGGTGGACAGGCCGTCCTTGATGGTGGGGTCGAAGGCCGCGTCCGGCACCACGGCGTCGTTGTACGCGCGCACGGTTTCCAGGAAAGCCGGGGCGTCCACGCCTTCCAGCTTTTCGGCCAGGGCCTCCAGGGTGTCGGCCGTCACCTTGGTCATCATCTTGATGCGGTACTCGGATCGCAGCAGGTCGTTGACCTTGGCGTCGAAGACCTGCCAGGCGAATTGGCCGGGCTGCTTGAGCAACTCGCCGCCATACTTCGCGTAGGTGAAGGAATGGAAATCCAGGCCTTCGTCGACGAAGCGGCGCCCATGGGCGTTGATCAGCAAGCCAAAAATATAGCTGTGCTTCTGGTATTGATCGCCGATGTTCACGTCGCCGAACTCGGGCGCGTTCAACTCCCAGCCCGTGGCGTGGCAACCCGACCAGTTGCCGTACGGCGCCGCGCCAATGTCGAGGGCCATGCGCAAGCCGTCGCCCTGGTTGTAGCGGGTCCCCCGCACTTTCGCCAGCTCCCAGCCCGGTCCCAGATAACGCGTGCGCATTTCGGGATTGGCCTCGAAGCCGCCGCAAGCCAGCACCACCGCGCCCGCGTGGAAGTCGACCGGCTCGCCTTCCCGCGCGGCATGCACGCCGCGAATGCGCTCATGCTCGTCCAGCAGCAGGCGCTTGGCCCGGGTCGCGTAGTGCACGTCGATGCCTGCCTCCCGCGCGGCCTTGTCCAGGAATTGCACCAACCCGGCGCCGCCGCCCGACACTTCGATGGGCAGGCGGCCGAAGAACTTGCGGCGGCCCTCCACCAGGCGGGACTGGCGGCCGAAGTTGGGCACGAAACGCACGCCCTTGGACCGCAGCCACACCATGGTGTCCAGGCTTTGGGTGACCAGGATCTCCGACAACTCGGGATCGGTGCGGTAGCTGGTCAGGCGAAACAGGTCGTCGAAGTACTCATCGGTGGTGTTGGTAAAGAAATCGCTGGTGGCGATCTCTTCCTCGGTCAGGTCGGTCACGCGCTTGAGGTCTTCCACCGAGTCGTAGGCGAAGCGCATCACGCCGCCGGCAAACCGGCTGTTGCCGCCGGACTCTTCCTGCGGCGCCGCCTCCAGGATGGCGACGCGCGCGCCCTCGTCGCGCGCGGCCAGGGCCGCGCACAGCGCGGCATTGCCCTTGCCCACCACGATCACGTCATAGTTCTGCTTGGCGTCTTGCACGTCAGTCTCCTCCTCGAACGGCTTGCTCTATCCGCAGGGTCAGCGCCGCCACGCGCGGCAGCGCATCGATGTCGTCAATGATGTCGGCGATGCCTTCCACCGCGTCCTCGCGCAAGGCCGTGCCCGCGCACAACAGGAACTTGTGCCGCAACAACGCGGGCGGCAGCGGATGGGCGGATGTGCGGCCCAGGGCTTGGTCGACGCTGGCGCGCAGCACCCGGCCGTCGCGCAGGGCGAGCACGACGTGGGCGGCAAAATGGTTGCTGGCATCCACCTGCCCGCGGGACGCAGTGGCGATCTCGGCGATCCGCGCCCCCGCCGCCTCGTCATAGGCGGCGACCCGCACGCGCGGCAGCAGCGCCGCGATGCGGGGATCGCGCCAGGCATCATCGCCGAAATCGACCTCCGCCACCCGGCCGTCCGCCAGGGCGCGCGCCACCACGTATTGCAGGCTGAACTTGGCATCCAGCGCCCCGCGCGGCCGGGGCCGGTTGGTATGGGCCAGCCGGCGGCTGTGTATGGCCACGTCGATGGCCGCGACGTCCTCCAGCCGGGGACGATGTTCGCGCACCAGGGCCAGCATGGCATCGATGGCGGGATGGGTGCTGCCGCAACAAGGGTATTGCTTGAAGGCGATACCGGGCGCGACCAGGTCGTAGGGGTCGGCCCACGCGGCCATCGCCTTGCCCGCATCATGGGCGCCGGGGCCGTTGAAGACGTCGAGGAACCCCTGGCGGTGTTCGAAAACGTCGGCGGCGTTGGCGGTGAAGCCGCGCTGCGCCAGGCGCGCGGCATACAGGCCGTTGCGGGCGCAATGGCCGACGTGCAGGGGCTTGGTCATGGTGCCGAAGTTGGCCTTGATCCCGGACGCGAACGAGGCCGCCAGCGCCAGCGCGGTGGCGGTGGCCGTGCCATCAAGGCCCATCAGGCGGGCGCAGGCGGCCGCCGCGCCGAAGCACCCCAGCGTGGCGGTCGGATGCCAGCCCTTGCGATAGTGATGCAGGTTGACGGCCATGCCCAGCTTGGTCTCGGTCTCGAAACCGGCGGCATAGGCCGTGATGAGATCGCGGCCGGCGCTGTCCAACTGCTCGGCCAGCGGCAGCAGGGCCGACACCAGGGGCGCCGACGGGTGGCCTCCCATGGTGTTGCTGCTGTCGTCGAAGTCCAGCGCGTGCGCGGCGGTGCCGTTGACCAGTGCCGCGTCCAGCACGCCCAGGCGCTGCCGCGTCCCCAGCCGCAGCGCGGGACCGGCGCCACCGTCCAGGGCCTGCTCGGCCATTCGGGCGGCGGGCTCGCCGCTGCCCGCCAGCGTCACGCCGACGGTATCGAGGATGCCCATCCGCGCACCATGCAGGGCCGGCGATGGCAGGTCCTCGTAACGCAGCGCGGCCACGCGCGCGCCCAGCCATTGCGCAAGGCCCGGCGTCGCGGTGGCCGCTGCGTCCTGCGCGGTGTCTGCCTCCATCTCCATCGCTCCTCGTTCCCGCGGCGCGGCAGGAACATCGATGTCCATGCGACGTGTCGACATGTCGTTGCGACACTTCTTTTAAAAATAGAGTACCACGGTATACTATTTTTCAGACAGTACGGATTTCCCCTTCCCCCATCCCCTAGGCTCCCCATGTCGACGACCGCCCTCTCGGACAATCGCTATACCCGCGGCATCGCCCGCTTCGTTTCCGGATTGCGCTATGAAGCGATTCCGCGCGAAGTACTGGCTCGCATCAAGCTATTGATGCTGGACTCGCTGGGTTGCGCGATCTACGGCGCGGACCTGGAATGGTGCCGCATCCTGCAAAAGACGCTGACAGGGCTCGACACGACGCAAGGCTGCGCCATCTGGGGCACGCGGCACAAGCTGTCGGCGCCCCACGCCGCGCTGGTCAACGGCACCCAGGTACAAGGCTTCGAACTGGACGACGTGCACCGCCAGGGCGTGCTGCACGTCGGCGCGGTAGTACTGCCGGCCTTGGTGTCCATCGCGGAAACGCGTGGCGGCATGAGCGGCCGCGATTTCCTCACCGCCGCGGTGGCGGGCTATGAAATCGGTCCTCGCGTGGGCATCTGCATGGGACCCGAGCATATCGCGCAAGGCTGGCACTCGGGCGCCACGCTGGGTGTGTTCTCGGCGGCGGCGGGCGCCGCGCGCGGCCTGGGCCTGGACGTGGATCGCACGGTCCACGCCCTGGGCATCGCCGGCACCCAGTCGGCGGGCCTGATGGCAGCCCAGTACGGCGCCATGGTCAAGCGCATGCACGCGGGCCGCGCGTCGCAAAGCGGCCTGTATGGCGCGCTGTTCGCCGAACAGGGCTTTACCGGCATCATCAACGTGCTGGAAAGCGAATACGGCGGTTTCTGCAGCACCTTCTCCCGTTCACAGGATCGCTTCCAGCTCGACGCGCTCACGTCCGACCTGGGCCAGGCCTGGCAGACCATGGGCGTGGCCCTCAAGTTCTATTCCTGCGTCGGCAGCAACCACAGCACGCTGGACGCCATCCGCGCCATGCAGGCCGACCGCCCCTTCGGCGCCGAGGAGGTCGATAGAATCCTCGTGCACGGCTCGCAGGTCACCATGGACCACGTCGGCTGGAAATACGAACCGCAAGGCCTGACGTCGGCCCAGCTCAACCTGCCCTATTGCGTGGCGACCTGGCTGCTCGATGGCGATTGCTTCGTCGACCAGTTCACCGAGGACAAGGTGGCCGATCCCGACCGCATGCGCATCGCGGAAAAGGTGCACGTGGCGCACGATCCCGACATCACCGCGAAGGGATCCAAGTTCCGTCACATGGTCCGGGTGGAGGTCACGCTGCGCGACGGCACGCATATGGAACGCACGGTGGAGGCCGGCCGCGGCAACGAAAAGAACTTCGCCAGCGAAAGCGACATCGTCGAGAAATTCGAGAAGCTGGCCACCCACGTGCTGCCGCGCGATCACGTCGAGGAAATCCGCGACTGCGTGCTGGGGCTGGACACGCTGCAGGACAGCGCCGCCCTGCCGCGCCTGCTGGCCGCCCGCGGCTGAGGTTCGGGCCCATGGCCACCGGCCGCCAGCCCAGCGCCAGCCGGCAGCTTGCCGAATTCGCCGCCGGCCTGCGCTATGACGCGATTCCGGCGGACGTGCGCGAACGCGCGCGGGCCTGCATCATCGATACGCTGGCCTGCTGCGTGCACGGCGCCAGCCTGCCGTGGAGCGCCGCCACCGCCGCCTATGCCCGCCGCTACGGCAGCGGCGGCCCGTGCACGCTGTTCGGCGCGTCCTCGCCCGGCCTCACCGCGCCGGCCGCGGCGTTGGCCAACGGGGCGGCGGCGCATGCCTTCGAGCAGGACAGCCTGCGCTTTCCCGGCGCCGGCGTGCATCCGGGCGCCACGCTGGTGCCCGCGCTGGCGGCGGCCTGCCAGGAAACCGGCGCGCATGGGCGCCAGGCCCTGACCGCGTTCGTGGCCGCCTGCGAAGTGCTCTTTCGCATCGGCGCCGCGACCCATCACGGCTGCGAGAAACTGGGCTTCCATGCGCCCGGGCTGACCGGCCCGTACGGCGCGGCCATCGCCGCCGGCCTGGTCCACGGCCTGGACGCCGACGGCCTCGCGCGGGCACTGGGCATTGCCGGCTCGCTCTCCGCCGGCCTGCTGGCCTTCACCAAGGCGGGCAATGGCGCGATGGTCAAGCGCCTGCATCTCGGACGCGCCGCCGAGGCCGGCGTCATGGCGGCCGCGCTGGCGCAGGAGGGCTACGAAGGCCCGGACACCATACTGGAAGGCCGCTACGGCTTTCTCGATGCGTATTGCCGCGACGCCGAGCCGGCCCTGCTCACGCGCGGCCTGGGCGACAGCTGGGAGACATTGAAGATCTGCTTCAAGCGCTATCCCTGCCATGTCACGGCGCAGGCGCCGATACAGGCGTTGCGCGGCCTGATGGCCCGACATGGGTTGAGCGGCGCGGACATCGTATCCATGGCCTTGGGTTGCAGCGAAAAAGTGGTCAGCCACCATGACATCCGCGCGCCGGCCGACATCATGGCGGCGCAATACAGCGTGCCCTTCTGCCTGGCGCTGGCGCAGTTCCGCGATCCGGAGGATCCCGGCGCGTACACCGCGGACGCCTTGCACGACCCCGCCATCCGGCGGGCCTGCGATCGCATCGTGCTGGTTACGCAAGCCGACCTGCCTTCGGCGTGGAGCGCGCGCCTGACGCTGGGGCTGCGCGATGGCCGCAGGCTGGAGGCCATGGCCGACGGCTTTCTCGGCCTGCCCTCGCTGCCCATGACGGAAGACGACCTGCGCCGCCGCTTCATGCTGCGCGCGCAAGGTCTCGGCGCGGACGCGGCAGCCGGCTGGTACGGCCGCCTGGCCGACCTGGAAAACCAGCCGGAATTCCCGGCGGGCTAGGGCCCACGCTCAGCCCTTCGGGCCGTCCCCGCCGCCGCGCTTGATGTGGCTGGACAGCAGGCCCGGCCCGCCACGCTGACGGATCTCGTTGAGCAGCTCGCTGTGTTGCAGCTGCACGCGCACCTTCAGCGCGTTGCGCACATGGCGTCCCATGACGGCGCGCGCGCCCTCGGCATCGCGCCGGGAGATGGCCTCGCAGATTTCCGCGTGCTCCTCCAGCACCTGCCGGCGCCTTTCCTCGATGACCAGCGTGGACACATTGCGGTAAGCGGACAGCGTGTCCGACGTGATCAGCAGGAACTTGAGCAGGAATTTGTTGTGCGCGGCCCGATAGATGGCTTCATGGAACACGCGGTTGTGTTCGTTCATGCGGCCGGGCTGGTCCATGATCTCCTTTTCCGCCTGCACCAGGTGACGCAGGGTGGCGATCTCGGCCTCGGTGGCATGCTCGGCCGCCGACGCGGCGGCGGCGGTTTCCAGCAATTCGCGCACCGCGTAAAGCTGCTGCAGGGCGGCATCGTCGATGGAAGCGACGACCAGCCCGCGACGCGGATGCGGCGTCAGCAGGCCCTCGTTCTCCAGGCGGCGCAAGCCTTCCCGCACGGGCGTGCGGCTGATGCCCAGCCATTCGGCGACCTTGTACTCCGAGACGCGATCGCCGGGCTTGATGTCGTTGGCCAGGATGGCGTCGCGCACGGCGTCGTAGGCGAGATCCCCCAGCAGGGCCTGGGAATCGGCAATTGTCTTCTTCATCAGGAAATTCTCGGTTCCCACGTTTACCAGGCCGCAGCATAACGCAGCATAGCCATCCTTGCCTGGGCGGAAAGGCCTGCGTTGCGGGTTCCCGCCTCGCCCTTGCCGGCGACGCCATTCCGGGCCGCGCGACCGCCGGCGGCGCTATTCCGAGGCCGGACTGCCCGCCTGGGCGGCAGCCGGTTCGTTCAGGCCCATCTGCGCGATGAGCATATCGTAGACATGCCGTATCAAGGGGTTGATGAGGTCGTCCCGTATCCACAGGAAATAGGTCACGTCGGGCAAGGCCGGCATGCCGTCCTTCTCGCCCAGCACGCGCATGTCGGGGCTCAGGAACTCGACGCTGCGCGCGGTGATGCCCAGGCCCGCGCGCACCGCGGCCCGGATGCCGACCAGGTTGGGCGCGACATAGTTGGTGTGCCACGGCAGGCGCGCCTGCTCCAGCGCGTTGAGCGCGATGCGGCGAAAGATGCTGGGCTCGTCCGCCAGCACCAGGGGCAAGGGCGCGGAGACGTCGTGCAGGTAACTGGCCGACCCGATCCAGGCCGTGGGGGACGTGCGCAGCACGACACCTTCCAGTCGCTGGTCGAAGCGGGTGGAAATCGTCAGGTCCAGGTCACCCGCGCGCAGCGCCGTCATCAGGGTAGGGCTGCGGTCGACGCGGATCTCCAGCCGCACGCGCGGCGACCAGCGGGCGATCTGCGTGAGCACGGCCGGCAGGATGGTGTCGGCCACGTCATGCGGCGAGCCAAGACGCAGCTCGCCTTCCAGCTGCCCGTCCTGCATCGCCCGCACGGCTTCGTCGTTGATGGCCAACATGTGGCGCGCATAAGCCACCAGCTTGCGGCCGTGCGTGGTCAGCAGCTTGTTGCGGCCCTGCTTCTCGAACAGGGGCAGGTCCACCAAGTCTTCAAGGCGCTGCATTTGCTGCGTGACCGCCGACTGGGTCTTGTGCAGGCCCAACGCGGCGCCCGAGAAGGTCTGCTCCTGCGCCACGGCGACGAGGGTACGCAGGAGGTCGATGTCCAGGTTCTTCATGTGCGCTGGCTCATCTCCACGGAACCGGCATGCGCCCGGCGCCGCAACCGGTCAACTGCATCCGGCCAACTGAATCCATAAGCAATCCTAATATATTTTTAAATCAAATTAATTTGTCGAGATGGCTTTCGGCTCGTAGAGTAGCGGAAATAACAGGATTTACAAGGGAGTTTACGCAGATGACTTCGCAACACCCGCAGCAGGCGCAGATCGCCCAGGCTATCGAAAATATAAAAAATACTTTAGGAAAGCAGGGATTGAACCGCCAGAGCCTGTCCGGCGTCCTGGATAGCCTGGTCGGCCTGGCCGGCCATCGCGACTGGTGGGGGGCGGACCGCTACGCGGCGCCGGAAGGCGACGAGCGCCAGGCGCGCTACCTCATCAGCGAAACACCGGATCACGAATATGCGCTGTACCTGAACGTCATGCGGCCGGGGAAGAAGATCGTGCCGCACAACCACACCACCTGGGCCTGTATCGCCGCCGTCGAAGGGGTGGAATTCAACTACGTCTACGACCGCCTGGACGACGGCGCCCAGCCCGGCGTGGGGCGCCTGGCGAAGAATCGCACGGTGGTGGTGGAGCCCGGCGCCGGCATCGCGCTCATGCCCGACGACATCCACGCGGTGGAAATCCAGGGCGACAGCGTGATCCGCCACCTGCACATGTACGGCCGCGCGCTGGAGACGCTGACCGAGCGCCTGGCCTTCGACCTGGACACGGGCACCTGCAAGATCATGCCCATCGGCGTGCAGACCCGCCGCTGAGCCGCTGCCCCGATATCCGACCATGAACGAACACGACAAGCCCGGCCACAAGGCCACGACCCGGCTGCTGCGCGCCGGCCGGCCGCACCGCGGATGGGTCAACACGCCCGTCACGCGCGCCAGCACCTATATATTCGACAGCGTCCAACAGTGGCGCGACACACGCTCGCGCCGCGACCAGGAACGCCTGGTCTCCTACGGCGCCCGCGGCACGGACAGTACCCATGCCCTGGAAGACGCCCTGGTCGAACTGGAAGGCGGCTACCGCGCCAAGGCCTATCCTACCGGGCAGGCTGCCATCGCCACGGTATTGCTCGCCTACCTGAAGAGCGGCGACCATGTGCTGATCACCGACGCCGTCTATGAACCGGTGCGGCGGTTCTGCAGCGAGCACCTGGCCCGGCTCGGCATCGAGTACTCGTACTACCTGCCCGACGGCAGCGACCTGGCCGCGCGGCTGCGTCCCAACACGCGCATGATCTACGCCGAGTGCCCGGGTTCGCTGGCCTACGAAATGATGGACCTGCCGGCCGTCGCCGGGCTGGCGCGGGCGCACGACTGCTGGCTGGCCGTGGACAACACCTGGGGCTCCGGCCTGCTGTACCGCCCGCTGGCGCTGGGCGCGGACATCTCCATCATCGCCGCCACCAAGTATCTCGGCGGCCATGCCGACGTCATGATGGGCGTGGCCGTCACGAATGAACGCGCCTGGGCGCCGCTGGAGCGGGCGACCGTGGACTTCGGCCAGACGGTCGGCGCCGACGACGCCTACCTGGTCCTGCGCGGCATGCGATCCATGCCGGCGCGCATGGCGGTGCATGGCCGCAGCGCCATGCGCGTCGCCGACTGGCTGCAGTCGCGGCCGGAGGTGGCGCGCGTGCTGTGTCCCGCCCTGCCCGGCGATCCCAGCCATGCCCTCTGGCGGCGCGACTGCCACGGCACCAACGGCCTGCTGTCGATCGAGTTCGCGCCGGGCATCGAGGACGCCGATGTGGAACGCGTGATCGACGCCTTCAAGCTTTTCGGCCTGGGTGCATCCTGGGGCGGCTTCGAAAGCCTCGCCGTTCCCGCCTACATGCTGCGTGCCCGCAGCGTGGCCGACTGGACCGGCCGTGGCGCGGTGCTGCGGCTGCATATCGGCCTGGAGGACCCCGAAGACTTGATCGCGGACCTGGAGCAGGCGCTGGCCGCGCTGCGAAGGTGAAGGCCACGCCTGCGCCCCGCGGATTCGGTGGCGATAGTCGATAGTCGATAACCGGCTGCCGCCGGTGGCCTGTAGCCTGTCGCGTCCGAGGCCCCCGCCACCCGCGGCGGATTGCCTGCCGAAGCCGGCGGGCGCCCCGCGTCGCGCAGGCTTTTTCCCCGCTTTTCTTTCCGGCGTTTCTTTTCGGTTTTTCCCTTCAGCTTTTCCATCCTTATACGCAGCATTTTTTCCCCGGATCCGATGACTACCCAGCAACATGCCCCGCAGCCCCTCGCCCCCGTGGATGCGCCGACGCTCAAGCGGTGGCTGCACGATGGCGGCGAGATCGCCCTCCTGGACGTGCGCGAGCATGGCCAGTACGGCGAGGCCCACCCGTTCTACGCCACCACGCTTCCGTACAGCCGCCTGGAGCTCGATATCGGGCGCCTGGTGCCGCGCCCCTCCACCCGCATCGTGCTGCTGGACGAAGGCGACGGCATCTCCGAACGCGCGGCGCAAGCCCTGGCCGGCCTGGGCTATACCGATGTCCGCCCGCTGGCGGGCGGCATGGCGGCATGGCGCGCGGCCGGTTTCGGCGTCTTCGCCGGCGTCAACCTGCCCAGCAAGACCTTCGGCGAACTGGCCGAGCACCTGCTGCACACGCCGCGCATCAGCGCCACCGACCTGGCCCAGCGGCTGGCACGCGGCGACGACCTGATCGTGCTGGATGGGCGGCCCTATTCCGAGTACGGCAAGATGAATATCCCGGGCGCCATCTGCTGCCCGAACGGAGAACTGGCCCTGCGCGCGCAGCAGCTGGCGCCCAGCCCCTCGACCACCATCGTCGTCAACTGCGCCGGCCGCACGCGCAGCATCATCGGCGCGCAGACCCTGATCGACCTGGGCCTGCCCAATCCCGTGCTGGCGCTGGAGAACGGCACCCAAGGCTGGTATCTGGCCGACTTGCAGCTGGAGCATGGCTCGCGCCGCAAGTATCCGGATGCCATCGACGCCGCGCGGCTGCCGGTCCTGCGCGAGCAGGCGCGGCGGCTGGCCCGGGAACTGTCGGTGTCCATCGTCGACGCTGCCCAGGCGCGGGCCTGGCTCGCCGAGGGGGACCGCAACACCTTCCTGTGCGATGTTCGCACGCCGGAGGAATATGCCGCGGGCACCTTGCCCGGCGCGCAGCATACGCCCGGCGGCCAGCTGATCCAGGCCACGGATCAATACGTCGGCGTGCGCGGCGCGCGCATCGTACTGTTCGACAATGACGGCGTGCGCGCGCCGGTGGTGGCGGGCTGGCTGGTGCGCATGGGCTGGGATGTCCATGTCCTGGCCGAGGGACTGGACGCACGGGTAGCGGCGTCCGCCGGGGGCCTGTCCACGGCCGCGGCGCCTGTCGCCGCCCGCGTTGACGCCACCATCGCCGCCCCCACCGCCGCCATCGCCACCGCCGACCTCGCCGCCGCCGTGCAGGCGGGCGCCACGCTGGTCGACGTCCGTCCCAGCATGGCCTACCGCAAGGCCCACGTGCAAGGCGCGCGCTGGTCCATCCGCCCGCGGCTGCGATCCCTGAGGCTCGATCCGCAAGCCGACGTGGTGCTGCTGGCCGACGATGCCGGCGTGGGCGCCCTGGCCGCGCGCGAGCTGGCGGACCTGGGCGTTCGGCGCGTGCGCGTCAACGTCGATACGCCCGCGGCCTGGCGCGTTGCGGGCCTGCCCGTAGCGGCCAGTCCCGCCCTGCCGGCCGATGCCGACTGCATCGACTACCTGTTCTTCGTTCACGACCGCCACGACGGCAACAAGGCGGCGGCCCGCCAGTACATCGCCTGGGAGACCAACCTTATCCACCAGATCGATGCGCAGGAACGCGCCGGCTTCCGTTTGCCGGCGCACACGCAACCGGGCTGACCACCGCCGGGCCTGGCGTGCCGCGCGGGGCATCCGCCCGCATCGCGCGCCAGGGCCGGCCCCTCAGTCCACCCGACGAGCCGGACACCACGATCCAGGCCGTTAATCCAAGGTTCAAGGGGAACCGTATGAAACTCGCTTCTGCTTACCAGCCGGCAGTACTTGCATCGACATTGGCCCGCCTCGCGCCCCGCCGCGCGCGGCGCGGCCTGGCCGCCCTGGCGGTCGCTCTGGGCGCGTGCGCGGCGACACTGCCCGCCCACGCCGCCTATCCCGAAGCCGGGACGCCGATACGCCTGGTGGTCGGCTTTCCGCCCGGCGGCGGCGCCGACGTGCTGGCGCGCGCCGCGGCGGTGGGCATGTCCAAGGCGCTGAACACCAACGTCATCGTCGAGAACCGGCCCGGCGCCAGCGGCATCATCGCCACCGACTATGTCGCCCGCGCCGCTCCCGACGGCTATACGCTGTATCTCGGCACGCCAGGCTCGTTGACCATCCTGCCCTTCCTGCAAAAAGTGCCCTACGATCCCGCGACCGCCCTGGCGCCGGTATCCGTACTGGTGACCATGCCCAACATACTGGTCACCAATCCCGCATCGGGCATCAACAGCGTCGCCGACCTGATCGCGCGCGCGAAATCCGGCAAGGACGTCACGTATGCGTCGGGCGGCAACGGCACCATCGGTCAGATGGCGGCCGAGCAGTTCAACATGCTGGCCGGCATCAAGATGCGCCACATCCCCTACAAGGGCACCACGCCGGCCTTGACCGATGTCGTCAGCGGCCTGGTCGACGTGACCTTCTCCGACCCGTCCGTAAGGACCTTGACCGAGGGCGGCAAGCTGAAGGCGCTGGCCGTCACCACCGCCGGTCCGTCCGGCGAGTTCCCCGGCGTGCCACCCATCGGCGCGACCGTGCCCGGCTATGAGCTGGCCAACTGGTATGGCGTGCTGGCGCCGGGCGCCACGCCGAAGGCCGTCATCGATACGCTGAACCACGCCTTCGCCGGCGTCATGAAGGAACCGGACGTCATCAAGGTCCTGGCATCCTCCGGCATGACGGCCACTTCCAGCACTCCGGCCCAGTTCGGCGAGCTGATGGCCAGGGAGCGCATCAAATGGTCGGACCTGATCAAGAAGGCCCACATCTCGCTGGATTGAACCAGCCCTCTTACATCGGACAGGCACCGAGATGACTCGTATCCAACCCGAGTCGCGCGGCCACGCGGTGGCCGCCGGCGAACAACGCTATCCGCAACTGGCGCACTGGGGCGCCTACACGGCGGTGGTCCGCGACGGACGCCTGGTCGACTGCGAGCCTTTCGACCAGGACCCCCATCCGTCCCGCCTGCTGGAGACCATCGCGCCCATGGTGTACTCGGCGCACCGCGTCGCGCGGCCCGCCGTGCGCAAGGCATGGCTGGCGTCGCGCGGCGAAAGCGGGCGCGAACTGCGCGGCCGCGACGAGTTCGTCGAAGTCGATTGGGATGTCGCGCTGGACCTGGTCGCCGAGGAGATCGCCACCACCCGCGCGGAACACGGCGCCCAGGGCATATTCTCCGGTTCGTACGGCTGGTCCTCGGCCGGCCGCCTGCACCACGCCCGCTCGCTGATCCGCCGCTTCTACTTCGCCGGCGGCGGCGGCGTGGACCAGGTCGGGAACTACAGCTGGGGCACCGCCCAGTTCCTGCTGCCCTATGTCATCGGCACCTACAACCCACTCACCGGCCGCGTCACTTCCTGGCCCAGCATCGTCGAGCATACCGAGGTCTTCGTCGCGTTCGGCGGCCTGGCGCTGAAGAACGGCCAGGTGTCGTCGGGCGGCGCGGCCGAGCATACGCTCGAATCCTGGCTGCGCAAACTGGCGGCGAGCGGCGCGCGCATCATCAATATCAGCCCCACCCGCGGCGATTGCCCGGACTTCGTGCATGCGGAGTGGATACCGATCAGGCCCAACACCGATGTGGCGCTGATGCTGGCGCTGGCCCATGAAATCCGGTGCGCGAACGGCCACGATGCCGCCTTCCTCGCCAGCCACTGCGTCGGTTATGAAGCCTTGGAAGCCTATTTCCAGGGCCGCGACGACGGCGTCGCGAAAACGCCGGAATGGGCCGAGCGCATCACCGGCGTTCCCGCCGCGCGCATCCGTTCCCTCGCCATGCAGCTGTGCGGCAAGCGCAGCTACCTGACCTGCGCCTTTGCCGTGCAACGGGCGCAGCATGGCGAACAACCCTATTGGATGGCGATCGCGCTGGCCGCCATGCTGGGGCAGATAGGCCTGCCCGGCGGCGGCTTCGGCTTCGGCCACGGGTCCATGAACGGCGTGGGCAATCCGCGCATCGCGACGCCCGGCCCCGAAATGCCGGTGGGACGCAATCCGTCGGAACTCGCCATCCCGGTTGCCCGGCTGACCGAGATGCTGGAGCAGCCCGGCGCGCCCTACCCCTTCCAGGGTCGGACGCAGCACTATCCGGACATCCACTTCATCCACTGGGCCGGCGGCAATCCCTTTCATCACCACCAGCAACTGGACCGGCTGCTGCGGGCGTGGCGCGCCAAGCCACGCACCGTCGTCGTCAATGAAATCTGGTGGACGCCGGCGGCGCGCAACGCCGACATCGTCCTGCCCATCACCACGTCGCTGGAGCGCAACGATATCGGCGGTTCGTCGCGCGACCGCTACGCGCTCGCCATGCATCGCGCGATCGATCCGGTGGGCCAGGCGCGCAACGACTACGACGTCTTCGCGGACCTTGCCGAGCGCCTCGGTTACCGCGACCGCTACACCGAGGGACGCGACGAGATGGACTGGATACGCCATATCTATGCCCAGTTCGCGCACGCGCAGCAACAGGCGGGCGTCACCGTCCCGGCCTTCGACGAATTCTGGCAAGGGGGATACGTGAAACTGCCGCCGCCCGTCGCCGACTTCGTCCTGTTCGAGGAGTTTCGCCGCGATCCGGGCGCCCATCCCCTGCGCACCCCCAGCGGCCGCATCGAGCTTTATAGCAGCACGCTCGCCAGCTACGACCTGCCGGATTGCGGCGGCCATCCGCGCTGGATCGCGCCGCGCGAGTGGCTGGGCGCCGACGCCGCGCGCACCTATCCCCTGCACCTGCTGACCATACAGCCGGCCGACCGGCTGCACAGCCAGATGGATGCCGCGCCGCTGGCGCAATCGAACAAGGTCGCGGCGCGCGAAGCCTTGCGCATGCATCCCGACGATGCGCGCGAGCGCGGCCTGCGCGACGGCGACACCGTGCGCCTGTACAACGCGCGCGGCGCCTGCCTGGCGGGCGCGGTCCTGGACGATGGCGTGCTGCGCGGCACCGTGGTCATGGCCACCGGCGCCTGGTACCAGCCGGACAGCGTGCACGGCGCCCCCGAACGCGCGGGCACCGCCAATGTCCTCACGCTCGATATCGGCACGTCGTCGCTGACGCAGGGGCCCAACGCCATGAGCTGCCTGGTCCAGGCCGAGCGCTGGACCGAGGACGCCGGCGTGGAGCCGCGGCGCCCCTAGTCCTAGCCCTAGTCCCTAGTCCCTAGTCCCTGCTGCGCACACCCGCCAGGCTCGTCCCTTTCCGTTTTCTTCCTAGTCCAGTCCGAGGTCCGACACGATGTACCTGTTCAAGAAACTCGCCGCCGCCTGCGTCGCCGGCGTGTCCCTGGCCTGCGCCGCGCCCGCGTGGTCCGCCTATCCGGCGGCCCCCATCACCTTCACCGTCCCCTTCCCGGCGGGCGGCGGCGTGGACCTGGTGGCCCGGCTCTACGCCCAGCGCATCGGCCAGGCCACCGGCGCCAATATCGTGGTGGAAAACCGCGGCGGCGCGGGCGGCACCATAGGCGTGAACATGACCGCGCACGCGCCGGCGGACGGCTACCATTTCGTCCTGGGCAGCCCCGGCAATATCAGCATCGCCCCCAGCGCCTATCGCAGCCTGCCCTACCAGCCCTTGAAGGACCTCAAGCCGGTGGGCATGGCGGTGCAAATGCCCCTCCTGCTGTTGACCCGTCCGGATGCGCCTTATACGAACGTCGCGGACCTGATCCGGTATGGCAAGGACCATCCCGGCAAGCTCAGCTACGGCTCGGGGGGCACCGGCACGTCACAGCACCTGTCGGGCGCCCTGTTCGCGCAGAAGGCGGGAATCGACGCCGTGCACGTCCCTTACAAGGGCACGGCCCCGGTGCTCACCGACCTGATAGGCGGCCGGCTGGACTACACCTTCGGCGACACCTCGATGATCCCGACCGTGAAGGCCGGAAAGCTGAAGCTGCTGGGCGTCGCCAGCCCGCAACGGTCGGCCTTGCTGCCCGATACGCCCACCATCGCGCAGGCCGGCCTGCCCGGCTACGCCGCCACCAACTGGTACGGTTTCTTCGCGCCCGCCGGCACGCCGGATACCGCCGTGGCCTGGCTGGCCGGCCAGGTCCGTGCCGCGCTGGCCGATCCGGCCTTCGCGCAGCAACTCAAGGCGCAGTTGCTGGAGGCGCCGCCCGCGATGGACAGCGCCGCCTTCGGCAAATTCGTCGCCCAGGATATCGACCAGTGGTCCACGCTGATCAAGTCCATGGACCTGCACCTCGATTGAGGACGCGAAGCCATCTCTTCATCTGATCGCGCGTCGCGCCCGGCGCCGGCGCGCCCCTGAACGCATATCGAACCACGACAGGAGACCCGCCATGGGCATCATCGGAAATTTTCTCGCGGAAAATACAGGCCCGGCCCGGCAAACCGGCACGCTGGCCGTCGGCAGCATGTCCTCGGGCATGGAAGTCGGCCTGCCTTATGTCGCCGTCCGTGGCGCGCGGCCGGGCAAGACGCTGTGGCTGCACGGCCAGGTGCACGGCGACGAAATCAACGGCATGGTGGCGGCATTGCGCTTCGTCAACGGGCTCGATCCCGCGACCATGCAGGGCAACGTGGTCGTTACGCCTACCGGCAATCCACACGCCCTGGACAGTCGGCGCAAGCGCAATCCCTACGACGACCTGGACCTCGACCAATGCTATCCCGGCAATGCGGGCGGCCTGATTTCCGAACGACTGGCGCACGCCTTGTTCTCGGAGATACGCGGCACGGCCAGCTTCGTCCTCAACCTGCACACGATGAACCCCCTGTTCAACTCCAAGGCCTACGCCGTGTACAAGCTGCATCCGGGCAGCGGCGTGGACGAGCGTGAGCTGCTGCGCGCCATCGCGCTGTTCGAACCCAACGTGGCTTGCCGCATGGACGTGGGCGGCAAGGGAGAATTGCCCGGCAACATCGCCGGCGCGCTGGACTACCAGTGCCTGGCCGCGGGCATCCCCGCCTTCATGGTCGAGCTGGGCGGCGGCAGCCGCTATGAAGCCCACAACGTCGCACTGGCGGAGCGCGGCTTCGCCCGGCTGGCGGGCCATCTGGGCATCCTGCCAGGCGGCGCCGGCTACCGCGCCGAGACGGTGCGCAGGGTCACGCGCCGGGGCTGGATCACCTTCACGCAGGGCGGGCTGTTCGTCCCCGAAGTCGAGGCCGGCGCCACCTTGCCGGCCGGCAGCGTACTGGGCGCGTCGATGAACCTGCACGGCGCCCCGCTGGAAACCATACGCCTGGCCAAGGACGGCATCGTCATCGGCCTGCGAGGGGATCCGGTGATCCATACCGGGGAGCGCGCCGCCTTCGTCGCGCATGAATGGGACGAATATCCCCTGGCGTGATCAGAACATTCTCCTGGGAAGCCGCGGCTTCGTTGGATAGTCTTGGCCTATAGGACCCATTAAAACGATGAAATTCCATATTTCATCGCCTGGCGCGTATAGTCCTTTGCACCCCATGCTCATCGGGGTGGAACCGATCCTGCGCCGCGTCCATCCCCATACGGAGACCCCATGACCAACGAAGCGAAGTGCCCATTCAATCACGCCGCCGGCAGCGGCACGACCAACCGCGATTGGTGGCCCAAGCAGCTGCGGCTGGATTTGCTGAGCCAGCACTCCAGCAAATCCAATCCGTTGGACCGGGAGTTCAATTACGCCAAGGCGTTCAAGAGCCTGGACCTGGCCGCGGTGAAGAAGGACCTGGCGGCCCTGATGACCGACTCGCAGGACTGGTGGCCGGCCGACTTCGGCCACTATGGCGGTCTTTTCATCCGCATGGCCTGGCACAGCGCCGGCACGTACCGCATCGGCGACGGCCGGGGCGGCGCGGGACGCGGCCAGCAGCGCTTTGCGCCCTTGAACAGTTGGCCGGACAACGTCAGCCTGGACAAGGCCCGCCGCCTGCTGTGGCCGATCAAGCAGAAATACGGCCAGAAGATCTCGTGGGCCGACCTGCTGATCCTCACGGGCAACGTGGCGCTGGAGACCATGGGCTTCAAGACCTTCGGCTACGGCGGCGGCCGCGAAGACACCTGGGAGCCGGACCTGGATGTCTATTGGGGCGATGAAAAAACCTGGCTGGGCGGCGATGTCCGCTACGGCAAGGGCGCGGCGGGCCGCGATGCCGACGACGAAGGCGTGCTGGTCGCCGACGCGCAGATCCACGGCCAGGAAGAAAGCCGCAACGACGACCGACGGCTGGAAAACCCGCTGGCCGCCGTGCAGATGGGCCTGATCTACGTCAACCCCGAAGGCCCGGAAGGCAATCCCGATCCGGTCGCGGCGGCGCACGACATACGCGAAACCTTCGGCCGCATGGCGATGAACGACGAAGAGACCGTGGCGCTTATCGCCGGCGGCCATACCTTCGGCAAGACGCACGGCGCGGGTCCGGCCGACAACGTAGGCGCGGAACCGGAGGCGGCCGGCCTGGAACAGCAGGGCCTGGGCTGGCACAACAAATTCGGCACCGGCAAGGGCGCCGACACCATCACCAGCGGCCTGGAAGTCACCTGGACGTCCACGCCCACCCAATGGGGCATGGGCTTTTTCGCCAACCTGTTCGGCCACGAATGGGAGTTGACGAAGAGCCCGGCCGGCGCGCATCAATGGGTGGCCAAGAACGCCAAGGCGGACATTCCTCATGCGCACGATCCGTCGAAGAAGCTCCTGCCGACGATGCTCACCACCGACCTTGCGCTGCGCTTCGACCCGGCCTACGAGAAGATATCGCGCCGGTACATGGCGCATCCGGACGAGTTCGCCGACGCCTTCGCCCGTGCCTGGTTCAAGTTGACCCACCGCGACATGGGCCCACGTGCGCGCTACCTGGGTCCGGAGGTGCCGGCCGAGGAATTGGTGTGGCAGGACCCCGTCCCGGCTGTCGACCATCCGCTGGTCGATGACAAGGATGTCGCGGCCTTGAAACAAAAGATCGCGGCCAGCGGACTGTCCGTGGCGGAACTGGTCTCCACTGCCTGGGCTTCGGCGTCCACGTTCCGCGGATCGGACAAGCGGGGCGGCGCCAATGGCGCGCGCATTCGCCTGGCGCCGCAGAAGGATTGGGAAGTGAACCAGCCGGCGCGGCTGGCCAGGGTCCTGGCGGCATTGGAAGGCGTGCAGAAGGCGTTCAACGACGCCGCCTCCGCGCAGGGGGGCAGGAAGATCTCCCTGGCCGACCTGATCGTGCTGGCCGGCGGCGTCGGCATCGAGCAGGCGGCCGGGCAAGCCGGCCATCGCATCGCCGTGCCGTTCGCGCCCGGCCGCACCGACGCCTCGCAGGCGCAGACCGATGTCGAGTCGTTCAGCGCGATGCAGCCGGCGGCCGATGGCTTTCGCAACTATGTCGACGCCCGCGTGCGGATTCCGGCGGAGCACCTGCTGGTCGACCGTGCGCAATTGCTGACGCTGACGGCGCCCGAGCTGACCGTCCTCATCGGCGGCCTGCGCGTGCTCGACGTCAACACCGGCGCTGAAAAGCATGGCGTCTTCACCGACCGCCCCGGCGCGCTGACCAACGACTTCTTCCGCAACCTGCTGGACATGGGCACCGCATGGACGCCCAGGTCGGCCGCCAACGATATCTTCGACGGCCGCGACCGCAAGACGGGCAAGACCCGGTGGACCGGCACGCGCGTGGACCTGGTCTTCGGCGCCGATGCCCGCTTGCGCGCGCTGAGCGAGGTCTATGCCAGCTCGGATGCGGAGCGCAAGTTCGTCGATGACTTCGTCAAGGCCTGGGTCAAGGTGATGAACCTGGACAGGTTCGATCTGGGTTGACAGGCGTTCAAGTATAAAATCCGGCCGGTGAAAAAACCGGCCGGATTTTTTGTTCGCGCGCCTTCAGTTCGCGCTTTCCGTTCGCGCTTTCATCCACCTCGCCCCCTACTCATGGGAGTATCCATTCCATGCGCTCGACCATGCAGGCCTACACGATGCTGACGCTGCTAGCCGCGGCCAGCCTGTCACCCGTCCTTACCGACGCTGCCCCGGCCGCGGGGCTGGCGCAACTGGAGGGCAAATGGAGCTATGCCAGCGACTGCAATTTCGGCCACTATGCGGAGATGGAAGTGAAGCCGGACGGCTCGGGCAAGTCGGCGACCGGTACGTGGTCGGATGGCACCCGTACCGGCGGCGAGGCGGGCGACCTGAGCGGCCGGCTCGAAGGCGACAAGCTTTATGTCCTCCTCTGCACCGAGGACGATATGCATGACGGCGGCAAATGCGCCATCGGCGACCGGAAGAATGTCGGCGGCTACCTGAGGCGGGAAGGCAAGAAACTGGCCTGGTACCGGCTCATCGGCCAAGGCGCCGATGCCAAATACGAGAAATACCTGGAGTTGCAGCGCGGCAAGATGAAGCCGGCGCCCGAGGAAAGCTGTCCCCCGGATGGCGACTGAACCCACGCCGTGCCATTGATTCTCCGAAATCGATACGGGAGATCGCGAGGAGGCAATTACGCGCAAAGGCAGTAAGATACTTCGCTTGCTCGCCGGCCGGCGATAGCGCGACTTCTCACCAGGCCTCGAATTGAGCCCCACGCCGAACAACATCCCCGTCCTCAATGGCCTCAGGGCCCTGGCCGTCATAATCGTCTTCATGACGCACGCATCCAACAGTTACTTCGGGGGCTTGTTCGGAGGAGCAGGCGCAGGCCAGACAGGCGTCATGCTGTTTTTCGTCCTCAGTGGCTTGCTTATGGGGCATTTATACCTGAACGTCCCTGCAACAAGAACGGCGCTACTGGATTTCGCCGTGAAGCGAATCGCGAGAATCTATCCCCTGTTCTTCTGCGTCGTCATGGTCTGCTACGGGCTGGCGCGTTCAGGATGGATACTTGACGATTATCGCTTGGGCATGGAGTTGCTGCCGACGCTGGCGTTCGTAAAAGGCGCGAGCATACTATGGACGATCGGTCCCGAAGTCATTTTCTACGCCGTTTTCCTGCTGCTGTGGCCGCTATGGCAGGCACGGCGCGGCGTGTTCTGGGCTGCGCTATTGGCGATGCTTACCCTGTCACTGCTGCCTCTGGACCTGCCCCTCTCGAATTCCCTTTTCGCGCTTCATTACCGCCTGCCCTACTTTCTCGCAGGCATGTTTATCGGTCTGGATCTGAGTCGTGCTTCCGCCTTGTTCGGGAAGTCCTTCCACTGGATGCTGGCGGTATTCATCCTGGCCGCTCCGCAAGTATTGGGCCATTTCATCGCCCTGCCCGAAGTCTTCTACAGCGGCACATGGGGGCTACCCTTGTATCTCGCGCTGACGGTGGCATTCGTACTGAGCTGCCTGGCGGCAAGGCCATGGCTGCTGACGAACCCGTTCACCGAATACCTTGGCAAGATTTCCTTTTCGTTCTATCTGATCCACATGGTGGTGCTGAAGAATTTCACGTGGCTTCCCTCGGTTGCGGCAGTCACCGCTTCGTTCCTAGTGACGGTGATTCTGTCTCACGCCACCTACCGCTGGATAGAGCTGCCCAGCCGGAATCTCGGACGTCGTATTCTCCGGAAGGCGCGGGAGACATCTGAGCCGATAGCGACAATATCTCTTTCCGAGACAGCGAGATAACACCGGCCGTCCGGGCGGAGCGACCGTGACGATCCCGGCCGGCACAGCCGGAACGGAAGGCAACATCCAACGGTCATTTCGCCGCCGGCGGGACCAGAAATTCAAGTGTCCCCAAACGATTCGTCGCCTTGACCGTGTAACCCTTCAGCGCCGCGGCCAATGGGCCGACCGGGGCTATCGTGCTCGGTCCAATACCGAAAAACACGCAGCCGGGACTGGTTTCCTTCAGTTGCTGAAGCAGCCTGTCCTGATCGGACTGAAGGACGGTTTCGACATAGCCCGGCCCCGATAGCGGAGAAACAAGGCGAGTCTCGGCATAGTAAATGCCTTGGCGCACGCTCAAGATCGCGCACGACTCGCCGGGTTTAGCATGTTCCCGGATAAAGTGGAGCTCATCATCGACAACCTCGCTGACGGGCGTATGCCGGGTTTCCGCCAGAATGACGGCGTCACGAACGAGCGCGGGAAAATTCCAGACTAGCGGCCACGCGCAGAACGCCAGGATTCCGAGTGCCGCGGCAGGCATCGCCAGGGCGCTGGCGTCCTCCGCGCCAGCCCGAACCAGCCTTATAGTCTGATCCGCGAGCATGGCTCCGACCAGGACCGCCGGCCATGCGACCGTGATCAGGTTGAGGATATGTGACCGTCCTTGATAATAAAGGAACAAGCCCACGCCCAATAAGCTCAAATAAAAGATGATGTCCTGCCGCCAGGATGCCTTGCCTCGAACGATCGCGGAAATCCCGACGATGACACCCATCAGGTAAACCCCCATGACGGCCATCCATGGGGTCGGCAAGACCGGCATGGGTAGCATGGTGAAGCCAAGCTTATAGAACGTGATCTGGTATTCGTACAACCAGGAGAGATGCAGCGGACCGGCGGCTTTGAAATACAGGAACCCGATAAACAACCCTGCCGTCAGCACCACCGTCAGGACATGAATGGCGGCCGCCTTCCAAAGCCTGACCCGCAACGCGCTTGTATCCGCGCGATGCAAGTATGCGCCGGTCAGCTTGAATCCGAGAAAGGCCAGAAACGCCAAAATGATCATGGAGCCGGAATCGGCATTCCACAGCGCGCCCACGGCAGCCACCACCGCGAAGAGCACCACAGACGAATCCGTCAGCGTTCGGCTATATCGATAAAAAGCGACGACCGAAATGGCAGGCCAGAAAAACCTCACGGGCCAATACTGGAAATAGCGCTCCGGAATGCCTATCAAGAACATGGCGCTCTCGAATGTAAGCATCACAAGGGCCAAGGATCCAACGATGCGCAAGGCTCGGTCCAGCACAGTGCGATGCAATACCCACCATAAGGCCGTCATCGAAAGCAACTGCATTGCCGCGCACGCCAACGTAAACGATTTTACGGATAGCCTCCCGACTTTGAACAAGGGCGCCATCATCTCCGGAAAAAGCCCATACTGTGAAGGCAGGTCGGCGAGCAGCGTCTTGCCTCCCACGACTTGGCTGAGAGGATAGATCACCGCGTCGAAGTGCACGCTCCACGTGCCGGATTCGAATACGGCATTTATCCCCGCCACGCGCCACGCCGCCATCTGGAAGAAGCAGGCCACGAAAAAAAGGCTGAATGCTATCGCGGAGTACGTACTGGTATTCGCGGTGCGCTGGCGCAGTCCCACCGTGCGGTACCACAGCACGCCAAGCAGAAAGCAGGCAAGCAGCAATCCGGTTTGCCAGTAAGCCGTACGTATATCAGTGGTCAACCATTTACTAAACTCAAAATTCCAAAAGGTCCCTAGGAACAAAATGGCCGTCACCCAAGCGGCAATTTTCCTGAGCGGCTCCAGCCGACCCACTGCCGAATCCTGCAAGGCGCGCAGCCTTGTCGCGCCGGCCAAGCATAAAAGCGGCAGGGTGAAAGCCAGCGTGATGAAAACGAATCGTTCGCCCGGCTCGGGACGAAGCAAACGCCGATAAGTTTCGATGATGAGGGCGGAGTCCGCCGCCTTCGGCGTCGCAAACGCCCCGTAGAGAATGCCCAGGCCCCACGCGCCCGTCACAGTGACCGCCACGGCGATTAGAAAAACCGATGTCACCCGTGCGCTTTCTCGTCGTAGCGTCAGCTTCATCATGTCGTCCGGGAAATGAGTGGCGAGTGTACTTGATCGACAGCTGGCCATCGCCGCCATGGATCCGCGACGGCGCATCCTGTGAACGCACTTCATGCGCCGGAATTCATCTAGAATCACTGGCTTTGAGAGTCGCGGCATGGAAAGTGGGCGTATCAAATCCCTAGATGGCCTGCGGGGCATATTCGCCGTCTGTGTCCTGAGTGGGCATTTCTTCCTGGTGGAGCGCCGGCCCGACCCCACCTACTTTCAGAACCTGGCGCTCGCGGTACAGTTCTTCTTCATACTCTCTGGCGTCGCTTTGTGCCACGGGATGAGCCGACACATCGTTTCCGGACAGTTTTCGCTAAGGGCCTTTGCCAGGCAACGCCTGGCCCGCCTCTATCCCATGCACCTACTCTCGATGGGGATAGCCGGAATATTCCTCCCTCCTATTTTTTTTGGCGCCATACCTACCAGCGGAAATCTCTTGAAGGAGGCCTTGGCAAACTTCCTCCTACTCCAGGCCATGGGGCCGATCGAGGGCAGGAGCTGGAACGTCGTCAGTTGGTCCATTTCCACGGAATTCTGGGTTGGACTTATCGTGCTGCCCTTGGCGATGAAGCGCTTGCGAGGGCCGCTGGCGCTCGCATTGGCCGTAGCCTGCTATGCCTTGATTTTCATGGTGAATCACACCGTGTCCCTGCCCTTTGAACGGACCGCTCCCGGCGTGACGCTCGCCGCGCTCAGCACCGGCGCGGGATTGCTGGCCGGGGTAGGAACTTTCCAGCTTCTCGCCGCGGCAAGAGGATGCCCTGGGCGCTGGGCTCCGGTCATCGAGCCGGTCCTGCTCGGCCTGATCCTGGTCATCATCTGGCGCGGAGCCAGAGGGTATCAGGAAGCGATCGCGCTCGCGTGCATGCCTGTCCTAATCTACCTCAACGCTTCATCGGCAACGTGGCTGACACGCGTCCTGGGGTCACGCACCTTCACCTGGCTCGGCCAGATCAGCTTTTCGGTCTACCTGGTTCATATGTCCGTACACGGTGCCTTGAGGATGGCGGGCCTGGATGGCGCGTTGCCCATGGCGGCGACGTACCTGATATATCTCATCTCGTCCCTTGGGCTTGCGTCCATCCTTTTCAGGTATGTCGAGGCCCCCCTGTACGCAAAACTGCGTGGCCCGGTCCTCATTCCGAGGGACTCCAGAGTGCCGGTCGCACAGTAAGCCAAACGGTAAGCTTCCTGCGGTTGTATCCCACCTTTTTCATGGCAAGGATCTTGAATCGCTGCCGCGGATATCCTGCTTTTGGACTGGCCATGGAAAGCGCCCTGGACAGAGTCTCTCTTCGCGAAATACGAACGGCAATAAAAAAGCGGCCTGAAGACATAATCTTCAGACCGCCTCTACTGCTTGACGGATCAAGCAGCGATATTGGCGCGCCCGGCAGGATTCGAACCCACGACCCCTTGGTTCGTAGCCAAGTACTCTATCCAACTGAGCTACGGGCGCTTTGGTAAAGAAGAAAGATTTTAGCACAACTTTTTTGCTTGTTGCACGTGTATTTCACACCTGCTGCAAATCGCTGCGCGGCTTCTTTCTCTCACCGCCTTGCCTGAACTCGTTCGCGTACCCGGCGTTGTTTCCGTGTCCGCGTTCAAGCAAGAACGCGACTATAGCAGAGTTTTAAAAGAGCGCGCAAGTCGTCCCGGCCATTCCCTGGCGGAAGGAAAATACCGCTGGAAACATCCTCCCGACCCAGCCTGCTCATCCGTCCCCTATCATGGGCTCCCCTCCACGACCGGGATCGCCATGCACGCCACTTCCCCGAGCACGCCCCCGCCCGCCGATGACCGGCGGCGGATATTGCTTGTCCGCCTGCTCACCGCCGCCTTCCAGGCGGCGTTGCTCTATTCGCTGTTGCATACCGGCGCCGGCGAGGACGCCGTCAAGCAGGCCTGGCAGGCCGCCAATCCGCGGATCTACATCCCCCTGCTGCTGGCGACGGTCTACGCCCCCATCGCCATCCTGCTCGGCGCCGGGCACATGCGCCCGCGGCCATTGATGTTGTGGACACTGGTGGTGGCCGTCGGCGCCGCCGGCCTGGGCTATCACGACGCCTTGCGCGGCGGCCTGGATGCCCACGAGCATGCGAATGGCCTGCCGCTGCCCTGGTTCCCCCTGTGGTTGGCGCTGAGCGCCGCCGGCTTTGTCGGCCAGGTCCTGATGACCGACCGGTATGGCGAGGCCGCGGAAGACGCCGCCCCTCCCTACGTCCGCCATTTCAACACAGCGTGGCGCATCGGTTTGCAAGTCGTCCTGGCGCACGTCTTCCTTGGCGTCTTCTGGCTGGTGCTCTATCTGGGCGCCACGCTCTTCGAGACCATAGGCCTGCCTGCGCCCGCACAGCTCATCGCGCGGGCCGGCTTCGCGCTGCCCGCCAGCACGCTGGCCATCGCCATCGCCATCCATGTCACGTCCATCCAGTCTTCGCTGATCCGCGGCATCCGCCTGCTGGTGCTGACCCTGTTCTCGTGGCTGTTGCCGCTCATGAGCGCCATCGTCGCCGCCTTCCTGGCCAGCCTGTTGTTGCGATCCCTCGAACCGCTCTGGAATACGCGCTACGCGGCTTCGCTTCTGTTGGGTTCGGCCGCCCTGATGGTTTTCCTGATCAATGCCTGCTACCAGGACGGCTCGCCCGGCCAGGAAAGCCACCGCCTGCGCCGCTGGGCCGCGATGCTGGGCGCCGTCGAGTTGCTGCCGCTGGTGGGCCTGGCCATCTGGGCCCTGCAATTACGCGTGCGCCAGTACGGCTGGAGCGTGGACCGTATCGTGGCCGCCGCCGTCTGCCTGATGGGCGCCTGGTATGCCGTCGGCTACGCCGCTTCGCTGATCCGCGCGCGCGCCTGGATGAAGCGGCTGGAGGCCACCAATACCAGCGCCGCCTATCTGTTCCTCGCCCTGGTGGCGGCGCTGTTCTCGCCCGTGGCCGATCCCGCGCGCCTGATGGTCTCCAACCAGATCGCGCGCCTGCAGGATGGCTCGGTCCGCCCGGACCAGTTCGATTACAGCGCGCTCTATCTCGAAGGCGGACACTGGGGGACAACCGCCCTGAGTGACCTGGCGGACCATGCGTCCGGCCCCGCCGCGGACACGATCAAGCAGCGGGCGCGGCAGGCGCTGGACGCTTACACCCGCAACCGCGACTACGTTTATCACGAGCCCGACGCCGCGCTGCTGGCCAGGACGGTCGACGTGCTTCCCGCCGGCCGCGCCTTGCCGGACGCCCTGCTGAAACCGGAGATATGGCGGCAGCGCGCCTGGGGCCTGCCCACTTGCGCCTACGACGACCGCGCTCGCTGCACGGCGCGCTATATCGAGCTTGCGCCGGGCACGCCGGAGGCCCTGCTCTTCATCGACAATGCGTCGCGGTACCTGTTCCAACCGGACGCCCAGGGCCGCTGGAACCTCGTCGGCTCCCTGGAAGGAGACGCCGGCTGCGACACCGCCGCGGCTCCCATCGAGAGCGCCGATATCCACGCCGTGCCGGCCGTCCTGCCCGATCTCATGATCGGCAGGCAGCGCATGCGCATCATCCCGCGTGCATCTTCCTGCGCCAGCACCGCGACACGCGACGCGCGATGAAGCGCGAGGCGCGCTGACGGATGCGGACGCGACAGGCACAATAGGGGCAGTGTTACCGGCTTGCCGGCCCCCTTCAATGCCCCTGACTGCCCCGAACAACAGGAGACCGCTACATGTCCGTCCCTCGCAATGGCGCCGCGGCGCTGGCTGCCACCCTCGCCGCCGCCGGCGTCAAGCGCCTGTTCACGCTGTCCGGCAATCACATCATGCCGGTCTTCGATGCCTGCCTGGATGCCGGCATCGAGCTGATGCACACCCGGCATGAAGCCGCCGCCGTCCATATGGCCGACGCCTGGGCGCGGCTGACCGGCGAGCCGGGCGTGGCCTTGGTGACCGGCGGCCCGGGACACGCCAATGCGGTGTCGGCCCTGTATACCGCCAGCATGGCCGAATCGCCCGTGGTGCTGCTGTCCGGTCACGCGCCGCATGCGCAGCTGGGCATGGGCGCCTTCCAGGAAATGCGCCAGACCGATATCGCCGCGCCCCTGACCAAGGCCGCCACGCTGGCCGCCAGCGCCGACAGCCTGTCGCGGGACATGCAGCAGGCGCTCCAGCTGGCGCGCGCCGGCCGCCCCGGCCCGGTTCACCTGAGCCTGCCGACGGACGCGCTGGAGGCCCCTTGCACGCAGGCCCTGGTCGACCCCGTCGACATCGCGCCCATGGCCCAGCCGCTGTCCACCGCATCGGCACGCGCCATCCTGGATGCCCTGGCGCAATCGCAACGGCCCTTGATCCTGACCGGCCCCGCCGCCATGCGCGGCGCGGACCTGCAAGCAGCCACCGCGCTGGAAGCGGCCTGCGGCATCCCCGTGATCGGCATGCAGAGCCCGCGCGGCGTCGCCGATCCCGCCCTGGGCGCCTTCGCCGAGATCCTGGCGCAGGCCGATTGCATCCTGCTGCTGGGCAAGCGCCTGGACTTCACCCTGAAGTTCGGCGCGGCGCCCGCGATCGCGGACGCCTGCGCGTTCTTGCAGATCGACGCCGAGATCCTCGAATTCGAACGCAGCCGCCGCGCGGTGGGCGCGCGCCTGGCGCTGACCGCGCAGGCGGACCATGCCACCGCCCTGGCGGCGCTGCGCGACGCCTGCGCCGGCTACACGCCACGCCATGCGGCGTGGACCGCCGACGTCCGCGCCGCCCTCGCCTATCGCCCCGCGGCGTGGGCCACGGCGACGGCCGGGCAGCACGGGCGCCTGCATCCCTATCAGGCGCTGGCGCCGGTGCAGGCCCTGCTGGACCGCCATCCGAACGCCGTGCTGGTGGCCGACGGCGGCGAGATCGGGCAGTGGGCGCAAGCCATCCTGCACGCGCCCGACCGGGTGCTCAATGGCGTGGCCGGGTCCATAGGCGCGGCGCTGCCGTTCGCGGTCGCAGCCAGCCTGGCGCGGCCCGGCGCGCCGGTGGTCGCGGTGATGGGCGACGGCACCTTCGGTTTCCATGCCGCGGAAATCGATACCGCCGTGCGCTATCGCCTGCCCTTCATCGCGGTGGTCGGCAACGATGCGCGCTGGAACGCGGAGTACCAGATCCAGCTGCGCGAATACGGGCCGGAACGCACGGTCGGCTGCGAACTGCTGCCCACGCGCTACGACCTCGTCACGCAGGCCTTCGGCGGCCATGGCAGCCTGGTGACCATGGCAGAGGCGGTCACGCCGGCCCTGGCGCAGGCGCGCGGCTGTGGCCTGCCGGCCTGCGTGAACATCATGATCGAAGGCCTGCCGGCGCCCGTGGTGCGACGCTAGCCGCCACTCGCCCTAGGGGCGGCGCGGCTGTCTCATGCCCCCACCTGATGGGCGAGCGCCACGATGATGGGACCCAGCACCGGCAGCAGGACATTCGCCACGGCGTAGGTCACCGTATATCCCAGCAAGGGCACGGCGCTGCCGCTGGTCGCCATGATCGCGCTGATGGAAGGGGTGCTGACATGCTGCCCGGCAATCGCGCCCACCAGCAAGGGTCCGGGTATCTTCAGCAGCTTGTGGCCCACCCACAGGGACAGGCAGGCCGGTCCCAGCGACACCAGCAAGCCGATCAGCGGCAGGGCCAGGCCATGCTCGCGCACCAGGGCCACCGCTTGCGGGCCCGCCGACAAGCCGACGCAGGCCACGAAAATCGCCAGCCCCAGTTCCTTGAGCAAGCTCACCGCCGCGCCGGGCAGATGGCCGATATTGGGCCGCCGCGCATTCAACCAGCCGCACACCAGGCCGCTGACCAGCGCGCCGCCGCCACTCCCCAGGGACACGGGAATCCCGCCGATGCGCGCGCCCAGGCTGCCTATCACCAGGCCGGCCAGGATGCCGAAGCACAGGAAGACCAGGTCGGTACCCTGCGTCGTGCGCAGTTCGCTACCCATCCGGGCCACGGCAGCCGCCACGCGCGCCTCGGGACCGACCAGCGTCACGACGTCGCCATATTGCAGCATCGTCGACGGGCCCACCGGCAAGGCATGGCCGGACCGCACGATGGACTGCACGAACACGCCATGCGCCGCTTTCGCGGATGCCTGCTGCGCCAGCTGGCGCAGCGTACGGCCGTTGATGCGCTTGCGACCCACCACCACGGTCCTGGTGGCCAGGCGCAAGTCATCGGCCTGGGCGTGTTCCTCCGGCAACTGCATCTCCGGCCCGATCAACGACGACGCGCGCACCGCATGATCGCGCACCGCCAGCACCACCACCACGTCCCCCGTGCGCAGCACTTCATCCGGCGCCAGCGAGACGGCGGCGCCATCGCGCAGCAGCTTGCTGATGGCGGAGCGCCCGCCCAGGGCATGCTCCACCTGGGCGATGGTCTGCCCCACGGCGTCGCGTACCAGGTGCGCGCGGCCAACCAGGCGCGGCATGATGGGCTGGTCGAGCTGGTCCGGCGCGGCGGTCACGTCCAGCTCTTCCTCCAGCTTGCTCGCGGCCGTGCGCAAATCGATACCCAGCAGCACCGGCGCCACCGCGCTGGTGAAGAACACGATGCTGATCAAGCCGATCAGGTAGGTAAGCGTATAGGCCGTCGCGATATTCGATTGCAGGCGCAATTGTTCCGCGTCGGACAGGTTCAGGTGCTTGAGCGCTTCGGCGGCCGTTCCCACCACCGCCGACTCCGTGGCGGCGCCCGCGGCCAGCCCGGCCGCCGTGCCCGCGTCCAGGTGCAGCAGGCGCGTCGCCACCAGGACGATGGTCAATACCAGGACGGCCTCGATCAGCGGCAGGGCGATATAACGCAGGCTGGAGCGATTCAGGTTGGCGAAGAACTGCGGGCCGCCCGAATAGCCCATGGCGAAGATGAACAGGGCGAAGGCGATATCCTTCGTATCGCCCCCCAGGCTGCAGCCCGTCTGGCCGAGCAGCAAGGCGGCGATCAACGTGCCGCACACGCCGCCCAGCTGTATGGGCCCGGCCCGCAATCGGCCGGCCAGGAAGCCCAGCCCAACGGTGACGAACAACAAAGCGATCGGAATATCGCTGAAAAAACCGACCGAACACGTCATAGGGTCCCCTACCGCGCCATGCGCGTCCCTGCGCCCATCCTGCTACTCGTCACCCGGCCCCGCTGCCCCGGACGCTAGCGGCCGGTCTTGCTGGCCGCTTTCTTGGCTGCTGTCTTGACTGCTTTCTTGGCCGCTGTCTTGCCGGCCGCCTTGCTTGCCTTCTTGGCTGCCGGGGCTTCCTTGGCGGCTTCCTTGACAGCTTTCTTGGCGGCCTTCTTGCCCGCCTTCTTTGCCGCCTTCCTCGCCGACGGGGACGCCGTCTCGGCCGACCACACCTGCACGGCCCTCGCCATCCTCTTGCCCTTTTTCCCCGCCGGCGCCGCGACGGGCTCAGGCGCCGGGAGGTTGGACGCCTGCTTGCGATCGGCCGGCGCCGGTTGCGCGCCCACGCCAAGTTGTGGGACCACGCCGCGCGGTCCGGAATGCACCTTCTCGCCGGCCTGCCACGCGGTGACGTATTCCTTGGCCGCTTCCACCATGGCTTGCCCGATATTGGCGTAGTCGGCCTCGTTCAGGTTCGCCAGCGACACGCGGATGGACCAGGGAGGACCGCCGAAGCCGCCGCCATCCATCAAGACCACGCCGGACTTCTCGGCAAGGCGGAACAGGAAGTCCACCGGTTCGTAGTTCTTGCGCATGTACTCGCAGAACTTGTCCCCATAGGCGCTCTGCGCCCACACCATGAAGTCCAGTTCGACGTAGTACCACGCGCGCTGCTTGTCCTCGGGCGGCAGCGGAATGCCCAGGCCGCGCCAGAGGGCATCGCGACGGTCCTGCACGACCTTCATGGTCAGGTGCTTGTAGCTGTCCTTCAAGTCCAGCAAATGGGACAAGGCGAACAACGCCATCTGCACCTGCTGCGGCAGCGACAGGCCAGCGGTGTGATTCAAGGCCACGTCGCGGCTGTCGGCCACCATGCGATCGATCAGCTTGAGCTTTTCCGGCTCCAGCGTCAGGGCACCATAGCGCTGGTGCAGGCGCTTGCGCTCCTTGCCCGGCAGCTTGGCGATGCGCTCGTCCATGCGGTTTTGCTCGTGGATGGCGATCACGCCCAGGCGCCAGCCCGTGCAGCCGAAATTCTTCGAGAACGAATAGACGCAGATCGTGTTGGCCGGCACTTCGGCCATCAGCGAGCGGAAATTCGGCACGAACGTGCCGTAGACATCGTCGGTGACCAGGATCAGGTCGGGGTTCTTCTTGATGATGTCGACGATCTGCCGCATCTCCATCGGATTGAAGGCCACCGACGGCGGATTGCTGGGATTGACCGTCACCGCCAGCTTGATCTTGGGATCCGCCAGCTTGGCGATTTCCTCGGGCGGATAATGCCAGTCATGCGTGCCGTCCGCGCGCACGCTGCTGGCGTTGATCGGCACGATCTTGAACTGGAAGCGCTCCAGGTGGGAGATCTCGATATACGGCGTGAACGTGGGCAGGAACAGGGCCACCTTGTCACCCTGCTTCAACAGCCCGTTCTGCTGCAGGCTGTCGAAGATGTAGCACATGGCCGCGGTGCCGCCCTCGACGGCGAACAGATCGAACTTGCCCTTGGGAGGACGGCCGTCGCACATCTCCTTCATCAGGTAATCGTGCACGATCTGCTCGGTGTGCACCAGCATGCGGTCCGGCACCGGATAGTTGTCGCCGATGATGGAATCGACCAGTTCGTGTATCCAGGCGTCGGGGTCGAATCCTTTTTTCTTGACGCCATACTGATAGACGCCGCCGAGGAAATCGGCGCCCGGGGCATTCTTGTTCCGTTGCAGGAAGTCGCGCAGCCGCTGGGCGATGCCCGGCTTTTCCGGCATGCCGGCCATGATGCCGTGGTCGTACACGCGGCGCGCCTCGTCCATGGCGAAGCGTCCCAGCAGGAAGAAGGCTTCACGGGGCTCGGTGGCGATCCAGTTGGGATTGCCGCGGCCCGCATTGAGCATGATGGCGGTGGACGTCTTCTGGCGATCGCGCGCCAGGTTGATGAGGAAGTCCTTGAGCTCGAAGGGAGACAGCTGCTCCATCTCCTTCTGGCGGGAACGCGTGGTTTCGAGGGCCGACGCCAAAGTGGCGCGGACAGGCTTCAGGACGGATTTCGCATGCGCGGTCATGACGTCTCCAAAAAAACCATACGTGAGTAAGGCGGCGACGGTACGTCGCCGGTACCTGTGGGCAGGCGCTAGACCATCAACAGAACGATGACGATGCCCCAGATGATCAGCAGGGTATTGCCGATCGCGTAGGGTATGGTGTAGCCCAGGGCGGGCACCTGGCTCTTCGCGTTTTCCGTGATCTGGCCGATGGCCGCGGTGGTGGTGCGCGAACCGGCGCACACGCCCAGGGCGATGGCCGGATGGAACTTGAAGACATAGCGCGCCAGCAGCACCCCGACCACCATGGGCACCGACGTGGCGACGATGCCCGCCAGGAAAAGCTTGAATCCCAATTGCCGGAAACCTTCGACGAAGCCCGGTCCGGACGAGATGCCCACGACGGCGACGAAGGTCGTCAGGCCCACCGATGTGAGGAACCAGTGCACCGGCTCCGGCACCCGCCCGAAGGTGGGATGCAGGGACCGCAGATAACCGAACACCAGGCCCGCGATCAAGGACCCGCCGGAAGTCGACAGCGTGACGGGAATGCCGGCCACCGTCAGCACCAGCGAACCCAGCAGGCCGCCGATGACGATGCCGAAGCCGACGAACACCATGTCGGTCTGCGCGGTCTGGCGGTCGGCATAGCCCAGCTTGTCGACGACGCGTTCGACATCGCGCTTGGCGCCGACGATGAAAAGGTGGTCGCCGCGGTCCAGCTTCAACCCCCAGTTGACCGGCATCTCATGGCCGCCGCGCACCACTTTGCGCAGGAATACGCCACGACCCAGCGAGGCGTTGGGCAAGGCCGCGATTTCGCGCAGGGTCTTGCCCGCGAGATTCTTGTTGGTGAGGACGACCTCGAGCAATTCGGCCGGCTGGTTGATGAGCTCGTGATCCTCGACTTCAGGACCTATCCTGCTGGCCCCCTGCTCCACCAGCACATCGTGCCGGCCCGCGACGCCCAGGATGTCGCCGGCCTGCAGGACAGTGGCGGGGTCCGCATCGATGATGCCATCGCTACGGCGGATCCGTTCGACGAACACGCGGGCATCGGGAAAGCGCGCCTCCAGGTCGGCCACGGTCTTGCCGACCAGGTCGGCCTGGTCCAGGCGGTAGACCCGGGCGATGAACTTGCGGTAGCCCGACAGCTCCAGCGAGTCCTGGCCGCCCGACATCTGGGCCTCGTATTCCTGGCAGACCTTCACCAGGTCCACGCGCATCAGCTTGGGACCGACCGTGGCCAGCAGCCAGGCGCTGCCGATGGTGCCGAAGATATAGCAGACGGCATAGGCAACGGGAATGCTGTCTATCCAATGCTTGCGCGTCGCCTCATCGACACTGGTCAAGCCGTTGATCGTGTCCGTGGCCACGCCCATCACGGCGGAAATCGTCTGCGCCCCCGACAGCAGGCCGGCGCCCGTGCCGGGATCGAAGCCGAAAGCCACGGCCGTGCCCCAGCTCGCCAGCAGGCAGATCACGCACAGCACCACCGCGAACAGGACTTGGGGCAAGCCGTCGCTTTTCATGCCCCGGAAGAATTGCGGCCCGACGCCATAGCCCAGGCCGAAGAGGAAAAGCAGGAAAAAGACCTGCTTGACGACAGGCGCGATCTGGATATTGAGCTGGCCGACCAGCACGCCCACCAGCAGGGTGCCGGTGACGGCGCCCAGGCTGAATCCCTTGAATTTCTTGGCGCCTATCCAGTAGCCCACGCCCAACGTGAGAAAAATCGCGAGTTCCGGATACTTGCGTAACGTGTCGAAAAGCCATTCCATTGCATATCTCCTTGGGGGGACAACTGGAAAAGCAATCGGATGACGTCGCGCGATCGTGATGCGCAAAGCACCCGCGGCACTGACTGGCGAATAAACACATCGCCCAAAGCAAGATATGTGTGAATCCAGCGCAAACCGGAGCCACGGCAGGGATGCAACGCAAAGTACAAAAACAGCGGCAATCTTGACATAATCGGTAATTAGCGGGGACGGGGTCGGCGTCCTTTTTTTCGTAACTTTATATGTCAAAAGTGGACACCGTCTGTTGCTTGCCAACCGACGACAATGCAGGCGGCCCGTCAGCGAACGACAACGCCGCGGCGCGATTTTTTCGACCATCATTCAATCAGGAGAACTCCATGCGAATTTCCCGTGTCATTCCGTCGATCGTGCTCGCGCTGGCCTGCGGACAGGCCGCCCAGGCCGCGGGCGTGGCCTTCATGAACAACACCATCGTCGCCCGCATCCCCAAGCAGGAGTGGCCAGCCTTCGAGCAAACCGTGGCGCAGGCGCTGGACAACGCCGCTGACGGATCGACCACCACCTGGACCAGCCAGACCAAGCGACTGCGCGGCGGACCGGTGAGCGTGACGCTGACGCCCAGCAACACGACGCGGGAAGGCCAGTGCCGCCTGATGTCGGCCAATGTCTCGCAACAATCTGCCAAGGAGCACTGGCAATTCCTGTTCTGCAAGAATGCGGAAGGCGCCTGGCGCGCCAGCAGCAACTGATCGTCGACGTGAGAAGATAGCGCCCGGAAATGTTCCTCCGGGCCAGCAGAAGGGAAGACAGTCATGGAAGCAATCGGGATCACCCTGGCGATGTTCGCCGCCGTGTTGGTCAGCGGCATGGTGGTCCGGGTGCTACCGGTGCCCGTGCCCCTGCCGCTGGTGCAGATCGCCCTGGGCGCGCTGATCTCCATCTTCTCCAATCACGGCGTGCGGCTCGATCCGGAAGTCTTCTTCCTGCTGTTCCTGCCGCCCTTGCTGTTTCTCGACGGATGGCGCATTCCGAAGGAAGGCGTCCTGCGCGACAAGTACTCCATCCTTGAACTGGCGTTCGGGCTGGTATTCATCACGGTGCTGGGCGTCGGCTATTTCATCCACTGGATGATCCCGGCCATGCCCTTGCCCGTGGCCTTCGCGCTGGCGGCCATCGTATCGCCCACCGATCCCGTGGCGGTATCGGCCATCACGCAGCGCGTCACCATCCCCAAGCGCATCCTGCACGTACTGGAAGGCGAGTCCCTGCTGAACGACGCCAGCGGCCTGGTCGCCTTCCGCTTCGCCGTCATGGCGGCCGTATCGGGCAGCTTCTCGCTGGGATCGGCGGCGCTGTCCTTCCTGTGGGTGGCCATCGGCGGCCTGGCCACCGGCGCCATCTTCACGATACTGGTCACCGCGGCCAAGAACCTGTTCACCCGCAACTTCGGCGAAGAGCCCGGCTCCGAAATCCTGCTGAGCCTGATCATTCCCTTCGGCGCCTACGAGCTGGCCGAACACATCGGCGCCTCGGGCATTCTTGCGGCGGTCGCCGCCGGCGTGGCCATGAGCTATGTGGAATTGTCCGGCAGGGCCATGGCCATCACGCGCATTCAGCGCAACGCCGTCTGGAACATGCTGCAGTTCACGCTCAACGGCATCATGTTCGTGCTGCTGGGCGAACAGCTGCCGGCCATTTTCAATGGCGCGGTAAGCGTGGTGATGGACACGGGGCATATGAATCCCTGGTGGTTGCTGGTCTACGCGGTGGCCATCAACGTGGCGCTGGCGGCATTGCGCTTCGGCTGGGTATGGCTGTCGCTGGCCATCGGCCGCCGGATCGCCGCGCGCCGGGGCGCCCAGGCGCCGCAGCCCAGCATACGGCTGCTGCTGGCGGTATCGCTGGCCGGCGTGCGCGGCGCCATCACGCTGGCGGGCGTGCTGACGCTGCCCTTCGTCGTGGACAGCGGCGAACCGTTTCCGGCACGCGACCTTGCCATTTTCCTGGCAGCCACCGTGATCATCGTTTCCCTGATCACCGCCAGCATCGGCCTGCCGCGCCTCTTGCAGGGATTGGAGGTGCCCGAGGAGGCGGAGCATCATCGCCAGGAGGACCTGGCCAATGCGGCGGCGCGCGAGGCCGCGCTGAAAAGCATAGAGGCCACGGCGCACGCGCTGGCGGTCAAGAACCCGCAGGCCGACCCCACCGTCTATACGGAGATCGCCACCCGCCTCATGAACACCCTCCGGCAACGCACCGCCGGGGGCCTGGACCAGGACGTCGAGCCGGAAATCGTCAAGCAGCACCAGGCAATAGAACGGCAGATGCGGCTCGCCGCGCTGGCGGCATCGCGCAACGAGATCTATCGCCTGGCACGCCATGGGACGCTGTCGGACGAAATGGCGCGCGACATGGTCAAGGGGATAGACTTGCAGGAAGCGCGCCTGCGGACCTGACGGCCTGGCCGCTCGGCGGCCTGGCGGTCCAACCCCGGTCCAGGCGATTTACTCGACCTTGATCCCGGCGTCGCGTATCAGCTTGCCCCACTTGGCATGTTCGCCCTGGATCACTTGCGCGTATGCCTGCGGCGTCCCGCCGATCGGTTCGTTGCCTTCGGCCAGCAGGCGATCCTGGACATCCTTGCGCGCCACCACGGCATTGACGGCGGCATTCACCGCCGCCACCACGTCGGCCGGCAGGCCCGCCGGTCCGACCAGGCCCAGCCACGTCGTCGCCTCGAAGCCGGGATAGCCCTGCTCGGCGACCGTCGGCACGTCGGGCAAGCCGGCCAGGCGGCGCGTTGACGTCACCGCCAGCGCGCGTATTTTCCTGGCCAGCAATTGCGGCATCACCGAGGCCGCGCTGCCGAAGTAGGTATCCACCTGGCCGCCCAGCAGGTCGGTCATGGCCGGCCCCGCTCCCTTGTAGGGCACCTGCATCATGTCGATGCCCGCCGCGCGCACCAGCATTTCGCCGGCCAGGTGGCCGACCGTGCCCAGGCCGGCCTGGGCGACGGTGTACTTGCCCGGCTGGCGCTTGGCGGCCTGGACGAGGTCGGCCAATCCCTTGAAGGGGGATTCGTTGCGCACCACCAGCACCACGGGTTGCGCGCAGACCTCGACGATGGGCGTCAGGTCCTTCAGCGGGTCGAAGGGCATGCTGGCGTACAGCGCCGGATTGATCGCCATGTTCGAGGTTTGCGCCATGGCCAGCGTATAACCGTCGGGACGGGCCTTGGAGACCTGGTCCAGCCCGATATTGCCCGCCGCGCCGGGCCGGTTGTCGACGATCACCTGCCACTTGTCCAGCACGGCCAGCTTCTCGGCCACCAGGCGCGACACCGTATCGGTGCCGCCGCCCGGCGGAAAAGGCACGACCAGCTTGATGGGCGACCGGGGCCAGTCCGCGGCCAGCGCCCGGGTCCATGCGGGCATGAGCGCGGCAGCCGCGGCGGCCTGCAGAAAATAACGTCGGTCCATGGGGTTCTCCTCTCCTGTTGTTATCGTGATGGCGCGCCGGGGACTGTTGCCCCGACGGCAGGGCAATACCTGGTCTTCTACCTGGCGTCGTGCCTGGCGTTGTACCCGGGTCTTGTACCTGGTCCTGTACCTGGTCCTGTACGTGGTCCTGCACGCGCCCGGCTAGCTGATCAAACCGGCAAACCCTTGGCGCGCAGCACGGCATCGAAGCGCTCCGGGTCGGCGGTCCCCGTGCGATTCGTCTCCCGTATCCTGGCCTCCTTCTCCAGATGGGCGCGCGTGCGGGCCAGGATTTCGGCGGCCTCTTCCGCGCGCACGGCGATCACGCCGTCGGCATCGGCGACGATGAGATCGCCCGGCAGCACCGCCATGCCCGCGCAACTGATAGGCACATTGATCTCGCCCGGCCCATCCTTGGTCGGGCCCCGATGCGTATGGCCGCGCGCCCAGATGGGCATGCCGTCCTCGGCCCACTCCACCAGGTCGCGCACCGCGCCGTCGATCACCAGGCCTGCCAGCTTGCGCGCCACGCAGGTGGTCCGCATCAGGCCGCCAACCAGGGCCTGGGTCAGGTCGCCGCCACCGTCGATGACCAGCACGTCGCCAGGCTGCACCATCATCAGGGCCTTGTGGATCATCAGATTGTCGCCAGGACGCACGCGCACCGTGAAGGCGGGGCCGCAGATGGTCGTATCCAGGCGGGCATGGTATTGCCGCAATCCCAAAGTGCCGGCGTTGCGGCTCATGGAGTCGCCGATGGCCGCGGCCGGCAGGCCCTGGAAGCCCTGCACGACATCGGCCGCCGGGCCGGCGGCGCGCGGGTTGATGCGGTAGCCGGCTGGCCAGGCGGATTGAGCGGATGTATTCGTCATGAGTCGCTCCTGCGAGTTCGAGGACAAGAAGGGAAACAGCTAGGAAATGGCTTCAGGGCGGACTTCAAGGTGCGGGCGCCGGCCCGCGCGACAGGACCGCCGCGTTCACGCACGCCGCGGCGTCGGCGGGCGTTCCGCGCAGCCATCCGAGCGCGTTGCGCGCGGCGCCGGACGCCATCGCCGCCAGCGCGGCCGGCGTCGACCCGCCCACATGCGGCGTCAGCACGACATTGTGCAACTGGGCCAGGGCATTGCCGGCGGGTAGCGGTTCGACGGCCATGGTGTCGAGCCCGGCGGCGTGGAGGTGTCCATCCCGCAGCGCGCGCACCAGCGCGGCCTCATCCACCACCTCGCCCCGCGCGGTGTTCAGCAATATCGCGCCCTTGGGCAGGCGCGCCAGGCGTGCGCCGTCCAGCAGATGGCGCGTGTGGGCGTTCAAGGGCACGTGCAAGCTCAGCACGTCGCAATGCGGCAGCATGTCATCCAGCGCGTCCCACAACCGTACCTCCGGTACCGGGCTGGACTGGTCGCGCAAGGCGGGATCGTGGGCATGCACGCGCATCCCCAGGGCCAGGCACACGCGCGCCACCCGCTGCCCGACCTGGCCGAAGCCGACCAGACCCAGGGCGCGGCCGTGCAGTTCCACGCCATCCTGCGCGCGCGACCAGCGGCCGCCGCGCAATTCGCCGTCCATCCAGGGGATGCGCCGCGCCGCCGCGAGCAGGAGGCCCAGGGTCATTTCGGCGACGGACTGCGCATTGGCGCCGGGGGTCATGTACACCGGGATGCCCCGTTCGGTGCAAGCCGCCACGTCGATATTGCTGACGCCGACGCCGTGCTTGGACACCACCTTCAGCGTCGGGCAGGCGGCGATGGCCTGCGCGTCCAGGGCCACGGTGCGGGAAATGACGGCGTCCACGGGCTCGCTCGCCATGATGGCGCGCACGGCCCGGGCATCGTCGGCGTCGGGAAGGTAGATCACGCGCGCACCGGCGGCCTGCAGCAGGTCCACGCCGGCTTGCGCGAGCTTGGGCGCGGTGACGAAAACGGTATGGGTCATCGGGATTCCAGGGTAGGGACGGCCGAGGGCGGGACGTCCTGTCCCAGGATGGGGGGCGTTGCGGGCAATGTCGTCTCCGTCTCGTTGTCGTTATGCCGCCGTGGCGATCTCGTCGGCATGCCGGGCCGAGCTCGGACCCGTCGCGGCATCGAATGATTGTCGACGGCGGGAATTGATCCGGTCTACTGTAAAATTTTTATCATTTGAATTCTTTTAGCGATCAAATTCCGGTCTCAAGGCGGCGCGGCCCCAGCGGGGTCCAGTCGCCGCGCAGGCCGCCGCGCTCATTTCCATGGACCTGCGTGATCTCAAATACTTCGTCGCCCTGGCCCAGGCCGGGAATACGCGACGGGCGGCGGAGGTCGTGCACCGCTCCCAGCCCGCGCTGATCAAGGCCATCACTCGTTTAGAAGCCTCGCTGGGCGCGCGCCTGTTCGAGCGCGTGGGCCGGGGCCAGCGCTTGAGCGCGGCGGGCACGGCCCTGCTGGCGCGCGCCACCCCGCTGCTCAATGCCGCGGACGCGGTCCGCGATGAAGTGGCCGCCCTGGGCCAGGGCACGGCCGGCATCGTGCGGCTGGGCTGCGGGCCGCTGGGCGCCGAATACCTGCTGCCGACCATCTCACGGCTGCTGTTGCAGGAAGCGCCCGACGTGCAGCTCAAGCTGTTGATCCGCATGAACTACGAATCGCGCATCGAACTGCGCGAAGGCAACCTGGACCTGGTGCTGGGTTTCGTGCCCGACGAGGACGACGCCGAATTCGTCTACGACACGCTGCTGGAGGACATCGTCGTGGTGGCCGCGGGCGCCGGGCATCCCATGCTGCAGGCACGCGGGCCGGTCACTCTGGAGCGGATGGCGCGCTATCGCTGGGCCCTGCCCAACGTCAGCGTGGCCAGCCGCGTCTGGCTGGACCAGGTCTTCCAGTCGCGCGGGCTGGCGTCGCCGCTGACGCAGATCGAGACCAATTCCATTCCGCTGATTCCCCGCGTCATCGCGGACACGCACCTGCTCAGCTTCGTATCGCGCCGCACCATCCAGGCCAGCCACGGCCGCCTGCGTGAAATCCCCCTTGCGGCGACGACGCTGGTGCGCAATTTCGGCCTGACCTACCCGAAGGATGTCAGCCTTTCGCCAGCGGCGGAAAAAATGGTCGGGCTGCTGCGCGAGCATGGGCAGGCGCTGTTCCATAAAATGGATTGACGCGCCGCGTTCGGCGCGGGGAAAAAGCCCACATGCCACCGGCCTCCAATTCGCTCGCCTGGGTCTTCGACGTCTTCGACGGCGAGGAAACCTACCTGCCCAAGTCCATGTTCGGCGCCCTGGCCGCCTATCTCGATGGGTTGCTGTGCCTGGTCGCCAGCGACCGCGACGAACCCTGGAACGGCCTGCTGGTCTGCACCTCGCAAGATCATCATGCGTCGCTCATGGCGGACCTGCCGGCCCTGCGCCAGCACCCGGTGCTGGGAAAATGGCTATACATCCCGGAAAATGACCCGGACTTCGAGCACACCGCCCGCCAGGCGGCGTCGCTGGCACTCGCGCGCGACGAACGGATAGGCGTCGAACCCAGGCCGAAGCGGCGCGGCGGACGCTCGGTGCTTCCCAAGGCGCCAAGCGGCAAGGGCGCGGCCGCCACGCGGGGCGCGCGCACAGCGGACCGACTGCCGAAAGATCCCGATGACGATCGGAGCCAGGCATTGGACCCCTTTACCGGCAAGCGCGGAAAAGGAGCCAGGCCGCGCGGACGGCGATGAGCGCGCGACGCAGCCTGCCGCGCTTCTCAACCAGCGCCGGACGGCTTGGCATGCCGGGCGAGGAACCGGTCCAGCTGCCCGGCGAACGCCCGGCTGTCCTGCTGCGAGTATGAGGAAGGACCGCCTGTCTCGACGCCCGCGCTGCGCAGTTGATCCATCACATCCCGCATCGTCAGGCGTTCCTGGATGTTTTCACGGGTGAACCAGTTGCCGCGCGGGTCCAGCACGTGGGCGTTCTTCTCGATGGCGGCGGCGGCCAGTGGAATATCGGCGGTGATGACGAGGTCCCCCGGCGCCGCCATCTCGATGATGCGGGCGTCCGCGACGTCGAATCCGGCCGGCACCTGCACCGCCTTGATATAAGGCGACGGCGGCGTGCGCAAGTACTGGTTCGCCACCAGCGTGACGCATATCTCGACGCGGCGCGCGGCGCGAAACAGCATTTCCTTGACGACGCCCGGACAGGCGTCCGCGTCCACCAGCACCTGCATGGCGTGCATTCCAACAGAAGAAGAGAACCCGGATATTACCGCCCACATGCCTGTCGACGCCTAATACACGCCATCTCCGGCGGGTTCCTCCGGCGGCTACCCTGCGCGCCTGCGTCCCTTGAAGAACCGCCACATGAGCAAGGACGCATTGGGCCCCTGCCGCGCATGGAAGCGCACGCGGCCATCGCCCCCGCTCCAGGCATGGCCCAGCCCAGGCACGGTGCACACGCTGACGACGGGTCCGCGCCGCGTGGGCGCATCCGTGCGCCTGTGGTGGCGCGCATTGCCGGCGGATTTTTCCTGGGCCACGGCGCTGTCGTCGACGTCCATGCCGTTGGCCCACGCCAGTTGCTCGAACAGCTGCCACCCGTTGCGCTTGTCGACCACCGTATCGTCCTCGCCCTGCACGATGATGGCGGGCATGCCGGGGAACCCCGCCCGCTCGGCCACCAGGGCCGCCATGGCCTGCTCCGGGGCCGCGTCCACGCCATGACGCATCACTCGCAAGCCTTGCCCGGCGTTGCGCGCGCTTCCCAAGGCGGCGCCCGAATGCATGCCCAGGGCGGCGAACAGGTCCGGATGCCGCAAGGCCACCAGCGCCGCCATGCTGGCGCCGGCGGACAGGCCGGCAATGTAGATGCGGGAAGGGTCCGCCTGGCTATCCGTCGCCGCCGCGGCCGCGATGCCCGCGATGGCGTCCGCTTCGGCGTAGCCATGCGCCGCATCCGGTTGGTACCAATGCCAGCAGCGGTTCTGCTGTCCACGTCGAGATTGCTGCGGATAGACCAGCAACACGCCCTCGCGGTCCGCGATGCGATGCATGCGCGTACCCACCGCGAAATCCCTGGCGGTCTGCTCGCATCCGTGCAGCATGACCAACACGGGGCAACCCTTGCGCAGCCCCGGCGGCGCATAGACGAAATAGGACAGGCGCACCGGCCATGCGCCCGGCGTGGGAGGCGTCCGGTACACGCGCGCCTTCCACGTCCCCGCGAAGGGAGCGGCATCGGCCTCATCCGGCCCGGCATCCCGCGGCGGCCTGCCCGCCGGCGGGCGCTTGCGCGCGACCTTGCCGGCTGCCGCCGGGCGTTCCGATGATGGCGTCATCAGGTCCTTGAACAGCGCGTGCGGCGCCAGGCGCCATGCCGTGCGCTGCCAGCGCGCCATCTTGCGAACGGCGGAGAAGAAGAGCACGGAGGATTTGTTTCGCGTCACGATCGACCTGCCGGCAGCATATTGGACCAGCCCATTAAATCGAATTTGCTGCAATGCAGCAACCGCGACTCACAAGATGTCACTCTTCCCGCGGATTGCCCCGACGGGGACGGGTGGTAGCGCGCGAGGACCGCTCGCAAGACAGGGTTCGAAGGGCACGCTGCGGGGCGAAGCGCGCCCGGGCGACAATAGCGGATTCCCCCCTTCCCGACCGCCATGCCAAAACCCGAGACATCCCTGACCGCGCGCATGCTCCCATGGGCCGCCCTGCTCCTGCCGTCGTTGTTCTGGGCGGGTAATTTCATCGCGGGCCGGGCGATGCGCGACGCCATCACGCCGATGACGCTCGCCCTCGGCCGGTGGCTGATCGCGCTGGCGTGCCTGCTGCCTTTCGCCTGGCGCGGCCTGCGCCGGGATGCGCGGTGCTACCTGGCGCACCGCTGGCTGATCCTGGGCACCGCCGTGACGGGCGTGGCGGCGTTCAGCTCGCTGGTGTACGTCGGCCTGCATACCACCACCGCCAGCAATGGGCTGCTGCTCAATTCCCTGATTCCCCTGCTCATCGTGCTGGCGGGTGCGTTGTTCTACCGGCAAGGCCTGTCCGCCGGCCAGGCCGTGGGCCTGGCATTGTCCTTCGCGGGCGTGCTGACGCTGGTGCTGCAGGGCCAGTGGACGCACTGGCGGCAGGTGTCGCTGGTGCCCGGCGACGGCATCCTGCTGGTGGCGATGGTCTGCTTCGCGTTCTACACGCTATGGTTGCGGCAGTTGCCGGCGGAACTGGATCGCCTGGGCCTGACGGCCGCGCAGATCGCCATCGCCATCATCGTGCTGCTGCCCTTCTGGCTGGCCGAGCATGCGGCAGGCGCGCGCAGCACATGGACCCTCGCCAGCGGCGTGGCCCTGGTCTATGTGGGCCTGTTCCCGTCGGTGGGCGCCTACCTGCTCTACATGCGGGCCGTGCAACACTTCGGTCCCGCGCGCGCCGGCCTGAGCATCCACCTGATTCCCGTATTCGGCGTCGTGTTATCGGCCCTGGTGCTGCACGAACAGCTGCATACTTGGCATGCCGTCGGCATCGCCGCCATCGCGGCCGGCCTGGTCTGCTCGAACGTGGGGGTCGCCCCCCGCGCAGCGGCGCCGGCACGCCGCCAAACCCGGTCTCAACCCCATACCCGCTAATCCCCGAAGGACAACCATGGCATCCACACCCTCGCACGACAACGACGCCCTGCATTTTCAATTGACCCGGCCCTTGCTCATCATGCGGGCGCCCAAGGGTTTCATCAGCTGCGGCTACATCAGCATGGAAGCGTGCAACCGGATCGGCGACGCCTGCGCCATCATGGCGAAGGTCGACACGCTGGACGACCTGCTGACCGCCAAGGTCCAGGCCGTGTCGGACAAGGCCGCACAGCTGGGCATCGTGATCGGCGAAACGGGCGAATCGGCGTTGAATAAGCTACGCTGAACAACACACGTCCCCACTCCCTTCCCTGCCAGGCATGAAAGGACCCTCGATGACGACACCCCCCACCTCCGGCCCTTCCGACCGCCAGACCGCCATTTCCCGCGCCTTGGGCGTCGCCGCGGCGTTCGACGCCGACCGCGAGATCGCGCACCGGGTCGCCTTCCTCGCCAACTACCTGCGCGCCGCCAACAAGACCAGCTATGTGCTGGGCATCAGCGGCGGCGTGGACTCGCTGGTGGCGGGACGCCTGACCCAGTTGGCGGTGGAACGCTTGCGGTCCGAGGGATATGCATGCGCCTTCATCGCGGTGCGGCTGCCTTATGGCAGCCAGAAGGACGAACAGGACGCCAGCCGCGCCATGGACTTCGTCGCCGCGGACCAGCGCATGACGGTCGACATCAAGCCGGCTGTCGATGCGCAACACGCCGCGCTGGTCGCCGCCGGACTCGCCTATGCCGATGCGGCGGCCGAGGATTTCGTCACCGGCAACATCAAGGCTCGCCAACGCATGATCGCCCAGTACGCCATCGCCGGCGCGCGCAACGGCCTGGTCGTCGGCACCGACCATGCGGCCGAGGCGCTGATGGGCTTTTTCACCAAGCATGGCGACGGCGCCGCCGACGTGGTGCCCTTGAACGGGCTGACCAAGCGCCGGGTACGCGCCCTGGGCGACGCCTTGGGCGCTCCCCAGGACCTCGTCATGAAGGTCCCCACGGCCGACCTGGAAACCCTGCGCCCGCTGCGCCCCGACGAGGACGCCTTCGGCGTCACCTATACGCAGATCGATGCTTTCCTGGAAGGTCTATCCGTACCGGACCAGGTGGCGGAGGTCCTGCTGCGCCAATACGACGCCACCCAGCACAAACGCAACCCCGCCGCCGCGCCCGCGCCGACGCCTATGCAGACGACCTGACACCGCCACCACCGCCACCGCTGCCCGGCAGCCGGGCACGCAGGGCCCGGCCGAAGCGCTCATCCACCAGCGCACCGACATTGCAACGCGACCAGCGCGACACCTTGTCGACGTCGACGCTGAATACCCGGCCGGGAGCGAGCAGGATTTTTTCCGGCATCAACGCGTGCGCCAAGGCGACCGTATCCTCGATGCCCGGAAACGCCGGCCACAGATAGAGCGAACTCGCCGGCCGCGCGAAGACTTCCGCCCCCAGATCGTCCAGCACCTGCAAGGCCTGCGCGGTTGCCGCTTCCAGCCGCCGGCGCAAACGGAACAGGTGGCGCTCATAGTGGCCTTCCCGCAGCATCACGTCGACCATGCGCTCGCAATACTCGGAGCTGCTCACATGCACGAGCGACTTCAGGTCGGCCAGGTCGCTCGCCAACGCGGTATCGCAGGCGATGAATCCCACCCGAAGCGCGGCCGAGAACGACTTGGAAAAACTGCCGATATAGATGGTGCCCGCCAATTGATCCAGGGCCGCCAGGCGCACTGCCGAGGTCGGCTTGAAGTCAGCGAGCGGATCGTTCTCCACGACCATCACGCCATGGGCCTGGCATAACTGCAGCACGCGATAGGCCTTGGCGGCCGAGATATCCGACCCCGTGGGGTTGTGCGCCAGCGATTGCGTGAAGAAGAGCCTGGGCTTGTCACGAATCAACGCGTGTTCCAGCACCGCGAGGTCCGGCCCGTCGGGCAGGCGGGGGATGCCCAGCATGCGCGCGCCGGCCAGCTTGAGCTTGCCGAACAGCGGGTAGTAGCCCGGATCGTCCACCAGCACGGCCGCGCCGGGCGGAACGAAGTAGCGGATCACCACGTCCATGGCTTCGTTCGCGCCGTGGGTCAGTACCAGCTGGGATGCCGATGCGTTCACGCCGATGTCGCCCAGCTTGCGAACCAGGCTTTCGCGCAGGGGCGCATAGCCGAAGCGGCTGCCATAACGGAACAGGCTGCCCAAGCCCGTGCGCACGACCTTCTGGTGATAGCGGTCCATGCGCATATCGGCCAGCCATTCCACCGGCGGAAAGCCGTCGCCGACCGCCACCGCGTCGGGCTGCGTCTTCAACTGCTCGCGCATCAGCCACACGATATCCATGGCACGGCTCAACTGCCCCGGCTCTTCGTCCGCCGCCTTGCGCGCGTAGTGACGATCCACCACGTAGAAGCCCGAACCGCGTCGCGGCTCGACCAGGCCCTGCGCCACCAGCATTTCGAAGGCCACCACCACGGTGTTCTTGGCATAGCGGTGCAACTGCGCCACCTCGCGCAGCGACGGCAACTTGTCGCCCGCGCGGTAGACGCCGTCGGCGATCTGCTGCCCGATCAGCCGGGCCAGGCCCTCCGCGATGGGCGCCCCGCGCGTCCCGCGCGGCGTTTTCCTGATGTCTTCCATACCCGCTGTCCGCGATGGCGCCCTTCAAAATTGGTGCAGTGCGATGGTACTGTTCGTCCAAACTGTACCTGTCAATGGCGGTACAGTTTACCTAGGATCGACCCGTTGATTCTCATATGGAGCATTTCATCGTGGTCGATTCGCGCCTTTCCAATTTCCGCGCCCTGCCCCCGTCCGAACGGCTGGAGGCCATCGTGCGCGCCGTCGAGCTGAACGACGACGAAAGGCAGGCCCTGGCCCGCCCGGGCGCACTGGCCCTGGACCGCGCCGACGGCATGATCGAGAACGTCATCGGCACCTTCGAGTTGCCGATGGGCGTCGCGGCGAATTTCCAGGTGAACGGCCGCGATGTGCTGGTGCCCATGGCCGTCGAAGAACCGTCGGTCGTCGCCGCCGCATCCTATATGGCCAAGCTGGCGCGCGACTGCGGCGGCTTCGAGACATCCAGCACCGAGCCCGTCATGCGCGCCCAGATACAGATCCTGGGCTTGACCGATCCGCAGGGCGCGCGCCTGGCCCTGTTGCGGCAAAAGGACCGCATCCGCACGCTGGCCAATAGCCGCGACAAGATCCTGGTCGAACTGGGCGGCGGCTGCCGCGATATCGAGGTGCATATCTTCGCGGAGACGCCGCGCGGCCCGATGGCGGTGGTGCACCTGATCGTGGACGTGCGCGACGCCATGGGCGCCAACACGGTCAACACCATGGCGGAGGCCGTGGCGCCATTGATCGAGGAAATCACCGGTGGGTCGGTACGCCTGCGCATCCTGTCCAACCTGGCGGACCTGCGGCTGGCCCGCGCACGGGTACGGCTTACGCCGGAAGCGCTCGCCACGCGCGAACGCAGCGGCGCGGAGATCATCGAAGGCATCCTCGACGCCTGGGCCTTCGCCGCCGTCGATCCCTACCGTGCCGCCACGCACAACAAGGGCATCATGAACGGCATCGATCCGGTCGTCGTCGCCACCGGCAACGACTGGCGCGCGATCGAGGCCGGGGCCCACGCCTATGCGGCACGCGGCGGGCGCTACACCTCGCTCACCGCCTGGGAAAAAGACGCGTCCGGCGCGCTGGTAGGGTCCATTGAAATGCCCATGGCGATGGGCCTGGTCGGGGGCGCCACCAAGACCCATCCCCTGGCGCGCGTGGCCTTGAAGATCATGGGCGTGCGCTCCGCGCAGGAACTGGGAGAGATCGCGGTGGCCGTCGGCCTGGCCCAGAACCTGGGCGCTTTGCGCGCGCTGGCGACGGAAGGCATACAGCGCGGGCACATGGCGCTGCATGCGCGCAACATCGCGCTGACGGCGGGCGCCACCGGCGCGGAAGTGGACGCCATCGCGCGGCGCATGGCTGAAGAAAAGGACGTGCGGACCGATCGCGCGCTGGCCCTGTTGAAGGCGCTGCGCGAGCAGGCGTAGGATGCGCGGCGGGTGAGGGTCAGGCGAAGTCCGCGCTGAGCATGACAGTAAAACAACGACGGCCGGTGCGTGGATCTGCCCAGTATGTGGATCGATCCATTAACCGGCCGCAACTGGAGGAGGAAAGAAGACCATGAGCATAGCCCCCACCCCAACCGGACACCGCGCCGTGCCGGACCGCGAGCCCGCACGGCGGCTCGCGGAAGTTTGGAGCGACACCGTCGACCTGCGCCACCTGGCCTGGGCCATCGCCATCGGCATCATCGTCAGCGTCGCCGCCTTCTTCGCGGCGGGGCGTTGGCTGCGCGATGTGGCGTCCTCCGCGGAACTGGCCCACGCCTACGCCATGCTGGCCGGCCTGGCGGGCAGCGTCATCGCGGGCGTGATCTGCGCGCGCATGTTCCCGCCCAAGCGCGAAGTCGTCGAGGACACGTCTCTCGCCGATCCTGTGTGGCGGGAAGAAGTCCTGGCCGAGCTGGCGAACGAAGCCGGCGGGCTCGGCACGCTGGCCGACCTGCCCCCGGCCGCTCGGCAAGAGCTTCGCGAACTTGGCCTGTATGAGCTGTTCGACGAGCAACCCGTTGCGGATGGCCCGCGTCTCGCCCAGGCACGGGAGGCGTTGGCATGAGCGACCCAGTGTTGTTGAACCAGATCCTGGTCGCCGCCGCGATGGGGCTCATTGGCGCGGTCGTCTTCGCCGCCATCGGGTTGATCTCCGGCACCGACGAGACGACTACCATCGCGCCGCTGACCCTGCTCGTGGCCTTGTTGGGCGTGCCGCCTGCCGGCGTGTTCACTTTCTTCCTGGCGGGCGCGGTCGCCAAGCACATGACCCACTCGGTGCCCACGGCGCTATTGGGCATTCCCGGCGACACCATGGCCATGCCGCTGCTGCAGGACGCCAATCTGCTGCGCAAGCTGGGCGTGCCGCACATCGCACTGCGCAAGATGATTTCCGGGGCCATCATCGCCGCCTTTGTCGCCGTTCCCCTGGCTGTCCTTTTCGCCGTGCTGCTCGCCCCCTTCGGTCCGGCGATCACGCGATCCGCGCCGTGGATATTCCTGGCGGCGGCCGTATTGATCGCCTATTTCTCCGCCGGACGCTGGGCGTCCGTCGCCTTGCTGGTTCCCTTCGTCGTGGTGATCGTCGCGCTCCAGAGCCTGACCGCGCGCTACGGCGTCAAGCTGAGCGTCAGCTACTTTCTCGGCATCGCCATCGGTCCGCTCGTCGCCGACCTGTTCGCCGTCCTGTCGCCCCAAGGCCGTACGAAGATGGCGCGCGACAAGGTCCGCACCCTCTCCCTGGCGCCCGATGTGAAGGGCTGGTCGGGCTACTTTCCCAATCCCTTCAAGGTCCTGGACCGCACCCAGGCCCGCTGGACCTTGGCGACCGCGGCGATCTCCAGCGCGACCTTCGTGTTCAGCCCGGTGGCAATGACGGTGGTGATGGGAGAAATGGTGGGCGCGCGCGTGCGGCATGCCTATCACCGCCTGACGACCGTGCTGAGCGCGCGTAACGGCGTCACGGAAGCCACGTATATCGCCGAAGCGCTGATTCCCCTGATCGCTTTCGGCTTGCCCCTGAGCCCGGTCGCGGCCGGGCCGGCGGCGCCGCTCTTCAATGCGCCGCCGCGCTTCACCGTGGACAGCGCATCGGGGCAGACGCATAACCTGCACAACCTGATGAACCATTGGGAATTCCTGGGCTACGGCATGCTGGCCGTCATCATCGCCGCCCTGGTCTCCTATCCCTTCGCCATGAACTACGCACGCCGCGCGGCGCTGTTCGTATCCCGCAAAGTCAGCCACGAGGCCATCATCGCCACCTTCGTCGGCCTGATCGTGGTGATCAGCGTGTGGGAAGGACAGCTGCTGGGCCTGCTGGTGATCCTGACCATGGGCCTGATGGGCGGGCTGCTGTCGCGGGTCTTCGCGTTCAACACGGGCGTGCAGTTCATGGGGTACTACACCGCCGTGCTGACGGTGCCGGCGCTGGTCAAGCTGATTGCTTGACGGCCTTTATCCGATGAACAGCGCCGATGAACAACGACGATGAACAGCGCCGATGAACAGCGCCGCGCCTGCCCATGCCGGTACCGATACCGATCCCGCCTTGTTACGGCAAGCAAGCCGCGACGGCGTGGTACTGCGACGGGCCGGCGCGGGCTGGGTCAGCCTTCATCCAGTTCGGCGCGCCGCTCTATGATGCGCGACACCAGGCCATAGGCAACGGCATCCTCGGCCGGCATCCAATGATCGCGCTCGATGTCCGCCAGCACCCGGTCCAACGGCTGCCCGCTTTCGCGCGCGATGACACGGGCGATGCGCTCGCGCGCCTTGACGATCTCGCGCGCCTGGATGGCGATGTCGCTGGCCGGGCCGCCGGCGCCGCCGCTGGGCTGGTGGATCAGGAAACGGGTTTGCGGCAGGCAGAAGCGGCGTTCGCGGGCCGCGCCCAGGTAGAGATGCGTGGCCGCGCTGCCGACCCAGCCCGTGCCTATCATGTTGACCGGCGCGGAGATGAAGCGGACCACATCGTGTATGGCGTCGCCCGACTCCAGGTGGCCGCCGGGCGACGACACGATCAGGTTGATGGCGGCGCTGGAGGCCGCGTCCAGGGTCAGCAGGCGGCGTACCGTTTCGGACGCCGAGGCATCGGTGATGGGACCGAACAACAGCACGGTCCGGGTGCGGAAGGATTTCTCCTCCAGAAAATCGTTGTTTTGCCCCGGCGTGGCGGGGGAAGAATGGTCCTGTTCGTCGGCATGCATGGGAGGCGGCTCCTGTTCGTGTTAAGTTCCCCCAGCTAGACGAACGAGCCCGTAGAAACGTGACAGCCCCCTCTCCCCTCCATCCCCTGGCCGAAGATGCCGCCCTGCGGCGACGCCTGATCGCATTGGCGCGGCGATGGCTGCCCCAGGCCGACGAGGCGGAAGACCTGGTCCACGACGTCTACCTGCGCACGGCCGCGGGCGGGCTTCCCGCGACCGCATCAGGTCGCGAAGCCTGGCTGGTGACGGTGCTGCGCCATCTTTGCATCGACTACCGCCGGCGCCAGGAACGGTACCTGGCCATCCTTGCGCAGGCCGGTGACGACGCCGTGCACACGCTGCAAGACGACCAGCCGCCGCAGCAGGCCGACCAGGCGGAACGCGTCGACGCGGCCCTGGCGCATTTGAGCCGCACCCTGGCGCCCGGCGATGCGGCCGCGCTGCTGCTCTACGAAATGTTCGAGTTCAGCCACGCCGAGCTGGCCGCCTTGGCGGGGCGCAGCGAGGAAGCCTCGCGCCAGCATCTGCACCGGCTGCTGCGGCGCCTGCGGGCGGCGCCGCCCCTCCATCGCCGGCGCGATCCCGATGCCGCCGCCGCGGACCCGGACGAAGACGCGGTATACCTTTACGCCCTCTGCCGCCAGGCGCTGGCCCAGCGCGATCCCGGCGGCCTCATCGCCGTGCTGCGCGCCAGTACGCCGCAAGCCATGGCCGCGCTGGCCAATGCGCTTCCCGCCGCTCGCGCGGACGCCGGCGAGCCGACGCCCGGCCTGTCACGCGTCACGCCGCCTTGGATGCCGTGCGTGCCTGCTTGATCACCTGGTCCAGGCGATTGTTGTCCAGGCGCCGCCACACCAGCGCCGAGATCCAGGTAATCAGGCCCACGCACACGAAGGACCAGGTGAAGGCCGGCACCAGGTGCCGCGCCGGCCCGGCGATCAACGTCACCAGCGCACCGCCCACCGTCACCCCCAGGCCCATCGCCACCATCTGGAACATCGAGAAAAGGCTGTTGCCGGGCCCCGCCTGCTGCGGACTCAGCGAGGTCAAGGTGACGCTGTTCATTGCCGAATATTGCATGGAATTGCCCAGGCCGAACGCAGCCAGCTGGATGATCTGCAGCCACAGTGGCCATTCCGGGGAAAACAGGGCGAAGGATATGATCCAGAACCCTACGAAAAGCGTATTGGCGATCAGGAAGCGCTCGTAGCCGAAACGCATGATCAGGGGCGACACCCAGGATTTCGAGACGGCGCCCGCGATGGCGACGGGAACCAGCATCAAGCCGGAGTGCAGCGGCGAATAGCCCATGCCCAGTTGCATCATCAACGGCAGCAGGAAAGGCACCGCCGCCGCGCCGATGCGGCAGACCAGGTTGCCGGCGATGCCCACCGTGTAGTTCGTTTCGCGGAACAGGCTAAGGGGAAACAAGGGATGGGCGCGACGGCGCGCGTGCAGGTAGTACCCCAAGGCCGAGAGGCCGCTCAGGACGAGCAAGCCCATGGCCCAGGCAGCCTGGTGGTCGGCCGCCGGCACGTCCAGGGCGAGCGAGAACGCCACCAGGCAGGCGGCCAACAGCATGCAGCCGATGAAGTCGAAGCGCGGCGTGCCTTCCTGCTTTTGCGACGGCATGTACCGAAGGACGGCGCACATGCCGATCAACCCGACCGGCACGTTGATGAGGAAGATCCAGTGCCAGCTGAGCGTCTGGACAAAGACGCCGCCCAGGACCGGCCCGAATACCGGACCGATCTGCCCGCCTATGGCCATGAACGCCGCCGCCGAAATGAACTCCTTGGGGGACACGCTGCGCAGCACGGTCAGGCGTCCGATGGGCAGCAGCATGGATGCCCCCGCGCCTTGCAGCACGCGCGCCATGACCAGCTGGGTGGGCGTATGGGAAAAAGCGCACAGCAGGGAACCGAGGACGAAGGCCAGGACGGTGGTGAAGTACACATTGCGGCTGCCGTAGCGGTCGGCCAGCCAGCCCGACGCCGGCATGATCATCGCCATGGTGATCATGTAGGCCACGACCACGGGCTTGAGCGCGAGGGCCGTGACGCCCAGGTCCGCGGCCATGGCCGGCAGCGCGGTATTCACGATCGTCGTGTCCAGCGTCTGCATGAAGAAACCGCCGGCGACTATCCATAACAGGGGGGTCTGCGCGCTTTTCCTGGTCATTGTCTTTTTGGGCTGAGATTAGATGCGCCGGCTGGCGGGTGCTTGCCGATAGTTACTCCTTATCATGGGTCGGCGTCAAATCCAAAAGGATCGAAGAACCGGATTTGATAGCGCGCAATCCGGCGACCCTACGTTCGCCAAGGCCTTGCTGGATGAAGCCGCGACGTTGTTTCTCAATGGAGAACCCGAAACCGCGCGTTTGATCCTGTGAGACCTGGTCAACGCGACAGTCGGTTTCGAGCAGTTGGCCCAGGAGACGGAACGTCCCAGCAAGAGCCTGCACCGGATGCTGTCCCGGGATGGCAACCCCAGCATGGATAACCTGGCCGCCATTTTCGGCGCGATCACCAAGCGCCTGGGCGTGAGCCTGCAAGTCCAGGACGTGCAGGCTCACGCCTAGGGCGGAACAGCGCCCAAGCCTAGCAAGCGACGCACTCACGATAGGGGCCAAGTTCTCTAGGAGAACCGTGCGTCCATCAGGACTGCTTCTCGCGCGAGGCGGACTTGAGATGCTTCTCCATCATTTCGGATGCGCGCGCCAGCTTGTTGGCCAGCAGCAAGTCGATCAACACCAGGTGCTCTTCGCAGCGGCGCAGGGCCTGCTTGCGGTCCACCGCCTTGCGGTACTCCATCAGGCGCCGCACGCGATTGATCCGGCGCAGCGAGTCCAGGATGAAGGCATTGCCGGAGCAGCTTGCTATGGTCTCGTGCAGGCGCGTGTTGGCGTCGAAGATCTGGGCCGGCGATACGGTGTCGATCTCCCCCTTGATCAAGGCTTCCTGCTCCAGGCGGCACTGGCGCAGGCGGACAGCGTCGACCTTGAAGCCGGGTTCCAGAATGCAGGCGGGCTCGACCAGCACCCGGTAGCGATATGCCTGCGCGTAGGCGGCGGGCGACGTCATGGCCTCGCTGAATTCCCACCCATGGCCGGGCAGGCGCTCGATCCAGCCTTCATTCGATATCCGCCTCAGGATGTCGCCCAATTGGCCGCGCGTCACGCCGTAGCGCCGCATCAACTCGTTTTCCGACACCCGGCTGGGCAACAGGCCATCCAGCCGCTCTTGCGCGATCCGTAGATAAACCGCTTCGTCGGGCGCCCCACCCATCACTTCGGCGGGCTTGATCTTCAGCGCCGCCTTGCCGACGACGTAGCCCCCTTCCGGATGCGGATCGATCAAGGCGCGGTCGGCGAGCTGGCGCAGCGCCGTGCGCACCGGCGATCGCGAGACACGCAAGGCCTCGGCAAGGCTGCGCTCCGACAAGCGGGCGCCAACAGGCAGCGCCTGCGCATTGATGCGCAGGAGGATATCCGCCGCGAGCTGGGATTGAAGCGTCTGGGACATGCGCCGGGAAAAAATGTGATGGCATCCGCATGGTATCGCAGCCCGTCACGCGCGGTCTCGGGGTATTTCCCGGGCTTGCGCCGCCATCCTGCCGAATGGTACTTTGTAAAACTGAAATACCACACCTCCAGCACAGCATCATGGATGCCGACTGAAAACGCCAACTGATACGCGGCGGCAAGGCAGGCTGCAGACCCGCCAGCGCCGGCACGAGGAGACAACGATGCGTTCCCTGTTCTTGGGGGCGGTCCTGGCCGCCGCGCTGGGTATTGCAGCACCCGCGCAAGCCGGCGACGGTCCCGCCGGCTATCCCGCGCGCCCCGTCACGCTGGTCGTGCCCTTTGCGCCGGGCGGCGGCAGCGACAACATCGCCCGCTACATCGCTACACGCCTGAACGCCCGCACGGGGGCGAACGTCATCGTCGACAACCGTCCCGGCGCCGGCACCAACATCGGCAACGAGTACGTGGCGCGCGCGCCCGCCGATGGCTACACACTGCTGTTCGGCCAGGTGACGCTGTCCATCAACCCCTACATCTACCCCGCGCTGCGCTACAACGTGGCCAAGGACTTCGCGCCTATCGGGCAAATCGCCACATCGCCCACCGTACTGCTCGTCAGCGCGGCCAGCGGGATGAAGAGCGTCAAGGACTTTGTCGACTACGCGAAGGCCCATGCCGGCCAGGTCAACTATGGCTCCGGCGGGACCGGCACTTCGGTTCATCTCGCCGGCCAGTTGTTCTCGACCGTGGCCGGGCTGCGGATGACGCACGTGCCCTACAAAGGCAGCGGCCCCGCCATGGTGGACCTGATGGGCGGCCAGATCCAAGCCATCTTCGACACCGCGCCATCGGCATTGCCGCAGGCCGCCGGCGGCAAGGTGCGCGCCCTGGCGGTGACTGGACCGCAGCGGCTGTCAGGCCTGCCCGACGTGCCGACCTTCGCGCAGGCCGGCTATCCCGCCTTCGACGCACCGGTCTGGTATGGCCTGATGGCCCCCGCCGGCGTCCCGGCGCCCATCGTCGCCTACCTGAACGGACAGCTGAACCAGATCCTGGACGAACCGGCGACGCGCGAACGCCTGGCGCAACTGGGTTCCGTGCCGGCCCAGGGCAGCCCGCGGGATTTCGCGGCGTTCATCGCGAAAGAATCGGAGCGCTGGCAGGCGGTGGTGCGCAGCGCCAAGGTGACTGTCGATTGAAGGGGGGAATGCCCCCTGCCGGGAACTCAACCGCCGCGATGGAGCAAATCGGCCCAGTGCAGCAGCGTCGCATCGGTATCAGGTTTCCCTATCCACTGTACGCCCACGGGCAGCCCATGTTCGCCGGTGCCTGTAGGCAAATGCACGCAAGGCCAACCCAGCAGGGACCACAAGCGGTTGAAGATGGACGATCCCGTGCTCGCCAGGCCCTTCGGCGCCTCGCCGGGCGCACTGGGCGCGACGATGAAGTCGACATCGGCAAAGCGGTCCAGCCATCGCGCGGAGATTTCGGCGCGCTGGCGTTGCGCGTTCACGTACCGCCCATGATCGATGGCCAGCCCTTGGCCCATGGCGTCACGCGCCGCCTGGCCGACTTTGGCCTGCGCCGACGCGAGAATGGGCAACAGGCCTCGGGACAGCTCATAGCGCATGATGATGGCGTGCAGCGCCGTGAGCTGGTCGATCTCGGTATCGAGAGCGGGCGTGCAAAGGTGCGCACCCAGGTCACGCAGATGCTGCACGCATAGACGCAGGGCATCCTGGGCCGGGACGCTGAGGGCGCCAAGAGACGCGCATTCCAACAAGGCGAATCGAGGAGACGCGCCCTTGCCCGCCAGCGCAGGGGAAGGCGTCAACACCGCCGCGATGGCCCGCGATTGCGCGATAGTGCGGGTAAACCAGCCGATGGTATCCAGGGAGTCGCACAGAACCTGCATGCCGCCGCGATGCACGCGGCCGAATGTCGGCTTGAATCCGACAACGCCACAGAATGCGGCCGGGCGGATGATGGAACCGCCTGTCTGCGTTCCGAGCGCCATGTCCACGATGCCCGCCGCGACGGCGGCGGCCGATCCGCTCGATGACCCTCCAGGCGTGTGCTCGCGTCCATGGGGATTGCGTGTGGGACCCGGCGTGGTGAACGCGAACTCCGCCGTAACGGTCTTGCCGATGGGAAAGGCGCCTGCCCGGCGCAACTGCGCGACGCAGGCCGCGTCGAATGGCTTGGGCGCATCCGGCAGCGCGAGACTGCCCGCGCGCGTCGGCATGCCCGCGACATCGATGACATCCTTTACGCCGAAGGCCAGGCCGGCGAGCGGGCCTTCCGGACCGATATCCTCCGGGATAACCGAAACACGGGGAAGCCGCCAGGCAAACGACCGCAGATCGTGGTCGCGGTCATGCATCGCCTGGATGGCGTCCGAGATGCGGCGGCCGGCGTCAGTGCGCTGTGGATAAAAAGCGTTCGTCATCGGAAGGGGGCTCAACGCGGCGCGGGGAAATGCTTCTTCCAGTGATCGACGATGTCCGCCCGGCGGCAGATCCATACTTCCCGCTTCGTTGCGACGTAGTCAAGAAATCGCGCCAACCCGATCGCGCGCCCGGGATGGCCGACCAGCCGCAGATGCAAGCCCACCGACATCATCTTGGGCGTCGTCCTGCCCTCTTCGTACAGCATGTCGAAACTGTCCTTGAGGTAAGTCATGAAGTCGTCAGCGGTGGCCATGGCGCCCCGGCTGAACTTGCCGTCATTGTTCGCAAGACTATAGGGAACCACCAGATGGCTCTTGCCCTGTACCGTCGTCCAATAGGGAAGCTCGTCGTTATAGGCGTCCGAGTCGTACGCGAACCCGCCATGCTCGACCAGCAGGCGTCGCGTGTTGACCGTCGGCGCATAGCGGCAGTACCACCCTGTCGGCGGCGTGCCCATGCTGCGGGTGATGGACTCGTAAGCGGCCGCGATCTCCTCCCTTTCCTTCTCTTCCGTGAAGTCCTGGGCGCGCACCCAGCGGCGGCCATGGCTGCACACGTCATAGCCCGCTTCCCGGATCGCCTGGGCGACGGCGGGATTGCGTTCCAGCGCCAACGCCGTGGCGAAGACCGTCGCGGTCATGCCTCGTTCGCGCAAGATCCGCAGCACGCGCCAGATGCCGACGCGACTGCCGTATTCGTACATCGATTCGGATGCCAGGTCGCGCCCGTCGAACCCGCCCGCGCCGCCCTCCGTCAAGCCGGTCTCGGTCTTGCCGTCACCGTCTTCGAAGGACAGCTCCGACCCTTCTTCGTAATTGACGACGATGTTCAACGCCACGCGGGCCTTGCCGGGCCATTGAGGGTCCGGCGGCGTGGCGCCATAGCCGACGAAGTCGCGTCGCAGGTGCGCGCAGGAGGGGTTATTCAAATCAGTCATCGTCCTTGCTCCCCGGCCAGGAAACGCGGACAGGCTCGCTCACCGTCCGCAACACCGTATCAGTCTGCTGGCCTGAATGTCCCATGATCACCACGACCTCGTTGGGTCCGTCGATGGAGGTGAAACTGTAGTGCCATACATTGGGACGATACGTCACCCCCTGCGCCCCATCGGTGATGAAGGCGCGTACGGACGCTCCGTCCAGGTTGCCACGCTCGTCCGACATGGCCACGACGACCAGGCAGCGCCCCGCGCGCATGGGAACGAAGGTTTGCGCGGAGTTCGGATGACGCTCCATTTCCCCGACCAATACACCATCCGGGGAACAGGCGTCGATCCGGTTGACCCATAACCGCGGATTATTGGCGCAGGCGAACTGCAAGGAGAAATCGCGCCGGCGGGTTTCGCCCCTGTTCTCCAGCACTTCGCCAAACTGCGCGAACCCGCTGCTAGTAAGTGCTTCCGCGGCCAACTGCTTGTACATCCTCGTCTCCGTGTTGTTGCGTGGCTCCATGTTGCTGGACCACCGAGTTAGACCTGAAGAGCGGCGTCAGCCGGAAGAAGAGCATGAGCACCACGCCCAGGCACATGAAGCCGGCGAAGATGAAGCCGATCTGGGCGAATCCGCCGGTGACCTGGCGGCTCCATCCCAGCAAGGTCGGCGCGACCACGCCGGACAGGTTCGCGAGCGAATTGATGAACGCGACCGCGGCGGCGGCGGTTGCCCCCGTCAGCAGCGACGTCGGCAAGCTCCACAGGACGACATTGGAGGCATAGACCCCCATCGCGGCCACGATCAGGGCCAGCAGCGCCAGCATGTGAATATCCAGCGTGAATGCCAGCGCAACGAAACCCAGCGCGGCGAAAGCCAGCGAACCCATCAGGTGCACGGCGCGCTCGCGCTTGATGTCCGAGCGACGTCCCCATAGCACCATTGCGGCCGCGCCGAAAAGATAGGGTATGGCGCTGAGCCAGCCCACCACCGAATCGCTGTAGCCGAAACTCTTGATGATCTGCGGCAGGAAAAAGGCGATGCCCGTCGTGCCGAAGACGATGCAGAACAAGGTGCCCGCCATGAGCAGGATGCCAGGATTGGTGAACGCATCCGCAAGGCGGTAGTGATTGTGTCCCGTGATGGCCTTCTCTTCCTGCTCGGCCATGCGTTCCAGCACGCGCTTTTCCCCGGCGGTCAACCAGTTCACTTGCGCGGGCGAGTCGGCGAGCAGGCGCAGGCATGCGAGGCCCAGCACGATGGCGGGCAAGGCTTCGATGATGAACATCCACTGCCAGCCGCGCATACCCCCGACACCGTTCATCCCTTCCAGGATGACGCCGGAGATGGGGCTGCCGATAAGGCCGGATAGCGGTATGGCTACCATGAAGATGCCCGTGACGCGGCCCCGGTATCGCGCGGGGAACCAGCGGCTGATGTAGACCATGATGCCTGGAAAGAAGCCCGCCTCGGAGGCGCCCAGCAGAAAGCGCAGGACGTAGAAGCTGCGCTCGCCGGTGACGAAGGCCATGCCCAGGGAAATGATGCCCCAGGTAATCATGATGCGGGCAATCCACAAGCGGGCGCCCACCTTGGCCAGGATCAGGTTGCTGGGCACTTCGAAGAAGAAATAGCCGACGAAGAATACGCTGGCCCCGATCCCGTAGGCGATGCTGGAAATGCCCAGGTCCGCATTCATCTGCAGCGAGGCAAACGAAATGTTGACGCGGTCGAGAAAGGCCACGAAGTACAGCACCATCAGGAAGGGAATGACCCTCCACATCAATTTACGCAGCAACACGGCGTCCACGCCGTCCGGGGCGGTGGCGGAGGTGTCCATAGCGTTCCCCTTGTATTTTTGAACGCGATTAGATGGCCGGCTCGTGTAGCTGCCGGTTGAGATCACGGCAATGTGATGGGGAAATTCTAAAGACGCGCATACAATAGTCAATTATTAAAATTTACCCATCGTCTATTCAATTTGGCTATACATGAACTTGCGACTCTTCGGAATCTTCCGCGCGGTAATGAATGCGCAGAGCACCATCGGGGCCGCCCGCCACCTCAACATCTCGCAGCCGACGGTAAGCAACGCCATACGCCAGCTGGAGGACGAGCTGGGCTTCGAGCTGTTCGATCGTATGGGGAACCGTCTGGTCGCCCGGGAAGAGGCGCGCATGCTGTTCAAGGAATCGGAGTCGATGTTCTTGTTCGCCGACAGGCTAGCCGGGGTGGCGGAAGACCTGAAGGAGAATCGCGCGGGCCGCGTACGGGTGGTCGCCACGCCGCAGCTGGGGCATACCATCCTGCCGGCCGCGATCGCGAGATTCGTCGCCGCGCGGCCGAAGGTGAAGGTGGTGTGCGATGTCGTCGATTCCCATCACGTCATCGAGAGCACCGAAGCCATGGCGGCGGACTTCGGGATGGCGGTGGCATTGGAGCCCGCGCTTAGCGGAAACCTGGAGATGGTATTGATGGACGAGGCCGAGGTGGTGTGCGTGTTGCCGGCCGGGCACCCGCTGGCCGAGAGAAAGTCACTGTCGCCCAAGGACATCAGCCCCTTCCCCTTCATCGCCCTGGAGAACTCGGCCCGTCTTAGCGCGCCGATACGGACGGCGTTCGACAGCGCCGGCGCCCGCTACGCCCCCAGCATCGAAGTCCGCTACTCCGAGACGGCCTGCCTGCTGGCGAAGGCAGGCGCCGGCGTGACGCTGGTGGACTCGTATTCCGCGGCCACGCTCGCGCAGGCGCGCGCCGTCAAGGTCGTTCCGTTTCGCCCGCGCATACCCGTGAATGTCTGGGCGATATTTCCCAAGGACCGTCCTCGATCGCGCCTGACCCGGGCGCTGATCGAGGAGATCAAGGCGGGCATGGCTGGATCCGGCAAGGCGAAAGGTCGGTGAGCTGTCTTGTCGGCGCCGCGGCAAAAAAAAATCAACCACCCGAAGGTGGTTGATTTTCACAGCATCTGGCGGAGACGCAGGGATTCGAACCCTGGATGCAGTTTTTAGCCACATACTCCCTTAGCAGGGGAGCCCCTTCAGCCTCTCGGGCACGTCTCCAGAAGAGTTTGCGATTCTAGCACGGATTTCAGGCCCGCTGCGTCATTTGCATGAATCGCGGCGCGGGCGCCCCGCCGGGCCTGGATCGCCGTACTTACTTTGGATCACACCTTCGCGGCGGGCGCCTGGTCCAGGCCGAAGGCCTTGTGCAGGGCGCGCACGGCCAGTTCCATGTACTTGTCCTCGATGATCACCGAGGTCTTGATCTCGCTGGTGCTGATCATCTGGATATTGATGTTTTCCTGCGAAAGCGTCTGGAACATCAGGCTGGCGACGCCCACGTGCGAACGCATGCCGATGCCGACGATGGAAACCTTGGCGACCTTCTCGTCGGTGACCAGTTCCTTGGCCTTCACAGCGGGAACCACGTCGCGCTTGAGCGTTTCCACAGCGCGGGCGAATTCATTGCGGTTGACCGTGAACGAGAAGTCGGTGGTGCCCGCCACGGACTGGTTCTGCACGATCATGTCGACGTCGATGTTGGCGGCGGCGACAGGGCCCAGGATGGAGAAGGCGACGCCGGGGGTATCCGGCACGCCCAACAGGGTGATCTTGGCTTCGTCGCGGCTGAAGGCGATGCCGGAGACAACGGCGGCTTCCATTTTTTCGTCTTCCTCAAAAGTAATCAGCGTGCCCGAGCGCATTTCCTCGTCGAGCGGAATCAGGGGGTCGGTCAGCGAGGACAGCACACGGGTCGGCACACGGTACTTGCCGGCGAATTCGACCGAGCGAATCTGCAGGACCTTGGAGCCCAGCGAGGCCATCTCCAGCATTTCCTCGAAGGAAACGACCGGCATGCGGCGCGCTTCGGGCACCACGCGCGGATCGGTGGTGTAGACGCCGTCCACGTCGGTGTAGATCAGGCACTCGTCGGCCTTGATGGCGGCCGCCACGGCCACCGCCGAAGTGTCCGACCCGCCACGACCCAGGGTGGTGATATGGCCGTCGTCATCGACGCCCTGGAAACCCGTCACGATGACCACGCGGCCCGCATCCAGGTCGGCGCGGATGCGAGTGTCATCGATGGAGGAAATGCGCGCCTTGGTATAGGCGCTGTCGGTGCGCACCGGAACCTGCCAGCCGGCATAGCTGCGCGCCTGCACGCCTTCGGCCTGCAGCGCGATGGCCAGCAGGCCGCTGGACGCCTGCTCGCCAGTCGCGGCGATCATGTCCAGTTCGCGGCCGTCGGGCTGCGGCGTAATCTCGCGCGCGAGGCCCAGCAGGCGATTGGTTTCGCCGGCCATGGCCGAAGGCACGACGACAACTTTGTGGCCGGCGGCGTGCCACTTCGCGACGCGGCGCGCCACGTTCTTGATGCGCTCGACCGAGCCCATCGAGGTACCGCCATATTTGTGAACGATCAGGGACATCTCGTACTCTGGCTGGAAAATGCCGGAACTAGCTGGCAGGCAAAGCCTGATATTCTAACGTGTTGGCGAAAAAGTGCTGGAAATCGCTCGAAAAAGCGAAATCCAGCCGTCAAATTGCCGCGGAACGCCACAATGCGGCCACCGCTGGGCCACGCCCGGCTCACGACGACAAAGCGCCCGGCGCGCGCGCTTCGATCGACACCCTTCCCCGCACGCAGCGCACGCAATGCGCCGCGTGCTCCCACAGCAACTGCCTGTCATGGCCCATGGCGTGCAGCTGGCGCAATTGCCGCAGCAACTCCGCCAGGCGGGCATCGCTGGGCATGCGAGCGCCATGCAGGCGCAGCCAGTGCCGCAGGACATGCGCCTGCCTGGCCGGCGACAACGCCCGCCAGGCGGCGAGGGAGAAATCCCGCGCGCCTGCTGACGGGTCCAGCCCGGCCAGGTCGGCGGCGGCCACCTCGGCCAGGATTTCGGCGCTTTCGGCGGCCTGGCGGGCATGGCGGGCGACGATGGCCTGCCAGCCGGGCCAGCGGGTGTCGAGCACGGGCGTCAGCAGGGTGCGCACGGCGGCGCGGGTATAGCGTTCATCAGCATTGGAAGGATCCTGCACGGCCGTCCAACCGCTGGCTTGGGCGTACGCGGCGGCGGCCGCCAGGATGCGGGCGCGCGGCACGCCCAGCCAGGGACGCAAGTAGGTGATGCCGTCCCGGTCGGCGGCCGGCGCCATGGCGACCAGCCCTTCCGGACCGGCGCCCCGCAGCAGGCGCAACAGCACCGTTTCGGCCTGGTCGTCCTGATGATGAGCCAGCAGCACGTGCCGCACGCCGTCCGCGCGCGCGGCGTCGGCCAGGGCGGCATAGCGGGCTACGCGCGCCGCGCCCTCGATGCCGGCGCCGCTGTCGGCCGCGACCCGCACGCGCAGCTCGCGCACGGGCAGGCCCAGCGCGACGCCGAGCGCGCGCACGCGGTCCGCCCAGGCATCCGCCTCGACGAACAATCCGTGATGAACGTGATAGATGAAGAACGTGAGCCCCAGCGGCGCGGCCAGGGCCGTGGCATATACCGCCAGCATGGCCGAATCGGCGCCCCCGCTGACCGCCAGGCCGGCGCGCTCGTGGCCGGCTGCTCGCAAGGCCGACAGCGCGCGCCGCAGGGGCGGCGTCAATACAGGATCATCCGGATCCGCACCAGGCACGGCGCCCGCTGCGGCAAGCGCCGCGCCAGGACTATGGGCCTTGTCGGCCCCGGCAGCCTTGGCGGGCCCAGCAGCCTTGTCGGCCCCAGCAGCCTTGTCGGCCTGGCCGACGCCCGCCCCTGCCGCCGGGCGGCCGGCGCCGCCCTCGCGCGCCCTGCCGTCACCGCCGCCGGTCATGGACTGGGCTCCGGCCGGCGCGCGCCTGATCAGGCGCGCACTTCCTGCACGCGGCCATAGCCGGCCACGCGCTGCAAACGCTGCTCGACCAGTTCGTCGGCCGACAGCGTGGACAATTGGCGCAGGGTGTCGCCCAGCGCGCGGCGCAGCAGGCGCGCCATGACGCGCGGGTCGCGATGCGCGCCGCCGACCGGTTCATTGACCACCCGATCGATCAGGCCCAGTTCCTTCAGGCGCGGCGCGGTGATGCCCAGCGCCTCGGCGGCCTCGGGCGCCTTGTCGGCGCTGCGCCACAGGATGGACGCGCAACCCTCGGGAGAAATCACCGAATAGGTGGCGTATTGCAGCATCAGCACCGCGTTGGCGACGGCGATGGCCAGCGCGCCGCCCGACCCGCCCTCGCCGATCACGGTGGCGATGATGGGCACCCGCAGTTCGGCCATGGCATACAGGTTGTGCCCGATGGCCTCGGACTGGCCGCGCTCTTCCGCGCCGATGCCGGGATAGGCGCCCGGGGTGTCGACGAAGGTAAAGACGGGGATATCGAATTTTTCGGCCAGGCGCATCAGCCGCAGGGCCTTGCGGTAGCCCTCGGGACGCGGCATGCCGAAGTTGCGCATGGCGCGCTCCTTGGTGTCGCGTCCTTTCTGGTGGCCGATGACCATGCAGGCGGTGCCGTTGAAACGGGCCAGCCCGCCGACGATGGACTGGTCGTCCGCGAACATGCGGTCGCCGTGCAGCTCGTGGAAATCGGTGAAGATTTCCCGCACGTAGTCCATCGTGTAGGGACGCTGCGGATGACGCGCCACGAGGGCGGTCTGCCAGGGCGTCAGCTTGCCGTAGATTTCCTTGGCCAGCGTCTGGCTCTTTTGTTGCAGCCGATTGATTTCGTCGGAGATGTCCACCGCCGAATCAGCCTGCACAAAGCGGAGTTGCTCGATCTTGTTGTCAAGCTCAGCCAGCGGCTGTTCAAAGTCCAGGAAGGTATTGCGCATGAAGATGGGGATCCTGTTGGTGAGCCCTGGGATGCCTGCGGTCAGTATTGAACCGGAACCGGTTCAAGGCTGTGCCACAAGTACCAGGTTGCCACGGTACGCCAGGGTTGCCAGGCCAGCGAAACCTCGCGCGCTTCGAAACGCGAGACGGGTTCGCCGCTGAAGTAGTGTAGCGAGATTGCCTTGAGCAACCCCGGGTCGTCCAGCGGCAGGACGTCCGGACGCTGGAGATTGAAAATGAGGAACATCTCGGCGGTCCAGCGGCTGATGCCCCGGATGCCGACGAGCTCGTTGACGACGGCCTCGTCGTCCATCTTGGACCACCGGTCGGGATGCACCTTGCGATCGCTGAAGTGCGTGGCGAGGTCGTGCAGGTAATCCGCCTTGCGCTGCGCGATGCCGGCGGCGCGCAGCCCGTCCGCGCCCAGGCGCAGCACCGCCGCCGGCGAAGGCCGCGCGCCCGCCGCTTCCAGCAGGCGCTGCCAGGCCGTGTCGGCCGCCCGCGCCGACACCTGCTGGCCGATGATGGCGCGCGCCAGCGTCACGAAGGGCGTGCTGCGCGAGGTCAGCCAGACCTCCGGGTGCTGCGGGATCAGCTTCTTGAGGATGCGGTCGCGCCGCAGCAAGTGGCTGACGGCGTCTTCCCAATAATGGGGCTTGGCGACGGGAGTTTCGGCGGGAGACATGGCGCGGTTTCCTTGGACACGCCTCAAACGCGGCGCCAGTTGGTCTGGCCGCCCGGTTTGTCTTCCAGTTCGATGCCGTGTTCGCGCAATTCGGCGCGGATGCGGTCGGCCTCGCCGAAATTCCTGTCGCGCTTGGCGGCGGCGCGCGCTTCGATGCGCGCCTCGATGGCCGCATCGTCCAGGGCATCGTCCCGCGCGGCGTCGACGGCGCCGGCCTTGTAGCGCGTCGGCGCACGCAGATAGCTTTGCGGGTCCTGCTGCAAGAGGCCCAGCAAACCGCCCAGCGCCTTCAATTGCCCGGCCGTGCGGGCGCTGCCGCTGCGATTGGCGTCGCCGGCCAGCTGGAACAGCGCGGCCATCGCGCCCGACGTATTGAAATCGTCATCCATCGCGGCCTTGAAGGCCTGCGCCTGGGCTTCGCTCCAGTCCACGCCCTGGTCGTCGGCGGGCACATTGGCCAGCGTCTGGTACAGGCGGTCGAGCGCGTTCTGCGCGTCCAGCAGGTTGTCCGGCGCGTAGTTCTGCGGGCTGCGATAGTGGTTGCGCACGATGAAAAAGCGCAGCATCTCCGCCTCGCGCGGATTGACCGCATAGTCCGCCGCGGCCGCGTCCGGCTCGCCGCTGGCTATGGTCTGGCGGATGGTGCGGAAGTTGCCGAGCGACTTCGACATCTTGTCGGCATCGACCATCAACGGGCCGCAATGCATCCACACATTGGCCAGCACGCCGCCGAAAGCGCCTTCGGTCTGGGCGATTTCGTTCTCGTGGTGCGGAAATTTCAGGTCCGGGCCGCCGCCATGGATGTCCAGGGGCAGGCCCAGCAGGCTCTTGCTCATGGCCGAGCACTCGATATGCCAACCCGGCCGGCCCAGGCCATAGGCCGATTCCCACTTGGTCTCCGGCGGCTCCTCGGCCTTGGCCGATTTCCACAGCACGAAGTCCAGGGGATCGCGCTTGGCCGTATCCACCGCCACGCGCTCGCCGGCGCGCAGGTCGTCGAGCGACTTGCCGGACAGCTTGCCGTAGCCCTCGAAACCGCGCACCGCGTAGTTCACGTCGCCGTCGTCGGCCTGGTAGGCCAGGCCTTTTTCTTCCAGGCGGCCGATGATGTCCAGCATTTCCGCCACGTACTGCGTGGCGCGCGGCTCGTGGTCGGGCGTCTGCACGCCCAGCGCGCGTTCGTCGGCGTGCATGGCGTCGATGTAGAACTCGGTGACCTCGCCGATGCGGCGGCCGCTCTCGACCGCGCGGCGAATGATCTTGTCGTCGATGTCGGTGATGTTACGGACGTAGTCGACCGTGTAGCCGCTGGCGCGCAGCCAGCGCTGCACCACGTCGAAACCGACCAGCATGCGGGCGTGTCCCAGGTGGCAATAGTCGTACACCGTCATGCCGCAGACGTACATGCGCACCCGACCCGGCTCGGCCGGCTTGAAGGGCGCTTTCGTACGCGATAACGTGTTGTAGATCTGCAGCATAGGTTCAGGAGTTAACGTCCGAGGATCATGACCGCGGCGGGTTACGCATCCGCCGGCAGGGGCAGGACGGATCCGCGACAGCGCCAGGCAGCCGGGGCGGCGGACGGTCCAGGGCACTCGGAAACGGGGCCCGGGGGACTCGAAACGCAACCGAGGCTAAAATGGCGGTCGTCAAGTATAGCAAGCGGCCCGGTCCGCGCGCCTGCCTCGCGCCAACCGGGCCCTTTCTTTCGGAATCAATGTGACCAACACGCCGCGCTTCATCCCCGTCCTGCTGGCCGCGCTGCTCCTGTCGGCGCCGCTGCAAGCCGTGCACGCCCAGGCCATGCCGGGCGGCTCCCAGCAGCAATCGCAGAACGCCAATATGACCACCCTGGACACGCCGCCGCCCGAGGGCGGGTGGCAGGCCCTCGCCAATCTGCTGGACAAGGCCAAGCCGTCGACCGACACCCGTCTGACGCCGACGCCGTCCCAGATTACAGACCGTATCGAGCTGTTGCTCAACCAGGGCAAGAACGACGCCGCCCTGAAGATGATCGAGGACCGCATTGCCGCGACCGGCAACCGCGGCCCCAATGACGGCACCGACGTCCAGCTGGAGTTCCAGCACGCCCGCGCCCTGGCCGCGCTAGGCCGCATCGACGAGGCAATGGATGTTTACACTCAGATGACCCAGCGGTATCCGGAACTGCCGGAGCCCTGGAATAACATGGCGGTTCTGTACGTCGGACGCGGCGACATCGACCGCGCCCAGGAGGCGTTGCGCAACGCCCTGCTGGCGTGGCCCGACTACCCCGCCGCGAAAGCCAATATGGCGGACGTACAGCTGATGCTGGCGCGCCGTTCCTACTCCGAGGCGTCCAAACTGGGCGTGACGGGAACGCAGAGCAAGGCGCGCGCCGTCGACAACCTGCTGAATCAAAAGAAGCCTCAATGATTTTGCCTCACCCTTTTTTGCGCCTGCTGCGCCACGCGGCCTGCGGCCTGGCGATCGCCGCGCTGGCGCCGGCCGTGGCCGGCGCCCAGCCCTCCTCCAACCTCTCCGAATCAACTCCTTCTGAAGGTACGACATCCATGAGCTCGAATCCCCGCGTCAAAGTGCAAACCAACATGGGCGATTTCGTCATCACCCTGGACGCCGACAAGGCGCCCAAGACGGTGGCGAACTTCCTTGAGTACACCAAGGAAGGCTTCTACAACGGCACGATTTTCCATCGCGTCATCGACGGCTTCATGATCCAGGGCGGCGGCTTCGAAGCCGGCATGAAGCAGAAGCCCACCAAGGCCCCCATCGAGAACGAAGCCAACAACGGCCTGAAGAACGACAAGTACACCCTGGCCATGGCGCGCACCAATGACCCGCAGTCGGCCACGGCGCAGTTCTTCATCAATGTCGCCAACAACGATTTCCTGAACTTCACCGCCCCCACCGCCAATGGCTGGGGTTATGCCGTGTTCGGCAAGGTCACCGAAGGCACCGAAGTCATCGACAAGATCAAGGCCGTGAAGACCGGCAACAGCGGCTTCCACCAGAACGTGCCGACCGAGGACGTGGTGATCGAAAAGGCCGAAGTCCTTGAATAAGGTCGCCCTGCCGGGCAGCATCTGGATCGCCTCGGACATCCACCTGGGGCCGGCCACGCCGGCCACGGCGGATGCATTCCTGGGCTTCCTGGAAGCCGCGTCGCAAGACGCGTCGGCCCTGCTGCTGCCGGGCGATATCTTCGACGCCTGGATCGGCGACGATGTCATACGCCAGCCGCCGCCCTGGCTGGCCACGGCCCTGGAGGGCCTGCGGGCCACGGCGTCGGCCATCCCGCTGTGGCTGGGTCGCGGCAACCGGGACTTCCTGATGGGCCAGGAACTGGCGGCCGCCCTCGGCGCGCACCTGCTGCCGGAACCGGCGCTGCTGCGCACCGACTACGGCGATATCCTGCTGACGCATGGCGACGAGCTGTGCACCGACGACCAGGCCTACCAGCAGTTCCGCGCCATGGTGCGCAATCCGGCCTGGCAGGCCGATTTCCTCGGCCGCACCATTCCGGAACGGCTGTCGCTGGCGCAACAGGCGCGCGGGGAAAGCATGGCCGCCAACCAGGCCAAGACCGCCGACATCATGGACGTGAACAGCGATGCCGTGCAGGCGCTGTTTCGCCAGACCGGCGTGGCCACGCTGGTGCATGGGCACACGCATCGGCCGCAACGCCACGTGCTGCAGATCGACGGCCGCAAGCGCGAACGCTGGGTGCTGCCCGACTGGGACTGCGATCATGCCCAACCGCCCCGCGGGGGATGGCTGGTCATCGATGGCGACGGGCTGCAGTTCTTCGACCTGACCGAAGCCGAAGAGTAGGTTCGAAGACCAGGCACTTGCCAGGGAAAAAAGGCCGGCTGATTCATCCGCCGGCCTTTCCTTTTGGTCCTTGCAAGGGCACGCGCCGCACGGCGTTCAACGCAGGTACAGCACCAATCCCACCACGATGCCCAGCGCAATGCGGTACCAGGCGAACACGCGGTACGTATGGTTGGCGACGAAGCGCAGCACCGCCCGCACCACCACCAGGGCGCTGAGAAAAGCCGCGATGAAGCCCACAACGATGCCCGTGACATCGTGCTGGGTCAGAACGGCCATGTTCTTGTAGGAGTCGTAGACCGTCGCGCCCAGCATGGTCGGCATGGCCAGGAAGAAGGAGAACTCCGTGGCCGTCTTGCGCTGCATGCCGGCGATCATGCCGCCGATGATGGTCGCCCCGGACCGGGACACCCCCGGCACCATGGCCAGGCACTGCGCGCACCCTACTCCCAGTGCCTGCTTCCAGGTGATTTCCTCCAGGCGATGGGCGCTGGCATGCACCTCCGAGGCAGCGTCGAGGGCGGCCGAATGCGGCCCCGGCGTCCCGGACCGCGTGCGGCGCTCGACGTAAAGCATCACCAGCCCGCCCAGCACCAGCGTGGTCGCCACCACGCCCGGGTGGTAGAACAGCGACTTGATGGCGTGGATGAAGATCGCCCCTATCACCGCCGCCGGCAGGAAGGCCAGCAGCAGGTTGCGCGTGAACAGCATTTCGCTGCGCACGCCGGTCAACGTGCCGCGGATCAACTGCCACAACCGCGCGCGGAAAATCCACATGACGGCCAGGATGGACCCGAACTGGATCACGACCTCGAACACCTTGGCGGTGTTCGATTGGAAGCTGATCCAGTCGCCCACCAGGATCAGGTGCCCGGTACTGGACACCGGAATGAATTCGGTGAGCCCTTCGATGATGCCCAGGAAAATCGCTTTGACCAGATAGAGGGTGTTTTCAGTCACGGCAAGGAGTCGGTATCAGGATCAGGAATCGGCATTGTCGTCCGCCTGCGCCACGTCCAGCGACAGACGCTGGACACGGACCGAGGCAATGCGGCGGCCGTCGAGCGCCAGCACCTCGAACGTGAAACGCGCATGCGGCGACACGAACTCGCAGGTATCTCCCGGCTGCGGCAAGTGGCCGAAGCGAGACAGCAGATAACCCGCCAGCGTCGAGTATTCCTGGGCTTCGTCGACCAGGCCATCGGTCTCCAGTACCTGCTCCACATGGTGGAGGTCGGCCGCGCCGTCTATCTTCCAGTGGCCGTCCTCTCCCGGGACGATGTCGGGCATTTCATCCTCGTCGGGGAACTCGCCGGCGATGGCCTCGAAGACGTCGATGGGCGTGACCAGGCCCTCGATGGCGCCGAATTCGTCCGCCACCAGCACCAGCTGGCCGCGCGCGCGCTTGAGGATGTCCATCAGGCGCAGGATGCCGATCGATTCGTGCACGATGATGGGCTCGCGCAGGCGCTCCCGCCGCACGCGGCCTTCCGTGATCAGGTCGCCCACCAGGTCCTTGGCGCGCGCGATGCCCAGCACCTCGTCCAGCGTGCCGCGGCAAACCGGGAAGAAACTGTGCGGAGCGGCGGTGATCTGCGCGCGGATGGTGTCGGCGTCGTCATCGATGTCGATCCACGTCAGGTCGGTGCGCGGCGTCATGATGGAACGAATGGACCGCTCCGCCAGCGTCAGCACGCCGCTGACCATGTTGCGCTCCTCGACGCCGAAGGCCGGCGCCTGCTCGGCCTGGTCGGCGCCGCCGGCCTCGGCCTCTTCGTCGGCCGGCACGGGCGGACGCTTGCCCAGCATGCGCAGCACGCCCTCGGCCGTGCGTTCGCGCATGGGACGGCGAGCGTCCAGCTTGAGCAGGTTGCGGCGCGCCAGCTGGTTCAGGGCCTCGATCAGCACCGAGAAACCGATGGCCGCATACAGGTAGCCCTTCGGCACCTTGAAGCCGAAGCTCTCCGCAACCAGCGAAAAGCCGATCATCAGCAGGAAGCCCAGGCACAGCACCACCACGGTGGGGTGCGCGTTGACGAAGCGGGTCAGCGGCTTGGAGGCCAGCAGCATGATGCCGATGGCGATCGCCACCGCGATCATCATGATGGCCAGGTGATCGACCATGCCGACGGCGGTAATCACGGAGTCCAGCGAAAACACCGCGTCCAGGACCACGATCTGCGTCACGATGACCCAGAAGCTGGCATAGACGCGCGGACCGTGGCTGGCATGCTGCACCCCTTCCAGGCGCTCATGCAGTTCCATGGTCCCCTTGAACAGCAGGAAGAAGCCCCCCGCCATGAGGATGAGGTCGCGGCCGGACGGACTGAACGGCCCGATGGAAAACAAGGGCGTGGTGAGCGTCACCAGCCAGGACATGACCGACAACAGCACCAGGCGCATGAGCAGCGCCAGCGACAGACCCAATATGCGCGCGCGGTCGCGCTGCTTGGGCGGCAGCTTGTCGGCGAGGATAGCGATGAAGATGAGGTTGTCTATCCCGAGAACGATTTCGAGGATGACGAGGGTAAGCAGGCCGACCCAGGCAGCGGGGTCCAGCAGCCACTCCATGTGCAACTCCAGCAATTGAGGAACCGGTAATCGTACCCGAAAAGCCGGTCGGGGCCGGTCACATCGGCCATGCCCGCGCGGATGGGCAGAAGTATGAATGGTGCTTAGGCTTTGTGGCGGATGGCGCGCGATCCCTCGCGGGAGTGAAATATCCCTACAGACCCGATCGGCCCCCTGCCTCGTTCGCCGCGTTCCCCCTCTCCCCCCGGCCTACCCACAGCAGGCCCCGCGCGCGAACTAGGCAGGACCGACGGGTCTGACCATTTGTGGCACAGCCATGTGCTTCCAAGGGGTATCGCAAGGCCGGGCCCGCTGGACAGCCGAAACGGCTAAAACTCGCCAAGACGGCGATTTACCGGCCCGGCTCGGCCCGCCCCACCGGTCTCGCCCCTGCCGTCCGGGGGAGCGCGGGGTCGGATTCATCCCCGGTCCGGGTACCGATTCCAGCCCGGCCGGGGCTTTCCTGCTCCAGCAGCGGGATCAAGCCTGCGCGGCGCCGCCCTGCAAGGTGCCCAGCACCTGGGTAAAGATCTTGGGCGTGGCGGCGAGCACGTTGCCCGAATCCAGCCATCCCTGCTCGCCCGTGAAGTCCGCCACCAGGCCGCCGGCTTCCAGCACCAGCAGGCTGCCGGCCGCCAGGTCCCAGGCCTTCAGCCCGACGCCGCAGAAGCCGTCCAGGCGGCCGCAGGCCACATAGGCGAGGTCCAGCACGGTCGAACCCATGCGGCGCACGCCGATGACGTTCTCCGCCACCTGGCGGAACTTGCCGTTGCCCTGGTCGGGGCCGGCCGACCCCGCCCAATGCGCCCCCAGCAAGGCCTCGTGGTAGCGCGTGCGGCCCGAGACGCGCACGCGGCGGTCGTTCAGGAACGCGCCGCTGCCCCGGCTGGCGGTGAAAAGCTCGTTGCGCGAGGGATCGAAGATCACGGCCTGGGTCGGCACGCCCTTTTGCAGCAGGGCGATGGAAATCGCGTAGTTGGGGAAGCCGTGTATGAAGTTGGTGGTACCGTCCAGCGGATCGATCACCCACTGGAACTCGGCCTGGTCCGACCCCTGGTGCCCGAATTCCTCGCCCAGCACGGCATGGTCGGGATACGCCGCGCGCAAGGTCTCCACGATGGCGGTTTCCGAAGCCTGGTCGACTTCCGTGACATAATCCCGCGGCCCTTTCTTGGCTACGTTGAGTCTTTCCAGGTCGAGGCTGGCACGATTGATGATGGTGCCGGCACGCCGGGCCGCCTTGATGGCGATGTTGAGCATCGGGTGCATAGATTTCCGTATATTCGCACTAAACGCGCAAGCGGCCGCCGGGCCCGTCGATGGATCGCCATCGATACCGCGGCCTCGGACGGGCCTCTTACCTGCCCGCGACGCCCCTGGAATCGGGGCGCCGCGGACCGGAACCAGGCCGGCCGGCTTGCGCCAAACGTGGCATTTTAAATGACTCAGGCATTTTCACGCGTTCGTTTCGTCATGGTGCAGCCCAGCCACCCCGGCAATGTCGGTTCGGCGGCCCGCGCCATCAAGACGATGGGCTTTTCCGGCCTGTCCCTGGTCGAGCCCAAATTCAGCGATATGACAGCCCAGCCGGAGGCCGTGGCGCTGGCCAGCGGGGCGGGCGACGTACTGGCCGCGGCCAGCACCCATGACACCCTGGAAGCGGCGTTGGCCCCTGTTACGCTGGCCTTCGCCATGACGGCGCGGGTGCGCGATCTCGGCCCCCCGCCTTGCGACATCCGCCAGGCGGCCGAACTGGCGCGGGCGCACCTGGACGAGCACGCCCAGGGCGAGGTCGCCATCGTGCTCGGCACCGAGCGGGCCGGACTGACCAACGCCCATATCGCGGCCTGCCACCGGATCTGCCATATTCCCGCCAATCCGGAATACAGCTCGCTGAACGTGGCGCAGGCGCTGCAACTGGCGGCCTGGGAGCTGCGCTACGCCCTGCTGGCACATACCGGCGCGCCCCTGTTGCCGCCCACGCCCGCCGCCACGCCGGACCCGGGCGCCGCCCCGGCCTCCAGCGCCGCGGTGCAGGCCTTCCTGGCCCATTGGGAGGAAGCGCTGGTCGCCGTCCAGTTCCTCGACCCGCAACACCCCAAGAAGCTGTTGCCGCGCATGCGCCACCTGTTCAGCCGCAGCGCCTTGACGCGCGATGAGGTGGACATGTTGCGCGGCGTCTGCACGGCCATGCTGGCCACGGCGCGGAACAAGGCTGGAAACACAAAGGCGGAAAGCACGAAGGCCGACATCGAGGCTGGCGGCAAGGAATAAAAAAGGCGGCCATCACGGCCGCCTTTTTTCCTTGCGGATGCGAATGCACCGCGGCGATCAGTCCACCGTGGCGCCGGAGGCCTTGACCACCACCGCCCACTGGGCCACTTCCGACTTGATGAACTGGCCGAATTCGGCCGGCGTCGTCTTCGCCGCGACCGCGCCCAGCTGTTCATAGCTGCGCTTGACCTCGGGCTTGTCCAGCGCCTTCTCCATGATGCCGTTCAGCTTGTTCACCACGTCCGGCGGCGTATTGGCCGGCGCGATCAGGCCGAACCAGGACGAGACGTCGAAGTTGGGGAAACCCGATTCCGCCATGGTGGGCAGGTCCGGCGCGCTGGGCGAACGTTCCTTGGTGGTCACCGCCAGCGCGCGCAGCTTGCCGCTCTGCGCATGCGGCCAAGACGACGGCATGTTGTCGAACATGAACTGCACCTGGCCGCCGATCAGGTCGGTAATGGCCGGGCCGCTGCCCTTGTAGGGCACGTGCTGCACCTCGATGCCGGCCTGCTGCTTGAACAGCTCGCCCGCCATGTGGATGGAGGTGCCGCTGCCCGAGGACGCGAAATTCAGCTTGCCCGGGTGGGCCTTGGCATAGTCGACCAGTTCCTTGACCGACTTCACCGGCACCTGGGGATTCACCACCAGCACATTGGGCACCTTGGCGGCCAGCGCGATAGGCGTGAAGTCCTTGACCAGGTCGAACTTGATCTTGGGATACAGGGTCTGGTTGATGGCGCTGGTGACCGCCACGAAATACAGGGTATAGCCGTCGGCCGGGGCGCGCGCCACGTACTCGGCGCCGATATTGCTGCCGGCGCCCGGCTTGTTCTCGACCACGAAGGACTGGCCGGTGGCCTCGGTCAACTCCTTGGCCATGATGCGTGCGATCACGTCGGTCGTGCCGCCCGCCGAAAAACCCACGATGATACGTACCGGCTTGTCCGGATACGCGGCCTGGGCCGTCGTCGCGCCGAAGGTCATCACAGCGCATGCGCCGGCCACGGTCGCGACCGCCTTGCGCAAAAGGGCAAGCTTTTGGCTCATCTGCCTCTCTCCAAATTTGTCCAGATGGTGGACGTTTAAAATAATTGCTGCCTGATTGTCCGAGATCAGGCAACATACGGCAACAAGATGTCCATGGCTTGGACGCCAAATCCGGCAGCGTCGCCCCCCGCCGCGCCGGACGGGACACCCGAATCAACGAGACACCGCGCCTGCCGAAGCCCCGCGCGCGACTGTCGCGGACCGGCACCGGCGGATGCACTTCACCGCCTGGCGCCGTTGGCCACGGCAGCGCGGCCCCGGCCCTCTGGCGCCCCTGGATTCAATGGAAGAAAGTCGCTCCACCTCCACCGGCCCCCGCACGCTGCGGCGCGGGCTGCAAGTGCTGGCCGCCTTGCGCGACCACGGCAACGATGGACTCAGCGTGACCGACCTGGCGCGCCACACGCAGATCCAGCGCCCGACCATTTATCGCCTGCTGGCAGCCCTGCTGGAAGCGGGCCTGGCCCAGCCGGTGCCGGGCACCAAGAAATATCGTGCGATGCTGGCGCCGAACGCCGCCGTCAGCGAACCCGACCCACGTCTGCGCCAGACCCTGCCCATCCTGCGCCGTCTGGCCGAGCGCACCGGCGACGCGGTGTTCCTGGTGGTGCGCGAAGGCGACGAATCCGTCTCCCTGCATCGGGAAATCGGCGGTTATCCGGTGCAGATCCTGGCCACCTATGCCGGCAAGCGGCAGCCGCTGGGCGTCGGCTCCGGCGGCATGGCCTTGCTGGCCGCGCTGCCCGACGACGTCGCCCACGGCATCGTGGCGCGCAATGCCAGCCAACTGGACGAATACGGCGGCATGACCACCCACGAAATGCTGCGCCTGATCGATACCACCCGTGCGCGCGGCTACTCGGTGGTGGGCAACCACGCGGTGCGCGGCGCGCTGGGCGTGGGGTGCGCCCTGCTGGACGCTTCCGGCGCGCCGCTGCTGGCGATCAGCGTGACGGCCATCATCGACCGCATGCCCGCCCAGCGGCAGCGCGAAATCGCGGGCTGGATCAAGGCGGAACTGGCGCGCCTGAAAACGACCTAGTGACGGCAGGCAGCGTCAGGGTCAGGGAAGGCGCGGATCCCCGTCCTTGGCACTGTCCTTGGCATTGTCCTTGTCCGCGGCGCCGCCCGGCGCGGACACCACGCGCAGCGGCACCGGCGGCTGGAATCCATTCTGGTCCAGCAGCAGCCGCGCCTGGCGCAGGAGATCCCAGCGGTACTCCCAGTAGCGCGACGACTCCACCCACGATCGCACGTTCACGGTGACCACGTTGTCGAGGTATTCGAACACCCGGACCTCGGGCGCCGGATCCTTCAGCGCCAGCGGGTGTTCCTGGACCAGCTTGGTCAGCACAGCGATGGCCTGCTCCAGGTCGTCGCCATAGCGTATGCCCACCGGCAAATCGAAGCGGCGGGTGGGATTGCGGCTGAAGTTGGTGATGGTGGCGTTCCACACCGTGCTGTTCGGCAAGGTGATGTGTATCCCGTCCGGCTGCACCAGGCGGGTCAGGAACATGCCGACCTCTTCCACCGTGCCATTGCTGCCGGAACTGAGGGACACGAACTCGCCGGCACGCACCGGCCGCAAGAGCAGCAGCATGATGCCCGCGGCGATATTCTGCAGCGTCCCCTGCAAGGCCAGCCCGACAGCCAGGCCGGCCGCGCCCAGCACGGCGATGATGCTGGCGGTCTGCACCCCGAAGCGCGCCAGCACGGCGACCACGGTAAAGATGCGGATCGACCAGACCACGGTCGAATGGAAGATGGGGATGATGGTGGGATCGATGCGGCTGGAGCGCCCGGCGATGCGCCGGACCCATTTGCCCAGCAGGGCCGAACCCCACCAGCCGACGACCAGGATCAGCAGCGCGGTCAACAGGCTCAGGCCCAGGTCGAACAGCCGTGGAATCAGGGTGGCAATGTCGGCGGCGGCGAAATTCATGCGTCTGCGTTCCAGTAAAAAGGCCTCCCGCGGCGCGGCGGGCCCCATGAAATGCAGCGCACTTTAGCAGATGGGCAGGCGGCCGCGCCGCCAGCTGCGCGCGGGAACGCACGCGCGGCGTCCGGGGGCGGTCGGGGGTGGCAGGGGCGGCCTTGCAGGAAACGGAAGCGCCGTTCCCGTGGGCCGCTCCCCCGGGAAAACGAACGCCCCAGCTGGGACGGCGATCAGCCCGTGCGCACCGCGCTGCCGCGCAGCCGCAGCAGGTTTCCCAGGGCACGCAGCGGCGCCGGCGCCGGCGGCAGCGGTACGCCCGGGTGCAGCCAGTGATGCAGGACGCGCGTCACCAGCGGAATCAGCACATAGGACAGCACGGGCGTCATCAGGGAGCAGGTCAGCAGCACGCGCCAGAACACGGGCATGGCGGAAAGCGGCTCCTTGAAGACCAGGCTGAAGGTCAGCAAGGCCGGAAAGTACACCACCCAGATGCTGAAGGCCTGCTTCCAACGCGGCGGCGCGCTCTTCTGCGGGCCAAACCAGCTGTCCATGCCGGTGGCGCGGTGGACCTTGCTCGCGCGCACCAGCTGCGCGCCGCGCTCCAGCCACATCCGGCGCGGCAGCGACCGCTCGTAGCGGTCCAGGCTGGCGGCATCGTGGAAACGCAGCACGATCTGGTACTGGTCTCCGCCCTCCGGCGGCTGCAACACGCCCGAACCTAGAAAGCCGGGAAAGCCCGCGGCCAGGATCTCGCCCTGGCGCAGCCAGGCGAGGAAATCGCTATAGCGCTCCGGGGATATCTGGCGGGTGACCAGCATGGTCACGGGCGGATTGGCGGGGATGGACATGACGGCTCCTGCGACGACTGAATCCAGGGGATTACCCTGAACACACGTAAAGCAAAGGCCATGCCAACGCTGCGCCGCACAAGCCCTCCGAGGCAGAGATGGAAATTGGAAGGCGGACGGAATTTTTACTGCACCGCAGCATGCCCCGCCCTAGTGATTACCCTGGGTGCCCGCACCATCATGGTGCGCCCCGGTACACGTAGGCCGCGATCGTCATTGCCCGGCAACGCGCACGTCTCTAAACTGGTCCTTCGTCTTTCCACGGTGAGGAGCGCTTCATGAAATACGACATCGCGGTTCTGGTAGGCAGCCTGCGCAAGGGGTCTATCAATCTTCAACTGGCCCGGGCGCTCGAAAAGCTGATGCCGGACAATGTCACCTTCAAGTACGCCAGCCTGGCCGATATTCCGCTCTTCAACCAGGACGATGAAAACAATATGCCGGCCTCGGCCGCCGCGCTGAAGGCCTTGATCGCGGGCGCGCATGGCGCCTTGTTCGTCACGCCGGAACACAATCGCTCGGTGCCGGCCGCGTTGAAGAACGCCATCGACTGGGGCACCCGTCCATGGGGCCAGAACAACTGGAACAACAAGCCGGTGGGCATCGTGGGGGCCTCGCCCAGCGCCGCCGGCACGGCGCTCGCGCAGCAGCACTTGCGCAATATCCTGGCGGCGGAGGGCGCTCCCGCGCTGACCACGCCGGAGGTCTTCCTGCAGATGAAGGAAGGCTTGATCGATGCGCAGTTCAATATCACCAACGCCGACACCAAGGCCTTCCTGCAAGGATGGGTGGACCGCTACGTCGCGTGGGTCGCGAAGTTCGCGACCTGACCGCGCCGCCGCGCGCGCCGCGCCGCTCGGGCTGGCGCGCGCCTTACTTACCCTGCTCTCGGCCCTGCTCCTGCTACTCGCCGGGATCCTCGATCCGCATCCCCACTTTCAGACATACCTGCCAGTGCGCGATCTTGCCATTCTCGATGTGCCCGCGCACCGAGGTCACCTCGAACCACTCCACATTGCGCAGCGTCTGCGACGCGCGCTGGATGGCGCGTTGAATGGCATCGTCGCTGGACGTGGTCGACGAACCGACCAGTTCGACTTGTTTGTAAACGTGGTTGGCCATGAGTTTTCTCCTCTGTTCCGCGCAATGGCGGTCGCTGTGCCGACGCGAGCCGCCGGCATGCAGACGCCGCAAGCGGCGTGCACGACAGAGTAGTCCTACGCGGGCATGTCCGCCATAAACCTTCAGGCGCGGGATGACCCCTGCATCCTTGCACCCGTGCGCCCTTGCACGGCACAACGTTTGCTGGCTCCCACGCAACCGCGTCGAAGCATGGTGTCGACGGCGTGGCCATACGCGAACGGGCCGACGCACTGCCTGCGCATTGCCTACCCGCACTGCCTGCACCCTGCGCGGCCATCTTCCAGGAGGTATCCATCATGCCGGAGAAAAAAACCGTCGCTCGGGCCGCCCGCGACAAGAAGCAGGGCAAGTCCGCGTCCACCCAGGCCGGGGAGTTCGTCAAGGAGCAGATCCATCACGTGCGCGAAGGCAAGCATGGCGTGCGTTCGGCCAAGCAGGCCGTCGCCATCGGCCTGTCCGAAGCGCGCCGGTCGGGCGTGAAGGTCCCGACCAAATCGACCGCGTCCGCCGCCACCAAGAAGAAGGCGCACCAGGACGAGGCCCACGCCAAGGAGGCCAAGGCGGGTACGGCGCGCAAGTCCACGCGCCGCGCCACCGCGACCACCCGCGCCTTGAAGCGTGAAAGCAGCGCCGGCGCGTCCAAGCGCGCCCTGTCGTCCCAGTCCCGGTCGGCGGCATCCAAGCGCACCGCGTCGGACCGCTCCGCCGCTGCCCGCAAGGCAGCCGCCACCAAGGGCGCCGCCGGCCGTTCCGCCGCCGCCAAGAAAGCGGCGCGCACCCGGGCAGCCAACAAGAGCGCGCACGCGGCGAGCCACCGCTAGGCAGTCAGGCCACCGCCCGGCGGGCAGGCCGCTGCCGGGCGGTCGCTACTGAACGCTTGCGCGGATCGGGGAGGCGCCCCCCAAAAAAGTTCTCCAAAAAGGGGGCTCTCAAAAGGAGCTTCTCAAAAGGAGCTTCTCCAAAGGGGATCTCCAAAGAGGGTTCTCCAAGGGCCCTACCCCTGCTTTCCTTCAAGCCGCCTTCGGCTTGTTGTGCCCGCTGATCGCGGCACCCGCATCCGCCCGCAGGCGCACGCTGTCGACGATTGCCAGCAAGGCCAGCACCGCCGCGGCCGCCAGGGCCAGGCGGAACTCCCGCGGCCCCGGCGTGGCGCCCGCCATGCCCGTGGCCCATTCGGCGGCCCGCAGCGCGATCGCGCCGAACGCGATGCCCATCCCTGCGTTCAGCTGCTGGCAGGCGCTGAACAAGGTCGTCGCGCCGGTCATCGCATCGCGCGGCACGTCGGCGAAACCCAGCGTATTCAACGCGGTGAACTGCATCGACCGGCACATCCCGCAGAAGAACAGCAGCGCGCAGGTCAGCCAGAACGGCGTACCGGCGCCCAGCATCGCGCAACCGGCGAAGCCCAGCGCCACCAGCAGGCCATTGGCCACAAGCACCCGCCGGAAGCCGAACGTGCGCATCACCCAACCCGTGCCCGGCTTCATGGCCAGGTTGCCCGCGAACAGCGCGAGCATCAGGCTGCCGGCCTGCACCGGCGTCAGGCCAAAGCCCACCTGGAACATCAGCGGCAGCAAGAAAGGCGCGCTACCGATGGCGATGCGGAACAGCGACCCGCCATATACCGTCACCGCGAAGGTCGGATAGCGCAGCGCCGTCAGGTCCACCAGCGGATGCGCCGCCTTGCGCAGATGGCGCACCGACAGCGCCAAGGCCGCCACGGCCACCGCCAACAGCACCGCGACGGACGGCAGGCTGACGTTCAGCTCGCCGCACAAGTCCATCGCGTACATGAATACGCTGCACCCCACGCCGGTCAGGATAAAGCCCCAAAGATCAAAGGGACGGCGTCCGCCCGCCTCGCCATGCACCAGGCGCTGCGTCAGCAGCATCCCTGCCAGGCCCAGCGGGACGTTGAGGAAGAAAATCCAGTGCCAGCCCAGGTAAGTGGTGATCAACCCGCCTACCAGCGGCCCAACCACGGGCGCCGCCAACCCCGGCCAGGTAATGATGGCGATTGCCCGCACCAACTCGTTCTTGGGCGTCGCGCGCAAGACGGCCAGGCGCCCGACGGGCACCATCATGGCGCCGCCCAGCCCTTGCAGCACCCGCGCCGCCGTGAATTGCAACAGGCTCTGAGACAAGCCGCACAGGATGGACGCGAAGGTGAACAGGGCCAGCGCGCCGCCGAACACCTTGCGCGAACCGTAACGGTCCGCCACCCAGCCGCTGATGGGAATGAACACCGCCAGCGCCAGCAGGTACGCGCTCATGCCGATGGACATATCGGCCGGCCGCACGCCGAAGGTACGGGCCATCTCCGGCAGGGCCGTGGTGATGATGGTCGAGTCCAGCATCTCCATGAAGAACGCCCCGGCCACGAGCCAGGCCACGCCCTTGCCCTTGGAGGGATCGCCGGGGCCGGGGGCGTCTCCCGCCGGGTCGGAGGGGCCTTGTCGGGATGGTCCTTGCGGATGGGTCGCCTGCACTGCCATTGCTGCTGCCTCTTGGTATCTCGGATAAGTCGGACCGGCCTGACCAAGCCGGAACCAGCCCTGGGCGCCGGCCGCGCCGGCCCGCTTCCCACGAACCCGAGCGATTGTGGGGGGATAGTCGGTATCGATTGCAGGTAACGGTCGTGGGTAACGGTCGTAGGTAACGATCGTAGGCAACGATTGTAGGCAACCTAAGGCGCCCCAGCGGGAAACCCGCCTCAAAAGCCCAAAATGGCCGGCAACTGGGCCGCTGATCGACTGTGCCCGCCGCCGCGGGCGATGGCAACATGCCCATGACTCCGCAACCGGCCACCGAGCCCCTGCCAGCAGGCGAGGCGCTCAACAAGCCCGAAGACATCTTGCCATCGCCCCAGCCCCCCACCCCCGCCGAGCACCAGACCTCCCTGGACCCCGCCGACTGGTCAGCCCTGCGCGCCCAGGGCCACCGCATGCTCGACGACATGTTCGACTACCTGAGCACCCTGCGCGAGCGGCCCGTCTGGCAGCCCGCCCCGCCCGCCGTGCGAGCCGGCTTCGCCGCGCCGATGCCGCGCCGGCCGACCGAGCTGGCCGACGCCCACGCCCGGTTCATGGAAGAAATCCTGCCGTACGCGGTGGGCAATGCCCATCCAGGCTTCATGGGCTGGGTGCATGGCGGCGGCAGCGCCGTCGGCATGCTGGCCGAAACGCTGGCCGCCGGTTTGAATGCCAACCTGGGCGGCCGCAACCAGATCCCCATCGAGGTGGAGCGCCAGATCGCCCGCTGGATGGCCGAGCTGTTCGGCCTGCCCGCCGGCGCCGGCGGCCTGTTCGTCACCGGCACGTCCATGGCCAACCTGATCGGCGTGCTCGTTGCCCGCACGGCGGCGCTGGGCCGGGCGGTGCGCCAGGCCGGGGTGGCGGCGCAATCCGACCGCCTGGTGGCCTACACGTCCGTCTGCGCCCATGGCTGCATCGCGCAGGCCATGGACATCGCCGGGCTGGGCATCGAGAACCTGCGCAAGATCCCGGTGGACAGCCAGTTCCGCATGGACCCGGCCGCCTTGCAGGCCGCCATCGATGCGGACCGCCGCGCCGGCCTGCGCCCCTTCCTGATTGCCGGCACCGCCGGCACCGTCGATGTGGGGGCGGTGGACCCGCTGGCGACCCTGGCCGATATCGCCGCGCGCGAACAGCTCTGGTTCCACGTCGACGGGGCCTTCGGCGCCCTGGCCATGCTGGCCCCCTCCCTGGCTCCCCTGCTGGACGGCATCGAGCGGGCCGACTCCATCGCCTTCGACTTTCACAAGTGGGGCCAGGTGCCCTACGACGCCGGCTTCATCCTGGTCCGCGACAGCGCTGCCCAGCAGGCGGCCTTCGCGGCCAGCGCCGCCTACCTGAGCCGGGACGATCGCGGCCTGGCGGCGAATTCGCCCTGGCCCTGCGACCTCGGTCCGGACTTGTCGCGCGGTTTCCGTGCCTTGAAGACCTGGTTCACCCTGACGGTCTATGGCGCCGACCAGCTGGGCGCCGTCATCGCCCATACGTGCGCGGTGGCGCAAGGGCTGGCGCGCCGCATCCAGGCCGAGCCGCGCCTGGAGCTGCTGGCGCCGGTGGCCTTGAATATCGTGTGCTTCCGCTACCGCGCCGAAGACGCGGCGGCGGCGGACCGCCTGAACGCGGCCATCGTGCTGGAATTGCAGGAATCCGGCGTGGCCGCGCCGTCGACCACCCGCATCGGCGGCGCCCTGGCCATCCGGGCGGCGATCGTCAACCACCGCAGCACCCACGCGGATGCGGCCCGCCTGTTCGACGCGGTGCTGTCCATCGGCGGCCAATTGACGGGAGCAGCCCCGTCGGCACGGACGCATCATGGCGGCCGCGCCGATACCGTGGAGGCTGTCCATGGCGCCGAGCGCGCCGGCGCCGCCGGCAAGGATGACCCCGTCGCCGCTCCCGCCGCTGCCTTCCGTTCCGAGCCTCACGCCGTATCATGACCGCCGCAACGCCCCCCCTGGACACTGATATGCGCCGCGCGCCAACCGCCGGCGCGGCGGCCACCGCCCGCCCCGACCTGATCGGCAAGGCGCGCCTGATCACCTACGCCTTCCAGCAAGGCGACCTCGACAGCCTGCGCCGGCAATTGCTGGCCCGCGCCCAGCAGGACGCCGACGACGCCAATGCCGCGCTGGACCTGTCCATGACCTTGCTGCTGCTGGGCCAGCACGACACCGCGATGGCCTTGCAGCGGCACGCGGTACAGGCACAGCCGCTGTATCACATGCCCGCCGCCCGCCAGCCCGCGACGCTGCGGCTGCTGGCCCTGGTCGCCTGCGGCGATTTCCTCGCCAATACGCCGCTGGAATTCCTGATCGCCGATTCCGACATCGCGCTGGACATTCTTTATGTGGGTGAAGGCATACCGGCGCCGCAACACTTGCCCGAGCATGACGCGCTGATCGTGGCAGTCGGCGAATCGAGCGCGAACCGGCCGCTGCTGGAAGCGCTGCAAGAGCCCGTCTCACTATGGCATCGTCCGGTGCTGAACCGGCCCGAGCACGTGCTCAAGACGTCCCGCGACGGCCTGGGCGAGGCCCTGCGCGATGCCGCGGGCATCATCATGCCGCGCATCCGGCGCGCCACGCGTGCCGACCTGGACGCCCTGGCCCGGGGCCACGTCCGTCCTGCAGACCTGCTGCCCGGCGTGGACTATCCCGTGCTGGTGCGGCCGCTGGATTCCCACGCAGGCCACGGCCTGGAGAAAATAGCCCGGCCGGCTGACCTCGCCGCCTACCTGGCCGCCCGCGACGCGGCGGGCCCCGCCGGCGCGGCGCCCGCGCCGACGTCCACGCCGGCATCCGTGCCGCCGCCCGACGCCGCGGAGGACGATGGCGCCACGCCCTCCGCCGAGTTCTACCTCTCGGAGTTCGTCGACTACCGCAGCGCCGACGGCCTCTTCCGCAAATACCGCGTGGTCATGGTGGACGGGCAGCCTTTCCTGGGCCACCTGGGCATCTCGCCGCGCTGGATGGTGCATTACCTGAACGCGGACATGCTGGAAAACACCGCCAACCGCGCCGAGGAAGGCGCGCAGATGCAGGGTTTCGACAGCGGTTTCGGCGCCCGCCACGCCGACGCCTTCGCGGCTATCCATCGCCGGGTCGGCCTGGACTATTTCGTCATGGACTGCGCGGAAACTCCGGACGGCCAATTGCTGGTCTTCGAAGGCGACACCTGCGGCATCGTCCACGCCATGGATCCGGAAGACATCTTCCCTTATAAAGCCCCCTACATGCGCCGCATCTTCGCGGCGTTCCAGGACATGCTGCGTAAACGCGCCGCCGGCCCGCGCGCAGCGGCGTGAACAAAAGACCCCGGGGGAAGGCCGCGGCCCTGCCGCAAGGCTCGCTACAATCTAGGTCCATTGCAAACCGGGGGGGCGTTCGTCCCCCCACCCCGCAAGACAGAACCGGATCCCGATGTCGCAACACGCAGAAGCCGCCCATACTCCCATGATGCAGCAGTATCTTCGCCTCAAGGCCGAGGCGGGTCCGCTGCTGCTGTTCTACCGGATGGGCGATTTCTATGAAATGTTCTACGACGATGCCGAGCGCGGCGCGCGGCTGCTGAACCTGACCCTGACCAAGCGGGGCAGTTCGGCGGGCCAGCCCATCCCGATGGCGGGCGTGCCTGTCCATGCCATGGAGCAATACCTGGCCCGCCTGGTCGCACTGGGCGAATCGATCGCCATCTGCGAACAGATCGGCGACCCGGCCGCCAGCAAGGGCCCGGTGGAACGGCGCATCGTGCGCATCGTCACACCCGGCACCCTCACCGACGAAGCCCTGCTGCCCGCGAAGGCGGACCGTTCGCTGGCCGCCGTTCACATCAGCGGCGGTCGTACGCCCCGTGCCGGCCTCGCCTGGCTGAACCTGGCCAGCGGCGACTTCCACGTGACCGAGTGCGCGCCGGCGCAGCTCGAATCCGAGTTGCACCGCATCGCCCCGGCCGAGCTCATCTACGCCGATGGCGCCGACTGCGATTTCAGCTTCGACGGCGCCCGCACCCGGGTACCGGACTGGCATTTCGAAAGCGATGGCGCGCGCCAGCATCTGCTGGCCCACTTCCGAACCGACAACCTGGCCGGCTTCGATGTCGAGGACATGCCGGCCGCCATCTGCGCCGCCGGCGCGCTGCTGCGCTATGCCGCGCGCACGCAATCGCAGGGACTGTCCCATATCCAGAGCCTGAGCGCGCAGCGGCTGGGCGAGTTCGTCCTGCTGGACCCCGTCACCCGGCGCAACCTGGAACTGACCCAGACGCTGTCGGGCGAGGAAGCGCCCACGCTGTTCTCCGTGCTGGACGGCTGCCGCACCCCCATGGGCAGCCGCCTGCTGCGGCGGTGGCTGCACCATCCGCTGCGCGAGAACGCGCCGGTGGTGGCGCGCCAGACGGCGATCGCCGAAATGCTGGCCGACCGCATGGACGATGGCGCCGGCTATGCCTCGGCCACGCCGCTGGAAACCCTGCGCGACGCCCTGGAACGCTATCCCGATCTCGAACGGGTTGCCACGCGTGTGGCCCTGCGCTCGGTGCGCCCGCGCGAACTGGCCAGCCTGCGCGACGCCCTGCTGGCGCTGCCCGCGCTGCGCGAGGCAGTGCAACCGCTGACCCGCTCGCCGCGCCTGGCCGAGCTGGCGGGGCGGCTGGACCTGGACCCCGCCATCGCCCACCTGCTACAGGAAGCGATCGCCGCCGAACCGGCTGCGGCCGTCCGTGACGGCGGCGTCATCGCGGCCGGCTACGACGGCGACCTCGATGAACTGCGCGCCCTGGCCACCGACGGCGGCGACTTCCTGGTCCAGCTGGAAGCCCGCGAGCGCGAACGCAGCGGCATCGCCAATCTGCGCGTGGAATTCAATCGCGTGCACGGCTTCTATATCGAAGTCAGCCGCGGCCAGGCCGACAAGGTGCCGGAGGACTATCGCCGCCGCCAGACGCTGAAGAACGTCGAACGCTACATCACGCCCGAACTGAAAACGTGGGAAGACCGGGTGCTGTCGGCGCAGGACCGCTCGCTGGCGCGCGAGAAATGGCTGTACGAACAGGTCATGGATGCGCTGGCGGCGCATGTGCGCGCGCTGGCGGAATGCGCCGGCGCGCTGGCCGAGCTCGATTGCCTGGCGGCGCTGGCGGACCACGCCAGGCGCCACGCCTGGTGCGCGCCCGAACTGGCCGAGGATGCGGACATCGAGATCGACGCCGGCCGCCATCCGGTGGTCGAACGCGCCATCGAGCGCTTCACGCCCAACGGCTGCCGTCTCGACGCGACCCGCCGCATGCTGCTGATCACCGGCCCCAACATGGGCGGTAAATCGACCTATATGCGCCAGATCGCGCTGATCGTGCTGCTGGCCCGCACCGGCAGCTACGTACCGGCCACGCGCGCGCGCATCGGCCGCATCGACCGCATCTTCACCCGCATCGGCGCCGCCGACGACCTGGCGGGCGGGCGCTCCACCTTCATGATGGAGATGACCGAGGCCGCCGCCATTCTCGCCGCCAGCACCCCCGCCAGCCTGGTGCTGATGGACGAGATCGGCCGCGGCACGTCGACCTACGATGGCCTGGCCCTGGCCTGGGCCATCGCCCTGCGCCTGCTGACGCACAATCGGGCCTTGACGCTGTTCGCCACCCACTACTTCGAAATCACCCGGCTGCCGGCCGAACAGCCGACCGCGGCCAACGTCCACCTGGCGGCGGCCGAATCCGCCAACGGCATCGTCTTCCTGCACGAAGTGCGCGAAGGCCCGGCCAGCCGCAGCTACGGCATCCAGGTGGCGCAGCGCGCCGGCGTGCCGCCCGCCGTCATCCGCCAGGCCACGCGCGAACTCGAACGGCTGGAGGCGCAGGGCGCCCCGACGCCCCAGTTGGGCCTGTTCGCCGCCGCCGCGCAAGCCGATGCCGCCGCATCCGCCCAGGCCGACGCGGACGCGGACCAGGAAGCGCTGGCCGCGCTGCGCGACGAACTGGCTGCCATCGACCCAGACAGTCTGACGCCGCGCGAGGCGCTGGACGCCCTCTATCGCCTGAAGGCCGCCGTGCGCTAAGCCGGGCCAGGACCGCCATGAACCCCGATACCCCCTTGCAACTCCTTGGCGGGCGCACGCCCGCGGACTTCATGCGCCGCTATTGGCAGCGCAAGCCGCTGCTGATCCGCCAGGCCATCCCCGCCTTCCGCCCTCCGCTCACCATTGCGGGCATCAAGCGCCTGGCGCGCAACGATGATGTCGAAGCGCGCCTGATCTGGCGCGAGAACGGCGCCTGGCAGATGGAACATGGGCCCTTCGCCCGCCTGCCCAAGGCCGGCGAACCGGGATGGACGCTGCTGGTGCAAGGCGTGGACCTGCATGACGACGCCGCGGCGGCGCTGATGCAGCAGTTCCGCTTCATTCCCGACGCGCGGCTGGATGACATCATGATCAGCATCGCCACCGACGGCGGGGGCGTGGGTCCGCATTTCGACAGCTACGACGTATTCCTGCTGCAGGCGGTGGGCCAGCGCGACTGGCGCATCGGCCGCCAGCGCGACCTCAGCCTGGAACCCGGCCTGCCGCTGCGCATCCTGCGCGACTTCCGGCCCGAGGAGAACCATGTGCTGGCGCCGGGCGACATGCTGTACCTGCCGCCGCAAGTGGCGCACGACGGCATCGCGCTGGGCGACTGCATGACGATATCCATCGGCTTTCGCTCGCCCAGCCAGGCGGTGCTGGCGCGCGGCATGCTCGAAGCCGCGGCCGAACAGGTGTTGGCGCGCGCCGGCCAACCCGCGGGCCCCTACGCCGAACCGCCGCTGCCCGGTCCCGATCTGCAAGGCGTCTACCGCGACCCGGGCCAGCCCGCCGTGGCCCAGCCCGCCGCGCTGCCGGAATCGCTGGTCGACGCGGCGCTGGCCGCGGTCGGCAAACTGCGTTTCGACCAGGCGCTGGCAACGCGCTTCCTGGGCTGCTGGCTGACCGAACCCGCGGCCAATGCCGTATTCGACGGGCTGCCGCCCGAAGAGGTCGATCTTGCGACCGCCTGGCCCGCCGGCGGCCGCCTGGTACTGGACCGGCGCAGCCGCATGCTGTACCGCCAGCGCCAACTCTTCGTCAATGGCGAAGTGGCGCCGGTCCCGGCCTCGACGCTGATGCGCCGCCTTGCCGACGACCGCGCCATCGACTGCGCCAGCGCGCGGCCCAGCGCCGCGGAGCAGGACCTGCTCGCCGAGTGGCTGGACGACGGCTGGCTGCGTTACGTCGAAGCGTGACGCCTGGCGACGGGGAAGGCGACATCGCCTCCCCGCCGGCACCAACAGATCGACGGGTCCAGAGAACGCGGTTCGCTGCAAGGGCAGGAGGTATCCAGACGGAACACAGCCCCGCGGATAAGGCGGATTCGTCACATCAGGAAAAAAACGACACAGTGCAGCAAGGCCTTTTTCCTTTGGGACGAGGAAGCTTTAATTTTCCTACTCAATCCCTCAGCCCTTTCCTTTAGCCTGAAATATCGACTCCCGCGGTCGCTGGCTCGCGGCGCGGAAGACCGTCGATCGATTTCATTAAAAGGAGAACCGCTCATGTTGAGTAAAACCCTGATCCTCGCGTCCGTCCTTGCCGTCTCGCTGACGGCCTGCAACAAGAAAGAAGACACGGCGCCGGCAGCGGGTGGTTCGACGCCCTCGACCACCGCTCCGTCGACGACCGCGCCGTCCACCACCACGCCCCCGGCCGCGGGCGGCGCCATGACGCCGGCGCCCTCCACGGGCGGCACAACCACGCCGGCCGCGCCCAAGTAAGCGGCCGCGGCAGGCTCGCCCTGCCCCCAGGCCCCGCCCGACCCTCGAAGCAAGCCCGGACGCCCGTCCGGCTTGTGGGGGCCGCGCGGGGCCTTTTTTCGCCAGGGTAAGCGCACGCTCGGGCACACTGGCTTCTCCAGCATGTCCTAGTCCATCAAGCAAATCTTGCACCTATTCGCTGAGACATGAATTGCCTACAGTGGTGCCATCGCGTGGCCGGCAGCCATGACGGCAAGCCCGCGCGCACACCCTGAACCTATTGCGGAGCCGTTCCATGAGCACCCTGCGCCTTCCCTACAGCACCCTCTCCCCCGAAGCCTATGCCGGCTTCATCGCCACGAAGAAGGCCCTCTCCAAGAGCAGCCTGGGCAAGCAACTGGTGGAACTGGTCTACCTGCGGATCTCGCAAATCAACGGCTGCGCCTTCTGCCTGGAGATGCACACGGGGTCCTTGCGCGCCGGCGGCATGCCGGCGGCCAAGCTCGACGGCGTGGCGGGCTGGCGCGTCAGCGGACATTTCGACGAGCGCGAGCGCGCGGCCCTGGCCTGGACGGAATCGCTGGTCGATGTCGCCCACACGCACGCCCCCGATGAGGACTTCGAGCCACTCAAGGCGCATTTCAGCGATGCCGAGATCTCCGACCTCTGCTTCGCCATCGCGTTGATGAGCGCGTTCAACCGCATGGCGATAGGCTTGCGTCAGTAACACCGGTATCAGCGGGGAACCAGTGCGGCGCCGCCCTGGAGCCAGCGCCCCCCATACCCATAACGCAACGGGCCGCTCCCCTGTCACCAGGGAGCGGCCCGTCGCTACTTGCATCGCTTACACGCGCGGGCCGGACGGCATGTCGCCGCCTTGCCCCCGCATGCCGCCCCGTTGACCGGAGCGGCGTCACGTCACTTACATCTTGTCCCGCAGCACGCCCAGCAGACGCTGCGCCGTGGGCGTATTGTCACGCTGGCCGTTGGTGTCGAGCACCGTGATCTGCGTGGTATCGCCCTGGCCGGCCAGGTGCACGCGGTATTGCGGCGCCTGCGCCTTCTTGTCGCTGCTGGAGAACAGGCGGCCGAAGAAGCCAGGCTGTTCGTTCTGGATACCCGTGTCGGTATCGACGTAGCGAACGAAGTAGTCGCCAGCCGAACGGTCGCGGTCATCCACCGTGAAGCCGCCCGAATCGAGCGCCACGCCCACACGGCGCCACGTGCGATCGAAGGACTCATTGACGCTGAGCAAGGCGCCATCGGCACGCACGTCCTGCACCTGCGGACGCTGCGGCGCCTGTTCGGCATTGGCCACCAGCGTCTTGGCCTTGTCCGTATCGGTGCCCAGGAACACCATCATGCGCGCCAGCATGGCGGCGTTCAGGCCCGGGTCTTCCTTGCCGAAGGTCCACTGCGTGTTGGAGGGATCCGTGTTGGCGTTGCCCAGCACCTTTTCAACCATGTGCTGGTGGCTGACATAGATCTCGGTATGGCCGTTGACGCGCTCGACGCGGGTACGGAATTTCTCGCGCTCGCCACTATCGTAGGCCTGCTCGATCAGCAGCCCCAGGGCCTGGCGCAGCCAGCTTTCCGGAATCTTGGCGCGGTTCTCCGCCCAGTTCGTCTCGATCAGGCCGGCGGCCGGATTGTTGGTCTGGATGGTGAAGCCGTTCTCGGTCCAGAAGTCCACGATCCGGGGGAAGTACTTCTCCGGCGGCGCGTCGATCACCAGCCAGCGCAGGTCGCCGTCACGCTCGACATGCATGTCGGAGCGCTGCGGCAGCACGCCGGTGTTGACGGAGGCATTGCTGGCCTTGTCCATCGCCTGGGCCTGCGATTGCGCCTGGTATTGCGAGTACGTGGTCGACCCGGTGGTCGGCGCGCGATAGCGCGGGTCGTTGGCGGCTTGGGTGAGGTCGGGCGGGATGCTGAGCGGGTCGACACGCTGGGCGCTGGCGCTCTTGTAGTCGATCGATTCTTCTTTACCCAGGAACTGATTCACTTCGCTGCAACCGGCCAGCAAGGCCAGGGTAATCAATGCCGACAGGCCGGCATGGCGCTTGTTCATACGTATCCTCATAAATCCTTTAGAGCAGACCAGCGTCCTGGAGCGCGGCCTGAACCGTCGCGTGATGCTGGTCGCCAAGTTCAACCAGCGGCAGGCGATAGCCTAGGGGCATGCGCCCCAGTTTTGCCAAGGCCCACTTCACGGGAATTGGGTTCGCCTCGACGAAGAGCGCCTTGTTCAGACGCGCGAGGCGAGCGTTAAGTTCACGTACCTTGGCGACGTCCATGGCCAGCGCCGCCGCACAGAGATCGCGCATCAGGCGCGGCGCCACGTTGGCCGTCACCGAGATATTGCCGCGCGCGCCCAGCAGGATAAGGGCGGCCGCCGTGGGATCGTCGCCGCTGAACACCTGGAAGCTGGCCGGCGCCTCGCGCAACAGCAGCGCGCCGCGCGCGATGTCGCCGGTGGCGTCCTTGATGCCGATGATGCCCGGCACCTGGGCCAGGCGCAGCACCGTCTCGTTGCTCATGTCGGCCACGGTGCGGCCCGGCACGTTGTACAACACGGTCGGCAGGTCGACCGCCTCGGCGATCGCGCGGAAGTGGCGATACAGCCCTTCCTGGCTGGGTTTGTTGTAGTAGGGGACGACGGACAGGCCGGCTTGCGCGCCCACGGACTTCGCGTGGCGGGCCAGGTGGATGGCTTCGTCCGTGGAGTTGGCGCCCACGCCGGCGATGACGGCGATACGGCCAGCCGCATGCTCCACCGCCACACGGATCAATTCGGCATGTTCGTCCATCGACACGGTGGGCGATTCGCCGGTGGTGCCGACCACGACCAAGGCGTCGGTGCCTTCGGCCACATGCCAGTCGATCAGGTTGCGGTAGCTGGCGTAATCCAGCGTTCCGTCCGGATGCATAGGGGTGACCAGGGCCACCATGCTGCCCTGAAAAGTTACGCCAGCGGCGTTTGCCGAGGATGCCATCGTGAAGGGGCTCCTGTGCCGGGGACGGGATTGCCCGCGGCCGTAATCCGTAAAACCCGGGAGTTTACCGGATACGGCCGAAATTCCTAGAGAGCAACCCGCAATCGTGGAGAAAGCTGCCGATTTTGGATGCGCTCATAGGAAAATTCTTACAGGAACCAACTGACGATGGCCCCGCCCAGCGCCAGGAAGGGGTGCAGGAAGTAGCTCAAGGATCCGCTGAACAACAGCAGCAGCACGATCAGCGTGCCGTAGGGCTCGATGCGCGAATACTGCCAGGCCAGCTTGTGCGGCAGCAGGCTGAAGACGATGCGTCCGCCATCCAGCGGCAGCAGCGGCAACAGGTTCAGCGCCATGAGCACCAGGTTGACCTTCACGCCGCCGTACGCCATCTTCAGCCAGAACCCGTCCAGGCCGCCCGCCTGGGAGAGCAGGCGCAGGATGATGGCCCACAGGATGGCCATCAGCAGATTGGCGCCGGGCCCCGCCGCGGCCACCCACAGCATGTCCTTCTTGGGACGGCGCAGGCGCCCGAAGTCCACCGGCACCGGCTTGGCCCAGCCGAACAACAGGCCGGGACTGCCCAGCAGCTTGGAGGCCAGCAGGATCAGCAAGGGCACCAGCAGGGTGCCCACGGGGTCGATATGGCGGGCCGGGTTCAAGCTGATCCGTCCCATCTGCCAGGCGGTTGGATCGCCCAGCGCGCGCGCCGCGTAGCCATGCGCCGCTTCATGCAGGGTGATCGCGAAAATGACCGGGATCGCGTAGATGGCGATCGACTGGATGAGATCGTTCATGGATCAGCCGATTCCCAGCAGGGCGGGATCGCCGCGGCCCAGGCGCAGCACCTGGGGATCGTCGCCCGTCAGGTCGATGACCGTGGTGGACTCCTTGGGACAGGCGCCGCTGTCGATCACCGCGGCCAGGTCGTGCTCGTAGCGCTCGCGGATGAGTTCGCCGTCATTGAGCGCGTCCGTCTCGCCCTCGGGAATCAGGGTGGTCGACAGCAAGGGTTCGCCGACCAATTCCAGCAGGCCCAGCGTGACCGGATGCTCGGGCACCCGGATGCCTATGGTCTTGCGCGAAGGGTGGGAAACCCGCCGCGGCACCTCGCGCGTGGCTTCCAGGATAAAGGTATAGGGCCCCGGCGTAGCCGCCTTCAGAAGGCGGTACTGCCGGTTGTCGACCCTGGCAAAATGGCCGATCTGGGCCAGATCCCGGCAGATCAGCGTAAGATGATGCCGCTCGTCCAGCCCGCGCAAGCGGCGCAGGCCATCGGCGGCAGCCTTGTCATCCAGCCGCGCGATGACCGCGTAGCTTGAATCGGTGGGAACGGCGGCCAGCCCGCCGTCGCGCAGCAATTGCGCGGCCTGCTTCAACAGGCGGGGCTGGGGGTTCGCGGGGTGTACGGAGAAAAATTGCGCCATGCGATTATCCTAACATCCCGTATTGCGGCATCCGCGCGTGCGTATGCCTGAAGGAGAAGACTCATGCGCCTGGACGATTCCCGCGAAAGCGACAATGTGGAAGACCGCCGCGGCTCCGGCCCGATGATAGGCGGGCGCGGCACCATAGGCATAGGCACCATCGTGCTGGCCCTGGTGGCCATGTATTTCGGGGTCGACCCTCGCATCATCCTGCAACTGGCGGGCGGCGGCGCGCCGACCCAGCAGCAGCAGGCGCCGGCGCATGCGCCCCCCGCCGACGACAGCCGGGCGCGCTTCGTGGCCAAGGTGCTGGGCGAAACCGAGGACACCTGGACCCAGTTGTTCAAGCAGTTCGGCAATACGCCCTACGTCGATCCCAAGCTGGTGCTGTACACCGGCGCCACGCCCACCGCCTGCGGCACAGGCCAATCCGCGATGGGCCCCTTCTACTGCCCCGGGGACAGCAAGGTCTACCTGGACATGTCGTTTTTCGACGAGATGAAGCGCCGCTTCCAGGCGCCTGGCGAATTCGCGCAAGCGTATGTCATCGCGCATGAGGTCGGCCATCACGTCCAACACCTTCTGGGCATTTCGGACCGCGTCGACCAGTTGCGCCGGCAGAATCCGTCGCAGGGCAATGCGCTGTCGGTACGGCTGGAATTGCAGGCGGACTGCTTCGCCGGCCTCTGGGCCAAGCACGCCGACAGCGCCCGCCACATTCTCGAACAGGGCGACGTGGAGCAGGCCTTGAACGCCGCCAGCGCCATCGGCGACGATCGCCTGCAAAAGCGCAGCCAGGGCTACGTCGTGCCCGATACCTTCACCCACGGCACCTCGGCGCAGCGGGTACGCTGGTTCAAGCGCGGCCTGGACACCGGCGATATCAAGCAGTGCGATACCTTCGGCGCCAGCCAGCTGTAGCGCCTCGATCCTGAATCCCGGCGCGGCTCAGCGCGTCGGGAACCCCGTCAAGGCATCGACGATTTCGCGGCCGTGCGATACGGCGGCGTGCACGGCCTCGGCCGGACTGTAGACAAAGCCCCCATCGACGAAGCACGGGATGGGATAGGTATCGGCGTCCTCATGTTGCAGCGAGGCGGGAACCACCTCCACGACGGCGGTGAAGACGGGCGCGCCTGATGCCTGGCTGACGTGATCGGTGCTCTGCAAACCCCGCGCTACCTTGGCGGTCAGGCGGAAACCTTTGTAAATGGCGTGATTCTGATGCACTACAAGACCCCTCGCGTTTTAAGGAGCATAGCCGCGTGTCATGACAATACGCGGAATATTTTGTAACGCAGTAATTACCAAAGGTTAAGCAGTACTAACCCGCAGGGGAGAAAGCGCGCGCGCGGAAAATAGGGCCGGGCTCGCGCCGCTATGGAACCATGGCTGGGCATGGAAAATGCGGCAACTTTCCGCAAAAACAGGGTACGGAGTGGACATGGGAGCAGACGTTGTTCCACCGCCACGCCCGCTCGGAGACTCATATGCTGACTCGTGAACAACTCAAGGTGCTCAAGGCCATACACGCCGGCGGCCCGGTAGCGGACAACCCGCATACGGATCTATTACTGGAACGGGGGCTATTGGCGCGCCAGCCTGGCATGCCGGGCCTGGCGGTGACGCCAGCCGGCAGGCGCGCGATCGGCCTGGGCGAGGCGTTTGGCGATTCCATCCTGGATGCGCTCTTGCCTGGCGAAGGCGCCAGCCAGGCAGTGAAACCCCATTGAAGTGGCAGGGCCAAGCCCGCGGACCTGGCCGCGCGACCGGCGCGGGCGCATGGGTCCATGGCCGCCGGCCCTTGCCATGGCCCCGATGCGGTTTACTTCAGCGCCGCTGCGATCTGCTCGCGCATTCCCTCGAAACCCGCCAAGTACTGCTGGCTTTCCGATCGGGCCAGCAGGCTGGCATGGTTTTGCGCCAGGCGCGCCTCGATCGCTTCGCTCAAGCCCGGCGTGCCGCGCGCGACATGCAGCGTGCACAACAAGGCGCTGGCCAGGGCGCTGATTTGTCCGCCCTGATGAGCGATGGTCTGCGCGACCAAGGCCAGTTTTTCATCGGTATCCATGATTTCCTCGCTAGTCTAAGCCTGTGCCGGCGGACGGTGTAGCCCATGTGGCGCGCGATAGCGGGACATCCACGGAACGTCCTCGTGCAAGCGCCGCAGGACTGGCCGCAAGGCCGGCGAAGCCCGCGCATCCTAACATGGCGCCAGGCGGCTCCCGACCATGCGTATGGTGCGCGCACTGCCGTTACATCGCCGGCACGTCCGGATTGCGACTTCCGTCCGGCTTGGCGGCGCGCCCTTGCCGTGCCAAGCTGTGCGAAGCGCGCCGTGGCAGCGACCCCGGGTAGCGACCCCGGGTAGCAACCTCAGTTGGCGACCTCAGGTGGCGACCTCGGGTGGCGACCTCAGGTAGCAACCTCAGTCGGCAATATCACGCAGCCCATGCATGGCAAATGAGAAGACCCCATGACCAAGCCCGTCAAGATCACCCTGTTCACCCTGGTCATCATCGTCGCGCTCGTGGCGACGGCGGCGGCCCTGGCGATGCATATGGTCGTCACGCGCATCAATGCCGTGCTGGGCGAGCAGGGCCGTGCCGAGCAAATCCACGTCGGGCTGGCCGAAATCGTGCTGGAGAATGTGGATATCGGCGCGCCCCCGGACTGGCCGGCGCGCCAGACGCTACGCGCCGCGCGCGTGGTAATCGTCCCCCGCTGGCGGTCGCTGCTGTCCGATGAAATCTCGCTGGAACGGGTCACGGTGAACGACTACTACCTGACCGTCCTGCGGCCCCGCGACGGCGCCATCCGGTACATGCCCACCTTGCGCGAACACCGCAACGAAGCATCCTCCGGCGATGCGGCGTCCGGCGACCAGGGCGGCACGCCGCGCCGACGCACGGTCAATATCGAAAAACTGGAATTACGCAACGGCCATGTGGACTTCTATGACGCCACGATCGCCACCCCGCCCTATCGCGTGCCGCTGGATGAATTGAATGCCGACATCGGCCCCATCCGGCAGCCGCCCGTCAATCTCCATACGCAGTTGCACGCGCAAGGGCTGATGGTGGGCAAGAACCGGCGTGGCAAGATGGAGCTCGATGGCTGGGTGGCCCTGCCCAGCCACGATGCCGATATCCAGCTTCGCTTGCGCAGCGCGGACGTCACCCTGCTCGCGCCCTATCTGCAACGCCGTTCGCCCGCGGCCCTCGCCGGCGGCGCGATGGACCTGGACATGCGGACCGAGGTTGAAAAAGAGCGCTTGCGCGCGCAGGGCCGCATGACGCTGACCGATCTCAAGTTCGCCGAGGGCGATGCCCCCCTGCTCGCGCTGCCGCGCAAGGCCGTATTGGCCGCGATGGAAAACAGCAAGGGCAAGGTCAGCTTCGATTTCTCGATCACCGGCAACCTGCACGATCCCAAGTTCTCGATGGATGAAAGCCTGGCGACGCGCGTCACCGCCGGTTTCGCCAAGGCGCTGGGCATCAGCGTGGAAGGCGTGGCCGGCGGCGTGGGCGAGGCGGTCAAAGGCCTGGGCAACGCCTTGGACAGTCTGTTTGGAAAGTAGGAGGGCGCGGCACGGGGATGCCGCGCGGGTGGGCATAAGGGAGCATGGGGCCGGCATAGGGTGGCGCAGCGGCTGGCACAGTCCTTGCTCCAAGGGAGCTGTCCCTGGTTTCGGATGCAAGACATGAAGACACTGCGCCCTTCGTCCCAGGATGGGGAAAACCATCCAGCCCGCTCCGGAAATGCGCAACGGCGCACGGGGCGCAAAAGCGAACCTTCGCCCAGGCGCCTGGGGCTGCGCCCCGGTCACGCCTCCCCCGTGCACGCGCTGTTCGAGCGCTTTGCCAACAAGGTCACGTCATGGACCGGATCGCCCCTGGTGTTCGGCATCGCCTTCGGGCTGGTCCTGGTGTGGGCGATTACAGGCCCCTTCTTCGGCTACTCCGAGACCTGGCAACTGGTCATCAACACCGGCACCACCATCGTCACTTTCCTCATGGTCTTCCTGATCCAGCAAAGCCAGAACAAGGACAGCCATGCCGTGCACCTGAAGCTGGACGAACTGCTGTGCGCGATCGCTCAAGCCGACAATCGGCTGGTGCATATCGAAGAACTGGACGACGCGGAACTGGATGAAATCGCCGACCGCTACCGGCAGTTGGCGGAGCGCGCCCGCGCGCATCGCCGCGCCGCCCAGGCGCGCCACATGGGCGACGAACCGGCGCCATAGAACGGGTCAGGCCACCCATCCTGCGTCGGGAGCGGCGGGGCGGGGCGTGGGCAGCGGCGGCGACTTGGGCTGGCCGTCACCGGCGGGGCGCCCGTCCGGCGGAAGGTCGATGTCGGGCAAGCCGGGCGGCGTTGCGGGGTCTGGCGTATGCGGCACGGGGATGTCCGGATTTTCGGGCAGGCCCGGCGTACGATTGTCGGTTGGCTTCATGGCTGGTCTCCTATGACGACGGCGGGAAAATTCCCCCGGACTGCAACTTCCATACCTTGCCGGAAGGGCCGCCGCGCACGGCATCGCGCAAGGACCGATCCTGCGCTCATTCGCTCTCATAGCCACGATTCACGGAGCCCAGATAGCTCACCATGCAGTCGCGGTAGAGAGGTTCCTCGCTGTTGCCATCACCTGAATCGGGCGGAAAAAGTTGGAGGAGCGCGTCATCCAGCTGCGCGCCGAAAGTCGCCAGATAACGTTGCGTCGAAGGATCCAGGATGGTGAGCCCATCGCGGCCGAGTTGCTCTCCGATACCGCCCGATGACATCACCATCGCCCTGGCGCCGACTTGCAGGACGATGCTGCGATGCTCCTGGAGATAGCTGCGGATTTCCGTGGCCAGGTCGAACCGGGACATCGCGGGCAAGGGTGCGGAGGGAAGCGGATCCGGCCACTTGCAGTCATACTGCTTCAGATACGCAAGCCCGCCCTTGTGGTCCTGGCCCTTCAAGGCCAGCATCAACTGGCACAATTGGTGGGGCGTCTTGCGGTAGCTCTCGGGTTGCGCATCGTCGTCCGAAACGACCAGCCAGTCCGCATGGCCCATGGCTTTCCCGAGAAAATAAGCTCGGTAATCCAAGGCATGATGATCGGGGCGGCGATCTGCGTCCACGTGGTAGCAGACCACGATGGGAGGATCGTCCAGGTCCTCCATCAATGCGGCCTGGGCCAAAAGGCGCTCGATGGAGAACCGCCGTGCCGCGGTTGGGACGCTTGGAGCGGCTGGGGCGGCTGGAACGCCTGCCGAAACCGAGGGGGCCGACACATGCCAGTACACGCGCCGCGGCCCGCCGGCCCTGGCGGCAAACCCACCACCGGACGGCCTGGCGGAGGTATCCACGTACAGCAAGGCATAGTCGAGATCCGCATTGCCGAAATAACAGGCGGCATCGTCGACCGGCGTCGTCCCCGGTCTGGTCCCGTCGCCCATCCACAGCTCGGCGTGGTCCCTGATCGTATGCACGTCACCCGACCGGGGCTGGTAAAGATGAATCAAGTAAGCGGCGGCGCCAGCGCCATCCATATCGTCCGCACGCGCATAGGCGTCGAGGACGAAGGCGCGTACACCGATCTGGACCATGACGCTGTCCACGCCCGGTTTATCCAGCAGCGCGCGGATACGCTGTCGTACCTGGCCATGCGACAAGGATGGCGACAGGGTTTCACGCTGGATGTCGCCCCATTCATGGGCCCGCATGCAGCCGTCGATATCGGTCCACTTGCGGCCGTTGACCAGGTCGCGGACCTCGTCGGGACTCCTGCCGCGCGCCCTGAGCATCAGCCGGGCCAATTCGGGCTCGCTTTTACCCGACATCCAGTCGGCGATCACCGTGTAGACCGGCGGCCTGGCCGGCGTCGCGCGCCCCTCCCCCGCCCCATCCACCAGAGGATAGGCGCAGCATCCGATCCCCGTTATGGCCCCGACGGGGCGTCCCTGGACCGCATACCATGCGAGTCCCTTGCCCAGGCGCGCCTCCGGCGCCACGTAGGCACGCACAGGCGAAGAGACGGGTTCGCCGGCAGGGCTGAAATTGATAGCCAACTCGAATCGGGCGTCGGGGCGCCCCACCACGGCGCAGCGGCGCCCCACGTCAAGGACGCGATATTCGGCCGGCGAACCAAAGGCGCCATTGTGAAGTGGCTCGGATCGTTCGAAGGTATAGGGTTCGCGCACGAATGCATCGCCGCGATGCGTTTGTGGCTGCGGCAGCAGGTAGAAGAGATGCCGGCGCTCGGCATCCCAGGCGATTGCCTCCGTTCCCGAGCCGGAAAGCCGGACGTGGATACGAAATCGTGTTTCGCCAGGCGTTGACGGCGCGGGATAGCCGCGGCCGGCGGACCGGGTGGCGTCCAGCCCGAAACTTACCCGCGCATAGGCGCCGTCCCCATATGCCGACGCCAGAGGCTGGCTTTCGGCGCGGGCGAGGCGACGATGCGCGCGCGGCTGTCCGGCGCGAACCAGTGGGCCGCGGGCATCCTGGTCTTGTGCCTGGACAGTGGCCAGCCCATAGCTTTCAAACGCCTCGTTCCCCGACGGCGCCAAGCACATGGTCAGCGAATTTCCCACTCCGATTTCTCCCGTTCCAATTGAGAAAGATCCGAGTCGGTGGCGGAACTGTCCTTAAGGTTCCCGCCCGCGCGGCGGCCTGCCGCCTATTCGTACTTCCTGCCCTGCTCCAGCAACTCGGGCGTCCCGATCAACGCATTGAGCTGGTCGAAGTCCAGCATGGCGTCGCGCCAGGGCGCCGTGCTGCCATGCTCGCGCAGGCTGCCGTAATAGCGTTGCAGCATGAAGGACACTGCCCGCGCCGTGCCGCCCGGAAAGATGACGATGGAAAAACCCTTGGCGCCCAGCTCGGCGGCGCTCTTGACCGGCGTCAGCCCGCCTTCGACCATATTCGCCAGCAGCGGCACCTTGCCCCTGAAGCGCCGGCAGGCGGCTTCCATCTGTTCATCCGTGCGCAAGGCCTCGACGAAAACGGCGTCCACGCCGCACTCGCGATACTGCTCCGCGCGATCCAGGGCCGCCTCCAGCCCCTCCACGGCCACCGCGTCGGTACGCGCCAGGATCAAGGTATCGGCGCTATGGCGCGCATCCAGGGCCGCGCGCAGCTTGCCGCGCATTTCGCCCACCGGCACCACGGTCTTGCCCGCCAGGTGGCCGCAGCGCTTGGGAAAGCCCTGGTCTTCCAACTGGATCATGGCCGCGCCGGCGCGCTCGAAACCTCGCACGGTGCGCTGCGTGTTCAATGCATTGCCGAAGCCGGTATCGCCGTCGACGATGACAGGCGTGCGCACGCGCTCCGTGATGCGCGCCAGCGTCTGCTCGACTTCGCTGTAGGTCGTCAGGCCGACATCGGACCGTCCCAGCCGTGTATAGGCGATGGACGCCCCCGAGAGGTACAAGGCGTCGAAACCCGCCTGCTCCGCGATCAACGCGGAGAAGGCGTCGTAGATGCCCGGAGCCAGCACGCACTGGCCACTGTTGATTTTCTGCTTGAGCGTATCAGGCATCATGCCCTCGTATCGATGTTGTAGGGTGCCCAGCCGCGGCTGCGCCCCGTGGGCGCCGCCTCGGAAACGGCACCGGGAAGCGGCGGCGGGACGCGCCTTGCGGGCGCGCTTCCCGCCGCGACGGGATCGTCACCGCATGGGGTGGGCCTGCAAGGTACCATCGGCCAGGCGCCGCTTGAGTTGCGGCAACAGGCCGCCGGCCTGCACCATATCGCGCAGGAACGCCGGAATCGGCGCACAGGGCAAGACGCCGCCATCGTCGCGCACCACCCGGCTGCCCTCCAGGTCCAGCGCGACGTGCTCGCCTTCGGCCAGCGTCTCGGCGTCGGCGCAGGTCAGCAGCATGAGCCCGACATTGAAGGCGTTGCGGAAGTACAGGCCGCTATAGCTGGGCGCGATCACCGCGCTCACCCCCAGCGTCACCAGCGCGGCCGCCGCCTGCTCGCGCGACGAGCCGATGCCGAAGCCTGGCCCGGCAACGATCACATCGCCGGGTCGCACTTGCGCGGCGAACTCGGGACGCACCCGCTCCAGGCAATGGCGGGCGATTTCCTCGATGCTGAATTTCATGTAGGCGCCGGGCGCCAGTTGGTCGGTATCGACATCGGCGCCCAGGCGCCACACACGGTGGCGCCGCGCCGGCGTTGCGGTACCGGACGGGGCGGGATTCTTGCCATTCATCGCGCTACTCCTTTCAGGCCAGCATGTCGCGCGGATCCGCCAGGCGGCCGGCGACGGCGGCGGCGGCAACCGTATAGGGGGAAGCCAGATAGACCCGCGCCGTGCGCGCGCCCATCCGACCCTGGAAATTGCGCGCGGTCGACGCCACGACGTTCGCCCCTTCCGGGATCGAGCCGCCATAGCCGGAACAGGCGCCACAGGAATTGGGCAGCAGCTGCGCGCCCGCCTCGGTGAGGACGCCCAGCGTGCCCTCCTCGGCCGCCTGTTGCTGCGCGCGGGCGCTGGCCGGCGCCACCATCAGCGTCACGCCAGGCGCGACCCGCCGGCCCTTCAGCACCTGCGCGGCGGCGCGCAGGTCTTCCAGCTTCGCGCCGGTGCAGGCGCCGATATAGGCCACTTGCATCGCGGTCGGCTCGTAGTCGCCGATCGGACGCGAATTGGCGGGGCTGTGGGGCGCCGCCACGTGCGGCGCCAGCGTGGCGGCGTCGAAGGCGTAGTGTTCGGCCGGCGCATCCGGATCGGATTGCCAACGGCCGACATCGATATCCGCGGCCTGCGCGACGCCCGCCTGCGCCAGGTAGGCGACGGTCTTTTCGTCGGGCGCCACCAGGCCGACCTGCGAGCCGATCTCCGCCGACATGTTCGACAACGTCATGCGCTCCTGCATGGACAGGGCGCGCACCGCGTCGCCGCAGAACTCCACGGCCTGGTACTCGCCGCCGTTCATGCCGAAGCGGCCTATCATGTGCAGCATCATGTCCTTGGCCGTCACGCCCCGCGCCAGCGCGTTATCCCAGCGCATCATCAAGGTCCGGGGAACCTGGACCCAGATCTCGCCGGTCGCGACCACGCCCAGCATCTCGGTGCTGCCGATGCCGAACATGTAGGCGCCGAAAGCGCCGCCGGTCGGCGAGTGCGAGTCGCCGCCCACGCACAGCATGCCGGGCCGGATATGCCCGTGCTCCGGCACCACCACATGGCAGATGCCCATGCTGTCGTAGACATGGGGCAGGGACTGCTCGACCGCCCATTCACGGGCGATGCGCACGATGCGGCGCGACTCCTCGTCGGCCTCGGGCACGTAATGATCCATCACCAGGACGACCTTCTCGCGGTCCCATATCCCCGTGCCCAGCGCTTCGAGCATGGGCTTCAGGCGGCGCGGGCCGCTGGAATCGTGGAACATCGCCAGGTCGACGCGGCAGGTCAGGATATCGCCCGGGGCGACGGCGGCGCGCCCGCTGGCGGCCGCCAGGAGCTTCTGGGCCAAGGTCTGTGCAAGCATATCGAACCTCTCGAAGTCAACGACGTCCGGAGCCGGCGGGCGCCGCCGGCAGCCAGACGGGCGTACCCGACGTTTCGTGCGCCTGCATGTCCAGGCGATACTCGAAGCGATCGGGACGGTAGCGGGCGTCCAGGTATTCCACCGGCCGACCGCCGGTATCGCGCACCAGGCGACGGATATTGAGCAGGGCGGACGCCACGGGGACGTCCAGCGCCCGCGCGCTGTCGGGATCGGCCATGACCGCGGTCACGGTCTGCTCCGCGCCCATGACACGGACGCCCAGGTCGCCGAAGATCTGCAACAGCGGCTTGCTGCCCAACGCCTTGCGGGAAATGCGCTTGCCGATGGCGTCGGGCACGTAGGTCCGCAGATACGAGAACACCGCGTCCTGGTAGCTGCGCACGCGCACCGACCGGTGCACCGGCGCGCCCACGGGCACCTCCAGGCGGGCTGCCACCGTGGGCGACGCGGGTTCCACTTCCAATGCCAGCAGCTTGACCTGCGTGTGCATCCCCATGCGCGACAGATGCATCAGCAAGGCGTCGACGCTGGCGCCCTGCTGCGGCGTGGCCATCTCGGCGGGCGCCTGGGCGAACGTGCCCCGCCCTTGCTGCCGCGACACCAGGCCGTCCGCCGCCAGCGTGTCCAGCGCGCGCCGCACCGTCAGGCGCGACACGCCGTAGGCCTGGGCCAGCGCGTTTTCGCCGGGCAGCGGCGCGTCGGCGCCGAAGTCGCCGTCCAGCAGTCGCTGGCGCAGCAGCAGGTAGACCTTGTGATAGAGCGGAAGCGGACTCGCGCCGTCAGCCATGGCGCTACTCCGGTTTCGCGCCAGAGACCTTGACCACTTCGGCGTAGCGGTCGATGTCCTCGTCGACGAATTTCTTCAGGTCTTCGGGCGTGCTGCTGACCGCCTGGGCCGACTCCTGCTCCAGCAGGCGCTGGAAATCCGGCGCGGCCACGGCCTTGCGCGCGGCGGCGTTCAGCTTCTCCAGCGTCTCCGGCGGCAGCTTGGCCGGTCCGAACAGCGCGAACCAGGCATTGGATTCGAAGCCCTTGATCGCGGCGCCGATCGGCGGCACGTCGGGCAGCACGGCCAGCGGCTTGTTGCTGGTCACGCCCAGCGCCTTCAGGTTGCCCGCCTTGATGTGCGGCAAGGCGTTCAGCGTGCTGGCGAACATCATGTCCACCTGGCCCCCCAGCACGTCCGTGATGGCGGGCGTCGTGCCCTTGTACGGCACGTTGACGATGTCCAGTCCCGCCATCATCTTCATGCGCTCGCCCGCCATGTGCAGCGACGACCCGATGCCGCCCAGCGCCATGGTGAACTTGCCGGGATGGGCCTTGGCCTGCTGGATCAGCCCGGCCATGTCATTGGCGGGAAAATCCTTGCGCACCACCAGCACGCTGGGCACGGTCGCCAACATGCTGATCGGCGTGAAGTCCTTGCGTGGGTCGAAGGGCAGGTTCTTGTACAGGCTGGCGTTGATCGAGAAGCTGGTGAAGCTGACCAGCAGCGTATTGCCGTCGGCGGCGCTCTTGGCCACGTAATCGGCGGCGATATTGCCGCCGGCGCCGGGGCGATTCTCGACGATCACATTGCGGTCCAGCGCCTTGGCCATCTTGGCGCCGATATTGCGGGCCACGGTATCGGTGGTGCCGCCGGGCGGTGCGCCGACGACGAGCCGGATGGGCTGGCCTTGTGCATGGACGCTGGAAAGCGGCGCAAGCGCCGCCATGAAGGCCGAGGCGGCCGAGACGGCCGCGAGCATGAGGGCACGGCGAGGAAAGGCCATGTTGTCTCCTGTATGGTTGTATTGATAAGAATACAACTTGGCCGCAAAGCGTACAACCGGGAAATCCCAGGCCTCGCATGCGGGATGATGGGCCGGGGTTGGTGCGGCGCGGTGGCGCGGGCTCAGGCGGGCGCCGCGGCCTGGCGCGCCTGGCTGTCCAGCCAGCGGCTGAAGAGATGCGTTTCGCTGCTGGCCGAGGGATCGACGCCGTAGTAGTAACGGCCCATGGGCAGGCGCAGGTCCGGAAAGGGGCAGGCCAGCCGTCCTTCGGCCAGGTCATTGGCCAACAGCGAGACCGGCGCGATGGTATAGCCCAGCCCGTCGATGGCGGCCTGGAGCACGAAATGGGAGTGATCGAACATGATCTGGGCCCCGGGTCGCAGGCGCCGGATGCCCACGTGCTTTTTCCAGTCCTCCCAATCGGTCCTGCGTGTCTTGGCCGACAGCAGCGTCAAGGTGGACAAGTCCGCCGGCTCGGTGACGCCGCGCATCAGTCGCGGCGCGCCCACCAGCAGCGCCTCGTCCTCCAGGAACGGGTGCATGCTCAACGTATCCGGCCAGTTCTCCAGGCCGCGCCGGATGGCGATGTCGTAAGTGCCCTCGGATACGTTGGGCGGCGCGATACTGGTGAGGATCTGCGGCTCGATGCCCGGATATTGCGCAACGAAATCGGACAGGCGCGGAATCAGCCAGCGCACCGCGAAGGTCGGCCGCGCATTGATGCGGACCGCGCGGCCCGAAGCCTGCGCCATCACCTGGCGCGCCGCGGCCGCCACCTGGTCCAGGGCAGGGCCGGCTTCGGCCAGGAACTGTTGGCCCGCCGCGGTCAACCGCACCTGTCGCACGCGTCGCTCGAACAACGGCACGCCCAGGTACGCCTCCAGGCTCTTGATTTGCCGGCTGACCGCGCCATGGGTGACATGCAGGTCCGTGGCCGCCAACGTGAAGCTCTGGCGACGCGCGGCGGCCAGGAAGGCGCGCACCGCATTCAGGGGCAGGTGGGTGGACATGCGTGAGATTTTATCACTCATGAAGGGCACGATTTTCGTTTGTCATCGCCCTGAAATATGCGCACGATAGAGCTACCATGATCCAAGCAGACGCCCTCCCCCCCAAGGCCGGCACGCCTATCGACCCCCCCAACGACACCAACGCGAATTCGCGCCGCGCCGCCACCACGCTGGCGCTTACGCTTCCCGGCGACACCGTGCTGTACCTGCTGCTGCCGATGTACGCCGCGCAGTTCGGCGTGACGCTGCCCGAGGCGGGCATGCTGCTGGCGGCGAACCGGCTGGTGCGCATCGCCGGCTACGGATGGGTGGCGCGTTTCTATGCCCGCCACGGCGACCGACCGACCTGCATGCTGGCCGCCGCCGCCGCGACCATCAGCGCGCTGGGCTACGCAACCCTGTCGGGTTTCTGGGCGCTGGTCCCGCTGCGCCTGCTGTGGGGGCTGGCCTTCGCCGCCTTGAACCTTTCCACGCAAGCCATGGCCACCGCCGACCCGCGCGGCGCGGCGCGACGCAACGGCCGCTCGCGCGCCATCATCGCCATGGGGCCGGTGGCTGCCCTGCCGCTGGGCGCCTGGTTCGCCGACATGTGGGGACCGCGCGTGATCTTCTTCCTCCTGGCGCTGACTTCGCTGGCCGGCGTGCTCGCGGCGCGCGGCCTGCCCGCCCAGCCGCACCCGGCGCCCGCTGCCTCGCGCCGCCTGCGGCTGCCGGGCAGCCTGGATACGTGGTCCTTCCTCGAAGGCTTCACCCTGGATGGCCTGTTCATCATCGGCCTGTCCTACCTGGGCAAGGACCTGATGCCGGCCGGTTCCGTCATCGTCGCCGGCGCGGTATTGGCCCTGCGCTACCTGGGCGAGATCGTGCTCAGCCCCGTCGGCGGCCGGATGGCGGAACGTTTCGGCGCCGAACGCCTGCTGGTCAGCCTGTCGCTGCTTACCACGGTGGTGCTGGTGGGCTTCGGCGCGGGCTGGATCTGGAGCTGCGCCGCCGCCATCGTCGTGCTGCGGGCCTTGCAGCTGCCCTTGCTGCCGCCCATCGTCGCCATGCGCACGCCGGGGCCGGGACGCGTGCAGGCGCTGGCGGCGCGTTCGGTGTGGCGAGATATCGGCGCCGGCACCGGGCCCCTGCTGGCCGGCCTGGTGCTGCCGCTGGTCCCGCCCATCTGGATCTACACCGTGCCCGCCCTGCTACTGGCCCTGGCCGCGCTGGCCTGCGTGCGGACCGCGACGCCCCGGACGTCGGGCACGTCCAGTACGTCCGGTACGTCCGGTACGCCCAATACGCCGGATACGACGCCCTGAGCAAGGGCGGCCAGGCTGGGGCACACCCGCTACACTGCGCGACACCCCCCAGACTCACGGAGACGCCCTTGACCGCCCCCCAGAACGACACCCAACGCTATGAAGCCGGCCTGCAGGTCCGGCGCGAAGTCCTCGGCGCCCAGCACGTGGACCGGTCGCTGCAGCGCCTGACGCCCGTCAACGAGGAATTCCAGAATCTCATCACGCGCTACGCCTGGGGCGAGATCTGGACGCGCGAAGGCCTGCCGCGCCACACGCGCAGCCTGCTGACGATAGGACTGATGGTCGCGCTGAACCGCGGCGAAGAATTGAAGCTGCACCTGCGCGCGGCGCGCAACAACGGCGTCACCCGCGAGGAAATCAAGGAAGTGCTGTTGCAGACGGCCATCTATTGCGGCGTGCCGGCGGCCAACTCCGCCTTCCACGCGGCCGAGGAAATCTTCGCGGCCCAGGATGCGCAAGACACCTCGCCACCGCCAGAGCAATCCGCTTGAAACTGGCGGGCCGGCGCGGCACGGACGCGCCAGCCGCCACCTTCGTGAGCCATGGCCGGCACCGTGGTTCGCGCTAGTCAGCGCTAGACGGCTCTAATCCGTGCCCGTTCGTTCTCGTCCGCCGATGGCGGGACCGCCTCCCGCTACTCGCCCCCGGCGTCGGCGGCGTCCGGCGTCCCCAGGCGCTGGACCACCTGGTCCAGTACCCGATAAAGCTGTTCCAGGTTGTCCTGGCCCAGCGTGCGTTCGATCTCGGCATAGATCGTCTCCGACTCGGGCGCGATCTCGTCGACGATGGCCAGGCCCTGCGGGGTCAGGCCGAACTCGGCGCCGCGCAGGTCGGTCTCGTGGCGCCCGCGCGTAATCAGCGCCCTGCCCTCCAGCGTCTTCAGCAGGCGGGACAGGCTGGGCATGCTGATGAAGGTCATGCCCGACAACTCGCTGGGCCGCAAGCTCTGGTCCGCCGCCGACATGGCGCGCAGGACGCGCCACTGCTGTTCGGTCAGGCCGTGCGCGCGCAGCGACGGACGAAAACGCACCATGACCGACTCGCGCGCCTTGAGCAGGGCCATGGGCAGGGAACGCGCGAAGGAACGCATGGACTGTTGCGGAAGGGAAGGCTTGCTCATTCGAGACCTGTGCGGGAGGGCTCCAGATTATCACCAATTGAATGCGTCCTTCCTCGGCGCCCCGTCGCGCCCGTCGCGCGGGCGGCGGCGCGAAGCCGTGCGCCAGGAACGACCGCCTCGCGTCAATACACCGCGCCCGGGGCGACCGGCTGCGTGCCCTTGAATTTTTCAGCCAGCGCGCTGGTGGCCTGCACCAGCAAGCCGGTATCCAGCCCCACGGCCACGAACAGGCATCCGAGCTCCAGGTATTTGCGCGCCGTCGCCTCGTTGGCCATCAGGATGCCGGGCGCCTTGCCGGCCTTGCGGATGCGGGCGATGCCGTCCGTGATGGCGGCCTGGACCTCGGGATGGCCAGGGTTGCCGACATGCCCCATCGACGCCGACAGGTCCGCCGGACCGATGAACACGCCATCCACGCCCGGCGTCGCCGCGATGGCGTCCAGGTTGGCGAGGCCCTCGCGCGTCTCCACCTGCACCAGCACGCAGACCTGCGCGTTGGCTTCCTGGAAGTAGTCGCGGCGACGGCCCCAGGCCGAAGCGCGCGCGCCGGCCATGCCGCGGATGCCACCCTTGCCGTCGTCCTCCGGATACCGCGCCGCACGCACGATGCGCGCCGCCTGCTCCGCCGTGTCGACCATGGGCACGAGCAAGGTCTGCGCGCCCAGGTCCAGGTATTGCTTGATAAGCATCTCTCCCACTTCGCCATGGCCCATGGGCACGCGCGCGATCGGGTGGCTGGCCGGATAGGCGGCGGTGGCCTGCAATTGCGACAGCAGCGTCAACGTGTCGTTGGGGCCGTGCTCGCCGTCGATCAGCAACCAGTCGAAGCCGGCCGCCGCGCAGATCTCGGCGGTGTAAGGGCTGCCCAGCCCCAGCCACAGGCCGATCTGCGGCTGGCCGGCGGCAATGGCGGCCTTGAAGCGGTTTACGGGAGTCTGCATGGATACCTCGAAATAATGGGTCGCGGGAACCGTGATTCAAGCACAGGACCGGCGCCTAGACGAAGCGGAAATTTAATACGCCGAGGAGACCATAGTCGGCCTCGAACACGTCGCCGCGCCGGGCCGCCACCGGGCGGGTGAAGGAACCCGCCAGCACGATCTGCCCGGGCGCCAGGCTCTCGCCCCAGGGCGCCAGCTTGTTGGCCAGCCATGCCACGCCGATCGCCGGGTGTCCCTGCACGCCGGCCGCCAGGCCCGTTTCCTCGACCACGCCGTTCTGGCGCAGCACGGCGCCGCACCATGGCAGGCCCAGCGTCGCGGGGTCGACGCGCTCGCCGCCGAGCACCACGCCGGCATTGGCCGCGTTGTCGCTGATCGTGTCGTAGACCTTGCGCATGGCCTTGGTATGGCGGTCGAACTGCTCGATGCGCGCGTCGATGATTTCGATCGCCGGCCTCACGTAGTCCGTGGCCGCCAGCACGTCCTCGATCGCCAACGTCTTGCCGCCCGGCAGTCCGGGGCCGCGCAGCGGGGTCTTCAGGACGAAAGCCAGCTCCACTTCCACGCGCGGCGCGATGTAGCGGTCGGCCGGGATATCCAGCACGGCGCCGGGCACGCACGTATGGAGCATGGAATCCAGCAGGGTGCCGTAGTCGGGCTCGTCGATCTGGCTGGCCATCTGCATCGCGCGCGAGGTCAGGCCGATCTTGTGCCCGATCACCTTGCGGCCGGCGTCCAGCTGCATGCGCACCCACGCGCGCGCCACGCGGTAGCCGTCCTCGACGGTCATGCCAGGATAGCGCTTGGAAAAATGTTCGACCTGCACGCGCGATTTCTCGCTGGCGTCCAGTTCCCGGGCAAGCTGGTTCAGAAGGTCGTCAGAAAACATGGTCAGGATTTCGCGAAAAGGGGATGGAGCGTGCTGTGCTTGCCGTCGTAGACCTGGCTGGGACTTTCGTCGACCTGCACCGTCAGGCCCACATGGCCCTGCTCGAACAAGGCGGCCAGGCAGGACTTGGCGCAGGCGAGCAGGGCGTCGCCCGCCGCCTGCTTCACGGCATCCGAGCGCCCCCGCCCCATGCGCAGGTTGATGTAGACGAAACCGTAGTCGCCGTCGCCGCCCGCGGCACGGCCCGCCGCGCCGCCATCGGCAACCGCGTGATGCGGCGCGGGATAGGCAAGGACGCGCGTGCCGCCCGTAGGAAACACCTGGGCGCCGTCCTCGGCGCGTATCGTCAGCATGGTGTCGGCCAGCTTGCGGCACAGCCCGCCGATATCGGCGCGCGCTTCCAGGTTTCCGGTGTAGAGAATGACGACGTGAGGCATGGCGGGTGGCTGCTCCGATAAAAGGGGTCCCGGGCTCAACCCAGGGTGATGTTGGCGCGCTGGATGATGTCCGCGTACTTGACGATTTCGCTGTCGACGAAGCGGGCGAACTGGTCTACCGTACCGGCCTTGTCCACGATGCCGCTCTTGGCGAAGACCTCCACCACGCCCGGCGAGGCCAGCGCCTTGTTGACTTCGTCGTTGACGCGCTGGACGATCTCGTCCGGGGTGGCCGCCGGGGCCAGCAGGCCTTGCCAGGAGTTCGACTCCAGCGCGACGCCCTGCTCCGCCAGCGTCGGCACATTGGGCGCGAAACGCGAACGCCGCAGCGTGGCCATGCCCAGCGCCACCAGCTTGCCCCGCTCGATATGGGCGCGGAATTCCGACCAGTTGCCGAACATCATCGATACCTGGCCGCCCAGCAGGTCGGTCAGCGCGGGGCCCTGGCCCTTGTAGGGCACATGCACCATTTCCACGCCCATCATCTGGGACAGCAGGGCGCCGGAAAGATGCGCCGACGTGCCGTTGCCGAAGGACGCATAAGTCAGCGACCCGGGTTTTTCCAGCGCAAGCTTCTTCAGGTCGGCCAGCGTCTTCAAACCGCTGTCCGGATGGGCCGCCAGCACATGTTCGGACAGGCCCATGAGCGCCACGGGACGCAGGTCGCGCTTGGTGTCGTAAGGCAGGTTCTTCACCAGCGTCTTGTTGGCGGTGAAGCTATTGGCCACGCACACGAAGGTGTAGCCGTCGCCGGGCTGCTTGGCCACGTAGTCGGCGCCGATGACCGTGCCCGCGCCGGGCTTGTTCTCCACGATCACCGGCACCTTGAGCTGCTTGCCCAGCTCGGTCGCGATCAGGCGCGTGACCATGTCCGTGGTGCCGCCCGGCGGGAAGGGCACGACGATGCGGACGGGCTTGTCGGGCCAATTGCCGCCGGCGGCGCGGGCCAGGCCGGTGGCCGCCATCAGCGTGGCGGCGGCGGATGCTTGCAGGAATTGACGACGCAGCATGAAAGTCTCCGTTGCTTTTCTTGCCAATCCGCCGTCGGGGGATGCGTTCCCCGGCAGGCGGCTTCGGCTTGGTTTTTATGGGTGCTGGCTGGCGCACCGGGCACGTGTGGGCACGTGCGGGCGCGTGCGGACGCCTACACGCCCCAATGCGGAATGTGGTGCGCCCCCATCGACACCGCGATGTTCTTGGGTTCGCAGAACACTTCATAGCTCCAGGTCCCCCCTTCCCGGCCCGTGCCGGAAGCCTTGGTGCCGCCGAAAGGCTGGCGCAGGTCGCGCACGTTCTGGCTGTTGACGAAGCACATCCCGGCCTCGACCGCGGCGGCCACGCGATGGGCCCGGCCGATATTCTCGGACCAGACATAGCTGGACAGGCCATATTCCGTATCGTTGGCGATATGGATCGCCCGCGCCTCGTCCTCGAAGGGGATGATGCAGGCGACCGGCCCGAAGATTTCGTCCTGGGCGATGCGCATGCGGTTGTCCACGTCGGCGAACACCGTGGGCACCACATAGTTGCCGTCCTTCACGCGCGACGGCAGGTCCGGCGCATCCAGGCCGCCGCACAACATGCTGGCGCCCTCCTTCCGGCCCAGTTCGATGTAGTGCCGCACCTTGGCCAGGTGGTTCTTGCTGATCATCGGCCCGACGATGGTCTTTTCGTCCAGCGGATCGCCGACGGTGATCTTGCGGGCGCGTTCGACGAAGCGGTCGACGAAGCGGGCATAGATGCCCTTCTGCACCAGAATGCGGCTGCCTGCCGTGCAGCGTTCGCCATTGTTGGAGAAGATCATGAAGACGGCCGCGTCCAGGGCGCGCTCGAAATCGGCGTCGTCGAAGATCACGAACGGGCTCTTGCCGCCCAGCTCCATGCTGAACTTCTTCAGGCCGGCGGCCTGCACGATGCGATTGCCCGTCAGCGTCGAGCCGGTGAAGGAAACCGCGCGCACGTCGCGATGGGACACCAGCGGCTCGCCCGCGTCCTTGCCGTAGCCGTGCACGATGTTGAACACGCCGGCGGGAATGCCGGCCTCCAGCGCCAGCTCGCCCAGGCGGGCGGCCGACAGCGGCGACAGTTCGCTCATCTTCAGCACGGCCGTGTTGCCGAAGGCCAGGCAGGGCGCGGTCTTCCACGTTGCCGTCATGAAGGGCACGTTCCACGGCGAGACCAGGGCGCACACGCCCACCGGATGGAACAGCGTGTAGTTCAGGTGCGTGGGCGTCGGATACGTGTGCCCGTCGACGCGCGTGCACATCTCGGCGAAGTAATAGAAGTTATCGGCCGCGCGCGGCACCAGCTGCTTGCCGGTCTGCGCGATCACCTGGCCGCAGTCGTTGGTTTCGGTCTGGGCGATATCGGGCGCATGCGTGGCGATCAGGTCGCCCAGCTTGCGCACCAGCCTGGCCCGTTCCGCGGCCGGCGTATTGGCCCACTTGGGAAAGGCAGCCTTGGCGGCGGCGACGGCGGCATTGACTTCCTCCTCGCCGCCGGCGGCCACTTCGGCCAGCACTTCCTGCGTGGCGGGATTGATGGTTTCGAAATAGGTCTTGCCGCCAACGGACTTGCCGTCGATCAGGTGTTCGATGCGCATGAAGAGTCTCCAATCGGGGCGCCGCCAGTCCGGCGCGCGCGGCCGCGGGGGTAGGGTCGTTCGGACGCGGTGCCGTCCGGCCTATGAGCGGTTCAACGGTTCAACGGTTCAACGGTTGAACCGTTCAGCGGAATACTGGCCAGCGGCTCGCCAACGATGTAGTTCACCAGCCGGCCCACGCCTTCGACCTCGGTGACGATCTCGTCGCCGACCTTGGAATCCGCGACGCCGTCGGGCGTGCCCGTGAGGATCACGTCGCCGGGATTCAGGGTCATGAAACTGGACAGGTGGGCGATCAAGGCCGGGATATCGTGCACCATGTCGCGCGTGCTGCCGTCCTGCTTCAACTCGCCGTTGACCCAGCTGCGCAGGCGCAGGTTCATGGGGTCGGGAATGTCGGCCGCGTCCACGAACCACGGTCCGATGGGTGTGGCGCCGTCGCGATTCTTCACACGCAGGTTCGGCCGGTAGAAGTTTTCCAGGTAGTCGCGGATAGCGTAATCGTTGGCGGTGCAATAGCCCGCCACCACCTCGTACGCCTGCTCGCGCGGGACATTGCGGCAGGTCTTGCCGATCACCACCGCCAGTTCGCATTCGAAATGCATATAGCCGACGTCGGCCGGACGCCAGGTATCGCCACGATGGCCTTGCAAGGCGTTGGGTCCCTTGAGGAAGACCAGGGGTTCCTCGGGCGCCTTGTTGAAGGCGATCTCCTTGGCGTGGTCGGCGTAGTTCAAGCCCAGCACGAAAATCGTGCCGAACGCCATCGGCGGTAGCCATTGCACTTCGGTTTCCGCGACCTCGCGACCATCGGGCAGGCGCACCTTGCCGCCTTGGCCTTCCGTGACATCCAGGGTGCGGTCTTCAAAAACGACGCGCCCGTGCTTCATGCCTGTGCTCCTGCCCGGGACGCGCCGGCTTCGAGTTCAATGCGATGCGCCAGGCGGCCCAGGCCCGGCACCGTGATTTCCACGCTGTCCCCGGGACGGGCCAGCGGCGAGCCCTCGCCGGGGCCCAGCAGCAGGACATCGCCGCGGTCCAGCGTCATGTAGGCGGTCACGTCCGCCAGCAGTTGGGCAGCGGGGCGCACCAGGTCGGCGAAGCCGCGCTGGTAGGCCGGCTGGCCATTGATGGCGATCCCCAGCGTGGCCTGCGCGGGATCGAATCCCGGCGCCGGCTTGACCAGGCGCCCGATGGGGCAGAAGCCATCGCGACAGCGCTGGCGTATTGCCGGGCGGTAGTAGTTTTCGTGCGGCAGGGTGACGTCGCTGACCAGGACGTAGCCGGCTACGTGGGACCAGGCCTGTTCGGCACTGACGCGCGTGGCCCGCGCGCCGATCACCAGGCCCAGCGTGGCGTCCAGCCTCACTTCGCCGGGCTCGGCGGGCACGGCGACCGCGGCGCCATCCGCCGCATGCGTGTTGCGCGGCTTGATATAGAGCACGGGTGCCTTGGGCGGCGCCTTGTAAGGGGGACTGTCGAATTGGGGGGCCAGGCGTTGCACCGTGGCGCGGTCATTGAGGAGCACGCCGTAGACCGTGCCCAGTGGCAGGCCGTCGTCGAGGAGGAAAGTATTTTGTCTCATGGGATGTTCTTTTAGTTAACTTGGCAATTATTAACTGGAGAACTATGTTCGTCAAATATTTTTCCGACGGGCCGTCGGGTTTTTTGGGAGGCTGCGCCCCCCTTAGCCCCCTCTGTTCACCCCTGCCCCTGTCCTGTCCTGTCCTGTCCTGTCCTGTCCTGTCCTGTCCTGTCCTGTCCTGCCCGCCCCGCGCCCCGCGCCCTGCCGCTTGCCGCTTGCCGCCGGCGGTGGTGCCGGGATGAGCCTGGCGATCCGGCTACGACGCGGGCTGTGACCCCACGCGCGGGGCCGTTTTCAGGGGCTGGCCGGACCGGGGATGCGATACTCGCCCTGGTCATGGCCAGGCGCGAGCAATCGCTTGGCCGCGGAAAAACCATACATACAAGGTGTCTATCGATGAAGCACTATGACTACATCGCCATCGGCGGTGGCAGCGGCGGCATCGCGTCGGTCAACCGGGCGGCGATGTACGGCAGGAAATGCGCGCTGATCGAAGCGAAGGAGCTGGGCGGCACGTGCGTCAATGTCGGCTGCGTGCCCAAGAAGGTAATGTGGCATGCGGCGCAGATCGCCGAGGCCATCCATCGCTACGGGCCCGACTATGGCTATGAAGCCAAGGTGGAACGCTTCGACTGGGCCCGCCTGATCGAAAACCGCAGCGCCTATATCCACCGCATCCATGCGTCCTACGAGACCGGCCTCGACCGCAACAAGGTGGATGTCATCCGCGGCCATGGCCGCTTCATCGACGCGCGCACCATCGAAGTCAATGGCGAACGGTTCACCGCCGACCATATCCTGATCGCCACCGGCACGCAGCCGGCATGGCCGGATATCCCTGGCGCCGAACTGGGCATCGATTCCGACGGCTTCTTCGACCTGCCCGCCCTGCCCGCTCGCACCGCCGTGGTGGGCGCCGGCTACATCGCGGTCGAAATCGCGGGCGTCATGCACGCCTTGGGATCGAAAACCCACCTGTTCGTGCGCCAGGATTCCGCTTTGCGCAATTTCGATCCCATGTTGCGGGACACCTTGATGCAAGTGATGGACGCCGAAGGTCCCACGGTGCATCGCCGGTCGGTGCCCAAGGCCGTCGTCAAGAACGCCGACGGCAGCCTGACGCTGCAGCTGGACAACGGCGAAATGCACGTGGTGGACTGCGTCGTCTGGGCCATAGGCCGCGTTCCCGACACCAGCGGCCTGAACCTGGAAGCGGCGGGCGTGCGCGTCGACGCGCGCGGCTATATCGAATCGGACAAGTACGAGCGCACCAACGTCCCCAACGTCCATGCCCTGGGCGACGTCACCGGCAAGATCGAGCTGACGCCCGTGGCCGTGGCCGCCGGCCGGCGCCTGTCGGAACGCCTGTTCAACAACAAGCCGGACGAACACCTGGACTATGAGAACGTCCCAACGGTGGTATTCAGCCACCCGCCCATCGGCACCGTGGGCCTGACCGAACCGCAGGCCCGCGCACGCCATGGCGACGACCAGGTCAAGATCTACCAGTCAGGGTTCACCGCCATGTACACGGCCGTCACCCGGCATCGGCAGCCGGCGCGGATGAAGCTGGTCTGCGCGGGGCCGGAGGAACGCATCGTCGGCATCCACGGCATCGGCTACGGCATGGACGAAATCCTGCAAGGCTTCGCGGTGGCGCTCAAGATGGGCGCCACCAAGAAGGACTTCGACAACACCGTGGCCATCCACCCCACGGCGGCGGAAGAGTTCGTCACGATGCGCTGACGCCCCGCAAGGCAGGCGGCGCGCGTCAGTGCGCCGTCCGCGCCGCTCGCTGCCGGAACATCAATATCATCGCCACGATCAGCGCCAGCAGCACGCCCGTGGCGGCGTAGCGGCTGAGCGCCAGGCCCCCGGCGGCCAGCGGCTTGTCCAGGAAGTCGCCCACCGCCGCCCCCAGTGGCCGGGTCAGGATGAACGCGGCCCAGAACAGCAGGGTGCGCGACACCGACGTGCCGTAGTACAGGAGCGCGATGGCCAGCAACAGGGCGCCGAACACCAGCGCCGCGCCGGAGTAGCCCAGCGACCCCGTATCGGCGGTCCAGTCACCCAGCGCCGTGCCCAGGGTCTGGGAGAACATGATGGTCATCCAGTAGAAGGCCTCCACGCGAGGCGTATCCACGGTCCGTATCGATACCGATCCCTCGGACCGGTACCAGGCGTACAAGGAAATCAGCACCAGCGCGAGCAGCAGGCTGGCCCCGCCGGCATAACCGACGCCCAGGGACCGGTCGACGAAGTCGGCCATGGTCGTGCCGACGGTCGTCGTGGCGATGATCGTCAGCCAGTAGAGGAAGGGACGGAAGGTCCTGGCGCGGACCTGGGCGAACACGGCTGCGAGGAAGAACACCGCGAAGATGCCGGTGCTGACGGCGTAGCCCAGGTTCATGGACATCGACACCGCGTCGCCGCCGGTCTCGCCCAAGGTCGTGGCCGCGATCTTGATCAGCCAGAAACCCAGCGTGACCTCGGGAACCTTGATGGGCGCAGCATGATGATAAGGCTTCATCGGTCTGCTCTCTCGGAAAAATCGGCAAGACCCCATTATCGGGAGCCAGATGTCGAATTTTCATCGAGCGGCGCATTCATCGAGGGGCACGCCCACCTGCTCTTCCAAGCCGGCACCCTTCCTCCCACCCCCACCTTCCGCGGTCATTTTCCCTTGCGTTGCGCCCGCGCCATCCGCGTCACGGCCTCCACCAGGATCACCAGGCAACCGCCGAGCAGGACGGCGCCCCGCCAGAGGGGCGGAACATCGAAACGCGACATGGCCGCGACCGCCTCGACCAGGACCAGCACGGCCACGGTCAAGCCGATGTCGGCGACGAACATGCCGACCAATTCCTTGAGCACGTCTATCAGGACACGCATTGCTTGCTCCTTGCCATTGCATTGCGCACGAAGCGCGCGGTCGCCAGCCCGGTAGCCAGGAACACGGCGGCGAAGACGAGCAGGGCAAGGTCCGCGCCCGGCCACGCCACGCCCAACCCTTCACCCGTCCAGAAGACGCCGAACGAGGACAGCATGACGCCCACCGCGAACTTGAGCTTGTTCTCCGGCACCCGCGACAGCGGCTTGTGAGCGATGGCGCCGACGATCAGCACCGCCGCGCAGGCCCCCAGCGCGCCCAGCGCGGCGGGAAACAACAGCCCCCTGCCGGCGCCCACCGCCAGGATGATGAAGGCCACCTCCAGCCCTTCCAGCAGGACCGCCTTGAAGACGGCCAGGCCGGCCAACCAGTCCTGCGACCGTTGCTGCTGCCGCAACGCCTCGGCACTGAGCTGCGCCCGCGCGGTGGCGAAGATCGCGTCCTCGTCATGCATGGGTATCACGCCGGCGCTGCGCAACACGGCCTTGCGCAGCCAGCCCAGCCCGAACAGCAACAGCAACACCCCGATGACCAATTGCAGGATGTGCAAGGGCAACTGGTCGAATACGGGCCCCAGCGCAAGGACCAGGACGGCCAGCACGCCTAGCGCGGCCACGGTCCCCAGGATGGCGGCGCGCCAGCCGCGCAAGGTGGCGACGACCAGGATGATGGTGAACGCTTCGACCACCTCGACCACCGAGGCCAGGAACGCCGAGGCGACGGCAGGGGCGGCTACGCTCCAGGAGATGAAGTGCATGTGCAGGCACCGATGCGGGTTTGTAATGAGCACTACTTTAGTGTCCAATTCCCGTAGTACTCACTACAAGTCCGACTCCGTACCGAACACCCCGGGCCGATCCGCCGGAAAAGACAGGAAAAACACCATGGCCAAGGCAACGCTGGACGAACGGGTCGCCGCCAGGCTGGCGCGGCTGAGTCCCGCCGAACAGCGGGTCGCGCGTTTTTTCCAGGAACACAGGGAGGAGGTCATGGTCAACTCCGCCGCTGCGCTGGCGCGGCGCACCCACACCAGCGACGCCACCGTCGTGCGCACGACCCAGGCGCTGGGCTATGCCGGCCTGGACGCCTTGCGCCAGGGGCTGGCCCAGGAGCTCAGGGCGCGGCATACGCTGCCGCGCCGGTTGACCCAGACCGTCGAACAGATAGGGCACGATATCGAGACAGCCTTCGACAGGACGCTGCGCATCCAGACCGAGGCCCTGGCAAGCCTGCGGCAGGCCATCAAGCTTCCGGATTTCCGCGACGCCGTCGCCAGGCTGCGCCAGGCCAGCCGCGTGGTGATCTTCGGCCTGGGTCCGTCGAACGCCGTGGCCCGCTATTTTTCGGTGCAGCTCAATCGCTTCGGGTACGCGTGCCTGTGCCTGGAAAAAACAGGCCTGCTGTTCGCCGACGAGCTGCACGGCCTGCGCGCCGGCGACCTGCTGGTCGTGCTGGCCTACGACCGCGTGTATGCCGAACTGGACGTCCTGCTGTCCGAAGCGCGGCGCCGCCAACTGCCGGTCATCCTCGTCACGGACACGCTGAAGGACCAGCTGGCGGCCCGCGTCGACCTGGTGCTGCCGGTGCCGCGCGGCAAGGCGGACTTTCTCAGCCTGCACACCGCCACGCTGGCCCTGCTGGAAATGCTGCTCGTGGGCCTGGCCACCCAGGACGCGCCGCGCATCCTGGACAGCCTGGAACGCCTGGACACGCTGCGGGTGGCGATGTCCGCCAACGCGCCGCTGTCGGACTTGCGGCTCGGCCGGCCGAAGGTCGGATAACCGACGGCGGTGCGCGGACCGGCATCGGCAAACAACGCCAGGAGACAAGGGCAAACCTGTACAGGCCATAACCCGCACTATATAGCGCCATAGAACCGACTCATCTGGCGGCCCGCCTCCCCGCTTCCTATCATTTCCGCATCTTCAATCTCGCGGAAGCGATCATGTACAGAATAGGCGTGGATGTGGGCGGTACGTTTACGGATCTGGTGCTGGTGCACGGCGAAAGCGGCGGCACCATCTTCCACAAGGTGCCGTCCACGCCGCATGACCCCTCCGAGGCGATCCATCGCGGCGTGACCGAGCTGATGACGGAACACGGCCTGGACCCCGCCGCCATCCGTCACATCGGACACGGCACCACCGTCGCCACCAACCTGGTCATCGAGCGCAAGGGCGCGCGCTGCGCGTTGATCACCACCCGCGGATTTCGAGACATCCTGGATATCGGACGCCAGACCCGTCCGCACAATTTCGACTATGGCGTACGCAAGCCCCAGGCCCTGGCGCCGCGCCGCTGGCGCAAGGAAGTGCGCGAGCGCGTCGAGGCATCCGGCGCCATCCTTGAACCGCTGAACGAGGACGACGTGCGCCTCGCCGCCGAGGCGCTGAAGGCCGACGGCGTGGAAGCCATCGCCATCTGCTATCTGCATTCCTATCGCAATCCGGCGCACGAGCAGCGCACCCGCGAGATCGTGCGGGAGATCCTGCCCGACGCCTACATCTGCCTGTCCAGCGAAGTACTGCCGGAGTTCCGCGAGTACGAACGGTTCTCCACCACGGTGCTCAATGCGAAAGTGGGACCTCGCATGGAGAACTACCTGGCCAATTTCGTGGCCCGGGTGAAGGATGCCGGCGTCCGCCAGGATCCCTACACCATTCATTCCAACGGCGGACTGATGTCGGTGGAGGCGGTACGCCGCTTTCCCGTCAAGACCTGCCTGTCGGGCCCCGCCGCCGGCGTGATCGGCGCGGCGGCGCTGGGCCGCGTCATCGGCTATCCCAACCTGGTGACGTTCGACGTCGGCGGCACCAGCACCGACGTGTCGCTGATCGCCGACGGCCAGGCCATGTTCAGCGCCAGCCGCAACGTAGCGGGCTATCCGGTGAAGACGCCCATGGTCGACATCCACGTCATCGGCGCCGGAGGCGGCAGCCTCACCCGCATGGACGATGCCGGGTCGCTGAAGGTCGGGCCCGAAAGCGCCGGCGCGGCGCCCGGTCCGGTGGGCTACGGCCGGGGCGGCCGCCAGCCGACCATCACGGACGCGCAGATTTCCCTGCACCGCCTGAACCCGGTCGCCGTGCTGGACGGCAAGATGCCCATCCATGCCGACGCCGCCAAGCAAGCCCTGCGCGCGGAGGTCGCCGACAAGCTGGGCCTCGGCCTGGAGGCGGCCGCCGAAGGCATCATCCGCATCGCCAATGCCAACATGAGCCGGGCCATCCGGGCCGTGTCCACCGAGCGCGGCTACGACCTGTCCAGCTTCGCGCTGATCGCCTTCGGCGGCGCGGGCCCCCTGCACGCGCTGGGCGTGGCGCGCGAATGCGGCATCCCGACGGTCATCGTGCCGCGCGAGCCGGGCACCATGTGCGCGCGCGGCATCCTGTTGACGGACATTTCCTTCGACTTCGTCGCCAGCGACATCTCGCTGCTGGACGACGATGCCTGGACGCGCGTGCGGGGCCGCTTCGATGCGCTGCGCGCCGACGCCGACCGCTGGCTGGACGACGAACAGGTGCCGGTCGCCCAACGACGCTACCAGAGCCAGATCGACGCTCGCTACGTCGGGCAGAACTTCGAGGTTGCGGTGCCCGTCGAAGGGCCGCTGGATGCGGCCGCCCTCGTCCGGTTCGCGGCCGACTTCCATGAAGCGCATCGCAAGGAATATGGCTACGACGTGCCGTCGCGCCCCATCGAAATCATCAACTGCCGCATGAAGGCCATCGGCGCCATCGCCAAGGCGCCCCTGGCGCCGCTGGACTCGACCGGGGACAACCAGCCGCGCGGCGAACGCGACATCTGGTTCGGAGACGGCCATGGCTGGCTGCCCTCGCCGGTCTACCACCGCGCCAGCCTGGCGCCAGGCGTACGCATCGCCGGTCCGGCCGTCATCGAGGAAATGAGCTCCACCACGGTGCTCGAACCCGGGCACGACATGACGGTGGATGCCTACGGCAACCTCATCATCAATCTCGATTGAACCATCACCGCAAGGGCTAGGCATGAACCAGACGGAAACCGTACACGACCCCATCGAAATGGAGGTCTTCAACAACCGGCTGCAGTCGATCACCGAGGACATGAACAATACGCTGGTGCGTTCCTCGTTTTCGACCAATATCAAGGAGCGCAAGGACTGCTCGGTGGCCCTGTTCGACGCGCGTGGGCGCCTGGTGGTCCAGGGCACGCAAATCCCGCTGCACCTGGGTTCGCTCAATGGCGCCGTGAAGACCGTGCTGGCACGTTATGGCCAGGACGGCATCCGCGAGGGCGACGCATACATCTGCAACGACCCCTACCTGGCCGCCGGCAGCCACCTGCCGGACGTCAACCTGGTCACGCCGATCTTCCATGACGGCAGCCTGGCGTTCTTCGCCGCCAATGTAGGCCATCATTCCGACTTCGGCGGCGTCGTCGCCGGGTCGATCGCCGGCAATCTCCGATCCGTCTTCGCGGAAGGCCTGCGCCTGCCGGTCATCCGTATCGTGCGCGAAGGCGTGCTGGACGAAGACCTGCTGTATCTCATCGCGAACAATACGCGGGACCCAGAAGAGCGCATGCTGGACCTGAAGGTGCAGATCGCCACGAATGCGCGCGGCGCGGCGGCCGTGCGCGGGTTGATCGGGCAAATGGGCCTGGAGAAGACGCTGCGCGCGGTGGATGACGTCATCGTCTACACCCGCAACCGCCTGCGCATGCGCATCGCCGCGCTGAAGCAAGGCACCTACGCATTCGAAAACTGGCTCGACGACGACGGCCTGGGCGACGGCGCCCCGGTGCCGGTGCGCGTTTCCGTGACGGTGGAGCGCGACCGGCTGGTCTTCGACTTCACCGGCACCGGCGCACAGGCGCGCGGCGCCATGAACCTGCCGGTGAACGCCTTGAATGCCTGCGTCTACTATTCGGTCAAGTCCCTGCTCGATCCGGCGCTGGCCGCCAACGAAGGACTGATCGAACCCCTGGAAATCCGCCTGCCGCCGGGCAGCATCGTCAATCCGGCGCCTCCCGCCGCCGTGGGCGCCCGGTCCTTGACCGCGCAGAAGGTGGCCGGCGCCATCTTCGGCGCCTTCCGTGGCGTGCTGCCCGACGAGCGCGTCATGGGAGCAGGCAACGACGTCTGCCCCGCCATCGTGTTTTCCGGCGCCAACCGCGGCCGGGCGGGTGAATTCGTCTACCTGGAGTCCATCGGCGGCGGCTCGGGCGCGACGGCCGATGCGGACGGCATGGACGGCATCCACGTCCACATGACCAATTCCTCGAACCTGCCCGTGGAAGCGCTGGAGAACGAATACCCCCTGCGCGTCGATGAATACGCCTACGTGCAGGACTCGGGCGGCGCCGGACGACGGCGCGGCGGCATGGGCCTGGCGCGACAGATACGCAGCCTGGTGGACGGCATCGTGTTCACGGCCCGGGCCGACTCACATACGGTCGGCGAGGCTTCGGGCGCCCTGGGCGCGGGCCCGGGGGGCCGGGCAAGACTGGAACTGCGTGAGCCCGAAGGCACCGTGCGCGCGCTGCCTTCCAAGCCGGCGGCAATCACCCTGCGGGCGGGACAAAGCATACGCATGGAGACGTCGGGCGGCGGTGGCCTGGGCGCCCCTGCGCAGCGTAGCGGCGCCGATGTCGCGGATGACCTTGCCGACCAGGTGATCTCCCCGGAATGGGCGCGTGAACACTATCCGGAGCAATGGCGCGAGGTCGCACGCTGATGGCCGACGGACAACCGTCCCGGCCGGCGCGCATGGCGCAGGCGCCGCCAGCGTGACCAGCGTGGCCAGGGTCTGGGCCTCAGTCCTTGCCTGGTGCGCGCGCAACGCCATGCCGGCCCGCCAGCGCGTCCGCCTCCTGCAGGATGAAGCGGCGCAGCCAGGCATGAGGCGCATCGGCCTGGTGCCGTTCATGCCAGAACAGGGAGATCCGCAGGCGCGGCAACGGCAAGGGCGCCGGCAGGACCACCGTCCCGCTCGACGGGGCCAGGGCGCTGGCCATGCTGGCGGGCAAGGTGGCGACGAGGTCCGTGTCGCGCACCACGAAAGGCACGGCCAGGTAGCTGGACAACACCATGGCGACGCGCCGGCGGCGGCCCTGTTCGGACAGCGCCGCGTCCAGCTGGATGTTGAAGTAGCCGGAATGGCCGACGGCGTCGATATGCTCATGGTCGAGGAAGGTATCCATGTTCCAGGGGCGCGCCAGCAGGGGATGGCCAGCCCGCACCAGGCAACAGGCGCTCTCCTCGAACAGGAAACACGCACGCAGGCTGTCGGGCGGGTCCGGGTAATGCCCGATATACAGCTCGATGTGGTTCTGGGTCAGCATGTCCAGCCCGCCATGCGGCGTGGGCGGCAGGACACGCAGGCGGATGTTGGGAGCGACGGCGCGCAGCCGGGCGACCAGTCCCGGCAGGGCGACGAACTGGATGTAGTCGCTGGCGTAGAGGCTGTAGCGCTTGTGGGCGGCGGCCGGGTCGAAGTCCGAACCGGCGAGGGTTTCGCTGCGCCAGGCCTCCAGGAAGGGCCGGAACTCGCGGTGCAGGTGCATGGCGCGCTCGGTGGGCAGCAGCGAGTTGCCGTGGCGGATCAGGAGCGGATCGCCAAACAGGTGGCGCAGGCGGCTGAGGGCCGAACTCATGGCGGGCTGGGTAATCCCTAGCTGGGCAGCGGCCTTGGAGACGCTGCGCAGGGAAATCAGCGCATCGAAATGCGGCAACAGGTGTAGATCCACGGACTGCATCGTGTCTGGTTTATAGGTCTATAAGTCGCACTATGTGGGGCACGCCAGCTGATGTTCGTACCATGTCCGGGGAGCAGGCATCCGCTCGAACGGATCCGCATCCGGACTGTCTTTTTACTACGACTCGACGAGAAGGATCTCAATATGAGCACAAGGGGAAAGCTGGCAATGGCGCTGGCGTTCTATGCGGCACTCTGTACCGCGCAGGCCGCACCGCAGGAAACGCCCGCGCAATGGCCGGACAAGCCGGTGCATTTCATCGTGCCGTTCGCCGTCGGCGGCTCCACCGACCTGGTCATGCGGCGCGTCGCCGATGAGCTGGGCAAGGAGACGGGACAGCCGATGATCGTGGAAAACCGCGTCGGCGGCGGCGGCCTGGTGGGGTCGTCCTGGATCACGCGGCAGAAGCCGGACGGCTATACCCTGATGATAGGCACGATCTCCACCCACGCCATGCATCCCAGCGTGTTCAAGTCGCTGCCCTACGACATCTTCAAGGACTTCACGCCGATCACGATGATAGGCACCATCCCGGACCTGATCGTGGTCAATCCGCAAGTTCCCGCCAAGACCTTGCAGGAATTCATCGCGCTGGCGAAAAGCAAGCCCGGCCGCATCACCTATGCGTCCGGCGGCCCGGGCACGTCCAGTCACCTGGGCGCCGAGTACTTCGCCGCCGAGGCGGGCATCAAGCTCAACCACATCCCCTACAAGGGCAGCGGGCCGGCGCTGGTCGACGCGCTGGGCGGCCATGTCGACATGATGCTGGACGTCATCATGACCTCGCTCGAACCCGTCAAGAATGGCCGCATGCGGGCATTGGCGGTGACCTCGCGCACGCGCTCGCCGCTCATGCCGGACGTGCCGACGGTCGAGGAGCTGGGCATCAGGGACTTCGAAGCCATCATCTGGTTCGCCATCTACGGTCCCGCCGGCATATCGCCGGCCTTGCAGCAGCGCATCGCCGACCGCATCGACCAGGTACTGCAGGGCCAGGACATGAAGACCTTCCTGCTGCAGCAGGGCATCCAGGTCGCCGGCACGGGGCCGGCCCAGCTGTCGGCGCAGATGCGCACCGACTACGCCAAGTGGAAGCGCGTGGTGGAGATCTCCGGCTTCGAGCCGCAGTAGCCGTGGGGCGGGAGAGACCGAGGGCCGGGCCCGCCCCTCCCCGGCGCCCCGGGGGCGCGATCACCAGGTATAGGTGGCCGTCGCCATCACCGTGCGTTGGGCGCCGTAGTAGCAGAACAAATAGCTGGAGCAATACGACACGTAGGTCTTGTTGAACAGGTTGGACGCATTCAGCGCCAGCCGCCAGCGATCGATGTCGTAGTGCACCGCGGCGTCGACCAGCGTATGCGACGGCACGACCAGCGTATTGTCCGCGCTGCCATAGCTCTTGCCCACATAACGCACGCCGGCCCCGAAGCCCAGCTTGTCCAGCGGGCCGCCGTGTATCGTGTAGTCGCCCCACACCGACGCCATCTGCACCGGCTGCGAGACGGGATGATTGCCCTGGTCGCCGTTATTGGACTTCAGCACCGTCTGGTGCAGGTAGGAATACGACGCCAGCAGGCTGAAGTTGCGCGTCAGTTCCGCATGGCCTTCCACTTCCACCCCGCGCGATCGGACTTCGCCCGACTGTACGCTGTAGTTCGTGTGCGCGGGATCGGCGGTCAGCACATTGCTCTGGCGCAGGTCGAACAACGCCAGGGTGACATAGCTGCGCACGTCATTGGGCTGGTACTTGATGCCCACCTCGTACTGCTTGCCCTCGGTCGGCTTGAAGGCATTGCCCGCGTAGTCCGTGCCGGTCTGCGGCTGGAAGGACGTCGAATAGCTGGCGTACGGCGCGACGCCATTATCAAACTTGTAGTTCAGGCCGGCGCGCCAGGTGAAGGCGTGGTCGCGCTGGTCCGTGCGCGACGACGGCAGGCCCGTAATGGCGTTGTCCTGGCGATCGTCCGTATGGGCCCAGTCGAAGCGCCCGCCCAGTGTCAGCAGCCAGCGGTCCAGGCGCGCCTGCTCCTGCAGGTAGGTGCCCAGCTGCGTCAGCCGGGTGGTCTGGTCCAGCGTGACCGGCACCGTCGGCAGGACGCTGAAATCCGGGTTGTAGATATCGATGGGATAGTTGGCGAAATACGCCCCGCCGCGATGGATGTTGCTGCGCAGGTATTGGTAATCCAGCCCGGCCAGCACCGTGTGGCGCACCGGCCCGGTCGAGAAATCCGCCTGCACCTGGTTGTCCAGCGTGAACTGGCCCATGTGCTCCTTGTTCACGTTGGCCCACATGTAGGCCGTCCGGTAGTCCGGATTGAGCAGGCTGGACACCGACGTCTGGTAGTAATCGATGTCGTCATGCAGGTAGCGCAGGTTCTGCCGCACCTTCAGGTGTTCATTGAAGCGATGCTCGAAGAGATAGCCCGCGGAGTATTGATTGCGGGAAAAGTGATCGCGGTCCGGATCGCCGAGATAATCATGCGGAGAAATCCGGCCATTGGGATTCCAGCGCACGGTGCCGTAGGCGGGCAAGGGATTGAACAGGCCGCCCTGCGGATCGCGCTGGAAGCTCGTCAACAGCGTCAGGCTGGTGTCCGCGTCGGGACGCCACGTCAAGGCCGGCGCGATGGCCAGGCGCTCCTCGCCAATATGGTCGGTCTGCGTGTTGGAATCGCGCGCCAGGCCGGTGACGCGGTAAAGCCACTTGCCGTCCTGGTCCAGCGGACCACCGAAGTCGAAACCCAGCTGGCGGCGCTGGTCGTTGCCTATGCCTACCGTGATGGAATGCAGCGGATCCTCGGTCGGTCGCTTGGTCACCATGTCCACCACCCCGCCCGGGCTGGCCTGGCCATAGAGCACCGACGCGGGACCGCGCAGCACGTCGATGCGTTCGAGGAAGTACGGGTCGATGCGGGGATTGGCGAACCAGGTCGTGCGGTTCAGCTTCATGCCGTCCAGGTAGGAATCCGCGGCGAAGCCGCGGATGCTTAGCTGGTCGAAGCGCAGGTCGTTGTCCTGGCTGGAGGTGGACGGCACGTAGCGCACGGCCTGGTCCAGCGTCTGGACATTCTGGGCGTCCATCTGGGCGCGCGTAATGACCGTCACCGACTGCGGATTGTCGATCAGGGCCGTGTCCGTCTTGCTGCCGGCCCGGGAGCGCGTGGCGACATAGCCGGACACCGGCCCGTCGGCGGTTTCCTCGACGCGCTGTCCGCTGACGTCGATCGTCGGAAATTGGGTATTGATCTCCTGGGTTCCGGTCTGCTGGGCAGCCTGCTGCGCTTGCGCGCCGACCGTCCAGCCTGCCAGGACCGCCAAGGTCCACGTGGACGCGCGCAAGGCCGGGCGCGCCGCCAGAATCGAAAACATGAAGCGCTCTCCTCGGAGCATGGGAACCAACTCATAAACAAAAATAAGAATTCTTATTATTTGAATTGAAAAGCGGCAGGGCTAGTGGTCAAATGTCGACGCGAACCGGACAACAATTGGCATGATCACGTACTTTTCAGGACAGGCCACCGCAAAATGGACAATATCTGGCGACAACGCTACGCCGCGGGATATCAACGGCAACCCTGGCCCGTCATGGGCTGGGGCAAGCGCTATCGCGGCGGCCAGCGCGAGATCTGGCATAGCCATGAACAAGGCCAGCTGGTCTATCCCAGCGTGGGCGTGGTGCGGGTGCTGACGCCGGTGGGCGCGTGGACGGTGACGCCCGTCCAGGGCTTGTGGATCGCCTCGGGCGTGGACCATGAACTGCACATGATAGGCGCCGTGCACCTGCAGACCCTGCGGATAGAACCGGACGCCGCGCCCTGGCTGTGGCAGGAGTGCCGGCTGATCGAGGTGCAGCCCCTGCTGCGCGAACTGATGCTGGCGATGACCGCCGAGCCGCTGGAGTATGCCCCCGACAGCAATGCGGCGCTGATCGCGCCGCTGGCGCTGCGCTGCCTGGGGAACGCGCCTAGGCTGGACCATGGCAGGCTGCCCCTGCCCCGCGACAAGCGCCTGCTGCGCGTTTGCGAAATGCTGATGCAATCACCCGCCAGCGACAGCACGCTGGAGCAATTGAGCAGCCAGGTCGGCGCCAGCGCGCGCACCGTGGCACGCCTGTTCCAGGCCGAGACCGGCTTGACCTTCGGACAATGGCGGCGGCAGTTGCGTCTATCCGAAGCCGTGTGCCAGCTCTCGCTGGGCACGCCGGTCTCCACCGTCGCGCGCGACCTGGGCTATGCCAATCCCAATGCCTTCACCGCCATGTTCCGCAAGGCGCTGGGCTCGCCGCCGCAGCGGTACATGCGCGGCCTGTGAAGACGCCTCCCACCGACGGTGTTTACAAGCGGATCAATCGGCACTTCGGCTTGAGCCAGGGGGAAGACCGGTGACGCGCTTGAACGCGCGACTGAATGCAGCCTGCGAGCTGTAGCCCAGGCGTTCGGCAACCGAGTCTATCGACAGCCTGTCGTAGGTCAGCCATTGCCTGGCGAGCCGCATCTTCAATTCGGTCGCGTAGCGCAAAGGCGGGGTCCCCACCGTGGCATGGAATCGCTTGGCGAAAACCGAACGCGAGATATGGCACTCGTCCGCCAGTTCAGCCAATTTCCAATCGCGAGCCGGCTGGCGGTGCAAGGCCAGGATGGCGCGGGCCAGTCGCGGGTCTCGCAGCGCGCCGGCCATGCCGGAGGCATTGTCGCAGCCGCACTCGATCCAGCCCCGGACGATCATCGTGGCGACCACTTCGGCCAGTCGGGCCAGGATGTCCGCGTAGCCCACGCGCCTGGAGCAGATTTCTCCTTTCATCGACGAGAGGATAGGAATCAGGCCCGGATAGCGGTCGCTGTCGGCATTCACGCACATGACGTTAGGCATCAACTGGCCAAGCGCCCGCATGCCGCCAAGGTCGAATTCCATGCAACCGTAGAAGAAGATCGCGCTCGGCACGGTGCTGGTGCTGGGGCACGTATCCACCTCGGTCACGGAATTGCCGATCAGGGTCGTTTCAAGCGCCTCGATATCCTGCGCGTGGGCATCCTCGGTCGATAACCATTGATGCGCCTGTCCATGAGGCAGGAACACGGCATTGCCGGCGCTCACTTCATGCAAGGTCCCATCGTCGGTGCGCAGCAGGGCCGATCCCACAGCCAGGTAATGAAAATATCCATGGCCCGCCTTGGCTGCAAAACTCAGCCCAAAACTTGGACCGGTCTGCACGCGCTTGTAGCGCACGCCGCGTAGCCGCATGCCGGTAAGCAATTCGCTGATCAGGTGCGGCGCAAGCGCATAGGCCGTAGTCATCGCGATGGGATTTTCTATCAAAAATTCAATACGACTCATCATAGATCATCCTGCTCCCCACACCTAGACTCGCACCCACTGACTGTTTTCGGATGAGTGAAATGCGTAGTTATGTGGACAAATCCCAGCCGGGCGCTTCGATCGGCACGGACGACATCGACCCGGCTTCGGCTGCCTGGACGGCCGTGTTTTCCTTGGCGATGGGCGTGTTCGGCCTGTTGACCGCGGAGTATCTGCCGGCAAGCCTTCTGACGCCCATGGCCGCGACCTTGCGCGTCTCGGAAGCCATGGCGGGACAGGCTGTTACGGCCACCGCGGTGGTCGCACTATTCGCAGGCTTGTTCGTACCGGGTCTTACGCGCAGCCTCGATCGCCGCATCGTGCTGCTGGGCTTTTCAATCTTGATGATCGTGTCCAATCTATTGGTCGCGGCGTCGTCCAGCATGTGGGTATTGTTGCTGATGCGCGTACTGCTGGGGATCGCATTGGGCGGTTTCTGGAGCATGGCCGCGGCTGTCGCCATGCGCCTGGTACCGGCTGCGCTGCTGCCACGCGCGCTAGCCATCATCTTCAGCGGCATCGCCGTGGGGACGGTGGTGGCCGTACCGTTGGGCAGCTATCTGGGCGGTCGATTCGGATGGCGCAGCGCCTTTGTCGCCGCCGGGGTCGTGGGCATGATGACACTGGCATTCCAATGGTTCACCTTGCCGCGTATGGCGCCCCGCCAGCCCGCCCGCCTGGGAACGATCCTGGAAGTTCTCCGGCGCCCCGGCATCCCCCTCGGGATGCTCGGCTGCGTGCTGGCGCATACGGGGCATTTTGCCCTCTTCACCTATATCCGGCCATTCCTGGAAAACGCGACGGGTATCGGGACGGACGGCCTCGCGCTCATCTTGCTCGGCTTCGGCATCGCAAATTTCTTCGGGACCATGCTGGCCGGCTGGCTCATGCAGCGCAGCCTGCATTTCACCTTGGCGCTGATGCCCGTCATCGTCGGCGTCGTGGCCCTGGCAATGGCCATTTTTCCCGCGTCCCTGATCGGACAGGCAACGCTGGTCGCGGCCTGGGGTCTCGCATTCGGCGGCGTGCCGGTCGCATGGTCGAACTGGGTAGCGCGGGCGGTGCCGGATCAAGCCGAAAGCGCGGGCGGGATGGTCGTGGCGTCCGTGCAGTCATCAATCGCAACCGGCGCCGCGGCGGGCGGAGCGATGTTCAGCCTGAGCAGCATTACCGGCGTCTTCATCGCGGGGGGCTGCCTCATGCTGCTGGCCGGCCTGTTCATCTCCACGCGCGTCAATGTGCGGCCGCCGCCGCGGGGCGCGGCCACGCAGCCCGCGGTTCATCCTTGACGGCTAGCTCGGGCAAATGACGCAGGCGAAAGGGCCAAAGGACAAGGACCAAAGGACCAAATAGCTACAGTGTCATCTGATGACACGATATATTATCTGTTGACACTGCACGCGAATCCATTTCAAATGCGGTCTGGTTCGGAAATACCGAGCGGTGGAACTCGATACCGATAGCAAGGGAAAAAATGAGCAGCCCAAAGTCAGAAAAAGGACGCCTGAAGTCCTTGCGCGCAGTTGGCGTCGGCAACGCACTCGAATGGTTCGACTGGACGCTTTATGCCACCTTCTCCGCATACCTGGCGCGCAACCTTTTCGACAAGGCCGATGCGCGTTCCGCGATGCTGTCGACGCTGGCCGTATTCGCGGTGGGTTTCATTGCACGCCCGCTAGGGGGCCTGATATTCGGAAAACTGGCCGACCGGCTTGGGCGTCAACGCATGATGCTCATCACGATGTCCCTCCTTGCCGTGAGCAGCCTTGGAATCGCACTGATTCCAACTTATGAGTCGATAGGCCTGGCGGCGTCCCTGACGCTCATGATCTTTCGGCTACTACAAGGCATCGCGCATGGCGGCGAGACGGGTGTTTCCTACACCTATGTCGCGGAGATCGCCCCAAGCAAGCATCGTGGCCTGTGGTCGAGCTCCATCTATCTCGGCGTGATGGGCGGCGTGATCGCCGCCACGCTGGTGGCTGCGGCGCTGACAGCGATACTTGAGCCCGCCGCAATGAGCGATTACGGATGGCGTATCGGCTTCGCGGTCGGCGGCGTGCTCGGCATTTATGTGCTCTTCATGCGTCGCAACATCGAGGAATCGCATGTCTTCGCCGAACAGCGCAACCAGACTTCGGCGAATCGAAAATTGTCCCGCCGGGAAGTGTTTCGCATCGCCCGCAATCTTGTCATGCTCAACTGCTGCGCCAATGTCACCTACTACGCCTGGGTGACGTTTGCGCCGGCAACCGCGATTGCCAAGGGCATGGACGCGGCCGGGGCGTACCGTGCGAGCCTGCTCGCAATGCTTTTGTGCGTGCTGTGGCTGCCCATCTGCGGAATCATCTCCGACAGGCTGGGTCGTAAACCCATTATCGTCGCCTGGGGCGTCCTGGTTGTCGTACTCACCCAACCCATCGCTACCATGGTGACCACGGAGCCGCGTACCCTCTTCTGGGCGCAGGTCATCGGGCTTGCGGCGTGGTCTCTTATCGCCTCGATCTTTCCCGCGGTGCTGTCGGAGCAAGTGCCCACGCAGGCGCGTGCGCAAGGCGTCGGATTTGTTTCGTCGGTGTCCGTTGCCATCTTCGGCGGAACGGCGCCTTATCTGAACGCCTATCTTGCCGGAATCGGGCTGGAGCACGTCTATACCTACTACGTGATGGCCCTGGGCGTGGTCACCATCGTCGCGGGACTTCTGATCCGCGAGACCGCCGGTGTCGATCTCAGTGAGATCCAGGGTGGCGCCGTCGAAAATGCGTCGACCGCGCTGGCTCCCTCACCCGGTACGCAGCCGAGCACTGACTTCGGCCGCCGCCGTCTGGAGTAAGCCCAGCATTTCGGGCACACCGTTCTTGATCACGAATTGAGGAGTCAAGGTTGCAACGCTTATGCTGGCGACAAGCTGCCCATTTCGATCCAGGACCGGCACCCCCAAGGCAGACATTCCCAGCGTGTACGTGTCAACGGCAAACTCCCATCCACGCTCGCGGATCTGGGTCGCGGCGCGTTCCAGCGCGACGGGATCGACCACCGTACTTGTCGTCGGCCGCTCCAGGGGGCCCTGCAGGACTTTCGCACGCTCTTCCGCCGATAAATAAGCCAACAGCACCCGGGGTCCGCCGCTATGGTTCAAGGAAACCCGGGTGCCTATACCCGACCAGCGCGTATCGATATGCAGATCCGGACTTTTAACTCTATCCAGGCATAGCGCGGAACCGTCGAAGTATGTCCACAGGAATGACGTCGCGCCGCTGCGCTCGGCAAGACGGGTCAACGCGGGCGCCGCGACATCACGAAGGTCGTTTCCATATTGGACCGCGGGCATGAGCAGTAGGATGCCCGCTCCAAGCGAGTAGGTTTTCGTCGTATCGTCAAACTCGATGAAGTCGCCGGAGGCCAGCGTCTGAAGCAAACGTCTTGTCGTACCTTTGTCCAGGCCGCTCAGTCGAGTCAACTCTGCGAGAGAGAGACGCGCGGTCGTCGGACCGAAGGCGCGCAGAAGCGCCATCGCGCGTTCAACGGCACGGACTTTGGATAGAGAGCCACCCGTCTCGCCCATCACCACCCCCTTGGAACAAAAGCCATAGCATTAATGTCGTCTGATGACACATCATATTATCTCCCAACATCCTGACCGGTCTTCAGTGGATGCCGGATTCGCAGTTCGACCGTTATCGGGCCCTCGGCAAGGCGCTCGCGAAACCTGGGTCGAAGTCCCCTCGCAAGAGGGCGTTGCCGCGGCCTGGTGCTATTCCGACCACCGTTCCTACCTGCCAAATGACGTCGTCCGCCTGCATGTTTCTTCAAACCGCGATCGCGTCGGCCTGAAGATCTACCGGGAGGGCGCGAAACGAATCCTCGTGCATCAAACTGGCATACACCCGGCGAGTTTTCACGCCGTGCCTGATCGCGCTTATGAACGTGGATGCGACTGGCCTGTTTTCTCGCAATGGACCATCCCCGCCGACACGCCGTCCGGCGCCTACCTGGTCGAGGTGGTCGATGCCAACGACGTCCCTCTCGGGCACCATGTATTCATCGTTCGCGCGCTACGCAAGCGCGAGCACGCGCTAGTACTTGTGGCTGCCACGTGTACCTGGGCCGCATACAACGACTGGGGCGGCGCCAACCATTATTTCGGCATGCATCCCGATACGCCTCGTGGACGTGCTCCCATCCTGTCCGCCCAGCGTCCGTGGGCCCGAGGCCAAGCCTGGCTGCCTCCGGATGCTCCTCGCTCGGTCAATACAAAGCGTCCCGACAAGGCCGGGCCTGTCCGCTACGAATTCATCGAATGGGCAGCGGCCCATGGATTCAGCAAGTACTACGCATTAGCCGGGTGGGCCTCTTACGAACGCCTGTTCCTTATGTGGGCTGAAAAACACGGTTATGTGGTGGATCTGATCACCCAGGACGATCTGCATCACGACCATGGGGCGCTCGACGGTTACCGCTGCGCGGTATTCGTCGGCCATGACGAGTACTGGTCGCGCGAAATGCGGGATCACGTGGATGCTTTTGTCGAGGGCGGCGGCAACGTTGCCAGATTCGCAGGGAACTTCATGTGGCAAATACGGTTGGAGGCCGGAGGCACAAGACAGGTAGCCTACAAATACGACGCTCGAACCCGCGATCCCCTCGCGGCCACGCAACCTGCGTTGATGACCAGCGCATGGGAAGACCCGCTGGTAAACCATCCCGGCGCTTCGACGTTCGGCGTAAACGGCCTGCGGGGCATTTACGCCGGATTTGGCGGGATGGCCCGGCGCGGTCCGCGCGGTTTCACCGTCTTCAGGCCGGAACACTGGGCCTTCTCGGGCTCGGGCCTGGGCTATGCAGACATGTTTGGCGACTCGGTCAATATCTTCGGCTATGAAGTGGACGGCTTGGACTACACCTTTGTCGATGGGCGCCCCGAGCCACTGGGTACGGATGGCGCGCCTCAAGGGGTGGAGATCCTGGCTATGGGTTGGGCGACGCTATCCGAAGCCGGCCGCCCTGAAGATGCATACTCGTTCATGCTGGGTGATCGCGACACGCTTTTTCGGGCGTCCCTCCTGGCGCCGGACGCAACGGCGGAGAGCGTCCAGCGTCACAGCCGGGGCAGCGGCATGATCGTGCACTTCAAGAAAGGGGCGGGCCAGGTTTTCACGGCAGGGACCTGTGAATGGATATATGGCCTTAGCCTGGGCGAGGAGGCTGCCGAGACCATCACCAACAATGTTCTTGTAAGGTTTCTCGGCCTGGACCGGTAATCATCGCCCAGCCTCCGGGCAGACGCGCCGCGTTGGGACATCCGCGTCTGTTCGCCATGGCCGAACAGTGTTTTCCCGCCAGGCGGCTTACTTGAAATCCTGAAACACGGCAGCATCTGGCTGGCAGGCCTTGCCCCGGTTGTGCCGCGCAAGGCCGTCCCCCTTGGTCTCTTTAATCTCTTAGTTCACACGCCTTCAGGAACACCCCGCATGTCGACCACCTGCAGATTGAGCGCGCGCTGGAAAGAACGCCGCTCCCCGTTGCCCGCCGCCGTCCGGCGCTGGCTTGGCCTGGACGCCATCGCGCGGTCGCGGCTGGTCCAGGGGTCGGCCCAGCATGACGGCGAGCGCTTTCGCAATGTGGCGCCGGCGCCCGCCGAAGGCCTGGGCAAGATGCTGCGCATCGCCTGGAACATGCTGCTGCACAAGCCCAAGGACACGGTGCCGGCCGGCGCCATCCCGGTCGACGCGCTGACCGCCGGCGACCTTGCCGCCGCGCCGGACCGCAGCCTGTACCGCCTGGGGCATTCCACGCTGCTGTTCAAGCTGCACGGCCAACTCTGGTTGACCGACCCGGTGTTCGGCGAGCGCGCGTCGCCCTTCGCGTCCATGGGCCCGCGCCGCTTTCATGCGCCGCCGATCGCGCTCGACGACCTGCCCGCGCTGCGCGCCGTCATTCTTTCCCACGACCATTACGATCACCTCGACCGCGACACCGTTGTCGCGTTGGCGGCCAAGACCGGCGTTTTCCTGACCACGCTGGGCGTGGGCGACCGCCTGATCGAATGGGGCGTCCCCGCTCACCAGGTCCGGCAGTTCGACTGGTGGGGCGGCATCACGCTGGACGGCGTCACCTTCACCGCGACGCCGGCGCAGCACTTTTCCGGCCGCGGCCTGCTGGACCGGAATCGCACGCTGTGGTCATCCTGGGTGATCGACGACGGTGAGGTGCGGGTCTTCTTCAGCGGCGATAGCGGCTACTTCGGCGGCTTCCGCGAAATCGGCGACAAGCTCGGCCCCTTCGATGTCACCTTCGTGGAAACCGGGGCTTACGACAAGCAGTGGCCTTATGTCCACATGCAGCCCGAGGAAACCGTGCAGGCCCATATCGACCTGCGCGGGCGCTGCCTGGTGCCTATCCACAATGGCACCTTCGACCTGGCCATGCACCGCTGGCAGGATCCGTTCGAGCGCGTGACCACCATCGCGCGCCCGCGCGGCGTCGTACTGTCGACGCCACGCATGGGCGAGCGCCTGGACCTGGCCGCGCCCCAGGCGGGCACGCCCTGGTGGCGGGACGTGTCCTAGGCAGACCGGCCTGAGGTCAGGCTGCCGGTGGCTTCCTGGCGCGCGTTCCAGCCTTCGACGCGGACATGGACTCCCTGCACACGCGCTGCGCGATTTCCGCCACCATCATGCCGACCCGCCCCACCGAGTCCATGTGATAGGACGCGAAGAATTCGTAGGCGGGCAGTCGCACGTCCGTCTGTATGACGCGCAACTTGCGCGAGTCCATCTCCCCGAGCAGGCAGGCAGCGCTGACAGCGCCTATCGCCAGCCCCCGCTCGGCGACGCAGACCAGCGCCTCGCTGGAATTCACCGAGTTCAGCTGTACGGGCCAGAGACCCCGTGCGCGGAAGGCCTCCTCCACCGAACCATACGTGGCCGAGTCCCGCGCATATGTGATGATGGGATAGGCCGCGAGATCGGGCAGCGACATTTTCGCGGGTAGGCGCAACCGGCTGCTCGCGATCCATTCCGTCCGGTACGAGGCCAGGGAAACATTGCGGACGCCCGCCGCGTGCGTGGGCCCCATGATGATCGCCAGGTCGAGCTCGCCTTCGAGCAGCAAGGCTCGCAAGCGCGGCGAGGTGTCGATATTCATCTCCAGCGTATGGTGAGGCAAGTCCTTCTTGACCTCGGCGAACAGGCGTGGAAGCCAGGCGCTGACGATAGTGCTGGTGGTGCCGATGCGTATGACCTGGTGCGCGGCCGGCGCGCCCGCGGCCTGCGTCTTGAACATGTCCGCCGTCGCCAGCAGCTGTTCCGCCGTATGCAGCAGCTGCATGCCGCGCGCGGTCAGCGTGACCTCGGTGCCGCTGCGGTCCAGCAATTTCGCGCCCAGTTCCTCCTCCAGTGCGGCAAGCCGCAGCGAAACGGCCGGCTGGGTGATATGCAGCCGATTGGCAGCCGCGCGGAAATTGCGCAAGGTGGCGACACTGACGAAGGCTTCGATCTGGCGGAGTTCCAAGGCGTTCTCTGTCGGAAGGCGCATGGATGGCACGCCAATAAGTGATTTTTATCATTGAATTCCAGAAAAATAAATTAGACAAATTAGCCTACCTGCTCGATCATTCCTTCCCATATCGGTGGCAAGAACAGCCAAGAAAACCAAAGGGGATGCAATGACGGACGTTGTGCCGAAATTGTCGGTGGACCGTGTCCACAAAAGCTATGGCGCGGCACGCGCCCTCCGGGAAACCTCACTGGAAGTCGCCGCGGGCGAGTTCCTGACGCTATTGGGGCCTTCCGGCTCGGGCAAGACCACCCTCTTGATGATATTGGCGGGGCTGGGCGTGCCGGATGGCGGAGAGGTGCGCATCGATGGCCGGGTAGCGACCTATGCGCCTGTCCATGAGCGCGACATCGGCATGGTGTTCCAGAACTACGCGCTTTTCCCCCATCTGACCGTCTACGAGAACATCGCGTTTCCCTTGCGCATGCGGCGCGTCGCGGAAAGCGAAATCCAGCGCCGGGTCCAGCGCATTCTCGATATCGTCCGCCTGCCCCACACCGCGCGGCGCCTGCCGCGTGAACTGTCGGGCGGCCAGCAGCAGCGGATCGCGCTGGCGCGTTGCGCCGTCTACGAACCATCCATCATCCTGATGGACGAACCGCTGGGCGCGCTGGACAAGAAACTGCGCGACCAGATGCAGCTGGAGATCAAGCGCCTGCATGTCGAGCTGGGGACGACCATCCTGTTCGTCACCCATGACCAGGAAGAAGCCTTGACGATGTCGGACCGGATCTGCCTGATGAACGAAGGCGGCATCGAGCAACTGGGCACGCCTGACGATCTCTATTTCCGGCCGCGCACCGCCTTCGCCGCGGACTTCCTTGGCGGTTCCAATATCTTCGACGCGGTGCTCGACACGCCCGAGCCCGGGTCCATCGTGCTGCGCGGCCCCGGCGGCCAGCGCATCGTGGCAGCCGCCGGCAAGGACCGCCTCGCACCCGGCGCCGCCACGGCGTTCATGGTGCGACCGGAGCAGGTGCGCCTGCTGTCGCCCGGAGAGACGGCGGACAACCGCCTGGACGCAACCCTGGTACGCAGCCTGATGGTGGGCGCGGTGACCCGCCATTACCTGCAGCTCGACGACGGCGATACGCTGGTCGCCGTTGCCCTGACCACCGGGTCGCGGCGGGCCGCGCTCGTCCCGGGTGCGCGCGTGCAAGCCGGCTGGGCCGCGGCCGACACCGTGCTGCTCAGCGGCAAGCGTCATGTCGCCACGCAGGAGGCAGTCCAGTGAACGCTCCGCGCGAACTGCAACTGGGCCGCGCCGGCTACCGGCCCATGCTGCGCAGGCCCGCATGGCTGCGCCACTGGACCCTCTGGCCAGCGCTGGCCGTCCTGCTGCTGGTCTTTATCGTTCCCGTGGCGCAGTTATTGTGGCAAAGCGTCGCCGGCGCCGATGGCCGCCTCGACGCGGCGAACTACACCAGGCTGTTCCAGACCTCGCTCTACCTGCGCCTGCTGGGCAGCACCTTCCGGATCGCCGCCTGGACGACGATCGTCTGCCTGGTGGTCGGCTATCCCGTGGCGTACCTGCTCGCCAATGTCGGGCAGCGCACGCGCGGCAGACTGCTCATATGGGTGCTGATGCCGTTCTGGACCAGCGTGCTGGTGCGCAGCTTCGCCTGGATGGTGATCCTGGGCCGCGAAGGCCTGCTGAACCAGTGGCTGCAAGGACTGGGACTGGCAAAGGAGCCGCTGGAGCTGATGTACAACCTGGCTGCGGTGCTGGTAGGGATGGCCCATGCATTGATGCCCCTGGCCATCATGACCATGCTGGCCGTCATGCAGAACATCGACGGCAACCTGACGCGGGCGGCGGCGACCATGGGCGCGCGCGGCGCGCACGTGTTCTGGCGCATCTACTTCCCGCTGTCGCTGCCGGGCGTCGCGGCCGCCGGCCTGCTGACGTTCATTTCCGCCCTCGGCTTCTTCATCACGCCCACCCTGCTGGGCAGTCCTCGCGAAGCCATGATCGCGCAGATCATCGTGACGCAGATCGATGAAACCCTGAACTGGGGCTTCGCCGGCGCGGTGGCCATGCTGCTGCTGATTGCCTCCATCGCCGTGTTCTACCTCTTCGACCGCCTGCTGGGCATGGCTGCCCTGACCGGTGACTCCGGCGAGGTGGCGAACCAGTCCCGTCCCGGGATGCTGCGGCGGGCGGGCATATGGCTGGGCCGTTATGCGCTGTCCACGATGGGATGGCTGTGCGCATGGACCGGCCAGGCCTTCGAGGCGCTGACGCGTCGCGCGGGTCACCGCCGCCCGCAGTTCCCCAAGCGCTGGGGGCTGTGGACGTTCGGCCTGACGGCCATCCTGTTCCTGGCCGCGCCGTCCTTCTTCCTGGTGCCCATTTCGTTTTCCGCCAACAACTATTTCGCATGGCCGCCCAAGGGCTTTTCCTTGCAGTGGTACGACGCCTACTTCTCCTCCACGCTGTGGCAGCAGGCCACGTTGCGCTCGGTCGGCGTGGGCCTGGCGACGGCGGCCGCTTCCCTGCTGCTGGGCGTTCCGTGCGCCTTCGTCCTTGCCCGCCACAGGCTGCGCGGCAAGTCGGGCATCATGGCCTTGCTGCTAATGCCCATGGTGATGCCGCACATCATTGTCGCCCTGGCCCTTTTCTATGCATTTTCCAAGGTCGGGCTGGTCGGCACATCGACCGGCCTGGTGCTGGGGCATACGGTCTTTGCCCTGCCCTACGTCGTCATCACGGTCATGGCGGTCCTGCGCAACTATGACACGCGGCTGGACCAGGCGGCCTATACGCTGGGCGCCACACGATTGACGACATTCCGCCGCATCACGCTGCCCCTCATCGGGACGGGGATCATGACGGCTTTCCTGTTCGCCTTCGTCAAGTCCTTCGATGAATTGACGGTCGCGCTGTTCGTCAGCGGCGGCGTGTCAACCACGCTACCTCGCCAGATGTGGACCGATGCCCTGCTGAACGTCACGCCTACGCTGGCCGCCGTATCGACCGTCATCCTGGTCTTCGTCACCGCCGTGATTTTCTGCGGCGAGTATCTGAAAAAGCGGGGCGCCCACCGCTAGGCGGCCACGCCCACCGGCACGGGCCGCCGGTCGCCAGGCCCACCCTCAACTTGCATCTGGAGCCAGCATGCAGACTTATCCGCACTCGCCATCTCGCCGTGCCGCCCTGCGCACGCTAGCAGCCGGCGCGGCCGCGATCGCCGCGCCCACCGTCTGGACGCGCAGCTACGCGGCCCAGACACTGGTCGTCTCCGATCCCGGCGGTATCTACACCACCGCGTACACGGAGGCCTATTACCAGCCCTTCACGAAAGAAACCGGCATCCAGATCGTTCCGGTCGTGCGACGGTCCAATCCGGCCGCCGAATTCAAGGCCCAGGTTTCCACCCAGAACTTCAATTGGGACCTGAGCGGCGGCGTCACGTCGGATGTCTCGGACCTGCTCATCGCGCAGAAACTGGTCGACAAGATCGACCTGTCGGGAGACGCCATGGCCGCCATCCCCGCGGATTGCAAGAACGACTACTACCTGGCGGATTCGGGCGTGACCTTCGTGCTGGCCTATCGCACGGACCGGTACAAGAACGCCCCCACCTCCTACGCCGATCTGTGGGACACCGAGAAATTCCCCGGCCGTCGCGCACTGCGCAAGCTGGCTCGCGACATGATAGAAATCGCCTTGCGCGCCGACGGCGTGCCGGGCGGCCCGGAAATCTACAAGGTCTTGTCGACGCCGGCTGGCTGGGATCGCGCTTTCGCCAAGCTCAGCCAGATCCGTCCGCAGGTGAAGGTGTGGTGGGACTCCTCGCCGCAGAGCACGCAACTGTTGCAAAGCGGCGAAGTCGACATGTGCCCGACCTTCAATGGTCGGGCACAGGCGGCGGCCGACGCGGGCGCGCCGGTGGCCCTGGTCTGGAACGAAGGGCTGTACAGCCTCGCGGGCTGGGCCATCCCCCGTGGCGCGCCCAAGGCCGACCTGGCGCGACGCTTCATCCAGTTCTGCGCCCGCGCGGACCGCCAGGCCGCCTACACCAGCAAGCTGGTCAACGGCCCCACGAACCCGGACGCCTACCGCTATATCGCCAAGGAACTTGCGGTCAAGCTGCCGACCTATCCCGACAATCTCGCCCGCAGCCGCCGCCTGGACGACGCGTTCTGGTCGCGCAACAAGGCGATGTCGGATCAACGCTTCAACGAATGGCTGCTGCAAGGCTGAGCCCCGCGCCAAGGACTGCAGAATGAAAATCACCGATGTGCAGCTGCGTGAAATCCGCGCGCAGCTTCCCCTTGCGTTCAGCGGAGGCACTTACAGCCTGGATAGCCGCAGCGCGCTGATCTGCCGGATTTCCACGGACACCGGCATCACCGCCGAGGTGGTCGCGGGCAACGAATTCTCCTATCCGGACTACCTGAAGGACCTGGTACGCGGCCCCTTCCGCGACCTGCTGCTGGGCCAGGATCCGCTGCGGACCGAGCACCACTGGCGCGCCATGCTGCGCCATGACAAGGCGTATATCGACCGCGAATCGCTGATGGTGGCGATAGCCGTGGTCGACACTGCGCTGTGGGACCTGCGCGGCCGCATCCTCGGGCAGCCCCTGTGGAAAATGTTGGGAGGATTCCGCCAGCGCGTGCCCTTGATAGGCATAGGCGGATACTACGAGACCAGTCGGGACGCCGCCGGCATACGCGACGAAATCGCGTTCTACCGGCGCAGCGGCCTGGCCGGCATCAAGTTCAAGGTCGGCGCCCTGGCGCTGGATGAGGATATCGAACGCGTGCGCATCGCGCGGGAGGCGGCGGGCCCGGCATTCGCGATCGTGGTGGATTCCAATATGGCATGGCGCCCGGACGACGCGGAGCGTTTCGCCCGCGCGATCGCGCCCTATGACCCGGCCTGGCTGGAAGAACCGGTCCACCCGAGGAACGTAACGCGCGGACTGCGCCAGGTCCGCCACAAGACCGGCGTCCGGGTGGGCGCGGGCCAATCCGAAGCGTCCGTCTTCGATGCCTATGAATTGCTGGCCCAGGAATCGGTCGACGTCCTGAACGTGACTTATAACCGCGGCGGCGGCATATCGGGCTGGATCAAGCTGGCGGGCGCCGCCAGCTTCGTCGACGTGTCGATGGCGCAGGTCGGCGAGCCGCACATCAGCATGCACCTGATGGCCGGCATCGCCAATGGAACCTATGTCGAATGCTACCCGGACCCCAAGCGCGATCCGCTGTGGGCCGAACTCTACCTGGACCGCCCGCAGCCCGTGGATGGTTTCCTGACGGTGCCGGACCGCCCCGGCCTGGGCCTGACCCTCGATACGGACGTCGTCGAACGCTACGCCGTCGAAGCCTGGAGCTGATACTCCCCATGACCACAACCACCACAGGCAAGCGCGCACTGGTCGAAGCCCGACTGGATGCGCCCGCCGCCGACGCGCTGGTCGCCTTCTACGAGGCGCCCCACCTGGCGCGCGAACTGCGCCAGTTCGACGAATACCTACGCGTCGACCTGGCTCACACCGTCATGCTGGCCGAACGCAAGGTGCTGGATCCGTCGACAGCCGGGCGCATCCTGGCCGTACTGCGGGAGATCCGCGCCCTGGGCCCCCAGCGCTTTCCGGTCGACGCGCGGCGAGGCAGCTTTCTGCTCCAGGTCGAGGACTACCTGTTCTCGCGCATCGGCGAAGCCATCGGCGGCCGCATGCATACCGGCCGTAGCCGGCTGGACCAGGGACCGACCGTCAGGCGCATGTACAAGCGCGGCCGGCTGGTCCATGCCATGGATGGCGTGCTGGCGCTACAACGGGTGCTGCTTGCACTGGCCTCGCGCCACGCCGCCACGGTCATGCCCGGCTACACCTGCCTGCAACACGCCCACCCGGCGGTGTTCGGCCACTACATTCTCTCGTTCGCCGACAAGCTTTCCGACGACTTCGCCCGCCTGCGCGGCGCCTGGGAACGCGTCAATCTCAGCCCGCTGGGCGCGGCCGGGCTGTCGGGCACCGCGTGGCCCATAGACAGGGACCGCACGGCCGCGCTGCTGGGCTTCGAGGGCCTGGTCGGCAACGCCAAGCTGGCGCGGGAAGCCTACTACGCCGCCGAGGTCGCCAGTGCGCTTTCCTTCGTCATGTCGACGCTGAACGACCTGGCGACCGACCTGCATATCTGGTCCAGCCACGAATTCGGCTTCATCGAGACAGCGGATGAATTCTGCGGCACCAGCTCCATTTTTCCGCAGAAGAAGAACCCCGCCGGGCTGGAAGCCGTCAGGTTCGCGGCGGGCGAGGCGGTCACCTGGCTGGCCTCCGCGCTGGCCACCTTCCGGGCCGAGGGCACCGGGGATGTGGTCATGCGCGAAGTTCCCTTGCTGGACAATGCGTTCGACTCGACGATGGGCAGCCTGGCGCTGATGGCCGCGATCATGGAGTCCGTCGAGGTCCGCGTCGATCGCATGGCGGCGGCGGCATCCTCCAATTGGTCCACGGCGACCAATCTCGCGGACGAACTGGTGCGGCAAGGGCGCATGTCCTTCCGCCAGGCGCATAGCGTGGTCGCCCGGCTGGTTCGCGATTGCCTGGCCGCCGGCATCGCGTGCGCGGACGTGACGGGCGAAATGCTGGCCCGCGCGGGCGAGGACCTGGGAGAAAGCGGCGCCTACCTGCCGACCGAAATCGTCCGCGACAGCCTGGATCCGGTGCGCTTCGTCGCCACGCGCACCTCGGCGGGCGGCACCGCGCCGGGCGAAATCGACAAGCTTGCCCGATTGGCGCAGCGAAATCTGCGCGAGGCCGGCGTGTGGCTGGATGAACGCAAGCGCATGCTTGCTACCGCGGATACGACGCTGGAGGCTGCCGTGGACCAGTGGGTGGCGGCAGCAGGGTGATCGTGATCCAGGGCTCCGGCCCGTGGCCCCACGGCTGGGGCCACGCCCCGGCCCATGGCTTCGGCCCCTGGGTCACCCGCCTTGCAGCGCCGCGCGCTGGCGCATCAGGTCGATATACCGCCTGGCGCCCAGCCCCAGCGGGCGTTCCCGCGACCAGACCACGTCGACCCACAGCGGACGCTCGTTGGTGATGTTGTCGAACGGAATCTCGACCAGGCTTCCCGCGCTTACCAGCGGCCGCACCAGGCTCTGCGGCAGGTAGGCCCATCCCAGGCCGCCCTGCACCAGGCGCAGCGTGGCCAGGTGATTGTCCGTGCGCCAGATATGCCGGGACAACGCGAAGCGCGGATCCAGCTGCTCCGAACTTCGGCTCGCCACCACGATCTGGCGCAGGTCGATCAAGTCTTCCATCTGCAGGGGACGCTGGCGCGACCAGGCGCGGTGGGTCTCGGGATCCGCGACGGCGACCAGGATCTCCTCGCCCAGCTCCTGGAACGCCTCGCGCTCGTCCATGTGCGCGCGCTCGAAGACCAGCGCCAGTTGCACGCAGCCTTCATGCATCATGCGCAGCGCGTCCTCCTGCGGGGCGGTGATCACCTCCACTTCCAGCGACGGATATTCCGTCGCCAGCACGGTCAGCGGCAAGCTCCACGGCGTCGACATCAGCTCCGGCGCGATGGCGAGGGTCAGCCGCTGTTCCAGCCCTCGATGCAGGGCCAGCGCGTGGGTGTCCAGCTGGCGCAACTGGCTGGCGACCTGCCGGGCCAGCGGTTCCAGCGACCGGGCAGCCTCCGTGGGACGGGGCTCGCGGCCTTCCCGGTCGAACAGCTTCAGGTCCAGCTCCGCTTCCAACTGGGCGATGGCCATGCTGACGGCCGACGGCACGCGGCCCAGCTGCCGAGCCGCCGCGGAGAAGGAACCGCTGTCCAGCACCGCCAGGAAGATACGGATGTTCTCGCTGGAGAAAGCCATGACCTATCAATAAAACTGAAAGATTCTGACTTTATACATCAATTCTGCGGGCATAAAGTGCGGAGAAAACGTGAGGCATGGATGGCCTCACGACCACCCAATCGATATCGATGGTCAACGCGGCGCGCGATAGAGCACATGCATGCCCAAGCCGCATGGGCCTCCCGGCACGGCGCTGGCCATCGGAAACGGAGCACTACATGCAAGGCATCAAACGGCGGATCGTCTACGTCGCCATCTACGAAGCGATCGCCATCGCGATCACCACCCTGGGCCTGTCGGCCTTCTCCGACAAGAGCGCGGCGCACGCCAGCATCGCGGCGGTCGCGTCCACGACCGTGGCGATCGTCTGGAACCTGGTATTCAACTACCTGTTCGAACGCTGGGAAGCCCGCCAGGCCACCAAGGGCCGCAGCCTGCGTCGCCGCGTCGCCCATGCGATCGGCTTCGAAGGCGGCCTGGTCGTCGTCCTGGTCCCCCTGTTCGCCTGGTGGATGGGCATCTCCCTGCTCAGCGCCTTCGTCCTCGACCTCGGCCTGATCGTCTTCTTCCTGGTCTACACCTTCGTCTACAACCTCTGCTTCGACAAGGTATTCGGCCTGCCCGACAGCGCCCGCTCCACGCCGTCGTGACGGCCGCACTTGCGACTGAACCAAGGGCTAGCCGGGGGCATGGTCCCTGGACTTAACAACCGCGGAAATGGAAACTCCCAATGCCTGCATCACCCGGCGAAGCGTGTGGTAACTAGGATTGGAACCCGGCGCCAGGACTCGATAAAGATTGGTGCGGGACAGGCCGGTCCCTCTGGAAATCTCTCCAATGCCTCGAGCGCGAGCGACGTCACCCAATGCTTGCAGGAAGGCATCTGGATCATCTTCCTGTGCGGCGATAGCCAGATAGTGGGCAATCGTCTCATCATCAGTAAGGTAGTTCGCTGGATCGAAATCTCGCAGACCAGTCATTTACCGCACCCCAGGCGACGGATGCGCGGGCCTGCAGTCGGTGCCCTGTGGGTTTTCCTTGAGGACAATGCGATCGGCGATGCCACAAGGCGTCGCGCCACAGCAGGCTTCCGCACGTGCCCTGACCAGCATTACGCAGCGCAGCGTGATCCACCGTCGGGCATGTGGCGCACAGCCACACCTCCGGCGGCATGGACTTGCGCGCATGGTGTCGCAGAGGAAATACCGGAGCTATTCGGACCCGCTGGACAGCGCGCACAGCCGGCGCGCAATCAGGCAGGTTCTGCGCGAGATGCTCCGGCGAGCGCAATTCTCGGAAGACGATTTCGACGCATTGCGCTCGCTGGCTGCCGGGGCGGACAGCATATCCCTCACATCAATGCAGCGTCCGCTTCCACTGCCGGGACTGCTGCACGACCAGGTCTTCCAGGCTCTCCGGCGTGTTGTCTGGCAGGTTCACCATATAGCCCAGGCCGGCAAGCTGTTTCCGCACCTGGGCGTCGGCCAGGATCTTGTTGATGGATCGATTCAGGCGAGAGATCACATGCGACGGGGTTCCTACCGGCGCGAAGATACCTAGCCAATCGCTATTCACAAGCTCCGAAAAGCCAAGTTCCCCCATCGAAGGCGTATCCGGCAACAGCGGCACCCTGTTGGGCGCAAGTACGGCGATTGGTCTTACGCGATCGTCCTTGATGTGTGCCAATGCAGAGGGCACCGCCGTGAACATCAGATCGGCCCGCTCTCCCAAAATATCCGAGAACGCAGGTGCGGCCCCCTGGTGCGGTATGTGTTGCAGCTTCACGCCCGCCGCGCTCTGGAACATCTCGCCGTACATGTGGCCAAGGGTATTGACACCTGGCGACGCCATATTGAGCGCGCCAGGATTCTCTTTGGCGCTCTGGATCAGTTCCGCCAACGTGCGGGCCTTCACGTGGTTCCCGACGACCATGACGCTGGAAACGACTGCGACCTTTCCGACCGGAGCCAGTGCTTCGGAAAAATCGAGCGCGGGTTCTGCATGGGCCGCCAGGAAAAGAACGACCGCGCTCGGGCTGAGGTAAATTGTGTAGCCGTCCGGCGCAGCACGTGCAACGACCGAAGCACCAACACTTCCAGTGGCCCCAACGCGGCTTTCGACGATGACGCGTTGACCCAATTCATCCGTCATTGCTTTTGCCATATGTCTGGCTAGTATGTCCACCATACCGCCGGGGGGGAATCCAACAATCAGCGTAATTGGTCGGTCTGGATACACCTTGATCTCCTTGTCGTAAGCCATGGCAGGCATGGCGAATCCTATGACGCTGCTACTAACGATCAATGCGCTCATGATCATTTTCCGTAAGCCCATCACCAATCTCCACCGGTTGATCTTCGGATACGATCGCCGGCGTTCCCAACGTCGTGACGTTTGGTGTTGATGAGCTGACGATGGTTCCTCCCCATCGGCCAGTGCGCTATTCGTGTATCGTCACGCCATGGAATACGGCAGAGCTTCGGCGGCCCGCCCGGCGCCATCGACGTTGCCCGATAATTTCGACCGACAATCGCACCCGGCGCGCTATTCGACATGAACGCCGGGCTTCCTGGACACGAGGCTGGAACCCACCCAATGCGCCGAATTCGCCTCCTCACCAGCCGACACCGCGCACCCTCCACGAATATCGCGCTCGGGCTGCTGCTGGCCTTCAATGCCGGCGCGGTCAACGCAGGCGGCTTCCTGGTGCTGCACATGTACACGTCGCATATGACGGGTTTCACTTCGCAGTTGGCCGACGGCCTGGCCCTGGGAAATGTGAAGCTGCTGCTGAACGCGGTGGGGGCCATACTCGCGTTCACGATGGGGGCGGCAGTGTGCGCCATCTTGGTGAACTGGAGTCGCCAGCATCGGCTCGCCAGCGTCTACGCGCTGCCCCTGATGCTGGAGGCCCTGCTCTTGTTCCCTTTCGGCTTGATGGGAGCGATGACCCTGACCTGGAATACGCCATTCGCAGTGCCGCTGACGGTGCTCCTGCTCTCCTTCACCATGGGCCTGCAAAATGCGGTAGGGTCGAAGACCAGCGGCGGCAGCACCCGGACCACCCACATGACCGGGAACGTGACGGACCTGGGCATGGAACTAGGCAAGATGGTCCTCTGGATGAAGAAGGGCCACGGTCCTCACTCAAGGGTTCAACGAAACTGGCAGCGTGCGCGGATTTCGGGCGGCCTGGTGGGAATGTTCGTGCTCGGCGGCGTTGCCGGCGCCCTCGGCTTCAATTACCTCGGGTTCATCTGCGTGGTGCCATTGGCGGCGCTACTATTGGCGCTGTCCATTCCACCGTTCCTTCGCGACGTGCCTCACGCAAGGGGATTGATGTCCTTGTTCAGGAAGTAGAAATAGAAGTCGAAGAAGTCGAAGGCGAGGATTCCATCAGCATGTTGGCGCAAAGGTGCACCCCCGGCGGGATGGGCTTGCTGCGGATGGTGTCGCACAGGAAACGCAGGAAGTGTTCGGACCCGCTGGATAGCGCGCGCAGCTGCCGCGTGATCAGGCAGATTTCTCGCGTGAGGCTGGGCGAGCGCAATTCGCGGAACACGAATTTCGACGCATCGCGCTCGCTGGCCGCCAGCGCCGGCAGTACGCTATAGCGATTGCCGATGCCCAGCATCGAATACAGCGCCGTGGTATTGGAAATCTCGTCGTGCGGGGCGTCGAACAGCGCCGGGTTTCCCGCATGCGCGCGCAGGTAGGCGCCTATGCCGGTGTCCGACGAGAAACCGATGTAGCTCGACGGATCGAGCGCCGTCCAATCGATGCCTCCCCTGCCCTTGGCCAAGGGATGGTCGCGCCGGCACACGATGCCATAGCGGTCCTCGAACAGCGGCGTGTAGCTGAGCTCTTCGTACCCGCGATAGCGGCTCTCCACCGCGAAATCGATCTCGCCATTGGCCACCATCTGTTCGACCACCGCGGCACTGGCGCCGCGCAGCGAAATGGTGATGCCCGGATAGGCCACCCGGAAGCCCTCGATGACGTCGACCAGGAAATAATTCACGACCGAGGTGATGGCCGCGATGCGGACATGCCCCTGCCGGCCATCCGAAAACGCCTTCAAATCGCTGATGGCGCCATCGAACTGCCCGATCACACGCACCGCCTCGGCCCTGAAGCTGGCGCCCGCCTGCGTCAACGCGACGCGCCGCGTGCTGCGGTCGAACAGCCGCACGCCCACCGCTTCCTCGAACTGCTGGATCGTGGAGGTCAATGACGACTGCGTCAACGACATGCGCGAAGCAGCCAGCGTGAACGACCCCGTGTCGGCAACCGCCACGAAGCATCGCAAATGACGCAAGGAGACATGGCGTGACATGACGCGCGCCGATCCGGTCCAGGTAGGAGGCGCGGACAAGACGATCCGGCCAGAGGACCCGAGCATATATTTGAGAAATCGAATAATCAATAGATGTAAACCATTTGTTTTGATCAACCGACCTCCCTAGAATCTGACGACATCTGGCGGGCATCCACAGAGCAACGGCGTGCCGCCTATCGACCATGGAGCGCTTCGACCCGATGTCCCCTACCGCGATTCAACCCTTGGCGCCGGCAGGCTACCGGCTGCGTCTCCCCGGCCCCACCTTCGTTCCCGAACGCGTGCTGCAGGCCAACGCCCAATTGGTGGTGAACCACCGCGGCCCCGAGTTCCGCGCCGCGCTGGCCCGCGCGGAAGCCGGCCTGCAACCCATCGTCGGCACGAAGAACCGCATCCTCTTTTATGCCGCGTCCGGCAGCGGCATGATGGAAGCCGCCATCGTCAACGTGGCCGGCCCCGGCGACGAGCTGCTGATCGTCACGCACGGCCAGTTCGGCGAGCGCTTCGCCACCATCGCGCAAGCCGTCGGCGCCAAGGCCGACGTGCTGGCCACGCCCTGGGGCGAGGACATCGACATCGACGCCGTCGAAGCCCGCCTGCGCGAGAAGGACTACCGCGCCATGGTGGTGGTGCATAACGAGAGTTCCACCGGCATCGTCGCCGACCTGGCCAGGCTGGGCGCGCTGCTGCGCGAACGCCGCACGCTGCTGGTCGTGGACTCCGTCAGCGGCTTGGCCGGCATCGAAATGAAGCAGGACGAATGGGGCGTCGACATCCTGGTGTCCGCGTCGCAAAAGGCGCTGATGTGCCCGCCCGGCCTGGGCCTGGCGAGCATCAGCCCCAAGGCCTGGGAGGTGATCAATGGCGGCGGCCGCCTGCCCGCCTTCTATTGGGACTTCCGCCGCGCGCTGGCCTCCACCGAGAAAGGCGAAACGCCTTTCACGCCGGCCGTCGGCCTGGTCGCGGGCCTGCTGGAAGCGCTGGACATGATCCACACGGAGGGCCTGCCCAACGTCCTGGCGCGCCATGCGCGGCTGGCGAATGCGCTGCGCGCCGGCGGCGCGGCCATGGGATTGACCGATTTCGGGCCAGGCAAGCGCAAGTCCTCCACCGTGGTGGTGTTCGACGTGCCCGCTCCGCTGGACGGCGCCGCGATCGTGCGCGAGCTGTACCAGCGCCATCGCACCGTCATTGCCGGCGCGCGCAACCGCCTGTCGGGCAAGGTGATCCGCATCGGCACCATGGGCGCCATCGACCCCGACACCATCTATACCGACCTGGCGCACCTGGAGGACGTGCTGCCGGGCCTGGGACATGCGCTGACGCCCGGCGCGGGCGTCGCGGCCGCGCGCGCGTATCTGGGCTGAAAGCCGCGGGCCGACAAGCCGCGAGCCCGCGAGCCGCGGCCCGATGAATCGCAGTCCGATGAATCGCAGTCCAATAAATCGCAGTTCGACAAACCGTAGTGTGGCAAACCGCGCCCAGGCGTACGCTTCCAGCGTCGCCGGCTGCGCACAAAACAAGGGGAATGTCATGCAATACAAGAATATCCGGGCAGTTGCGTTGATCCTGGCGGGGGCATCGCTCGTCGCCACGTCCGCGTGGGCCGCCGACGGCCATGTAGTGCTTTATTCGGCCAACGACGACACCGTCAATAAACTGATCGCCGAAGGCTTCAAGAAGGAAACGGGCATCACCGTCGACGTCGTTTCCACCGGATCGGGCGTGTTGTTCCGCCGGGTCATCTCGGAACAAGGCAATCCGCAAGGCGACGTGGTCTGGGGCGTAAGCGCCGCGCTGCTCAAGCAGAACAGCAAGTATTTCGACGCCTATGCCGCCAAGGGATCGGACCAGGTGCCCGCGCAATACCGCGACCCCAACAATCTCTGGGTCGGCACCAACCTGCAAGTGGCGATCATCGCCCAGAACACCAAGTCCATCGACGCGGCCAAGGGTCCGAAGACCTGGGAAGACCTGATGAACCCGGCGTGGAAAGGCAAGCTGGTCTATACCGATCCGGCCAACTCGGGCTTTTCCTATGCCACGGCCAGCGGCCTGCTGGGCGCCTGGGGCGACAACGATGCGGCCTGGGCCAAGTTGAAGAAGCTGATCGCCAACACCAAGGTGCTCAATCGTTCGACGCTGGTGTTCGACGGCAACGGCACCGGTGAATATCCCCTGGGCATTTCGCTGGAATATGCCGGCTACTTGTGGGCCCACAACGGCGCGCCGGTCAAGGTGATCTACCCGGCCGACGGCACGGTGGCGCTTGCCGAGGGCACGGCCATCATCAAGGGCGGCCCCAACAATACCAACGCGCGTGCGCTGGTGGACTACCTGGCCAGCAAGCCTACACAGGAAATGCTGCTGAAGGCGACGTTCCGCCGCCCCGCCCGCCAGGATGTCCCGCTGACCGAATCGGGCGGCATGCCGCCGTTTTCCCAGATAAAGCTGCTGCCCTACGACGATGCGAAATGGGAAGCGGCGCGCACCGACACCCTACGCAAGCTGAAGGACCTCATCCAGGAAACGCGTTGATCGTATGACGGCCATACGCATCGACAACCTGACATGCGCCTTCGGCGAGTTGCGCGCCGTCGATGGCATCTCCGCGACCATAGACCACGGCGAGCTGTTCACCCTGCTGGGTCCCTCCGGCTGCGGCAAGACAACCTTGCTGCGTTCGATCGCCGGCTTCAACGACGTGACGTCCGGCAGCATCTGGCTGGGCGACAAACGCATCGACAGCCTGCCGGCGCACCAGCGCAACATCGGCATGGTCTTCCAGAACTACGCGATCTTTCCCAACCTGAACGTGGCGGATAACGTGGCGTACGGGTTGCGCGCGCGGCGCGTGCCGGCGGCGGAGATCGCCACCCGGGTGGAAAAGGCCTTGCAGCGCGTGCGGCTGGAAGGCTATGGCGCGCGCTGGCCCCACCAGATGTCCGGCGGGCAGTTGCAGCGCGTCGCCATCGCCCGCGCCCTGGTCATCGAACCCGCGGTGCTGCTGTTCGACGAGCCGCTGTCCAACCTGGATGCGCAACTACGCACCGAGATGCGCGTCGAGATCCGGCGGCTGCAGCAGTCGCTGGGCCTGACCGCCGTGTACGTGACCCACGACCAGGAAGAGGCCCTGGCCATCTCCGACCGCATCGCGGTGCTGCGCGGTGGCCGCATCGAACAGGTGGGGACGCCGGAAGACATCTATCGGCAGCCGAAAACCCCGTTCGTCGCCAGTTTCCTGGGCGGCACCAACATGCTGTCCGGCGTGGCGGGGGCCTTCGACGGCGCGGCGACGCCGGTCGAGACCTGCGGCGTGACGATAGCCGTCCCCGGACGGATCGCCGAGGCCGGCAGCAAGGTACTGCTGTCCGTGCGGCCCGAGGCCTTGCGCGTGGCCGACGCCGGCAGCGGCATGCGCCTGACTGCCAGGCTGGTCTTGCGTGAGTTCCTCGGCCAGATCCAGCGGCTGCATGCCGAACTGCCCGACGGCACGCCGCTGCGGGTGTCGACCCTGGGCGCGGCAGCGGTAGGCGTGCAGGAGGGTGCATCCTTGGCGCTGGCATACGACCCCGCGCAAATCGTGGCATTCCCCGCCCCATGAAAGAATTCCGCCTTGCCATTACCGTCATCGCGCTGGTCCTGCTGGCGGTCTTCCTGCTATATCCACTGGCCCTCGTGCTGGATGCCAGCCTGCGTGTGGAAGGGACGGGCGCCCTGACGCTGGCGAACTATGCGAAGGTGTTCTCCAGCGCCTACTACACCAACAGCGTCGTCAACAGCCTGACCGCCGGCGTGCTGGCCACGCTGTGCGCGACGGCGCTGGGGGTGCCGCTGGCGTTCTGCCTGGCGCGGGTGAACCTGCCGGGGCGCACGGTGCTGCTGACGCTGGCCTCGCTGCCCCTGGGCCTGCCGTCCTTCGTGGCTGCCTATGCGCTGGTGCTGCTGTTCGGCCATGCCGGCGTGGTGACCACGGCGCTGCGGGATATCGGCATTCCCATCGGCTCGATCTACGGCATGCCCGGCATCGTCATCGTCTTCGCGCTGACGCTGTATCCCTACGTGCTGATGCCCACCATCGCCGGTTTCAAGGCCATCGATATCTCGGTGGAGGAAGCCGCGCGCAACCTGGGCGGATCGCGTTTCCATGTATTCCGCACGGTGCTGCTGCCGGTGGTGATGCCGGCCGTGCTGGCGGGCGCGCTGCTGGTGTTCATCGAAACGCTGGAGAACTTCGGGGTGCCCGCCGTGCTGGCGGAGGACAAGCCCTTCCTGGCGGTGGACATCTTCAAGCTGTTCGCGGGCGAGGCGGACAGCAATCCGGCCGCGGCCGGCGCGCTGAGCGTGCTGCTGATCGCCGGCACATCGGTGGTGCTGCTGATCCAGCGCCGCTACCTGGGCAAGCGCCGCTTCACCACCAACGCGCGGTCGGCGCCGCCGCCGCTGCCGCTGTCGCGCGGCTGGCGCATCGTCGCGTCGACCTATTGCTGGGGCATGGTGTCGATCTCGCTGCTGCCTTTCGCGGCGGTGCTGATGATTTCCTTCCTCCGCTTCAGGGGCCCCGTCCTGCATTGGGAAGCCAGCCTGGGCAACTACATCGAACTGCTGGCGGGTTCCTACCAACCGCTATACAACACGCTGATCCTTGCCAGCGTCACGGCGTTCGTCGCGACGCTGATCGGCGCGCCGATCGGCTACGTCGTCGCCCGCCACCGCAGCCGCCTGACGGGCGTGCTGGACATGGTCGGGATCGTGCCCTTCGCGGTGTCCGGCACGGTGCTGGGGATAGGCTTGATCCTGGCTTTCAACAACCGGCCGCTGATGCTGACCGGGGGCTGGCTGATCCTGGTCATCGCGTATGTGGTGCGCAAGCTGCCCTTCGCCATCCGCTCGTCGTCGGCCATCGTGCACCAGATCGAGCCCAGCCTGGAGGAGGCGTCCATCAACCTGGGCGTGTCCCCCATGCGGACCTTCGCCACGCTGACCGTACCGTTGATGATGAGCGGCCTGGTCGGCAGCGTCATCCTGGTCTGGATCACCGTGGCGTCGGAACTGAGCTCGACCATCGTCCTCTACACCAGCAAATGGTCGACCATGACCGTCCGCATGTACCAGTTCCTGGAAGGCACGGCGCCCGGCACCGCGACGGCGGCGGCCGCCGTGCTTATCCTGTTCACCGCGGTGCCGCTGCTGCTGGTGAATCGCCGCCTGCGGCGCCAGGACGGCACATTGCTTTAGGAAAACGCCCGTGACCCCGAATTTCCGCAGCGACAACATCGCCACCGTCCACCCCGATATCCTGCGCGCCATCGCCGAGGTGAACCAGGGTCCGGCGGCCGCCTATGGCGACGACGACTACAGCGCCCTGATGAATCGCAAGTTCTCGGCGTTCTTCGGAACGGATGTCGTGGTGTTTCCGGTATCGACCGGCACGGCCGCCAATGCCTTGTCCCTGGCCGGTTGCGCGCGGCCCTACGGCGGCATCTACTGCCACCAGGAAGCGCACATCCACACCGCCGAAGGCGGCGCCACCGAGGCCTACACCGGCGGCGCCAAGCTGATTCCCCTGCCCGGCGCGGACTACAAGCTCGCGCCCGATACCCTGGCCGAGGCCCTGCGGCACGCCGAGCGCGGCGTGCGCAACCGGCCCCAGCCCGACGCCGTATCGATCACCCAGGCCAGCGAATACGGCACGGTGTACGGGCTGGACGATATCGCGGCCATCGGCGCGGCCGCGCGCGAGGCGGGCATCGTGTTCCACATGGACGGCGCGCGCTTCGCCAACGCCCTGGCCACCCTGGGCTGCGAGCCGGGGGAAATGACCTGGCGGCGTGGCGTGGACATCCTGTCGTTCGGCTGCACCAAGAACGGCGGCATGAATGCGGACGCCATCGTGGTGTTCGATCCGGCGCTGGCCGAACCGCTGTCGTACCATCTGCGGCGCGCCGGCCAGACCTGGTCCAAGATGCGCTACGCCGCCGCGCAACTCATGGCCTATATCGAGGACGGCCTGCTGCTGCGCCTGGCCGGGCAGGCCAACGGCCTGGCCACGCGCCTGGGGCGCGAGCTGGCGGCGCTGCCCGGCGTCGAGCTGGTAGCGCCGGTGCAGGCCAATCTGGTGTTCCTGCGCCTGCCGCAGGACGCCATCGACAAGCTGGCCGAAGCCGGCGTACGTTTTGCCCGGCGACGCGGGGGCATCATCCGGCTGGTGACGCGGTTCGACGGCAGCCAGGACGACGTCGACCGAATGGTGGCATTGACGCGGGCCGCCCTGGCCCGAGCCCCGTTCGGCGGGTAACTTGCTCATATCCTTTCCGTCTCTTTTCTTGTAAAAATCAACGCGAAACGCCGGGACAGCCGTCCTTGGAGCGCCGTTTTCGGGGATCATTCCTTCGAGTGGGCACGCCATGACAGGCCAGCCTTCCCGGCCGCGTCGTGGTCGTGGCCTATGGCCCGGCCATGTGGATTTGAATTTGAGAGGAGCGTATCGAATGAGCACGGACAAAGTAGCGCTGGTCACGGCGGGCGGCAGCGGCATGGGCGCCGCGGCGGCCAGGCGGCTGGCGGCGGATGGCTATCGCGTGGCCATTCTTTCCTCGTCGGGCAAGGGCGAGGCCCTGGCCGCCGAGTTGAAGGGCATAGGCGTCACGGGATCGAACCAGTCCAACGAGGACCTGGCCAGGCTGGTCGACCAGGCGATGGCCGCGTGGGGCCGGGTCGACGTGTTGGTGAACAGCGCCGGCCATGGCCCCAAGGGGCCGGTGCTGGACCTGTCCGACGAGGACTGGCACAAGGGGCTGGACACCTACTTCCTCAACGTCGTGCGGCCGACCCGGCTGGTCACGCCCATCATGCGCCAGCAGAAGTCCGGCGTGATCATCAACATCTCGTCCGCCTGGGTGGTCGAACCGTCGGCGCTGTTTCCCACGTCCGCGGCCTTCCGCGCCGCACTGGCGTCGTTCACCAAGCTGTTCTCGGACAGCGAGGCCAGGCACAACATCCGGATGAACAATGTCCTTCCGGGCTGGATAGACAGCCTGCCGGCCACCGAAGCCAGGCGCGAGGCCGTTCCCTTGCAGCGCTACGGCACCAGCGAGGAAATCGCCGCCACGATCGCGTTCCTGGCGTCCGACGGCGCGGCGTACATCACGGGGCAGAACATCCGGGTGGATGGCGGGTTGATGCGGAGCGTGTGACGAAAGCTGACCGCGTTAGGCAAGGTTCGAGGAACGCGGCGATCGTCGCCGCCCCGGGCGGCCAGCACTCGCCTGTCAGCGGGAGACAAAGGTCAAGCGGCCTTGCGCAGACCGCTAGTCAGATGCACGTCCACGTGGATATCTGCGAACGGGCAAAGCAAGGCCCCGCTTTCATTTCTCTCCAGAAGGCCCAGTTCCACCAATGCGTGTGCGTCCTGATGTACGCGACGGACATCCCTGGCAAGGCGCCGGGCGAGCTCCCGGACACCCACGACACCAGCACCCATCAGTTCGCGAACCATGTCCCAGCGCAACGCCGTCAATTGTCCGAAAAACGCGCTTGGAGACTCGAAATTGAGTGTTTCACCCTGGTACGTCCCAGACTTTGCTCCCGCAGCAGCGCGCTTCCCAGCTTCCGACAGGAAACCACGCCAGTCCTTGTTGATGGTAATCGTCAGTGTGCGTTCCATGGTTATTTCCTCCGCTTTCCCACTTCCACGGCGAAGTCCTCAAGTAACTGCGTTACGCCCCTGAACCGATATGGTCTTTCCTCGCTGCCCAAGTGCATGTGATCGCCCTTCCCGCGCTCATTGTCAAATCCTAAAACCCGCCGCCCATCACGGGCGTAAACAAGTCGATACTTGAATCCGTGGGAAGTGGGAGGAATCGACTCGTGTCCGCGTGCGTTAAGCACCAAACCATGGGATTACGGCTCCCTGCGGGGAAGAAAAGCTTGTCCCGCTGACGCGCACTTGGTCGGGGCATCGCGGCGATTCCGGATGTTCGGCGTGCCTTGTTTTTATCGCGCCTTCTTTCTTGTCGTATGCGCCCTTTTCTTACAGATACGGCGAGGCCAGCCAGATGATCTTGTTGCGCAGGCGTTTGGTGAAAGGCAAGGCCTGCAAGGATTCGAGGGTCAGCGGCTTGGCATTGGCGATGGCCGCGTCGATGCGGGCGCTGACCCAGGCGGCGATGTCGCGGTCGTAGATCTCGGTGTCCAGCTCGAAGTTCAGGCGCAGGCTGCGCGGGTCCAGATTGGACGAACCGGCGTAGGTCCAGGCGTCGTCGACGCTCAACAGCTTGGAATGGTCGAAGGCGCCGCGGGTGCGCCAGACCAGGCAGCCATGACGGATCAACTGGTCGATCTGGGCCATCATGGCGTAGTCGACCAGGCGCAGGTTGTTCTTGCCGGGGATCACGATGTCCACCCGCACGCCGCGCCGCGCGGCGGTGATCATGGCGCCGATCAGGGTCTGGTCGGGCAGGAAGTATGGCGACTGGATACGGACATGGCGCTGCGCAACCGCCAGCGCGCCGAGCAGGACGTCATGAGTGCTGTTGATGGAACGGTCGGGACCGGAAGGCACGCAACGCATCGCCGCGTCACCGCGTGGGACCAGGTCGTGATGAAACCAGTCCGGGCCGGTCAGCGATTCCCGGGTCGTGAAGTCCCAATCATGCGCGAAAACCGACTGCAGCTGCGCCACGATGGGCCCCTCGTAGCGGAAGTGCGTATCGCGATTCGTGGCGTCCAGCGCCAGGGCCCGCACGAAGGCGGCGCGGATGTTCATGCCGCCGGAAAACCCGATGCGGCCATCGACCACGAGTATCTTGCGGTGGCTGCGCAGATTGGCGTAAGGCATGCGCAGCACGCCCATGGGGTTGGTCATGAAGCGGGCGGTCGGCACGCCGTTTTTCTTCAGCAGCCGCACGATGGGCGGATGGGAATAGCGGGCGCCGACCGCGTCGACCAGGACGCGGACCTTCACGCCGCGCCGGTGCGCCTCGATCAGCGCCTCGGCGATCTCGCAGCCGATGGGGTCATGGTCGAAGATATAGCTTTGCAGGGCGACGGTCCGTTCCGCGCCGCGGATGGCCTGCAGCATGGCGGGGTACGCCTCGTCGCCGCCGTCCAGCGGCTGCACCAGGTTGCCGCCCAGCAGCTGGAAACGGCTGATGCAGTTGGTCAGCCTTTTCAGGGAGGCGAATTGCGGTCCGGTCAGCGGCACCACGTCGACGGGCTCGACCTGGGGCTCCCGCGCGTAATAGACCATGGCCTCGTCGCGCTGCTGTGACACCCGCGTATAGCGGATGCGGTTGATGCCGGCCACGAAGTACGCGGCCGCGCCGAACAGCGGCGAGAACAGCGTCAACCCTACCCAACCTATGGCGGCGCGGACGTCGCGCTTGGTCATGGCGGCGTGCACGGCGGCGCCAAATCCCGCCACGGTGGTAACGGTGAATACGATGTGGGGCCAGTAGGCGGTCAGCAAATCATGCAGGTCGCTCATGCGCTCATGGACGGAAGGGTTGGCGGAAACGGACGGACGCGCCGGCAGGATCCGCCACGCGCAGGCAGCAGGATAGCAAGCCCGCGACGACCGTAAAATCGGGGCTGGATTCTTGTTTTGAAACCGTGCTAGAATCTCGTTTCTTTGCTGCGGTGGCTGTAGCTCAGTTGGTAGAGTCCCGGATTGTGATTCCGGTTGTCGTGGGTTCGAGTCCCATCAGCCACCCCATACGAATTCATTAGGAAACAGGCACTTAGGCGCACGCCTAAGTGCCTGTTTGTTTTCCGGAATGGTGGCAAGATTCCGGAATGGTGGCATGCGTCAGGCGCTGGACCTGATTTTGACAGCGCGGCGGTCGTAAACGCGCCGCGTGGTGGCCGGATCCGCATGCGTTCCTGCTGGGTCCAACCCCTGCTCGACCATCGTCGTGATGTAGTAGGCCCGCAGGTCGTGAAAGGTGAAGCGCTCCCCCCCCCCGCTACCCAGTCGGCCATGATCTCCGCCCACATCGCCTTGAATCCCTGCTCCGTATAGGGCTGCCCTTCCCGATTAGTGAACACGAACACCGACTCCGGAATGTCGGACTTACCATCGGCGGTCTTGCGCTCTATCCCGTCCAGCTCCTGGAATAGCGCCCGCAGGGCCGCATCCTATTGGATTAGGCCGCGGCGCTTCGCTTCGCCGGCCTTGGCCTTGGCGAACCCCACCGAAATCCCGTCATCCTTCAAATCCGTCTTGCACAGATGCAGGAACTCGGCGCGCCGCCGGCCGGTCAACGCGATGAACTTGCCCATGAGCCCGATGACGTGTGGCGACGGCCCTTTCTCGCTGGCCATCTTGGCAAAGGACGTGATTTCTTCCCAGGATGGGCAGCGCGAACGCGGGCGCTCGGTATTGCGACGCACCTGGCGGCAGGGGTTGGCTGCCGCCAAGCCGTTCTCTATGCCGAATTGGAAGCACGAGCCCGGAAGGCGATTTCACGGTTTGCCTACACAGGCGCTTCCTTGCGCTCGATGCGCAGATAGCGGGCGATATGGGGCGGCTGCAGATCCGTGACCTGGAGGCCTCCGAAAACGCGCAAGGTGTGCTTGCTATAGACCAGATAGTCCGCCTTGGTGCGCTCGCCCACCTTCTTGAAATCGCCGCTGGCCAGGTATTCCCCGACCATTTCCGCGACCGTGCCGGTATCGGGCGCGCGGCGCTCCATCTCCAGCACCTTGCGTATGACCTCCTGGCGGTCAGGCCCCAGGCTCACATAGCGGCGGTCGTATGTATAGTAGCGGAAAGTACAGTGGCCGCGCGTCCATCCTGGGCAGTAGGCCCAGCTTCAAATGCTCGGTGCGCTTTGCGATCATGCTGCGCGGCTCCAGTTCGGGCCCAATGCGGCCTCAGACCGGCGGGCAGTCTCGCCTGGCAGACGGGATTCATGGTACTTCCCTCAGCACCCTTGGCCACCGCCCTCCCGCCAGTGTGGCATAGGGCCAGCCATTACGCTCCAGCCAGCGGCAGGAGGACGACCTGGTACGGTAGCCCGTCAGGTCCTGGATTTCGTCTTGCGTCAGGTCAGGTCCGGGCATAGCCCAATCCTCTCTGAATATTCGGTCTGCTGCATGACGCCGAACGCGGCCACAACGGTGAGGATCACGGGCACGATGACGATGGCGTCCTGATGCCGCTTGAAGCGGCGGTAGAGACGGAAGATGGTCATGCTGGCTCCAGGGTGTCGCGAGCACACGCCCGGCGGACCAGTGCGTCACGCGGTCCGGGGGCAGCGAGCACGGCATTGCGATTCGGGCGCCGACCGTCACGTACTTGTCGCGCGGGCCGTCGCTAAAACGCACGTCCTGCGTAGCGCTCAGGCGCGCCAGCCCGGCCACGCCGGTTCCTACATGTCGAGCAGTTACAGCGGAATGGCGACTTCATTAATGCCCAGTAGAGGGTTATATCGCCGTGTGGGCGACGACTCGCGGTCGAGGCAGCCCATAGGTTCACCGCGCTGCCGCGCTTCGCTGGGAGGTCGGCACGGGGTGCGGCGCAGGGCTCCCAAGACCAGGGGGAGGTTGCGTAGGTCAAGGTTACGCACTCCACATGTCCTGCTCCCTGGGCATCTTGGCCATTTGACGCCTCTATCGCAGATTGAATAGGTGTGTGCCGTTCTCAGGGCCTGTCTGGGCTGGCTGAAAGGCGTCATTTTGCCTTCTCGAAAAAGTTGATGCCCAAAGCGAGATAGGCACACGGTTTTAGTCGGGGCATCGTGCGCGACCACAGTGGACTTTGAAACAAACCTGTTACACGGTAAGCTTGGGCAGAATGCCTACTGGGGAGGGCCGGTTCCCACACACCAAGAACTGCGAGCCGCGGGATGAACCAAGACCTGAAGAAAACGCTGAGGGCCCACGCCAACGAGCTGCGGTCCTCGATGGGCGCCCCCGAGTACAAGCACATCGTGCTCGGATTGATATTTTTGAAGTACATCAGCGACGCTTTCGACGAGCGCCGCGCCCAGCTCCTGGCCGCCTTCAGGGACGAAACTGGTGGCCTTTACCCGCCGGACCGGCAGGAAGAAGCAGCCAAGACTGTGCTGCGTCAAGCGAAATTGCTGTCTGCGGCGCGGGTTGTGTAATGGCGACTGAAGGCAAGATATACACACCTGACCAGCTCATAAAAGATGCGGCGAGCCACGGCGAACTAGTTGTCTTCGTGGGTGCGGGTGCCTCGATGCTGTGCGGAAGCCCCGATTGGCGTGGATTTGCAAGCCAGGTCGTTGGCGCCCTTGAGAGGGGGAACGTACTTGGCTTCTTGGAGGCGGAGCAATTGCGCGGACTAGGTGACCCGCGGAGAACCCTGTCGATTGCGATGGCCCTTGCAAAGGAAAAGGGAATAGCTATCGACTTCGACGGTATCTTGCACCCGAGGATGCCTTCGGCGACTGGAGAAGAACTCTACAGATTGCTATCCCACCTGCGGCCTGTCTTCGTCACGACAAACTATGACAAGTGGCTTGATGACGCCGGACCGGAGGAACTGTCACCGGAGGTAAAGGAAGGTGGCGAGAGGGAGCCTGCGAAAGGACCAGTCAAACGCCCTAAGTACTATCGTCGGGAACACCTGTCGCCTGCCCTCCTCGCTCAGAGAGGGGCTGTCATTCATCTTCATGGATCCTACATAGACCCGAGCTCGATGGTGGTCTCGTTGAAGGACTACATCGAGCACTACGCCGATTCGAGAGTTCAGGAATTTCTCACCGCGATGTTCAAGAACCATACAGTGCTGTTCGTCGGTTACGGGCTGGCAGAGCTGGAGGTCCTCGACCACATCATCCGTTCCAACGAATCGGTTCGAACGGGGGCTACCGAGCCCCGGCACTTCCTCTTGTTCGCTTATCGGTCGACGGAATCTGTCCAGACTCGATTCATGGAGCACTTCTTTCGCGACCAGTGTGGCGTCCAAGTTGTTCCATACTGCATCGACGCGAAGGGTTACCGCGAACTTGTGGAAGTCTTTAAAAGCTGGGGACCGGAGCTGGATGTACGGGGCCCAGCCACCTTGGACTTGCAGGCACATCTTGACAGATACGTTGCGTCACCTACCGACGTCAATCGACGCGCAGCGCTGAGCCTTGTAGAGAGTCGGCCCGACCTTACTTCCTATCTGCTCAACTCGCTGAAAGACCCGGTATGGTTCAGTGACCTCGACAGCGCGCGCTTCTTCGACTCGAAACACAACCCCAAGGTGAGAACCATTGAAAGCGAACGCGGTACTCTGTACCAGGCTGATGGGTGGCCCGCCCTGCGGTATCTTGAGCAAATTGCGGCGTCGGTAACGGACGAACGGGCTGCCCGAATTGCCAACATAGTTCGAGCTATCAGCGCGGACGCCGAGCAGCGAGGTCTCGATAACTGGAGAACTTGGTGGTCCCTTGCGACGGTGCTGTCGCAGTTGCCGCTGGATGTGTTGAGGAACGACGACATCGAGATGACCCGCCTATGGCTTGCTAGCCGTTTCGATGTAGACATGATTGGTCACGAGCTTGGCGCAAAGCTGTTACCGCGACTCTTGGACAGTCCTGAACCGGGAAACTGGCACAAAGCAGTGTTGCTTGCAGATGCACTCTCGATGGTTCGACCGACTGGGGAGGCAACGTGAGCGACAAGGAAGGGGTGCTGGGCAGTTACCACTTAGGAGAAGTTCTCAAGGCATCTGCGAGAAAACTTGGCGAACGGTGTGGTGCATCCGCCGTGGATATGCTAGCCCACCGCCTGACCGAGTACATTGGGTCGGTCGATGACGACAGGCACTCGTGTATCTGGCGTTCGGCAGTTGAAGAACATGAACAGGATGCATACAAGGACGGTTCGAGAGACATACTCGTTGACGCTGTCCGCGATGCGGCCCTAGGCGCTACAGGAACCGGCTCTGCAGCGGCACTAGCCGTCGCCAAGTCGCTCCTCCAATCGCCCTATCCGACGCTCACTCGCGTTGGAATCTATGTGTGTGGCGAGCACTACGGCAACGTTGGAACGGCCTTTTGGGAGTGTGCCAAAGCGAGCTGGTTTGTCGACGTTTCCTATTGGCATGAGCTCTTTTTGTTTATCAACAAGGGCTTCTCGAAGTTCTCCTCCGCCCAGAGGGCGATGTTTCTGGAGTTCGTGGAACAGCTTCAGGGGGACTGGTCGGACGCGTCGCGACAAGTGGAACTAGACGAAACCCAGAGACGAGACCTCCTGCATCCTGCCTACGGCCAGGGCGACAAAGAGGTGGATGCGAGATATAAAGCGCTAGTGCAGCGTTGGGGTCGGGTGCGGGAACACCCAGACTTCCACAGTTATTCGGCTGGCGGCTGGGTCGGGGAGCGCAGCCCAATCACATCCGACGCGCTCGTAGCCATGTCGGGGGAGGATCTGGTAACTTACTTGAGGGGCTTTGTTCCGCAGGCCTCGAGTTGGGATGGCCCCACCTACAGAGGGCTTGCCTCGACGCTAACTGAAGCGGTCAAGGTCAGCGAAGATGGCTTCGCAAGTCGAATCATGCTGTTCGGCGGCTTGTCGAGGCCGTATCAGCACGGCCTGCTTCGAGGACTAAAGGAGCGGTGGTCCGACGACAAGCGGGACATCGACTGGCCGACCTCCTTGATGCTGGTGCAGGCCATTGTTTCGTCCCCTACCTTCCGAGCCGACCTGGCTGCCGCGCAGACAGACAGGTGGGAACCCTCGGTGCATTGGGTCGTCAGTGACATTGCCGACCTTGTGAAGAGCGCGTCCGGCACTAAGCGTCACATGCCGGCAGACCTTTACGGGTCGTGGCTCCAAGTGCTGTGCCGTGTCCTTGAGGCGACGCCTCGTGCGGTCGGAGAGTCGAGCGACGCGGTCTCTCACGCAATCAACGCTCCGAGGGGACGCACGCTGGAGGCGTTCATTCACCTTGCCCTGGCCATGAAACGCGAGGACACCGCCGGGGACTCGGCATCAGACGAGACGTGGATTGCGGTCGGGCCAGTGCTGGAAGCCGAACTCTCAGCGAGCGAGACGGGCGTAAATGCCGACTTTGCGACGATGTGCGGGCTGTACTGCGCAAATTTTCATTATCTCAACCGAGACTGGACGGAAGGCAATTTCGACAGACTCTTCTCCTTAACTAATGAGTCGGCATGGAACTGTGCGGCACAGGGTTTTGCATACCAGAACCACCTGTACGCGTGGCTGTACGAACGTCTTATTGCTGGTGGGCACCTGAGGAGAATGGTCTTCTCGGAGGAACTCCCCGACCGGGTGGCCGATAGAGCTATACAGTTCCTTGGGCTCGCGTATCTTGAGGGCATGGAGAGCCTAGACGGCGACGGCCTGCTCAGTGAGCTCGTTGTCGGGTTGAAGGTCAAGGAGCTATCAGCGCTGTCCTGGTTCTTCTGGACGTTTCGGGGGCAGTCGGAACCGACCACTCGCACGTCGAGAGTGCTGACCTTTTGGATGAAGGTGGTAGAGCGGATTCGGGAAACTGGCGCAGTCCTACCTGAACTCCAGTCGGCCCTCTGCCAGCTCGCCGTCTTCGTTCATGAGCTGACACCTGCGACGAGCGCGGCATTGGTAGATGCGGCGCCATACGCACAAGTCCGGCACCACGGCCCCATGCTGGTCGCGAATTTGGAGCGGCTCGCAAGCCGGAATCCGAAGGAAGTAGCCGCCATCTTCCGTGCTGCGATGTCAGGTTTTTTGCCGAACTTTCGTCCAGAGGATGTGGCGGGATGTGTCAATCGACTGGCTGAGGCGGGCGAGGTCGAGGAAGCCGAGTGGATTTGCAATGCCTACGCTGAGCGAGGCTCGTCACTGCTGAAGGAGACGTATGAGGCGCTGCGTGCCAAGCAACGGTCTGCGTCGGGTTCTGCCGGTGCCCCTAAGGGCCATGCTGCAGCTAGCAGTGCCGCCGACGGTGATGTTTGACTTCCAGCTCAATAGCACTGTGGTCTTGCGGCCTCGCTCCACCTGGTACACAGTCTGTACCCAAGACGGGGGTCGCACGGGTCGGTAAGCCGCCAAAAACTAGGGTTCCAGATGGCAAATGGTCTCCCATCAGCCACCCCATACCAACTCGTTAAGAAACAGGCACTTGGAGAAATCCAAGTGCCTGTTTTTTTACCGGCAGGTCAGCCCCGAAGCAAAAAAAGCCATTCAGCGGTAGCAACGGCGGTAGGGCTATTTAGCTGTGGTTGCGAACCTGTGGTTCCCGCCCCTCAGTGAAATGGAAAAATGCTTCGCATGCGCAGTATCGCCGTCCACCGCTCGGTTTCCTGCGCCACCAATGCTTGAAGCACATCCGGCGGGTTCGGCTGCCTGGGCGCGATATAGCCGAGACGATCCAGCTCGTTGGCCATTTCCTCGGTAATCAACAGCTTATTGATGGCCGAGTTGAGCCGTTCCATCACCCCCGCCGGGGTCCCCGCCGGCGCCATCAGTCCCGCCCAGGCATCCAGATCGAGCACTGGGAACCCCAGGTCGGACATGGTCGGCAAATTGACAGGATGCCTGGTCGACGTCTGAGACATGATGGCCAGTCCGCGCAAGGTTCCCGCATCGAGATAAGGCGCGGCCGCCGGCAAGGTGGTAAACAGCACGTCCACCCTGCCGCCCATCAAGTCCACATATCCCTGTTCGCTGCCTTTGTACGGCACATGCTCCATATTGATAGCGGCCTCTTGTTGGAACATCTCGCATAGGAGATATCCGGTAGTTCCTATGCCGGAGGATGCGCACATCACCTTGCCAGGCGCGGCTCTCGCACGGTCCAGCAGGTCATGCACGCTCCTTATTCCGGAATGCTTGCCGGTGACGATCACGTTGGGAGAAGTGCCTATCAGACTGACTGGACTCAGATCCTGCATGAAGTCGAACTTCAGATTGGCATACATCATCTTGTGGATGGTGTTGGGCCGGGCGCTCAGGAACAATGTGTATCCATCCGGCTTTGCCTGGCGGGCCACCGATTCCGCCCCGATATTCCCGGCAGCGCCCGGTCGATTGACGATCACGACCGATTTACCCAGCTCCCTGCCCAAATGCCTGGCGAGAATACGAGCCAGCGCATCGGCGCCGCCTCCCGGCGGATAGCCCACGACGATGCTTATTGCCCGAGAAGGATAGACGTCCTCTGGCTTTCCCGCCGAGGCCGCGAATGAAAGTCCACTGATAGCCATCGTGGACACTGCAAATTCCCACATTCCGATTCGCATCGTGCGCTCCTTGGCATGCAAGCCCCTAGCGAAGGCTTGATCCTACGTAGCCGCAACGCGCATAACCGTTCCGCGGGCACTTCATCCCGAATCCGAAAGCACGCCCGAATTGATCGGAACGCATTCGCGCGGACCCGTGCATCCGACTCCGCCTGGACCAGGCTGGCGTTGACCATACAAAGTATGGCTCGACCAAGGTCAGCCCACTCCCGCCGTGGTCTCAGGCCGGCCTGGAGAAGTCGCTCATCCCGGGCTCAACGCAAAAACCCATACTTGCCCTTCAAATAATCATTCCGCTGGTCGAATGGAACAGACAATATATCCTTCTGGTTCTCCGCGAAAGACTTTGCAATTCTGGCATACTGAAACGCCATACCTCCTGGCCCCATCATGGTTTTACAACCAATGCAGGGGGCGAATAATGGAAAAGGTACTATTCCTGATTCGACCCGCTTCTTCGCGTTCAGGAGCTGCATGGTAAAAACACCTATATATTTTAGAAATAGCTTGTTGGCCAGATGCTCCTTCTTCTCAAGATCTGCGCCATGATAGTCCTTGAAAATTTCTGTCAACAATCTGTTGTACAAGATCGTTTCCGCATGCGTACCCATTACGCCGGCGAGAGCTGGCATTTCCCGGTTGCAGGCTGGCTCGTATTTATGATGCGGGGGGAAATCTTCCGCTGTCGTATCTCTTCCACAAAAGTCCTTGAACCGTTTTTCCAGCACGGCGTGTAGCGGTAGATGGCCGTTCTCCTCCAACCTTGTATTCACCCATTTAATAAATTCCTTGATTTGACCGTCTGTTTTCGGCTTTAGGTAGACCGACCTCGTCACCTCCTTCCCAGTCTGTTTCTCCTTAACCTTCATTCTCCTAAAGAGAGGACCTCTCCCCTTATACCAGGGCATATCCGAGAGGCCGACATTAAGATTGACAACCCCTGGAATAATATAGGCGGCCCGCTCCGTGGCATATACCGCGAACGCGTATCCTTTTGCTCTATCCGCGAAGTCGTAGTCTATGTCTTGTTCAGATAAATCCGTGGAAATGACGCCCTCGATCCCGGCGTGTTCAAATGCATCGAGGCATAGCTTGCTCATCGCCCCTTCAATTTCGTTCTCAAGATCCGGGCGAACGGGCGGTAACGAGTTCGGACTGAAAGCGTCCTCGAACTCCTTCAGCATACTGTTCCCGTATACAACAGTGTTTCCGGTTCCCGGCGGCACCGGGGCAATATCAACAAGCTCGTCCGTGGCGACGTGCACTCTGATCATCGCAGCCAAAGTCTCCACGACAGCCGCGGTACCATGTAAGAATGTCTCTTCGGTAGCACGAAAAGGTTCTTCCGCCTGCTCTTGGGCCGTAAGAGCCACAGACGGCGTACACCACCCTCCGGTCCGTGGCAATACAAGACACCTACCGGACGACAGTCCTTTTGCCCACTCGTCAACGTAGCCTCGACTTTCTCGTCCCAGCGAGGAAATGGATCTGTCTATCGGTGTATTCGGCTGCCCCGTTCGTGCCGGGAGGAGCTCCGTTATCTCTCTCATCTGGTTGGCTGCGTCTCGTCCCTGCGTAGCACTGGTCCACAGGCCGGAGGCTCCCGAGCTGCCAGAAGCGTGCAGCAAGTCGTAGAGGAGCGGGCTTTTCATCCGAATCGCCTTCTCTTCTTCGGAAAGCGGCGGTGGCGCCGGGATAGGCGAACGCAGCAGCTTGAGGAGGTCCTCCCTGCGACCTTGTTCGCCTGAGCTCGCGGAGGTGGACGGGCCGAACGTAGACGACTCGGGTATGTCAAGGGACAACGGCCCGAGATCTTGATTGCCTGGCGCAGGACCTGAACTGGCGGAAGCGGTCGGGCCGGACATTCTGGCGATCTTGGATTCAGGGAGTCCCTGCTCGTCCTTGCTCCTTTTTTTCTTGGCCAACCCCGTCTGGTCTACATCCGTGGACGGGTTATTTCCCACCATGCAATAGAGATTCTGTCCGTCGACTGTGCCGCCCGGATCTGGATTGATCCATCGGCCTATCCACGGCTGGTAATAGCGCACGCCGTAGTAATAAAGGCCCGTGACATCACGCTCCTTGCCGGAATAGCGGATGAACTTGTAATTGACTTCGCTGGTGGTGCGCGATGCCAATACCGCCGTGCCGCCGTAGGGGTAATACTCCTCCTGGCTGATGATGCCGCCGTCCTGGTCCGTTTCGATCGTGCAGGAGTTCTGGCGGTCGTTGTATTGATAGCGCAGTTGCAGGTTGGGGATGTTCGTGGGTTTTCCGGCGCCGCCTGCCCAGTTCAACACGCGCGCGCCGTCGTCCAGCACGATGACCTCCAGCTGCTCTCCCGTGCCGGTGTTGTTGCGTAGCTCCAGGCCGGGAAGATAGCGGGTGTCGACGTGGTTCCAGGCGCTGCCCGCCTGGCTGCTGCCGTACTTGCGCACCCGCTGGCCATCGCCATCGTAGGCGTATTGTTCGCGATCGCTGTTGTCCCAGGCGCCATTCCCCCCGCTTGAGGTCCGATAGGTGGTGACCACGCAATACAACTGATGCAAGGGCGTCCAGTACATGGGCTGGTTGGCGTTGCCATCCACGCAGATGCTCTTGCCCGCCGCATCGAAATAGGTATCGATGTTGTCCTGCGTCGGGCCGGGGTACCTGGCGGTGGACACGGCGCGATTGCTGGTTCGACCCACGACCAGGTTGCGCGTGGCCGATGGACCGGTCCAATCGGTGCTGCCTAGGGAAGTGAGGTTGCCGCCGAGGTCGTAGGTGTAGGTCCGCGTGTACG
>NZ_PYAL01000002.1 GCF_004121055.1 Achromobacter aloeverae
ATAGCGAGTTGGTCCCACTCCTTCCCATCCCGAACAGGACAGTGAAACGACTTTGCGCCGATGATAGTGGACGGACGTCTGTGAAAGTAGGTCATCGTCAGGCTCTTATCCTCAAACCCCCGCTGGTCACCCAGCGGGGGTTTGTCTTTGGGCGGACGGAATGTGCGCGGGCTGAGGCAGGGATCGCTTGCCCCGCCCCGCGGCCGAAGGCGCAAGCCAGGCGCGCCCCGAAACGAACCCAAGCATGCACGAAAACAAGGCCCGCCCAGGTAATCCAGGCGGGCCTTTGTCCGGCATTCCGCCCATCCATGGATGGATTGCTGTTTTCCACCCGCTCGCGGCGACATCTCCCCGTAAGTTGGACTACCATTACTAATTACCACCGGGCGGCACGTAAGCTGGGACACCAGCACGGCCGAAATTCCCATAAGTGAACCCTCATAAGTGAGAAGGGTAGTAAAGCTAACGTGACCTTCCCGCCGCACCCAAGGCGGAGAGCGCACGACCGACATCACGGATTATTAAATGATTGACGCAGACCACATCGAAGTCCCGAGCAAGCCGCACAAGTGGTACCAGATTCTTTACGTGCAGGTGATCATCGCCATCGTCATCGGCATCGCGCTGGGGCATTTCAAACCTGACCTGGGCGAGGCCATGCGGCCGCTGGGCGACGGCTTCATCAAGCTGGTGAAACTCATCATCGCGCCGGTGATCTTCCTGACGGTGGTGACCGGCATCGCCGGCATGAGCGACCTCAAGAAAGTGGGCCGTGTCGCGGGCAAGGCCTTCATCTACTTCCTGACGTTCTCCACCGCCGCGCTTATCGTCGGCATCCTGGTCAGCCATGTGGCGCAGCCGGGCGTGGGCATGCATATCGATCCCGCCACGCTGGACGGCAAGAAGGTGGCCGATTACGTGACCAAGGCGCACGACTCGACCATCACCGGCTTCCTGATGAACATCATCCCCAGCTCGCTGGCCGGTCCCTTCGTCACCGGCGACATCCTGCAGGTGCTGTTCGTCTCCGTCCTGTTCGGCGTGGCGCTGGCCCTGGTGGGTGAACGCGGCCGTCCCATCTACAACCTGCTGACGTCCTTGAGCATTCCCGTCTTCAAGATGGTCGCCATCCTGATGCGCGCCGCGCCCATCGGCGCGTTTGGCGCCATGGCGTTCACCATAGGCGCATATGGCATCAAGTCGGTGGTCAACCTGGCGGCCCTCGTCGGCACCTTCTACGCCACGGCCATCCTGTTCGTGCTGATCGTGCTGGGCGCCGTCGCGCGCTACAACGGTTTCTCCATTATCAAGCTGGTCCGCTACATCCGCGAAGAACTGCTGCTGGTGCTGGGCACCAGTTCTTCGGAAGCCGCCCTGCCTTCGCTGATGCAGAAGCTGGAGCGTGCCGGCGCCGCCAAGTCGGTAGTCGGCCTGGTCGTGCCCACGGGTTACTCCTTCAACCTCGATGGCACCAACATCTACATGACCATGGCTGCGATGTTCATCGCGCAAGCCTGCGATATCCATCTGACCTGGTCGCAACAGATCCTGCTGCTGCTGGTGGCGATGGTCAGCTCCAAGGGCGCGGCGGGCGTGACGGGCTCGGGCTTCATCACCCTGGCAGCCACCCTGACCGTGATTCCGGACCTGCCGGTCGCCGGCATGGCGCTGATCCTGGGCGTGGACCGTTTCATGTCCGAATGCCGCGCCTTGACCAACCTGGTCGGCAACGCTTGCGCCACGGTGGTGGTGGCGCGCTGGGAAGGCCAACTGGACAAGAACGCCCTGGATGCCGCGCTCAACGGCGATCCCCTGCCGGGACCGACGTCCACGCCGGCTGCCACCGGCTCGCACTAACCCCTGGCTCCCGCGCCGGCCGACCGCCGTCCCGCCGGCCCACCCAAAGGCCACGCCGTCCGCGGCGTGGCCTTTTTGCCGCCCGCGGCCGCTCCCAGGCAAGAGAGTGTTAATAAGCTGGAACGATTGTGGAGCATAGGTAACTGATCGCCGTCACTCTTTACCGAGCGGAGATCAGGAATGACAGTGCCTCCTTTATCCGGCCACGGCGTCGTGTGGAACATCGCCCCCGACGACACGCTGCCGCCCCCCATCTTGTGCGGCGACCCGGTATTGACGCCATGGTTGCTCGGCTCCCTGCCGCCGGCACAGTACGAACGCCTGCACGCGACGTTGAAATGCGTCTCCGCGGATCCCAATGGGCGGACCCTGCTACGGGCCTACGCGATCTGGGCGGAAGTGCACGGAACGACGCCGGATATCGTCTGGCGCGAAAGCAGCGGTCCGGCCATCCGGCAAGGCATCTCGATCGGCGCGCAAGGAGGCGTGGGCTGGCTGGTGGACCTGGACTACCTGGCGGACGCGGCGCTTCCGCAAATGCTCAAGACCTTGGGCGATTTGTACGTGGACCTGACGCAGGTGCGTCGCCGCGATCCTTTTGCCTCCCTCGCGCCGGACCACGTCTTGCGCGCCGTGGACCCAGCGCTCGAACAGGCTTGGAATCAGTGGCTGGTCAGTGTCCCGGAGGGGGCACGGCGGGATGCCCGGGCGCGCGCCATCGTGCAGATGCGCGCCAGTCTCTTTGAAATGCGTTGTCATGGCGGTTTGGATCTTGAGCAGTTTCGGCACCTGCTGACCGTGTTGAGCGCGGCAAGGTCGCGCACCTTGCCGATCCCGGCCTCGCTGGATCTCAGCAACCTGGGCCTGGACAGCGTTCCGCCCATTCCTCCGTCGATCGATGCACTGAATTTGTCCGGAAATAGCATCAGCGACTGGGGCAACATGCCCGCCTCGTTGCGAATGCTGGAGCTGCGCCGCCAGCGCGGGACCTGGCCCGAGATGCTCATGTTGCCGCCGGGCTTGACCGATCTTGATCTTTCGCAGAGCGACCTGCGGCAGGCTTCGTCCGGCTTCCTGGACAACTTGCAGGCCTTGGGCCGGCTCAAGACGCTATTGCTCGCCGACACGGATATAGCGTCCTTGCCGCAACTGGGAAACAGCATTCGGTCGCTCGATATCTCCGGCAATCGGTTTTCCGCCATTCCCGCGAATCTGCCGACGGGCGTCGTGTTCCTGTATGCCGCACGCAATCCCCTGGAGTCCTTGCCGGCAAGAAGGGAGGACCTGCCCGCCAGCTTGCGGGGGCTGTACGTACGGTCGATCTCGACCCAGTTTCTTGAGGTTCCCGAGGCCTTGCTGCGCGACCGCGATTTGTCGATAGACATGGGGCCTAGGCGCGAGCGGGCGACCGGACAGACGGAAATCCTGCTGCGCGCCCAGCTGCGGTCCTTGCTGATGCGCCCGGACGGCGCCTCTGACGTGCAACGCTGCAAGGACGCCGCGGCGCGATGGGATGGAATATGCCGCGACCTTTTCACGGTGTCTCACCAGGCAGGGCATAACCCTGGCCTCCATCAGGCCGGCGGCCCAGGTCACTCCCATGCCGGCGAAGCGACGGCGTTCTATTCCTTCCTGCAACGCCTGGAACAGGTCCCCGCCTACCGGAAGCATGAGGATTTCCGCCGTAACGTACGCGACTGGCTGGTGGACCTTGCGTCTCGCAAAGGCTTGCGGGAAACCACGCTGGGCGCATGCCTGGAGGCCAACGAGACATGCTCCGACAGGCTGCTGCTGGCCTATAACCGTCTGATGATGCACCGACTGGGCAGCGATATCGAGGAGGGACTCCTGGATGAGGACATCCCCCGCGTGATCGATATTGCCCGGCAGGCCTACACCCTGGAAGTATTGACCGATATCGCCGAGCAGATCGTATCCGAGTTCAGGCGCAATTCCGTTGAACGCTTCATCCAGGCGGCGGGCCGCTCACGCGCCTCCAGCCACCTGGGCGACGATGCCATCGACGGGTTCGATTACGTCGCGGAGGGCGGCCGCCTCGATGCCGATTTCGTCGGCGCGCCCGAGGCGTTGGGCCAGTTCAGCGAGCTCGAACTCCGGATAAACCGGGACTCCCAGCAGGACTTCGTCCTGGACGAGGTGGAAATCCATCTGGCGATCCTGTGCCTGGTATGCGCCCCGGACGCACTGGACCTGTGGGCGATCGCGCCCGAGCGCATGGCGCTCGAGTCCTCCCAGATAGACGGGCCGTCCGTCAAGGTCATGGCCATGGCCGAGGTGCGGCGGCGCGGCGAGCAGGAATTCCTGTCTTTCCTGGCGCTGGACTATTCCCCGTGGACCGGGCTGCTCAAGCGCAAGGCGGCGCAGGCGTATGACGAGGCCGACGCGCGGCGGCATGCAGCGCTGGAAACGGACTACGAGGCGGGCCTCGATGCCGCGATGCAAGCCCTGGCGCTGGAGGCGGGCGAGGGCGCGGTGCGCGACGACGCCCGCAAGGATGCAGGGCCGGCCGTGGCGCGTCGCCTGCAACTGGAAGCCTTGCTGCCGGTGACCCTGGCGGTGTTGGAGGGGGCGGCGGCGGGGACGCCGATCAGGCTGCCGTTCGGCGCGGGGAGGAGCAAGGACGCATCGGCAGCCCCACCCCCGTCCACGGCCTCGGCGGCCGGCTGGCAACGAGTCTAGGAGATATCAGCGCGGCAGGAAGATATCAGGGCAGCAGGACGCCCGCGCGGCCCAGCAGCTCGGCCGTCTCGAAGACCGGCAAGCCCATCACCCCGGTATAGCTTCCCGCGATGTGCGCGACGAAGATTCCCGCCAGGCCCTGGATGCCATAGGCGCCGGCCTTGCCGAAGGGTTCGCCGCTATCGCAATAGCGCTCGATGTCGCGCCGGTCGAGCGGACGCAGACGAACGTCGGTCACGGAAACGGCCTCGTGCAGCATGCCGCCGGCGGCCACCACCACGGCGGTATGCACCTGGTGCGCGCGGCCGGACAGGCGTTGCAGGATCGCGATGGCGTCTTCGCGGTCGGCGGGCTTGCCCAGCACGTCGCCGTCCAGGATGACCGTGGTGTCCGCGGCCAGCAGCGGCAGGGGCGCCAGCGCCTGGTCGCGCAGGTAGCGGACGCCGCGCTCCGCCTTTTCCCGCGCCGTACGGCGCACGTAGACTTCCGCCGCTTCGCCGGCATGGCGCGGTTCGTCCTCTCCGGGCGGCGCCGGCACGGCGAGCACCTGGTGGGCGACGCCGATCTGGGCCAGCAGTTCGCGCCGGCGCGGGCTCGCGGAAGCAAGGTAAATGCGGGGCGCGTCCTGCGCGGGGTCGGAGAGAACAGTCGTCACGGTAACGTCACGGTAAGTGCAGGCCATCCGGGCCGGCGGCGGCGCGGCCCATCAGGCCCGATGATAGGGATGATTGGTGAGGATGGCCCAGGCCCGGTACAACTGCTCGGCCAATACCACCCGCACCATGGGATGGGGCAGGGTCAATGACGACAACCGGATCTGCGAGGCGCACGATGCCTTCAGCGCCGCGTCCAGTCCGTCGGGCCCGCCGACCAGGAACGCGACGTCGCGGCCCCCGGCCCGCCACTGCTCCAGGGTCTGCGACAGCGCCATGGTCGTCAGGTCGCGGCCGCGCTCGTCCAGGGCGATGCGCAGGGCTTGCGGCGGCAAGGCCGCGTCGATGCGGCGCGCTTCGGCCGCCATCATCTGGACCGGCGTCTTGCCGCTGGTACGGGGTTCCGGCTTGATTTCGCGTAATTCCAGCGCGCAATCGGGCGGCATGCGTCGCGCATAGTCGTCCCAGGCCGTTTCGACCCAGGCCGGCATGCGGTTGCCGACGGCGGCGATGATCAGTTTCACGGCGTGCGGGCGTCAGTGGCGTGCCTGGAAAGCAGGCGGGTTCGGACGGCGGTCAGAGTTCGTCGCCGTCGTCGTAGGTCGAGCCGCTCATCGTGCCGGTCATGCTGCCCGAGAGGGCCGGCGAGGTCGATTGCGGCAGCAGCTTGACCCGCACCGGCTTGCCGCCCCAGATTTCCTCCAGGTTGTAGTACTGCCGGATCGCGGGTTGCATGATATGCACGACGATGTCGCCCAGGTCCACGACCACCCATTCACCGGTGTCCTCGCCCTCGATCGTCGGCTTCAGCTTGAGGAAGTCGCGGGCGCGTTCGCTGACGCTGGCCGCCAGGGCGCGCGTCTGCCGGTTGGACGTCGCGCTGGCGATGATGACGCGATCGAACAGGCTGGTCAGGTGGGTGGTGTTGAAGACCTTGATGTCTTGTGCCTTGACGTCCTCGAGGGCGTCAATAACGGCGCGTTGCAATTTTTGTATGTCCATAGTCGCAAATATAACCTCCGGCGAACGGCGCGCCGGTTGTTGTGCAGCCGGATGCACAAATGCCGGCAGGCTCAATCGTGATAGAGATGATGGGTGCGGATGTAATCGACCACCGCCGCGGGCAGCAGCTCGTCGACCGGCAGATCTTGCGCCAGTCTGCGCCGGATTTCCGACGCCGACACCGGCATGTCGGAAAAAGGCAACTGTTGCAATTGACGGTTCAGGCGGCCCAGGGCGCCGGCGAGGGCTGGCGGCGGGGTCAGCGAGCTGCCGGGACGGGTGGCCACGGCCAGGTCCACCAGGGCGACGATGTCTTCCCAGGCGTGCCAGGTGCAGAAATTGGCCAGTTGGTCGGCGCCCAGCAGCCATACATAGGAGGCGTCCGGGGGCAGGGCGCGCAGGGTGTCCACGGTATAGGTGGGGCCTTCGCGGTCGACTTCCATGGTGTTCAGGGCGATGCCGGGCGCGTCCGCGATGGCCAGGCGGATCATGTCGCAGCGCTGCCGCGGGCTGGCTTGCAGGGGCGCGCGCTGCCACGGCTGGCCGGCGGGCAGCAATTGCACCTGGTCCAGCCCCAGGCCGTCGAGCGCGCTGCGGGCCAGCGCCAGGTGCGCCAGGTGCACCGGGTCGAAGCTGCCGCCGAGCAGGCCTATCTTCTTCAAAGCCACTCCCGCGGCTTCAGGTAGCCGGCCAATACCGCTTCCGGCGTGCCGCTTTCCGGGGCCCAGTCGTAGCGCCACTGGGCCAGCGGCGGCATGGACAGCAGGATGGATTCGGTGCGGCCGCCCGATTGCAGGCCGAACAGCGTGCCACGGTCATAGACCAGGTTGAATTCGACGTAGCGGCCGCGCCGGTAGGCCTGGAAATCGCGTTCGCGTTCGCCATAGGCCTGGTCCCGGCGCAGGGCCACGATGGGCATGTAGGCGGGCAGGAAGGCGTCGCCGACATCCCGCACCAGGGCGAAGGCCGCGTCGAAGCCGCCTTCGTCCAGGTCGTCGAAGAAAATACCGCCCACGCCGCGCGTTTCGTTGCGGTGCTTGAGGAAGAAATACTCGTCGCACCACTTCTTGTAGCGGGCGTAGTAGTCCGCCCCGTGCGGCGCCAGCGCGTCGCGGCAGGTCCGGTGGAAATGCCGGGCATCCTCTTCGTAGGGGTAGTAGGGCGTCAGGTCCATGCCGCCGCCGAACCAGAACACATCGGACTCGCCGCTATGGCGGGCCGGCGCCACGAACAGGCGCACGTTCATGTGGACCGTCGGGATATAGGGATTGCGCGGATGCAGCACCAGCGACACGCCCATGGCCTGCCACGGGCGTCCCGCCAGCTCGGGGCGGCGGGCGCTGGCCGTCGGCGGCAGCGCGGCGCCATGCACGTGGCTGAACAGCACGCCCGCGCGCTCCAGCAGCTGGCCGCCTTCCAGCAGGCGCGAGCGCCCGCCGCCGCCTTCCGGACGTTGCCAGGGATCGCTGCGAAAGGCGGCGCCCTCGGCCTGCTCCAGCGCCGCGACGATGCGGTCCTGCAGGCCGGTGAAATAGTCGCGCGCCGCGTCTATCGGCAATTCGTCCGGCAGGGCGGATGGGACGGAGGGGAGGGTGCCCGCATTCATGGCCGTACCCGCGATGAGCCGCCGCGGCTCACGACCCCGCCTTCGGCTTGGCCGGGGCGGGGGTGCGCTTGAGCGCGCGCCAGCCGATGTCGCCACGGTACTGGCGGCCGTCGAACACGACGCGGTCCACGGTTTCATAGACCCGCTCGCGCGCCATGCGCACCGAGTCGCCCAGCGCCGTGACGCATAGCACGCGGCCGCCCGAGGTCTTGATGGCGTCGCCGTCGCGCTTGGTGGCGGCGTGGAAGACCATGCAGTCGGCGGCGTCTTCGGGCAGGCCGGAGATCGCGTCGCCGGTGCGCGGCGTGCCAGGATAGTTGTGCGCGGCCAACACCACGCCCAGGGCGGTGCGCCGGTCCCACACGATGTCGGCCTGGTCCAGGGTGCCGGCCACGGCGTGCTCGAAAACGTCCAGCATGTCGCTTTTCACGCGCATCATGATGGGTTGGGTTTCGGGGTCGCCCATGCGGCAGTTGAATTCCAGCACCTTGATCGCGCGGTCGGGATCGTCGCCCGGCGCGATCATGAGGCCGGCATAGAGGAAGCCTGTGTAGGGGATGCCGTCGCGCTGCATGCCCTGCACGGTGGGCAGGATGACTTCGCGCATGATGCGGTGATGCATTTCCGGGGTGACCACCGGAGCGGGCGAGTACGCGCCCATGCCGCCCGTGTTGGGGCCTTCGTCGCCGTCGCGCAGGCGCTTGTGGTCCTGGCTGGTGGCCAGCGCCAGCACGTGGCGTCCGTCGACCATGACGATGAAGCTGGCTTCCTCGCCCAGCAGGCATTCCTCGATGACCACGCGGGCGCCGGCGGCGCCCAGCGATCCGTCGCCCAGCATGGCGTCGACGGCGGCGTGGGCTTCTTCCAGCGTGGCGGCGACCACCACGCCCTTGCCGGCGGCCAGGCCGTCGGCCTTGATCACGATGGGCGCGCCTTCACGGTCGATGTAGGCGTGGGCGGCCGCCGGGTCGGTGAAGGTCTCGTAGCGGGCCGTGGGGATGTTGTGCCGCACCATGAAGGCCTTGGCGTAATCCTTGGAGCTTTCCAGCTGGGCGGCGGCCTTGGTGGGGCCGAAGATCTTCAGGCCGCGGGCGCGGAAGGTGTCGACCACGCCGGCCGCCAGCGGCGCTTCGGGGCCGACCACGGTCAGGGCGATGCCTTCGCGCTGGACGAAATCGGCCAGGTCGTCGGCGCTGGTCAGGGCGACGTTTTCAAGGCTGCCGCCTTGCGTGCCGCCGTTGCCGGGCGCGACATAGACCTTGTGCACGCGCGGCGATTGCGCGAGGCGCCAGGCGAGGGCATGTTCACGGCCGCCCGAGCCGATTACCAGGAGTTTCATGATGGAGGGTTCTGCGTCTGGAGGATTCTGGGTGCGGGCCCCGCGCCGCCTGGCGCGGGAGACCCGACGCCCGCCGGCCAGGTGGCCGGCGGGCCGGTACGGATGGAATGGCGTTATTGCGCCTCGTCGAGCACGGCCGTCGTGTAGACATCCTGTACGTCGTCCAGCGCTTCCAGCGCGTCCAGCAATTTCTGCATCTTGGCGGCGTCGTCGCCGACCAGTTCGGTTTCGTTCAGCGCCTTCATGATGATGCCGTCCACTTCGGCCTTCAGGCCGGCGGCATCGAAGGCCTGGCGCACGGCCGCGTAGTCGGCCGGCGCGGTGATGACCTCGATCACGCCTTCCTCGTCCGTGACGATGTCTTCGGCGCCCGCTTCCAGCGCGACTTCCATCACCTTGTCCTCCGGCGTGCCGGGGGCGAAGATGAACTGGCCGCAATGCTTGAACATGAAGGCCACCGAGCCTTCCTGGCCCAGGTTGCCGCCGTTCTTGGCGAAGGCATGGCGCACTTCAGCGACGGTGCGGGTACGGTTGTCGGTCATGCAATCGACGATGACCGCCGCGCCGCCGATGCCGTAGCCCTCGTAGCGGACTTCATCGTAGTTGTCGCCGTCCGCGCCGCCGGCGCCCCGCTGGATGGCCCGCTGGACGTTGTCCTTGGGCATATTGGCGTCGGTGGCCTTGTCCCAGGCCAGGCGCAGCCGGGGATTGCTGTCCGGATCGGCGCCGCCGGCCCGTGCGGCGACGGTGATTTCACGAATGATCTTGGTCCACAGCTTGCCGCGCTTGGCGTCTTGGCGACCCTTGCGGTGCTGAATATTGGCCCATTTACTGTGTCCGGCCATGGCGTTCCGATTTTTGATTTAAGCAAAGACGGCTATTTTACCGTGCCGCCGGGTGCGCCGCCCGGGCCCGGTGTTGCGCGGACGCAGCGTCCGGCCCCGTACACTCGGGCGGCGGCTCGCTCTACACTTGCCGCAACCGTCCTATTCACGGAGTTTCAGCCATGTCCGACCCCGTCGCTTCCGTCCCCCCGCTGCTGGTCGCCAAGAACGGCGCCGCCGAACTGGCCCTGCTGCCGGCCCTCGCCAACCGGCACGGCTGCATCACCGGCGCGACCGGCACCGGCAAGACCGTCACCCTGCAGGTCCTGGCGGAGCAGTTCTCGCGCATCGGCACGCCGGTCTTCATGGCGGACATCAAGGGGGACCTGACCGGCATCGCGCAGCCGGGCACGCCCGCGCCCAAGCTGATGGAAAGGCTGCAATCCCTGGGCGTGCCGGCGCCGGCCTGGAGCGGCAGCCCCGTGGTCTTGTGGGATGTATTCGGCGAACAGGGGCATCCGGTCCGGGCCACCATTTCCGACATGGGGCCGCTGCTGCTGGCCCGCATGCTGGAACTGAACGACACCCAGGAAGGGGTCTTGTCCCTGGTGTTCAAGGTGGCCGACGACGAGGGCCAGCTGCTGCTGGACCTTAAGGACCTGCGGGCCATGCTGCAGGACGTGGCCGACCGCGGCGCGGAACTGAAAACCCGCTACGGCAATGTGTCGGCGGCTTCGGTGGGCGCCATCCAGCGGGGTCTGTTGACCCTGGAGTCGCAAGGCGCGGACAAGTTTTTCGGCGAGCCCATGCTGGACGTGGCGGACCTGATGCGCACCGACGCGCAGGGCCGCGGCGTGGTCAACATCCTGGCCGCGGACAAGCTGATGCAGGCGCCGCGCCTGTACGCCGTCTTCCTGCTGTGGCTGCTGGCGGACCTGTACGAGAAGCTGCCCGAAGTGGGCGACCCCGACAAGCCCAAGCTGGTGTTCTTCTTCGACGAGGCGCACCTGCTCTTCACCGATGCGCCCAAGGCCTTGCTGGACAAGATCGAGCAGGTGGTGCGGCTGGTGCGCTCCAAGGGCGTCGGCGTGTATTTCGTGACGCAGAATCCCCTGGATATTCCCGATACGGTGCTGGGCCAGCTGGGCAATCGCGTCCAGCACGCCTTGCGCGCCTTCACGCCGCGCGACCAGAAGGCGGTGCGCACGGCCGCGCAGACCATGCGTCCGAATCCCGGGCTGGACCTGGAGGCGGCGATCACCGACCTGGGCGTGGGCGAAGCACTGGTGTCCTTCCTGGACGTGAAAGGGCGTCCGGGCATGACCGAGCGTGCATGGATACTGCCGCCCGCCAGCCGCATCGGTCCTTGCACGGCGGCCGAGCGCCAGGCGCTGCGCGATGCGTCGCCGCTGAAGGGCAGGTATGAGCAGGCGATAGACCGCGTTTCGGCTTATGAGGTGCTGACCCGGCGCACCTTGGGGAACGACGTCGGCCAGGGGGCGGGGCCGGCGGGGGCTGATGGGAATGGGGCCGGTGGGGCCAGTGGTCCGGGCGCCGCCGTGCCGACGGGCACCGCATCGGCTGGCCAGGCGGGACAGTCCCAGGGCGAGGGCGGGCTCATGAAAGAGGTGAGCGACGTCCTGTTCGGTTCAACCGGCCCGCGCGGCGGCAAGCGCGACGGCGTGGTGCAAAGCATGGCCAAGACCGCCTTGCGCCAGGCCGCGCGCGAGCTGGTGCGCGGCGTCCTGGGTTCCCTGATGGGGTCGCGTCGACGCTGATCCGACCGCGCCCGGCGGCGCATGAAAAAAAACCGGCCGCGGGAGACCGCGGCCGGTTTTTCTCCTGCATGGCCGGTCAGGCCCCGACGTAGCGGGTAACGTCGTCCAGCGTGCGCTTGAAGCGCGTCACCATTTCGCGCACTTCGGCCGGCGTAATGATCAGCGGCGGGCAGAAGGCCACGGTGTCCTGGATGCCGCGGATGATCAGGCCGTGTTCGTGGGCCTGTTCATAGGCATAGGCGCCGGCCTTGCCCAGCGGGTCGAAGGGCCGCTTGGTGGCCTTGTCGGCTACCAGCTCGACGCCGGCGATCAGGCCGGTGCCGCGCACTTCCCCGATCAGCGGGTGATCGGCCAGGGCGCGCAATTCCTCGTGCAGCAGCGCGCCGCAGTCGGCGGCGTTCTCGATCAACCCGCGCTCGTCGATGATCTTGAGGTTTTCCAGCGCCACGGCCGTGGCCACGGGGTGGCCGCTGGCGGTGTAGCCGTGTCCCAGCGTTCCCACCTTGCCGCTGTTTTCGGCGATGACTTCATTGACCTTGGGCGACAGCAGCACGGCGGCCAGTGGCTGGTAGGACGAGGTGATCTGCTTGGAGAACACCATGATGTCCGGCTCGATGCCATACACGTCGCTGCCGAAGCGCTTGCCCAGGCGGCCGAAGCCGGTGATGACCTCGTCGGCGATGACCAGGATGTCGTGCTTGCGGCATACGGCCTGGATTTTCTGCCAATAGGTGCGCGGCGGCGCGATGACGCCACCGGCGCCCATCAACGGCTCGCCGATGAAGGCCGCCACGGTGTCCGGGCCTTCCTGCTGGATCAGCGCTTCCAGCTCGTTGGCCAGGCGGGTGGCGAAGTCCTCTTCGGACTCGCCGGGGTTGGCATGGCGATAGTGGTGCGGACACGAGGTGTGCTTGATCTGCGGCAGGGGCAGATCGAAATCGCGATGGTTGCCGGCCAGGCCGGTCAGGCTGGCCGACGCCACGGTCACGCCATGATAGGCGCGCTGCCGGGCGATGATCTTCTTCTTCAGCGGCCGGCCCAGGGCGTTGTTGTAGTACCAGACGAACTTGACGACCGTATCGTTGGCCTCGGACCCGGAGTTCGTGAAAAAGGCCGTCGCCATGCGCCCTTCGGTGTAGTCCACCAGGCGCTGGGCCAGCTCGATGACGGGCAGGTGGGACTTGTGCGTGAAGGTATGGTAGTACGGCAGCTGGCTCATCTGGCGCGTGGCGGCCTCGACCAGGCGCTGTTCGCCGAAGCCCACGGCCACGCTCCACAGGCCGGCCATGCCTTCGATGTACTGCTTGCCCTGGTCGTCGTACACGTAGATGCCGGCGCCGCGGTCGATGACCCGCGGGCCGGTGCCGCGGTGCTTGATGACGTTGGTATAGGGATGGAGGTGGCTGCGGACGTCGGTGCTATGGCTGTCTTGGAGGGAGGACATGGTTTGCGTTTCCTGCTGTGGGGGCCGCGGCAACAAGTGGGTATTGCAAGGGAACGATGCGCGGCCAATAGACGGATGATATATGGGACGGCCAGCGCCGTCAGCGTGGCGGCCTTCCTAGGTGCGTGGCCGGCGGCTCAGCGCCAGGAACAGGCCGGCGCCGCAGATCAGCGCGATGCCCGCGGCGGCGACGAGGTCGGGCGGCCGGTCGAACAGGAAGGTGCTGTAGGCGACCGCCATCGGCAATTGCAGGTAGTTCAGCGGCGCCAGGGTGGACGCCGCCACCCGTTGGAAGGCGGCGATAAGCAAGACCTGTGCGATGCCGCTGCACATGCCCAGGACCAGCAGGGCCAGCAGCTCGCCGGCCCCCGGCGTGGCCGCCGGCGGGAAGAAGGGCGCCGGCAGCGCCGCGCCTATCCAGCAGATTGCCGTTGCGTAGCCGAATTGCACGTAGCCGGGCGTCTGCGCGGCCAGGCGCCGCGTGACCAGCTGGAACAGGGCGTAGGCGATGGCGGCCGCCACCATCAGCGCCGTGCCTATCCAAGGCAGCTCGCCGCCCGGACGCACGATCAGCAGCATGCCGCCGAAGCCGACCCCCACCGCCAGCCATTGCAGCACGCGCACGCGCTCGCGCAGCAGCCACGGCGAGAGCGCGACCATGATGAGCGGGGACGTGAAATAGATCGCCGTGGCCTCGGACAAAGGCATCCAGATCAGCGCGGTCATGTAGCAGGTGCCCACCGTGCAGAGCAGCAGTCCGCGCGTCACCAGCAGGCGGGTGGGGACAGGGCGTGCCTGGGCGTCGGTGTCCGGCGCGCCCCGGTCGCGGCCGCGCCAGACGCGCAGCAGCCAGAACGCGCCCACCAGCGCCACCGACGTATAGCGCATCAGGTTGAGGAAGGTGGGCGGATAGCGCGTGATCATGTACTTCGAGCCGGCGTCGAAGGTGGCGAAGGCCACCAGCGCGCCCAGGAACAGCAGGCAGCCGGCGCGCTGGGCGGCGGCCGCCGAGGGCGACAAGGCGCGGGTCGCGGTGTTCATCCTAGGGTGTTCATCCTAGTTGGCGCGCTGCGGCTGGCCGTCCGGCACCAGGCCTTGCAGGAAGGCGTCCAGGGCCGCGCCGATGGCTTGCACCATGTAGCCGCCTTCCTGCACCACCACCGTGGGCAGGCCCAGGCCGGCAATGCGTTCGCCCAGCTGGCGGTAGGCGTCGATGTCCACCTGGAGCACGCTGATGGGGTCGTCCTTGTAGGTGTCGAAGCCCAGCGGTAGCACCAGGGCCTGCGGCCGGTAGTCGCGCAGGGCGGTCAGGGCCTCGTCCAGCGTGGCCAGGAAGGCCGCGCTGTCCGCCCCATGCGGCAGCGGGTAGTTGATGTTGTAACCGTGTCCGCCGCCATGGCCCCGTTCGTGCGCGTAGCCGGTGTAGAAGGGGTAGTACTGGGCGGGGTCGGCGTGCAGCGACAGCGTCATCACGTCGGCGCGGCGGTAGAAGATGTTCTGCGTGCCGTCGCCGTGATGGGCGTCGACGTCCAGCACGGCCACCTTGTCGTAGCTCAGGCGCAGGCGCTGCGCGGCGGCGGCGCTGCTGTTCAGGTAGCAGAAGCCGCCCGCGCGGTCCGCGTGCGCGTGGTGGCCCGACGGGCGGCATAGCGCATACGCGCTGCCCTGCGTGGCGCGGGCGTGGTCGGCGGCGGCGACGGCGCTGTGCGTCGACCGCAGCGCCGACCGCCAGGTGTGGGGGCCGATGGGGCAGGACAGGTCGCTCAGGTAGTAGCCGGTCTGGGCCACGATGGACGGCGACGGGCAGGGGCCGCGCGCGTCGTCCTCGACGCGGCCGTTGTAGTAGGGCGAGAGGTTGGGCAGCACCTCGATGCCGGGCTCGATGGCGCCGGGTTTTTTCAAGGCCTGCCAGCGGTCCCAGGCGCTTTCCAGGTAGTCCAGGTAGGCGTCCGCGTGCACGCCCGCCAGTGGGGCGCGGCCAAAGTCCGGCGGCGTTTCGACGGGGATGCCGCGTCCCCGCAGTTTGGCCAGCAGCGCTTCGGCGCGCGCCGGCAGGTCGGTGGGCTTGCTGATGCGGCCCAGCCGCATGAATTGCTGCGGGTCGTGCAGGATCTGGTCTTCGGAGAAGAAAGCCTTCATGGCGGTCCTTCGGGGGCGGTGGTTATTGGGGGCGCTGGATCGCGGATGCGGAAGAAGACGCGGCGCGGGCGTGCTGGCCAGCGCCGCGTGCTCCGTGCGCAGGCGTCAGGTGCCGCCCGCCGGTCCGCAGCAGCCCTCGCCGCCCGCGCCCTTGAGCTCGATCTCGACGAAAACGAATTCTTCCTTCCCGGGATTGATCACGTTGTGCTCGACCCCGACCGGGCGGTAATAGGACTTGCCCGTGGTCAAGGGGCTGCGAACCTCGCCTTGCGGGGTCTCCAGCAGCAGTTCGCCGGTGGTCTGCGGCACCACGACGTAGTGCATGCCATGGCGGTGCCAACCGGTTTCGCCGCCCGGAGGAAAGCGCCACTCCGTGACTTTGACGAGTTCGTTGTCGATCTGGACGGTGGGGATGGCGGCGGGGCGTTGCATCGTATGTCTCCTGATATCTGAATTGGGATTGCCGATGGCGATGGCGCTGGCGAGGCGGCGATCGGGGTCGAGTCCGGGGCGGGGCAGGCCGCCGCCGGCCTCAAGCCTGGGCGCCTCCCGTGTTCACGCGCGTGCTGTCCCAGCCGCGGCCGGGCACCGCGCCGATAAGGCGCTGGGTGTAGCCATGCTGGGGGGCATCGAAAATCTGGGATGGGCTGCCGTATTCGACGACCTTGCCCTGGTGCATGACCAGCACGGCATTGCAGATCTGTGCCGCGACGCGCAGGTCGTGGGTAATGAAGACCAGGCCGATGCGCAGCCGCTGCTGCAGGTCGCGCAGCAGCTCCAGCACCTGTGCCTGCACCGACACGTCCAGGGCCGAGACGGATTCGTCGGCCACCAGGACCTTGGGGTCCAGCGCCAGTGCGCGCGCGATGCCGATGCGCTGGCGCTGGCCACCGGAGAACTGGTTGGGGTAGCGGTCGAACGCCGAGGCGTCAAGGCGCACCAGCTCCAGCAGCTCGCGCGCGCGGGCATGGGCCTGCTCGCGAGTCTTGCCGGCCGCGATGGGGCCGTCGCTGATGATGCGGCCCACGGTCTGGCGCGGATTGAGCGACGCGAAAGGGTCCTGGAATATCATCTGGATGTCCTTGCGCAGGGGCCGGAACGCGCTTTCCGACAGGGGAGCGATGTCCTGCCCGTCGAACAGCATCTGGCCGCCGTCGATGCCCACCAGCTTGAGCAGGCATTTGCCGATGGTGGACTTCCCCGACCCCGATTCGCCGACGATGCCCAGGGTTTCGCCCCGGCGCACGCGGAAGCTGACATCGTCGACGGCGCGCACCACGCGCTTCTTGCCGAACCAGCCATGGCCGGTGACATAGGTCTTGCGCAGGTTCTTCACTTCCAGCACCACCTCTTCCCGCGCCGCGTCGGCTTGCTCCCTCGCGCGCCGGTGCGGCACCGCCGCGATGAGGCGCCGCGTGTAGGGATGCACCGGCCGGTTCAGCACCTGTTCGGCCGGTCCCTGCTCGACCACCAGTCCCTTTTCCATGACCACCACGCGGTGCGCGATCTCGGCCACCACGCCGAAGTCATGGGTCACGAACATGACGCCCATGCCTTTCTCTTTCTGGATGCGGGCGATCAAGGACAGGATCTGCGCCTGCGTGGTGACGTCGAGCGCCGTGGTGGGCTCGTCGGCGATCAGCAGCGCCGGCTCCAGCGCCAGCGCCATGGCGATCATGACGCGCTGGCGCTGGCCGCCGGACAGGCGGAAGGGGTAGGTGTGGAACAGCGTGGCGGGATCCGGCAGGCCGACGAACGCCAGCATTTCCAGCACCCGCTGCTCGCGCGCGGGACCGGGATAGGCGTCGTGCACGCGCATGACTTCGGCGATCTGCTCGCCCACCGTCATCAGCGGGTTCAGGGCCGACAGCGGCTCCTGGAAAATCATCGCCATGTCCTTGCCGCGCATGCCGCGCAGCACGCCTTCGGGCTGGGCCAGCAGGTCCTGGCCGCGGAAGAGGATCTGGCCCCGTTCCGGACGCAGGTAGTTCGGCAGCAGGCCCATGATGGCGTTGGCGCTCATCGACTTGCCCGAGCCCGATTCACCGACGATGCAAAGGATCTCGCCGGCGCGGATGTCATAGCTGATGTCGCGGACGGCGTACGGACGGTCGCCGCCGGCGGGCAGGGCGATGCTCAGGTCGCGGATGGCCAGCAGCGGCGCGGCGTCATCGCGCGGCGGCTTGGGCTGGGGTTCGGGCTGGATGGTCGTATCTTGTCGAGGGGGCATTTGCAGGGTCATCGTCCGCCTCCTATTCGCCGCGGCGGCGCAGTTGCGGGTTCAGCGCGTCGTTCAGGCCTTCGCCGATCAGGTTGATGGCCAGCACGGTCAGCAGGATGGCCAGGCCGGGCCAGACGCTCATCCACCACGCATCGCGGATCATGGTGCGCGCCGCGCCTATCATGAATCCCCAGCTCATCAGGTTGCGGTCTCCCAGGCCCAGGAAGGACAGCGACGATTCCGTCAGGATGGCCGTGGCCACCATGAAGGACGCCGACACGATGATGGGCGACATCGCATTGGGCAGGATTTGGGTGGCGACGATGCGGGCCGGCTTCTGCCCGATGACGATGGCCGCCTGCACGAATTCGCGCTGCTTCAGGGTCATGAACTCGGAACGCACCAGGCGCGCGGCCGGCGGCCACGAAACCACGGCGATCGCGCCCATGATGGAGTAGATCGAAGGGCCCAGCACGGCCACGATCACCACTGCCATCGCCAACTGCGGGATGGTCTGGAAGAACTCGGTGAAGCGCATCAGCACGTCGTCGACGCGGCCGCCGCAGTACCCGGCGGTGGCGCCTACGGCCACGCCGAACAGCAGGGCCACGCCGGTCGACAGCAAGCCTATCATCAGCGACACGCGCGCGCCCCATACCAGTCCGGCGGTGATGTCGCGCCCCAGCATGTCGGTGCCGAAGGGGTAGGCGGGATCCGCGAAGGGCTTGATCAGCGGCGACGCCACCATCATCCAGGGCGAGTCCTCGTAAAGATAAGGCGCGGCGATGGCGGCGGCGATCACCACCAGGATGATGACCAGTCCCACCACCGCGCCGTAGTTGCGCGCATAGCGCCTGAAAAAAGCCTTCATGCGCCCGCTCCTTGTCCGCCGGCGCCGATGCGCGGGTCGACCAGCCGGTAGATAATGTCCGTGATCACGTTGAAGACGACCACCATCACGGACGTGACCAGGAAGATGCCCAGCAGCAGCTGGTAGTCGCGCTGCAACAGGGCGTCGAACATCAGGCGTCCGATGCCGGGCCACGCAAATACCGTTTCGGTGAGCACCGCGCCGCCCGCCATCTGCCCCAGCTGGATGCCGGCGAACGTAATCACGGGCAGCAGCGCATTGCGCAGCACGTGGGCACGGATGACGCGGCCCGGCGCCACGCCCTTGGCGCGGGCGGTCTTGACGAATTCCATGCCGATGACCTCCAGCATGGACGCGCGCGTCAGGCGCACATACACGGCCATGAAGAAGCAGCCGAGCGTGATCACGGGCAGGATCAGGTGTTCGGCGATGTCGCCCACCCGCGTCCAGCCGGTCAGGTTGGCGCCCACCGTCTCCATGCCGAAGGCCGGCAGCCAGCCAAGCAGCACCGAGAACAGCAGGATTCCCATCAAGGACAGCCAGAACAGCGGCGTGGCATAAAGCAGCAGGGCGCCGCCCGTGACGACGCTGTCGAGCCAGCGGCCGCGGTTGTCGTAGCGCGCGCGCGCCGCCACCACGCCGAACAGCACGCCCAGCACGATGGAGAAGACGAAGGCGCAACTCATGAGAAGAAAAGTGGCCGGCAGGCGTTCGACGATGAGGTCGATCACCGGCACGTGGTTGCGATAGGAAAAGCCCAGGTCCAAGGTGGCCACGCCTTTCAGGTAGAGGCCCAGCTGGGTCAGCACCGGCTTGTCCAGGCCGAAGGCGGTGCGCAGTTGCTCGACGTAGGCGGCGTCGCTGGCGCCGGCCTGGCCCGCGAGCACCGCGGCCGGATCGCCGGGCGCCAGGCGGATAAGGAAGAAATTGATGATCACGACGCCCAGCACGACCACCAGGGCCTTGCCGACGCGCGACAACAGGAAAGACAGGAATTTCATGCAGGCATCCCGGTGGGCGCGCGCCGCGGCGGCGCGTTCGTGGCCGCGGCGCGCGCGTGCATCACTTGTCGATATAGACGTCGTCGAAGCTCTCGTTCAGCCCGATGGCGGTCTTCACCAGGTTGTGCACCTTGCCGCGATACAGCGTGGGGTATTCGAGATCGAGCAGGAAGCCGTTGGCGACGTCGGTGACCAGCATCGTCTGGATCTTCGTATAGAGCTCCTGGCGCTTGGCCTTGTCCACCTCGGACGCGGCCTGGTTCCACAGCTTGTCGGCCTCGGGGTTGTTGTAGCCCTGCACGTTGGCGAAGGGCGAGCCCTTCACCATGTTCGACGCGACATACAGGCGCTGCACGCCCAGCGCGGGATCGCCATACTGGTAGGTGAAGTTCAGCGTGATGTCGAAGTCCCAGTTGCCGGTGCGGCTGGCCCAGCCGCCGGCATCGGTCGATTCGGTATCGACCTTGAAGCCCAGCTGCTCCAGCGCCTGCTTGACGTATTCGCCCAGGCGATCCCAGGTTGCGCCGTAGGGGAAGGCCAGTTGGCGGATGGTGTAGTCGCCCGGCTTGATGCCCGATTCCTTGATCAGTTCGCGCGCCTTCTTCATGCTGAAGTCCAGCGGCGGCGTGTTCTTGTCGTAGAACATCTCGGTGGCGACCAGGGGGCCGGTCGACGGCTTGCCCAGGCCGAAGAAGATGTTGTCGACGATGAGCTTGCGGTTGAGCGCGGCCATGACGGCCTGGCGTACCTTGACGTTGTCGAAGGGCGGCTTGCGCATGTTCATCAGCAGGTAGGCCTGCGGCGAGAACATTTCCCAGCCCGCGGTCGTGTACTGGACGTTGGGCAGGGCGCGCATGCGCTTGACGTCGACGTTGTCGATGTCGCCGCCGCGCAGCACGTCGACCGAGCCACGTTCGAACGCCACGGCGCGCGAGGCGGAATCGGGGATGACGTTGAAGACCAGCTCGTCCAGGTAGGGCTTGCCCGCTTTCCAGTAATTGGGATTGCGTACCAGCTTGATGTACTCGCCGCGTTTCCATTCCTTGAAGATGAACGGGCCCGTGCCGACCGGCTTCTGGTTCGCCGGATTGGTCATGTAGTCGGTGCCGGCATAGATGTGCTTGGGCATGATGGGCGCGAAGCCCGGCTCGAAGGCCAGCAGGAAGGCCGGGAACGGCGACTTAAGCTTGACCACCACCGTCAGGTCGTCGGTCTTCGCGACCGACGCCACGAACTGGTTCAGCAGCACGCGGGCGCGGGCGTGCGTCTTGGGCAGCATGTCGGCCAGGGAGAACACCACGTCATCGGCGGTGAAGGGCTGGCCGTCCTGCCATTTGACGCCGTCCTGCAGATGGAAGGTATAGGTCAGTCCATCGGCCGACACATCGTAGGACTTGGCCAGGCTGGGCTGCGGCTTGAGGTCGGCCGAGTAGGTGAACAGGCTTTCGAAGATCTTGCCGGCCACGAACTGGGTGGGGGCCTGCTGGTTGATGGCCGTCACGATGACCGGCGGCTCGGGCTGCACGATCATGTTGAGCGTGCCGCCGCGTGTTTGCGCCTGGGCGCCCAAAGGCAGCGCGGCCGCGACGGCCAGCGACGCCAGAACGAGTTTGAAGCTTAGTTCGAGTTTCACAACAGGCCTCCATGGAGGAAGTAAGTGCGTCGCCTGGCGGCCCTTGTGGGGACGCCGGGGGTGGGAGAAAGCAAAAAACAGGTTCAGTTCCCGCCGGTCGGCGGAATTACGGCGTGGGAGGAGCCTTGGCGGGCAAGCGTGGATGGCGACAGCCGCATCGTCGGCGCGGGCGCGTGGCTGGCAATGATGTGTCGTCCGACTGCAAGATATTCCCCTTGAGGCGGGCCCTTCCAGGCCCGGACTAAGCATTTTTCTTGTGGACTGCCTTGAACCGCTGGGCGCAGCGTATCGAATATTTGGTACTCTCAATAGAGCCAAATTTCTTCGCATGGATGGTGCCACTTGCGCGATGTCAATCTGTCCGAGGTCCTGCTGCGTCGACTGGATCGCAGCGAGAAGGAGCCCTTATCGCGGCAGATATATACCGTTCTGCGCATGTTGATACTCGACGGGGAGATCGCCGCGGGGGTCAAGATGCCCGCCACGCGGACCTTGGCGACCGACCTGGGGTTATCCCGCAACACCGTCATGCACGCCTACGAACAGCTGCTGGCGGAGGGCTATGTCGAGTCCGCGTTTGGCAGTGGCACCTTCGTTTCCGACACGGCGCCGCGTATCCGCGGCAGCGGGCCGCCCGAGCACCGCCCCGATGATCCGGCCTGGCACCAGGCCGCGCTGTCCGCCCGCGGCAACCAGCTGGTGCGCCTGGCCTCGGTATCGGACCGCCAATTGGGCGCTTTCGTCGCCGGCGTGCCGGATGTTTCCCTCTTCCCGCACGGGATCTGGAACAAGCTGCTGAGCCGGCACTGGCGCGCGCCGCCGCCGGAGTTGCTGACATATGCGCACGGGGCCGGCTACATGCCCCTGCGCCGGGTCCTGGCCGAGCACCTGCGCATGTCGCGCGCGGTGCGCTGCGAGCCCGAGCAGGTGGTGCTGACCACGGGCATCCACCAATCCATCGGCTTGCTGGCTCGCCTGCTGGGCGATCCGGGGCATACGGCCTGGATGGAGAACCCGGGCTACTGGGGCGCGCGCTCCATGCTCCAGGCCTGCGGCATAACGACCATACCGGTGGACGTCGACGACGAGGGCCTGGCGCCCGACGCCAGGCAATTGGCGCAGCCGCCGCGCTTTATTTTCGTGACGCCGTCGCACCAGTACCCGCTGGGGCACATCATGAGCCTGACGCGCCGGCGCGGCTTGCTGGACTACGCCCGCGAGCATGGTGCGTGGATCGTCGAGGACGACTACGACAGCGAATTCCGTTTCGGCGGCAAGCCGCTGGCGTCCCTGCAAAGCATGGACCAGCACGATCGCGTCCTCTACCTGGGCACGTTCTCCAAGACGCTTTACCCCGGCATACGGCTGGGCTATATGGTGCTGCCGCGGGCGCTGGCCACGCCGTTCGGCATCGGCCTGTCCGAGCTGTACCGCGAGGGGCGGCTGATGGACCAGGCCGTGCTGGCGGAGTTCATCGAGAAAGGCCACTATGCGACCCACTTGCGGCGGATGCGCCAGGTGTACGCGCGCCGCCAGACCTTGCTGCGCGATGCCATTACCGCCCAGTTCGGGGCCGACTGGCCTATTTCGACCCACGAAGCGGGCCTGCATCTGGTCATGCACCTGCCCGCCGGCACCGACGACCTGGGCATCGCCATCGCGGCGCGCACGCTGGGGTTGACGGTGCGTCCGCTGTCGCGCTATTACGAGGGCTCGGCCGGCGCGCCCGGCTTGTTGCTGGGGTATGCCTGCGTGCCCGATAATCTCATCGGCCCGTCCTTCCAGCGGCTGGTGCAGGTGATCACGCCCGCGCTGGAGCACAGCCGGCGTGCCCCCGTGGCGCGCCGCGCGTGACGCGGGCGCCGTCCGGATTCCCGGCATCGTATCCAAGGAGACAGCCCAGTGGCAAAGAAACACAAGATCGCGGTCATCGCCGGTGATGGCATAGGCAAGGAAGTCATGCCGGAAGGCCTGCGCGTGCTGGAGGCGGCGGCCACGCGCTTCGGCATCGATTTCCAATGGGACCATTTCGACTGGAGCTGCGACTATTACGCCAGGCACGGCAAGATGATGCCGGACGACTGGCGCGAGCAGATCGGCGGCCACGAGGCGATTTTCTTCGGCGCCATCGGCTGGCCGGACAAGGTGCCCGACCATGAGGCCTTGTGGGGCTCGCTCTTCCGTTTCCGCCGCGATTTCGACCAGTACATCAACCTGCGCCCCGTGCGGCTGATGCCCGGCGTGGTTTCCCCGCTGGCCAACCGCAAGCCGGGCGACATCGATTTCTTCATCGTCCGGGAGAACACCGAGGGCGAGTATTCGAACAGCGGCGGCACGCTGTTCGCGGGCACCGAGCGCGAAGTCGTCATCCAGGAGAGCGTCTTCACCCGCATCGGGGCCGAGCGCGTGCTCAAGTTCGCCTTCGAGCTGGCGCGCAAGCGGGGCAAGCACCTGACCGCGGCCACCAAGTCCAACGGCATTTCCATTTCCATGCCGTGGTGGGATGCCCGCGTGGCCGAGATGGCCCAGCATTATCCGGACGTGCGGTGGGACAAGTTCCACATCGACATCCTGTGCGCGCACTTCGTGCAGCATCCGGACCGCTTCGACGTGGTGGTGGCGTCCAACCTGTTCGGCGACATCCTTTCCGACCTCGGTCCGGCTTGCACGGGGACGATAGGCATCGCGCCGTCGGCCAACCTCAATCCGGAGCGCAAGTTTCCGTCGCTGTTCGAGCCGGTGCATGGGTCGGCGCCCGACATTTATGGCAAGGGCATCGCCAATCCCATCGGGCAGATCTGGAGTGGGGCGCTCATGTTGGACTTCCTGGGATATCCGGAGGCGTCGCAGGCGGTGGTGCGCGCCATCGAGGCCGTCCTGGAGCACGGCCCTCGCACGCCGGATATGCAAGGCGGCGCCAAGACGGTCGATGTGGGCAAGGCGGTCGCCGACCGGCTGGCGCAGGGGTGAGGCCTAGGAAAATCCAGGGAACCGAGGTTGCGTCGTTGTTACAGACGACGCGACGCGCCGATGCCGCACTGAGTGAAACGGAACGTCCCTTTGATGTAACAATCCTATGCTGATCCGTATAAACGGCCACAAATCCACGAAAATCACAAGGTGTTCAGCGAGGATCCTCGGTTTTGAATTCTGCGTTTCATCAAATTTTCAATTTTGAATGCGGTTGTAAGGTTATAGTCGCCTATGCAGTGCCGGACCGATGGGCGCGGGGGCGTCCAGTGACACTGGCGGAGCTGCATTCCTTATCCGCACTAAATGATCACTGAGTACGAGTTTGGCATTGTTACCATCTACAAGTCTGGCTATCGACACCGCTGAGGGCATGCCCGGTGCCGCGCCGCCGCGTACCTACGGCGACGGCGGCGGCGTGGTGCTTTACAACGGCAAGGTGGGGAACCAGCGGCTGGATCGTTTCTGGCGCAAGTTCTATGCGGCAATGCGCAGCCGGCGCATGCAGCACAATCGGCACCTGTGGCCGTACGTCTCGATCAAGCGCGACGCGACGGGCGCCATTTCGGCATTCAAGGCTTTCCGCCATTCCGTGCCGCTGACTCCGGTCGCCGAAGCCTTCACCGATTCCCCCGAACTGGTGCACCTGATACTCAGCGGCCCTTCCATCGCCGAGATCCAGTACGACCGCCTGCCCATCGCCGCGGCCATGGGCGTGAACGGTTCCATCGCGCTGGTTCACAAGTTCGATATCCCGTTCAAGTATTACTGCGTCATCGACCAGAATTTCGTCCGGCGCCGCATCGACCTGATGCGCGAAGTGGTCTCGCGCGACCTGACGCTGTTCGTCACGCCGGATGTGTTGCGCTACCTGATGCAGGGCATTCCGCCGGCGACCTACAAATGCCGCATCTGCGTCATCGAAGTGGTATCCGAGCGCGCCTACCAGCCCTCGTCGACGCCGCAGGAGTTGCTGGCGCTGGCGCGGGCGCGTCCGGAAATGTCGGTGTTCGACGCCGAGCGCGCACTGGGCTACAGCTTCAACGTGGCGCGTGGGGTGTTCGACGCGGATACGGTGGCCTATGCCGCCTTGCAGGTGATGGTCGCCGGCGGCGTGAAAAAGCTGTACATCCATGGGCTGGACCTGGGTTTTTCGAGCGGCCGCCGCTTCTATGACGAGGGCGAGCGTCCCGAGACCAGCCGGCTGGTGCGTAATTTCGAGCGCATGATAGAGCCGTCCTTTGCCCAGGCCGCCGGCCTGTTGAAGGAGCGCGGCGTGGAGCTCTACAACCTGTCCCTGGACAGCGCGCTGTCCGAACGCATCATCCCCAAGGTGGACTGGCGCAGCCTGTTGTCCCCCGTCGCAGCGGCAGCCTAGCGGCCGCGCCGTTTCCCGCCGATGCATGAAAGACATACGGGCCGCGCAAGCGGCCCGTATGTCTTTCAACGCGCGGCCCGTTCGTCACGGGCCGGCAGCCGGCTTCAATGCGCCCCGGCCGCCGCCTCGGCCGCGCCGCCGCCCTTGGCGGCCCGCTGGGGGCGGGCGAACCAGACCAGCACGATCAGCATCAGGAAAATCAGCGCCGACGCATAGAACACGTCCAGCGCCGACAGCGTGAAGGCTTGGGCGTTGACGATGCCGTCCACCGCGGTGAGCGACTGTTGCGGCGACATGCCGACGTTCGACAGCGCATGCACCGCCTGGTCGAATGCCTGCGTCCCCGGCTTGGCCGTCTCGGTCAAGTGGGCATGGTGCATGGTCGCGCGGTTTTCCCAGACCGTGGTGGCGATGGAGGTGCCGAAGCCGCCCATCGTCAACCGGCAGAAGTTGGACAGGCCCGAGGCCGCGGGAATGCGCCAGGGCTCGATGCCGGACAGCGTGATCGATGTCAGCGGAACGAAGAAAGCCGCCATGGCCGCGCCCTGGATGATGGTCGGTATGACCAGGTTGCGCATGTCCGTCTGCGGCGTGAAGCCGGCGCGAAGGTAGCACACCAGCGCGAAGACGCAGAAGGCGAACGTGACCAGGTGGCGGGGATCGCGCGTGGCCAGCAGGCGGCCGACCACGGGCGTCAGCAGGATGGCGAGGATGCCGACGGGCGCGGTGACGATGCCGGCATCCGTCGCGGTGTAGTTCATATTGCTTTGCAGCCATAGCGGCAATAGCACCACGTTGCCGAAGAACACGCCATACGCGACCGCCAGGGTGATCGCGCCCACCGAGAAATTGCGGATCTTGAAGAGCCGCAGGTCCACCACCGGATGGGCGTCGGTCAATTCCCAGATCACGAAGAACACGAAGGCGACGATGACCACGACCGCCAGGGTGACGATGGTCGAGCTCTGGAACCAGTCCAGCTCCTTGCCCTTGTCCAGCATCACCTGCAGCGAGCCGACCCAGACCACCAGCAGGATCAGGCCCACCTTGTCGATGGGGCGCTTGTGCGTGACCGATTCGCGCTTGCCGTAGATGCGCCAGCTGACCCAGGCGGCCAGCAGGCCGACGGGGACGTTGATATAGAAGATCCAGGGCCAGGTGTAGTTGTCGGAGATCCATCCTCCCAGCAGGGGCCCGGCCACGGGCGCCACCAGCGTGGTCATGGCCCAGACCGCCAGCGCCATGCCGGCTTTCTCCTTCGGGAAGCTGGCCAGCATCAGCGCTTGCGAAAGCGGGATCATGGGGCCGGCGACGGCGCCCTGCAGCACGCGAAAGCCGATCAGCGCCTCCAGGGTGGGCGCGAAGCCGCACAACCAGGAGGCCAGCACGAAGAGCAGGGTGGAGGCCAGGAACAGCCTCACCTGGCCGAAGCGCTGCGTCAGCCAGCCCGTCAGCGGCACGGTGATGGCGTTGGCGACCGCGAACGACGTGATGACCCAGGTGCCCTGGCTGGTGCTGACGCCCAGGTCGCCTGAAATGGTCGGGATCGATACGTTGGCGATCGAGGTGTCCAGCACGTTCATGAACACCGCGGTCGACAGGGCCACGGCGCCGATGATCCGCGTGGCCCCCGTCAGGGGCGCATAGGTGCCGGCGGGCGGCGCCGGCGTGGCCGGCGCCGAACCGGCGTTGGAGGTTTGCTCGCTCATGGCGTCTGTTCGAGAGGGGCGGGGACGCGTGGTGCGCGGATGGGTTTATTGCGCCAGGTTGGCCTGGATGATCTTCTGGATCATGGCATCGGCTTCCTTGTGGTCAGGCTCGAACGCGCGGGTGACCCAGACCGGCTCGGTGCGGGTGGCTTGCGTCACGGCCTGGCCTTCCTGCTTGCCGACGTCCACTTCCACGTCCATCGACAGGCCGATGCGCAGCGGATGCGCCTGCAGTTCCTTGGGATCCAGGGCGATGCGCACGGGCACGCGCTGCACCACCTTGATCCAGTTGCCGGTGGCGTTCTGCGCCGGCAGCAGGGCAAACGCGCTGCCGGTGCCCGCGTCCAGGCCTATCACCTTGCCGTGATACTTGACGCTGCCGCCATACAGGTCGGCGGTCAGTTCCACGTCCTGGCCCACGCGCATATTGCGCAGCTGGCCTTCCTTGAAATTCGCTTCCACCCAGACCTGGTCCAGCGGCACGATATTCATCAGCGTGTTGCCGGGCGCCACGCGCTGGCCGACCTGCACGCCGCGCCGCGCCACCATGCCCGTCACCGGCGCCGGCAGCACCGTGCGCGAAGTCGCCAGCCATGCGTTGCGCACGTTGGCGGCGGCTTCCAGGACGTCGGGATGCCGTTCCACCGTGGTGCCGTGCGTCAGGGCCTGGTTGGTGGCCAGCTTGGCCTTGGAGGCGGCCAGCGAGGCCTTGGCCTGGGCCAGGCCGGACTCGGCGCTTTTCAGCGTGGTCTGCGCGTGCAGGATTTCCTCGCCGCTGACGCCGCCGGACTTGGCCAGGGCCTGGCGCCGCGCGAGATCGCTGCGGGCGCGCGCCAGGTCTGCCTGGGCGCGTTCGATGTCGGCCAGGCGCACGTCGACGTCGGCGGCCAGCGCATCGTTCTGCACATACAGCGTGCGCACTTGCCGCACCGTCTGGCCCAGCTTGGCCTCGGCCTGCGCCAGCGCGATGTCGGTGTCGGCGGGATCCAGGCGCACCACCGGCGCGCCGGCCTTGACGGTTTCGGTGTCGTCGGCTTCGATGGCCACTACCGTGCCGGGCACCTGCGGGGTGATCTGCACGAGGTTGCCGTGCACGTAGGCATCGTCGGTGCTTTCGAAGTGCGAACCGACTACCCACCACCAGACGGCGTAGGCGATGGCGATCAGAACGAAAATGCCGGTGGCCAGCAACATCAGGCGTTTGCGGGCGGAATTGGAAGTCTGCGGGGCATTCATGACGTAGTGTCCGAGGGGTTCAATGGGTGTTGTTCTGGTCGTCGGAGGCCGGGGCAGTCCCTGCCGCGGCAAGGGCCGCGTCGGCGGTCTCCACATAACCGCCGCCCAGGGCCTTGGCCAGGTCGGCGTCGAGCTTGTACGCGCGGAAGCGCAGGTCGGTGTCCAGGCGCGCCTGCACCAGCACGCTATCCTGCGCGATCAGCACGGTCAGGTAGTTGCCCAGGCCGGCGCGATAACGGTTCACGGCAAGTTCATAGGCCGCGTCGGTGGACGTGCGCGCCTGGCGCTGTTCCGTGGTTTCGCGTTCCAGCAGGCGCAGCGCGTCAAGCGCATCGGCGGTCTGGCGCACCGCGGTCAGCACGGTCTGGTTGTAGTCGGCGGCCGCCAGGTCGGCATCGGCGCGGCGGCCTGCCAGATTGGCGTTGAGCTCGCCGTTGTGGAACAGGGGCAGCGAAATCGCCGGGCCGATGTTGGCGGCGCGGCTGCCGGCGTCCAGCAGGTTGTTGGTGCCCAGCGCCTGGAAGCCGATGAAGGCGGTGAGGTTCACGTTGGGATAGAACTGCGCCTTGGCGACGTCGATTTCCTTGCGCGCCGCTTCCGCGCGCCAGCGCGCGGCCGTGACATCGGCGCGATGGCCCAGCAGCTCCAGCGGCACGGAGGCTGGCACGCCGCCTCCGGGCGCCGTCATCGTGGCCGCGACCAGCCGCTGGCCGCGTTCGGGACCGGCGCCGACGAGGGCCGCGACCTGGTTGCGCAGTTGCGCCAGCGTGGTCTCGATCTGGGTCAACTGCACCTTGCCGGCGGCCAGCGCGGCGTCCGCCTGCTTGACTTCCACCTGCGTGTCCAGGCCCGCGCTGAAGCGCTGGGCGGTGATGGCCTGCACATTCTCGCGCTGCTTGAGGATGCGCTGCAGGACCTCGCGCTGGGCGAAGGCGTCCTGCAGGTTGAGATAGGCTTCCACCACCGCGCTGCTCAGCATGACGCGCGCCGCCTGGCGATCGGCCTCGGCGGCTTGCTGCTGCGACAGCGCCGCCTTCAGGCGGGAGCTGTTCTTGCCCCAGAAATCCAGCTCGTAGCTGAAGTCCAGGCCCAGGCGAGTATCGCTCTGCGCCGAGCCGGCCAGCGGGGCAGGGTAGATATAGTTCTTGGAGATGTGCTCACGCTGCAGGCTGTAGTCCGCATCCACGCGCGGCAGCAGCGGTGCGCGGGCGGTGCCCACGGCCGCGTTGGCCTGCGCGAGGCGCGCCTGGGCCGCGGCCATCGAAGGGCTGTTGGCCAGGGCTTCTTCCACCAACGTGTCGAGCTGGGTGTCCTGATAGCGCCGCCACCATTTCTCCACGGGCCAGTTGGCGGTCGTCGTGCTCAGGCCCAGCGCGGTCCCATCGACCTGCTTGACCGGTTGGGGGCCTGGCTCCATCAGCGCGCAACCGCCCAGCGTCAGGACCAGCAAGGAGCTCAATAAGCGTTTCATAGCGACCAGAGATTCAATTGAGATGCTTTAAGTAATTGTTCAGGATGTAATTGCCTAGGCAGTGATTTAGGCGAACTACAGGACCAGTCATGTCGCCTGGTCATTTGGACGGCGGCACGGGCGCGGAGCCGTTTGCCAGCATGCGGCGCATGAAGTGGGACAACATCTGGGCCTCCTTTTCCGTGAACCCCCGCAGGAAGTGGTTCAAGGTGCGGGCAATATTCAGGGGGATCTGGCGGGTGACGGCGGCGCCTTCCTCCGTGACCTCGATCTTGATCACGCGGCGGTCGTGCTCGCAGCGCTGGCGGCGCAGCAATCCCTTGGCTTCCAGGCGGTCCAGGGTCCGCGTCATGGCGCCGGTGTCGACGTCCGACATGCGTGCCAGCTCGGCCGCGGTGTCGGCGCGCCCCATGCTGACCATGGCCAGCGGCCGCCACTGGGTGGCCGTCAGCCCGAGCGGGGCCATTTCCTGGTCCAGCGCCCGGTTCAGCGAGTTGTACACCAGTTTGATGAGATACCCGGGGTTCTCTTCAAACATTTGCAGGCGATCGCAGCGGTAGGGCGGCGAATCGTCTGACGGGTCAGGGGTTTCGGTATTCATGCCGCGCAATGTAGCTGCCTAAACAGTAACTGTCAATAAAGCCCCGACTTGCCACAGGGTTATGGGGGACGGAATGTGGCCGGCGCGCCTGCGTGCTGTCGATGTCGTAGAAAGGGGGTGCAAACGTGGCGCTCCCGCACATAAAATCCGGCCCATGACATCGACGACCGTTCCCCCGGCCAGCAGCGGGTTCTCGCAACGCGCAATGGGCTTTACGCTTGCTGCCCTGGGCGCCATCCTCTTCTCGGGCAAGGCCATCGTCGTCAAGTTCACCTATGCGTATGGCGTGGACGCCGTCACGCTGATTGCGTTTCGCATGCTGTTCTCGCTACCGTTCTTCGCCCTGATCGCGCTGGACCAGGCGCGCCGGGCGCGGCGCGGCCAGCTGCCGGTGCTGACGGCGGGCGAGCGGGGCCGCGTGGTGGTGCTGGGCCTGCTTGGCTACTACCTGTCCAGCTTCCTGGATTTCCTGGGCCTGCGCTATATCAGCGTCGGGCTGGAGCGCCTGATCCTTTTCCTCTCGCCGACGCTGGTGCTGCTCATCACCGCCTTCTGGCTCAAGCGCGCCATCGCGCGCAGCCAGTGGGTGGCGCTGGCGCTGTCCTACGCGGGCGTGGTGCTGGTGTTCGCGCATGACCTGTCGCAATCGGCGGGCGATGCGGTCTGGCTGGGCGCGGGCTTCGTCTTCGCGTCCGCGCTGACGTATGCCCTGTACCTGATCGGCTCCGGCGAGTTGGTCAAGCGGGTGGGCTCCACACGCCTGACAGCCTATGCCATGACCGTCTCCAGCATTGCCTGCCTGGTCCAGTTCTTCGTGCTGCATCCGGTATCGGCGCTGCTCCAGCCCATGGGTTTCTACGGCTTGTCGCTCATACACGCCACCGTCAACACCGTTCTGCCGGTCTTCATGATCATGGCCGCCGTCTCGCGCATCGGCGCGCCCCTGGCGGCGCAGCTTGGCATGCTGGGGCCGGTCTCCGTATTGTTCCTGGCATATTGGTTCCTGGGCGAGCCGGTGACATCCTGGCAATTGGCGGGCACCGGCCTGGTCCTGGCCGGCGTGTTCGCGCTCACCGCCAAATCGCGGGCGTCCGCCAAGCCCCGGAACGCGCCGGCATGAATTCCCTTGCTTTCCATTCATCCTGTACCCAACGATAAACGCACAAAAGGAGCGTTGCATGGCCAGCACTATCGCAAAGGCAATCCAGCTCGAAACCCATGGCGGTCCCGAGGTCCTGAAACTCGTCGACCTGGAAGTGCCGCCCCCCGGCCCGAAGGAAGTCACGATACGCCAGCACGCCGCGGGCTTGAACTTCATCGACATCTATTTCCGCACCGGCCTGTATCCGCACCCCTTGCCGCACGGCCTGGGCTCGGAGGGCGCGGGCGTGGTCGAAGCGGTGGGCAGCGAAGTCACCCATGTCAAGAAGGGGGATCGCGTCGCCTATGGCCAAAGCCCGCTGGGCGCCTATGCCCAAGTGCGCAATGTGCCGGCCGTGAACGTGGTGAAGCTGCCGAAGGGCATCAGCTTCGACGAAGCCGCCGCCATGATGCTCAAGGGCTTGACGGTGCAATACCTGTTTCGCCAAACCTACCGCCTGCAAGGTAATGAGACGATTCTTTTCCACGCGGCGGCGGGCGGCGTGGGCCTGATCGCCTGCCAGTGGGCGCGCGCGCTGGGCGTGAAATTGATCGGCACCGTTTCCAGCCCGGAGAAGGCCGCGCTGGCCAAGGAGCACGGCGCCTGGGCCACCATCGATTATTCGCGCGAGAACGTCGCCGAGAAGCTGCTGGAACTGACCGGTGGCAAGAAGGTGCCGGTGGTGTATGACGGCGTTGGCAAGGATACCTGGGAAGCGTCGCTCGACTGCATCGAACCGCGTGGCCTGATGGTCAGCTTCGGCAACGCGTCGGGTCCGGTGACCGGCGTGAATGTCGGCATCCTCAACCAGAAGGGCTGCCTGTACCTGACGCGTCCGTCGCTGGGCCTGCACATCAATACGCTGGACAAGCTGCAGGCCGCCTCCAGCGAGTTGTTCGACCTGGTGGTCAAGAAGAAGATCAAGCTGAACATCGGCCAGCGTTATCCGCTGGCGCAGGTCGGCGACGCGCACACCGCGCTGGCGGCGCGCAAGACCACCGGCGCGACGATCCTGACGCTGGATTGATGGTTGTATGAAGACGCCGCATCGCGGCGTCTTTTTTCCCGCGCCGCGGACGGGCGACCGCATGCCCCGCGGCGCGCGCCGTCGCCGGGTTTCCCTCCTTACAGTCACTCGCATTTTGTCCACAGTCCGTCACGTCCTACGGGCGGCAGCGTGGGCTAAGGTGATTAGGTCACTGACCTAGAGGAGCTGCGACATGACCCGAAAACTTCTGGCTTTGGCCCTGGCTACCACCGCGCTGGGCGGCCTTGCGGCTTGTTCCCATCCGAATGTCGTGCAGACCAAGGACGGACAGCAGATCGTCACTCCGGACGAGCCGGAATACAACAAGAAGTCCGGCACCTACCAGTACGAAGACAATGGCAAGAAGGTGCAGATCAACAAGGACGACGTCCATTCCATACAGGAAGTGAAGTAGGACGCCGCTTGTGCCCCCCGAGGGGGGCTTTTTGTCTTGGGGCCGCCCCAAGACAAGAAAGACCCGCATCACAGCCATGGCGCGGGTCTTTTCATTTGGGCTCGCGGAACCGGATCAGCCCTGGCCGTGTTCCTTGTGATAACGCGCCACGGTTTCGACTTCGTTCTTCGAACCGAGGATGACGCTGACGCGCTGGTGCAGCTGCATGGGCTGGATGTCGAGGATGCGCTGCGTGCCGTCGATGGCGGCGCCGCCGGCCTGCTCGATCAGCAGGCTCATGGGGTTGGCTTCATACATCAGGCGCAACTTGCCCGGCTTGTTCGGCTCGCGCGAGTCCCACGGATACATGAAGATGCCGCCACGCGTCAGGATGCGGTGCACGTCGGCCACCATGGACGCCACCCAGCGCATGTTGAAATCCTTGCCGCGCGGCCCGGTCTTGCCGGCCAGGCAGTCGTCGATGTAATGCTTCACGGGCGGCGCCCAGTGACGCATGTTCGACATATTGATGGCGAATTCCTTGGTGTCCTCGGGAATGCGCATGTCTTCGTGGGTCAGCACCCAGGATCCCATTTCGCGGTCCAGGGTGAAGCCGGCCACGCCATTGCCCACGGTGATGACCAGCATGGTCTGCGGGCCGTACACCGCATAGCCCGACGCCACCTGCTTGTTGCCGGGCTGCATGAAGTCCTGTTCGCCCACGGGCTGGCCGGGCGTGTCGTGATGCGCGCGCAGCACCGAGAAGATGGTGCCGATGGACACGTTGACGTCGATGTTCGACGAACCATCCAGCGGATCGAACAGCAGCAGGTATTCGCCCTTGGGATAACGGTTCGGAATGGGATGGATGGTTTCCATTTCTTCCGATGCCATGGCGGCCAGGTGGCCGCCCCATTCGTTGGCTTCGAGCAGGATTTCGTTGGACATCACGTCCAGCTTCTTCTGCACTTCGCCTTGCACGTTTTCCGTGCCCAGGCTGCCCAGCACGCCGCCCAGGGCGCCCTTGCTGACGGCGTGGCTGATGGCCTTGCAGGCGCGCGCGACCACTTCGATCAGCAGGCGTACTTCCGGCACGACCACGCCGTGTTCGCGCTGCTGCTCGACCAGGTATTGGGTGAGGGTCTTTCTTTTCAAGGGATTCTCCAGGATGAATGAAGTCAGGCGGCCAGTTCCAGCGCCTTGGACACGATTTCGTTGACGTTGCGCGAAAGGCCCGCGTGCGCGCGGACTTTTTCCAGCGCGCGCCGCATGGGTTCACGCAGGGCCGGCGTATAGCGTGCCCAGTTGTCCAGCGCGCGGGCCAGGCGGGCGGCGATTTCGGGGTTCAGCGCGTCCAGCGCCAGCACCTGCTCGACCCAGAACGCATAGCCGCTGCCGTCAGGCAGGTGCAGGCCGCGCGCGTTGTTCAGGCAGAACTGGAATACCAGGGCGCGGGCGCGATTCGGATTGCGCAGCGTGAAGGCGGGATGGGCCATCAGGCCTCGAACCGTTTCCACGGACGTGGAGCGCGCCGTGGCCTGCAGTGCGAACCACTTGTCGATGACCAGCGGGTCCTGCTGCCACTGCTCGTAGAAGTCGCCCAGCGTGCGCGTGGCGTCGTCGGGACGGCCATGGTTGACCAGCGCGCCCAGGGCGCCGAGGCGGTCGGTCATATTGCCGGCCTGGTCGTATTGCTCCAGCGCCCACGCTTGCGCGCGCGCATCGCCGGCCGCCATCAGGTGTGACAGGGCCAGGTTCTTCAAGGCGCGCCGGCCCGCCGGGACGGGCGCGGGGCTGTAGGCGCCCGGCGTCTGGTTGTTCTCGAACGCGGCCGTCCAGGCCTGGGCCAACTGGCGGCCCAGGTCGGCGCGCACGAAATCGCGCGCGACGGCGAGGGCGGGCGGGTCGATATCGGTCATGCGTTCGGCCAGCGTCTTCTCCGACGGCAGGGCGAGCGCACGGGCGCGATAGGCGGCATCCAGCCGCGGATCGGTCAGCAGGGTGCGCCAGGCCTCGACAAAAGCGGGTTGCAGGCTCAGCGCGTCCCCTTGCTGGACACGTGCAGCCAGCGCCAGGATCTGGCGCGTGGCCAGTTCCTGGCCGGCCTCCCAGCGGGCGAAGGGGTCGGGATCGTGCGCCGACAGCAGGGCCAGTTGGTCGTCACGCCAGGGGTACTCGACGATGACGGGCGCGGAGAAACCGCGCAGCAGCGACGGCACGGGCTCGCTGGAAATGCCATCGAACACCCATTCCTGGCGTTCGGTGGTCAACTCCAGCAGCACCGTGTCCACGGCCGGCGCGCCGTCGAGCGAGAGCGGCAGGGGCCGGCCGGCGCGGTCCAGCAGGCCCATCGCGAACGGGATATGCAACGGCGGCTTGTCGGCCCCGTCGGCCGTGGTTTTTTCGACCCCGACCGGCGCGCAGCGCTGCGACAGGGTCACGGCGCAGCGCCGCGTCGCCGCATCGTAGGCCAGCGAGACGGCGACGCGCGGCGTGCCGGCCTGGCGGTACCAGCGGCGGAACACGGACAGGTCGCGGCCGGGATGCTGCCGCGTGTAGACCGATTCCATCGCGGCCACGAAGTCGTCGCAGGTCACGGCCTGCCCGTCATGGCGGCGGAAATACTCGTCCATCCCCGCGCGAAAGCCTTGCTCGCCCAGCAGCGTATGCTGCATGCGGATGACCTCGGCGCCTTTCTCGTAGACCGTGGCCGTGTAGAAGTTGCCGATCTCCTGGTAGCTTTCGGGGCGGATGGGATGGGCCATGGGGCCGGCATCTTCCGGGAATTGCGCGGCGCGCAGCGTGGCGACGTCATCGATGCGCTTGACCGCGCGGGCGCTGGCGGCGGCCGCGGCATCCAGACCGTGCGCCATCATGTCGGCGCTGAATTCCTGGTCGCGGAAAACCGTGAGCCCTTCCTTGAGGCTCAACTGGAACCAGTCGCGGCAGGTCACGCGGTTGCCGGTCCAGTTGTGGAAATACTCGTGGCCGATGACCGACTCGATGCCTTCGTAGTTGGCGTCGGTGGCCGTATCGGGATTCGCCAGCACGTAGGCCGCGTTGAAGATATTCAGGCCCTTGTTCTCCATCGCGCCCATGTTGAAGTCGCGCACGGCGACCACCATGAAGCGGTCCAGGTCCAATTCCAGGCCGAAGCGGGTCTCGTCCCAGCGCAAGGCCCGTTCCAGCGATTCCAGGGCCCAGGCCGTGCGGTCCTCCGACCCCGGGTCGCTATAGACCTGCAACAGCACTTCACGGCCGCTGGCGGTGCGCGCACGGGTCTCGCGGCAGGTCAGCTGCCCCGCCACCAGGGCAAACAGGTAGCAGGGCTTGGGGAAAGGATCTTCCCATTCCACTTCCTGGCGACCGTCGGGCAACGTACGGCTGGCGACCAGGTTGCCGTTGCTTAACAGGTGGGGGTACTCGGGCAGGGCGCGCAGCGTCACCCGATAGCGCGACATCACATCCGGCCGGTCCGCGAACCAGGTGATGCGGCGGAAACCTTCGGCCTCGCACTGCGTGAAGAAATTCCCGCTCGATACGTACAGGCCCATCAGCGTCGAATTGGCCTGGGGGCGGCAGCGGCTGACGATCTCGACCACGGCCTGGTCGGGCAGGCCGGGTAGCGTCAGGGTCTCCGCGGTCAGCGTATGGCGGCCGGCATCCCAGGCGGCGCCGTCGACATGAACCGAGACCAGCTCCAGCTCGCTGCCGTCCAGCACCAGCGGCGCCGTGTCGCCGGCCGTGCGACGGCGCACGGTCAGGCGTGACGTCACGGTGGTGACCTCGGGTTCGAGATCGAACGCCAGCGCCACTTCGGGAATTTCAAAAGGATAGGGCCGGTAGTCCTTGCGGTAGATGGTCACGGAAGTATCGGTGCGCATGGGCTATTTTTCCCCGGAAAGAAGTCATGACCTGGCTATTGTAGGACGCGGCCTGGTGCTTGCTGCGCAAAACTTTATACGCTAAGCCTGGTCTCAAGGGCATGGGCAAGACGTATGATGCGTCGCGGCCGTGTACGAGGTTCGCCGTACTCCAGGAGTCATTTCATGAATCGCTATAAACATCTGTCCTTTGCACGGTGGGTCCGGGCGTGCTGCGCCGCCTTGTTCGCGCTGGCGCTGGCGGGATGCGCGACGACCAATACGGTGTCGGCGCGCGTGACGTCCTTCCAGCATTGGCCCGACAACGCGACCGGGCAGACGTATCGTTTCGTCGCGGCCGATGCTGGCCAGGAAAATAACCTGGAGTATCAGTCTTACCAGGACATGGTGCGGGCCGGCATAGGCGCGACCGGCCTGGTGGAAGCCGCCAAGGGGGCGCCGGCGCGATTCAATGTGTCCTTCACGTATGGCGTCGCGCAAACCCAGGTCATGGTGCGGCGTCCCTATGATCCCTATTTCTATGGCGGTTATCCCGGATTCTATGGTCCGCGCGGCTATTGGGGCGGTTTCGGCGGCTATTGGGGCCCTGACTGGGTGGATGTGCCCACGGTCGCTTATCGCAACTCGCTCGGAATCTCGATTCGCGACGCCAGTAACGGCGGCGCCGAAGTGTATCGAGCCAGCGCTTATAGCGTATCCGGCAGCGACCGCCTGCTGCAGGTCATGCCTTATCTGGTGCGGGCGGTCTTCGACCAGTTCCCGGGTAATAATGGCTCGGAGCGCAGGGTCGAATACCCGGTGGGTCATTGATATATTAGTTGTTTTAATGAAGATACAATGTAATGGTTGTAATGTACTAAGCAGTGAAATAAGTCAGGGAATGTGCCATTTATCCGCATAAATACGTGTATTTGCCGGTCCGTCCTCGATGGTCGGCCGGCATAACGGCGGAGATAAAAAAACATCGCGCCGGATATCGGCGCGATGTTTTTGCGGCAGCCTCGCGGGGCGATCGACAGCGGTCCGCGGCGGGCTGCTTCGCGCCCGCGGGCGCTTATCGGGCTTATTGGATAAGGAAGCTGTCCCGCTTGGCGCCTTCCGCTTCGGCGGCGGTCAACCAGCGCGGGGCCTTGCCGCGGCCGCTCCAGGTTTCGCCCGTCTCAGGGTGGCGGTACTTGGGAGCCACGGCGCGCTTGGCCCGGGGAGCGGCCGGCGCGGCGCTCTTGCGCGTGGCGGGAGCGCGGGCGGGCTTGCCGAAAGCGGCGGCGATTTCCTCGGGAGTGATATTGTATTCACGCATCGAGCGAATGATCGATGCCACCACGGGCTTGCGCCGCTTGGTCTGCAGCAATTCGGCTCGCTTGCGGAGTTTGCCGATTTCCTTTTCTATCTTGGCCTGCTGTGCCGCGTAGTTTTCTCTAACCATGGTGCTGTGATCCTTATTATGGAAATTCGGTTTTCCCGACAGGATGAGGTTATTGTATCCGCAATGGTACAAAATTTATACCGCCATTATCCTCAGAATTCTTGAATCCATATGTTTCAGTCCACCGATTGTTCAAGGGAAGTATCAACCATGTCCTTCAAAGTCGCCGCGATTCAAATGGTCAGCACACCGGACGTGCAGGAAAATATTCAGGCGGCCGGCGCCCTGATCGCCGAGGCCGCCGCGGACGGCGCCGCCCTTGTCGCATTGCCTGAATATTTCTGCCTTATGGGACGCAAGGATACCGATAAGGTGGCTGCGCGCGAGAATGAGGGCGACGGGCCGATTCAGGCATTCCTGGCGCAGCAGGCGCGTACGCATGGCATATACGTCGTCGGCGGCACGCTGCCCATGGTCTGCCCCGAACCGGAAAGAGTCTATAACACGACGCTGGTGTTCGGGCCGGATGGTGCGCCGATTGCGCGCTATGACAAAATCCATCTCTTTAACTTCCAGCGTGGCGCCGAATCGTTCGACGAGGCGACGAGCATACGGCCGGGAACGGCGCCGCGGGTTTTCGACACCCCTATCGGCAAGGTCGGGCTGTCGATTTGCTATGACCTCAGATTTCCTGAGTTATATCGAGCTTTTGGAGGCGTCAGCTTGATTTTGGTTCCCGCCGCCTTTACCTATACGACAGGAAAGGCGCACTGGGAGTTGCTGTTGCGCGCTCGCGCGGTCGAAAACCAGTGCTATGTGCTGGCGCCGGCGCAGGGCGGCGTGCACCCGACCGGGCGCCGCACTTGGGGGCATTCCATGCTGGTCGACCCCTGGGGTGAAATCGTCGCGCAATTGCCGGAAGGGCCGGGCGTGGTGGCGGGTAACATAGACACCGATCGCCTTGAGGAAATCCGAACGGCCTTGCCCGCATTGCGGCATCGCGTCATGTAATCGCATATTGTCTACACCCGATAAATACCGGGACAGGCAAATAGCGTGAAGAAATTGTGAAGTTCGCCATCGAGTCCAGCCATGAAAATTACCGATCCTGCCATTCAATCGCTTGCCACCGCCAAAACCTTGCTGCTCGACCCCTGGGGATTGAGCGAGGCCGATATGGCGCGCGCGCTGGGAGAAATATTCACGCATAAGGTCGATTACGCCGATCTTTATTTCCAATACACGCGCAGCGAGGGATGGAGCCTGGAAGAGGGCATCGTGAAAACCGGCAGTTTTTCCATCGGCCAGGGCGTGGGCGTGCGCGCCATCAGCGGCGAGAAAACCGCTTTCGCCTATTCGGACACGCTGTCGCCGGAAGCCTTGCTGTCGTCGGCGCGGACGGTGCGCAGCATCGCCCGCCAGGGCGCCGGCAAGGCCCGCGTCACCGCGCCGGCCGATCCCGGCCCCGGGCGGGGCCTGTATCCGGCCATCGATCCCTTGCTGACATTGGGGGCGCCGGAGAAGGTGGCCTTGCTGGAACGGGTGGAACGGATGGCGCGGGCCCGCGACCCCCATGTGATCCAGGTCATGGCGGGGCTGGGGGCCGAGTACGACGTCATCCTGGTTGCCGGCAGCGATGGCCGGCTGGCCGCCGACGTGCGTCCGCTGGTGCGCCTGTCGCTGACGGTGATCGCCGAACGCAACGGACGGCGGGAAATGGGGCACGCGGGCGGCGGCGGCCGTTCGGGACTGGCGTATTTCACGGATGACATCCTGCGCGGGTATGTCGAGCACGCGGTGCATGAGGCGCTGGTGAACCTGGACGCCCGTCCCGCGCCGGCGGGCGAAATGACCGTGGTGCTCGGTTCGGGCTGGCCGGGCATCCTGCTGCACGAAGCGGTCGGCCATGGCCTGGAAGGCGATTTCAACCGCAAGGGTTCCAGCGTGTTTTCCGGCCGCATCGGCGAGCGTGTGGCGTCCAAGGGGGTTACCGTGATCGACGATGGCACGATACCTGACCGCCGCGGCTCGCTGAATGTCGATGACGAAGGTAATACGACCCAGCGCAATGTCCTGATCGAGGACGGTATCTTGCGTGGCTATATGCAGGACACCATGAATGCCCGCCTGATGAAGACGGCCGCTACCGGCAACGGCCGGCGGGAGTCGTTTGCGCACTTGCCCATGCCGCGCATGACCAATACCTACATGCTGGCGGGCCAGACGCCGCCCGAGGAGATCATTGCGTCGGTCAAGCACGGGCTGTACGCCGTCAATTTCGGCGGCGGCCAGGTGGATATCACCAGCGGCAAATTCGTTTTCTCGGCGTCCGAGGCCTATATGATCGAAAACGGCAAGGTGACCTATCCGGTCAAGGGCGCGACGCTGATAGGCAACGGGCCGGACGCGATGACCAAGGTCAGCCTGATCGGCAATGATTTGCGGCTCGATTCCGGCGTGGGGACCTGCGGCAAGGAAGGGCAGAGCGTGCCGGTGGGCGTGGGCATGCCGACGGTGCGCATGGAGGGTCTTACCGTGGGCGGCACGGCCTGAATCAACGAGCGTCAACGGGCGCGGCGGCGCGTGGGTTTTTTTCACGGCCGCTTTCTTGTGACAAGAATTTATGCTATGGTTGCCGCCATGAATACCGCAATCCAGTCCGTCGGCGCCGGCCGATTTTATTTTTACTTTTTTGGCTTTCCGATGCCGCTGGCGGAGGAAGGATTGCGCGCATACTGAAGTTTGCACAGAATCCCCCCAAAAAAGCCGCCAGCAAACTGGCGGCTTTTTTTATGTCCGCCAGCCTGGCTACCCCACCCCAGGAAGGAAATACCGTGTCTCACAATACTGACGATCTTCGAATCCGCGAAATCAAGGAACTGACCCCGCCCGCGCACGTCATGCGTGAATTTTCGTGTACCCAGGCCGCATCGGCGGTGGTGCACGATACGCGCCAGGCGCTGCATCGCATTCTGCACGGGATGGACGACAGGCTGGCGGTGGTGATCGGCCCTTGCTCCATCCATGACACCAAGGCGGCGCTGGAGTACGCGGACAGGCTGAAGGTCGTGCGGGAAAAACTGAAGGCCGACCTTGAAATCGTGATGCGGGTGTATTTCGAAAAGCCGCGCACCACGGTGGGCTGGAAGGGGCTGATCAACGATCCCGACCTGGATGGCAGCTTCAATATCAACAAGGGCGTGCGCATCGCGCGCGAGCTGCTGCTGGAAATCAATAGCCGTGGCTTGCCGGCCGGCTGCGAATTCCTCGACATGATCACGCCGCAATACATCGCGGACCTCGTGTCCTGGGGCGCCATCGGCGCGCGCACCACGGAAAGCCAGGTGCACCGCGAGCTGGCGTCGGGCCTGTCCTGCCCGGTCGGCTTCAAGAACGGCACCGACGGCAATATCAAGATCGCGGTGGACGCCATCAAGGCGGCATCGCAACCGCACCATTTCCTGTCGGTGACCAAGGGCGGGCATTCGGCCATCGTTTCGACCGCCGGCAACGAAGATTGCCATGTCATCCTGCGCGGCGGCAAGGCGCCCAACTACGACGCGGCCAGCGTCGAAGCCGCCTGCCAGGACCTGGCGAAGGCGGGTCTGGCGCAGCGCCTGATGATAGACACCAGCCACGCCAATAGCAGCAAGAAGCCGGAAAACCAGCCGATGGTGGCGGACGATATCGCGCGCCAGATGGAGGCGGGCGATACGCGCATCGTCGGCCTGATGATCGAAAGCCATTTGCTGGCGGGGCGCCAGGACCTGGTGCCGGGACAGGCGCTCACCTATGGCCAGAGCATCACCGACGGCTGCATCGATTGGGACTCGTCGGTGCAGGTGCTGGAGCGTCTCGCGGCCGCCGTGCGCGAACGCCGCCGCAGTGGTTCCGCCAGCGGAAAGTGACGCCCCGGAGGGGCGTCACTGGAGGAGCGGCGTAAAATACGCGATCCGCGGGGCCGCGCGATGTGGTTCCGGTTGATCTCCAGGAATGCCATGAACGCTCCTCTGCACGCCGATACTTTGCGCCGTCCGATTCCCGCCGCCTGCCTGGATGCGTTGCGCGCGCTGTTCGGCGAGCGGTTTTCCATCGCGCAAGCGGTGCGCGAGCATCATGGGCATGACGAGTCGCCGTATCCGGACGTGTTGCCCGATGCGGTGGTGTTCGCCCTGAGCACCGAGGAAGTGGCGGCGTTCGCGCGGATCTGCAACGAATACCGCGTGCCGGTGGTGCCTTACGGCGCGGGCTCCTCGCTGGAAGGGCATCTGTTGCCGGTGCAGGGCGGGATCACGCTCGATCTTTCGCGCATGAACGCGGTGCTGGCGCTCAATGCCGAAGACTTCACCGTGACCGTGCAGGCGGGCGTGACGCGCAAGCAACTCAATGAAGAGATCCGCGATACGGGCCTGTTCTTCCCGGTCGACCCTGGCGCCGACGCCAGCCTGGGCGGCATGGCGGCGACGCGCGCGTCGGGCACCAACGCCGTGCGCTACGGCACGATGCGCGAGAACGTGGTGTCGCTGACCGTCGTCACGGCGGATGGCCGCGTCGTGCGCACGGCGCGGCGCGCGCCCAAGTCCTCGGCCGGCTACGACCTGACCCGCATCTTCGTCGGCAGCGAAGGCACGCTGGGCATCATCACCGAAGTGACGGTCAAGCTCTATCCGCAACCCGAAGCCGTGTCGGCGGCGGTCTGCAATTTCCCGTCCCTGGGCGACGCGGTCGACAGCGTCATCGAAATCATGCAGATGGGCATCCCGGTGGCGCGCGTGGAGTTCATGGACGAACACGCCGTACGTTCGGTGAACCTGCACAGCAAGCTCGCCTTGCGCGAAACGCCGCTGCTGGTCTTCGAATTCCATGGCAGCGCCGCGGGCGTGCAGGAGCATGCCCAGGCCGTGCAGGCCATCGTGCGCGAGCACGGGGCCATGGACTTCGATTGGGCGGAACGCCCCGAAGACCGCAGCCGCCTGTGGGCCGCGCGCCACAATGCCTACTTTGCCGGCCTGCAACTGCGACCAGGCTGCCGGGCCAGCACCACCGACGTCTGCGTGCCGATCTCGGCCTTGGCCGATTGCGTGCGCGAGACCGCGCAGGACCTGGCCGGGGCGCCGTTTCCCTTCACCATCGTCGGCCACGTCGGCGACGGCAATTTCCACGTCCTCATGCTGCTGGACCCGGACAGCGCCGAAGAGTGGCAGGCGTCCGAACGCATCAACCACGCGCTCGTGCGCCGCGCCATCGCCGCGGACGGCACCTGCACCGGCGAGCATGGCGTCGGCCTGCACAAGATGCAGTTCCTGGAAGAGGAGCACGGCGCCGATGCCCTGGCGTTGATGCGCAGCCTCAAGCACGCGTTCGACCCCAACAACATCCTCAATCCCGGCAAGATCTTCCACTGGTAGCGGGCGCGTCGAAAGTAACCTTGGGTACTATGTGGTTAAACCCCCCGGGTAAATCCCGGCCTGTGCGAATCCGTCCCTCGCGCTATTGTTCTCCATCATGGATAACAAGGCAGAGACAGACCTCACGGACGCCCAAAGCGCCCCTCCCGCCGCGGCCGACCTGATCGCGGCCCTGCAGGCCGTACTGCCGTCCCATTGCGTCCTTTTTCGCGAAGAGGACACGCGTCCGTTCGAGTGCGACGGCCTCTCGCTCTACCGTGCCTTGCCCGCCGTCGTCTGCCTGCCCGAGACCGAAGCGCAGGTGCAGGCGGTCATGCGCATCTGCCGCAAGCTCAACGCTCCCGTCGTTCCCCGCGGCGCCGGCACCGGCTTGTCCGGCGGCGCCATGCCGCATTCGCAAGGCGTGCTGCTGGGCCTGTCCAAGCTCAATCGCATCAAGCACATCGACCGCGACAACGCCACCGCCGTCGTCGAACCCGGCGTCCGCAACCTGGCGATCTCCGAAGCCGCCGCGCCTTATGGGCTGTACTACGCGCCGGACCCGTCCAGCCAGATCGCATGCTCGATAGGCGGCAATGTCGCCGAGAACTCCGGCGGCGTGCGCTGCATGAAATACGGCCTTACCGTGCACAACATCCTGCGCGTGCGCCTCGTCACGATAGACGGCGACATCGTCGAGCTAGGCTCGGAGGCCCCCGACGCGGCCGGCCTGGACCTGCTGGCGGTGTTCATCGGGTCGGAAGGCATGCTGGGCGTGGTCACCGAGATCACCGTCAAGCTGCTGCCCAAGCCCGCTTGCGCGCAGGTGCTGCTGGCCAGCTTCAATAGCGTGGAGGCGGCCGGCCACGCGGTGACCAGGATCATCGGCGCCGGCATCATCCCCGCCGGCCTCGAAATGATGGACCGCCAGGCGATCCATATGGTGGAACCCTTCGTGCAGGCCGGTTATGACATGGACGCGCAGGCCATCCTGCTGTGCGAGTCCGACGGCACGCGCGAGGAAGTGGACCACGAAGTCGAACGCATGGAGGCCGTCCTGCAATCCGCCGGCGCCACGCGCTTGCAGGTATCCGGCTCGGAACCCGAGCGGCTGCGCTTCTGGGCCGGCCGCAAGAACGCTTTTCCCGCGGCGGGCCGTGTCTCGCCGGACTATTACTGCATGGATGGCACCATTCCGCGCCGCCACCTGGCGCGCGTCCTGAACGCCATCGAGCAGATGGAAGACGAGTTCGGCCTGCGTTGCGCGAATGTGTTCCACGCGGGCGACGGCAATCTGCATCCCTTGATTCTTTTCGATTCAAACAAGCCGGAAGAGACGGAGCGCGCCGACAAGTTCGGCGTGGCGATACTCGAACTGTGCGTACAGGTAGGAGGCACCGTGACTGGAGAGCACGGCGTGGGCATGGAGAAAATCAATCAGATGTGCGTGCAGTTCTCGCGAGAGGAACTCGACACGTTCCTGGCGGTCAAGCGGGCATTCGATCCGCGTTGCCTGCTGAACCCTCAAAAGGTGATACCGACGCTGGCGCGCTGCGCGGAGTACGGCAAGATGCACGTACACGCGGGCGAACTGCGCTTTCCCGATCTTTCGCGCTTCTAGGTCCGGACTCGTTCATGGAATTCGTCCTGTCGGAGTTGTGCGACCAGGTCATGACCGCGCACGCCGGGCACAAGCCTGTGTTCATCACGGGCGGCGGCAGCAAGGCCTTCTATGGCAATCATCGGCCGCTGCGGCCGCAGGATGGCCATTGCCTGCTCGAGGTCAACGCCTATCACGGCATCGTCAACTACCAGCCTTCCGAGTTGATGGTCACCGTGCGGGCGGGCACGCCGCTGCAGGCGCTGGAGGCTGCCCTGGCGGAACACGACCAGATGCTGGCCTTCGAACCGCCGCACTACGGGCGCGGCGCCACGGTCGGCGGCTGCGTGGCGACCGGGCTGTCGGGCCCGCGCCGCATGGCCGCGGGGGCCGTGCGCGATTTCGTGCTCGGCGCGCGCCTGCTCGATGCGCAGGGCCGGGTACTGAATTTCGGCGGCGAGGTGATGAAGAACGTCGCGGGCTATGACGTATCGCGCCTGCTGGCCGGCTCGCAAGGCATTTTCGGCGCCATCCTGGAGGTCTCGCTGAAGGTAGTGCCACGGCCGATGGAGGAGGTCACCTTGCGCCTGGAGGCCGACGAGGCGCAGGCGCTGGCCTCGTTCGCACGCTGGCGCGGCCTGCCCATGCCGGTGTCGGCGACGGCGTGGTTGCCGGTTCCCGGCCTGCCCGGTCAGTTGTGGGTGCGCCTGTCGGGGGCGCCGCCGGCGACGGCGGCAGCGCGCGCGCGCATCGGCGGCGAAGTCGTCGATGCCGACGTGGCGGCGCGGCACTGGGCGTCCATGCGCGAGCAGACGCACGCCTTTTTCGACCGCGGACATAGCCTCTGGCGCCTGGCCGTGCCGCCGTCGACGCCGCCGCTGGACCTGGGCCCGACGTTGATCGAATGGGGCGGCGGCCAACGCTGGCTATGCGTGGGCGCGAACGGCGACGCGGCCGCCTTGCGCGCCGCGGCGCAGGCTCGCGGCGGCCACGCTACCCTGTTTCGCGCGGCGCGGCAGAAGGATGTTCCCGCCGATGGCGTCTTTCATCCGCTGACGCCGGGCGTGGCGCAGCTCACGCGCCGCTTGAAGCAGGAGCTTGACCCCTTGGGCCTGTTCAATCCGGGCCGGCTGATCCTGGAGCTATGACGCATCATGCAGACCCAAATCGCATCGTGGGCGCGCGACACCGATTTCGGCCGGGAGGCCGACGCCATCTTGCGGCGTTGCGTGCACTGCGGGTTTTGTACCGCCACGTGTCCCACTTACCAGGTGTTGGGCGATGAGCTGGACAGCCCGCGCGGCCGCATCTATTTGATCAAGCAGATGCTCGAAGGCGCGGAACCGGGGCCTTCGACACAGATGCACCTGGACCGCTGCCTGACCTGCCGCAATTGCGAGACCACCTGCCCCTCGGGCGTGCAGTACGGCCACCTGCTGGATATCGGCCGCAACCTGGTCGAACAGCGCGTGCCGCGTCCGTGGCGGCAACGGCTCAAGCGCGCCTTGTTGCGCAAGGGATTGAATTCGCCGTTGTTCGCACCGGCCTTGCGGCTGGGCCAGGCCCTGCGCGGCATGCTGCCCGAGGCCTTGCAACGCAAGCTGCCGCGGCATCGTGCCGCCGGCGCGCTGCCCGATACGCGCAGCCATCCGCGCCAGGTGCTGCTGCTGGCCGGCTGCGTGCAGCCGGCCTTGATGCCCACCATCGACGCGGCCACCGTGCGTGTGCTCGATGCCATCGGCATCGGCACGCGGCTGGGCGTGGGCGGCTGTTGCGGCGCGGTGAACTTCCACCTGGACGACCAGCAGGCGGCGTTGCGGCAGATGCGCGCCAATATCGATGCGTGGTGGCCAGCCGTGCGCGATGGCGAGGTCGAGGCCATCGTCATGAATGCGTCGGGGTGCGGCGCCATGGTCAAGGAATATGCGCATCATCTGCGCCATGATCCCCAATACGCCGACCGCGCGGCGCGCATCGTCGCGCTGGTGCGCGATGTGTCCGAAATCGTCGCGCCGCACGCGGCGCAGTTGCGGGCACGGCTGGCGCGCGCGGCACGCGTGGGCGGCGCCGGCAAGGGAGAGGGCAAGGACGAAGGCAAGGGCGGGGGCGAGGCACATGCGCCCGTGCGCGCGGCCTTCCATCCGCCATGCACGCTGCAGCACTGGCAGGCGCTGCGCCCACGGACGGAAGCCTTGCTGGCGGACCTGGGCTATGAGCTGCAGCCTTTCAGCGAGGCGCATCTTTGCTGCGGCTCGGCGGGGACCTATTCGGTCCTGAATCCGGACATCTCGCTGTCCTTGCGCGATCGCAAGCTGGCGGCCGTCGCGCCGACGCAGGCCGACATCATCCTGTCGTCCAACGTCGGCTGCATCGGCCACCTGCAAAGCGGGACGGCCACGCCGGTGCGGCACTGGATCGAGTCGCTGGACGAACGGCTGGCGGAAGCGCGGACGTCTTGACCGCCGCCCGCGCCCTGGATGGGCGCGGGCGGCCGGGGGCTTATTCCACCGCCTTGCCCATGTCCTCGATGACTTTCTTGGCGTCGCCGAAGACCATCATCGTGCGGTCCATATAGAACAGCTCGTTGTCCAGCCCGGCGTAGCCGGCCGCCATGGAACGCTTGTTGACGATCACCGTGCGCGCCTTGTAGACCTCCAGGATGGGCATCCCGGCGATGGGCGATTTCGGATCGTTCTTGGCGGCCGGATTGACGACGTCGTTCGCGCCCAGTACCAGCACCACGTCGGTCTGGCCGAATTCGCCGTTGATGTCGTCCATTTCGAACACCTGGTCGTACGGCACCTCCGCCTCGGCCAGCAGCACGTTCATGTGCCCCGGCATGCGGCCCGCCACCGGGTGGATGGCGTATTTCACCGAAACGCCCTTGGCCGTCAGCTTGGCCGCAAGCTCCTTGAGCACGTGCTGGGCGCGCGCCACCGCCAACCCATAGCCGGGCACGATGACCAGCGATTCCGCGTTCTCCATCAGGAAGGCGGCATCTTCGGCGCTGCCCGACTTCACGCTGCGCTGCGGGGCCGCGGCGGCGGCATCGGCGCCGCTCGCGCCATTGCCGAAGCCGCCCAGCAGGACGTTGAAGAAGGAGCGGTTCATCGCCTTGCACATGATGTAGGAGAGAATCGCGCCCGACGATCCCACCAGCGAGCCCGCGATGATCAGCATCGGGTTGTCCAGCGAAAAACCGATGCCCGCCGCCGCCCAGCCCGAATAGCTATTGAGCATGGACACCACCACCGGCATGTCGGCGCCGCCGATGGGGATGATGATCAGCACGCCCAGGATGAAGGCGATGGCCAGCATCACGACGAAGGGCATCCAGGCGTTGGGGCCCTGGCTGGTGACGAACCAGATGCCGTACGCCAGCATGGCCACCGCCAGCAGCAGGTTCAACGCATGCTGGCCGTTGAACACCACCGGCGCGCCCTGGAACAGGCGGAACTTGTATTTGCCGGACAGCTTGCCGAAGGCGATGACCGAGCCGGAAAACGTGATGGCGCCGACGAAGGACCCGATGAAGATTTCGATGCGGTTGCCCAGGGGCAGCCCGCCTCCCGGCGCGGCGATGCCGAAGGCGTGCGGCTCGGCCACCACGGCTACCGCGATGGCCACGGCGGCCAGGCCTATCATGCTGTGCATGAAGGCCACCAGTTCGGGCATTTTCGTCATCTCGACGCGCAGGGCCATGAAGGTGCCCACGCTGCCGCCGACCACCAGTCCCAGCAAGACCCAGCCCAGCCCCAGGGAGGCCGCGCCGGGCCGCGCCAGGCCGGCGATGAGCGCGGCCGTGGTGAGCACCGCCAACGCCATGCCGACGATGCCGAAGGTATTGCCGATGCGTGAGGTGGTGGGATGGGACAGGCCCTTGAGCGCCTGGATGAAGCAGACCGAAGCCAGCAGGTAGAGCAGGGTGACCAGGTTCAGGGAGATCATGCCCGGCCTCCCTTGGCCTGGCCGGCCGTCGCGGCGGGACGTTCTTTTTTCTTGAACATCTGCAGCATGCGGCGCGTGACCAGGAAGCCGCCGAATACGTTGACGGCGGCCAGCGCCACGGCCAGCACGCCCATCGCGCGCGCCAGACCGCCTTCGGTCAGCGCCGCCGCCAGCATCGCGCCGACGATGATGATGGCCGAAATCGCGTTGGTCACGGCCATCAGCGGGGTGTGCAGGGCTGGCGTGACGTTCCATACCACGTGGTAACCCACGTAGACGGCCAGCACGAAAATGATGAGATTGATCAGGGTAGGGCTGATGGTGTCCATTCACGCGCTCCGCAAAACGTTGCCGCCTTCGCAGACCAGGCAGGCCGCGACGATTTCATCTTCGCGCTGGATCGCCAGCGCGCCATCCTTGGCGGTGATGAGCTTGAGGAAATCGAGCAGGTTGCGCGCATAGAGCGCCGAGGCGTCGGTGGGAACGAGGGCGGGCAGGTTGGTGAGCCCGACCAGCACCACGCCGTGCTTCTCGACCACGCGGTCCTTTTCCGTGAGCGGGCAATTGCCGCCGCGCTCGACGGCCAGGTCCACCAGCACCGAACCCGGCTTCATGGCCTGCACCGTGTCCGCGCCGACCAGGGTGGGCGCGGGCCGGCCGGGGATCAGCGCGGTGGTAATGATGATGTCGGCCTGGCGGCAGCGTTCGGAGACCAGCGCTGCCTGTCGCGCCATCCACGCGGCCGGCATGGGCCGCGCGTAGCCGCCCGTGCCCTGGGCGATTTCGCGTTCCTCGTCGGTCTCGAAGGGGACGTCGATGAACTTCGCGCCCAGCGATTCCACCTGTTCGCGCGCGGCGGGACGCACGTCGGACGCTTCGACCACGGCGCCCAGCCGACGGGCCGTCGCGATGGCCTGCAAGCCGGCGACGCCGGCGCCCAGGATCACGGCGCGCGCGGCTTTTAGCGTGCCGGCGGCGGTCATCATCATGGGAAACAGCCGGCCGTAGTGATGGGCGGCCAGCAGCACCGCCTTGTAGCCGGCCAGGTTGGCCTGCGAGGACAGCACGTCCAGGCTTTGCGCCCGCGTGATGCGCGGCGCGGCCTCCAGGGCAAAGCCGGTGACGCCGGTGGCGGCCAGCGCCGCCAGGCCGGCGGCGTCATAGGGATCCAGCATGCCGGCCACGACCGCGCCCGGCTTGAGCAGGCCCAGTTCCGGGCCCGCCGGCGCGCGCACCTTCAGCACCAGTTCCGCCCCCAGGGCCTGGGCCGCCGATCCCAGGGTGGCGCCCACCGCCGTATAGGCCTCGTCGGGGTAGCGTGCCGCCGTCCCGGCGCCGGATTCGACGCAGACGGCATGCCCCGCGCTCACGTACTTCTTCACCGTTTCCGGTGTTGCAGCGACGCGAGTTTCGCCCGGCAGGGTCTCGCGTGGAACTCCGACTATCATGGATCCTCCAGAAATGGCCCCGCCGCCGCGCCCGTGCGCGGTTCCCTTCCGGGGCGGTTTTCGTTCTCAGGTGATGCCGTGAAGCTGTGTTGCCGGGTGACATGATGCCGTGTTTGGGGGACTTTGTGGGGGTTATCGGGGCCGGGCAGGGGCCTGGCGGTAAAATGCCCGCCAGGATGGCCGTGGCTTCCCCCTTCGTGTCACCCCTTCCTGTCGCCCCTGTGCTTCCGTGGTTTTTCCTTCCTTTTCTCCTATGTCGCATTCCTCCTCCAAGGGCCGTGTCGTCGTCGGCATGTCCGGCGGCGTCGATTCCTCCGTCACTGCCTGGCTGCTGAAGCAGCAGGGCTATGAAGTCGTCGGCCTGTTCATGAAGAACTGGGAGGACGATGACGATTCCGAATATTGTTCGACGCGCCAGGACTGGCTGGATGCCGCCAGCGTGGCGGACCTGATCGGCGTGGATATCGAGGCCGTCAATTTCGCGGCCGAGTACAAGGACCGCGTGTTCGCCGACTTCCTGCGCGAATACTCGGCCGGTCGCACGCCCAATCCCGACGTCCTGTGCAATGCCGAGATCAAGTTCAAGGCCTTCCTGGACCACGCCATGAGCCTGGGCGCCGAGCGCATCGCCACCGGGCACTATGCGCGGGTGCGCCGGGTCGACGAGGCCGCCGGTCCGCGCTACGAGCTGCTCAAGGCCCTGGACGCCACGAAGGACCAGAGCTATTTCCTGCATCGCCTGAACCAGGCGCAACTGGCGCGCACCCTGTTCCCGCTGGGCGAAATCCCCAAGACCGAGGTCCGCCGCATCGCCCACGAGATCGGCCTGCACAATGCGGCCAAGAAGGACTCCACCGGCATCTGCTTCATCGGCGAGCGGCCGTTCCGCGAGTTCCTCAACCGCTACCTGCCCACCGAACCGGGTCCCATCCTGACGCCGGAGGGCAAGCGCGTCGGGACGCACGAAGGCCTGTCGTTCTATACGCTGGGCCAGCGCAAGGGCCTGGGCGTGGGAGGCATCAAGGGCGCGCAGCGCGAGGATGGCACGTCCGACGCCTGGTACTCGGCGCGCAAGGACCTGGCGGCGAACACGTTGTACGTGGTGCAGGGGCACGACCACCCCTGGCTGCTGTCGCGTACGCTGGCCGCGCAGGATGCCAGCTGGGTGGCCGGCGTCCCGCCCGTGCCCGGGGCGTACGGCGCCAAGACCCGCTATCGCCAGGCCGACGCGGCCTGCACGCTACGCGACGCGGCGGGCGAGGTGTTCACACTGGATTTCGAGCAGGAGCAATGGGCGGTCACGCCTGGGCAGTCGGCGGTGCTGTACGACGGCGACGTTTGCCTGGGCGGCGGCATCATCGCCTGAGAAGAAGGCGCCTGACAAAGCACCTGACAAAGCGACCAACAAACGCCCAACCAAACGAAACGCCCAACAAAATGCCCGCAGCCGGATCCCGGTGCGGGCGTTTCGTCGACCTGCGGCAACCTGGTTCAGACGGCGGGCGGAACCGTGTCGGTGAACGAGGCGCGCGTCATCAGTTTCTCGTAGAGACGCGACAGATTGGCATGGCCTTCACGCCAGTTGAGGTGACCGAAACGCAGGTCCAGGTAACCCAGCGCGCAACCCACGGCGACGTCGGCCAGGCTGTAGTTGATCCCCATGCAATAAGCGTGCTCGCCCAGGCTCTTGTCCATGGCGTCCAGGCTGGCGTGGATCTTGGAATACTGACGGCTGATCCAGTCGGGGCTCTGCTGCGCTTCCGGCCGCTGCTTTTCCTTGACGATGGCCACACAGGCATCCAGCACGCCGTCGGCGATGGCTTCCCAACACTTCACGGCGGCGCGGTCGCGGCCGGATTGGGGGATCAGCCGGGCCACCGGCGACAGGGTATCCAGGTATTCGACGATCACGCGCGAGTCGAACAAGGCGCCGCCGTCTTCCATGACCAGGCAGGGCACCTTGCCGAGCGGGTTGTATTGCTGGATCCGGGTGTCGGGCGACCAGACGTTCTCGACATCCATCCGGTAATCGAGTTTTTTCTCCGCCATGACGACACGCACTTTACGCACGTAGGGGCTGGTATGAGAACCGATAAGTTTCATGGTGTCACTGTCATAGTCGGAAAGCGGCCGCAGTATAGCAGGATGCCGTCGCATTGACCGGCGGGTGGATGCGTGGCGCGCGGCGTCCGGGCCGCGCAAGCGTGGATGATAAAATCGCCTCGCTTTTCAACGGTTTCCTCTCTTTTAGCCCTATTCCATGCATATCGCTCCCGCACTCAGCCAACTCAACGCTCTTTCGCCGCTCGACGGCCGCTACGCCTCGCGCGGCGATGCCTTGCGCGGCCTGTTGTCCGAGGCGGGGTTCATGGCGCATCGCGTCGAGGTCGAAGTGGCCTGGCTGGTGGCCCTGTCCGACGCCGGCCTGCCCGAACTGCCCCGTTTTTCCGATGAGGCGCGCGCGCGGCTGGCGCGGCTGGTGGCCGATTTCAGCGAGGCCGATGCCGCGCGGATCAAGGAAATCGAGCGCGTCACCAACCATGACGTCAAGGCCGTCGAGTATTGGCTGAAAGAAAAGGTGGCGGATCACGTCGAACTCTCCAGCGCCGCGGAATTCATTCATTTCGCGTGCACTTCGGAAGATATCAACAACACCTCGCACGCGCTCATGTTGTCGCGTGCATGCAACAACGTTGTGCTGCCGACGTTGAAGAAGGTCGCCGCCAAGCTGGTGGCGCTGGCCCAGGCCCATGCCGACCAGCCCATGCTGTCGCGCACGCACGGCCAGCCGGCCAGCCCGACGACGCTGGGCAAGGAATTCGCCAACGTGGCGGCCCGCCTGCTGCGCGCCATCGATGCCGTCGCCGCGGTGCAGCCGCTGGCCAAGCTCAACGGCGCCACCGGCAACTACAACGCCCACCTGTCGGCCTATCCGGAAATCGACTGGCAGGCTTTCAGCCAGCGTGTCCTGGGCGGCCTGGGGCTGACCCAGAACCGCCACACCATCCAGATCGAACCGCATGACTGGATGGCGGCGCTGTTCGACGCCGTGGCGCGCGCCAACGTCATCATCCTGGACCTGGATCGGGATATCTGGGGGTATGTCTCGCTGGGCTACTTCAAGCAGCGCCTGAAGGAAGGCGAAGTGGGTTCCTCGACCATGCCGCACAAGGTCAATCCCATCGACTTCGAAAACTCGGAAGGCAACCTGGGCCTGGCCAATGCCACGCTGCGCCATCTTTCGGACAAGCTGCCTGTGTCCCGCTGGCAACGCGACCTCACGGATTCGACCGTGCTGCGCAACCTGGGCGTGGCCTTCGGCTATTGCATGGTGGCCTGGGATGCCTGCCTGCGCGGCCTGGACAAGCTGGAGGTCAACGCGGCCGCCATCGACGCCGACATCGATGCCGCGTGGGAAGTCCTGGCGGAGCCGGTGCAGACGGTCATGCGCCGTTATGGCCTGCCGCAGCCGTACGAGCAGCTCAAGGCGCTGACGCGCGGCAAGGGCATCACGGAAAGCGCGCTGCGCGAGTTCATCCAGGGCCTGGCCTTGCCGGAGGAGCCCAAGGCACGGCTGCTGGCCATGACGCCCCGGTCGTATATCGGCCTGGCCGCCGACCTCGCCCGCGCCATCTGACGGGCAGGGCGGGCCTGCTGGCCCTGCCTGGTCCGCGCCTGCCCGGCATAGGTGGCCTATGGCCCATGGCCCATGGCCTTATGGCCATCCCCCATGCCTTATGCCTAAACGCCCCTGATCAGGGGCGTTTTCTTTTTCATGCCCTCGGTCAGGGGTGTTTTTCTTTGCGACGCCCCGTCCCGAATGCCGTTCCGTGCCCTGGGACAGCCTCCCCCAGCCTGCATCCGGGATGCGCGACGGCCCCGGGCGTGTGAAAAATCGGGTTACGCGCCCATACGGTTTTGTATCTATTTCCCTGCGGCTGGCAAGGCCGAAATAAGGCGTACGGCGGTCGGCATGCTCCCACGGAAGCGCGCGCTTCATAGGGCAGACGTTCGAAAACTTCCGTTATGGCGGCGCCGGGCACGCTGCTTGCTTAGGACCTTCATCCACGGCAAATACGAAACGCAATGGAAGTTTTTGCAAAAAATTCGAATGGGTGGGGAGCCACCTTGCTGGTCGATCCCGCGGGAAACGGGAAATACAACTGGCGCATCCTGGTGGAGGACCGACGTCGCGCGCCGCCGTCGGTCCGCTTCATCGTGTCGCCGGTGTGTTTCGCGTCCGTCGGGGAAAGCATCGACGACGGCAGGGCGGTGCTGGAAATCCTGACTCCTGACGATTTGACTTGATACACGTATTACCGTTTTTCGGTCTTGCTTGCGCTGCGGACGGAGGCGGACTACCGCGTCCGTTTATATCTATATCAATACATGGAGAATAATATGAGTGCCATGATGTGCCTGCCTTGCCAGGGCATTGCCATTGCGACGTCGGGGCTGCAAGCCCATTCCAGCCTGGTGCACGAGGGCTTCGTACGGCCTACCGAGAAGCACCGTGAAAACCATCGCGAAGACCGGTATCGCTGCTCGTGCTGCCATACGCTGTGGGTGCGGGAAACCGATCGCTGGGGGATGGACCTGGGATTCCGCCTTGCCCCGGTCCAGACGGGCGCGCGGCCGCGTTTCATTTACACGGAAACGCCCGCGCGCATGGCCGAAAAACGTATTTACCAGGTGCCCGCGGGCTGAAGGGAATGAGGCATAAGGATTAAAAGAGGGATGAATTGCGGCGCCCCGGGAGCGCTGCATCCTGTATGCCGGCATCGCCGCCGGCCAAGTCCGGTGAAGAAAAAGCCACGCGATGCGTGGCTTTTTCTTCACCGGGAAGCCGGCTTACCGCGGCGCTCAGATCACGTGAAACAGCCAGAGCAGGATAATGATGGGGATGGGAATGCCCAATAGCCAAAGCAGAATGCCGCGCATGTCGGTCTCCTTATGTGAACGCGGTCGGGACGACCGCCTCACCTGGAAGATGCAAGACGCGTGCCGCACCCTTTCCGGGTTCGCCTCCTAGTCGTCGCGCAGGCCCAACTGGGCGAGGGCGGCGGCATAGGCAGCCTCGTTGGCGCACAGGAACACGGCGATGTCATTGGGGTTGATGTTGTCGAGCACGTCGGCCACCTGGCCCTCGGCGCTGTCCGGATCGGTCACCGCGGTGGCGTGGATCTCGCCGCCGGCCTCCACTTCCTCGGGGGGAACGATATGCGCGATTGCGTTCAGATCCGGCGCGCTGATCACCGCGTAGGCGCGGATCGGCTCGCCGTCCAGCGTGGTGTGCAAGGCCATGCCGCCGACGATGTCCTGGCGGCGGGTACTGATAATTTCCATGAGTTCACCTGATGGGATTGCGCTCTTCATGTCAGTGCTGCGTAAAAAATAAGCAGCATTACCGGAGCGTGTAGTGAAATATTCGCCAAATGGCGGGTTATAAGCGCCCGTATGTGCAACGCTGAGTAAGTGTGACCGTTAGTTTGCGGGTGGTTGTAGCATCCAGTTTCAATTAAAGCGATTTTCCACTAAAATGTTTTTGACTTAAACCATCGACGGTCTCATAGTGTCGTCGAGGTTTTCAAGCGTGCGGTATTTGTACAGTTGTCGAGTTCTTCCCGGTCTCCCTATTGTCATGTCCCTTGCTTGAACACGCTCCTATCCCGGGCTTCTAATTGCCCAATTTATGCAAGGAAACGACGGTATGGAAGAAACCGGCATCGTTAAGTGGTTTAACTCCGAAAAGGGTTACGGCTTCATCACCCCGGACGCGGGTGGCAAGGACTTGTTCGCGCACTTCTCGGAAATCCAGGGCTCGGGCTTTCGCTCGCTGGAAGAGAACCAGCGCGTCAGCTACGTTGTCGCCAACGGTCCCAAGGGTCCGCAAGCTACCAAGATTCAGCCGCAGTAAGCCGCTGAGACTAGCCTAGGCAGCCTTGCCGGCTGCCGAGGCGTGGGAAGCCCCGCAATCGGCGGGGCTTTTTTATTTCCGGCGCCCTTGCCGGAACCGGGCTCGCCCCGCTGGCGCGGCTTTTTTACAACGCCGTGATCCCTCCCGCTACCCTTACGGGTTAGTCTATCCCACCACGCCGGGCGCCGGCCCTGGCTCGGGAACAAAGAGAAGAATTCACAAGACTGGAGTATGGGTGGTGATAAGCATGACGGGCACGCTTGGGGCGGCCTTGAGCACGGGGATATGGAGCTTGATCGCGGGAACGGTGCTGGCCTGGCTGTGCGAGGCATGGTTGCGCCGCAAGGCCTGGCCTCGCCAGTTCCTGTGGGTGGGCCGCATTGTCATCGTGGCGGCCATCGTCCTGTTTCCGCAAGGGGTGCGCCTGTGGTTCCCGGGGACGTTCGTAAGCCAATACCTGCCGCATACCTTGACCAATCTGGAGCTGCGCTTGCTGGTGAAAATCGCCTTCGGCGCATCGTTCGTGGGCGTTCTGCTGGCAGCGTTTTATGACCCTGGCGTGAAATAGAAATGCGCTGCGGATAATGTCTCTAGTTCAATACAAATAATCCTTTGGTAGCGGTCGGAGCGTTTCCGCATGTAAATACCGAGGGTTGAGATAATGATGGCAAACTCGATTTGCTCGCGCCGTAATCTGTCGCGCAATAGTCATCCGCATGGTTGGCCGGTACGGAAAAGGTCCACCATACGGACGGGTATATATAGCAGCAGTATTGACTGCGTGACTGCGGTGCGCAGCGTGACATCCTCGAGGCCACCGGCAATGCAGTTTCCGGCGGGACGAGATGCAAGCCGCAAGGCCGGCGGGGACGCCCCGTAATGCAAAAAGGCCTCCGCGCGAGCGGAGGCCTTTGAATTCTCTGGTGGCGCATCCCTGATTCGAACAGGGGACCTGCGGATTATGATTCCGTCGCTCTAACCGGCTGAGCTAATGCGCCATCTCTTCCCATGCTGGCCCGCTAGCTATCACCTGCTTTTTGTCACGGTGGCCGGGGCTGCCGCGACGCCTGCAATGCGATCCAGAGAGCGCTCTAGGAAAGAATGCGATTCTAGCACGGAAAAACTTTCTTCAACAAGACCATCGCCAATTCTTTTATCCGCGGGCGCTGAACAGGGCGAACCACTCGCGGTCGTCCGTCCAGTAGCGCACGTGGTGGAATCCCGCCCGTTCCAGCATGGCCTTGAACGTGGACGGCCAGTACTTGTACGAGTTCTCGGTGTGGATGCGCTGGCCACGCGCGAATCGGCGCTGCCCCCGTGGCCAGGTGACGGTGAGGTCGGCCTCTGCCTGCAGGTGCATTTCGATGCGCGATTGCGCCTCGTTGTAGAAGGCCACGTGGGTCCAGCGTGCCACGTCGAAATCGGCGTCGATGATGCGATTGGCGTGCCGCAAGGTGTTCAGGTTGAAGGCGGCGGTAACGCCCAGCGCATCGTCATAGGCGGGTTCCAGCAGGGCGCGCGGCTTGACCAGGTCGACGCCGATCAGCAGGCCGCCGCCGTCACAGGCGCCGCGAATGCGCTGCAGCAGCGCGGCGGCATGGTCGGGCGCCAGGTTGCCGATGCTGGACCCTGGGTAGAAGAACAGCCTTTCCGTTTCCCCTACGTCCGGCGGCAGGTTCAGCGTCTCGAAGAAATCGGTGCCCACGGCCACCAGGTCCATGTCCGTATAGCGCGCGCCCAGGCGGTCGACGGCCTGCCGCAGGTATTCGACGGAAATATCCACGGGCACGTACTGCGCGGGCGCCAGGTAGGGGAACAGCCGTTCGGCCTTGGCGCAGTCGCCGGCTCCCAGGTCGATGAGGCTGCGGACGGGCCCGACGTGACGGGATATCTCCGCCGCGTATCGCTCGACGATCTGGCGCTCGCAGCGGGTGGGGTAGTACTCGGGCAACTGCGTAATGGCCGCGAAGAGATGGGAGCCCAGCTCGTCATACAGGAACTTGGGGCTGATGCTGGGCCGCTCGGCGCGCAGGCCGCGCTCGATTTCCGCTCGCACCGCATCATCATCCTCGGAATGCAATTGATGAAAACGCGGGGACGTGGCGGGCTTGGCGTGATGGTTATATGCGGGCGCGTACGGCGAGTAAGACGGGTTGTACATGGTCGGCCTCGGAAGTGGGTTCCTGCAACGGCGATGCACTGTCATTGGGTCGCCCGGCAAAGCAAGCCTTGTGCCTGCCCGGTGGCGCCGGGGGCCGGGCGCCAGGGGCGGAGCCGGGCCAACGCCGTGGAACTTCGGACAATACCGCGTTAAGCCTTCCCGTGTGCACGATGAAATAGCGCTTTACCCCTGGTTGCCAATACAAAACAAAGCGCTAACACACCGCCGCCACAATGAATGTGTCAGGCGGGCCCTCCGCCCGTCGCCGCGTTTGCGTTCCGGCAGCGCGGAGTATCCATAAAGGAGCCGTCATGGGATCGAATTCGCATACCGCCGAGGTCATCGCCAACAAGGAAAAGGTCGCAGCCAGCTTGCGGGAACTCATGGCGGGCACCGAGGATCTGCTGCGTTCGACCGCCTCCTATACGGGCGAAGAGGTCGAGGGCGCCCGCAAGCGCCTGCGCCGCCAGCTTGACGCCGCGCGCAGTATGGCCGGCGAATGGGAGCAGTCCGCTTCGGAACGCTATCGCCGCGCCTCGGCGGTGACAGACGAGTACGTGCACGAGAACGCCTGGAAGTCGATAGGCGTGGCTGCCCTGGTGGGGCTGCTGCTGGGCGCTTGCCTGACCTCGGGCGACCGCCGCTAGGCGGCTTGCGCCCCCGACCGGGGGCGCATCCAGGCAGCTCATCATGTCGTCCATCATCGTCGCTGGTTTTGAAAGCGTGGAGGCCGCGGAAAGCGCCATGCACGCGTTGTTGGCGGAGGGTTTCCGCGACGACGCCGTGCATGTCTTCAACGTGGACGGCGATGCGAAATACCTCGCCGGCCTGCGCCGCGCCGCGCGTGCCGCCGTGCTGCATACCGCCATCCTGGCGGCCGCCGGCGCGGCCCTGGCCGTGGCCGGGCTGATGTACGTCGACGTCCCGGGCGCGTTCGGCATCGTCGCGGCGGCGCTGGGCGCGCTGGCGGGCGCGGGCGCGGCGGCGCTGCTGTCGGTATTGCACCGCAACTGGCTGGGCCGGCCGCGCCGCATGGCGCTGGTGGCGGTGCTGGCTGAGGCGGGCGAGGAAATCCAGGGGGCGCAGCTGCTTTCCGATGCGGGCGGCGTCAGGGTGCCGCGGCGCGGCGGCCGTTGGCCGGGATGGTCGGGCACGGCTGCTGCGATGGTCCATCAAGAGGGCGGTCATGGAAAAAACCGTGACTTTCGATTGGTCAAGGCCAAGGGAGGCTAGGATGACGGCGACACACAACGACGAACACAAGATCCCCACCACGGGCAACACCAAGGGGAGCGCGGAGACGCCGGCACGCACGCGCAACCAGACGGAACGAGAGGGCCCGCCGCGGGTATCGCATGAACTCGACCGCCAGGAGCAGTGGGATGACGCCGCGCGCGATAAGGGATACCAGCGTGGCGACCAGGGCGGATACAAAGGCGACTACGATCAGGGCAAGTACGAAAACCGCGACTTCGGCTTTCCTCCAGAAAAGGAAAATGACACGCACCCGGGGGAGGGCCAGCGGCCCGCCCCGAAGACAGGGGGCAAGACGTAGCGGAACGGGATAGCGCCCCGCAGCGGCAGCGCCCGATGCAGGACGCGATGCAGGACCCGATGCAGGACCAGAAGAAATAATTATCGCGGCGGCTGTCCCGTCTACGACCGGGGCGAGCGCCAGCCGCGGAAAAGGAGTTCCTATGCGACGGCTGGCGCGCTTGCTGGCCATGGCGACCCTCACTGCCATGACGGCCGGCCTGCTGGGCGCTTGCGCCAGCGTGCCCGACACCGACGGCCTGCCCGTGGCCGGCAGCCAGATCCGGACGGCCACCGATTCGGGGTGGCAGAGCTACCGGCACGGCCAGGACATCGTCAAGAAGCTCGACGCCCGGCCCGTGCCCGCGGGACAGGAAGACTTTCTCGCGCGGCACCTGGCGGTGGAAGAGGCGCTCGCCGGCGCGCCGCTGGTGATCGGCAACCGGGTCACGCTGCTGGCGGACGGTCCGCGGACCTACGCGGCGATGCTGGACGCCATACGCGCGGCGCGCCAGTACATCCATATGGAGAGCTACATCTTCGACGACGACGAGGCCGGGCGGAAGTTCGCGGACGCCTTCATCGCCAAGCGCGCCGAGGGCGTCGCGGTGGCTTTGATGGTGGATGGCGTCGGCACCCTCGGTACCCCGGATGCCCTGTTCAAGCGCATGCGCGACGCCGGGGTGGAGGTCGTTGTGTTCAATCCCGTCAATCCCCTGCGCGCCAAGGCGGGATGGGTGCCCAACAACCGCGACCATCGCAAGCTGCTGGTGGTGGACGGCAAGGTCGGATTCCTCGGCGGAATCAACATCAGCGACGTCTACGCGTCGGCGCCCTCCAGCGGCGGCAGCGCGGGTTCGGCCCTCTCGTTTTCGCGTGGCGACAAGGTCGGCGGCGCGGGGCCGGATGCCAAGACCGCGCCGTGGCGCGACACGCACATACAAGTCGAAGGGCCGGCGGTGGCGGAAATCGAGCGCGTCATGCAGCAGGGCTGGGCCGAGCAGCACGGGCCGCCGCTGGATCCGCGCGAGTTCTATCCCCGTGCGACGCCGCTGGGGCCGACCATGATGCGCATCGTTGCCAATCGACCGGGCGACAAGGACGGATACACCTTGTACCTGACCTTGATCTCCGCCATCAAGAGCGCGCGGCGTTCCATTCATATCACCATGGCGTATTTCGTGCCCGATCCGGCGTTCGTGCAAGCCCTGGTCGACGCCGCGCAGCGGGGCGTCGATGTGGGCATGGTGTTGCCGGGCTTCAGCGATTCATCGCTGGTGTGGCATGCGGGGCGTTCGCATTACACGCGCTTGCTGGAGGCGGGCGCGCATCTCTACGAGCGGCGCGATGCCATGCTGCACGCCAAGACCGCCGTCATCGACGGCGTCTGGTCCACGGTCGGGTCGAGCAACATGGACTGGCGCAGCTTCGCGCTGAACTATGAATTGAACGCGGTGATCCTGGGCCCTGAATTCGGCCGCGAGATGGAGGCGTTGTTCGCGCACGATGTCGCCGAGGCCGCGCCCATCACCAAGGAGGAGTGGGCGCGGCGCGGTTTCGACGAGCGCTTCATGGAGGCCTTCTCACGCCTGTTCGAGCGCTGGCTCTAGGCCTTCCGGGGCCTCGCGCCGGCTCAGTACTGGCGCCGCATTTCCGCCGGCGGATACTTCAGCTGCCCGCGATACTTCGACACGGTGCGGCGCGCGACCATGACGCCTTGCTCGCCGAGCTTCTGCGCCAGGTCGACATCGGACAGGGGCGAGTTGCCGTCCTCGCCGTCTATCATCTCCTTGATCAGCGCACGCACCGCGGCGGCCGAGCAACTGCCGCCGGTGTCGGTATAGAGTTCGCGCGAGAAGAAATGCTTGAACTCGAAGATGCCTCGCGGCGTCGCCATGTACTTGTTGCTGGTGGCGCGCGACACCGTGGATTCGTGGATTTCCAGTTCGTCGGCGATCTCGCGCAACATCAGCGGCCGCAGGGCAATCTCGCCATATTCGAAGAAGGTCTGCTGGCGCAGCACGATGGCCTCGGCCACGCGCTGTATGGTGCTGTAGCGCTGTTCGACGTTGCGTATCAGCCAGCGCGCCTCCTGCAGCTCCTGCGCCATCGGCGAGCGGTCGCTGTAGCGGGCGCTGCGGAAAAGGTCGGCATAGGCGCGATGCAGGCGCGCGCGCGGCATGGACGCGCGGTTGGGCGTGACGATCCATTGCCCATTGAACTTGTGCACCATCACGTCCGGCACGATGTAGTTGGAATCCGGCTTGGCGTAGCGCAGGCCCGGCCGTGGATCGAGGCTGCGGATCAGGGCGCACGCGCCGCGCAGGTCATCGTCGCTGCATTGGCAGCTGCGGCCCAGGCCGGAGAAGTCGTGCTTGCCCAGCCGCTCCAGTTCATTGGCCACGATATACAGCGCCAGTTCGCGTCCGTCGGTCCCGGCCGGCAAGGCCTGCAATTGCAAGGTCAGGCATTCCGCCAGGTTGCGCGCGGCGATCCCGGGCACGTCCAGCTGCTGCACCAGCTTCAGCGCGACTTCCCACTCCTCGCGCTCCGGCGGCGGATTGAAGGCGCCTTCGCCGGCGAGTTCCTCGAGGTCGGTACGAAGATAGCCATCCTCGTCCAGGCCTTCGATGACATAGGCGGCCAGCAGACGGTCGCGTTCCGCCAGGCGATAGCTGCAGAGTTCATTGCTCAAGTGGTCGCGCAAGTCCAGGACGCTGCGCGCCCATTGGCCCACGTCGGTCTCGCCGTCGCCGGTGCCGCGCGCGGCCGGATAGTCGCCCGAGTATTCCGTCTGGGGGTCGGGCAGTTCCGGCAGCTCGGTCACCGTTTCGGCCGGGACCTCGGTCGTCGCGGCCGCGATGCCGTCCGCGTCGGCCGGAGTCGCGGGACTGGTCAAGGCGTCCGCGCCGATGGCCTGCGTGGTCTGGACGGCCTGTGCGTCCGCCTGCGGAGGACCGTCGTCCTCCACTTCTTCCAAAAAGGGGTTGGTGGCCAGCGCTTGCTCGATCTCGTGGGTGAATTCGAGCGCGGACATTTGCAGCAGTTTCACGGACTGCTGCAAGCGGGGGGTCAGGCTGGTCTGCTGCCGGGCCCTCAACTCGTAAGTGGCTTGTGCCAATTGCTGTCTCCGTAAAGCGGGTCAAGGAAAACGTTGTGCCCATACATATGAAAGGAAGAAAGCAAAGTCCATGCCACATTTTCAAAACGCCGCTGGAAATTTGGGTGGGTCGCGGCAAACCCGCGTCAATGCTGGGTTTGCGCGGCACGGCATATGCTGGTCGACAATCTGAAACGCCATCAAGGGCGCCCGCCAGGCGTCCGCGAACAGGCGGAATTACCACGTCCGTGTAAGAACTTCAGCGACCGGCGACGCAGGGACCCGGGACGAGGCCGCCGCTGGCTTGGGAGCGCGCCATGATAGGCAAACAGACTGAATCCGGCACCGCGCCGGCGGCCGTGGGGATGCCGGCCGAGGGTCGCATCGTGGGATCGCCCAAGCATACGGCCAGCGGGCCGGGACCCGCCATCATGGCGGCACAAACCCTGGAAGGCGATGACGTGCTTAACCTGGCCGGCGAAAAGCTGGGGGTATTGCGGGACATCATGCTGGATGTCCACGCCGGCCGCATCGCCTATGCGGTGCTGGAGCGAGGTGGCGTCATGGGTATCGGCGACAGGCTTTTCGCGATCCCATGGGATGCATTGACGCTGGACACCGATCGGAAGTGCTTCCTGCTGGATCTCGACCTGGAGCGGCTGCGCCAGGCGCCCGGCTTCGACAAGAACAACTGGCCCCGCACGGCCGATGAGAGCTGGGTCGCCCTGCGGGGCGGTCCCGGCGCCAGCCGCGGGGCGGAAGGCGTGGCGATGCAGGAGCCGCAGGCGCTGGACTGCGGGCTGAGGACGGACGACTGAGTCGGCGGCGGGCCAGCGTTTGCCTGCTCGCGGCCGGCCGCTGCATCAGCCGCGCGTGGTAGCCGCTTCGTAGTTGCCCAGGCGGTTGTATAGCGTCTTCAGGCTGATGCCCAGGGTGCGCGCGGTCCTGCGCTTGTCGCCCTGGTGGTGGGCCAGCGTCGCCAGGATCAGGTCCTGCTGCGCCTGCATCAACGACGTGCCGACGGCCATCCGCACGCTGCCCGCCTCCACGGCGGCCGTCTTCACCGGCTTGCGCGCGGCAGCCAGGGGCGGGATCGTAACCTCGTCGTCGGCCATGATGAAGGCGCGATGCACCGTGTTTTTCAGCTCCCGTACATTGCCCGGCCAGTCATAGGCGGTCAGGGCCTGCATGCTGTCCTTGGCGAATACCTTGGCGCTACCCTCGGCGGCATTGAAACCGTCCAGGAAGCGCTGCGCCAGGTAGGGCACGTCCTCCATGCGTTCGCGCAGAGGCGGCACACGCAAGGGCACCACGGCCAAGCGGTAGAGCAGGTCTTCCCGGAACTGGCCCTGTTCCACGGCGGCGTAGGGGTCGCGGTTGGTGGCGGCGACGATGCGCACGTCCACCTTCACGGGGTGCAGCCCGCCCACCCGGTGGAATACGCCGGTTTCCAGCACGCGCAGCAGCTGCACCTGCATGTCCAGGGGCATCTCCGTGACTTCGTCCAGGAATAGCGTGCCGCCGGTAGCGTGTTCGAAATAGCCGATGTTCTGCGCTACCGCGCCGGTGAAGCTGCCTTTCTCGTGGCCGAACAATTCGGCCTCGATCAGCGACGGCGGAATGGCGCCACAATTGACGGGGACGAAGGGCTTGCCGGCGCGTTGGCTGCCCGTGTGGATGGCGCGGGCCACCAATTCCTTGCCACAGCCGCTTTCGCCCACGACCAGGACGCTGGCTTCCGTGGTGGCGACTTTGTTGATTTGCTGGGCGAGGGCCTGCATGACAGGGCAGCGGCCCATGGCGGCGGGTTCAAGAACGGCGGGGCGGTCGGCACGCGACGCGTTCCTGCGCGTCGAAGAGGGGCTGGGCATGGGGTCTTACCTTTACTGGGACGCGTGTCCGCCTGTTGTGGGTGGCGGGACTGTTTTAATGATCGTACTCATCAAGAATACCTGGCATTGCAAGCACTTGAAAGCGGATGAAAATCTTAGCCAACTGTACGAATTGATTACGATTTTGGGACGCACCCCAAGATAAGCTTCGCTGCGGGTCGGCCTCCATGGCACCATTTGGATGGCGGCGGATATGCGTCGCGACCCGCTAAAATGCCGGATGGCAAGCCCTACGCTCACGCAAGGAAGACGCGGGCGACAGGGTAGAAAAATATCGTACTCCAGGGAATTATTGCGCATGCCACATGTTTTGATCGTCGATGATGAATCGCCCGTGCGGACGGCACTGGCAGAGATCGTCAAAGACGAGGGGTTCACCGTTGCGCAGGCCAGCGACCTGCGCGAAGCGAAGATACAGATCCTGCGCCAGGCGCCGGACCTGGTGCTGTCCGACCTGCAGCTTCCGGACGGGAACGGCCTGGAGATTTTCCAGGCGCTCAGTTCGCCCAATGTGGACGTGGTGTTCATCACCGGGCACGCCAGTGTGGAAAGCGCGGTGGACGCCTTGCGCCTGGGCGCCATCGATTACCTGCTCAAGCCGGTGAATATACAGCGCCTGAAAATGGTGCTGGGCCGGATGCCGCGCAATGCGGACCTGTCGTCCTGGGGCGGCACCTTCGAGGAAGACGGCCGCTTCGGCAAGATGCTGGGCCGGTCCGAGCCGATGAAATTGCTGTACAAGCAAATCGCCAAGGTGGCGCCGACAGAAGCGACGGTGCTGCTTATGGGGGATAGCGGAACCGGCAAGGAGTTGGCGGCCCAGGCCATCCATGAATTGAGCGCCCGGCGCAAGGGGCCTTTCCTGCCGGTCAATTGCGGCGCCATTTCGCCCAACCTGATAGAAAGCGAAATGTTCGGCCACGAGCGCGGCAGTTTTACCGGCGCCGACCGCCAGCACAAGGGCTATTTCGAGCGGGCCGCGGGCGGCACGCTATTCCTGGACGAAATCACCGAAATGCCGGTCGACCTGCAGGTCAAGCTGCTGCGGGTGCTGGAGACCGGCCTGTTCATGCGGGTTGGGACCAACCGCGAGATCGCCAGCGATGTGCGGGTGGTGGCGGCGACCAACCGCAATCCCGAAGAGGCCGTGGCCGAGGGCAAGTTGCGCGAGGACCTCTATCACCGCCTGAACGTCTTCCCGTTGGAATTGCCGCCGCTGCGCGAACGTGGCGACGACGTGCTGCTCATCGCCCAGCGGTATCTGGACATACTCAACAAGGAACGCGGCGCGGACAAGAAATTCACGTCCGGCACGCTGGACGCCATGCGCCGGCATGCCTGGCCCGGCAATGTGCGCGAGCTCAAGAACTATGTGCATCGCGCCTTCATCCTGGCGGATGACAACGAGATCCGGGCCAACGTCGTGCCCCTGCAAATGGCGCCGGAAAAGGCCACGGTGGGGACGCAGATCACCGTACCGGTGGGCGTGCCGCTGGCCGACGCCGATCGGCAGCTGATTTTCGCCACGCTGGAGCAATGCGGCGGCGTCAAGAAGCACGCCGCGGAAATCCTCGGCATCAGCCTGAAGACGCTCTATAACCGGTTGGAGGAGTATGCCGCCGCCGGTTATTTCCCCAAGGTCTCCGATGGCGCGGGCAAGGGGGAAGCCGCGTTGAGCGAGTCGAAGTAGCTTCGCCGGACCGGCATCCCGCTTGCTGTTTTACCGCCTCCAGCCGCCGCGCCATCCTGTGCGCGGCGGGTAGCACAACGGAGGTGGAACATGGCTGAAGCATTGAAGGATGTCTCCGTCGCCATCCTGGCGGTGGACGGTTTCGAACAGGCGGAATTGCTGGAGCCGCGCAAGGCGCTCCAGGCGGCCGGTGCGCGCACGGTGGTGGTCTCCGCCAAGAAGGGCAAGATCCAGGGTTTCCAGCATACCGACAAGGGCGAGCAGGTCGACGTCGATCTTACGTTTGCCGAGGCGGACCCGTCCCGCTTCACGGCGGTCCTGCTGCCGGGCGGCGTGGTCAACGCGGATGCCATCCGCATGGATCCCAAGGCGCGGGAGTTCGTGACCCGCATGCAGGACGCGGGCAAGCCGCTGGCCGTGATCTGCCATGGCCCCTGGCTACTGGTTTCCGCCGGGCTGGTGCGGGGCCGCACACTGACCAGCTGGCCATCGTTGCAGGACGACCTGCGCAATGCGGGCGCCCAGTGGGAAGACAAGGAAGTGGTGGTGGACGGAAATTGGATCAGCAGCCGCAAGCCGGATGACATTCCGGCGTTCAACAGGGAATTCCTGAAGCGCCTGCAGGGGCAGTAGCGGCCGTGGGCACGGGGCGGGCGAGGGTGGGAAAGTCCTCCCAGGCCCCCGTCCTCCCACGCCTTCCCTGCCTGCGGGGTTCAGCCGCCGTTGCGCGCGGGGTCGGGCCGCGTATGGGCGAGGCCAGCCCCGTCGTCGTTGACGACTCTGTCGATACCGATATCGCGGCTGCGGCCGTCGCCCTGGTCGTTTTCCACGTCGGCGCGCTCGCCCGTCCCCACGGCATCGGTGTCGGTGTCGGGCGCGTCGGCGCCCAGGTCGCTGCCTGAATCCGAGGAGTCGCTCGGTCCCAGGGAGCGGTTGCCGTGGCCCGGCGGGATGCCGGAGGCGGCGTCCGCGATGTCCGCCGTGTCCAAGGGGTCGACGACGCCCGTGGCGTCGTCCTCGTAGAATTCCTCGTCGTTGTCTTGCGCGTCATTGTCGTTGTCCGGATTGGCTTGGTATTGGGTCTTGCGGGTTGCCATATATGCCTTCCTGCGGCGCGGTGCCGCGGTCATCGTAGGGCCGGCGCAATGGCCGGGATGATGGCTGGCCAGCAAAGCCCATGCCCCGGCCGGCGACGATGCATCGTGTCGCCGCCGGGGCGGATCCGGGTACCCGAGGCGGGGTACTACGGGTACTACTCGACCTTGACGTTTCCTTCCTTGACCAGCTTGGCGAACTTGCGGGTCTCGTCGGCGATGCGCTGGCCGAACTGGGCCGGCGTTTCCTTCATCGGTTCCGCGCCCGCGGCGGCCATGCGCTGCTTGAATGCCGGCGACGCGGTGATGCCTTCCACTTCGCTGCTAAGGCGCGCCAGCAGCGGCTTGGGTGTCGCGGCCGGCGCGAAGACGCCGAACCAGGTGCCGATGTCGAAGCCTGGAAGGCCGGTCTCGGCCAGTGTCGGCACATCGGGCAGCGCGTCGCTGCGGCGGGCGGTGGTCACGGCCAGCGCGCGCAGCTTGCCTGCCTTGATGTGGGGCAGGACGGTGGTGATGGTATCGAAGGACATCGACACCTGGCCGCCCAGCAGGTCGGTGGTCAGGGGGCCGCTGCCCTTATAGGGCACATGCAGCAGCGGAGCGCCGGTGGCCGCCTGGAATTGCGTGCCGATCAGGTGCTGGGCGGTCCCGTAGCCGTTGGAGCCGTAGGTCAGGCCCTTGGGCGCCTGCTTGGCCAGCGCCACCAGCTCCGCCACGTTGTGGGCAGGCGTGTAGGCTGGGTTGATGGTCAGTACGTTGGGGACCATGGCGATGGGTGCGATGGGCGCCAGATCCTTCTGGAAGTCGTAGCCCAGCGACTTGTAGACACTGGTGGCGATCGTATGATGGACGGCGCCCATCAGCAGTGTGTAGCCATCCGGTTTAGCCTTGGCGACGTAGTCCGCGCCTATGGTGGCGCCCGCGCCGGGCCGGTTTTCCACGATGACGGCCTGCCCCAGCTTGCGGGAGAGCTCGTCGCCCAGGGCGCGCGCCAGCACGTCGGTGGTGCCGCCGGTCGGGAAGGGGACCACCAGGGTGATCGTGTGCGAAGGCCAGTCGGCCGCGTGGGCGGCGGCGCCGCCGGCCAGGCTCGCGCCCGCGAGGGCGAACGCACGGAGCCGCCGGGACAGGGTCGGGGTCAAGCGCATCGTTGTCTCCTTGTTGTCGTTATCCGGCGTCCGATGCGGGACGCCGGTGGTGTGAGGCGGACGATCAGGCGGCGCGCGCGGCGTCGTGCCGCGCCAGGTGGGCGCAGACCGCGCGTGTCACGTCGTCCGTGCCGGCCTGGCCGCCCAGGTCGCGGGTGTGCAGGGCGGGATCGGCGGTGACGGCTTCGATGGCCGCCATCACGCGTCGCGCGGCGGCGGCCTCGCCGAGGTGTTCGAGCAGCATCACCACCGACCAGAAGGTGCCGACGGGATTGGCCCAGCCCTTGCCCATGATGTCGAAGGCCGATCCGTGGATGGGTTCGAACATGGACGGGTAGCGGCGTTCCGGATCGATATTGCCGGTCGGCGCGATGCCCAGGCTGCCGGCCAGCGCCGCCGCCAGGTCGCTGAGGATGTCGGCGTGCAGGTTGGTGGCCACGATGGTGTCCAACGTGCGGGGGCGATTGACCATGCGGGCCGTGGCGGCGTCCACCAGTTCCTTGTCCCAGGCGACGTCGGGGAATTCGCGCGCGACCTGTGCCGCGACTTCGTCCCACATCACCATGGCATGGCGCTGCGCATTGGACTTTGTGATCACCGTCAACTGCTTGCGCGGCCGCGATTGCGCCAGCCGGAAGGCGAAGCGCAGGATGCGCTCGACGCCGACCCGCGTCATGATGGATACGTCGGTGGCGGCTTCGATGGGATGTCCCTGGTGGACGCGGCCGCCCACCCCTGAGTATTCGCCCTCGGAGTTCTCGCGCACGATGACCCAGTCCAGGTCCTCCGGCGCGCATCGCTTCAACGGACCGTCGATGCCCGGCAGGATGCGCGTGGGGCGCACATTGGCGTATTGATCCAGGCCCTGGCAGATTTTCAGGCGCAGGCCCCACAAGGTGATGTGGTCGGGGATGTTGGCGTCGCCCGCCGACCCGAACAGGATGGCGTCCTTGCCGCGCAGCGCGTCCAGCCCGTCTTCCGGCATCATCACGCCGTGCTGGCGATAGTAGTCGCCGCCCCAGTCGAAATTCTCGAATTCGAAGCGCAGGTCGCCCTGCGACGAAGCCACCGCCTCCATGACGATGCGTCCCGCGGGCACGACTTCCTTGCCGATGCCGTCGCCGGGGATGGTGGCGATCTTGTACGTCTTCATGTTCTGCTCCAGCTGGATGACCGGTAGCGATTTTGTGCCGTGGACGCTGTTCACGGACGGGGCTAAAGTTGAACCATCATTAACTTGAAGTTGATAATCAGGCGGAGCGTTCCATGAATCATGTCGCAGGCATCCAGGCGGCGGACCTGGGGTTTTTCGTGACGGTGGCGACGGCCGGCAGCCTTAGCGCGGCGGCGCGCGACCTGGGCATCACCACCGCCGCCGTCAGCAAGCGCCTGGCCCTGATGGAGAGCCGCCTGGGCCTGCCCCTGCTGGTGCGCACGACCCGGCGCAGCGGCGTGACGCCCGAAGGCGAAGTGCTGCTGGAGCGGTCGCGCGCCATCCTGGGGGAGATCGACGACCTGCGGCAGTTGCTGGGGCGCGCCAAGGACAGGCCCAGCGGCCTGCTGCGCGTGAACGCCACGCTGGGGTTCGGGCGCACGCACGTGGCGCCGGTCATTTCCGACTACAGCAAGCGCTACCCGGAGGTCGAGGTGCAGTTGCAGCTGTCGGCCGATCCGCCGGCCCTGGTGGACGACGTCTTCGATGTCTGCGTGCGGTTCGGCGCCCCACCCGATGCGCGCTACGTGGCCCGGTCGCTGGCGCCGAACCGGCGTTTGCTGTGCGCGTCGCCCAAGTACCTGCGCGAGCATGGCGTACCGCAGGCGCCGTCCGACCTGGCGCGGCACAATTGCATAGGCATCCGGCAGGGCAGCGATGCCTATGGCGTGTGGCGCCTGACGCCGCTGCGGCGATCGCGCGTGAAGCCGGGCAGCGCCGCGCCGCGCGCGGAGGCGGTGCGCGTGCGCGGCAACCTGACCACCAACGATGGGGAAATCGCCGTGAGCTGGGCCCTGGACGGGCATGGCATCGTCATGCGCGCGGAATGGGACATCCAGCGCTACCTGGCCAGCGGGCGCCTGGTGACGGTGCTGCCGAACTACGCGACGCCGGAGGCGGACATCTATGCGGTGTACCACCCGCGGCACCAGATGGTGTCGCGGGTGCGCAGCTTCGTCGATTTCCTGGGGGAGCGCTTCAGCGCGCTGGGACGGCGCGCCTGAAGGGACGGCGCGGGCCGGGACAGGGGCCGCTGCGGACTGCGCGGATGACGGGGCGTGGCCAGCGCCTGTCCTGGCATGGCCTCAGGCCGGGACGGGCTCCGGCGGCCGCGATTCGCGCGCGATGCTGGCGGTGATGTCGCGCGCGGGCTGGAAGGAGTCCGCGCGGGCCATGGCCCAGTTGACTTCGAAGACCTGGTGGCGGAACTTGCCTTCCAGCAATTCGCCCGGCGCCAGTTCGGGGAACAGCGAGGACAGCAGCCGCACTTCGGACGGCGAGATGCGGCGCGCGATGTGGTGCGGCCGCAGTTCGCCGGGGTGGGTGAGGCCCGCGGCGCCCAGCAGTTCGGCCAGCGCGTGCAAGGTGTTGTCGTGGAAGTTGGCGACGCGGCGCGCCTTGTCCGGCACCACCAGCGCGCGCTGGCGCAGGGGATCCTGCGTGGTCACGCCGGTGGGGCATTTGTCGGTGTGGCAGGCCTGCGCCTGGATGCAGCCCACCGCGAACATGAAGCCGCGCGCCGCATTGCACCAGTCGGCGCCCATGGCCATGGCGCGCGCCATGTCGAAGGCGGTGATGATCTTGCCGGACGCGCCGATACGGATGCGGTCCCGCAGGTTGACGCCGACCAGCGTGTTATGGACCAGGCGCAGGGCCTCGCGCAGGGGCGTGCCCACGTGGTCGACGAATTCGACCGGCGCCGCGCCGGTGCCGCCTTCGGCGCCATCGACCACGATGAAGTCTGGCGTGATGCCGGTTTCCAGCATGGCCTTGACGATGGCGAACCATTCCCACGGATGGCCGACGCACATCTTGAATCCCACCGGCTTGCCTTCGGACAACTCGCGCAGGCGCGCGACGAAGCGCATCAGGCCGATGGGGCTGTCGAAGGCGCTGTGTCCGGCTGGCGAGTTGCAGTCCTGGCCGATCGCCACCCCCCGCGCCGCGGCGATCTCCGCCGTGACCTTGGCGCCGGGCAGGATGCCGCCGTGCCCGGGCTTGGCCCCCTGGGACAGCTTGATTTCTATCATCTTCACCTGCGGCGTACAGGCGTTGCGCACGAAGGCCTCGGGCGAGAAATGGCCTTGCTCGTCGCGGCAGCCGAAGTAGCCCGAGCCGATATTCCAGATCAGGGCGCCGCCCGGCTTGCGGTGATGGCTGCTGATGCCGCCCTCGCCGGTGTCGTGCGCGAAATTGCCCAGGCGCGCGCCTTCGTTCAAGGCCAGGACGGCATTGGCGGACAGGGCGCCGAAACTCATCGCCGAGATATTGAAGGCGGACAGCGAATAAGGCTGGGTGCAGTCCGGGCCGCCCACGGTGATGCGGAAGTCGCTGTCGGCCACGTGGGCCGGCGCCAGGGAATGGTTGATCCATTCGTAGCGGTCGTCGTAGACGTCCTTCTGCGTGCCGAAGGGGCGCTTGTCTATTTCCTTCTTCGCGCGCTGGTAGACGATGGAGCGCTGGGCGCGCGAGAACGGCGCGGCCTGCGTGTCGTCTTCGAGGAAATACTGGCGGATCTCCGGGCGGATGGCCTCGAACAGGAAGCGCAGGTTGCCGAGGATGGGGTAGTTGCGGCGGATGGCATGGCGGGTCTGGACGAGGTCATAGATGCCGAGGCAGAACAGCGCCAGCAGCGGGATGGCGGCCCATAGCCACCAGGCCGAGTCCATGGCGGCGAGCGCCACGGTGATGATGGCGCCCAGCGTCACCAGGGCCAATGTCGAAAAGCGGATTGCCAACCAATGCATGTACGGACCTCCGGAAGCCGGGCCGGCGCGGGCGCGGCCGGTCATTTCTTTGCCGGCAACCATACCAGAAAGCGATGGCGGCAAATATGGGGGAGGTGGCGGTGTGTTTTGCAAGGCGCCGTCTTGCATTTCGCCTTTGCGCGTGCATGCTGGGCGACGCCTGGTGGGGGCCTAGACGGAAAGAGGAAAAACGGCAAACGGCAAACGGCAAACGGCAAACGGCAAAAGAGCGAAAGGCCCGGCAATCGCTCGCCTGTGGGAGCATTGCCAGGCCTTGCCATTTGCCTGCGCGGGCCCTTGCCGGCCAGGCGGCGGATCTCAGCAGACGGCGGGCGCGGCTGTCTTCTCCACGTTCAGGCCGAACCACGGGCGCAGGTACACGCCCAGGGCACTGCCCGCGAAGGCGGCGGGCAGCCACAGCCAGGCATGCAGGCTGCCCGAGAGGATGCCGCTGAAGTATGCGCCGATGTTGCAGCCATAGGCCAGGCGGGCGCCGAAGCCCAGCAGCAGGCCGCCGACGATGGCGCCCAGCAGCGAGCGCAGCGGCAGCTTCCACACCGGGGCGAACTTGCCTGCCACCGACGCGGCGGCCAGCGCCCCGAGCATCAGGCCGATGTCCATGACGGTGGTGACGTCCATGCCGACCGGCGCGGCCAGGGCTTTTTGCTGCTTGGCCCAGTAGGCCCAGCTGCCGACATCGATGCCGGCCGAGGCCAGCGCCTTGGCGCCCCAAAGCGCGAAGGCCGAGGTGATGCCCCAGGGGCGTCCGGCCAGTGCCAGCGTGGCGAAGTTCAAGACGACCAGGGCGATGCCGCCCCACACCAGCGGCCACGGGCCGCGCAACAGGCTGGCGGGCCGGCTCGTGCGGCTGGCGTGGGAGATGACGGCGCCATGGCGGCGGCGTTCCAGGCGGGTGGCGATCCATGCAATCAGCGCGAAGACCACGAGGTTGGCGACGATGGCGGGCGCGGGACCCCAGGCCAGCACCATCGACGTCGGCTTGATGGCGGGCAGGGCCGACCACCACGGGAAGACATAGGTGGCGGCGACCGAGCCGATCACGAAGAACAACAGCGTCACGACCATGCGGGTATTGCCGCCGCCGACGGCGAACAGGGTGCCGGAGGCGCAGCCGCCGCCCAGTTGCATGCCGATGCCGAAGAGGAAGGCGCCCAGCAGCACGGAGACGCCGGCCGGCGAGACCAGGCCGGCCACCGGTTGGCCGAACAGCGAGCCCTGCGACAGGACAGGGAAGAACAGCAGCACGCCGACGGCCAGCATCAACATCTGCGCGCGCAGGCCCGCCGCGCGACGATCGGAGACGAATACGCGCCAGGCCTGGGTGAACCCGAAGGAGGCGTGATACAGCGTGACGCCGAGCAGGGCGCCGACGATCCATAGCGCGGCCTGGCGCCAGCCGGCCAGGTCGTTGAAGTAGAAGACGCCGCCGAGCAGCAATAGCAGGGAGATCCACAGCGGTGCGCGGTTGGTGCGCACGGGAGGAAGGGCCGGGGCGAAATCCAGGGAGGAGGCGTTGGCGGACATGACGGTGAGGGAAGGGGATGCGGCTTGCGGGTCGCTTGCTGCGGCGCAAATCCGGTAGAAAAGCGCCAATGTAATTGGGAGGGGAAATTAATAAAAGAAATTGATGATTATTTTTTAATGACTTTTAGTTATTTGTGGCCGCGTTGCGGGAAGGGGATCCCGGTCGCGCGCGCGACCGGGATTTTTGTGCGCGGGGAGGGGCCGGCGCAGCGGGCTCGGCTCGGCCCTGCGCGGCCCGGCTCGGCCCGGTGCGGCCCGGCCCGGCTCGGCTCGGCCCGGCTCGGCTCGGCCCGGCTCGGCCCGGCTCGGCTCGGTCCGGCTCGGCCCGGCCCGGCCCGGCCCGGCCGGGCGCGGCTCGGCGCGGCCGGCACGGGCGGCGTTGTTACGAGAGGCGCCAGGACAGCGCGGCGAGGGTGGCGGCCAGGACGGGGAGGGTCAGCACGATACCGATGCGGAAGTAATAGCCCCATCCGATCGTCAGGCCCTTGCGCGCCAGGACGTGCATCCACAGCAGGGTGGCGAGGCTGCCGATGGGCGTGATCTTCGGGCCCAGGTCGCTGCCGATGACATTGGCGTAGATCATGGCGTCCTTGATCGCGCCGGTGACATGCGCGTCGGCGACATGCGCGTCGGCGATGGACAGGGCGCCCACCAGCACGGCGGGCAGGTTGTTCATGATGGAGGACAGCAGGGCCGCCGCGCCGCCGGCGCCGAACGCGGCCCCCCACACGCCGCCCTGGGCGCACCAGGCAAGGAAATGGGCCAGGTACTCGGTCAGGCCGGCATTGCGCAGGCCGTAGACCACCAGGTACATGCCCAGCGAGAAGACGACGATGTGCCAGGGCGCCTGCTTCATGACGCGGCGTGTGCCGACGATATGCGACCGTCCCGCCACCAGCAGCAGCCCCAGCGCGCCCGCGGCCGCGATCGCGCAGACCGGCACGCCCAGGGGTTCCAGCAGGAAGAATCCCGCCAGCAGCAGGGCCAGCACGATCCAGCCCGCCTTGAAGGTCAGGGGATCGCGAATGGCGCTGGCCGGATCGGGCAGGCCGCTGTCGCCGTAGGTCCTGGGGATGTCACGGCGGAACACCAGCAGCAGCATGCCCAGCGACGCCGCCACCGCCATGAAGTTCACCGGCACCATGACCGATGCATAGCGGTCGAAGCCGATGCCGAAGTAATCCGCCGACACGATGTTCACCAGATTGGAAACGATCAGCGGCAGGCTGCCGGTGTCGGCGATGAAGCCGGCGGCCATCACGAAGGCCAGCATCGCCGGCCGCGACAGGCCCAGCGCCAGCAGCATTTCCATGACGATGGGCGTCAGGATGAGGGCCGCGCCGTCGTTGGCGAACAGGGCGGTGACGGCCGCGCCCAGCAGCACGATCAGCGTGAACAGCCGCAGGCCGTGGCCACGGCCCCAGCGCGCCACGTGCAGCGCGCACCATTTGAAGAAGCCGGCCTCGTCCAGGATCAGGCTGGTGATGATGATGGCGATGAACGTGGCGGTGGCATTCCAGACGATATGCCAGACGGCCACGACGTCGGCCAGTTGCACCACGCCCAGCAGCAGCGCGACCGCGGCTCCGGCGCTGGCGCTCCAGCCCACGCCCAGGCCGCGTGGCTGGATGATGACGAGCGTCAGGGTGACGATGAAGATGGCGAGGGCGAGCATGGGGCGTGGGTCCGGGGAATCAGTGGTGCAGCATCCCTTGATGCTGGATGAGCGCGATCAGGGCGGAAATCGTCAGCACCGAGATCACCGTGGATACCAGGATGGCGCGCGAGGCCGACTGCGCGTCGCGGTGATACATCTGGGCCAGCATGAAGGGGCCCGTGCCGATCGGCAGGGCGCCCATGAGGATGGCGGTCCAGGCCCAGACCGGCGGCATGTCGAAGACGAACAGGACCAGGACGGCGGTGACCGCGGGCTGCACGATGAGCTTGGCGAAGACGATGCGGGCGACGGTCGACGGCGTGCCGCCCGCGCCGGCCTGCGCCAGGAAAAGGCCGATGGCGACCAGCGCGCAGGGGCTGGCGGCGTCGCCCAGCAGCACGATGAAGCGGTCCAGCGCCAGGGGCAGTTGCAGTCCGGTAAAGGCCCAGGCCAGGCCCAGCACCGGCGAGAGCAGCAGCGGATTGCGCAAGAGGGCGCGGCCGGTCTTGAGCACGGTGCGCAGGGGATGCTGGCCCTGGTGCTGGTCGAATTCGATCAAGGTGATGGTGACGCCGAACAGGACGCAGGCCGTCATCAGCACGGCGATGATGGCGGGCGCCAGGCTGTCGGGGCCCAGCACCACCAGGCACAGCGGGATGCCCATGAAGCCGGAGTTGGCGTAGGCATTGGCCAGGGCCTCGATGGCCACGTCGGTGCGGCGGGCGTCGCGCGGGCGCTTCACGCAAAAAGCGATGACGAAGGGAACGACGATGCCGACGATCAGCGACAGCACATAGCCGCCGTGCGCCAACTGCTCGGGCCGGACCTGGGTCATGGCATGAAAGAGCAGGGCAGGCAGGGCCAGGTAGATGACGAAGCGGTTGAGGGCATCGCCGCCCGAAGGACCCAGCAATTGCCGGCGCGCGGATAACCAGCCCGCCAGGATCAGTGCGAAGACGGGCAAGGTGGCGTTGATGACGGCCAGCATGGAGTGGGTGTCGTGGTCGAGGGCGAAAGCTGCACATTCTACTTCGGCGGGAGCTGGGCGCCGGTGGGGGCGCACTGCGGTGCGTCCGGCCTTTTGCCGAGCCGGCGGCATGGCCTGCGCGCTGCCGCCTGGCCTGTGTTCTTCCGGCCTGTCAAAATGGCGCCTGGTCTCGACAAGCAAGGATAGCGATCATGAAAGACATTCCGCTACGCATCGAAATCGGCGGGTGGGCCGAGCTCGCGCGCGATGCCGCATCGGTGCGCCAGACGGTGTTCGTGGAGGAGCAGGGCGTGCCGCCCGAACTGGAGATGGACGACGAGGATGCCCGTTGCGTGCATGTCGTCGCATACGGGCCGGACAATGCGCCGCTAGGTACGGGACGCCTGCTGCCCGACGGCCATATCGGCCGCATGGCCGTGCACAAGGTGGCGCGCGGGGCCGGCGTCGGCGGCGCCATCCTGGGCGCGTTGATCGAGGTCGGCCGCGACGCGGGGCATGAGGAACTGCTGCTGAATGCGCAGACCCACGCGACCGGCTTCTACGAGGCCCAGGGCTTCGTCGCGTTCGGCGAGCCTTTCGAAGAGGCCGGCATTGCGCATGTGGCGATGCGCCTGCGCCTGGCGTAGATACCGGCGCGGGCATCGGGTCACAGGCGTCGCGGCGCATGCAGTGTGGACAAGGCTGCCGCGATGCGCTCCCGCGACAGAAAACAAAAAACCCCGAAAACACACGGTTTACGGGGTCTCTGCCTATTTCTTGCCGAAAAACTGCTTGCGGAAAACTATGGTGCCCAGGAGAGGACTCGAACCTCCACACCTTGCGGCACATGGACCTGAACCATGCGCGTCTACCAATTCCGCCACCTGGGCACTATCGCTATCTCGTTGCTTGCGCGTCGTTCAGCGAAGAATTGAATTATGCACATTTTTTTAAAGCCGTGCAAGTTTGGTAGGATTTTTTTCTCCCCGGCGGCGCTTTGTTGTGCCCGCGCGTCGAACGGCGCCGCGGATCGGAAAACAAACATCGAACGTAGAAAAGCGAAACCCCCGCCAGCGTTTCCGCCGCGGGGGTTTCCGTATTCCGTGGTGCCCAGGAGAGGACTCGAACCTCCACACCTTGCGGCACATGGACCTGAACCATGCGCGTCTACCAATTCCGCCACCTGGGCACTATTTAAAGCCGTATTTAGTTAGAATACCGCTTTGCAGCACATCCAGTGGGCAAGCCACAGAAGCTGCGCATTATAAACAGGATTTTTCGCTTTGGCAAAACGATCAAGCAACGACTCCAATAACAAGAACAGATCTGCTGTCGTGCCAGAGGCGCCTCCCGACTTCGATCCGGACGTTCCCAGCCGCGAAGCGATATTGCGCGCCCTGCGTTCCGCGGGCAGCCCGTTGTCGCCGGCCGAGCTGGCCGAGCGCATGGGCGTCGAGCGCGACTCCACCCTGGTGGGATTCGAGCGGCGGTTGGGCGCGATGGAACGCGATGGCCAATTGCTGCCGAATCGCAAGGGGGTGCTGCTGCTGGCGACCAAGCTGGATTTCGTGCCCGGGCGGGTCCTGGGGCATCGGGACGGCTTCGGTTTCCTGTTGCGCGACGATGGCGGCCCGGACATCTTCCTGTCCCCGCGCGAGATGCTCAAGGTACTGCACGGCGATCGCGTCCTGGTCAAGCCGGGCGGCGAATACCGCGGCAAGCCGGAAGGCACCATCGTCGAGGTCATCGAGCGGCGCACCAACAAGCTGGTGGGCCGCTTTTTGCATGAGCACGGCCTGTCCATCGTGGTCCCCGAGGACCAGCGCATCAAGCACGACATCCTGATTCCGCCCGGCGACACCAATGGCGCGCAGCACGGCCAGGTGGTGTCGGTGCAGATCATGGAGCAGCCGACCCGCCATACGCAGCCGCTGGGCCGTGTCGACGAGGTACTGGGCGAGATCGACGATCCCGGCATGGAAATCGAAATTGCCGTGCGCAAGTTCGATGTGCCCGTCGAGTTCTCGGAAGCCGCGCGCAAGCAGGCCGCGCGCCTGCCCGACGTGGTGCGCAAGAGCGACCTGAAGGACCGCGTCGACCTGCGCGATGTGCCGCTGATCACCATCGATGGCGAGGACGCGCGCGACTTCGACGACGCCGTCTACTGCGAACCGGTGGAGCTGGGCACGGGGCAGCGCAAGCGTCCGGCCTGGCGCCTGCTGGTGGCCATCGCCGATGTCAGCCATTACGTGACGCCCAACGACGCGTTGGACGACGACGCGGTGGAGCGCGGCACCAGCGTGTATTTCCCGCGCCGGGTCATCCCCATGTTGCCGGAATCGCTGTCCAACGGATTGTGTTCGCTCAATCCCAATGTGGACCGCCTGGTGCTGGTGTGCGACATGGTCATCCCGGCCAGCGGCGCCAAGGCCGGCACGGTCACGGCCTACCAGTTCTACAACGCCGTCATGCACTCGCATGCGCGTACGACCTACACCAACGTGTGGGCCGCGTTGCAGCAGCCCACGGGGCCGACGGCGCAGGCCATGCGCGCGGTCATGCCGCAGGTCCAGCATCTCTATGACCTGTTCCAGCTGCTGGCGCAGGCGCGCCGCAAGCGGGGGGCCATCGACTTCGATACCGTTGAAACCAAGATCGTCTGCAACGAGCTGGGACGGATCGAGCAGATCGTCGGCGTGGTGCGCAACGACGCGCACAAGCTGATCGAGGAATGCATGTTGGCGGCCAATACCTGCGCCGCGGACTTCATGGCGCGCAGCAAGCATCCCGGCTTGTATCGCATCCACGAAGGGCCTACGCACGATCGCTTGCAGTCGCTGCGCGAATTCCTGCGCACCATGGGGCTGTCGCTTGGAGGCGGCGACGAGCCGACGGCCAAGGACTATGGCGAATTCCTCGACAGCGTGCGCGCGCGGCCGGATTATCCGCTGTTGCAGACCATGTGCCTGCGATCGATGCAGCAGGCGATGTACAGCCCCGACAATGTCGGGCACTTCGGCTTGTCCTATCCGGCCTACACGCACTTCACGTCGCCGATCCGGCGTTATCCGGACCTGCTGACGCACCGCGTGATCAAGAGCCTGCTCGTGGGCCAGCGCTATGTGCCCACGCTGGAGGACCAGCCGGTGCCGGTGGGGCGTTCGCACAAGGAGCAGGAACACGCCATCTGGGAGAAGCTGGGGCTGTTGCTGTCGGCTACCGAGCGACGCGCGGACGAAGCTTCGCGCGACGTCGAGGCCTGGCTCAAGTGCTGGTTCGTCAAGGAGCGCGTGGGCGAGGACTTCAGCGGAACGGTCACGGGCGTGGCCAGCTTCGGCATTTTCGTCACGCTGGACACCCTGCACGTGGAAGGCCTGGTGCACGTGTCCGAACTGGGCGGCGAGTACTTCCAGTTCAACGACGCACTGCACGAGCTGCGCGGCGAGCGGACCGGCATGCGCTATCGCCTGACCGACAAGGTCCAGGTGCAGGTGGCGCGTGTCGACCTGGAAGCGCGCCGCATCGAGTTTCGCCTGGTCAAGGGCACCAGCTTCGATTCCCTGCGCAAGGCGGCCGCGCGCGGGCCGGAGGAGCCGCCGCGGCGCATCAAGAAGGCGGCTGGCACCAAGCCGGCGGCGCTCAAGGGGCAGACCGCCAAGGTGCGCCGCGCCGAGGCCAAGAAAGCCAGCAAGGCGGCGGCGCGGCCAGCGTCGGCGCCGCGCAAGCGGCGCTGAGGTCGGCCGTGGACGGGCTGGGGATGGACGTTCGTCCTGGCCTGCCCGCCGACCGCGCTCAAGCTGGTCGTCGTCCAATGATGAATAATGCGGATGAATAATGCGTTCCCCGCCAGGCGGGGAACGCATGCAACACGGGATTTCCCGTCCGGCCGCCGCAGGCATCGCTACGCCTTGCGAGCCGGCAGGCGGCGCAAGCCGCGCGGCGTCGGGAACAGCTTTTTTTTGAGAGGTTCAATATGGCGTCAACCCAGGTTCTCGCGGGGTTTCACGCAGTGGTGGCGCGGCTGCGCCACGCGCCGGATTCCATCAAGGATATCTATGTCGAAGCCAATCGGCGCGACAAACGGATGACGGCCCTGATCGAGCAGGCCGCTCATGCGGGGTGCAAGGTGCATCCGGTGGCGGCGGACAGGCTGGAGGGCCTGGCGCGCGGCACGCGCCATCAGGGCGTGGTGGCGTTGGCCGAGCCGCGCCAACTGGCGGTTGATGTGGACGAGGTGCTGGACGTGATCGAGGGGCCGGCGCTGCTGCTGATCCTCGACGGCGTGACCGATCCGCACAATCTCGGCGCCTGCTTGCGTACCGCCGATGCCGCCGGCGTCCATGCTGTGATCGCGCCGCGCGACCGCGCGGTGGGCCTGAATACGACCGTGCAGCGCGTGGCCTGCGGCGCCGCCGACACCGTGCCTTACCTGATGGTCACGAACCTGGCGCGCACCATGCGCAGCCTGAAGGACCGGGGCGTCTGGCTGGTTGGGACCGACGACCAGGCCAGCGAGCCCATGCATGCCGTCGATGCCCGGCAGTCCATGGCCTGGGTCATGGGCGCCGAAGGCGAGGGGATGCGTCGCCTGACCCGCGAGACCTGCGACCAGCTGGTGCACATTCCCATGCTGGGGTCCGTGGAGAGCTTGAACGTCAGCGTGGCAAGCGCCGTATGCCTTTATGAGTCGGTGCGGCAGCGCGGGACGGGCCAGGCGGGCGGCAGGCCGGGATAAGAAGCGGCCAGCATCCTCCTGGGGTCGATCCGCTGACATAACAACAGGCGAGCAGCATGCAGGAATCCTGGTTTGTCCGTCTCATGCGGCGCATCAATGCGCTGCGTCTGTTTTTCATGGTGGCGATTTCGATCTGGGTGTCCGTGCAGGGCGGCCGGCCATGGAATTCTTTCAGCGACGCCGTGTTCTGCGGATTGGCGGCGCTGACCGCCTGGGCCGGATTGCGGCCTGCCGCGCCGCCCTGGCTGCGCCGGCTTGCGCTGGCCTCCAACCTGGCGGTCACGGTGTTCACGATCGTCGACGGCGCGGCGCTGTTGCTGTCGCCGGACGCCGCGGCGGGGATCGTATCGCGGTCAGGGATGATCTTCGTGGTCGTGTCAGGCGTGCTGGGGCCGTTCAATGCCTGGGCGTTGCGGCGGACAGCGGCAGCCCGCTCGAAGGAGCGCGCGGCGGCGGAGCCGAGTGTGGCGGGCGGGATGTCGACGGTACCGGCGGCATTCACTACATCGCCGCCATCCACGACACCCACGACACCCACGACACCCACGGCGCCCGTCGCGTCCACGCGATCGCGACGCGGCAACTATTTCCTGCGCCACTGGCGTGGCCAGCTGCCGCTGTGGTTGACCTTCTGGATCAACGGCTTCGTGTTCGGCCTGGTGTTCCTGTTCGCCCACGGCTATTTGGCCCTGAGCCTGAAGGGACAGGCCTCCCTGCAACTGCTGTCGCTGGAAAGCGTAGCCGCGCTGGCGCTGGCCCTGCTCGGATTGGCCTGGTGGGCCGTGGGGCTGTGGCGTTGTGCCGATGTCCGGCTCGCGGGTGGCCGGGCCAGGAAACGATCGGTCGCGGTGCAGGTCATGCTGGTGTGCCTTGCCTGGGTCATGCTCGAACTCGCGACCACCGCGCCGTTGGGGCCGGTCAAGGACCTGGCGATGCTGGCCATCGGCAAGGACGTGCTGGGCGGCGACCTCGAAGTCAAGGCGTCGCCGGACGGCAAGTCGGTGATCCTCGTGGGTTTCCTGCACCTGGGCGCGGCGGACCGCGTGCGCCAGGCGCTGGACGCGGCGCCCCAGGCCAGGACCTTGGTCCTGAGCTCGCCGGGCGGACGGCTGCAGGAAGGCGAGTTGCTCGCCAACCTGGTGCGGGCGCGGCAGCTCGACACCTATGTCGACGAGTATTGCGCCAGCGCGTGCACCTATGCCTTCCTGGCTGGCCGGGAGCGGGCAGCCACGCCCAATGCGCGCATCGGATTCCATCGCCCGTACTCGCCTTTCGGCGGCAAGACCATCGATTTCCTCGCCAGCGAGGACATGATGGATCGTTACCGCGTAGCGGGCCTGCCCGATTGGTTCATCAAGCGCGTCGCCGATACCCCCAGCACATCGGTCTGGTATCCGACCGGGCAGCAACTGGCCGACGCCAGGGTGGTGACCCGCGTGTCGCTGGGCGGCGAGTCCAGTCGCCTGGCCTTCTACAAGAGCCGCGACGACCTGTTGCAAGCCGTGCGGCGCGAATCCATCTTCGCGGCCTACGAGCGGCGCTTTCCCGGCACCATCGACAAGGCGGTGGACCAGGGATGGGCCGTGCAGCAGCGCGGCGGCAATGACGGGGAAATCATGACGGCGATGCGGGGCGTGGTGGCGGGCACCTTGCCCGCCTTGCTGCGCGCAAGCGATACGCCGGGCCTGGAACGCTTCGGCCGACTGGTGCTGACGGAGCTGAACGCGGCGCGCGCGGTCAGCCCGCAGGCCTGCCTCCAGGTGTCGGAAGGCACGCTGGACATTACCCGGACGCTGCCGCCGGCCGTCATGGCCGAAGAGGTGGCGGTGGTAACGCAGCTGCTGGCCGCGCCGCCGACCACCGCGCCGCCGCCCTCGGCCAGGAAGGCGTCCGAGGCCTTGAAGGCCGTCGTGGGCGCCATGCCGCCGCATTTGCGCGATGCGCTGACCGACGAGCAGGCTGCCCCGCCGTCGTCCGCGGATGACCGGGCCAGCTTGCGTTGCGACGCCAATATCGTTTTCTACGAGACCTTGCTCAGGCAGCCCGCCGCGACGCGGGCCCTGGCGCTGCAGGCGATGTTCCGCACCGGTAACTGAGCCGTAGGGCCGGCTTCCGGCGCCCGGGCGTGGAGGCGGAGACGACGCGCAGGCGACGACGAGGCGGCGTCGGCGGTAGAATGCCTGGTCCTTCCCGGATGGCGCGGCGTTCCCGCGACGTCCTTGCCGCGGTCTTCGCCCCCCGCGGCTATCGTCTCCGTGGCGATCACCTTGCGGCTTCATACACGCACCATGAAAAAGAACGGCTTCACCACTTCCATCCTGCATTCCGATCGACGCAGCCCCATCGAGCACGGCGCCGTGCACAAACCCATGCACACCGCATCGGAATATGGGTACGAGGATGCGCGTGAATTGGCGGCGGTGTTCCAGGGCAAGGCGGGTTTCACGTACGCGCGCCAGGGCACGCCAACGACCACCGCGCTCGAAGCCAAGATCACCGGCATGGAAGGGGGGGTGTCTTCCGTCAGCTTCGCCACCGGCATGGCCGCGTTGTCGGCGATTTTCGGCACCTTGCTGCGCGCCGGCGACCACCTGGTTTCGAGCCAGTTCATCTTCGGCAATACGACCAGCCTGCTTGGCACCATGGCCGCGCTGGGCGTGGAAGTGACCTTCGTCGACGCCACCGACGCCGAGCAGGTGCGCGCCGCGCTGCGACCCAACACACGCATGGTGTTTGTCGAGACCGTTGCGAATCCGGGGACCCAGGTCGCGGACCTGCGCGGCATCGGCGCGCTGTGCAAGCAGCACAACCTGGTCTATGTCATCGACAACACCTTGACGTCGCCCTGGATGTTCCGAGGCATCGACGTCGGCGCCGCCCTGGTGATGAATTCGCTGTCGAAGTACATCGGCGGCCATGGCCATGCGCTGGGCGGCTCGGTGACGGACACGGGCTTGTACGATTGGTCCGGTTACGCCGCCATCCACGACGCGTACAAGAAGGGTCCGCCGACCGGCTGGGGCTTGCTGCAGATCAAGAAGAAAGGCCTGCGCGACATGGGCGGGACGCTGGCGGCCGAACCGGCCCACCGTATCGCTGTCGGCGCGGAAACGCTGGCGCTGCGCATGCGCCAGCATTGCAACAACGCGCTGGCGTTGGCGCGCTTCCTGCAGGGCCATGATGGCGTTTCCAAGGTTTATTACCCTGGCCTGGAGGGGCATCCCCAGCACGAGCGCGCCAAGGACCTGTTCGGTGGCCGCTATGGCGCCTTGATGGGCGTGGAACTGGTCGACGGCATCGACTGTTTCGAATTCCTGAACCGTCTGGAAGTGGTGATCCTGGCCACCCACCTGGGCGATACGCGCACCCTGGCGTTGCCGGCGGCTCACACCATCTATTACGAAATGGGTCCGGCCCGCCGTGCGCAAATGGGCATTGCCGACAGCTTCTTGCGGATCTCCGTCGGCATCGAGGACGAGGCCGACCTGCTGGGCGATTTCGACCAGGCATTGCACGCCTGCCTGAAGGCCTGAGACGCAGGCGAGCGACCTCGATTCGGCCGTCCGCCATGGCGTGGGCGGGCCGCAGGTAATCACTTGTATGTATTAGGCACAAGGATGGCGCAACGTCAATCGATAGCCAGGAAAACCTAGTAACGGCGCGGCTTTGAGAGGGTTTCACCCTTGACAGCCCATGCGCGGCGAGGCCTAATACGCCTCTACGTCGCCGGCGCTCCCCCGCGGTTTGATCAGCGCTTGCAGGCTGGGCGGCGTGGCACTGAATGTAGTGGTTTGCAGTGCAAACGCGCTTGAAGAACCCGTTCGAATGTTTTGCCGGCCGCATTGCCAGCCGCAGGCCGGTGGACTTCTATTTTCCTGTGAGGGGTAGAACTGAATGAATAAAACTGAGCTCATCGACCACATCGCCGGCAAGGCCGACATTTCGAAGGCCGCCGCTGGTCGTGCCCTGGACGCGCTGATCGGCGCCGTGAAGGGTACGCTGAAGAAGGGTGGCACGGTCACGCTGGTGGGTTTCGGCACGTTTGCCGTCACCACGCGCGCCGCTCGCACGGGCCGCAACCCGCGCACGGGCGAAGCGATCAAGATCAAGAAGGGCAAGGTGCCGAAGTTCCGTCCGGGCAAGGCCCTGAAGGACGCGGTGAACTGAGTCCTCTGAAGGGCGCCGTTATGAAAACGGCACAATGGCGAGCACTTGGATGCTCGCCATTTTCTTTTGTACGGCGGTATCTGCCGCAGCGCGTTTGCAGCGAATTGCGCCGGCAGATATAATCCGTTCCTTCTTGCTCGGTTTGTCGCTTGATCCCAAGCGTAAGTCGAGATCAAGGCGTGGCTACCCGCGCAATTGTGCAGCAATGCAAGCAGCATCGCATTGCGTCCCGCACAACCCCGGGTGCTTAGCTCAGTTGGTAGAGCGGCGCCCTTACAAGGCGTAGGTCACAGGTTCGACCCCTGTAGCACCCACCACACCTGTTTCATTAGGCGTTTATTGCCCGGCGTATGCTGGGCCGCATGGCGTCTTCATCCGAAGAAAGGCGCTCGGCCTGAAACGAGTGACGTCGCACTTGGCCCTATTTCGCGGCGCGCATGTGAGTGGGCTGGTTGAATCAGCGCTTGAGAAATGCCTTGCCTACTCGTTCCGAGACGCTGAGTCGGCGCGCCAGGAATGCAGCCATTCTGCTTTGGACGGACTCGGCAATGCTCTTGGGGGCCGTTTGCAACGACCCGGAATCAAAAGGCGGGTGTGGGTCATATTCCATCTGCAACTGGATCTCCTGGGCGAGATCGGCGCCGAAGAGATCCGCCGCTACCGTGAGAGCGAAGTCGATCCCCGACGTCACGCCCGCCCCCGTCACTACGTTCCGATCACGTACTACGCGGCCATGCGTTGGGTGTGCGCCCAGCACGGCTAATTGATCGATTGAAGACCAATGGCTGGTCGCCCGGTAGCCGCGTAATAGGCCAGCGGCACCCAAGATCAAGGAGCCGGTACATACGGAAGTCACAAGCCTGCAGCCAGTTGCGACGCGTTGCAGGAAGCCCAGCACCGTGGCGTCTTCCATCATTTCGACTTGCCCCGGGCCTCCTGGCACACAAATCAGGTCCAGCCGCGGGCAGTCATCGAAGGTTGTGCTTGGCAAAATACGCAGTCCACGATCCGATGAGACCGGCTCCAGGTTTTTCCAAAGGAAGTGCAGTCGTGCACCGGGCATGCGTCCGAAAACTTCCGCCGGCCCCGTGAGATCCAGTTGGGTGAGCCTGGGAAAGAGCAACAGACCGATATTGAATGCGCTGTGGTGCATGGCATGTCCTCCGGGGGCAATGGCACTAATCGTATCGTAAGCATGGCAAAAGCCGCTCGCCTGCATGTCCACCCGGGCAGCGGGTGCTCGGGGGCGGGGAGGATCCTTGATGCGCGCCAGTCAACGGTCCTCTATCGCCGACCGTGGTGACGGCGGGAAAATGGTCAGCCTGGGCCATCGTTCGCGAAATTGCTTGGAGCGCACACGTTCGAGATATGTCGCAGCGCTGGCCCGGCAAGTATTGTGGCGGACTTGCAGTTCGAACAAGTCATTCAGGCCGTATGGCGCGACCACCTTCACTACATCGTGACTTGTCAGGTATACACCGACGCAGGTGGCGAACTCCGGCCATGTCGCCAAACCGCCTTCCAATGAATCCACTGGCGGCACCGCGTGGCCAGCGTCGTCCACGAGCCATTCATGCACCTTGGCCTGGTTCGTGACTTCCCATGCGAGTGCGGGATTCAGTACTGACAACTGCCGTTGCAGTTCCCTATCCAGGTATGCAGCCGCGTCTGGCGCAAAGTACGCAACGTCCACATCCTGAACGTGAGAAGGCTCCCGAAAGCCGTGCAGGGAGTCCCATACCAAGGACCGGATGACTCCGGCGCCTATGCACCATGACGCCAAGCCCAGCGAGCGGACCGCGCGCAGGGCGTCCATCAATTGTCTTGATGCTTCAACGAGGCCGCGCAGCCTTTCTTCATAGTCCACGTGAACGTTCGCCACGCTTGTTCCTTCGACACGATGTTTGAGGACGGTATCGCAGTGAAAGTACCCTGCACGAGGTGCGATGTCATGGAGGCGGCGGTCAGGTTGCGTGCGGAAATCGGAGATCGCTCACTGGTCGCGCTGTCGACGCTGCTGCGGGCGATGAACTCTTACTACACCAACAAGATTGAAGGCCAACATACGCTGCCAGCGGACCTCGAAGCCGCCATAGGCGAACGGTTCTCCACGAATCACGAGATATATCGGCGGCAGGGGTTGGCCATCGCTCACATGAAGCTGGAAGCGAGCCTTGAGCCCATTGCCCGCCAGATGAGTTGGGCCGAGCAATTCGACGTTGCATGGCTCTGTCGCATCCATCGCGAGCTTTATGAACGGCTGCCGGAAGATTTTCATCGTGTCTTCGACGGCGAGGGTAATGACCGGGGGGCCTTGGTGCCAGGCGGCCTGCGAGAGCACGATGCCCGCGTCGGAACCCACCAAGCTCCGCCACATGAAATGGTTTTGGACCTGCTTCGCCATTTCGCGTTTCGATATGGTCCGGATTACTCGATCAGTCGCAAGGTGGTTGCCGCAGGGGCTTCCATGCATCGCCTGTCCTGGATACATCCATTCGCCGACGGCAACGGCCGGGCCAGCCGTCTGCACAACCATCTTCTTCTTACGCACCTTGGCATTACGAATGGGCTTTGGTCTCCCATGCGCGGATTGGCTCGTCGGCACGCCGATTACTATGCTGCGTTGAGCGCCGCGGATGCGCGGCGGCGCAATGCCACCGATGGAAGGGGGAATCTGAGCTCAAGCGGGCTGACGACCTGGCTGACTTTCTGGCTCGACGTTTGTCTGGACCAAATCAGATTCATGTCGGGTCTCCTGGCGTTCGATACCCTGGAGCAACGCTATAACAGCCTGGCTCTGCTGGTGACGCAGGACTTTGGCCGAGGTTCGATGCACCATCGCAGCGTGCTGGAACCAAGGAGGCTCGGCCGTGCGCTGTATCAGCTGTTTCGTAACGGCAGTATGGAAAGAGGCGTTTTCAAGAACTTCCTCGATGTGCCCGATCGATCCGCCTCCCGCCTCATCTCGCAGCTTTTGTCCTTGAGGCTGATAAAGAGCGAAGGGCGAACCAGGCTTCTGGAGCCTGCATTTCCGTTTTATTCGCTGCGCTTCCTTTTTCCTGGCCTATGGCCGGAAGCGGAAGGAATCGAGCCGCCTGCGGAGCCGACCGCGCGCGATGAATGAGCGAAGCACGGGAATGTGTCGCCGAGCCGGCCATGTGTCGCAGTCGAGTTATCGCGTGCGGCCGGCTCAGAACGTGTGATTCTCCATCACCCGATATCCGAGTTCTCCAGCAGCGTGCGCCATTCCGGCAGGCGACCCTGGTCGTCGAGGTCCTTGCGCAGCGACAGGCCCTTGCGCGCCAGGTTCTCCTGCACGTCCGCGATGGCGGTGGCCAGGCTGCCGTTCATGCCGATCTCTCCCAGCATCGCGGCGGCTTCGCGCATTTCTTCCGAGCGCCGCTGTCCATGTTCGGCGACCCGGCCGATCAGGTAAGCCTCGTATCCCTTGTCCCAGCCCACGCCCGGAAAGGTCGCGGCCAGCGAGGCCAGTACGCGGTCGTCGACGCCGAAGTGGCGGGCCGCGAGCATGGACTGCACGCACAGCGCTTCGGTGCCCTTGATCATGATGCTGCGGCAAAGCTTGATGGCGGAGGCCAGGCCCACGTCGTCGGCGACCGCCTGCGTGCGCAGGCCCAGCGCATTGAGTTCCTCGGATATCGCGCGGGCGCTGCGGCCGCCCAGCAGCATGGGCACGCGTATGCCTTGCGGAGGCACGGGCGCCATGACGGCTGCTTCCACATAGTCCGCGCCGCTGCGCTGGATGCGCTCGCAATTGCCTTGCTTGACCTTGGGCGACACGGAGTTCAGGTCGATGAAGGTCTGGCCCGGTTTCATGAGCGGAGCGGCTGCCGTGGCGACAGCCTCGGCCTGGCTGGCGGTCACGGCCGACAAGACCCACTGCGCGTTCGCCAGCGCGGCGGCCAGCGTATCGGCGACGCTGGCGCCGCTGCGTTCGGCGCGCGCCAGGATTTGCGACCGCGTGTCGGCCCGGTCCAGCTTGGTGTCGTAGGTGGTCACCGGGCATCCTTGCTCGACGAGCGCCTGCGCGAGGATGGGGCCGACTTCGCCGAAGCCGATGATCGCAATGGCGTGCGCGGCGTTCGAGGTGTGTTGTTGCATCGTGTTCTCCGGAATGCGGGGTAAGACGGATAGTGTCAGGTGGCGTGGTCGCCGACGGACGGCTTCAGCGCCTGCGCCGACGCTGTTTGCGTCGGGGCAGCGCTCTCGGCGCGCCCATGGGCATCGAAGCGCTGGCGGTCGAACATGCCTTCCCATTTGGACAGCACGAAGACCGCCACGCTGTTGCCGATCACGTTGGTGGTCGAGGTGGCGATGGCGAGGATGCGGTCGATGCCGAACAGCAGGCCGACGCCGCCCAACGGCAGCACGCGCGTCGATTGCAGCGTGGCCGTCAGCTTGACCAGGGCGCCACCCGCGGCGCCGGCGCCGCCCTTGGACGTCACCAGCATCACCGCCAGCAGCGCCAGTTGCTGCGACAGCGACAGCGGCGTGTCGGTGGCCTGCGAAATGAAGCCGACCCCGCAAGCCATGTAGAGGCATGCGCCATCGATGTTGAAGCTGTAGCCCGCCGGCAGGACAAAGCCCACCACGGCTTCGTCGCAGCCCGCCTGGCCCAGCTTGGTCACCAGGCGGGGGAATGCCGCCTCGCTGGCGGCCGTGCCCATGGCGATGATGGCCTCGTCCTTGATGATCGACAGGATGCGGAAGATGGACAGGCCGGCAATCCCGGCCACCGCGCCCAGGACGACAAAGATGAAGATCAGCGCGCTGGCGTAGTAGGTGAGGATGTAGCGCAGCAGGTACAGCAGCGTCGTGCCGCCGTAGCTGCCCACGGCGGCCGCCATGGCGCCGAAGGCGCCCAGGGGCGACAGGCGCATGATGAAGCCGAGGATCTTGAAGACGATGGCCTGCGCCTCGTCGAGCAGCTTGTAGGCGTTCCAGTCCGGCTTGCCGGCCAGGCTCAGCGCGGCGCCCACCAGCAGCGAGACGAACAGCACCGGCAGGATGTCGCCCGACGTGAAGGCCGAGAACAGCGTGCGCGGGATGATGGACAGGAGGAAGTGGGTCAGCGAAAAGTCAGCCGTGCTCGCCTTCAGGATGCCGTCCGCGGCATGTCCCGTTGCCGCCGCATCGAGGACCGAGGCATGCAGGCCGTCGCCGGGACGCAGCACGTTGACGACGGTGAAGCCCACCAGCATGGCGAGGGTGCTGACAACCTCGAAATAAAGCAGCGTCTTCACCCCCAGGCGGCCCAGCCTGCGGAAGTCCCTGATGTGCCCGACGCCGTGCACGACCGTGCAGAAAATGATCGGTCCCAGCATCATCTTCAACAAGGCGATGAAGGCTTCTCCCAAGGGCTTCATCTGCACCGCGTGACGCGGCGAGAGCAGGCCGAACGCGATGGCCAGCGCGATGGCGATGAGCACTTGGATGTAGAGTTTGCGTAGAAGTTTCACGGGTTTCCCTGTCGAGTCATGCGCGCGGCGCGGCAGTCCCGCGCCGCCGCGCGCGACGGATCATTCCGGCTTGATGCCCGCCAGGGCGACAGCCTGCCTGGCGTTTTCGTACTCGTCGCGCAGGAAGGCGCCGAAGCCGGCGGACGTCCGCTGTTGCCCGGACGCCGCGACCACGCCCAGTTCGCCCAGCTTGCCGGCGATGGCGGCATCGGCAAGGCTGGCCGCCACCCCCTGCTGCAAGGAGGCAAGCACCGGCGGGGGCGTCTTCCCTGGCGCCAGCAGGCCGACATAGCTGGATGCGATGAACTTGGGCACGCCGGCCTCGATGAAGGTGGGGATCTCGGGCGCCAGCGCCATGCGCTGCTCGGACGCCACCGCGATGACGCGGACCTTGTTCGCGCGCAGCAGCGGAAGCACCGTGGAGAATTCGGTCATGGTGGCGTCCAGGCTGCCGCCCAGAAGGTCAGGGATCAGCGCGCCGCCGCCGCGATAGGGCACGTGGACCAGCTGGGCGCCGGACGCCGCGTTCAGCCGCATCAAGGTCAGGTGCGTGGCGCTGCCGATGCCGGACGTGCCGGTGTTGATGTGCCGCTGCTTGGACAGGGCGACCAGCTCCGCCAGGCTGTGCGCGGGAATCGAGGGATTGACCACGATCACGTGCGGCACATAGCCGAACATGGCCACCGGCGCGAAATCGCGCAGCGGCTCATAGGGCAGGTGGGCCTGGATGAAGGGGTTGACCGTCAGCGGGCCGTTCGATCCGACCAGCAGGGTGTAGCCGTCCGCGGGCGCGCGCACCACCATGTCCGCGCCGATGCTGCCACCCGCGCCAGGCTTGTTCTCCACCACGGCCGACACATGCAGGGCCTGCGTCAACCCAGCGCTGACGACGCGTGCGGTGGCGTCCACGTTACCGCCCGGTGCGAAGGGGACGATCAGCCGCAGGGGCCGGTCGGGGAAGTCGCCGGCGCGGGCCAGCGAGGGCAGCAGGGTGGCGGCCAGGGCGCCGGCCGTGCCCAGGACGAATTCGCGGCGGGATGTCTTCATAGTCTCTTCCTTTGTTGTTTTGATGATGCGTGCGTCGGTATTCATGCATTCATGCGTTCATGCGAACGCGCCGGCGCGCCTCACTTGCCTCGCGCCTTGAGCGCGGCGTCCAGGCGCGGATAGACGCGTCGCGCATTGCCTTCATAGATCAGGCGCCGATCCGCGTCGGTGAGATGGGGCGCCGCGTCGATGTAGCGTCGCGTGTCGTCGTAGTGAAAGCCGGTGGTGGGGTCGATGCCGCGCACGGCGCCTATCATCTCGCTGGCGAACAGCACGTTGCGCACGGGGATGACTTCCGCCAGCAGGTTGACGCCGGGCTGGTGGTAGACGCAGGTGTCGAAGTAGACGTTGTCCAGCACGGATTCGTCCAGGGGCGGTTTCTTCATCTCCTGCGCCAGGCCGCGGAACCGGCCCCAGTGGTAGGGCACCGCGCCGCCGCCGTGCGGGATGACGAACTTCAGGTCCGGAAAGTCCTTGAACAGGTCCGACGTCAGGCACTGCATGAATGCCGTGGTGTCGGCATTCAGGTAATGCGCGCCGGTCGTGTGGAAGCAGGCGTTGCAACTGGTGCTGACGTGGATCATGGCGGGGATGCCGTACTCCACCATTTTTTCGTACAGCGGATACCAATAGCGGTCGCCCAGGGGCGGCGATGTCCAGTGGCCGCCTGAAGGGTCCGGGTTCAGGTTGATGGCGACGAAGCCGTATTCCTTCACGCAGCGCTCCAGCTCCGCGATGGACGTGGCAATGGGCGCGCCCGGCGATTGCGGCAGCATTGCCGCGCCGATGAAGTGGTCGGGAAACAGCGACGCGACGCGATGGCACAGCTCATTGCAGATCGACGCCCAGGCCAGGCTGGTCTGCAGGTCGCCGATGTGATGGGCCATGAAGCTGGCCCGCGGGGAGAAAATGGTCAGGTCGCTGCCGCGTTCCCGCATCAGGCGCAGTTGGTTGGCGACGATGGACTCGCGGATCTCGTCGTCGCTGATGCGCAGGTCGGCAACGCGGGGCGCGGAAGCGGGGTCCTTGAGGCCGGCGATTTGCCGGTTGCGCCAGTCCTCCAGCGCCTTCGGGGCGGTGGTGTAGTGGCCGTGGCAGTCTATGATCATGGGAGTCTCCAGAAGCTGATGAGGCGGGGCCCCCGCGCGGCGTGGGGCCCGGCGCCGGAGGTATACGCCAAGCGGATCAGGCGGCCGCGGCGTGCACCGCCGGGGTCCGTACCGGCAGTTGTACGTCGCCGCGCATGATCAGGCGCGCGGTGCGCAGCAGCGCGGCACGCAGGACATTGCGTGGATTGGCGGGATCCAGCTCCAGCCCGACGCTGAACTCGCCCGAGGGATGCTCCACCGACACCTGCTTGTTCAGGCCGGGCGCCAGATGGGCCACGCCCGCCGCGACGGATTCCTCCAGCACGCAGGCGGTGGCCACGGTCACCGCCGCCAGCACGCCGATCGCGTCATGGCAGACATGGGGAATGAAGCAGCGCGTGGCGATCGCGCCGCCGGCTCGCGGCGGCGCGACCAGGCACATCTTGGGATAGGGTTTTTCGGTGACGTCGCCCAGGCCCATGAGCCGCGCGGCCGCCAGGCGGATGGCCTCCACGCGGCGCTTGAGATCGGTATCGGCGTTCAACTCGGCGACAGTTTCGTAACCGCTGCGGTCGAGATCGGTGGCGCGCATCAGCACCATGGGCATGCCGTTGTCGATACAGGTGACCTCCAGGTCGGGTTCGCCATCGATGGCAATGCGGTCCAGTGCGCGACCCGTGGGTAGCAGGCCGCTGCATACGGAGCCGGCCGTATCGAGGAAGCTGATATAGATGGGCGCGGCGGTGCCGGGCACGCCGTCGATGCGGGCATCGCCGTCATAGCGCACGCTGCCGCCGGGCGTCTGCACGGTGATGTCGCATTGCATGCCCGTGTTCAGGGCCAGGACCCGGAAGGTGCTGCTTTCGCCTTGCGCCGCCAGCATGCCGGTTTCCAGGGCGAATGGCACCGCGGCGGCGAGCATGTTGCCGCAATTGGGCGTGGTGTCTACTTTCGCCTGCGCCACCGAGACCTGCGCGAACAGGAATTCCACGTCCACGCCCGGCGACGTGCCGGGGCCGACGATGCCTACCTTGCTGGTGAGGGGGTGGGCGCCGCCCAGTCCGTCTATCTGTCTCGCGTCGGGCGAACCCATGGCCGCCAGCAGCACGGCGTCGCGCGCCGCGATGTCGGCGGGCAGGTCCGCCGCCTTGAAAAACGGTCCGCGCGAGGTGCCGCCCCGCATCAGCATGCAGGGCACGGCCTGCTGCCTTTGGTTTTCCTTAGGGATGCTCATCGTCTCCGGTCTCTTTATGGGTTTGAGCGCAGTATGGTGCTGCGACGGGAGATGCGGGTTGCCTTGTATGGGGGAGGGCGTTCTAATATGTTTATGGCCCATCCTCATTCCTTGCTCGACCAACGCCCTGGCGCGCATGACGATCCCGCCGGCCGTCTTAGCCTGCATCACCTGCATGTCTTCAATACCGTGGCCGCCACCGGCGGGGTGCGCAGCACGGCGGAGGCCTTGTTTCGCGCCTCTTCGGCGGTGACGCGCGCGGTCAATCGCTTCGAGGAGAGCCTGGGCGTCAGGTTGTTCGAGCGCAAGGGCACGGGCATGTTGTTGACGGCGGAGGGCGAGGCGGTACGCGTGCGCGCCTCGCATATCGCCGCCGAGCTTGCCGCGGTGCACGACGAGGCGCTGGCCCTGCGCCGGGCCCGCGGGGGGGCGACGGCGGCCGGCGTGGGCGCCGTCGCTTCGCTGTTTCATACCCGTCGCCTGATGCACGCGGCCTTGCTGGCCGACGTGCATCACATGTCCACGGTGGCGCATCTGGCTGGTCTGACGCAGCCGGCCATCAGCGCGTCCATCTCCGGCCTGGAGGAAACGCTGGGCCAGCCCCTGTTCCAGCGCACGCCGCGCGGCATGGTGCCCACGCCGGCGGGCGAGCGCTGGGTGGTGCATTTCAAGCGGGTGCTGGCCGAGTTGCGGAATATCCAGGCCGACGTCGCCGCCTTGCAGGGCGTGCTGGAAGGCATCGTCACCGTGGGCGCGCTACCCCTGATCCGTACCATGGTCTTGCCGGCGGCGATCGCCAGCGTGCTGGGGCGGCATCCCAGGTTGCGCATACGTACGCTGGAAAGCCCTTATGGCGATCTGTGCGCCGGACTGCTGAGCGCGGACGTGGACTTCATCCTGGGGGCCCTGCGCCCCTTGCAGGACTCCGCGCTGACCACGGAAGTGTTGCTGCATGAGGACATCGTGCTGATCGCGCGCGCCGGCCATCCGCTGGCCCGCAAGCGGTCCGTGGATTTCGACGACCTGCAGGCCTATCCCTGGGTGCTGTCACGGCAGTCCACGCCTTTGCGTGACCAGCTCAATGCCTTCTTCGTGCGCCATGGCAGGCCCGCCCTGGTTCCGTCGGTGGAGACGGCCGACCTGGCCTTGCTGCGCGGACTGCTGCTGCATTCGGACATGCTGACCGCCTTGTCGGTCCATCAGCTCTATTACGAATTCGAGGCCGGCGGCCTGGCGGCCCTCGCGTTCCCGCTGGATGGCATGCAGCGCCAGATCGGCGTCACGCTGCGCACCGGCGCGCAATTGCAGCCGGGCGCGCGAGCCTTGCTGGACGAGGTCAAGCGCCTGGCCGTCTCCATGGACGTGCGGCCGTCCGCGTCGTCCGCCGGGCCTGCATCCGGGCGCATCGTCCATAAGCGAAATAGAGCGGCACGGGTGCAGCAAGGCAACCCCGGCGGGGCGGTTGGCGGCGATACTTGAGCGCTGGCGCCCAGGAGCCCAGCCCTGCCGCTACGGGTACCACTGCTACCACCGGTACGCCAGGCACGAATACCTGGCCTGGCTGTCGGACACGCCGCCGGGTGCCCTGCCGATATGAACAACAAAGAGCGAGACTTCATGAAGCGCGTGCCGCCGCCGCATCCCCATCCCAGCAAACCCGTCTTCGTCCTGCCGCGCGATGCATGCGATACGCATGTGCACGTCTATGGCCCCGCCGCGCGCTTTCCGCTGGACCCCGCGCGCGCCTACGATCCGCCGGATGCGCCTATCGAGCAGTTGGAAGCCCTGTACCGCCTGCTGGGCATCGACCGGGCCGTGCTGGTGCAGGCCACCGTGCACGGCACCGACAACAGCGCCATGCTGGATGCCATTGCGCGCGCGCCGCGGCGCTATCGCGGCGTGGCCCTTGTCGATGACGACGTATCGCCGCAAAGGCTGAAGGAGCTACACGCACAAGGCGTGCGCGGGGTCCGGTACAACTTCATGCCGCATCTGGGGCATTCCGCCGATACCGGCAAGGTACGAGCGGTCGCCGAACGGATCGCGCCGCTGGGCTGGCATGTGCAGTTGCATGTCACGGCCGCCCACCTGGGTGCGCTGCGCGGGTTCCTTGAATCGCTGCCGGTGCCTTTCGTGATCGACCACATGGGGCGCACGATGGTGGCCGATGGCCTGGACCAGGCGCCGCTGGCAGAATTGCTCGACGTGCTGCGCCATCCGCGCGCATGGTTGAAGATCAGCGGGCCGGAGCGCATCTCCGCCGCATTGTCCGCGCAGGACACGCCCTACGCGGATGCCGTGCCTTTCGTTCGCCGCATGCTGGAGGTCGCGCAGGATCGCATCGTGTGGGGCACCGACTGGCCGCACCCGAACGTGCGCGAGGTGCCGGACGACGGCAAGCTGGTGGATCTGCTGCCGCTGTACTCGGACGATCCGGCCGTGCTTGACCGTATCCTGGTGGAGAATCCGCGGCGGCTGTATTGGTATGACTGAGTCGGTACGGCCGGGTTTGCACGACTGAGTCTGTACGGCTGGGTCGGCACCGCCGCGTAGCCCGGCTATTCGTCTCCAGCCTGGGACGCCAGCTTGCGCGCGCGGGCGATCGCGTTGGCGATGGCCGCGATGACGCTGTCCCGCTCCGCCGCGTCATTGACCCGCAGGGCATAGGACGGGTGCCATGTGGCAAGCAGCCAGGCTTCGCCCAGCCGGACGGGCTGGTCCAGGTAATCCTGCATGCGCACCGGGCGCCGCACCATCGCGCGCAGCGCCGTGGCGCCGAGCGTGACGATGACCGGCGGCCGTATGCGGTCCAGCTCCTGGTCCAGCCAGTAAAGACAGGCGTCCACTTCGCGCTGGGCGGGCGTCTTGTGCATGCGCCGCTTGCCGCGCGGAATCCATTTGAAATGCTTTACCGCGTTGGTGACATAGACCTCGTCCCGCGCGACGCCGGCACGCGCCAGCGCCTGGTCGAGGATGCGGCCCGCGGGGCCGACGAAAGCCTGGCCCGCCAGGTCTTCCTGGTCACCGGGCTGCTCGCCGATGAGCATGATGCGGGCCGATCGCGGTCCGCTGCCGGGGACGCCATGCGTCGCATTGCGCCACAGGTCGCAGCGCCGGCACTCGTCCAGCGTAGCGGGCGTATCGCCGCGTGGCGGCGAACGGGGTGGGGTGGCGTCCTGCATGAGCTGGCGGGAGTCCTGGATGCGCGGATACGGATAAGGGCACGGATGACGCCATCATGCTCGCACGAAGCGTGCCGGCCCCGGCTCCCGCGCAGGAACTCCATCGCCAAGGCGACGGCCGCGGCCGTCCGCCGCGCCAGCCGCCGCCGGGTTCAGAACACGTGCCGCATCGCCCAGTACAAGCCGCCGGACAGCAGCATGGCGGCGGGCAGGGTCAACACCCAGGCCAGCGCCAGGTTGCGCAGCGTGCTCCATTGCAGCCCGGAACGGTTGGCGGCCATGGTGCCCGCCACGCCGGACGATAGGACGTGCGTGGTGGAGACGGGCAGGCCATACATGTCGGCGGCGCCGATGGTGGCCATGGCGACCAGTTCCGCGGACGCGCCCTGCGCATAGGTCAGGTGGGTCTTGCCGATCTTTTCACCGACCGTGACGACGATGCGCTTCCACCCCACCATGGTGCCCAGGCCCAGCGCAATCGCCACCGCCACCTTCACCCACAGGGGGATGAACTTGGTCGAATCGTCGAGCGACCGCTTGAACGCATCGAGGTTGGACTGCGTTTCGCTGTCGAAGGCGACGCCGCCGTTTTTCTTGATGCGGGTGATGGTTTCCGAGGCCAGGTACATGTCGTTGCGGACGTTGCCCACGGCATCGGCCGGGACGGCGGCCAGCGAGCCGAATTGGCGCACCTGGGCGCCGATGGAGCCGGTCAGCGCCGCCAGTGAGGGGACGACGCCGGCGCGCATTTCGTTGGTGCGGATGTAGGTCGTCAGCGCGGCGCGCGGATCGGCCGGCGCGGCGATCGGCGACGTGCGGACCAGGGATGCCTGCGTGGCCTGCGCCACCGCGGCGAAGCGGTTCATTTCCTGGACGGGCATGGCGCGGTTCAAGCCATAGGTCAGCGGCACGGTGCCCACCAGGATCAGCATGATCAGGCCCATGCCCTTCTGGCCGTCGTTCGATCCGTGGGCGAAGGACACGCCGGTGCAGGTAAGGATCAGCAGGCCGCGGATCCACCACGGCGGCGGCGTGTCGCCCTTGGGTTCCCGGTACAGCTCGCGGTTCTTGACGAAGGTGCGCAGGACGACCAGCAGCAGCGCCGCGCACACGAACCCGACGACGGGCGACACCAGCAGCGTGATGCCCACGCTCTTGGCCTGCGCCCAGTCCACGCCGGCGGTGCCGTCGCGGCCATTCATCAGGGCGTTGGCCACGCCCACGCCGATGATGGAGCCGATCAGCGTATGCGAGGACGATGCCGGCAGGCCCAGCCACCAGGTCGCCAGGTTCCACAGGATCGCGGCGATCAACAGCGCGAACACCATGGCGAAGCCGGCGCTGGAGCCGACCTGCAGGATCAGCTCGACCGGCAGCAGGGAAATGATGCCGAAGGCCACCGCGCCGCTGGACAGCAGCACGCCGAGGAAGTTGAACAAGCCCGACCACATGACGGCGAAGTTGGGGGCCAGGGAGTTGGTGTAGATCACCGTGGCCACGGCATTGGCCGTGTCATGGAAACCGTTGACGAACTCGAAGCCCAGCGCGATCAGCAGGGCCACGCCCAACAGGACGAAGGGGAGCCAGGAGATGAAGTCGACATGGGCGTTGTCCATGTCCCGGAACAGGCTGTAGCCCGTGTAGAACAGGCCGATGGCCAGCAGGCCGAAGAAGACGATCACGGTCGTGGGGCCGGTGCGCTGGTCGAAGCGCGCGCGCACGCCGTGCGCGGACGGCAGGGCCGCGGTCTCGGTTGCGGTATTCATGGGTTTGCCTCTCGGGGTGGCTTATCGTTTGGGGGGTGCCAACGATGCTATGACCGACCGATGACAACGACATGACCGCAACCCGCCGCGGGGCGATTCATTGCGGTTGGATCCCGGCCACGTCTACCCATTCCTTCCAGCGCTGCGTGTCCGCCTTGACGAAGGCGTCGAACCGCGGAACGTCCATGCTCTTGGGCATCAGGCCGAGGGCGCGCAGCTTATCGGCCGTGGCCTTGTCCTGCAAGGCCTGCGCCATATAGCCGTTCATGGCCTGGACGATGTCCTCCGGCGTGCCGGCCGGCGCCGACAGCCCGAGCCAGCCTTCCACCACGTAGCCTGGATAGTAGGAATCCATGGTCGGGACGTCCGGCCAGCTCGGGTGGCGCTGGGCGCCGGTGACCGCCAGGGGGCGCAGGCTCTTGCCGTCGATCTGGCCCATGGCGGTCAGGTAGTCGACGAAGGCGAAGTCGATCTGCCCGCCGCGCAGGTCGGTGATGATCTGCGTGATGTTCTTGTAGGCGGCGCCATCGATCTTGATGCCGGCGCGCGCCTTGAACAGTTCCGGCGGCACCTGCGAGGATGAGCTGTAGTAGCCGAAGAAGACCTTGCCGGGATGGGCCTGGGCGTATTGCACCAGTTCCGGCACCGTCTTGTAGGGCGCGTCGGGCCGCGCGATGGCCACCGTGCCGAAGGTGCCGAACATGCCTACCTGGCGGAAGTCCTGCTGCGCGTCGTAGGGCAGCGACTTGTAGAGGAACTGGTTGGCCGAATGCGTGGAATTGGTCGACAGCAGGAAGGTATAGCCGTCGTGCGGCGCGATCTTGGCCGCATGGGTGCCGACGATGCCGCCCGCCCCGGCGCGGTCCTCGACCACGATGCTCTGGCCGGTCCTGGCGCCGAGGAATTGCGCGAACGTGCGCGCGGTCAGGTCGGCGGCGCCGCCGGCCGCCGACGGCACGATAAGGGTGACGGGTTTGTCGGGCCAGGCGGCCCGCGCGGCGTCCGGCAGGACGGCCAGCAGGGCCGCCGCGCCCAGCAGCAGGCCGGTGGCCGCGCGCGCGATGATGGGGGTGCGTTGCATGATGTCTCCCGATGGAATGTGATCGTTCTTATGGCCGGAAAAGGCGTCCTGGATCAGCGCGGGCCGCGCCGGCGCCTGTCGAAGGTGCGCTGGTACCAGTCCAGCAATACGGCGGCGCTGCTTTCCCAGCGCTCGCCGTACATCATGGCGTGCGGCTGGTCCCGCAGCAGCTGGTGCTCGAAACCGAAGAAATCGGCGACCGCGCGGTCCTGGCCGTCCGGATGGCGCGCGGGGTCGTCCAGGCCCGCCTCCAGGCACAGGCCGGGGCTGCGCATGGCAAACGGATTGACGGCCACGCGCAACGCATAGCGGTCATTCAGCACCTGCGGGCTTTCGGCGCAGAGGCGCACCCGGATGGCGCTGACATCCACGTCCGCGGCGCAGCCGGCGAAGCGTTCCCGGATTTCGGCGTCCCCGGGCGGCGCGCGCAGGATGTCCTCCGGCACCAGGGGCAGGGCCGCCGCGCCGGGCAGGTTGGCGGGCGGGGAGGGCGCGATCAGGACGACGCCGGCCGGCGCACGCGCCATTTCCGTGGCGGCGACCAGGACCGGCAGGGCGCCCATGCTGTGGCCGACCAGGACGACGGCGCCTTCCAGGCGCTCCGCCGCGCGTTGCACCGAGACGGCGAGCGCGCGGATGCCGGCGTGCAGGAACGTGGCGTCCTGCGGCAGGCCGCCGTGGCCTGGCAGGTCCAGCGCCGCGCAGGCGACATCGTGCCGGGTGAAATAGTCGAGGTAGTTGGCGTAGCACCAGGCGCCGTGATACGCCCCATGCACGAAGAGCAGCAGCGGCTGCCCGTGCGCCGGGGGCGCGCTCAGCAGCAGGCGGCCCGCGCCGGCGGGGTAGGACGGCAGGCGGTCGATCAGGCTGAAATCGAAAGCGGTCATGAGGAAAATCGGGGCGTGTGTATCGGAGGATGTAAGGGGGAGGGAATAGCGGGCAAAGAATAGGAAGCAAAAATGGGCAATAAAGGCAGGCAATAAAGGCAGGCAGCAAGGACAGGCAACAAGGACAGGCAACAAGAATAATCTGATCCGATTTGCGAATAATTCCTATTTAATATATATTTCAGGGCTTCATTCGACCTGCGTCCCTGCGCGCGCGTTTTGCGCGTCGTGCCCAGGGTGTGCATAGATATCGTTCCCCCGGCTGATTCATGCCTAGCGTCAAAAGCGGTTGGTCAACATCCTCCTCGATTTCCCCAGGTTTGCGCATAGGCGCCGGCGTGGCGGTGGCGGTCCTGCATGCGGCAGTGGCGGCCGCGTTGTTCGTTGGCGACGAGACGAAGCTGGACATGCCGCAGGAAGCGCCCATCATGGTGAGCGTCATCGAGGCGCCGGTGCCGCAGATGGCCAAGGCCGACCCCACGCCGCAGCCGCCGCAGCCGCCCGTGGAGGAGCCGCCTCCGCCGCCGCAGGAAGAGACGCCGCCCCCGCCTGACACCAAGCCGGATCCCACGCCCGAGGTCAAGCCCGAACCCGAGCCGGAGCCGGAGCCCGTGGTCGAGAAGCCGCCGGAGCCGGCGCCCAAGCCGAAACCCAAGCCTAAGCCCAAACCCCAGCCCAAGCCGCAGCCCAAGAAGGTGGAGCCGCCGCCCAAGCCCGTGGAAACGCCGCCGCCCGCCACGCCGCCTTCGGGCACGCCCCAGGGGGACAGCAAGCCGCAGGCGCCGACGCAGGGGCCGCCGCCGGACCAGCCGGAGCTGGTGTCCAACGTCGCCTATGACGGGCGCGGTCCGCGCCCGGTCTATTCGGACACGTCGCGTCGCATGGGCGAGCAGGGGCGCGTCATGGTGCTGGTGGTGATCAGTACGGATGGCACGATAGAGAAGGCGACGGTGGTGCAGTCGTCGGGTTACCCGCGTCTGGATCAGGCCGCGCTCGATGCACTGCGCTCGGTCCACTTCAAACCGTACACACGCAACGGCGTGGCCTACACGGTGCAGGCCAAGATTCCGTTCGATTTCAAACTGAGGAACTGATATGTCCAACGCTCTTGACCTTGCCGCCATCCTGTTGGCGCAGGCGACCACCGCCGCGCCGGCGGCGCCGGGCGTCGCGCAGCAGGGCGCCGGCGGCTTGCCGGCGGCCGCCAACACCATCCAGCAGGCCGCCGCCGCCTTGCCTGCGCCCGCGCCGGTTACTCCCGACATGGGCATCATGCATTTCATCGCGCAGGCCGATGGCGTGGGCAAGACGCTGTTCGTCATCCTGTTGGTGATGTCGGTGATCACGTGGTACCTGATCATCGTCAAGGTCATCAACAACATGCTGGTGCGCAAGCGCTCGCGCGAGTTTCTCAACAAGTTCTGGAACGCCAGCTCGCTGGACCAGGTGGAAAACGAAATCGCCACGCATGGCGCGCGCGATCCGTTCTCGCACCTGTCCAGCCACGCGATGCATGCGCGCGCCCACCACGCCAAGTACGGCGCCACCAAGCTGGAAGAAACCGGCACCAACGGCGAGTTCGTTACCCGCACGATGCGCAAGGTGATCGACGAGGAGACCGCGAAGCTCGAAAACGGCCTGACGGTCATGGCCTCGGTCGGCTCCACGGCGCCTTTCGTGGGCCTGTTCGGCACGGTGTGGGGCGTGTACCACGCGCTGGTCGGCATCGGCCTGTCCGACGGCGTGACCATCAACCGCATCGCCGGCCCGGTGGGCGAATCGCTGATCATGACCGGCCTGGGCCTGGCGGTGGCGATCCCCGCCGTGCTGGCCTATAACATGTTCGTGCGCAACAACCGCGTGTTCCTGTCGCGTTTGGATGCCTTCGCGCACGACTTGTTCGCCTTCCTGATGACCGGCCAGCAGGTGGCCCTGTCCGATGGCAAGGTGCGGGCGCTGCGCCGTTCGGCGGGCGTGCCCAACGCGCAAGCCCGTGGGAGCGAATAAATGGCATTCGGCGGTTTCGACAACAAGGGCTCGGGCGGCCATGCGATGTCCGAGATCAACATGGTGCCGCTGATCGACGTGATGCTGGTGCTGCTGGTGATCTTCATCATCACGGCGCCGCTGCTGGCGCATTCCATCCGCATCAACATGCCGCAGGTCAGCGCCGAGCAGATCCAGGAAGATCCGAAGGTGATCGACCTGGCCATCGACGACAAGGGCCAGTTGTTCTGGGACGAGAAACCGGTCTTCCTTGACGAGCTGCAGGCGCGCTTTGCCGCCGAGGCCGGCAAGAAGCCGCAACCCGAGGTGCGTATCCGCGCCGACCTGAACACCCGGTACGAGACCCTGGCCAAGGTGATGGCCTCGGCGCGCCGTTCCGGGCTGGGGCGGATAGGCTTCGTCACCACCCCGGCGCCCGGGCAGCCGGCCATCGCGCCCGCGGCGGCGCCCGCGAACTAAATAGCCGACGGAGGGCCCGGGGCGCTTTTCCCTGGGGAGCGGGGCCTGCTTGGTCCGTCCATTCCGCTACGCGGAATGGACGGTTCAGCCCGGCATACCCGGGCGGCTACCCCGATTTCTGCAGGCAGGGCCCCGAGACCCAGTTGGTTCTCGGGGCCCTGCCGTTTTCCGAAGGGCCCCGGCGTCCGCCCGGCGGTGGAAAAGGGGCTCCCGCGCCGCGCGGCTGCGCCGCTTGCTGCCCCCAAGGGGGCTTTTTTTACTTGGGCCGGCCCGGCGTAAAAAAAGTGTTGCGGCGTTGAGCACGTCATGTCGTTGCAAGCTGGATCGCGCTAGAATCGCGCAATGCGAGTACTCGTAATCGAAGATGACACCACCCTGGGCCACGCGCTCCAGGAATTCCTGGCGGACCAGGGGTATGCGGTCGACTGGCTGACCGACGGCGACAAGGTGCTGGGCGCCTTGGCGGGTCAACCCTACGACCTCCTGGTCCTGGATCTCAACCTGCCCGGCATGAGCGGCCTCGACGTGCTGCGCCAGTTGCGACTGGACGGCAACCAGGTCCCGGTCCTCATTCTTACCGCGCGCGACGGCATCGAAGATCGCGTCGCGGGGCTGGACGCCGGCGCCGACGACTACGTCACCAAGCCTTTCGACCTGCCGGAACTGGCGGCGCGCGCGCGCGCCTTCGCCCGTCGCCGCAGCGGACAGGCGCAGCCGCTCATCGAGGTCGGCCCGCTGGTGTTCGACACCGTCGGCCGCGAGGTGCGCGTCAATGGCGAAAGGCTGGCCCTGTCGGTGCGTGAACTGTCGGTGCTGGAAATGCTGATGGCGCGCGTCGGTCGCGTGGTCACCAAGCGGCAAATCGTCAATTCGCTGTCCGCCTGGGACGCGGATTTCAGCGAAAACGCGGTCGAAGTCTACGTGTATCGCCTGCGCAAGCGCCTGGAAGGGACGGGCGCCAGCATCCAGACGGTGCGCGGCTTCGGCTACCTGTTGGACGTGGAAACGGCCCCCGCGGCCTGAGCGGCGATTGCTCCGCGTGGCCCGCGACGCCATTTCTTCCTTCGAGCCTTCTTTCGACGCTCGGCCGGGACGGTGTTCCGGACGGGGTTGCCCCAGACCATGAGCGTGGATACACGGTCCGAACCAGTCGTCCCCCACGCCCCGCGCAGCAGTGGACCGGACGCGCCGGCCCAGCCGGTGGCTGCCCAGACCGCCGCCCGTCCCGGCCTGCTGCCCGCCGGCTCGCTGGCCCGCCATCTGGTGGTGCGCCTGCTGCCCGCCATTCTTCTCCTGGTGCTGCTGGACCTGGCGGCCACCTGGGTGATCACCCACAAAATCGATCTTGCCATCTGGATGCTGGAAGATTTCTTCTGGCTGATGGTGCTCGGCCAGGTCATCCTCATGGTGGCGTTCGCCTGGGTGGTGGTGCACGGGGTGCGCTCCGGCCTGCGCTCGGTGAACCTGCTTTCCGAAGAGATCAGCCAGCGTTCCATCGACGACATGCAGCCGCTGGAAGTGGCGGGCGTGCCCGCGGAAATGGAACCCCTGGTCCTGCACACCAATGACCTGCTGGCACGCCTGGATTCCTCCCTGGCGGCCCAGCGGCGTTTCATCGGCCATGCGGCCCATCAGCTGCGCACGCCCCTGAGCGGCCTGCGCCTGGAATCCGAATTGATGCTGTCGCGGCCGCTGCCCGACGACGTGCGCGCCCGCGCCGAACGAATCAAGGCGGTCAGCGACCGCATGATCCGCCTGGGCCAGCAATTGCTGGTGCTGGCGCGAGCCGATCCCAATGCGCGGCCGCAGGACAGCTTCCAGCGGGTGGACCTGTGCGACTGGGTACGCGCCAGCGGCGCCGAGTGGATACCGCGCACGCGGGCTGCCCAGGTCCAATTGGACCTGGTCGCGCCGGACGAGCCGGTGTGGATCGACGCCGATCCCCTGCTGCTGGACGAACTGCTGGGCAACCTCATCGACAATGCCATGCGCTACGGCAATCCCGGTGGCTGCATTACCCTGCACGTGGGCAGCAATCCTCCCTCGTTGACAGTGATGGACGATGGACCGGGGATCCCGGCCGAGGACCAGGATCGCGTGTTCGAGGCCTTCTACCGTTCGCCGTCGGCGACGGCGGGCGGCTCCGGACTGGGATTGGCCATCGTGCGTGAGATCGCCCACGCGCACGGCGCGTGGTGGAAGCTCACCAGCCGGCCTGAGTACCCGGGCACCCGCCTGACGGTGGTGTTTCCCGGCCCGCGCAAGGGGGCGCAATTGACCCGACACGATAAACAAGTATGACTTCAAGCACCGCAACCGTGGACAAGGGCCCGATGGCGCACGCGCCATCCTCCAAGGCCGCGCTGATCATGGGCGCGCTGGGCGTGGTGTACGGGGATATCGGCACCAGTCCGCTGTATACCTTGCGGGCCTGCCTGACGGGCTATGGCGACCTGCAGCCGGGCCACGTCCTGGGCGTGCTCTCCATCCTGTTCTGGATGCTGATGCTGGTGGTCTCGTTCAAGTACGTGACGCTGGTGCTGCGCGCGGACAACCGCGGCGAGGGCGGTACGCTGGCCCTGCTGGAGCTGGCCATCCGCGGGCGCACCGGCCGCGTGCGCGTCCTGCTCATCATGCTGGCGATTTTCGGCGCCGCCCTGTTCTACGGCGACAGCATGATCACCCCCGCGATTTCCGTGCTGTCCGCGCTGGAAGGCATCAGCGTGGTGTCGCATCGCTTCGAGCACTGGGTCGTGCCGCTATCCATGATCGTGCTGATCGCGCTGTTCGTCATCCAGTCGCGCGGCACCGGCACGGTCGGCAAGCTGTTCGGCCCCATCATGGCCTTGTGGTTCGGCACGCTGGCGGTCGTCGGCGGCTGGCAGATCTGGCAGACGCCCGCCATCCTGGAGGCGCTGGACCCGATCTGGGCCGTGCGCTTCGTCATCGAGTCGCCCGGGGCCAGCTTCGTGCTGCTGGGCTCCGTGGTGCTGGCCTTGACGGGCGCCGAGGCGCTCTACGCGGACATGGGCCACTTCGGCCGCAGCCCCATTCGCCGCGCCTGGTTCTGGATGGTGCTGCCGTCGCTGGCGCTGTGCTATTTCGGCCAGGGCGCGCTGCTGCTGCGCGATCCGGGCGCGATCAAGAACCCGTTTTTCCTGATGGCGCCGGACTGGTTCGTGGCGCCCCTGGTCGCGCTGGCCACCGTCGCCACCGTGGTGGCGTCCCAGGCCGTGATCTCGGGCGCGTATTCCATGACGCGGCAGGCCGTGCAACTGGGCTACTGGCCGCGCATGGAGATCCTGCATACCTCGGCCGTGGAAAAGGGCCAGATCTACCTGCCCCAGGTCAACGCGCTGCTGCTGGCGGCGGTGATGGTGCTGGTGCTGGTGTTCCGCAGTTCGGACAACCTGGCGGCCGCGTATGGGTTCGCGGTCACGGGAACGATGCTGACCACGTCGGTGCTGCTGTTTTCGCTGACCATGCGCCTGAACGCGGGCGCCAAGCGCGTCATGTGGTCGGTGGTGCTGGGCTTCCTGCTGGTGTTCGACCTGCTGCTGTTCTCGGCCAACGCCCTTAAGGTGCATGAAGGGGGCTGGCTGCCGCTGCTGGTCGGCATCGTCGTGTTCACCCTGATGATCACCTGGCGGCGCGGCCGCTACCTGCTGGGCGAGTTGCAGCAGCGCGATCGCCAGCCGCTGAAGGAATTCATGGAGCAGCTCGAAGCCTATCCGCCGGCGCGGGTGCATGGCACGGCCATCTTCATGACCATGAGCCCCGGCTTCGTGCCGCCGGCCCTGCTGCATAACCTCAAGCACAACAAGGTGCTGCACGATCATGTGCTGTTCTTCACCATCCGCAGCGCCGACGTGCCGTATGTGCTGGCCGAGGAGCGTTTCACGGTGGCCAAGTTGAGCGCGTCCAGCTGGCAGGCCGTGGTGACCTACGGCTTCAAGGAAGAACCGGACGTGCCGGAAGTGCTGCGCGAGATCGCCGAGGCCTATCCGGAGCTGGACCTGGAGCCGATGCGCACGTCCTTCTACCTGTCGCGCCAGACGGTGGTGTCGGCGCGCCGCCCGGCCATGCGGCGCTGGCGGCGCGCGCTGTTCGCCTTCATGGCGCGCAATTCCACGCGCAGCACCAAGTTCTTCAAGATCCCGCCCAATCGCGTGGTGGAAATGGGGATGCAGGTGGAGTTGTAGGAGGGCGGCAGGGCGGGCGGGAACCCAAGGGCAAGCGTCGACTTTCGTCCCGCGAAAATTTGCTGCGCCGCAACTTTACCGGTGTTCCCCCGGTCTCTATCTTTGGGTCGTGTTCAGCATGAGACCAGGCCAACGCCATGTCGTCGCAGGACCCGACCATCGTATCCGCCACGAAGAAGACATGCCGCGTGCTGGCGGCGCTGTCGGATCGCCGGCTTTGCCGGCTTACCGATATCGCGCGCAATGCCGCCCTGGACATGTCGACCACGCTCCGCATCCTGAAGGAGCTGGAATCCGAAGGTTTCGTGGAACGAGACCCCGTAAGCAAGGAATACATGCTGGGCCCGCAGGTCTACGCCCTGCATCACGCCATGGTGGCCGGACTGGACGTGCGCAGCCTTGCGCGCCCGGCCCTGATCCGGCTGGCACGCCGCTTCGGCGATACGGTGATCCTGTCCGTGCCGATGGGCTGGGAGTCCGTTTGCCTGGACCTGTGCTTTGGCGACTACCCCATCCGCGCCAATTACCTTGAAGTCGGCAGCCGCCGGCCGCTGGGCGTGGGCGCGGGCAGCCTGGCGCTGTATTCCGTGCTCGCGGAGAACGAGCAGCGCACGGTGCTGCCCATGGTCCACCAGCGCCTGACGGCGCGCTATCCCCGTTTTTCGGCGCCGGCGCTGGACGCCGCCGCGCAGCGCGCGCGCGAACGGGGCCATGCCATGCTGCTGGATGTCGTGCAGGAGAAAATGGGCGGCCTGGGCGTGGCGGTGCGTGGTCCCGATGGACGCGCCATCGCCGCGTTGAGCGTGGCCGCGCTGAACGAACGCATCGAATCGCGCGAGGGCGAACTTGCCCAGGCCCTGGCGGTCGAGGCCCGGCAGATCGAACAAGCCTGGATGCCCCATGCCTGACCGCCGCCATCCATACCTGCTGGCCGCGGCGGGCACGCCCTTCGGACGCCTGGAGGGCAGCAGCGCGCTGGACCTGATGGCGCAAGCCGCCAACGCGGCGATCGCCCGCGCGGGCATTGCGCGGGCGGATATCGACGGCGTGCTGTGCGGCTACGCCACGACTTATCCGCATTTGATGCTGGCGACCTTGCTCGGCGAGAAGCTGGGACTGGACCCACGCTACGCGCACGGCATCCAGATGGGCGGCGCGACGGGCGCGGCGATGGTGATGCTGGCGGGGGAACTGCTGCGCGGCGGCGTGTGCCGCCGCGTGCTGGTGGTGGCCGGGGAGAACCGGCTGACCGGGCAGGCGAGGGATACGTCCATCCAGACCCTGGCCCAGGTGGGGGAGCCGGACACCGAAGTGCCGAATGGCGCGTCGGTGCCGGCCTATTACGCGCTGCTCGCATCGGCCTATATGGCCTGCACAGGAACGCGGCGCGAGGACCTGGCGGAGTTTGCCGTGCTGATGCGCCGCAATGCGGCGATGCATCCCCGCGCGCATCTGCGGGAGCCGATCGACGTGCGCCAGGTGCTGGAAGCGCGGCCCATCGCCACGCCGCTGCATCTGCTGGATTGCTGTCCCATTTCGGATGGCGCCGTGGCGCTGGTGCTGTCCACCGATGACGGCCCGGTGCGGCTGGCGGGCGCCGGCCAGGCGCATCGCCACCAGCACCTGTCGGCCTTGCGCGACGTGCTGGACACGGGCGCGGCGCGCGCCGCGCAGCGCGCCATGGCGCAGGCCGGCGTGACGCGCGGGCAGATCGATTACCTGGCCATCTACGATTCCTTCACCATCACCTTGGCCATGTTGCTGGAGGAGCTCGGCCATGCGCCGCGAGGCGGCGCCGCGGCGCGCTTGCGACACGGGGATTACGATCCGGACGGCGTGCTGCCGCTGAACACGCACGGCGGCTTGCTGTCCTTCGGCCATTCCGGCGTGGCGGGCGGGTTGTCCCATGTCGCCGAGGCATGGGAGCAACTGGCCGGCGTGGCCGGACAACGTCAGATCGGCCGGCGCCGGCGCGCGCTGGTGCATGCCGACGGCGGCGTGCTGTCGGCCCATGTCAGCCTGGTGCTGGAAGCGGAGGCGGCATGACGGCGCGGCATCCTCTCGATATCCAGCGTTGCGCGGATTGCGGCACGTGGTGGGCGCTGCGGCCCTATGCCTGCGCCGCTTGCGGCGGCACCACGCTGGCCTGGGCGCGCGCCTCCGGCGACGGCGTGGTGACCGCCTGCAGCGTGGTGCATCGCGCGCCGGACGCCGCCTGGCGCGAGCGCCTGCCCTATGCATTGGTGCTGGTGCGCTTGCGCGAGGGCCCCGTCCTGATGGGGCATGCCGCGCCCGGCCTGGCCGTGGGCGATCCGGTGCGCGCCGAGACCTGGGCGCATGGGCAACACCTGCTGCTCCGTTTCGAGGCGCGCCGGCCGCCCTGATGCGCCGCCGGTAATCCACTGCTGGTCCATTCAAGAACATAACGTCCCCATGAGGACGGAGGAGACACGCATGCCTGCAATTTCGATATGGCGGGCGGCCTCGGCCGTGTTCGCCCTGGCCCTGGCCTCGGCTCTTGCCGTAACCACCGCCTCGGCGGCCACGACCTGGCCGGCCCGCCCCATTACCCTGGTCGTGCCCTATCCGCCGGGAGGGCCGACCGACATCGTGGGCCGCGTCGTGGCGCAAGGGCTGGGCGAAGTGCTGGGGCAGACCATCATCATCGACAACCGCTCGGGCGCCGGCGGCAATATCGGCGCGGAGATGGTGGCCAAGAGCGCGCCCGACGGCTACACGCTGCTGCTGGCGACGACGGCGCATGCCATCAACATGTCGCTGTTCGCCAACCGCACCTACGACACGCAGAAGAGCTTCGCGCCCGTGTCCCTGTTGACCAAGGGACCCCTGGTCATCGTGGCGCGGCCCGACCTGCCGGCGCGCAACGTGGGCGAGCTGATCGCCCTCGCCAAGTCGCGGCCCGGCAAATTGACGTTCGCGTCGTCGGGCAACGGGCAGTCCACCCACCTGGCCGCCGCCTTGTTCAACAGCATGGCCGGCACGCAGATGGTCCATGTGCCGTATCGCGGCAGCGCGCCCGCGCTGACCGACGTGATGGGCGGGCAGACCGACATCATGTTCGACACCATGCTCTCGTCCATGCCGTTCGTGGAGGGCGGCAAGCTGCGCGCGATCGCGGTGACCAGCGCGAAGCGGTCGCCCGCCGCGCCCGAGGTGCCGACGGTCGCCGAATCGGGCCTGGCCGGCTACGAGGCCACGGCATGGAACGGGTTGATGGCGCCGGCCGGCACGCCCGCGCCCGTGGTGCAGCGCCTGAGCGACGCGCTGCGCGTGGTGCTTGGACGTCCGGACGTGCAGGCCAAGTTCTCCGCGCAGGGCTTCGCCGCCGAATGGATGACGCCGCAAGACTTCGGTCGCTTCGTCGGCGACGAGGTGGACAAGTGGGCGGGCGTCGTGCGCGCGTCCGGTGCGACCATCAACTGAACGCAGCTGGGGAACACATGCCTATTCGCAACGATGCCACGCTCAAGCAACTGCTCGATCCGGCCTCCATCGCCATCGTGGGCGCTTCCGATAATCCCGACAAGATCGGCGGGCGCCCCATCCACTACATGCGGCGCCATGGCTATGCGGGTCGGCTTTTCCCCATCAACCCGCAGCGCGCCGAAGTGCAGGACGAACGCTGCTGGCCCGCCTTGAAGGACCTGCCCGCGACACCGGAACTGGCCATCGTCGCGGTTGCCGGCGAGCAGGGCGTGCGAGCGGTGGACGAGTGCGCGGAACTGGGCGTGGGCGCGGCCATCGTCATTTCCGCCGGGTTCGCCGAGACCGGGACCGCCGGGCGCGCGTTGCAGGATGCCATGACCGCGCGGGCCCGGGCGGCCGGCATGCGCATCGTGGGACCGAACTCCCAAGGCTTGGCCAATTTCGGCACCGGTGCGGTGGCGAGCTTTTCCACCATGTTCCTGGAGGTGGCGCCGGCGGATGGTCCGGTCGCCGTCATCAGCCAGAGCGGCGGCATGAGCGCCATGGTCTACGGGCTGCTGCGCCAGCGCGGAATAGGCGTGCGGCATGTGCATGCCACCGGCAACGAAGCGGACGTGACGGTGGCCGATCTGGCTTGCGCCGTATTGCGCGATCCCGAAGTGCGCATCGTATTGCTCTACCTGGAGTCCTTGCGCGAAGCCGGCGTGCTGGCCGAAGCGGCGGCGCTGGCGCGCGAGCGGGGCGTGGCCCTGATCGCGGTGAAGGCGGGCCGTTCCGAGGCTGGCGCGCGCGCCGCCGCCTCGCATACGGGCGCGCTGGCCAACGAGGACCGCGCGGTGGACGCCTACTTTGAACAGCACGCCATCCTGCGCGCCCGCGACCCGCAGGAACTGGTGCGCCACGCGGAACTGGCGCTGCGCGGGCCCCTGCCGCGGGGACCGCGCGTGGTGGTCGTCAGCAATTCCGGAGCCAGTTGCGTGCTGGCCTCCGATGCGGCGCTGGAAAGAGGGCTGGAGATCGCCCCCTTGGGCGCGGCCACGCAAGCCGAACTGGCGCGGCGCCTGCCGGGCTTCGCCACGACGGTGAATCCGGTCGACATCACGGCCGCGCTCCTGTCGAACAATGGCTTGTTTGGGGAAGTGCTGCCCGTGATCGCGCCCGACCCCGCCGCCGACAGTTTTCTTATCGATATCCCGGTCGCCGGACGCGGCTATGACGTGGCGGCGTTCGCGGCCGACACCGCCAGTTTCGCCGCCCGCGCCGGCAAGCCGGTCGCCGTCGTCGCGTGGCAGGAGGCCGTGGCCACGGCCTTCCGCGAACGCGGCGTGGCGGTCTATGCGGACGAACAGCAGGCCTGCGACACCTTGGCCGCGCTCTACCGCTTGCAGCGGCTGCGCGAGCGCCGCGCACGCGGGGCGCGGGCATGGGAACCGGCCGCGGTACCCGGGGATGCGTCCGAGGTGATGCCCGAGGTGATGCCAGCTACCGGCCGCCACTACGGCGCGGGCACCCTCTCCGAAGCGGACAGCCTGGCCGTGCTGGCGCGGCACGGGCTGGCGGTGGCCGAGCACGCGCTCTGCGCGGATGCCGATGCCGCGGTCGCGGCGTGGCGGCGCATTGGCGCCCCCGTGGCTGTGAAGGCCTGCTCGGCCCGCCTGCCTCACAAGTCCGAGCACGGCCTGGTGGCCCTGCGCTTGGACGACGAGGCCGCCGTGCGCGAGGCCGTGACGGGGCAGGCACGGACGCTGGCGCGATTGGGCGTGCACGATGCCGCCTGGATCGTGGCGCGCATGCATGATGGCCTGCACGAATGCGCGCTGGGCGTGCGCAACGACCCGGTGTTCGGTCCGGTCATCCTGGTCGGCGCCGGCGGCAAGTATGTCGAGGCCATCGACGACGTGGCCGTGCTGCTGCCGCCTTTCCATCGGGACGACGTGGCGGCCAAGCTGCGCGGCCTGCGCATCGGCGCCTTGCTGGCGGGCGTGCGCGGCGATCCGCCCGCCGACATCGATGCGCTGGCCGAGCAGGCCGTCCGTCTGGGCCGTTATGCCCAGGCCGCGCAAGACAGCGTGGCCTCGGTCGACATCAATCCGGTGCTGGTCGGCGCGCGGGGGCAGGGCGCCGTGGCATTGGACGCACTGGTCGAACTGGTCGGCGCGTCGCCGGCTTCGGGTTGGGCCGATCAGGGGGCCAAATGATGCCATTGCGGATCCAGGCGCGAGTCCAATCGCTTCTTCGTTCATGTCCAGGCGTGCGCGCGGGTTTGCCTGGCCGCGCGCGGATGCGCGCCGCCACGCTGGCAGCCATGGCAGCCAGCGCGATCACCGCCGCCGCCGCCATCACGGCCATGACGGCCATGGCGCCCGTCCATGCCGCGACGGCATGGCCCGCGCGCCCTATCACCCTGGTCGTGCCGTTCCCGCCAGGCGGCACCACGGATTTGCTGGCCCGCCTGGTAGCGCGCGAGGCCGGAACCCGGTTGGGCCAGGGCATGGTGGTGGAAAACAGGCCGGGCGCCGGCGGCGGCATAGGCGCCGCCGCCGTGGCCCGCGCGGCCCCCGACGGCTACACCCTGTTGATGGGCACCGTCGGCACGCAGGCGACCAACCAGTTCCTCTATGCCAACGTGCACTACGACCCGGCGCGCGACTTCGCGCCGGTGACGCTGGTGGCGAATTCGCCCAATGTCCTGATGGTCAATTCAAAGCTCGGGATCGCCTCCGTGGCGGCGCTGATAGAGCGGGCACGCGCCCAGCCCGGCGTGCTGAACTTCGCGTCGACCAGCCTGGGTGGCACCCCGCATCTGTCGGGCGAGCTATTCGACAGCATGGCCAAGGTGGACATCCGGCATGTGCCCTACAGCGGTTCGGCGCCCGCCATGACGGCGCTGCTGGGCGGACAGGTGCAACTTATGTACGACAACCTGCCCTCCGCCATCAGCCAGATCCGGTCCGGCAGCGTGCGCGCGCTGGGCGTCACCACGCGCGATCGCGTTCCCATGCTGCCCGACGTCCCGACCGTGGCCGAGGCAGGCCTGCCGGGCTACGAGGTGAATTCCTGGTTCGGCCTGCTGGCCCCCGCGGGCACGCCCGACGCGGTGGTGCAGCGCTTGCAGGCGGTGGTGGCCGATGCCATGCGCACCCCCGAAATACGGCGGCAGGTGGAAGCGCTCGGCGCCGTGCCGGTGGCCAACACCCCCGCGGAATACGCCGCCGTCATCCGCCAGGACACCGCCAAGTGGCGCAAGATCATCCAGGACGCCGGCATCCAGCCGCAATGAAAGGAGACACGCATGACGGAAAAAACTGGCAGGCTGCGCATCGGCTCGGGCGCGGGCTGGTGGGGCGACCGCATCGAGCCGGCGCGCTGGAACGCCGAGCGCGGCGCGCTGGATTTCCTTTGCTTCGAGACCATGGCCGAGGCCACGGTGTCGGCGGCCCAGGTTCGCAAGCGGCGCGATCCCGGCTTTCCGGGCTACGACACCTGGCTGGACGATCGCATGCGCGCGGTGCTGCCGCATTGCAAGGCGAACGGTACGCGCATCGTCTCCAACCAGGGGTGGATCAATCCGCTGGCCGCGGCGCGGCGCGTGAGCGAGCTTTGCGCTGAAGCCGGATGGAAGGATGCGCGGGTGGCCGCGATCCACGCCACCGACCTGACCGCCGACATCGCGGCGCGCGGGCTGGCCATCATGGAAAGCGGGGCGCCGGTATCGACGCTGGCCGCCAGCTTGATATCGGCCGAGCCCTATGCCGGCGCCGAAGCCATCGTGCAAGCTTTGGACGAGGGCGCGGATATCGTCATCACCGGCCGCGTGGCCGACCCCTCGCTGTTCCTGGCGCCCATGATGCACCACTACGGCTGGCGGGCCGACGACTGGCAGCGGTTGGGCCAGGGCAGCGGCATCGGCCATTTGCTGGAGTGCGGCGCCCAGGTCACGGGCGGCTATTTCGGCGACCCGGGCTACAAGGACGTGCCGCAGCCGTGGAACCTGGCCTTTCCCTATGCGGACGTCGAGTCCGACGGCACGGCGGAGATCGGCAAGGTCGCGGGCACCGGCGGATGCATAGACCCGCGCACGGTGAAGGAGCAGATGTTCTACGAGGTCCACGATCCGGCGCGCTACATCACGCCGGACGTGGTCGTGGATTTCACCACGGCGCGGCTGGAGCAGGCCGGCGCCGACCGCGTGCGCGTGGCCGGCATGGGCGGGCGTCCCCGCACCGATACGCTGAAGGTGTCCATGGGATGCACGGAGGGCTATATTGGCGAGGACATGTTCTTCTTCGCCGGGCCGGGTTGCCTGGAGAAGGCCAGGCTGGCCGAAACCATCCTGCGCCAACGCCTGGGCGACTTGCAGTTCGAGGACCTGCGCATCGATTTCCTCGGCCTGAACGCGGTGCTGGGCGCGGCTTCGGCGGCGCCGGCCGGGCCGCCGGCGGAGATCGCGCTGCGCATCGCGGCCCGCTGCGCCACGCGCGCCCAGGCCGAACGCGTCGGCCGCGAGGTGGACGGCATGGCGGTTTGCGGCCTGGCCTCCACCGGCAAGCGCGTGCCGCACCAGGACCGGGTGCGCGAGGTGATCGGGTTGTGGTCCACGCTGGTGCCGCGCGACAGCGTGCGCTGCACGGTTCAATTCGTTTGAATGGCAGGGAGACATCATGCAGGTCACTTTGCGGCGCATTGCGCATACGCGGTCGGGCGACAAGGGCAATACCTCGAATATCGCCGTGATCGCCTATGAACCCCAGTTCTATCCCGTCATCAAGCGCGCCCTGACGGTGGCCGCCATGCGTGGCATCTATACGGAGCAGGCCGTGCGCGGCGCCATCTTCCGCTACGAAGTCGACGGACTGGGCGTCCTGAATTTCGTGCTGGAAGGCGCGCTGGGCGGCGGCGTGTCGCGCAGCCTGGCGATCGACAACTACGGCAAGGCCCTGGCCAGCGCGGTGCTGCGCTTCGAGCTGGAGGTGCCCGATGCATGGCGTCCGTTGCTGCGCGGCCCGGCGCCGGACGGGGAGGCGTGATGGCCATGTTCGACGACCTGAAGTCGAAGACCATCCTGGTCACGGGCGCCTACAGCGGTCTGGGCCGCCATTTCGCGACGGTGCTGGCGGCGGCCGGCGCGCGGGTGGCCCTGTGCGGACGCCGCACGGCCCTGGGAGAGGAGGTCGCCGCGGGCCTGCGGGAGGCCGGCGGCCAGGCCGCGGTGATCGCCATGGACGTGACGCGTGCGGACAGCGTGCCGGCCGCATTCGATGCGGCGGCGCAGGCGCTGGGGCCGGTGGATGTCGTGATCAACTGTGCCGGTATCGCCATGACGGCGCCCGCGCTGGAGATCGACGAAGCGGCCTGGACCGGCCTCATCGATGTGAACCTGAACGGCGCGTGGCGGGTGGCTCAGGCCGGCGCGCGGCATTTTCGCGCGCATGAGCGACCAGGCGTCATCGTCAACATCGCCTCTATCCTCGGACGCAGGGTGGCCGCGCAGGTGGCGCCGTATGCCGCGGCCAAGGCCGCGCTCCTGCACCTGACACGCGCGCTGGCCCTGGAATGGGCGCGCCATGGCATCCGCGTCAATGCGCTGGCGCCGGGCTATATCGCCACCGACCTGAATCGCGACTTCTTCGCCTCGCCGGCCGGCGAGGCCCTGATCAAGCGCGTGCCGCAGCGCCGCCTGGGCGAGTTGCAAGACCTCGATGGACCGCTGCTTCTGCTGGCCTCGGACGCGTCGGCCTTCATGACGGGCGCCGTGATCGATGTGGACGGCGGCCATCTGGTCAGTTCGCTTTGAGACCGCGCGAGGGTGCGGGCGCGTTGAACGATGCGCTTTGAAGGATGCCGCTTTGAACGGTGCGTTTTGATTGATCGATCTGGAGATGCACATGGACTTTTCCCTACCCCCGGCGCTGGAGGACTACCGCACCCGCGTGCGTGATTTCGTCGACCGCGAACTCATTCCGCTGGAAGCCGACCGCGCCAACTACGACGCCCACGAGAACATTGCCGAGCACGCCCTGGAGCGCGTGCGCGCCCGTGTGCGCGAGGCCGGCCTGTGGGCCTTGCAGATGCCGCGCGAACGGGGCGGCCAGGGCTTGCCCATGGTGGGACTGGCCGCGTGCTACGAAGAAATGAACCGGTCCATTTTCGGCCCGGTGGCGTTCAACGCGGCCGCCCCGGACGACGGCAATATGCGGGTGTTGTCCCAGGTGGCGCGGCCCGACCAGCAAGACCGTTGGTTGCAGCCCATCATCGACGGCAAGGTGCGTTCGTCCTTTGCCATGACGGAGCCGCATCCCGGCAGTGGTTCCGATCCCTCCATGATGTTGACCACGGCGACCCGCCAGGGCGACAAGTGGATCGTCAACGGCCGCAAGTGGTTCATCACGGGGGCGGGCGTGGCGCGGCATTTCATCCTGATGGCGCGTACGTCCGACGATGCGCGCAAGGGCTTGACGGCCTTCCTCTTTGACGCCAACCAGCCTGGCTGGCGCATCGAAAGACGGATTCCCATCATGGGACCGGAGGAGCACGGCGGCCATTGCGAACTGGTGTTCGACGACCTGGAAATCCCCGATGAGAACCGCTTGATGGGCGTGGGCGATGGCCTGAAGCTGACGCAGATCCGCCTGGGCCCGGCGCGCCTTACGCACTGCATGCGTTGGCTGGGCCTGGCGCGCCGCGCCATGGCGGTGGCCGTCGAGTACGTGGGCCAGCGCGCCAGCTTCGGGCAGACGCTGGCCCAGCGCGAAGGCGTGCAATGGCTGCTGGGCGACGCCGCGATGCAGATCGAGATCGGGCGCCTGCTGACCATGCGGGCGGCGGCCAGGCTGGACCAGGGCGACTATGCCCGCAAGGAAATCTCGATGGCCAAGATCGTCGTGTCCGAAACGCTGCACAAAGTGGTGGATACGGCCTTGCAGCTCAACGGCGCGCGTGGCTATTCCAAGGACACGCCGCTGGAGTGGATCTATCGCTATGCGCGCCAGGCGCGCCTGGTGGACGGCGCGTCGGAGGTGCACAAGATGGTGCTCGCGCGCTACCTGATGGACGAAGGCGACGGCTATTGGCGTTGGGACGAGGCCGGCGCCGGCGCGGCTGGGGGCCAGGCATGAGCAGGCCGGACCGCCATACGCGTGCATCTTCCCCAGGCGAGGAGGTCGGGCAGCGGCAGGACGATAGTCCGGCCAGTGCGCCGGCGTGGCTGCCGGCGTTCTTGGATTATGTCTCCCGCCACGGCCTCGCGGACGCGGCCACCCTGCGACTGCGCCGGCTGTCGGGCGGGCAATCCAATCCGACCTATTTGCTGGAAGACCGCAATGGCTGCCAGGTGCTGCGCAAGCAGCCGCCGGGGCAGCTGCTGCCTTCCGCGCATGCCGTGGACCGCGAGTATCGCGTGATGTCGGCGCTGGCCGATACCGACGTGCCTGTCCCGCCCATGCTGCACTACTGCGACGATCGCGCCGTCATCGGCACGCCTTTCTACCTGATGGGCTACGCGCGTGGACGGGTCTTCCTGGATCCCGCGCTGCCCGGCCTGGCGCCGGACGAACGCCGCGATATCTATCGGGAAGTGGGCCGCGTGCTGGCCGCCCTGCATGACATCGAGCCGGCACGCGTCGGACTGGCGGACTATGGTCGCGCCGGCGCCTACTACGAACGCCAGGTGGCCCGCTGGAGCCGCCAGTATCGCGAGACCGAAACGCAGCGCATCCCGGCCATGGACGCCTTGATCGACTGGCTGCCGCGTCACCTGCCGGCGGAGGAGGGGGCGGCCCTGGTGCATGGCGACTACCGCATCGACAACCTCGTCTTCGATCCCGTGGCGCCGCGCGCCATCGCCTTGCTGGATTGGGAACTGTCCACCTTGGGCCATCCGTTGGCGGACCTGGCCTACCACTGCATGTGCTGGCGCATTCCGCCGTCCTTGTGGCGCGGCATCGCGGGACTGGACCTGGACGCGCTGGGCATTCCCGGCGAAGCGGATTTCGTCGGCGGCTACTGCCGCGCGCGCGGGCTCCAGCCGCCGGCCCATTGGGATTTCTACCTCGCCTACAGCTTCTTCCGTATTGCCGCCATCCTGCAAGGCGTCTACGCACGCAGCCTGGCGGGCAACGCGGCGGCCGACGACGCCCGCGAGATGGGAGCGCGCGTGGCGCCGCTGGCGGAACTGGGGTGGGCGGCGGCCGGGTCGCAGCGCGGGGACGGCGGCGCTTGCACGGAGGTCCATCGCGCCAGTTCCCGCCGTGCGGCCGGTCCCACTGGAGACAAGACATGATCGATGACGACCTGCCGCGCAACCCGGCCAATCACGTTCCGTTGACGCCGCTGGGCTTCTTGCAGTGGGCAGCCAGCGTCTATCCGGACCACCCGGCGCTGGTGCATGGCGCCGACTATCGGCAAAGCTGGAACGAGACCTGGCGCCGCTGCCTGCGCATGGCCGCGGCCTTGCGGGCCTGGGGCGTGGGACGCGGCGATGTGGTCGCCGTGCTGGCGCCCAACATACCCGCGCTGTACGAAGCCCATTTCGGCGTCCCGATGGCGGGCGCGGTGCTCAATGCGCTGAACACCCGGCTCGATGCGTCGTCCCTGGCCTACATCCTGGGGCATGGCGAGGCGTCGGTGCTGCTGTTCGACAGCGAGTACGCCGGCCTGGTCGGCGAAGTGGCCGGATGCCTGGCCAGTCCGCCCCGCCTGGTGCGCATCGAGGACCGCGAGTATCGCGGGGAGCACGGCACGCTGGGCGAGACCGACTACGAGCAATGGCTGGCGCGCGCACCGGCCGACGTCGTGCCGGTCGGTCCCGATGACGAATGGCAGGCCATCTGCCTGAACTACACCTCGGGCACCACCGGCCATCCCAAGGGCGTGGTCTATCACCATCGGGGCGCCTATCTCAACGCGACGGGCAATGTGCTGGCTTGCGGCATGCCGCCCCATGCGGTCTATCTGTGGACCCTGCCCATGTTCCACTGCAACGGCTGGTGCTTTCCGTGGACGCTGGCCGCGCTGGCGGGCACCAGCGTCTGCCTGCGCAAGGTGGAGCCGACCGCCATCTTCGACGCCATCGTCCGCCACCACGTGGGCTTTTTCTGCGCGGCGCCGGTGGTATTGAACATGCTGGTCAACGCCCCGGCGGCGGTGCGCCGGCGCGCCCCGCATCCGGTGCGGGCGATGACGGGCGGGGCCGCGCCACCGGCCGCCGTGATCGAGGCGATGGAAGACCTGGGCATAGGCGTGACCCATCTGTACGGCCTGACGGAGACCTATGGACCGTCGATCAGTTGTGCCTGGCACGATGCCTGGGATGCCTTGCCGCTGGTCGAGCGGGCCGCGCTGAAATCCCGCATCGGCGTGCGCAAGCTGAACGTGGAGGAAGTGCGGGTGGTCGACCCGGCCCTGCGGCCCGTGCCGGCCGATGGCGCCACGCTGGGCGAAATCGTGTTGCGCGGCAATACGCTGATGAAGGGCTACCTGCGCAACCCCGCGGCCACGGCTGACGCTTTCGCCGGCGGCTGGTTTCATTCGGGCGACCTTGGCGTGGTGCATCCCGACGGTTATATCGAGATCAAGGACCGCATCAAGGACATCGTCATTTCGGGCGGCGAGAACATCTCCACCGTGGAAGTGGAGAGCGTGCTGTATCGCCATCCCGACGTGCTGGAGGCCGCGGTGGTGGCGCGGCCGGACGCCGTGTGGGGCGAGACGCCGTGCGCCTTCGTCACGTTGAAGGAGGGCGCCTCCTGCACCGGCGAGGACATCGTCGCCCATTGCCGCAAGCATCTGGCCGCCTTCAAGATCCCTCGTACCGTGGTGTTCGGCGAGATACCCAAGACGGCGACCGGCAAGATCCAGAAGTACCTGCTGCGCGAGACAGCCGCCAGGCTGGACGGCCAGCCCGGCGGCAAGTAGCCTCGAATCGCCGAAAAAAGAAAACGCCCCCGAATGACAAAGGGGGCGTCTTTTTGTCGCGGCGGCAGGCGGCTTACTTGTCCTTGAGCTGCGGCAGGGCGGTGCCCGCGGCAGGCGCCAGCAGGCCCGTCTTGACGTAGGTGATCAGCTTGTCGCGCGTGTCGATGATGTCGAGGTTGCGCATGGTCAGCTGGCCGATGCGATCCTGCGGCGAGAACACCGATTCGCCCTTTTCCATCGTCAGGCGCTCCGGCTTGTAGGTCAGGTTGGCCGATTCCGTATTCAGCAGCGAATAGTCGTTGCCGCGGCGCAGCTCGATGGTGACTTCGCCGGTAATGGCGCGGGCCACCCAACGCTGGGCGGTTTCGCGCAGCATCATCGCTTGCGGGTCGAACCAGCGGCCCTGGTACAGCAGGCGGCCCAGCTTGCGGCCGTTCTCGCGGTACTGTTCGATGGTGTCCTCGTTATGGATGCCGGTGACCAGGCGCTCGTAGGCGATGAACAGCAGCGCCAGCCCCGGGGCTTCGTAGATGCCGCGGCTCTTGGCCTCGATGATGCGGTTTTCGATCTGGTCGCTCATGCCCAGGCCGTGGCGGCCGCCGATGCGGTTGGCTTCCAGCAGCAGTTCGACGAGGTCCTTGTATTCGACGCCGTTAAGGGCGACGGGACGACCTTCCTCGAAGCGCACGCGCACTTCCTCGCGCTTCACTTCGACCTCGTCGCGCCAGAACGCCACGCCCATGATGGGCTGGACGATCTTGATGCCGGAGTTCAGGTGCTCCAGGTCCTTGGCTTCGTGGGTGGCGCCCAGCATGTTGGAATCGGTGGAGTACGCCTTTTCCGCCGACATCTTGTACTCGAAGCCCGACTGGCGCATGTAGGCCGACATCTCGGCGCGGCCGCCCAGTTCGTCGATGAAGGTCTGGTCCAGCCAGGGCTTGTAGATCTTCAGGTCGGGATTGGTGAGCAGGCCGTAGCGGTAGAAGCGCTCGATGTCATTGCCCTTGAAGGTACTGCCGTCGCCCCAGATATTGACGTCGTCTTCCTTCATGGCGGCCACCAGCATGGTGCCGGTGACGGCGCGGCCGAGAGGCGTGGTGTTGAAGTAGGTGACGCCGGCGGTCGAGATATGGAAGGCGCCGCTCTGCAGGGCGGCGATGCCTTCGGCGGCCAACTGCTGGCGGCAGTCGATCAGGCGGGCTTTCTCGGCGCCGTACTGCATGGCGCGGCGGGGAATGTCGTCGTAGTCGGGTTCGTCGGGCTGGCCCAGGTTGGCGGTGTACGCATAGGGCACCGCGCCTTTCTCACGCATCCAGTGGAGCGCGGCGCTGGTGTCGAGGCCGCCGGAGAACGCGATGCCGACCTTTTGGCCGGAGGGGATGTGCTGAAGGATCGTTGCCATTGCGTATCGCTAGGAAAAGGGACGAAACCGTGGATTTTATCGCGTTTGCGGCGCGGGGACAGGCGATCCGCGCGTGGGCATGGAACCCCGGCCCTGAAACAGGGCGACCAGGTCCAGGCCGCGCAGCAGCGCCGCCGTGGCGGTGGCCAGGCGGGTGGCGGGCCGGTGGCGCGGGCTGGCCAGGGCCAGGTCGTTGAGAATGCGCGGCGCCACGATGCCGGCCACGGCCAGGTCCGGCTGCGGTTCCGGGCCGCGCACCGCCGACCGCGGCAGGATGGCGCAGGCGGGACCCTGGTTGGCCAGTTCGACCAGGGTATGCACGGCATCGACCTCGGCGACCACGCGCAAATGCACGCCATGGGCGCGGCAGACGCTTTCCACCAGGGCGCGGATGGCGTTGGGCGCGGAAGGCAGGATCAAGGGATAGTCGCGCAGCTGCGCCACCGACACGCGGGCGGGCAGGTCGGGCCGGTGGCTGCGCGCCGCGGCCAGCACCAGTTCCTCGCGGAACAGCGATTCATACGTCAGCTGAGGGGAGGGCGGCGGGTCGTACAGCATGGCCAGGTCGATGCGGCCGGCCAGCAGCCACTCGCGCACCTGCACGCTGAGGCCTTCCGCCACGGTGATGGAGGCGTCGGGAAAGGCCTGGTGGAAGGCCCGCACCAGCGGCGGCGTCAGGACCAGCGCGATGCGCGGCGGCAGGCCGATGATCAGCTTGCCGCTGGGGATGTCGCCCATGCCCCGCAGGTCCTCCTTGGCGCGCGCGGCCAAGGCCAGCAGCGCGCGTGCATGGTCCAGGAACCGCAGGCCGGCTTCGGTCGGCTCGACGCCGCGACCGTTGCGGTAGAGCAGGTGCTGGCCCAGCTCCTGTTCCAGCAGGCCGACCTGGCGGCTGAGGGAAGGCTGCGACACCGCCAGCTGTCCCGCCGCGCGGGAAAAACTGCGGTTTTCGGCGACGCGGACGAAATATTCGATCTGGCGCAGGTCCATGGTGGGAAGCGGGCGGGTAAAAACGGCAAGCCCAATGATATCGAATTTAGCTATAACAGAAATCCAAGATATAGCGTTGTTTTGGATTCTGCTTTGCCTCACCATGTCGTACCCGTGGCTGGCGCTTCCGCGTCCGCCCCGGTGGCGACGACAGCCACGACGACAACGACAACGAATTCGAGACACGGATCCCATGCCGGATTGCCTGCCCCCGCTGGACGCGCCCTCGCGTCCGCACCATGCGCTGCCGCCGCTGACTTGCGACAGCCATTGCCATATCTTCGGCCCCGCGGACGTTTTTCCGTACGCCGCCCAGCGCTCCTATACGCCGCCCGACGCCCCGTACGAGAAACTGGCTGCCTTGCACCGCCACCTGGGCGTGGAGCGCGCCGTGATCGTGCAGGCTGCCTGCCACGGCGACGACCATTCCGCCTTGCTGGACGCCGTGGCGCGCAGCGAGGGCCGCTATCGCGGCGTCGGCCTGCTGGGCGCCGAGACGACGGACGCGAAAATCGAGGCCTTGCACGCGGGCGGCATCCGCGCCGCGCGCTTCAACTTCGTGGCCCACCTGGGCAAGCCGCCCGCGCCCGATGTCTTCGACCGCATCGCCCGGCAGGTGGCCGCGTTCGGCTGGCATCTCTGCCTGCACGTGGACGGCCCCGCGCTGACCGCGCTGCTGCCCACGCTGCGCCAGCTGCCCTTGCCCTTCGTGGTGGACCACATGGGGCGCGTGCGGGCCGGCGACGGCCTGGACCAGCCTGCCTTCCAGGGCCTGCTGCAACTGGCGGACGTGGCGCAGGCCTGGGTCAAGGTATCGGGCGTGGACCGCATCAGCCTGGGCAAGCGCCCGTATCCGGAAGGCCTGCCTTTCGTAAGCGCGCTGGCGCGCGCCATGCCCGACCGTGTGCTGTGGGGAACCGACTGGCCGCATCCCAACGTGGCGGGCGACATGCCCGACGACGGCGAGCTGGTCGACCTGTTCTTCCAGGCCGTGCCCGACGCGCAGGCGCGCCAGCGCATCCTGGTCGACAACCCGGCCCGCCTGTACGGCTTCTAAGCCCGATACGGCCGTATCGCGGCGCGACAAGAATTCAAAGGAGACTTGCCATGTTCAAACGATTATTCGCCGCCGGCGCGCTCGCCCTGGCCGCTTGCGGCAGCGCCCTGGCCGACGGACCCGTCCGGCTTATCGTGGCCTTTCCGCCGGGCGGCCCGGTGGACCTGGTGGGCCGCGTGCTGGCCGAGCAGCTGACGCGCGAACTGCACCAATCGGTGATCGTCGAAAACAAGCCGGGCGCCAATGGCAATATCGGCGCGGCCTATGTGGCCAAGGGGCCGCGCGACGGCACGGTGCTGTTCCTGACCAGCGTCGGCGCGGTGTCCATCAGCCCGGCGCTTTACCAGAGCCTGCGCTACGATCCGGTGAAGGACTTCGCGCCCGTTTCCCGCGTGGTCAACAACGCGACCGTGCTGGTGGTGAATCCGTCCAACCCGGCCACCGATGCCGCCGATTTCGTCGCGCGGTCCAAAGCCGCGACGCAGCCGGTGGCCATCGGTTCGTCGGGCGTGGGCAGTATCCCGCACCTGGCGCTGGAAATGTTCGCCGACGCCAGCAAGGCGAACGTGCTGCACGTGCCGTACAAGGGCGCCGCGCCGGTGATCAACGACCTGATGGGCAACCAGGTGGCGGGCTTCTTCGGCGACGTACCGGGCTTGATCGCGCACATCCAGGGCGGCAAGCTCAAGGCGCTGGGCGTGGCCGCGCCGGCGCGCCTGGCGGTGCTGCCCAATGTGAAGACGCTGGCCGAACAAGGTATCCCGGGCGTCGAGTCGAATAATTGGTACGGCCTGCTGGCGCCGGCCGGCACGCCGCCCGACATCGTCAATAAACTCAATGCCGCGGTGCGCGCCGCGCTGTCGAACCCGGAGGCCAGCAAGAAGCTGGCAGGCTTCGGCGCCGAGCCCGCGCCGTCCTCGCCGCAGGAACTGGCGGCGCTGATCGCCAGCGATCGCGCCAAGTGGGGCGATCTCATACAACGCAAGCACATCAAGGTGGATTGACACATGTCGGAATCGCACAAGGGACCGCGCGTCGCGCCGGTCGTGCCGGGCACCCGGCCGGAACTGGCCGAGATGGAAGCGCGCATCATGGCCGAGCGCGGCCGCATTTCGCCGCTGTACCAGGTGCTGTTGAACAGCCCGGCGGTGGTGCAGGGCTGGGAGGCCATGCTGACCGCCATCCGCAACCGCATCGGCCTGTCGCCGCGCCTGCGCGAACTGGTCATCCTGCGCGTGGCGGTGCTCAACCGCGCGCCGTATGAATTCGAGGCGCATGTGCCGCATGCCTTGAATTCCGGCATGGACGCCGGCCTGGTCGACGCCTTGCGCACGGACCGCGCGCCCGCGGATATCCCGGGCCTGTCCGCGCAAGAGCGCGACGTCCTGGCGTTCACGGACGCGATGACGCGCGACATCGACGTCAGCGATGCCTGCTACGACGCGCTGGCTCCGACGCTGGGCGAACAGGGAATGGTGGAACTGGCGGCCACGGTGGCCGCCTACAACATGGTGTCGCGCTTCCTGTCCGCGTTGCGGATCGGGCATTGAGGGGAAAGGCAATGATGGAAATACTGCTGCTGCGCCTGCCGGGGCGCAGCCTGGACCAGGCGGACCTGCAGGCCTTGCGCCAGCAGATCGCCATGGATGCCGGCGCGGGCGCGGCGATCGTGCGCGGCTACACGGCGGTGGAGCATGTCGAGACCTATGTATACCTGTCGCCCGACGAGCGGTCCGCCGAGCGCAGCGTGGCCGCCTTGCGCGCCATCACGGGCCGCCTCTATCCACAGGCCGACGCGCGCGCGCTGCGCCTGACGACGGACCGTCCCGGGGCGTCGGCGGGCCTGCCGGCGCCATGGCACTACATTGTCGAGACCGATGTGCTGGCGGACGCGGAACAGGATTTCAATGCCTGGTACGAGGAAGAGCACCTGCCGGGGCTGGCTTCGGTGCCGGGCTCCGTGCGCGCGCGCCGCTATCTGTGCGACGCGGCGCCCCGCTATCACGCCTGCTACGACCTGCATACGCGCGAGACCTTCGGCAGCCCGCCCTGGCTGGCGGTGCGCGCCAGCAGCTGGAGCGACCGTGTACGGCCGTCCTTCCGGAACACCAAGCGGACGATGTTCCGGGCGGTGGAGGAAAGCCGCTAGCAGCGAAGGCAAAGCCCCCAGCGGCAAAATACCGGGCAGCAAAATACCGGGCAGCAAAGCCCCCGGCGGAAAGCCCCTGGCGGCAAGCCCCCTCATGCGGCGCCGGCATCATTGCCGGCGCCGCGCTGCTTTCCGCGTCGTACGCCGGGAAAACCCCGACTATCCAAAAAAAGAGCCTTTCCTCATAATCAAGTAACTTGATTATTGAGAAAGCCGCTTTCGGCCTGGAGCGTATGACCGATACCCGACCCGCCACTCCCGACAGCGCCGCGCTGGAACTGGGAACCCGCATCAAGCACGCCCGCCTGGCGCGCAAGATGACGTTGAAGGATTGCGCGGTCAAGGCGGACTGTTCGGAGAGCCAGGTCTCCAAGGTCGAGCGCGGCCTGGTGGCGCCGTCGCTGGCCATGCTGCACCGCCTGGCGGCGGCCCTGGACACCAATGTTTCCTACCTGATCGGCGAGCGCCCGGCCGCCGGCCCCGTGCTGCGCGCGGGCACCCGCCTGATCTCGCAGTTCGCGCACGGCCAGGGCGGGATCCAGCTGGAGCGCCTGGACAACGCCGAGCGCGGCTCGCTGTTGCAGGCGCACATCCACATCATCCCTCCCGGCGCGCGCAGCGACGGGCAGATCGAACACCTGGGGGAGGAGGTCGGCATCGTGCTGGAGGGCGTGGTGCGGCTCACCCTGGGCGATACGCAATACACCCTGCACGCGGGCGATGCCTTCCATTTCCCCAGCCAGGTTCCGCACGGTTATGAAAACGCCGGGCCGGAGGCAGCCCGTATCTACTGGGTGAACACGCCCGCCACGTTCTAAGGCCGCCGCAGCGCGGCCAGGGCATATCAAGGGGATTTCATGGGTTACAGCTGGCAGTTCCACATCATCGCCACCTATTGGCCGGTGTTCGTGCGCGGGGCGATGGTCACATTGCAGATCACATTGGCGGCCACCTTGCTGGGCCTGCTGATCGGCCTTCCGGCCGGGGTGGCGCGCATGGCGCGTTCGCCGGTCTGGCGCGTGCCGGTCTCGGTCTACGTGGAGTTCTTCCGCGCCACGCCTGCCCTGGTGCAGATCGTCTGGATTTACTACTGCTTTCCGATCCTGTTCGGCTTCCAGCTGGAAGCCAAGACCGCGCTGATCGTGGCGCTGGGCGTGCATTCGGGCGCCTATATCGCCGAGATCGTGCGGGCGGGCGTGAACGCCGTGGACAAGGGGCAGTTCATGGCCGCGCGCTCCATCGGCATGCCTTACCTGATGGCCTTGCGCCGCATCATCCTGCCGCAGGCGTTGCAGAAGATGATCCCGCCTTTCATCAACGAGTTCGCCAATTTGATGAAGCTGTCCACGCTGGGCGCGATGATCGCCGTCTACGAGCTGCTGCAGGAATCGAACAACCTGATCGCCACGACCTACCGGCCGCTGGAAATCTACACCTTCCTGGCGCTGGTGTTCTTCGCGATCACGTTTCCGTGGATATGGATCTCGCGGCGCCTTGAGCACCGCATGCAGCGGCACGCCTGACGCGCCGCGCGACAAGACAAGGGGAAAGCAATGCTCGATATCGAGAACCTGGGCAAGTCCTACGGCAGCCTGGAGGTATTGAAGGACATCAACCTGCGTGTCCACGCCGGCGACGTGGTCGCCATCATCGGGCCCAGCGGGTCGGGCAAGAGCACGCTGCTGAAGTGCATCAATTTCCTGGAGAACTACGACCAGGGCGCCGTGCGCTTCGATGGCCAGCTGGTGGGCTATGCCGAACGCGACGGCAAGCGCGCGCCCGCCAGCGAGCGCAGCGTCAACCAGCTGCGCTCGCAGATGGGCATGGTGTTCCAGAACTTCAATCTCTTTCCGCACATGACCATCCTCGAAAACGTCATCGAGGGACCCACGCAGGTCTTGCGCGTGCCGCGCGACGAGGCGGTCCGGCATGCCGAGACCTTGCTGGCGCGCGTGGGGCTGGCGGAAAAACGCGACGTCAAGCCGACCCGCCTGTCGGGCGGGCAGCAGCAGCGCGCCGCCATCGCCCGCGCGCTGGCCATGAAGCCGCGCCTGATGCTGTTCGATGAACCGACCTCGGCCCTGGACCCCGAACTCGTGGGCGAGGTGCTGTCCGCCATGCGCCAGCTGGCGCAGGAGGGCATGACCATGGTCATCGTCACGCACGAGATGGGCTTCGCGCGGGACGTGGCCAATCGCGTGGTCTTCATGGAGGGCGGCTACATCGTCGAAGAAGGGCCGCCCGACCAGGTTTTCTCCTCCCCCAGCAATGCTCGAACCCGGGAATTCCTCTCCCGCGTCCTGAACTGACCTGGTTGCATTTCGCGCCAGACCGCCGGATGGCGGGGACGGCGCTCGCCTTCACAGTCACCTCACCTAGGAAGCATCATGAAAAAACGCATGTTTTCACTGGCCGCGTGGGGCGCGGCCGCCATCCTCGGCCTGGCCGCCCTGGCCCCCGCCCATGCCGCGGGCGAACTCGAACAAATCAGCAAGCGCGGCGAGTTGCGCATCGGCTACGTTCCGTCGCCGCCCGGAACCGCCAAGGACCCCGTGTCGGGTGAAGTTACCGGCTTCTACGTCGACGCCGCCAAGGCCATCGCCGAGCAGATGGGCGTGAAGCCGGTGTTCATCGAGACCACGTGGGGCAATTTCGTGGCGGGCCTGCAGTCCAACCAGTTCGATATGTCGATCGCCGCGACCTTCGCCACCGTCAAGCGCGCGATGGCGGTGGACTTCAGCAAGCCGCTGGTCTACCTGGGCAGCGTGGCCGTGGTGCGCAAGGACGAGGCGCGCTTCAAGACCGTGCAGGACATGAACGATCCGGCCATCAAGATCGCGGTGGTGCAGGGCACGGCCGCCGAGGACTGGGTGCGCCGCACGATACCCAAGGCCAAGCTGGTGTCGCTGGGCGGCGGCAACCTGACCGCGGGCTTCATGGAAGTCGCGGCCGGCCGCGCCGATGCCAGCTTCGAGGATGGTTTCACGGCCGGGCGCTTCGTCGAGCAGCAGCCGTCCACCAAGGTCCTGTTCGCCGAAAAGCCAGTCTTCTTCCTGCCTGTCGCCTGGACGGTGAAGAAGGGCAATAGCGAACTGCGATCGGTGCTCGACATCGGCCTGGACAACTTGCTGATCTCCGGCCAGTGGGACGCCATGGTGGGCAAGTACCTGGACGGCGGCCGCTACGTCGACCAGCCCAACCTGCGCGCCTTCCCCGCCAAGGCCCAGTAATCCTCCTTTCCTCCATTCCTCCATACACCCGATATCGGCGGATGGCTCCATCCGCCGCAAAGGAAGCGATATGCCGCACTATCCAACCTGGGAACAGACCCTCGCCGGCAAGCACTGGCGCACCACGCATTTCCCGCGCATCCGCGAGGACATGCCCACTTTCCTCGGCGTGCCATACGCCATCCGCGAGGAGGACATCCAGGGCGCCGACGTGGTGATCATCGGCTCGCCGTTCGCGGCCGGCTGGGGCAAGAAGTACAGCGGCGTGGACAAGGCCGAGTGGCTGGCGGCGACGACGCGCGTGCGCCAGCAGTCCATCCGCTATCGCGGCGGCTATGTGCAGGACATGGACATCGACGTGTTCGAGCACCTCAAGGTAGTGGATTATGGCGACGTCGATATTCCGATCGAGGCCAGCTACGAAGGGACGGTCGAGCGCATCCTGGAGGCCCAGGAAGGCGTCGAGGCGCGGGTCAAGCAGGCCCTCGCCGCGGGCGCCGTGCCCATCGTGATCGGCCAGAACTCGCCATGCGCGTCGTACGCCGTGGGTCGTCCCATCGCCCAGCACGTCAAGGGTCCCGTGGGCATGGTCAGCCTGGACACGCACTGGGACTGCTGGCCGTACGATTGGGCGACCATGAACGATCACATCGCCGGGTCGACCAACTGGAAGGACAAGCTGTTTCGCGACTGTCCCGAATACGCCATCAAGAACCTGGTGGAAATCGGCGAACGGGGCATGCTGGAGAACCCCGACGTGGTGCGCCGTTTCCTGCGCGAGGGGTGCTGCTTCATGCCGATGTGGAAGATACGCACCGAGCTGGGCATCGAGGGCGTCGTCAAGAATCTGGACCAGGCCTACCAGGGCACGCAGGCCGTCTACGCGCATTTCGACATGGACGTGCTGGGCGGCGCCGGCCCCACCGAAGGCGACCTGCTCGGCGAACTGGCGGAGCCGATAGGCATGACCGACTACGAGGCGATCCGCATTGCCTACGAAGTGGGCCGCAAGGGCTGCGCGGGCCTGTCCTTCCTGTGCATACCGCCCGGCTCGGCCATCATGTACCGCGTCATCGTGTATGCGCTGACCTACTTCCTGGCCGGCATGGCTCAACGCAAGCTGGAACAGGCCAAGCGCTGACCATGATGCAGATCGATACCGAGCGGGTATTGGCGACGCTGCGCCGCCTGGCGCGGTTCGGCGCTAGGGGCGAGGGGGTCTGCCGGCCCGCGCTGTCGGAAGACGACATGGCCGCCCGCCGCTGGCTGGCGGACCAGATGCGCGAGGCCGGTCTTGACGCGCGGATCGACGCGGTCGGCAATGTGTATGGGCGGACGCCGGGCGCGCGGCGCGCCTTGCTGGTCGGCTCGCATTCCGACAGCGTGCCCACCGGCGGCTGGCTGGACGGCGCGCTGGGCGTGGTCTTCGGCATCGAAGCCGCGCGCGTCTGGCGGTCGCAATGGCCCGATGCGCCCATCGGCATCGACGTCGTGTCCTTCTCCGACGAGGAGGGCCGCTATCTCAGTTGCCTGGGCAGCCGCGCCTTCTGCGGCGAGCTGGACGCGGGGCAGTGGGATGCGCTGGCCTACGAGGGCCGGACGCTGCGGCAGGCGGCCGCGGATGCGGGCCTGCCATCCCCGCAAGACCTGGCCCGGCTGGACCCGCAACGGCACCTGGCCTATCTGGAAGCGCATATCGAGCAGGGGCCGCGGCTGGATCGCGCCGGCCTGGATATCGGCGTGGTCACCGGCATCGCCGGCATGCATCGCTATATCGCCACGTTCAGCGGGCGGGCCGATCATGCGGGCACCACGCCGATGGACATGCGGCACGACGCCGGCATGGCCGCTTTCGAGTTCGCCGTCGAGTGCGAGGCCCGCTTCAGGCAGGTTGGCGCGGCCGATAGCGTCTGGAATTTCGGCGCGGTGGCATTCAAGCCCGGCGTGGCCAATGTGGTGCCCAAGGTGGCCGAACTGACGGTGGAACTGCGCGATCTGTCCGAGGACGTGATGGCGCGCATGGGCGCGGCCCTGGCCGCGCTGGCGGCCGAGCGGGATGGGGTGCGGCAGGTAGGCGTGCGGTTGGCCAGGCAAGGGGCGCTGTCGCCCGCGTCGATGGACGCGCGCCTGTGCCAGGCCCTGGACCAGGCGGCCGCGGCGCGCCAGGGCAGCCGCATGGCCATGCCCAGCGGCGCCATCCACGACGCCATGCTGCTGGCGCGCCACGTGCCCACGGGCATGATGTTCGTGCCCAGCATCGACGGGCGCAGCCATACGCCGGTGGAGAACACGGCCGATCGTCATCTGGCCCTGGGCGCGCAAGTCTTCTTCGACGGGCTGCGGGAAGTGGCGCGGATGTTCCAGGCGACGCTGCCGCCGGGTGTGGCGGCGACTTGACCCCCTTGCTGCCGACCTCGCACTGGCGCGGCTCGGCAGCTCATCAGTACGGGAAATATAATTGCAAACCGCGATGCCTGCGGCGCCGGGCCTATCCGGCCTGGCGCCGGCGGCAAGGCGCGTTCCTCGCCCGGCCTCCTATCCTGCGCGAGGCGGGTACGCACCCCGACCATTTTGCAAGGTCCTGCTACTGATGTCCGTTGCTCTGCTCGAATGGTCCGTTCCCGCCGCCATCCTGCTATGCGGCCTGGGATTCCTGGGCGCGAGCCTCCTGGAATTCAAGACGTCGCTGTGGGGAGCGTCGCTATGCTCCCTGGGCATCGGCTATGCCATCATGCTGTTCCAGCCGCAGGGATGGTCGCCCTACAAGCAGATCGTCGAAGACGGCTTCATCCTGCTCGGCGTCATATTGGCGGGCAGGGCGCTGCACAAGCGCGGCGATGGCGATCATCCCTCCCAGGCGCCTGCGCTTTATTTCGATGCCGCGATCCTGCTGGCGTCGACGGCGATGGCCGTCATATCCATCGTGTTCTTCGAAAGCGCGAGGCTGGAGACCTTCTTCGTCCAGGCGTGCTGCGCGCTCGTCGTCTGGCGCGCCACGCTGCGCTTCCTGCCACGCGCGACGTCGGTGTCGGACAAGGTGCTGGGGGGCACCTTCCTGTTCATCGCGGTGGTGCTGACCTGCCAGTGCCTGCTCTATATCGGCGCGCACGACACCAGCCCGGAGGCGGGGGCATGGCGCACGTCGGTCTGGGGCAACCTGGTCCAATACACCGGCCTGCTCGGCAGCATCCTGTTGACGTTCGCCGTGATGATCGCCACCAGCTACGACGCCATCGACAAATACCGCCGGCACGCGTACACCGACACGCTGACCGGCCTGCTCAACCGGCGCGGCCTGGAAGCGCTGCTCGCGTCGGCTTCGGGCCGGCGCTACAAGAACGCGGCAACCGCGTTGATCCTGATCGACATCGATAACTTCAAGGCCATCAATGACCAGTTCGGCCATCCCTTCGGCGACCTGGTGCTGGCCAGGTTCGGCGCCCTGGCCCGGGCGCGCGTCGGCGCCCAGGCATGCGTGGCGCGCCTAGGCGGCGAGGAATTCGTCGTCCTGTTTCGCGATGCGCGGCTCCAGGATGCCATCGCCGCCGCCGAGGGCATACGCCTGGCCTTGCTGGCGCAAAGCTGGGCGCCCCATCGGGATGACGTGCGCATCACGGCCAGCCTGGGGGTGACGCTGGTGAAGGACGGGGAAGCCTACGCGACCACGCTGCAACGCGCGGACGAACTGCTCTACGCGGCCAAGCGGCGAGGACGCAATTGCACCGTCGCCAGCGTCTCCGGCGCAGGCGAGACGGCGCTCCCCGGCCTGGACGATCGCGACAAGGCCGCCTAGCCGCGGCCAGAACAGGTACGCCCAGGCGATCATGCCTTCCGCGCGTCGGCCGGCGCCGGTTGTTCCGGCATCGGTTTGCCATTGGCGGCGATCGCCCGCCTGACCGCTGGCCGCTGGTTGATGTCGTCCAGCCAGCGCTGCACATGGACGTAGGGCATGATGTCCAGGTCCAGTTCTTCCCAGGTTCGCAACCAGCTATAGGCGGCGATGTCGGCGATGGAATAGGCCGATGTCGCGATGAATTCCGACTCGCCCAGGCGGCGGTCGACGACATCGTACAGGCGCAGCGCCTCCCGGTGATAGCGATCGATCGCTTCCCGGTTGTCGGTCCTGGATCCGTGCCGGAACCACCACAGCTGGCCCAGCATGGGGCCGATGCCACCCACCTGGAAGTGCAGCCACTGCTGTATCCGCACCTGGTCGGCATAGCGCGCGGGCTGGAGGCAGCCGGTCTTCGCGGACAGGTACGTAAGAATCGCGCCGGACTCGAAGACGGTCATGCGGGCGTCGTGGTCCACGATGGCGGGGATTTTTCCGTTCGGGTTGATCTTGCGGTAGCCGGGCTGGTGCTGCTCGCCGGCGGCCAGGTCCACCGTGACCTGCTTGTGCGGGAGGCGGGCTTCCTGCAGGTAGATGCTGACCTTCAGGCCGTTCGGCGTATCGGCGGTATAGAAGCTGAGAGACATGTCGTTTTCATCCTTTGACTCTGGGAAATAATTGCAATTACAATCGTTGCAAATACAATCGTATAGGGTGTCGCGCCAGCGTGCAATCGCTGCCGTACGAGGAGATCGGCGCGATCGCCGTGCCTCGCGGTGTCCCTGGCGGGTGGCACGCCTTCCCTGTATTCCCCTGGAGCTGGAGCACACGTCATGCGTCTGTTGAATATCGTTTCCTCCCCCCGCGGCCCGGCGTCGGCCTCCGTGGCCGTCGCCGAAGCGTTTATCGATGCCTATCGGAAGGCCCGTCCCGGGCTGGAGGTGGATACCCTTGATGTCTGGAACGAGGACCTGCCCGAATTCGACAGCCTGGCGATCGGCGCCAAATACAAGCAGGTATCCAAGGCACGCCTGACGGGCTATGAGCTATCGGTCTGGGCGCGCATCGAGACGCTGGCCAGGCGCTTCAAGGAGGCGGATCGCATCCTGCTGGGCGTGCCGATGTGGAACTTCGGGTATCCGTACAAGCTGAAGCAGCTGATCGACCTGGTCAGCCAGCGCGGCCGCCTGTTCTCCTTCGACGGCGTCGCGTATGGCCCCCTGCTGGAAATACCGCGCGCCCTGGTCGTCCACGTGCGCGGGCAGAGCGTCGACGAGGGCGCGGACGCCAGCAATCCCGGCTTCGCGCATCAAGCGGACTACATCCAGTTCTGGCTGAAGTTCATCGGCGTGCGCGAGGTGCGCAGCCTGACGGTGGAACATACCTGGGACGCGAGGGCCCCGGCGACGATAGAGCAAGCCAGGGCGCGGGCGGCGGAAATGGCGGCGGACTTCTGACCTAGCCTCGGTCGGCGGCGCCCCCGCGGACCTTCGCGGGGAAGCAATCCGCCAGCCACTCGATGAATACCCGCAGGCGTTGCGTCACATACCGGCTCTGTGGGTACACGATATGGAAAGGGTAGGGCGCGGGACGCCACTTCTTGAGGATTTCCACCAGCGTGCCGTCCCGCAACGCCGCCTCGCACGCATACGTGAAGGTCTGTACGATGCCGATGCCCGCGACGGCCGCCGCCAGATGCGCATTGCTTTCGTTGACGCCGACGCGGTGTTCGACCTTTATGTCGATGCGCTCGCCGTCGCGCTGGAAGCGGAACGGCATGGCTCGGCCATTCTGCGTCGAGACATAGCTCACCAGGCGGTGTCCGTTCTTCAGTTCGTCCGGATAGGCGGGCACGCCGAACTGCTTCAGGTACGCGGGCGTGGCGCAGGTGATGAGCACGGCATCGCCGATATGCCGCGCCACGAGCGATGAGTTGTCCAACGGCCCGCCCCGTATGACACAGTCGACGTTGTCGCCGATGAGATCCACCGCGCGATCCGATACGCCCAGGTCGACGCGGATGTCCGGATAGCGCCCGAGGAAATCCGGCAATAGCGGAATCAGTACGTCCTTGGCCGTCGAACCGCCCACATCGATGCGGAGATGGCCGCGCGGTTTGCCGCGCGCCAGGTTGAACGAGGTGTCGATATCCTCGATGTCGCGCAGTACGCGCGTGGCCTTGGCGTAGTAGTCCTGGCCTTCCGGCGTCACGGTGACCCGCCGCGTGGTCCGCTGCAGCAGCCGCGTGCCCAGATGGGCCTCCAGGTCCTGGACCAGCTTGCTCATGGTCGCGTTGGGCATGTCCAGGCTGTCGGCGGCCCGCGTGAAGCTGCCGGTCTCCACCACGCGCGCGAACGCGCGCATCGCCAATAACTGGTCCATGTGGGCGCCTGTGAAGGAAGGGCGGAAGGGAAATCCGCCTGATTGTCTGCCTGATTGTCCGGTTGATTTTACATGGTCATGGATAGTGATTTTGTTTTTTCAGTATTTTTTAATAAACCCGCCATCGCTAAAGTGACGTCCATGCACTGAACGACAGCCGGGCCGGCAAGAAAAGCCGGCTCCAGGCAAGGCGGTCGCCAGGGCCATCCCACTTCCTACGAACATCCACGCATGGAGTCCATCATGAGCAAGCAACTGAACGGCAAGATTGCCCTCGTCACCGGCGGCAGCAGCGGCATAGGCCTGGCGGCCGCACGGGAACTCGCGGCGCAGGGCGCGCGCGTCTTCATCACGGGCCGGCGCCAGGCGGAACTCGACGCGGCCGTGGCCGCCATCGGCCCGGCCGCCACAGGCATCCGGGCCGACGCGTCGGTGCTGTCGGACCTCGACGCCGTCTATGCGCGGATCGCCGGGTCGGCCGGCAAGCTGGACATCCTGTTCGCGAACGCCGGCGGCGGCGACATGATGCCGCTGGGCGCCATCACCGAGGAACATTTCGACCGCATTTTCGGCACCAACGTGCGCGGCCTGCTGTTCACGGTGCAGAAAGCCTTGCCTTTGCTGGTCGACGGCGCTTCGGTCATCCTGACTTCATCGACCACGTCCATCCAGGGAACGGCCAGCTTCAGCGTCTACAGCGCCAGCAAGGCAGCCGTCCGCAACTTCGCCCGCTCCTGGGCCCTGGACCTCAAGGATCGCCACATCCGTGTCAACGCCATCAGCCCCGGTCCGGTTCGCACGCCCGGCCTCGGCGGCCTGGTGCCTGACGAGGCCCGAGCGGGGCTGTTCGACTACCTGGCCTCGCAGGTGCCGCTGGGCCGCCTTGGCGAACCCGAGGAAATCGGCAAGGCCGTCGCCTTCCTGGCCTCCGATGCGGCAAGCTTCGTCAATGGCACGGAGTTCTTCGTCGACGGCGGCATGGCCCAGGTGTGATCGCGTCGCGGGCCGGGCGCATGCGCCGCCGGGCCCGCGCCTATCCACGGCAAGGGCCGGAACGTCAGTCCAGCTTCCCGAGCAGCAGGAATTCCATCAAGGCCTTCTGCACATGAAGGCGGTTTTCCGCTTCGTCCCAGACCACGCTTTGCGGGCCGTCGATGACTTCGCCCGTGACTTCCTCGCCGCGGTGGGCGGGCAGGCAGTGCATGAAGATGGCGTCGGAGGCGGCAGCCTGCATCATCTCGGTGTCGACGCACCAGTCGGCGAAGTCGGCGCGGCGCTGTTCGTTTTCCGCCTCGTAGCCCATGCTGGTCCACACATCGGTGGTGACCAGGTGGGCGCCCTTGCACGCTTGCATCGGGTCCTTGAACTGGCGCAGCACCGATGCCGGCGGGGAGCCGATGCGCGACGGCTCCAGCTCGTAGCCGGACGGCGTGGACACATGCAGGGTGAAGCCCAGCAGCTCGGCCGCCTGCAGCCAGGCATAGGCCATGTTGTTGGCGTCGCCCACCCACGCCACCGTCTTGCCGGCGATGGGACCGCGGTGCTCGATGTAGGTGAAGATATCGGCCAGGATCTGGCAGGGATGGTATTCGTTGGTCAGGCCGTTGATGACCGGCACGCGCGAGTGCGACGCGAAGCGCTCGATGCGGGTCTGCTCGAACGTACGTATCATGACGATGTCGACCATGCGCGAGATGACGCGCGCGGTGTCCTCGATGGGCTCGGAACGGCCCAGCTGCGAATCGTTGGAGGTCAGGTTGATGACCGAGCCGCCCATCTGGTACATGCCCGCTTCGAAGGAGACGCGGGTGCGGGTGCTGGCTTTTTCGAACACCATCGCCAGGGTGCGATCGTGCAAAGTCATGTGCGGTTCGTAGCGCTTGAACTTGTCCTTGATCAGGCGTGCCCGGTCGAACACGTAGTTCAGCTCAGAGGCCGAGAAGTCACGCACTTGGAGGAAATGCCGCAGAGGGCCGTTTTGGGTGCTGGCTGTCGTCATGATGTTTTGCAGGTCGTTGAGGCCGCGCCACCTCGCGGTGGGGTGCTCATTATGCCTTGTCCGCGTGAAAATCCACTAGCGCACGCTTTTTGCCGGGAAAACGGGGCTCCCGCGTGAACCTGCCGTCTTGTCGGATAGTTCGCGTTGGATAGTCCGGGCGATTGGTGGCACGCGAAATGCGATCCGGCGCCGAACGTCGCGCCGGCTAGTCTGGCCGTGGCCGAACCCGTGCGCGGACGGCGCTGAAATGTTCGGTGCAGGCCTATCATATACAATCCGCAGCGCGGCTCGGATGATCGAGGGCGTCCCACCCGGGCGCTTCATGCATCCGTCCCCGGTAGCAAAATCAACGGTATTCCGCGTGCGACAACTTTTTATCCTTGGTGTCACGGAAGATGGTCATCGTTTTCGCCCCAGTGACTGGGCGGAGCGGCTGGCCGGCGTCATGGCGCAATTCCGACCTCCTGGCATGGCACCCAGCCATCTCACGTACTCGCCGTACGTGTTGCCCGTCATAGTCGAAGGCAACCGCAGCGTCGTCGTCGACGAGCGCTTGCGCGAGCTCGAACCGCTGGCCTGGAAGTTCGTGGTGGATTTCGCCCGCGACAACCGGCTCCAGACGAAAGAGCACGACACCGACAATCCGGACTCGGTCGCGCCGGCCTGAGGGCCGCGCATGGGAATCGGGCTGGCCGCGATGCGGCGGCCAGCCTGGCCGCATGCCGTGTATCAGCCCTCGACCGGGGTGATCACCTTGCCGGTCTTCAGGAAGGATTCCAGGTTCTCGACCATCAGGTCTTCCATTGCCTTGCGGGTCTCAAGCGTCGCGCTGCCGATGTGCGGCAGCAGGACCGCCTTCTCGTTGGCCTTCAGCGCGTCCGGCACCTTGGGCTCCTGCTCGAACACGTCCAGCGCCGCGTTGCCGAGCTTGCCCGATTCCAGGCATTCGACCAGCGCCGCCTCGTCGATGACGGGACCGCGCGCGATGTTGATGACGGTGCCCGTCGGCCCGAGCGCCTCCAGTACTTCCTTGTTGACCAGGTGGAAGGTGCCGGGACCGCCCACGGTGGCGACGACCAGGAAGTCCGCCCACTTGGCCAGGTCGACCAGGGACGCTTCGTAGCCATAGGACACGTCATTGCGCTGGCGCCGGCTGTGGTACCGCACGTCCATGTCAAAGCCGATGCCCCGCTTGGCGATGGCTTCGCCGATGCGGCCCAGGCCGACGATGCCCAGCTTCTTGCCGCTGACGCGCGTGCCCAGCGGGATGCCGCCATGCACCTGGCCCCACGATCCGGCGCGCACGAAGCGGTCGCCCTGGGCGATGCGGCGGGCGCCCGCGAGCATCAGGCCCCAGGCGAGATCGGCCACGCAATCGGTCAGCACGTCGGGCGTATTGCTGACCTGGATGCCGCGCGCGTGCGCGGCCTTGATGTCCAGGGTTTCGTAGCCCACGCCCCAGCTGCAGATGGCCTTCAGGTCGGGCAGGGCGTTGATGATCTCGGCCGAGCAGCCGTAGTTGGCCGACGTCACCAGCGCGGTGATGCCCTTGCCGTGCTCGGCCAGCGCCGCCTTGCGGTCCGGATACTTCCAGAGTTCGACGATGTCGTATGCGCGCGCCAGGCGATCGTTGGCGGTGGGCGAGCCGGCATACGAGCCGACCTGGATGATGCGGGTCTTGGCGGTCATGATGTGTATCGATAACGAGGTTGAAAAGGGTGGAATAAAAAAGCGAAAAAGCGAAGCGGCCGCCGGTCGCCTTTTGCGGAGCGACCGGGACCAGCAGGTCGACGAATGCTACTCCATCTTGATGCCGCTCTTGGCGATGACGTCCTGCCAGCGCTTCACTTCGCCCTGCTGGAAGGCGGTGAAGTCGGCGGGACTGTTGGCGACGACTTCGAAGCCCAGGCCGTGCAGGGTCTCCTGCACCTGCTTCTCGCGCAGGGTCTTGCGCAGCGCGTTGGACAGCTGTTCGACCACCGGCTTCGGGGTGCCGGCCGGCACGGCGAAGCCCTGCCAGGAATAGACGACCATGTCCTGCAGGCCGGCCTGCGCCATGGTGGGCACGTCGGGCAATTCAGGAATGCGGGCATCGCCCGTGGTGGCGAGGGCCTTCAACTTGCCCGCCTTGATGTGGGTCAGCACGGCGCCAAGGTTCTGGAAGGAAACGTTGACCTGGTTGCCCATCAGGTCGCTGATGGCGGCGGCGCCGCCGCGGTAGGGCACGTCCACGCCGGTGGTGCCGGTCTTCTGGCGGAACAGCACGGCGGACAGGTGATCGGACGAACCCGTGCCGGACGAGGCATAGGACACCGCGCCGGGATTGGCCTTGGCGTAGGCGACCAGTTCGGCGACGTTGTTGGCCGGGAACTTGGGCGCGGCGACCAGCACGTTGGGATTGCGGACCGCCATGGTCAGGTACGTGAAATCCTTGCTCGGGTTGTACGATAAGTTCTGGTACAAGGCCTGGTTGATGGAGAAGGTGCCGATCGAACCGACCATCATGGTGTACCCGTCGGGGGCGGACCGGGCCAGCGCCTGCGCGCCGATGGCGCCGTTGGCGCCCGGCTTGTTCTCCACCACGAAGTTCTGCTTGAGCTGCTGCGACAGGCCCGGCGTCACGGCGCGCGCCGTGATATCGGACGAGCCCCCCGGCACGAAGGGAACGATGACGGTCACGGGCTTGTCAGGGTAGGACGCGGCCTGGGCGGCGCCGGCGCTGGCGAGCAGCAGCCCGGCGGTCGCCGCGGCAAGGGTGCGGATTACGGATTTCATGTTGTCTCCTGATTTTCTTGTGGCAGGCGCGGCAATCTTGGCCCGGCCTGGTCCGCGCGCGGGGCTTGGCGGTCCCGGAACCGCCTCGGTGCCGGTATGCGATGCCCGCGCGTGCAGCTTATGTTATCGGTTGTCCGATGTCTAGCTTGTTAAACAAGCACAGGTGTTCAGGCATGAATATGTCAACCAAGTATACTGGCGTCCCCTTCGAGGGACTGGAGAAGCCCTTGCCCAAAGCCCGTAGCCTACCGATCCCGAGCGCCGGCGCGGCGGACCGCGCCGTTGCGTCCGCGCATGAGGCCCGGGCGCCCGCGCTGGACCGGGGCCAGCGGGTGCGGCTGGGGGACCAGCTGTACGGCCAGATCTTCGACCAGATCGCCTCGGGCCGCTTGAATGTGGGCGACAAGCTGCCCTCCGAACATGAGATCTGCGAACAGTTCGGCGTGTCGCGGCCTGTCGTGCGGGAAGCCTTGTTGCGCCTGCGCGCCGATGGGCTGGTCAGCGCCTATCAGGGCCTGGGCACCTTCGTCAGCCACCAGCCCGCGCCGCGCCTGAAGACCCTGGGCGACGTGCGCAACGTCAGCGCCTATTTGCGCGCCCAGGAAGTGCGCATGGCGCTGGAAGGCGATGCCGCCCGCCTGGCGGCCTTGCGCCGCACGGACGAGCAACTGAAGAAAATTGTCGACGCGGACCGCGCTTTCGCCGAAGGCCTGGCCCATGGCCGGGTTTCGGCCGAGGCCGACCTGGCATTCCATGCCAGCATCGCCGAGGCCAGCGGCAATGATTTCTACCTGGCCGTGCTGGAGACCATACACGAGTCCATACAGGGATTCATGCGCCTGTCGCTGAACCTCACCCGCACCGGCTCGCGCCAGCGCGCGGAGCGGGTGGCGGACGAGCACGCCGCCATCCTGGCCGCGATACGCGAGCAGGACGGCGAGCGCGCGCGCGTGGCCATGCAGTTCCATCTGGGCCAGGCGCGGCATCGGCTGGTCGACAAGGAAAGGGATTAGCGGGGACGGGCGGGGCATGCCCGCGCGGCCGGGCGCAAGAACATCCAAACGCAAACACGGAGACAGCAAGTGGCAGTCAAGGATAGTGAAATCTTCAAGGCGCCCCTGGACCAGGTGCGCGAACAGATTCTGCGGGTCCTGCAGGCCTGGGGCATGCCGGCCGACCTGGCGACGACGACCGCCGCGTTGATGAGCGAGACGGACGCGCTGGGCATCGATTCGCACGGCATCTCGATGCTGCCCAGCTACGAAGACAAGGTACGCGCCGGCACGCTGAACATCGCCGCCCGCGCGCGCGTGGTGCGCGACAGCCCCGCCAGCGCCTTGCTCGATGCCGAAGGCGGGCTGGGCTACCCGGCCGCCGCGCAGGCCATGAACCTGGCGGTGGACAAGGCGCTGGCACAAGGCGTGGGCGCGGTGGCGGTGCGCAACTCGCATCACTTCGGCGCGGCCGGCGTGTACGCGCGCATCGCCGTGCGCCGCGGCGTCGTCGGCCTGGTGACCAGCAGCGCCAACGGGGTGATCATGGTGCCCACCGGGGCAGCGCGGCCGATGCTGGGAACCAATCCCTTGTCCTTCGCGGCGCCGGCCGGCAAGCACGAACCCTTCGTGCTGGACATGGCTACCACCACGGTCGCGGCCAACAAGGTCAAGGTCTACGATTTCCATCGCAAGGCGCTGCCCTCGGGCTGGGCCGTCGATGGGCAAGGCCAGCCGGTGACCGATTCGGCCGAGGCCATGGCGTATATCTTCGACCGCCCCGACGGCGGGCTGACCCCGCTGGGCGGCACGCCGGCCATGAGCAGCCACAAGGGCTATGGGCTGGCGATGATGGCGCAGATCCTGGGATCGACGCTGACCGGCAGCGAATTCGCGCTGACCTATGCCCAACGCCGGCAAGCCGGCCAGCCGGACAATATCGGCCACTTTTTCCTGGCCCTGAATCCGGCGGCGTTCCGCGACGCCGGCGCGTTCGAAGCCGACCTGGACCAGATGATAGATGCCGTGCACGATATGCCGCGCGCCGATCCGGCCGTGCCCGTGATGGTGGCGGGCGAGCCAGAGGCCGCGCACCGCGCCCGCCGCGAAGTCGAGGGCGTGCCCATTCCGCCGGCCCTGGACCAGCGTCTGCGCGCTATCTGCGAGCGTTGCGGCGCGCCTTACCTGCTGCGCGATCGACCTGCCGCGCATTGACCTGCCTGCATCGACAGATGACGATGTTCATGAAAGCAGGGTCTGTAAAGCAGGGCCATGAAGGCAAGACCGATAAGGCAAGACCGATAAGGCAAGACCGATAAGGCAAGACCGATAAAGCAAGGTCCATAAAAGCAGGATCGATAAGCAAGGTCCATGAACACAGGAGACAGCATGGCATCGAACCGTATTCCCTTTCCGGCGCCCCGCCGTCGCGTAATGGCGGCGTTGGCCTTGAGCCTCGCGGGGCTGGCCGCGACAGCACTGGCGCCGGCCGCGCGGGCCGCGGATTGGCCGGACCGGCCCCTGCGGCTGGTGGTGCCTTTCCCGCCTGGCGGCAGCACCGACGCAGTGGGCCGCCTGGTCGCCGCCGAGCTGGCCAAGGAGCTGAAGCAGACGGTGATCGTCGAGAACAAGGGCGGGGCCAACGGCAATATCGGCTCGGACTATGTCGCCAAGGCCGAGCCGGACGGTTACACGCTGCTGTTGTCGGGGGTGGGCTCCAATGCCATCAACTACGCGCTGTACCAGTCCATGCCATACAAGAACAGCGATTTCGCCCATATTTCGCTCCTGGCGACCGGCCCCAACGTGCTTGTTGCCAACCCCGAATTCCCGGCCAGGACGTTCAAGGAGTTCATCGCGCTGGCCAAGGCCAGTCCCGGCAAGTACACGCATGCCAGTTCGGGCAACGGTTCATCGGGGCATCTTGCGATGGAAATGCTCAAGCAGGCGGCGGGCATCGACCTGATGCACGTTCCCTACAAGGGCGGCGCGGCAGCCATCACGGACACCATCGCCGGCCGTGTGTCGGTGCTGTTCCTCAACCAGGACAATGTGCTGCCGCAGGTCCAGGCGGGCAAGCTGCGGGCGCTGGCCGTAGCCAGCGAAAAGCGCAACCCGGCCTATCCGGATACGCCGACCATCGCCGAGTCGGGCTACCCCGGCTTCGCCGCGGAATCGTGGTTCGGCCTGTCGGCGCCGGCGCGCACGCCGCCGCAAGTGATCGAGCGCCTGCACCAGGCCACCGTCAAGGCCATGGCCGACGCGGAACTGCGGCAGAAGCTGGAAAAGGTGGGATTCGTCGTGGTGGGCAACGGTCCGCGCGAATTCTCCACGTTCGTCACCGCTGAAATCCAGAAATGGGGCAAGGCGGCCAAGGAGTCCGGCGCACGGATGGACTGACGCGGGCAACCGCGCAAGGCCATCCGCCCGGATGTTGCGGCACTTCGAGGTGTCCGCGGATCTACACAGGAAGCAGGAAGCAATATGACCTCACCCTTACCCAATCGTTTTCGCCAGCGCATCCTCGCGCGTGAGCGGGTCATCGGTTTCTGGATGTGCATGTCCAGCCACATCACGGCCGAATTGGCCGGCCTGGCCGGCTACGACTGGCTGCTGCTGGACGGCGAGCATTCGCCCAACGAGATCCCGATGTTCCTGCAGCAGTTGCAGGCCCTGCAAGGCAGCGAGGCGGCGCCCGTGGGACGGCCGACGCAGAACGATCCGGTGGAGATCAAGCGCTTCCTCGACATCGGTTTCTACAACTTCCTGATTCCCTTCATCGAATCCGCCGACGAGGCGCGCCGGGCGGTGGCGGCGACGCGCTATCCGCCCGAGGGCATCCGTGGCGTGGCGGGCATGCATCGCAGCAATCTGTACGGCACCGTGCCGGACTACCTGAAGACGATCAACGACAACATCTGCGTGCTGTTGCAGATCGAAAGCCAGGCCGGCGTCGACGCGATCGACGAGATTGCCGCGGTGCCCGGCGTGGACGGCATCTTCATCGGTCCTTCCGACCTGGCGGCGGCCTTGGGGCATCTGGGCAATCCCGGCCATCCGGACGTGCAGAAGACCATACGTCACCTGTACGAACGGGCGAGCGCGCATGGCAAGGCCGTCGGCATCCTGGCGCCGGTGGTGGAGGACGCGCGCCGCTACATCGACATGGGCATGCACTTCATCGCCGTCGGGACGGACCTGGGCGTGTTCAAGCAGGCCACGTTCGCCTTGCGCGAGACCTTCCGTTGAGAGACGGGTAAGTTCGCGGGCAAAAAGTCAAAGGGCCGATTCCACGAGGACTCGGCCCTTGATTTGCCTATCTTGCCTTGCTTTGCGCGCGCTGAACGACTGGAGCGTGGCGGACCGCAGTGGACATTCCCGACTGCCGTTTTCACATCAACGACACGCGCGCTTGCCTACGCGTGGATATCAAGCCGGCAAGGGGCCGGCGATTCCGCGCGAGGCAGGTCCGGATCCGGGGATCCGGACAATCACAATCAGGCCAGGGCCTTGACGGCGGCAGCCAGGCGGCTCTTGTGGCGAGCGGCCTTGTTCTTGTGGATGATGTTCTTGTCAGCCACGCGATCGATCACGCTGGTCGACTTTTGCAGCACGGCGGCGGCGGCAGCCTTGTCGCCCGCTTCAATGGCTTGGCGCACGCGCTTGATGGCGGTACGCAGCATCGAGCGCAGGCTCGAGTTGTGCTTGTTGCGCTCGACGGATTGACGGGCACGCTTGCGGGCTTGGGCAGTGTTGGCCATATTGCTATTTAGTTAAGAATTCGGCAAAGCTCAACATTATAACAATGATCGACGTTTATGCAAGCGTTTGTCGAGCGTGTTGTCTCAGCCCTGCACGTGTCTCAGGCCTGCAGGACGTCGATGGTGACCAGCCAGGGCAAGCGCCTGATTGTAATGGGTATCGTGCGCGCCAGTGTGTCCAGCGTGGCATCGGAGTCGTCCAGCGGGAACTGGCCGGTGACCAGCAGGCCGCCAGCCGCCATCGAGACGCGCAGCACGCCGCTGCGGTAGGGACGCAAGGCCGCCACGATATCGGCCAGGGGGCGGTTGCGCACGGCGATCCAGCCCGTCTCCCAGGCCGCGTCGGCCATCAGCTCGGCACGGGGGGTATCGATCTGCATGCCGTCGAAGCGCGCCCCGGTGCCCGCCGCCACCGTCGCGCGCGCCTGGCCGCTTGTGACGATTTCCACTTCGTGCTCGTGGACCACCACCAGCGAACGGCGCATCTGCTGGCGCACCATATAGCGCGTGCCCAGGGACCGCACGGACCCCTGTTCGGTATGGATATAGAAGGGACGGTTGGGATCCTTCGCCACGGACACCGTCACCGCGCCTTCCAGCAGCCGCACATTGCGCGTGGGGCCGGCGAAGTCCAGTTCGACCCGGGTCCGCGCGTCCAGCAGGATCTGGCTGCCGTCGGACAGCAGGTACTGGCGCCGTTCACCGGTCGCCGTGGCGGCATCGGCCGAGAGATTCTTCAGCGGGTACAGCTCATTGACCAGGCCCAGCCCGACCAGGCCCGCCGCCAGGGCGCCGCCGCCGGCCAGCAGGCGGCGCCGCAGCGGACCGCGGGCCAGCCTGGGGGGCACCAGGGGCGCCTGGCCCGCCGATCGGGCTGGCGCGACGGGCAGGCGGCTGACGCCGGCGGCCGTCTGGGCGGGGGTGGAATATCCGGCTGGGTAGTAGTCGCTCAGTCGGCCAAAGGACGACCCCAGCGCCGAGGTCAGCTGGTTCCAGGCCTTCTCATGCAGGGGGTCCGCTTCCCGCCATGCCATGAAGTCCGCGTAATCGGCAGGCGATGCGCGGCCGGAACGCAACAGCAGCAGCCAGTTCACAACCTGGTCTGCCACGGGCGAAGCGGGTTCCGGTATTGCGTCCTGTCTCAATGGCGTTCCAGGGCGGGCTCAGTCGGTATGAGGGGATATTGCATTGTAAATCTGATTGTAAATATTAAAGCGTTTTCTAAGCTATCGGGCAATTTCCCCAATGATTTTAAAGAGAACTAGTCCATTCTCGTCTTTGCGGATGAGCACCAGGGCAGAAATATACGGAAATTTATTGAAATAGGCTTAATTCCGGGGACGGGCCCAGGGGCATAGGTTCGTCCGTGCCGCCGGCGGGTTCAGGGCGATTCCTTTCCGCGGCGCGCGAAATCACGCGGCCGTACGCCGCACAGGAGCAGCACGGCGCCGTAGGTGGCGGCGCTGCCCGCGAGGACGGCGGCCAGCCACAGCAGGCGCCGGGTGCCATGCGCCTGCAGGGCGATCCAGTCCAGGTGATGGTTGGCGTAGCGCAGCACGGCGGCCATCGCCAGCAGGGCCGGGACCAGGCGCAGGACGAATACGCCCCAACCCGGGCTTGGCCGGTAAGCGCCACGGCGCAGCAACAGCGCCAGCAACATCAGAGCGTTCAGGCACGCGCCCAGGCCGATGGCCAGGGCGAGGCCGGCATGGGCCAGGCGGGGCACCAGGACCAGGTTCAGGCACTGCGTCAGCACCAGTACAAGCACGGCAACCTTGACTGGCGTACGGATGTCCTGGCGCGCGTAGAAGCCGGGCGCCAGGATCTTGACCGACAGCAGGCCGATCAGGCCCACGCCGTAGGCCATGACCGCGATGCGGGTCTGGGCCACGTCGTGGGCGGAAAAAGCGCCGTAGTGGAAAAGGGTGGCGACCAGCCCGTCCGACAACAGCGCCAGGCCCACCGACCCGGGCAGGCCCACCAGCAGGGTCAGGCGCAGGCCCCAATCCAGCAAGGCGCTGTAGGCCTGGGTGTCGGCGCGGGCGTTGGCGGCCGACAGGCTGGGCAGCAGCACCGTGCCGAGCGCCACGCCCAGCATGGCGGTGGGAAATTCCATGAGGCGGTCGGCATAGGACAGCCAGGTGACGCTGCCGGCGGGCAGCCAGGTCGCGATGTTGGTATTGATCAACAGCGAAATCTGCGCCACCGAGACCCCCAGCGTCGCCGGCAGCATTTGCTTGAGTATGCGCTGTACGGTCGGGTCGGCCCATGCCTCGCCCAGGCGGGCCGTGTAGCGGGGCGCCATGCCCAGTCGAACCAGTGCTATCCATTGGATGGCAAGTTGCAGGACGCCGCCGGCCAGCACGCCGATGGCCAGCGCGTAGACGGGCGGGTCGTAGTGCGGCGCCAGCCAGATGCAGGCCACGATCATGGCGATGTTGAGCAGCACCGGCGTGAAGGCCGGCACGGCGAAATGGCGCCAGGTGTTGAGCACGCCCGACGCGAACGCCACCAGGGACATGCACAGGATGTAGGGGAACATCACCCGCGTCATCCACACCGCGCCGTCGAAGCCGGGGCCGCTGCGCAGGCCGCTGGCCATGGCGGTCACGACCCAGGGCGCGGCCACCATGCCGATCGCCGTGACCAGCATCAGCGCCACGGTCAGCAGCAGCGCCACCTTGTCCAGCAAGGGGCGCACGCCCGCGTCGCCATGCTGCGCGCGCGCCGCCCCCAGGATGGGCACGAAGGCCTGGGCGAACGCGCCTTCGGCGAACAGTCGCCGCAGCAGGTTGGGGATGCGGAAGGCGACCCAGAAGGCGTCGGTGAGCGGCGCCGCGCCGAACGCGCGCGCCACCAGGATGTCGCGGGCCAGGCCCGCGATGCGCGACAGCAAGGTGAAGCTGCTGACCGTGGAGGCGGAGCGCAACAGGCTCATGGCGGATGGCGGCGCAGGGAAAGGGGTGACGGCGCGTCGCGGTGAAACTGGCCCGGCAGTCCCCGGGAGCCGGGGAACCGCCGGGCCGGCGCGGTCGCGCTCGTCCGCGGGCCTTACTTGGGCGGCATGCGGATGGCGCCATCCAGGCGGATGGTTTCGCCGTTCAGCATGTCATTGGTGATGATGCTTTGCACCAGCTTGGCATAGTCTTCCGGACGGCCCAGGCGGGCAGGGAAGGGGATGCTGGCGGCCAGCGAGTCCTGCACTTCCTGCGGCATGCCGAAGATCATGGGCGTGCCGAAAATGCCGGGGGCGATGGTCATGCAGCGGATGCCGACCTTGGACAGGTCGCGCGCTATCGGCAGGGTCATGCCCGCCACGCCGGCCTTGGACGCGGCGTAGGCGGCCTGGCCGATCTGGCCGTCGAAGGCCGCGACGGAGGCCGTATTGATCAACACGCCGCGCTCGCCGGTGGGCTCGGGCGTATTGGCGCCCATGGCTTCGGCGCACAGGCGCATCATGTTGAAGCCGCCGATCAGGTTGATCGAGATGACCTTCTGGAACAGGTCCAGCGGGTGCGGGCCATTCTTGCCGACGATGCGGGCGGCGGGCGCCACGCCGGCGCAATTGACCAGGCCGAACAGCGGGCCCAGCGCGACGGCGGCGGCCACCGCCGCCTTGGCGTCGGCCTCCTGCGTGACGTCGCAATGCACGTAGTGCTGGCCCAGCTCCTGCGCCAGCTTGCCGCCGGCTTCGTCCTGCAGGTCCGCGATCACGACCTTGGCGCCGTTGGCCACCAGCATGCGCACGGTGCCCGCGCCCAGTCCCGATGCGCCGCCCGTGACGATGAATACCTTGTTGGCGATTTCCATGGGGCGGGCCTCAGCTTTGCAGGGCGGCGAACAGGCGCGCCTTGATCTCGTCGACCGCGCCGACGCCCGAAATCTTGCGGTAGCGCGGCGCCTGCGTGTCGCTCTTGGCCCAATCGGCGTAGTAGTCCACCAACGGACGGGTCTGGTTGCGGTAGACCGTCAGGCGGTTGCGCACGGTTTCCTCGCGGTCGTCGTCACGCTGCACCAGCGGTTCGCCGGTGACGTCGTCCTTGCCTTCGGCCTTGGGCGGATTGAAACGCACGTGGTAGCTGCGGCCGCTGGCGGGGTGCACGCGGCGCCCGCTCATGCGTTCGATGATGTCGTCTTCGGGAACTTCGATTTCGACCACGTAGTCCAGCTTGACGCCGGCATCCTTGAGCGCGTCGGCTTGCGGGATGGTGCGGGGAAAACCGTCGAACAGGTAACCCTTGCCGCAATCCGGCTGGGTCAGGCGGTCGCGCACCAGCCCGATGATGATGTCATCGGAGACCAGGCCGCCCGCGTCCATGATCTTCTTGGCTTCCAGGCCCAGCGGCGTGCCCGCCTTCACCGCCGCGCGCAGCATGTCGCCGGTGGAAATCTGCGGAATACCGAAGTGCTGGGTGATGAAAGCGGCTTGAGTGCCTTTACCGGCGCCAGGGGGGCCGAGCAGGATGAGACGCATGAAAGCTCCTGGGATGGGTGTGTATTTTTGTGATCGGGCCGATTATGCCGCAATGCGGGGCGGGTTGCGCCGCTGCCGCCGGGCGAGCCTGTTGGGATAGGCCCTTATAACCGATTTGCGTAGACGCGGCGCACGCGCTCCAGGTCTTCCGGCGTGTCCACGCCCGCGGCGGGCGCCTGGTTGACCTGGTGCACCACGATGGCATGGCCATGTTCGAGGGCGCGCAATTGCTCCAGGGCCTCCCAGCGTTCCAGCGCGCCTTGCGGCAGCGTCGGGAAACGGCGCAGGAAACCGGCGCGGTAGGCATAGAGGCCGATGTGGTGCCAGGCGGGCAGGCCGGGCGCCAGGATGCGGTCGCCGCCGGCCAACGCGTCGCGCGCCCAGGGGATGGGCGCGCGCGAGAAGTAGAGCGCGCGGCCATCGGCGGCGCAGACGGCCTTGACCACGTTGGGGTTGAACAACGCCGCCGCGTCGGCGATGGGACACGCGCAGGTGGCGATGGCCGCGTCGGGACGTTCGGCCAGCAGGCCGGCCACGGCGTCGACCAGCGTGGGTTCGATGAGTGGCTCGTCGCCCTGGACGTTGACCACCACGGCATCGTCCGCCAGCCCCAGCGCGTGCACGGCCTCCGACAGGCGGTCGGTGCCGGTGGGATGGTCGGCGCGCGTCATCAGGGCTTCGATGCCGTGCTCGCGGACGGCGCGCGCCACGCGTTCGTCGTCGGTGGCCACCAGCACGCGGGCGGCGCCGGAAGCGGCCGCGCGTTCAGCCGTGCGCACCACCATGGGCTTGCCGGCGATGTCGGCCAGCGGTTTGTCGGGCAGGCGGGTGGAGGCGGCGCGGGCCGGGATGATGGCGACGAAGCTCATTGCGGCTGGTTGGCGCCGTTGCGCTCGCCGTCGAGCGAGCGCGCCTCGGATTCAAGCATGACGGGGATGCCGTCACGCACCGGAAAGGCCAGGCGGTCCGCCGCGCAGGTGAGTTCAGCCTGCTGGCGGTCGTATTTCAGACGGCCCTTGCAGATGGGGCAGACGAGGATGTCGAGCAGTCGGGATTCCATGGGCGGAATTCTAGTGCAGATTGGCGGGCTGCGCCGGGCGCGCGGACGCTTGCAGCGCGCCGGCCAGCCAGTCGAAGAAGCGCGGATCGGAAAAGCGCGGCACCGCCGGCACCACCCACAGGCGATGATCGCCCAGGCCCAGGCACTTGACCGCGTCCTTGGTCGTGACCAGGATGAGGTCCGCGGGCACGTGGCGGAACGGGGAGTGGCTGTAGCTGTAGTGGTCCGGCAGGGGCACGGTGGCCGCCAGCGGCATGCCGCTGGCGCGCAGGGACGCGAAGAAGCGCTGCGGGTTGCCGATGCCGGCGGCCGCGGCGATGCGGTCCTGGGCGTAGTCCTCGCGCAGCTCCCACAGGGTGCGGCGCTGGCCGTCGCGCAGGCGCCAGGCCTCGGTCAATTCCATCCACATGTTCACGCGGCGTGGCTTGCTGTCCGCCGCCGGCGCCGGGGCCTCGGCATCGGCCACGTTGTCGATGATGACGTCGACGTCGGCCAGCCGGCCGGGCGGCTCGCGCAGCGGGCCGGCCGGCAGCAGCCGGCCGTTGCCGACGCCGCGGTCGTCCTGCACCACGATCTCGATATCGCGCGCCAGCGCCAGGTGTTGCAGGCCGTCGTCCGAAATGATGACGTCGACTTCCGGATGCGCGCTGAGCAGGGTGCGCGCCGCGCGCGGCCGGTCCGGATGCACCGAGATGGGCGCGCCGGTGGCGCGGGCGATGAGCGCCGGCTCGTCGCCGAAGCGGTCCGCCGACAGGTCGCCGCGACCCACGTGCGCATGTTTCCCGACCTTGACGCCGTAGCCTCGGCTGACCACGCCGGGCGTATGGCCCCGTTCGCGCAAGGCCTTGACCAGCGCCACCACGACAGGCGTCTTGCCGGTGCCGCCGACGTAGATGTTGCCCACGACGATGACCGGCACCGGCGGGCGATAGGCCTCGCGCCAGCCGCGCCGGTAGGCGGCGCGCTTGGCCGTGACCGCCAGCCAGGCAAGGCCGGAAAGCGGCAGCAGCAGGTTGGAAAGCCAGCCGCCGTGTTGCCACTGCCGCTGTATCAGGCGGGTTGCGAGGGTGCTCACCGGGCGGTCTGCGTGGCGAAGTTGACGCGGGCGATGCCGGCCTGGCGGGCGGCTTCCATGACGTTGACCACCGTCTGGTGGGTGGCCAGCGCATCGGCGTTGATGACCAGGACGGGACCCTTGCGGTTGGCCGCCACGCCGCGCAGCGCCGCGGCGATGTCCGTGGCGGTGCTGGCTTCCAGCAGCTTGCCGTCCAGCGCGTAGTGGCCGTCCTGGCTGATCGCCACTTCGATGGGCGCGGCCACCTGCTGCTCGGCGGCGGCCTGCGGCAGGGTGACCTTGAGCTGGCTGAAGCGGGCGAAGGACGTGGTGGCGGCCAGGAAGATCAGGATGACGAGCAGCACGTCGATGAGCGGGATCAGGTTGATCTCCAGTTCATCCCCGCGGCGGGAGCGCAAGCCGCCGAAATTCATGACAGCGCATCCTGGAAGACGGGTTCGCGCAGGCCGCCATCCTCGTCCTGCCCCGTGGCGCGGCGGGCGCCGCCGAGGATGCGGGCCGCGCGGCCCGCCGCCTGTTCCATCTGGTGCAGGTAGCCGTCGATGCGGCCGCGCAGGTAGCGGTGGAAGATCATGGCCGGGATGGCGATGAGGATGCCGAACCCCGTGTTGTAGAGGGCGACCGAGATGCCGTGCGCCAGTTGCGCGGGGTCGCCGCCCACCGGCGAATAGGAGCCGAAGATGTCTATCATGCCCACCACCGTGCCGAACAGGCCCAGCAGGGGCGCCACCACGGCAATGGTGCCCAGCGCCGACACGTAGCGGTTCAGGTCATGGGCGACGGCCCGGCCGGCATCCTCGACCGCCGCGCGCATTTCGTCGCGCGGCGCGTGGCGGTTGCGCAGGACCTCGGCCAGGACGCGGCCCAGCGGGGAGTTGCGCTCCAGCCGGTTGATGGCTTCGGGACTGTCCTGCCGGTTGCGCACCATGTCGAGCACCTGGGACAGCAGGCCGGACGGCACGACCAGGCTGCGGCGCAGTGAGAGCAGCCGCTCGAAAATCAGGGCCAGGCAAAGGACCGAGGTGGCGAGCAAGAACCAGATCGGCCAACCGGCGTCGCGAAGAATGGACAGCAAGGAGGGGCTCCAGGAAGGGCGCGGCTAGCGTCCCGAGGGCGGGAAATCGGGGGGACCAAGGCGAACTGTAACGGGCCGGACGCCGCCCTGGCAATAGCGGCCGATCGCGCCGGGATCGCCCGGACGGATGGGCGATCTATCCACAGATTCTGTGGATAATTCTGTGCAGAAATCGGCCGGAACCCGCATTCATGCGGGCTGCGCGTCGGTACGCGGGCAGTGGGTAAAAAGGGCTTTGTGGTCTTTTTTTATAGAAATCAATGGGTTGCGGAAGGTTTATAAAGTAAAAGCGAACGTCGCGTAAGAATTCCGGGCCGAGGTATCATTCAGCCCATATTTCTTTGGCCTGTGGAAAGGTTCGGCCCGGAAAGCCTCATGACAATTGAATTTACGGTCAAAGACGACGTATTTACGCGGGATATCCTGACAGTTGCCCAGTTGAACCAAGCCGTGGGGCGGGTCCTGGAGCGCAATGTCCCGGCCCTGTGGGTTCGCGGCGAGATTTCGAATTTCACGGCCGCGGCGTCCGGCCACTGGTACTTCACCCTGAAGGACAGCCAGGCAGCGGTGCGCGGCGTCATGTTCCGCAGCCGGGCGGCGGCCGTCGGCTTCATGCCCCGGGCGGGCGACAAGGTCGAGGTGCGGGCCCGCGTCACCCTTTACGAACCGCGCGGCGACTACCAGTTGCAGGTCGATGCCATGCGGCGGGCCGGCCTGGGCGACCTGTACGAGGCCTTCCTGCGCTTGAAGCAGAAGCTGGGGGCGGAGGGATTGTTCGAGGAGGCGCGCAAGCGTCCCCCCGTCCTGCTGCCGCGCGCCATCGGCGTCGTGACCTCGCTGCACGCCGCCGCGCTGCGCGACGTCCTGACGGCCCTGGAGCGGCGCGCGCCGCAGGTGCCCGTCATCATCTATCCCGCACCGGTGCAAGGGGCCGACTCGGCGCCGCGGCTGGCGGCCGCCATCGCCAGCGCCAACCGGCGCGCCGAGGTCGACACGCTGTTGCTGGTGCGCGGCGGCGGCAGCATCGAGGACTTGTGGAGCTTCAACGACGAGGCGCTGGCGCGCCAGGTGGCGGCCAGCGCCATTCCGGTGATCTGCGGCGTCGGCCACGAAACCGATTTCACCATTGCCGACTTCGTCGCCGACGTGCGGGCGCCCACGCCCACCGCCGCGGCGGAACTGGCCTGCCTGCCGCGCCAGGAGCTGTACCAGCGCGTGCGCGTCGTGGCGCGTGAATTACAGCGGGTTCAGCAACGCCTGCTCGACCGCGCGGCCCAGCGCCTGGACCGGGCGGCCGGTCAACTGACCTCGCCGCAGCAACGGCTGGCGCACCAGGCCGACCGCCTGGCGGCCTTGCGCCACCGGCTGCTCAATGCCTGGCCGGGGCCGCGGGGAAGGCGGCAGGCGCGCCTGGACCTGCTACTGGCACGCCTGCGCCACCGCGGTCCGGACGTGGCGCGCGCCCGCGACGCGCTGGCCGGACAGGCACGTCAGTTGCTCCAGGCGCACAGGCGCCTGCTGGAGTCGCGACGCAGCCGGCTGCAGTCGCTATCGGCCCAGTTGCGGGCTTTCGATCCCGGCCAGGTGCTTGCCCGCGGCTATGCCCTGGCGCGCGATGGCGAAGGCCGCCTGGTCCGCGATGCGGCGGCGCTGGCCCCGGGACAGCGGCTGGCGCTGGAGTTCGCGCGGGGCGGCGCCCGCGTCGACGTGGTCGACGTGTTCGACATGCCGCAAGACGGCCGCGCACCCGCGGCGGACCGGCCCGGCGGTGGCGCCGATTGAATACCCCAGGATCGAATATCCAAAGATCGATTTTTTATCCCGCGTCCCCGCAGGGATAAGACGGTGTCCCTCAAAACAGCCGATACAATGATCGGTTGTGATCGTGCTCTCAACCAAGAAGGAATCGACAATGGCGCACACGCTTCCCCCCCTGCCTTATGCACTGGATGCCCTGGCCCCCCGCATTTCCAAGGAAACGCTGGAGTTCCACTACGGCAAGCACCATCAAACCTACGTCACCAACCTGAACAACCTGATCGGCGGCACCGAGTTCGAGAACGCCTCCCTGGAAGACATCGTCAAGAAGTCGTCCGGCGGCGTGTTCAACAACGCGGCCCAGGTCTGGAACCACACTTTCTACTGGAATTCGTTGTCCCCCAAGGGCGGCGGCGAGCCCACCGGCAAGCTGGCGGACGCCATCAAGGCCAAGTGGGGCAGCGTCGATGCCTTCAAGGAAGCCTTCAACAAGTCGGCCGCCGGCAACTTCGGCTCGGGCTGGACCTGGCTGGTCAAGAAGCCCGACGGCACGCTGGACATCGTCAACACCAGCAACGCCGCCACCCCGCTGACCACCGCCGACAAGGCCCTGCTGACCTGTGATGTGTGGGAACACGCCTACTACATCGACTATCGCAACGCCCGTCCCAAGTACCTGGAGAACTTCTGGGCGCTGGTGAACTGGGAGTTTGCCGCGCAAAACCTGGGCTGATCCGGCGCATTTCGATTTTCCGGAACGGTTCACGGGCCGGTCCTCCGCAAGGGGGACCGGCTTTTGTTTGGCCGGCCTGCTTCGTTTGGCCGAGCCGCTACGTTTGGCGGACCCGCTTCCTCGTCACGCCATTCAGGTCAATTTGGCGCGGCAAGTGCTATCTTGTCCGGTTTTCCCGCTACGTCCCTATCCCGGGCGCATCCCGACCATGCCATCCTCCTCCCTGACGCGCCGGCTGCACCTGAGTCTACGCCGGCAGTTGCGCCATGCGCGCCGGCTTTCCCGCAAGAGCGTGCAGCTTGGCCTGGTGCTGGGGGGCGCCGCCCTGGTGGCGCTGGCTTCGCTGGCCTTCGCCAGGCTGGCCGACATCGCCCTGGAATGGAACGCCCTGTGGGTGGCGCGCGCCGGCTGGGCCGCCTTCATCGTCATGCCCCTGGGCCTGGCCGCGATACGCTGGCTGACCCTGCGCTACGCGAACTACGCCGCCGGCAGCGGCATTCCCCAGGTGATCGGCGCATTGACCTTGCAGGGACGGCCGGTAGCGCAGGGCGGCCTGGTAACCCTGGCGCACGCGCTCTGGAAGATCCCGCTGACTTTCGCCGGCATGCTGGTAGGCGCGTCGATCGGCCGCGAAGGGCCGTCGGTGCAGGTCGGCGCCGCCGTCATGCTGGCGTGGGGCAGGTTCTGGAAGAACCGCCAGTTGCCGCTGCAAGGTTTCCACAACAACGAACTCATCGCCGCCGGCGCGGCCGGCGGCCTGGCCGCCGCGTTCAACGCCCCCCTGGCGGGCGTCATTTTCGCCATCGAGGAACTGGGACGCGGCACCGCGCTGCGCTGGCAGCGGCTGGTGTTGATCGGCGTACTGGCCTGCGGCTTCATGGTGGTGGCCGTCAGCGGCAACAATCCCTATTTCGGCACCTTCGCCGGCAGCGTCTTGCCCAGCATGCTGGGCTGGGTGCTCCTGTGCGGCGTCATCAACGGCGCGCTGGGCGGTCTGTTCGCCCGCCTGCTGGGCAAGGGCGTGACGGTGCTTGCGCCCTTGCCATGGCGGGCCTGGATGCGGGCCCACCCGGTGCTCACCGCCGCCGCGATAGGCCTGGTGCTGGCGGCGATCGGTTATGCGACGCATGGGGCCATCTACGGCACCGGCTATGGCGCGGCCGCGGCGCTCCTGTCGGGGCAGCCCTTCGGCCATGAGGGCTTCGGCCTGCTGAAGTGGCTGGCCACGCTGCTGTCCTACTGGGCCGGCATCCCGGGCGGCATCTTCACGCCCGCGCTTACCACCGGCGCCGGTATCGGCCAGGAGATCTGGTCATGGACCGGCGGGTTGGTCGACCAGCGCGTGCTGGTGCTCGTGTCCATGGCGGCGTTTCTTGCCGCCGCCACGCAGGCGCCGTTGACCGCCGCCGTGGTGGTGATGGAAATGACGGGCAGCCAGCCCATGCTGTTCTGGCTGATCGCCGCCGCACTCGTCGCGTCGGTCGTGTCGCGCCAGTTCAGCCCCCATGCCTTCTATCACATGGCGGCGGGACGCTTCCGCCGGCAGATCCTGGTCGATACGGGACGCGCCCGGCAGTCGGCGGGGACTTGAGCCGGCTGTCCATCCTGTAGACGTCCATTCAATGGACGTTAAGGCCTTGCATCGCGGTGATGCAAAGCGGGCTGCGCTACCATCTCCGCTCCTATCTACTGAGAGCCTGCCATGACCGAGCAAGCCTTTATCTGCGATGCCATCCGTACTCCCTTCGGCCGTTACGGCGGCGCACTGTCCGCGGTGCGCGCCGATGACCTGGGAGCCGTGCCGATCAAGGCATTGATGGCCCGCAACACCGGAGTGCAGTGGGACGAACTGGACGACATCATCTTCGGCTGCGCCAACCAGGCCGGCGAAGACAACCGCAACGTGGCCCGCATGGCCTCCCTGCTGGCCGGCCTGCCGGTCGGCGTGCCGGGGTCCACCATCAACCGCCTGTGCGGCTCGGGGCTGGATGCCCTGGGCACCGCCGCGCGCGCCATCCGCGCCGGCGAAACCACCTTGATGCTGGCCGGCGGCGTCGAAAGCATGAGCCGCGCGCCTTTCGTCATGGGCAAGGCCGAAACGGCGTTTTCGCGCAATGCGGCGATCTACGACACGACCATCGGCTGGCGTTTCGTGAACAAGCTGATGAAGGCGCAATACGGTGTCGACGCGATGCCGGAAACCGCCGAAAACGTTGCTGACGACTTCAAGATCAGCCGCGAGGACCAGGATATTTTCGCCTTGGCCAGCCAGGAAAAGGCCGTGCGGGCCCAGCAATCCGGTTTCTTCGATGCGGAATTGACGTCGGTGTCGGTGCCGCAGAAGAAGGGCGACGCCATCATCGTCGACAAGGACGAGCATCCGCGCTCGACCAGCCTGGAAGCGCTGGCCCGCTTGAAGGGCGTGGTGCGCGAGGGCGGTTCGGTGACGGCCGGCAATGCATCCGGCGTCAACGATGGCGCGGCCGCCTTGTTGCTGGCGAGCGAGGGCGCCTTGTCGCGGCATGGCCTGAAGCCGCGCGCCCGCGTGGTCGGCATGGCCACCGCCGGCGTACCGCCGCGCATCATGGGCATGGGCCCCGCGCCGGCCACCCGCAAGGTGCTGGCCCTGACGGGCCTGAAGCTGGAGCAGATGGACGTCATCGAGCTGAACGAGGCCTTTGCCGCCCAGGGCCTGGCCGTCCTGCGCGACCTCGGCATCGCCGATAACGACCCGCGCGTGAATCCCAATGGCGGCGCGATCGCCCTGGGCCATCCCCTCGGCGCCAGCGGCGCCCGCCTGGCCACCACCGCGGTCAACCAGCTGGAACGCAGTGGCGGCCGTTATGCGCTGTGCACCATGTGCATCGGCGTCGGCCAGGGCATCGCGGTCATCCTGGAACGCGTTTGAAGTAGCCTGGGTCGACCCGGCGGTAAAAATGCCCCCACGCCGCGCGGCTGGCGCCGCTTGCTGCCCCCCAAAGGGGGCGCTTTTACCTTGGGGGCGGCCCGGCGGTAAAAATGCCCCCACGCCGCGCGGCTGGCGCCGCTTGCTGCCCCCGGAGGGGGCGCTTTTACCTTGGGGGCGGCCCGGCGGTAAAAAAACCCCGGACGGTGTCTGGGGTTTTTTATGCCCACGCCAAACAGCGGGCTTTTATCTGGCGACGTCAGGGTAGGCCGTCGATTTTCTTGCCGGCGCTGATGCCGTGGTCGGCGAACCAGCCTTGCGCCATTTCCAACGCATAACGCACGGGCTTCTTGGAGCAGTGCGTATCGTCGGTTTCGGGCGCCATGTCGGCGAGGTTCACGATGGTGCCGTCATCGGCGATGAAGGCGATCGACAGCGGCAAGGGCGTGTTGTGCATCCAGAAGCACTGCAGGTCCGGATCATCGAACACGAACAGCATGCCGTCATTGGCGTCCAGCGCCTTGCGGAACATCAGGCCCCGCCGCCGGCTTTCTTCGGTGTTGGCGATTTCGGCGTGGATCACGTGGATGCCGGCCGACAGTTGCACCGTGCGCAAGACGGGCTGGGCCGACTTCGCTTCCTGGGCATGGGCGGGGCCGGCGCCGAAGGCGGCGGCAAGCGCCAGCAGGGCGGCCATCGCTGCGCCGCGCCCTCGTTTGAAACTGGATCGGGTCGGCAAGGCAGCGCTGGTATGTATCATGACTACTTCAGTGAGGAAGCACGCGGCTGGGCGGGCACGCAGGCAAATATGAACGCACAGGCGAAACGCGAAAGCGAACCGCGATAGCGGGGGCAAGGGGCGCAGGCAATACGGCGCAGGCAGAACGGCAAAAAAGGCAGGGCGTTCGCCGCCCCGCCTTCGTCGTATGGTACCCGAAGACGCCGAGAAAACCAGGCCCGATCGCTCAGGCTGAGGTTATATTCAGTGCCTGCTTACCCTTGGGGCCCTGGATGATCTCGAAAGACACCTTTTGGCCTTCTTTTAAGGTCTTGAAACCGTTCATCTGGATCGATGAGAAGTGGGCAAATAGGTCTTCGCCGCCGTCGTCCGGCGTGATGAAGCCGAACCCCTTCGCATCGTTGAACCATTTTACGGTTCCGGTTGATTTTGGATTGTCCCCCTGGACAGCGGTTGCGGTCGTATCAGACATGCGGACTGCCTCATGAATCGTATGTTGACAGAAGGGCTCCCCAGCCGGGCTGTCCCCCCCCTTTTGGTTCCCGACGCTAACAGTGGCCTGAAAACGGCAAGAATTGCGCGAATAATGCGCTTGTTTTCTTTTGCGCGTCAAGTATGGAAACCACGCATTTCTACATGTAAAAGTGGACGATTTGTGTGCCACTTATTCAAGGTTTAAATAAAATACCGCCGCTATGAGCACAAGCATGGATACCCAACACGATCTGGTCGTTGAAAAGGAGGCGGCGCGCACGGCGCCGCCCCCGATGTACCAGGTTGTCCTGCTTAATGACGATTACACCCCCATGGAGTTCGTGGTGAAGGTGCTGCAAAAATTTTTCGGCAAGAATCAAGAAGAAGCGACCCGGATCATGTTGCAAGTTCATCACGAAGGTCGAGGCGTATGTGGGGTTTATCCCCGTGACGTCGCGGCGACGCGCATCGCCCAGGTAGGCCAGTATGCGCGCGCCAAGCAGCACCCATTGCAATGCGTGATGGAGCCGGTTTGAGCGGGCTACGCCGGGCCGGGCCGGCGTAATAACGTCGGCGCAAATTAAAAACCAAAAAACTTTTTCATAAATGTATTGATCCCAATCAAGACATTTATTCGGCAGTTTTCGCCTTCGCGGCGCGGGAGAGGGGTTTAGCGTGAGCAAAAACAGGGGTGTTTTGGGCGCGGTCGCGGCCGTCGTCGTCGTTTTGCTTGTTGCCGTCGTGGTGTTTTTGAATCGATCCCCGGAGTCCCGGGCGCCCATTGCGCAATCGTCCTCCAGCGCGCCGGCCGGGGCACCCGCCGCATCGGGCAAGGTGACGCCGGCCGCCCCGGCCACGCCCACCTTGCCGTCGGCCGCCACCGTGGGAGCGGCCGATCCGTTCGGCGCGCTGTCGTGCAAGGCGCGCCAGTACGCGGACAGCCTGTCGCTGGCGGTGACCTTTACCCAGCCGGTTGATCGCAAGGCCGAACTCACCCGCTTTATCGAAGTCATCGACACGGGTCCGCTGAAAGGCGGCGATGCCGATGCGAAAGCCAAGGTACAGGCCGCCGCGGGCGCCGATACCGGCAAGACGGTGCAGGGATCCTGGACGGTGGGCGATAACCCCCGCATGATTTATTTCCCCTACGTCGTGCCGCAGCACCGCTACGTCATCCGCCTGCGCGCGGACCTGCCTGGCGAGGGCGGCAAGGTGACGCTGGGCTCGCCGTCGCATTGCGACGTGGAAACCGAAGCCATGCCGCCGTCGTTCTATTTCGCCAGCAAGGGCGTGGTCCTGCCGGCCGGCCAGAATGGCGGCCTGCCGGTGACCACGGTCAACATGCCGGAAGTGGACGTGCAGTTCCTGCGCGTGGCGCCCGAACGCGTGCCCGAGTTCTTCGACGCGGTGGTCGGCAATCGCGGCAGCGCGCGCGATGACGACGACGACGGCCGCGATTACGACGATTATTACGGCAACCGTTCGCTCAAGGGCCTGGTCAGTTCCTGGGACCTGGAACGCCTGACGACCCTGAGCACCAGCGTCTACCAGGGGCGTTTCCTCACCGACGATAAGGCGAACCGCAGCCACGTCACCTTCCTGCCGGTCGAGGGCATCAAGGAATTGCAGGAGCCGGGTATCTATATAGCGGTCATGAGCCAGCCTGGCCATTTCCGCGAGGAATACCAGACCACCTATTTCTACGTCAGCGACATCGGCCTGCACGCGCGCCGCTATGCCAACCGCATCGAGGCGTACACGGTGTCGCTCAAGCAGGGCCAGGCGATCTCGGGCGATACGGTCGAACTGATAGATGCCAATGGCAAGACCCTGGCCAAGGCCGCCGCCGACGCCCAGGGGCATGTGCGCTTCGACGGCTCCTTCGACAAGGCGCGCGTCATCCGCGCCTCGCGCGGCAAGGAAATGACCGTGCTGTCGCTGGGCGATCCGGCGCTGGACCTGTCGGAATTCGACATCCAGGGCCTGCCTTCGGTCGATAACAACCTGTTCGTCTATTCCGGCCGCGATCTTTATCGCCCGGGTGAAACCTTCAACGTGTCCGTGTTGCCGCGCGATGCCGACGGTCGCCCGTTGTCCGGCGCGCCGCTGACCGCCACCATCAAGCGTCCCGACGGCCGCACGGTGCAGACCGCGCTGTGGAGCCCGGACAAGGACCAGGACAAGCCCCGTTATGTGCAGCACGCCATCGAGCTGCCGCCGGACGCGCAGACCGGTACGTGGATGCTGGAACTGCGCGTGGATCCCGCCGCCCGCCGCGCCGATGCCACGTGGGCCTTCAAGGTCGAGGAATTCCTGCCCGAGCGCATGAAGCTGGCCTTGCAGGCCGACGACGGTCCGCTGGCGCCCGGCGACGCGCTGGATATCGACGTGCAGGGCGACTACCTGTATGGCGCGCCGGCCGCCGGCAATCGCCTGCTGTCCAGTTTCACGGTCAAGCGCGACCGCTACGCGCAGCAGCAGAAGTGGCCGGGTTTCATCTTCGGCGACGTCAACGACGACAGCATCAAGCATTACGAGGAACTGCCGGAATCGCAGCTGGACGACCAGGGCAAGGGCAGTATCGAGGTCGACACCACCAACTACAAGGACGCCTCCTCGCCGCTGAAGGTGCGGGTGTCGGCCAGCCTGCTGGAGTCTGGCGGTCGTCCCGTGGTGCGCTCGATCGAACGCAGCATCTGGCCCGCTGAAAAGCTGGTCGCCGTACGTCCGCTGTTCGACAGCGATGTCACGCGCGAGGGCGCGCCGGCGAATTTCGAGGTCATCCGCGTCGACGGCAAGGGTGAGCTGGCCCCGCTGGAGCACGCCCAGGTGCGCCTCTACAAGGAGGAGCGCCGCTACTACTGGCGCTATGACGACCAGCGCGGCTGGAACAGCGGCTATACCGATACCGAGGAACTGGTCGATTCGCGCGTGGTGGCCCTGCAAGCCCGCCTGCCGATGAGCCTGCCGGTCAACTACGGCCGTTATCGTCTGGAAATCAACGACCCCGAGACCAGCCAGACCCTGAAGTACCGTTTCTACGCGGGCTGGGGGGCGCAGGACGACGAGGCCGCCGGCAATCGCCCGGACCGCGTGCAGATGAAGCTGGAAAATGTGCCGGCCAAGCCGGGCGACAAGGTCAAGCTCACGCTGACCCCGCCGCACGACGGCCAGGCGCTGGTCACCGTGGAAGGCGACCGCATGCTGTGGTCCACCTGGGTCACGGCCAAGGCCACCGGCACGGAAGTGGAAATCCCGGTCGATCCTTCGTGGAAGCGCCACGACCTGTACGTGGGCGCGGTGGTTTTCCGTCCGGGCAGCGCGGGCGACCGTGTCACCCCGGCGCGCGCCGTCGGCCTGGCCTATCTGCCCTTGCAGGCGGAAGGACGCAAGCTGGACGTGCACCTGACGGCGCCCGCCAAGGTGCAGCCGGAAACCCGCACCACCGTCAAGATCAAGGTGGATGGCGCGGCGAACAAGAAGGCGACGGTCACGTTGTCGGCGGTGGACGTCGGCATCCTGAACATCGACCAGTTCCAGACGCCCGATCCGTTCAACTTCTTCTTTGGCAAGCACCGCTACGCGCCCGACCTGCTGGATATGTACGGCAAGCTGATCGAGAAGATGGACGGCACCCAGGGCCGCCTGAAGTGGGGCGGTGACGCGGCCATGCGCGGCGACACCAAGACCCTGCCGAAGAAGGTCAAGCTGGTGGACCTGTTCTCCGGCCCGGTGACGCTGAACGACAAGGGCGAGGCCGAGATCCCGCTGGACCTGCCGGACTTCAACGGCACGCTGCGCCTGATGGCCGTGGCCTTCACCAACGAGCAGTACGGCAGCGCCGACGCCGAAATGGTGGTGGCCGCGCCCATCGTCGCCGAATTGAGCACGCCGCGCTTCATCACGCCCGGCGACGAGGCGGCCATCGCGCTGGACGTGACCAATCTCAGCGGCGCTACCCAGAAGGTCACCGTCAAGCTGGAAGCCAACGATCCGCTGGCCATCACGGACGGCGTGCGCACCGTGACGCTGAAGGACAAGCAGCGCACCACCGTCCGCTTCAACGCCACCACGTCCGGCTCGTACGGGCTGGGCCTGATGCGCCTGACCGTGGACGGGCAGGGCGGCGACAAGCCGGTGCACATCGTGCGCGAGTCCGTCCTGCAGGTGCAGCCGGCCCAGGCCGCCGAGCGCCAGGTGCGCCGCCTGCGCCTCATGCCGGGCGAAACCTCGGCCACGCAGGCCGACTGGGTGGCCAAGTACTTCCCCGACTCCACCACCGTCAGCCTGACGATGTCCACGGAGCCGCCGTTCAACGTCGCGCGCCTGGTGCATGACCTGCTGTCGTATCCCTACGGCTGCACCGAGCAGACCGTCAGCGCCACCTTGCCGTGGCTGCTGATGGATGCCGATACGGCCAAGCGCTACGACGTCGACAAGTTCTCGCCCGCGCTGCGGCAGGACAAGGTCAATGGCGCGCTGGCGCGGCTCTCGGGCATGCGCTCGTCCAATGGGTCCTATTCCCTGTGGGGCGGCGACGCCGGCAGCCGCGATATCTGGTTGACCGCCTATGCCACCGGCTTCATGCAGGACGCCCGCGACCGTGGCTTCAGCGTGCCGGAAGCGACCATCGACCGTTCGCGCAACTGGCTGCTGCAGCAGGTGCAGCAGACGGGCAGCAGCTTCGGCTCCTGGTCGGCCAACCTGAAGCGCGGCGTGGAATCCGGCCGGGTCGGCACCAATGAACTGAGCGTGCTGCGCGAGGACCATCGCCGCTTCGCCGGCCTGGCCGCCGCGTCGCTGGTGCTGGCGCGCGACGGCAAGGCGCCGCTGTCCACGGTACGCCAGCTCTACGACACCTACCAGGAGCGCGCGCGATCGCCGTTGCCGCTGGTGCAACTGGCCGCCGCCTTCAAGCTGATGGGCGACGAGGGTCGCATGAAGGCCGCGCTGGACCAGGCCATGACGCGCCAGTACGGCATGGCCTTCATCTCCGGATCGTCGGCCTATGTCGATGAGTGGATGGGCGACTACGGCAGCCCCGTGCGCGACCTGGCGCTGTCCTATGCGTTGATGGCGCAGTACGACCTGCGCCACGAGCGCCGCGAGACGCTGCTGACCGACCTGGCCGCGCGCCTGGGCGGCCGGTCCTATTTCTCCACGCAGGAGCAGATGGCCCTGCTGCTGGCGGCCCGCACGGCCGGCGGCAAGCAGAATGCGCCGTGGGAAATGACGCTGGCCAACGGCACCGTCCGCAAGGTGGTGCAGGCCACGGGCGACCGGAGCGTATCGCTGCGGGCGGGCGACATGGGCGGCCTGCAACTGGTCAACACGGGCAGCCAGCCGGTGTTCGCCGAACTGGATATCCAGGGCAGCAGCATCAACCCGCCGGCCCCGCGCGCCGACGTCATCCGCGTACAGCGCCGCTGGTATCGTCCCGACGGCACGCCGTGGGACGGCGGCGTGCTGCAGACCGGCGACATCCTGGTTGCATGGATCCGCGCGGATGCAACCCGCCGCATTCCCGACGGCCTGGTGGTCGACCGCGTGCCGGCCGGCCTGGAAGTGGAGAACCTCAACCTGACGCAGAACCCGGACATGAACGACTGGACCATCGGCAACCGCCGCGTGGCCGACGCCCTGTCCAATCCCAATATCAAGCACACCGAATTCCGTGACGACCGTTATGTCGCCGCGGTATCGCTGGGCAGCGGCGCGGTGGATATTTTCTATCTGCTCCGGGTGGTCACGCCTGGCAAGTTCGCGGTCCCGTCGACGGTGGCGGAAGACATGTACCGTCCGGAACTGCGTGGCGTAGGCGATCAATGGAGCAAGATAGAAGTGCGCGACCGCAGCGCGGCGCGGACCCGGTAGGCCGGCGGCCGGCCTGGCGCCGGCGCCTGCGCCGCCTTTGCGTGGCGGCGTTGGCGTCGGTGGCCGTGGCGGCCGTACTGCTGCTGGTGCTGGATCGGCTTTTTCCCTTGCCGGCGCCTTATGCCGACGGCGCCACCGTGGTGGTGGCGGCCGACGGCACGCCGCTGCGCAACTATCCCAGCCGCGACGGCATCTGGCGCTATCCCGTCACGAGCGACCAGGTGTCGCCTCTCTACCTGCAATCCCTGCTGACCTACGAGGATCGCTGGTTCCGCTGGCACCTGGGCATCAATCCCGTGGCCATGGCGCGCGCGGGCTGGCAGTGGGCGGTGCATGGCCATATCGTCTCCGGCGGTTCGACGCTGACCATGCAGGTGGCGCGCCTGGTCGACCCGCAACTGAACGGCAGGCCCTCGCGCTCCCTCGGCGCGAAGGCGCGCCAGGCCTGGCGCGCGATCCAGCTGGAAATGCATTACAGCAAGGACGAGATCCTTTCCATGTACCTGAGCCGCGCCCCCATGGGCGGCATCGTGCAGGGGGTGGAGATGGCCTCGCGCCTGTGGCTGGGCAAGTCGGCCCGCGATCTCAGCGCCGCCGAGGCCGCGCTGTTGACGGCGCTGCCCCAGGCGCCGACGCGCCTGCGTCCCGACCGGCATCCCGACGCCGCCCGGCAGGCCCGCGACAAGGTATTGGACCGCATGGTCGAACTGGGCCGCTGGACCCCCGCCGACGTCGACGACGCCAAGATCGAAACCGTGGCGGCGCCCCCGCTGCGGGCGCGCTGGGTGGCGCCCCTGGCCGCGCAGCGCCTGCTGCGCGAGGCGCGGCCGCCCGGCAGCCGCCGCGACAGGCGCCCGCCCCTGCTGGCCAGCAACCTGGATGTCGAGATCCAGGACCGGGTCGAGCAGATGTTGCTGGATCGGGTCGACGGCCTGCCGCCCAAGGTATCGATGGCCGTGTTGGTCATGGACAACGACAGCCTGGCGGTCAAGGCCTATGCCGGGTCGGCGGATTTTTCCGACGATAGCCGATACGCCCATGTGGACATGGTCACCGCGATCCGCTCGCCGGGCTCCACGCTCAAGCCTTTCCTGTACGGCCTGGCGCTGGACGATGGCCTGATCCACTCGGAAAGCCTGCTGATGGACGTGCCCATGTCCTTCGGCGGCTACGCGCCGGGCAATTTCCAGGCATCGTTTTCCGGCCCCGTCAGCGTCTCCCAGGCCTTGCAACGATCCCTGAACGTCCCGGCGGTGGATCTTCTGGACCGTGTCGGACCGGCCCATTTTGCATCGGTTATGCTAGGTGGCGGCGTCCGCTTGCGCATGCCGGCCGGCGCGGCGCCCAATTTGAGCTTGATTTTGGGCGGGGGTGGCACCACCTTGGAAGAACTGGTGGGCGCCTACCGGTCGCTGGCGCGGGGCGGCTTGTCCGGAAAACCGCGCCTGCGCCCGGACCAGCCCCGCGTCGAGTCCCGTATGATGAGCGCGGGTGCGGCATGGATCGTGCGGGATATCCTTGAAGGCGGGGGGCATCCCGACCGGCCTTTCTATCAATCGCAGTCCGGTACGCCGGGCAAGCGGCTGGCCTGGAAGACCGGCACCAGTTTTGGGTTCCGCGATGCCTGGGCGGTGGGTGTCACGGACAATTGGACGATAGGCGTCTGGGTGGGACGACCCGACGGAACGCCCAACCCCGGCTATTTCGGGGCCAATGTGGCGGCGCCTTTGTTACAGGACATCGTGTCGGCCTTGCCGGACGGGCCGCAGCGGGAACGCGTGCGGCCGGACACGGTCAAGGCCGTGGTGACGTGCTGGCCCTTGGGGCTGCGCCAGGGTAGCGTGCTTGATGGCGCTTGTCCGGAGCAGCGGCCGGCCTGGGCCTTGAATGACACCGTGCCGCCGACCTTCGCGGGTTATGCGGACGGTACGCAGGCTCCCCTGCGTTTGACGGGCCTGGCCAACGGGTCGGTGCTACGGCCTGTGCCGGGCGCCAACCGCGTGGCGGTGGACGTCGATGCGCAGGGGGTTGAGGGGAATATTTGGTGGATGCTCGATGGGCGCGTGCTGGGGCATGGCCCGGCTGGGCGTCCGTTTACGGTGATGCTGGCGCACGACGGTCGTTATACGCTCACGGTCATGGACAGCCGAGGTCGTTACGATCGGGTAGGTTTTGAAATCGCTGGCGTTACAGCCCGATAGGCATAGAATATGTCTTGTGTTTATGTCCGCTTCGATGCGTTATGGAGGAAGCGTGATTTCCCAAGAGCTTGAAGTCAGCCTGCATATGGCTTTTGTCGAGGCCCGTTCGGCTCGCCATGAATTTATTACTGTTGAACATCTGTTGCTGTCCCTACTGGATAACGCATCGGCTGTCGAAGTGTTGCGCGCGTGCGCGGCGAACCTGGATGACTTGCGCCGCAACTTGCGCCAGTTCGTTTCAGAAAATACGCCTGTCATTCCCAGCGGCGCGGAAGTCGATACGCAGCCCACGCTGGGTTTCCAGCGGGTGATCCAGCGCGCGATCATGCACGTTTCGGCTGGCGGAACCGGCAAGAAGCCGGTCACCGGCGCCAACGTGCTGGTGGCGATTTTCGGTGAAAAGGATTCGCATGCCGTCTACTACCTGCAACAGCAGGGCGTGACGCGCCTGGACGTGGTCAATTTCCTGTCGCATGGCATCACCAAGCAGCCGCAGGTCGAATCGGCCGCGACGCAGAAGGAACAGCAGCCCAATCCCGAGGAACAGGGCGAATCGCGCCAATCCCCGCTGGATCAATATGCCAACGACCTCAACGCCGCCGCGCTGGCGGGCCGCATCGATCCGTTGATCGGCCGCGAGTCCGAGGTGGAGCGGGTCATCCAGGTGCTGTGCCGCCGGCGCAAGAACAACCCCTTGCTGGTGGGCGAAGCGGGGGTCGGCAAGACCGCCATCGCCGAGGGCCTGGCGTGGCGCATCACGCGCGGCGAAGTGCCCGAGATCCTGCAATCGGCGCAAGTCTATGCGCTGGACATGGGCGCCTTGCTGGCGGGCACCAAGTATCGCGGCGATTTCGAGCAACGGCTCAAGGGCGTGCTGAAGCAGTTGCGCGGCAACCCCGACGCCATCCTGTTCATCGATGAAATCCATACCCTGATCGGCGCCGGTTCGGCGTCGGGCGGGACGCTGGATGCGTCCAACCTGCTCAAGCCGGCCCTGTCCTCGGGCCAGCTCAAGTGCATCGGCGCAACCACGTACACCGAGTATCGCGGCGTGTTCGAGAAGGACCACGCGCTGTCGCGCCGCTTCCAGAAGATCGATGTCAGCGAGCCCAGCGTGGAGCAGACCGTGCAGATCCTGCGCGGCCTGAAGACGCGCTTCGAGGAACACCACAATGTCCGCTACTCGGCGGCCGCCTTGCTGGCCGCGGCCGAGTTGTCGGCGCGCCACATCAACGACCGCCATCTGCCGGACAAGGCCATCGACGTGATCGACGAGGCCGGCGCCGCGCAACGGCTGCTGCCGCGTTCGCGGCAGAAGAAGGTCATCGGCAAGGTGGACATCGAGAACATCGTTTCCAAGATCGCCCGCATCCCGCCGCAGTCGGTGTCCAACGACGACCGCAGCAAGCTGGCCACGCTGGACCGGGACTTGAAGACGGTGGTGTTCGGCCAGGACAACGCCATCGAGGCCCTGTCGGCCGCCATCAAGATGGCGCGCTCGGGCCTGGGCAAGCCGGAAAAACCCATCGGCGCCTTCCTCTTCTCCGGGCCGACCGGCGTGGGCAAGACCGAAGTCGCGCGCCAGCTGGCGTTCACGCTGGGGGTGGAGTTGCTGCGCTTCGACATGTCGGAGTACATGGAACGCCATGCGGTGTCGCGCCTGATCGGCGCGCCTCCGGGATACGTGGGGTTCGACCAGGGCGGCCTGCTTACCGAGGCCATCAACAAGCAGCCGCACTGCGTGCTGCTGCTCGATGAGATCGAGAAGGCGCATCCGGATGTCTTCAACATCCTGCTGCAGGTGATGGACCACGGCACGTTGACGGACAATAACGGTCGCAAGGCCGATTTCCGCAACGTCATCCTGATCATGACGACCAACGCCGGCGCGGAGACGCTGAACCGGCCGTCCATCGGGTTCGCCAACGCCCGCGTGGCCGGCGACGAGATGGCGGAAATCAAGCGGATGTTCACGCCGGAGTTCCGTAATCGCCTGGATGCCATCATCCCGTTCGCGCCGCTTTCGCGCGAAATCATCCTGCGGGTGGTCGACAAGTTCCTCATGCAGCTGGAGGACCAGTTGCACGAACGCCGGGTCGAGGCCGTCTTCACCGACGCCTTGCGGGAACACCTGGCGAAGGAAGGCTTCGATCCCCTGATGGGGGCGCGTCCCATGCAACGCCTGATCCAGGACACCATCCGCCGCGCGCTGGCCGACGAATTGCTGTTCGGCAAGCTGGTCGACGGCGGCACGGTGACCGTGGATCTGGATGCGGAGGGCAAGGTTGTGCTGTCGTATGGCGAAAAGCCGTCGTCGGACACGCCTGACGCGCAGGAAGTGGCCCTGGCTGACTGATGGCAGGCCCGCGACCGCTGGTTGCGTGCGAGAACTGCGCGAGCATCTATCGCAGGCATGAACTCGGCCCGGGCGAGGTCGCCACATGCGGCCGCTGCGGCACCACCTTGTGGCGCTACAGCGGCCTGACGCTGGGGGCCTGGCTGGCCCTGGCCGTGACGGCCTCCATCGTCTTCATGATCGCCAATGCCTATCCGGTGGCGATCATGCAGGTGCAGGGCATGGAACAGCGGGCCTCGCTGCTCGATGCGCTTACCGTGACCTGGCAGCAAACCCATTGGGCCGTCGCGTTGATGACCGGCGCGGCGGGCTTTGCCTTGCCCATGACGCAGCTGGTGCTGCTGATGTGGGTTCTCTATCCCTTGTCGCGCGGCCGCATGCCGCCCGCTTTCCGTTTCTGCATGCGGCTGCTGGGCCTGCTGCGGCCTTGGTGCATGGTGCCCGTGTTCATGCTGGGCGTGCTGGTGGCGGTGGTGAAGCTATCCGGCATGGCGTCGGTGGAACCGGGATTCGGCCTGGGCGGCTTCGCCATCCTCACTATCCTGTTGACCATGCTGGGGCGGCTGTCGCCGCATACCTTGTGGCGCTATGCCGAGGACATCGGCGTGGTGCAAGCCTATGTCCCCGAGGAGCGCCCCGACGAGATCCTGACCGGTTGCCACGTCTGCGGGCAGGTGCAGTCGGTGCCCATGGCGGCGCCGGAGGACATCCATCACTGCCATCGCTGCAATGCGGTCCTACACTTGCGCAAGCCCGATCACCTCGCGCGCACGTGGGCCTTGCTGATCGCCGCCGCGTTTTTCTACATTCCCGCGAATGTGTTGCCGGTGATGTCCATCACTTCCCTATTGGGGGACAGTGCGCATACCATACTGGGCGGCGTGATCGAGCTGTGGCAAATGGGTTCCTGGGACCTGGCCACGATCGTGTTCGTCGCCAGCATCATGGTGCCCTTGACGAAGCTGCTGTCGCTGGCGGCGCTGGCGCTTTTCATCCAGTTCGGCAACACCTCCAACCTGCGCCAGCGTACCCGGCTTTATTCCATGGTGGAGTTCATCGGGCAGTGGTCCATGCTGGACGTGTTCGTGGTTATCCTGCTTGCGGCATTGGCCAACTTCCACGGCCTGATGGAGATCAGCGCGGCGCCGGGAGCCGCGGCGTTCGGGATGGTGGTGATACTGACGATGCTGGCCGCGATGAGCTTCGATCCTCGCCGCGGCTGGGATATGGAAGCGGCGGGAACGCAAGTTGCTACCTCGGCGCCGGCCTCGACGGCAGAGCATGTGCCGCCGGGCGTGGGCGGCGGGGGTTGACGCCGACAGGTTGGCACCGTTAGGTTGATGTCGCCGGCGGGGCGCCGATGGGGTGGCGCCCGCCGGTTCAAGCCAATGATAGTGACAGGCTGCACGGACGGGCCTGGCGACGCGGATTGCCCGCGCCTCACAAGTACAAGGAAATCAGTAGCATGTCCGATCCTAACGCTCCCAACGAGACCAGTCGCATCAAGGTGCCGGAGGTCACGCGCAAGAAGCGGCGCATCTCCTGGATCTGGCTGGTGCCCGTGGTGGCCGCGCTGGCGGGGCTTTCCCTGGTGTTAAAGACCTGGATGGAAGCCGGCCCGACCATCACCATTACGTTCAAGACCGCGGAAGGCCTGGAGGTGGGCAAGACGCAGTTGCGCTACAAGGACGTCAATGTCGGGCTGGTGAAGGCCATCAAGCTGAGCGAAGACCGGTCCAAGGTGATCGTCACCGCGGATATCGACAAGGACGCCGCCAGCCTGGCGCGCGAGGGCAGCAATTTCTGGGTGGTGCGGCCGCGGCTGGGACTGAGCGGGGTGTCGGGCCTGAGCACGCTGGTATCGGGGGCCTATATCGGCGTGGATGCGCCGGCCAGCACGGCCGCGGACGGCAAGCCGACGACGAAGGCGGAGAAAACCTTCTTCGTCGGATTGGAAACCCCCCCGGAAGTGACGCACGACCGGCCGGGCAAGCGCTTCACGCTCAAGGCCGATACCCTGGGCTCGCTCGATGTCGGTTCGCCGGTCTATTACCGCCGCATCAGCGTGGGGCAGGTGATCGGTTACCAGCTGGACAGCTCCGGCAAGAGCGTCAACGTGCAGGTGTTCATCGATGCGCCGAACGACAAGTTCGTCACGACGACCACGCACTTCTGGAATGCCAGCGGCGTCGATTTCACGGTCAACGCGGACGGGCTGAAGGTGCGCACGCAATCGCTGCTGTCCGTGGCGGTAGGAGGCATCGCCTTCGAGGATATGGATGACGCCGCGATTGGGGCATCGCCCGGCGCGGGCGCAACGCCGCAAAATGCGCCAGCTGGTGCGCAGGGCAATACGCCAGGCAATGCGCCCGGTACCGCACAAGGCAATGCGCCCGGTACGGCACAAGGCAAAGCCCTCGACAACGCGGCCGGGCAGCAGCAGCCTGGCGCAACCACGCCCAGGTCGCCGCAGCAGGCCATCCAGCCGCCGGGATCGAGCGGCGCGCCGTCCAGGCCGTCGCCTGCCGTGCAGGGTAGCGGCAAGATCGCCAAGGCCGATTCGGTCTTCACCCTCTACGGCAGCGAGGCGACGGCCAAGGCCACGCCGGATGGCGAACCTTTCCCCATCCGCATGCGCTTCGACCAATCCATCCGTGGCCTGAGCGTGGGCGCGCCCGTCGATTTCAATGGTATCGTGCTGGGACAGATCGACGCCATCAACATGGACTTCGACACCACCAAGAAGCGCTTCTATGCCGTGGTCGAGGCCAATCTCTATCCGCAGCGCCTGGGCTCCGTGTTCGAGCGCGTGCGGGACTACGCCGTCCGCGAGGAAGGGGAAAACCCCGCGCATCCGGGCGGCCGCCTGCTCGGCTCGATGATCCAGCATGGCTTGCGCGCGCAGTTGCGCACGTCCAACCTGCTCACCGGACAGCTCTACGTGGCGCTGGACGTCTTCCCCAACCAGCCACCGGTGACTTTCCATTGGGACGGCATCGGACGGGCCGATATTCCCACCACGCAAGGCAACCTGGACCAGTTGCAGCAGCAGATCAGCAACATCGTCAGCAAGATCGAGAAGATTCCCTTCGACAAGATCGGCAACGAGCTGAACGCCACGCTGACCAGCGCGTCGCGCCTGATGAACAAGCTCGACAAGCAGGTCGCGCCGGAGGCCCAGGCGATGATCAAGCAGGCCAGCAAGTCGCTGAACGACATCAGCAACATGCTGTCCTCGGACAACGGCGTGCTGGCGAATTCGGATCGCGCCATCCAGGAGCTCACCCGTGCGGCACGCTCGCTGCGCGTGCTGTCCGACTTCCTCCAGGCCAACCCGGAAGCCCTGCTGCGCGGCCGCGGCGACGATCCGATACCCGGACGCAATCAGACCAGGAAATGAAGAACATGAAATCTCGTTCGTCGGCGCTTCGATCGATGTCCTGGCTGGCCAAAGCCGCGGCGCGGCGCTTGTCTCCCCTTGCCGTGGCGCGTCGCGTGTCCCCCCTGGCCATGCCCGCCGCGCTGCTGGGCGCCACCCTGCTGGCCGGCTGCGCCGGCTCGCCGCCCGTGCATTACTACACGCTCACCGGCGCTGCCTTGCCGGCCAGCGCCACCCAGGCGCAGCCGGCGCCGGCCTTCATGCTGGAGGTATTGCCGGTCAACGTGCCGCCGCAAGCCGACCAGCCGCAATTGATGCTGCGCGAGCAGGAAGGCGGCTTGACGCCCCTGTACTCCGAGCGCTGGTCCGCGCCGCTGGCGGACGAACTGCGCGGGGCGCTGGCCGATACGCTGACCCGGGTACTGCAGGCGCCGGACGTGCAGGCCATGCGGGCGCCCGCCGGCGCGCCGGTGTGGCGGGTGGTCGTCGACGTGCAGCGCTTCGAAAGCGCGACGGGTGTCGAGGCCATCGTCGACGCCACGTGGCGGGTGCGGCCGGTCAACCTGAAAGGGCAGGCCTGGCAGTGCCGCAGCATCAGCCGGGTTGCGGTCAGCGGGACGGATGCGCCGTCGGCGGTGCACGGGCTGCGGGTAGCGACGCGCGACCTGGCGCTGACCATAGCCAATGCCATCCAGGACGGGACGGGACATCCGCAACCCGGGTCGCCGCAAGTGCAATTAATGGGGTGCAACCGGATTTCTGAATAGGTTGCACCTTTTTGTGAATCCGGGTTAACCTTTATTTCTTTCGGGTAACCCGGCGCGTAGGATGTGGTTTCACTACAGACCGGATGGTACTTGCCGTCCAGCGTTCCAGGGGGAATCACGTCGTGGCTGTCACCTATACGTCCACATCGCGGCACCCCCCCGAGTCTGCCCCCCCGCGCCGCGCGCCGCTTCCCTGGCCCTGGCTGCGCTGGTTGCATCTGGCCTTCGTCGCGCTGATCTATCTGTTCATGCTGAGCCCGCTGCTGTTCGTGGTGTGGCTCAGTTTCTTCAAGGACGCCATCCTCTATTTCCCGCCGTCGGGCTACACGCTGTCCTGGTACGTCAAGGCCTGGGATAACGCGGCGTTCGCCAACGGTTTCCTGTTCAGCGTGCAGGTGGCGCTGATAGCCGCCCTGTGCGGTGTGGCGCTGGGCGTGCTGGCCGCGCTGGGCATCATCCGCCATCGCTTTCGCGGCGCGCAGGCGGTCAATACGCTGCTGCTGTCGCCCCTGCTGGTGCCGGGCATCGTCGCCGGCGTCGCCATCTACCTGTTCTACCTGCGCGCCGAGAACGCGCTGGATGTCGATATCGTGGGCACCTATGGCGGCCTGGTGCTGGCGCACATTTGCCTGACCATCCCCTGGACCGTACGCCTGGTCTCGGCCAGCATGAGCGGCCTGGATCCGTCCATCGAAGAGGCCGCGCGCAATCTGGGCGCCAGCGGGCGCGTGGCGTTTTTCCGCGTGACGCTGCCCATGCTGCGGCCCGCCATCGTCGCGGCGGCGCTGTTCTCCTTCATCGTTTCCTTCGAGAACCTGGAGCTGTCCCTGTCGCTGGTGGGGCCGGGGCGCACCACGCTGCCCATCGCCATCATGCAGTACCTGGAGTTCAACCTGGACCCCACCATCGCCGCGGTGGCGTCGGTGCAGATCCTCTTGCTCGGCGTCGTCATGCTGGTGACGGACCGCTACGTCAAACTCAGCCAGGTGGTGTGACAGATGGCGCACATAGCTCTCGAAGGATTGCGCAAGCAGTATGGCGGCGCGCTGGCGGTGGCGGATTTTTCCCTGGACATCGCCGACGGCGAGCTGGTCGCCTTCCTGGGCCCCAGCGGCTGCGGCAAGACCACCACGCTGCGCATGATCGCGGGCTTCATCGCGCCCACCGCGGGCAGCATACGCATCGGCGATGCCGATGTGACGGCGCTGCCGGCGCATCGTCGCGACACGGGCATGGTGTTCCAGCGCTATGCCCTGTTTCCGCACATGACGGTGGCCGAGAACGTCGCCTTCGGCCTGGAAATGCGCAAGGTGGCGGCGGCCGAACGGCAGCGTCGCATTGCCGATGTGCTGGACATGGTGCGCATGGGGGAATTGCGCGACCGCTATCCGCGCCAGTTGTCCGGCGGCCAGCAGCAGCGGGTGGCCATCGCGCGCGCGCTGGTCGTCCAGCCCAAGGTGTTCCTGCTCGACGAGCCGCTGTCCAACCTGGACGCCAAGTTGCGGCTGGAAGTGCGCGACGAGATCCGGTCCTTGCAGCGCCGCCTGGGCCTGACCACGATCTTCGTCACGCATGACCAGGAGGAGGCGCTGTCCATCGCCGATCGCATGGCCATCATGCATGACGGGCGCGTGCAGCAGGTCGGCACGCCCGAAACGCTTTACGAAAGGCCGGCCAATCTCTTCGTCGCCGACTTCCTGGGCAAGATGAATTTCTTCGACGGCCGCCTGGAGCAAGGCCACTTCGCCACGGCGCGCGGGCTGCGCCTGGCGGTGACCGATGCCGCGCCGGGCAGCACGCGCATAGGCGTGCGGCCGGAGCGCGTGGTGCTGCGCACCCGGGCCGAGGGGCCCAACGCCTTGGCCGGCAAGGTGGATGGGGTGTCCTACCTTGGCGCGCATATCGACGTGCGCGTGCGGTTGGACGGCGGCGATGTCCTGAGTTGCCGCTGCCCGAATGCGGGGTCCGCCCAGGCGGATTCCCGCGCGTTCGTGCCAGCGCCTGGCGTCCCGGTCTACGCGTGCTTCCACCCCGCCGACTGCGTGGCGTTCAGCGCTTGAGGAAGGACGCCATGCAGACATCCGCCCACGCAGAGCCCCGGACGCCATCGCGCCCGGCGCCCGGCGCCGCCGCCTCGGACGGGACGCGCCGGCGCGGTCCCGGCATGGCGTTCCCCGCCTCGCTGGTGGTGCTGGTCATCGTGCTCGTGCCCATCCTCATGCTGTTCCGCTACAGCTTCGAGCACTTCGACCCGGCGCGGACGGTCCAGGCCGGCTTCACCTTCGAAAACTACGTCAAGTTCTTCAGCGATCCGTACTACCGCGATGTGTTCCTGACGACGCTGTGGGTGGCCGGCCTGTGCACCGCGCTGGCCCTGGCACTGGGGTTTCCCGTGGCCTATTTCCTGGCCAGGACGCAGACCCGGTACAAGAGCCTGTTGATCATCCTGCTGGTGTTCCCGCTGCTGGTCGGCAACGTGGTGCGCGCGGCCGGTTGGATGATCATCCTGGGCAATGCCGGGGCCGTCAATGCGCTACTGGTGGGGCTGGGCCTGGCGGCCGAACCCGTCAAGCTGCTGTATACGCCGCTGGCCGTGGTGATCGGAACGACGGCGGTGGTCTTGCCGTACTTCATCCTCACCTTGCAGAGCGTGCTGGAGGGCATCGACTTTTCCGTCGAGGAGGCGGCCCGCAACCTGGGCGCGAACTTCTTCACCACGCTGCGCCGTGTCGTGCTGCCCATCGCGGCGCCCGGCGTGGCGGCCGGCACGGTGCTGGTCTTCATTCTTTGCATGAACGCCTATGCCACGCCCGTGCTGCTGGGTGGCAGCGGCATCACCATGATGGCGCCGGCCCTGTACGACCAGATCACGCGCGGTTCGAACTGGCCCTTCGGGTCGGCGCTGGCCCTGGTGCTGGTATGCGCCACCTTGCTGATGGCCTTGCTGTCGAACTGGCTGATCCACCGCCGCTATGTGAAGACCATGGCGTCCTGACATGTCCTGCCTGTTACGCCCGGCTGCGTTGCCGATGCCCTGCCGCGCGTTGCGCCTCGCACCCTTGAACCTCTTGAAGCCCGTGAACCCGTCCGGAGTACGCCGATGACTACCGTCCTGTTCAAGAATGGAAATCTGCTGGACCCCACCGTGGGGGAATTGCTGGAAGGCCATGATGTCCTGGTCGAGCAGGGCCTGATCAAGGAGGTCTCCGACCGGCCCTTGCAGGCGGGGTCGGCCCGCGTGATAGACGCCAAGGGCAAGACCGTCATGCCCGGCTTCATCGACCTGCACGGCCACGTCATGGCGACGCAATTGAACCTGAGCACGCAAGGGGTGCTGCCCGATGCGCTGGTGATGATGCGGTCCGTACCCATCATGGCGGCCATGCTGCGGCGGGGCTTCACCACGCTGCGCGACGCGGGCGGCGCCGGCTGGGGCCTGAAATGCGCGGTCGAGGAGGGCACGGTCGTGGGCCCGCGCCTGTTCATTTCCGGGCGGGCCATCAGCCAGACCGGTGGGCATGGCGATCCGCGGCCGCGCTCGGATCACCTGCGTCCGATGAGCTTTTGCGGCTGCTGTTTTCGCGCCGGCGACATCGGGCGCGTGGCCGATGGCGTGGATGACGTGCGCAAGGCCGTGCGGCAGGAACTGCAGATGGGCGCGGACCAAATCAAGATCATGGCGTCGGGCGGGGTGGCGTCGCCCACGGACCCCATCGCGTCCTGGGGCTATTCGGAGGACGAGATCCGCGCAATCGTGCACGAGGCGCGGGCCCGGCAGACCTATGTGATGGCGCACTCCTATACGGCGGAGGCCATCGAGCGCGCCGTCAACCTGGGCGTGCGCACCATCGAGCACGGCAACCTGGTCGACGAGCGCGTGGCGCGGCTGATGGCGGAGAAGGGCGCTTACGCGGTGCCCACGCTGGTCACTTACGAAGCGCTGGCCAACGAGGGCGCGCAGTATGGCCTGCCCCAGGAGAGCGTCGCCAAGATCGCGTCGGTGCGCCAGGCCGGGCTCGATTCGCTGGCGCTGTTCAAGCGCGCCGGCGTGAAGATGGGCTTCGGCACGGACCTGCTGGGCCCGTCGCAGCGCCTGCAAAGCGAGGAGTTCCGCATACGCGCCGAAGTCCTGGGCAACCACGAGGTCATCCAGAGCGCCACGCTGGTCGGCGCCGAGGTATTGAACATGACGGACAAGCTGGGACGCCTGGTGGCGGGCGCCCATGCCGATGTCCTGGTCGTCGACGGCAATCCCTACAAGGACATTTCCTGCCTGCTGGGGCAGGGCGAGCGCATTCCCCTCGTCATGAAGGGCGGCACGATCCACCACAACCATCTCAACCCATAGTTCCAGTTCAACCCTTACTTCTTCCCTCCCTGATCAAGCAGCATGGCTACCACTACTCTAGGCGTCAAGGTCGACGACGCATTGCGCGACCGTTTGAAGAATGCCGCGGCAAAACTCAATTGCACGCCGCACTGGCTGCACAAGCAGGCCATCGTGTCGTATCTGGACCGCATCGAGCGCGGGCAGCTGCCGGTGGAGATTTCGCATTACAGCGAGGGCGGCCATGCCGGCGTGGAGGACGCCGATCCGCCCGCGCAGGCACAGGTGCCGCCGTTCTTCGAGTTCGGCCAGGATGTCCAGCCGCAATCCGTGCTGCGCGCCGCCATCACGGCTGCCTACCGGCGTCCGGAACCCGAGTGCGTGGCCCTGCTGCTGGGCCAGGCGCGCGTGGCCCATCCCGAGAAAGTCCATGCCATGGCGGCTGGCCTGGTCAAGGCGCTGCGCGGCAAGCGCAGCGGCGGCGGCGTCGAGGGCTTGATCCAGGAGTTCTCGCTGTCCAGCCAGGAAGGCGTGGCGCTGATGTGCCTGGCCGAGGCGCTGCTGCGCATCCCGGATCGCGCCACGCGCGACGCCCTGATCCGCGACAAGATCGCGCGCGGCGACTGGAAGTCGCACATGGGCGGCTCGCCGTCCATGTTCGTCAACGCCGCGACGTGGGGGCTGATGCTCACCGGCAAGCTGGTCGCGGTCAACAGCGAGCAGTCGCTGTCGCGCGCCGTGACGCGCCTGATCGGCAAGGGCGGCGAACCGCTGATCCGCAAGGGCGTGAACATGGCCATGCGCATGATGGGCGAGCAGTTCGTGTCGGGCCAGAGCATTTCCGAAGCGCTGGCGAACAACCGCAAGATGGAAGCCAAGGGCTACGGCTATTCCTATGACATGCTGGGCGAGGCGGCCACCACGTCGGCCGACGCCGACCGCTACTATGCCTCGTATGAGCAGGCCATCCACGCCATCGGCAAGGCATCGGCCGGCCGCGGCATCTACCAGGGCCCCGGCATTTCCATCAAGCTGTCGGCGCTGCATCCCCGCTATTCGCGCGCGCAGCGCGACCGGGTGATGAACGAACTGCTGCCGCGCGTGCTGCAATTGACCCGCCTGGCGCGCGGCTACGACATCGGCCTGAACATCGACGCCGAGGAGGCCGATCGGCTGGAAATCTCGCTGGACCTGCTGGAAGCGCTGTGCTTCGATCCCGAGCTGGAAGGCTGGAACGGCATAGGCTTCGTCATCCAGGCTTACCAGAAGCGGGCGCCCTTCGTGATCGACTACGTCATCGACCTGGCGCGCCGCAGCCGCCATCGCCTGATGATCCGCCTGGTCAAGGGCGCCTACTGGGACAGCGAGATCAAGCGCGCCCAGGTCGACGGCCTGGAGGGCTACCCGGTCTACACCCGCAAGGTGTACACCGATGTGTCCTACCTGGCCTGCGCCCGCAAGCTGCTGGGCGCGCCGGAGGCGGTGTTCCCGCAGTTCGCCACTCACAATGCCTACACGCTGTCGGCGATCTACCAGATGGCCGGCCAGAACTACTATCCCGGCCAGTATGAGTTCCAGTGCCTGCATGGCATGGGCGAATCCCTCTACGACGAGGTGGTCGGGCCGGCGGGGCAGGGCAAGCTGAATCGCCCCTGCCGTATCTACGCACCGGTCGGCACGCACGAGACCTTGCTAGCCTACCTGGTGCGCCGCCTGCTGGAGAACGGCGCCAACACGTCCTTCGTCAACCGCATCGGCGACGACAGCGTGTCCATCGACGAACTGGTCGAAGACCCGGTCGAGGCCGCCCAGGCCATCGTGCCGCTGGGCGCGCCGCACGAGAAAATCCCCTTGCCGCGCGAGTTGTACGGCGCGGCGGGCAGCGGCGCGCGACTGAATTCGCAAGGCCTGGACCTGAGCAATGAACATCGCCTGGCGTCCCTGTCGGCCGCCTTGCTGGCCAGCACGGCCGCGCCGTGGCGCGCCGCGCCCACGGTAGGCGAGCGCCTGGCCTGGGACGACGAGCGCGCGCAGCCGGTGCGCAATCCCGCCGACCTGCGCGATGTGGTGGGCCAGGTGGTCGAGGCGGCGGACGCCGATGTCGAGGACGCGCTGCGCCACGCCGTGGCGGGCGCGCCGATCTGGCAGTCCACGCCCGTGCCGGAGCGCGCGCAATGCCTGCGCCGCGCCGCCCAGCTGTTCGAGGAGCAGATGCAGACGCTGCTGGGGCTGATCGTGCGCGAGGCCGGAAAATCCTTGCCCAACGCCATCGCGGAAGTGCGCGAGGCGGTCGACTTCCTGCGCTACTACGCCGACCAGGCCGAGCGCGAGTTCGACAACCATACGCATCGTCCGCTGGGGCCGGTGCTGTGCATCAGCCCCTGGAATTTCCCCTTGGCGATTTTCACGGGCCAGGTGGCCGCGGCGCTGGCGGCGGGCAACACCGTGCTGGCCAAGCCGGCCGAGCAGACACCGCTGATCGCCGCGCAGGCCGTGGCCATGTTGCGCGCGGCCGGCGTGCCGGCCGATGCCGTGCAACTGCTGCCCGGTCGCGGCGAGACCGTGGGGGCCGCGCTGGTGGCGAATCCCGCCGTCAAGGGCGTGATGTTCACGGGTTCGACCGAGGTGGCGCGCCTGATCGCCCGCAACCTCTCCGAGCGCCTGGACGATGCGGGGCACCCCATTCCGCTGATCGCCGAGACCGGCGGCCAGAACGCCATGATCGTCGATTCCTCGGCCCTGGCCGAACAGGTGGTGTTCGACGTACTGACCTCGGCCTTCGATTCCGCCGGACAGCGCTGCTCGGCCTTGCGCGTGCTGTGCCTGCAGGAAGATAGCGCGGACCACGTGCTGCACATGCTGCGTGGCGCGATGGAGGAGTTGCGGGTGGGCAATCCCGATCACCTGTCGACGGACGTCGGGCCGGTCATCGATGCCGAGGCGCGTGACAATATCCAGCGCCACGTCGACGCCATGCGGGCGGCCGGCAAGCCGGTGACGCAAACCACGCCGCTGGCGGCGGCGCGCCATGGCACGTTCGTGCCGCCCACGCTGATCGAGATCGGCAGCGTGCGTGAGCTCAAGCGCGAGGTCTTCGGGCCCGTGCTGCACGTGGTGCGCTACAAGCGCGACCAGCTGGATGCCCTGCTGGACGAAATCAACGGCAGCGGCTACGGCCTGACCTTCGGCGTGCATACCCGCATCGACGAAACCATCGCCCATGTCACCAGCCGCATCCATGCGGGCAATATGTACGTCAACCGCAATATCGTGGGCGCGGTGGTGGGCGTGCAGCCCTTCGGCGGCGAGGGCCTGTCGGGCACCGGTCCCAAGGCGGGCGGCCCGCTGTATATGTACCGCCTGTTGTCGGTGCGCCCGAGAGGGCTGCCGGCGTCGCTCAACGGCGGCAGCCTGCCGCTGTCGGTGGCCCTGCCGGGGCCGACGGGCGAGTCCAATACCTACCGCCTGGAGCCGCGCGGCACGGTCCTGTGCATGGCGGCGACCGAGGCCGGCGCGCAGGCGCAATTGGCGGTGGCGCGAGCCAGCGGCAACCGTGTCCTCTTCGTCGACAACGCCGCCGCCCGCGGCGCGAGGGACGGGCTGGATGCCGGGCGGCGCGCCAACGTCGCCCTGGTGGCCGACGCGGACCTGGAGCAGGCCGATTTCCAGGCTGCCTTGTTCGAGGGGGATGGCGACGCCTTGCTGGTGTTCCAGCGCCGTATCGCCGCGCGCGATGGCGCCATCGTGCCGGTGCAAGGCCTGACCACCGAAGCGCTGGGGCAGGGCGAGCAGTATGTGCAGGACCGGCTGCTGGCCGAACGTTCGATCAGCGTGAACACGGCGGCCGCGGGGGGCAACGCCAACCTGATGACGATCGGGTGACCAAAGCGAGGTGACCAAAGCGGGGTGACAACAGCGGGGTGACAACAGCGGGGTGAGAGGGAAACGGTAACGGACGGCAACGTGACAAGCGGACGGACATGGGATGACAATGAGGACCCTCACAGGCATTGGAGTTCATGACATGGCCGCTTTGCGCGCTCGCCGCTCGTTCCTGATCACCGCTGGCGCGATCGCGCCAGCCCTGCTGGGGCTGCCGCGATTGGCGGGCGCGGCGGCGCAGTGCGGCGCCGGCGTCGTGGTCGGAATGCCGGCGGGCCCGCGCCAGGCCTTGCTGCACGAGGTCCTCGATCCCTTGCTGGCTCCGGCCGGCCTGGTCCCCGCGTACCAGACGGCCAGCGCGCTGGCGCAGCGCACGCGCATCCGCGCGGAGATGGGCGCGCGGCATCCCTCGCTGGACCTGGTGGTGTTGCGCGATCGCGATCTGCATGCGATCCGGGCCGAAGGCGGCCTGGCGCCCGTCGACGCCCAGGCGGTGCCCCGCAGCGCCCAGCTGCTGCCGCCGTTCAAGTCCTTGCCTGCGCTGGTCCATGCCTGGACCGGACTGGTGCTGGTCTATGACAAGAGCAAGTTCAAGACGCCGCCGGATAGCCTGGCGGCGCTGCTGGCGCCCGCGGTCCAGGAAGGCGGTGACAAGGACGCGAAGGAAAGGCAGGAACGGGAAAGGCAGGAACGGGAAAAGCTAGGCGTCATCGGCCTGCTCGACGGCATGGCCGGCGCGCTGGCCGTGGCCGGTTCGCTGGCGGCGGGCAAGGGGGCGGCGGATCTCGATGCCGGGCGCGCCTGGTTGACGGCCCTGCATGAACAAGGCGCGCGCGCCTATGCCGATGACGCCGCGCTGGCGCAGGCCTTCCGCCAGGGACGGGTGCGCGCCGCGCTGGCGTGGCGGTCCACCGTGCTGCAATGGAAGAAGGACGGCCTGACCCTGGATACAGTGGTGCCGCGCGAAGGGCTGGTGCCGACGTTGTTCCAGGCCGCGCCGGTCGCCGCCGGCCCCGACCGCGCCTGCGCCGCGGCTTACCTGAATGCCTTGCTCGATCCCAAGGTGCAGCAGGCCTGCGCCGACCGCCTGTATCTGGCGCCTGCCGTCGACGATGCCGCGCTGCCGCCCGAGACCCAGGCGGCGGCCTTCACGCCCGAGGAAGTCGCGCGGGTGGTGTCCCGCGATATGGACTTGCTGGCACGCGCCGAGACCGACCTGGAGACGTTCTGGCGCACCACGTTTCATGCCCCGCCTGCGTGATGACCAGGGGCGCGGAGCGAGTAGGAAGTCGTATCCGATAGACCGTGGGCCGGCCCGCCAACCGCGGGGCGGGGCCGCGGATCCCGATGCCGGCCGCCGCCGGCGCCAACCGCGCTTGCTCCGCAGGCGCTCCCTTGTGCCGAAGGAATCGCCATGTCTGCCGATCAGCCTTACGCCAGCGCCGAAGTGGGCGAGGAATTACGGGAACTCAATGCCGCCAAGGGGTGGCACCCCGCCGTCGCGGCCACGTCGCGCGATCGCGGCGAGGGGCCTTACGACCGCCTGGTGCTGCGCGGCGCCACCGTCATCGACGGCACCGGCGCGCCGCCGTGGGGGCCCGTGGACATCGTCGTCGAGCGGGACCGCATCGTGGCCCTGGTCAATGTGGGCACGCCATTGAAGGAAATCAATCCGGCGCGGCGACCCGGGCCGGGCGACCACGAGATCGATTGCCACGGCAAGTACGTCACGCCGGGGTTCGTCGATGCGCACGCCCACATCGGCACGCCGTATCACTCGATGAGCGGCATCGTGCCGCCGGCCGACTACATCTACAAGCTGTGGCTGGCGCACGGCGTGACTACCATACGGGAGATGGGCTCCATCAACGGCCTGGGATGGAACCTGCAGCAGAAGGAAGCCGCCGAGAAGAATGAAATCGCCGCGCCGCGCATCCTGGCGCATGCCTATTTCCCGGCGGTCAACGATCGGGTCAAGACCATCCATACGCCGCAGCAGGCGCGCGAGTGGGTGCGCAAGATCAAGGCGCGCGGCGCCGACGGCATCAAGTTCTTCGGCGCGCCGCCGGCCATCATGCAGGCCGCGCTGGACGAGGCCCGCATCGAGGGCCTGCGCTCCGGCTGCCATCATGCGCAGATGGCCGTGACGCGGGTCAATGCCCTGAAGTCGGCGCAATGGGGGCTGACGAGTTCGGAGCATTACTACGGCCTGCCGGAGGCCTTGTTCGAGAACCGCGTGGTGCAGGATTTCCCCACGGACTACAACTACGGCGACGAGTACTTCCGCTTCGCCCTGGCGGGACAGACCTTCATGCAGGCCGCCCAGCCCGGCAGCGCCAAGTGGCGCGAGGTCATGGATGCCTTCCTGGAGGTGGGCCACACGTTCGTGCCCACCTTCAATATCTACGACGCCAATCGCGACCTGATGCGCGCCCGGCGCGCCGACTGGCACGACGACTACACCTGGAAGGCCATCTGGAAATACTTCCAGCCGCAGCGCGGCGGCCACGGCGCGTACTGGTACCGCTGGAGCACCGCCAACGAAATCGAGTGGAAGCAGAACTATCGGCTGTGGATGCAGTTCGTCAACGAGTACAAGAACCGGGGCGGCCGCGTATGCGCCGGCAGCGACTCGGGGTTCATCTTCCAGATCTACGGTTTCGGTTTCATCCGCGAGCTGGAGCTATTGCAGGAAGCCGGTTTCCATCCCCTGGAGGTGTTGCGCGCGGCGACGTCGCAGAGCGCCGCCTTGCTGGGCCTGGAGGACGATACGGGCGTGGTGGACCTGGACCGGCGCGCCGACCTGCTGGTGCATGACCGCAATCCGCTGGAGGACTTCAAGCTGCTTTACGGTACCGGGGCGATGCGCCTGAACGACGACACCGGCAAGGTCGAATGGCACCGCGCGCTGCGCTACACCATCAAGGCCGGGGTGGTGTACGACACCGAGCAACTGCTGGCCGACGTGCGCGAGCTGGTGCGCGGCAGCTGGGACGGCGATTCCGAGGGGCCGCCGCATGCACGCTGACTGGTCGGGCGAGGCGGCGGCGCCGGTCGACCTGATCGTCCTGTCGGGCTTCCTGGGCAGCGGCAAGACGACGCTGCTGCTGCAATATCTCAACGACGCCGGCACGGTCGATACAGGCGTCATCGTCAACGAGGTGGGCGAGATCGGGGTGGACGGCGTCATCGTCGCCGACGGCAGCGACGCCGTGCCGATGACCCTGCTCGCCAACGGCTGCGTCTGCTGCGCGATGCGCAGCAGCCTGGTCGATACCGTGGCCGCCTTGCTGGATGCGCCGCGTCCGGCGGGGCGCGGTCCCTTGCGCCGCATCATCCTCGAAACCAGCGGCGTGTCGCGGCCGGGGCCCATCATCGCGGCTTTGGCGGACCCCGAACTGGCGCGGCGCCGGCTGCGGGTGGCCGTCGTCAGCACGTACGACTGCGTCACCGGGGCGTTGCAGGCCGGGCGGTTCGACGAGGCCAGCGCGCAACTGGCCGCGGCGCAACGCATCGTGTTGACCAAGCGCGACCTGGCGGAGAACCGGGATGTCGCGCGGCACTGGGCGGCGCTGGCCGGGATCAACCCGCTAGCGGAGCTCATCGATGAAGAAGATAGGAGGCAGGCCGCAAGGCGGGCCTTCGAGGACACGGCGCCCGCGGGTGATGGCGGCGTGGCGCAAGCCCTGGCCGCGCTCCGCGCGACCGGGCGGATGCCTTTGGACGCCGGGGCCCTGCCGTCGCTGGCCCAGGCCGTGGGGCGCCGCTCGCCGCCCGGGTTCGACACGGCAGGCCATGCACGCGATGGCAGGGAAATGCCTGGGCAGGATGCCGGTGCGGCGCGCATCGACCATCCCCGCGTCCATGTGCTGACCGCGGCGTTGGCGGAGGGGGCGGGGTGGGAGGCGCTGGCGCTGTGGCTGGATGACCTATCCGCTTTTTGCGGCGAGCGGCTCTTGCGGGTCAAGGCGGTCTTGCGGGTCAGCGATTGCGACGATCCCATCCTGATCCAGAGCGTGGGCACGACCTTCAGCGCCCCCCGCCGGCTGCGCGCGGCCGAGGCGGCGGACAATCTTTTCGTCATCATCACGCGCGACCTGGACGCCGATGCGATCAATGGCATGGCGGCGAACGGGGCCGTGTCCGTGCAGGCGCCGCGTGGACAGCGGAAGCCGTCCTTGGCGGTTGGCGCTTGAATGCCTGCGCCTGAAAGCCTGGCGGTTGAATGCCTGGCGGCTGAGGCGACGCTGTGCCTTTTGATGGATCGCGGTTGCTGGGCCCTGCTGCCCTGCGACGCCGCGGCCCTGCGGCGTCGCCGCCGTGCCGCCGCGCGGCGGCGGCCGCGCCGGGCCACCCGCCTTGCGGGTTATCTCCTATTCAGGCGCGGTCGCCGGCCATCCACAATGGGTCGCGGCCGCGCGGCATGGGCGGTTGCGACCCATTGTGGGCGGCCCGCCGGACCTTGCGCGCCAGGCCCACGCTTCAGCGCCCGACTCGCGGGGGGCGGAGCGCGATCACCGTTCATCGAAGGAGTCTGGGCATGCAAGCATGGCATCGCAATCGGCGTACTTTCTTGAAATCGGCAGCGGGACTGGCGCTGGCGCCGGCCTTGCCCCTGGCATCTCGCACGGCGCACGCCGCCGGCGGCGACGTGGTGGTCGGCACCTGGGGCGGCGACTACCAGAATTTCCTCCAGCAGTTCATCGGTCCCACGGCCAAGCAGCTGGGGCTGGACGTGGTGTTCGACACCGGCAACGCGGTGCCGCGCATGACCAAGCTGAAGGCGGAAAAGAATTCGCGGCGCGGGTCCATGGACGTGGCCCTGCTGGGCGACCTGGACATGTACGACGTCGCGCGCAGCGAGTGCCTGCACGACGTGTCGGCCAAGCAGGTGCCCAACCTCGCCAACGTGCATGAGCAGTTCAGGACGCCGTATTCGATACCGCATATCTTCAGCGCCATGGTGCTGGTCTACAACAAGGAAAAGTTCAAGGCCGCGCCCGACAGTTGCAACATCGCGCTCGATCCTGCGTACAAGGGCCGCACCGGGTTTTCGGACATTCTCTTCAACTTCAACGGCATCTTCGTCGGCCTGGCGGCGGGGGGCGGCACCAACAGCTTCGAACCCGGCAAGAAATTCCTCTCGGAACTGGTGAAGAACCAGCCCCGTGTCTACCCCTCCAACGAGGCGGTGGCGGCGGCGTTCAAGTCCGGCGAGATCTGGATGGCCTGCATGTGGAAGGCGCGCGCCTTGCAATGGCGCGATGCGGGCTTGCCGCTGGAATTCGTGATTCCCAAGGAGGGGGCGATTCCCGTCACCTTCGAGGGCGGGCTGGCGCGCAACAGCCGCAATGCCGAGAACGGCTGGAAATATCTCAACGCGATGCTGGATCCTTCGGGCCAGTTGCAGTTCGCCAAGGCCATGGGCTATGCGCCGACGGTACGCAACGCGCAACTGCCGCCGGACCTCCAGGCCCGCGTCGGCTTTACCGACGACGAGATCAAGCGCATCCATAAGTACGACCTGAAGGCGCTGGTCGATAGCAAGAACGATTTCCTGGATTACTGGAACAAGGAATTCAAGGCCAGGATCTGAGCGCTGTCGGGTCGCGCCCCGCCGCGCCGTGCCGGGCGGGGGCGGCCGCCAACGACGGCCTTTTCGGTTCCTGGCTGGCTCGCGCCGGCCGGGACGGCATCATTTCGCCCAGCTGCGCCGTTTCTATCAGATTGCTTTTGAGTAACTGACAATATCCTGTCAAATTTCGCCGTCATCATGCATGGCTTTCAACCCCCATTCAGGAACGGAGAAGCCGCATGTCCCACACCACCGACGCCGCCAAGGCGGTCTGTACCAAGCCTTCGCGTATCAGCCCGAAACCGGGCCAGACCCTGGACGAGGTCCTGGCCGCCGACCCGGCGCGCCGCACCTGGCTCAAGTCCGGCTTCGGCATGGCGGCCCTGTCGGTCTTCGGCGCCACGTCGCTCACGGCCTGCGGCGGCGACAATGATGACGACGACGATACGCCGGTCGAGGACACCCCGCCGTCGACGGAACCGACGAATCCTCCCACCGAGACGCCCCGCGAGCCGGGGCTCGATCCCAGCAAGGATTACGCCATCCGCTTCCAGCCCGTGGCGCGCACCACCGCGGACACGGTGACCGTGCCGGCGGGCTACCAGGTGCAGGTGCTGTTCTCCACGGGCGACGCCGTGGAAGCCGGCTCGACCGCCTGGACCGAGGGCGCCTTCCCGGCCTGGGACGTGACCGACAAGCGCGCCGGCGGCGATAACGACGGGATGCACTACTTCGCCTTGCCCGGCGTGGACCCGCAGCAGGGAGGCCTGTTGGCCATCAACCACGAGCAGGTGGACATGCGGGTGTATTTCCCGTCCGGCACCTTTACCGGTTCCTTCAACGAAGCCACCGCCACGCTGGACCAGAAGCGCCTGGCGCTGTCGTCCGTCGGGGTCTCGGTCATCGAGGTGACGCAGGCCAACGGCACGTGGAGCGTCAAGCACGACTCGACCTACAACCGCCGCTATACCGGCAATAGCGCCTATGGCGTGGGCGGCCCCGCGCGCAGCCGCCTGGGCGCCACCATCATCGGCACCTTGAACAACTGCTCCAGCGGCGCCACCCCGTGGGGCACGTACCTGACCTGCGAGGAGACCACCAGCAATTATTTCGACAGCAGCCAGCCGGACGTCAACTACGGCTGGGTGGTGGAGCTGGACCCGCAGGGCGAGCTCCTGGCGCAAGGCGTCAAGCGCACCGCCATGGGCCGCTTCGCGCACGAGAACGTCGCGTACCTGGTCGGCGAGGACAATCGCGTCGCGTTCTACATGGGTGACGACACGACGCCGGGCTGCATCTACAAGTTCGTGCCGACGCGCGCCTACGATCCCGTCAATCGCGCGGCCAACGTCAACCTGCTGGATGACGGCACGCTTTATGTCGCGCAATTCAACGCGGGCGGCGGCGGCGTGTGGATTCCCCTGGTGCAAGGCAATGCGGGGCTGACGGCAGCCGACGGTTTCGCCACGCAAGCAGACGTGCTGATCGAATGCCAGGACGCCGCGGTGTCGGTGGGCGGCACGGTGATGGATCGTCCCGAGTGGATCACGGTGGGGCCGAACAAGGACATCTTCGTGACCCTGACCAACAACAGCGGCCGGGGCACCAATGCGCCCGTCGACGCGGCCAATCCGCGCGCGGAGAATCATCATGGCCACATCATCCGCTGGAACGAGGCCGGCAATTCGCCCCTGGCCACCACGTTCACGTGGAGCATCTTCCTGCTGGCCGGCGATCCCACGCAGGCCGCGACGCTGAACAAGCCCAACCTGGCCGGCAACATCAATGGCGACGCCTTCAGCAGCCCGGACGGCCTGCGCCTGGATCCGGCCGGCCGCCTGTGGGTGGAGACGGACATGAACCTCGGCTCGACCGCGACGCCCACGGTATTCGGCAACAATGGCATGTACTGCATCGACCCCGCCACCGGCGTGTCCAAGCGCTTCCTGGTCGGACCGGTGGGCTGCGAAATCACCGGCATCGCCTATACGCCGGACCTGACGACCTTTTTCGTCAATATCCAGCATCCCACCCAGGCATGGCCGGAGGCGGGCCGCACGCCGCGCTCGTCGACCATCGTGATCCGCCGGGCGGACAACCAGCCGGTGGGGGCGTAGGGTCCCGACACGGTGCGGCTGACGCCGCTTGCCGCACCCGAGAGGAGCGCTTTTATCTTGGTGGCGGCCGGCGGTGAAAAGGCCAGCGGCGCTGTGAGGCGCCGCTGGCCTTTTGTCGTCGGGCTCGCGATATAGGCCTTACATGGCTGGCATTACATGGCTTGCAACACCAGCAGGTAGCCGTCCAGGGCGATGATGCCCACCGTCGCCAGGATCGCCAGTACCGCCCACGTGCCACGCATCGTGTAGCTGCCCATCACGTCGCGGCGCATGGCCAGCCAGACCAGCGGCACCAGGGCGAAGGGCAGGGCAAGGCTCAGCACCACCTGGCTGAGCACCAGCAGTTCGTCCGGGTCCTGGCCGCCGGTGGCGATCAGCAGGGCGATGGCCACGCTGCCGGCCACCAGGCGGGTGAACAGGGCGCGCTTGCGGTCCGACCACTTGCTGGCGCGAAAACCGTTGGCCAGCACCCGCCCGGCCAGCACGCCGGTGATGGTGGAACTCTGGCCGGCGGCATACAAGGCCACCGCGAACACCACGGCGGCGCCCACGCCCAGCGTCTTGCCGATGACGGCGTGCGCTTCGTCCAGGCTGGTCACGGGCAGCGGGCCGCCCGACAGCGAAGCCGCGGCGACGATGATGATGGCGGCATTGATCAGCGTGGCGATGCCCAGGGAAAAAATCGTGTCGTTGCGCGCGATGCGCATGGCCAGGCCGCGGGCCTCGCGCGGCACTTCGCGGGCCCGGTGCGCCAGCGATCCGGAATGCAGATAGAGGTTGTGCGGCATCAGGGTGGCGCCCAGGATGCCCAGCGCGATAAGAAAGCCGGCGGGATCGCGCAAGGCGCGCGCCGGGGTCACCGTACCGTGCGCCACGGCCGACCAGTCGGGCTGGACCTTGAACAGCAGGAAGATGAAGGACACCGATACGATGGACAGCAGCACGGCGATGATGCGTTCGTGCCGGTCGGCATTGCCGCGCGCCACGGCCAGCACGGCGAAGGTGCCCGCGGCCGTCACGCCCACGCCCGCCAGCAGCGGCAGGTTGAACAGCAGCCGCAGCGCGATGGCGCCGCCGATGAGTTCGGCCAGCGCGGTGGCGAGGATGGCGGCCTCGCCGGCCAGCCAGGACACGCGCGCCAGGGAACGGGGCAGGTGACGCACGGTCAGCGTGGCCAGGTCCTCGCCCGTGGCCAGCGCCAGGCGCGACACCAGCACCTGGAAACCCAGGGCCAGGAAGGCGGCGACGAACACCACCATCATCAGGTGGTAGCCGAAGCCGCTGCCGCCGGCGATGTCGGTGGCCCAGTTGCCCGGGTCTATGTAGCCGACGGCGACCAGCAGGCCGGACCCCACCAGTCGGCGCAGGCCCAGCGACACCTGCCTGTCATGGGCAGCCAGTGCTTTATTACCAGAGAGTGCCAGGATGAGTTTGGTCACGGATGCCGCCGGTTGTCATTCCCACGCCGCTCGCGTTCCCCGTCACCCGGGCGCTGCTGCATGAGAGGTCCGTGGCAAACCGCGCCAAGCGGACTGTTTTGAGAATGATTCCTATTGTGGGTGCTCCGGCGGAATCGGTCAACTAAATTGATACTTAGTGCGTGATTAATGAAACCTATCAGGCGTCCGGACTGCCCCATCGCCCCGGCGCCGCCGCCTACCGGCAAGCCCCATGCCGGCAGGAGACGCATGGCGCGTATGCTCAGGCCAGCTTGGCATCCATGGTGATATTGGCCTTCAGGACCTTGGAGACCGGACAACCGGCCTTGGCCTTGTTGGCGGCCGCTTCGAAGGCGGCGGCGTCCGCGCCCGGGACCTTGGCGACCACGGTCAGGTGCACGGCCGTGATGGCGAAGCCGCCGTCGGCCTGGTCCAGCGTGACGACGGCCTCGGTCTGGATACTGTCGGCGGTCAGGCCGGATTCGCCGAGGATATTGGACAAGGCCATCGAGAAGCAGCCTGCGTGGGCCGCGCCCAGGAGCTCTTCGGGATTGGTGCCGGGAGCGTTTTCGAAGCGGGTCTTGAAGCCGTAGGGAGCGTCCTTCAGGGCGCCACTTTCCGTGGAAATCTGGCCCTTGCCGGTTTTCAGGTCGCCTTTCCAGATTGCGGATGCCTTCTTCTTCATGCTGCTACTCCTTGGAAGGGGAAGCGGTCCGCGCGGGACCGCGGCGCAAATGGCTCCGCCTGGCGGAACCGGACTTTCGATCATATACCCGGCCGCGGGATTTCTCCCCTAGCCGTGCGAACGCGCCTTGGGGATAATCCCTGGCGACCAGGAGGTAGCCAGATGTTGCTTATCGATACCGAACAGACCCGTTCGGCGCTGTCCTTTGACGTACTGATCCCCGCCTTGCGCACGGCTTTCCAGCAAGGCGCGACCGTGCCCTTGCGGCACACCCATGCCATCGAGTCCGGCGGCCACCACGGCACGGCGCTGATCATGCCGGCTTGGAACGAGCAGGGCTACCTGGGCGTGAAGATCATCAATATCTTCCCCGGCAATGGCGCGCGGGGGCTGCCCGGGCTGCACGCCACCTACACCTTGTACAGCGCGCATACGGGCATTCCGCTGGCCCATGTCGACGGCGACGTCGTCACCGTCTATCGGACCGCCGGCGCGGCGGCCCTGGGCGCGGACTACCTGGCGCGGCGCGACGCGCGCGTGCTGGCCATTATCGGGTCCGGCCGTATCGCCGGCCTGGTGGCGCAAGCGATGCGCACGGTGCGGCCCATCGAACGCGTGCTGGTCTGGAACGTGCGTCCGGCCGGCGCCCAGGCGCTGGCGGCCAGCCTGCGCGAGGCGGGCATGGATGCCGTCGCGGTGGCGGACGCGCGCGAGGCCGTCGAGCAGGCGGACATCGTCAGTTGCGCCACGTTGTCGACGCAACCGCTGGTGCGGGCGGAGTGGCTGCGGCCGGGCACCCATCTCGATCTCATAGGCAGCTTCAAGCCGGACATGGTGGAAGCGCATCCGGACTGCTTCCGCGGCGCGTCCGTCTACGTCGATACGGACGAAGCGCCGGCCAAGGCTGGCGACCTGTTGCAAGCCTTCGAGGCCGGGGCCCTGGCGCGCGGCGATATCCGCGGCGACCTTCATGGGCTGGCGCGCGGGACGGTGGCGGGACGGCGGCACGATGAGGAGATCACGATCTTCAAGGCCGTGGGCAGCGCGCTGGAGGACCTGACCACGGCAGCGCTGGTCTACGAGGCGGCGCGAGGCGACGGAGCAAACACTAAGGTTTGAGGCAAAATCGGGGTGTGCGCGCTCGCGCCCATGTCGGAGCCTTGCCATGTTCGCAGTCTTGTCATCGTGTCTCCGCGCAGGACCGCGGCGGATCGCCGCGGTTGCCTCGTTGGCCTGGGCGGCATGCTTGTTGCCAGTGGCGGGGCCGGCTCACGCCGCCGGCGCGCAGGTGCCGGAGAGCGGTAAGGCGTCCACGGCGGCCGCGAACGCGCCGGCCACGGTGATCGTGGGCGTGGACTTGTCCTTGACCGGCCGCGCCAGCGTCCTTGGCTTGCAAAGCCGCAACGCCGTGCGCCTGTGGCCCACGACCCTCGGAGGACTGCCGGCCCGCTATGTGGTCCTCGACGACGGCAGCGACCCCGCCCGTGCGCTTGCCAATATGCGGGCGTTTACCGATGCCGGCGATCCCGCCGATCCCGCCGATGCGTCCGGCGCCCCCCGGGGCGGCGTAGGCGGGACGAAGGCCACGGCCGAACAGCCGCTGGCGGCCGGGATGACCAGTGGCGATACGTCAACCAGCCTTCCTCGGACCGACGCCGTGGTCGGTTTCGTGACCACGCCGCTGGCGCAGCAGGTCCTGCCCGATGCCGCGCGGACGCGGACGCCGCTGATCGTCCTTGCCGGCGCGCCCAGCCTGGTTGCGCCGATGGACGCGACCCGCGCCTGGGTCTTCAAGATGGCGCAGAACGACGACGCCATGGCGCGCGCCCTGGTGGACGACATGGCACGGCGGGGCTATCACGACGTTGCATTCCTGGGCTTCGACGATGCGTATGGCGACGGCTGGCGGCAGGCCTTCGGCCAGGCGGCGGCAGGCAAGCTGCGCATCGTCGCGCAGGAACGCTATCCGCGCGGCGCCCAGTCGCTGGTGAGCCAGGCGCAGCGCGTCATCGCGGCGCATCCCGCCGCCGTGCTGGTGGCCGCGACCGGCGCGGACGCCGTCCTGCCGCAACGCACGCTGCGCGAGCGCGGCTACGGCGGCCAGGTCTACCAGACCCACGGCATCGCCACCCCCGACTTCCTCAAGGACGGCGAGGACGACGTGGAGGGTACCTTGTTCGCCGCCGGCCCCGCCATGTTCGCGCGCGCCTTGCCGCCCGGCCATCCGGCCAGGCCGGCAGCCCTGGCGTTCGCCGACCTCTACGAGGGCAGGTATGGCAGGGACACGGTGACCCAGTTTTCCGCCGATGCCTATGGCGCGTGGATCCTGCTCGACCGCGCCGTGGCCGACGTCCTGCGCGCCGGCCTGCGTCCCGGCAACGAGGCCTTCCGTGTCGCCCTGCGCAAGGCCCTGGAGGACACCCGCGGCCTGGCCGTACCCAACGGCATCCTCAACCTCTCGCCCATCGACCACCAAGGCCTTGGGACCGACGCCGCGGTGATGGGCGCGGTGCGTGGCGGACGGTATGTTTACCCTCCCGATTGAGGCCGCCGCGCCAAGCTCGCCGCGCCGCAGGCCCCACGCGTCCGATACCGTCCGGCGTGCCCGCCGCTGTCCCGCGTGGCGGGCACCACTCCGCGATATTCCCCGGCGGTTGCCTTGACAGCCCAGTCCCGCCAAGGCGGCACGTAGCCAGGCCGCCTGATTGATTAGCGATCAAGTAATTTGTATTGAAATGGTTTTGTGCAATATCATTTCGGCAACATTGAATTTTGGAAAAGGGGGACAGGGTTTGCCGAAAAGCCTGAGACTGGCCATCGTGGCCGCCATCGGCGCGGGCCTGCTGGGTTATGCGGCCGTGCGCGCGGGCGGCGACGGCGGCGGGCGGCCACAGGCGCAAGCGCGTGCGCCGGATACGCTGGCCCAGGCCCGTGCGAAGGGGGAGATCCGTGTCGGCTACGCCAATGAGGCGCCGTTCGCCTACATGGACAGCCGCGGCAACCAGGTCACCGGTGAATCGGTGGAAATCGCCCGCGTCGTGCTGCGGCGCCTGGGCATCCGCCATGTCCAGGCGGTGCTGACCGAATTCGGTTCCCTGATTCCCGGCCTGAACGCGGGCCGCTTCGACATCATCGCCGCCGGCATGTACGTGACGCCGGACCGCTGCAGGCAGGTGGCGTTTTCCGATCCCACCTACGGCGTGGGCGCCGCCTTCCTGGTGCCGGCGCACAACCCGCGCAACCTGCACGGCTACGAAGACCTGGCGCGCCAGGCCGACGCCAGGCTGGGCATCGTCGTCGGCGCCATCGAGGGCGACTACGCGGCGGCCGTCGGTATCCCGGCCGACCGCATGGTGATTTTTCCCGACGCCGTCAGTGCGCTGGCGGGCGTGCAGGTCGGCCGCGCCGACGCCTATGCGGCCACCGCCCTGACCATCAATCACCTGCTGGGCAAGCTGCCGCCCGACGGGGGCCTGGAAACGGCCCAGCCGTTCAGCGATCCCGTGATCGACGGCAAGCCGGTACGCGGCTATGGCGCGTATGCCTTCCGCAAGGACGACCAGGCGCTGGTCGATGCCTTCAATGCCGAACTCAAGCGCTTCATCGGCACGCCCGAGCATCGACGCCTGGTCGCGCCCTTCGGCTTCACGGAAAAGGAACTGCCGCGGGGCATGACCGCCGCGCGCCTGTGCGCGGGGCAGTGAGCGCGCGGGATATCGAGCGCGCGTGGCAGTGGGCGCGCGGCCGGCGAGCACGCGCCGGCGCCGCCGGCCCGCATTGGCGTCCGGTGCCGGATCTGGCCGTCGCTTGCGGCGCAACTTCAAACGAAACGGGGAATCCGCCCATGGAAGACTTCCAGGTATTGATAATGCCGCTGCTGCGCGGCCTTGGCGTGACCTTGCAGATCACCGCCGCCGCTGCCCTGCTGGCCATACCGCTGGCCTTGCTGGCCGGCCTGGGCCGCCTCTCTCCGCAGCCATGGCTGCGCTGGCCCGCCACCGTGTACGTGCAGGTATTCCGCGGCACCTCGGCGCTGGTGCAGCTGTTCTGGTTCTATTTCGTCCTGCCGCTGTTCGGCATCGAACTGCCCGCCATGGCGGTCGGCATCGCGGTACTGGCCGCCAACACCGGCGCCTATGGGGCCGAGGTCGTGCGCGGCGCCATCGCCGCCGTCCCGCGCGGCCAGCGCGAGGCGGCGCGCGCGCTGAACATGCCGCCGGCCCTCGCGTTGCGGCGCATCGTCCTGCCGCAGGCCTTGGCCGCCATGCTGCCGCCGGCCACCAATCTGTTGATCGAACTGCTGAAGAACACCGCGCTGGTCTCCCTGATCACGATCACGGACCTGACCTTCAGCGGCCAACTGGTGCGCAGCGACACCTTGCGCACCACGCCCGTTTTCCTGGCCGTGCTGCTGCTGTATTTCGTCGTGGCGCTGGCCATTACCGGCGTCATGCGCCGGCTCGAAAGCAAGGTCGCCGTCCGATGAACACCGCAGCCGCTCCCGTCCGTTTCGATTGGCACTACGCCTGGGACATCCTGCCGCAACTCGGCAGCGCCTTGCTGGTGACGCTCGCGGCCACCGTGCTGGGCATGCTCATCGCCGTCGTGCTGGGCCTGGCCCTGGCGGTGTGGCGCCGATCGCCGATACGGGCCTTGTCCCTGCCCGCCGCCCTGCTGATCGAGTTCGTGCGCAGCACGCCCTTGCTGGTGCAGATGTACTTCCTGTTCTATGCCTTGCCGCTGACGGGCGCCAGCCTTTCGCCGCTGGCCACCGGCGTGCTGGCGCTGGGCTTGCACTATGCCTCGTACTGCGCGGAGGTCTACCGGGCGGGCCTGGAGTCGGTGCCGCGCGGGCAGTCCGAGGCGGCGCGGGCCCTGAACATGTCCGCATGGCGCACGCTGACCCGCATCGTGCTGCCGCAGGCGCTGCCGCCGGTCGTGCCGGCCCTGGGCAATTACCTGATCGCCATGCTCAAGGACACGCCCATGCTGTCGGCCATCACCGTGGTCGAACTCCTGCAGCAAAGCAAGATGACGGGCGCGGCGACCTTCCGCTATACCGAACCGCTGACCCTGGTCGGCCTCATCTTCCTGGCGCTGAGCCTGGTCGCCGCGCGCGCCGTGGCGGGGCTGGAGCGCCGGCTGGCGACGCGCGGCAATCGGGCCGCGGTGTCGTCCCCAACCATTCCGGGAGCCCAAGCATGAGCGCGAGCATACGCCTGACCAACGTCCACAAACGCCATGGCGACCTGCATATCATCCGGGGCCTGGACCTGGACATTCCCGCCGGCCAGACCGTCGCCATCGTCGGTCCTTCAGGCTCGGGCAAGTCCACCTTGCTGCGCCTGCTGATGACCCTGGACCGCCCCAGCGAAGGCACCATCGAAATCGATGGCGCGCCGATGTGGACGGATGGCCAGGGGCAGCCCGCCACGGCCGATTCCGCCCACGTGCGCGCGGTGCGCGGCAAGATAGGCATGGTGTTCCAGCAATTCAACCTGTTCCCGCACCTGACCGCCCTGGGCAATGTGATCGAGGCGCCCATGTACGTGCAGGGCCTGGCGCGCGCCGACGCGGAAAAGCTGGGGCGCGAGTATCTGGACAAGGTCGGACTGGGCGACAAGCTCGACGCCTATCCCGCGCAATTGTCGGGTGGCCAGAAGCAGCGCGTCGGCATCGCCCGCGCACTGGTGATGCGCCCGGAGATCATGTTGTTCGACGAAGTGACGTCGGCGTTGGATCCGGAACTGGTCGGCGGTATCCTGCAGATCATGCGCGAGCTTTCGGCGCAGCGGACCATGACCATGCTCATCGTCACCCATCAGATGAAATTCGCCGAGCAGTCTTCCGACCGCACGCTGTTCTTCGACGGCGGCCGCGTGGTGGAGGATGCGCCGTCGGACCGGTTCTTCAGCAATCCCCGGCATCCGCGGGCGCGCCAGTTTCTTCAGGCGGTCATCGAGGCGGAATAGGGGCGGCCGCCAGGCAGGACGCCAGTCCCGCCCATCGTGGCGATGCCGATCCGTCCCCTGGCGGGCGGCTCGCGACGGCACGAGGCCGTATCGCCTGTGGGGGCTTCAGGCGCCCGTGCCGGCGGCCAAGGTATAAACGGTGGGTCTACCCATTCTGGAGCTCGCATGAGCCATCACCTGTTTTCGCCCGTCGCGCTGGGCAAGCTGCCGCTGGTCAACCGTATCGCCATCGCCCCGATGTGCGAATACTCGGCCGAGGACGGCAATGCCACCGACTGGCACATGATCCACCTGGGCCATCTGGCGCTGTCCGGCGCCGGCCTGCTGACCGTCGAGGCCACTGCCGTCGAACCGGGCGGGCGCATCACGCCGGCCGATGTCGGCCTTTGGAACGACGATAACGAGCAGGCCCTGGGCCGCGTGGTGCAGGCGATCCGCCGCTATTCGCCCATCAAGCTGGGCCTGCAGCTGGCGCATGCCGGACGCAAGGCTTCCAGCCAGGCGCCATGGAAGGGCGGCCAGCAACTGCCTGTCGCCGAGGGCGGCTGGATCTGCGACGCGCCGTCGGCCATCCCGCACGGCAAGGACGAAGTGCCGCCGCATGCGCTGGACAAGGACGGGCTGGCGCGCATCCGCCAGGCTTTCGCCGATTCCGCGCGGCGTGCCGCGCGCCTGGGCTTCGACACGGTGCAGGTGCACTCCGCGCACGGCTACCTGCTGCACCAGTTCCTGTCGCCGTTGTCGAACCAGCGTACGGACGAATACGGCGGCAGCCTGGAAAACCGGCTGCGCTTCCCGCTGGAGGTGTTCGATGCCGTCCGTGCCGCGTTTCCCGCCGACAAGGCCGTGGGCGTGCGGGTCTCGGCGTCGGACTGGGTCGAAGGCGGTTGGGACGTGGCGCAGACCCTGGTCTACGCGCAGGCCCTGAAGCAGCATGGCCTCGACTATATCGACGTTTCGTCGGGCGGCCTGTCCACGGCGCAGAAAATACCGTTGTCGCCCGGCTACCAGGTGCCTTTCGCCGAAGAGATCAAGCGGCAGACCGGCCTGCCGACGATGGCGGTGGGCCTGATCACGGAACCGCGCCATGCCGACGAAATCATCGCCAGCGGGCAGGCCGACGTCGTGTCGCTGGCGCGCGGCATCCTCTACGACCCGCGCTGGCCCTGGCACGCGGCGGCCGAACTGGGCCACAACGTGCAGGCGCCGCCTCAGTACTGGCGCTCGCAGCCGCGCGAGCTGAAGGACCTGTTCGCCGACGCCAGCTTCGGCGGGCGCTGAGGCGACGCTACTTCAGTTTGGCGTAGGCCTGTTCCAGTTGCGCCAGCAGCTGTTCGGCGAAGTCCGGCCGCGCGGCTTCCAGGCCGGCCATCAGGCGGGCGAGGACGACATTGTCCTCCTCGCCATTCCATTCCTTGATGTAGGTGCCTTCCTTGTAGCCGTGATCCTGGCGGAACAGGTTCAGCACGTTCTTCGACACGTACTGCTTGAACGCCTCGTCCCACGTCAGCTGGCAGCGTCCCATGGTGGTCGCCAGCACCTTGAAGCTGGCGCGGCCGCACACGGCCAGGCCACCCAGCAGTTCCAGCAGTTCGGGAATGTCCAGCGCGGGCAGGGAATAGGTCTTGCCATCCAGCAGGACGTCGTCCCCGCCGGCCAGGTCGGCCATCAGCGCGCGGGACGCACCGTCCGCGCCGTCATGGGCGACGATGGCGTGCGAGAGATAGAAGTGCAGGATGTCGATCAGTTCCATCTGCACCTGCGGCAGGTCCAGGGTCTGCTTTTTCCACCACTTCCAGCCGTGGTGTTCCAGCGCTTCGGCGGCCTCGACGAAGGCGGCGCGCAGGAAGCGCTGGCCGGCGCGCGTCCAGTCGGGATTGATGCGGCGATTGAGCTGGTCTTGCAGCTTCAGCATGGTCGCCGCCTGGGCGGGCAGCAATCCGGCGGGGGTCTGGGTCACGGGCACTCCATTCAAAAGCAGGGCGCGGCCACGCGCGGCAGCCGGCGAAAGATCAAGGGAAGCCGGGCATGTTAGCACCGGCGGCCGCCGCGCCCGGTGCCTACCTGGGCCGGTTGCCCTGGCCGGGCTTGTTGCCGGACACGGTCGTCAGCGGCGGCAGCTTGGCCGCCGGCCGATCGGCGTTGCGGCGGATATTGCGGCTGATGCCGTACACCATCAGCGCGAAGGCCAGCAGGAAAACGCCGGGCATCAGGGCCGAGACATCGACATTGCCGTCATCGACGGCGCCCAGGATCAAGCGCACGGCGTGCCAGGCGATCAACAGGGCCACCACGAGGATCACGGCGGAAATCTTGCGCTGCGCCGATCGCGCCGCCAGCGAGGGCGCCGGGCCGGCCTCGGCGCCGGTGCGCATGGCATTGGCCTGGCCGTTGTCGGGCGCGGGATCGCGCGCGGGGCTGCCGGCAGGATAGGCGCGCGTGCCTGTCCTTGCCGTGGCGCCGCTGCTGCCCTGGGCGGGCCGCCGGCTGGCCGGGCGGCCCACCTCGCCCGGCGAAAGCGCGGCGTCGTGCTCCTTGGCGCCACCGGCGGCGTCCTGCGCGATCACCTGTCCCGGCGGCGGTGCGCCGCGGTTGACCAATCGTTCGACGTAGCGGACGTAATCGCCGTCCTTGGGTTCGCCATCCAGCGCCATGATCGGGGCCTCTCAGATTTTCGCGCGGCGGGCGCCGGCGGACTGGCGGCGCGGGCGCAGCAGGGCGGCCAGCAGCCAAAGTCCCAGCATGACCGATATGCCCGTGCCGACCAGCATCACGACCTGGCCGCCGCCGCCCGCCAGGCCGTCCTCCATGCCGCGCGCGGCCAGGTAGCCGGGCGCCAGCATGACAGGCATCCAGATCAGGGCGGACAGCACGTTGGCCAGCTGGAAGCGCGCGTGCGGCATGCCCATGACCCCGGCCACGGTGGGAATGATCGCACGGATCGGCCCAAGGAAGCGGCCCAGTACGACGGACGCGAAGCCGTAGCGGTGGAAGAACAGGCGCGCTCGCGCGACGGTCTGCCGCTGGCGGTTCAGTGGCCGGCGCCGCAGGATGCCCGGTCCCAGCCAACGACCCAGGCTGTACGAGATGGCGTCCCCGATGACCGCGCCGGCGATGCCCCAGGCCAGGACGGTCCCGCCGTCCAGCGTACCGCTGCCCACCAGTCCCCCGGTCGCCAGCATGAGCGCCGTGGCCGGCACGAACAGCCCGACCAGTACCAGGGACTCGCCCAGGGTCAACAGGCCCGTGACCAGGCCCGCCCATTCCTGGTGGGTTTCGATGAACTGCCGGACCTGCTCGATGAAATCTGCCATGCGGGGACCTCGGGCCGTCAGGGAAGTCGACCTTGCGGGATGCGCTATCTTAACCGTCGTTGCATGTCACGCTTGCGTCACGCGGCTGTTTCGGCGCGCGGCGGGGGGCAACGGCTTGCGCAGGCTTCCGATGGCTATCGCGCCTCAGCGCGGCAGGCGCGCCGCGATTTCCGCGACCAGGCGCCGCGCCGCGTCCAGCTTGCCGGCGGCGGGAAGGGGGTGTTCGCCCCGGTCGTCGAACAGCACCAGGCGGGTGTCGTCCGCATCCATGACTTCATGGGCAAGATTGCCCACCAGCAAGGGGATGTTCTTGCGCTGGCGCTTGGCCTGGGCGTATTCGGACAGATTCTCGGTCTCCGCCGCGAAGCCCACGCACCACGGCCCGCCGTCCAGGCGCGCGACGTCGGCGAGGATATCGGGGTTGGGTTCGAACTCCAGCACGGGCGCGCCGGCGCCACTTTCGGTTTTCTTCATCTTTTGCGTGGCGGCGTTCTTGACGTGCCAGTCCGCCACCGCGGCCACGGCGATGAAGATATCGGCCTGGCGCGCCTGGGCCATGACCGCCTGGTGCATCTGACGGGCGGTCTGGACGGGATACACGTCGACGCCGCGCGGCGCGGGCAGGGCGGTGGGGCCGCTGACCAGGGTGACCTGCGCGCCTGCTTCGCGCGCCGCGCGTGCCAGGGCATAGCCGGTCTTGCCGGAGGAACGGTTGCTGATGACGCGGACCGGATCGATGGGCTCGACCGTCGGGCCGGCGGTCAGCAGCACGCGCTTGCCGGCCAGCGGCTTGGGCTGGAAGAAGGCGATGAGGTCGGCCAGGATCTCGTGCGGCTCGATCATGCGGCCGCTGCCGATCTCGCCGCAGGCCTGGTCGCCCGAGGCGGGGCCGAGTAGGGTGATACCGTCCTGCGCCAATTGCGCGGCGTTGCGCTGGGTGGCGGGGTTGGCCCACATTTCCCGGTTCATGGCCGGCACGACGATGAGCGGACAGGCTCGGGCGACGCACAGCGTGGACAGCAGATCGTCCGCCATGCCGTGCGCCAGCTTGGCCATGAAGTCGGTGCTGGCCGGCGCGATCAGGATGGCGTCCGCGCCGCGGCTCAGGTCGATGTGCGGCATGTTGTTGGCGATGCGGGCGTCCCAGGCGCTGACGTAGACCGGGCGGCCGGACAAGGCCTGCATGGTCACCGGCGTGATGAACTGGGTGGCGGCCTCCGTCATGACGACGTCGACGGTGGCGCCTTGCTCGGTCGCGCGACGCACGAATTCGGCGATCTTGTAGCAGGCGACGCCGCCGGTTAGGCCTAGGACGATGCGTTTTTTGGCTAGATCTTGCATGGGGCGCCGACGGGCAGGGTAGGTTGCAATCGGCCCATTATCCGTCAAATCCGCCGCGCCGCACCAGGCGCCAGGACGTCCCCGCCGCCGCGCCCCGTCAGCCGCCGGCAGCCGCCAGGGCCGCGCGGGTCGCCGCTATGGCGGCGTCGACGTCGTCCTGGTTGTTGTACAGGTGCAGGGAATAGCGCAGCATGCTGCCCCTGACCGTGGCGTGGATCCCGCGCGCGCGGATTCCGTCGAGCACGCCGGCGGCGCGTGGCATATCGCCCTGGAAGTCGATGCAGACGATGTTCGACGGCCGCGCCCGCGCATGGCGCACGACCGCGGCGCCCGTTTCACGCAGGCCATCGGCCAGGCGGCTGGACAGGCGTGTCACGTAGTCGTCGATGCGCCGGGTTCCATAGGACAGCAGCACGTCCAGGCTGGCGCCCACCAGCGCCGCGGCCAGGAAGTTGTAGTTACCCAGGTCGAAGCGCAGCGCGGCGTCGCGATAGCGGAGGGGACCGGGATCGTAATCCGCCTCGTGTTGCGCCTCGATGTCGACGCCGAATCGCGCCAGGCCCTGGGGGCGCATCCTGTTCGCCCAGTCGCGTCGCACGTAGAGGAAACCCATGCCGTAAAGCGCGCAAAGCCCTTTCTGGGTGCTCGCGGCCAGCGCCCCGACGGGCTGCGCGCGCATGTCCAGGTGCGCGATCCCCACGGACTGCGCCGCGTCCACGACCAGCAGGGTGCCGCGCTGTTCGCAGGCGCGGGACAAGGCATCCAGGTCCGCGCGCAAGCCGGGCTTGAAGGAGGTGCTGGAGAGCGTCACGACCTTGGGTGCGCGGCCCGGCCCGGCAAGGCGGTCGAGGGCGGCCGCCATCGGGAATGCCCCGTCGTCGGCCGGCAGGTCCGTCACGGTGACGCCCTTGGCCTCCAGGTTGCGCCAGGCATAGATGTTGTTGGGATGCTCGATCCGCGAACAAAGCATCACCTCGTCGCCTTTCTCCCACGCCAGGGCGCCGGCGACGATGTTGAGTCCCTCGGAAACGTTCTTGGTAATGGCGATTTCGTCGGCATGCGCGCCGATGAGACGCGCGAATTTTTCGCGCGCGGCCTCGACCAGCGCGAAGTAGTGCTTCTTGTCCGCGATGCCGTCGATGCGGTCCTGCAAGTGGCGGGCGGCCAGGTCCTTGGCCCTGCCCGGCAGCAGGCCGCGGCTGGCGACGTCCATGTAGACCTTGTCCAGGGCGCCCGGAAAGCAGTTCCGGGCCAATTCGAAAGCGGGCGTGTCCGCGGCGGCTAGGGAGGGCTGATTCATGAGTGATAGACCGAGTACGGTTCGAGTGCGGTTCGCGTATGTTTGGCGGAGGGTTGAAGGATGCAGGGCGATGCGCGGCGGGCGGGCGCTGGCTGGCGCCGCGCGTGGGCGCGATCAGTTCGTCACGATGCCGGAAGTGGCGACCACGCTCTTCCATAACGCGCTCTCGGCCTGGATTTTCTCCATGCCGCCGGCATTGCGCGGGTCCAGTTCGTCGATGCCCAGCTCGTCCAGTTTGTGGCGCACGGAAGCGTCTTGCAGCGTCGCCTGCAGCGCGCCCTTGAGCTTCTGCAGCGACGGCGCGGGCGTATCGCTGGGCGCGAGCAGCGCGAACCAGTAGCTGGCCTCGAAGTTGGCGATGCCGGACTCGGCGAAAGTGGGTACGTCGGCGTAACGGGCGTCACGCTTGGCGCCGGACTGAGCCAATACCGATATCTTGCCGCTCGCGCTGTACGAGGCGCCCGAGGCGGGGTTGGAAAGCACCAGGTCGATGTGTCCGGCCATCAGGTCGGCCAGCGCGGCCGATGCGCCCTTGTAGGGGACGACCTGCAACTTGATGCCTGCCCTGGCCTGGAACAGTTCCGTCATGAGGTGGCTGGGCGAACCCTGGCCCGTGCCGATCGCCAATTTACCGGGCTGCGCCTTGGCTTTTTGCAACAGGTCCCGCAGCGACGCGATGCCGGAAGACTTGCTGGCGAACAGCATGACCCGCGAGTCGCCGACGAAGCCCACCATGGAGAAGTCGCCCACCGCATCGTAGGACAGGTGGCTGAACATGGCCGGGGCGACGGCCTGGGCATTGTCCGCCAGCAGCAGGGTGTAGCCTTCCTGCCCGCGCCGTCCCGCGAATGCGGTGCCTATGGTGGCGCCCGCGCCGGCGCGGTTCTCGACGATGAACGGCTGCTTGAGCACTTCGCCCATTTTCTGGCCCACCAGGCGGGCGACGGCGTCGGAGCTGCCGCCGGCGGAGTAGGGCACAATCACGTTGACCGGCCGGCTGGGGTAGTCGTCGGCCTGTGCGTTAAGCGATATGGCAAGACTGGCGGCCAGGGCGGCTTTCATGGACAGACGCCGGGCGGCTGCAAACTTCGTGGCTTTCATATATCAAGGTTCCCCGTTGTTTTCGCGACGCGCGGTTCAATGGGCCGCGCGGGGATCAACAATAGACTTGCGCCGTTTTGGCGGCCAATGAGTAAACACGGTGCCCGATATGCATCCACCGAATACCTTTCCGCTACAGCGCATGCCCTCCCTGCGGACCCTGCTCGTGTTCGACACGGTCGCCCGGCATCTGAACCAGGTGCGCGCGGCGGAGAGCCTGGCCTTGACGCAGAGCGCCTTGAGTCGCCAGATCAAGGCGCTGGAAGACCATCTTGGCGTGGCCCTGTTCGAGCGCAATTCGCGGGGCCTGAAGTTCACGCAGGAAGGTGAACTGCTTTACGACTTCACGCGTCGCGCCTTCGAGCTGCTCAACGATGGCCTCGGCCGCCTGGTCCTCGATGTCGAGCGGCAGACGCTGGTGGTGTCCGCGGCGCGCAGCTATGCGGAGCGCGTGCTGGCGCCCAGGCTGGGCGACTTCGTGCGGGCGCATCCGTGGATAGACGTGCGTATCGACGTGCACCGCTACTACGCCGACATCGAGGCGTCGGGGGCGGACATTTCCGTGCGGCTGGGGGACGGCAATTGGCCGGGCTACGACGAGTTGCAGTTATCCGACGACGGCCTGATTCCGGTCTGCGCCCCCGGCGTCGCGCAAGCCCTGCGCGACGCCCGGCCCGGCGACGTCGCCGGCCATCTCGTCTTCCGCAACATGGAGCGCGACTACGTCGACCAGTGGAATCGATGTAATCCCGAAGCCGCCTTCGTCAACGAGCAGGCGACCCTGAAGTTCAACGACTCCACGACCCTGCTGTCCGCGCTGGAGGCAGGGGAGGGCGTGACCGTGGGGCGTGTTTCGCTGGTCGCCGACGCGTTGGCGCGCGGCGCGCTGGTGCGCCTGTGGTCGGGGGAGGCCAGGGATGGGTTGAACTATTACGCCATCTGCGCGCAGCGCACGGCTCACCGCAGCGCGACGGTGTCGTTCATGGCGTGGTTGCGGGAGACCTTGATCCGTCCGCGCGAAGGCGCGTGAGGAACCGGGACCGGGCCGGTCTGGCCCGGTTCGGCCGAGTTGGGCTGGCTGTGGCTCAAGCCGCCTTGGGCTTGCGCATCCGCAGCAACTCATCCAGGACCAGCAGGATGGCGCCGCAGGTGATGCCGACATCCGCCAGGTTGAAGGCGGGGTAGTACCAGTTCTTCCAGTAGAAAAGCAGGAAGTCGATGACGTGGCCGTAGGCCACGCGATCGATGACGTTGCCCAGGGCGCCGCCCAGGATCATGGCCAGGGCCAGGGAAAGCCGTGGCTGGCGGCCCGCCGTGCGGCGCAGGATCAGGCCGATGACCACGGCCGCGACCAGGCCCAGGGCCGTGAAGAACCAGCGCTGCCAGCCTGGCTGGTCGGCCAGGAAGCTGAAGGCCGCGCCCTGGTTGTAGACCAGGGTCAGGTCGAAGACCGGCAGCACGCTGATGCGCTGGGCATAGGTCATGGCCTGGTCGAGGTAGAGCTTGGTCGCCTGGTCCAGGATGATGATGGCCAGGGCCACCATCAACCAGAATCCCAGGCTCCGGCCCCCATCGGTCGATGGCTGCGGCGTGGCGTCAGGCATGGTCGCGTTGCTCGCCCGTGCCGAACAGGTTGGTGACGCAGCGGCCGCAGATCAGGGGATGCGCCTTGTCGGCGCCCACGTCCGCGCGGTAGTGCCAGCAGCGTTCGCACTTCGCATGCGTCGACGGCGTGATGCGGATGCCCAGTTCGCCGGCGCCTTCATGGACGTCGGCGCGCGAGACGATAAGCACGAAGCGCAGGTCGTCGCCCAGGCTGCGCAGCAGCGCCAGGTCTTCGCCGGCCGCATCGATGTCCACTTCGGCTTGCAGCGACGAGCCGATGTTGCCGGCCGTCCGCACTTCCTCCAGCTTGCGCAGGACGTCGGCGCGGATGGCGCGCAGGCGCGTCCACTTGGCCGGCAGCGTGTCGCCATCGCCCAGCGGCGGCAACTGGTGGAAGACCTCGGTGAAAATGGTGGTGCGCGCGGCATCGGCCTGGTGCTTCAGCGCCGAGTCGACCAGCACCTTCCACGACTCTTCCGCCGTGAAGGACAGGATGGGCGCCATCAGCTTGATCAGGGCCTGGGCGATTTCCACCAGGGCGGTCTGGGCCGAACGGCGGGCCTTGCTGGCCGTGCCGGTGGTATACAGGCGATCCTTCAGGATATCCAGGTAGAACGCGCCCAGGTCCTCGGAGCAGAAGGTCTGCAGGCGGGAGACCGCCGGATGAAAGTCGAACTTCTCGTAATGCCCCAGCACTTCGACCTGCATCTGCGCGGTCATCGCCAGCGCATAACGGTCGATTTCCGCCAGCTCGGCATAAGGCACCGCGTCGGCGGTGGCGTCGAAGTCCGCCACGTTGGCCAGCAGGAAACGCAGCGTGTTACGGATGCGGCGATAGCTTTCCACCACGCGCTTGAGGATTTCGTCGGAAATCGACAGTTCGCCCGAGTAGTCGGTCGACGCCACCCACAGGCGCAGGATTTCCGCGCCCAGCGAATCGGAGACCTTCTGCGGGGCGATGACGTTGCCGACGGACTTGCTCATCTTGCGGCCCTGGCCGTCGACGACGAAGCCGTGCGTCAGCAGCGCCTTGTAGGGCGGTTGGCCGTACAGCATGCAGCCGGTCAGCAGCGACGAATGGAACCAGCCGCGATGCTGGTCCGAGCCTTCCAGGTACAGGTCCGCGGGCCACGCCAGTTCGTCGCTGTGCATGCCCTTGTAGGCGCCGTCCTTGCCGCCCAGCACGGTGGCATGGGTGCTGCCGGAGTCGAACCACACGTCCAGCGTGTCATGGCTCTTTTCGTAGAGATCCGCATCGTCGCCGATCAGTTCGCGTGCATCCAGCGACTGCCAGGCCTCGATGCCGCCCGTCTCGACGCGCTGGGCGATCTGTTCCAGCAGCTCCAGCGTGCGCGGATGCAGCGTGCCGTTTTCCTTGTGCACGAAGAAGGCCATGGGCACGCCCCACTGGCGCTGGCGCGACAGCGTCCAGTCCGGCCGGTTGGCGATCATGGCGTGCAGGCGGGCGCGACCCCAGGCGGGATAGAAGGCGGTGGCATCGATGCCGGCCAGCGCGGACTCGCGCAGCGTGGGGCCGCCGTCCTTGGGCTTGACATCCATGCCGGCGAACCACTGGTTGGTGGCGCGGTAGATGATGGGCGTCTTGTGGCGCCAGCAGTGCATGTAGCTGTGCTTGTGCTTTTCAACGTGCATCAGCGACCCGGCTTCGCGCAGGGTCTCGGTGATCTTGGGATTGGCGTCCCAGATCGACAGGCCGCCGAACAGCGGCAGGCTGGGCGCGTAGCGGCCGTCGCCCATCACGGGACTGAGCATGTCCTCGTCGCGCATGCCGTGCGCCTTGCACGACACGAAGTCCTCGATACCGTAGGCCGGCGCCGAGTGCACCACGCCGGTGCCGGAGTCGGCCGTGACGTAGTCGCCCAGGTAGATAGGCGACACGCGGTCGTACCCGGCGTCGACATGCGCCAGCGGGTGCTTGAAGGTGATGCCGTCCAGCTTGGCGCCCGGCGCGGTGGCGATGACTTCGCCCTGCAGGCCCCATTGCTGGAGGCAGGCCTCGACCCGTTCGCGCGCCAGCAGCAGCAGCGGACCGTTGGCGGGGGCGGGCGTCACGCGCACCAGCGCGTATTCGATTTCCGGATGCAGGTTCAGCGCCTGGTTGGACGGAATGGTCCATGGCGTGGTGGTCCAGATGACGATGGCGCCATCGTCCACCCGCGGCAGGCCGAAGGCGCGCGCCAGGGCGGCCTTGTCGGCGAAGCGGAAGGCCACGTCGACCGCCGGGTCGACGCGGTCGGCGTATTCGACCTCGGCTTCGGCCAGCGCCGAGCCACAGTCGAAACACCAGTTGACCGGCTTCAGGCCACGGAACACGTAGCCCTTTTCCATGATGTGGCCGAAGACGCGGATCTCGTTGGCCTCGTTGGCATGACGCATGGTCATGTAGGGACGATCCCAGTCGGCCAGCACGCCCAGGCGCTTGAAGTCCTTTTTCTGGCGCTCGATCTGCTCCATGGCGTAGGCGCGCGCCTTGGACTGCATTTCGGCCACCGGCAGGTTCTTGCCGTATTTCTTTTCGATCTGGATTTCGATCGGCATGCCGTGGCAGTCCCAGCCCGGCACGTAATGCGCGTCATAGCCCGCCATGTTGCGGCTCTTGACGATGATGTCCTTCAGGATCTTGTTGACCGCATGACCGATGTGGATATCGCCGTTCGCATAGGGCGGGCCATCGTGCAGCACGAAGCGCGGCCGCCCCTTGCTGGCGGCGCGGATGGCCTGGTAGACACGGTTTTCCTCCCATTCGGCAATCCATGCCGGCTCTCGCTTGGCGAGGTCGCCCCGCATGGGGAAGGAGGTATCGGGGAGGTTGAGGGTCTTTTTAGAGTCCATGAACGGCAAAATAGGCGCGTGCATTACGCGCGTCGTCGGCGATGGCGGCGGTCAGGGTGGGGAGGTCGGGGAACTTTTCTTCGTCCCGCAGCTTGTGCAGGAATTCAACTCGCACGAGTTTACCGTATGCGTCCACACGCTCGTCGAGCACGTGTGCTTCAAGCAGCACGCGGCCATGGTCCTCGACCGTCGGACGCACGCCCAGGCTGGCGACGGCGGGCAGGGGCCGGTCGGCCAGGCCATGCACGCGCACCACGTAGATCCCGGACCGGGCGGCGCAACGCTCGGCCACGCGCAGGTTGAGGGTGGGGAATCCCAGGGTGCGGCCCAGTTTCTGGCCGTGGATGACGTGGCCGCTCAGGTGATAGGCGTGCCCCAGCAGGTCTCCGGCCCGCGCCAGGTCGCCGACCGCCAGGGCGGTGCGGACCTCTGAGCTGGAAATGCGGTGACCGTGGGTGTCGGTGACATCCTGGAGGATTTCCACCTGGAAGTCGTAGCGGGCGCCCGCGGCGACCAGTTGGTCGACGTCGCCCCGGCGCTTGCGGCCATAGCGGAAATCCGGGCCGACCAGGACCCGGCGCACCCCCAGCCCGCGCACCAGCAGGCGTTCCACGAAGGTTTCGGGCTCCATGTCGGCCAGGCGGGCATTGAAACGCTCGACCACGACCTGTTCCACGCCGGCGCGGGCGAGGGCGTCCAGCTTGTCGCGCAAGCCGGAAATCCGGGTCGGCGCGAGCTCGGGGCGCTGGTTCAGCTTGGCGAAATACTCGCGCGGATGCGGCTCGAAGGTCATTACCGTCGGGGTCAGGCCGTGTTCCTGGCTGATGTCGCGCAGGCGCGCCAGCATGGCCTGGTGTCCCCGGTGGACACCGTCGAAATTGCCGATGGTCAGGGCGCAGGGCCGGCGCGCGGCCGGCGGCGGCAGGGAGCGGAAAATATGCAGCGATGGTTTCACGACGCTGAGTTTACAATTTTGCACCGGGCTGTTCTTCGCCCATTACTGTTTTCACTGGAAGTCCTATCTTGGCGCACTCCGCTCCAACCACCGGCCGGCGCCGGATCGTCATTCTCATTTCCGGGCGCGGCAGCAATATGGTTGCGCTTGTCGAGGCCTGCAAACGCGAGGGCTGGCCGGCCGATATCGTCGCCGTCATCGCCAACAAGCCGGACGCCGGCGGCCTGGCCTGGGCGCGCGAGCGCGGCTTGGCCACGGCCGCCGTCAACCACCGCGACTACGAGGGCCGGGATGCGTTCGATGCCGCCCTGGCCACGGAAATCGACCGCCATGCCCCGGATTTCGTCATCCTGGCCGGTTTCATGCGGGTGCTGACGCCAGCGTTCGTCAATCATTATGCCGGCCGGCTGGTCAATATCCATCCGTCCTTGCTGCCCGCCTTTCCGGGCCTGCATACCCATGCGCAGGCCCTGGCGACGGGGGTGCGCGTGCATGGCTGCACCGTGCATTTCGTCACGCCGCTGCTGGACCATGGCCCTATCATCGCCCAGGGCTGGGTGCCCGTGCTGGCGGCCGATACGCCGGATTCCCTGGCCGAACGCGTGTTGCAGGTGGAGCACCTGGCCTATCCCGCGGCGGTGCGCTGGCTGGCCGAGGGCCGTGTGAGCATGACCGCCGACCATCGGGTCGAGGTGCGGGGCGAGCCCGACCGGTTGTTCGGCCTGGCCGCCGGGTAGTCGGCCGGCGTGGCGGCGCAGGCCGGGCGGACCGCCGAGGGGCAGGGCGGGCGCGGGGGCTGGGCCGCCGCGTGCGGAGCCGAAGCGTACTGGCCGAAGTGTCCTTGCCGAAGCGTATTGGGCCGACGCGTACTGGGCCAGCCGGCCTCTGTCGGTGCCGTTCCGGGCGGCAGGATGGGACGCCGGCATACACGGGCGTCGATGCATGCCGGACGCGCTGGGCGCGCCGGGCTATCGTTGTCGTTATCTTGAATTGCTTATATTGCTTGAATCGCGAGCCGCGTTGCGCTCGCCCTCTGGGATCACCATGAATAATCCGCGAAATTCCAACCGCCGTTCTTCCGGTCCGCGCCAGGGCGCGGCCCCTCAGGGAGCCGCTCGCGGCGACTCCCGCGTCGCTCGCGACAGCCGGGACAACCGGGACAGCCGGGACAGCCGGGACAACCGGGACAACCGGGACAACCGGGACAACCGGGACAGCCGGGGCTATCCGGACAGCCGCGACAACCGCGACAACCGGGGCAGCAGGGACAATCGCGGCGCTCGTAGCCGGTCCGACACGACGCCCTTGTCCGTCGCCGGCGTGCGCATCGAGCAGGTGCAGAACGTGCTCGGCGAAATCCTCCAGTGGGCCTGGCCCGCCGACGCGACCCTGTCGCGCTGGTTGCGCGCCCACCGCGAACTGGGTTCGCGCGATCGCGCCGAGGTGGCCGAGGCGGTGTTCGACGTCCTGCGCAACCTGCGCCGCTACCGCCAATTCGGCGAAAGCGGCGTGGGCCCGGCCTCGCGCCGGCTGGCGGTGCTGGGCCTGGCGGCCACCCTGGGCCGCGGGGAGCTGGAACCTGGGCTGGCGCCGGCCGAAGCCGATTGGCTGGACCACGTGGCGAATATCGATCCGGCTTCCCTTCCGCGCGCTGTGCGCGAAAGCCTGCCGGACTGGCTGGACGAGCGCCTGGGCGCCCTGGAGGACTCGGATGCCCTGATCGAGGCCCTGAACCAGCAGGCGCCGCTGGATATCCGCGTCAATCCGATGAAGGCGGACCGTGACGAAGTGCTGGCCGCCATGCAGGACGGTCCCGAATCCCGCTATCTGCCCCAGGCGTCGGCGTATTCCCCCTGGGGCATCCGCTTGCAGGGGCGCCCGGCAATCAACCGCTGGCCCCTGTTCGAGTCCGGTGGCATCGAGGTCCAGGACGAGGGCAGCCAGCTGCTGGCCTTGCTGGTGGCGCCCCGCCGTGGCGAGATGGTCATCGATTTCTGCGCCGGCGCCGGCGGCAAGACCCTGTTGCTGGGTGCCCTGATGCGCTCCACCGGCCGGCTTTACGCCTTCGACGTGTCGGCGGCGCGCCTGACGCGCGCCAAGCCGCGCTTTGCCCGCAGCGGCCTGTCCAATGTGGTCCCCGTCGTTATCGATGGCGAGAACGATGCCCGCGTCAAGCGCCTGGCCGGCAAGGCGCAGCGTGTGCTGGTCGACGCGCCGTGCAGCGGCATCGGCACGCTGCGCCGCAACCCCGACCTGAAATGGCGGCAGCATCCGGATGCCCTGGCCGAACTGTGCACGTTGCAGTCGCGCATCCTGTCGTCGGCCGCGCGTTGCGTCGCGCCCGGCGGCCGCCTGGTCTACGCCACGTGCAGCCTGCTGCCGGAGGAGAACGAGGCGCAGGCGGAAATCTTCCTGGCTTCGCATCCCGAGTTCGAGCGCGTGGATGCCGCCGCCTTGCTGGCAGCGCGTTGCGACGGCCTGGTCCTCGCGGGTCCTTACGTGCAACTGCGCCCCGACGTCCATGGCACCGACGGCTTCTTCGCGGCCGTCTTCGAGCGCCGCAAGACGCCGGCGCGCGCCGCTGAAGAGGAGGCCGAAGCCGTCGTCAAGGCAGCCGCCGCCTCGGCGGAGGACGATGGCGCCGAGGCCGTCGGCGACGAAGCCGGCGAGGACACCGGCCACGTCCAGGTTCCCGAAGCCGGCCGGTCCGCCGAGGACCAGGGCTGATTGCGCAGGGCAGTAGCCAAAGCCCGGCCCGCGAGCCGGGCTGGCCCCTGCCTGCCGCGCCGGACCGCGCCGCACGGCGCCCCCCCGGCACCTCGCAATTCCGCATCGGCATCGCCGTCGACCTGGCCCGCCTCGTTGGTTGCCTTGGCGGCCATCAGCGGCCTAGGGGTTTCCCTAGTCCAGCGTTCCTATCCTTATCGAAAAAGAGAGGCGCCAACGGCGCCTCTCCCTATGACAGCACCCATGCACGAAAAAATTTCGTGGATAAACGGGAATTTATATCGTTTTGAGGATAGTCATCCACGCCCTTGTAATGCGGCCTATTCATCCCACGCACCGCGTTACCGCCCATGACCCCCATCGGATTCCGCATACTTCCCCGACCAACTCCTGCCGTCGACGCCGCCCTGCTGGCAGCCTATGCCGAGCTGGGCTCGGCCCAGATCAGTGATTGCATGAACCGCCTGTACGGCATCGTGGGCCTGCGTCCGCTGCATGCCGGCGCGCGCCGCATCGTCGGCGTGGCCCTGACGGTGAAGACCCGCCCCGGCGACAATCTGATGATCCACCAGGCGATCTCGATGGGCGCCCCCGGCGACGTGATCGTGGTCGACGGCGCGGGCGAGACCGCCAACGCCCTGGTGGGCGAATTGATGATGATGGACGCCCGCAACCGCGGCGTCGTCGGCTTCGTCGTTGATGGCGCCGTGCGCGACGCCGATATCTTCGCCGCCGGCGATTTCGGCTGCTTCGCGCGCGCCGTGAACCACAAAGGTCCGTACAAGGACGGCCCCGGAGAAATCAACGTCCCGGTCAGCGTTGGCGGCCAGGTGGTCAACCCTGGCGACGTCATCGTCGGCGATGCCGACGGCGTGGTCGTGATCCCTGCCGAACACGCCGCCGCCGTCCTGGCCCTGGCGCAGAAAAAGGAGGCGGATGAGGCCGTCGCCAAGGAAAAATTGCTGGCCGGCACCTACACCAAGCCCTGGCTGGAAAAGACCCTGGCCGAGAAGCGGGGAGGCGCCAAGTGAGCATCGTCGCCGACCGCATCAAGCGCATCAAGCTGTCCCCCAGCGTCGCCGCGCGCGCCATCATCGCCGAGTTGCGCGAACAAGGCCGCCGCGTCATCGACCTGACCATCGGCGAGCCGGACTTCGGCACGCCCGCGCACATCTGCCAGGCCGCCACCGCCGCCATGGCGCGTGGCGAAACCAAGTATCCGCCCGCCCAGGGCACCGTGGCCTTGCGCCGCGCCGCCCGCGCCCAGCTGCTGGAATCGACGGGCGTGGACTACCCGGTGTCCGCGATCATCGTGGGCACCGGCGCCAAGCAGGTCATCTTCAACGGCCTGGCCGCCACGCTGAACGAGGGCGACGAAGTGCTGATCCCGGCGCCGTTCTGGGTCTCCTACCCGGACATGGTGTTGGTCAATGGCGGCACGCCCATCGCCGTGCCCACCACGCCCGCCACCGACTACAAGCTGACGCCGCGGGCGCTGGAAGACGCCATCACGCCGCGCACCAAGTGGCTGATGATGAACGCCCCGAGCAATCCCACCGGCTCGGTCTACACTGAGGCCGAACTGCGCGGCCTGGCCGACGTGCTCCAGCGCCATCCGCACGTATGGCTGATGACCGACGACATCTACGCCCGCCTGAACTTCACCGACACGCCCACCGTGCATCCCCTGCAAGTCGCGCCCGCGCTGGCGGACCGGACGCTGGTGATCAACGGCGTGTCCAAGGCGTATGCGATGACGGGTTGGCGCATCGGCTACGGCGCCGGTCCCGACGAACTGATCAAGGCCATGGCCATCCTGCAATCCCAGAGCACGTCCGGCGCTTCCTCGGTGAGCCAGGCCGCCGCCGTCGAGGCGCTGTCCGGCCCGCAGGATTGCGTGACCGAGTTCACTCGCGTCTTCCGCGAGCGCCGCGACCTGGCTATCGCCGAGCTGCAAGGCACGCCCGGCCTGGACATCGTGGTGCCGCAGGGCGCGTTCTATGTCTTTCCGGACTGCGCCGGCCTGCTGGGCCGCAAGACGCCCGACGGCAAGGTCATCCATAGCGACACCGACCTGACGCATTACCTGTTGCGCGAGGCGGGCGTGGCCGTTATCGATGGCCATGCCTATGGGGCGCCCGGCACCTTCCGCCTGTCCTTTGCCGCTTCGCTGGATGACATCCGGAAGGGCTGCGCAGCGATACGCGAAGCTTGCGCCCGCCTGGCTTGAGGGCGCTTTTTTTCCGCTTTTTCCCATCGTCCACCACAATCCATAAGGGGAACACTCCATGAAACGCAATACCCTGATCGCAGCCTGCCTGGGCCTGGCCGCGCTGACGCTGGGCGCCGCTGCCAGCGCCGACCAGCTCGACGACATCAAGGCCAAGGGCGAGCTGGTCTGCGGCACGCTGGGCACCTCGCAGCCCTTCAGCTTCCAGGATGCGTCCACGCGCCAACTGGTGGGCTATGACGTGGATATGTGCAAGCTCGTGGCGGACAAGCTGGGCGTGAAGATCACCTACAAGCTCCTGTCGGTGGCCGCGCGCGTGCCCGAGTTGAACGAAGGCCGCGTCGACATCCTGGCCGCCAACCTGGGCTACTCGCCGGACCGCGCCCAGCAGATCGCCTTCAGCCATGCCTACTACGTCAGCCCGCAGAAGCTGCTGGTGCGCAAGGACTCGGGCCTGGACACCATCGAGTCGGTCAACGGCCACCGCGTGGCCGCCACCAAGGGATCCAGCTCCGAGCGCGAAATCAAGCGCGTGCTGGACAAGTCGCAAGTCCTGGGCTTCGGCGACAGCTCGTCCGCCTACCTGGCCCTGCAACAGAAGAAGGTGGATGCGCAGTTCGCGTCCGAACTGGTGCTGGTGCGCCTGCAATTGCAGAGCCCGCCCACCGCGCCCGTCAGCATCATCCCCAAGTCCGTGTTCGACGAGTCCTGGGGCCTGGGCGTGCGCAAGTCCGAACCGCGCCTGCTGGACGCCGTGAACCAGGCGCTGGACGGCGCCGAGGCCTCGGGCGCCGCGGGGCAGCTGTTCGACAAGTGGTTCGGCGCGCAGACGCAGTACAAGCTGCAGCGCGCCTTCAAGATCGCGCCTATCGCCGGCTGATCGCCGCCACGTCGTCCAGGCGGCCGGCCGTGCGCCGGGCCGCCTGGTTTGCATCGCGGACGGGATCCTCCGCACTGCGTTCCGCCACGAGACCCGCCCCAGACGCCCGCGCCCATGAGCCTACTTGACGCTTCCCAATATCAAACGCTGCTGAGCGGCATGGTGGTGACCGTGCAGCTTTTCCTGGTGGCATGGGTCATGGCATTCGCCGTGGCCATTCTCCTGACCGTCGTGCGCGCTACCGAACTGGCGCCTTGCCGCTGGTTCGTCGACGCCTATGTGGAGTACCACCGCAACGTGCCCCTGCTGGTCCAGGTGTTGTTCTGGTACTTCGGCATGCCGGAACTGCTGCCCGACGGCTTGCGGGGCTGGCTATACCAGCACAACGCGGAAATGTCGCTGGCCGCCATCGCGCTCGCTCTCGGCTCCGCCGCCTATATCGCCGAGGACATCCGCAGCGGCTTGCGCGCCATTCCCTACACCCAGTTCGAGGCGGCGCGCGCCCTGGGCGCCAGCTACCTGCAATGCATGCGTTTCGTCATCGTGCCGCAGGCGGTGCGCATTTCCATCCCGCCGCTGGTCAGCCGCGCGCTGTTGCTGTTCAAGAACACCAGCGTGGCCATGGCCATCGGCGTGATGGAGCTGACCTACCAGGCGCGCGAGATCGAGAACGAGACCTACCGCACCTTCGCCACGTTCGGCGCGGCGACCATCATGTACCTGGCGGGTTCGCTGCTGATCATGTTCATCGGCTGGCGCGTGAACGCCCGCTACAAGCTGAATCGAGGAGGCCACGGTGCTTGATGTCCTGAACCAATACTGGCCCCTGCTGCTGGTCGGTCAGTATCCCAACGGCCCCCTGGGCGGCCTGGCCATGACGCTGGTCCTGGCGTTCTGCGGGCTGCTGCTGTCCCTGCCGCTGGCGCTGGGTATCGCCCTGGCGCGCGTCAGCCCCTACGCGTGGATGCGCCGCGCCAGCAAGACGCTGGTGGTCGTGGTGCGCGGCATGCCCCTGCTGATGCTGATCTTCTGGGCCTACTTCGTGGTGCCCAAGCTGACTGGCGAGGCGATCAGCGGCTTCTGGACCTTGATCTGCGCCCTGGTGGTCTATGAAAGCGCCTACCTGTCGGAGGTCATCCGCGCCGGCATCGAAGCGGTGCCGCACGGCCAGGTCGAGGCCTCGCGGTCCCTCGGTGTCGGCTACTGGACGACCATGCGCAAGGTGGTGCTGCCGCAGGCCTTGTTCAACGTACTGCCCAGCATGACCAGCCAGTTCGTGTCGACCATCAAGGAAACCTCGCTGGGCTATGTCATCAGCGTCAACGAACTGACGTTCGCGGCCAACCAGGTCAACAACCTGGTCCTCACCAAGCCGCTACAGGTGTTCGGGATCCTGGCCATCGTCTATTTCCTGGTGTGTTTCAGCCTGAGCCGCGGCCTCGGCTGGCTGGACCTGCGCATCCGCCGCGCGCGCGCCATGGCCTGAAGGAAAACCTATGATCAAGCTTGAAAAAGTAAACAAGTGGTATGGGACGCATCATGTCCTGAAGGATGTCGACCTGTCCGTCGCGCGTGGCGAGGTGCTGGTGGTGTGCGGCCCGTCCGGTTCCGGCAAGTCCACCATGATCCGCACCATCAATCGCCTGGAACCCATCGGCAAGGGCCGCATCCTGATCGACGGCGCGGACATCCACGCCAAGGGCGCGAATCTCAATGCGCTGCGGCAGAAAATCGGTTTCGTGTTCCAGCAGTTCAATCTGTTCCCGCACATGAGCGTGGTGGAGAACGTCGTCTTCGCCCCTGTCAATATCCGCAAGCAGCCGCGCAAGCAGGCCATCGAGCGGGCGCGGGAACTGCTCGCGCGCGTGGGTATGGAGCACAAGATCGACGCCTATCCGGGTTCGCTGTCCGGTGGCCAGCAGCAGCGCGTGGCCATCGCCCGCGCGCTGGCGCTGGAACCCCCGGTCATGCTGTTCGACGAGCCGACCAGCGCGCTAGACCCGGAGATGGTGGGCGAAGTGTTGCAGGTCATGAAAAGCCTGGCCAAGGACGGCATGACCATGGTGTGCGTCACCCATGAAATGGGTTTCGCGCGCGACGTCAGCGACCGCGTCGTGTTCATGGACGCCGGCGAAATCCTCGAAGCGGACACGCCCGAGAACTTCTTCAGCGCGCCGCGCCATCCGCGCGCCCAGCGTTTCCTGGCCGACGTGCTGCATCCGCGCGCCTGATGGCGGGCGAGTGGTAAGGTGAGCGGTTTCATGCGCCACGCGTCTACCGCCGCGATGTATACCCTGAAGCAGCTAGAGGCTTTTTACTGGAGCTCGGAACTGGGCAGCTTCAGCGCGTCCTCGCGCAAACTGCACACGACCCAGTCGGCGGTGGCCAAGCGGGTGGGGGAACTGGAGGGGTTTGCCGGCGCGCCCTTGTTCGAGCGCCATGCCCGCCGCCTGGTCCTCACCCAGCATGGGCGCCGGCTGTTCGATCTTGCGCGGCAAATGCTGGACCTGAACAGCCGCCTGGTGCGGCACATGGCGGATCCGGCCAGCTTCGAGGGCGTGATACGGCTTGGCGTCACCGAGCTGGTGGGCATGACCTGGCTGGCGCGGCTCATCAAGCACATCAGCCTGCGCTATCCGCGGGTGCAGCTCATGCCGGACATCGACGGCGGCATCACCCTCTACGAACGGCTGGAGCGCGACCAACTGGACCTGGCCATCATGCCGGGACCGTTCTGGAGCCATCACTATGACTGCACCCACCTGGGCGCGGTGACCAATGTGTGGATGGCCAGCCCGACGCTGGACATCGATTTCTCCGCGCGCTTGAATCCGCGCGACCTGGCGCCGTATCCGGTGATCTCGCAGCCCACCAACTCGGCGCTTTCCCATCTCTACGATGCATGGTTCGCCGAGCAGGGCCTTTCCGTCAAGCGGGTGCTGACCTGCAACAGCCTGGGGATGATGGCCCAGCTCACGATGCTGGGCCTGGGCATCAGCTATCTGCCGGGTGCGTATTTCGCGCCGCTGGTCGACCGCGGCGCGCTGCGGCAGCTGGACGTGCTGCCGCCGCTGCCGACGATCAACTATTACGCGGTCTACAAGAAGAGCCTGGTCAATCCCGTGGTGACGCGGGTCATCGAGATCGCCCGGGCGGAATGCGCGTTCGAAGTGGCGGGCGATTTCCTGCCGCGCGTGCCGGCGGCCGTGGAGCCGGGACCGCGCGAAGGCTAGCGCGCCGTCTTTGTCGCGGCTGGCGGCGCCGCCAGCTCAAATACACCACCATGACTACCTGGCTGGGACGGTCACCATCGTGGCCGTCAACGTGATATTGATCGCCAGCCACGCCATCGAGCCGCCGACGCTGCGGATGCTGCGCGCGGTCCTGCCGGACCTGCTGTATATGGGACCTGTCGCGGGCCTTGCCGATCCCGGGGCACGCGACCGCGGCCCGGCCTTGCCGGCAGCGCGGGCCTGCCCTAGCGCGCCCCGGGCGTCACCGCCACCGCGCCCTGGATGCGTTGCGTTCCCAGGTTCCGTGACTGGAAATGCACCTCCCAGGAAAAGGTGTCCTGCCCGGGCTGCATACCCGCCTGGTAATAGACCTGCGTCACCGGGACCTTGATGTTGGCGCACCTTGACGGGTTGTCGGCCAGCCCGACATCACTGCTGACGGTCAGGGTGCCCAGCGCCGGCCGGCTGAGTATGCGCACCGCCGGCGCCTTCAGGGGGCGGCAGTTGGCGTCGACGATTTCGTAGTAGGTGGCCAGCAGGGTGGCCTTGCCGGGCGGCACCGACCAGGCGCGCGGCTGGGGGATATTGTTATTGCCGCCGGCGTGCGCCGCCATTGAAACCAGGGCCGTCGCCGCCAGATACGGCAGCAGGCGGCGGCCCGGGACTTGCCGGCGGAAACGGGACAAAACGGTGCCGCGGAGGGCTGGGCTAGGCAGGCGCATCAGGGCAAAATAGGAAAAATACAACAGGCATGGTGCAGCCCTGGGCGGGTCGGGCACGCCGCCTGCGGGGTGGAGGGCGGGCTGGCGTAGCCCTGAATCTCAGTCAAAATCGGCGAAATGATAACCTTCGTCATTGATTATGGTCAAAAAAGCGTCGAACTATTTTGAAATGCCCCTGTCATAACCCCCCAAAGGTAGGCTAAACTTCCCGTACTCAATTTTGAGGCGCACACACGGTCTATGGATCACGTCCTTTCCTTCATCACTGGTGGCTTGTCCCAATCTTCCTGGTGGGAGATTCTCGCGTACACCCTGGTGATGACGCATATCACCATCGTCTCGGTCACGGTCTTCCTGCATCGCAGCCAGGCCCACCGGGGTCTCGACCTGCATCCCGCCGTGATGCACTTCTTCCGCTTCTGGCTCTGGATGACGACGGGCATGGTCACCAAGGAATGGGTCGCCATTCACCGCAAGCACCACGCCAAGTGCGAGCGCGACGGCGATCCCCATTCGCCCATGCTGTTCGGCATCTGGAAGGTGTTGTTCCGCGGCGCCGAGCTCTATCGCCAGGAATCGGAGAACAAGGAAACCATGGCCAAGTTCGGCCACGGCACGCCGGATGACTGGCTTGAGCGCAATATCTACTCGCGCCACAGCCTGTGGGGCATCATGACCATGCTGGCGATCGACATCGCCCTGTTCGGCGCCATCGGCCTGACGGTCTGGGCCGTGCAGATGGCCTGGATTCCTTTCTGGGCCGCCGGCGTGGTCAACGGTATCGGCCACTACTGGGGCTACCGCAACTATGCCAGCCCGGACACCAGCACCAACGTGTTCCCCTGGGGCATCGTGATCGGCGGCGAGGAACTGCACAACAATCACCACGCCCATGGCACCTCGGCCAAGTTCTCGTCGAAGTGGTATGAGTTCGATATCGGCTGGTGCTACATCAGCGTGCTGCGCTTCTTCGGCCTGGCCAAGGTGAAGAAGGTCGCGCCCAAGCTCAAGCTGGAAAACGGCCACAAGCCCATGATCGACCTCAGCACCTTGCAGGGCGTCATTACCCATCGCTACGAAGTCATGGCGCGCTACGCCGACGTCGTGAAGACCACGGCGCGCCAGGAACTTGCCAAGCTGAAGTCGACGCCGCAGGGGGCCGATGCCACCAATCTCACCATGCTGCGCCGCGTGCGCCGCTGGCTGCACCGTAACGAAGACGTGCTGCAGCCGGAGCAGGTGGCCCAGGTCGACCAGGCCATCGCCCGCAGCCAGTCGCTGTCCACCCTGGTGCAGATGCGCCGCGAACTGGGCCGCCTGTGGGAAAGCTCCAGCGCCAGCAGCGAGCAGCTGCTCAGCGATTTGCAGGCCTGGTGCCAGCGCGCCCAGCAGAGCGGTATCGAAGGTCTAGAGCAGTTCGCGATCCGGCTGCGTCGTTACGCGGCATGATCGAGAAACTCAATCCCCAGCAACGCGAAGCCGTAACTCTCGAACCGCAGCACGCCCTGGTCCTCGCCGGGGCGGGCAGCGGCAAGACCCGGGTGCTGATCACCCGCATGGCCTGGCTGATTCAAAACGGCCAGGCCAGTCCATTTGGGCTGTTGGCGGTCACGTTCACCAACAAGGCGGCGCGCGAGATGTTGACGCGCATCACCGCCATCCTGCCCATCGATACGCGCGGCCTGTGGGTCGGCACGTTCCACGGCCTGTGCAATCGCCTGCTGCGCGCCCATCATCGCGATGCCGGCTTGCCCCAGGCTTTCCAGATCCTCGATACCGCGGACCAGTTGGCGGCCATCAAGCGTTTGCTGAAGGCCAACGGCATCGACGACGAGAAATTTCCGCCGCGCGACGTCCAGCGCTTCATCAATGGCGCCAAGGAAGAAGGGCAGCGCCCCGACGATGTCGAGGTCTGGGACAGCCATCGGCGCCGCCTGGTCGAGATCTATCAGCTTTACGAGGCCCAGTGCCAGCGGGAGGGGGTGGTCGATTTCCCCGAATTGCTGCTGCGCGCCTACGAGCTGCTGTCGCGCAACGCGCCCGTGCGCGAGCATTACCAGCGCCGCTTCCGCCATATCCTGGTCGATGAGTTCCAGGACACCAACACGCTGCAATACAAGTGGTTGCGCCTGCTGGCCGGCGGCGGCGCCTACATTTTCGCGGTGGGCGATGACGACCAGTCCATCTACGCCTTCCGCGGCGCCAACGTCGGCAACATGGCGGATTTCGAGCGCGACTACGCGCACGGCACCGTCATCCGGCTGGAGCAGAACTATCGCTCCTACGGCCATATCCTGGACGCCGCCAACGCCCTGATCGATCACAACAGCGGTCGCCTGGGCAAGAATCTCTGGACCGAGCAAGGCGAGGGCGAGCCCATCCGCGTGATCGAGCAGCCCTCCGACGGCATGGAGGCGCACTGGATCGTCGACGAAATCCGCGCCCTGGTGGCCGATGGCCGCGCGCGACGCGAAATCGCGGTGCTCTATCGCAGCAACGCCCAGTCCCGCGTGCTGGAGCATGGACTCTTTTCGTCGGGTATTCCTTACAAGGTCTATGGCGGCTTGCGCTTCTTCGAGCGCCAGGAAATCAAGCACGCGCTGGCCTATTTGCGCCTGCTCGCCAATCCCGACGACGATACGTCCTGGATGCGCGTGGTCAATTTCCCCGCGCGCGGCATCGGCGCCCGCACGCTGGAACAGCAAGCCGACGCGGCCCGCTCGCAGGACACCAGCCTGTATGGCGCGGTGGCCCGCGTGCCGGGCAAGGGCGGCGCCAACCTGGCCCAGTTCGCCACGCTGATCCAGCGCATGGCCGAAGACACGCGCCAACTCCCCTTGCCGGAGATGGTCGAGCATGTTTTGCACGCCAGTGGCCTGCTCGATCACTACAAGGGCGAACGCGAAGGCGCCGAGCGCATCGAGAACTTGAACGAATTGATCACCGCCGCGGCGGTGTTCGCGTCCGAAGAGAATTTCGACGGCTTGCCGGGCGGCGTGGTGCCGCGCAGCGAACCGGTCACGGATGCCGCCACGGGAGAAGTCCTGCCCGGGGCGCCGGCCGATGGCGGCCTCACGCCGCTGGCCGCGTTCCTGTCGCATGCCGCGCTGGAGGCGGGCGACAACCAGGCCGAGGCCGGCCAGGACGCGGTGCAGTTGATGACCGTGCACGCCGCCAAGGGCCTGGAGTTCGACGCCGTCTTCATCACGGGCCTGGAAGAGGGCCTGTTCCCGCATGAAAACAGCCTGCTGGAGCAATCCGGCCTGGAAGAAGAGCGGCGCCTCATGTACGTGGCCATCACGCGCGCGCGCGAACGGTTGTACCTGAGCCTGGCGCAAAGCCGCATGCTGCACGGCCAGACGCGCTATGCCATGCGTTCGCGCTTCCTGACGGAAATCCCGGAACAGCACCTGAAATGGCTGACACCGCGCACCGGCGGCGGCAGCCAGGGCTATGGCGCGAGCCAGGGTGGCTATGGCGAAGACCGCTGGAGCGGGGCATCGCGCGATGCCTTCGGCCGCAAGCCTACCGGTACGGCCGCGCCCCGCGCGCCCCGCTCCGTCAGCAGCGGCGTGACGGTGGGCGACCGGCAATTCCGTATCGGGATGGGCGTGCGCCATGCGCGCTTCGGCGATGGCACCATCGTGGGCTTGAGCGGCAGCGGCCAGGATGCGCAGGCGCAGATCCAGTTCCGCGATGTCGGGACCAAGACGCTGGCGCTGGGCATCGCCAAGCTGGATGTGATTGCCGGCTGACCGGCTGGCCGGCTGGCCATGCAGGCCAGGTAGACCTAGCCAGATCGGCCGTTATCGTGCGCCCTCAAGCGGTAATGCTTGAGGGCGTCATTGCTTGGACCGCGGGGGGCGGGGCCGCCCGGGGCCGGGCGCGGCGTCAAGCCTGTGTCATGGTGCGGTGCCGATGCGATCGCCGCTCAGCCCGCGTCGCGCTCGATGGCCTCTATCTCTTCCTGCAACATGAGCCATTCCTCTTCCTGGCTCTCCAGCTGCTTGCTCAGCTCGCCATGCTCGCTCATGACCTGCTGGCGTTCGGCGCGCCGCGCGTCGGTGTAGAGGTCCGCGTCGGCGACCAGGGCATCGAGTTCGGCCAGCCGCAGCCGTGCCTTGTCCATGGCGGTTTCCACCTTGGCCAGCCTGGCCTGCAGCGGCTTGCGCGCGACGGCCAGGCGCTGCCGCTGTTCGGCTTCCAGGCGGCGCTGTTGCTTGCGGTCGACCACGGCGTCGGCGCCGTCCTCGGTGCGCTGCGCTTCGGCCTTGTCGGCCGCCCGTTGCCCGGCTCTTTCCTCCGCATTGCGCGCCGCCAGCCATTCCCGGTAGTCCTCCAGGTCGCCGTCGAACTCGCGCACCACGCCGTCGGCCACGATCCAGAAACTGTCGACCGTGGTGCGCAGCAGGTGCCGGTCGTGCGAGACCAGCAGCATGCTGCCCGCGAATTCGGCCAGGGCCGTGGCCAGCGCCTCGCGGGTTTCCACGTCCAGGTGGTTGCTGGGCTCGTCCAGCAGCAGCAGATTGGGTTTCTGCCAGACGATCAGCGACAACGCCAGGCGCGCTTTCTCGCCGCCCGACATGGGCGCGACCTTGCCGTTGACCGTGTCGCCGGAAAAGCCGAAGCCGCCCAGGTAGTTGCGCAGTTCCTGTTCGCGCGCGTCCGGGGCGATGCGCGCCAGGTGCATCAGCGGCGTCGCCTCCAGGTCCAGCATGTCCAGCTGGTGCTGGTGGAAATAGCCTATCGCCAGCCCGCGCGAGGCGCGCCGTTCGCCGCCCTGGATCTGCAATTCCTCGGCCAGCGTCTTGATGAGGGTGCTCTTGCCCGCGCCATTGGCGCCCAGCACGCCGATGCGGCTGCCGGCACGCACCATCAGCGTCACGTCGCGCAGGATGGACACCTGCTGGCCGTCGTCGGTGGTGTAGCCGGCCGACAGCTTGTCCAGCACCAGCAGCGGGTCCGGCATGTGGTCGGGGGAGGGGATGCGGATATCGATGCCGGCATCGACCTGCAGCGGCGCCAGCGCTTCCATGCGGGCCAGGGCCTTGACCCGGCTCTGGGCCTGCTTGGCCTTGGACGCCTTGGCCTTGAAACGGTCGATGAAGCCTTGCAGGCGCGCCGCCTCGCGCGTCTGCCGTTCGAAGGCGATGCTGGTCTGGCGCAGGCGTTCCGCGCGCTGGGTGAGGAAGTCCTGGTAGCCGCCGCGATAGCGCACCAGCTTGGCGTGATCGAAATGCAGGATGGACCGCGCCACCGCGTCGAGGAACTCGGTATCGTGGGAAATCAGCAGGACGGTGCCCTGGTAGGCCGCCAGCCATTTTTCCAGCCACAGCATGGCGTCCAGGTCCAGGTGGTTGGTCGGCTCGTCCAGCAGCAGCAGTTCGGACGGCGCCATCAGCGCGCGCGCGAGCGCCAGGCGCATGCGCCAGCCGCCGGAAAAACTGTTCACCGGCTGGGCCCATTCTGCGGGCTTGAAGCCCAGCCCGGCCAGCAGCTGCTCGGCGCGCGAATTCGCGCTCCAGGCGCCCGCCTCGACCAGGGCGGCCTCGGTTTCCGCGATTTCGGTGCCCTGGCTGTCGGCGAGGGTCGCGCGGCGCTGCTGCAACGCGCGCAAGTGCACGTCGCCATCGATGACGAAGTCCCGCGCCGAGCGGTCATCGGCGGCGATTTCCTGCTTGACGCTGGCGATGCGCCAGCCTTCCGGCATCGTCAGCGTGCCGGCGTCCTGGTCGAGGTCGCCGGTGAGCAGCGCGAACAGGGTGGACTTGCCGGCGCCATTCTTGCCGACGATGCCTACCCGTTCGCCCGGATTGACCACGAATTCCGCGCTGTCGAGCAGCACCTTGGTGCCGCGCCGCAGCGTCAAGCCTTGAGCACGAATCACGACGCCAATTGCTCTCGGGTAAGCAGCAGCAGCTGGTCGGACGCTTCGGAAGAGTCCAGCCAGACCGGTGTCAGATCGGGGAAGGCCGCCTCGAAGTGGCTGCGTTCATGGCCGATTTCCAGCACCAGGATGCCCTGGGGTTTCAGATACCGGGGCGCGTCGCGCAGGATGCGGCGCACCAGGTCCATGCCGTCGTCGCCGCCGGCCAGCGCCAGCTCCGGCTCGTGGCGATATTCGGCGGGCAGCGCGTCCATGGAGCCCGCGTTGACGTAGGGAGGATTGCAGATGATCACGTCGTACAGGCGGCCCGTGTTCAATTTGTCGAACAGGTCGCTCAGGTGCAGGCCCACGCGGTCGTGCAGATTGTAGGCGCCGACGTTGTGCATGGCGACTTCAAGCGCGCTGGACGAAATGTCCACGCCATCCACGTGCGCGAAGGGGAAGGCCAGGGCCGACAGTACGGCCAGGCAGCCCGAGCCGGTGCACATGTCCAGCACGTTCTCCACGGTTTCGGGGTCGTTGAGCCAGGGCGACAGGCCGTCGTCCAGCAGTTCGGCAATGGGGGAGCGGGGGACGATGACCCGGTTGTCGACATAGAAGCGATGGCCGCGCAGCCACGCTTCGTTGGTCAGGTAGGGCGCCGGCAGGCGTTCCTGCACGCGGCGCTCCAGCAGGCCCAGCACGCGCTGGCGCTCCTCGGCCAGCACGCGGGCGTCGAGGAAGGGATCCAGCGTGTCGGGCGGCAGGTGCAGGGCGTGCAGCACCAGGTAGACTGCCTCGTCCCAGGCGTTGTCGCTGCCGTGGCCGAAGGTCACTTCGGCGGCGTGCAGCCGCGATACCCCGTAGCGAACCAGGTCGCGTACGGTCGTCAGTTCCGGGTGGTCGGAGATGGTCATGCGGCGGATTCGGAGGGGAGCAAGAGATTTTCGAGCGTACGGCGGTAGATGTTCTTCAACGGCGTCAGCGCCGACAGCTCGATCCGTTCGTTGACCTTGTGGATGGTTGCGTTATTCGGCCCGAATTCGATCACTTGCGGGCAGATCTTGGCGATGAAGCGCCCGTCCGACGTCCCGCCGGTGGTCGACAGCTCGGTCGTCAGTCCGGTTTCGTCGGCGATGGCGCGCGTCAGCGCCGTGCTCAGCGTGCCGCGCGGCGTCAGGAAAGGCTCGCCGCCCAATTCCCACTTGATGTCGTATTCCAGCCCATGGCGGTCGAGCACCTCGGTCAGCCGGGCCTTCAGGCTGTCCGGCGTGCTCGCCGTGGAGAAGCGGAAATTGAACAGCGCCACCGCTTCGCCCGGCACCACGTTGGTGGCGCCGGTGCCGGCGTTCAGGTTGGACACCTGGAAGGTGGTGGGCGGAAAGTATTCATTGCCCTGGTCCCATTCGATGGCGACGATCTCGGCCAGCGCGGGCGCAAGCTGGTGCACCGGGTTGCGGGCCAGGTGCGGATAGGCCACGTGGCCCTGGATGCCCTTGACAGTCAATCGGCCGGACAGCGAGCCGCGGCGGCCGTTCTTGCAGACGTCGCCCAGCTTGTCGACCGAGGTCGGTTCGCCGACGATGCAGTAGTCCGGCGTCTCGCCTCGCTCGCGCAGGCGTTCGCACACGACGACCGTGCCGTCGGTGGCCGGGCCTTCCTCGTCGGAGGTCAGCAGCAGGGCGATCGAGCCCGCATGGTCGGGATGCGCCGTCACGAATTCCTCGGCCGCCACCACGAAGGCGGCGATGGAGCTCTTCATGTCGGCCGCGCCCCGGCCGTACAGATACCCATCGCGCTCGACCGGCACGAAGGGATCGCTTTCCCATTTCTCGCGCGGCCCCGGCGGCACCACGTCGGTATGGCCGGCGAACACCAGCAGGGGGCCGGCGCTGCCGCGCCGGGCCCACAGGTTGGTGACGTCCTTGCTGACGATGCTTTCGCAGGTAAAGCCGGAAGCCTGCAGGCGCTGCGTCAGCAGCTTCTGGCAGTCGACATCGTCCGGGGTGACCGACGGGCGGGCGATCAGGTCCTTGACCAGATCGAGTACCGGGGATGCGCTCATCAAGCCCTCAGCAGGTCGTTGATGCTGGTCTTGGCGCGCGTCTGCGCGTCCACGCGCTTGACGATGACGGCGCAGGCCAGGCTGTGCGAGCCGTCTTCCGAAGGCAGCGTGCCGGGCACCACGACCGAGCCCGAAGGCACGCGGCCATAGGTGATCTTGCCGGTGGCGCGGTCAAAGATCTTGGTGCTTTGCGACAGGAACACGCCCATGGCCAGCACCGAGTTCTCTTCCACCACCACGCCTTCCACGACTTCGGAACGCGCGCCGATGAAGCAGTTGTCCTCGATGATGGTGGGGTTGGCCTGCAGCGGCTCCAGCACGCCGCCGATGCCGACGCCGCCGGACAGGTGCACGTTCTTGCCGATCTGCGCGCACGAACCCACGGTGGCCCAGGTGTCCACCATGGTGCTTTCATCGACATAGGCGCCGATGTTCACGTAGGAGGGCATCAGCACCACGTTGCGGGCGATGAAGCAGCCGCGGCGCGCCACCGCCGGGGGCACCACGCGGTAGCCGCCATGCTGGAACGCGGCGTTGCCGTATTCCGAGAACTTGAGCGGCACCTTGTCGTAGAACTGCAGCGGCGCCTGGCCCATGATGGCGTTTTCCTGCAGGCGGAACGACAGCAGCACGGCTTTCTTGATCCACTGGTGCACGACCCATTCGCCGGTGTTCTTGTCGGCCACGCGCAGGCGGCCCGTATCGAGGCCGTCGATGGTGTGTTCGATGGCTTCGCGGATCTCCGCGCTGGCGTCGGTGGGCGACAGGGAGGCCCTGGCTTCCCAGGCGGCTTCGATGGTGGTTTGGAGGTCGAGAGTCATAGTATTCAGGATCTACGGGCAGGGTTAGTTGGTCTTCTTCACAAAATCGGCGATACGGTTGGCGGCATCCACGCACTGTGCCAGCGGCGCGACCAGGGCCAGGCGTACGCGGCCGGCGCCAGGGTTCAGGCCCTGCGCCTCGCGCCCCAGGTAGCTGCCCGGCAGCACGGTCACCGCGCATTGCGCATAGAGATCACGCGCGAAGTCGGTGTCCGAACCGGGGGTGGGTACCCACAGGTAGAAGGATGCGGCCGGCCGCGAGATGTCGAGGGCGCGTTGCAGGATGGGCACGACCGCATCGAATTTTTCGCGATACAGCCGGCGATTGTCCCGCACATGGGTCTCATCGGTCCAGGCCGCGATGCTGGCGGCGGCGACGACGGGGCTCATGGCGCTGCCGTGGTAGGTGCGGTACAGCAGGTAGGGGGCGACCAGCGAGGCGTCGCCGGCCACGAAGCCGGACCGCATGCCGGGCACGTTGGACCGCTTGGACAGGCTGGAGAAGGTGATCAGGCGCTTGAAGTCCGGGCGGCCCAGCTGAACGGCGGCTTGCAGCGCGCCCAGCGGGGGAGCGGTTTCGTTCAGGTAGATCTCGGAATAGCACTCGTCCGAGCCGATGATGAATCCGTGGCGATCGCTGAGCGCGAACAGCTCGCGCCAGTCGTCCAGCGACATGACGTTGCCGGCGGGGTTGCCCGGCGAGCAGACCAGCACCAGGCGGGTGCGGCGCCACACGTCCTCGGGCACCAGGGACCAGTCGGGGGCGAAATTGCGGGATGCGTCGGCGTTGACGTAGTACGGGGTGGCGCCGGCGAGCAGGGCCGCGCCTTCGTAGATCTGGTAGAACGGGTTGGGGCAGATGACGATGTCCTTGCCGTCCGGGTCGATCACGGTCTGGGTGAAGGAAAACAGGGCTTCGCGCGAGCCCAGCACGGGGAGCACCTGCGTATCGGGGTCGGGCTGGGGGATGCCGTAACGCTTGCCGATCCACTGCGCGATCACTTCGCGCAGCCGCGGTTCGCCCTTGGTCGGCGGGTAGGCCGCCAGGCCGCCCGGCAGGGCCTGCGCCATGGCTTGCGCTACGCGCTGGGGGGTATCGTGCTTGGGCTCTCCGATCGACAGGTTGATCGGTCCCAGGCCGCTGGGCGGCGTGCCTGCGCCTGCCAGCAACTGGCGCAATTTTTCGAAGGGATAAGGCTGTAGAGCATCTAGACGCGGGTTCATGGACGGAATTTTAACAAGCAAGCTACAATAGCGGGCTTGCCTAGATGCGAAGGTGGCGAAATTGGTAGACGCACCAGGTTTAGGTCCTGACGCCGTAACAGGTGTAGGGGTTCGAGTCCCCTCCTTCGCACCACTCATCTCCGTCCGTTGATTGCCTGGATAAATTTTAGGAATCAACGGGTTAAGATCCGTGGACGGTCCGTAGACGGTCCCTGGACGGTCCCTGGCCCTTCCACGGATCGCCTATGGACTTTCCACGGTCATGCATGCGCCGACCCGGCCCGGCCGGATCCAGGCGGACCGCGCCGGCCGCCGGGCGCCAGGTCATTGCGTCACATACCGGACGAACGCTTCCTCTACCGTCTTGCCCCCATATTCGGTCACCAATTGCGCCGCGCTGTTGAAACGACGCAAGGAGCCGCCCTTGAGGAAATAGAAGCCATCGCAATGGTGTTCTATCTCGGTCACCATGTGGGTGGAGAACAGCACGGACTTTCCTTGCGCCTTCACGCGCGCTAGGGCTTCCCAGAGATAGAAGCGGTACTCCGCATCGACACCGGCGGTAGGCTCGTCCAGAAGGTAGAGGTCCGCGTCCAGCGAAAGAATGACCATCACCACGAACCACCGCTTTTCGCCGTAGCTGCAGCTATTCGCACGGCGGTCCCACAGCATCTTGAACTTTTCCAGGATCCTGGATCGCGATCCTTCGAATACGCCGGTTGTCGGGTTCTTAGGAACCGCGCAGAGTCCGTAGACCAGTCGAGCCATTTCCCCGAGCTTCAGGGCATCGGGTACGGTCACGACTTGCGTGAGATAGGCGATCCTGTCCGCGCGCACGCCGGAGACCTGCCCGCTTTGCCGCGTGCGCAGGCCACACACGATGTCGAATAGCGTTGTCTTTCCCGCGCCGTTGGCGCCCAGCAGACCGATTATCGAGCCCGCACGCACCGAAAGCGAGACATGGTCCAGGACGGTCTTGTTCTTCCGATGAAAGACGACATTCTTGACGTTTAACGCATGGCTTTTCATCGGTTGCTCCATTCCGGGTTGACTCGCAGGCGGGCGACGCCATATACCCCCAGCGTGCCCAGCAGGATGACTTGCGCACCCAATACGGCAAGGAAGTTCGGCTTCGGTATGGATGCGGAGAGGAAATGCGCGGCGGCAAGGAAGGGATTCAGGTATGCCAGAACCGAAGGCCCTTCAACGAATGCCGAATTCGACGCCAGCCCCGCTACCACGGCGATGGTTATCGAGATCGACATGAGGCTACCCGCCGCGCCGAACGTGAGCGGCAGTGCCGCAACGAAAGTGGCGGCGAACATGAGAACTGCCGCCACCAATATGTACTTCCCGAGCAGAAGCGTGGCGCAGGCCAGGCCCATGTCAGTGATCGTGGACGCTGTTACGGCAACGAATGCAGTCCCATAGGCCAGGGCCAGAACCAGGGACGCCAGATATTGCGCGAGGATGAATCGCCGCCGCCTGGCCGGGTTGAACAAGAAGGACCTTATGAAGCCGCTTTCTCGACGACCGACGAGATAGAGTCCAAAGCTCGTCGAAGAAAGAAGCAGGGCCACATAGGCAAGGCACCAAGCCGACCTCTGCACGTATACGCCCGAGGGCAGGAAGACCTTGCCATCGTCGACCGAGGTCAGGACGATATAAGCGATGGGTGCGACAAATGACCAGAAGATGCCTATCGGCTCTCTAAGCTGCTCTTCGACAAAAATGCGAACACATTGGGTCAGCGCTGGCACGTGCCCTCCGTCAAGAAAAAGAACCCTGCGCAACCAGCCGCCATACAGGGAAACCCCAAGTCCGCCCGCGTCATCCTCGGCTGGCGCACAGGAGCCATTTTGTGGCGCACATGAAGAGACAGTTCCCCGCCTCCCCGCCGCCAGCGCCGACGAAGAGGCGCTCAGTGCTGTGGAACTGTCTTCGAGCGCGCGACGACTGACGGTGCGCTTTCGCGTACGTAGCGAAAGGACCTGCTTGTTTGTATAAACAAAAATGTTTATACTTCTCGCGTCATCAACACAAAAGGGAGGTGCGTTGAAATTAAGTGAGTTCAGACGGTGGCTCGCGGAACAAGGGGCAACGTTCAAGGAAGGCGGCAACCACACGAAAGTCTACTTCCGAGGCAAGCAGAGCACCCTGCCGCGGCACGGCAGTCACGAGATCGGGGAAGGGCTGAGGCAAGCCATCCTCAAGCAGCTCGGATTGAAGTAGCAAGGGGGCCCCGCATGGGGCTTCCAACTCACGTTTCATTGCACCCCAGCAGGGAGGTAATCATGTTGCGCTACCCCGCCGCAATCGAACCCGATACAGCAGGCTTTCTCGTAACTTTCCGGGATATTCCCGAGGCGATTTCGCACGGCTGCGGCATCGATGAGGCCAAGTCCATGGCGGCTGATGCGCTGCTTACGGCGATGGATTTCTATTTTGAGGATCGGCGCCCAGTGCCGGCACCGTCGAAGGCGCGGCGTGGCGAGGTGCTCGTGTCGCTGCCGGCCAGCGTATCCGCCAAGGTCTTGCTCTTGAACGAGATGATTTCCCAGGGGATTTCGCCGGCCGAACTCGCTCGCCGCATGGGTACTCGTCCGCAAGAGGTCAACCGCATCATTGACCTCGAGCACGCGACCAAGATCGACACCATTGCCGCGGCGCTTGAGTCGATCGGCAAAGAATTGGAATTGTCGTTGGCTTGATTATGAGGGCCGGACATCAGCGTATGCATCGCCGGCACTTCCAGAGCACCCTTCAGGCGCGGAATCGCGCTCGCGCAGCGACTTATAGCTCCTGAAAAACGCGGGCGCGCCGTAGAGGTTCCGGGGTGTGGCCTTGGAATCGGGAGGGGTTATGGAATGGGCAGGATCGCGGCGATTGGACGCCGGGGCCAGACCCCACTAGAATCGGGTACATGACTTCCGCACATCTCACGCATACGCCTGCCCTGCAGGCCGCAACCGGGGCCGCACGGCGCCCGGCGCATGCGTGCGTGCTCCCGCCCCGAGCGGACCAGACCGGACCGGCCGCGGCTCTCGCCGCACATGCCTGAGCCCGGCGACCGCCACCACACTTTCTTTCATACGCGCAGTTCTTCGGTCGTCGGGCCCGCTCCCGCGCAAAGACACGCCGTGCCGCCACCCCTTCCAACGGCACGGCCTTGAAGGAGTGAATCATGCAAGCCCCCACCCCCGACCGCGTGATGACCGATCTCGACCACGCGCGCCTGACCGGCATGCTGGAACGCCTGCCGGCCGATGGCCTGCCGCAGGAAGTCGAGGACGCGGCCTACGATCTCATCGACTCGGCCGTGACCGTGCCCGTCCACCTCATCGATTCGGACGTCGTCACCATGCGCACGCGCCTGAAGCTGCGCGATGAGCAGGGCGAGGACATGATCATTACCCTGGTCTACCCGTCCGAAAGCGATGCGGCGAGCGGCCGCATCTCCGTGCTTTCGCCGCTGGGCCTGGCCCTGGTCGGCCACCGCGTGGGCCAGGCCATCCGCTGGCAGGGCGCGGACCGCGCCGACCACCGGGCCACGCTGGCCGAAATCCTGTACCAGCCGGAAGCGGCGCAGGATTTCGGGACCTGAAGTTCGAGCTATCGGGCGTCCGCCCCGCCCATGGGCAGCGACACGCCCATGCCCCGTTCGCGCGCCGCCGCCAGGACCGCCGCGCCGACATACAGGTCCTGGATCGCCATCCCATGGGACTCGAACAACGTGACCTGGGCGGCGGCCGTGCGGCCGGGCCAGCGGCCGGTGACGATGCCGCCCATGTCCGCCAGGTTCTCCCAATAGATCAGGCCATTCTCGTACGCCGGCAGCAGGTCCCCGCATTCCCCCTGCGCCACTTCGCGCGAGTCCACGGCGATGACGTCGGCGCGCCGCACGGTCTCAAGGTCGATCTCGCGTCGATCCAGCGCATTGGACCCGGTCGCCGCGACGAACTGTCCAGGCTCCAGCCAGCGCCCGTCGAACAGGGGTTCGGACGCGCGCGTCATGGTGACGATGATGTCCGAGCCGCGCACCGTCTCTTCGCGCGAGAGCGCGGGCCGCACCCGCGCCGGGACCTTCCGCGACATCTCCTCGCAGAACGCGCGCACGGCGTCCTGGTTGCGGCCGAAGACCTTCACCTCGTCGATGTCGCGGACAGTGCAGACGGCTTCCAGTTGCGTGCGCGCATGACGGCCGTAGCCGAACAGTCCCAGCACGCGCGCATCCTCGCGCGCCAGGTAGCGCGCGGCCACCCCCGTCGCCGCGCCCGTGCGGATGCGCCCCAGCCAGTCCGACTCGATGATCGCTTCCGTATTTCCCTGGGCGTGATTCATCAGGTGCAGCAGGGTGTTCAGTGGCTTGCCCGGCTTGTTGTAGTAGGCCTTGTAGCCGATGACGCCGATCTCCGGCGCGGCCGCCTGCAGGATATGCAGGTGCCCGCCGGGCTGGCGCGTGCGGCGGCGCGGGATATCGACGGCCTGGCCGCGACCGTGCGCGGAGAATGCGCGTTCGACTTCGTCGACCGCGCGCGCCATGGGCAGCAGCTGGCGCACGTCCGCTTCGTTCAGGTATAGCGTCATATCCGTCGTCCTCCCGCCACGCCGGTCAGCAGCGAACCGCCATCGGCCGCCGTATCCCGCACGCCTATCTTGCGCAACGCATTCCACATCATGGCGGTGGCACTGGACACCACCGGTTTGCCGAGATCGCGTTCAAGCAGGTTGATGGCGTCCACCGTGGGCATGCCCACGCCGCTCAGGAACAGGGCCTGGGCGTCGGGATGGTCGACCTGCCGGCCCAGCGCATACGCGCGTTCAGGCGTCTCGTCATAGATATTCACCACGTTGGGCAATATGCCATGGGCCACCACGTCCAGGCCATGCGCCTGCAGATGCGCCTTGCCCTGCAGCGTCGTCTGCTCGTTGTACGGCGTGGCATAGGCGATGCGCGTGACCCCGAGGTGCGCCAGGGCGGCCAGCACGCTGCCAAACGCGGTAATGAATGGAACACCATGCGCCTGCTCCATCCGCGTCACCAGCTCCGCCTCGCCCTCCTTGCCCAGCGTATAGCTCGTGGCCGTATGCGCCATGACGATCACGTCCGGCTTGACCATGGCGAGCAAGGCCGCATTCTCGGCCAGATGGGCGATCTGGGTCCGGTTGCGTTCGTCCTGTCCCGCGTGGGCGCCCGTCGTTCCGTGCGCCACCATGCGCGTGAAATGCAGGGACACCCCCTTGGGGACCAATTGCGCCATTTCGGGCTCCACGGTCGGATTTCCTGGAGGAACCAGGAATCCGATACGGCCGCGCCATCCCATCATGATGAAATCCTCTCTATGAAGCTGAGTGTCAGCGCCGCGCAGGCATCGGGATGCGTGGCGGCGATGTGATACGAATCGGCCTGGAGTTCCACCAGGGCGGATCCCGGAATACGGCTTTGCCACCGGCGCACTTCGGCCACCGATTGGCGCTGGTCGTACGCGCCGGGCCGTTCCGGCTGCACGGCCACGATGACCTGGGTAGGGCAGCGTATGGCCTCCAGGCGACTGGGTTCCGCCAGCCGGGGCAGCATGCGGAAGCAGGCCTTGACCGCGCCGGCGGGCGCCTCGCCCATGTAGCGCGTCCACCATTCCATGGCTTGCGGCGTCAGCGCGCTGCCCATGCGGCCGGGCATCGTCGCGCGCGCCCAGCCCTCCACGCCCGAGCGGTCGACCAGACGCAGCCAATCGTCCACCCACTTGCCTAGCGCGCCGCCCGGCGAGATCAGCACGCCGGCCAGCGTCAGCGACGCCATCCACGGGGCGCCGCGCTGTGCCAGCGCCAGCGCGACCTGCGCGCCCAGCTTGGCGCCGACGACATGGATGGCGCCGCCAAGACGGGCGGCCAGCGCATCGATATCGTCGGCCATCGCCTCGATCGACAGCGCCGCGTGTTCGTCCACCGGCGAGGACAAGCCGTAGCCGCGCAGATCCACGCGGACGACGCGGCAATGCCGCGCCAGCCGCGGCGCCCACCCGGCGAACGCCTCGGCCGATTCCCCGATGCCGTGCAGCAGCATCACCACGGGCGGCGTCGTCCAGCCATCGGTATAGTCGTCGACCACATAGGCTATGTCCACGCCGGGCGCCACGGTCACATGGTGTGCCGTGGCGCGGCGCGCCCGCAGCGCGCCGACCCTTGCATGTTCCTCGCTTGCAAGCATGTCTCGTCCGCCTTATTGCTTATCGATGTTGCTGTCCTTGATCACCGCCGCCCACTTGTCGATTTCCTTGCGGATCAGGGCTTGCAAGTCCTTGGCGGGCAGCGCGTGCGCGTGTATGGTCTGGGCGTCGATCTTTTGCTTCACTTCGGGATCGTTCACCGCTTCCAGGAAGACCTTCTCCAGCTTGGCCGTGATCTCGGGCGGCATCCGGGCCGGGCCCAACAGGCCGATCCAGTAGGACGTCTCGTAGCCGGGATAGCCCAGTTCCGCGATGGTAGGGACGTCGGGCAGGGCGGGATCGCGCTGCGCGCTGGTCACGGCCAGCACTTTCAGCTTGCCGTCCTTGACCATGCCCATGGACGTGGCGTAGGCCTCGATCTTCACATCCACCCGGCCCGCGATCAGGTCGGCCTTGGCCGGTCCGGTGCCCTGGTAGGGGACGTGCACCATCTGCAGGCCGGCGTCCTTGGCCAGCATGGCCATGGCCAGGTGCGGCCAGCTGCCGGTGCCGGCGGACGAGTACACCACCTTGCCCGGGTTGGCCTTGGCATAGGCCACGAATTCCTTGAACGTGTTGTAGGGCTTGCTGTACTGGGCCAGGAACACGCCCGGATGATCGGCCATCAAGGCGATCGGCGTGAAGTCCTTGGTGGTGTCGTAGGGCAGTTTCTCGCGCAGCGAGGCATTGACCGCGAACGCCGTTTGTCCGACCAGCAGCGTGTAGCCGTCGGGCGCGGCCTTGGCGACATAGTCCGAGCCGATGATGCTGCCCGCGCCGCCGCGGTTTTCCACGATGATGTTCTGCCCCAGCAGTTCCTGGGCCTTGCTGACGACGATGCGGGTGACCACATCGGTCGATCCGCCTGGCGGGAAGGGGACGATGACGTGAATGGGATGGTCCGGGTAGGCGGCATGCGCGGCGGCGCCCAGGGTTAGCGCGAGGGCGCCCGCAGCCATGAGGCTGGCCAGTTTCATGGGTATGTCTCCGAGGGTTCTGCTTTTATGGATGGCCCCGGGTCCACCGCGGTCAGGCGATGGACCGCGCACGGCGCGGCTTGGGGCCGGCTTGCCGCGCCCGTTGTTCAATCGGGCCGCAGCAGCGCCGTCAGCGCGCCGATGCGCGGCTCGTCCTCCAGCGCCATGACCATGCGCCGCGCTGCCTCGACACGGCGCGCGGGAAGGTGGGCGGTCAGGCGGTCGAACTTGGCGACGATTTTTTCCGGCGTGGGTGTCAAGCTGTCCATTTCCAGGCCGGACGCCTGGTAGGCGAGCCCGGCGCAGCGCACTTCGAGGTCGACGCGGCCGTCCTGGTCGCCGGCGGGATCGAGCAGGTCGATGCGGTCGGCCAGTGCAAGCACGTCGGCGTCGTCGATGTTTTCGTAATAGGCATACTCGCCCACGGGGCGTCCCAATAGCGCGGCCGCCACGGTGAATCGCGCGCTGATGCGCGCCTTCAGCGGCGTCTCGTAAGGCGCGACATTGGTGTAGCCGGGATTGGTCAAGGTGAGCCACGGCGCACGTATCGTCACGCGCTCGATGCGCGCGGGGTCCAGGTCGTGGCGCGCCTTCATGTCCAGCGCCAGCTGTACCGGGGTCTGCACGAAGATGCAGACGGGCCTTTCCTTGTAGACCACGTCCTCGATGAGGAAGCGCTTGCCCAGGTCACGCACCGCATCGGGCGCGTGGTCGGCCGAGCGCCCGAACGCACGGAAATAACCCGACTCGCCTTCGAAGGCCAAGGGCGACGCCGTGGCGCCGGCGGCTGCCAGCTCGGCCGCGGATACGCCCGTGCGGCTGGCCCAGCCCACGTTCAGCTTCACGTCCATGGTGCCGGACCGGAAGCCCTCGCCGAAACCGGACGCGAACATCGCCGCGCAACCCAGCGCGTTCATCAGTTCGCGCCTGTCCAGCGACAGGGTCTTGCCGGCCGCCGCGGCCGCGCCGATGGCGCCGGCCACGCCGGTGCCGCGAAAGGCGGGCAGCATCCCTGGCGCGCCCAGGTAGGCGCGGGCGACGATGTCGTAGCCGAGGACGATGGCGGCCAGCAAGGTCGCGCCGCTGGCCTCATGGGCTTCGCCCACCGCCAGGGCGGCAGGGATGACCACCGCGCCGGGGTGGGACTTGGCGAGGAAATCGTCGTGCGTGCATCCATTGACCAGCGTCGCGTTGACGAAGGCGGCATCGACCGTGGACACGCGCGCCGGATGGCCGAGGATGGTGGCGGGGCCGCGGTCGGCCGGACCCGCGCGGTCGGATGTCGCGGCGCCTATTGCCCCGCGAGTCCCGCTAGTCCCGCGCGCCGCCATGCCGCCTTCGGCCTGGACGAAACGGCGCGCCACGGTGGGCACGGGCAAGGTGCGCGCGGCCAGGGCCGTCGCCAGCGCGTCGAGCAGGCGCGACTTGGCGCGCAGGACGACCTCGGCCGGCAGATCGCGCAAATCCGTGTCGTGGATGAAGGCCGCCCATTGTTCGGCGACGCTGGAAGGGGCGGGCGCGCCGGCGGCCGCGATCGGAACCGGTCGGGTGGCGGGTTCCTGGGAAATACCTGCTTGCATGCGCTTGTCTCCTGTTCACCGGTTGCGCGCCAACCGATGCCTTGTTGCCCCGGCGCGGACCTCGCGCTCAAGGGCGTGGTTGCCGTGTTTCGGCAACTCGTCTTATCAGAGTGTGTTCCGCTTAACGAACTAGTGTATCGTTTAATGGACTATATAATTGTGGCCTGCCGGCTGTCAATACGCCGGAAGACGCTCGATGCCGGTTTTGCCGGCGACGCCCAGGCGTATCGCCGCGGGTCCCATGCCCACGCACTGCCTAGCCCACCACGCACACATGAAACAGTCGAAATCGCCCCCACCGGCCGCGGATGCCGACAACGGCACCGTCAACCGGGTGCTGCGCATCCTGACGCGCTTCGCCGAGAAGGAGCGTTGGGGCTTGAACGAACTGTCCCGCAGCCTGAACCTGCCGCGCGGCACCACCCATCGCCTGCTCACGCTTTGCAAGCCGCTGAATTTCGTCGCGCAGGATGAAGAGGGCCAATACACGCCGGGGATAGAGCTGTATCGGCTGGCAGGCCGCCTGGCTTCGGAAATCCCGATCAATCAGATCGGCGATCCCATCCTGCAGGAGGTGCGCGACCAGACCGATGAAACGGTGCTGCTGACACTGCTGGTGCGCAATGAGCTGAAGATGTTCTTCACCTCGTCGGCGTCGCCCGCCCATCCCTTGCGCTACCGCATCGAGAAAAACCGGCTGGAGCCTCTGTGCTGGGGCGCCGCGGGCCGTTCGCTGCTGGCCTTCCTCAGCGAGGAGGAAATCGGGCAGGTCGTGCAACGGGCCGAGCCTTCGCCGCTGGATGGGCGCCCCATGGACGTGGATGAGCTGCTGCAATCGCTGCGGACGATACGCGGGCAAGGCTACGCGGTCAGTTTTTCGCAGCGCGCGCCTGGCGCGTATGGCGTGGCGGTGCCATTCTTCGACTTCCGGGGCGAGATCCGCGGCAACCTGACGCTGACCATCCCCGACTTCCGTTTCGATCCCGCCAAGCAGGACACCCTGGTCGGCCTGTTGCGCGAGGCCGCGGCCACACTGACGCGGCGCCTGGGATGGTCTTGAGGTCGCAGTCCCGCCCTCCAGCGGCGTGGATTCAGCGGCGTGGATTCAGCGGCTTGGATTCAGCGGCTTGGATTCAGCGGCCGTCCGTCCGCGGCTCCGCCGCCAGCGATGCCTCCATCAGCCATTGACGGAAAGCCTGCAGGGTAGGCAGGTGCGACTTGGTCTCGGGATAGCATAGGTAATACCCTTGCCGGGCGCGGATCTGCAGGTCGATGACCGGCGCCAGCTTGCCGTCGCGCAGCTCATCCTCGATCAGGCAGCGGGGAATCAGCGCGATGCCGAAGCCGGCCGCCGCGGCCTGGGAGAGCAGGCTGTACTGATCGAACCGGGCGCCTTCCCGCGTGCGGCGGGTGTCGCAGCCGGCCTGGGTGAACCAATCCGTCCAGCCTTCCAGCGCCGAGGTGTGATGCATCAGCGGATGCTTCAGCAATTCCTCGGGCGTCTTGCAGGGCCGGGGAAACAGCTTGGGGCTGCCCACCGGCACGACGCCGCGGCCGACGATGTAGTCGGCGCCGCTGCCGGGCCAGACACCTTCGCCGAAGCGCACCGCGGCATCGAGCTCCGGCGTGGAGAAGTCATAGCCCTTGCGATGCGGCAGGAATTCGACGTGGATGTCGGGCCGCAGCCGCATGAACCCGGACAGGCGTGGAATCAGCCAGCGCGCGCCGAAGGTCGGCATGCTGGTCAGATGCAGCGTGCCGCCCTGGCCCTGGTGCGAAATCAGCTCCAGCGTGGCTGCCTCGATCTGTCCCAGGCCGATCTGTATCTTCGCCAGGTAGGCTCGTCCGGCCTCCGTCAACACCAGCCCATGCCGGAGTCGCAGGAATAGTTCGACGCCGACGAATTGCTCCAGCTGCTTGACCTGCTTGCTTACCGCGCCCTGCGTGACGGACAGCTCCTGGGCGGCGCGCGTGAAGCTGCCGTGGCGGGCAGCCATTTCGAAGGCTTGCAAGTCAGTGAGGGAAGGGCAGAGCCGGCGCATGAAAAGAGGGGCCGCGAGGCTGAAAGTGCGGGATGGGCGCGGAGGGGAATGCCCGTCCGGCGCGGTGTTCCACCTCATCCGGTCTCCTGGCGATGCGTCGGCGCGGCTAGGCGCTGGCGCGGTGACCGGGGGCACGGCAAGGATGGGGCTGGGCGATCAGGTATGAAATTAACTCATAGCATACGGAGAATTCTTCGTTTGCACAATTTGTTGCGAAAGCCAAGAATCGCCGGGTTCGCATCACGCCAACGCATTCAGAACATCTTCCACAAGGGATCTCCATGTTCCTCAAGCAACGCCTCCTCGGCCTGACCGCCGTCGCCGTCATGGCCGCCGTGCCCGTCCTGGCCCACGCCGACGACGCTTACCCCAGCAAGCCCATCCGCCTGATCGTGCCGTTCCCGCCCGGGGGCACCACCGACATCGTCGGCCGCCTGTTCGCCGACAAGCTTGGCCGTGAACTGGGCCAGACCGTGATCGTCGAAAACCGCGGCGGCGCCGGCGGCTCCATCGGCAGCGCGGCCATCGCCAACAGCGCCCCCGACGGCTACACGCTGGGCATTGCCACCGCCAGCACCCACGGCATCAACCCGGCCGTATACACCAAGCTGCCGTTCGACGCCGAAAAGGACTTCACGCCCATCACCAACCTGGCGGCCGTGCCCAACATCATGGCCATCAATCCCAAGGTCGGCGCCAAGAACATGGCCGAGTTCATCAAGCTGGCCAAGAGCGAGCCGGGCAAGCTGACGTACGCCTCGGCCGGCAACGGTTCGGTCTCGCACATGATGGGCGAGCTGTTCAAGATGGCTTCCGGCACCAACCTGGTCCATGTGCCCTACCGTGGCGTGGGTCCGGCGTTGAACGACGTGCTGGCCGGCCAGGTCGACGTCATGTACGACAACCTGCCCTCGACGCTTCCCCACGTGCAGGCCAACCGCCTGATCGCCATGGCCGTCGCCGCGCCCCAGCGTGTCAAGGCGCTGCCCGATGTGCCGACGTTTGCCGAAGTCGGCCTGCCCGCCGTCAACGACGCATCGTGGTTCGGCCTGGTCGGTCCGGCCAAGCTGCCCAAGGCCGTGGTCGACAAGCTGAACGCCGCCGTCGCCAAGGTCGAAGGCGAGGCCGACGTGAAGAGCCGCCTGGAGGCCCTCGGCGCCGCGCCGGCCAACAATACGCCGGAAGCGTTCGCGAAGCAGATCGACGCCGAGATCGTCAAGAACAAGCGTGTGGCCGCCGAAGCCCACGTCAAGGTCGACTGACCGTAGCAACGGGCCGCCGGACGATACGTTCCGCGGCCCGTTTTTTCGAATACGCACTGCCTTCATCATGCTGAAAACCCAGCCGCTTTCCTACCGCCTGTACGCGCCGGACAATTACCCGGCCGCTCCCGTCTCCTCCCCCCTGGTCCTCGATTCGCCCCACAGCGGCACCACCTATCCCCCCGACTTCGCACCCGCCATCGATTTCGGCGCGCTGCGCACCGCGGAGGACACCTGGATCGACGACCTCTGGAGCGGGGCGCTGGAGATCGGCGTGCCCATGGTGGCGGCATCCTTCCCGCGGGCCTATATCGACGCCAACCGCGCCGCCGACGAAATCGATGCGCTGCTGCTGGATGCGCCCTGGGACGGTCCGTTGAACGAGACGGGCAAGGTCAAGCTGGGCAAGGGATTGATCTGGCGCATGCTGGATGACGGCACCCCGCTATACAACCGCAAGCTGAGCCTGGCGGAGGTCCATCACCGCATCGACGCCTGCTGGAAGCCTTACCACCAGGCCGTGGGCCAGTTGCTGGACGCCGCGCACCAGCGTTTCGGCAAGGTGTGGCACATCAACTGCCACTCCATGCCCAGCGTGGCCGGCGCCTATGCCACCGACAAGCCCGCCCTGGTCCACCCCGACTTCGTGCTGGGCGATCGTGACGGCAGCACCAGCGCGCCTGAGTTCCGCCAGTTCGTGGCGGCCTGGCTGCGCGAAAAGGGCTACAACGTGACCGAAAACGATCCCTACAAGGGCGTCGAGCTGGTGCGCGCATTCGGTAATCCAGTCGCCGGCCGGCACAGCCTGCAGATCGAAGTCAACCGCAAGCTCTACATGGATGAGGTCACCCTGCGTCCGCATGAGGGTTATGCGCGTCTCCAGGCCGACCTGCGCGGCTTGAGCGAGGCCCTGGTGGCCTGGATGCGCGGACAGGTCGCCTGACCCCGCGCTGTTGTCCGGGGCGCGCGAGCCCCGGCCGCGGCCCGTGCGAGCCTGTCGGCGATGCCGCGGCCGCATGCTCTGCCAGGCGCGACGGGTAACCCGAAGCGGACGGAAGAACGACGTCAAGCTGCCGTCAAATGGCGGATGACGGCCCGATACATGTTCGGGGGCGATTGGTTGACCACGCAAAAAAATCCCGTTTACACTTGGCGCGCGAGATATTCAAGCGACGCGGTCCTTAGTTCTATTTGTCGCCGTCACAGGTACTGTAGTTGCCAAATCCACTTCCTTGATAATCTGGCATCCTCTCGTTCCTATTTTTGGGGTGGCAATATGGCAACCGGTATCGTGAAGTGGTTCAACGCGGAAAAGGGCTACGGCTTCATCGTTCCTGACGATGGCAGCAAGGATCTGTTCGTGCACTTCTCGGAAATTCGCACCGAAGGCTTCAAGACCTTGCAGGAAAACCAGCGCGTCAGCTTTGAAGTTGACAAGAATGGTCCCAAGGGTCCCTCGGCGAAGAATATCCAGATCCTGTAATTCCCGCGACGCGACGATTACAAAAGCAAAGCCCCGCATGTGCGAGCATGCGGGGCTTTGTCATTGGTGCTTCGTTACTGGTCCTTCGTCATCCACATCGTGACCTCGCACTTCGCCATCCGCGTCAATGTTCGTTTTTCTCCTCGGCGATATGCGGAATGACGATGAGCCGGTCGACCAGGGCTATGCCTATGGCGGACAGGATGAACACGCAATGGATGATCGTCTGCCACATCACGCCCGTCGACGTGTAGCGGCTGGCTTCGCTGCCCAGGTTGCCGGCTTCGATGAACGTGCGCAGCAGGTGGATGGAGGAAATACCGATGATGGCCATGGCCAGCTTCACCTTGAGCACGCTGGCGTTGACGTGGCTCAGCCATTCGGGCTGGTCCGGATGGTTTTCCAGGCCCAGCCGCGAGACAAAGGTCTCATAACCACCCACGATCACCATCACGAGCAGGTTGGAAATCATCACCACGTCGATGAGGCCCAGCACGATGAGCATGATGTCCTGTTCGCCGAACGTGGTGGCATGGCTGACCAGGTGCCACAACTCCTTGACGAACAGCAGTACGTAGACGCCCTGGGCGACGATAAGGCCCAGGTAGAGAGGCAATTGCAGCCAGCGGGAACTGAAAATAATGGCGGCGAGCGGATGCAGCCGTGTCGAAGGGGGAGATGCCATAAGGGTGTTCAGCCTTTCCTGGTATGTGTCGGCGCCAGGCCGGCCCCGCGCCCGCCTGGCATGACGGCCAGTTTCCTGTAAGCCGTCCGTGCGCGGATTCTATCAAGCAGGGCGGGGGCTCTTCACGCGCGGCGTGCCTGAAATGCCATAGGGAAAGTGCAGGTGTCGCGCGGTATTTTGACGCCCGCCGATGAAGCGATTTGAAGAATAGATGCAGAAATGGCCGGGGGAGTAACCAGCTGCGCAACAACAAGTTAATAGTATGTAAATGAAATTGAAATTGGGAGATATTGTGTAGCGGCGTGGGCGAAACAAGGGACCTCATCAATAGAATCTGCGCTCCGCCCCATTCGGGCAAGGGAAAGGGAGCCCAACACTATGAACAAGACCATCAAGTTCGCCGCCATCGTTTCCGCCGCGTTCGCTACCCTGGCGCTGCGTCCGGCCGTGGCCTTCGACATCGGCGGCCTGGTCGGCGCCGGCAGCAAAGTAGTGCAGGCCGCCACCTTGAGCGACGCCGACATCAAGCAGCTGTCCGACAAGGCCTGCGCGCAGAGCGACAAGCAGGAAAAGATCGCCGCCGCGGGCAGCAAGTACGATGTGCGCGTGCAGAAGCTGGGCAAGCAGCTGGGCAACAACATCAACGGCCAGCCCGTCAACTACAAGGTCTACATCACGTCCGACGTCAATGCCTGGGCCATGGGCAATGGCTGCATCCGCGTCTATAGCGGCCTGATGGACATGATGACCGACGACGAACTGCTGGGCGTCATCGGCCACGAGATGGGCCACGTCGCCCTGGGCCATAGCAAGAAAGCCATGCAGACCGCCTACACCGTCTCGGCCGCCCGCGACGCCGCGTCCGCCGCCGGCGGCGCCACGGTGGCGGCCTTGAACAGTTCGCAACTGGGCGACCTGACCGAGAAATTCGTCAACGCGCAGTTCTCGCAGTCGCAAGAGAGCGCCGCCGACGACTATTCCTTTGATCAGTTGAAGGCGCGCGGCCTGCCCACCCAGGGCCTGGTCACGGCTTTCCAGAAGCTGGCCAAGCTGGACGGCGGCAAGAGCAGCATGATGAGCTCGCACCCCTCGTCGACCAAGCGCGCCGAGCACATCCAGCAACGCATCGCCTCGAACAAGTAAGCGGCGGACCCCCCGGATTTGCCCCGCGGCGACGGGGCATCCAGCCCCCCGGCCCCCTGGGCGTGGGGGCTTTTCTTTTTCCGGTAAAATGGGCGGTTGATTCCTGATCCACACCTTCGTCCATTCACTCGCAATATAGGTCTTTTCTAATGCAGCCTGTGGTTGAAACCCTCTCCGGCCTGGAGCGCCGCGTCGATCTGTCCGTTCTCCTGGCAGACGTCGAAAAAGAAGTTCAGGCGCAATTGAAGCGCGTTGCGCGTACCGCCAAGGTACCCGGTTTCCGTCCCGGCAAGGCGCCCCTGGCCATGCTCGAGCGCAGCCACGGCCCCGGCATCCGCTACGACGTCATCAATTCGCTGGTCGGCCGCGCGTTCGAGCAGGCCGTCGATGGCGCCAAGCTGCGCATCGCCGGTTCGCCCAAGCTGGAACCCAAGACCGAAGGCGTCGCTGACGACACGCTGGGCTTCTCGGCCACGTTCGAGGTCTATCCCGAAGTCGCGCTGCCCGACCTGGCCACCTTGTCCGTCACCCGCTATGAAAGCCCCGTGGGCGATGCCCAGGTCGATCGCACGCTGGACGTGCTGCGCAAGCAGCGCGCTACCTACGAAGCCCGCGAAGGCCGTGCCGCCCAGGATGGCGACCGCGTGACCCTGGACTTCGCCGGCACCATCGACGGCGTCCCGTTCGAAGGCGGCAAGGCCGAGAACTTCCCGTTCGTGCTGGGCCAGGGCCGCATGCTGCCCGAGTTCGAAGCCGCCGCCACCGGCCTGAAGGCGGGCGAAACCAAGGTATTCCCCCTGGCTTTCCCGGCGGACTACCAAGGTGTCGAAGTGGCCGGCAAGACCGCCGAGTTCACCATCAAGGTCAACGAAGTGGCCGAGCCCGTGCTGCCGGCCGTCGATGCGGAGTTCGCCAAGTCGCTGGGCCAGGCCGAAGGCGATGTCGAAAAGCTCAAGGCTGACATCCGCGGCAACGTCGAGCGCGAAGCCAAGGTGCGCGTGCAAGGTCGCACCAAGACCAGCGTCATGGACGCCCTGGTCGAAGCCGCCAAATTCGACGTGCCCAAGGCCCTGGTCGACAGCGACATCGAAACCCGCGTCGCCGCTGCCCGTGAGGAATTGAAGCAGCGCGGCATCCCCAACGCCGAGTCGGTGCCGATTCCGCCCGAAGCGTTCAGCACGGAATCGGAGCGCCGCGTGCGCCTGGGCCTGCTCGTGTCCGAACTGGTCAAGCAGAACAACCTGCAAGCCAAGCCGGAGCAGGTGCGTGCCCGCATCGAAGAGTTCGCCCAGAACTACGAGGAACCGGCCCAGGTCGTCAGCTACTACCTGACCGACCGCCAGCGCCGCGCCGAAATCGAGGCGATCGTGGTGGAAGACAATGTGGTGGCACATGTGCTCGAAAAGGCCAAGGTGACCGACGAGCAATTGCCTTTCGATCAGTTGATGGGGATGGCTTGATGCAAAGATTTACCGATTTCTATGCGGCAATGCACGGCGGCGCTTCGGTGACGCCCACGGGCCTGGGGTACATCCCCATGGTCATCGAGCAATCGGGGCGCGGCGAGCGCGCCTACGACATCTACTCGCGCCTGCTGCGCGAGCGTGTCATCTTCCTGGTCGGCCCGGTCAACGACAACTCGGCCAACCTCGTTGTTGCACAACTGCTGTTCCTGGAATCGGAAAATCCTGACAAGGACATCTCGTTCTATATCAACTCGCCGGGCGGTTCGGTGTATGCGGGCATGGCCATCTACGACACGATGAACTTCGTGAAACCGGATGTGTCCACGCTGTGCACCGGCCTGGCGGCCAGCATGGGCGCCTTCCTGCTGTCGGCGGGCAAGAAGGGCAAGCGTTACACCTTGCCCAACTCCCGCATCATGATTCACCAGCCCTCGGGCGGCGCTCAGGGCCAGGCCACGGATATCCAGATCCAGGCGCGCGAGATCCTGGACCTCCGCAGCCGGCTCAATCGTATCCTGGCCGAGAACACCGGCCAGCCCATCGACCGTATTGAAATAGACACGGAGCGTGACAACTTCATGTCGGCGGAAGATGCGGTATCGTATGGACTCGTGGACAAGGTTTTGGCTTCGCGGTCCGAAGAGCGTTAACGTTTTCCGCGGGTCCGTGGACCAAGCCGTCGTATTTTTCGAGCTAGCGTAGGGCGGACGGCCGTTGATCCGGTTGTCCGCCGTCACCAGAGATATTTATGCCTGAAAAAAAGGGATCGGCAGACGCAAAGGTCCTGCACTGCTCGTTCTGCAACAAGAGCCAGCACGAAGTTCGCAAGTTGATTGCGGGACCGTCGGTATTCATCTGCGACGAGTGCATAGACCTCTGCAACGACATCATTCGTGAAGAGGCGCAGGCCACGGCGCGGGCGGCCATCCGCTCGGAGCTGCCCACCCCGGCCGAAATCAAGACCTTCCTCGACCAGTACGTGATCGGCCAGACCGGGCCGAAGCGCATGCTGGCGGTCGCTGTGTACAACCATTACAAGCGCATCCGCCACGGCGAACTGAAGGGCGACGAGGTCGAGCTTTCCAAGAGCAATATTCTGCTGATCGGACCGACCGGTTCGGGCAAGACGCTGCTGGCGCAGACGCTGGCGCGCATGCTGAACGTGCCGTTCGTCATGGCTGACGCCACCACGCTGACCGAAGCTGGCTACGTCGGCGAGGACGTCGAGAACATCATCCAGAAGTTGCTGCAGAACTGCAATTACGAAGTGGAGAAGGCGCAACGCGCCATTATCTACATCGACGAAATCGACAAGATCTCGCGCAAGTCGGACAACCCCTCCATCACCCGCGACGTGTCGGGTGAGGGCGTGCAGCAGGCCCTGCTCAAGCTGATCGAAGGCACGGTCGCCTCGGTGCCCCCCCAGGGCGGCCGCAAGCACCCGAACCAGGATTTCGTGCAGGTCGACACCACCAACATCCTTTTCATCGTCGGCGGCGCCTTCGATGGCCTGGAAAAGGTGATTCGCGATCGCACGGAGAAGTCGGGTATCGGTTTCTCGGCCTCGGTTCGGGCCAAGTCGGAACGCGGCGTGGGCGAACTGTTCAGCGAAGCCGAACCGGAAGACCTGATCAAGTTCGGCCTGATTCCGGAGCTGGTCGGGCGTCTGCCGGTGGTTGCCACCCTGGATGAGCTGGACGAAGCGGCCCTGGTTCAGATCCTCACCGAGCCCAAGAATGCCCTGCTCAAGCAGTTCCAGAAGCTGTTCGCGATGGAAGGGGCGGAACTGGATGTGCGTCCGGCGGCTCTAAAGGCGATTGCATCGAAGGCGCTCAAGCGCAAGACCGGCGCCCGCGGCCTGCGTTCCATCCTGGAATCGGCCTTGCTGGACACCATGTACGAGCTGCCTTCGCAGGGTAATGTCAGCCGCGTCGTCCTGGACGACAACGTCATCGAGGGCGATGGCCAGCCGCTGCTCATCTATGCGGATGAGGCCAGCCAGCCGGCCAAGCCGGAACGAGGCGAAGTCCGCGACGCGGCTGCTTGAGTTCCTGGCGTGTTGAGAAAACCCGTAGTGCTCTACGGGTTTTTTCATTGATTTTGCCGTCCTGGGGCCGCGGCCTTGAAAATTAAGCTATTGTTCCCATATCGGTCGTAACAGATGTTTGACAGGGTCGTTCCCTCGGGCGCGACGATAGCATCTCCGACTCGTCACACCGAGGAATACTCTATGTCTGGTACGCAGACCTTGCCTTCCGAACCCATCGACCTGCCCTTGCTGCCGCTGCGCGACGTCGTGGTGTTTCCGCACATGGTCATCCCGTTGTTCGTGGGACGTCCCCGTTCCATCCGGGCCTTGGAAGTGGCCATGGAAGCCGGCAAAAGCATTATGCTGGTGGCGCAGAAATCCGCAGGCAAGGATGATCCTTCGCCCGAGGATGTCTATGAAATCGGTTGCGTCGCCGGCATTCTGCAAATGCTCAAGCTGCCCGACGGCACCGTGAAGGTGCTGGTGGAAGGCTCGCAGCGCGCGCGCATCACCCGCATCGAGGACGTTGATTCGCACTTCACGTGCGAAGTGGTGCCGATCGAGCAGGACACCGTCCAGGGATCGGAAACCGAAGCCCTGCGCCGCGCCATCGTGGCCCAGTTCGAACAGTATGTAAAACTGAACAAGAAGATCCCGCCCGAGATCCTGACCTCGCTGGCGGGCATCGACGACGCCGGCCGCCTGGCCGACACCATCGCCGCGCATCTGCCGCTCAAGCTCGAGCAGAAGCAGAAGATGCTGGAAATCTTCGGTACGGCCGAGCGCCTCGAAGGCCTGCTGACGCAGCTGGAAACGGAAATCGACATTCTCCAGGTGGAGAAGCGCATCCGTGGCCGCGTCAAGAAGCAGATGGAGAAGAGCCAGCGCGACTATTACCTGAACGAACAGGTCAAGGCCATCCAGAAGGAACTGGGCGAAGGCGAAGAGGGCGCGGACATCGAGGAGCTGGAAAAGAAGATCCTCGCGGCCCGCATGCCCAAGGACGCGCGCAAGAAGGCTGACTCCGAGCTCAAGAAGCTCAAGTTGATGTCGCCCATGTCGGCCGAGGCCACCGTGGTGCGCAACTACATCGACACGCTGATCAACCTGCCGTGGCGCAAGAAGAGCAAGGTCAATAATTCCATCGCCAACGCCGAGTCGGTGCTGGATGACGATCACTATGGCCTGGAGAAGGTCAAGGAACGCATCCTGGAATACCTCGCCGTGCAGCAACGCGTGGACAAGGTCAAGGCCCCCATCCTGTGCCTGGTTGGCCCTCCGGGTGTCGGCAAGACCTCGCTCGGCCAGTCGATCGCCAAGGCCACGAACCGCAAGTTCGTGCGCATGGCCCTGGGCGGCGTGCGCGACGAGGCCGAGATCCGCGGTCACCGCCGTACCTACATCGGTTCCATGCCGGGCAAGATCCTGCAGAACATGAACAAGGTGGGCGTGCGCAATCCGCTGTTCCTGCTGGACGAAATCGACAAACTGGGCATGGACTTCCGCGGCGACCCCTCGTCGGCCTTGCTGGAAGTGCTGGATCCGGAACAGAACCACACCTTCCAGGACCACTACGTCGAGGTCGATTTCGACCTGTCGGATGTGATGTTCGTGGCGACCAGCAATACGCTTAACATCCCGCCGGCCTTGCTGGACCGGATGGAAGTCATACGCCTGTCGGGCTACACCGAAGACGAGAAGGTGCACATCGCCAGCGATCACCTGCTGCCCAAGCTGCTGAAGAACAACGGCCTGAAGGATGGCGAGCTCTCGGTCGAGGAATCGGCCCTGCGCGATATCGTTCGCTACTACACCCGTGAAGCGGGCGTGCGGGCGTTGGAGCGCGAAATCGGCAAGATCTGCCGCAAGGTCGTCAAGGAACTGCTGACCAAGCGCGACGCCGCGACCGGGAAGGGCGACTCGCCCGAATCGAAGGGTGTGGTCGTATCGGCCGACAACCTCAATGACTACCTGGGCGTGCGCCGCTATAGCTTCGGCATGGCGGAGAAGGAAAACCAGGTTGGCCAGGTGACCGGCCTGGCCTGGACCGAGGTGGGTGGCGATCTGCTGACCATCGAAGTTGCCGACATGCCGGGCAAGGGTGCGATCCAGCGCACGGGTTCGCTCGGTGACGTGATGAAGGAATCGGTCGAGGCGGCTCGCACGGTGGTGCGCTCGCGCGCCCGCCGCCTGGGTTTTGCCGACAGCGTCTTCGAGAAGCGCGACATGCACGTGCACGTGCCGGAAGGGGCGACGCCCAAGGATGGACCGTCCGCGGGTATCGCCATTACGACGGCCATGGTGTCCGCGTTGTCGGGTATTCCGGTGCGCGCGGACGTGGCCATGACCGGCGAGATCACCTTGCGGGGTGAAGTGCTGGCCATCGGCGGCTTGAAGGAGAAGCTGCTGGCCGCGCATCGCGGTGGCATCAAGACCGTGCTGATTCCCGAGGAAAACGTCAAGGACCTGGCGGAGATTCCGGACAACGTCAAGAACCACCTGGAAGTCGTTCCGGTGCGTTGGATCGACAAGGTCCTGGAATTGGCGCTGGAACGCGCGCCGGAGCCGGTGGCCGAGGAAGAGTCCAAGGACAAGCCCTTGGTTTCCGCCCAGCCCGCCAGCGAAAGCGTGGATCCGGTGACCAAGCACTGATGCAGGGGTAGGGGCCATGCCCCGCCAAGCAAAAAGGCGAACCTTGGGGTTCGCCTTTTTGCTTACGTATCGTACGTATCGCAGGTATCGCAGGCCGCGCTGCCGCCGGCGTGTTGCCTCAATGCAGCGCCTGCGTCCTGATCAACCCGACGGCAATGCCTTCCAGCGCGAACTCCTGGCCGTTCTGCACGACGATGGGTTCGAAGTCGGGATTCTCGGGCAACAGCTGGATGCGGCCTCCTTGGCGTTGCAGCCGCTTGACCGTCACGTCATCGTCGATGCGGGCCACCACGATCTGCCCATCGCGCGCTTCGCCGGCTTTCCTCACCGCCAGCAGGTCGCCGTCCAGGATGCCGGCGTCGCGCATGCTCATGCCGCGTACCTTCAGCAGGTAATCGGGGCGTTGGGCGAACAGGCCGGGGTCCACGCCGATATCGCGCTCGACATGCTCGGCGGCCAGGATGGGGCTGCCGGCGGCCACGCGGCCGACCAGGGGCAGCATCAGCTGCGCCAGCGCGGGTAGCGGCAGCATGGCCTGGACGCCCGTGGGCGCTTCCTTCAGGCGTATGCCGCGCGAGGCACCGGCGGTCAGTTCGATGGCGCCCTTGCGCGCCAGTGCCTTCAAGTGGTCTTCCGCGGCATTGGGCGAACGAAAGCCCAATGCCTGCGCGATTTCAGCGCGGGTAGGGGGGAATCCGGTGCTGGCGACAGTCTGCCGAATCAGGTCGAGTATCTGCTGCTGACGTTCGGTGAGTTTCGTGGCCATGCGTCCGTCTCCCAGGAAATCTTCGGGCTGTATGGATATACAGCATGGAATTTTGGGGGACGCAGCTCGGAATTGCAAGTCTTTTTCCCGTCCTCGCCACGAGCCGAAAAAAAACCTGTGCGAGGCACAGGTTTTTCATATCGCGGATACGACGGATCCGGGTCCCCGGTCCGCTGGTTTCCGTCCCAGGGGCCGCGTTCCGCCGGGTGGCGAGCCTACAGCACCGCGGCGATGGCCTTGGCCACCTTGTCGATGTTGCCGCTGTTCAGCGCGGCCACGCAGATGCGACCGCTGCCGACGGCATACACGCCATGCTCTTCGCGCAGGCGGTCCACCTGGGCCGCGTTCAGGCCCGAATAGGAGAACATGCCGCGCTGCTTCAGCACGAAGCTGAAGTCCTGGGTGGCGCCGGCGGCCTTGATCTTCTCGACCAGCTGCGCGCGCATCAGGCGGATGCGATCACGCATGCCGGCCAGTTCTTCTTCCCACAGCGCGAACAGCTCAGGCGAATTCAGGACCGAGGACACCACCGTGCCGCCGTGCGTGGGCGGGTTGGAGTAGTTGGTGCGGATGACGCGCTTGAGCTGGCTGAGCACGCGCGTGGCCTCGTCCTTGTTGCCGGCGATGACCGTCAGCGCGCCGACGCGCTCGCCGTACAGCGAGAACGACTTCGAGAACGAGGAGCTGACCAGCATGGTGATGTCCATGCCGGCGAACAGGCGCACGACTTCGGCATCTTCCTGCAGGCCCGCGCCGAAACCTTGGTAGGCGATGTCCAGGAAGGGCACCAGGCCGCGTTCCTTGACGACGGCGGCAATCTGCTTCCACTGCTCGGGCGTGGGATCGACGCCAGTCGGGTTATGGCAGCAGGCGTGCAGCACGACCACGCTTTGTGCCGGCATGGCTTGCAGGGCGGCCAGCATGCCGTCGAAATTCAGGCCGCGGGTGGCGGCGTCGTAGTAGGCGTAGTTTTCCACCGTGAAACCGGCGCGCTCGAACAGGGCGCGATGGTTTTCCCAGCTGGGGTCGCTGATGTAGGCCTTGGCGCCCGGCAGCAGCTGGCGCAGGAAGTCCGCGCCGATCTTCAGCGCGCCGGTGCCGCCCAGGGCCTGCACCGTCAGCACGCGGCCGGCGGCGGCCAGCGGCGAGTCGGCGCCCAGCAGCAGGGCTTGCGCGCCCTTGTTGTATCCGGGTATCCCTTCGATCGGCAGGTAGCCGCGTGCGGCGGCCGCTTCGATGCGCGCCGTTTCCGCCTTGCGAACCGCGGCCAGCAGGGGAATGCGGCCGTTATCGTCGTAATACACGCCAACGCCCAGGTTGACCTTGCCGGGACGCGTGTCGGCGTTGTATTGCTCGTTCAGGCCCAAAATGGGGTCACGGGGTGCTAACTCTACGGAGTCGAAAAGAGTGCTCATCGGATCGAACTGAGGAAGGGTGGACGCAGCGGACTCTGCGGCGGATAATCAGGGGTTTGCCCTTGGACAGTCTAGCATGTCCTCTCCAGGATTCGTTGAATTCCCCGATAGCCCCTTCCAGCTCTACCAGCCCTATCCGCCGGCCGGCGATCAGCCCAATGCGATCGACGCGCTGACGCAAGGCGTGCAGGACGGCCTCATGTACCAGACCTTGCTGGGCGTGACGGGCTCCGGCAAGACGTACACCATGGCCAACGTCATTGCCCGCCTGGGACGGCCGGCGCTGGTGCTGGCGCCGAACAAGACGCTGGCGGCACAGCTCTATGCCGAGATGCGCGAGTTCTTCCCGCGCAACGCGGTCGAGTACTTCGTGTCGTATTACGACTACTACCAGCCTGAAGCGTACGTGCCCACGCGCGACCTGTTCATCGAGAAGGACTCGTCGATCAACGAGCATATCGAGCAGATGCGGCTGTCGGCCACCAAGAGCTTGCTGGAGCGCCGCGATACCGTCATCGTCGGCACGGTGTCGTGCATCTACGGTATCGGCAATCCCGGCGACTACCACGCCATGGTGCTCATCCTGCGCGCCGGCGACCGCGTGTCGCGGCGCGAAATCCTGGCGCGCCTGGTGTCCATGCAGTACACCCGCAACGATGCCGAATTCGCCCGCGGCGTCTTCCGCGTCCGCGGCGAAACCATCGACATATTCCCGGCGGAAAGCGCGGAGCTGGCGCTGCGCGTGACCCTGTTCGACGACGAGGTCGAAACGCTGGAGCTGTTCGACCCGCTGACCGGCAAGGTGCGGCAGAAAGTGCCGCGCTTCACCGTCTATCCGGGGTCGCATTACGTCACGCCGCGCGACACCGTGTTGCGCGCCATCGAGACCATCAAGGAAGAGCTGCGCGAACGCACCCGCTTTTTCATCGACGACGGCAAGCTGGTCGAAGCCCAGCGGCTGGAACAGCGCACGCGCTTCGACCTGGAAATGCTGCAGGAACTGGGTTTCTGCAAGGGCATCGAGAACTACTCGCGCCACCTGTCCGGCGCCGCGCCGGGCGAGCCGCCGCCCACGCTGATCGATTACCTGCCGGGCGACGCCTTGATGTTCATCGACGAAAGCCACGTCACCATCGGCCAGTTGGGAGGTATGTACCGCGGCGACCGCTCGCGCAAGGAAACCCTGGTCAATTACGGTTTCCGGTTGCCGTCCGCGCTCGATAACCGACCTCTGCAATTGCAGGAATTCGAGGCGCGCATGCGCCAGTGCGTATTCGTTTCCGCCACGCCGGCTGCCTACGAGCAGGAGCATGCCGATAACGTGGTCGAGCAGGTGGTGCGGCCGACGGGCCTGGTCGATCCCATCGTGGAGGTGCGCCCGGCGCGCACCCAGGTCGACGACCTGCTCGGCGAGATCAAGCTGCGCGTGGACCTCAGCGAGCGCGTGCTGGTCACCACCCTGACCAAGCGCATGGCGGAAGACCTGACGGACTATCTTGCCGAGAATGGCGTGCGCGTGCGCTATCTGCACTCGGACGTCGACACGGTCGAACGGGTGGAAATCATTCGCGACCTGCGCCTGGGCACGTTCGACGTGCTGGTCGGCATCAACCTGCTGCGCGAGGGCCTGGACATCCCCGAGGTGTCCCTGGTGGCCATCCTGGATGCCGACAAGGAAGGTTTCCTGCGTTCGGAACGTAGCCTGATCCAGACCATAGGGCGCGCCGCGCGCAACCTCAACGGCCGTGCCATTCTCTATGCGGACAGGGTGACGGACTCCATGCACCGCGCGATCGGCGAAACGGAGCGCCGGCGTCACAAGCAGGAAGCCTTCAATGCCGAGCACGGCATCACCGCGCGCGGCGTCAAGAAGGCCGTGCGCGAGCTGATCGACGGTGTGGTCGCGCCGCAGCAGCACTCGACGGTCGAGGATGCGCTGCCAGCCGCGGTGCTGAAGGATGAAAAGGCGGTGGCGCGCGAAATCAAGCGCCTGGAAAAACTCATGATGGACCACGCTCGAAATCTGGAGTTCGAACAGGCCGCGGCGGCGCGGGACGCCTTGAACGCCCTCAAGGACCGCATCCTGCTGGATGGGGCTGTTTAGAAGCCTGACCCCATATCGCTTCCGATTGCGATTCCTTGCAGTGATTTTGTGTTGCTTTTTACTGTGTCAGCAAAATGTCAACTTTGGCCCGAACAGAGATCCGGCGTTTCAATTGAACGCTTGATTTTTTTAATAAGTATTTAATTCTATTGAGAAACTTCGCCTTGACGGCAGACCGTGCCAGATTGGCCGACAGGCAAAAAAAGCTTGCCTTTTTGCGGGTTTTCCCGCAGACTAGCTCACATGATGACCAAGGTACTTTTCGTTTGCAAGGGCAACATCTGTCGCTCGCCGAGCGCAGAGGGCGTGTTCCGTCAATTGATCAATGACGCCGGACTCGGTGAAGTCGTGCGCGTCGATTCCGCCGGAACCCACGCTTTCCATATTGGCGAGGCGCCGGACGCGCGCGCCCAGGCCGCCGCTCGCAAGCGTGGCTATGAAATCAACCACCGTGAAGCCCGCCAGGTTTCCGCGGACGATTTCCGTGAGTACGACCTGATCCTCGCGATGGACTGGGAAGACCTCTCCGACCTGCAGCGCCAGTGCCCCAAGGCGTACCAGCACAAGCTGAACCTGGTCATGCGCTTCGCGAACGAGTACGAGGAAGCGACGGTGCCGGATCCCTACTACGGTGGTCCGGAAGGCTTCGGCAAGGTGCTCGACTACCTGGAAGACGCCTGTCAGGGCTTGCTTGAACTGGTGCGCAAGCGCGCTACCCAGTATCAGGCGGCTTAGGCTTAAGTCGGGCTGCCGGGATCCGGCAGTAATCCTGGCTCTTGGGCAGGTGCATAGAGCAGGGATCGAACGGCGGCTTCTGGCCGCCGTTGTCATGTCTGGCGGTGCCGCTGCCTCTGGCCATACGCCATACGGCAGAGCTACCCTCATATCTCCAGGGTTTCTTACCAAATTAGTCGGGAATTGGTTATACTTGAGGCAATTGCTCAGGTATTGCATCCCCGGCTTGCCGGGGTCTACACACCGGATTTTAGGAAACCCACCATGCGGTTGACCACCAAAGGGCGTTTCGCGGTGACTGCCATGATCGACTTGGCTATGCGGCAGCATAGCGGTCCGGTCACTCTCGCGGCCATCAGCCAGCGTCAGAATATCTCCCTCTCGTACCTCGAACAGCTGTTCGGCAAGCTGCGCCGCCATGAACTGGTGGACAGCGTCCGCGGCCCCGGTGGCGGCTATTCCCTGGCCCGCCTGGCGCGTAACGTCACGGTCGCCGACATCATCTTCGCCGTGGACGAGCCCCTTGACGCTACCAGCTGCGGTGGCAAGCAAGACTGTACGAGCGGCAAGGATGGCAAGTCGGGCAAGTGCATGACCCATGAGTTGTGGGCCACGCTGAACCGCAAGATGGTCGATTACCTCGACTCCGTCTCCTTGCAGGATCTGGTCGATCAACAGCGCGTGCGCCAGCTGCAGGAAGCGAACAACACTACCCAGAATTGCACGGTGCGTGTGAATCGCGTGGCCGGCGGCAACGCCAGCTCGGGGACGGCGACGACCGTGCCCGGCAGCGCCGCGGCGGCTGCGTGAAGGCATAAAAGATCAGGAGCTGTACGAAGATGACCACTCGTCCCATTTATCTCGATTATTCCGCCACCACCCCTGTCGATCCTCGTGTGGTCGACAAGATGGTCCCCTGGCTTTACGAAAACTTCGGCAACCCGGCGTCGCGCAGCCACGCCTTCGGTTGGGAAGCGGAAGACGCCGTCGAGCGTGCCCGCGAGGAAGTTGCCAAGCTGGTGAACGCGGATCCGCGCGAAATCATCTGGACTTCGGGCGCGACCGAATCCGATAACCTGGCGATCAAGGGCGCGGCGAATTTCTATGCCGAGCGTGGCAAGCACATCATTACCGTGAAGACGGAGCACAAGGCGGTGCTGGATACCTGTCGCGAACTGGAGCGCCAGGGTTTCGAAGTGACCTACCTCGATGTGCAGGAAAACGGCCTGATCGACTTGAATGTATTCAAGGCGGCCCTGCGCCCGGACACCATCCTGGTTTCGGTGATGTTCGTCAACAACGAGATCGGCGTGATCCAGGACATCGAGACCCTGGGCGAAATCTGCCGCGAGAAGGGCATCATTTTCCATGTCGACGCCGCGCAGGCGACCGGCAAGGTGGAAATCGACCTGCAGAAATTGAAGGTCGACCTGATGTCGTTTTCCGCGCACAAGACCTATGGTCCCAAGGGCATCGGCGCGCAGTACGTGCGCCGCAAGCCGCGTGTGCGCATCGAGGCGCAAATCCACGGTGGCGGCCATGAACGCGGTTTCCGCTCGGGCACGCTGCCCACGCACCAGATCGTGGGCATGGGCGAGGCGTTCCGGCTGGCGCGCGAGGAAATGGGCACCGAGAACGAGCGCATCCGCATGTTGCGCGATCGCCTGTGGGCCGGCCTGTCGCAGATCGAAGAGGTCTACCTCAATGGCGACATGGACCGTCGCGTGCCGCATAACCTGAACGTCAGTTTCAATTACGTCGAAGGCGAGTCGCTGATCATGGCGGTCAAGGAACTGGCGGTGTCCAGCGGTTCGGCGTGCACGTCGGCGAGCCTGGAGCCCTCCTACGTCCTGCGCGCCCTGGGCCGCAACGACGAGTTGGCGCACAGCTCCATACGCTTCACCATCGGCCGCTTCACCACGGAGCAGGAAATCGATTTCACCATCGACCTGCTCAAGAGCCGTGTCGGCAAGCTGCGCGACATGTCGCCGCTGTGGGAAATGGCCAAGGAAGGCATCGACCTGAATTCCGTGCAGTGGGCCGCCCACTGAGACCGAGATAGAAAAAGATCAGTAGGCTTCGCCTGGCGCGAAGTGGAGAAAACATCATGGCATATAGCGAAAAAGTTCTGGATCACTACGAAAATCCCCGCAACGTCGGTTCGTTCGAAAAGGGCGACGATACGGTGGGAACGGGCATGGTGGGCGCGCCCGCCTGTGGCGACGTGATGAAGCTGCAGATCAAGGTGGGCGCCGACGGCGTCATCGAGGATGCGCGCTTCAAGACCTATGGCTGCGGTTCGGCCATCGCCTCCAGCTCGCTGGTCACCGAATGGGTGAAGGGCAAGACGCTGGACGAGGCGCTGAATATCCGCAACACGCAGATCGCCGAGGAATTGGCGCTGCCGCCCGTCAAGATTCACTGTTCGATCCTGGCGGAAGACGCCATCAAGGCGGCTGTTCAGGATTACAAAGAAAAGCACACGGTGGCCTGATCATGGCTGTTACGCTCACTCAGCAGGCGGCGAACCATATCGACCGCTATTTGCAACGCCGCGGCAAGGGCGTGGGCTTGCGCTTGGGCGTCAGGACCACCGGTTGTTCGGGCATGGCGTACAAGCTGGAATACGTGGATACGCCCGATCCGGCCGACGAGGTGTTCGAAAGCCATGGGGTGAAGGTGTTCGTCGATCCCAAGAGCCTGTCGTATATCGACGGCACGGAGCTCGACTATGCACGCGAGGGCTTGAACGAAGGGTTCAAGTTCCGTAATCCCAACGAAAAGGCGACCTGCGGCTGCGGCGAGTCGTTCACGGTGTAGTGTTGGCCGCTGACGATCATTTCAGTTTGTTTGGCCTGCCGGCGCGTTTCGCGCTGGATGCCCAGGCCCTGGAGCAGGCATGGCGCGCCGTGGCGGCGCAAGTGCATCCCGACCGCTATGCCACGGCCTCGCCGGCGGAGAAGCGGGTGGCGATGCAATGGGCTGCCCGCGCCAACGAAGCCTATCGGACCTTGCGAGACCCTGTGCTGCGCGCGCGCTACCTGTGCGAGCGGGCGGGCATCGACCTGCAAACCGAAAGCAACACCTCCATGGATCGCGCCTTCCTGATGCAGCAAATGGAATGGCGGGAAATGCTGGACGAAGCGCGCGCGGACCGCGACAATGCGCACGCCTTCGATGACTTGCGCGCAGGGTTGGCGCAGGCCGACGCGACCATGCAGGAAACACTGGCGGATTTGCTGGATGCGCGCGGCGACCACGCCGCGGCCGGCGCGAAAGTCCGGGAATGGATGTTCGTGCGCAAGATGAGCCAGGAAGTGGCGCAGGCGGCGCAATCCGGGCATCCGGCCGATTAGCGATGACGGCTCCGCGGTGTCGCGGGGCCGTGCGACGGTGCTGCGGCCCTGGCCGGCATCGTTCAACGACGACGAATCCATCATGGCTCTATTGCAGATTTCAGAACCCGGTGACTCGCCCGCGCCGCACCAGCGCAAGCTGGCGGTAGGCATAGACCTGGGCACGACCAATTCACTGGTGGCGGCGGTGCGCAGCAGCGTGCCTGAAGTGCTGCGCGACGAACAAGGGCGTGCCTTGCTGCCGTCGGCGGTGCGCTACCTGGCCGATGGCCAGCGCGTGGTGGGGCATGACGCCCTGGCAACGCAGGCCGAGGATCCGGCCAATTCCATTGTTTCCGTCAAGCGCTTCATGGGCCGTTCGGCCGAGGATGCGCGCGCCAGCGGCGCCGCCTACGACTTCGTGGACGCGCCGGGCATGGCCCGCCTGCGCACGGTGCAGGGCGAATTGAGCCCGGTGGAAGTATCGGCGCACATCCTGGAACGCTTGCGCGTGCGTGCCGAGGCGGTGCTGGGCGACGAACTGGTGGGCGCGGTCATCACCGTGCCGGCCTATTTCGACGACGCGCAGCGCCAGGCCACGCGCGATGCGGCGCGCCTGGCGGGGCTGAACGTGCTGCGCCTGCTCAACGAGCCGACGGCGGCCGCCATTGCCTACGGCCTGGAAAATGCCGCCGAGGGCGTCTACGCCGTCTACGACCTGGGTGGCGGCACATTCGATATTTCGGTATTGCGCCTGACCAAGGGTGTCTTCGAGGTGATTTCCACGGGCGGCGATACCGCCCTGGGCGGCGATGATTTCGACGGGCTGATCGTGGCGCGCGTGCTGGCCGAGGTGCCGGACGGCGCCGCCTGGTCGCGGCATGACCGCCGCGCGCTGGCGGTGGCCGCGAAGGCCGCGCGCGAGCGCCTCACCGAGGCCGATGCAACCACCGTGGACGTGCGCTTGCAGGACGGCCGCCAGGTCAGCCATGCATTGACGCGGGCGCAATTCGACGAGATGGCCGCGGGATTGATCGACCGCACCCTGGCCTGCGCGCGCCGCGCGCTGCAGGATGCCCATCTGGAGAAGACCGAGGTCCGTGGCGTGGTCATGGTTGGCGGCGCGACGCGCATGCCGGTCGTACGCCGCCGCGTCGGCGAGTTCTTCGGCCAGACGCCGTTGACCGATCTGGACCCCGATCAAGTGGTGGCGCTGGGCGCGGCCTTGCAGGCCAATCTGCTGGCGGGCAATCGTGCGCCGGGTGAAGACTGGCTGCTGCTGGACGTGATCCCGCTGTCGCTGGGCCTGGAGACCATGGGCGGCCTGGTCGAGCGCATCATTCCGCGCAACAGCACCATACCGGTGGCGCGCGCGCAAGAGTTCACGACCTTCAAGGACGGGCAGGGGGCGATGAGCTTCCACGTACTGCAGGGGGAGCGCGAGTTGGTGACGGACAACCGTTCCCTGGCGCGTTTCGAATTGCGCGGGATCCCGCCCATGGTGGCCGGCGCCGCCCGCATCCGGGTGACCTTCCAGGTCGACGCGGATGGTTTGCTGGGCGTGACGGCGCGTGAACAGAGTACCGGCGTGGAGGCCTCAGTGACGGTCAAGCCTTCCTATGGGCTGTCCGACGAGGAAATCACCCGGATGCTGGCCGAGAGCGTGGACCAGGCCGACGCCGACGCGCAGGCCCGCATGCTGCGCGAGCAGCAGGTCGAGGCGCGGCAACTGGTGGAATCGGTGCAGGCCGCGCTGGCGGCCGATGGCGACCTGCTGGATGCTGGCGAGCGCGCCACGGTGGATGCCGCCCTGGCCGGCGCCGCTGGCGCCCAGGACCTGACCGATGTCGACGCCGTGCGCGCCGCCGTGCAGGCCTTGTCCGACGCCACCGAGGACTTCGCCGCCCGCCGCATGGACCGCAGCATCCGACGCGCCCTATCGGGACGCAAGCTGGACGAAATCGCCTGAGTTTTTCCTATGCCCAAACTGACTGTTTTGCCCCATCCCGACGTCTGCCCGGAGGGCGCCGTGATCGAGAACGCCCCGCCAGGGGAGTCGATCTGCCGCGTGATGCTGGACAACCATATCGAAATCGAACACGCCTGCGAGCTGTCTTGCGCGTGTACCACTTGCCACGTCATCGTGCGCGAAGGGTATAACTCGCTGGAAGAAGCGACCGATTCCGAGGAAGACCTGCTGGACAAGGCCTGGGGCCTGTCGTCGACCTCGCGCCTGTCGTGCCAGGCCAGGATTGCCGACGCCGACCTTACCGTGGAAATTCCGCGCTATACGATCAATCACGCCAAGGAGAACCACTGATGAAATGGGTCGACACCTATCAGATCGCCGAGGCATTGTTCGACGCCCATCCGGATGTCGATCCCGTTACGGTGCGTTTTACGCAGTTGCGTGAAATGGTGCTGGCGCTTCCGGGATTCGAGGACGATCCTGCCCGATCGGGGGAGAAGATCCTGGAAGCCATCCAGCAGGCCTGGATCGAAGAGGCTGCTTGATGGCGGGATTTGTCCGGGAGGCCCTGGGCGGCGGGGGCCGATGAGGCGGTTTGCCATCCTTGGTGGTCGTCCAGGCGATATACGAATTTAGCGGTGACGATGCCGCATGTGGCGGTATCATGCAGGCCGGCTGTCCTCGAGGGCAGCCGGCCTTTTTGCGCGTGGCAAGGACGGTCCTGGCCTTCCTGTCGCGCGATCTGTCACCAGCGAGCCCTTCATGTCCCTACCGACCTTGCGTTTTGGCCTGGCAGCGAACCGGCTGCATCATGAAACGCCCAATGCGGCGTTGTTCGACTGGCTGCGAGCCTGCACGGGCACCATCCGCGAGATGGGCATCCAGCTGTACACGGTGGGCCGCACGCACGATGCGATCTCGCGTGAGGGCATGTTGCAGGGGTATCCGGGCTTGATTCGCTATCCCTATGGCCGGGAAGGCGGCCTGATGAAACTGGTGGCCCGGGTGACGGAAGGACGCGATGGCAGCCAGCCTTTCGACGGCGCCATCTACTTGATCGATCCTGTCGATCCTTCGTCCATCTTCCCGGAAGCGCTGGCGCTCAAGCGGCAGTGCATCACGCACGGCAAGCCTTTCGTGTCGACGCTGGCCGGCGCCATCGAGTGGATCGAGGTGGAGCGCGTGCTGGCTGGCCTGAAGCCGGATCCCGCGGTCTCGCGCCTGCTGGATTTTTCGCGCCAGACCGTGGCGTTGATCGCGCACGACGCGCTGAAGGACCAGATGGTCGATTTCGCGGATACGCACTTCGATCTCCTGTCGCGCTTCTCGAGGCGCGTGGCCACCGGAACGACGGGGGGACGCCTGAACGACCTGGCGTGGTCGCGCGGGTGGCCGGCGGACAAGCCCTGGGTGCATCGCTACCTGAGCGGTCCCCTGGGCGGCGACGCACAGATCGGCGAACTGGTGCTGGAACACCAGTGCCAGCGCGTGATCTTTTTCGAGGATCCGCATGTGGCGCGCCAGCACGAGGCCGATATCCAGCTGCTGGAGCGAGCCGTGCGCGTGGTCACCGAGACAGCCTCATGCGCGACATCCCCAGCCGTCGCGCGGCGGTGGGCGAAGGCGATGGAAGCGAGGTTGGATCGGGCGGAATGAGCAGGCATATGCGCTCGCCTGCGAGCGCATATCACTCTGCGCGGGCTTCCGGCTCTTCGGCGTGTTGAGCGAGTTCCTGATGCGTCAGAAGTCGGAACTCCTGCTGTCTTGCGTCGTAGTAAACGATGCGTTCCTTCAGAATGTCCATGCCGATATAGCCAAAGTTCGCAACTACTCTTGCATCTTCCGTCTGTCTCGGGATGACAGGCAATGACTTGAACTCCCGCCCGTTGATCTTCAGGTCGACAAGGCGCATATGTTCGGCTCCGGGGATTTCTGCCTTGAATATATCCATCATCCTGGGACTTAATTCACCTTTGGGGTTGGATGACACCAACGAAGCTTGAATGAAGGTGCGGGGTGCACCCGAGTCGATGATTACCGGGACAATTCGATTGTCGAGTTGGACGGAAATCGCTATCACATTGTGTGGATTCCGGATGGTTGTACTTTGGCCCGCACGAAGCCCATGGTCGAAGGCGATGTCGAATGGTGCGCTGGTAAAGAAGCAGTTTTTCTCGAAATCGATGACGACGGCATCCAAGCCGGCGACGGCTTGCGGGCTCAAGATTCCGGCGTAGCCATCCTGCAGGAGAGCCGAGTCGGTGAGTAGGTAGAACTCTTGCCTGAGAGCGTGCCCGTGATCGTCAGCCAGCGTGGCGTTCACCGTGCGGGCCTCGGCTGAGCCGGCAATGCCATCAAGCTTTTCGACGCGAGCGCTGGGCGCTTCATTCAGCAATGATCCGTCCCACAGGCTGTTCGAATTAGAGCCCGAGTCCAGCATCATCTTGGCAGGCTTTCCGTTGATCCTCACATGGACCGTGGGATTTCTCTTGCTCTGCATGTCGTCGTAATGGAGCGCGCCTTCAAATTGCACCGGATTGTTGGTCAGGCCGGCCGAACAGGTTTTCGTGGTCGCGCTTACGTGGAGAGGCAGGGCGAGTGCCGCAAAAGCCAATAAGCAGACGGTGGCTTTGAAAGTTCCCATAGTGACGAAAGTGATCCAGTGGCGACTTGGTTGCGACCCAGCGCGTTTATGGAGACAGCGCTTTGGAGCGGCTGTATCGGGGGCTACGCGACGTCCTTGCGGCGCAAGCCGACGCAGGGTGCGGACGGCTCGCAGTCATGGAGGACGTGGTGCTTCGGTCACACTCCTGCGGGAACGAGTTCCGACATTTCCGAGGAGATTGGCTAGCAATACTTTCACCAGAGTCGAGAACAGCTGGTCAAGCAAACGGAATGGGCATGACGACAACTGAAAGGCCACCCGTGAGGTCGTTCACGGGTGGCCTTTCATGGTTGCACGCTAGCGGAATAACGCGTCGCCGGGCTTAGTCTTCCCGTCGCAGGTGCGGGAACAGGATGACGTCGCGGATGCTGGGGCTGTCGGTGAGCAGCATGACCAGGCGGTCGATGCCGATGCCGCAGCCGCCGGTGGGGGGCATGCCGTATTCGAGCGCGCGGATGTAGTCGGCGTCGTAGTACATGGCTTCCTCGTCGCCGGCGTCCTTCGCTTCGACCTGCGCGCGGAAGCGGTCGGCCTGGTCCTCGGGGTCGTTCAATTCCGAGAAGCCGTTGGCGATTTCGCGGCCGGTGATGAACAGCTCGAAGCGCTCGGTGATGCCCGCGCGCGAGTCCGAGGCACGGGCCAGGGGCGAGACCTCGACCGGATAGTCGATGATGTAGGTCGGCTGCCAGAGCTGGGCTTCGGCCGTTTCCTCGAACAGCGCCAGTTGCAACGCGCCCAGTCCGGCGCGCGCCAGCGGGGCGCTGTCGACGTCGGCGCCCAGCTTCTTCAGTTCGGCGCGCACGAAGGCGGCATCGTCCAGCTGCGCCTGCGTGTAGCCCGGCGCGTACTTGAGGATGGCCTCGCAGATGGTCAGGCGGTCGAAGGGACGCGAAAGGTCCAGTTCGCGGTCCTGGTACGTCAGCACGGCGCTGCCCGTGGCCGCGATGGCGGCCTGGCGGATCAGCTGCTCGGTGAAGTCCATCAGCCAACGGTAGTCCGTGTAGGCCGCGTAGAACTCCATCATCGTGAATTCTGGATTGTGCCGCGGGCTGACGCCTTCGTTGCGGAAGTTCCGGTTGATTTCGAAGACCCGCTCGAAGCCGCCGACGATCAGGCGCTTGAGATAGAGCTCGGGGGCGATGCGCAGGAACATTTCCATGTCCAGCGCATTGTGGTGCGTGATGAAGGGCTTGGCCGCCGCGCCGCCGGGGATGGGGTGCAGCATGGGCGTCTCGACTTCCAGGAAGCCGGCGTCGAGCATGAACTGGCGGATGCCGCCGATGGCCTTGCTGCGCGATTCGAACGTGCGGCGCGTGGCCTCGGTCATCACCAGGTCGACATAGCGCTGGCGATAGCGCAGCTCCTGGTCGGCCACGCCGTGGAACTTGTCCGGCAGCGGCCGCAGCGACTTCGACAACAGGCGCGCCCGCGTGGCATGCACGGACAATTCGCCCTTGTTGGTCTTGAAGATCGATCCTTCGACCGCGATGATGTCGCCGATATCCCACTGCTTGAACGCCGCGTAGGGTTCTTCGCCCAGCACGCCGCGATCCAGGTAGATCTGGATGCGGCCGGTGGCGTCCTGCAGCGTGGCGAAGCTGGCCTTGCCCATGACCCGCTTGAGCATCATGCGGCCGGCGATCCTGACCACGCGGGCGGCGGCGGCAAGGGCTTCCTGGTCCTTGTCGTCGTATTGGGCATGCAGTTCGTCCGCGTGCGCGTCGGGCACGAAGTCGTTGGGGTAGGCGACGCCGCTCTCACGCAGCTTGGCGAGCTTGGCGCGGCGCTCGGCGATCAGCCGGTTTTCGTCTTGCGCGGTGTTGGCGGTCGATGTATCGGTCATGGCGGGGGTTCAGTCGTAATTACGGATGTCGTCGATTTCGGTCTGGCCGAAATCGTCACGGTCGAGATAGGCGGCGATGCGCGCGGCGACGTTGGCGGGCGCCGTCAGTTTGCCGCTGGCGTGCATGTCCTGGAAACGGGGCAGGGCGGGGAAGGCGGCCGGATCGCTGGCGCGGATGGCCACCTGCATGTCCGTGTCGACCACGCCGGGCGCCAGCGATACCACGCGCGCCCCGTCCGCGCCTTGTTCCTGCTTGAGGACGCGCGTGTACATGTCCAGCGCAGCCTTCGTGGCGCAGTAGACCCCCCAGCCCGGATTGGGATTGCGGCCGGCGCCGGAGGAAATGTTGAGCACGCGGCGGTCGGCCTGGAGTCCCTGGGTCGACGCCAGGAAACGCGCGGTCAGCAACATCACGGCGCTGACGTTCAGGTTGAAGGCGGCGGTGAGGGCAGCGGCGTCTTCCAGCTGGTCGCCGCGGGCCACGGGCTGCACCGTGCCGGCGTTATTGACCAGCAGGTAACGGGCGGCGTCGCGGGGCAGTTCGGCGGCGATACGGGCGGCAGCGGTCCCGGCCGCGGCCAGGTCGGACAGGTCCACTTCGATTTGCGTCAGCGCGGCGCCCTGGGCCGTCGCCTGCGCTTGCAGGTCGGGGTCGATGCGGCGGGCCAGCGTGACCAGCTGCACGCCCGGTTTGGCCAGGGTGCGCGCCAGGGCGGCGCCGATACCGCGCGAGGCGCCGGTGAGGACGACGAAGGTTTTGGTCATGCCGGGTCCTTGTTGTTCTGACTAAAGGGGAAACTGCCCGCGGAAAGCCGCCGGCGCGGCGCGCGAGGCGCCGCGGCCCGCCTCAGACCGCCTGTTTCAGGCTGGCCTGGATGAAGGGATCGAGGTCGCCGTCCAGCACTTTCTGCGTGTTGGAGATTTCCACGTTGGTGCGCAGGTCCTTGATGCGGCTCTGGTCCAGGACGTAGGAGCGGATCTGGTGGCCCCAACCCACGTCGGTCTTGGAGTCTTCCAGTTTCTGCTGTTCCGCCATGCGGTTGCGCATTTCCAGCTCGTACAGGCGCGATTTCAGCATCTGCATGGCTTCGGCCCGGTTGCGGTGCTGCGAGCGGTCGTTCTGGCACTGCACGACGATGCCGGTCGGGTTGTGCGTGATCCGCACCGCCGAATCGGTCTTGTTGATGTGCTGGCCGCCGGCGCCGCTGGCGCGGTACGTATCGATACGCAGGTCTGCCGGATTGACCTCGACTTCGAAGGAATCGTCCACTTCCGGGTAGACGAAGACGCTGGCGAAGGAGGTGTGGCGGCCGCCCGAGGAGTCGAACGGGCTCTTGCGCACCAGGCGGTGCACGCCGGTTTCGGTGCGCAGGTAGCCGAAGGCATATTCGCCCTCGATCTTGATGGTGGCCGACTTGATGCCCGCCACTTCGCCTTCCGATTCTTCCAGGACTTCGGTCTTGAAACCCTTGCGCTCGCAATACTTCAGATACTGGCGCAGCAGCATCGACGCCCAGTCCTGCGCCTCCGTGCCGCCGGCGCCGGCCTGGATATCCAGGAAGCAGTTCAGCGGGTCGGCGGGATTGGAGAACATGCGCCGGAATTCCAGCCCTTCCAGCTTTTGCTGGAAGCCGTCGGCGTCGAGCTCGATGGATTCGAGGGTGGCATCGTCGTTATCGGCCGCCGCCAGCTCGAACAGCTCGCGCGCGTCCGCCAGGCCCCCGCCCAGTTCGGTCAGGGTGCCGACGACGTCTTCCAGGCTTTTCTTCTCGCGGCCCAGGTCCTGGGCGTGCTTGGGGTCGTTCCAGACGTCGGGACTTTCCAGCTCGGCGTTTACGACCTGAAGGCGCTCATCTTTGGCATCGTAGTCAAAGATACCTCCGTAGAGCCTGTTCGCGCTCGGCGTAGTCGGCGAGTCGGGCGGCGAGCTGGTTCTGACGTTCGGCTTCCATGGCAATCCTAAGGCTGTCTTAATGACGAAACCTGCCATTTTAGCCTGCCTTGGCAGGGCCCGGGGCAGGGGCGGCAGGCGCAAGCGGGCGGGGAGCTTCGAATTTGTCGAATACCCCTTTGGCAACTGGCTATTCCACGTCCCGACCGTAGTCCATAGCATTCAGCCACCTGCATTTATCAAGGTGGCTCCATGACGCTCCCGCTCGACGGCATTACGGTCCTTTCCCTCGAACATGCCATCGCGGCGCCGTTCTGTACCCGGCAATTGGCGGACCTGGGGGCACGCGTCATCAAGGTGGAGCGGCCGGGCAGCGGGGACTTCGCCCGCGCTTATGACCAGCGTGTCCTTGGACAGTCCTCGCATTTCGTCTGGGTCAACCGTTCCAAGGAAAGCCTGGCGCTGGACCTGAAACACCCGGCCGCCGCCGAGGTGATGGCGCGACTGGTCGGGCAGGCCGACGTCCTGGTGCAGAACCTGGCGCCGGGCGCCGCGGCACGCATGGGCCTGGACGCCGAGCGGCTGTTGCGGAAGCACCCGAGGCTGATCGTTTGCGATATCTCCGGATACGGCGAGGACGGACCGTACCGGGACAAGAAGGCCTATGACCTGCTCATCCAGAGCGAGGCGGGATTCCTGTCGGTGACCGGCACGGGCGAGGAGCCGGCCAAGTCCGGCAATTCCATCGCGGATATCGCTGCCGGCATGTATGCCTATACCAACATCCTGGCGGCCCTGATGCAGCGGCAGCGCACGGGGAAGGGGTCGCATATCGACGTCTCGATGCTGGAATCGCTGGCGGAATGGATGGGCTTTCCCATGTACTACGCCTTCGATGGCGCCGTTCCTCCACAGCGCAACGGCGCCTCCCACGCGACGATCTTTCCGTACGGGCCCTTCGCGGCCGGCGACGGCGGCAAGGTGATGCTGGGCATCCAGAACGAGCGAGAGTGGCAGGCCTTCTGCGAAATCGTGTTGCGGGCGCCCGCCATCCACGAGGATGAACGCTTCCAGGGCAACGCACGCAGGCACGCCAACCGGGTCGTCCTGCAGGGCCTTATCGACGATATTTTCCGCACGCTCACCGCGGATGAACTGGTTCGGCGCCTGGACGAGGCGCGCATCGCCAACGCGCGGGTCAACGACATGGCCGGCTTGTGGGCCCATCCCCAGCTGCGGGCGCGCGACCGCTGGCGCGATGTCGATACGCCGGCCGGCGTGATCCCGGCGCTGCTGCCGCCGGGCAGGCAAAGCGCCTTCTCGCCGCGCATGGGGGCCATACCATCGGTCGGACAGCATACGAAGGCCATCCTCGCGGAACTCGGCATGGACGCCGACGCGCTGGAGCCGGTAGGGGCCGGGGCGGCTCGCTGATAACGCGGAACGGAAGTCCCCCCCGAGCCCACGCACGGGTCCACCGCACGGGTCCACACCACGAAGCTACATCACACAATCACACCATGACAGGAGACAAACCCATGATAATCAAACGGTTCACGGCGGCCATGGTTGCCGTTCTCGCGCTGGGCGCCGGCGCGGCGCACGCGGACTGGCCGGAGCGCCCGGTAACCATCGTCGTCCCGTTCGCGGCCGGCCAGACCGGCGACATGATCGCGCGGATGGTGGGCAAGGAACTGGAGACCCGGTTCGGGAAGGCGTTCATCGTCGAAAACCGCCCGGGCAGCGGCGGCCGCATCGGCACGACGTACGCCGCGCGCGCCAAGCCGGACGGGTACACCCTGCTGATGACCAGCACGGGCCCCTATGCCATTACGCCCGCGCTCTATCCCAACGACACCAAGTACGACCCATTGAAGGACTTCGTCGGCATCGCGGAGACGGCGTCCACGCCACAAGTCATCGCCGTCTCGAACGCGTCCGGCATCGCCAGCTTTTCCGACCTGGTCAAGCGGGCCAAGGCCAAGGATCTTTCCTACGGCTCGGCCGGGAACGGCTCGCTGCAACACCTGACCATGGAGCTGCTGAAAAAGGAAATAGGCTTTCCCATGGTGCACGTGCCGTTCAAGGGCAGCGCCGAATCGAAGACGGCCCTCATCGCCAACACCCTGGAAGTGACGTCCGATTCCCTGCCGCCCCTGCTCACCAGCATCAAGGCGAACCAGATCAAGGCAGTTGCCGTGGTCGACAATAAGCGTTCCGCCTATATTCCGGACGTGCCGACCTTGGGCGAGCTGGGCTATCCGAAGCTGAGCGCCGTCGCGTTCTTCGGGCTGGTGGCGCCGCAGGGGACGCCCAGGGAAGTCGTGCAGGCGATCAACCGGGAGGTCATTGCGATGTTCAAGACGCCCGCGTTCCAGGAACAGATGCAGGCCCAGGCGCTGACCGCGCCGACGGAACGCACGCCGGAGCAGTTTTCGGCCTATCTGGCGGAAGAAGTCGGGCGTTGGAAAAAAGTCGTCGAACAAGCCAATGTCACTGTCGATTGAAGGAGCGCTCCATGGTTAGAGAAGTCCAGGCAAGCCAAATTACCGATACCGTTGCGCGTCTGTGCATAGACGCCTGTCATCTGCTTCCCGACAACCTGATCCAGGGTTTCCAGGACGCCGCCGCGAAGGAGGTGTCGCCGCTGGGCAAGTCGGTCTTGCTCAAGTTGCTCGACAACGACAAGATCGCCCGCGAAAACAAGGTTTCCTACTGTCATGACACGGGCCTGACCATCGTTTTCATCGAGCTGGGCCAGGACGTGCACGTCAGCGGCGGCGCTTTCGAGGCCGCCGTGCAGGCGGGCGTGCGCAAGGGATACGCCGAAGGGTTCATGCGCAAGTCCGTGGTGTCCGATCCCCTGCTGCGCGTCAACAGCAACGACAATACGCCGGCCGTCGTGCACACCGAAATCGTTCCGGGCAGCGAAATCCATATCACCGTGCTGCCCAAGGGCGGCGGCAGCGAGAACTGGAGCACCATGAAGTTCCTGCTTCCCGGCGAAGGCGCCGAGGGAGTGAAGAAATTCGTGCTGTCCGCCATCGAGGCGGCCGGCGGCGCGGCCTGTCCCCCGCTGACGGTGGGCGTCGGCATCGGCGGCAGTTTCGACAAGGTCACTGCCATCGCGAAGCAGGCCATCCTGCGCGACATCGGGGACCATCATCCCGCGCCCCACATCGCCCAGCTCGAACGCGAGTTGCTGGACCTCATCAACAGCACCGGCATAGGCCCCCAAGGGTACGGCGGTTCGACCACGGCGCTTTGGGTCGCGGTGGAGACGTATGCCTGCCACATCACCGCGCTGCCGGTCGCGGTCAACATCCAGTGCCACGCCAGCCGGCGTGCCAGCGCCACCATCTGAGCCCGAGGTATTGCCATGGCAGTCCATCATCTGCAAACCCTGCTCGACGACGAGGCCGTGCTGCGCCTGAACGTGGGCGACGAGGTCTATCTGTCCGGCGTCATCCTCATGGCCCGCGATGCCGCGCACAAGCGGTTCGTCGACACGCTGGCGGCCGGCCAACCCCTGCCCGTGGACCTCAAGGACCAGGTCCTGTTCTATGGCGGCCCGGGACCGACCAAGCCGGGCCACGCAATCGGGGTTGTCGCCCCGACGTCCGCGTATCGCATGGATCCCTATGCCACCGTGCTGTTCGACCATGGCGCGCGAGGCGCCATTGGCAAGGGGCCGCGCGGCGCGGCCATCCGTGCTTCCTGCCAGAAGAATCGCGCCGTCTGTTTTTCGGCGATCGGAGGGATATCGGCCACCTTGTTCGCGTGCATCCGTTCGGCGGAGGTCATCGCCTACGAGGACCTGAAGACCGAGGCGGTGCAGCGGCTCGTGATCGACAAGTTTCCCTTGCTCGTGACGAATGACGCCCACGGCCGCGATATGTACGCGGAAGAGGTCGAGAAGTACCGGACCCAGCTGCGGAAGGCGTGACCGTGCCCCGCGCTGCTTCCTATCTGTTCGTGCCGGGCAATCGGCCGGAGCGGTACGCCAAGGCGCTGTCCTGCGGCGCGGATGCCGTCATCGTCGATCTCGAGGACGCCGTGCCGCCCGCTGCCAAGGCGGCGGCGCGGGACGAGCTCCGGCAATGGCTGCGCGGCGCGAACGCGCGCGTCATCGTGCGCGTGAATGCCGCGGAAACGTCCTGGTTCGCGGACGATCTCGCGGCCTGCGCCAGTCCTAACGTGGCGGCCATCATGCTGCCCAAGGCGGACAACCCGGGCGACCTGGCAGCCTGCGCGCGCGTAGCGCCGCACGCGCGCCTGCTGCCCCTGGTCGAGACGGCGGCGGGTTTCGACGCGCTGCGTTCGCTGGTCACGGTCCCGGGCGTCGAACGCATCGTCTTCGGCTCCATCGATTTCCAGCTTGACCTGGGCATATCCGGGGAAGGCGAGGAACTGCTGTTCTTTCGATCGCAATTGGTGCTGGCCTCCCGCCTGGGCGGATTGGCCGCGCCGGTGGATGGCGTCAGCACGGAAATCCAGGATGCCGGCATCGTGCAGGCCGATGCCGCCAAGGCAAGACGCCTGGGATTTGGCGCCAAGCTGTGCATACACCCGTCGCAGGTGGCGCCGGTGAATGCCGCCTTCAGGCCCACGGCGCAGGAGGTGGAGTGGGCCAGGCGCGTGCTCGATGCCTCGGCCAGGGCCGAGGGGGCGGCGGCGGTCGTGGATGGAAAAATGATCGACCTGCCGGTGGTCCTGCGTGCGCGTGCCATACTTGAGCAGGAGACATGACATCGCCATGATCCCGTTCTTGCCTGGACCCCATGCTTCCCGACCTCGATTCCATCGCACTCTTCGTAAAAGCCGCTGAGTTACGCAGCCTGACGCGCGCGGCCGCGGCGTCCTCGATGGGCCTGGCGGCGGCAAGCCGTCGCATCTCCCTGCTGGAGCACCGCCTGAGGTGCTCCTTGTTCGACCGGTCGCACAAAGGCGTCGAACTGACGCCGGCCGGCGTGACCCTGTTGCACCATGCCAGGCAGCTTCTGATCCAGGTGAACCAGATGCAGGCGGACCTGGATGAGCACGGGTCGGGCCGTCGCGGCGCCCTGCGGGTGCAGGCCAACACCTCCGCGATGGCGCAGTACCTTCCGGCGGATCTTGCAAGCTTCCACATCGACCACCCTGACGTGAACCTCACGGTCAAGGAGCGCTGGAGCGACCAGATCGTGCAGGCCTTGCTGCTGGGCGAGGCGGACGTCGGCATCATCAATCGCGGCGGTTCCCTGGAGGGACTGGAGTGCCATCCCTATCGCCGGGACCATCTCTGTGCCGTCATGCCGCGCGAGCACCCGTTGACCCGGCATGACGATGTGTGGTTCGAGCAGGTCCTCGATTATCCCTTGGTGGGCCTGGAGTCGGGCGCATCGTTGATGGACCTGCTGGCCGCCCAGGCCGGCCTCGCCGAGAAGGCGCTGAAGCTGCGCGTGCAGGTGCAGGGCTTCGAGGCCGTGTGCCGGATGATAGAGGCGGGCATGGGCATAGGCGTCCTGCCCAAGCATGCGGCCGAGGCATATCTGCCTGGCATGGGCCTGGATATTCGCGTTCTCAACGATAAATGGGCGAGCCGGCAAATGCTGGTGTGCACCGCTCGCGGAAGGGAGAAATCGGAGCCCCTGGTCAGGCTGGTGCGGGCGCTGTCGTACGCGTTTGGCGACGAGGCCTGACGCCGTCGCGCGTGGCCGCGCGCCCGCGTCCTGCCCGGCCGATTGCCTGCGGATTTGCAACAGTGCGTCCGCGCCGGACCTGTGCGCGGCCGGCGGCCGGTGCTAAATTCGCCTGGCAAGCAGAAAAGCGCCTTCCCCAGGGCGCAGGGAAACTGCCCGTCGCGGCGGTTCGTTCGTGAGAGTTTCATAAAAGAGAAAAGAGAGGAGACGCTATGGAGAACGTTGCTGCACCGGGGCAGACCCCGGCTTCCGTGAGCACGGAAGATCAGCTATATCGCAAGGTGACACTGCGGCTTGTGCCGTTCCTGGTGCTTTGCTACGTGGTGGCCTACCTGGACCGGGTCAATGTCGGGTTCGCCAAATTGCAGATGCTGTCGGACCTGAAATTCAGCGATACGGTCTACGGCTTGGGCGCGGGGATATTCTTCCTGGGTTATTTCGTGTTCGAAGTGCCCAGCAACATTATTCTGCATAGGGTGGGGGCACGCATATGGATTGCCCGCATCATGATCACCTGGGGCATTATTTCGTCGGCGATGATCTTCGTGACCACGCCGGGGATGTTCTATACCTTGCGTTTCCTGCTGGGCCTGGCCGAGGCGGGCTTCTTCCCGGGGATCATTCTTTATCTCACCTATTGGTTCCCCCATGCCCGACGCGGGCGCATCACCACGTTCTTCATGACGGCGGTGCCGCTGTCTGGCCTGATCGGCGGCCCCATCTCCGGCTGGATCATGCACACCTTCCACGGGGATCACGGCATGGCGGGCTGGCAGTGGCTGTTCCTGCTCGAAGGCATTCCGTCCGTGATCATCGGCGTGATCGTGCTGCTGTGGCTGGACGATCGCATCAGCCACGCCAAATGGCTGTCCGATAGCGAAAAGGCGGTGTTGACGCGCAATATCGAGGCCGAGGAAAGGGCCAAGGAAGACCCTCCCATACGCGCGGCAATGACCAAGCCGCGGGTGTGGGCCATGGCCAGTATCTATTTTTCCTTCGTCATGGGCCTGTACGGCGTCGGGTTCTGGATGCCGACGCTGATCAGCAACACCGGTGTCAAGGATCCCCTGGCCATCGGGCTGTTGACCGCGGTGCCCAACCTGTTCGCGGTGGTGGGCATGATCCTGATCTCGCGCAGTTCGGACCGCAAGCGCGAGCGGCGCTGGCACCTGGCGGTACCGGCCTTGATCGGTTCGATCGGCCTGGTGGGGTCGGCGGTGTGGTCTGGCAATACCTGGCTGGCCATCGTGTCCCTGACGCTGGCGAATATCGGCATCTGCACCGTGCTGCCGCTGTTCTGGAGCCTGCCGACGGCCGTGCTGGGCGGCACCGCGGCAGCGGCGGCCATCGCGCTGATCAATTCGGTGAGCAACCTGGCCGGCTTCATCAGCCCGTATCTGGTGGGCTGGCTGAAGGACGCCACGGGCTCGACCAGCAGCGGCATTTATGTGCTGGCCGCCTGCCTGTGCGTTGGTGCGCTGGTGGCGCTGGCGCAGCCGGCCCGGCTGGTGAATCGCTGAACGGCGCGGCCTGGCCCGGCCCGCCGCCATCCAGCGGGCCGCCGGTCAGGACGCGTGTTCGATGACCAGTTGCACCGAAACCATGCCGTTCCAGATGTTCTGCTCCAGGCGGTAGACCACGTCCACCGTGTCGGGCAGCAGTTCGGCATGGCCGAACCAGATGGCCTCGAAGCGCTGCTGGCCCCGTACAAGCGATAGCTTCAGGTGCTTCTCGCCCAGCAGCCGCTGGCTGCGCACCTGGAAGGTGTCGAGGAACAGGGGCGCGGCGAAGCCGGCGCCCCAGACCTGTTGCTGCAGCAGGCCGGCGACCTCGGCATTGGCATAACCCGATTCCAGCGACCCGTCGGTCTCGATGACCGGTTCGAAACTGTCGCGGCCGGTCAGTTCGCGCACGGCGGCATCGAAGGCGGGGCCAAAGCGCGCCAGGCCGTCACGGCCCAGCGTGAGGCCGGCCGCCATGGCGTGGCCGCCGAACTTGCGTATCAGGCCGGGATGGCGCTTGGACACCAGGTCCAGCGCATCGCGCAGATGGACGTCGGGAATGGAGCGACCGGAGCCCCGCAGTTCGTCGTCGCCGGCGGGCGCGAATGCGAGGGTCGGGCGCCAGTATTTTTCCTTGAGGCGCGAGGCGACCAGGCCGACCACGCCCTGGTGCCAGCTGTCGTCATAGACGCAAACCGTGGCGCCCACCACGTCCGCGCTGGTCTCCAGCGAGGCCAGCGCCTGTTCACGCATGGTGGTTTCGATGCTGCGGCGCTCGCGATTGATGGTGTCGAGCTGGCGGGCAATGTCCAGGGCCTCGCCTTCGTCGTCGGTCGTCAGGCAGGCAATGCCCAGGCTCATGTCCGCCAGCCGCCCGGCGGCATTGATACGCGGCCCCAAGGCGAAGCCAAGGTCGAAGCTGCTGGCGTTGCGCGGTTCGCGCGCGGCTACGGCGAACAGGGCGCGCAGGCCGGCCTGCATGCGGCCCGCACGCATGCGCTGCAACCCCTGCGTGACCAGCAGGCGATTGTTGGCATCCAGCTTGACCACGTCGGCCACCGTGCCCAGCGCCACCAGGTCGGACAGCGCATCCAGGCGCGGGCCGCCGTCGGCCGCGAAGACGCCGCGCCGGCGCAATTCCGCCCGCAGGCCCAGCATCAGGTAGAAGATGACACCCACGCCGGCCAGGTTCTTGGACGGGAAGCCGCAGCCGGGCTGGTTGGGATTGACGATGGCCAGGGCGTCCGGCAACAGGTCGCCTGGCAGGTGATGGTCCGTGATGACGACGTCCATGCCGGCGGCGTTGGCGGCCGCCACGCCGTCGACGCTGGCGATGCCGTTGTCCACGGTCACCAGCATGTCGGGCTTGCCGGACGGATGCCGGCAGGCCAGCTCGACGACCGCCGGCGACAGGCCATAACCGGTTTCGAAACGATTGGGCACCAGGAAATCCACCGTGGCGCCCATCATGCGCAGGGCGCGCAAGCCCACCGCGCAGGCAGTGGCGCCGTCGCAGTCGTAGTCGGCCACGATAAGCATGCGACGGCCTTGCTGGATCGCATCGGCGAGCACGCGGGCGGCGTGTTCGCACTGGGTCAGGCCGGCGGGCGGAAGCAGGGCGGGCCAGCCCAGGCGGATGTCCTCGGGTTGCGTGACGCCGCGCGCCGCCCACAGACGGGCCAGCAGCGGATGGATGCCCGCGGCTTCCAACACGCGGGTGATTTGAAAATCGGCGGGACGTACGGTCAGGCGCGGGGGGACCACCAGGCGCTCCAGTTCTTTGCGGATGAAGGCAGCCAGGCCAGCAGGCGGCTGCGCGGTTTCAGGGTGAGGTCGACGCGACGGTCGCGGCCGAGCAGCAGGATGTCGGTCGGCCCGGCAGGCATGCCGCGGGCGTCGGACAGGGGCTTGAGGACGCGGGCGTCCAGTTGCTGCAAGGCCTGCAGCCAGGTGCCCCAGTCTTCGGCGGCGTAGGCGGGCAAGAGGTCCTCGACGACCTGGACGGGGGGCGCCGACGCGGCGGCCGGCGGGGTCCAGGGCGCGGCGCCGCCATACAGCCACAGCGTATTGACCGGCGGCAAGCCGCGGTCGGCGCGGCTTTGGTTGACGGGATGATCGTGCCAGACCATCTGGATTTCATTCATGAGGCGGCGCCATGGGCGCACGGCGGCATCCTGGTTCCACCAGCCGGCCAGCGACTGTCCGCCCACGGCGGCGGGGCTGGCGGTGCGCGGACGCAGGTCCGCCGGCAGGCGCATGCGCCAGCGTCCGGGCGCCAAGGGGAGGGCGTCGAAATCCGTGCCGGCGAACAGGGGCCGCGCGCTTTCATGCAGCGCGGCGTCTTCCTCGGCGCTCAGGGACAGGGCTTCCAACGGCAACAGGTTGGCGCTTTCGGTGCTGAGGGCGACATGGGCCAGGTCGGCGATCCACACGGCGTCCGGGGGGGCGAAGGACGGGACGGCTATCCGGGACGCAGGGGACGCGGCCTGTCCGGCGGCCCGGGGCGCGTCGACCGTGGCTTGCGCCAGCAGCGGCCCCAGGCCTGCGCCTATCTGCTGGCCCGGCGCCGGCTGAAAACCGGCGCGCGCCAGTTGCCAGGCCTCATAGGGCGTACAGCCGGCGTCATGCGGGTCGAAATCGGCGGCGCGGGCCTCGGCGGCCCGCAGCCAGGCATGCAGGGTGGGCGCGGTGGCGGGCAGCCGTTTGGCCAGTTCATCGGCGATGGGCGGGCTGGCCGGCAGGGCGCCAGGTAGGACGATAAGCATGGCGGGATTGTAGTGCGTGGCGCGCCCGGCCGGCCGCGGTGGCGGTATCCGGGATGGGGCGCGCCTTCCTGCCCGCTTCCCGCGCAAGGCTTCATCACGCGCCTCACATATATTTGCAATCGAGGGCGGGCGGGGGGTGGCGGCGCCGCGCCGTAATAGCCATAATGCGCGGGTGCTGAAAATACCCTACGAATTTTGGATCGGCGCCCGCTATGCGGGCATGGCCCGTATCACCAAGCGTCGCGGCCGCCGCGATCGTTTCATCTCGTTCATCGCCGCCAGCTCGATGGCGGGCATCGCGCTGGGCGTGGCGGCGCTGATCGTCGTCCTGTCGGTCATGAACGGCTTCCAGAAAGAAGTACGCGACCGCATGTTGTCGGTCTTGCCGCACATCGAGCTCTATGTGCCCGGGGCGGATGCCGACCGCGTGCTGGGCCAGTGGCAGCAGATCGCCGAGGCCGCCGAGCGCAACAAGGAGGTCCGGGCGGCCGCGCCCTTCGTCGCGGCCCAGGGCATGATCGTGCGCGGGCAGAGCCTGCACGGCGTGCAGGTGCGCGGCATCGAGCCGGGCATCGAAGGCAAGGTCTCGGATATTCCGAAGCAGATGGTGGCCGGCAACCTGGACGATCTGAAGCCCGGCTCCTTCGGCGTGGTGCTGGGGCGCGATCTCGCCGGCAGCATGGGCCTGGTGGTGGGCGATACCGTGCTGATGCTGGCACCGCAGGCGTCCGTGAGCCCGGCCGGCTTCGCGCCGCGCATGCGGCAATTCACGGTGGTGGGGATATTCTCTTCCGGCCACTATGAATATGATTCTTCCCTGGCTTTCGTCGACAACCAGGATGCGGCGCGGGTCTTCCGCGATACCGGCGTGGCGGGCGTGCGGCTGCGCATCGCCGACATGCAGCAGGCGCCGCAGGTCGCGGCCGAGTTGCAGCAAAGCCTGCCGCGCTACATCAGCGCCAGCGACTGGACGCGCAACAACCGCACGTGGTTCGCCGCCGTGCAGACGGAAAAGCGCATGATGTTCCTGATCCTGGCCTTGATCGTGGCGGTGGCGGCCTTCAACCTGCTGTCCTCGCTGGTGATGGCCGTGAAGGACAAGCAGTCGGACATCGCCATCCTGCGCACGCTGGGCGCGAGCCCGGGCGAGGTGGCGCGCATCTTCCTGGTGCAGGGCGCCTTGATCGGGGTGGTGGGCACCGTGGTCGGCGTGCTGGGGGGTATGCTGCTGGCCTATAACATCGACGTCATCGTGCCTTTCATCGAACGCCTGTTCGGCGTGCACTTCCTGCCGCGCCAGGTCTATTTCATCAGCGAATTGCCGTCCGACCCACAGTCGGCGGACATCATCAGCATTGGCGTGACCTCGCTGGTGCTGTCGCTGCTGGCCACGCTTTACCCCAGCTGGCGCGCCTCGCGCCTGCAACCCGCGCAGGTGCTGCGACATGACTGATTACGCCCTGCACGCCGAAGACATCGTCAAGTATTACGACGACGGAGCAACCCGGGTCGATGTGCTGCGCGGCGTCAGCCTGAGCATCGAACGCGGCGAAATGCTGGCCATCGTGGGCGCGTCGGGTTCCGGCAAGAGCACCTTGCTGCATATCCTGGGGCTGTTGGACATGCCCACCACCGGCACCGTGACCGTCGATGGCGTGGCTGCGACGGGCCTGAGCGAATCCGCCAAGAGCAACCTGCGTAACCGTAGCCTGGGTTTCGTCTACCAGTTCCATCATCTGCTACCGGAATTTTCCGCGGTCGACAACGTGGCGATGCCCCTGATCGTGCGCCGCGTGAACCGGGACAAGGCGCGCGCCGCCGCCGAGGAAGTGCTGGGACAGGTGGGGTTGGCCGCGCGGGCCACCCATTATCCCGGGCAGTTGTCGGGGGGCGAGCGCCAGCGCGTCGCCCTGGCGCGCGCCCTGGTCACGCGGCCGGCCTGCGTGCTGGCCGATGAACCGACCGGGAACCTGGATCGCGGTACCGCGCACAATATGTTCGAGCTGCTCACTCGCGTGAACAAGGAGTCGGGTACGGCGTTTGCCATCGTCACGCACGACCGCGAATTGGCCGGACTTGCCGACCGCCAACTGGCCATGGAAAACGGGCGGCTGGTCTGATCGCTGGAGGGGGCGATCGCCCCCTGTCTTCCGGAGCTGCCATGCTGATCGACACGCACTGTCACCTGGATGCCGCCGAGTTCGACGCCGACCGTGAGCATGTGGTCGCCGATGCCATGGCGGCCGGCGTGCGCGGGATCGTCATCCCGGCCATCGCCCGCTTCAATTTCGAGACCGTGCGCGACCTGGCCCATGCCGTGCCCGGTGGCGTCTATGCGTTGGGCATCCATCCCCTGTACGTGGAGAGTGCCTGGGACGATGACCTGGCGGCCTTGCGGGGGGCGGTGGAACAGGCCATGGCCGATCCGCGCTTCGTGGCGATAGGCGAGATCGGGCTGGATTTCTTCGTCAAGGACATTGCATCCGGGGCCGCGCGCGAAAAGCAGGAACGCTACTACGCGGCACAACTGGATCTTGCCGCCGAATTCAACTTGCCCGTGCTGCTGCACGTGCGGCGCTCGCAGGACATCATTCTCAAATACCTGCGCCAGCACAAGGGCCTGACCGGCATTGCCCACGCATTCAACGGCAGCGAGCAACAGGCCCGGGGCTTCGCCGACCTTGGATACGCCTTGGGAATCGGCGGCGCCATGACCTTCGAGCGCGCCTTGCAGATACGCCGCCATGCGAAGGACCTGGGCTTGGAGCACCTGGTCCTGGAAACCGATGCGCCGGACATTCCGCCGGCCTGGCTGCACGCGCCGAATCGCCGCAATACGCCGGCGCAGGTGGCTGGCGTCGCGCGCGCGCTGGCGGATTTGCGCGGCGGTGAGGCGGCCGCGGTGATTGCCGGTACGGCCGCGACGGCCATGCGTGTGTTGCCCCGGCTGGCGCATGCGTTGGGGTAAATGTCCTGTCTTGCCTGGATTCAGTAGTTACTTATTGACAATCACCGTGGATAACGGCGTTTGGTGGAAACAACTATTCCACCACCTAGGGTTAATCCGGACTGGCGTCGGGCGCAGAATGGGTCCAACCGGTTCAGCGTAGGCGCTTGCGCGGCAGGCGGCCCTTCAGACCGGGGTTACGGACCAGGAGAACTGCCATGAAGAAGACCCTCGCGACTTCGTTGATTCTGTCGTTTGCATTGATCGGCGCCGCCCAGGCCACACCGCGTGGCGATACCGATAACGAACCCTTCCAAGGCACCTACGGACAATCCGATGCCCGGCCGGAGGGTAGCGTGCCGGTAGCCCAGAGCGACGTGCAGCAACTGCCCGCGGATCAGGAAAGCCAGACGGTGATGGGCGATCCGGACAACATGCCTTTCCAAGGCAGCTGATGGCCCAGGCGACGGAGCGGACAGGTAAGGCGGTCCGCCGCACGCTCGCCCTCTCAAGGGTGGCTCCGTGACGCAAGAAACGGGGCCACTTTTTATTTTGGTGCTTTGTGGGCGTTTGTCATCTATTGGTAGTGAATATGGAATAGTGATTTCGTCATATCAGGGTTTATCCCTAGGTTTGTCCGGCGCAGAATGCAGTTCATCGGGAACAGCAACAGACCCCCGGAATGAGCCGGCCCGGTCTGCTTCCCACGTCAAGGACTAGGAGAACTGCCATGAAGACGATCGCTACCTCGCTGATTATTTCGTTTGCCCTGATCGGCGCCGCCCAAGCCGGTACGCCCCGGGGTGACGTTGACAACGTGCCCTTCCAAGGTACCTACGGCCAGGCCGGCAGCTCGGTGAGCCGCGCCCAGGTCCAGGCTGAACTGCAACAAGCCAAGGCCGAAGGCCTGGTTGTCCGTGGCGACCTGGACAACGCGCCGTTCACCGCCCAGGCGGAGTCGACCGTGTCGCGCGCCCAAGTGGCTGCTGAAGTGGCGAAGACGCCCGGCGCCACCGCGTTCGGCGACTTGAACAACGTGCCTTTCCAAGGCTGATAGACCCCCCCTCCACCTTGGTCCCCCCTCGCCAAGGTGGCCCCCAGCGAGAGGTGGGGGAGTATCAGGAAGTCCTCTCGGCGAAGGTGATCGGCCCCGTTTCTACGGGGCCGATTTTTTTTATCGCCGGGCCTCCCCGGGTAAAGCGGCCTGCTCGGGGGGACTGCGCGCGTCCCCGTCGATGGCACGCATTGCAAGCGTGCGCGCGCGCCCATGGCGCGTGACCGTTATGGCACGGTCGCCATCCTTGCCTCCGCCGCCTGGCTAGGATGGGGGCTTTGGGGGAGGCGCATGCGGGGCCGCGCGATAGTGCTGACGTGGGTGGCCGCGACAGCGGGTGTGCAGATGTTCGCCGACTTGCCCGGCGGGCTGGCGCGCGTCGGCCTTGCCTTGGCGGCCCTGGCGTTGATCGTGGCTGGCCACCTAGGACACCGTCTCGGGCGCTGTCCCGGGCGCTGTCTTGTCGGCTCGCCGGCGAGCGACGTGGCCGTCAGGGCGACCACCGGCGGCGGCACGGTCCGGTTACGGGAAATGGCGCGCACGCTGGGCTATTGCCTGGCGGCGGCCTGCCTGGCGGTCGCTAATGCGTCCGAGCGCGCCGCGTGGCGGATCAACGACGCCTTGCCGGAGAGGCACGACAACGAGGTCTCCCGCGTCCTATTGCGCGTGACAGGCCTGCCCGCCCAAGGGGAGGACCATGTTCGATTCGACGCGGATGTCCTGCACGCCGTACCCGGCCCCGTGCCCGCGACAATACGCGTCGATTGGTGGCGGCATGGACGGGATGCGCCGCTGCCCGTGCTGGCGCCTGGGCAAGTCTGGCATACCGCATTGCTGCTGCGGCGCCCCCATGCCGCGCTCAATCCCCATGCTGCCGACGGCTCGGCGCGCCTGTTCCACGATGGCGTGCGGGCGCTCGCATCGGTACGCGGACAACCGCGCCTGGTGCCGGCACGCATGGGCGTGTCCGCCCTCGTGGACCGGGCGCGCTACGCGTTGAGGACACGGTTGTCCTCGACCTTGGGCGCCTGGCGCTATGGCGGCGTGGTCATCGCCCTGGCCTTGGGCGACCAGGCCGCGATCCACGCGGTGGATTGGGCCATTTTCAACGCCACCGGCGTCACGCATCTGGTCTCCATCAGCGGCCTGCATGTCAGCCTGGTGGCAGGGCTGGCCGGATTGGGCTGGGCCTGGTGCTGGCGCCGGCTGCGCTGGCGTGGCGTGGCCGCGGCCGAGCGGGCGCCGGCCCAGGTGGCGGGCGGCGTGGTGGCCTTGGCCGTGGCGGCGGTCTATTGCGCGCTGGCGGGATGGGGGCTGCCGGCGCAGCGGACATTCTTCATGCTCGCGGTCGCGCTAGGCGCGTGGCTGCTGCGGCTGCCCTTGTCTCCAGGACGGGTATGGGTCCTGGCGGCTGGCGTGGTCACGCTGGTCGATCCCTGGGCGCCGCTCGCGGCGGGATTCTGGCTGTCCTTCGGGGCCGTGGCCGTGTTGATGGCGTGCGGCGCGCGCGGCACGCGGCGACCCGTGGCGGATGCCGGCGCAACGGGCCTGCAAGGCGCGCTGCGCCGGCAGGGCGCGCGCCTGATGGCCGCCAGCCGGCTGCAACTGACGATCAATATCGCGCTGGCGCCCGTCCTGGCCGTGCTCACGCAACAGCTGTCCGTGGCGGCGCCGCTGGCCAATGCCTTCGCGATTCCCGTCATCAGCCTGGTGGCCACGCCGCTGGCGCTGCTGGCCGCGGCCTTGCACGCCTTGCCGGCGTGTTGCGAGTGGCAGTCCGGTGCCCAATGGGTGGCCTGGGCGGCGCATTGCGTCATCGCGTCGACGATGGCGCCGTTGGCATGGCTGGCGGACCAGGACTGGGCGGTGCGGTCGCTGGCGGCGCCGCCTTGGGGCCTTGTGGCATTGGCGCTCGCCGGTACCGCCTGGGCGCTGATGGTGGCCGGCTGGCCGGCACGCCGCTGGGGCTGGCTGCTGCTCGTGCCGGCCCTGGCGTGGCGGCCAGATCGCCCCGCGCCCGGCGCCTGGAGCATGACGGTGCTGGATGTTGGGCAGGGTGGGGCGGCGGTGGTGCGCACGGCGCGGCATACCCTGCTGTTCGATGCCGGCCCCTTGTCACGCAGCGGCAGCGACGCGGGGACGCGGGTGGTGTGGCCTTACCTGCGCGCGGAAGGCATCGCACGGCTGGACACGCTGGTGCTGTCGCACGGCGACCTTGACCACGCGGGTGGCGTGCGCGGCGTGCTGCAAGGCGTGGTGGTTGCCGATACGTACGCATCCTTCAATTTGCCGGCACGGTTGCGCGCGGGGGCCTACCGCAATGGCGAGAGACGGGGCAGGCTGGCGCCGGGGCCCAGGCCCCGGCCGGATTCGGATCCGGCTGCGGATCCGGATCCTGCGGGGGCGGCTTCGGGGGCGGATGCCGATGCGGCGGAAGACGGCGCCGCTGCGGCGAGGCTGGGCGTATTCAGGCGCTGCCAGGCCGGCCAGGCCTGGACCGTGGATGGCGTGCGCTTCGATTTCCTGCATCCGCCCTTGCCTGGGCACGCCGCCGGGCGCCGTGCCGGCCGCAGCAATGAAAACGGTTGCGTGCTGCGGATACGCGGACGGTATCACTCCGCCTTGCTGCCGGGCGATATCGGCGTGGACCAGGAAGACGCGCTGGCGGGCACGCTGGGGCGCATCGATGTCGTGCTGGCGCCGCATCATGGTTCGGCCACCTCGTCGGGCGAGGCCTTGGTGCGGGCCGCGGCGGCCACGCAACTCATCGTCCAGGCGGGATACCGGAACCGCTTCGGCCATCCGGCGGCGCGGGTCTTGAGCCGTTGGCAGCGGGCGGGGACGGATATCTGGCGGACCGACCTGGACGGGGCGGTACGGGTCGATTCCGGCGGAGCGGGCCTGCATGTGCGCGCCATGCGCGATGAGCGGGCGCGTTATTGGCATGGACGCTGACGCTGCTGGGGCCGGTGCCGCCGTCCTGGCATAACATAGGGCAGCGACGCGCACCGCCGGCGGCCGTTGTCCGCCCCTTGCCTGCCGGTGGCCCGTTATCCCATTTCCCCCAGGAGCTCCCCGATGTCGTCTCCCCGTCTCGATTTCGTGACCTGCGCCAGCCCCGCCGGCCTGCATCGCATGGCGTATTGGGAATGGGGCGATCCGGACAACGACAAGGTCCTGGTCTGCGTGCACGGACTGACCCGCACCGGCAGGGATTTCGACACGCTGGCGCGCCGCATGGCCGGCGAGTATCGCGTGGTCTGCCCCGACGTGGCCGGCCGCGGCGCCTCGGACTGGCTCGCCAATCCGGCGTTCTATACCGTGCCCCAGTACGTGGCGGACATGGTGACGCTGCTGGCGCGGCTGCGGCCGGCGACGCTGCATTGGGTCGGCACCTCGATGGGCGGTCTCATCGGCATGGCGCTGGGCGGCTCGGCGGTGCTGTCCGCCAGGTTGCGCGCGGCCGGCGCCGGTCGCCCGGCGGGCGGGCCGGCCTTGCCCGGCGGCGGCTGGCATATCGGCAAGATGGTGCTCAACGACGTCGGGCCGCGGCTACAGCCCGCCGCGCTGGCGCGTATCGGCGAATACGTCGGCGCGCCGGTCGACGTGGCGGATTTCGATGCCGCGGTGGCGTATGTCCAGGACGTGTCGGGGGCGTTCGGCCCGCACAGCGATGCGCAATGGCGCGAACTGGCGCAGCACGTTTTCGTCGAGCGCAATGGCCGTTGGAGCAAGCACTATGACCTGAGGCTGTCCGCCCCCTTCGCGGTGCAGGACGAGGCAGCCTTGGCGGCCGGCGAGCAATTCCTGTGGCAGGCCTACGAGGCGCTCGACTGCCCGCTGCTGGTCCTGCGGGGAGAACGGTCCGACCTGTTGACGCCGGAGACGGTGGCGGAAATGTGCCGGCGCAATCCGCGCGCCCGCGCGATCGACGTCCCGGGGGTCGGGCATGCCCCCACGCTGATGGCGGACAGCCAGATCGCGCCGGTGGCCCATTTCCTGCTGGAGGAGCAAGGCGCCGACGGCCTACAATAGATCCATGACCCTATCCCGCTATTCCAACGTCGATCTGCATTGCCATTCCCGCGTCTCCGACGGCGTGCTGTCGCCGCGCGACGTGGCGGCGCGCGCCTACGCAAACGGCGTGGACATGTGGGCGCTGACCGATCATGACGAAGTGGGCGGGCTGGCCGAGGCCGGCGCGTCGGCGGCCGAACTGGGCCTGCGCTTCATCACCGGGGTGGAGATTTCCGTGACCTGGGCGGGGCAGACGGTGCACATCGTCGGGCTGGGGTTCGACCCCGGTAATGCCGCACTGGTGGAAGGCCTGCGCGCCACCCGTGCCGGGCGCGCCGACCGGGCCCGCAAGATCGGGGACCGCCTGGCGGACATGGGCATGCCGGGCGCCTTCGAAGGCGCCTTGCCGTTCGCCGGCAATCCGGAGCTCATCAGCCGCACCCACTTCGCCCGTTATCTGGTCGAGGCGGGGTATTGCCCGGATGTGCAGACGGTCTTCAATAAATACCTGGGGGACGACTGCCCCGGACAAGTGGCCATCCAGTGGGCGACCCTGGCCCAGGCGGTTGGCTGGATCATGGGCGCCGGCGGTCGGGCGGTCATCGCGCATCCCGGCCGCTACAAGTACACCGCGCTGCAGTTCGACGCCTTGTTCGACGAGTTCCTGGCGCTGGGCGGCGTGGGTATCGAGGTCAACACGGGCAGCCATACCGCGGACGAGGCGCGCCGCTATGCGGACGTGGCCCGCCGGCGGGGTTTCCTGGCCTCCTGCGGATCGGATTTCCACAGTCCGCAGGAAAGCCGGCTGGACCTGGGACAGTTGCCGCCGCTGCCTCCGGACCTGCGCACGGTCTGGCATGACTGGGAATGACGGTTCTAGCGCGATGAACAAAGCTTTCGTGAAAGAGTCCGACCAGGACGATGACGAGGATATTCCGCAGGCGCAGGCCTTGCCGCCCGGCACGCGCAACTACATTACGCCGCAGGGCTATGCCCGGCTGCGCGACGAACTGACGCACCTGATGACCGTCGAGCGGCCCGCCGTGGTGCAGGTGGTGTCCTGGGCCGCGTCCAACGGGGACCGTTCGGAGAACGGCGACTACCTGTACGGGAAAAAGCGCCTGCGCGAAATCGACCGCCGCATGCGCTTCCTGACCCGGCGGCTGGATATCGCCGAGGTGGTGGACCCGGCCACCCAGCCCAATCGCGACCAGGTTTTCTTCGGCGCCACCGTGCTCTACCTGGACAAGGCGGGCGACGAGCACGAGGTCTCCATCGTCGGCGTCGACGAGGCGGAGCCCCTGGCCGGCAAGATCAGCTGGATCTCCCCGGTGGCCCGGGCCCTGATCAAGGCGCGCGAAGGCGATACCGTGACCTTGCGCACCCCGGGCGGGGTGGAGACGCTGGAAATCCTGGAAGTCCGGTATCCGTAGCGGGTCATGGGGCGGAGTGGGCGCCAGGAGCGGTTAAAATCCCGCTTTGCTCCTTTTCCCCTACGGCGCCGCTCATCGTGTCCATCGTCCAGTATCTGCCCGGTTCATCCGTCCTGTCGTCTTTTCGCCGCGAGCGGCTGCTTGCGCAGCTGAAGCAGGCCGGCTTACCGGTAGCCGATATCTCCGCCCGCTACGAACATTTCGTCAACTGTGATGCCGCCTTGTCCGCGGATGAGCAGGCGCGCCTGGCGGAGCTGCTGGAATACGGCGATCCCTATGAAACCGCCGACAATCCCAAGGCCCTGGCCCTGCGTGTAATTCCGCGCCTGGGCACGATTTCGCCCTGGGCCAGCAAGGCCACGGATATCGCCCACAATTGCGGCCTCGCCACGGTGCGCCGCATCGAGCGGGGCGTGCGCTACATGCTGGTGCCGGAACGCGGCCTGCTGGGCAGCAAATCGTTCGATGCGGATATGCTCCAACGCGCCGCCGCGCTGCTGCACGACCGCATGACGGAAACCGTGGTCGACGCCAATTTCGACGGGCAGGCGCTGTTCGCCCCGCTGGACGGCCGTCCGATGCGGCAGGTGCCGGTGCTGGCGCAGGGCATCGCCGCGCTGGTCGAGGCCAATACCACCCTCGGCCTGGCGCTGTCGGAAGACGAAATCGAGTACCTGGCGCAAGCCTTCGGCAAGCTGGAACGCGATCCCACCGACGTCGAATTGATGATGTTCGCGCAGGCCAACAGCGAACACTGTCGCCACAAGATCTTCAATGCGCAATGGACCATCGACGGCCAGGCGCAGCCCCACACGCTATTCGGCATGATTCGCGCCACCCACGCGGCGCAGCCCGAAGGCACGGTGGTGGCCTATTCGGATAACGCCGCGATCATGGAAGGCGGCGTGGCCCAGCGTTTCCACGCCGGCCTGGCCGGGCAGGGCGCCGATGCGCTGGTCTACAAGCGGCGCGAGACCACGGTCCATACCTTGATGAAGGTGGAGACCCATAACCACCCGACCGCCATCGCGCCTTTCCCGGGCGCGTCCACGGGCGCGGGCGGCGAGATCCGCGACGAGGGCGCCACCGGCCGGGGTTCCAAGCCCAAGGCCGGCCTGACGGGTTTCACCGTGTCGCACCTGCGCATCGACGACGCGGTGCAGCCTTGGGAGGCCGATCATCACGGCCTGCCGGACCGCATCGCCTCGCCCCTGTCTATCATGATCGACGGCCCGATCGGCGGCGCAGCCTTCAACAACGAATTTGGCCGGCCCAATCTGCTCGGCTATTTCCGCAGCTATGAACAGACCGCCGGCGGCACCCGCTGGGGTTATCACAAGCCCATCATGATCGCCGGCGGCCTGGGCAGCATCGACGCCGGGCTCACGCACAAGAACGTCATCCCGGCCGGCGCGCTGCTGATCCAGCTGGGAGGCCCCGGCCTGCGCATCGGCATGGGCGGCGGCGCCGCGTCCAGCATGAGCGTGGGCAGCAACAGCGCCGACCTGGACTTCGATTCGGTCCAGCGCGGCAATCCGGAAATCGAGCGCCGCGCGCAGGAGGTCATCGACCGCTGCTGGCAGCAGGGCGAGGCCAATCCCATCATCGCCATCCACGACGTCGGCGCGGGCGGCCTGTCCAATGCCTTCCCGGAGCTGGTCAACGACGCCGGCCGCGGCGCCACGTTCGATCTTGCGCGCGTGCCGCTGGAAGAGTCCGGCATGTCGCCGGCCGAGATCTGGAGCAACGAGTCGCAGGAGCGGTATGTACTGGCCATCCTGCCGGCGGACCTGGCGCGCTTCGACGAGATCGCCCGCCGCGAACGCTGCCCCTATGCGGTGGTGGGCGTGGCCACGGAAGAACGTGAACTGCGCGTGGTGCAAGGCGAGGGCCTGCCGGGCCTGGATCCGGCAGGCGTGGCCGCGGGCCCCGTGCGTCCGGTGGACGTGCCCATCGACGTCATCCTGGGCAAGCCGCCGCGCATGTCGCGCGACGTCCAGCGCCTGCCGGCGATCGCCGAACCGGTGGACTTCGCGGGCATCGACCTGACCGAGGCGGCCTACCGGGTGCTGCGCCACCCCACGGTGGCCAACAAGACCTTCCTCATCACCATCGGTGACCGTACCGTGGGCGGCCTGACCGCGCGCGACCAGATGGTCGGTCCCTGGCAGGTGCCGGTGGCGGATGTCGCCGTTACGCTGGCCGACTACGAGGGCTTCCGGGGCGAAGCCATGGCCATGGGCGAACGCACGCCGGTGGCGGTCATCAATGCGCCGGCCTCAGGCCGCATGGCCGTGGCCGAGGCGCTGACCAACCTGGCCGCCGCCGACGTGGCGCAGGTGGAGAACATCAAGCTGTCGGCGAACTGGATGGCGGCCTGCGGCGTGCCGGGCCAGGACGCGGCGTTGTACGACACCGTATCGGCCGTCAGCGAACTGTGCCAGACGGTGGGCCTGTCGATCCCCGTGGGCAAGGACTCCCTGTCCATGAAGACCGCGTGGACCGAGAACGGCGAAGCGCGCCAGGTGGTGGCGCCGGTGTCGCTGGTGGTGACGGCTTTCGCGCCGGTCAAGGACGCGCGCGCCACGCTGACGCCGCAGTTGCGCGCGGATGTCGGCGACAGCGTGCTGATCCTGGTCGACCTGGGACGCGGCCTGCATCGCATGGGCGGGTCCATCCTGGCCCAGGTCTACAACCAGGTCGGCGACAGCGTGCCGGATATCGACGTGCCGCAGGACCTGCGCGCGTTCTTCATCACCATCCGTACCCTGGCCGAGGCGGGGACCCTGCTGTCCTATCACGACCGTTCCGACGGCGGCTTGTTCGCCACGCTGTGCGAGATGGCCTTCGCCGGGCGCACCGGCGTGTCCGTCAACCTGGACATGCTGACCATCGACGAGAACTCGGCCGATTGGGGTGACTACAAGATCCGTCCGGAGCAGGTCAAGGTCCAGCGCGACGAGCTGACCCTCAAGGCCTTGTTCTCGGAAGAGGCGGGCGCGGTGATCCAGGTGCCGGCGGCGCAGCGCGATGCCGTGATGCAGGTGCTGCGGGGCGCTGGCCTGTCCAAGTTCTCGCACGTCATCGGCGGCCTGAACAGCGGCGACGAAATCGAGTTCTATCGCGACGGCCGCAAGATCTGGGGCCAGCCGCGCGTCGACCTGGCGCGGGCCTGGAGCGAGACCAGCCAGCGCATCATGGCCTTGCGCGACAACCCGGAATGCGCCCAGGCCGAATTCGATACGTGGCTGGATGCCGCCAATCCCGGCCTGACGCCTCGCGTCGCATTCGATCCGCAGGAAGATGTGGCGGCGCCGTATATCGCCACCGGCAAGCGTCCGCGCGTGGCCATCCTGCGCGAACAGGGCTGCAACAGCCATGTGGAAATGGCATGGGCGTTCGACACCGCCGGCTTTGACGCGGTGGACGTGCATATGACCGACCTGCTGCAGGGCCGTGTCGACCTGGCCACGGTCAATGGCATGGTCGCCGTGGGCGGTTTCAGCTACGGCGACGTGCTGGGCGCCGGCGAAGGCTGGGCCCGTACCATCCGCTTCAACAGCCGCCTGTCCGACCAGTTCGCCGCCTTCTTCGGCCGCCAGGATACCTTTGGCCTGGGCGTGTGCAATGGCGCGCAGATGTTCGGCGCGCTGGCGCCCATCATCCCCGGGGCGCAGGCCTGGCCGCGTTTCACCCGCAACCAGTCGCAAAAGTTCGAGGCGCGGCTGTCCATGCTGGAGATCGCCGACTCGCCGTCCATCTTCTTCGCGGGCATGGCCGGCAGCCACATCCCGGTGGCCGTTTCGCACGGCGAAGGCTATGCCAATTTCTCGCAGCAAGGCGATGCGGGCAAGGTGGCGGGCGCGGCGTACTACGTGGACAACTACGGCAAGCGCACGGAAACCTATCCCTGCAACCCCAATGGCAGCCCGGCGGGCCTGGCCGCGGTCACCACGGCGGACGGCCGTTTCATGGCCATCATGCCGCACCCCGAACGCGTGTCGCGCAACGTCATGATGTCGTGGGCGCCTGAACGCTGGGGCGACAAGGACTCGGGCGGCGCGTTCAGCCCCTGGATGCGCGCCTTCCGCAACGCCCGTGTCTGGCTCAAGTAATCGACCCGCACAGCGGCCCGCGAGGCCGCTGTTTTTCAAGGACCATCACCTATGAACGCTCGTGTTCCCGACTCCGCGCTTTCCGGTCCCCTCGATCCGCAGGCCTTGCAGGCCTACGTCGATGAGAAGTGGGATAACGAAATCATCCCGGCGCTGACCGATTACATCGCCATTCCCGCCAAGAGCCCGGCTTTCGACGCCGATTGGGAGAAGAACGCCTACATCGAACGCGTGGTGCGGGATGCCGCGCAATGGGTCGAGTCGCAGAAAGTCGCGGGCCTGAAACTGGAAGTGGTGCGCCTGCCGGGACGCACGCCCGTCATTTTCTTCGAGGCGCCCGCCACCCGCGCCGACAACGGGGATACGGTGCTGCTGTACGGCCACCTGGACAAGCAGCCGGAATTCTCGGGCTGGCGCAACGACCTAGGCCCGTGGACGCCCAAGTACGAGAACGGCAAGCTCTACGGCCGTGGCGGCGCCGATGATGGTTATGCGATCTATGCGTCGCTGACGGCCATCCTGGCGCTGGACAAGCAGGGCGTGCCGCGTCCGCGCTGCGTGGGCATCGTGGAGACCTGTGAGGAATCGGGCAGCTACGACCTGCTGCCTTATGTGGACGCGCTGCGCGAGCGCCTGGGCAATGTCGCCCTGGTGGTCTGCCTGGATTCGGGCGCCGGCAACTACGACCAGCTGTGGATGACCACGTCGCTGCGCGGCATGGTGTCCGGCACCCTGGAAGTCCAGGTCCTGGACGAGGGCGTGCATTCCGGCGATTCCAGCGGCGTGGTGCCGTCCAGCTTCCGCATCCTGCGCCATCTGCTGGACCGGCTGGAGGACAGCGGCACGGGCCGCCTGCTGCCGAGCAGCTTCCATTGCGAAATTCCCGCCGAGCGCGTCGAGCAGGTGCATGCGACCGCCAAGATCCTTGGCGACGAGGTATGGCGCCGCTTTCCGTGGAGCTGCGGCGCCGATGGCGGCTTCGTGCTGCCCATGACGACCGAGCCGGAACAGGCCCTGCTCAACCGCACCTGGCGGCCGACCTTGTCGGTGACAGGGGCGGACGGCTTGCCGCCCTTGTCCAACGCCGGCAATGTGCTGCGGCCGCGCACGGCCTTCAAATTGTCGCTGCGCCTGCCGCCGCTGGTCGATGCCGTGGCCGCCGCGCAGGAGCTGAAGACCTTGCTGGAGGCCGACGCGCCCTATAACGCCAAGGTCACCTTCAGCCCCAATGCCGGCGCCTCCACGGGCTGGAATGCGCCCGAGTCGCAGGCCTGGCTGACCCAGGCCCTGGATGCCGCGTCGCGGCAGTACTACGGCGCGCCTTGCGGCTACATCGGCCAGGGCGGCACCATTCCGCTGATGAACACCTTGCAGCAAGGCTTCCCCAAGGCGCAATTCATGGTGTGCGGCGTGCTGGGGCCGAAGTCCAATGCGCACGGTCCCAACGAGTTCCTGCATGTGCCTTATGGCAAGAAGCTGACCGCGGCCGTGGCGCAGACCATGGCGGCCTTGCCGGCGGCATGATGGGACCGGAGAACGAGGACGGGGCGATCGAGCCCATCGCGCTCGACGCCCGGCACCTGGCGGGAATGCATCCCGACATCGAGGACGTCGCCCGGGTCACGCAACATTGGCTGACCCGCGCGGTCATCGGCCTGAACCTGTGCCCGTTCGCCAAGCGGGTGCATGTGAAGCGGCAGGTCCGTTATGTGGTCAGCGCCGCCACCGAGGAAGCCGACATCGCCGCCGACCTGGAAGCGGAATTGCGGCTGCTGGCGGACGCGGACCCGCAGGATATCGACACCACGCTCTTGATCCTGCCGGACGGGCTGGCCGATTTCTACGAGTTCAACGATTTCCTCGACACGGGCGATCGCCTGCTCAAGCGCCTGCGCCTGCGAGGCGTCCTTCAGGTCGCCAGCTTTCACCCGGATTACCAGTTCGCGGACACGGCGCCGGATGACATCGAGAACTACACCAACCGCGCGCCTTTTCCCATCCTGCATCTGTTGCGCGAAGACAGCATCGAGGAAGTACTGGAAACCTATCCCGACCCGGATGGGATCTACGAGCGCAACCAGGAGACGATGCGCCGGCTGGGGCTGGAGGGATGGCGGGCGGTGATGCGGGAAGACGACTGACGCAAGCGGGGCGCGGCCGGCACGGACGCCGTGCGCGCGAGGCTATTGCGTTGCGCCGGCCGACGCATCGGGAGCGAAAAAACGCTCCCGCAGTTCCCGCAGCCCGATCCGGTCCAGCATTTCGTTCAGGCGCTCGGCCGCTCGCCGCTGGGGCGGGTTCTTGTGCTGGGCGATGATCAACTCGTTCTTCATCGAGTGTTCCCAGCCGACCAGTTCCGTGACGCTCACCTGGTAGCCGTGGGCCTCCAGTTGCAGGCAGCGCAGGACATTGGTGACCTGGCTGCCGAATTCGCGGGTGTGCAGGGGGTGACGCCAGATCTCCGACAGGGGGTCGCGTTTGGTTTCGCCCTTGTTCTTGCGCAGGACGCTGGCGACCTCGGCCTGGCAGCAAGGCACGACCACGATGTAGCGGGCATGCCTGTTCAGGGCGAAACGCAGGGCGTCGTCGGTGGCGGTGTCACAGGCGTGCAAGGCGGTCACGACATCGACTTGCGGCGGCAGCTTGTCGGAGACGATGGAGTCGGCAACCGACAGGTTCAGGAAGGACATGCCCGCGCCGAAGCCCAAGCGGTCGGCCAATTCCTGGGATCGCCGTACCAATTCTTCCCGGGTTTCGATGCCGTAGATATGCGAGGCATCGTGCAGCGTCTTGAAAAACAGGTCGTAAAGAATGAAACCCAGATAGGACTTGCCGGCGCCATGGTCGACCAGGGTGATGTCGCGGCCTTCCTGCTTGAGCGCCTGGAGCAGGGGTTCGATGAACTGGAAAAGGTGGTAGACCTGCTTGAGCTTGCGGCGGCTGTCCTGGTTCAGCTTGCCGTCGCGCGTCAGGATGTGAAGCTCCTTGAGCAGTTCGACGGATTGGCCGGGACGGATATCGTGGTTCTTGGTCATGGGAACAGCGGGGGCCGCCGGACGGGATCCGTTGGTGCAGCGGTGATGGAATCTGTCATTTTAGCCGTCGGCGACAGGCTGCCGGCGGCTGGGTTTCCGTCCGGCTTGGATACCCCGAGGGAGCAGGTTCGGCCAGGGTAGCGAATCGCCCGCGCGCCTGAATCAACCCATCAATAACACCATGATTAATAGGGTCATATGCTTGAAATCCCAGGCTTCGCCCTTATTTTTTCGACCTGCGCAGGCTGGCCCCGTGGCCGCCGGCAAGGGGCCCCCGGGCGCCCTTGCGTTTCGCCCCACGCAGGGTGAAGATAGCGCCAGCCCCGGCCGGCCTTCAGGCTGCGGCCGGGCAAGTCCATCCGTTGGAGAAACCACCGTGACTCGCAAGACCCGTATCGAGAACTACCGCAACATCGGCATCAGCGCGCATATCGACGCTGGCAAGACCACGACGACCGAGCGCATTCTGTTCTACACCGGGGTGAATCACAAAATTGGTGAGGTTCACGACGGCGCCGCCACCATGGACTGGATGGAGCAGGAGCAGGAACGCGGTATCACCATTACTTCGGCTGCCACCACCGCCTTCTGGAAGGGCATGGCGGGCAATTATCCCGAGCACCGCATCAATATCATCGACACGCCGGGGCACGTCGACTTCACGATCGAGGTGGAGCGGTCCATGCGCGTGCTGGACGGTGCTTGCATGGTCTACGACTCGGTGGGCGGCGTGCAGCCGCAATCCGAAACCGTCTGGCGCCAGGCCAACAAGTACAAAGTGCCGCGTATTGCGTTCGTCAACAAGATGGACCGCGTCGGCGCGGACTTTTTCCGTGTGCAACGCCAGATCGGCGAACGCCTGAAGGGCGTGGCCGTGCCCATCCAGATTCCCGTGGGCGCGGAGGATCATTTCGAAGGCGTCATCGACCTGGTGAAGATGCAGGCCATCGTGTGGGATGACGCCAGCCAGGGCGTGAAGTTCGAATATCGCGATATTCCGGAGAACCTGAAGTCCACGGCTCAGGAATGGCACGACAAGATGGTAGAGGCGGCCGCCGAGGCCAACGAGGAATTGCTCGACAAATACCTGGGCGGCACGCCGCTTACCGAAGAGGAGATCAAGCAAGGCCTGCGCATCCGCACCATCAAGAACGAGATCGTGCCGATGCTTTGCGGCAGCGCGTTCAAGAACAAGGGCGTGCAGGCGATGCTGGACGCGGTGATCGATTATCTGCCGTCTCCGGTGGACGTGCCCGCCATCGCTGGGCATGACCTGAATGACAAGGAAATCGAGCGCCATCCTGCCGATGACGAGAAATTCTCGGCGCTGGCTTTCAAGATCATGACGGATCCCTTCGTCGGGCAGCTGGTGTTCTTCCGTGTGTATTCGGGCGTGATCAATTCCGGCGATACGGTGTTGATACCGGGCAAGGGCAAGAAGGAACGCCTGGGCCGCATCCTGCAGATGCACGCCAATGAGCGCAAGGAGATCAAGGAAGTCTATGCCGGCGATATCGCGGCGGCGGTGGGGCTGAAGGACGTGACGACGGGCGACACCTTGTCCGATCCTTCGGCCGTGATCATCCTGGAGAAAATGGTTTTCCCGGAGCCGGTGATTTCGCAGGCGGTGGAGCCGAAGACCCAGGCGGACCAGGAGAAAATGGGCATTGCCTTGAATCGCCTGGCGCAGGAGGATCCGTCCTTCCGCGTGCACACGGACGAGGAGTCGGGCCAGACCATTATCTCCGGGATGGGCGAGTTGCACCTGGAGATCCTGATCGATCGGATGAAGCGCGAGTTCGGCGTGGAAGCGACGGTCGGCAAGCCGCAGGTGGCTTATCGCGAGACCGTGCGCGGCACGGCGACAGATGTCGAAGGCAAGTTCGTCAAGCAGTCCGGCGGACGCGGCCAGTATGGTCATGCGGTGATAACCCTGGAGCCGCAGGAACAGGGCAAGGGATATGAGTTCGTCGACGCCATCAAGGGCGGCGTGATTCCGCGCGAATTCATTCCGGCCGTGGACAAGGGCATCCAGGAGACGCTGAAGGCCGGCATCCTGGCCGGGTATCCGGTGGTGGACGTCAAGGTGACGCTGACGTTCGGTTCGTACCACGACGTGGATTCGAACGAGAACGCATTCCGGATGGCCGGCTCCATGGCGTTCAAGGAAGCCATGCGCCGCGCGAAACCGGTGTTGCTGGAGCCGATGATGCATGTCGAGGTGGAAACGCCCGAAGACTTCATGGGTAATGTGATGGGCGATCTCTCGTCGCGGCGGGGGATGGTGCAGGGGATGGACGACATCGCCGGAGGCGGCGGCAAGCTGGTGCGTGCCGAAGTGCCTCTGTCCGAAATGTTCGGCTATTCCACGTCGCTGCGTTCGTTGACGCAGGGGCGTGCGACCTACACCATGGAGTTCAAGCATTACGCGGAAGTGCCCAGGCAGATCGCCGACGAGGTGATCGCGGCGAAATCCGCACGTTGATTCTCGTATGGCTGTGTAGGTCTCGTTGGTTGTCGCTGGCGCCGGTTTGCGGCGTCGGTCGATAGCACCGACAGGCAGTATCCATGAAGCCGGCGCATTATGCGCCGGCTTTTTTTCGGGTCGTCGCAAGACAAAACGCCCCTTCGAAGGCGGGTGACGCTGGGCTCACGGCAGCGAGTATTTCTTTTCGCCGGACCGTCATAAGACAAGAGAACTCCCTCGGGCCAGCCAGTGGCGCCAACCGCATGGCGTCGGAGCGCGTTGTTGTCCGGGAGGAGGGGCAGCCTCGGCTCGCGGTCCATACGGTCTTGGGCGGACTCAACTGTTATGCAATCAGTTTTTCATCTTGCTGCCGGAACCGACATGCGGCGCGTCGTACTCATCGGTAGCTGTCGCGCGCTGCAGGATTCTTGTTCGACGATCGGCATGAAGGAGATCGAAGATGGGCGTTTGCAGGAATGGATTGGGTTTGCTGGTTGTGGCGGGGAGTGCGTTTCCGCTCGCCGCGCTTTCGTCAGATGAGGTAATTGAAGTGTATCCAACGCGTCCTATAACGCTGGTTGTTGGTTTCTCTCCCGGCGATTCCCCGGATGTTGTCTCCCGTCATTTGGCTGCTTATATGACGGAAGACCTGGGCCAGAAAGTTGTCGTCGTCAACCGGCCAGGCGCAGGGGGGAATATCGGCGCTGCCGCGGTGGCCAAGGCTGCCGCGGACGGATATACGGTCTATATGGCGGTGAGGCCCGTCGCGCTGCACAAGGCCATGTACAAGCAAGTCAAATACGATTTCGCCAAGGATCTGGTTCCCGTCGGTATGGCTGTATCGGTGCCCTATGTCCTGGTCATGGGCAAGCACGTTCCGGCAACGACTTTTCTGGAAGCTGTTGAGCTGGTGGGCCGTAGTCCGGAAAAGTACGCCTGCGCATCGGGAGGGCTGGCGACGACGACTCACTTTTTATGCGAGGCATTGAGGGAGAAAGCGCCATTGCCGTGGACTCATGTTCCTTATCCGGGCAGCGTGGCGGCGTTGGTCGATGTGCTGGGCGGCCGTGCGGACTTCGCTGTCGCAACCATGACGGCCGCTCTGCCCCATATCTCCTCGGGAACGGTTCGCCCGCTAGCTGTCTTTTCAGAGGGGCGCGTGCCAGCAGTTTCGGCGGTTCCCCACATTGAAGAGTTTGGGTTCACCGGTATGGAGTCGCATGGTTGGTGCGCGCTCATGGCGCCGGCGGGTACGCCGATGCATGTGATCACACGCTTGAACCGCTCCATGAACGCGGCGCTTTCCAATGCTGCCGTTCAGGAGAAGCTCATCCGCTTTGGCTATGGCATGCCGAAAAAGAACAACACACCCGAAGCGCTGGAACAATTCCTTGCGGAAGATACGGAGCGATGGACCGGGGTGCTGGAGCAGCGGCAGCTAACGGGCCTTCAGTAGGCCGCGCGCCAGGTGTCGCGCGCTGCAGGATTCTTGTTCGACGATCGGCATGAAGGAGATCGAAGATGGGCGTTTGCAGGAATGGATTGGGTTTGCTGGTTGTGGCGGGGAATGCGTTCCCGTTCGCCGCGCTTTCGTCAGATGAGGTAATTGAAGTCTATCCAACGCGTCCTATAACGCTGGTTGTCGGCTTTCCGCCGGGAGGGGGTGTTGATGCCGTCGCCCGCCAGATGGCGACGCATTTGACGCAGGAGCTCGGGCAGAGCGTGATCGTGACTTACCGTCCCGGCGCTGCCGGCAACATAGGCGCCGCGGCGGTCGCAAGGGCCGCTCCAGACGGCTATACGGTCTATATGGCGGTGCGACCCGTGGCGCTTCACAAGACATTGTTCAAAGGTGTCGACTATGACTTCGCCACGGATCTTGTTCCGGTCGGGATGGTGGTCGGAGTTCCATATGTCCTGGCCATGGGCAAGCACGTTGCCGCGGCCAGTTTGCAGGCTGGGTTCGTCCTGGCCCGTTCTCATCCGCACGTGTTTACCTGTGCCTCGCCGGGAATGGGTTCGACAAACCATCTCCTCTGCGAGGACCTGAAGGAAAAGGCGTCGGTACCTTGGGTGCACGTCCCGTACAAAGGAGAGGCTTCCATGCTTGTCGACCTGATTGCTGGCCGAGCGGATTTCGCCGTTGTTTCCGTTCCGGCCGCGTTGCCATATATCGCTTCCGACAGCATTCGTCCCATGGCGGTATTCGCGAATGCTCGGGTTTCCGCCATTCCGTCGGTGCCACGTGTCGAAGAGCATGGCTATGGAAGCGTGCAGGCGCAGGGATGGTGCGCGCTCATGGCTCCAGCAGGCACACCGGCGCATGTGATAACACGCCTGAACCGTTCCATAAATGCTGCGCTTTCCAACGTTGAAGTTCGCAGGAAACTGGTCCGCCTTGGCTATGTGATGCCGGAGGGAGGCAATGCGCCCGAAGCGCTGGAGAAATTTCTTGCGGAAGATACGGAACGATGGACAAGGATGCTGGAGCAGCGGCAGATAACGGGGCTTCAGTAGTGTTCCAAGCGTGGGAGATAAAGGATGGGTCTGGGCTGTAAAGGGCTGGGTATCTTGATGACGGCTGGGAGTGCGTTTCCGTTGGCCGCGGCTTCGTCGGATAGGGCGATGGACGTTTATCCAAATCGTCCTGTAACCCTGGTTGTCGGCGCTCCAGCGGGCGCTGGCATCGACCGTATTGCCCGCCAGGTAGCCACGCATATGTCGAAGGACTTGGACGCGAAAGTCTTCGTTGAAAATCGGCCGGAAGAGAAAGGCAATGCCGGGGTGGAGTACGTGAAGAGGTCCGCGGCCGATGGACATACGGTGTACTTGGCGCTGCGCGCTGACGTACGCCGTAAATCGGCGTCGGCCATGCTTGACGCCTCCAAGGATTTTGTCCCTGTCGCGCTGCTGGCCAGGGTGCCCTATGTGCTGGTATCGGGCAAGCATGTGTGCACAACGTCGTTGCAGGACACCTTCGTGCTTATGTTTCAACGGCGACGCATATATACCTGCGCCTCCGAAGGCGGCGAATCGGTCGTGCACCTGTTGTGCGAGGTCCTGAAGAAGCGAGGCGGCCTGATTTGGAAGCACGTCCCCTACATGCGGGAGGCCGATGCGCTGGCGGACGTCATCGGCGGTGGCGCGGACCTTGCCATCGTTTCGTTACCGGCGACATTGCCATATATCAAATCGGACAGAGTACGTCCCTTGGCCGTGTTCGCGGAAACCCGGGTCGTCGCCATTCCGTCGGTGCCGGGCATCAACGAGCACGGATACGTTGACCCCCATGTGCCAGATTGGTGTGCCGTCATGGCGCCCGTTGGCACGCCATCGAACGTCGTCGATCGCTTGAATCACGCTGTCAATGCCGCGCTTTCCAATGCTGAAGTTGGAAAGCAACTCGCCAGCCTTGGCTATGCGATGCCACCGAAGACAAATACGCCGGAAGCATTAAGGGCATTTCTCGCGGCGGATACGGCACGGTGGGGGCGGGAGCTGGATGAGCATCGGCTCATGGCGCGTCAGTAGCGACTGATGGCCGATGTTGTCTTGCGCGATGGGGATGCCCGCTGCGGAATCAACACGAGGGGGTCGAAGATGGGCTTGAGGAAAACAGGTCTGGGTTTGCTGTTTGTGGCCGGCCACGCTGTACCGCTTGTCGCGATGGCCACGGAGAGGGGGGATAGAAGTGTATCAAGCATGTCGCCGCGGCGACTTTGCAGGATGTCGGTGCGCTAGGACGTCAGCGACCTGGTGGCCCCATTTGTGCATCGGGAGATGTAGGTTCTACTCCCCATCTGATATATGAACTTTTCAAAGCGCGAGCCGGTCTGGAATGGCAGTATGTCCCATTCAAAGGTGATCTGCCGGCACTGATGGAGGTAATTGCGGGGAGAGCCGACTTTGCCATCGTGACGGCGCCAGCGGCATTGCCGCGATTGGCGTCGGATGGCTTACGTGTGTCGACGGTCTTTTCAGATGGTCGGGTGCCAGCCCTTCAATCCGTGCCGAGTGTCGTCGAGCTGGGATATATGGATGCCGGGACGCAAGGCTGGTTCGCCGTCGTCGCGCCGAAGGGAACGCCGTCGCACGCCATTGCCAGATTGAATCTATCGATCAACAAGGCGCTGGCTAACGATTCAGTACGCAAGCGGCTCATGCAACTCGGTTATACGGTTCCACAATCGGCCAATACTTCGGAAGCGCTCGAAGTGTTCCTCGGGGAAGACACGGAAAGATGGACAGAGGTTCTGAAGTCCAGGCAAATCGTGGGCGTTCAGTAGGGTGACCCCAGGTCCGCCGTGGGGCCTGGGGCGTAGGGTTCTCAATTGCGATTGACATCCAGGGTTTTCCCGGGCGCACTCCACCGTCGTCCGATGAAGTCATTCCAGCGCTTCGTTTCCTCCATCATCAACTGCGTCAGCAAACGGGCGTTATTGGGCGGAAAGGGCAGGGAATAGCCAAGGTTGAGCAGTTGCCCGCGCAGCCGCGGTCTCGCCAGCGCGCGATTCAATGCGCGGTTCAAGGCGTCGATCGCCCTGGGGGGTGTTCCCGTTGGGGCGACCAATCCGAGCCAGGCATCATCGTGGACCTTGCCGAATCCCAGTTCACGAAAAGTGGGAATTGCAGGCGCCAGGGGCGCACGCCCCTCGCCGGAAACCGCGATGGCGTGCACGGCGCCTGCCCGTATGTAGGGAAGCGCGGCCGTCAGTCCCAGGAAATAGATGTCCAGATGTCCGCTGATGATGTGGGTGAGCGCCTGGTCGACGTAGTTATAGGGCGCGTGCACCACCTCGCCTTGGGCCTCTTTCTTGAACTCCTCGCATAGAAAATGTCCCGTGGATCCCACGCCGGGAGAGGCGCAGCTGAGCGGAGGTTTTTTTCGGGCTCGTGCCACCATTTCCTCGATGGTGGTGATGGCCGTGTGCCTGCCGGCGATGACCACGAACGGCAATGTGGCCATCAGCCCTACCGCCTGGAGGTCCCGCGTCAGGTCATAGGTCGGGCGCGCTTGCATGGCGCCATAGGTTGCGTTGGGCCGGGTGGCAATGAAAAGCGTGTAGCCGTCCGGCGTGCTGCGCGCCACATAATCCGCCGCGACGTTACTGGTCCCGCCAAGGCGATTTTCCACGAGGATGTCGACGCCCAGTTCCTGCTCCATCTCGGCGGCGACGAGCCTGGTCAGGGTGTCGACCGCTGTTCCCTGGGTGAATCCCACAACGATGGTGATCGGCTTGGCGGGGTACGCGGTCTTGGTGTTGGCGGAGTGTGCGGCAACGGGCAGCATGCTGCCTACGATCAGGGCAGCCCAGGTTTTGCGCATGCGGAATAGCATTCATGTATCCATAAAGATTTGGCGTATCCATGCCATCGATGGCCGAGGCCGGTCGGGCCTCGGACGAGAGGGCGGCTGTTGAGAGGATGGCTTAGTGCCGCGCGGGTGCGATGCGGCGATCCGCGATGAGGTCGGTCCAGTGCGCGGTTTCTTCCGCGATCAACCGCTCCAGGGACGCGGCTGTGTTCGGAGGCGCGGGAAGGATGTAGCCGAGACTGGATAGCTGCTCGCGCAATTGTGGTTCCGTAAGCACGCGGTTCAAGGACGTATTCAGCCGCTGCATCACGTTGGCCGGCGTGCCTGCCGGGGCGACCAGGCCGTACCAGACATCGCCATGCAGCTTGTCGAATCCCTCTTCTTCCAACGTCGGGATTCCTGGTGCCGAGGGTGCGCGTTCACGCCCGGAGACGGCTACGCCATGTACGGCGCCTGCTCGTATGTAGGGAAGCGCGGCCGACAGCGTGACGAACACCGTGTCGATGTGTCCGCCGAGCATGTGCGTAAATGCTTGATCGGAGTACGTATAAGGGACATGCAGCATTTCAACGTTCGCCCGTTGTTGAAACTCTTCGCAAAGAAGATGACCTGTCGACCCCACACCGCCCGAAGCGCATTTCAAGGACAAGGGATGCGCCTTGGCACGCGCTACCATTTCCCCGGGACTCGTGATCATGGTGTCCCGTCCCGCCACGATGACACTAGGCGCCGTCGCCATGAGTCCTACTGGGAGCAGGTCCCGCCTGAGGTCATAGCGTGGATTTTCATGCAAGGCGCCATAGGTGATGTTGGGTCTTGCCGCAACGAAGAGGGTATAGCCGTCGGGCTGGCTGCGCGCCACGTGTTCAGCCCCGATATTGCCCGCGGCTCCAGGGCGGTTTTCCACGAGGACAGTGACGCCGAGTTCCTGCTCCAGCACTCTGGCAACATGCCGGGAAAGGATGTCGACGCCGCCTCCCTGGGAGCCTCCGACCACGATGGTTATGCGTTTGGCGGGATAGGCTTGTTCCGCATTCGAGGAATGTGCACTCATGGGCAATACGCCGCCGGCCATCAGTGCCGCCCAGATTTTTCGCTTGGTGAATTGCATTCACATCTCCGTGGTCATTGCGGTGCTCACATAGGCGCCGCTTGCCCCGTTTAGTTGGAACAGTCCGCGAGGCGTTCCCAACCAAATTCGTCCGATGGCGCTAGCACTCATGCCTGGCTAACGCGCCCAGCGATCGATGTCGGGTAAGGAGTTGGATGCAAATCGGAGACGATGAAGCGGTGGTTCTTGCTTCGGTAAGCTGCCAAGTTGCCTTTTCGGTAGTTCGTGGCTGGTGTCCTGTGCACCGGCGGTCGTAGTCCCTCCGATATTCCCTGTTGTTACAATTTGGGGCCGGATCAGCGCCTCGCACGGAACCTGGAGGCGTTGCGGAGACAGGCTTTTCCTATGTCCCATAGGGTTTCTTAATGGTAAACACCTAGTAAATAAGCAGGGAAGGCGTATAATTTTGCTTTGCGCCCGGAGCTTCCCATGCGTCTCATCAAAACCGCGCTCACCTTCGACGACGTCTTGTTGGTGCCCGCGTACTCGAATGTATTGCCCCGCGATACATCTCTGCAGACCCGCCTCAGCCGTAACATCTCCCTGAACATCCCGCTCGTGTCCGCCGCCATGGATACCGTGACGGAATCGCGCCTGGCCATCGCCATGGCGCAGGAGGGCGGGATCGGCATCATCCACAAGAACCTGACCGCCGACGAGCAGGCCCGTGAAGTCGCCCGCGTGAAGCGCCACGAGTTCGGCATCGTGATCGACCCGGTCACGGTCACGCCGCAGATGAAGGTGCGCGACGCGATCGCCTTGCAGCAGCAGCACGGCATCTCCGGCCTGCCGGTGGTGGAAGGCCGCAAGGTGGTTGGCATCGTCACCAACCGCGACCTGCGTTTCGAAGCCCGCCTGGACGAGCCGCTGCGCAATATCATGACCCCGCAAGAGCGCCTGGTGACCATGCGCGAGGGCGCGACGCTGGAAGAGGCGCAGCAACTGATGCACAAGCACCGCCTGGAGCGCGTGCTGATCGTCAATGACAAGTTCGAGCTGCGTGGCCTGGCTACCGTCAAGGACATCGTCAAGAACACCGCTCACCCGCAAGCCAACAAGGATGCCCAGGGCCAGTTGCGCGTCGGCGCGGCGGTCGGCGTCGGCGGCAACACGGAAGAGCGCGTCGAGAAACTGGTCGCCGCGGGCGTGGACGTGATCGTGGTCGACACCGCGCACGGGCATTCGGCGGGCGTGCTGGAAGGCGTGCGCTGGGTGAAGCAGAACTATCCCAAGGTCGACGTCATCGGCGGCAACATCGCCACGGCGGCGGCGGCGCGGGCGCTGGTCGAGCATGGCGCGGACGGCGTCAAGGTCGGTATCGGCCCGGGCTCCATCTGCACGACGCGTGTCGTGGCAGGCGTGGGCGTGCCCCAGATCACGGCGATTTCCGATGTGGCGCAGGCGCTGGAAGGCACTGGCGTTCCGCTGATCGCCGACGGCGGTATCCGTTATTCGGGCGATGTGGCCAAGGCCCTGGCGGCCGGCGCCTATGCCTGCATGATGGGCGGCATGTTCGCCGGCACGGACGAGGCGCCGGGTGAAGTGGTGCTGTTCCAGGGCCGGTCGTACAAGTCCTATCGCGGCATGGGCAGCCTGGGCGCGATGACCGACGGCTCGGCCGACCGCTACTTCCAGGATCCCGCCAACAACGCCGACAAGCTGGTGCCGGAAGGCATCGAAGGCCGCGTGCCCTACAAGGGCAGCGTGCTGCAGATCATTTACCAGCTGGCCGGCGGCGTGCGTGCCTCCATGGGCTACTGCGGTTGCGCGTCCATCGACGACATGCGGACCAAGACCGAGTTCGTGCAGATCACGGCGGCCGGTTTCCGCGAGTCGCATGTGCACGACGTGCAGATCACCAAGGAAGCGCCGAACTACCGCGCCGACTGATCTTCGGCGTAAGGCCTCGCGGCCAGCGCGCACCGGTGGAAGCCTGCTTCCCGCCGGTGCGCTTTTGCTTAATAGTGCCGTTGTCGCGGCACTCGTCGTATTCCGTTTTCAGCCATTGGCCGTCGTGTTGAGCGGCGGCATCTTTCCAGCCAGAGCCCACTATGCACCAGCGCATCCTCATTCTCGATTACGGTTCACAGGTCACCCAGCTGATCGCGCGCCGCGTCCGCGAAGCCGGCGTGTACTGCGAGATCCACCCGGGTGACGTAACCGACGAGTTCGTGCGCGGCCAGGTCGCGCAGGGCCTGAAAGGCATCGTCCTGTCCGGCAGCCACGCGTCCGCCTACGATGAAGCGTCCATGCGGGTGCCGGGTTCGGTATTCGAGCTGGGCGTGCCGGTGCTGGGCATTTGCTACGGCATGCAAAGCATGGCGCAGCAATTGGGCGGCAAGGTCGAATGGTCCGATCATCGCGAGTTCGGGTATGCGGAAGTGCGCGCGCACGGGCATACCCGCCTGCTGGAAGGCATCGAGGATTTCACCACGCCGGAAGGCCATGGCATGCTCAAGGTCTGGATGAGCCATGGCGACAAGGTCACGGCGCTGCCGCCGGGTTTCAAGCTGATGGCGTCGACGCCGTCCTGCCCGATCGCAGGCATGGCCGATGAATCGCGCGGTTTCTACGCGGTGCAATTCCACCCCGAAGTCACGCATACCGTCCAGGGCAAGGCCTTGCTGTCGCGCTTCGTCAACGAGATCTGCGGCTGCACCGGCGACTGGAACATGCCCGACTACGTCTCGGAAGCCGTTGCCCGCATACGCGAACAGGTCGGCGATGACGAGGTGATCCTGGGCCTGTCCGGCGGCGTCGATTCGTCCGTTGCCGCGGCGCTGATCCACAAGGCCATTGGCGACAGGCTGACCTGCGTTTTTGTCGATCATGGCTTGCTGCGCCTGGACGAGGGCAAGCAGGTCATGCAGACGTTTGCCGAGAACATGGGCGTCAAGATCATTCATATCGACGCCACTGAACAATTCATGGGCAAGCTGGCAGGTGTCAGCGATCCCGAGGCAAAGCGCAAGATCATTGGCCGCGAGTTCGTCGAGGTCTTCCAGACCGAGGCGGGCAAGCTGAAGGCGGCGAAGTGGCTGGCGCAGGGTACGATTTATCCCGACGTGATCGAATCGGCGGGCGCCAAGACGGGCAAGGCGGTGGCGATCAAGTCGCACCATAATGTCGGCGGCCTGCCGGAGACCTTGAACCTGAAATTGCTGGAGCCCTTGCGCGAGTTGTTCAAGGACGAGGTCCGCGAACTGGGTGTGGCCTTGGGGCTACCGCCCGGGATGGTGTATCGCCATCCGTTCCCGGGGCCGGGACTGGGCGTTCGCATCCTGGGTGAAGTGAAGACCGAGTACGCGGACCTTTTGCGCCGCGCCGACGCGATTTTCATCGACGAGCTGCGCAGCACGCTGGACCCGATCAGCGGCAAGTCCTGGTACGACCTGACGTCGCAGGCTTTCGCGGTATTCCTGCCGGTGAAGTCGGTGGGGGTGATGGGGGATGGGCGCACGTACGATTACGTCGTTGCCCTGCGCGCCGTGCAGACGTCTGACTTCATGACCGCCGATTGGGCGCCCTTGCCGTATCCCTTGCTGGCGAAGGTCAGCGGGCGGATTATCAATGAGGTGCGGGGGATTAACCGGGTGGTGTATGACGTGAGCAGCAAGCCGCCGGCGACGATTGAGTGGGAGTGAAATCGGGTCCTTCGGCCGAGCATTAGCAGGTCTCCTGGCCCCTGACGGTAAAAGCCGTCACGAACAGCGTCTTCAGTGTGTCCTTGTGAAGGGAGGGTGGCATGAATAAGTCTCCCTGGACGAGCCATCGATGCGAGTTACACGGTTTATTTTTCCAGGAAAAAGTTCACTTTGAGTGATCTTTTTTTGCCATAAGCCAAACCATTGGACCTTGGCAGAGGTTTATAAAAGCTGTATTTTGACCACTATGAGTGATCAAAATACGAGAAAATTGAACCTATTGCTGGCCGAACTCGGTGATACGCGCCTGATATCGAGTCGCTGGTTGCGGGAGCGCGGCTACTCCAACAGCCTCGTCGCGCGCTACGTGAGCAGCGGCTGGTTAGTGTCGCCCGTGCGCGGCGTCTACATGCGCAAGGGCGGACACCTGCGGTGGGAGGGCGTGGTTCGCAGCCTGCAAGTTGGGGAGGGGATGCCGCTGCATGTCGGCGGCCGCTTCGCACTCAGCCTGCAGGGGCACGAGCATTACCTGCGCCTGGGTGATGCCGGGACGGTCACCCTCTATGGGCCGCGGCGGCCACCGGGCTGGGTGAGCAAGCTGCCGTTGCAGGAGCGCTTCGCATTCCAGGGCAAGGGGCCGTTCGATCTACCCGCCGTGCCGCTGACGACCGAGGTGTCCGAGTCCGTTCTGGCCGAGCAAGGATTGGCTTGGCATCGCGTTGGCTCGGATATCGATGCACTGGTGTTTTCGACGTCCGAGCGGGCCATGTTGGAGTTATGCGATGGTGTGTCGGATACGTCGCTGGTCTATGAGGCTGATGCGTTGATGCAGGCGATGACGACGCTGCGGCCGCAGCGTGTCGGCCTGCTGCTGCGCCACTGCCGCAGCATTAAGGCCAAGCGGCTGTTTCTGGCCCTGGCTGATCGCCATCGCCATGCATGGCTGTCGCATGTACCGTTGGATGGCGTTGATCTAGGCCGGGGCAAACGTGCGCTGGTGCCAGGCGGGCACCTGCATCCAACCTATCAGATCACCTTGCCGGGAGACCTCGATGAGCACTTGGCTTGATCATTGGGACCCGCGCTACACCGACCGGGTGCGGTGGCTGGTCGAGATTCTACCCGTGCTGGAAGAAACGCTGGCTAGGATCGCCGGTACACGATGAGACGACGAGGTGACGCCGGATCTGGTCGGACTGACCGACGTGGCCGACATCGTGGGCATATCGCGGCAAAACATGCGCAAACTGATGCTGGCCCCATCCGGGAAGCTTCCCGGCGCAGGTGCATGAGAGCATCGTGTCGATCTGGCACTTGCAGACTTCCAGGTCGTCGCCAAACGCCATGAACGCGGCAGCATCATCTTGACTAGCCCCCTTCCATTCCCCAGCGGGTCAGCGCCTTCGCCGACGACCGGACACTGACGGCAGCCATGCTGGACCGCCAGGGGGCTGCTGCTCGCCGCAGCGACTTCAGAACCGGCTTCATTCCTAGTTGCAGTAGCGGTCCACATGGTCTCGAAGTGCGGCTATCTGGTCTCTGGCAAAGACGCCAGCCAGGTAGCCATCGGGCCTGACCAGCGCGGAGGCCCCCTCTTCAAGGCCGTAGAACCGGGCGAACTGGCCCAGCCGATCTTCGATCTCCATGCCGGATCCGATACGGTGAATGTGCAATCCAGCATGTGGTGCGAGACTCGAGGTACCGTTGACCAGCAAGGTCCAATGCGTGCCCTTGAACAGGTTGAATAGACGCGTTGGAATGCCGCCGGCACCCTGCACAGCGGCATCAGGGGCGCGAGCGCCTGGCGCTAGCGTGCTGGAGCGCCCTCCGAACGACAGTGGCGAAGTGGGATAGCCAATATCCAACTGTTGGACTTCACGGCTCCGCCTGTTGTCTCCGGTCTTGAAGCCCGCAAGCAGGCGTGTAGACAGGTCGAGCACATCCGCGGCCAAAGGTCTACGTTCGGCTTCGTAGGTCTCCAGGAGCGCCTCGGGTGCGCCGGCCAGCACGGCGGCCAGCTTCCAGCCCAGGTTGTAGGCGTCCTGCACGCTGGTGTTGAGGCCTTGCCCTCCGGTGGGAGGGTGGACATGCGCCGCGTCGCCAACCAGGAACACCGGGCCATCCCGATAACGATCAGCAAGCCTGGCGTTCATATTGTAGGTGGAGGACCAGGCAACCGACCGCACCACTACGTCCGTGCGCTTTGTGTGCAGAGCCACGCGTTCGGTCAGCCCGGCCGCCGAGAGGTCAATGTCGCCATCCAGAGGAACCGGCGCCTGGATCTGGAACAGGCCGGTGCCCGCGAGCGGGCAGATGGCCATGGGGCCTGCGTCCCCTCCGTCAAACTGGTGCCATACATCGCGCGACAGCCCCTCCAACACGACATCGGCCACGATGGCGCGCACGCCCAAGGTCTTGCCCGGAAAGCCTATCCCCAAAGTGCTGCGCACAAAGCTCCGCCCGCCATCGGCTCCCACCAGATAGCGGGCGCGGAGGGTTTCTTCGCCCTCCGGGGAAGTAAGCACGGCCTCGATCCCATTGGCGATGACCGCCATTCGGGTCAGTTCGACACCAAACTCTGGCGCATGCCCTAATTCGATCAGGCGTTCGCGCATCACCGCTTCGGTCTTGAATTGCGGGACCATCAACGGCAGGCGGTAAGGCTCGGCAGGCGTAGGGTCATTAACGCTTGTCACTTCCTGATCCACATGGCGGCCATCGACGGTGTACTTGCGAACAGTGGGGTAGATGCCACCCGCCGCCATGGCCCGGTCCAGGATGCCGAGGTCTTCAAAAATCTCCTGGGTACGCGGCTGGATGCCCTTGCCGCGCGAGCCCTGGAAGGGGGAGGGAAGTTTTTCGACCAGGACAAAGCGCACTCCGCGCCGCGCCAGGTCTATGGCCAAGGTCAGGCCGGCGGCACCGGCGCCGCAGATCAGGACATCAACAGGCTCGCGCATGATTCAATCTCCAAATAATGTGTAATATGCACGTATCAGGAGATAGCTTATGGCCGAAAAAAAGAAAGTGCAAGATACACATATCTCGGCTCAGTTGAAGGATCTCCATCGATCCTTGATTTCGATCGTGAGCGTGATGAACCGTCCCCGGAACGACGAGCGGCTGATTGCAGAAGCCGGCGTCCATCTGGACCAAGCGCTTTTTCGCCTTCTGGTGGTGATCGAGCGAGTGGGACCGATTGGGGTGGTCGAGCTGGCAGATCGCCTTGGCAGGGACTACACGACCATCAGCCGCCAAGTCTCCAAGCTGGAGCGGATGGGACTGGTGATCCGGCATGAGAACGCGGAAGACCGCCGGATGCGCGAAGCGGTGGTCTCTGCCCAGGGCAAGGCCATGACCGACCAGATCGATCAGGCTCGTGAGCGCTTGGCAAGAGGAATCCTCAGGGATTGGACTCCGGAAGACATCGCGAACCTGGTGCGCCTGATGCGACGGTTCGCCGAGGACTTGGAGCAAGGCACAAGGACTGGCTAGAGAGCTTTTGAACAGTTCGCGCCGGATTCAGTCGAACCGGCCCTCACGATTGAAGCGCATGATCCGGCGATGCAAGTACCTGGCCGTTCACGATGAGCCGCCACCGTCCTCAAACGTACTAAGGCAGAGATCCACGAAGCCGCGCACTTTGGGATCCATGTAGCGGCTCGATGCGAATACGGCGTGGACAGGCGCCGGAACCTCCGCCCAGCCGGGAAGCACGCAAGACAGCGTGCCAGCAGCCACATAGGGTTCCGCCATGAAGCGCGGCAAGTGCGTGATCCCGAGTCCTGCAAGTGCGAGGTTCTTCGCCGCGATCGTGCTGTTGACGGCACAGCGCGGGGACACAGTGACTTTCTCTGTGTTCTCACCGTTTACCAGGGCCCAATTGGAACGCCCCCGCGTCGTCTTCATGATCAGATCGTGGCGCTTCAGGTCGCCGACGGCGGAAAGCGCCGGGCCCCGCTTCAGATAGCCAGGGGCAGCATACAGCCCGTAAGACACCTCGCCGAGTTTTCGCGCCGAGAGCCCCGAATCTTCGAGCGCGCCAACACGGATGGCGACGTCAAAGCCTTCATGGATGATATCGACCAGGCGATTCGTGTATTCCGCTTCCACCGTTACTTTCGGGGCCATTCGCAGGAACGCCGCGATCCATTCGTCCACGACCATCGTTCCGAACTCGGATCCAGCCGTGAGCTTGAGCAGTCCTTTGGGCTCCTTGGACTGCTGCGCCACCGCCGCCTCCGCGGCTTCGGCGGCGGTCAGGATGCACATGGCGCGCTCGAAATAATCGCGCCCGACCTCGGTGACGCTGAGGCGACGTGTCGAGCGGGTGAGGAGCTGTGCGCCGAGCTTCTTCTCCATGCGACTGACGATGCGGCTGATGCGCGCCTTGTCGGTGCCCAGCCGATCCGCAGCCGTCGTGAAGGAGCCATCGGTCACGACCGCCACGAAGACGCGCATCTCCGGTAGATCGATTGATGTGTTCATGGACAACAGTATGTGACTTCACCCTGTATTTATCAATCACGAAGGTAAGTCCATAGTGCGATTCATGCAACACGTCGCGCCCAATAAATACGGCGGTGGCACGGACTTGCTGCGGTTGTGAGCGTCACGGCGATCGAGACGCACACCGCCCTGTCGTTCGAACGACTTGCTTGCATCGCGGCGCGCTTAGGCGTGCGTCCCATGAAACCTGTCGGCGGGTTCCCGCCGTTCTCTCATAGAAGGAATGCGAAGATGACACAGACTATCGGAATTATTGGCACTGGCCTCGTAGGCAAGGCCGTCGCGCGCCTGGCTGTCGCCGCGGGGTACAACGTCGTGATCAGCAATTCGCGTGGCCCCGACACGCTCTCGGAACTGGTCAAGGGCCTTGGCCCCCGGGCCCATGCCGGAACCGTCGAAGACGCGATCGCCGCCGGGGATATCGTCACCCTTTCGATTCCGATCGCTGCCTTCGAGCAGTTGCCGGGCGACAAGTTCGCCGGCAAGGTCGTCCTCGACCAGACGAACTACTATCCCGGTCTCGGCGACTTCCGTCGCGATGATCTGGATCAGGGCGAGCTCACCTCAAGCGAACTCGTCGCGCGTCATCTCAAGGGCGCCAAGGTCGTCAAGGGCCTTCACAACCTCAGCTGGATCCACATGCAGGCGAATGCCACACCCACGGACGATGCAAACCGCACCACGCTTCCGGTTGCCGGCGACGACGCGGGCGCCAAGCAGGCCGTGACCCTCTTCCTCGACGACATCGGCTACGACGTTGTCGACGCCGGCTCGCTCGCCGACAGCTGGCGCATCGAGCCCAGCACGGGCATCTACTTCTGGCGCTACGCCCCCGAGGTGCCGCTCGACGCCACCGACGAGGAAACCCGCCGCAAGTATCAGCAGCCGGGTAAGCCGCTGTCGCGCGACGAGGCGCGCAAGCTCGTCGACGAGGCGGTGCGCCCGTCGCCGATCGGCGGGACTTTCGAAGGCATGCCGCGGATTCACGTTCATCTTTTCTTCGAGCAGGCCAGCGCCGATACGGTCAAGAAGTAAAGCTTCCGCGTCGGGCGTCTCATTGTGGGCGCCCGGTGACGGCTCACACAACCGATCTATTGATGTATTGATAGACAACTGTCTGTCGTTTTTTCTGCTATTTATCTATTTTTCGATCATCCCTAGAGTAGTGCTTTCAACACAACTGGGAAGCTCGAAAGCAAAATGAAGATAGGAATTTTGAATGCCGGCAATGTCGGCAGCCGCCTGGCGCGAGCCTGGGCAACCGCAGGTCATGACCTCGTCATTGCGAAGGACGGCGAGGATCGCAAGATCGCACCGTTGCTGGCAGAACTGGGCGACCGGGCCCGGCTCGGCACGATCCGCGAGGCCGCCGAGTTCGGCGAGGCCGTTCTGTTCTCCGTCTACTGGCCGCGGGTCGACGCGATCGTCAGCGAAGTAGGCGACGCGCTCGATGGCAAGACCGTCATCGAGACCATGAACCCGCTCGGCGTCACCGCGAATTTTCAGCATTTCCACGAACTGGACTTCATGCGCGACAACTCGACCTCCGAGGTTTTGCAGCAACGCCTGTCGAAGGCCCGGATCGTCAAGGCGTTCAATCTGCTGGGATCGCCATTGCTTGAAGCCGCAGCGTGGTCGAAGTCGCCGGTGCAGCCCAACGTCTTCTATGTCAGCGACGACGCATCGGCCGCGCAGGTCACGCGCGGTCTGATCGCGGATGCCGGCTTCAGGCCCATCAACGCCGGCCCCCTCAAAGGCGCCCGGCAACTGGAGCAGGCCGGCATCCTGCTGCACCACATTGCCGAGCATGAATATGCCGGGGACGCGGACGGCCTTGTCCGGCTGGCGCTGTCGGTCATCGAGGCAAGCCCAGGCCCGGTCGTACGCGAACGGATCACCTGAGCCACCTCGCAATCCGATCCGCAAGACCACTGAAACCACATTTCGCTTTACCTAGGAGAGTCTCATGTCCCAGTCCCTCAAGGGAAAAACCGCTCTCGTCACCGGCGGATCGCGCGGCATCGGTCGCGCGATTGCCGAACGGCTTGCGGCCGATGGTGCGACCGTCGCCATCACCTACAACGCAAGCAGCGCAGGCGCAGAAGAAGTGGTTACGACTATCGAAAAAACGGGCGGCACCGCTTTCGCGCTTCACGCGGACCTCGCCGATGCTGCAGCGATCCCGGCATTGTTCGATGCGCTCGACCGCGAGCTTACTGCAAGGAAGGGAAGCAAGGCGCTCGACATTCTGGTCAATAACGCCGGCAATTCCGGCTGGGGCGGCCTTGCCGATGCGACGCCGGACGCCTGGAACACGATGTTCGCGGTTCATGCCCGCGCACCGTTCTTCGTCGTTCAATCCGCGCTGAGCCGTCTCGCCGATGGTGGTCGGATCATCAATACGTCCTCCGGTCTGGCTACGCGCCCATTGCCGGCCGTCCCCATCTACGCCATGGCCAAGGCGGCCATCAACAACCTGACCCATGCGTTGGCGATGGAATTGGGACCGCGCGGAATCACGGTGAACGCCGTGGCGCCGGGCTGGACGCGAACGGACATGAACGCCGCTGTACGCGAAAACGCCGACATGGTGAAGGCAATCGAAGCCGATACCGCGTTGGGACGTTTTGGCGAAACCTCGGACATTGCCGCTGTCGTTGCTTTCCTGGCCTCCGATGAAGGCCGTTGGGTGACTGCCCAGGTGATCGAAGCCAGCGGCGGCTACAAGCTCTGATTCCGTCTGGGCGGAACCCGATACACCGGAGGAAATCGGGCCATCAAGCCGTTGGCGGCGTTGCGCGGTGTTCCTGTCGGACGCGACGTTCCGCCCCATCCGCTTGCAGGCCAACGATTACGGCGCCGTGCGCTGGCAGCTCATGGTGATGCAGTCAGGTACCTTTGAAGCGCTGCAGCAGCCACCTGCCTGCCGGCCCAGGCAATCGATCCGCTGGATAGGCAGCCTGGAAAGGCATCACGCCTGCGGATGGCCCTTCCAACTCTTGCAAGGCACTTTGTTGCTGAGGGACGACGGGTCCGGGGGCTAGCGCGATCCGACCGCGCCGAGGCAGCCCTGAAAGCCGCAAGCATCCAGCCCATTCGCGGCGATCTTGATGCCGGCCTGGCGCCGATAACCGCTGCTGCGCAGTTGGCCGACGTCACCATTTACGCCGCTCAAGTCGCGTTCTACCGCGAGCCGGCCGTCATCCGGACGCTGTGCGATGCACTCGCCGGACGCGGCAAGACGTTGATCTTCCTATCGGGCAGCGGCGTCTTCATGCAGCGCACCGGCGGCGCGTGGAGTTCCGACAGCTTTGCCGAAGACGATCCGTTCGTGCCGGAGCCCTTGGCGCTTCCACGGGTAAAGGCGGAAGGGATTGTCCGCGCTAGCGCCGCGCAAGGCATGCGAAGCATGGTGATTCGACCGCCGATGATTTGGGGGCCGGGCGACAACGGGCCAGTGGCGAGCGTGTACCGCTCCGTCGCGCTTACGGGCGCTGCCTGCTATATCGGCTCGGGACTGGCGACCTACTCCAACGTGCATAGCGCCGACCTTGCCCGGCTGTTCTCGCTCGCCATCGCGCGCGGACAAGCCGGTGCGCTGTATCACGCCGTAGCCGGCGAAATTCCGTATCGCTGGATCGCTGAGGCCGTGGCGCATGACCTAGGGGTCAAGACGCGAAGTCTGACGGTGGACGAGGCGGCCCAGGTATTCGGTACGTTCGGGGCGCTTATCCAGTCTGCCAGCAGCCGCTCCCGTGATCCCCGGACACGAACCGAGTTGGGCTGGAAGCCCTTCCAACTCGACCTGTTATCAGAAGTCGGCGAGCCGCGGCTGCGTGCGCTCGCGGACCCGCAATTTAACCAAGGAGCAAATTCATGAAAACGCATCAAGACAAAGTCGCAATTATCACCGGTGGAAAGCAAGGCATCGGTCGCGGAATCGCCAATCTTCTTGCCGAGAGAGGCGCCAAGGTAGTTCTCGTCAACCGCGAGAGCGCCGACGAAGCGGCGAAGGCGATCGGCAATGGCGCTATCGCAGTCGCTGCCGACGTGGCGAGTGAAGGAGGATGGGCCGAGGTCGCCGGGCAGGTCGAGCACGCATTTGGTCGGGCCGACATCCTTGTACACGCTGCGGGCATCTATCCCTTGGCGACGCTTGATCAAATGACTCCTGTCGAATGGCGGCGTGTGCTCGCTGTGAATCTCGATGCGCATCTGCTCGGGGCCCGCGCGATCGTACCGCTGATGCGAAAAGCCGGCGGCGGCTCGATCGTCACTATTGGTTCGGACGCCGTCGATATGGTGACGCCACCCGGCATGGGGTTCTCGCACTACGTCGCGTCCAAGATGGGTGCGATCGGCTTGGTGCGCGCGCTCGCCAACGAGTTGGCGGCCGACAACATCATTGTCAACGCCGTCCATCCCGGCATCACCGACACCGAAGGTGCCAGCGGCATGCCTAACGAGCAGAAGGCGCAGGTCTACATGATGCAGGCAATCAAGCGCCTTGGCACGCCTGCCGACATCGCTGGTCCCGTTGCCTTCCTTACCAGCGACGACGCGCGCTTTGTGACGGGGCAGACGTTAGTGGTCGATGGTGGCTTGATGCGGCTGTGAAAAAGAGACGATGAAGGCCCAAGCATCGCAAGGCGTCACTTGGGCCGGACAGGGCGAGCGATGACCCATGGAATTGCGCCCCTTACGATGCTTCATCGCTCCTTACGATGCTTCATTGCGGTCGCTGAAGAACTACAGTTGGTCCCCGCAGCGGAGCGACTGCACATTGAACAGTCGCCGCGCCTTCTACACCTGCAACTTCCACTCCGGCTCCACATCATGGATAAGTTTCGCGATCCAGTCGGCAAAGGCTCGAACCGTTGGGGAAAGATGGCGGTTCCTCGGGTACATGATCGATAAAGGAACTGTCGGCGCCGTCAGGCCGGGCAACACCTGTCGCAGTTGCTTGCTGCGTAGATAAGGGATCACCATGTAGCTGGCGGCACGGATCAGGCCCAGGCCGTGCAAGCCGGCGGAAACATAGGCGTCCGTATCGTTGACGGTAATGCGCTCGGGGACCTGGGCGGCAGACTCCTCGCCGTCGATCACGAAGCTCCAATGCGAGCTAGGGCTGTTTCGGCTCGATAGGAAACCCACTGCATGGTGGTTGCGCAGGTCGTCCAATGATTTTGGCTCGCCATATTCCTCGATATAGGCGGGCGATGCGCAGGTGATCCACTCGAACCCGGCGATACGCCGCGCGACGAGTATGGCGGAGTCTTGGGGTACACCCGCACGGATTACGCAATCGACGCCTTCCTGCACAAGATCGATGGTCCTGTCACCCAGGGTCAGCGTCAGTTCCACGTCTGGATACGTAGCCTGGAACTCCTTGATGGCGGGCAATACGAACAGGCGCGCGAACGAAGACGTCATGTCGACACGCAGCTTTCCCCGGGGCTGTCCCGCACTGCCCGGGAATGAGGACTCCACCATTTCTATCTCCGCCAGCAGGCGGCGGCAGTGGTCGTAGTAGAGGCTTCCATCTGGCGTCAGGCTGATATGCCTGGTTGTCCGTTGAAGCAACCGTACGCCGAGATAGGTCTCCAGCTCCTTGATGGCCCGCGTCACCGACGACGGCGGAATAGCCAGGCTGGTGGCGGCCTTGCCGAAGCTGTGCGCTTCGACGACGCGAGCAAAAACCTGCATGGCCTGAAGTCTATCCATTCCGATATTCCTTTGTTCTGGCGGCGTCTTCCCCGCAGCTTCAAGAATTGTTCCGAGTTTGCGAATTAACTCCGCGGAAGTTGTCAAAAATTTCACCGCCTGGGGTCGAAATCGGGAAATTTCGGGTCGATTATTCCATATCCGCTAATACCAAAACTCAACATTGGGTCTATATCTGACCGCCTTGTTCGCGCAGACTTGTGCAAACGCTACTTCGAGAGCGATGTCCAGACCTAACCGCTCGAGCGGGGAGCTCACGAGGCTCTTCCTGGTGGGTCTCATTCATGAAATGGATACTGTATGAACACACGCAAAGTAGATTTACGTGACATCCTGGTGCTCGGCGCCGGGCAATTGGGAATGGCGGTCATCCGGGAGCTTGCTCCGCGCCTTCGGGCAGCGAACGAGCAACTGACCGTACTGGTCGCGCCGCAAACCGTGAACCGCCCCTCCGGACAGGATACGGCGACTGTCGCCGAGTTGCGCGAGCTCGGCGTCGAGGTCATGGGCCTGGATCTGGCGTCGGACGCACAGACGCTGACCAGCCTGTTCAAGCGATTCAGGACGGTAGTGAACTGCACCGGTTTCGTGGCCGGGCCGGGCACTCAGATGAAGATCACTCGGGCGGCACTGGCCGCGGGCGTCAAGCGGTACTTCCCGTGGCAATTCGGCGTCGACTACGACGTGGTGGGACGCGGTAGCGGGCAGCCTGTGTTCGACGAGCAGTACGACGTACGTGGACTGCTGCGCGGCCAGACCGCCACTGAATGGGTGATCGTGTCGACCGGAATGTTCACCAGTTTCCTGTTCGAGCCGTCGTTCGATGTCGTCAACCTCGAGCGACGGACGGTCCACGGGCTCGGCGGCTGGGATACGAAGGTCACCGTGACCACACCGGAGGATATCGGAAAGCTCACCACGGAGATCCTGCTTGCCGAGCCGCGCATCGTCGACCAGGTCGTCTATGTCGCCGGCGACACGATCTCCTACGGGCAGTTGGCGCAGGTGGTCGAGCGCGTCACCGGGCTTCCATTCGAGAAAACGGAATGGAGCCTGGATAAGCTCCGTGCCGACCTTGCCGCTGCCCCGGATGACGTAATGACCCGTTATCGCGCGGCTTTCGCCCAGGGGGACGGTATGTGGTGGGAGAAGTCGAGCACGTACAACGCGCGCCACGGCTTCGAGACGGCGGACGTCGAGGCGTATCTGCGCGCTCGCCTACAGGCAGGGCGGTAATCGACCCGATTTCATCCGGACTTGGCATCGCACGCCAGCCACGGGGCGTGCGGCGCCAGCCGCTTCCGTGTTGGCTCAGATTGCCATCCTGCCGGTCGAACCGCCACCATCGACGAACAAGGTCTGTCCGGTAATGTACCCAGCGTCTTCGGATGGCAGGAAGGCAATGGCGGCGGCAAGCTCTTCAGGTTTGCCGAGCCGGCGCATCGGGATTATCGATAGGAAGCGCTTTTCCGCTTCGCTGCCAACGGGTGTGTTCTGGCGGAACATTTCGGTTTCCACCGGGCCGGGAGCCACGGCATTGACCGTGATGCCGCTCTCGGCGAGCTCCAAAGCCCAGGTGCGCGTAAGGCTGTTGATTGCTGCCTTGGCTGCCGCATAGGCGCTACGCTGGGCGATGCCCACGACTACCATGCTGGAAAGATTGACGATGCGCCCCCAGCCTTTTTCCCGCATGGCCGGCAAGGTGGCCTGCACCGCCTGTATGGTCGGATGGATGTTGCCTCGAAACATCTCGTCCACTTCCGTGAGATCGATTTTGCCCAAGGGCTGCATTTTGATCATGCCGAGGTTATTCACCACACCATCGATGGAATAGCGTTCGGCCAGCTCGGCGAAGGTCAGCGTCGAAGCTGTTTTGTCGCTGAGATCGATCGGCACCAGCGTACCGGGGAATCCTGGATCGGCACCGCGTGCGATGCCAACCACATGATGACCGGCGGCTGCGAGCCGTTCCGAGACTGCACGGCCGATACCCTTGCTTGCACCGGTGATTAGAAAAGTTCGCTTCGCCATGTTGTTTCCTTTTTTACGTATGGAGGGAAGTCCGTGTATCCCACTTCGCCGTTGCGCGTGTAGTAGACGGACCGGTCCGCTACGGCCAAGGGCCAGCCGTTCCTGAGACGCTCTACAAGATCGGGATTCGCGATATACGGCCGGCCGTAGGCAATCAGATCGACCAGCCCGGTATCGAGCGCAGCCTGGGCGCGCTCAACGTCATTGAAACCGCCACACCAGATGAAGGAGCCAGCGAAGGATGCCCGCGCCTTGGCGAGCATGCGATGGTCAAGATGGAGCGCCTTGAACGTGGCCGATTCCATGTTGCCGTCGGGTAGAAGCTCGTAGAGCAGATGGATATATGCGACGCCGCGTTGCCCGAGCTGCTCGACGACATACAGGAATGTCTCCTCGACAAGCGGATCGGCGGGCATTGAGCCATACTTTCCGAATGGCGAAAGACGAACGCCCACGCCCCCCGGGCCGATTTCGGCGACTACCGCCTCGACGACCTCCATCAGGAAACGTGTGCGGTCTTCCAGCTTGCCTCCGCCATAGCGGTCAGTGCGGGTATTGAGCACCGAGTTCATGAACTGCTCGATCAGGTAGCCGTTGGCGGCGTGAATCTCGACGCCATCAAAACCGGCCTCCCGGGCGTTCGCAGCGGCCTTGGCAAAAGTGCCCACCATGGCCGTCACCTCGTCGGTGCCGAGTGGCCTTGGCTTTTCCGCCCCCATGAAGCGCAACCGACCGTCGGGGCCATGTGCGAATACCTCCGAGCCGATGGCCTGTTCCGCCGTCACGCCGACCGGCGCCTGGCCATTCGGCAATAGAGACGAATGTGCCAGTCGACCAACATGCCACAGCTGCATGAAGATGGTGCCGCCACGATGATGAACTGCTTCGGTGACGGGGAGCCAAGCTCGCTTTTGCGCTTCGGAATGTATCCCGGGAATTCGCGCGTAGCCGTGACTGGACTGGTCCACGTCATTGACTTCAGAGATGATCAGGCCAGCGCTGGCGCGCTGCCCGTAATACTTGGCGACGAGTTCATTGGCCATGTCGCCGTCCGCCGGATGCGCGCCTTCAGTAGTACGGGTTCGCGTCATCGGCGGCATGACGACCCGGTTCTTGAGGTGGATGGGCCCCAGGGGCCGCGGTCGGACGAGCGGTGTCGCGTCTTGAGACTCGGTTGGGGGCCAAGCTATTGCATCGAACGACACGGCGCCTGACCCTGACGCCGGCGGGGGAGGCTTGGCTGGAACGCTGTGTCGCGGCATTGGGCGAGCTGGATCGCGGGGAGAACGCGCTCCTTCTGGCGCGGGACACGCCTGGCGGCGAGGTCCGTATCGATTTGCCGACGGCTTTCGGGCGGCTATACATCATGCCGGTGCTGCTCGATGTCGCAAAACGCTATCCGGCGCTAAATCTCAATGTGAGTTTCACGGATCGTCGGGTCGACCTGATCGGCGAGAATATCGACCTGGCCGTGCGCATTGGGAAGCTGGAGGATACGGCGGACCTGGTGGCGCTTCGGATCGGCGTTCAACACATGGTGATCGTCGGTGCGCCCGGTTATCTCGAGCAGCGTGGCGTCCCGCGGTCTTGGGACGATCTTCATGCGCACGATTGCATCGTGGGACGGCGGCAAGGAAGCCGCGTGGCCTGGCTGTTAAAGCAAGCGGATGGTTCCATCGCCCGGCAGTTCATTCCGATCAAGCATGAGTTTCAGGATTTCGAGACCGTGCTGATGGCGGTCAGGGCGGGACACGGTCTCACGCAACTTCCGTCATGGATGGTGCGAGACGATGTCCGAAAAGGAACCCTGCGGACCGTGCTGGAGGGGTGGTCCGGAGGCGAATTGCCGATCAATATTCTTTGGCCGCACATGAAGACGCTGCCCGCCAAGATGCGAGTGGTTGTAGACGGGCTGGCGCGCTGGGCGCGGGAGTCTTCGCCCAGCGCGCCCTAGGTGGGAATCTTTCGTGTTTGGGTCTTTATTTAGCCTTCCTCCAGGCATAATATTCCCGGCTAACAGCTTCCGTAACACGCCGGAGTCACCCAAATGATGACTGACGATACCAACGCCTCCCCATTCATTGCCGGCGTGCGGATTCCCGATAGCAAGCTAGCGCGGGAAATTACCGGGTTCATTCGCGACACGGAGAGCGATCTGCTTTTCAAGCATTCGGTACGTGTGTATTTATGGGGAGCCTTGGCCGGGAGCCGAAACGGCCTGACGTTCGATCCCGAGTTGTTCTATGCCGCTGCGATGTTCCACGACATCGGCCTGACCGAGCGGTATGAACATAGCCACCTGCGCTTCGAAGTCGACGGTGCGAATGCCGCGCGGGATTTTCTTCGGCAGCGAGGGATTGCCGACAGCGACCTGGAGACGGTATGGAATGCCATCGCGCTCCACACGACGCCAGGTATTCCGGAATTCATGCGTCCCGAGATCGCGCTGGTCCAGGTCGGGGCCGGCATGGACGTAGCGGGGCGCGGCTTCGGCAGCTTTACTGCCGAACAGCGCAATGCCGTCACGGCAGCGTTTCCGCGCGAAGCCGACTTCAAGCACGGTATCATCGATGCGTTCTACGATGGTATGAAGCATCGGCCGAACAGCACCTTCGGCACATTCAACGATGATATCCTGGCGTTCAAGGATCCGGGTTTCCAGAGGATCAACATATGCAGCGCGATCCTCGCGTCGGATTGGCCCGGCTGAACCCAGTATCACGGTCACCCGGCGCGCGCATTCGATTCCCGCACGACCTTGCCCCAACGTTCGACCTCGGTCACCAGGAAGTCGCGGAAGCCGTCCGGCGTGCTGCCCGTCGCGATAAGGCCTTCGTCCAGGAGGCGCCGGCGATTGACCGGATCGGCCAGGATCTTCCCGGTCGCCTGCGATAGCTTCCCGGCGTAGGTCTTGTCCATGCCGGCGGGCCCCAGCACGCCGTACCACGCGCTGAAGTCATAGCCGGGCAGCGTGTCGGCCACGGGCGGCACGGAGGGCATGATTTCCATGCGCGCGGCGCTGCTGACGGCCAAGGCATTTACCTTCCTGGCCTCGATCTGCGCCTTGGCGATGGCCGCGCCCGCGAACATCAGCTGTACCTGTCCTCCCAGCAAATCCGTCATGGCCGGCGCCGTGCCCTTGTACGGCACCAGCACCAGGTCGATGCCGGCTTCGCGCTTGAGCACTTCCGCGCCCAGATGGCCGGCCGAGCCGATGCCGGGCAGGGCCATGTTCAGCGTGCCAGGCTGGGCCTTCGCCAGCGCGATGAGTTCGGGCAGGGTGGTGGCCTTGACCGACGGATGCGCCACCAGGAAGGAAGGCGCCGTGGCCAGATAGGACACCGGCTGGAAGCTCTTTACCGGGTCGTAAGCCAGATTGTCGTACAGCGTGGCATTGATCGCGTGGCTGGTGTAGCACACAAGCAGCGTGCGGCCATCGGGATCGGCATGCGCGACCGTTTGCGCGGCGATATTGCCGCCGGCGCCGGGCTTGTTGTCGACCACGAAGGTGCCGCCGCCCATGTACTTGCCCAGCTCCGCCGCCAGCAAGCGCGCGACCGTATCGGTGCCCCCGCCGGGCGTGGCGCCGACGACGATGCGCGTCGGCGCGCCCTGGGCGCGCGCCACGCCCGCTGCGGCCACCATGCCGGCGCCCAACACGCCCATGAAAGAACGTCGCTTCATTTTGTCTCCTGAACGTAGCGCTACGCCTGCTCGGCTTGCGGAAAACCGTAAAGCGCGGCCGGGTTGTCCACCAGTATGCGGTTGCGCAGGGCCTCGTCCTGCACCCATACGCAAAACTTGTCGATGAGGTGGCCGTCGTCCGGCACTTGCGCGGGCGCGAAGAGGGCAGGGTGTGGCCAGTTCGAGCCGAACACCAGTCGATCCGGACGGGTTTCGACCAAGGCATGCACGAGCGGCGCCATGTCGGAATAATTCACGGCGTCCGAAGAACGGCGGTACCAGCTGGAAATCTTCGTCCAGCAGTCCTCGCGCCGCTGCATCAGGCGCAGCAGCGCCTGGAAACCGCGGCTGTCCGGCCCCTGCGTACCCTGCGCGCAACCCAGGTGATCGAAGACCAGCGGCACCGGTACGCGCATCAGTTCTTCTTCCAGCTCGGCCAGTTCGTCCACATTGTTGACATGCACCTGCACGTGCCAGCCCAAGGGCCGGATAACCCGCGCGAAATGCGATATCGCCTGCGTGCCGCCATAACCCTTGACGTGCGTGGACACGCGCACGCCCCGCATGCCGCCGCGATGCAGATCTTCGATTTCCTGGGGCCCCACGTCCGGGCGCAGCCCGGCGACGCCGCGGGCACGGTGCTGGCCCAGGGCCGCGATGACATCGAGCGTAAGGCGGTTGTCCGCGCCGTAGACGCTGGCGCTGACCTGCACCGTACGGCCCAGGCCTACCTGGTCGCACATCGCAATGTATTGCGCCAGCGTGGCGGGCGCTGGCGTGTAGGAACGGTGCTCCACCAGGGGATAGCGCGCCGGGTCGTCATAGACATGGCAGTGGCAATCCGTCGCGTGGGGCGGCAGGGCGTGGCGCGGGCGGGACACCCGCGCCAAGGGGGGAAGGCATACGGCCGCTTCCCCTGCTTGGTGCTGAGTCATGGATGCTCCTAGTTCTGCGCGGTGATGCCCGCTTCCTTGATCACGGCGCTCCATTTGGCCGTTTCACTCTTCAGGACCTTGTCGAAGTCCGCGGGCGCGCCCAACGCGACATCGGCGCCCAGGTCACGGAACTGGCGGGCGGTGTTTTCTTCCTTCAGCGTTTCTTCCAGCGCGGTATTGACGCGGGCCAGGACGTCGGCGGGCGTTCCTTTCGGAAACAGCAGGCCGGTCGTGGTCGCCGCCTCGAAGCCGGGCAATCCCTGTTCGGCCAGGGTGGGCAGTTCCGGCATGACGGACGAGCGCTTCGCGCTGGTCACGCCCAGGGCCTTCAACTTGCCAGCCTTGATCTGCGCCAACGTGGAAGCCAACTGGTCGAAGGTCAGGTCGACGTGGCCGCCCAGCATGTCCGACACGGCCAGGCTGCTGCCCTTGTAGGGCACGTGCAGCAGCTTGGTGCCGCTTTGCTTCTGGAAATACTCGCCGGTCAGGTGCGCGGCCGTGCCGACGCCCGCCGACGCCATCGTCAACTTGCCGGGATTCGCCTTGGCGTAGGCGATGAATTCCTGAAGGTTGTTGGCCGGCACGGTCGGGCCTATGGCCAGCACCAGCGATGCGCGCGAGATAGGGCCGGCGGACACGAAATCCTGTTCCGGCCGCAGTTGCGCATCGGGATGCAGCGCGCGCAGGGGCGCCAGCGCGCCCGTCGAGCCCAACAGCACCGTATAGCCGTCCGGAGCCGCCCGGGCGACGACTTCGGCGCCGACCAGGCCGGCAGCACCCGCGCGGTTATCGACGATGACGGTCTGGCCCAGGCGTTGGGCCATGCCCGAGGCGATGATGCGGGCCGTTGCATCGATGTTGCCGCCTGGCGGGAAGGGCACCACCAGGCGGATGGGTTTGTCGGGATAGGCAGCGGCGGCGGTGGCCGCCGCAATACAGAACAACGCGCCGGTCAGCGCGCGCATCAAAGCTCGCATGAGTGTCTCCTATTTGATTTTTCTGGCGGCGATGTCGCCGCTTTTTGACCCGCCGGGCGGATGCTGAATTTCCCAGGGGCCTGAATTTCCTATTACAGGCGCAGGACGCCACGCTGGCGCGATGGCGCTTCCCGCTTGCCTGCCACTAGTCTCCTGAATACTTGCGTCCGTTCTCCAAAAGCTCGGGCGTGCCGATCAAGCCGTTCAGTCCGTTGAAGTCGTTCATCTCTTCCTTGAACTGGCGCGTCGTGCCGGTGCGCTTCAGGCCTTCGAAGTAGCGTTGCAGCTGGCGCGAGACGAAGCGCGCGGTGCCACCCGGGTAGATGACGATGCGATAGCCTCGCTTGCCCAGTTCCTCCGCGCTCTGGATCGGCGTCTTGCCGCCTTCGACCATGTTCGCGAGCATGGGCAGGCGAGAGGCGAACAGCCCGCATACCTTGTCCATCTGCGCGGCGTCATTCACCGCCTCGATGAAAAGGGCATCCACGCCGCATTCCAGATAAGCCTCGGCACGCTCGATGGCGGCGTCCAATCCTTCCACGGCCACCGCGTCGGTACGTGCCAGGATCAGCGTGCCGGCGTTGTGCCGCGCGTCCACGGCCGCGCGCAGTTTGCCGCACATCTCGCGGGTCGAGACCAGCGACTTGCCTTCCAGGTGGCCGCAGCGCTTGGGGAAGGTTTGGTCTTCGAGCTGTATCATGCCGGCGCCAGCGCGCTCGAACATGCGTACCGTGCGCTGGGTATTCAGCGCATTGCCGTAGCCGGTGTCGCCATCGACGATGATGGGCAGGCTGACGCGGTCGGCGATACGGGCCAGCACGTCAGCGGTCTCGGACGCCGTCGTCAGGCCTACGTCGGAACGGCCTAGCTGGGTGTAGGCCACCGCGCCGCCGGACAGGTACACGGCTTCGAAGCCGGCCTGTTCGGCAATCAGCGCGGTGAGCGCGTCGTAGACGCCGGGAGCCAGGACGGGCGTGTCGCCGCGCAGGCGCGCTTTCAGGGAAATGCTCATCGTGTGCCCTTACGCCGTCGCGTGTTCTTTGTTCAGGCCGGCGATGATGCGCTCCATGTCTTCCTTGAGCATGAAGGGACGCCAGGTTTCGAACGGCATGTTCAAGGCCTTGGCCTGCCGCTTCTCGTATTCCAGGAACTCCTGGGTGATCGCGCTGCCCCGCACGCCGCCGCGCACCGATCCGGCGCGGCTGTCGCCGTAATACTCTTTCCAGTCATCCGGCAGCGGTTGGGAGGTGGGCACGGACAACCACAGGCGGAACAGGTGGCGCTTGCGGTCCGGTTCATCGTAGTCCTCGAAGGGCGTGCGCGAGTGCAGCGTGACGTAGTTGTTGAGCAGCTGCATGTCGCCCTGTTCCAGCTCCATGGTGAAGCAGAGCGGGTCGCTGGGCATCAGTTCGTCCAGCAGGTCCAGCGCTTCGGTCTGGGCCTGCGTCAGGCGGGGCACTTCGGGGAAATCGCGCTGCGCCGCGACCGTGTTCTTGCGGTTGGCGCGAGCGGCGAAGTACTCGGGGTGGTTGCCGAAGATGGACAGGCGATAGTAGGGCGGCTGGCTGGGATCCTGCGTGCCCTGGTAGCTGTGGAAGAAGGGCTGCCTGAGCACCGGGATCAGGTCCGGACGACGGCGTTCCACTGCCTCGTATAGCGCGATCGAGCTGATCACCTTGCTGGTGCCGCCCGCCTTGGCGGTGCGACGGCACAACAGGCCCACCACGTCGGCGGAGTCCTGATGGAAGTCCAGGCCGGCGTTGGTGTTGTAGCCGCGACCGCCCTTGACCTTGTACTCGCCGCCTTCGTTGCGGACGTCGTTCATGAACTGGCTGGCACGGTTCTGCGTGCGGCCGACGCCCATGTACAGGCTCATGCCCCAGTAGGCCAGGCGGGATTCGTCTTCAGTCCACTCGCCCACCGGGAAGCCCTTGACCAGGCACATGCCCCAGCGCCCTTGGGTGGTGTCGATGGCTTCCTGCAGGATCTTGCGGGCCGCTTCGTTCAAGGGAAAGTCGGCCTGTTCCATGGACAGGAGGGGCTTGCCCAGCGTCTTGGCATGGTCCAGGGCGTCGCGGAAGCCCTGCACCTGCTCTTCGGTCAGGCGAAGGGTCCAGGAACGGTCATCCCGCGCCTGTTGCGCGGTCCACGCCTGGGGACGGTCCGATCGTGCCGTGAAGGTCATCTTGCTCACTCCTTATGGTTGGCCCGGTGTCCCAGGCGTTTGAGCGTAGTCTAGTCACGGCGGCTTCGTTAGAATAGCGAATATATTTGAGCTTCTTCATAAGCATTTTTGATGAAGTGAACGGGCGTTACCCGCGGACGGAGGCGACGGCGGACAGGCATGTTGCCCGGCAATAGAACGGTTCTGGCAGTGAGCATCCATGAAGATAGAGACCTTCCACACCTTGGAAGCGGTGTTGCAGACCGGTACTTTCGCCGGCGCCGCCAAGCAGGCCAACGTCACGCCCAGCGCGGTCAGCATGCAGATGAAGCAGCTGGAGCTCTATCTGGGCAAGCCCCTGTTCGACCGTTCCGGCTTGCAGGCACGGCCCAACCAATTGGCGCATCAGGTTGCGGACACGATGCGTCAAGCGCTGCACGGCCTGGAGGCCTTGCGCGCCGGTCATGGACTGGCGGTGGAGGGCGTGGTGCGGCTGGGCGTGATCGAGTCGATGCAGCCCATGGTCTTGCCTGGCATCATGCGCTATCTGCGGGATCACCATCCCAAGCTGGAATTGCGGCTGGTGCGGGGGCGCAGCAGCTCGTTGACGGCCGCGGTGAAGGCGGCGGAGATCGACGCGGCGCTGGTGGCGCAGCCGCCGACCGGCGGTTCGGCGCGACTGCGCTGGACGCCCATGCTCAAACGCGAGCTCGTGGTGGTCGCCCCGCCGAATGTCACGGACAGCAATGTGGCGGCGCTCTTCCGGCAGTACGACTGGATACGCTACGACCGGCAGACGGTCTCGGGGGGGCTGGCGACGCAATACGTCAGCACGCATATCCGCGAGATCCGCGGCACATTGGAGTTCGACAGCGCGCCGGCCATCGCGGCCATGGTCAGCGCGGGACTGGGCATCTCGGTGCTGCAAACGCCGGATCCTTCCGTGCTGCGAACGCATCCCTTGCGGGTAATCAAGCTGGGGCGGTCGGCGCCCGTGCTGACGTTGTCCATGGCGGCGCGCAAGTCCGACGACGACAACCGCGCGGTCGAGGCCGTGCGGGAAGCCATGCAAATGGCGCTGGCGTCGTACCAGCGCGAGGCGGTGGCTGCCGCGCGTTAAGGGACTACGGGCTGGAATGGGCGGCCATGGCGAGCGCAAGGAGGAAGGCGTTCCCGGCGCCAGCACTCGTAATCGCGACTGTCGCGTTTACCTGTCTCGTCTGGCATAATCATTTTTGTTCAAAAACCGAAAAATATAATTAATTTTGTGCAAACTTAATCGTTATTCCGCATGATGGCGCCTGCCAAACTGGTTTTAAGCATACGACATCCCCTTTAACAGGAGCCGTTCATGACCGACCTGCCCACAGATCCTGTTGGTGCTGCCTGGCTAGCTCAGGCTTATGACGTGCTTCCACTGGGGCAGTTTTCGGTGTTGAGCCAGATCGGCGGCAGACGCGCAACTCAGGTCAATGATGGGTTCCGTCTGGAAATCTACACGGAACCCATGCGACCCGCTGCCGAGCCCGCTGCGCATTTACAGTTCCACCTGCGGCACGAGGTGCCCCACCTGGAATTCCTGGCCCGTTTGTTCGAGCGGACGGGCCCGGACTTTGTGCAGGTATGGGTCGCGCGCGAGCCAACCGGTCAGTACGCGCGCCGCGCCGCCTTTTTGTATGAGTGGCTTACTGGGAATGTCCTTGAGGTGCCTGAGAGGCTAGCCGGCAACTACGTCGATGCCATTGATGAGGAAAAAATGGTCGCGGCGTCCAGGGACCGGGTGATCAGGGCGCCTCGCTGGAGGATAAATGACAACTTGGCTGGCACGCGCGAATTCTGCCCCAGCGTGATCAAGACCAAGGCAGTAGAGACTGCAGCCGCATTGGACGTACCGCGCCTGTTCGGTGAGTTGACGGACGAGTTCGGCGAGGACCTCCTGCAGCGTGCAGCGGTCTGGATGACGTTGCGCGAGAGCAAGGCCAGCTTCGCCATCGAAGGCGAAGCCGACCGGGTAGGGCGAGTGCAGCGTTTTGCGGATGTAATGGCGCGACGTACAGGGCAGGGAGAGCTACCGCTGGACGATTCCGCGTTGGCAGCGTTGCAGAAGGAGATTCTGGGCGATCTGACCACGATCACGCACTTCGGGGTGCGCCAATCGCCGGTGTTCGTTGGCGAAACGGTGCGCTACCAAGAGATAGTGCACTACGTCGCCCCGGCTGCTGGCGAAGTCGGCGCGATGCTCGACGGACTGCGGATGTTCCTCGAAAAAACAGAAGGACAGTCGCCTGTAATGCGGGCCGCCGTCGCGGCTTTCGGTTTTGTCTACATTCATCCGCTCGCCGACGGCAATGGCCGCGTGCATCGATTCCTGGTCAATGACATCCTGCGGCGCGATGGCGTGATCCCGGACCCGGTGATTCTGCCGATCTCCGCGGTTATCACGGATGACGCGGGCGAGCGGCGCGGCTACGATCGCGTGCTGGACCAGGTGTCCAAGCCGCTGATGCAGGCGGTGCGTGACCATGTTGTCTTCGAGTCCAGGCAAACCGCTTATCCGGACGGCGTGTTGTCGAATTTTGTATTCAACGGCGGCAATCAGGCCACGCCAATATGGCGTTATCCGGACCTTGGACCTCACGTGGTCTTCCTGGCCAACATCGTTAGCCGCACCCTGACCGAGCAGATGCGCGAGGAGTCACGCTATCTGCGCAGCCATGCACGGGCCCGCTCGGCGCTGAAGGAGGTGGTCGAGATGCCCGATCACCAGGCGGACCGCGTTCTACGCTCGATCGAGCAGAACCGCGGCGAGTTGAGCAATGTGCTGGCCAAAGAACTCCCCGTTCTTGCAAGGCCCGGGGTGTGGACAGAAATTGTCGATGTCGTCTCTCGCGCCTTGGGCGAGGATGGTACGGACATGGCAGTGATCGACCGATACCGTCCCGGTAAACCTGTTGGGCGCTAAAAACCCTATCCATCCACGACCGGCGGCGCTCACGACAGGGCGTCGAGCTGGTATGGAACGCCCCTGACGGCGGTCGGCGAGAATCCGAATCGCTTGTTGAAGCGTACCGAGAAGCGTGAGGCCACGTCCTGGGGCTTGTCGAGCCCGTCCTTGAAGGAATGAAACTGCCGGTGTTCCCTCGCTTCCAGCCATGGAAGCTCAACGCGCGGCGGTGAGGAAGTCGATGAGACTGAAGGGCGCGCGTTCGCCCAGGCAAAGGTCCAGGACTCGATGCGCGTCCTCGGCCGCGGCCCGGCTACGCGCGAACATTGCCGTTTCAAAGCGGGCCAGCGCGCCCTCGATGTCTCCACTATCAGCGGCGATGGCCTCACCGAGCTCGGCTCCGTCCAGCATCGCCAGGTTTGCACCGTCGCCGGCCGGCGGCGATAGATGCGCGGCGTCGCCGAGCAGCGTCACGCCTGGAGTACGCGCCCATCGATGACCGACCGGCAGCGCGTCGATCGTTCTAAGGACGGGCGCCGTGTGGCTGTCGGTGATCAATGTGGTGAGCGCCGATGTCCATCCGTCGAATTCGGCCGCGATCCTGGTCTTGGCTGCTGCGGCGTCGTTGAAATCAATTTCCGCGAACCAGGACTCAGGCCGTCTCAATTGAATGTAGGCGTGCAGTATGCCCGCCGGTTCACGGTGCGCGGTGATTCCCTTGCCGGGCTCAAGCGCGAACATCCCGCCGGCCCCGACCGCTGCCGCCGTCGCGGGGAACCGCCTATCGGCATCATGCAGGTAGGTTTCGACGAAGGAGACACCGACGTAGGCGGGCTGCGCGCTTGACAGCAATGGTCGCACCTTGGACCACGCGCCATCGGCGCCGACCAGCAATTCGGTCTCCACGGTCGAGCCGTCGGTGAACGTCAGCTTGTGACGACCGCCGCCCAGGGACACGGCGCGGGCCAGCTTCCGCCCCCACCGGATCGTCCCCGCAGGCAAGGCGTCGATGAGGATGCGCCGCAGGTCGCCACGCAGCACTTCGGGGCGCCCACCGTCTTCGGGCTGGTCTAGCAGGACATTGCCATCCCGGTCCAGGGCGCGCGTCGCGTCGCCCCCCTCGTTGATGATCGCGCGGAACGCGGCAGTAAGGCCGGCTGCGGCAAGGGCGCGTTGACCATCCTGTTCGTGTATGTCGAGCTGGCCGCCCTGAGTACGGGCGTGCGCCGACGGCTCCGCTTCGTAGATCGTGGCGGTGATGCCGTGCACGTGGAGCACGCGGGCCAGTATCAGGCCGCCCAGGCCTGCGCCAACTATGGTTACGGATAGGGTCATGATGTCGTCTCGAACGATAGCGGCATTGTTCCATACGCGGCAGGTCGGAACAACGTTCCTTGACAACCCGATTCCGGCGGAATATTGTTCAAGCTAACAAACGTTAGGTAGTGTACCGAGTGGCGCATTAAGTGGCGCATCAAGGGCGTATCAGTCAGCGCGCTGGATATCGATGATCGTCCTGGCGTTGATCACCCAAAACCGTAAAGAGGCGAGATCTATGAATGCAGTTCCCACGAGCGCCGATGTCAGGCAAGTGCCGATGATGACGATTCACGATTTTCCGAAGGGGCCCTATCCGACGCGCGTTCGCATCGCCCTGGCTGAAAAGAATCTGCAATCGCGAGCACGGTTCGTGATGGTCGACCTGTACAAGGGGGAACACAAGAAACCCGAATTCATTGCGACCAAGAACTACTCGGGAACCCTGCCGGTGCTGGAGCTTGCTGACGGAACCTGCATTGCGGAATGCACGGCCATCACCGAGTATCTCGACAACCTCGACGGCCAGCCTGCGTTGACGGGCAGGACCGCGCTGGAAAAAGGCCTCATCCACATGATGAGCAAGCGCGCCGAACTGGAGCTGCTCGATGCCATCAGCGTGTACTTCCATCACGGCACGCCGGGACTGGGGCCGCAAGTGGAGCTGTATCAGAATCCCGAATGGGGATGCAGGCAGCGCGACAAGGCGCTGCGCGGCATGCACTACTTCGACGCGGTACTGAAAAATCAACCCTATGTTGCCGGCAAGGCGTTCTCGATGGCGGACATTACGGTGATCGGCGGCTTGGTGTTCGCCGCCATCGTCGATCTGCCAGTGCCGGAGGAATGCGGGGCGCTACTGGCGTGGTATGAACGGGTGCGGCAGCGTCCCAGCGTAAAGGACCAGCCGGCATTCCTGGATCTTGCCGCCGGTTGAATTGGGTCCAGGCCGGACGGCTTGCACTCCCACGTTTGTTGGGAGGCGCGACCAGCGATACACTGGCCCTCTTCGGTACGTCGCCAAGGGCAGGTTCGTGAAGAGCGAGGCAAGCATCAGTTCCCATGAACGTATCCTGTTGATCGCGACAAGGATTGCGCAGGCGCACGGCTACGGCGGCTTGAACCTTCGCAGCCTTGCCGCGGAAGTGGGGATCAAGGCGGCAAGCCTATACCACCATTTTCCGAGCAAGGCGGATCTTGCCGCGGCAGTCGCCAAGCGTTATTGGGAAGATGCGGCGCTGGCGCTGGAAGCCTTGTCGAGCAAGTTTCCGGATCCCGCCGACAGTCTGCGCAAATATCCGGAGGTCTTCCGCAAGTCGTTGGAAAACGACAATCGCATATGCCTATGCAGCTTCATGAGCGCCGAATACGACGATCTGCCGGACGTAGTGAAGAAGGAAGTGCAGCAGTTTACTGACGTTAACGTCGCATGGCTCGGAAAGGTGCTGGTGGCGTCGGGTCTTGTCGCTTCCAGGGATGCCAGGAAGCGGGCGGGCGCCATATTTGCGGCGATAGCCGGCGCACAACTGATGGCACGAGGCCGGTCGGACCTAAAGCTCTTCGATACCTTGATCGACGGCTACAGGGCGGCGGGGCTGCTGCCGGCTTGAAAGGAAAGGCATCCATGTTGGCGCTTGCCGCGCGCTGAATGCGTGTTCAGTGCGCAGCCTTCCTCGATTCAGCAAGCGAATCCCGCCTTTTTCAAGCCTTCCGCCATGAGCGCACGGTTCACGCGGCTTTGGGTCGGCAGCCAACTGAGCAAGCGGTCCAGGTCCTGGTCCGGCGCGAGGCTTGCCAGGCGCTGGGCGGCGATGCCGGCTTCGTCCTGTTTGTCGAGCATGGCCAGGCTGGCGACGAGCACGACTTGCGACACCATCAGGTTCGGCATGTTGCGCGCGGACTTTTCCGCCCACGCCGCGGCTGCGCTGAAATCGCCGAGGAAGTAATGGGCGGCCGCCATGCCGATCTGCATTCGGTACAACTCCGGATCGACGGGACTCAGGGACATGGCGCGGGTAAATTGCTTGATGGCCTGTTCCGCCTGGCCGTACCACAAGTGGCAGAACGCGCCGAGAAACCACGCCGAAGCAAGATTCGGATTCAATTCCCTCGCCCGGTCCAGCAAGGCGATGCCTTCGACCAGATCGTCGGCCAGATGGCACAAGGCATGACCGCTGCGCGCCAAGGCCACCGCGTCGTATTGCCCCAGTTCGACCGCGCGGCGTGCCAGTCGAGCGCCTTCGGCCATTTCCGTGGGGCGATCCTGCATCCAGCCGTTGATCTTGCGCCAGCAATGGCACCATGCTGCCATCGCATACGCCGACGCAAATTCCGCGTCGCAGGCAAAGGCGCGCTGGAATAGCGGAAGGGCTTCGGCCATGGCCTGCCGCGTGCCTCGGTGCAGCTGCGCCATGCCGCGCAAGTAGTAGTCGTAGGCATCGAGGTTCCCGGTCGCCTTGACCCTGGCCCGGGCAATTTCCGCCTGTTCCACTTGCGGCGCGATGGCGCCTACCACGCTGGCGGCGATTTGATCCTGGAAGTCGAAGATATTGCCTAGCACACCCTCGAAGCGTTCCGCACTATGCGTTGCGCCAGTGGCCGCATCAACCAGGTGCCCGGTGATGCGTACGCGGCCTTGCGCCTGTCGCCAACTGCCTTCGAGCACGTAGCGCACGCCCAGTTCACGCCCGATCTGCTTTACGTCGACGCTGCGATTCTTGTAGGTGAAGCTGGAATTGCGGGCCACCACGAACAGCCAGCGATAGCGGGACAGGGCGATGATGACATCTTCGATGACGCCATCAGCCAGATAGTCCTGCGCCGGGTCGCCGCTAAGGTTGACGAAGGGCAGCACCGCGATGGATGGTCTGGTGACTACTACGGCAGGGAGGGATGCCGATTCCGCCAGGGGTTGATTGCCCGCCTGCGGCGATTCTCCTTGCTCGGCCAGATCGGCGACAAAGCGGAAGCCTTTGCGCGGGATGGTCCTGATGACGTGTTGCTGCTGGCCGTCGTCGCCAACGGCCGCACGTACGGCGTTCACATGGCTGGCTACCGTGGATTCGGAAACCGCGCGCCCATTCCATACCTGGTCGATCAACTCGTCCCGGCCGACCACGCGGTTGCGGTTTTTTGCCAGATACACCAGCAGGTCGAAGGCCTTGGGCGTCGTCGCCACCAGCGCTGAGGCGTGGCGCAACTCGCGGCGTTCCAGGTCCAGCGCGCAGTCGGCGAAAACCCATTGCATTCAGGACTCCAGTGCGGTTGCGGGCAGGCCGCGGCCGCCGGTTCGACGGTCCAAGGAATCTTGGACGGAAATACGAGCTGGCGGCAAAGCCGCGGCGGCCGCCGGAAATGATACTACCGGCATCGCACAACGAGCCGGAGGGCATAAACATGAAAGTCGTCGTTATCGGTGGAAGCGGGTTGATTGGATCGAATGTAGTCCAGCGGCTGTCCCGCAATGGACATGAAGTATTTTCCGCATCCCTGAAAAGCGGTGTGAACATCATTACTGGCGCGGGCCTGGCCGACGCGCTCAGGGGCGCGCAAGTCGTGGTGGATGTTTCCAATTCGCCATCGTTTGCCGACGATGCGGTGATGGCGTTCTTCCAGACCGCGGGGCGCAACCTGGTGGCTGCCGAAGAGGCCGCGGGCGTCGAGCACCACCTGGCGCTGTCGGTCGTGGGCACCGAGCGTTTGCAGGAAAGCGGCTATTTCCGCGCCAAGGCCGCGCAGGAAGCATTGATCAAGGCATCGCCGATTCCCTACACGCTGCTGCGTGCCACCCAGTTTTTTGAATTCATAGGCGGCATTGTCGATTCCTGCGCCCACGGAGACGAACTGCGCGTTTCCCCGGCGCTGATCCAGCCGGTCGCCGCCGACGACGTGTCCGCCGTCCTGGCGGATCTTGCGGCGGGCGTGCCGCTGAATGACACAGTGGAAGTCGCCGGTCCGGACCGCTTCCCCCTGGACGAGCTGGCGCGCAAGTACCTCGCGCGTCACAACGATACGCGCAAGGTGATTGCCGACGTCCACGCCCGCTATTTCGGCAGCGAACTGGACGACCGCACCCTGGTCGCCGGCGACGGATATCGCGTCGGCCCGACGCGCTTCATCAACTGGCTCGCCAGTGGCGCGTCGTCGCGGCACCTGACCCCCGGGCCGGCCTTGTCCTGAGCTACGTCGCTTTCCCGACGTTGTTGCCAGGCCGGTTGGTAAGGATGGCGCTCGTAATTAGGTGAACGAGGTGATCCGCCCGCGCCTTGAACGAGGGTTGGTCCACCGCCCAACCCAGCGCCGTTATCAGGGCGAACAGGTCGTCCCCGGTCATGTCGGCGCGCGCCGTTCCTTCGTCCTGGGCGCGCCGCAGCAGTCGCGCGCCCGCCGAATGCACGGCGGCGCATGACGCATAGAGCGCGGAGTCCGGGTTGGCGTGGGCGGCCGCCATCATGGCGACCACGCCCCGATAGCCTTGGGTGAACACCACCAGTTCGCGAAACCAGGTGAGAAGTGCCGCGTCAGCCGCGGCGGAGGTTTCGAGTTCGTCCGCCTTCCGCGTAAGGGCGTCCAGGTGGGTGCACAGCAAGGCCTCGAACAAGGCTTCCCGCGTGGGGAAATGACGAAGCAGCGTGGCCAGGCCCACGCCCGCGCGGCGGGCGATATCGCGCATCGACGCGTCGGCGCCATGCTCGGCGACGGCGTCACGCGCGAAGGTGAGGATCTGGCTGCGATTTTTTTGGGCGTCGGCTCTCATGGGGTGTGGAAGGCTGTATTGACAAATGGATCAGTGATCCATATAGTCTTTTATCCGGATCGGTGATCCGTATCATACAGCGTCGTACGGCGCCTCCCCAGCTTCCGTGCGACCCCCAACGAAGGGCACATGACATGAACAGACTGAATGGAAAGACCGCCGTAATTACCGGCGGCGCGACAGGCATAGGCCTCGCCGCGGCAAAGCGCTTCATCGAGGAGGGCGCTTTCGTCTTCCTCTTCGGCCGCCGGCAGCAGGCGCTCGACGCCGCCGTGGCCGCGCTGGGCGCCAATGCTCGCGCGGTACAGGGCTCGGTGTCCGATCCAGCCGATCTCGATCGACTCTATGCCGACGTGAAGGCCCAGCGGGCAAGCCTCGACATCGTCTTCGCCAACGCCGGCACGGGAAGTCCGCTGCCGCTCACCCAGATCACCGCCGAGCACATGGCCGAGACCTTCGACACCAACGTGATGGGAGTGGTCTTCACGGTCCAGAAGGCGCTGCCGCTCATGGGCCAGGGCGGTTCCATCATCCTGACCGGGTCGAGCGCCGGCACCACGGGCGCCTCGGGGTTCAGCGCCTATAGCGCTAGCAAGGCGGCCGTGCGCAACCTGGCCCGGACCTGGGCGGAGGAACTGAAGGGCACCGGCATACGGGTCAATGTGCTGTCGCCGGGGCCGACCGCGACGGAACTCGCCAAGGCCGCGCTAGGCGAGGAAGGCCAGAAGCACTATGCCTCGATGAACCCCCTGCAGCGCATGGCCGATCCAGCGGAAATCGGGGCCGTGGCCGCCTTTCTCGCGTCATCGGACAGCAGCTTCATGACTGCCAGCGAGGTCGCCGTCGACGGCGGCCTGGCGCAGCTCTGACCCTGCCGAAAACAACGAAGGAGAATCTCATGAGCTACGCAATCATCGGCCTGGGCAAGATAGGTCGGGCCCTGGCCAAGGCATTTGCCCGCCGCGGCATCGAAGTATCCGTCGCGACCACGCGGGATCCGGCAAGCTTTGCATCCGACGCGGCCGCCATCGGACCCACGATCATTCCCACGACCCTGGCGCAAGCCGTCAAGGCGGACGTCATCTTTTTGGCTGTCCGTTTCGAGTCGCACCCGGACGTCGCAAAGGCGCTGGCCGACTGGAAGGGCAAGACCATCGTCGACGCAATGAACACGCAGGCGACGCCTGAGGAACTGGGGGGCCTTCCATCTTCCGTCGTCGTCGCGCAGGCGTTCAGCGGGGCGAGGGTGGTGAAAGGCTTCAATCATCTGGTCGCCGCGGTTCTCGACCAGGACCCGGCGGTAAACGGCGGCAGGAGGGTCGTGTTCCTCGCGAGCGACGATGACGGCGCGGCGGCGGAGATGGGCGCGCTTGTGGAGAAACTCGGTTTCGCGCCGATCCAGCTGGGCGCACTTTCGGAAGGCGGACGGCTGGTGCACGCGCGCGGGAAAACCTGGGGCCACCTGATCTTCAAGGACCTGGTCAAGTTCGGCTGATGCCATTCAGCGCATTTCCCGGCCGGCGGTGGGGAAACCGCTGGCTGGGGGGGCATGACGCCGTGCTCTTAATGGCCCTGATATCGGTCCTGATATCCGGAGTTGATCCTTTTGAGCATTTTATTGAGAATATAGAGTCTCGAAAGATGCATGGCATGGTCCTAAAGTGGAGCCTCCTAACCACTGCTCCCCAACCCAACAGGACCCTCCATGACCAACGCCGTGATCGAATGCATCCTGAGTCGCAGCGCTTCCAAGTACTACGATCCCGCCGCCACCTTGAGCGATGACCAGATCGGTGAGCTGGTGCGCATCGGCACCTCCGCGCCGACTTCCTTCCATATGCAGAACTGGCGCTTCATCGCCGTGCGCACGCCTGAAGCCAAGGCGCGCCTGCTGCCGATCGCCTGGAACCAGCCGCCCATCACCGATGCGGCCGTCACTTTCATCATCTGCGGCCAGCTGGCCGATTCCAGCGTCATCCCCGAGCGCCTGGCTCCCCTGGTGGAAGCGGGCGTGATGCCCGAAGCGATGGTGCCGGAATGGGAAAAACCCGCGCGCGGCCTGTATGCCGAGCATCCCCAGCGCCAGCGCGACGAGGCTGTGCGGACAGGCACTTTCGGCGCGTCGGCAATGATCTATGCCGCCCGTTCGCTGGGCCTGGGGTCGACGCCCATGATCGGTTTCGACGCCGAAGGCGTGACCCGCGAGTTCGGGCTGGCCGATAACGAAGTGCCCGTCATGCTCTTGTCCATCGGCGCGGAACTTCCGGGCAACTGGGCGCAGAAGCCACGCCGGCCGCTGTCCGAAGTGCTGGATTTCGTCTGAGCCGCCCCTATCCACTATCCAAGGAGAAATACGATGACCAGGACTACCCCGCTTGCTCCGGAACAGGTGCCGGCCGAATCGAAACCCACCCTCGATGCCTTCACCAGGAACCTGGGGTTCACCCCGAACATGATGGCGGCCTTCGCCCAGAGTCCCATTGCCTTCAATGCATGGGCCACGCTGCTGGGCGCCTTGAGCAAGGCGCTGGACGTGAAGACCCGCGACAGCATCGGCCTGGCCGTGTCCGAAGTGAACGGCTGCGATTATTGCTTGACGGTACACAGCTATACGGCCCAGCACATGGCCAAGCTGCCCGCCGATGACATCATTCTTGCCCGGAAGGGGCAGGCCAGCGATCCCAAGCGCGATGCCGCCCTTCGTTTTGCCCGCAAGGTCATCGAGACCCGCGGCAAGGTCGACGACGCCGACCTGAGCGCTGTGCGGGATGCTGGGTACACTGATGCGAACGTCATGGAAATTGTCGCGTTGGTGGCCATGTATTCGCTGACGAACTTTTTCAACAACGTGTTCGATCCGGAAAAGGATTTCCCCGCCGTTGCGCCCGCGGGGTCGATCTGAACGCCAACGGGCCGCGTCGCGGCGCGGCCCGCACCTCGACAAACCCTCAAGGAGCCGGCAAGTGCCGACCGATCATCCGATTTTCTCGCGCTGGCCGGCGCGGCATCCCGACCGGCTGCAGCTCTTTTCCCTGCCGACGCCCAACGGCGTGAAGGTGGGCATCATGCTGGAGGAGACTGGCCTTGCCTATGAGCCTCACCGCATCGACATCACGGCGAACGAAAGCCATGATCCGGCTTATCTCGCGCTCAATCCCAACGGCAAGATCCCGGCCATCCTTGACCCCAATGGGCCGGGCGGCCGGCCGTTGGCATTGTTCGAATCGGGGGCGATCCTGCTTTATCTCGCCGAGAAGACGGGCCAGTTCCTGTCCACGGATCCCGGCGCCCGCTACGAGACGATACAGTGGTTGATGTGGCAGATGGGCGGCGTCGGGCCGATGTTCGGCCAGGTGGGCTTCTTCAATAAATTCGCCGGCAAGGACTATGAGGACAAGCGCCCCCTGGAACGCTACGCCAAGGAATCGGCGCGGCTGCTGGGCGTGCTCGACGGGAGGCTTGCGAACCGGGATTGGGTGATGGACGAGGGCTACAGCATCGCCGACATTTCCCTGCTCGGCTGGGTGCGCAACCTGATCGGCTTCTACGAGGCGCGCGAGTTGGTGGGCTTCGACCGTTATCGACATGTCCGGCGTTGGCTGGACCAGGGCCTGGGGCGACCGGGAGTGCAGCGCGGGTTGAAGGTGACGGCCTAGCGCCGGCGCCGACACATCGGCAATACGACAGGCGAGCGTCCAGGTTTCCATGTCCCAGGTCGACTGGCTTAGCCATCTCCTCAACATGATCACCGTCACGGGGCGGCTGGAGGTGCGCTGCACCTATGGCGCCCCCTGGCGCATCGCCTGGCCCCGGTCCGAGGCGCATGCGATTCCTTACCACATCGTGCTCAAGGGCCGGGCCATCATCGAGGATCCGGAGACGCGGACGGCCACGGAACTGGCGGAGGGCGACATCGTGCTATTGCCTAGCGGGTCGGCGCACGTTTTGCATGACGGCAGCGGGGAGCCGCCGGGGGAGGCGCGCAATCGTCAAGGCGCGGCGGGGTGGATGCTCATGGAGAACGACGGGCCGGGCGAACGCCTGGACATGTTGTGCGGGCGGTTCTTCGTCGAACGGCCCCACGACAGGCTGATACGCAATTACCTGCCCGCGAACCTGGTGGTGCGGGCGAGGGACGGCGACGTCGCGGGAGACGCCGAGTCCTCGACCAGGCACCTGGCCGGCCTGGTGGGACTCATGCGCATGGAGTCCGCCGGCGGCAGGCTGGGCGGATACGCGATGCTCAACGTGCTGACGTCGGCGCTGTTCACGCTGGTCCTACGCGCGGCAAGCGAGTCGGAGCAAGTCCCGGCAGGCTTGCTGGCGTTGGCCGGCCATTCACGCCTGGCCCCCGCCATTTCCGCCATGTTCGCCGATCCGGCACGGTCCTGGAGCCTGCCGGAACTGGCGGACCTGTGCAGCATGTCGCGCGCGACGTTCATGCGTCACTTCCAGGACAAGCTCGGGCGTTCGGCCGTCGACCTGCTGACCGATATCCGCATGAGCCTGGCCGCCAATGCGTTGAAGAAGCCGGGAAAGACCACCGAGGCCGTGGCCGAGGAGGTCGGGTATCAGTCCGTGGCGGCATTCCGGCGGGTGTTTAGCGACCGGATGGGGATGACGCCCGGGCAATGGCGCCGAGTGGCGGACGAGAAAGCGTAAAGCACGCCTCGGCTTCCGCCTGCTCTACAGTTATGTTAAAAATTGAAACAATGCCCAGGCGGTGCCGGTGGCGGCGTTGACGTCGTACCTAGAGGCACGGCGGCGCCCACGAGCCATGGCGGCGACGGGATGGAACAAGAACGAGAGCGTAGGGGCCGCGTATGCATGGTATCTATGATCCGCTGTTGACGTGCCTGTCCGTGGTGGTTGCCTTTCTTGCGTCCTTCACCGCACTCGAAGGCGCCGCCATGCTCACGACCGTGACGAGCAGCCGTCGACGCCACGTGTGGCTGGCGGGCAGCGCATGCGCGATGGGCATGGGCATCTGGTCGATGCACTTCATCGGGATGATCGCGCTTACGCTGCCGATCAGCGTGGGCTACGACATAGACGTGACGGCTGCCTCGCTCGTGCTGGCGATACTCGCGGCGCTGGTCGCGCTTGCCACCGTGAGCCGCGGGCAGCTTTCGGTAAAACGATTGCTCGTGGCAGGCGCCATCATGGGGACCGGCGTGGCCGCCATGCATTACACCGGCATGATGGCGATGCGCATGTCCCCGTCCATCGACTACGATGCCGCGCGGGTCGCGTTATCGATCGCGATCGCGGTTGGCGCTTCGATCGCCGCGCTGTGGCTGGCGTTCCGTTTGCGCGACTCGCGTCGCGAATACATCGTGTGGAAACGCATCGGCGCGGCCGCCGTGATGGCGGGCGCGATCGCGGGCATGCATTACACCGGCATGAGCGCCGCCACCTTCGCCGATGGCAGCCTTTGCCTGAGCACGCAAAAGGTAGACGCCAACACGCTGGCGCTCACGGTGGGCGTGGCGTCGACCGCCGTGCTGATCGGCACGCTATGGATCTTCGGCATGCAGGCGAGCCGCCTGTCCGCCTCGCTCGAACGCGCGACGCAAACCATCCGGCACCTGGGCACGCACGATGCGCTTACCGACCTCCCCAACCGCGTCTATCTGATGGCCCAGGCGAAGGACCTGGTGCGGCGCATCGCCGACACCGGCGAAGCCTTGGCCGTGCTGTTCATCGACCTGGATGGCTTCAAGGCGGTCAACGATACGCTGGGCCATCGGGCCGGCGACGAGTTGCTGCGCCTGGCCGCCATGCGCATCGCGGCTTGCATGCGCAAGGACGACGTGGTGGCGCGGCTGGGCGGCGACGAGTTCGTGGTCGTGGCGACGGGACTGCCTGCCGCCGAGCGCGTCGATGCGGCGGACGCCATCGCGCGGCATATCCTGGCCAGCCTGGGCGAAGAGTTCGTGCTCGATGGCGCGGTTCCGGTTCGCGTCGGCGCCAGTATCGGCATCGCGTTGGCGCATGGCGAGGGCGCCGTCTTCGACACGCTGCTGAGCCGCGCGGACTGCGCGATGTACGCCGCCAAGCGCGGCGGCCGCCACACCTTCCGCCACTTCGAGGACGGCATGGACGCGTCCACGCTGCGTTCGCTGCAGATCCAGCGCGACCTGCACGGGTCTGTCGTGCACGAGCAGTTCGATCTCGTGTTCCAGCCGAAACTCACCGTCGACGGCAAGGTCATGACGGGCGCCGAAGCGCTCCTGTGCTGGGCGCATCCGGTGCTTGGCAAGGTGCCGCTGTTCGAATTCCTGCCCGTCGCCGAGCGCGCGGGCCTGATGCCTTCGATCGGCGATTGGGTATTGCGCCGCATTTGCGCGCATATCGTCGAATGGGACCGCGAAGGGCTCGCGCCCCTGTCCATCTCGATGAGGCTATCGGCGTCGCAGTTCAATCTGCCGCGCATCGTCGAGCGCATCGACGCCATCGTGGCGGCAGCCGGCGTGCCGCCGCAACGGCTGATGTTCGAGATCGGCGAAGCCACCGCGATGCAGGACGTCGAACGCACGCGCCGGGTCGTGGCGGCCTTGCGCGAACGGGGCTATGCCGTGGCGCTCGATGATTTCGGCATGGCGTTTTCCAGCCTGGCGCATCTGAAGGATTTCCGTGTCGACCAGATCAAGATCGACCGCACGTTCATGGATGACCTGGACGATACGTCCTTGCGCGGGTCGGCGCTGCTGTCCGCCGTGATGGCGCTGGCGCGCGTGCTGGGCATCGTGGTCGTCGCCGGGGGTGTCGAGACCGTCGCGCAGTCGCTCAAGCTGCTCGCGCTCGACTGCGACCAGATGCAAGGGGCGGCCGGCGGAACGCCGCTCGCGGGGCACGAGTTCCGCCGCGCGATGGCGGCGCCGTTCGCGGCGGGCGCCAAGGTCGCGCCGACATGATGCCCGAGGGCGTCAGGCGGATGCCACCTGACGCTGGCTGCCGTGCGCCCTGGCGTCGAGGCTGGAAGTATCCAGTGTTTCGATCAGGGCCTGCCGGTCCGCGGCCAGTTCGCCATCATCGCGGAATGCCGTTGCCTGCAGGCAGAGGAATTGCAGCATGGTCAACCCGATGCAGCCGAAGGCCGCGGTCAGGTAAGGGGTCAGGAAGTCCGGTTGCCTGGCGCGCTCGCCACTGAAGACCCCGCCCGACGCAATAGCGATATAGACAGGCTTGTCCCGCAGCAGGCCGATTTTTTCGCCCGTCGGCGCCATGCCTATCGTGCGGCCTACCCGCAGCACCTGGTCGATCCAGGCCTTGAGGACGGAAGGCACCGTGAAGTTATTCATCGGCGTGCCGATGACAAGGACATCGGCGCTCTCGATTTCCCCGATCAATTGCTCCGACAGGCGTGTCGCGTCGGTGGCCTCGGCGGCCGCCAGGGCCTCGGGCGTGGACAGGGCGATCGCGTAGCCGGCGTCCGCGTGGGGTAGGGGATCGCGGCCCAGGTCGCGGCGCAGGACGGATGCCTGGGGATGCATGGCGCGCAGCCGCGCCACGATCGCGGCCGAGATTTCCCGGCTGTGCGATGCCTCTCTCGGGCTGCAATCGATATGAAGAATCCTCACGTATCGTGCTCCAGTGCTTCGTTTATAGCGCTTGGCGGAAATGCATGCCCATGGCCAGCAGTCCCTGCCGGAAATAGAAGCGCTGCGCCAGGGCATTGCCCAGGCCCGTGTCGAGGACGAAATTCGCGCAGTCCTGTTCGCGGGCTTCCTCGCGCAAGGCGTCGAGCAGCCGGGCGCCCAGTCCTGCGCGCCGCGCATCGGCGCTGGCGACGAGGTCGTCGACGTAGAGAAAGCGCCCATACAGGGTGTTTTCCTGCAGGCGATAGCCGGCCAGGGCCTTGACCTGCCCGTCTTGCCAGGCGGCAAGGATGCGATATCCCTGCCTGGCTTGGCGATGCACCTGCGCGGTATATGCATGCACGTCCGTCAGGTGCGGACGCAGCTCGCGCATGACGTCGAAGCCTGCCTGGATGTCCTGGTCGCTGTCGAGATGGCTCAATCGAAAATGGGGCATGGGCAATCCTTGTGGTTCAGCGAATAATGTAGGACGATCATGGCCTATGAGACAGGTGCAAGAACGGGTTAAAAGAATGGGACATAGGACCCAGGACATAAGCATCGGGCGTGGAACCCCGGAGTCCGGTAGCCGGAAACCGGCGCATCCGGCCCGGGCATGGAAATGAGCGGGGCATGAACCATGGACGTGGAACACCTGAAACCGCGCCGTAAGCAGGACGGCCCGGTCTACCTGCAGTTGTACCGGCGGTACCGGGAAGCGATCTCGACCGGCAAGCTCAAGCCGGGCGATCGTGTGCCGTCGGTGCGCAGCCTCGCCAGCGAGTTGAGCCTGGCGCGCGGCACGGTCGAGATGGCCTACGAGATGCTGGCCAGCGAAGGCTATTTCGTGGCGCGTGGCGCGGCGGGGACCATCGTGTCGCCGCGCCTGGAGAACCTGCCCGATCCGGACAAGGGGACGGCGGCCGCGCGGCCCGCGCATCAGGCGTCCTATCCCTCGTTGTCGGCGCAGGGCGAACCGCGACCGTTCCAGCTGGGCCTGCCGGCATTGGATGCGTTTCCGCGCAAGGTGTGGGCGCGCCTGGCCGGGCGCAACGTGCGCATCCTGGAGACGGAGGCGATGATTTCTCCCGATCCCGCGGGGTATGCGCCCCTGCGCCGTGCCATAGCCGCCTATCTTGGGATTTCGCGCGGCATCGTCTGCGCCCCGGAGCAGGTATTCGTGACGACGGGATACTGGGGCGCGCTGGAACTCGTCCGCCGCGCGTTGCTGCAAGCCGGGGACCAGGGCTGGTACGAGGATCCGGGCTACATCCATGCCCGGTCGTGGCTGGAGCGCGCCGGCATGCGACTGGAGCCGGTGCCTGTCGATGATGAGGGCCTGGACGTGGAGATGGGGGAGCGGCTGGCCCCGCGTGCGCGCTTCGCGGTGGTCACGCCCACGCATCAGAGCCCCATGGGCATGGCCTTGTCATTGCCGCGTCGGCTGGCGCTGCTGGAATGGGCCAAGCGCAGCCAGGCCTGGATCATCGAGGACGACTACGACAGCGAGTTTCGCTACCATGGCCGGCCGCTGCCGGCGTTGAAAAGCCTGGATCGTGATGGGCGCGTGCTTTACAACGGCACCTTCAGCAAGGTGCTGTTTCCGGGCTTGCGGCTCGCGTATCTGGTGGTGCCGCTGTCGCAGGCCGGCAGGTTTCGCGACGCGGTGGACCATTTGGCCGGTCCCGGTTCCATCCTGCTGCAGTCCATGGTCGCCGATTTCATGGAGCAGGGGCATTTCGTCCGGCACCTGCGCAAGATGCGTGGCCTGTATGCGGCCAGGCGCGGCTATCTGGTGGATGCGCTGGCGCAAACGATGGAAGATCGCCTGCATGTCCAGCCGCAAGCCGGCGGCATACATGTCCTGGCGCATTTGCGGACCGGACAGGACGACAAGGCGCTGGCGGCGGCCGCGCGAGCCCGGGGGCTCGCGGTCCAGGCCTTGAGCGACTGGCGCGTGCGCCAGGGATCGCAAAGCGGTTTGCTGATGGGGTTCGCCAATCTTGCGACGCCCGCGGACGCGCTGAGGGCGGTCCGGCGCCTGGCGCAGGTCCTGTAGCGCTCACCCGTGCCGCGTGGGCGGCGTGGGGGGCGTCGCAGGCGTGGCGGCCGCGCGGCCCCGTCCCGAAACTGCTGGCCTTATTGCAGCGTGCCCCAACGCGTCACGGCCGGTTCGGCCGAGGCCCATTTCCAGGTGTCCTGGCCGCGGCAAGCGGTGGCGGCATACCAGCGTTCGGGCGCCGCGGGCGTGTCGCCGTCCTGTACGGAGAAGACGAACTCCTTGCAGGATGCGAGCATGGACGAGAACGCGCGGGTGACTCTTACCTTGCCGTGGCCGTTCTCCACCGGCAGGACATGCTTGACCTGCCATGTGCCCGTGCCGTCGACCGGCAGGCGCCCCGCTGTCGCGGCAATGAGGTTCTGCTGGTCCGCGTGCATGTTTTTCATGAAACGAGAGACGGCCTCGTCCGTGGCGGCCTGCACGGTAATGCCCACGCCCAATGCCACGGCCGGATTCGCCGTGACGGCGCCCGAGGCCACGGCGGCGGCCGCGCCGCTCGCGGCGCCGATCGAGGAGCAGCCGCTGGTAGCGGCCAGGAGACACCCGTATAGCGCGGCAAGCAGGCAGGGTAGGGCGCGGGCGCCCCTGCCGTCCCTCGCGCGAATGTGCGGCCCGCGTCGCCGCGCGCGCGACGATACGCTGGCGACGTCGTCCACCTGTGCACCGTCTCTCACTGGAGCGCGCCCCAGCGGTCGGTGGACGGCTCGGCCGATGCCCATTTCCATACCTTGCCGTCCCGGCATACCGACGCGACGTAGAACGCGCTCGACGCGGCGGTGTCCTTGGTCGCCTCGTGCTCGACGGAGAACACGATTTCCTTGCAATCGAGCGCGCCCGTGCTGATCTTGCGGCTTACCGTCACGCGGCCATGCGCGTCGTCTTCGATGGGGAAGGCGTGTTTGACGGACCAGGGTGCGACCGCGCCCGGGCCAAGCGGGCCGGCGGCGCTGGCGATGCTGTTCTGCGTGTTGTCATGGACGACGCGCTCCGAATACTGCACGCCGGTCTTCGCCAGCGCAACCGCGCCAAGGCCGATACCGGTCGCAACCGCCGCATTGTTGGTGACCTTCGACGCGACCAGCGCGCCGCCGACACCGGCGCCTGCCTGGGCTCCTTCGGAATACAGCGAGCTGCACGCGGTACAGGCGAGACTCGCCAGGCTGGCGAGCACGACGACCGCGATCAGGCGCATTCGGCGCGCGGGCGATGTCCATTCCTCGCGGTGTCGTGGCGGGGGCGCCGTGGTCGGCGTTGTCGACGTTCTGGATATGGAATGGATCTGTCCTTGCATTTTCCTGCTTTGCGTCGACGGCCGAGGGTCTCGATACGATTCGCCGGTCCGCGCGCACTTCCGCACTTTTTCGGTGCGGCGGATTTTGCCCGATAACCTTTCAGGACGGGACATCTGAAATGCAAGAAATTGCAATATCACGGATCAAGGACCGCACTGAAGTTACGCGACATGGCGGCCGTCTGCCTGGACCGGCCCCTGGTGGCGGCATCCTGGCCGCCGCCAGGGATGGCCGCGCCGCGGCCGCGAGGGCGCCGGGCCGCTCGCTTGTCGGGTGGCGGGCGACGGGGGAAAGGCTGTATAAATACACAGCGCCCACAGCCGAGGCGCCACTCCCGCAGCGAGGACACCAATATGAAAGGTACGTGTTTATGCGGCGCCGTGAGCGTCACGGCCGCTGACAGCAGGTCGATAGGCGCCTGCCATTGTGGATATTGCCGCAGATGGGGAGGCGGTCCCTTGCTCGCGGTCCACTGCGGGCCAGACGCGGTGTTTGTCGGCCAGGACCAGATATCGGTCTACCGTTCGTCCGACTGGGCTGAACGCGCCTTCTGCGCCAAATGCGGCGCCCATCTTTATTACAAGCTCCTCGCCGACGGCCATTACTTCATTCCGGCCGGTCTCCTGGACACCACGGATTTCCAACTGGATAGCCAGATCTATATCGACAAGAAGCCGCCGTACTACGATTTCGCCAACCAGACGCCGACGATGACGGAGCAGCAGGTCATCGACGCCTATGCGCCCAAGCCGTCCGAGTAGGGCGGTGACGATCGCGGCCGCATTCGCTGGTTCCATTTTCTGGATATTCGGGATACTCCATGGATAAAGCCTTGGCGGGTACGCCCGCAGCTTCCGGACCGGATCGCGCGGTCCAAGCGCTGGATACGATACGCAGCTATCACGCGCACATCTATTTCGACGGTCCGGCGCAGCGCCAGGCCGCCGAGATCCTGCGCGAGGAAATCTCCCTGCGCTTCTCCGTGCTGCTTGGCCGCTGGCACGACACCCTGGTCGGCCCGCATGCGCGGCCCATGTACCAGGTGGCCTTCGCTGTCGCCGAATATGCGCGTTTCGTGCCCTGGCTCATGATCAATCGCCGCGGACTGGCCGTGCTCGTCCACCCCAACACGGGCAGGCCCAGGACCGACCATACGGACCACGCGCTCTGGATGGGCGAGGTGCTGGGCATCCTCAACCCACAGCGGCTGCCCGATATGGAGGGGCCGGAGCCCGCGATCGTGCCCAACACACAGCCTACGCTTACGGCCTGAGCGGACATCCGGCCGCGCCGGCGTCCAGGCGTAAGTCCAGGCGTAAGCGTCCCATTGGCATGATTTCCTGGATTATCTATCCAGGCCGGCAGCATTTATTTCCGCGGTCGCCATCTCTACAGTGAGCGGTACCCCATACCTGAAGGAGATTTCCATGGCGGACCATTCCATAAAGGGCAAAGTCGTCTTGATCGCCGGCGGCGCCAAGAACCTCGGCGGCCTGATCGCCCGCGACCTGGCTGGGCAAGGCGCCAAGGCCGTCGCCATTCACTACAACAGCCCGGCCAGCAAGGCCGACGCGGACGCGACCGTGGCCGCGGTGCAGGCCGCGGGCGCCAAGGCGGTCGCCTTCCAGGCGAACCTGACCACGGCGGCGGCCGTCGAGAAACTGTTCGCCGATACCGTCGCCGCGCTGGGCCGCCCGGACATCGCCATCAACACCGTGGGCAAGGTGCTGAAGAAGCCCTTTGTCGAGATCAGCGAGGCCGAGTACGACGAAATGACGGCGGTCAATTCCAAGGCGGCCTTCTTCTTCCTCAAGGAAGCCGGCAAGCACGTCAACGACAACGGCAAGGTGGTCACGCTGGTGACGTCGCTGCTGGGCGCGTTCACGCCCTTCTATGCTTCCTATGCCGGCACCAAGGCGCCCGTGGAGCATTACACTCGCGCCGCGGCGAAGGAGTTTGGCGCGCGCGGCATTTCGGTGACCGCGGTAGGGCCCGGCCCGATGGACACGCCGTTCTTCTACCCGGCCGAGGGCGCCGACGCCGTGGCCTATCACAAGACCGCGGCCGCGCTGTCGCCCTTCAGCAAGACCGGTCTCACCGATATCCAGGACGTGGTGCCGTTCATCCGCCACCTGGTGAGCGATGGCTGGTGGATCACCGGCCAGACCATCCTGATCAACGGCGGTTATACGACCAAGTAATGCCCTGGAGGGGGCGCGTGCGAGGACATGGATAGACTAGACCGATACCGGATTTTCATGCAGGTCGCCGAGATGGGCAGTTTCATCAAGGCGGCGCACGCGCTGGACGTGCCGCGCGCGTCGGTATCGGCCGCCATCCAGCAACTGGAGGCGCAGGTGGGTGTCCGCCTGCTGCACCGGACCACGCGCCAGGTGCGCCTGACCGCCGATGGCGCGCTGCTGCTCGAACGCCTGCGTCCGCTGCTGGCCGACGTGGAGGACATCGACCTGTTGTTCCACGCCAGCCAGCGCCAGGTGTCGGGCCAGTTCCAGATCGACGTGCCCAGCCGCATCGCGCGCCGGCTGATCGCGCCGGCCTTGCCGGCGTTGTTGCGCAGGCATCCGCGCCTGCGCCTGGTCCTGGGATCGAGCGACCGCGCGGTCGACCTCGTGAAGGAGGGGGTCGATTGCGCGGTGCGGGTGGGGGCCTTGCAGGACAGCAGCCTGGTGGTGCGCCAGCTGGGCACGATCGCGCTGATCAACTGCGCGAGTCCCCGCTACCTGGCGGAGCAGGGCGTGCCCGAGCGGCCCGGGGACCTGGAGTCGGGGCATTGGATGGTGGGCTATGCATCGCCCACGACCGGGCGGGAACTGCCCTGGACATACGTGTCCGACGACGGCGGCGAGCAAGTCGTGGCGGTGGCCAGCCAAGTGGTGACGAACAATGCGGAAGGCTATATCGCCTGCTGTCGCGCCGGCCTGGGGTTGATCCAGATACCGCGCTTCGACGTGCGGCATCTGCTGGATGCGGGAGACCTGGTCGAGGTCATGCCGGCCTATCGGGCGGCGCCCATGCCGGTTTCCCTGCTGTATCCGCACCGCCGCCAGCGTTCGCGCAGGCTGGCGGTATTCCTGGAGTGGTTCGAGGACCTGATGCGGGAGCATCTGGACGCATAGTCCGATCCCCGCGGCTTCGCTGCCTGCTGCCCCCCAAGGGGCTCTTTTGCCTTGGGGCGGCCCGGCGGCAAAAAATTTCCCGCTGGCCTGTAACCCGATCCGCGTCGTGGACGAATTAGCTTGTGTATCCGCCATGGATACGTCCGAATGCAATTACCGGAGAAAGCCATGTCTGCAAAAACCACCGTTACTTCCACCTTGCTCGCCAGCGCCCTGGCCGGCATCCTCGCCTCCGCCGCCAACGCCGCGCCTCTCACCAAGGAAGAGGCCGGCGCCGCCCTGGCCGCGCACAAGGAAAAATGCTACGGCGTCGCGCTGAAGGGCCAGAACGATTGCGCCGCGGGACCCGGCACCACCTGCCAGGGCACTTCCACCATGGACTTCCAGGGCAATGCGTGGAAATTCGTCCGAGGCGGCACGTGCACGAGCATCGAGGTCCCAGGCGGCGGGCATGGGTCGCTTACCCCCATCAAGTCCTGACACGGCGGTTCCCCACGGCAAGGGACGGCCATGAACGCAATTTCCAAGGCAACCGCCGGGCCAACGGCGGAGGGGACCGCGACGGTGCGCGACCCTGGCCGTCTCCTGCGCCAATGCCCGGATGGAAGGGCGCTGGCCGGCACCAGCTTCAAGCCCGAGCACCTGGCGGCGATCCTGGACGATGCCGTGACGGATGGATTCTTCGAAGTCCACGCCGAGAACTACATGGGCGCGGGCGGACCGCCGCATCGGATGCTTGCCGCCATCCGCGAACGCCATCCGCTGTCCCTGCATGGCGTGTGCATGTCGATAGGCGGCATGGCCGGGCTGGACACGGAACATCTGGCGCGCTTTCGCGAGCTCGTCCTGCGCTACGAGCCGCTGCTGGTGTCCGAGCACCTGGCGTGGTCGTCGCATCAGGGTGCGTTCTACAACGACCTTTTGCCCTTACCCTACACAAATGCGACCCTCGCAAGGGTCTGCGAGCACATCGACCAGGTCCAGCAGGCGATCCAGCGCCCGCTGCTGCTGGAGAATCCGGCGACCTATGTGGCATTTTCGTCCTCGACGATGAGCGAGACGGATTTCATCCGCGCGGTTTCCAGGCGCACCGGTTGTGGTCTGCTCCTCGATATCAACAACGTCTTCGTTTCGGCGACCAATCACGGTTATTCGGCCGAGCGGTACCTGGTGGATTTCCCGCTGCAGCACGTCGGTGAAATCCACCTTGCCGGTCATGACGCGCAATGCGACGACGACGGACAACCGCTGCTGATAGACAGCCATGACCGCGCCATCGCCGATCCCGTCTGGGCGCTGTATCGCGGCGTCATCGCTCGCGCGGGCGCCAGGCCGACGCTGGTTGAGTGGGACAGCGCGCTGCCCGCCTGGCCCGTGCTGCGGGCGCAAGCGCATACGGCGCTTGGCATCCTGCGCGGCCATGGCGCGTTCGAGGAGGACCACGTCCATGCCGTCTGAACGTCGTTCCCATGCGCCGGACCATGCCGCCGCGTTCGCGCCCGGCTTGCTGAAGCCCGCGCTGGCGGCCCCTGCGGACTTGATGGCAGGACGCGGAAAAAGCGTCGTCAAGCGCTACAACGTCTATCGCAACAACGTGACCGTGAGCCTGATCGACGCGCTGGCCGCCATCTATCCCGCCGTCCAGCGCATTACCGGCGTAACGTTTTTTCGCGCCATGGCGCGTTTCCATGTCCGCGCGACGCCGCCGGCCTGTCCGATGCTGTTCGAGTACGGACGGGATTTTCCCGCTTTCATCGAGGCCTACGAGTACGCGGCGGGCCTGCCCTGGCTGGCGGACACGGCGCGTATCGAACGGGCCTGGCTGGACGCCTATCACGCCGCCGATTCGCCGGTCCTGCCGGCCGCGGCGCTTGCCGCCGTCGACCCGAAGGGATTGGCCGACCTGCGTTTCGTCCCGCATCCCTCCACGCGCGTCCTGCGATCGAGATACCCCGCGGTGTCGATCTTCGCGATGACCAGGGCGCCGGGCCCCATCATGCCGCCGTGCGGAAGCGACGCGGAGGATGCGCTGGTGACGCGGCCGGCGCAGGAAGTCATCGTGTCGCGCCTGCCGCCGGGAGGCGCCGCCTTCCTTGTCCAGCTGCTCGAAGGCGTGCCGCTGGGCGCGGCCGCCCAGGCGGCTTACGACGAAGCCGCCGGTTTCGATCTCCCGGCCAATCTCGAGGGCATGATCGCGGCGGGCGTATTCGCTGCCATTGAACATGGAGGTAAACACGAATGTCAGTCATGAATACCCGCGAAGCGCCCGTGCCCCTCGTGGCCATGGTCCGGGCAAGAGGGTGGCTGGCGCGCTGCGCCCAGCCTTGGTGGGTGCAATTGATGCTGCGGGTCGCGCTAGCGGTGCCGTTCTGGAGGTCCGGCATCCTTAAATGGGAGGGGTTCCTGCGCCTGAACGACACCGCCATCGCATTGTTCACCGATGAATTCCAACTGCACCTGCCGGGCGGACCTTATCCCTTTCCGGCGCCGGCTGTCGTCGCGTTCCTGTCTGGATGCGGCGAGGTGCTGTTTCCCGTGCTGCTCGTGCTGGGTATCGGGACGCGCTTCGCCGCCACCGGGCTCTTGCTCATGACCTGCGTTATCGAGCTGACGGTTCCCGACGGCTGGCCGGTGCACCTGACTTGGGGCGCCATGGCCGCGGCCATCGTCGCCTGGGGGCCTGGCCGCCTTTCACTGGACTATTTGCTGGGGGACCGGTCCCCTCGGTCATGATGCGTGGATGCAAATGAGAACCCAGGATCTGGTATCCAGGCTGGCCGGGCGTGCGGGACCCATCGAGCGCAACGCCGTCGCCAGGCGATTGAACCGGGCACTGATGGCGGGCCTGGCGGGCAATGCCGTCCTGCTGGTGACGCTGTACGGTATCGACACCAATATGCCGGAACAGATGCTTACCGCGATGTTCTGGATAAGGCTGGCGTTTCCCCTGGCCATCATGGCGGCGGCGTTGAGGCTGGCCGAGCGGCTGGCCCGGCCCGGCGCGGCGCTCGGACTGGCGTGGACGGCGGCCATCGTACCGACGATCCTGATGTTGCTGGTCGCGGCCGTGATCCTGTTCGCGACGCCGTCGGCATATCGGTTGCGGTGGACGCTGGGCGCGACGTGGGCCGCCACGACGGCAAACGCCGTGCTGCTTTCCCTGCCGTCGCTCGCGGCGGTCATGCACGCCATGAAGGGGCTGGCGCCGACACGCCTGGCGGTGGCGGGCGCGGGCGCCGGGTTGCTGGCGGGCGCCCAGGGCCTGCTGGTGTATTCGGTCTACTGTGCCGACATGCCGGCGACGTTCTGGAGCGTCTGGCACGTCCTGGCCGTTCTCGTCACCATGGCCATCGGCGCCGGGCTGGCCCCGGGATATCTGCGATGGTAGCGGCCAGGCGGGGCGGCGCGTCGGGCAGGGGACGGCCGGGTAGAATTCCTGGCGGGGATGTTCCCCCGTCGCCAGACCAGGCGCCCTCATGACACCTGCACCGCAAGATGGATCGCCGGAATCCGCCGAAATCCGGCTCAGGGCCTTGTTGCTGGCCGGGTTGGACGGCGATGCGCGCGCCTACCACGCATTCCTGCAGGCGTTGGGGGCGCACCTGCGGGCCTTCCTGCGCAGGCGACTCTATCGCCTGCCCGATGACATCGAGGACATCGTCCAGGAGATACTGATCGCCGTGCACAACGGACGCCACACCTATCTGCCGGACCAGCCGCTGACGGCCTGGACCCACGCCATCGCGCGTTACAAGGTGGCCGATTACCTGCGGCATCGGTCTCGCCACGAGGCGCTGCACGAGCCGCTGGACGATCAGCAGGATATCTTCGCGGAGTCCGACGAAGAGGCGGCGCAGGCGCGCCGCGATGTGGGCAAGCTCCTGGCACAGTTGCCGGACCGCCATCGCCTTCCCATCCTGCACGTCAAGGTGCACGGGCTCTCGGTCGCGGAGACCGCCCAGTTGACGGGCTTGTCGGAATCAGCGGTGAAGGTGGGCGTGCACCGCGGACTCAAGGCGCTGGCTGCCAGGATACGAGGTTCGTTATGAAGACCGATGACATGATTTCCATGCTGGCCGCCCAGGTCGCGCCGGTCGATCGCGGCATCCTGGCGCGGCGCTATCGCGGCGCGCTGGCGCTGGGCGGATTGGGTTCCATCCTGCTGATGGCGATGATCTACGGGATACGGCCGGATATCCGCGCGATGCTGGCCACCCCGTTGTTCTGGGCCAGGATGGCCTTTCCCGCCTGCACGGCGGCGGCGGCGCTGCTGGCCGCCGCCCGGCTGTCGCGTCCTGGCATGCCGGTGGGACGCGGCTGGGTCTTGCTGGCCGCGCCCGTCGTCGCCGTATGGGGCGCCGCCGCTGTCATGTTGCTGGCGGCGCCGGCGCAGGCGCGCCTGCCCATGGTCTTGGGTGTCACATGGCGCACGTGTCCCTTCAATATCGCCTTGCTATCCGTGCCGACCTTCATCGCGGTGTTCTGGGCGATGAAGGGCCTGGCGCCCACACGCCCGCGCCTGGCGGGCGCGACGGCAGGCCTGCTTGCCAGCGCCACCGCGACAGTGGCGTACTGCCTGCACTGCCCTGAAATGGGCGTGGCTTTCTGGGCGGTGTGGTATTTCACTGGCATGTTGTTGCCGACGGCGCTGGGCGCGCTGCTTGGGCCGAAGCTGCTGCGCTGGTAGACGGCGCGGGAGAGGAGGTTATTCCGCGCGCGGGCGCCTGCTCCGCTCCGGTGCCGATGGCTTCCCTCCACCTTGCTTTTACCAGTCCAAATGCTATCTTCCAGGAAGTTGTGCGCGCGTTCCTGGCAAGCTTCCATCGCGACCTGGTGACCGAGCTTCCGGTGCTGGAACAGGGATTTCTTGTCTTGCCTTGCCGACCGAGCCGGGGTTGGGAACCCGGCTGGCCCCGGGCCTGAAGTCCCGTGCCGACGCCGTCATCAAGCGCAGCGCCGCCTGAACCGCTGCCCCTATCCTGGAGACATCATTCATGACCGCTTTCACTTTTTCGCAGCTGCGCGCTGCGCTCAACGGTATTTCCGGCATCCTGGTCACGCCTTTCGACGACCAGGACCAGATCGCGCCGCGCAAGCTTGCCCCCATCGTCGATCGCGCCGTGGACGCCGGCGTGCATTGCCTGGTGGTGAACGGCAATACCAGCGAGTTCTATGGCCTGTCGCCGGAGGAAGCCGTGTCCATGGCGCACGCGGCGACCGAACTGGTGGGCGGCCGCGCGCCCGTGCTGGGCGGCGTGGGCCGCGACATCGGCCAGGCTTGCCGCCTGGCGCGTGAATCGGCGCGGGCCGGCGCCAGCGGCCTGATGGTGCACCAGCTGCCGGACCCCTTCGTCGCGCCGCGCGGCGTGGTGGAGTACGTGAAGCGGGTGGGCGATGCCAGCGGCGGCCTGCCCATCGTGCTGTACCTGCGCAACGAGGGCATCGGCCTGGCGGCGATCGAGGCCTTGTGCCGCCTGCCCGGCGTGGTCGGCATCAAGTGGGCTTCGCCCACGCCCCTGCTGATGGGCGAAGCCATGCGTCGCTGCGCCGACCTGGATCTGGCATGGGTTTGCGGCCTGGCCGAAATCTGGGCGCCGCCGTTGTATGCGATGGGCGCGCGCGGGTTCACGTCCGGCCTGATCAACGTCAAGCCGGCCCATTCGGTGGCGATACACCAGGCGCTGGAGGCGGCCGATTATCCGCGCGCCCGCGTGCTGATCGAGCAGATGCGCGCCTTCGAATCCTTGCGCGCCGAAGAGCAGAACGGCTGCAACGTCAGCGTGGTGAAGGCGGCCTTGCAGCTGCTGGGCCAGGACTGCGGCGCGCCGCGTCCGCCGGCGGCATGGCCCCTGACGGAAGCGTCCGCGCAGGCGCTGCGACAGTTGTTGGCGGGCTGGCGCGACTGAGGGCAAGGGAAACCCCTAGATGGTTTCCCGCCAGCGCTTGCACGACCATACGGCTTTCCTCGCCGCTCATGGAGTGCCGGATGCCTTTGTCTCGTCGTCACATGCTGGGCGCGCTGGCCGCCTTGCCCTGCGTCATCGGTACCGCGCGGGCCGCTGACAAGTTTCCCGCGCATCCCATCAAGCTGCTGGTCGGCTTCGCGCCGGGCGGCTTGACCGACATCGCCGCGCGGGCGTTGGCCGAACGCATGGGGCCGGCCATGAACGGCAACGTGGTGGTGGAGAATCGTCCGGGCGGGCAGGCCATCATCGCCACGGTGGCCGTGGCGCGGGCCAAGCCGGATGGCTATACGCTGGGGTTCGCTGGCACCAACGGCATGATCCTCAACCCGCTGCTGTACACCAATCTGCCCTACAAGCAGTCCGACTTCAAGCAGCTGGGCTCCATGGGGAAGTCGCCCATGGTGCTGATCGTCAATCCGGCGCTGGGCGTGAATACGGTGGCGGAGTTCGTAGCGTTGGCCAGGAAGAAGCCGGGCGATATCACCTGCGCCCATGCGGGGATCGGCGTCATCAACCATCTGGCCATGCTGCATTTCCAGTCCCAGACCGGCACCGAGTTCCAGGGCGTGCCCTACAAGGGCAGCGGCCCGGCGCTGATCGACATGATGGGCGGCACGGTCATGAGCACTTTCGATTTCCCGACGTCGGCGCTGGCCCATATCAAGTCGGGCAAGCTCAAGGCCCTGGCGGTGACGGCGGACCAGCGCCTGTCCAGCCTGCCCGACGTGCCGACCATGGCGCAGGCCGGGGTGCCCAATATGGAGCTCTACACCCGCATGATGATTTCCGGGCCCGCCGGCATGCCGGCCGATGTGGTGAAGGTGCTGGAGGCCGCGGTGAAGAAGGGCACCGAGGACCCCGGGTTCATCAAGCAGTTCGCCGACCAGGGCGTGGCGATCGAGTTCGCGTCCTCGGCGCGGATGGACAGGATACTTGCCGACGAGAACGCGCTGTGGGCCAAGGTAATCAGCGACAACAACGTGCCCAAGACCCAGTTGAGCAGTTGAAGGGGCGGACAGCTCCCTGAATTTACCGATGCCTGCCGTGTCGACCCCTGCCTTGTCGCCCGCTGCTTTGCCGACGCCCATTCTGGAGGCCACGACCGTGCCCACCCCCCGCATCACCGTCACGCCGGAACGCGCCCTCGTCGATGTCGAGCGCGACATCCGGCTGGAGGGCTATCCGCCCTACGCCTTCGTGACCGTCGCGGCGAGCATGCGCATGTGCGGCGCCCTCTGGTCCTCGGAGTCTGTGTTCCTGGCAGGTCCGGACGGCAGCCTGGACCTGCGCCGCGACAGCCCGGTGTCGGGTTCCTATTCAGAACCGTCGGCCATGGGCATCGTCTGGTCCATGCGTTGCCAGGAGATGGACCGGGTGGTGTTTCCGCCGGACCGGACGGATGCGCTGGTCATCGAGATCGCTGCCACCAGCGGCGACGTGTCGGCCTATGCGGTGCTGGTCCAGGAGTTTCTTGCGGCGGGCGTGAAGCACGATCCGGTGCGAGTCGACGTGGCGGGGATGTCCCTGTCGGGCGAGCTTTATACGCCGCCCGGTCCGGGACCGCACCCGGTGGTGATTTACATGAACGGGTCGTCGGGAGGCGTGAATGCGCCGCGCGCGGCCTTGTTCGCGGCGCGCGGGTATCAGTGCCTGGCGTTGGGCGTTTTCAATTACCCGGGACGGCCCAAGTATCTCAATGACATGCCGCTCGAATATTTCGAGCAGGCCCTGCTGTGGGTGCGGGACGTGCTCAAGCCGAAAGACGGTTTCGTCGCCGTGTCCGGCATCAGCCGGGGAGGGGAGATGTCGCTGCTGCTGGCAGCCCACTATCCCGCGTTGGTGAGCGCGGTGGTGGCCTACGTGCCGTCGCCGGTGACGCATGGCGTGGTGAGCGCGGGCGAGCCGGGCACCGGCCGCGATGCGCAGGTATGGACCAAGGGCGGACAGCCCTTGCCCCACCTGTGGCAGGACAACGCCACGGCCGACTGGGAGGCCGCGTATTCCACGCCGCCGCCGTATCGGCAGACGTTGGCTTTCCTCAGCGCCACGCGCGATCGCGCGGCCTTCGAGCGGGCCCGCATACCCATCGAGCGCTATCCCGGGCCAGTGCTGCTGGTGAGCGCGTCCGACGACGGTTTCTGGCCCAGCACGGCCTATTCGGAGATCGTGGCGCGCATCCGCCAGGCGGCGGGACTGCCGGTGGAGCATCATGTCTGCGCGGGCACCGGGCATCACGTCCATTATCCGACCTTGCCGGCCACCCTGATCAACAAGCCCCATGCCATGTCGGGGCTGTTGCTGGATGCGGGTGGAACCGCGCCCGCCAACGCGGCGGGCAATGCGGGGTCCTATCGCGCGGTGCTGGCGTTTCTCGCGCGCGCTCGCGGAATTACCGCGTCGCCAGGATGAACAGCCGCGGGAAGGGCAGCAGCACCGTGCCGCTCGGCAGGGCGGGGTAGGCCTGCTCGATGCGTTCCTTGTACAGCTGCAGGAACTGGGCCTTCTCGTCGTCGTCCAGCTTCGCGAGGAAGGGGCGCAGCGCGGAGCCCTTGAACCACTCCACCACGGCCTGGGCGTTTTCCAGCGGATGGAAGTATGTGGTGCGCCATACGTCGATATGCTGGCAATGCGGTTGCAGCAGGCCGTAGTACCACTGCGGCGCGTGACGATTGTGCTGCCGCACTTGCGCGATCTTGCCGCCCCAGCGGGGGTCGGCGGCGACTTCCTGGGCCAGCAGGTGGGCGGGTTCCTGCAGGTTGTCCGGCGTCTGGATGGCCAGGGTGCCATTCGGCGCCAGGCAGCTGACCAGGCGGGGGTATAGGGCCTGGTGGTCCGGCAGCCATTGCAGCGACGCATTGGCCAGGATCACGTCGCATTGGGTGTCCGGCGTCCACTGCGCGATGTCGGCCAGGTCGAATTGGGTTCGCGGCGAGCGCTTGCGCGCGGCGGCGATCATGTCCTGGTCGCTGTCCAGGCCCGTGACGCGGGCTTGCGGATAACGCTGCGCAAGGACTTCGGTCGAATTGCCCGGGCCGCAGCCCAGGTCGACGGCGATCCTGGCATCCTCGTTCGGAATCGCCGCGACCAGGTCGCGGACGGGGCGGGTGCGCTCGGCTTCGAAGCGCGAATACTGCTGTGCGGACCAGGTCATGGCGGTCTCCCTCTTATCGATCTGCGTGGCATGGCGAACAGCAGAAGATTACGCCATCGGCCTTACAAAAGCCCCACGCGAGGCGCACCGCCGCCGACCGTTCGGGAACGAAACTTCTTCTTGCGCGATTACGCCGTGACGGACGAGGCGTGGCTTATCTTGGCTGATATCCTGGTCCTAAGCGGGGATCGTCCAGGAAGGCGGCGGCCCAGTAGTCCATGGCCGCGCGGACGATTTTTGCGCGCTTGAGGTCGCGGTGGGTGACCAGCCAGAGTTCGGGCGCGAACGGCGGGACGGGACTATCGAGGCGGACCAGGGTCTTGTCGGCATCGCCCAAAAAACAAGGCAGGGCGGCCACGCCGCCGCCGGACTGGACGGCCATCAACTGGCTGTTGGTGTCGCTGAGTTCGCAGGCGATGGGGCGTTTTCCCGCCGCCGTCCTGATCCACCGGGCCAGCGGCATGCGGCTGTAGCGCTGTTCATAGGCGATGAAGGCCCAGCGCGACGGGTCTTCCAGGGCGCCGTAGCGGCGGCTGGCGTAGAGGGCGAAAGGCAGGCGGCCGATGCGGCGGATGACGGTGCTGGCCTCCTTGGGTCGGGCCATCCGTATCGCCACGTCGGCCTCGCCGCCGGCCAGCGATACCTGCCGCGCTTCGGATGACACCGCCAACTGGATGCCGGGATAGGCCGCCTGGAAATCCGCCAGGCGCGGAGCCAGGAAATGCGTGGCCAGCATGGGCGGCGCGCTTAGCGAGACCCTGCCCTTCAAGTCCGTCTGGCTCGCGCGTGCCTGCCTTTCTATGGCGAACGCCGCCGCTTCCATGAGCTTGGCCTGTTCGAAAACGCGCGCGCCGATGGCCGTCAGCCGGCAGGCCCGCGGCAAGCGCTCCACCAGGGGCGCCTGCACCTCGGCTTCCAGGGCGGCCAGGCGGCGGCTGACCGTGGCGTGGTCCACTTCCAGGGCGCGCGCCGCGCCGGACAAGGTGCCGGCCCTACCCACCGCAAGGAAGTGCCGCAGATTTTCCCAGTCGAACATCTGTGCGTTTTCTCCAGGTTGAAGTGCGATTTTAGGGAATTTACGCGGATAGGGGGCGTGCGTAGCATCGTTTCCTTCCGGTCCTTCCTTCGCTTGAACCATGTCCGCTTCCTTTTCTTCACCACGTGGCACGCTGGTGGCGACCGCGCTGGGCTTCGTCGTCGTGCTGCTGGATGTCAGTGTCGTCAACGTCGCGCTCGACGCCCTGCGCCACGAATTCTCCACCGATGTCGTCGGCCTGCAATGGGTGGTCAACGCCTATACCCTCACGTTTGCCGCGTTGTTGTTGACCAGCGGCGCGCTTGGCGACCGCTTCGGCGCCAGGCGCATATTTCTCTACGGCTTCTGGCTGTTCACCTTCGCGTCGGCAGTTTGCGGCCTTGCCTCGGACCTGGCCATGCTGGCTGGCGCGCGCGCCGTGCAGGGCGTGGGCGCGTCGCTGCTGGTGCCCAATTCGCTGTCCCTGCTGCAACGCGCCTTTCCCGACAAGTTGCAGCGCAGCCGCGCCGTGGGCTGGTGGGGCGGGATCGCCAGCCTGTCGCTGGCGGCGGGACCCGTGCTGGGCGGGATATTGGTCGCGCACTGGGGCTGGCGCGGGATCTTCGCCATCAACCTGCCTATAGGCGTGCTGGGCGGCTGGCTGACCCTCAAGTACGCCGCGGCCGATCCGCCGGCGCACGGGCGCGGCCTGGACTGGCCGGGGCAGGCTGCCGCCATCCTGGCGCTGACGGCCCTGACCGTGTCGCTGGTGGAGGTGGGCCGCCTCGGCTGGTCCAATGCCTGGGTGCAGGGCGGTTTCCTGCTCTGCGCGGCCGCCGTCGCGGGATTCTTCCGCATCGAGTCGCGCAGCCGGTCGCCCATGCTGCCATTGGCGCTGTTCCGTGCGCCAGCCTTCGCGATGGCATCGCTGTCCGGCGTCGTCGTCAACTTCGCCTACTATGGCTTGATCTTTGTTTTCAGCCTGTTCTTCCAGGTCGAGCAGGGCCTCTCGCCGGCGCGGACCGGCTTGGCTTTCCTGCCGATGACCGTCGTGCTGCTAGGGGCCAATCTCGTGGCCAGCCGCCTGATCGCGCGGATAGGCGCCCGCAGGCTGATGGCGCTGGGCCTGTCGATCGCGGGAGCCGGATACCTGCTCCTGCTGCCCGTGCGCATCGACGGCTCCTACGGCTGGCTGGCGCTGCCCATGCTGCTTGCCGCGATCGGCACGGCGCTGACGGTGCCGACCATGACCAACATCACGCTGTCTTCGGTGGAGGCCTCGCGCGCGGGCATTGCGTCCGGCGTGCTCAATTCCGCGCGGCAGGTGGGAGGACTGCTGGGCGTGGCGGTGTTCGGCTACCTGGTGCGCGACACCACGCCGGCGGCCTTCATGGCGGGGATGCACCTGTCGGCCGGTCTCGCGGGCCTGTTGATCCTGGGCGCGGGAACCCTGTGGTGGCGCGGCGGCGAGGAGAGGCTGGTCGCCTAGGCTCGCCCGGTTTGCGTGACCGGTATGCGTGACGGTAGGGCCAGGATAAGATATCCGCGCACGCCAACGTGCCGGCGCCCGCGCTCGCGGCAGCCGTTCCAGCGATACGGGCGAGGGCTGCGCATTCATGTCTACCGTAATTGCCATCCTGGGTGGGGTCGGGCTTTTCCTGCTCGGCATGACCGTCATGACCGACGGATTGAAGGCGCTGGCGGGATCCGCCTTGCGCACGGTGCTCGGCAAGGCGGCGGCCACGCCGTGGTCGGGCGCGTTCTGGGGCGCGATGGTGACGTTGCTGGTCCAGTCTTCAAGCGCGGTGACCATGACGACGATAGGCCTGGTCAGCGCGGGCATCCTGCCTTTCTCCAAAGGGCTGGGCCTGGTGTTCGGCGCCAATGTCGGTACCACCGGCACGGCCTGGCTGATTGCGCTGGTCGGCGTGCGGGTGTCGTTGTCCGCGTACGCCTTGCCCATGATCTTCATCGGGGCGCTGGCGAAGCTGCTTGGCAAGGGGCGTGTTTCCGCGGCCGGCGGCGCGTTCGCGGGCTTCGCCCTGGTGCTCTATGGCCTGACCACGCTGCAACAGGGCATGGGCGGGCTGGCGCAGAGCCTGAATCCCACCGACCTGCCCGCGGTGCTGGGCATGCCGGGGGCCGGCTGGATGAGCGGAACGGGCGGCTTGCTGATGTTGATCATCGTGGGCCTGGCGATGACGGCGGTCATGCAGTCGTCGACCGCCTCCACCGCGGTCACCATTGCATCCTTCCATGCCGGCGCGATCAGCCTGGAGCAGGGGGCCGCGCTCATCATCGGGCAGAACATCGGCACGGCGACCAGTTCCGCCATGGCCGCCATCGGCGCCAGCGTGACCGCCAAGCGCCTGGCGCTGGCGTATGTGCTGTTCAAGGTCATCGCCGCGCTGATCGCGATTTTCTCTTTCCCCTTCGTGACGTCATGGATGACGCGCCTGCTGCCGTCCATCGACGGCACCACCCTGCTGGCCGGGTATCACACGGCGTTCAACGTAGTAGGGGTCGCGGTGCTGCTGCCCGCGACGCAATGGTTCACGCGCGTCGTCGAGCGCATCATGCCTACACGGGAAACGGCCCTGGAACGCGCGCTGGATCGCAGTGTGCTGGCCAATCCGGTGGTGGCCGTCGAAGCCGCGCGACGGGTGGTGGCGGATGTCCTGAAGACGATATCGGCCGCGGTCGCCGCCGCGCTTTCCACCAATACGGACCATCGCGGCGTGCCGGGGGCCGCAGCGGCAGCCGCCACGCTGGGAGAGGTCAGGGATTTCCTTTCTGAACTGCATGCGCCGGCCGCGTCGGAGACGGACGCGGACCGCTATCACCTGACGAGCACGCTGCATGCGCTGGATCACGCCACGCGCCTGGTGGAGAACCTGGCCGCAGGGCGCTTCGACCCGCCGCCCGGTCCGCCCGAAGGGAACTCCCCGCTGGATATCCATGCGACGGCGCTTTGCGTCAAGGCCATGCAGGGAGCGCAGGAGGTCGGCGCCGCCGTCACCGCGCAAAGCGCGCTGAGCGGGCATACCGATCCCGTCGGATGGAGCGTATCGCCCGAGGTGGCGTCAGAGCTCGATGAAATGGCGAGCACGGCGCTCGAGCTGGACGCCGTGGGACGGGACCACCGCGCCGCCACGCTTGCCGCCGTGGCGCCGGGCACGATAAGCGCCGCCGAGGCCTTGCGGCGCATCGACAATGTGAAGCGATTGACCCGCATTGCGCATCATGCGTGGCGATCGTCGGCGCACCTGGTCGGCCGGGCCGCGCTCGACGGGGGCGCCATCCCGGCCGAGTAGGCCGGGGGGATCAGGGCGCGCGGGTTGCCGCGGCCAGATCCGCGACGTGCACCATCAGGTCGCGCACCCGGTGCAGGGTGGCGTACTGCTCCAGGACCGATTGCCATTGGGGCGACGACACCAGGTGGTCCCAGACCGCTTCCAGCAGCGCCGGATCCGCCGGCGTGTCCTCCGCCAGCCGGGTCGCGTAGGCCAGGCTGGCGGGCGCCGACAGCAGCTGCATCCGGCTGGCGGCGTTGAGCAGGCGCGGCGCGTCGTCGGCCGGCGCGTCGCAGCAATAGAGCACCGTGCCGTCCAGGCATGCGCCGTCGGTGGGCAAGGCCTGCAAGGCGGCGCCGCGCAGCATGACGACGCCCTCGCGGCACGAGAACGGATAGCGCGCGCCGGCGTCCGCCCGCGCGAGCAGGCGCAGGCCGCGCAGCAGGCGAGGGTAGTCCGTGGTGGCGGCATCCACCGATGACTTGGCTTCGGCAAGCAGGCAGACGTCCCAGACGGGCGCGCCGTCGCCATCGGCCGGCCCCCAACGGGATGGGCGGGCGTCTGGTGATGCGACGCCGGCCCGTTCGTCATTCATCGGCTCGCGATCCGGCTGTCCGTCGTCCTTGCCTGGCGCCCGCCGCAGCAGGGCCACATCCCATTCCGTCTTGGCGCGTTCCGCCTTGCCCGCGATCGCCGCCGGCACGCGCATCGAGGTGACGACCCGATAGGCCGCGGGGTCGCCCGCCGCGACGCTCAACCGCCGTGCCCACGCTTGCAGCGCTTGCGCGGCCAGGGCCTCGACGGCGGCCCCGCGCTGCTGCGTGCCGCGTCCCAGCGCCGCGGCCTGGGCGCTGCCTGAACGCGGACCGCGCCTGTCCCACAGCGCTTCGTACTCGCGAACGGAATCGTCGTCCGCCAGGTCGGCCAGGCGCCGCAGCCTGTCCAGGGCCGGGGCGTCCAGCAGTTTCCGCAAACCGCGTTCGACCAGGGCATTGTTCGCGGCTTCCGGCAGGGACAGGACCTGCCGCGCGGTGTCGGCCAGCGCCGGCCAGGCGGCCGCGGCGGCCTGGTCCTGCAGCCGCGACAGCCCGTCGCGCAGGGGGCCGGGCGGCAGGCGCTCCCGCTTGCCGGGATGCGCGATGGCGTTCACGGCCGACAGGAGGGCGCGCCGATCCTGGTCCGCATGCGCCGACAGGGACGCATGTTCGCGCACCCGTGGCTTGCGGTGCCGCAGCACCATGGCTTGGAACGCAAAGTCGCCGCGGGCCGGGCGCATCGCGTCCTGGACCAGCCGCGCGAGCGCGTCGATGAAGGCTTCTTTCCGGCCTGCTCGCAGCGGCCGCCCCGCGACCAAGGCGGCGCGCGCCTGTTCGATGACCAGCGCCAGTTCGAGCGCCGGCGGATGGTCGCGTCGATGGGCGGCAGCCGGGACCGCGGGGATGCGATAGCGCCGGGCGACGGCATGGGGCAGGCCTTCGAGCGTGGCGGGGCCGGGCGTCGGGGTGTTTTGGGGCATGGACACATCACGGTTGCGATGCGCCGGGTCGGCGGACGGGGCGGCGAGTGCCGGCGCGCAGGGTGTCGAGGGAGTATACCGATCAACCCGCGGACCCAACGCAAAGGCCCACCAAGGGCCGCGCAAGGCTCCAGCGCAAGGACCCAGCGCAAGGACCCATTGCAGGGCCCCCGCCATGCCTCCCCCGGCACGTCCGTGCCCGGGTGATACTCTTATGCCCGTGGCGCCGGCCCTTTCCGCGCGCCACCGGCTTTTCAGCATCGAGGCGCGATCCGTGAACACCGCTATGCCATTGGACACCCCCACGTTGCACGACCAGCATGGCCGTTGGCCACAGGCCGAAAACGTGGAGGACTTCCGCCGTAATCTCGCGGCGGTGCGGGCGCGCATCGCCGCTGCATGCGAGCGCGTCGGCCGCGACGCCGCGGGCGTGCGGCTGCTGCCGGTCAGCAAGACCAAGCCCGAGGCGACGCTGCGGCTGGCCTACGCGGCCGGATGCCGCGATTTCGGCGAGAACAAGCCGCAGGAGGCCTACGGCAAATGGGAAGCCATGACGGACCTGGCCGACCTGCGCTGGTCGGTGATCGGCCACTTGCAGACCAACAAGGCCAAGCTGGTAGCGCGCTTCGCCGCCGAGTTCCAGGCGCTGGACAGCCTGCGCGTCGCGCAAGCGCTGGATCGGCGCCTGCAGGCCGAAGGCCGGGGCCTGGACGTGTTCGTGCAGGTCAATACGTCGATGGAAGCGAGCAAGTACGGCCTGCCGCCGGATGAGGTGGCCGCGTTCCTGCGCGCCTTGCCCGCGTTTTCGTCGCTGCGCGTGCGCGGCTTCATGACGCTGGCGGTGCTGTCGGCGCAGGCCGCGCAAGTGCGGCAGTGCTTCGTGCGCCTGCGCGAATTGCGCGACCGCCTGCGCCAGGAGACGCCCGGCGGGATGTCGCTGGACGAGCTGTCCATGGGCATGTCCGGCGACTATGAGATCGCCATCGAGGAGGGCGCCACGGTGGTGCGCGTGGGCCAGGCGATTTTCGGCGCGCGCGCCACGTCCAATGATTACTACTGGCCTTCGGCCCCCGAAGGAGAGGCACGTTGATGGGCGCCTTCGATCCCACCGTGGGCGCGGCATCGACGCCCTTGCTGCCCTTGTCCATCGACGTGGTGTCGGTCCAGTCGCAGGTCGTCTATGGCCGGGTGGGCAACAACGTGGCCTTGCCGGCGCTGGATGCGCTGGGACTGACCGTCGCCGCCGTGCCGACGGTGGCGTTCAGCAACACGCCCCATTATCCGAGCATCCATGGCGGCCCGATTCCTCAGGAATGGTTCGAAGGCTATTTGCGGGACCTGTACGCGCGGCAGGCGTTGGGACATCTGAAGGGCATCCTGGCTGGATACATGGGCAGCGCGGAGCAGGTGCGGGCGCTGGGCGAGTGGACAGCGCGGGTGGTCGAGGCCAAACCTGATGTGCGGGTCGTGATCGATCCCGTGATCGGCGACTATGACAGCGGCGAGTATGTCAGCCCGGGCATGGTCGACGCCTACCGCCGGCACCTGCTGTCATGGGCCGACGGGATGACGCCCAATGGGTTCGAGCTGGAACGGCTGACGGGCTTGCCGGTGACGGATATCGCCAGCGTCGTTGCCGCGGCCAGGACCCTGCTGACGGGGCGTACGCAGTGGGTGACGGTGACCAGCGCCGCGCCCCACACCTGGGCGGCCGGCGAAATGCGGGTCGTGGTGGTCACCCGCGATCGCTACGAGGTGCTGGCGCATCCCCGTATCGATGCCACGCCCAAAGGCACCGGCGACCTGTTCAGCGCGGTGGTCACGGGCCGGCTGGTGATGGGCGCGTCGGTCTTCGAGGCGGTCGCGGCGGCGTGCAGCCAGGTGGTCGCGGCATTGCGGTTGACGTTCGAGGCGCGCAGCGCGGAACTGCTGCTGCCTCGCGGGTCCGTTGCGGCGTAAGATCCCGGGCGTTGCGCCGCCGCCGCGCAGCGTTCTTTCCCGGGAGACGGCAGGACGGGCCCTCTTGGGTCTTTTCCAAGCCTTTTTCCGAGCCTTTTTCCGAGTTTTTTTTGAGCCTTCTGGAGCCTTTTGGAGCATACGCGAGCGATGAAATTCGAGCTGATAGGCATGCTGGACTCCCCCTTCGTCAGACGGGTCGCCATTTCGATGCAGATCATGGGCGTGCCCTACGTCCACCGTGCGATCTCGGTATTTCGCGGATACGACACCTTCAGGGCCATCAACCCCGTGGTGAAGGCGCCCACGCTGGTGACGGAGGACGGGCAGGTGCTGACGGACTCGACGCTGATCCTGCAATACCTGGAAGCGCTGGTTCCCGAGGACCGGCGCCTGGTTCCGGAAGACGCCGGCGCGCGCCTGTCCGTGCTGCGCTTGACGGGGCTGGCACTGGTGGCCAGCGAAAAGGCCGTGCAGATCGCCTATGAACGCTTTCTACGCCCCGAGGAGAAGCGGCACCAGCCCTGGGTGGATCGCGTCGAGCAGCAGCTGAGGGCGGCATTCGACGAAATCGAAAACGACTTGCGCGCCTCGCCCCTGGTGTGGGCGACGGAGGCGGACGTGGCGCCCGTGGAGCTGGATGGCATCAGCGTCGCCGTGGCATGGTATTTCACGCAGCGCATGCTGCCGGGGCTGATCGACGCCGCCGATTATCCGTTGCAGGCTGCCTGGTCGGCGCTGGCCGAAGAACAGGCGCCTTTCAAGGCCGCGCCTTACACGCCCTGAACGCCCCAGCCGTCCGGGCATTCCACGCCGCATAGCCCGGCGCCCTCATGGGCCGGCCCGCGATGCCGCCGGCCCGATCAAATATTGTCGATGGCCTGGTCGCGCGCCAAGGCCTGGATCACCTTGGCCAGGACCGCGACATGCCGGTCCCAGGCCGCCTGCATGCGTCCGATCGGCCCCACGACGGAGAGGGCATACCATTTACCCGCCATGGAAAAAGGCGCGGCGATGGCCGCCAGGTCGGGCACGCTTTCCGAGACGTTGGCCGACCATCCGCGTTCGCGCGACAACGCCAGGTCCTTGAGCAAGGCCTTCCGGCTGGTCAGCGTATGGCGGGTGAGCGCCTTCATGTCCAGCTTGGCGAGAATTTCTTCCAGTTCTTCCCCGTCCAGGGCGGACAGCAGGGCCTTGCCCAGCGAGTTCGAGTGCAGGCCGCGCGCCTCCCCGGCCTGCGCCGTATAGCGGATGGCCTGCAGCGAGTGGGCGCAATCCAGGTAGATCACCTGCAACTCCTCGCGCGTTCCCAGCACCGCCGTTTCCCCGCTTTCATCGCGCAGGCGCGCCAGGTAAGGGCGCAGGATATCGAGGACGGGATCTTGCGCGTCGATGGCCCCGCATATCCCCATCAGCTTCTTGGTCGGATAGTAGGTGCGCTTGCGGGTCTGGTACAGATAGCCGCGCGCAACCAGCGTGCGGACCAGCGCCAGCGTGCTCGACATGGGGGCCGCCAGCGCCTGCGAGAGTTCGGTGAGGGACAGGGCTTCGCCCTGGTTCGCGTAGCACTCGAATAAATCGAGGGTGCGGGCGACGAGTTTCACTTCCGACATGATCCGATCCTGAAGATGGGCAGGCAAGCAGCGCCGCCGCGCCGGGCTGGCGTCGCCGCAGGCAGGATATCAGCCTTGCCGCCGCAGACCGGAAGTTTATAGAAATCCAGGAAATTCACCAGCATGAATAGTTATTCACACAAGAGAATTTCATATGATATATTTTTTGCGCCGGAAGCTGGACGACGACGTGGATGCCGCGCCTCGAAGCGTGGCCGGAAAAATCACCGCCAGGCGCGGCGACTCGGCCATCGCTGGAAACGCGTTCGCAAGGGCGTGAATTTTTCTTGAACCCCCAATCAGCAGGATGCAGCAATGGATTTCCGTCTGAGTGACGAGCAAGAGCAGATCAAGGCAGCCATCGAACGCTTGTGCGAGCCTTTCGATGATGATTACTGGTTCAAGCGGGACAAGGAAGGCGGCTTTCCCTTCGATTTCCACCAGGCCCTGGCCCAGGCCGGCTGGCTGGGCATCGCCATGCCGCAGGAATACGGCGGCGCCGGCCTGGGCATCAGCGAAGCGGCATTGATGATGCATACGATCGCCGCGACCGGCGCCGGCCTGTCCGGCGCTTCCGCCGTGCACATGAACATCTTCGGCCTGCATCCGGTCGTCGTGTTCGGAACGGACGCGCAGAAGCAAAGGTGGTTGCCGTCGCTGATCGCGGGCAAGGACAAGGCGTGCTTCGGCGTCACCGAGCCGAACACGGGCTTGAATACCTTGAAGCTGAAGACGCGGGCCGTGCGCCAGGGCGACCACTACGTGGTTACCGGGCAGAAGGTCTGGATCTCCACCGCGCAGGTGGCCAACAAGATCCTCTTGCTGGCGCGCACCAAGCCCATCGAGGAGTGCCAGGGCAACGAAGGGCTCAGCCTGTTCTATACCGACCTCGATCGCAACGCCGTGGAGGTCCACGAAATCGAGAAGATGGGCCGCAAGTGCGTCGATTCGAACCAGCTCTTCATCGACAACCTGCGGATTCCCGTCGAGGACCGCATCGGCGAGGAGGGCAGGGGGTTCAGCTATATCCTGCATGGCCTGAATCCGGAGCGCATCCTGATCGCCGCGGAAGCCGTCGGCCTGGGCCGGGCCGCCTTGCGGCGCGCCGCCAAGTATGCCAACGAGCGCGAGGTATTCGACCGTCCGATCGGCAAGAACCAGGGCATCCAGCATCCGCTCGCACGATCCTGGATGGAACTGGAGGCCGCGCACCTCATGGTGCAGAAGGCGGCATGGCTATACGACCAGAAGCAGCCTTGCGGCGCGGAGGCCAATAGCGCCAAGTTCCTCGGCGCCGAGGCGTGCTACGCCGCGTGCGAGAACGCCATCTTCACGCATGGCGGCATGGGCTACGCGAAGGAATACCATGTGGAGCGCTACCTGCGCGAGGCGTGGATCCCGCGCCTTGCACCGGTGAGCCCGCAGATGATCATGAGCTTCATCGCGGAGAAGGCGCTGGGCCTGCCGAAGTCGTACTAGCCAGGCCTCACGCTGTCGCCAGGCGCAGGTTGCGCAGGTCGGCCAGCAGCCCGGGGCCGGTCGGGTGCCAGCCGAGGGTGGCCTGCGTCCAGGCGCTGGATGCAGGCAGGTCCATGCCCGCGAACATCGACATCCAGCCGAAGTGCTCCACCGCCGCTTGCGGCGCGATCGACGCCGTGGGCACGCCCAGCACGCGCCCGATGACCTCCGCGATGTCGCGCAAGGGCACGCCTTCCTCGGCGACGGCGTGATAGCGGGCATTGGGCTGCTGGCGTTCGATGGCGAGACGGTAGAGGCGGGCAACGTCCAGTACATGGGCGGCCGCATAGCGGTTCAGGCCTTCGCCGATATACGCGGAAACGCCTTTATCCCGCGCGATGGAAACGGCGTAGGTGAGCAGGCCCTGCCTGGTGGTGTCGTGTACCTGGGGCAGGCGCATGATGGAGACATTGACGCCGTCCTCGGCCAGCGCCGCGCCGGTCAGTTCGGACAGCTTGCGCGGATTCGGATTGCCGGCGTCGAAGACGTCCTCCTTCGCCAGGAGGCCGGGCGCGGGGCTCCCCATGCCGGTGCCGGAGGTGATGACGATGGGGCGGGCCGTGCCGCGCAGCGCGCTACCCAGCGCCTCGATGGCGCGCTTGTCCTTTTCGCAGTTCGCCGCGAAATTCGAGAAGTCATGGTCGAAGGCGCAGTGGATGACGCCGTCGGCCTGCCCGGCGCCGCGGCGCAGGCTGTCCAGGTCCTCCAGGTCGCCGCGGTGCGGCTGGGCGCCGGCGGCTTCGAGCGCCTGCGCGCCGGTGTCGGATCGCGTCAGCCCCAATACTTCATGACCATGGTCGATGAGTTCCTTGACGACGGCGGTCCCGATGAAACCCGTGGCGCCGGTAACGAAGACACGCATGTTCAATTCTCCTGGTTGCGATGCGGATGGCGTTATGCGTTATGGAGGAAGCTACTTTGGACGCAGCCGCGGGCGGAGAAAAGTAGTGACGTTATACAGGTATAGGCACTAACAGGATGACAGGCACGGAGTGATGAGCCCGGGGGCCTGGGCCGGAGCAGGGCGCGGCCACGCGGCTCGCCCGGTCGCCTCTGCCGCCATCGGCCGCCGTGGTGCCGGTACGGTGGGTGTTGCCTGCGGAACGAAGATTGCTGGTGGTCCGGGGCCGGAATCGCCCCGCGCATCCTCGGAAGGTCATTCGCCATGAACATGCCCCTGAATCCCACGTGGCCCGACATTGCCCTGCGTCTGGTGCTGACCCTGCTGGCGGGCGCGGTAATCGGTTTCAACCGCGAGGCGCGCGGCCACGCCGCCGGCCTGCGCACCACCATGCTGGTCTGCCTGGCGGCCAGCATCGCCATGGTGCAAGCCAATGTCTTGCTGACCTTGTCCGGCAAGACGCAGTCTTCCTTCGCCGACATGGACCTGATGCGCCTGCCGCTGGGGATACTCACCGGCGTCGGATTCATAGGCGGCGGCGCCATACTCAGGAAGGGCGACCTGGTCACCGGCGTCACCACCGCCGCCACGCTGTGGATGGTGACCGTCATCGGCTTGTGCATGGGCGGCGGCCAGCTGGGCCTGGGCGTGTGCGCGACGGTGCTGGCGGTGCTGACCTTGTGGCTGCTGAAGCGGGTCGACCTGGCCATCCCGCACGAGCGCTGGGCGCGCGTGACAGTCATCGCGAGCGCGGACGAGGATATCCTGCCGCAATTCCGCCGGCTGGTGGCGCAACGGCACGGGCAGGCCTATTTCGACTGCCAAAGACAGATATCGGGCACGACGAACGTCGAGTATGACTTCCGTATCTGCTGGCGCCAACGGCGGCGCCAGGATGTGTCCGTCGACTGGCTGAAGCTGGTCCGGTCGCACTACAACGTCAAGACGTTCGACCTGACCAGCGACGAGCCGGCCTAGGGGCCCGGCCCTGCCTTTTGCCGTGCCCCGTCGGCCCTGGGGATCAGGCGCTGCCCGCGTCCGTGCGTCGTTCCAGGGCGCGCAATACGGCGACCATGTCGTCCTGCCCCAGGCCCATGTCCTCGGTTTCCCGGTAAAGATCATGGCAGACGTCCAGCAGGGGCGACGCGATGCGGATGCCGCGCGCGGCCTCCGCCACCAGGCGGCTGTTCTTCAGCACGTCGGTGATGGCGGCCTGCACGGAGTAGTCCTGCCTGGTGAGCTTGTCCAGCTTGACGCGGGAAACGTCGCTGGCCATGGGGCCCGCATTGAGCACGGCGGCGAATGTCGCCAGGTCTATGCCGTGACGTTGGGCGAAATGGGTGGCTTCGGTCAGGCCGGTGACCATGGTGATCAGGAAGAGGTTGACCGCCAGCTTCATCGTCAAGGCCGCCGGCACCGCGCCGCAGACGAAGCTGTCGCGGTAGAGCGGCTTGACCAGTTCGCGCACGGCGGCGGTGTCGTCCGCGTCGCCGGCCAGCATGACGACCAGCTGTCCCGCCTCGGCGGGCTTGCGCGATCCGGACACCGGCGCTTCGACGTAGCGCCCGCCGGCCGCCTGTATTTCCGCGCCCAGCTCGCGCGAATAGCCGGCCGATGTGGTGCCCATGTTGACGATCACATGGTCCCGCGCGCGGACGCTGAAATCCGCCGTACCGCGCGCCAGGACCGCGTCGATGGCGACGTCGTTGGCCAGCATGAGGATGACCGTGCGGCACCGCGCGTAGACCTCCTCGGGGGTCTGCGCGACCTGCGCTCCGGTCGCGCGCAAGGCGTCGTAGTTGCCGCTGGAACGACTCCAGACCAGCAGGGGCGTGCCCGCGCGGGCAAGATTGAGGGCCATGGGCGTGCCCATGACGCCCAAGCCTATGAATCCAATGCGTGTCTCCATTTTCTTTCTCTCTCGGGTAGGTGGTAATGGGTTGCAATGCCGCCTTTGACGCCAAGCCGTCGTGCCAGGGTGTCCCGGCATGGACGCACCGTTGGCGTGCCCCGGGCGCGTGTCGAGTCCGGGGCCCCGTGAGATTAAACCGTTTATTTCTCCCTGTCTTGGCCGATTCCCTCCAGCGCCGCCATCGCATCGTCCGGCAGGACGATATCGCCGCTGGCAAGGTTCTCGCGCAGGTGCGCGAGGGACGACGTGCCCGGTATCAGCAGGATGTTGGGCGAACGCCGCAGCAGCCACGCCAGGGCGACCTGCATGGGCGTGGCGTCCAGCCGCCGGGCCACGTCGGACAGGATGTTCGATTGCAGCGGGCTGAAACCGCCCAGGGGGAAGAACGGCACGTAGGCGATGCCGTCGCGGGCCAGGTCCTCGATCAGGGCGTCGTCGCCGCGATGCGCCAGGTTGTATTGGTTCTGTACGCAGACGATGTCGCAGATGCCGCGTCCCTGCGCGATCTGCTTCGCGGTGGCGTTGCTCAGGCCGATGTGGCGGATCAGGCCTTTTTGCTGCAATCCGGCGAGGACCGACAAGGGGGCTTCGATCGAGCCCTCGGCCGGCCCATGCACGTCGAACATCAGGCGCAAGTTGACCACGTCCAGCACGTCCACGCCCAGGTTGCGCAGGTTGTCGTGCACCGCGTCGGTCAGCGCTTCCGGCGAGAACGCCGGCTGCCATGAGGCGTCGTCGCCGCGGCGGGCGCCCACCTTGGTGACGATGCGCAGGTGGGCGGGATAGGGCGCCAGGGCCTCGCGTATCAGCTGGTTGGTGATATGCGGGCCGTAGAAATCGCTGGTGTCGATGTGGTCGACACCCGCGTCGACGGCGGCGCGCAGGACCGCCAGCGCGGCCGCCTTGTCCTTGGGCGGACCAAAGACGCCGGGGCCGGCGAGTTGCATGGCGCCGTAGCCGAGGCGGCCCACCTCGCGGCCGGCCAGCGGAAAGCGGCGGGGGTAGTCGTTGCTGGACATGGGAATCTCCTTGGAGGTAAGGCGGGGAGGGGAGGCGCCGGGGGGCACGCCGACATGCGAACAAGATAAACACTCTGGCGGTCGTTGATAATCCCGTACAATCCGTACGGGCTGTACGGATATCAGGACAATGAGAGCCGACCTGAATGATCTCAGCGCGTTCGCCGCGGTGGCGCGGGCGGGCGGTTTCCGCGACGCCGCGCGCGCGCACGACACCAGCGCTTCCCGCTTGAGCGATGCGATACGCCGCCTGGAGGCAGGACTAGGGGTAAGGCTGTTGCATCGGACCACCCGCAGCGTGTCGTTGACCGAAGCCGGCCGCGGCTTGCTGGCGCGGCTGGAGCCGGCCCTGGGCGAGATGCAGTCCGCGCTGGACGCGGTCGGCGGTTTTCGTGACCGGCCGGCGGGGACGCTGCGGCTTAACGTGCCGGTCAGCGTGGCGCGGCTGGTCTTGCCCGCCATCGTTTCGCCTTTCCTGGCCGCGTATCCGGATATCCGGCTCGACGTGGTGGCCGAGGAGAATTTCGTCGATATCCTGGCGCAAGGATGCGATGCCGGCATCCGCTACGGCGAGCGGCTGGAACAGGACATGATCGCCGTGCCGATCGGGCCGCGGGTGCAGCGCATGGCCGCGGCGGCCGCGCCCGCCTATCTTGCCCGGCATGGACGCCCGGCGCATCCGCGCGATCTGATGGACCATGCCTGCCTGCGCGGGCGCTTTCCCAGCGGCAATATGGCGCCGTGGGAATTCGAGCGGGCCGGGGAAACCGTGCGCATCGATGGGAGCGGCCCGCTGGTGGTGCTGATCGGCGGTGGCATCGACCTCGCCGTCGATGCCGCCATCGGCGGCAGCGGCATCATCTATCTGTTCGAACAGTGGTTGCGGCCGCACCTGGACAGCGGCGCGCTGGCGCCCGTCCTCGAACCCTGGTGGCAGCGCTTTCCCGGGCCTTTCCTTTACTACTCCGGCAGGCGCTTCATGCCGCCGCCCTTGAAGGCGTTCGTCGAGTTCGTGAAGGCGGCGAACGAGGGCGCGTAGCCGCCCGGGTCGCCGGCCGCGCGCACGCATTAGGCGTCCTTGCGTCTTGGCGCGTAACCGCTGCGTCGTCGCCACGCCGCGACACGGCGCGCGCGCCAGGGTGACAAGCCTCCAAGACGCCGGCTATCATCCCCTCGCCGCGACACGCGGCCGTGGCAGCGACGGCTGCCGCGATCCGGAACTGGGCTAGCCCAGGGGAGAGTGGCCGTTGATGTCCCGCATCCGTAGCCTGCTGTCCTCCGCCGTCGCCCCCATCGTGCGGGTGGCGGGCAACCGGCCTTGTGCGGTGGGCATCGCCGGCACGGTCGTCGCCCTCGCGGCGGCGCTGGTCCCGCTGTCGATGATGTGGCTCATGCGCCATCAGGTCATCGACCACCAGCGCGAGACCTCGGAGAATCTCAACGCGATGATCGCGCTGGATCTCGAAAACAATTTCCGCTTCTACGACGTCCAGCTGCAGGACCTGGTCAGCGATGAACAGGCGCTCGCCGCCCATGGGCAAGCGGTGCTCGCCGACACGGATCGTGCGGGGATATTCAAGAGCCTGCCTCTTGAATCCTACGTGGACACGAAATTCGTGGTCAACGCCATGGGCGTGATCGTGGCCGCGCAGCAGAAGGGCAAGGACAATATCGGCATGTCGGTGGATGACAGGCGCTACTTCATCGAGCAGAAAAACAAGCCTGACATCGGCCTGTACATTTCCCATCCTTTCACGACCCGGGCCAAGGAGGGCGGCCATGTGATGGCGCTCAGCCGCCGGATCAACGCCGCGGATGGCTCGTTCGCGGGCATCGCGTTCTTCGAGGTGCGGCTTGAGTTCTTCCAGCGCCTGTTCGAGCGCATCCAGCTGGACGCGCCGGGCGTGGTGGAGATCCTGTTGGATGACGGCACGATGGTCGCCTCCAAGCCGTATTCCGACGTGGTGGTGGGCAGCAGCGTCGCGGCGTCGCCCATCTACAAGCGGCTGGCCGACAAGGGGCGCGGCACGCTCATCGCGCGGGGCCGCGACGGCATCGAGCGCCTCTACACCTTTCGCCGGGTGGCCGGCCTGCCGTTCTTTGCCGTGGTCGCACCCACCATGGACGACGTGCTCGAAGACTGGAAGCGGCATTTCCGCCTGGCGGCGGCCGCATCCGTGTTCTGGGGGATCGCGCTGACCGTGGGCGCCTGGCTGCTGGCCTTGGCCCTGCGGCAAAAGCTGCGCGTGCAGGCGGAGCTGGCCCGGCTTGCCGCGACCGACCCGCTCACCAAGCTGCACAACCGCCGTACCTTCGATGCCCGCTTCGACGCGGAGTGGAAGCACGCGATGCGCAGGCAGCGTCCGATCTCGGCCCTCTTCATCGATATCGACCGCTTCAAGCTGTACAACGACACATATGGGCATGCCGAGGGCGACAAGGTGCTGGCGTCGGTCGCGCAATGCATAGGCGCGACGGTGCGGCGGTCGGTCGATGTGGTGGCCCGCTATGGGGGCGAGGAGTTCGTGGTGCTCTTGCCCGACACCGAGGAGGCCGGCGCGGCGCGGGTGGCCGAAGAGGTGCGCCGCAACGTGCGCGGCCTGGATATCGAGAACACGGGCTCCCAGATCGGCCGCGTCACGGTCAGCATCGGTTGCGCGTCCTGCGTGCCGGCGGCGGGAGAGCTCAAGGATGCCTTGCTCGCCGCCGCGGATGCGTTGTTGTACAAGGCCAAGGCGTCGGGGCGCGACCAGGTCCGGTCGGCCCCGCTAGCGCCGGCCGCCACGGAAGCCGTGGCGCCGCGCTAGGAAAGCGGTGCCCCACGCGGCGGCCGCCAACGCGACCGGCATCCAGGGCAAGGCCGTCGCGCCGACGGTGGCAAGCAAGGCGCCGCCCAGCACGCCGCTGCCGGCGAAGGCCAGGTTGAAGACGGTCACCAACATCGATTGCGCCACGCTTTCGTGTTCGCCGGCGGCGTCGCCCAAGGCGGTCTGCAACAATGTCGGCGCGCCGCTGAAGCTCAGGCCCCAAAGCGCCGCGCCGGCTGCGATCACCGGCCAGGATGTTCCCCACGCGCCATAGGCCGCCGCAATGCCGGCAAAGAGACCCAGCGAGGCCAGGACCAGGCCGCGCAGGTGGCGGTCCACCAGCCAGCCGACCAGCCACAGGCCCGCCAGCGTGCAAAGTCCGAACGTGGACAATACCGCGCCCAGGCGATCCGCCTGGCCCGCCGCGGCCAGGAAGGGCGCGATGTAGGTGTAGAGGGTGTAGTGCGCCAGCACCCAGAGCAGGACCACGGCCAGGACGGGACGTACGCCGGGCAGCGCCAGCACCTGGCCCAGGCGCGGGCGAGGCGCTTGCGAGGCGCTTGCGGGGCGGGACTGTCGGCCGGCATCCACGGTATCCACGGCATCAGGGACCGCGGCCAGCAGCCATACGGCGAGCAGCAAGGCCAGGCCCGACAGGCCGCCGAAGACCCAGCGCCAGCCGACCAACTGGCCCAGCCACGCCGCCAGCGGCACGCCCAGCGCCAGGGCCAGCGGCAGGCCCAGCATGGCGACCGCGAGGGCGCGACCCTGTTGCGCGGGCGGCGCGAGCCGGCGCGCATACGGGGCTATTACGCTCCAGGCCAGGCCTGCCGCCGCACCCACCACCAGCCGGGCAGCCAGCGTCAGCAGGAAATGCGTCGATAGGGCCGTGATGGCGTTGCACAGGAAGAAACCTCCCAGCGCCAGCACCAGGACGCGGCGGCGTGGCCAATGGCGCAGGCCGGTGGCCAGCGGCACGGCGCCCAGGCCCGCGCCCAGGGCGCACAGGGTGACCAGTTGTCCGGCCCAGGCTTCGGACACCCCCAGGCCGGCGGCCAGTTGCGGCAGCAGCCCGGCCGGCACGGTTTCGTTGGCGGTGGTGGCAAAGCTGGCGAGCATGAGCGCGAACAGGCCCGCCCAGTTCGGCGAGCTTGCGGTGGACAGGGACAGGCGGGGGCAGGACGCGGCAGCGGCCGCGCCGGAAGGCGTGTTGGAAGGCATGGGGGATGTCTACGGAGCGTCCCCAGGCGGGGACAACGGGCGCTAGTATGGTCGGCACCGTTATATTTGATAATTGGTCCTGGATTTGACTGACTTTCAATAAGAGCTGAAGAATGGCGACCGACAGGTTGGGTGACATGCGGCTGTTCGCGCACGCGGCGGCCCTGGGTAATCTCTCGGCGGCGGGGCGCAAGCTGGGCATGTCGCCCGCCGCCGCAAGCGCGCGCCTGGGCAAGCTGGAAGCGGCGTTGAGTGCGCGCCTGTTCGTCCGTACGACCCGGCAGCTGCGGCTGACCGATGAGGGGCGCGTGTACCTGGCGCACTGCCAGGCGGCCCTGCAGGCGATCGACGATGGCGAGGCGGCATTGCAGGCAGGCGCCACGGCGATACGGGGCAAGATACGGGTGTCGGCGTCGACGGACTTCGGCCTGCATAGCCTGTCTCCCTGGCTGGACGACTTCACCGCGCGCCATCCCGACGTGCGCCTGGCGATGACGTTGACGGATACGCTCAGCAACCTGGTCCAGGACGAGGTCGACCTGGCCATACGCTTTGCCGAACCCGACGAAGGGACCCTCGTCGCGCGCCGGCTGGGCCCGATGTGCCGCGTGCTGTGCGCCTCGCCCGAATACCTGCGCCAGCATGGCGAGCCGCTCACGCCCGCCATGCTGGACCGGCACCGTTTCATCGTGCTGGTGACGGCATCGGGGCCGCTCAACGAGTTCCACTTCCGCAAGGATGGCGCGCGCTGGCACTTCACCGTGCCGATGGCCGAGGCGTGGGAGACCAACGACGGTGCGCTGGCGCGCCGGTGGGCGCTGGAGGGACGCGGCATCGTGCGCAAGACGATGTGGGACGCCGCCGCGGAGGTGCGCGCCGGCCGCTTGAAAATCGTGTTGCCGGACTACATCTGGCCCGAGCCCGGCGTGTACGCGGTGTGGCATCGCACGCGCTACATGGCGCCCCGCGTGCGCGCCTTGCTGGATTTCCTCATCGACCGCTTCGCGCGCGAGACGGAGAACCTGCCGAAGGCCGTGACGGGGCCTTGACCGTGTCCTGCCGTGCTTCGGTTCGAGCCTGAGGGTCATCTTCAGCGGTTACCATAGCGGCATGTCCCTGCCGCATGCATCCCTTGCGGGCGCCCGGCAGGCGCCGATGTTCCTCCCCCGTTGTTCTCGATTCACATCCCTATGTCCATTTCTCCTGGCGTGGCCGACGGCCGCGCCCCTGCTTCCATAGCCCTTTCCGCGGCCGAGACCCGCCGCGCGCTGTTCGCCCTGGGCGTCGGCGGCTTTGGCATCGGCACCGGCGAGTTCGTCATCATGGGCCTGCTGCCCGATGCGGCGCGCGACCTGCACATCACGATCCCGCAGGCGGGGCACCTGATCAGCATCTATGCGCTGGGCGTTGTGATTGGCGCGCCCTTGCTCGCGGTGCTGGGCGCACGATGGGCGCGCCGCAGTTTTCTCATCGGGCTGATGCTGGTCTTCGCGCTGGGCAATTTCATCAGTGCGCTCGCACCCGGTTTCGGGTCCATGGCGCTGGCGCGGTTCGCGACCGGCTTTCCCCACGGCACGTATTTCGGCGTCGCGGCCCTGGTCGCGGCGGGGCTGGTGCCGGCGCACCGGCGCGCGCGGGCCGTGGCCATGGTGCTGCTGGGATTGACCATCGCGACCCTGGTGGGCGTACCGGTCGCGGCCGCCATCGGGCAATGGCTGGGCTGGCGCTCGGCTTTCGCCATCGTGGGCGCCATCGGCCTGCTGACCGCCTATGCGGTGCGTCGCTGGGTGCCCTATGCACCGGGCGACCAGCGCGCCAGCCCCTTGCGCGAACTGGGCGCCTTGCGCAACAAGCAGGTGGTGCTGACGCTGGGTATCGGCGCCATCGGTTCGGGCGGCATCTTCACCGTGTTCAGCTATATCAAGCCCACGATGACGGAGATGGCGCACATGCCCGAGGCCCTGGTGCCGGTGGTGCTGGCGCTGTTCGGCCTGGGCATGGTGACGGGCAACCTGATGGGCTCGCGCTTCGCCGACCGCAACATGGAGAGGACCATACGCTATGTGCTGGTCTGGGCGGCGGTGGTGATGGGGGCGTTCTACCTGTCCGCCAACAGTCCTTACCTGGGGCCGCTGAACGTGCTCCTGATCGGCACGGTGGTGGCGCTGGCGGCGACCTTGCAGACCCGCCTGATGGACGTCGCGGGCGATGCGCAGACCCTGGCCGCCGCCTTGAACCACTCCGCCTTCAACATCGCCAACGCGCTGGGCGCATGGCTAGGGGGCCTGGCCATCGACGCGGGCCTGGGCTGGTCCTCGACGGGCTGGGTAGGCAGCCTGCTGGCGCTGGCGGGCCTGGCCATCCATGCCTGGGCGCTGGCGGACATGCGCGCCAGCGGTCGGTGACGGATATACGCGCCGCCGGGGCGGTGGTCTGCCTGGCGGCCGTATCGGGGTGCTTGAGGGCCGTATCGTGGTCAGGTCCGGTCAGCTTAGGTCAGCTCAGGTCAAGTCCGGTCAAGTCAACTCAAGTCAAGTCAAGTCAGGTTCAGGCCGCCGTCCGAAAGCAGCACTTCGCCCGTGAGATAGTCCGACGCCACCAATAGCGCCACCGCCTGCGCGATATCGGCGGGGCTGGCCGCGCGCCGCATGGGGGAGCGCTCTTTCCACAGCCGCTGCGCATCGGTCCAATCGGCCGTCAGCGGCGTATCGACCAGGCCGGGCGCGACGGCATTGACCCGGATGTCGGGCGCCAGCGTAAGCGCCAGCAGGCGCGTCACGTGATTCAACGCCGCCTTGGTGGCCGCGTAGGGGATGGAGGCGCCCTTGGGCCGGATGCCCGCGTGTGAACTGATGTTCACCACGCAGGCCGGCCGGCCCCGCGCCGCCGCGGCGCGCAGGGCCGGTTCGGCTTCGGTCACCAGGCGGAAGGGAGCGACGACGTTTACTTCGTAGAGCTCGTGCCACACTGCCGGCGTCGCGGCGGCCAGGTCCCCATGCGGGATGACGCGGCTGATGCCGGCATTGTTGACCAGGACATCGAGCCGACCCCAGGCGGCCACGCCTTCGCGGACCAGGCGGCCGCGCTGGACGTCATCCTGCAGGTCAGCCTGGATGTAGACCGCCTTGCCCAGTTCCGCCGCGAGGGCGCGGCCCGCATCGACCGATCCGCGCGAATGAAGCACCAGCGCATGGCCATCGTCCGCCAGCCGTCGCGCGATGGCGGCGCCGATGCCGGAAGTCGAGCCGGTGACGAGCGCGACGGGGCGGTCGGCGTTGGGAGCTTGCAGGGGCATGGTCATGGCTGGCGTCTTCGCGATGAGGTTCGTCCCGAAGGGTAGCAGGTTCGTAGCCTGGCCGCGGCAACGGCCATGACCGTGATAACGGCCATGGCCATCCAGCCCTCAGCTGGCCCGGCCAGCGATGTCGTCGTAGCGTTGGAAGGAGACGAGCGCGTCGCGCTTGAGCTGGTCGATCAGGCCGACCTCCCAGTCGATATAGGTATCGAACGCGGCGATGCGGTCTTCGCGGAAATAGGGCGATAGCCAGACATCGTCGGCAGGATCGTGCCAGTGGAGGTCTTCGGCGCCCAATAGCTCGCCGCCATTGTCGCGCCATGCGAGGTTGCCGCCGGCCAGCACGCGCACGCGGTCCGCGCCCGCCAGCGCGGCGATGTCGGCGGCCGCCAGGCGCGCCAGGGCCGGATCCGAGGCGACCACCACGATATCGCGGTCCGCCGCGGCATCCAGCAGGCGCTGGTCGATGCGGGAACGCAGCGCGAAGCGCGCGCCGGGAATGTGGGAGACCCGGTACAAGGGACTCGGCGAGAAATCGAAGACGGCGAGGCGGCGCGCCTCCAGGCCCTGGCACAAGGCCTCGGCCGTGATGGGCGTGGCGGCGGCCGGCAGGCCCAGCACCGCGCGTTGGCCGGCGCCAAGCTCCAGTGCATCGGTGGCGGGATCCAGGCCATAGGTATATACATCGTCCCAACCGAGCTGGATCAGCCATGACGCGGTGATCGCCGCTCGCACGCCGTCGCGGTCGTCGACCAGCACGACACGCGCATGGCGCGTGGCGATCCACTGGTCGGTGGCCTGGATCAGCTGGCCGCCTTCGGCCCACACGGATCGCGGCAGATGGCCGTCGCGGAATTCCTCGCGGGTGCGTACGTCCAGCACATACAGGGTGCGGTCGGGGTCCGCGCGCAAGGCTTGCAAGCCGGCGCGGTCCAGGTCCTGGATGGCGAAGCGCCGGCGCAGCGCGGCGGTGGATTGCCGAGCCTTGGCCAAGCCCGCGGGCGTCGGCGGCGGCGCCGTGTTGTGGTGCTTGGTGTTCAGGGGATACCCGGCCTTGAGCCAGGCCATCGCGCCGTTCTCCAGGGCCACGACGCGGTTGGGCAGCCCGGTATTGATCAAGGCCTGGGCGCCAATGATGGAGCGCGTGCGACCCGCGCAGTTCACCACCACCAGCGTGTCCCGGGACGGAACCAGGTCGTGCACGCGATAGGGCAGTTCGGCATTGGGGCAGGCATGCGCGCCGGGAATGCTGAAATTGTAGAACTCATCGATATTGCGGCCGTCCAGTACGATAAGGTCCTCGCCACGATCGATGCGGGATTTCAGTTCCTCGGCCGGGATGTGCGGCGTGCCGTAGGCATGCTCGACGAATTCGCCGAAGGCCTTGGACAGCACGTGCCACCCGGTGTAGACCTCCAGGCCGGCATCGCGCCAGGCCCGCACGCCGCCGTCGAGGACCGCCACGTCTCGGTAGCCAGCCGCGACCAGGCGCGCCGCGGCGCGCTGTGCGAGGCCGACCTCGCCCGAGCGGTTGCCCGTGTGGTCATCCGTGTGGTCGCCCGAGTCATAGACCACGACAGGCGCGCCGCGATGCGGAAGCAGGGCATCGGCCTGGATTTCCAGCTGGCTCAGCGGCAGGGGAATGGACAGCAGCAAATGCCCGTCATCGACATGCCGGGCGAGTTCGCGGACATCGATGACGGCGAGCTCGTGCTTTTCCCGCAGGCGGTCCGCCAACTGGCGGGCCGTGATCGTCTTGATGGCGCCGGCGGCGGCCGGCACGTTTGCCCTGGGGCTGGTGATGGCGCTCATGTGGATGTTCTCCTGACGATATGGGTGATACTGGAGGCCCTGGCCATCCGACGATAGGGCCGTGGATGCAGGGCTGTGGTTCGGGGCTCTGATTCAGAGCTGTAATTCAGGGCCGTGATGCAGGGCCGTGATGCAGGGCCGTGGATTCAGATGAGGGACCGTGGGCCGGGCTCGATGCCGTTCAGGTAGTAGTTGCCAAGGTGGAACAGCTTCCATCTCAACGGATCGTGCAAGGTATGGGTGCGGGCATTGCGCCAGTGGCGGTCCAGGTCGTATTGCGCCAAGGTGGCGCGCGCGCCGGTGAGCGCGAACAACTGGTCCGATACCTTCAACGCGGCGTTGGCGCAGGCGATGCGCGCGTCCGCCGTGGCGAGGCCCGCCTGCAGCGCCGCCTCCTTGCCGCCGTCCGCCCAGGCGTGGTCGATGTCCGCCGCTGCCGCCTTCAACAGGCGCGCGGCGGTGCGCACGCCATGGCCGGTCTCGCCGTAAGCCTGCACGATGAACGGCTCCTGGGCATGCCGCGGGTGGGGATTGTCTATCCAGGGGCGGGTCTGGTCCAGGATGTAGCGGCGCAGGTCGTCTTGCGCCTCCTCGGCGATGCCCAGGTCGATGGCCGCATGGATCAGCGCCGCCAACAGGCGCGTGGGACGCTTGCTATCGCCCGCCAGGTGGTAGGGGAAGACGTTGAAGTCGGGTATGAAGACGTTATCGAAAAGCGTCGAGCCGCTGGCGGTGGTGCGTTGCCCCATTCCGCTCCAGTCGTTCACGATGCTGACGCCCTTGGCCTTGGCGTCGACGAAGAACATGAGCTGGCGCTGCTGGTCGTCGTAGCCGATGAAGGGTATCCACTCGGCGAACGCGGCGCCGGTCGAATAGAACTTCCTGCCGCTGACCGTCCAGCCGCCGTCGACCCGGGCCAACTGGTGCTCATAGGTGCCGGCGCGATGGCGCGTGCTTTCGTTGTGCGCGTTGCCGATGCTGTCGCCGGCCAGCACGCGGCCATGGAAGAACGCGGCCTGTTCTGGCGTGCCGAAGGAGAACACGGGCAGGAAGCAGAAATGGTTCTGCGGGATCTGGCCGATGCTGGGGTCCGCCTTGGACAGGATGCGGAAGACCTCGGCCACGGTCGCCGCCGACGCGCCGAGGCCGCCATGCTGGCGGGGCACGGTGATGGCGAAGACGCCGGCGCGCTTGAGCGCGGCGATTTCCCCGTGCGGCAGGCGCCGGTCGCGGTCGCGTTCTATGGCGCCGTTGCGGAAGCCGGCGGCCAGGCGCTCGACGGTCTGGAGAACCTCGGCTTCGGTCTCCAGGCGTCGGGCCGGGGTTTGCGTCGTCGTTCGCGCCGCCGGCGGCGCGGAGGATTCAGTCAAGGGCATGGTGGGTCTCCATGATCGGGTTCTTGTGATCGGGTTTCTGTAATGTGTAGTGGGCCGCGCTTGTCGCCGCCCTGGCTCGCCGGCGGCGTCCGCGACGGCTAGGCATCGCGGACGGGGTTGATCACCAGGTTGGCGCCGTTGCCGATCGCCGTGATGGCGGCGACCGTCAACACCACGGCGACGCCCGGAATGGCCGTGATGTACCAGGCCGTGCGCAGCACCTGGCGGCCGGCGCCTATCATGCTGCCCCAGGACATGACGTTGGGGTCGCCCAGGCCAAGGAAGGCCAGCCCCGCCTCGGTCAGGATGGCGCTGCCCGCGAGTATCGTGGCCGTCACGACGGCGGGCGAGATCACGTTGCGCAGGATGTGGCGCCAGACGATGTGCGTGGACCGTAGCCCAAGGACCACCGACGCCGCCACATAGTCGCTGCCCCGCGCGCGCATCGTCTCGGCGCGGATCAACCGGGCCGTCTGCGGCCAGCTGGTCAGGCCGATGGCCAGGACGATGGACGCGACGGAAGGCTTGAAGATCGCCATGATGGTGATGACGAAGATCATCGACGGCATGGTCTGGAACAGTTCTGTCACGCGCATCAGCACATGGTCCACCCAGCCTCCGGCATAGCCCGACGCCAGGCCGACGGCCACGCCCACGATCGATGAAATGGCCGCCGCCGTCACGCCGACGAGCAGGGACACGCGTGCGCCATACGCCAGCTGCACCAGGATGTCGCGTCCGAACATGTCCGTGCCTAGCGGAAAGCGCGGGTCCGCGCCGGGCCACAGGAAGGGCTTGCCCACCATGGCGAAGGCGTCGTGCGTGAACAGCCATGGCGCCGCCGCCGCCAGCAGGGCCGCGAGCAGCAGCAGCGCCAGCCCGGCAACCGCGGCGCGGTGGCGGGCATAGTGGCGCCAGGCCGCGAGGAAGGATGCGGGGGCCGAGCCGTTCATTTCAACGCGATCCTTGCGTCCAGCCTGGCGTAGGCCAGGTCGGTGGCGATGTTGGCGATCATCACGACCAGCGAGCTGCAGAAAAGTATGCCCAGAAGCAAATTGAGGTCGCGCTGCATGACGGCATCGAAGGCCAGACGCCCCAGCCCGGGCCAGGCGAAGACGGTCTCCACCACCACGGACCCGCTGAGGATGGAGCCGACCTGCATCCCGGTTACCGTGACGACGGGAAGCAGGGCGTTGCGCAGCACGTGGACGATGGAAATCCTCAACTCGCCCAGCCCCTTGGCGCGCGCCGTCCGCACATGGTCCATGCCCTGTACTTCCTTGATGGCGTTGCGGGTGATGCGCGTGTATATCGCCAGGTAGAAAAAGGCCAGGCTGAGGACCGGCATGATCATGTGGCGGGCGATGTCGGCAAGTCGGGCGTAGCCCTGGTACTCGGCGTCGATATCCTCCAGGCCGCCGGTGGGCAGCCACCGGAAATGAATGGAGAAAAGCACGATCAGCATCAGGCCGGTCCAGAACAGGGGGGTGGCGAAGCCGACGGTGGTAAAGGTGGAAATCGCATGCCGCAACCAGGCGCGCCGGGTGTTCGCCGATAGCCAGCCCAGGCCGACGCCGGCCAGGCAGGCCAGCAGCAGGCCGGAACCGGCGAGCAGCACGGTCGCGGGCAAGCGTTCGGCGATCAGCGTGGCCACGCTGGCGCCATTGCGGAAGGAATAGCCGAGATCGAAACTGAGCAGTTTTTCGTAATAGTGCAGCAGCTGTTGCGGCAAGGGCTGGTCCGCGCCGAACTGCTGGCGCAGGCTGGCCATCAGCTCCGGCGTGGCCGCGCCCATCTCGCCCGCCATCACGTCCGCCATATCGCCGGGCGCCAACTTGAGCAGGAAGAAATTGGCCAGGATGATGAGCAGGGCAATGGGCACCATCTGGACCAGCCGGTTCACGAAGTAGGCGAAATAGCGCAGCATGGCGGGCTAGCTCCGGGCTTCCAGCCAGATGTCCTTGAAGGACTTGGCGTAGCCGTCCGGGAAGGTGCTCAGGCCGTGCACGCGGGTCGAAACGACGCTGTAGTGCTGCAGTTCCAGCAGGTTGATCGACGGCAGGTCGTCCTGGGCGATCTTCTGGAATTGCACCAGCAGGTCGCGACGCCTGGCGGGATCATTTTCCGTGAAGCTGGCTTCGATGATCTTGTCCAGCGCGGGGTTGGAATAGCCGGTGCCGTTGGACCATGGCACGCCCTTGGCGATGGTCTTGGTCCAGTAGCGCCGCAGGACGCCGAATTGCGGGTCGGCGCCGGCGGCGTAGTAGGTGCTGAACGTATCGAAATTACGGTCGCCGAAGACGGTGCGGTGGAACTGGCCGAGGTCCAGGTTGACCAGTTCGACCTCCACGCCGACCTGCTTGAGCGATTCCTTCAGGAATTCGCCGACCCGCTTGAACACGTCGCCATAAGGCATGGTGTGGTGGGTGATGCGCAGGCGCACGCCATCGGCCTTGCGCGGCAGGCCGGCGGCGTCCAGCAGTTGCTCGGCCCGCGCGGGGTCGTAGGGGTATTGGGTCGTGTCGCTGGTATAGGCGGCCGCCTGGGCGCTGGGGATGGGGCCGGTGGCCACCTTGGCCAGGCCGAACCACACCTTGTCCGCCATGGCCTGGCGGTCGATGGCGTGCGCGAACGCCGTCCGTAGCCGCTTGTCGCGGAATTGCGGGCGATCCAGGTTGAAGTCGAAGAAAAACTGGGGGACGAAAATGCCATAGCCGCCCGTTTCGATACGCAGGCCAGGCACGGTCTTCAGCCGGGCCACCTCGGAGGGCGCCACGGGACTGAAGGGCGAGTAATGGACTTCGCCGGCCTCCAGCGCGGCGGCGCGGGCGCCGGGATCGGTGATCGTTTTGATGCGGACGCGGTTCAGGTGTGGCTTGCCGCCCCAGTATTCGGGATTGCGTTCGAGCAGGATGTAGTCTCCTCGTTGCCATTCCTTGAAAACGAAAGGGCCGGTGCCGATGAGCTTGTTGTTCCATTCATTGGTGAGCGGCGGCTTGCCCTCGTACAGGTGGCGCGGCAGGATGGCGGCCTCGCCGGCCGAAAGCACGGCCCAGATGGCGGGCGAAGGCTCGGACAGGCGGAATATGGCCGTATACGGGTCGGGCGTGTCGACCGCCTGGACTGCCTTGTACGCCGTGCCGGCGCGGGGATTGACCTTCTTCACCACCTCCAGCACGGTGTATTGCACGTCGGCCGAGGTGAACGGCTTGCCGTCGTGCCACTTCACGCCGCGCCGCAGGTGGAAAGTAATGGTCAAGCCGTCCGGCGATGCTTCCCAGCGCTCCGCCAGGGCGGGCACGGGCTTGTAGTCGCGGTCGTACTCGACCAGGCCCTCGACGACCTGGCCTGCCAGCACCCCGGCCGTGTTCGAGTTGAACAGGAAACTGGAGGGTTCCGGTTCCAGGTTGACGATGAAGGTGCCCCCTTCACGCGGCCGGTCCTCGGCACGAATGTCGAAGGGAACGGTGCTGGCCAGCAGCGCGGCCACGGAATTCCGCATGAATGCGCGGCGGTCTATCGTCATGACTGGTGTTCCTGTTGCTGTGCCTGGACAGCGGTGGCGGGCAGGTCGGGAATGCGCAGGCCTGCCTCGTGGAGCAAGGGAAGGACTTTCTCGCCGAAATACTCCAGGTCCGGCGCGAAGTCGTAGAAGGTCAGCTGGACACCGTCGATGCCCGCGGCCTTGAGCTTGATCAGCTTGTCGACGATCTGCTCGGGGCTGCCGACCAGGTGCAGGTTGCCGCCGATGGCCCGATGCTGGCGGCGCTGGTTGCGCCAGGCCTGGCTGTCGCCGCGACGTCCGTGCTCGGCGAAATTCTCCATCGCCACCACGTCGGCCGCCGCTTCGATGGCATCGCGATAGGCGATGGCCTCCCGTTCGGTATCGCGGCAGATCACCATGGGATTGATCATGGTGCGCAGGGAACGGCCGGCGGCCGCGGCCGTGGCGCGGATGTTGGCGATATGGCCCGGCAGGCTGGCGAGCGCGTCCTCGATCTGGTTGCCCGCGGGGCTGGTGATGAAGATCAGGTCGGAATGCCGCGCGGCGTACTCGATGCCGGCGGGCGAGCCGGCGGCGTTGACCAGCACCGGTCGCCCATGCACGGGCTTGGGCGAGACGAAAGCGTCTTCCATGGCCCAATACGGCCCATCGACGGTCAGGTTGCCGGGCAGGGACCACAACTGCTTGAGCCGCTGCACGAATACGTCGGCCATGGCGTAGCGCGCATCGTGCTCGATTTTCTTCATGCCGAACATCAGCGGTTCGCGCTCGGCATAGCCGGTGACGACATTGATGCCCCAGCGGCCCTTGGAGATATGGTCCAGGGTCGCCCCGAACTTGGCCAGGTGGACGGGATGCCAGGGCCCGTACAGCACGTGCAATGTCGAGATCAGCAGGATGCGTTCGGTGCACGCGGAAAGCGCCGCGGTGGCCATGAACGAGTCCAGCGAGATCTCCCGGTAGCGGATGTCGCCGCCGTAGCCTCCCGCGCTGGCCCATTGCGCCAGGCCGAAGACGAGGTCGAATCCCAGCGCTTCGGCGCGGCGGGTCAGGGCCGCGTTGTAGTCGAAGGTCCAGGTGGTCGTGCGCGGCAGCGTGGATGGCGTCCACCCGCCGTCCTGGATAGGCAGGAACAGGCCCAGGATCAGCGGCTGGCGCAACACGCGCGACAGCGGGCTGTTCGGGTCGTCGGCGGGAGAGCGGAAGGAGGATGCGTCCAGGGACGGGGGCGCATCCAGGGCGGGAGGGGCATTCATGGCAGGGTTCCGTTACGTTCGTGCATCGGCCGCGGCCGCGCGCAGGCCCGGCACGGCGGCGATCAATTGGCGGGTATAGGGATGGGCGGGGCGCGCGAAGATGTCCTCGACCGGGCCGCGCTCGACGATGCGACCCTCGCGCATGACGAGGACCTCGTCGGCGACCTGGCGCACCACGGCCAGGTCGTGGGAAATGAAAACGTAGGTCAGGCGCAGGCGGGATTGCAGGGATTCGAGCAGACGCAGGATCTGCGCCTGCACCGTGACGTCCAGCGCCGAGACAGGCTCGTCGAGCACCAGGATGGCGGGCTGCGCCGCCAGGGCGCGCGCAATGGCCACGCGCTGCAATTGCCCGCCCGACAACTCGCGCGAACGCCGCGTCAGGACGTCCCGGGGCAGGGTCACCATGTCCAGCAGTTCAGCCACGCGCGCGGCGTGGGTGGCTGGCGTGCCGTAGCCCAGCGCGCGCAGCGGTTCGGTGAGCACCGTCCGGATCCGGTGCCGTGGGTTCAGCGAGAGATAAGGGTTCTGGTAGACGAACTGTACATGGCGGCGATAGGCCCGGTCCGCGCCGGTTGGCAATGCCGTCCCGTCGGCGTCCCAGACCCCGACCTCGCCCGTGGTGGGCGCGAGGAAACGGGCGATGACGCGCGCCGTGGTCGTCTTGCCGGAACCGGACTCGCCGACGATGGCCACGGTCGTGCCGGCCGCGACGTCGAAGGAAATATCGTGGATGGCCTTGTGGCCCGGGGCGCCGCGCGTGGCGTATTCCACGCCGACGCCGGCAAGGCGGATGGCGGGCGGCATCGCGGCCGGGGCGCGCGGTGCACGATGATCGCGGGCGCCGCCCGCGACGCCCGGCACATCCTTGAGCAGTTGGCGGGTGTATTCGTGCCGGGGATGGCGCAGGACCTCGGCGGTCGGACCCGCTTCCACGATGCGTCCGTGGCGCAATACCACGACGTCCTGCGAGCGCTCCGCCGCCACGCCGATATCGTGCGTCACCAGCAGGACCGCCATCCGGTCCGTCTGCCTGCGCTCGTCGATGAGATCGAGGATGGCTTTCTGGACGGTCACGTCCAGGGCGGACGTGGGTTCGTCGGCCACCAGGATGCTGGGCGTCCACGCCAGGGCGATGGCTATCAGCACGCGTTGCTGCATGCCGCCGGACAGTTCGTGCGGATAGCGGTGGGCGACCTGCTCGGGATCGCGGAACCCGACTCGTGCCAGCAGGTCCAGGATGCGTGGCCAACGGGCCGACCGTGGCGCCTTGGGCTCATGCACGGCCAGCGCTTCGTCCACTTGCGCGCCTACGCGCTGCAACGGGTCCAGCGACCGCGCGGGGTTTTGCGGCACGTAGCCGATCGCCGTTCCGCGCAGCCGGCGGAAGCGCCGTTCGGGCAGCGTCAGCAAGTCTTCCTGGCCGAAAGGGATGGAGCCGGTCTTCAGGGCGGACGCCGGCAGGGTGCCCGCTATGGCGCCGGCGATCGTGCTCTTGCCGGACCCGGATTCGCCCAGCAGCGCGGTGGTCACGCCGCGACGCAGGACCAGGCTCGCATGGGCGACGGCCGTCACCGCGCGATCCGCCGCGCGATAGACCACGCCGAGATCTTGGACGGCCAGCAGGTCCGCGGCATGATCCGGGACGGCGATCGTAGGGAGTGCAGCCTGGGCCGCGATGGGATTCGCGATATGGCTGGCGGGAATGGGCAGGCTGCTCAACGGGTGCTCCTGCGGATTTCGGTCGCGATGCGGCTGGCCGACAGGACGACCGCGACGATCACCAGTCCGGGCAGGGTGGTCAACCACCACGCGAACGCCAGGAAATCGCGGCCCTCGGCGACCAGCAAACCCCATTCAGGCGTTGGAGGCGGCGTTCCAAATCCCAGGAAACCCAGGGTGGCGATGGCGAGTATCGCCGTCCCGAACTGAAGCGCGGCCAGGCCCAGTACAGGCGTGATGGCGTTGGGCAGGATGTGCCGGAAAACCAGGCCGGCATGGCTTGCTCCCGAGCCGCGCGCTGCTTCGACATAGTCCAGCGCGCGCAGGCGCAGGACCTCGGCGCGCGTCAGCCGCGCGAAGACTGCGATGGAGGCGACGCCGACGGCCAGCGCGGCGTTCCAGGTGCCGAATCCGAACGTGACGACGATGGCCATGCTCAGGAGCAGGTTGGGTATCGCCAGCAGCACGTCTGTCAGCCGCATGGCGATGGCGTCCGGCAGTCCTCCGGCATAACCCGCCAGGACGCCGACGAGGACGCCCGCGACGAGGCCCAGGGAAACGGCGATCGCCGCGCCGCTTAGCGACAGGACGGCGCCGTGCACGGTGCGGCTGAACACGTCGCGGCCCAGGTTGTCCGTGCCGAACCAGTGGTGCAGGCTCGGCGCCTGCAGGCGGTTGGCGGGGTCGGCGTCGAGCGGACCGTAAGGCGACAGCAGATCGGGCGCGAGGGCGCAGAGCAGGGCCAGCAGGACGATGGCCAGCGCGAGCAGCAGTCCGGGATCGGCGTGGGCCCGGAAGCGTCCGGCGCGGGAGTACGCCGGTTGGTCCTGTCCGGCCTGCCCGGCCTGGTCCTCGGCGACGGTGGTATTCATGATTTCGGTTCCTCGGCGAGGGGCAGGGCGCGATTCGCGGCGCGCGACGCGCGCACGCGCGGATCGACCAGCGGATGGGCGACATCCACCAGCCAGTTGGCGAACACGAAGACGGCGGCCGCGAACAGCACCACTGCCTGGATGACGGGCAGGTCCTGGCTGGCGACCGAGCGCTCGGTGAGGAAGCCCAGCCCCGGACGGGAGAAAATGGTCTCCGTGACGACCGCGCCGGCGACCAGTTCGCCGGCCGTGATGCCGAGGACGGTCAGGGCGGGCATCAATGCGTTGCGCAACACATGGCGGGTGTAGATCCGCGCGGCGCCGGCGCCCTTGGTCTTCAACACGTCGACGAAGGGTTCGTGGTAGACGGCCTGCACGCTGGCCATCAGCACGGCCGCCAGCGGCGCGCTGACCGGCAAGGCCATGGCCAGGGCGGCGAACAGCAGGGAGGAAGGCGCCTGGTCATCGACCGCGACGAACAGGCCCAGGCGGAAGGAGAACAGCTGGATCACCAGCAGTCCCAGCCAGAACATGGGCACCGAAACGAACAGGCTGGGCAGCAGTTCCAAGGCCGCGCGCAAGGCTTTCCAGCGCGTCAACGTGGCGACGGTCACGATGGCCAGCGCCAGCAGGACGGCGAACGCCAGGCCCAGCCCCGTCAGTTGCAGGGTGGAGGGCACGGCCTTGCCGATCAGCGTGCCGACGCGTTCGCCGGAGATCAGGGAATAGCCGAGGTCGCCCTGGAAGAGTCGATGCAGCGATCCCAGGTATTGTTCCCAGGCGGGCCGGTCCAGGCCGTAATAGGAGAGGATCCTGGCCGCGTCCTCGGGACTGACCGGATTGTCGGGATCGGCCAGTCGCACGCTGATCGGGTCCAGCGGGATGAGGAAGAGCAGGGCGTAGCTGGCCGTGTAGGCCAGCCAGAGCACGAGCAGGGCCTGGGCGGTGCGGCGGACGAGGTAGCGCGACATGACGGTCTTCCGGGCGGGCGGGCGTGGCGGCGAAGCGCAGGCAGGGGCCGCCCGTGGCGGCTCGGTGTGGAGGCTATTTCTTCGAAAGCCAGGTGGTCAGGAAGTAGGGGCGGCCTTGCGCTTCATGGCCGATATCGTGGACGTAGTCCGCGACACCGTAGACCAACGCATCTTCATAGAGCGGGATGGCCAGCCCATTGTCCAGGACGAAGTCTTGCACCTGGGCGGCGATACGCTTGCGCGCATCCAGGTCGGCCGTCTGGTTCTGTTGACGCACCAGCGCATCAAGCTCGGGAATCACGCGGTTGGCCTGGTTCCCCACCGTGCTGTCCCAGGTGAACCGCAGGGCATCGATGTCGAAGCGGATCTGCGAGGTCTGGAAGAATGCGTTCACCTTGCCGTCGCGCTGGACCTTGGCATAGGTCGCCGCATCGGCCTTGTGCAGCCGCAGGTCTATCCCGACCCGCTTCCATTGCTCGGCGAGCAGTTCGAACCCGCCTTGCGACGTAATGTGGTGCATGGAAATATAGGTCGGGATCGTCAGCTTGCTGCCGTCCTTGTAGCGGTAGCCGTCGGCGCCGGTCTTCCAGCCTGCTTCGTCCAGCAGGGTCGCGGCGGCCTTGGGGTCGTAGGCCAGGCGCGCCGATTCGTCGACCCAGCCGGGATTGGCGCGGCCCAGCACCGAGGTGGCCAGTGCATAGCTGTCCGAAAGCAGCGCCTTCTTCAGCTCGGCGCGGTCGGTCGCCAGGTTGAGCGCACGGCGCACGCGCGTATCGTCCAGGTTGGGGGTGCTGGCGTTCACCGTCAGCACGTTCGCCACGTTGGCGGAGATGACCTCCAGGCGATGACGCGGCGAACGCTGCACCAGCGGCTCGTCCGTAGGCAGGATGCCCCGGGCCGCGTCCGCCTGGCCTGCGAGCAGGGTGCCGACACGCACGCTGCCCTCGGTGGCGATCGTGTGCACGAAGCCGTCCAGGTAGGCGGGGCCTTGGTGATGCAGGGCGTCGGGCCCCCAGTTGTAGTCATCGCGGCGCTTGTAGGCAATTTCCTTGCCGGGGCGTTCAGACGCGAACACGAAGGGACCTGTGGTGACCAGGTTCTTGCCCTGGCACTGTTCCTGATAGGGCAGCTTCAGCGTAGCCGGCGCCAGGATGCCGGCCTGCGGCATGGACAATTGCTGCGGGAAACTGATGTTGGGGCGCTTGAAGTACACCGTGACCTGGGTAGGTGTATCGATTTCGGTGCGGTCGTAGTCCGCGATCATGGTCCAGCGGGGAATGGCTTGGGCGGTGTTGCCCAATGCGATCTGGTCCAGGTTGGCCTTGACGACGTCGGCGGTCAGCCTGGTGCCATCGCTGAACGTCACGCCCTCGCGTAGCGTGAAGGTATAGCGGGTCCCGTCCTCGTACGACCGCCAGGCGGTGGCCAGCCAGGGCGATAGCGCCGCGGTCTTCGGGTCCTGGTAGACGAGGCGATCGAACAGGTTGTTGGAAATGACGGAGTTGGCGTACGTGCCGGCGGCCGACGGCGCAAGGCAGATCCAGGCAAGATAGTCGATCACGCGCAGGGTGCCGCCGCGCTGGGGCGTCTGCGCCGCCGCGGCGCCTGGCAAGGCCGCGGCGACGGCGAACAGCGGTCCGATCAATCCGCCCAGCATGGCAGACGTTCTTGCTTGCATTACGGTGACTCCAATCGATATCCGCCGGCATATCGGGCCGGCGCGGGAAGCGCCCGCCTGCCGCCTGGCGATGGCGGAAGGGGGCAGGCCTGCCAGGCGATGCCCTGAGCGTTCAGAGGCAAGGGCGCGAGGCCGGGGTCTAGAAGAAGCCCTGCTTGGGCAGGGGTTCGCCACGCGCCAGGTAGGCGCCGATCGCCAGGGCCTTGTAAAGCGACGGGTTATGCGAGGAAAGCGTGCGGGCGTTGCGCCAATGCCGGTCGAGCTGGCGTTCACGGTGCGTCGCCGAAGCGCCGCCGAGGTCGAACAGCAGCGTCGCCGATGCGGTGCCCAGCGCATCCACCGCCACCTTGGCCTGGGCCGCGGCCAGGGCCGCCTCGTGGTTGGCCGCCGAGCGTTGCGCCGGCGCGAGCGCCGCCGCGCGATCGAAGGCTTCGGCGGCATGCAGGATGATGGATCGCGCCGCGAAGGCGTTCGATGCCAACTGTCCCAATGCCTGCAATAGCAGGGGATCCTCGACGGGCGTGGGCGACGGGGCGTAATACAAATGTTGCTTGCGGCCGCGGATAAGCCTGAGCGCATCGTCGAAGGACGCCTGCACGATGCCGGCGACGATCGCGGTCAGGAATAGTTGAGGCAGGCTGGAGCCGTATTCCGAACCCGGGCGCAGGCGGTCGCGATGCACGATCTGGTGTTCGCCTTCCAGCCTGACCTGGTCGAGCACGACGGTGCCGCTGGCGGTGAAGCGTTGGCCGAAACCCGCCCAATCGTCGATCACCTTCACGCCGGCCTGGCGGGTCGGGACCACCACCGTGACGGTCTGGGAGCCATCGTCGCGTGTCGCCTGGATCGCCAGCCAGTCCGAGTACAGGCTGCCGGTGGCATATTGCTTCTTGCCGTCGAGGACCTGCCCCTGGCCATCGCGCCGCAGCGTCGTATTGAAGCGGCTCAGGTCGGCCGCGCGGCCATCGGCGTCGACGGGACGCACGGCGTCGGTGACCCCGTTGGCGAAGAGCTCGCCTTGCGCGGCGCGGCGCAGCCAATGCGCCGCCTTCTCCTCGTCGCCTAGCGTCAGGAGCACTTGCAGGAAGCCGTAGTGGTTACGGAAGATATGGGCGATGTTGGCGTCGGCCGCGCCCAGGCGCACGACCAGGGCAAACAAGGCGCGGTAGCCCAGGCCGGCGCCGCCCAACGCGACCGGTACGTTCAGCGCGCCAAAGCCGCGCGCCAGCAGGGCGCGGACCTCGTCGTGCGGCAGCCGCCCCGCGTGTTCGCGGGCCGGTGCGGTGTTCGCGATCTCGGCGAACAGTTCGGTCCATTGGTCTTCGGTCGCCGGCGCCTGCGGCAAGTCGCGGCCGAAGATGCTGTCATCGCTGCCCTGCCGCGTCGCGGCGGCATTGGTCGTAAACGTCATTGAAACCCCATCGATTCCGATTCACTGTCTTTCTGCTTGTATGAATCGAAAGACATATCCCTTTTTTCAAGTTAAGGGATCGTCGTGGACGGGGCAACGAATCGTTCCTGATAAAGATATGGGCTTAACCATATGGGCTTAACCCATATGGGTTTAACGATCTCGGCTCAACGAAATCGGCTTAACGATATGGGCTTAACGATATGGGCTTAACGATATGGGCTTAACGATATTCCGTCTCGATGGGGTACGAGGACTCAGGACACGGCATTCGCGCGCTGGCGGGCGTACACCTGCAGATGACAATAGGACGCGCGTATCAGCGGCACATCGATGCCGTGCCGCTCGGCGCGCGCGATCAGGTCGCCCACGATGGCTTGCGATTCCAGGCGCGGCGCGCCATTGGCGATGTCCCGCATCATCGATGCCGCCCACGTCGAATCGACATCGAGCAGGCGCGCTTCCAGCTTGCGTACGTCTTCCTCGGGCAGGGGGTGGCCCTCCGCCCGCGCGACGGAAAGACTTTCCGCGATGGCCTGGTGCATGAGGCGCGCGCCGTCCTGCGTGGACAGGATGTCGCCGATGGTGCCGCGCATCAGGCAGTTCATCAGCGCGCCGGAGGCCAGCATTACCCACTTGTTCCACAGTGCCTGCATGATGTCCACGGACAGCGTGCGCACGCCTTGGGATGACGAAATCAAGGCGTGGAACCGTTGCGCGGCGCCGGCGCCGGCTTGCGTGCGCGCGCCGACGATGACGACGTCGGTCGCGGCAAGGTGGCGGACGGCGCCCTGCGCGTCCAGCATGGTGGCGATATAGGAAACGCCGCCTATGACGCGGTCCCTGCCGTAGCGCGCGTCGAGCTGGTCATAGGCGCCCAGGCCGTTCAGGAAGGGCAGGATGCGGGTCTGCGCGCCGATGGCGGGCTGGATGTCGTCGAGGGCCGCGGGCAGGTCATAGGCCTTGCAGCCCAGCACGACCAGGTCGTACTCCGGCCGCAGCGCGGCGCGGGTGATGGCGTGGACCGGCGCCGAAAAGTCCCCCAGCGGACTGTGGACTCGCAGCCCTTGCCGCGCGAGCAGGTCGGCGCGTGCGGGACGGACCAGGAACGTCACGTCCGCGCCGGCCTGTATCAGCCGCGCCCCATAGTATCCGCCGATGGCGCCCGCGCCGACGACCAGTATCTTCATGATCAACTCCTCGTTGCTTGTTGCATGGAAAGCATGGAAAGCATGGAAAGCATGGATGGCAAGGGCGGCCAACACCGCTGGCCTCGACCGGACGGTCGCGTTGCCCGGCCTTGGAAAGGGAAAGACCCGCGCGCTTCAGGCGCCCCTGGATGCTGGCGCCCACTGTCCGTGCCTGACGGATGCGAAGATGCAGGCGCCGTAGACCACCATGGCGATGGCGCCCGCGGCGAACAATGTCGTCAGCGACCCGGTGATGGACAGCGCGATGCCGCCCGCGCCGGCATAGAGCGCCAGCCGCAAGGCGCCCGCCAGCAAGGGCCACTTCAGCCGCCGCGCGCCCTGCGAGGCGAAGTACAGGGAGAAGCCCAGCCCGAAGAAGCCGAAAAAGGGGCCCACGATGCGCAGGTAATGCGCGCCGGTTTCCAGCATCAGCGCATCGGTGCCGAACAGGCGCAGCCATGCGTGTGGCCAGATCGCGGCGAGCACGCCGACGATTTCGGCCAGCGCGAAGGCCATCGCGCCGCCGGTCAGCGCGATGCGGCGCGCGCGCTCGGCCTGGCCCGCGCCCAGGTTGGCCCCGACCAGGGCCACCATGGGCGCCCCCAGCCCGAAGCCGATGGGCATGAGCAGGTACTCCAGGCGGGCCGCCGTCGCATAGCCGGCCAGCGCCTGCGTGCCGGCGTAGGCGCTGACGATGGCCGTGCTGATGGCGATGAGGCTGTTGGTCAGGACCGGATTCAGGCAGGCGATGCCGCCGACCGCCAGGATGCCGCGCATGGGCGCCCAGTGCAGCGGGCCGCGTTGCAGTCGCGCCAGGTTGCGGCCGCTGACGCAATACCAGCCCAGCACCAGCGTGCCCACGGCGTAGTAGGCCACCAGCGCCCACGCGCCGCCGGCCACGCCCAGGGCGGGCAGCGGGCCGATGCCGAAGATCAGCGCGCCGGCCGCCGGGATCAACAGGAAGGCGCCGCCGCAGATGACCGCGCCCGGCACCAGCATATTGCCCGTGCCCCGTATCACGCTGGCCAGCGCGTTCATCGTCCACATGAAGGGCAGCCCGGCGAAAAGCACCCGCCCATACGTCCTGGCGTATTCGAGCGCCGCGCCGGTGGCGCCCAGGCGCTGGAACAACGCGCCGCCGAGCGCCAGGAAGATCGCCGTGAAGGCGATGCCCACCAGCGCATTGAGCACCACGGCGTGGCGCGCCTGCGAGTCGGCCAGGGCGCCGTCGCCGGCGCCGAGGGCCCGTGAAATGGCCGAGGAGATGCCGCCGCCCATGGCGCCTTGCGACATGTTCTGCATCAGCATCAGGATGGGAATCACGACCGCCACGCCGGCCAGCGCGTCGGTGCCCAGCTTCGCGAGGAACCACATCTCCACCAGGCCGGTGGAGGACTGCGCCAGCATCATCAGCAGGTTGGGCCAGCCCATGCGCAGCAGCGTCGATGCGATCGGCGCTTCCAGCATGCCGCGCAAGCGGGCGTTGTCGATCCGGGGAGCCGCGGCAAGGGCGGGGGGAGAGCAGCTGGGAGTAGCCGACATGAATGCCTCGTTTGCTGGGGTATGGAAGGCTGGCGCGCGAATTACTGGCGTATGCAAGTATTTCGGCAAATGTACTGGCATATGCCAGTATCGGTCAAGGTGCGGTAAAGTAGGGGCTTGCCTGGAGATACTCATGCCTCGGTCGCCCGCCTCGACCATCAAGGACCCGCTCGTCTGCAATGGCGCCGCGCTGCGCAAGGCCACGCGCCGGCTCACGCAGCTCTATGACGCCGTGCTGGCGCCTTGCGGCCTGACCATCGTCCAGCGCTCGGTGCTCGTGCACATCGACCGGGGCAATGAACCCACGCAGTCGGAACTGGCGCATGCCATGGTGCTGGACCTGTCCGCGCTGGCGCGCAGCCTCAAGCCCCTGGAGCGGGACGGCTACCTGGTGCAGACGCGCGACGAGCGCGACGGCCGCAGCCGCCGCGTCGCGCTGACGCCGCGCGGCAAGGCCAAGCTGGCCGAATCCAATGTGTTGTGGCGCAAGGCGCAGGGCCGTTTCGAGGAGGTCTATGGCGCCGAGCGCGCGGCGGCCTTGCGCCAGTCCCTGGCGGACATTTTTTCGGATGAATTCGCTGAAGCCTTCAGTCGGACCTGAAGCACGGGCGACGCACGGATAACGCACGAATGAAGCACTATACGGTCGCGCAGATGGAGGCCTTCCTGGCCATCGCCGAGTGCGGATCCTTCCGCATCGCGGCGGAGCGCCTGGGCATCACGCAGCCGTCGATCTCCCTGCGCATACGGGACCTGGAGGCCGCGCTGGGATGCGCGCTGTTCGTCCGCGGCAAGGGCGGCGTGCGCCTGTCCGAGGCAGGACAGATCGCCCAGCAGTACGTGCAGCGTGGGTTCGACGTGTTGCAGGAGATGGAGCGACGCCTGAGCAGCGGCGATCCGCTTACGGGATCATTGCGCCTGGGGTCGTCGAACACCTTCGCCCTGAGCTGCCTGCCGGCGCTGTTGGCCGAGCTGGAGCGGCGCCATCCCACGCTGCGCGTGGAACTGACCATCACCAACAGCGCCGCGCTGCGCCAGCAGCTGGACGCCCAGAAGCTCGATATCGCCTTCCTGGTCGACGCGCCGTCCGACCCGCTGCATGTGGTGGAGCCGCTGGCGTTGTGCGAGATCGCATGGTTTTCGCGACCGGCGTCCGCCGGCGCGGCGCGCACGCTGCGCGCGAGCGACTTGCGCGAGCGGCGCATCGTGACGATGCCGCCCGCCTCGCCATTCCATATCATCATCAGCGAGTGGTTCGCACGGGCCAAGGTCCCGCTGCCGACGCTGGATATCTGCAACGACATGGCAACGCTGGTGCGCCTGGTGCGCCTGGGCGTGGCGGCCAGCGTGCTGCCGGTGTGCCTGGTGGAGCAGGATGTGTCCCTGGGCGGCATCGTGCGGCACAAGACCGTGCCGGCGCTGGCGCCGCTGGTTATCTACGCGGCGCATCGGGCCAAGGCGCGCGGGCGCGCGGCCCGCGTCATCATCGACATCGCGCGGGATGTCGTGGCCAATGCGGGGCCGTACGTCACTCCGATTACGGTAACTCCGATTGCGGCGCCCCAGGCTACGCCGGTCGCCGCGACCTAGGCGGCGACCCGCGCAACCTCGGCGTCCCCTCAGGACCCCGCGTACTGCTTTTCCAACTGGTCGTAGTACGGCTTGTCCACCAGGCGCTGGCGCTCGTTGAAGGGAACGACCAGGTTGGGATCCTCTTCCAGCATGCCGGTCCTGGACAACGCGCCGAAGGCTTTCTGCATGCCCAGCACCGCGCCCTGCAGGGCGGCGTTGGCGTACAACACGATGCCATAGCCCAGTTCGCCCAGGCGATCGCGCGACAGGGCTGGGGTCTTGCCCCCGATGACGATGTTCATCAGCAGGGGGCGCGGCAGCAGCTTGGGCAGTTTTTCGACCTGTTCCAGCGTGGTGACGGCTTCGACGAACAGCACGTCGGCGCCGGCCTCGGCGAACGCATGCGCGCGCTCGATGGTGGCTTCGAAGCCATGCACGGCGCAGGCGTCGGTGCGTGCCACGACCAGCAGGTTGGGATCGTGGCGGGCGTCGACGGCGGCGCGGATCTTGCCCACCATCTCCGCGGTCTCGATGACGGCCTTGCCATTGAAGTGCCCGCACTTCTTGGGGCTGACCTGGTCTTCCAGCTGGATGGCATCGGCGCCCGCGCGCTCGAACGCGCGCACGGCGAAGGCCACGTTGACGGCGTTGCCGTAGCCGGTGTCCGCGTCGATCAGCAGGGGCAGGTCGACCGCGTCGCGCACGCGGGCCGTATGGTCGGCCATGTCGGTCAGGCCGATGAAGCCCAGGTCGGGCACGCCCAGGTACATATTGGTGACGCCGGCGCCGCTGAGGTACAGCGACTGGAAGCCGGCATCGGCGGCCACGCGGGCGCTCAGGGCGTTGAAGGCGCCGGGCATCAGCAGGCCCTGGCGGCGCTCGACGAGCGCGCGGAAATCGGCGCGGCGTTTGGCGGAATCGGACATGGTGTTCTCCTCGAAGGTGTACTTGCTTGTTGGTCGTCGGTGGTTGGAAGGATGGCGCGGCCCGATGCTACGACGCCGTGGCGGCGGCGGTCCGCGCCTGCTTGCGGAAGTGATGCAGGGGAAGCACGAGCAGCACGGTAATGACCAGGATCAGCCCCATGACCCCGAGGCCGGTGGAAAAACTGCCCGTCTTTTCCTTGGCCCAGCCGATGACATAGGGGCCGGCGAAGCCGCCCAGCGCGGCGATGCAGTTAATGTAGGCGAAACCCGCCGCCGCGCCCATGCCCGTCATGATGCGGCCGGGAATGGCCCAGAAGATGGCGCGCGCCGCGGTGACGCCGACCAGCGCCACGGTCAGGCTGGCCATCGCGCTTACGCTGCCGTGGGCGAATACCGCGAAGCCCAGGCCGATCGCGCCCACGGCGCAGCTGCAGGCCAGGTTGCCGAGCGAGTTGCCGCTGCGGTCCGAATGGCGAGCCCACAGCAGCATGCCGATGCTGGCGAAGGCGTACGGGATGGCCGATACGAGGCCGATCTGCAGCGGCGTGGAGAGGAACTGCTTGAGTATCAGCGGCAGCCAGATGCCGACGCCATAGGAACCGACAGTGAATCCGAACTGGATCAGGGCCAGCAGATGGACACGCGGGTCGCGCAAGGCGGCGGCGAAGTCCTTGCGCGGCTTTTCGCGTTGCTCGCCGGCCAGCATGTTCTTGATCAGGCCGCGCTCCTGCTTCGTCAGCCAACGGGCGGTGTCGGGGTTGTCGGAAAGCACGAACAGCGCCCAGATGCCGATCAACGCGGTCGGCGTGCCTTCCAGCAGGAACATCCACTTCCATCCGCTCAGCCCCCAGACGCCGTCCAGGTACAGCAGCGAACCGGACAGCGGGCTGCCGATCAGCGACGACAGCGGAATGGCGAGCAGGAACCAGGCCAGTATGCTGGTGCGGTAGCGCGCGGGAAACCAGCTCGACAGGAAGAAGGTGACGCCGGGAAAGAAACCGGCTTCGGACAGGCCCAGCAGCAGGCGCGCGCCGTAGTAGCTGTAGGGGCCGACGACCAGCGCCATGACGGCGGAGCAGATGCCCCAGGTGATCATGATGCGGGCCAGCCACAAGCGTGCGCCGTAGCGGAACAGCAGCATGTTGCTGGGGACTTCGAACAGGCAGTAGGCCAGGAAGAAGATGCCGGCGCCGAAGCCGAAATGGCTTTCGCTCAGGCCGATGTCCTTGTTCATGGTCAGCGCGGCGAAGCCGATGTTGGTGCGGTCCAGGTAGTTCAGCAGGTAGCCGAGGATCAGGACCGGCAGGAAGCGCCAGGCGATTTTCTTGATGACGGCGCGTTCCGCGTCCACGTCGCCGGTGGTGGCGTCGATAGGGGTATGCATGTCTTGTCTCCGGGCCCGCGATCCTAGAAGCCGAACAGGCGGCGCGGCGTGTCGCGCCAGATGACGGCGCGCTGCCTGGCGTCCGGCACCCATAGTTCGAAATCCGCGAGGCATTGTTCGTAGCGCTGGGTGTCCTCGTGCGAAACCCAGGGCCAGTCGCTGCCCCAGAGCAGTTGTCCGGGGCCGCCCGCGCGCAGCAGTTCCAGCGCATAGGGCTGGGGCGCGCGTCCCCCCAGGCGATAAGGCGCGGACAGCTTGACCCAGGTGTCGCCGGCGCGCACGCCTTTGAGCACTTCCTGGAAGCCCGGGCTGGCGATGCCGGCGTCCGGTTCGGGCGAACCGAAATGGTCGACGACCACGTCCGCGCCGCCACGGCGGATGGCGGGCAGGATGGCGGCCATCTTGTGGCCCTCTACATACAGTTCGATGTGCAGGCGGTGGTCGCGTGCGCGGGCGAACAGGCGCTGGTATGCCTCGCCGGCCGGATCGGGCAGGGTGTCGCGCCGCAGCCAGTTCAGGCGCAAGCCGCGTATGCCGGCGCGGTACAGCGCGTCGAGATCGTCGTCCGAAATGTCGGGCGCCACGATCGCCGTGCCGCGCAGGCGGTCGGGATAGCGCCGCAGGGCGTCGAGCAGCAGGGAGTTGTCGGTGCCGTAGAAGCTGGGTTGCGTCAGTACGCCGTGCGAGATGCCGTGCTTGTCCAGCAAGGCAAGGAAGTCCTCGGCGGTGATGTCCTGCCTGGGTTCCGAGTGACGTCCTTCAACCAGCTTGGCGTCGCGGACCATGATGTGGGCGTGGCAATCGACGCGCCGCACGTCGCCGGCCAGGGGACGTGACGTCGCGGCCGAAGCCGGGGTATTGCTTTGCATGGGGCCTGTCTCTTTGTTGTCGCGTATGTCCCATGGCAAGCGCGCTTCGGGGCGGCGCGCGTCCGGTGTCCACGGGGAGTATCGAGGACAGACTGTAAGTACCCATGGCTCATTTGTCCAATTGGTACTTCTTGGAAAAAATCATAGGAAATTTTAATACCTGATCTGCTTCGATGGCTCGGGGCGGGGCCTTGGCGCGGCCCACTCGCGGTCGCCGAGGCGAGCGGGCCAGGGTACGGAGGGGTGTCGTGGTTCGGGCCGCGGGTGCCGGCGACCGGCTTCTAGCCCGCGAAACCGCCGCCATCCAGGAAAGCCTGCTCTTCTTCCGTCGTGACCCGCAGCAGCATCGGATTGCGATGGGGGAAGCGGCCGAAGCGGCGAATGATGTCGCGGTGGCGTTCGGCGTAGGTCCGCTCGCCCTGCGGCAGGGCCGCGTGCAGGGCAACCGACAGCTCCTGGTCCGCGAGGTCTTCGGAGTGCTCGAAAGGCAGGTAGAAGAACAGGCGCAGTCGCGGGTCCACGTGGTCCGGATGCCCTTGGGCCAGGGCCTCGCGGGCGTAATGGCGGGCCAGGGGATCGGTGGCGTACATATGCGCGGTGCCGCGGAAGGCATTGCGTGGGAATTGGTCCAGCAGGATGAGCAAGGCCAGCGCGCCGGTCGGCGTCCGGTTCCAGTCATCGAGGTCGCGCCGCGCGGCGGCCAGGTGCAGGGCGATGTAGCCGTCGTGGAAGCGGCGGTCGAAGTCCGCGTCCTTCCTGAACCAGTAATGGCGGCCGCGGCGCCAGAAATCCACGATGTCGGTGGCGGCTGCGGGAACGGCGGTGGATGTATTCATCGGCGTGGAGGATGCGCGCGGCGTGACGAGGACCGGCCGGAACTGGCCAGCCGGAAATACGCGCGCGGGGCAGGGCACGCGGTCGCGGGCATACAGTCTACCGCGTGTCTAGCTCGTGTCTAACGGGGGTCTAACGCGGGTCTGACGCCTGCCTACCGTGGCCGCTCAGTTTCCGCCCAGCTCGCGTGCCCGGGCCTGTGCCGCGCGCATGGCGGCCTGGAAATCCGCGCCCACGTGGCGATCTTCCAGGACCTCGATGGCGGCCTGCGTGGTGCCGCCCTTGGACGTCACCATTTGCCGCAAGTCCGCCAGCGCTTGACCGTCCCTGTGCCGCGCCAATGCCGCCGCGCCCGCGAAGGTTTCCAGGGCCAGCTTGCGTGCCAGGGCGGGCGCCAGGCCAGCCTGCGCACCGTATGCTTCCATGGCCTCCAGGAAATAGAACACATAGGCGGGCCCGGACCCGGAGATCGCCGTCACGACATCCAGATCGCTTTCCTTGTCCACCCAGGCGTGCGCGCCGATGGCCGACGCCATGGCCTGGGCCAGCAGGCGGTCCGGCATGGACACGGCCGGCGGCGCGTACAAGCCCGTCATCCCTTGCCCGACGAGGGCCGGCGTATTGGGCATGGTGCGCACGACGCGCGGGGTCGACAGCCAGTCCGACAGGGTCCCGCACGTTACCCCGGCCGCCACGCTGATATGCAGGGGATCGTTCCAGGCGGCGCGCGCGGCCGTCGCCGCCTGCGCCATGTATTGCGGCTTGATTGCCCACACGACGATGCCGCTGGACCGCTGTGAGGCACTGGGGCTTTCGTGGCCCTGCACCCCCAGTTCCTGCTGCACGCGCTGGCGGGTCGCCTCGTCGGGATCGATGACCTGGATACGGGCTGCGGGCAGGCCGTCCCGCAGCAGCCCGCGGATGATCGCGGTGGCCATATTGCCGCCGCCCATGAAGGTGGTCATGGGCAGTGCCGCGATGGTCGGGGGCGCGGGAGCGTTGGGGGCGGCGGTTTGCATGGCTGGGGGAGACCTCGAACAGGAAGGCGGATAGGAAGGTGGGCGGCGCCGGCACCTTGCCAACGCAAATTGGATCCAATAATAGATTATTGGATCCAATAGTACAATCCGGGACGAACGAGATGCCAGCGGACCAGGCCCATGCGAGCTAGCAGCAATACCAGCCAAGCACTGCACCAGACCATACGCGACACCTTGCGGGAGGAGATTCTTGCGGGTGCCCTGCCGGGCGGGACGCAACTGCGGCAGGACGCCTTGGCGCAGCGTTTCAACGCCAGCCGCCTGCCCGTCCGGGAAGCGCTCAAGCAATTGGAGTCGGAAGGACTGGTGACTTACCAGATGCACCGGGGCGCGGTGGTCGCCAGCATGGACCTGGAGCAGCTCTGCGAGCTGCTGGACATACGCGTCGCATTGGAGTGCCACGCCGCCAGGCTGGCGGTGCCAAACATGGTCGAACGCGACTTCACCGCGATGGAGCGCATCCTGACGGAATACTCGGCGGCAGCCAGCGTGGCGCAATGGGCGGAGTACAACCGGCAATTCCACCTGGCGCTGTCAGCGCCGGCCAATAATCGACGTTTGCTGCGGCTCATCGAGGAGTACTGCCTGAATACGGATCGCTACATGCATGTCGCGATGTCCCAGGTGATGGGCAAGGAGCAGCCGCAGCGCGACCATTACCGCTTGTTGGAATACTGTCGCAAGCGTGACGCGGCACGCGTGGCGGCCCTGCTGGAGTCGCACATCCTGGACACCAGGCGCGAGCTGATGGCGTCGGTGCGCGGGGCGCGATGACGCACGGACTGCTCACAGCCCATGGTGGACTCCTTGAAACGAAGGGACGATGCTCATAAACCAGCAGCCGTTTCGACTACCGGATGGTGTCCGGGTGGTGCGGAACTGACGGTCGCGTCGGTATCGGAGTCGTCCTGCCAACCCGCGCCCAGCGCCTTGTAGAGTGCGATGGCGCCGCTCACTTCCTTCCCCTGGCTTTGGGCCAGTGCGTCACGTGCTTGATTGGCCGCGCGCTGGGCGGTAAGCACCGGAAGATAGGCGGTCAGGCCATTGCGATAGAGCCGCGTTGCGCGATCGAGCGCCTTTTGGCTGTCAGCCACCGCCGCGGCCAGCGAGGCTTGTCGACCACGTTCGCTGTTCAGCGTCGTCAGGGCGTCTTCCACATCGCGCAGCGCCAGTCGCACGTCGCGCGCATAGGCCAGCCGCGCCTCAGCGGCGCCAGCCTGTGCCGCCGTAACGCCAGCTTTTGCCCGGCCGCCTTCGTAGAGCGCCTGGCTCGCCTCCATACCTGCTGACCACGCCAGGCTCGCGCCAGAAAACAGGTCGTGCAGCAGACTGGCCGTGGTACCGAAATTAAACGGAATGGTGAAGTGTGGAAACCGAGCGGCCTCGGCCACCCCGATCAGCGCCGTAGCGCTGGCTAGCCGCCGTTCGTCTGCTTGCAAGTCGGGACGCTGGCGAATCACCTCCGAAGGCAATGCCAACGGCAGCGCCGGAGCCACGAGCAGCGTCGGCGCGGATTCGATCAGTGTGGCCCGCCAATCACCAGGGAACCCGCCCGCCAGTACCCCGATGGAGTGGCTCAGGCGCGCGATCTCGGCTTCCAATACGGGAGGCTGCGCTTCGACAGCTTCACGCTCGGCACGGGCCTGGGCGACCTCGGCAGACGTACCCAGGCCGCGCTGCAATGCCCGCTCGGTCAATTGCTCGCCCTCGATCAGATAGCGGATATTGTCGCGGACGATGGCGGCACGCGCCTGCGCCGTGCGCAGTTCGGCATAGTCGGCGGCCAGTTCGGCCAGTAAGCTCACCTGAAAGGCATGGCGGTCGTCTGCCAAGGCATCGACACCTGCATCGGCCGCCTCGACTGCCCGCCGGGTGCCCCCGAATACGTCCAGTTCCCAGCTCGCATCCAAGCCGGCACGCCAGGTGCGGGACCGGCCGATGCCCGGCGGCCAGTCCAGTGCCTTGCTGGAACGCAGAGCCTGCGCTGTCCCTCCCGCTGAAACGGTCGGTCCGAGCTCGGCCGCGACCTGGATGCGCTCGGCGCGCGCCTGTTGCAGCCGCGCTTGTGCAATGCCGAGATCCTGGTTGTTGGCTAACGCCTGTTCGACCAGCCGATCCAGCACCGGGTCCTTGAATGACTGCCACCATGTTTGCAGGCGCTCACGGTCCGCCGACGCGAAATTGCCGTGAGCTTCGTTCCATTGGGACGGCGTACTGACCTTCAGGGGGCGGTAATCGGGACCGACCGTCGTGCAACCGGACAGCCAGGTTGCCAGGAGCGCCGCCGCAAGGGTAGCCGACCGGCTGCTGCCCGGACCTGTATGGCGGGAAAAATGAGGGAATGTGCGTGCCATAACCGGGATTACATCCAGCGATGCAAAAGCGAGGTCAAGCGCCCTTGGGGAACGGTGCTTTGTCCGGACTGGCCGACCTCAATGCTGCATGTCATACCGGCCACTAGCACGATACTGGCAGGCACTTGATCGATTTCGACCCGGACCGGGATACGCTGGGCTAGACGCACCCAACTGAAACTCGGCTCGACGCTGGGCAAGCCTTGAGCATCAGCCTGTTCGTTGGCGTCGGTGATGCCGCGCCCGATACTGGCAACACGCCCGTGTATCAGTTCTTCAAAACCCATCAAGCGAACCTGCGCTGGCGCTCCGGGATGGATGCCATGAAGCTTGGTTTCTTCGAAATATCCAGTGATCCAGAAGCTATGTGCGTCAAGCAAGGCGATGTTCGGATGTCCGGCCCCTGCATAGTCGCCCCGGCGTAGCCGTAAATGCGTCACATAGCCGTCCACGGGTGCCCGCAAGGTAGTGCGCTCCAGATCCAGATGCGCAACGTCCAGCGCGACCTGTGCGCGGCGTTGCTCGGCTTGGGCGATGGCGACGGCCTGGTTTGCACGATGAATGTCTTCGCGTGGCACCAGATCGTCCATGCCCTTGCGGCGCTGTGCGTCGTCGCGCTTCTGACCCAGCGCAGCCGTTGCTGCCGCGAGTTGCGCCTCGGCTTGGGCCACGGCGAGTTGGAAGCGCTCGGGGTCGATGCGATAGAGCACGTCTCCGCGGTTGACGTATTGGTCATCGACCACCGGGACGTCGATCACGGTTCCGTTGACTTCGGGAGCGATGCCTACGACCTGCGCGCTTACGCGGCCGTCGCGGGTCCAAGGCGCGAGCACGTAAGCCCGCCAGAGCGCACTGACCAGCATCCCCGCAGCGGTGACTGCCAACAGTGTCAAGGCCGCCTTCGCGGCAGGTTTCAAGAAGGAGATAGTGCTAGACATACAGGATGAGGATCGAAATCAGGCAAAGGGAAAGAGCAAACTCAAACAGGGCGGGATGCCAGATCCAGCGCAGAAGACCGCTGCGGGCGAGCAGGAAACGCAGCCACAGAAAAAGCGGTACGGTGATGCAGGCATAGACAAAGAACGGCGGCAGATAGACGCCGGCCAGGGCGACTTCACTGAGCATGGGCAGAACTCCGAGGCAGCGTGGAAAAATAGCCTGCGTGGCCTTCGAGCACCTTGGCTACGTCGACCAGCGCGGCGGCTAAACGGTGCGGCTCGCTGCTACGGGCGTCGTCGGTCACGAACTGTCCAAGGCTGCGTGCGGCGCGGCGTGCATGCCCAGCGGCCCGGTCAGGGGAATCGGCCCTGCGAGCCATCCTGTGCAATGCGATCACCACCACCAGACGCAGGGGCGATGCGGAAGGTGTGCGCCGCAGCCATTGGTGCAGGCGCAATAGTTCGCGGCCCAGGTGCAAACTTGCCAGCGCTTCGTCGAGCGCATGGTCCATCGCGGCGGGCCTGGATTTGAGCAGGGCACCGAGCTGTGCCAAGCGATGTTGCTGGCGTAGCTGCCAGAGGCGATGGCCGGTCTTGCCACCGCGCAACACGGCAAGCGCTTCGTCGCGGATTCGGCGGCGCAACCGTTCAATGTCACGAACCGGATTGCGCGGCCAGAAAAGCTTGAACCCTAGAAATGTCAGCGCGGTGCCGGCCAACCATGCCAACGACCAGTTCAGGAATAGCGTAAGGTCATAATGCATTGGGTTGTCCGCGGCGATTAACGTATTAAGCCCAACGAGATAGGCAAGCCCCGCCAAGGTATGGGCGGGAATGCTCGTGGCATAGATGCCAGGTAGCCAGAACAGGGCCAGTGTGATCAATAGCAGCGGCATTCCCTCGATATGAGGCAGCACGAAAAATGCGCACAGGAACGCAGTGGGAATGGCGTAGAGCGTTCCTTTCAAGAATTGAAATGCGCCCGCAGCGGGATTTGGCGAAGGAGAAAGCAATGCACAATAAGGAGCGGCGATCAGCAGCATGATGTCGCCGGCGGGCCAACCGCTCGCGATCCACAGTGCACCGGCTGCGACGATCACCAGCATCGCCCGCGAGCCATTCTGTAGCGCCGTTGCCGTGTCTCGATGAAAGTGCACAGGGGAGCTTCCAGCACCTCGACGTGATTGATGCAGCGAGGCGATGCCTTCCAGTGCGGTCAAATAGTCGTCGATCTGTTCGACCAGCCGGTCACCGGTAATGAGAAGCGCGGCTTCTCCGGCCGGTTCGTCCAGGGGCAACTCGGCAAGCGTCTGACTCACTTGCATGCGGGCATGGCGCAGTTGTCGTATCGCCGTCTCGATGCCTTGCACGCCACCGGCGACCTCCTGTTCTACTTTGTTCCATGCATTTTGCAGTGTCGGCTGCAAGGCACGAAGCGCTTGCATAGTTGCGCTGTGCGGCCGTAGCCGCGGTGCGCCGCCAACCACCGCGGCGAATAGGGATGCCATCGCATGTCGCACGGCTGCGGCGCGCTGCGCCAAGTCGGCCGACTCGGCTTTACCCAGGGCCAGCAAGTCATCCACGTCATAGATTTCGGCCATGAGGCCGCGTTGCGCTGGCGCGACCCGTGGCGGTGCGCTGGTGCCGTTATCGCCTTCCGATGTTCTCCACTGTGACGCGATAAAACTCGCTGTCGCGGCGGCAAGTCGATTAAGCAGCGATTCGAGCTTGCCGCGCACGCTGCGTCGACTGAATAGTGCGGACACCAAACTCACGCAGATAACTCCGATCGCCACGGTGGAGGCTCTACCCACAGCCTGCTCGAAAGCATGTTCTGGATGTTGCATGACGCCAAGGGTCGCCAAGCCGATCGTGTAACCCGCTACAGCTGCGCCGTAGGTCCGGAAGTGACGCAGCAGACTCATGGCCGCAACGCAAATGCCGAGCCAAAAGCCGTCGGCCAGCACGAATAACCATGGCATCTGCGCGAATGCGGCAGTCAGGGCCAAAGCCGCGAACATTCCAATAAGTGTTCCGAACAACCTCCATCGGCCCTTACCGATAATCGCTCCTTGTACCGGGTTTAGTACGAGCAGAACGGTAGTCGCCGCGGAATACGGCATGTCCAACTCAAGTAAATAGGCTATCGTCAGCGCCAGCCAGGCCGCCAGAATAGAGCGCAGGACATAGGTCGCCCGCGGGGTGAGGAGGTCCAGCCGCGCGGGTCCGTGGGCAAGCCCGGCGAGCAGCCGCTTACGGGTCGATATAGGGGCGTCCGGGGACGCCGGCGGCACTGTTTCCGGACGCACGTAAGCTCTTTTCTGAAGTGATGGTCCGCCTACTTTAGGCCGGGCACTTCGTTCAGAAAAGTGACTTTATTTGAATCGATGATTGCATATCACGCACTGGTCGGACACGGTGGGTGCCACGCTATGTTTGCGCCGTACTGCACATCGAATCCATGGGCTCGCCGTCGTCGCACAGTTCCCGGATCTTCCGGCGCAGCCACTGATGCGCGGGATCGTTCTGAAAGCGCGGATGCCACGCCTGGGTGAATAGCACCGTTTCCAGCGGTACCGGCAGATCAAACAATCGGACCCGGAGGCCAGCCGCGACCGCGCTGTGCGCCAAATGCCCGGGTAGCGGCAACAGCAGGTCGGAATCCTGCAAGGCGAAGAGGGCCGTAAAAGGCGCGGATACGACCAGAGCAACATGGCGGCGCAACCCCTGGGCTTCCAGGGCGGCGTCGATCGGGCCTGCCGACTTGCCGCGCCGGGATACGCCGATGTGGCCCCATCGGGTCAGCCGCTCGGCCGTGATGTCGTCGTCGAAGATAGGATGATTCTCGCGGGCGATGCCGACGAAGGTGGTGGTGAACAATGGCTGTACACGGATTTCCGGCCCAAGCTTGCGCGACGCACTGATGAAGAGGTCGATGCGCCCGCTGCGTAACGCCTCATTGTCAACATCATCTTTCTCAGGCGAAAAGCGCAGCATGGCGCGCGGCATGTCAGTCGCCACCGCTTCCAGTAATCGCCCCGAGTGAATACCCACGAACACGTCGTTGGCGCGCACGTTGAAGCGACGCTCAAGTGTCTTCAAATCAACGTCGGCGGTGGGCCTGAGCACCTGGCTAGCCTGTTCGACCGCTGCTCGGACTTGTTCACGCAGCGCCAGGGCCCGGGGAGTGGGCACCAGTTTGCGCCCTGCCTGCACGAACACGGGATCACCGAGTGTTTCACGAATACGGCCCAAGGTACGGCTCATGGCCGGCGGACTCAGGTTCATGCGTCGGGCCGCGCCGACTACGCTGCCTTCTTCCAGCAGGGTGTCCAGCGCAAGCAGCAGGTTCAGATCGGGGTGATCCATCGCGCGCCTTGTTTGGATTGCACAGAATAGAATCCTCTCTCTTTACCAGTGCCGTGATTGGTAGTCAAACATGCCGTGTGGCCCAGGCTTTGGGCGTGTTACTACGTTGCTATGGTTGGTTGGGGAAAGTCAGTATCGCCTTCGGTTAATCGGTGCTTAGACGTGTCGCCGACTCCAGCGCAATCCGGTTGACCAAAACGATGCCGATGGTTGTCCACCATTCGCCAGCCGCCAGGTCCATCATTCGCGCTTCGTCCTTGGCAATGGTCGTTTGTTCGGAACTGCGCAAGAAATCCTCCAAGTCACCTACGCTGGCGAAGTTCATTAGCGTCACGCCGTCGATGGCGCTTGCCTGCGGGTGATACAGCGGCTGACCCGGTTCGGTCGGTCCAATGTTGTGCAGCTGCACGTAGCGCCTGGCCCAACGCCCGGATTGCGCCGCTGCAAGTGGTGCATGATCGTGCAGCCACCATCTCTGGAAATCCTGGCGGCTGATCGATTGGTCGCGCACATGCAGTTTGACCAGCGTGATGGCCTCATTGCCCATGGCACTGGGCGCGATCACGTACTGGCGCGACAGCACTGGGGCAATGTCGCGGAAGATGGCCTGGTCTTCGGGCAGGATTTTCTCGCGCACGCGGGCGGTGCCCAGGACCACGGCAACATCCTCTGGACTGGCGAAATTCAGATAGGCGATGCCATCCCAGCGCGGACGGCGGTAGGCTTCGATCCGGCCAATAACAGTAGGCCACAGCTTGCCTTGTGCATCGACGGGCGCGCGGTATGGTGGCGCGTCGGTATGACTGGGCCCTGGTGCAAAGCGGTGTAGTTGGTCATAACGCAGCAAACGATCCAGGCTTCGGTCGTCCGGCGCTTCGGCATGGACGAAGCGCACGCCATGCACCTTGCGCCAATACTCACCCCAATGCTCGAAGTTGAGGTTCGGGTTCCCCTCGAAGGCATTGTCAGCGGCGTCAGCGGCTGGATCGGCGATGACGTTGCCAGCATGGTCCAGTACATGGCCATCGGCGCGTCGACGTTCGGTCAACGGTGTATTGTCGGCCCGCGAAAGCAGGGAAAACAATACTGTCAGCGGTCGGTCGCCACCAGGCCGCGGTTGAAGATAGGGGGGGCGGAACAATTGCTCCTCGACAGTCTTGGTCATCGGGAATGATCTCCAGAAGGACGATGAAGAAAGGAAACGGCCAGCGCAGTGCCGCCGGCCAGCGCAGAAAATCCATAGAGGCCAGGCGCGCCGGCAAGTGTCCATGTGGTGCTGCCTATGGCGGCACCCGCTGCCATGCCGACCATCGCTCCCGTCATCAGCAAACCGTTGAGCCGGCTGCGTGCTTGTGGATCCAGTCCGTTGGCCAGAAGCCACACGGCACCATTCATGCGGGACGACATTGAGGGAGCCAACAAAGGCATCTAGACACTCGTTTTTATCTCGTGGGCACGACAACCCACTCCAAGCGCATAATATTGGCGAATCACAATCGGATATATGCTCTATTAATCGCAATTGAGTTGAGTAAAAGTCGTCGATGAGTGCGCTATGAAAACGCCTGATCCTTTTCGCGGCATCCGCGTCTTCATGCAGGTGATCCAGGCCGGTAGCTTCACGCTGGCGGCCGAACGGTTGGACATGAGCAAATCGGGGGTCGCCAAAAGCATTGCCCGTCTCGAAGCCGACCTGGGGGTGCGACTTTTCCAGCGCACGACAAGGCGCCTGAGCTTGACTAATGAGGGCCGGCAATTCAGCGATGGTTGCGCGCGGGCGATAGCCGAGCTGGAGAACGCGCAGATGCAGGTCACGACGCGACAGCAGGAACTGGCGGGACGCTTGCGTGTCGACTTGCCTGTGGTTTTTGGCCGGCGCTGGGTACTGCCAGCGCTGCTGGAAATCGCCGCTGCCTATCCGGCACTCGAACTCGACGTGACCTTGAGCGATCGCCGGGTCGATCCGGTCGAGAATGGCATTGACTTGGTGATCCGCATTGGATCATTGCAAGACAGCGCCACGCTGATCGCCAAGCCGCTGGGCGTGCAACAGGCCGTTTTGGTGGCGCATCCCGACTATCTAGACCGGCACGGCCGGCCGCAAACCCTGGACGATCTGCACCATCACGCCTGCATCACCTTTGGCAGCGGCGGGCAGGCGCGGCCTTGGCACTTTCTGGATCGCCACGGCCATAGTCTGTCGTTGACCGTCCATGGGCGGCTGGGCCTGAACCATAGTGAAGCCATCTTGGACGCAGCCCTGGCTGGGCATGGAATCGCGCTGCTGTCGGACTGGCTGGTGGCCGAGCACTTGTCCGCGGCGCGATTGAGGCGAGTTTTGCCCCTGGTAAGTACCCAAGGCTTCCCGATTCATGCGGTATGGCAGAAAAACCAACTTCTGTCGGCTAGAGTGCGCCATGTTGTCGATTTGCTGGAAAAGCGGTTTGTACCCAAAGCGCCTTGGCATGTCGGAGCGCTTGTAGATGGCGTCGCTCTGCCTCAGCGCACTTCCTCTCTCGTAGCGGGTGGCTCGCCGCCTTGAATTGCGATCGGATAGTCGGTATAGCCTGCGGCGGCACCGCCGAAGAAGCGCCCCGAGTCGGGCGTTGCAAGAGACCAGCCGTGGCGCAGGCGTGCAGGTAGATCAGGGTTGGCGACGAAGGGCCGGCCGAAACCGATCAAATCTGCCCAACCATTGCGCAGTGCGATCTGCGCGCGCTCCAGCGTGTATTTGCCTGCATAGATAAGCGTGCCACCGTAGATGAGTCGTAGCGCCTCCTTGAAGGCCGCGGGCATGTCGGGAGCATCCTCCCAATCGGCCTCGGCGATGTGGAGGTACGCGACACCGATGTCATTGAGTATCTTTGCCGCCCCCAGGTAGGTGGATTGCGGCGTGTTGTCCACGGCGCCCTGCAGCGTGGTCAGCGGCGCCAGCCGGACGCCAACGCGATTACGCCCGACGACCTCAACCACTGCCTCGGTGACTTCTTGCAGGAAGCGCAGCCGATTGACTAACGAGCCGCCGTACCCATCCGTGCGCGTATTCGCCTCGGAGTCGATGAATTGGTTGATGAGGTAGCCATTGGCCCCGTGCAGTTCCACGCCATCGAAGCCCGCCTCCAAGGCATTGCGTCCGGCGACAGCAAAATCCTGAACGACTTGGGCAATCTCCGCTTCGGGCAGCGCACGGGGAGCTGAATGTTGCACCATACCGCCGATGCCCAATCGCGGCCCTTTCCGTTCGGGGTCGATGAACACCTTGACGCCGTCGGCCACCAGCGGCGAGGATGACACCGGCGCCGCGCCGCCGGGTTGCAGCGAGGTGTGAGAAATGCGGCCGACATGCCAGAGCTGGGCGAACATGCGTCCGCCGGCGGCATGGACGGCGTCAGTGACGCCGCGCCAGCCCGCCACTTGCTCTGGCGTATGGATGCCTGGCGTCCAAGCGTAGCCCTGGCCCTGCTGACTGATCTGCGTGCCCTCGCTGACGATCAGGCCGGCCGAGGCGCGCTGGGCGTAATACGCCGCCATCAGCGCGGTGGGCACATTGCCCGCTCCCGACCGCGAACGGGTCATAGGCGGCATGACGATGCGGTTGGGTAGTTCCAGGTGTCCCAGGCGATAAGGCGTGAATAGCATGGTTCAACGCTCCCGTGGGATCTTGGGAACAACATCGCCGCGCGAGGTGTCGAGTCCCGGCAACAAGGCAGCGAGATCGACGGCTTCGGCCATCGCGCGGTTGCCTTCGTCGCCGGGGTGTAGATGGTCGCCGGAATCGTAGCGCGCAGCGATCCTGGCTGGATGGAGGGGATCGCGCAGTACCGCATCGAAGTCGATTACTGCATCGAATACGCCGCTATGGCGTATCCAATCGTTCACTTGCCGACGCAGGGCGTCCTTGTCGGGACGGTAGTAGTTGTCCAGCGGCGTGCCAGGCAATGCTCCCTCGAACGGTGTCAGCGTTGTGCCGATCACGCGTACACCATGACTGTGGGCTTGCTCGACCAATTGCCGATACCCCGCGGTCAAATCGTCCAGTGTCGGCCGGCGCGCTTCTCGTGCAAAAGCGGTTCCCGGCCATGAAATATCGTTGATGCCGAGCATCACGATCACGCTGCGGACACCAGGTTGTCCAAGAACGTCTCGGTCCAACCGTGCCAGCGCATTGACGCCCATGCCGTCGGACAGTAGGCGCGCGCCGGAGATGCCGGCATTGACGACGGCAACGCCGTGCGGAGCTAATCGAGCGGCCAGGAAGTCCGGCCAGCGGCTGTCTTTGTCGAGGGTGGCGGTCGCGCCATCGGTGATCGAGTCACCGATTACCGCGACCGCCCGAGCGGACTGCTCGGTTTCGACCTGAATGCCAGTCAGTAGCGGCCGGGCCGTGGTGCTCTGTATGGCGGCGTCATCCCTCTGCGTCAGCGCCAAGGTCGTGCTCTGGTCACCGGGCGCGATCCAGCCGGTTTGTCGGCCATCCCAATGAAATGTGCTCATTGGTGTCGCATTCGGCAAATAGAGACTTACCGCCACTTGTGCCAACGCTGGCATAGGCAAGGCTACGGCATCGCTGACCAGTGACGCGCCGGGAAAAATGCTCGCACCCTCCCGGCCGCCAAACGTCACGGTACGCAAGCTGCCGGCCACCACTTCGCCTCCTTGCTTGGGCTGTGCGACCGTAGCCTTGCCCACGGTAAGCGGCTGGCTGCCGTAGGTGTTGGACAACACGATACGCAGGCGTTGTCCGCCCAAGCTGATGCGCGCTACCTGACGCACGGTCTGGTTGTGCAATACCGGTGGGACATTTACGGGAAACAGGAAATCCGCTCCCCAGATCGGTTGCGGGCTGGCTTGCCAGGTGGCTACCCAGGCTGGGGGGCCCGCTATTGCGGATGTGGCGGCCATGGCGCTGCCGCCTGCCAAGGCCAAGGCCAAGGTCAGAACTGCCGAGGTGGTTGGTGCCGGCGTCGTATATTTCGTCATTACAGTGAATTCATAGTCCGTTAATGTAGAAATGATGAATTCAAAGACTAGATTGGGATAGACTTCCGATAGGAACATCATCTGTGAATCGAACTCATCGAGGAGACGGTCATCGCCCGCCTGGAAGTCAACCGATCAGGTGAACTGGAAGTGTTCGTGCGTGTCATCGAGCTGGGCGGCTTCTCTGCTGCCGCCCGAGCCTGTGGCATGACGCCCTCGGCCGTCAGCAAGTTGGTGGCACGCTTGGAGCAACGCTTGGGCACGCGCCTGGTGAACCGCTCCACTCGACAGCTTCAACTCACGCCAGAAGGTTGTGCGTTCTACGAGCGCGGCGTGCGTATCCTGGCCGACCTGGACGAAGCTGAACGCTGCGCGAGCGAACGCACGGCACCCCGCGGTCGCTTGCGTGTGAACGCCAACGTACCCTTCGGGCATCACTTCTTGCTGCCGTTAGCGACCGAGTTCCTGGAGCGTCATCCTGATGTGACACTGGACATCGTGCTGACCGACGACGTCATCGACATTCTGGAGCAACGTACCGATGTCGCTGTTCGTGCCGGCCCGCTGAAAAGCTCGAACCTGGTTGCACGCAGGCTAGGCGGGACGCGCATGATGATCGTAGGCGCACCAAGCTACCTTGCTCGGCACGGCATGCCAGCCACACCAGAAGAACTGCTTTCACACAATCGCTTGGGTGCAAACTACGTGCGAGCGCAATCCGGCTGGCCGCTTCGATATGCGGGTGAGGAAGTCTCGCTTCCAGTGACGGGCAATGCGCAGGCCAGCGATGGCGAAGCATTGCGCCATCTAGCTCTGGCTGGTCTAGGGCTGGTACGTCTGGCCGCCTTCCAGGTGCGCGACGATATTGCAGCCGGACGGCTGCTGCCAGTGCTCGAAGATTGCAACCCAGGCGATGTCGAGGAAATCCACGCAGTCTATGTTGGCCAAGGTGGCTACCTGCCGCTGCGCGTGCGTGCCTTTTTGGATTTTTTAGCCGAGCGGGTAAGTATCAGCCGGCAAAAGTCCATGCCATCGTCGAGCAGCGCGTAGCGCCCGCCAGCGCCACAGGCTGTGCCGGTAGTGGCGGGTCACGCGCTGCGTGTCGCGCTGGCCCCTCAACGACAGATCCTGCGCGCTACGCCCCAGCGGTGCGGACTGCATCCAGCGCGGCCTTTGCGCCATGCATCGGCCGACACTCGTTCCCTGCCAGACCTTCAGCTCCCGCCATCCAGGGGTGGGCATAGATCACCACATCATAGCCATCGGCATGGGCTTGCCCCGCCGCCTGCGCGCATGTCGACATGCAGGCGGCGTGTTTTCCCTCCTGATAAAGAGCCCAGGCTCCGGGGACCAGCTGGACTGTCACACTGGCGCCAGTGTTGGCCGCGTAGCGCTCGAAGAGTGTCCGGTTCGGTGCAATGCTCGATTCGACCGCACACAAAACGGCAAGTTTTTTCCCGGAACGCGACGCAGCCTCTGCCAACGCAGCGTCTGCCCGGATAAAGCGGCACGGGGATGCAGCCATGGTGTCGACCGCGGGACCAAGCGTCGCGCAGGTCACGATTACCGCATCGGCGTCGCTCGCCAGCTCCCGCAGAACGCCATGGACCAATTTGTGCGCGCCGCCGCTCGACGGTGCCTGCTGCTCCATCGCCTGTCGCAGGTCCGCGCGAACGACATGACGAATTTGATCTGGCGACCACCCGGCCTTTGATGCTGCAAGTCCAAAGACCGCTTCGTTACTTTCCATCGTATGCAAAAAAGATATTCTCACGGGAGCTATCCTCTCGAAGTAGGTTTCAGCGCGGATATTTCCATTGTCTCCGTGTCGCATCAAGGCCATTGACCATACTGGTATCTTCAGTTCCTACCATGTTTGGGATGCGGCAACGCCTGGACGGCCAAAATGAGTCAATACGCCGCGTTTGACCGCAGCATTGCTCTATTCCTCATGGGAGTTTTTTGGGCGGCGCGATTGCACCCTGCGAAGTGACCATCCGTTGGAGGCGCGCACCTTCGTGCGCGACTCGCGCCACGTCCAGGCTGAGGGCCAGGTTCGTGGAATCCAACGAGTCGAGTGGAAACCAGCGGGCATCGAGCGCGTCGTCGCCTGCGAGCGGCTCGCCGCTTACGTAGCGGCACAATGCCGCGATGAGCAGGTAGTGCTTGCGCAGCTTTCCAGAAGCGTCGTGGTCGAAGACGTCGACTGCCGTGTAGATGCGCGGTCGGTCCGCGTGTATGCCGGTTTCTTCCAGAAGCTCGCGTACCGCGGCCGCCTCGATGGTTTCGCCGAAATCGATCTTCCCGCCCGGAAAGCCCCAGCGTCCTGCGTCGGGTGGATTGGCGCGTCGCACCAGCAGGACGCTGTCCGAACGGAGAACCACCGCGATCGTGGCGGCAATCGGACGGGCAACCTGGGCGGGCAGGGCAGGGGGAGAATCAGGTGTAGTCATCACGATCTCGCTCGCCAGTTGTGGCGCGGCCTTTAATGCTACACGTCCGCCGCTAGTCAGGAGTCAGGCGATGCCAGATGATCTGCCGGTCGCCGATGGGCCCATGTCGTTGCTGGCGCGAGTACATACCGACAATCGGCGGGCGAGCGCTTTTGTGCTGATGCGTGCGCAAATTCGTTCGTATCGACGTTATTGCCGGATCCGGGCCGCCACATCCAGAATGACTTGCTTCATCCAGATATGGACCTTGCTGTAAGCATAGCGATGTTGGGAGTAGATTCGCCATTCGAATTCGGGCGCCTCGAAAGGCAACGGCCGGCAAACGATACCGTGCTTCGTCAACTTCTCGCCAAAGCGTTCAGAGACAACACCCAGCAGATCTGTCTCGCGGAGCATCTCTGGAACCAGGAGCCACTGGGGGACGTTGACGGTAATGTTCCGGCTCAAGCCTTGGGCCGCAAGTTTACTGTCCACGAAACGCAGGTCGGTCGGGCTCATGGCAACCCGAAGATGGCTCGCCTCCAGAAAACGCTTGAGTGTCAATCGACCTGCGCTTAAGGGATGTCCCTTGCGCATGGCGCAGACCATGCGGTCCGGTAGCAATGGCTCGGAGACAATGGACCGGTCATGCGCGAGTTCGAAACTGACGGCGAAGTCCAGCTGATCTTCCGAAAGTGCACGAATGGAACGCTCTGGAGCCATATGAAGCACATCCAGAACGACTTTTGGCGCTTCATCGGCGAGGCGGCGCATGCAGCCGGGCAGCAGGAGAGTTCCCACCAGGTCGGACATTCGAATCGTGAATGACCGTTCCGACGTCGCTGGTTCGAAGAACGCGTCGCTCTGCATGAGTCGCTCGGTCTGCATCAGGATCTGGTGCACGGATTCGCGCAGTTCCAGTGCCCGATCCGTCGGTTCCATCCCATGCGGTGTCCGAACCAGCAGTTCGTCCTTGAAAAGGGTCCGAAGCCGATTCAGTGCATTGCTCATCGCTGGCTGACTCATGGCCACGCGGGCGGCGGCGCGCGTTACGTGACGTTCTGTTATCAAGGCGTCGAACATCACGAGCAAATTCAGATCGACGGAGCGCAGGTTTATTCGCACGTCGCCACCATTCATATCATCAATGATGCATATGACTATAGCATCGGCCGGACACGGCGACCATGCGCCGGACGGGCTGGCAAGTCGACCGCGGTGCGACAGGCCGCCTCATTGGCGCCGCGAATAGCGGCATTCCAATCATCCATTGGACCGATGGTGACGGGGATCCTAAAGTTGGATCCGAGCAATGCAGCTCCCCATTCATATTTCGGAGTACATCAATGGCAACCGTGGACGCTCTCAAGAAGAAGATCAAGGTAGTGATGTTCGACCAGTACGGGACCGTGGTCGATATGCAGAAGGGATTGACCGAAATTGCCACGCCATTTCTCAAGGGGAAGGGCTGGACGGGCAATCCGGGTTCCTTCGTCACCTGGTGGCGCCGTACACATTTCGAAAACTCCATGATCGATGCGCTGCTGCACAAAGAGCACACGCCGTATCGCGAAATCGGGCACCGCGCTGTTGCGTACACCTTGGATCGCGCGGGAATTTCCTACACCGACGATGAGGTCCGGTACTTGGTTGGCTGCATTGAAAAGCTGAAGTGTTTCCCGGACGTGCCGGAGGCCCTGGCGCGATTACAGACCAGATACAAGATTGTGGTGCTGTCCAACGGCGATCCTGACATGCTGGAAGCGGCCAAGGCCTACCACGGCGTTCCCTTCGATAACGTCATCTCGGTAGCGGAGGCAAACTCCTTCAAACCTCATGTCGCGACTTATACGAAAGCGGCGGAAATCATTGGGGTTCGCATGGACGAAGTGCTGTTTGTCGCAAATCACGCATTCGATTGTCTGGGTGCGAAAGCTGCCGGCATGCACAGCGCCTTCATCGATCGACGCAAGCGGCCCTTTGGCGGCACGCCGCATCAGCCCGACCTTTGGGTCGATGACATGAAGTCGCTCGCCGATCGGATGGTTTAATCATGGGGCCGCTCGCTGGAGTTCGCGTCCTTGACCTGACGCGCGTAGTGTCCGGCCCCTTCTGCAGCATGCTGCTTGGAGATCTGGGCGCGGACGTGATCAAAGTCGAGGAGCCCGAGCGTGGCGATGACAGCCGCGCATTTGGTCCGCCGTTTATCGGCGGGGAAAGCGCGTATTTCCTTTCCGTCAATCGCAACAAGCGCAGCTGCGCCGTGAACCTGCGGGACGAGGAAGGACAACGCATCGTTCAGCAACTCGCCGAACACTGCGATGTGTTGATCGACAATTTTCGCCCAGGCACGATGGAGAGGCTGGGGCTCGATCATCACCGCCTGCGCGTACGCAACCCACGGCTGGTCAGCTGCTCCATTACGGGCTTCGGCCGCACAGGGCCGGACGCCCAACGACCCGGCTATGACCTGATCATTCAGGGTGAGTCCGGCATCATGGATATCACGGGCGCCGCAAGTGGTCCGCCGACCAAGGTCGGTACGTCCATTGGAGATCTCTTGACGGGCCAGTTTGCGGCTCAAGGAATCCTGGCGGCTTTGTTGGAAAGGACGCGGACCGGCAAGGGACGACATGTCGATGTGTCCATGCTGGATAGCATGGCGTCGTTATTGACGTTCAACGCAGGGATATACTTCGCGACGGGACGCAGTCCCACGCGCCGGGGGAATTCCCATGCCACGATTGCTCCCTACGAGACGTTCGAGACCTCGGATGGCTGGCTCAACATCGGCGTCGCGAATGACAAGTTCTGGCAGTTGTTTTGCGGCGTGATCGCTCGCCCTGACCTGGCCACGGATCCCAGGTTCGCGAAGGCGGCAGACCGGGTCACTCTTCGAGACGAGTTGGTCCCCCTTGTTGCCGACATCATCAAACAGCGAACGCGGGAGGCTTGGATCACGGATCTTGCGGCAGCAGGCGTTCCGTATGGTGACATTCGTTCGGTACAGGAAGTCTGCGAAGCCGAGCAGATGACGTCGCGAGGCATGATTCTCGACATGCCGCATCCGACCGCGGGCCTGGTCAAGAATATCGCCAGTCCCTTCCGATTCGATGATCGCGCCGGCGCCGACCATGTGGCGCCTCCTCTGCTTGGTCAACATACGGCGGAAGTGTTGCGTGAGTTTCTAGGCCTTGCCGAGGCGAAGATCTCCGATCTAATCGATCGCGGCGTCATACGCTGCCAATAGGAGCTCGGGATGAATGAACACGCCGCCCGGCGATCTTTTGAAATCGCCCTGTCAAAACAGCGTCCGGCGTTCGAGGAGTTCTTCCTTGCCCGCTTCCTCGATCTGAAATTCGAGTATCGAGACGCGCAGTGTGTAGTTACGTTTGAGCTTGAGGATTTCATGTTCAACCCACAGGGTTCCTTGCATGGCGGAATCATTGCTATGGTCATGGACATCTCCATGGGACACCTGTTGAACCATGCCCAAGGTCCGGGCCTTACCCTGGAAATGAAGATCCAATATATCAAGGCGGCACGGACGGGGAGCCTGCGATGTGTCGGTGAGTTCATTCGGCTGGGGCGGGGCGTTTCCTATCTGAAATCGACGCTCCGGGATGCAGAGGGAGACGTTGTTGCCTTCGCCACGTCGACATGGAAAAGACTGAACATATAGGCCGGTAAAAATTCAGTCTTCCAGCGCGATATCTTGATTGCGTCGCTCGCGAATGAACAGGGCGCCAATTGCGGTACTTGCCAGGGCGACGATGACGGGATACCACAACCCGAAATAGATATCTCCGCTTTGCGTGACAAGAGCAAAGCAAATCGTTGGCAAGAAGCCGCCGAAATAGCCATTGCCGATGTGATAGGGCAGCGACATTGCGGTATATCGGATGCGGGTGGGGAACATCTCGACCAGGATCGCGGCCATCGGGGCGAGTGTCATTGCGCCGAAGGCCATCAGTATGACCAGCAAAAGCAAAAGCATAGGAAGGTTGACAGCCGCCGGGTCGGCCTTCGAGGGGTAGCCGGCTGTGGCCAGCGCCTTGGCGACATCGCGCTGAAACCGCGCTTCCGCGGCCTTTGCGGCCACCGGCGTCAAGTCACGCACGGTGGGCGCCTCGATGTCCGTGGCGCCAATGCGAATACGCGTCGTCGCGCCGGCGGCAAGCCTCTCACTGTCGTAGTTCGCGGAGAGCGCGGAGAGCGCACGTCGAGCGATGTCGCACGAGCTACTAAATGACGCTGTGCCGGTCGGATTGAACTGGAAGGCACAATCGGCAGGGTCGCTCGCGATGACGATCGGGGCGGACCGTTGTGCCGCCGCGAGTGCCGGATTCGCGTACATGGTGAAGCCACGGAAGATCGGGAATAGCGTCAGGGCCGCCAGGAGGCATCCCGCAAGGATGACAGGTTTGCGTCCGATCCGGTCCGAGAGCTTTCCGAACAGGATGTAGAGCGGTGTGCTGATGACCAGTGCCATGCCGACCAGCATATTGGTGGTGACCGGATTGAGCTTGAGCGTCTGTGTCAGGAAGAACATCGCATAAAACAGCGCCGTGAACCAGACAACCGCCTGCCCCGCCAGTAGGCCGAACAGCGCCTGGAGCGACAGCTTCAGGTAGCGCCACTGGCCGAAGGCCTCGCTGATCGGTGCGGGAGAGGTTTTTCCCTGCGATTTAATCCGCTGGAATGCAGGAGATTCGTGCATGGACATGCGGACGTAGACCGAAGTCGCGAGCAGCACACCTGAAAACAGGAACGGCACCCGCCAACCCCAGCTCTCGAATGCGGGTCCGGTCAGGGCCCGAACGGAAATGACGACTACCAGCGACAACAGTAGGCCGATTGTCGAGGTGGTTTGTACCCACGCGGTCCAAGCACCCCGGCGGTCAGAGGGCGCGTGTTCCGCGACATACGTCGCGGCTGCACCATATTCGCCGCCGAGGGCAAGGCCTTGCAACATTCGGAGAAGAACCAGAATGATGGGCGCGGCTACGCCAATATCGTTATAGCTCGGCAGCAAGCCAACGCAGAGCGTGGATGTGCCCATGATCACGATCGTCAGGAGGAAAGTCTTCTTTCTTCCCGCGAGGTCGCCAAGGCGGCCGAAGACCAGCGCACCGATCGGGCGCACGACAAAGCCGGCGGCGAAAATAAGCAGGGCAAAGATAAAGGCGGTGGTCGTGTTCAAGCTACTGAAGAACTGTGCGGCGATGACAGCCGCCAGCGATCCATACAGGAAGAAGTCGTACCATTCGAAGACGGTTCCCAGGGAGGCAGCGACGATGATTCTCCGTTCATCCGATGCAATGGCGCTCACAGGTACCGCCAGCGATTCTTGTTGCATTCCTGTCTCCGGTTTCTTTTGTTTGAGCGGCGCGTTGCCGGCTCCAGTCGCACCGTTACTGGCGCGCTATGGCTACTCTATGTCCGGGTGGAGCGCTTTTAGAAATGGAAAAAACATATCTGCCCATTCAACGCGTCAATAACGCTGCACATCACGGCTAACGGCTGTGACGCAGCACCAAGGCCGTGAGCGCCCCGCGTTGCAAGCGACGCTGGAGGGCAGCGATTTACCGGGCTGATTTACTGAACTTATAGGCAGCGGCGCTGCCCGGCAGGGGACAGTAGCCGTAAGGAGGGGATGGCGATGGCGCTGTAAGCCCGAGGTGTCACGGATGATGGCCCCGCCGGGGGAGCACATCCCGGATACCGAGCGGGAGGCGATGGCGTCGGCGCGCGACGACGACCGGTTCATGGGGGTTGCGGGTCCTGACGTACGACCGCGTCAGGTGGGGCCGGAGCTCGTCCCGGCCGCTTGATGGCGCGCTCGGCGACGGCTTACAGCCGCGCCAGCAGCACCGACACCGGATGCGGCAAGGCCGCGCCGTCCATCAGCTTGGCCTGGCTGCGGCAGGAATAGCCGGTGGCCATCAGCCGGCCGCCGGCGCCATGCCGCGCCACGCTGCCGGCCCAGCCCTGCCGATAGATCGTTTCGGATGTCGCGCGATTCGTGGCTTCGTGGCCGAAGGTGCCGGACATGCCGCAGCATCCGCTGGGCAGTACCTGCATCGCCATGCCCAATGCCTCGAATACCTTGCGCCATTGCGTCATCGCGTTCGGCGCATTTGTCTTCTCGGTGCAGTGGGGCAGCAAAAGATAAGGTGTGTCCCGCGCCGTCCCGGTCTCGTCCGGCGGCGGCGCCGATACCCGCGGCGGCTCGGCTTCGAAGGCGCGCGCCAGCCATTCCTGCAGGAGCCAGACCTTGGGGCCGTCCTTGGCTTCAGGGACGTCCTGGTATTCGCTGCGATAGACCAGCGTCATCGCCGGATCGATGCCCACCAGGTCCGCGCCGGTGGCGGCCAGGTCGCGCAAGCGCGCCGTATTGCGCCGCGCCACCCGCGCGAAACGCCCAAGGAAGCCGTGCACGTGCAGCGGCTTGCCGTTGGGATGATAGGGCGCCAGCAAGGGCCGGAATCCCAGCTTGCGCAGCAGCGCGAACGTGTCCAGCACCAGTTGCGCTTCGAAGTGGGTCGTGAAGGCGTCCTGCACGACGATGACGGACTTCTCCCCCCGTTGCCGTGCCGCCTCGACCGTCGCGGCGCAGGCCACCGCATGGCCGGCCGCCTTCAGCTCGCGGCCCACGTCCAGCGTGCTTAGCGACGGAATGGCGACCAGGTTCAGCCGACGCAGCGCCCTGCGCGTCACCGGCAGCGCAAGGATGCGGTTGAACCAGCCGGGCGCCTTCGCCATCCAGGGCAGCATGGGCTCCAGGGCGCACAGCAAGGTGTCCTTGGCCGGCCGCACGTACCGTGTGTAGTACAGCGACAGAAAGCGGGCCCGGAACGCCGGCACGTCCACCTTGATCGGACATTGCCCCGCACAGGACTTGCATGCCAGGCAGGTGTCCATCGCGTCCTTCACCTCGTGCGAAAAGTCGTACTCTCCCCGCGCTTTCGCGCGCTGGTTGCGCCAGCGCCGCGGCAGGGACTTCAAGGCGCCGGGCAAGGTCGATGCGGCGCCCGCCGTGCCTGCGCCGGATGCGTCGAGCATGTCGGCCTGCCCCGCGAGCGTGACCAGCCGCAGCCATTCCCGCAGCAGGCCCGCCCGGCCCTTGGGCGAATAGCGCCGGTCGCGCGTCGCTTTCCACGACGGGCACATGGCATCGTCCTGGTCGAAGTTGAAGCAGGCCCCATTGCCATTGCAGTGCAAGGCGTCCTCGAATTGCCGCCGCGCCGCGATGGGAATGACGCGGTCATGCTGACCCCGGGTCGGGACCGCATCGATGCGCAGCAATTCCGTGCCGGGCACCGTGGCGATCTTGCCGGGGTTCAACTGCTCCCGCGGATCGAACGCGGCCTTGATCTCTTGCAGGCGTGGATAGAGCGGCCCGAAGAACGTAGGCGAGTACTCGGACCGCATACCCTTGCCATGCTCGCCCCACAGCACGCCGCCATATTTCTTCGTCAAGGCGGCGACGCCGTCCGTCACGGCGCGGATCAAGGGTTCCTGCGCCGGGTCCTTCATGTCGATGGCGGGCCGCACGTGCAGCACGCCCGCGTCGGCATGACCGAACATGCCGTAGACCAGGCCGTGGCGATCGAGCAACTGGCGAAACTCCGCGATGTAGTCGGCCAGGTGCTCGGGCGGGACGGCGGTGTCTTCCACGAAGGGAATGGGGCGCTTGTCCCCCTTCATCCGGCCCAGCAGGCCCACCGATCGCTTGCGCATGGACCAGACGTCCTCGACGGCGGCATGGCCTTCGACGATGGCGTGGCTGAGCACGCCACGGTCGCTGCCGGCGCCGTCGAATGTGGCGATGGCACGTTGCAGGGCCGCCCGCAGCGCCGCCGGATCGTCGCTGGTGAACTCGACCAGGTTCACGCCATCGAAATGCTCGCTCGCGGGGGGGAAGTAGCGGGCAATGGCCGGCCAGGCATTGTCCTCGCGAGCCAGCCGTATGACTGTCGGGTCGATGGCCTCGATGGACGCCGCATCCAGGGCCAGCAGCCGCGGCGAGTCGCGCAGGGCCGCATCGAAGGATCCGTAGCTGACGACCAGCAGCGCCGCGTGCTTGGGGATAGGCAGCAGGTTGACCTTCGCCTCGACCAGGAAACCCAGCGTGCCCTCGGACCCGCACAGGATGTTGTTCAGGTTGAAGCGCCCGTCATCGTCGCGGATATGCGCCAGGTCGTAGCCGGTCAGGCAGCGGTTCAGCGGCGGGAAATGCGCCTTGATCCGCGCGGCGTCGCTGCGATGGATCGCATCGATGCAGCGATGCACCGCGCCGGCCAGGTCGTCCCGTGCGCTGATCTCCTGGAACTCGGCTTCGTGCAGCGGACGGGAGCGCCAGGTTTCGCCATCGAGCAGCACGGTCGTCAGTTCCAGCACGTGGTCCCGTGTCTTTCCATAGCGACAGGACCCCTGGCCGCTGGCATCGGTGCTGACCATGCCGCCGATGGTCGCCCGGTTGGAGGTCGACAGTTCCGGCGCGAAGAACAGGCCGTGCGCGCGCACGGCGGCCTCCAGCTGGTCCTTGACGACACCCGCCTGCACGCGCGCCCACCGTTCCTCGACATTGATTTCGAGAATGCGGTTCATGTGGCGCGAGAGATCCACGATCATGCCGCCGCCCAGGGACTGCCCGTTGGTCCCCGTGCCGCCGCCGCGCGGATAGGCCTTGATGCCGGAGAACCGGGGATCGCCCAGCAGTTTCGCGATGCGCGTGACATCCAGCGTCGAGCGCGGGAACACCGCCAGTTGCGGCAGTACCTGGTAGATCGAGTTGTCGGTCGCCATGACCGTGCGGGTCGCGTAGCCGTCCTCGATATCGCCTTCGAAGCCGTGCAGCCGCAGCGCCGCCGCGAAGGAGGCATGGGCGTCGTTCGTCAGGGGCACGCGGTCAAGGCGGGGGATCATGCGGGGCAGGGCGGACATGGTCGTAAACCAGGGAGGAATTCGTTTTTTGAAGTCTATCCATTTGCTTTAAACGGATAAAATGGTTTTTTCTCAGGTAACGCATGAGTTTTATGAATGAATCCACGCACGCTGACACCGTCCATGTCCCTGCTGCTGGCCTTCGAGTCGTCGGCCCGCCACCTGAGCTACACCAAGGCGGCGGCCGAGCTGTCCCTGACGCAAAGCGCCGTCAGCCGCCAGGTGCAGGCCCTGGAAGACCTGCTGCAGCGTCAGTTGTTCGAACGCAAGGGGCGCGCCATCGCGCTGACCGACGCTGGGCGCATCTATATGCGTGAAGTGGGCCTGGCCATCGGGCGGATACGCAATGCGACCTTGCAGGTGACGGCCATGGCGGCGGGCGGCGGCAGCATCAACCTGGCCTTGCTGCCCACCTTCGGCGCCCGATGGCTGATGCCGCGGTTGCACGGCTTCTATGCCGCCCACCCCAAGGTGCTGGTGCACCTGCATTCGCGCATCGGCGAGTTCGACCTGGATGCGGCGGGGATGGATGCCGTGATCCGGGTGGACGAAGGCGCGGCGCCAGGCCTGGTCTCGCACCGGCTGCTGGAAGAACAACTGGTGCTGGTGGCCAGTCCCGGGCTGCTGGAGCAACATCCCATCGCCGGTCCGGACGACTTGCGCGACGTGCTGCTGCTGCGCGTTGCCAGCCGGGCCAATGTCTGGTCGGAGTGGTTCGACGCTCAGGGCGGCACCCCGCGCCAGCTATGCTTCGGACCGACGTTCGAGGTCACGTCCCACCTGATCCAGGCGGTGGCCACGGGAATAGGCGTGGGCCTGGTGCCCGACGTCCTGGTGGAAGAGGAATTGGCGTCGGGCAAGCTGGTCGCGCCCATCGGCTATCGCTACGCCAGCGGCAAGCATTATCAATTCGCCTACCCGGCGCACAAGTCCTCGTACGCGCCCCTGGTGGCGTTCAGGGACTGGCTGCTGGCTGCGCCTGCAGCAGGGTCCTGACCCGCTGGGCGTCGGCCGGCGTGGCGGGGTTGTACACGATCATGTTCAGGTCCGACCGGCCGTCGACCGCGAAGGCCGAATATTCCAGCGCCAGCGGGCCCAGCACGGGATGGCGCAGGCGCTTGACGCCGCCGCCATGGGCGCTCACGTCGTTGTCGCCCCACATGCGCGCGAATTCCGGGCTGAGGCGGCTGAGCTCCTCGACCAGGGGCTGTACCTCCAGCGCGGCGCCCACGCGCGCCGTCGTCGCGCGGAAGACGCCGAGGACAAAGCGCGCCACGCTTTCCCAGTCCTCTTGCGCCGCGCGCACCGCGGGATTGAGAAAGACGAAGCGCAGCACGTTGCGTTCTTGCGGCGGCAGGGCGGCGTAGTCGGTGAACAATATCGTCGCCGCGCGGTTCCAGCCAACGATCTGCCAGGTTGCCGTGTAGACCAGGGCGGGGCTGGGGTCCAGTGCGTCCAGCACGCGTTGCAGGCGCGGCGTGATGCCTTCGTCCTTGCGATAGCGGGCTTCCGGCGGCCGGCCCAGGGCCAGCAGGAACAGGTGTTCGCGTTCCGCGTCCGTCAGCATCAGGGCGCCGGCGATGCGTTCCAGCACGTCCGCGGACGGCGCGCCGCCGCGGCCTTGTTCCAGCCAGGTGTACCAGGTCGGGCTGATGTTGGCCCGCAAGGCGACTTCCTCGCGCCGCAGGCCAGGGGTACGGCGGCGCTCGGCCGGCAGGCCGAAGGCGGTGGGGTCGAGCTTGGCGCGCCGATGCTTGAGATAGGCGCCGAGTCGGTTGGACGGATCGGTGGGATCGCTCATGGGTTCAGGCTCGCAACCTCGCCGCGCCTTCCCGAGAACTCGACGCCGAGGATCGTCAGGGTCGGCGCCAGCATGAGTATCACCAGGCAGATGGCGATGCCGGCGCCGGCCGCCGCCGCGCCGACCGCCACGGCGATCAGCGCTGCGCTGCCGGCCAGCAATGTCCCGCGCCGCACTTCCGAACGCGGCACCAGGTAGCGATGCAGTCCATGAACGAGGACGAGGAAGAGTCCGACCGGCACGGCGCTGCACAGGACGGTGGCCAGCTGCCCGATATGGGCTTCGTGCTCGATGGCATAGGCGGCCACATGCAGGCCGGCGCCGGTGGCGACGATGGCCGCGACGATGAAAATCTGCCCGTACCCCCAGACGAAGGACCGGTCGCGGTGCGCGTGCAGGACCTCGGCGGAGGGCAGCATGTAATAGATCCACCACATGCCGAAAGTGAGGCCGATGCCGGCCAGGCAGACCAGGGCGGCATCCAGGCTCCAGCCCTGGATTTCGACGACGGCGGCCAGGCCGGCGATGGTGCCTACCACGCCTTCGCCCAGCGCGATGAGCGCGAACAGGCTGTAGCGCTCGGCGATGTGATGGGCGTGCCAGGGCGTGCCGTCGCCGATGCGTTCGGCGATGACCGGGCCGGCCAGTTCGATCGCGGCGAGGACGGCGGCGCACAGCAGCGTGCTGGCCACCGAGGTGTCGAGGAAGATCTGGATGATCCAGCCGATCTGCGCGATGGAGATGGCGGTCGCATAGGTCAGGCAGGCGCGGCGGCGTCCCGGATCCTGGCGGGCGGCGCGCAGCCATTGCGTCACCATGGCGATGCGCATGATGACATAGCCGAGCACGATGATGCTGTTGTCGACCTGGGCGCCCTTGTCTATGGTCTCGAACAGGCGCGGCAGGCCCGTGGCCAGCACCAGCACGCCTATCATCTGCACCATGGTCACCAGGCGGAAGATCCAGTCGTCGGTGTCATAGGCCGAGGAGAACCACGAGAAGTTGATCCAGGCCCAGCAGATGGCGAAACTGGCGAAGCCGAAGCCGATCAGCGCCGTGGCGAAATGCCCTTGCGCCAGCGCATGCGCGAGCTGCGATGCCGCCAGGCCGAAGCAGGTGGCGAAGGTCAGGTCGAACAGGCCTTCCAGGGGCGTGGCGGTGCGATGTCGTTCCTGCGGATCATGGCCCGCCATGCGGCGCAGGCGATGGCGCGGGGGAGCGGACGGGGCGGGGGCGTCGGTATCCATGTCGGTGTCCATGTTCGACCTTGGGGGGAAGGGTGGCCCATTGTACGGATGGGCTGCCGTATCGTCAGGCATCGTGGCCATCCAGGCCATCCAGGCCATCCAGGTCATCAGGCCATCCGGGTCATCATGCCATCCAGGCCCAGGTCGTCGTGCCCTCGGTGCCGCGCCCCCTGTCGGCGAACACCGGCCGTCAGCCTCGCACGCGCCACAGCAGGACGCCCGCCACCACGATGCACACCAGCGCGAATACTTTTTGCAAGGCCGCCTGCGGCACCCGCGGCGCGCAAGTGCGACCCGCCGCCATGCCGGCGACGGCCGCGCCGATGAAGGTCCATTGCAGTGGGGTCAGGCTCAGGCCGTGCGCCGCGGCCGACGCCACGGTGGCCGCCGACACCAGCGCGATGACCATCAGGGAGGTGGAAACGATGCTGTGCATGCGGGCGTCGCTGTAGCGGGTGAGGGCGGGCACGATGATGAAGCCGCCGCCGACGCCCAGCAGGCCGGTGCAGATCCCGGACAAGGCTCCTATGGAGCCCAGCGTCAATGCCGCGCGTCCGGTCCAGATGAACTTGCCGGTGACGGGGGACAGGCGGCAGGGCTTGCTCCGCGCCGGGGCTTGCATGGCGCCGTCCATGGGGCCTGTTGCCGCCGTCGCGGTTGCCGTCGACTGTCCGCGCGCCTGCCGAGCCATGCGCGCCGCGACGAGCAGCATCACGGCCGCGAAGCCGGCGCTCAGCCACGCAGCGGGCAGTTGCTTGGCCAGCAGCAGGCCGGCCGGGGCCGCGATCCCGCCCGCGAGGGCCATCAACGCGGCCGCCTTGTAGCGCACCAGCCCGTGTCGCAAGCCCTGCACGGCGCCTAGCGCGGCCGCCGAGCCCACGGCGATGAGGGCCACCGGGGCGGCCTCGGCCAGTCCGAGGTGCAGCCCGAGCATCAGCGCCGGGACGGCAAGAATGCCGCCGCCCGCGCCGGTCAATCCAAGAAGGGTACCGATAGCCAGGCCGAGGACAGTCGCAGTGAACACACTAAATTACCTAATTGAATAAGCTTATTATCATAAGTCATTAAATAGGATTTGTGCACCCACACCACACCCCCACCCACACCCGCGCCGGCAGCCTCCGACCTCCGCCCCCCGCTCACGACGGCGTGATCCCCGCCGCCTCCACATAACCTTTCCACCGCGCCTTGTCCTGCAGCACGAACGCTTCCACTTCCTTGGGCGTGGCGGGCGGATACAGCAGGAACCCCTGGTCCGCATAGATCTGCCGCACCTTGGGCTTGTCGATCGACTTCTGGAATTCCTGGTTCAGCAGCGTGACGATGCTGTCCGGCGTCTTGCGCGGCGCGAAGACGGCATGCCACGTGACGATCTCGTAATCCGTCCGTGTGACGCTGGCGATGGTGGGCAGTTGCGGCGCCCACGGCAGCGCTTCCTTGCTGGACACCGCCAGCGCGACCAGCTTGCCCGACCTAACCAGCGGATCCACCGCCGACCAGGCATCGATATGAAACGTATTGCGTCCGGCGGCCAGGTCGGACATGGCCGTCATGTCCTTGTACGGCACATGCAGGACGCCCGGCGCGCCGATGGCGCGGGCGAACGTCGCGCCCGCGATGTGGCTGGACGCGCCCACCCCATAGGAACTGAAGCTGCGTTGCGTCGGGTCCTTGCGCAGGTAGGCGATGAAATCCTGGATATTGGTGATCCCCAGCGACGTCGGCGCCACCAGAACCAGCGGCAGCTTCGCCGTGCGGGAAATCGCCGCGAAGTCATGGTCCGGATCGAAGGGCAGCGTCTTGTAGACGTAGGGATTGATGCAGAAAGGCGTCGCCGTGGAATACAGCAGCGTCGCCCCGTCTGGCCGCGACACGGCTACCTGGCGTGTGCCGATGTTGCCGGCCGCCCCGGCCTTGTTCTCGACGATGAAGTTGCCATGCAGGCGGTCGCTGACATCGTTCACCAGCAGGCGGGCCAGGATATCGGTGCTGCCGCCGGACCCGTAGGGCACGATGACGTTGACCGGGCCGGACGGATAGGATGGACCGGCACCCAGGGCCGGCCGGAAGGAGGAAAGCGGAAGCGCGGCGGCCCCGACCAGGCCGGACAGCGTTTTCAAGACATTGCGACGCGGATGGTTCACGGATCACTCCTGATTCTCTTGTTTCCGTCCGGTCCCTTGTTCACGGCGACGGCTTGCTGCCCGTCGTCCGCACCGGACGGTCCGACATTTCAAGCTTGGTTGCGGGGTTGCCGCCTCTGCCTGCCTCGCGCCCGCGCTTCAGCGGGCTCTCCAGTGGTCATAGGCATCACGGGCCTGGTACCAGCTGCCGATGGCGAAGAGGAACCAGGTGTTGCCGGAATAGAAAGGATGGCCGGGTATGTCTCCCATATCGAAGGCGTTGATGGGGTCGCGCGATTGCGCGGCGATCTTGCGTCCCAGGCTATGGCCCAGGTAGCTCATCATGGCCACGCCGCTGCCGTTGCAGCCGAGCGCGTAGTGCAGGCCGTCCGCGCCGCCGATGTGCGGCATGGCGTCCAGCGTCATCGCCACCTTGCCGCCCCAGCTGTGCGTGATGCGCGCTCCCGCCAGTTGCGGAAAGCGCTTGAGCATGGCGCGATACAGCAGGCGCGCCGTGGTCTCTTCGCTGGTCGGCGTGAAGCGCGCGCGCCCGCCGAACAGCAGGCGGCGGCCATCGGGCGAGAGCCGGTAGTGATTGACCACGCGGCGCGATTCGGACACCGCGCGATTGGTCGGCAGGATGTCCTCGGCCAGGCCCGGTGCCAGCTCGTCGGTGGCGATCATGTAGGTGGCGATGGGCACCACCCTGCGGTCCAGGCCGGCCATCTCGGGACCCGTGTAGCCGTTGGTGGCGATCACGACCTCCCGCGCGCGTACGGTGCCGCGCCCGCTGGTGACGTCGTAGCCGCCCGGCACCCGCGCGATGCGCGCAACGGGCGCCTGTCCATGGATCTTCGCGCCGGCCGCGCGCGCCGCGGCCAGCATGCCGCCGTAGAGCTGCGCCGGATGCAGGTGCCCGGCCCGCTCGATCAGGGCCGCGCCATGGTAGACGGACGAACCGATTTCCGCGTCCAGCGCCTCGCGCGGGATCATGCGCGCACGCGACTGGGTATTCGCATTGAGCTGCGCCATGCGGCCTTGCCAGGCTTCATAGTGCTGGGGCAGCCACATGGTGGTGAGGCGGCCAGTGGGCCGCCAGCCGCATTGGATGCCATGCTTTTCGATCAGCCCCACCACATAGGTCATGGCCGCGTCGGCGTCGCGCAGCCGCGCGGACAGGCGCTCGGCCCGTTGCGCGTCGTTCTCGCCGACGGCTGCCAGGGCTTTCTTCTGGACGTTGACGCCGCCCGAGACCTGGCCGCCGGAACGGGTGCTGGCGCCGATGCCCGGCCTTCCGGCCTCCAGCACGATCGCCTCGATACCGGCCTCCCGCAGCGTCAGCGCGCAGCAGATGCCCGTGTAGCCGGCGCCGATGATGACGACATCGGCGCTGGCGGGCAGTGCGTCGTCGTCGGTCTCGGGCGGCGCATAGGCCTCCCACCAATAAGGCAGCTTGCGAAAGTCCGAAGAAAAGATCTCGGCGGACGTAGCCATGCGATGCTCCTTGCTAGCCGTGGCTGCGCGTGCAGTGGCTGCCACGCGCCGGTACGTTTACCCGCGCGCCGCGAGGTCCGCCGGCCGGGGCAGGTCGGCGTACCGTTGTGCCAGCGTCGCGTAGATGCGTTCGATATCGGCCGCGCCGCCGTCCGGGGGCGGCGCGGTGTCCTTCAGCGCCTCGAACATCCGGTGCTTCACGAAATGGCGCCAGCTGACCGGGATGGCCGCCATGATGCGCGTCATCGCGTCGTACCGCGCGGGGGTCCAGATGCGCTCGAAGCGGCTGCGGCCCGGCCCGAAATCGAAATGCCCCGGCCGTGGCGGCTGGCCGGACCGCAGGGACTGCGTGGCTGCCACGTCAACCGTCAGGTCGGGACCCAGCGCCACGCCATAGGCGTCGCGCGCGTGCGCGATCGACACGAAGCCGCAGCGCACATCCTCCACCACCTGTTCTATCGGCCGCTCGTACGGATGGCCGTAGCCCCCGCCGGCGGGCCCCTCCAGCCGGATGACGTCGCCGGGCGCGCAATTGACCAGATCGCTATTGCGCAGCTCTTCAGGCTGGGCGGAATCGGGATTCTTGATGAAGCGGGAGTTGGCCCCGGCCTTGCCGCCGACCACGCCCCACGCCGCCAGTTCCGACCGGTTGCGGTTGCGCGCGGTCACCACGCCATTGGGCGCCAGCAGCTTGAATTCCATGGTCGCCGCGTTGCCGCCGCGCAGGCGGCCTGCGCCGCCGGTATCCGGCACCAGACCGTAGCGGATGATCTCGATGGGCACTTCGGCTTCGTTGATTTCGACGGGCGTGTTCTTCAGGAAGGCATTGTTGGCGCCGCAGCCTTCCACGCCGTCGAATTCCGGCCCGGCACCAGCCCCGCCCCCGCAAGGCCCGATGGAAGACAGCACCTGGCGTCCTTCGCGCGTCGCGGTCTTGACGTTGAGCAGCGTCGAGCCGCCGGCGGGGCATGCCGGCAGGCGCTCGGGCAGCGCGCGATTGAAGGCGCCGAACGTGCAGGCCTGGATCACCGCGGCCATCAGGCTGCGCATGCCCACCGCCGCCGGCGCATGGGGATTGACCACGGTGCCCTCGGGCAGCACGGCATGGCAGGGCCGCACGGAGCCGTAGTTCAGCATGTTGCGGGGAGCCAGGGAATGCATGACGTAGATCAGGCCCACCGTGATGACCGAGTGGTGCCCGTCGCCGCCGGTCGGCACGTTCAGCGAGGACGCCACCTGCGGATCGCTGCCGGTGAAGTCCAGCGTCAGTTCATCGCCGCGCACGCGCAAGGTGATGTGGATGCGGCAGGGATACCCGCCCACCGAGTCCTCGTCGGCATATTCGGAGAAGGCATAGTCGCCGTCGGGTATCTCGCGGATCAGCGCGCGGGTCTGTTGCTCCGCGTAGTCGAGGATGGCCTCGGCGCCCTGCATGAATTCCTCGACGCCGAAGCGGTCGATGATTTCATGCACCTTGCGCTCGCCGACGTTGAGCGCGGCGATCTGCGCGTTTAGATCGCCCTGGTTCTGGTCCGGCATTCGGACATTGATGGCCAGGATGCGCAGCAACTTCTCGTCGATGACGCCGTCGCGCATCAGCAGCATGGGCGGAATGCGGATGCCCTCCTGATGCACCTCGGTGAGGGTGCGCGACAGGGAGGCCGGCACCGCGCCGCCCATGTCGGTGTTGTGGATGTGCGTGCCGACGAAGCACACCAGCCGGCCGTCGCGAAAGATCGGCTTCCAGACGTGCATGTCGGGCGTGTGAGTGGAAACGTAGCCGCTGTACGGGTCGTTGGTCAGGTAGATATCGCCTTCGCGGTAATCGTCCGTCATCTGGATCACCCGGCCATAGTCCAGGCCCGTGTACCAGGTGGCGCCGAAGGTCTTGGGCGACGCGAAGGTCTTGCCCGACGGCGTCATCAGCTGCGCCGAGAAGTCTTCCGTTTCCTTGACGAAGGTGGAGTAGGCCGTGCGCATCAGCGTGTAGCCCATGGCCTCGGCGGCCGCGGTGCAGTGGTTGGCCAGCACCTGCAAGCGGAAATTGTCGACGGTATGGCTCACGACGGCTCTCCTTCGGCGGTGATGCGCAGGTTGGCGTACTCATCGACCCGGCAGGCATGGCCTACCGGAATGACCGTGGTGCAATCGTCCTGGGTGACGATGGCCGGGCCCTGGAAGTGCTGGCCGGCGTGCAGCGACGCGCGGCTGTGGAGGTCCACGACGCGGAAGCCGCCGTCCAGCCAGACGCGCACCTGGCGGTCCGGCGTCGGCGTGCCGGGACGCGGCTCGTGGCGCGGAAAGCGCGGCTTGTCGTTGTTGCCGGAGATCACCACCCGCAGGCTGACGACCTGCACCGGCGCACGCTCGTCGGCGTGTCCGTAGAGGCGCCGGTGCATGGCATGGAAGGCCTGTCCCACCGCCACGGCGTCGCCCGCCGCCAGGTGCGCGGGATCCAGTTCCGTGTCGATTTCGTAGGATTGGCCGCGATAGCGCATCTCCGCCGAATAGACCAGCTCGGCCTGGTCGATGTGGCCCTGTTCCTGGCGCAGCCATTGTTCGGCGCGCGTGCGCAAGGCGGCGAATTCGTCGCGAATGGCGGGGAGGCTGGCGGGGGTGAGATCGGTGTAGACGGTCTTGAGGAAATCGCTCTTGAGGTCGGCGATCAGGCCCCCGAGGGCGCTGAGCGTGCCGGGCGAGGGCGGCACGACGATTTCCTTGACCTTGATTTCGCGGGCCAGGAAGCCGCCCAGCATGGGGCCGGCTCCGCCGAAAGCGAGGACGGCATATTCGCGCGGGTCGATGCCGTAGCGCGACACCAGCCCGCTGACTTCCGTGTACATGCCCGAGACGGCGATCTGGATGATGGCTTCGGCGGTTTCCTCGATGCCGCGGCCCAGGCGGATGGCCAGTTCGCCGACCGCCCGGCGCGAGGCATCGGCATCGACTTCCACCGCCTGGTAGCCGAGGTCGGAATGACCCACCAGCCCGCAGCAGACAAAGGCATCGGTGATGGTGGCGCGCGTGCCGCCGCGCCGGTAGCAGGCCGGGCCGGGACGCGAGCCGGCGCTTTCCGGGCCGACCTTGAGCACGCCCAGCGGATCGACCCACGCGATGGACCCGCCTCCCTCGCCGACCGAGGACACGGAGACCGACGGAATGTAGATCTGGAAATCGCCGATCAGTTCGCCGACGCCGTATTGGGGCTTGCCGTCGATGATCACGGCGATGTCGGCGCTGGTGCCGCCGATGTCCAGGCTGAGGCAGCGCGCGATGCCGGCGGTGGCGGCGACGTGCGCCGCGCCGATGACGCCGGCGGCCGTGCCGGACAGGATCATTTGCACGCAGTCGCGCTTGCCTTGCTCGGCCGTCATCACCCCGCCGTTGGACTTGGTCAGGCGCGGCTCGGGCCGCACGCCGGCATTCTTCAGCGCGGCTTGCAGCGAGCCGAGGTAGTGCGCCACGCGCGGCTGGACATACCCGCCGATGACCGCCGTGATGGTGCGCTCGTATTCGCGGATGATGGGCCAGGTTTCGCTGGAGCACGACACGGGCAGGTCGGGCGCGAGGGCGGCGATGATTTCCTTGACCCGCAACTCGTGCGCCGGATTGCGATAGGCATGCAGCAGGGAAATGACGATGCCTTCGGCGCCCGCGTCCTGCGCCGCGCGCACGGCGCGAGTCACGCTGGCCTCGTCCAGCGGCTGGCGCACCGAGCCGTCCGGCGCCATCCGCTCGTCGATGCCGAAGACCATGCTGCGCTTGATGAGCGGCGTGGGACGGCGCGACAGCAGGTGGTACATGTCCGGCGTCTTCAGCCGCGCCAGCTCAAGCACGTCGCAGAAGTTGCGGGTGGCGAACAGCGCCAGCTTCAGGCCCTTGCGCTGGATCACCGTATTGATGCCGACCGTGGTGCCGTGCGTGAAATAGCTGATCTGGCCGGGCTGTATGCCGTAGCGCTCGCCCAGCATGCGCACCCCGGCGATGACTTCCTCCCCCGGCTGGTCGGGGCGGGAGAATACTTTCAGGCTCTTGATTTCGCCGCTGTCTTCATCGAAGACCGCGAAGTCGGTGAACGAGCCGCCGATATCGACGCCTACTCTATACCCCATGAATGCCCCCAACTCTGCTGATGACCGCGAACAGGGAGTAGCCGCTTGCGGGCAGCCGCAAGGTCGGCTATTATTTTTCACTAGATGAACAATAATTTCACCCCGTGATCAAATGAATGATAATAGGTCGGTCCAGCGGTGTCTAGCCATCCTGCGGGCTTTTCGCGGGGGCCCCGGGCAATCCCTTACGGCGCTTTCGCAAGCGGTGGATTTGCCGCACGCCACGGTGCTGCGGCTGCTCAATACGCTGTTGGGGGAGGGCTATGTGCGCAAGGAAGGGACGCGCTGGTCGCTCACGCCGCAATTGCTGGAGATCGGCTTCGCGGCCCTGGCCAATACCGGCGTCGACGATCTCATCCAGGCTTCCCTGCAGGCGCTGGCGGACCGTTGCGACGGCATGGTCAACATCGGCGAGCGCGCGAAGGAGGATGTCGTCATCATCGCGCGCGCCAGCTCGGCATCGGAACGCCGCAAGCTCATCGTGGTCAACCTGCGGGTCGGCAATGCACTGCCGCCGGGCAGCGCGCTGCATTCCGCGCTGGGCCTGTCGCCGGACCAGTGGTCGACGGCCAGCTATCCGGAGCGCCGGGTGACGACGGTGGGCATTGCCCTGTTCACCAGCCCCACGCGCGCCTTGTCGCTGGGCCTGTCGGTCAATGACGACGATTACGACGCGGCCCGCATCAAGGCGGAGGTGTTGCCGCTGATGCGCGCCGAGCGCGACCAGATACTGCGACTAATGCATCTCGGCGCGGTCTGAGACGTAAACCGGCTTCGGGTTACTGACCTGTCGGCGCGATCACGACCGTGATGCGCCGGGACGGTCTTTATAACCTCGTCGCGGATGCCGGAAAAAATGTCTTATCAGTTCAAACTTATCTATAACTTGCAGGATGCCACACGCCTTGAAAACCTGGCCGACGAGTTATTGCGATTGTTGAAGTACAACGGTTGCGAGCAAGTCGAGCTGGCATGGAAGCAGGGCAACCTGGTGGCACTGGCCTTCAATCGCGAGGCCCCCACCATGGACGATGCCGTGGCGCAGGCGGTGTTGGAAGTCAGCCGTGTCGTGCGCGTCGACCAGCTGGTGCGGGTTCAGGCGGGATAGGCGGGCGGCGCCGCGCTGTCTTGGGCATCGTCCCGCCGCGCGATGCCCGCGAAATACTTGCCGGGCGGCTTGCCCAGCGATTTCTTGAACATGCTGATGAACGCCGTGACCGAGTCATAGCCCAGGGCTTCGGCCACGCGTTGCACGGACTGGCCCGCGGACAGTTGGTGCAAGGCCACGATCAAGTGCAGCTGCTGGCGCCAGCGGCCGAAGGTGAGGCCGGTTTCCTGCCTGACCAGTCGCGCCAGCGTGCGTTCGCTGGTGGCCACCACGTGGCCCCATTCGGCCAGCGTGCGGCGGTCGGCGGGATCATCGGACAGCATTTTCGCGATGCGTCGCAGGCGCGGTTCGGCCGATGTGGGCAAATGCAGTTGCTCCCGCGGCATGCGCGCCAATTCTTCCAGCAGGACCCGGGCCAGGCGGCCGGTGGCGCTGTCCGCCTCGTACTCGGACGGCAGGTCCGCCAGGCGCAGCACCAGTTCGCGCGCGAGCGGAGAAATGGCCAAGGTGCAGCAATGGTCGGGCAGGTCGGAGGCGCCTGGCTGGACGAACAGATAGCCCATGCGCGCATTCGCCGTGGCGCGGATGCTGTGCGCAAGCCCGCCCGGCACCCAGACCGCGCACGTCGGCGGCACCATCCAGACGCCGTCGGGAACTTCGCAGACCACGCCGCCGCGCAAGGCCACCACCAATTGGCCTTGCGTGTGGCGGTGGGCCGGCACCTCCGCCCGGTGGTCTGCCGCGCGCACACGCACGCCGAAGACCGGCCCCAGGCGAGGGCTTTCCTCGAAGATATCCAAGGGTCCCAGCAGCACGCCTTCCGGCGCGGCGGTGGGAAAGGAAGCAAGGCGCGGAGCGAGACGGACGCGAGGTGGCATGGGGCGGGGCGCGACGCAGGTGGGGCCGGGGCCATGATGGGCGGGCCGCCCGACGGCTGGGCCGGTATGGAACGATGGGGGCCGATGCCTGGATGGCAGGATTCAGCGATTTCCTGGCATCTTAGCTAAATTCATAACGGCCCATGGGCGTTAAGGTTACGAACCCCCTCGCGCATGGGGCCCAGACCATGTAGATGCCATGACCACACCTGATACCCCGCGCCGGTCGCTTGCCCGGCCCGTCCTGCTGATTGCCGGCCTGTTGCTGATCGCCAGCAACCTGCGCGCTCCCGTTACCGGCCTGGCGCCGATACTCGGCGTTCTGCAGGCACACTACGACCTGTCGCCCGCGCAGGCTGGCATGCTCACCACGCTGCCCTTGCTGGCCTTCGGGCTGATCTCTCCCTTCGCTGCCTTGCTGGCCCGCGAATACGGGTTGGAGCGCACCTTGTTCGGGGCCATGTGGCTGGTGGCGGGCGGCCTGCTGGTGCGTTCGGCGGGTCCGCTGTGGTGCCTGTACCTGGGCACGGCGATATGCGGTTCCAGCATCGCCGTGGGCAACGTGCTGCTGCCCAGCCTGGCGAAGCGGGACTTCCCGGCGCGGGTGCCCATCGTCATGGGGGCGTGCGCGCTGGCCATGGGCGGTATCGCCGCGCTGGTCTCGGCTTGCGTGGTGCCGATGGCGGCGGCGTGGGGATGGCAGGGGGCCCTGGCCGGCACCCTCGTCTTCCCGGTGGCCGCATTGGCCGTCTGGACCAGCCAGCTGGGCGCGCATACGGGCCCGGCCCGGGGCACGGCAAGCCCGCCGCATGGCGGTCCCGTCTGGCATTCCGCGCTGGCCTGGCAGGTGACGCTGTTCATGGGCATCAATTCCTTGCTGTACTACGTTTTGATCAGCTGGCTGCCGACCATCCTCGCCGATGTCGGCTATACGCCGGCCGAGGCGGGAGCGGTGCATGGCGGCATGCAGTTCGCGTCCGCCGTGCCGGGCATCGTGCTGGCGCCCCTGGTGGGACGCATGAAGGACCAGACCCGCGTGGCGGCGGCCATGGCGCTGATGATGGCTATCGGCCTGCTGGGCCTGCTGTTCGTGCCCGCGGGCGCCACCGCGTGGGCCCTGTTGTATGGCTTCGGCTCCGGCGGCGGCATCTTGCTGGCGCTGATCTTCATGGGCTTGCGTGCGTCGAATGCCCGCCAGGCGGCGGCCCTGTCCGGCATGGCGCAGGGCGTGGGCTACACCTTGGCCGCTTGCGGGCCCACCTTGACCGGCAAGCTGCACGACCTGGCCGGCAATTGGACCATCCCCTTGTCGATAGGCGTGGTCCTGTCCCTGGCGATGGCGGCTTTCGGCGCGCTGGCGGGCAGGGCGCGCCAGATCGGGGACCGTCCGGTGGGCGCCAAGCGCATGGCTTGAGCAAGCGTTGGGCTTGAACAAGCGCATGGCTTGAACTGCCTGGCTGGTTCAGCCGCGAACCGCTCGGCCCGCGAACCGCCCAGCGTGCGAACCGCTCAGCGTGCGAATGGCGCGAAGTCCACCTTTGCACTGTCGAACACGTGGTCGATGTGCGCCAGCAGGGCCTCGCTATCGGCCGGCGCCAGGCCGCCATAGGCGCAGTTCGCGTGGAATTTGCGCGTCAGGTCGTCGTCGCTGAGCGGATGATCGACGCCGCCCTTGAAATAGCCCTGCCGGAACTCATGCACCTCGCCATCGGCCATGGTCACTTTCACATGCCCGGTGAACTGCTTCGGATAAGGGTTGGCGGGGTCGACCACGTACTTCACCTTGCGCGCCAGCGCGACGATGGCCGGCGCCTTGACGATTTCGTCGTCGTATTCGCCCAGGCCGGCGTCGCCGCGCAGGATGGCCACCGCGATGGCGTAGGGCACGCTGAACTTGGCGGCGTAGCCGTTGGGCGGGGCCTGCTTCAGGTCCAGGGGTTCCCACAGCCGGTGCAGCACGCCCTCGGCCGCTTCGCATTCGATGGCGGCGATGGCGGCCGGGTCCAGGCCCAGCTTGCCGAACTCACGCGCGCAGTCGATGTAGGGATGGCACATGGTGCCGCAGGCATACGGCTTGAAGGCGATGGTGGGCCAGATCCATTTTTCACCGAAGCCGTCCAGCATGGCGGTGAAATCACCCTCCAGGGTGTTCGCGAAACCATGGAAGACGCCGTGGCTGCCCTCGAATACCGTGCGCGGGCCCTTGAATCCGCCCATGGCCAGGCGCACCGCGCGATAGCCCGATTGCGCGGCCCAGCCGGGATGCAGGCGCTTGGTCCAGGAACCGTCGGCCAGGTATTCGATGATGCCGGACGCCAGGCTGCCGGCGATGCCGAAGGCATCGGTCAGTTGCTGGGCGCTCAGGCGCAGGGCCGCGCCGATGCCCGCCACCGCGCCGAAGACGCCGAACACCGCGGTCGGATGAAAGCCCGCCTTGTGGACCTTGGTCGGCGCGACGGCGCACAGGCGGCACATGACTTCCGCGCCGACGGCCAGGCCGCGCAGGAAATCCTGCCCGCCAAGGCCATGGCGTTCGGCGGCGGCCAGCAGCGCGGGCACGATGACCACGCCGGCGTGCACGGGACCGCCTTCGTAGGTATCGTCGAAATCCTCCCCGTGCGCCGCGGTGCCGTTGACAAAGGCCGCGCCTTCGGCGCCCAGGCGCCGCGCATGGCCGAAGACCGTGCAAGGACCGTCCTGGTCCAGGGCGTCCAGCGCGGCACGCACATAGGGCTGCGCGCGCGCGGCCACCGCGATGCCGGCGATGTCCAGCAGCATGCGGCGGCCGGTGGCGCGCGCATCGCGTGATGATTCAGGTGATGATTCGGGGCGCGCGTTCACGATGACTTGCGCAAGGCGCTGCGACACGGAGACTTCGGGTACGGGGTGCTTATCGGACATGATGGGTTTCCTGCTCGGGGAATGGACGGACGGCTCAGTCCAGGGAAATGTTGTTCTCGTGGGCCACGCGCTTCCACGTATCGATGTCGTGGGCGATGTAGTCGCCGAACTGCTGGGGCGTCATGGCCATGGGATCCACGCCCAGGTTGCGCAGGCGCTGGAGGAAGGCGTCGGATTTCAGCACGTCGTTGACGGTCTCGTTCAGCTTGGCGGTGACGGCCGGCGGCATGCCGGCAGGGCCGACCAGCCCATACCAGGTCAATGCCTGCATCTTCGGATAGCCCTGCTCGGCAAAGGTGGGCACGTCCGGGATGATGGGATTGCGCTTGTCTCCGGTGACCGCCAGGGGCAGGGCCTTGCCGGACTTGATGATGGCCAGTCCGGCGGCGACGCCGGGGAACACCGACTGCACGCGGCCGCCGATCATGTCGGTCTGCGCCTCCGTCATGCTCTTGTAGGGGACCGGCAAGTCCTTGAAGTCCGCCTCGGACTTGAATTCTTCCATGGCCAGGTGGTTGAGCGTGCCGTTGCCCGACGTGCCGTAGCTCACCGTGTCGCCGTGGGCTTTCGCATAGGCGACGAATTCCGGCAAGGTCTTCACCGGGAGCGCGGGGCTGGTGAGCAGCACATTGGCGGTCCCGCCGATCATGGCGATGGGGGTGAAGCTCTTGACCGGGTCATAGGGCGTCTTGCGCACGGCGGGATTGGTGCCGTGGGTGGCCACATAGGCCACCATCAAGGTATAGCCGTCCGGCTTGGCGCGCGCGGTGTCCGTGGCCCCTATGGTCCCGCCGGCGCCGCCCTGGTTGTCCACGTAGAACGTCTGGCCCAGCCGCTTGCTCAATTCCTCGGCCAGCGAGCGCGCCATGATGTCCACGCCGCCGCCCGCGCCTTGCGGCGCGATGACGCGGACCTTGTGGTCGGGGTAAGCGGCCTGCGCCTGGGCCGCCAGCGGCACGATCGCCAGCAAGGCGAGCGTGGACAGGACGCGCGGCAGCCGGCGAGCCGGCGGAAGGGGCTTGTGCATGGGTTGTCTCCTCTGGGTGCTCCATGGGGGGGCGGAGCGTTTTCAAGAAATGCTTCTCCGGTCCTGGAACTTGAAACCGGCCGGAGGTGTTGGTTGAATTGTCTGATCGTATACGAAATACAATTTTCAAAAAAGGGGAGATAACCCGTCCGGTCATGCTTCTGTGACATCATCGACACATTGCAGTCAGCATTTCCTTTTTCATGAAAAGCAGCGAAAACGTCTTGCCGGGCGCTTCGGCGCATGCGGGCGCCCGGGCCGTGCGCCGGGCGACCTGGGCCACCATGGCCCAGTTCTTCGTCAACGGCGCCACCTTCGCCACCTGGGGCGTCTGGATTCCCGTACTGAAGACCGACTTCCAGGTATCCGACGCCGTGCTGTCGCTGGCGATGCTGGCCGTCTCGGCCGGCGCCATCCTGGCGATGAACGGGGTCGGCCGCTGGGTGGGGCGGGCAGGCAGCGCCCGCGTCCTGGCCATCAGCGGCCTGGCCTATTCGATCATGCTGGTCGTCATTCCGTGGGCGGGATATTTCCCCCTGCTACTGGTCATCCTCGTCCTGTTCGGCATGGGCATGGCCGCCTTCGACGTGGCCATGAACGTCCAGGCCGCCACCGTGGAAGCGCGGCTGGGCAAGCCCGTCATGTCCACGCTGCACGGCATGTTCAGCCTGGGCGGCATGGCCGGCGCGGGCCTGGGCGGCCTGTTGATGGGGGCGGGCGTGTCCTTGCAGGTCCACGGCTTCGCCATCGCCGCGATGACGGTGCTGGCCGCGCTGCTGGCGACATCCTATTTGTTGACCGACGCGCCATCGCACGTGGAGGAGGGCGCGGCTGCTACACCCGGCATCCCGCGCGCATTGTGGATCCTGGGCACCGTGGCCTTTCTTGGGCTGGTTTGCGAAGGGGCCATGTACGACTGGGCCGCCGTGTACATGCGCGACGTGGCCGGCGCGACGACCGCGCGCAGTGGTTATGGATACGCGACTTTCGCCACCGGCATGGCGGTCGGCCGCTTCGGCGCGGACCTGTTGCGGCGCCGTTTCAGCGACGAGCGCCTGATGACCGTCAGCGCCTGGGTGGGATGCGCCGGGATGACCCTGGTCATCGCCGCGCCGTGGCCGGTGTCCAGCCTGGTGGGTTTCACCTTGATGGGGCTGGGGGTGGCCAACCTGATGCCTTTCTTTTTCCTGGCCGGCGCCAGGCTGCCGGGCATGAGTCCGGCGGCCGGGGTGGCGGGCGTGGCGCGTTTCGCCTATGTCGGCATGCTGCTGGGGCCGCCGCTGATCGGCGGCATCACCCATGCGATGTCGCTGCGCGTGGCGTTGGCGCTGGTGGCGCTGACGATGGGGTGGATCGCGCTGGCGGGGATACGGCGGGTGTGCCGTCTGGGATGAGGCCGCGCCGCGCGGCTTCTATCAACGAGGAGATGAGAAATGATGGGAAAGAACAAGGTTTGCCTGTGGTTCGACGGCACCGCGCTGGATGCCGCGACGTTTTATGCCAGCACGTTTCCGGATAGCAAGGTAGTCGCCGTGCATCATGCGCCGGGCGATTATCCGTCGGGCGAGCAGGGCAATGTCCTGCTGGTGGAATTCACGGTGCTGGGCATCCCTTGCATCGGCTTGAACGGCGGCCCGGCCTTCAAGCATACCGAGGCGTTCTCGTTCCAGGTGGCGACCGAGGACCAGGCCGAGACCGACCGTTACTGGAACGCCATCGTCGGCAACGGCGGCGAGGAAAGCGACTGCGGCTGGTGCCGGGACAAATGGGGCCTGTCGTGGCAGATCACGCCTCGCGTGCTCATGGAGGCGGTCACCGACCCCGACCGCGACGCGGCCAAGCGCGCGTTCGACGCGATGATGACGATGAGAAAGATCGACATCGCCGCGATCGAGGCGGCGCGCCGTGGCTGATTCGTCCTCCATGCAATTTCCTGACCTGAACCTGCTGTACGCGCTCGATATCCTCCTGGAAGAAGGGTCGGTGACGGCCGCCGCGCGTCGCATGAACTTGAGCACGCCGGCGATGAGCCGCACGCTGGCGCGCATACGCGAGACCGTCGGCGATCCCATCCTGGTGAAGGCGGGGCGGGGCCTGGCGCCCACGCCCCGCGCCGAGGCCTTGCGCGACGAGGTGCGCGATGCCGTCGAACGATCGCGCCAGCTGCTGTGCCAGCGAACCGCCATCGACCCGCGCACGCTGGAGCGCAGCTTCAATCTACGCGCCAGCGATTTCTATACCGGCGCATTCGGCCAAGCCCTGATCGAGCGGGTACAAACCGAGGCCCCTCGCGTGAGCCTGCGTTTCTCGCCGGACAATGACAGCACCGAGCCCGTGCTGCGCGACGGAACGGTGGACATCTATATCACCTCCATGCGCCCGCTGGGGCCGGACATGCATGTCCAGACACTGTTCTCGACGCGGATCGTTGGCGTGGCACGCGAGGGCCATCCTATTTTTTCAGGCGATATCACGCCCGCCCGCGTGGCGGAGTTCGATCACATTGCCGTGTCGCGCATGGGACGCGCCCACGGTCCCATCGATGCCGCGCTGGACGCGCTGGGCCTGTCCCGACGAGTGGCGGTGATCGTGCCGCACGCCATGGGCGGCCTGCTCATGCTGGGTGGCACGGACCTGATCGTGGCCGCACCGGAGCACATGGCCACCGCTGCGCGTCGCCAGGGGCTCAGGGTGCGGACCTTCCCCTTGCCGCTGCCCCTGGATCCGCTGGTCCTCGTGCAAGGCTGGCATCCTCGTTACCAGAACTATGCCGCGCATCGGTGGCTACGGACGCTGGTGCGCGAGATCTGCGAGACCTTGGCGGCGACAGCGCCATGACCTCGCGGCGCGGGCCCGCGGGGCCGGCGCGATCGTTGCGTCCAATGCAAGCCTGGACTGCAAACTTGTCAATTTTCAAATGGATGGGGGTTATTTAAGCTGGGGCCTGCCGTATATGCAGCCGTATCCGTCATGCAGCCGTATCGCAGTCGCGTGGATCGGGACGGCTAGTTGTCGATGGAGGCCTTTTGTGAAGACGTTGGATCACGCTTTGTTTACCGTTCACGATACGTCGCGCTTTCCCGCGGTGGTGGTGCGTCCTACCGCCATAGCACCGGGTTATGCCGCGCAGTGGGCGACGGAGATGGACATGCTGTTGCGCCATGGCGAACGGTTCGCGGTACTTTACCTGGAGACGCCCGTCGAGGAGTCCCACGAGGATTTCAAGCAGCGCGGCATCTGGCTCAAGCAGCATCGCGAGGCGCTGGCGCGCGTTTGCACCGCGCTGGTGGTGATTGAACCCGATGCCCGGCGCCGCGACGTGGCGGCGCAGCGTGGGCAGGGCGCCAGCAAGGCTTTCGGCATTGCCCACCATGCGGTGGCCAGCCTGGACGAGGGCCTGGCCATCGCGCTGGGCCATGCGGCGCGGCAGCCGCCGCAAGACGATCGCGCGGTCGCCTACGGCTGATCCCTGGGCCGGTCGCGATCCGTCACTCCTCGAACTTTTCATGGGCGTCGGCCTGGCCCTTCTTCCAGTATCCGACCACCTTCGTCCAGGCGCGCGGGTGATCGATCTCGTCGCGCAGATATCCGCGTATCGCCTTCGCCACGCCCGCTTCCGCCGCTGCCCAGACGTATCCGTCGCCCGGCGGCAGGGCCACCGACTTCAATGCCTGCATCACCGGCGCCGCATCGTCGGCGTGTTCGGGGGGGCGATGCACCCACAGCGCGGTGTGGTCGGCGCGGGTATCGAAGCGCTGCTCGTCTTCCGCGCCGGGAACGATGCCCACCGTAATGATGCGCGTGCCGGCAGGCGCTTCTTCCACGCGGCGTCCGATGGCGGGCAGGGCGGTCTCGTCCCCGATCAGCAGCCACCAGTCGTACGACCATTCAACCACCATGGAGCCGCGCGGTCCGCCGAATTCCAGGGAGTCTCCGGCCTTGGCCTGCAAGGCCCAGCGCGTGGCGGGGCCGGCATCGTGCAACGCGAAATCGATCGTCAGCGTCCGTGCCGCGGCGTCGTGGCGGCGCGGCGTGTAGTCGCGTCGTTCGACCTCGCCGCCCTCGGGAAAGAAAAGCTTGACATGGTCGTCCGGCGACAAGCTGGCGAAATCCGCCAGGTCCGGGCCGGCAAGCACGATGCGCTGCATGTGCGGCGTAAGCCGTTCGCTGTGCTGGACGACGACGCGGCGGCTCTTCAGTTCGAAACGGACGCGCCGGGTGGGATGGTCCATGGGATGGTGGTCCACTAAGCATCTCCTTGCTTATTTGTTTACCCAAGGATCGGGTATTCGAATACTATACAGTATCCAAATACTGATTAGTATTCGAATTTCATGGAATGGTATTGCAGGGCGTTGCAGGCCGCGCCCGCGGCGTCGATGTCCGGCATGTCCTGCCGCCATCCCCTACAAGGAGTTGACCTCGTCATGACGATGCGTATGTCCCGGGAAGAAAGCCAGGCGGCGACGCGATGTAAGTTGCTGGCCGCGGCCACGAAGATGTTCGCGCGAGAGGGCTATGCGGCCGCTTCGGTAGACCGCATCGCCGCCGCGGCCGGCTACAGCAAGGGGGCGTTCTACTCCAACTTCGAGAGCAAGGAGCAGATTTTCCTGGAGCTGCTCGAGGCGCATGGCGAAGCCAGCCTGGGTAAGTTGCTGGATGCGCTGGATGGCGCCAGCGATGTCCAGGCGGCGATAGAAGCCGTGTCCGCATGGGCCGATGCCAAGGCGTCGGAAGGGAACTGGTCCCTGCTGGTCTTGGAACATCAACGCTATGCCAAGCCCGGCAAGCGCTTCGAGAAGTCGCAGGAAGCCGTCTTCCGGTCGCATTGGCGCCGCTTGGGCGGGCGCCTGGCCGCCTGGGCGCCGGACTGCGGCATCGATGCGGAAAAGCTGGGCGCCGTGGTATTCGAGTTGACCCACGCGCCCGCCATGACGTTCGTGCGGTCCCCGTCGGCGGGGGACCTGGTGCGTTATGCGCTGGACGCGCTGTTGGCGCCTGGTGGCCGGGCCCCCCGGGGACATGGGCCGGCTAAAGAAGGTCGATGAGGCGGCGAGCCCGCGCCGACAGCGGCCACTCGCCGCGCCAGGTCCACCAGAGCGTATCGACCACCGGCGCCCTGCAATCGACGACGTTGATCCTGTCCTGGCGCCTGAATACCTTGCGCGCGTATTGGGGCAGGACGGTGAATCCCAGGCCGCGCGCGACCGGTTCCAGGATCAGGCCGACCTGGTTGGTATAACCGTTGCAAGGCAGGGACCGGATGCCGGGATTGCCGGGAAAATGCCGGCTTAGCAGCCGTGTCGCCATCGCCTGCCCATCGGGATGGTCGATATAGCCCAGCGCCTGCAAGTCGCTCCAGTCGTTCACCTCGACGCCCGCCGGCGTCACCATCTCCAGCGGCTCTTCCGTATAGCGTTGGGACGCCAGGCGCGGATCGTCCGGCCGCAGCGTCACCAGACCCAGTTCGTACTTGCGTTCGAGCACCGCCGCCAGGATCTCCGGGTCGGGAGCGAAGCGGTGGCGAATGATCAGGCCCCGATGGCGCTGTTGCAGGTCCAGCAGGCGCGGATAGAGCGCCAGTCCGACGCTGCCGGGCGTGACCAGGGTGACCTCGCCGGCAGTCGCGTCGGCGTCCGAGAGCCGCGCCCGCAGGCGCTGGTCGGCTTGCTCGATTTCCGCGCAATACGCCAGGAAGGTCGTGCCCGCCGGCGTCAGCTCCAGTTGGCGCGGACGGCGTATCAGCAGCGGTCCCAGCTCGTCTTCCAGGGCGCGCACATGCTGGCTGACCGCGGCCTGGGTCAGTCCCAGCCGTTCGCTGGCGCGGGTGAAGCTGCCCAATTCGGCCACGGCCGTGAACGTGCGCAGCCATTGCGGATTCAGCATAAATATCTCTTATTGATTTGATAATCCGCCATTAGTTTACGCCGGGTCGACGGAAGGGTAGCCTGTTCCTTTTCCCAAGTTTTTTCCCAAGTTTCGTTCAAGGCGCGCCCGGTTCCAGGGTGAAGACTGCCCACGGCGCGGCTTGGTACTCCCATTTCCTGAGATTTACTGGATCAAGATGCCCGCTCTATTCACTCCCTTTTCCTTGAAGGACGTCACCCTGCGCAACCGCATCGCCGTGCCGCCCATGTGCCAATACCGCGCCGTCGACGGCATGGTCAATGAATGGCACGACGCCCACTACGCGGGCCTGGCGCGCGGCGGCGCGGGACTGGTGATCATCGAAGCCACGGCGGTGTCGCCGGAGGGCCGCATTACCCCGGGCTGCACGGGCTTGTGGAACGACGCCCAGGCGCAAGGCATGGCCCGCATCGCCGCGCGCATCAAGGCGGCGGGCGCGACGCCCGGCATCCAGATCGGGCACGCAGGCCGCAAGGCCAGCGCCAATCTGCCCTGGGAAGGCGACGATCACATTGCCGATGGCGACCCGCGCGGCTGGACGACCATTTCGCCATCCGCGCTGGTCTTCGGCGGCGGCCTGTCCAAGATGCCGCGCGAGATGACCCTGGCCGATATCGACCGCGTGCGTGGGGATTTCGTGGCTGCGGCGCGCCGGGCGCGCGATGCCGGTTTCGAGTGGCTGGAATTGCACTTCGCGCACGGTTACCTGGCGCAGAGCTTCTTTTCGGCGCATGCCAACCAGCGTACGGACATGTACGGCGGCAGCGCCGAAAACCGCGGCCGCTTCCTGCTGGAGACGCTCGCCGCCGTGCGTGAGGTGTGGCCGGAGAACCTGCCGCTGACCGCGCGCTTCGGCGTCATCGAGTTCGATGGCCGCGACGAGCAGACCCTGGCCGAGTCGATCGAACTCGTGCGCAAGATGCACGCGGGCGGCCTGGACATGCTGAACGCCAGCATCGGTTTTTCGACCATCGAAGGCCGTACGCCCTGGGGGTCCGGCTTCCTGGCGCCGGTGGCCGCCCGGGTGCGGCAGGAGACCGGCATGCCGGTGGCGTCGGGCTGGTGCATGGACGATCCGCAAGTGGCCGAACGCGCGATCGCCGACGGGCAGATGGACCTGGTCATGATCGCGCGCGCGCACCTGGCCAATCCGCACTATCCGTATGCCTTGGCATTGGCGCTGGGAAAGGAAGATCCGGCCTGGGTGCTGCCGCCGTCCTATGCGCACTGGCTGTCGCGCTACAAGGGGCCGGGCAAGGGCGCGGCGCAGTAAGCGGCGCGGCAAGCGGCGCCGCGCGCCTCAGGGCGGAAACCCTTCTATCGTCTCGCGCACGACGCGCAGCACGCCCGCCAGGTCATCCAAGGGTACCGAGCTCAGTCCCAGGCGCAGCGCGTGCGGGGCGTGGCGGGTGGTGGCATAGGCCTCGCCCTTGGATACCGCGATATCGCGCTGCGCGAGCGCACGGGCGATCCGGTCCATGCGCAACTCCTGCGGCAGCGGCAGCCATAGGAACAGCGACTCCGGATGCGCGACCAGGTCCATGCCCTGGAAGACTTGGCGCGCGTGGTGCTGCCGTTGCCGCGCGTCGCCGCGTTGGCGTTCCTCCATGCGTGCCAGCGTTCCATCGGCGATCCAGCGGGTGCCCAGCGTCGTGATCAGCGTCGGCAGGCTCCAGTGGCTGGCGCGGATATGCGCCTTCACGCGCCCGGCCGCATCCGGCGGCACGCAGACATAGCCGTAGCGCAGGCCGCTGGCCAGGCTCTTGGACAGGCTGGAGACATAGGCCGTGCGCTCCGGCGCAAGCGCCGCCAGGGGCGCGGGCGCGTTCGCGGCCAGATGCGCGTAGACGCCGTCCTCGATGATCAGGCTGTCGTGGCGGCGCGCCAGCGCGACCAGGCGCTGGCGCTGCGCGTCGGTCATGATCCAGCCCAAGGGGTTGTGCAGGGTGGGCATGCTATAGATGGCGCGGATGCGGTGCCGGCGGCAGAGGGCATCGAGCGCGTCCAGGTCGGGCCCGTCGGCCCGCGCCGGTACGGGATGCAGCGACAGCCCGCGCGCCTCGGCGGCCATCTTGAAGCCTGGATACGTCAGCGCGTCGACGGCCACGGCATCGCCGGGCGCCAGCAGGGCGCCTATCACGCAGTCCAGGCCGTGCTGCGCACCGTTGACGAGGAAGAGACTTTCCACATCGGCCTGGATGCGGCGTTCCCGCGCCAGGAAGTCGCGCAGCGCGGCGCGATCATGACGGCGGCCGCCGGGCGGTTGTTGATGCAGCAGGGCGGCGAGGTCGCCGCCGGCGGCCAGGTGGCGCAGGGCGTCGCGCAGCATCTCGCCCTGGCCCGGCCAGTCCGGATGGTTGAAGGACAGGTCCGCGGCGCCGGCATTGCGGCGCGATTCGTCGGCAGGATCCCACTCATGCCGCAGCGGCCGGTCGCGCACGAAGGTGCCGCGGCCGATTTCGCCGACGGCCAGGCCCATGGCCTTGAGCCGCGCATAGGCGCTGGTGGCGGTGGCCACGGCGATCCCGTGGCGCGCGGCCAGGTCGCGATGGGTGGGCAGGCGCGTACCGGGCGCCAGCCTGCCGGCGCGGATGTCGTCAGCCAGGAGCTGGGCAAGGGTATCGGCGCCCGGGGCCGGCGTCTCCGGGGCGGAGGACGCGCTTGCTTGATGAGCCATGGTGCGTACCTGGGACAATTTTTTGATTGTCATAGTTTACGCCGGTAGGCTGGGCGCCATCACGTCATCACCTCATCACCTCGGAGACCGCCCGGCCATGGACACGCCCGCGCCCCTGCCTATCCTCGACTTCCTGCGCCGCCAGATCGATGGCGCCTTGCCGGCCGGCGCCCGGACCTTCATGCGCTACCCCACCGCCATTTCCCAATTGCTGGATTTCCGCTTGGTCGATGTGGGACCCGCCATGGCGGTCATCGAGTTCGACGCGGACGCCGCGCTCCATGGCAACCAACAGGGCACGGTGCATGGCGGCATGTTGTGCGAGCTGGCGGACGCCGCCATCGGCACTGCGCATTCGACGCTGATGCAGGAGGGCGAGTCCTTTACCAGCATCGACCTGAAGGCGACGTTCCTGCGTCCGGTATGGAGGGAACGCCTGCGAGCCCACGCCCGCGCCGCGCATGGCGGACGCACCGTCAGCCACTATGTCTGCGACATCCTGCGGGAGGACGGCAAGCCCGTGGCCACCATCGCCAGCGTGGTGATGACGCTGCGCGGGGAGCGGGCGCGGGGGCGCTAGCGGGCCAGCCGGCTGCCTACTTGCCCAGCCACTTCGCGCTCATGCGCGCATACTCCCCATTGGCCTGCGTCAAGTGCAGCCACTGGTCGACGTAGCGCTTGAAGACCTCGTCGCCACTGGGCAGCAGATAGGCCATCTCCGCATATTGCAGCGGCTTGTCGGGATTGACCGCGCACAGTTCGGGATGCAGCTTGCTCTGGACGATCGCTTCGGCCGCCTCCGTGACGAAGACGTCCGCGTTGCCCTTGATGATCTCGTCGAAGATGGTGACGTTCTCCCCGTGCAGGGTCAGCTTCGCGTGCGAGAGCTGGCTGCGGGCAAATTTTTCGTTGCTGCCGCCGGGGTTGAAGATCACCCGTACCCCCGGCTGGTCGATCGCGGCGATGGTCTGGTACTTCGAGACGTTCTCGCAGCGCGTGATGGGGGTCTTGCCGTTGATCATGTAGGGCGCGCTGAAATAGGCCTGCTTCTGCCGCTCCAGCGACACGGAGATCCCGCCGACGGCGATATCGCATTTGCCCGCGACGAAGTCGGGCAGCAGGTTGGCCCAGGTGGTCTTGATGAATTGCGGCTTGGCATTCAAGGACGCCGCCAGTGACTGGGCCAGGTCGATATCCAGTCCTTCGAAGTCGCCGGGCGCGTGCTGGAAGCTGAAGGGCTTGTAGTCTCCCGGCGTGCACACGCGCAAGGTGGCGCTCTGCGTCACGCGCGCGAGCGTGGCGGGTGCCGACTGGGCCTGGGCGGTGACGGCGACGGTGGACAGCAGCAATGCGGCGATCGTTCGGATTTTCATGGCCAGCCTCGAATGGGAGTATGGGGAAACATGGCGCCGATCCATGGCGCCGACCGATAGTAATCCAGGCCATCGCGCCACGAGAGAGGGGCAACCCTTGGTCCGTCGCCGGCTGGCGGATGACGCGCGGAAGGATCGTGCACGCTTTTTGCTAAATTGGAGCGTCCTATCCGTCAACAAGGTGAGTCTTGGACCGCATTCTTTCCCAACTTTCCAACGCGCTGCCGCGCGCCCGTTCGCTCGACGACCTGGCGCGCCCGATGCTGCAAATGCTGGGCGATGCCACGGGCCTGGAGTCGACCTTCCTGACATCGATCGACCTGGACCAGGGCGTGCAGGAAACCCGTTATGCGCGCAACGTCGGTGCGTTGACCATCCCCGAGGGCATGGTGGTGCCGTGGGAGGACACGCTGTGCAAGCGCGCCCTCGACGAGGGCGTGATGAACACGGACGATGTTCCCTGCAAATGGGGCGACTCCGAAGCCGCGCGGGCGCTGGGCATCAAGACCTACCTCAGCGCCCCGATCCGCAATGGCCAGGGCGAGTTGCTGGGCACCTTGTGCGCGTGCAGCGCCGAGCGCAAGCCCCTGGGACCGGACACAGAGGGATTGGTGAGACTGTTCTCGAACCTGGTCGGAATCTTCATCCAGCGCGAACAATTGGTGGAAGAATTGCAGGTCGCCAATGAGCGCCTGACATCCTATGCCTTGACCGATGCACTGACCGGATTGCCCAACCGGCGCGCGCTCTACGACGAACTGGAAAGACTGCTGGCGCAGGGACGCCGCGCCAACCGCGGCGTGATCGTCGGCATACTGGACCTGGACGGTTTCAAGTCCATCAACGACACCCATGGCCACCAGGCCGGCGACATCTTCCTGCAGGAAGTCGCCCGGCGCCTGGCCGACGGCATCCGGTCGAGCGACATGCTGGGACGCATGGGCGGGGATGAGTTCCTGCTTGTCGGCCCGGGCCCCGAACTGGACCCGACCGCGCCGGCCACGCCCGCAGGCGACGGCTCGGCCGGCCTGGCCGCCACTGTCTTGGGCACCGCCCTGGCGGTGCAGGACCGCTTGGTCCGCGCCACGGTCGGGCGCTATCACATCGTCGCGCACGACATCGACTATGCGGGCGCCAGCGCGGGCGTGGTGGCGGTCAATCCGCATGACGTGGACGCGGAAGCGGCCGTGCGCCTGGCCGATCGCCGCATGTATGAAATGAAGCGCCTGCGCAAGGGCGGGGCGTCCGGGCACGACGCCTAGAGGGTCACCGTTCCGCGTCCGATCTCGATCACGCGTCCGCCCACCTGCACCTGCCCGTCCTGCGTCACGTGCAGGCGCAGCGTGCACGGCCGGCCGACCGCCTCGCCCTGGCTGACGAGGTAGCGCGCCGGCAAGGCGCGCCCCTGTTGCAGCAGCCAGCCGCCCAGGTTGGCACAGGCCGAGCCGGTGCCCGGGTCTTCCACCACCGCGCCGCCCTTGCTGAAGAAATAGCGCGCCAGCACCTGCCCGGGCTGATCGCCCGCAGGCTCCTTCTCGAAGGCGAATACATACGCCGTCTTGCGTCCCAGGCTGCTGGCCGGCCATGCATCGAAGCGCCCACTGTCGGGCGCGGCGCGGCGCACGGCCTCGGCGCTGCGCAAGGGCACCAGCAGTTGGTCGGCGCCGGTGTCGATCCAGCGTGGCGCGTCCAGCAGATCGTCCTCGCGCAGGCCCAGCATGGCCGCCAATTGCGCGGGCGGCATGGGTTCGGCGCGATGCTTTGGCGGTCCGGATTGCGGGGCGGTGAACGTCCATACGTCTTCCTGCGCCCACACCGGCACGACACCGGCCAGGAATTCCAGTTTCAGCGACGGACCCGTCGCGCGCAGGTCGCGCACGACCTGCGAGGTGCCCAGCGTCGGATGTCCGGCAAAGCGCATCTCATACCCGGGGGTGAAGATGCGCACGCGCGCATCGGCCTGGTCCGAGGGCAGGATGAAAGTGGTCTCGGACAGATTGAACTGCAGGGTCAGCGCCGCCATGGTGGCGTCGTCCAGGCCACGCGCATCCTCGAATACGCATAATTGATTGCCGCCGAACGTTGATTCGGCGAAGACGTTGAGCAGACGAAACGCGTAGGAAGCCATGTCGGAGTGCCGGTAAATGTTGGGACGAGTGATTGTAGGATGGATCACGTTCCTTCACCGGAAGTGAATCAGTCCGCCTGCTTGCATCGCGCATCGACCTCCCTGCCCGGCGTGCCAGTCGCCATCTGTAATGCTAGAAAACCGAAGTCGTGCGATCCAGGCATATCAAGGCTCGCAGGACGGTCGTCGAAAAATCGCCGGTGGTCGCGTGAGTCCCAAATAGCGTAAAAAGCGGAGCAAAACCAGAATCACACTGATTGAAGTCCACGCGCGAAGCTGGTAATAGAATCGCCTTTTTTGCCGGCCCAACCTTGGAGCGATATGTCCACAACCTTGTTGCCACCTGTCGTTCCACCGCCCCGCCGACGTCCCACCGATCTCATCTATGGCTCCGACGACCGCCTCCCGCGCGCCACCTTGGGCCTGCTCGCCCTGCAACACCTGGCCACGGCGCTGGCGCTGGTTGCGTACCTGCTGGCCGCCGCGCGCAGTGCGCAGCTCAACACGGCGGACACCCAATCGCTGCTGTCCGTGACGCTTGTCGGCATGGCGATCGCCACCGCCATGCAGGCCTGGGGCGGCAGGGCGGGCGCGGGCCGGTTGCTGGTGCACATGCCCAATCCTTTCATGATTACCTTCGCGGCCATCGCCATGCAGCGTCATGGCATGGGCGGGATGGCCACGCTGACCTTTGTCGGCGGCGTGGTGGCCCTGGCGATCAGCCCATTGATGCAGCGGCTGCGGGCGGTATTCCCTCCTACCGTGGCCGGCGTGGTGGTTTGCTTCGTCGGTATTTCGCTGGTCGGCGTGTCGGTGCGCCATGCGCTGGGGCTGGATGCGGACGGCGTCATCGACGGCACCAGCCTGACCATCGCCGGCGTGACCTTGGGCGCCATCATCCTGTGTTCGGTATGGGGCACGCGCAGCGTCCGCTTGCTGGCCCTGTTGATCGGCATCGGCGCGGGCGTGGCGACGGCGGCGATGTGCGGGCAGATGCATGGCGGCGCGGCCTTGTCGCAAACGCCATGGATGGCCTTGCCGACGATACATCCCCCCGATTTCTCGGTGACCTCCGACCTGCTGATCGCGGTGGGCTTGATCTCCGTGCTGTCGCAGCTGGACACCGTCGGCAGCGTCATCATGATGGAAAAAATCGAGGATGCAGAATGGCGGCGCGCGGACATGCGCAGTATCGGCCGTGGCGTCCAGGCCAACGGCCTGGGCGATGTCCTGGGCAGCCTTCTGGGCGGATACCCGACGGCCATTTCCTCGGCCAATATCGCGCTGTGCCACGCCACGCGCTCGACCGCGCGCCGCATCGGCTTACTGACCGCGGCATTGATGGCGGCCATTGCCTTCCTGCCCCAGGTGACGCTGGCGCTGACCTTGATTCCCACCGCCGTGCTGGGCGCGGTGGAATTGTATGCGGCGGCGTTTCTCATCGTTTCGGGCATAGAGTTGATTGCGTCGCGAGCGGTGGACAGCCGGGGCATCTTCACGGTGGGCTTGTCCTTGTGCGCGGGGCTGGCCGTCATGTTCCTGCCGGCCCTGCCCAGGCACGCGCCGCATTCGCTGCAATTGCTGGTGGGCAGCGGGTTCATCGTCGCGGGGATGACCGCCATCGTCCTGAACCTGTTTTTTCGCCTGGGTACGGCGCGCCAGGTGCAGCGCGCGTTCGAGCCGGGCGCCACGCCGATCGGAGAGCAGGTGATCGCCTTCGTCGAGCGCCAGGGCGGGGCCTGGGGCGCGCGGCGTGATGTCGTGCAGCGCGCCGCCATGGCCGCCCTGGAGGCCGTGGACGTCCTGCAGCAGGATGAACGGCGCTGCTTGTGCGGCCTGCGCGGCATGTTCGACGAGTTCAATTTCGATATCGAGCTGCTTTACGACGGCCCGGCGCTGGTGCTGCCCAGCAAGCAGGGCGGCGCCACGCCGCCACTGTCCGTCGACGATCTGGACGACCAGGGTTTCGACGCCGCCATCGAAGCGGCGGTGACGCGGGTGTCGAACACGCTGGTGCGGCACTGGGCCGATCGCGTGGTCGTGGGTGCGCGCGGCGGCGAAGGGCACCTGTTGCTGCATTTCGATCATTGAGCCGGCAAGGCGTTGGACTGCCTGTCAGTGTTCTGTCAGCGTGCTGCCGGGAACGCGCCCGGCGACACGCGCCCGCATCCCGCAGTCGGGCGAGAGTATTGGCGCGGGCTTGCCGCATTGAACTTCCTGCCTTTGCCCTTATCTTACGGGGGTTATGGGAGGGCTCACCATGTACCCCGCTTATTCGAGATCCATTGCAGGATCGTTCCTGCTGGCCGCCTGCCTGCTCATCGGCGGCAATGCACTGGCCGCCGACGCGACGCCGGACCAGGTCTACCAGGCCGCACAGGCCGGAAACTATCGTCAGGCCCAGGAGATGATGGACCAGATCCTGCGCGACCATCCGAATAGCGCCAAGGCGCATTTCGTGGAAGCGGAGCTGCTGGGCAAGCAGGGCAAGCTGCAGCAGGCCCAGGAGGAGTTGAGCACCGCGCTGCGCCTGGATCCCAGCCAGCGCTTTGCCAAGCCCGGCGCCGTGGATGAACTGCGTTCGCGGATCGCCTCGGGTAGCGCATCGCGGGCGGGCGGCGCGTCCGGCGGCATTCCCTGGGGCATGGTGCTGGGCATCGCGGGGCTGGCGATCATCGTGTCGCTGGTCCTGCAAGCCCGCCGCCGCGCCGCCTATGCCGCGGCGGGGCCCGGTCCCTATGGCCAGGGCGGCGGCGTGCGCACGTCATCGCCCTATGGCGGTCCGCCGCCTGCGGGCCCCCAAGGCGGATATGGCTATCCCGGCGGGCCTGGCTCTGCCCCTGGCTCCGTGGCCGGCGGCGCGGGCTCCGGCATCTTGGGCGGCCTCGCTACCGGGGCCGCCGTCGGCGCAGGCATGGTCGCGGGCGAGGCGCTGATGAATCGCGTATTGCACGGCGGGGCCACGGCGTCGGGCAATGTCGCCGACGGCGGCGTGGCGCGCGACGCCGGCGCACACGATGCCACGCAAGCAGGCTATGACATGGGCGGCAGGGACTTCGGCCTGCGCGATGCGGATTCATGGGACGATGACGACCCCACCCGCAAGCTGAAGAACGGCGACGATGGCGGTGGCCAGACCTGGAATATCGACTATCCCTGGAACAATGGCGACGCGTCGGGCGACGGCGGTGATTCCTGGGATGGCGGTGGCGGCGGATCCGACGACGATTGGACCTGATCGGGTCATCGCTGCGGGCGTCCTATCCCTTATGGCAGGCCACTTATGGCAGGCCACTTATGGCAGGCCACGCATCATCGGCCGCTGCAGTCCGTCGCATTGCCGCGGCTGGGCCCGGAATGTTCGAATAGACCTACCGGTTCACCGACGAATAGCCTGAGGAATGTTCATGCCGTCTTTATCCCTTGCTCCGGGCCGCCGCCCGCGCGTACGAACCCATGCCTGCATGGGGGCCGTCCTAGCGGCCGCCCTGGCCTTGTCGTCGGGGGCCGCCCACGCCAGCGATGCGCGCGAATGCCGGGCGGCCGGCGGCAAGCTGCTGCTGGGCCAGGTCGTCACCGCGCCGAAGTTCAAGCATGGGATGTACAAGAAGGGCGTCGAACTGTCGCACACGCACCTGACGTTGAAGGACCAGGCCGGACAGACCTACGACGTCGCGATCGACAACGTCTTCGCGTCGGGTTATCGGCCCAACTCCAAGGCGGTGCCTGCGCCGCTGGACGCGATCGCGGTCGGCGACCGGCTGGAAGTCTGCGGCATTCCCTTCGAAGGCGGCATCCACTGGGTCCACAACAATTGCGGCGATACGCCGACGAAGTCGGATCCCAACGGTTGGATCAAGGTAGTCCGGGCCGATGGCAGCGTGGGTCCCAATCTTGAGGACAGCCAGACGTATTGCCGACTCTGGCCGCGACGATAAGCTGGGGAGGCCTCCGTGCAAATTGGTGACCTAGCGTAAACCCGTGGTTGTAAGATAACTTGATATACGGATAAGCTGTGCGCCATGACGTTCTCCATAGGCGCGCTACCTGGCCCCCGCGGCGGACGTCTCCAATAATTCCTACATACGAGACAGGCCATGGCGATTTCCGAGGAGGCGGCCGGCAAGCATGCCGGCCGGGTCGTATTGTGTACCGGCGCGGCGCAAGGAATAGGACGCGCCATGCTCGATGCCTTTGCCGAGCAGGGGGCCCGCCTGGCCTTGCTGGACATCGACGCCGCCGGGCTGGCCAATGCGCGCGAGCAGCTGCAACAGGACCATCCCGGCGTCGAGGCATTTTGCGTCGTCGCTTCGGTGTCCGACGATGTCCAGGTCGCGCGGGCCTTCGACGCCGTGCGCGCGCATTACGGACGCCTGGATGTCCTGTTGAACAACGCGGGCATTTCGATGAACAAGCCGGCGCTGGACCTGGCGCCGGCCGATTGGCGGCGCGCCATCGATATCGATCTTTCCGGCGTGTTCTATTGCTGCCAGCAGGCCGCGCGGCTGATGTCGGCATCCGGCGGCGGCGTGATCGTGAATACGGCGTCGATGTATGGCGTGGTGGCCGCGCCGGAGCGGGCGGCTTATTGCGCGGCCAAGGCCGGCGTGGTGGCGTTGACCAAGTCGCTGGCCGTGGAGTGGGCCGCGCTGGGCATACGCGTCAATGCGCTGTGCCCGGGCTACGTCCGGACCGCGTTGGTGGATGCCTTGATAGCGCGCGGCGCCCTGGATGAAAGCCGCATCCAGGCTCGCACGCCGGCCGGGCGCCTTGGTACGCCCAAGGAGGTGGCCGGCGTGGCCTGCTTCCTGGCCTCGGATGCCGCGGCTTACGTGACCGGCCACGCCATGCTGGCCGACGGTGGCTGGACCGCCAACGGATACTTGTAGGAATCGCCATGCCTCAACTGACGCCCCTGACCCCGCGCTCTTCCTGGACCGCGCTGACGACCACCGACCAGGACTGGGAGAACGCGGCCCCCGCCTTGCTGGGCACCCTGTTGGCCCATTGCCACCTGATTCGCGGATTCGAGGAAACTGTCCTGGACCTGGCCGCGCGAGGACTGGTGCACGGACCGGCGCATTCCAGCATCGGGCAGGAGGGCGGCGCGGCGGGATCCATCGTGACGCTGCGCGCGCAGGACGGCGTCAACGGCTCGCATCGCGGCCATCATCAGTTCCTGTCGAAGTCGCTCGCTTACCTCTGCCCCGACGGCATCGACCCGCGCGCCGAACTGGCGCCCGCTGTCCAGGGCTTGCTGCAACGGACGCTGGCCGAGATCCTGGGCCTGGCGCAAGGGTTCTGCAACGGCCGGGGCGGTTCCATGCATTTGCGCTGGACCGAAGCGGGGGCCCTGGGTACCAATGCGATCGTCGGCGGCGGCGTTCCCATGGCGGCGGGACAGGCCTGGGCACAGCGCCATGCCGGCAGCGACGCGGTGATGATCAGCTATTTCGGCGACGGCGCGGTGAATATCGGCTCGGTGCTGGAGACGATGAACCTGGCGGCCGCCTGGAAGCTGCCCTTGTGTTTCTTCATCGAGAACAACCGTTACGCGGTATCCACCCATGTGGAGGAAAGCACCGCCGAGCCGCGCCTTTCCGCACGCGGCCTGGGCTTCAATATACCCAGCTGGCAGGTCGACGGCATGGACCCGTTGGCGGTCCACCTGGCAATGCAGGCGGCGCTGGATCATATGCGCGCCGGCAAGGGACCCACGGTGATCGAGGCCGATGTCTACCGGTTTTTTCACCAGAACGGACCCTATGCGGGCAGCGCCTTCGGGTACCGGACCAAGGAAGAGGAGCAGGCGTGGCGCGCCCGCGATCCGCTGGTCCTGATGGCGGTCCGCATGCAGGCGCGCGGCCTGATCGATGAGGCGGGCGTGCAGGCCTTGCGCGAGCGCGTGCGGCAGTCGATGCGCAATGCCGTGGCGGCATTGACCGAGGACGATCCCCAGGCCGGGGAGGGCAAGCGCCGCATCCGTCCGGCCTTGTGGCCGTCCACCGATTTTCGCGACGTCGGCATCCTGGGCGACCTGTCGGAGATGCAGGGCTTGCGTTATGCGGATCACGATAGCGGCCTGGTGCGGCAGGCCGAGCGCCCATTCATCGATGTGGTGGCCGATGTCATGGACAGGCGCATGAAGCAGGATCCGGGCATCGTGGTGATGGGCGAGGACGTGCACCGCCTGAAGGGCGGAACCAACGGCGCCACGCGCGGGCTCGCCCAACGCTATCCGGACCGCTGCCTGGGAACGCCCATCAGCGAGAATGCCTTCGTGGGGCTGGCGGGCGGCATGGCGCTGGATGGCCGCTATCGGCCGGTGGTGGAGTTCATGTATCCGGACTTCATGTGGGTGGCGGCCGACCAGGTGTTCAACCAGATCGGCAAGGTACGCCATATGTTCGGCGGCCGCGACGACGTGCCGCTGGTGCTGCGCACGAAAGTCGCGATGGGGACGGGATATGGGTCCCAGCATTCGATGGACCCAGCGGGGATTTTCGCGACGTGTCCGGGATGGCGCATCGTGGCGCCGTCCAATCCCTACGACTATGTGGGATTGATGAACTCGGCATTGCAATGCCGCGATCCCGTGCTGGTCATCGAGCACGTCGATTTGTACAACAGCCAGGGACCCGGCCCGGTCGACGACTATGACTATTTCCTGCCGGTGGGCAAGGCCGCGCTGCGGCGCAGCGGTCCCGACGTGACGGTGGTCGCCTACCTGTCGATGGTGGGGCATGCCGCCGAGGCGATGGACCGCTGCGGCCTGCGTGGCGACCTGGTGGACCTGCGCTGGCTGGACCGCGCCAGCCTGGATTGGGAGACGCTGGGCGCCAGCATACGCAAGACCAATAACGTGCTGATCGTCGAGCAGGGCGCGCGCGGGACATCCTATGGCGGGTGGCTGGCGGACGAGATCCAGCGCCGCTACTTCGATTGGCTCGATCAACCCGTGCAACGGGTGACGGGCGGGCTGGCGGCGCCCAGCATCTCCAAGGTGCTGGAACGGGCGGCCGCCGCGCGCACCGACGAGGTCGTCGCCGCGCTGCGCGAAGTCATGGCCAACCAGGGAGCCGCGTGATGCCCACCTTGATACGCATGCCGGAGATTTCGGCGAATGCCGCCGCCGCGCAATTGGTCGAGTGGCTGGTGGAGGAGGGCGCTGCGGTGGCGGCTGGTGACGCCGTGGCCAGTATCGAGACCGACAAGGCCGTCGTGGACCTGGAGGCCGGCGCGGCGGGGACGCTGGCGCGCCGCCTGGCGCGCGCCGGGGAGCAGGTGGCGGTGGGCGCCGCCGTGGCGGTGGTGCTGACGCCGGGAGAGTCGGCGGATGCGATGGAGGCCTGGCTCGCGCAGCAAGCGGGAGGCGGCAATGGGCACGCAGTCGCGCCCGCGGCTACCTCCGCGGCTGTATCCGTGCCGCTGGCCCCTGCAATGGAATCGACATTGGCGGCACCCGCAACCACACCCGTGGCACCAGCACCTGCACCGGCACCCCCACCGGCACCTGCACCGGCACCCCCACCGGCACCTGCCCCGGCAAGCCATGCCTCGACGCCATCGTCACAGGCTCCGGCCCCGACGCCGGAGCGCTTCTTCGCCAGTCCCCTGGCGCGCAAGCTCGCCCGGCAGGCCGGCATCCCGCTGGAGGCATTGCAGGGCAGCGGTCCGGCGGGCCGGGTGATCAAGCGGGATATAGAGCGGGCCCAGGCAGAACGGGACCAGGCGGAACAGGCCGGGTCCGTCGGCCGGAACGCGGCCGCCGCCGCGTTCGAAACCCTCCCTCACTCCCCCATGCGCGCCACCATCGCGCGGCGGCTGACCGAAAGCAAACAGCACATCCCCCATTTCTACCTGCGCGGGACCTGCCGCATGGAGGCCTTGTTCGCCATGCGCGAACAACTGAATCATCGCGAGCATGGCGGGCACGACGAGGACAGCCACGCCGTCCGCAAGTTCTCGGTCAACGATTTCATCATCAAGGCCGCCGCCTGCGCCTTGCGGGACTTGCCCGACACCAATGTCATCTGGACGGAGACGGCCATGCAGCGCTATCGCCAGGTCGACATCGCGGTCGCCGTCGCCACGCCCGGCGGGCTGATCACGCCCGTGTTGCACGCGGTGGAATCCATGTCGTTGACGCAGCTGAGCGCGACCATGGCCGAGCTGGCGTCCCGCGCTCGCGCGTCCCGCCTGCTGCCCCGCGAGTACCAGGGAGGAACGTTCGCCATCAGCAACCTGGGCATGTATGGCGTGACGGAATTCGCCGCGATCATCAACCCGCCTCAGTCGGCGATCCTGGCCGTGGGCGCCAGCAATCGTGTTCCGGTGGTCGACGCCGACGGCCGGCTCGATACGGGTGTGGTCATGACGTATACGCTATCCGTCGATCACCGCGCGATCGACGGCGCTTTGGCGGCCAAGTGGATGGGACGGTTCCAGCAGTACATGGAACGCCCGGCGACCATGCTTGTATGAACCAGGGATAGCCCCGCACGCGGCGCCGGCGGCCGGCGCGGGGATCATTCCCGCAACGACAGACCCGTTCTGGATGAAATGCCATGACCAAGTATGACTTCAAGGACCGCGTCCTGGTCCTGACCGGCGCCACGGGCGGCATCGGCAGGGCAGTGGCGCGCTTGTTCCATGACAACGGCGCCCGCCTGTACCTGATCGACCGCGACGCGTCCGTCCTGGCCGACCTCGCGCGCGAGCTGGGCGCGGATCCGGAGCGCGCCGCCGCCGACAAGGTCGAGGACGTCCTGTCGCGGGACCTCGCCGCCGCCCGCGTACTGACCCATGCGATGGACGTCGCCTCGCCCCGCGACGCGGAAGCCGCCGCCGCGCGCGTCGGCGCCGCGTGGGGAGGGGTGGACTTCCTGGTGCCCGCGGCGGGCATCTACCCCGCCGATCCGCTGGCCGACATGAGCGACGAGCAATGGCGCAAGACGCTGGCCATCAACCTGGACGGCGTGTTCTACCTGACGCAGCGGCTGGTGCCCTTGCTGCGCGCGGGCAGCGCCATCGTCAACCTGAGTTCCATGGCAGCCCACCGTGGCGCCTTGCGCAACGCGCATTACAGCGCGTCCAAGGGCGCCTTGCTAAGCTTTACCCGCAGCATCGCCCGCGAACTCGGCCCCGGCACGCGGGTCAATGCCGTTTCTCCAGGTATCATCGAGACCCCCATGGTGGCGGAGCTGCTGAAGACGCGGGCCGACGAATCGGTATCGCAGTCCATGCTGAAGCGCCTGGGCCGCGCCCAGGAGGTCGCGACAGCCATCGCCTTCCTGTGCAGCGACGACGCCAGCTTCATTACGGCGCAAGTGCTGCACGTGAATGGCGGGCTGTACGTGCCCGGCTAGCCCGTTGACCGAGGAACCCCGATGACCGATGCCGCGAAGAAACCCCCCTCGTTCGCCGCGCTGCGCGCGGAGCCGCCGATCGCGCGCGCGGCGACGCTGCCGGCGGAAGTGGCCGAGCGCCTGCGCGGCGCCATCGGCCGGCGCGATATCGTCGACGAGGACAACAAGCTGCCTTCCGAGGCCGAGCTGGCCCAGGTCTATGGCGTCAGCCGTCCGGTGATCCGCGAGGCCATGTCGCTGCTTAAGGCCGACGGCCTGGTGATCGCCCACCAGGGCCGCGGCCAGTTCGTCAATCCCGCCGGCAGCAATGTATTCCGGCTGGAGCCCAACGTCGAAAGCAGCGAAGACCTGCGCGAACTGTTCGAGTTCCTGCTGTCGGTGGAGGTCCCGGCCACCCGCCTGGCCGCGGAACGCCGGGGCGCGCGGGAACTGCGTGACATCCAGCAGGCCTATGCGCGGCTCTACGATGTGACGCGGGACGCGGGTGACGGCGCCGACGAGGACGGCGAATTCCACCGCGCCATCGTCCGCGCCAGCGGCAACCGCTATTTCATGGCGTTTTCGGACTTCCTGGATGCTCGCGTACGGCGCATGATCCGCCTGGCGCGCAAGAACACGCGCACCCGGTCGGCGCAATGGGTCCTGCAGGTGCAGCAGGAGCATGAAGCCATCCTGCGCGCGATCGAGGCCGGCGATGCCGACGCGGCCAGCGCGGCGGCCGCCGCCCACCTGAACAACGCCGCCACCCGGTTGGCCTTGTACCAGGGGCGGGGCGGCTGAATCAGCAGCGGCCTATCCCGTCAGGTCATCAACCACCCGCCCGCCACGTCCACCACCTGGCCGGTGATGAAGCGCGCCTGGTCCGACGCCAGGAACAGGCAGGCATCCGCCACTTCCTCCGGCGTTCCCAGGCGTCGCAGGGCGGTAATCTCCGCCACCGCGTCATTGATTTCGCGCGGCACGCTCTTGAGCAGCGGGGTGGCGATGCGCCCCGGCGCCAGGCCATTGACGGTGATGCCGTACTCGCCCAGTTCTCCCGCCCAGTGCCGGGTCAGTCCGATCAGCGCCGCCTTGGTGGCCGCATAGTGCCCCGCGACGATGTCGCAATAGGCCTTGCCCGCGACGGAAGACATGTTGATGATGCGTCCGCGCCGCTGTTTCACCATGTGCGGGGTGGTCAGGTGCGCCATGTAGTACACGCTGTTGAGGTTGACCGCCATGACGGTCTCCCATTCCTTCGGCGGCATTTCCCAGACCTTGAGGGCGCGGCCATTGGTCTTGGGCGAGATGCCGACGTTGTTGACCAGGATATCGGCGCCGCCCAGCGCCGCGCCCAGCTGGTCGCAGGCCGCCCTGCACGCGTCGAAATCCTGCACGTCCGCGTTGGCGTACAGCACACGGTGGCCGGCGGCCTGTAGCTCGTCCTGCAGCCGGGCCCCGCCTTCGGGGTCCCGGTCGATGAGGCCGACGGCGGCGCCTTCGGCGGCAAGCGCGCGCACGATGGCCGAACCGATGCCGCCGACCGCGCCCGTCACATAGGCTGTCTGCGCGGCGAAGCGCGCGCCCGCGGCCGCGCCGTTCCCAACACCACCGCCGGCCGTGCTCATTCCTGCACCTTGAGGGCTATCTTGCCGATATGCTGGCTGCTCTCCATCAGCGCATGGGCCTGAGCCGCCTCGGCCAGGGGAAAGACCTTGTGGATCACCGGCAGGCATTTGCCCTGTTCCATCAACGGCACCACCTTCTCCGCCAGGGCCTGGGCGATGAGTCCCTTGTCCTCGTCGCTGCGCGGTCGCAAGGTCGAACCCGTGAAGTTCAGCCGCTTGACCATGATGGGCGTGGCGTCGATCTGGGCCTTGCTGCCTTGCAGGAATGCAATCTGCACCAGGCGGCCATTCACCGCCAGCGAGCGGATGTTCCGATTGATGTAGTCCCCGCCCACCATATCCAGGATGACATCCACGCCTTGCTTGCCGGTGCCGGCCTTGATGGCGTCTTCGAAATCCTGTTCCTTGTAGAGGATCACGTGGTCGGCCCCGGCCTTGCGGCAGGCCTGCGCCTTTTCCTCGTTCCCCACGGTGGTCCAGACCTCGGCGCCGAATGCATGCGCGAGCTGGATGGCCGTCAGCCCGATCCCGCTCGATCCGCCGTGCACCAGGAACTTCTCGCCCTTGGCCAGCCGCGCCCGGTCGAACACATTGGTCCACACGGTGAAGTAGTTTTCCGGCACGCAAGCCGCGGCCAGCAGGTCCATGCCCTTGGGCACGGGCAGGCAATGCCGCTCGTCGGCCAGGGCGTATTCCGCATAGCCGCCTCCCGGCGTCAGGGCGCAGACTTCATCGCCCACCTTGCGTCCCCGCACGTCCGGCCCGATGGCGACGATGCGCCCGGCCACTTCCAGGCCCAGGTAGGGGGACGCGCCCGGGGGCGGGGGATAGGCGCCCGCGCGTTGCAGGCAGTCGGGGCGGTTGATGCCCGCATAGGCCACTTGGATCAGCACCTGCCGTCCGGCGGGCTGTTCCCATTCGCGCTCGGCGAGCGTCATGCAGGCGGGCGCGCCGCCCTGGCCGTGATCGATGTACTTGAATTTAGCCATGATGAATTCCGGTTTCAGTGTCCGAGGTAAGCCTTCTTGACGTGCGGGTCGTTGAGCAGCTCCGGGCCGGTGCCGCTACGCACGATTGCGCCATTTTCCAGCACATAGCCGCGATCCGCCAATCGCAACGTCCGGAAGACATTCTGCTCGACCAGCAGCACGGTGACGCCGACGGCGGTCACCTGGCGGATGACGTCGAACATCTGCTGCACCAGCAGGGGCGACAGTCCCAGGGACGGTTCGTCGAACATCAATAATCTGGGATCCGCCATCATGCCGCGCGCGATCGCCACCATCTGCTGCTCGCCGCCCGACAGCGAACCGGCGAACTGGCCCAGCCTTTCGCGCACCCGGGGAAAGATGTCCAGGACCTCGGCCATCTTGCGCTGGGCGCCGGCCCGCGCCGCGCGCTTGAACGACCCCATCAGCAGGTTGTCGCGCACGGTGAAATGCGGAAACAGCTGACGCCCCTCCGGGATCATGGTGATGCCCGCGTCGACGATGTCGTAGGGGTTGCGGTTGGTCAGGTCCTGGCCCATGAATTCCACCTTGCCGCCGGTACTGCCCATGACGCCGCACAAGGTCTTCAACGTGGTGGTCTTGCCGGCGCCGTTGGCGCCGATCAGCGTGACGATTTCTCCCGCATGCACCTCGAAGTCCAGGCCGTTGAGCACCTGGGTCTTGCCATAGCCGGAGCAGAGTTTGGAGACTTTAAGCATCTTGGTAGTCCTTGCCCAGGTAGGCCTCGATCACGGCCGGATGTTCGACCACCTCGCGCGGCGTGCCGCTGACCAGCACGCCGCCCTCGTTGATGACGATGATGCGGTCGGACAGGGCCATGGTGGCCTGCATCATGTGCTCGATCAGCAGGACGGACACGCCGCTGTCGCGGATGCCGCGAATCATGCGGATGGCCTCTTCGATGTCGGTGGGGTTGAGTCCGGCCATGACCTCGTCGAGCAGCAGGATGCGCGGACGGGTGGCCAGGGCGCGCGCGATCTCCAGCCGCTTCATGCCGCCCACCGTGAGGTTGCGCGCCTCGGTATCCAGGAAGCGGGTCAGGTGGGTGCGCTCGGCCACCTCGCGGGCGATCTGCTCGGCCTCGTCGCGGTCGGCGGTGTTGATGAACGCGCCCAGCATGATGTTTTCCAACACGGACAGGCCGGTGAAGGGCTTGGCGATCTGGAACGTGCGGCCCAGCCCCTTGCGCGCGAACTGGCTGGGCGTGGCGCACTGCACCCAGGCGCCGCTGGCGTCGCGCATCGAAACCCGGCCCTGGTCGGGCGCCAGGAAGCCCGACAGCAGGTTGAACACCGTGGTCTTGCCCGCCCCGTTGGGTCCGATGACGCCGAGGATTTCGTGGCGTCCGAGTTCCAGCGAGACATCGTTGGTGGCGCGCAGGCCGCCGAAATTCTTGAACAGGTTCTCGGCCTTGAGGACAGGCGTTGCTTGCGCGTCGCCGGTGGCGGACCCGGCCGGGGTCGCGCGGCTTGCCGCCGGCCGCCGCGTCCCCAGATAGGGCAGGCGGTCCAGCAGGCGTTCCACCATCGGCCCGAAGGCGCCGGCCAGGCCGCGCGGGATGGTCAGCACCACGCCGACCAGGATCAGGCCGTAGACCAGGCCATGCATGCCGTTGCCCACGCCGCTCAGCCAGCCGCGCGCCAGTTCGGCGATGGGCAGCACCAGGAAGGTGCCGGCGATGGGACCGCTGACCGTGCCCAGGCCGCCGATCAAGGCGAACATGGCGATCTGGATGGACAGGTCCAGCGAGAACGCCGAGCCCGGGTCGACGAAGGTGAGATAGGTGATGTGGAAGCTGCCTATGATGCTGGTCAGGGCGGCCGAGATCACCGCCGCCAGGATCTTCATGTTGACGGTGTTGATGCCCACCGCGCGCGCCGCGTCCTCGCGTTCGCGGATGGCGATCAGGTAATGCCCCATGCGCGACTTGCGGATCATCCACGAGGCCCACACCACCACGATGAAGAGGCCGTAGGCGATGATGACGTAGTTCATCTTTTCGCGGAACACCATCCACGTCCAGCCGATGTTCAGCGGCAGGCTGATGCCGCTGGAGCCCCCGGTCCAGCTTTCCTCATGGATGACCAGCAGGCGCACCACTTCCAGGATGGCGATGGTGGACAGTGCGAAAAAAGGGCCTTTCAGGCGCAGGGTGGGGTAGCTGATCACCACCGCCACCAACGCGGAAATCACCGCGCCGGCCAGCATGCCTATCCAGGGCGTGATGCCGAAGTTCTGCGTCAGCAGGGTCGCCGTGTAGCCGCCTATGCCGTAGAACACGGCATGGCCCAGCGACAGCTGGCCGGCGTAGCCGCCGACGATGTTCCAGGCCACGGACATGGCGGAGAACACGAACAGCAGCACGAAGAGATTGGTCCAGAACGGCGTGCCCAGGATGGCGGGCACGAGGAACATGGCGACCAGAAGTATCAGGCTGACATAAGCCTTGGGACTGCGAAAATCCGGAATCATGTCTCGCTCCTATTATTCCGTGCCGACGCCGAACAGCCCGGTCGGACGCAAGACGAGGATCAGCAGGAAAATGCCGAAATACACCACCTCCTTGAGGTCGGGCGCGATGTAGTAGCCGGCCAGCGTGTCGACCACGCCGATGATCATCGACCCCGCCACGGCGCCATAGAGGCTGCCCATGCCGCCCAGCACGACGATGACGAAGGCGGTCAGCACGAAATAGGTGCCCACGGTGGGGAAGACCGGATACTGCGGGGCCAGCAGCCCCGCCGCGATGCCGACGAAGGCCGTGCCCAGGCCGAAGGCCAGCACGTAGACCGCCTTGACGTTGACGCCCATCAGCATGGCCGCGTAGCGATGCTGGGCGACGGCGCGCAGGGCGCGGCCCAGGTAGGTGCGGTGCATGAACAGGTGCAGCAGGATGGCCAGCGCCAGGGCGGCCAGGAAGGTGACCAACTGGCCCGTCACCATGGCGTAGTTGCCGACCGATATCGAGTCGGTGCCCAGTTCCACCGGCGCGCGCAGCACGTTGGCGCCGAAGACGACCAGGGCCAGGTTCAGCAGGATGGTGGAAATGCCCACCGTGGCGAAGATCTGAATATGTTCGTCGGCATTGAGCAGCGGCTGTATCACCAGCCGCTGGGTCGCCGCGCCAAGCGCGAACAGGATGATGGCCACGGGCACCAGGCCCACATAGGGGTGGATGCCGAAATGGCTGGCGGCCAGGTACACGAGGTACATGCCCACCATCAGGAATTCACCGTGGGCGAAGTTCACCACGCGCACGACACCGAAGATCAGCGTCAGGCCCAGGCTGATGATCGCATAGGCGCCGCCCAGCAACAGGCCATTGATGATGAGTTGAATCAGGATATCCATGGAGCAGCCTCGCGGATGAAGGACGGGGCGAGCGCCTCCCGCGGGCGCCCGCCGTCGCGATGCGACCCGTCCTTCCTACAACTTGTCTCGGGGTTCCCGGCGCCGCGCGGCGTGCCGGGAACCCAGCCCGGGTTTTCCTATTTATTGAAAACGGGCTTGCCGAGGGCGAGCTTGCTGGGCGCGATGGTGACCAGCTGGCCGTTCTGCCACTGCATGACGTAGAAGTCCGAAGCCTTGTTCTGGCCATCTTCGCCGAAGTCGAAGCCCCAACCGTTGGCCGATTGCCCGGCCGGTTTCTTGTAGGCCAGCACGGCCGCGCGGATCTTGTCCTTGTCGGTCGACTTGGCGTTGGCGATGGCCTCGAAGAAGACCTTGGCGCCGACGTAGTTGGTCAGGCTGTGGCCGGATTGCGGGTCGCTCTTGTACGTGGACTTGTACGCTTGCAGGAACTTGTCCAGGCCCGGCGCGCCGGCCGGGTTGATGGAGGATTGCGGGAAGTCCAGGTCGAACACGCCGTTCATGCCCGCGCCCACGGCCTTGGCGGTGTCGGCCAGCGAGTACCCGCCGCCGGCGCCGATGACGACCTTGGGCTTGAAGGCCGCGGCCTTGGCCTGGTTGAAGTACAGGATGGCGTCGTTCTGGTAGGCGGTCTGCAGCACCACGTTCACGCCGGCGCCCTTCAGGCGCAGGATGAGCGAGGACAGGTCCACGGTCTTGGCCGAGTAGGGCAGCACCTCGGCGACGGTATAGCCCAGCTCCGCGGCGCGCTGCTTTTCGGTGGCCGCCACGTCGGTGCCGTAGGGGCCGTCTTCGTGGATGATGCCTATCTTGATGTCCTTGGGCGTCAGGCCCATGCCGGGCGCGACGATGTCGTGCAGGGCGTTGACCACCGAGACGCCGTACAGGGCGGTGTTGGGATTGCTGCGGAACAGGTACTTGTAGCCGCGCGTGGTGATCTTGTGCGCCGTGGCGCCCAGTTCGAAATAGGGCACGCCGGCCAGTTCGGTGACCGGCGACGCGGCGTAGGAAATGCCGGAGGCATAGCTGCCGAACACGCCGACGACGTTGGCGGAGATCAGGCGCTTGGTTTCCGAGACGGCCTGGTTGGGATCGACGGCGTCGGCCTTGACCAGCTCGATCTTCTCGCCATTGATGCCGCCGGCGGCGTTGATTTCATTGACCGCCAACTCCAGGCCGCGGAAGCTTTCCTGGCCCAGCAAGGCCAGGGCGCCGCTGAAGGGAAACAGCGCGCCGACCTTGATGTCGGCATGCGCCGCCGCGCTGGCCAGTACGCCGCAGGCGCCCAGTGCCAGGGCGATTTTCCTGATCTTGAACATATGTCTCACTCCTTGTTGATGGTCTGATCGCGACGCCTTGCCGCTTGTGAGGTGCTTGTTTTTGGTGCCCGTAGGTCCCCGGTGGGATGGCCTTGGGTGCGGCGTTGGATGGTACATAATATATGATATATTTTTTAAAAACACACACCGGCACGTGATTTATTCTAGAGGGCGACCCGGGCGCGTGCATGGGGGATTTCCCCAAGGCCACGGGCGCGGCCACCCCAGGATCGCGGGCGACGGCGAGGCGCCATCCAGGGCTCCCGCGGCGACACGCGGCGATATAAAGGGCGACCCCAAGGACGACCCCAAGGGCACCCCAAAGGGCAACCCAAAGGGCGACACAGGAGACTGAGCATGTTCGAGGATTGCAGTTTGCAGGGCCGCAAGGTATTGATTACCGCCGGCGCCGATGGCTTGGGACTGGAGATGACGCGCCTGTTCCATGCCGCCGGCGCTTCCTTGTTGGTGTGCGACATCAACGCGGCGCGGCTGGAAGAACTCAGGCGCGATTTGCCCGGGGTGGCGACGGCCGTCGCCGACGTGGCGGACGAGGCCAGCGTCGCCGCATTGTTCGAAGAGGTCGGCGCGACGCTGGGCGGCCTGGATATCCTGGTCAACAACGCCGGCGTGGCCGGCCCCACGGGCTACGTCCAGGATCTGTCCAAGGCCGACTGGGACCGCACGCTGGCGGTCAACATCACGGGGCAGTTCCTGTGCGCACGCCTGGCGGTGCCGCTCTTGAAGGCATCCTCCGCGGGCGTGATGATCAATCTGTCTTCGGCCGCCGGCCACCTGGGTTTCGCGGGGCGATCGGCCTACTCGGCATCCAAGTGGGCGGTGGTGGGCTTCACCAAGTCGCTGGCCATCGAGCTGGGGCCCTACGGGATCCGGGTCAACGCGATCCTGCCCGGCGCGGTGGAAGGGCCTCGCATACGGGCGGTGATCGACGCCAAGGCGAAGACGCTGGGGCGCCCGGTCGAGGAGATCGCCGCGCAGTACGAGAACCAGGCCGTGCTGGGACGCATGGTCACGGCGCGCGATATCGCCAACATGGTGCTGTTCAACGCCAGCGACGCGGCGCGCAGCATCACCGGCCAGGCCATCGTCATCGACGGCCTGACGCAGAAACTCTATTGAACCCGGAGGATGCCAGCATGGGAACCGCCGCCATCATCGGCTCGGGCCTGATCGGGCAGGGCTGGGCCATTGTTTTCGCGCGCGCCGGCTGGTCGGTGCGCCTGTACGACAGCGACGCCGCCAAGGCCGAGGAAGCGCGCACCCTCGTTGCGCGGCAGTTGCGCACCTTGCACGACCATGGCCTGGCGGGAGACCCCCACGCCATCCTGGCGCGGGTTGCCGTGGCCGGCACGCTGGAAGCCGCCCTGGCGGACGTCGATTACGTGCAGGAGAACACGCCCGAGGACCTTGCCATCAAGCAGGCCCTGTTCCTGCGGCTGGATGCCCTGGCGCCGGCCGGCGCCATCCTTGCCAGCTCCACGTCCAGTATCCGCGCGAGCCTGTTCTCGCGCGATGTGCCGGGGCAGGCGCGCTGCCTGGTGGCCCATCCCGTGAACCCGCCTTACCTGGTGCCCGTTGTCGAGCTGAGCGGCGCTCCCTGGACGACGCCGGACGTAATCGAGCGCTGCGCCGCCATCCTGCGCGACGTCGGACAGAAGCCCGTGGTGGTGCGGCGCGAGATCGAAGGGTTCATACTCAATCGCCTGCAGGGCGCCCTGCTGCAAGAAGCCTTGCGCCTGGCCGAGGAGGGCTACGCCAGCGTCGAGGACATCGACGCCACGGTGAAGGACGGATTGGGATTGCGCTGGTCCTTCATGGGGCCGTTCGAAACCATAGACTTGAATGCGCCGGGAGGCATCGCCGACTACTGCGCGCGCTATAACGGCATGTACCGGTCCATCGGCGCCAGCCAGGTGCGCGAGCCTGCGTGGCAGGGGCCGGCGGTGGCGGACCTGGAGGCGCAGCGGCGCGAGCGCCTGCCGGCCGCGGACCTGCATGAACGCCGCTTCTGGCGCGACGAACGCTTGATGCGGCTGCTGCGGCACAAACAGCAGGCCGAGGAAGAAGGCAGGTAGCCGGTCCGGGGAAGTTCGCCGGCACATGAATCAAGGCACATGAATAAATACAGCACCACCACGGAGAAGACATATGGCCAGCAAGAGGAAAGTCGTCATCACCTGCGCCGTTACCGGCGCCATCCATACGCCCAGCATGTCGCCGCACCTGCCGGTGACGGCCGATGAGATCGCCGAGGCGGCCATCGGCGCCGCCCGCGCGGGTGCGGCCATTCTGCACCTGCACGCACGCGACCCCGAGACGGGCAAGCCGTCGCAGGATCCGGCGCTGTTCGAACCCTTCCTCAAGCGCATCAAGGCCGAGACCGACGCGGTCGTCAACATCACCACCGGGGGCAGCCCGCACATGACGGTGGCCGAACGCATGCGCCCGGCCTCGACCTTCAAGCCGGAGGTCGCGTCGCTGAACATGGGTTCAATGAACTTCGGCCTGTTCCCGATGCTCGACCGCTTCAAGGAGTTCAAGCACGACTGGGAGCGCGAGCACCTCGAGAACAGCCGTTCGCTGATCTTCCGCAATACATACCAGGACATCGAGGACATCCTGACCATAGGCAATGCCAACGGCACGCGCTTCGAGTTCGAGTGCTACGACATCAGCCACCTGTACAACCTCAAGCACTTCATGGACCGCGGCCTGATCAAGTCGCCGCCCTTCATCCAGTCGGTCTTCGGCATCCTGGGCGGCATCGGCCCGGATCCGGAGGACCTGATGCACATGCGGCGCACGGCCGACCGGCTGTTCGGCGTGGGCGGCTATGAATGGTCCATCCTGGGCGCCGGCCGCGCGCAGATTCCGCTTGCGACCATGGGTGCGGCGATGGGCTCGAACGTGCGCGTCGGCCTGGAGGATTCGTTGTGGATCGGGCCGGGGCAACTGGCGCAGTCCAACCGGTCGCAGGTGGAACGCATACGCACCATCATCGAAGCGCTCAACCTGGACGTAGCGACGCCGGACGAGGCCCGCGAGAAGCTGGGCCTGAAGGGCGGCGACAACGTCGCGTTCTAGCCGGCCGGGGCGGCGCTGCAACGACAATGGCAATGGCGGGGCGGCCGGGACGGGCGCCGCCCCAAGACCTTTATCCCGCGCGGCGCTTCAACGCGCCGGCCAGTTCCTCGACGGTAAGCGCATGGCCGAAGTTGGCGGCATGACGGGCGTTCAAGGTGAGTTCGGCGGCCGTGCGCAATTGGCCGTCGTCGATGCCGCTGGCGCCCAGGTCCTTCAGCGTGACGGGCAATCCGACGGCGGCGTACCAGTCTTCCAGGCCCGCCAATACCGCATCGTCGCGCCTTTCGAGCTCCAGTTGAACCAGCAGCCCCACGGCCACCTGCAAGCCATGCAGGGCATGACCCACGCCGGCGATGCGCGGCAGGCCGCGCGTGAGCGCGTGGGCGATGGACAGGCCGCCGCTTTCGAAACCCAGGCCGCTCATCAGGATCATGGCTTCCACCGCACGCTCGAAAGCCGGCGTGGGCTGGCCGCTGCCGGCCGCGGCCAGCGCCGCGGCGCCATCGGCCAGCAGGGTGCGATAGCAGCCGTCGGCGATCAGTTGCGCGGTAAGCGTGGACGTACCGTTATACATATTCGGGCCGCCCGCGGCGTGGCATTGCGCGGCCTCGAACTTCTTGGAAATCGCATCGCCCAGGCCGGCGCGAAAGAAATTCGCGGGCGCGGTGGCCACCAGGGCCGTATCGACGAGCACCATGGTCGGGTTGAACAGCATGTGTTCCACCGCCACCAGGTTGTGACGGTCGTCATAGAGCACATAGTTCTTGCTGGTGGGGGCATCGTTGGAAGCGACCGTCGGCACGGTGACCAGGTGGCAGTGCAGGGCGCGCGCCACGGCCTTGCCGGCGTCCAGCGCCTTGCCGCCGCCCACGGCGGCGACGGCGCGGGCCGGGGTCGCGGCGGCACGCCGGCACAGGTCCTGGATGGACGCCGGGGTCATTTCGCCTTCCACTGCCAGCACATGCGTGTCGACGCCGCTGGCCGCGCACAGGTCGCGCAGCCGCGCGCCATGGACGTCAAGGACATAGCTGTCGATGACCAGCGCGGCCTGCGGACCGAACAGCGCCATCGTTTCGCCCAGGTGCGCGATGGCATCCGGTCCCTGGATGTAGCGGCTGGGACCGCCGAATATTTTCAGCATGCTGTCTCCTCGTCGTATTGCGCGCGCGCCGGGGCGTTTTCGCGCCTCGCCCGGCGGCGGTCATTTTTTCGCCGACATGGCGGCTGTTTCGAGCGCCTCCTGCTCTTTCTCTTTCTCGACCAGCCAATCGATCATGATCTTGCCGCCCCAGGTGATGTCGGCCTGCAAGGCGGCGCGCGCGGCCTCGGGGTCGCGCGCCTTCAGGGCGTCCAGCACGGCTTCATGCCGGTGCTGGCCTTGCGAATAGTCCAGGCCGGACGTCTTCACGTGGAAGACTTTCAGGATGGGACCGGTAATGACCCAGAACGATTCCACCGTGTTGCGCAGGACCGGCATGCGGCTGGCTTCGAGGATCGCGAAATGAAACTTGCGGTTCAGGTAGCTGGCGCGCTTGGGATCGGTGGCCGTGCAGCCGATGAACTGGGCTTGCAGGGCAACCAGGTTGTCGAGTTGCTTGGTCGTAATCTGCCGCGCGGCCTCCGCTGCGCCCATGCCTTCCAGGTGGAAGCGGATCTGCTGGATCTCGCTGAGCTTGGCCGAATTGACGTAGGGCACATAGACGGCGGTGGCCGCCTGCATCTCCAGGCCCTGTTCGCTGATGAGGCGGAAAATGGCTTCGCGCACCGGCGTGATGGAGACGCCCAGTGCGTGGGCAAGTTCGCCGATGATCAGGCGTTCGCCCGGCTCGTACTGGCCGTTGATCAGGGCTTCGCGGATTTCGTTGTAGACCCGGACAGAAAGATTTTCCTTCTTGACCGGCTTCAGGTTGACCATGTCTCGCGCGTCGAAAAAAGGGGAGAGGAAATTTTAGCGTGCGATGCGCTTTTCTCGGCTCAGTCGCTATATTATATATCATATATTTTATTGCCGGACCGGCAACCGGATCGCCGTCGCCGCGGCCGCCGCTGTGGTTGTCGCTCTGGTTGTCGCCATGCCGGAAGGCCTGGCGCGCCAGGCTCCCACGCCCGTCATCGCCCGGCGCCGCGCACGCGGCACGGGCGTCGGTGTACCACGCTACAAGGGAATACAAGGGAAAGGACGATGAAGATCATTACCGGTGTAACCCGGGTCTACGGCATCCTGGCCGACCCCATCCACCACGTGCAGACGCCCCAGCGGATGAACGAGCATTTCGCCGCGCTGGACCACGATGGCGTCCTGGTGCCGCTGCATGCGGGCGCGGATACGCTGGCGCGCGTGGTGGAGGGATTGCGCGGGCTGCGCAACCTGGGCGGCGTCATCGTCACCGTGCCGCACAAGACCGCCATCGTCGAGCTGTGCGACGAGGTCACGGACAGCGCGCGCCTGATCGGCGCGGCCAACGTGGTGCGGCGCGAGGCCGATGGCAGGCTGGTCGGACATATGCTCGATGGCGAAGGGTTCGTCGGCGGCCTGCGCGATGCCGGCGTGGATCCGCGCGGCCGCAGCGCTTACCTGGCGGGGGCGGGCGGCGCGGCCAACGCCATCGCCTTCGCGCTGGTGCAGGCCGGCGTGTCGCGCCTGACCATCGCCAACCGCACCCGTGCCAAGGCGGAGGACCTGAAGCAACGCCTGGCGCGCCTGGACCCTGCCGCCGTGGTCAGCGTGGGCACGCCCGATCCCTCCGGCCACGACCTGGTGGTCAACGCGACCTCGCTGGGCCTGCGCGAAGACGACCCGCTGCCGCTCGACACGACGCGGCTCGCGCCCGGCCAGCGGGTATGCGAGATCATCATGCAGCCGCGTGTAACGGCGCTGCTGCAAGCGGCCGCGCAGCGCGGCTGCGCCATCCACCATGGCGCACCCATGCTGGCCGCGCAGATCGCCCTGATGGCGCGCTTCCTGGGCGTGCGCGGGCCGACGGCCGTGGCTTGAGGTCAGGGCCATGGCGGATTTCGATTTCATCATCGCGGGCGGCGGCACGGCCGGCTGCATCCTGGCCAACCGCCTGACGGCCGACGGCCGCCATCGCGTGTTGCTGATCGAAGCGGGCGAGGACGCCGCCAGCATGTGGATAGGGATCCCCGCCGGTTTCAGCAAGCTGCTGGTCGACCCGCGCTTCAACTGGCGCTTCGCCACCGAGCCGGAGGAGAACACGCTCGGCCGCGTGATTTCCGTGCCGCGCGGCAAGGGCCTGGGCGGTTCGACGCTGATCAACGGCGGCATCTACGTGCGCGGCCAGCGGCAGGACTACGACGCCTGGGCCGCGGCGGGCGCCACGGGCTGGAGCCATGCGGACGTCGAGCCTTATTTTCGCCGCCTGGAGTGCTATGCGCAGGGCGGTCCGTCGCGCGGCAAGGACGGACCCATGCACCTGACCCAGGTGCGCGAGCGCTACCCGATCGCCGAGGCCTTTCTCGCCGCCGCGCGCGAGGACGGGCAACGCATCAACGAGGACTACAACGGCGACAGCCAGGAAGGCTTCGGCTATTACCAGGTGCTGCAAAAGGACGGCCGCCGCTGGAGCGCGGCCGATGGCTACCTGAAGCCGGCGCGTGGCCGCGCCAATCTGCAAGTGGAGTCCGATGCGCGGGTGCTGCGGCTGGTGTTCGAGGGCAAACGTTGCGTGGGGGTGGTGTACCGCCAGCGGGGCCAGGACGTCACCGTCCGGGCCGCGCGCGAGACCTTGCTGTGCATGGGCGCGGTGCAGTCGCCGCAAATGCTGGAACTGTCCGGCATCGGCGATCCGCAACGCCTGCGGGCGCTGGGCATCGCGCTGGTGCATGCGGCGCCGCAGGTGGGCGAGAACTATATCGATCACTACGCCACGCGCATGAATTGGCGTGTCAAGGGAACGGTGACCTTGAACGAGATGTCGCGCGGCTGGCGGCTGGCGCGCCAGGTCGGGCTCTACTACGCCGCCCGGCGCGGCATCCTGACCTTGGGGACGGGCCTGGTGCATGGCTTCATCAAGTCGCGGCCGGACATGGCCGAGCCCGACGTGCAGTATTTCTTCGTGCATGCCAGCTATGCCAACGCGGCCGAGCGCATACTCGACCGTCATCCCGGCATGACGCTGGGCGTGGCGCAGTTGCGGCCGCGATCCGTGGGCAGTATCCACGCCAGGACGCCCGATCCCGCCGATGCGCCGGCCATCCGGCCCAACTTCCTTGCCACCCAGGTCGATCGCGATGCGCTGGTGCATGGCATGGAGGTGGCGCGCCGCATCGTCGGCCAGCCCGCGATGGCGCCGTACATCGATGCCGAGACCAGCCCCGGCGCGGCGGTGCGCACCTATGACGAGTGGCTGGACTTCGCGCGGCGCAACGGGCAGACCATCTACCACCCGATCGGCACTTGCCGCATGGGCGAGGACGACGCGGCGGTCACCGATCCGCGCCTGCGCGTGCGCGGCGTGCAGGGCTTGCGCGTAGTCGATGCGTCGGTGATGCCCAGCATGGTCTCGGGCAACACGCAGGCCGCGGTGATGATGGTGGCGGAGAAAGCCGCGGACCTGATCCTGGCGGACTGATCCTGGCGGACTAATCGTGGCAGGGTACGGCATCCCGTGCTTTTCGGCGAAAAACCACAAGAAAGCCACCCGCGGCAAGCCTCGCTGCCCATCCAGGGCGTTGTGGATCCGGCTCTGCCGGTCCGCCAACGCCGCCCCCTCGAGGGGGCCCGCGCAGCGGGTAGGGGGTGGGCTTTCCTGGCCTAGAATGGCGGGAATAAGGGGCGCGCCAGCGTCCTGCCGTATCTGGAGTCCCCCATGTCCCTATCCTCGGCGCCGTCGGGCGCGCTTGAACTGCTTGCCCAGGAGGGGCCTGCGCGGCAGTTGTTCATCCTGCTGCATGGCGTCGGCGGCACGGCCGACCCCATGAAGCCGCTGGCCGTGGCCTTGCGGCAGGCGTTTCCGCAGGCGGCCATCCTGGCACCCGCGGGTTTCGAACCTTACGATGGCGGCGGGGACGGGCGCCAGTGGTTCTCGACGCGGGGCGTGGACGACGCCAACCGGCCGCAGCGCGTGGCGGCCGCCTTGTCCCCGCTGGTCGACTACATACGCGCCAGCCAGGCGCGCTTCCACCTCTTGCAGAGCGACACCGCGCTCGCGGGATTTTCGCAAGGCGCGATCATGGCGCTTGAAGCCGTGAGCGCGCATGACGGGCTGGCGGGCCGCGTGCTGGCCTTCAGCGGCCGCTATGCCCGCTTGCCGCAGTGGGCGCCCCAGTACACGACCATCCATCTGCTGCATGGCGCGGCCGATGCGGTCATGCCCGTCGCCCATGCCGAACAGGCGCAGGCGCGCCTGAACGAGTTGCACGGGGATTCCACCATAGACGTGGCCACGCGCGTCGGCCATGAGCTGCACCCGGCCCTGATCGAGCGCGCCATCGTGCGCCTGCAGACCTGCGTTCCGCTACGCAGTTGGGAAGCCGCGCTGGGCCTGAACCAGCACCCGCCCAGCGGATCGATCATTCATTGAAGCCGTCCCCGCGCGGGGACGGCGCGGCGCTCACTTGACCGCTCACTTGATCGCGTACTTGATCCCTTACTTGACGTTGACCGGCAAGGACACGGGGCCGCCGGACGCCTGGCCCGCATCCGGCCCTTGCGCCGGCTTGTCCGCCGCTTCCTGCTCCCAGCCCCCACCCAGCGCCAGGAACAGCTTGATCTGGTCTTCGACCACTTCTGCCTGCGAGGCGGCCAGCGCGCTTTCGTTGTTGGCCAGCGTGCGCTCCGCGTCCAGCACGGTCAGGTAGTCCGTCTTGCCGTACTGGTACAGCTTGCGGGCCTGTCCGGCCGCTTCGGCGCTCTGGTCGCGGGCGGCCTTCAAGGCGTCGTCGCGGTCCAGTTCGCGAGCGTAGACGGTTAGCGCGCTTTCGGTTTCGCGCAAGGCGTTGAGCACGGTCGCATCGAAGCGGGCATAGGCGGCCTTGGTACTGGCTTCGGCCTCCGCGATGCGGGCCTGGACCGCGCCCGTGTTGGGGATGGTCCACGAAATCAGCGGACCGATGCTGTACCCGAAGCTGCCCTTGCCGCCGAAGCGGTCGAGGAAGCTGCCGGAGTCGGCCGACAGGCCCAGCGTGATCTTGGGGTAGAGGTCTCCCGTGGCCACGCCGATGCGCGCGGTGGCGCCGGCCAGCGCACGCTCCGCTTCCCGGATGTCGGGGCGGCGGCGCAGCAGGGCCGCGCCATCGCCAACCGGAATGGGCTGCTTGAGCTCGGGCGGCGTCTTGCATTGCGCGAGCTGCTGCGGGAACTGGTTGGGCGTTTCGCCGGTCAGCGTGGCAAGGCGGTACAAGGCGACCCGGCGCCGGGCTTCCAGCGGCGGCAGGGCGGCGCGCAACTGCTCCAGCTGGCCGCGGGCGCGGGTGACGTCCAGGGCCGTGCCGCGGCCCAGGTTCTGCAGCTTCTCGTTGACCTTGACCGATTCGCTCTGTACATCCACCGAGTGCTGCGCCGAGGCCAGCTGCATGCCGGCCGTGCAGGCGGTGGCATAGGCCAGCGCTGTCTGCGCGGCGACGTTGGCGCGCATGGCGTCGTAGGCGGCTTGCACCGACGCCTGGTCGGCGTTGGCGGCCTCGATGGCGCGGCGGATCTGGCCGACCAGGTCGACCGTGTACGAGACGCCGGCGCCCATGCTGTAGAACCATTCGCTCGGAGGATCGTAGCCGGGCGCGAGCTCCTGGAAGCCGGAAGGGTGGCCGAACCAGGGCTGGGCGTTGACATTGAACGAGGGCTGCGTCGCCGCTTGCGCCTGGCGCGTGACGGCGGCCGCGCGGTCCATGTTGGCGGCGGCCACGCGCAAGTCCGTATTGGCGTCCAGCGCCTTGGTGATCAGCGCGTCGAGCTGCGGATCGTCATACAGGCGCCACCATTTGCCGGGCACGGCGGCCTGGGCGTAGGCGGCATTGTCGGCGCCGCTGAACGGCGCGGAGGCTTCGGGCCGGTGCACGGCGGCGTCGGCCGGCACCTTGTAGTCGGGGCCAACGGTGGTGCATCCCGCCAGGGCGGCGGCGACCAGCAGCATCGGCAGCCTGGGGAGACGAGCGGTATGTAAGGTATGAAAGACGCGAAGGGGACTCATGGCGGGTCTCGGGAATTAAGAGCGCGGCGCCGGGGATTGCGTCGTGGTGGAAGTGTTGGACGATGTGGAGGGCGCGGCGGCGGCGCCGGGGTTCGCAGCAGGCGCTGTGCCGCCGCCCTGTTTGCCGCCGTCCTGCGTGCCGTCATCCACCACGACCGTCGCGGTCTGGCCCGACACCAGCCGCACGCCGGCGGGCACGTCGTCGATGTGCACGCGCACGGGGATGCGCTGGGCCAGCCGCACCCAGTTGAAGTTGGGGTTGACGTTGGGCAGCATGTTGGCGCTGGTGCTGCGGTCGCGGTCCGCGATGCCCAGCGCGATGCTGTCGACGTGGCCCTGGATGGTGCGCGCCTCGCCCATCAGTTGGACCGAGACGCGATCGCCTTCCTTGATGCGCGGCAGCTTCGTTTCCTCGAAATAGCCTTCGACGTAGAACGAGTTCGAGTCGACCAGCGCCATGACGCCACGGCCGGCGGCGGCATAGGAGCCGACGCGCAGGTCCAGGTTGGTGACGCGGCCGTCGGTGGGCGCCACGACGCGGCTGCGCTGCAGGTTCAACTTGGCGATGTCCAGGGCGACCTTGGCCTGCGCCAGCGCCGCCTCGGATTGCTCGACCTTGGTCTGGCTTTGTTCACGCGCTTCGGCTGACACCAGCTGCCCAAGGTCGCGGTTGCGGCGGGCATCGCGCTGCGCCTGGTCGCGGGCCACGGTCTGCGAGGCGACGGACGCCTGCGCCTGGTCCAGGGCCAGCTGATAGCGGGCGCGGTCGATTTCGAACAGGACGTCGCCTTTCTTGACGTCCTGGTTGTCCTGCACCGGCACGGCGGTGACCAGGCCCGAGACATCCGGCGCGATCTGCACGACGTAGGCGCGAACGCGGCCGTCGCGGGTCCAGGGTTCGACTTCGTAGTGATCCCACAACTGCCAGCCGGCATAGGCCGCGGCGACGACGATGATGGTCGTCACGGCATACCGGGCCAGGGCGGCGGGGCGTAATGCGGAGGGGAGCTTCATGGTGCTATCTCGAAAAAATGTGCGGTGAAATCAGGACGACGCCGTACAGCAGCACGACATACAGGGCAAGGTCGAACAGGGCCGGGTGCCACACCACGCGGTAGATGCCGACGCGGGCGAGGATGCGGCGCACGATCCAGGACACGCCTAGCGTGAGGAACGCCAGGACCAGCAGCCAGGGCATGTAAATGCCGTAGATATTGAATTCGCCTATCATGATGCGGACGGGACGTTAGGGGTTGCGGATGGCGCCGCGGCCAGCACCGGCCGATAGGCCGGCGCCTGCGGGAACAGCGAGCGGCGCAGGCCCACCAGGGCGACGATGGCGCGATGGCGAGGAACACCCGGCGTGGCGCCGTTGACCCGTTCCAGGGCATGGTCGATTCCTTGCAGCACGCCTTCGCGCCGTTCGGCCGTGCCGGCGGCGCGGGCGCGGAAGCAGGCCGCGAGGCCGTCGAGCACCGGGCGTATCGCGGCGTCGGCGACGGGAAGTTCGCGGCGCGCGCGTTGCAGTTCCGCGATTTCGTTGCCGATGCGCAGGTCCAGCAGGGTGTCTTCCTCCACCTGCTCGCCGTCCTTGGCCCGTTCGGCCAGGCGCGTGTGCAGCAGGCCGATACGGTCCAGCATGCGCACGGTGAAGCTGGCGCGCGCCGGCGGGCCCTCCGCGCCAGCCATGCTGGCCAGTTCCTTCCAGTTGGCTTCCTGGATGCGGCGGGCGCTGTATTCGGCGCTGATCTTGCGGAATAGCGCGGCGATGATGGCGGCCGCGGCCACGCCGATGTTCTGCGCGATGGTGCTGTCGATGAAGGAAACCAGGTCGGCGGTATTGGTGTCGTGCAGGGCCAGCGTGCCGGTCCAGCCGAACAGCATGGCCATGGCCTTGCCGAAGGTGGTCGGCCGCGCCACGAAGATGCCCAGGACGAAGGCCGTCGGGAAGATGGCCAGCGCCACCATCTCGAAGGAATGCAGGGCCGGCAGGATGCCCAGCAGGTAGATCGCCGAGAGGGGAATGGAGAGCGTGATGTAGATCAGGAACTCCATGATGCCCGGCACCGGGTTGTCCTGCGTGGCGAAAAAACAGCTGAAGATGACGGCGAACAGCGCGGCGTTGGCGCCGTAGGTCCAGGCCGTGCCTATCCAGAATGCGCAGCATATGGCCAGCGCGAACGCCGCCGCCAGCGCCGACAGCAGGGCGATGCCATGGTCGTGGTGCAGGGCGCGGTTGGAAGTCACGGGCATGCGCGGCATGGGTGGGGGCGCCCCGTTCAGGCCGGCCTGGATGTCGCGCCGCAGCGCCAGGCCTTCCTCGAAGTGGTCGACCAGTTCACGCAGCCGCGTGCACAGGCTGACTATCAGCATGGTGTTCCAGTCGGAAGCGGCATCCACGGTGGGCATCGCTTCCTTGATGCGGTGGCGCAGCGCGGCGGCGGTGGCCCGGTTCGCGTCGTCGCCGCTGGTGCGTCCCGCTTCGGTCCAGGCGGCGATGTCGTCGAGCAAGGGTTCCAGGTCCGCCGGCAGGGGCGCGCCGTCGGCACGCAGGGCGCGCAGGCGGTCGTCCAGCGATGAGACGATGGGGGTGAGCCCGGCCATGCGATCCTGCATGGCCGCGATGGAGCGCGCCGTCCAGCGGATGTTGCCGGTGTCGTAGGGAACGTGGGTGGAGAGCAGTCGCAGTTGCGTGATGTCGTTGGCGATGGCGCGGCGGTCGCGCGCGGTGCGGGCCTGGGTGTCGCCGCGCAGCACGGCCTGTACCCACAGGCGCGCGTCGCGCACGGCGGCGTCGAGGCGGCCCATCACCACGGGGGCGATGCCGCGCGGCAGGATCAGGCTGTGCACGAGCGTGGCGCACATGATGCCAAGGCTGATCTCTTCCACGCGCGCCAGGGCCGTGTCGAAGACGGTGCCGGCGTTGGTGACGCTGGGCAGTGCGATCATGCCGGCGGTGTAGCCGGCCAGCATGAACATGTAGGACCGCGGCGTGCGGTCGAGCACGGCGATGTACAGGCAGGCGCCTATCCATAGCGCCAGCGCGCCGACCATGAGTACCGGGTAGGCCGACAGGCGCGGCACGACGAAGACCATGGCCGTGGAGCCGATGAAGGTGCCGCCGAGACGGAAGACCGCCTTCGAGCGCACGGCGCCGGCCCAGTTCTGCGACACGATGTAGGCGGTGGTCACGGACCAGAACGGCCGCGGCAGGTCGATCATCAACGACAGGTACAGCGCCGCCATGGCCGCGACATAGGCCTTGAGGGAAAACAGCAGCTCATCGCCGGTGGGCGCTTTCATGGTTGCTGCTCCGAGGACGGCCGTGGGGGGACGCCGCCGTTTTCATTCTGCTTGTCCGGGGCGGCGGAAGCAATGCCCGCGACCGCCGCGGTGCTGCCCGGGGTGACGACGGGGGGCACGGGTTCATAGGCCGTGCCGGGTTCGGACTGGTGATGGGCCAGTGAGGATTTCAGGCTTTCGAATACCCGCAGGCAGGCGTCCAGGTCGTCCGGGGCGATGCCGGCGAACAGGCGGCGGCGCAGGTGCACGAGCATGGTTTCGACCTGTTCGCGCAGGTCATGGCCGGCCTGGGTCAGGTGCAGGGTCTTGGCGCGCCGGTCCAGCGGGTCTTCGCGGCGCTCTATGAGGCCGGCGGCGACCAGTTGGTCCAGGACGCGGACCAGGGAAGGGCCTTCCACGCCCATGGCTTCGGCAAGCACGCCCTGGCGGACGCCATCGCCCAGGCGGCCGGCGGTGATCACGGGCCATGCCGTGGCCTGCGAGAGGCCGTAATCGGCCAGGGCCTTGTCGGCCGCGGCGCGGTAGGCGCGATGGATCACCATCAGGTGGGCCGTGAGGGCCATGAGGCGGGAGTCGGCGGGAGTATTCATGAAGCTCATTATAAGTTAACTATTAGGATCCTATCAATTAGTTTTTTATCTAATTCTGAGAGATTCCTGAATAGGGGGACTGGCTCCTCGCCACCGGGCGAGGGAGCACGGGCGGCCGGCGGTGCCGGCCGCCCGTCGCTGGTGAAGAGGGGGCGTAGGTCCTTGCCTCCGGAGGAGTACAGGCGGCGGGGGGAGCGGTCGCCCGTTGCTGGGTGAAGAGGGGCCGTAGGTCTTTGCCTCCGGAGGAGAGGACAGGCGGCGGGTGGAGCGGCCGCCCGTTGCTGGGGAATAGGGGACGTAGTTCGTTGGCTCAAAGGAGCAGCAGACGGTGCGGGGAGGGGGCGGCGTGGGGCATGGCCGGCGTGGGGTATGCCGGAATCGATGGTGCGGTGCATAAAAAAACATTGGCTCAATGGCCGAGGATCCAGCAGAATCACGGCGGCCGGGTTTGCCGGCATGCAGCATGTATCCCTGAACACCGCCTTGATCCCTGCCTTGAACACTGTCGCACTGGAAATTATGGACACCCCCGTCGCCGCACCCCCGAATGCCTTTCACCTTGCCCTGAATGTGTTGGACCTGGACGAAGCGCGCCGCTTTTATGGCGATGCCCTGGGGTGCCGGGAAGGCCGCAGCACGGACACCTGGGTGGATTTCGACTTCTTCGGGCACCAGTTGTCCCTGCACCTGGGCGAGCCCTTGAAGACCGCGCGCACCGGCAAGGTGGGCGACAAGCTGGTGCCCATGCCGCATTTCGGCCTGGCCTTGATGCTGCCCCAATGGCAGGCCCTGGCCGAGCGCCTGAAGGCGAACAGCCGCATCGATTTCGTGCTGGCGCCCCAGGTACGCTTCGAAGGCGAGCCAGGCGAGCAATGGACCATGTTCTTCATGGACCCGTTCGGCAACCCCATCGAAGTCAAGGGTTTCCGCACGCTGGAAGCGCTCTACGCCATCTGAACGCGCGCGCCATCCCGCGCGTTCGATGGCGAGCGCGTGGGCCCGCGATATCCCTCAGCGGCCGCCAAAGCGCGGCTTGCGCTTCTCGGCGAATGCCGCCTTGCCCTCCCGATAGTCCTCGCTGTCGTAGCAGGCGCCGATCAAGGCATGCGCGGCGTCCATGTCGCGTTCGCCCGGCGCTTTCTCCAGTTCCAGGAAGACCCGCTTCAATGCCCTGATGGTCAACGGCGCGTTTTCCGCGATGGCGTCCGCATAGGCACGTACCCGCGCCTCCAGGCCGTCCGGCTCCACCACTTCATGCACCAGGCCCGCCGCCAGCGCCTCGGCCGCGTCATAGCGGCGCCCGGTGAAGTAGAGGTCACGCGCGCGGCTGGCGCCGATCAGCCGGTTCAAGCGTACCTGGCCCTGGTAGCCATAGCCCAGGCCCAGCCTGGCGGCGGGAATGGCGAAGACCGAGTCCGCGGAGCAGATGCGGATGTCGCAGCTTGCCGCGTAGTCCATGCCGCCGCCCATGCAATAGCCCTTGATCATGGCGATGGTCGGCTTCGTGCAGTTGTAGACGGCGTCGTACGAGCCCTGGCTGATCTCCTGGTACTTGCGGTTGGCTTCGGGATTCGCGCGCACGGCGTCGAAGTTGGAGATATTCGATCCGGCGATGAAGGACCGGTCGCCCGCTCCCTTGACGATGACGACGCGGATCTCGGGATCGGCGTCGAACGCCGCGATGACGGGCGGCACGGCCGCCGACATTTCCAGGGAGACCGCGTTGTGCTTCTCCGGATGGTTGAAGACCAGCCAGCCAATGGCGCCGGTTTTGTGGGACAGGATGTGTTGCGATGTCGTCATGGGATGTTCCAGATTCAAGTGGCGTCGAACGCCGCCGTGCAGGCTGCGCGCAAGACGGAAGGCATGGGGCGCGGGCGCTTGTCCCCCCGATCGACCCAGACCCAGGTGATGGCGGCGCGCGCGTACGCCACGCGCTCGTCCGCCGCGTCGCGCAGATCGAAGACCAGGCCCACGCTGCTGTTGCCGACATGGCCGCAGCGCAGGGTCACGGCCAGGCGTGCCGGATAGCCGACCGGCGCGCGATAGGAGCAGGCCTGGCTGGCGACCACGGACATCAGCCCGGGGGCCGATCGTCCCAGCGCCAGCGCGGCCGACCATTGCATGCGCGCCTCTTCCGCGTAGCCCAGTAGGGTCGCGTTGTTGACGTGCCCGTCCGCGTCCAGGTCGCCCCAGCGGACATCCACGTACGCGGTATGCAGCGGCGCCGACAGCGGGTTGCCGTCGTCGATGATTTTCAGCATATGGCCTCCAGGATGCGGGACGGGGCGAGCGGGACGGGACGCGCAAACGCCGGCCGCTGTCCCGCTTCATGTGTCCCGATTCATGTGTCCCGATTCATATCACGCCCTCCCGTCGCAGGCGCGCGATGTCCTCCTCGGTGTGGCCCAGTTCGCGCAGCAGCGCATCGGTATCGTCGCCGCGGTCCGGCGCCGCCGTGCGCATCTGGCTGGGCGTGCGACTCAGGCTGAAGGGCTGGCCTACCATTTCCACGTCGCCCAGGCGGCGATGCCGGACCGGCGTGGCGATGCCCAGGTGCTTGACCTGCGGGTCGGCGAACACTTCGTTCATCCGGTTGATGGGGCCGGCCGCGACCTGGCCTTCCTCCATGCGCTGCATCCATTCCGCGGTGGTCCGCTGGCGGGTCAACGCGCTCAGTTCGGCGTTCAGGCTTGCTCGATTATCCGATCGTCCTTGCTCGGTGCTGTATTCCTCGCGTTCCATCAGCTCGGGCACGCCCATGGCGTTGACCAGGCGGCGGAACATGGCCTGCTCGCCCGCGGCGATGTTGATGTAGCCGTCGGCCGTGGGGTAGACGCCGGTGGGGATGGACGTGGGGTGGTTATTACCCGGCTGCCCGGGAATCTCCTTGAGGAACAGCCAACGCGCGGCCTGGAAATCGCACATTGCGATCATCGCCTGCAGCAGGGAAACCTGCACCCACTGTCCCTGGCCCGACACTTCGCGCTCCAGCAGCGCGGTCATGATGGCCATGGCGCAATAGAGGCCCGCGCCCGTATCCGCCACCGCGATGCCGGTACGCATGGGGCCATGCGCGGGGTCGCCCGTGACGGACATGAGGCCGCCCATGCCCTGCACGATATGGTCGAAGCCGGGACGCTTGGCGTAAGGACCATCCTGCCCGAAACCGGAAATGCTGGCGTACACGATGCGCGGGTTGATGGCCTTCAGGGTCTCGTAGTCGATACCCAGCCGGAACTTCACGTCCGGCCGGAAGTTCTCGGCAACGACATCCGCGTCCTTGACCAGGTCCAGGAATATCCGTCGGCCCTGGGGATCCTTCAGGTTGATGGTCAGCGACCGCTTGTTGCGATGCAGGTTCTGGAAGTCGGGGCCGTCGCGCAGGCCGCCCCAGCCGTCGCTGACTTCCATGTATTCCGGACTTTCGATCTTGATGACATCCGCGCCCCAGTCGGCGAACTGGCGGATGCAGGTCGGGCCGGCGCGCACGCGCGTCAGGTCCAGGATCCGGAATCGCTTGAGCGGCCCTTTACGTTCATCCTGTTGGTCCTGTCGCGCCTGTGAGTCCTGTGGCTCCTGGCCGCTGGGGACGGGCATTTCAGTTTGCGCATGCATCTTGTTTCTCGCTTTCCTCGGTGGCGGAAGAGGGGGCCTGCCAGCGTGCGGAGGCGGCATCCAGGTTCACGATCAGGCTGCCGCTGTCATCGACCTCGACGGTCGCGCGCGGCGGCACGATGAGGGTGGACGAGGCTTCCTGCACGATGGCGGGGCCGTGGAAGACCTGGCCGGCCGTCAGCGCGCCGCGCTCGTAGACGGGAACGTCGGCGTAGTCCTTGCGTTCGGCCAGGTACATGCGGCGCGTTCCGCGCGCGGCGCTGGCGGCCGAGATGGCGCCGGTGTCCACGTCCAGGTTGCCTTCGCCGCCGCCCGCCGACACCGCCGCGCGGATGTTGATGATTTCGATGTCGCCGCGCGGCGGCACCTGGCCGAAGGTCTTGGCGTAGGTGGCGAGGAAGGCTGCGCGGATGGCCGCGTAGGTGTCCGCGGTATAGGGGCCGGCCGGCAGTTCGGTGATCACTTCGAAGCCCTGGCCGACGAAGCGCAGGTCGGCGGCCCGCTGGCTTTTCGCCGTCGCGCCCTGGCCCGGCAGCGTGGCGTCGATGACGGCGCGGGCGTCGTCCTCGATGCGCTGGTAGCCGGCTTCCAGCGCGGCCCAGTCCACGGTCTCCAGCTTCCAGCCGACGCTGACCATGCGGTCGATCCGCGCGGGCGCCATCAGCAGGCCCAGGGCCGACGCGACGCCCGCGCCGGGCGGGCAGATGGCGCGCGTCATGCCCAGCCGGCGCGCCACCTCGCAGCCATGCAGGGGGCCGCCGCCGCCCGTGAGCAGCAGGGCGAACTTGCCGGCGTGATGGCCGCGTTCGGCGACGTGCACGCGCGCGGCGGCCGCCATGTTCTCGTTGACGATGGAGTAGATGCCCCAGGCGAATTCCGGCACCGACAGGCCCGATTGCGCGGCCAGCGGCCGCATGGCGTCCTCGGCCTTGCCGACATCGATGGACAGCGTTCCCCCCGCGAAGGCGGCGGGGTCCAGGAAGCCCAGCACCAGGTTGGCGTCGGTCACCGTGGGTTGCGTGCCGCCGCGGCCGTAGCAGGCCGGGCCCGGCAGGGAGCTGGCGCTCTCGGGCCCGACCTTCAGCAGGCCCAGGGCATCCAGATGCGCGATGCTGCCGCCGCCGGCGCCGATCTCGATCAGTTCGATGGTGGAAATCGAAATCGGCAGTCCGCTGCCTTCGGTCAGGCGTTTTTCGCGGCTGGCCTCGAAGTGATGGGCTATGAGCGGCCTGCCGGCGTCGATGATGGCCAGCTTGGCGGTGGTGCCGCCCATGTCGAAGGCCAGCACATCCTGCACGCACGAGCGCTTGCCGAAGAAGGCGCCGGCCAGGGCGCCCGCCGCGGGGCCGGATTCCAGCAGCTGGATGGGCACGCGCTTGGCCTCGTCGACGTGCGTCAGGCCGCCGTTGGAAAGCATCATGAAGAGCGGCGCGCGGATGCCCAGCTGCTTGATCTCGGCGGTCATGCGGTCCAGGTAGCCATCGGCCAGCGGCTTGACGTAGGCATTGGCCACCGTGGTGGACGTGCGTTCGTATTCGCGGATCTGCGGCGAGACGTCGGAGGAGATCGAAACGAACAGCCGCGGATGGGCCGCGGCGATCGCGTCGCGTGCCATGCGTTCATGGACGGGGTTGGCGTAGGCGTGCAGGAAGACGATCGCCACCGACGTTACGCCAGCCGCCGCCAGTCGGCCCGCCTGCTCGACCACCTGCGCCACGTCCAGCGGCTGCTGCACGACGCCGTCCGGCCCCATGCGCTCCGCGGCCTCCAGGCGCAGCCGGCGCGGCACGATGGGTCGCGGCAGCTCGATGTGCAGGTCGAACAGCTCGTACTTGTGCTCGCGCGCCATCTCCAGCGTGTCGCGAAAGCCGGCGGTGGTGACCAGGCCGGTCAGCGCCCCCTTGCGTTCGATCAGGGCGTTGGTGAAGAGCGTCGTCGCGTGGATCACCCGGTCCACGTCCGCATAGGACAAGGCCTCCCGCTCGAACAGCGTGCGCACGCCCCGGATCACGCCCTCGTAGGGGGCCTTGGGGGTGGTCAATTCCTTGTGCGATGTCGACGTGCCCTTGCGGGAGTCGTAGACGACGATATCGGTGAAGGTGCCGCCGATATCGATACCCAGTGCATAGTTGCCTGTTTGCATGCTTTTTCCTCGATTACTGGTTGGCGGCGGCGCCGACGTAGCCGTCCTGCGCGTCGCGCAGCGTCGCGGCGGGGTCTCGCTGGCCGGCCGGGCCGAAGCCACCGCCGCCTGGCGTGAGCAGTTCCACCACTTCGCCGGGATTCAGGACGTGCTGGACCTTGGGATTGACCGTGACGCCGTTCAGGATGACGGCGCCCGGGGCGCCCGGCTGGCCGCCCGCCAGGCCCTGCGCCGCGGCTTCGTCGCGGGTGCGTTCGGCCATGAAGCTGACGACGATGGGCGTCTTGTTGCGGTTCTCGAAGGCGATGGCCTGGCCCGTGCCGCCGCGGTGCATGCCGGCGCCGCCGGTACCGGTGCGCAGCTGGCGGTGGCGCACATGCAGGGGGGACATCTTTTCTATCATCTCCACCGGCGTGGACGAGATATTGCTGGGCCAGGAGAGCACGTTGGCGCCGTCCTGCTTGTGCGAGCCGCCATAGCCGCCGTTCATGAAGAACAGGTTGGTGAAGGGCGTGCCGGATTCCCGCACGCCGGACAGGTTTACGCACCACAAGGGCGAACCGACCGCCGCGATGGCGCGCTCGGGCATCGCATCGGCCAGCGCGCCGATGACCATCATGGGAACGAAATGGCCGATCAAGGCGCGCGCGCCGCCCGCGGCGGGCGGTTGCGAATTGAGGATGCAGCCTTCCGGCGCCTTGACGTGGATGGGCGCCATCACGCCTTCGTTGTTGGGCACGTTGGGCAGCAGCACGGCGCGCAGGCCATAGCAGGTGTAGGCGATGGTGTAGGCCAGGCACACATTGATGGAACGGGGAACCTGGGCGTCCGTGCCGGCGTAGTCGACGGTGATTTCCCCGTCCTTGATCGTCAGCGTCAACGCCAGCTTGATCGGGTGGTCCAGGCCGTCGCTGATGGCGCTGCGGCGGTACACGCCTTCGGGCAGGCCGCGGATGGCCGCGCGCATGGCTTTTTCCGAACGGGCGTGGATTTCGCCCGCCAGCGTATCGATCTCGGTCAATCCGCGTTCCGCCATCAGCGCCAGCATGCGCGATTCGATCATGCGCAGCGCGGTGAATTGCGCGAAGAGGTCTCCCATGACCTGGTCGGGTTCGCGCACGTTCTTGCGGATGATGCGTTCGAAGGTTGCATCGATCTCGCCCTTGCGCATGACCTTCATGATGGGGATCTGCAGGCCTTCTTCGTAGACTTCGCGCGCGTCGGCCGAACGGATGCGCCCGCCGATGTCGGGCGCGTGCGCCACCGACCCCGCCCACGCCACCACCTTGCCGCCCTGGAAGATGGGCTTGGCGACCGAGATGTCGGGCAGGTGGCCGGTACCTTGCCAGATGTCGTTGGTGATCAGCACGTCGCCCGGTTCCAGCTGGTCCAGCGGAAATGCTTCCAGGAAATGCCGGATGGTGCGCGGCATGGTGTTCATGAAAGAGGGGATGCTGTTGGTTGCCTGCGCGACCGAGCGGCCGTCGGCCGTGGTCAGCACGCACGCGAAATCGTTGGATTCGCGCACGATGGTGGAGAAGGACGTGCGCACCATGGCGGCGGCGGCTTCGTCGACGATGGAGATCATGCGGGTCCAGAGCAGCTCCAGCGTGATCGGGTCTAGGGTCGGGTTCATCGAGGTTTTCCCTGGTTTGCGCCGCGATGCATGGCTGCGGCGATATGGATGGCACGGAATGATTCTGGCGGTTTAGACTATGTCTTCCTAATATTTATTTCGCCACAGGGCATACCAAACGAACATACATTGCCGGCGCGACAGGCCCTGTGTACGTGGCGGTGTAGGGGAAGTTTCATGAAGACGACGGCGATGTCCGGTACCAGCGGCGCGCAGACACTGAAGATCCACGAGGTGGAGGCCTTTCGCGCGGTAATGATCCGCGGGACGGCCACCGACGCGGCGGTGCTCATGCACACGTCGCAGCCCGTGATCAGCAAGCTGATTTCGCGCTTCCAGCGCCACATCGGCATCAAGCTGTTCGAGCTGCACAAGAGCCGGCTGGTGCCCACGCCGGAAGCGCGCGTGCTGTTCAACACCATCGAGCGCACGTACGTGGGCATGGAGCACATCGCGCAGACCATCGCGGAGCTGCGCGGCGGGCACAGCGGCAAGCTGATCGTGGGCAGCCAGCCGTCCTTCGGCATGGGGCCGCTGGCCAGCATCGCCACGGCGTTCCTCAAGGAAAGGCCAGGCATCCAGATCCAGATCGAAACCGTGACCTCCGGCCTGATCCGCCACAGCGTTATTTCGGGCAAGGCCGACCTGGGCATCGCCGAGCGGTCGATCGATGTGACGGGGGTGAACGCGGTGCCGCTGGTGCAGGTCAATACGGTCTGCGTCATGCACAAGGATCATGCGCTGGCGGGCAAGCGCGTCATCAAGGCCAGGGACCTGCATGGCGTGCCGATGATCGTGCCCTCGCGCGACAGCGCTTCCCACGCTTCGGTGGCGGCCATGTTCGCGCGCGAGGAGGTGGACCCGGCGGTGGTGGTGGAGACCGGCTATGGCATGAATATGTGCGTGCTCGCGCTGCAAGGCGCGGGCGTGGCGCTGGTCAGTCCCTTCGCGGCGCTGCCGCTGCGGCGCGCGGGACTGGCGGTCAAGCGCTTCGAGCCCAGCCTGCCGATCGAGCTGATGCTGATGACGGCCATCGATACGCCGCCCTCGCGTATCGCCGCCATGTTCATCGAGCGCTTGCACGAGGCGATGGCGCCGTTGCGGCAGACCTGGGGCTAGGCGGCCGGTTCAGCGGGCGGTGAGGTGCGCCGCCTGGATCATCTGGCTGAACGTCCTGGTTTCCCCGGCGATGAACGTGGCGGTCGCTTGCGCGTCCCGATTTCCCGGCACCGGGGTAACGCCCAAATCGGCCAGCTTGGGCGCCATGTCCTTCGACAGCATGATGTCGCGGATGTCGCGGTTCAGCTTGGCGACGATGGCGTCCGGCGTGTGGGCCGGCGCGGCGATGGTGAACCACGCGGTGAAGGCATAGCCCGGCAGGCCGTCCTCGGCGATGGTGGGAACGTCAGGCAGGCTGGGCGTGCGGGTCGCGCTGGTCACGGCCAGGGCGCGCAGTTGTCCGGACTTGATCAGGGGCAGCGCCGTGGGCAGGTTCTCGAACATCAGCTGGAGTCGGCCGCCGACCAGGTCGGTCAGAGCCGGACCGCTGCCCTTGTACGGGATATGCGAGATGTCCGCGTGGGACTGGTATTTGAACAGTTCGCCGGCCATGTGCGTGGACGAACCGAAGCCGGCGGAGCCAAAGAACAGGGTGTTGGGGTGCGCCTTGCCCTCTGCGATCACGGCGCGGGTATCGGATAGCTGGCTATTCTTGGGAACAACGAGGACGTTGGGCATTTCGGCCAGCAGTACGACCGGCTTGAGGTCCTGCGTAGGATCGTACTTCAGGTTCGTGTAGATCTTGTAGGTGGAGTGGATGCCTATGGTGCCGAACAGCAGGCTATAGCCGTCGGGCTCGGAACGCGCGACGTTCTCCGCGCCGATGTTGCCGCCCACGCCGGGACGGTTTTCGACGATGACGCTCTGTCCGTACTTCTCCGACAGCTTTTGCGCGATGAGCCGGCCCAGCACATCCGCGCTGCCGCCGGGCGCCAGCGGCACGACCAGGCGGATGGGTTTGGACGGATAAGTGTCGGCATGCGCCGTCGAAGCGACGCAGGAGAGGAGGGCCGCGAATGCCGCCGCGGTGGCCGCGAGAACTTTCTTCATGATTCCGCCTTGTATGGAGTGGTTTTTCTCGAAGAGACGTCGTCCACCCTGATAGTGCGAACTCCTCCCGGGCGGAAGGGCCGGGCCGCGCGTGGCGCGTGCCCCGGGGCTGCAAGCCCCTGGCCCTTGTGACAGCTGCTTCGCTATCGCGCTGTTTCTTGTGAACGCATTATGGGCAGCGGCGGACCGTGCGCATAATGCTTTTACGTCCGCACCCTATGCAAAACGATCATGCGTGTTTACCCGTAGCGCTGGCGGCGGCGCCGGGCGCGCGGTATCAATGCGCCGCGGCGATGTCTTCGATCCGCGTGGCCGGTAAAAGGGAGAAAGCCCATTTCATGGCGCGCGCTTCCTCGCCAGGGCTGCGGCCGAACAGGCGCTTGAATTCGCGGTTGAATTGCGACGCGCTTTCGTAGCCGACGCGCGCGCCCGCCGCGGCCGCCGTCAGGTCGTCGCGTATCATCAGCAGCCGCGCCTGGTGCAGGCGGACGGACTTGATGTACTGGATGGGGCTGGTGCTGGCGACCGCCTTGAAATGCGCGTGGAAGGTGGGGACGCTGAGGCCGGCCTCGCGCGCCAGCGTGCCGACGTCCAGCGGCTGGCCGTAGTCGTCGTGGATGCGCCGCAGGGCCCGCGCGATGCGGCCGAACTGGCCTTGGCTGGCAAGCGCGGCGCGGATGGCGCCGCCTTGTGCACCCATCAGGACGCGATAGCACAGTTCGCGCACGATGCCCGGTCCCAGTATTTGTGCATCGATGGGCGAGGACAGCGCCTGCAACAGGCGCACGGTGACGTCGGCCAGGGTCGGGTCCAGGGGCGTGGATACGATGCCCCGCGGCGCGTCGGCCGTCGCCAGCGCCTGGCTGTCGAGCGCCATGACGAGGTCGGCGATGGCGGTCATGTCCAGCCGAACGGCGACCGCCAGCAAGGGTTCCTCGGGCGACGCCTCGGTTTCGGTGGAGAAAGGCAGCGGCACCGACAGCACCAGGTAGTGCTGGGCATCGTATTGATAGACGCGGTCTGCCAGGTATCCGCGCTTGCGGCCCTGGCAGACGATCACGATCATGGGTTCGTAGAGGACGGGCGTGCGTCCCAGGGGCTGGTTGGCGCGCATGAAGCGCACGCCGTCCAGGAGGGACCGGGTGTAGCCCTCGCGCGGCGCCAACGCGTCCAGCAGCGCGGCCATCCGTTGTTGGGCGAGGGGCGGGGTGTCCGGCATCGTCATTTGGCTGGTGGCTTACGATCGAGCAATGATTTTGCCAGGGTAGTGGACGGAAATCATGTCTGGCCAGAGGAATAGGCAATGATGGGAGAGGATTCCGCCTATTCGCCCACGGGCGCTTTCCCTAGCATTCCTGACCAGAGTCCACCGCGGCGCCAGGACGGTTCCTGGCACCGGCCGCGGGGGCCGACTTCTGGAGCAGCCCTGCATGAATATGTCTCACACACCTACGAATACGGCGCGAGCCGCCCAGGCCAAGGTCTGGTTCATCACCGGCGCCGCGCGCGGCCTGGGGCTGGCGCTGGCGCGCCAGGTCCTGGCGCAGGGTCATCGCGTGGCGGCCACGTCGCGCAACCTGGCGGGCCTGCGACAGGCCTTGGGCGAAGGCGGCGAGCGTGTGCTGGCCCTGGCGGTCGACCCTGTTTCCGAGCAGGCGGTGCAAACCGCGATCGACCAGGCCGTGGCGACCTTCGGCCGCATCGACGTCGTCGTCAATAACGCGGGCTACGGGCAGCAGGGGACCATCGAGGCGCTGACCGACGCCGAGCTGCGCCGCAACTTCGACGTCAACGTCTTCGCGCCCATGCACGTGCTGCGTCATGTGCTGCCGCATCTGCGCCGGCAGCGTGGCGGGCATATCTTCAACATCGCGTCGATCGGCGGTTTCCATGGCGGCTATGCCGGCTGGAGCAGCTACATCGCCGGCAAGTTCGCGCTGGCCGGCTTGACGGAAACCCTGGCCGCGGAAGTCGCCGAGCTGGGCATCAAGGCCACCGTGGTCTACCCGGGACCCTTCCGCACGGAGTTCCTCTCCAAGGACAGCCTGGTGACGGCTCGACAGGCGATCGGCGACTACAAGGCGGCGCAGGCGTCGCTGGACCTGCATGTGGGCAGCATGGACGGCCGGCAGGCGGGCGATCCCGACAAGCTGGCGCTATTGCTGCTGCAGGCCGCCAGCGTCGCCCAGCCCCCGCTGCACCTGTTCGCCGGCCGCATCGCCAACACGCTGGCCGAGGAGAAGATGGCAGCGGTGCGCGGGGACATGGCGGCGTGGCGCGGCGCGTCGGACGCGACGGACTTTCCTGAAGGCGCTTGAGGCGGGGCCGCTTCAATCCCCCGTCAGCAGCGCCACCGGGAAATCCGCCAGGGCTTCGGCGAGCGGCAGGATGCTGTCGGCGCCGACGCGCCGCTCGCGTCCGCTCAGCGCATCGCGCAGGACGGCGCCGGCATAGCGGTGGGGCAGCACCACCGCGGTGGTCTCCCAGAAGGCGGGATCGATGCGCGGCACGCAAAGGCCTGCCCGTGCGTCGTCGTCGGCGTCGCCATCATCGGCGCGCAGATGGCGACCCACCACGCGCGGCGCCAGCACGAAGGCGTGCTGGTCCCCCAGGCTGCGCACAAAGGCGATGATATGGTCGCCGCGCGGTCCCAGCACCGGCAGGGGCACATGGCTGCCCTGGGCGTACAACGCGGGCCGGGCGCGCCGGGCCTCCAGCGCGCCATGGATGACCGCCTGCTTGATGCGCCCGTCGCGCCAGCCCGCCAGCAGGCCTTCGATGTCGCCGGCATCGCGGGCGTCCAGCGCCGCGGCGCGCGCGGCGTAATCCACGGGACGGCGGTTGTCGGGATCCACCAGGCTGAAGTCCCAGAATTCGGTGCCTTGGTACAGATCCGGCACACCCGGCACGGTTAGGCGCAGCAGGGTTTGCGACAGGCTGTTGACCGCGCCGGCGGCGGCGATGCGGTGCGCGAACGCCGCGACGTCGTCGGCCGCGCCGGGCTGCATCAGATCCTCCAGCGCCGTCGCGCAGGATCGTTCATAGTTCTCGTCGGGCACCACCCAACTGGTGCGCGTCTTGGCCTCGCGCAATGCCTTCAGCATCCATGCGCCTACCCGCGCGGCATAGGCTTGCAGGCCGGGGCCATCGTCGGGCCGCAGGTCCGGCGGCCACGCGCCCACCAGGGTCTGCAGCAGCATATACAGGTCGGCCGGATGCGGGGCCAGCTGGCCATTGCCGTTGTAGGTGGTGGGCGCGTGGGCATGCATCCAGTCTTGCGCGAAACCGCGCCATTCCTCGGCGAACTCGCTCAAGGCGGCGATGCGCGCGCGCGTGTCCTCGCCGCGCTTGTGGTCGTGCGTCGCCGTGGTCACCATGGCCTTGGGCAGGCGGCGGGCCCGCGCCGCGCAGCGGCGATGGAAGGCCTCCACGGCCATATGGAAGACGGCGGGGTCGGCGCCGACCTCGTTGCGCGAGAGCAGGCGGCCATACCGGTAGAAGGCCGTGTCCTCCAGGGACTTGGCGGTCAGGGGCGGCGTCAATTGCTGGAAACGGCGCGTGGCCAGTTCGCGCGCGGCGCTTTGCTCGGGCGGCAAGCCATGCAGCGGCTGGCCGCCCAGCCAATCGCTCATGGCTTCGAGCAGCGGCCCGTCATCGCCGTCGCGGTCCGCGCGGATGCGCGCATGGGCAGTGGCCGCGGCGGCATCGAAGCGTAGCTGGTCCAGCGGATGGCGGCCCCGCGCATCCGCATAGGTGCGATAGACGGGGAAGGCACGCAGCAATTGCCACAGCACGCGCAGGATCGCGGCCTGGCCCCAGTCGCGCGTCATGGGGTCCAGCGTGGCGACGCGATGCAGGGCCCGCGCGGTGGCGTAGCGCTCGGCCGGGAAGTGCCGCAGCAGCATCAGTTCGCGCGCTTCGTCGGCGATCTCGGGAAAACTGCGGGTGTCGCCCGCCAGCGTTTCCCACAAGTCGGTGATGGGGCCCACGCCGGCGGCATCGTGCAGGACAGCGCCCACCTGGTCCATGAAGTCGTAGCCGGTCGTGCCGTCGACCTCCCACCGCTCATCCAGGACTTCGTCGCTGCCCAGGATTTTCTCGACGATGAGATAGGGCGGCTGCCCGGCCAGCGCGCCGGGGCGCCGCGCCGAGCGGGCGTCCAATTCGGCGCGCAGGCGCGCGCAATAGGCGATCGGGTCGGCCAGCCCATCGACGTGATCGACGCGCAGCCCGTCGACCAGGCCCTCTTCGTAGAGCCGCAGCACCATGGCATGGACGGCGTCGAAGACCGCGGGCTGTTCGACGCGCACGCCGATCAGGTCGGTGATTTCGAAGAATCGCCGCCAGTTGATCTCGTCGGCGGCGCTGCGCCACCAGGCCAGGCGGTAGGCCTGGCGTTCGAGCAGCTCATGCAGGCGCTCGCGGCCGGCCGGCGTGGCGGGATCGTACGCGCGCGCCGGATCGGGCAGGCTGGCGTCCAGGCTGCCGTCGGCGAGGGGATAAGGGGCGCCCGCCGCGTCGACGTACCATCCGGCATCGCCCAGCCGCAGCCGGATGTCGCCGTCGTTGAGCGACGCGCCATAGGGCTTGCCGAGAAACGGCGCCAGGACCTTGCCGTGCAGGCCGGCGTCGGCCGGTTCCCAGTCGATGTCGAACCACGTGGCGTGCGGGCTGGCGCGGCCGTCGCGCAGCACGCTCCACCACCAGGGATTGTCCGCGCTGGTGGCCATGTGATTGGGCACGATGTCGACGATCAGCCCCATGTCGTGCGCGCGCAGCGCCTGGACCAGGCGGCGCAGCGCCGCTTCGCCCCCCAGTTCCGGGTTGACCTGGCCGTGGTCCACGACGTCGTAGCCATGGGCGGAGCCCGGCCGCGCACGAGTCAATGGGGATGCATAGATGTGGCTGATTCCCAGTCGCGCGAAATACGGTACCTGCGAGATGGCGTCGTCCAGGGTATAGCCTTCATGGAATTGCAGGCGCACCGTGGCGCGGGGCGCGTCCGCGGCCTGGGCCGGCGCGGTGGATGGCGCGCCGGCCGGGGCGGGCGTGGGCGTGGAGGCGGCGGGAGGCGGGGGCGCTCGGCGGCCGCGCGGATGGAATCCGGGTCGTGAAGACGTCATGCGTGGCTCCGGCGTCCGGTTTCGATGGCAGCTACGCGCGCGCGCACGGCCGGCTCGTCGAACAGCCGCTCGACCTCCGTTTCCAGCCGTCGCCGCCAGTTCGGATGGCTGTCCACGGTGCCCGGCAGGTTGGGTTGTTCCTCCTGTCCCAGCAGGTCCTCCAGCGGCGCCAGCATCAGCGGGACCGGCGTGCTGGCGACGAAGCGCAGCACCGCTTCGACGGGCGCATCCGCGGGCGGCGCCTCCGGCTCGTCGTGGGCGATGCAGCCGGCTTCCCGCAAGGCGTGCCAGAGCGCGCCGCGATCCCGTTCGCGTTCGTGGCGCAGCGACGCCTCGGTCTCGCCGGAACCCAGGAGTTGCAGTCGGTCGCGCCAGCCTATTTCGACGCCGCGCCACCAGCCGGCGACGGTCGGCAGGTCGTGCGTACTGGTGGTGGCGATGGCGGTGCCCGGCCAGTAGCGCGGCTGTTGGAAGGGCGCGGGGTCGCCCGCCCAGCCGTCGCGCTGGAACCAGAGCACGTCCATGCCCAGCATGCCGGCCTGCTCGATGCGGTGGTTGAATCCTTCGGGAACGGTACCGAGGTTCTCGCCGATGATCAGGGCGCGGTGGCGCCAGGCTTCCAGCGCCACCAGGCGCAGCATGTCGTCCAGGGGATAGCGCAGGTAGGCGCCGTCCGTGGCCGGCGCGCCTTGCGGCACCAGCCACATGCGTGCCAGGCCCAGCACATGGTCGATGCGCAGGCCTCCGGTGTGGGCAAGGGCGGCGCGCAGCATTTCGATGAAGGCGGCGTAGCCCGTCAGGTGCAGGGCCCGCGGCGAGAACGCGGTCAGGCCCCAGCATTGTCCCAGCGGGTTGTAGATGTCCGGCGGCGCGCCTGGCGACAGGCCCTCCAGGATATCGGCCTGGCGGCTCCAGGCGTGGCTGCCGCCCGGATCGGTGCCGACCGCCAGGTCGCCGATCAGGCCGATGCCCATGCCGGCTGCGCGCGCCGCCCGCTGCGCGCCGTCCAGGCCTTGCGCGGCCAGCCATTGCAGGAAGATGTGGAAGGCGATATCGCGGTCGTGCGCGTGGGCGTAGGCGCGCACGCCTCCGCCGGTGGGGTCGCGCAGGTCGGCCGGCCAGTGACGCCAGTCGGTGGCGTCGCCCAGGGGCGGCAGGTGGCGCGCGTGCAGGGCTTCGAAACGGGCATGGCTTTCCAGCGCCTCGCCGCCGGCGATGCGGAAGCGCATATAGGCGTCCTGCAGGTCGGTGTGGGCGTCGTCGCGGAAGTCGTCGTACAGGCGGCGCAGCACCTTCAGGCGCAGGCGCGCGACGGCTGGCCACTCGATCAGCGCCAGGCCCTCCAGGCGCAAGGCCTCCTCGCCCAGGCCCAGGCCGCGCAGGGCGTCGCCCACCGCGGCCTCGCCCAATACGGCGGCGGGATCGACATAGAGGCTGTTGAGGAACAGCCGCGAAGACGGGCCATACGGGCTGTAGCGTCCCGGGTCGGCGGCGAACATGGCGTGTACCGGGCTGATCGCCAGTGCCGACGCGCCGTGTTGCCCGGCGGCGACGGCCAGGCGCGTGAGGGCGGTGAAGTCGCCGATGCCGGCCGCGTGCGCGGGGTCGTTTCCATGGCCGCGGCGCAGGCTGTAGAGCTGCGCGGACACTCCCCACGCGCGTGGATGTTCGGTTTCCAGCAATTCGGCGACGCCTGGGCAGCGTGGCGGCACGACGGCCAGGTTGCGTCGCCAGTCGCCGCTCTCCAGGACGTAGTAGCCGGGCGTGTCGACGGCTGGCAGGCGGGTGCGGCCGTCGTCGGTGTCGTGCGCGGGCAAGGTGCGCTGCTCGCCGTCCTCGCCCAGCAGCAGATAAGCGGTGTCGGGACGCGCCTCGAACTCGATCGGGGCGCCCGCATCGACGATCAGCAGGCCGGCTGGATGCCGCGTCTCCTCATGCAGGCGCGCCGCGCTGTCGTGGATCTGCGCGGCGTCGGCGGCCGGCAGTCCCAGCGCCCCCAGCATGGCGCGCAGCACGTCATCGGACACCCGGTGCGGCTGGCCGCGCGCATCCGTCCAATCCACGGCGATGCCGGCCTGCGACGCCAGCGCGGCAAGGTCCCCGGGGGCCTTGCCGTCGATGCCTGAGCTAGTCATGGGTACTCCTTTGTGTCCGTCGTCATGCGGGCGCCTGCGACAGGGGCTTGCAACAAGGCAATGGTGCAACCCCGCCAGAGCAGGCCTTCGTGCAGCGCGGCGCCGGCGCCGGTCTCGCTCTCGTAGACCACCGCCTGGTCCGCCAGGTCCACTTGCAGCCAATCCGGGCGCAGATCCACGCCGCCCAGGTTGGCGTAGAGGGTAAGGGTAGCGCCGTCCCCCATGCGCCACTGCGCCACCACCGCGCGCAGGCCCAGCACGTGCGCGCCCAGGGCATGCGCGCCTTGCAGCCGTGGCACGATTTCGCGCCGGCGCACCGCCAGCAGCTCGGTGTAGGTCGCGAGGGTGTCCGCATCGGGCTCGCCCGTGAACGGATTCGCGTTGGCATAGGTGGCGGGATCGTTCGGGTCGGGGATGCGCTCGCGCATCGCCGGATTGGCGAAGGCGCGGAAATGCTGGAATTCCTTGCGCCGTCCGTCGCGCACCGCTGTGGCCAGCTGCGGATCGGCGTGGCTGGTGAAGTAGAGAAAAGGCGTGGTCGCGCCCCGTTCCTCGCCCATGAAGATCAGCGGGATCTGCGGCGTCAGCAGTTGCAGGGCGGTCGCGGCCTTGAGAATGCGCGCATCGCGCAGCAGCGGCCCCAGTCGCTCGCCGAGCGCGCGGTTGCCGGTCTGGTCGTGGTTCTGCAGGAAAAACACGAATGCGGTGGGCGGCAGCAGATCGCTGCGCTCGCCGCGCCGCTGCCCGCCACGGTGGCGCGACGGCTGGCCCTGGTAGACGAAACCCTCGGTCAGGGCGCGCGCCAGTCGTTGCGCCGGCTGTTCGACGTAGTCTTCGTAATAGCCTTCGCTTTCGCCCGTGAGCAGATGGTGCAGCACATGATGGGCGTCGTCGTTCCATTGCGCCTGGTAGCCGTGCAGCAGGGGATGCACCTGGTTGTCGTCGTTCTCCAGCACCAGGTGGACATGGCGTCCGGGGTCGATATGGGCGCGCACGAAGGCGGCCATTTCCTCCAGCCAGCCCACGTCGCGGATGGCGTGCACGGCGTCCAGGCGCAGGCCGTCGAAGCGGTATTCGGCCAGCCAATAGAGCGCGTTCTCGGCGAAGTACCGGCGCACCTGGGGCCGCCGGAAATCGATGGCCGCGCCCCACGGCGTCTGCAAGTCCTGGCGAAAGAAGTCGGCGGCATACGCGTTCAGGTAATTGCCGTCCGGACCGAAGTGGTTGTAGACCACATCCAGGAAGACCATCATTCCCAGGCCGTGGGCAGTGTCGATCAGGCGCCGCAGTTCGTCCGGGTCGCCGTAGGCGCGGTCGGGCGCATAGGGCAGCACGCCGTCGTAGCCCCAGTTGCGCGGTCCGGGGAAGTCGGCGATGGGCATCAGCTCGATGGCGGTGATGCCGAGGGCCGCCAGCTCAGGCAGGCGCTGCTCGATGCCGGCGTAGCCTCCCGCCAGGCCTGGATGCACCTCATACAAGACCGTTTCAGTCCACGGCCTCCCGCGCCAGTCCGGGTGGCGCCAGGCATAGGCGTCGCCGCCATCGACCACCACGCTGTCGTCGTGCACGTCGCCGGCCTGCAGGCGCGAAGCGGGGTCGGGCACCGCAAGGTCAGGCGCCACGCGGTAGCGATAGCGCGCGCCCGGTTCGCAGTCGGCGTCGATTTCGTAGTAACCGTCGGCCACGACCCGCATCGGCAGCGGTTCGTGGCCCGCGATTTCCAGGACCACGCCATCGTTGGCGTTTGGGGCCCACAGCCGGAAGCGGGTCCGGCCGCCGGCCTGGCGGACGGCGCCGTGGCTGTAGGACACGGCAGGAACCGAGGCAGTCATGAATGCTCCTTGGAGCGCGGTACGCCGCTGAAGAGGGCGATGCCATGCGCATGCAGATTGAAGTGATGGCCGTGCACCTGTTCGGCAGGCGCCGCGGGCCGGCTGGAGTCGACGAGCATGCGCCATGCCATGCCTTCGTCCGGCAGCACGAAGACGACATCTTCGTGGCCGCCGTTGAGCAAGGTCAGCGTGATGTCCATGCCTTCCTCGGTGGCGACCATGCGGCGCACGGCCAGCGTACGGCCTTCGGCGTCGTGCCAGCCCTCGAAGGTCATGGGGGTGCCGTCGACATCGAACCAGGCGATGCCCTGCCTGCCGGGCGCGACCTCCTGTCGTCCGTTGCCGTAGTTATTGACGCGCAGGCTGGCATGGTTGCGCCGCGCGGCCGCCAGGCGGGCGACGAAGTCGGTCAGCGCGCGGCCGTCGTCGCTGGCGGCCTGGCGCCAATCCAGCCAGGAGATGGCGTTGTCCTGGCAATAGGCATTGTTGTTGCCTTGCTGGCTGTTGCCGAACTCGTCGCCGGCCAGCAGCATGGGTGTGCCATAGGACAGGAAGGTGGACGCCAGCAGGGACCGCTGCACCCGGCCGCGCATCTCCAGGATATAGGGGTCCTCGGTCGGTCCCTCGATGCCCCAGTTCCAGCTGTAGTCGTTGCCATGGCCATCGCGGTTGTCTTCCAGGTTGGCCTCGTTGTACTTGCGGGCATAGGTGACGACGTCGCGCGTGGTGAAGCCGTCGTGCGACGCGACGAAGTTGACCGATGCCCACGGCCGCCGGTGGCGCCGGTCGAACAGGTCGCTGGATCCTGCCAGCCGTTCCGCCATTTCGCCGCGTTGCCCCGCGTCGCCACGCCAGAAACGGCGCATCGTGTCGCGGAATTTGTCGTTCCATTCGGCGAAGCCGGGCGGCTGGCGTCCTAGTTGATAGCCTTCGGGACCGACATCCCAGGGCTCGGATATCAGCTTCAGGCGCGCGAGCACGGGATCCTGCAGGACGGCGTCGAAAAAGCCGGAACCGGGGTCGAACCCCTGGCCCTCGCGCCCCAGCGTAACGCCAAGGTCGAAGCGGAAGCCGTCGACGCGATAGGTGGTGGCCCAGTGGCGCAGCGAGTCCATCACCATTTGCAGCACGCGCGGATGCGACAGGTTGACCGTGTTGCCGCAGCCCGTGTCATTGATGTAGTAGCGTTCGTCGCCGGGAACCAGACGATAGTAGCTGGCATTGTCCAGGCCGCGCCAGGACAGCGTCGGTCCGGTTTCGTCGCCTTCGCAGGTGTGGTTGTAGACGACATCCAGGATGACCTCGATTCCGGCGGCCTGCAGGCGCCGTATCGCCATGCGCAGGTCGTTGGGGCCGCCCTGCCGCAGGTAGGCGGGTTCCGGCGCGAAATAGGACAGCGTGCTGTAGCCCCAGTAATTGCTCAGCTGCTTCTCCACCAGGAACTTGTCCTGCAGGAACGCCTGCACCGGCAGCAGCTCCAGCGCGGTGACGCCGATCTTGTGCAGGTGCTCGATAAAGCGTGGATTGGACAGCGCCGCCACGGTGCCGCGCATATGGGTGCGCACGTCGTCGCGCCGCATGGACACGCCGCGCACGTGGGCCTCATAGATGAGCGTGTGCTCCCATGCGGTGGGCGGGCGGCGCCGTTCGCCCCAGTGGAAGGCGTTGTCGGTGACCACGGCCTTGGGCATGGCGGGCGCGCTGTCGCGCCGGTCGGGGGTCAGGTCGCCGCGCGCGCCGCCGACCCGATAGCCGAACAATACGTCGGTCCAGCGCGGCGGGCCCGTCAGTTCGGCCGCGTACGGGTCCAGCAACAGTTTGTGGGGATTGAAGCGGTGCCCGTTTTTGGGGTCATAGGGACCGTAGGCGCGGTAGCCGTAGACCAGGCCCGGCGCGGCGTCAGGAAGATAGCCGTGCCAGATTTCGTTGGTGCACTCCGGCAGGGGCATGCGCTGCAATTCCTTGCGGCCGCGCTCGTCGAAGATGCACAGGTCGATACGGCTGGCGTTCGCCGAAAAGACGGCGAAGTTGACGCCCAGGCCGTCGCTGGTCGCGCCCAGCGGGTAGGGATGGCCGGGGGCAAGCCTGTCGGGAAGCACACCGGACATGGGCCCTTATCCTTCGAATTGGAAGATCAGCGTCGCCAGCGGCGGAAGCGTGAGGACCAGCGATTGTTCGCGACCGTGCGCGGCCACGGCTTCGGTGTGGCGTCCACCGCTATTGCCCATGCCGGATCCGCCGTAGTCGCCGGCATCGGTGTTGATGCGCTCGCGCCATCGGCCGGCGCGCGGCACGCCGATGCGATAGCCATCCCGCGGCACCGGCGTGAAGTTGCAGACGACCAGCGCCAGCGCGTCGCCGTCGCGGCGCACGAAGGCATAGACGCTGTTGGCGTAGTCGTCGCCGATGAGCCACTCGAAGCCACTGGCGTCATGGTCGTGGCGATGCAGGGCGGGCAGTTCGGCATAGACATGGTTGAGATCGCGCACCAGTTTCTGCACGCCGCGGTGCAGGCCGTCGTCCAGGGCGCCCCAGTCCAGCGATGCGTCATGGTTCCATTCACGCTCCTGGGCGATTTCCCCGCCCATGAACAGCAGTTTCTTGCCGGGGTGGCCCCACATGAAGCCGAAGTAGGCGCGCAGGTTGGCGTGGCGCTGCCAGCGGTCGCCGGGCATCTTGTTCAGCAGTGAGCCCTTGCCGTGGACCACCTCGTCGTGCGACAGCGGCAGGATGAAGCGCTCCGAGTAGGCATACACCATGCCGAAGGTCATGTCGTTGTGGTGATAGCGCCGGTGCACGGGGTCGTTGTGCATATAGCGCAGCGTGTCGTGCATCCAGCCCATGTTCCATTTATAGGAAAAGCCCAGGCCACCGTCCTCGGTGCGGGCCGACACGCCGGGCCACGCGGTCGACTCCTCCGCCACGGTGATGGCGCCTGGGCACAGGCGGTGGACGGTGGCGTTCATGTCGCGCAGGAAGTCGACCGCCTCCAGGTTTTCGCGGCCGCCGTAGCGGTTGGGTATCCATTCGCCTGCCGCCCGGCTGTAGTCGCGATACAGCATGGAGGCCACCGCGTCGACGCGCAGGCCGTCGATGTGGTAGCGGCGCACCCACTCCAGGGCGCTGGCGACCATGAAGTTGTGCACTTCGGTACGGCCCAGGTTGTAGATCAACGTGTTCCAGTCCGGGTGGAAACCTTCGCGCGGATCCTGGTATTCGTAGAGCGCCGTGCCGTCGAAATGGGACAACCCATGGGTGTCGGTGGGAAAGTGGGCAGGCACCCAGTCCAGGATGACGGCCAGGCCGGCCGCATGGCAGGCATCCACGAACGCGGCGAAGTCGCGCGGCGTGCCGTAGCGGGCGGTGGGCGCGAAAACGCCCAGCGGCTGATAGCCCCAGGACCCGCCGAAGGGATGCTCCATGATGGGCATCAGCTCCAGGTGGGTGAAGCCCAGATCGCGCGCATAGGGCACCAGGCGCGTAGCGAGACGGCGCCACACGCACTCGCCGTCGTCTTCCCCGTCGCGCGGCAGCCAGGACCCCGCGTGCACCTCGTACACGGTAATGGGCGCGTCCTGCGCCTGGCGCGCCGCGCGCGTGGCCATCCAGTCGTCGTCGGTCCAGGTGTAGGGGGTGGGATCGGGCACGATCGACGCGGTAGCCGGGGGCGCTTCCGTCTGCCGGGCCAGCGGGTCGGCCTTGAGCGGCAGCAGCTGGCCCTCGGGACCGGCGATTTCGTACTTGTAGCGGGTGCCGGCTTGCAGGCGGGGAATGAAGATTTCCCAGACGCCGGCGCTATGGCGCAGCCGCATGGGATGGCGGCGCCCGTCCCAGGAGTTGAAATCACCCACTACGGAGACGCGCCGGGCATTCGGCGCCCAGACGGCGAAGCGCACGCCGCGCACGCCTTCGACGTCCATGACATGGGACCCGAGGCAGTCGGCCAGGTACTCGTGGCGGCCTTCGGAGATCAAGTGCAGGTCCAGGTCGCCCAGCAGTGCGCTGAATGCATAGGGATCTTCGGTGATTTGCTCGCCGGTGGGCCACTTGATGCGCAGCCTGTAGGCCGTCGGCTGGCCGGGCGCCAGGCCGTCCACCAGCCCGGAGTACATGCCGTGACGGACGTGCGTGAGCGGCCATTCCTCATCCTTGGCGCCTAGCAGGACCGTGACTTGTTCAGCATTCGGGACCAGTACGCGCACCCAGCTGCGCGGGCCGTCGGCATGAGGTCCCAGGATATGGAATGGATCGGGATGGCGTCCGGCAAGCAGGTCGTCCAGCGCGTCGTGCGCGCCGTGGTCGACTGGCATGTCGGTCTGGGTTGCGCGGGAAGGAGACGAAGGGCCGGAGGTCATGAAAACGGTTTCCTGGAATCAAGGATGGGAGGAGGCAGCGCTGCCGTCGGACAGCAGGCGGGCGGCGAGGCTGGCCAGCCCGGCAAGCGGTATGCCGACCCAGTCTGGCCGGTGCGCGGCCTCATAGCGGACTTCATAGGCGGCCTTTTCGATCAGCGCCAGGTCGATCAGCGGCGCTTCCACTTCGGGCGTTATCCAGGGATGCTCGGTGGTGTGCGCCACTTCGCGATAACCGGCAAGAAAGGACTCGCCCGCGGTGACGCGGAAACGCTCGATAAGGTCCTGGCGCCGCGTGCGCAACTGCTGTTCCGCAATCTGCGCCTCGCCGGTTTCCTCGGCCTTGCCCTTGCCCTTGCCGGTGCCGTCGGCCAGGGTGGCGGCGGCGTAGTCGAACGACCGCAACAGGCCCGCGACGTCGCGCAAGGCGCTGGTCTTGGCGCGCCTTTCCTCCAGCGTGCGGGCGGGCTCTCCCTCGAAATCGATGAGGTAGGCGTCGCCCTGTGCCGCCAGCACCTGGCCAAGATGGAAGTCGCCGTGGATGCGGATATGCAGCGTGTCCTCCTCGTTGGCGGCCAGGTCGCGGACCACCTCGACCAGGGCGTCGCGGTGTTCGGCGAGCCAGGCGGCGGTTTCGGCGTGGGCGGCGTCCAGGCGTCCCATGTTGGCCTTGAGGGTGTCCAACCCCTGGTCCAGCATGGCGATCACGGCCTTGGCGCGCCGTTCGGCGTCGTGGCGCGTCGCGCGGTGCGGCTTGAAGGCGGCGTCGTCCGTGGGCAGGGACAAGGCGGCATGCAGTTCGCCCAGGCGCTTGCCCATGGTGTGCGCGAAGTTGATGTAGCCGAGCAGGTCCTCGTCATAGTCTTCCGCGCTTTCGGCCGTCAGGGCGGCCGCCTCCAGCGTGCGTTTCAGGTAGTTGAGCGTCCAGGTCCAGGCATCGCCCTGGTTGGTGATCATCTGGTGCATCAGCGCCAGCGTATGGGGCGTGCCGTCCTCGTCGATGCGCTGGATTTCGCCCAGCAGCGGCGCGCCGTTGGCGTAGCCGACCTCGGTCAGGCGGCGGGTCATTTCGGCTTCCGGATGGACGCCGGGAACGATGCGCCGCAACAGCTTGAGCATCATGATGCCGCCGAGGGTGACGGAGCTGTTGGATTGTTCGCCCGTGAACCACTGCACCTCGGCGTCCGGCGGCAGCTCTATCTTGTCCAGGGTGGGTTCGCCGCGGAAGCGCAGCACGGCCGGCGGATGCGCCCGCGGCACCGGTATTTCGGTCCTTTCCCGCAGCCCCCGCACCAGGGCGTGGATGAAGGACGGCAGGGTAAAGGCGTCGGTGAGGTAGCCCATTTCGGCGGCGCGGCGCACGCGGGCGAGGGCGTATTGCTGCGCCATCGGCGGCAGCGTCTCGTCCCATATCAGCGCGGCCGGCAAAAGGAAGCGCGCGGGCTTCCCGTCGAAGTCGACCTGGATTTCGGCGATGAAGCATTCGTGGTCCGCGCCCGGAAGCTGCGCGGCGTAGGCGGCCTGCGCCATCTTCACCTTGCGGTCCTTCGGATACCAGCGCTGGCGCGAAAGGTACAGCGGCAGCACGTCCTCGCGCAGGGAGCGGACCGCGCCTTCGGTCAGTTCGTAGCCGGTGCGGCCGCGCAACACCAGCGTGTAGTACTCCGGCATCCGTTCGGGATGGGTGGCATGCCACTCGGGCGGAGACGCGCTGGCGCTCAGGTCGAACCAATAGAAGCCATAGGGCGGCAGGGTGAGCAGGTAGGTCAGTTCGCCGATGGCGGGGAAGGGCGTGCCGCCCAGCAATTCCACCGGCACGCGGCCGGCGAGCGAGGACAGGTCCAGCTCCACCGGCTGCGATGCGCGCGAAAGATTGGCCACGCACAGGATGGTGGTCGCTTCGTATTCGCGCAGGTACGCCAGGATGTTGCGGTTGCCGGGAAACAGGAAGCGCAGCGTGCCGCGTCCGAAGGCCTGGGTCTTGGCGCGCGTGGCCAGCATGCGGCGCGACCAGTTGAGCAGGGAGTGCGGGTCGCGCTGCTGCGCTTCCACGTTGACCGCCTCGTAGCCGTACAGGGGGCCCATGAGCGGAGGCAGCGGCAGGCGTTCGGGGTCGGCCCGGGAGAAGCCGCCGTTGCGGTCGGGGGACCACTGCATGGGCGTGCGTACGCCGTCGCGGTCGCCCAGGTGGATGTTGTCGCCCATGCCCAGTTCGTCGCCGTAGTAGATCACCGGCGTGCCGGGCATCGACAGCAGCAGGCTGTTCATCAACTCGATGCGGCGGCGGTCGCGTTCCATCAAGGGCGCCAGGCGACGGCGGATGCCCAGGTTGATGCGGGCGCGGCGGTCGGCCGCGTACGTGTTCCACAGGTAGTCGCGTTCGTTGCTGGTGACCATCTCCAGCGTCAACTCGTCATGGTTGCGCAGGAAGATGGCCCACTGGCAGGTTTCCGGAATGTCCGGCGTCTGCCGCATGATGTCGGTGATGGGAAAGCGGTCTTCGCGCGCGATGGCCATGTACATGCGCGGCATCAGCGGGAAGTGGAAGGACATATGGCATTCGTCGCCCTGGCCGAAGTATTCCTGGGCGTCCTCGGGCCACTGGTTGGCCTCGGCCAGCAACATGCGGCCCGGATACTCGGCGTCCAGCTGCGCACGGATTTTCTTCAGGACGGCATGGGTTTCCGGCAGGTTCTCGTTGTTGGTGCCTTCGCGTTCGACCAGGTAGGGCACGGCGTCCAGCCGCAGGCCGTCCACGCCCAGGTCCAGCCAGAAGCGCATGACGCCGATGACCTCCTTCAGCACCTGCGGGTTGTCGTAGTTCAGGTCCGGCTGGTGCGAGTAGAAGCGGTGCCAGAAGTACGCCCCGGCAACGGGGTCCCAGGTCCAGTTCGATTTCTCGGTGTCGAGGAAAATGATGCGCGTGCCCGCATATGCCTGGTCGTTGTCCGACCAGACGTAATAGTTGCGCGCCGCCGAGCCGGGCTTGGCGCGACGCGCGCGCTGGAACCAGGGGTGCTGGTCGGACGTATGGTTGACCACGAGCTCGGTGATCACGCGCAGGCCGCGCGCGTGCGCCGCCTTGATGAGCTTGCGCACGCCGGCCAGGGTGCCGTAGTCGGGATGCACGCCCCGGTATTCCGCGATGTCGTAGCCGTCGTCGCGGCGCGGCGAGGGATAGAAGGGCAACAGCCAGATGGTGTTCACGCCCAGCGACGCGATGTAGTCCAGCTTTTCCACCAGGCCGGCGAAATCGCCGACGCCATCGTTGTTGGCGTCGAAAAACGACTTCACGTGCAACTGGTAGATGACAGCGTCCTTGTACCAGAGCGGATCGTCCCGGTTGGGGCTGTTGACGTGGTTATCTGACATGCCGTTATCCTCTTGTCGTTGCGCCGGCCGCGGGACCCGGCCCGGCTGCGCATTCAGGCGGGCGTCACTCGCCAGATGCGGTACGGCTGGTCGGGGTGCAGGTGCACGCCCTGTTGCTTGCCGCGCCATACCATGCGGTTGCCGTCGATCAGGTCCTCCGCCTGCAAGGGACCGTCGTCGGGCAGGCCGAATTCCCACATGGGAATTTCCAGGACGACGTCGCGGGGGTGATGTGGATCCAGGCTGATGGCGACCAGCAGGACGTTGTCGCGCTGCGGCGTGGACTTGGAGAAGAACAGCACCTGGTCGTCCCAGGCCGTGTGCCAGCGCACGCCCAGGTGCGTGTGCAGCGCGGGATTGGCGCGTCGGATGGCATTCAGGCGGGTAATCTCGCGCACGATATTGCCGGGACGTTCATGGTCCCAGGCGCGGATCTCGTATTTCTCGGAATCCAGGTACTCTTCCTTGCCAGGCACCGCGGACGCTTCGCACAGCTCGAAGCCGTTGTAGACGCCCCAGAGGCCGGACAGCGTCGCGGCCAGCGCCGCGCGGATCAGGAAGCCGCCGCGCCCGGATTGCTGGAGAAAGCGCGGGTTGATGTCCGGCGTGTTGACGAAGAAATGCGGGCGGAAGAAATCGGCGGGCGGGCCCTGCGTCAGCTCGGTCAGGTATTCGGTGAATTCCTGCTTGGTCTCGCGCCACGTGAAATAGGTATAGGACTGGCTGAAGCCGACCTTGGCCAGCCGGTACATCATCTTGGGGCGCGTGAAGGCTTCCGACAGGAACAGCACGTCGGGATGGCGGCCCTGCACGTCGCCTATCATCCACTCCCAGAAGGGCAGCGGCTTGGTGTGGGGATTGTCGACGCGAAAGACCCGCACGCCCTGCGCTACCCAGAACAGCACCACGTCGCGCAGCGCGCGCCACAGCGGCGCCTGGCGCGACGCGCCGGGCTTGGCGCCGTAGAAGTCGACGTTGACGATGTCCTCGTATTTCTTGGGCGGGTTCTCGGCGTATTTCAACGAGCCGTCCGGACGCCAGTCGAACCATTCAGGATGCGCCTTCAGCCACGGATGGTCCGGCGAACACTGGATGGCGAAGTCCAGCGCCAGCTCCAGCCCGTGCGCGCGCGCCGCCGCCACCAGGCGACGGAAATCGTCCAGCGTACCCAATTGCGGATGCAGGGCGTCGTGGCCGCCGTCTTCCGATCCGATGGCATAGGGACTGCCGGGATCGTCCGGCCCGGCCTGCAGGCTGTTGTTGCGGCCCTTGCGGTTGCGCGCGCCGATCGGATGGATGGGCGGGAAGTACAGCGTATCGAAGCCCATGGCGCGCACGCGCGGCAACGTGGCGATGACGTCGTCGAAAGTGCCGTGGCGTCGCGGATCGCCGCTTTGCGAACGGGGGAAGATCTCGTACCAGCTGGAGAATATCGCCGCCGGCCGGTCTACCGTGACCGGATAGATGGCGGAAGTGGTTTCGAAACGGCGGTCGTCGGCCTCGCGCATCGCGCGCGCGGTGGCCGCGTCCAGCAAGGCGGCCACCTGGTCGGGCGTGGGCGAGGGGAAGCGCGGCGGCGATGCCTCGCCGGCGCTTTTCTTGCGGTCGCGGCGTGGCTTCTCGGCGGGCGCGGCGCCGAGGACGCGCAGGACCTGGCGCAGCGCCGCCGCGCTGGTTTCCGCGGTGTCCGGCAGCCGCTCCAGCGCTTCCTGCACCAGGCCGCGACCTTCGGCGGTCTCCAGCGCGATATCGACGCCCGCGCGGTACTTCTTTTCCAGGCCGTCGCGGAAGGTCGTCCAGGCATCGTCCCAACCTTGCACCGCGTAGTAATGGCGGCCGATGCGGGCCGGCGCGAAGCTGGCCGTCCAGCGGTCGTTGCCGAGCGGCGTCATGGGCACGCGCTGCCATTCCTTGTCGTCGGCGGCGCGCCACAGCAGCGCCACGGCGATGTATTCATGGCCGTCGCAAAAGACATCGGCCTCGACCGTGATGGTCTCGCCGGCGATGCGCTTGATGGGGAAGGCGCCGTCGTCCACCGCCGGCGTGACGTGCTCGATGGCCAGGCGAGGTTGGCGCATCGCCGCGGTGACGCCCAGGCGCGTGTCGTCGGACGCCGGCACCGTGACCGGCGGCAGGCGGCTCGCGCCCAGCCGCAGCATGTCGCCGGGCGCCAGCGTCGTCGGCAGGTCCTGGGCCGGGCGGTCGGCGTCCCACTGGTCCAGGCGGCCGTAACCGTCCGGCAGGCGCGCGCGCAGGGCGTCCCAGTCCGGCGAGGCCGCCACGTCGTCGCTGGGATTCAGGACGATCAGGCGCGCGCTGCCGCGTCCGGCGCCGGCGGCAGGCGTCGCCGCGCCGTCGCCGCGGAACAGCGCGGTGACGCCGGTATGCGGCCCCTGAAGGCTGTGCAGCGGCCCGCGTGCGGACGCCGTGCGGGCCAGCCACTGGTTGGCGCGGCCGATGTCGATGTGCAGGCCGGGATCGCCCTGCGGGTCTTCGCGCACGCCGCTGCCGTCGCGTTCGAGCGCATGGGTGGCGGCGTCCTCGAAACCCATGGGCACCAGCACGCCATCGCCGACCACGGCCGCGGTCCAGACCGCGCGCGCGGCGTTGCGGTAGCGGCCGGCGGGGTCGCTGCGCCAGGAGGCCACGCGCTTGGCGTAAGGCGCTTCCACGGGCGCGATGACCGGGGCGATGGCGCGCAAGCGGTCGGTTTCCTCCAGCAGCCACTCGGCGCGGTAGTCCCACCAGGGGAATGACGAAAACACGCCATCGAAGCCGACACCGGCCAGCGGCGCCACGTCCCAGGGCGCGACCCCGGGCGTCCAGGCCAGCCAGCGGCAGTCCGGCCGGACCGCGCGCACGCCCTGGATCAGGTCGCGCCAGTCCGCCGGCGCCAGTTGCGCCAGGCCTTCGCAGCGGAAGCCGGCCACGCCGTTCTCCACCCACAGGCCCAGGCGTTCGATCCAGTGGTCGACAAAGCCGGCCGGCGCGCGCCCATGCTCGCGGCGCAGCGGCAGGGCATGGCGGTCTTCCCAGGGACGGCGCGGGTCGAGCAGGGCATCGCCACCGGCGTCTTCGTACCAATGAGGATGGGCGCGCGCCGCGGCGCCGTCGATCGCCACTTTTTCCAGCGGCAGGTCGATCATCAGCGCCAGTCCGTGCTCGCCGCACAGCCGCGACAAGGCGGTCATGGCGGCCGCCAGGTCCATGTCTCCCAGCGCCGGATGAAGGCGGTCGGGATCGTCGGGAACGTAAGGGTTGCCGGCGGGGTCGGGCGCCCACAGGGGCGCCGTCATCAAGGTATCGAAACCCAGCGACTTGATACGCGCGCACCGGGCCTGCCAGTGGCTGAAGCTGTCTCCGGAGAGGGAGCCAACGTGCAAGGGATGAACATAATAAATACGCATGAGCAGGCCTGGATCGACGTCGGCGTTGGCGGAAGAACGAGGGATGAGCGGGCGGTCCGCGGCATCAGTCTCCCGCGCCGGCGGCCAGTGCCACCGGTTGCGCGACAGTCAATGCCTTCAGCGGGCGCGTGGCCGCGCTGACCTGGTCAAGCAGGCTGGGACGTCCCAGCGCGGTGACCTCCGCCGGCGCCAGGCTTTCGGCGGCGACGCGGTCGGGCTGGATGGACCGGTACAGCGTCATGTAGAGCGGCGCGGCGCGCTCCCAACTGAAATCCGCGGCCATGGCCTTGTGCTGCATGGCGCGCCAGATCTCGGGACGGCGGTAGAGACCCAGCGTACGGGTGATAGCAGCCGCCATCGCGTCGACGGTCTCGCCGTCGAACAGCACGCCGGTGGCGCCGCGCATGGCATCGCGTCCCGCGGCGGCGCCCAGGTCGACGATGGTGTCGGCCATGCCGCCGACGCGCGACCCGATGGGGATGGTGCCGTAGCGCATGGCGTACAGCGGCGTCAGGCCGAAGGGTTCGAAGCGGCTGCCGTGCAGCAGCATGTCGCCGCCGGCATGCAGCTTATGCGCGGCGTCCTCATCGAAGCCGATGCGTACGCCGCAGCGTCCGGGGTAGCGATGGGGCAGGCGCTGGAACTCCTGCTCCAGCCCGCGTTCGCCCTGGCCCAGCACGGCGACCTGCAACTCGGGGTGGTCGTCAAGCGCGCGCTGGACCGCGTGCAGCGCCAGGTCGGCCATTTTCTGGTGCGTCAGGCGGCTGCCCATGATCAGCAAGGGCGCGTCCGCATCCAGGTTCAGCCCGTAGCCCCGCTGTAATTCCCGCTTGTTGTGCGCCTTGTTGGCCATGTCGCCCGCGTGGTATCGATAGATGCCCAGGTGCGGGTCGGTGGCGGGATCCCATTCGCGCGCGTCGATGCCATTGGGGACCGGCAGCAATTCGTGCTGGCGCGCCGCCAGCAGGCCTTGCAGGCCGCAGCCGAAACGCTCGGTCAGGATTTCCCGGGCATAGGTGTAGCTGACCGTGGTGATGCGGTCGGCGTAGCGCAGCCCCGCCTTCATGAAGCTCAGCTTGCCCCAGAACTCGGCGCCGTCCCAGGTCAGGTATTTGTCGTCGATACCCAGCGACTCCGCCCATTCCATGTCGTAGACGCCCTGGAAGGCCATGTTGTGGAGGGTCAGCACGCTCTTGACGTCGTGCAGGCCGGCATCGCGCAGCAGGAGCGGCACCAGGCCCGCGTGCCAGTCGTGTGCGTGCACGATGTCCGGACGGTCGAGCCGGGTGCGACCCGCCGCGATGTGCAGCGCGGCGTGCGCGAGGGCGCCGAAGCGCAGCGGGTTGTCAAGGTATTCGCGGCCGTCGCGGTCCACATAGAGGTGATCGCGGTCGTACAAGGCATCGTTTTGCAGAAGCAGCACCGGCACGCCCCCCAGCGCGGCGCAAGGCGCCCGCATCAGGCGCGCCGGCCCGCCGGGCAGGTCGGTAAAGCGGGCGACCTCGCGGGCGCCGGGCAGGCGGTCCAGTACGCCGCGATACGCAGGCATCAGGATCTGGACGGACGCGCCCGGCGCGGCATGTAGCGCGCGCGCCATGCCGCTAACCGCGTCCCCGAGGCCCCCGGTCTTCGCCAAGGGGAATGCTTCCGACGTTACAGCCAAGATTTTCATCGACACGATACCTGCTCCAGAGGCGACGGCATGATGGGGACGTATGGGCAAATTACGCGGGCCGGCTGCGTGTCACCGCGCCACGAAATACTGCGGCGCAAAAAAAGCGGTGACATGACAATTTCTACGCCGAATATTTCGGTTTGGATATCGCCTGCCCTTCAATTTTTGTCTGGTGAGCAAGCACCGTGCCCGCCCGTTTCCGAGGAGAAAACGCGGTTTCACCGGCCGGGGATTGAATTGAATGGTTACCAAATTCTTGCACTGCAATAGCGGGGGCGGATCACGCCCGGCGTGCTATTTGCTTGCGGGGGCGCTAGCTGCCGAGCATCGCTTGCGAGCGGCCCCGGGGGCTCCCGCGGACCTTCCAGCAACTCCTAACCCGCTACGTAGCGTCCCCACGATGGATCTGATCGTCGCCCGTCCCGAAGGCCTTTACTGTCCGCCCGGTGATTTCCATATCGACCCCTGGCGACCCGTCGATCGGGCGGTGATCACGCACGCGCATGCCGACCATGCCCGCGCCGGCAGCCGGCATTACATGGCGGCGGCGGCGGGGCAGGCCGTGCTGCGGCAGCGACTGGGGGACATCGACCTGCAGGCCGTCGCCTACGGCGCACCGGTGACCCACAACGGCGTGCGGATCAGCCTGCATCCGGCGGGGCACGTCCTGGGATCGGCCCAGGTCAGGGTGGAGCACCGCGGCGAGGTATGGGTGGCGTCGGGCGACTACAAGCTGGGCGACGATCCCACCTGCGCGCCTTTTGAACCGGTGCCTTGCGAAGTGTTCATCACGGAATCGACCTTCGGCCTGCCCATCTACCGGTGGCAGTCCGGGGACGCCCTGTATCGCCAGATCAATGCCTGGTGGGCCGGCAATGCGCAGGCCGGACGCACGTCGGTGCTGTATTGCTATGCCTTCGGCAAGGCGCAGCGGATCCTGTGCGGACTGGACACGGCGACCGGACCCGTCGTCGTGCATGGCGCGGTGGAAACCGTCAATCGCGGCTATCGCGCGGCCGGCGTGGCGCTGCCGCCGGTCTTGCGGGCCGACGAGGTGGACGCCCAGGCGCTACGGCGGGCCCTGGTTCTGGCGCCGCCGTCGGCGCGCGGGACCGGCTGGCTGCGCCGCTTCGGCGACCATGCGGACGCGTTCGCCAGCGGCTGGATGCAGGTGCGAGGCGCTCGCCGCCGCCGCGGCGTGGACCGTGGCTTCGTGCTGTCGGACCATGCCGACTGGCCGGGCCTGCAGACGGCCATCGGTGCGTGCGGCGCGAGCCGGGTGATCGTCACGCACGGACAGGTGGCGGTGCTGGTGCGCTGGTTGAACGAACTGGGCATCGCCGCGCAGGCCTTCGAAACGGCCTATGGGGACGATGAGAACGATGCGGCGGATGCCCACGAGGCCCCGGACACGCCGGAGCAATCCGGTCCGGAGGTCCCGCAATGAGGGCCTTCGCCGAGCTGTATGCCCGCCTGGACGCCACCACCTCCAGCAACGCGAAGCTGGCGGCCATGAGCGATTATTTCCGCACGGCGCCGCCGGAGGACGCCGCGTGGGCCGCCTATTTCCTTGCCGGCGGCAAGCCGCGCCAACTGGTGCCGACACGGCTGCTGCGGCAATACGTCATGACGGCGGCCGGCATTACGGAATGGCTGTATGAAGAGTGCTACCAGGCCGTGGGCGATATGGCGGAGACGCTGTCGCTGCTGCTGCCGGAGCCTGGACAGGCCGACGATGCGGGCCTGGCGCAATGGGTGGAGGAACGCCTGCTGCCCCTGCGGGGGCTGCCGCCCGAACAGGTGCTGGAGCGCCTTGCCGCCTTGTTCGAGCGCCTGGATGCGCATGGGCGCTTCGTCTGTGCCAAGCTGATGACGGGCAGCATGCGGGTCGGCGTGTCGAAACTGCTGCTCACGCGGGCGCTGGCGACGGTGGCGGGGATCGAAGCCGGGCACATGGCGCAGCGCCTGATCGGTTATACGGACATCGGCGCGCGACCGGCCGCGCAGGCCTACCTGGATCTGCTGGCGCCCGTGTCCTTCGATGCCGGGGCGCGCGCGGATGGCCAGCCTTATCCGTTCTTCCTCGCCCATCCGTTGGCGGCGCCCCTCGAACGCCTGCCGTCAATGCTGGGGCCGACCAGCAGCTGGCTGGTGGAGTGGAAGTGGGATGGCATACGGGCGCAGGTGGTGCGCCGGGCGGCGCAGACCTGGGTATGGTCGCGCGGGGAAGAACTGGTCAGCGAACGTTTTCCCGAACTGCTGCGGCTGGGCGGCCTGCTGCCCGACGGAACGGTGCTGGATGGCGAGATCGTGGTCTGGCGCGAAGGACGCGTCCAGCCGTTCGCGCAATTGCAGCGGCGCCTTGGCCGCAAGAACGTCGGCGCGCGGCTGCTGGCGGACGCGCCGGTGGTGCTGCTTGCCTATGATGTGCTGGAACTGGAAGGCGTGGATCTGCGCAGCCAGCCGCAGGCCGCGCGCCGCGCGGCGTTGGAGCGGCTGGCCGACCAGGTGGCGGGGCGGGAGCGGGCCGGCCATGAGCACGGCGCCAGGGGCAACGATGGCGACAGCGCATCCACCCCTTCGTCCTCCTTGATCCTGTCGCCCTTGCTGCATGGCGACGACTGGGCCGCATTGGAGGCGCAGCGCGCCAAATCGCGGGCACTGGGCGTGGAGGGCATGATGCTGAAGGCCGCCAGCGCCGCCTATGGCGTCGGGCGCACGCGCGAGACGGGCATCTGGTGGAAATGGAAAATCGATCCCTATTCCATCGATGCCGTGCTGATCTATGCGCAACGTGGCCACGGACGCCGCGCCAGTCTCTATACCGACTATACGTTCGCCGTGTGGGACGGGCCGCCCGGGGCGGCCGATCGCCAGCTGGTGCCTTTCGCCAAGGCCTATTCGGGCTTGAGCGACGAGGAAATCCGCGCGGTCGACGCCATCGTGCGCAAGACCACGATCGAGAAGTTCGGACCGGTGCGCAGCGTGGCGCCGACGCAGGTGTTCGAACTGGGCTTCGAGGGCATCGCGCGCAGCGCGCGCCACAAGAGCGGCGTGGCGGTGCGCTTTCCGCGCATGCTGCGCTGGCGCCAGGACAAGGGCGTGGCCGACGCGGACACCTTGCAGACGCTGGCGGAGCTGCTGCCATCATGACGCGTGCGAGCGCTGCCGCGTTGACCCCCGACGCCATTGCCCGCAACGTGGCGTGGATGGCGCGGCAGGGCTGGCGGCCTTTCGATTTCCAGCATGAGATATGGGACGCCATGGCGCGTGGCGAGAGCGGGCTGCTGCACGCGACCACCGGCGCGGGCAAGACTTACGCGGTCTGGCTGGGCGCGCTCGCCGCCTATGCGCCGGCGCGCACGCCCAAGCCGCCGCCCTTGACGGTGCTGTGGTTGACGCCCATGCGCGCGCTGGCCGCCGATACGGCGCAGGCCCTGGCGCGGCCCATGGCCGACCTCGATAGCGCATGGACGGTGGGCGTGCGCACCGGCGACACCTCCAGCGCGGTACGCGCCGCGCAGGACCGTACCTTGCCCACGGCGCTGGTGACCACCCCGGAGAGTCTCTCCCTGCTGCTGGCACGCGCGAATGCGCGCGACCTGCTGGGCCGCGTCCGCGCGGTCGTGGTGGATGAGTGGCACGAGTTGCTGGGCAACAAGCGCGGCGTGCAGGCGCAATTGGCGTTGGCGCGCCTGCGACGCTGGAATCCCGGGCTGTGCACATGGGGCTTGTCCGCCACGCTGGGAAATCCGCGCGTGGCGCTCGACGTGCTGCTGGGCGTGGACGAGGCGGCCGCGCCATCCGCGGACGGCAGGGGCCGCCTGGTTCGCGGCCGCTTGCCCAAGGCGCTGGTCATCGACACCTTGCTGCCGGCCGACCCCTTGCGCTTTCCGTGGGCCGGCCATCTGGGCATGTCCATGCTGCCGGCGGTCTGTCGCGAGATAGAGGCCAGCGCCACCACGCTGGTCTTCGTCAACACCCGTGCACAGGCCGAGCTCTGGTACCAGGCCTTGCTGGAGGCGCGGCCCGACTGGGCCGGCGTGCTGGCGCTGCATCATGGGTCGCTGGACAGCCAGACCCGGGAGTGGGTGGAGGCGGGGCTGAAGGATGGCTTGCTCAAGGCCGTGGTCTGCACGTCCAGCCTGGACCTGGGCGTCGACTTCCTGCCGGTCGAACGGGTACTGCAAATCGGCTCCGCAAAGGGTGTCGCACGGCTGCTGCAACGTGCGGGTCGCTCGGGCCACGCGCCCGGGCGCCCGTCGCGTGTGACGCTGGTGCCGACGCACAGCCTGGAACTGGTAGAGGCCAGCGCCGCGCGCGCGGCCGCCCAGGCGGGACGGATCGAATCGCGCGACCCGCCGGACCGCCCGCTGGACGTGCTGGTGCAGCACCTTGTGACCATCGCGCTGGGCGGCGGCTTCCGGCCGGACGATCTCTACGCGGAGGTGCGGCGGGCCTATGCCTATCGGCACCTGTCGCCGGAGGAATGGCAATGGGCCCTGGACTTTGTCGCCAGCGGCGGCCGTTCGCTGGGCGCCTATCCGGATTACCGGCGCGTCGTCCCCGACGACGAAGGCGTCTGGCGCGTGCCGGACGCGCGCCTGGCGCGCCGGCATCGCATGAGCATAGGCACCATCGTCGCGGATGCCGCCATGCAGGTGCGTTATTGGTCCGGCCGGGGCGGTGGCGCAAGATTGGGGACCGTGGAGGAGGGCTTCATCGCGCGCTTGCGGCCGGGCGACTGCTTCCTGTTCGCCGGGCGCCTGCTGGAATTGGTGCGCGTGCACGAGATGACGGCCTATGTCCGTCGCGCCCAGGGCCGCCGGCCCGCCGTTCCGCGCTGGAACGGCGGCCGTATGCCCCTGTCCAGCGAGTTGGCCGACGCCGTGGTGGAGCAGTTCGCGTTGGCGGCGCAGGGGCGCTTCGAAAGCCCCGAGCTCGCCCGCGCCGAGCCCATGCTGGCCTTGCAGGCCAGATGGTCCGCGCTGCCGCGGCCCGGCGTGTTGCTTGCGGAGACGCTGCGTTCGCGGGAGGGATCCCACCTGTTCCTGTATCCGTTCGGGGGCCGCCATGTGCATCTGGGGGTGGCCAGCCTGGTTGCGTGGCGCGTGGCGCAACGGGCGCCGGCGACGTTCACGCTCGCGGTCAACGACTATGGATTGGAACTGCTGTGCCCCGAGGCGCAGGATTGGCCGGCGCTGTTCGCGGACGCGTCCCTCGGCTTGCTGGAGGAAGGGGATCTGCTGGAAGACGTCCTGGCCAGCCTGAATGCCGCCGAGCTGGCGCGGCGGCGCTTTCGCGAGATCGCGCGTGTGTCCGGACTCGTGTTCCAGGGATTTCCCGGCGCGCACAAGAGCGCGCGGCAGTTGCAGGCGTCATCCAGCCTGTTCTACGAGGTCTTCCGCGAGCACGACCCACGCAATCTGTTGCTGACACAGGCCGAGCGCGAGGTCCTGGCGCAGGAGCTGGAACTGCGCCGCCTGCGCGAGGTGCTGGCGCGACTGCGGTCCAGCCGGCTGCAATGGCAGCCCTTGGCGCGCGCCACGCCCTTGTCCTTTCCATTGATGGTCGAACGCTTGCGCGAGAAGCTGTCGACCGAGAAACTGGCGCAAAGGGTGGCGCGCATGCTGGCGGACCTGGAGAAGGCGGCCGACGCGGCGCCGATGACCGAAGCGGGGAGGCGACGCAATGTCCGGCGCAAGGCCTGAGCATGAGCGTGAGGGTGGACATGAACGTGAACGTGCAGGGGGGGCCTCACGGCCGGATCCCGGGATCCCGGCTGCGAGGGATGCCACGGCCGCCGCTGCTGGCGCGACCGCCATGTCCGGCGCGATGGCCGGGGCGGCCGCGGTCGAAGTGGCTGGCGAGCGCGTATACCTGCTGCCACAGCGGGCGCTCTGGTGGCCCGCGCGCGGCGCCTTGCTGCTGGCCGATCCGCATTTCGGCAAGGCCGCCGCCTACCGGTTGCTGGGGCAGCCGGTGCCGGCCGGGACGACCGCGGCTACCCTGGCCAGGCTGGACATGCTGATCGCGGTCCTGCCGGTACGGTTATGCGTGGTGCTGGGAGATTTCCTGCATGCGCGGGCCGCGCGCGCGCCGGCCACGCTGGCGGCCCTGGAAGCGTGGCGCGCTCGCCATCCGGGATTGCGGCGGGTGCTGGTACGTGGCAACCACGACAGCCGCGCCGGTGACCCCCCGCCGGAACTGGGGTTCGAAGTGGTGGACGAGCCGTATCGGCTGGGACCCTACGATTGCCGGCACCACCCGCCCGTGCAGGGGGCGACGTCCGTGGGACGGTATGCATGGGCCGGGCACCTGCATCCGTCCCATGTCTTGAGCGGCCGTGGCCGCGACAGCGTGCGATTGCCCTGTTTCGTGCTGGACGAGGATCACGGCGTGCTGCCGGCCTTCGGCGCATTCACCGGCACCTGGCCGGTGGAAAGTCGCCAGGGGCGCCGCATTTTCGTGGTGGCGCAGGACCGGGTGCTGGCGGCGCCGGCGCGGGGCGGCTGAACGGGCTGGTCCCGGTATCAGCCGTCGCAGTCCGCCCAGCAATTGGGCGTTTCGTACAGGCGTACCCGCGTCAGGCGCAGGTCCAGCCCGTAATGGCCGTGATAGTGCGGCGCCAGCGTATCGAAGGCGATGCGCGCCAGGTTTTCCACCGTGGGGATGCGGTCCAGCACCACGGTCTTGTGACCCGGCAGGCTGTGCAGGAAGGCCAGCACCGCCTGGTCGCCGGCATGGACGAGGAAAGCGTGGTCCCACCGGTCCACCAATTCCCTCTTGGCGATGGCCTTGATCTCGGAAAAGTCCATCAGCATGCCGTTGTCGGAACTGCCGGGGGTGTCGACGACGTCGCCTTGCAGCGTGACTTCCAGCACGTACCGGTGGCCGTGCATGTTGCGGCATTGGCTGCGGTGGTCGGGAATGCGATGGCCGGCGTCGAACTCCAGCTTGCGAGTGACGGAAATCATGCCAGGCTCCAGGCCTGGAGGGCGGTAATCATGGAATGCCTATGTACTTATGGGTTTGCAGGCTGAGACGCCATTGCGGATGCTGCGTGCAGTAGCGCACGGCGCGCTCGGTATGAGCGGCCCGCTGCGGGCCGTCCATGGGCTGCAGGAAAAAATGCTCGAAATCCAGGCCGGCGAAGGCCTCCGGCGGCGCGTCGAGTTGCGGATAGACCAGCTTCAATTCATTGCCCGACCGCAGCGCCACCGGCGCCGTGCCCTTGGGACTGACGCAGATCCAGTCGATGCCGGGCGGCGGCAGCAGCGTGCCATTGGTCTCGATCGCGACTTCGAAGCCTTCGGCGTGGACCGCCTCCAGCAAGGCGGCGTCGAGTTGCAGCAGGGGTTCGCCGCCCGTGAACACGACGTAGCGGCGGTCGCGGTTCGGTCCCCAGGTGGCGGCCAGGGTCGCGGCCAGCGCCTGCGGGGTGGCGAACTTGCCGCCGCCGGGGCCGTCGGTGCCGACGAAGTCGGTATCGCAGAAGGTACAGGCGGCGCTGGCACGGTCGCTTTCACGGCCCGACCACAGGTTGCAGCCGGCGAAGCGGCAGAACACCGCGGCCCGGCCGGCCTGGGCGCCTTCGCCCTGCAGGGTCTTGAAAATTTCTTTGGCGGCGTAGGTCATGGCGTAGCGGGAAAGCGGGCGAACCGACTATTTTAGCAAGCCGCTCGCCCGGCTGCCCGCGCCAGGACGCCATCCGTCCCCTAGGCGGGGAAAAATGCGAAGCGCACCACGAACAGGGCAGCCACCAGCCACGTCGCCACGTGGATCTCGCGCGCGCGGCCCGTCAGCGTCTTCAGGACCACGTAGCTGATGAAGCCGAAGGCCAGGCCGTTGGCGATGGAGTAGGTGAAGGGCATGACCAGGGCCGTCAAGGCCGCCGGGGTGGCCTCGGCGACGTCGTTCCAGTTGACATCGATCAGTTCTCGCATCATCAACCCGGCCACGTAGAGCAGGGCGGGCGCCGTCGCATAGGGCGGCACCGAGCCGGCCAGCGGCGAAATGAACAGCGCTGCCAGGAACAGCAGGCCGATCACCAGGGCCGTCATGCCGGTGCGGCCTCCGGCCTGCACGCCGGAGGCGCTTTCCACGTAGGCGGTGGTGCTGCTGGTGCCCAGCAGGGAGCCGGCGACGATGGCCGCGCTGTCGGCGAACAAGGCCTGGCCCAGCGCGTTGGACTTGCCCTCCGTCACCAGCCCGGCGCGCTTGGCGACGCCGATCAGGGTGCCGGTGGCGTCGAAGACTTCGACCAGCACGAAAACCAGGATGACGTGGAACAGGCCGCCTTGCAGCGCGCCGCGTATGTCCAGTTGCAGCAGCGTGGGCGCCAGGCTGGGCGGAGCGGAGAAAATGCCCTTGAATTCGTTGTAGCCCAGCAGCATGGACAGCACGGTGACCACCAGGATGCCGATCAGTATCGCGCCGCGCACGCGCAGGGCGTCCAGCGTGGCGATGACGAAGAAGCCCAGGATGGCGAACAGGGGACCGGGCGCGCGCAAGTCGCCCAGCGTTACCTTGGTGGCCGGATGGGCGATCACGATGCCGGAGTTCGACAGGGCGATGATGGCCAGGAACAGGCCTATGCCGGCCGCGATGGCGCTGCGCAGGGAGTTGGGTATGCCCCGCACCAGCCACGCGCGTATTCCCGTCACCGTCAGCAGCAGGAAGATGAGGCCCGAGATGAAGACCGCGCCCAGGGCCTGTTGCCAGCTGAATCCCATGGTCTTGACCACGGTGAACGCGAAGAAGGCGTTCAGCCCCATGCCGGGCGCCAGGCCGATCGGCCAGTTCGCCAGCAGGGCCATGACCAGGGTGCCCAGCGCCGCGGCGAGGCAGGTGGCGACGAAGACCGCGTCGCGGTCCATGCCCGTGGACGACAGGATGGTCGGGTTGACGAAGATGATGTAGGACATCGTCAGGAAGGTCGTCAGGCCGGCCACGGCTTCGGTGCGTGCATTGCTGCCGTGCTCGCGCAGGTGAAACAGTCTCTCCAGCATCTTTTCTCCGTCTGTGGTTGCCGCGTCCCTTGGACTGGGGGGCGATGGTACGGATCTTCAGGGGGATAGGCAATTGGCTATGGTATCGCTTCGCGCATGCCGAAGGCTGCCGGGGCCGCCCGGGGCCGGCCGAGGTCCCGGACGTCCCGCGGCGGCAAGGCGCGGGCACGGTGCGCCGGCGCAATGCAAGGCGTGGGCGGCGCCGCGCCGGCGCAAGGTAAACTGCGGCCCATCATGATTATTCTTGGCTTCGAAAGCTCCTGCGACGAGACCGGCGTGGCGGTGGTCGACACCGCTCGCGGCCTGCTCGCGCACGCCCTGCACACGCAGATCGCCATGCACCAGGAGTATGGCGGGGTGGTGCCGGAACTGGCGTCGCGCGACCATGTGCGGCGCGTGCTGCCGCTGACCCGCAAGACCCTGGCGGATGCGGGACTGACCGTGGCCGATGTCGACGCCGTCGCCTACACCGCGGGCCCCGGCCTGGCCGGCGCCTTGCTGGTCGGCGCCAGCGTGGCCCAGGCCTTCGCCTGGGCGCGCGACCTGCCCGCCATTGCCATCCATCACCTGGAGGGGCATCTGCTGTCGCCCCTGCTGGCCGACCCCCGCCCGGAGTTTCCCTTCGTGGCCCTGCTGGTGTCGGGCGGCCATACGCAATTGATGCGGGTCGACGGCGTCGGCCGCTACGCGCTGCTGGGCGAGACGCTGGACGACGCCGCCGGCGAGGCCTTCGACAAATCGGCCAAGCTGCTGGGCCTGGGCTACCCCGGCGGCCCCGCGCTGGCGGCGATGGCCGAACATGGCGATGCGAGCCGGTTCGAGCTGCCCCGTCCGATGCTGCATAGCGGCGACCTGGATTTCAGCTTCAGCGGCCTGAAGACGGCGGTGCTGACGCGGGTGCGGGCCGCGGAAAAGGACGGTGGCACGCTGGACGACCAGGCGCGCGCCGATCTTGCGGCGGCGACCCAGGCCGCCATCGTCGACGTGCTGGCGGCCAAGGCGGAAAAAGCCCTGAAGCAGACGGGCTTGAAGCGGCTGGTGGTGGCGGGTGGGGTGGGGGCCAACAAGCGGCTGCGCGCGCGGCTGGCACAATCGCTGCCGCGCCTGAAGGCGCGCGCCTATTTTCCGCCGCTTGAGCTTTGTACCGACAATGGGGCGATGATCGCTTTTGCCGCCAGTGAGCGGGTCAAGGCCGGACTGGTCACGCTGCGGCGGGACGAGCATGCGTTCACGGTGCGTCCGCGCTGGGATCTGGCGGATATATCGGCCTGAAATGCCGGCCTGGGCGGCCCAGGGGCGTCCAGGTCGTGCGCTCCGGCGTCCAGGCCGCCTTTCTCAGCTTGCCTTTTTCTTGCTGCCGATGCGCGATTCGGTCCCGTTCAGCAGCCGCGTGATGTTGGCGCGGTGCCGGAAAATGAGCAGCAGCACGATGATGGCGATGGCCACGGTCAGCGGTCCCTGGGCATACCAGGCCAGCCCGCTGCCGAAAACGTAGTAGAAGGGCGCGAAGACCGCCGCGGCCAGCGCGGCCAGGGACGAGTAGCGGAAAAACACCGCCACGATCAGCCAGGTCGCCACGGTGGCCAGCGCCAGCAGGGGCTCTATCGCCAGCAGCACGCCCAGCGCCGTCGCCACGCCCTTGCCGCCGCGAAAACGCAGGAACAGCGGAAACAGATGTCCCAGGAAAACCGCCAGCGCGACCATGGCCACCACGTTCCAGGACAGCGACGGCGTACCCAGCCGTTCGGCCAGCCAGACGGCGAACCAGCCCTTGGCGGCGTCGCCCAGCAGCGTCAGCGCGGCTGCCGTCTTGCTGCCGGAGCGCAGCACATTGGTGGCGCCCGGGTTGCCGGATCCATAGCTGCGAGGGTCCTGCAATCCCATCAGCTTGCTTACCACGACCGCGAAGGGGACGGACCCGATCACATAAGCCAGTACGACCAGGGCCAGGCTAAACAAGATGGAATGCGGTTCCTGCACCATGAGTAGGTTTCCATAAGGACGACAGCCGCGGATTCTACTCCCTCGGCCGCCCGCCATGGCGGCGTTCGGGATGCGCAGCGGGTACAATTCGAGCCGCTCCGGCGGTTTGTTTTTGCCGATGGCCGCTCCAAGGTAGAAACGCCCCATCAAGGCGGCAATTGGCGTAGGCCGCGCCAGGTAAGCATATTTTTGGAAGGACAATGCGGATTCTCGTATCCAACGACGACGGTTATACGGCGCCGGGCCTGCTGGCGCTGGTCGAGGCGTTGCGGGGGCTGGGCGAATTGACGGTCGTGGCGCCGGAGGTCAACCACAGCGGCGCGTCGAATTCCCTGACGCTGAACCGGCCCTTGTCCGTGCGCGAAGCGGCCAACGGATTCCTGTACGTCAACGGCACGCCCTCGGATTGCGTCCACGTCGCCCTGACCGGCGGCCTGGTGCCCGTCCGTCCGGACCTGGTGGTCTCCGGCATCAACAATGGCGCGAACATGGGTGACGACACCCTGTATTCCGGCACCGTCGCCGCCGCGACCGAGGGTTATCTCTTCGGCATTCCCGCCATCGCTTTCTCGCTGGCCCAGAAAGGATGGGAGAACCTGGACGCCGCCGCCGCCATGGCGCGCCGGGTGGTGGAGCACCAGATCGCGCAGCCGCTGGCCGCGCCGGTGCTGCTGAACGTCAATTTTCCCAGTCGTCCCCTGGAAGCCATGACCGGCTGGGCCGTCACCCGCCTGGGCAAGCGCCATCCGTCGGAACCGGTAGTCCGCACCACCACGCCCTATGGCGATCCGGTGTACTGGATAGGCCCCGCCGGCGGCGCCGCCGACGCGACGCCGGGAACGGACTTCCACGCTGTCGCCGAAGGCAAGGTATCCATTACCCCCTTGCGCCTGGACCTTACGCACCAGGCGCAACTCGACCCGGTCCGCGCCTGGGCGGAGCCGCTATGCGCAAGCCGGTGAACCCTCCGACGGCGGCATCCACCCCGGCCTCTGCGACGCGGGCGGAGCCCACGCGCACGCGGGTCAACCCGGCCACGGGCATCGGCAGCCACAGCGGCCAGGCGCCCAAGGGCGTGACGGCTGCCAACAGCAATACGCGGATTTCGTCGGCCACGCTGCCGCGGCCCGCGGCGGCGCCCGCGGCGCCCAGCGCCGCCGGCAATCTGGGCTTGAATTCCGCGCGCTTGCGCTCGGCCATGGTGCAACGGCTGCGCGCCCAGGGCATTACCGATGAACGGGTGCTGACCGCCATGGAGGCCGTGCCGCGCCACATCTTCGTCGACCAGGCGCTGGCCAGCCGCGCCTACGACGATGCGGCCTTGCCGATCGGCCATTCCCAGACGATTTCCCAGCCGTGGGTGGTGGCGCGCATGATCGCCGCCGTCTGCGAGGGGCGCGCGCCAACGCGGGTGCTGGAGGTCGGCGCAGGCTGCGGCTACCAGGCGGCCGTGCTTGCGCATATCGTCCGGGATGTCTACGCCATTGAAAGAATACGCGGACTTTTTGATTTGGCGCGCGATCACCTGCGGTCGTTGCGCCTGAACACGCGAGTGCGGTTAACGTATGGCGACGGCATGCTGGGCCTGCCTAACGCCGCGCCATTCGATGCTATCGTTGTGGCCGCCGCGGGCATCGCCATCCCGCAGGCGCTGCTGAATCAGTTGGCGCCGGGCGGACGGCTGATCGCGCCGGAAGGCACATCGAACCAGCGCCTGGTGCTGGTCGAGCGGACCAGCGCGACGGCGTGGAAGCGTACGGAATTGGAAGCGGTGCGTTTTGTTCCGCTAAGGGCCGGCATACAATCTTGAGCAACCAGGAGAATCATATGCTCAACGGGCAGTTGTCACTGACCGGAATCAGTCATTTCGCGGGCGCGTCCTTCATGCGCGCGCAACGTAGCTTCATGATCGCGGGCCTGTTCGGCTGCGTGGTCCTCGCCGGTTGCACGACCGGGCCGCGCGCGCCCGTGGTCGACCTGACCAACGCGCCGCCGGCGCCGGCGACCAGTGGTGCAACGGGCGGCACGTATGTCGTCAAGCCTGGCGACACCTTGTACAAGATCGCTCGCGCCAATGGCGTCGACGTGGACACCCTCAAGCGCTGGAATGGCATGAGCGATTCCAACGTCCTGTCCGTCGGCCAGGTTCTCAAGCTGTCCGCCCCGGCGGGCGGCGCCGCCGGACCCATCGGCGCGCGTCCGATCGCCAAGCCGCCGGAACAGAATACGGAGCCCACGCCGCTGCCGCCGCCGGGCGAACAGCCCCAGCCGTCGTCGCCGTCCGCGCCGCCGGCGACGACGCCCAGCACCCAGCCCCCGCCCACCGTGGCCGAGACGCCGAAGACGCCGCGCGCGGCTGATGCCGGCATCATCAACTGGGCCTGGCCGGCCAGCGGACAACTGATCCAGACCTTCAACGCCAACACCAAGGGCATCGACATCGGCGGCAACGCCGGCGATCCCGTCACGGCGGCGGCCGACGGCAAGGTGATGTACAGCGGCAATGGCGTGCGCGGCCTGGGCAACCTGATCATCATCAACCACAACAACGGCTTCATCACCGCCTACGCGCACAACCGCGCCTTGCTGGTGAAGACCGGCCAGGAGGTCAAGCGCGGCACCAAGGTGGCCGAAATCGGCCAGACCGACGCCGCGTCGCCGCGCCTGCATTTCGAGATCCGGCGCCAGGGCACCCCGGTCGACCCCTTGCAATACCTGCCGCAGCGATGACGCCGACCCTGGTCTTCGACCTGGAGACCCTGCCTGACGTGCAGGGTCTGCGGCGGCTCAACGGCTGGGGGCCCGACGTGTCCGACCTGGAGGTGGCGGAGCGCGCCTTTGCCGCGCGCCGCGAAGCCACCGGCGGCGATTTCCTGCCCCTGCACCTGCACCAGATCGCCGTCATCGGTTGCGTCTTTCGCGACGAGCAGGGCTTTCGCGTGCGGACGCTGGGCAACCCGGACGATGCGGAGCCGGCCCTGCTGGCTCAGTTCTTCAAGACGATAGAGCGCTATACGCCCAAGCTGGTGAGCTGGAACGGCTCGGGCTTCGACCTGCCCGTGCTGCACTATCGCAGCCTGATCCACGGCGTCCCGGCGCCGCGCTACTGGGACCTGGGCGAGGACGACCGCGAGTTCAAGTTCAACAACTACATCGGCCGCTATCACACCCGCCACATCGACCTGATGGACGTGCTGGCCAAGTACAACGGGCGCGCCAATGCACCGCTGGACCAGTTGGCCAAGCTTTGCGGCTTTCCCGGCAAGCTGGGCATGGACGGCGGCAAGGTGTGGGAATCCTGGTGCCAGGGACGCGCCGACGAGGTGCGCGCCTATTGCGAGACCGACGTCGTCAATACCTGGCTGGTCTACTGCCGCTGGCGCTTCCTGCGTGGCGAGCTGGACCGCGTCTCGTACGACGAGGAGATTGCGCTGGTGCGCGAATCGCTGGCCAACAACCCGGCGCCGCACTGGCGGGAATACCTGGCCGCGTGGGACGCAAATTGAGGAGGGTTTGTGGAAGCGGGCCTGAAACCCCACTTTCGCAACCGACTGAAATAATCCTCCTCGGATAAGAAACCAACTCGTAATCAGGCTGGACAGACAATGGTCTCGCGTTCCCACTCCACAGGAGACCAAGATGTCCCGATTCGCACTTCGTCCTATCATTGCCGGCCTGTCGCTGACCCTTGCCGCCGGCGCCTTGTCCGGCACGGCCCTGGCCGCCGCCGCCACTGACGCTCCCGCCGCCGCGCCCGCGGCCACGGCCCCGCAAGGCGGTCACGCCGGCAAGGGCTCGCACGCCGGTCCCGGCGAACACCGCCGCTGGGAGGGCATGCGCGACGCCTTGTGGATTCCCGGCCTGGGCCCCATCGGCAAGAAGGAAGTCGATCAGCTGAAGCTGAATACCCAGCAGGAAGGCCTGTTCAAGACCGCGCAGGAGGCCCAGCGTGACCTGGGCAAGTCCATGCACGAGGCCGGCCGGTCCCGCCACCAACTGCTCGACGAGCAGATCAAGGCCGGCAAGCTGGACCCGCACGCGCTGATGGACCAGGAAAGCCAGAGCCGCCAGCAGTTCCAGGGCCAGGTCGACCAGGTCAAGCAGAAGTGGCTGGCGGTCTGGGATAGCCTGAACGATACCCAGCGCGGCCAGGTGACCCAGTTCGTCAAGCAGCGCCAGGCCCGTTGGGAAGCCGACCGCAAGGAGCATCGCGGGGAGCATCGTGGCCCGGACGGCCATCGCCCGCCGCCCGCCGGGGCGCCGGCGCCGGCTGACAAGCCGGCGGGCTGATCGTCCGGTGACGGCATAAGGTGCTGCCCCGCCGGCCAGGCGTGAGATCCTGGTCGCGCCTGGGCTTCAGGTCAGGCCCTAGGCGGCAGGCGCCAGCATGGCACCCGGGAATGCCCGGTCCGGTTCCGGACCGGGCATTTTCTTGTCCCGACAAAGGAGATTGCCCTCAAGCCGCGCGCCGAGGGCTTTTTTTGTGCGCACAGACGCGGCGATGCACAGCGAATCGCACCAATATGGTGCATTGTGAATGATTTGGATAGATTCCTAACCAAGTGAAAAAGTTGGCATGGATCGTGCTTGAAAGGAAACAGGGCCAGTCAGGTCTGACGTCTTCCGGAGGAGGGAAGAGCGTCGCAAAAGGACCTTCCTGGCTTGTACGGCAGTTTCCAAGCACGCGACGGCCGGGCGGCGATGCCGCCGTCGTCCCCATAAGTCTCAACTTGTTCTCTCATCAGGATCCGAACCATGAAGAAGACGCTGCTCGCTGTACCCTTTGCCTTGGCTTCCTGCCTGGCGGTTGCCCCGGCGCTGGCCGCCGAGCCGACCGACCTGGGGGCTGGCCTGTCCCTGAGCGGCAATGCCACGGTGACCAACGACTATCGTTTCCGAGGCTATTCGCAGACGGACTTTCGTCCGGCGGCGCAACTGGGTTTCGACCTGACGCATACGTCCGGCTTCTACCTGGGCAACTGGAACTCCAACGTGTCCAGCGCCGTGTACACCGACGGCAACCTGGAAATGGACTTCTACGGCGGCTGGAAGGGTGACATCGGCCACGGTTTTGGCCTGGATGTCGGCGTGCTGCACTACTACTACCCCGGTTCCAGCTCGCCCAAGGGCGGCAACTACAACAACACGGATCTCTACATAGGCGGCAGCTACGCCAATTATTCGTTGAAGTACTCCTATACCCCGGGCGACTTCTTCAGCACCCCGAACTCCAAGGGCACCTGGTACCTGGACGCATCGGCCAATTTCGACCTGGGCGACGGCTGGGGCCTGCTGGGCCACGTCGGCTACCAGAAACTGAAGAACGCAACCGACACCGACGGCGACGACCTGGGCCATTACGTCGACTACAAGCTGGGCGTGACCAAGGACATCAAGGGCTGGGTCTTCGGCCTGGCCGCGGTCGGGGCGTCCAAGGACAATTGGTACAACACCAAGTACGGCCATCCCGCCGGCCGCCTGGGCATCCTGGCGTCCATCCAGCGCACGTTCTAACCAGGTTTCCGAGTTTCGAGTTTCGAGCGGACCCGAGTCCGCCAGCTCCCAAGGGGACAACGCCCGCCACTAACGGCGGGCGTTGTTTTTTCCGTCGCTAGGGTTCCATTACAATGCCCGGCTGCTCGAATAGTCATGCCTGGATAGCTTAATGGCCGAAGTTCTCGATATCGAATCCCTGGATCTGGAAGCCCGGGGAATCGCCCGCCGCGACGGCAAGGTGGTTTTCGTCGAAGGCGCCTTGCCTGGCGAACGTGTCACGGTGGAAACCGTGCGCCGCAAACCGTCGTATGAAATCGCGCGTACCGTGGACGTGCTGCGGCCGTCGTCGCAGCGCGTGAAGCCGCGCTGTCCGCACTTCGGCGTCTGCGGCGGATGCGCCATGCAGCACCTGGAGCCCTCGGCCCAGGTGGCGATCAAGCAACGGTCCCTGGAAGACACCTTCTGGCATGTGGGCAAGCTGCGTCCGGCCCGGGTGCTGGCGCCCTTGCACGGGCCGACCTGGGGCTACCGTTTCCGCGCCCGCCTGTCGGTGCGGGTGGTGGCCAAGAAGGGCGGGGTGCTGGTCGGTTTCCATGAGCGCAAGAGCAGCTACGTGGCCGACATGCGCGAATGCCACGTCCTGCCCCCGCACGTGGCCGGCCTGCTGATGCCGCTGCGCGCCATGATCACCCGCATGTCGCGCCCGGACCGCATGCCGCAGATCGAGGTCGCCGTGGGCGACGTGGCCACCGTCCTGGTGCTGCGCCACCTGGAGCCCTTGACCGACGGCGACATCGCCATCCTGCGCGAGTTCGCCACGCATCACGGCGTGCAATGGTGGCTGCAGCCCAAGGGGCCCGATACCTGTCATCCGCTGGAGCGCGAGCACGCCGACACGCTGGCGTATTCGCTGCCGGAATTCGGACTGCGCATGCCGTTCAAGCCGACCGACTTCACGCAGGTCAACCATGCCATCAACCGCGCGTTGATCTCGCGGGCCTTGACGCTGCTGGAGGTCCAGCCGACCGACCGCGTGGCGGACCTGTTTTGCGGCCTGGGCAATTTCACGCTGCCGCTGGCGACGCTGGCGCGCGAGGCGGTGGGCGTCGAGGGCAGCAAGGCCCTGACCGACCGCGCGCTGGACGCCGCGCACCGCCACGGGCTGGGCGCGAGCACCCGCTTTTCCACGCTCAACCTGTTCGAGGTGGATGTGAAGTGGCTGCGCGGCCTGGGCTACTTCGATCGCATGCTGATCGATCCGCCGCGCGAAGGCGCGCAGGCGGTGGCGCAGGCGCTGGCCCTGCTGGCGCCGGCGGAACGGCCGCGCCGGATCGTCTACGTGTCCTGCAACCCCGCCACGCTCGCACGCGACGCGGCCATCATGGTGCACGAGGGCGGTTATGTGCTGCGCAGCGCGGGCGTGATCAATATGTTCCCGCACACGGGACACGTCGAATCCATCGCCGTGTTCGAGTCGCTGGACGACGAGGCCGTGCTGGCGGCGCAGAACCAGGCCGCCGAGAAGCGGCTGCTGGCGGAGCAGCAACAGCAGCAGGCGGAACAGCAACAGGCGGAACAGCAACAGCAGGCAGCGCCCACCGCCGCCACGACCGCCTGAGTCAGCGGCAAAAACAAAGGCACGCGCAAGCGTGCCTTTGTTCATTGCAGCCCGGTCACCAATCCCGGGCTTCGTTACCAACCCCGGACTTCGTCATCAACCCCGGGTTTCGTCCAGCACGCGCTGCGCTTCCTCGCGCACGCGTTCGGGCGCCGTGCCGCCGATGTGCTTGCGCGCGGCAACCGAGCCTTCCAGCGTCAGCACCTGGTGGATGTCCTCGCCGATGGCAGCGTTGTAGGCCCGCAGCTCGGCCAGCGTCAGGTCGGCCAGGTCGCAGCCGCGCTGCTCGCAGTCGCGCACCGCGTGCGCCACCACTTCGTGGGCGTCGCGGAAGGGCAGGCCGCGCTTGACCAGGTAGTCGGCCAGGTCGGTGGCCGTGGCGAAGCCCTGCAAGGCGGCGGCACGCATGTTGTCGGCCTTGACCTTGATGCCGCCGGCCATGTCCGCGAAGAGGGTCAGCGTGTCGCGCAGCGTATCCGCGGTGTCGAACAAGCCTTCCTTGTCTTCCTGGTTGTCCTTGTTGTACGCCAGCGGCTGGCCTTTCATCAGGGTCAGCAGGGCGACCAGGTGGCCGTTGACGCGGCCAGTCTTGCCACGTGCCAGTTCCGGGACGTCCGGGTTCTTCTTCTGCGGCATGATGGAGCTGCCGGTGCAGAAGCGGTCGGCCAGGTCGATGAAGCCGACGCGCGGGCTCATCCACAGCACCAGTTCTTCCGAGAAGCGCGACACGTGGGTCATGACCAGCGCGGCGGCGGCGCAGAACTCGATGGCGAAATCCCGGTCCGACACGGCGTCCAGCGAGTTGCGGCAAACGCCGTCGAAACCCAGGGTGCGCGCGACGCGCTCGCGATCGATGGGGTAGCTGGTGCCGGCGAGGGCGGCGGCGCCCAGCGGCAGGCGGTTGACGCGGCGGCGGCAGTCGGCCAGCCGTTCGGCGTCGCGGCCGAACATTTCGGCGTAGGCCAGCAGGTGATGGCCGAAGGTCACGGGCTGGGCCACCTGCAAATGGGTGAAGCCCGGCATGATGGTGCCGGCATGCTCCAGGGCCACGCCGGCCAGGGCGTGGCGCAGTTGCCGCAGCAGGTCCAGCAGGATGTCGATTTCCCCGCGCAGCCACAGGCGGATGTCGGTCGCCACCTGGTCGTTGCGGGAGCGTCCGGTATGCAGGCGCTTGCCGGCGTCGCCGACCAGCTCCACCAGTCGCTTTTCGATATTCAGGTGCACGTCCTCCAGGTCGAGCAGCCACTGGAAGCGGCCTGCGTCGATCTCGGACAGGATCTGCGTCATGCCGCGCTGGATGTCGGCCAGGTCCTGGGCGGAAATGATGCCCTGGGCAGCCAGCATGTCGGCGTGGGCCAGCGAGCCCTGGATGTCGTGGCGCGCCAGGCGCTTGTCGAAATCCACGGAGGCGGTGTATCGCTTGACGAGATCGGAAACCGGCTCGGAGAAGCGGGCGGACCAGGCCTGGGCCTTGTTGGCGAACTGGTCTTGCGTGGGGGCGGGGGAGTTTGCGGGGGTGTTTGCCATAGTGGGGGGGATTATAGAACCCGGCCGCGAACGCGGCATGCGATAATTTCATCCCTCTTTTTCTGCCTCTCCCCATCCCCAGCAATGAGTACAGCCCGAGTCTCTATCGCGCAGATCAACGCTTGTGTCGGAGACCTGTCCGGCAATGCCCAGCGCGTGCTGGCGGCCGCCCGGCAGGCGCATGAGCAGGGGGCTGACATCCTGCTGACGCCGGAGCTGGTCCTGACCGGCTATCCGCCCGAGGACCTGCTGCTGCGACCGCAGTTCGTGCAGGCGCAGCTGGAGGTGCTGGACGGCCTGCGCCAGGAACTGGCGCAATTCAAGGGCCTGCGGGTGGTGGTGGGCCACGTCGACGGGGAGGGCCGGTCACTGTACAACGCCGCGACCGTCTTCTTCGAGGGCGCGGCGCTGGGCAGCTACCGCAAGCGCGAACTGCCCAATTATTCGGTATTCGACGAGCAGCGCTATTTCAAGGCGGACGGCGCGCCGCTGACCTTCGAGGTCGCCGGCGTGACCTTCGGCGTGGTGATCTGCGAGGACATGTGGTTCGACCGCGCGCCGGCGGCCGCGCGCGAGGCCGGCGCCCAGGTGCTGCTGGTGCCCAACGCGTCGCCCTACAACACCGGCAAGCAGGACGATCGCCTGCGCGTGGCGCGCGATTGCGTGCGCGTCGGCGCCTGCGCGGTGGTGTACGCCAATATGGTGGGCGGACAGGATGAGCTGGTGTTCGATGGCGCCTCCTTCGCCATGGACCGCACCGGCCGCATGGCCGCGCGCTTGCCGGATTTCACCGAAGCGGTGCAGTCCATCGAGGTCGACGCCCAGGGCAATGTGCGTCCCGTGACGTCCCAGGCGGACGCCGCGGCGCCGGAACCCGAGGCGCAGGTCTGGCAGGCGCTGGTGCTGGGCGTGCGGGATTATCTGGGCAAGAACCGCTTTCCCGGCGCCATCATCGGCTTGTCCGGCGGCATCGATTCGGCCGTGGTGCTGGCGGTGGCGGTGGATGCGCTGGGCGCGGAGAACGTGCGCGCGGTCATGATGCCGTCGCGCTATACGGCGGACATTTCGCAGATCGATGCCGAGGACATGGCCAGGCGCCTGGGCGTGCAGTACGACGTCATCACCATCGGCTCGGTGGTCGATTCCTTCGAGGCCATGCTGGCGCCGCATTTCGCCGGGCGGCCGGTGGACGCGACGGAAGAGAATATCCAGGCGCGCGCGCGCGGCACCCTGCTGATGGCGCTGTCGAACAAGACCGGCCGGCTGGTGCTGACCACCGGCAACAAGTCGGAAATGACCACGGGCTATTGCACGCTGTATGGCGACATGGCCGGCGGCTTCGCCGTCATCAAGGATGTGCCCAAGACCCTGGTCTACCGGCTGGCCGTATGGCGCAACCGGCAGCAGGAAGTCATACCGGAACGCATCATCACGCGGCCGCCGTCGGCCGAGTTGCGGGAGGACCAGAAGGACCAGGACAGCCTGCCGCCCTACGACATCCTGGACGGCATCGTCGAGCGCTATATGGAGCGCAACGAGTCGGCCGCCGATATCGTCGCCGCGGGCTTTCCGCGGGAGGCGGTGGAGCAGGTGGTGCGCCTGATCCGCATCAATGAATACAAGCGCCGCCAGGCTCCTCCAGGACCGCGAATTACGCCGCGGGCGTTTGGCCGGGATTGGCGCTATCCTGTCACCAATGGCTTTCGCGAAACCGTGTAAGCCCCAATAAATAGAGTGTAGAAAGGACCTCAAGTGAAACAAGTCACCGCTATCATCAAACCGTTCAAGCTCGACGAAGTGCGCGAGGCGCTGGCCGAAGTGGGCGTCAGCGGGCTGACCGTCACCGAGGTCAAGGGCTTCGGCCGTCAGAAAGGCCATACCGAGCTCTATCGCGGCGCCGAATACGTGGTGGACTTCCTGCCCAAGATCCGGGTCGAAGTGGTGTTGCCGGATGAGCTGGTCGAGCCGGCCATCGAAGCCATCGTCAAGGCCTCGCGGACGGGCAAGATCGGCGACGGCAAGATTTTCGTTACCCACGTGGAGCAAGCGATCCGCATCCGCACCGGCGAAGCCGACGACGAAGCATTGTAGAAGGCCCCCCCCTACCGCGCGGAGCGCGGCCCCCCAGGGGGCGAAACCCGCGGACCGGGGGACCCGGATCCGCGGTTTCCCCGATGGGCCGGGGTTCTTGTGTTGGGTTTTTACTTTAGTGTTGGGTTTTTATTTAGTTGGCTGGATCTCGGTCTGCACGGCGTGAATCGACGAGCGATGCAAGTGCGGAGAGGCGGACATGGCCGGAAAGCTGAAGACCTGGGCGCGGTCGATAAAACGTGATGCCCATGCGCTTTACCTTGCGGCAAGAGATCCCAGGGTGCCCTGGTATGCGAAGGTGCTCGCCGCCTGCGTCGCCGGGTACGCACTGTCTCCCATCGATCTCATACCGGACTTCATACCGGTGATCGGGTTCCTGGACGACGTTATCCTGGTCCCGCTGGGAATCCTGGCGGTCGTCAGGCTCATCCCGCCCGGGATCATGGCCGAACACCGGGCCGCTGCCGCGCTCGCTGCCGGACGCCCCGCCAGCCGTCTTGCCGGCGTTGTCATCGCGCTGATCTGGGCGGCGTCGATCGCGCTGGCCGCATGGCTGGCCTATCGATATTTCCATGCCTGATGGCGGGGCGTCGCCTGGCGCCCTCGTACTAGCGTTCGTCCTGTAGTTGCGCGCAGCGCTGGAAGATGGAATCGGTGATGGCCTGGCGGGAATGCTCGCGACGGTCTATCAGGCCGACGGCCCGGACGATAGGCCCGATGTCTTCCGGGAGCGGCAATACCCGCAGGTCCGGCGCGCTTGCCCACTGCGCCGCCTTCAGCAAGGGCAGCAGGGTGACGCCGACCTCCTGCCGCACCAGTTCCACCACGGTCTCGATCGCGTTCAGCTCCAGGAATTCGTGCACATGCACGTTCAGGCGCCGCAGTACGCGGTCGATCTGCAGGCCGGTGCGCTGGGTGCGGTCGAAACGCAGGAAGGGGTTGCGCTCCAGCAGCTCGTGCAGGGTGTCGCCCGAGGCGCTGGGCGGGGCGATCACCACCAAGGGCTCTTCATAGAGCGGCGTCCAGCGCGTGCTGGCCATGCGCCGGCCCGATTCCACCACCAGCGCGGCATCCAGCTCGCCGCTCTCGACCTTGCCCGCCAGTTCGCTGGACTTGCCGGAAAACAGGCGCACGTCCAGGCCGTCATGTTCGCGCTTGAGCGCCGACACGGCCTTGGACAGCAGGCCCATGCAGGACACGATGGCGCCCACCGCCACCGATCCCGCCAGTTCGCCCGGCCCTGGCCGGCGCGGCGAACGGATACGGTCGTACAGATCCAGGAATTGCTTGATCTCGGGCAGCAGGTCCCGGCCCGCCGCGTTGAGGATGGCCAGCCGCCCGCTGCGGTCGAACAGCTCGCGGCCCAGTTCCTCTTCCAGCGCGCGCATCTGGAAGCTGACCGCCGCCTGGGTAAGCGCGACCCGCTCGGCCGCCTCCGAGAAAGAGCCGTAGCGCGAGACGGCGACAAAGGTGCGCAGGAAACGAATGGTGCTCATCGATTAGGCGATTCAAGTAAGTAGGCAGGAGCGCCAGGGACACGCTGGAGAGCGACGCCATCGCCCCAGCCGCTAGCCAGCGGCCAGGACCGGGCGGGCGCGGCCGGTACGGCCGGCCCGCGGCGCGCGTCGCCGTCGGGGCGTGGGTACCGGTCGACCGCGCTGGCCGGGCAGGCCAGCGCCCCTGCGGCGGTGCTGCCCAGTCCCGGAATGACGTCCCCATGACTCATAAAATTTTCTTGTTTGACGCGAAAAAAAATCAAATTGATTTAATTAGATCACGCGTGTACCTTGCGGTGTTTGATTGCCCTCACGCCATTTACTTCTAGCCGAGCGTCATATGAAGAACTTTCTCTGGGAAAACCCGTACCCGACCATACGCGCGCCGATGTTCGCCCGCAATATCGTGTCGACGTCGCATCCGCTGGCCGCCCAGGCAGGCCTTCGCATGCTGCTCAAGGGCGGCAGCGCCATCGACGCCGCCGTCGCGGCCGCGGCCACCATCGCCCTGACCGAGCCGGTTTCCTGCGGCCTGGGCAGCGATTGCTTCGCCATCGTGTGGGACGGCAAGGAACTGCAAGGCCTGAACTCCTCCGGCGTGGCCCCGGCCGCCTGGAACGTCGACTACTTCAAGAAGAAGTACGGCACGGGCGCGGACGGCCTCGCGGTCCAGCCCAAGCGCGGCTGGGACAGCGTGACGGTGCCCGGCGCCGTGGCCGGCTGGGCCGCCCTGCATGAGAAATTCGGCAAGCTGCCGTTCGAAACCCTGTTCGAGCCCGCCATCGAAATCGCCGAACGCGGCTATTCCGTGCCGCCCATCACGGCGCGCAAGTGGGACGCCGCCGTTGCCGAGCTGAAGGACCAGCCGGGTTTCGCCCAGGCCTTCATGCCCAACGGTCGCGCGCCGTCCGTCGGCGAGCATTTCCGCATCCCGGAAGCCGCCTGGACGCTGCGCCGCATCGCCGAGAGCAAGGGCCGCGACTATTACGAAGGCGATATCGCCGCCAAGATCGTCGCGCACAGCAAGGAATGCGGCGGTTCGATGACGCTGGACGACCTGCGCAACTACCGTCCCGACTTCGTCAAGCCCATTTCGCGCAAGTACCGCGGCTACGACGTGCATGAAATTCCGCCCAACGGCCAGGGCATCGCCGCGCTGATGGCGCTGGGCATCCTGGACCATTTCGACCAGGCCGGCCTGCCGCTGGACTCGGTGCGTGCCCAGCATTTGCAGATCGAGGCCATGAAGCTGGCTTTCGCCGACCTGTACAAGTACGTCGGCGACCCGCGCTCGATGGAAGTGACGCCGGAGCAGATGCTGGACGACGCCTACCTGGCCTCGCGCGCAAAGCTCATCAACATGGATCGCGCCACGCATTTCGCGGCCGGCCGCCCGCACGCCGGCGGCACCATCTACATGACCACCGCCGATGAAAGCGGCATGATGGTGTCCTTCATCATGTCCAACTACATGGGCTTCGGCTCGGGCGTGGTGGTGCCGGGTACCGGCATCAGCCTGCAGAACCGGGGCGTCGGCTTTTCCATGGACCCGAAGGCGGCCAACGTGGTGCAGGGCGGCCATCGTCCCTTCCATACCATCATCCCCGGCTTCCTGACGCGCGACGGCCAGCCCGTGATGAGCTTCGGCGTCATGGGCGGCGACATGCAGCCGCAAGGCCATCTGCAGACGGTCTCGCGCATGCTGGATTATCATCAGAACCCGCAGGCCGCCTGCGACGCGCCGCGCTGGAAGGTCAACCGCGACTTCACGGTGGACCTGGAGTCGACCATGCCGGCGAGCACGGTTGAAGGGCTGAAGAACCTGGGCCATGCCTTGAAGAGCGTCAACGATCCGTACATGGACTTCGGTTCGGGCCAGTTCATCTGGCGCATGTCCGAGCACGATCGCGAGCTGGGCTACGTCGCCGCCAGCGACAGCCGCCGCGACGGCCAGGCCGTGGGTTTCTAGGCCCTCGGTTTCCAAGCCTTCTTGAGCAATCGAAACTAGGGGATCAGCAATATGAAAAAACTGGCAAGCGCCGTCGGCGCAGCGGTCCTGATGCTGGCGTCCGGGGCCACCCTGGCCCAGGAGATCCGCATCGGGTTGCAGGAAGACCCGGACGTGCTCGATCCGCATCGCGCACGCACCTACGTCGGCCGCATCGTCTTCACGTCCCTGTGCGACAAGCTGGTCGACATCGATCCGCGCCTGCACATCGTGCCGCAGCTGGCGGAGTCGTGGAACTGGAACACCGACAACACGGTGCTGACCTTCAAGCTGCGCAAGGACGTGGTGTTCCATGACGGCACCAAGTTCGACGCCGCCGCCGCCAAGGCCAACCTGGACCGCGCCCGCACGCTGCCGGACAGCTTCCGCAAGGGCGAGCTGGCGTCGGTCGACAAGGTCGACGCGCCCGACGCCGAGACCCTGGTGTTGACGCTCAAGGGACCCGACGCCACGCTGCTGGCCCAGTTGAGCGACCGGGCCGGCATGATGCTGTCGCCCGCGTCCTTCGATCCCAAGGACCCCAACGCGGTGGGCCGCAAGCCCATTTGCTCGGGGCCGTACAAGTTCGTCGAGCGGGTCCAGAACGATCGCATCGTGCTGGACAAGTTCGACAAGTACTACGACGCCAAGAACTACCACTTCAGCCGCATCACCTTCCTGCCCATTCCGGATACCACGGTGCGCCTGCAGAACCTGCGCGCCGGCGGCCTGGACATGCTGGAGCGCCTGAGTCCCTCCGATGCGCCGGACGTGAAGAAGGACAGCAGCCTGCACTTCTCGTCGGTGGCGGGCCTGGGTTTCCAGGAAGTGGTGTTCAACTCGAACAACGGCAAGCGCGCGGAAAGCAGTCCCTTCCGCGATCCGCGCGTGCGCGCCGCCTTCGAGCTGGCGCTGGACCGCGACGCCATCAATGAAGTGGTGGGCGGCGGTATTTACGAGCCGGCCAACCAGCCGTTCCCGCCGGCCAGCCCCTACCATAGCGACAAGTTCCCGCTGGTCAAGCGCAATGTCGAGAAGGCCAAGGCGCTGCTCAAGGAAGCCGGCAAGACGCAGGTCAAGGCGGAGCTCGCCTTCGGCAACAACACGACCACCGCCGCGATCGCCGAAATGATCCAGGCCATGGAGCGCGAAGCCGGCATCGAACTGAGCCTGCGGCCCACCGACTATGCCGCGCTGCTCGGCCAGATGCACAACGGCAATTTCGAACTGGCCCTGCGCGGCTGGTCCGGCCGTCCCGATCCCGACGGCAATATCACCCAGTTCGTCAGTTGCAAGGGCGAGCTGAACGACGGCGGCTATTGCAACGCGGACGTCGACAAACTGCTGTTCGATGCCCGCAAGGTGCCGGACGAGGGCAAGCGCAAGGCGCTCTACGACCAGGCCCAGGCCATCCTGCGCAAGGACGTGGCTGACGCCTTCCTGTATTTCCAGCCGTGGCCCTTCGCCATGCAGCGCAAGGTGCAGGGCTTCATGCCGTATCCTGACGGTATGATTCGCCTGAAAGGCGTCTCCTTCGCCCAGAAGTAAAGCAAGTCCTGGCGCGCGGCGTCTTCCTTATCCGGGAGACACCGCGCGCTTGGCATTTTCCGGTCTTACCCATGATCAAACTCATCCTGCGCCGCGTGATCGTCGCGATACCGACACTGATACTGGTGTCGATCATCGTGTTCGCGCTGCAAAAACTCCTGCCCGGCGATCCCGTGCTGACCCTGGCCGGCGAAGAGCGCGACCCGGCCGTGCTCGACTACCTGCGCGAAAAATACCACCTGAACGATCCGATGCCCGTGCAATACGTGGCGTGGGTCAAGCAGGTCATGACCGGCGACCTCGGCAAATCGCTGCGCACCGACGTGCCGGTGACCCAGTTGATCGCCCAGAAGCTGCCCGTGACGCTGCAACTGGCGGCCATGGCGATGGTGCTGGCCCTGCTCGTGGGCATACCGACGGGCATCCTGGCGGCCGTGCGCAAGGGCAAGCTGACAGAATATGGCGCCAACGTGGCGGCGCTGTCCGGCATGTCCATTCCGAACTTCTGGCTGGGCATCATCCTGATCATGGTGGTGTCGGTGCAACTGCGCTGGCTGCCGGCGTCCGGCTACGTATCGCCCAGCGAGGACTTCTGGCTATCGATCAAGACCATGCTGATGCCCGCCATCGTGCTGTCCACGTCGCTGGCGGCCTACCTGATGCGCCATACCCGTTCGTCCATGCTGGAGGCGCTGGGCGCCGACTACGTGCGCACGGCCCGCGCCAAGGGCGTGTCGCCGCGCAACGTGGTCCTGCGCCATGCCCTGCGCAATGCCCTGATGCCCATCATCACCCTGGTCACGTTGCTGTTCGGCGAACTGCTGGCCGGCGCGGTGCTGACGGAGCAGGTGTTCACCATCCCCGGTTTCGGCAAGCTGGTGGTCGACGCCGTGTTCAACCGCGACTATGCCGTGGTGCAGGGCGTGGTGCTGTGCGTGGCCGTGGGCTTCATCGCGATGAACCTGCTGGCCGATATTCTCTACATCGTCGTCAACCCCCGTCTGAGGCACTCATGAGCGCAACTTCCGCCGCGGCCGCGCCCGGCACGCCGCCTCGCAGCGGCAACCGGGCCTGGGGCAAATTCAAACGCAATCGCATCGCCATGGTGGGCGCGGCGATCGTGCTGTTCTTCGTCGTGGTCGCCATCCTGGCCCCGCTGATCGCCAACCACGATCCCTTCCAGACCAGCTTCTCGACCATCCGCAAGGCGCCGTCGGCCAAGTTCTGGCTGGGCACCGACGAGCTGGGCCGTGACATCTTCAGCCGCATGGTCTACGGCGCCCGTGCGTCCTTGATGGCGGGCCTGGCGTCCGTGGTCATCGCCATGGTCGTGGGCGTGCCCTTCGGGCTGGTGGCCGGCTATTTCGGCGGCTGGACCGACAGCGCGATTTCGCGCGTGACCGAGGCCCTGCTGGCGATTCCTTTCCTGATCCTGGCGATCGCCCTGGCCGCCTTCCTTGGCCCTAGCCTGGTCAACGCGATGATCGCCATCGGCGTGTCGGCGGCGCCCAAGTTCGTGCGCCTGGCGCGCGGGCAGGCCATGGCGGTGCGCAGCGAGGACTATGTGCAGAGCGCGCGCGCCCTGGGCGCGTCGGACCTGCGCATCCTGGCGCGCCACGTGCTGCCCAACATCATGCCGCCGCTGATCGTGCAGGCCACCATCACCATCGCCACGGCCATCATCGCCGAGGCCAGCCTGTCCTTCCTGGGCCTGGGCCTGCAACCGCCCAATCCTTCGTGGGGCTCGATGCTGAACACGGCCAAGAACTTCATGACGCAGGCGCCCTGGATGTCGATTTTCCCGGGCTCGGCGATTTTCCTGGCAGTGCTGGGATTCAACCTGTTGGGCGACGGCTTGCGCGACGCCCTCGATCCCCGTCAGGACAAGTAGACACCATGGCCATGATCGATACGCAGCGCGTGGCGCAGGTCGAGGACCTGACCGTGCGCTTCAAGACCCATGACCGCACCGTCGAGGCGGTGCGCAATGTTTCCTTCCACGTGGACCGGGGCGAGACCCTGGCCATCGTCGGCGAGTCCGGTTCCGGCAAGTCGGTGACGTCGTTGGCCCTGATGCGGCTGGTTGAGTACGGCGGCGGCGTCATCGCCAACGGCCGCATCCATCTGCGCCGGCGCAACAACGAAGTCCTGGACATGACGGCCGCGTCGGAGCGCACCTTGCAGCGCGTGCGCGGCGCGGACGTGGCGATGATCTTCCAGGAGCCGATGACCTCGCTGAACCCCAGTTTCACGTCGGGGCGGCAGATCGCCGAAGCCTTGCAGCTGCACCAGGGGCTGGACGCGGCCGGCGCTCGCGCCGAGGCCTTGCGCATGCTGGAGCGCGTGCGCATCCCGGAAGCGAAGTCGGTGCTGGAACGCTATCCGCACCAGCTGTCCGGCGGCATGCGCCAGCGCGTGATGATCGCCATGGCGTTGTCGTGCAAGCCGCAGCTGCTGATCGCCGACGAGCCGACGACCGCGCTGGACGTGACCATCCAGGCCCAGATCCTGCAACTGATCCGCCAGTTGCAGGAGGAAATGGACATGGGCGTGATCTTCATCACGCACGACATGGGCGTGGTGGCGGAAGTGGCTGACCGCGTGCTGGTGATGTATCGCGGCGACAAGGTGGAAGAGGGCGGATCGGACGAAGTGTTCGCCCGTCCGCGGCATCCCTACACGCGGGCGCTGCTGTCGGCCGTGCCGCGCCTGGGCGCGATGCATGGCACGGACGAGCCATCGCCGTTCCCGCTTTTGAAGGTGAGCGATGCGCTGGCCAGCGCCGCCGCTGGTGCCGATGCAACGGCTCCTGTCGGCGCGGCTGCCACTGCCGATGGTGCCGCGAGTGCCGAGGGTGCCGAGAGCGCTGAGGGCGCGAGGGGGGCTGAGGTTGCTGCGGCGCCCGCCGCATCATCCAGCGCGCAGGCGGTGGCCCAGCCCAGCACCGTCCGGCGCGAGCAGGGGCCGGTGCTCAAGGTGCGCGACCTGGTCACGCGCTTCGACATCGCCGGCGGCGTGCTGGGCCGCGTCCAGCGCCGCGTGCACGCCGTGGAGAAGGTCAGCTTCGATCTCTACCCCGGCGAGACCCTGTCACTGGTTGGCGAATCGGGGTGTGGCAAGACCACCACGGGCCGTTCGCTGCTGCAACTGGTCAAGAGCCAGGGCGGCTCCATCGAGTTCGACGGGCGCGACATCGGCGCGCTGCGCGGCGCGGCCATGCAGACGCTGCGCCGCCATATCCAGTTCATCTTCCAGGACCCGTTCGGTTCGCTGGACCCGCGCATGACCGTGGGCGACTCCATCATGGAACCTCTGCTGATCCACGGCGCGGCCAAGGGCAAGGCGGCGCAGGAGCGGGTGCGCTGGCTGATGGACAAGTGCGGCCTGCTGCCGGAAATGATCAGCCGCTATCCGCATGAATTCTCCGGCGGCCAGCGCCAGCGCGTGTGCATCGCGCGGGCCCTGGCGCTGAATCCCAAGGTGGTGATCGCCGATGAATCGGTGTCGGCACTGGACGTGTCCATCCAGGCGCAGATCGTCAACCTGCTGCTGGACCTGCAGCGGGAACTGGGCGTGTCCTTCCTCTTCATCTCGCACGACATGGCGGTGGTGGAGCGGGTCAGCCACCGCGTGGCGGTGATGTACCTGGGGCAGATCGTGGAGATCGGCCCGCGCCGCGCCATTTTCGAGAATCCGCAGCATCCCTACACGAAGAAGCTGATGGCCGCCGTGCCCATCGCCGATCCGCAGCGCCGGCATCGGCAACGGTCCCTGCTGGTGGACGAGATACCGAGCCCCGTGCGCAAGGTCGGCGACGAGCCGCTGGTCGCGCCGCTGGTCGAGGTCGGGCCGGGCCATTACGTGGCGCGGCATTCGGTCGGGGTTTATTGAGCGCTATGATGGCGCCGTCGTGCCGGTGTGGGCGCGTTTTACGAAAATCAGTTTACGAAGGTCAGGTTTCATGGCATTGCGCGCCACCATCTACAAGGCCGATCTGCATATCGCGGACGGCGACCGGCACTACTACGGCAGCCACGCCTGCACCGTGGCGCGTCATCCGTCGGAAACGGATGAGCGGTTGATGGTGCGCCTGCTGGCCTACGCCTTGAACGCCGATGCGGACGAGACGCTGGCGTTCACGAAGGGATTGAGCGACGCCGACGAGCCGGACCTGTGGCGCAAGGACCTGACCGGGGCGATCCAGACCTGGATCGAAATCGGCCAGCCCGACGAACGCCGCCTGCTCAAGGCCTGCGGCCGCGCCGACCAGGTGCTGGTGTATTGCTACGGCCACGCCAGCGATATCTGGTGGAACGGCATACGCAACAAGGTGGAGCGGGCGCGCAACCTGGGCGTGGTCTATTTCCCGTCCACGGCGACCCAGGAACTGGGACGTCTGGCCCAGCGGACCATGGATCTGCATGTGAACATGCAGGACGGCGAGCTCTATGTCACCGCGCCCGGCGGCGAGGTGACCGTGTCGCCGCGGATCTGGCGCTGATCCGGCGCTCCCGCGCCACCGGCCGGCCGTCGAACCCCTTCAGGGCTCAACGGACATCGTGCAGGACGCGGGCGAGGTCCCAGAACGCGGGCAGGAAGCCCTCGGCCACCAGCAGCGGCTGACCCTGGCGCCAGAAAACGGAGCGCCGGGCCAGGATGCCGGCCGCGCCCAGGCGACGCGAAGCCTGCGACACATCCTCGGCGGTGCGATGAAAAGGCACCGGCGACGCCAGGCGGCGGCAGACGAACCGCGAACGGCGTACGCTGCTGTCGTGGTACAGCATGTCCGCCAGCGGCCGCGTGCGCAGGCGCCGCATACCCTGCCACATGGCGTGCGACGCGGCCAGGGGCGTGAGGCTGCGGGCCACCACGCTGTCCACGCCGTCCACCGACATCAGGACTTCGCGCACCCAGACCGCCGCGCCCGGGGCCAGGCGCAGGGCCAGTGCCTCGTCGGATTGCGCGCCTTCGGGATATTCGGCCAGCACGCGCAACCGCACCTGCCCCAGTTGGCGCAGGCCGGCCGTCAAGGCGCCGGGGCGGAACAGCCAGTATTTCTGGACGGCGGTGAGGGAGGGCGGGGGGGCGGGCAACCAGCCGCCCGCGGATAGATGCGGAGTCTTCATGGCGGCGTATTATCCCGTCCGATCGCCGCCCGGCAAAATCGGGGCAGGGTTCGCAACGTAAAATGCGTCTTTTGCACGCCGCCGTCCCCATGGAAAAAGTACGTATCTCCAAGCTCATGTCCGAACGCGGGCTTTGTTCACGCCGCGAGGCCGACAGCTATATCGAGCGGGGCTGGGTCCGGGTCGACGGGGTGGTCGTGTCCGAGCTGGGCGCCCGCGCCTTTCCCGACCAGGTCATCACGCTGGAGCGCGCCGCGCAGGCCCGCCAGACCGCCCGCGTCACCATCCTGGTCAACAAGCCGATCGGCTATGTGTCCGGCCAGGCGGAGGACGGCTATCAACCCGCGGTGGTGCTGGTCACGCCCCGCAGCCGCGCCGCCAACGACCGCGCGCCCTTGCGTTTCGAACGGGGCCATCTGCAAGGCCTGGCCGTGGCCGGCCGGCTGGACATCGATTCCACCGGCTTGCTGGTGCTGACGCAGGACGGCCGCATCGCCAAGCAGTTGATCGGCGAGGACTCCGACGTCGAGAAGGAATACCTGGTGCGCGTGCAGGGGCGCCTGGCGCCCAACGGCCTGGCCTTGCTCAATCATGGCCTGTCGCTCGACGGCAAGGCGTTGCGGCCGGCGCACGTCACGTGGCAGAACGACGACCAGTTGCGCTTCGTGCTCAAGGAAGGGAAGAAGCGGCAGATCCGCCGCATGTGCGAACTGGTGGGCCTGAAGGTCATAGGCCTGAAGCGGGTGCGCATCGGCCGGGTGGCGCTGGGCGATTTGCCGCTGGGACAGTGGCGCTATCTGCGCGACCACGAAAAATTCTAGATTCGCGGCAGTTCTTTCAGTCGGTTTCCATGTGATGGCGGCGCCAGCTTTTTGTCATGTGCGTCGCGTACGCTGACGCCGGCCGGACCGGCCATTGTCAGCGCACGCGGATCAAGCCGCTGCGCAGCCGCTCGGCCAGGAACTCGACGAAGATGCGCGTCTTGGCGGGCAGCAGCCGGGTCTCCGTCACCGCATAGACGGGGAAGGGGCCGGCCTCCCAGTCCGGCAGCACCCGTTGCAGCGTTCCGGCCGCCAGCTCGGCCCGCGCGCTGTCCTCGGCGAGGATGGCGATGCCCGCGCCCAGCACCGCCAGCCGGCGGATCATGCCGGTGCTGTTCAGGGAGAAGCGCTTGCCAGGATGGAACTGGATATGTTCTCCTGCGCTGTGCAGGGGCCAGCGCGTGACGCGCGAACCCTGGTTGGCGCGGAACTCGATGCACTCATGGCGCGCGAGGTCGGCAGGGTGGGTCGGCGTGCCGTGCTCCGCCAGGTAGCGGGGCGCCGCGTAAAGATGGGCGGACATGGTGCCCAGCTGGCGCGCGATGCGGGTCTGGGCCGGCTGTTCGCCGATTTCGATGGCGACGTCGCAGGTCTGGAAAACCTGGCCGGCATGTTCGGGCGCCGCCAGGTCCAGGCGGAAGGTTACGTCCGGATAGCGGCGCGAGAACTCCATGAAGATCTCCGCCAGGAAGTCGGTGCCAAAGTCAGCGGGCATGTTGACGCGCAGCGGCCCGAAGGGCGTGCTGGCAAGATCCATGATTTCTTCATGAGCCACCTGGGCCTCGGCCACGATATGCTGGCAGCGCGCGTAATAGCGCTCGCCGGCGTCGGTCAGCTCGACCTTGCGGGTGGTCCGGCTGAGCAGGCGCAAGCCCAGGGATCGTTCCAGCTCGGCCACTTGCCTGGACAGGGTGGACTTGGGCACGCCAAGGGCCAGGGCGGCGCGGCTGAAGCTTTTCGCCTTGGCCACCTCGACGAATAATTCCATGGTTTGTAACTGTTTGCTCATAACCGCTATTATCCCATGAGTGGAACTATGTTTTCGTGCCGGCTTTAGCTTGTTACCCCAGTGGAATAGTGCACAATGCACTCTTTTGCATCGCAGCAAATCTAGCAAGTGGTAAAAATTAGGGTTTGCGTTTTTGCGCTTGTCGTCTATCAAACCGCCTAACCCGCTTCGGCTTGCGGCCAGCAGGTGTCCGAGCCCCGCTTACGTTGGAACCAGGAAATGCAACAACTGAAAAAAAAGACCGCCGCGCGCACGGGCGCGGTAGCGGCTATCGCTGCAATCACGCTCGCGTTGGCCGCGTGCGGTAAACAGGAACAGGCGCCGCAGGCCGGCAAGCCCACGGTGGGCGTGGTGACCTTGAAGACCCAGCCCGTCTCGCTGACGACGGAATTGCCGGGGCGGACGTCGGCCTTCCGTATCGCCGAAGTGCGTCCCCAGGTCAACGGCATCGTGCTCAAGCGCACGTTCGTCGAGGGCGGCAATGTGAAGGCGGGCCAGCAGCTGTACCAGATCGATCCCGCCTTGTACCAGGCGACCCTGGACAGCAACCGCGCCGCGCTGGCGCGCGCCGAGGCGACGCTCAAGAGCGCGGCCTTGCTGGCGCAGCGCTACAAGCCGCTGGTCGAGACCCGCGCCATCAGCCGCCAGACCTACGACGACGCCGTCGCCTCGCGCGACCAGGCCGCCGCGGACGTGCAATCGGCCAAGGCGGCCGTCGACACGGCCCGCATCAACCTGGTCTATACGCGCGTGCTGTCGCCCATCGAAGGCATCATCGGCCGCTCCTCGGTGACCGAGGGCGCGCTGGTGACCGCCAGCCAGACCACCGCGCTGGCCTCGGTGCAGCAGATCGATCCCATTTACGTCGACGTGGTGCAATCCAGCGCCCAGCTGCTGCGCCTGCAGGACCAGTTGTCCAAGGGCCTGATCAAGCGCGTCGAAGGCGACCAGGCGGCCCAGGTCAGCCTGACGCTGGAAGACGGCAGCCAGTACGGCCAGCAGGGCAAGCTGCAGTTCTCCGAAGTCACGGTGGACCAGAGCACGGGCGCGGTGACGCTGCGCGCGATATTCCCCAACCCCGATCATCGCCTGCTGCCCGGCATGTTCGTGCGTGCCCGCCTGGTCGACGGCATCGCCCAGCAAGGCCTGCTGGTTCCCCAGAAAGGCGTTTCGCGCAGCCAGAACGGCAACCCCACCGCCATGGTGGTGAACGCGCAGGGCAAGATCGAGGTCCGCGAGATCAAGACCGACCGCGCCATCGGCAGCAACTGGCTGGTGACAGGCGGCCTGCAAGCCGGTGACCGTGTCGTGGTGGAAGGCCTGCAGACGGCTCGTCCGGGCGCGGAAGTCACGGCCAATGAAGTCAGCGCCGCCCCGGCGGCCGCTGGCCAGACCCAGGCGGCTCCGGCCGCGGCGGCACAAGCCCGCTAGGAGCCCGCAGCATGGCAAAGTTTTTTATCGAAAGGCCGGTATTCGCCTGGGTGATCGCCATCGTCATGATGCTGGCGGGCGCTCTGTCGATTTTCGGCTTGCCCGTTTCGCAGTACCCGAACATCGCGCCGCCTTCCATCGCCATCCAGGTGACCTACCCGGGCGCGTCCGCGCAAACGGTGCAGGATACCGTGGTGCAGGTGATCGAACAGCAGATGAACGGCATCGACGGCATGGAATACATGTATTCCGAAAGCTCCGCTGATGGCAGCGTCACCATGACGATCACGTTCCGCCAGGGCACCAACGCCGACACGGCCCAGGTGCAGGTGCAGAACAAGCTGTCGCTGGCCACGCCGCTGTTGCCGCAGGAAGTGCAGCAGCAGGGCATCCGCGTGACCAAGGCCACCAAGAACTTCCTGATGGTGGCGGGTTTCATTTCGCGCGACGGCAACATGACGCGCGCCGACCTGGCCGACTACGTGGCGTCCTATGTGCAGGATCCCATCAGCCGCACCGAGGGCGTGGGCGACTTCACGCTGTTCGGTTCCTCGTACGCCATGCGCATCTGGCTGGATCCGGCCAAGCTGCTGAACTACGGCCTGACGACGGTGGACGTGGTCAACGCCATCAGCGCGCAGAACGTGCAGATCTCCAGCGGCCAGCTGGGCGGCCTGCCCGCCGTGCGCGGGCAGCAGTTGACGGCGACCATCATCGGCCCGTCGCGCCTGCAGACGGCCGAGCAGTTCGGCAACATCCTGCTGAAGGTGAATCCCGACGGTTCGCAGGTGCGCGTGCGCGACGTCGGCCGCACCGAGCTCAACGCGTCGTCCTATACCATCGACAGCCAGTACAACGGCCGCCCGGCCGCCGGCCTGGCGATCAAGCTGGCCCCTGGCGCCAACGCGCTGGATACCGCCAAGGCCATCCGCGCGACCATCGACGGCCTGAAGCCTTTCTTCCCTGCCGGCATGGACGTGGTGTATCCCTACGACACCACGCCCTTCGTCAGCCTGTCGATCGAGGAAGTGTTCAAGACCCTGGGCGAAGCCATCGTGCTGGTGTTCCTGGTGATGTATCTGTTCCTGCAGAACTTCCGGGCGACGCTGATTCCGACGCTGGCGGTGCCGGTGGTGCTGCTGGGCGCGTTCGCCGTGCTGGCGGCCGCCGGCTTCTCGATCAACACGCTGACCATGTTCGGCATGGTGCTGGCCATCGGCCTGCTGGTGGACGACGCCATCGTGGTGGTGGAAAACGTCGAGCGCTTGATGGCGGAGGAGGGGCTCACACCCAGGCAGGCGACCCGCAAGTCCATGGAGCAGATCACCGGCGCGCTGGTGGGTATCGCCATGGTGCTGGCCGCCGTGTTCGTGCCGATGGCGTTCTTCGGCGGTTCGACGGGCGTGATCTATCGCCAGTTCTCCATCACCATCGTGGCGTCCATGGCCTTGTCCGTGCTGGTGGCCATCGTCTTCACGCCGGCGCTGTGCGCGACCTTGCTCAAGCCGATTCCCAAGGGCCATCATGGCGCCAAGACGGGGTTCTTCGGCTGGTTCAACCGCGTCTTCGACCGCGGCAGCCACGGCTACGCGAACACGGTGTCGCGCGGGCTGAACCGCACCAAGCGGCTGATGTTCATCTACCTGCTGCTGGTCGCGGGCATGGTCGTCATGTTCATGCGCGTGCCCACCTCCTTCCTGCCGGAAGAAGACCAGGGCATCCTGTTCGCGCAGGTGCTGGGGCCCAACGGCTCCACGGCCGAGCAGACGCAGCAGGTCCTGGACCAGGCGACCAAGCACCTGCTGGAGGACGAGAAGGATACCGTCGAGTCGGTGTTCGCGATCAACGGCTTCAACTTCGGCGGCCGCGGCCAGAACGCCGGCATGATGTTCATCAAGCTGCATGACTGGTCGGATCGCGGCACCGCCAAGCAGAAGGTGGGGGCGCTGGCCGCCCGGACGCAGGCGTGGTTCGGCAAGAACATCCGCAACGCGCAGGTCTTTGCCTTCGCGCCGCCGGCCGTGCTGGAACTGGGCAACGCCACCGGCTTCGACTTCATGCTGATGGACCGCGCCGGCGTGGGCCACGAGAAGCTGCTTGCCGCGCGCAACCAGTTGCTGGGCCAGGCCATGCAGAGCAAGATCCTGGCCGGCGTGCGCCCCAACGGCGTGGAAGATGCGCCGCAGTACCAGTTGAATATCGACCGCGAAAAAGCCCAGGTGCTGGGGCTGTCCATTTCCGATATCGACAGCACCTTGAGCACGGCCTGGGGTTCGTCCTACGTCAATGACTTCATCGACCGCGGCCGCGTGAAGAAGGTGTATGTGCAGGGCGAACCGTCGTCCCGCATGTTGCCCGACGACCTCAACAAATGGTACGTGCGCAACAGCAGCGGCGGCATGGTCCCGTTCTCGTCCTTCGCGACGGCGGAATGGACCTTTGGCGCGCAGAAGCTGAACCGCTACAACGGCGTGCCCGCCTATGAAATCCTGGGCCAGCCTGCGCCCGGCTACAGTACGGGCCAGGCGATGGCGGAAATGGAGCGCATCGCCGCCACCATGCCGCAGGGTGTCGGTTTCGAGTGGACCGGGCTGTCCTATGAAGAGCGCATGTCGGGCTCGCAGGCGCCGGCGCTGTACGCGATTTCGCTGATCGTGGTGTTCCTGTGCCTGGCGGCGCTATACGAGAGCTGGTCGATTCCGACGTCGGTGATGCTGGTGGTGCCGCTGGGCATTGTCGGGACACTGGCCGCGACCCTGTTGCGCGGGCTTTCCAACGACGTGTACTTCCAGGTGGGCCTGCTGACCACGGTTGGGTTGGCGGCGAAGAACGCGATCCTGATCGTGGAATTCGCCAAGGAGCACTACGAGGCGGGCGCCAGCCTGACCGAGGCTGCCGTGCATGCCGCGCGCCAGCGCTTGCGGCCCATCCTGATGACGTCCATGGCCTTCATCCTGGGCGTGGTGCCGCTGGCGATTTCCACCGGGGCCGGCTCGGGCAGCCAGAACGCCATCGGTACCGGCGTGATCGGCGGCATGCTGTCCGCGACGTTCCTGGCGATTTTTTTCGTGCCGATGTTCTTCGTGGTCATGCTCAAGCTCTTCCGCGTGAAGCGCATAAGCGAAAGCGGCGATCCGCACGATCCCAACGATGTCCGGAATCAACCCCGGCAGCCTGCTTCCGACCCGTCGGGAGGGCATGCTGAATGAACGCACTAGTCATGCATAACAACAAGATGTCGTCCTCGCGCTCCTTCCGTCCCGGCCGCCTGGCCGTGGCGGTGGCGTTGGCGTCCGCGCTGGCCGGATGCACGCTGATCCCCGACTACCAGCGCCCCGCGGCGCCGGTGGACGCGGCTTATCCGACCGGTCCGGCCTACGACACGCCGGCCGGCGCGGCCGCCAAGCCCGCCAGCCAGGCGGGGGTGGCGACGGCCAATATCGGCTGGCGCGACATGTTCCCCGATCCGCTGCTGCAACAGTTGATCGAACTGTCGTTGTCGAACAACCGCGACCTGCGCATCGCCGCGCTGAACGTGCAGTCGGCGCAGGCGCAGTACCGCATCCAGCGCGCCGATCTCCTGCCGACGGTGGGCGTGGGCGCGACCGAGAGCGCGCAACGCACGCCGCACGACCTGACGTCCAGCGGCAAGGCGGTGACCTCGCACACCTACCAGGTGGGTGCGTCGCTGTCCTGGGAGCTGGACCTGTTCGGCCGCATCCGCAGCCTGTCGGAAGAGGCCTTGCAGACCTACCTGGCGCAGGACGAGACGCGCAACGCCACGCAGCTTACCCTGGTGTCCGAGGTGGCCAACGCATACCTGACGCTGCGCGCGGACCAGGAACTGCTCAAGCTCACCCAGGACACGCTGAAAAGCCAGCGCGATTCGTATGACCTGACCAAGCAAAGCTACGACAACGATGTGGCGACGGCCTTGGACCTGAGCCAGGCCGAAGTGTCGGTGCGCACCGCGGAAAGCAACCTGGCGCAGTATTCGCGCCAGGTCGCGCAGGATATGAACGCGCTGGTGCTGCTGCTGGGCAATCCCCTGCCGGACGACGTGCGGGCCAAGCTGGACACCCCGGGGCGCCTGGACGATGCGCTGATCCCGACCGCCTTGCCGGCCGGCCTGCCGTCGGACCTGCTGGAGCGGCGTCCGGACATCCGTTCGGCCGAGCACAGCCTGCTGGCCGCCAATGCCGATATCGGCGCGGCGCGTGCGGCGTTCTTCCCGACCATCTCGCTGACGGGCAGCGCGGGCACGGCCAGCGCTACGCTGGGCGGCCTGTTCAAGGGCGGTTCGGGCGCGTGGTCCTTCGCGCCGCAGATCACCACGCCCATCTTCGCCGGCGGTTCCTTGCGGGCCGAGCTGGACGTGGCCAAGCTGCAGAAGCAGATCCAGGTGGCCACCTACGAGCAGGCCATCCAGAGCGCTTTCCGCGAAGTGGCGGACGCCCTGGCCGGCCGCGGCACGCTGGACCAGCAGATCCAGGCGCAGCAACTGCTGGTGCAGGCCGACCAGCGGGCCTACGACCTGTCGCAGCAGCGCTATCGCCAAGGCATAGACAACTACCTGACGGTGCTGGACTCGCAGCGGTCCTTGTACAGCGCGCAGCAGACCCTGGTGACGACGCGCCTGACGCGCCTGACCAACCTGGTGACCCTGTACAAGGCGCTGGGCGGCGGCTGGACCGACAAGACGGTGCAGGCGCAGGCGTCGGCGCCGGAGCCCCGTGCCGCGCAGTGAGCGGCGGGTTCGGGAGGGTGCCCGGGCGAGGTCCGGGCGCTTCCCGTTGCGGCAGGACTCGGTGCAGGAACGTCGACCGGCTCTCTTGCTGAGGTCGCTGACGCAGGGGCCTAGTCCGCCATCTGCGCCGGAGGTGTGAATCCAGCCGCGCGCAGCTCCGCGGCAACCATGCGCGTAAGCGACATCTTGCGCGCGTAGTTCATCTTGCCGGTCACCGCGGCGATGGAAATCGCCGCATATCCGTCTTCGCCGACGTCGAAGCTGATGCCGACGCCGGAGACGCCTTCGTGCACGAGGCCGTCCGTGGCGGAAAACCCCTGTTTTCTCGTTTTATCGACGAGACTCCGTATACGGGCCAACGTCAGTCCGGACGGACTGAATTCCTCTTTATGCCGCTTATAGATCGCTTCGATCGACGCATCGTCCTCGCGTGACAGCAGCGTAACGCCCGCTGATCCCACGCCCAGCACGCGCATGCCGCCCACCTGGAGCACCAGGGTCCGCACCGGCGATCGGCCTTCCTCGTAGTGCAGGCAATGCGCGTAGTCTCCGTTGCGGACAACCAGGAATACCGAGTCCTCGGTCATGCGTGCGAGCCGTTTCATCAACGGCCGGCACCGTTCGAGCAAGGGCGCCCGCTTCATGGACGCCAGTCCGATCTGCATGGCCTGCATGCCCAGCCGATAGCGCTTGCTGCCTTCCCCGCGTTCGACGAAACCCGATAGCGCCAGTGTCTTGAGTAGCCGATTCGCGGTGATGCGGTCGATTTTCGCGGCCTTGGCCAGGTCCGTGACCGTGGCGCCATCCGGATGCAGGCCGGCGACTCGGCGCAGCAGGTCCAGCGCTCGGGAAACGGATTGCGTCCGCTGTACGCCAGACGGTTGGTCGGTCTGTGTGCCTGTCATGGTTTTCCCTCAAAACGTTCGTATCGTGACCGTTTTAACTTGGTCTCAGTATGAACGTTTCCCGTCCGGGATGGAATAGCTCACTCGCGCAACCACATCACGGCTTGGCATGACACACAATCCCCATCAAATCCCTACGCTTAGCGACCAGGAATGGTCTGAAGGCCTTCGACTGGCGCTGCCGTCGGCCAATCTTCCGACGCTGCTGATGGTCCTGGTCCATCTGACGGGCGACCGCAAGTGGCTGGACCAACGCTATCAATGCTCGCGCATACGCGGCCTGGACGAGAATGATTCGGGTGGCTTGCAGGAAGAGGTTCAAGCGGAAATCCGTGTAGCGGCGGAGCGTGCGCTGCTGAAGTGGCGGGCCGACGGGCAAGTGCAATTGCCGGGTCCCGATTGGGACACCCTGGTCCAGATGCTGCAGCTCAGCGTCGGAGAGGCCATTCCGGCATCCTATGGCCCGATGATCAGCGCGTGGCTGGGTTTCGACGAGGACATGGTCATCGAACAGAAGGACCGCTTCGACGTTCCGGAAGGTTTCAAGGCCGTGATCATCGGCACCGGCGTTGCGGGGCTGTGCGCGGCGATCCGTCTTCAGGGCGCCGGCATCCCGTACATCGTCATTGAAAAGAACGACGAGGTCGGCGGCACCTGGTACGAAAACCACTATCCCGGCTGCGGCGTCGATACGCCCAACCATATTTACTCGTACTCGTTCGCCAAGGGCGATTGGTCGAAGTATTTCGCGCTGCAGGAAGAAATCCAGACCTACTTCGCAGGCGTTGCCGACCGCTACAACCTGCGCCCGCACATCCGCTTCGAATCGCGCGTCGAGTCGGCCCGCTACGACGAAGCCTCGATGCGCTGGACGGTGGAAGTCTCCAGCAAGGGAGCGAACTACAGCCTCGAAGCCGACGTCCTTATCAGCGCGGTGGGTCTGCTGAATGTACCGAAGATGCCGGACATCCCCGGCCTGGACACGTTCACGGGCCTGGCTTTCCATTCGACGCAATGGCCGGAGAATCTGGAACTGGAGGGCAAGCGTGTCGCCGTGATCGGGACCGGCGCTACGGCTATGCAGATCGTTCCGGAAATCGCTCCCCGCTGCGGCCACCTGACCGTATTCCAGCGTTCCAAGCAGTGGGCCGCGCCCTTCGAGCAATTCCGCAAGGATGTTCCGCAAGAGAAGCGCTTCCTGCTGGCGCAGGTTCCCTTCTACCAGGAGTGGTACCGCCAGCGCCTGGCGTATATTTTCAACGACCGCATCCACGCTTCCTTGCAGATCGACCCGGCGTGGCCGCATCCGGAGCGTTCGATCAACAAGACGAACGAACGTCATCGCACCTACTTCATCGATTACATCAAGGAGCAGCTCGGCGACCGCCAGGACCTGCTCGATGCCTGCATCCCCGACTACCCGCCCTTTGGCAAGCGCATGCTGATGGACAATGGCTGGTACCGGACCATGACGCGCCCGAACGTCTCGCTGGTCCAGGGCGGCGTGGTCGAGGTGCAAGGCAACAAGGTGATCGACAGCAACGGCGCATCGCATGAGGTCGACATCCTCATCATCGCCACGGGCTTCGACGCCGTGAATATGCTCTCGTCGTTCAATCTCTTCGGCCGCGATGGCCGCAGCATACGGGAGGTGTGGGCCGAGAAGGGCGCGGAAGCCTATCTGGGCGTCGCCGCGCCCGGCTTTCCCAATTTCTTCATGCTGGCGGGGCCGAATACGGCGCTCGGCCACGGCGGTTCGGTGGTCGCCCTGTTGGAAACGCAAGTCGCCTACGTCATCAATATCCTGCGCCAGGCAATGAGCCAGGCGGGCAGGAACCAGCGTTTCGAATTCGAAGTGGACCAGCGCATCCACGACGAATTCAATGTCCGTGTCCAGGAGGCCCATCGGCGGATGATCTGGTCGCACACCGGCATGACGAACTGGTATCGCGTCGGCCATGGCCGCATCATCGCCACGACGCCATTCCGGAACGACGATTACTGGCATATGGCACGCCGTGCGGATTTTTCCGACTATGCGTACAAGACGGCCGTTGTCGAAGTGGAGGCAGCGTAAATGGATGCGACGACCATGACCGCCACAGGCCGGCGGCAACCCGGCCCCTATATGCTCAGCGGCCTTCGCATCCTGGACCTGGGCACGATGGTCGCCGGTCCGGTGGCCTGCACGCTGTTCGGCGATTTCGGCGCCGACGTGATCAAGGTCGAGGTGCCGGAGCGCGGCGACACGGTACGCGACCTGGGCCCTTTCGTCGAAGGGGAATGCCTTTACTGGGAAGTCGAGAACCGCAACAAGCGCTCCATCACGCTGAATCTGCGGGAAAAGGAGGGCCAGGAAATCCTTTATCGGCTGGTCAAGGAAGCGGACGCGGTGGTGGAGAACTTCCGGCCCGGCACGCTGGAAAAGTGGAATTGCGATTTCAGCACATTGAAAAAGCACAATCCCAGGCTGATCATGCTGCGGGTATCCGGCTTCGGCCAGACCGGGCCGTATTCGGAACGCGCAGGGTACGACCGCATTGCCCTGGCATTCGGGGGCTTGATGGGCATTACCGGCTATCCGGATCGTCCGCCCGTCCGTATCGGCACATCGACGGCCGACTACCAGACCGCCATCCTGGGCGCGTTCAGCCTGATGATGGCCCTCTACAATCGCGACGTGCTGGGCGGTCCCGGCGAGGAAATCGACCTGGCCATGTATGAATCGGTGATTCGCTTCACCGAAGTCCTGGTGCCGGAATACGACCGCCTGGGTGTCGTGCGCAAGCCGCGCGGCAACAAGCATTTCGCCGCGGCGCCGGGCGAGCATTTCGAAACCAGCGATGGGCGTTACGTCATCCTGACCTGTTCCGCCGAGGCGGGTTTCCAGCGCCTTTGCGCGGCGATGGACCGTCCCGACATGCTGGAGGATCCACGGTTCAAGACTCATCCCATGCGTTGGCAGTACATCGACGAACTGAACGCCCTGGTCGGTGACTGGATCAAGTCCCTGCCGGTGCCGGAACTGACCGCCAAGCTCGATGAAGCGAAATGCGCCTATGCATTTATTCTCGGCATCGACGACATCATGAAGGACCCGCACTACCAGGCCCGCGAGACCATCGTGCCGGTGGACAATCCACGCATCGGGCCGGTGCGCATGGCTGGCGTCATACCGCGTATCCCCGGCGCTCCGCGGAAACCCATAACGCCCGCGCCGAGCATAGGCCAGCATAACGCCGACATCTATGGCGACTTGCTGGGCATGAGCGCCGGCGAGCGTGAGCAATTCCAGAAGAAGGGCATTATCTGATGAAGCGCGCGGCGGTTTTTGGCGGCGGCGGCGTCGTCGGTATTGCATGGTCTGCCGGCATCCTTCATGGCCTCGAAGAGGCCGGCGCGCGCATGGCGGATGCCGACCTGCTGGTCGGAACTTCGGCGGGTTCCATCATCGCGGCACAGGTCGCGTGCGGCGAAAAGGCGGCCGATATGTATGCGCGGCAACGATACCCGTCGCCCGACAGCCAGGAACAGTTCCGGCCATACTCGCAGGAGGACGCCGACGCGGCTAACCGCAAGCTGATGGAAAAGGTGGCGGGCGACCTGGTCGCCGCCCGCAAGCGCATCGGTGCATACGCGCGACGTAGCGAGACGCCCGCGGTCGCCGCCCGGCGCGCGATCATCGCCTCACGCCTGCCGGGCGACGAATGGCCGGATCGGCCTCTGCGTCTGGTCGCCGTCGACACGGATAGCGGAATGCCCCGGGTGTTCGATGCGGCGAGCGCTTGTCCATTTATCGACGCGGTGGCGGCGAGTTGCGCCGTGCCCGGCGTATGGCCTCCGGTTCCCATCGACGGGGCGCAGTACATGGACGGCGGCATCGCGTCGATAACCAACGCGTGGGCGGCCGTTGCGGCCGACCGAGTCCTGGTTGTGGCGCCGCTCGGCTATTCCGATGGCAATCCCGTCAGCGGCCACCTGCGCGCGGAGGTCGTCACGCTCGAAGCACGTGGAGCCAGCGTGCGAGTCCTCATTCCCGACGCCGCCTCGCTGGAGGCTTTCGGTAGCAACGTTCTCGATCCGGCGCGGCGCGGCCCCGCGGCGCAGGCGGGTCACGAGCAGGGCGTCACGCTCGCGCAGGAAATCGCGGCCTGGTGGCTGTGAATAATAAATATCAAGGAGACAGGCAAAGATGAGACAAGCAAGAGAGACGGGACAAATGGAGAACGCCCGCCATGAAGGCGCTGCTGATATCGGATCGCTGTGCGCGGGACGAACCACGCTCCGCACCCAGGCAAGGCGCCGCACCATTCAGCGGCCCCACTGCTGGTCCTTGTACGGCACAGCCGCCGTGCTTTTCGGCGCGCTCGCCGCTTTCTCGACCGGCGCCCGTGCGCAAGACTATCCGGCGCGCCCGGTCCAGGTCGTGGTGGGCTATACGCCGGGAGGCGCTTCGGACATTGTCGGCCGGCTGCTCGCCAGCGGCCTCAGCCAACTCAACAAGCAGAGTTTCATCGTCGCGAACAAGCCCGGCGATGGCGGCATGGTGGGCATGGCTTACGTGAAGAATGCCGCGCCCGATGGCTATGTGATCGGCGTATCCGTGTCCGGCACGATGGTTACCGGTCCGCATCTGCAGAAGCATGTTCCCTATGACGCGCTCAGCTCATTTGCCCCGATAGGCATGATCGCAAAAGCGCCCATGATCATGTTGGCGTCCCCTGAGTTCAAGGATCCCACCGTCAAGCACATCATCGCCCAGGCGAAGGCCCAGCCCGGCCGGCTCATGTCCGGGCAAGGCGCCAAGGCCTTCGAGCTGGCGCAGCGGCTCTTCAATTCGAAGGCTGACGTAAATATCGGCATCGTTTCCTATCGAGGCGGCGCGCCGGCGGCGATAGACGTGATGGCGGGGCGTGTGCCGCTGATGGTCGACACCATAGGCGCGCAGCTTGGCAGCATCCAGGGCGGCAAGCTGGTGCCGGTGGCCGTGCTGGACAGTAAACGGTCATCCCTGCTGCCTGACGTACCTACCGTTGCCGAGAGCGGCGTGCCCGGATACGAGGCCGTGGGTTGGCTGGGCCTGGTCGCCCCCAAGGACACGCCTCCGCAAGTCGTGGAGACGCTGCACAGGCAACTCGCGCAGGTCCTGGCGCAGCCCGAGGTGGCCAGGAAGCTCGAATCGCTCGGCTATGAACCGGACCCGAGTCCCACCCCGGAGGCATTTGCCCAGGTGGTTCGGACCGAGTACGCCAAGTGGGGGAAGGTGGTTGCAGATGCGGGCATCCAGCCCGAATAGTTGGTCGAACGCGATATAGGCCCGACTCCCCTCGCATCAGGACGGCCGGGTATCCCCAGGCCCTGTAGGGGGCGGTGACCCGCCTGTCCGGTGGTCCTGCGGCCCAGTAGGCCCGGAACGGGTTTCCCCCGTTCCGGGCCTTTTTCCATTTCCGCTCCCCGCCGCAGCGCGGCGGGGAGAACGTCTCGCGCGCTGCGGCAATTCTTTAAAGAAAGCCTTAAAAACCGCAGTCCTCGCCTAAACAACCCTTGAGACTTTAAATTAACATATAGAAATATTTACTCATCAAATGCGAGAATCTTGATGTCCCACTCCCATCCGTCCCGTTCCCTACCGAACTTCCGTCTTAGCGCCGCCGCCGCAGCCCTGGGGTCCGTGTTATTGGCCGCCCCGGTCGCAGGCCATGCCGCAGGCCTGGACGGACAGCAAGGATCGATAGGCCCCCGCTTCAATACCAGTCCGGGCGGTTTAGGCGGTGTCGGCCCGTTGGGCGCCGGCGGGCAGGGCGGTACGGGTACGGTCCAGAATGCGACTGTCACTAATCAGGGCCATGGCAGCTTGCCCGCGGGCACAAGTACCGAGTCCGCCAACGGCGGTGCCTATAGCTCCTGGCCGGGCGGCGGCCTGTCCCTGGCGAACATGCCGGAAGGCGGCGGTGGCGGGGCCGGCGGCGTGGGCAACGGGGCCGAGGCGGCCGGCGGCGGCGGTGGCGGTGGAGCCACCGCGGCGTCGTACTACACCGACAGCACGCCGTCGCTGACGACCGCCACCACGGGAGGCAAGGGCGGCGATGGCGCGGATGGCACGATCGTCAGCGGCGCCTATGCCAGTACCGGCGGTGGCGGCGGCGGTGGTGGCCATGGCGTCTACCTGACCGGCGCGAGTCCATTCTCGGTCGCCGCCAATGTGACCGGCGGCGCGGGCGGCAATGGCGGCACCGGCCAATACAACGCCGGCGCGGCGCGGGGCGGCCAGGGCGGTATCGGCATTGTTTCGAATGCCTGGTCTTACATCGTGGTCGAATCCGGCGTCACCGTCGCGGGAGGTAGGGGCGGCGACGGCGGATATACCGATACGACGCGCACCACCGTTGCCGGGATGGGCGGCGCGGGCGGCGCGGGCATCGCCTTCAATAACCCCGGGATCGTCCTCAACAGGGGCACGATCCTGGGCGGCAACGCCGGGGCAGATAGCCAGCCGTCGGCGTTCCAGGCCGTGGGCGGGGTAGGCGTCTCCCTGCTCCAGGGGACGGTGATCAACGAGGGCACGATCGTCGGCGGGCTGAGTTATGGCGGCGTGCGTAGCAACGCCATCGAACTCTACAACGGCGCGCTCGAACTGCATGCCGGCAGCACGATACTCGGCAACGTCGTGGCTTCGGGGAGTTCCAACCTCCTGGTGTTGGGCGGCTCGGCCGACCAGACCTTCGATGTCTCCGCGCTCGGCACGCAGTACCAGGGGTTCACGGATTTCCAGGTGAGTACCAGTGCCAACGTCACACTGGCCGGCATCACGACGCAACTCACGCCTTGGGTGCTTTACGACGGCCAGATAACGATCGCCGGCGATGCGGCGCTGGGCAGCGCGTCAGGCGCATTGAGCTTCAGCGGCGGCTCGCTGCGATACACCGGCGCGTCCGAGTCGTCCTATCGTGACATCCTCGTCAACGCGGGCACGGGCGCCGTCGACATCGTCAACCCCAATACCGTGCTGACCTGGAATGGTACCGTCTCGGGCTACGGCAACCTGGACAAGGCCGGGGCCGGGACGCTCGCGATCAAGAACGACAGCAGCGGCTTCATGGGCGGCTTCAAGGTGCTGGACGGTACGCTGAGCGTGCTGGGCAGCCTGGGCGGCACGGTGGCCGTGATGTCCGGCGGCACGCTGGCGGGCGACGGCACCGTCGGCACCACGTCGATAGCCAGCGGCGGCACCCTGGCCCCGGGCAAGGACAAGGCCGGCACCTTGACGGTGAACGGCGACCTGACGATGCAAGCCGGTTCGACGCTGCGCATCCTGTCGGATTCAAGCACGACCGCGGCCAGCCAGGTCGCCGTGACGGGCGCGGCGACCATCGCGGGGTCGGTGGCGAACGTGGAAGCCAACGGCAATTATTCGACGCAGCAGTCCTACGTCATCGTGCATGCGGGGCAGGGCGTCACCGGCAACTTCGACGGCGTGGCGAGCAATCTGGCCTTCCTGCAGCCGACCCTGACCACCAGCGCCAACGATGTCGTGCTGACCTTGAAGCGCAAGGACGTCGTGGTCGATCCCGGCTCGGGCGGAGGCACGACCCCGACCACGCCGACGGACCCGGGCACCCCGACTACTCCCACCACTCCTACTACCCCCACCACCCCGACTGCGCCGATCACCCCCACCAGCCCCTCCGCGGGAGGAGGCAGCTCCCCCGCCACGCGCCCCATGACGTTCGCGGACGCCGCCCAGTCGCGCAACCAGCGCGCCGTGGCCAACGGCATCGAGAGCCTGGGGTCGGGCAACGCCCTCTATCGCCAGGTGGAGAACCTGGCCGTGGGTCAGCCGGCGAATGTGTTCAAGGCCCTGTCCGGCGAATCGCATGCGTCGACCGTGTCCACGCTGCAAGCGGGCGCGGACATGGTTCGCACCCTGCCGCTGGAGCACTTCCGCTCCAACCTGGGCGCCAACCTGATGGCGGGCGCGCCGACCGCGCAGGCGGGTACCAGCGATGTTCCGACCAATATCAGCGCCTTGCCCAGTTCCTCGGCCAAGCCGGCGTGGGCACAGCTGTACGGCAGCTGGCAGACCTTCGGCGGCGGCGATGCGGCACGGGTAACGCAGGCCACGTCCGGGTTGTTCGTCGGTGGCGACCAGGCGGTCGGCGGCGGTTGGCGCGCTGGCGGCGCGCTGGGATACAGCAATACGCACAGCCGCGCCGGCGAGGTTTCGTCGCAGGCCGACATCGACAACTACAGCGCCACCCTCTACGCCGGCCGCAGCTTCGCGGCGGGCGCCGGCCGCTTGAACTTCATCGCCGGCGGCAGCTATACGTGGCATGACATCGACAGCAAGCGCAATATCGCCACCAGCGGCTTCGACCAGTCCCTGAAGGCCAACTATGGCGCGAGCACCGGACAGCTGTTCACCGAGCTGGGCTATGCCTTGCCCGTCACCGGCGCGCTGACCGTGGAGCCCTTCGCGGGCCTGGCGTGGAGCGACCTGCGCACGCGTGGTTTTTCGGAATCGGGCGGCAGCGCGGCGTTGAACGGCGCGAGCGACCGCAACACCATTACCACGACGACGCTGGGACTGCGCACGCGCACCGCCTTCGACCTGGGCAGGCTGGAAGGCAACCTGCGCGCGACCCTGGGCTGGCGCCATTCCTTCGGCGATGTCATCGGGCACAGCAAGATGTGGTTCGACGGCGGCGAGACGTTCACGGTCGCCGGCGCGCCTCAGGCAAGGGATAGCGCGCTGGTGGCGTTGAGCGCCGACGTGGCGCTGTCGCGCAATGTCTCCCTGGGACTGGCGTATGGCGGCGAGTTCGGCGGCGGCAACACGCAGAACTCGGGCATGCTCAACCTGGCCTGGAAGTTCTGATCGGAGGCGCGCGGTGCTGGGGCGAGGCCGCGCCTTGAACCGGGGGCCCTGAACAAGCGGCCTTCAGGCCTCAGCTCCCCTGAAGGCCGCGGCCCTGAACCCGCGGCCTTCAACCTTCCCGCTGCTCCAGCACGAAATGGGCGCGGTCGTCCTGCGCCAGCAGCCCGGTCAGCCACGGCATGGCTTCCTTCAGCGCCGCGTGCAGGGTCCAGGGCGGGTTGACCAGGAACATGCCGCTGCCGTGCAGGCCGAAGCCGGTGGCGGCGGGCTTCTTCACCGATAGCGCCACGCGCAGCCAGCTCTTGACGTCCAGGCGCTCCAGCTGGCGCGGCAGGTCGGTGGACTCGCGCCGCTGCACCTGCGGGTACCAGACCGCATAGGTGCCGGTGGCGAAGCGCTTGACCCCTTCCTTCACCGTCGTCAGCGCACGGCGGTAGTCCTGCTTGTCCTCGTAGGACGGGTCGATCAGCACCAGGCCGCGGCGGGGCGGCGGCGGCAGCAGGGCCTTGACGCCCTCGAAGCCGTCGGCGTCGTAGACCGTGGTCTGGCGCAGCGCGATGCGGCCCTGGTGTTCCAGGTTGCGCACCAGGACCTCGGCCTCGCTGGGATGCATTTCGAACAGGCGCAGGCGGTCGCTTTCACGCAGGGCCTCCAGCGTCAGCCAGGGCGAGCCCGGGTAGTTGCGCAGGCGGCCGTCGATATTGTGGCGGCGCACCAGTTCCATATAACGCGCGAACAGGGGCGGCAGGTCGTCGCGGCCCCAAAGCCGCGCGACGCCGTCGGCATATTCGGCGTTCTTGTTGGCCCAGTCGCTGTCCAGGCGATAAAGCCCGGCGCCGGCGTGGGTGTCGATCACCCAGTAGGGCGTGTCCTTGCGGTTCATGTAGTCGAGGACATGCGCCAGCACGGCGTGCTTGAGCACGTCGGCATGATTGCCGGCATGGAAGGCGTGGCGGTAACTGAACAAGCGGTATTCCCCTCAAGCCCGCGCCGGGAAGGGCGGGCGGATGGTGTCGAGCATATCGGTGAACAGCGCGTCCACCCCCCAGGCCAGCAGGTCGCGGGCGCGCTGGACGTCGTTCACCGTCCAGGCGCACAGCCGGTAGCCGGCCTCGTGGACGTCGCGCACCAGGTCGGGCGTGACATCCTTCTGGTTCACGTTCAGGGCCACGCAGTCGTGCCGCACCAGGCGATCGCGCCAGTCCACGGGGATGGCCTCGACCAGGAGCGCACGCGGCAGCAGGGGAGCGGCCACATGCGCGGCGGCCAGGGCATCCTCGGAGAAGGATGACAGCAGCGGCGGCACCGCGGCATCGCCCCATAGCCGCTGGACGGCCAGGGCCACGGCCGTGCCGGTCTCGGCCTCGCGGCCGGGGCAGGGCTTGATCTCCACGTTGCTGGCGATGCTGCGCTGCAAGGTAAAGGCCGCGACTTCGTCCAGGGTGGCCATGCGTTCGCCGGCAAAGGCGGGCGAAAGCCAGGAGCCGGCGTCCAGCGCGGACAGTTCGGCCCAGGTCCTGGCCCGCGCGGGCCCATGGCCGTTCGAGGTACGGTCGAGATCGTCGTCATGCAGCAGGAACAGCACGTCGTCCTTGCTCAGCTTGACGTCGTATTCGAACATGGTGAAGCCGTGCTCGGCGCCCACGCGCATGGCGGCGGGCGTGTTCTCCGGCGCCAGCTTGCCACCGCAGCGGTGCGCGATCAGGGATGGGTAGGGCCAGCGAAAAGAGGGGGCGGTCATGGGGGGAGGGCACCTGGATGGAAACGGGCACGGATGGAACGGGCACATGCGTCGCTGCGGAGCCGCCCGGAGCTGTTTTCCCGGTGGCGGCGTCGCGGGCGTCATGACGGGGTCATGGCGGGTATCACGACGATGACCGCCAAGGATACCGCAGGCGGCCGCCATGGCGATGGGCACGCCTGCCAGTGGTGGTAAACTGCTTGCCCGCTGATCCGATAGTATGCAGTGTCGGCTGCGTAGTATGAGAGCAAGGCGAATTTGTTTCGCCTTTTTTTATGCGTTTTGTGTGGCGGGCCGCGGTATGCGTTGCGGCCGTCGCATTGGGTCTCAGGTACTCCATGTTCGAATTCATTCGCAATCATCAGCGCTGGATGCAACTCATCCTGCTGATCCTGATCGTGCCATCCTTCGCCTTCTTCGGCGTGCAGAGCTATAGCAGCTTCATGTCCGAAGAACCCAAGATGGCCACGGTGGCGGGTCGCCCGATCACGCAGCGGGAATACGATCAGGCGCGCCGCAACCAGCTGGATCAATATCGCCAGATGATGGGCGCGCGTTTCGACGCCGCCGCCCTGGACAACCCGGCCATGCGCCAGCGCCTGCTCGACCAGATGATCGACCAGCGCGTGCTGGCCGCCGCCGCCGCGGACTATCGTTTCTCGGTGTCGGACGAGACCCTGCGCAACACCATCGCTTCCAATCCCGCGGTCCAGGACGACGGCCGCTTTTCCGCCGAGCGCTACCGCGCCGCCCTGGCCGCGCAGCGGCTGAGCGCCGCCGAGTTCGAAGCCAACCTGCGGGCCCAACTGGCCGTGGATCGCGTGTTGCAGCCCATCGGGCAATCGGCGCGCGTGCCGGGCACGGTTGCCGCCGATGTCGAGCACGCCCTTACCGAAACCCGCAGCGTTCGCACGCGCCGCTATGCGGCCGCGGATTTCCGCTCGAAGGTGCAGGTGAGCGATGCCGACCTGCAAACCTGGTACGACGCCAACAAGCAGCAATTCGCGGTGCCCGAGCAGGTCAAGGCGCAATACCTGGTCCTGGACGAAGCCGCCGCAAGCGCCGGCATCCAGGTCAAGGACGAGGACATCCAGCGCTACTACGACCAGAACAAGAGCCGTTTTGGCCAGGCGGAACGCCGCCGCGCCAGCCATATCCTGGTCCAGGTGCCGGCCGATGCCACCGACGCGCAGCGCAAGGCGGCGCAAGCCAAGGCCGAAGAGCTGGCCAAGCAGGCGGCCGCCGATCCGGCTGGCTTCGCCGAGCTGGCCAAGAAGCGTTCGGATGACGCCGGTTCGGCCGCCAAGGGGGGCGACCTGGGCTGGCTGTCGCCGGGCATGGTCCCGCCGGAGCTGGAAAAGGCCATCAACGGCATGTCGAAGGACCAGGTCTCGGGCGTGGTGCAAAGCTCTGCCGGCCTGCACATCCTGAAGCTGACCGATCTCCAGCCCGCGCAGTACAAGCCGTTGGCCGAGGTCAAGACGCAGATCGTCGACGAGATCCGCAAGCAGATCGCGGCGTCGCGCTTTTCCGACATGGCGACCAAGCTGACCTCGCTGGTCTATGACCAGCGCGACAGCCTGCAACCGGCCGCCGATGCGCTGGGCTTGAAGCTGCGCGAAGCCGGCGGCATCGGCCGTTCCGAACTGTTGCCGCCCGACGTGGCCGGTGCGGGCTCCGCCGCCGCCAGCCCGGACTCGGCCTTGCTGGACAGCCCGCGCGTGCGCCAGGTGTTGTTCTCGCCGGAAGTGCTGCGCGACAAGCAGAATTCCGGCGTCATCGAGCTGTCGCCCGACACCATGCTGGTGGTGCGCGTGGCTGGCCTGACCCCGGCCCATGTGCCGCCGTTGGATCAGTTGAAAGACAAGATCCGCGCCAAGCTGGTTGACGAGCGCGCGGCCGACGCCGCCGCCAAGGCGGGCGAGCAGGCCCTGGAGGCCTTGCGCAAGGATCCGGCCGCGTCGCTGGACGGCTTCGCGCCGGCCGTCGACGTTTCCCGCGACAATCCGCAAAAGCTGTCGCGTCCGGTGGTGGACGCCGTCATGCGCGTGCCCGCCAAGCCGCTGCCGGCCTACGTCGGGGCGCGCGAGGCCAATGACTACGTCGTAGCGCGCGTGGAGAAAATCGTAGCCGGCAAGAACGATCCCGCCGTGGCGACGGCCCTGACCCAGCAATTGTCCTCCGCATGGGGCCAGGCCGAGGACGCCGCCGTGCTGAAGGTCCTGCGCGAGCAGTACAAGGTACAGATCGCACCGGAAGCCGCGAAGATCCTGAAGGGCGACGATATCCAGACCGACGCGGGCTGATCACGACCGGTCGGTTACCGTTGGTGCAGCATCACGACGCACTCGAAGTTCCCGGCCTTTCCCGCCAGCGCCATCGCTTGCGGCAGCTCGGACAGCGGTAGCGTACGGGGGCGTATCGGTCCCAGGTCCAACTGCCCGGACCGGACCAGGTCCAGCAGGCGCCCGTAGGCCTGGCGCGGGTACATGAAGTTCCCGATGACTTCCCACCCGTTCAGCATGAGTTCGAGGTAGGAGATCGGCAAGGGCACCGTCATCGATCCCATCAGCACCAGGCGCCCTTCATGGCGCAGGCTGCGCAAGGCCGCCAGGGTCATATTGGGATCCGTGGCGCCACCCACCATATCGAACGCAAGATGCGCGCCGCCTCCCGCAGCGGCGCGGATGCGCGCGGCGTCGGTGGCAATGTCGCCCGTCACCGCCACCGGCGTCACGCGCGGGCCGCCGGCCACGGCAATGGCCTGCAGCGTTTTGGCGTTCCGCCCGATAGCGACCACCCGGGCCGCGCCCATGGCGAGCCCGAGCAGTACCGCCGCCGTACCGTAGGCGCCGGTGGCGCCGGAGACCACCAGCGTTTCGCCCGCGGCCAGCCGGCCACGCAGCAGGCCGCCATAAGGGACGACATAGCGCATGAGGGTCGCCAGGTCCGCCGCGCTGATTTCCGGCAGCCCCTCCGCCGGCGTGACCGCCGTCGCGGGCAACAGGGCGTATTCGGCCAAGGTGCCGTCGGGCCAGTCCGCCTGCATTTCTTCGGCGACGGGGCCGGCGGCGGTGATGCCGAGCAGGAAGCGTCCCGGTTCGTCCACGTTCTCCTGCGCGACGACGTAGGAGGAAATGAGCACGCGCTGTCCCGGCTTCAGGTGCCATACGTCCGCCCCGACCGCGTGCACGACGCCGACGCCGTTGCCGCCGGGGATGAAGGGCTGGTCCGGAGCGTGGTAGATCGGCAGGCGGCCTTCGACATAGGGTTGCATATACGACATGAGCGCGGACGCATCCATCCGCACCACGACGCTGCCAGGGCGGGCCTGGGGAATGGGCCGATCGATCAGGCGCAGGTCGCCACCGAGTTTTTCGAGTTGCCAGGCTTGCATGCTTGCTCCGGTTTGGGTTCGAGTCCGGCTATCATCGCGCCGATGGCTTGTACTTCATATAATCGAAAGCGCTGTTTTTCTATGAGACCGTACATATGGATGCGCTCTCCGACGTCTTGTCGACCCTGCGGGTCGGCAGCGTGCTTTCCACCCGCTTCGAGGGGCGTGGCGATTGGGCGTTGCGCTTTCCCGCCTACAAGCATGTCAAGTTCGGCGGCGTGCTGTCGGGCACCAGTTATCTCGGACTGGAGGGCGGCGAGCCGGTCCTGCTGGAGGAGGGCGACTTCTATCTGCTCACCGACGGGCGGCCCTTCTGCTCGGCCAGCGATCCGTCGTGCGCGCCGGAGGATGGCGTGGCGGTGGTCCACGGCAAGCGGGGGGAGGATGGCGTTACCCGCCACTATTGCGACGGCGCCGGCGCGCCGGTAAGCCTGGCCAGCGGTCGCTTCACTTTCGAGAACGAGGTGGGCGATGTGCTGTTGCGCCATCTGCCGCCGCTGATTCATTTGCGTGCCGCTGACATCGGATCCACCGCGCTGGGCCATGTCCTGGGCCTGCTGAGACTGGAATCCAGCGGCCTGCACCTGGGCGGCGAAGTGGCGCGCGGCAGCCTTGCCTCCCTGGCCCTGGTGCATGTGCTGCGCGCCCATCTTGATACGACGCCGCAACCGCAAGGCTGGCTGGGCGCCCTGTCCGATGCCAGGGTCGGCAAGGCCCTGTCCGCCATGCACGCCGAGCCGGGCCGGCGTTGGACCGTCGACAGCCTGGCCAGCACGGCGGCGATGTCGCGGACCGCTTTCGCCAACCGCTTTCGGGACCGGGTGGGAGTTGCGCCCCTGTCCTACCTGAACCAGTGGCGCATGACGCTTGCGCGCACCGCCTTGCGGGACTCCGACCAGCCCCTGGCCGATATCGCGGCCAAAGTAGGCTATCTGTCCGATACGGCCTTCAGCATCGCCTTCAAGCGCAGCACGGGCATGAGTCCGGGAAGGTTCCGCGTTTCAGCCGGCCGCTAGGCCTACTTCAGCAAGGGCGCCAGCACCGGCCATACGTTGTCCAGCAGTTTCGGCTGTCCGGCCTCGTTGGGATGCATGCCGTCGGCCTGGAAGAGCTCGCGGTTGGTGGCGATGCCGTCCAGCAGGAAGGGCACCAGGCTGGCTTGATTCTCCTGGGCGATCCTGGGAAAGAGGGCGGCGAAGCGCGTGGTGTAGTCGCGGCCGTAGTTGGGCGGGATCTGCATGCCGACCAGGACGACCTGGGCGCCGGCGCGTTTCGATTCCTGGGCCAGGGTGCGCAGGTTGTTTTCGGTCATGTTCAATTGCAGGCCGCGCAGGGCGTCGTTCGAACCGAGTTCGATGATGACGACGGCGGGATGGTGCTGGGCCAGCAGCGCCGGCAGGCGCGTGACGCCGCCGCTGGTGGTGTCGCCGCTGATGCTGGCATTGACGACCTTGTAGCCTGGCTTCTGCTCGTCGAGCCGCTTTTGCAGCAGCGGCACCCAGCCGCTGCCGCGCTCCACCCCGTATTCGGCGGACAGGCTGTCGCCCAGGACCAGTATGATGCGCGTTGCGGCGGAACCCGGCGCGGGCGTGGCGGTCTGACCGTGGGCAGGCTGGGCGATCGTGGCGGCGGCCAGGAGCGCCGCGGCGGCGAACCCCAGGCGGGAACACAAGTAACGGAAAAACAGGCGCATGGACACAGGCAACTCGATAGAGGTCACGGGACTGGGCAAGCACGTTGCCGACGCGGGAGGCCGGCTGGCCATCCTGGAGGATATCGCTTTTACGGTGCGCGCTGGCGAGGCCTTGGCCATCACGGGCAGCTCGGGCTCCGGCAAGTCGACCTTGCTGGGACTGCTGGCGGGCCTGGATGTTCCCTCGTCGGGCAGCGTGCGACTGGCGGGCCACGACCTGTTCGCGCTGGACGAGGACGGCCGCGCCCGGCTGCGCGCCAGCCACGTGGGCTTCGTGTTCCAGTCGTTTCAACTGCTGCCCAACCTGACCGCGCTGGAAAACGTCATGCTGCCGCTGGAGCTGGCCGGCCTGCCGGCGCGGGAGGCGGCCGAGGCCATGCTGGAGCGCGTCGGCCTGGGCCAGCGCCTGCACCACTATCCCCGCACCCTGTCGGGCGGCGAGCAGCAGCGCGTCTCGCTGGCGCGCGCTTTCGTGGTCAAGCCGGCCTTGCTGTTCGCGGACGAACCCACCGGCAGCCTGGACGCCGCCACGGGTGATCGCATCATCGACCTGATGTTCGCCCTGCAGCGCGAGCAGGCCGCAACGCTGGTCCTGGTCACCCACGACCCCGCCCTGGCGTCGCGCTGCGAGCGCCAACTGGTCCTCGCCGCCGGCCGCGTGGCCAACAGCAACTGACCGCCAGGCCAACCGCCGCTGGTGAGCGGGGCCGACTGTGCTGGCCTTTAAGGCCGAGGCGCCGCGGGGCGGCGGGCGCGTTGCCATTCGAGCAGGGCGATGCCGATGCCGCTGCCGCAGATGATGGCGATGCCCACCCATGTGACGGCGTCCGGGAAATGGCCCCAGATCAGCCAGCCGGTGGTCGTGGACGTGACGATCTGCAAGTAGGCGAAAGGCGCCAGGGTCGACGCCGACGCGTTGCGGTACGCGCCGATCTGCAGCAGGTGGCCCATGCAGCCGGTGAATCCCGTGGAAACGAGCACCAGCCAGTGGAGCGGGTCCAGCGTGCGCAGCACCGGCAGCGCGGCGGGCAGGGCGAAGGGCAGGGTGAAGGTCAGGGCGATGGCGCCCATGCCGCCGCTCCAGATGACCGACGTCAAGGGATCGTCCCCCGCCACGCGCCGCGTGGCGATGTACTGGGCGGCGAAGCAGCAGGCGCCCAGCAAGCCGCAGATCACGCCCGTGCCGTCCAGGCCGCCGCCGGGACGGATGATGACCAGCACGCCGCCGAAGGCGATGGCGGCGGCGACCCAGCGCGACAGCCGCGGCGGTTCGCCCAGCACCCAGGGCGCCGATGCCAGCACCATCAATGGCGCCAGGAAATTGATGGCGGTGGCTTCGGCCTGCGGCAGGAAATGCAGCGTGGTGAAGAACATCAGCGTCGCGCCCAGCATGGCCGTGCCGCGCAGCACCTGCTCGCGCGGCCGCCGGCTGCGCAGGATGCCCCAGCCGCGCAAGGGCACGATGAGCGCCAGGGCCAGCGCCAGGTGGACGGCATAGCGTACCCAGCACAGCAACAGCAGGGACACGCCGCCCGCCATCACCCATTTGCCGGTGGCATCCAGGGTGGACAGGAAGCACATGGACAGGAGCAGCAGCACGATGCCCATGAAGGGACTGGACGGGGTGGGCAGGCCTTTGCCAGACCGTCCCGCATCGACGCGCGGCGGGTTGGCCGGCGCCGCGCCTGTCGAGGCATGCATCGCGGCGTTGTCCTTGCGCGCGATGGCCTGGGCCCGCGTCATGGTGTGTCTCCTGTGCTCATTACGTCTTCCGGCCGTATTCCGGCATCGGGCCGGCGCGGCGGGCGGCAGGGCGCTGGTGGCCGTCGCGCGCGCCGCCTGTCGTCCGGCTCGCCCTTATTGTCCGGGCGTCATGATACGCTCAGGCGCGCTGCCATGTTGCGAACCGTGCATCGCGGTCCCCGTTCCTGGCTTCCTGTTTTTTGAGTCCGGTCCGTGGTCCTTATTCCGTGATCCCTATCCCTGATCCCCTTCCGGGGACGTCCTCCGCATGATCGACCTGCGCAATATCGAGACTTTCTTCTGGGTCGCCAGGCTGGGCGGCTTTCGCGCCGCGGCGGAAAAGCTCAACGCCACGCAGCCGGCCATTTCACAGCGCATCGCGTCGCTGGAGTCCGGCTTGGGCGTACGCCTGTTCGAGCGCGATGCGCGCGGCATCAAGCTCACCGCCAAGGGGCACGAACTGCTGTCCCATGCCGAACGGATGCTGCAGATGCGTACCGACATGCAGCAGGCGGCGCGCGCCCAGAACGTGATGAGCGGCACCCTGCGGCTGGGCGTGGCCGAAACCATCGTGCATACCTGGCTGTCGCGGCTGATGGAATACATGCACGAGGCCTATCCGGCCTTGATGGTGGAAATACAGGTCGACACCACGCCCGCGCTCAAGAGCCTGCTGACGTCGCATCAGATCGACCTGGCCTTCCTGATGGGGCCGGTGGACGAGCCCCGCGTGGACAACATCCACCTGTGCCGCTATCCCTTGGCATGGTTGGCCAGTCCGCAGCTGAAGCTGGGGCGCGAGCCCATTCCGCTCAAGCGCCTGGGCCAGTGGCCGGTGCTGACCTATTCGTCCATCACCGAGCCGCATCGCGCCGTGCGCCGCATGCTGGTTGAAGCCGGCGTGGCCACGCCGCGCATGTACGGCAGTTCGGCGCTGAGCGTCATCGTGCGCATGGCCATGGATGGCATCGGCACGGCCGCCATTGCCCCGGTTTTCCTGGGGCGCGAACTGGCCCAGGGCGAATTGCGCCAGCTGGATGTCCGCGCGCCGGACCTGCCCCCGCTGAGTTTCACGGCCAGCTGGATGCAGGGGCCCGACAGCCACGTCGCGCGCACCATAGCCCAGGCTGCCCAGGTCATCGCGCGGGACCATGCGGGGGAAGGGGCGTCGGAGATGGTCGCGTCGCCGCCGGCGCGCTGATCGCTGGCGGGCAGTGGCCACCCGCAACGGCCGGTACGCAGATCAAGGCCGGGAGGCCTGGCCGAACGGCGCACCCGCCTATTTCATCGCCATCTGGCTGCCCAGGATGCGGCGCACCCGCACGGCATCGCCGAAGCGCGACCCGCTGGTGCCGCCGGCGTTGAGCAGCACCATGGAGACTTCGCGATTGCCCAGGCGTGCCAGCATCACCAGGCAGTCGCCGGCCATGCGCGTCGTGCCAGTCTTGGACGCGAGGATGGTCCATTCAGGACGGCCGACCAGCATATTGGTGTTGCGGAAGTCCTGCGCGGCGACCTTGTATTGCGTATCGGTGGAATAGCGCTGGATCAGCGCTCGCCGGGACGCGGCGTACGCCAGCCTTGCCAGGTCCCGGGGCGAGGAGACGTTCTCGTTGGACAGGCCGGTGGGTTCGACAAAGCGGGTTTCGTTCATGTCCAGCTGTCTCGCCTTGGCATTCATGGCTTGCACGAAGGCCGCCATGCCGCCCGGGTAGGTCCGTCCCAAGGCATGCGCCGCGCTGTTCTCGGAAGCCATCAACGCCAGGTGCAGCAGATCGGACCGGGTCAAGCGCGCGCCCACCGCCAGGCGGGACGGCAGATCGGAAGGCATGTCGTTGTCGCTGGCCTCGATGCGTATCGATTCGTCCATGCGCAGGCCCGCGTCGACCGCCACCAGCGCGGTCATCAGCTTGGTGATGGAGGCAATGGGCCGCACCACGTCCGCGTTGCGCGCGAAGAGGACGTCGGACGTGGACATATCCTGCACGTATACGGTGCTGGAACGAAGTTTCTCGATTTCCTTGGCCGGATTCAGCGTGGTCAGCGAGGCATCCGCCTTGGCGTCGGGATCCAGCGGTCCGGACAGGCCGGACTCCGGCAGCGCGCCCCAGCGCATGACGGCGACCCGCTTGCCATAGCCGTGCTGGCAGATCGGCAAGGCGGGCTGGGCGTTGCAGGGATGGAAATTCGCGGGGCCTTGCGCGCGCGCGGCGGCCGGCCAGGTCGAGGCCCAGGCCGCGCCAAGCAGCGCCGGCGCCAGGATCGTCCTCCCGGCCCATCGCGCCCTCCATGCCGCTTGCCGCCGCAGTGGCGCCATGCTCTCTCCCGATGCGCCGCGGGGTGGCGGCGGATATAAATGGAGAGGGATTTTACTGTTCGTAGCTAAAGCTGCACCGGTCGATAGGTGAAAACCCCATCCGTAATAACCCGAATATTTTCTTTATAGGGTGATAATATTTTTTTATATCTCTTCATCGCAACATATGATTGGACACCCCCGGCCCCGATGCGATGCAATACCGCATCAACAAGAAAGCTGTCGTTTACGGGCATGCGTTCCGACCATGCCCAGGACTCATCAAGTTCAAGGGGAGTTTCCCATGTCGTCGCTCGCCCCGGTCAATACCGTCGCGCATCCGGCCTCGTACCAGGCCCGCCTGGACGCCCGTAACGGCGTAGCCACCGGTCCCACCGCCAACGTCGCGCCCGGCCATGTGCAGGGCAACCTGGCCATCCTGCCCAAGGACATGGCCGACGAGTTCCTGCGCTTCTGCCTGCGCAATCCCAAGCCGTGCCCCATCCTGGCGGTGTCCGAGCCGGGCGATCCCAGCCTGCCGGAACTGGGCGTCGATATCGACATCCGCACCGACATCCCGCGCTACCGCGTGTGGCAGGACGGCGTGCTGGTCGACGAGCCGACGGACGTGCGCAGCGTGTGGCGCGACGACCTGGTCTCCTTCCTGATCGGCTGCTCCTTCTCCTTCGAGGAAGCCATACTGGACAACGGCCTGCCGGTGCGCCACATCGAGCAAGGCTGCAACGTGCCGATGTACCGCACCAGCGTTCCGACCCAGGCGGCCGGCCGCTTCCATGGACCGCTGGTGGTGTCGATGCGCCCGCTCAAGCCGGCCGACGCCATTCGCGCGATCCAGGTCACGTCGCGTTTCCCGTCGGTGCATGGCGCCCCCGTGCACTTCGGCGACCCCGCCGCCATCGGCATCCAGGACATCAACCGTCCCGACTATGGTGACGCGGTGGAGATCCGCCCCGGCGAAGTGCCGGTGTTCTGGGCCTGCGGCGTGACGCCGCAATCGGTGGTCGCCGCGGTCAAGCCGTCGTTCTGCATTACGCACGCGCCGGGCCATATGCTGGTCACGGATCTCATCAACAGTCGTGTCGCGGCGCTCTGACGCCCTTGGGCGCTTCAGCCGCCTCGGCTGCCTCGGTCCGGAACGCGGCGTGGCGCCCGCGCGGGCGCTGCGCGGAACAGGGCGATAGCCCGCGCGCATCGCGACGGTGAAGACCGGCGACCAGGGAACGCATGGCGCGCCGAGCGCCCGTTGCGCCCCTGGACGGCCGGCCCTTGTGCCGCACGGAAGTGCATATGGCGCGCAACAAGCTTGCTGTCAGGGTTTCTACCGTCGCAAATACGTCGCTGGTGCGGGTAAGTTAGTCCGCGAAGTCAAAGTGCAAGGTCTCGTAACTTTTGTTGTAAGTCCTCTCAGTCCCTAAGGTTCTCCCAGGAGCAACGTAATGAAGATGAAGCTGATTGCCGGCGTCGCGGCATGCTTGGCACTGACGTTCGGTCAGCCGGCCGCCGCGCAGGAAAAGACGATACGTATCGGCGCGATCTATCCGCTGAGCGGCGCGCTGGCGTCCACCGGCGCGGAGATCAAGGCCGCCATCGAACTGGCCGTCGACATCATCAACAATCCGCATCCCGAACTCGAAGGCTTGCCGCTGGCCGCCGGCGCGGGCCTCCCCAAGCTGGGCGGGGCCAAGATCGAAGTGGTCTTCGGCGATTCGCAGGGCAAGCCCGAAGTGGGCCTGGCCGATGCGCAGCGCCTGATCCAGCAGGAAAAGGTGGTGGCCCTGACCGGCGCTTACCAATCGGCCGTGACCAAGACCGCCAGCCGCGTCGCCGAACAGGCCGGCATTCCCTACCTGAACGGTGAATCGAGCAGCCCGGACCTGACCGATCGCGGCTACAAGTGGTTCTTCCGCACCTCGCCGACCGACGACACCTTTGTCGAGAACATGATGCAGTTCCTGGACGGCATCAAGAAGGTGCCGACCAAGAAGATCGCGGTGGTCTACGAGAACACCGACTTCGGCGTCAACACCTACAAGGCGGTGGAGCGCTACGCCAAGAAGTACAACCGCGAGGTGGTCGCCAACATCGCCTATGCGGCGGGCTCGCCTTCCGTGACCGCCGAAGTGCAGAAGCTGGCGGCCGCCAAGCCGGACGTCGCGCTGTTCGCCAGCTATACGTCGGACGCCATGCTGTTCGTGCGCACCATGCGCGAGAGCAAGTACGCGCCGCCGGTGCTGCTGGCCAATGACGCGGGCTTCATCGATTCGCGCTTCGTGCAGGAAGTGGGTCCGCAAGTGCAGGGCGTGCTGACCCGCGACGTCTGGAGCAACGACGTCGCCGCTGCCAAGGCCGGTCTGAAGAAGATCAACGACATGTACAAGGCGAAGACGGGCAAGGACCTGAACGGCAACAACGCCCGTTCGATGCAGGGCGTGCTGGTGCTGGCCGATGCCATCAACCGTGCCGGTTCGACCGATCCGGAAGCCATCCGCAAGGCCATCGCCGCCACCGACCTGAACGCCTCGCAGATCGCGATGCCTTGGGAAGGCGTGAAGTTCGACGACAAGGGCCAGAACACGCTGGGCGCCGGCCTGATCCTGGAACTGAAGGGCACTGGCTACGTGCCCGTGTGGCCTGAGAAGTACCGCACCGACACGTCCTTGCCGACGCTGCCGTTCGCCTGGAAGTAATTTCCGGGTAATCGTGGGCGCGCGCCGCCGGGTGCCACTTGGCGCCTGATGGTGGCGGCGCGCCTCTGTATCGCAACCGCCGGCGGATCCGCGTGCATCCGTCGTGGGAGTACCGCATGTTCGAAGCACTAACCGCCGGCCTGTTCAACGGCTTGATCTACGCGGCCGTCGCCGTGGGCCTGGCGCTGATCTGGGGCATTACCGACGTCATCAACTTCGCCCATGGCGAGTTCCTGATGCTGGCGATGTATGCCGCGTACTGGCTTTTCACGTTGGGCCATGTCGACCCGACGCTTTCGGCGCCGCTGGTCGCCATCCTGCTGGGTTTCGTTGGTTTCCTTACCTACGCGCTGATCATCAAGCGCTTGCAGAAGGGGCCGCCCATGGCGGTCATCCTGGCCACCTTCGGCCTGGGCATTGTCCTGCGGCAGTTGGCCTTCATCGCCTTCACGCCCGACTACCGCAGCCTGCCCGACACGCTGGTGTCCGGTAGCGTGAGCCTGCTGGGCATTTCCATCGGCCGTCCGCAAGTGGTGACGGGCCTGGTGGCGCTGGTGGTCGTCATCGTGCTGTTCTGGCTGGTCTATCGCACGCGCTGGGGCCATGCCTTGCAGGCGGTCGCGGAGGATCGCGACGTGGCCGCGCTGGTCGGCATTTCGCCGGATCGCGTCAACGCCCAGGTGTGGATGCTGGGCAGTGCGGCGGTGGGCCTGGCGGGCGCGCTGTTGACCACGTTCTTCTATGTCTTCCCGTCGGTGGGGCTGGTGTTCGGCCTGCTGGCTTTCGTGGCGGTGTGCATGGGCGGTTTCGGCTCGCTGCCGGGCGCCTTCATCGCGGGCATCCTGATCGGCATCATCGAGGCGATGACGGGCTACTTCGTGGCGCCCGCGCTGAAGACGGTCAGCATTTTCATTCTTTTCATCCTGGTTCTCTGGTACCGGCCGCGCGGCCTGTTCGGGCGGTGGTGATATGACGACAGAAAACAAACTCGATCCGGCGGCCAGTACGGCCGCGGCCACGGCGGTGGCCGTCTCGCCCGCCAAGGCTTATCACTCACGCGCGCCGATCGCCGTGGCCATCGTCATCGCGGTGCTGTTCGCGTTGGCGCCGGTGGTCATCAAGGACCAGTTCACCATCCAGGTGTTGTTGCAGATCGTGCTGTTCGGCGCGCTCGGGGCCGCATGGAACCTGGTGGGCGGCTTCCTCGGCCGGGTGTCCTTCGGTCATGGCGTGTTCGTCGGGGTGGGGGCCTACACCACCATCCTGCTGTTGCAGCACCTGAAGCTCACGCCCTTGATCGGCATTCCGGTGGGCGCGTTGATCTCGGCGCTGCTGGCCTACATCGTGGGCGGTCCCACGCTGCGCTTGTCGGGCCATTACTTTGCCATGGCGACCATCGCCTTGCTGCAAATCGGCCTGCTGTTGATGATCAATTGGGATTGGGCCGGCGGCGCCGTCGGCCTTGAATCGCCGATCGGCGATGCGCCCTGGATGCTGCAATTCCGCAGCAAGGTGCCGTACTACTGGATCGCCGTGGGCCTGGGACTGGTGACTTTCCTGGTGACCTATTTCCTGGTGCATTCGCGCGTCGGCTTCTACTGGCGCGCCATCAACGGCGACGAGGGCGCGGCGCGCAGCCTGGGCGTACCGGCCGACCGCTACAAGATGCTGGCCTTCGTGCTGTCGGCCGCGTTGACGGGCGCGTGGGGCGGTTTCTTCGCGATGTACGTGGGCTTCATCGATCCCGATTCGATGTTCAGCCTGACCATGTCCGTGCAGATGGTGCTGGTGGCCATTCTGGGCGGCGTGGGCAGCCTGGTCGGTCCGTGGATAGGTGCGGCGCTGCTGCTGCCCTTGTCCGAGGGCACGCGTGTCATGTGGGGCAGTTCGGGCCTGGGCCTGGACCTGCTGGTGTTTGGTTTGGCTATCCTGCTGGTGACGATGTTCCTGCCCGGCGGTCTGGTGACGTTGAGGGGGCGCCGTGGCTCTGCTTGAAGTAAAGGAACTGACCAAGCGCTTCGGCGGGTTGGTCGCCAACAAGGACATCAACCTGTCGGTGGGCGAGGGCGAGATCGTCGCCATCATCGGGCCTAACGGCGCTGGCAAGAGCACGTTGTTCAACGGCCTGGTGGGTTATCACGAACCCACGTCCGGCACGGTGACTTTCGGCGGCAAGTCCATGCTGGGCCTGAAGCCGGAGCAGGTGGCGGCGATGGGGCTGGTGCGCACGTACCAGATCCCGCGCAACTTCGGCCAGATGACGGTGCTGGAGAACGCCATGGTGGGCGCCTTGCTGCGGCATCCGCGGCTGGCGGATGCCCGCGAGGCGGCGCGCAAGGTGCTGGACCTGGTGGGGTTGGCGGATCGTGCGGACGTCAAGGCGGCGGGTTTGAACGTGGCGGGACAGAAGCGGGTGGAGCTGGCGCGCGCGCTGGCCACCGAGCCGCGCATGCTGCTGCTGGACGAGGTGGCGGGTGGGTTGAATCCGACCGAGGCGATTGCGCTGGCGGACATCCTGCGTGGGATACATCAATCGGGCGTGACGCTGGTGATCGTGGAGCACGTGCTGGAAGTGGTGATGCGGCTGGCGCAGCGGGTCCTGGTGCTGAATTTCGGCCAGATGATCGCCGAGGGACCGCCGCAGGAGATCGTGCGCAATCCCACTGTCATCGAGGCCTATCTGGGGAGAAAGCACCGTGCCTGATGTGATGTTGAAAGTCGAGAACCTGAGCGTGGCTTATGGCGGCGTGCAGGCTGTGCGGAATATTTCCCTGGAGGTGCGGGAGGGGGAGATTACTGCCTTGCTGGGGGCCAATGGGGCTGGGAAGTCCAGTACGTTGGCGGCCATTATCGGCAACGTGCGGCCTGCGTCGGGTCGGCTCGTTTTCGAGGGGCAGGATATTACCGGTACGCGGCCTGAGACGCTGGTGACGCGCGGGATTGCATTGATTCCCGAGGGGGCGCGTGTGTTCGCCCGGCAGCCGGTCGAGCAGAATCTGCGGCTGGGGGCTTATACCGTGCGGGATGAGGCGGTGTATAAGCGGCGGCTGGAGCATGTGTACACGCTGTTCCCGCGGTTGCTTGAGCGGCGCGAGCAGTTGGCTGGGACGATGTCTGGTGGTGAGCGGCAGATGCTGGCGATTGGGCGTGCGCTGATGAGCGGACCTCGGTTGCTGCTGATTGATGAACCTAGTCTTGGGTTGTCGCCGTTGCTGGTCGAGCAGGTGTTTGATGCTCTGGCGGCGCTGAATCGGGAAGAGAAGTTGTCGGTGCTGCTGGTTGAGCAGAATATGGCGGCGGCGCTGGAGGTGGCTACGCAGGCGTATGTGATGCAGAGCGGGGCGGTGGCGTTGTCGGGGAGTGCTGCGGAGTTGGGGGCTTCGGATGAGGTTAGGCGGGCTTATTTGGGGATGTGATCGATAGGGACCATTGCCGCGAGCAGGGTGTGTGGTTCCGGTGATGGGGAAGGGCGGCTGCGGCGATCTTATGGGTTTGCCGGCAGTTACGATATTTGAATATGGATTGATGCGAATAAGGCCTGCGACCAATACGGTTTGCAGGCCTTTTGCTTTCCGGCTAGTGCTGTCGTAAATCGCTTCTAAAACAGATGCTTTCATATACAATAAGTTACCTATTGTGCGGACGGGATATGGTGCTCATAGGCGTCGACAGAGCATCCAAGGATCGGACCAGATGTTTTCCCTTAAGGTCTTTAGAGCCGCGATGGTTGCTGTTGCTTGAGCTGAAGGGTTTTGCCGCGGCGCTGCTCGGGGGCCATAAGATGGTGAGGGAAACGCCATTGAAGATCCGGCGATTACCATTTCAGAGTCATTGCGGCACAGGCTTGTCGCGGCCACGCATATGACGATCATAGGCGCGATCGAGGGGGCAAGGAACGACGACCGCGCACTATCCTTGAAGCCGGTTCTGGCAGCGATTTTGCCCTGGCATCAAGATATTGAACTGGATGGTCACGGTTACCGTGATCGACGGGTTTCACTATCAAGTAGTCAATGGCGTCAGGTTCTGGGTGATTGATGTTGTGAATAAGACCGCTACTCCGGAATCGGCCGCAGGGGACAGATCGATGACAAAAAGGCGCTACGGTTTGCTCAGAGGTGCTAGCACTAGACGTTAATGCTCTGATCAAAGTCCGGGCGTCGAAAGAACGGCCAGGACGTCACCACGTAACTCCACACGGCAGGCATCCGGCAATGTGGGTGCCTGCCACCATCAGCTTTCCCAGGGAGTCGAAATGAGTTACGACCTAGATTTTTGGAAGTACAAATCAAACGTGGTGTTGGACGAATCGACGTATGAAAGCCTGAGTCAAGGCAAACATGTCGAAGGGCTCGAGCAATTGCCGACTCAGATATGTTGGCTCGTCTCACGACTCTATTCTCGGATGGCTTGAATCAACTGGATGGGCTGCACTGGGAATCTGCAAAACGTGGAGCATTTAAAATTTTCATCACGCCACAACTTTTTCGTGTGGACTGCTATGAAATGAATGGCGATGACATGAACCGCTTCATCGACCTTGGTTCTGAGTTCGGATGTCCGCTCTATGACCCTCAAGTGAGAATGCGCCTTGATGTGAAAGCCGATCGTGAGTAGTTTACGAAGCGGTCCGTCAGGAGCGACTGCTTGTGGCCCGGACCTATCAGTCAACCGAAAATTATGCCCAGTCTCCGTACCTCTTTCTCAGCGAATTTCTCACAGTAGTGAAAGAGAACGAACGATGGTGAAAAGCCCGAAGGAAGCGCGACCCTCCGGCCGTTCGCCGCTGTAGTACAGTGTTACGCCATGGAAGCGTTATTACTTTGGAGAGCCGGAGTGTCAAATTTGGCGGTGTTGGTTGACTTTGACAATGTGGAATCAAGCCTTACCCGGGCCGGAGCTGTCAGCCTGGCAAAAATTTTAGTGCCGTTGATTCCAGCTTCTGTACTGGCCCGGCACACCGCGGTGCAAGTACGTCTGTATGGCGGCTGGCGCTGTCTGGGCACTTTGACGACAGGGGCTCAGAGGCTAATTCCGGATATCAGGGCGGGATCTCCTACGATCGCGGTACGACCGGGAACCGACACCGGACCGCCCATTCGACTGACGGTTGAATTGGCGGAAGGGCCTTTAGGTATATCCGCAACTCTTCAGGATACGCTGGTCCGAAATAGAGACCTGCGAAATTTTCGCGCTCGGTCCACTTGGACCGAGTGTGCTAGCCCAGGTGGTGGTTGCGGTATGAGCATGCATTCCACACTGACACACTCCACCTCCTGCTCCATGTCCGGCTGTGGGAGTCAACTACGTCATGTCTTGGTGCGCGACGAACAGAAAATGGTAGACACGCTATTAGTAGCCGACATCGCTTACCAAGCACTCGCGCTCAAAGCCACCGATATTGTAGTTGTGTCATCAGATACAGATATGTGGCCAGGAGTGCTGGTTGCAACCAGATCGGGATGCAATGTTGTGCATCTCCATACGCGAGCCGGCTGGAGAACGCAAAAGCGCCTAATGTCAACCCTTAGCGAGGCTGCTAAGGAACACTATATGCAATGCAGTATTTAGGATCTTGCTATGGATATTAACGATCTCCGAAGAATCTTGACCGCATTTGCTGATGAACCGTCCGATGTCGATGTTCGATTGGGACGAATCGTTGCGCAAGTCCGCGACGAGTTAGTTGAGGCGACCGTCCACTATTCCACAACAGAGGACAGACACCTGCGTGTGGTCGAGAATGGACAGGAATATACCGCGCGATTTTGGCTTGTCAATCGCATAGCGCGCCTCCCCCAGCTTGCGGAGCGGATCATAGCTGCCACCGGTCAGGTGCCGGATATCAGCTCGAAAAGCCCATTTGTGGTGCCCTCAGGTCAAATGTCCGCAGATTTAAGTTCTTCCAGTGATGCTGATACCGCAGTTAATGACGTTGTGGAGACGCTACTGAGTCAGGCTTCGGCCCCTGTACCAGGCGCGACATCGGTCCTGTATGTAACGTCGGACGCGGGCGAAGGTAAAACTACAGTGCTCAATCGGGCCTCGCGAGTTCAAGCTCAGCGCTATAAAGCGAAGCAGGCGTCTTCGTTGGTAGTGCCAATTCCGCTGAGTGGACGAGCCTTTTTAACCTTTGACGACGCCGTTATTGCAGCTTTAGTAAATAAGCTGCGTTTTAACTACTTGTATTTCGATGCATTTATAGAGTTGGTGAAACTTGGAGTCGTCGTTCCCGCATTTGATGGATACGAAGAAATGTTAGTGGAGGGGTCCAAGGGTGAGGCCGTTTCTGCTCTCGGTACACTGGTCCAACGTTTAGACTCGTCTGGAACCGTGTTTATTGCAGCACGGAAAGCCTTCTTCGAGTACTTAAGCTTTCGAACCCAAGCACGGCTTCTTGATGCGATTGGCGATCGATCGGCAGCGTTTGGGCGGCTGGCGCTCTCGCGGTGGAGCAAAGACCAGTTTTGTAGATACGGTCAACTTCGCGGCGTGGAAGATTCCTTGACAGTGTACGAAACTGTGGCCACCCGCCTCGGCGCTACCCACCCTCTTTTAACTAGAGCTGTACTCGTTCGACGACTCTTTGATGTTTTAGAAGGCGTCGATAGGACCGCCCTGGTAGACATGCTCGGAGCCAATCCGCACGACTACTTCTTCACCTTTGTCGATGCGATCGTTAAGCGCGAGGCGTCAGAGAAGTGGCTTGCTCGAGTTGCGGGCGATGTCATGGAGCCCTTGCTTCAACAAGGCGAGCATCACCAACTATTGGCCCAGGTCGCACTCGAAATGTGGCAGTCTTCGTCCACGTCCCTGCGACATGATGTCCTCGATGTTGTTGTCGACATCTTCTGCGAAGGCCTCAATAAAAGCGGTGCAGTGACGCGGCAAGTTAAGGAAAGAATCAAACAGCACTCGCTGCTTTCCTCCGAAACATCACGCGGACAAGGCGTTGGCTTCGATCACGAAGACTTTCAGAATTTTTTCCTTGGCGAAGGCCTTGGGCTAATCCTTTCCAAGAAGGCCATTACAGAAATCCGGGCGTTTCTTTCCGTAAATGTGGTGCCGGCGGCGACAGTGGAGCAATCGGTGCAGTACTTGATAAGGCACCAAACGGATCTTATGGGCGTTTTTAACACGATTATTGCAATCAACCAGTCTGAGGTGGGTTACTCTTTCTGCAAAGAAAATTGCGGATCGTTGGCAATACGGGTGTTAGAGTGCTTGAATGAGGGTGAAGCTGCACTAGCGCTAAGAGGTATGTTCTTCCCTTCTGGCGCATTGGGCGGACGGGTTTTTAAACGAGTTCGATTTGAAAAATGTCATTTCCAACCTACGCATGTATCCAATGGACTCTTCGCTGACGTAGTCTTCGTGGACTGTGAATTCGAGCGCATTGAGGTCGATCTACGCCAACCCAAATTGTTGTCCGGAGTTTCCTTTTCCGACTGCCGCATTGATTCTTTAGTGGTTACGGAAGAAGAAAACATTTACGACCCCATGTTGATCCTAGAATCGCTTCAGGCTCTCGGTGCGACGGTGGGAGATGGGCAAAGCACACTGTCGACGCCACTTCTTGTCGATAACAGATTGAAGCTGCTTGAGCGATTTCTCCGTGTCTTTCTTCGGCATACGCATGTTGATGAAGACATTATTCGCCTTCGACTTGGAAAAGGCTTTTCATCGAGTTTTTTCGATGATTTGCTCCCCGTTCTGCTGTCAGAGAATGTTCTTGAGCAGACTTCTTGGCGGGGGCAAGGTGTGCAACGGCGCTTCAAACTAGTAAGACCGATGTCCGAAATTAGTGACGCCCTTGAGCTGTCCCGAGGAAGTTTCGATAATTTCCTAAAAATTCTCAGGGAAAATTAGCCCGAGTACAAGGCTCAGCTTGCCTTGCTCGCCGCCTGTGATTTGCCTAATCGCGCGTAGCCACCCCTGTCAAGTAGACAACGGCCGATAGAGATTCGGAGCATGGGTTAGCCGGGGCATGTACTGCACCGGCGGGACGCCACCCAGGGCTTCATGGGGGCGGTATTCGTTGTAATCGACTAGCCACTGGTCGGTGATGGCCTGGACCTGCTCCAGGTTGGCGAACAGATGTGCATCGAGCACTTCCGTGCGGTACGTTCGGTTGAAACGCTCGATAAAGGCATTTTGATTGGGCTTGCCCGGCTGGATGTATCGAACCGCGATGCCTTTTACCGCAGCTCATTCGGTGAATGTTTGGGAGACTAGCTCCGGCCCGTTGTCCAGCCGTATGGCATCCGGCGCGCCGTAGCAGTCGACCAAGCGGCTCAAGACGCGGATCAGCCTGGCAGATGGGATCGACGTGCCAACCTCGATGGCCAAGCCTTCCCGATTGGCCTCGTCGATCACATTGAACGTTCGGAACCGCCGGCCGCAATACAGGGCGTCGCGCATGAAGTCCAATGCCCAGCAACGGTTTGGCTCGCTTGCCAGGTCCAGCGGCTGGCGAGGGCGGTCTGGCAACCGCTTCTTGCAACGCCGAGGCAAATTCAAACCCATATCGCAGTACACCCGATGCACACGCTTTTTGTTCCAGCAGCGGCCATCGAGCCGCAACCGGGTAAAGCACTCCCAGAATCCCCAGCGCCCGTGCCGGCTGACGATGGCATTGAGCGCTTCGATCACATCGGCATCTCGCTCGAATGCCGAGGCCGGCCGCTTGTAGTACGCCGCCCGCGACAGGCCAGCAATGCGGCAGGCACGCGTGATCGACAAGCGGGCTTGTACCAACTGCTCGACCACCTCGGGCCTGGCCGTCAGGATTTTCGGTTCAGAACATCCTTGATCGCCGAATTCTCCAGGGCGAGATCGGCGTACATGCGCTTAAGCTTGGCGTTCTCGGCCTCCAGCTCGCGCAACCGTTGCAGCTCGGACACCTGCACGCCCGAGTACTTGCTCTTCCACTGGTAATACGTGGCGTTGCTGATGCCGTGCTTGCGGCACAACTCGGCGACCGGAACTCCGGTCTCGCCCTCCTTCAACACCGCAACGATCTGGCTTTCTGTAAACCTGCTTTTCTTCAAGGGAGTCTCCGACTCTTGGAGGCTCCGAAATTCTACTGGCTGATGTCTACCCCAGTGGGGGAGCTTACGCGCGGACTGTGCTGGGCAGAAAATAGGTGGCAGACCTCTGAGACTTTCCACGACTTCCAAGGAATCTCATGCGGAGTCATCGCGGCCTGCCCAAATGCGGCACAGGTCTGTCGACCCGTTCGTTCGGCGCCTGCGCCACCTATGGCACGGCCCGAATGCGAGGCCTGAAGCCAATGGCCCGCTTTTTGACGTGCCAGCCCTTGAGCTGGAATACCGTTGTACCGTGTTCTTGTTGAACCCCAGTAGATACGCCACCGTCCGGTAGCCGAACGAAGGCGACTCCTCGATCATCGCCTTGATCGGCTCTGCGTATCTGGGACCCACCTTGGGCTCGGCCTTCACCGCCTTGTAGTACACCGTGCGGCGCGGCACTTCGAACCAGCGGCACAACTTGGCTATCGAGACGGAGGTGCCTTCGGTTTGCAGTCTGTGGCGGATCGTCTCGATCACTTCTCGTCCTCGCCCAGCAGGGACGGGAATTTTTTTCTGGCGCGCAACGCCAGCATCGCTTCGCCGTACGCCTCTTGCAGATCCTTGATCTGCCGTTCGTACTGCTCCTTAATTTCAAAAGGGCTGGCCCGCAAGGCGTTCTCCATGTCCCGCTTGCCATTTTCGACTCATTGTTCGACCTCCGAGGGCGACAGGTCTTACGCCCGACTCGCCTCGGCGACTGTCGTCTTGCCCTGGATGATGTCCAGCACCAATGCGCTCTTACGCTTGGCCGTCCATCGCTTAATTTCGTCTTCCATTTGCTTGTTCAAGGTCTTTTTCCTTCGAATTGTGGCCTGAGCTGATTTTCAGTGGGTCATTACACAAATCTCCAACTATCGCTCCTGGGTCAACATCCTGGCGGCCAATGCCGCCATTATGCCCAGGGGGCACTTTTGCCTCCGCGCCAGAGGGCAGTATTACTCCGGCGCTGACACTTGCCGGCGAAACGCAGACGCAAAACCGCCGATGCAAGTGATTGACTCAGGCATTCTTTTCAATTATTCACCTTGGTAACCGCTTAAGCAACCGTGAGTGAATGTCTTGGAAGTACATGTGATTCACAGAGGATTAAAGTTTTCAGCGAAGAAAATTTATGTTACAAGACTGCTGAGACGCCTTCGGCGTGAAGACACAATATCTCATCCCTGCACCAATAGACTGGAGAAGTATCGTGGCAACTGTGAAGAAGCAACCATCTCGCGGCAAGAAAGTCACGACAAAAGCGCGCGCTACTCCCATTGCCATTCCTACAGAAAAACGATCGTACCTGAAGCAATCGAACGTACCTGGGGCCTCGCTTGAGGAGGCTCTCCGTATCCCCGAAGCTATTCTTGATCACTACGCCGGGAAGCCGACCGCACCTCTTTATGTTGCCAAAGCCTTGAACGTTGATCCAAAAGGCTCACAGCTTCGAGTTCTTTCAGGCGCTTCAATCGCCTTTGGCCTCGCCGAGGGAGGCGCTCAGGCAGCAACCATGGTCGTTACCGACCTCGCAAAGCGGATCCTTAGACCCAAGGTGGAAGGTATGGACATTCAGGCGCGTAGAGAAGCTGTCTTGCAGCCTAGAGTCTTCGGAGATTTTCTGCGTCAGTATGATGGTCACCCTTTCCCTCGCCAGGACATCGCAATGAACGTTCTGGAGGAAATGGGTGTGCCGCGTGATAAGGCGCCCCAAATTCTCGAACGGATCGACGCTAGTGCTCGGGCTGTTGGCTTCATCGAGGAGATCAGAGGAAAGTCGTATGTGTCCTTAAATGGGGCCGCAAATCAATCATCTGCTCCCATAAGCGAGGAACAAGAAACGGTGAGTGCAGACCAAACTGAAGCAGCATATATGGAGTTTGACTCGAGTGTGCCAGAAGAGCAGCAGCAATCAACATCGGCTCCCCATATCCCTGTCTCTAAACTGTCTGGTCCACTGCCTGTTCAACCCCCCTCGACGGCTCTCGCGACGGCAATTGCGGACGATGAGCGACGGCGCAAAGTTTTTGTCACTCATGGCAAGAATCGGGAGTTGGTTGAGCCGATCAAGCGGCTCTTGGAATTTGGTGAGTTGGTGCCTGTTGTTTCAGTGGAGCGCCAGTCCGTCTCCAAGCCTGTGCCTGAGAAGGTTATGGACGATATGCGAATGTGTGGCGCGGCGATTATTCACGTTGACGCGGATAGGGCACTTGTTGATGCAGAAGGCGTGGAGCACCTCATGTTGAATCCCAACGTGCTAATCGAAATTGGCGCTGCAATGGCTTTCTATGGAAGGCGCTTCATCTTACTTGTCCGAGATGGAGTGAAACTTCCTTCTAATCTGCAGGGGCTATATGAAGTACGGTATGTCGACGACAAACTCGATGCTAATGCGACGATCAAGTTGCTTGAGGCCATCAAGGACATTAAGAATTATTCGCTTCCTACTGAGGGCTCTTTCACGGAAAAGTAAGGCGGGGTTGCGGCAAATTTTATTTCCAAAATTAATGAGTTACTTCGAATCTGGAGTCAGCCATTTTTTCGTTGTTTCAGCTTTTTGATGTGTTGGCGCGCAAACCAAACGAGCTTTCCCAAAAATAGAGTGACGCACGCTATCAATCTCCCCTTTCAACGCTCGATGGTTCTTATTCACCCGTTTTCTGACTGCCCAAGAAGCCCTTATCTGTCATTCACCGCAAATCGGTGAGCTCCCCCTTTAGGCTGTGTATTCAACCGGTCGTTGCAACACACTAGAGGCTGCGCAAGCAGAAGAGGTGTTGCAAATGAAGCAGAGACCTCGAATCTACTACATCGAAAGTCAGAAGCTCGTGATGTGGGAGCACTGGCGAAAGGGTGACTCGCTTCAGCAGATTGCTCAACTGTTTGACCGAAATCAGTCGTCAATTCAGAGGATTCTTGCTGAGACGGGCGGTATTCAGCCCGCGCCGCGCTGTGGATCTTGCCTAGCGCTGTCTTTGGCAGAACGTGAAGAAATTTCTCGGGGTCTGGTCGGCGGTCAATCGATTCGCTCCATCGCCATAGGGCTCAGGCGTGCGCCCTCAACCGTCAGCAGAGAGATCAAGCGTAATGGTGGGCAGTCGGAATACCGCGCCAGCCAGGCCGATCAAGCGACGTGGGACAGGGCGCGTCGCCCAAAGCCGTGCAAACTGGCAGACAATTGGCGTTTGGCGCGTTAGTGGCGGAGAAGTTGGCTTTGCAATGGTCGCCGGAGCAAATCGCCGGTTGGCTGAAACGCGCCTACTGCGGGGACGAGGCCTGCCAAGTGTCGCACGAGACCATTATCGGACGCTCTTTATCCAAGCGCCCGGAGCCTTGAAAAAGGAGTTCGTAGCGCATCTGCGACGTATCCGAGCCATGCGCCGATCTCGCCACCATACAGAAAAGACGGATGACCACGGGCGGATCGTGAATGCGATCTCGATAAGCGAGCGCTGGCCTCAGCGGAGGATCGAGCCGTACCGGGCCACTGGGAAGGCGACCTGCTCTTCGGAAGTTGTAATAGTCAGATCGCCACGCTGGTCGAAAGGCAGACGCGCTACCTCATACTGATCAAGGTGGCAGCGAAGGACACCGAAACGGTCGTCAATGCGCTGATCAGGCATGCTCGGAGGTTGCCTCGTGAGCTATACAATCTCTGACGTGGGACCGAGAAAAGGAAATAGCTGCCCATAGCCGGTTCACTCTAGCCACGGATATACAAGTGTTCTTTTGCGATCCACAGAGTCCCTGGCAGCGTGGAACCAACGAAAATACCAATGGCCTCCTCAGGCAATATCTGCCAAAGGGCCTCGACCTCAGCGACTACTCGCAGAACAGACTAGATGCTATTGCTAGATGCTTGAACGAGCGTCCGCGAAAGACTCTGGGCTACGAAACGCCGGCCGAGCGATTTAACAAGGCTGTTGCAACGACCGGTTGAATGCACAGTCGAAAGCAGCCGTCCGCCAACGCGGTCTCCGACCTACGTAGCCTTTCGGATTTATCAAAATCGGCTACTTAGCCACTTGCTAAATGTTGGCGGCGACCATTGCCGTCTCCACCACTGCATCGCCATCGTAGTAAGTCTGGTACGCCGTCGATCCGGCTCGCCATGACACCACGCCGTCTAAGGAAGCATCAACATAAAGAGCGGCTGCAAAATCATCGATTGCAATTGAAGTAGGTATCGTCCACGCCTGATGCGCGGCATGGAGGCTTCGTCGTCTTTCCTGATCACTGCTGTAATGCACGGCACACCCACCTCGCAGAAATCCCAAGCCGTCGAGCGGACGAAGCATGGCTCGCCCGAGTGAATCCGTCACTCCGGCTTCAAACCAGCACATCGCGCCGGCGCTCATGCCTGCAAGTAGTACGCCTCCTTCCCAAGCTTCTTTCAATACGTTATCAAGTCCCCACTCGCGCCAAACTGCAAGCGCAGACTTGGTGTTGCCGCCTCCTACGAATATTGCGTCTTGCTCCAGCAGCTTTGTATGAAACTCGGAGACAAGGATGGACCTCGAGTCGGGTTGGCGAAAGAACGCGAGATGAGATGTTTCACATCCCATATTGCCGTATGCGGCGTGAAATTTATCGAGATGAGCCGGGAGATCTCCACTAGCAGTGGCCAGATAGCAGATCCGCGGCCGGACTTTTCCTGTAAGAGACACAATATATTCGTCGATAGGCGATAAGGTATCTTCCATCATGAAGCCACCGCCACCTATGGCCAAAATGCGTTTCATGTCCCACCCTATGCTTTAGCGAGCATCCCCGCCAATTTGTCGCGCAGTGACAGACAGGGCTGCCCGCTCTGAAAGTTTGGCAGAGCTAATCCAGATAAATCCCAGCTTACGTGTCTTCGATCTCACGTTAAAGCATTCTTTAATGTGATTTGGCTAATGCAAGTGCTCTTTAATGTGTGGTGCATGGCCGGGGAGGGGCGCACTCGGGCCTGGCCGGCACGAAGTCCTCTGGGATGGTCGCCCGCGCCGTGCACGGAATCGGCGCCGGGCGCCGGCGCAGGAGCGCGCATCCGGCGCCGGCCCTCACAGCTCTGTTCGCCTATATGGTTCACATGTAACTTTTATGGAAAACAGGGAATCACCCACACCCGATCAGTGACGAACGTCGCGCAAATGCCGCAAAGCAGAGTGTTGTTAATACGTCCCTAAATATATCCACTAAAAATTTATTAGGGACGACACAAAAATCTCTGGCAAAATGGCGGCATCCTTTCAACGGAGCCACCCTTCATGTCGCAATCGCCTACCCATGCCTTGCCCTCGTACCTGGACCCGGAACACCTGGGCCCCTGGGGCGTCTACCTGCAACAGGTCGACCGTGTCACCCCCTACCTGGGTTCCCTGGGCCGCTGGGTCGAAACGCTGAAGCGCCCGAAGCGCGCGCTCATCGTCGACGTGCCGGTGGAGCTGGACAATGGCCGTATCGCCCATTTCGAGGGCTATCGCGTGCAGCACAACACCTCGCGCGGCCCGGGCAAGGGCGGCGTGCGCTTCCACCAGGATGTGACGCTGTCGGAAGTGATGGCCCTGTCGGCCTGGATGTCGATCAAGAACGCCGCCGTCAACCTGCCTTACGGCGGCGCCAAGGGCGGTATCCGCGTGGATCCGCGCACGCTGTCGCAAGCTGAACTGGAGCGCATCACCCGCCGCTACACCAGCGAAATCGGCGTCATCATCGGACCGTCCAAGGACATTCCCGCGCCCGACGTGAACACCAACGCCCAGATCATGGCGTGGATGATGGACACGTATTCCATGAACGAAGGCGCCACCGCCACCGGCGTGGTCACCGGCAAGCCGATCACGCTGGGCGGCAGCCTGGGCCGTGTCGAGGCGACGGGCCGCGGCGTGTTCGTGGTTGGCTGCGAAGCCGCCCGCGACGCAGGCGTCGAAGTGGCCGGCGCGCGCGTGATCGTGCAGGGCTTCGGCAACGTAGGCGGTACGGCGGCACGCCTGTTCCATGGCGTCGGCGCCAAGGTCATCGCGGTGCAGGACCATACCGGCACCATCTACAACCCGGCCGGCCTGGACGTTCCGGAACTGCTGGTGCACGTGTCGCAAAAGGGCGGCGTCGGCGGCTTCGCCAAGGCCGAGCCCCTCGACCCCAAGGAGTTCTGGACGCTGGAAACCGAATTCCTGATCCCGGCCGCGCTGGAGTCGCAGATCACCGCCGAGAATGCGCCCAGCATCCGCGCCAAGATCGTCGTGGAAGGCGCCAACGGCCCGACCACCCCGCAGGCCGACGATATCCTGTTCGAGAACGGCACGATGGTAGTGCCCGACGTGCTGGCCAACGCCGGCGGCGTGACGGTCAGCTACTTCGAATGGGTGCAGGACTTCTCCAGCTTCTTCTGGACCGAGGACGAGATCAACCAGCGCCTCGAACGCATCATGCGCGAAGCCTATTCGTCGATCTCGCAAGTGGCACGCGAGCAGAAGGTCACCCTGCGTACAGCGGCCTTCATCGTGGCTTGCACGCGCATCCTGCAAGCCCGTCAGGTGCGCGGTCTGTATCCGTGATGCAAGCGGACACCGGCCGATAGCCGCGACCCCTGCGCAGCTATCGGCCGGTGCTTGGAACCCGCGATGCAAGAAGACGGTTATGGACCTCGGAACTGCCGTAATGCTTGGCGTCCTCGCTGCCGTTGTTGGCTTCGGCCTGTTCGTCGCCAACAACGTCTTGAAGACCGACCGTGAAAAGGCGACCGCGAAGCAGGGCTCGTCGCCGACATCGAGCAAGCGGGATACTCAGCCTGACTGGCCTTTGGCGTACCGTCCGGGCGGTACGCCCACATGCCGCGTGAAAGCCACGCCGAAAGCGCTGACCGAACTGTAGCCGACACGCTCCGCGATCTCCGCCATGGCGGTTTCCCGTTTCAGCAGCAGCTGCTTGGCAAGCGCCATGCGCCACGCAAGCAGATATTCCATCGGCGCAATCCCGATAGCGCGGCTGAACCGTTCGAAGAAGCTGGACCGCGAAATGGCGGCCTCCCGCGCCAACTGGGCCACGGTCCACGGCGCGGCCGGCCGCTCGTGCATGCACCGCAGCGCGTGCGCCAGTCGCGGGTCGGCCAGGCCACGCACCAGCCCCGGCGACGATGCCGTGGTCGCCGTGGAGCGGAAGGCTTCGATCAGCAGCACTTCCAGCAGCCGGGCCGTTACGATGTCGCGCGCGGGACGGTCGGCGCGCGATTCGTCGCCAACCAGCTGTACCAGCGTCGCCAGGCGGTTTTCGCCGCTGACGTGTATCCATTGCGGCAACAGCGGCACCAGCAGGGCGGCATCCGGCGAGCCGAACAGGCAGTTGCCGACCAGCATGCGCACGTCCTCAACGCCGTCCGGATCCCCTACACGTACTCCCCAAGGCCGATGCGCCATCCGCGTGGTGACCGTCTCGTCTTCGCGAGGAGGCGGCCGGTCGACGCTGGATGTCGCGAAACTGCGCGCGGCCGGGATCAACACGAAGTCGCCCGAGTTGAGCGTGAGCGTATCGCTACCCGCAGGGCTATCGATCGTCAGATGGCAGCACCCATCAAGCACGACGAAGAAGAAGGGGCGCCCTGTGTCCGCGCGCCGAATCGCCCAGGGCGCCGTCGCGACTACGAGCTTCGAGAAGGGCGCGCCGGGCTGCAGAAGGGAAACGATCTCCGCCAAAGGATCGACCACGATGGACTATCTCTACAAAAATAGGGATCTCCAATTGTAGTCAGTCCACATCGCGACGCCTAAGCTGGTAGTCGTTCACCCCACAGGAGTTTCGAATGCCTTCCACTTCCACCATCCTGATTACAGGTTGCTCGTCCGGTTTTGGCCTTGAGACCGCGCGCTATTTCCTCGACAAGGGCTGGCGCGTCATTGCGACGATGCGGACGCCGCGCGATGAGCTGCTGCCGCGTTCCGACCGGCTTCGTATCCTGCCGCTGGATGTGGCCGATGCGGCAAGCATCCGCCGCTGCATCGAATCCGCCGGCCCCATCGATGCCTTGGTCAATAACGCGGGTATCGGCTTGCTGGCGCCGATGGAAGGCATCGCAATGGACGATGTCCGCCAGATTTTCGAGACCAATACGCTGGGCACGATCGCAATGACCCGGGCCGTGCTGCCGCAGTTCCGGGAGCGGCGTGCAGGCGTGGTCGTCAACGTGACCTCCAGCGTGACGCTCAAATCCTTGCCCTTGCTGTCCGTTTATACCGCCAGCAAGGCAGCGGTAAATGCCTTCACGGAGTCGCTTGCGTTGGAGCTGGAGCCGTTTTCCGTCCGAGTGCGACTGGTGTTGCCGGGACGGGCGCCAGGCACGAGTTTCGGCGCCAACGCCCGCCAGCGGATCACGGCCAGCGGGCACGAGGCTTATGCGGGACTCATGAAGCAGGTATTCGCCTCGGTGCAGGATACGTCGACGCCGATTACCCACGCAAAGGATGTCGTGGAGGCGGTATGGCAAGCCGTGACCGATCCCTCTGCGCCCATGCGGATTCCCGCGGGAGCCGATGCGGTCGCGGTAGCCGCGGGTCGTCCAGCAGCGTGAAGCGGGCCGAGCATGGCGGCCGCGTGCTTTTACCGCGTGGCCGTCTGCGCCGCGCCGTCGAAACCCAGCCGCAACGCATGGTCGCGCACATCCGCCGGCCACGCGCTGATCCGCGCAGCGAAACCCTCGCGGTCGTCAGCGAACAGGGCGCGGCTGGCTTCCTCGAAGCCCGGCAGGTCGCCGCCGATAGCCAGCATGAAGTGATATGCCGCTTCGCGGGCCTTGCGCAGGCGCGCTTTTTCCCCACCGGAACGGCGTGCTTCTTCCACCAGCTTGCGCAGCGCGATGGACGCGCCGCCGGGTTGCGCCGCCAGCCATTCCCAGTGGCGCGGCAGCAGCGTCACCTCGCGCGCCACCACGCCCAGCTTGGGGCGTCCACGCCCACGAGGTTGAGCAGGGGGCTCATCGCTCTCCGCGGGTGCCGCCTGCGCGGCGGCGGCTTGCGCCACGACCACGGGATGTCCCTCCAGCCGGGCGACGACGTCCGCCGTGCCGCCGCGTGTGTCGATATCGATCGTGCGACCGTTGCTGTCGTCGAACAGCAGCAAGGGACCGGCGGCGCCACTATCGAGCGCCTCCTTCAGCGCGACCGCCGCTCGCTCGATGGAGCCACTGGCAAGCCGGCGATAGCCGTCGAAACTGGTGAACGAGGCAATGGAGGGGACAGCGCCGTGCGTAACGGGCGCCGGGGTGGCCAGGTCAGTAGAGGGCATGTTCATGGAAGAGGTCGATGGCATGGAGTCCTTTAATTATTACCCGGGTATAAAATAATGTCAATTAAGCCCGGGTAAAAAGACGCCCAGATGCGCGACGCCTTGCATGGCGAGAACGATAATTATTCTTAAATAAAAAGTACAGCGAATACTCGCAGCCGACCCGCACCGTTTATTTTGTGTCATTGCCCGTCAGCAGGGCGATCAAACCATCAACGGCTTGCCCGTAAGGAACCACTGAATCCGCCGCCCGCGCCAGGACATACCCGCCCTGGCGTACCGCCAGGACAGTGGCCGCCAGGGCCCGCGCATCCAACCCGGCGCGCAAGCGGCCGGCAGCCTGTGCTTCGGCCAGCAAGCTTGCCAGCCGTTCCCCGATCTGGGCAAAGGTGTCCGCCACGGGCTTGCGCAGGGCAGGGTCGGCGACGACCTCCGGATCGGCCGCCAGGCGGCCAACGCGGCACCCCTTGAGTATGTCCCTCTCCAGGCGGAGATAGCCGACGACACGGTCCAGCGGATCGCCGGGCGCCTCCAGCAAATGGCGGACTTCCTCCAGTAATTCGGCCGAAGATCGCTCTTCGGCAGCCAACGCCAACGCCGCCTTGCCGCGGAAGTGGTGGTACATGCTGCCTTGGCCGACGCCGGCCATATCCTGGATGGCGCGGGGGCTGGTGCCCACGTAGCCGCGCTCCCAAAGCAGGGCCTGGGTCGTTTCGATGAGTTTGTCCGCGGAGGTCGTCATACGGAAATTGTACCAACTAGTACGTTTTTCATGCTAGCCTGAAAAAACATACTAGTTGGTACAGAGAGCCTCATGACATCCTCCCCCCTTTACGCCATCCCGCGCGCTACCCCCTCCTGGGGCCTCGCCGCCATCGGCACCGGCATGTTCATGGTGACGCTGGACGGCGTGGCGCTGAACCTCGCCTTGCCCAGCATCCAGCATCAATTCAACGGTACGGTGTCGCAGCTGGAATGGGTGGTGACCGCCTACACTTTGCCGTTGGCCAGCCTGTTGCTGACCACCGGCGCCCTCGGCGACCGCTGGGGCGCGCGGCGCTTGTTCATCGCGTCTCTCCTGGCGTTCGCGTTGGCCTCGGCCTGCTGCGCGGCCAGTCCTTCGTTGCCGGCGCTGATCGCCGCGCGCGTGCTGCAAGGCGTCGCTGCCGCTGGCGTGCTGCCCATGGTCCTGTCGCTGGTCGCCAAGACGTGGCAGGATCGCGGCGAACGGGCCCGCGCGGTGAACACGCTGGCCATCGTGGGCGGCGTCGCGATGGTGGTCGGCCCATTCGGCGGGGGCGCGCTTACCCAGGTCCTGGGCTGGCCTTCGATTTTCATGATCAATCTTCCGGTCGGCGTCCTTGGCGCGTGGCTGGCGCAACGGCACTTGCAGGAGACCCCGCGCCGCCGCGCGCCGCTGGACCTGCCGGGCCTGGCCGTGGGTACGCTGGCGCTGACGCTGCTGATGGCCGGTCTTATCGAGAGCAATACGCTGGGGCGCACGCATCCGCTGGTGCTCGCGCTCGTGGCAGGGGGCGTGCTGGGCTTGGCGGGGTTCGTCGCCATCGAGCGCCGTGCGCCGCATCCCATGCTGCCCTTGGGCATTTTCCGCAATGCGTCTTTCAGCGCCGCGGTGGCGGGCGGCTTCGCCTTCCAGTTCAGTTGCTATGGGCTGCTGTTCATGCTGGCGCTATTCGTGCAGCAGGCTTGGCGCCTGTCGCCTCTGCAGGCCGGCGTGATGCTGTTGCCTTTCGCGATCGCCTTGATCCTGACGACGCTGCTGCTCAATCCCAGGGTGATCGGGCGCGGCCCGCGCTGGATGTTGTGGGCGGGCGCCAGTTGCGCCGTGGCTGGCGGCATCGTGACGCTGGGAGTTTCCACGCATGCCAGCTGGCCTGTCCTGGTGCTGGGAACCGTGCTCATGGCCATCGGAACGGGCGTGTATTCGCCGACGTTGAACGTGGTGGCCGCGACCTCCGTCGATACGGCCTATGCGGGCCTGGCTTCCGGCGTCTACAACACGGCGCGGCAGATTGGCATGGCGGCGGGGATCGCCATCCTGGGATCCCTCGTCGGCGGCGCCTTGCCGGCCGCGGCCCCTGCATTGACCGGTTTGCGCATCGGCCTCTTGCTGGTCATCGGCTGCGCCGCCGCCATTGTCGGACTCACTCTGCGCTACATCCGCGCCTGATCGGCCTTGCTTCGGGCGGCGCGCCTTGAGTCGTTCAACCCCAATCGTTCAACCCAGGTCGTTCAACCCAAGTCGTTCCACCAAGTCGTTCAACCCGAGTCGTTCCACCCGATTCACTTGGCCGGCAGGAATTCCGGCTTCAACACGCCCACCAGCGCGCTATACGGGATGGTGAGTTCCGGTTCGCCGTGGGAGTAGGGCGCGATGCTGTAGGCGTCGTACTTGACCACCATGCCGTCGCGCGTCAGGGCGAAGTTGTCGCTTTCCGTGTAGGGGAAGGTGCGGGCATAGGTCGCGGGATCGCGCTTGGCGTCGTCGTTGCCGGCCAGCCACTTGTCGTAGACCTTGCGCAAGGCGGCCGCGTACTGGTCGCGACGGCCCGGGATGATGGCCTCGTCCAGGGCCAGCACGCGGCCGGACGTGCGCTGCCAGTTCAGGTACTGCGTGGCGGGAATGCCATGGGCCGCGCCGGCGAAGTACTGCTGGGTGTGCAATTCGATGGCGATGATGTCGCCGACGGTGTCCTTGACGCTGGCCTTGAAATACGTGGCGTCGCGCGGCTGGGCGGTTTTCCAGAACCAGGTGGCGTACTCGTCCAGGGTCTCATAGGGACCGCGCAGGCGTTGATCGGTGCCGGTCATATAGGCCAGCACGTGATCGACCAGCTGGGTCAGCCGGGGGATGGCCGGGAAGGCCACCGAGTCCACTTCGATGCGCGGGCAATCGTCGCCCTTGCAACCCGGCTTGCTGCGCTTCCACGAGATCGACTTCACGTCCACGTCGCCTTGCTTGGTCGTGGCGCCGGACTGCTGCGAGGGCAGGCTGATGTTGGCCGGAGGACTGCTGCCGCACGCGGCCAGCAAGGCCAGGCACAGCGTGGCGCCGGCGACGTGGAGCGCACGGAGCGCAGGGCGGGAGGATACGGGAAGAAGAGAAGTCGGCATCGTCGGTCTTTCCAGAGCGGGTCGCGTGCGAGGCGGCTCGGCGCCACGACGCATGATGATATCGGAATCGGCCGGCGTGGCCGCCGCGCGCTCGCCGGCGCTGCCGGTCATGGCACCTGGTACAGCCATTCTTCCGTGCCGAAACGCTCGCGCGCCTGCTGGTCGGCCTGGGCCAGTTCGTCCGCCGTGACGGCGCCCGCGGTCAGGCCATGCCGCGCCTTGAAGACGTCGATCATGCGCGCGATGATCTGGTCGCGCGGCATCCCGGTTTGCGTCAACAGGGGATCCACCCGTTTCTTGGCGCTGGTGGTGCCCTTGTCCGACAGCTTCTCGCGCCCGATGCGCAGCACCTGCACCATCTTGTCGGCATCGATGTCATAGGCCATCGTGACGTGGTGCAGTACCGCGCGCCCGCGGCGCGCCTGGGCGGCGCCACCGATCTTGCCGGCCGTGGACGTGATGTCGTTCAGCGGCTGGTACCAGGCCTTGATGCCCACGGATTCCAGCGCCTCCAGCGTCCATTGGTCGAGAAAGGCGTAGGACTCCTGGAAGCTCATGCCTTCGACCAGGGACAGCGGCGCGTAGATCGAATACGTAATGGTGTTGCCGGGTTCGACGAACATCGCGCCGCCGCCGCTGACGCGGCGAACCACTTCGATGTGGTGGCGTCGGGCGCCTTCGGGATCCACTTCGTTCCTGACCGACTGGAAGCGGCCGATGACCACCGCACCCGCCGACCACTCCCAGAAGCGCAGCGTGGGCGGACGCCGGCCGGCGCCGACCTCGTCGCAAAGCACGGCGTCCAGGGCCATGTGCTGCAAGGGCATCCGGGGGCCTTCGTGGATCAGCTGCCAATCGTGGTCGTGCCAGGTGCTGCGCGTCATGCCAGCGCCCTCCGCACCGCGATGGCCACCGCCTCGGGCGAGAAACCGAACATGACGGCTTCCGGGGGCAGGGCCGCCGCTACAGCCAGCGCCAATTCGGTCTCGCTGGCGTCCGCGTGCTGGCCCACCAGCGCCTTGTCGATATTGCCCAGCACCTCCGGCGGCTCCAGGAAGAAGTCACCGCTGATCTGTACCCGCACCAGGCGACCGGCCTGTACGCCGATGTCGGCGACAACCAGCTTGCCGCCTGGAACCTTGTATTCGCCGTGTCCGTTCATTGCTTGCCCCATCCTGGGTATAGGCGTAGAGCCTGGATATTAACGGCTTTGCGCGCCATGCCCACGCTTGTCCTTGCGCGCTACGGGGCGGAATTGCACGCCGCCTGCACCGCGCTCGCCAGCGATTCCGGCTTGTCGGTGGGAGCATAGCGGCGAATCACCTGGCCATCGCGGCCAACCAGGAATTTGGTGAAATTCCATTTGATCGCCTGCGTGCCCAGCAGTCCGGGCTTTTCCTGCTTGAGCCAGTGGTACAGCGGATGGGCCTGGTCGCCGTTGACCTCGATCTTGGCAAAGAGGGGGAATTCGACCTGGTAGTTCAGCGAGCAGAAATTGCGGATTTCCGCCTCGTCGCCCGGCTCCTGGTGGCCGAACTGGTCGCAGGGAAAGCCCAGCACGCTGAAGCCGGCCTCGCGATAGGTCTTGTAAAGTTCCTGCAAACCCTTGTACTGGGGCGTGAAGCCGCATTTGGACGCGACGTTGACCACCAGCAGCACCTGGCCCGCATAGTCGCGCAAGGAACGTTCGGCGCCGTCGATGTCGCGGGCGGAGAAATCGTATATCGAGGTCATGGGGCAGGCTCCTGGTTGCATCGCCGCGGTCATGATATCCCGGCCGGCGGGTATAGTGCGTGCGGAAAGAGCGGCGCGGGACGCCGGATTGGGCCCGATGGGCAGCGGCAAGGAGACAGGCATGGCACAGGCGACGCAGATGGTGGATCGATTGCTGGGGATGCTGGCGGCCGGCAAGGACAACATGCTGCTGCGGTACACGCTGGGCAAGACCTACGTGGAGCAGGAGAACTACGAAGCCGCCGCCGAGCACTTGCGCGCGGCGCTGGCCTTCGACGATACCTATTCGGTCGCCTGGAAGTGGCTGGGCAAGGCCAGGCTGGGATCGGGAGACCGCGCGGGCGCGCGCGAGGCCTGGGAACGCGGGGTAGCGGCCGCCCAGGCGCGCGGCGACGCGCAGATCGTGAAGGAGCTGGGCGTGTTCCTCAAGCGGCTGGATCGTGAGGAGGGCGGGCAGGCTGGCGCCGGCCAGGGCCAGGGCCAGGGCCAAGGCCAAGGCCAAGGCCAAGGCCAAGGCCAAGGCTAAGGCTAAGGCCTGGGGCAGGGGCAGGGGCAGGGAGGTACAGAGCCCTCATCGTGACGGCGTGGCCGGCCCGCGCAGATTGCCATAGGCCTCCAACGCGCGCAGCCGCGTTTCCTTCAGGTCGCACAAGGGTTCCGGATAGCCGAGGCGTCGCCGTTGTTCGCTAGCCGGCGCATGGATGGCGCGCGCGTCGAGCGGCGCCAGTTCCGGCAGCCAGGTGCGCAGGAACTGCCCTTGGGGGTCGAACTTCCGCGATTGCGATTCCGGATTGAAGATGCGGAAGTAGGGGACGGCGTCGGCGCCGGTGGAGGCGCTCCATTGCCAGCCGCCGTTGTTGGCCGCCAGGTCGCCGTCGATCAGGTTCTCCATGAACCAGGCTTCGCCGGCGCGCCAATCGATCAATAGATTCTTGCTGAGGAACATGGCCACCACCATGCGCAGGCGGTTGTGCATCCAGCCCGTGGCGGCAAGTTGCCGCATGGCGGCGTCGACGATGGGAAAGCCGGTGCGGCCGGCGCGCCACGCCTCCAGGTCGCCGGCGGCATCGCGCCAGGGCACCGCGTCGGTCTCCGGTCGCATGGGCCGGTGCATGGACAGGGCGGGATGGGCCGCCAGCAAGTGCTGGTAGAACTCGCGCCAGAGCAATTCGGTGATCCAGGTGCGCACGCCCTGGCTGCCGCTGTCGATTTCCCCGTGGTTCGCGGCCAGCGCGCGGTGCAGGCACTGCCCCGCCGACAGCACGCCGGCGGCGAGATAGGGCGAAAGGCGGCTGGTGCCGTCGCGGTCCGGGCGGTCGCGTTCGGTGTCGTAGGCAGCCAGGGCGTCCGCGGCGAACGCATCCAGGCGCCGGTGGGCGGCCTCTTCCCCGGCGGGCCACAGGTCGCGCAGTTTGTCGGCGGGCGGCTTGCGCCGCCCGAGGAAGGCGGCCTCGTCCGGCACGGCATCGGCCTCGATGACATGGCCCGGACGGTCCGCATGACGCACATGGTCCGCACCGGCGGTCTGCGCGCCGTGCAAGGCGCGGGGTGCGCGCGGGCCCCTGGTTTGCGCGCGCGGCAATGGCAGCGGTCGCGGTGGCGCGGTGATCAGTCGCTCGCGGCAGGCCCGCGCAAAAGGGGTGAAGACCTTGTAGCACTCGCCCTTGCCGGTCACGACCGTGCCTGGCGTCAACAGGGTGGCGCCCTGGTGCAGGGTCAGTGTGGCCTGGTCCTGTTCCAGGCACGCCGCCACCTCGGTGTCCCGGCGCCGCTCATTGATGGCCCACTCCACGTTGGCGTGGACGGTGGCGACATCATGGTCGCGGCAGAAGCGGGCGAGGGCGCGCGGCAGTGCCGTCCAGTCGTCCACGCTCAGGAACTTGAGGGGTATCCCGCGGTCGGCCAGCGCCGCGGCCAAGGCCAGCAGGTTGCGCCGCCAGAAATCGATCTTGACGACGGCGTCGCCATGGGCACGCCATTGCGCGGGCGTCACGATGAACAGGGCCAGCGTCGGGGCTTCCTGCAAGGCCGCGTCGAGAGCGGGGTTATCACCCAGCCGCAGGTCGCTGCGTATCCACCATAAGGTGTTGCGGCTGTCGGGGCGGTGCATGCGATCGGTCTCCAGGAAGGGCGTGATGGTGCGATGCCTGATGGTGCGATGCCTTTCGAGCGCGGCCGGCGGTTATCGCGGCGTCGATGGCGTGGCCGGGATGATCGCACAGGATAGGTCCCTACTGCTGCCATCGGATGCTCGAAACGTCGCACCGGTGTCGCCTGAAAAGTGTTGGTCTTGCGTCACATAGTGGAGGGCCGACGAGTAGGGATGAGCCACAAAAAGCAAACAGATGTGACGACTGAGACCAGCCCCAAGGGGGCTTTCTCCGCGCCTCTTCATTGCCGGGCGCGACGTCCGTCAAACCATGAAACAGGCGTGACGCCGTACCAGGTTGACGCTCGCGCGGTGGCCGACTTGTAATGCAATGGGACCAGCCTTGGCAGCCGCAATGGGATATTTGATGGATTTTCGTCCGCCCTTCTTCAGAGGGGGCTCTTCCAACCGTAAAGCAGCACACGGCGCGCTGGGCGCATTGTGGCGGCTGGTCGATTTGCCGGAAGAAGCGCTGGACTACATCGACCTGCCGGGCGCCGATCCTGTCCTGCCTTCCTCCTTCTCCGTAGGCATGGCCGCGCAATACAGCATGGGCGCGGCGGCATTGGCCGCGGCCGAGATCTGGCACCTGCGCGGCGGCGGCAAGCGGCAGCGCGTGACGGTGGACATGCGGCACGCGGCGCAGGAAACCCGTGGCTACTACACGCTCAATGGCACGCCATCGGCCCGCTACGACAAGATTACCGGGGTCTATCGCTGCGCCGACGGCAACTGGGTTCGCATACACGCCAACTTCGCGCATCACCGGGACGGGGCGCTGGCGCTGCTGGGCTGTCCGACCGGCGCGACCGTGGACCGGCGCATGGTCGAGAAAGCGCTGTCGCGCTGGAATTCCTTCGAGTTCGAACAGGCCGCTGCCGATGCCGGCCTGGTGGTGGCCGCGATGCGCTCCTTCGATGAGTGGGATCGCCATCCACAGGGCATCGCGGTGTCGCAACTGCCCGTGGTCAGCATAGAGCGCATCGGCGATGCGCCGCCGCGCGCGCTACCCAGCTATGGCGCCGATCCCCGGCCGCTCAAGGACATCCGGGTGCTGGACCTGACGCGCATCCTGGCGGGTCCGGTCGGCGGCCGCACGCTGGCTGCCTATGGCGCCGACGTCATGCTTTTGAATTCCCCCAATCTGCCGAATATCGACGCGATCGCGGAGACCAGCCGCGGCAAGCTGTCGGTGCTGGCCGACCTGGATACGGCGACCGGCCGCATCACGCTGGGCAATCTCCTGCGCAGCGCGAATATCTTCATGCAGGCCTATCGCCCAGGTGCGCTGGCGGACCTGGGTTTCGGGGTCGAGGACGTGGCGCGCATCCGGCCGGGCATCATTTATGTTTCCTTGTCCGCCTATGGCCATGTCGGACCGTGGGCGTATCGGCGCGGTTTCGATTCGCTGGTGCAGACGGCGACGGGCTTTAACCACGCCGAAGCCCAGGCGGCGCATCAAGAGGCGCCGCGGCCCTTGCCCACCCAGATTCTCGACTATGCCAGCGGCTATTTGATGGCGTTCGGCGCGCAGGCGGCGCTGGCGCGCCAGGCGACGGAAGGCGGCAGCTGGCACGTGCGCGTCTCGCTGGCGCAGACCGGGCGCTGGCTGCGGGGCTTGCCCCGGGTGGCCACCGGACTGGGCTCGGCCTTGCCGCCGCTGGAGCCGTATCTGGAAACCACCGATTCGGGTTTCGGGCGCCTGGCCGCCGTGCGGCATGCGGCGCGTTTCTCCGTCACCCCGGCGCGTTGGGCGCGGCCGTCGGTCCCGCCCGGCACGCATCCCACGGTCTGGCCGTTCAGCTGAAGCCATCCCTGGCGGATTTTCTGTAGACTTCCGGCGCCGGACGATACACGCGGTGTATCGTCATCGAAGCCGGCGCCCCCGCTTGCGTGGGCGCATTGTTTTCATAACGACCGCCAGGTGTCCATCATGTCCACGACCATCTATCACAATCCGCGCTGCGGGACGTCGCGCACTGTTCTTGAGCATCTTCGCCAGGCGGGTATCGAACCCACCGTGATCGAGTACCTGAAGACGCCGCCCACGCGCGAAGCGCTGGCCGCCATGATCGCGCAGTCCGGCCTGACGGTGCGCGAAGCCGTGCGCGCCAAGGAAGCGCTGTACCAGGAACTGGGCCTGGACGCCGAAGGCGTCAGCGACGACCAGTTGCTGGATGCGATGATCGCGAATCCCATCCTGATCAATCGTCCTTTCGTGATCACGGAGCGCGGCGCGCGCTTGTGCCGGCCGGCGGACGTGCTGGAAGAAATCCTGCCGCGCTGATCGTCGTGGCGGCGCTGCTAGCGTCCGGCTGGCGGCGCTAGCGCTTGCGCTACTGCCTCGCGGGCTTGTTCCGCGGCTCGGCGTGCCTGTTCGGCTGCTTCTCCGCGGGCTTGTTCCGCAGCCTGTCGTCCCTGTTCGGCTGCCCCCTGGCGGGTGTGCAGGTAGCATCGTGGGGCGCCGCGCCGAGTTAAAACGAGGCGATTCTCGGCGCGAATATGCCTGGGGAGCACCCGAAAGATCCGACCGGTGTCCGATCAATCCTTCGCGGGATGCTGCGCACGCCAGGCGCGTAGGGCTTCCAGGGTGTTGGCGACGTGTTTGTCGGGAGCGGAATCGGCGTAGGAATAGATCACCTTGCCGTCCGGCGCGATGACGTAGGAGATGCGTTGCGCGCGCTCCGCGTTGCGCTCGTGCACCGCGTCATAGGCGCGCATGATTTTGCCGTCCCCATCGGCGGCGACCGGGAACTTGCTCTGGCACTCGCTGACGGAGAAGGGCTTGAGCACGTCGATGCTGTCGGCGGAGATGCCGATGACGCGCGCGCCCAGCTTTTCGTACTCCGGCACGGCCTCGGCGAAGTCATGGGCTTCTATCGTGCAGCCCTTCGTGAAGGCGGCGGGGAAGAAATACAGCACCAGCGGGCCCTTGCGCAGGGCATTCTTCAGGTCGAACTGGAAGGTCTTGCCACCCTGCGCAGCCTGGGTCTTGAACTCGGGCGCACTGGCGCCGTTGGGCAGCGCGGCCCACGCCGACGGCAGCGCGATCAGTGAGCAAGCGAGGACAGCGGCAGTCAAGCGTTTTTTCATGATCGCACCTGCGGGAAGGGGGGAGGGGGCGCACCGTTCGGTACACCGATTATAGGCGCGTCGTGCGACCGTTCGCCGCGGGTGGCGGCATGCAGCCGATATGGTTCCGGATGGCGGACTGGCGGCTGGTGGCTGCGGACTGGTGGCTGCGGACTGGTGGCTGCGGGCTGATGGCTGCGGGGTGGTGGCTGCGCGCTGGCTGCTGCGGACTGGCTGCTGCGGGCGGGCGGCTGCTACTGCAGGCTGGTGGGAGTGGGCGCCCGTACATCGGAGGCCAAGGCTGCAATCGCAGCCGGTGCCTTCAGGTAAAGCCGGGCTCGGCGTCCCTGCGACGGGACGCCTTCGGGCGGGTGGCCCGGTGTGGGCTACCCGTTTTGCGACTGGCGTGGATCTCGCCGTTGTTCGTGACGGTCCTGGTGCTGCTCTCGACGATCCGATTGCTGTTGGCGCTGCTGCTGCTCCCGTTGTTGCATCTGCTGCTGTTGACGCTGCTGTTGCTGTTGCATTTGCTGCTGGCGCTGCTGCTGTTGCTGCATTTGCTGCTGCTGGCGCTGTTGTTGCTCTCGCTGCATCTGCTGTTGTTGCATCTGCATCTGCTGCTGCTGCTGCTGCTGCTGCTGGCGCTGCTGTTGCTCTCGTTGCATTTGCTGCTGCTGCATCTGCTGCTGTTGTCGCTGTTGCTGGTCGCGTTGCATCTGTTGTTGCTGCATTTGCTGCTGTTGGCGCTGTTGCTGCTCCCGTTGCATCTGTTGCTGCTGGATTTGTTGCTGCTGCATCTGCTGACGCTGCTGCTGATCGCGTTGCTGCATCTGCATCTGCTGACGCTGCTGCTGATCGCGCTGTTGCATCTGCATCTGCTGTTGTTGCTGTTGCTGCTGGCGTTGTTGCTCCTGCATCTGCTGCATGCGTTGTTGCTGCTGTTGCTGCTGTTGCTGCTGGACCTGCTGGACCTGCTGGACCTGCTGGACCTGCTGCACTTGCTGCGGGTTCTGGCGTTGCAACTGCGAATTCTGCTGCCGCTGGCCGGCCTCCTGCCGTTGCAGGTCCGCCGCGCGCTGTTGCTGCTGGCGAGCCTGGTCGGCCCGCTGTTGTTGCTGCTGGCGTTGCTGGTCGGCCTGCTGTTGCTGGAACTGGCGCTGCTGTGCCGGGCTCATCGTGCCGGCGCCGGCGGGTTGCTGTGGACCGCCCGGTCGCTGACCAGGACCTCCAGGCTGCGCCCCCGGTCCACCCGGCCGTTGCCCGGCACCACCGGGTTGCGCCCCCGGTCCGCCAGGCCGTTGTCCGGGCCCGCCAGGTTGGGCGCCCGGCCCACCGGGCCGATCACTGCCCGGCGGCTGGCGCCAGTTGTTCCCGCTGCCCATGGGATGGCTGAATGCCGCCTGCGGCGGCCGGCCATGGTTGACGTTCATGAATTGTCCGCGTTCGCGGCCGGCGTCGTAGGCGTGCCTATCCTGTACGGCCATGGGCGCCATGTGCCGTTCGCGCTGCGCGGCCACTTCATGGGGATCGGGCCCGCGCGTGATCCCGCCCGGCCCGCCGTGATAGCTCACGCGGTCGTTCCTGTTGATCACAACGTTGTGGTTATAGACGTATGTGACGCGCGTCGGCCCGATCCTGGTGACCGACCGGTTGTAGTAGAAGTGCCGGTCGCGCCAATAGCCGCCGACATATCCCGTGCCGAAATAGCCGAACCCGTAATTGATCCCGCCATAGAACCCGATGTGCGGTCCCCAATACCCCGGATACCAGCGGTAGTAGCCGCTCGAGAAGGCCCAGTAGCCAGGCGTCCACAGCGCGCCTTCATAAGGGGCCAGCACCCAGGCGCCTGGCACCCAATAGAACCCATAGTAATTACGCGCCCAATATCCCGGCACCCAGATATAGCCCTCACCTGGCACCGGCGGCTGTTCATATACCGGCAATGGCGGCGGCGCCTCCTGGGCGGTGGTCACCGGCGCGAGGTTGCCATCGGACGGGTCGGGCGATCCCTGCACCTGCTGCGCGGCGGGGTACGCCTGGCCTTGCTGATAAGACTGGTCTTGCTGATACGCCGGCTGCTGCCCTTGCGCATCGGCCGGATAAGGCTGCCCTTGCGCGTCGACCGGGTAGCCGTTCTGGTCGGTCTGCGGGTAGGGCACCTGGCTGGAGGGATAGGCCGGATAGTTGGACGGATAGGGATCCGACGCTTGCGCCTGCGTGAGCGCCGGCGCACAGGCGCCCAGGCCCAGCGCCAGGACCATGGCGGTCACGCCGGCGTGGCGCGGCCCCGCGATCCGTGCGAGCAGGCCGCCGCGCCATGGCGCATCCGGCGGGCGGACGGCGGCCGGTCGCGACCCGACGCGCCGGCCGGGAGAGTGGGGGGATTCTAGGCTTTTCATGCGAGCATCGAGCGGCTCACGCCGTTCGCCCTTTTCGTGGTCTCGGTATCGTTATCGGACGCGGCCTCGGCCTTCGCCTGGATCGCATCGATCGCCACCGTATCAATAGCCGTAGTAATAGTGCGCTGGCGCGGGATAGTAACGGTATCCACCATGGCGGTGGTAGCCGCCATCGGCCGGGACGACGATACAGCCGGTCAGCGAGCACGCGACGGCAATCAAGGCTATGAGCTTCTTCATGCTGGACTCCTTCAGGAACGCATATGCATCATGCGTACGAGCCCAGTGTAGAGAGGCGAAAGAAGCGCGTGGGGAGTCTGAAACCGATTTGAAATGCGGACGGGGTTACCAATTCCTACGCCTGTCGCGGAGCGTATCTGGACGGCCTCGATGCGTATCCGAAAGACTCGTTTAATGCAGGGCGTTGCGCCCTGCCACGCCCGGCCAGCGGCCGATTCCCGAACGGTGTCGCCTCCGTGCGGGAATCGATCCGGCAGTCCTAATTGTAGCGGCCGTTCGCTCCGCCCAGGCTGAAGCGGCCCGCGCCGAACAGCGCGACGGCCAGGCTAGCCGCGAGATACATGCCTTGGAGTTCCAGCTGCCATCCGCCTTGGGAGTTGATCTGGAACAGCTGGCTGGAATGCACCAGGCCGAAGGCGAACAGCATGTTGATGGCGATGATCAGGCCGCCCAGGCGGGCGAACAGGCCGACGATGACGAGGATGGGAGCGATGACTTCCCCGATGTAGACCAGGTAGCCGACGAAAGAGGGCAAGCCGTGCTGCTGGACCAGGTTGACGATAAAGCCGACGCCATGCGTCATTTTGCTGATGCCGTGCAGCAGGATCAGGATGCCCAGTACCAGGCGTAGGATCAGCTTGCCGGCGTCGTCGTTTCGGTTCATGGTGAGGTCTCGCGGGTGACAGAGTCTTGTTGGGGGAAGGGATCCCGTCCGGCGGCTTCCGGCCGAGGACGAAGCCGGTCATTATCGCAACAGAGTGTGAACCACTCAAGGACCCCGTGTAGCGCCATCCGGTCCGGAGACGGCGGCACCCGGGCCGGCGAGGCGGCCTACTTGCGGATCAGGGTGGATTTGCCGAACAGGCTCTCGACCAGGTCGACCACCACTTCCGCCGTCTGGTTGCGAACGTCGCACGCGGGATTGAGCTCCATCAGGTCCAGGGAGGCCAGTTGGCCGGTATCCGCGATCATTTCCATGCACAGTTGCGCTTCCCGGTAGGTGGGACCGCCCAGGACCGGCGTGCCGACGCCGGGCGCCACCACCGAATCCAGGAAGTCCGCATCGAAGCTGACGTGCAGATGGGTGTCCGCATCGACCTCGGCCAGGGCTTGTTCCATGGTCAGGCGCATGCCGTTCTCGTCGATGTGGCGCATGTCGAAGACGCGCAGGCCCAGCGCACGCAGCTGGCGTTTTTCCTCCGCATCGACGCTGCGGATGCCGACCTGGCGGATGGCCTTGGCGTCCACGGCCGGATAGGTATCGCTCAAGCGCGTGAGGGCGTCGGGACCCTGGCCGCACAGGCAGGCCACCGGCATGCCATGGATATTGCCGGTGGGCGTGATGTCGTGGGTATTGGCGTCGGCGTGGGCGTCCAGCCACAGTACGACCAGCTTGCGGCCGACGGCGCGGCAATATTGCGCCACGGCGCTGACCGATCCGATCGCCAGGCAATGGTCGCCTCCCATCAATATGGGAAAATGCCCGGCTTGCAGGGAGCCCAGCACCGCTTCGTGGACCGACCGGTTCCAGTGCGCCACCTCTTCCAGGTGGCGGAAACCGTCGCGCGGCGGATGCCAGGGATTGGTCGGGCCGGCCAGGTTGCCGGCATCGGCCACCCGCAGGCCCTGGCGTTCGAGGGCCAGGGGCAGGCTGGCGACGCGCAAGGCTTCGGGCCCCATCGATGCGCCGCGTATGCTTGCGCCGACATCGGTGGGCGCTCCGATAAGATCCACTTGCGTGATTGCCATGCCAGCCTCGCGAATTCCAAACGCCAAGGCTAACATCGTTTCATATCGCGCCGCCGTCCGTCCAGGATCACCGATGATCGTCATCATTTACGCCCATCCTTACCCCCGCCATTCGCGCGCCAACAACGCCTTGCTCGATGCCCTGGAGGGCATGGACAGCGTGCGGGTCCGGTCCCTCTACGACCTTTATCCCGATTTCAGCATCGACGTCGCGGCCGAACAGGACGCGCTGGCGCCGGCGCGCCTGGTGGTCTGGCAGCACCCCATGCACTGGTACGGGTCGCCAGCGCTGTTTCGCCTGTGGATGGACAAGGTGCTGCAATACGGCTGGGCCTATGGCAAGGGGGCGGCCAGCCTGGGCGGCAAGGACGTCCTGTGGACGGTGACCACCGGCGGCGACGCGGGCAGTTTCAGCCGTTGCGGCGAGACCGACCTGGCCCTGCTGGCGCAGCCCCTGCGCAACGCCGGCGAGCAATGCGGCATGCGCTGGCTGCCGCCATTTTCCCTGCACGGCGTGACCACGCTGACGCAGGAGCAGCTGGCCGGCGCCGGCGCCCGCTATCGGGAAATGCTGGAGGCGCTGGCCGGCGGCTATGACCAGGCCGGTGGTGTCCAGGATAGCGGAGGCCGTCCATGAACGATCAATTGTTGCTGCAGGTCCTGGTCTACCTGGCCGTGACAGTGGTGTTCGTGCCGCTGGCGGTGCGGGCGCGCATGGGATCGGTGCTGGGATACCTGATCGCGGGCTGCGTGATCGGTCCGTGGGGGCTGCGGGTGGTGGACGACCCGACCGAGATCCTGCATTTCGCGGAGATCGGCGTTGTCCTGATGCTGTTCCTGATCGGCCTGGAGCTGGACCCCCGGCGGCTGTGGAACCTGCGGGTGCCGGTATTCGGCGGCGGCGCGCTGCAAATGGCCGTTTGCGGCGCCGCGCTGGGCGCCCTGGTCTGGTGGCAAGGCATGGAGTGGCGGGTGGCGCTGCTGGTGGGGATGACGCTGGCGCTGTCTTCCACGGCCATCGCCGTCCAGGCCATGAACGAACGCAGCCTGCAGCAGACCACGCTGGGGCAGCGCGCATTCTCGGTGCTGTTGTTCCAGGACCTGGCGGCGATTCCCCTGGTGGCCCTGATTCCCCTGCTGGCAGGCGGCAAGGGCGGCGAGGGCGACACGCTGGGGGTAGCGACCTTGAAGATCGTCATCGCGCTGTCGATCGCGGTGGTGGGCGGCCGCTACCTGGCGCGGCCGCTGCTGCGTTTCGTGGCCAGGTCCGGACTGCGCGAGGTGTTCAGCGCGGTGGCGCTGCTGCTGGTGATCGGCGTGGGCGAACTGATGGAGAGCGCGGGGCTGTCCATGGCCATGGGCGCGTTCCTGGCCGGGGTGCTGCTGGCCAGCTCGGAATACCGGCACGCGCTGGAAAGCGATATCCAGCCGTTCAAGGGACTGCTGCTGGGACTGTTCTTCATCGGCGTGGGCATGTCCATCGACTTCGGCACGCTGTTGTCCCATCCCCTGCAAGTGCTGGCGCTGCTGCTGGCCTTCCTGGTGCTGAAATTCGTGCTGCTGTGGGCCCTGTCCCATATGCTGGGCATAGGCGGCGGGCGCTGCGTGCTGTTCGCCACGCTGCTGGGACAGGGCAGCGAATTCGCCTTCGTGGTGTTCGGCAGCGCGCACGACGCGGGGGTGCTGCCGGACGACTGGTCACGCCTGCTGACGCTGGCGGTGGCCCTTTCCATGGCGGCCACGCCCATCGTGCTGGCGGTGCTGGACGCACTGGAGCGGCGGCGGCCACGCAAGCGGCGCGCGGATGACGAGATCGATGATGATGGCGCCAGCGTCATCATCGCGGGCTTCGGCCGTTTCGGCCAGATCGCCGGCCGCTTGCTGCTGGCCAATGGCGTGAAGGTGGTGGTGCTGGACCACGATCCGGACAATATCGAGACCTTGCGCAAGTTCGGCATGAAGGTGTTCTATGGCGACGCCACCCGAGCGGAGTTGCTGGAGACCGCCGGCGCGGCGCGGGCGCGCGTGCTGGTCAACGCCATCGATACGGTGCCCGAGAATCTGCGGCTGGTGGACGTGGCGGCCGAGCACTTTCCCCATTTGCGCGTGGTCGCGCGGGCGCGCGACGCGGTGCATTACTACCAGCTGCGCCAGCGCGGGGTGGACGTGGTCGAGCGCGAAATGTTCGAGTCGGCGCTGACCGCCGGCCGCCACGCCTTGCAGGCGCTGGGCATGGATCCCTACGAGGCGCGCGAGGTGGCCGACGCCTTCCGCCGCAACAACGTGAACATGCTGGAAGAAACGACCGCCAATTTCGAGGACGAGGGCTTGCGCATCACGGTGGCCAAGCGCGCGCAGGAGACGCTGGAGCAGTCCATCGCGCGCGACCGCAGGCTGGCGCTCAGCACGCATCGGGATTCGTGGGGGCCGCGGTCCGACCATGCGGAAGAACAGCCTGAGCCGCGGCCGGAGGAAGCGCAGGGCGCTGGTTAAAGACGGGGAGAGGCGGGGCACCGCCTCTGATTGCTGGCCGCGAGCCGGCGAAAGCCGGCGAAATCGTACCGTGCCTTCCTAGAACCGGTACATGACCCCCACCGAACCGAACAGATTGGTCTTACGCTCGGTCAGCGGGCTGTCCCGCGCGTCGCCCAGCAAGGTGTGGACACCGATGGTGGACACCGTGCTCCAGCTTGCATTGATGCGATACGACCAGGTGGTGAAGAGCGCCGCCGACTTGAAGCCGGACGACGGCGAGTACGTCGACAAACCCTCGCGGCTGCGCGCGGCTTGCGATGACGTTACGCCGAACCAGGTCTGCATGGTGTCGTGGTCGGCCCATTCCGTGCTGACGCCCACCCGCACCGTGTTTTGCTCGGTCTTGATCGCCGCATAGGAAGCGCGCAGTTCCAGCGTGCCGCCATAGCCGTTGCGCGCCGCCTGCTTGTAGCCCGCGCCCAGCGAATAGCGGCCCGGATGCCATTCCACATAGGTCCCGTAGGCGGCGTGGAACTTGATGTCGTCCAGGCCTTTGGTGCGGTCGGCATCGTCGGCCTTGCGTCCCAGGTTCAGCCCCAGGAACACGCCCGCGTCCAGGTCGGGCGCCAGGGACGTCTTCAAGCCCATGGCGGGCAGGCCCATGCGGGGCGTGATGAAGAAATTGCCGGAATGGTAGTTAAAGAGCGGCACGGGCAGCGCGTGATATTCGCGGGATCCTTCATAGACCGGAACGACCCCGACCCCCAGTCCTATGCCGTTCGTCGCCTGTTCCTGCGCCTGCGCGGCGCCTGCGCAGGCGCCGCCAAGCACCGCACTCGCCATCAGGCATCTTGCTACTATACTCATCCGCATCAGGGCTTCCTTTCGTTCATGACAGTGGCCGTGGGCACGCGCCCCGGGATAGGCCGGCATTGTCCTGATCGACTTTTAATATTTCTTTAAGACCCCGCCGCGCCGTGCCTGACGGCGCTCTGGAGCGTGCGTGCGTATCCTCCTTGTCGAAGACGATTCCATGCTTGGCGATGCCTTGCGCGCGGGCCTGGCCGCGGACGGCGCCGACGTGGACTGGGCCCGCACGCTGACGGATGCCCAACTGGCGCTGGTGGACCACGACTATCGCGCCGTGCTGTTGGACCTGGGCTTGCCCGCCGGCAGCGGGCTGGCGCTGCTGAAGGCGCTGCGCGGTCGTTTCGATACCACGCCCGTATTGATCATTACCGCGCGCGACCGCCTGAGCGAACGCATCAAGGGCTTGGACGCGGGCGCCGACGACTACCTGGTCAAGCCGTTCCAGCTGGATGAGTTGCTGGCGCGCTTGCGCGCCGTGCTTCGGCGCAGCAGCAACAGCGTGGTGTCCGCGCTGCGTTGCCGCGACGTGGTGCTGGAGCCGGCGGGCCGCATCGTCAAGCGAGGTGGCCAGGAAGTCAGCCTGAGCGCGCATGAATACCATACGCTGCTGGCCTTGATGCAACGCATGGGCCAAACCGTCAGCCGCGACCAGCTGGAGGTGGCGGTCTATGGCAGCAGCGGCACGATCGAGAGCAATACGGTGGCCGTGTATATCCACCAACTTCGGCGCAAGCTGGGCGAGGGGCTGATCGAAACGCAGCACGGACTGGGTTACCGCATGGTGGCGGGCACCGCGCCATGATCACGCTGCGCAGGCGGCTGGCGATCACCCTGCTGTTGGCCATGCTGGCCACCTGGCTGATCGTGTTCTTGCTGATCTATGTGCAGCAGATGCGGGCCGAAACCGGCATGCTGGACCAAAGCGTGCGCTACGGCGCGCAAAAGGTGCTGCTGTCGCTGCCCACCAGCCTGCTGCAGGCCGAGCCGGCGCGCGAAGACCATTTTGACCTGCCTGCATCGTCGACCTTCGACGGGGAAACCTCCACCTTCCAGGTCTGGTCGCTGGCCGACAAGCGGCTTCTCGTGCGCTCGCCCACCGCGCCTGACCGACCGATGGTGCCCGGTTTCCAGGATCGTTTCCAGGATGTCATGGTGCGTGGCGAACCCTGGCGCGTCTATGCATTGTCGGATGCGGATGGCCTGGTGCAGGTGCAGTTCGCCAAGTCGGTCGATAAATTGCAGGACGACACCATGGCGCGGATGTGGAGCGAGCTGGGGTTTTTCACCGCGCTTTTCCTGGCGTTGACGGGCCTCACATGGGTGGTGATACGCCGCGCTTTCCGTCCCGTGGACCGGGCGCGAGACGCCATCGTCAACCGTACCGGCATGGACTTGACGCCGGTGCCCGCCGCGGGCATGCCGGGCGAACTGCGGCCTTTCATCGGAGCCATCAACGGTTTGCTGGAACGGCTGGCGGCGTCGCTGGACCGGGAACGGCGCTTTCTGGCCGACGCGGCGCACGAACTGCGTACGCCGCTGGCGGCGCTAGGCACCTATGCCGACCTGGCCTTGCGCAGCGACAGCGAATCGGCGCGTGCCCAGGCGGTGGAACAGCTGCGCAACGTGGCGTCGCGCACGTCGCGCCTGGCCGAACAGTTGCTGGAACAAGCGCGCATGCAGGCCCAGGACGAAAGTGAAATCGAGGCCGTGCCGCTGGACCACCTGATCGAAATGATTGCGCGTGACAGCGAAGTGCTGGCCAACACCAGGCAACAGCGCATCATCCTGGACACCCGGGCCACCACCATCCGCGGCAATGTCGACGCGCTGGGGGTGCTGGTGCGCAACCTGCTGGACAATGCATTGCGCTATACCCCCGAAGGCGGCTGCGTCCGGGTGGGCTGCGGCCCATTGCCGCAAGGTGGCGCGCAACTCAGCGTGGCGGACAATGGTCCCGGCATCGCGGTCGTCGAACGCGAGCGTGTGTTCGACCGTTTCTACCGCGTGCCCGGCGCCATCGAGCGTGGCAGCGGCATCGGTTTGTCGCTGGTGGCGCAGATTGCAACGTGCCACGGTGCGCGGATCGAATGGGGGCCGGGACTGGATGGCCGGGGCATAGGAATCACCCTCATTTTCTCCGACGTTCGGTAGGTCCTTTGTTCGGCAGGTCCTTTGTTCGGCAGGCCCTTTACGTTCCGTCGGCCTTTACGTTCGGAGCGGAACGTACTGCGGACCTTGCAGGCGACCCCGGGGCCGGCGTCATGAAGACCGTATCGGCCCACTCGATGAAGGCGCGCAGGCGCGGCGAAGGCAGGCGCGTGCGGGCGTAGACGATGGACACCGGATTGGACGGCGGCGGGAAGTCCTCCAGCAAGGGCGTCAACTGGCCCGCGGCGAAAAGGGCTTCCAGCCGATAGCGCGGCGACTGGATGATGCCCAGGCCGGCGCACGCCGCGCCGACATAGGATTCGGCGCCGCTGACGCGCACCCGGCACGGCAGGGCGATTTCGTGCACCTGGCCGTCGCGCCGAAATGCCAGGGGCAGCAGGGTGCCCGTGTTCGTGGACTTGAAGCCGACCATGAGGTGGCCCCGCATATCCCCCGGGTCGCGTGGCAGGCCATGGCGTTTGCAATAATCCGGCGAGGCCGCCGTGGCTTCGGGCAATTGCGTCAGGCGATGCGCGACCAGGTCGCTGTCCTGCAACCTGCCCACGCGCACCGCGCAATCCACGCCTTCGCGCACGAGGTCGACATAGCGGTCGCCTTCGCTGACATCCAGCTCGATGTCCGGATAGCGCAGCAGGAAGGCCGGCAGATGGGGGAACAACAGGTGCCGGGCCATGGTCCCATGCACGTCGATGCGCAGCAGGCCTTTCGGCGGCGCGTCGGCGAACGCTTTTTCGGCGTCCTCCATGTCGGCGATCAGGCGCAGGCACCGGCCGTAGTACGCCTCGCCTTCCAGCGTCGGCGTCACCTGGCGCGTCGTCCGACGCAGCAACTGCACGCCCAGCCGCGTTTCCATGGCCTTGATGGCGTCCGTGACGGTGGCGCGCGGCAAGCCCAGGTCATCCGCCGCACGGGTGAAGCTGCGACGTTCCACGATACGGGCAAAGACGCGCATGGCGTCGAAGCGGTCCATTGTTCGATTTTCCGAATAGCGATGACAGATCCATGGAGATTATCCGAAAGGTAAGAACTAATAAAGTGCCGTTCATACCAACCGCACTTCAATCCAGGAGCCACATCATGAACAGCCTAGCCCCCAGTCAGACCGTTTCCGCTTCGGCCACTTCAACCGCTTCAACCATTTCAACCGGTCCCGCCCGTCTCGTCTCGCTGGTCACAGGCGGGTCGCGCGGCATCGGCGCGGCCATCGTGGAGCGGTTGGCCGCCGACGGCCACGCCGTCGCCATCAACTACGCCGGGCGCCGCGACGACGCCGAGGCGCTGGCCGCCCGTATCGAGGCGGCGGGCGGCGCGGCGGTGGCCTTGCAGGCCGATGTCGCCGATCCCGTCGCGGTGCGGCGTCTCTACGATGCGGTGCAGGCCCGCTGGGGCGGGGTCGACGTCGTGGTGAACAATGCCGGCATCATGGCCTTGTCCCCCATTGCGCAGGTCGACGACGCCAGCTTCGACCGCCTGGTCGGCATCAATCTGAAAGGCAGCTTCAACGTCATGCGGGAAGCGGCGCGCCGCGTGCGCGACGGGGGCCGGATCGTGAACCTGTCGACCAGCCTGGTCGGCACGCGCCTGGAGACCTACGGCGTCTATACCGCCACCAAGGCCGCCGTCGAGGCCTTGACGCACATATTGGCCAAGGAGCTGCGCGGTAAATCCATCACCGTGAATGCCGTGGCGCCGGGCCCCACGGCCACCGACCTGTTCCTGGACGGCAAGACGCCGGAACTGATCGACCGCCTGGCCAGGATGAATCCGCTGGAGCGCCTGGGCACGCCCGCCGATATCGCCAATGTCGTGGCGTTCCTGGCCGGCCCGCAAGGCGCATGGATCAACGGCCAGGTCATCCGGGCCAATGGCGGGATGGTGTAGGAGCGCCGCCCGGATCCGCCGCCCGAATCCGCGGCCCGAATCCGCAGCCCTCAGCACCCGGCCGCGTAGGCCGGCCGGCGGGGGTCGGCCCCGCCCCAGCGTATGCCGGAGACAAGGTCGTGGCGCACCGCGCACATCGCTCCCGCACGCCAGCTGCGGTCGCGCCACCACTTGACGGTATGGCCGATGGCGGCCAGTTGTTCGCCGACGGCGCGGTCGACCAGGTCTTCTATCATCAATCGGCCCGGCATGGCGTTATGGGGTTCGAAGGACGAGGGGAAACTGAACGTGGCGAAGCGCGGGGCCTCGATGGCCTGCTGCACGTCCATGCCGAAGACCTCGATGTTCAGGAAGGTTTGCAGCATGGCCTGGCATTGGACATCGCCGCCCGGCGTGCCGAAAGGCATGACGTATTGCCCCGGCCGGATCGCCAACGAGGGATTAGGCGTCAGGCGCGGCCGCCGGCCCGGGCCGATGGCGCAGGGATGACCGGCCTCGGCCCAGGACTGGCTGCCGCGCCCCGACGCGCAGATGCCTGTGCCGGGAATGACCGGGATGTTGTAGGAGCCGTCGCTGGGCGTGGCCGAGAACGCGTTGCCATGCTTGTCCACCACGGCGACATAGGATGTGTCCAGGCGCGGGTCGGTGCGAGCCATGTCGTCGGCGCCCGCGACGCGTAGCGCGATGTCCCGCGCGGCGGGCAGGCGGCCCGCGGGCGGCATGTCGGGACCGGCGCGGTCGGGCGCGATCATGGCCAGGCGTTCGCGCGCATAGGCCTTGGACAGCAGCGCCTCTTGCGGCACGGCAACATGCCGGGGATCGGCATAGTGCGCTTCGCGGTCCGCGAAGGCCAGCTTGATGGCTTCGGTCAACAGGTGCACGTAGGGCGCCGTGTTGTGGCCCAGCGCCAACAGGTCGCGCGGTTCCAGGATGTTCAGCATTTGCAACAACGCCGGCCCCTGGCACCAGAAGCCGCAGCTATGTACGCGCGTGCCGCGGAAGTCGATAGCCAGGGCCGGGTCGACCTCGACGGAGAAGCCGCGCAGGTCTTCGTGCGTGACCAGTCCTCCTTCCTGCTCGTGGTACTTGACGATGGCGGCGGCGATATCGCCTTCGTAGAACGCGCGGCGGGCGGCGGCCAGGCCGGCGAGGCGTCCGTCGCCCTGGCGCGCGCGCTCCTCGTCGGCCATGTACTGGATGCTGGCCGCCAGGTCCGTTTGCCGGAAGATGTCGCCGGCCGCGGGCGGCTTGCCGCCCGGCAGGTAGACCGCCGCGCTGGAAGGCCAGCGCGCATAGTTCGCGGCGTTGTCAGCCAGGACTTCCGCCATCAGCGGGTACATGACGAAGCCTTGCCGGGCCAGCCGGATGGCGCCAGCCGCGACTTCACCGAAGCTCATGGTGCCGAAGCGTTCCAGCGCGGTGATCCAGGCATCGGGCGCCGCCGGGATCACGGTGCGCAGCACGCCGGCGGGTATGGTGCCGCCGTGCTTTTCCAGGAAGGTTTCCAGGCGAGCCGCCTTGGGCCAGTAGCCCAGCCCCGAGATGCTCCACACCTGGCCGGTTTGCGCCTGGTACACCAGGATGGGAGCGACGCCGCCGAAGTTGACGATATCGCTCTGGACCACGCCCAGGGCGATGCCGGCCGCCACGCCGGCGTCCACCGCATTGCCGCCGGCCTGCAGCACGTCCATGCCCGCCTGGGTGGCCAGGTAGTGGCCGGCGGAAATCATGTGGTTCAGGCCGGCCAGCGCCGGTCGCATCGAAGTGGGAGCGCTGCCGGCGGTAAGGTCGGGTGCATAGGGCGTGGTGGACATGGATGTCTCCAGTTCGGGGCGGCTTGCCGAGGTGTGCGGGCCTTCGTATGGCGTCTTGCGTGGGGTGTCTTGCGCTATGGGGCCGCGGGTTACTGCGGCTTGATGCCCAGTTTCCCCGTTACGTCTTTCCAGCGCTTGAATTCGGCCTGGAGGTATTGGCGGAACTGATCCGGGGAGCTGCCTTCGATGACGACATCGCGTGCTTCCATCGCGCGGCGAGCGTCTTCGCTCGACAAGGCCGTCCGGGTTGCCTGGTAGAGGCGGTCGACGATAGCCGGCGGCGTGCCCTTGGGTAGCAGCAGGCCGTACCAGGACCCGCCGACCAGGTCGGGAAAGCCCGATTCCTTGGCCGTGGGGATGTCGGGCGCGCGCGCCAGCCGCTGCTCGCTGAAGATCGCCAGCGCCTTGAGCTTGCCGGTGTGTATCAGCGGCAGCGTGGTGCCCGGCGTGTCCAGCGTGTACTGGACCTGTCCCGCCATCACATCGTTGAGCAGTGGCGCGCTGCCTTTGTAGGGAACGTGGGCGGTCTTGATGCCGGCCTGCATGTTCAGCAGTTCGGCGAAGAAGAAGTTGGCGGTCATGATCCCTGGCGACGCGTAGTTGATCTCGCCGGGATGCGCCTTGGCATAGGCCACCAGCTCGCTCAGGTTGCCGGGCGGGAACTGCGGATTGGCCACCAGGATGAAGGGGCCGCCGCCGATGCGGGTGACCGGGATGAGGTCGTTCAAGGGATCGTAGGTCAGGCCCTTGACGGTCAGTGGCGCGCCGGTCAGCGGCGACGCCGTGGCGAACAGGACCGTGTAGCCGTCCGGCTCGGAACGGATGACCTGTTGCGTGGCGATGGTGCCGCTGGCACCGGCGCGATTCTCGACAACGATGGACTGCTTCAGGACCTTGCCCAGTTGTTGCGCCAGGACGCGCGCCACGGTGTCGGTGCCGCCGCCTGGCGGATAACCGACGACCAGGCGTATCGGTTTGTCCGGCCATCCCGCGGTGTCGAGGGGTGCGGCGTGGGCGGGACGCTGCACGACAGCGCCGGCGGTGCACGCGAGCAGGGCGGCGGCCGCCAGGCGCAGGAGACGCCGGCCGTCGCGTGCCGGGCGCCGATTGCCGGTGGCGCCCCGGGCAGGGGCGAGTGACGGACTCCCGGCGTGCGCGCGCCGGAGGAAAGCAGGTACGCAAGCAATCATCGTGATCTCCTTGGATACTGCCACCGGCGCATGGATCGGGTCATGCGCCGGATCATGCCGGTGCTGCCTGCCCTACTTGCTCGACGCCAATCCCAGCTTGCGGACGATATCCGCCTCCAGCGCGTACTGCCTGGCAGCGTAGTCCGCGTACGCCTTGCCATCCATGTAGACCAATTCCTGTCCATATTGCGCCAGCACCTGCTTGAACGCATCGGTTTCGGCGACCTGCTTGAGCACGGCCTGCAATTTGGCGACGACCGCGGGTGGCATGTCCTTGGGTCCGGCGATGCCGAAGGGCGCGTTGGCGGGCGGCGTGCCATCCAGTTCCTTGAGCGTGGGCGTGTCGGGATACTGCACGCTGCGCTGGTCGCCCCACGTCACCAGCATCCGCATCTTCCCGGCCTGCACCATCGGCTGCACGGTCGTGGACCCGGCGTACGCCGTTATCTGGCCGCCCATGACCGCGGTCAGCACGTCGGCTTCGCCCTTGTATGGGATATGGCGCCACGTCACGCCGTTGCGGGTGGCGATGTCCTCCATCATCACGTTGGACGCACTGCCCACGCTGGCCGTACCGTACGTGACTTCGTTCGGGTGCTTTTTCGCGTAGCCTATGAAGTCCGCCCAGGTCTTGTAGGGCGAATCGGCAGGCACCGCGACGCCCAGCGTGTAGCCGCTGAGCATCATGATGTACGTGAAGTCGTGGACCGGGTCGTACCCCATGTCCTGGATGTGCGGCATGCGGAAGACAGGGCTGGGCAGGATGGCCAGCATATAGCCGTCCGGCCGCGCCGTCTTGATGGCCCGCGCGCCCAGGGTCGCGCCTGCGCCCCCGCGATTCTCGATGATGATGGGCTGGCCCAGCTTGGGCGCGGCGAGTTCGGCGAACTTGCGAATCACGATATCGGTGGAACCGCCGGCCTGGTACGGCACGACGATGTGCACGGGGTAGGCCGGATAGGCGTCGGCGGCGTGCACTGTCGTGGGCGACCCGGCGAGAGCCGTGAGCGCCAGGGCGGCGGCAGCGCAGCCCTGGCGCACGCCCTGGACGATGGCGGCGACGCCGATGGGGCGGCCGGCGGGACGGCCTTGATGCGGGCGGGGCAAGGGGAATTTCATGGGGATCTCCAGGGATTCAGGCCGCGGTCCATGCACGCGCGAAGGCACGCTGGAAGTTGCCGCCCAGCACGCCCAGGATCTGGCTGTCGCCCAGGCCGGCGCGATGCAGGGCTTCGGTGAAGACGGGGAATTGCGCGGGTGTGGGAGTTTCCACCGGATACCGCGCTTCCATGACGTCGCCGAAGGCATCCGAGAAGTCGCCGCCCGACTTGGCGTATTTGGTGCGCGACATCACCATGACGTGGCGTACGGCCTCATAGGTATCGGCGGAGGGGAAGTCGGTGCCGATACCGACATGCTCGTAGCCGACCCGCTCGCCGATGTGCTTCACGTTGGCGACAAAATCCTCCAGCAGCGGTTGCTGGCGCGGATCGCCGCGCCAGCTCAGGTACGCATGGATGCTGCAGCCTATGACGCCGCCGGTGTCGGCGACGGCCTTGATCACCTCGTCGGACTTGTTGCGTGGGCGCTGGATCACGGCATTGGCGTTGGCATGCGTCAGGAAGACGGGGCTGCGGCTGTGACGCGCGGCGTCCAGGCAGGTCCGCGGCGCGCAGTGGCTGAGGTCGATGGCGATGCCGACGCGGTTCATCTCCTCGACCATCTTCAGGCCCAGGTCGCTGAGCCCGGCGTTGCGCTTTTCCAGGCAGCCGTCGCCCAGCAGGTTGGCTTCGTTATAGGTCAGCTGGATCACGCGGATGCCCAGCGTGTGGAAGAGGGCAAGCCGGTCGAGTTGGTCGCCCAGGGGCTTGCCGTTCTGCCATCCCATGATCAGGCCCAGCTTGCCGGCCTGCTTGGCGCGCGCGATATCGTCGGCGGACCGCACCAGCAACCAGGGGCTGTCCGGCGCGGCGCAGCGCTCGCGCCAGGTCATGGCGTCCTTCAAGGCCTGCTCGAAATCGGCGCCCATGTCGCTGACGGTGACGTTGATCGCGCTGACGCCGCCGGCAAGCATGTCGCGCGTGCTGCCGTCGCTGAAGAAAACCAGGCCGTCGATGATGGTGGCGCGTCGGTGGAGGTCGGCGCAGTGGCTATCCATGTAGGAAGTCTCCTGGGGGAATTGGGGAAAGGGGATGTGTGGTCAGGGGCCGGGGAGCGAGTGGCGCGTTCGGTGCAATGGTCGCCGGCTAGGTGCCGTAGCGGTCGAAGCGGAAAGGGTGGAGATCCACGCCGGGCGTCTGCCCGCGTATCAATTGGGCCATCGCTTCGCCGGCGGCCGGCCCGATGCCGAAGCCGTGGCCGGAAAAGCCCGAGGCCAGGTACAAGCCCGGCAAGCCGGGCACGGCATCCATCACTGGCATCGCGTCGGGTGTCACGTCGATATAACCCGCCCATGAGTGGGCGATACGTGCGTGCTCGAAGACGGGGAAGGCGTGCCGCAGCCGCTTCCAGGCAAGCGCAATGCCGTGGGCGGACGGCCGCGGGTCCAGCATGCGATGGTTTTCGAAAGGCGAGACCTGGTCCTGCGCGAAGTGGCGCGGGATGGCGAGTTCCTCGAAAAAACGCTTGCCGAAACGCAGCCGTACGAAGCTGTTGTTGGCCAGCCAGGGGCGCAGGAAATGCGGCAGCAGGCGAAAGCTGTCGGGCACGATGTCCGCCATGGACGCGCCGAACTGCGACACCGTGTAGCCGCCGTCCGCGCGCCGGCGGCAGGTGAAGTCCTTGCCGTTGATCGCGACGTCCAGGCCGGCGTCGATCGGCTCAGTGCGCAGCACCGAGCCACGCACCTTGAGTTGCGGAAAGTCGGCGCCCAGGTTGCCGCAGAACAGGCGCGACCAGGCGCCGGCCGCCACCAGCACCGCGGGCGTGGCAACCGTGCCGCGTTCGGTGACGAGCGCGGATACACGGCCCGCGCTGCGCTCGACGCCGCGCGCGGCGCAGTTCTCGTAGATCAGGCCGCCCGCGGCGCGGGTCAGGCGGGCGATCGCGGCGGTGGCCAGGTGGGGCTCGGCGACGCCGTCAGTCGGGCTGTACATGGCGCCGGTCCAAGGGCGCCGGGATGGCGGCAGCAATTGGCGGACGGCGTGGCTGTCCAGCATCCGGGCGTCGACGCCATGGCTCTTGGCGCCGTCGAGCCAGGACTGGTGGCCGGCCGCGTCGTCCTGGGTTTCCTGCAGATAGAGCATGCCATTGCGGCGGAAGCCGACATCGGCGAGGGCCTGGATGTCCTGCCACAACTGGTTGGCGCGCAGCGCCAGCGGCACTTCGGGAAGATCGCGACCCAGGGTGCGCACCCAGCCCCAATTGCGCGAGGACTGCTCGCAGGCCAGCGTGCCTTTTTCGAATACGGCCACGCGTACGCCGGCACGGGCCAGGGCGTAGGCGGCGCTGATGCCGACGATTCCGCCGCCGATGATGGCGACGTCGACGGCGGCGGGCAGGCGGGGCGGCGGGCAGGCGTCGCCCGGGCCTTCTGTAGCCAATACTTGCTTCATCGTCCCTTGCTGTAGAATTATCGCTATTCGATAATATTCTACGAATAGCGATAGTTAAGATGGGCATACTTATACTGCGCATCCGCTGTCGCAACAACGTAAGGGTTTCCCTAGGGCACGTTATGCCGTGGACGCCCCGCCACCCGAGTTTTTGGAGACACCATGTCCGAGTCCTCCGCGTTGATGATCCAGTCCCTGGAAAAAGGGCTGGCCGTGCTGCAGGCCTTTCGCGCCCATGCCTCGCTGAGCCTGCAGGAAATCGCGCGGGAAAATGGCATTACGCTGGGATCGGCGCAGCGGGTGGCCCATACGCTGGAGCAGACCGGCTATCTGCGGCGGGACCCGCGCAGCAAGCGCTACAGCGTGACGGTGAAGGCCGTGGGGTTGGGGTATAGCTACCTGTACCGCCAACCCCTGTTCCAGAACGCGCATGCGGTGTTGCACCAGGTCAACCAGGAGTGCGGCGAAATCGTCAACCTGGCCGTTCCGGATGGCGAAGACAATATGGTTTTCGTCATGCGCGTGGCGCCCGCGCGGCATATTCCCGTCTACCTGCCGGCGGGCACGCGTATCCCGTGCGCCGCCTCGGCGTCGGGGCGGGCGATGTGGGCCCAACTGCCTCCGGCCGAACTGGATCGCAAGCTGCGCGGCATCGCGCGCATCAAGCACACCCCCAAGACCACCACCGATCCCGCCGCCTTGCGCCTATTGATCGACGAGGCGCGGCGTGACCATTACGCCTATGCCGACGAAGAATTCTTCCCTGGCGATGTGAACGTCGCGGCGGTGATCCAGGATGACCATGGCGAGGCGATCGGCGCGGTGAATATCTCCGTGCCCAAGCCCCGCTGGACACTGGCGCGGGCGCGGCAGGAGCTGGGGCCGCTGGTGATCCGGGCAGCGCGCGCGATCGGCAAGCACGGTTGAGCGTGCGGGGTTCAGTCGCGTTGACGGATAGCCGCGATAAGGCCGGCGCGTTGACCGGCTGCCCGCGGCCAGGCCTGGCGGTGTGCGTGGGCGGCGTGCCTAGACAGGCCGTTTCGCCAGCAGGGCCCAGATGCCGGCGGCCGAGAGCAGCGCGCCGCCGGTGAGATGGAAGCCGCGTTGCGCCCGCCGGGTGGCCAGCAGCCGCCGCGCCGAGCTGGCGAAGACCGCATAGAGCGTCGCATTCAACGCGGCCATCGACACGAAGGTCATGGCAAGCAGCCACAGTTGCTGCGTGACGTTGCCCTTGGGGTCGACGAATTGCGGCAGGAAGGCGACGAAGAACACGATGCCCTTGGGGTTCAGCGCGGTCACCAGGTAGGTGTTGAGAAAGAGCTTCCAGCGCGTATCCATGCGCGGGGCCTGCGCCAGCACCGCCGGCGCGACACCCGCGCGCAGCAGCTTCAAGCCCAGGTAGAGCAGGTAAAGGCCGCCTGCGTACTTGACGGCCGTGAACCAGAACGCCGACGCCGCGAGCAGGGCGCCCAGGCCCAGCAGGGAAAGGAACAGGGCCGTGGAGTCGCCCAGCGCGACGGCCGCCACCAGGGGAACGTTGGCGCGCCGGCCGTGCGACATCGAGTAGCTGATCACCGTGAGGATGGTGGGTCCGGGTATGGCCAGCAGGATCGCCGATGCGGCGACGAACGTGATCCATGATTCGATGGACATCGGAGTGCGCCCCTTATGATCGCTTAAGGTGTGTTGTAGCCCATGGTGGTGGGCTGTGGCCGATTGTGCTCGGGTCTGGCGGCCGTGGCCGGCCGTAGACCGTCGTCGCCTGGCGTGGCCGAGCCCCTATTGAATCCTCTTTCAAGCCCTTTGCGCAAGCAGGGCGCCCACGCCGAAGGCGGACAGCAGGACGCCACCCATGACCTGGATCAGGCGATGCGCGCGCGGGGTGGCGAGCAGCCGCCGGGCGCTGCTGGCGAAGCCGGCATAGACGGCGGAATTCACCATGCCCAGCGCCACGAAGGTGAGGGCCAGCATCCATGACTGGCGCGTTACATCGCCCTGCGGATCGACGAATTGCGGCAGGAAGGCCACGAAGAACGTGATGGCCTGCGGATTCAGCGCGGTGACGAGGTAGGCGTTCAGGCTCAACTTCCAGTACGGCTGCGCTGCCCCCGCGTCGTCGGGACCAACCGCCGCGGCGCGTGCCCGCAGCAGCCGATAGCCGAGGCCGAGCAGGTAAAGTCCCCCCGCGTACTTGACCGCGGCGAACCAGAATGGCGACGCGGCCAGCAAGGCGCCCAGGCCCAGTAGCGACATGGCGAGGCAGGTCGAATCGCCCAGCGCCACGGCGGTCACCAGCGGTGCGTTGACGCGCCGGCCGTGCGAGATCGAATAATTGACGATGGTAAGTACCGTCGGGCCAGGCATGGCCAGCAGCACCGCCGACGTGGCGACGAAGGCAATCCAGAGTTCGATCGACATCCTTTGCTTCCTCTTGTCCGGCCCTGGGCAGGGTCTTGCCCCAGCAGCGGTGATTCGGCGATCCGGTGACGGGTATCGCCGCTGCCGCGCCAGTCGCGTACAAGACCCGCGCCCCGACACGCCGCCAACGCGAGTGGGTAACACAGGCACGCGATTGGTTCGCGCCGAGGAGAGGAAAGGGAAACTGGAGGAGGAACTGGCGGGAAGGGCGATTACCGCTGCGCAACCGGTTGGCGTGGCTCGCCCGGTCGGTGATCGATGAAACGCCGCGCCAGCTTGTTCAGCCGGTCAGGCTAAGGCCTGGTGAGGATCAGGCGACGGCCTGGTGGCGGGCGAGCAGCAGGGCGATGGCGCAGGAGCCCAGGCGCGCCAAGGTCTCGTCCGCGCGGCTGGTGAGGATGATGGGTACGCGCGCGCCCAGCACGATGCCGGCGATCTGGGCGCCGGCCAGGTATTCGAGCTGCTTGGCCAGCATGTTTCCCGCTTCCAGGTCGGGCACCACGAAGATGTCCGCGCGGCCGGCCACGGGCGAGTGGATGCCCTTGGTGGCTGCCGCGGCGGCCGAGACGGCGTTGTCGAAGGCAAGGGGGCCATCGAGGATGCCGCCGGTGATCTGCCCCCGGTCCGCCATCTTGCAGAGCGCGGCGGCGTCCAGCGTGGAGCGCAGCTTGCCCGTGACGGTTTCCACCGCCGACAGGATGGCGACGCGGGGCTGCGCGATGCCCAGGGCGTGCACCAGGTCGATGGCGTTCTGGATGATGTCCTGCTTGTCTTCCAGCGTGGGCGCGACATTGATCGCCGCATCGGTGACGAACAGGGGTCTCGGATAGGCCGGTGCGTCGATGGCGAACACGTGGCTGATGCGCCGCGCCGTTCGCAGGCCGTCCGCGCCGCTGACCACGGCGCGCATCAGTTCGTCGGTATGCAGCGAGCCTTTCATCAAGGCCTGCACCTGCCCCGCGCGCGCCATCAGAACCGCCTGCCGGGCGGCGGCGTCGCTGTGTTCCGTGGCGACGATCTCGTAGGGCGCCAGGTCGATGCGGGCATGTTCGGCGGCAGCCTGGATCCTGGCGGCGGGACCGACCAGCACCGGCACGATGAGCCCGGCACGCGCCGCTTCGATGGCGCCGACCAGCGACGGCGTGTCCACCGGATGCACGACGGCCGTGCGCAAGGGCGCAAGCCCGCGGGTCATGGCGATCAGGCGTTCGTAGCCGCGGCCGCGCTGGACCAGCTCCACGTCGGGCAGGGCAACGCGGGGACGCGAGACCTTCTCCGTCGGGGCGGCCACCTGGACCGTGCCGACGATGACGTCCTCGGCGTTCTGGTTCACCGCCCGGCAGTCCAGCGTGACGCGGTGCGTCGCATCGTCCTTGGCCGTGACGCACACGGATACGGTGATGGCATCGCCGACGGCGATGGAGCGGGCGAAATGCAGGGACTGGTCCAGGAACATCGTGCCCGGCCCGGGCAGCCGGGTGCCCAGCACCGTCGAGAGCAGGGCCACCGCCCACATGCCATGCGCCACCGTGGCCTGGAACTGCTCGCTATGCGTCACGCCCTCGTCCAGGTTCATGGGCGCGGCATCGCCCGCCATGACGGAGAAGAGTTCGATATCGCGATGGGAAAGCGTGCGGGCGAGACTGGCCGAGTCGCCGACGCTCAGTTCGGCATACGTGCGATTCTCTATCCGATCCATGGCATTCTCCCAGGAGGCGCGCCGGTCCCGGGCAGGATGGCGGCAGGTCGATGGCGTCGATATTACATGCCTGTGCCGCGACGCATCGGCCCCAGGCCTTGACCTGCATCAATTGAGCCGGCTTTCCAGCGTGCCGTGCCACCCGGGAGCCCAGGACGCGATGATGGCGGGCAGCCGGCTACGGTTCCGGCCCCGCCGGCCTCGTCGCCGGCGCGAAAGCGCCGGATCCGCATAAGGATGCGCATAATATTGTCCGCATCCATGATCAACTCCTCCTTCAGGCGTCGCATGAAAAACTCAAACGCTTCCCGGCCATCATCGTATTTCGAATTGATAAGCGCGTCGCGCTTCGTGCCTACGTCCTACGTGGGCGGCGGCTGGAATCCCGCCGAGCAGCATATCGCGCCCGCCCTGGGCTTGCTGGCACACCTGGTGGAGACCCATCGCGACGGCCGGCGCCAGGATGGGCTGCAGATCGGGCGCGCCAGCTACGACATCTACGGCGTCCTGCCCATGGAGGCGTGCGACGTCGAGATCGAGGTCATCCGGCCGGGCAAGACGATAGAACTGGTGGAGGCCCGCCTGCTCCACGCGGGGCGCGTGGGACTCACGCTGCGGGCGTGGCTCATGGCCACGATGGATACCCAGGCGGTGGCGGGCGATCCCTACGCCCGGCTGCCCGCGCCGGACGCCTTGCCGTCCTGGGACATGACCGGCGTCTGGCCGGGCGGCTTCGTGCGCAGCGTGCAGTTGCGGCGCGACGAATCGACCCCCGGCGCCGCGACCTATTGGGTCAACACCGACGTAAGCCTGCTGGCCGGCGCCGAGGCCAGCCCGACCGCCAGGCTGCTGGGGCTGCTCGATACCGCGAACGGGGTGACCCCGCGCGCCCATCCCAAGGACGTGGCGTTTCCGAACATAGACCTGACGGCCCATTTGCTGCGGCAGCCCGTAGGCGACTGGGTGGGCTTCGATACGAAGGTCGGGTTCGGGCCCACCGGCCTGGGCGTGACCCACAGCATCGTGCACGACGTGCAGGGACCCGTGGCGGTATTGAGCCAGTCCCTGACCGTCCGGCCCAGGATCGCTTGACCCGTTCCCTGGGACCGACCTCATCCTGGATGCTCCTGGTCGATGACAACGAGGTTTGCGATGACGAATACGGTCCCTTTTCAATTGATCGCCTCCGAGGCCGCGCGGCGGCTGGGCGTGTCCATCAAGACCCTGAGGCTGTACGAGCAGCATGGGTTGGTGGCGCCCGGCCGTACCGCCGCCGGATACAGGCTGTATGGTCCCGCGGACATGGCGCGCGCGGGCGAGGTGGCGGCGCTGCGGGCCCTGGGCTTGAGCCTGGCACAGGTGGCCGAGGTGCTGGCCGGCGCGGGCGCAAGCCTGGATGCGGCCTTGCGCGCGCACGAGGCGGTGCTGGACCGCGAGATCCTGGAGCGCGTCCGCAAGCTGGACAAGCTGCGCGACATGCTATCCGGGCTGGCGCGCGGCACGATACCGACCGATAGCGACCTGGCTGCGGTGCTGCACGGCCGCCGCTGGCCGGGCGCCGCCTTCGCGTTGCCCTGGCCCTGGGCCGGGGAGTGGTTCGCGCTGGACGACATCCGCCCGCTGAACTATCTCATCGGGTCGCTGGGCAGCGGCAAGACGCGCCTGGCGCAATGCATCGCCGACCACCTGCCGCAGGCGCGCTTCCTGGGCCTGGACCGGCTGGACGCGGCCAACATGGCGGCGTCGATGGCGCGGCTCCAGGCCGATCCCGCGCTGCGGGCGCGGGTCGAACAGGCCGCCGCCTGGCTGGCGGGCGAGGGGGCCGAGGCCTCGGACGCCTTGACCGTGCTGCTGGCGGCGATGGAGGCCGACGGCACGGGCGCCCTGGTGGTCGACATGGTGGAACAGGACCTGGCCCAGGCCACGCAGGAAGCCCTGGCCGCCTATCTGCGCCAGCGGGCGGCGCTGTTGTCCAGGCCGCTGTTCCTGATGACGCGGTCGTCGTCCATCCTGGAGTTGGCGGCGGTGGGGCCGGACGAGGCCATCATCCTGTGCCCGGCCAACCACAGCCCGCCCACGCGCGTGGCGCCTTATCCGCGCGCCCCGGGCTACGAGGCCGTCGCGACCTGCCTGGCGACACCGGAGGTGCGGGCACGCGTCGCCAGGCGGCCCGCCGCCGCCTGACGCCGGCAAGAAAAAACGGCGCCGCCGGAAGCCGGGGGCGCCGTCATCGCGGGCATGGCTGCCCGTGCCGTTCAAGTCCCCTGCGCGCGCTTGCCGCCGTGGGTTTCGAACCAGTGCAGTTCGTGCCGGCCGTCCGGGCCGATGTTCAACTGGTCGCCGGCCTTGATGACCGCTTCCTGCATCTGCCGGGTCGTGCAGCGCACCACCACCGATGCCTTGCCGCAACGGCCATGCACCAGTTGCTCGGAACCCAGGGTTTCGACCATCTCCACCTCGACCCGCATGCCGGGCGAATTCAGCACCATGTGCTCGGGCCGCATGCCCATGATGATGTCGCGGCCGCGCACGGCGCCGGGCACCGCGGTGGGCGGGATGGCCAGGTCCAGGCCATCCTCGGTCTTCAGCGTGCCGTCGCCGTGGGCGTGGACATTGATCAGGTTCATGGGCGGCGAGCCGATGAAGCTGGCGACGAAGGTGGACGCCGGTTTTTCGAATACTTCCATCGGCGTGCCGATCTGTTCCGGAATGCCCTTGTTCATGACGATCATGCGATGCGCCAGCGTCATGGCTTCCACCTGGTCGTGGGTCACGTACAGGCTGGTGGTGCCCAGGCGGCGATGCATCTTGAGCAGTTCCAGGCGCATGGCCACGCGCAGCTTGGCGTCCAGGTTGGACAGCGGCTCGTCGAACAGGAAGACCTTGGGCTCGCGCACGATGGCGCGGCCCATGGCCACGCGCTGGCGCTGGCCGCCGGACAGCTGGCGCGGGCGGCGCTCCAGCAGCGGGCCCAGTTCCAGGATCTGCGCGGCGGCCTCGACGCGCTTGCGGATCTCGTCCTTGGGCATCTTGCGGATCTTCAGGCCGTAGGCCATGTTCTGGAACACGCTCATGTGCGGATACAAGGCGTAGTTCTGGAACACCATGGCGATATCGCGCTCGGCCGGCTCCAGGTTGTTGACTACCTTGCCATCGATTTCGATGGTGCCGCTGGTGATTTCCTCCAGGCCGGCCACCATGCGCATGAGCGTGGATTTGCCGCAGCCCGACGGCCCGACGATGACGACGAACTCGCCGTCGGCGATGTCCACGTCGATGCCGTGGATGACCGGCACGTTGCCGGCGTAGGTTTTCTTGACGTTGCGGAAGCTGAGGGTAGCCATACGATTGTTCGCTGGGTTGTAGCCTTGTTCAGTGGGGCAGGGGGCGCGGCGGACGCGGGTGCGTCACTTCTCCGTATCGACCAGGCCCTTGACGAACCATTTCTGCATGAGAATCACGACCAGCACGGGCGGCAGCATGGCCAGCATGGCGGTCGCCATGGTCAGGTTCCATTCGGTCACGCTGTCGCCGCCGCTGACCATGCGCTTGATGCCGATGACCACCGGGTACATGTCTTCCTTGGTGGTGATGAGCAAGGGCCACAGGTACTGGTTCCATCCGTAGATGAACTGGATGACGAAGAGCGCGGCGATGCTGGTCTTCGACAACGGCAGCAGCACGTCGCGGAAGAAGCGCATGGGGCCGGCGCCGTCGATGCGGGCGGCTTCCACCAGTTCGTCCGGCACGGTGAGGAAGAACTGGCGGAACAGGAAGGTGGCGGTGGCCGACGCGATCAGGGGCAGCGCCAGGCCGGCATAGCTGTTGAGCAGGCCCAGGTCGGCGACGACCTTGTACGTGGGCGCGATGCGCACTTCCACCGGCAGCATCAGCGTGACGAAGATCATCCAGAAGAAGAACATGCGGAAGCGGAAGCGGAAGTACACCACCGCGAACGCCGACATCAGCGAAATCACGATCTTGCCGATGGAGATCGACAGCGCCATGACAAGGCTGACGTACATCATGCGGCCGACCGGCGCGCCGCTGGAGCCGCCGCCGGAACCGGCGAACAGCGCCTGCATGTAGTTGCTGACCAGGTGCGAGCCAGGGATCAGCGACATGGGGGCGGACGCCACTTCCTGCGCGGTCTGCGTCGACGCGACGAAAGTGACGTACAGCGGGAATGCCACCACGGCCACGCCGCAGAGCAGGATTACGTGGGCCAGGACATCCAGCCAGGGACGGCGCTCAACCATATGCCTAATGCCTCGGAAAAATCAGTACTGGACCTTGCGGTCGATGTAGCGGAACTGGACCACGGTCAGGATCACGACGATGAACATCAGGATCACCGATTGCGCGGCCGACGAACCCAGGTCCAGGCCCACGAAACCGTCGCGGTACACCTTGTAGACCAGGATGGACGTGGACGTGCCGGGGCCGCCCTGGGTGGTCGTGTCGATCACCGCGAAGGTATCGAAGAAGGCGTAGATGACGTTCACCACCAGCAGGAAGAAGGTGGTAGGCGACAGCAGCGGGAATACGATGGACCAGAAGCGGCGCGCGGGCGACGCGCCATCGATGGCGGCCGCCTCGATCAGCGAACGCGGAATGGATTGCAGGCCGGCCAGGAAGAACAGGAAGTTGTACGAGATCTGCTTCCACACCGCCGCGATCAGCACCAGGATCATGGCCTGGTTGCCATTCAGGCGCGGGTTCCAGTCCACGCCCACGTTGCGCAGCGCCACGGCCAGGATGCCCACGGCCGGCGAGAACAGGAACAGCCACAGCACCCCCACCACGGCGGGCGCCACGGCGTAGGGCCAGATCAGCAGGGTCTTGTAGACGGCGGCGCCCTTCATCACGCGATCGGCCATGACGGCCAGCAGCAGGGAGACGGCCAGCCCGACGAAGGCCACCAGGGCCGAGAACACGGCGGTGGTCTTGAAGGAGTTCAGGTAGTCGGTCTGCTTGAACAGATCGATGAAGTTGGCCAGGCCGACGAATTCCGACGACAGGCCGAAGGCGTCCTCCAGCCGCAGGGACTGCCACATGGCCTGTCCCGCCGGGAGGAAGAAAAAGACGACGGTGATGATCAACTGCGGCGCGAGCAGCAGGTAGGGCAGGGTCTTGTGGCCGAATACGACGCGTTTTTCCATGGGGCGAGCTATGCCTTGCCCACGATGCGGGGGCATCGCGCGCGGGTAACAAACGTGTAATGGCCCTCGCGCGGCGCGTTCGGACCATCGTGTAAGCATCCAGACAAACGACACAATGCGGATTGCCGGGCTCGCCTGCAATCCGCATGGACTCGGTGCATCGCCGGAAACCGGGGGAGGAGGGGGCTTTTGCAGCCCGGTGCTTTATAGCCCGGCTTACAGCCCGACTTGCAGCCCTCTACCCGCGGTTCCGAACATATCTGTACGCAAGCCGGACCCCTGGGGCCCGGCAAAGCGCGCTACTTTACACTTTTTTCGAACTTTTCGAGCAACTCGTTGCCGCGCTTGGTGGCGTTGGCCAGGCCTTCCTTGGCGCTTTCCTTGCCCGAGACGATGCGCTCGATCTCGGCATCCTCGATTTCGCGGATCTGCGGCAGGAAGCCCAGGCGCACGCCGCGCGACTGCGCGGTGGTCTCCACGTTCAGTTCCTTGACGCCGACGTCGGTGCCGGGATTCTGGGTGTAGAAACCGGACTTCGCGGTCAGGTCATAGGCGGCCTTGGTCACCGGCACGTAGCCCGTCTGCTGGTGCCACTTGGCGGCGACTTCCGGGCTGGAAATGAACTTGAAGAACTTGGTCACGCCCTTGTAGACCGCCGGCGACTTGTTGCCGAATACCCACAGCGAGGCTCCCCCGATGATGGTGTTCTGGGGCGCGCCCTTGACGTCGGCGTAGTAAGGCACGGTGGAAGTGCCGAACTGGAACTTGGCGTTCTTGATGATGTTGGCGCGCAGGCCGCTGGAGCCGGTGATCATGGCGCACTTGCCGGAGATGAACAGGGCGTTGGGATCGTCGCCGCGGCCGCCGTACATGAATTCGCCGTCCTTGGCCAGCTTGGCCAGGAACTCCAGGTGGCGCTGGTGCAGCGGCGAGTCGATGGCCAGGCGGGCGTCCAGGCCGCCGAAACCGTTGTCCTTGGTGGCGTAGGGGACGTTGTGCCAGGCCGAGAAGGTTTCCAGCTGCACCCACGACGGCCACGAGGTGGTGTAGCCGCACTCCTGGCCGGCGGCCTTCAGCTTCTTGGTGGCCTCGGCCATTTCCTGCCAGGTCTTGGGCGCCTTTTCGGGGTCCAGGCCGGCCTTCTTGAAGGCGTCCTTGTTGTAGTACATGACCACGGTCGAGCTATTGAAGGGCATCGACACGAGCTTGCCGTCGGACGAGGAGTAATACCCCGCGACGGCGCCGATGAAGCCCTTGGGGTCGATCGGGTCGCCGGCTTCCTCGGACATTTGCTGCACCGGCTTGATGGCGCCCTTGGCGTACATCATCGTGGCGGTGCCGACTTCGAAGACCTGGAGGATATCGGGGGCGTTGCCGGCGCGGAAGGCGGCGATGCCGGCGTTCATCGACTCGCCGTAGTTGCCTTTGTAGACGGCCTTGACCACATAGTCGGACTGGCTCTTGTTGAACTGATCGACCATTTCATTGACACGGTCGCCCAGTGCGCCTTCCATGGAGTGCCAGAACTGGATTTCAGTGGCGGCATGGGCCGATGATGCGCCGAACGCGGCGATCAGGGCCGCCGCGGCAAGGGCGAGGCGATGGGAGCGCATGGGTATTCCTCCTAAGTACACGTATGTGCCGCCTGAGGGTTGTCCTCGGCGAAGCACGACACCATATGAATTGTTTGTGACGAACACGTGACTGTTACACCGGTCCGGAGGGCTGTCAAATGCGGAGTCTCCCTGAGAGAGTGGGCAAGGCAGCCTGCCCCCGCGGCCCGCCGATTACAATTCCGTCCATGAATACGCCATCGACTCCCCCCGCTACGGACCGTAATCTCCACGTCGCCTTCATCGGCGGCGGCAACATGGCCACCGCCCTGGCCATAGGCATGGCCGGCCGCCTGTGTCCCCCGGGCCAGATCCACGCCATCGATATCAATACGGACATCCACGCCGCGTGGCATGCCCGCGGCGCCACGGCCGCCACGGCCCCCGACGAGAAATTGTCGCTGTGCAATGTGTGGTTTTTCGCGGTCAAGCCGCAGTACATGCGCGAGGCGGTGCAGGCCTGCCGGCCCTGGCTGCGTCCCGGCACGCTGGTGGTCAGCGTGGCCGCCGGCCTGCGCGGCGACGTGCTGGCCGGCTGGCTGGGCCAGGACGGCCAGCCCTATGGCAAGCTGGTGCGCTGCATGCCCAATACGCCCGCCCTGGTCGGCGCCGGCGTGACCGGCATGCTGGCGCTGCCCGGCGTCGGCGAGGCCGACCGCGCGCTGGCGCAGGCCATGCTGGGCTCGGTGGGGCAGGTCGTCTGGGTGGATGACGATGCCGCCATCGACGCCGTAACGGCGCTGTCCGGCAGCGGGCCGGCCTATGTCTTCCGGTTCCTGGAGGCCCTGATCGCGGGCGGCGTGGCGGTGGGCCTGGACGAGGCGCAGGCCAGGGCGCTGGCGCTGGGCACCTTCGAGGGCGCCGCCAAGCTGGCCCGTGAATCGGCCGAACCGCCTTCGGTCCTGCGCGAGCGGGTCACGTCCAAGGGCGGCACCACCGCGGCCGCGCTCAAGGTGTTCGACGAGGGCGGCCTGATGACCCTGGTGGCGCGCGCCATGGCCGCCGCGGCCGAGCGTTCGCGGGAGCTGGCGCGGGAGTTCGGAAAGTGATGCGTGAACCGCAAGGGCGCGAGCGCGCGGTTCGCCCCGGCGCGGTGCCGCCGTCCCGCCGCATGTTGGGCCGGTCGGGCATGCCGGGCCTGTTGGGGCTGTTCGGGCTGGCGCCCTCCCGCGGCGACCATGGCCGCCCGGCGCGCTTCGAGCGCATGCGCGTGCCGCAGTTCCTGGTGGCGGTGCTGTGCATGGGCCTGGTGGTGGTAGGGTCCAACGTCCTGGTGCAGATCCCCTTGAATCACTGGCTGACCTGGGGCGGCCTGTCGTATCCGCTGGCCTTCCTGGTGACGGACGTGCTGAATCGCCGCTTCGGCCCGCTGGCCGCCCGGCGGGTGGCCTGGGTGGGCTTCGCGGCCGCGTTGGCGGCGTCGGTGTGGCTGGCGTCGCCGCGCATCGCGCTGGCGTCCGGGGTGGCCTATATCTGCGCGCAACTGCTGGATATCCAGGTGTTCGACCGGCTGCGCGACCAGCGCTGGTGGCGGGCGCCGCTGGTGTCCGGCGTGCTGGGCGCCTTGCTCGATACGGCGCTGTTCTTCAGCGTCGCCTTCGCCGCGACCGGGACGCCGTGGGTGACCTGGATGCTGGGCGACGTCGCGGTCAAGCTGGCGGTCAATATCAGCATGTTGGCGCCTTTTCGCGCCCTGATGTGGAACCTGGCGCGCCCCGCCGCTACGAACAGGACTCCTGCTTCACCCTGAGCGTGACGAGGCAGGCGCCAGGGGCGTTCGCAGGAAGGAAGGCCCGGGTTGAAATACCCGGGCCTTTTTTATCGCCGGCGCCCAGGGTAAAAGGCCCTCTCGGGCGCGGTAAGCGGCCTAAGCCGCGCGGCGTGGGGGGCTTTTTTGACTTTTTTACGGGAAGACCGTCACAGGGGTGGTGTTCCCCGGTCCTTGTGCTTGTCCATACATATTCAGACCTGGGGAATACACGCAGTGACAGTCTGACTCCTTGCTTTCAGAATGGCTGCCACGTCGTGTTTTGCCTCTGAGTTTTGCCCAAGAAGCCGGTGACGCGCGATGCGACGGGGGGACCATCATTCCCGCCCGACGTCCAGTGCCGAGCCGCCTAACCCTCGCGGAGACCCTCGCATGAAGTTGTTGAAACGCGTTACCCCCCTCGCACTGGCCCTGGGGGCCCTTACGCTGGCCGGCGCCGTGCACGCTGCCGATACCATCAAGATCGGCATTCCGCAGCCCATGACGGGTCCCAATACCCAATACGGGGACCAGATCCAGGCGGGCGCGCTGACCGCCATCGAAACCATCAACGCCAAAGGCGGCGTCAAGGGCAAGAAGCTCGAACCCATCCTCATCGACGACGGCTGCGAACCCAAGCAGGCCGTGCCCGCCGCCAACCGGGTGGTGAACTCGGGCGCCAAGTTCGCCGTCGCCCACGCCTGCTCCGGCGTCACGGTGCCGGCGGTCAACGTCTACGAGCAGGAAGGCATCGTCGGCATCACCCCGGGCGCCACTTCGCCCCTGGTCACCGATACCATCAAGCCCAAGATGTTCTTCCGCACCATCGGCCGGGACGACCAGCAGGGCCCCTACGCCGCCAACTACATCGCCAAGAACATCAAGCCCAAGAAGGTCGCCGTCCTGCACGACAAGCAGACCTACGGCTCCGGCGTGGCCACCCAGGTCAAGGACACCCTGGTCAAGGATGGCGTCAACGTCGCCATCTTCGAAGGCATCAACGTCGGCGACAGCGATTATTCGGCGGTCATCACCAAGCTGAAGTCGCAGGGCGTGGACTTCGTCTACTTCGGCGGCTACCACCCGGAACTGGGCCTGCTGCTGCGCCAATCGCGCGAACAGGGCCTGAACGTGCAGTTCATGGGACCGGAAGGCACGGCCAACCAGGACCTGGTGGCCATCGCCGGACCGGCCATCGCCGGCCTGCTGGTGACGCTGCCGGCGGACTTCACCAAGATGCCGGGCAACGAAGGCATCGTGAAGGCCTTCCATGACAAGAAGCGCGATCCGGACGGCGCGTTCCAGATGCCCGCCTACGCGGCGGTGCAGTTGATCGCCGACGGCATCGAGGCGGTGGGCGAGGACCCCGTCAAGGTCGCCGACTACCTGCACAAGCACAGCTTCAACACGGCCATCGGCAAGGTCGAGTACGACGCCAAGGGCGACTTGAAGAACTTCGAGTTCGCCGTGTTCAAGTGGGACAAGGACGGCAAGAAGACCCAGCTCTGATGACGCGCATCCCCGCCTGGCCGGGGTATCCACCGAAGTAAATCCAGGTTTCCGGCTCCGGGGGCGTTTTTCCGGGGCCGGATCTATTTGGAGCATTGGTAATAATGTCTGACCTTCTTCCGCAATTGACACAACAGTTCTTCAACGGACTGTCGCTGGGTGCCATCTATGCGTTGATCGCCATCGGCTACACCATGGTGTACGGCATCATCGGCATGATCAATTTCGCGCATGGCGAGATCTACATGATCGGCGCCTACGTCGGGCTGGTGACGCTGACGGCCGTCGGCACGCAAAGCGGCATGCCGGTCTACCTGCTCGTGGCGGTCATGCTCATCGTCGCCATGGCCGTGACGGGCGCCTACGGCTTCGCCGTCGAACGCGTGGCCTACCGGCCCCTGCGCGGCAGCCCGCGCCTGGTGGCCCTGATTTCCGCCATCGGCATGTCCATCTTCCTGCAGAACTGGATGGCCCTGGGGCAGGGCGCGCGCGACATGGCGGTGCCCAACATCCTTTCGGGCGCGCTGCAATTCCACATGGGCAGCAAGTTCGACGTCACGATTCCGTATTCGCGCGTGATGATCATCGTCGTGACCGTGGTGCTGATGATCGCGCTGTCGCTGTACATCCGCCACTCGCGCATGGGCCGGGCGTCGCGCGCCTGCTCGCAGGACATGCACATGGCCAACCTGCTGGGCATCGACACCAACCGCGTGATTTCCTTCACCTTCGTGCTGGGCGCCATGCTGGCGGCCGTGGGTGGGGTGCTGGTCGCGGTGACCATCGGCAAGCTCAATCCCTTCATCGGCTTCATCGTCGGCATCAAGGCCTTCACGGCGGCGGTGCTGGGCGGCATCGGCAGCATTCCCGGCGCCATGCTGGGCGGCGTGCTGCTGGGACTGGTGGAGACCTTCGCCGCGGCCTATCTCTCGTCCCAGTACAAGGACATCGTTGCGTTCCTGCTGCTGGTGCTGATCCTGCTATTTCGTCCCACCGGCCTGTTGGGCAAACCCGAGGTGGAAAAAGTCTGATGGCGCAAAACATACGAAATGCCTTTATCGCGGCCATCATGACCGCGGTCATCGTCACGCCCGTGTTCGGCCTGCAACTGGTGCGCCAGGGCGCGCGCACGCTGATGGACCCGCACTGGTCCAATGTCCTGGTCGCCATGGCGGTGGTCTTTGTCGGCCAGTTGCTGCGACCCTGGCTGGGCCTGCCGTTCAAGCGCCTCAAGGGCGCCTTGCCGACCTTGCCGGCCGCGCCCGCCAGCGGCCATAAGTGGCTGGCGTCGGCGCTGATCGTGCTTGCCATCGTGTGGCCTTTCTTCGGCGACCGCAGTTCGGTCGACATCGCCACGCTGGTGCTGATCTACGTCATGCTGGGCCTGGGCCTGAACATCGTGGTGGGTTTCGCCGGCCTGCTGGACCTGGGCTTCGTCGGCTTCTACGCGGTGGGCGCGTACACCTACGCCCTGCTGTATCACTGGGGCGGCTGGGGGTTCTGGGAAGCCTTGCCCTTCGCGGGCGCCATGTCGGCGCTGTTCGGCTTCGTGCTGGGCTTTCCGGTGCTGCGCCTGCGCGGGGACTACCTGGCCATCGTCACCCTGGGCTTCGGCGAGATCATCCGCCTGCTGCTGATCAACCTGAACTGGCTGACGGGCGGCCCGGACGGCATCTCCGGCATCCCCAAGCCGTCGGTATTCGGCATCGAGATGGCGCGCTCGTCCAGCGTCGAGGGGCGCCAGACCTTCCATGAAATGCTGGGCCTGACGTTCCAGAACCAGCACGTCATCATCTGGCTGTACCTGATGGCGCTGATGCTGGCGCTGATCACGCTGTTCGTGTCGACGCGGCTCAAGCGCATGCCGGTGGGACGCGCGTGGGAAGCGCTGCGCGAGGACGAAATCGCGTGCCGTTCGCTGGGCCTGAACCCGACCCGCATCAAGCTGTCCGCCTTCACGCTGGGCGCGATGTTCGCCGGCTTCGGCGGCGCTTTCTTCGCGGCGCGCCAGGGGCTGGTGAATCCCGAATCCTTTACCTTCATCGAGTCCGCGCTGATCCTCGCCATCGTGGTGCTGGGCGGCATGGGGTCGCAGGTGGGCGTGATCCTCGCGGCCACCTTGCTGACCGTGCTGCCGGAACTGGCGCGCGAGTTCGCCGAGTACCGCATGCTGATGTTCGGCCTGGTCATGGTGCTGATGATGATGTGGCGGCCGCAAGGCTTGCTGCCGATGCAACGTCCTCATGTGGAGCTGGACAACAAATGAGCCAGGCCTTGCTGAAAGTATCCGGTCTGTGCATGCGTTTCGGCGGCCTGCTGGCCGTGGACCATGTGGCCTTCGATGTGGGACACGACGAGGTGTTCGCCATCATCGGGCCCAATGGCGCCGGCAAGACCACCGTGTTCAATTGCGTCGGCGGTTTCTATAGCCCGAGCGAGGGCGATATCGAGATGGACGGCGTGGCCATTACCGGCCTGCCCAGCCACCGCGTGGCGCAGCACGGCCTGGTGCGCACCTTCCAGAACGTGCGCCTGTTCAAGAAGCTGACGGTGCTGGAAAACCTGCTGGTGGCGCAACACACCCAGGTCGAGACCCGGCTGCTGCCGGGCCTGCTCAAGTTCAAGTCCTATCGCCAGGCGGAGGCCGACGCGGTGACGCGCGCCGCCGAGTGGCTGGACTTCATGGGCCTGCGCGAATACGCCAATCGCGAAGCCGGCAACCTGGCCTATGGCCACCAGCGGCGCCTGGAGATCGCGCGCTGCATGATCACCAAGCCGCGGCTGCTGATGCTGGACGAGCCGGCCGCCGGCCTCAATCCCCAGGAGAAGCAGGACCTGCAACGCCTGATCGACCGCCTGCGCCGCGAGTTCGGCGTGGCGGTGCTGCTGATCGAGCACGACATGAGCCTGGTGATGGGCATCTCCGACCGCATCCTGGTCATGGAGCATGGCAAGCCCATCACTACCGGGACCCCGCAGGCGGTGCGCAGCGATGAGCGCGTCATCAAGGCGTATCTGGGAGAAGAATGATGCTGAAGCTGGACAACGTGCACACCTACTATGGCGCCATCCAGGCCCTGAACGGCGTGTCGGTGGAAGTCAACAAGGGCGAGATCGTGACCCTGATCGGCGCCAACGGCGCCGGCAAGACCACCTTGCTGATGACGGTTTGCGGCAATCCGCACGCGCGCAGCGGCGTCATCACCTTCGAGGGGCGCGATATCACGCGGGCGGACACGCACCAGATCATGCGCAGCGGCATCGCCGTGTCGCCCGAGGGACGGCGCGTGTTCAAGGACCTGACCGTGGAGGAGAACCTGATGATGGGGGGGTTCTTCGCCAACCGGGTGCAGATGCAGCAGGGGCTGGGCCACGTCTATGAGTTGTTCCCGCGCCTGAAGGAACGGGCCCAGCAGCGCGCCGGCACCATGTCGGGCGGTGAGCAGCAGATGCTGGCCATCGGCCGCGCGCTGATGACGCGGCCCAGCCTGCTGCTGCTGGACGAGCCGACGCTGGGGCTGGCGCCGCTGATCATCGCGCAGATCTTCGACATCATCCGCACCATCCGCGACCAGGGGGTGACGGTGTTCCTGGTCGAGCAAAACGCCAACAAGGCCTTGCAGGTGGCGGATCGCGGGTATGTGCTGGAGAACGGCAGGGTGGTGATGCACGACACGGGCGCCAACCTGCTGGTCAACGCCGATGTGCGCAAGGCCTATCTGGGCGCCTGACGGGGGCCGCCGTCAGGCGCAGGCTCTGGCGGCCTGGCGCGCGACGCCGGTGTCGGCCTGGTAGCGCTGGATCGCGGCCAGGGCCAGCGCGTCGATGGAGTCGGTCAAGGGCACGTCGAACTCGCTGCGACGGTCGTGCGGGATGGCCAGGGGCAGCTCCGTGCAGCCCAGGGCCACGGCCACGGCGCCGCGCGCGGCCAGCGCGCGGACGCAGGCGGCCGCCGGCTCGAACGAGTCCGCCAGGCGGTTGGCCTTCACGGCGGCGATGGACGGCGTGCAGTACGTCGTCATCTCTCCCTCGGTGGGCACCACGCAGTCGTAGCCGTGGCGCTCCAGATGGCGTTGGTACAAGCCCATGCGCAAGGTGCCTTCGGTGCCCATCAGGCCGATGGGGCCGCTGTCGATGCCGCGCCTGCGCAGGTCTTCCACTACGGACTCGATGATGTGCAGCACCGGCACGGAGGAGGCCGCGACCAGTTCGTCGTACCAGAGGTGGGCCGTGTTGCAGGGAATGGCGATCAGGCGCGCGCCGGCGTCGGTCAACAGCTTGATCCCGCGCGACATGGCCGGCAGGGGATCCTCGCCGCCGGCCAGCTTCGCGGCCGTGCGGTCGGGGACGCGGGGGTCGTTCACCAGCAGGGCAGGAATGTGATCCTGGTCGCGGGCGGCCGGCGTGAGGGCCACCAGCCGTTCGGCGAAGGCGGCGCCGGCCATGGGGCCCATGCCGCCGAGTATGCCCAGGTAAAGGCCGGATGAAGGGTTCGTCACGAAAAATACTCCGATTTATGCGGGGGCCGGTGGTCGGGGCGGACCGCCGGCCCGTCCGGTTCAGGCCGAGGCCTGGCCCCGGCGCATGGGCGTCAGCACCTGGCCGGGCCGCGCCGTGCCCGCCGCGCCATCGGCCCAGACGCGCTGGCCGTTGACCCATACGCCCTGGATGCCCTGGCTGGCCTGCACCGGCGCCTCGAAGGTGGCGCGGTCGCCGACCTGCGCGGGATCGAACAGGACCAGGTCCGCATAATAGCCCGGCCGCAGCAGTCCGCGCTCGGCCACGCCGTAGTTGCGGGCTGCCAGGCCCGTCATCTTGTGTACCGCCGCCTCCAGCGTCAGCACCGACTGCTCGCGGACCAGGGTGCGCAGCACGTTGGTGAACGTGCCCCATTGGCGGGGGTGGGGATGCGGATCGAAGGGCAGGCCGTCGGAGCCCACCATGGCCGCCGGATGCGCCATGATGCGGCGCACGTCTTTTTCGTCCATCAGGAAGTAGATGGCGCCCGCGGGCGTCAGCTTTTCCAGCAGCTGCTGCTCATCCAGGCCCAGCTCCGCCATCAGGTCGGCGAAGTCGCGGCCCTTGGCCGGCGGATAGCCCTTGGACCAGGTGATCATGGTGCGGCGCGCGATGCGCACGCGGTCCAGGCGCAGCATGGTCGACGTCGCGGGGTAGGGGTGGCAGTCCAGGCAGACCGGTTGCAGCGGGGCCGCGCGGTCTATCATCGCCAGCGTCTCCACGGAGCGGCCGTGGTTGGCCTGGCCGGCCAGCTTGTGATGCGAGAACACCACCAGGCAATCCAGCGCGCGACCGATGTCCAGGGCCTCCTGCATGGCCGGCACGATCTGGTCGGTCTCGTCGCGCAGGTGGGTGGCGTACAGGCCGCCGCGCGCGCGGATGGGCGCGCCGACGGCCATGATTTCCTCGGTGGGCGCGTGTGCCGCGGGTGGGTAGAACGTGCCCGTGGACATGCCGAAGGCGCCGGCCTCCAGGGCTTCTTCCATCATCGCCTGCATGGCGGCGATTTCGGGCGCGGAAGCGGCGCGCTGGGTGTCCTGCATGGCGGCCACGCGCAGCGTGGTGTGGCCCACCAGGGGGATGACATTGACGGCGGCTGGCGTGGCGCGCAAGGCATCGATCCAGTCGGCGAAGCGCGCATAGCGGAACAGTTCGGGCGGGCCCAGCAGGTCCAGGGGCTGCGGGACCTGCTCGCGGACCAGGGGCGCCAGGCTGATGCCGCAGTTGCCGGTCACCACCGTGGTGATGCCCTGGGAGACCTTGGGCGTCATGTCGGGGTGGGCCAGCAGGTAGCCGTCGTCGTGCGTGTGGGAGTCGATGAAACCCGGCGCCACGACCAGGCCCGACGCATCCAGGCGCGACGCCGTCGCATCGGGGAAGTGGCCGATGGCGGCGATGCGGTCGCCCGCGACGGCGATGTCGGCGGTGTAGCGGTCGGCGCCGCTGCCGTCGACGATGATGGCGTTGGCCAGGATGAGGTCTGGGCGAAGGTCGTAGGTTTGCTGCATGGCGTTCGGTGTATTCCCGTCAGTCCAGCTTCTCGATGTGGGCCGACTCGATGATGTCGTGCCACTTCTTCGTTTCGCTGTCGATCAACTGCTTGAATTCCGCCGGGCTGCCGCCGGCGGGCACGGCGCCCAGGGTGGCCAGGCCTTCCAGCACTTCCTTGGACTTCAGCGCGGTCTCGATTTCGCTGTTGATCCTGGCGACCACGTCGGCCGGCGTGTGCGCCGGCGCCACCACGCCGCCCCAGGCGACGGTTTCATAGCCCTTCAGGCCCGACTCGTCCAAGGTGGGCACGTCGGGAAAGAGCGCCAGGCGCTTGAGGCTGCTTACGCCCAGCGCGCGCACCTTGCCGCTCTTGACCAGCGGACCGGCTTCCGAAGAGTTGGCGAACAGATAATCGATGCGGCCGCCCAGCAAGTCCTGGATGGCGGCGGGGCCGCCGTTGTACGGGATGAACATGACGTCGATCTTGGCCATGCTCTTGAACAGCTCGCCGCCCATGTGGCCGGTGGTGCCCACGCCCGGTGCGCCGTAGGACAGGCGGCCCGGCTGCTTGCGGGCCAGGGCGATCAGTTCCTGCACGCTGTGCGCAGGCGAGCTTTCGGGCACGATCAGCACGTTGTACAGGTCGAACATGTGGGCGACCGGCGTCAGGTCCTTGTCCACGTCATAGGGCAGCGATTTGAACAGCGAGCGGTTCACGGCCAGCGTATTGATGTTGCCGTAGCCGATGGTGTAGCCGTCCGGCGCGGCGCGCTTGATCAGGTTGATGCCGATATTGCCGGCGGCGCCGGGACGGTTTTCGACGATGATCGAGCCGTTAACCTGCTTGGCCAGCTGCGTCGTCACCAGGCGCGACAGCACGTCGGGCGACCCGCCCGCGGCCGAGGGCACGACAAAGGTCACGGGGTGGTCGGGCCAGGTGCCGGCGGCTTGGGCGGCGCCGGCGGCGCATGCAAGCGCCAGGCTCGCGCCCAGCAGGCGAAAGGCGGTCGAAAGGCGGAAGGACGGTTGCGGCATGATGGTTTTCCCCTGGGTGTTCGCGAATGGGATGCCGTCGCGGCGGGCGGGGCCGTTGCGGACCCTTGCCGGGCCCTGGCGGCGGCCCCGCGGGCGCTGGGCGTTTTTGTTGGAGACAGGGCGGCAGACTAGCACCGGCCGGCGCGATGCCGCATATCAAAAAATATGGAAAACCTATAATCCGCCGTTATCGTTCAACGCATGAAAGAGGAAAAACGGCCCGATGCCCGACACCGCCGATGAACCGCGGGAAGACGACCTGGATGCCGATGCGGTCGACCCGGCCGATGCGGGGACAGGCGCGCGGCCGCCCTTGAATCTGCGGCAGATCGAGGTGTTCCGCGCCATCATGATGACCGGCTCGATCAGCGGCGCCGGCCGCATGCTGCATGTCTCGCAGCCAGCCATCAGCCGCGTGCTGGCGTTGACGGAAAGCCGCCTGCGCTTTCCGCTGTTCGAACGCAGCCGCAGCCGCTTGTCGCCGACCGCCGAGGCGCGCCGCCTGTTCGCGGAGGTGGAGCAGGTCTACGGCGGCATCCAGCGCGTCAACGAACTGGCGGCCAACCTGGCGCAGGCCGGCGCCGGCGTGCTGCGGGTGATCTCCAGCGCCAGCTTCGGCCAGCGCATGGTGCCGCAAGCCCTGGCGCTGCTGCGGCAGGGACGCGGCCAGGCGACGGTGGACTACCGCAGCTCGACGTATGACGAACTGGCGGGGCATTTCCTGAGCGGACAGGCCGATATCGCGGTGTCCATGCGGCCGCCGGTGCATCCCAACCTGGTGTCGGTGGAGCTGGGCCGCAGCGAAGTGGTGTGCATCATGCCGCGCGACCATCCCCTGGCACGGTGCAAGGCCGTCGCGCCGGCGGATTTCACGGCGGCGGCGTGGATAGACTATCCGGCGGATGCGCCGCTGGGACGGGTGCTGACGTCTTTCCTGGGCTACGCGCCGAACCGGCCGCCGGCGGCGATCAAGGTGCATTCGCCGGTGACCGCGCAGGCTTTCGTCCAGCAGGGGCTGGGGCCGGCCCTGGTTGATCGCTGGTGCGTGGAGCCGCGCGCGCGGGCGGGGCTGGCGGTGCGTCCCATCGTGCCGGCCGCGCATATCGGCATCTGGGCCACGTATTCGGAGTTGCAGCCGCTGCCCCTGATGGCCAAGCGCTTTCTCGCGGCGCTGAAGAAGGTGCTGCTGGAGGGGCCAGGAGCGGATGGCGAGGACGTGGAGTAAGGCGGGCACGTCCGAGCTCAGCCCGGGGTCCGGCTCGGGAGCCTGAGGTGGCAGGGCGGGGGGTAGCGGGCAGCAGGCCGCGACAGGCGCCTACCCGCCAGCGGCTTGCCGCATCAGGGACACCGCATTGCGGGCCGCCTGCGACGGCGAGTGCCGACGATAGGCCAGGTCCAGCAGCGCGCGCGGCGCCGGACCGCGCAGGGGGCGAAACCGGACACCTTCCGTATGGACATGGCGCATGCTGGCCGGCACCAGCGAGATGCCGAATCCGGCCGCGACCAAACTGATGATCGACGCCATTTGCGGCGCCTCCTGGGCGATGCGGGGTGTGTAGCCGGCCTGCCGGCATGCGGCCAGGATGGTGTCGTACAGGCCGGATCCGATCGGCCGGGGATACAGCACGAAGTCCTCGTCGCGCAGCGACGCCAGGGTCAGGGCCCGGGCCTTGGCCATGGCATGGCCGGCTGGCAGGGCCACCAGCATGGGTTCGTCCACCACGCGGTCCGCCTGGAAGTCCTCGCCCAGGCTGAAGGGCTGGCGCAGGAAGGCGACGTCGACCTCGCCGGTGCGCAGCCACTCCACCAGCGAACCCGTGTTGCCTTCGCGCAGTTCCACATGGACCTGCGGATAGCGGTCGCGATAGGCGCGCAGGGCGCGCGCCAGCGCCGGATGGAAGACGGACGACGAGGTGAAGCCTATGCTGACGTTGCCGCTTTCGCCGTGTCCCAGGTGACGCGCGCGCTCGGCCGCGCGGGCGGTGGCGGCCAGGATGGCGCGGCTGTCCTCCAGGAATTGACGGCCGGCTTCCGTCAGTTCGATGCCGCGCGGCAGGCGCAGGAAGAGGGGGGCGTCCAGTTCCCGTTCCAACTGCTGGATCTGCTGGCTCAGTGGCGGCTGGCCGATGCCCAGGCGCGCGGCCGCGCGGGTGAAGTGCATTTCTTCCGCGACGGCGACGAAATAGCGGAGGTGGCGGAGTTCCATGGGCGGCGGCGCGACAGTGGCGGTTATTGCTGGGATCATATTTCATAAATATGGGAATCACCAGTTCCATATATTGGACAGATGGCCCCCATAGGACTACCGTAGGCGCCTGGCTTCCCTGATTCCTTGATTCACTTGATTCTTTCTTCATGAGCAGCATCGCCGACCCCGAGCCGCCCTGGCGCGGCGCGAGGCCGGTGGCGATGGCCCAGTTGTTCCCTACCATGTCTTCCCCCACATCTCCTGTTTCCCCACCGGCCTCGCCCGAGACCGCGCCATACCTGCAACGCGGCACCGCCGCATTCCGACGCGCCAACTGGGCGCTGTTCGCCGCCGGTTTTTCGACCTTTTCGCTGATGTACTGCGTGCAACCGCTGCTGCCGCTGTTCGCCGACCATTTCAAGGTATCGCCCGCGCAGAGCAGCTTGTCGCTGTCGCTGACGACGGGCCTGCTGGCCCTGGCCATTTTCCTGGTGGGGTTGTGGGCGAGCCGGCTGCCGCGCAAGTCCGTCATGGCGGCGTCGCTGTTCGCTTCCGGCGTGCTGACGCTGGCCGTGGCGGCGACGCCGGACTGGCATGCGCTGCTGGCCGTGCGCGCCTTGCAGGGCCTGGTGCTGGGCGGCGTGCCCGCCGTGGCCATGGCCTATCTGGCCGAAGAGGTGTCGTCCTCCGATCTTGGGTTCGCCATGGGCTTGTACATCGGCGGCAGCGCATTCGGCGGCATGATGGGGCGCGTGATAACCGGCCTGGTGGCCGACCATAGCAGTTGGCGCGTGGCGCTGGTCGTGGTCGGCGTGGTGGGGGTGTTGGCTGCGGTGTTGTTCGTGGTGGCCTTGCCGACCTCGCGCCATTTCAAGCCGCAGCGCAGCGGGGGATGGTCGGCGGCGCGCCAGGGCATCGTCACGCACCTGGTCGATCCCAACCTGCTGTCGCTGTTCGCGCTCGGATTCCTGTTGATGGGCAGCTTCGTCACCATCTACAACTACGCGGGTTTTCGCCTGATGGCGCCGCCTTATTCCCTGAGCCAGACCTTGATCAGCGCGATCTTCACGGTCTACGTCGTCGGTATTTTCGCGTCCGCGCTGTTCGGCCGGCTGGCGGATCGCCATGGGCGCGGTGCCATGCTCTGCATGGGGGTAGGCACCATGCTGGTGGGCCTGCTGCTGACCCTGGCGGTCAACCTGGTCGTCATGGTGCTGGGCGTGGTGGTGCTGACCTTCGGTTTCTTCGCGGCCCATTCGGTGGCCAGCGGCTGGGTCGGGCAACTGGCGCGGGGCTACAAGGCGCAGGCCGCGTCGCTCTACCTGCTGGCGTACTACCTGGGGTCCAGCGTACTGGGATCGGTCGGCGGCAAGTGCTGGGAATGGGCAGGCTGGGACGGCGTGGTCGGCCTGATCGGCGCGTTCCTGGTGGTCTCGGCCGCGTTGGGCGCGCGCCTCTATATCGTCACGAGCCCCGGCCGCGCGGTCGTGGCGGGGGAACGCATGTCGTAGCGCCCCGCGCCGGCGCCATCGTTCGAACCGCTGGCTCGCGCGATGCGGCCGAGGTCATCGTGCTGGCCAGCGGGCCGTGCCATGTGGGCAGGGCCCTCGTTCAAGCGGTCGGCCCGCGCCACACGGCCAGGGCCACCAGCAACCAGCCGGCGAGGAAACCCAGCCCGCCGATGGGCGTGATGGCGCCCAGCCAGCGCACATTTGTCAGCGCCAGCACGTACAGGCTGCCGCTGAAGACCACGATGCCGGCGAACATCAGCCAGCCGGCGCCGGCCAGCAGGGACGAGCCGAAGCGCGGCGCCAGCGCGGCGATGGCCAGCAGTCCGAGGGCGTGCGCCATCTGATAGGTCACCCCCGTCTGCCAGATCGCCAGCATCCCGGCGTCCAGGCGCGCCTTCAATCCATGCGCGCCAAACGCGCCGGCGCCCACGGCGATAAACATATTCAGTGCGCCCAACAGGGCAAAAATCCGATCCATCATGGTGTCGCGTCCTCCTGGTCGATAGCCAAGGGCCTCGGCCCTTGCGCCGAGATCATGCAATTTTAGGCCTGAGCGGCACGCCGTTCGGGCGTGCCTATCCCACGCCCACACCGTCCTGACGAAGCGCATAGGCCGGTGCCCCACCGTCTCTCGCGGTGCTCCCCTGCTGCTCGACGCGAACCCAGAGGGCTCAACAAGAAGAAAGCTTTTCGCGATCGATAACGTCGGAACGAATCGACGGGTGCACCAACAAACGCGGACCGAGCCCGCGCTGGTCAAGCGTCCCGGTAGAGCGGGGAATTATTTCCTCGTTGCGGGAGGGTGGTGGCACGCCGAGATTGAGCCACGTATACTTGTAAAACCAAACGGATGGGTTTCGATGAAAATTTGTAGTCACAAGGGCTTGGTGATTGCAATCCTTACCCGGAATGAGCATTGCCCGCCCCATGTGCACGTCGGCACGGAGAGGTGGAACGCTCGCTTCACTTTCAGTTTCTGGCACAACGGTGTGCGACTGTGGGATGTGACGCCGGCCAGGAATGAGCCTACCGTTGTCGTGCTCGAAGAGTTGCGCCAGGCGATCAAGAGACCGCTTCATCTGCGCAAGGCCCGTGGACTGTGGTGGCGTAGTCGTCAGACGCTGTGTCTGGACAGGCAATGGTGGGATGTTGAGGGCGAAGAGGTGGTGAGCGCCAGGGCACCTCGGGCAGGTGCCCTGGCGATTGAATCGGCTCGTTTCGATGCACAGTCTTATAAGACCGTGTTGACGCTCGCGGGGCGATCTACACCCTTGGAGATTGAACTATGAAAGCGATAAAGGCGCGGGAACGCTACGATGAGCCGGTGACGACCGATGTGGTGGCTCGTGCGATCGAACGCGGTGGTGCGCGTCGAACTTCAAGCCTGCATGCCAGCGCCGTCCAGTATCTGGCGGATCTGCATGCCTTGCTCGTGGGATTCGCGGACCATACCGCCATAGTCTTCCCCGTTGCGAACACACCGGAGCTGGCGGAATTGAGCCGGGATGAACTGGAAAGAATGACGATCGGTTTTGGCGGCAGTGCGCTTTGCCTGGACGCTCGGGACCTGCACATATCGATTGCAGGCCTGGTTTCCGCAAGCCCGCCACTGATGGCTCTGGCTGCGACGGTGGTTGCGGCGCGCAATGGCAGACGCAGCAGCGAGGCCAAGCGCCAGGCGGCGCGGGCGAATGGCTTGAAAGGCGGCCGGCCGCGCAAGATGGCAGTGGCTGGCTAGCCCGATTCCGGCGTCACATTATGCAGTGACCGCAGTCGCCGCAACTCCGGATACCACCACATCCACAGCGCGGCCACCGCGACGGTGCCGATGCCGCCCAGCACCACGGCCGGCACGGCGCCGGTCATGGACGCCATGACGCCGGCACGGAATTCGCCCATCTGGTTGGACGTGCCGATGAACAGCATGTTGATGGCGCTGACCCGTCCCAGCATGTCGTTGGGCGTGTTCAGCTGGACCAGGGACGAGCGCACCACCACGCTGATGGAGTCGGCCGCGCCCAGCACCATCAACGCGATGATGGAGACGGGTATCGAGGTTGAAATACCGAACACCATGGTGGCGATGCCGAACGCGAACAGCGCCCCGAACAGCGTCATGCCGATATTGCCGGTCAGGTTCTTGCGCCCCAGCACCAGCGCCATGCTGACGGCGCCCAGCGCGGGCGCCGCGCGCAGCATGCCCAGCGCCCAGGGCCCGGCATGCAGGATGTCCTTCGCGAAGATGGGCAGCAGGGCCGTGGCGCCGCCCAGCAGCACGGCGAACAGGTCCAGCGTCAGCGTGCCCAGCAGGATGCGGCGGCTGGCGATGAACGTGAAGCCCGCGAACAGCGTGCGCCAGGTCGTGGGCTCCTTGCGCGATGGCAAGCCTTCCGTCTTCAACGTCAGCATGGACAGCAGGGCGAGGAAATAGCAAAGGGCGGTCAGGGCATAGACCCAGCCCGCGCCCAGGGCGTAGCCGACCCCGCCCAGCGCCGGACCAGCGATCTGGGCGATCTGGTTGGACGACGCCGACAGGGCGGTGGCGCGCGGAATCAGCGCCCGCGGCACCACCGCTGGAATCAGCGTGGGCATGGTGGGGGACTCGAAGGCGCGCGACGCGCTCATGGCGATGATGCAGGCATAGACCACGTAATGATTGGCCTCGCCCGCGAGCGATACGGCGGACAGGACGGCCGCCGACAGGGTTTCGACGGTCAGGCAGACCGCCAGGATCTTGCGCCGGTCGTAGCGGTCGGCCACATGTCCCACCACCAGCGTCAGCAGCAGCATGGGCATGAATTGCGCCAGGCCGATCAGGCCAAGGTCCATGGCGCTGCCGGTGAGGGCGTATATCTGCCAGCCGACCGCTACGGAAACCATCTGGTAGGCGAGCGAGGCGCCGAACCGGGAAAGAAGGAAGTGGGCGAAGGCGGGCCGGGTGACCAAAGGGGCGTCGGCGCTTTCGGTTTCTGGCGTACTGGCCATCTGGAGGGGTAGACGGGGCGTAAAAACGTGAAGCCTGGGATCGTATACCAAAACATTCGGGACGCCGCGTATAAGCTTGTTCCGGAAGCCGGCGTTCAGGCGCCGTTCAAGCCCGGCGTCAGCCAGCTTTCAATCCGGTCTCGATGCCCGCGGGGCAACGTGGCGCGTTAGCCGCAGCGCTCTCGCATGCCCGATTTTTGAATGGACTGTGACCATGCCACCGTGCTACTTTGCGCACGCCCTAGGGGTTTACGCGTAGATCATGCACCCTTTCTTCGATATTCGGCGCCTGGAGCGCCTGCCCGGCACCCGTCCCAACCGTTGGGATTGGCTTCTATTGCCGCTGGTCCTGGGTTTCCTGGTGATACTGGCGTTCGGTGCCAAGGAAATGGCCACCCCGTACTCGGTGGGCCAGCCGCTGCCGATATCGCTGGACCCCAGCTACCTGCCTTATTACCTGTTGCGGACCACGCTGCGCATGTTCATCGCGCTGGCCGCTTCGCTGGTCTTCAGCTTCGTTTTCGCCGCCGTGGCGTCGAAATCGCGCACGGCGGAGAAGATCCTGGTGCCGATGGTGGACATCCTGCAGTCCATCCCCATCCTGGGCTTCCTGTCGATCACCGTGACGGGTTTCATTGCCCTGTTCCCCGGCAGCCTGCTGGGGGTGGAGTGCGCGGCCATCTTCGCCATTTTCACCTCGCAGGCGTGGAACATGGCGTTGAGCCTGTACCAGTCCATCCGCACCGTGCCGTCGGAACTGAACGAGGCCGCGCGCGTCTTCCGCCTGAGCGGCTGGCAGCGTTTCTGGCGCCTGGAGCTGCCGTATGCCACGCCCGCGCTGTTGTGGAACATGATGCTGTCGATGTCGGGGGGCTGGTTCTTCGTGGTGGCGTCCGAAGCCATCACCGTGTCCAACCAGGACATCAAGCTGCCCGGTATCGGTTCGTACATCGCGGCGGCCATCGACCAGCAGGACCTGCACGCCATTTTCTACGCCATCATCGCCATGGCGGTGGGCATCCTGATGTACGACCAGTTGTTCTTCCGCCCGCTGCTGGCCTGGGCCGACAAATTCCGCTTCGAGGACACGCAGGGCAATACCGCCCAGCAGTCCTGGGTGCTGGACCTGCTGCGTCGCGGCAAGCTCACCCGCGCCTTGTCGCTGGGGCTGGCACAGCGCGGCGAGCGCGCCCTGGGCTGGTTTCGCCGCGGTTATGACGGCACGTCGGTGCGCGCGCGCGTGCGGGCCGCCAATCCGCTGCGCGAGCGCATGGTCGATGCGCTGCTGACCGCGCTGGCCCTTCTTGCGATCTGGCGCCTGGCCGAATTCGTGCACGCCGAAGTGGGCTGGTCCGAAGCCCTGCGCGTGCTGGGCCTGGGCGCCATCACCCTGTTGCGCGTGATGGTGCTGATCGTGCTGGCGTCGGTGGTCTGGGTGCCGCTGGGGATCATGATCGGCCTGCGCCCGCGCCTGTCGCAGCGCATCCAGGCGCTGGCGCAACTGCTGGCGGCTTTCCCGTCCAACCTGCTGTTCCCGCTGGCGGTGGTGGCCATCGTCGCCTTCAACCTGAACCCGGAAATCTGGCTCAGCCCCTTGATGATTTTCGGCACCCAGTGGTACATCCTCTTCAACGTGGTGGCCGGCGCCAGCACCATACCCAGCGAATTGCGCTATGCCGCCGACAACCTGGGCCTGAAGGGCTGGCTGAAATGGAAGCGCTTCTACCTGCCGGCCGTCTTCCCCAGCTTCGTCACGGGCGCCATCACGGCCAGCGGCGGCTCGTGGAACGCCAGCATCGTGTCCGAGGTCGTGACCTGGGGCAAGACCACGCTGACGGCGACCGGCCTGGGCGGCTATATCGCCGAGATGACCGAGAAGGGCGACTTTCCCCGTATCGCCCTGGGCATAGGCGTGATGTGTATTTTCGTGATGGGCTTGAACCGGTACTTCTGGCGGCGCTTGTACCTGCAAGCCGAGAAGTGGAGCCGCTAGGGCCGGCGTGGCTGCCAGGCCAGGCATCAGGGCGCCGCGCCAGCGCGGCATGGCCGCCGCGAGCGCGGCAAGTCAGAGGTACGGCGGCCATGCGGGCCGCCGGCGAGGGAGTAGGGCAATGAACGGCAAAGCCAGTTTCCTGCTGGACCTGAGCGGGGTCAGCAAGATGTTCCAGACCGCGGACGGCACCAACCGCTCGGTGCTTGAGGACGTGGATTTCCAGTTGCGGGATGGCGAGATCGTGGCCTTGCTGGGCAAGTCCGGATCGGGCAAGTCGACGCTGCTGCGCATCATGGCGGGACTGATCCCGGCCGACCAGGGGCAGGTGAGCTACCGTGGCCAACCCTTGTACGGACCGGCGTCGGGCGTGGCCATGGTGTTCCAGTCCTTCGCGCTGTTCCCGTGGCTGACGGTGCGGCAGAACGTGGCCCTGGGCCTGGAGGCGCAAGGCGTGTCGTTGGCCGAGCGCGAGCAGCGCGCCGAGAATGCCCTTGAGCTGATCGGCCTGGCGGGTTTCGGCGGCGCCTTGCCGCGCGAATTGTCCGGTGGCATGCGCCAGCGCGTGGGCATCGCGCGCGCCCTGGCCACCGATCCCGACGTGCTGCTGATGGATGAAGCCTTTTCCGCCCTGGACGTGCTGACCGGCGAGACCCTGCGCGACGACATGCTGGAGCTATGGGACGAGCGCCGCATCAGCACGCGCGGCATCCTGGTGGTGTCGCACAACATCGAGGAGGCGGTCATGATGGCCGACCGCATCCTGATCTTCGCCAGCGACCCGGGCCGCGTGCGTGACGAGATCCGCGTCAACCTGCCGCGTCCGCGCAATGCCGACTCGGCCGAAGTGCGCGCGCTGGTCGACCAGGTCTACGGCTTGATGACCGCGCGTCCCGTGCCCGCGACCACGACCGGCGCGCCGGCGCCGGAAGTGCACCATGGCTACCGCCTGCCCGACGCCAACGTCGGCCGCATGGAGGAAGTGCTGGAGCTGCTGGCCGAGCCGCCGCTCAACGGCCGCGCCGACCTGCCGCGCCTGGCCGAGGAAGCCGGCCTGCCGGACGAGGACCTGTTCCCCGCCTACGAGGCCCTGGGCCTGCTGGGCCTGGCGCTGGTCGAGCATGGCGATATCACGCTGACGGCCGACGGCCGGCGCTATGCGGGCGCGGACCAGCAGGAACGCCAGGAGCTGTTCGGACGCCAGTTGCTGGCCCACATTCCGCTGGCCGCCAACATCCGGCATTCGCTGGAGCAGGAGACCACGGGCGAACTGCCCGAGCGCCAGTTCCTGGACATGCTGGAGGAGTTCCTCAAGCCGGACGAGGCCGAGCGCGTGCTCAAGGTGGCCGTGGAGTGGGGCCGGTACGGGGAGGTCTACGGCTACGACTACCACACCGGCCGGCTGCATCTGCCGACGACGCCGGGCGGCGAGGCGGACTAGCGCCCCTAGCGCCCGGCCACCAGCCGGATGCGCGTGATCTCCGACGGCGCGCCCACCCGTTTCGGCGGGCCCCAATACCCCGTGCCGCGGCTGGTGTAGACCCATAGCCGCCCCAGGCGGCGCAGGCCCGCCGTGAACGGCTGTTGCAGGCGGACGAAGAAATTCCAGGGCAGGAACTGGCCGCCATGGGTGTGGCCGGACAGTTGCAGCGTGTAGCCCGCCGGCTCGGCGGCGAAGGCCGTGCGAGGCTGGTGCGCCAGCAGGATGCGCACGTTGGCGTCCATCGGCGCGCCCGCCAGGGCTTTTTCCGGATCGCTTTCCTGCGCGGGGTCGTAGGCCCCGGCGCCGTAGTCGGTCACCACGGCCACCACCAACCGCGCGCCCCCATGGTCGATGACCACGTGGCGGTTCAGCAGCACATTCAGGCCCAGCCGCTCGAATTCGGCCACCCAGGCCTCGACGCCGGAGTAGTACTCGTGATTGCCGGTCACCAGGTAGGCGCCATGGCGCGCTTGCAGCCGGCCCAGCGGCCGGGTGTGGGCGGACAGGCGGGCCACGCTGCCGTCCACCACGTCGCCGGTGACGGCGATGAGGTCGGCGTGCAAGCCGTTCACGGCATCGACGATGGCGTCGACGTAGCGCCGCTTGATGGTCGGCCCCACGTGCACGTCCGTGATCTGCGCAATGGTGAAACCCTCCAGGGCGGCCGGCAGCCCGGCGATCGGCACGTCCACCGACCGCACCGGCGCCCGCCGGCGCGCGTTGTAGAGGCCCACCAGGCTGCTCGCCAGCGCCAGCAGGGGCACCGCGACGGCCGTGTCGGCCAAGGTGCCGGCGCCCGGCAGGTGCCGCCCACCCGCGATGCCGGCGATCCATATCGCCAGCAGGAACAGGTCGCGCAGCAGCGTAAGGACGAACAGCGATGAGAAATACCCCATCAGCAGCAGGCCTATCCAGCCGAAGACCTCGGAGAACCGCCGCGGCAGGCGGCGGCTGAGGAAGCCGGCCGGAATCACCAGGCAGGACGCCAGCAGGAAGAGGGCGGCGCCCCAGCGCGCCGCCGGACTGAACGGGATATCGGGGATGAGGCGGGCGCCCACGTAGGCGTGGGCCAGAACCCCGATGACGATGATGCGGATGAGGAAGATGTAGCGGCGCATGACGCTCCCTGCTTGAATCCGAGACCAGGCCGGTTGAAAATCCACCGGCGCGCCCCCAATTATGCGGTATGGTGGCGGCGTGCCCCGGCCTGTGCCGGCGCGCCGCCGGCGCGGCCGGTTCCATGTCGACAGACGCGGGCCGGCCGCGGGCATTGAAGTGTATCGAGATTGCCGTGAAAGACATCCAGACCCTCTTGCATGACTACGGGCCGCTGCTGGTTTTCGCCAATGTCCTGCTGGAGCAGGCGGGGCTGCCGCTGCCCGCTTATCCTATCCTTATCGTCGCGGGCGCCATGGCCGTGCATGGCGACATGGCCTGGCAGGCGGTGCTGCTGGCCGCGGTGGTGGGCAGCCTGATCGCGGATAGCGCGTGGTACCACGGTGGCAAGCGCTATGGCGGCGGCTTGCTGGGCACGGTCTGCCGCGTTTCGCTGTCGCGCGATTCCTGCATCCGCCAGACGCAGTCGCTGTACCTGCGCACCGGTCCGGCGATCCTGCTGGTGGCCAAGTTCCTGCCGGGCGCCAGCGCGCTGTCCACGGTGATGTCCGGCCTGACGCGCCTGCCGATGCGCCGTTTCCTGGCGTTCGACGCCGCCGGCACCGTGCTGTGGGCCGGGTCGGCCATGATCATCGGCGCCGTCTTCAATGACATGCTGGGACAGGTGCTGGATACGCTGGGCCGCTATGGCGGCTATGGGCTGGGCGCCCTGGGCGTCGTGCTGGCGCTGTACCTGGCCTACCGCGTGTTCCGCCGCCGGTTCACCATCGCGCACCTGAGCCACGTGCCCCGCGTGACGCTGGACGAGCTGGACGCCTGGCGCGCGGCCCGGGAAGACGGTTGCGACGTGGTGCTGCTGGACGTGCGCGCCGGGGGGGAGGACCCCATGCCGGGCGCCATCATGTTCGATCCCCGCGATCCCATCGTCACCCAGCCCCATGCCTGGCCGCTGGACGCGCGCATCGTCGTCTATTGCGCGTGTCCGGATGAAATCTCGGCGGCCGTCCTGGCCGCCAAGCTCAAGAAGGCCGGCTATCGCAATACCTGGGCGCTGGCCGGTGGCTACAACGCCTGGCTGGAGCGCAACCGGCGCCAACAAGCCGCCAACGACAGCGATGCCGGCGTGGGCGCGGCGCCGGCGGCATGACGATGGCGGATATCCCGGCGGATGCCTCGGCCGGCGCCGCAACTGTTCCGTCCATCCAGAGCCGCACCGACGTCGATCCGGGTATCGCGGATTTCCTGGATGCGTTGTGGCTGGAGGACGGCCTGGCGCGCAACACCCTGAACGCCTACCGCAATGACCTGGCCAGCTTCGACGTCTGGCTGCGGGATCATGCTGGCCGCGGCTTGACGCAGGCGCAGGCCGGCGACATCGAGGCCTGGTTCGCCGCCGTGCATCGCGACACCCGTCCGACCACCGCCAACCGCCGCCTGGCCGCCTTGCGGCGTTATTTCCAATGGGCCATGCGCGAACGCCTGGTGGCCGAGGATCCCTGCTTGTCCGTGCGTTCCGCCAAGCAACCCATGCGCAGCCCCAAGACGCTGAGCGAGGCCCAGGTCGAGGCCTTGCTGGCGGCGCCGCAAGCCCTGACTGAACTGGGCCTGCGCGACAAGGCCATGCTGGAGATCCTGTACGCCACCGGCCTGCGCGTTTCGGAACTGATCGGCCTGTCGCTGCTGGACGTCAACCTGAACGAAGGCGTGGTGCGCGTGGTGGGCGGCAAGGGCGGCAAGGACCGGCTGGTGCCGCTGGGCGCCGAGGCCGCGCACTGGATAGACCGGTACGTGCGCGAGGCGCGGCCGCTGCTGTCCAAGGGGCGGCCGTCGGACGCGCTGTTCCTGACGGTGCGGGGCGAGGGGATGCATCGCCAGAACTTCTGGCTGATCATCGGCCGCTACGCGAAAGAGGCCGGCATACATGCGCCCATCTCCCCGCACGTGCTGCGCCATGCCTTCGCCACGCACCTGGTGAACCATGGCGCCGACCTGCGGGTGGTGCAGTTGCTGCTGGGCCACGCCGATATCTCCACCACGCAGATCTATACCCACGTCGCGCGGGAGCGCCTGAAGACCCTGCACGCCCAGCACCATCCGCGCGGGTGAGCGCGCGCCGTTGTCAGCGCGTCTTGCGGAAGGTCAGGTTCAAGCGCACCGCGCCCGTCGCGGGATGATGCCCCGCCGCCAGGGGCGCGATGCCATGGAAGGCCAGCCGCGACGGCCCGCCCCAGACGGCCACGTCGCCATGCTGCAAGGGAAAGCGGCGGGCCCGGTCGCTGCGTTGCAGGCCGCCGAACAGGAAGATCGCCGGCAGGCCCAGGGAAATCGATACGATGGGCGCCGCGAGATCCAGTTCGTCCCGGTCCTGGTGCAGGGTCAGCCGCGTCCCGGGGCGGTACAGGTTCATCAGGCAGGCCTGCGGCGCGAAATCGGGATAGCCGGCGCGAAGGGCGGCGCCACGCGCCACGTCGAGGAAGATGCCGGGCATGGGCGGCCAGGGGCGGCCGCTGGCCGGGTCCACGGGGTCGTAGCGGTAGCCGCGGCGGTCCGAGACCCAGCCCCACTCGCCGCAGTTGGTCATGGCCACCGACATGGTCTGGCCGCCCGGCGTGACCAGGTGGCGCAGCGGCGCGGCGGCGACGACCACGCGGGCCGCGGCCACCAGGACGTCGGCCTGGGCGCAGGCATGGCGGCGCAGCAGGACAGCGCCCGGTGCGATGACCTCGTCCCAGGGCGCTTCATGCTCCGGATCGCCGAACAGGTGGCCGGATCCGGATCCATGGTGGCCCGAGTCTTCGTGGCCTGATTCGCGGAGGCCCGATGCCGGATGGCCGGGCTCCGGGCGACCCGCCGCCGTCCCATCCGCCGAGGGCGGAGCGTCGCGCGGAGTGGCCGAGGGAGTACGGACAGGGGACATGACGCGATTTTAATGGCTCGGACCCGGCTTGAACGCTGCCGACCCCGACCCAACCCCGACCCAACCCCGACCCAACCCGGCTTGGCGCCCAGCCCAACCCGCCCGCCGTTCGGGCTTTTGCGGCCGATAAGCGGGCGGCCCGGTAAAATGTGGCCCATCTGGTACCTCCGGGTCCGCTACAACAAGGTCGTTGACATGAGCACAATCTCCTCCTTTCCCGATCGTCTTTCCTCGGGCTACCAGGCCTTCCTGTCCGGTCGCTTCCCGGCCGAGCGCACCCGCTTCCGCCAGTTGGCCGAGAAAGGCCAGAATCCGGAAATCATGGTGATAGGCTGCTGTGACTCGCGTGTCGCCCCCGAGCTGATCTTCGACGCGGGTCCCGGCGAGATGTTCGTGCTGCGCAACGTCGCCAACCTGGTACCGCCGTATCAGCCCGATTCGCACTACCACGGCACCAGTTCGGCCATCGAATTCGCGGTCAACGGCTTGAACGTCAAGCACATCGTGGTGATGGGCCATGCCTCCTGCGGCGGCATCCGGTCCTACTACGACGACGCCGAACCGCTGGCCAAGGGCGACTTCATCGGCAAGTGGATGTCGCAGATCAGCAGTACCGCGAACCAGCTGAAGTTCTCGGGCAAGGATCGCGCCGGCGACCTGCGGCTGCTGGAGCTGGCGGTGGTCGAGCACAGCCTGCACAACCTGATGACCTTTCCCTACATCCGCCAGCGCGTGCAGCGCGGCGAACTGCAGTTGCACGGCGCCTATTTCGGCGTCGCCACCGGCCTGCTGTTCGTGCGCGATCCGGAAACCGGGGAATTCCATCCCTGCGGCGACACCCCCGTGCCGCAGGACGGCGAGGCCGCATGACGCGGGACCGGCACGTACGCCGCAGTGTGCTGGCCGCCCTGGGCGCGGCCGCCGCCTTGCCCTTGCTGACCGCGACGCGGGGCGCGCGGGCGCAGAATGCGCCGCTGCGCATAGGCGTCATACCCAGCGTCGCCAACGAAGCCACCGAAATCGCCATCGCCCAGGCGCGCGAGCAGGGCGTGCAGGCCAGGCTGGTCGAACTGAGCGACTGGGTGATGCCCAATGTGGGCGTCGCCGAAGGTTCGCTGGACGTCAACTACTTCCAGCACGCGCCTTTTCTCGACCTGTTCAACAAGAGCCGCGGCCAGAACCTGGTGCCGATCGCCTATGGCTACTCGACCACCATCGGGCTGTTCTCCAAGAAGCTCAAGCGTGGCGATGCAATGCCGCATGGCGCGTCCATCGGTATCCCGGCCGATCCGGTGAACACCGGCCGCGCGCTCTTGCTATTGCAGGCCATGGGCCTCATCCGCTTGAAAGACGGCGTCGCGGAGAAGGCCACGTTGCTCGACGTGACCGATAACCCGCACAAGCTGAAGTTCGTATCGATCGAGGGCTCGCAGGCGTCGCGCACCTTCGACGACGTGACCGCGTCCGTCACCTACACGACCTTCGCCAAGCACGGCGGCCTGGACGAGAAGGACGGACTGGCCTTCGACAACAACGACCCCGTCAATGTGCGGCGCTACGCCATCCGCTGGGTGACGCTGCCGAACCGGGCGGAGGATGCGCGCTTGTTGAAGTTCATCGCCATCTACCAGCAGTCGGCCGAGGTCAAGGCGACCTTGCGACGCCTGTACGGCGACCTCATCGACTTCCCCTGGCAGGCGTAGAGGCCGGCCGCTACTCGTCCTCGGGCGGGGTCGGAATGCCGGCGTCCAGCACCTCGCCCGACGGCAGCGACTGGCCATCGGACGCGAACAGGTCCCACACGGCGGTGAACAGCGCCGCCACCAGGGGCCCGATGACGAAGCCGTTCAGCCCGAACAGCGCCATGCCGCCCAGCGTCGAGATCAGCACCAGCCAGTCGGGCAGCTTGGTGTCCTTGCCCACGAGGATGGGCCGCAGGATGTTGTCCACCATGCCGATGACCAGTACGCAGAAGGCGGTGAGGCCTATGCCTTGCCACAGCGCGCCGGTCAGCAGGAAATAGGCGGCCACCGGCACCCAGATCAGCGCCGCGCCCACGGCCGGCAGCAGCGACAGGAAGCCCATCAGCACGCCCCACAGCAAGGCGCCCTGGATCCCCAGCACCCAGAACGCCAGGCCCCCCAGGAAGCCCTGGGTCGCGGCCACGGCGACATTGCCCTTGACCGTCGCGCGGATCACGGTGGTGAACTTGCGCGCCAGATGCTGCTTGTAGGCCTCGCTCATGGGTATCGCCTGCGTCACCCGGCGCGACAGCGAACTGCCGTCGCGCAGCAGGAAGAACAACAGGTAAAGCATGATGCCGAAGCTGATCACGAACTGGAAGGTGTCCTGGCCGATGCTGAACGCCTTGGTCGCCAGGAACTGGCTGGCCTGCACCGCGCCCGCGCTGAGCTTCTGCTGCAGGCTGCGGATGTCGCTGAGGTCGTAGCGGTCCAGCATGCTGTGGACCGACGGCGGCAGGGCGGATACGGCCCGTTCGAAATAGGCGCCGAAATTCAGGTCGCCGGACTTGACCTGCTGGTACAGCATCGTGCCTTCCTGCACCAGCGAGCCGGTAATGACGACCACCGGCAGGATGGCCAGCACGATACATAGCAGCAGGGTGATGAGCGCGGCCAGGTTGCGCCGCTTGCCCAGCGCGGCGACCAGCCGGCGCTGCATCGGCGCGAAGATGATGGCGAGGATGGTGCCCCAGAAAATTGCCCCGTAGTACGGCCACATGATCCAGCCGAAGGCAATGGATACGGCAATCAGCAGGGCGAGGAAAGTACGGTAGTGCAGCGAAGTCGAATTCATGGAGTTCCCGTGTAGGTGCCCGTGTGGCGCCGGCCGGTGCGCGCCGCGGCGCGGGAAAGGGCGGGCGGCCATGGCGCATCATGCCATTAAATGGGGACTCGCCGGGGACTGGCCGGATAAACGGCTGGTGCGGCGGCCGGCTTCGATGGATACTGGCGGACGGTCGGCGTGGCGACCGATGCCAGCACCGATTACGCGGAGATACAAATGAGCGACGCGGTGGATCTGAAGGGAATCGGCCTGAAGGTCACATTCCCCCGCATGAAAATCCTGGACCTGTTCCGCAACAGCGAACAGCGTCATCTCAGCGCCGAGGACGTGTACCGGCTGTTGATCAACGACGGCGTCGAAATGGGCCTGGCAACGGTGTATCGGGTGCTCACCCAGTTCGAGCATGCCGGCTTGCTCCAGCGCAGCCAGCTGGGCGGCAACAAGGCCGTGTACGAATTGAACGATGGCGAGCGCCACCATGGCCACCTGGTCAGCACCACGACGGGCGAGGTCAAGGAATTCTTCGACCCCCTCATCGAGAAGCGGCTGCAGAAGATCGCCGACGAAATGGGCTACACGCTGACGGACCATACCATCACGCTTTTCGGCACCCCGAAGTAGGGCTGCGCACCGCGGGGCGGCCCAGGCGGCCGGCGTTCAGGCGGCGGCATGCCCGTCGCCGGCGGCGGCCATGGCGAAAAAACGCGCCAGCAGGGGCGACGGGTCGTCGGCCCGGTGCGCCAGCAGGATCTCGCTGGCGGCATCGCTGGTCTCCAGAGGACGGTAAACCACGCCCGGAATGCCGGTCTTGGCATAGGTTTCCGGCAGGATGGAGATGCCCATGCCGGCGGCCACCAGGCCGATGATGGTGGCGCCTTCGCGCGCGTCCTGGCCCACGTGAGGCGCGAATCCGGCGCGACTGGCCAACACCGTGACGTGCTCGAACAGGCCGCAGCCCAGCCCGCGCGGGAACAGGATGAAGGTGTCGTCGGACAGCGCGGCCAGCGGCAGCGGCGCTTGCTCCGCGGCAAGGCGATGGCCGGCGGGCAGCACCGCCACCAGGCGGTCGCGCCATAGCCGCAGTACGCGGATATTGGGGGGCGGGCAGAACAGGGTGGACGGACGCAGGAAGCCCACGTCTATGCTTTTCTCGGCCAGGGCCTGCAACTGCTGACCCGTGGACATGTGGATCAGGTCCGCCCGGGCCGCGGGATGGCGGCCGCGAAAGTCCTGCACCAGGCGTGGAAAGGCTTCGAACATGGGCACGGAGGCGGTGAACGCGATCCGTATCTCGCCTGCTTCGCCCCGTATGGCCTGGCGCACCACGTCGCCGGCGCGCTCCAGGTGCTGCAAGGCGCGACGAGCCTGGTCCAGGAAGAGCCGGCCGGCCTCGGTCAGGGCGACATTGCGCTTGTTGCGGGCCAGCAGCTCGGTCCCCAGTTCGTCTTCCAGCGCCTTGACCTGTGTGCTGAGGGGCGGTTGGCTGATATGCAGGCGACGGGCGGCGGCGCTGAAACTCAGCTCTTCCGCGACGGTGACGAAGTAGCGCAACTGGCGAAAGTCCATGGGTTATCTGCAAATCCTATTAGTTGGCGCTGGAAAAAGTATTGGACGATATCAGTCGTCGCGGGCACCATCAAGCCCAACTAAAAATCCTTACCGCTCCATGGAGACGAAATCATGCTACGCAGCCGCGCGCTCGCACGACTAATTCGCGGACTCGGCCTGGCCACCGCCCTGATCGCCGCCGGCGCTCCGGCCCTGAGCCACGCTGAAGACAGCTATCCTTCCAAGCCCATCCGCGTGGTGGTGCCCTATGCGCCCGGCGGCGCCGTGGACATCGTCAGCCGCCTGATCACCCAAAAAATGGGCGACACGCTCAAGCAGAGCATCATCGTCGACAACCGCCCGGGCGGCGCCACCAATATCGGCATGGACCTGGTGGCCCGCGCGCCGGCCGGCGGCTATACGCTGTTGACCTCGTCGCCGTCGCTGGCCAGCAATGCGTCGCTGTTCGCCAAGCTGCCTTTCGACCCGGCCAAGGACCTGGTGCCGGTCGGCGCCATCGGCTACGCGCCGCTGGTCGTGGTGGTGGCGGCCGACTCGCCGTTCAAGACCCTGAAGGAAATGATCGACTACGCCAAGGCCAATCCGACCAAGCTGACCTTCGGCACGGCGGGCAATGGCAGCTCGGGCCACCTGGCGAGCGAACTGCTCAAGGCGGCCGGCAAGTTCGATGCGCTGCACGTGCCCTACAAGGGCGGCGCGCCGGCCATCACCGACCTGCTGGGCGGCCGTATTTCGTTCATGGCCATCAATCCCCTGGAAGTCATCGCCCACATCAAGTCGGGCAAGATGCGCGCCCTGGCCGTGATGGACGACAAGCCGGCGGCGCTGCTGCCCGACGTGCCCACCGTGAAGTCGCTGGGCCTGGACAATTCGGAAGCCACCGTGTGGTGGGGCCTGAACGCGCCCAAGGGCACGCCGGCGCCCGTGATCGAAAAGCTCAACGCGGCGCTGAATCAGGCGCTGGCGGACGCGACGGTGAAGACCCGCCTGGCGGAGCTGGGCGCCTCGGCGACGCCGGGCAGCGCCGCCGACTTCGGCAAGTTCGTCGACGCGGAAACGGCCAAGTGGTCGCGGGTGATCAAGGCCGCCCACATCCAGGCGGATTGAAGGAAGCCCACCCCGTACCCGCTACGCGGGCCCCCTCAAGGGGGCGCGTTGGCGGACCGGCGGAGCCGGATCCGCAACGCCCTGAGGGGCATCGAGGCTTGCCACCGGGCTTTTTGCCCTGGGGCGCCTTCAGGCGCCCACGACGATGCCGGCGGCGATGATGCCCAGCACGAGCGCGGCGATCATCGCGTAGGTGTAGTCGCGCTCGCGCAGGAAGAGGGCCAGCATCAGCGCGACGCGGGCCATGGGCAGAAGAATGAATACCGCCACGCCCGCTTTCATCAGCGCATGGCCCGTCACCGGGAACGCGAGCGCGATGGAGGCCGGCGCGGCCGCCACCAGCAGGCCCGCGGCGATCAGCACGCAGGCGACCCCGGTTCCGTACCAGAGCAAGCGGGCGATGATCCACTCCCGGTTTCCGCGAATGCCGGACGAGGAGGCTGGCGTGGAGGCCGGCATCATGCGCCTCCCCGCGGCAGTTCGATGCCGAACGCGCTAAGGAACATCTGGACCGCCAGCAGCGCAAGAACGACGACGAAAAAGACCCGCAGCTTGTCGGCGGGCAGCCACATCAGCAAGCGCGCACCGGCCAGCGAGCCGATGACCGAGCCCAGCGCGATGGGACCGGCGATGCCGATGTCGATGTCGCCTCTTGCAAAATACGCACCGGCGCTGGCCGCCGCCGTCACCCCGATCATGAAGTTCGAGGTCGCCGACGATACCTTGATGGGCAGCCGCAGCGCGGTATCCATCGCCGGAATCTTCAGCACGCCGGACCCTATCCCCAGCAACGCGGATATCAAGCCCGCGCCATACATCAACGCCAGGCCGAGCGGAACGCGGCCGACCCGATAAGCCAGTTCCCGTCCCGACCGAGGGTCGGGATAGCTGGAGTGCAGGCCCAGCGTCGTCGCCCAACTGTTCGCGACCGGCGCGTCCACGCCCAAGCCCACGGCCTCGTGCCGCCGCGACAGCATTTGCCGCGCCGATACCGCCAGGACCACGGCGAACAGGCCATAGAGAAACGAGGTAGAGGCGATGCCGACCAGGAACACGCCGGTCAGCGCGCCCAGCGTGGTGGCCGATTCAAGCACGATGGCAAGCCGGATATTGGTCAGGCGGCCCTTGAGGAAGGGGGCCGCGCTGCCGCAGGAGCAGGCGATGACCGATACGATGCTCGCGCCGATCGCGACATGGATGTCGATGTCGAACAGCAGCGTCAGGATAGGCACGATGAAGATGCCGCTGGCCATGCCCAGCACGCCGCCGAGGGCGCTGGCGCCAAAGGCGGCCACGAAGAGCCACGGGATCGCCATGCTTCAGGCCTCGCGTCGCGAGGGTACGCGCGGATGCCTGGCCAGCCGGGTCACGAAGCTGATCGCGTCGCCGCGATAGTGCAGCTTTTCGTAGTCGATGGGACGATCCCCCTCGGTATAGGACGTGCGCTCGACCAGGAAAATCGCGCTGCCCGGTTCGACGGCAAGGGCCCGCGCGACATCCGCCGTGGCGATGGCCGCTTCGAGCCTGTATTCCGCGCCGATCAGTGGCAGGCTGTACCTGCCTTCCAGCAAGGCGAAAATGGGTTCGGCGTCCAGGTCGTGAGTGACGATCTTTTCTCCAATCTCACGCGGCAGATAGGTGTCGTCGAACGACACGGGGACCCCATCGGCCAGGCGCACGCGCTGGATCCGCATGACCAGGGTGCCAGCCGGCAGGGCCAGCTGCCGCGCGACCCGCGCATCGGCCGCCACGACGCGCTTGTCCAGCAGCCGGGCGGTCGGCGTGCGGCCGAGCGCCTGCATGTCCTCGACGAAGCCGGTCAGCTCGGTCAGTTCCTGGGTGATCCGGGGGGCCGCGACGAACGTGCCCTTGCCACGCCGGATTTCCACCAGCCCGCGCGCCACCAGGCGCTCGATCGCCTTGCGTACCGTCGTCCGGCTGACGCCGAACCGGTCGATCAAGCGGTCTTCGGGGGGAAGCTGGCTGCCCGGGGGAAGGCTGCCCGTCGAGATCTCGGCGGCCAGGGCGGTTTCGACCGCCGCGTAGCGGGGGCCGTGTTGTTGCTCATGCTCATGCGGGAAAGTCATGCAGACATCATGACGTCATGATGTCTGCATGTCAATGCGCGAGCGTCGATTTTTCCCTCGTGGAATATCGAAATTTCCCGCGGGTCTTATATAATACATAAGACTAGTTTCTCCCCCTGACCGCGCAAGGAAGCCCGCCGGCATGAGTCCCGCAGCCCCCACTCCGGATGCCGAATTGGCGCCGCCACCCACACTGAGCCAACTTTTCTGGGGCTTCTTCGTCCTTGGCATGACCGCCTTCGGCGGCGCGCTGCCGCTGGTCAGGCGCATGGTGGTGGAGAAGCACCGATGGCTGTCCAGCGATGAATTCACGACCATGCTGGGCCTGTGCCAGTTCCTGCCGGGAGGCAACATCATGAACCTGGCGGTGGCGCTGGGCATGCGCTTTCGGGGCGTGGTCGGCGCGGTGCTCGCGTTGACGGGCTTTGTCCTGGTGCCCACCATCGTCGTGCTGGCGCTGGGCGTGGTCTACGATCACTACCAGCATGACCCGCATGTGCGGCACCTGTTCGCCGGCCTCGCGGCCGCCGCCGCGGGCCTGGTGCTGTCGATGGCGCTGAAGATTGGCAAGCCCATACTCAAGAGCGCCTGGGGCGCGGTGATCGTCGTGGCCTGTTTCGTGGCGATCGCCATCCTGCGCCTGCCGCTGGTGCCGACCATGCTGGTGCTGACGCCCCTGAGCATCCTGGGAACGTGGAGGCTGCGTCGATGAGTTCGGTGATACAGACCCTGTGGGACCTCTTCACGCTGTTCGCCCAGCTGGCGCTGATTTCCTTCGGCGGCGGGATGACCATACTTCCCGAAATGCAGCGCCAGGTGGTGGACGTGCATCACTGGATGAGCGCCGAGACCTTCACGTCGCTGTTCGCCCTGGCGCAGGCCGCCCCAGGGCCCAACCTGATGATCGTGCCGCTGGTGGGCTGGCACGTCGAGGGCTGGTCCGGCATGCTGGTGTCCAGCGCCGCCAAGTTCGTGCCGCCGGCGGTGGTGACCATCCTGGTCCTGCGCTTGTGGGACAAGTTCAAGGACCGGCCGTGGCGCATCGTGGCGCAGCAGGGAATCTTTCCCATGACCGTGGGGCTGGTGGCGGCCAGCGGCGTCCTGATCACCGTGGCATCGGTGACCAACGTGCTGCTGCTGCTCATCGCGCTGGCATCGACGCTGCTGGGATGGCGGACCAAGCTGCATCCGCTGTGGCTGCTGCTGGGCGGGGCGGTGGCCGGGCTGGTCTTCGGGGGGCTGTTCTAAGCCTGTGCCGGCGGCAGGACATCGGTCGATTATTTTGCGCGCGGCGGGTGCGTTCCCTGGGTAAATGGGGAAAGGGAACGTAAAATCGATAAGCCATTATTCCCCGCCGGGCAGTATCCATGTCGCCGTTGAATGCCTCCCAAATCGAAACCCTGCGCCAGCAGGGTTTTGTCATCGCCAAGCATTTCCTGTCCCCCGAACGTCGCGAGGCCTTGCGCCAGTTGTCCGAGGCGCAACTGGCGCAGGCGCGGGCGCCGCTCGAATACGAGGCCGATTTGCGCTATCCGGGCGCGCCGTCCTCGCGCAACGCGGAGGGCGGCGGCACCGTCCGGCGCCTGCTCGATGCCTATGCGCGCGACGAGGCCTACGCCGCCTGGGCCACCGATCCGGCGATCGCCGCGTCGCTGCGGGCGTATTTCGGTGAACCCGTGGTGCTGTCGCGCGCGCATCACAACTGCGTCATGACCAAGCATCCGCGCTATGGCAGCCTGACCGGCTGGCACCGCGACATTCGCTATTGGTCCTTCGACAAGGAGGACCTGGTGTCCACGTGGCTGGCGCTGGGACCGGAGACCAGCCACAACGGCGCGCTCTGGCTGGTGCCGGGGTCCCATGCCATGAACCTGGCGCCCGAGCGTTTCGACGCGGTGCAATTCCTGCGCGAAGACCTGCCCGAGAACCAGGCCTTGATCGACCAGGCGATCTCGCCGGCGCTGGAGCCGGGCGATGTGCTGTTTTTCCATTGCCGCACGCTGCATGCGGCGGGTCGCAACCAGAGCGACGCGGTGAAATTGTCGGTGGTGCATACCTATCATGCGGCCACCACGCGACCGCGGCCGGGATCGCGGTCGGCCGGCAAGCCGGAAGTGCCGTTGGCTGCCGGGTAGGGCGACGAGGCAGGATCCGCGACGCCGGTCCGCCACGGGTCCATGGCGACGGCCGGCCGAGAGGCCGTCAGGAAATCGTGAAACCTAAGTCCTCGCGGGCGGTCATACCCGCTGACGAGACCTTCAGGATGACACGATGAATTCAGCCTCCATTCAGGAAAGAGGCGGCGCTGCGGGCCCGGGACGGCTCGGCGCCCAGGCGCCCGGCAGCTGGGCCTTGATCAAGCCCTACTGGTTTTCCGAGGAACGGCATCGCGCGCGTGGCATGCTCTTGCTGGTGGTGCTGTTGAACCTGGGCATCGTGTACGTCAATGTCCGCATCAACACGTGGTTCGCCAGTTTCTACGACGCCATCGAGAAACACGACTTCCCCGCGTTCAAGCACCTGCTGCTGGTGTTCACCGTGCTGGCGTTCCTGTTCATTTTCATGTCCACCGCGCAGATCTATGTGCGGCAGGGGCTGGAATTCCGCTGGCGGCAATGGCTCACGGATGTTTATCTGGCGCGCTGGCTGCGCGGGGACACCTATTACCGGCTGGAACGGGACCATACCTTCGACAACCCCGACCAGCGTATCGCCGAGGACCTGCGCAGCCTGGCGTCCAATACCCTGGCCCTGTCGCTGGACCTGTTGTCGACCGTGGTCACGTTCTTTTCCTTCGTGACCATACTCTGGATATTGTCGGGGACCCTCAGCTTCACGCTGTTCGGCCATGGGGTCGGGATACCCGGCTACATGGTGTGGGTGGCCATCGCGTACGCCGTCGTGGGATCGTGGATCATCCAGAAGGTCAGCGGCGGGCTGGTCGGCGTCAATTATCGGCAGCAGCGCGTGGAGGCGGATTTCCGGGTGCTGCTGGTGCGGTTGCGGCAGAACGCGGAGCAGATCGCGTTCTACGAGGGCGGCGCCATCGAAGGCAGCCGCGCGCGCGTGGCGTTCGGCGCGATACGCGCCAACTGGCGCGAGGTCATGCGCTATACCAAGCGCCTCATGCTGGCCAGTTCCATCTATGGACAGGCCGCGCTGATTTTTCCGATGATGGCGGCGGCCCCGCGCTACTTCGCGGGAGCGTTCACCATCGGCGTGCTCATGCGGCTGAACGATGCCTTCGGCCAGGTCAGCACCGCCTGTTCATGGTTCATCAACAGTTATTCGACGCTGGCGGACTGGCGCGCCACGGTGAATCGTCTGCGTGAATTCAGCTGGCGCCTGGACGAACCCGAGCACAGCGGGTTGCGCCTGGCCGACGGCGCCGAAGTGCGCGCGGCCGGCTTGCGGGTCAGCCGACCCGATGGCCGGCCGCTCGCCGTGCCGGCGGACTTCGACATCCAGCCGGGAGAGCGCTGGCTGGTGCGCGGGCCGTCCGGCAGCGGCAAGAGCACGCTGCTGCGGACGCTGGCGGGGTTGTGGCCCCACGCGGCCGGCGAGGTCACCATGCCGGACCGGACCGGCATGGGAGACGCGCGGCTGGCGCTGTTCTTGCCGCAGGTCAGCTATGTGCCGGACGGCGAGCTCAAGGATGCGCTGTGCTACCCCGACCACGCCGACGATCATGACGACGCGGACTGCGCGCGCGTATTGCGCGACTGTCGCCTGGATGATTACGTGGAACTGCTGCATGCGCGCGATGCGTGGGGGCAGCGCCTGTCCCCCGGCGAGAAGCAGCGCCTGTCGTTCGCGCGCGCCTTGTTGCTCAAGCCCGCATTCCTGTTCCTGGACGAAGCGACTTCCTCGCTCGATGGCGATATGGAGAACGACCTGTACCAGGCGCTGGTGAAGCAACTGCCGCGGACCGCCATCATCAGCGTGGCGCATCGCGATGCGCTGGCGCGCTTCCATACGCATGAGTTGCGGGTGGGGCCGGGGGCTGGCGTGGGTGATCTGGCGACAGTGGGGCACGCGTTGGCGTAAAACGCATGACGGGCGGCACAGGGGGCGGAAGGCGGGGCGATGACGGAACGGCGGGGGGGCCTGCCGCTACATAGCTACGTTATCCAAAACAATGACGACGTTCGGCAAAAGAAGAGATTCGGGGCAGCGCGGCAGCGATTGCTAAACTCGATTGCCGCGTCTCCAACGCCCATGTCCATGAAATTGCCAGGCCTGCAGCGCAAGCCGTGTCCGCTCACTCCCGTCCTTGCCAGCCTCATCTGCGCGCTGACGTTCGCGGGGGCTGCGTCCGCGGCGTCCGGCGGCATCACGACGACGCCCCCGCGCGGCGAGTTGACGCTGGGGGTGGCCGCGTACGCGCCGGCGCCGGGTCCGCTGCTCGACGAGGCCATCCCCGTGGCGGTGTTCTGGCGTGAAATCTTCCCGGCGATGGTACTGGTGCTGGCCTTCGCGGTGGTGCTGTCACTGGCCTATGTCCAGTTGCGACGCGAGGTGGGACGCCGGCGCGCCGCGGAATTGCGGCTGGAAGCCGCGCGCGACCTGGCCGACAGCGCGTCGCTGGCCAAGGCGTCCTTCTTCGCCACCATGAGCCATGAAATCCGCACGCCGCTCAGTGGCATCATCGGCATGCTGGACCTGCTGCGGCGCGGCACGATGGACGAGGAACAGCGCCAGATGCTGACCGCGGTGGACACCGCGGCCAATGCCTTGCTGCAGATCCTCGACGACGTGCTGGATTTTTCCAAGGCCGAGGCCAATCGCATGAGCCTGGAATCCGTGCCGGTCGACCTGCGCGCCATCGTTCATAGCGTGGTCATGGTGATAGGCGAGCCGGCGCGGCGGCGCGGCGTGCGCACGTCGCTGCGCGTCAACGCGAACGTCAGCGGCGAAGTGCTGGGCGATCCGCTGCGCATCCGGCAGATCCTGTCCAACCTCATGAGCAACGCGGCCAAGTTCACGCACCAGGGGCAGGTGACGTTGACGGTATCGGTGGATCGCAGCAGCGCCAGCGAACAATGGGTGCGTTTCACCGTCAGCGATACCGGCATCGGCATTCCCCGCGACAAGCTGGCGCACGTCATGGCGCCTTATCGCCAGGCGGACGGCGCCACCAGCCGCCACTATGGCGGGACGGGGCTGGGGTTGTCGGTGTGCAGCCGCCTGGCCGTCCTGATGGGGGGCGCCATCGAGTTGGACAGCCTGCCCGGGCGCGGGACCACGGCCACCTTCACCTGCCGCTTCGTGGTGACCGCCGGGCCGCCGGAGCCGGCCGCCTCGCTGGAGCTTGATGTCGACAGCCTGTCCAGTCGGGGGGACGCGCCGGCGCGGCGGTCGCCAGTGGCCGCGCGTACCGCCGCGGATGTTCGCGCGCCTGGAGACAGCGGCGGCGAACTTGGTAATGGCGATGGCGATGGCGTGGGCCGGGCGTGGGTCGGCGGAGCGCTGCCGGCGGGCGCTTCGCCCGGCAGCGGGGGCCCCATCCTGGTGGTGGACGATCACGCAATCAATCGCGAAGTGGTGCGGCGCCAGTTGATGACGCTGGGCTATTCCTGCGAAGTCAGGGAGGATGCGCCCTCGGCGTTGGAGGCCTTGCGGCAAGGCAGCTATGCGCTACTGCTTACCGACTGCCAGATGCCGCCCATGAACGGGGGGGAATTGGCGCGCGCGTGGCGTGAAATCGAAGCGGCGCGGGGTGCGGGGCCGCGCATGCCTATCGTTGCCATGACGGCGACGGCCGAGCGCGCCATGCCGGCGCCCGCCATCTGCGACGCGATCGATGCGTGCCTGTACAAGCCGATCAAGCTGGACTCATTGCGTGAAATGTTGATGGAGTGGTTGCCCGGGACGGCGTCTACGTCCGAGGGGGCGGCGCTCGGCGCCTTGGCTCCAGCCATCCCCGGCGTTCCCGACCACGGCGAGGTGCCCATGATCGCGGCCGGCCCGCTTGCGCCGATGCGCGGCCTGGATCTCGATAGCTTGCAATCGCAGTTTGGCGATGCGTTGACGGCGCGACGCTTTGCACTGCAATCCGTGCAGATGTTGCACGACGACCTGGCGCAGGCGCGCGGGCCCTTGTGCGAGCAGTTCTACGACCAGGCGGCGCGCTGGCTGCATCGCAGCGTGGGGGCATTGAGCATGCTGGGCCATTGGCCCGTGCTCACCACCTGCGCCCAGTTGGAGAAGGCGATGGAGCAGGCCGCCGCCGAACCCGCCAACGCCAAGGATTGCGCGCAACTGCTGCCTCGTCTTGCAGCTGTGCTGCGCGAGTTCGAGGACACGCTGGGGGAAATCGAGCGAGAGCTGGACGGTGGCCGTGGCCAATCGCTGTAGCCGATCGCTGTAGCCAGTCACTTTAGCCAATCACTACGGCCAACTACAACGGCCAACCACTACAGCCAACTCGTGTCGCCCCAGGGACTGAGCAGGCCCGTGACGGACGCGACCGAGCCGTCCGGCAGTCGCACGGCGGATCCGTTCAACTCCACCTCGTGGTATAGACCGTCGGCGCACCGCAGCCGCACGCGCATGCGTCGCGCGGCATCCGGCTTGCCCGTGCTCTCGACCCAGGCCGACAGCCGTTCCCGGTCTTCCTCGTGGACATGGGACAGCCATTGTTCGACAGTCGTGCTCGGCTGGCAGGCGGGACCGTAGGGCGAAGGGAATTCCCCCAGCCAGACCACTCTTTGGGTATCGGGGAAGAACTCCCAGGCCAGGTGATGGCTGGTGCGCAGCGCTGACTGCAATTGCTGCTTCCAGGCCAGGGCTTCGCGCGCGGCCCGCTCGCGGTCGGCGCTGAGCGCGCCCAGCAGCAGGCTGAGCAAGGCGGCGGCGCCCAGGAATCCCTGGATCGCGACCAGCGGCACGCTGCCCGCGCCGCCCACGCTGCCGTAAGGGCCGAGGCCGCTGAGGGTGTAGGAACCGGTGACGATGGCCAGGCCCGTGACGACCAGCGTGCAGCCCGCCTGGCCCCAGGCCACGGCGACGAACGCCAGGAAGACGAGCGGCGCGTAGGTCAGGTCCGCGGCCGGGCGGCCTTGCCACAGCCAATCCGACCATTGCTTGTTGAAGACCAGGGTGGTGCCGGCCAGCAGGGCCAGGGCGGCGGCCAGCCCCAGCCAGAGGTTGCGCAAGTCCTGCTCGATAAAGGCCTGCGTGCGCCAGTTGGACCAGGCGATGATCAAGGGGGTGGTGATGAGGCAGCCGACGAAGGCCGCCTGGGTCCAGATATACCAGTGATGGGTGTCGATGGCGTGGTCGACGGCGTGCAGCCCCTGGGCCACCAGCCAGCCGCCGGCCACGGCGCCCACGGCGAGGGGCAGGACGAACCACAGCACGCTGCCGACCCGGGCCAGGCTGCGGCGGTCGGCGGTGCGCGCGCGCCAGATCGCGGCCACCGCGCCGCAAAGCACCAGGTCTCCGACAGCGAAGATCAGCGAGGCGGCCAGGCCGCGCTGCGCGACCAGGATGCTGCTGGCGATATGCAGGGTGGCCGACAACGCCATCCACCCCGGCCAACGGCGCCGACAACTCAGCATCAGCGCCGCCAGCAGAAGGCCCGCGGGCGGCCAGAGCAGGGTGGACATCGTGACCGTGTCGCGCTGGCGCATGCACAGCACGGCCAGCAGCCCGTAGGCGAGCACGAAAGCGAGGCGGGGAAGGAAAATGTTGCGCGCCGCGTTGGTGGATGTTGGCGTCACCTGGGCGAAGTTCGTGAGAGAAAAAGGCAAGATACCGAAGCGTCTTCCGTCTGGCAAGCTGGGCTGGCGCGACAATGCAGGTTTTCAAAAGACCGTCCGACGCAGCATTCATTAGCGGGGATGTTTGTTTATGGAACTTACAATGGCCGGCCAGGGCGCCATCGTTCAAGGACCACATGCCTTCCATCCGCTTCCGCTCCATCACCCGCTTGTGTCGCGCGACGCGAACGCGCATCGCGCCCGCGGTGGTCGCTCCTATGGTCGCCCGTTTGGTCGCCCCTTTGGTCACCCCTTTGGCCGCCCCCTTGGTCGCCGCCCTTGTGCTGGGTATCGCGGACGGCGCGTCGGCGCCGGCGCGGGCCGCCACGCTGCCCGCCGTCGAGGCCCGCAACGGCATGGTGGTCAGCGCGCAGGCGCTGGCGGCGCGCGTCGGAGTGGACATCCTCAAGCAGGGCGGCAATGCCGTCGACGCCGCCGTGGCGGTGGGGTATGCGGAAGCCGTGGTCAATCCCTGTTGCGGCAATATCGGCGGCGGCGGCTTCATGACGCTGCACCTGGCGGACGGCCGCGACCGCTTCATCAATTTCCGCGAGACCGCGCCCGCGGCGGCGCGCCCGGACATGTACCTGGACGCAGCGGGAGAGCTGATACCCGGGGCCAGCCTGCACGGCTATCGCGCCGTGGCGGTGCCGGGCACGGTGCTGGGGCTGGAGACAGCGCGGCAGCGCTATGGCCGGCTGACGCGCCTGCAGGTCATGGCGCCGGCGATTGCCCTGGCGCGCGACGGCTTCGTGCTGACGCGCGCCGATACGGACCTGCTCGACCTCGGCGTCAAGCGCTTTCGCCAGGATGCGGAGGCAGCGCGCATTTTCCTGCGGCCGGACGGCAGCCCCTTGCAGCCGGGCGACCGGCTGGTGCAGACGGACCTGGCCCGCACCCTGCAGGCCATCGCCGAACAGGGCCCGGACGCCTTTTACCGGGGGCGCATTCCCGCGGCGGTCGAGGCCGCTGCGCGGGCGGGAGCCGGGGTGATCACCGCCGCCGACTTCGCCGCCTACCGCGTGCAAGAGACCGAGCCGCTGCGCTGCGCCTATCGCGGCTATGTCTTCGTGTCGGCGCCGCCGCCCAGTTCCGGCGGCACGACCCTGTGCCAGATCCTGAACATCCTTTCCGGCTATGACCTGCGCGCGATGGGATATGGTTCGGCGCAGTCGGTGCATGTCATGGTGGAGGCGATGCGCCATGCCTACCTGGATCGCAACATGCTGCTGGGCGACCCGGCCTTCGTCGCCAATCCCGTCGCGCATCTGCTGAGCGCCGGCTATGCAGAACGCATACGCGCGCGCATCGAGGCCGGACGCGCGACGCCATCGAGCGACCTTGGGGTGGGCGTGGCGCCGCATGAGAAACCGGAGACCACGCACTACTCCGTCATCGACAAGGACGGCAATGCCGTGTCCACCACCTATACGATCAACGGCCGTTTCGGCGCGACGGTGATCGCGCCCGGCACGGGCTTCTTTCTCAATGACGAGATGGATGATTTCACCACCAAGGCGGGCACGCGCAATATGGGTGGGCTGGTACAGGGCGAGCGCAATGCCATCGCGCCCGGCAAGCGGCCGCTTTCGTCGATGGCGCCCACGCTGGTCACCTGGCAGGGCAAGACCTACATGGTGCTGGGGTCGCCCGGCGGTCCGCGCATCATCACGATCCTCCTGGAGACGGCGCTCAACATCATCGACCACGGCATGCTGCCGCAGCAGGCGGTGGACGCGCCGCGGGTCCATCACCAGTGGCTGCCCGATGAGGTCTACTACGAGAACTACGGCCTGTCGCCGGATACCCTGGCCCTGCTGCGCGGCATGGGCTACAAGATGGTCGAGCAAAGTCCCTGGGGCGCCACCGCGCTGATCCTCGTGGGCCTGCCAGGACCAGGGCATGCGACGGCGTCCAGTTCGGGCAACGACGCGGCTGTCTCGGGCACCGTGCGGGAAGGCTATCTGTACGGCGCCAATGACGCCCGCCGGCCGGCGGGCGCCGCGATCGGCTATTGAGACGTTGCATCAACACAGAAGTTGCATCAACCACGCATACGCACATGGAAAACATTCAGGAATTGACTCGTCGCGTCGACGAGCTGGAAATCAAGGCGTCCTTCGCCGACGACATGCTGGAACAGCTCAACCAGGTCATCCTGCGCCAACAACGCGAGATCGACGGCCTTGCCCGCCAATTGGCGGACATGCGGCAGCAGGTCGACCAGGCCGGCGCCGGCACGACGCTGGCCAGCCTGCGCGACGAGATCCCGCCGCATTACTGAGCCGGGCCACGAGCCGGGCCCCGGCGCCCTGGCCGAGGCCGGATTCAGCTTGCCGCCAGGCGCGGCGTCCACGCGCCGGCACTTTTTGCGTGTACGATGCCCTGCACGGCGGTGGCGCCGGACAGCACAGCACAACAACAGGTGGACAGAGCGTGGATCTCGAATTGAAAGGCAAGGTGGCCGTCGTCACGGGCGGCAGCAAGGGCATCGGTCATGCCGTGGCGCGGGCCTATCTGGCCGAAGGCGCCAGCGTGGCCATCATCGCGCGCGGGCAGGCGGGCCTGGACGCGGCGGTGTCGGAGCTGGCGCCGCTCGCGCAGCATGGCGCGCGCATCGTCGCCATCGCCGCCGACCTCACCGACGCGGCGCAGGCCGAGCGCGCCGTCGCGCAGGCCGAGGCCGAACTGGGGCCCATCGATATCCTGGTCAACAGCGCCGGCGCCGCGCGCCGCTATGACCCGGACACGCTGGATGCGGAAAAGTGGCAGGCCGCCATGAACGCCAAGTTCTTTCCCTACGTCTACACGCAGGACGCCGTGCTCAAGCGCATGCGCACGCGCCAGCGCGGCAGCGTGGTCAACATCATCGGCAACGGCGGCAAGCAACCTTCCGTGACCCACGTGGCGGGCGGTTCGGCCAACGCGGCGCTGATGCTGTCCACCCTCGGCCTGGCGCAGCACTATGCGAAGCAAGGCATACGCATCAATGCGATCAATCCCGGTTCCACCTATACGGGCCGCGTGGACCAGGCGCTGGACGTGGATTCCAAGCGCCTGGGCGTCAGCAAGGAGCAGGTCTTGCAGGACAGCCAGTCGCGCATTCCCCTGGGTCGCTACGGCAAGCCCGAGGAAGTCGCCGACGTCGCGCTGTTCCTGAGCAGCGCGCGCGCCAGCTACGTCGTAGGCGTGATCGTACCCATGACCGGCGGCATGACGCCGACGGTCTGAAGGCAGCGCATCATCCCGCGATGTCGATGCACAGGTACTTCAGCTCGACATATTCCTCCAGCCCGTGGCGCGATCCCTCGCGCCCCAGGCCGGACTGCTTGACACCGCCGAAGGGGCCGACCTCGTTGGAAATGAGGCCCGTGTTGATGCCCACGATGCCGTATTCCAGGCCTTCGGATACCCGCCAGACCCGGGCGTTGTCGCGCGTGAAGAAGTAGGCGGCCAGGCCGAAGATGGTGTCGTTGGCCATGGCCAGGGCCTCTTCCTCGGTACGGAAGCGGAACAGCGGCGCCACCGGCCCGAAGGTTTCCTCCTGCGCGAAGCGCATCGATTGCGTGACGTCGCGCACCACGGTGGGTTCGAAGAAGGTGCCGCCCAGCGCATGCGGATGGCCCCCGGCGAGGATGCTCGCGCCGTGCTTGGTGGCGTCGTCGATATGCTCGCGCACCTTGGCTACCGCGTTCTCGTCGATCAGCGGACCCTGGGTGACGCCGCTATCGAAGCCGTCGCCGACCTTCAGGGCCTCCACCTTCTTGACCAGCCGCGCGGCCAATTCGTCGTAGACGCCGTCCTGCACATAGATGCGGTTGGCGCAGACGCAGGTCTGGCCGGCGTTGCGGAACTTCGACGCGATGATGCCGTCGACGGCCTTGTCCAGGTCGGCGTCGTCGAATACCAGGAAAGGCGCGTTGCCGCCCAGTTCCAGGGACAGCTTCTTGATGGTGGGGGCGCACTGCGCCATCAGCTTGCGGCCGACTTCGGTCGAGCCGGTGAAGCTGAGCTTGCGCACGACCTCGCTCTCGCACAGGGCCCCGCCGATCTCGCTGGAGCTGCCGGTGATGACGTGGATCACGCCGGCGGGCACGCCGGCCTCCTCGGCCAGCACGGCCAGGGCCAGGGCCGTCAGCGGGGTCTGTTGCGCGGGCTTGACGATCATGGTGCAGCCGGCCGCCAGCGCGGGACCCAGCTTGCGGGTGATCATGGCCGCCGGGAAATTCCAGGGGGTGATGGCGGCGCACACGCCGATCGGCTGCTTCAGCACCATCATGCGCTGGCCGCCCTTGGGGCTTTGCAGCACCTCTCCGTCCATGCGCTTGGCCTCTTCGCCGAACCATTCCAGGAACGAGGCCGCATAGGCGATCTCCCCGGCGGCTTCGGTGACGGGCTTGCCCTGTTCCGACGTCATGATGGCGGCCAGGTCCTGCTGGTGCCGCATCATCAGCTGGGCCCACTTCAACAGGACGGCCGCGCGTTCCTTGGCCGGCTTGGCCGCCCAGGCGGGCAGGGCGGCCTGCGCGCGGGCGATGGCGTATTCCGTATCGGCGCGGCCCAGCTTGGGCACCGACACGATGGTGGCCCCGGTGGCGGGGTTGGTGACGGGGATGCTGGCGCCGCCATCCGCGCCCTGCCACTTGCCATCGATGTAGCAGGCGTCGCGCAAGAGGTCGGGGCGTTGCAGCTTCTGTTTCAACGACGTGGGGGTCGAGGACGTGGTCACGGTGCTCTCCTTTCGTTTTGCACCGGACTATCGTAAGCGGATCGGGCGCGATACCCAAATCCGCGGTCAGGGCCGTGCGGGCGCGCCTCCGCTGTCGGCCACGGCCGGCGCGGCTTCCCAGTCGCCGCCCAGCGCCTTGATGAGGAAGACCGACACCAGCATGCGCTGGCCGGCCAATTGAGCCGCCTGCCGTTCCGTGTTCAGTACCGCCTGCTGCGCCGTGATAACGTCCAGGTAGGTGGTGGCGCCCCCGGCATAGCGCGACGTGGCCATGTCCAGCACCTTGCGGCTGTCCGCCACGGCGGTCCGCGCCTGGGTGCTGGCGCGTTCCAGCGCCGCCAGGCCGCTGATGCCGTCCTGGACTTCCTGCATGGCGCCCAGCACCACGCGGCGGTAGTTGGCCGCGGTGGCCTGGTAGCCGGCGCGCGCGAAGTCGACGTTCGCGCTGATGCGTCCGCCGTCGAACACGGTCTGCGCCACTGAGACGCCCAGGTTCCACAGCGTGCTGGGGCCGTCGAACAGGGCGCCGAGCACGCGGCTGTCCACGCCGTAGCCGGCGCCCAGCATGACGCTGGGATAGAAGGCGGCGCGCGCCACGCCGATCTGCGCGTTGGCCGACGCCATGGCGCGCTCGGCGGCGGCCACGTCCGGGCGGCGTTCGAGCACGTCCGACGGCACGCCCAGCGGGATCGCGGGAGGCGTCAACGCGCGCACATCGGGCGCCAGCTCGAATTGCGGCGCGGGCGTACCGGTCAGGCTGGCGATGGCATGTTCGTACTGCGCGCGCTGGCGCGCCAGGATATCGATCTGCGTCAGTGTGTTGTCGAGCAGGGCCTGTTGCTGGGCCACTTCCAGGCCGGACGCCGCGCCGCCGTCGTAGCGCGCGGTGATCAGCTCCAGCGCGCGCCGCTGCAGGCCGACCGAGCGGCGCACCACGTCCAGCTCGTTGTCCAGTGAGCGCAGGTTGACGTAGTTGGAAGCGAGCTCCGCGGTCAGCACCAGGCGCGCATTGCGCAGGTCGGCCTCGGACTGCTCGGCGTTGGCGCGGGCGACGGCGACCGAGTTGCGCACGCGGCCGAACAGGTCCACTTCGTAGCTGGCGTTGAACGACAACGTGTAGTCGTTCTGAACCGTCTGGTATTGCGGCGACGCGTAATTGGTGAGAGGACGGTTGCCGGAGATCTCCAGGCGCTGCACGCGGGCGCTGCTGCCTATCGTGGGAAACAGCCCGGCCGTCGCCGCGGTGGCCTGGGCACGCGCCTGCGCCAGGCGCGCGGTGGCAATCTCCAGGCTGGGGTTGGCCGCCAGCAGCTTTTCCTGCAAGGCGTCCAGCGCGGGGTCCTGGTAGCGCAGCCACCAGGCGCCCTTGGGCATGTCGTCGCGCGGCGTCGCGGTGCGCCAGGGGGCTTCCAGCTTCCAGCTCACCGGCATGTCGGGCGCCGGCTTGTGATACTCGGGCGCCAGGCTGCAGGCGGACAGCAGAAGCATGCCGGCCAGGGGTAGCAGCCGGGGCAGGCGCGGGACGGCCCGCGCCCGGCGGGCGGGCGCCTGGCCGGGCTCGCGGTGGAGCGTCGTCGGCGTGCGGCTCATTTGTCGCGGCCCTGGGCGGGCGCCTTGGCGGCCTCGCGGTTGGCGGACTGTCCGCCGGCGGTAGCGGCGGTATCGGTTCCCTGCGCAGCCTTGCCGCCTGCATTGTCCGCCACTGCTACCTGGTCCCCGTTGGCCAGCGAATCGGCAGGATTGAGCACCACGCGGTCGGTGGCCGTCACGCCCTGCGGCACTTCCACCGTCTGGCCGTAGTTGCGGCCCAGCGTCACCTTGCGCAGGCTGACCTTGCCGGCGTCGTCGACCACGGCCACCAGCGCGCCTTCGCGGCGGAACATCAGCGCATTGGCCGGCAGCACCAGCGTATCGCCTGGCGGCAGGTGCAGGTCCACCTGCACATACGCCCCCGGCAGCAGCATCTTGTCCGGATTCGGCAGGGAGATTTCCACCTGCATCGTGCGCGTGGCGAGATCGATGGAGGCGGCCGTGCGGGCGATAACGCCCTTGAACGCCTGGCCGGGCAGTTCGGCCTGCGTCACCACCACATGCTGGCCCGGCTTGACGCGCTGCGCATAGCTCTGCGGCACGTTCAGGTACACGCGCAGCGGATCGGTCTGCGACAGCACGAACAGGGGGCGGCCGCTGCCCGCGTCGATCAGGTCGCCGACGTCGACATTGCGTCGCGTGATCACGCCGGCGAAGGGCGCCACGATGCGCTTGAAGCCTTCCAGCTGGCGCAGGCGCTGTTCGTTGGCCTGGGCCGCCGCATAGTTGGCGCGCGCCTGGGCGGCGGCGCCGCGCTTTTCGTCCAGGTCCTGCTGCGAGACCACGTCCTTCTGGCGCAGGGCTTCCCAGCGCGACTGCGTGCTGCGCGCCAGGTCCATGGCGGCGGCCGCCTGCTCGCGCGCGGCCACGGCCTGCGACAGCTGCTGGTCGATCTCGGGCGTCTCGATTTCCGCGAGCAGGTCGCCTTTCTCGACCCGGCTGCCGATGTCCTTGGTCCACAGCTTCAGGTAGCCGCTGGCGCGCGCCGACAGGGGCGATTGCACGTAGCCTTGCAGCGTGCCGGGCAGGGACAGCGTCTGGCCCTTGTCCGGCGCGGCGGGCATGGCGGTCTGCACGTACTGGATGGCGCGTTGGGCGGTGCCTTCGCGCAGGTCGCTGGCGTTCTGCACCCGCGCGATGATGGTGCGGGCCGCGCCCAGGGCCAGGAGCACCAGCACGGCCAACGTCAGCCAGCGCAGGCGGCGCACGATGCGATCGCGGGTAGGCAGGTCGGCGCCGCCTGGTTCGCCGCTCAGGGAATGGATACCGAGCGCGTGGTGTCTTTCTTCCGACATGAATCAGCTCTCCTGCCGCGCGGGGCCGGGGGTTGCATTATTGCGGGGCGGACCCCGGCGCGCCGCACGGGCGGCAGCGCGGTGGGCCAGCCTGGTATGGACGCCGGCGTAGACCACCGGCACGAAGAACAGGGTGGACACGGTGGCGAACAGCAGGCCGCCGATGACGGCGCGCCCCAGGGGCGCGTTCTGCTCGGCGCCTTCGCCCAGGCCCAAGGCCATGGGGATCATGCCGATGATCATGGCCAGGGCGGTCATCAGCACCGGCCGGATGCGGGTGGCGCCCGCCTCCAGCGCGCTGGCCAGTATCGTGGCGCCTTCCTCGCGCCGCTGGCGCGCGAAGGACACCATCAGGATGGAGTTCGCGGTGGCCACGCCCATGGTCATGATGGCGCCCGTCAAGGCCGGCACGCTGAGCGTGGTGCCGGTGACGAACAACATCCACGCGATGCCCGCGAGGGCCGCGGGCAGGGCGCTGATGATGATCAGCGCATCGATCCAGGACTGGAAGTTCACCACCACCAGCAGGTAGACCAGGACGATGGCCATGGCAAGGCCGACGCCCAGGCCCAGGAAGGACGACTGCATGGTCTGCACCTGGCCGCGTATGGCCAGCTGGCTGCCGCGCGGCAGCTTGGGACGCAGTGCGTCCACCTCGCGTTCGACCTGCGTGGCCACGCTGGCCAGGTCGGTGCCTTGCACGCTGATGTAGACGTCGATGGCGGGCAGGATGTTGTAGCGCGACATCACGGCGGGCTGGCGCGACTGGGTGGCCTCCACCAGGTTGCCCAGCAACTGCGTGCTGCCGCCCGGCGTGCCGGCGCCGGCGCCCGTGGCGCCCACCGGCAGGTTCAGCAGGCGGTCCAGGGAGTCGATGTTGTATTGCGGCGTCTGGGTGGTGACGTTGTAGACCACGCCGTTCTGCGGATTGAGCCAGAAGGCGGGCGAGGTCTGCGAACTGCCGGACAGGGCGATCAGTACGTTCTGGCCCACGTTGGCGGGACTCAGGCCCACCTGCTGCAAGCGCGACCGGTCCATTTCCAGGTTGACCGTGGGCAGGTCCAGGCGCTGGTGGACGTGGGCGTCGACCGCGCCGGGAATCTTGCGCACCGCCTTGACCAGCTCGGACGCCAGCTCCGCGTTGGCGGCGTAGTTCTGGCCGGTGAACTGCACGTTGATGGCGGCCGGCAGGCCGAAGTTCAGGATCTGTGTGACGATGTCGGCGGGCTGGAAGAAGAACTCCACGCCGGGAAACTGGCGCGGCAGGTCCATGCGTAGCAGGGACACGAATTTTTCGGTGGGTTCATGGCCCTCCCGCAGGGAAATCAGGATTTCCCCATCCAGCGTACTGAAGGTGCCGGCATTGCTATATGACAGGTTGATCCCGCTATTCGGGACGCCCAGGTTGTCGAGTATGGTTTCCAGCTGGTCGGCGGGAATCAGGGTGCGGATGTGGCGTTCCACCTCGTCGGCCAGGCGCGCCGTTTCCTCGATGCGCGTGCCGGTGGGCGCGCGCATGTGCAGGCGCAACTGGCCGGCGTCCACGTTGGGGAAGAAGTCGCGGCCCAGGAAGGGGTACAGCGCGCAGGACAGCAGGCTGAAGCCGAGGAAGGCCAGGGCGAAGGCCTTGCGCCGCGACAACTGCGCCGACAGGGCCAGGGTATAGGCGCGGCGCAGCAGTTCGAAGCGGCGGTCGAAGGCGCGGTACAGGCGTTGCAGCAGGCTGTTGCTGGCCGAGGCCTCGTGATGGCCGGCCATGAGCAGCATCACCAGCGTCGGGACCAGGGTACGCGACAGGATATAGGACGCGATCATGGCGTAGACCACCGCCTCGGCCAGCGGCACGAACAGGAAGCGGGCCACGCCGGACAGGAAGAACATCGGCACGAACACGATGCAGATACACAGCGTGGACACCAGGGCCGCCGTGCCGATTTCATTGGCGCCGGTGAGTATGGCCTCCTTCAGCTCCGTGCCCAGGTGCAGGTGGCGCTCGATATTCTCGATGGTGACGATGGCCTGGTCGACCAGGATGCCGACCGACAGCGCCAGGCCGCCCAGCGTCATCAGGTTCAGCGTTTCGCCGGTGATTTGCAGGACCAGGATGGAGGCCAGGATGGACAGGGGAATGGTCAGGCCGATGATGAGCGTGCTGCGCCAGTTGCCCAGGAACAGCAGCACCATGGCGGCGGTCAGCGCGGCGGCGATCAGGGCCTCGATGACCACGCCCTTGACGGCCGCCTTCACGAATACCGACTGGTCGAACAGCGGCGTCACCTTGACGTCGGCGGGCAGCAGCTGGACCGCGCGCGGCAGCATCTCGCGCAGGTTGTTGACGATGTCCACCGTGGACGCGCCGCCGTTCTTCAATACCGACAGCAGCACGCCGCGCATGCCGTCCTGGCGCACCACGTTGGTCTGCGGCGTGAAGCCGTCGCGCACGTACGCGACGTCGCGCAGGTAGGTGGTGCCGCCCCCCGGGATGGAACGGATCGGCAGGTTGTTCATGCCCGCCAGCGTGACCGGCGAGCTGTTCATCTTGATCGAGTACTCGGTCTCGCCGAACTTCGCCGTGCCCGAGGGCAGGATGAGGTTCTGGGCGTTGATGGCATTCACCACGTCGGACGACGACAGGCCGCGCGCCTGCAGTGCCTGCAGGTCCAGGTCCACCGAAATCACGCGCGACTTGCCGCCATAGGCCGCCGGCACCGCGACGCCCGGGATGGTGACCAGTTGCGGGCGCAACTGGTTCATGGCGACGTCATAGAGGGTTTGCTCGGGCAGGGTGGGGCTGGACAGGCCCAGCTGGATGACCGGGATGCTGGACGCCGAATACTTGATCACCAGCGGCGGCGTGATGCCGGGCGGAAGCTGGCGCACCTGGGTCTGCTCGGCCGCCACCACCTGGGCAATCGCCGTCTGGATGTTGGCGGTGGGCTGGAAGAAGATCTTGATGACGCTGATGCCGGCCAGCGACGTCGACTCGATGTGCTCGATATCGCTGACCGTGGTGGTCAGGCCGCGCTCGTTGGACGCGGCGATGCGCAGTCCCATTTCCTGTGCGGACAGGCCGTTGTAGGACCAGATGACGCTGATCACCGGAATATTGATTTCCGGGAAGATGTCGGTCGCCATGCGCAGCAGCGCGAACGGCGTCGCCAACAGGATCAGCAAGGCCATGACGATGAACGTATACGGGCGGCGCAATGCCAGTTGGACGGCTGACACGGCTCACATCTTCCAAGGCGGGGGGAACGGCAGCTTCATGATCGTGGACCCGGGCAGGGCGGTTTCAGCAGATGATCGGATATTGCGGACGTATGCCCGGGATGCCGTCAGGAGCCCGCGGCCGATGCCGCCCGGCCCCGGCCTGCGCGTTGAATCGACATGGATGTCGCGCCAGTCAGCCCCCTTGCACTGCCTTTTCGCGGTGTCCCCGGCCGAGTCGCCCGGCAGGACGCAGGGCGTGTCGGGAGCAATACGAAAAGTAACAAGTATTTTTAGGGATGTTCCGAGTTCGCGCAAGGCGGGCAAACGCTATATCGGTATACCGTTGCATGCTTTTGGCGGATGGGGTAATCCCGCAGGGAACGGAGTCGCGGCATGTTGCGGCGCAAAAAGCCCATGGGATTTGCGTGGGTTAAGCTCTCGCCTCGTTCTTGTCTGTCACGCACAACACCATGCCCCTGCCATCCAACACCTTTATTGCAACCGTTGAAGACATGCGCCGCGTGGCGCGCCGGCGCGTTCCGCGCATGTTCTACGACTACGCCGATTCAGGTTCATGGACGGAGTCGACCTACCGGGCCAATGAAGCGGATCTGCAGAAGATCCGTTTCCGCCAGCGCGTCGCGCGCAATATGGAAAACCGCAACCTGGCCACGACCATGGTCGGCCAGTCCGCCGCCATGCCGGTGGCCCTGGCGCCGACCGGCCTGACCGGGATGCAGCACGCCGACGGGGAAATCCTCGCGGCGCAGGCGGCCGAGGCCTTCGGCGTGCCGTTCACGTTGTCGACCATGAGCATTTGCTCGATCGAGGACGTGGCGGCGCATACGTCCGCGCCGTTCTGGTTCCAGCTGTACGTGATGCGGGACCGGGATTTCATCGAACGCCTGATCGACCGCGCCAAGGCGGCCAAGTGCTCGGCCCTGGTCCTGACCCTCGACCTGCAAATCCTGGGACAACGGCACAAGGACCTGCGCAACGGCCTGAGCGCGCCGCCGCGCATGACGCTGGGCAACCTGCTGAACCTGGCCACCAAGCCCGCCTGGTGCTGGAACATGCTGCGCACGCAGCGCCGCACTTTCCGCAACATCGCCGGCCACGCAAAGGGGGTGACGGACCTGTCGTCGCTGGGGGCGTGGACCGCGGAACAGTTCGACCCGACCCTGAACTGGGACGACGTCGAGTGGATCAAGAAGCGCTGGGGCGGAAAGCTGATCCTCAAGGGCATCCTCGATCCCGAGGATGCGCGCCACGCGGTGGACACCGGGGCGGATGCGTTGATCGTCAGCAACCACGGCGGACGCCAGCTGGACGGCGCCGTATCTTCCGTGTCCATGCTGCCGCAGGTGGTCGATGCCGTGGGCAAGGATATCGAGGTGTGGATGGATGGCGGCATCCGGTCGGGCCAGGACATCCTGCGCGCGGTCGCGCTGGGCGCGCGCGGCGTGATGATCGGGCGGCCTTTCCTCTATGGCCTGGGCGCGGGCGGCCGCGAAGGGGTGGCCAAGGTGCTTGAGATCCTGGCCAAGGAGCTGGATATCACCATGGCGCTGTGCGGCTATCGCGATATCCACCAGATCGACCGCGACGTGCTGGTGCCCGGGACGTATTGAGCGCGGGATAAAACGTGGGACCCGGGACGTGGGATCCAGGATGTAGGACTCCAGGCGCAGGATCCAAAGCGCAGGATCCAGAACCTGGGACCCAAAGCCTGGGACCCAAAGCGTACGATCCAAGACATAAGGCCCCATGAGGGGCCTTATGTCTTTCCAGCTGCCTGTCCCGGGCTGGGGGCGCGGCCTGCATGGCCGCGCGCGGACCGGCGCCTAGCTCTTGCCTTTCAGGCAGGTACTCATGAAAGTCTTGCGGGCATCGCCGCTGAGCGACTTCGTGGCGGCCTGGGCGTTGCAGTCCTTCATGCGTTGCTGCTGCGGCGTCAGCGCCTTGCCGTTCTCGGCGGGCTTCTCGCCCTTCAGGCAGGAGGCGACGCCGGCCTTGTAGGCCTCGCCGGTCTTGCCCTTGTTGGCGGTGCTGCACTCGGACATCCGCTGCTGCTGCGGGGTCAGCGTCTTGCCGGTGCTGGGAGTAGCCGGCGTCTTGCTGGCGCCCGGGGCGGCCGGCGCCGGCGTGGTTTGCGCCCAGACCGGCGCGCTGCAGCTGGCGGCCAACAGGGCGGCGGCGAACAATAAGCTGGAACGGTTCTTCATCAGGCTTGCTCCTTGCCCCGTGTGGCGACGGGGCGCGCGGCCGGGGCGTAGCGCCCGGTTCCGGCGATTCTTGCATAAGGTTATTGCGAAAGACATCAGGTGGATTCCGCATTTCTTGAAAGCGGATGTTGCGACCGCGATCGCCGCAGCCGCCGCCGCGATCATTGCCGCGGGTCATGTGGCGGGCGGTCATACCCATATGCCGGATATTTCGTTGTTGCGACGCGATGCGGGCCCTAGCATTTCGCCCAGTGTTCATTTCGTGCCGGCCTCAGGCATCTCGATGCCTTCAAGCCTTGTCGCCTTCATGCCTTATGCGGGTGCCGGCGCTTTCCGTGGCAAACAAACATCGATGACCGTACTTGCGCTGGCTGGCAGTCCTTCCCTCACATCCCGTTCCTCCGCCTTGTTGCATCGCGCCGCCGCCCTGTTGGGCGAGCGCGGCCTCGCCGTCAGCACGCTGGGTCTGCGCGACCTGCCGGCCGAGGACCTGATCGAAGGTCATTACGCCGGCCCCGCCGCCGCGGCCTTGCGCGCGCGCGTCCATGCGGCCAGCGCCTTGCTGGTGGCCACGCCTGTCTACAAGGCGTCGTTTTCCGGCGGCCTGAAGGCGGTGCTGGATCTGCTGGATGAAAAGGCCCTGGCCGGCAAGGTCGTATTGCCCATAGCCACCGGCGGCAGCCTGGCCCACCTGCTGGCGCTCGAATACACCCTCAAGCCGGTGTTGTCGGCGTTGGGCGCGCGCCACATCCTTGCCAGCGTCTTCGCCACCGAAAAGGAAGTGCGCCTGACCGACGATGGCATCGCCGTTCTTGACGACGAGCTGAATGCCCGCCTGCACGCTGGCGTGGAGCAGCTGGCGCGCCATGTCGCGCCGCCGCCGGGCGAGCGCTACGACGTCGGACAGTTGCTGGCCCAGGCTCGCTTCAGCATCTGAAGTATCCGAACCTTTTTTCCCCCGAGGAGTATTTCCGCATGGCCATTCAATCCATCAACGCACGCAACCAGTTTCGCGGCAAGATCAAGGAGATCATCACCGGCCCCGTGGTGTCGGAGGTGGATATCGATACGCCTGCCGGCATCGTGACGTCCGTCATCACCACCCGCTCCGTGCAGGAGCTTGACTTGCAGGTGGGCACGGAAGTGCTGGCCTTCGTGAAGTCGACCGAAGTGTCGGTGGCGAAGCTGTAAGGCGGTTCACAAGCGGCGGCCAGGCCTAGCCCTGCGGATGCGCGGCCGGCTTGCCGTCCACGTGTCCCAGGTCGCGGCCCGGGTCGACCTGGTCGCGCACCCGCTGCTTCAAGGTTTTCGCGTCCGGAAAGCCGCCATCGCGCTTGCGATCCCACAGCAGCACATCGCCGCAGTGGACCTGGAAGATGCCGCCGGTGCCAGGCACCAGGGCGACCTCGCGCAGGTCCGTCGAGAACGTGGACAACAACTCCTGCGCCATCCAGGCCGCTCGCAAGAGCCAGTGGCATTGCGTGCAGTAGGTGATGGCGATGCGCACCGAGGCGCGCGCGCCGGGGTCCAGGGCGACGGCCGGCTTGGGAGTGGTCAGGAAATCGGGATTGTTCATCGTCAGGCTCCAACGGTCGGATACCGAGGTCAAATACGAGGTCAAATACCGCGGTCAGGCTCCCACGGGGCCGCGCAGGGCCTGCACCATCGCCTGCGCATAGTGCGGCAGCGCGTCCCAGCTGCGTACGCACAGCATCAAGCGACGATCGGCCCAGGCATCGTCCAGTTCCAGTATAAGGACCCGCGTGCCGCGCCGGCGCAGGGCGGCGGGGCGCGGCAGCACGGCCAGTCCCACGCCCTGGACGACCATGCGCGCCATGGCGTCGTAGTTGTTGACCCGGACCCGCACGCGCAGCCGGTGGCCGGCGCGCGCGGCCTGGTCGTCGAGATAGGCCGCCAGCGCGCTGGTCTGCGCCAGGCCCACGTAGTTGTGCGCCAGCGTGTCGGCGAAACAGACGCGGCCCGCCTTGGCCAGCGGATGGTCTGCCGGCGCCATCAGCACCAGGCGGTCGCGGCGAAAGGGAAAGGTCTCCAGGCCTTGCAGCGATACCGCGTCGGAGATGATGCCGACGTCGGCGCTGCCCGCGTGCAGTTCAGGCACGATGCGATGGCTGGCCCTTTCCTCCAGGTCGACGTCGATATTGGGATGCTCGCGCAGGAACGCGCCCAAGGGTTCGGGCAGGTATTCGCTGATCGCCGCGGTGTTGCATAGCAGGCGCACGCGTCCGCGCAGGCCGCCGGCGTAGTCGCTGAGATCGCCCTGCATGCGGTCGACCTGTTGCAGCAGGCTGCGCGCGTGGTAGGCCAGCGCATGGCCCGCCGGGGTGGGCGTGACGCCACGGCGGCCGCGAGCCAGCAGCGGCGTGCCCAGGGAGTCCTCCAGCGCGCGCAGGCGGGCGCTGGCCGACGCCAGGGCCAGGTGGGCGCGCACGGCGCCGGCGGTGATGCTGCCGGCGTCGACGGTGTGGAGGAAAAGGCGCAGGTCGGTCAGGTCGAAGTGCATGATCAGGCTGCCTTCGTCGGTGCCGAAGGCAGGCTAAGTGTAATCCGCATTTCCAGCGGGCGGCCGGCAGGGCATCATGGCGACCCATGATGAACACTATCCTCGATTTCTACCGCGAAGGCGGCGCCGCCCTCATCCTGCTGGTCACGGCCAGTTTCCTCGTGGCCGGCACCGTCAAAGGCGTGATCGGCCTGGGCCTGCCCACCGTTTCAATCGGCCTGCTCAGCGTCGCCATGCTGCCGGCGCAGGCGGCGGCCTTGCTGATCGTTCCCTCGATGGTCACCAACGTGTGGCAGTTGGCGATCGGCGGCCGCTTCCTTTACCTGTTGCGGCGGCTGTGGCCCATGCTGGCGGCGGTCTGCATCGGCACGTGGGGGGCGGCGGCCTGGCTGGCGGGGCGGTCGACCGGCTGGGCGGGCCATGCGCTTGGCGCCGCCCTGGTGATCTATGCCGCGATCGGCTTGTCCGCCGTGCGCCTGTCCGTGCCGCTGCGCATGGAGGGTTGGCTGGGACCGGTGGTCGGCGCCACCACCGGGGTGATCACCTCGGCGACCGGCGTTTTCGTGATTCCGGCCGTGCCGTACCTGCAGGCGCTGGGCCTGGATCGCAACGAGCTGGTGCAGGCGATGGGCCTGGCCTTTACCGCCTCGACCATCGCGCTGGCGGGCGACCTGGTGCACAGCGGCGACCTGGGCGGCCGCGAAGCCTGGGCGTCGCTGCTGGCGCTGGTGCCGGCGCTGGCGGGCATGTGGTTCGGCCAGTGGCTGCGGCATCGGGTGAGCGCGGCGACGTTTCGCCGGGTGTTCTTCCTGGGCATAGGCGCCCTGGGCGTGCATCTGCTGCTGGCGGGTTGAGGGCGATGGGGCCGGCGCTCAATTGCGCCGGTCCAGGTTCCACGGCGCCTGCCGCATCGAAGCCGCCAGGAAGTCGATGAAGGACCGTATCCTCACGCTCAGGTGCCGGCGCGACCGGTAGATCGCGTAGATGGGTTCGGGAAAGGCGTAGTCTTCCAGCAAGGGCACCAGCGTCCCGGCCTGGATATCGCTCGAGACCATGAACTCCGGCAGGCGCGCGATGCCGAGGTCGGCGCGCGCCATCTGGCAAAGCAGGTCGGCCAGGTCGGCCGACACCCGAAAGCGCGCCGGCACCTCGCGCACTTCCCCGTCCTGCAGGAAAGGCCAGTATTCGCGGCCGGGCAGGGAATAGCTCAATAACTCATGGCCATGCAGGTCCGCCGGTGTCCGCGGCCGGCCGTGGCGCGCCAGGTACGCCGGCGTGGCGCAAAGTATGCGGCGGCTGGTGGCGATCTTGCGGGCGACCAGGGACGAGTCGGCGGTCGCGCCGAACCAGACCGCGACATCCATATCGTCGGTCAGGGAGACGAAGCGCGGACCCACGCGCAACTGCAGTTCGACGTCCGGATAGCGATGGACGAATTCCGGCAGCAGGGGCACGAGCTGCGAGCGCGCGAAGGAGAGCGACGTGTGCACCCGCACCGTGCCGTGCGGCGCCCGCGCCAGGGTCTCGGCCAGGCCGTCGACGTCGGCGGCGGCGTCGATGACGCGGCGGATGTATTCCAGGTAGACCTCGCCTTCGCGCGTCAGCAGCGCGGCCTTCGACGTGCGGTCGAAGGCGCGGACATTGAAGCGTTTCTCCAGCCGCGCGATCAGCTTGCTGACCGTGGAAGGCGACAGCTCCAGCACCCTGGCCGCGGCGGAGAAGCTGCCGGTTTCGGCAACGGTCACGAACGCGTGGAAATCCTCGAGTCGATCGAACATGGACGGCGGTCTCCCCCTGGGGCCCCGCGCCGGGCGCGGCCTCGGGTTGTTATTTGCGGCGTGCTTGCTGCGATGCGTCATCGGGCGGACGCTGATTGCCGACGATCTTATCGCCAACGATTGTAGAGGCCCGCTACGGCGCGCTGGCGCTGCGTTGTGAATCCACTTCACACCGGGTGTGCCGGCCGTGGCCTGGGCGCGCCGGCGGTCGCTGGATAAGCTGCGTCAACTTCTTCCGACTTCCCAGCCATCAGCCAAAACATGACGCCGGACTCCCACGCCCCCGCCGCCGCGCATCCCGCGCCCATCGCCCACCACGTACGGGTCTACAAAAGCGCCGATACGCCGCCGCGGCAGGAACTGCTGGCCTGGAAGCTTGCCGAAGCGGCCCTGGACGATGCCCCGCTGGACGACGACGTCGCCACGATGATCGTCAACCGCGTCATCGACAACACCGGCGTAGCGGTGGCGGGCCTGTTGCGGCGTCCCGTCGCCAACGCCCGCGCGCAGGCCCGCGCCCATGGCCATGCGGGCGGCGCGACCGTGTATGGCCTGCCGTCCAGCGTGCGCGTGCATTGCGAGTGGGCCGCCTGGGCCAACGGCACGGCCGTCCGCGAACTGGATTTCCACGATACGTTCCTGTCGGCGGACATGAACCATCCGGGCGACATGATTCCGTCCATCGTGGCCGTGGGCCAGCAATGCGGCGCGTCGGGCGCCGACTTGATGCGCGGCATCGCGGCGGCCTATGAAATCTCCGGCAGTCTGACCAAGGGCATCGCGCTGCACACGCATCGCGTGGACCATCTGCTGCACATCGCGGCGGGCATGGTGGCCGGCATCGGCGCCATGTTGCGCCTGCCGACGCCTATCCTGTACCAGGCCATCAATCACGCGGTGCACGTGACGTTGACCACGCGGCAATCGCGCAAGGGCGAGATCTCGACCTGGAAGGCGAACGCGCCCGCGCATGCCGGCAAGCTCGCCGTCGAGGCCGTGGACCGCGCCATGCGGGGCGAGACCTCTCCCGCGCCCATCTACGAGGGCGACGACAGCATCCTGGCCTGGATCCTGGACGGGCCCGAAGCGGCCTACACCGTGCACCTGCCCGCGCGCGGCGCGTCCAAGCGGGCCATCATGGAGACCTACACCAAGGCCTATTCGGCGGAAATCCAGTCGCAGGCCTGGATAGACCTGGCTTTCCGCCTGCGGCCGCGGATCGCCGACCTGGCGGAGATCGCCAAGGTGGAGATCATCACCAGCCATCACACGCACCGCATCATCGGCAGCGGTTCCGGCGATCCCCAGAAATACAACCCCGGCGCCACCCGGGAGACGCTGGACCACAGCCTCATGTACATCTTCACGGTGGCGCTGCAAGACGGCCGCTGGCACCACATCGACAGCTATGCGCCCGAGCGGGCCCGGCGTGCGGACACGGTGGCGTTGTGGCGCAAGGTCGGCACGGTCGAGGACGCGGAGTGGGACCGGCGTTACCACCATCCGGATCCCAACCGCCGCGCCTTCGGCGGCCGCGTCGTCATCACCTTGCATGACGGGCGCGTCATCGAGGACGAGATCGAAGTGGCTGATGCGCATCCACGTGGCGCCCGTCCTTTCGTGCGCGAGAACTACATCGAAAAATTCCGCGCCTTGGCGGGACTGCACGCGACGGCAGCCGAGCAGGACCGCTTCCTGGATGCGGTCCTGGCGCTGCCCGGGCTGCCGCCCGGCGCCCTGGCGGCGCTCAACGTCGAAGTGCCGGGCGACCTGCTGGCCGACGCCGGCTTGATGCCGGGACTGTTCGAGCGGCAGGGTTAGGAGGCTACGTCCACCAGAGGAGGATCGACCATGATGAGACGCATCGCCGCGCTAGGCGCGGGCCTGTTCATTGCCCTGGCGGCACAGGCGCAACCGCAAGGAGGTTCCACGCCATGGCCCGCGCGGCCGGTGCGCATCATCGTGCCCTGGGCTCCGGGCGGGCAGACCGATGCCGAGGCACGACTGCTGGCGCAGAAACTCGGCGAGCATTTCAACCAGGCCTTCGTCGTCGAGAACCGCCCGGGCGGCGGCGGCATGATAGGCACGGACGCGGTGGCCAAGTCGCCGCCCGACGGCTACACCCTGGTCTTCACGTCCGCGTCCATTTCGGTGAACTCCACGTTGATGGCCAGGCAGTTCAAGCTGGACCCGGCGCGCGATCTCACGCCCATCGTCTGGGCAGCCTCCGAGCCGCTGGTGCTGACCGTGCCGGCCGCCTTGAAGGCGAAGACCGTCACGGAGCTGGTCGCGTTGTCCAAGTCCAGCAAGGCCGGCTTGAACGGCGCCTACAACGGCAGCGGCACGACCAGCCAGATCGCCCTGGAGATGCTCAAGCAGCAGACCGGCGCGAATATCACCGCGGTGCCCTACAAGGGCGGCGGCCCGAGCACGATGGCCCTGCTGGCGGGGGAGATCGATCTCTGCTTCGCCACCTTGTCGACCGTCAAGCCCTATATCGAGAACGGCAAGCTGAGGGGGCTGGCGGTAAGCACCAAGCGGCCGTCCAATATCTTCCCGGACCTGCCCACCATGGCGGCCACCTATCCGGACTTCGAATCCGACAATTGGTTCGGCTTGCTGGGGCCACGCGCGATGCCGGCCGACGTCGTGCGGGCGCTGAACGGGGCGGCGGTCCAGGCCTTGCGGACGGAAGAACTGCGCAAGATCATTACGCAGGGTGGCGGCGAGGTCATCGCCAGCAGTCCGGAGCAGTTCAGGCGCCACCTGGAGACAGAGGTCGAGCGCTACGCCAGGATCATCAAGGCGGGCAATATCCGCTCGGAATGAGGGCGGGGCGCGCTGGCCTCACGCCGCCCACTGTGTCGCTTTCAGATGCCGCCGCATCACCGCCACCGCCCATTCCTGGTCACCGGCTTCCATGGCGTCCAGGATATCGAGGTGCTCGCGCACATAGCGCTCCAGCGTAGAAACGGGGTAGCTGGCGGGGTGGGCGTCCAGCTGCCGCAACTGGTTCTGCTGCTGCACGGCTTGCAGTACGAAGCGGTTGCCCGAGCAGCGCGCCAGCATTTCGTGGAAGGCGCTGTTCAAGGCGAAGAACTCGTCGGTGACGATGGGACGCTGGACGTCCGCCAGCAGGGCCGTATGCCGTTCCCGCATGTCCTGGAACGCGCGCTGGTCGGCCATGAAGTCCGGTTCCTGCAAGCCCGCGCATTCGATCACGATGCGGAAGCGGTAGCTTTCCTTGCGCACGTCGTCGTCGGCCAGGGATGCGGGGAAACGCCATCCGTGTCCCTGGCGCTTTTCCAGCACGCCTTCGGACGCCATGCGCAGCAGCGTCTTCATGAGAATGCTGCGCGGCACGCCGTAGCGGTGCAGCAGCTCGCTGTCGGTGAAGCTGTCGTCGAGCAGGCGCTGGCTGCGGTCGGCCACCAGGCGCCGATAGAGGTCCTCGCTGGTCAGGGGGGCGCCTTCGGGCGCGCCGGCGGTATCGTCGACCTGCGCGCGGCGCGCGACGTAGTAGCCGCTATTGGGCTTGCAGCGCGCCAGGCCGCTTTCCGCCAGCAGGCGCAGGGCGCCGCGCACTGGCGTGCGCGAGACCTCGTATCGTTGGCTGAGGACTTTCTCGGACAGATGGCTGTCCAGTTCGAAGACGCCCGCGGCGATATCCTGGGCCAGGCGTTGGGCGAGCTCTCGTTGCAGGCGCGTGATGCGCACGGGCTGCGTGTCGGCAGCGCCGCTGGTCTTGATGGGCATGCGTGTTTCTATCTGGTTCATCGGGGCACGGGAGTCGCCGGCGTGGGTCACGCCGGGCGGACGGCCGGCCGCGCACGATCGGTGGGCGGGCCGGGGAAAAGCGTCGTGCTGCCTATTCCACCAGTGTAATCACCCCGTTGCGCCGCTGCATGCGTGCACTTGTGAATTTTGCCGGGATATTTGCGACGGTCTCGGCACGCAAGGTATCGTGTGGAGCGGCACGGCGGCGGCGCATGTCAATCAATGTCCGATTCTTGCGCGGCGCTAGTGTCGCCAGTGTCATCAAACGACATCGTCCGCGGTCGACGCCCGGATCTTACAAACAGAGGAACGCAGCATGCACGGCGATGCGGACATGCAAGCCTTGTTGACCCCGAATGAAATGGCTCGTGCCGACCAGGCCGCGATGGCGGCCGGCCACGGCGGCGCGGACCTGATGGAAGCCGCCGGCCTGGCCGTGGCGCTGACCGTGCTGGCGCGCTGGCGGCGGGGCCCGGTTGTGGTCCTATGCGGCCCGGGCAATAACGGCGGAGACGGTTTCGTGGCGGCCCGTCACCTGGCGGAGGCCGGCTGGCCCGTGACGCTGGCGCTGCTGGGAGACCTTGCCGCCCTGCGGGGCGACGCCGCCCATCATGCGGCGCGCTGGCGGGGCGGGGTTGCGCCGTTGACGCCGGCCGTGCTGCATGGGGCGGCGGGCGTGGTGGACGCCTTGTTCGGCGCCGGCCTTTCGCGGGACATCGAGGGGGTGGCGCGCGATACCCTGGAAGCGCTGGCCGCGAGCGGCTTGCCGGTTTGCGCGGTGGACGTGCCCAGCGGCGTCGATGGCGACAGCGGGCAGGTGCGGGGCGTCGCGGCGCCAGCCGATTTCACCGTGACGTTCTTCCGCAAGAAGCCGGGGCACCTGTTGCTGCCTGGCCGCGCGCTGTGCGGCGAACTGGTGCTGGCGGATATCGGCATTCCGGGCAGCGTGCTCGCGCAAGTGCCGCCGCGCGCGCACGAGAACGATCCGGCGCTGTGGCTGGCGCGCTTCCCCTGGCCGCGAGTGGAGGGGCACAAGTATGCCCGCGGCCATGTCCTGGTGGTGGGGGGCGCCGTCATGACCGGCGCCGCGCGCCTGTCGGCGATGGGGGCCGCGCGCGTTGGAGCGGGACTGGTCACGGTGGCGGCCCCGGCATCCGCGTGGCAGGTCTATGCGGCCGCGCTGACCAGCATCATGGTGCAGCCGCTGGCGCATGCGGGCGCCCTGGACGAGGTCTTGGCGGATACGCGCAAGAACGCCATCGCCATCGGTCCCGGCGCCGGCGTCACGGCGCTGACGCGGCGCCATGTGCTGTCGGCGCTGGCGACCGGGCGCGCGGTGGTGCTGGATGCGGACGCAATCACCGCGTTCGCGGGGCAGGGCGAATGCTTGTTCGAGGCGATCCGCGGGCCTTGCGTGATGACGCCCCACGAGGGCGAGTTCGGCCGGCTGTTTCCGGGAGGCGGGGGCAAGGCCGAGCGTGCCCGCGCCGCCGCGGCTCGCAGCGGCGCGGTGGTGCTGCTGAAGGGCGCGGACACCGTGATCGCCGCGCCCGACGGTCGCGTCGTGATCAACGCCAACGCGCCGCCGGAATTGGCCACGGGCGGCAGCGGCGACGTCTTGACCGGTTTGATCGCGGGCTTGCTGGCGCAGGGAATGGCGCCCTTCGATGCCGCCGCGTGCGCCGCCTGGCTGCATGGCGAGGCCGCGCGGGCGTTCGGGCCGGGGCTGATCGCGGAAGATATTCCGGCGCAATTGCCGGGCGTCTTGCGGATGCTGCGCGACAGCCCTTTGCCGCGGCGCGGAATCACATGAAACCTGGGTTGCGAGGCAGGTAGCGCTTCCAGTCTCCATAGGCGCGCGTCGCCATCAATACCATGGGCAGGGTGAATCGCATGCCCAGGTTGGCCGCGATCGACAGGGCTTCGCAGGTGCCGGGGATGAAGACGGAGATCTGCTCCGTTGCGCCGGCGGCGGCCATGGCCAGCGAGGTCTGGAAAGCCTCGGGTATCGCGTGCGCGTGCATGACCGCGACGGGGCCGATGTGGCCGGTCGCGGCCAGGTACGCATAGCCGATGCGCTCACTGCCATCATGGAGGAAAACGGCGTGCATCCCGGGGGCGTCGAGCAGGTAACGGTGGTGCTTGTCCCGCGCGATGCCCAGGGTCGCCAGGTCGATCCGCCTCAGCATGCCGAGGTCGGCGGCGGCTGTCGTGACGGGCGTCGCGCGTAGCCGGGGGCCATGCCCGCGCGAGGCCAGCGAGGCACGCTCGGCGCGACACAGATGGATGGGCACGCGCGGGAGCAGGCCATGGCGCACGTACAGCGCCTGTGACACGACGTTGAAGGCGAAGGTGATCAGGCATTTCTCGGTGGCGCCGGCCTGGCTGGCATGTTGCATGGCGCGCGCCAGCAATTCGTTGCCGATGCCGAGTCCCTGCCTGCCCGGCGCGACGAACAATTCCGCCAGGAACCAGAGGCGGCCGGAAACCCAGCTCAGCGCGAAGCCGACGATCTCGCCATCGTCCTCGACCAGCCACGCGCCGCGCGGATCGTCCCGCAGGCAGAAGGCCTGGAAATCCGCCGGCCGCGACGTGGCGATCGATCCGAAACCGTGGCGCGTGGTCAGGTCGTTGATGCTGCGGACGACCAGTTCCTGGGCGCGCTCCAGGTCATCGGCACTTGCGGGTCTGACAACGAGCGGCATGGGCAGCTCCCTGCGTGACAACGTTGGAGGTATAGCAGAAGGCCGGGGCGGGGCCAAGCGGCCGGGGCATCGCCCGCAGCGCTTGCCGATATTGCGAAAGCGGGACCAGGGGATGGGCGGAACCATCGTTGGCGCCTCCCGCACCAATGCTCACCATTTAGGAAACGTCCGGCGATCGCATATCAGCGATGGATCGGTGGAGATTGATGATGAGCTTTTGGAAAACGATTATGGGCACATTGATCGTTGTCAGTGGCGCCCTGAAGTTTGCCATGCCAGCCATGGCTCACGGAAAAGAGGTCAAGGTGTATCCAGACCGGCCGATCACGCTAGTTGTTGGTTTCCCGCCCGGTGGCATGGTCGACATACTAGGCAGGAATGTGGCACAGGCCATGGCCGAGGAATTGGGCCAGCCGGTCATAGTCGAAAATCGTCCGGGCGCCACGGGAACCGTTGGCGCGTTGGCGGTTGCGCGGGCGGCGCCAGATGGTTACACCGTCTACCTCAGTTCAAGCGCGGTCATGCTCTACTTGGCAGCCCAAAACGAACCAACGCTCGATTTTGCTGAAGCGCTGGCTCCCGTGGGCAAGATTGCGGTCGCTCCCGGCGTCCTGATCGTTGGAAACCACGTAAAAGCCAGCACTTTGGCCGAGCTCATTCTGTTGGCCAAGGACCGCCCTGAAGGGCTCAACATGGTGTCGCCCGGCGTGAATTCCCTGGGGCATGTCTTTGGCGAAGCATTCCAGGAAGCCGTGGGCGTTAAGTTGCATCACATCCCTCACCAGGGCGATGCACCCGCGTTAGCGGATATCCTGGGGGCGCGGGCCGATCTGATGATTACGGCGGTGCCCTCGGCATTGGCCCTTATCGGCAGCAATCGCGTAAAAGTAATAGCCGTACTTACGCCACACAGAGTGTCTCTGTTGCCAGGGATACCTTCGATCAAGGAACTTGGCTATCCGACCCTCGAAAGCAGCGACTGGTCAGCCATCTTCACGCCAGCTGGAACCCCGGACCATGTGATTTCTCGTCTGAATCGTTCCATCAACAAGGTCCTGGCTGATGCCAAGGTGCGCAAACAGCTCACCCGCCTGGGTTATGTGGTTCAGCCGCAAAACAACACGCCGGAAAATCTGGAAAAGCTGGTCACTCAGGAGTGCCGGCGGTGGAAACGGACATTGCACTGATGTGAGGCGCATGCTCCGGGGCAGCGGTCCGATGCCATTTTCTTAATCGTTACCGCATGGTTCCTGGCTATTTCCGCTGGAGGAGCGATACGCAGGCCCCCGGGACACCCTCATAGCTGTGCAACAGGATATCCGGCGCCAGATCCGCCGCGGGGACTTCGGTGTAGCCGAAGCTGAACAGTATCAGCGGCGTTCCGGCGCCCCTGGCCGCGCCGGCGTCGATGTCGGCGTCGCCGATCATGACCGTGCGGGCCAGGTCGCCGCCCACTGCTTCCACCGCTTCGATCAGATGCGCCGCATTGGGCTTGGGCGCCGTCACCGCATCCTGCCCCACCACGCCGTCGAAGAATCCGGCCATGTTCAGCTTCGTCAGCAGGCTGCGCGACAGGGCGGTCGTCTTGTTGGTGCACACCACCAGTTTGGCGCCCGCGCTTTTCAGGGTCCGTAACGTATCGACGGTCCCCGGAAAGGGACGGGTCTGGTCCGCGATATGGTCGCCGTAATAGCTGATGAAGCGGCCGAAGAGGGCGGCCGTGCGGGCGGCAGGGTCTGGCTCGCCGGCGATATCGAGGCTGCGTTGCAGCAGCCATCGGGCGCCACGGCTGATATAGGGGCGTCCCTCCTCGTAGGTCAGCGGCTCATGGCCTTCCGCGATAAGCGTGGCGTTCACGGCGCCGATCAGGTCGGGGGCGGATTCGACCAGGGTTCCATCGAGGTCGAAAGCAATGGTGGCGCCGTCGAGGGCGGTAAGGTCGGTCATGGTGCGGGCTCCTGTCTGGAATAAGGATTCAATTCGGACTACCCCGCCGTGCATGCACCGTCACGCCGGCGGGCGCTTGCTCCGCCCCGCTGGGCAGCGCGGCGATGGGGGACCGCAGCCACGCCAGCACATCCCGCCACACGGTTTCCGCGTGCAGGTCGCGCAGCAGCATGTGATAGCCCTCCGGGTAAAGCGCCACGCGCAGGCGCGTGCTGTCCTCCCGCTCGCGCAACCGGCGCAAGGTCGAGGCCACCAGGTGCTTGGGCAGCACCTGCTCGTTCTGGCCGTACATGACCAGGGTCGGCAGTTCGGGCGGAAGGTGGACGAGCGCGTCCTCGCCCGCGCCCATCAGGTCGACCAGGCCCTTCAGTGCATCGATGCGCGTGCGCTTGATGACCAGGGGATCGCCGCCCAGCTGGATCAACATGGGGATATTGTCCGAGGGCAGGATCTTCAGGCCGCGCGGCGGCTCGACCTTCATGCCGGGGAAGGCCTGGTAGCCCAGCCACAGCGTCAGGGTGTAGAAGACGTTCATCGACTGCCGGCCCCAGACGGCGGGCGCCGTCAGGATGGCCCCGGCGATCTCGCGCGCCAGCGGCGGCTCCCGGCCCGCCGGGCCGCTGCCCAGCGCGGCGGCCACCACCGCGCCGCCCATGCTTTCCCCCAGCACGTAGACAGGCACGCCGGGATGGCGCGCATGCGCCGCCGCCACGGCCGCATTGAGGTCGGCCACCATGGTGTCGGTATCCGACCAGATGCCCGGCCGCGCCGAGGCGCCGAAGCCGCGCTGGTCATAGGCATACGTCGCGATGCCGTAGTACGCCCAGTACTGCGCCGGCAGGTCGAACGCATTGGAGTAGTCGTTCATCCCGTGCAGCGCCACGATGACGGCCCAGGGCGGCTGCCGGTAGGGCAGCCAGGCCCGCAAGGGCAGGCGGGCATCGTCCGGCGTGACCAGCGCGTTGCCGTCGATGGCGGGCGCCCGCACGGCCGGCCCCATGGGCTGGAAGCTCGTCGCGCACCCGCCGAGCAGTCCCAGCGCCAAAACACACAGCAGCAAGGCGAACGCGCGGCGCAGGCCCATGGGGACGGCCGGGGTCATGATGCCGCGTTCACAGGCGCGTGGCGCCAGCGCGCGCGCGGATGTCGGCGAAGCGCCAGTCGTGCAGCAGCCGGCCATTTTCCCAGACGGTGACCATGGCGTCCTCGTAGCCCGGCGGGAGGCCCACGGCCTGCGCCGTGACCGCCCCGTCGGCGACGCCCGGCGGCACCGTGACGGTGCGGAAGCTGTGCCGGTCCGGATGGAACATGAGGGCCATGCGGCCGCGCTTGCTCTGCTTGCCCTTGTCCGTGACGGGATCCTTGTAGACATCCACCCAGTGTCCATCGATGCGCGCCGCCGAGCATTTCAAGGCGAATTTCTGCGTATCGCGATTGAGCTGCTGCAACAAGGCGCCGCCCATGCCGAAGGCGATATTGTCGGTGGCGTAGCCGGCGCTGGTGATGCGCTCCAGGATGGCGCGGATGCTGGTGGGATTGATGCCATCGCCCTGGATGACGCGCACATGGTTCAGTACCTTGTATCCCTTGCCGTTGACCGTGTGGCCGAAGGCCTCGTCCAGCAGCTCCATGCACTGATGCACCACCGCGACCGGGTCGCCCGAGTCCGGCCGGATCACCACCGTGGCGCCCGATGCGATGACCTCTTCCCTGAGCGTCTTGCCCCAGTGTTCGCGGATGGCGTGGAAGATGTCGTAGCTGTCCGAGACCACGGCAAGGATGGCGCCGGGCCTGGCGAACTGCTTGAGCATGTTGCGATAGGCGTCGGCCTCGTGTTCGCGCCCCCAGCTGGTGATGGTGCTGTGCTCTGCCGCGGGTATGGAGTAGGCCGCCATCGGTTCCTGGTAATAGGCCTGCGCCAGGCGCACGCCCGAGATGGTGTCGGTGCCCATGAAGTTGACCAGGTGGGCCGCGCCGCCCAACGCCGCCGACTCCGCGCTGGACACGCCGCGCGCGCCGAAGTCGTGCAACTTGAAGGGCAACTGGCCGGCCGGGTCGTCGCTGGTGCGTTCGAGGAACTGGCGTAAGGTCTGCTTGGCGTGCCAGCTGATGGTCGCGACGGTGATCGGGTACCAGATGCGCAGCAGCATGGTCTCCAGGTACGAAGGCACCCAGAAGGCGGCGGGATCGGTCGATTCGATGGTCATCAGCGCATTGTGCGTGGGCACCACCATGCCTTCGGGCACCGCTCGGATGCGGATTGGCAGGAAGCCGCCATGGCGGTCCACCACATCGCGCCAGCCGGCCTCGTTGAAAGGCTCGCCGTGGGCCTGGAAGAAATCGCGCGCCTCGTCCACGTCGGCGTGCGTGACGGGCTTGGCCAGGTATTCCTTGAGCAGGGCCTGGAGGCCGAAGAACACCGTGCGGTCATAAATGCCGCCGCGCGACTCCACATAGAAGAACGTGGCGTCGGTGCCGGGCGGGTATTGGAGCCAGTGGCTGGCCTTGTAGCTGTCGGTGTTGAGCAGCAGGTTGTCGAGGCATTTCATGACGGAAGCTCCTTCTCGTCGTTGCAGGGCCGGCGGTCTATCCGCCGGCGGCCGGGTGCGGGTCCAGGCTGCGGCCTAGCCGCGCCCCAGGAAGAACTCGATGATGTGCAAGTGATCTTCATACAGCCGGGGACCCATGTCCAATGCTTCGCTGACCAGGATCCAGCGCGCCTTGTCGGCATCGTCGCCGCCGCGCACGTCGGGCAGTTCGCCCGCCGGGAAATCGAAGTGGAAGGCGTGCGTGATCGTGCGGCCGCGCTGGCTGCGGTCGGGGTGGTCGAAGACATTGCGGCCCTTGAGCGACCCCTTGAGCACCGGCGTAGGCAGTTTGAGCCGGGTTTCCTCGCGCAGTTCCCGGATGGCGGCGTCGAGTATGGTCTCCTCCTGCCCGACGAAGCCGCCCGGCAAGGCCCACAGGCCCTTGCCGGGCGCGGCGCGCCGGCGCACCAGCAGCAGATGTCCGGAATGCACCACCACGGCGTCGGTGGTCACGAAAGTGGGCGGGTACGGGGCCTGTTTCCAGGCTTCCTTGTATTGCTGGATGAACTGGTATTCGACCGCCAGTTCCTTGTAGGCCGGCGCATTCCGGCGGAAGGCCTCCAGCATGTCGAAGACCGGCTCCGGCACATTGCCCCGCAACAGCAGCAGCGCGCCATGGCGGTCGTTGTCGCCCGCTTCGAAGAGATAACGGCGCAGCTCGGTGGCGGACAGCGCTTCCGTGTGGCGCACGTCGACCAGCGGCCACTGCGGGAACTCCTTCAGGTAGTAGCTGGAGGCGTCCTTGTCCATGCCGATGAGGCCGATGCGCGCGCCGGCGGGATCACCGCCGTCCTTGCGTATGGCCTCGGCCACGGTGCGCTGGACGCCCGCGATCCACAGGCTTTCGTTGTACAGGTGGTCGCGCAGCGGGCAGATGATCAGCCGCCGCGCCTGTTCGTCGCCCAGCGCGGCCTGGATCATGACGGTGCGTTCGGCGACCGTCCAGGGATTGCGCGTGGTGCGGGGGGTATCGGCGGAGCCGACCAGGAAGATGACCTTGCCGGCGCGGGTCAGGGCATGACGGGCAACCGCGGCGTGGCCATTGTGAAAAGGTTCGAAGCGGCCGATGAAGACCAGGTAGTCGAGTTCCATGAGCATCCCTCATAGAGATTGAATAGTGCGTCGGGTCTGTCCCTCCGCTGTTAGGAATCCTACGCCCGCGCGTGCGAGAACGCAACGCGTGGGACGTTGAAGCTGCTCGCGTGTAATATAGCGGTCGTAATATCCTGTCGTATATATCGAGCTGCGACCGAGTCGTGCTTGCGACGGCCGGCGAGCCTTCACCTATTCCCAGCTAGGATTCCTACATGAACATCCGATTCTTCTCGGCCGCGCTGGCCGTCGTCGCCACCGCCATCGGCGCCACCGCCCATGCCGGCGAGGTCCAGGTCGCCGTGGCGGCGAACTTCACCGCGCCCGTCAAGGCCATCGCGGCGGAGTTCGAGAAGGAGACGGGCAACAAGGTGGTCGCCGCTTTCGGCGCCACCGGCCAGTTCTACGCCCAGATCCAGAACGGCGCGCCGTTCGAGGTCTTCCTGGCGGCGGACGACAGCACGCCGGCCAAGCTGGAGTCGGAAAAACGCATCGTTCCCGGTTCGCGTTTCACCTACGCCACCGGCGCGCTGGCCTTGTGGTCGGCCAAGGAAGGCTATGTCGACGACCAGGGCGAGGTTTTGAAGAAGAACCAGTTCAAGCACCTGTCCATCGCCAATCCCAAGGCGGCGCCCTATGGCCTGGCCGCCGTGCAGACGCTGGAAAAGCTGGGCCTGGCGCAAGCCGTCAAGGACAAGATCGTCGAGGGCCAGAACATCACGCAGGCCCAGCAGTTCATCGCCACCGGCAATGCCGAACTGGGTTTCGTCGCGCTGTCGCAGATCTATAAGGACGGCAAGGTCACCGGCGGTTCGGCCTGGGTGGTGCCGGCCAGCATGCACGAGCCCATCCGCCAGGACGCCGTCATCCTGGACAAGGGCGGCGCCAATCCCGTCGCAAAGGCTTTCGCCGATTACTTGAAGGGGCCGAAGGCGGCGGCCATCATCAAGTCCTACGGCTATCAGCTGTAATCCGGGCATCGGAACCGTGAGGTTTTCACAAACCATCATCCGGCCCGGCCGCCCGGCGACAGTCCGGGCGATCGCGGAGGCGCGACGGCCATGGCACTGACAGCCAGCGATTTCGGCGCGATCTGGCTGACCTTGCAGCTGGCCACGTTCACCACCGTCCTGCTGCTGGTGGTCGGCACGCCCATCGCCTGGTGGCTGGCGCGCACGCATTCGCGCCTCAAGGGACCGGTGGGCGCCGTAGTGGCGCTGCCGCTGGTCCTGCCGCCGACCGTGATCGGCTTCTATCTGCTGCTGTTGATGGGCCCCAATGGCGCGATCGGCAGGATGACCCAGTCGCTCGGGCTGGGGACCTTGCCTTTCACCTTCGCCGGCTTGGTGGTGGGATCGGTGTTCTACTCCATGCCCTTCGTGGTCCAGCCCTTGCAGAATGCCTTCGAGGCCATCGGCAATCGTCCGCTGGAGGCGGCGGCGACCTTGCGCGCGGGGCCGTGGGACCGCTTCTTCACCGTGGCCCTGCCGTTGGCGCGGCCCGGTTTCGTGACGGCGGCGGTGCTGGGGTTCGCGCATACCGTGGGCGAGTTCGGGGTGGTGCTGATGATAGGCGGCAATATCCCTGACAGGACGCGAGTGGTGTCGGTGCAGATCTTCGATCACGTCGAGGCCCTGGAGTATGCGCAAGCACATTGGCTGGCCGGCGGTATGGTCGTATTCTCCTTCCTCATCCTGATGCTGCTTTATTCCACTCGCCGACGGGTGCTGGCGTGAGCGCCATGGCTATGGTCGATACCGGTGCCCGCCAGTCGCCGCGGCCGTCCTTGGAGGCGCGCTTCCTGCTGCGGCAATCGGCATTCACGCTGGACGTCGACCTGCGGCTGCCCGGCCGCGGCGTGACCGCGCTGCTGGGCCAGTCCGGGTCGGGCAAGACCACGTGCCTGCGTTGCCTGGCGGGCCTGGCCGCCCCCGGCGAGGGATATCTGAGCGTCGAGGACGAGGTCTGGCTGGACACGGCGCGGCGCATCGACCTGCCCACCCATCGCCGTCCGCTGGGCTATGTGTTCCAGGAGGCCAGCCTGTTCGCCCACCTGAACGTGCGGGACAACCTGCGCTATGGGCTGAAGCGGGTCGCGTCGGCCCAACGCCGGGTGGCGCTGGACCACGCCGTGGCGCTGCTGGGTATCGATCATCTGCTGGACCGCATGCCGGCAGGCTTGTCGGGCGGCGAGCGGCAACGGGTGGGCATGGCCCGCGCGCTGCTGACCAGCCCGCGGCTGTTGCTGATGGACGAGCCGCTGGCCGCGCTGGACAACGCGCGCAAGCAGGAGATCCTGCCTTACCTGGAACGCCTGCACGAAGAGCTGGACATTCCCATCGTCTATGTGAGCCATGCGCCGGAGGAAGTGGCGCGCCTGGCGGATCACCTGGTGCTGCTGGAACACGGCAGGGTATTGGCCAGCGGGCCGATAGGCCAGACCCTGGCCCGCCTGGACCTGCCGTCCGCGATGGCCGACGACGCATCGGTGGTCATCGAGGGGGAGGTGGCGTCCTATGACCGCGAGTACCGCCTGCTGACGGTCTTCGTGGCGGGCGCGGGCGCCAGGTTGCGCGTGGTGCACGACGACTTGCCCTTGGGGCGGCGCATGAGGCTGGTGGTGCGGGCGCGCGATGTCAGCCTGACCCTGGCGCCGCCGCGCGACAGCAGCATCCTGAACGTGCTGCCGGTGCGCGTGGAGGATATGGCGCAGACCGGCGAGCCGGCCCAGATCATGGTCCGCCTGGATGCAGGCGGCACGCCCTTGCTGGCCCGTATTACGCGGTATTCGCGGGATCAGCTGGCGTTGGCGCCAGGCAGCCGGGCGTGGGCGCAGGTGAAGTCGGTGTCCTTGCTGGCTTGAGCGGCAGCGCCCTCGTGTATGCTTGCCGCCATGACAACCTCGCCATCTCCTCGCAGCCCGGCGGGCAATGCCCTTGCCGCCGGCGATGCCGGCGCGTCCGGCACGGAGGTCCGTTTTCGCCTGCGCATCCGTCATCAGGACCTCCTGGCCATCGGTCCCGGCAAGGTCGACCTGCTGGAGGCGATACAGGCGCATGGCTCCATCGCCGCGGCCGCGCGCAGCATGGGCATGTCCTATCGACGCGCCTGGCTCCTCGTCGACGAACTGAACCGCGCCTTGCGCGAGCCGGCCACGCATTCCGGCCATGGCGGGGCGAGCGGCGGCGGCAGCGGGCTGACGCCCGCCGGCGAACGCCTGGTCGCCTTGTACCGCGACATAGAAAAGACCGCGCAACGCGCCTGCGCCGCGCAACTGAAAGGCCTGGTTGGCTTGTTGAAGGATTGAGCGGCGCTACGTCGCCGTACGCTGCCTAGTCCGCCCCGGCCGCCGCTTGCGCGTCCAATGCCGAGCGCAGCCAGTCCACCAGCGCCTGCCCCTCACGCGACAAGGGACGCCCCTGGGCCGGCAGCGCCATCATGCCGTCGTCGAATTCGACGAAACCGCGTGGCGCCACCAGGGTGCCGTCCTCCAGCTCGCGGCGGACCAGGCGCCGCTCGACCAGCGCCACGCCCAGGCCCGCCGTGGCGGCCTCGATGCACAAATGGGTGTGCGGGAAGGTTATTTCACGCGCGAACGACATCGGCCGCGCATCTCGCGCCTGCCAGTTTTCCCAGGCGCGGCCTGTGTAGTCATGGGCGATGCGCACGGCGCGTCCGCGCGCCGGCTTGTAGCCTGGCGCACGCACCGGCCCGAAGGCGGCGCCGGACAACCTGATGGCGCGTGCGCGGTCGGCGGACGTATAGGCCGACAGGTCCCAAGCGATCAGGATGTCGGCGTCCTCGCCGCGCATCTGGCGCGCCGACGTCATGGACAGGCGCAGGCGCACGTCGGGGCAGGCGCGGTAGAAGCGCTCCAGGTTGGGCACCAGCCAGCGCATGGCGAAGGTGGCGCTGCACGCCACGTGCAGGCCGGGATCGCGCGCCTGCCGCAGCACCCGGGCATAGCCGGTTTCCAGTTCATCGAAGCCGCGCCGCGCCAGGTCGTAGAGCGCGTGGCCCGCATCGTTCAGTTGCAGGCCGGTGCCGGCCTTGTCGAACAAGGGGCCACCGACGTCTTCCTGCAACAGGCGCAGCTGTCGGCTCAGGGCGCCATGGGTTCGATGCAGTTCGGCGGCGGCGCGGGTGACGGAGCCGTTGCGGGCGATGGACTCGAAGGCGCGCAAGGCGGACAGGGGAGGGAGCTTGCGCATGCGTAGCGAAGGGTCCGTTAAAAAAACTGACGATAACAGCAAAATTACTGCCTGTTCATGACTGCCGTAGGCGCCGTAGTATGCGGCTCATCGGGCAGGTTCAAGCCCTGTTGTAAATGTGGCTGCACAGGGCGCCTGCTAACGAGGCGCGAATCTACTGATAGTTTTTTTGATACCTGTGGACGCCCCAGGACCTAAGCCCCCGGGGGCAGCAAGCGGCGCGGGCCGCGTGACGTTTTTTTAATCGCAAAGCAAAGGGCATCGATCATGGATGAAGCACGCTGGATTGCCGTCGATCAGTATTTCGAACGCACGCTGGGCCTGTCGGACCCTACCTTGGAGCAGGCCCTGGCCGCCTCGCGCGCGGCGGGTTTGCCGGCGCACGAAGTGGCGCCCAACCAGGCACGCATGCTGCAACTGTTCGCGCAGATGTGCGGCGCCCGCCGCATCCTGGAAATCGGCGCCTTGGGTGGCTATAGCGCCATCTGCCTGGCACGGGTGCTGCCTGCCGACGGAGAGCTGGTGACGCTGGAGGCCAATCCTGGGCACGCCCGCGTGGCCGCCGACAATATCGCCAAGGCCGGCCTCGCCGATCGTGTGCGCATCATGGTCGGCGACGCGCGAGCGTCCCTGGCTCGGTTGCGCGAAGAGGACGGCGACCCGTTCGACTTCGCCTTCATCGATGCGGACAAGGCGTCCAATCCGTTCTACCTGGAAGCCACGCTGGCGCTGTCGAGGCCGGGCACGGTCATCGTGGGCGACAACATCATCCGCGCGGGCCGCATCGTCGATGCGGCGGCACGGGAGGATGCCGACGTGCGCGGCGTCTTCGAGTTCTTCGAGCAGCTGGGCGCCGATCGCCGCGTGTCGGCGACCGCCTTGCAGACCGTGGGGGAGAAAGGCTGGGATGGCTTTGCGCTGGCGCGCGTGCTCTGAGGTGGGGTGACGGCCCGGGGCGGTTCGAAGCCGCCCCGGGCGTGTGTCAGCAATCAGTGATGGTGGTCGTCGTGGCGATGGTCGTCATGATGGTCATGATGATCATCATGATGGTCGTAGTGCCGGGGCGGCGGCGGTGGCGGACGACGGTACTCATGTCCCCAGTAGCCGTTGCCGCGATAAATCACCGGCGGCGGCGGGGCGTACACCGGTGCGGGCGTGACGATGACGGGCGGCGGTGGGCCATAGGCGGGCACGCCGATACCCAGGTTGACGCTGATCTCGGCATGTGCCGCGCTGGTGGCGGCCATGACGGCAAGGCCCGCCAGCAGGGTCAGGGTGGAGCGTTTCATGGTGATGTCCTCGATTCTGTCTATGCCATTGCCGCGAGCAGGATCCATGCCAGGCCACGGGGCGGCCATGAGGGCGGCGCGGTTCCTTGCGATGCGCGGACGTCAGCCCCGGGCGGGTCCCGGGGGCGCGGCGCCGGCGCCCGGGGCGCCAGCCGGCGACTTGGCGCTCAACCCTTGCTGGGACTCTTGGCGGGCTGCGGTTTCTTGTTGTGCGCGGTGCGGCGGTTGTGCGACTCGCCGAAGACCTTGTCGGCGTTCTTCTTCTGTTCGTCGGACATGCTGTTGTACAGCGGGGCGAAGACCGCGGCGAGTTTTTTCACGCCGTCGGAATTGGCCTGCGACATATCGGCATAGGAATTGAGGTCGTCCAGGGCCGTCATCGTCGTATTGGCGTTGCGTTTCTCCACCAGCGCGTCGATCTGCTCGGCGTTGTCGCGCATGGTCTGGGCCACGGTCTCCCACTGGCTTTCCTGGGCGGCCGTGATCTTGAGCTGGTCGTGCAGGCTCTTGATGTGTTTTTCAACGCGATCGTTGCTTCGGCGCGGCGTTGCCGGCTTGGCGTTGGCGGGCGCCGTGGTCATGGCGGCCGGCGCAGCCGGATTGGCCGGCCCGGCGGCGGTCTGTGCCAGGACCGGCGTGCCGGCCAGCGCGGCGGCGGTCCACAGGGCGGCTTGCAGCGCGATGCGTGAATTCATGATTGCTCTCCTAGCGATTGCCTGGCCCGGCCAGGTGGCACGGGTCGAGGCGAGAATACGCAGCCGGCCGTCCGCGATCTGCATGCGTTCTTTTCAGTCGTGATGAATCGTACTGTCAGCTTGGCGATGGTTCACGCAAGACCACGGAAAGATTGGAGCAAAATCCAGCCCGCGCGGGGAGGGGTTTTCAATCGCTTACCCTTTGTGAACAGATAGGCGCCGCGGGTTCAACGTCGGGGACAGGCGTCCGGCGGTATTGGTGCGGTAACTAAAAGTATCCTATTATTCAGGGCCCCGCCGTTTCCAGCCTGGGCGCGTGTTAAGCGCATTAGTTCAGGCCCCCGGACTCAACATACAGGTAAACATGGATTCGCCTCAGATAGAAAAATGGCAAGCCGGAACGTCGCAATTGTTCTGTGTGCGTGACCTCCTGGATACGCGATTTTTCATTCCGGCCTTCCAGCGTCCTTACGATTGGCGCGACAGCCAGATCGATGAATTCATAGCCGATATCCGCAATGCCAGTCGCAAGGGCCAACCCCTGTTTCTTGGCATGACCGTCGTGTATATGGAGGCAGGGCGGCTGGGCGTGATCGACGGGCAGCAACGATTGACGACGCTGATGCTGGCGATGGCCGCCGTGCATAAGCAAGCCGCCGTGTTCCAGCCGTCGAATGCGATGAACCGCCTTTGGTTGGAAAGCCGGTCCGTGGATGACGCCAGGATCATCGAACTCCTATTGGGGGATCGGCCGGTCCAGCCGGAGACCCTGTCGCAAAACCTGCTTGTGAAGGCATATCGCCGGCTTGGCGAAAAACTGTCTGGCGAGGTCGCCGCGGCGGTGATCGAATCCTGCGAACTGATTGTGTACGTGGCGCCGCAGCTGGAAGGTGCTACAGCCCTGTTTGAACGCATCAATCTTAGAGGGCGCAAAGTCTCGCAGTTCGACCTCGTCAAGAACAAACTGATCGAAGTCGTTGCCTTGGTGCCGGAACGTCCTGAGCGGCAGGCTCTGATTGACAGGATTACGCGCAGCTACGACAAGCTTTATCGCGTCATTTGCCCTCGGCGCAAATCCAGCGCCGGCCAGGACACGGCATTGGAAGAACTGGATGCCGATCGCCTTCTGCGCGTGCATTGGATCCTGTTCGACAGGGAGAATTTCGATAGTTCTTCGCGGGTGCTCGATGTGCTGGTCCAGAGAGTGGAGGCGCTCAAGCCGGAGGACCTGGCCGGCTATATCCTGGGTTATATGGACACGCTGGTTCTGGTCGCCGAACATTGGGCTCGGGTCGTGTCGCCTGACATGAGCAAGGGACACGATCCAGTCGAGGCGGCGCTGCTGGATTTTGCGCGACTTAATCGGGAGGCTGAATGGCAGCCGTTGCTCGTGGCAGCGTTGCTCAAGATGCCGAAGGAAGCCGATCAGGTTATCCGGTTCTGTGAAATTGCATCCTTCCGGGATGCACTGGCGATGCGGCGGGCGAATTTCCGCCGTAGTTTCAAGTGGCGTATCGCGCGCCAGCTTTTCCATGGCGAACTGGTGGATGCCGCGGGCGCCAGCATCACCACGGCAAGGGAGCTCAACCATCAGCTTTTCTGGCCAAGGCGCCAGCCTACTTTCTGGGATAGAAAGGAGGCGGAGGTCCTGGACTCCACCGGCACCGCCGCGGTTTACGATGACTGGGAGTTCGCTGCTTCTGCCTTGCACCACGCCGATTTCTACGGAAGTTTTGGATCGTTCCTGAAATATTTTTTCTGGCAATACGGAATCGCCCTCGGACTGGGCGGAAAGAAAAAGAACAGGTTTCATATCGACGCCCAGCTTCCCGTCTTCCTTTCCGGGAACTGGGACGAGTTTCGCGCAACGTGGGATATCGAGCATATCTATCCCCAGAAACCGGATGACCGCTTCCTGAAAGACGCATCGCAAAAGGAAAGAAAGGCTTTTCGGGACTACAACCAATCGATGCTGCCGTATCTGCATACCTTGGGTAATCTGACATTGCTTCCCGCGCGCGAGAATCGAAAGCTTAAGAATGTCTGCTTCGATGAAAAATGGCAGGCTATGCGCGAAATCGTGCAAGTGAACTTCAATGAGTTGCTCGGGCGTGTCGACTACCGCGGCAAATTGATGTCCACGCCGTATTGGGGGGCTCATAACTGCCGGCGGCGCCTGGAGGCGTTGGACGAGTTCGCGGCGCAGCGGTGGGGATGGACCGCATTGGAGAAGCTGGGCGTCGGTCCCTACGACAGGCGGGTCGATAGCGCATTGGATAGCGCCGAGGACGATGGGACGGAGGACGCCGAGTCCTGACAAAAGCAAGCTGCGGGAAGCGTGGCTCGGCGAGGGGCCGCCGCAGGTCAGCCTGCCGCCGTTTCCGCGCACACTTCGCGCAGGATGCGCACCAGCGATTCCTCGGCTTGCAAGGTGAACTCGCGGCGGCGGCGGATCAGGCTGACGGGCGGCAGGGTCCAGTCGAAGGTCCATGGCACGATGGTGATATTGCCGTCGCGCCCGAGGTCGGTGGCGATCTCTTCGGGCACGATCGACAACAGGCTGTCGTGATGCGCCATCAGGCCGGCGATGACGTCCATGGAGTAGGTCTCTATCATCGGCGCCGGCGGCCGCGCGCCGGCGCGGGCGAATAGTTCGCTGACCATGTTGCCGATGGGCGTCAGCGGCGACGGCAGGATCCAGTTCATTTCCGCCAGCGCGGCCCAGTCCGGCGGCCGGCGCGCCAGCGCCCGCGCCAGCCGTCGGTTGGCGATCAGGGCGGGGCGCTGCGGGTACAGCACTTCGTGTTGCAACGCATCCATGCCCTTCATGACGGCCGCCCGGCCGATCACGCAATCCAGGGCATGGGCGCGCAGGCCGTCCAGCAACTGGTCCGTGGTGGCGCGTTGCAGGCTGATCGTGATCCGGTGGCGCTCGTACAGGCGCTCGATCAGCGGCACCAGTACGCGCGCCGAGATGTAGGGAACGGCCCCCACGTGCAGATGCGCGGTATGGCCGCCGCGCACCGCCTCCATTTCCCCCGCCCAGCGATCGACGTCCTGCAGCATATGGCGCGCACGCACGATGGCCCGTTCGCCCAGCGGCGTCGGCCGCAGGCCGCGCGAGGTGCGCAGGAAGAGCGGTGCGCCGAAGACGTCCTCGATCTCGGCCAGCGCCTTGGTGGCGGCCGGCTGGCTGATGCCCATTTCCTCGGCGACGCGAGTCAGCGATTCGCGCTCGGCGATGTGTATCAGCAGGGCCAGATGGCGCAGCTTCAGGCGCGAGACCAGGCGCGCGGCGGAGGCGGTCAGGGACGTGGCGGACATAGGGCTTGTTCAGGGACTGGTGAGGCGGGGCTAGTAAGGCGGGGCTAGTAAGGCGAGGCCGGCGAGGCACCGGCCGCCTCGGTTAGTCATAACCATCTGTTTATGGCGGCATTATAAAAAACCTGTAATGGGTTATTTCAGCCGACCTATACTTTTTCGAGCAGTCCGCCGCCATGGCCACCCTTGTCCTTCCCTTGCGCACCCATGTCCCCATCCTTCACCACTCGTCCTGAAATCCGCGGTACGTTTGGCGTGGTGTCTTCCACGCACTGGCTCGCCAGCCAGGTGGCGATGAGCGTGCTGGAACGCGGCGGCAACGCCTACGACGCGGCGGCCGCGGGCGGCTTCATGCTGCAGATTGTCGAACCGCACTTGAACGGCCCGGGCGGCGAGGTGCCCATCCTGTTCTGGAGCGAACGCGACAAGCGCATGCAGGCGCTGTGCGGACAGGGCGGCGCGCCAGCGCTGGCGACGCCGTCGTGGTTCCGCGGCCGGGGCCTGGACATGGTGCCGGGCATCGGCCTGCTGCCGGCCACCGTGCCGGGCGCCTTCGGCGCCTGGTTGACCCTGCTGCGCGATCATGGAACGTGGGAACTGGCCGATGTGCTGCGTCCCGCCATCGACTACGCGCGTAACGGCTTTCCGCTGGTCCCGCGCATTCCGCAGGCCATCTATGCGGTACAGGACCTGTTCCGCCAGGAGTGGTCCAGCTCCGCCGCCGTCTGGCTGCCCGATGGCAAGGTGCCGCATCCGGACCGCCTGTTCCGCACGCCCGGCATCGCCGCCACCTATGTCCGCATCCTGGAAGAGGCCAGCCGCGGCGGCGACCGTCGCGCCCGCATCGATGCCGCGCATGATGCCTGGTACCGTGGCTTCGTGGCGCGGGCCATCGACGCCTACTACCGCGATACCGCCATCCGCGACACCACCGGCGAACGCAACAAGGGCTTGCTGCGCCTGGAAGATATGGCGGATTGGCGCGCCGCCTATGACACGCCGGTGACCACCGACATCGGCCGCTATACGGTCGCCAAGTGCGGGCCCTGGTCGCAGGGGCCCGTGCTGTTGCAGCAGCTTGCCATGGCGCGCCACCTGGGCCTGGAAGGCCTGGCGCCCGATTCCACCGGGTTCGTGCATCGCATCGCCGAAGCCGCCAAGCTCGCCTTCGCCGACCGCCTGGCCTGGTATGGCGATCCCGCAGCGGTCGACGTGCCGTTGGCGGGCTTGCTGTCGGACGACTATGCGCGGGCGCGCGCCGCGCGCATCACGGGGCAGTCCGGCAAGGTGCTGGACCCCGGCCATCCGCTGGGACGGACGCCGCGCCTGCCGGACCTGGATGCCGCCGCGCGCACGCTGGCCAAGGCCGACATCCGCTTCGGCGTGGGCGAGCCGACGTTCGCCCAACTGCCGCCGGTGCAGGAATGGGCGGCGCGCGAGATCTTCGTCGGCGACACCTGCCATATCGACGTCATCGACAGCGAGGGCAATATGGTGGCGGCGACGCCTTCGGGCGGCTGGCTGTCGTCGAGCCCCGTGGTGCCGGAACTGGGTTTCTCGCTGACCACGCGCTTGCAGATGACCTGGCTGGACGAGGACCTGCCCGGCACGTTGCGCCCCGGCATGCGTCCGAACACCACCTTGTCGCCCGGCATGGCCTTGCGCGATGGCGAACCGTACATGGCTTTCGGCACGCCCGGTGGCGACCAGCAGGACCAGTGGACGGCGCCGTTCTTCCTGCGCCATGCCCTGCATGGCATGAACCTCCAGGAAGCCATCGACGCGCCATCCTGGCACGTCGACCACTTCCCGGGATCGTTCTGGCCGCGCTCGACGACGCTCAACCGCATCACCGTGGAGGGCCGCATGCCGGCCGCCACGCTGGAAGGACTGCGGGCCGCGGGGCACGACGTCAAGGTCGGCGCGGACTGGTCCGAAGGCCGGATCAGCGCTTGCACGCGCGAACCGGCGGCGGGCGGCGGCCTGCTGCTGCGCGCGGGCGCCAACCCACGCGGCATGCAGAGTTACGCGGTCGGCCGCTGACCGACCGTTTTTTCCGCCGGCATACGTACCGGCTCTTCAGTACCGACTCATTACGAACAGGGGATTTCCATGCCTTCCTTCCGACGTTATCTTCGCGGCGCACTGGCCGCATTGGCCATCCTGCCGGCGCTGGCCGCGGCCGCCTATCCGGACAAGCCCATCACGCTGGTGGTGCCGTGGGCAGCGGGCGGGTCCACCGACATCCTGGCGCGCCTGTTGTCGCAGCACCTGACGACGTCGCTGGGCCAGTCCGTCATCGTCGAGAATCGTTCCGGCGCGTCGGGCAATATCGGCTCGGCCTACGTCGCGCGCGCAAAGCCGGACGGCTATACGCTGCTGATCGGATCGATGAGCACGCACACGATGAACCAGGCCTTGTACGCCACCATGCCCTTCGACGGCGTCAAGGACTTCACGCCCATCGCCGAGCTGGCGTTGGTCACCAATACCATGGTGGTGAATCCGGAGCTGCCGGTGAAGAACGTCGCGGAGTTCATCGACTACGCGAAGACGCACCCGCTGGCCTACGCCTCGGCCGGCGCGGGGTCGACCAACCACCTGAGCGCGGCCATGTTCGAGAAGGCCACCGGAATCAAGATGACCCACGTGCCTTATCGCGGCGGCGCGCCCGCGGTGCTGGACACCGTGGCCAATCGCACCCAGCTGCTGTTCAGCGCCGGCACCCAGACGCTGCCGCACGTCAAGACCGGCAAGCTCAAGCTGCTGGCCGTGACCGAGGACAAGCGTTCGCCCCTGCTGCCGGACGTGCCCACCGTGGCCGAAACCGTTCCGGGCTACGAGCTTGCCGTGTGGTACGGCGCCTTCGGGCCGGCCGGCATGGACCCGGCCCTGGCCGAGCGGCTGAACAAGGAAATCAACCGCATCCTGGCCTTGCCGGAAGTACAGAAGCAGATGGGCGACATCGGCGTGCAGGTGCTGCAGACCACGCCCCAGCAGTTTGCCGAGGTGTTGCGGCGCGACGCCGACAAGTACGGCAAGCTGGTGCGCGAACTGGGCATCCGTGCCGAAGATTGAACCTGGGCGACCTCATGAGCCGAATGCTGGAACGGGAAGCCGCGGCCGCGCCGCTGCTCGATATCGATGCGATCGCGAGCGCGTGCGCCGGGCGCGACCCGGCGGCGCTGTTCGGCGCCATCGACCGCTATCTGCAGCCCTTGCTGGGCCACACGCTGTGCACCGTCAACCGCTTCGATGCCCAGCGCATCGCGGTGGTGCGCCTCTATAGCTCCGATCCCCGATCGTATCCGCCGGGCGGGTCCAAGGACAAGGCCGGCATGCCCTGGGGCCGGCATGTGCTGCTGGAGCGGCGGGTCTACGTGGGCGAGGGCGAGGCGGCGATACGCGCGTCTTTCGACGACCATGCCGCCATCGCCGCGCTGGGCCTGAACTCGGTGATCAATGTGCCGGTGGTGATGGGCGATGCCTGCCTGGGCACCTTGAACCTGCTGATGCCGGCCGAACGCGTGACGCCGGCCATGGTGGCCGCCGCCCGCCTGGGCGCCATGCTGGCGGTGCCGGGTTTCCTGGGCCTGCGGGCGGACTGAGGCAAGGGGGCGGGACGATACGTCCCGTTTGCGCGCATCCCGCGCCCGGGCGTCACTGTCCAGGCGGCTTCCAGTTGGCCATCATCTCCTTCATTTCCTTGTCCATCTGATCCGGCGTCATGTCGCGCTTGTGCGTCGCCATGGACCAGCGATGCCCGTAGGGGTCTTCCAGGACGCCGTAGCGGTCGCCCCAGAACATGTCGGCGGGCGGCATGATGGCCTTGCCGCCGGCCTCGATCGCGCGCGCGTAGCCGGCGTCGACATCGGCGACGTACAGGTGCAGCGTGATGGGCGTGCCCTTGAGCGTGACGGGACTGAACGACCCGCAGGTGGGCATTTCGTCGGCCAGCATGATGTTGGAGTCGCCGATGCGCACCATCGCATGCATCAGCTTGCCGTCGGGTCCGGGCAGGCGCGCCAGTTCGGTGGCGTCGAAGGCCTTCTTGTAGAAGGCGATGGCGCCGGCCGCGTCGCTGCAGACCAAGTGCGGCGTTACCGTGTGCATGTCGGGCGGGATGGGTTGGACGGTCGAGGTCATTGCGTGTCTCCTGGCGTTTTGGGGAGGCCGCCCGGCGGGCGGTTTCAGAGCTACGACGAACGGCGAGGCGCCGGATCGACATGGCGGGCGCGCCCGTCGCCGCCTCCTGTTCCCGAACCCTGAAATAAGAACGCAATTCCCGCTGATTGGCCATCGGTATTTGGGCGCACCGGCGCCTGCACCGGCGCCTGCACCAGCACCGGCACCAGCACCGGCACCGGCGCCAGCCTACACCGGCGCCCAGGCATGGCGCGTGGCGAGCGCCGCGCTCATGGCCGCCAGTTCCATCGGACGGGCGATGTAGTAACCCTGCATCTCATCGGTGCCCCAGTGCGCCGACAAGGCCTTGAGCTCGGCGGTTTCCACGCCTTCGACCACCACGCGGTGGCCCAGCCGCTTGGCCAGGTCCACCACGGACTGCACGATGGTCGCGGCGCGCGGATTGGCGGCGACAGCGCGGACCAGGCGATTGTCGATCTTGATCACATCGACCCGCAGCTCGCTCAACTGGGTCAGGTTGCTGTAGCCCGCGCCGAAGTCGTCGATGGCGATCTCCACGCCATGGCGGCTCAGGCCGCCCAGCGTTTCCAGCACGGCGCGCTCGGTGCGCACGATGGCGCCTTCGGTGACCTCCAGCTCCAGGCTGCGGGCCTGGATGCCGTGCTCGTCCATCAGCCGGCGCACCCGGCGGTCGAAGCCGGGCCGCTTGAGGTCGGATGCCGAAATATTGATGGACATCTTCAGCCCGGGCAGTTCGCGCTGCCACACGCCCAGTTGCCGCAGGCCCGTGCCCAGCACCCAGTCGGTGAGCAGCGGCATCAGCGCGGTGTGCTCGACCAGCGGAATGAATTCGCCCGGCGGGATGTCGCCCAGGGTGGGATGGGTCCAGCGCAGCAGGGCTTCCACCGCGATCCAGTTGCCATCGGCGGTGCGCTCGCGCGGCTGGTAGACCAGGCGCAGCTGCTGGGGCGAGGCGATGGCCGCGCGCAGGGAGCTGACGATCATGCCGTGGCGCTGCTGGGTGCGCAGCACCTGGCGGTTGTAGACGGTGACCGGGCGTCCCTGGCTGCGCGCGGCAACCGATGTCGAATACAGCGCGGCGATGAGGTCCTCCAGTTCACCATGCTCGACGGGAATCATGCCGGCCACGGCACAGAGGTCCAGCTGCATGACATCGTCCACGTGCAGCGGCGTATCGAACCGCGCCACGCAATCGCTGAGGCAGCCATGCATGTGCTCCAGCGTGTCGTCGCGAAACAGGCCGAAGCGCACCAGTCCCAGGCGATAGAGGCGGACGCCGGCGGGCAGCGTGCTCAGCAGGCGTTCGCTCATCATGCTGATGGCCTGCTCCACGCGGTGCAGGCCGGCGCTGATCACCAGGCGGCTGATGTCCTCCAGCGGCAGGACCTCGATGATGCCCGCCCACAGGCGCCCCGGGCTGCGGCCCGGCCGCTGCATGGCCGCGCGCGCGTCCAGGATGAAGCGGTGTCGGTTGCCCAACCCCGTCAGGTGGTCTTCGTAGTGCTTCGCGTGCAGCGTGCGCACGCCGCTTGCGATGTGGGCGGCGAGCCGGTCTAGCGCGGCTTGCGTATCGGCCAAGGGCCCCGCGGCCGGCGCCGCCGGGGCATCCGCGTCGAAAAGATGGAGGCTGCCCCAACCGGTCCCGTCGGCGCCGGGAATGGGGGCGCTCAGGCGCAAGCGCGCCGCCGGGGCGTGCGCCTGCCATTGCACGGCAGGGCCGCCCGGCAGCGCGGCCTGGGCCTGGCGGCACAGGGCCTCGTCGGCGATACCGGCCAGGCCGTTGTAGACATGGGTGACCGCGGTTGGACTGTGCAGCATGAGCACGACCGCGTCGGCGCCGAACAGGTCGGCGGCCAGCATTGCCGCGGTTTCCGCCAGCGCGGCCGCATGGGGATCGGCGGCGGGCCGGGTGGGCGCGGGAAAGACGGGCTGGGAGCGCATGGTCGCGGTGTCCGGGTCCAGGGGAAATAACATGCAGTCCTGCGGATGAGCATTATTCGTAACATCGTGGATGGCAGGGCTTTTCGTCAAGTGAAATAATTTCTCGCCTCTGGGCAGACGGCGGGACCCACGAGCCCTAGCATTAAAAAAGGGAAATAAGTTGCGTGTCCTAGAAACCTATTGTTTCTATTGATCTCCTGATATATAACCTTTCCCACAGTCGTGTAGCGCAAGTTACGCATCGAACAAGTTGTCCGCACGTGGATCCGAAGGTGAAAACGACGGGGTTTGGGAGTAGGAGATGGCCGTAAGAGAACAACCCGGGCAACAGCACGCGGAAGACGGCGATCTGTATACGTTCGCGCCGGAAGCGGACGAGGGCGATGCGCGGCAGTCCAGAGGGATGTCCGACGCGCAAGGCGTGGGGGCGCTTACGGGGACGAGCTTTACCGTCCTTTCGGTGGACGATGACAGCGAGTTCCAGCGTTCGCTGCGCCTGGCGCTTGCCAACTTCACCTTTCTCGGCGAACCGGTCCGCATCCTTTCCGTTTCATCCGCCGCCGCTGCCGCGCGCTTGCTGGCTGAAGGCGAGGAGATCGCGCTGATTCTGCTGGATGTCGTCATGGAAACCGACGACGCCGGCCTGCGGCTGGTGCGCAGCGTGCGCGAGGTGCTCGGCAATGCCGAGGTGCGGGTGGTCCTGGTGACCGGACAACCCGGCATGGCTCCCATGAAGGAGTCCTTGTCGCAGCTGGACATCAGCGATTATTGGCTCAAGACCGACCTCACGGTGGAGCGCTTGCAGGGCATCCTGATGAGCAACCTGCGCACCTGGGAGCAGATACGCGCCCTGGGCCGCGCCCGCAAGGGCCTGCAGGTCATCGTGGAGGCCGCCAACTGCCTCACCCGGTCCCGCAGCCTGGCGGATTTCTCGCAACGGGTGATGCTGGAGCTGGCGCGCCTGCTGGGCGTGGCGCCGGAGGGCCTGGTGTGCGTCGCCGAGGACGGCGGCGCGCAGCACAACCCCTTGCTGGCGCGCGTCGTGGGCGCCGCGGGCCAACTGGCGGGCGCCATCGACAAGACCCTGTCCGACCTGCAGCCCGGCGAAATACGGGACACGCTGGTGCAGGCGCTGACCTTGCGCGCCAATGTCGACGCCGGCGCCAGCCAGGTCCTGTTCTTTCCCGGCGCGGAAGATGGGCCGCACGCGGCCACGTATATCGCCACCGGGCGCGCGCTGGACGCCACCGAGCACGAGCTTTTGCGGGTCTTCGCGGCCCACATCAATTCCGGCCTGGTCAATGTGGCCTTGAACAGCCGCCTGGACCGCGTGGCCTATGAGGACATGCTGCTGTCGCTGCCCAACGCCAATGCCATGCTGCGTGCGCTGGAGCCGGTGCTGGAGCAGCCGCAGCCGCGCGACCGCGCGATATTGTTCATCGAGCTGGACCAATACGCGGCCAGTTGCCTGGCGCTGGGGGTGGAGCAGGGCAACCTGATGCTGCAGAAGATGGCGGCGCGCCTGCTGGCGGTTTTCCCGGCGCCCAGCCTGGTGGCGCGCCTGCACGACGACACGTTCGCGATCCTGGGGCCGCGCGACCGGCTGGGGCACCAGCAGGTGGAGCAACTGGAGCTCATGGACGGCGACGACGACCAGGCCTTCATCAGCGTGCGCGCGGCCAGGTTGGATCTCGACGCGTACGAAGGACCCGCCGCGTCGGCGATGGCGCTGGGTTTGCTGCTGCTGCGGCGTTCGCCGATCAAGAGCGGCCTGGGCCTGGCGGAGTACCAGGCGTGCGAGGAACACACGCTGAACCAGCGCTTCACCCGCTCGCGGGAATTATCCCGCGCCTTGCGTTGCGACCAGATCAGCATTGAATTGCAGCCCCAGTTCAATATCGCCACCGGCAAGGTGATCGCCGGCGAGGCGCTGGCGCGCTGGACCCGCGAGGACGGCACCCGCGTGCCGCCGTCCGAGTTCATCTCCATGGCCGAAGCCAACGGCCTGATCATTCCGCTGGGTAATCGCGTGCTGCATCTTGCCTGCCAGACACTCGCGCGGCTGGGCATGGCGGGGCACGAGGACATCAAGGTGGCGGTCAACGTGTCGGCGCTGCAATTGGCGCGGCGTGGTTTCATGCAGGAGCTGATTTCCATCGTGGACCGCTATGGCGTGAATCCGGCGCGCCTGGAGCTGGAGATCACGGAAAGCGTGGCCATGCACGATCATGAAAGCAACGGCGTGCTGCTGCGCGGCCTGCGCGAGGCGGGGTTTCCCATCGCCATCGACGACTTCGGCACCGGCTATTCGTCGCTCGCGTACCTGCGCGACATGCCGGTCACCACGCTCAAGGTGGATCGCCACTTCATCCATGCGATCGACCAGACGGCCGGCGACCATGTGATCGCGGAAATGATCATCAAGCTGGGGCGGCGCCTGAACATGCAGCTGGTGGCCGAAGGCGTGGAGACGGCCGAACAGGCGGCGTGGCTGCTGGCGCATGGCTGTCCGCATGCCCAGGGTTTCCTCTACGCGCGGCCTGAAAGCGTCGAGGCCTTCCTGGCCCGGTTGGCGTCGCAGGCACAGGCCATGGCGGGCTGATGGCCGGCCCGTCGTCCGTCGCCGCGGGGCCGGCTGAAACGCCGGCCGAAACGCTGACCGAAACCGCGGCCCAAACCGCGGCCGACACACCGGCCCGGCTGCCTGTGCTGAAGGCCTTTCGCGCCCTGCCGCGTCCACGGCGGCGCCGGTTCGTCGTCATGGCGCTGTCCTGGATGCTCGCTTTCGTGGTGGGGTACCCATGGCTATGGACGGAGGTCGACACCTTGGCGCAGGCGCCCCTCTGGCGCGAGCGGGAGAGCCTGCTGGACGAGTCCGTGGAAATCCTGCGGCGCACGCTGGACAGCGTGGAGCACGACGTGCTTTTCCTCAGCGACATGTCTTCGCAGCTGCCGCGCGATGATGTCACCGAGGGTTCGCCGATGGCGCGTCTTTACATGACGTTTTCCCGCACCGCCGGCGTCTACGACCAGGTCCGCTGGCTGGGCCAGGACGGCAGGGAAATGCTGCGCGTGAACCGGCGCGAGGGCGGTCCCACGCTGGTGCCACCGTCCCAATTGCAGGCCAAGGTCACGCGTCCTTATTTCGTGGATACCCTCGGCATGCCGCCCGGGTCCGTCTATTTTTCGCCTTTCGACCTGAACGAGGAGCACGGCGCCGTGGAGCGGCCGTTCGTGCCCACGTTGCGCGTGGCCACGCCGCTGTACCAGAACGATGTCGCCCAAGGCGTGGTGGTGATCAATTACCGGGCGTCGCGCTTGCTGGGCCGCCTGAACGACCTGGCCCGGCGCCAGGGCCTGGCGGTGTTCCTGCTCAATGACAGCGGCTATTGGTTGCAGGGGCCCACGCCGGATGACGACTGGGCCTGGCAGCTGGGGGCGCCGCAACGCAGCGTGCCCAATACCGACCCCGCCTTGTGGGCCGCATTGGGCCGGGCCGACAGCGGGCGCTACCACGGGAAGGATGGCGACTACGCGTTTCGCCGATTGAAGGTCAACGCGGACACCTTTACCGACATGGAAAGCGCCGGTCCCATGATCAACAAGATGGGCTTGATCGTGCTGGTGCGCGGCGACCGTGGGCAGGCGGCGGGCTGGGCCGATAATTGGAAGAAGGTGCTGGCGCCCCTGATGGCGGTGGCCTTGCTGGTGGCCTTGCGCTACGGCTGGGTCACGATGCGGGGCATGGTGGAGGAAGACGCCAATGCCCAGGCCTTGCAGCGCGCTCACCAGGCCCTGCGCGTCGCGTACGACAACCTGACCAATGTGCGCGCCGACCTCTCGCGGGCGGAGCGGTTGTCCTCGCTGGGGCTGATGGTGGCCGGGGTGGCGCACGAGCTGAATACCCCCTTGGGCAGCGCCAGCCTGGCGGTGAGCGCCTTGCGCCTATCCATCGAGACCTTGCGCGGCCGGCTGGAGACGGGCTTGCGCAAGTCGGATCTGCAAGGCTTCCTGGACGAGGCGGACGAGGCCTCGAAGTTGACCGACGTCGCCATCCAGCGGGCCTCCGGCATCGTGCGCCGCTTCAAGCAGGTGGCGGTGGACCGTACCAGCATGGAACGGCGCTCCTTCGCCCTGGACGAGGCCGTGCTGGACGCCGATCCGCGCTTGCGCAAGTGGCCTTACGAGGGGCGCATCCACCTGCGCCTGGAGCTGGAGCCGGGCTTGTTCATGGACAGCTACCCAGGCCCGCTGGAGCAGGTGATCGGCAATCTCCTGAACAATGCCTTGACGCACGCCTTCGATAATGCGCGGGAAAGCGGCACCCTTAGCATCCAGGTCCATGGCGACGCCAGCGATACCGTGGTCGTGCGTGTGATCGATGATGGCGTAGGCATCGACGAGGCCGACCTGGCGCATATCTTCGATCCCTTCTATACCACCCATCGCCACGAGGGCGGTACCGGCCTGGGCCTGCACATCGTCGCGCAGATGGTGACCGAGGTCCTGGGCGGCCGCATCGACGTCCAGAGCCGGCGCGGGCAAGAGCCGCACGGCACGACCTTCACGCTGGTGCTGCCGAGGCAGGCGCCGGCGGCGAACCCGGCGCGGGCGGCTTAGTGTATGTCCTAGGTAGGCGCGGATGGACCGCGTCGGCAAAATCCCCTGGAGTTTTTGAATGCAATTCAACCAGGGGGAAAGGAAATGGTCGGCAAGCGACTCTTGCTGGGCGTGGCGGCAGCCACGGCCCTGACGGCTGCCAGTGGTCCCGCATGGGCGGGCAAGGCGGATGACACCCTGGTATGGGCGACCGCCACCGAGATGAATACGCCGGACATCTACTACGGCAACCAGCGCGAAGCCCTGATCGTGACCTACGCGATGTGCGATTCCCTCGTGCATCGGGACCCCATCACCAACGAGTACAAGCCCCTGCTGGCCACCAGCTGGGCGTGGACCGACGACCATACGCTGGACGTGAAACTGCGCAAGGGCGTCAAGTTCCACAACGGCAAGGAAATGACGGCCGAGGACGTGGCCTATACCTTCAATACGTTGGCCCCGGAGAGCAGCGGCATGGCGTTTCGCGCGCTGGTCGACTGGATCAAGAACGTCGAAGTGGTGTCGCCATACGAAGTGGTGTTCCACGCCACGCGCCCGGCGCCGGCAGCCCTCGAATACCTGACCGGCACGTCGCCGATTTTTCCCAAGGGCCACTACGATAGCGCGCCCACGGTGCCCACCGCCGACGGCAAGACACGCCGCGACAACGGTGCGGTGCTGCCGATGTGCACGGGACCGTACAAGCTGAAGGAATACAAGCCCGGCCAGTCGCTGACGCTGGTGAAGAACGACCAGTATTGGGACGGTAGTCCCAAGGGTAAACCGCAAATCGGCAAGATCGTCCTGCGCACCATCCCGGATGTCGATACGCAGGTGTCCGAATTGATGACGGGCGGCATAGACTGGATGTGGGGCGTACCGCCGGAGAACGCCAAGCTGCTGGCCGAGCAGGACAATCTCACGGTGAAATCGGCGGCGACGATGCGCATGTCCTTCCTGTCGCTCGATGCGTCGGGCCGCTCGGGCGACAACCCGATGAAGGATGTGCGCGTGCGGCGCGCGGTGTTCTACGCCATCGATCGCGCGGCACTGGTGAAGAACCTGATCGGTCCTGGGGCGGTGGTGCAGAAATCCATGTGCTCCATGAACCAGTTCGGGTGCACGGACAAGGTGCCCGATTACCCCTACGACCCGGCCAAGGCCAAGGCGCTGCTGGCCGAGGCGGGCTATCCGAACGGCTTCGACATGACGTTCTACGCCTATCGCGATCGCCAGTACACGGAGGCCGTGGCGAATTATCTGCGCGCGGTCGGCATCCGCACCAACATACAGTTCATGCAATGGGGGGCGTTGCGGCCCATCGTGGTCGGGGGCAAGGCGCAGCTGGCGCACCTGACTCTGGGGTCCAACGGCATGCTCGACGCGTCGGCGTCGACCAGCTACTACTTCAAGTTCACGGGCGACGACTATGCCCGCGATCCGCAAGTGCGCGACTGGCTGGAGACCGCGGATACCTCCACCGATCCGGAGAAGCGCAAGGAATACTATGCCAAGGCCTTGTCGCGCATCCAGGACCAGGCGTATTTCGTGCCGTTGTACACGTATGGGCGTACCTATGCCTTCAACAAGGACCTGGACTACCCGCTGACGCCCGACGAAATGGCGCATTTCTACCTGGCCCGCTGGAAGTGATCTTCCAGGGTTGAGCAACCGGGCTGCGCCGGAAGGCGCGGCCCTGCCGGTTTTCTCCCATGCTGTCCTATGTAGTCAAGCGCTTGCTGGTCACGCTGGCGGTGGTGGCGGTAATCTCCGTCGTGGCGTTTTCGCTGGTCCATCTGGCGGGGGATCCCGCCGTTGCCATGGCCGGCGAGAACGCCAGCCAGCAGGATGTCGACAGCATCCGCAAGGTGTACGGTTTCGATCGCCCGCTGACGGAGCAATACGTCACCTGGGTGGGCCGGGTGCTGCATGGCGATTTCGGCCGTTCCTATTATTTGCGCACGCCCGTCCAGCCGGTGCTGGCCGAGTATGCGCCGGTGACGGTGCGGCTCGGCCTGATGGCGCTGGCTTTCACGCTGTTGCTGTCGATTCCGCTAGGGGTGCTGGCCGCGTTGCGGCCGAATACGCTTATCGACCGCATCTCGCTATGGCTGGCGGTGGCCGGGCAGGCCCTGCCTTCCTTCGTGTTCGCCATGCTGCTGATCTTCGTGTTCGCGGTGACGCTGCGCTGGCTGCCCGTGTCGGGCGGGTCTACATGGCTGCATTTCGTCCTGCCCGCCGTGGCGCTGGGCTATAACGCCGCGCCCGCCATCATGCGGCTGACCCGGTCCGGCATGATCGAGACCCTGCAATCGGATCACGTGCGGACGGCGCGCGCCTATGGCTTGTCGCGCTGGCGCGTGGTGCTGCGCCATGCCCTCAGGCACGCCATCATTCCAGTGGTGTCGCTGGCGGCCGTGCAGCTGGGCTACATGCTGGGCGGCTCCATCGTCATCGAAACGGTGTTTTCGCTGAAGGGCCTGGGCTACCTTGCCTGGCAATCGATCCAGCGGTCCGACATCGAGGTGGTGCAGGCCATCCTGCTGGTGGTGGCGGTGGTCTATGCGCTGCTGACCCTGCTGGCGGACCTGCTCAATGCGGTGCTGGATCCGCGCATCCGGATTTCGTGAGATGAAGATGCAAGCTGGCACCACTACCGCGGCGACCACCGCGACCACCGCGACCGCGGCGGCCATTCCAACCGCCACGGCGGCGGATCCCGTGGGCGCCTTGTCGCCCCGCCAGGTCGCCGCGCGGCGCGCCTTGCGCCACGGCGGTTTCTGGTTCGGCGGCGGCATCCTGCTGGTCGTCGTTTTCTGCGCGATCTTCGCGCCGCTGCTGACGTCGGCGGACCCTGCCTTGCAGGACCTGGGCCAGCGCCTGATCCCGCCCGTGTGGGCGCCCAAGGGCAGCTGGACGCATTCCCTGGGCACGGACGCGCTGGGCCGGGATTACTTCGCGCGGCTGCTGTATGGCGCGCGCATTTCCCTGGTGGTGGGGGTATTGACCGTGCTGGTCTCCGGCACGCTGGGCACGGCGCTGGGCGTGGCGGCGGGCTATTGGGGCGGCCGGGTCGACCTGGTGGTTAACTTCATCCTCACCATCCGCCTGACCTTGCCGGTGGTCCTGGTGGCGCTGGTGGTGGTGGCGGTGGTGGGCAATTCGCTGCCCTTGCTGATCCTGGTCATCGGCCTGCTGCTGTGGGACCGCTACGCCATCGTGGCCCGCAGCGCCACGCAGTTGATCGTGGGCCGCGAGTTCATCGGCGCGGCGCGCGCCATCGGCAGCTCGACGCCGCGCATTCTGTTCAAGGAAATCCTGCCCAACCTGACGGGGCCGCTGGTGGTGGTCACGTCGATAGAAATGGCCCATGCCATCCTGCTGGAAGCCACCCTGTCCTTCCTGGGGCTGGGGGTGCAGCCGCCGCTGTTCACCTGGGGATTGATGATCGCCGAGGCCAAGAACCAGTTGATGTTCCGGCCCTACCTGATCGCCGTGCCGGGCGCCGCGCTGGTGGTGCTGGTGCTGGCCATCAACATGCTGGGCGACGCGCTGCGCGATGCCACGGCGCCGGAGGGCAGGGCATGAACGGGCCAGTGCTGGAGGTGCGCGGGCTGGCGGTGGAGATCCCGACGGCGACGGGTTTGCTGCGTCCGGTGCGCGGCGTGGACCTGGATGTGGCGGCGGGCGAGACCCTGGCCATCGTGGGCGAGTCCGGCTGTGGCAAGAGCCTGACCTCGCTGGCCATCCTGGGCCTGCTGCCGCGCCATGCGCGCGTCACCGCGCAACGCATCGCCTTGAAGGACGAGACCCTGCAAGGCCTGTCCGACCGCGCGTGGCGCAAGGTGCGCGGCAATCGCATCGCCATGATCTTCCAGGATCCGATGACCGCGCTGGATCCCTGTTATCGCATCGGCGACCAGATGGTGGAGGTGCTGCGACAGCATAGGCGGATCGGGCGCGCCGACGCCGTCGCGCGTTGCATGGCGCTGCTGCGCCAGGTCGGCATCTCATCGCCGGAACAGCGCCTGGCGCAATATCCCCACCAACTGTCCGGCGGCTTGCGCCAGCGCATCATGATCGCCATGGCCTTGCTGTGCGAACCGGAGCTGATCATCGCGGACGAGCCCACCACGGCGCTGGACGTCACCATCCAGGCGCAGATCCTGCATTTGCTGGCGCGCATCCAGCGCGAGACGGGCATCGGACTGATGCTGATCACGCACGACCTGGGCGTGGTGGCCGGCATCGCCGACCGGGTTGCCGTGATGTATGGCGGCCAGGTCGTGGAAACCGGCGCGTGCAGTGAGGTGCTGGCGCGGCCGCTGCATCCCTATACGGAAGGCCTGCTGCGCGCCATCCCGGTGCCGGGCGCCACGCGGCGGGGCGAGATGCTGGGGTACATCCCCGGCGTGGTGCCGCGCCAGACCGGCACGCTGGCACGGTGCGGGTTCCTGGACCGTTGCCCCTATGCCGTCGCGGCCTGCGCCGCCGGGCCGGTGGCGCTGCGCGCGACGGCGCCCGGAGCCGGCCAGGCGGGACACGCGCTGCGTTGCGTGCTGCCGTCCGACGGCAGCGGCCGGCCCGCCGATGCCTGGCAGCGCTTCACGCACGCCGCCGGGACAAGGGCGGCCATGCCGGCGGGGAGCGCACCATGAAGCGCCATGGAGCCGTCGCGGGCGAGTCGCACGAGGCCACGCCGCTGTTGCGCGCCAGCGCGGTGACCCGGCATTACAAGGTGGCCGGCGGCACCCTGCAAGCCTTGCGCGGTGTGGACCTGGACGTGTACAAGGGCCAGACCCTGGGCCTGGTGGGCGAATCCGGTTGCGGCAAGAGCACCCTGGCCAAGCTGCTCCTGGGAATGGAGACGCCGACGTCCGGCACGGTGCTGGTGGGCGGCCGTCCCGTCGCGGACCATGGCAGGCTGGAGCGGGCCCGCCTGATCCAGCCGGTCTTCCAGGACCCGTACTCCTCGCTCAACCCCCGCATGACGGCGGCCGCCATCATCGGCGCGACGCTGGAAGTCCGCGGCGAACGCGCCGCGGCGCGCGCGCGCAAGGTTGCCGATATCGCCGACGCCGTGGGCTTGCCGCCGCACCTGCTCAACGCCTATCCCGGCCAGTTGTCCGGCGGCCAGCGCCAGCGGGTGGCCATCGCCCGCGCGCTGGTCGGCGAGCCGGAAATTCTCGTCTGCGACGAGCCGACTTCCGCGCTGGACGTATCGGTGCAGTCGCAGATCCTCAACCTGCTCAGCGGCCTGCGGCGGGATTTCAACCTGACCATGGTGTTGATCAGCCACAATCTGGCGGTGGTCCATCACCTGGTCGATCGCGTGGCGGTCATGTACCTGGGTGCGGTGGTGGAGGAGGGGGCGACCGATGACGTGTTCAACGCGCCGCGCCATCCCTATACCGCCGCGCTGCTGGGGTCGGTGCTGCCGCCGACCCCCGGCATCGGCCTGCCCGACATCCCGCTGTCCGGCGAGTTTCCCAGTCCCTTGCAGCCGCCATCGGGTTGCGCCTTTCATCCGCGCTGTCCACGCGCCAAGGACGCCTGCGCGCGCGAAGCGCCGCGCATGGCCGGCGCGCCGCACCGGCATGCCTGCCATTTTCCCCTGGAGGAGATTCCATCATGACCCGTAGCGCAGCCATCCAACGCGCGCAGCAGTATTTCGATGACGGCGCGCTCTTCGCCGACGTGGCGCGCCGCGTGGGCCGCCCCACCGAAAGCCAGAACCCGGAGCGCGCGGCCGAGCTGCGCGACTACCTGGACAGCGAGATGCGGCCGACGCTGGAAGCCCTGGGATTCACCTGCCGGGTGCTGGAGCACCCGCGCGCCAAGGGCCCGTTCCTGTTCGCCGAGCGCATCGAGGATCCCGCGCTGACCACCGTTTTCTCGTACGGCCATGGCGACGTGGTGCCGGGCATGGAGGGGCGCTGGCGCGACGGACTGGACCCGTGGGCGCTGACGCCCAAGGACGACCGCTGGTACGGCCGCGGCGTGGCCGACAACAAGGGCCAGCACTCGATCAACCTGGCGGCCCTCAAGTGTGTCCTGGAGACCCGCGGCAAGTTGGGTTTCAACGTCAAGTACCTGATCGAAATGGGCGAGGAAATGGGATCGCCCGGCCTGCTGGACCTGTGCGCGGCGCATCGCGACCTGCTGCGTGGCGATGTGCTGATCGCGTCCGACGGGCCGCGCCTGCTGGCCGAGCGGCCGACCCTGTTCATGGGCTCGCGCGCCATCATCAACGTCGACCTGGAGATCAATGCGCGCGAAGGCGGCCATCACTCCGGAAACTGGGGAGGACTGTTGTCCAACCCCGGCATACAGCTGGCCAATGCCATCGCCACCATCGTCGGCCCCACCGGCAGGATCCTGGTGCCCGAATGGCTGCCGCCGGCCCTGCCGGACTCCGTGCGGCGCGCCCTGGCCGACTGCGCGCTGGACATGGCCGACGGGCCCGCCATCGATCCCGGCTGGGGCGAACCGGGTTTTACCGCGGCGGAGAAGGTGTACGGCTGGAGTTCGGCCGAGGTCCTGGCCTTCGTCTGCGGCAACCCGGACAAGCCGGTGCACGCCATCCCGCCGCGCGCCTGGGCGCGCATGCAATTGCGCTATGTGGTGGGGGTCGACCCGGACGCGGTGGTGCCGGCCTTGCGCCGGCATCTCGACCGGCTGGGCTATGACATGGTGACGCTATCGAGCCCGCGCCAGGAAATCGCGCCGGCCACGCGACTGGATCCCGAACACCCGTGGGTGCAATGGGCCGCCGCGTCGATCGTGCGGACCACCGGCAAGAAGCCGGCCCTCCTGCCCAACCTGGGCGGCACGCTGCCCAATCACGTCTTCAGCGATACGCTGGGCATGCCCACGCTGTGGGTGCCGCATTCCTATGCGGGGTGTTCGCAGCACGCGCCCAACGAACACCTGCCCGTGGCCATCGCCCGCGAAGGCATGGCCATCATGGCGGGCCTGTATTGGGACCTGGGGGAGAAGGCGCCGGCCTGACGACGTGAGCTGTCGGCGGCCTACCGCTTGCAGGACCAGTACGGGCAGCCCGACTCGTCGACCAGCGCCGTCGCCAGCGGCCCGGTATCGCGCAGGATCCCGACGATGGCATCGGCCGATTCCTCGTCCGTGCCCTGGCCTTCGCCGATCTCCACGCCGGTTCCGTCGAGCAGGTTCTCCATGTCCGTGCGGGCCCGGTAGGCGGCTTTCATGTCGAGGTCCGCGGGCGCCTGTCCGAAGACGGCGGCATAGACGCGCGGCTGTATCGTGCAATAACGGTCGATGATGGCGAGGCCGCGCAGGGCCGCCTGCTTGGTGACCCGGTTGCGCAGGTCGGCGGCCTGCGCGCGGCAGTTCGCGTATTCGACGGGCAGGTAGCGCGCGAGCAGGCTGGCCCGGCTGTCCTCGCCATCCTTGCTGCCGTCGCACAGGCGCAAGTCCCCGGCCCGCATTGCGCCGGGCTCGCGGCCAGGGATGGGTTGGCCGTCCGGATCCTCGCCCATCATCACGCCGCGGATGCAGGCGTCCAGCGACTGGGCGCCGTCCAGCGCCGCGGCATAGCTGCCGAATCCCATATGCCGCAGCGTGTGGCGCAGGCGGGCGGCGGCCAGCTTGTCGCCCAGGTCCTGGTCGTGATAAGCCGACGCAACGCCGGCCAGCGCCACGGCGGCGATCACGCCGGCCAGGGCCAGCGTCGCGCCGGCGGCGGCCGGCCGCAGTTTCTCGCTATACAGCGCCACCAGGGCCAGCAGGAAGCCGCAGACCAGGCCGCCGGCATGGGCCGCATTGTCGATGGAGAAGACGGTGCCGGCGCCGAACGTCAGCACCAGGCTCATCAGCAGGTTGCGCACGGGAAAGTGCAGGCGGCCGCTGCGGCGGTCGCGCAAGGCATACGCCAGGGCCGCGCCGAACAGGCCCAGGATGGCGCCCGACGCGCCGCAGCTGATCATCAGCTCGCCCCGGTTCCACAAAGCCGTGGTCAGGCTGCCGCACAGGCCGGACAGCAGATAGATACCCAGGAACACCGGCCAGCGCATGCGCGGTTCCAGCACCAGTCCCAATGACCACAGGGCCAGCATATTCATGGCCAGGTGGGCGAAGCCGACGTGCAGGAACATGCTGGTGAACAGGCGCCAGTACTCGCCGGACAGCGTCAATGGGGGAACGTTGGCGCCCCAGTCGATCAGGAAGGAACTTTGGCTGAGCGTTTCGAAAGCGCGGGTATCCAGCAGGCCCAGGCCGGCATAGACGGCGATATTGGCGAGGACCAGCAACAGGGTGATCTTGCTGGCCCGGAGGGCGGAGAGCAGGGACGGGCGGCCCGGGGACGGCATGGGAGAGCGGCTCCTTGTAACTTGTAGGGATGGCGGGCAGTCCATGTGGGGAGCGGGTCCTCGACGAACTGTCCGTCATGGGCAAAGGGATGGAGTGCAAGGATAGCTGATCCACGCGCCGTCGCAGGGTGCGCGAGGACCGGCGGGGTGGCCGATCAGTCGCGAGGCTATCCTGGGTCGGCGCCGGGCCGACGCCAGGTCAGCCGCGCGGCGGCGCGTCCGGTGGGGCGCTGGACGCGCGCAGCACGAATTCCGTCGGCACCTCCACCCGCGTCGCGGGCGGAATCGATTCGCCGTTCATGCGGCGCAGGAGCAGCAGCGCCGCTTCGCGGCCCAGGGCATAGGCGTCGTAGCGGATGACGTCCACGGGCGGCGTGACCAGTTGCGCCAGCGGGCTGTCGTTGGACGCCACCAGGGAAATGTCCTGGGGAATGCGCCGGCCTTTCATGCGTATGCCTTGCAGCACCCCTTGCAGCAGATGCATGCCGGCGGCGACGATGGCGGTGGGCGGCGCATCCAGCTCCAGCAGCAGCTGGACCTCGCGCTGGCCGTATTCCGACGCGAAACTGTCCAGGCGCAGCAGGGCCGGGTCCAGCGGCACGCCGGCGGCTTCGTGCGCCTGTACCAACCCTGCCAGGCGGTCGCGGCCGACGCGGTTGTTGCGCCCGCCGCTGATCAGCGCGATGCGGCGGTGTCCCAGCGACAACAGGTGCGCGGTGGCGTGGCGCGTGCCGCTCAGGTGGTCGGCGCCGACCGCGCCCAGCGCCGCCGCCATTTCGCGCTCCAGCAGCACGATGGGATAGCCGGTATCGGCCACGCAGCGCAACACGTCCGCGTTCGATTCCTCTTCCACGGCGAACAACATGCCGTCGGCGCGGCGGCGTTTGAACAATTGCATCAGGGCGATCTCGCGCGCCGGCTGGCCGTCGCTGCTGGCGACCACCAGCATGTAGCCGTGTTCGCTCAGCACGTCTTCCGCGCCCTTGATCATCGAGGAATAGAGAGGATTGCGGATGTCCGAGAAGATGAAGCCCACCATGCGGGTGGGCGCGCCACGCATGGCCTGGGCCGCGGCGCTGGGCGCCCAGCCCAGTTCGGCGATGGCGGCCTCCACCCGTTGCCGCACGTCGGGGGCGACGCTGGGTGCGCCGTTGACCACGCGCGAGACGGTGCCGATGGCGACGCCGGCGGCGCGCGCCACATCATGGACGGTGATGCGGGCGGCGCCGGGGGCGCGGTCGGGCTGGGTTCTTTTCGGAGGCATGGGCGGCATTGTATCGGTCCGCGATTGGCGCGCGGGGCCATGGCCCGCCGTGGCCCGGGCGTGGTCCGGTCCGGGCCATGGCGGGCTTGCCGGCGTATCCGGTTGCCCGGTCAATACGCCTGGGCGAACAGCGCGCGGAAGTCCGCGGTGCTGGTCTGGCGTGGGTTCCAGCGGTTGTAGTTCGCCTGCGTGCACAGTTCGGCGATCTCGTCGAACTTGTCCTCGGTGGCGCCGACGTCGCGCAGGCGGCCCGGAATGCCCAGGTCGCGGCACAAGGTCTCGATGGCGTCGACCGCCGCGCGTGCCGCGTCGATTTCCGGCAGGCCGCGCACCGGGCGGTCCATGGCGGCGGCGATGCGGGCGAACTTGCGCGGGTTGGCCGGCAGGTTGTAGCGGGCCACGTGGGGCAGGCAGACGGCATTGGACAGGCCGTGCGACAGGTGCCAATAGGCGCCGACGAAACGCGCCATGCAGTGCACGTTGCCCAGGCCCGTCTGGCCGAAGGTGATGCCGGCCAGCGCCGAGCCCACCAGCATGTTCAGGCCCGCTTCCAGGTTGTCGCGATTGGCCACGAAGGGACGGATGTTGGCGGCCAGCAATTCGATGGCCTCGATATTGATGGCGTCGGTCACCAGGTTGGCCTGGCGCGAAATATAGGATTCGAAGGCGTGCACGAAGGCGTCCATGCCGGAATGGGCCGCCACGTGGGCCGGCACCGTGCGCAGGGCCAGCGGGTCGAGGATGGCGGCGCGCGCCGGATTCAGGGCGGCGTGGCGGATCGACATCTTCAACTGCTTTTCGGTGTCCGTGATCACGCACGACCCCGACACCTCGGACCCGGTGCCGGCCGTGGTCGGGATGGCGACCAGCGGCAGCGGCGGCGTGCTGAATTTCTCGATGCCTTCGTAGTCGTGGATGCGGCCGCCGTTGGTGGCGAGGATGCCCACCGCCTTGGCGACATCCATGGTGCTGCCGCCGCCCACGGCCAGCAGCAAGGTGGCGCCGTGCGCTTCGCAGGCCTGCCGGGCGCGCTCGACCGTGATGGCGCTGGGATCGGGCTCGATGTCGGAAAAGGCCGCCGCCGCCACCCCTTCCTCGTCAAGGATGCGGCGTATGCCGGCGTAGAACTCGCCATCGAGTAGCGCGCCGTCGATGGCGATGAAGACGCGCTTGCAGCCATGGGCGCGCAGGATCTCGCCCAGTTTGCGGTGCGCGCCGATGCCGGTGTACAGGCGGGTGGGGCAGAAGAAGGTGCTGATGTCGGTGGCAGCCATGATGAACCTGTGGAATGAGACGGCCGGCGGGCACGCGGCCTTGCGCGTGGGTCTGCCGGCCTGGTGAGGGAATCAACCCGGAATCAGTTGGCGTTGTCCCAGTCACGCGCCAGGTCGGTCCAGCGCAGGGTTTCCTGGTGCACGAACGCCTGGAACTTGGCGGGCTCCATGCCGCCCGGATCGGCGGCCATGCTGTCCAGCGCCTTGCGCATGCCGGGGTCGTCCATGGCCGCGCGCACGGCGCGGTAGATCCGGTCCGTGATGGCGGGCGGCAGGTCCTTGGGGCCGGCGAGGCTGTACCAGGTGGTCATCTGGTAGCCGGGCACCCCGGACTCGTCCAGCGTCGGCACGTCGGGCAGGAAGCGTGTGCGGGTGAGGCTGGTGACGGCCAGCGGCTTGACGCCGCCGCCGTTGATCTGGGCGGCGGCCGACGCGGCCGAATCGAGGGCGAACGTGAGGCGGCCGCCGATCAGGTCGGTCATCATCGGCGCGGCGCCCTTGAACGGCACGTGCAGGGCCGGTATTCCGGTCTGTTTCTTGAGCAGCTCGGCGGACAGGTGCTGCGTGGTGCCGATGCCGGCCGAGCCGTAGTTGATGTCGTTGGGATGGGCCTTGGCGTAGGCCAGCAGCTCGCGCACGTTGTTCACGGGCAGGTTCTTCGCCACCACCAGCACGTTGGGCACATTGGCCACGGTGGTGATCTGCGTCATGTCGCGCTCGAAATCGTAGGGCAGGTTCTTGTACAGCACGCCGGCGGCCGCGTGACCGACGTTGGCGAGCAGCAGGGTATAGCCGTCCGGCCGGGCGCGCGCGACGACGCCAGCGCCCAGGGTGCCGCCCGCGCCGGGCTTGTTCTCCACGATCACCGTCTGGCCCAGCTGCTGCTGCAACTGCACGGCGATCGCGCGGGCGACGATATCGGTGGTGCCGCCGGGCGTGAAGGGCGCCACCAGGGTAATGGGGCGCTCGGGCCAATCGCCCGCGTGGGCGGCCGATGCGAAGAGGCTGGCACAGCCGGTCAGGGCAAGGGCGAAGGCGGCCGCGCGGCGGCGGGGAAGTGATAAGGGCATGGTGTCTCCAGGGGCGTGCCGAGGCGTGGCCTCGATGTTGTGGATGCTGTCGTGGGTTTTCTTGTGGGTTTTCTTGTGGGGGGATCTTGTTCGTATCGCGGCGGGCTGGCTCGCGGAATCAATCCACGGTGATGGCCAGCTTCTTCAGGACGGGCGCCCAGCGCCGGACTTCACTGGCCAGCAGCTCGGCCGCGCCTTCCGGCGTCTGGTTGGGGACGCTGGGCGCCTCGATGCCGGAACCGGCCAGCTTGTCGCGCGTGGCGGGCGCCGCCACGGCGTTGCGCAAGGCCACGCTCAGGCGCGCCACCACCGGGGCGGGAACCCCGGCCGGCGCCAGCAGCATGTTCCAGATGTCGTAGTGCAGGTCGGCAAAGGCCGATTCGCCGGCCGCGGGAACATCCGGCAGCGCGGCGATGCGCTTGGGACGCAGGACGGCGACGCCGCGCACCATGCCGGAATTCACGTAGCCGACCGAGGTCGTGCTGCTGTCGACCAGATAGTCGAGATGGCCCGCCATGACATCGTTCAGCGCCTGGCCGGCGCCGCGATAGTTCACGGCGTTGATCTTCAGTCCCAGCCTGTCGTTGAGCAGGATGCCGCCGAGGAAGGAGCCCGACCCCACGCCCGCCGCGCCGAAGTTCATGTCCTTGGCGTGGGCCTGGGCGTACGCGGCGAACTGGTCCAGTCCGGATACCGGCAGGTCCTTGCGCGCCGACAGGACTTGCGGCGCATCGCCGACCGAACCGAGGGCGATGAAGTCCTTCAGGATGTCATAGGGCAGTTTCTTGTACAGCGTCGCGTTGGCGGCGAGCGTCCCGACATTGCCGATCAACAGCGTATAGCCGTCGGGCGCCATGCGGGCGGCGCGCGCCGTCCCAACGGTGCCGCCCGCGCCGGGCGTGTTCTCGACGATGATGGGCTGGCCCAGGTCGCGCGACATGCCTTCGGCGATGACGCGCGCGAGCACGTCGGTGGGGCCGCCCGCCGCGAAGGGCACGATCAGCACGATGGGTTTGGCGGGATAGGCGCCCGCGGCACGCGTCGTCCTGGCGGGCAAGCCGGCGCCGGCGGATGCCAGCGCGGCGGCCAGCAGCAGGCGGCGCCGCTGCGCGTGGGGATGGGGGGGCGCAAGGGAGGGGCCGGGGAGTGTCTCGCTCCGGATGTTGTGTTTGTTCTGGGTCATGGTCTTGGGGTCGTGCTGCGGAAGGCCACGGCGTGGCCTGATCGGGCAGGGCGGGCAGGGCGGGCGCCCGGGTTCAGGGGTTGAACACCACCAGGCGCTCCTCCGTCATTTCGCGGATGGCATGGGCCGGCCCTTCCTTGCCGAAGCCGCTGTCCTTCACGCCGCCGAAAGGCATGACGTCCGAGCGCGCGCTGGAGGTCTCGTTGATCTGCACCGTGCCGAAGCGCAGGGTGGCGGCGGCGCGCAGCGCGCGGTCGATGTCCTGCGTGAAGACGCCGGCCGACAAGCCGAAAGGCGTGGCGTTGGCATCGCGCAAGGCTTCCTCGAAATCGTCGAAGGGGCGCAGGGCCAGCAGGGGCGCGAAGGCCTCCTGGCACCACACCCGGCCGTCCTGCGGCGCGTGCGTGACCACGGCCGGCGTGATGACCGAACGCTGGCGCTGGCCGCCGCACAACAGCCGCGCGCCGCCTTGCTCGGCCTCGCGCAGCCACTGCTCGGCGCGGATGGCGGATTGTTCGCTGATCAGCGGGCCGACCTTGGTGGCCGGGTCGCGCGGATCGCCGGCTTGCAGCGTGCGGGCGTAGGCGGCCAGGCGCTCGCCGACTTCTTCGGCGATATCGCGCTGGACATACAGGCGCTGCACCGACGTGCAGACCTGGCCGGCCTTGCGCAGCCCGGCGTTGGCGATCTTGGGGATGGCGCGCTCGAGGTCGGCGTCGGCGCAGACGATGGTGCTGGCGATGCTGCCCAGTTCCATCTGCGTGCGGCGCAGGCCGGCGGCCTGCTGGATGATGCGGCCCACGCGGGTGCTGCCCGTGAACGTATAGAAGGCGATGTCCTGCTCTTCCAGCAGCCACGCGCCGACGCTGTCGCCTTCGCCCTGGACCACCGCCAGGAAGGCCGGCGGCAGGCCGGCTTCCAGCAGCAGTTGGGCCAGCAGGGCGCCCGTCAGCGGCGTGAAGGCCGACGGCTTGAGCACCACGGCGTTGCCGGCGGCATAGGCCGGCGCCACCTTGTGCAGCACGGTGTTCAGCGGCGAGTTGAACGGCGTGATGGCGCAGACCACGCCCACGGGAAAGCGTTGCGTGAAGCCGATGCGGCGATGCGCGCCGGGGCTGGCGCCGAAGGGGATGACATCGCCGACCAGGCGCAGGGCTTCATCGGCGGATAGGCTCAGCGTGACCATGGCGCGGTCGACTTCGCCGTTGGCGTCGGCCAGGGTGAAACCGGCTTCGGCCACCATCACGTCGACCAGGCGCTGGCGATAGCCTTCCATCAGCGCGGCCGCGCGGCGCAGCACCTGGGCCCGGTCATGCGGCGGCGGGGCGCCGCCGTCCGCGGCCGCGCGCGTCACGCGCACCGCCTCCGCGACCTGGGCCCGCGTGGCGGCCGCGACTTCGGCCACCGGGCGGCCGCTGAATTTGTCGTCGACGACGAAGCGGGGGCCGCCGTCGACCCAGCGGCCGTTGATGAGCGCGCCGGTGGGGGGCAGGCCGTCGATGTGCAGGGGAGATGCCGTCATGGGGTGGTCCGTGTAGAAATAGAGGGAGGTCAGGAATCGCCAAGCGCTTTCCTTTGTCTGGACGGGAGGCGCGTTCGGGCGAGATTTTTTGCTGTCTTTTTGGTTGGATAATGAAACGTTATATATTCTGCTGCATGAGAAGCCGACGGCGAGCGCTCGGCCCTCCGTCTACTCGTCGCCTATTTATCACTATGCCGCGGAAGCTCGCAGCTTTCTCGCTGTGTCTCTGAAGTTCGTATTTGATGAAACGTTATTTTTGCGAATTATAGGCGCTGTGCGCGAGCCCGTAACCCTGTCTGGATGAACAGGTCTTCAAACTAAGTGAAACCCGTCAAGGCAAAGAGGCCTTTGCATGCAAAAATACGGTTTTCATTTTTATTGAAGACAGCCATGGAACTGCGCCAACTGCGTTCGTTCGCCCGGGTCGTCGAATTGGGCAGCATGGGGCGGGCGGCGGCCGAGCTGGGCATCGTCACGTCGGCGCTGAGCCAGCAGATCAGCCGCCTGGAAAGCGAACTCGCCACCCGGCTGCTGCAGCGCACGTCCACGGGCGTGGTGCCGACCGACGCGGGCAGGGCATTCCTGCGCCAGGCGCAGCTGGCCATACGCCATGCGGACGCGGCGGCCATGGCCGCGCGAGAGGCGCGCCTGACGGGGCAGGTCAGCGTGGGCCTGGCGTCCACCACCGGCACCGTGCTGGCGCCGCGCTTCATCCAGGCCATGCAGCAGCGCTATCCGGACGTGCGGCTGCGCATGACCGAAAGCCTGTCCGGCCATCTGGCGTCCATGCTCAACGCGCGGCAGCTGGACCTGGCCATCGTCTTCCACACCGATCCGGCGCAGCGCTGGACGGTCCAGCCCCTGCTGGACGAACACCTGTTGCTGATGGGCCAGCCCAGCACGCCGGGCTGGCCGACCAGCGAGCACATTTCCCTGGCGGGCCTGCACGAAATTCCGCTGGTGCTGCCCAGCCCCGCCCATGGCTTGCGGCAGTTGATCGACACCGCCTGCGCGCGCATAGGCCGCAGCCTGAACATCGTCGCCGAAGTGGACGGCCTGGCCATGCTGATGGCGATGGTGCGGGTGGGGCATGTCGCCACCATCCAGCCCGGGGCGGCCCTGCCGGTCGATCCGTCGCTGTCGCGCCTGCAACTGAGCGATGCGCACCTGCAACGTCGCAACCTGCTGGTCAGCCTGCCCGAGGACGAACTGTCGCCCGCGGCGCTGGCGGCGCGCGTCGTGTTGAGCGACGTGGCGCGTACGCTGGTGCGGGAGGGCGGGTGGCCTGGCGCCACCCTGCACGGGGCGAATACGGAGGGCTCTTCACGATAAGTGAAGACCCCTTGCGCGGCGGATTCTGGCGGCCGCGTGACCGTCTGGTTACAGTGCCACCCTGTTCAAGGAGGACACACTAGCCATGGTGGACGTATTGGTGATAGGGGGCGGCAACGCGGCCCTGTGCGCGGCGCTGATGGCGCGCGAAGCCGGCGCCAGCGTGCTGTTGCTGGAATCCGCGCCCAAGGAATGGCGCGGCGGCAATTCGCAGCACACGCGCAATCTGCGCTGCATGCATGACGCGCCGCAGGACGTGCTCGTCGACGCCTATCCGGAAGAAGAGTTCTGGCAGGACCTGCTCAAGGTGACGGGCGGGATTACCAACGAGCATCTGGCGCGCCTGGTGATACGGGCTTCCTCGTCCTGCCGCGACTGGATGCGCAAGCACGGCGTGAATTTCCAGCCGCCGCTGTCGGGCGCGCTGCACGTGGCCCGCACCAACGCGTTCTTCATGGGCGGCGGCAAGGCCCTGGTCAACGCCTATTTCCGCAGCGCCGAGTCGCTGGGCGTGCAGATTCGCTACAACGCCCCGGTCGACCGCCTGGACCTGAAGGACGGGCGTTTCGTCGCGGCCTATGTCAAGGGCGAACGCATCACGGCCAAGGCCTGCGTGCTGGCCGCCGGCGGCTTCGAATCGAATATCGAGTGGCTGCGCGAGGCCTGGGGCCAGAACGAGCGCGGCGAATGGCCGGCCGACAACTTCCTGATCCGCGGCACGCGCTTCAACAAGGGCGTGCTGCTGAGGTTCATGATGGATGCCGGCGCCGACATCATCGGCGACCCGTCGCAATCGCATTGCGTGGCCATCGACGCGCGCGCGCCGCTGTACGACGGCGGCATCTGCACGCGCATCGACTGCGTGTCGCTGGGCGTGGTGGTCAACCGCGACGCCAAGCGCTTCTACGACGAAGGCGAGGATTTCTGGCCCAAGCGCTACGCCATCTGGGGGCGCCTGGTGGCCAACCAGCCCGGCCAGATCGGCTATTCCATCATCGACAGCAAGGCGATCGGCCGTTTCATGCCGCCGGTCTTCCCGGGCACCACGGCCAATACGCTGGAGGAACTGGCGGACAAGCTGGGCCTGGACCGGGCCACGTTCATGCAGACGCTGAACGAATACAACGCGGCCTGCCGCGTGGGCAAGTTCGACCATACCGCGCTGGATGACTGCCACACGGAGGGCATCGCCCCCGCCAAGACGCACTGGGCGCGTCCCATCGACCGCGCGCCGTTCTACGGCTATCCGCTGCGGCCGGGCATCACCTTTACCTACCTGGGCCTGAAGGTCAACGACAAGGCTGCCGTGCATTTCAACGGCGTGCCCAGCGACAACCTGTACGTCGCCGGCGAAATGATGGCCGGCAACGTCCTGGGCAAGGGCTACACGGCGGGCGTGGGCATGTCCATCGGCACCGCATTCGGCCGCATCGCCGGCACGCAGGCCGCGCAGTTCGCGCTGGGCCAAGGTAAAAACACTTCCATGGGAGCTTCCCTTGAAACAGCTTGAAGCCCTCGTGCGCCAGGCCAATACCACCCTGAACCTGGATCAGGTGTCGCCGGCTGGCGGCGGCATGAAGGAAACCCCGGTCAAGTTCGTGCGCAAGGGCGAGGACCTGGGACCCACCACCGCCGACGAAACCGAAGTCGCGCGCATCATGCAGATCTGCAATGCCTGCCGGTATTGCGAAGGTTTCTGTGCGGTCTTCCCGGCGATGACGCGGCGCCTGGAATTCGGCAAGGCGGACATCAACTACCTGGCCAACCTGTGCCACAACTGCGGCGCCTGTCTGCATGCCTGCCAGTACGCGCCGCCGCATGAATTCGGCGTCAACGTGCCGCAGGCGATGGCCAAGGTGCGCAAGCAGACCTATACCGACTATGCGTGGCCGGCGGCCCTGGGTACGCTGTACCAGCGCAATGGCCTGACGCTGTCGCTGGCCACGGCCTTCGGCCTGGCGTTGTTCCTGGTGCTGGCGATCCTGTCGACGGGGGCGCTGTTCCATGCGCCGCTGGCGGGCAATTTCTACGCCATCTTCCCGCACAACACGCTGGCGCTGATGTTCGGCGTGGTCTTCCTGTTCGCCATCGTCGCGTTGGGCATAGGCGTCAGCCGGTTCTGGCGCAACGTCTCGCCGGGCTCGGTCCATGGACCGGCGGTGGCCGAGGCGACGCACGACGTGCTGCGGCTGCGCTACCTGGATGGCGGCCATGGCAAGGGTTGCAACGAGTCCAGCGATGCCTTCACGCTGGCCCGCCGCCGCTTCCACCATTTCACGTTCTATGGCTTCCTGCTGTGTTTCGCCGCGACCTGCGTGGCCACGTTCTACCACTACTTCCTCGACTGGCATGCGCCGTATGGCTATACCAGCCTGCCGGTGGTGCTGGGAACGCTGGGCGGGATAGGGTTGATCATCGGGCCGGCGGGGCTGTTCTGGCTGAACGTGCATCGCAGCCCCTTGCATGGCGACGCCGCGCAGCGCCCGATGGATCGCGGTTTCATCGCCTTGCTGCTGCTGGTGGCGATCACCGGCCTGGCCCTGCTGGCCGGCCGCGACACCGGCGCCATGGGACTGCTGCTGGCCCTGCACCTGGGACCGGTGATGGCCCTGTTCCTGACCTTGCCCTACGGCAAGTTCGCGCACGGCATCTTCCGCAGCGCCGCGCTGTTGAAATGGAATATCGAGAAGCGGCAGCCGAATCCGGTGCAGATGGGGGCGGATTGAAGCTCCGGGACGAGTTACCGGCCTGGTGGCGTCCACGCTTAATACGCCTTGCCAGCGAGATGGACTGACCCGTAGTACGGCCCGGCTTCATTCCCGGTCCGGCCTCGCGGACGTCCGCGAGGCCGCTGCATTTCCGTTCGCATGGAAGTAGCGGTTCAGCAAGGGCGAGGCCGAGATGCCATGCAGGAAGACGGACGCCACGATGACCGCGAGCAGGACGGGCGCGATGGGGTGGATATTGTCGGCGTCCGTGTGCTCCAGGGCGAAGAGCAGATAGAAGAAGCTGCCGACGCCCCGGATGCCCAGCCAGCCGGCCAGCAGGCGCTGGATCGGACTCATGTCCGTGCCGACCAGGGACAACCACACCGACACGGGGCGCGCGACGAAGAACAGCACCAGCACCGCCACCAACGACTGCCATTGCAGCATGTCGCGCCAGTACGACGAGACGACGCTCCCTATCAATAGCATCAGGCCAAGTTCGACCAGGTGTTCCAGCTCCACCGAGAACGTCATCATCGATTCGGCCAGGTAGGCGTGGGCCAGGTCGGGATGCTTGGCGGCGTGTTGCATATCGCCGCGCGCCACCTGCTCCAGCGCCTCGCTGGGCGTTTCCTCGCCCGTTTCATGCATTTCCTTGCGACGCAGGGCCACGCCGGCGGCAAACACGGCCAGGAAGGCGTAGCTGTGGATCAGCAGCGCCACGCCGTAGCAGGCCGACATCAGCCCAAGCGCCAGGAACCCCTCATAACCCAAGGCTGTCGCGTAGCGGATGCGCAGGCGGGCAACCAGGGCCTCCGTGGCCGTGCCCATGAGCCATCCCACGACGACCGCCCCCAGGACGCCCCAGGCCAGAGAAAGCGCCAGGGTCGCGGGCGATTGCGCATCCGGATGTCCCAGGTTGCATACCGCCAGTCCTATCAGGACGAAGGGGTAGGCCGCGCCGTCGTTGGCGCCGCCTTCGCCCGACAGGGCGAAGCGCAGGGGCTCGTTGTCCCCCGCTTCACGGGGACGCAGTTCATTGGCCAGCACGGGATCGGTGGGCGCCAGCGCCGCCGCCGCCAGCAGGGCGACGCCGGCAGACCATCCCAATATGTAGAAACCGGTAAGCGCCATCGCGGCTATCGTCAGGATCATCGCGGGCAGCGCCAGGCGCAGCACCAGTCGCCACCGGCTGCTGCCCAGGGGGATGCGCAGGTGCATGCCGATGGAAAACAGTGAAATGAGCAGGCCGGTCTCGGCCAGCACGCGCAGGACGTGGACGTCGCGGTAGATGTCCAGGTCCAGCAGGCCCAGGCCGGCCGGGCCGATCAGAAAGCCGAACGCCAGGTACACCATGGCGCCCGTCATGGGCAGGCCGGCGATGACGCTGCGGGCGAGTCCCATGAATATGAGGAGGCCGCCGATCAGGAGAAACCAGACCGCTTCGAACATGGAGATGGCGCCAGGGTAGTCGTGAACAGGCCCGACGGACGCCCGCCGGGCGCGTATCGGAGACGATGGGTGGAAGGCCCGGGAGTGGCTTGCGCCGGATCGTCGCCGTCCAACAGCACATGCTGTGCCTGGTGCGGGGCCGTGCCCGCGCGCATCGGCGGAGCCCGCCGCCGGGGATGCGTCGGACGGGCGCCGGCGAATGGCCGACGGAGAATCAGCGGATCGACGCGAGCAGCGTGCTGGCCGTGTTGGCGAGCAGTTCGTCCGACAGGGCAGGGTCGTTGACCGCGCGGGCCAGGGTGATGGCGCCGACGAGGCCGGCGGCTAGCGTCTGCGCGCGGGCGCGGCCATGGGCGCCGCCAGGCGGATCGAACAGGCGGGCAATGGCCTCCACCAGATGCGACAAACCGTCGGTCACCACGTCGCGGGTCTCCGCGGAGCTGCGCGCCAGTTCCGTGCCCAGGGCCGCAAGGCCGCACCCATGGGCGGGATCGTCGCGATGGCGCGGCGACAGGTAGGCATGGACGAACCAGGCGAGCCGCTGGTCCGGCGGCTCCCGGAGCGCGCGCTCGGCCAGCGTGTCCGTGACGTCGATCATGATGGACGCACAGGCTTCGGCGACCAGTTGATCCTTGGACGCGAAGTGCTTGTAGAAACCCCCGTGGGTAAGCCCGGCGGCGCTCATGAGGCTGGCCAGTCCGGTCGCGGCGATGCCGCCGCGCCGGAATTCCTCGGCGGCGGCGGCGACGATGCGCGCACGGGTGCGCGCGGTTTCCTCTCGGGACTTGCGCATGGCATTGAAGGGCCGGCCCCGGGCGAGCAGGAGACACAAGGCAGCCGGCCAAATGACGTATTGACAATCAGATGATAGTCGACATCTAATTAGATGTCGATCCAAATCTAAATGACTGTTTCCAGCAACCGGGAAATCCCGAATCCCATATATCGTTGGTCTCGTCCTACACGGCGCGGCCAAAAAACCAGGAGTCACTTCATGGAAATCAAAGGAAAAGTCGCGCTGGTCACCGGCGCCAACCGTGGCCTGGGCAAGGCGCTGGTGCAGGCCTTGCTGGCGGCGGGCGCCGCCAAGGTCTATGCCGGGGCGCGCGACCCCGCGGCCGTCGACGTGACGGGCGCCCAGGCACTGAAGCTCGATGTCACCGATCGCGCCACCGTGCAGGCTGCCGCCGCGCGGGCCGGCGACGTGGACATCGTCATCAACAACGCAGGCATCTGCCTGCGTGGGCCCGCCCTGGGCGAGGACGCGGAAAGCCTGATCGCGCGTCACCTGGACGTCAATCTGTACGGCGTCTTGCGGGTGAGCGAGGCGTTCGCGCCCATCCTGGGCCGCAACGGCGGCGGGGCGCTGGTCAATGTGTTGTCGGTGCTCAGCTTCCTGACGATCGACCAGGTGGCCGCTTACTGCGTCTCGAAGTCCGCGGCGTGGGCCTTGAGCAATGTGATACGCCTGCAGCTCAAGGGCCAGGATACGGTGGTGACCAACGTCCACGTGGGATACATGGACAGCGACATGACGGCCGGTATCGACGCGCCCAAGACATCCTTGCGGGACGCCGCGGCCAGCATCCTGGACGCGATCGAAAGCGGGCAACCGGAACTGCTGATCGACGAACTCAGCCGCCAGGTGAAGGCCTCGCTGTCGACGCAGGCGCCGGCTTATCTTTGAGCGTTCCGGGCGCGGCGTGAACCGCGGCGCGGCCATGCTGCGCCGCGCCACGACCAGGAAGATTCCGGCAAGGTATAGTCCCGGCTATGAAAACGCTGGATATCCCCACGCTGGCGATCTTTGTCGCGGCGGTAGAAGAGAAAAGCCTTTCCAAGGCCGCGGAGCGCGAAAATATCGTGACGTCGGCGGCCAGCAAGCGCGTCGCGGAGCTGGAACGCCATCTTGATCGCGTGTTGCTGCACCGCCATGGCCGCGGCGTGGAGCCCACGCCGGCGGGGGCCTTGCTGTACCAGCGCGCCAAGGCCATCCTGCGCGGCGTGCAGCTGACCGAGCAGGCCATCAGCGGATACTCCGCCAATGGCCAGGCGAAGATCCGCCTGGCTTCCAATCCGTCCACCATCCTCCAGTTCCTGCCGTCCGTGATGAACCGCTTCCTGGCGGGGCGGCAGGGCGTCAGCGTGGACCTGCTGGAAGCGCACAGCTTCGACATTCCGCGCATGATCGCGGAGGGCGCCGTCGATATCGGCGTCTATCATGCGGATCATCCCGTGCCAGGCGTGAGCTCGATGCCATTCCGGCGCGACAGGGTGGGCCTGGTAGTGCCCATCGGCCATCCCCTGACCGACCGCCGCGAGCTGTATCTCGAGGATGCGCTGGACTACGACCTGCTGGGTTATTTCCCGCGCCATTCGCTGGAGCAGTTCCTGGCCTATGCGGGCCAGACGCTGTCGCGTCCGCCCAATGTCAAGCTGCAGGTCTCGAATTTTGAGACGCGCTGCCGCATGATCCGGGAAGGACTGGGCATAGGCGTGGTGCCCGAGGCCATCGCGCGCAACTATCTGACCGCCATGGGGCTGGTGCTGTTGCGCCTGCGCGATGCCTGGGCGGAACGGCAGTTCTATGTCTGCGTGCGGGATCCTGACCAGATGACCGCGCCCGTCGCGGACCTGCTGCAGGCCTTGCTGGCCCCGGAAGAAGGTTGAGCGCCGACGGAGCAGGCCTTGCCCCGGCGCGGCGCCGGAAGAGGGAGGACGCCGGCCGGACGGCTACCCCCATCCGCCGACGGATGGAATGAAAGCTCCTTTTCCGTTTCATCAACCCTGGCGCGGCATGGGGGCTCTAAAGTAGGGCCGGAAGCGCGCACCTCCGCCGGCGCGCCGCAGGAGACACCCCATGTTGCTGGATACCATCGCCGCCTATGGCGCCCATGACAGTCAGGCCCGCCTGTCGGACGACATTCTTCATTACGCCAAGCGCGCCTTCCTGGACTGGCTTTCGGCCCTGTATCCGGGCACCCGCGTGGCGCCTTCGCCGCAGTTGCTGGCCGCGCATGCGGATGAGCTGGGCAGCGGCCATTCCAGCCTGCCCGGCAACGGGACGACGGCGTTTCCGGCGACCGCGGCCTGGATCAACGGCAGCGTGTCGCACGCGGTGGAATTCGACGATATCTTTCGCGACGCGGTCTATCATCCCGGGTGCCCGACCATCGCGGCGGCGCTGGCGCTGGCCGAGGCCGGCAACGTGGACGGCCGCGCCTTGCTGAACGCCATCGTGGTGGGCTATGAGATTTCCACGCGCATCGGCGCGGCGGTGCAGCCGTCGCATTATCGCTACTTCCATACCACCGGCACGGTGGGCTGCTTCGGCAGCGCGGCCGCCGCCGCGGCCTTGTGCAAGCCCGGCGACGCGGACGTGATGCGCCATGCGCTGGCGACCGCCGGCACGTTCGCCAGCGGGCTGCAACAGGCATTCCGTTCCGATGCCATGACCAAGGCGCTGCATGCGGGCCATGCCGCGGCGGTCGGCGTGCGGGCAGGGCAGGGCGCCGCGCATGGCGTGACGGGCGTGCCGGACATCCTCGAAGGCGAGGTCGGCTTCGGCGCCGCGCTGGCGCGCGATCCGGATTGGCGGCGCGCGGTCGACGGCCTGGGAGAGCGCTACAACATCCGCGTCATTACGCAGAAGAACCATGGCTGCTGCGGCCACACGTTCGCCGCCATCGATGCGGCGATCGCGCTGGGCGAGCGCGGGGTACGGCCGCGGGATATCGCCTCGGTGCGCGTGGATACCTACCAGCCGGCGCTGGATGTCGCGGGCATCCGCAATCCCGCCACGGCCTACGAGGCCAAGTTCAGCCTGCCCTATGTCGTGGCGCATGCCTTCGTGCATGGGTCGCCACGCCTGGACGCGTTCACGCCACAGCGGATGGCGGACGCCGAGGTGCGGGACCTGATGGAACGGGTTTCGCTGAAGGCCGATCCCGAATTGACGGCGGGCTTTCCCAATATGCGGGCCGCACGCGTCAGCGTCACGACACGCGCGGGCGACACGCTGGAGCACCACGCGCCCTATCGCAAGGGCGATCCCGAGGCGCCCTTGTCCGACGCGGACCTCAACGACAAGTTCGCCGAGCTGGCCGGCCCCGTACTGGGCGCGAAGCGCATGGCGGCCTTGCGTGACGCGGTCTGGCGCCTGGAAACCCTGCCGGTGCGTGCGCTGCGCCTGGCCGAGGATGGCGGGTCCTGACGACGGATCATGCCGTCAGGGCATGCCATCGGACCATGCCCGGGCCGCCATGGCGGCAGGGCGCGGTCCGAGCGCAAGGATCCCTTGCGCGGAATGCGCGGCCGTGGGCCGCAACCCCCCAGAAGATTCACGACTACCGAGCTGAATACGCCATGTCAGAGACCTCTTTCGCCGACGCCTTGCTGGCGCCGCGTTCCATCGCCCTGGTGGGCGCCTCCGGCGATATCCGCAAGAACACCGCGCGGCCCCTGCGTTTCATGCGCAAGCACGGTTATGCGGGCACGATCTATCCCATCAACGCCGGCCGCAATGAAATCCTGGGCGAGCGCGCCTATCCTTCGTTGAACGACCTGCCCGCACCCGTCGATCACGTGTTCGTCATGATTCCCGGCGACGACGTGGCGCCCCTGCTGGAGGACTGCGCCCGCGCCGGCGCCCGCGTGGTGACCGTCTATTCCGATGGCTTCGGCGAGACCGGCCCGGATGGCATGGCACGCCAGCAGGCGCTGGTGGCGCGTGCCCGCGGCCTGGGCCTGCGGCTGCTGGGCCCAAACAGCATAGGCCTGGCGAATCTGCACAGCGGCGCCATCCTTTCCGTGAATGCCGCCTTCGAGACCGAATCGTTGTTGCCCGGTTCGCTCAGCATGGTGTCGCAGAGCGGGTCCATGATGGGATCGCTGCTGTCGCGCGCGGCGGCGCGCGGCTTCGGTTTCGCCAAATCGGTCTCGGTGGGCAATGAAAGCGACGTGACGGTGGGCGAAGTCGTGGATGCCCTGGTCGACGATCCGGACAGCAAGGTCATCCTGCTGTTCCTGGAAACGCTGCGCGACGCGCCGACGCTGGCGCGCGCGCTGGAACGGGCGCGGTCCGCGGGCAAGCCGGTCGTCGCCTACAAGCTGGGACGCTCGGAGCAGGGGGATGCCCTGGCGCAATCCCATACGGGCGCGCTTGCCGGCAACGATGCGGCCGTCGACGCCTTCCTCAAGGCCCACGGCGTGATGCGCGTGCGCCAGCTGGAGACCCTGTTCGAGATCGCGCCGCTGGCCGAACGCCATGGTCCGGGCAGCCAGCGCCGGGCCGACACGCCGGCGCGCGTCGCCGTCATTACGACCACGGGCGGGGGCGCCGCGTCCGTGGTCGACAACCTGGGCTTGCACGGCATGGTGGCGGTGGCGCCGCCGCCGGCCTTCATCGCCGAAATGGCCGGGTTGGGCCTGAAGCTGCGCGAAACTCCCATCATGGACCTGACGCTGGCGGCCACCAGCGCGCAATACAAGGGCTTGCTGGAAGCCTTGCTGCGCGCGGACTGGTGCGATGCCGTGCTCAGCGTGGTCGGGTCGTCCGCGCAATTCCATCCGGACCTGGCGGTGAAGCCGCTGCTGGAAGCCGACAAGCCCGCCGACAAGCCGCTGGCGGTGTTCCTGGCGCCGGAAGCGCCAGAGTCGCTGGCCCTGCTGCGGGCGGGCGGCATCGCCGCCTTCCGCACGCCGGAGGCCTGCGCGGATGCGTTGTCCGTCTTTTTCCAGGGCACGGGGCGACCGCCGGCCACGGTCGAGCCGACGGCCTGGCCGACCGGCCTGCCGTCCACGGGCATGTTGAACGAGCGCGAGGCCGCCCGGCTGTTCGCCGAGCTTGGCGTGCCGGTCGTGCCCAGCCGCCTGCTCGATGCCTCCCGCCTGGAGCAGGAACTGGCCCAACTCGAACGGGATCCGGCTAGCCTGTCCTATCCCTTGGTCGCCAAGGTATGTTCCCGCGACCTGGCCCACAAGACCGACGCGGGGGCGGTGCGGGTCGGCATCGGGAACCTGGCCGAACTGCGCGAGGCCATTGCCGCGATGCTGGCCAGCGTCGGCCAGCACGCGCCGCGGGCGCGCATCGAGGGCATCCTGCTCCAGCCCATGGAAGGCCGCCTGATCGAGTTGATCCTCGGCTACCGGCACGATCCACTGGTGGGACCCACGGTGCTGCTGGGGGCCGGCGGCATCACGGCGGAACTCAATCCCGATTACGCCTTGCGCCTGGCGCCCGTCGACCAGGACGAAGCCATGCGGATGATCGAGTCGGTAAGGCAGACGCGCCTGGTCCGCGGCTTCCGCGGCCTGCCCCTGGGCGATTGCGCCGCACTGGCGCGCGCCATCGCCGCCTTTTCGCGCCTGGCGGCGTTGGACGGCGCGGCGGTGCAGGAAGCGGAAATCAATCCCCTGTTCGTGCGCGCGGAAGGCGTGGTGGCGGTCGATGGCCTGGTCCGGCTGGCCTGACCGGTCGATGGCCACTGACCGCGCCACCCGCGCCATCCGCGAACCGCGGCCCTCGCATCGAACGCCCCCGTGATCCGCGATACACGTGAATACCTGTAGCGCCCTTGACCCGGCGCGCAAGAAAACCTCCTCACCAGGACATACAAGATGGACTTCAAACTGACTCCCGAACAACAGGACTTCCAGACCGCGGTGCGCCGCTTCGCCGAGGGCGAGCTGAAGGCCGGCGCGCGCGAACGCGCGCATGCCCAGTCCTACCCCTGGGATGTCGCCCGCAAAATGGCCGGGCAAGGCCTGCTGGGCATCACCATGAAGCCGGAGGACGGCGGCATAGGCGGCACGCTGATGGACGCGGTCGTCGCCATCGAGACCGTGGCCTCGGTGTGCCCGCGCAGCGCCGACGTGGTGCAGGCAGGCAACTTCGGCGCCATTCGCGTGCTGGCCGAATACGGCACCGCCGATCAGAAGGAACGCTTCCTCAAGCCGCTGCTGGCCGGCCAGGCCCTGATCGCGGTCGGCATGACCGAACCCGATGCCGGATCCGCCGTGACGGAGTTGAAGACCGCCGCAACGCGCGATGGCAAGGGTTGGCGCATCAACGGCACCAAGATCTTCACCACCCACGGCCCGCATGCGACGGTCATCCTGGCGTATGTGCGCTTCGGCCCGGGCACCGGCGGCATCGGGTCGGTGCTGATCGACACCAAGGCGGAGGGCGTGCGCCTGGGCAAGCGGTCCGCCTTCATGTCGGACGAGGAGTGGGTGGAGATCTTCTTCGACAATGTCTACATTCCCGATGAAATGGTGGTGCTGGGCGAGGGCGGCTTCAAGAAGCAGATCGCCGGCTTCAATGTAGAGCGCATCGGCAATACGGCGCGCTCCCTGGCCCTGGGCCGTTATGCATACGAAGAGGCGCGCGAGTGGGCCCTGCAGCGCAAGCAGTTCGGCCGCCTGCTGTGTGAATTCCAGGGCTTGCAGTGGAAATTCGCCGACATGCGCATCAAGCTGGATGCCGCGCAGCTGCTGCTGTATCGGGCCGCCACCAATGCCGATTCGGGCTTCCCGTCCGCCACCGAGACGGCCATCGCCAAGGCCTATTGCAACCAGGTCGGCTTCGACGTGGCCAACGATGCCTTGCAGGTGCTGGGCGGGATGGGCTACAGCCGCGAGTCGCTGGTCGAGTATTGCGTGCGTCGTTGCCGTGGCTGGATGATCGCCGGCGGCTCGATCGAAATCCTCAAGAACCGCATCGCCGAAGGTATCTTCGATCGCAGCTTCCCGCAGCGTCCGCCGCGCTGAGCGGCGTATCGTCGGCGTAAGCGCGTTTGCGTAGACCTCGCGTAAACCCTGATGCATCGGGCCCCCGCGCGGCGGGGTCTGCCCTACAATCCTTCCTCGTCGCGACGTCTCCTGGCCAAGCCGGCCAGCACAAGGAAGGTAGCCCGATGGACCAGACCCTCATGCAGCAAGCCATACAGTTCGCCAACGACCACGAGTCCTTGTGGGACCGCAGCGTCAGCGGCAAGTTCGGCGTGCACCAGAACGATCCGCCGCCCTGGAACCGCGCGTATGGCCCGCTGCATGACCGGGGACCGGTCTCGGGCGTCGTGGTGGTCGACGGCAAGACCCTGGCCAGCTGGGGCGAACCGGATCGCGCCGACCTGACCTTCAGCGTGGCCAAGATGTATCTGGCGCTGCTGGCGGGCGTCGCCCACGATCGCGGCCTCTTGCCCGACGTGGACGAGCCCGTGGTCAAGCGCCTCAAGGGCATAGGCTTCGACAGCGAACACAACGCGCCCATCACGTGGCGCCATCTGTTGACCCAGACCAGTGAGTGGGAGGGCGAACGCTTCGGCATCTCGGACCAGGCCGACCGCTATCGCGCGGTCAGCTTCGGCGTGCCGCCCAACGGCAAGAAGGGCGACGCGCGTCCCCTGCAGGCGCCCGGGACGTATTGGGAATACAACGACGTTCGCATCAACCAGCTTTCCTACGCCTTGCTGCACCTCTTCCGCCAGCCCTTGCCGGACGTGTTCCGCGAGGCCATCACGCGTCCCATCGGCGCCAGCGAGAACTGGCGCTGGGTCGGCTACGACAATGCCTGGGTGGACATCGACGGCAAACGCATGCCGTCGGTGCCGGGCGGTTCGCATTGGGGCGGCGGCATGTCCATCGGCAGCCGCGACCAGGCCTTGATCGGGCAGATGCTGCTGAACGGCGGCAAGGCCAACGATGGCCGCCAGGTCCTCTCGTCGGCCTGGATAGAGGCCATGCGGCAGCCGACCGCGCTGGCGCCTTATTATGGCTTCCTCATCTGGCTCAACCACCAGGGCAAGGTTTTCCCCAGCGTGCCGGAGTCGAGCTTCTTCGGCGTCGGCGCGGGCAGTTCCTTTACCTGGATCGAGCCGGAGCGGCGCATGGTGGTCATCGTGCGCTGGCTGCAATCCGAGCATGCCGACGGCTTGTTCGGACGCATACTCAAGGCGGTCGACGCGGCTTAAAGCGGCGTTGTATTTCCGCCGCGCAGCGGCGTTGCCGCCGGCTTCACGTCAGTGTTCCGTCAGGTCGTGCCGACACGGCCTTGACGTATCCTCCGCGTTTGGAAGCCTTCCGCAAGCCTTCAGCAAGCGGCGGCCAGGCAGGCGGCTTGCCGGCATTGACGACGTTGCCGCCTTGCTGTTCTAGTGGCAGGCAAGGGCCGAAACGGCCGCTTCGATCGCGCTCGAATGCGCGCACGAGTTCATGCCTGTCGAAAAATCCTCCCCATCCCCATCCCCATCCCCATCCATGCCGGAAACGCGTCCGGCCGTGACCGCGCTGGTCGTCGCCACGCTGTCGACCGGTGTGGCCGCCGGCCTGGGCGGCATGTTGCTGGCGCTGCTGCTGCATCTGGTCCAGCACCTGGCCTATGGCTATGGCGCGGACAGCGCCTCCGCGCACGCCAGCTTCCTGCAAGGCGTCACGATGGCCGGCGGCATGCGCCGCGTGCTGGTGCTCGCGGGCTGCGGCCTGGTGGCCGGGCTGGGCTGGTGGGCGGTCTATCACCATGGCCGCAAGCTGGTCAGCGTCAAGCAGGCCGCGGGCCCGGGCGCGCCCGCCATGCCCGGCGGCGCCACGCTTGCCCATGCCTTGCTGCAGATCGTCACCGTGGCATTGGGATCGCCGCTGGGCCGCGAAGTAGCGCCACGCGAGATCGGCGCGCTGCTGGCGGGCTATCTTGCGCGTTGGACGGGCCTGACGGTGGAGTACCGGCGGCTGTTGGTCGCCTGCGGCGCCGGCGCCGGACTGGCGGCGGTCTACAACGTGCCGCTGGGCGGCGCCGTCTTCGTGCTGGAAGTGCTGGTGGGCGCCTTCAGCTGGCCCGTCGCGGCGATGGCGATGGCCAGCTCGGCCTTGGCGGCCTGGGTCGCGTGGTGGGGGTTGGGCGCGGAGTCGCAGTATCTCGTGCCGCACATGGCGGTCACGCCCGCGCTGGTCGCATGGGCCCTGGTGCTGGGGCCCCTGTTCGGGGTGGCGGCGCATGGCTTCGCGCGGCTGACCGGGGCGGCGCGCGCGCGCGCGGCGCGGGGCTGGCGCCTGGCGGCGCTGTCGCTGCTGAATTTCACGGTCATCGGGTTGCTGGCCGTATACCTGCCTCAGCTGCTGGGCAACGGCAAGGGAGCGGCCTCCTTGTCCTTCGATGGTGAACTGACGGTGGGCGTGGCCGCGCTGCTGCTGGTGCTGAAGGTGGCGATCGAAGCCTCCACCCTGCGCGCCGGCGCCGAAGGCGGGCTGCTGACGCCGGGCCTGACCAATGGCGCGCTGCTGGCGTTCATCGCCGGCGGGCTGTGCAACCAGCTGCTGCCTGGCGTGTTCGGCGCGGTGCCGCTGGGCGCCTACGCCATCGTCGGCGCCACGGCCTTCCTGGCATCGTCCATGAGCATGCCCCTGACGGCCATCGTGCTGCTGGCCGAGTTCACCCGCATGGACCACGACATGCTCGTGCCCGTGGTGCTGGCGGTGGCCGGGTCGGCGTGCGCCAGCCGCTGGTGCGCCAAGGCGGCGGCCAAGCCGGCCCAGGTCGTGGCCATGCCCGTGCCGGTTTCGGCGAGTGCCGCGGGTGCCGTTAGCGCCGCTAGTGCGGTGGCGCCGCGGGCATCCGCACAGCATTTAGCCAGGGCCGACAAGACCGCCTAACGCCGGCTGGCAAGCGACAGCGGCGCGGCGGTGCCTTGCATGCGGCGACCTCTGCGTGTGGTGCTCTACGCTCTACACTGGACGCTCAACGCGCGGCGCACCATGCGGGGCACCACGTTCGGTGTGCACCACGTTCGGTGCATCACGTTCAGCGCTTCCACGTTCAGCGCCCTACGTGCCGGCCCTCGCGGTCACGGCCATTGCCTGGCGCGCCGCGATCCATTCCTCGTTGGTGGGCTCAACGCCCACCAGCACGCGGCTGCCGGGGCCGGCGATGACGGCGTCGTCGCGTTCGTTGGCGGCTTCGTCCAGGGCCACGCCCAGGTAGGCGAGATCCCGGCACACCCGGCTGCGGATAGCCGCGCTATGCTCGCCCACGCCGGCGGTGAAGACCAGCATGTCCAGCCCGCCCAGCACGGCGGCCAGCGCCCCGATCTCGCGCACGATGCGCCGCACGTAAAGGGCGAGCGCCGCGCGGATGCGCTCGCCCGCCTCGCCGTCTTCGCGTTCCCGCGCCAGCAGTTCGCGCGTATCGCCGGAAACGCCCGAGACGCCCAGCAGTCCGGATTCGTGATACAGCACGCGGCCGACCTCTTCCAGCGTCAGTTTCTCGATTTCCATCAGGTAGATCACGGCGCCCGGATCCAGTGCGCCGCAGCGGGTGCTCATCATCAGCCCGTCCAGCGCGGAGAATCCCATAGTCGTGGCGACGCTGCGCAGCTCGTGCATGCCGCACAGGCTGGCGCCGCTGCCCAGGTGCGCGACCACGGTGCGGCCGCGTGCGCGATCGCCATGGCGTTCGGCCAGCGCGACCGACATGTACTCGTACGAGAGGCCATGAAAGCCGTAGCGGCGCAGACCGCGCTCATAGGCGGAATAAGGCAGGGCCAGCATGCGCTCGACCAGCGGTAGCGTGTGATGAAATCCCGTGTCGAAGCAGGCGACCTGGGCGCAGTCGGGCAGGTTGGCCAGCAGGACGTCCATGGCTTCCAGCGCGAAGGGCTGGTGCAGCGGGGCCAGCGGGATATAGCTCTTGAGGTCCGCGAGCACGGCGGCGTCGACCAGGACGGGTTCGCTGTACTTGCTGCCCCCGTGCACGACCCGATGGGCCACGGCGCGCAGCCGCCGGCCCGCCAGCCGCTTGCGCGTGTGGGCGCGGATGTGTTCTAGCGCCGCATGGTGCGGCGTCTCCTTGCCATCGAGCGGCACGGCTTCGGCGACGCCGCCGTCCTCCGTGTAGGTGGGATGGGGGCCGCCGATGCCCGCCACCTGGCCGCGCCAGAACGGGCGCCGCGGGGGCGGATCCTCATGGCCGTCGAACAGCGCGAATTTGATGCTGGACGAGCCGCAGTTCAGGACCAGCAGGCAGAGGTCTTCACCTGCGCGGGCGGTGTCGTTCATGGCGCTCCCTATCGTCGGGAATCATGGAGGCGCCACGGAACCGTGGCGCGGCGGGGTCGCTACCATGATAGCGCGCGTCCGTGACCCTGATGCGCCCCTGATCGGCCCCTGACGCGCGCGCGCCTGCGATGCGCTTGGGATGATCGGTACCCTACCTTGCCGCCATCTTGTCCGGCAGCGGCGTGACCGGGGGCGTTACCGCCGGGTGCAGCGGTCCCAGCAGGATGTCCTTGCCGTCGGGATCCAACTGCTTGAAATCCAGCTCGCGCAAGGTGGGATCCTCATAGGTCTTCAGGTAATAGCGCAGGTTTTCCAGGTCCGCGACCACGCTCCATTGCGTGTATTCGATGGACGCTTCCTTCAGCGCGGGATCCTGCGCCCAACCCTTGGGAATGTCGAAGTTGTTGAGAATGTGCTCGGCCAGCCGCACGCTGGGCAGGCCGGGCTCGGTCGGCACGGCGGCCTGGGAAAAACCAAGGGCGCGGATGAAGCGCGACGGCGGCGTCGTGTCTCCCGGGATGCCCAGCAGGCCCGAGCCTTCGCCCAGCGGCCTGATGGTCTGGCCGGCGATCACGCGCGGCGGCGCCTGGGTGGGCGACAACTTGACGTAGTTGCGCAGGTTCATCTCGTGCCAGTCGAAGGGCGGCGAGTTGGTCAGGACACTATAGGGATTGTCATAGACCTTGAGCCTGCCGTCGATGGGTTCGATGACGATGGACGCGCCGCTGGCGTCATGCAAGGTGTAGTGCACGCCAGGCACGAAGCCGAGATGCGGTTCCTTGACGCCCAGCACCACGATCTGGGACAGCGCTTCCTTGACCTCGGCGACGTTGGCGAAATTGGTCAGTGCCCAGGTCAGCAGGTCCCACGGCGCCATGACCTGGCGGTTGCCGGCGTCCGCGTCCGGCGTGTAGGAGGCATAGTCAGGGAAGTACAGCAGGCCGCCGGCCAGGCCTTTCTCGTTCATGCCGTCGCTCAGGCATTTCAAGCCGAAGGCATTCATGCCTATCGTCGCGTACTTGGTGGTCCACTTGGTGCCCGGGTGCGCGTCGGTACCGGTGGCGGAGATCACCTGTTTGCGGGGGATGAACATGCTTTGGGATTGCAGCGGAAAACCGAATTCCATGGTGCGCGCGTAGATGACGCCCTTGGTCTGCGTCCGGATGGTGAAGCTGGTGCAGGCGATGGCTTCGAGGGGCGCCAGTATCATGGCCGCGGCCAGGACGAGCACCAGGGCGGCGCGCAGGCGGCGCGGCAGTTGCCGGACGATGCGCCGGCAGCGCGGTCGCGCGCGCGCAGCGAGGCGCCGCGCATGCGCGGCAAGCTGGGATGGGAAGGCGGGCATCAGACTCTCCTCGACAACGGTTCAGGGGCGCACCGTGCATCCCTGCATGATTGCCGCGCGGTGGCACGCGGCACTGTGCGCCTGGCGGGCGCGGGGTTCCATCGGAAAAATCTGGTCATGCCGGGCGCGGCGGGATCAGAACCGGATCGAGATGCCGGCCACCGGTCCTTGCATCGTGTTGGCCCACTTGGCGCGTCCGTAATCGGTATGTTCGCGGTAGTCCTGATACAGCGCGCGATAGCCGACGCGCAGCATGGTGTCGTAGCCGAACAGCTTGACGCGGTAACCGAGGTAGACCTGGCCGTTGGCGCTGAGCCGCGAGCCGATGCCGAACCCCCCGATGTCGCCTTCGGCCGACAGGTTCCAGCGTTCGTCCAGGTCGGCCTGTAGCCGCACGCCGACGAAAGGATCGGTCCAGTTGACGCGCGAGGACCCGTCGCCCAACGGCGTATCGATGGTGCCGTGCATGGACGTCCAGCGCAGGCCGGCCGTGGGCTCGATGGCGAAGATGCGCGGCATGCCGGCGAGGGTGGTGCCGCCCAGCGGCTGCTCGTAGGCGCGTATGTAGGCACCGCCCGTCAGCCAGTTGGCGCGCAGCCTGGCATGCGTGGAAAGTCCGTCGACGGAAGCGCGTTGTCCCAGGTTGGTGTAGACATTGTCGATATAGAAGCCGTAGCGTCCATTGGTCGCCTCGATATTGCCCATGAAGGTGAAGTCGAGGTCGCTGAAGATGGTGGAGAAGGGGACGCGGAAATCCGCGCGCCGACCCGCCACGTCGGCATGGCCGTGCAGAGAGGCCGCCCAAAGGTAGGGGCTGACGATGACATGCCAGCGATCGGGGTCGGATGGCGGGGGCGCATCGGTGGCCGCTGCCGTCCCCGTCATGGCGAACAGCAGGGACGCCAGCATGATCGTGGTCGCGGCGGGACGGCCTGGTGGGGATCTCTTGAACGGGGTGTTGCGTACTGCGCGTGGCATCTGGCGGTCTCCTGGCGCGCGCATGGCGCGTTGACGGCGATATTGAGGCCGGCGGGCGGGGAGGGGGGAGTAACTTCAGGCCACCATTTGCGACAGGCGTGGGGGGTTCGCAGAGAGGTTTTCTGTCGCGAGGCTGAACGACGTGGTCGTGGGGCCAGCGCTGCCCTCCAGGACGGCACGGAAAGACCCTGGCGAAGTAATGCCTTTATGCAGCCAGCCGGTCATCCACGATGCATTTCTGCTTCAGCAGGATGCACATCCGTACGCGCTGCAATGCACCATCCGGAGGTAAGATGCGCGGCATGACGCAGAGGTTCGTTGCGTCCCTCAAACCCCGGGACCCCGCTGTCACGGACCTGCCGCGGTCCGTTCCATATGCGGTGTTTCGTTAGCCGTCTTCTGCCTGACACCTACACCATGACCGCTGCCGCCTCCATCCCGCGCCTTGGACGCGCGGGTTTGTACCTTTTGCTCGCCGGCCAATTGCTGCCGATGATCGACTTCTCCATCGTCAATGTCGCGCTGGATGCCATGGCGCATGCCTTGCACGCCAGCGAGGTGGAGCTGGAGCTGATCGTGGCCGTCTATGGCGTTGCGTTCGCCGTTTGCCTGGCCATGGGCGGCCGCCTGGGCGACAACTATGGCCGGCGCCGCGTATTCACCTGGGGCGTGGTGTTGTTCACGGTGGCTTCGGCGCTGTGCGGCCTGGCCAACGCCGTCTGGGTTCTGCTGGCGGCCCGTGTCCTGCAAGGGATGGCGGCCGCGCTGGCGGTGCCCCAAATCCTGGCGACCATACACATCGGGCTGCAGGGCCGCGAGCATTCTCGCGCGCTGGGCCTGTACGGCGCCATCGGCGGACTGGCCTTCGTGATAGGGCAGGTGCTGGGCGGCCTGCTGGTCACCCTGGGCGAGGGCGGGCTGGGCTGGCGCAACGTCTTCCTGGTCAACCTGCCTATCGGGCTGGTGGTCGCGGCTTTCGCGCCGCGCCTGCTGCCGGAGACGCGGTCGCCGCACCCCGCCTCGATCGACGTGCCGGGAACCCTGCTGCTGGCGCTGGTTATCCTGTGCCTGCTGCTGCCCGTGTCGCTGGGGCCGGTGCTGCACTGGCCCTGGCCTTGCGCCGTGGCGCTGGGTGCGGTGCCGCCCCTGCTGTACGCCTTGTGGCGCGTGGAGAACCGCCAGGAAGCGGTGGGCGGTTTCCCCTTGCTGCCGCCCAGCCTGCTGCGGTTGAACAGCGTGCGCACGGGGCTGGGCATCGCGATCCTGTTCTTCTCCAGCTGGGGCGGCTTCATGTTCGTGATGGCGCTGACCCTGCAATCCGGCGCGCACCTGTCGCCGCTGCAATCGGGCAATGCGTTCATCGTAATGGGCGTGTCCTATTTCGTAGGATCGTTACTGACCAGCCGGGCTGTGGCCCGTTTCGAAAAAGCGACCGTATTGCTGTTCGGCTGCCTGGTGCAGATGGCCGGACTGGTGTTGATGATCGTGACCTTGCGTCATGTCTGGCCGTCGCCGTCGGTCCTCAACCTGATCCCGGCCTCGGTGCCTATCGGGTTCGGCCAGGCCTTCATCGTGGCGTGTTTCTACCGGATCGGCCTGTCGGAGGTGCCGCACGCCCAGGCCGGGGCGGGCAGCGCCACGCTGTCGACGGTGCAGCAGGCGGCGTTCGGCCTGGGGCCGGCGGTCTATGGCGCGGTGCTGACCCATCTGCTGCATACGGGGTCGGGCGACTACCTGCCGGCGTCGGTAGGCGTGATCGGCGTGGAACTGGGCGTGATGGCCTGCCTGTCACTGCTCGCGGTGGCGCAGCATCGGCGCGGTCAGGCACAGCGGCGCGCGGTGTCGCGCGCGGCGGCGGTGTGTCCGAACAGCCAATAGGGCAGCAGGGGGGCAGTAGGGAGCGCTTTAAGGCACGAGTAAGCGCGCGCCCTGGTTCTCGCCGCCCACGCGCATACAATACGGCCCGCCCGAGCAACCGCGGGCGCGGCAACCCACAAGGATGCAGGCGCGGCGCGGACCTGGCCACTTTCCCACGCGGAGCCGGCCACTTTCCCATAATCATTAAAGAGACCGCGCGGCTGCATTGCGCCATGTCGCGCGAGCGCATCCAGGATTTCCAACGTGCTTGCCCCTATCACTCGACTGTTCCCCGTATGGGCCGTGCTGGCGTCGCTGCTGGCCTATTTTTCGCCGTCTTCCGTCGTCGGTATCGCGCCGTATGTAACCACGCTGTTGACCATCATCATGCTGGCGATGGGCGTGACGCTGTCGCTGGGCGATTTCAAGCGTGTGTTCACGCGCCCCGCGCCCGTCGTGGCGGGCATAGTGCTGCATTACCTGGTCATGCCGCTGGCGGCGTGGCTGATCGCCAAGCTGCTGCGGATGCCGCCGGACCTGACCACCGGGATGGTGCTGGTGGGCAGCGTGGCCAGCGGCACGGCGTCCAACGTGATGATCTATCTGGCCCGCGGCGACGTGGCCTTGTCGGTGACGATCAGCGCGCTGTCGACGGTCGTGGGGATTTTCGCCACGCCGCTGCTGACGCGCCTGTATGTCGATGCGTCGATCGCGGTGGACGTGAACGGCATGTTGATGAGTATCGTGCAGATCGTGGCCCTGCCCATCGTCGTGGGCCTGGTGATCCATCACCTGTTCACCGGGTTCGTGCGCCGTATCGAGCCCATCCTGCCGCTGATATCGATGGTCTCCATCCTGTTGATCATTGCCGCCGTGGTCGGCGGCACGCAGAAGAGCATCGCCTCGGTGGGCCTGGTCGTCGCGCTGGGCGTCATCCTGCACAACGGCCTGGGCCTGCTGGGCGGTTATTGGGGCGGGCGCCTGCTGGGTTTCGACGAAGCCATCTGCCGCACGCTGGCCATGGAAGTCGGCATGCAGAATTCCGGCCTGGCTGCGACCCTGGGCAAGCTGTACTTCACCCCCTTGGCCGCGTTGCCGGGTGCCTTGTTCTCGGTGTGGCACAACCTGTCCGGCTCGCTGCTGGCCGGGTATTGGGCGGGTCGCAGCGCCAGGAAGGATGCCGCCGGCGGCGGCGAGCGCGCGACGGCCGCGGCAAAATAGCCGTCGACCGTCACGGCCCGGACATGGCTCAGTCCACCGTCGCGCCGGACATCTTCACCACGTTGGCCCACCGCTTGATGTCGGCCTTGTGGATGCGTTCGAAGGCGGCGATGCTGGGATCGGCCGGCGGCTGGATGCCTTGCAGGTCGGTCAGCCAGGCCTGGAAGTCGGGCGTGGTGATGATCTTGATCACCGCCGCGCTCATCTTCTTCTGGATTTCCGGCGGCAGCTTGGCCGGGCCGAACAGGCCGTACCAGGTGCTGCTTTCGTAACCCTTGATGTTGCACGCCTCGGCCACCGTCGGAACGTCCGGCAAGGCCTTGATGCGCTGCGCGGTCGTCACGCCCAGCGCGACGACCTGGCCCGACTTGACGGCGGGAACGGACGGCGCGCTCTGGTTGAAGAAGAAGTCGACCTCGCCCGAGAGCAGGGCGGTCATCGCCGGGCCCTGGCCGCGATACGGGACGTGCGTGACCTGGACGCCGGCGCCATGGGCGAACTGGGCGCCGGCCAGGTGGCCCGACGCGCCGTTGCCGGTGGACGCATAGTTCAGGACGCCCGGCTTGGCCTTGGCCTGGGCGATGAGGTCGGCGCAGGTCTTGATTTCGGGGTGCTTCTTGGGATTGACCAACAAGACGTTGGGCACGTCTCCCAGCAGCGCGATGTGCGTGAAATCCTTTTCGACATCGAACGCCAGGCTCTTGTAGAGCGCGGCGTTGATGGCGTGCGTGCCGGCCGTGCCGAGCAGGAAGGTGTAGCCGTCGGCCGGCGCCCGCGCGACGACGTCGGAGGCGACGTTACCGCCCGCGCCCGTGCGGTTGTCGGCGATGATGGGAACGCCCAATTCCTTGCCGAGCGCTTCGCCCAGCTTGCGGGCGTAGAGGTCGGTGCCGGCGCCGCCGGGAAAGCCGCCGACGATGGTAATGGCATGGGTGGGCCACTTGGCCGGGTCTTCGGCATGGGCGGCCGGCGCGAGGGCGGCGGCCATGACCAGGGCAGCGGTAGTGAACGAGCGCAGCGTGAATGTCGAGCGCAGCATGGATTTTCCCCTTCTGTGTGTTGCGCTGTGGGAGACGCGCGCCGGACAGGCGCGCGTGATGAAAACTACAAGGCCGCCGTCACCATGATTTCGACACGGATGTCGGGCGCGGCCAGTTCGACCGCGCCGCAGCAGCGGGCCGGGGCCTGGCCGGGAACGATCCAGGCGTCGTAGACCTCGTTCATGGCCTGGAAGTCCTTCATGGTGGACAACCAGATGGTCACGTTCAAGGCCTTGGACTTGTCGGTGCCGGATGCGGCCAGCATTTCGTCGATCTTGGCCAGCACCTGGCGGGTCTGGCCGGCCACGTCCAGGCTGCGGTCGTCGGCGGTGTGGCCGGCGAGATAGACGGTGCCGTTGTGGATCACGGCGCGCGAGCGGCGCGCGTTCTGGTCGAGGCGGGTGATGGCTAGGCTCATTGCTGGGTTCCCATGCCGGATTCGCGGCGGGCGTGGTTGAGGGCGGCCTGGATCAGGTTGTCGCTGGCTTCGGGCGTGCGGAAGGCCGAATGCGCCGACAGGGTCACGTTTTCGATCCTGGTCAGCGGGTGATCGGCGGGCATGGGCTCGGTGACGTAGACGTCCAGGCCCGCATGCAGCAGCTTGCCGGACTGCAGCGCGTCGATCATGGCTTGCTCATCGACCAGCGCGCCGCGCGCGGTGTTGACCAGGATGGCGCCGTCGCGCATGGCGGCGATGCGCTCGCGCGAAATGATGCCGCGCGTCTCATCGGTCAGCAGCAGGTGCAGGGAGACCACGTGGCTGCGCGCCAGCAATTCTTCCAGCGATACGAATTCGATGCCGTCGGCGCTGCGCGGCGTGCGGTTCCAGGCAATGACCTTCATGCCGGCGCCGCGCGCCAGGCGCGCCATTTCGGCGGCGATGCCGCCATAGCCCACCAGGCCCAGCGTCTTGCCGGTCAGTTGCACGCCATCCGAACGCAGCCAGTTGCCGGCGCGCATGCCGCGATCCATGCGGGCGAAGCCCTTGGCGGCGGTCCACATCAGCGAGAATGCGCACTCGGCCACGGCGGTGTCGCCATAACCCTTGATGATGTGCACCTTGATGCCGATCTCCGCCAGCTCCTCCGGATTCATGTACGAGCGCGGGCCGGTGCCCAGGAAGACCACGTGCTTCAGGGCCTTGCACTTGCGCGCGATGTCGATGGGGAAGTGGGTGTGGTCGACGATCATGATCTCGGCATCGCCCAGCACGCCGGGGATCTGGTCGGGCGTGATGTCGGGCTGCCGGTTGATGGTCAGCGGCATGTCGCCGGGCTGGTGCAGGCGTTCGGCGACCGCGCTGAGCGTCGGGTTCGCATCGATGAAGCAGGCTTTCATGGGACTCCGTGGGTAGAGAGGGTGCGTGGATCGAAAGAGGCGTCAGGCTTGCAGCCGCGCCTCGGCGAAATCGGCGAGGGCATTGCCCATGTAGATCTCCGCGTAGCCGGCGCGGGTCAGGGCGATGACGTGGTCCTGGTACTGGTTGATGTGTGTGTTCATCAGCGCTTCGACGCGGGCGAGATCGCGCGCCTGCAGGGCGCGCACGATGTCGGGATGATCGTTGCGCGTGTCCTGCCGGCGCGACTTCAGGTCCAGCCAGCGGGCGAAGCGGATGCGCTCGTTGATCGAGCGCACGGAGCGCAGGAATTCCTCGTTGCCGGCCAGCGCCGCCAGGCGCTCGTGGAAGGCTTCGTCGCGTTCCAGCAGGTGCAGCGCCTGTTCGTCGGTTTCCGGCGTGTCGCGGTTCTGTTCGGTGAACTCGGCCAGCTCGCGCAGTTGTTCGTCGGTAGCCCGTCGGCAGACCAGCCGCACCACGCCCAGTTCGACCGTCGCGCGGTATTCGTACAGGTCGAGGATCTGCCGCGCGTCCAGAGGCCGCGCCGAATAGCCGCGATTGGGTGTGGACACCAGGAAGCCCTCGGCGGCGATGCGGTTCAGCGCCTCACGCACCGGCGTGCGGCTGACGCCCAGGCGCTTGGCCAGCTCGACCTCGTTGACACGCTCGCCAGGCCGCAGGCGAAAGGTGGTCGCCATGGCCTTGATGCGGGCATAGACCTGGGCGGGCGTGTTGGCGGGAGCTTGCATGGCGGCTGGGATCAAGTGCGGATAGTTCTGTATACAGAAACGTATTATCCATGCTCGCCGCGGCTCGCGTGATGATTTTTTATTCGGGGATATCCCTAGGTGGCGCGATACCGCGGACTTGCGCCGGCAGGTGCGTGCGCAGGAAATCGACCAGGCAGCGCACCGCCGGCGGCACGGTCGCCGACCATGGCCGCAGGGCGTGGATGGTCTGTCCGAAGAAGCCGATGACCCGCCAGTCCGGCAGGATGGGCACCAGGTCCGCCGTGCCGGCCAGCGCGCTGAAGTCGGGCAGCAGGCCGATGCCCAGCCCGCCGCGCACGGCGTCGCGCAGGGCTTCGCTGTTGTTGGCGCGGAAGCGTACGCGTATGGGAACATCGATGCGCGCGCAGGCCTCCGCGCGCGGAACGAAGGACCAGATGTCCGCGACGCCCGGCCGCAGGTAATGCAGGCAGATGTGGCCGCCCAGGTCGTCGGGATGCGTGGGCGTCCCATGCCGCGCCACGTAGTCCGGACTGGCCAGCAGCCCGGCTTCGGTGGTCAGCAGGGGCCACGCCACATAGGACTCGGGAACCGTGTCGGCGTGCCGCACGGCCAGGTCGAAGCCCTCGTTTTCCAGGTTGACGAAGCGGTCGGCGAGGTCCAGTTCAAGCGTGACTTCCGGATAGGCCTGCAGGAAAGGCGTGACCAGCGGCGCCAGGTGCTGACGCCCGAAGGCCACGGGCGCGCTGACGCGCACCAGGCCGCGCGGCTGGTCCATGGTCTGGCGGGCGGCGTTGACGCTGTCATAGAGCGCGCCGAAGGCGTTCTGCGCGCCGCTCACCAGCAACTGGCCCGCCTCCGTCATGGATACCGAGCGCGTGGTGCGGCGCACGAGGGGCAGGCCCAGGCTGCGTTCCAGGTCGTGGATGCGGCCGCTGACCGAGGCCTTGGAGATGCCCAGCCGGCGCGCGGCCTGGGTGAAGCTGCGGGTCTGGCTGACGACCGTCAGCAGGTAGATATCCGCGACGTGGGGGGCAATGGCGTCGGCGCTCATGGCAGTGTTTCACTTTCGATGATTGTTCAAAATATCGAACACTAATATCACATTTTGCTGACTTATCAAGCTTTTCCCCCTTGCCTAGACTGGCGCTGTCACACATGTTGTATGGCGCATCCCACGTAATCGCCCCAGGACACGGCGCTTCCGCGCGCAGGCCGGACGCCGCAACAGGATACGAACCAGGAGGACTAGCATGGCTACCAATACTCCCACCCAGGCACCGGTCATTGGCCATTGGATCGACGGCAAGGCCGTGACCGGCGCCGGCGCTGGCCGTTTGCCCGTGTACAACCCGGCCACCGGCGCGGTGAGCGCGCAGGCCGCATTGGCGACGCCGGCCGATGTCGACACGGCCGTGGCCGCCGCGCGCGCCGCCTTCCCGGCCTGGGCCGACACGCCGCCGCTGCGGCGCGCGCGCATCATGTTCAAGTTCCTGCAACTTCTGCAGGAAAACCGCGAGCGCCTGGCCCATGCGATCACCGCCGAACATGGCAAGGTCTACGAGGACGCGCTGGGCGAAGTGGCGCGCGGCATCGATATCGTCGAATTCGCTTGCGGCATCCCGCAATTGCTCAAGGGCGACTACACCGAACAAGTAGCCGGCGGCCTGGATAACTGGACGGTGCGCCAGCCGCTGGGCGTGGTTGCCGGCATCACGCCGTTCAACTTTCCGGTGATGGTGCCGATGTGGATGTTCCCCGTGGCGCTGGCCACCGGCAATACCTTCGTGCTCAAGCCCAGTCCCATCGATCCGTCGCCGTCCCTGCTGCTGGGCGAGCTGCTCAAGCAGGCCGGGCTGCCGGATGGCGTGTTCAACGTGGTGCAAGGCGACAAGGATGCGGTGAACGCGCTGCTGGAACACCCGGACGTCAAGGCGGTGTCCTTCGTCGGTTCGACGCCCATCGCCAATTACATCTACGAGACCGGCGCCCGCCACGGCAAGCGCGTGCAGGCCCTGGGCGGCGCCAAGAACCACATGGTGGTGATGCCCGACGCCGATCTCGAACAGGCCGCCGATGCATTGATCGGCGCGGGCTTTGGTTCGGCCGGCGAGCGCTGCATGGCGGTGTCCGTGGCCATGCTGGTGGGCGACGTCGGCGACAAGCTGATCCCCATGCTGGTCGAGCGCGCCAAGGCCTTGAAGGTGCGCAACGGCGAGGACCGGGCCGCGGAAATGGGACCCATCGTCACGGCCGCGGCGCATGCTCGCATCACGGGCTACATCGAACAGGGCGTGAAGGAAGGCGCGCAACTGCTGGTCGACGGCCGGGGCTTCGATGCCAAGCAGGCCGGCGACGGCTGCGAGAAGGGCTTCTGGATGGGCGCCACCCTGTTCGACAAGGTGACGCCGCGGATGCGTATCTACAAGGAAGAGATCTTCGGGCCGGTGCTCAGCTGCGTGCACGTCAAGGACCTTGCCGAGGCGGTGGCCTTGATCAACGCCCATGAGTTCGGCAACGGCGTGGCGTGCTTCACCCGCGACGGCCAGGTGGCGCGCGAATTCGGCCGCCGCATCGAGGTCGGCATGGTGGGGATCAACGTGCCCATCCCGGTGCCCATGGCCTGGCAGGGGTTCGGCGGCTGGAAGCGGTCGCTGTTCGGCGACATGCACGCCTATGGCGAGGAAGGCGTGCGTTTCTATACCCGCCAGAAGAGCATCATGCAGCGCTGGCCGGACAGCATCGGCAAGGGCGCCGAGTTCACGATGCCGACGCCTGGAGGCGCCTGATCCGCTGGCGCTGCCCGCGCCGTCCGCGCCGCTTTTGCCTCTTGTGCGGCTTGTGCGGTGGCGGCGGCGGTCACCACGGCGATGGGACGGCGATGGTGGCGGTAATATGCCTGCCACCGCGCCGCGTGGCGCTCTCCGGGTAAGGGTCCACATGACAGCATCGAAGACGGCTCCCGCGGTCAGGTCCGCCGCCGCCAAGCGCGGAGCCAGCAAGGCTGGCCCCGTCGAAACCGCAGCGGCCGTGAAAAGGCCCGCGCAAAGGGCGGCTGCCCCGCCGCCGGCGCCCAAGGCCGGCGCGGCGGCCAGGCATCGTTGCGCCTGGGCCGGCGAGGATGCCCGTATGCAGGCCTACCACGACGAAGAGTGGGGCGTGCCGGAGTACGACAGCCGCGCGCTGTGGGAAAAGCTGATGCTGGACGGCTTTCAGGCCGGCTTGTCGTGGCGCACCATACTTCACAAGCGGCCGGCGCTACGCAAGGCCTTCGCGGATTTCGATCCGGCCAAGGTGGCGCGCTACACCGAGAAGGACGTTGAACGCCTGTTGCAGGACACAGGGATCGTGCGGTCGCGCGCGAAGATAGAGGCGACGATACGCGGCGCCCGGATCTACCTGGAAATGGCCAGGAACGGCGAGGATTTCGCCGAGTTCTGCTGGTCCTTCACGGGCGGCAAGCCGACGCGCACCCACGGCGGCGCGCGCCTGACGGCCAGCCCGGTCTCCGAGCTGATTTCCAAGGAGTTGAAGCGGCGCGGTTTCAAGTTCGTCGGACCGGTCATCGTCTACGCCTGGATGCAGGCGGTGGGCATCGTCAACGACCACGACAAGGCATGCTTCCGCCGCGATGAAGTGTCGCCCGCTGCGTAGCCAGGACGACGTGCCGACCGGCTGCCGGATGGGGCGACCGGCGCGTCAGTGTCCCGTCGCCGGATAGTTGGGGCCCGGGTCGCTGAATCCGCCATTGCTCCACGGGTTGGCGGCGCCGGGATGCGGCGGCCCGGGGTGGTCGAAGCGGCCATCGGCGCAGCCGGCAAGCAGGGCGGCCGCGAGCGCGGCAGTGAGGACGGCGGCCATCGGGCGCCGGCCGGCGGCGCGGCCCGTCCCACGCTGGGCGGGCCGACGAAGAGGAGAGGGGTTCTGCATGTTGGGACTCCTGTTTGCTGCGGGCTTGTCGCTAGCGTAACGCAACGCGCGTGCCCGCAGGCACATTTCCTGCTGTTCAGGACGTCTCTTGCACGCATTGGAGCATCGTCATGGCTGGCACTACATCGCGCACGCTTTGGAAGGGCGCCATCTCCTTCGGCCTGGTCCATATTCCCGTGGGCCTGCATACCGCCACGCGGGATTCGGGCGTGGATTTCGACTGGCTCGACAAGCGCACCATGGACCCGGTGGGCTACAAGCGTATCAACAAGCGCACCGGCCGGGAAATCGACCGCGAGAACATCGTCAAGGGCGTCGAGTACGAAAGCGGGCAGTACGTCATCATCTCCCCCGAGGAAATCGAGGAGGCCTATCCCCGCACCACGCAGACGATAGAGATCCTGCGGTTTGTCGAGGCTGGCGCCGTACCCTTCGTGTACCTGGAGCGGCCGTATTACGTGGCGCCCATTGCCCGCGGGCAGAAGGTCTACGCGCTCTTGCGCGATACGCTGGCCAAGGCGGAGAAAATCGCGATCGCCAAGGTGGTGATACAGACCAAACAGCACCTGGCCGCCCTGATTCCGTCCGGCGACGGCCTGGTATTGAACCTGATGCGCTGGGGCGACGAGGTCAAGTCGATGGACGAGCTCGACCTTCCCAAGGCGGGTGCCAAGGCCATGTCGCCCAGTGCCGCCGAGCTGAAAATGGCGCGCATGCTGGTGGACGACATGACCGGCGAGTGGAATCCGGACGAGTTCAAGGACGAGTTCCGCACGGCCATCATGGGGTTGGTGGAGAAGCGCGCCAAGGCGGGGCAGACGGAGCAGGTGTTCGAGCCGGAGGAGGAGGCGCCGCCGCGTGGCGACAACGTGATCGACCTGACCGCCTTGCTGCGGCAGAGCCTGGCGGGACGCAAGGGCAATGGCGGAGCAAGGGGGGCTGGGGAAGGGCGGGAAGCGGCGGACGAGTCGGACAGTGGATCGGCGGGTAAATCCGCGCGCAAATCGACCGCGGGCAAGTCGGCCACCAAGTCAGCCGGCAAGTCAGCCGGCAAATCCGCCAGCAAATCGAGCAGCAAATCATCCGGCAAATCGACACGCCCCTCGGCGACGAAGTCAGCCAAGCAGGCGAAGGCCACCAAGGCAGCCGGCAAGCGGGCGGGCAAGTCCACGGCGCGTTCGTCTTCGACGACCACGCGCAAGGCGGCCTGATCCATGGACGATACCCTGAAGACCTATCGCGCCAAGCGCGATTTCAAGGCCACGACGGAGCCGGCCAGCGGCGGCCAGGCGCATCCGGACGCGCCGGCCTTCGTCATCCAGAAACATTGGGCGTCGCGCCTGCACTACGACTTCCGGCTGGAGCTGGATGGCGCCATGAAAAGCTGGGCCGTGCCCAAGGGGCCATCGCTGGATCCCACGGTCAAGCGCATGGCGGTGCAGGTAGAGGACCACCCCATCGCATACAACCAGTTCGAGGGCACCATTCCTGAAGGGCACTATGGGGCGGGCAAGGTCATCATCTGGGACGAAGGCACGTGGACGCCGCTAGGCGATGCCCGCAAGGGTTATCGCGAGGGACACCTGAAGTTCGACCTGCATGGCGTCAAGCTGCACGGCCGCTGGGCCCTGGTGCGGATGAAAGGCAAGTCGGAGAAGCAGCCGCCATGGCTGCTGATCAAGGAAAAGGACGAGGAAGCGCGTACGGAACATGCGTTCAGCGTGATCGACCAGATGCCGGACAGCGTGGTGCCGCTGCGCAACGGCGCGGACGGGACGGCGAAGCCCAGGCGCGCCGCTGCGGCCGCCAAAGGTCGTGGCGCCAAGGCCGCCGAGCAAAAGAAAGCCGTTCAAGCGCAAGGGGACATCGACCCCGCGTATGCAACGGTGGTGTCGGAGGCCAACCTGCCCGGCGTGGCTGCCGCATTGCCGGCTAGACTGCAGCCGCAATTGGCGACGCTCTACGCGGGCAAGCCGCCCGTCGGCCGGGACTGGATCTACGAACTGAAGTTCGACGGCTACCGCATCCTGGCCCGTCTCGATAACGGCGACGTGCGTCTCTATACGCGCAAAGGCAATGACTGGACGGACCGCTTGCCGCACCTGGCGCGGGCCTTGGCGCAATTGCCCATTGTCGACGGTTGGCTGGATGGTGAGATCGTCGTACTGGATGATGAAGGCCGCCCCAACTTCCAGGCCTTGCAGAACGCGTTCGACAGCGACCGCACCAAGGGGATCGTCTATTACCTGTTCGATGCCCCCTATCTCAGCGGCCGCGATCTGCGTGGGGTGGTCCTGGAGGAAAGGCGCGGCTGGCTGGAGAAGGTATTGGAGCGCGGCCCGGGTGACCCGCTGCGTTTCAGCGCGACGTTCGATGCGCCGCCGGGCGACCTGGCCGCCTCGGCCTGCCGGATGGGATTCGAGGGCCTGATCGGCAAGCGCCGCGAGGCGTCCTATGTCTCTCGTCGGTCGCCATCATGGATCAAGGTCAAGTGCGGCCAACGCCAGGAGTTCATCATCGTCGGCTATACGCCGCCACAAGGCAGCCGGCGCGGACTCGGCGCCTTGTTGCTGGCGGTCAACGAAAAAGACGGGGCCTTGCGCTACGCGGGCAAGGTCGGTACCGGTTTCGACGACGCCATGCTGGACCGGGTGTACAAGCGGCTGTCGTCATTGGCGGCGGACCGCGCGCCGGCGCGGTTGACCGGGAAACCCACGGAACGCAACGTGCAGTGGGTGAGGCCGGAACAGGTCGCGGAGGTGGCCTTCGGCGCGTGGACCGACGGCGGCCATGTGCGCCATGCGGTATTCAAGGGCCTGCGCGAAGACAAGCCGGCGCGCGACATCACGCGCGAGCGCGCGGTGGGCGAGGAGGACGTGAAACGGCCGGCGGAGAAATCGCGCGCAGCGGGCGACAAGGCGGTCGCGTCGGCCGAAGCCGCGGATGGAACGCAAGGCAAGGCGGCCAAGGGCAGTTCGACGTCACCGAACTCGACCACGGGCCGGGCGGCCGGCAAGGACGGGAAGGACGGCAAGGGAAATCGCGCGAACGACCGTGGCGCGGGGCAGGGCCCGAGGCTGACGCACCCCGACCGGGTCATCGACGCCAGCACGGGCATCACCAAACTGGACCTCGCGCGGTTCTATGGCCTGGTGGCGCCTTTGCTGCTCAAGCATCTGGAACATCGCCCGGTCTCGCTCGTGCGGGCGCCGCAAGGCATCGATCACGAGCTCTTCTTCCAGAAGCACCTGGAAGCGCCCATGCCCGAGGTGCGGGATCTGCCCAAGGCGCTGTACCCAGGGCATCCCTCGCTGCTGGAGGTGCCGACCCCCACGGCCATCATGTCGGCCGTGCAGATGAACACGATCGAGTTCCATACCTGGAACGCGGTGTACACGGCTATCGATACGCCCGACCGCATGTTGTTCGACCTGGATCCTGGCGAAGGGGTGCGGTGGCCGCAGGTGGTCGAAGGCGCGGAACTGGTCCATGCCATGCTCGACGAACTGGGCCTGAAGGCCTGGCTCAAGACCAGCGGCGGCAAGGGCCTGCATGTCGTCGTCCCGCTGCGCAAGCAGTATGGGTGGGATACCGTGAAGGATTTTTCCGCCGAGGTGACGCGACACCTGGCGCGCACGCTGCCGGATCGCTTCGTTTCCAAGAGCGGTCCGAAGAACCGCGTGGGCCGTATCTTCGTCGATTATCTTCGCAACGGATTCGGCGCCACGACCGTGGCCGCCTGGTCGGCCCGCTCCCGTCCAGGGATGGGCGTGTCGGTTCCCCTCGCCTGGGACGAGTTGCATGCCTTGAAAAGCGGGGCCCAGTGGACCGTCAGCAATATCCATGAAAGACTGGATGTCGCTGACAGTCCTTGGGACGACTACGCGCCGCAGGACGTGCGTCCCGCCATGCGGGTCCTGAATTTCAAGCCCACTGACGGGCAGCAATAGGTGCCGCGATAGGAGCCCCAACAGGAGCCCCAATAGGCGCCACTATGCCGCTTCCGCGGCTTCCGCTTCCTCCGCCGTCACGCCGAGGCTGGCCAGCAGGCGCCTGCGCAGCGACACCACCCGCGCTTCCCGGGCGCCGGCGGCGGCAGGCAGGTCCACCGGGACATCCACGACCAGGCGTCCCTGGTCCAGCACGATGACACGCTGGGCCAGGTGTATGGCCTCGTCCACGTCATGCGTGACCAGCAGGACGGCGGGCTGGTGCGCGTCGCACAGGCGGCGCAACAGCGCATGCATGCGCAGCCGCGTCAGTGCGTCCAGGGCGCCGAACGGCTCGTCGGCCAAAAGCAGTTCTGGCTCCCGCACCAATGCCCGCGCCAATGCGACGCGCTGCTGCTCGCCGCCCGAGAGTTCAGCCGGCCAGGCGCTTTCGCGGCCGGCCAATCCGACCTCGGCCAGCGCCGCGCTGGCGCGTCCGCGCGCATCCGGCCCGCGCAGTCCGTAGGTGACGTTGTCGAGCAGGCGCTTCCAGGGCAGCAGACGGGCGTCCTGGAATACGACCGAGAGCTTCTCCGGCACGCGCAGGTCGCCGCTGCCCTGGACGTCATGGTCCAGGTTGGCCAGGGCGCGAAGAAACGTGCTCTTGCCGGAGCCGCTGCGGCCCAGCAGGGCCACGAACTCGCCGCGCCGGATATCGAGATCGATATTGTCCAGGATGGTGCGCGCGCCAAAGGCGCGGCGTAGCGCGCGCACGCGCACCACGCCGTCGGCCGGGTTCAATCCGCCAGTGTCTTGCGCCATTTGAGTACCTTGCGTTGCAGTAGACGCACCAGGGCGTCCGAACTCAGGCCCAGCAGCGCATAAAGCGCCAGGCCGACGATGATGACTTCCGTTTGCCCATACGTGCGCGCCAGCTCGATCATGTAGCCGATGCCGCTGGTGGAGTTCACCTGCTCGACCACCACCAGCGCCAGCCAGGAATAGGTGACCGCGAAGCGCAGGCCCAGCAGGAAGCCGGGCAGGGCGCCCGGAAGCACCACGTTGCGGATGAATTCCCAACGGCCGACGCCCAGCGTTTCCGACAGTTCGAGATACCGGCTGTCGATGGCGCGCAGGCAATCGTGGGTCTGGATATAGATGGGCACGAAGACGATCAGGGCGATGGCGGTGACCTTCATGCCTTCGCCTATGCCCAGCCACAGCATCAGCAGGGGCACCAGCGCCAGGCTGGGTATGGACCGCTTGATTTGCACCGGGCCGTCCAGCAGGTATTCACCCAGGCGGCTCAGGCCGGACAGTACGCCCAGCGCGCCGCCCGCGACGACGCCCCAGAACAGGCCTTGCAGCGCGCGCCATAGCGAGGTCTCGAAGTTGGACCAGAGCCGGCCGGAGCCTATCAGGTCGGCCGCCGTGCTCACCACGACCCACGGTGGCGACAGCGTGCGGCTGTCGATGTAGCCCGTCCACGATCCCACGATCCAGAGCAACAGGAGCAGCAAGGGCCCTAGCGCGGCGCCGTAGCGGATCGGCCGGCCGGGGCCGAGGCGCGGATGCCGGCGTGGCGAGGCGGCATCGGGCATGGAGGCGGCGGGCGAGGCGGCGCCGGGCGTGGAAGCGGCGGCCGGCGTGGGCGCGGCGTCGGCCGCGACGGACGAGCTAGTGCGCGGCCTGGCGCCGATGCCGCGTCCCGACAGCCGGCGCAGCGCGCCCAGGGTGGAAGCGGTATCCGCCATCACGGTTGCTCCAGTGCGCGCGCCGCGACGAACTCATAGCGCCGGTCGAAAAGATCGGCCGCATTCAGGCGGGGCTTGTTCGTCTCCTTGGCCAGCAGGTCGATGGTAGCCTGCTGGCGTTCGATCACCGCATTCCAATCCGCGGGAATGTCGGGTTCTCCGGCGGACTGGACCAGATAGCGGCCCGCATCGGCTTTCAGGCCCTCGTGCTCGACGTAGTAGCCTTGCACCCATTGCTCCGGATGCTCATTGATCCAACGCGTGGCGCGTGCCCACGCCTTGACGTACTCGCGCACGGCCGCGGCCTTGGCCGGGTCGTCCAGCACCGATTGCAGCCCATAGATATACCAGGGATCGTCACGCAGCCCGTGCGAAATCACCTTGGCGCCGCCATGGCCGTAGTTGGCCAGGTAGCGCGGCTGGTTGGCCTCGGCGATCGGGGCGGCGTCCACCAGTTTGTTGGCCAGCGCGCTGACGTAGACGTCGCCCGTGCTGGGCATTTCCACCAGCGTCACGTCTTTCTGCGTGAGCCCGGCCTTTTGCAGAATGCGCAGCACCAGCGCGCCTTGCGCCTGACCGGGGCTGTAGGCGATTTTCTTGCCCTTGAGGTCGGCGATGCCGTCTATCCTGGCACCGGGCGCGATGCCCAGCTTGTAGATCGGATGGTCGATGGGTTCCTTGCGGAACGACGCAGCGACGATGCGTACGGGCAAGCCGGTCCACGTCGCATGGATGGGAGGAATGTCGGCCACCGAGCCGAGGTCCAGCGCATTCGCGCGGAACGCCTCGATCGTGCGCGGGCCGCCGCTGATATTGGCCCATTCGATCTTGAACGGAAGCTTCCGCAGTTCGCCCGACAGCTCCAGCGCACGCTGGGTCTTGGGGTCGCCGATACGCAGGACGGTTCCGGGCGGTACGGTATCCGGGATGGGCGCGGTGCTTTGCGCGGCATGGGCAGCGCCGAAGGCGAACAACAGGGGCGGTAGCCATCGTCGCGCGTATCGCGATGCCGTACGGGACACACGGGACAGTGGTTTGGGAAGGTGCATGAGTATCGTCGTTCCAGGAGTGCGCGGCGGGGATGTCGCCGTCCGAACGACGATTGTCGAGCCATCGCGCGGTGTTCTTAACAGCCGATTTCTCATATCGATATGGGATGTCATGGCGCGGCGCAGGCCTGGGAGGCGCGGAATATCCATATCGCGAGACCGTCGTTCCCGCGCCTGGCCGGCATCGATAGCATCTACCGGTTTTTCATCCGGATCCCATATCGTGACTTCACGCAGACAATTCCTGGAAAAGGCGGCCGCGCTGGGCGTATCGGCGACGGTTGCCGCCGGCGCCCAGGCACAAGCGCCAGCATCCGCGTCCGCGGGGACGGCCGCACCGGCGGACGGCCCCTTGCCCGTCCCGACCTGGTCCAGGACGCCCGGCGCACCGGTTGGCGGACAGCCCTATGGCAAGCCCTCGACATTTGAAAAACGCGTGGTGCGTGGCGTCCGTGCCACCGACAAGCAATACATTTCGTCCTCTTCGCGCACGCCCATCGCCGAACTGGATGGCATCATTACGCCCAACGGCCTGTTCTATGAACGGCATCACGGCGGCGTGCCCGACATCGATCCCGCGCAACATCGCCTGCTGGTGCATGGCCTGGTGCGCAAGGAACTGCTGTTCTCCGTCGAGGACCTGCGCCGCTTCCCGTCGGTGTCGCGCATCCATTTCCTGGAGTGTTCCGGCAACCCGGGTTTCGATGTGTACGGCAGGACGGCGGCCGAGGCCAATGGCCTGATCAGCTGCGCGGAGTGGACAGGCGTGCCGCTGCGCACGGTGCTGGAGGAAGCCGGCTTGCAGCCGCAAGCGCGGTGGGCGGTGGCCGAGGGCGCGGACGCGGCGGCCATGACGCGCAGCGTGCCTATCGAGAAATGCCTGGACGATGCCTTGCTGGTATACAGCCAGAACGGCGAGCGGCTGCGGCCGGAGCAGGGCTATCCGCTGCGCCTGCTGCTGCCCGGCTTCGAGGGCAATATGAGTGTGAAGTGGCTGCGACGCCTGCACTTGGCCGAGCAGCCCGTCTACTCGCGCGAAGAGACCGCGAAGTACACCGACCTGATGCCCGACGGCACCGCGCGGCAGTTCACGTTCTACATGGAGGCCAAGTCCATCATCACCACGCCTTCAGGGGGCCAGCGCTTGCCCGGTCCCGGTTTTCACGAGATCCGCGGCATTGCCTGGAGCGGACGCGGCAAGATACGGCGCGTGGAAGTGTCGGTGGACGAGGGGCGGACGTGGCAGGAAGCGCGCTTGCAGGAGCCTGTGTTGAGCAAGGCGGTGACGCGCTTCAACTTCGCGTGGCGCTGGGACGGCGCGCCGGCGGTGATCCAGAGCCGCGCCACCGACGAAACGGGCTACGTGCAGCCACCGCTGGAGGCCTTGGTGGACGTACGGGGCCTGAATTCGGGTTATCACAACAACGCCATCACGCCCTGGCGCGTGGCGGCCAGCGGGGAGGTGACCAATGCGCGCCTGTGAGAAGAGTGCCGAGCCGCGCCGACCGCGGCGCGTGGCCCAGTCTTTGTTCGTGGCGGCTTGCTCGCTTCTGGCTGCCGCCGGGGCCACGGGCAGCCCGGCCGCCACGGATGGCGGAAAAGCGGCCAGTGTTGCCACCGCTGCCACTACGGGCAGCGGGACCGCCCCGGCTCCGAACGTTCCCCACGGCCCCTACGGCCTGGGCACGCCCGTCACGCCGCGCCAGGTATCGGGCTGGAACATCGATGTCGCCCCCGACGGCAAGAACCTGCCTCCCGGCAGCGGCACCTTGGCCCAGGGGCAGCAGCTTTACACCGCGCAGTGCGTGTCCTGCCATGGCGCCAAGGGCGAGGGCGGCGTCGGGGACCGCCTGGCCGGTGGATTCGGCACGCTCAAGGACAGGAAGCCGATACGTACCGTCGGCAGCTACTGGCCCTATGCCACGACGCTGTTCGACTACATACGCCGCGCCATGCCCCTGACCGCGCCGCAAAGCCTGGGCGACGACGAAGTCTATGCCGTCACGGCCTATGTGCTCTCGCTCAACGGCTTGTGGCCGGACGGCCAGCCGGCCAACGCGCAGACGCTGTTGAAGGTCCGCATGCCCAATGTCGATGGCTTCGTGCCGGACCCTCGGCCGGACGTGCCATGATGCGCGCCCCGCATTGCTTGCGCGCGGGGCCATGGGACGCTGTCTGCCGCGAGGCTCGCATCGGCCACGGACGCGACGCGGTACCGGACGCGCCGACGACTATGGCTGGAAGAACGGCACCGCGGTCATCAAGCGATTTTCCTGGCTGATCACGTAGGCCGCCTCGGCGCTCTTGGCCAGGTAGGCCGTCCAGTCGGGATCCTTCTGCAAGGCCAGCCGGCGGGCTTCGCGGTCGGCCGCGTCGCGGTAGACCCAGATGTGCATATAGCTGTTCACGTTGCCGGTGTCTGTCTGCATGTAGGCCAGCGGCTTGCCCAGGTGGCGGCTCTGTATTTCGTAGCCGTGCTCCGCATAGAGGGCCAGGTGCTTCCTGATGGTGCCGGGACGGCAGGTGTAGGTGCGGACGTCGTAAAGCATGCGGATTCCTTTCTTGGTGTGGCTCGATGGAAATGGTGGATGGGCGGGCCCGATCTGCTGGCGGAATGCGCGATCGCGGTTTCGCGGTGTGGCGGTTCCCCGGAAGGGATCGCGGCAAGGATCAATCGGGCGTGGCGCCGGACTGCCGCACCAGGTCGCGCCAGCGGACGACGTCCAACTCGACATATTGCTGGAAGGCGGCATGGCCGTCGCCCACCGGATCGGCGCCCAGTCCGCGCAGCTTTTCCTGCACGGCGGGATCGGCCACGCTTTGGGTAATGACCGTGGAGAGCTTGTCGATGACGGGCGCGGGCACGGCGGCCGGCGCGAACAGGCCGAACCAGGAGCGCGCGTTCATGGCCGCATAGGGGGTTTCGGAAAACGCGGGCACGTCAGGCAGCGCGGCGTGGCGGTGATCGCCGGTCACGGCCAGTGGCTTGATGCGGCCGCCCTGCACCTGGGCAAGCACCTCGGGCAGGTTGGCGAACATGATCTGCACCTGTCCGCCCATCAGGTCATTCAACGCCTGGGCGCCGCCCTTGTAGGGTACATGTGTCATGTTGGCGCCGACGAGGGTATTGAATTGCGCGCCCGCCAGGTGCGCCGCCGTGCCCGTGCCGCCCGAGGCGTAGTTCATTCGGCTGCCGCTGGCCTTTGCATAGGCGGCCAGCTCCGTCACGGTCCTGGCCGGCACCGAGGGATGCGTCACCAGCAACAGCGGCACGGACGCGAGGTTGGACAGCGCCGCGAAGTCCTTCGTCAGGCTGTAGTCCAGATGTGGGTAAAGCGTGGCATTGATGGCGTGGCTGGACGTCGCCATCAGCAGGGTATAGCCGTCCGGTTCGGCGCGCGCGGCCATGACCGCGCCGATATTGCCGTTGGCGCCCGCCTTGTTTTCGACGACGACGGGCTGGCCCAGGCGCACCGACATCGCCTGCGCGACGGTGCGCGCGATGACATCGGTCGCGCCGCCCGGCGCGAAGGGCACGATGACGCGTAGGGGACGCTGGGGGAAATCGGCGTGGGCGGCAGTGGCTCCCACGGCCAGCGTCAAGGTGACGCATGCCCGCGCCACGATGGTCAGCAGCTTTTTCATGGTTGTCTCGTCCTGGTTGCGCGCTTGGTAACCCTGCGCGTCTCGCCTCGCCGGCAGCGGCGAGTTCAGGCATGACTGTACGCAGGATGGGCCGGACAGCGTTAGGACGGATCAGCGCCAGTCCAGGACTTTTTTGCAGCGGGGCCGGCGTCGATGGGATGGCTGTATTGGCGCCGGAAGTCGCCCGGCGTGGAGCCGGCGTGTTTCTTGAAGAAGCGCGCGAAGTAGGCCGGATCCTCGAAATTCAACTGGAAGGCGATTTCGGAAATGCTCTTGCCGGTATGGGTGAGCAGGCGCTTGGCCTCCAGTACGATGCGCGCCTGTATCAGCTGGCTCGCGGTCTGGCCCACGGCCCGCTTTACCGCCTCATTGAGCTGGCGCTCGCTGACCCGGAGCGCGTCGGCGTATTCGCGCATGGTCCTGAATTGCAGGTAGCGGTCCTCGATCAACAAGCCTAGCCTGCGAGTCAGGTCATGGGACGGCCCCGCGCCGGTAGCCGGCGCGTCGACGGGATAAAGGCGGCGCAGCTTGGTCAGCAGGATCAACAAGCAGGACCGCACGATATCGAAGCAGCCGGCGCCGCGTTCCAGGGTTTCTTGCTCGATCTGCGCCAGCAGGGGTAGCAGGTCGTCGTGTTGCGCCCGCGTCAGGTAGAGCGCCGGGCTGCCACGGGTCAGGTGGAAGAAGGGGAACTTGGCGATGTCGTCCGCGCGCGGAAACATGTGGGCGAAGAATTCGGTGCTGATGTTCAGGACGTAGCCGTGCGGGTGCACGCTGGAGGTCCAGGCATGCACTTGCCCGGGCGTCAGGAAGAAAACGGCATGGTCGCGCACCTCGAACCGTTCGAAGTCCAGCAGGTGCGTCCCCTGCGCGCGGCTCATCCACAACAGGTGATAGTAGCTGTGCCGATGCAGGAAGCCGCGCGGAATATCGCCACGGTCCTGCAGACGGACAAGGTCGAAATAGAAGGTGCCCGCTCCCGAGAAATCCGAGGTCTCGAAAGTAGGGAAGGGTTCCGTTTGGGGAAGGGCTGCGACCAAGGCCTGCGTCTCCGGTTGACGGCCGGCTTGGGCCGGCTCGCGCTTTACGACGCATCTTAAAGGCAAATCGGCGGCGCTATCCGGCGCTATTCAGCCTTGATACCGCCTTTCCGGATCACCACCGTCCATTTGGCGACCTCCGCCCGTATCCGCTGGTCGAATTCCGCCGGGGTGCTGCCGACCGGATCGAACCCCAGTCCGACCAGCTTCCCATGCAGCTCGCCTTGCCGGACGGACTGCGCCAGCGTGGACGACAGCCGGTCAACGATCTCGCCAGGCGTTCCCGCCGGCGCCAGCACCCCGAACAGCGGCGTCGTATCGACCCCGGGCAGCCCGGCTTCGCCGAAGGTCGGCACGTCGGGCAATTGCGGCAGCCGCTGTGGCGTGGTGACCGCCAGCGCGCGCAGGCGGCCAGCCTTGATGTGTTCCAGCAATGTGGGCACGGTGGCGAAGGCGAATTGCACCTGGCCGCCCAGCAGGTCGGTGAAAACCGTTCCGCCGCCCCGGTAAGGCACGTGGAGCAGTTGCACGCCCGCTTCCTGCTTGAGCTGTTCGCCCGCCAGGTGCGGGGCGCTGCCGACGCCGGCCGACCCGAAGGACAGCGTGCCCGGCTGGGCCTTGGCCAGCGCCAGGAACGACGCGAGATCCTTGGCCGGCACGGCGGGGTTGACCACCATGACGAAGGGGGCGGTCGCCATCAGCGAGATGGGCGCGAAGTCCTTCAGCGTGTCATAGGGCAGCCGCGCGCCCAGCAGGCCGGGGTTGATGGTGAAGGTCGAGTCGACGATGCCGATGGCATAGCCGTCCGGCGCCGCCGTCGCGACCGCGCGCGTGCCGATGGTGGTGCCGCCGCCTCCGCGGTTTTCGACCACGAAGGTCTGGCCGAACTGCTGTCCGTAGATTTGCGCGGCCATGCGGCCCAGGGTATCGGTGGCGGCGCCCGGCGGATAGGGCACGTAGAAACGCACCGGCTTGTCGGGGTAGACGGCGGCGCGGGCGGGCGATGGCCAGGGCAGGGCGGCGACCAGGCCCAGGCCGGCGACCCGCGCGAAGAACTCACGGCGTTGTGGATGCATGTTGTCTCCAGGATTTCGGTTTCGAGTCGTTTCGACTTCTCAATTGCTGTATTGCCCGGCGGCCAGTTCGGCTTCGGGGTCCGCCCCCAGGCCGGGCCCGTCCGGTATCCCCACCCAGCCGTTTTCGATAGGCACGCTGCGGCCGTAGGGCACATGGGCCAGTTCGACGTAGAGCCGTTCCAGCGACACTTCCTTCTGCTGGGCGGCGATCAAATGCAGGCTTGCCAGATAGCCCGGACCGAAAAAGGCCACCTGGGGCGCGCATGTCACGGCGCCGTCCGCGCAGCGTTGGGCGATGCGCCAGGCGGCGGTCAGCCCCAGCTTGATCACGCTGGGTTGCACGTATTGCACGACGGCTTGCTCGGCCATGCGTTCGAGGGCCAGCGCATTGGCTGCGTTCTCGCCCACAGCCAACGGGATTCCACCCGCGTCCCGCAGGCTTGCCAGCGCGCGATCGTCCTCGGGGGGCCAGATGGGCTCCTCTATCCAGAACGGATCGTAGGGCGCCATGGCCGCGATGGCCGCCGGCGCTTCGTCCGGCAGCCACGCGCAGTTCGTATCCACCATGATGGGAATGCCGGCGCCGGTCGCGCGGCGCACCGCGGCCAGCGCGTCGGCGGTGCGTTCGTGCAGCTTGACCTCGGTATAGCCTTCGTCCAGCGCGCGCGTGGTCACCGCGTCCAGCTTGCCGGCGTCGCCGTAGTACTGCAGCAGCGAGGCATAGGCGCGGACGCGATTGCGTCGCTTGCCACCGAGCAATTCATGTAGCGGGACCCCGGCGCGCTTGGCGCGCAAGTCCCATAAAGCGATATCCAGGCCGGCCAGCGCATGGACGACGGGGCCGGACCGTCCCAGATTGTGCAAGGTCCGCTGCATCGCGGGTAGCAGCGTTGTGTCATCGCCGTCCTTGCCACGCGCCAGCGGCTCGATCAGCGTTTCGAATATCGCCTTCAGCGCACGCGGTTCCACGCAATAGGACTCGCCCCAGGCCACGGTGCCGTCCTCGGTCTGCACGCGCACCAGCGCGCTGTCCAGCTTGTCGCGCGGGCGGCCCGCGAACAGGGGCGGCGGGCTCCAGTGGTGGAAGGGCAGGCGCATGGGGATGCAGGCGACCGAGACGATGGCGTTGGGGGACATGAATGAAGGACCGTGCGTGGACATGGCAGGCATTCTTCCGTCGTCGGATCATATGGTCAAATAGATAGCCTGACTATTTTCATATGATTTTCATATGACTCTCCCATGATCAGCCGCCGTGAACTGACCCTGTTGCGCGCCATGTACCAGCATGCGACGGTGACGGCCGCCGCGGCGGCGGCCGGCATGACGCAGCCCGCCGCCAGCGCCTTGCTGCGCGATATGGAAGTGCGGCTGGGCTTTGCCCTCTTCAGCCGCGAGCACCGCCGCCTGCATCTCACCAGCCAGGGCCGCGCCCTGATACCCGAAGTGCTCAACGCCCTGGCGGGCATGGAGGCCGTCGACCGCATGGCCGGCGATATCCGGCAGGGCGCGCAGGCGCGGCTGGCCGTGGGCGCCGTCGCCATCGCGGCGTCCAGCCTGCTGCCGGCGGCGTTGGCCGAGATGCGGCGCGCGCATCCGACGGTGGCCGTCACCGTGCGCGCCGGCACGGCGCTGGACATCATCGAGATGGCGGTCGATCACCGTATCGACCTGGGCATCCTTATCGGTTCGCCCGAAGCGGACGATCGGGTGGCGAGCCAGCCCTTGGGACCGTTGAGCCTGTATGCGGTCTTGCGGCGCGACCATCCGTGGGCGCGCCGCAAGACCCTTGCATTGGAAACGGTGGCGCGGGCGGGGCCCATCGTGCTTGCGACCGCCTTGCCCGCGGGCCGGGCCACGCGGCAGGCGCTGGAGACGCGGGGCCTGCCTTACCGGCCCATCATCGAAGTCGCGCAATCGTCGGCGGCCTGCGCATTGGCCGCGGAAGGGCTGGGCGTGGCCATCGTCGAGAGCCTGGGCGCGCATTACGCGGCGCGCCAGGGGTTGGCGGCGCGTCATCTGTTGGATGTGGACGAGCCGGCGCTGGCGCTCGTCTGGCCGCGCGACCGCGCGATGAGCGCGGCGGCGGAAAGCCTGCGCAACGGCCTGGCGCGGCAGGCCGGTTCATGCTTGCGATGAGCGGCTTGCCCTGAGCCGCTTACGCGCTTACGCGCTCAAGCCTTACGTTAAGCCGCTTGCATTGAGCGGTGTGCGTCAAGCGTTTGACGCCAGCCGTTCCTAGCGATAGGGCGGCGGGGGCGGCGGCCCATCGCGGTCACGATCGTGGTCGTGGTGCCAATCGCGGTCGCGACGATCGTGATCATGGTCATGGTCGGGGGCGATGACACAGCCGGTCAGCAGGAAGACGGGCAGCAGCAGGGAGGCAAGCAGGATGCGGATCATGATGGGTGCTCTCGTGGTCAGATCGTTGTAAGGCCAGGCGACGGCGTGGCAACACCGTCGCGCCCGCCGCCGGGCAAGCTACACGGGCGGCATAAGCAAAGCTGCAATGACGACATGGCATGCAGCAGTCCCGGTCGGGTTTTCGTGTAGGCTGGAATCTTAGATCGTGAGCCGTGTCTGAACAGTTTCTTGATGGGGCCGTGTGTATCGTCGTCTTACCGCTTTGCCCCACACTCTCTCGCATTCGTCAGGAGTCTTCGATGTCCCATAAAACCGCTGTGCTTGCCGCCTTGATCGCCGTGCTGCCGCAAATCGCCTGGGCGCACGCGCACCTGAAGCAGTCGTCTCCCGCCAAGGACGCCGTCGTGCAGGCCGCACCGACCCAGGTCACGGCCAGTTTCACGGAGGGCCTGGAGCCCGCCTTCTCGTCGCTGACGCTCGTGGACGCGGCCGGCAAGCCGGCGGCGGACGCCAAGGCCGCGCCCGCGCCCGGCGACGACAAGACCCTGGTCCTGGCCATACCCAAGCCCTTGCCCGCCGGCGCCTACACCGTCAAGTGGCAGGTCCTTTCCAAGGACGGCCACAAGACGCAGGGCGATTGGTCTTTCACGGTGAAGCCGTGACGGAAAACACGATGCCGACTTTTCGGTGGACCAGGAAGCGACGGCATGGGGGCCCGCGTTGCGCGCCCGCCCGCCGCTCGGCGCTGCCGTACGCGATGGCCGCGCCGTGACGCCTTTGTTTGCCGCTTTTGCCGCCAGCCGTTTTCTCGCCTATGCCAGCGGCCTGCTGCTGTTCGGCGCCAGTGCGATGCTGGCGCTGGCAGGGCACGCGTCGCTCGCGCGGTCGGCGCGGGTACGCCTGCGGGGACTGCTGATCGGGGCAGCCGTCGTCGGCGTCCTGTCCGTGCTGCTGTTGCTGCCCTTGCAGACGGCTTCCATCGCCGACGACCCGCGGGCCATGCTCGATCCGTCCATGCTGGGCACGGTCGCATGGCGGACGCGCTATGGGCAGGCGTGGCTGCTGCGCATGGCGGGCGTGGCGGCGCTGCTGGCAGTGGTATGGGCGGGCGCCCGCCGGCACGGGGCCCGGGGCGGCTGGCAGGCCCTGGTCGCGGCGCTGGCCCTGGCGCCGTTGTGCCTCGGCGGCCATGCCGCCATGCAGGAGGGGGGAGCGGGCATCGTTCACGCATTGGCCGACTTTATTCACTGCCTTGCCGCCGGCTTCTGGCTGGGCGCGCTGCCTGTGTTCCTGCATTGCCTGCGCGCCTGGGAGCAGCCCGACTTGCGGCCGCAGGCGGGCCGCGCCTTGATGCGGTTTTCGACGGCCGGCCATATCGCCGTTGCGCTGTTGCTGGCGAGCGGAGCGGTCAATGCGTGGATGATCGTGGCGCCCGCCGGCCTGGACGCCGATGCCGGCTACCAGCAATTGTTGCTGTTGAAGATACTGCTGGCGCTGGCCATGGCCTTGCTGGCGGTGGTCAATCGTTATCGCTGGCTGCGCCGGCTGCGGGTGGCGCGGGAGCAGGCCCTGGCCCGCATCCGCGGCAATACGATCGCCGAGCTGGTGCTCGGTGCGCTGGCGCTGGCGGTGGTGGGATGCCTGGGCCTGATGGCGCCCGGGCCGATGTCCTGATAACTGGCGAACTAATCCCGGAAAAGAGGACGGGTAGGGAGCCCGGCGTCGTGGGTCAATTCGCCCGCGATTCCAGCGGGGTGCGGTTCAGGAAATGCTCGAAGGCGGTGAGGAAGGCCTGTTCCGGCGGGGTCAGCTTGCGCTGCTTGTGCCAGGTCAGGAAGACGTCGATTTCGGCCACGCTTTCCTCGGGAGGCAGGCGGCGCAACTCGCCGTTGAGAACGTCCTGCCGGATCAGGTGCTCGGGAAGGAAGCTCAGCCCGACGCCGGCCACCACCAGGCGCCGCAATTCCTCGATGTGCGGCGAGGTGCCGACGATGCGTCCGGTGAAGCCCCGCTGGTCGCGGAAGATGGTCAGCGGCGACAGTGTGTCGCCGATCTGGTCGCTGGCGAAGCAGACGAAATTCTGGTCCATCAGGTCTTCGATCACCACACGGCGCTTGGAAAACAACGGGTGATGGCGGCCGCAGACCACCGCGTAGCGATGGCGCAGGAACAGGCGCCGGTACAGCGATTCCACCGGCTTGCGGCACAGGCAGATGCCCAGGGCGGGCACGCGTTTGGTCAGGGCGTCCAGGATCGCGGCGCTCTGCTGGACATCGACCTGGAACTCGATCTTGGGATAGCGCCGGTGGAAGTGCGCCAGGAAGTCGTCGTAGGCCGAGCTCTGCACGCGACTCATGACCAGCAGGCGCAGCGTGCCCGCAACCTCGGCGGTATCCTGGTCCCGCAGCGCCGCGGTCTCGATGCGCGCCATGGTGCCGTACATATCGCGGGCGATGGCGTTGACCTCCTCGCCCAGCCCCGTCAGCCGGAACTCGCCGTTGCGGCGATGCAGCAGCGTGCCGCCCACCGCATCCTCAAGGCGCTTGAGCGCCTGGCTGACGGCCGGTTGGCTCAGGTGCAGCGCGCTGGCGGCGCGCCCGATGCCGCGCTCCTGCACCACGAACATGAAGGTGCGCAGCAGATTCCAATCCATGCGCTCGTGCACCAGCGGCAGCGAGGAAACGGGACGATTCGAGGAGGATGCCATGAGGTCGCGCGGGAGGTCGGTCGTCAGCCCCGGGTCCTTCCGGACCCCGAAGCCATGCTGGCCGTCCTCCATCCCGCGCGCCCGGCCGGTAAGGGTCAAGCGGCGGCCAGTCCGGTGAAGAACCGGTTGGCATTGGATTCCAGCCCTTCGATATAGTAGCCGCCTTCCTGCACGATCACGGTCGGCAGCTTGAAGCCGCCCACCACGCGTCCCAGCTTTTCGAAACCGTTCTCGCTGACGGCGACCATCGCCTGCGGGTCTTTTTCGAAAATATCGAAACCCAGCGACAGTACCAGGGCGTCGGGCTGGAACAGCTCGATGGCCTTGCGCGCCTGCGCCAGCTTGTCGAAGAACACCGATTCCGGCGAGCCATGCGGCATGGGCAGGTTGATGTTGTAGCCATAACCTTCCCCGGCGCCGCGTTCATCCTCGAAACCGGTGACCACCGGATAGAAATTCTCAGGGTCGCCGTGGATGGACACGTAGAGCACGTCGCTGCGTTCGTAGAAGATTTCCTGGATGCCCTGGCCGTGATGCATGTCCGTGTCCAGGATCGCCACCTTGCCGAACTTGCTGCGCAGGTGCTGCGCGGCGATGGCGGCGTTGTTCAGGTAGCAGAAGCCGCCGGCGGCGTCGCGCCGCGCGTGGTGGCCGGGCGGCCGGCACAAGGCATAGGACTGGCGCTGGCCGGCCAGCAGGTCTTCGGCGCTGGCGATGGCGCACTGGGCCGCCCAATAGGCCGACTGCCAGGTATGGGGGCCGACCGGGCAGCTGCCGTCGGCCAGGTAGCGCGCGGCCTGGGCCAGCACGCCGCGCAGCGCGTTGCGCTCGCGCACGAACACATTGGAGACCACCTCGTCGCCCCAGTCGTCGGGCAGTTGCTTCCACATGGCGTGGGCGTCCTGCAGGAAACGCAGGTAGTCCAGCGAGTGCACGGCCGAGATCGGGCCGGCGCCGTGGTCGGCCGGGGTCTGCACGTCGAAACCCAGCTTGCGGGCCGCGCCCACCAGGCCGTCCAGGCGGGCGGGAATTTCCTGCGGCGTGCGCATCTTGCCGCGTGAAAAATAGGTCTGCGGATGATGCAGCTTCTGGTCGTCGTGAAAATAAGCCTTCATGCCTGGTTGCTCCCAAGGTGCAAAGCAGCGCTGTCTTGCCGGCGCAGGGCGCTCAGGCCCAGGACGGAAACCAGCGACAACAGCGAAATAATCGTGAACAGCAGGGCGAGCGGCATCCAGTCGCCCCTGAACTTCTCCGCCAGGATGGTGCCCAGCAGGGGCGTCAGGCCGCCGAAGATGGCGCCCGACAATTGATATGCCATGGAAATGCCCGTGTAGCGGATGCGGGTGGGAAAGCAGTCGCTGACGTAGCCGGCGATCACTGCGTAGTACGCGGCCATGAACAGCACCGCGATGCCCACGCCGGTGGTGATGGCCGCCAGCGAGCCCTGGTCCACCAGGGTGAACATGGCGTACGGCGTGAACAGCGACACGAAGGACGTGATGGCCAGGAAGCGCAGGTTGCCGATGCGATAGGCGATCCAGGCCGACAGGGGCGTGATGCAGAACTGCATGACGGAGACGACCAGCAGGCAGTCCAGGATCACCGCGCGGCTCATGTGCAGGTACTGGGTGGTGTACGCGATCATGAAGGTGTTGGTGAAATAGAAGCCGGCGATGCCCAGCACGTTGGCGCCGACCGCCAGGGCCAACAGCCCGGGCGCACCGGTCAGCACTTCCACCAGCGGGGTGCGGGCGGCGCGTTCACGCTTGGCCTGGAGTTCCTGCTCTTTCACGAAATCGGGCGATTCGTTCACGCTCAGGCGGATGACGAAGCCGACCACCAGCAAGGCGGCCGAGAAGAGGAAAGGCACGCGCCAACCCCAGCTCAGGAAGGCCGCGTCGCCCATGCCGGTCATGATCTTGAACATCACGGTGGACAGGATCAGGCCGGCGGGGCTGCCCAGTTGCGCGAAGGACGCGAAGAAGGCGCGCTTGTTCTTGTCGGGCGAATGCTCGCCCGCCATCAGCACCGCGCCGCCCCATTCGCCGCCGACGGCGATGCCCTGGATGACGCGCAGCAGCACCAGCAATACGGGCGCCCAGATGCCGATGCTGTCGTAGGTCGGCAGCAGGCCGATGAAGATGGTCACCAGGCCCATCATCAGCATGGTGATGACCAGCGATTTCTTGCGGCCGATGCGGTCGCCGATGTGCCCGAACAGGGCGCCGCCCAGCGGGCGGGCGAAGAAGCCCACGGCGAATGTGCCGAGCGAGGCCAGGGTGCCGTAGAAGCCGTCGGCCGACGGGAAGAACAGCTTGCCGAAGACCAGGGCGGCCGCGGTGGCGTAGATGTAGAAGTCGTACCACTCGATCATGGTGCCGACGAAGGCGGCGGCCGATGCGCGCACCGGCTGGTGCGTGGACGTGGCGCTCTTGTTGGTTCCCCTCATGCTTTATCTCTCGAAAATGGGGTTGAGGTGTTGGAGGACACCGTTATACGCCGGAGGGGGGGTGTAGGAAAAATTCTGATTTCTTATTTTTGCCATTCGTTTTATTTATGAGGGATAACCCTTATTTATAGGGCGCCGTCAGGTTCATGAGGGAGGCGGCCAGCGGCGGCGGGCCGGCTGGCGCGGGCCGCGACAAGTGGGGCCGGCCGGACAGCAACGGGAGGGACGGTAGGCGGGACGAGGGCGGGCTGGGGCCAGCGGGCAAGCGAACAATCGGCCCGGGGGGCAAGGGGCGGAGGCGCGCGCCGGGCCGGCCTCCATGTCGGCTTGCGTCGATGTAGAGGGCGATGCCGCAGGGTCATGAACCGGGCCAGGGCCGCGCGGGTTTCGGCGCCGCCCGGCGCTAGACCAGTTCGTCCTGGTGGCCCATCAGGGCCGAGATCGCGCGGGCGCAGGCCTGGACCTCAGGCACCCATTGCTTGATCTTGGCGGCCGTGAAGCGGTCCAGCGGACCGGAGATCCCGATGGCGGCGACCGGGTCGTCCAGCGCGTTGAAGATGGCGACCGCGATCCCGCCCACGGTATCGCGCCATTCCCCGCGGTTGACGGCGTAGCCGGCGCGGACGGTCTTGCGCAATTCGTCCTTCAGGCGCGGCAGGGAGGTGAGGGTGGCGGACGTGTGCTTGTCCAGCTTCCCCCCATGGCTTTCCAGGTAGCCGTCCGGCTGGAAGGCCAGCAAGGCCTTGCCCGTGGCCACCGCATACGCGGGCGCCCGGCCGCCCACCATGGAATAGGCCCGGATCGGCTGCGGGCTGTCGATCTTGTCGATATAGACCACGTCCATGCCATCGAGCACGGACAGGTGCACGGTCTCCCCGGTCTTGGTGGCGAGCTCGCGCATATAGGGCGTGGCCAGGCGGCGCACGTCGAGCTTGCCCAACTGGCGCGCGGCCAGTTCGAACAGCCGGATGCCGCCACGGTAGCCGCCGCCGTCGTCGCTCCTGGTCACGTAGCCCGCGTGCATCAGGGTTTGCAGGGTGCGATGCGTGTTGCTGCGCGTCAGGCCGACACGCTCGGCCAGCGCGTCGATGGTTTGCGGCGGCGTGTCGACATCGGTGACCGCCTCCAGCACCATCAGTCCCTTGAGCAGCGTCTTGTCCATATCATTTCCCGAATATTGGGACGGCTAACTTACCACACGGCCGGGGGCGCATCGGCCTGGGAGGGATGGAAAGATCATGCTCCCAGATAGGCGCGGATACGCTGCTTCAGGCCGGGTTCGGCGGCGGAACGCACCAGGCTGGCCAGGTCCGCGTCCAGGGTGGTGGGCGCCAGCGTCTGGTGCAGCTGGGCGCGCACCGGCGCGGCCAGGGCGCGGGCGGCTTCGAGCGCCCGCGCGATGCAGGCGTCGTGGTCCGCCGGCCCCGCCAGTTCGGTCACGAAGCCTTGCAGCTGGGCCTCCTCGGCGCCAAAGGTACGGGTCTGGGTGAGCACGTCGCGCGCCACCTGCTTGCCCACGATCTCGGCGTAGCGCCGCGTGCCCAGCACCAGGCCGAACTTCAGGCCGGGCATGCGGAAGGTGGCGTCGGGCGCGGCGACCCGCAGCGCGCAGGCGCCGAACAGGTCGACCCCCGCGCCGAAGTTCTTGCCATGCGCCAAGGCCAGCGTCACGGCGGGGGACGTGGCGACTTTTTGCAGCAGTTGCTCGATGCGCACGAAGCGCAGCAGCAGGTCGCCTTCGCTCTGTTCTTCATAGCCGCCGAAATCGAAGCCGGCGCTGAAGTTGCGACCGGCGCCACGCATCACGATGAGGTCGCTGCCATGCGCATGGGCGTCGTCGACCGCCGCGATCAGCGCGTCCACGAGGCTCGCGGACAAGGCGTTCATCTTCTGCGGCCGGTTCAAGGTGACCAGGGTGGCGTGGTCCTGGTGCTCGACCTGAACCAGGTCGGCCGCGGTGTCCTGGATGCTGGCGTTCATCGCACGGCCTCCGTGCCGGCCTGCGCCTTGCCCAGGACTTCCGCGTTGTGTTCGCCCAGCGCCGGCGGGGCGCTGCGTATCGGCAGGGTCTGGCCGCCTATGCGCACCGGCGCGCCGAAAGTGCGCGTCTTCACGCCATTGGGCAATTCGAGCGGCTGCACCCATCCCATATGTTCAACCTGGGGGTCGGCCAGCACTTCGGAATAGCTGTTGATGGGCGCGCAAGGCACGCCCGTTTCGCGGAAGCGCGCCAGCCACGTCGCACCGTCCTCCTGGACGAAAATGGCTTCCAGCAGGTCGCGCAGTTCCACCTGGTTGCGGGCGCGCCGGCCCGTGTCCAGGAAGCGTTCGTCCTGGAACAGCTCGGGCCTGCCAACGACGGCGCACACGCTTTTCCAGAGCGCGTTGTTGCCGGCCGCCATGCCGAAGTAGCCGTCGCGGCAGCGGAAGGCCTGGTAGGGCGCATTGCGGGGATGGGCGGATCCCAGTTTTTGCGGATCCTTGCCGCTGCCGAAGTATTCCGAGGTCTGCAGGGCCGCGATGCCCATGGTCACGCCCAGCATGGGAACATCCAGGTGGGTGCCGCGTCCCGTGGCTTGCGCCACGCGCAGCGCCGCGGTGATGGAAAAGGCGCCATAGAGGCCGGCGGTGAAGTCGGCCACGGGCACGCCGCACTTGACCGGCGCGCCGCCGGCCTCGCCGGTCACGCTCATGATGCCGCTCATGGCCTGGATGGTCAGGTCGAAGCCGCCCTCCTGGGCGCGCGGTCCGGTCTGTCCATACGCGGAGATCGAGCAATAGACCAGGCGCGGGTTCAGCTCGGCCAGGTCTTCATAGCCGAGTCCCAGGCGCGCCATGACGCCTGGACGATTGTTCTCCAGCAGGACATCGGCGCCCGCCGCCAGCTCCCGCGCGCGCGCGACGTCGGCGGGATCCTTCAGGTTCAGCGTGACGGAACGCTTGTTGCGGTTGAGGGAGGCGAAGTTCTCGCTATAGCCTTCGCTCAAGGGGGGCCACGCGCGCAGCGTATCGCCGCCTTCGGGATGTTCTATCTTGATGACATCCGCGCCCATGTCGGCCAGCAGCATGCCGCAGAACGGGCCGGCGGCGACGTTGCAGATTTCGATGACCTTGATTCCAGATAAGGCCGCAGTATGTTTCATGGCGTTGGTATCCAGCGATATGTATGGAACTAAATCCGAAGCAAATCCGAAGTGAATCCTTGATCTCAGGACCTGGTTCCCGAAGTTTAGGCAGGGCGATTTCAGACAGGGTAAATCTCAGGCGGGCTGGCTTGCGGGGAGGATAGCACCCGCTCCGTGCGCTTGATCCTGGTCGCTGACCCACCGGGCCACGGCCTTGCGGTCCACCTTGCCGACCGCGTTCTCCGGCAGCGCGGCGCTGATGTAGATGGCATCGGGGGCGTAGATGCGTCCCAACTGCTCGCGCACCCGGGCGCGCAGGAGTTCGTGGTCGGGAATGGCGACGCCGGGCCGCGGGACGATGACGGCCACGGGGACTTCGCCCAGGTCGCGGTCGGCGCGCCCCACCACGCAGCAGGCCGCGACGGCCGGCTCGCGGCTGAGCACGTCCTCGATCTGCTTGGGCGACAGGTTTTCGCCGCCGCGGATGATGACGTCCTTGATGCGGCCCGTAATGCTGAGATAACCGTCGGCGTCGAAGCGTCCCAGGTCGCCGGTGCGCAGCCAGCCGTCGCGCACGGGGCTGTCGCCGTCGTGGCCCAGGTAGCCCAGCATCAGTACGTCGCCGCCGATGCAGACTTCGCCTTCGGCGCCGTCGGGCACGGCCCGTCCCTGCTCGTCGAGCAGCGCCACCCGCTGGCCGGGCAGCACCGTTCCCACGGTGCCTATGCGCCGCGCCGCCGGCGGATTGATGGTCGACGTGCAGGTGGCCTCCGACAAACCATAGGACACCACCAGCGGGCACCCCATGAAGGCCTCGATTTCCCGATGCAGGGCCGGCGTGATGGGCGCCGAACCGCAGCGCGCCATGCGCAGCCCGGCCAGTCGCGCGGGATCGAAGGTGTGCTGCAGCATGCGGGAATACATGGTGGGCACGCCGGTCATCAATGTCGGGCGGAAGCGCTCCAGCAGGTCCGGCATGTCCTCGGCGCGAAAGCGGCCGGCCAGCGCGACGGTGGCGCCGCAGGCCAGGGGCGCGAAAATCTGGTTGTTGATGGCATTGGTGTGATGCAGCGGCATGACGTGCAGCAGGACGTCGTCGGGCCGCAGCCCCGTGTGCGCGACCACGCCGCGCGTGTTCAGCAATACGCCGCGGTGCGCCTGCAGCACGCCCTTGGGCTTGCCGGTGCTGCCTGACGTGAAAAGCAGCAAGGCGGGGTCGCCATCGGCATGTCCCTCGTCCCAGTGCGGTTCCGCCGCGGGCAGCCGGTCCAGGTCCAGCCGGCAAGACGGCGCGATACCGCTGGCCTGGGCCAGGTCGGCATGGTCGGCGTCATGCAGCATCCAGCGCAGGCCGACCGCGGCCACGCGGCGCCGGGTTTCATCGGCCGCCAGGCGCGGCTCCAGCGGGCAGGGGCAGGCCCCGGCCACCAGGCTGGCCAGCAAGGCCAGCACCTGGCCGGGGCCGCGCGCCATGGCCAGGGCCACATAGTCGCCGCGCGACACGCCGGCCTGGCGCAAGGCGCCGGCCAGCCGCCGTACCGCGGCGTCCAGTTCGCCGTAGGTCCAGCCCTGCTGCTCGGTGACCAGCGCCATGTGGTCGCGGTGCGCGGGATCCTGCCAGACGGTGCGCCACAGCGCCGGCAGATTGCGGGGTTCGGCCATGCGGGACTCTCCTGATTCGTCGGTAGCCGGCGTGGCCGGGGTCAGCGCAGCTTGACGGCGGCGTCGCGTTCGAAGGCGCCATCGGGATCGATAGCCTTGAGCGCCGCCAATTCGCCCGGGGTGGGCAGGGGCGTGGGCTGCGCGCCGGTGGCGTCGAATTCGAAAGCCGTGCGCTCGCGCACTTCTTCCAGGCTGGCGTCGGGATGCCAGGATTGCAGCGCCAGCCGTCCATCGCGCTTGATGAAGATGGCGATGGGCGTGGCGATGCCATGGAAGCCGCCCCAGGATGTGCGGAAATCCAGCTTCTGCACGAAGGTGCGGCGCGAGTGTTCGGTGCGCCACGTGCAGGCGCGCCGCGCGGTGGGCAGCATGACGGCGCCGCCGCCTCCGCCGGGCAGGCGCACCTTGGGCTGGTGCCAGTCGCCGATGCAGGAATTGTTGGCCGACCCTTCGCCGTCGATCTGCGCCGCGCCCAGGAAGGTCAGGTCCATGCGGCCGCGCGTGCAGAGGTCGTAGAAATCCTCGTTGGCGAAAATGGAGGCCGTGTGCGCCGCCAGTTGCGGGTCCGAGCTGGAGAGCGGGATATGGTCGGGCCGCGGGTCGACGCCGCCCGCCACGTTGATATAGATGTAGTCGAAATCGTAGGCCCGCTTGGCCACCAGGCAGGCCAGCATCGGCAGCGTCGAGTTCACGCCGCTGAAGGTGATCTCGTTGGGGCGAATGAAGCGGGACAGGCCCAGCACGATATGGGAGAAGGGCGAGAACTCAGACACGGGACGTCTCCCGGATTTCGGGCGCTTCGGCCATGTGGGCGTCCAGGGTGCGGGTGGTATCCATATAGCGTTCGACGGCGGGGTAGTCGATCTCGTAGAAGGGGGTGCAGGAGCCCGGCCAGGCGCTGCCCGGCAAGACGGTAAAGGCTTGCACCATGAAGTAGGGCAGCAGGGTTGCTTCGGGCTGTGCCTCGAAGACCGCCGTATCGACCAGCTTTTCCGCCACCACCAGCACGCTGCCGGCGGCGCGCGACATGATGCGGTCCCAATGCGAGGTGCCGTAGACACGGGCATTGCCCAGGCGATCGACCTCCGACACTTGCAGCACGGCGAAGTCCGGCTTGACCGCGGGAATGAGATAGGGGCTTTCGCCGCTGCCGTAGGGGTCTTCCACGCTGGCCCAGCCGTTGAGGGCGGGCAGGTCGCTGCCGTGCAGCCCGCCGCAGGGCATGTAGGGCACGCCGAAGGCGGCGGCGCGCAGGCCCGCGGTGAGCGTGGCGCAAGCATGTTCTTCCAGCACCATCTGGCGCTGTTCGACTGCCTTGCGATACCACGGCGCCAGGCCGAAATTGCCCTCCATGGCGACGATGCCCGCGCGCGCCTTGCGCACGGCGCCGGCGCGGCAAAGGATGTCGATGTCGTAGCCCGGCGATTGCTTGATGATCTCCAGGTCCTGTCGCTGCTGGCGGATGAGTTCGCGCACGAAGGCGAAGGGGCCGCGGTGCAGGAAGCTGCCGCCCAGCGCGACGGAAGCGCCGTCCGGCACCAACGCCGCGAGTTGCGCCAGGGGAAGCTGCTTGTCCTGGCCGTTGAATCCGGAAGTCATGGTTTGCGTGTCTCCTTGCCGGGGGCGTCCAGGCCGCGGCCGTGTTCGCGGCGGCTGTCCGAGCCTCGTCTATATCCCATTTATTGATATGTAAATCTCACCGCTTTAAAGGCGGGGCGGAATTTTCTTGACCAGAATATCACCGTATGGAATTCTTGTTAAGCCAAATATAGGAATGGCATCCTAAATAATAGGATTTATAAAATCGCCCGAGGCGAAAAAACGGAGAGAGACAATGATGCGCAGGTTTGCACGAGGCGTACTCGTGGCGGCGGCTGCCGCCTGGATGTGCGCGGCCCACGCGGGCGAATGGCCGGATCGGCCCATACGGATGATCGTGCCGTATCCTCCCGGGGGCGCCACCGACGTGGCGGCCCGTCTCTATGCCCAGCACATGGGCGACTACCTGAAGCAGACGGTGGTGGTGGAGAACAAGGCCGGGGCGGGCGGCGAGCTGGGCGCCGAATATGTCGCGCATGCACCCGCCGACGGCTATACGGTGCTCATGGGCGCGCTGGGCAGCCTGGCGATCAATGCCGCGATGCTGGAGAAGCAGAACTACAGCTTCGCCAAGGACTACAAGGGCGTGTCGGTGGCCATCACCATGCCGATGGCGCTGGCGATCAGCACCAAGGTGCCCGCGCATACGCTGGCGGAATTCGTGGCCCTGGCCAGGCAGCGGCCTGGCAAAATGACCTTCGGTTCGGCGGGCACGGGCAGTTCCCAGCATATGGCTGGGGAGTTGTTCAAGCAGGTGACCGGCACGGACATCCTGCATGTGCCTTATCGCGGCAGCGGTCCCGCGGTCACGGACCTGCTGGGCGGCCAGATCGACATGGTCATCGAGACCTTGCCGGCCTTGATTCCCCACGCCAGGAGCGGCAAGATCCGCATCCTCGCCGTCAGCGCCACCGAGCGCGCGCCCAGCCTGCCGGACGTGCCCACGTTCGCGGAGGCAGGGGTGAAGGGATATACGGTGGCGACCACTTATGCCTTGCTGGCCCCGGCCGCGGCGCCGCCCGCCGCCATCGAGAAATTGTCGCTGGCCATGCAGCAGGCCGGCAAGCTTCCTTCCGTGAAGGAAGGCGCGCAAAAGCTGGGGGCGGTCGCGGCGCCCGGTTCGCCGGCGGCCACCGACCAGACGGTGGCGCGCGAAATCAAGACCTGGGGCGAAGTGGTGCGTCGCTCCACCCAACACTCCATCCAGCATTAGCGGCGGCCCGCGGCGCGCGCGTCCCACATACCGGGCGCGTCGTCGCGGCCCCGCGCCGGCCCAGGCCTCCGCCAGGCCAGGGTCATTGAATGAACACATTGAATGGAACACAAGGACGCAGCATGACGGAATCCCTCAAACTGGCCATCGTGGGCGGTGGCTCGGTGGCGGTGTCTTTCCTGGCGCAATTCCTGCGGGCGTGGCCTGGACCCGTCGCGGGGCTGGACGCGGGGCGGCGCCTGGAGGTGGTGCTTTTCGAGCCCCGCGCCGAGGTCGGACCCGGCACGGCCTACCAGGACGACTCGGCCAGCAACCTGCTGAACATCCCGGTCGGCCGCATGTCGGCCCTGGCCCGCGTGCCCGGCGACTTCCTCGACTGGCTGCGGGCCCGCGATCCGGCGTGGCTGCGGGAGCAGGGCGTGGACGAGGCGACGCCTTCGTCCTTCCTGCCACGCCCCGTGTTCGGCCACTATCTGCGCGACCTGCACCGGGACTGCCTGGCCTTGGCCGCGCGCAAGGGCGTGCGGGTGGAGCGGGTCGCCGCCGCCGTGGTGGGCGTGTGGCCTGCGCGTATCGAAGGCGAAGGCGGTGGCGATGGCTTGGGCGCGATCGTCCTGGCCGCTGACGGGACACGCATCGACGCCCATCGGGTGGTGCTGTGCAACGGCAATCTTCCCTCGACGGCATTCGAGGCGCTGGGGGCCCTGCCGGGCTATTTCAACAGCCCCTATCCCGTGGCGGACCTGACCGCGCGCATCGGCGCGGATGACGCCGTCGCCATCGTGGGCACCAGCCTGAGCGCCATCGACGCCATCGCTGCCCTGGCCGCGCGTGGCCATCGCGGACCGGTTTTCAGCGTCTCGCGCAATGGGCGCCTGCCGTCGGTGCGTAGTCCGCACAACCGGACGGTGAAGCTGCCCGACCTGCCGTTGCCGGAGCCCGATGGCCGCGTCACGCTGGATGGCGTGCTGGACAGCCTGCGGCGCGCCTTGCGCGAAGAGGGCGGCATCGAGGAACCGGACGACATTCTCGGCCTGCCCGGTCCGGCGCGCACGGCGCTGGATGCGGAGATCGCGCGCTCGCAGGCCGGCCCGCGGCCGTGGCAGGCGGTGGCCGCGGCGACCAACGACCGTATCGAGCACATCTGGCACGCCCTGGACGACAGCGAGCGGCGCCGCTTCCATCGCGACTGGCGCACCTTGTGGATGGCGCGGCGGGCCACATTCCCCATGCGCAACGCGCTGACGGTGCAGGGGCTGCTGAAACGAGGGCAGTTGCGCGTGGAAGCGGGCTTCCGCGATGTCCGTTATGACGCGGCGCGGGGATTGTTCGAAATCGCCTGCGGCACGGCGGAAGGCGGCGGCACCCTCGGCGCCCCCTGGCTGGTCAACGCCACCAGCTTCTCGATGGATGTGGAAGGGACGTCCGATCCTTTGGTCAAGCGGCTTCTGGCCGATGGCCATGCGCGGGCTCATCCTTTGGGAGGCTTCGATCAGGATTTCGAAACGGGTTGCCTGCGTGATGCCGACGGCCGCATCGTGTCCCAGGTTTCCGTCCTGGGCAGCCTGGCCGCGGGCACCTATTTCTGGACGACGTCGATGGAGGTCAATGCGCGGCTGGCGCTGGGACAGGCCGAGCGCCTGGCGCGGGAAATGCGCGTCGCCATGGAGCGCCCCATGACCCGTACGGCCTAGACCCCGCATGACGGGGACCGCTACGACATGCACCCATACGACCTAGTGAAAACGTTAATGGCAATTTAACCTGCTATTACCCGCTGGCCTCCCAGCGTGCCTAGACTCTCTCCACGGCGGCCGTACCACCGCCTTATCCATACACAAAGGAGAGAGTCATGGCCAAGAAGATATTGGTGCTCGCGGGCGACTATGTCGAGGACTACGAACTCATGGTCCCCGTGCAGGCCCTGGGCGCGGTCGGCCACGTCGTGCACGTCGTGACGCCGGACAAGAAATCCGGCGACCAGATCCGTACCGCCATCCACGATTTCGAGGGCGACCAGACCTATAGCGAGAAGCGCGGGCACAATTTCACGCTGAACGCGGATTTCGCCGGCGTCGACAGCGCCAACTATGACGCCGTGCTGATTCCCGGCGGACGCGCCCCCGAATACCTGCGCCTGAACGACCGGGTGCTGGACCTGGTCCGGGAATTCGCCCGCGCCGGCAAGCCCATCGCCGCCGTCTGCCACGGCGCCCAAATACTGGCGGCGGCCGGCGTCATCGAAGGCAGGAAGATCTCCGCGTATCCGGCCTGCGCGCCCGAAGTGCGGCTGGCCCGCGCCGAGTACGTCGAGCTGGCCTGGCCCGACGCCATCACCGACGGGCAGTTCGTCACGGCGCCCGCCTGGACGGCCCACAGCAACTGGATCGCGCAATTCCTCGCGCTGCTGGGCACGCGCATCGCGCATTGAACGGGTGGCGGGCATGGCAAAACTCATACACACGATGATCCGCGTGCGCGATCTCGATCGCTCTCTCGCGTTCTACGAGGCCGTGTTCGGCCTGAAGACCAGCCACAGGCTGGACTTCGACGACTTCACGCTGGTCTACCTGCGCAATGGCGAAAGCGAAGCGGAGCTCGAACTGACGTGGAACAAGGGCAGGGCCGAGCCCTATACCCACGGCGACGGCTACGGCCATGTGGCCTTCGTGGTCGACGATGCCAAGCAGGAACGGGAACGTCTCGTCGACCAGGGATACACCCCCAACGACCTGCGCGAATTCCATGCGGGCGACGGCAGCCTGCTGGCGCGCTATTTCTTCATCGTGGATCCGGACGGCTACAAGGTGGAGGTTCTCGAACGGCATGGGCATTACCGGTAGCGCGGACGCCGGCATGGCCGGCGCGGCGCTGCCCACAACGACCGACGAATCCGGGGAGCCACCCGGTAGAGGAAGGAGACAAACAATGAAATCAACGACGATTCGGGTCGCCGTCGCCGAGGCGAGCGGCGCGGCCAGGCCGGCAAGGGCCTTCGACATCCCGCTTACCCGGCGCGAATGGCTGAAGGGCACGGGCGTGCTGTTCGGCACGCTGGCGCTGTCTTCCACATTGGCCATGTTCGCGCCCAGCCGCGCGTGGGCGCTGGCGCTCACACGGCTCGATACCCACCAGGGCGACGTCCTGCTGGCGCTGACCCGGCGCATCTACCCGCACGCGAAGCTGGATGACGCGGTCTACGCGCTGGTGGTCAAGAGCCTGGACGAGAAGGCGGCCGGCGACGCCGCCGTGCAGGCCCAGCTCGCCGCCGGCGTGCAGAAGCTCGATGGCATGGCGCAGGGAGACTGGCTCAAGCGCGCGCCCGCGGACCAGGATCGCGACGTGGCCGCGCTGGCCGGCTCGCCCTTCTTCGAAACCGTGCGCTCGACCGCCGTGGTGGCGCTGTACGCGAATCCGCTGGCCTACGCCCACTTCGGCTATGGCGCCAACGCGGGGGACGGCGGCTACCTGGCCACGGGCTTCAACGCCCTGGCGTGGTTGCCCGATCCACCGCCGCAGGATAGCGGCCCGGTCCCGACGAACTGAGCACCAGGAGAAAAGACATGTCAGAGACTGAACTGCAAGGCCAGCACGGCAAGACGTTCGCGCTGGACGACGACCAGGTCGTGGTCATCATCGGCTCGGGGGCGGGCGGCGGCACCTTGGCCAATGAACTGGCCCAGAAAGGCGTGGACGTGGTTATCCTGGAGGCGGGCAAGCTGCATACGCGCGCCGATTTCCTGACCGACGAATGGGGCTCCTTCCAGCAGCTGGCGTGGCTGGACAAGCGGCGGTCCTCGGGCAGCTACCAGCTGGCGAAGGATTTTCCCAACCTGCCGGCCTGGATCTGCAAGACGGTGGGCGGGACGTCGGTGCATTGGGCCGGCGCCAGCCTGCGCATCCAGCCGTACGAGTTCAAGGCGCGCACGACCTATGGCGATATTCCCGGCGCGACCCTGCTGGACTGGCCGTTGACGCGCGACGAACTCGATCCGTACTACGACCGCGCCGAGAAAAAACTGGGCGTGACGCGCACTAACGGCGCGCCAGGCCTGCCCGGCAACAACAACTTCAAGATCTTCCACGCCGGCGCCGCCAAGATCGGCTACAAGCACGTGAATACGGGGCACATGGCGATCAATAGCGTGCCGCAGGACGACAGGCCGCATTGCTATCAGCGCGGCTTCTGTTTCCAGGGCTGTCGGTTCGGCGCGAAGTGGTCCACGCTGTACACGGAGCTGCCTCGCGCCATCGTCACCGGCCACGCGGAGCTGCGCACCGAGGCCCACGTGGCGCGCATCGAGCACGATGACCGCGGCCGCGTCAACGCCGTGGTGTATTACGATGCCCAGGGCAAGCTGCAAAGGCAGAAGGCGCGGGCGGTGGCGGTGGCCGGCAATTCGATCGAAACGCCACGCCTGCTGCTGAACTCGCATTCGGCGCGCTACCCGCGCGGCCTGGCCAACACGTCGGACCAGGTGGGACGCAACTACATGCGGCACACCACCGGGTCGGTGTACGCGACCTTCAAGGAAAAGGTCGATATGTACAAGGGGACGGTCATGGCCGGCATCGTGGAGGACGAGGCCCGCCACGATCCCAAGCGCGGTTTCGCCGGCGGCTATCACCTGGAGACCATTTCGCTGGGGCTGCCATTCTATGCCGCCTTCCTCAAGCCGGGCGCCTGGGGCGCGGACTTCGCCCACGCGATGGACCAGTATGCCTACACGGCCGGCCTGTGGATCGTCGGGGAGGATATGCCGCGCGCCGACAACCGCGTGACGCTGGATACGGAGCTGAAGGACCAGTACGGCTTGCCGGTGGCCAACGTGCATTTCGACGATCACGCCAATGACACCGCGATGCGCGAGCATGCCTTCAGGCAGTCCGAGGCGCTGTACAAGGCGGTCGATGCCGTCGATGTGTACCGGGTGCCGCCGTATCCCTCGACGCATAACCTGGGCACCGCGCGCATGAGCGCACGCGCGGAGGACGGCGTGGTCAACAAGCACGGGCAGGCGCACGATATCCCCAACCTGTTCGTGGCGGACGGCAGCCAGTTCACGACCGGGGCGGCGGAAAATCCCACGCTGACCATCGTCACGCTGGCGATCCGCCAGGCGGACTATATCGCCGGGCAGATGAAGGCGCGGGCGATCTGAGCAGGGCGGCCAGGGCGGTCCTTGCCCGGGCCGGGCCGCCCTGGCTTATGATTGCAGTCGACGCACGCCGGCGGGCATCAGCGTGCCCACTTCCAGGAGTGAAGCATGTGCAAGATATACGTCAACACGGATCCCATCCTCTATGAATCACGCACCCGCTCCCTGCGCATACATGGCGTGGTGACCACCGTGCGCCTGGAGAACCTGTTCTGGGACGTCCTGCAGGAGATCGCCGAGCGGGAAGGCCTGACCACCAGCCAGTTCGCCATCAAGCTGCACGACGAATTGCTGGCTCGCCATGGCGAGATGACGATGAGTTTCGCGTCCTTCTTGCGAGTCTGCTGCTTGCGCTACCTGTCGCTGGGCGCGGGACGGGCCCACGGCGAGGAACGGGACGACGCGCCCTTGCGCGAGACGCCGCGGCAGTTCCAGCCCATGGTCGTACGGGCGGTCTGACGATGAAGGATATGCAGTGAGGGACAGTGCGCGGACGCCGGCGAGCGACAGGGCCGCCTTGATCGAGACGTGCCGGAATATTTTAGGGCCCACCCATGTGCTGACGGACGCGGCCGCGACGCGCCGCTATCGCCGGGGTTTCCGCTTTGGCGAAGGTGCCGCGCTGGCGGTGCTGCGGCCGGGCACGCTGGTGGCGCTGTGGCAGGTCTTGCAGGCCTGCGTCGCGGCCGACGTGGCGGTCATCGCCCAGGCCTCCAACACGGGACTGACGGGTGGGTCCACGCCCGACGGCGAGGACTACGGGCGGCCCGTGGTCATCATCAGCATGGCGCGCCTGCGCACGGTGCACGTCATCGAAGCGGGGCGGCAGGTGGTGTGCTTGCCGGGCGCGACGCTGGACCAGCTGGAGAAAACGCTCAAGCCGCTGGGACGCGAGCCGCATTCGGTCATCGGCTCGTCCTGCATCGGCGCGTCCGTCATCGGCGGCGTGTGCAACAACTCGGGCGGCGCGCTGGTGCGGCGCGGTCCGGCCTATACGGAACTGGCGCTCTACGCCCAGGTCGACGCTGGTGGCGAATTGAAGCTGGTCAATCACCTGGGCATCGCGCTGGGCGATGCGCCGGAGGCCATGCTGGCGCGCCTGGACCGGGGCGACTGGCCGGCCAGCGCCGTCAGCCCCGATGCGGGAGCCGCCTCCGACCACGGCTACGCCAGCCATGTGCGGGATATCGAAGCCGCCACGCCGGCACGCTACAACGCCGACCCCTTGCGGCTGCACGAGGCCTCGGGGTCCGCCGGCAAGCTGATGGTGTTCGCGGTGCGGCTCGATACCTTTCCGATCGAAAGCGGCGCCCGGGTGTTCTATATCGGCACCAACGACCCCGGCGAACTGACCGATATCCGCCGCCATATGCTGGCCAATTTCACCAGCCTGCCCATCGCCGGCGAGTACCTGCACCGCGACGCCTTCGATATCGCGGAGCGCTACGGCAAGGACATGTTCTTGCTGATCGAGCACCTGGGCACGCAGCGCCTGCCGGCATTGTTCGCGATGAAGAGCCGCTGCGACGCCTTTTTCGAGCGTTTCGGCTGGCTGCCGCGCAACCTGACCGACCGGCTCATGCAGGCGGCCAGCCGTCTGTTTCCCAGCCATCTGCCGGCGCGCCTGAAGGCGTTCCGGGAGCGCTATGAGCATCACTTGATGCTCAAGGTGTCGGCCGACTCCGTCGACGAGACGCGCGCGCATCTACAGGCGTATTTCGCCGGTCATGATGGCGATTTCTTCCTGTGCGATGACGAGGAAGGACGCAAGGCCTTCCTGCATCGCTTCGCCGCGGCCGGCGCCGCCGTGCGCTACCGGGCCATGCACCCGGAGCAGGTCGAGGACATCGTGGCGCTGGACATCGCCCTGCGGCGCAACGACAGGGACTGGGTCGAGCGTTTGCCGGCCGAGATGGAGCGGGCCATCGCGATCAAGCTGTACTACGGCCATTTCTTCTGCCATGTCTTTCACCAGGACTACATCGTCCGCAAGGGTGAGGACTGCCTGGCGCTGGAGCACGCGATGTGGCGGCTGCTTGACGAGCGCGGCGCGGAATACCCGGCCGAGCATAACGTCGGCCACCTGTACGACGCCAAGCCGGCCCTGCGCGCGTTCTACCAGGGGCTGGACCCGTGCAACTGCCTGAATCCCGGCATCGGGCATATGTCCAAGCGGCCGTACTATCGGGATGACGAGGCCTAACGGCCGGCCCTGACGCCCGTGGGGCAGGGCCGGCGGCCGCGCATCCGACGCCTGCGCGGCCCTCGCAACGCCTGCCGCGGTTTCAGTTGGCCGGCTTGCCGCCCGAGGCCAGCAGCGTGTCGAAGTCCTTGTCCAGGCGCGCCAGGGAGTCGTCGATGTGCGCCCGGTGGGTCTTGATCCAGTTCTCCTGCAACGCCAGGTTCTCGCGCGCTTCCTTCAGCATCCGCTCCATCTCCGCCGGCTGCGGGCCGCCCGAGGTGGCGCGCGCCTTGACGATGGCCACGGGATCCAGCGACGCGCGGAATTCCGCCTCGGACATGGGCAGCTCCTGCGGATACTTGCTGCCCTTGACGACGTCGGCATAGATGCGTTTCGCGTCGGCGTAGGGGAAGTCCAGCGGCTTGATGTCGTGCTGCCGCGCGTACTCCACCACGTCGGACGCGAAATGATGGCCCTCGCGGAACGGCAGCTTGTACTTGCGCATGAGCAGGTCCGCCAATTCCTGGGACGCCGTCCAGTCGCTGTTCAGTTCTTCCAGGGCGCGATCCGGGTTGATGACCAAGGCCTTGAGAATACGGTCCCATTTCTTCAGCGCCTTGATGGCGGCATCGACCATGGCGGAGTTCTGGTCCACCTCCTTGGGGTCGGGCATGCCCGGCGTGATGTTGTGGGTCTGGAGGATGGGGCCCATGGCCAGCGTCAGGGCCGTCGAGGCATCGCTGCGGGTCGAGTTCAGCAGGCCGGGATTGCGCTTCTGCGGCATCGCGCTGGACACATACGTATTGCCGCCGCCTTCCTGCAGGAGGATCCACGGACGCGACTGGGCGTACTGCGTCATGATGTCCTGGATGAAATTGCCGGTGTGCAAACCGATGGCGGTCACGATGGAGGAGACTTCCACCGGTTCGTCCATGGACGATAGCTGCGCGGCGTCGTACGCGTTGTCGACCAGCCTGGCGTAGCCCAGGTAGTCCGCCATGCGCTTGCGGTCCAGCGGCCAGCTGGTGCCATTGAGCACCGTGGTGCCCATGGGCGAACGGTCGACGCGCGCATAGGTCTCGCGGATGCGTTCGGCGTCGCGCTGCAGGGCGGCGGCGAAACCCAGCAGATAGTGGCCGTAGCTGTTGGGCTGGGCGGCCACGCCGTTGGTGTAGTTGGGAACGATGGTGTCTACATGCTTGGCCGCCAGGTCGACCAGGGTCCGGGACGTGGCGTGCAATTGATCGGCCAGCGCCAGCAGCTTGTCGCGCAGGATGGCGGAGCGGTAGGTGGCATGCATGTCCTGGCTGGAGCGGCCGGCATGCAGCAGCGTGACGTCCAGGCCACCGGCCTTGATCAGCAGCGGTTCGAAGGTGATGACCGTGGACGGACGTTTGCCGCCGGGCTGGTTGCCGTCGTCGATGACTTTCTGCACGGCCGCCGCCAGGCGGGGCGCCATGGACTTGTCGAGGAGCCCTTCGTCGGTGTTGATGACCGCGGTGGCCTTGTTGATTTCGCCCAGCCAGAAGAATTCGTCGCGGACGGGCTTGGCGGGGACCTTGGGCGCGGGCTTGTCCGCGGCGGTTTTTTCCGTCGCGGGGGCCGCGTGGGCAGGGCCCGACGCCGAATTGTCGGCGGCTTGCGCGGCGGCCAGGCCGGGGGCGCAAGCGATGGCGATACAGAGGCAAAGGGGAGATAGGCGGAGTCTCATGGCTGTTCTCGTCATGGCCCGGTGCCGGGCTGGTGTGGGTCGATGCCGGCCAAGGCCGGTCCAACGGGAAGGAGCATTCTATCCAAGGCCCGGGGCGGGGCGCTTTCGGTTGGCTGAATGTCATGTCGTTCATATATCATCGCCGCACTCCGGCGCCTGCCCAGCAGGCCATAGGCCAGACCATCGCCAGGAATCAGGAAATACGAAATGCCTCTCTTGCCACCGACCGAAGAGCGTCCCACTGCCTGGGAGGTGTTCCTCATTTTTCTACGCCTGGGCCTGACGTCATTCGGCGGCCCGATCGCCCACCTGGGCTATTTCCGCACCGAATTCGTGACACGGCGGCGCTGGCTGTCGGAGCGCAGCTATGCCGACCTGGTGGCGCTGTGCCAGTTCCTGCCCGGCCCGGCCAGCAGCCAGGTCGGCATGGCCCTGGGGCTTACGCGGTCGGGTTATGCCGGCGCGCTGGCGGCCTGGGCCGGTTTCACGTTGCCCTCGGCAATAGTCTTGATCCTGCTGGCGTTGGGCGTTTCCAACTACGGCGACTTTATCCCGCCCGGGGTCCTGCATGGCCTGAAAGTCGTGGCCGTGGCGGTGGTCGCGCAGGCGGTGTGGGGGATGGCGCGCAATCTCTGCCCGGACGTCACGCGGATCACGCTGATGGCCGTGGCCGCCTGTGGCGCGCTGCTGGCGCCCGCGGCGTGGGGGCAAATCGCCATGATGGCCCTGGCGGCGGCCGTGGGATTGCTGCTATGCAAACCGAAGCAGGACGCGGCGCACGAACCGCTGCCCATCCCGGTCGGACATCGCGCCGGCGCGATCTGGCTGGCGCTGTTCTTCGTGCTGCTGCTGGGACTGCCCGTGTTGGCCGGATGGATGCCCAGCCGTCCGCTGGCCATGGTCGATGCGTTCTACCGCTCCGGCGCGCTGGTCTTCGGCGGCGGCCACGTGGTGATGCCCTTGCTGCAGGCCGAGGTCGTGCCGCCCGGCTGGGTGGGCAACGATGCCTTTCTCGCCGGCTACGGCGCCGCGCAGGCGGTACCGGGTCCCTTGTTCACCTTCGCCGCGTTCCTGGGCGCGTCCATGAACGGGGCGCCCACTGGATGGACGGGCGGGCTGCTGTGCCTGGTGGCGATCTTCGCCCCGTCCTTCCTGCTGGTTGCCGGGGCCTTGCCGTTCTGGGAGCGCTTGCGGCGCAGCCGGCATGCGCAGGCGGGGCTGGCGGGGATCAACGCCGGCGTGGTCGGCCTGCTGGTGGCCGCGTTGTACCAGCCCGTGTGGACCAGCGCCGTGCTGCGTCCCGCGGACTTCGGCCTGGCGCTGGTGGCCCTGGTCGCCCTGATGTTCTGGAAGCTGCCGCCCTGGCTGGTCGTGGCGGGCAGCGCCGCGGCGGGCTGGCTGATAGGCGCCTGACCCGGCGGGGCAGGCGCCCGGCCCGGCTCAGGCCTTGCGCAGCGGCAGCACGATGGATGACGCATGGCGTCCGCCCGTGCCCAGCGTGAGCCTGGGCGGCCGCCCGTGCGGAACCTGGCCGCAATGGTCGGCATCATGGCCGGCGATGGACACCCGGATGCGGCTGCCGCTCGCGAAACGCCATGCCGTCGGCAGCAAGGCCAGTTCGACGCGTTCGAACCGCCCGGGCACCAGGGGCGCGGCGTCCTCGCGGCGGAAGCTGTGGAAGGGCCATGTCGTGCGGTACCCGGTCGGGCAGGGCGAGACCTTGCGGTGCAGCAGGCGCAAGATGCCTTCCGTCACGTAGCGCTCGCGGCCGTCGGCCTCGATCTCGCTCAGGTAGACATACACGGCGGCGTCGGGTTCGCTGCTGGCCACCCAAAGGTCGATCACCGCATGGCCGCCCAATTCGGTCGGCGCGTCCAGCGGCGCGGAGGTGAAGCTGGCCATGAGGTCCGTGCGTCCCTGCCAGTCAGGGTAGTACTCGGTGCTGTTGATCGCGGCGATGCGTTCGTAGCGGGTGCCGGCGCCGGTGCCCAGCGAGAAATCCACCTGGTAGTCTTGCTGGCTGGTGTCGGCGGATGCGCTGGCTGCCAGTTCTCCTCGCGGCGCCAGGTGCAGGCGGGTGGCGGGCTCGTCGCCATGGGGTGGCCATTGCGTGGCGCTGCGCCATTGCTCGGCATGCAGCGCGTAATAGTGGATGGGCGCCTCCTTGCGCAGGCCGGTATCCAGGCCCAGCAGGTATTCATCGAAGAATCGCAGCGCCTCCGCCAGCCAGGGGGCGTCGGCCATTTGCGTGGCGCGCCACGGCGATACGTCGATGCGCGCGCCGTGGTCCCAAGGGCCCAGCATGAGATGGCGCGGATTCCGGTCCAGCGTCAGGTAGCGCGAGATGGCGCTGTTCATGTAGCCGGCGCCGTCCATCCAGCCGGAAATCGACAGCACGGCCACGTCTTGCGGGATCTGGTCCGCCAGGCTGTAGGGGCTGAAGGTGGCCGAGCTGAAGCTGGCGTCGTAGGGCAGGGGTTCTTCGCGGAAGCGGAACTCCGGCATGAATTCGGTTTGGCGGAAGTTGCCCAGGTGCTCGTGCACGGCCTGCTTCAGCAGCGCGCCGTCGGGATCCTCGTCGACCGGCTGCGGCCCGGCGAAATCCGGGTTCGCGTAGTACACGAAGCGGTGCAGCATTTCGCGCCGGTCATGGTCCATCGCCACCATCAGGTCGTCATAGCTTTGCGTCAGCGCCTTGAGCTGGATGCCGCCTGGATAGTAGTTGTCCGTATAGGTGTCCCAGACCGAGAAGAGCGGCGCGATTGCCTTCAGCGCCGGATGGCGCGTCGCCGCAAGGAAGTCGGAGGCGGCGCCCAGGTAGGAAATGCCGGTGGCGCCTACCACGCCCGTGGACCACGGCTGGGCGACGATCCAGTCGACGACTTCATGGCTGTCGTCGCGTTCGCGGGGCGACCGGAAGCTGTCGCGCGTCCCGAAACTGGCGCCGGTGCCGCGCACGTCGATCGCGACCACGGCATAGCCGCGCGGCACGAAGTAGTCGCGCAGCTTGGCGATGTTGGGCGCGCGCTCGCCGCTGCCGCCAGGCTTGATGTTGAAGCGGCGGTAGTAGGGCGTGAACAGCGTGATCGTGGGAAAGCGCGTCGCGGCCGTCTTGCCGGGGGCGGCCCGTGGAATGTAGACGTCGATCGCCAACCGGCAGCCGTCGCGCATGGCCAGGTAGCGCGAGGACGGCTCGGGAACGACGTAATCGACGGGCCGGCGTTCCGCATAGGCTTGCGGCGGCACGGACCAGGCCTGGTCTTCATTCTTGGCGTACGGGGGCATGGCGTTTCCTTGGGGGTGTGCTCGGAATATCGCCGGCTATGTTAGAGAGCGATGCCGATTCCTGCCAATATTTGATGTGGATGGTGCCATAGGAAAATGCGATCCCGGATGTTGAATGCTGTACCGGCGGTTGGCGCCAGTAGTGCACCGCGTCGCACACTGCGAACGTCCTATCTTCGTTAAGATTCCATCAGCCAAATAGGATTTTCTGATGGATCTGCGCCAACTCAAGTATTTCGTCCGCATCGTCGAGCTCGAAAGCATCACCGCCGCCGCGGAAACGCTGCATATCGCGCAACCGTCGCTGAGCCAGCACGTGGCCAACCTTGAAAAGGAACTGGAAACGCCGCTGCTGGTGCGCGGTCCCGGCGGCGTGCGCGCCACCGAGGCCGGCAAGTTGCTGTATCGCCACGCCAAGGTCATGCTGCGGCAGGCGGAGGAAGCCAAGTCGGCAATCAAGCACGGGCGCGACACGCCCTCGGGCCATGTGAAAGTGGGATTGCCCACCAGCACTTCGCGCATACTGGCCCTGCCCTTGATCGAAGCCGTGGCCAGCCGTTATCCGGAGGTCGTGCTGGAAGTGGTGGAGGGCAGCAGTAGCGACCTGGCGACGGCGGTGTCCATGCACCGCCTGGACCTTTCCGTGGCCATGGACGCGCGGCCGCAGCCGGCGCGCATGACGGTTACGCCCCTGCTGACCGAGGAACTGTTCCTGGTCGGACCGCCGCTGGGCCTGGACGCGGTGACCCTGCGCCAGATGTCGACGATGCCGCTGGTGCTGCCCAGCTTTCCGAACTCCATCCGGGTATTGGCCGCGCGGGCCTTCGCGGAAGAGGACCTGTCCTTGCGCCTGGTGGTGGAGACCAGCGCCGTGTCCGTCCTGCTGACGCTGGTGCGCGAGGGCAAGGGCTGGACCGTGCTGCCGTCGTCGGCGCTGGTCGGACCGGAGGCCCGTTCGGAGAACATCGTCGCCACGCGCATCGCCAGCCCAGAGTTTCGACGCCGGGTGTCCGTATGCATGTCGGTGTCGACCGAGAAAAGCGTGGCGTGCACGCATGTCCATCAGGCGCTTATCGACGTGGCGGCCGGGCTGGTGGCGGATGGCCGCTGGACGGGCGTGCAATGGCAGGGAGAGCGGCCGCTGCCGGGGCGCCAGCCGAACAGGCCGCTGACGCGGCCGTAATCGGCGCCGCTGCCGTCGCGGCTTCGATGGGCCCCGCCGCTGCCGCGGCCGTGGTGGGCCCGACCGCTGCCGCGGCCGTGGTGGGCCCGACCGCTGCCGCGGCCGTGGTGAGCCCGGCCGCTGCCGCGGCCTCAGTCGACCTGGATGCCGTTCTTGGCGATGAACTCGCCCCAGAAGCGCGCGTCCTGGTCGGCGCGGGCGCGCATTTCCTCGGCGCTGCCCTGCAAGGGAACGAAGTAGAGGTCCTTCAGCTTCTTGTTGATGGCGGGGTCCGCGATGGCCGCCTGTACGGCCCCGTTCAGCTTGCGCACCACCGCCTGGTCCATGCCGGCCGGGCCGACGATGGCGAACCAGCCCGGCATGGGCGGCACGTCCAAGCCGGACTCCTTCAGCGTCGGGACCGTGGGCAGGTCGTTGGCGCGCTGGTCGGCCAGGACGGCCAGCGGGACGACATTGCCGGCCCGGATCTGCGGCAAGGCCGAACCCAGCACGCTGGTCATCAGGTCGACCTGCCCGCCCATCACCGCGTTCAGCGCGGGACCGGAACCCTTGTACGGGATATGCTTGAGCTTGATGCCGGCGCCGCTGGCTATCAGTTCCGTGGACAGGTGCGTCGAGTTGCCGGCGCCCGCGCTGGCGAAGGTAATCGCATTGGGCGCCGCCTTGGCGGCCGCGATGAGCTGCGGCAGCGTCTTGTAAGGGGTGTTCTTGCCGGCGACCAGCACGAAGGGCGTATCGACGACCGGCGCGACATAGGTGTAGTCCTTGTCCGCGTCGTAGGGCAGGTTCTTGTACAGCTTGGGATTGAAGCTCATCTGCGACACGCCGGCCAGCAGCAGGGTATAGCCGTCGGCGGGCGACTTCGCGACGTAGGACATGGCGACGATGCCATTGGCGCCGGGTTTGTTCTCCACCACCACCGACGCGCCCAGAGCGCTGCCCATCTTGTCGCCCAGCAGGCGGACAACGACGTCGCCCCCCGAGCCGGCGGACTGCGGGACGATCAGGCGGATGGGGTGATCGGGGAACCCGGCGGCATGGGCGCCGGGCAGGGCGAGGACGGACGCGAGCACGGCCGTGCCGGCGAGGGCGGCGCGGCGTGCGCCGGATAAACGGATACTGAACATCGGTTTCCCTTGAAGTGACATGCCATACGCGTTTCTTATGACGAATAGGCCGCGCAGGCGTGCTCCATCGTAGGGAGACGGCATCGCCAGGGCAAATATCGCTTTTCTATGCGCGCATAGGATTTTCCTTTATCCGTATTTACCCCGTGCGCGGCCGTTCCAATGCGCGCGGCCGTCCCACTTTCCGGCGCAAGCGCGCCAGGCCGATCACCACGCCCGTCAGGCTCAGGGCCAGTCCGCCAAGGCTCAGGACGATCAGTACGCCGGCGCGCCATCCGTCGTCCCGCAACATCGCAGGCAAATCCCAGCTATGCAGGAAGTTGAACAACCAACGGCCGCGACGCTGCGCGCGATCCGCGCTCAGCGCCATGTCGCCCGTGCGTGGGTCCAGGTAGACCCACGTGTCGGCGCCGTCAGCGTACGTCAGCCGCCAGGCCGGCAGTCGCCGTTCCAGTCCGCCGTTCATGGCTTCCGGCGCGCGGCCGTAGTAGTAATCGTCGTAGCGTTCCAGCCATCGCATGTCCATCAGGGCAGCGGTGTTCAGGCGGGCGGCGGCGGCGCGCAAGGTCGCTTGCGGCCAATGCGCCAGGATGCGCGGCGCGGCATTTCCGGTACCGGCATCAGCGCCGGCGGTGGCACTAGCAGTAGCACCCGCAGCAGCACCGGCGCCATCGGCGTCGCCCTTGTCTTCGCCGCCTGCGCCGCCCCCCACCATGTCCATCACCAGCCGGGTGCGATCGGCGCCGTCGCGCGCCAGCAGATAGGGCTGGCCGCCCAGCACCCGCCAGGCGATCTCGCGCGGCGCGAAGCCCGTCGCCTGCAAGGCCCGCAGCGCGTCGGCGGCCGCAACCGCGGGGCGAACCGTGCCGGGCAGGCCGCCGCGATAAGCCGCGACATCGGGCCGCTGGCCCTGCGCCGCGAATATGCCCAGCGGATTCATCGACATCAGGCCGCTGAATATCCAGGTGCACGTAATGGCCGCGAAGACCAGGCCGGTAATGTGATGCCAGCGCAGGTAGAAGTCGCGATACGGGGAACGCTTGCCCGATTTGTAGCGGCCACGGAAACGCCAGCGCCAGATGCCGGCCAGCGTCCCGGTCAATGCCACGATGGTGCCGCCCGCCGACAGTACGATGACGATCCAGCTCCATCCCGGATCGACGGGCCGGTCGCGCAGGAAATACAGCCAATGCAGCCAGGCGCCGACATAGTTCCAGGCGCGTTGCGACAGCGGGGCGTCCAGCACCACCTCGCCGGTGGCCGACGAGATGTAGAGCAGGGTGCGCGCGTCATCGTCCAACTGTACGCGCAGCAGCGGCCGGTGCGGGTTCAGCGCGCTGGAATGGGTCCAGCGGTCCTCGGTCACGGTGTCGACATAGCGGGCGGCGGCGTCGGGCGGGCCTTCCCTGGCCGGGGTTCCGGCGCTGGCGGCGGCCCAGGCCCGTGCCGCCGCCTCGGCCGCCGCGGGGCTGGCGCGTGGCAGCACCTGGCCGTTCGCGGCATCGATGACGGACAGCCGCCCCGCGCCGTCGCGCACGCGGTACGCCGGCCGTCCCGCCACCGAGGTCAGGACGATCTCGGTGGCGTTCGCCGGTTCGCCCACGCGCGCCAGCGCCTGCGCGACGGGTATCCGCACCTGGTCCGCGTCGAGTGCGGGCAGATGCGCCATGCGCTCCCACGGCGTCAGCTTGGGATAGCCGATGAACAGCATTACCACGCCGCTGACGAACCACAGCGCCATCAGCAGGCAGGCACCGATGCCCATCCAGCGGTGCACCAGGTACACCGCGCGTTTGAAGGACGACCAGGCGGTTCCCATGGAGGCTGTCCTAGAACTTGTAGTTCATGGTCAACTCCACGCGCCGGCCGTCGTCGTACAGCCATTGCGTGGCGTTGTAGTACGCCGTGGTGGCGTAGTGGCGGTCGAAGATGTTGAAGCCCCGCAGCGTGAAGGAGAGGTCGCGCCGCGCGTCCCACTTCAATGCCAGGTCGGTCGTGGTGTAGGCCCCCATCTCCAGCGTATTGGCGCGGTCGGCATAGCGCCGGCCAACATAGCGCAGGCCCGCGCTGGCCGTCCATTGCGGCAGGAAACGCCAGCTCAGCCAGACGTTGGCCAGCCGTTCGGGCACGTTGGCCGGCACGTTGCCGGCCCGCGATACCGCGACCCCGCCGACGGATTCGGTGAAGTCGTCGTAGCGTGCCCGCAGCACCGTGGCGTTGGCGTCCAGGCGCCAGTCGCGCGCAAGCGCCAGGCCGAGCGTGGCCTCGATGCCGCGCGACGATTGCTGGCCCACCTGCACGCTGGTGGACGGATCGAGGGTGTCGGCCGTGACCAGGTTCTTCTTCACGATGCGATAACCCGCGAGGGTGAAGTCGCCATTGCCGTCGAGAAAGGATTGCTTCAGGCCGATCTCGACCTGGCGGCCGGTGGCCATGCTGAAGCCGCTGTTCGAGGGCGACAGCATCAACAGGGCGCTGACCGGGTCCGCCGCTTCCGCGTACTGGCCGTAGACGGACAGGTCGGGCGTCAGGTCGTAGACCGTGCCCAGGCGCCAGCCGGTATGGGAATAGCGTTGATCGAAGGCCTGCTGGTCGAGCACCAGGTCGCGCCGTGACACATCGACGTGGTCGTAGCGCAGGCCGCCGACCACCGACCATTTGTCGGTCAGCGACAGCCGGTCTTCGCCGTACAGCGCGTACTGGGTCGCCTTGTTGCGATACTTCGGCACGGTGCCCGCGACATTGATGAAATCGCCATGGCCGAAGTCGTAGGGGTCGACATAGGTCGTGCCGGAATAGGGCGAATTATTGGTGTGCTTGAAGCTGCTGTGGCTGGCGTCGAAGCCGACGGAAACCTGGTTGGCCAGGCCCAGCACGTGTCCCTTGAACGTGGCGTCGGTCGTCGCGCCGAGTTCCGACTGGTCATGCAGGATCTCGGTGTAGGACGAACGCTGGATCAAACCGCTGGATGGCTGCCAGGTGTAGTACTCCGCGTCGCGCCAGTGGCGGTGGCTGTCCACCTGGTACAGGCGCGTGCGCACGGTGGTGTCCTCGTTGGGCGTCCATTGCGCCGAAAGCTCGGTCCAGCGGTCGTCGTACTTGATCATCGAGTCGCCGACGTTGTAGTTCTTCTTGCGGATCGAGTCGTCGAGATGGCCGTCGATCAAGGGCGTGCCGAAATAGCGCATGGGCTGTTGCCAGCCCTGGGCGTAGCTCAGCGTCATGCTGAACTCGGGGGACACGGTCAACTTCACGGCGCCGGAGATACTGAGATTTTTCGAATCGCCCATGTCCACCCAGTTTCCCGAATGGTTGCCGCTGATATCGAAACGATAGGACAGTTTGTCGTTGATGGCGCCCCCGCTGCCGAAGGCCAGGCGCTGCGTGTCCTCCGTGCCGACGGTGGCCTGGATCTCGTTCTCGATGGGGCCGTTGGAGGGCTTCTTGGGGATCACGTTGACCACGCCGCCGATCGCGCCTTCGCCGTAGATCACGGACGCGGGGCCGCGCAGCACCTCGATGCGGTCTATGGACCACGTATCGAAGGGAAAGGTGACGCCCAGGCCGCCGTATTGGCGCAGCCCGTCATAGAGCTGCATCACCGAAGTCGAATCGGTGAAGCCGCGCACCGACAGCCCGGATCCGCCGTTGCCGGGATGGGCGATATTGCTGAAGCCCGGCGCGCGCGTGATGGCATCGACCAGGCTGGCGTCGCCGCGTTGCTCCAGCTGGGCGCGGTTTATCGTGTCGACGCTGGCGGGCGTCTGGCGCGGCGTCAGGCCGAGGTTGGAGCCGGTCGTCGCGGGGACGTCCAGCGGCGCGTTGTCCTGCTGCGCGGTGACTGTTATCGGCGCCAGCGTGGTGGTCGGCGCATTGTCGCCGGCGGATAGTGGCGCGCTGCCCGTCCGCGCCGGAGTAGCCGGGGCCGCCGGGGCCGCCGGGGCCGCCGGGGCCGCCGGGGCCGTCGGGGCGGTCGAAGCCGCCGCCGTCGTGCCGGCGTCCGCGGCCCATGCGGCCGGCGCCGCCAGGGCAGGACCGAACACGGCCAGCAGGGACAGGGCCAGCCGCGACAGCGCCTGCCTGCCGTGCAAGCGCGGGGTGGCACGGCGGATGGGTACCCGGAGACGCCGGGCGCGGGAAGGATGGGTGACAGGCAGGGGCGACCGGTGAGCCGGCCGCAAGGAAGTACCGTTCATATGGGGAGCTGCCGTTGAAACGAACCGTGGGGAGGCCGCGCGCAAGGCGGCGGCCGTGGTCGATGCGGTCAGGCGGGGCGGCGTTGCGGGACGGGCGTGCCCGGGCTCAGGTGTGGCGGGGTGACTCCATGTCCGGGCTGGCGCGCGGCGCGTCGGCGTTGCGGGCAGAGCATGGCGGTACTCGACAATGAGCGGGGACGCCCCGGCACGCACGATCGCCGCGGGCGCGCAGGCGGATCAGGCCAGCGTGCCATCCGGACGACGGCATCGAACCATCGCGGGGCGGAGCGGTTCAGGCGGCGGGCGGCCCGCGTGGCCGGCCCGGTGAACTGGCGAGCAGGCCTTGCGCCGGCGGCGGCGCATCAACGGTGAAATCCGGCAGGCGCACCGGATCGGAGGGCAGGGCCCACGCCAACAGATAGAGCGTGGGCAGCAAGGCTGCGCCAGCCATGGCGCAGCCGCCGCTGCAGCAATGGGGCAGGGTGTTGCCATGCACGGCGGCGGCCTTGGATGCGGAGGCGCTGTCTCCCGCGTCCAGGGTAATCACGCGTGGGCCCGCGGCCGTGCAAATAATCGTCGTGGCGCCGCCGTCCTTGGACGACACCACCGTCCCGGCCAGGGCCGACGCCGACATGAGCGAATAAAAGGCGATCACGAACGCCGCGAATGTCGCGAACCAGGATGTGGCTCTGCTGCGGGTTCCGGAGCGCATGGCTTTGTTCGGTGGTTTCGTACGGCTTTGAGAAAAATCGCCTGGAAATTTGCAGCGGATGGTATCACGGGCGACCGCGCCGCGGCCAGGGGAAGCGGGGCGAGGCGAGGCAAGGAACGCCATTTGCGCCCTCCCGCCTGTTCTTGTCGAAACCAGCTCATCCATCGGGAGTTTCATATGGCCATCACTGTTGGCGATTTCCTGGTCGACCGCCTGTATGCCTGGGGCGTGCGCCGTATTTTTGGTTACCCAGGCGACGGCATCAATGGCGTGTTCGGCGCCTTGCGGCGGGCACGCGGCAAGATCGAGTTCGTGCAGGCGCGTCACGAGGAAATGGCTGCGTTCATGGCCAGCGCCCATGCAAAATTTACGGGTGAGCTGGGCGTGTGCATCGCCACGTCCGGACCGGGCGCGTCCCATTTGCTGACAGGGCTCTACGACGCCCGCATGGATCATGTGCCGGTCCTCGCCATTGCCGGGCAGCAGGCGCGCGCGTCCCTGGGCGGGCATTACCAGCAGGAACTGGACCTGGTCTCCATGTTCAAGGACGTCGCGGGGGCCTATATCCAGCAGGCGGTGTTGCCCGGCCAGGTGCGTCATCTGGTCGACCGCGCCGTCCGCACGGCGCTGGCGGAACGCAAGGTCACCGCGCTGGTGCTGCCCAATGACCTGCAGGAACTGGAGTACGAACCGCCGGGCCGCAAGCATGGGACGGTGCATTCCGGAATCGGGTACCAGCCGCCGCGGCTGCTTCCTTTCAAGGAAGACCTGGAGCGCGCGGCCGAGGTCCTGAATGCTGGAAAAAAGGTTGCGATCCTGGTCGGGGCGGGCGCCTTGTCGGCCACGGATGAGGTGCTTGCCGTGGCCGATCGCCTGGGCGCGGGCGTGGCCAAGGCGCTGCTGGGCAAGGCGGTGCTCCCCGATGACCAGCCCTGGGTCACCGGATCCATCGGTCTGCTGGGCACCAAGCCCAGCTTCGAGATGATGGAGGCCTGCGACACCCTGTTGATGATCGGATCCGGCTTTCCCTACTCGGAGTTCCTGCCCAAGGAAGGCGCCGCGCGCGGGGTGCAGATCGACATCAAGGCCGACATGCTCAGCTTGCGCTATCCCATGGAGGTCAACCTGGTGGGCGACAGCGCCCTGACCCTGCGCGAACTGCTGCCGCTGCTGGAGCAGAAGACCGACACGCGTTGGCGCGATGACATCGCCCATTGGACCGAACGCTGGTGGAAAACGTTGGAGAAGCGGGCCTTGGAGCCCGGGCGGGAAGGCGTGAATCCACAACGTGCCGTTTGGGAGCTGTCGCCGCGCACGCCCGCGGACGCCATCGTCACCAGCGATTCCGGATCCGTGGCCAACTGGTATGCGCGGGACTTGAAGGTGCAGCGCGGCATGATGTGCTCGCTGTCGGGCGGACTGGCGTCCATGGGCGCGGCGGTTCCTTATGCGATCGCCGCCAAGTTTGCCCATCCGCAACGGCCGGTCATCGCGCTGGTGGGCGACGGCGCCATGCAGATGAACAACATGGCTGAATTGATTACCGTCGCCAAGTATTGGGAACAGTGGGCCGACCCCCGATGGATATGCATGGTCCTGAATAACGGCGACTTGAACCAGGTGACGTGGGAGCAGCGCGTCCTGAACGGCGACCCCAAGTTCTCCGCGTCGCAGGACATTCCTTCCATTCCCTATCACGCGTTCGCGGAAATGATAGGCCTGAAGGGCATATACGTCGACAAGGACGACATGCTGGGCGCGGCGTGGGACAGCGCCTTGCACGCGGACCGTCCCGTGGTCATCGAAGTGAAGGCAGACCCCAGCGTGCCGCCGCTGCCGCCGCATATCACCATGACGCAGGCGCGCGCGTTCGGCAAGGCGCTGCTGCAGGGCGACCCGGACCAGGGCAACGTGATGATCGACACGGCGCGCCAGGTGCTCGGCAGCGTATTGCCGGGTGGGCACGGCGGATAGCGCTCCCGCGGGGCCGGGGCGGGGAAACCGCCGCCGCGGCCCACGCCCCGCCACGCAATCCTATTCGCCGCGTCCCAGCAAACCCTCGAACCTGCGGGTGATTCCTTCCGCATCCATCCCGAATTCCCGGAACAGATACGGCGTGGTGGCGCCGTAGCCGAAGGCATCGGGCACGCCCACGCGGGCAAAGCGCAGGGCGCAGCCCGCTTCGGCGATCTGTTCCGCCAGCGCGGAGCCCAGGCCGCCGACGATGGAATGGTTCTCCACGGTCAAGACGGTACCGGCCGCGCGCGCCAGCGCCAGCAGGTCGGCGCTGAGCGGCTTGAGCCGCGTCACCGCGACCACGCCGACGTGGATCCCCCGCGCGGCCAGCCGTTCGGCGGCGTCGTGCGCCTCGGGTACGCCAAGTCCAGATGCCAGTATCAATCCATCGGCGCCTTCCCGCAGCCGCGTGTAGCCGCGGCCGGCCGAGGGTGGCGCGACGGCGCCGGCGGCCTGCGGCTTGGCCCGCGCCAGGCGCAGGTAGACCGGCCCGTCGTGCGCCACGGCTTCGGCCACGGCGTCCTCGACCTGGCCCGGCGCCGGTTCCAGGATGCGCATATTGGGCAGGGCACGCATCATCGCGATATCGTCGATGGCCTGGTGGCTCACGCCCAGCAGGGTATCGAGCCCAGGGATGAATCCCACCACCTTGGCGTTCAGGCGCGGATAGGCGATCTGCATGGCCACCTGGTCGTAGGCCCGCCGCGTGGCGAAAACGCTGAAGGTGTGCACGAAGGGAATGCGGCCGCAGCGGGCCATGCCGCCCGCCATGCCCATCATGTTGGCCTCGGCGATGCCGACCTGGAAGAACTGGTCGGGCAGGGCGTCGCGCAGCAGGTCGGTCTCGGTCGGGCCGCTGAGGTCGGCCGTGAGGGCGACGATGCGCGGGTCGCGCCGGGCGGCGGCCAGCAGGGCCGACCCATAGGGCTTGGCCGCCACGCCCAGGGCGGAGCGGTCGGTAAAGTCATTGACGGTCAGCGTGGGCGAGTTCATGCGCGGACCTCCTGTGCGTCCAGTTCTTCCAGGGCCTTGGTCGCCGTCTCGGGCGGCAGGCGCAGGTTGTGGCCCAGTATTCCTTCGAGCGAGGGCGCGCCCTTGCCGACCAGGGTGCGGGCGATGATGCAATGCGGCTGCCCGGGCGTCGCGCGTACGCGGGCCAGCATCGCGAGGATGGCGTCCATATCGTTGCCGTCGATGTCCTCGACGCGCCAGCCGAAGGCGCGCCACTTGTCGGCCAAGGGCTCATGCGGCTGCACCTGGTCGATATGGCCCTCGACCTGCATGTCGTTTGCATCGATGACCAGGCAAAGGTTGTCCAGCCGCCAGTTGCCCGCGGCCATGGCCGCTTCCCAGACCTGGCCTTCCTGCAGTTCGCCATCGCCCAGCATGACGAAGACGCGGCTGTCGCTGCCCGTGCGCTTGAGCGTGGCGGCCATGCCGACGCCCACCGAGAGTCCCTGGCCCAGGGACCCGCACGTGGCCTCTATCATCGGGCCGAGCCGTTCGGAGGCGTTGATCTCCAGCGGGGAGCCGTCGTCGCAATAGCTGTCGAGCAGGGCCGGCGGGAAATAGCCGCGCGCCGCCAACGTCGCGTAGAAGATGGCGGTGTTGTGCGCGGTGGACAGGATGAAGCGGTCGCGTTCCGGCCAGTCGGGCGTCTGCGGGCGCTGGCGAAGTTCGGCGAAGTACAGGGCCGCGAACAGGTCCGCGGCGCCCAGGCCTTGCTGTACGTAGCCCTGGCCGGTGCGCGCCACCATGCGCACGACCTGCTTGCGCAGGGCGAGCGCGATGGCGCGCAGTTCACCGACGGCGCGCGTGGGTTCGAAACGAAGTTCGGTATGCATGGGACGGGTTTCCTCACAGATGCGCCGCGAGGCGGGCGCAGGCGTGGTCGGTGACTTGCAATGCGAGATCGATGTCCTGGACCGTGTGCGCAAGACTCAGGAACATGTTGTGCTTGTGGTGCAGATATACGCCGTGCTTGATGGCCTCGGCGGCGAAATACGCGCCCTTGGCGTAATCCGGGTCGTCCTCGAACAGTACCGAAGGCAGTTGCGCGGGGCCGCTCTGCCGGATGGCCAGGCCGTGGCGTTGCGCCTGCCGGGCCAGGCCGTCGCGCAAACGCTGTCCCACTTGTTCGAAGTGCCGGACGGCATGGTTGTTTTCCAGGACGTCCAGGGTGGCCAGCGCGGCGGCCATGGCGACGCCGCCCATCCAGAACGAACCCGTGACGTAGACTTCCTGCGCGGCCTGGCGGAAGGCCTCGTTGCCGGTGACGGCCGCCAGGGCGTAGCCGTTCGCGATGGCCTTGCTCCAGGCCGACAGGTCGGGGCGCACGCCCAGGGCCTCCCAGCTGCCTTGCATGGAAAGGCGAAAGCCGGCGCGCACCTCGTCAAGGATCAGGGCCGCCCCTTTGCGATCGCACAAGGCACGTGCCGTCCGCGCGAACGCGGCGGTGGGCAGTTCCTGCGGCTGTCCCATATCGTGGCGGAAGGCGGAAACAAGGATGGCGGCCAAGTCGTCGCCGGCCTCGCGCACGGCCGCTTCCAGGCTCTCGACATCGTTGTAGCGGAAGTAGATGAGGTGGGCGCGGTCTTCCACCGTGACGCCCGCCAGCGATGGCGAGCACCAGGGCACGGCGCCGTGGTAGGCGCCCTTGGCCAGTACGATCTTGCGTTTGCGGGTGCCCGCGCGCGCCATGGTCACCGCCGTGGTGGTCGCGTCCGTGCCGTTTTTCTGGAAGACGGCCCAGTCGGCGTGTGGCAAGAGCCCCACCAGCCGTTCGGCAAGCTCCACCAGCCGCGCGCTGGGGCCGTTCATGCAATCGCCCAGCGCCGCCTGGCGCCGCGCCGCCTCTTCGACAGCGGGGTGCTGGTGGCCGACGATGATGGGTCCCCAACTGCACATGAAATCCAGGTATTCGCGCCCGTCGACGTCCCACAAGCGGCAGCCTTGGGCGCGCTCGTAGAACTGCGGATAGCCCGGCGGCAGCAGCTTGGCGTTCAGGTGGCCATACATGCCGCCGGGAATGACGCGGGCCGCGCGCCGGCGCAACGCTGCCTCGTCGAGAACACCACTACTGCCAGGATCCGCTGCCGGTAAAAAGGCGGGTGTAAGGGCGGTCATATTCCTTCCTGTCTGTGCGCTGCGGTTGTTTATGCGAACACGATACATGATATATGATGTTCTCGTAAACGGGAAAGCACCGGGTAGAAACCCGCCCCGCGATCCTTACTTGCGCGCGGTCTTGCGCGGCGCGCGCCTGACTGATTTGGTCGAGGATTTCTTGACGGGCTCGACGTCCTTGCCGTCGATGCTGGCCAGGTAGTTGATGAACTGCTCGCCGCCCTCGATCAGGTCCTGCTCGACCGCGGTCTTCAGCGCCTGCGGGTTGCCGGCCTTGATCGCCGCGATGATCTGCTGGTGCTGGTGGTCGCCGTGGTAGGTCGGATGGCCGTGCGGATAGAGGTAGTTCAGCAGCGGCCCCGCCTGTATCCACAGGCGTTCGAGGATGTCCGTCAACTGGCCCATGCCGGAACGGCGATAGAGGAGGAAGTGGAAATCGAAATTCGACTGCACCGCCTGCGGATAGTCCTTTTCCTGTTCGGCGCGGACCAGCGTGGCGTGGGTGCGTTCGAGGTCGGCGATGAAATCGGCGTCGACGTGGGGCAGGGCCTCGACGGCGGCCATGGGTTCGAGCAGCAGGCGCAGGCGCCGGATCTCCATGTATTCGGCCAGCGACAGGCGGCGGGTGAGGAAGTAATAGCCCGCCTTCATCTCGATGGCGCCGTCGTTGGCCAGCAGCAGGATGGCCTCGCGCACGGGCGTTTCGCTGACTTCCAGGTCGGCGGCGAGCTCCTTGATCTTCAGGCGTTCGCCGGGCTGGAAGCGGCCGGACATGAGGCGGTCGCGCAGGGTGTGGTAGACCTGGCCGGTCAGGCTCGTGCGGGTGACGGACGGTTGCTCGATTGCCATGGTGTCTGGAAGGTGGGACGTGGTCGTATTGTAGGGAGGATGGACGCAGCCGCCGGGCGACCGCCGCGATGCGTCGCCGCGCGCGGATCGTGTCCGCGCCGGGCTGGCCGCTTCCCCTAGTAGAACTACTGATATCGGGATAGGTTGTAAAAACACCATATATTATATATCGTGTTCAGCATTCGTCCTGAACCGCAAGGGGTCCAAGCATGGTTTTCAAACGCACACTGATGGTCGCGGCGCTGCTCGGCGCGATGTCCCTGGCTACGGCGGCCCCCGCGGCGGAGGATGCGCCGAAGAAAGGCGGAACGCTGGTCTATGCCGACCTCTCGGGCCCCAACACCCTGGATCCGCAGGTCGCCGCCAGCATGGTGGACCTGGAAGTCGTCCATCACCTGTATGAAGGCCTGGTGGCCATGGATGCCAAGTACAACGCCAAGCCCATGCTGGCGCGCGAGGCCAAGGCCAGCGACGACAACAAGACCTATACCTTCATCCTGCGCAAGGGCGTCAAGTTCCACAACGGCAAGGTCATGACATCGGCCGACGTCAAGGCAACGTTCGAACGCTATGCGCGCGTCAGTCCCAACAAGTCCGTGCTGGACGACGTGGCGGGCTATGAGACGCCGGATGCGGACACCTTCGTCATCCACCTCAAGCATCCCAATACGGTCTTCCTGGACGTGCTGAAGACGCCGGTCTACCCCTTCGTCATCCTGCCGGCCGAGGAAAAGGACAAGCCCGCGCGCGGTGTCGACGTCATCGGCACCGGCCCGTTCAAGCTGGGGCAGTGGGTCAAGGACAGCTACCTGACCTTGCAGCGCTTCGACGGCTACACGCCCGACGACAGCGCCAGCGGACCGGACGGCCTGGCCGGCAAGCGTACGGCCTATGTGGACACGGTGCGCTTCAATTTCGTGCCGGAGGCCAATGCCCGCGTCGCCGCCATGCAGACGGGCGAGGCGGTGTTCACCGCGGCCATTCCGCCCGAGCTGCTCGCGCGCCTGAAGTCGATGAAGCACCTGGAGTCGTTCACGACGTATCCCGCCTGCCAGCAGTACTTCATCGTCAATACCCAGCAGCCGCCCACCGACAAGACCGAAGTGCGGCAGGCCATACGCACGGCGGTGCACGTGGACGACATCATGAAAGTGATAGGCGCGTCGCGCAAGAATCACTCGATGGTGTATCCGGACGGCCCTTACTACGGGGGCGAGGTCACCGACGGCCGCTACAACCAGAACGATCCGAAGAAGGCTGCGGAACTGCTCAAGCAGGCGGGCTACCAGAACGAGCCCATCGTGCTGCAGACCAACAACAACTACGACTACATGCGCGACGCCTTGCTGGTGCTGTCGGAACAGTTGAAGAAGGGCGGCATGAACGCCAAGATGGACATCACCGACTGGACCACCAACGCCTCCAACATGCAGTCCGGCAAGGGCAACTGGAATGTGTCGACCACCACGTTCTGCGCCAATCCGCTGCTGGGCCCGCAACAGTGGCAGGCCATGATCTACAACTTCCCGCACGTCAAGAACGACAAGGTGCTGGACGACGCCTACGATGCGTTCTACAAGACGCCCGACCTGGCCGGCCGCAAGGCCGCGTGGCTGACCATCGAGCAGCGTGTGCTCGACCAGGCCTACATGATCAAGGTGGCCGACCGCGGCAATGTCCAGGTGATCAATACCCGCAAGGCGGGCGGCTTCGAGCCGTACTACCTGAATCATTTCTGGAACGTCTGGCTCAAGTAAGGATAAGCGGCCCATGTCCCGTATCGTGTCCGCGCGGATCGCCCAGGCGCTGCCTGTGATGTTGATCGTGGCGATCCTCACCTTCTTCCTGATGCACATGCTGCCCGGCGACCCGGCGGTCATCATCGCCGGCGACCAGGCCGGGCCGGAGGCCGTGGCGGCGATCCGCCACAGCCTGGGCCTGGACCGGCCCCTGCCGGAACAGCTCTGGCTGTGGCTGACGCACCTGGCGCACGGCAATTTCGGCGATTCGCTGGTGCTCAACCAGCCGGTGTTGCAGGCGGTCACCGAGCGCCTGCCGGTGACCCTGTCGCTGGCGGCCGTGGCCTTCGTCATCACCGTGCCCGTGGGCGTGGGCCTGGGCATCGTGGCGGCATTCTGGCGCAACTCGTGGATCGATTCCGCCGTGATGGGCTTCGCCCTGCTGGGCGTGTCGGTGCCCAGTTTCTGGGTCGGCACCATCTCGGTGATTCTTTTCAGCGTCAACCTGGGGTGGCTGCCGACGGCGGGCTATGTGCCGATCGCCGAAGGCGGGGTGGGGGAGTGGTTCGCCTCGCTGATCCAGCCGGCGGTGGTGCTGGCCTTGTTCCAGATCGGCTTCCTGGCGCGCATGACAAGGTCCGAAATGCTGGAAATCCTCGACCAGGATTTCGTACGCACGGCCCGCGCCAAGGGCGTATCGGAGTTCGCCACGGTGGGCAAGCACGCTTTCCGCAATACGCTGGTGTCGGTGGTGACGGTGGGCGGCTACATCCTGAGCCTGCTTATCGGCGGATCGGTGGTGGTCGAGCAGGTGTTCGCGCTGCCCGGCGTGGGACGGCTGCTGGTGCAGGCCATCATGTCGCGCGACTACCCGACGGTGCAGGGCACGATGCTGCTGCTGGGCTTCGCTTTCGTATTGATCAACGTGTTGATCGACGTGCTCTATACCTATCTGGACCCACGGGTGCGCTATGACTGACATCGCAACGGACCTCGCCATCGACAAGGCCGCGGCCCAGGGCGATATCGCGCCCCCGCAGCCGCGTACGCTGGTGCTCAAGCGGCTGTGGCGGCATCGCTCCTTCCGTATCGGCGCGATCGTCCTGCTGCTGATCGTCGGCACCGCGCTGCTGGCGCCCTGGATCAGCTCGGGCGACCCGCTGACCATGCAGATGGTGAATCGCTTCCATGCGCCATCCGGCGAGTTCCCCTTCGGCGCCGACCAGTATGGACGCGACGTCTATACGCGGGTGCTGTACGGCGCGCGGCTGTCGCTGTGGATCGGGTTCAGCGTGGCCATCCTGTCGGCCATCGGCGGCGCGGTGGTGGGCATGGCGGCCGGCTATTTCTCGCGCCTCGATTCCATCCTGATGCGCTTCATGGACGCCTTGCTGGCGTTCCCCGCCATCCTGCTGGCCATCGGCATCAATGCGGTGCTGGGACCGCAGGTGCACAGCGTCATCGTCGCTCTGTCCTGTGCGTACGTGCCGCGTACCGCCCGCATCGTGCGCGCGTCGGTCCTGGTCATCCGGCGGCTGGACTACGTCGACGCGGCGCGCATCAGCGGCGCCGGCGCCTGGCGCATCCTGACGCGGCACATCCTGCCCAATACGCTGGCGCCCTTGCTGGTGTCGCTGACCTTCGTGTTCGCCTACGCCATCCTGGCGGAGGCCACGCTCAGCTACCTGGGCATCGGCCCACCGCCGCCCACGCCCAGCTGGGGCAACATTATTTCCGAAGGCCGCGACTACGCGGTGGAGTCGTGGTGGATCATGCTCTTTCCCGGCCTGGCCATCAGCCTGTCGGCGCTGGCCATCAACCTCCTGGGCGATGGGTTGCGCGACGTCCTGGACCCGCGCTTGAAAGTGGAGGGCAACTGAATGGCCCTGTTGGAAGTCGAGAACCTGAACGTGGAGTTCCGCGGCGACGGCGGCTGGACCCGCGCCGTCAGCGATGTGGGTTTTTCCCTGGACGAGAATGCGTCGCTGGGCATCGTGGGCGAATCGGGCAGCGGCAAGAGCGTGTGCGCGCTGTCCATCCTGCGGCTGCATCACCGGCGCATGTCGCGCATGCCGGGGTCGCGCATCCGCTATGACGGCCGCGACCTGTTGACGCTGTCCAACCGCGAACTGCGCCAGGTGCGCGGCGCGGATATCGCGATGATCTTCCAGGATCCCATGACATCGCTGAATCCGGTGCTGACCATCGCCGACCAGATCGGCGAGACGCTGCGCATCCACCAGGGCCTGGATCGCGCGGCGGCGCGCCGCCGAGCCGTGGAGTTGCTGGACATGGTGCGCATTCCGGACGCGGCGCGGCGGGTGGATGAGTATCCGCATCGCCTGTCGGGCGGCATGCGCCAGCGGGTGATGATCGCCATGGCCATCGCCTGCCGTCCGCGCCTGCTGATCGCCGACGAGCCGACCACGGCGCTGGACGTGACCATCCAGGCGCAGATCATGCAGCTGCTGCGCGAGTTGCAGGCAGAGATCGGCATGTCCGTCATCCTGATTTCCCACGACCTGGGCCTGGTCGCCGAATTCGTGCAGCGCGTCGTGGTGATGTACGCCGGGCATGTGGTGGAGGAGGCCGACGCCGCCGATATCTTCACGCGGCCGCTGCATCCCTATACCGAAGGCCTGTTGCGCGCGATTCCCAAGCTGGACCACGACGCCCGCCGCTTGCCCGCGATACCGGGCAACATCCCGGCGGCGGGCAACTGGCCGCAAGGCTGTCGCTTCAGTCCCCGCTGCGCGCTCGCGGAACCCGCCTGCCGGGCCGCGCCGGTGCCCCTGGATGCGCTGGCCACCGGCCGGCGCCTGCGCTGCCCGCCGCGGCGCGCCATCGCGCGGGACGGCATGCCGGAGGCTGTCGTATGAGCGCGCTCGGCCTATCGAAGCCCCCGGAAGGAGGCGTGCAAGGACAGTTTGGCGCCCCGGCCAATCAACCACCCATCGTACAGGTGGACGGCCTGACGCGCGAGTTCAGGCTGGGGAGTAGCGCCGGCCATGCCGTCCTGCGCGCCGTCGACAACGTCAGTTTCCGGATCGGCCTGGGCGAGACCCTGGGCCTGGTCGGCGAATCCGGCTCCGGCAAGTCCACCATAGGTCGCATGATGATAGGCCTGTTGCCGCCATCGAGCGGCGACATCCGCCTGTTCGGCAAATCGATCGCGGGCAAGCCCGGACAGGCCAACCTGAAAGCCGTGCGCCATCGCCTGCAGTTCGTCTTCCAGGATCCATATTCGTCCTTGAATCCTCGCATGCGCGTAGGCGACGCCGTGGCCGAGCCCATCGACATTGCCGGCAAGCTGGACGGCAAGGCGCGCGCGCAACGCGTGGCCGAACTCTTCGAAATGGTGGGCCTGCCGCCGTCCTTCGCCGGCCGCTTTCCGCATGAATTCTCCGGCGGCCAGCGCCAGCGTATCGTCATCGCGCGCGCCCTGGCGCTGAACCCCGACTTCGTCGTCTGCGACGAGGCCGTGGCGTCGCTGGACGTGTCCATGCAGGCGCAGATCGTCAATCTGTTGATGGACCTGCAGGACAAGCTGGGCCTGAGCTACCTGTTCATCGCGCACGACCTGGCGGTGGTGCGGGCGATCTCGCAGCGGGTGGCGGTGCTGTACGCGGGCGAGGTGGTGGAGATCGGCGAAAAGCGCCGGCTCTATGCCTGGCCGCGCCATCCCTACACGCAGGCGCTGCTCAAGGCGGTGCCGCGCCCCGAGGTCGGCCGGCCGCGCCAGCCTCCCATCAAGGGCGAGCTGCTGAGCGTGCTGGACAAGCCCACGGGTTGCAGCCTGGCGCCGCGCTGCCCGCACGCCGTCGAACGCTGCCGCGCGGAAAAACCGCGACTGCGCGAAGTCGAGGCGGGCTGGCAGGTCGCTTGCCACTTCCATGAAACCATCAGCCCGGCTGCGCCGGGCATCACGTCCCTTTAAAAGGAATCCGTCTCATGTCTCGCGCTCGTCCCGAGTTCGGTGCCTTCAACCAGCGTCCCCGTCCCACCAGCGTCATGCATCCGGACCAGGGATGGCATGTCTCGCACTGGTACGAGGCGCCGCGCGAGGATCCCGCGCTGCCCGAAGTCTACGTGTACACGAACGCGATGTCGTACGCGCCGGGCGAGACGGTGGTCTTCCACGGCTCCAGCACGGCGCCGCGCTTCAGCCTGGAAATCTGGCGCGACGGCGTCACGCCGGACTGCGTGCACGCGCGCGACGATGTGCCGGGCGAGTTCGTCGCCATGCCGCCGACCGCGTATCGCGATGGCTGCGGCTGGCCGGAAGTGCATCGGTGGACGGTGCCGACGGATGCGGCCAGCGGTTTCTATCGCATTGCGGCGTGGTGCGAGCGGGCCGACGGGTCCCGTTTCCTGCAGCATCACTTCTTCGTCGTGCGCCCCGCGGCGGGCCAGCCCAGGCAGCCGGGCCGTTTCCTGTTCCTGTTGTCGACGTCGACGTGGACCGCCTATAACGATTGGGGAGGCGCCAATTCGTATGACGGCATCGACGGTCCGAACGGCAAGCAGTTCTCGCCGACCCTGAGCATCCTGCGCCCCTGGACGCGCGGGCTGGTGTGGCTGCCGCCCGGCGCGCCTCGCCTGTGCGATCCGCTGCCGCGCGGCGCGGGCGAGGCGCCCCGGTATCCGACCAAGGAATGGGCCTACACCAATGGCTATGCCCAGTACTACGCGTCGTCGGGCTGGGCGCAGTTCGAACGCCATTTCGCGGTATGGGCTGAACGCGAGGGCTACGCCTTCGATACCATCACGCAGACCGACCTGCATTACCGCCCAGAACTGCTCGATGCCTACAGCGCCGTGGTGATCGCCGGCCATGACGAATACTGGACCCGCCAGATGCGCGAGGCCATCGACCGCTATGTGGACGGCGGCGGCCGCGTGGCGCGTTTCGCCGGCAACTTCATGTGGCAGATCCGGTTGGAGGAGGAGGGCGCGCGCCAGGTCTGCTACAAGGCGCGGGCCGACACGGAAGACCCGGTCGCCGGGGGCCCCGATAAGACCTACCTGACGGGGGCCTGGGAGCAGCAGTCCGTGAACTGGCCCGGCGCGACCACGTTCGGCGTCAATGGCTGGCGCGGCACCTATTCGTCCTGGGGCGGTTTCGCGCCGCGCGCGAGTCGCGGGTTCACGGTGTACCGGCCGCGCCATTGGGCCTTCGCCGGCCTGGACATGCACTACGGCGACGTGCTTGGCGCGGAGGCCGGCATCTTCGCCTACGAAGTGGATGGCGTGGAGTACACGTTCCGCCATGGCCTGCCGTATCCGACCCACGAGGATGGGGTGCCCATGAATACGGAGATCCTGGCGTTGTCGCCGGCCGTGCACGACGAGGAAATGCACGATGGCGAGGGCTTCCGGTACTACATCAAGGCCGACGGGGCGGCGCGCCGCACCAGGGCCTTGTGCGGCGACGACAGCCCGGAGGCGATCGAGCGCTACAAGTACGGCTGCGGGGTCATCGTCTCGTTTACCCGTGGCAAGGGCGAGGTTTTCACCGCCGGCAGCTGCGAGTGGGTCATGGGATTGACCAGGAACTGTCCCTATACGCAGGGGGTCACGCGCAACGTGCTGAATCGCTTCCTGGCGGAGTAGTCGGAGGTAGCGCGAAGTAGTATGGAGCAGTGGCCCGCCATGGAGCAGTGACCCGCCGGGCCGCCAGGAGGCACAGGGGGCGCAATGAGGCGCCATTGCGCACCACGGCGGCGCATTTCCTGGTGCGGCGCCATATCGCGCACCGTCACGCGCGATTGTTGAGGCATATCGATAAAAGCATTGGATTTTTTCATTTGTGCGGCCTTCCGCCCCGCGCCGATAGTTGAGGGGAGGGAACACGCCGGCGTGCGCGCCGGCGGTTCCGAGCCAATAAACAGGCAGCACCAAGGGGCACTATCCAATGCGTACGCTACGCCATACCGCAAGCGCGCTGCTTGCCGCGGTTTTCTGTTTGCTGGGCCTGGCGGGCGGCGGCCAGGCCCGCGCCGACGAGTATCCCTCGCGTCCCATACGCATGATCATCCCGTGGTCGGTGGGCGGGTCCACCGACATGCTGGGCCGCCTGCTGGCCGAGGGCATGGGCAAGCGCCTGGGCGCTGCCATCGTGGTCGAGAACAAGCCGGGCGCCACGGGGACCATCGGCTATGCGCAGGTGGCGCGTTCGCCGGGTGACGGCTACACCTTGCTGCTGGGCACCAACAGCACCTTCGCCATCGCGCCGCATTTCTACCACGACCTGCCCTACGACCTGCAACGCGATTTCCGCCCCATCGGCATGATAGGCGCCAACCAGCAGGTGCTGTGCGTACAGCCGCAGGCGCCGTACAAGACGGTGGCCGACCTGGTCAAGGCGGCGAAGGCCAAGCCCGGCGTCATCAATTACGCGTCCTCCGGCGTCGGCGGTTCCAGCCATCTGGCAACGGAACTGTTGATGTCCACCACGGGCATCAACATGATGCACGTGCCTTACCGGGGCGGCGCGCCCGCGGTGCAGGCCTTGCTGGGGGGACAGACCGAAGTCGGCTTCGTCGACATCAGCGTGGCCGAGCCCCTGATCCACAGTGGCAAGCTGCGCGCGCTGGGAACCAGCGGCGCCAGCCGCGCGCCCTTGCTGCCCGACGTGCCCACGCTGGCCGAGTCGGGCGTGCCGGGCTTCGAGTCGCTGACCACGTTCGGGCTGTTCGTGCCCGCCGGCACGTCCGACGCCATCGTGCGCAAGTTGAACGCGGTGCTCAACGAAAGCCTGGCGGACGACAAGTTGTCCAGGCAGCTGGCCGCGCAAGGCTACGAACTGACGCCGGGCGCCGCCCAGGCCTATACCGCCTACGCCGCCGAGGAAACCCGCAAGTGGGGGACCCTGATCGCCCAGCGGCATATCTCCCTGCCTTGACCCCGCACCGTCCACCGACGACGGTGCATCGTCCTCGTCCAACGCCCTCTTTCCACGGAATCGAACATCCATGATGGCCGCCCAGCCCGATGTCGCCGCCCATCCCTTGCCGCAACTCTTCACGCCGTACACCTTGCGCGGCCTGACGCTGCGCAACCGCGTCGTCGTCTCCCCCATGTGCCAGTATGTCTCGCGCGATGGCGCGGCCACGGACTGGCATCTCGTGCACCTGGGGAAGTTCGCCATGGGCGGCGCCGGCCTGGTCTTCTGCGAGGAAACCGCTGTCGAGGCGAGCGGGCGCAAGACCTACGGCTGCGCCGGCATGTATGACGATCGCCACGTGGCCGCCGCCCGACGGGTCAACGACTTCATCCATGCGGCCGGCGCGGCCTCGGGCATCCAGCTGGGGCATGCGGGGCGCAAGGCTTCCTGCGGGCCACCCTGGACCAACTTCCGTCCGCTGACCGACGACGATGCCCGCCAGGGCATGCCGCCCTGGCGCGGTGTGTCCGCCAGCGAGCTGCCGGCCAAGCCCGGCGCGCTGGTTCCCCATGCGCTGGACGAGGACGGGATACGCGCCATGATCCGGACCTGGCGCACGGCGGCGCAGCGCAGCGTCGACGCCGGCTACGACGTATGCGAAGTGCATGGCGCGCATGGCTACCTGATCCACCAGTTCCTCTCCCCGCTGGCCAACCAGCGGACCGACGGCTGGGGTGGCGACCTGGCTGGCCGCATGCGCCTGGCCCTGGAGATCGCCGAGGCGGTGCGCCAGGCCTGGCCGGCGGACAAGCCGGTCTTCTTCCGCGTGTCCGCCGTCGACGGCGAAGGCGGCGCCTGGAACATGGACGACACCGTGGCGCTGTCGCGCGCGCTGCGGGAGCGCGGCATCGACATGGTGACCTGCTCGTCGGGCGGCATCAACGGCCCGCTGAACATGGCGGTGGTGCCGCGCGTCCCGGGCTACCAGGTGCCCTATGCGGAGCGCGTGCGCAAGGAGGCGGGCATCGCCACGTGCGCGGTGGGCCTGATCACCGAGCCGGCGCACGCGGAGCGCATTCTTGGACAGGGCCAGGCGGACCTGGTCGCGCTGGCGCGCGAACTGATGGTCGATCCCAATTGGCCAGTGCGCGCGGCACACGCCCTGGGCGTGCCGGACTACCTGGGGCTGCTGCCCAAGGATTACGCGTGGTGGCTGCGGCGGCGCGAGGATATCCGCGCGTTGAGCCAGGCATCGTAGTCCGGAGGGGCGGCCCAGGACCGGCTTGGCGTGCGCGTAGGGCGCGTGGCTGCGGTCTATGCCTCTGGCCTACGCCTTTTGCGTATGCCTCCGGCCCATGCGTGTGCCCTATGCGTGAATGCGTACGTCCTACGCGCCCTATGCGTCCGGCGTGCCGGACGCTGGGGCTATGGACAGCGTGATGCCCTCCGGCAATTCCCGCTCGCCCAGGGTGTCCATCAATGCCTGCTGCAGGGCCTGCGCGGTCGAGGACAGCGATCGCAGGCTGCGCGATACCAGGAACAGCTCCCGGTACAACACCGGGTCGCGCAGCATGCGAAAGGGCAGTTTTTCCAGTTGGTGGGTGGACGCGGTCAGGCGCGGCAGGATGCACAGCCTGCCGCCGAGTTGCAGCATGGGATAGAGCGAGGTCGAGCTGGACACTTCCTCGCGCGGTTCGGCCACGTCGAAGTCCTGCAGGGTCTGGCGATGCACGATGCCGACCTGCGTGTCGGAAGCCAGGCCCACCAGGTCGTCCCGGTGCGCGGAGACCTGCGACCAGTGGACTTCGCCGGACGGCGTGGCCAGCGGGTGATCGGCGCTGCACGCGATGCCGTAGCGGTCGCGCAGCAGGGGTACGTAGTCCAGGTCGTCGTAGTCCATCAGGCGGCTGGTGATGCCGAAGTCGACGTCGCCATCGCGCACGCGGCGTTCGATCTCCGCCGAGCCGGCCTCCCGCACGGACAGCGTGACGTGCGGATAGTCGGCCTGGAAGCGGGGCAGCGCGGGAATCAGCAGCCAAGCGACGATGGACGGCGCGGCGGCGATGCGCAGATGGCCATGCTGTTGCAGGGCCACGGCGCGCAGGTCGCTGATCATGGTGTCGAACTGCTGCAGCAGGGTCTTGGCCTGCTGGTGCAGGTGGCGGGCGGCCGGGGTCAGGGTGACGCTGCGCGTGGTGCGCTCGAACAGCTTGACGCCCACGTCTTCCTCCAGCTGGTGGATGGTGGAGCTGAGGGAAGACTGCGTCAGGAACAGGCGTTCCGCCGCGCGGGTAAACGAACCCGTGTCGGCGACCGCGACGAAGCTGCGCAGATGGCGCAGCGTGATGAGCGTGGACATGTCAGGCGGCGATGGGCGTGGGTATAGGCGACCAGGCGAGGGCGACCAGGCGAGGGCGACCAAGTGGAGACGACCGCGCGGCGCGGCGGCGCCGGCGCGCGCAGGGTCCCAGCATATATAGGCTGCATCGCTGAATCAATCCGAATTTTTCATTTGTAGGTGTAAATCCCGACCCCTATCATTTTTCCATTCAGTCACGAGGGAGCATCAGCGTGGAGTCTTCGACTAGGCAGTCCGACGGCAAGGCGGCGCAAGGGCTGCGCATCGCCGTCGATATCGGCGGCACGTTCACGGACGGCGTCGCCATCCGCGAATCCGATGGCCGCATCTGGGTGGGCAAGACGTTGACCACGCCGGACGATCCGGGCGTGGCCGTGTCCACGGTAATCGCCAGCCTGTTGTCGCAGGCGGACGCCGAGGGCGATGTGCTGGAGGAGGTGGTGCACGGCACCACGCTGGTGACCAACACCTTGATCGAGCGCAAGGGCGTGGCGACGGCGCTGGTGACCACCCAGGGCATGCGCGACGCGCTCGATATCGGCCGCGAATGGCGTTACGACCTGTACGACCTGGAGCTGGCCTTGCCGGAACCGCTCATCGCGGTCGAGCGACGGGTGCAGGCGGACGAGCGCCTGGGCGCGGCGGGGCAGGTGCTGACGCCGTTGACCAGGCAGGAGCTGGACCGCATCGCCCACGCCGTGCGCGCGCTGGACGTGCCGTCCGTGGCGGTGTCCCTGCTGCATTCCTACATCAACGACGAACATGAACGCGCCATCGGCGCCCACCTGCAAGAGGCCTTGCCCGGCGTGGAGGTGTCGCTGTCCTCGGATATGGCGCGCGAACTCAAGGAGTTCGAGCGGACCTCGACCGTCGCCGCCAATGCCTACGTCAAGCCCATCGTGGCGGACTACCTGCGCCAGCTGGGCACGCGCATCGATGCCGTGCATCCTGGAATACCCTTGCGCATCATGGTCTCCAGCGGCGGCTTCACGTCGGCGCGGGCGGCCGCGCATACGCCGATTTTCCTGCTGGAGTCGGGGCCGGCCGCCGGCGTGCTGTCGGCCTTGAATACAGCGCGCGCGCAGGGACTGCGCCAGGTCCTGGCCTTCGACATGGGCGGCACGACGGCCAAGGCCTGCGCCGTCACCGAGGGCGAGCCGCCGATCGCCTACAGTTTCGAGTGCGCGCGGGTGCATCGCTTCAAGCGCGGGTCCGGGCTACCCATCCTGATTCCCAGCATCGACCTGATCGAGATCGGCGCCGGCGGCGGCTCCATCGCGCATGTCAACCGCCTGGGCCTGCTCAATATCGGTCCGGAGTCGTCCGGCTCGGTGCCTGGCCCCGCCTGCTACGGCAATGGCGGCACCGACGTCACGGTCACCGATGCGGACCTGGTCCTGGGCTACCTGAACCCGGACAACTTCCTGGGCGGCGAGATGCGCCTGCGCAAGGACCTGGCCCTGGAAGGCATGCAGCGCCTGGCCGACCAGCTGGGCATGGCGCCCCTGGAAGTCGCATGGGGCATCCACGACATGGTCAACGAGAACATGGCCAGCGCAGCGCGCATCCACATCGCCGAGAAAGGGCACGACCCGCGCGATTTCACCTTCGTCGCCACGGGCGGCGCGGGACCGGTGCATGCGGCCGAGGTGGCGCGCAAGCTGCGCATCCCGCGCCTGCTGGCGTCGATCGCGGCGGGCGCCGGGTCCTGCCTGGGCATGCTGGCCGCGCCGGCGCGCGCGGACCGCAGCTGGTCGCAGCCCGCCTTGCTGGGCGAGATCGACTGGGGCGACGTCAATGCGCGCCTGGCGGACCTGCGTGCCGACGCACAGGATGAACTGCTGGCTTCGGGCGCCGACGCCGGCAGCCTGTCCTGGACCATAGGCGCGGAGATGCGCTACTACGGCCAGGGCGACAACGTGCCGGTGGCGCTCGACTGGCGGGAGTTCGATATCGAGGGCGAGCAGGCCGGCGCCGAAGTCATGCGCGCGGTCTTCGAGCAGCGGTATCGTGAACTCTACGGGCACCTGGTGCCAGGCGCCTTGCCGCAGGTGCTGACCTGGCGCCTGACGGGGCGCTCCGTCGTCGGCGCGCGTCGCTTCTCCTGGGGCGGCGCGCGCGACGGCGGCGGCGTCGCGCCGCGGCAGCGCGACATCTATCTACCCTTGCAACGCGGCTTCCGCGCCGTGAACGTCCACGAGCGTTACGCGCTGCCGCCGGGCACCCGCCTGCAAGGGCCGCTGGTGCTCGAAGAACGGGAATCGACGCTGGTCGTGCCTTTCGCGGCGGACGTGGACATCCTGCCCGACCTGACCGTTTCCGTGACCCTCAAGGAGTTCGAATAATGCAAACCGTTGCGGACCCCGGCGCCTCGGTGGCGTCCCGTTTCGACCCCATCGAGCTGGAGATCCTCTGGCGCCGTCTCATCAGCATCGTGGACGAGGCCTCCACCGCTTTCGTGCGCACCTGCTTTTCCACGCTGGTGCGGGACGCCAACGACTTCGCCGTGGTGCTGACCGACGCCCAGGGCCGGTCGCTGGCGCAGTCGACCATGAGCATCCCTTCCTTCATCGGCAGCCTGCCGGCCACGGTGAAGCATTTCCTCAAGAAGTACCCGGCCGAGACGCTGCGGCCCGGCGACGTGCTGGTGACCAACGATCCGTGGATGGGCACGGGTCACATTCATGACGTCAACACCGTCATGCCCATCTTCTTTCGGGGCCGCCTGGTGGCCTTCGCGGCCCTGGTGTCGCACCTGCCCGATATCGGTGGCCGGTTGCGCAGCAACGCCAACCGCGAGATCTACGAGGAGGGCTTGCAGATTCCCATGCTCAAGCTCATGGACCAGGGCCGCGTCAACGAGACGCTGGTGGACATGATCCGCCAGAATATTCGCGTGCCCGAGCAGGGCCTGGGCGACGTCTGGGCGCAGGTCAGCGCCTGCCGCATGATGGAGGAGCGGCTGCTGCCCCTGCTGGAGAAGATAGACCTGGACGCGCTGGGCGCGGCCATACGCCGGCGTTCGGAGACGGCCATGCGCGAGGCCATCGCCGCCTTGCCCGACGGGGTGTACGAGTCGGAGGTGTTGCATGACGGCTTCGAGGAACCCATCCGCATCCACTGCAAGCTCACCGTGGCGGGCGACGCGATAGCCATCGACTACGCCGGTTCCAGTCCGCAGCAGCCGCGCGCGGTGAACGTGGTGCCCATCTACGCCTTCGCCTATTCGGCCTATCCCATCAAGGCCTTGCTGTGCCCCGAGGTGCCCAACAACGAGGGCGGTTTCCTGCCCATCACCACGCAGGCGCCCCTGGGGTCCATCCTCAATCCGACCTATCCTGCCGCTTCGGGCGGGCGGGGGGCCATCGGCCACATGCTGTCGCCCGCGATCTTCCTGGCGCTGGCGGACGTCCTGCCGGAGCGTGTGTGGGCGTCGGGGTCGGCCAATTCTTCGGTGACCATGTTCGGCCAGTATCGTGGCCGGCCTTTCAACGTCGTCAATTTCATCAATGGCGGGCAGGGCGCGACGGCGGCGCGCGACGGCTACTCGGCGATTTCCTTCCCCGCCAACCTGGGCAATACGCCGGTGGAAATGATGGAAGCGCTGGCGCCCATCGTCGTGCACAAGCGCGAGATCCGGCGCGGCAGCGGCGGCGCGGGACAGCATCGCGGCGGCGACGGGCTGACCTTCGAGTTCGAGATCACGCCCGAGGCGTCCAGCGTGGCGACGTCTTTCCTGATGACGCGCCTGAAGTTCCCGCCGCCGGGCCTGAACGGCGGCGAAGCCGGACAGCGCGGCCGCCTGATGGTGAACGGACAGGAGCTCGATCCCACGGAGCAGCGCATACTCAAGCCGGGCGACCGGGTGGTGATGGAAAGCGCGGGCGGAGGGGGATACGGCGCTCGTGGATGAGCGGGGTCGCCGGGGATCGGCTTTCTCCGCGCGAGCGTGCGCCGCGGGCGCCGCGGCCGCCGTGGCCGGGCCCGCCGGCCGGGCCGCGGTGGCGCATGTGCTGCGTGAGACAATGCGGGTCGTGTCATCTATCGTGGAGACGACCCTACATGACCAGCGACAAGCCGCCGGTGGCGGCGAAGCGCCGCGTGAAACGGCCGCGGCCCAAGCACCTGAGCGATATGTTTTCCTATCGCCTCAACCGCCTCGCGTTCATCTCCAGCCGTATTGCCGCGGGCATCAACGAACATCGCTATGGCATAGGCCCGCGCGAATGGCGCATCATGGGCCTGCTCGGTACGTCGGCGCCCATGGCCTTGAATGCGGTGGCGAAGGAAGCCAACATAGACAAGAGCCAGGCAAGCCGGACCGTCGCGGACATGATAGAGCGGGGCTTGGTCCGGCGCAGCGCCGACGAGGCGGACGGCCGTGGCATACGGCTGGCCCTCACCGACAAGGGGCGCGCGCTTTTCGATGAGATGTTCCCGGCCGCCATCGAGCGCAACGAGGCAGTGCTGTCGGTCTTGACGGGGGAGGAGCGGGACGCGCTGGATGCCATCATGGACAAGCTGACGGCGCACGGGCTGGAGATGATGAAGTCGCTCAAGGACGAGATGGCCACACGCCGCGGGCGCGGCGCCGGGCCGCGTTAGGCGCGGGGGCGGGTCCCGGTCGTGGTCATGCGTCCGTCCCCTGTGCCTGGACAGCGGCGCCGTCCGCGATCATGCGGCCTATCGTGGCGTCGTCCAGTCCCAGTTCGCGCAGGATCTCCGTGGTGTGCTCGCCGATGCGCGGCGCGGGGATACGCAGGGAGGGCTCGAAGCCGGTCATGGAGACGGGCACCTTGATATCCTTGACCCGGCCCTGGGTGGGATGGTCCACCGTGCGCACCAGGCCGACGTCGACCATGTGAGGGTCGCGCAGCAACGAATCCACGGTGTGGCAGGGCATGGCCGGAATATCGTGTTCCGCCAGCACCCGCACCCAATGCGCCGTCCCTTGCCTGGCGATTTCTTCAGCACGGACCTGGAAGAACTCCTTGATGTGGTCGATGCGCCCCGGCGCATTGTTGAAGCGCTGGTCCTGCTTCAGGTCCGGTCGCCCGAAGGCGTCGAACAGGGCCAGCACCTGCGCGTCCGTGTTGGTGGTGATGCAGATGTGGCCGTCCAGGGTCTTCACTGGCCGGGCGTTGGCGTCGAGCAGGCGCTTGTCGCCACTGCTGCCTATGGCCGGTTCGAAGGTCTCGCCGTAGAGGTGCTCGCTCAGCAGCAAGGACGCATAGCTTTCGAACATGGGAACTTCGATGTAGCGCGCGCCGGCCTGGCTTTCGCGGGCGAGCAGGGCAACCAGGATGGCGTTGGCGACCATCAAGGCGGCGGTGCGGTCCACCACGACATAGGGCACGTAGCGCGGCTCGCCGCCGTCCTGGGCGGCAAACAGGCTGGCCAGGCCCGTCCCGCCTTGCAGGATGGAGTCATAGGCCGGACGTTCGGCGTACGGGCCCGACGTGCCAAAGCCCACGATGTTGCAGTAGATCAATTCGGGATTGATGGCCTTGAGCGTATCGAAATCCAATCCCAGCTTACGGACCGCATCGGTACGCATGTTGTTGACGAACACGTCCGAGCCGCGCAGCAGGTCGTACACCGTCTCGCGGGTGCCCGGCTTCTTGAGGTCCAGCGCGATGCTGCGCTTGTTGCGGTTCATGTGCATGAACTTGCCCGACATGCCGGGCGTGGGCGAGCGGCCGGATATCCAGCGGATGATGTCTCCGGATGGATGCTCCAGCTTGGTCACGGCCGCGCCGTAGTCCGCCAGGACCTGGGTCGCGTAGGGGCCGACGACGGCCGATGTCACGTCCAGGATACGGAAACCCGCAAGCGGGAGCTGGGCAGCGCCGATGCAATGGCGGGGCGTCGTGAGGGCATGCGTCATGGCTACTCGGCGGTAATGTGCGCTTTTTCGATCAGCGTCTTGTAGCGTGCGGTTTCGTCGGCCACCAGGCGGGTCAGGTCTTGCGGCGATCCCGCGAGCGGCTCGTTGCCTGTGGCTTCGAAGGCTTTCACCAGGGCGGGATCGTGCAGCGCGGCGACGATGGCGGCGTTGAGACGGTTGACGACGGCGGGGTCCATGTCCCTGGGGCCGAAGATCGCGAACCAGTTGCTCGCCTGGAAGTGCGGCAGCCCGGACTCCATCAGGGTGGGAACGTCGGGCAGGTCGTGTTCGCGCTTGTCGCCGGTCGTGGCATAGCCCTGGACGGCGCCGCTCTTGACCTGTTGGGTGACCGTGGGTACGGAGTCGAACAAGAGGTCGATATTGCCGCCCATGATGTCGTTGAGCGCGCCGGCGGTGCCCTTGTAAGGCACGTTACGGATCTTCAAGCCCGTTTCCGCCAGGAACTGGATGGCGACCAGGTGCGTGTTGGAGCCGATGCCGGCATTGCCGATGGTCAGCTCGTTCGGGCGCTGCCCGGCATATTCGGTCAGGCTCTTCACATCGTGCGCCGGCAGTCCCTTGCGGCCCATCAGCACGTACTCGAACCGCGACACCGCGCCGATGGGGGTGAAGTCCTTGACCGCGTCGTAGCCGACGTCCTTCTGGATGTAGGGATTGATGACGAACGCCGCGGCGCTGCCCAGCAGCAGGGTATAGCCGTCGGGCTTTTCCTTGGCGACGCCGCGCGTGGCCAGCATGCCGCCCGCGCCAGGCCGGTTCTCGACGACCACGCTCTGGTGCAGTTGCTCCCCCAGGGGCTTGGCAAGGGTCCGTGCCACCAGGTCGCTGCCGCCGCCCGCGGAAAAGCCGACCACCAGCCGGATCGGCCTGTCGGGGTAGGCATCGGCGTGCGCCGACGCGGCGGCGCAGGATAGCGCGGCGAGCGCCGCGACACGAACCAGGGTCTTCATCTGTCTCCATCCACGGTTTGTTATTTAGTTGATATTATCAACAATAAGGTGGATTTCGACAACTAGTTTCAGATCAAGCTGGTCCGGCGAGAAAGGATCGCAAGCGCCGGACGATGGATCGCGGATCGTCTTCCAGGCTGTAATGGCCGGCATCCTGCAATGCATGGATGTCGGCACGCGGATAGATGTCGCGGAATAGCGGCAGGAAATGCTCGGCCCGCAGCGTCCGGTCCGCCATGCCCCAGATGGCCATGGCGGGCAGGGCGGCGATGGTTTTCCTGGCCGCGGCGTCGGGGGTCTCCATGCGATGCGCACCGTCCGCGGAACCGCGCGCCCATCCGATGGCGCCGGCGCAATCGGCGGGGGTGGCGAAGCGGGCGCCATAGGCGCGCAGCCACGTGTCGTCGATCAGGTCGTTGCGCTCGAATCCGTTGAGTTTCAGGGTGCTCAGGATGTTGTAGCCCAGTTCACTCAGCACGTTCTCCAGGCGGCCCTGCGCCGCTGCCCCAAGGATCCACTGGAACCACGGCGAGGCCTGCGCGTTGCGGGCCAGGCGGTCCGCGAGCTGTTCCTGGCCGAAAGGCGTCGGTCCGTTGATGCTGACGATGCGCCGGATGCGGTCCGGGTGGTGGTGGAGGTTTGCGGGTGCGGGACGGCGAGTCACTCGTCGCGGCGGAAGGCGGGCCGGGCGGCCGCGGGCGTCTTGCCGGTCAAGCGGGTCGAAAGCAGGCCGGCGACGATCAACAGGGCTACATTGCAGGCCATGGCGACGGCGTAGGCATGCCTGTAGCCGGCGGCGCCGGACGGCTGACCGCCAAGGACGCTGTAGAAGACACCGCCGACGATGGCGACGCCCAGCGCGGCGCCGATCTGGAAGGTGGAAATGACGATGCCGGAGGCCAGGCCGGCGTGGCGGGGCGGGACATCCCCGATAACCGCCTTGATGACGGAAGGCATCACCAGGCCGTAGCCGATTCCCGCCACGGTCAGGGCTATTGCCGTTTCGCGCCAGGCGTCCGCTCCTATCGTCAAGATTGACGCGCCGAATCCCAATATCTGGATAAAGAATCCCAGGGTAAGGGCTCGCGTACCCAGTTCACGCATCAATCGGGCTGCGCCGAAGGAGGCCAGGAAATAGCCCATGCCGAAAGGCAAGGTGCGCAGGCCCGCGTCCAGGGGCGTCAGGCCGAGACCGCTTTGCAAGTAGACGGAGAAGGTAAGGTAGAACGCGGACAGCATGTAGTAGAGCAAGGCCATCGCGACACCGATCACATAACGGCGCTGCTTGAACAGGCCGAGCTCGACCAGCGGATTGCCGCCCCCGGCCGCCAGGCGGCGCTCGTGGCGAACGAAGGCGGACAGGGCGAGAGGCGTGCTTGCCAGCATGAACAGTGTCCAGGCGGACCAACCCGTCTCCCGGCCTTCGATGAGCGGATAGACCAGCAGGCCCAGCGTCAAGGACAGCAGCAGCACTCCGCGCACGTCCAGGCCCTGCCCGGAATCGCCGGCGGTCGTGGGGAGCAGGCAGGCGCCGCCGATGCTGGCCGCCAATCCTATCGGCACGTTCACGAGGAAGATCGCCTGCCACGCCAGGCCAAGAGGATGGAGCGTGACCAGCGCGCCGCCAAGGATCTGCCCGGCGATGTTGGCGAGACCGAAAGTCGCGCCATAGAGCGCCAGGGCCTTGCCTTGTTCCGCGGCGGGAAACAGGGTGCGGATCGATGCGAGCACCTGGGGCGCCATGATGGTCGCGGTGAGGCCCTGCAACATCCGGGACGCGATCAGGGCGGCAGGGGTGGTGGCCGTCCCACACAGGATGGAGGCAATCGTGAAACCCAGGACGCCGAGCAGAAACATGCGTTTGCGCCCCAGCCAGTCGCCCAGGCGGCCGCCAGTGATCAAGAACACCGCATAGGTGGCGGCGTAGGCCGAAATGACGAACTGCGTATCGCTGACCGTCGCGCCCAGATCGCGGCGAATTTCCGGCAAGGCGAGGTTGACGACATTGAAATCCAGGATGGGCAGGAACGCGCCGGTTAGCAGGACGGGCAAGGCCAGCCAACGGCGCGGATGGCCGTCTTGCGGGTAGCCGGCGGCTGACGGCAACGCATGGGAGGGACGCGGGATGGCGCGCGGGGGATCGAGGCGGGGCATGGTCATGTGTCGTAGCGCGGTTTTTTCGGCGGAGGCAGGGCCGGTGGCCTGGATCGGCCATGGCGACGCGAGACACAGTGTGCGGACGCACAGGGATAATGTACAGATATGGTAGATTATTTAAGACATAACAATTTTGGATGATCAGCATGGCCGTCCTGGATGTTGAATCTGTCAGCGCCTTTGTCCTGGTGGCCGACCTGGGCAGTTTCACGAAGGCCGCGCATGCGCTCGGCACCTCGCAGGCGGCTGTCAGCGTGAAACTCAAGCGCCTGGAGGACAGGCTGGGTTACCGCCTGCTGGAGCGCACGCCGCGCAAGGTTCGCTTGTCCGCGCGGGGGGCGGGGTTTCTCAAGCCCGCGCGTCATTTCATCGCGGCGCACGAGCAGGCGTTGAGCGGACTGGAGCGAGGTCCCCGCCGCCTGGCGATAGGCTTCAGCGACCAGGTTGCCGGGCCGGGCTTGCCGGGGCTGCTGGCGAACCTGCGCGCGCACGATCCGGCGCTGTTGATGGAGGTGCGCATCGAAGGTTCGGCCAAGCTGCTGGAGGCCTACGACCGCGGCCTGCTCGACGCCGTGATCGCGCGCAACAGCGACGGATACCGCGAAGGCGCGCTGTTGCTGCGTGAACGCCTCGGGTGGTTTGCCGCGCCCACGTGGGACCGCGAGGAAGGGCTGCCCTTGCCTTTGGCCTCGTTGACGGTCGACTGCGGCATACGCGGGCTGGCGACGGCCGCGCTGGACGCGGCGGGCATCGCGTGGACCGAGGTCTTCATCGGCGGCGGGACGGCCGCGGTGGGGGCCGCGGTATCGGCCGGCCTGGGCATCGCGCCCATTCCTTACAGCATGGCGCCGGCCGATACGGTGGAGATCGGGCAGGCGCATGGCCTGCCGCCCTTGCCGGATTCCGACATCATCCTGATCAGCGCCGTTGGCGACCCCGCCACGCGGGCCGCGCTAAGGACAGTGGCGGCGTCATTCCGCGGCGGCGAGGCGTCGCGCCGCGGGCAGGGATGACGCGGCGGCCCAGGCCGCGGGGCTCACGGCCTGGGCCGCTCGGCAGCTTGCGGCTCGCCGTCCAGCAAGCGGCCGCCGCGCGAGGATAGCGCTTCGCCGGCGCGGTGATAGCCGATGACGCTGGCCACGCTGGCGTGATTGCTCAGGGCCATGGTTTCGCCCAGGGGCAGGCCCTGGCGTCCCGCCTCGGTAATGAAACCCGAGCGCAGGCTGTGGGCGGCGTAATCGCCTTCCAGGCCCGCCTGGGCCGCGCGCGCCTGGACGATCTTGCGCACGGCTTCGGCGCTCAGGCCCTCGCCGATGACGCCGCCGCGGCGCACCCGGCGAAACAGCGGCCCGGTGGTGATGCCGGCGGCCGCCAGCCACGCATCCAGCGCCAGCGCGGCGCGGCCTACGACCGGTTTGTGGCTGTCGGCGCGCGCCACGCCTTCCTGGTTGGTCTTGGAATAGGCGAGGGTGTAGAGATAGCCCTCGGCCACGCGCCGGGTGTTCTCCATCGTGGCGCGGACCACCTCGGAACGCCGGCGGCCGCCGCTGGCCCAGGCGAACAACAGCAGGGCGCGATCGCGCAGGCCAGCCAGGGATTCGTCGCAGGTGGCCAGCAGCCGCTCCAGCGGTTCGCGGGTCAGCGCATCCTTGCGGGCGCTGCGCACGCCGCGCTTGGCATAGGCGCTGCGGGTGCGTTCCAGCACGGCTTGCACGGCGCGGTCGCGGCAGGGATTGGGCAGCGAGCGGGTTTCGTGGGCCTCCGACAGGACGGCCAGGCGGTGGCGCACCGTGGCCAGCTTGTAGGGGCCGGGCCGGCGCTTGACCTTGGCCGAGACCAGTGCGGCGTCGACCTCGGCGGGCAGGTCGTGCACCAGCGCCTGGCCTTCCAGGTGCTCGACATGATCGGCGATGAACTGCAGCACGGTGTCGACCGCGACCGGCAGCGCCAGGGCGCGCCGCATGCGCAGCTGGTGCCAGGCCGCCCAGTATTGAATGGCCGAGCGATAGGACGCCATCGTATTGTCCGCGCTGCCCTCGCGCAGCAGCGCGCGTATCGACGCATCGCTGGCGCCCAGGCCATGCGCCGGCTCGCCGACGGGGGCGAGCCATTCGGCGAGGCTGGTGGGAGATGCGGACGGTGGCGGTGTTTCCTTCATCGCGACGAACTTAACACGTTTGCCGGCATCGCCTTGGCGCGCCGGGCGGCTCGCACCCACAGCAGGGTCATCGCCGCCGCCAGCGCCAGCAGCGGGAACGTGACCAGGTTCAGGCTGGTCCAGCCATAGCGTTCCAGCACCGGGCCCGCTCCCAGCGTCGCCAGCGCGGTCAGCACGTAGCGGATCAATTCGGCCGTGCCCTGGACGCGGGCACGTTCGGACGGCCGGTGGGAGGAGGCGAGGAGGGCGGTGCCGCCGACGTACATGAAATTCCATCCTATGCCCAGGCATAGCAGGGCCACATAAAAGGACGACAGCGTCGTGGACGACATGGCGACGATCCCGCAGAGTGCGCTCAGCCCCATGCCGGCGAACAGCACCGCCGGCATGCCAAGGCGCTTGATCAGGCGGCCGGCGAAGAAGGACGGCGCATACATGCCGACCAGGTGCCACTGGATGATGTTGGCGCCGTCGTCGATCGTATGGTGACAGGCGACGGCCGCCAGCGGCGCGGCGGTCATGGTGAACATCATGACGACGCCGCCGATGGCGTTGTTGGCCAGCGCGGCCAGCGATATGGGCTGGCGCAGGACGACGCCGACCGGCCGCGGCGGCAGCTCGGCGTCCTGTTTCAGGACGCCCGTCGGCTCGACGTCGCGGTAGCAGACCCCGATCAATAGCGCCGACAGGAAACCGAGCAGGGCGACCACCATGTAGGATCCGGCGAATACCGTGGACATGAGGTCCCGGCTCCAGGCGGCCAGGGCCGGTCCCAGTACCGCCGCGATCACGCCGCCGGTCAGCACGATGGAAATGACGCGCGCCTTGTGCGCTTCCTCCACGGCGTCGGCGGCCGCCAGCCGATAGTACTGGGCAAAGGCCTGGAACACCCCCACGGCGGCGGTGCCGATGCAGAACAGCCAGAAGTGCCCATGGATCACGGCCCAGACGGAGACCAGCCCGCCCATGCCGCCGGTCACGGCGCCGATGATGAAGCCCCATCGACGGCCCAGGCGCTGCATCAGCAGCGACGCGAACAGCGTGACCACGGCCGCGGCCACGGTGATCATGGCGAACGGCAGCGTTGCCAGCGACTTGTCGGGCGCAAGCTGGTAGCCGGTCAGGCCTGTCAGCGTGAGGTCGACCGCGATGGAAGCGGTGAACAACCCCTGCGCGATGGCCAGGACCGTGGCGTTGCCGCGGCTGGAGGGGCCTTCGGCGTTCGGCGGCACGTCAGAGTGGGGTCGGATGGCGTTCATGCCCGGCCTCCGTGCAGGGGGCAGGACGCAAGGCGTGGCGGGAGATGCATGGACGGATTTCCTGGGGCTTCGGGATGTCGGGATGGCGCGCCTGGCGGGGTGCGCCATGGACGGCATTCTCGACAAGCGCCCGTCACGCGCAAAGGACAAAGATCCCTCTTTTCAGGACATGCGTCTCATGATGGCGGTTTTTGAGGGATACGTGTCCTTTCCGTCATCCCGTTTTCCGGGCATCATCCAGCATGCGGGACATGGAAGACTTCGCCGGACCACGCAACGCGGGCGCGTACGTCCGCCCCGGCGCAACAGGAGACGGCCAGGCAATGGACAAGGTGAACCCAGGACAGGCGTCAGGCAGCCCGACGCGCGATATCGGCTTCCTCGTCTATCCGGAATTCCAGATACAGGATTTGAGCGGACCCTTGTCGGCGTTCGATATCTCCAATCGCATCGCCGGCGGTAGCGCCTATCGCTGCCACGTCGTCTCCACCGAAGGCGGGGGCGTCGTCAGCACCTCCGGGCTGGAAGTGGTGACGCGCAAGCTGCGCACCATGCCCTATGACACCTTGATCGTCGCCGGCGGCCAGGGTTCGCACGATCCCTTCCGATCGCCGTCGATAACCACCTACCTGGCGCGGGCCGCGATGCGCCGCACGCGCCGCATCGCCAGCGTCTGCACGGGCGCTTTCATCCTGGCGGCCGCGGGCCTGCTGGACGGGCGCACGGCGACGACCCATTGGCAGCACGCCATCCGGCTGCAGCGCATGTTCCCGCAGGTCAAGGTCGATGGCGACCGCATCTACACGCGCGATGCGCATATCTGGACCTCTGCGGGAATCACCGCGGGCATCGACCTGGCGCTGGCCATGATAGAGGAGGACCTGGGCCAGGAAGTGGCGCGGCAGACGGCGCGGATGCTGGTCGTGTACTACCGCCGACCGGGCGGACAGTCCCAATTCTCGGCCCTGGCCGAAATGGAGCCGGAGTCCGACCGCATCCGCACGGTTCTCGCCTACATGCGGGAGCACCTTAACAAAGAACTATCCACGGAGAAGCTGGCGGAAGTCGCCTGCCTGAGCCCCCGGCAATTCGGTCGCGCGTTCCTGGCCGAAACAGGCGAAACCCCAGCCAAGGCGGTGGAGCGCCTGCGCGTGGAAGTCGCGCGCCCCCGCGTGGAAGCGGGCAAGGAACCCATCGAACGCATCGCCCAGTCGGTCGGCTTCGTCGACCCCGAACGCATGCGGCGCGCCTTCGTCCGCCTGTTGGGCCACCCGCCGCAAAGCGTACGCCGCATGGCGGTGTGATGCGCGCGCGGCTACTGCGCCCGAGCCTGGCGGGGCGCTGGCCGTGCGTCCCCGCCATGCCGGCGGAAGTGGTAAGGTCGCGTCTCGGGCAGTGCTAGACCGCGGCCCTTGCCAGCGTATCCAGGCCCTGGTCGCGCCGGGTGCCGGGCGCTGGCGGAGCGACAACTACAACTTTCGAATCCCACGGAGACAAGCCGATGAAGTCGGTTTCACTTATCAAGGCATTGGCATTGACCATACTTGGCGGCGCCGCGCTGGGCGCGCACGCCGAAACCTATCCGGCCCGCCCGATCACCCTTATCGTTCCCTATCCGGCGGGCGGGACCACCGATATCGCCGCGCGCACCATCGCCCAGGCCATGGGGCCCTTTCTCAAGCAATCCATCGTCGTGGACAACCGCGCGGGCGCGGGCGGCAACATCGGCATGGGGGTGGTCAAGCGCGCCCATCCCGATGGCTACACCATAGGCATGGGCACCATCGGCACGCAGACCATCAACCAGTACCTGTACAGCGACATGCCCTTCGACCCGGCGAAGGATTTCGCGCCGCTGGCCATGGTCTTCACGACGCCCAACGTGATCGCCGTGAGCGCCACGTCGGACATGAAGACCGTGCAGGACCTGTTCGCCAAGGCCAAGGCCAACAAGAACAAGCCGTTGACCTACGGCTCGCCCGGTATCGGCTCGTCGGTGCACCTGACCGGCGCGTACCTGGAGCAAGCCGCCGGCATCCAGATGCTGCACGTCCCGTTCAAGGGCGTTTCCGGCTCGATGCCCGCGCTGATCGGCGGCCAGATCGACATCCTGCTGGACAACCTGCCCAGCACGCTCAGCCAGCTCAAGGATGGGACGCGCGTTCGTGCGCTGGCCGTCACGTCGGCCCGGCGTTCGCCTTCCTTGCCCGACGTGCCTACCGTGGCGGAAGCGGGCCTGAAGGACTTCGACGTTACGGCCTGGTTCGCGCTGTACGCGCCGGCCGGCACGCCACCCGAGGTGCAGGCGACGCTGATCGACGCCGCGAAAAAGGCCCTGGCGACGCCGGAGGTGAAGGCGCAACTGGCGTCCGTGGGCGCCAGCGGCGGCACGCTGACCGGCGCCGACCTGTCCGCCTTCGAAGTGCAGGAACGTCAGCGCTGGAGCAAGCTCATCAAAGAGCGCAACATCACGACCAACTGATCCGGCAAGGCGGCCGCCGGCGTTTCCCGCTCACGCCGGTGCGCCGCCGGCGTTTCCCGCTCACGCCGGCGCACCGGCCCACGCATCCCAAGGCCCCCGCTCGCCCCTGGCGCGCCACTTCCCCTTTTCACCGCTCCGTCACGCGAGCGCACAAATCCATCACCAGCCGGCTCAAGGTTTTCTGGTTGCGTTCGATGCGCTGGGTCGGCGCCGCGATCACGATCGCATAGAGCTGTCCGTTCAGCCACACGAAGTTTCCTATCGAGGAGACTTCCAGCTGGTAGCCGCCGATGGACATGAACCAGCCCCGCTTGACGCCTTCCTCCACCTGCTTGAGCAAGGCGGCGCCGTTGGTGATGGTGTTCGGCGAGAATCGTTCAAACTGCATCCTGTTCACCAGCGCCACGCGCTCCGCCTTCGGCATGCCGCCCAGCAGGCTCAGGCCGGCCGCGCCTATGTACAGGGGGCGGCGCTCGCCCGCCGTGCCCGCGAAGCGCAGCGCCTGCCGGCCTTGCACGATTTCCAGGTAATGCGACATGAGGTCCTGGCGACGCGCCAGGAACACCGATTCGCCGGTGGCCTCGCTGAGCTCTTCCAGCAAGGGCATCAGGTCCTTGAGGAAAGGATCCTCCTCCACGATGACACGCATCTCCTCGTACAGCTTGCGCGTCGGGTAATAGTCCTTCGTATCGTCGCGATTGGCCAGGTAGCCGTGCGCCTCCAGCGTGCGCAGCAAGGCCTGGCAGCTGGACTTCGGCATCTCCAGCCGCTGGCTGACGGTAGCGAGGGATGCCGGCTTCTTGAGCTCCGAAAACAGTTGAAAAACCTGCAGCGCGCGTACGGCGCTCTTCACATCTGCGCTCACTTATGTCCTCGGTCTGTGCGTCGATTACACGCGCATTCTATGCGAAAGGATGGTTGCGGAATAAAAAGGCCGCGCGTATTATCAGTTCTACCTGATGAACGTAGCGTACACATACATGAACGATATGAACGATGCCGTGAATCAAATGGAGCAAGGATCGGCCGCTGAACTTGCTGATTTCAAGACGCTGCGCGTCGTGCCCATGGCGGGCGCATTGGGCGCGGAGATATTCGGAGTCAACCTGTCCGAAGCGCTGGAGGCCCCGGTCCTCGATGAGGTGAAGCGGGCCTATCACCAGTTCGGCGTAATCTTTTTCCGCGACCAGGACGTCTCGGATCTCGATCTCGCCCGGTTCGCCAGGTATTTCGGTGAACTGGCGGTGCTGCCGCCGCACCGCCAGCATCCGGGCTCACTGCCAGAGCTGCTGGTGATAGACAAGAAGCCGGAGACCAAGCTGGTGTTCGGGTGGGAGTGGCACTCCGACACGACGCACCTGGAGATTCCGCCGCTGGGGTCGGTCCTGGCCGCGAAACGGCTGCCGACCGTGGGCGGCGACACGCTGTTCGCGAATCAGTATCTGGCCTACGACACGCTTTCCGGCGGCATGAAGAGGATGCTAGACGGCATGAGGGCCGTGCACTCGAACGGGCGCATCCTGTCGTCGCTGGAAGCCGATGACGTCCTGGCGCCGGGCCAGGGCGTGGGTAGCGCCAAGACGACGATATCCGCCGTGCATCCGGTGGTGCGCACCCATCCGGTGACAGGGCGCAAGGCCTTGTTCGTCAACGAGATGCATACCGAGCGCTTCAAGGACATGACCATCGCGGAAAGCGCGCCGCTGTTGCGCTTCCTGTACGACCATTCCACGCGCCCGGAATTCACCTGCCGCTTCCGCTGGGCGCCCGGCTCGGTCGCCTTCTGGGACAACCGCTGCCTGCAGCATCTGGCGCTGGACGATTACCACGGCCAGCGGCGGCTCATGCATCGGGTGCAGATCCGCGGCACCAGGCCCGTGTAGCTGGCCGGTCGAGGTACGTACGCCCGTGACGCGGGACTGACGCCCGACCGCCGCAATATCGATAAGGAGCGATACCGATGCCTGACATCCAGGACGAGGACTTGCCTGTCGTTGCACACAAGCCGCCCGCCGCGAGCGCGGGAACGGCCATCGAGGCGGCGATCGATCCCGATCTGCCCATCATCGATCCGCATCACCATTTTTCGTCTCATTGGGGCGGGTATTTCGTCGAGGACCTGCGGGCCGACATGCAGTCGGGACATGCGGTGGCGGCGACGGTCTACATACAGTGCGGCCACGCCTACCGCGCCGACGGTCCCGAGGCTTTGAAACCGGTCGGCGAAACCGAGTACGTGGTGGCGCAATGCGCGGCGGCGGGCAGGGTCGGCAAGGCGGGCAGGATGGACAAGGCGGACAGGGGCATCGCCGCCGGCATCGTCGGCCATGCGGACCTGCGGCTGGGCGAGGACGTGGACGAGGTGCTGGCGGCGCACATCGAAGCCGGCCAGGGCCGCTTCCGGGGCATCCGGCATTCGGGCGCGCGGCATCCCGCCTTCAAGCATGGCGTGCTGTCCAGGCCGCCGGCGGGCTTGTACGGCGACCCGGCGTTTCGCAAGGGATACGCTCGGCTGGGCGCCCATGGCTTGTCGTTCGACGCCTGGATCTACCACCCGCAGATCGATGAAGTGATTTCGCTGGCCCAGGCGTTTCCCGATATTCCCTTGATCCTGGATCATGTGGGCGGCGTGCTGGGTGTCGGCCCCTATGCGGACGATCGTCCCCGGGCATTGCAGGAATGGCTGCCCGAACTCAAGCGCCTGGCGGCCTGCCCCAATGTCCGCGTAAAGCTGGGCGGCCTGGGCACCGCTACCTTCGGCTTCGACTTTTCGCAGGCGCGGCGCCCGCCCGATTCCGAAATGTTGGCGGCGCTATGGCGTCCGTACTTCGAACCCTGTCTCGAATTGTTCGGCGCCGACCGCTGCATGTTCGAAAGCAACTTCCCTGTCGATCGTAGCGCCGGATCCTACGCCGTACTCTGGAACGCCTTCAAGCGCATCGCGCAGGCGGCCAGTCCGGACGAACGTTCGGCGCTGTTCCATGGCACCGCCGCCGCCACGTATCGACTGGCGCCCTTGGTGGCGATCGGCTGAGGGCGTTCGCGTACGGGCTACATCGCGCGCCGCGCGTTTAAGACCAACCAGGTGGAGACCATCCAGCATGAAATCCTATGAGATGTTCATCGACGGCGCATGGACGCCGGGCACGGAGCGGCAGCGCTTCGAGACCTTGAATCCCTACACCCAGGTTCCGTGGGCCACGATACCCCAGGCATCGACGGAAGACGTGCGGTCGGCGATCGCGGCCGCCCGGCGCGCCTTCGATTCGGGCTGGCGCCGCATGCCGGGCCTGAAGCGCGCGGCCTTGATGAATCGCCTGGCCGACATCATTGAACGCGAGGCAAAGCCGCTGTCCGTGATCGAGTCGACGGACAACGGCAAGGTCATCCGGGAGACCAGCGCGCAGATGCTCTATACCGCGCGCGTTTTCCGATATTTCGCCGGCATGGCGGACAAGCAGCGCGGCAGCACGATACCGCTGGACCATCCGGATATCTTCGATTTCACGGTGCGCGAGCCCTATGGCGTGGTCGCGCTGATCACGGCATGGAATTCCCCCATCGCGCTTCTTGCCAACAAGCTGCCGGCCGCGCTGGCCGCCGGCAACTGCGCGGTCATCAAGCCTTCCGAACATGCGTCCGCCAGCACGCTCGAATTCTGCCGTTTCGTGGAGGAGGCGGGTTTCCCGCCGGGCGTCATCAATGTGGTGACTGGCGACGGCAAGGTCGGCGCGGCCTTGACGGAGCTGGAGGGCGTCGACAAGATCAGCTTCACGGGCAGCCCCGGCGTCGGCCGGCGCGTCGCGGCCGCCGGCGCGCAACGCCTGGTTCCGGTCACGCTGGAACTGGGCGGCAAATCGCCCAACATCATTTTCGATGATGCGGACCTGCCGCGCGCCATCGTCGGCGCGCTGGCCGGCATTTTCGCGGCGACGGGGCAAACATGCATCGCGGGATCGCGCTTGCTGGTGCAGCGCCCGGTCTATGACACGGTGGTGGAGCGCCTGGTCGAGCGCGCCAACCGCATCGTCATGGGCAATCCCCTGGAGGCGGTGACCGAGATGGGCACCGCGGCGAACCGCCCCCAGTACGACCGTATCCTGGCCGCCATCGAACAGGCTAAGGACCAGGGCGCCAAGGTGGCGGCCGGTGGGGGCGGCGCCACCGATCCGGCGCTCAAGGACGGGCTGTTCATCAAGCCGACCATCTTCCGCGACGTGCATCCGGAGATGGCCGTCGCCCAAACCGAAATATTCGGTCCGGTGCTGTCCGTGATTCCGTTCGATACCGAAGAGCAGGCCATCGCCATCGCCAACGGCACCAGGCTGGGGCTGGCCTCGGGCGTCTGGACGCAGGACATTTCGCGGGCCTTGCGGATGATACACGCAATGGATGCCGGGGTTGTCTGGGTCAACACCTATCGCATGGTGTCGGCGCAGGCGCCGTTCGGCGGACGCAAGGAAAGCGGATATGGGAAGGAGCGGGGCGAGGAAGGCCTGCTTGAATTCAGCGTGCTCAAGAACGTCATGGTGGATTTTTCCGGAGAGGACCGGGATCCGTTCGCGGCGAAGACGTGAGGCAGGCGGCCCTAAAGGCAAGGTGAAGATCAAGGTCGAGGAATAAGGAGACTTGTAATGGCGAAGCAACTCGGATTTGTGGGCATCGGTCAGATGGGCGGCGCAATGGCGGCGCATCTCACGCGATCGGGATTTTCCGTGACGGGCTACGACCCCAGCGAACAGAGCCGCGCTCTCGCGGCCAAGGACGGCGTCAAGGTGGTCACGCAGCTGCGCGATGCGGTGCTGGGCGCGGATGTGGTGCTGACCAGCCTGCCGAATCCGGCGATCGCGCTGGAGGCCTGGCTGGGGCAGGAGGGCATCCTGGACTATATGGCGGAGGGATCGACAGGCATGGAACTGAGCTCCATCGATCCCGAAGTCATGCGCCAGATCGCGGCGGCGGCCGCGAAGCGGGGCGTGCGCATGGTGGACGCGCCGGTGAGCGGCGGGCCGCTGGAGGCGGCCGCCGGCCAATTGGTGTTGATGACCGGCGGGGAGGAACGCGACATCGAGGCCGTCGGCGACATCCTGGACAGTCTTTCCAGTTCCCGCCACATGACCGGCCCCGTCGGCACGGGGAAGACGGTCAAGCTGGTCAACAACATGATGTCCATGGGCAATATCGTGGTTGCCGCGGAAGCCTTCGCGCTGGGAACCGCGGCGGGCGTCGATCCCAGGACCTTGTTCAACGTGCTGTCGCAGAGCGGCGGGCGGTCCCACCATTTCCTGAAGCGCTTCCCCAAGGCGATCGAAGGCGACTACGCGCCCGGGTTCAAGATAGAGCTGGGCGAAAAGGATGTCGCGCTGGGAATAGAGCTGGGCCGCAAGCTGATGCAGCCCACCCCCGCGGCATCGCTGGTCAGGGAAATGATCGCCCTGGGGATGGCGGGCGGGCGCAAGGGGCAGGACGTCGTCGCCATGCTCGACTACTACCTGAGCGCCAACAGCGTCCGCGCCGGCCAGGCCTCCGGTTCCTGATTTTCCCGGTTCCATGATGGCCGGTATACGCGGGCCGGGACGCGTTCCGCGGCGCTCCGGCGTCCCGGCGCCGGTGGCGGCCGCCGCTTATGCCCCGGCCCCGGGCGCCGGCCGCACCAGCAGCACGGGCACCGGCGACGTCCTTGCCACGCCTTCGGCGACGCTGCCCATGAACATGCGGTCCAGGCCGCGTCGTCCACGGGTTCCCATGACGACCAGGTCCGCGCCCCATTGCTGGGCCCGCGCAACCACCACGTCGGGAATGCGGCGATCCTCGCATTCCTCCAGCAGGACCTCGATCGAGGCGTCGTCCTGCCCGAGCCTCTTCCTGGCCGCGTCCAGGATCTCGGCGCCGTGCCGGCGCATGGCCGGCAATACGTCATTGACGAAGACGCTGTGGCGCTCCATGCCGTGGGAGTACCACAGCGGGTCGATCACATGGAGCAAGAGCACGCGCGCGTCCATCACCGCCTTCATCCGCGCCGCTTCCTCGATGGCACGCCCGTTTTCCTCGCTACCGTCGACGGGAACCAGGATTTTCTTGTACATGGCCTTACTCCTCGTGGGTCGGCGCGGGGGCCCGGCGGGCATCGGACGGCCCGCCCCGGGAAGTGTCCCGCCCGGGAAGTATATTAGGTGCCGCTCGGGGGAGAGGGCTGCGCCGGCGGTCCCAGGTCAGCGAACCGCGCACGCGAGGAGGGCGGCGATGGCTATTCCTTGTCCAGTCCGGCCTTTCTGACGATGGCGCCGTAGCGACCGTATTCCGCCTTGACGAAGGCCTCGAAGTCCGCGCCCGTCTTGTAGACCAGCGGCGTATCCAGCTTTGCGGCGGCCTCCTGGTAGGCGGCGGTATGCACGGCCTTGTCGCAGGCCGATTCCAACTTGGCGCGCACGGACGCGGGCAGCCCCTTGGGCGCGATCAGGCCGCCCCATACCGAAAACGTGATGGGATAGCCCAGTTCCTTGACGGTGGGCACGTCGGGATACGCGGCCAGCCGGGTATCGCTGAACAGGGCCAGGGGGCGCAGCTTGTATTGCCGGGATACCGTGGGCGTCTCGTCGAACACGTCGATCTGGCCGCCCATCAGGCCGGTCACCATCTCGCCCGAACTCTTGTAGGGGACATGCAGCGCGCTGGCGCCGGCCGCGTCCATCAGGCCCTGCATGGACAGATGCAGGACCGTGCCCGTGCCCGATGATCCATAGTTGATCTTTCCCGGCTCGCGCCTGGCCGCATCGAGAACGTCTTGCAGGCGGCGCCATGGCGAGCCCGCCTTCACCATCATCATCAAGGGCACGTCGTAGGTGCCGCACAGATGGTCGTAGCTGTCCGGCGTGTAGCCGGTCTTGCGGATGACGGGCTGGATGGCTTCGGGACCGACCACGCTCAGGCCGATGGTATAGCCGTCATGCGGCGCGCGAGCCAGCTCCGACATGCCGATGGCGCCGCCCGCGCCCGCGCGGTTCTCGATGACGACGCCCTTACCCAGCGTCTCGGTCAAGGACTTCTGCAGGATGCGCGCCATGATGTCCGACGTGCCCCCCGGTCCGAAGGGCACGATCATGGTGATGGGGCGGGCGGGGTAGCCGTCCTGTGCCCGCGCGGGCGCCGCCGCCATGGTCGTGGCCATGAGCGCCAGCGTCAGGCACAGGTGAGCGGCATGCCGATGAGGCGGCGTGGATGCGCGGGCGGTGGGGGCGGTCATGATGGGTCTCCGTCGGATCTTGTCGTGATTGCCTCAATACACCGTGCTGCTGAATTCGCGCGCCAGGCCGGGCCGTATGGCCTGGATGAAGGCGGCGGCCTGGCGCATCATCATGCCCATGTCCGACGCCACCGCGACGAAGCGATAGCCGAGGTCCAGGAACTGCCGTACCACCTCGGGCGTGGGGCCGACGATGCCGCAGGGCTTGCCCAGGGCGCGGCAGCGCCTGGCCACGTCCTCGATCACGGCCAGCACGTCGGGGTGGGTGATGTTGCCGATATGCCCCATGTTCGCCGACAGGTCGCCCGGCCCCAGGAAGAAGGCGTCGACGCCCGGCACCGCCGCCATGGCTTCCAGGTTGCGCACGGCCCGCGGCGTCTCCAGCTGGATGATGGTGTAGACGGAGTCGTTGGCCCGCGCGCCGTAATCGGCCGCCGTGCCGTAGCCGCTGGCCCGGTGCACGGCGGCGAAGCCGCGCGTTCCTTGCGGCGGGTACTTGGCGTGGGCCACGGCCTGCGCGGCCTGTTCGGGCGTATCGATGAAAGGGAACATCAGCGTCGCGGCGCCGAGATCCAGCGCGCGCTTGACGCAAACGGCGTCGTTGGCCGGCAGGCGCGTGACGGCGCAGGCGGATGTCCCCGCGATCGCCTGTAGCGTGTGCAAGGTGTCCTTCTGGTCCATGGGCACGTGCTCCAGGTCGACGAGCAACCAGTCGAAGCCCGCCCGGCCCATGGCTTCGGCGGTGCTGGTGGCGCCCGACATCAGCCAGGTGCCCAGCGGCACGCCGGGTTGGGCGAGGCGCTGGCGGAAGAGGTTGACGAGGGGATCGCGGTTCGCGGTCATGACAATTCCTTGGCGGCGTGGGCCGGCGCGAGCCGGCGAGGGATGGCGGGATGGAGCGGGATGCTTCAGTAGATCGGCGGTTCCGGCGTGGGCGCGGTGCCTTGCAGGAAGGCGAAGTCGCAGCCTTGGTGGGCCTGGGTGACCTGCTCCTGGTACAGCTTGGCGTAGCCCCGTGCGTAGGTGCGTTCGGGCGCGCGCCAAGTCGCGCGGCGTGCTTGCAGCTCCGTTTCCGGAACGTCCATGTCCAGGCGGCGCGCGCCGACGTCCAGGGTGATGCGGTCGCCGTTGCGCAGCAGCGCCAGCGGCCCACCTACGGCGGCTTCGGGGGAAATATGCAGCACGCAGGTACCGTAGTGGGTGCCGCTCATGCGCGCGTCGGAAAGGCGCAGCATGTCGCGCACGCCCTGGCGCAACAGTTTTTTGGGGATGGGCAGGTTGCCCCATTCGGGCATGCCGGGGGCGCCGACCGGGCCGCCGTTGCGCAGGACCAGCACGGTGTCGGCATCCACGTCCAGGTCCGGATCGTTCATCGCCGCCAGCATGTCCTCGTTGGTATCGAATATCAGGGCGCGGCCAGTGTGCCGCAACAGGCGAGGCGTCGCCGCGGAGGGCTTGATCACCGCGCCGTCGGGACAGAGGTTGCCGCGCAGCACCGCCAGCGCCAGTCCGGCTTCCGGGCACTCGGGCGTGGCCACCTTCAACGGCCGGTCGGGGTCGCGGATAACCTCATCGTCCTCGCATGCCGTGCCGTCGATGTTCTCGCCCAGCGAGCGGCCCGTCACCGTCATGGCGCCCAGGTCCAGCCGCGACCGTAGCTTGTTCAGCAGCGCGGGCAGGCCGCCGGCATAGTGGAAGTCTTCCATCAGGCGGTCGCCCGACGGGAACAGGTTGGCCAGCACGGGAACGTCGCGCGCTATCGCGTCGAGGTCGTCCAGCGCCAGGGCCAGGCCGGCGCGCCCGGCCATCGCCATCAGGTGCACGGCGGCGTTCGTCGATCCGCCCAGGGCCATGTAGGCGACGATGCCATTGCGCAAGGAACCCTGCGTCAGCAGGCGCGAGGGACGCAGGTCCTCCCAGACCATGTCGGTGATCCGGCGTCCGCAGGCCCATGCCATGCGGGTGTGCCCGGCATCCATGGCCGGCAGGCTGCTGGCGCCGGGCAGCGACAGGCCCATGGCCTCGACGATGGCCGTCATCGTGCTCGCTGTTCCCATGGTGTTGCAGGTGCCCGGCGCGCGCGTCATGCGCGCTTCCAGCGCGATCCATTCCTGGCGGCCGATATTGCCGACCGCGTATTCGTCCCAGTATTTGCGGGTATGGGTGCCGGCGCCCACCGTCTGGCCCTTGTAGCGATCATTGAGCATGGTGCCCGCCGGACAGTAGATCACCGGCAGGTCCATGGACAGCGCGCCCATGACCAGCCCCGGCGTGGTCTTGTCGCAGCCGCCCATGAGCACGGCGCCGTCCAGGGGCAGGCTGCGCAGCAGTTCTTCGGCCTCGATGGCCAGGAAGTTGCGATACATCATGGTCGTGGGCTTGACCATCACCTCGCCCAGGCTCAGTGCCGGCAATTCCAACGGGTAGCCGCCAGCCTGCAGCACGCCCCGCTTGACCGCGGCGGCGCGCTCGCGCAGGTGCGCATGGCAGGGCGACAGCTCGCTCCAGGTATTGAGGATGCCGATGACCGGCCGACCCATGAATTCCTCGCGGTCCAGCCCCTGTTGCTGCATGCGTTGCCGGTGCGCGAACCCGCGCATGTTGTCGGCCGCGAACCAGCGCTGGCTGCGCAGGTCTTCGAGGGCCTTGCGTTTGACGTCGGTCATGTTGCTTGCACCATGTTGCTCTGCATCTTGTTGTTTTCCATCTTGTCGCCTCATTCCATCCTGATATTGGCCCGCTTGACCAGGTCGCCCATGGCGGCGTAGTCCTTACGCAGGAGCGCCGCGAACCGCGCCGGCGTCGAGCTGAGGATGTCGTAGCCCTGCGCCGTCAGCAGGTCGCGGAATTTCGGGTCGCCCAGCACGGCGCCCATGGCCGCATTCAATTGCGTGACCACGCCAGGCGGCGTGCCATGCCGGACCAGGATGCCGTTCCATACCACGGACGTCGCGTCGGCCACGCCCGCTTCGGCCATCGTCGGCACGCCGGGCAGCAGGGGAGAGCGCTTGTCGTCCGCGATGGCCAGGGCGCGCAGCTTGCCGCTCCTGACCAGGGGGACGATGGCCGGCAGGTTGTTGAACATCATGGGAATGCGTCCGCCCAGCAGGTCGTTCAGCGCTTCGGGGCCGCCCTTGTAGGGCACATGGAGCAGCTTGACGGCCGCGCGCAACTGGAATAGCTCGCCCGCCATGTGCATGGTGTTGCCGATACCGGCCGACCCGAATTCGAGGCTGCCGGGCTTGCGCCTGGCTGCGTCGATTAGCTGGCCAAGCGTCCGATACGGCGTATCGGCGCCCACGACCAGCACATTGGGCATGCTGTGCGTCAGGCTGACCGGTTGCAGGTCGTCCAGCACCGAGTACCCCATGGACGGGTAGATATGCGGATTGATCGCCAGCGTGCTCAACGACCCCAGCAAGAGGGCATAGCCGTCGGCGGGCAGCCGTTCGGCGACATAGGCGGAACCGATATTGCCGTTGGCGCCAGGCCGGTTCTCGATGATCACCGTCTGGCGCAGGCGGTCGCCCAAGGCCTGGGCGTAAGGGCGCGCGAACTGGTCGGCGGCGCCACCCGGCGGGTAGGGCACGACGAAGGTCAGCGGCCGGTCCGGATAGGACCCGGCCGCGCGGGCCTGCTTGAGCGCCCCCAGGCACAAGGCCGCTGCGGCCCCGACGGTAAAGCCTCGACGGTTCATGATGTCTCCTTGCTTTTTTTCTCGCGGCTGTCGCGATGAGGGCACTCGCGGGAGCGAATGGCCTGTCGGCGGCGTGGCCTGCGGACGTCTTCGCTGTTACCGGTAACACGATTCCATGGTTACCGGTAACATCGGACTCGGCGAAGTCTATAATGCGGTTCCTCCCGCCGTCAATGCGGCGGTCCAGACACGAGGGGTATCGTTGGCAGGCAAGAAGAAGACAGCGGCGCGGCCGGCGCCCGCCGGGCGGCGCAAGATCGCCGCGATCACCATCCATGACGTGGCGGCGCTGGCGGGCGTCTCCGCCATTTCCATTTCCCGCTACTTCAACCAGCCGGACCGCTTGTCGGAGGAGCTGCGCGCGCGCGTCGAGGACGCCGTCGTCCGGACCGGGTTCGTGCCCAGCCAGGTGGCGATGGGCCTGGCGTCGGCGCGATCCAAGGTCGTTTGCGCGGTGATTCCCAGCATCGCCAACTCCGTGTTCTCCGAAACCGTGCAGGGCATGACCGATGTGCTGCGGTCTTCAGGCCACCAACTGCTGCTCGCGACCAGCAACTACGCCATGGCCGAAGAGGAGAGCGCGGTCTGCGCCTTCGCCGGCTGGCGCCCGGCGGCGATGATACTGACCGGGCCCACCCATACCGAACGCACCGATGCCGTGTTGCGCGCGGCGGGCTGTCCCGTCGTCGAGACCTGGGACGTGCGTCCGCAGAGACCGTTCCACCAGGTGGGGTTTTCTCACGAGCAGGCGGGCCACGACCAGGCCATGCACCTCCTGGAACAAGGCTTGCGCCGCATTCGCTTCGTGCGCACCGGCATGCCCGAGGACTTCCGCGCCGAACAGCGCGCGCAGGGCTACGCGCGAGCCATGGAGGCGTCCGGCCTGGCGCCAGATGTCCATGTGCCCGCGGACCTGGATCCGTTCGAGGCCGGCGCCAAGGCCATCACGCACTTCGCGGCCGAATCGGCCAGGCGGCGACCGCAGGGCATCATCTTCGCCAACGACAATATGGCGGCGGGCGCCATCCTGGCCGCGCCCGGACTGGGATTGTCGCTGCCCCTGGACTGCGCCATCGTGGGCTTCGGCGATTTTCCCATTGCGCGCCGGTTGACCCCCGCGTTGACCACGGTGCATCCGGGCCGCTACGAAATCGGCCGCACCGCGGCCCTGCTGGTTTTGCGGCTGATCGGGGAGGGCGGCGGCGCCGCGCTGCCGCCGGAACGGCACCTGGTCGACACCGAATTCCATGTACGCGCCAGCTCCATGGTTCGCGTGTCGAAAGGCGCTGGGCGGCGCACGGGACGACGGCCTTCCGGGGCATGAAGCCGCGGCGCGTAGCTGCCACGGCGCGGCACCGCCCCGGCCTCGTCGCCGGGCTGCGGCCAGAACGCCCCGGTCAGAAGATAGGCGGTTCCGGCGTCGGCGCCGTTCCCGCCAGCGAGCGGAAATCGCAACCCTGGTCCGCCTGCGTGACTTCTGCCTGGTAGATCCGTGTATAGCCGCGCTGATAGGGCTGTTGGGGCGGCGTCCAGGCTTGCCGGCGGGCGGCGAGTTCGGCTTCCGGCACCAGCATGTCCAGGCGCCGCTCGCCGATGTCCAGCCGCACCTGGTCGCCCGTGCGCAACAGGGCCAGGGGGCCGCCAACCGCGGACTCAGGCGCCACGTGCAGGATGCAGGTGCCGTAGTGCGTTCCGCTCATGCGCCCGTCGGAAATGCGGACCATGTCGCGCACGCCCTGGCGCAGCAGCTTCTTGGGTATGGGCAGGTTGCCCCATTCCGGCATGCCGGGGCCACCCACCGGCCCCGCATTGCGCAACACGAGCACGGTGTTCTCGTCGGCGTCCAGGTCGGGATCGTCGACCGCCGCCAGCATTTCTTCGTTGGAGTCGAATACCAGCGCGCGGCCGGTATGACGCAAGAGCTTGGGGTTGGCGGCGGAGGGCTTGATCACCGCGCCGTCAGGGCAGAGGTTGCCGTGCAGCACGGCCAGCGCCATGCCGGCCTCCGGACAGTCGGACGTGGCCGCGATCAAGGGCTGCTCGCAAGTCCGTATGGTGGGCGCCGCCTGCGCCGAGGGTCCTTCGTCCGCGTCGGGCCAGGCGTCGATTTCCTCGCCCAGGGTGCGTCCCGTGACGGTGAGCGCCGACAGGTCCAGGTGCCCGCGCACCTGCTTGAGCACGGAAGGCAGGCCGCCGGCGTAGTAGAAGTCTTCCATCAGGTGCTTGCCCGACGGATAGAGGTCGACGATGACCGGGACCGCGCGCGCCACGGCGTCCAGGTCGTCCAGGCCCAGCGCGATGCCGGCGCGGCCCGCCATCGCCGGCAGGTGGACGGCGGCGTTGGTCGATCCGCCCAGCGCCATGTACGCGACGATGGCGTTCTGGAAGGAGGCGCGCGTGATGAAGCGCGAGGGCTTGAGGTCTTCCCAGACCATGTCGACGATACGCTGGCCGCAGGCCCAGGCCATGCGGGGATGCGCGCTGTCCACCGCCGGTATCGCCATGGCGCCCGGTAGCGACAGGCCCAGCGCCTCGGCGATCGCGGTCATGGTGCTGGCCGTGCCCATCGTGTTGCAGGTGCCCGGCGAACGCGCCATCCGGCCTTCCAGGCGCACCCACTCGTCGTGTCCGATATTGCCGATGGCGTATTCCGCCCAGAACTTCTTGGTGTGCGTCCCCGCGCCCACGGCCTCGCCGCGATAGCGGTCGTCGAGCAGCGGCCCCGCCGGCAGGTAGATACAGGGGATGTCCATGGACAGCGCGCCCATGATCAGTCCCGGCGTGGTCTTGTCGCAGCCGCCCATCAGCACCACGCCGTCCAGCGGCAGGCTGCGCATCAGCTCTTCGGCCTCCATGGCGAGGAAGTTGCGGTAGATCATGGTCGTGGGCTTGACCATGACCTCGCCCAGGCTCATCGCCGGCAGCTCGAAGGGAAAACCGCCGGCCTGCAGGATGCCGCGCTTGACGGATTCGGCACGCTCGCGCAGGTGCGCATGGCAGGGCGACAGCTCGCTCCAGGTATTGAGGATGCCGATGCAGGGCCGGCCCAGGAAGGCCTCGCGGGAAAAGCCCTGTTGCTGCATGCGCTGGCGGTGGGCGAAGCCGCGTATTTCCTCGTTGGCGAACCAGCGCTGGCTGCGCAACTGGTCCAGCGTCTTGCGGGCGGCGGGGCGGATGGCGCTCACGGCGATGTCTCCAGGAAAGAAAGGTCAGTATTGGCTGTCCGCCGCGGGACCGAGATGCTGGGCATAGCGGGCGGCGACGTCGTCGGCCGCCTTGCGCAGCAGCACCTGGTCGGTGGCGACGGCGACGAACAGCGCGCCCAGGTCCAGGCAGGCACGGGCCCGCTTCTCGTCCAGCATCAGTATGCCCGGCGCCTTGCCGCAGGCGCGAATACGCCGGATGGCGTCGTCGATGGCGGCGCTGACCTTGGGATGCTGCAGCTCGCCGGGATGGCCCATGCTGGCCGACAGGTCGGCCGGTCCGATGAAAATGCCGTCGACGCCGTCGACCGCGGCGATGGCTTCGATATTGTCCAGCGCTTCCTCGGTTTCCACCTGCACCAGCAGGCACAGCTCCTTGTCCGCATCGCGCACGTAGTCCGCGTCGCGGCCGAAATGGCTGGCGCGCATGGTGCCGCCCATGCCGCGTATGCCATGCGGCGGATAACGCATGGCGGCGACGGCGGCGGCCGCTTCCCCGGCGTTCTGCACGAAGGGCAGCAGCAGCGTCTGCGCGCCGATGTCCAGATAGCGCTTGATCAGCACGGCATCGTTCCAGGCGGGACGAACCACGGCCGATGACGGGCGCCGCTGCTCGGCCGCGACGGCCTGCAACTGTTGCAGCATGAGGGGCACGTCGCTGGGCGTGTGCTCGGTGTCCAGCAGCAGCCAGTCATAGCCGGCGCCGGCGATCAGCTCGGACACGAAGGGCGAGGCCAGGGTGGACCACAGGCCGATCTGCGGACGGCCGGCACGCAGGGCGTGCTTGAAGGAATTGTGCAAAGGCATGATGGGCTCGTTGTGTTTGCCGGGTTCTCAATCGATATGGACGTTGCCGGCGCGGATCACGTCGCCCATGGACTGGTAGTCCTTCTTCAGGCGGGCGCTGAACGCGTCAGGCGTCGAGGAGAGGACCTCGAAGCCCTGCGCTTCCATCGGCTTGCGGAAGGCGGGGTCGTCGAGGACCTTGCGCATGGCCGCGCTCAACTTGTCGACCATGGGCGCGGGCGTGCCGGCGCGCACCAGCATGCCGCTCCACGCCACCGATTCCACGCCGGGCAGGCCGACCTCGGCCATGGTGGGGACATCGGGCAGCAGCGGCGAACGCTTGGTGTCGGCCACCGCCAGGACGCGGACCTTGCCGGATTGGTGGAAAGGAATCACGGCAGACAGGTTGTGGAACATCATCGGGATCTGGCCCGCCAGCACGTCGTTCAGCGCGGCGGGGCCGCCCTTGTAGGGGATGTGCATCAGCTGCACGCCCGCCTTGGCCTGGAACTGCAGGCCCACCAGGTGCATGGTGTTGCCGTTGCCGGCCGACCCGAAGGCCAGCGCGCCGGGCTTGGCCTTGGCGGCGGCGATGACGTCGGCCACGGAGTGGTAGGGCGTTTGCGCGCCCACCAGCAGCACGTTGGGCGTCTGGTTGGTGAGCGTCAGCGGCTGGAAGTCCTTCAGCGGATCGAAGCCGGCGTCCTTGTACAGGTGCGGGTTCACGGCCAGGGTGCTGACCGAGCCGTAGAAGACGGTGTAGCCGTCGGCCGGCGTGATGCGGGCGACGTTGGCCGCCGCGATATTGCCGTTGGCGCCGGGCCGGTTGAGGATGATGACGGACTGCCCCAGTTCCTTGCCCAGCGCCTGGCCGAAGGGACGGGCGAACTGGTCCGCCGCGCCGCCGGGCGGCTGGGGCACCACGATGGTGATGGGCTGGCTGGGATAGTCGCCGTTGGCCTGGGCGGCCTGGGGCAGGCAGGTCGTGGCGATCACGGCAAGCGCGCCGGCAAACAGGGCGAGGGCGCGCGCGGGGGCGGTCGAGGGCATGGGGTGTCGTCTCCTGGTGTCTTTCAATACCGCGGCGGCGGATGCCGGCCTCATCGCCGGCAGCGGTCGCCGCGGTTCATATGCCTGGTTTGTATATGCGTATAGGCCTGGGATATGAAACCGGTTTCATCGTGGTGTCGAAAAAACGCCGGCGGAATGAGCGTCGGCGTATTCGCTGCCTCCATCGGCTGGGGGCGGCCCGGCATCACGTCCATTCCATGGGCTTCCCCGGGAAGTTTTTATATGAAACCGGTTTCATGGCAAAAGTGTATTATTCCTTCTTGCCGGTCGTCAATCATCGGACCGCTCATTAGTTCATACCTTCAACACCAACCAGCGCGGCCCGGCCCGGTCGCACAGCCAGTCATACAGGGGAAGCCATGACCGCCGACGCGCCGGACGAAAGCGCCACACGCCGCCGTGGCGCGCGTCCGAAATTGCTGGCCACCACCAATCGCGACATCGCCCGATTGGCGCAGGTGTCCGTGGTGACGGTCTCGCGCTATTTCAATTCGCCCGAGCTGGTTTCCGAAGGGGTGCGCGCACGCCTGCGTGAAGTCATCGCCCAGACCGGCTATGTCCCCAGCCAGGTCGCGCGCCGCCTGGCGTCGTCCAAGAGCGGCGTGGTCGGCGCCGTCATGCAGAACATAGGCAGTCCCACGTTCGCCCGCGTCGTGCAGGGCATTACCGAAGTGGTGGACCGGCACGGGCTGCAACTGCTGCTCGCCAGCAGCGACTACCTTCAGCATGCCGAGGCGCGCGCGATACGGACGTTCCTGGGGTGGCATCCCAGCGCGCTGATCCTCACCCGCGGCGACCACGCGCCCGATATCGAAGCCTTGCTGCGCGGTACACGCGTGCCCGTGGTGGAAGCCTGGGACCTGGCCGACGACAGGCCCTTTCACCAGGTCGGCTTCCGGCAGCGGGACGCGGGCGCGCTGGTCGCGCGGCATTTCCTCGAACAGGGCGTGCGGCATGCGCGTTATGTGCTGCCCGCCAGCGCGCAGGACAGCCGCGCGACGCGCCGCGGCGAAGGCTTTGTGGCGGCCATGCGCGCGGGCGGCGCCGATGCGGCATGCGTGCGCGCGGACGAGGCGGATGACTTCGCGGCTGGGGAGGCCGCCATCGCGGCCTTTGCGGCCGAGCCGCCGGCGAGCCGGCCGCGGGCGCTGGCGTTCGCCAACGACAACATGGCGATGGCGGCCTTGCTGCGTGCGCCGGCCCATGACGTGCAGGTGCCGCGCGATTGCGGCGTGGCGGGTTACGGCGATGCCCTGGTGGCGCCCATGCTCTCGCCCGCGTTGACCACGGTGCGCCCCGATCCCTATGCGATAGGGGCCGCCGCCGCGCATGCGGCCCTGCGTCTCATGCAGGGCGGGGCCGACAGCGGCGCCGCGGTGGCGCGCCAGGAAGTGCCCTGCACGCTGGTCGCCCGCGCCAGCAGCACGATGCTCGAATGACCGGATTCGTTTTTCCCATCCTTTCTCACCGATCACGACATGGCTCAAGAAAGCAGCTTCGAAATCACCCGCCTGGAAACCTTCGTCCTGCGCGTCCCCGCGAGTCCGCCGGTGCGCACGTCGTTTGGCGTAATGCATGACCGTCCCGCGCTGCTGGTGCGCGTGACGGGCAAGGAGGGGTTCCAGGGTTGGGGGGAGGTCTGGTGCAACTTTCCCGCCGTGGGCGCCGAACATCGCGCGCGCCTGGTGGATACCTGCGTCAAGCCCTTGCTGTCTGGCCAGACTTGGCGCGACCCCGGCGAGTGCTTTGATGCGCTAAGCGCGCGTCTACATATCCTGGGAATCCAGTCCGGGGAACCGGGACCGTTGGCGCAGGCGGTGGCCGGCGTCGATACCGCCATCTGGGATATGGTGGCGCGCCGTGCGGGCCAGCCCTTGTGGCGCTACCTGGGAGGACAACCGACGATCGACGTCTATACGTCGGGCATCAATCCGGACCGGCCCGAACGCGTCGCCGAGGCCAAGGCGCGTGAAGGGTATACGGCGTTCAAGCTCAAGGTCGGTTTCGGTGACCAGCGCGACGAGGACAATGTCCGGACCTTGCGCCAGGCCATGGGCACGGGGGCCACGCTGATGGTCGACGCCAACCAGGCATGGACGCCGACGCAGTCGGCGGAGATGGCGGCGCGCCTGGCGGCCTACGACCTGGCGTGGCTGGAAGAGCCATTGCCCGCCGACACGCCCTGGCCGACGTGGCGCACATTGACGGCGGGGTCGCCCATCCCCATCGCCGGCGGGGAAAACCTGCGCGGGCCGGAGGCCTTCGTCGCGGCCATGGAGGAGGGCGGCTTGTCCGTCATCCAGCCCGACCTGGGCAAATGGGGTGGTTTCAGCGCCTGCCTGCCGGTGGCGCGCGATGTCTTGCAGCGCGGGCGCCGCTACTGTCCGCATTGGCTGGGTGGCGGCATCGGGCTGACGGCCTCCATGCACCTGAAGGCCGCGATAGGCGGGGCCGGATATGTCGAGGTGGACTCCAATCCCAATGCCCTGCGCGACTGGCTGCTGCCGGCCGATTACGCGGTCAAGGACGGCAAGGTGACCTTGTCCGGAGAGGCGGGGCTGGGCGTCACGCCGGACCTGGAGCGCTTGCGGCCGTATATCGTTGCGGCGTACGGTACCTGACGAGTCCGCAAGGCCGGTTGGTACGCACCGGGCCTGCGTTCAGTGTTCAGTTTCTGCCTGCTTGCATCCGCTTCGCGTCCGCTGTGCGGATGCAAGCAGCGGCTATCAGAAGCCCTTGCTGATCACCGCCCACACGCGGGTGGACGATTGATCCGACACCACTGAAGGCACGCCGCCGATGCGGCGCGCGACCGAGATGCTCACGCGCCAGAGGTCCTTGCCCCCCCACGCCAGGCCGACGCCGGCGCCGGAGAGCGTGGCGCTGTTGTCTCCGCCGCTCCATGGATGACGGTTGAGCTTGGCGTGGGCGCTGTCGAAGAACGCCACCGTCTGCCATTGACCGGTCATGAAGTCGCCGAGGTCATGGCGCCATGGCTAGCTGATATGGCCGTCATTGATATCACGCTGAACGATGGCCAATTGTTGTAATAACTTAGGCAGCGCCGCCTGCACTGTGTCCCACACCACGTCGAGGTTGATGTCGAAATAGCCGTGTGCGATGCGGTTTCGCATCCCACGCATATTGCGCCACGGCACGTTTGGGTGCGCCTGCGCAAATTCGGCGTAGCTGTCCATCACTTTCGTGGCGGCCTCGCCGATGATGATGAGGCTCATGATGGTGGCCTGTTGGGTACGCTTATCCTCCAGGAAGTCGGATTTGGTCAGCCCGGCCACAAAGTCACATGCATTCCCAGCGGCTTGCCGCATATGGTCCAGATAGTCTCCCAGGCGACTTTCAGTCATACCGGCCTGGCCTCCGCGAGAACCTTGGCTCTAAACCTGGGTGGTAGATCAGCGGGGGTCAACAGATCGACATGAACGCCGAGCAACAATTCAAGCTCGTCCTGGAGGCCGCCAAGGTCGAATAGCGTCGCCCCCGGCAATGCATCCACCAGGAGATCAATGTCGCTCCCGTCCCGATCTGTTCCATGTAGCACCGAGCCGAAGATGCGCGGATTCGCTGTTGGAAAGCGGCTAACTGCCTCAAGTACCGCGCTTCGATATATGTCTAGCACAGCAGACGGTCGCATGGTCATTCCTTCCTATGAATGCTGCCTGAGATGATATGTCAATAGCAGGGCGGCGGCCATTGATCGGCGCGACGATGCCATCACCTTGCTACCCCGGTTTTCTCTAAAGGAGAGATTCGCCGGCGCCGCTTTGCAGCAAGAGAACTTGTTTTTCACATCGATGTCTTGGATAATACATCAAATGTATTGAATAATACATTATCCTCAGATAAGGTCGGATAACTTTTAATTATCCAGCCTAGATATCCGGGATCGCTGGCGGCGGCATCGCTGCCAGCGCACAGCGACACAGACGGGAGAACGAATCCATGGCCACCGGTGTGCAGGCGTCGGACGTATGGGCCGCAGCGGATGCGCTGTTGCAGGCGGGCGAGCAGCCGACGATAGAACGGGTGCGTCTGCATTTGGGACGCGGTTCGCCCAACACGGTCGGGCCGCATCTCAAAGCGTGGTTTCGCGGGTTGAGCGACCGGCTGGTTGGCGGGCAGGGGCGGTCCACGGAGATTCCCGAGGCCGTGACGCGCGCGGTAAGTCAGGTATGGGAACAAGCCTTGGCCGCGGCACGCGAGGAATGGGCGATCGTCGCGGCACGGGAACGCGAGGAGCTGGCGCGCGCCAGGGAGCAGGTCGCCGCGGACCAGGCGGCTCTCGCGCAGGAGCAAGTCCGTTTGCGCATCCGGGAAGGAGACCTGGAGGCCGCCGCGCATGCCGCGCGCGCCCAGGCCGCGGCCGCCGAGGAACGCCTGCGCGGCGTCGAGCGTCAGGCACGCGAGGACGCGAATGCCATCAAGGCGCTCAATCAGCGCCTGGCCGCTGCGCAGGAGCAGGTCGCCGCCGGCCAGCAAGCCTTGCGCGAGGCGCAGGCCGCGGGCCGGGAAGCCTTGGCAGCCAGCGAGGCGCGCCACTCGGTCCATGAAAAACGTTGGCTGGGCGAGATCGACGCGCAGCGCCAGGCGCTGAAGAAGGTACAAGACGACCTGGACCGCTCACGCAAGGCCGCGGAAGCCGCGGCCACGCAATTCCAGGCACAAGTGTCCGAACTCCAGGCCCAGGCGACCCAGCTCCAGGCGCAGGGAGCGGCGCTCCAAGCGCAACTGGCGCAAGCACGCCTGGAGCACGATGCCCAGGCCCGCCGCGCGACGGCCGCCGAAGCGCAAGCCGAAACCCTGGCCGCGCGCATGGCGTCCGCCGCCGAGGCAGCCGATGCCGCGCGCGCCCAGGCCGAGCAGTCGTCCCACCAGTTGATCGCCCAGAACGAAACGCTGCGGGAACAACTGTCGGCAAAGGACCGCCAGATCGAGCTGTTGATGCAGGTGGCCGCGCGGGTAACGCCGCCCGCCAGTCGAGGCCAGGATGGCGGCAAGCCCGCGAAACCGACTGCGCGTAAGTGAGGGGTTATGGAGGATCAGGGGGAGGTTAGGGGGGATGATGTGCAATAGATAAAAAAAACAAACATATATGCATATGAAATTATTAATTGTTTGAATGAATTCCTGCACGTAGCCTAGGCGGACTTTGGTTCCGTCCAGAAGCAACATGCAGGGAAAATGAACGAATACGTAGATTACATAATCGTCGGGTCCGGCCCAGCCGGCTCGGTCATCGCGAAGAGGCTCAGCGAGAAAACCCGCCGCAGTGTCTGCGTGCTCGAAGCCGGTTGCGAGGATAAAGACTTTTTCATTCGCGTACCCGCCGGATTCGTGAAGACGCTCTACGGCGGCAAGATCACCTGGAACTACGAGACCGAACCCACGCCTGCCACCCACAACCGCAGGATCGCGATGCCTCAAGGCCGCGTGGTGGGAGGATCGAGTTCCGTCAACGGCCTGGTGTACTCGCGCGGCCAGCGCGAGGATTTCGACGATTGGGAGGAGATGGGTAATCCCGGCTGGGGCTATGCCGACGTCTTGCCCTACTTCAAGCGATCCGAGCGCCGCATCGGCCCAGGCGACCCCGCATTTCGCGGCGTGACGGGCGAGTTGCCCATTACCGATCCCGATTGGACTTCGCCCCTATGCGACGCCTTTATCCGGGGTTGCGCCGAATTCGGGATCCCCGAAAACCCCGACTATAACGGCGCGGAACAGTTGGGCGTGGGCTACTTCCAGCGCTACATCTACAAGAGCAAGCGCGTCAACTGTTCCGATGCCTTCCTGCGGCCGGCGCTGAAGACGGGGCGGGTCCGGCTGAAGACGGATGCCGTGGTGACGGAGGTCCTCTTCGAGGGCCAGCGCGCGGTCGGCGTCAAATACGTTCGCGATGGGGCGATGCACACCCTCTATGCTAACTGCGAGGTGATCCTCAGCGCGGGGGCGGTCAATTCGCCGAAGATCTTGCAGTTGTCCGGCATCGGGCCGGCGGAACTGCTATCGCGGCATGGCATTGCCGTGAAGCATGCCATGGCGGGCGTGGGGGCGAACTTCCGCGACCATTACACCGTGCGCTCCATCTCCCGCGCAAGATCGGTGACCACCTTGAACGAGTTGTCCAAAGGCTGGCGCCTGGGCAGGGAGGTATTCAACTGGCTCCTGCGCAAGCCGAGCATCCTGAGCTTGAGCCCCTCGATGGTGCATGTCTTCTGGAAGACGCGCTATAGCGCGCAACGTGGCGATATCCAGATTCTTTTCACGCCGGCGAGCTACAAGCCCGGCAGCAACTATGTGCTCGATGACCTGCCAGGCATGAGCACCGGCGCGCGGCAGCAGCGGCCGGAGAGTAGCGGCTACGTCCATATCCAATCGAAGGACCCGCTCGCCGCGCCGCGCGTGCAACCGAACTTCCTCGAGCACGAACTCGATCAACGCACCATCGTCGAAGCGTTGAAGCTCGCTCGCCGGCTCATGGCTTCGTCCGCCATGGCGCCCTACCTGGACCATGAACTGCAGCCGGGCCGGGACGTCGCCAGCGACGACGAATGGCTGGACTACGCCAGGCAGAAGGGCACTACCGGCTATCACATGGTCGGCACTTGCAAAATGGGCCGTGGCGATGACCCGATGGCAGTGGTGGACGCGAAACTGCGCGTCCACGGCCTGAATAATCTGCGCGTCGCGGACGCGTCGATCATGCCTCAGGTTCCTTCGGCCAATACGTTGGCCGCCAGCCTGATGATCGGGGAGAAAGCAGCGGACATGATTCTCGCCGCCTAGACCCGATGCAAAACAATTCAATCCACTGGAGATAATTCATGACGCCTTCCGCCTCCCCGGTCCTCCAATCCGTATCGATGCTGAGCCTTATCGCCGGTCAGCGAGTAAGCAGCGGCGCTACATTCACGGTCCATGATCGTTACTCCGGCGCGGAGATTGCGCGCGTCGACCAGACTTCTCAGGCGAACATCAAGGAAGCCGTTGTCAAGGCCCGGCAGAACCTGCGGAAAGTGCCGGATGGCTACGAGCGCTCGCGCATCCTGCGCAGGGCGGCGGAGATCATCCAATCCCGCAAGCAGGAATTCGTCGACGTCATGGCCCTGGAAGCCGGGTTCACCGCTGCCGAATCGTCCAATGAAATCGCTCGGGGATTGGACACGCTAGAGATATCCTCGGAGGAAGCCAAGCGCATATGCGGTGAGATGATTCCCATGGACGGCAATCCCGGCCAGAAGGACCGCGTCGCCTTCACCTTGCGTACGCCGGTAGGGATCGTTTGCGCGATCACGCCGTTCAACGCACCGTTCAACGCGCTGCTGCACAAGGTCGCACCGGCCGTGGCCGCTGGCAATGCCGTCATCGTAAAGCCTTCGGGATACACCCCGCTGACCGCGAGCCTGATTTGCGACGTGTTGCTCGAAGCCGGCTGGCCGCCTGAACTCCTGTCGCTTATCCAGGGCGAAGGGGCCGAGGCCGGCGAATGGCTGCTCGACGAGAAGGACATCGACTTCTATACGTTCACCGGCAGCACGCGCGTGGGCCGCATCATTCAGCAGAAGGCCGGCGCAAGGCGCACGCAATTGGAATTGGGAAGCATCGCCTGCACCATCATTTGCGCCGACGCGGATCTCGACCTCGCGCTGCCTCGTATTCTGCGTGCGACATTCCGCAAGGCAGGCCAGGTCTGCACCTCGATCCAACGATTATATGTGGCGGCGGCTCGCATTGACGAGGTGAGCGCCCGGCTGGAACAGGCAACGCGCGCGCTCAAGAGCGGTAATCCCCGCCAGGCCGGCGTCGACGTTGGCCCCATGATCGCAGAGAGAGAGGCAGTGCGGGCGGAATCGTGGGTGAAGGAAGCCGTGTCCATGGGAGCCCGTGTCGTCACGGGCGGCGGCCGTAGCGGGTCCGTGCTGGAACCGACGATCCTGGCCAATGTCCGGGAAGGCATGAAAGTGATGGACCAGGAGATTTTCGCACCTGTCGTCACCCTTATTCCCTTTGACGATATCGACGCCGTCATTGCGAGCATCAACGCAACGCCCTACGGCCTGGCTGCCGGCGTATTCACCAATGACGTCAATACGGCATTCCACATGGCGCGCGAACTGCGCGTGGGCGGCCTGCACATCAACGAGACGTCCAGCTCCAGGAATGACGGGATGCCTTATGGCGGTCTCAAGGACAGCGGCTATGGATTCGAAGGGCCGAAATATCTGATCCGCGATATGACGGACGAGAAGGTCGTGACCTTCTCGTTGCAGCGTCCCCACTGATAGGGCGCCGGCGGCCGGCGTAACCATGCCGCGCCGCGCGCCTTGGCAATCGAGGCCTTCGAAAGGCTTGCTGCACCGCCTCGGCAAGAGGCGGATTTTCACTAAAAACTCTTGGAGACAAATATGCACCAACGGGGCATACGTTTGCGCGTCCCCGCGCGCCTTCTGCGCGCGGCCGCCGCCACGCTGTCAATCTTCGCGGCCACCGCCGCCCATGCCGGAACCTACCCTGAACGTCCTATCAGCCTGGTGGTGCCGTATACCGCCGGCGGAGCGACCGACGTCCTTGCCCGCGCCGTGGCCGATAATCTGGCAAAGGAACTGAAGCAGCCGATCGTCGTCGAGAACTACCCCGGCGCCGGCGGGACGATCGGGCAATCGCGTGTCGCCCGGGGCGCCGCCGACGGCTATACCCTGCTGTTCGGGAATGTCGGCACGCTCGCCGCCAATGCGTCGGTATATAAAAACCTGCCTTACGACGTCCTCAAGGACTTCACCCCGCTCGCTTCCGTCGGCGACGCGCCGCAAGTCCTGTCGGTGCGCGCGAATTTCCCGGCGACGAATTTCGAAGAATTCGTCGCCTACGCGAAGGCAAACTCCGACAAGATGAACTTTGGGGATGCGGGCGTTGGATCGGGCGCATTCCTGGGCGGCATGTTGCTGAACGCCACCCTTGGCATAAACGTGATGCCCGTGCATTACCGGGGCGCGGCGCAGGCCACTTCCGACGTCATGGCCGGGCAGATCGACTACACGGTGGAAAGCAGCAGTACCGCGGTCGGTTCGATTTCGACCGGGAAGGTCCGTGGACTGGTGGTGCTGTCCAAGGAGCGGGTGAGCGTTCTGCCCGACGTTCCCGCAGCCGGCGAGACCTCGTACAAGGCGCTGAATTATGCGATCTGGAACATGATGCTGGTCAAGAAGGGCGTTCCCGACGATGTGGTCGTCAAACTTAACGCGGCGATCAATAAGACGTTGGCGCGACCTGAGCTGCAGGAGCGCTACAAGCAAATGGGCGTGACGGTTCCCGGTGCGCACCAGCGTAGCCTGGCTGGCTCCCAGCAGTTCCTGGCTGACGAAGTCTCGCGATGGCACACCTTGCTCGGAGAGGCAGGCGTGAAGCCGGAATAGGAAAGAACAGGGAGGGGCGCCGTGGCGCCTTTTCCTCGATCCCAGGTTCAATTGAACGTCGAAACATTCCTCGCGATATTCACGAGCTTTCGTATGACCGTCTGGCTCTGGTCCATTCCCCAGGCCGCATTGAAGGAAATGCGGGGGAAGGCCGGGGCGTCCTTGAGCAGGACCAGCTCACCACGTTCGAGTTCCGACTTGATGAGCGGGTAGGACATCAAGCCGACTCCGGTGCCGCTGCATAGCAGCTGCTTCAGCGTCAGTATATTGCCGCAGATATCGACCTTGATTCGAAGGTTATGGTCCTTGATGACTTTCATCAACGCCGGATATAGCGGCGACTCCTTGGATAATGACCATACGGGCCGGCTGCGGAGCGACTCCAGCCAATGCTCTCCGGAATGTTCGCCGACCTGGCCGACCAGTGCCGGGGCGCCTACCAGGACCACGTCGACGATCCCGATCGGCTCCACATGGAAACGGTCCGATGTCAATGAAGGCGTAGCCATGAAGACCAGATCGAGATGTCCTGCCTCCAGCTTGCTGACGCTGAGCGACGTTTGTCCCACTTCGACCTCGAAACTGAGTTGAGGCATGGCGGCGCGTGCGGCCGCGATGAAGTCGGGGAACCAGGTCTGTCCGACCAGGCTGGCGATACCCAGGCAGATCAGGCCGGAGGCATGCGTTGCGTCATCCAGGGAATAAATGACATCGTCGATCGCGGCAAGCAGGGGCTTGATTTGTTGTACCAGCTCCCGTCCTTGCGTGGTCAAGTCCATCTTGCGGCCGCGCTTGTGAAACACGGGGAATCCCAGGCGGCCCTCCAGTTCGCGCATGCGGACCGATATGGTGGGCTGGGTGGTGTACATGTGGTCCGCGGCCGCCTGGAAGCTTCCCAACTGGGCAATGTTGCACAACGTCTGCAGATGCACGATGTTGATCTTTGGCATTTCTCGATGAGTCGAAAATTGGGTTCACGCCCGAAAGCAGCGACGGATTTCGTCGATCGACGCCCCCGCGGCAATGGCAAGCGATAGCAGCCAGCGTGCCTTGCCGGCCGTGTACACGCCAGCGCCGATACCCTCGGGCTTCTCGGCGACGATGCCGTTATTGGTCCGCGATGCTCGAATCACCGGAAAGCCCTGTTGATCCAATTCCCGGATGCGCTGCTTCGTACTGGTCCTGACCGAACCATGTCCTGACGCATCGATGACCAGGCCTTTGGCGCCGCCGGCGATTGCCGCGTCGATGAGGGCGTCATCCGCGTCCTGGTGCATGTAGAGGATGGGGACCTTGGGCAGGCTTTCCATTGCGCTGATATCGAAGTGGGGCTTGCCGATGGGCGTCGCGGGGGTGTACCAGAAGCGCGGGCGGGCGTTGATGTAGGTGCCCAGGTACCCTTGCTCATACGCATGGAAGGTATCGAGCGCGGTGGTATGGGTCTTGTTGATGTAGAACGCGGAACCTATCCGGTCGTTGAGCGTAAGCAAGGTGCCGCGGCCAACCGCCTCATCGGAAGCCGCCAGCGCAACGGCTTGCAGCAGGTTGCCGGGGCCGTCGGCACTGATCGCGGATGCGGGCCGCATTGCGCCGACGAACACCACCGGCTTCGTGGTCCGCACCGTGAGATCGATGAAGAACGCCGATTCAGCAAGGGTATCCGTGCCGTGTGTCACGACGACGCCTTTCACCCGCGGGTCATCGAGCTTGGCGGAGATGGCCTTGGCCAGCTTGAGCAATACCTCGGCCCCGACGTCCGAACTCGGTACGTTGGCGATCTGCTCGCCGCTGACTTCCGCGATCTCCGCCAGTTCCGGGACGGCCGCGATCAGGTCCCGGGCGCCGATGGATCCTATCTTGTAGTCCGTGGTGTTGGTGCGGTTGTCGGCGCGGCCGGCTATGGTGCCGCCGACGGCAAAGAGCGCAACGCGGGGCAGCGGTTGGCGGGTTTCAAAAGGTTTGACGCTCATGGGGCTATGAACCTCGAAAAATTGCGTACCTGAGGAGCGGCCTCGAAACCGCCACGGCACAAAGTTATCCGACATGGATAGTCCGTCGAGGGCCGGGTCGCGTTCAAGTGCGCTCATCCGGCGCAACCCAGGGCGGCCCGACTTCTTCCTCGATATGCTGGATGATCATCGCCAGGAAGCGCCGCGCGCTGACAGGAAGCTCGCGACCCTCCATCGTAATGATCTGCAGGTGACGCTGGTGCAGCTGGGCGTCGGCGATAGGCAAGGCGACCAGGCCGTGGTGCTTGAGAACGGACGTCGCCGTCAGCTCCCCGAAGAAAACCACGGCATTTTCCCGCACCAGGCAGAAGTTCTGCAGGGCGGTGACGTTGTTGCTCACGAACGCGGTCGTGAGCGCGACGTTCTTCTGCATGCAGCACAGATCCACGATTGCCCTTATCGTCGTGCCCTGGCTCATATGTCCCACCGGATACGAGGCGATGTCCTTCAGCGAGACCGAGTCCCTGGCCGTCAGCGGGTGCCCCTGCTTGACCAGCGCCAGCACGCGCATGCGGCGCGTGTACTGCAGGTTGACATCCACGGCGGGCTTGAGGCTGTAGTACAGGCCGATGTCGTCCTCGCCGTCCTGGACGCGCCGATGAATTTCGCTGGCGCGAAGCAGCGTCAGGTTGAAAGTGACTTCAGGCGTGGCGTTTTGAAAGCGCGCCATCAGCGTCGGCAGCAGTTCCATCCCGAACGCCTGGTTGGCTGAAATGCGTATGAGCCGCTGGCCGACCTTGCGCAGATCGCCTATATCCGTGCGGGCGAGTTCCGCTTCGAGCTGGCTGCGTTTTGCGCTGGTGGCGAGAATTTCACCGGCCTCGGTCAGGACCATGCCGCGGCCATGGCGCTCGAACAGGGCAATGTCGTATTCGTCCTCGATCTTGCGGATCATGCGGCTTACGGCCGACGGCGCGACATGCAGCCGCAATGCGGCGCCGGTCAAGGAGCCCGCGTTGACCACCTCCAGGAAATAGCGGAAGGCTGTGTTCAGCATAGGACGAATGGCGAAGACCGCCGTGGCGTATGGGACATAGCGGCAAAGTATACGGGTGAACAAGGGCGCCCCACGCCGGCCGCAATCGGTTGGCGTGGGGCCAGGCCATGGTTCTACCCGGGCGCCCGCCGGTGTCGCTAGAGCACTTCGCCGTCGAACGCCGGGTTCCCGTAGGGGTAGTAGTCCGTCAACTTGAGATGCTTGTAGTTCAGCCCATCCAGGCGAACCGTCCCGACAAATGGTTGCGAGGGCTCAACAATGAGGATGGTGGGCGAATATCCGCTGTCGTCGAAGCCGCGCCGGAAGTGGACCCGCGATTTGATGGCCACCACATCGAAATCTTCGGGCGCCAGGCCGAGCGCCCAAAGGTCCGTCGGTTCCTGGATCTGGACCAGGTAGGGGCTGAGAATCAGGACATTGCCCTCGCCGAAGGCGATCAAATACCAATTCTGGGCCCTGAAGCGTCCCGCGGTGGCCTGCTGAACCCGCAGGATCTTGCCCGTGACGCGTACCGCCGGGCCGGCCGATTCATCGACGAGGCCACCGACTTCCATATCAAAGTCGTCGCCGGCCTTGGCGCCGGCCTGCTCGAGCGCCTGGACCTGCCGCGCGGACGCAAGCGTGGCGACCAGTGTGCGCTTGAGGTTCTGGGCAAGGATCTCCGCCAGCAGCCACGTCGCATAGCCTGACCGGTCGCTGGAATCCGCCAGGACCACGGGCCCCTTGCCCTCGGCGACGGCCTCGGCCGCCAGGCGGACGCCGGATGCCATGTCGTGGATCCTGGTGGTATTCAGTAGCGCGTGCCGCTTGCGCCAGGCCCAGTTCGCCATGTCCTGGGCGACGGACTTGGCGAGGGCGGGCTTGCCATTGGTGAGGACCTGGATGGTCATGCCGGCGTCGGGCACGTCGGCCCAGGGAAAGCCGAAAAAGACATTGACGTACACGTCCGGCTCGCGCGCCTCCCAGGTCAGCGCACGCTGGACCAGGTCGGACCAGGGCGACGCACCGGTCCACATCAGGACCGTGGGCGCAATGATGGGAATGCGGATGACGGCGTTGGTGGGGACGAAATCCTTGCGGATCGCGCGCACCAGCATGCGCGCTGCCCGCTCGCCCTGTAGATGCATGTCGTAGTGCGGAAAATACTTCACGCAGAACGCCATGTTGGCGCTTTTCAGGAATTGCTCGTCCTCATTGCCATGCGGGTCGAATGTGCCGCTGATGTATGCCGATTCGCCGATCACTGCGCGCACGCGACGCGCGATCTCCGCTTCCGGGCGGGGCACGCCGCGTACGGCGGCGGCCCCGTGCAAGGCGAGAAATGCGCCGTCGAACGGACCCTGTTCGGCCAGCTCCTTCACCATGATGCCGATGAAGTGCTCGAAAGCCTCCTCGGTAATCCAGCCCGAGCCGGTCCCGGTCTTGGGAAAGAGGGGCGACGTTATCCCGACCAGCTCCACGTCGGCATACTCGCGTGCCACCTGGACGAAGCCTCCCATGTAGCCTTTCGGATCGGTTTGCAGCAGGGCTTCCCCTGTCGCGGGGGAACCCACGTAGGTAAAGTCGTCCAGCGTGGTGTCGTTGGGAAGGAAGGTCACCGTTTCGTGGGTGAACTGCAGTACTGCGATGCGCATTTTTTCTGCTCCAGCGGTATGTGATGCTGTTCTTGTGTCCCAGGGTGCAGGACGGTGGTGTCGAGTTCAGGCCTGGCGCAGGTTGTAGAAAAGCGGCATGTAGGGTTCGAAGTTTTTCCATTGCGAGCGCAATGCGGAAACCTGGTAGGTGGCGCCCAGTGGGATGTAGGGGACGTCGATGAACACCTGCTCCTGGATTTGCGCGCAGATCTTTTTCTGCGTATCGAGGTCCGGCGCCTTGAACCACTGGTTGCGGAGTTCTTCCAGCTTGGGGCTGTCCGGCCAGCCGAACCACGCGTCCTTGCCGTTGCCGCGCAGCGCAAGGTGACCGGCGGGATCCAGGTTGTTCATGCCGCTCAACCCGGTGAAAGCGACGCTCCAGCCGCCTTCTTGCGGAGAGGCCTGGCTATTGCGCCGCTGGACGGCGGTGCCCCAGTCGACGGCTTGCAGGTCGACATTGAAGCCCAGCTTCTTGAACAGGTCGGCGGTAACCAGCGCGGACGCATGGTGCGAGGGAAAGTCCACGGGATCCAGCAGGACGACGCGCTCGCCGTTGTATCCGGCCTTCTTGATCGCGGCCTTTGCCGCGGCAATGTCTCGCTTGCCGGTCAGCTTCTCCATGCCGTTGCGGCTGTCCATCGGGCACCCGGGCACGAAGACCCCGCATTTGTCGTTCCAGTATTCCGGGAAGGAAGAGCCGTTTGCCGCCGTCATGTACTCTGTCTGGTTCACGACCGACAGCACCGCCCGTCGTATGTCGGCGTTGTTGAAAGGCGGGAAAAGCTGGTTGAAACGCATGATATTGATGCCTGGCAGCGCGATCTTGACCAGGTGTATGTCAGGCATCTCCTTCAGCATGCCCAGGAAGTCGTTGTTGATGCGCTCCACGCCATCCACTTCGCCCGCCTGCAAGGCGGCGATTGCCGTGGCGCCGTCGGGAATGATGTTCCACTCGACGCCGGGCACATGGGCGATCTTGGGGCCGGCGCCGAAGCTGGATGGCGTATCGGCAGGACGTGGCACATAGCCCTCGAAGCGTTCGTAGATCACCTTGGAGCCGGAGATCCACTTTGCCGGCACGAAACGGAACGGCCCGCTGCCTATCATTTCCTTGACAGCCTGGTTCGGGGGCGTCTTCGCCAGGCGTTCGGGCATGATGGCCGCCATGTTGGTCGTCTGGCGGCCCAGTGCGTGAAGGATGAGAGGGAAGGGCTCGGACAGGGTAATGCGCAGCGTATGGTCGTCAATGGCCTCGATGGATTTCGTTGCCTGCAGCAGCGAACGGCCCATCAAGTCCCGGTCGCCCCAACGCTTGATGCTGGCCACGACATCGGCTGCGCGCACCGGGGACCCGTCATGAAACCCGAGGCCCTGGCGCAACTTGATGGTCCAGACCAGTTTGTCGTCGCTGACCGTGTGGCCTTCCGCCATCTGCGGGTGAGGCTCGAGTTTTTCATCCAGGCCGTAGAGCGTGTCGAAAACCAGCTGCGCGTGGTTCTGGGTCACCTGCGCCGTCGTGAAAATCGGATCGAGCAGGGCGAGATCGGCCTGTGGCACCCACTTGAAGTTGCGCGGCTTGGGCTGGGCGAAGGCGGAGAAGGGGAGCGTCTGGGCGACGGCCAGGGCGAGCGGCGTCAGGAGAAAACTTCTGCGGTTCATGCCGGATTTCCTTGTACTGTTGTGGGGCCGGGCCGATCAAGCGCCGACCTTATGGTGGGCAACGAAGTGCCCGGGACCGACCTTGACCAAGGGCGCGATGTCCGGGCGGTAGCCGATAGGACGAACGGGGCTGGGGATCTCGGAGACTTCCAGGGTTCTTGTCCGCCGTTGCGTTGGATCGGCTATGGGTACTGCCTGCATGAGCTTGCGGGTATAAGGGTGCTGCGGGTTCTCGAAAATGCTCTGGCGCGGGCCGATTTCCACGATCTGGCCCAGATACATCACCGCGACGCGGTGGCTGATGCGCTCCACCACCGCCATGTCGTGCGATATGAAGAGATAGGCCATCCCGAACTCCTGCTGCAGATCGATAAGCAGGTTGACGATCTGGGCCTGGATGGAGACGTCCAGCGCGGACACGGACTCGTCGGCGATCAGCACCTTGGGATTTACCGACAAGGCGCGCGCGATGCAGATGCGTTGGCGTTGGCCGCCGGAAAACTCATGGGGCCAACGGTCGGCCATCGCGGCGCTCAGTCCGACACGTTCCAGCAGCGCCGCCACCCGGCGGTCTGCCTCTTGTCCCTGCGCAATGCCGTGGATCAGCATCGGTTCCTTGATGCTTGCGCCGATGCGCATGCGAGGATTCAGGGACGCAAAGGGATCCTGGAAGATGAACTGCATGTTGCGGCGCAGGTGCGTCAAGGACGCGGGGTCCTTGCCGTCTATGCGGTGGCCGTCGAATTCGACGGTGCCGGAAAGCGGTTTTGCCAGCCGCATGAGCGAGCGACCTGTCGTCGTCTTGCCGCAGCCGGATTCGCCGACCAGCGCTAGTGTTTCGCCTGCCTTGAGTTCGAAGCTCAGGTGCTCGACGGCGTGTACCCGCTTGCGTACGCGCGCCAGGAAGCCACCTCGGACGTCAAAGCGCGTTACCAGGTCCTTGACCCGCAGGATGATGCGCCCGTCGCCTTTGGACGCCGAGTCTTGCGTCTTCCTGCCAGTGGTGGGGGCGGCGCCCTTATCCAGAAGCGCGAAATGCGCCGGGGCCGCGGTTCCGCGCATATCCCCCAGGCGCGGCACGGCGGCCAGCAGCGCCCGCGTGTAGGGATGGACAGGGTGGGCGAACAAGGGCTCGACGGCGTTCTCTTCGACGACTTCGCCGTGGCGCATCACCATGACGCGGTCGGCGACCTCGGCGACGACGCCCATGTCATGGGTGATGAAGATGACCGCCATGTCCATCTCTTTCTGCAACTCGCGGATCAGCTGCAGGATCTGGGCCTGGATGGTGACGTCCAGCGCGGTGGTCGGTTCGTCGGCGATGAGCAGCGACGGTCTGCAGGACAGGGCCATGGCGATCATGACGCGCTGGCGCATGCCCCCGGACAATTCGTGGGGATAGCGTTCAAGGATGCCGCGCGCGTCCGGGATCCGCACCTGGTCCAGGATGTGGCGGGCGCTTTCCAACGTCGTGCGCGCGTCGCTCTTCTGGTGCAGGCGGATGGCCTCCGTGATCTGCTGGCCTACCGTCAGGACGGGATTCAGCGACGTCATGGGCTCCTGGAAGATCATCGCGATCTCGCTGCCGCGTATGGATCGCATCTCGCTTTCGGACAGCTTGAGCAAATCGACGGCGCCCTTGGTGCGCTGGAATTCGATGGCGCCGGCGGCGACCCGGCCGCCGCCGAATTCCACCAGGCGCATTGTGGTCAGGGACGTGACCGATTTTCCGGAGCCCGACTCGCCGACGATGGCGAGCGTCTCGCCACGATCGACGTGCAGGCTGAGTCCCCGCACGGCGTGGACCGGTTTCTGGATGCTGCCGAAATCGACGGACAGGCGGTCTATCGTCAGGACCCGTTTTCCCGGGGCATGCGTGTTCAAGGGGTTCATTCGCCGGACCTCCGGTTCATGCGAGGATCGATCGCGTCGCGCAGGCCGTCGCCCAGCATATTGATGGCAAGGATGGTGATCGACAGGAACAGCGCGGGGAACGCGATGAGGTAAGGCTTGACCTGCCAGAGCGCCCGTCCTTCCGCCATGATGTTCCCCCAGGAGGGGACCGAGGGCGGCACGCCGGCGCCTATGAAGGACAGGCTCGCTTCGGCCAGGATCGCGACACCGCAGATATACGTGGCCTGGACGGTGAGCGCCGCGATGGTGTTGGGAAAAATATGCTTGCACACGATGCGCAAGGTGCTGGCGCCGGAGGATTGCGCCGCTTCCACGTAAGGTTGTTCCCTTAACGTGAGGACCAGGCCCCGTATCAGGCGGACCACGCGCGGGATTTCGGCGACCGTGATGGCGAGGATGACGTTCTTCATGGAGGCGCTGGTCACCGATATCAGGGCGATCGCGAGCAGAATGGTCGGGATCGACATGAATCCGTCCATGATGCGCATGACGATCGTGTCCAGCCAACGTACGAATCCCGCCGCCAGGCCGATGGCCACGCCGATGGCGGTCGACAGGATGGCCACCGAGAAGCCGACGATGAGCGACACCCTGGCGCCATAGATGACGCGGGAATAGACATCGCGGCCGAGCAGGTCGGTGCCGAACCAGAATTCCGCGCCGGGGTTGCGGGTACGGTGGATGGGCGACAGCGCGGTCGGGTCGACCGTCCCCATCCAGGGAGCGAATACCGCGAGAAGGATGATGACGGCCAGAAGCAGCAGGCCGACGAGTATGGTGGGTTGCCTCTTGCAGAGGCCGGTCAGCTTGTTCATCAGTACTTGATCCTGGGGTCGAAAACGCGATAGAGAAGGTCGACAAGCAGGTTGACGATCACGTACAGGAAGCTGAAAAGAAGCACAGTTCCCTGGATGACGGGATAATCGCGCCGCAAGATCGCATCGACGACAAGACGGCCCAGGCCGGGTATGGAGAACACGGTTTCGGTGACCACGGTGCCGCTGATCAGGAGCGCGACGCCGATGCCGACGACGGTCACGATCGGCACCGCGGCATTCTTCAGCGCGTGGCGGAACAGCAGGGTCCGGTTGTCGACGCCCTTGGCGCGCGCGGTGCGGACGTAGTCTTGCGAAAGCGTTTCCAGCATCGTGGCGCGGGTGATGCGGGTGATGAGCGCGACGTAGACGCTGCCCAATGCGAGCGCGGGCAGGATGAGGGTGTGCAGGGACGCCCAGACGCCCGAGGAGAAGGGCATATAGCCCTGGACCGGGAACCAGCGCAATTGCAGGCCGAATATCCAGGCGAGCAGGTATCCGACGACGAAGGCGGGCACGGAAAATATAAAGACCGCGAACACCATAATGCCGTGGTCCTGCCAGCGGTTGTGCTTCCACGCGGCCAGCGTGCCCATGGGCACCGCGAGCACGACGGATATGATGAGCGTCATCGCCATCAACGTAAAAGTGGGCGCGATACGCTGGGCGATCATGTCGGAGACCTGCAAGCCGGTGTACAGCGACTTGCCCAGGTCGCCATGGGCGGCGGCAAGGATCCAATCGCCGAAACGGTGCAGGAAGGAGTGGTCCAGTCCCAAGGACTCGCGGATACGCGCGATGGTTTCGGGCGTCGCGTCCTCGCCCGCAAGGAGGGCGGCGGGATCGCCGGGGGCAAGGTCAAGCAGGCCGAACACAAAAAGTGCGACAAACAGCATGACCGGTAGCGTCATCAATAGACGCCTACAGGTGTAAGCGAGCATTTTCCCCTCGTGTGAGGTTGGATGCGGGCGCATGGGCCCGATTCCGTTGTTGTCGGTCCGGACAGGTCTCGCCTGCGCCGGGCGTTGGGTGAGCGGCCGCGGCAAGAGGACCGCCATCCCATCCAGTTCGAAAAATTCTAGAGATGGCGCAGCTGTACAACAATTAGAGTTTGATCAAAGAATTCTTGCCAAAATTAGAACGGATGAGGCGGCCGTTCTCGCCCATGATGGCGGACCGCGGATTTTCCCTGTGCCGCGCATGCGCGCGACGTTGGCGACCGCGTTGAAAGCGGCGCCGTTTGCGTGCTTCGCAATGGGTGCGGGGTAAGGGAAAATCCTAGGCGGTGGCGGCCTGGCGGCGGACTGCCTTGGTCGACGTCTTTTGATGCAACGCTGTCGCGGCCTAACCCCGGACAGGCCCCAAGGGATGAAAACACGCCGCGGCCCCAAGCCCGGCTTGCGCCGACAACGCCGGCACGCCAGCCTTGCAATCCGCCTGCGCATACGCGCAACGCGGATGAAAAGCACAACCCGGAGGCAGGTTGGTGGGCGAGGGGATCTCGCCCTGGATCTTGGCCAGCGCGATACGCGCCTTGGGATCCGGCACGGGCGAGGAATCCCGCAACACGCGGCTATAGGGATGTCGCGGTGCGTCCAGTACCTGCCGCGTCGGCCCGGTTTCGATGATGCGCCCCAGATACATCACGCTGACCGTGTCGCAGAAATGCCGGATGACGCCCAGATCATGCGACACGAACACGAACGACAAGCCGCGCTCGCGTTTCAGGCGGTCCAGCAGTTGCAGGATTTGCGCCTGTACCGACACATCCAGCGCCGATACAGGCTCGTCGGCGACGATCAGCTGCGGATCGAGCACCAGCGCGCGGGCGATTCCTATACGCTGCCGCTGGCCACCCGAGAATTCATGCGGGTACTTCTCCAGCGCGGACACGGGTAGTCCTACTTCCTGGATGGTCTGCGTGATCTTCGCCTCGATGGCGGAGGCATCGCCGACACCATGGACGAACAAGGGCTCCGCCAGGGTCTGCCGTATGGTCCGGCGCGGATTCAAGGATGCATAGGGATCCTGGAAAATGATCTGGACGCGCTGCCGCAAGGTCCGCAGCTGCGCTGCGCCCGCGCTGCGCATATCCTGGCCGTCGAAAACGATGCTGCCTTCGTCCGCCTCGATCAGGCGCAGCAGCATGCGGGCGACGGTGGATTTGCCGCAGCCGGATTCCCCCACCAGCCCGAGCGACTGCCCTCGTCCGACGTCGAAGGACACGTCGTTGACGGCGTGCACGGTCTTCTTCGCGCCGCCCAGCCAGCCGCCGCCGCTATGGAAGCGCTTGACGAGATGGCGGACTTGCAACAACTGGCTCATGCTTGCACCTTGGAATCGGACGGTCCCGTCATTGGGGAACGCGATGTCGAGGCAGGCGCCCGCACCAGGCACCGCACTCCATGCTCGCCCCCAATATCGTTCAATGCCGGACGGCTGGCCTCGCAGGCCGCCTGCCGCAGCGGGCAGCGCGGCGCATAGGCGCATCCGGGCGGTATGGCGGTGATCGCGGGTACGCTGCCGGCGATCGGATCCAGCGATTCCGCATCGGTGTCCACGCGCGGCATCGCGCGCAACAACGCTTCGGTATAGGGATGCGTCGGATAGGCGAACAAGGTGTCGACATCGGCCGTCTCGACCACTTCGCCGGCATACATCACCGCCACCCGGTCGGCAATCTGCGCCACCACGCCCAGGTTGTGCGTGATGAACACCACCGCCATGCCACGCGCCGTCTTCAGGTCCGCCAACAGGCTCAGGATCTGCGCCTGGATGGTCACGTCCAGCGCCGTGGTCGGCTCGTCCGCCAGCAGCACCTTGGGCTTGCAGGCCAAGGCCATGGCGATCATCACGCGCTGGCGCATGCCGCCGGAAAATTGATGCGGATAGTCGTCGTAGCGGCTGGCCGCGGCGGGTATCTTCACTTCCTCCAAGGCCTGCAAGGCTTCCGCCCGGGCCTCTTTCCACGACACGTCGCGATGCTGGCGTATCGCCTCGGCGATCTGCTCGCCTACCCGCATGGTCGGGTTCAGGGACGTCATGGGTTCCTGGAAAATCATCGCCATCGCGTCGCCCCGCAGGCGCGACATCTCCTTTTCCGGCAAGGTCGCCAGGTCGCGGCCTTCCAGCAGGATCCGGCCGCCGGCGTGGCGGGCGCCGGTCGCGGGCAGCAGGCGCAGGATGGACAGGGCGGTGACGCTCTTGCCGCTGCCCGATTCGCCGACGACGGCCAGGGTTTCGTTGCGCCTGACGCTCAAGGAGACATCCCGCACCGCCGCATGCCAGGCGCCGCCGATACGGAATTCGGTGCGCAGGTCGCGCAGTTCGAGCACGGCGCCTGCGGTATCGGCGGGCGCCCGCCCATCCTTCGCGCCGGCCTTCAGGATCGTTTCCTTCATCATGAATGCTCCGACCGCAGCTTGGGATCGATCGCGTCGCGCAGCGCATCACCCAGCAGATTCAAGGCCAGCACCGTCAGCAGGATCGCAATGCTGGGAAACACCGTCAGCCACCAGGCATCCAGGATGTTCTCGAAGCCCTCGCGTATCATGGCGCCCCACGTGGCGGCGGGGGGCGGCACGCCCAGGCCGATGAAGCTCAAGGACGCCTCGGTACGGATGGCCGACGCCATCCACAAGGAGCCCAGCACCACCACGTCCGAAATCATGTTGGGCAGGATATGCACGCCCATCAGGCGGAAGGGACCGAATCCCAAGGCCCGGCCGGCTTCGACGAAATCACGCTGTTTCAAGGCGATGGTCGGCGCCCGCGCCACCCGCACGAAAGGCGCGATTTCCGTAATGGCGATGGCGACGATCAGGTTCTCCAGGCTGGCGCCCAGCATCGCCGCGACCATCAGGCCCAGCAGCAGGGTAGGGAAGGACAGCAGGACGTCTACCAGTCCCATGATGAACTGGTCCAGCAGCCCGCCCACATAGCCCGCCAGGATGCCCAGGGACGCCCCGATGCTCATGGCGATGAGGATGGCGACGAAGCCGACCAGCAGCGACACGCGGGCGCCGTAGATCAGCCGCGACAGCACGTCCCGGCCATAGCTGTCGGTGCCCAGCCAGTAGTCCGCCGAAGGCGGGTCCAGGCGGTAGGCGATGTTCTGCTGCAGCGGATCATGCGGCGCGATCCAGGGCGCGAACACCGCCACCAGGACGATGACCAGCAGCAGGCCGATGCCGACCCACGATAGCTTGTTGCGGCGCAAGGCCTGCCATAGCGCATTGGGCCTGCGCGACGCCGGGGCGCCGGCGGTGGCGGAAGAGGGAACGGCGCTCATTGGTATTTCACCCGGGGATCGACCCACCCGTACACCAGGTCGGTCAGCAGGTTGACGAAGATCACGCAGGTGGCGAAGACCACCATCAGCCCTTGCAGCAAGGTGTAGTCGCGCGTATTCAGCGCGCCCAGGATCAGCTTGCCCAGTCCCGGCCGGTTGAAGACGATCTCGGTCAGCACCGAGTTGCCGATCAGCGTGCCGAAGTAAAGCCCCACCACGGTGACGATGGGTATCAGCGCATTGCGCAAGCCATGACGCAACACCAGGCGCATGGGCCGCACGCCCTTGGCGCGGGCCGTGCGGACATAGTCCTCGCCCATCACGCCCAGCATGGACGAGCGGGTCACGCGCATGACGTAGGCGGTCATGATCAGGCCCAGGTTGAATGCGGGCAGGACCAGGGCGCGCAACTGGCTGGTCCAGTCGCCGGCGACGCTGCTGCCTATGACAGGAAACCAGCGCAGCTGGATGGCAAAGGCCAGCAACATCAGGATGCCGGAGACAAATGCCGGGAAAGACAATCCCGTCAGCGACAGCACACGTCCCAGATAATCGGGCCAGCCATTGCGGCGCAGGGCGGCCCAGGTGCCCAGCGGCAAGCCGAACAGTACCCCGATCAGGATGGACGCGGCGGTCAGCTGCAGCGTCCACGGCAGCACCAGGGCGACTTCCTGCAGGACCGTGCGGCCCGACGCCATGGACACGCCGAAGTTGCCGGACAGCATGTCACGCAGGAAATGCAGGTATTGAACCTGCATGGGCAGGTCCAGGCCCAGGCGAGTGCGCAGCGCGGCCAGGGCTTCGGCGCTGGCCTGGTCGCCCAGCATCACCGCCGCGGGGTCGCCGGGCACCAGGCGCACCAGGACGAAGACCGCCGTCAACATGGCCAGCAGGGTGGGTATGGCCAGCAGCAGTCGCTTGACCGCATAGCGCATCATGGTGGAGGTCTCCTGAAGCTAGAACACGGTCGGGTCGACCGGCGGCTTGGCGGCCGGCGCGGCGCCCGGCGTGCCCGGTGCCATCAGCCGTTCGGCCGTGAGGTTCTGGATGGGCCGGCGGGTGCCGCCCCGCAGGACGAAGTCCGCCAGGGTCGCGCCGACCACGGGCACCAGCTCGAAGCCATGTCCGGAAAATCCGAAAGCGTGAAACACGCCGGGCGCGTTGGGCGACGGGCCCACCACCGGCAGCAGGTCCTCCGTCTTGGCTTCCAGCCCGGCCCAGACACGGACGATGCGGATATTCGAGACCGACGGGAAGAGATCGGTCGCCGCATGCGCGCCCTTGGCGAGGACCTTCATGCGTGCGGTGGACGTTTCCTTGTCCAGGTCCGGGATGCCCTGCAGGCCGCCGCCGATCACCAGCGTACCCTGGTCGGACTGCTTGAAGGACAGCGACCGCCCCATGATCGCCACCACGGGCTTGATGAAAGGCCGCAGCCGTTCGCTGACCATCATCATCGACGATTTGGTCGCCAGGGGAATGTCGTCGCCCACCAGGGCGGCGATGCGGGCGGACCAGGCGCCCGCGGCATTGACCACTGCGGGCGCGATCCACGCGCGGCCGCCTTCGCCGACGACGCGCCAGTCCTGGCCTTGCCGTTCGATGGCCGTGACGCCGCAATGCTCGATCAGCTCCACGCCGGCCTGCAAGGCGCTGCGGCGGAAGGCGCGCAGGGCGCGATGGGGATCGGCGGCGCCGTCGCGGCGGGCGATGGATGCGCCCACGCAATGGTGGCTGAGGTCGGGCAGCAGGCGGCGCAATTCATCGGTGTCGATGATCTCCTCGTGCGTGTAGCCGTCGGCGCGCAGGCCGTTCACGCGGCCCTGGAGTTTTTCCAGGGCCGCGGGGCTTTCCGCCACGCAGATCTGGCCGTTGGCATGGAAACCGCAGTCATCGCCGACCAGCGACTCCATGGCATGCCACATGTCCATGGCTTCCAGCGACAGGTCCAGCTCGCGCCGGTCGCGGTTCAGCGTGCGCACCCCCGCGGCGGTAGCGCCGGATGCGTGACGCCCCACCCAATGTTTTTCCACCACCACCACGCGGCCGCCGCCGCGCGCGATGTGCAGCGCGGCCGACAGGCCGTGCAGGCCGCCCCCGATGACGACGGCGTCGTAGACCGGCCGTGCCCCGGCGGCTTCGCCGGAGGCCTTGTTGCTGACCTTGCTGCCGAGGTTGTTGGAGATGCCGCTCATTTCGCCGCCGCTCCCTTTATATCCTCCTCCAGGTCCAGGCTGGCCAGCTCCCCCAGCGTAAGCGGCTTCAAGGGCGGCCGCACGCGATAGAAGCCGACGTCCGCCACCGGACGCCGCTGCTTTTCAGCGAGGATGTGCGCGATGGTGTAGCCGCACTGCCGTCCCTGGCAAGGCCCCATGCCCGCGCGGGTAAAGGACTTGATCTGGTTGGGACCGGGCTGGCCCAGGTCCGCCGCCTTGCGGATATCGCCCGCCGTCAGCTCCTCGCAGCGGCAAACGATGGTGTCGTCGGCGGGAGAATAAATATTGGGACGCGGCGGATAGAGCGCGTCCAGCATGGGGCGCAGGCGCAGCATGTCCGCGAGGGACGCGCGCAGGGGCGCGGCGGCGGCGTCCGCCTTGGCGGCATCCAGGGCGCCGGCATCCAGGGCCATGCCCAGGGCGGCGATCTCGCCGCGCACGCAGGCGGCGGTGGCGCCGCCGATGCCGGCGCCGTCGCCCGCCACGTACAGGCCGGGGCGGCTGGTGCGGCCCCATTCGTTCAACACGGGGGCAAGGCAGGACTGCTGTTCGTTCCAGGCATGTTCGCACTCCAGCGCGCGCGTCATGTGGATGGACGGCACCACGCCTTCATGGACCAGCAGCACCTGCGCGTCGGCGCGCTGCTTGCCGCCGCCCGGCAGCGTGTATTCGATCTGTTGCAGGCGGCCGTCGCCCAGGGCGCGGAATTCCCGCACGCCCTTGATGCGGCGTACGCCGGCCGCACGCAGTTCGCGCAGCCAGCGCAGGCCCTTGCCGACCTCGCCGGCACGGCGCAGGGCGTCACCCAGGTAGGGCAAGGCGCGGCGCCAGGCGCCCGGCGGCGCGGTGTCCAGCCAGCCGGCGATCTTGCCGCCGGCGCGCAGCAGCTGCGCCATGTAGAGCAGCACCAAAGGCCCGCTGCCCGCTATCCAGACGGGCTGGGCCGGCACCTGGCGCGAGGTCTTCAAGAGGATCTGCGCCGCGCCTACGGTGAGCACCCCCGGCAGCGTCCAGCCAGGGAAGGGCATGGGCCGCTCCTGCGCGCCGGTGGCCAGCAACACCTGCCTGGCGCGCACGGCTTCGGCCTTGCCCGCGCGGGTCATGTAGACATGCCAGTCGGGTTCGATCTGCCACACCTGCGTGCCGGGCTCATAGACAGCGCCGCTGCGGCGAAAGGCTTCGGCCAGCGTGGCGCCGGCGCGATATTCGTCGCCCAGCAGCGCGCCGGTGGCCGTCGCGGCCACGGTTTCGACCGCGCGCCAGATCTGTCCGCCGGGCGCGGGCTGCTCGTCGACCACCAGCACGTCGCGGCCCAGGGCGCGCAGGCGGATGGCCGCGCTCATGCCGGCCGGGCCGGCGCCCACGATCAAGGCATCGAATTCACGGATCATGGCTGCACGCTCCGCTTGCCGTACTGGCGTTGGACCCGCATGCCATCCCGCACGGTGACCAGGCAGGTCTGGGTCGAGGCCACGCCGTCGACGATGGCCAGGCAGTCGAAGCACACGCCCATCATGCAATAAGGCGCGCGGGGGCTCTCCTGGACCGGCGTGGTGCGCGATGCCGCGGCGTCCTGGCGCAGCAGGACGGCGGCGACCGTCTCGCCGGGTTCGGCGACGGCCGGCTGGCCGTCGATATAGACCGTCAGCGCCTGCGCGCCGGGTTCATGCAGCTTGCGAAACATCGAAGCGCTCATGGTTGAAGGCATCCAAGAATGAAGACCAGGCCGCGAGGTCGGCCGTGGCGGTGGAAGACGGGTGTTGCGCGCCGGCAGCGGCGGCGATCGCCGCGCCAGCACGCCGCCGTGGCAGGCGATCGGAAAAGGAGAGCGGCAGGCCGCCGCCATCAATGGCCTGCGCCAGGGGCCCCGCGTGAAAGGAGGCCAGCGTGACGCCGGAGTGGCACAGCGCGGTCCAGGCGCCCGGCTGGGTGGCGGATTCGGCATAGACGGGGCAGCCGTCCTGCGTCATGACGCGCAGGCAGGACCACTGGCGCACCAGGCGTGCGCCCGCGAGATCGGGCAGCACGCACAGGGCCTTGCGGGCCATGCGGGTCGCGGCGACGGCGGTGGTGGTGATGTCGTATCCGACTTCTTCCTGCGTCAAGCCGACCAGCACGGTGCCGTCGCCGGTCTGGCGCACGCCGCTGGCCGGCACGGGCAGCATGGGCGCGAGGCGTTCGGTGACCAGCACTTGCCCGCGCTGCGGGCGCAAGCGGATGTCCAGGCCCACCATGGGATTGAGGTCGTTGGATCCCAGGCCGGCCGTGACGATGACGCGGCCGGCGCGATAGCGGTCCTTGCCCGCGGAAACCGTGAAGCCGCCTCCCGGCGCCGGCGCGATGGCATCCACCCGATGCTGGCTGACCAGACGTCCTCCGCGGCCCTGGTAGGCCGATTGCAATGCGGCCAGCAGCCGCAGCGGATTGACGTGGCCGTCGGTGGCGCCGAAGCTGCCGCCCGATACGTCATCGCCCAGGCGCAGTCCGGGAAAACGTCGCAGCAGGGCGCCGCGGTCCAGCATCTCGACGCAGGACGGGCGCTCGGGCGTATTGCCTTCCCACGCGCGCATGCGCCTCGCGCGGTCCTCCCATTCCGCCTCCCCGAGGCAGAAGTGCAGGCCGCCACGGCTTTCGTATTGCAGGTCGATGCCGCTTTCCCGTTGCAGCTCGGCGGCGAAGGCCGGCCACAAGGTCGCGGCCTCGTGCGACAGGCGCTGGTAGTGGACATTGCCATAGCCCTTGCCCTGTACCCACACCAGGCCGAAGTTGGCCTTGGCCGCGCGGAAATCGGTATCCGCGCCGTCCAGCATGAGCACGCGGCGGCCCCGGCCCGCCAGGCCCATGGCGATGGCGGAGCCCACCATGCCGGCGCCGGCGACGATGTAGTCGTAGTCCTGGGTCATCGGGCGTCTCCTGGCTGTGCATGGTGGACGTGGGGGCGACGACCGTGACACGGCGCCGGAACCGGCGGCATGGCTCCCCAGCCGTGCCGGGATAGGCTATAACCCATGCTGCCCCGCAAGCGTGGGGCATTCGAAAAGGTTATACAGGGAGCGGCATGGCGCAAACACTCAATCTGCGGCAGATCGAGGCCTTCAAGGCCGTCATCGAGCACGGTACCGTCAGCCAGGCCGCCGCCGTGCTGGGCGTCACGCAGCCGGCGGTCAGCAAGCTGCTGGCGCACCTGGAAGCCGATACCGGCCTCAGCCTGTTCGACCGGGTGCGCGGCAAGCTGGCGGCCACCACGCACGGCATGCGCCTGTACGAGGAAGTCGACCGGATCTTCGCCGGCTTGCGCCAGGTGGAGCAGGCGGTGGAGTCCATACGCCGCGACGAGCAGCGCACGCTGATCGTCGGCGTGCTGCCGGCCCTGTCGGGTTCCTTCATCCGCCGCGCGACGATGAACTTCCTGCGCCATCATCCCGACGTGCGCATGAACATCCAATGCCGTGGTTCGCATCTCCTGGCGGACTGGCTGGCGACGCGGCAGATCGACGTGGCGCTGGTGGGCAGCCGGGTCGACAATCCCTATATCGACCGTGAACCGATGTTCCAGCATCCCTTGATGTGCGCCTTGCCTGTCAATCATGAGCTGGCCCGCAAGCGCGTGCTGCGGCCGCGCGACCTGGACGGGCTGCCCTTCATCGGCTTCAGCGCCGAAAGCCAGACCCACGGGCTGGCGCAGGCCGCCTTCCAACGGGCGGGCGCCAGGCTGAATGTGGTGCTTGAAACCAGCACCTCGCCGACGGCGTGCGAGTTCGTCGCCGCGGGGTTGGGTGTGTCGTTGATTCATCCGCTCTTCGCCGATGGGTTTCAGAATCGCCTGGTGCTCAGGCGCTTCGATCCGGAAATGCAATTCCACTTCCAGTTGTGCCGGGTCCAGGCTTCACGCAACGACAGCCTGGTCGAGACCTTTGTGCAAGAGGCCCGCGCGGTGGCGGCGCAGGTATCTCGCGAATTGCGCTGATCCGGCGGGCCTTGGCGCGGGACCGGCCGGGGGACTGTCCGGGTCAACGCTTGACCGTCGTCTTCTCCGTGATGGGCGGCTGCAGGTTCAGCGCGCCCTTCAGGTCGTAGCCGTAGGTCACGCCGTCGCCGTGCGCCCAGACCTGTTTCAGGCCGAATAGCGGGATGGCGCAGACGTCGTCGTGGATCTTGACCTGCGCATCCTTCCACAGGGCCAGCTGTTTGGTCGCATCCGGCTCCACGCGCGCCGCGCGGATATCGGTGTCGGCAATACTGCAGTGCGAAAAATTGGACATGGCGGCCGGCGCGCCGATGGCGGAGGCCGAGTCGTAGAACTCGGTCAGGTAGTTGTCGGCGTTGGGAAAGCGCGCCGCGCCGTAGAAGACGAGGGCGCTCAGGTCCTGCCGGCTCTTGGCCTGGTAGGTGGCATGGTCCACCACCTCCATGTTCAGCTTGATCCCGGCCTTGGCCAACTGGGCCTGGACGATTTCCATGATGGGAAGCTGCGCCGAAATGTTGGACACCACGGACTTGATCTCGATGCCGTTCGGGTAGCCGGCCTCGGCCAGCAGCTGCCTGGCCTTGGCGACGTCGTACTTATAGGCGCCGGCGCTGCAATCTTCGCCCAGGTAGCCGTTGGGTACGACCGAACAGCCTTTCTGCGCCACGTCCTTGCCGGCGTAGCGGACGATTTCATCGACGTCCACGGCGGACGCGATGGCCAGCCGTACCTTGGGATTGTCCAGCGGCTTGACCGTGCGGTTCAGGTGCAGCGTGCGGAATTCCGCGGGATCGAAGATATCGACCTTCATCCCGCGCTTGCTCGACCGCTCCACCCACCGCTGCTCGCGCTTGCCCTGCATGACGTCGATCTCGCCCGACGTGAATGCGAGCTCGCGCGCGCTGTCCGACGGGATCATGCGGTAGACGATGGCGGCCAGCTGCGGCTTGCCGCGGAAGTAGTTGTCGTGGGCGACCAGCTTGACGTACTGCTGGGTGACGTGCTCGCCAAAGGCGAATGGGCCCGTGCCCACCGGCGCGGCGCCGAACTTGTCGCCCAGCTTTTCCGCTGCCTTCTTGCTGACGATGTTGCCGCCATGGTAATTGGAGACCCGGCCGAGGAAGGCGGCATCCGGGTATTTCAGGGTGATCTTCACCGTGTAGTCATCGACCGCCTCGACCTTGTCGAGCAGGTCGAAGTTGTTGGCGAAGCTGGACCGCTTGGGATCGGCGGCGCGCTGCAGCGAGTAGACGACGTCCTCGGCCTTCAACTCGCCGTACCCGGCGTGAAACTGCACGCCCTTGCGCAGGTGGAAGGTCCAGACCTTGCTATCCGGGGAGTGTTCCCAGGATGTGGCCAGGTCGGGTTCCAGGGCCTTGGGGTCGGCGCTGCCGGCGGGGAATCGGACCAGCGCGTCGAACATTTCCGAGGCGACGCCCTTGTCCACGGTCGACGTGGCGCGGTGCGGATCGAGCGTGGCGTTGTCGGCCGCGCCCGAGCTGACGCGCAGTTCGGGACGGTCGGCGGCCTGCGCCGGGACATGCATACAGGCGCCCGCCGCGAGCAGGGCGGCGGCGAGGACGGACAGGACTGGACGTTGCATTGATTCCCCCGATTTTTCGTGGTCGTGTGAACTCGCCGCGGTAGGGCGTCGATCGGACGATCGAAAATTAGAGGGTGGGGCGCATAGCGTCAAAGTACCTGGAGGCCTATTCCTATTCCTGAAGGTTATGGAGGGAATGCTGCAATGCAGGACAAGCCCGGGGCGGCGGCCGATGCGACGTCCCGAATAATGGTTAGTACCAATCCTCTGCTGTTACAAAAAAGCCTCCTCAGCGGACTCTTCTGCTGTCGGCCGCCGCGATTTCCTTTTTGAGGTGCGCGACGAAGGCCTTGCATGCCGCCGGCAAGGGCCGGCCGGCCAGGGTCTGGACCTCGAAATGCCGCTCGTTCATCTCGCGGTCCCGCAAGGGCACGCAAACCACCTCGCCGCGCCGCAGGCGGGCGCGGATGGCCAGTTCGCCGCAGAAGGCCACGCCGTCGGACTCCGCGGCGAAGGTGATCAGGGCATCGAGATGGCGGCTGGTGAACGCCGGCTCGTAGGACAGCTGCTGGCGGCTGCAACTGATTTCCAGCAACTGCCGCAGCGTGGACGCCCGGTCGGGCAAGGCCAGCGGGTAGGGCGCAAGCTGCGCCAACGACAACGTGCGCTTGCCCGCCAAGGGATGGCCGGGCGCCAGCACCGCCATGACCGGGGCGGGCGTGCGCAACTCCACCCGGATGTCGCGCTCCGACGTCAGGCTCAGCGTCAGGCCGATGTCCGCCTCGCCATCGCGGATGCGGCGCGGTATGTCGTGCTGGGATCCCGCCTCCAGCGAAAAACGGATGCCTGCGTATTCCCGGCGGAAGGACGCGATCAGCGACGGGACGAAGCCGAAGGCATAGCCCTCGGTGCTGACCAGTCGGATCAACCCCTGGCGCACGCCGCGCAAGGCCAGGATGTCGCTGCCCAGCCGCTCCATGTCCTGTCGGACCCGCTTGGCATGGGCGGCCAGCAGTTCCCCTGCGGCGTTCGGCACCATGCCGCGCGCGCGGCGCTCGAAGAGCAAGGTGTCCATTTCCCGTTCCAGGCGGGCGATCTGGCGGCTGACCGCCGATGGCGCGACCTCCAGGCGTTCGGCGGCCTCGGTGACCGAACCGCTGCGGACGACTTCGAGGAAATAGCGCAGGGCGGGGCTTTGCAACGTGGCAGGGATCATCGCGACGGCGTCGGTAAGGGCACTGGAAAGCGGAGCGGGAAAGCCGTCAGGGTATTCCCGGTATAGGCGCCGGCTCCTCTATGAGCATTGCCGTTTCGGCAACGATGGATTCTACCCGTTGATCTTGTAGCACGGCCCACGCATCCCTAGGATGGCAATCGGATTGCAGTTTCGTTGCAGCACATATTCATCCCATCCTGTCGCGACCCATGACGCTCCCCGCCACCGCACCTGTCCCTTCGTCCAGCGTCCAGCCAGGGCACGACGCGCCTGCCGAAGCCGAAGCCGTAACCCCCGCCGCGACGCTGGCCGCTTTGCGCCGCGCGCAACCCTGCCTGTGGTTGCGCCCCGCGCCGCCAGCCACCGGCAGCCTCGCCCCCGCCACCGTCCTGCCCACCGCCCACGCGTCCTTGCGTCCCGAGCAGGTCCTGCTGGCCCGTGCCCGTTTCGACCGCTACGCTCCGCTGCTGGCGGCATTGGCGCCGGAACTGGCCGGCAGCGGCGGCATCATCGAGTCGCCCTTGCTGCCCGCGCCCGCGTTGCGGCAGGCCTTGGGCCTGCACCCCGACGAGGGGCGGCTATACGTCAAGGCCGACCACGGCCTGGCGGTCGCGGGCTCGATCAAGGCGCGGGGAGGCATACATGAAGTCCTGCAATATGCGGAATCCCTGGCCACGCAAGAAGGCTTGCTGCGCCCTGGCGACGACTATCGCATGCTGGGCGGCGTGGCCGCGCGGGCCTGCTTCGCGCGTCATCGGATCGCCGTCGGTTCGACGGGCAACCTGGGCATGTCCATCGGCATCATCGCGTCCCTGCTGGGTTTCCAGGCGGAAGTGCACATGTCGGCGGACGCCAAGGCCTGGAAGAAAGCCAGGCTGCGTTCCCATGGCGTGAAGGTGATAGAGCATGCGGGCGACTATGAGCAGGCCGTGGCCGCCGGCCGCGCCGGCGCCGAGGCGGACCCCCACGCGTATTTCGTCGACGATGAGCGTTCGCCGGCATTGTTCGCCGGCTACGCGGCGGCGGCGCTGCATCTGCGCGACCAGCTGCGGGCCGACGGCATCGCCGTGGACGCGGACCATCCGCTTTTCGTCTACCTGCCTTGCGGCGTGGGCGGCGCCCCCGGCGGCATCGCGTACGGCCTGAAGATGCTGTTCGGCGACCACGTGCATTGCTTCTTCGCGGAGCCGGTGCAGTCGCCGTGCTTCCTGCTCGGCATGATGGCGCGCTGCGGACAGGCGCCGGGCTTGCCCGCGCTGCCGTCGGTCTACGACATCGGCCTGGAAAACCGCACGGAGGCCGACGGCCTGGCGGTTCCGCGCGCGTCGGAACTGGCCCTGGATGCCATGGTCACCCGCCTGGCGGGCATCTACACCGTCAGCGACGATCGTCTCCTCGCCGACCTGGCGCGGCTGCACGAGCACGAAGGCTTGCGGGTGGAGCCCTCGGCGGCCGCCGGTTTCGGCGGCCCGGCGTGGTTGTGCGGCACGCAGGCCGGCCAGGCCTACCTGCGCGGCCAGGGTTTGCAAGGCCGCATGGGCAAGGCCACCCACCTGGCCTGGACCACCGGCGGCCGCTTCGTCCCGCCGGAGGAGTTCGAGGGTTTCCTGCGCCGCGGAAAGGCCGTGCTCGCGGCCGGCGCCGCCTGAACCATCATTTCCCTTCCAACCAAAACACAACCCTGCCGCCATGAAACTACGAACCTTCTTCGCTGCCGCGGGTATCGCCGCCGCATGCTGCGCCGCCGTCCCCGCGTCCGCGGCGGACGCCTATCCGTCCAGGCCCATTACCCTGGTGGCGCCGTTCCCGCCGGGCGGAGCGACCGATGTGGTCGCGCGCGTGCTGGCCCAAGGCCTGACCCGGCAACTGGGCCAGACCGTGATTGTCGAGAACCGGGCCGGCGCGGGCACGGTGATCGGTGCGTCATACGTCGCCCGGGCGGCGCCCGACGGCTACACCTTGCTGACCAGCTCGGGAACGACGTTCACCATCAACCCGGTGGTGCGCCCCGACTTGCCCTATGACCCCATCAAGAGCTTCCAGCCGATCGGCATCGTCGCGCGGACGGGCCTGATCCTGATCGCCAATCCCAAGGTGCCGGTGCATGACATCGCGTCCTTCCTGGCCTATGCGAGAGACCCCGCCCATCCGTCGACACCGTATGGGTCCTTCGGCAGCGGCACGACGGCGAATTTCGTCGGCGAGGCGTTCGCGGCGGCGGCCGGAATCAAGCTGACGCATGTGCCGTACAAGGGCAGTTCGCCGGCGATGGCGGACCTGATCGGCGGCCAGATCCCCTTCGCCGTGGACACCGTGGCCGCGGCCTTGCCCCAGATCAAGAGCGGCAAGATCAAGGCGGTTGCCGTGTCCGCGCCGCGACGCTCCAGCTTCCTGCCCGACGTGCCCACGTTCGCGGACCAGGGCTATCCCGGTATCGCCATGGATACCTGGCTGATGGTGGCGGCGCCGCATGGCTTGCCGGCGGACATCCGGACGCGGCTGGAGAAGGCGCTGGCCGCCGTCGTGGCGGACCCGGAGGCACGCAAGAGCCTGGAGGCACAGGGCTTCGAGGTCGGGTTCCAGGATGCCGCCGCCGGCTCGGACCTGATTGCCAAGGAACTGCCGCGGATGCGGGAGATTGCGCGGCAGGCCAATATCAAGGTGGAATAGCATCGCCCGGCAACCCCATGACCCCATAACCCCATAACCCCATAACCTGGACGAGACAGCCATGCACGATGCAAGCTCCCTGGTTTCCCTGGATGCGGTAGAACTGCGGCGGATGATAGGTGCGCGACAGTTGTCGCCGGTCGAGCTGCTCGATGCCTGCATCGAGCGGATCGAGCAGATCAACCCTTACGTCAACGCGATCACGGCGACCGCCTTCGACCGCGCCCGCGCCGAAGCGCGCGCCGCCGAACAGGCCGTCATGCGCGGCGACGCCCTGGGCCTGCTGCATGGCCTGCCGCTGGGGGTCAAGGACCTGGAACCGACGGCGGGCCTCCTGACCACCTTTGGTTCGGCTATTTACCGCGGCAACGTGCCGGACGAGGACGTGGAGCTGGTGGCGCGCCTGCGCCGCGCAGGCGCCATCGTCACCGCCAAGACCAACGTGCCGGAAATGGGCGCCGGCGCGAACTCGCGCAACACCGTGTGGGGCGCCACCGGCAACCCCTTCAACCCCAACCTGAACGCGGGCGGCTCGTCCGGCGGGTCGGCCGCCGCCCTGGCCTGCGACATGCTGCCGGTCTGCACGGGCTCGGATACGGGCGGTTCGCTGCGCATTCCCGCCGCGAAGTGCGGCGTGGTCGGTTTCCGCCCATCGCCCGGCGTGGTGCCCAGCGTGCGCAAGCTGCTGGGCTGGACGCCCATCTCGGTGGTCGGCCCGATGGGACGCACGGTGGCGGACGCCTGCCTGCAACTGGCCGCCACCGCCGGCATGGACGCGGGCGACCCGTTGAGCTATCCGCTCGATCCCTTGTCCTTCCTGTCGCCCGGCAGGGCCGACCTCGGCCGGCTGCGCGTGGCCTATACCGAGGACTTTGGCGTCTGTGCCGTCGATCGGGGGATACGCGCCACGTTCCGCGAAAAGATCGCCGCCATGCGCCATCTGTTCGCCGCCTGCGACGAAGTGGCTTTCGAGATGGACGAAGCGCATCGCTGTTTCGACGTGCTGCGCGCGGAATCGTTCGTCGCCGGCATGCGCGCCGCCTATGAAAACGACCCGGCCAGCCTGGGGCCCAACACCCGCGTCAACTACGAAATGGGCGCGGCCATGAGCCTGAAGGACAGCGCCTGGGCGCAGGCCGCGCAGACCCGGCTGATCAAGCAGTTCCAGGATGTCTATGCCGGCTATGACCTGGTGCTGTCGCCGACCACGCCGGTTTCGCCTTTCCCGTGGACCACCCTCTATGCCGATGCCATCAATGGCGAAAAGCAGGAGAACTACTACCGTTGGCTGGCGTTGACCTATGTGATCACGCTGACCACGCATCCGGCAATTTCCTTGCCCTGCGGCCGCGACGGACAGGGCATGCCCTTCGGCCTGCAAGTGGTGGGCCGCTTCCGCGGGGACCACGAACTGCTGGCCGCCGCCCAGGCGCTGGAGCAGGCGTTCGCCGCCGTGCCCACGCTGGCGCGTCCGCGTCCCGACCTGTCCGCCCTGGCCAAGGCGGAGCCGGCATTGACGTCCATCGTCACGACGCCGCCCATCCTGGAAGGGCAGGGGCGCGGCGCGGCCACGTCGGCGGTTTGATACGGACCTCCGGCACGGCGAAAGGCATCATGACGCGCAACTTCGACATATTGGTATTGGGCGCCGGGATCGTCGGCGTCTCGGTCGCCGTGCATTTGCAGTCGCGCGGCCGCGCGGTGGCGCTGATCGACCGGCGCGGGCCGGGACAGGAAACCTCGCACGGCAACGGCGGCCTGATCCAGCGCGAGGGCGTGTACCCGTACGCCTTTCCCCGCAGCCTGCGCACGCTGATCAAGTACGCCGGCAACCGCGCGCCGGACGTGCGTTATCACGCCAGCGCGCTGCCGCGCGTCGCGCCGTTCCTGGCCCGTTACTGGAGGCATTCGGAGCCCGCGCGGCACGCCGCGATCGCCAGGCGCTACGCCACGCTGATCGAGCACTGCGTGGCCGAGCACCGCGCGCTGGCGCGGCTGGCGGGCGTGCCGGACATGATCCGTCCGTCGGGCTGGATCAAGGCCTTTCGCAACGCCGCTACGCAAGAGCGGGAGTTGCGGCAGTCGGAACAATGGCGGCGCGACTACGGCGTGGCCTACGAGGCCTACGACGCCGCCGGCCTGCGTGCGCTCGAGCCGCACCTGACAGGCCTGGCCGGCGCGCTGCGCTACGTCGATGCCGATACGGTGGGCGACCCGCGCGGACTGGCCCAGGCCTATGCCAGGTACTTCGAGTCCCTGGGCGGCCATATCATCCAGGGCGACGCGATGACGCTGGAATCGGGATGGCGCGTCGATACGGAAAGCGGTCCGGTGCAGGGCCGCGACGCCGTGGTCGCGATGGGCCCATGGTCCGGGGACCTGGCGCGAAAGCTGGGCTACAGGCTGCCGCTGGCGGTCAAGCGGGGCTATCACATGCATTACGCCGCGGGCCGGGGGGCGAGCCTGGCGCATCCCGTGCTGGATGCGGACAACGGTTTCCTGCTGGCGCCCATGGCGCAAGGCATCCGCCTGACCACCGGCGCGGAGTTCGCCATGCGCGATGCGCCCCGCACGCCGGCGCAACTGGACGCCGTCGAACCGCTGGCGCGCGCCATCTTCCCCTTGGCCGGACGGATGGACAGCTCAGCCTGGATGGGCGCGCGGCCTTGCACGCCGGACATGATGCCCATCATCGGGCGCGCGCCCGATCGTCCCCATCTGTGGTTCGCGTGCGGCCATGCGCATCATGGCCTGACGCTAGGGCCCGTGACGGGACGCCTGCTGGCGGAGATGATGACAGGCGGGGAACCTTTCGTGGATCCGGCACCTTTTGCGATGACGCGATTTTGACGGGAATGGCGCCGCTCGGCGGCACCTGGCGACGGCCGGCCGCGGGTTTTTCCGATTGTGCGGCAGGCCAATCTCACGTGTGACACTCGAGTACGACAAGACATCTCTTTTTGTCATCTTCTTATGTCATCTTCGGAAAAAATAAGGATATCGCCATAGGGTCGTTCGCAGCGCCAGCCAGCGGCGCTAGCATGACCCAACTTTCGATGAGTCATGCAATGAGCCACACGTTATGAGACATTCCTTTCTTGCTTCCCGCCTGCCCATGAGCCTGGCCGCGCAAGGCCTGGCGCGCGTGCGCCAGCATGCCTTGGCCGCTGAACGACGCCGTATCCGGGCCCCCCGGATGGACGTGTCGGTCGATCGCATGCTGGCCGTCTCGGCCGGCTACTTCTTCGCCGACGCCAAGACGCAGTGAACGCTCAGTTGGCCGGATAATCGCGCGCATGCGACTGCGCGCGCGGATCCAGCCGGCAATGCAGGATGGCGGGCTTGCCCGATGCCAGGGCCCGCTCGAACGCCGGCGCGAATTGCGCGGTGGTATCCACCCGTTCGCCGTGGCCGCCGAAGGCGATCGCCATCGCCGCGAAATCCGGATTGGCCAGGCGAGTGGCGACGACGCGCCCAGGGTAGTCCCGTTCCTGGTGCATGCGGATGGTGCCGTACTGGCCGTTGTCCACCACGACCACGACGATGGGCGCGTCATATTGAACGGCGGTGGCGAATTCCTGCCCGTTCATCAGGAAGCAACCGTCGCCCGCGAAGGCCACCACCACGCTGTCGGGCCGCTGGCGCTTGGCCATCACCGCGGCCGGAACGCCATAACCCATGGAGCCGCTGGTCGGCGCCAACTGCGTGCCGTAGCGGTGGAAGCGGTGATGGCGATGCAGCCAGCCCGCGTAGTTGCCGGCGCCGTTGCAGATGATGGCGTCCTTGGGCAGGCGGTCGCGCAGCCAGGTGATGACTTCCCCGTATTGGAACTCGCCAGGCAAGGCGCGCGCGGTGTCGGTCCAGGCGCGATATTCGGCATGCGCCGCTTGCGCGGTACCCGCCCAGGCCGGCGTTGCCGGCACGGCCAGGGCGTCCAGCGCGGCGGCGAATGCCTTGGGGCTGGCCTGGATGGCTAGCGTGGGCTGGTAGACGCGGCCCAGTTCCTCGGCGCCCGGATGCACATGCACCAGTTTCTGTCGCGGCACCGGCACGTCCAGCAGGGTGTAGGAAGAAGAAGGCATTTCCGAAAGACGGCCGCCCACCAGCAGGACCAGGTCGGCGTCGGCCACGCGCGCCTTGAGCCTGGCGTCGGGACCGATGCCGAGGTCGCCGGCGTAGTTGGGATGATCCGCGTCCATCAGCGAGGCGCGGCGGAAGGAGGTCGCCACGGGCAGTTGCGCCCGTTCGGCGTAGCGCGCGAAGGCCGTGCAGGCCGCCTCGTCCCAGCCCGAGCCGCCCAGGATGGCGATGGGCTTGCGAGCCTCGGCCAGCAGGGCGGACAGGCGCGCCAGGTCGGCAGGAGCGGGCCAGCCCCCGGCGGCTTCCACGCGCGGGGCGTCGGCCACGCGGCAGGTCTCGACCAGCATGTCCTCGGGCAAGGCGATCACCACCGGGCCCGGACGGCCCTGCATGGCGACGCGGAAGGCGCGCGCAACGAGCTCGGGCACGCGGGCCGCGCTGTCGATTTCCACCACCCACTTGGCGATGCCGCCGAAGAAGGCGCGGTAATCCACCTCCTGGAAGGCTTCGCGTTCCCGCATGGAGCGGTCCACCTGGCCGATGAAAAGAATCATCGGCGTGGAATCCTGCATGGCGATGTGCACGCCGTGGCTGGCATTGGTGGCGCCGGGGCCGCGTGTGACGAAACACACGCCGGGACGGCCGGTCAACTTGCCATAGGCCTCGGCCATGATCGCCGCGCCGCCCTCGTTGCGGCAGGAAATGACCTCGACGCCGCTGTCATAGAGGGCGTCGAGGGCGGCCAGGTAGCTTTCGCCGGGCACGCAGGTCAGGCGCTCCACGCCCTGGACGCGCAGTTGGTCGATAAGGACTTGGCCGCCGGTGCGTTCGGGCCAGGAGGAGGGGGCAACGGTCATGGATGGGCGTCTCGGAAGAGGACGGACGCGGCTGGGCGCCCGTGGCGTAGAAGGCCAAGAAGGTGCGATAGGAAAAAATGCCGGTCGGGAACCGGTCGAAAAAGCATAACACTTGACTGCATACACAACAAGCATCATCATCTGTATACAGATTCAAATACACGAGTCGCCAACTGGCGATGCGGCCGGATATCATGTACAACCCGCGGCGGGAAGGGCGGCTGGCTCCTGGGACCATTGCCAGGACCGGCTTCGCTTCACAAGGCGCGGTCCGTCCGGCGCGAAAGCCGGTCGTAAACCGGCCGTAAACCGGCCAAAAACAGGCGGCGATTGGTACATTTTCATGACAGCATCCTCCTCGGCCGTGCAGGCCAACACCTACGAACGCATCAAGGCGATGGCCACGACGTATCGCCTGCGTCCGGGCGAGCGCATCAATGAAGTGGAGCTGGCGCGCCAACTGGGCGTGTCGCGCACGCCGGTGCGCGAGGCCTTGGCGCGCGTCGCGGCCGAGGGTTTCCTGATCGCCACGCCGGCGCGCGGCTTCAGCGTGCGGGCGCTGGACGCGCAGCACCTGCTGGCGCTCTACGAGTACCGGGCGACGGTGGAGCTCGGCGTCGTGCGCCTCGTCTGCCAGCGCGCCAGCGACGAAGACCTGGCCGCCTTGCTGGCCTTCGCCGAGGAAAGCCGCGACGAACCCGAGACGGACGCCCAGGCCATCGGCCTGCTATGGCGCGACGAGGCCTTCCACGAGCGGCTGGCCACGCTGGCCGGGAACGCCGAGTTCCTGCGGTCGGTGCGCTCCATCAACGAGCGCATCCGCTTTGCCCGCTGGATGGACCTGCGGGCGCGCCGCGACCATACCCGCAACGACCATCCGGAGATCGTGCGCGCCTTGCAGCGCCGCGACCTGGAGCAGGTGCAGACCTTGATGGCGGCGCACATCGACCATCACCTGGACCACGTGATCGACCTGACCCGGCGCAGCTACGCCGAAATCTACATGGGCAATGCCTTGGCGGATTACGCCGAAGCGCGCCTGGCCGGCGAGATGACGCCGACCGAGCTGGACCCTGCCTGAACTCCCACCTGAATCGACTACCCACTTGAAGGCTATCGTCTCCATGTCCACTTCTGAAGTTTTTGCTCCCGCCACGCCGCTGCGCCGCGCCCAGCGCATCGCCAATATCGAGGTTTCGGAAATCCTGCGCATCGGCGCGCGCGCGGCGCAGCTCAAGCGCGAAGGCCGCGACGTGATCGTGCTGGGCGCGGGCGAGCCGGATTTCGACACGCCTGACAACGTCAAGGCCGCAGCCGTGCGCGCCATCGAGGCGGGCGACACCAAGTACACGCTGCTGGACGGCACGCTGGCGCTGAAGCAGGCCATCGTCGGCAAGTTCAAGCGTGAAAACGGCCTGACGTTCGGCGTCGACCAGATAACGGTGGGCGCCGGCGCCAAGCAGGTGCTGCACAACGCCTTGATGGCCACGCTGGACGATGGCGACGAAGTCATCGTCGTGACACCGTACTGGACGTCGTATGCCGACATGATCACGCTGGCCGGCGGCGTCACGGTGCAGGTGGCAGGGCGCGAGGAGAACGGCTTCCTGCTGGATCCCGCCGACCTGGAAGCCGCCATCACGCCGCGCACGCGCTGGCTGATGTTGAACTCGCCGTCCAACCCCTCGGGCGCGGCCTACGACGAGGCGCGCCTGCGCGCCATCGCCCAGGTGCTGCTGCGCCATCCGCATGTATGGCTGCTGTCGGACGATATCTACGAGCACCTGATCTATGACGGCTTCGAATTCAAGACCATGGCGCAGATCGAGCCGCGCCTGGCCGACCGCACGCTGACGGTCAACGGCCTGTCCAAGGCCTATGCGATGACGGGCTGGCGCCTGGGCTACGCCGGCGGCCCGCGCGAGCTGATCGCGGCCATGGCCGTGGTGCAGAGCCAGAGCACGTCCAATCCCTGCTCGATCTCGCAGGCCGCCGCCATCGAGGCGCTGAACGGCCCGCAGGACGTGCTGGAGGAGCGCCGCGCGTCCTTCCTGCGGCGCCGCGACCTGGTGGTCGACGCGCTCAATGCGACCGACGGCATCCGTTGCCGCCGGCCGGAAGGCGCGTTCTACACCTTCGCCAGCTGCGCCGGCGTGCTGGGCAAGACCACGCCCGACGGCAAGGTGCTGGAGACGGACGCGGACTTCTGCGCGTACCTGTTGAACTCGCACGACGTGGCCGTGGTGCCGGGCGGCATCTTCGGCCTGGCGCCGTATTTCCGCATCAGCTACGCCACATCCGAAGCGCAATTGAAGACGGCGATGACCCGCATCGCCGCGGCGGTCCAGGCCCTGCGCTGAGGGACGCGTGGCGCCGGCCTGTGATGGTCGGGGCCCGGGTTCGGGTCCGGACCTGCTGCTGCCGCTTCGGGCCCGGGTTCAATCCAGCTGCAGGTGCGCTTCGCTGGCAACCGTCTTCCATTTGTCGATCTCGGCGCGGCGAAAAGCGTCGAGTTCGGCCGGGGTCGAACCAACCAGCTCCGCGCCCATGTCCGTCAACTGCCTGGCCACGGCGGGTTCCTTCAGGACCTGGGCCAGGGCCAGCGAAAGCTGGTTGACGATGTCGGGCGGCGTCCCGGCGGGCGCGAACACCGCGTTCCATTCATAGGATGAGTAGCCCGGCACGCCGGCCTCGGCGATGGTGGGCAGGCCGGGGGCGGCGGCGGAGCGATGGTCGCCGCCGACCGCGATCGCGCGCAGCTTGCCGCTTTGCACATGCGGCCACGAGGACGCCATGCTGGCGAACATGACCGGTACCTGGCCCGACATGACGTCGACCATGGCGGGGCCGCCGCCCTTGTACGCGACGTGTTGCAGGTGCGTCTTCGCTTCCAGGTTGAACAGCTCGCCGGCCAGGTGCTGGGCCGAGCCCGGCCCGGACGATGCGAAATACACATGCTCGCCATCCGTGCGTTGTCCCTGCTGGATCAGGTCCCGCACCGTCCTGATGGGCGAGGACGGCGTCACCACCAGCACGTTGGGCACGCGCAGCAACAAGGACACGGGGGCGAAGTCGCGCAGGGTGTCGAACATCATCTTGCTGTGCAGCGCGGGATTCTGGCCGTGGTTGGATGCGTCGAGCATCGGGGTATAGCCGTCCGGCGCCGCCTTGGCCACCACCGCTCCGCCTATCATGCCGCCGGCGCCGCCGCGGTTCTCGATGATGACGGGTTTGCCGAGGATGGCGGCCAGGCGCGGACCGATGACCCGGGCCACGACGTCGACCGTGCCGCCGGGCGGATAGGTGACGACCAGGGTGATCGGGCGTTCGGGATAGGCGGCCGAGGCCGTCGCGGCGGTGGCCGCGATGGCCAATGCGGCCAGTCCGCGTCCCGAGCGGCGGGACAGTTGCTTGTATAGCGTCTTGAGTATCGTCTCGAATCGCATGGTTGTGTCTCCTGTAGTCATAGGTATGGTGGCTGACTGGCCGGCTGTGACGGTCGTGCCCGGGGATGCAACGCGACGGGCTTCCGGCGCGCGGCGCCACGCCTGATCATTGCGTTATCGGTCCATGTGGAAAAGCCGTGCCGGCGTGTCGACCAGGACGACCCGCCGGACCACGGGATCGTCGATCCAGTCGTCCAGCCAGCGCCGGGTGCCGGCGTAAGCGATATCGGGGTGTTCGGTGTGCGGCCAGTCGCTGCCCCAGACCAGGCGTTCGGGCGTGTAGGCGTCCAGCAAGCGGCGCGTTGCCTCCAGGCCTTGCGCCGCTGCCTGGCGGGGCGCCCAGTTGCGGTAGGCGCCGGACAACTTGACCCAGACGTGGCCGGTGACGGACTGCTCCACCAGGTATTGGAATCCGGGATCGGCCACGCCGAGCGCAGGGGCCGGTCGTCCGAAATGGTCGACAACGATCGCGCAATCCGTCCGCAGCAGGATGGGCAGGATTTCCGGCAGCCGCGCCGCCGGCAGGTGGACTTCCACATGCCAGCCCAGCGCCGCGATGCGCGCGAACAGGGCGCGCCACGGCAGGCTGTCCAGTTCGGGGGTGGGCCGGCCCATCAGGTTCAGCCGGATGCCGCACACACCGGCGTCCTCTGCGATGTCGAGGGTGGAGATGCGCTGCCCAGCTTCGATCTCAGCGCCATCTGGCCGGTACGATCGGTGCCCACGCTGGCGGACCTCTTCGCCAGCCTGGAACTCGGACCGCGGGCGACGCAGGGCGGCGGGTAAAATTGCCCACATCCTGGAAAACGCCTCCCGCCCGGGCTCGCGCCCGACAACACACATGACCACACTGGGACTGATACACCTGCCGCTGTTTGTCCTGTCCACCTTGCTGCTGAATGTGACGCCCGGCCCGGACACGGCCTATGTCGTCGGCCGCAGCCTGGCGCAGGGCAGGGCGGCGGGGCTGGTATCGAGTTTTGGCATTTCCGCCGGGTGCTGCGTCCATGTGCTGGCGGCGTCGCTGGGCCTGAGCGCCTTGCTGGCCACGTCGACGTATGCTTTCGCCGCCATCAAGTGCGTCGGCGCCGTCTACCTGGCCTACCTGGGGACGCGGATGATATGGGCGACGCGCGGGCGCAAGCCGCTGGCGGCTGCCATGCCCGCCGCCATGCCGGGACAGCGCGCGCGCTCCTATCGCAAGCTGTTTTTCCAGGGTTTCCTCACCAATGTCCTGAATCCCAAGGTCGCCGTGTTCTTCCTGTCGTTCTTTCCGCAGTTCGTCCAGCCCGATACCGCGCACCGGACGCTGGCCTTCCTGATGCTGGGCGGCATTTTCATCGTCATGTCGACGGTGTGGAACGGCATCGTCGCCTGGGTCTCCGCTGGCGTGTCGCGTGGCATTTCCGGCAATGCCGCGGTGAAGACCTGGGTGGACCGGGCTGTCGGTGCGCTATTCATCGGCGTGGCCGCGCGCATCGCCGCCACGCTGCGGTCCTGAGAACCGAATACCGGCGGGAAACCGAAGCTCCTGCGTCCCGCAGGTCTTGCGAATGTCCTGCCGCGCGCCTTAGCGCAGCGCGCGGTCGTCGATGCTGATGCGCTCTGAAAAGAAATCCAGGAAAGCGCGGATCTTCTTGGGCATGCCCTTGCGGCTCAGCACCATGGCGGTGGCGTGCATGGAAGGACTTTCCCAGTTTTCCAGCACGCGCCGCAGGCGGCCCGCGCGCAAATCGTTCCCGCACATGAGATTGGGCAGCATGCACATGCCGACATGCCCCACGGCCATTTCCCGCGCGATCGAGATGTTGTTGACCACGACCTTGCCATGCACGGTGGCGAAGCGATGCGTCGCCTGGTTGCGCAGCGTCCAGACCCCATCCAGGCGCTGTTGCGCGGTAATGATGCAGTCATGGTGGTGCAGGTCGTCGACCGCCAGGGGCACGCCGCGCCGCGCCAGGTATTCCGGGCTGGCGTAGACCCCACGGGTGAGCGTGGCCAGCCGCCGGTAGATCAGGTCGGTGTCCTTGATCGGTCCCAGCTGTATGGTCAGGTCGTAGGGTTCCTCGCGCAGGTCGACCGTGCGGCTGTTGACGTCCACCTCCAGCTCGATTTCGGGATAGGCCTGCACGAACTCGGCCAAGGCCCGTCCTATCCATGACATCCCGAAATCGATGGGGATGCTGACCCGCAGCACGCCGCGCATTTCGCTTTGCAGCGTCAGCGAATCGCTGCGCGCCTGCTCCACTTCATCGACCACGCGGCGGCAATGCTCGTAGAAGCGCGCACCGATCTCCGTGGTGGTCAGCTTGCGCGGCCCCTTCTTCAACAGGGCCGTGCCCATGTGACGTTCCAGCTCGGCCAGCTTGCGGCTGATGGACGACTTGGGCAGGCCCAGTTCCGTCGCCGCGCGCGAGATGCTCTGGGCGTTCACGACTTCGAAGAACAGACGCAGGGAGTTGAGATCCAGCCTTTCTGCCATAACCCGTGGAAGTGAGAGAGACGAGACCCAGGATGAAACCACGGATGACGGTCCGCGAGCGTTCCATGACTGGAACGCCCGTCCCGATTCCATGGCTATCTGGAACGGCGGGCCTATCCTACCATTCACTTCACTCACCTGGCGCGGGCGGCCACGTCCACGCACGAGGGGGATAAAAATATAACGGAGACAGGCATGAACGCACGCGCACGATCGCGCCGGGCGCTGCTGAAGACCGCGTCGGCCCTGGGGCCGGCAGCCATCCTTGGGGTGGGGTCCTTGATCAGCAGTCCCGTCCGCGCCCAGACGCCCCTCAAGTGGGCGAATCTGACGCCAGGTTTCACGACCCTGCTGACCGACTATATGTTGGCGCGGCAGCTCACCAAGGCGAACGGGCTGGCCCTGGGCAAGCCCACCTCGTACACCGCCGTCAGCACGTACTACAACGACTTCGTCGCGGGTAACTACGACGTTTGCATCGGCAGTTGGGACACCTTCGCTTCCCGCTACCTGGCCGGCGTCCCGCTGCAATATGTCTGCTCCGTCACGACGGGCAACATGATCAATATCGTCACCCGCGCGCAGGCCGTCCAGAAGTTCCAGGACCTGCAAGGGAAAACCCTGGCCGCGCCGCAGTCGACCGGCACGTACCGGATGATGCGCGCCATCATGCAGGAAATCGACGGCATCGACCTGGAGAAGGTGGCGACCGTCCAGAACGTCGACAATCCCGCCGCGTCGGTCACCCTGGTCATGGCCAACCGGGCGGACGCGGGCCTGACCTGGGAACCGAATGTCTCCATGGGACTGGAGCGCGTGCCCGACATGCGGGTGCTCTATAGCGCCGGCGTAGCGTTTCGCCGCAAGCTGAAGCTGGACCTGCCTTACTTCGGCGTTGCCGTGCGCAAGGAAGCGCTGGCCCGCGATCCCGGCCTGGCCAGCCGCCTGAACCAGGCGTTCCAGCAAAGCATCCAGGGCATTACGACGCAGACGGAAGAGGCGATCAAGATCGCGGGCGCCCAGTCCGGAACCTCGCCGCAGGTCTTGAAGACGGCCATCGATTCCAGGCGCCTGGAGTTCAAGCACGCCTCGATGCAGACGGAGGAAGGCCGCCGGTCCATTCTCGTCGCCAACGAGTTCCTCAAGCGCAGCGGTGCCTTGCCCGCGGTCGTCGACAAGGAGTTCTTCGCGTCATGAGCCAGGCTGATATCCCCGCGGGGCAAACCGTGAAATCCATCGACCGGCCGGTCGCCATGCCCAGCCGGCCGCCCGCCATGGCGCGCAAGCCGGAAAAGCGCGACCGGCGCGACCGGCGAGACTTGAGGGCCTTGATCGGCGTCGTCATCCTGCTGCTGGTGGCAATGCAGGTTGCGAGCAGCTATGTGCCGGACTATGTCATGCCGTCGCCCGAGGCCATCGCCAAGGCGCTGGGCGGACTCTTCGGCACGGATCTCATCCACGTGGCGATCACGCTTGCGCGGCTGGCCGCCGCCATCGTGTTTTCCGCGCTGGCCGGCGTGCTCATCGGCCTGCTGATGGGAACGGCCAAGCGCGTCGGTCCCTACCTGAAGGCCGTCGTGATCATCGATACCGGCATTCCGGCGCTGTCCTGGATGCTGTTGGCGGTGTTCTGGTTCAAGGATCCGGAGGCGCGCATCTTCTTCATCCTTACGGTCATCCTGCTTCCGTTCTACGCCTTGAATGTCTATGAGGGCGTGCGGGCACTGTCCACCGAGTGGGTCGACATGCTGGAAAGCTTCCGCCCGTCGCGCTGGCAGATGCTGCGCTTCCTGGTCGCGCCGCACATCATCCCGTACATCTTCCTGACCACCAAGTCGGTCATCGGCTATGCAATCCGCATGGTGATCTTCGCCGAGCTGGTGGCGTCCGCCGTGGGCATCGGTTCGCGCATGAGTTTCGCGCAATCGACCTTCCGCATCGACCAGGTGATGGCATGGACCTTCCTGCTGGTGGTCCTGAACCTGGTTTTCCAATGGCTGGCGGGATGGGCCGAGCGCCGCTTCCTCGGTTGGCGCAAAGAAGCACAGGTGCGCGGATGAACGACACCCGGAACACGATCATCGCGCTGCGGGACGTCGTCAAGCGCTTCGGCAAGCATACGGCCATCGATCACCTGACCATGGAAGTGCGGGAGGGCGAAACGGTCGCATTGCTGGGACAGACGGGTGCGGGCAAGAGCACGGTCATGTCCCTGTTGATGGGAACGGCGGCGGCCGATGCGGGCACCGTGCGGGTGGCCGGTGTCGACCCCGCCCAGGATTTCACCGCGCTGCGCGGGAAACTGGCCGTCAGTTTCCAGACGGATCGCCTGCTGCCCTGGCGCACCGCTCAGGAAAACGTCGAGCTGGGACTGCTGTTGCTGCATGTGCCGAAGAAGGTGGCCAGGCAGCGCGCCCGCGACTGGCTGGCGCGGGTCAAGCTGCAGGATGCCTGCGACAAGTATCCCGCGGAGCTGTCGGGCGGGATGCGCCAGCGGGTGTCCCTGGCGCGGGCGCTCGCGGTGGACCCGGCCCTGGTGCTGCTGGACGAGTCGTTCAGCCAGCTCGACCACGTGACATCGCGCACGCTGCGCCACGACTTCGCCGAGATCGTGCGCGAACAGCGCAAGACCTGCGTCTTCGTGACCCACAGGATCGAGGACGCCCTGGAAATCGCCGATCGCGTCGTCGTCCTGGCCGCGCCCGCCCGCGTCTGCCTGGAGTTGTCCATCGACGCCGGGCAGCGCGCGGACGCGGCGTGCATGGCCGACATGCACGGCTTGATCGAACGCGCCATCGGCGGGGATAGCGAACACGCCATCGGCGGGGACAGCCCGCCGACCGGCCAGTCAACCGTATCTGTCAGCACTGAAACAGCGAGTCTCTGATGAACATGAACACGACCGACATCATCGTCGAACGCATCGAAGGTTGGATGGAAATCACCATCAACCGTCCCGAGAAACTGAACTCCCTGCGCGAACAGACCGCGCAGGAGATCATGGACGTCCTGAATGAGGCCGAGTCGGCGCGCGATGTCGCGGCCATCATCCTGAAGGGCAGCGAAAAAGCCTTCTGCACCGGCATCGATACCAGCGAGTTCACGATCGGCGACAACGAGTACTTCGATTTCTATCGCAAGCGCCGGCGCCAGCGCAAGGTCAACCAGCTGTTCCGCGACTTGCCCGCGTACTCCAAGCCCGTCATCAGCGTCGTCGAAGGCTATGCGCTGGGCGGTGGCCTGGAGCTGGCGCTGGTGGGCGACCTGATCGTGGCCGGCGCCAACGCCAAGTTCGGGCTGCCCGAGATACGCCTGGGCCTGATGCCCGGCGGCGGCGGCACGCAGACCTTGCCGCGCCTGGTCGGTCCGGCGCTGGCCAAGGAGCTGATGTGGACCGGCCGGCGCCTGGGCGCGGTCGAGGCGCGTGAGTACCGCCTGGTGAACCACGTGACGGAAGCGGGGCAGGCGCTGGAGAAGGCGCGCGAACTGGCGCGCACGATAGGCGGCAATGCGCCGCTGTCGGTGATGTTCACCAAGGCGATGATAGATCGCGGCATGGACCTGCCGCTGGCGGAAGGCATGGCGGCGGAAGGCGACGTGTCCTTCATGTTGTATTTCACGCGCGACCGGGCGGAAGGCCTGTCGGCCTTCCGCGAGAAAAGAACGCCGGATTTCCGAGGAGAGTGAGAGCATGAAGAAGAGGGATATGGTGATCGCTGGCTATGCGGAAACGCCGGTCGGCTTCAAGACGGGGCGCAGCGCCTACGACCTGGCCGGAGAGGCCCTGGACCAGCTGCTGGAGCGCACGGGGCTGGACAAGCGGGAGATCGACGGCCTGTCCGTGACCACCGCCTTGTCCGAGGCCCAGAACCCGTTCTTCGCGGTGTACATGACCGAGGCGCTGGGGCTGACGCCCACATGGCTGAACTATGGCGGTATCGGCGGCTGCTCGGCGACGGGCGGCGTGGCGCGTGCGATGTCGGCGATCCGGGATGGCATGTGCACCCTGGCCGTGGTCATGTCCGCCGACGCGCCGAGCAGCGACTGGCGTTCGAACTACGGCGCGTACCGGGGCGAGTTCCAGGACCCGCCGGGCGTGCAGGGGCCGCCCGCCAGCTTCGGGCTGCTGATGAGCCGCTACATCCACCAGTACGGCCTGGATCCGCGGGCGCTGGGCAAGATCGCCGTCACGCAGCGCGCGCATGCCCTGCACAATCCGAACGCGCTGAAGAAGTTCCAGAAGCCGCTGTCGATGGAGGAGTACATGGAATCCCGGGTGATCGCCGATCCCCTGCGGATGCTCGACAGCGTGATGTTCTGCGACGGCGCGAACGCCTTCATCGTGACCAGCGAGGCGAATGCCAAGCGGCTGGGCTTGAAGAACATGGTCTATCCGGTGGCGTATGGCGAGGTCACGAATTTCAACGGTGCGGATCCGCTGGCCGACATCACCGAGACGGGCTTTGGCAAGATCGGCCCCGAAGTGCTGCGGCGCGCCGAGCTGGCGCCCAAGGACGTCCGCATGTTCCAGCCCTACGACGATTTCACCATCGCCGTGATGATGCAGTTCGAGGCCTTTGGATTCTGCGAACGTGGGCAAGGTTCCGCCTACACCCTGCGCACGGACCTGTCCTTCGAGGGCGAGCTGCCTTTGAACACCGGCGGCGGCCAGATCTCCGCCGGCCAGCCCGGCCTGGCGAGCGGCGGCCTGAACCTGGCCGAGGCCGTGCGCCAGATGTTCGGCGAGGGCGGTACCCGCCAGGTGAAGGATGCGCGCAACGCATTGGTCACCGGCATCGGCGTGATTCCCTACGGCCGCAACTGGGGCACCAGCTCGGCCATGGTCCTGGAGGCATGAACACCATGAACGATAAGAATATCGACGCAACCCGGCCGGCGCGCCCCATTCCCCGGCAGGGCGTCTATGTGGACACCAGGCCGTTCTGGGACGGCATCTCGCAGGGCAGGCTGGTGCTGCAATATTGCACCGCGGCGGGCCGTTTCCAGCACTATCCGAAGCCGGTCAGCGCCTACAGCGGGCGCCGTACGCTGGAATGGCGCGAGGTGTCGGGCAAGGGCGCCATCTATGCCGCCACGGTCGTGCGTATCGCGGGCCCGGGCGTGGAAGGACGCATCCCCTTGTGCGTGGCCACGGTGGAGCTGGACGAAGGCGTGCGCATCATCGCCAACGTGCTGAACTGCGCGCCGGCCGACCTGGCCGTGGGCAAGCGGGTCAGGCTGGCCATCGACCACCTGGCGCCCGACCATCCCTATCCGGCCTTTGAACTGGAATAAGGGGACCTCATGCGGCTCGAACAATTCCTGGCGGCGCACGCGCTGCGCTTTCCCACGAAGATCGCGGTGAAATGCGGCGACCAGTCCCTGACCTACGCCGAGCTGCTGGCGACCTCGCGGTCGCTGGCCGCGGGCCTGCGGCGAGCAGGGGTGGGGCCAGGCGACCGTGTCGTCGTCTACCTGCCCAATTGCCTGGAGATCGCCCAGGTTCTGTACGCCGCGTTCTGGCTGGGCGCGCTGGTCATCCCGGTGAACACGCGCAGCACGCCGCGCGAGCTGGCCTATTTCGCGCGCGACAGCCAGGCCCGCATGCTGGTGTTCCATGCCGGCGACGCGCCCGCCCTGGACGCCATCGCCAGGGACATGCCGGACCTGCGGCGCGTGGCCGTGGGTGGCGCCGTTCCCGGCGCGGAACCGCTGGCCACGCTGATGCGGCCGTCGGACGAACGCCTGCCGGATGCGCCGCTGCATCCGGACGACGCAATGATCCTGTATACGTCGGGCACCACCGGCAAGCCCAAGGGCGCCATCCTGACGCACGCGAACTTCGTCATCGGCAATGCCTTCGTCAATGCCGTGGAATGGGGCATCACCGCGGAGGACGTCTTCCTGGTCACGACACCGCTGGCGCACCGCACCGGCCTGGCGCGGCTGATGAACTCCATGGGCCTGGGCGCCACGCTGGTGGTGATGGAGCGCTTCGACGCGCAACAGGCCGTCGATACCATCGAACGCGAGCGGGTCACGGCCGCGGGCATGGTGCCCACGGTCGCGCGCATGCTGATGCCCATCCTGGAACAGCAGGCGTCGCGTTGCGCCAGCCTGCGGCACATCATCGTCACGGGCGAGGCCTTTCCCATCGAACTCAAGCGACGCATGATAGAGAAACTGCCGCGCGCCCGCCTGCATTCCTTCTTCGCCATGACGGAGGTGGGATCGGTGACCGTGCTCAACCACGAGGAGCAATTCACGCACCCCGCGTCGGTGGGGCGGGTGACGCCCGGCGTGGAGGTCAAGCTGGTGGACGAACGGGGCCAGCAGGTGTCGGTCGACGATGTCGGGGAAATCCTGGTCCGCGCCGGCGAGGCCGGCCGCTTCACGACCATGCGCGGCTATTTCGGCCGTCCCGAGGCGACCGCGGAAACCATCGTGGACGGTTGGGTGCATACCGGCGACATGGGCCGTTTCGACAGCGATGGCTATCTGTACATCGTCGATCGCAAGAAGGACATGGTGCTTAGCGGCGGCTTCAATATCTACACCAAGGAAGTGGAGCAGGCCCTGGCGGAACATCCCAGCGTGGCGGACGTCGCCGTGGTGGGCGTGCCCGATCCCATCTACGGCGAGGCGGTGGCGGCCTTCATCGAGCTGCGGCCGGGAATGACGCTGAACGCGGACGAAGTGCAGGCCCATGCGCGCGAGCGGATCGCCAGCTACAAGAAGCCCAAGCACGTCTTTTTCGTCGATGAACTGCCGCGCAGCGGCGTGGGCAAGGTGCTGAAGCGGGATCTGCGCGGCATCGCCATGGCAAGACTGGAACAGGCCGCATGATGCTGAGAACGGAGTCGGAAGCGGAATCGTCCTTCCGCCTGGAAGTACGGGGCTGGTTGCGCGACCATGTGCCGCCGGCCCTGCGTCACGCCACATTTCGTCCTGCGCCGGACAAGGCGATGCAGTGGTACAGGACCTTGTCGCGGCGCGGCTGGATCGCGCCGCACTGGCCGCGTTCGCACGGCGGCATGGGTGCGACGCCGATGGAACAATTGATCCTGATGGAGGAGATGGCGTTGGCGGGAACGCCCGACATTCCCACCCAGGGGCTGAACCATATCGGTCCGCTGCTGATCGCGCGCGGCACGCCCGCGCAGCAGGCGCGGCATCTTCCCGCCATCCTCGCGGGCGAGACGATCTGGTGCCAGGGCTACTCCGAGCCTGGCGCGGGCTCGGACCTGGCCAGCTTGCGCACGCGAGGCGAGGTGCGGGATGGATGCCTGGTCATCAACGGCCACAAGATCTGGACCACCTGGGGACACCATGCCGACTGGATGTTCGCGCTGGTGCGCACGTCCAGCGAGGGCAAGCCCAGGGAAGGCATCACCTTCGTCCTGATTCCCATGAGCACGTTCGGCATCCGGCGCCGCCCGATACGCACCATCGCGGGCGACGAGGAGTTCGCCGAGGTGTTCCTGGACGATGTCGCGGTGCCGCTGGACCATGTGGTGGGAGAAATCAACGGCGGCTGGGACGTGGCCACCGCGGTCCTCAGCGAAGAGCGCCTGCGCATCGGCTCGCCGGCGCAAGCGCTGCGGGCTCGCGAGCGCCTGCGCATGATGATGCGGGCGGCGCCCGCCGAGCGCTTGCCGGCCGGGATCGAGGAGGCCGTGGCATTGGCGGAGGTGGAAGTGCAGGCCTTGTGCGCGGCCTACCTGGAGGCCGCCGAGGACGATTCCGGAAGCGGGCGGGGAGACGGGGTGGACAGCGCCTACCTGAAGCTGCTGGCGACGGACACGGTGCAGCGCCTGCTGGACCTGGCGCGGGAGGTCGCGGGCGCGGGGGCGGCCTTGCGCGACGCGACGCGACAGGGCGAGGACCTGCTGGATGCAACGGAAATGTTCCTGCAGGCGCGCCGCCTGGGGATCTATGGCGGCAGCAGCGAAGTGCAGCGCGGCATCATCGCGACGCGCGTGCTGGGCTTGCCGGCCGCGGGGAGCAAACGATGAGCGATACCTATGCCGCGCAGCTGCGCATGATAGGCGCAAGCGCCGCGGACTTTGCCATGCGGGAGGGCGGTCCGGCGGTGGCGCGCGCGGTCCATGAGGGCAGGGCGGCCTGCGAGCGGGCAGCCTGGAAGCGCATCGCCGATCTGGGTTGGTTCGGCATTGCCGTGGCGGAAGCGCACGGCGGCCTGGGCCTGTTCGCGCCCGCGGCGGCTGTTGTCGCGCAGGAAGCGGGACGCGCCTTGATGATGCCGCCGGTCACCCTGGGCATGGCGGCTTGCGCCGTGCTGGCCGCGGCTGGCGACGGCCAGGCCACGCTGGAAACGGCAATGGCGGGCGATGCGCTGGTCGCGATGGCGCGGGTCGTACCTGCCGCGCCTGCCGGGGAAGAGAGACAGGACGCGATGCTGGTGCCCGACACCGGTGCGGCGACGCATTTCCTGCTGGGCAAGGGGACGGGCGCGGCATTCGAGGCACGGCTGGTCGCCCGGGGCGCGCCGGACACGGAGTGCGCGTCGCGCATCGCCGTCGACGGCAGCGCCCTGACCGACGTTCGCGTCGGCGCATCCGCCTGGCGCAATGCGGCCCTCATGCTGCGCGGCGAGCCAGGCTGGCGGGCGTGGCGGCAAGGGATGAACCTGCTATGGCTGCTGGACGCCGCCTATCTGTGCGGCTTGACGGAGGCGGCCCTGGACCTGGCGCTGGAGTACATGCGCCTGCGACGCCAGTTCGGCGTGCCCATAGGCAGCTTCCAGGCCTTGCAGCATCGCGCCGCGACGTGCCATGTGGACAGCAGGGCCAGCCGCGCCCTGGTCCACGAGGCCGCGCGGGCCTGGGGGGGAAGGCGCGAGGCGTGGGCCGCCGCGGCGGCCCGGCATCGCGCCGCCGCTTCCGCGCTGCGCGTGACCAAGGAAGTCATTCAATTCCATGGCGCCATCGGGTTCGCCGACGAACACGACGCGGGCCTGTATCTGCGGCGCGCGATGACCGTGGGCGCGTGCCATCAGGATGATGTCCGCCTGGCCTTGGTCGCGACCGCGAATCAGGACCTGGATCCGGACGCGAACCCGCACCTGGACACGAACCCGATCACGGCCGGCATCGCGGCTTGAGCCGGCGGGGCGGCCAGCTGTGCGGGGACCAGTGCGGGGACCGGCGTGGGGTCAGGCGCGGGGTCAGGAGTCTTATCGCCTGGCCGTCAGTTCCGCATGGCGGCGGGCAATGGCCTGGGCGGTCACGCGCATGCAGTCGACCACCTTGGCGAACTTGTCCTGGGCCAGCCGCTCGGCCATGGCGGTGACGGTGACCGCGCCCAATGCGGCGTCCATCGCGCCCGTCGCCCCGGGGGTCGCGCCCGGCCGTGGAATCGGCACCGCCACCGCGCTGGTGCCGGGCATGAGGCCCATGGGCGCGTGGGCGATGCCCGTGGTCCGCGCCCTGGCCACGCGCGCCAGGATATCCGCCGGATCTTCACCCAGCACCGACAGGCGCGCCGTATTGGCTTGCACCAGGGCCTTGCCTTCGGGCTCGGGCATGCAGGCCAGCAGCGCCACGCCGGACACGCCCACGCCCAGCGGGCGCCGCACGCCGACCTCGATCGACAGGACCTGGATGGGATGGTGCCCCGTGCGCCGGCCTATGCAGATGGAGTCAGGGCCATGGCGGATGCTCAGGAACACGGTGTCGCCCACCTGGTCCGCGAGCTCGGCCAGATAGGGATCGGCCAGCGTGGCCAGTGGAAAGCGGCGAGTGCGGGCCAATCCCAGCAGGCTGATTTCCGGGCCGATGAGATAGCGTCGCGTCTGGGCATCCTGCTCGACGGCGCCTTCTTGCAGCAGGGTTTTCAGCAGGCGGTGCACGGTGGGCCGGTTCAGGCCCGACATGCGCACCAGGTCGATCAGCCTGACGCCGCGTTCTTGGCCGCAGGCCACCAGGCGCAAGATGGCCAGGGCGCGTCGCACGGTCTGCGCGCCGGCGGGGGTGTCCTCGGCGGGCGCCGTCATGGCTGGGTGTCCCGGAGGACGGACTTGGGCGTCTGGCGTATCGCCCGCTTGGTCACGATGGGACCGAGGGATGCATAGTTGGGACCGCCGATGCGGCAGACGGGCCGCAGCTGTTCCGTGTCGATCTTGCCATCCCGGGCCAGGCCGTCGCGGATATGGAAGACCAGCACTTCGCCGACGAAGAATTCGGCGCCTGTGTCGCCATACGGCGTGACGCTGTGCAGACGGCATTCCATGCTGACCGGCGCGGCGGCCAGGCGCGGGGTATCGATGGCCTGGCAGGCGATGACGTCCAGGCCCAGCAGTTCCGCCTCGCTGACCTCGGGAGGATGCTCTTCGGCGCTGGCATGCATGGCGTCGAGCAGGGTCTCGTCGCCGATGTTCACGACGAAGTGCCCGTGCGCCAGGATATTGCGCGCGGTGTCCTTGTGCTGGCCGGCCTTGCGACCGATGTTCACGCCGACCATGGGCGGCGCATTCGACACGAAGGTGAAGCAGCTGAACGGCGCCAGGTTGACCTTGCCTCCCGGCCCCAGGCTGCTGATCCAGGCGATGGGACGCGGCACGACGATGCCTCTCATGAGCTTGTAGGCCTGTTCCGGCGTGAGGTCTGGAGCGGTGATGCGCATGATGTCTATTCGGCTCTCTGGATGGGACGTCCAATTATTGAACTGTACCTCCTGCGCATTTTCGGTGTTTCACGCGGGAATCTCCGTAAGGTCGTTGGACCATTCCCGGATTAAGTCCGTTATTTGGACTTTTTCGGGATTCTGTCGTTGTCGGCGCGGACGCAAATTCCTAGAGTCTGGTCTCACAAGATCAAAGAACCCGACACCGGAGACAATCATGATGACCTGCCGTTTCCTGGCCCGCGCCTGCGCCGCCGTCGCGCTGGCCGGCCTGAGTTCCATCGCCCATGCCGCATGGCCGGACAAGCCGGTCCGGATCGTGGTTCCGTACCCGCCTGGCGGCAACGTGGATGTGGCGGCGCGCCTGATCGCGCCCGGCTTGCAGGCCGCCCTGGGCCAACCCTTCATCGTCGAGAACAAGCCCGGCGCGGGCGGCATGATCGCGGGCGAGTACGTCGCGCGCTCGGAGGCGGACGGCTATACGCTGTTCATGGCGGCCAACGGCCCCTTGTTGTTCAGCCCGTTAATATTCAATCGCCAGGCCTACAAATGGGACCGCGACTTCGCGCCGATCAGCTCGGTGTCCTTTACCCCCATGGTGCTGGAAGTGAAACCGTCGCTGCCGGTGCGCACCGTGGCGGACCTGATCGCGTTGGCGAAGAAAGAGCCGGGCAAGCTGACCATGGCCGCGCCCGGCGCCGGGACGAGCAATCACCTGGTCAGCGAGCTGCTCCAGCATGTGACGGGCGCGCGCTGGATCACCGCGCAATACAAGGGCAACGCCCCGGCCAATACCGACCTGCTGGGCGGCCAGGTGGATTTCCAGTTCGACCAGATCTCCGTGGCATCGCCCTTCATCAAGGATGGCCGCTTGCGTGCCCTGGCAGTGACGACAGCCAGGCGCGTGCCGTCACTGCCTGACGTGCCGACGTTCGCCGAGGCGGGCTACAAGGACATGGAAGCCGCGACCTTCACGGGCCTGCTCGCGCCCAAAGGCACGCCGCCGGAGATCCTGCACCGCCTGAGCAAGGCCCTGGACGGCATCCTCAAGCAGCCCGACATCATCAAGCGCTTCGACGACATCGGCGCCGAGGCGCGCGGCAATACGCCGGAGGAATTCACCCGCTACCTGGCCGCCGAGGACGCCCGCTGGACGCCCATCATCGAAAGCGCCCATATCACCGCGAATTGATGGCCGCCGTGCCACACGTCGTGCCACACGTTCACGCTACACGAGACATCGCCATGACCAGACGCAGCATCTACGCCGAAGGCTTCAGCCACAAGAATCCCATCCCCGCCGCCTGCCGCATCGGCAACATGCTCTATTCGGGCAGCATCCAGGGCACCGATCCCGCCACGGGCGCCTATGGCGAGACCATCGAGCGGCAATGCGAATTGATGTTCGACCATGTGCGCCGCATCGTCGAGGCCGGCGGCGGTTCGCTCGGCGACATCATCAAGATGACGGTATGGATGCGCGACCGCAGCCTGCGCACGGCCCTGAACCCGGTGTGGCTGCGGGCCTTTCCGAATGCCGAGGACCGGCCCGCGCGCCATACCATGACCGCGCCCCTGGACGGCGACAAACTCATCGAATGCGATTTCATCGCCGTCATCGTGCAAGGAGCGCCGGCATGACCCAGTACCAGTCCTTCCAGCCACGGCCCACCGCCCCCAGCATGCGCCTGCCCGCCGGGGCGTGCGACAGCCAGTTCCATGTGTTCGGACCCGCCGACCGCTATCCGGTGCGTCCCGGCGCGGCCTACGAAATGCCCAGCGCCACCATCGAGACCGCCTTGGCGCTGCATCGCCTGCTGGGCATCGAGCGCGGCGTCATCGTGCAGGCGACGACCTATGGGGCCGACCACGCCGTCGTCCTCGATGCCTTGGCGGCCGCCGGACCGAATTATCGCGGCTGCGCCAACGCCGCCGTCCTGGCCGAGCGCGACGACGCCTATATCGCCAAGCTGCACGACGCCGGCGTGCGCGGCGCCCGCTATACCCGCCAGGCCCTGGGCATCAGCATGGCGCCCGCGGAGTATCGGCGGTCCATCGCGCGCCTGCGCGAACTGGGCTGGTACGCCAAGTTCCAGCCCGAACCCGAGGGCATCATGACCCAGGTGGGGCAGTTCGAGGACCTGGATATTCCCGTGGTCATCGACCATATGGGACGCGCGAACCCGGAAGCAGGGGCGGACGATCCCAGCCGCCGCAAACTGCTGGAACTGCTCAAGCGGGGCAACTTCTGGGTCATGCTGTCCCTGACGGAGAAACTGTCCCGCACCGGCGAGCCCTGGGACGATGTCGTGCCCCTGGCGCGGGCCCTGATCCAGGCCAATCCCGACCGCGTGATCTGGGGCAGCGATTGGCCCCATCCGGTCTCCGTCAAGGCCACGCCCGACGAAGGGCGCCTGGTCGACCAGCTGGCGCGCTATGCGGGCGATGCCGCCACCCTGAAGAAAATCCTGGTCGACAATCCGGCCCGCCTCTTTGGATACGACGCATGAAACTGCTTTCCTTCGAACATCGCGGCCACGCCCGTTTTGGCCTGCTGCGCGGCGACGATGGAATCGTCGACCTGAGCGAACTGGGCTACGCCAGCCTGCGCGCCGCGATCGCGGCGCAGGCGCTGCCCGAACTGGCGCGCCGCGCCGCGGCGCTGGGAGTGTCGCTGCGCCTGGCCGACGTGCGCCTGCTGCCGCCCATCCCGGCGCCGGAAAAGATCATCTGCGTGGGCGTGAACTACGGCAACCGCAACGAAGAGTACAAGGATGGCAGCGCGCCGCCCGCGTATCCCAGCGTCTTTCCGCGCTTCCCCGGTTCATTCGTGGGACACGGCCAGCCCTTGCTGCGTCCTCGCGTGTCCCGGCAATTGGACTATGAAGGCGAGATCGCGCTCATCATCGGCAAGCGCGGACGGCATATCCCGGCGGCCGAGGCCTGGTCGCATGTCGCCGGGCTGACCTGCTGCAACGAGGGCACCGTGCGCGACTGGGTGCGCCACGGCAAGTTCAACGTCACGCAGGGCAAGAATTTCGATGGCAGCGGGTCGATGGGACCCTGGATGGCGACGGCGGACGAATTCGATCCCACCGCGCCCTTGACCGTCACCACGCGCGTCAACGGCGAACAGCGGCAGCATGACACCACCGCCAATCTCATGTTTCCGTTCGCCGAGTTGATCCGCTACATCTCCATCTGGACCACGCTGGAGCCGGGCGACGTCATCTCCACTGGCACGCCGGTGGGCGCGGGCGTGCGTTTCGATCCCCCGCGCTTTCTCGAGCCGGGCGACGTGGTGGAGGTGGAGGTGCCCGGCATAGGCACGCTGTCGAACACGGTGGCGGATGAGTCCGCCGCTGAAAAGCCAGACCAAATCAAGGGACCAAGGACTAGCCATGCTCAATGAACAGGACCGCGCCCGCGCCGCCGCGCTGCTGCTGGAGGCCGAGCTTACCGGCGTACCGACCGGGCAGCTGGCCCAGGCCTTCCCCGGGATGGAAATCGCCGATGCCTACGCCATCCAGAAATGCCTCATCGACCGGAAGCTGGCCGGGGGCGCACGCCTGCGCGGCCACAAGATCGGCCTGACCTCCAAGGCCATGCAAAGCACCGTGGGCATCGACGAGCCGGACTACGGCCATCTCCTCGACTCGATGTTCTTCCAGGATGGCCAGACCATTTCGACCGAAAAGCTCATCGTGCCGCGCGTGGAAGTGGAACTGGCGTTCGTGCTGGGCAAGCCCCTGCGCGGGCCCGGCGTGTCGCTGTTCGACGTGCTGGACGCCACCGACTACGTCGTGCCCGCGCTGGAAATCATCGACGGCCGCAGCCGGTATCCGCGCACCATCGTCGACAACATCGCCGACAACGCGGCGTGCGCCGGCATCATCCTGGGTGGACGGCCCGTGCGTCCCATGGATGTCGACCTGCGCTGGGTCGGCGCCATCCTGCTGAAGAACGGCGTCATCGAAGAGTCCGGCGTGTCGGCGGCCGTGATGGGACACCCCGCGCTGGGCATCGCCTGGCTGGCCAACAAGCTGGCCTTGCACGATGCCGGCCTGGAGGCGGGCCATATCGTCCTGGCAGGGTCCTTCACGCGCACCGTGGCGGTGGGGCCGGGCGATACGCTGCACGCCGACTATGGCAAGCTGGGAGGGATTTCCGTCCACTTTTCCTGAGTCGCGCTGAACTGAAGCGGCCGCCGTCCTCGCTCCGGCCCGCGTATCAAAGCTGCTTGTAGAAAAACGTCGTGGCGCACAGGCCGCCGTGGGGCTTCAGCGCAAAATCCGGGATGACGCCCGCGCGTTGCCAGCCCGCGCGCTCATATAGCCGCTCGCCGTCGCCGCCGGTCTCCGTGTCCAGCACCAGCACCGATTTGCGCGCGCCGGTCGCGGCCCGGTCCACGGCCTCCATCAATTGCCGGCCGATGCCCCGGCGCCGGTAGTCCCGGTGGACCAGCAGCTTGGAGACATCGGCGCGGTGCGGCTGGTTGGGCGGCTGCGCGGTAACCAATTGGACCGTGCCGGCGACGCGTCCGCCGTGGTCCCGCGCCACCAGCAGCAGGCGTTCCCCGCGCGCGACCCCGGCGACCACGCCTTGCCAGAATCGCAAGGCTTCCTGCCTGTCCAGGGGCGCCATGAAGCTGACCGAGGCGCCGCCATCGACGCAGTCCACAAGCACGTCCGCCAGCCCCTCTATCAAGCTGCCGGCCGTGCGGGCGTCCACGACATCGACCGTTACCTGGTATTCCATTTCCTTCTCGCTCCCGTTCCATGGCGGCGCCAGCATAGCGCCGCGGGACTTGTTATCGTGTATACAATCTTATAGACTTGTACGACATCAAATATAACTGAATACACACATGGTGAGAGACACACCTTCCGATGCCGGGCGCACGCGCGTCTTCGAAGCGGTCAACGAGCATCTCAGGTCCCTGCGCGAAGGGCTGACGGAACCCGTGCGCATCGGCGAGGAGGCCTTGGCGGAGCAACTGGGCGTCAGCCGCACGCCGGTGCGCGAGGCGCTGATCCGCCTGGACAGCACGGGCATGGTTCATTTGCGGCCGGGCAGGGGTGCGTTGCTCATGCCGGTGACGGACGCCGAGTACGTGGAATGGCTGCAGATCCGGGAGCACCTGGAAGGGCTGGCGACGCGGGAAGCGGCGCTCAATGCCTCCGGCCGCGACGTGGAGCTGCTGCGCACGATCTTCGCGCCGTTCCAGCCGCCGGCCGCGGACCACGCCGATGACGAGGCCTACGCCCAAGCCAACGTCGCCTTCCACAAGGAAATCATGCGCCTGTCGGGCAATGGCCTGCTGGCGCGCATATGGGAATCGTTCGGACACCGGCAGACCAGCGCCCGCCGCCAGGTCATCGCGCGCCTGCAACGGCGCGAGCAGTCCTTGAGCGATCACCTTGCCATCATCGAAGCGATACACCGACGAGATCCCGATGCCGCGGAAAGGCTGGCGCGTGCGCACGTGCGCGCGATCCTCGACGCGGTCAAGCAGTCCCTGGAACCCTCCCACTCCCTCTCCTGAGCCTTATCGATATGAAATTCCTGTCCTTTCTCGACGCGCGCCAGCAAGGCCAAGGTCCGCAACTGGGCATCGCCCTGGACAACGGCAAGATCTTCAACGTCACGGCCGCGGTCCGCGCGCTGCCGGCGGGCGAGGCCGACGGCCTGCCGCAGTCGATGGACGCATTGATCGACGCCGACGATACGCCGCTGGCGGCATTGGCCCAATTGACCCAGCGTCCCGGCAACGAAGCCTGGATGGTCGGGCAGGAGCAGGTGCGCCACCTGCCGCCGCTACAGCCGCGCCGCAATGTATTCTGCGTGGGCCGCAACTATCGCGAGCACATCATCGAAGGCAATATCGCCAAGGGAATACCGCCCAACACCTTTCCGGAGGCGATCGAGTTCTTCACCAAGCCGTCGACCACCGTGGTCGGCCATGGGTGGGACGTCAACCGCCACGCGGCGCTGACCAACAGCCTGGACTACGAAGTCGAACTGGCCATCGTCATCGGCAAGCGCGGTGTCAATATCTCCGAGGCCGACGCGCTGGATTACATCTTCGGCTACACCGTCGTCAACGATGTCACCGCGCGCGACCTGCAGCGACGCCATGGACAATGGTTCAAGGGCAAGGGCCTGGATACCACGTGCCCCGTGGGCCCGGTCATCGTGCACAAGTCGGCATTCGGCGATCCCAATTCGAAGCGCCTGGAGCTCGAGGTCAATGGCGAAATCCGCCAGTCGGCCAATACCGACGAGATGATCTTCAATGTGCAGGCGGTGATTGCCCAGTTGTCGGCGGGCCTGACGCTGCTGCCGGGCGACATCATTTCGACGGGCACGCCCAAGGGCGTCGGCTATGCCGCCATTCCGCCGCGCTGCCTGAACGTGGGCGATGTGATGACCGCGCGCGTGGAGGGCATAGGCGACCTGACCAACCAGGTTGTGGCGTAACCGGGTGGCGTAGCCGGTCGTACCCGGTGGCGCGTGCTCACCCGCCGTGCGACCACGGTTCAAGCCGCCAACAGCTGCGTGGCGCGGACATGGGCCAGTCCCGCGTCGGCCCCAGGGGCCTGCCCGCGCTCGATGCGCGCCTGTCCGGTGGCGTCGTCGCTGTCGTACAGCCTGAATACCTCCACGGCTTGCACCAGGGTATCGGCTTCACCTTCCAGCGTCGTCGACGCGGCGGCGGCGGCGATGACCAGCGCGGCGTTCTGGCGGGTCTGCTCATCGATTTCGGCGACGGCGGTGTTGACCTCGTCGATGCCGGCGCGCTGCGCCTGGTTGGCCTCGCCGATCTCCCCGACGATCGTGGACACGCGCTCCACGCTTGCGACGATGTCGCTCATGACCGCCGCCGCATCGTTGGCCTTGCGGGCGCCGTTGTCGGTCTTGTCCAGGGATGCCGTGATCAGCCCGCGAATGTCCTTGGCGGCCGTCGCGCTGCGCTGGGCCAAGGCGCGCACCTCGGCGGCCACCACCGCGAAGCCGCGGCCGCTTTCGCCGGCGCGGGCGGCCTCCACCGCCGCGTTCAGGGCGAGGATATTGGTCTGGAAGGCGATGCTGTCGATCAGGCCCGTGATCTCGGAAATCTTCTGCGATTCCTGGCGGATGTCGTCCATGACGCCGGCGACTTCGGTAACGGCCTGGCTACCCGACCCGGCCACCTGGCGCGCCGCCAACGCCAGGTCGGCCGCCTTCAGCGCGTTGGAGGCGTTGTGGTGCACCGCATCGGCCAACGCCTGCATGGACGCCACCGTCCGTTCCAGTGACGCTGTCTGGATGCGGGTGCGTTCTTCCAATTGCACATAGCCTTGGCGCAATTCATGCGAGGCGGACGAAATGACCCCGGCCCCGTCCCGCACATGACGCATGGTTCGGTGCACCGCATCCATGGTCGACTTGAAGGAGCCCGCCAGGTCGCCATGCATTTCCATTTCGCCGAAGCGCAGGTCGAAGCGCCCGGTCTCGTGGCCGAGGTGCGCGCTCAGGAGCGCCAGCTCCTCGGCCGTCATGGCGTCCCGTTCCATGCGCCAGGCCAGCCAGCCCAGCGCCGAGGCCTGCACCACGACGTAGCTTGCGTGCAGCAGCACCACGCCCAGGCCCGGCGCGGTGAAACAGGACACGCCATAGCCCCATTGCTGCAAATAACTGAAGGACAGGTGATGGACGGCGATGACGATGGCCGCGCACAGGATGGGACGCCAGTCGCGGTAGGCCAGCAACAGGGACAGCAGGACGAAGACGCCGAAGTGCATCTCCGTCAGGCCGCTGGCCAGGTGGATTTGCAGGGCGGCGAACACCATCAGTGCCGTGGCGACGGCCAGCCGCGTGACCAGGCGGGCGGGCAGGGCGATGATCAGCAGGGACGGCAGGAGCGCGGCGGGTATCCCCACGGCCAGGGCGGACGTCCAGCGACCGTACTGCGGCGCCAGGCATAGCGTCACGGCCAGGAGGGCCCAGAGGACCGGCAGCATGGCTCGGTCTACGCGACGGTAGGAGGTTTCGAGCAGGAAGGCGGGATTTTGCACGGCAGATCGTCCTCGAAAGAATCGCACCGGGGCGCGTAAGCTGCGATCGAGGCCAATTAAATCATTTTGTGTGTGCTTGTGGCAAAAAATTTCTCCACAATTGCCATGCGCTGATGCGGGCGACGCATTGCAGCGGCATTCAAAAGGAATGTGCCGTACTGCAACGGCGTCGTCCGTCGGCCGCGTGATAAATACGAGAGGCCGATATCAGATCCCGCTACCCAGTCCGCCTACTTATCCGATGCCTCGTCTTTGCGCCGGCACTCCGAAGATCACTGTCCGCGACAACCGCGGGCTGGACGTGCGCACGCTGCGGTACAACCGCAACGCCGAAGGCGCCGTGGCGAGGCAGTATGTCGACGCGCAAGCGCACAACGCGCTCGGCCAACCGGTTTCGTCGCAAGATCCGCGATTCTTTGGTGGCTCGACGCTGAATTTCCAGTACACGCCGGCCTTGTCCGGGCAGGTATTGCAG
>NZ_PYAL01000003.1 GCF_004121055.1 Achromobacter aloeverae
AACGAAACAATCAGCGAGGTAGCGATGGTCTTCATGGCAGTTCTCCTAGTCCTTGTCAGTGGGAGCAGACCGGTTCGGGTCATTCCGTAGGGGTCTGTTGCTGTTCCCGATGACTGCATTCTGCGCCCGCCAGGACTAGGGATAAACCCGATATGCGCTAAATCACTTTTCCATAAAACAGACTAATCGAGGATATCTACAAGATAAAACTATGAAATCCATAGCTAAGCTCAATCACGGCCTTGCGAGATGAAGCCATGCCCGTGCGCCTATGCAAGCAAGCGCCGCGTACCGGCCAGTGACGTCTGCAAGGCGGCCCTTCCCCGCGCGCGCAGATCGCTTTCGTAGGCCCGGAGCGCGCCTCGCAGGTCGGCCCGCTCGCGCACGGTGGCAAGCGCTGCCGCAAGGCTGGCGGCATCCGCCAGGGCGGTATTGGCGCCGAGGCCACCCGCGGGGCTCATGGCGTGGATGGCGTCGCCGAGGAAAGTCACCGCGCCGACGGGCCATTCCGGCACCGTGTCGGGCATGCGCACCGCGCGCTGGCTGATCGATCGTGGGTCCGCCAGGTCCAGCACGCGGCGCAGCGACGAATGCCAGTCGCGCACGGTGTGCCGCAGCCCCGCGAGCCATGCCGCGGCGTCGGCATCGTCCTCCAGCGCGGCGACGCCCAGCGTCTCTGCGCGGCCGAGAAAGGCCCAGTACAGATAATCGTCGGCCGGGCTCAGCGTGCATCCCGGCGCATGCCGTGCGGCGAGCGCGGGCAGGGGCGCGGAGAAACGCATGGGCTCGATGATCAGCGACAGGCCGGCCCCGAAGACCACGGTCACGCCCTCCAGCAGGCGCGCGTCAAGCGCGGCGGCGCACGCCGGGTCCAGCGGCGTCCTCCCATAGACGGTATAGGCGCCAAGATGGTTGGCGGCGGCGTGCGGCAGCAAGGTCTGGCGCAGCGGCGATGCGACGCCATCGGCCGCGACGATCAGGTCGTAGGCGTGGCGCTGGCCGTCGTCCGTGACCAGCGTTCCCGCCGAGGCGGCCTGCGCGCCTGAAACGTCCACCGCCACGACGGCGTGGCCGTAGCGGATCCGGTCCTGCAAGCCGTCGCCGAGGATTTCGCGCAGCGTCTGGCGATGCACGGCGAGATCGCCCGGCTCCGTATCGGCGTCGTCGCCGGCGCCGCCGGTAGCGCGCCAGTTCACGGGACGCCGTTCCTCGCGCGGCGCCAGGTCCGGCCCTATCCAGCGCGGCGCCCCTTGGGCCTGCGTGGCGCTGTGGCGGAACAAGGCGTACCGGTCCGGCGCCAGGCACGCGGCGAGGGCGCGCTGGCCATCGGCGTCGATGCGCAGCCGATAGCCCTGGGCGCGGGCGTGCATGCCGGCGTCGCGCTCGAAAACATCGACATCCATGCCGACGCGCGCGAGGCCCTGGGCCAGGCATAATCCGCCCAGGCCGGCGCCCGCGATGCCGATGCGCAAGGGATGGTGCTTCATGTAAACGACTCCTGTCAGGCTATGGGGGCAGGCAGCCGTCGCGGAATGCCCCGGCGCCGACCCGTCCCACATTGTTCGGCCCGATGGCAAAGGCGAGGTAATGACGCGAAGCCAACAAATACTGGAATCTGTTCAATCGTCATCGGCGCAGGCGGCCGGCCCCGACGATGCCAGCGAGTGGCTGGGCGGCCCTGCCGTGATCGCCCAGGTCGGTGACGACGGCGAGGGCAGCCAGTACCGACTGGGCAGCCGCGAATACCCGTGGCATCGCCATGCGCGCGGCCAGGTTGCTTGCGTCGAGACCGGCATGGCGCAGATTCGCACCCAGGCGGGCGCCTGGCTGCTGCCGCCAGGACGCGCCTGCTGGATCCCCGCGGGCACCCTGCACCAGGGGCGTGTCAGGGGCGCCATGACAGGCTGGAGCCTGCTGATCGCGCCCCGTGCCGCGCGCCGCCTGCCCAGCCAGCCTTGCGTGATCGGCATCTCCGACCTGCTGGGCAGCCTGGTGCGGCGCGCGCAGACGTGGGATCCACGCTCGCCCTTGACGGCGGCGCAGGCCCGCATCGCGCGGGTGATCCTGGATGAGCTGTGCGCCGCGCCGCATGAGGCCCTGCACCTGCCGATGCCCGCCAGCGAGCGGCTGGCAGTCCTGGCGCGCACGCTGATGGACGAGCCGGGCGACCGCCGCACGCTGGAAGCCTGGGCCGCCACCCTGGCCATGTCAGCCAGCACCCTGCGCCGCCGCGTGCGCGCGGAAACGGGCATGACCTTCGGCCGCTGGCGCCAGCAGATCCAGTTGGTCCATGCGCTGGAGCGGCTGGTCAATGGCGCCAGCGTCGCGGACGTGGCGCACGGCCTGGGCTACGCCACGCCCAGCAATTTCATCGCGATGTTTCGCCTGGCCTTCGGCGCCACGCCGGCGCGCTACGCCACCTCCCATCGACGCTAGGCGCCGGCTCCGGTAAAGTGCGCGGATAATGACGGGCACGGACAGTAGACGCTGACCGTGCAAGCGTGGCGCGTGCCAGCGCCGCGACCCAATGTCATGGCGCGCATCGTATCGGCACTACAGCGGGCGCCGGCCATGCGGACAAGGGCAAGGAGCGATACAGCATCATGGATTCCCTGGACATGGAGGTCCTGCGCCGGGCGCGGGACTGGATCGCCGCGGGTCATCGGGTGCACCTGTTGACGGTGGCGCAAACCTGGGGCTCGGCACCGAGGCAGGCGGGCGCGCTGGCGGCCCTGCGCGGGGATGGGCAGCTGGTGGGTTCGGTATCCGGCGGCTGCGTCGAGGACGACCTGAGCGAGCGCGCGCGCCAGCAGACCTTGCCGGACCGGCCTGAGCGCATCACCTACGGCATTACCTCGGATGACGCGGCGCGTTTCGGCCTGCCTTGCGGCGGCTCCCTGCGCCTGGTGGTCGAACCGCTGCGCGACACCGTCTGGCTGGACCCGGTGCTGGCGGCCATCGGGCGCCATGAGCTGACCATGCGCACGGTCGACATGCAGACCGGCGCCTGCACGCTGGCGCCCGCCAGCCCCATCGACGGCCCGGACTTCGACGGCCGCACCCTGCGCGCCGTGTACGGTCCGCGCTGGCGGCTGCTCATCATCGGGGCGAACCAGACGGCGCGCGCGCTTTGCGACATCGCCATCAGCCTTGATTTCCATGTGCTGGTCTGCGATCCGCGCGAAGATTTCCAGGCCACCTGGGACGGCCGCGGCGCGACGCTGTTGACCAGCATGCCCGATGACGCGGTGGCCGAGATCAACACCGACGAACGCACCGCCATCGTCGCGCTGACCCACGATCCCAAGCTGGACGACATGGTCTTGCTGGAAGCCCTGAAATCCCCGGCGTTCTACGTCGGCGCGCTGGGCTCCGGGCCCAGCCAGGCCCGGCGGCGCGAACGCCTGCGCCTGTTCGACCTCAGCGACGAGGAAATCGACCGCCTGCACGGCCCGGTGGGCCTGCGCATCGCCAGCCGCACGCCGGCCGAGATCGCCGTCGCCATCGCGGCCGAGCTCGTCTGGGTCCGCAACACCCTGGGCGGCGCGGCGGCTTGCGCGCCCCACCCGCCCAGCGCGGCACGCCAGCCCTAGGATCCGGGCGGCATAAGAAGCGCTCGCGGGTGCGCGACGGCTTCAGCGCCGGGGCGGCACCGCGCCCTGGGCGTTCACGTAGAGCGCGTACAGCGACTGGCCCGCCGCCATGAACAGGCGATTGCGGTCCACGCCGCCGAAGCAGAGATTGGCGCAGCGCTCGGGCAGGTGGATGTGGCCGATGCGCTGGCCGTCCGGCGCGAAGATGGCCACGCCGTCGAGTTCTTCCGAGCCCATGCCCCACCCGCACCACAGGTTGCCGTCGGTGTCGCAGCGGATGCCGTCCGACGTGCCGGGACCGCAGTCGATGAAGCTGCGGCCCCGACCCAGGCCGCGGCCGTCCGCGCTGACTTCGTGCGCCGTGATCAAACGGTTGGGCTGGGCGCGCGACTGCACCAGGTAGAGCAACTTCTCGTCCGGCGAAAAACACAGCCCGTTGGGGCCGTGCGCCGTTTCATCGACCACGGTCAGCGTGCCGCTGTCGGGGTCGAGCCGGTATACGCAGGCCGGTAGCTCCTGCTGGGCGCGCTTGCCTTCGTACCAGCCGCCCAGTCCGAACGGCGGGTCCGTGAACCAGATGGAGCCGTCGGACTTCACCACGACGTCGTTGGGCGAATTCAGGGGCTTGCCGTCGTAGCGGTCGGCCAGGACGGTGATGGTGCCGTCGTATTCCGTGCGGGTGACGCGCCGGCCTTCGTGCTCGCAAGTGATGAGGCGGCCCTGCAGGTCGCGCGTGTTGCCGTTGGCGTTGCGCGAAGGCTGGCGGTAGACGCTGAACTGGCCGGTGGGCTCGTCCCAGCGCATGATGCGGTTGTTGGGGATGTCGCTGACCAGCAGGTAGCGGCCGTCGCCGAACCACACCGGTCCTTCGCCCCACCGCAGGCCTGCACCCAGCTTCTCCACGGCGGCATTGAAATGCACATAGCGCGCGAAACGGGGGTCGATGATTTCGATACGGGGATCGGGGTAGCGCTCACTGGGTTGCCACACGGCCGTGTTCTCCAAAATAGGCCCGCTCCAGGCGCGCCGGCAGATCGGCCTCGCGGGCGCCGGCCTGCATGGCGATGCGGCCTTGCGCCAGGGCATACACGCGATCGGCCAAGGCCAATGCTTTCTCCACCAGCTGTTCCACCAGCACGATGGCCGTGCCCCGTGCGCGCAGCTGTCCCGCGACAGCCAGCACCCGGTCGACCAGCACCGGCGACAGACCGGCGGACGGTTCGTCGAGGATCAGCAGGCGAGGCCGTTTCACCAGGCCCTGCGCGACCACCAGCATCTGCTGCTGGCCGCCGCTCAGGGCGCCGGCGCGCTCATGGCGCTTGGCGGCGATCTCGGGAAAGAAGGTCAGGGCTTCCTCGATACGCGCACGGCGTTCTGCCCGTGGGGCATCGTAGCCCGCCAGCATGAGGTTGTCGATCACGCTTTGCTGGGTGAAGACGCGATGGCCCTCGATCACATGGACCAGCCCGGCGCGCGCCGCGGCGCGCGGCGTGGTGCGGCTGAGGTCGGCGCCGTCGAAGGTGACGCTGCCGGCCGTCAGCGGCAGCAGACCGGAGATCGCGCGCATCAGGGTGCTCTTGCCCGCGCCGTTGGGACCCAGGATGGCGACCACTTCGCCCGCGCCCACTTCCAGGTCTATGCCGTGCAGGATGCCGATCTTGCCGTAGCCCGCGTCCAGTCCGCGCACTGTCAGCAGGGGATCGCGCCGTGTCGTTTCAGCCGCCGAGGTAAGCACTGACCACCTCCTTGTGTTCGCGCACCTGCGCCGGGGTGCCGTCGGCCAGTACGCGGCCCAGGTTCAGCACGGTGACGTGGTCGCAGATATCGAAGATCAGGTCGGCATGGTGTTCCACCAGCAGCACGCCGGTGCCGTGGCGGCTGATATGCCGGATCAATTCGCCCAGCTGGCGGATTTCCTCGGCGGCCAGGCCCGCGGCGGGCTCGTCCAGCAGCAGGAAGGCCGGCCGCAGCACCAGCGCCCGCGCGATTTCCAGGAAGCGCAGCTCGCTGTGCTGCAGGCGGTCGGCGCGGGCGTCGGCAAGGGCCGACAGGCCCACCGCCTGCAAGGCGTCGTGCGCGGCCTGGCGCAAGGCGGCTTCGTCGCGATGATGACGCGGCAGGCGCAACAGGGTCTCGACGAAGGAGGCATGGCCTTGCAGCGTGCCGCCGATCATGACGTTCTCCAGCACCGACGCTTCGCCGATGATGCGCGGCGTCTGGTAGGTGCGGGCAATGCCGTGGGGCGCGCGCAGCAGGGGCCGGCCGGCGGGTAGCGGCGCGCCCGCCAGCCGCAGCGCGCCGGACTGCGGTTCGTAGTAGCCGGAGATCACGTTGAGGGTGGTGGTCTTGCCGCTGCCGTTGGGGCCTATCAGGCCATGGACTTGCCCCGGCGCGATGGCCAGCGTCAGGCCGTCGATGGCGCGCACGCCGCCGAAGGCGAGCACGATGTCGCGCAGGACGATGCCGTCCTCGTGGCGTTTGCCGCTGCCATCTCCGTCCCCATTCCCGTCCCTATTCCTGCCGTTGCTTACGCTGCCATTCCCGGCCCGCGCCAGCAGGCGGTCCAGCGGCGCCGCGTCGGGCACGATGTGGCGATTGGCGGGCAAGGGGCGTCGGTTGCGGAAATCCAGCAGCGCGGCGATGCCGCCGGGCGCCGCCAGCACGATGACCAGCAGCATCAGCGCATAGAGAAAGTTCGACCAGGCGGCCAGCGGGGCCGCCAGCTCCGGCAGCACGGTCAGGATGATGGTGCCCAGCAGTGGGCCCAGTATCGAGCCGCGGCCGCCGATCAGGATGGAGATGAAGAACAGCACCGACAGTTCGAAGGTAAAGGCGTCTGGCGTGATGTAGGTCTGGAGCGAGGCGAACAGGCCGCCCGCGATGGCGGCCAGCACGCCGGCGAAGACGAAGATCAGCGCCAGCAGCCGCACCTTGGAAATACCGCTGGCTTCCGCCGCCACTTCGGCGTCGCGTATCGCGATCAATCCCCTGCCGTAGCGGCTGCGCGCGACATTGGCGGTCAGCAGCGTGCACACCAGGGCGAGTCCCAGGCACAGGTAGAACAGGCCCAGCTCGCTATCGAACGGCGCCGGCATGGCCGGCCCGGACAGGCCGATGCCGCCGCCCGTGACGTCCTGCCAGGCGAGCGCGATCTGCGTCACGATGGTGGCGAAACCCAGCGTGGCCATCGCGAAGTAGAAAGTGCGCAGGCGCAGCGCCGGCAAGCCGACGATCAAGCCGAACACGCCGCCCCCGATGCCGGCGCACGCCAGCGCCAGGAACGGCGGCATGGCCGGCAGCACGTTGCCGGCGGCCAGCACGCTGGTAATGTAGGCGCCCAGCGTGAGCAGGGCCACGTAGCCGATGGCCAGCTGGCCCGCATAGCCGACGACCAGGTTCAGGCCCGATACCAGGATCCAGTAGATGGCCGCGCGCGTGGCGATCACCGTCCAGTAGTTGTTGCCCGCCAGCGGCAGCAGCGCGGCCAGGACGAAGATGGCCAGGAAGGGCCAGGCCTTGCGCCAGTCCTCGCCTGCGCGGCGTCCGGTATCGGACTTGGGCAGGGAGGCGCCGGCGCGTCCCGTCATCGCCAGCGGTTGGCGCGAAGGCAGTTGACTGTCGACGCCCATCACACCCTCCGCGCGGTGGCGCTGCCGAACAGGCCTTGCGGCACGGCCAGCAGCACGACGATGAACAGCACGAACACCGCGATCGAGGAGAACACCCCGCCCACCGTGAAGTTCGCGGCCTGCTGGAACAGCCCCAGCGCCAGCCCGCCCACCAACGCGCCGCGGTTATTGCCCAGGCCGCCCAGCGCGACGGGGACGAAGCCGTAGAAATTGAGCAGCGTGCCATTGGCGAAGAAGGCCAGCATCAGCTGGCCGCTGGCGAATCCCGCGATGCCGCCGATTGCCGCAGCCAGTACATAGCTCCACACGCGCAGGCGCCGTTCCGGCAAACCCAGCGCCCGCGCGGCGAAGTTGTCTTCCGCCACCGCCAGGAAGGCCATGCCCACCAGCGTGCGGCGGTAGAGATATTCCAGGCCCAGCACCACCAGTGCGCAGGCCACCACCGGCAGCCAGAATTTCTCGTCCGCCAGGCCGCTGCCCAGGTTGAACAGGCGGGGGAAGGGTTGTGGTTCGGTGCCCCATTCGATGGCGGTGACCTGCTGGATCATCAGCGCCAGGGCCAGCGTCGACAGGACGTACAAGTGCTGGTCCAGGCTCTTGAGCACCGGCCGCACGGCCACCAGTTCGGTCACCAATCCCACCACCGCGCAGCCCAGCAGCGTCGCGATGAATCCCAGCCAGGGCGGCAAGCCCAGCTTGAGCATGAACAGCGAGCCGAATACGCCGCCCAGCATGCCAAGCTGGCCGGCGGTGAAGCTCATGACGCGCGAGGTGGCGAACATGGTGTTGTAGGTGATGCCGATGAGCGCGTATACCGCGCCCATCGCCAATCCCGAAGCGATGATGGAACCGAGCATCGAGGCCTCCGCGTCAGACGTAGCCGGGCGCCAGCAGGAAAGTGCCGTGCTTGGCAGAGTTCGCCGCCGACATCACCACGTCGGCGGTGGGATAGCCGTTGTGCTCCTCGGGCGTGTAGGTGTAGTCGCCGAAATAGCCCGGGTAGGGATGCAGGGTGTTCCAGTAGGCGATGATGTCCTTGGACGAGCCCGCGCCTTCCTGGACTGCCTTCGCGACCATGTTCACGGCGTCATAGCCGGCCGTGACCCACCAGAACAAGGTGTCCTCCAGGTTGACCTTGCCCTGCACCTTGTCGACGAATTCCTGCGAACGCGCCGGCAACTTCCCATCGGCGCCGTAGCTGCAGCTGCGATAGCCCACGGCGTAGACCTTGTCCCAGTTCTGGGGCTTGGCCAGCAGGCCGCGGATCTCGCCCGACGCCATCGAGGGGTGGCCGGCGAAATTGACGTCCCAGTTCATTTCGGCGCGCGTATTGAACAGGCGTGCTTCCATGCCCGTCGAAACGCTCCAGATGACGATGACTTCGGCGCCCGCATTGCGCGCCCGCGTCATGTCCGGCGTCATGTCGGTCTGGGTGGCGTCGATGTTGTTGCTGTAGACCACGTCCGCGCCGTCGCGCTTGAAGTTGGCCACGCAGGCCTTCACCGCCGTGACGCCGTAGCCCGTGGTGTCGCCGATGATGGCGATCTTCTTGACCTTCAGCACCTTGAGGCAATACCCCCGCACGGCGTCGTCCCACTGGCCGTTCGATGGCGCGATGCGGAAGGCGTTGGGGAATTTCTTGGTGTCGATCAGGGTGTCGACCACGCAGGGATGGATATTGGGGATGCCGGCACGCGCCATGATGGGCGTCACCGCCAGCGATTCGCCGGAGTTGGTCGGCCCCCAGATCGCGTGCACCTTCTGCGAGTTGATCATTTCCTGTGTGGCGTTGACGGCCTTGGTGGGGTCGCCCTGGGTATCGCGCGTGATGATCTCCACCTTGCGGCCCTTGACGCCGCCGGCGGCGTTCAAGGTGTCGGCGGCGAACTTGACGCCACGGTCGAAGCCTATGCCCGGCGCGGAGCTGGGGCCGGTCAGCGCGGCCAGCCAGCCGATGCGCAAGGGTTCGGCGGCGGCGCGCGCATGGCGCGGCGCGCCGATGATGGCGGCGCCGGCGATGGCGCTGGTTCCCAGGACGAAGTTGCGGCGCGTCAGGCTCATGGTGGTTTCCTTGGTGTAGGTGTTGTTCAGCGCGTTTCTCTTTCAAGCGCGGCGATGCGCTGCTCGTCGAACGTATATCCCCAGCCCGGGCGCTCCGGCACGATCGCCATGCCGTCGGCGAATTCCAGCGGCTCGCGATACAGCGTCGAGAACCAGGGCATGTACTCCAGGAAGATCGCGTTGGACAGCGCGCCCAGCACCTGCAGGCTGGTCTCGGGAAACAGGTGGCTGGATACGGGAACGTCGTGGCTCTCGGCCATGTGCCCGACGCGCATGAATTCGCTGACGCCGCCCACCCGCTGCAGGTCGGGCATCAGGACGTCGGCGCTGCGCAAGGTCAGCATGTGGCGAAAGCCGTAGCGGGTGTACTCGGTTTCGCCGCTGGCGATGGGCGTGTCCAGGGCTGCCGCCACGCGCGCCAACCCTTCGAGGTCCCAGGCCGGCAAGGGCTCCTCGAACCACGTCAGGTCGTGCTCTTCCAGCAGGCGGCCCAGGCGTATCGCCTGGGCTTCGTTCAAGCCCTGATTGGCGTCGGCCATCAGCTTGACGCCCGGGCCGATTGCGGCGCGCACGGCGCGCACCCGCTCGGCATCCTGCCGCGCGTCCGGCATGCCCAGTCGCATCTTCACCGCGCGGAAACCCTGCGCCACCATGTCTTGCGCTTCGCGCGCCAGCGCGTCGATATCGCGGTCCAGCCACAGGCCGCCGCTGTGGTAAGCGGGCAGGCGGTTGCGCGCGCCGCCCAGCAGGCGATACAGCGGCAGGCCGGCGGCCTTGCCCGCGATGTCCCACAGGGCGCCGTCCAGGGCGGAGATGCCCATCACCGTGACGCCTTTGTGCCCGAAAAAGTTGATGTCCTTCCAGGCGCGCGCCCAGAAGCCGGCGATATGCCCCGGATCCTGGCCGACGAGCAGGTCGGCCAGTTCGTCGACCATCTGGCGCAGCACGCGCGTGCGGCGATCGTTCAGCGCGAACACCAGGTTCTCGCCGACGATGCCCGCATCCGTGTGCACATGGACCAGCACGCAGCCGCAGCTGTGCAACTGTCCCAGCGCGCTGCCTATCGGCTGTTCAAAAGGCAGGCGCACGACGCGGGTTCGAACCTCGGTGACCTTCATGGGCGGGCTCCGCGAGTGACGTGGGGTTGGCCGACGCGGTAGCGCGCCAGTACATCCGGGTCGGGGTCGCAGCCCAGGCCGGGACCTTGCGGCACGGACACCTTGCCGTCCTGCGTGCGGACCCAGGGATCGAAGGGATTGGCCTCCATGTCCAGCCACAAGACCTCGATCAGCGGGCGCTGCGGCAGCGCGGCGGCGATGTGCAGCGTGGCGATGAAGCCCGGCCCGAAGTAGGGACAGTGCGGGACGGTCTGCACGCCGTGCGCCTGGCACAGCGTGGCCACCTTCATGGCTTCGCCGATGCCGCCCAGCTTGGTCACGCTGGGTTGCGCGATGTCCAGCGCGCCCGCTTCCAACAGGGTCTTGAAGCCGGTGGGCCCGGCCACGTTCTCGCCGGCCGCGATCGGAATGCCGCGCGTCCGCACGCGCGCCAGGCCTTCGGCATCCTCCGGCGGCCAGACCGGCTCCTCCAGCCAATAGAGCCCGTCACCGCGCATCGCATCCGCCATCCGCAGCGCCGTGGGCACGTCCCAGGCGCAGTTGGTGTCCAGCATGACGGCGGCGCCGTTGGCGGCTTGCAGCGAAGCCCGCACTGCTTCGTGCGTCACCTCGTGCAGCTTGATGTGACGGTAGCCGCGGTCGGCGGCCGCGGCGGTGTTGCGCGCCACCAGCGCGCAATCGGTGTAGTTCAGCAGGCTGGCGTAGGCCGGCAGCTCCGTGCACGGCGCCGCGCCCAGCAAACGGTGCACGGGCATGCCGGCGCGCTTGCCCAACAGGTCCCACAGGGCGATTTCGATGCCGGACCAGGCATAGACATAGCAGCCGTTGCGGCCCAGCAGATGGGTGGCATGCAGGACCTGGCGGGTCAGGCCGGCGATGTCGCCGGCATCGCGGCCGACGGCCAGCGGCGCGACGATGGTATCGAGCGCGGCGCGCGTGGCGGGAATGGCCGCGTGGCCGAAGGCCTCGCCCCAGCCAACCAGGCCGTCCTCGGTCTCGACCCGCACCAACAGGATTTCCAGCTTGTCCCACAGTGCGCCGGCAAAGCGCTGATAGGGCCCGCCCATGTCGAAGGGCAGGGACACGACATCGGATGTGACGGATACGATTTTCATCCGCCGCACCATTCAAGCTGCGCCATGACGTCTCCTCCTGGCGATTCTTGTGATGGGGCAGCTCGCGGGGCGCTGTGCCGCGCCTTGCCGACGGCTGCCTTCGTTTGGGTACCTTTGTTCGCGACCTGAATGAGGATAGGTAGGCCACAAAATAAAATCAATTGAGTACACCTAATTTCGACATAAGGTGTTCTTATATGCCTCAGCACTGCCGCAAGGCCCGGAACACGAGAAAAACACGCGGACCCGCGCCCCCACGCGGGCAGCCCAGGACGCATGAAAGGAGCGAGACATGGCGCTTACCGTACGCCAGCTGGAGGTCATCCGTGCCGTCAGCCTGCATGGTTCGGTCACCGAGGCAGCCAGCGCGTTGGGCATCTCCCAGCCCGCCATCAGCCTGATGCTGCGCGATTGCGCCTCCCACGCCGGTTTTCCCTTTTTCGTGCGCAAGCACGGCCGCTTGCAGGCCACCCGCGAAACCCAGGTCATCCTGGCGGAACTCAACCGGATCTTCGACGGCATCGAGCGCGTCAATCGCCTGATGGACGACATGCGCGACATGACGGTGGGCACGGTGCAGGTGGCCTCGGTGCCGACCCTGGCCGACAACCTCATTTCGCCCACCATCGCCGCTTTCCAGAAAGCGTGGCCCAATATCCAGGTTGGCGTGTTCACGCTGGACAATGTCGGCGTGTTCGAGAACGTCATCCAGGAGCGCGTGGACTTCGGCCTGGCCCTGTCGCCGCTGAACCATCGCGATGGCCGGGGCGTCGACGGCCGATTGGTCGATCTTTGCACGACCGAGCTGGTCTGCGTGATGCATCCCGACTGCCCGCTGGCGCGGCGCGAGGTGGTGATGCCCAAGGACCTGGCGCCCTATCCGCTGATTTCCTTCGGCAAGAGCCTGCCGCTGGGCGCGCTGGTGGAGGAAAGCTTCCAGCGCGCCGGCGTGCCGCGGCGCATCGCGCTGGAGGTGACCCTGACCTCGGTGGCGTGCTCGCTTGCGCGCTCGGGCGCCGGCGTGGCGATCATCGACCCCTTTCACTTGTGGAGCGAGCGCGATCACGGGGTGGTCACGGTGCCCTACGCGCCCCGCACCGAGGTGCGGGCGCAGATGGTGCTGCCCAGCAATGCGCCGCTGTCGCGCTCCGCGCGGCTGTTCGTCGACGCGCTGCGGCAGACCGCGCGGCAGCGACAGGGGGCGCTGCTGGCGGCCTGACGGCGGCTTGATGGCACCCCGGCCCCAGCCGGTCCCTACGCGTGTCCGGGAAAGCCCTGATCCGGGTTAATCCTTAGCGGTGGCGGCGGCCGGATTGCAACTGACAGTTTTGTCAGTTTTCCGACAGCGTGGCGTCCGTTCGCGACGCCTACAGTGCGTCATGGCAAGGCCGGCGCCTGGTGGCGCGCGGGCCTCTTTTCTCCCCCGCAACCCCTTCCCGAACCGCGCGCTGCGTCATGACTCCTCCGTTTTGCCGGCCGTCACGCCCACCGGGGCGGCTGAAACCTTTCCCGAAGCTGGCCTGCCCGGCCGCCGTCCTGGCCGCTGTCGTGGTCCTCTCCGGCTGCGCCGCGGGGCCCGACTACGTGCGGCCGGCGATGCAGGTGCCTGTCGCCTATGCCGAGCCCGGCCCTTGGAAGACCGCGGCCCCAAGCCACGTCGACCCCAACGGACGCTGGTGGACGGCGTACGGCGACCCCGTGCTGGATGGCCTGATCGACCAGGCCAACCAGGCCAACCAGGACATCGCTCTGGCGGCCGCGCAGTACCGCCAGGCGCGCGCCGCAGCCGATGCCGCCCGGGCGGCCTTCTGGCCGACGGCGGGCCTCAGCGCCAGCGCCGACCGGGCGCGCGCCTTTTCAAGCGGCACCAACAAGCTGGGCAATGCCCACGCCATCGGCCTGGATGTCAGCTGGGAACCCGACCTGTGGGGCGCCGTGCGGCGGTCGGTCGAGGCCGGCAATGCCACCGCCCAGGCCGGCGCGGCGCAATTGGCGGCCGCGCGCCTGAGCATTCAGGCCACCCTGGCCCAGGACTATTTGCAGCTGCGCGTGACCGACCAGGAAAAGGCCTTGTACGCCCGCACCATCGACGCCTATGAACGCGCGCTGAAACTGACCCGCAGCCAGTACGCGGCGGGCGTGGCGCTGCGGTCGGACGTGGCCCTGGCCGAAGCGACGCTGAACACCACGCGCGCCCAGGCCATCGACCTGGACCAGCAGCGGCGCCAGTTGCAGCATGCGATCGCCATCCTGACCGGCCGCGCGCCGGCGGATTTCACCCTGCCGGCGGATCCGGCCTGGCGTCCCGCGCTGCCGCAGGCGCCGGTGGGCCTGCCTTCGGAGCTGCTGGAACGTCGTCCCGACATCGCGACCGCTGAACGCCAGGCGGCCGCCGCCAACGCCAATATCGGCGTGGCGCGCGCGGCCTACTTCCCGTCGGTGGTGCTCAGCGCGACGGGCGGGTTCACGGGCGGCGGCTTCGGGCCCTGGTTCAATACCCCGGGCCGCATCTGGTCGCTGGGGGCCGCGCTGGCCGAAACCCTGTTCGACGGCGGACTGCGCGCGGCTCGCGATGCGCAGGCGGTGGCCGCCTACGACGCCGCCGTGGCGCAATACAAGCAGACCGTGCTGGGCGGCTTCCAGGAAGTCGAGGACAACCTCGCCACCCTGAGCGTGCTGGCCGACGAAAGCCAGGCGCAGGACCAGGCGGTGAGCGCTTCGCGCCTGTCCGAACAGCTGGCCTTGAGCCAATACCGCGCCGGCACCGTGACCTACCTGAACGTGGTGACGGCGCAGAACCTGACCCTTTCCAACGAGCGCGGCGCGGTCCAGCTGCTGGGCCGCCAACTGGTCGCCAGCGTGGCCTTGATCAAGGCCACCGGCGGCGGCTGGGATGCCTCGCAACTGGGGACGGGCGCAAGCGCGACCCCTGTCGTTTCCGCCACGGCCGCGCCGGCCGGGCAAACCAAACCAGACTGAAGAGGCATCGACATGGCCAAATCTTCGACTCAGCGCCGCGTAGGCGTGGCAACCGGCATCGTGGCCCTGGCGGGCCTGGGCATCGCCTTCTGGGGTATCGGGCACAATGCCGCCGCCGATACGCCGGCGACGCAGGGACCGCCCGTGATGGTGACGTCCACCGCGGTCAAGCGCGCCGATGTGCCCATCTACCTGACGGGCGTCGGGACCGTCACGCCCAACCAGTCGGTGACCGTCAAGGCGCGCGTGGACGGGCAGCTCGACAAGGTAGCCTTCACCGAGGGCCAGGACGTGACGGCCGGGCAACTGCTGGCCCAGATCGACCCGCGCACCTTGCAAGCGCAGCTGGCGCAAGCGCAGGCGCAACAGGCCAAGGACCAGGCGCAGCTGACCAACGCCAACCTTGATCTGCAACGCTATACGCGCTTGAGCAAGGAAGACGCCACCACGCAGCAGACCCTGGATACGCAGCGCGCGCTGGTGGCGCAACTGGACGCGGCGGTGAAGACCGACGCGGCCCAGGTCGCCTACGCCAAGGTGCAGCTGGGCTTCACCACCATTACCGCCCCGATCAACGGACGCACCGGCGCGCGCCTGGTGGACCAAGGCAATATCGTGCACGCGACCGATACCACGGGGCTCGTGGTGATCAACCAGATCGACCCCATCAGCGTGGTGTTCACGCTGCCCGAAGCGCATGTGCCGGATATCAACCAGGCCGCGGCGCACGACCAGCAGGGCCTGCCGGTCACCGCCCTGCGCCGCGACAGCGAACAGGTGCTGGGCAAGGGCAAGCTGGTGCTGGTCAACAACCAGATCGATACCTCCAGCGGCACGGTGCAGTTGAAGGCGTCCTTTCCCAATCCCGAGCATCTGCTGTGGCCCGGCCAGTACGTGAACGCGCGCCTGCGGCTGGGCACGCACACCGGCGCGCTGACCATCCCCGCGCCGGCGGTGCAGCGCAGCCAGACCGGCACCTACGTCTACGTCATCGACGAACATACCGTGGCGCGGATGCAGCCCGTGCACGTCGCCATGATCCAGGATGGCGTGGCCGTCATCGACAAGGGCCTGGCCGCCGGCCAGCGCGTGGTCGTCGATGGACAGTACAAGCTCAAGCCCGGCGTGCGCACCGTGGAAAGCAAGCCCGGCCTCGCGCCGGCGGCCCGCCGCGGCGAGGCCACCGACCTGGCCATGAACCAGGTCGCAGAGGGAGCGGGTGCATGAGTATTTCAGCAGCATTCATCAAGCGCCCGATCGGTACGTCGTTGCTGGCGCTTGCCATCCTGTTGGTCGGTATCGCCGCGTGGCCCTTGCTGCCCGTGGCGCCGCTGCCGCAGGTGGATTTTCCGACCATCCAGGTGACGGTCAACCTGCCCGGCGGCAGTCCGGAAACCATGGCGTCCAATGTGGCGCAGCCCTTGGAGCGGCAGTTCTCGCTGATCGCCGGCCTGTCGCAGATGACCTCGACCAGCGCGCAGAGCCAGACCCAGATCACCCTGCAATTCGACTTGAACCGCAGCATCGAATCGGCAGCCGTGGACGTGCAGGCGGCGATCAACGCGTCTTCCGGACAGCTGCCTTCCAACCTGCCCAACGCGCCCACCTTCCGCAAGGTGAATCCGGCCGACGCGCCCATCCTGTTGCTGGCGGTGCAGTCCGATACCTTGCCGCTGACCGAGGTCAACGACTACGCCGACAACATCCTGGCGCAGCAGATATCGCAGATCGCCGGCGTCGGCCTGGTCAATATCGCCGGCCAGCAGAAGCCCGCCGTGCGCATCCAGGTCGACCCCGACCGCCTGAAGTCCCTCAACCTGAGCCTGGAAGACATCCGCGGCGTCATCGCCAACACCACCGTCAACCAGCCCAAGGGCACGCTGGATGGCCCCGCGCAGAGCTTCACCACGTATACCAACGACCAGCTGACCAAGGCGGCGCAGTGGAACGACATGGTGCTGGCGTACCGCAACGGCGCGCCCATCCGCGTGCGGGACGTGGGCGTGGCGGTGGACGGCCCGGAAAACAACAAACTGGCCGCATGGGCGTTCGCCGGCGCCGCCGCGCCGCCGGGCGAGGGCATCACCAACGGCCGTTCCATCGTGCTGCAGATCAGCAAGCAGCCGGGCGCCAACGTCATCGACACCGTGGACGCGATCCAGGCCGCGCTGCCGCGCCTGCGTGCCGCCATTCCGCCGTCCGTCTCCGTGAATACGGTGATCGACCGCACGCAGAACATCCGGGCCTCGGTCAAGGATGTCGAATTCACGCTGCTGCTCACCATCGGCCTGGTGGTGGTGGTGATCTTCATGTTCCTGCGCAACGTGGCGGCCACCGTGATTCCCTGCATCACCGTGCCGCTGGCCATCCTCGGTACGGCGGGCGTCATGTACGTGCTGGGCTACAGCCTGGACAACCTGTCGCTGATGGCGCTGACGATCGCGGTGGGGTTCGTGGTGGACGACGCCATCGTGATGCTGGAGAACATCTACCGCCACATCGAGGACGGCATGCCGCCCTTGCAGGCGGCCTACCAGGGCGCGGGCGAAATCGGCTTCACCATCATGTCCATCTCGGTGTCGCTGGTTGCCGTGTTCATCCCGCTGCTGTTGATGGGCGGCATCGTCGGCCGGTTGTTCCGCGAGTTCGCGGTCACCGTGACGCTGACCATCGTGGTGTCGGTGATGATCTCGTTGACGCTGACGCCCATGTTGTGTTCGCGCTACCTGAAGAACCAGGGGCACGGTCATCAGCAAGGCCGGCTGGCGCGCTTGTTCGAGGCGGGCTTCGACGCCATGCTCAATGGCTACAAGCGCGGCTTGAAAATCGTGCTGCGCCATCAGTTCATCACCTTGATGACTTTCTTCGCGACCCTGGCGGTGACGGGACTGATGTTCCTCACCATTCCCAAGGGCTTCTTTCCGCAGCAGGACACCGGCTATATCTTCGGCTTCGCGCAGTCGTCGCAGGACTCCTCGTTCGCGGCGATGAACGGGCGCATGCTGGCGCTGGCCGACGTGGTGCGCCAGGATCCGGACGTCGTCAGCTTCGGCATGAACGGCAACCAGTCGCAGTACAACACGGGCAACTTCTACATCAACCTGCGCGCCAAGGACGATGGCCGCACGGCCAGCGCCGACGACGTGATCCGGCGCTTGCGGCCCAAGCTGGCGCAGATCGAAGGCGTGACGCTGTACATGCAGGCGGGCCAGGACATCAACGTCGGCGGCCGCCTCTCGCGCACGCAGTACCAATACACGTTGACGGATTCCAACCTGGACGAGCTCAACGCGTGGGCGCCCAAGCTGGCGACGCGCCTGTCCGAGCTGCCGGAGCTGGCCGACGTCGCCTCGGACCAGCAGAACGCGGCGCCCACCGCCACGCTGGCGATCGACCGCGCGCGCGCCAGCAGCTTCGGCTTCACGCCCGCGCTGATCGACGCGACCATCTACGACGCCATCGGGCAGCGCCAGGTGGCCCAGTACTTCACCCAGCTCAACAGCTACCACGTGGTGCTCGAAGTGACGCCGGCGCTGCAAAAGGATCCCGACATCTTCAGCAAGCTGTACCTGACGTCGCCGCTGACCAACCAGCAAGTGCCGCTATCGACCTTCGTGCGGGTGGACACCGAGAAGACCGGCTACCTGGCCATCAACCACCAGGGGCAGTTCCCCGCCGTCACGCTGTCGTTCAACCTGGCGCCCGGCGCCTCGCTGGGCCAGGCGGTGCAGGCCATCGACAAGGCCAAGGTGGAGATGGGCGTGCCGGGCACGGTGGTCGGCTCGTTCCAGGGCGCGGCGCGGGCCTTCGGCGATTCGCTGCGGACCCAGCCCTACCTGATCGCCGCGGCCCTGATCGCCGTGTACATCGTGCTGGGCCTGCTGTACGAAAGCTATATCCATCCCATCACCATCCTGTCGACGCTGCCGTCGGCGGGCCTGGGCGCCCTGCTGATACTCCGGGCGGGTGGCTATGACCTGTCCGTGATCGCGCTGATCGGCATCATCCTGCTGATCGGCATCGTCAAGAAGAACGGCATCATGATGATCGACTTCGCGCTGCACGCCGAGCGCGAGCGCGGCCTGGCGCCCGTCGATGCCATCTACGAGGCCTGCGTGCTGCGTTTCCGTCCCATCATCATGACCACCATGTGCGCCTTGCTGGGCGGCCTGCCGCTGATGCTGAGCCACGGCCAGGGCGCGGAGCTGCGCCGACCGCTGGGCTACGCGATGGTGGGCGGCTTGCTGGTGTCACAGCTGCTGACGCTGTTCTCGACGCCGGTGGTCTATCTTTATCTGGATCGCGCCCACTATTGGTACATGAATCGCAAGAAGGCGCGCGCCGGCCGCCGGCACGCCATACAGGAACCCGACGGCCAGCAGGCCTTGCCGCGACCGGCCGCGGCGCGGGAATGACGGTGCGCCGTGAATTACAGGTAAAGTGAGCCTCCGGAGCCCGCTATCATGAAAATCCTGATCGTCGAAGACGAAGCCAAGACCGCCGACTATCTGCATAAAGGCCTGACCGAGCAGGGTTGCGCGGTGGACGTGGCCAACAACGGCATCGACGGCCGGCACCTGGCCACGGAACTGGACTACGACGTCATCGTGCTCGACGCGATGCTGCCCGGCATGGACGGCTTCGAAGTGCTGCGGGCGCTGCGCAAGACGCGGCAGACGCCTGTCATCATGCTGACGGCGCGCGACGGCCTGGATGACCGCATCAAGGGTTTGCAGGATGGCGCCGACGATTACCTGGTCAAGCCGTTCTCCTTTCTCGAACTGCTGGCGCGCTTGCAGGCGTTGACGCGGCGCGGCCGCGCGCAGGAGCCGATGCAGCTGCGCATCGGCGACCTGCAGATCGACCTGGCGAGCCGCAAGGCGCAACGCGGGGGCGTGCGCATCGATCTCACCGCCAAGGAATTCGCGCTGTTGGCGGTGCTGGCGCGGCGCAAGGGGGAAATCCTGTCCAAGACCGCCATCGCCGAGCTGGTGTGGGACATGAACTTCGACAGCAACGTCAATGTGGTGGAAGTGGCCATCAAGCGGCTGCGCGCCAAGATAGACGGACCTTTCTCCACGCGCCTGCTGCACACCATACGCGGCATGGGCTACGTGCTGGAGCAGCGCGGGAGCGAGGCGGCGTGAAACGGTCCCTGACGACGCGCCTGGCGGCCATGTTCGCCCTGGTCGCCGTGGTCGCCTTCACCTTGATCGGCGCGGCGCTCTACGCGGTGCTGGACCGCGAGCTGGTGCGCCAGCAGATGGACGTGCTGAACACAACGTCCGGCGAGATGATGTTCTCGCTGACCCGCATGGGCACCACGGAGCGCTGGGCGCGCGGCATGGCCAAGATGGACACCTTGACGCCGGCCGACGGCAGCCTGCGCTTCTGGGTGGTGAGCCCGGACCCGCGCTTCAGCTACGGCAAGGACGCGGCCGAGCTGGCCGAAATCGCCCAGCTGGACGAGGGCTACGACGAAGTGGTGCTGCCCGGGCGCGACCGTCCCATGCGCACGTTCACGCGCACGGTCGACGGGCTGGAGCAGCGCCCCGAGGTCAAGTTCGTCGTCGGCATCGCCACCGAGCCTTATGTGCATACGCTGCACACCTTCGTCATCGCGCTGGCCGCGCTGCTGCTGGCGGCGGTGCTGGTGATCATGCTGCTGTGCCAGTGGATGGCTTCGGTGGGCCTGCGCCCGCTCAAGCGGCTGTCCAGCGAGGCGCAGGAGCTCAGCCCGGCGCATCCGGAGCAACGGTTGCGCGCGACCAGCCTGCCCGTTGAGCTGGACGACCTCGCGCACACGTTCAACGGCGCGCTGGACCGCCTGCAATCCGCCTACACGCAGCTGGAAGCCTTCAACGCCGACGTGGCCCACGAGTTGCGCACGCCCCTGACCAACCTCATCGGCCAGACCCAGGTGGCGCTGGCGCGCCCGCGCAGCGCCCAGGAGCTGGAGGAAACGCTGCAATCGAACCTGGAAGAGCTGGATCGCCTGCGCGCCATCGTCAACGACATGCTGTTCCTGGCGCGTGCGGACCGGGGCGAGGCGGCCACGGGGCTGGTCAACACCGTCGTCGCCGACGAGGTGGGCAAGACCATCGAGTTCTTCGAGTTCGTGCTGGACGACCTGGGTCTGACGGTGGTCGTCGAAGGCGATATCGACGCCGTGGCGCCCATGGACCGCGCGCTGTTCCGGCGGGCGGTCACCAACCTGCTGCAGAACGCCATTCAGCACACCCGGGGCGGCACGCGCATCGTGGTGCGGCTGGAGCGCCAGGCAGGCGGCGTCAGCGTGACGGTTTCCAATCCGGGCGAACCCATAGACGCGGCGCACCTGCCGCGGTTGTTCGATCGCTTCTACCGGGTCGATGCCGCGCGCAACGATCATGGCGCCGCCCACGGCCATGGCCTGGGCCTGGCCATCGTCAAGGCCGTGGCCGGCATGCATGGCGGCAGGGTGTTCGCGTTCAGTGCGGACGGCAGCACGGCCATCGGCTTCAACCTGCCGCGGTAGGGACTCCCGGACTACAACTGCTGGAAGCTTCCGTAGCGCTTGTCGATGAACTGGCGTTCGGTTTCGATCCCGCGCACGACGGCGCCCGGAGGACCGCGGCCCAGCCATTCCAGCATGGCGTCGACCTGCTCGGCCGTACCCTGCACCAGCGCCTCGACCGTGCCGTCCTCCAGGTTCTGGACCCAGCCGGTGGCGCCCACCATGTGCGCGCGCCTGACGGTGGACATGCGGAAGCCCACGCCCTGCACTTTGCCGCGGACGTGGACATGGACGGTTTCGATATGGGGTTCGCTCGCCATTGCTGTATTCGGTGTTGAAAACGGAAGACACCTGCATTCTTTCATATCCGGGCGGCGCCCGTGTTGCGGGCCGGGCGCCGTCCGGGCGCGGGATTAGTCGCCTGGCGGAAATAGTCTAGTCACCGATGCCGGGTTTATCACGGGGCTGGCATTACCTATGCTAACCGCATTGTCAATTCGCCCATTTTTGCTTTTGGGGCAATGGTTTACGCATTATGTCCTCCCCTCGTCCCGAGGCCCTCGCGGGCGTCGACGCGGCCGCCTGCGGTCGCATCGCGGCAGATCTTCCCGACCCTCCGAGCCCGGCCGTGCGCTTCTATGGCCGCCGCCGCGCCGATGGTCCCACCCCCCTGATCGTCCACTTCCACGGCGGCGCCTTCAATTCCGGCTCGCTGGACAGCGGCGGCAAGGTCGGCGCCCTGCTGGCCGCCGCCGGCGCCGTGGTGCTGTCGGTTGACTATCCGCTCGCGCCCGAGCATCCCTTCCCCGCCGCGGCCGAGGCCGGTCATGCCGTCCTGGAATGGGCGCACCGGCATCGCCGCCTGCTGGGCGGCCGCGGCAGTCCGCTCTTCGTGGCGGGCGAGGAAGCCGGCGGCAACATCGCCGCCGCCACCGCGCTGATGGCGCGCGACCGGGGCGGCCCCGAACTGGCCGGCCAGATCCTGCTGTCGCCCATGCTGGACGCCTGTATGGGCACGGCGTCCATGCGCGACGCCCATGCCAGCCCGCAAGCCACGCACTGGGCCGATGGCTGGAAGCAGTACCTGCCCTGTTATTGCGATGCGAGCCATCCTTATGCCGCCCCCCTGGTCAACACCCGGCTGGCCGGCCTCGCCCCCATGCTGCTGTTGACCGCCCGCGACGACCCCTTGCGTGACGAGGTGGCCCATTACGCCCGGCGCGCGCGCCAGGCGGGCGTGCGCGTGACGCAGGCGGTCGTGGCAGGCGCCCGCGATTGGCCGGCTGCGCTGGCCGGGGCGGCAGGCGCGCCGGCCGCATGGGACGACGAGGTGCTGGCACAGGTCTTTACGTTTCTCATCACCCATCCGCCCGGGACGGCATCGGCCGCGCGACCTAGTCCGGCTTCCGCCACGACGCGGTCCGGCGCCGCGCGCGGGTGAACGGGTGGCCGAGGGCCGGTCTTGCTACGGCCCTTGCACTAGGCGAGACGAGCGATAGTTGCAACAGAAGGCAAGGTCTACCTTAGCGGCGACGACCATCCGATTCCGGCTGGTTCCATGAAAGCGGAGCTGCAAGGTGAAAGAGCCTCTCCCATTATCGGCAGGCGTGACCTCCGAATACGAGAAGAACGGATATATCTCCATCGAAGCAATGTGCCCGCCCGAGGAGGTGCTGGCCATCCGGCAGACGCTGATGCGCATGTTCGAGAACCGGACCGGATACAACGAGGGCGCGCAGTATGATTTTTCCAGCCGCGACGATCCGGACAAGCCGCAGGTTTTTCCCAGCCTGCACGATCCCTCCCACTATGCGCCGGAATTGCTCAAGACGGAGTATCACAAGCGGGCCCTGGCGATCGCGCGCCAGCTGCTGGGCGAAGACGCCGCGCTGTATGGCGAGCACGCCCTGCTCAAGCCGGCGCGCTTCGGCCCGGAAACACCCTGGCACCAGGACGAGGCCTTCCGTTCGCCCGACTTCGAATACCGCGAACTGAGCATCTGGCTGGCGCTGCAACCGGTCGGCGCGGTCAACGGGTGCATGCAGTTCATCCCGGGGTCGCATAAGCAGGACGTGCTGGAGCATCGATCGCCGGGCTACGACAAGGCCCTGCATCCCCTCGAATGCTGCGCCGATTTCCCGCGCGACCAGGCCGTGGCCGTGCCCTTGCCTGCGGGGGGATGCACCATCCACGACATGCGCACGCTGCACTACACCGCGCCCAATACCTCGGATGCGCCGCGCCTGGCCTATATCCTGATTTTCAACGTCCCGCCGACCTACAAGCCGGGCCTGCGCGAATTCCCGTGGCTGGAGGGGCGCCGCACGGACAGCCAGGTGCGCAAGCGCGAATGGCATCGCCGGGGCGGCATCGCGGTGGAGGTCATGCGGCGCCTGCCACGGGCGCGGCTGACCAGCGGCAAATGGGTGGCCTGGGCCGCCATCCGCGCCGTCAGCAAGGTGTGGAACCGTCCCCGGTAGGGGCCCGGCAGGCGGCCTTCGGCAGGTGGTCAGCTACGCGGCGCCATGAAGGACACCGCTTCCGGCCGCCCGTCGAGATGCAGCGTCGCCGTGGCCGGCGGCGTGCTGGCCACGACCTTGCCGGCGCGCATGACCATCAGCCGGGTGGCGCGCAGGCGCAGCGCCTCCACCGGATCGCGCGCCTGCAGCAGCACCAGGTCGGCGCGCTTGCCGACGTCCAGGCCGGTATCGTCCAGGCCCAGGATGCGCGCCGGCGTGTCGGTGACGGCATGGAAACAGGCTCGCATGGCGTCCTGCCCCGTCATCTGCGCGACATGCAGTCCCATGTGCGCGACCTCCAGCATGTCGCCGCTGCCCAGGCCGTACCAGGGGTCCATCACGCAGTCGTGGCCGAAGGCCACGGGCACGCCGGCCGCCAGCAGTTCCGGCACGCGCGTCATGCCGCGCCGCCTGGGGTAGCTGTCGTGGCGGCCTTGCAGCGTGATGTTGATGAGCGGGTTGGCGATGGCCGCCACGCCGGCCTCGGCGATCAGCGGAATCAGCTTGGAAGCGTAGTAGTTGTCCATGGAGTGCATGGACGTCAGGTGCGAGCCCGTCACGCGGCCTTGCAGGCCCAGCCGTTGCGTGTGGTAGGCCAGGGTCTCGATATGGCGCGATAGCGGATCGTCGCTTTCGTCGCAATGCATGTCCACGCGCAACCCGCGTTCGGCCGCCAGTTCGCACAGCACGCGCACGGATTCGGCGCCATCCTGCATGGTGCGTTCGAAATGCGGAATGCCGCCCACGACATCCACGCCCATGTCCAGGGCCCGTTTCAGGTTGTCGAGGGCGCCGGGCGCGCGCAGCACGCCGTCCTGGGGAAACGCCACCAATTGCAGGTCCAGGTATGGGCGCACGCGTTCGCGCACGTGCAGCAGCGCTTCCGCCGCCAGCAGCCGCGGGTCGCATACGTCGACATGGCTGCGGATGGCGAGCAGGCCCTTGGCGACCGCCCAGTCGCAATAGGCCAGCGCGCGTTCGACCAGGGCGTCCTGGGTCAGCAGGGGCTTGAGCTCGCCCCATAGGGCGATGCCCTCCAGCAGGGTGCCGGACGCGTTCACGCGCGGCTGGCCGTAGGACAGCGTCGAGTCCATGTGGAAATGCGCATCGACGAAAGGCGGCGACACCAGCTGCCCGGCGGCGTCGATGGTATGGCCGGCGGATATGTCCAGCGCGGGCCCGATGGCGGCGATCCGCCCCCCGGAGATGGCGATGTCCACGCCCGTGCGCCCGTCGGGCAGGTGGCAGTTCTTCAACAGGCAATCGACCGGCATGCGCTCCTCCTGGTGTCATGGGCGTGGACAGCTTATCGGGCCTGCGCAGGCCGGGCAACCGATTCAGGGGGGCGAGGCCGCGGCGCCCGCCCGGTCCGGGGCCCGGCGGCCGGCGCGCGGACGGCGCATAATCCCGGTTTGTGTGTATGGGCGCGCACGGCGCCCCGCAATCCGGAGGCAGATATGCGTATGTTGTTCCTGGGCGCCGGCGGTACCGGCGGATATTTCGGCGGCCGCGCGGCCGAGGCCGGTCTCGATGTCACGTTCCTGGTGCGCGAGCCGCGCGCCGCCCGCCTGCGCGAACAGGGCCTGCGCATCAAGAGCCCGGTCGGCGACAGCGTGGTGCATCCTGCGCTGGTCACCGCCGAGACCCTGGACGGCCACTATGACATCGTGGTGCTGGGCTGCAAGTCCTATGACCTGGACAGCGCGATGGACGCCATTGCCCCGGCGATGGGCCCGGATTCCGCGGTGCTCCCCATCATGAACGGCCTGTCGCATTTCGAGGCCCTGGAACAGCGGTTCGGGCCGCGGCGTGTGCTGGGCGGCCTGTGCCAGATCATCGCCACCCTGGGGCCGGACGGCGAGGTCGTGCAGATGGGCAAGAACGCCACCCTGGTGTTCGGCGAAAGGGCCGGCGACCCGCGCAGCGCCCGCTGCCTGACCCTGGAAAGCGCGCTGGCCAAGGCCAACTTCACGTCCAGGCTCAGTACGGCCATACACCAGGAGAACTGGGAGAAATTCGTCTTCCTGTGCACGCTCGCGGCCGCGACCTGCCTGATGCGCGGTCCCGTGGGCCTGATCGTGCGCAGCGACGACGGCGCGGACATCATCCTGTCCATGCTGGCCGAGACGCAGGCCATCGCGGCCGCGTCGGGGTTCAAGGTACGGCCCGACGCGGACGCGTCGGCGCGCAAGGTCCTGTCCGATCGGGACAGCACCGTTACCGCGTCCATGTTCCGCGACCTCAGCCAGGGGCTGCGCGTGGAAGCCGACCACATCGTCGGCGACATGGTCAAGCGCGGCGCCGCGCTGGGCATCGATACGCCCTACCTGCGCGTGGCCTACAGCCATCTGCAGGTCTACCAGGCGCAACGCGCCGCGCATTGACCCCTGTCGGGGTGCGCCGGACTGTGGCGGAAATGCCAATGTCCGGCGCATCACGGATGGTGAGGGTGGCGGACGGCGGATGGTGGTGTCACAAGTCCGTCTAATTATTTGTAAACTGGCACGTTCCTCGGCCCGGGCGGCCTCGCTCCGGCCATCACTTGCCTAGGGAACTGGCCCGGGAATCATGAAACTGCAATCGATAGTCGCGGGTACCGTGCTGGCGGTCGGACTGCTCGGCGGGGCGAATGCCGCCAATGGCAGCAGCAAGGAAGTGGTGCTGGCTTATTACCGCATGATGTTCCAGGACAAGGATGTCGAGCAGGCGATGAGCACCTACGTCAACAAGAACCTGATACAGCACGATCCCTACCTGGGCGACGGCGCGGCGGCCATGACGGACTTTTTCGTGCCTTATTACGAGCAGCATCCCCAGGCCAGCGCCGAAATCAAGCGCGTGGTGTCGGAAGGCGACATCGTGGTCGTGCATGCCTTGTGGAAGGAAACGCCCGAAGACGTGGGCCAGGCCGTCGTCGACATCTTCCGCGTCGAGAACAGCAAGATCGTCGAGCATTGGAATGTCAGCCAGGACATTCCGGATAACCCCGCCAACAAGAACACGATGTTCTGAGCGCCGCGCGGCCGGCGGCCGGGTCGTCCGGCCGTGCGCGGCGGGACGCGCTGATTCGGGCGGCCCATTGTCGCCTTTCCGGCAACGCCGTGCGTCTTCGGACGCGCCTACCGCGGCATGCCCTATCGACCTAGGATAAGGGCGTGGTGCAGGATGCCCCTTGCCGCCCGCAAGAGCGCGGCGGGACTGCAAGCCCCCCAGGCGCCCGCGGGGCGAGCCGTGCCGGGCACCAGTACAAGGGCAATAGGATACTTATGAGCTTGCTGCAGCCTCCCCCGCAGACCCTACTCGACAAATACCGGGGCGAGGACTTCCGCGCCGTGTATACGACCAGTGTCACCGTGCGGGGCGGCGAGGCCGCGCACGGGCGCGCGTCCGGCATTGCCACGTCGGATGATGGCGCGTTGAACCTGGATCTTCGCCTGCCGACCGTAATGGGCGGCCCGGGCGGAGGCACGAACCCCGAGCAGCTCTTTGCCGCCGGTTATGCGGCGTGTTTCCACGGCGCGCTCAGCATGCTGGCCGGGCGCGCCGGCCTCTCGATACCCGACGCGACCGTGACGGCGACCATTTCATTTGGCCGCGACCCGGTGGACGGCCTGTTTTCGCTGACGGCCAACGTCGATATCCACCTGCCCGGCGTGGACAAGCCCGTGGCCGAGGAACTGGTACGCAATACCGAGCGCCTGTGCCCCTACTCCAAGATGGCCCAGGGCGGTATCGAAAGCGTGGTGGCGCTGACGCAGTAGCAGCAACTGCCGCGATAACAGTAGCCCTGCCTGCGCGCAACGTTGGCGGCAGCCTCGCCCCGACCTCGAACTCGGCCCCTTCAGGCCTGCTTCAACAGCAGGCTGTCGAATATCTGCAGGTCCAGAGCGCGGATCCGCTCGGTCATATAGTCGATGAATACACGCATGCGCCCGGGCAGGTGCTGACGGCTCATGAAGCACAGGTAATGCCCCCGATCCTCGGGCGCGTATTGCGGCAGGCAGGCGACCAGGGTCCCGGCGCGCAGGTGCCGGCAGACCTGATAGCCCGCCATTTGCGCAATGCCATGGCCTTCCAGCACCGATTGCAAGACCAGATCGGCATCGTTGAAGGTGAGCATGGCGGCGGGCGTGACCTTGCGCAGGTGGCCGCCGACCTTGAACTCCCATTCATACATGCGCCCGGACGCCTGCCGGAAATTCACGCAACGATGGTTGTAAAGCTCCTCGACGGTCTGCGGCAAGCCGTGCGCGGCAGCGTACTCCGGCGACGCGCATAGCATCATCTGCATGGGTATCACCTTCTTGGCGATCACCTGGCTGTCTTCCATGCGGCCGTCGCGAAACGCCACATCGACGCGGTCCGTGGTGAAATCAGTGGCGCCGTCGTCCAGTAGCAATTCCACCGAGATGTTCGGGTTGGCTTCGCGGAATCCCTTGAGAAGCGGTGCGATGACGTTGCGGCCAAAGCCCACCGTCGAGCGCACGCGCAACTGGCCGGCCGGCGGGCCCTCGCGCAATTCGCGCATTTCATCCAGGGCCTGGATGATGCGGGCCACCCCGGGATGGCAGCGCTCATAAAAACGCTCGCCTTCGGACGTGAGCGACGTGCTGCGCGTCGTACGGACGAATAAGCGGGTGCCCAACTGGTCTTCCAGTTTCTGCACGCTGCGGCTGACCGCCGAGCGGCCGATGCCCAGGCGGTCACCGGCCTTGGCGAAGTTGCCTTCGGTCGCCACCGCGATGAAGGCCATGACGCCGGCGTAACTGGTCGCGAAGCTGTCGGCCAGGGAATCCGGGTAATTGGGCATGGAAGTGACCGGCGAGACGGAGACGGATGTCGACATGGTGGCGGCGCACGTGGTGGTTGATCGTACCCACTAAGACGGCGGAGCAAGCAATTTTGTGACATCGCCCCGGAAAATATTTTCCGCAACACACCATGCCGCGATCGCCCGCCCTGCACGACGGGGATCTACGCGAAGCCGAGCTACAGCACAATCACATCGGCGGACATCCCGGGCAGGTCGACACGCCCCTGCATCTGCTTCAGGTCCCGCTCGATCATCGTGCTGAGACGGCTGATCGGGACATCGTTGGCGCTGCCTTCAAAGGGATTCTCCGTACTTTCGCCCACCTGCTCCAGGGACAGGTAGATCCACGAGATGATCAGGCTGAATGGCACGGCCAGCCATACCATGCGGTCATGCAGGATGCCGGCCATGTCCTGGCCCATCTGGGCGAACTGGCCCATCAGGCCCACAGGCAGCACTACGCAGAAGGCACGCACGAACAAGGTATTGATGATGGCGTATTGGCGCGGATAAGGGAAATTCTTGAGCCGCTCGGCCTGGCCCTGCTGGTCCAGCAGGTCCCTGATACGGCTGTTGAACTCGGCGTACTCCGACGCGGTGATGGCCTCCTCGTCCAACAGCTCCCTCACGGCGCGGCCCTGCATCGCCAGCACCTGCATTGCCTTGCTGTCGGCATGCCGCAAGGCCGTCACTTCTTCCTGCGACAAGTGGGCGGACAGGGCGGTCTCCAGCGCCACGGCGCGCTCCGGAATCACATATCGCTTGCGATATTCCCTGTTCGGCCGGTTGTCCGAACTTTCCCAGGGACGCGCCTCCCGTAACTGATAACGCAGCGCCGTCAACCAGGCCAGGTGGCGCCGCAGCAGGGTTTCGGCGCGCGCGTCATCATCGACATACTCCCGGCTGATGATGCCCCAGTAGCGGCTCGCGCTCACGATATTCATCCAGATCCTTTGCGCTTCGATCGTGCGCGCGTAGGTCTGCACGTTCTTGAAGCCGACGACGAAGGTGGTAGCCGTGCCCAGCAGCGACACTACCGGCAATGGCAGCGTCAGCCATGTCATTCCGGCGTATTCATACAGCAGCACGGGCGCGAGGCTCAACGCCAATAGCGCGTAGATGCTCCTGCGCGTCCAGATCACGAACTCGCCCAGGCGGTAAGCCTTTCCCAGATGCATGGTGCCCGTCCCGCGCCATCGAGGCGCTATGTCGAATATTCGGCAAGCCATGCTAGAGGCGTCCCGCTGCCGACGGTAGCCCTGCCTGCGTACGCACCGCGTTGCCGTGGCGACAACAATCGGCTCACGCAATTGGTGCGCATCGAACAACAGCGTGCTGCGCGTCCGGGCGCTACCGAGCATCTCGCAGCAACCCTACGATGCCTTCCACATCTTCCCAACCCCCGGAGGTCATCGTGAACGAATCGCACAGCCCCGCCCGCCGCGGCCTGCTTGCCAGCAGTGCTGCCCTGGCGGCCGGCGCCTTCTCCCTTTCCGCCGAAGCCGGCGTACAACGCAGTCTCCAAACCGACCGGAGCACGATCATGGCCAGCAATATCTTTATCACCAAGGATGGCACCCAGATCTACTACAAGGACTGGGGTGACGGCCCGGTCGTCACTTTCTCGCACGGCTGGCCGCTCAATGCCGATGCCTGGGACGGGCAGATGCATTTCCTGGCGCGCAACGGGTTCCGGGTCATTGCGCATGACCGGCGCGGACATGGCCGCTCGTCGCAGCCCTCCGCCGGCAACGACATGAACACCTATGCCGATGACCTGGCGCAACTGATCGAAGCGCTGGACATCAAGCACATCACGATGGTCGGCCACTCCACCGGCGGCGGCGAGGTGGTGCGCTACATCGGCCGCCACGGCACCCGGCGTGTTGCCAAGGCCGTGCTCATCGGCGCGGTACCGCCCGTGATGTTGAAGTCGGCCGCCAACCCGGAAGGCCTGCCCATCGACGTATTCGACGGCATTCGTGCCGGCGTGGCGGGCGACCGCTCGCAGTTCTACAAGGAACTGGCCATTCCCTTCTACGGCGCCAATCGCGCCGGCGCCAAGGTGTCGCAGGGCATGCTGGATCAGTTCTGGCTGTGGAGCATGCAAAGCGGTCAGAAGAATGCCTATGAATGCGTAAAGGCATTCTCCGAAACGGATTTCACCGAAGACTTGAAAAAGATCGATGTGCCCACCCTGTTCATGCACGGCGAGGACGACCAGATCGTGCCGGTCCGCGATTCTGCGAAGAAGGCCGCGCGCCTGGTGAAGAACGCGCAGGAGATCTACTACCCCGGCGCATCGCATGGGCTCACCGCCACCCTGCAAGACCGCGTCAATGCCGACCTGCTGGCCTTCATCCTCGCCACGGCATGAGGCGTCGCCTTTTGCCTCTTCCTCTTTCGCTGTTTCCTTTCTCGCTGCCAGCTTCCACGCTGCCAGTTCTTACGGAGATTTCGCCATGCTCGCCATAGACCAACCCTTCCACGCCGACAGCCAGCAAGCCGTCGACCTTGTTCCGTCCCGTTATGCCTTGCGCATCGGAGAGATAGACGCGATGGTGATCAGCGACGGCGTGCTGCCGCTGCCCACCGCAACGATGGCCACCAACGCCGACCCGGCCGACCTGGCCAACTGGCTGGACCATATGTTCATGCCGCCGGACGCTTTCGATTGGCCCCTTAACGTGATGGTCGCCCGGAGCGCAAAGCAGACCATCCTCATCGACGCGGGACTGGGCGGACAATTCTCCGGCTTCCCGCGTGCCGGGCAATTCCCCCAGCGGCTGGCGTCCGCGGGCATCCCCCTGGAGTCCGTGACCGATGTCATCATCACGCATATGCACATGGATCACGTGGGCGGCCTGCTGGTGCCCGGCGTGAAGGAGCGCCTTCGTAAGGATGTGCGCATCCACGTCAACGCTACCGAAGTGGCTTTCTGGACGTCGCCTGACTTCTCGCGGACCGTCATGCCCAAGCCGGTGCCGGCGGTGCTGCGCTCGACCGCCACGAGCTTCTATAGCGAATACCGCGACCGCTTGCATGTTTTCGACGATACGAAGGAAGTGGCGCCGGGCGTAGTGGTCCGCCACACCGGCGGCCATACGCCAGGGCACAGCGTGGTCGACCTGATCTCGGGTGGCGAGCGCCTGACCTTCGCGGGCGACGCCATGTTTCCGGTTGGCTTCGATCATCCCGAATGGCACAACGGATTCGAGCATGATCCCGAGAAATCCGCCCGCGTTCGTATCGGCCTCTTCCGGGAGCTTGCCGAGAACCGCGGACTGCTGGTGGCCGCCCATCTGCCGTTCCCCTCGGTCGGCCGGGTGGCGGTCGACGGCGATGTCTTTCGCTGGGTGCCGGTAATCTGGGATTATTGATCGCCCGCGCATACGTTCAATGCGTCCTTTTTCAGGGGAGCGTCCCATGCCTTTTCGTATTTATCTCGCCGGTTTCGATGTCTTCCGTCCCGACGCCCTTGCCCATGGCCGGGCGCTCCAGGTGCTTTGCGCGGAGGTGGGCATCGAAGGACTGTATCCCCTGGACCACCAGGCGCCGGCCGACCTGGCCGGTCCAGACCTGGCCCGCTGGATCTATTGCGCCAATGTGCGGCTGATCCAGTCCGCCGACGGCGTCATGGCCAACCTGAATCCCTTTCGCGGCGCCGAGCCCGATTCCGGCACGGCCTTCGAGGTGGGCTATGCCATCGCGCTGGGCAAGCCGGTCTGGGCCTATACCGGGCAGGGCGGCAGCGTGGTCGAACAAGTCAGCGTCGGCCAGGCCAGCGACGCCCATGGCACGCGGTATGTCGATGACCAGGGCTATACGGTCGAGGATTTCGGGATGAACCTGAACCTGATGCTGGCGTGCAGCGCGACGGTGGTGGTGGGCGACGCGCGGGCTTGCCTGCGGCGCATCGCCCAGGATGTCGGCAGCGCTGGATGAGGATCGACCTAGGCCGGTTGGCGGGGGAACCTGCCCGATCCGCGGCCCACGTCTCGGCGAAGCGCGGGGCGCGGATCCGCTAGTGGTCAGGCAGGGACCCGCAGCGGACCCCGCAGGCGATCAGGCCGCGACGGCCTGATCCGCGTCGATGGCCCTGGCCTCTTGTCCCGCGCCGGCTAGCAGCAGGCCGCGGCGGTAGTCGGCCAGTTCGGCGATGGTCAGGCCGACCAGCCCGTGATTGGCGGCATAACGCTCCAGCGCGGCGCCGCGCATCATGGTGCCGTCGGCATTCATCAGTTCGCACAGGACGGCGGCGGGGCGCAGGCCGGCCAGGATGGCCAGGTCCACCGATCCTTCGGTATGGCCGCGGCGGGTCAGTACGCCGCCGGGTTGGGCGCGCAGGGGGAAGACGTGGCCCGGGCTGACGATATCGTCGGGCCGGGCGTGCGGCGCGATGGCGGCGCGGATGGTGGTGACGCGGTCCTGCGCCGAGACGCCGGTGCTCACGCCTTCGCGGGCCTCGATGGAAACGGTGAAGGCGGTGCCGTGGCGGCTGCCGTTGTCGCGCACCATCTGCGGCAGTTGCAGGTGATCCAGGGTTTCGTCGGGCAGGCACAGGCAGACGATGCCGCTGCCGTCGCGGATCAGCTGTGCCATGACGGGCACGGTCAGCTTGTCGGCGGCGACGATGAGGTCGGCTTCGTTCTCACGGTCGAAGTCATCCATCACGATGACGGGGCGGCCGATGCGCAGATGGTGCAAGGCACGGGTCAGGCGCAGGGAAAAGGGCTGTGCGTCCAGGGCCGGAGCGGCTGACGTGGCGGGAAGGGAATGTTGAAGCTGGGACATTGAAACGCTCTCGCAAGGTAAGGGGGCGAAAAACGTTCCAGGGCAAAGAACCGTATGCGCAAGCCGCGCGCAGGCCCATGAGGCCCGACTAAGGGATGCGTATGCCGGCACATCTTCTCTCATCCGGACTATTACCGTCGGCTCTGGAGTTGGACCAGATCTGCTGACTCCGGCCGATACGGCGCCGGACGCTCGCGGGCTCGCCGCTTTCGCGGCCTACCGCCGGTGGGGACTTGCACCCCGCCCTGAAGACGTACTGCATGCCGCCCGGAAAGGACAGCATGCGAAACATTGTACGCCCGTGGAAGGGGCGATGGCGGGAAGTCCCCCCTGCCGGCAGGGGTGGAAGCTTATATAAATCTTTATAAGTCTATGCGCGGCGCTTATTAATCGGCCTCGGCCTTTTTCTTGTTCTTCCGCTTCTTCTCGGGCAGGGCCAGCATGGTGCCGCGGCATTCCGGGGCGCCGCAAAGACACTTGTAGCCTTCCTTCAGGGACTTGGTGATCTTGCCGTCGAGGACCAGGCCGTAGTCGTACACCAGCTCTTCGCCACGCGCCAGGTCGCGCAGTGCGACGATGTACACCCGTTTGCCGCCCTTGCCTTCCTGCGCCTCGCAGTTCGGCGCGCAGCTGTGGTTGATCCAGCGCGCATCGTTGCCGTCCACGCCGCCGTCGATGACCTTGCCGGAGGTGATGGAGAAGAAGAAGGTATGGAAAGGGTCGTCGGGGTTGGTCGGATGGCGGCGGTCCGCCTCCTTCGCGCTGATGCGTTCGCCGCCGTATTCGATGATGCGGGTGCCCGCCGGGATCTTGCGCGCGGCGAAGACGCCGTTGCCGTGCAGCTTGGAGCGTCGCACCACGTGCCAGGGTTTGGGAGTGTCGGTGGTCATGGACAGCCAGGAAAGTGGGCGCGCGCGAAATCAGCGCGGCCGCATGGGATTTTGGGGGGTAGCGGTTGCGGGATTATATCGGCGTGGGGGGCGTGAGCGGCAGCATGGTTTCCTTCAGCCGGCGCAGGACGAAGCTGGATTTGCTGTGCCGTATGCCGGGGATGCGATAGAGCTGTTCGCGCAGCAGCCGCTCGTAGTCGCGCGTATCGCGCACGGCGATGCGTATGAAGTAGTCGTAGTCGCCCGAGACCAGGAAGGCTTCCAGCACTTCGGGGATCTGCGCCAGCGCGCGGCCGAATTCGTAGAGCGTTTCCTCGCTGTGGCTTTCCAGCGTGACGTGGACGATGACCGTGTCCATGAAGCCCAGCGCGGCGGGGTCGATGTTCACCGTATAGCCGCGGATCACGCCGGCGGCCTCCATCCGCTTGATGCGATTCCAGCAAGGCGTGGACGACAGCCCCACCGCCGTGCCGATCTCGTTCAGACTGGCGCGCGCGTTGCCCTGCAAGGCCTTGAGAATGGCCAGGTCGAATTTGTCGAGATGCATCATGGGAAATTTTCCGGAGAAATCCAATTGGCTCGGGAAAATTTACTACATCGTGCGCAGAAACAGAGAAAAACAGGATAAAAATTCCGCAAAACTCCACGTAATATGTTTCACATGAATGCACCGCTCCCCTCCGCCGCCCTGGCCGCCGACCCGCCCGTGTCCGACACGCCCTCCCAGCCGGCCCGCCCCATCCTCAAGGCCCGCCCCCGGACCGCGCCCCTCGTCGCGCCCGCCGAGGACGCCCCCCGCAACGGCGCCCGCATCCTCCTCGAAACCCTGATCGCCAACGGCGTGGATACGGTGTTCGGCTATCCCGGCGGCGCCGTGCTGCCGCTGTACGACGCCCTGTACAACGAACCCCGCCTGCGCCACGTGCTGGTACGGCATGAACAGGCCGCGGTGCACGCGGCGGAGGGCTATGCGCGCACCACCGGCCGCACCGGCGTGGTGTTCGTAACGTCCGGTCCCGGCATGGCCAACACCACATCGGGCCTGCTGGATGCCATGTGCGACTCCATTCCCGTGCTGTGCGTCAGTGGCCAGGTAGCGACGTCGGCCATCGGCACCGATGCTTTCCAGGAATGCGACGCCATCGGCATTTCGCGGCCGATCACCAAATGGAACACGCAGATCCGCGCCTTGGACCAGGTGGCCGATACGGTGGGCCGGGCCCTGGCCCTGACGCGCCAGGGCCGTCCCGGTCCGGTGCTGGTGGATTTCCCCAAGGACGTACAACTGGCCCTGCCGGCCGACCAGGACGACGCGCTGCCCGCCAGCGAGCGCCAGGGCGTGGCCGCCCTGCGGGCGCGCCGCCAGGCCGGCAAGGCGCCGCTGAAGCTGCCGCAGGCAGCCGTCCGGCGCGCCGCCGCGATGATCGCCCAGGCGCGCCGCCCGGTTTTCTACGGGGGCGGCGGCCTGATCAATGCCGGCCCGCAAGCCTGCGCGGCGTTTACCGACCTGGTCCGGCATACCGGCGCGCCTTGCACGCTGACGCTGATGGGGCTGGGCGCCTTTCCCGCGTCGGACCCGCAGTTCCTGGGCATGCTGGGCATGCATGGCACGCTGGAAGCCAATCTGGCCATGCATCATGCGGACCTCATCGTCTGCATCGGCGCGCGCTTCGATGACCGCATCACCGGCCGGCTGGCGGACTTCTGCCCGCATGCGCGCAAGATCCATATCGATATCGACCCTGCGTCCATCAACAAGGTCGTGCGCGTGGACGTGGCCATGGTGGGCGACTGCCTGCCGCTGGTGGCGGCATTGCGGGAAGAACTGCAGGCAGCCGCGCCGCCCGAGCAGCTGCACGCATGGTGGCAGCGCATCGACCGCTGGCGCGCCAAGGACTGCCTGCGCGTGACCCCCAGCGCCGACGCCATCCTGCCTCAGCATCTGATGCAGCGACTGCAGGCCGCGCTGGAAGGCCGCGACGCCATCGTGTCGACCGATGTCGGGCAGCACCAGATGTGGGCTGCGCAGTACCTGAAATTCGAGGCGCCGCATCGCTGGCTGACCTCGGGCGGCGCCGGCACCATGGGCTACGGCGTGCCGGCCGCGATCGGCGCCCAGGTCGCGCATCCCGATCGTACGGTGGTGTGCGTCAGCGGCGACGCCTCGGTGCTGATGAACATCCAGGAGATGTCCACCGCCGTGCAGCACGACACCCCTGTCAAGGTCGTCCTGTGCAACAACGGCTATATGGGCATGGTGCGCCAGTGGCAGGAGCTGATCCATGGCGGACGCTACAGCCACAGCTACAACGCATCGCTGCCGGACTTCGTTGCCCTGGCGCGCGCCTTCGGCTGGGACGCCGAACGGGTGTCCGATCCCGCCGAGCTGGACGCCGCGCTGGCGCGCTGCCTGGCCAGCGAGCGTCCCTTCTTCCTGGATGTCTGCGTGGCCGAGCAGGAGAACTGCTTTCCCATGATGCCGGCCGGACAGGGCCATCATCGCATGATGCTGGCCGAAGGCGTGTGGTACGAAGACGAGGCCTGACCGGCCACGGGGTATCCCGCGTCAAACAGGGCAGGCGTGGCTGAAGCGGCCCTTGAAGGTTGGATGCATGTCCGACCTCCAGGGGGCAGTTCAGGCCGCCTGCCCTTTTTCTTCAATCGTGCTTGATGGAGATCGTCTTCAGGACGGTGAAACCGTAGAGCGCCTCGAACCCTTTCTCGCGGCCATGGCCGCTGGCCTTCACGCCGCCGAAGGGCAGCTCGATGCCGCCGCCGGCGCCGTAGTTGTTGATGAATACCTGGCCCGCGCGCACCTTGCGGGCGATGCGGAACTGGCGCCCGCCGTCGCGCGTCCAGACGCTGGCCACCAGGCCGTAGTCGGTGCCGTTGGCGATGCGGACGGCGTCGGCCTCGTCCTCGAAGGGAATGGCCGCCAACACGGGGCCGAACACTTCGTCGCGCGCCAGCCGGTGCGTGAGCGGCACGTCGCGCAGCAAGGTGGGCACCTGGTAGTAGCCCTGTTCCGGCGCGCCTTGCTCCAGGCTGCCTTGCGCCACGGTCGCGATGCCGTCCTTGCGGGCGTCGGCGAGGAATTCGGCCACGCGCGCCTGCTGCGATTTGCGGATCAGCGGGCCGCAGTCCAAGTCGCTGCCGGCCGGTCCGGCGCGCAGCGCGGCGAAGGCATTGCCCAGGCGGTCCAGTACCTTTTCATAGATACTGCGTTGCACCAGCAGGCGGCTGCCGGCCGAGCACGTCTGCCCCGCGTTCTGCACGATGGCGTTGATGGCCACCGGCAACAAGGCATCGATGTCGGCATCCTCGAAGACGATCTGCGGTGACTTCCCGCCCAGTTCCGTGATGACGGGCGTGTGATTGGCCGCGGCGGCCTGCGTGACGAGGATGCCGATAGCCGGCGACCCGGTGAACGAGATATGGTCGATGCCGGGATGCCGGACCAGCGCGTCGCCCGCTTCATGGCCATAGCCGGTGACGATGTTGATGGCGCCGGGCGGAAAGCCCACGTCGGCGGCCAGTTCGGCCACGCGCAGCAACGACAGGCAGGCGTCTTCCGCCGGCTTGACCACGCAGGCATTGCCCGCGGCCAGCGCGCCGCCGACGCTGCGTCCGAAGATCTGCAGCGGATAGTTCCACGGCACGATATGGCCGGTGACGCCATGCGGCTCGCGCAGGGTCAGCACGGTGTAGCCGTTCTGGTAAGGCAGGGTCTCGCCGTGCAGCTTGTCGGCGGCGCCGCCATAGAACTCGAAATAGCGTGCGATGGCCGTGACGTCGGCGCGGGCCTGCTTGGTGGGCTTGCCGCAATCGCGCGATTCCAGCTGGGCCAGTTCATCGAAATGGTCCAGCACCTTGTTCGACAGCTTGAGCAGCAGCCTGCCGCGCTCGGCGGCGGTCAGCTTGCCCCAGGCGCCGTCATAGGCGCGCCGCGCGGCTTGCACGGCGCGGTCGATATCGGCGGCGTTGCCGCGCGCGATGCTGTCGAATTCCTGGCCGGTGGAGGGGTCGACCACGGGGATGCTGTCGCCGGAGGAGGGAGCGACGGAGCGATTGTCGATGTAGTGCTGATGCATGGCCGTGGTGTCTCCTTGTACGGTGGCCGGGGCAGCGGGGGCGCGTCGGCCGGTTTGTCTCTCGGAATATGGGTATCGTCGTCCGGCGCGGGCGCGCACGCGTGGCCGGCCGTGGGCACAGTCTACGCCGGCCGTGGCGGACAGGCCAAATCGATGCGGCATGGGGGGGCCGATGGCAGCCTGGCTGGCGTCATGAAAAACACCCAAAGGCCGGATCGACGGATCGACGGATCGACGGATCGACGGACCGACGGACCGACGGACCGACGGACCGACATCGGGCCTTTGGGGTGTGCTGACCGCCGGCAGGCGGCGCGGGCCTGGTCCCGACGCACGGCATGGTGCGCCGTGCGGGGACGCAGCGCCTGGTGGCTCAGGCCGTGGCCTTGCGCGGCGCGGCCTTCTTGGCGGCCGTTTTGGCGGCCGTCTTCTTCGCGGCGCTCTTCGTCGCCGTCTTGGTCGCCGTCTTCGTCGCCGTGGTGGTCTTCGTGGCCTTCTTGGCGGCGGTCTTGCTTGCCGTCTTGGTGGCTGCCTTCTTCGCGGCCGTCTTCGCCGGCGCCTTGGCCGCCGTTCCCGCCGCCGCGCCGCTCGCCGTCTTGCGCGCCGGCTTGTCGCCGCGCGGTTCGAACTCGAAGCCTATCTTGCCGTCCGGCTGGCGGACGAGGAAGGCCTTGAACTTGCGGTTGGTGCGGCTGGAAACGAAGCCGTCGAGCAGGCTGGTGCGGCCTTCGTTGAGCAGCTTCTCCATTTGCTCGCGCGAGATCTCCTGTTGCAGGATGACCTTGCCCGAACGGAAGTCGCAACTTTTCTCCGGCCCCACCGATTTCTCGCAGACATAGCTCATGCCATGCTCGAACACGCGCGAATGGCATTTCGGGCAGGCGCCCACGGGCGTCTGCCCGGAGAAATCCACGGGCTCGTTATCGTCCTCGTTGCTCTGGCCGAAATCGAACTCCAGCTTGTTGTCGCCGGTGATCCGCAGGATGGCCGCGAACGGCCGCCCCATCTTGCTGATGAAGCCTTGCAGCGGGCCGATTTCGCGCTTGGCCAGCAGTTCTTCCACTTCCGGCAGCTCGAACGTGCGACCGCCCGGATGCTTGCTGATGGAGAAGTCGCAATTGGTGCAGGCATAGCGCCGGTAGTTTTCCTTCACCACGCCGCCGCAGTTCGGGCAAGGCGTCTTCAGCGTGGCGTAGTCGCCCGGCACGGTGTCGCGCTCGTATTCCTTGGCGCGCTTGACGATGACCTGGGTCATCTGCGCGATTTCGCGCATGAAGGCGTCGCGCGCCAGGCCGCCCTGCTCGATCTGCTTGAGCTTGTGCTCCCATTCGCCGGTCAGTTCGGGCGACGTGAGTTCGGAGACATCCAGGCCCGCGAGCAGCGTCATCAGCTGGCGCGCCTTGGCGGTGGGCACCAGGTCGCGACCTTCGCGGCGCAGATAGCCCTCGTTGAGCAGGCCTTCGATGATGGCCGCGCGCGTGGCCGGCGTGCCCAGGCCCCGTTCCGACATGGCCTCGCGCAGTTCCTCGTCCTCGACCAGCTTGCCTGCGCTTTCCATCGCCGACAGCAGCGTGCCTTCGTTGTAGCGCGCGGGCGGCTTGGTGCTCAGGCCGACCGCCTCGACATCCTCGGTGCGCACGGTTTCGCCGTCCTGCACCGGCACCAGGTTCGCGTCCTCGTCCTGGGCTTCCTTGCCGTAGACGGCCAGCCAGCCCGGCGCCACCAGCACCTTGCCGTCAGTGCGGAAGCGATGGCCCTGCACCTCGGTGATGCGGGTGGTCACGCGGTACTCGGCGGCCGGGAAGAAGACGGCCAGGAAGCGCTTGAGCACCAGGTCGTAGAGCTTGGCCTCGGCTTCGCTGAGGTCGCGCGGCACCTGCAGCGTCGGAATGATGGCGAAGTGGTCCGACACCTTCTTGTTGTCGAAGATGCGGCGGTTGGGCTTGACCCAGCTTTGCTCGATGATCTTGGCCGCATGGCGCGACACCGCGCCCGCCGGCCCGCTGCCGGCCTCGGACAGCGTGCGCATGGTGTCGCGCACCGTGTTGATGTAGTCCTCGGGCAGGTAGCGCGAGTCGGTACGCGGATACGTCAGGGCCTTGTGGCGTTCATAAAGCGTCTGCGCCAGCGCCAGCGTGGTTTTCGCGGAGAAACCGAAGCGGCCGTTGGCTTCGCGTTGCAGCGACGTCAGGTCGTACAGGGCCGGCGACATCTGCGAGGACGGCTTGGATTCCTCGGTGACCGTACCGGGCTGCTCGCGGCAGGCCGCCACGACGCTTTGCGCGGCCGCCAGCGACCACAGGCGCGATTCGCGCTTCTCGGGATCGCGCTCGTCCTTCTTGAAATCGGGATCGATCCAGCGGCCGTCGTACAGGCCGGCGGCGGCCACGAAGCTGGCCCGGACTTCCCAGTAGTCGCGCGAAACGAAGTTGCGGATGCGGTTCTCGCGCTCGTTGACGATGGCCAGCGTAGGCGTCTGCACCCGGCCCACCGGCGTCTTGAAGAAACCGCCGTCCTTGCTGTTGAAGGCGGTCATGGCGCGGGTGCCGTTGATGCCCACCAGCCAGTCGGCCTCGGCGCGCGAACGGGCGGCGGCCTCCAGCGGCTTCATCTGCACGTCCTCGCGCAGGTTGGCGAAGGCATCGCGGATGGCGGCCTGCGTCATGGATTGCAGCCACAGGCGCTTCACGGGCTTGTTCACACCCGCATATTGAATGATGTAACGAAAGATCAGTTCGCCTTCGCGGCCCGCGTCACAGGCGTTGATGATGGCATCGACGTCCTTGCGCTTGATCAGGCGGACCAGCAGCTTCAGGCGCTCGCTGGAACGCTTGTCGGCCGGTCCCAATTCGAATTGCGGCGGAATGACGGGCAGGTGCGTGAAGCTCCATTTCCCTTTGACTGGATCGTTGGGCGCGACCAGGCCGAGCAAATGACCGATGCTGGAAGCGAGCACGTAACGTTCGCTTTCAAAGTATTCCCCCTCACGCGTAAAGCCTCCCAGGGCGCGTGATATATCCAGGGCAACCGAGGGCTTCTCGGCAATAATCAAGGTTTTGCTCATGAGTATCCAATGACGGCGGTCCGCCGCAGTAGCGCGGATGATAAGAGGGGAGATTCGCCACATGCAAGTCACCGGCTCGTCGCACGCAGGATCTGAACAGCACATCTGGCGCCATTTCCTGGCCCGGACCACCCTGGCCCTGGGCCTGCTGCTGCTGGCGAGCGCGGCCTTGTGCTGGGTGGCGGCGAACTGGCCTCTTTTTTCCAAGATACAACGGTTGTCCAGTGTTCAGGTGGCGATGGCGGTCGCCGGTGTCCTGGCAGCCGTCCTTTATGCCCGGGGCGCCGACAGCGCCAATGCCCGCCATGGCCGGGCCGCCGTGCTGGGGCTGGCGACGGTGCTGCTGGGCGCCCTGCTGGCGCTGATCGGCCAGACCTACCAGACCGGCGCGGACAACTGGGAGCTGTTCGCCGCCTGGGCGGTGCTGATGCTGCCCTGGGCGGTGGCCGCCCGCAGCCAGGGACTTTGGCTGCTGTGGGCCCTGCTGGTCAATGCGGCCGTGGTGCTGCTGCTGGGCGAGCGGGTGCTGGCCTGGTGGGGCCTGTTCGACGGCCCCGGTTTTCCCAGCCTGGTGGTCGCCGCCCTGAACCTGGTCCTGCTGGGCGTGTGGGAGTTCTGCGCCCGGCGCTGGCAGGCGCGTACCGGCATCGGGCCGCGGGTGCTGGCCCTGCTGGCCGTGGGCGTCCTGGTCCTCGCGCTGGTCTTCGGCGGCCTGGGCTTCGAGAACCTGGGGTCCTATACCGGCGTGGCGTGGGTGCTGGTCACGCTGGCGCTGGCGGCGTTCTACGTCGTGCTGCGGCGCGACCTGGTGATCCTTGCCCTGCTGGCGGCGGGCGTGATCTGCGTGTCCCTGCGGGTGGTGGGCGAGTGGCTGATGAACCTGGAGCCTGGCATCTGGGTGGTCCTGCCGCTCGCGGGCCTGCTGATGGGCGAGGCGGTGCTGGCCGCGCGCTGGCTGCGCCGGCTGGCGGCATCGACGCCGCGCGGGGCGGCCCGGACCCTGGCCGACGCCGAGCCCGCCGGGATCTCGGCGGGGGCGGAGGTCGAGCCGGCCGTGCCCGCGCCGGGGCGCGACCGTAGGGAGGACGCGGAGCCCGGCCAGGCGACCGGCTCGCCCATAGACCTGCAGACACCCGTGGCGCAACTGGCGGAGCTGCCGCCGGACCGGGGGCCGGCGCCCTGGTTCGTCCAGGGCCTGCTGGGCTTGAGCGCGTGGCTTGCCAGCCTCTTGCTGCTGCTGTTCCTGGGGGTCTCCGGCCTGATCTCCAGCGCGTCGGGCGCGCTGGTAGGCGGGCTGGTGCTGTGCGCCATCGGCGTGGCCATGGTGCGCGCCGCCGAGGGGCCGTTCTGGCGCCAATGCGCCACCGCGCTGGCCTTCAGCGGCCAGGTCCTGGTGATGGCGGGGCTCTCCGATGCCAATTCGCCGGCCAGCGCGGCGGTTTTCGTGCTGGCGCTGGCCATCGTGATCTACCTGTTCGGCCCGGACGCCATCCTGCGCTTTCTCAGCGGCCTGACCATGGTGGTGGCGGTCTATCTGCTTACCGCTTTCGCGGTCGAGCGCGCCCATGCCTACGACACGCTGGTCGATGCGGTACTGCGCTGGATCGCGTTCGACGACCTGCGCGGCATCGCATTGTGGCTGCCCGCGTCGCTGTTGACCGCCTGGGTGGCGGCGCTGGCCTTCATTTCCAATCCCCGCCTGTCGGCGCGTCGCCACGACGCCCTGCTGCCACTGGCCTGGTCCTTTGCCCTGGCCGCCCAGGCCAGCGTGGTCCTGGCGGCCGGCGTGCCGGTCTGGCACTTGCCGGACCTGTGGCGCACGTATGCGCCGTCGGTGGCCTACCTGGCGCTGGTGGTGATATTGCCGGTGGTGGCCGCCATTGCGGTGCTGCATCCCCGCCGCGCGGTGCTGGGCCGCGGCGTGCGCTACGGGGTGCCGCTGGGCCTGGCGGTGCTGGCCGTTTTCTGGCTGTCCTGGCCCGGCGTGGCCTATGCCCTGACCTGGCTGCTGCTGGGCTTCGGCCTGCGACGCGCGCGCCTGTTCCGCCTGGGCCAGGCCGCCGTATTGTTGTGTCTGGTCTTCTATTACTACCGCCTGGACACGCCGCTGCTGTACAAGGCGGCCTTGCTGGCGGGCGCGGGCGCCTTGCTGCTGCTGATGCGCGTGGCTGTCTGGGCGGTGCCGCGCCTGCGCGGTGTCGCGATGCCCCCGGCGCCGCGGCCCGCGCAGCCGGCGCCATGGCGGGCGGCGCTGGTCGCGGCGGGACTGCTGCTGTGCCTGGGCATTGCCAACACGGCGATCTGGCAGCGCGAACAGTTGCTGGCGAACGGCCAGCTCGTGCGGCTGGAACTGGCGTCACGCGACCCCCGCTCCCTGCTGCAGGGTGACTATATGGACTTGCGCTTCGCCGCCGCGCAGGCGGTCGGCACGATGCAGGACAACCTTCCCGCCAGCAATGGCGTGCTGCACGCGCCGCTCATAGACGCCTATCTGGTGCTCAAGCCCGACGATCGGGGCGTCGCCCAGCCCGTGCGCGTGCAGGTCGCCCCGCAGCCGCATGACGCGCAAGAGGTGGTGTTGCGCTACCGCCTGCGCGCCGATGGCGTACGCATCGTCACCAATGCCTATTTCTTCCCCGAAGGCCAGGGCGAGCACTATGCAGGCGCCCGCTATGGCGAATTGCGCGTCGACGACAGCGGCACGGGCCTGCTGGTGCGGCTGCTCGGCGAGGACTTCAAGCCGCTTTGACGCCCGATGTCCAGCGCGCCGCCCAGGCGGTGGTGGCCATGCGGAGAAACGTGGCGGGATCGCTGGCGGCCAGGGGCGTGAAGCCCAGCGCCTGCCAGGCGTGGTTCAGGGCCACGAGGGGCCGCGCCACGTCGAGCGCGGGTGCGTGGTTCTGCTTGGATAGCTTCAGGCCGCTATGCGGGTCGAGGACCAGCGGCACGTGCATGACACGCGGCGGCGCCAGGCCCAGCATGCGCGCCAGCACGCGCTGGCGTGCCGTCGAGGTCAGCAGGTCGGCCCCGCGTACGATGTCGGTGACGCCTTGCGCGCCGTCATCGACCACCACCGCCAGTTGATACGCCCACAGGCCGTCGGCGCGGCGCAGTACGAAATCGCCTACCGACCGCGCCACATCCTGGCGCTGCACGCCCAGCCAGCGGTCTTCGAAGACTTCGATGCCGGGCGGCACGCGCAGGCGCCAGGCGCGCGCGCTACGTCCCGGCGGCAGGCCGTGGCGGCAGGTTCCCGCATAGGGGCGTTCGCTGTCGCCAAACGCGGGGTCGGACAGGGCGACGGGCGCCGCGCGCCCAGGCATTTCACCCGCGGCCGCGCCATTGTCGTTGTGCGCGTCTTCGCGCAGTGCCGCCGCCGCCGCGGCCTCGGCGATCTCGCGGCGGGTGCAGCCGCAGCCATAGACCAGGCCGCGTCCGGCAAGCGCATCGAATGCCTGCTGGTAGACCGCGTCGCGCGCGGACTGCCAGATCACTTCGCCGTCCCAATGCAGCCCCAACGTCTCCAGCTGTCCCATGATCACGCGGTCGGCGCCCGGCACGCTGCGCGGCTTGTCCACGTCCTCGATGCGCAGCAGCCAGCGGCCGTCCGCCGCGCGCGCATCCAGATAGCTGGCCAGCGCGGCCACCAGCGATCCCGCATGCAGCGGTCCGCTGGGACTGGGCGCGAATCGGCCGACGTAGGTCATGGCAAAAAAGCAAAAGCGATGGGCGACATGCCGACATTAAACCGCAAGCCGACGGCCTTACGGGGACGGAGATCCCAAACCGGAATCCAGAACGAAACCCAAAACGAAACCGGCCCGTCAGGGCCGGTTCGATGCGCATGAGCGCGGGGCTGGGCAGCCGCGCGTCAGTGCAGGCGCCGCACGTCGCCGTCGTCGTCCAGCAATTCCTCGAGCACCAGGTTGTCGATGTCGGCTTCCTGGCTCCACAGCACCATCAGCGCCGTGATCTTGAGCTTGGCCAGCGGCACCGGCGACTCGGGCGCGGCCAGCGCGCGGTCGATGACGATTTCGCGCAAGGGCGCGGGCAGGACGCCAGCGGTTTCGAGGAAGGTGATGAAGCCGATGGCTTCGGTGCCCAGCTGGCGATATTCGCTGTCTGTGTAGACCCGCATCCCGGTACCGGGTTGAGCAGCGAGGTCGACGCACCGTTCCGTGGTTTCCGCCAGGCCGTACAGCCAGCCTAGCGCATCATCGATATCTTCATGTTCGAAGCCAGCCGCTGCCAGGCGTTTCGCCAAGACATCCGCCGCGGGACAGGCTTGCGGCGTGTAGTAATTTTCGAAAAGGTAGACCAGGATATCGAACATATTGCGCCGTCTTCAGTCGTTGTTTGCCCAGTCGGCCCGCTTATCGGCAAACCAGCAAACGTAAATTCACTTTACGCTTATTCATGTTGGGGGGCAACCGACGATGCGGAGGGACAACACAGCCATAGGCGTCGAGTTACATACCTTATCAGTGACTTTGCGTTTTTTTCAGAGAATATTCAGAAATTTGATTGTATCGGCAATAACACATTGCACTTTGACAAGGAGTACCCGTTTGGAAAATACCGAGATCGACCTTCAGGGCAGCGGCTTGCCTGCCTTGACGCTGCCCCCGCCGGCTCGCCCCGGCATGGTATTGGCCGACGTGGACACGCCGGCCCTGGTCCTGGACCTCGACGTCTTCGAAGCCAACCTGCGCACATTGCAGGATTGGGCGCGCCGCCATGATGTGGCCTTGCGGCCGCACGCCAAGGCGCACAAGTGTCCCGAGATCGCGCTGCGCCAGATCGCGCTGGGTGCGCGCGGCGTCTGCGTGCAGAAGGTCAGCGAAGCGCTGCCCTTCGTCGCGGCCGGCATCGCCGACATCCATATCAGCAACGAAGTCGTCGGCGAGGCGAAGCTCGCCTTGCTCGCCCAGCTGGCGCGCCGTGCCCGGATCAGCGTCTGCGTCGACCATGCGGAGAACGTCGCCGCCCTGTCGCGGGCGGTGGCCGCGCAGGGGGCGCGGGTCGATGTGCTGGTGGAGATCGATGTCGGCCAGGGCCGCTGCGGCGTCGCATCGCCCACGGCGGCGCTGGAACTGGCGCGCCGCGTGGAAAGCCTGCCGGGCCTGCGCTTCGCCGGCATACAGGCCTATCACGGCTCCCTCCAGCACCGCCGCGGCCATGCCGAGCGGGCCCAGGCCTGTCTGGAGTCGGCTGCCCGCGCGCGCCAGTGCGCCGAGGTCCTGCACGAGCACGGCTACGCCTGCCCCATCATTACGGGCGGCGGCACCGGCAGCGCGGAATTCGACGGCCCTGGCGATGTCTATACCGAACTGCAGGCCGGCAGCTACGCTTTCATGGACGTCGACTACGGCGCCAATGAATGGGCCGGCGAATTGAAGTTCGGCAACAGCCTGTTCCTGCTAGGTACCGTGATGAGCGTGCCGACGCCGGACCGAGCCGTGCTGGACGTGGGGCTGAAGTCCACCACCATCGAGTGCGGGCTGCCGAAGGTGCACGAGCGCGACAATCTTCAGTATGTCGCCGCCAATGATGAGCACGGCGTCCTGCGCGTGGCCGCCGGCACGGCGGCGCCAGCCCTGGGCGAAAAGCTGCGCCTGGTGCCGTCGCACGTCGATCCCACGTTCAACCTGCACAGCGAACTGGTGGCGGTGCGCGGCGGCGTGGTCGAAGGGGTGTGGCCGATCGCGGCGCGCGGCCTCAGCCGGTAGCGCGGCCACGGACACCACGGCGGCGGCGGAGAACAACCGCGGCCGCCGCCACGCCACGTCAGTGCGCCATGCCCAGGAACTGTTGCAGTTCGGGCGTGCGCGGATTGCCGAACACCTCATCCGGGGGCCCCAGCTCATGCACGCGCCCTTCATGCATGAAGACGACCCGGTCGCAGACTTCGCGCGCGAAACGCATTTCGTGGGTCACCATCAACAGCGTCATCCCATCCGCGGCCAGTCCACGGACGACGGCCAGCACTTCGTTGACCAGCTCGGGGTCCAGCGCGGACGTGATTTCGTCGCACAGCAGGGCGATGGGCTGCATCGCCAGCGCCCGGGCGATGGCCACGCGCTGCTGCTGGCCGCCCGACAGCTGGTCGGGCCACGCATCGAACTTGTGACCCAGGCCCACCCGTTCAAGCATGGCGCGCGCCAGGGTCTCGGCTTCCGCTTCCGCCAGCTTGCGGGTGACCATGGGCGAGAGCATGACGTTGCGGCCGGCGGTCAGGTGGGGGAACAGGTTGAATTGCTGGAAGATCATGCCCACCTTCAGCCGCAGTGCGCGCAGGTGCAGGTCGTCGGGCACCAGCTTGGCGTCGGCCACCATGATCGCGCCGCCGTCCAGCGTTTCCAGGCCATTGACGCAGCGTAACAGGGTGCTTTTGCCGGACCCGCTCTTGCCGATGATGGCGATGACTTCGCCGGGCTCGACGCGCAGCGTCACGCCCTTGAGCACTTCGTTGGTGCCAAAACGCTTGCGGATGTCTTCAATGGCGATGAGGGGCATTGAGCTTCCTTTCCAGGCGCAGGCTGGCGCGCGACAGCGGCCAGCAGAGAATGAAGTAGATCGCCGCGGCCATGCCGTAGACCGTGAAGGGGTCGAACGTCGCGTTGGTGATGACCGTACTGGCCTTGGACAACTCGGTGAACCCGATGATGGAAGTGAGCGCCGTGCTCTTGACGATCTGCACGGCGAAGCCGACCGTGGGAGCGACGGCGATGCGCATCGCCTGGGGCAGCACGACGTGCCGCATCTGCTGCGCATAGCCCATGGCCAGGCTGGCCGAGGCTTCCCATTGCCCGCGGTTGATCGATTCGACGCACCCGCGCCAGATCTCGGCCAGGAAGGCCGCCGACCACAGGATCAAGGCGCTGCCGGCAGCCAGCCACGCAGGCACGTCGATGCCTGCCAGCGACAGGCCAAAGAACGTCAGGAACAACTGCATGAGCAGCGGCGTGCCCTGGAAGAGTTCGATGAAAGCCCATGCAATGCGGCGCATCCAGCGCGGGCGCGATACGCGCATCATCAACACGGCCAGGCCCACCAGGGCGCCGCCCGCGAACGCGACCACGGCCAGCAGCACGGTCCACCGGGCAGCCAGCAGCAGGTTGCGGACGATGTCCCACAGCGTGAAGGTCATCATCGCGCCGTTCTCCCGAACAGGTGCCGCCCGAGCAGCCGCAGGACCTGGCGCAGCACGATGGCCAGCAGCAGGTAGATGGCCGTCGCGACGATGTAGACCTCGAAGGCGCGGAAGTTGCGGGACTGGATGAAGTTGGCCGCGAAGGAAAGGTCCTCGGCGGCGATTTGCGAACACACCGCCGAGCCCAGCATCACGATGACGATCTGCGACGACAGCGCCGGCCAGATGCGCGACAGCGCCGGCTTCAGGATGATGTGGCGAAAGACCTCCATCCGCGTCATGGCCAGGCTCGCCCCCGCTTCGTACTGGCCGCGCGGGGTGGCCGCGATGCCGGCGCGGATGATTTCCGCGCTGTATGCGCCCAGGTTTACCGCCATCGCCAGGCAGGCCGCCTGCATCTCGGCCAATTGCACACCCAGCGCGGGCAGACCGAAGAAAATGAAGAACAGCTGGATCAGGAAGGGCGTATTGCGGATCAACTCGACATAGGCGGTGACGAGGGGCCGTAGCCAGCGCGGCCCCTCCGTGCGTGCCCACGCCGCGGCTATGCCTATGGCCACGCCCGCCACGGCGCCCACGGCGATCAGTTCGACGGTTACGCCGAGTCCCTTGGCCAGCACGGGCGCGTAGCCGGCGAGCGACTGGAAGTCGAGTCGATAAGCCATGCAGGTCGCCGACTACAGGCCCGCCGGCAGGTCGCTACCCAGCCATTTCCTGGAGATGGTGTTCAGCGCGCCGTCCTTTTTCGCGTCGGCGAGGATGGCATTGACCTTGGCTTGCAGCGACGACTCGCCTTTGTTCAGGCCGATGTAGCAGGGAGAGTCCTTGATGAGGAACTTGGTCTCGGGCTTCTTCGGGGGATTCCTGGCCAGGATGGCGGCCGCCACGACGTTGCCCGTGGCAATCAACTGCACCTGGTTGGAGAGAAAGGCGCTGATGGTGCCGTTGTTGTCTTCATAACGCTTGATGGTGGCGTCGCCAGGAGCGATCTTGCTCAGTTCGATATCCTCCACCGCGCCGCGCGTGACGCCTATGGTCTTGCCCGACAGGTCGGCGGCCTTGGCGACCTTGACGCTGGCGGGACCGAATACGCCGTTGAAGAAGGGCGCATAGGCGTCGGTGAAGTCGATGACTTTTTCGCGCTCCGCGTTCTTGCCCATGCTGGAGATCACCAGGTCGACCTTGTTGGTCTGCAGGTACGCGATCCGGTTGGCGCTGGTGACCGGCACCAGTTCCACCGTCACGCCCAGGCGGCTGGCGATGAGCTTGGCGGTGTCGATGTCGTAGCCGACGGGCTTGAGGTCCGGGCCCACGGAACCGAATGGCGGGAAATCCTGCGGCACGGCGACGCGCAGGCTGCCGCTTTTCATGATGTCGGCCAGGGTATCGGCGTGGGTGGCCGGCACGCCGGCCAGGGAGGCGGCGGCGCACAGCGCCAGCAGCAGTTGACGACGGTTCATTCGGAGTTCCCCTGCATGGCAGTTTGAGGACGATTTGCACACCAGAACGGTATACAAAATCATCCATGCAATATGCGTGCCATCGTTTGCCGGGACGAGAATGGCCCGGCGCCCGGGGAACATTCCTGCCGGGCTCAGGCAAGGCGGCCCTGCTGGCGCACCACCATGAGGCATTGCGCACCGCCGCGGTGCGGCGAACGATGCCGCGTCAGGTCAGGAGTGCGGCGACCAGCCCGCCTGGCGGGTGGGAATCCCTGGCGAAGTCCAGTGCATGTTCGACATGGTCCAGGTGCTTCACCATGAGCGCGCACGCGCGTTCCACGTCGCCCTCGCGCGCGGCGCGCAGGAATTCGCGATGCTGGTCGGAGGAGCAGACCGCGTCCAGGCTGGATTGGTAGAACGCGGTGATGACCGAGCTGCGCGCGGACAGTTCACGGAGCATTTCCGTGAGCACCGCATTGCCGGCGACCTCGGCCAGCAGCAGGTGGAAATCGGCCAGCAGCGTGTTGCGCAGGCGGACGTCCTCGCGGGACGCCGCCTGGCGTTCCTCCTTCAAGTGCCTCTCGATGCGGCGATAGTCCGCCGGCGTGGCGCGCGCCATGAACTCGCGCACCATGGCCGCTTCCAGGATGCGGCGCACCGCGAAGATGTCGCGGGCCTCCTCGGCGGTCGGCTTGCTGACGAAAGCGCCTTTGTCGGGGACAGTGGTGATCAGCTTGTCCTTGGCCAGCATGAGCAAGGCCGCGCGTATCTTCGTGCGGCTGACGCCATAGGCGCGCGCCAGCGCTTCTTCCCGCAATCGGGTGCCGGGCGGCAGGTGGTGTGTCGTGATGGCGCGGGCGATGTCGGCGGCGATGTCCTCGCCGTTCATGTCCGCGGTGGCAGTGGTCTCTGGTTTCATGGCCGGTGTCTTCAGCGTGCGTTGCAAGTCTACCCACAAATCCTGCATGGCGATATTGCATACAAAAATTACATGCACTAAAGTCATTTAGAACCCTGGTTCAGGACCCGATTCAGAACCGTGATTCAGACCCGTGGTTACGGGCCCATGATCCGCCCCCCGCTTCACCGCGCCGACCGGCCGCCTTCCTCTCCTCCCTATGAACATCGACACTTCTTCCACGCTGTTGTCCTTCATCGACCAAGGGCATGCCGCCCAGGTCGAATTCCTGCGCCAGATCGTGCGCGTGCCGTCCGACAACCCCGCGGGCGATTGCGCCCCGCTAGGTCGCCGCGCGGAAGAACTGCTGGCCGCATTGGGCCTCGATGTGCAGGCGCTGCCGGTGCCCGAAGCGCAGGTACGCGCCAACGGCATGGTGTCGGTGACCAACTTGGTCGTGCGCAAGCGTTTTGGCGCGGGCGGTCCGGTCATTGCGTTGAACGCGCATGGCGACGTGGTGCCGCCCGGACAGGGCTGGACCCATGATCCCTACGGCGGCGACATCGTGCAGGACCCGCAGCACGGCCCCGTGATGTATGGCCGCGGCGTGGCGGTATCGAAGTCGGATTTCGCGACGTATACGTGGGCCCTGCTCGCGCTGCTGGAGGCACAGCGCAAGGGAGCGCCGCTGCGTGGCGCGGTGGAACTGCACCTGACCTTCGATGAAGAAGCGGGTGGGGAAATCGGTCCGCGCTACTTGCTGGAAGGGGGCTATTGCAAGCCGGACTATGCGATCTCGGCGGGCTTCGCCTACGGCATCACGTCGGCGCATAACGGCTGCCTGCACGTGGAAGTCACGGTGCGGGGGCAGCAGGCGCACGCCGCGATGCCCGATACCGGCGTCGATGCGCTGGAGGCCGCCACGCACGTGCTGCACGCGCTCTATGCTTTCCGCGCGACGCTGGCGCAGCGCAAATCGGCGACGCCGGGCATCGGCAGCCCGACGCTGAACGTCGGGTTGATCGAGGGCGGCATCAATACCAATGTCGTGCCGGACCGCGTGACCTTGCGCATCGACCGCCGCATGATTCCCGAAGAGGCTGGCTTCGATGCGGAAGGCGAGCTGCGCGAGCTGGTGGAGGCCGCCGTGGCGCAACGCCCGGGCGCCACGGCCACCGTGCGGCGCATCATGCAGGCAGAACCGCTGGTGCCGCTGCCGGGGTCGGAGCGGCTGGTCGAACCGCTGCGCCGGCACGCGCGGGCGATCGTGGGCGGCGACATTCCGGTGCACGGCGTGCCGCTGTACACCGATGCGCGGCATTACACGCATCATGGCGTGCCCACGGTGCTGTACGGCGCCGGTCCCCGCACGCTCATGGAAGCGCGCGGGCACAACACGGACGAGAACCTGCGGTTGAATGACCTGCTCAAGGCCACCAAGGTCGTGGCCCTGACCTTGGCGGACTTGTTGGCGGCGTGATGCATACGCGCCGGTAGCGACCGCTTGCGACGGCGTGAAGTCCGGCGCGCCCTGCGCCGGGGGCAGGCGTGCGAGGGGCGTCCGCCGCCCCGGCCGCGTCATGCCGCGGCCGCGAGTTCCCGAAGAAAGGTTTCGGTCACCTGGGCCGCCAGCTGGGCGTCTTCGACGGTAATGGTTTCCAGCGGGTTGTGGCTGATGCCGCCATTGCCGCAACGGACGAACAGCATGCTCATCGATGTGGCTTGGCCGACCATCATGGCGTCATGGCCGGCGCCCGAGGGCAGCTCGAAGACGGGGGCCCCGTGCGCCGCCATGGCCTTGGCCCACAGGGCGCGTTCGTCCGGCGCGCAGGCGCAGGCCGTCTTGCGCATGACTTCCTCGGTGTCGCAACGCACGCCGCGGCGCTGGCAGATTTCCGCGATACGGGCCTCGATGTCCGCCAGGGCGGCATCGCGCATGCCGTCTTCAGGCGCACGAAGGTCCAGCGACAGGCGGCAGGCCCCGGGGACCACATTGACCGAACCGTTGGGGACCTGCAGGGTGCCGACCGTGCCCACCACGCCCGCGACGCTGGCGCAGCGCTGTTCGACGTAGAGAATGATCTCGGCGGCCGCGCAGGCGGCATCGCGGCGCATGTCCATGGGCGTGGTGCCCGCATGGCTGGCCACGCCGGTCAGCGTGAGGACCCGGCGGACGCCGCCATTGATCGCGGTGACGATGCCCAGCGGCAGGCCGCGGTCGAGCAGCACGGGCCCCTGTTCGATGTGCACTTCGAAGTAATGCCGGATGCGGCCGACGTCCGTGGCGCTGTCGCCCGCCCGCGCCGGGTCCAGGCCGACCGCCTCGATGGCGGCGCGCATGGAAATGCCGGCGGCGTCGGTCCTGTCCAGGACGCTGTTGTCGAAGCGGCCGATGTAGGCGGACGATCCCAGGAACGTGCTGCCGAAGCGCAAGCCTTCTTCCTCGGCGAACGCGACGACTTCCAGGTCGTAAGGCAGGCGGCGGCCATGGGCGTGCAGGTCGGCAACGATGGCCATGGGCAGGAGTATGCCAAGGCGGCCGTCATACTTGCCGCCGTCGCGCACGGTGTCGTAATGGCTGCCGGTGCAGACCAGCGCCGGCTTGTCCGTATTGCGGTCGGCCCGATAAAGGCCGATCACGTTGCCGACGTGATCGTGGCGGACGTCGTCGAAACCGGCCTCCCGCATCCAGGCGTCCAGTTGCCCGGCCACCGCGCGGTGGGCCGGGGTCATGTACGCGCAGGTAAGGTTGCCGGGCTGGTCGGTGTGCGTGGCCAGCGCCTCGCACCAGGCCATGATGCGCGCGCCCGGGGCGATGAAGGGCTTGGAAGACATACGCAGCGGCCCGCTCAATCGACCTGGGCGCCGGAAACGCGCACGGCCTCGCCCCATTTCTTCACTTCAGTGGCGATGAAGGCGCCCGTCTCGGTGGGGCTCATGGGCATGGGCTCGGCGCCGCGATCGCGCAGGAACTGCGTCATGCCGTCGCTGTTGAGCACGCCCTGGATGCGCTTGTTGAGTTCGGCGACGATGGGCGCCGGCGTGCCCTTGGGCGCCAGGATGGCGGCCCAGCCGATGGCCTCGAAATTGGGATAGCCGGTTTCGGCGACCGTCGGGACATCAGGCAGCTGCGGCAGGCGCTTGGCGGTGGTGACGGCCAGGGCGACGGCCTTGCCGCTCTTGACGTGCGGCAGGCCCGCGGTCACCGAGTCCACCATCAACGGAACCTGGTTGCCCAGGAAGTCCGCCTGGGCCGGGCCGCTGCCCTTGTAGGGGATATGGCGGATGTCGACCTTGGCGGCCGCCTTGAACAGTTCGGCGGACAGGTGCTGCGTGCCGCCGATGCCGGCGCTGGCGTAGGCCAGGGCGCCCGGCTTGGCGCGCGCCTTGGCGACCAGGTCCTGCATGCTGGTGATGCCGGACTGGGGGTTGGCCAGGAACATCAGGGGAACCGAGAACACGCCGGAAACGGGCGCGAAGTCGTCCGCCAGGCTGTAGTCCAGCTTCTTGTACAAGGTCTGGTTGACCGCCGCGGCGCTGCCGGCGATGACCAGGGTGTAGCCGTCCGGGGCCGACCGGGCCGCCTGCGCCATGCCGATGTTGCTGCCGGCGCCGGCGCGGTTGTCCACGATGATGGTCTGCTTGAGCTGTTCACCCAGTTTTTCCGCCAGCGCACGGGCAAAGATGTCGGTTGCCTGTCCCGGCGGGAAGGGAACGATCAGCCGGATGGCGTGGTCGGGATATTCGGCATGCGCCGCGAAGGCGGCCGCGGCCAGCGTGGCGCCGGCGATGAGTTTTTTGAACATGATCGAGATCTAAGGCTCAGGAAATTCAGGGAACGCTGCGGGGGCCCAGTGTCTCGTGGAGGCGACTTTGTCGCCGTTCTGGGTGTTTTTCTCTCAGGGTTTTGACGAAAGCGGCCGCTTTTGGCGAAAGCTGTCATCCCAGGGTGCTAAATTTACCCTTTTGCCCGCCGGCGTGCCCGGCGGCGTGTCCTTCCCCCTCTGGAAACGCCATGGACTTCAACCAGTACGACGTCAACACCCTTATGGAAATCACTTCCCGCCCGGACCTGGTGTTCGTGCGCGGTCAAGGTTCCTGGCTGGAGGACAATACTGGCAAGCGATATCTGGATTTCATTCAGGGTTGGGCCGTGAACTGCCTGGGCCACAGCGCTCCGGAAATGATCCGCGCCTTGAACGAGCAAGGCAGCAAGCTGATGAACCCGTCGCCGGCGTATTTCAACGAGCCGTCGCTGCAGCTGGCCAAGCGCCTGACGCAATCGTCGGTGTTCGACCGCGTGTTCTTCGCCAACAGCGGCGCCGAGGCCAACGAAGGCGCCATCAAGCTGGCGCGCAAATGGGGCCGCGTGAACCGCAACGGCGCCTACAAGATCATCACCATGGACCACAGCTTCCATGGCCGCACCATTGCCACCATGTCGGCGTCGGGCAAGCCGGGCTGGGACAAGATGTTCGCGCCGCAGGTGGACGGTTTCCCCAAGGCCGACCTGAACGACCTGGATTCCGTGCGCAAGCTGATCGACGCGCAGACGGTCGCCGTCATGCTGGAACCCATCCAGGGCGAGGGCGGCGTCATCCCCGCGACCAAGGAATTCCTGCAAGGCCTGCGCAAGCTGGCCGACGAGCACGGCATCCTGCTGATCGTGGATGAGGTGCAGACCGGCATGGGCCGTACCGGCACGATGTACGCCTACCAGCAGGCCGGCATCACGCCGGACATCATGACGCTGGGCAAGGGCATCGGCGGCGGCGTGCCGCTGGCTGCCCTGCTGGCGCGCCAGGATGTCAGCGTGTTCTCCCATGGGGAACAAGGCGGGACGTACAACGGCAACCCGCTGATGACGGCGGTGGGCGTGGCGGTGTTCGACGCGCTGGCCGCGCCGGGCTTCCTGGATACCGTGCAGGCCCGTGGCCGCCAGCTGTCCGAAGGCTTGCTGGCGCTGTCCGCGAAGTGGGGCATGCGCGGCGAGCGTGGCGCCGGCCTGCTGCGCGCGCTGGTGATGGACCGCGACGACGGTCCCGCCATTGTCGACGCGGCCCGCAAGCTGAACCCCGAGGGCCTGCTGCTGAACGCCCCGCGCGGCAACCTGCTGCGCTTCATGCCCGCGCTGAACGTCACGGAGCAGGAAATCGAGAGCATGCTGAAGACGCTGGACGGCATCATCACTTCCATCCGGTAGAGGCTGGTAGCGGCCCCCCCCTACCCGCTTACGCGGGCCCCCCAAGGGGGCAAAGCTGGCGGACCGGCAAAGCCGGCTCCGCGGCTTTCCCGATTGGTTCTTAAGGGGGGGAATCTCGAGGGGGGCGTCGGCGGGCGGGGGGCCTGGATCCGCGGTGTCTGCGATCAACCGCGGTGCCTGCGATAAAGGAAGCCCGCGTATGGGGCGGGCTTCTACTCCAGTGCGATGAGCACGGCGCCTTCGGTTACCTGGTCGCCGATGGCATGGAAGATCTCCGCCACGGTGCCGTCGGCGCCGGCGGTGATGGTGTGCTCCATCTTCATCGCTTCCATGACCAGCAAGGGCTGGCCTTTCTCGACCTTGTCGCCCGCGGCGACGTGTATGGCAATGATCTTGCCAGGCATGGGCGCGCTCATGTCGCCGGCGTGCTCGCCTGCCTCGTCGCCGGCATGGGCCAGCGGGTCCTGGCGCGCCAGGACATACGTGGCGCCGTCCAGGAAGACGTAGGCGAACTCCCCTTCCAGCAGCACATCGCCGGTGCAGTCGCGGCCGCCCAGCTGGATGCGCACGCGTGCGCCCTTGCCGTGCCAGGCAAAGGCCTGCGCGCCCTGTTTCGGCGCTGGGTCCGGTCCGGCCGGCGTGCCATCGGCGGGATCCGATGCGCTCGATCCCGCAGCCGCATCGCTTGCGCGACCAGTGGGGCTGGGGACAGCAGCGGCCAGTTCGGCCAGGGTCCAGCCCGCATCCGTCCGTGCCAGGCACACGTGGCGCGACGCATCGCCGTCGCCCCATACCAGCGTGCGACCGTAGCTGCCGGCGACGCGCCACCCGTCGGTGGCCGCCCAGGGATCGGGCGCGGTGTGGGCGGCGGCGATGGCCTCCTGTGTCAGCAGGGCGGCGCTGGCCAGCGCCAGCGCGGCCACCGGCGCGGCCGACGGCGGCGGCAGCAAGGTGGCGCGGCGGCGCTCGATCAGTCCCGTATCGAGGTCCGCCGCGGCGAATGCCTCGTCGCGCATCAACCGGCCGAGAAAGGCGGCATTGGTATGCACGCCCACCACGCGCGTCTGCGCCAGCGCCTGGATCATGCGCGCCCGCGCCTCGTCCCGGTCCGCGCCGTGCACGATGAGCTTGGCGATCATCGGGTCGTAATAGGGCGTGATGGCGTCGCCCGCCCGCACGCCGCCATCGACCCGCACGTCCCCGCGCGTGAAGGCCGCATGGGTAGGCAGGGCCAGGTGCGCCAGGGTGCCGATGGAAGGCAGGAAGCCGTTGTCCGGATTCTCCGCATACAGGCGCGCCTCGATGGCGTGGCCCTGGATGACCAGGTCTTCCTGCCGCGCCGGCAGCGGCGCGCCCGCCGCCACGCGCAACTGCCATTCGACCAGGTCCTGGCCGGTAATGGCTTCCGTCACAGGATGCTCGACCTGCAGCCGCGTGTTCATTTCCATGAAATAGAAGCGCCCGTCGGGTTCCGCGATGAACTCCACGGTGCCGGCGCCCACGTAACCCACCGCGCGCGCGGCGGCGACCGCGGCGGCGCCCATCTCGGCGCGGCGTCGCGGCGTCATGCCGGGCGCGGGCGCTTCCTCGATGACCTTCTGGTGGCGACGCTGCACCGAGCAATCGCGCTCGAACAGGTAAACGCATTGCCCCTGGGTATCGGCGAAGACCTGGATTTCGATATGGCGCGGCCTTTGCAGATAGCGCTCGATCAGCACGCGGTCGTCACCGAAGCTGGCGGCGGCCTCGCGCCGGCACGATGCCAGCGCCTCGGCGAACGAGGCCGATTTTTCCACGACGCGCATGCCCTTGCCGCCGCCGCCCGCGCTGGCCTTGATCAATACCGGATAGCCGATGGCGTCGGCCTGCTTGTGCAGGAAGTCCGCGTCCTGGTTGTCGCCGTGGTAGCCGGGCACCAGCGGTACGCCGGCCTTTTCCATCAGCGCTTTCGCCGCCGACTTGCTGCCCATGGCGGCGATGGCGTCGGGTGGCGGCCCGACGAAGACCAGGCCGGCCTGCGCCGCCTTGCGCGCGAAGTCGGCGTTCTCGGAGAGAAAGCCATAGCCGGGGTGAATGGCTTGCGCGCCGGTATCCAGGGCCGCCTGCAGGATGGCGTCGCCGCGCAGATAGCTGGCGCGCGGCTCGGGCTCCCCGATGCGGACGGCCTGGTCGCAAGCCGCCACGTGACGGGCGTGGGCGTCGGCATCGGAATAGACCGCCACCGTGCGTATGCCCAGCCGGCGCGCCGTGGCGGCGATGCGGCAGGCGATTTCGCCGCGATTGGCGATGAGCAGGGTCGAGAACATGCGGGCTCCTGTGCGGGGGCGCGGAATCGTGCGGGTTGGAAACTACATCCGGAACACGCCGAAGCGGGTGTCCTCGGTTGGCGCGTTCAGGGCCGCCGACAGCCCCAGGGCCAGGACGCGGCGCGTGTCCGATGGAGCGATGATGCCGTCGTCCCACAGCCGCGCGGTGGCGTGCAAGGGGTGTCCTTCCTTCTCGTACTGGGCGCGGATGGGCGCCTTGAAGGCTTCTTCCTCGGCCGCGGGCCACGCGCCGCCGCGCGCCTGGATGCCATCGCGCTTGACCGTGGCCAGCACGCTGGCGGCCTGCTCGCCGCCCATCACGGAGATGCGCGCGTTGGGCCACGTGAACAGCAGGCGCGGCGAAAAGGCGCGTCCGCACATGCCATAGTTGCCGGCGCCGAAGGAACCGCCGATCAGCACCGTGAACTTCGGCACGGCGGCGGTAGCGACCGCGGTGACCATCTTGGCGCCGTGGCGCGCGATGCCTTCGTTCTCGTACTTGCGCCCCACCATGAAGCCGGTGATGTTCTGCAGGAAGACCAGCGGGATCTTGCGCTGCGCGCACAGTTCGATGAAGTGCGCGCCTTTCTGCGCGGATTCGGAAAACAGGATGCCGTTGTTGGCGACGATGCCCACGGGCATGCCATGGATGTGGGCAAAGCCGGTGACCAACGTGGCGCCGAAGCGTGCCTTGAATTCGTCGAAGGCGGAATCGTCGACGATGCGCGCGATGACCTCACGCACATCATAGGGCTTGCGGGTGTCGGCGGGGATGATGCCGTCCAGTTCCGCGGGGTCGTGGCGCGGGGGCAGCGCCGGCGCCAAGGCAATGTCCGGCTGCTTGCGCCTGTTCAGCCGAGCCACCGCGTCGCGGGCCAGGCGCAAGGCATGGTGGTCGTTGTTGGCCAGATGGTCCGCCACGCCCGACAGGCGGGTATGGACGTCGCCGCCGCCCAGGTCTTCCGCGCTGACCTCTTCGCCGGTCGCCGCCTTCACCAGGGGCGGGCCCCCCAGGAAGATGGTGCCCTGGTCGCGCACGATGATGGACTCGTCGCTCATGGCGGGCACATAGGCGCCGCCGGCCGTGCACGAGCCCATGACCACGGCGATTTGCGCGATACCTTGCGCGGACATTTGCGCCTGGTTGTAGAAGATGCGGCCGAAGTGGTCGCGGTCGGGAAAGACGTCGTCCTGGCGCGGCAGGTTGGCGCCGCCGGAATCGACCAGGTAGATGCAGGGCAGGCGGTTCTGCGCGGCGATCTCCTGCGCGCGCAGGTGCTTCTTCACCGTCATGGGGTAATAGGTCCCGCCCTTGACCGTGGCATCGTTGCAGACGATGACGCATTCGGTGCCGGAAATGCGGCCGATGCCGGTGATCAGCCCGGCGCCTGGCGCCTCGCCGTCATACATGCCATGCGCCGCCAGCGGCGAAAGTTCCAGGAAGGGCGTGCCGGGATCGAGCAATTGTTCGACACGCTCGCGCGGCAGCAGTTTGCCGCGCGCGACATGCCTCGCGCGCGCCTGCTCGCCGCCGCCCTCGGCCGTGCGTGCCATGTGCTCGCGCACCGCCTCCAGCTGCGCGCGCATGGCGGCGGCGTTGTCGGTGTATTCCTGCGAGCGGGGATTGATGCGCGATTCGATGATGGGCATGGTGGCTGGGGCCCCTTGAGCTTGATTCGAGCGTGACATGAACGCACTTGCGCAGGATTTGCGCGTGACTTGAGCGTGACTTGAGCATGACTTGCCCCGGCACGCCTTGCGTACGTGTCCGGATCTTGGAACGACCCATGCGTCGTTGGACGCGGCGGCGCATCCCGGCGCGGATCGGCGGGACGCGCCGCAGCGGCGGCATCGGCCGTGGCCGTGGCCGCCGCCACGGCGTCACACCATTTCGATGGCCATGGCCACGGCCTCGCCGCCGCCGATGCACAGCGACGCCACGCCGCGCTTGCCGCCATGTTTGCGCAGCGCACCGATCAGCGTGGTGACCAGGCGTGCGCCCGACGCGCCGATGGGATGGCCCAGCGCCGTGGCGCCCCCATGCACGTTGACCTTGTCGTGGGGCAGGTCGAATTCCTTCATCGCGGCCATGGTGACCACGGCGAAGGCTTCGTTGATTTCATACAGGTCGACGTCGGACGCCTTCCAGCCGGTCTTCTTGAACAGGTTGCGCAGCGCGCCCACGGGCGCGGTGGTGAACCATTCCGGCTCCTGCGAGTGCTGCGCGTGGGCGACGATGCGCGCCAGCGGCTTCAAGCCCAGTTTCTCGGCGGTTGAGGCGCGCATCAGCACCAGGGCGGCGGCGCCGTCGGAGATCGACGCGGACGTGGCGGCCGTGACGGTGCCGTCCTTCTTGAAGGCCGGCTTGAGCGTGGGGATCTTCTCCGGCATGGCCTTGGTCGGCGCCTCGTCGGTGTCGATCACGGTGTCGCCCTTGCGGCCGGCCACGGTGACCGGAGTGATTTCCCACTTGAAGGTGCCGTCCTCGGAGGCGGCGCGGGCGCGGCGCAGCGATTCGGTGGAGAAAGCGTCCTGCTGCTCGCGCGTGAATTCATACTTGCCGGCGCATTGCTCCGCGAACACGCCCATGGCCGTGCCCTTTTGATAGGCGTCTTCCAGGCCGTCCAGCGCCATGTGATCGTAGACGGTCGAATGTCCGTAGCGGTAGCCCTGCCGCCCCTTGAGCATCAGGTAGGGCGCGTTGCTCATGCTTTCCTGCCCGCCCGCCACGATGACATCGGCCGATCCGGCCAGCAGCAGGTCATGGCCCAGCATCGCGGCCTTCAGCCCCGAGCCGCATACCTTGTGGATGGTGGAGCAGGCCACGTTCTTGGGCAGGCCGGCGCCCAGCGCGGCCTGGCGCGCCGGCGCCTGGCCCTGGCCGGCTTGCAGCACGTTGCCCATGATGACTTCGTCGACCTGCTCGGGCTTGATGCCCGCGCGTTCGACGGCGGCCTTGATGGTCGCCGCGCCGAGTTCATGCGCGGCCAGGCCGGACAGGCTGCCCAGCATGCCGCCCATGGGGGTGCGGGCGACGGATACGATGACGACGGGATCGGACATGATGGACTCCTGACTTAAGCGGTTTCGTTGAACAGTTCGCGGCCGATCAGCATGCGGCGGATTTCGCTGGTGCCGGCGCCGATTTCATATAGTTTCGCATCGCGCCATAACCGGCCAGTGGGGAATTCGTTGATGTAGCCGTTGCCGCCCAGGATCTGCACGCTTTCCCCGGCCATCCAGGTGGCCTTTTCGGCGGTATAGAGGATGAGGGCCGCGCAATCCTTGCGCACCTGGCGCACGTGGCTGGCGCCCAGGCGGTCCAGGTTGCGGCCGACGGCGTAGCAGAAGGCGCGGCTGGCCTGCAGCGTGGTGTACAGGTCGGCCACCTTGCCCTGGATCAGCTGGAATTCGCCGATGGGCTGGCCGAACTGCTTGCGGTCGTGGATATAGGGAACGACCACGTCCATGACCGCCTGCATGATGCCCAGGGGGCCGCCCGCCAGCACCGCGCGTTCGTAGTCCAGGCCGCTCATCAGCACCTTGACGCCGCCGTTGACTTCGCCCAGCACGTTTTCCGCCGGCACTTCGCAATCCTGGAACACCAGTTCGCCGGTATGGCTGCCGCGCATGCCCAGCTTGTCCAGCTTTTGCGCCACGGAGAAGCCCGGGAAGTGCTTTTCCACCAGGAAGGCGGTGATGCCGCGCTGGTGCGCCTGCGGGTCCGTCTTGGCGTAGACCACCAGCGCGTCGGCGTCAGGGCCGTTGGTGATCCACATCTTGCTGCCATTCAGGACATAGCGGTCGCCCTTCTTCTCGGCGCGCAGGCGCATGCTGACCACATCGGAGCCGGCCCCGGGCTCGCTCATCGCCAGGGCGCCGATGTATTCGCCGGAAATCAGCTTGGGCAGGTAGCGGGCTTTCTGCGCATCCGTGCCGTTGCGGTGGATCTGGTTGACGCACAGGTTGGAATGCGCGCCATAGGACAGGCCCACCGACGCGCTGGCGCGCGAGATTTCCTCCATGGCGATCATGTGGGCCAGGTAGCCCATCGCGGTGCCGCCGTACTCCTCGGACACCGTCATGCCCAGCACGCCCAGGTCGCCGAACTTGCGCCACAAGTCCATGGGGAATTGATCGCTGCGGTCGATCTCCGCCGCGCGCGGCGCGATTTCCGTCCGCGCGAAATGGCGCAGGGTATCGCGCAGCATGTCCAGGTCGGCGCCCAGATCGAAATTCAAACCAGGAAGATCCATGTGTCTGTCTCCGGAATATCCGTTACGCGGCCGTGTGGCGCTGTGACCCCGCGGCCCGCGGGACGGCGTCGCGCTGCGCGACGGTTGTTATCGCTGTTATCAACAGCCTGGTCTGCCTGGCTGGCATGATGCGCCACGCCATGGACGGCTGCAATGCTGCGGTGCTTATATTACGTTTACGTAAACGTAATATCAATAGCGCGCAAGGCAGGCGGCATACGCTTGCTTGATGGCGGTCGGCCCAGGCGTCAGGCCCGGGCGTCCAGCAGTTCGCGGCAGGCCTTCTCCTGCGCCGCGATTTCGGTCAGCGTGTCTTCGATATCGCGCCGCTGGCCTTCCAGCTGTTCGCGGTGGCGTTGCAGGATGTTCAGGTACTCGCGCAACTGCGGCGCGGTGTCGCCCGGACCATCGTACATATCGATGAGCGACCGTATCTCAGCGAGCAGCAGTCCCAGGCGTTTGCCGCGCAGGGCCAGTTTCAGGCGGGCGCGGTCGCGCGCGTTGTAGACGCGGTTGCGGCCGTCGCGGGCAGGGCTGACGATGCCTTGGTCTTCATAGAAACGGATGGTGCGCGGCGTGATGTCGAACTCGCGCGCAAGTTCCGAGATGGTCCAGGATGTGGTCATGGGCATTTGGCAGCTTACGTAAACGTAACTTATGATGGGCCGAGGAGGACGTCAAGCACGGCCCGCCGTGGGTCCGCAGCGGACAGCGGCATGTTGCGTTGCGGCGTTGCGCGAAAAACAAGACTTTTGACGTGGAGAGCGCGGGCATGAATCCCGATGAGCACAAGTTGACCTATCCCTGGGGCGATGCCTTGCCCAACCCTGGCCAGGCAATCGAGGTCGCCGAGGGCGTGCGCTGGATACGGATGCCCCTGCCGTTCGCGCTGGACCACATCAACCTGTGGCTGCTGCGCGACGAGGTCGACGGGCGCGCGGGCTGGACGGTGGTCGATTGCGGCGTCAGCCGGGATGACGTCAAGGCCTTGTGGGAGCAGGTGTTCGAGCATGCGCTGGATGGCCTGCCCGTCCTGCGCGTGGTGGTCACGCACATGCACCCCGACCACCTTGGCCTCGCCGACTGGCTGTGCCAGCGCTGGAACGCGCCCTTGTGGATGACGATGACGGATTACGCCCTGGCCTGCCTGTGGACGCGCTCGCACCGGTCGGGCGGATCGGGCGCCGGCGGCGACGCGGCGGTGGCGCATTTTTCGCGGCACGGCATGACCGATCCCGCATCGCTGGACAAGCTGCGCGAGCGCGCGCGCTATTACCCGACCCTGGTGCCGGCGGTGCCGGACCGCTTCGTCCGCATCATGCATGGCGACCTGTTGCGCATCGGCGGCCGCGACTGGCGCGTGATCGTCGGTTATGGCCACGCGCCGGAGCACGCGTCCTTCCACTGCGCGCAGGCCGGCGTGGTCATTTCGGGCGATATGGTGCTGCCGCGTATTTCAACCAACGTCAGCGTGTTCGACTACGAGCCCGAATCGGACCCTTTGAAGCGTTACCTGGATTCCCTCGACGGCTATGCCGACGTGCCGGAGGACACCCTGGTCCTGCCTTCGCATGGCCGCCCTTTCAAGGGGTTGCATGAGCGCATCGCCCAGCAGCGGCGCCATCATGCGGAACGCCTGGCCGAAGTCCTGCAAGCGTGCGCCCAGCAGCCGCGCAGCACGGCGGACATCGTGCCCATCATGTTCAAGCGTCCGCTGGACCTGCACCAGATGACCTTCGCGATGGGCGAGGCGCTGGCGCATCTGCACATGCTGTATTTCCAGGGCAAGCTGTCGCGCCGGCACGATGACGACGGCATCGTGCGCTTCCGGGCCATCGACCGTTGATCACCGGCTGACGGCCAGCCGCAGCGCCAATCCCACGAACACCACGCCCGCGCAAATATCCAGGGCGCGCCGCGCCGTGGGCGAACGCTGCAGCACGGCGCCGGCGGCGCCCGAGCAGATCGCGATGGCGCTGAACACGAGCAGCGTGGCCAGCATGAACAGCACGCCCAGGACAATGACCTGCGGCGCGGCGGGCCCGGCCTGGGGCGCGGTGAATTGCGGCAGGAAAGCCAGGAAGAACAGGACCACCTTGGGGTTGGTGAGGTTCATGATGATGCCGCGCCGATACAGCGCGCCCGCGTCCGGCGGCGCTCCCGTGCGCGTGGCCGCCTGCCCTTCGGACGCGGTGCCGGCCGTCCCGGCTTCGGCCGCCGCCGGGCGGAGCAGCGCGCGCAGGATCTGCCAGGCGAGATACAGCAGGTAGGCCGCCCCGCATAGCCGCAGGGCCAGCAGCGCGGCTGGCCATGCCGCCAGCAGCGCCGCCAGTCCCGCGGCTACCGCGGCGGTATGGCCGACCAGCCCGGTGCAGAGTCCCAGCACGACCAGCAGGCCGGCGCGGCGGCCCCACAGCGCGGATTGCATCAGGACGAAAAGATTGTCGGGGCCGGGCGTAAGCGCGAGCAGCACCGCGATGCCGAAGAAACTGAGCAGGGTATGGGTATCGGGCATGGTGCCGTGATGATAGCCGCGGATGGGCAGGATGGGACACCACGCGCGGGCCCGTCCGTGGCGACCGCCGCTTCTTGCGGCCGGGATGGCGGGGTACGGGGATCTGGGGTACAGGGATATGGGGTACGGGAAGCTGGGTACGGGAATGTGGGTACGGGAATGTGGGTACGGGAATGTGGGTACTATAGGCACTCGATCGACCCCTGGTCCTCTTCGCATCGCTTACGAAAACGCTACCTGAAACGCCATGGCCTCCTCGTCTTCCAAGCATCTCGAAACGTTGTTGCAACACGTCGGCACCGCTGACTTCGATCCGGATACCGGCTCCGCGCCTGTCGCCCTGCCTTCCATGCGTACCAGCACGGTGCGGTTCCGCGACCTCTCGGCCCTGGAAGATGCGCAGCGGCGCAAGGGCCGTGGCGAGCGCGCCGTCACCTATGGCCGCATGGGCATGGATACGCACATCGCGTTGGAAGATGCGTTCAAGCGCCTTGAAGGGGGCGAGCAGGCCTATCTGGCGTCTTCGGGTCTATCCGCCATTACGCTGACGTTCATGGCTTTCCTGTCGGCGGGCGACCACGCGCTGGTATCGGACAACGTCTATGGTCCCGTGCGCCTGCTCGACCAGGAAGTGCTGCGGCGCATGGGGATGGAAATTACGTATTTCTCGCCCAATCGCGAGGAAATCGACGGCCTGGTGCGGCCCAATACGAAGCTGCTGTACGTGGAGTCGCCCGGCTCGCTGCTGTTCGAAATGTTGGACATACCCGCCCTGGCGCGCCAGGCGCAGCGCCACAAGCTGGTGCTGGCGGTGGACAACACCTGGGGGTCGGGCTACATCTACCAGCCCTTGAAGCTGGGGGCGCAAGTATCGGTGGTGGCCGGTACCAAGTATGTGGGCGGCCATTCCGACCTGATGCTGGGCGCGGTGGTGACCAACGATGCGGACATCGGCATGCGCCTGAACAAGACCCAGTACGCCATGGGCTATTCCATCAGCGCCGACGACGCCTGGCTGGCCCTGCGTGGCGTGCGCACGTTGCCGGTGCGCATGGCGCAGCATGCGCGGCATGCGATGCAGGTATGCACCTGGCTGCAGGCGCGTCCGGAAGTCGCGCGCATCTATCATCCGGCCTGGCCTTCGGATGCCGGCCATGCCTTGTGGCAGCGCGACTGCACCGGTTCGAACGGCATGTTGGCGGTCGCGCTGAACCTGGCGCCGGCCCAGGCGCGCCGGTTCGTCGACGCCTTGCAGCTTTTCGGCATCGGCTTCTCGTGGGGCGGCTACGAAAGCCTCGTGCAACTGGTGGATGCGGGGACGCTGAAGGCGCACCGCTATTGGGACCAGGACAACACCGCGCTCGTGCGTCTGCACATCGGCCTGGAAGCGCCGGAGGACATCATCGCCGACCTGGCGCAAGCCCTCGACGCCGCGAAAATCGAAGCCACCGGCGTATAGCCTCCCGAGCTCCAAAAACAAAAGCGGAGGCGCACCCAAATGCGCCTCCGCCTTCTTCATCTTGTTCTTAAGAACTCCGCCCCGACCGGGGACACCGCGGATCCGGGTCCCCCGGTCCGCTGGTGTCGCCCCTTGAGGGGAGCCGTGCGCAGCGCGGCTGGGGTGGGCTTTCCTTCCGGTCCGTTGGTGTCGCTCCTTGAGGGGCGACGCGCGTAGCGTGCTAGGGATAGACCTATCTTAAGGACTCCGCCAAGATCGGGGACACCGCGGATCCGGGTCCCCCGGTCCGCTGGTGTCGCCCCCCTGGGGGGCCGCGCTCCGCGCGGTAGGGGGGGGACCTATCTAGCCATGGGAATCAGCTTGTCGACTTCGGCGAGCGCGCCTTCATAGCTGTTGCCGGCCAGCACCGGCGACGTCAGGAACTTGCCGCCCACGCCGAACGAGGGCGTGCCGTCGATGTGGTAGGCCTCGGCCAGCTGATTGGCGCGCTGCACTTCGGTCTGCACCGTGAACGAATCGAACACCGAGTCGAACTTGGCGCGATCCAGGCCCTGCTCGGCCGCCCAGTCGCCGATCGCCTTCTTGTCGAACAGGCGTTTGTGGTCCACGTGCAGCGCGGCGAAGAACTTGGGATGCAAGTCGGAGCGGCCCAGCGCCTCCAGCGTGTAGTACAGCTGCTGCATCGGCTTCATGGCGGCGTTGAACGCCACCGGCACCTGCTTGAGCACCACGTCGGGCGGCGCCTTCTTGGCCCATTCCAGCACCATGGGTTCCATGGCGTTGCAGTGCGGGCAGCTATAGGCGAAGAACTCGAGGACTTCGATCTTCCCCGGCGTGTCCGACGGCAGCGGCGGGTTGACCTGCACGTAGGCCTGGCTGCCCTGGGCATGGCTGAGGGGCGCGAACAGCGTGGTGGCCGCGAGAGCGGTGGCTGCCAGCAGGCGGGTGAGCAATTTGGTCATGTCAGTGGGATTCCGGGGAGTTGAATCAGCAGGAAGGTTGAATCAGCCAAGAAAGGGTGTGAGCTAAGAGACCAGGAATCACGGCCGGAGTTCCTGACCCCCGTCGCAAGGGGCCAGGGGCGCCTATTGGCGCATGACCGCGACTTCGATCTTGCTTTCGCCCAGGCGCGCACGCGCGCGATTCATGTCGTCGAGCCGGTTGAAAGGGCCGACCCGCACGCGGTTCAGGGCCTTGCCGTTGACCTCGGCGCGCTGCACGGCCACGGGCAGCCCCAGCAGGATGATGCGCGCCTTCATGGCTTCCGCTTCGTCCGCGCTGCGATAGGCGCCGGCCTGCAGGTAATAGGTGCCCTTGCCGTCTTTCGCGTCCTTGGCGGCCGTGGGCGCATTGCTGGCCACCGCCACCGGCGGCTTGGCCGCGGGTTTCTCCGGTGCTTTCTCGCGCGCCTTTTCAGCCGGTTTCTCCGCCGCGCCGCGCGCGGCCAGGGTGTCGTTGGACGGCAGCGTGGCGATCAAGGCGCCCAGGTCGTCCGGCTTTTGCGGGCCGGACGGCGCGGTCTGCGGCGCATTCGCCTGCGCGCCCGGCACCGGCGCGGGGGGCGTGGCGGTGGGCCCGCTGGGTGCCGGGCCAGCGGGACCGTCGCGTCCGTACAGCCCCACATTGGGATCGGGCGCGGTGCGCGCGTCCGGCAGGGGCTTCTGGTCCGCTTCGCGGGTGGCGCGGTCGACGAAAGGCACCGGCGCGCGAGTGACGTAGAAGGCCACGCCCGCGGCCACCACCAGGCCGATCAACAACCCGGCAAGGATGCCGTACAAGGTGCTGCCGCGTTCGGACTTGCGCTTGGCGGCGGGTTTGCGTTTGGTCGCCATCTGGGTCTACATGCGCTCGGGCGCGGAAACGCCCAGCAGGGCCAGGCCATTGGCCAACACCTGGCGCGTGGTCGCGGCAAGGCGCAAGCGGGCGCGCTTGAGGTTCACGTCGTCGACCAGCACGCGCTCGGCGTTGTACCAGGCGTGGAAATCGGACGCGCAATCGCGCAGCCAGAAGGCGATGTGATGCGGCGCCAGCTCTTGCGCGGCCAGCTTGACTACCTGGGGCAGTTCAGCCAGGCGCTGCATCAGGGCGAATTCGGACGGCGCGGCGAGGAGCGCCGGATCGGCCTGGGCGATGGTCTCGGCGCTTTCGCCGGATTGCGCCACCATCGAGCAGATGCGCGCATGGGCGTACTGGATGTAGTAGACCGGGTTCTCGTCGCTTTGCGACAGCGCCAGGTCGACGTCGAACACGAACTCGGTGTCGGCGCGGCGCTGGATCAGGAAGTAGCGCACGGCATCGCGGCCGACCCAGTCGATCAGGTCGCGCATGGTGACGTAGCTGCCGGCCCGCTTGGAAATCTTGACCTCCTCGCCGCCGCGCATCACCTTGACCATCTTGTGCAGCACGTAGGCCGGGTAGTCCTTGGGGATGCCGATCTCCAGGGCCTGCAGGCCGGCGCGCACGCGCGCGACGGTGCCATGGTGATCGCTGCCCTGGATATTGACGGCGCGGTGGTAGCCGCGCTCCCACTTGGTGACGTGATAGGCCACGTCCGGAACGAAGTAGGTGTAGCCCCCTTCGCTCTTGCGCATGACGCGGTCCTTGTCGTCGCCGGTGCCCAGTTCGGTGGTGCGTAGCCACAGCGCGCCATCCTGTTCATAGGTATGGCCGGCGGCGACCAGCTTCTGCACGGTCTGCTCGACGCGCCCGCTCGTGTAGAGCGAGCTTTCCAGGAAGTAGTTGTCGAACTTCAGGTCGAAGGCCTGCAAGTCCAGGTCCTGTTCGCGGCGCAGGTAGGCCACCGCATAGCGGCGGATATCGTCGAGGTCATCGAGCTGGCCCGAGCCTATCGTCTCGGCGCCGTCGCTGGCGCGGACGGGCTTGCCGCTCACGTAGTCGCGCGCGATATCGGCGATGTAGTCGCCCTTGTAGCCGTCGGCCGGATAGCTGGCGTCTTCCGGACCGATGCCGCGGGCGCGCGCCTGCACGCTGATGGCCAGGTTCTGGATCTGGTTGCCGGCGTCGTTGTAGTAGAACTCGCGCAGCACATCGTGCCCGCTGGCGTCGTACAGGCGGCAGATGGCGTCGCCCAGGGCAGCCTGGCGGGCGTGGCCCACGTGCAGCGGGCCGGTGGGATTGGCGGACACGAATTCGACCAGCACTTTTTCGCCGTTGCGCGGCGCGCGGCCATAGTCCGCGCCCTGGGCGGCGACGGCGGCCAGCACGGCCTGGCGCGCGGCGGCGGTGTAGCGCAGGTTGATGAAGCCGGGACCGGCCACCTCGGCGCTGTCGACCAGGTCGCGCGCGGCCGGATTGGCCAGCAAGGCGTCGACGATGGCCTGGGCCAGTTCGCGCGGATTGCGCCGCGCCGGCTTGGCCACCTGCATGGCGACGTTGGTCGCCACGTCCCCGTGCGCCGCGACCTTGGGACGTTCCAGCAGGATAGTGGGCTGTACGTCGGGCAGCAGGCCGGCGACGGCGGATTGGATCAGGGAGACAAGCTGTTGTTGTTGCTCGGGGAGCATGGGGACTCGGAAAGAATGAAAAATATCGAAAGAAGGGCGGCAGGCACGGATTCCCAGCCGCGGCGGCGGCCTGGCCTGCAAGCCGGCGACAGGCCGTGGCGGACGGCGCGCGCGATCCTCGGGGACAGATCGCCATCGGCTGGAACAGGACGTGCCGGGGGCCCCTTTCCTGGGTACGTGGATGATAACAGGAGGAGGGGAAAGGCCCACCCGAGAAGGGCCCACCCCAGCCGCGCTGCGCGCGGCTCCCCTCAAGGGGCGACACCAGCGGACCGGGGGACCCGGATCCGCGGTGTCCCCGATGGTTGTCGCAGGGGCGCGGGCGGGGCTATAGGGGCGGCCGGTGGAGCCGGCTCCGCTATGCCCCCGATGGTTGTCGGGGAGAGGTCAGGGGGGCGATAGGGGTCGACGGGTGTTCCCGCGCGCGGCGGTTGTCGTGAGCGCGTGCTTTGGGGTAGTGTTGACCAACCGCCGCGCGGGGCGCGGCCCTCTTTGGAAATGCCATGCTGATCACGTTTCGCTCTAAAGCCGGCGCGGAAGTCCTGATGTTGTCCGAGCATGCCGGACCCCTGCTGCGCGCCGCCGGCAAATCCTTCCCCGAACAAGTCCCCGAACGGGGCGTCTTCACGCCGGAACAGCTACAGGCGGCCATAGACGGCATCGAGAAAGCCATCGCGCAGGCGCCCGCGGTCAAGGAAGAAGACGACGACGACGATAAACCCCCCGTCCACCCCGTCTCCAAGCCCGTGGGCTTGCAGCAGCGCGCCTTCCCCCTGCTGGACCTGATGAAAAAATCCCTGGCCAAGGGCGCCACGCTGTCCTGGGAGGCGGCGTCGCCCTGGTGAATCCGGCCGCGACCACGACCGGAGCGCCGCGCCCTATCGCTACAACACCCCCTATCGCTACGCCACCACCACTCGCTACAACAACATCACACGGGGATTTCCCATGCGCTGCGACCTGACGCTGATCTTTACCGCCCGCCAGACCTTGGACCTCACGGTCCATGTGGATCCCACCCCGGCGCTGGCGACCCAGGCGCGGGAGTGGTTCGAGCAAACCTGGACGGCCCTGGGCTGCGAACCCTTGCGGCCCAGCGGCAAGGTCCTGCTGCTGGACAAGATCATGGGCGTGGCCGACGCCCTGGGGTATGCCGTGTTGTCCAGCGACCAGTCGCGCGCGGACGACTATGCGCGCCAGACCGCCCTGGCCCTGGGCAAGCCGCGCATTACGGTCGACCTGCCCGGCTTGACGGTAGGGTATTGAACGGCGGCGCCCCCGGTGGCACCCCCGGCGGCCCGACAGGCTGGCGCCGCGGTGCAATGGCGCATCAACGCGTCAGCCGTTCGTGGATCCAGGCCCCGATGGCCAGTGTCTTGTGGTCGTCGCCCCGCCTGCCTATGGCTTGCAGGCCGATCGGGAGCCCATGCGGTCCTTGCGCGAAGGGCAGATGCAGGCACGGCACGCCGAACAGCGTCCAGACGCGGCCGAACAGCGGATCGCCCGTGCCCAGGTCGGCCAGGGGCGCTTCGCCCGGCGCGCTGGGCGTCAACAGGACATCGAATTCCTCGAACCAGCCCTCGGCGCGCGCATAGCGCTCCGCCATGAGCGCGAGATTGGCCTGGTGCGCCTGCGCCGTGATGCCGGCGCCGGCGTCCAGCAAGTCCAGCAGGCGCGTGCTCATTTGCCCCGCGAATTCGGCGCGTTCCCGCGCCAGCGCCTGGCAGGCCTCGTACGCCATGACGTCGGACTGCAACTGCACCAGGGAGCAGTAGTCCGGCGGCAGCTCCACGTCCCGCACCGCGGCGCCGGCGCGCGCCAGCACGTCGGCGGCGTGCGCATAGGCTTCCCGGGTTTCCGGCAGCGTGTGGCGCCATTGCAGGGTGCGGTACATGCCGATGCGCGGCTTGCCGGCATAGTCCAGCTTCCGCAGGCCGGGATCGCTCATCAGCACCGAGGCCACCAGGCCGGCGTCCGGCACGGTCCGCGCGAAGCAGCCCACGGTGTCCAGGGAGTCGGCAAGCGGCTTCACGCCTGTGCGCGGCACCGTACCGAACGTCGGCTTGAAGCCCACCACGCCGCAATAGGCGGCAGGCCGCACGATGGACGCGGCGGTCTGCGTGCCCAGTGCGAAAGGCACCATGAAATCGGCCACCGCCGCGGCCGAGCCGCTCGATGAGCCGCCGGGCGTGTAGGCGGGGTCGACGGGATTGCGGGTGGGCGGGGTCTTGTAGGTGGCGAATTCCGTGGTGACCGTCTTGCCCGCCACCAGGGCGCCGGCCTCGCGGCACAGCGCCACCACGGCGGCGTCGGCGTCGGGCTGGTGGCCTTTGTAGATCGACGAGCCATAGGTGGTCGGCAGGTCGCTCGTGTCCATCAGGTCCTTGACGCCGAAGGGCAGGCCGTGCAGCGGTCCGCGTATCGATCCGCGGTCGAGCGCCTCGGCCTGGGCCAGGGCCGCGTCCTTGTTCAAGGCCGCCCATGCGTGGACCGCATGCTCGCGTTGCTCGATGCGTGCAAAGCACGCGCGCAGCAGTTGCGCGGCGGTCAATTCACGGCGTTGCAACAGGCGAGCGGCCTCCAGTGCGCTCAAGCGATTAAGAACGATAGCCATACAAAAACTTCCCCAAAAACAGATCCACCTGCCGGTCCGTGCGTGGACGGGCGAGCAATGGGCTGCCGATGATCTTTTTCTTCACAGCAACCATTGTGCCAGTCCTGCCCGCTCACCGAATCCGTGTATTCCCCCAAAGCGGAATGTTGCGCTGCACAGGCGGTGCCGGCCAGCGCGCCGGTCCAGTACGGCCGCGGTTCGTGCCGTCCCGGCGGGCGGCCGTCCCCGTGTAGCGTACCGCATGCATCTGCAATGCCACTGTCATATGCGGCCCATAAAGTGCCGGAAGGTTGAAAACGTTTTCAAGCCAGCCTCCAGACACGGATATCCGGCGTGCCGCACAAAACCTCGCAACGTCTCTCGATCATCGATATCGCCCACGATGCCGGCGTTTCTCCCGCCACGGTGTCGCGGGCCTTCAATCGGCCCGATCTGTTGAAACCGGAGACCTTGCAACGCATCAGGGAAGTGGCGGGCCAGCATGGCTTCCGCCCCAATCGCGTCGGCAGCAGCCTGCGGTCCGGCAGCACCCGTACCCTGGGCCTGGTGCTGCCCACGCTGCGCAACCCCGTTTTCGCGGAATGCTTCGAGGGCGCCGAGCAATATGCTCATGCGCATGGCTACAGCGTCATGGTGGCGTCGAGCAGCTATACGCCCGCCACCGAGGCCGAGGCGGTGCAAAGCCTGATCGACCACCAGGTGGAGGGGCTCATCCTGACGGTGGGCAATGCCGCGCGCAGCGCCACGCTGCGCATGCTGGCCGGGCAGGCGCTGCCCTATGTGCTGGCCTACAACGAATCCGCCACGCATCCCTTCGTCTCGGTCGACAACGCCGCCGCCGCCAGCGAAATGGTCAGCCTGCTGGCCGCGCGCGGCCACCGCCGCATCGCCATGGTCAGCGGCCCGTTGACCGCGTCCGACCGCGCGCGACGCCGCCTGGCGGGCGCCCGCGGCCAGGCGCGCAAGCTGGGGCTGCAGGAAGTCGTGCACCTGCCCATGGCCTCGCATACCGAAGCCGACAGCGGGCAACTGCGTGGCCTGCTGGGCACGCGCCAGGCCCCGACCGCGCTGTTCTGCTCCAACGATCTGCTCGCGGCTTCCGTGATTTCGTCCCTGCGCGGACTGGGCTTGTCCGTGCCGGCCGACATTTCCGTGTGCGGGTTCGACGGCATGACGTTCGCGGGCCTCATGGTGCCGCCCCTGACCACCATCGAACAACCCAGCCACGACATCGGCACGCGCGCCTGCGCCAGCCTGCTGGCCTGCTTGCAGGGTGAAACGCCGCCGTCGGTACGGCTGGCGCATCGCCTGATTCCCGGCGGCACGGTTGCCGCCGCCACTTCCGCTGCCTCCTGAAGAGGAAACCTTCCATGTTCCGCTCCCTTACCCATGTGCTGCGCGGCGCCCTCCTGGCGCTGGGCCTGGCCGGCGCCGCGCAGGCCCAGCAGGCCGCCGTCTGCTACAACTGCCCGCCCGAATGGGCCGACTGGGCCACCGAGCTCAAGGCCATCAAGGAAAAGACCGGCATCCAGGTGCCGGGCGACAACAAGAACTCGGGCCAGGCCCTGGCGTCGATGGCGGCCGAGCGCGCCAAGCCGGTGGCCGACGTCGTCTACTACGGCGTGACCTTCGGCATACAGGCCGACAAGGACGCGCTGATCCAGGCGTACAAGCCGGCCCATTGGGACGAGATCCCCGCCGGCATGAAGGACCCGAGCGGCAAGTGGTTCGCCATCCACTCGGGCACGCTGGGCCTGATGGTCAATGTCGACGCCCTGCACGGCAAGCCGGTGCCCAAGTCCTGGAAGGACCTGCTCAAGCCGGAGTACCGCGGCATGGTGGGGTATCTGGACCCCGCTTCCGCCTTCGTCGGCTATGTCGGCGCCGTTGCCATCAACCAGGCCCTGGGCGGCACGCTGGACGACTTCGGCCCGGCCCTGGACTGGTTCAAGAAGATGCGGGCGAACGAACCCATCGTGCCCAAGCAGACCGCCTACGCGCGCGTGCTGTCGGGCGAGATTCCCATCCTCATCGACTATGACTTCAACGCCTATCGCGCCAAGTACAAGGACGGCGCCAACGTCGCCTTCGTCATTCCCGCCGAAGGCACCATCGCCGTGCCCTATGTGATGAGCCTGGTGGCCAATGCGCCGCATGAAGCCAACGGCAAGAAAGTGCTGGACTTCACGCTGTCCGACGAAGGCCAGGCCATCTGGGCCAATGCCTTCCTGCGCCCCGTCCGCGCGAATGCGGTGTCGCCCGAAGCGCAGAAGAAATTCCTGCCGGCGTCGGAATATGCCCGGGCCACCGCGGTCGACTACGGCAAGATGGCCGACGTGCAGCGCGCGTTTTCCGAGCAGTACGCCAAGGAAGTGAACTGACATGAGCGGTCGCGGCTGGATCGGATTCGCGGCGCCGGCCGCGGCGCTCTTCGTGGCTTTCTGGCTGCTGCCCATGGCGCGTCTGGCGCTGATGGGCCTGGACGGCCGGGACGGGGCGTCGGCGTACTGGGTCGTGCTGACGCACGCGCAGTACTGGCGCAGCATGTTGAACACGGCGCTGTTGTCGCTGGCGGCAACGTTGGCCACGCTGGCGATCGCCTTGCCGGTCGGTCGCTTTCTCGCGCATCATCCGCGCTTCTTCGGACGCGGCCTGCTGGTGGGATTGCTGATGTTTCCCCTGGCGTTCCCGGGCGTGGTCGTGGGCTTCCTGGTCATCCTGGTGGCGGGCCGCCAGGGCTTGCTGGCCAGCATCACGCGCGCCCTGACCGGCACGCCGTGGGTGTTCGCCTACGGCATGGCGGGCCTGTTCGTGGGCTACCTGTATTTCTCCTTGCCGCGCACCATAGGCATGGTGACGGCCGCCGCGCAGCAGTTGGACCAGGGCTTGCTGGAAGCGGCCCGCACACTGGGCGCCAGCGCGCCGCGGCGGTTCGTCGATATCGAATTGCCGGCCTTGGCGCCGGCGCTGATGGCGGCCGGGGCCATGTGCTTCGCCACCAGCATGGGAGCGTTCGGCACGGTCTTCACGCTGGGAACGCAGATCGATGTGTTGCCGGTGACCATCTACAACGAGTTCACCAATTACGCCAATATCCCCGTGGCCGCCGCGTTGTCGGTGGTGCTGGGCCTGGTGACGTGGGCCGTCCTCTACGCGGCGCATTCCCTGGGCGGCGCGCGCGCCGGCGCGGGGGCATGATGGCTCCATCTTCTTCTCCCTCTTCTAGACCCGCGGCGCGGGCAGCGCTGCCCGGCGACAAACTGGCGTTCCGCCTCGGCCTGGCCGCCACCCTGGCGGTGGCGGCGTTCCTGATCGGCCCCGTGGTCCTGTCGGTGCTGGCGGGTCTCACCAGCAACTATTTCGTCGGCCTGTCCAGTGGCCTGACGCTGCGTTGGGTGGCGCAGGTCTGGGACCTGTATGCGTCCACCATCTGGCGGTCGTTGCTGGTCGCGGCCATGACGCTGGCGGTCTGCCTGCTGGCCGGCGTGCCGGCCGCCTGGGCGCTGACGCTCAAGCGCGGCCGCGTGGCGCGCGCGTTCGAGGAATTGCTGACGCTGCCGGTGGCCGTGCCCGGCCTGGCGACGGCGCTGGCGCTGATCGTGTCCTGGGGCACGGCCGGCGGCCTGCGCGGCAGCGTGATGTTCATCGTCATCGGGCACGTGCTTTTCACATTGCCTTTCATGGTGCGGTCGGCGGCGGCGAGCATGGCCATGGGCGGGTTGGCGGCCCTGGACGAGGCCGCCGCCACGCTGGGCGCCGCGCGTCTGCATCGCTTTCTGCATATCGTCGTGCCCAATGCCGCCCCCGGCATACTCACCGGCGCCTTGACCGTGCTCACGCTGTCGGTCGGCGAGTTCAACCTGACCTGGCTGCTGCACACCCCGTTGACGCAGACCTTGCCCGTAGGCCTGGCCGACAGCTATGCGTCGATGCGGCTGGAGGTGGCGTCGGCCTACACCCTGGTCTTCCTGCTCATGCTGATGCCGCTGCTGCTGGGCCTGCAATGGCTCGCCGCGCGCGCCACCGGCGAACGCCGGGCTTCCCCGAAGGATTCCCCATGAAGCACCCCGTCACCATCACGCTGGAGCACTGCGCCAAGACCTGGCCCGACGGCAGCCGCGCCTTGCATCCCGTGGACCTGCGCATCGAAGGCGGCCGCACCCTCGCCTTGCTGGGGCCGTCCGGCTGCGGCAAGACCACGCTGCTGCGCTTGATCTGCGGGCTGGAGGGCGCGGATGCCGGATCGCGCATCTACTTCGATGACGAAGACGTCAGCGGACAGCCGCCGGAAGCGCGCGGCGTGGGCGTGGTGTTCCAGAACTACGCCCTCTTTCCCAACATGACCGTGGCGCAGAACGTGGCCTATGGCCTGCGCATCCGCAAATGGCGCAAGCCCGAGCAGCAAGAGCGCGTGCGCCATATGCTGAGCCTGGTGCGCATGGAGGCCCTGGCCGATCGCCGCATCGCGCAATTGTCCGGCGGCCAGCGCCAGCGCGTGGCGCTGGCGCGCGCCCTGGCCATCGAACCGCGCGTGCTGCTGCTGGACGAACCGCTTACGGCGCTGGACGCCAAGCTGCGCGAGCACCTGCGGGTGGAGCTGGCGCAAATGCTGCGCTCGCTGCACATCACCACCGTCATCGTCACGCACGACCAGGACGAGGCCATGATGCTGGGCGACCGCATCGCCGTCATGTCCGCCGGCCGCCTGGAGCAGGTGGGCGACGCCGAAACGCTGTACCGGCAGCCCGCCACGCCGTTCGTCGGCGAATTCCTGGGCACCCTGTGCAGGGTGCGCGCGCGCCTGGAGCATGGCGTGGTGACGGACGGCGGCGAAATCGTGGCCTTTCGTCCGCATGAGATCGAGTTGCTGCCCGCGCTGCCGGCGGCGGCGCATGCCCGCATCACGTCGCGCTTTTTCCTCGGCGCCACCTTGCGCCTGCAACTGGAGCTGGAAGACGGCCAGGCGTTTCCGGTCGTCCTGTCCGCCGACAGTCCTCACCGCGTGGGCGATTCGGTGTCCTTGCGCCTGACCCGCCCCCTGCCTGCCTGATGTCCGCCCTTGTCGGAACGGCATTCGTTTTCTTTTCCCGCGGCGTCCGCCCGTAGTTGAACTCCATTGCACCCCTGTTCGCACCCCGTCGCACCGCATCCACCAGGATTCCCATGCTGATCGCCCAGATTACCGACCTGCACATCCGCCTGCCCGGCCAGAAGGCCTATCGCGTCGTCGAGACCGACGCCTACCTGCCCCCCGCCGTACAGGCCTTGAACCGCCTGGATCCCGCGCCCGACCTGGTGGTGGTCAGCGGCGACCTGACCGATTTCGGCAGGCCCGCCGAGTACGCCCACCTGAAGAAGATGCTGGACGCCCTGCGCATGCCCTATGTGCTGCTGCCAGGCAACCATGACGACCGCGACATGTTGCGGGAAGTGTTTGACGATCATCCCTATCTCGCCGGCGCCGATACCGACGGCTTCATGCAATACGCGGTGGAGGATTTTCCCGTACGCGTGCTGGCGCTGGACACGGTGGTGCCGCGCCAGAGCCACGGGTCGCTCTGCGAGCGGCGCCTGGCCTGGCTGGCGGACCGGCTGGGCGAGCAGCCGGAGCGCCCCACCGTGATCGTCATGCACCACCCTCCGTTCGAGACCGGCATCGGCCACATGGACGCCATCGGCCTGCTGGAGGGCGGCGAAGGACTGGCCGACGTCGTCAGCCGCCACCGCAACGTCGAACGCATCCTGTGCGGCCATTTGCACCGCACCATTTTTCGCCGCTACGCCGGCACCATCGCGTCCACCTGCCCCAGTCCCGCGCACCAGATCGCCCTGGACCTGCGGCCCGACGGCCCGTCGGCCTTCGTCATGGAGCCGCCCGGCTTCCAGCTGCACGAATGGCGTAACGGCGCGCTCGTCAGTCATGTGGCCGTCATCGGCGACTATGCCGGACCCTATCCTTTCCATGAAGGCGGCGCCTTGATCGACGAGTGACCCGACAAGCGACGCCGCAAGGGCGATGCCATGATTTCGTCATGTTCGCACCGCAAAATGAAAAGGATTTCATTTGCCCGCACAATAGCCATGGAAAATAACCAGAGCGAGGGGACATGGCCGCGATAGTTCTGGACAACCTGACCAAGCAGTACGCCGACGCGGCGGCCATCAGCAATGTGGCCTTTACCGTGCCGGCGGGCAGCTTCACTGTCCTGCTGGGCCCGTCGGGCTGCGGCAAGTCCACCACGCTGCGCATGATCGCCGGACTGGACACGCCCACTTCCGGCCGCATCCACATCGGCGGCCGCGATGTCACCGACCTGCCGCCGGCCAAGCGCCGCGTGGCGATGGTTTTCCAGTCGTATGCCTTGTTTCCGCACCTGTCGGTGCGCGAGAACATCCTGTTCGGGCTCAAGGTTCGCAAGGAGCCGGCCGCCGACTACGCCCGCCGGCTGGACCGCGTCGCCGGCCTGCTGGGCCTGGGCCATTTGCTGGATCGCAAGCCGTCCCAGCTGTCGGGCGGCCAGCAGCAGCGCGTGGCCCTCGGACGCGCGGTCATTTCCGAAGCCCCGGTCTGCCTGATGGACGAGCCTCTTTCCAATCTGGACGCACAGTTGCGCCATGAGATGCGCCGTGAAATCCGCGCCCTGCAACAGCAGCTGAACATCACCATGGTGTACGTCACGCATGACCAGACCGAGGCCATGAGCATGGCCGACCAGGTGGTGCTGCTGCGCAATGGCGTCATCGAGCAGTGCGACACGCCGGATCGCCTGTACGCGCGTCCCGCCACCGAATTCGCCGCGCGCTTCATCGGCACGCCGCCGATGAACCTGGTCACGCTGGACAGCGTGGCGGGCGCCCTGGTGCCCGCCGGCACCGGCGGTCCGGCGGTGGCCGACGCGCCCGCCGGCGCGCGCAAGCTGGGCGTGCGTCCCGAGCACATACGCCTGGCCGGGCAGGGCCACGCCGCCGTCGTGGAGGGTGTCGAATACTTCGGCGCCGATTCCATCGTGACCTGCGGCATAGGCACCAGCGGCGGCATCGCGGTGCGGGTCACCGGCCATCTGCGCGCCGCGCCGGGCGATGTCCTGCATCTGCAATGGGATGCGCGGCATCACCACTTTTTCGACGCCGGCGCCATGGCGCTGGCGGCGGCTTGAAAACCGCGCCCTTTCCGCCTCCGCAGTCCCGTCGTGCTCCGTCCGTTGTTCCGATTCTTGTCCCGATTGCCGTGTTTCCGATTGTCGTCTACTAGCGAGATCCTTCCATCATGCGACGCACCGTATTGAAAAGCCTGGCCGCCATGATCGCCGGCGCCTTCCTGTCCCTGCCTGCCCACGCCCAGAACAAGCCGGTCGAGGTGGAGTTCTACTACCCGGTCGCCGTGGGCGGTCCCATTACCAAGATCATCGACACCATGGTGTCGGATTTCGAAAAGGAAAACGCCGGCATCAAGATCAAGCCGGTATATGCCGGCTCGTACCAGGACTCCATCGCCAAGGCGCTGACCGCGCTCAAGGGCGGCAACCCGCCGCAGCTGGCCGTGCTGTTGTCGACCGACATGTTCACGCTCATCGACGAAGACGCCATCGTTCCCATCGACGGCCTGGCCAAGGACGACGCCGGCAAGAAGTGGCTGGGCGGTTTCTACGATGCGTTCATGCAGAACAGCCGCACCGGCGGCCATGTCTGGGGCGTGCCCTTCCAGCGCTCCACCATCGTCATGTACTACAACAAGGCGATGTTCAAGGAGGCCGGCCTGGACCCGGAACACCCGCCGGCCAACTGGCAGGAACTGGTCGACTTTTCCAAGAAGCTGACCAAGAAGGACGCGGCCGGCAATGTGACGCAATGGGGGCTGGAAATCCCCTCGGGCGGCAGCTTCGCCTATTGGCTGTTCCAGGCGCTGACCACGCCCAATGACGCCATCCTGATGAACGAAGCCGGCAACCAGGTGATGCTGGACAAGCCCGCCGTGGTCGAGGCCGCGCAGTTCTGGCGCGACCTGGCCGCCAAGCACGGCGTCATGCCCACCGGCACCATCGACTGGGGCACGACGCCCAAGGACTTCCTGGAGAAGAAGGCCGCCATCATCTGGACGACCACCGGCAACCTGACCAACATCCGCGCCAACGCCAGCTTCCCCTTCGGCGTGGCGATGATGCCCAAGCAGAAGCGCGGCGGCAGCCCCACCGGCGGCGGCAACTTCTACATCTTCAAGAGCGCCACGCCCGCGCAGCAGGAAGCCGCGCTGAAGTTCGCGCGCTGGGCCACGTCGCCGGAACGCGCGGCCGACTGGAGCATCGCCACCGGCTACGTGGCCGTCACGCCCGCCGCCTGGCAGACCGACAAGATGAAGAAGTACGCGCAGGAGGTGCCCGCCGCGGCGGTGGCGCGCGACCAGTTGGACGTCAGCGTGGCGGAGTTCTCCACGCATGAGAACCAGCGCGTGACCAAGGTGCTGAACGACGCCTTGCAGGCGGCCCTGACCGGCGCCAAGACGCCGCAGCAGGCGCTGACCGACGCCCAGCGAGAAGCGGACCGCATCCTGCGTTCCTACAAGTAAGCCCGCGGGCCGGCGATCACGGGAGTCCACGGACGATGAACAGGACCTTGAACACGGTCTATGCCTGGCTGCTGTTGCTGCCGGCCATGGTCCTGCTCGTCGCGTTCACGCACTACCCCGCGCTGGCGACGCTTTGGCACAGCTTCTTTTCCACGCCCAAGGGTCGCCGGCCGGCGGTGTTCGTCGGCCTGGAAAACTACCAGGTCATGTTGCAGGACCCCGTGTTCTGGCGCGCGCTGGTGAACAACCTGTGGTTCGCATTGGGCACGGTGCCGGTGGCGGTCGGCATCGCCCTGCTCATGGCCCTGTGGGTCAACCGCGGGTTGGCCGGGCGCGGTTTCCTGCGCATGTCGTATTTCACGCCTACTGTCCTGCCCATGGTGGCCGTGGCCAACATCTGGCTGTTTTTCTACACGCCGCAATACGGCCTGCTGGCGCAAGCCCTGCAACTGTTCGGCTGGTCCGGTCCGAACTGGCTGGGCAACCGCGAAACGGCGCTGCCCGCGCTGATGATCGTATCGGTGTGGAAGGAAGCCGGCTTCTTCATGATCTTCTACCTGGCGGCGCTGCAAGGCGTGTCGCCGTCCCTGCGCGAGGCGGCGATGCTGGAAGGCGCCTCGCGCTGGCAGTATTTCCGCCGCGTGTTGTGGCCGCTGCTCATGCCGACCACGCTGTTCGTCCTGATCAACGCCCTGATCAACGCCTTCCGCCTGATCGACCATGTGGTGGTGATGACGCATGGCGGCCCGGACAACGCCAGCACGCTGCTGCTGTTCTACATCTACCAGGTCGGCTTCAGCTTCTGGGACACGGCGTATGCCGCGACGCTGACCGTGGTGTTGCTGGTGGTGCTGGGCGTCATCGCCGCGATCAAGTTCCGCTGGCTGGACAAGAGGACGCACTATCAATGAACGCCGGTGTGAAAGCCCTCGCCCGCGCCCCTCGGCAACCCGGCGCCTGGCTCGATACCCTAGGGGCCTGGCTGCTGGGCATCATCTGGATCCTGCCCCTGCTGTATGCGGTGTGGGCGGCCGTGCATCCGCCGGCCTACGCGACGCGGTTCGACCTGCTCGCGCCCTGGACGCTGGACAACTTCGTCCGGGCCTGGGAAGCCGCGCCATTCCCTCGCTATTACCTAAACACCTTCATGCTGGTGACCATGGTGCTGGTCGCGCAGCTGATCCTGTCGACCATGGCCGGCTATGCCTTCGCGCGCCTGGAATTCCGGGGCCGCGAATGGCTTTTCCTGCTGGTGCTGCTGCAATTGATGGTGATGCCCGATGTCCTCATCGTGGAGAACTATCGCACCATGAGCTGGCTGGGCGTGCGCGATACGGTGTTCGCCATCGCCTTGCCTTATTTCGCGTCGGCCTTCGGCATTTTCCTGCTGCGCCAGACCTTCAAGACCATTCCGCGCGAACTGGAGGAAGCCGCGCGGGTGGAGGGCGCCAGCGCCTTGCAGGTCTTGCTCAAGGTCTACGTGCCGCTCGGCAAGCCGACCTATATCGCCTATGGCCTGGTGTCGGTCAGCTACCACTGGAACAACTTCCTGTGGCCCTTGATCATCACCAACTCGGTCGAGGCGCGCCCGTTGACCGTGGGCTTGCAGGTTTTCTCGTCAACCGACCAGGGCATAGACTGGTCGGTCATCACCGCCGCCACCCTGCTCTCGGCGGCGCCGCTGCTGGTCGCCTTCCTGCTGTTCCAGCGGCAGTTCGTGCAATCCTTCCTGCGCGCCGGCATACGCTGAACCTGCCGCCCGGCAGCGCGGGCCATGCAAAGGGGCCGCGGCCGCGGATAAAGCGGCAGCGGCCCCTGCGCCATCCCGGCCGCGCGGGATCGATCCGCGCGGGGGACGAGAGCCCGGCACGGCCCCGGTCGAGGAGGCCGTGCCAGGAAAAGGACTTCGGGAAATCCGTGTCAGGCCGATACGGCCTCGTCGGCCGGAACCTCGACCTGGCCCGGATTGGCGGCCATGTGGCGGTTCACCGCGCTGAGCAGCGCGTGGAAGGACGCGGTGACGATATCGCGGTCGATGCCGACGCCGAAACCCGTCGGCGCATCGCCCACGCGCACTTCCACGTAGCTGGCGGCGCGCGTATCGGCGCCCGCGCCTATGGCGTGCTCGTGGTAGTCCATGACCTTGACCGGCAGGCCCAGCGCGGCCACGAACGCGGAGATCGCGCCATTGCCCTCGCCGACGATGGTGCGGCGCTCGCCGTTCACCTCGACGTCTGCCTCGACCCGGAAATCACGGCCTTCGCCCGCGGCGGGATCGCCCACGATGCGGTGGCGGATCAGCTTCCAGGGGGTGTGCAGTTCCAGGTACTCCTGCTTGAAGATGCCGTAGACGGCATCGGCGGTGACTTCGCTGCCCGTTTCATCCGTGACACGCTGGATGGCGCGGCTGAATTCGATTTGCAGGCGGCGCGGCAGGGCCAGGCCGTGTTCCTGTTCGAGCAGGTAGGACACGCCGCCCTTGCCCGACTGGCTGTTCACGCGGATGACCGCGTCATAGCTGCGGCCGAGATCGGCCGGGTCGATGGGCAGGTAGGGCACTTCCCAGACGGCGTCGGCCTGCTGTTGCGCGAAGCCCTTCTTGATGGCGTCCTGGTGCGAGCCGGAGAACGCGGTGAAGACCAGGTCGCCGGCATAGGGATGGCGCGGGTGCACGGGCAACTGGTTGCAGTACTCGGCGCAACGGCGCACTTCGTCGATGTCCGAGAAGTCCAGGCCGGGGTGCACGCCCTGCGTGTAGAGGTTCAATGCCAGGGTCACCAGGTCCACGTTGCCGGTGCGTTCGCCGCTGCCGAACAGGCAGCCTTCGATGCGGTCGGCGCCGGCCATGACGGCGAACTCGGCGGCCGCCACGGCGGTGCCGCGGTCATTGTGCGGGTGCACGCTCAGCACGATGCTGTCGCGGCGAGCGAGGTTCTTGTGCATCCACTCGATCTGGTCGGCGTACAGGTTGGGCGAAGTCGCTTCGATGGTGGCCGGCAGGTTGAGGATCATCTTGTTGTCCGGCGTCGGCTGCCAGATGTCGGCGACGGCGTTGGACACCTCCAGCGCGAATTCCGGCTCGGTGGTGCTGAAGACTTCCGGCGAGTACTCGTAGCCCCATTGCGTCTGCGGGTACTTCGCCATCGCCTGCTTGACCAGGGCGGTGCCGGTGGTCGCGATGCCCTTGATCTGTTCGCGCGTCATGTTGAACACGACTTTACGGAAGGCCGGCGCAACGGCGTTGTACAGGTGGATGATGGCGCGATGGGCGCCGGCGGCCGCTTCGGCGGTGCGCGTGATCAGGTCCTCGCGGGACTGCGTCAGCACGATGATGGTGACGTCCCGCGGGATGCGCTTTTCGTCGATCAGCTTGCGCACGAAATCGAAGTCGGTCTGCGACGCCGATGGGAAGCCGACCTCGATTTCCTTGAAGCCGATCTTCACCAGCTGTTCGAAGAAACGCACCTTGCGCTCCACGCTCATCGGCTCGATCAGGGACTGGTTGCCGTCGCGCAGGTCGGTACTCATCCAGATCGGCGGCTGCGTGATACGGCGGCTGGGCCAGGTGCGTTCGGAGAAATCCTTGGCGAACGGGACGAAGGGTACGTACTTGGTGGCGGGGTTGGCGAGCATCATGGTCAGGGCACCTTTGCGGGTGGTCGCGGTTCGCGGCGCTGCCGGATCGGTGCTCGGGCCACGGCATGGGGCGGCCTGCATGAGCTTCCTGGACGGCGGCGCCGGTATCAACCGGCGAATACTAAAGACGAAAAAAGACGAGGAGAAGACGTGGTGGCGCGTGGGGCTGCCGAACTGCCACGGGACGCTAGGCCCGGCAACCGATCGATAGGTTTAGCGCTAGCGATAGCGCGCGCACGGCCAGTAGATTGCCGCGGGCGGACTGGGGGGCCGACACAGCCGCAAGGCTGGTGGTCAGGGAGGAATCAGCGCGCAGGCCGACCGCCGGGGCGCTGTTGCGTCCGGTAGTCATCGCGAAGGAAGTGCGCGTGTAGGCCATGGCTGATCAATGAGGTAAGCCGTTAGTCAAACATAAAATCAGGCCGGGCGCAAGTCCGCCTGATCGCTCAGCGTGCCCCGACGCCGTCGAGGAACAAACCGGCCAAGTGCGCGATGCGCGATTTCGACGCGTCGCCTTGCTCGGCGGCGAGGGAGATCGCCATGACTACGCATAGCAGATCCTCGGGGGACACGTCTTTGCGCACGGAGCCCGCATCCTGCGCACGCTGGAGCAATCGGCGCCCTTCTTCGGTCCCCGCGAGGCAGCCGGGCGTGCCGGACTGCAGCACCGCCCCCAGCAATACGGCCAGGCCACGATAGTGGCTGGCGTGCGCGGCGAGTTCTTCGATGAAGAGGCGCAAGGAAACGTCCGGTTCCAGCGTGTCGTCTCGCGCACGGCTTGCCTCGGCGAGCGCCAGGAGGCGCTCATCGCTTATCGCGGCGAGCAGCGCATCGCGCGTGGGGAAGCGGCGGTAGAGCGTCCCGATGCCCACCTTGGCGCGCTTTGCGATCTCGTCGAGGGAGGCATCCGCGCCGCGTTCCAGGAACACTTCGTTCGCCGCCGCGAGGATGCGCTGGCGGTTACGCGCGGCGTCGGCGCGTAAGGGGGCTTCGGGGGCTTCGGGTGCCTCGGGCGCTTCGTCGGCGACAGGAGATTTGTTTTTCATTTTCGTCTTTGCTTGATAAGCGGAGTATTGCTCCATATACTAAGTGGAGCAATTCTCCACTTTTAAGAGGGCACGTATGGCAAAGCGATTTGAAGGCAAGGTTGTGGCGATCACCGGCGGCAGCGAGGGCATCGGCCTAGCGACCGCCAAGCTGTTCGCCGCCGAAGGCGCGCAGGTTTATGTCACCGGCCGCAGGCAGGATCGGCTGGACGAGGCCGTGCGGGAGATCGGCGGCGGTGCCGTTGGCGTGCAGGGAGATGCGTCGAATCTCGCCGACCTCGACCGGCTCTATGCACGCATCGAGCACGACCACGGCAAGCTCGATGTGGTTTTCGCCAACGCCGGCATTGGCGAGATCGAGCCCCGCCCGCTGGGCACGATTACCGAGGAAAGCTTCGACCTCCTTTTCGGCCTGAACGTGCGCGGGCTGCTGTTCACTGTACAAAAGGCGCTGCCGCTGATGGCGGCGGGCAGCACGGTCATCCTCAACGGCTCGGTTGCCGGCAGTAAAGGCTTTGCCGGCCAGTCGCTATACAACGCCAGCAAGGCGGCGGTGCGCTCCTTCGCGCGCACCTGGACGGCGGATCTGAAAGATCGCGGCATCCGCGTGAACGTCGTCGCGCCGGGCGGCACGGAAACGCGCCTGATGCGTGGCTATCTGGAAGCGCATCCTGGCTTCGAAGACATGCTGAGGCAGGCCATCCCGCTTGAGCGTTTGGGCGTGCCGGAGGAGATCGGGCGCGCCGTGCTGTTCCTCGCTTCCAGCGAAAGCAGCTACATCGCAGGCGTGGAACTCCACGTGGACGGCGGCTCGATCGCTGTTTAAGCCTCGATCTCGCGGCGTTTCCCTGGATGGATGCTGGCGCGTAGGCGTAAGCCATACTGTCGCGGCATGGAAAAAGCCCCGGCGCGATGCGCCGGGGCTTTGGCGCGATGTCGCGCAGCCACCGCGTGAGCGTTCGCTCCGTCGGCAGTATTTTCGGGCGCGTCGGCATCAACTGCCGGCAAGGCGGCAGACGATTTCCCCGCCGTCGTCAGCGTCTTGCTGGACGCCGTGCCGCCTATTTCGCCGGTCCGATGCGGGGTTCGACCTGGCGGTCGCGCGGCAGGCGGTCGTCCAGCACAGGATCCTGGCGCTCGGCGGCGCGGTAGTCGCGCGCGCCCGTGCGGGGCGCCCGGTCCCCCAGGACCGGCACATCCGCGCGTTGCGGCGTCGGGCCGGCGCCGGGCAAGGGCGGCAGCCCCAGCAGGGCCTCCTGTTCGCGCACCATGGCAATCTTCTCGATACGCCCGCTGCGCGTCTCGCTGAGGACGCGTTGCAGATCGCCAACGGTAAAGGGTTCTTCCCGGCCGCCCCAGCACCAGCGCACCACGTCGACGGTCTCGTCGGAAAGCTGCGGCACCAGGTCGGCGAAAGTGTCGGCCGGCACCACGCGGGCACGGCCGGCGTAGATATTGCCCCGCAGCCAGCCGCGCACGACGAAAAAGACGATCAGCAGCCAGATCGCCGCCACGCCCCACCACAAATAGGGGTTGATCCGGTTCAACAAGTCTATGCTTTGCTGCCCCAGCGGCTGCAGGGCCCCATAATTGATGGTCTTGCCGAAGTCGGTGATCTGGCCGGCCCCATAGAGCCAGATGGCGGCTGCCACTATGATGACGATGGCCCGGAGCACCAGGCGGGGGGAAGCCAGTCTGAGCAAGGTCTGACGGATCAGACGGCAGTCCTGACGGATGCGATCGGGCGAGGTCGGATTCATGCAAAATATTGTACCTATGAGTCCGCACCTATTTATCGCACGGCATCGCCTAGAAACATTTTTATGACGCGGCACAGCCTCGAACTTCGCCCCGGTCAGCATTTGACGCTGACACCGCAACTGCAGCAGTCCATCCGGATGCTGCAATTGTCGACGCTCGACCTGGAAGCCGAGATTTCCCAGGCCCTGGCGGAGAACCCCTTGCTGGAGCGGGATGAGGACCTGCGGCCGGACGAGACCGATCCCAATCGCGAGGCCTCGGCCCAGGACGATGATCCCGCGCCCGACCGCGAGACGCCGCTGGACGAAATGCCCGGCTCGAAGGGCGTGTACAACGACGAGGACAGCGACCTGCCCGAGGCGGCACGGCCGGACACGCTGCGCGAGCACCTGCTCGGCCAGCTGGCCTTGACGCGAGCCAGCGCGCGCGATGTCGCCTTGACGGCATTGTTGATCGACGAACTCGACGAGAACGGCTATCTCGGTTCCCCGCTGGAGGAAATCCTGCAATGGCTGCCGCCGGAGGCCGAAGCCGATCTCGATGAATTGCGCGCCGCGCAGCGGCTTTTGCAGTCTTTCGACCCGCCCGGCATCGGCGCCCGCGATATGGCGGAATGCCTGGCGCTGCAACTGCGTCATCCCGACATCACCCGCCTGCCGGAGGCCGCCGGCCCGGCCGTGCTGGCCTGTGCCCGGGAAATCTGCGCCCACCATCTGCCGCTGCTGGCGGCCGGCAATCCGGCGCGCCTGCGCGAAGCCCTGCATTGCGACGACGCAACGCTGCGCGCCGCGCGCGCGCTCATCCTCAAGCTCGACCCGCGGCCGGGCCGGGCATGGACGGTGGGGGCGGCGGATTACGCCGTGCCCGACGTCATCGTCCGCAAGACGCGCAAGGGCTGGCATGTGGTGCTGAACAGCGCCGCCATGCCGCGCCTGCGGATCAACGGCCTGTATGCCCAGATGCTGGGCAACCAGCGCGAATCGAACCATGCCGGCCTGCACGCCCAGTTGCAACAGGCGCGCTGGATGATACGCAACGTCGAACAGCGCTTCGACACCATCCTGCGCGTATCCCAGGCCATCGTGAACCACCAGGCGGCCTTCTTCAGCCAGGGGCCGTCCGCGATGCGCCCCTTGATACTGAAGGACATCGCCGGCGAATTGGGCCTGCACGAATCGACCATTTCGCGGGCGACGACGCAGAAATTCATGCTGACGCCCTTCGGCACGCTGGAGCTCAAGCATTTCTTCGGCGCCGGCGTCGCGACGGAGACAGGCGACTCGGCGTCCGCCACCGCGGTCCAGGCCCATATCCGCCGGATGGTATCCGAGGAGAACCGGGCCAAGCCGCTGTCGGACAACCAGCTCATGCAGAAACTGGCTGAAGAAGGCATCGTCATTGCGCGCCGTACCGTGGCCAAGTACCGCGAAGCCCTGCGCATCGCACCGGCGGCGGTGCGCAAGGCCCAGGCCGCGCTGGGCTAGGGCGCGGCGGGCGGTGTGATGGTGCGGCGGTGTGGCGGAATGCGCACACCGCGGCCAGGGTGCAAGCCGCCCCCGTTTATTCTCCGAACGTCCCCGTTTTTGCCGCTTGCATGATCGAGAATAAGCATCAATAATTATTCTCATGTACATTTGCGTATGTAATGCGATCACCGAGCGTCAGGTCCGTTCCTGTGTGGATGCGGGCGCGACGACGCTGGATGACCTGGAATTCGAGCTGGGCGTGGCCTCGTGCTGCGGCTCGTGCGCGGCCACCGCGGCGGAATACCTGCCGGGCGGGCGCTGCTCCAGCGTATGCCAGGTGCAATCGGTCGCGGTTCCCACCCGCGCGCGCGGCTTGTCCGACACGGTGCCGCTGGCCGAACAAGGCGGTCAGGCCGCCAATTCCTTCCCCATTCCGGTCGTCGCCGCCGCGTAATCGCTGCCCGCGCCGCGCGGCTGGCCGCGACGATCGGCATCGCACAATCCCCGCATCAATTCCGCCAGTTCGCGCGCCGCGTCGCCCGCGGACGGCTCCAGTATGAGCGCCATCTCGCACTCGGCGATTTCCGGAAGGCCGGCGTCGAGTATCCGCATGTCCGGGCTGAGCGTCAGCGCGTCGACCAGCGCGACGCCCAACCCGCCCGCCAGCGCGGCGCGGATCCCCATGAGGTTCTGGCTTTCGTAGGCAATGCGCCAGCGCCGGCCATCCCGTTCCAGCGCGTGGATGGCCCGGTTTCGATACAGGCAGCCCTGCGGCCGGCTGACGAGCGACAGCGGCGCCAGGCAGGGCTCGGGCGCCGCCGCGCCGGTCACCCACAGCAGTCGTTCCCGCCATGCAGCCATGCAGGGGCCGCTATCCGGCTCGCGCTTGAGAAGGACCACATCGAGGTCTCCCTGCTGCAGCGCCTGCCCCAGGTTGGCGCTGAGGTCGCAGCGCACGCTCAGGCGCACATCGGGACGGGTGCGCGCGAAAGCGGCCAATGCCCGCGTCAGTGATTCGACCGCGAAGTCGTCCGGCAGGCCCAGCCGCACCACCTGCGCGGGGGCGCCTCCGCCCACCGCATCCTGCATTTCGGCCGACAGCGCCAACATGCGCCGGGCGTAACCCAGTAAGCGCTCACCCTCGGCGGTGAGGCGGATTTGCCTGCCTTCACGCGTGAAGAGTACGCAGCCAAGGCGGTCTTCCAGCTTGCGTATTTGCTGGCTGACCGTCGACTGGGTGCGGTGGACGCGCTCTCCGGCTCGGGTGAAGCCTCCGGCATCGACAACGGAGGTGAAACTGCGCAGCAGGTCGAGATCGGGCATGTCGGGAGTCCATCGATTTTTCAAATACTGTCGATGGAAATAAGGAATTTGTCAATGAAAGGCCGGGCTCGCACAATGGACGCCTTGGTCCGCCATGGATCAGTCTCGCCCCGCGCCGGCCCGTCCGGCCGGCGCATTGTGGAGGAACGCATGAAAACCCCGGCCGGCCCGTCGGTGCCGCTCGTTTATTCGCACGCATCGGAGCAGGCCCCGCCGCGACAAGCCGCGGCCGGCGCCCGCATGGCCTGGGGACCCGTGGCGCTGTTCTGCCTGTTGTGGAGCTCGGCGTTCGCCGGCGCCAAATTCGGCCTGCGCGACTGTCCGCCCTTGACCTTGCTGACCATCCGCTTTTTCCTCGCCGCCGTCGCGCTGCTGGCGCTGGCGGCCTGGAAAGGGAGCCTGCGCTTGCCGGGCTGGCGCGAACTGGGCCTGCTCGCGCTGCTGGGCATCCTGAACAATGCGCTGTACCTGGGCTTGAGCTGGATGGGCATGCTTACCGTGTCGTCCGCATTCACGGCGGTGTTGATCAGCACCAACCCGCTGCTGATCGGCGTGCTTGCCGGCCCGGTGCTGGGCGAGCGCTTGACCGGACGCAAGCTGGCCGGCTTGCTGCTGGGCCTGGCCGGCGTGGCGCTGGTGCTGCGCTCGCGCCTGGGCGGCATGCACGAGGATCCCCATGGCGTGTGGCTGGTGGCCGGCGGCCTGGTGGCGCTGGTCGCGGCCACGCTGTTGTACAAGCGTCATCCGCCGGCCAGCGGACTGTGGCTGTCGACGGGTGTGCAGGCGCTGGCGGGCGCGTTGGCATTGTTGCCCTTCGCGCTGCTGCGCGAGGGCGGCCAACCGATCGCGTGGACGGCGAATCTGTTCTGGAGCCTTGCCTATATGGTTCTCGCCGTCTCGGTCGGCGGTTATGGACTCTGGTTCCATATTCTCCGACGTTCGACCGCGACCGCGGCCAGCGCGCTGCATTTCCTGATGCCGCCACTCGGGCTGTTATTCGGTTGGTTGACACTGGGCGAACACGTTGCGGCGATGGACCTGGTGGGTATCCTGCCGATCGCCGCCGGTATCTGGCTGGCGACGCGCGAGCCCATGAATAAGGGACTTTCCCGCTGATTTCAGGGGTTGGCGCCAGCGCTCATGATCCAGATTCATTCTCATTTTCTTCTTGCTTCAGTTTTCCGATAGCGGTCGCAAAGCGATTTACTACGTGCAGGCAAAGGGGTATCCGTGACGCGGCGCCGATGGTAGTCTCCCGGAAATCGAAGCAAGGAGTTCATCATGAAAGGCGATAAAACCGTCATACAGTTTCTCAACAAGCAGTTGACCAACGAGTTGACGGCGATCAATCAGTATTTCCTGCATGCCCGCATGCTGCGCCACTGGGGCCTGAACAAGTTGGGCAAGCACGAGTACGAAGAGTCGATCGGCGAAATGAAGCATGCCGATCGCCTGATCGAACGCATCTTCATGCTCGACGGCCTGCCCAATCTGCAAGACCTGCACAAGCTGCTGATCGGCGAGGACGTTCCGGAATTGCTGGCCTGTGACTTGAAGCTGGAAACCGCGGCGCAGGCCACGGTCAAGGACGCCATCGCCTACTGCGAGTCGGTGCGCGACTACGTTTCGCGCGATCTGTTCCAGGACATCCTGGACGACACCGAGGAACACATCGATTACCTGGAAACGCAGATCGGCCTGATCGACCAGGTGGGCTTGCAGAACTACCTGCAAAGCCAGATGGAAGTCGAAAGCTGATCCCTGCGCCGTACGCGGCGGGATGACCGTCGCGCCGCAACCGGGCATAACGCCATCCACGGATGGCGTTTTTCTTGCCCGCTTGCGTGGATGCCGCTTGCCTGGATGCCGCGTGCCTGCACACCGGCTTGCGTCGCGCGTGGCATGCGCATTCATTGCACGGGTCATTCCACCTTGCGCGGACATTCGCGCATCGTGCCCCACGCCTGGTTGGGCCCGCAGTACCTGTTGCGCGCGGCCCATGCGCAGGTGGGGCGTTGGAAGAAACCGCGTGAGGCGCATTGCGACAGCTCATGCCTGAGCGCATCCCGCCAGTCCGGCGGCGTCGTTGCGAGTGACGGTGTTTCGACGGCCACGAGCCGGACGTCGGGCAGGGGCGTGCGTTCCAGGACCGTCCGTTCCATGACCGCGCCAGGCACGCCGGGTCCGGCCGCGGCGACGAGATGTGGCGTGTCCACGGCGCGCGGCGAGGTCGGCACGACGACCACCTTGCCCGAGGGCATGTCCATGGTCTGGAGCGCTGTCTGCGGGATGACGTCGTCCGCCGCGTGCAGTTGCGGGTAGGCTGCGTCGGCGTTCATTCCGGCGGTCCGCGCGGCCAGGATTTCGGCGGCAATGCGGCGTGCCTGAGACAGGTCGACGCCGCGCCGCGAAATCTGCACCAGCGGATCGTGCGGACCGTTGAACAGCGAGGCTTGCCGGCTTACATGCCAGTTTGGCGGCGCGGGCCTCTCGGGCACGCCCATCGTGCCGTCCACCAACGGTTGCGGTGGCCAGGACAGCAGCGGTTCGCCATGCTCGTCGCGGGGCAAGGGCTGCGCCAAGGCCGTGGTTTCATTGGTGGGCGACGAGCCGGGCGCATACGCCACGAGCCAGTCGCCGAATTGAATGCCACCCCACGCCGAGGCGCAGAGCGCCACCAACAGCGTGGCGAACAGGGCTCGCCAGGACATTTCCAACCTTCCGCGCCGGCGGCGGCAGGCACGATACGGTCATGGCCCGACGGCGTCGACGACGCGCCAATAGCTAGGATGGAAAAATCTTGCCACCGCCACGGGCGGGGCCGTGAGTAATGTCCTGTAAGGGAAAACGCGCCGGTGATCGGCGCGTCGTACTTGTTGGACCTTGCTCAGTTACTGGACCTTGCTCGGGCACTCCGGGATCGTGCCCCAGGCCTGGTTGGGACCGCAGTATTTATTGCGGGCATTCCAGGAGCAGGTGGGACGATCGAAGAAGCCCATCGATGCGCATTGGGACAGTTCGCGCTTGAGCGCATCCTGCCAGCCCTTGGCGGCCGGGCTGTTGTTCGCCATGGCCTGTTGCTGGCGCGGCGTAGGCATGTCGATGGCCTGAACCATGGTCGACTGCGTGACGTTGCGCGATGCCTGGATCTGCGCGTATTGCTGCGCCGCCTGCTGGGTCTGCGCCTGCTGCGTGGCCAGGTCCAGCGTGCTGATGTCGTTGGGTCCGCTGGGCAGCGGCACGTTGGTCTCGGACGCGATCTGGCGCGCCTGGTCCATGGTGATGGTGTCGCGGGAAATCTGCACCAGCGGATCGTGCACGGTGTCGAACAGGGATGCGGTGCCGATCTGCCAATCGGTGTCCGCGGGCTTCTCGGGCACGCCCAGCGTGCCGTCCACGCGTGGTTGCGGCGGCTGGGCCAGATAGGGTCGGCCGTTCGCATCCAGGATGGCTTCGTCCGCGCCGCCATTCTGGCCGGGTGCTGGCGCGGCAGGGGGCGCATGGGCCACCAGCCAGTCGCCGAACTGGATGCCGCCCCACGCCGCGGCGCCCAGCGCTACAAGCAGTGTTGCGAACAATACTCGCCAAGACATTCCTAACCTCTCGGGTCTTTGGGGACGGTAATCGTATCAGGCCTGGACTTTGTCGCCGAAGACACGGCCCCCATGCTCACGCATGGCATGGAATTTCACATCTGGATATAACTCTTCCGCCACTCGTAACTGCGCGGGCGAGCTTACCAAAAAGGCCGCCGCATCCACCACATCATAGGCGATGTGGGCGGCATTGGCATCCATGAACTTGCGCAGCGCCTTGGGGTCTTCCGACGTAATCCAACGCGCCATGGTGTAACGCGAAGGCATCAGGCGGGCATCGGCGTTGTACTCGGCCTTCAGGCGATGGGCCACCACTTCGAACTGCAGCTGGCCGACCGCGCCCAGCAGCATGGCGCCACCCGCCGCCACCGGACGGAACACCTGGATGGCGCCCTCCTCGCCCAGCTGTACCAGGCCCGTGCGCAACTGCTTGGTGCGCAGCGGATCCTTCACTTCCACGGCCTGGAACAGTTCAGGCGCGAAGAAGGGCAGGCCGGTGAACTGCAGCTGTTCGCCTTCCGTCAGCACGTCGCCCAGTTGCAGGACGCCATGGTTGGGGATGCCGATCACGTCCCCCGCATAGGCCTCGTCGAGCAGCTCGCGGCGTTGCGAGAGGAAGGACACCACGTTGTTCGGCCGCATTTCCTTGTTGGTGCGGCTGACCTTCAAGCGCATGCCGCGCTCGAAGCGGCCGGAGCAGACCCGCACGAAGGCCACGCGGTCGCGGTGCGCCGGGTCCATGTTCGCCTGCACCTTGAAGACCACGCCGCTGAAGCGGGGCTCGTCGGGCTGGACCTCGCGTTGCAGCGACTGGCGCGGGCCGGGGCGCGGCGCCATGTCCACCAGCGCGTCCAGGACTTCCTGCACGCCGAAGTTGTTGATGGCCGAGCCGAAGAACACCGGCGTCTGGCGGCCTGCCAGGAACTCGGCCTCGTCGTAGGGCGGCGAAGCTTCGTTGATGAGGGCGATTTCGCCATTGGCCTGTTCGAAGGCGCTGCCGAAGCGCTGGGCGATTTCCGGGTTGCCCAGGCCCTGGATGAACTCGTCGTCGCCGCCGCGGCGCTCCTGGCCCGGACGGAACAGGCGCATGCGGTCCTGGCGGATGTCGAACACGCCGCCGAAGGCCTTGCCCATGCCCACCGGCCAGGAGAAGGGCACGGTGTCCATGCCCAGGTGCGATTCGATCTCCGACAGCAGGTCCAGCGGCTCGCGGACTTCGCGGTCCATCTTGTTGATGAAGGTGATGATGGGCGTATTGCGCGCGCGGCAGACCTGCAGCAGGCGCTTGGTCTGCGGCTCCACGCCGTTGGCCGCGTCGATCACCATGAGCGCGGCGTCCACCGCCGTCAGCACTCGATACGTATCTTCCGAGAAGTCCTGGTGCCCCGGGGTGTCGAGCAGGTTGATGACGCAGTCGCGATATTCCATCTGCATCACCGACGAGGCAACCGAGATGCCGCGCTGCTTTTCGATTTCCATCCAGTCGGATGACGCGTGGCGGCTGGCCTTGCGGGCCTTGACGCTGCCGGCGATCTGGATCGCGCCCGCGAACAGCAGGAGCTTTTCGGTCAGCGTGGTCTTGCCCGCGTCCGGGTGGGAAATGATGGCGAAAGTGCGGCGGCGCGCGACTTCTTGTTGGATATTCATCTAGGCATTCACTACGTAGCGTTGCGAGGCGGCCGGCTCAACTGGCGCGGCGGAAGGTCGCCAGGAACAGGCCGGCGGCGATGAAGAGCGAGCCGAATACGCGGTTCATCCAGCGGATATGGCGCGGGCTGCGCAGCAGCCGCAGCACGCGCGCGGCCAGCAGGGTGTAGACCGCCATGGCGACCAGGTCGGTGAAGGCCAGGGTGCCCGCGATGGCGGCGTATTGCGGCGTCAGGGCATGGGCGGGGTCGATGAACTGCGGCACCACGGCCAGCAGGAACACCGTGCCCTTGGGATTGCTGGCGTTGACGAGGAAACCGCGCAGCACGAGGGCGCGCACGGACACGTCCGCCGGATTGCCGGTGTCCACCGAGACCGGCGCGGCGTCGGTGCGGAACTGACGCCAACCGAGGTAGATGAGGTAGGCCACGCCCAGGTACTTGACGATGGCGAAGGCCAGTTCCGACGCGGCGAGCACGGCGCCCAGGCCCACGCCGACAACCACGAACTGGAACAGGATGCCGCTGATCAACCCGACCGTATTCCAGTAGCCGCGCGCAAAACCGTACTTCAGTCCGGAGGACATGGCGGAAATGGCGCCCGCCCCGGGCGAAAACGAAATCGCCCAGGATGCGAGGAAGAAAGTCAGCCAGGAGGAGAGCGTCACGGCTGTTTACTTGGACAGCAAGGCCGGGCGGCGTGCCGCTTCCGGACGACGGCCCAGCCCTGCGGCGGGGCGGTTGTCGCCATGGCTGCGCGCGCCGTCGCGGCTTTCCGCCGGACGTGCCGGCGCCGGGCGACGCGGTTCGCCGGCACCGTTGCCGGCATTGCCGCCACGGCCATCGGCGGCAGCACGGCCCGCGCCGCCGCGCGGCGGCTGGCCGCTGCGGGCGCCCGCGCCGGGACGGCCGTTGGCGCTGCCCTGGCCATTGCCATTGCCGCCGCGCGCGCCGCCGGCCGGGCGGCCATTGCCCTGTTGGCCGCGGCCGCCGCCGTTGGAGGCGCGGCTGCCGTTGCGGCCCGCACCGTTGCGAAAGCCGCGGCTTTCGCGTTCGTCGTCCTCGTCGTCGCGCTCATGCGCCGGCACGCCGGCGGGAGGCGTCCAACCCTGGATTTCCACGCGGTCGATGGGCTTGCGGATCAGTTTCTCGATGGCGCGCAGCAGCTTCACTTCGCTCGGGTCGACCAGCGAAATGGCGGCGCCGGTGGCGCCCGCGCGGCCCGTGCGGCCGATGCGGTGCACGTAGTCCTCGGGCACGTTGGGCAATTCGAAGTTGACCACTTGCGGCAACTGGTCGATGTCCAGGCCGCGCGCGGCGATGTCGGTGGCGACCAGCACGGTCACGCCGCCATCCTTGAAGCCGGCCAGCGCGCGCGTGCGGGCGGCCTGGCTCTTGTTGCCGTGGATGGCGGCGGCGCTCAGGCCGTCCTTCACCAGCTTCTCGGCCAGGCGGTTGGCGCCATGCTTGGTGCGCGTGAACACCAGCACCTGGTGCCAGCCGCTTTCGCGGATGATGTGGCTGATCAGGTCGCGCTTGTGATGCTGGTCGACCAGGTGCACGGTCTGCTTGACCAGTTCGGTGGCGGTGTTGCGCGGCGTGACCGAGACTTCGCCCGGGTCGTTCAACACGCCGCGCGCCAGGGTGCGGATCTCGTCCGAGAACGTGGCCGAGAACAGCAGGTTCTGGCGCTTGGACGGCAGCAGGGCCAGCACCTTGCGGATGTCGCGGATGAAGCCCATGTCCAGCATGCGGTCGGCTTCGTCCAGCACCAGGATCTCGACGCCCGACAGGTCGACCGTCTTCTGGCCGGCATGATCGAGCAGGCGGCCCGGCGTGGCGACCAGGATGTCCAGCGGCTTGCGCAAGGCGCTGATCTGCGGATTGATATTGACGCCGCCGAACATCACCATGGATTTCAGCGCGGTGTATTTACCGTAGGTCTGCACCGATTCCTCGACCTGCGCCGTCAGTTCGCGCGTCGGGGTGAGGATCAGGCAGCGCGGGCGGCCGGGCTTGCGCACGGCGGCGGGCGCCTGCATCAGGCGGTGCAGGATGGGCAGCGTGAAGCCGGCCGTCTTGCCGGTGCCGGTCTGGGCCGCGGCCAGCAGGTCGCCGCCTTGCAGCACTAGCGGAATGGCCTGGGCCTGGATGGGCGTCGGCGCCGTGTAGCCGGTTTCGGCGATGGCGCGCAACAGGGAATCAGCCAGCCCGAGGTCGGCGAAAGTGGTATTGGCAGTCAAGTACAACTCCAGCGGCAGCCTGTCGCTCAAGTTGAGAGACTCCAATCAAGGCGGACGGAAACAGGAGAAAGGGAAGGCCCGGTGGGCCAGTCACGGCGGCGAGCGCCGCGCATGGGATGTGTGCCGATTGGCATTGCACACGGCGGGCATTGTAGCTGAACACCGGGCGGTGCCAGCCTGCGGCGTAGGGTTTCGTCACAGGAAGCGCAGCACGTCAGGGCAGCACGTCAGTTTCACGTTAGGCTGTCCCAGGGCCTGGAAGTTCCCTTTTCCGCGTGCGCCAGGCAGCGGGGACCGCCGTTACGACAACTCCGCGATTTCCCGGATTGACACCAGGGCATCCGACCAGGGTCGATTCGTAGCGTCCTGTAACTGTTTGCTGGGTTTAAGTACGCTTTTGCCCGTGCGGGCGCATTTGTAACTTCTATAATCCCCGGCTCGAATCAACCGGGAAGTGGAAGCCTCATGAAAAAATCACTAGGTGTGGTGGCAGGCGTGGTCGTGGTCGCGGGCGTGGCCTGGGTGGGCGCGTCCTGGTACACCGGCAAGCGCGTCGAAGCCGTGGTGCGCCAGAGCGTGGACGACGGCAATGCCAAGCTGCAGGCGCTCCTGCCGAACGCCAAGATCAAGATCGCGGTGAACGCTCTGGAGCGTCACGTTTTTTCATCCGATATCCAGTACAGCCTGGTGATCGAAGGGGTGACTGTCGAGAAGGACAAGCCCGTGCAGGACGTCGCCTTCCTGCTGCATGACCATGTGGAACATGGCCCCTTCCCGCTGGCGCGCCTGAAGACCGGCGCCCTGGCGCCCGTGATGGCCACCAGCGCGTTCGAGCTGGTCAACAACGACACCGTGAAGCCCTGGTTCGACCTGACCAAGGGCGTGGCGCCGTTCTCCGGCAACGCCACCATCCATTACAGCCGCGATGTCGACGGCAACCTGACGCTCCAGCCGGTGAAAGTCCAGCATGACGACGCCGACCTGGACTTCTCGGGCATGACGCTGCAAGTTGCGACGACCTACGCCACCAAGGCGGCCAAGGTCTCGGGCAATATGGACTCCGTCAGCCTGGACATCAAGGATGCCGAGCAACCGGGCAAGGTACAGGTCTCCGGCCTGGCGCTGAACAGCGACATGCACCAGGGCCAGGCCGGCCTGCAGGTGGGCACCAACCAGTTGGCGGTCAAGCAGATCAGCATCGTGCATGGCACGGATCCGACCATCCTGCTGAATAACTACACGCAGAACGCCGAATTGATCGAAGGCGCCGGCGGCATGTCCGCGCGCGTCATGTACGACGTCGGCATGCTCAACGTGGGTAGCCAGGACATCGCGGGCCTGCGCCTGGGCTTCGGCGCGCGCAACCTGGCGTCCGACGCGGTCAAGACCCTGGTCGAGCTGTATGGCAATGTGTTCTCCCGCACCCTGAAGCAGAAGCCGGGCGATGATCCGGAACAGGCGTTCGACCTGCCGCCCGAAGAGCGCCAGAAGGCGATCGCCGCGGGCAAGGCCTTGCTGGCGGGCAATCCGACGTTCTTCATCGATCCCATCCTGGTCCGCAACGCCAAGGGCGAGTCGCGCTTCAACCTGACGCTGGACCTGGGCGATCCGGGCTCGACGGACCAGCCTGTCGACCAGATGGTCACCAAGCTCCTGCGCAAGCTGGACGCCAAGGTGGTCGTGTCGACGCCGATGGTGACCAGCATCGTCGCGCAGCAGTTGCAGCAGCAGGGCAAGCTGGACGCCGCCACCGCGCAGCGCCAGGCCGAGGCGACTACCCAGGCGTTGGCGCAAATGGCGGTCGCGACCGGCTACCTGAGCAAGGATGGCGACAACGTGGTCGGCACGCTGGGCTATGCCGACAAGGTGGTCGACCTGAACGGCAAGAAGATGCCGCTGGAGGAGTTCGCGATGATGGTCGCCGGCATGGCGATGGGCATGCATCCGGACGAAGGCATGGACGAGGAAGATCCCGATGCCCCGGACGCCGATGAAGGCGACGACGCGGAAGACGCCGCCAAGCCGGGCGCCGGCGCGGTCGTGGTCCCGCCGCCCGCGCGCGCCAAGTAAGCCGACGCGTCCGGCGCGGGCCGGACCGGCGGTAAGGATGAACACGGCCGGGAGCGATCCCGGCCGTTTGCATTTTCGCCGTCCGTGTTTTCTTTCCCCGGGCTGGCCGCGCGGCCGGCCTGCGCCCCGGATTGCGTCACCCGCGGGCGCCGGCGTGCGCCGGCGCCGTTTCAGGTACGCTTCCAGTCTTTCCCATTCCCATTGCAACGGCGGCCGCGCCGTCGTTTGAACGCTTCATGCCTGACTTTCCCTTCCACGCCGTCCTGTTCGATTGCGATGGCGTGCTGGTCGATTCCGAACCGATCACCAACCGCATATTGACCGCCATGCTGGGCGAGATGGGCTGGCGGCTTACGCTGGAAGAGACGCTGCGCATCTTCCTGGGCAAGACGGTGCTCGACGAGGCGCCGCGCATCCAGGCCGAGACCGGCCATCTGATCGATGCGGCATGGATAGAACGCTTCCGCGCGCGCCGCAATGCGGCGCTGGAAGCGGAGTTGCTGCCCGTTCCCGGCGCGCCCGAAGCGGTGCGCGCCGTGCACGCCGCCGTCGACGGCCGCATTGCCGTGGCTTCGGGCGCGGACCGCTACAAGCTGCATCTGCAACTGACCAAGATCGGCCTGCAGGATTGCTTTGGCGAGCACGTCGTCAGCGGGCAGGAACAGGCGCGCAACAAGCCCTGGCCCGACGTCTACCTGGCCGCCGCCCGCACACTGGATGTCGATCCGGCGCGGTGCGCGGTGGTGGAGGATTCGGTCACCGGCGCCCGCGCCGGCGTGGCAGCGGGCGCGACGGTCTTCGGCTACAGCCCCGGCGGCCCCGGACATAGCGATGCCCAGGCCCTGCTCGATGCGGGCGTGGCGCAGGTGCTACGCGACATGCGGGAGCTGCCGTCCGTGCTGGCCGGCTGGCGGGCCCGATAATCAGCTACTTTTATTAGCCGCTTCAAGCTGCTTTTATCAGCCGCTTTATTTAGTCAGCCGCTTTAGTCAGCCGCTTTAGCTAGCCGCTTTAGCTAGCCGCTTTATCAGTCGCCCGCGCCCACGCAGGTCTCCTCGGACGCCGCGGTGCGCGGCATGCGTGCCGCCGGCGCCGTCCGCGCGGCCGCCGCGCGGCGGGTGCCGCGCATCAACCAGGCCGCCACCACCAGGGCCAGCGCCAATACCGCCGTCGCCGCCCAACCCAGCGCGCCCAGGCCATAGGTGTCGATGATGCGACCGCCCAGGGCCGCGCCCACGCCTATGCCGATATTCGCGCCGGAGATATTCAGGGATGCCGCGAATGCCGCCGCGTGCGGCGCCGCTTTCATCACGCGCGCATGGCACACGATGAACAGGGCCGACTGGGCGATGCCCCACAAGGCCAGGGCCAGCGCCAGTCCCACCGGCACATGCACCAATGGCACCATGGCCATCAAGCCCGCGGCCATGAGCACGCTGAACAGGGCGGTGGCGCCGATCGGGCTGCGGTCGACCATGCGGCCGCCCAGCGTATTGCCGATCAGGCCGACCGCGCCGAAGGCCATCATGGACCAGCCCACCACCTGGCCGTTGAAGCCCGCCAGGCGCTCCAGCATGTCGGCCAGGTAGGTATAGGCGGTGAACATGCCGGTGAAGACCAGCAAGGACAGCAGCACGTGGCCGACCAGCAGGGGATCGCGCAGGCTGCGCAGCTGGGTGGACAGCGAACCGGCGTGGGCGCTGCTCGGCACCGACGGCATGTAGCGTTGCAGCAAGCCGGCCTTGGCGAAAGACAGCACCGCCAGCACGACGAAAGCCGCGCGCCAGCCGAAGGCGTCGGCGATGAGGACGCCGATGGGTATGCCCAGGACGGTCGCCACGACGATGCCGAAGGCAACCATGGATACGGCCCGGCCGGCTTTCGCCGGCCCCACCAGGCTGATGGCGGTATCGCTGGAGAGGGACCAGAATACCGGCAGCGCGAGCGCGGGCACGAAGCGCGCCACGCCCATGACAAGGACATTCGGCGCCCAGGCGGCCATGGCATTGGCCACGCCGAAGATGGCCAGGGCGGCGACGAAGACACGCTTGCGCGGCAGGGACGCCATCAGCGCCGTCGAGAAAGGACCGGTCGCCGCCACGGTGAACGCGAACAAGGTCACCAGCAGGCCTGCCTGCGCGACATCCACGCCGAGATCGCGCGCCATCGCGGGCAGCAGCCCGATGATGATGAATTCGGTGGTGAGGATCGTAAAGCCGGCGGCGGAAAGAAGCAGGATGGGCAACAGCATGGGCAATGCGCGCGGGCGGGGCCGAACGCGCTTATCGAATCTTCAGGGGTGGCAGGGAAGGCGGACGCAGCGTCCGACAGGCGGGCACGGACTTGCACGCAATAGTGTGGCGCATGCACACACACCGATACGGCGGCGTTATGCCAGCGAAGCAAGATTAAGGGAAACGGGGTGGGGGAAAAAGCGGCGGCGCCCGGAAACTTTAGTCACGTAGCGCCGACAATGGCGGCCGGGGATAAAGGACGGCGCGCACACTGGATTACCTTCCAGTCGCTGCGCGTATCTTCCCTGTGGAAGGATACGCGCTTGGGGCGGCCCCGGCGCGCCCGCGTGCAGCGGCCATCAACCGCGGACGGACTCGATGCGATGAACGTGTTCGTGGCGGAAGCGGAAACGCTGCTTGAGGATGCGGCCGTTTTCCGCCATGCACGGAACCAGGTCCGTCGTATAGGTCGTGGCGCCGTTGAACGGCGTGTTGTAGATCACTCGAGCGGCGATGCGGGGGCCGTGTTCCGGTTGCAGATGGACGATGTCGCCCACATGGATGGGGGTGTTGTCCAGCGCGTGGGTCGAGCGCCGCGTCAGTCGGGGTTGCATCATGGTGGTCATTGTTGGGTACTCCAATCTAGCTATGTGTTGTTATGGCCCGCGTGGGGCGGGCTTCTGGTTTTGCGTCGGACCGTCGGGTCCGGCGCTGTCGCGGTTCGCCGGGAAATATTCACCGTTGCGGACTCGCGTTCGGCATACGCGCCAGGTCTTGGCGCGGGTGACGTGACTCGTTATATGGTGTCCCAGTTACGTGACCGGAACATTGCTGCGGATGGCGTATTGGGCTCATCCAGAAGGATGAGGCCGTACGGCCGGAAAAGGCCGTGCATAAGTGCACAAGACGCTACAAGAATCAACTGCAGCAGGTTCTGCAATCGACGGAGGACTTCCGGGCATGCCATGGTACAGGCGGATGGCCTGATGGAACGGCAAGCAGGACGCTTTCGACGCCGGCGGGATTTTCCGTGTTTTTTATGGAGGACGAGGAAACCGCCAGTGTGCACCCGGCTGCGTATATCGCCGGCAAAACCTGCGATGACAGCCGCGTCAGGTCTGGAGATGAACGCCAGGGACTTCCTGGAACCGCCATCTGGCCATCTGGATGACCCATCTGGACTGCTATCGACCTGATTTCTATGCTGGACACCACGCTCGCAATACAACGAGCTTTTCGGATACTACGCCATTTGCTTGCAAAAGTCAACATCCCTGTTTCAACCTCGCCCTTTTCGCCGTATGCGGGGCAAGAGCGCGGCGCCTGGCCCCGGGTGCGAACGCTAGAATGCGCCATTGCGCGGCAGCGTCCGCCAGCGCATCCTTGGGAGCCACCGGCCGCCATGGCCCAGACCAACGACACCCCTGCCCGCCGCCGGCGGAACCGGACATGCCGGCATTGAACACCTCCGCGATATCCTCCGCGCCGGCGGCCCGCGCCGCGTTGGATGACTTGTGGCTGGCGGAAACCGTGCGTTTGCGCGAGGAGCACTGGGGGCCGGTGGATGACGCCCAGGCAGTGCGCCAGGCGCGCCTGGCACCGGGGCCGCTGCCGCAACGCATCCTGTTGCGAGCCCGCTTGCTGGGCCGGCAGACCGGGCTGGCCGCCTGTCTCGCGGCGTGGCGCCGCGCCGCCGTCATCGGCCTGGTCCTGCTGCTGGGCGCCGGGCTCATGGCCGGCATCGGCGCCGCGCTGGGCGCCCTCGGTGACGGTGCCCGCGCCGTCAACGTATTGCATGCGCTGGGCGCCTTGCTGGGCCTGCATGCCCTGACCTTCCTGTTCTGGGTAGGCGCCAGCGTGGCGACGCCGCGCGGCGCGGGCCAGGGGCTGGCGCGCCTCTGGCTATGGGTCAGCCGACGCCTGGCGCGTGGCCCGGATACCAGCCTTGCCGCGCAGGCCTTGCTGGGCCTGCTGGCGCGGGCCGGCGGCCTGCGCTGGTTGTTCGGGACGGTAAGCCATTTCGTGTGGCTCCTGGCGCTCACCGCCGCGCTGGCGACGTTGCTGCTCGTCCTGTCCACCGCCAGTTATCGCTTCATCTGGGCCACAACGCTGCTCGACCCGCAAACGTTCGTGCGCCTGACCGATGTGCTGGGCTGGCTGCCGGCGCGCCTGGGATTTTCCGTGCCGGACGCCGCCCTGGTGGCGGCCAGCGACGGTACGCGGCAGTTGCCGGCGTTGGCGCAGGCGCAGTGGTCGATGTGGCTGATCGGCGCCTTGGTGACGTATGGCATCCTGCCGCGCCTGCTGGCGTGGCTGCTCAGCGTCTTCATGCTGCGGCGGGCGCTGGCCGGCTTGCGGCTGGATCCCGATCTGCCCGGCTACGCCGGCCTGGCGTCCCGCCTGGCGCCTCCCGCCGACACCCTGGACGACGATGCGCCGGCGCCGGCGTGGCAGGGGCCGCGCATCGGCCATGCGAACGCCAGCGCTGTCGGCGTCGCGCCCACCCTGGTGGGGCTGGAGCTGGCGCCGGATCTGCCGTGGCCGCCCGCGGCCCTGCCCGCGACCGTGGCCGACGGCGGCAATCTGGACACGCGGGAGCAGCGGCGGCGCCTGCTCGATACCCTGGCGGCGCGGCCCGCGCCGCGCTTGCTGATTGTTTGCGATGCACGCCAGACGCCGGACCGGGGCGCATTGGCCTTGATCGCCGACTTGTCCGCGGCCGCGCAACGAACCCGGCTCTGGCTGCTGGGCGATGACGATATCGCGGCCGCGGCGCCGTCGCGCGCGGCGGCCTGGCGCGATCGCTTGCGTGCGGCCGGGGTCGCCGAAGAGGATCTATTGCGCGACGCCGCACCGGCGCTGCGCTGGCTGGAGGAGGGCCATGGCTGACGCACCCGACGATCCCGCCCGCCCGGCGTCCGCGCCTGCGCCCTCGATGCCACATCCGCCACTGGATGGGCCTCGTGCCCCGGTGGACGTGCCACTTCCGCCGGCGGGTGAGAGACCGGCCGCCTTGTCCCGCCCGCTGCAAATCGCCCTGGTCGGCCACACCAACACGGGCAAGACGTCGCTGCTGCGCACCCTGACCCGCGACGCCGGCTTCGGCGAGGTTGCCGACGCGCCCGGCACCACGCGCCGCGTGCAGGGCGCGCAACTGCGCCTGGACGGCCGGCCGGTGCTGGCCTGGTACGACACGCCCGGCATGGAGGACAGCGTCGCCCTGCTGGACTACGTCGACCGCCTGGCGGGCACGGAACGGCTGGATGGCCCGGCGCGCATCCGCCGCTTCCTGGACGCGCCGGAGGCGCGCGGCCGCTTCGAACAGGAAGCGCGCGTGCTGGCCAAGATGCTGGACTGCGACGCCGCGCTGTATGTCATCGATGCGCGCGACCCCGTGCTGGCCAAGCATCTGGACGAACTGGCATTGCTGGCGGCTTGCGGCAAGCCGCTGCTGCCCGTCCTGAACTTCGTGCGGGCGCCGGCCCATCGCGCCCAGCAATGGCGCGACGCCATGGCGCGGCTGGGGCTGCACGCGCTGCTGGAGTTCGACACCGTGGCGCCGCCGCTGGACGGCGAGCGCCAGCTATATGCGCGCCTGGCCATGCTGCTGGACGCGCGGGCGGATACGCTGCAGGCGCTGTCCGATCAATTGGCGACCCAACGCCGGGAACGCCGCGACAAGGCAGGACGCCTGGCGGCCGGCATGCTGCTGGATATCGCCGCCTTGCGCCTGGCGTCATCCTCCGACGAGGCCGCGTTGCGCGCCGCCGCCCAGGATTTGCAGGACCGTGCGCGACACCGTGAGCAGGCCTGCATCGATGCCGTGCTCGCGCTCTACAACTTCCGCCACGAGGACTACGACGCGGAGACCTTGCCGCTGACCGGCGAACGCTGGGGCATGGATCTTTTCCATCCGCAGGCGCTGAAGGACGCCGGCGTGAGCGTTGGCATGGGCGTGGCCGCCGGCGCCATGGCAGGCGCGGCGGTCGATTTGATGCTGGCCGGCGTCAGCCTGGGCACGGCGGCGCTGGTTGGCGCCGCCACCGGCGGCTTGTGGCAAAGCGCGGAGCGTTATGGCCAGCGCCTGCTGGGTAAATTGCGCGGCTATCGCGAACTGAGCATCGACGATGCCGTGCTGCGCCTGCTGGGCTTGCGCGCGCGCCAGCTGATCGAGGCGCTGGACCGCCGGGGCCACGCGGCGCGCGATCCGCTGCGCCTGGCCGATGTATCGGCCGATACATCGGCCGATGGCGACCGGGCCTGGCGGGAAGGCAAGCTGCCGGCCGAACTCAAGGAGGCGCGCAGCAAGCCGGAGTGGTCCACGCTCAACGCCTCCCACGAAGACAGCCCGCGCCGAGCCGCGGCCCTGCGCAACTTGGGTGAGCGGTTGTCACACGGAGATTGAGAGTGCTAATTCGATTTTCGCGTTCGGCCTGGCCTGGGTAGCACGCCTGGTGATCTCTTCTTCCTTCAGATAGTTCTTTGCGGCTGAAACATCCTTGCCGCCTGTCTTCCGATGACGTCAACTTGCGGCAGTTGCGCTGGCTGATCCAGCAAGCGCCCTTCGTTGTACAGCTTACGCACCAGGCTCAATTCCCGGTTTCGTTGACGCTCTCGCGAAGCCGGCTCGGCAGCAGTTCGCCTTCCCTGGCCAGCACTGGATAAGCCGCCGCGCCGACCAGGTGTGAGTTGATGCTCTTCACATCGCGCAGGATGTCCAGGTACAGCTGGCCGACTTCGGCGGCGTCCACCTGACCTGACTTGATCTTGTTCAGGTGGGCTTCCGACGCGCGGATTTCCAACGCCCGCAGCCTTTCCTTCTCCCCCGCCAGCGCGCGTGCCTGCCGCAGGTCCGCATTGACGAACAGGGCGGCGGTGCTGCTTTCGTTGGCCAGCAGTTCGCCCAGTACCTCGTCCAACTCCGCGCGCTGCTCCGGTGCCAATACCAGCCCCTGCTTGCGGAGTTTGTTCGCATGCGACAGCAGGCCGTGATACGCGGCATCGGCGGCATGGCCGATATTGCTGGCGAAAGCCAGTATTTCTTCCATGCGCCGCGTGTCGTCGCTGGTCATGTTCTCTCGATCCAGCGTGGCCAGGTACAGCGTGATGGCAGTCTCGAGCTTGTCCAGCGCGCCGTCCAGCTGGCGCGCCTGCACCAGGCGATGGCGGTTGTCGCGCCTGAAGCCGGCGCGGGCAAGCAGCAGCAAGGTCTGCAACATGTCGGCCATTCGCAGCGCTTCGCGCGAGGCATTGCCCAGCGCTACGGCCGGCACGTCGTGCGCTGCCTCGTCCAGGTAATGCGGCAGCGAAGGGTCGTTGGGGTTGGCGCGCTTTGGCAGCCAGCGCGTCAGTAGCGCACCGTAGGGCGTGAGGAAGGGCAGGAACACCACGGCGATGATGGCGTTGAACAGGGTGTGGAAATTGGCTACAGCGCGCGCGCCGTCCTCGGACAGCCCCTCCATCCACGGCTGCACCCAGGGCAACAGCAACAGCCCCAGCACCACGCCAGCCAGGCGTGTCAGCAGATTGCCCAAAGGCAGGCGGCGCGCCGCAGGATCATCGCCCGTGACCCCTTCGATGATGGGATTGATGGCCGTGCCCAGGTTGGTGCCCAGCACCATGGCGAAGGCGGCCGGTCCGCTCACCAGGTGGTGGCTGGCCATGGACATGAGCAGGACCACCACGGCCACGCTGGAATGGGCGGCCCAGGTCAGGGTCGCGGCCAGCAGCATGGCGGCCACCGGCTGGGTGGCCAGGGCATCCAGAATGGTGCGCAGCAGCGGTGCGGTCTGGAAGGGCGCGAACAGGTTCACCAGGGAATGCAGCGACATCAGCAGCAGGCCCAGACCGATGAACACGCGGCCCAGGTCGCGTCTGAGTCCTGGCGGATAGCGGCGGAACAACCACACGCCGACAAGGATCAGGATGGGGACCAGCGCCGTCAGGTCGAAGGACAGCAGCTGCACGATCAAGGTGGTGCCGACGTTGGCGCCTAGCATGGCAGCCAGGGCCGGCACCAGGGCCACCACGCCGCCGGCCGCGAAACCGGTGATCATCAGGCCGGTGGCCGTGCTGCTTTGCAGGGCGGCTGTGATGGCCAGTCCCGCGCAAAAGGCGCGCAGGCGGGTGCTCAATGCCCGTCCCAGGAACGTGCCCAGGGCCGCCCCGAACGCGCGCTGGACGCCCGTCTGGACCATGTGCACGCCCCACAGCAGCAGGGCGACATAGCCAGCAAAGTCGAGTAGCGTGATGATTCCGGACATAGGCAGGTAGCGACAGTAAAAATGCTCATGGCCCCGGAATCGGGAGCGTGCGGCCGGCGGCTAGGGCATAGCCGTAACGCCGGCGGAGGTATCCGGAACTGGCAGCGTGCCCGTGAATGCTGTTCGGTGCTCTTTGGGCAGCATCAAAGTCCGTGGGAAGCTTACAGGCCGGTCTGCAACGGCTGCTTCATCTGCTTGCACGGCGGCTCGAATCGTTAAGCGCTGATGTGGCTTAGCTGTCCGCGGTGGATCATCAGAAGCGGAACGAGTTGCCTCATTCCGGCTTGATATTCGCTTGCCGGATAATGACTTTGTTGTGCTCCATTTCCTTGTTCATCAGAGAGTTGACAGCGGCGCCATCCATAAAGGTGTTTTCGATTCCGTTGAGAAGCAGCGATTGCTGAAGATCCGCACTACCCATGGCAGCCTTGGTCGCTTCCTCGATTCGCTTGAGGACGGCTACGGGTGTGCCCTTGGGAGCGGCCAAGACAAACCATGCAGCGAAATTGAATTCGCCGAGGCCTGTGGACGCTATCGTCGGGACATTCGGCAGTTGCGCGAACGGGCTTTCTGTCGTGACGGCCAGGGCGACTATTTTCTTGGCCTTGATCAGCGGGAGCGCCGCGGGAAGCGTGTCAAAGGAGAGGGGGATTTGATTCCCCATTAGGTCTGCAAGGCCCGGGGTGCTGCCCTTGTACGCGGTGTGAATCAACGATATGTTCGCTTTTCTGGAGAATGACTCACCCGCCAAGTGGGCGGTCGAGCCGCTTCCGAACGAAGCATATGCAAGCATCCCCGGTGACTTCCGAGCAGCGGCAATGACGTCGGATACGCTCTTGAATCCCGTTTCCGTATTGGTAATCAACACCAGCGGTGTTTTCCCAGTGATGGCGACATAATCAAAATCTTGCGGCTTATAGCCGAGATTAGGATAGAGAATCGGATTTGTCGTGAACGTCGCAGCGCCGGTAAGCAACAACGTATACCCGTCGGGCTTTGCTTTTGCGACATACTGCGCGCCTATGGCCGAATTAGCGCCCGGCTTGTTCTCGACAATAATTCCCTGTCCTAGCTGGGATTGCAGCTTCTGCGCGATCAGTCGCGCAATGATGGAATTCGATCCTCCGGCCGCGGTCGGCACAACCAACGTCACAGCGCGAGTGGGATAATTTTCCTCGGGACTCTGCGCATGAGCGGCGCAAGTGAATAAAAATCCCAGGCAAGCCGTGATAGTCTTCGTCTTCATGAGTACCTTTCAGTTTGACCGAGATGATTCGAATAGTTGAGAAAGGATTTCCTTCCTACGAACGAATGTTGGCGCAAGGTGTCAGGCATTGATCGTTCCGTTTCGAACGAACGAGTAGCGATCTATATCCGTCCTCAAGGTCCAGCCCTGTCTCTCCCAGTATTCACGAGCCGCGGCATTTGTCTTGATGACGTCAATGTGGGTCTTCACGATGCCGATTTCTTCTAGTTCGGAGAGGCATCGTTCGACCAGCGCGCTTGCGACTCCTTTCCGTCGATGGTCTGCCGCGACGACGAGATGCTGCAGATACCCACGACGCCCATCGTGCCCACACATGACGCATCCAATGAGCTCATTGCGGACCCTGGCGACAAAACTAAGTCCCGGGTTGCGCTCGAGATACTTGCTCGTGGATTCCCTTGAGTCTGCATCGCGGAAAGTTACGCCAGGCGTCCGTTGCATGAGACTGATGACGTCGTCGTAGTCGTCGATGCACATGTTCCGAATTAGCAAAGCACTACCCCTCTTAGCTGACGCAGTCCAAACGGGCCGCGATATTGTTCAGTCGAACTTAAGGTCGATGCGGTCCGCCGCAAATCGGGAAAACCCGTGGTCTACCGGTACGCCTTGCTGATCGACATAAACGCTCTCCACCACTATCACCGGCGCGGGATGTACCAGCTTCAGGAGCTTAAGATCGTCGGTATCGCCAAGCTTTGCGGACACGATCATTGATTGACGACTTGACACCACATCGTACGTTTTCAGCGTGGCACTAAGCGACTTCGTGTGTTTGTACCGGTCAAGAAAATCCGGAAACCTCTGCACCGGAATGGAGTGTCGAGCACTGATTGCAGGCATTCCTTCGATGGTGCTCAAGGAATCAATCATCCAGACGCGCGCATCGAGGGGCAGACGCATCGCACTCGCAAGGTCTGGGGGGGGGATCGACTGTTGCGCCTTGAGAACCTTGACCTTCATGTCGAGTCCGCTCCGCAGCATGCTTTCCAAAGAGCGAGTCTGCTTGTCGATCCTGTAGCTGAGGACTCTTTGGGTAACGAATGCTCCTCGCCCATTTTCGACCTGCACCATCTTCTGCGCGGAAAGTTCGGCCAATGCTCGACGAACGGTGTGCCGATTGACGCCAAACCGCTCGGCCAGGGCGCTCTCGCTTGGGAGACGTTCCCCAGGTCCGAGCTCGCCCGCGACGATTTCCGCGAGCAGCGTGTCCTCAATCTGCTTCCATACTGAGGTACCTTGGCGGCGAGGCGAAAGACTGCCTTCAGATGACACAGTTATTCCTCATGGCATTGCGTTTCCAGGAAGCACCCATGCGATTTACCTCAACGGGAAGGCTGATTCCCCAAGCCAGCCGCATTTCCGGGCGCTTTCATCACCCGAGACACGACTGTCAGGAAATGCTCGAGATCCGGCGTGTCGAGGTGGGCCACCTTGGCGCGGTCATCCCAGCGGCGCACACGTAATGCATCCTCTGCGTAGGGTCGCCGGAGGAACTCTGCGGCCTCTACTTCAGAAAGAGGCCCGCCCTGCCGCTTCAGGCTTCGTACTGATCCGGCAGTCAGTTTGTTGAAATACCCTTCATCGACCGCGCATAGGCACCGCTTGGCGTCCACGTGCAGATGAATCGGCTCCACAACCGCATCAGGGAAGACTGAACGCAGAAAGGGCAACCCGTAGTACTGATGTAAATCGTCGGTGCCCGGCAAGGCCGGGTTGACACTGCTCTTGTTGAGCAAATGCCCGACGTCATGGAGAAGCGCGGCGCAGATCAATTCATCGCTCGCCCCCTCGGCCTCTGCAAGCGCTGCACACTGCAGCGCATGCTCGAGCTGCGTGACCGGTTCACCACTGTAAGAAAGGTCGCCGTAGCGGAGGTAGAGTGCCCTGATTTGTTGAAGATCGAGTGCCATATTTTTCGACGCGCCAGCGCGCCGTCCAGGAAAGTAAAACAGCCTAGATACACGTGAAAAAGCTCACCATATAGGTTTGCCCCGCAACACAGCTATCTACATTGGTAGACAGGTAAGAGCCTATACCGCGCGTAATCTGCTTGTCAAGGGTGCATCGCAATACGTGGCAGTCGAGCCCCTGCCTCTTTTTCTGGAAATCCCGCACAATGCCTCGCGGTCGCAGCAGTCCAGCGTAAACGCCACCCGTAGCGGCTCGCCGTTGCCGCATCGGAACTCGAGACGTCCCAGACCGTCTTCACTGGCCGCTGCCGGGCAACGAAGGCGAGCGCGCAATCCACTTTCGGGATTTCATGACGTCGACCGCCTCCCGCAATATTTTCTATCGTCTTCTTGCCCGGCACGCATCATGGTTAGCAGATTGGATCCCGGCTGGCCTCATTGGTTACGGGGTTTTCGACATTCATCGGCGGACTTGTTGATGAGTTTTCAGCAGGTACAACAAAAATGCCATCGGCGACGATGGTATGCCCATAGGCCTGCCTGGACTGTGATAGGCAACAAAAAAAGCCCTGAGTCTTTGAAAACTCAGGGCTTTTAGGCTGTCTTGGACTTCTATGGACTGCGTTATGGTGCCGGCTAGAGGAATCGAACCCCCGACCTTCGCATTACAAGTGCGCTGCTCTACCAACTGAGCTAAGCCGGCTGTGAACGGCCCGCCGCCATCAGGGGCGGGCCGTTACGGGACGCGTATTGTAAACGCTCCGGGCGCGTGCGGCCGGCGGGTGGGCCGCTACGCCTATTTGACGATGGTCAGGCGCGGCCGCGGCGGGGGATCGTCGCCGGGCGGTTCGTCATCGCGCGTGTCGGTTTGCCCGGCGGGCGCTTCCGTCGCGGCATTCTCGCCTTCCGAAGCCGGCTCGTCGGCCTGGACTTCGAAACCCATGCCGGCGCCCGTCTCGCGCGCATAAATCGCGCTGACGGCGCCCACGGGAACCGAGACATCCTCCACGATCCCGCTGAAGCGGGCCTGGAACTCGATGAGGTCGTTGCCCAGGCGCAGCTGGTTGGTGGCCAGGTTGCCGATATTCAGCGTGATCTGGCCGTCGCGGACATGCGCCGGCGGCACCATGGTGCGGGCATTGACCTGCACCACGATGTACGGGGTATAGCCGTTATCCGTGCACCACTCGTGGAGAGCGCGGATCAGGTACGGTTTGGTCGACGATTCGCCCATGCCGGTCCCTTAGCGACGCATCACTTTTTCAGACGGGGTCAGCGCCTCGATGTAGGCCGGACGCGAGAAAATGCGCTCGGCGTACTTCTGCAGCGGAGCCGCGTTCTTCGGCAGCTCGATCCCGTAGTGATCCAGGCGCCACAGCAGGGGCGCGACGGCCACGTCCAGCATGGAGAATTCGTCGCCCAGCATGTACTTGTTCTTCAGCAGCATGGGGGCCAGCTGGGCCAGGCGGTCGCGGATGTTCTGGCGCGCGCGATCCAGGCGCTTCTCGTCCGGCTTGCTGTTGCGGTCTTCCAGCTCCGACACGTGCACGAACAATTCCTTTTCGAAGTTGAACAGGAACAGGCGGGTGCGGGCGCGCATGACCGGATCGGCGGGCATCAGCTGCGGATGCGGGAAGCGCTCGTCGATGTACTCATTGATGATGTTCGATTCGTACAGCACCAGGTCGCGTTCGACCAGGATGGGCACCTGGCCATAGGGATTCATGACCGAGATGTCTTCGGGCTTGTTGTACAGATCGATGTCCCGGATTTCAAAATCCATGCCTTTTTCGAACAGCACAAAGCGGCAGCGTTGCGAAAACGGACACGTGGTTCCGGAATAAAGCACCATCATGGCGATAAGTCCTTGTATGAAAAGCGAAAGGCCAGCGCCGCCAATCTAGCAGGCGCTGGCCCCAATTGCCAGGGGGGCAGCAAGGGCGATGCTGCCCACGGAGGCTCCAGGAGCCCCGCCAGCCCCCGGCGGGGCAAGCTGGTTTACCGGACGTGCTTCCAGTAGGAAGCATTAAGGCGCATGGCCACGACCAGGAAAAGACCCAGGAAGAGCAATACCCAAACGCCCAGTTCCTTGCGGAATTGGGCGACGGGCTCCGCCATCCAGGTCAGGAATGCACTGAGGTCGGCAACGTCATTGTCGAACTGGGCCGTAAGGGCCGGGTTCAAGGTCTTGAACGTCGCGTTGAAGCTTTCACTGCCATGGAAATGCTCAACCGCCTCTTTCTTGACGGTGGCATAACCCTGCGCATCATAAACGGTGGTCGTGCGCTCCCAGCTGGGTTCGCCCTCCTTGCCTTCGACTTCGTGCATGGCCACCGTCGTCAACTCACGCGGCCCCTGGCGTTCCCAGAGCACGTGCGGCATGCTCACGTTAGGGTACACCAGGTTATTCCAACCGGTCGGCCGGTTGGTATCGCGGTAGAAAGAACGCAGATAGGTGTAAATATAATCGGTTCCGGGCGCGCCTGCAGTCTGGGACTTGGCCCGGGCGATCACCGACAGGTCCGGCGGGACCGTGCCGAACCACTTTTTGGCGTCCTTGGACGGCATGGCGACGGTCATCATGTCGCCCACTTTCTCGCCCGTGAACATCAGGTTTTTCGTGATTTGCTCGTCGGACAGCCCGATATCGCGCAACTTGTTGTAGCGCATCGAGCTGGCGGCGTGGCAGTTCAGGCAATAGTTGACGAAGAGTTTGGCCCCATTTTGCAGGGCGGCCATGTCATTCGCACGTTCCGGCGCCCGGTCCAGGGGATATCCACCTTCTGCCGCCAGCGCGGCGGTACACGCGAGCATCAGCGCCGCGGCACCCATCAGCTTCTTGATCATGATCATTCCGTTTCAGGTCCTGGGGCTTAGTGGGCATGAAAGACGACGCGGTCGGGCACGGGCTTGAAAGTGCCCAGGCGGCTCCAGACCGGCATCAACAGGAAAAATGCCAGGTAATAGAGCGTCCCGATCTGCGATGTCAGGTTCAGCGCCGGCGAAGGCGGCTGGGTGCCGACGTAGCCGAGGACCACGAAATTGATCATGAAAATCGCGTAGAGCACCTTGTGCCAGCCCGGCCGGTAGCGGATCGACTTGACCGGCGAATGGTCCAGCCAGGGCAGGAAGAACAGGATGACCACGGTGCCGCCCATCGCCACCACGCCCCAGAACTTGGCGTCCAGGGCGCGCAGCAGCACGGCGATGACCAGCAGGATGATCGGCACCACCAGGCGCCACAGCCCCTTGAGATTGCCCTTGATGAACAGGGCCAGGGCGCCGAGCACCGCGGCGCCGGACAAGACCCAGGTGAAGTCGTCGGTGGTGGCGCGCAACATCGAATAGAAGGGCGTGAAATACCACACCGGGGCGATGTGCGGCGGCGTTTTCAGCGAGTCCGCGGGGATGAAGTTGTTGTACTCGAGGAAGTAGCCGCCCATCTCCGGGCCGAAGAACACGATGGCGGCGAAGACGATCAGGAAGCCCGCCACGCCGACGATGTCATGCACCGTGTAGTACGGATGGAAAGGCACGCCGTCCAGCGGTCGTCCGTAGCGGTCCTTCGGGCCTTGCTTGATTTCCACCCCATCCGGGTTGTTGGACCCGACTTCGTGCAGCGCTACCAGGTGCGCCGCGACCAGGCCCACCAGCACCAGCGGAATGGCGATGACGTGGAATGCGAAGAAGCGGTTGAGCGTGGCGTCGGACACGACATAGTCGCCGCGGATGAAGATGGCCAGGTCCGGTCCGATGAAGGGAATGGCGGAAAACAGGTTCACGATCACCTGTGCGCCCCAGTAGGACATCTGGCCCCACGGCAGCAGGTAGCCGAAGAAGGCCTCGCCCATCAGGCACAGGAAAATCGCCACGCCGAAGATCCAGACCAGTTCGCGCGGCTTGCGGTACGAGCCGTAGAACAGGCCGCGCAGCATGTGCAGGTAGACCACCACGAAGAACATCGACGCGCCGGTCGAGTGCATGTAGCGGATCAGCCAGCCGCCGGGGACTTCCCGCATGATGTATTCGACGGACTGGAACGCGCGCTCCGCGTCCGGCTTGTAGTGCATCACCAGGAAGATGCCGGTGGTGATCTGGATCACCAGCACCAGCAGCGCCAGGGAGCCGAAGAAATACCAGAAATTGAAATTCTTCGGTGCGTAGTACTCGGAAAGATGTGCCTTCCAGGTCGAGGTCGCCGGAAAGCGCCTGTCCACCCAACCCAGCAAACCTGTAGTCTCGACGTGTTTCTCGCCAGCCATGAAGCAGCTCCTTTGCTATACGTGGCGTATCTGATTCTTTTGCGCGCAGGTCCGCCCCCGCGGCGTGGGGCGGGGATCCTAGGCCTTGTTGTCTTCGTCGACGCCGATGATGATGCGGGCGTCGCTCAAATACTGATACGGAGGAACTTCGAGGTTGTCCGGCGCGGGCTTGTTCTTGAAGACGCGGCCGGCGAGGTCGAAGGTGGAGCCGTGGCAGGGGCAGAGGAATCCGCCCTCCCAGTTGGCGGGCATGCCGCTGGAACCACCCTTTTCGAAGTGGGCGGTCGGCGAACAGCCCAGATGCGTGCAGATGCCGACGCAGACGAACAGCTCGGGCTTGCGCGAGCGGTACTCGTTCTCGGCATACTTGGGCGTGAAGCCCGGACGCTTGGACTCCGGATCGGCGACCAGGGGGTCGTTGGCCTTGAGGCCGTCGAGCTGCTCTTTCGAGCGATGAATGATCCAGACTGGCTTCCCGCGCCATTCGACCGTGATCATCTGGCCGACGGGAATGTCGCCTACGTTGACTTCAACGGGCGCGCCGGCCGCGCGGGCCTTGGCGGAGGGGGCAAATGTACTTACAAAGGGCACGGCGGTTGCGACGCCCGCAACGCCACCCAGAGCACAGGCTGTTGTTACCCAAAAACGTCTTGATGGGTCCGGCGGCAAGTTGGTGGGTACTGCGCCTTCGTCATCTCCATGCACCATCGTGTTCTGACTCATCTTCCATCCTTGTTATGCGACCGCGGCCCGTTGGGCAACGGTGTGTAGCATCCCCCCTTAGAAGGGGTGTGGATATTTGGCTGGCCATTTGTAACAATGTAGCAACCGCGTATTATAGCCTCAGCCCAATCAAGGGCGTACCCGCACAGGAGCAGATATGAGCAAAGCGACTGGATTTCTCAAGGACTTCCGCAACTTCGCCGTCAAGGGCAATGCCGTCGACCTGGCCGTCGGTGTCATCATAGGCGCCGCTTTCGGCAAGATCGTTGACTCCCTGGTGAAAGACATCGTGATGCCGGTGGTCAATTTCATCCTGGGCGGATCGGTGGACTTCTCCAACAAGTTCATCGTCCTGCACATGCCCGAAGGCTACAACGGTCCGATGACGTATGCCGAAATCCTGAAGGCCGGCGGCAATGTCTTCGCATGGGGCAACTTCGTCACCATCCTGATCAACTTCATCCTGCTGGCTTTCATCATCTTCCTGATGGTCAAGGCCATTGCCCGCGCGCGTTCCACCCTGGATGCCGCGCCGGCCGGTGCGACGCTGGACCAGAAGCTGCTGACGGAAATCCGCGACCTGCTCCAGTCGCAGCAAGCACAGCAAACGCAGCAGCAGCCGCCGCGCGCGCCGGGCGCGTGACGGGACGGTATCGGAACGTGCGCGGCATGGCGGCGCCATGCCGCGCACAGCCCTTGCGGGATGGGCCGGACCTGCTCCGGGCGCGCCTACACGGGATTGTCGATATCGACGAAGTCCACGCGGATGCCGAATTCGCGGGCCACGGCCTCGCCCACCGCCTGCACGCCATAGCGCTCGGTGGCATGGTGGCCGGCGCTGATGAAGGTGGTGCCCGTCTCCCGCGCCGTGTGCACGCAGGATTCCGAGATCTCCCCGGTGATGTAGACCTGCGCGCCGGCATCCAGGGCTTCCGTGTACATGCCCTGCGCGCCGCCGGTGCACCAGGCGACGCGACCCACCGGCTGCTCCGGATCGCCGATCACTTGCGGCGCGCGCTGCAAGCGGTCCGCGATGCGGGCCGACAGTTCTCCGACCGTAGCGATACCCGGTGCGCCGCCCAGCCAGACCAGGTTGTCGCGTCCGCAGGTGCGCGGCACGCCATTGGCGTCCACCTCCGGCGCCAGGCCCAGCACACGCGCCAACTGCGCGTTGTTGCCCAGCCGCGGATGCGCGTCCAGCGGCAGGTGGTAGGCGAAAAGGTTCAGGTCGTGCGCCAGCGTCAACGCCAGCCGTGTGCGGCGCGGGCCGCGCACGCGCGCATCCTCGTTGCGCCAGAACCAGCCGTGGTGTACCAGCAACGCATCGGCGCCGCGTTCGATCGCGACGCGCAGCAAGGCTTCGGTCGCTGTGACTCCAGCGATAATATGGCCCACCGATGCCTTGCCTTCCACTTGCAACCCGTTGGGGGCGTAGTCCTTGAAACGCGCCGGTTGCAGCGTCTGGTCCAGCCAAGCCGCCAGTTCGTGGGTGTCAATTCTCTTCATAGCCTTGCCTTGTAGGATCATGCGTCGACTCTGGCTGATATTCGCCCAGGCCGTCACGGTCAGTCTTGCCATTCTATTCGTGGTCTCGGTCTTGCGACCCGACTGGGTGAGCCTGGGCGGCCGTGGCGCGCCCGCGACGCTGGCGACGGAGCCACCGGCCATGGCGCCCGCGCCGGCACGGCCCGTGACCCTGCCGTCCTTTGCCGGAGCCGTGGCGCGGGCGGCGCCCGCGGTGGTCAATGTGTATACGGCCAAGCATGTCGACGTGCCGCTGATTCCCCTGCCCAGCGATCCGGTCCTGCGCGATCTGCTGGGGCAATTGCCCGGCGCCGCGCGGCGGCATGAATCGACCAGCCTGGGGTCGGGCGTCATCGTGCGCGCCGGCTACGTGCTGACGAACTACCACGTGGTGGAAGCCGCCGATGCCATCGAGGTGGCGCTGGCCGATGGCCGCGAAACCGCCGCGCAGGTAGTGGGCGCGGATCCCGAAACCGACCTGGCGGTGCTCAAGCTGCCCGCGCAGTTCGGCGAAACGCCGGTGGCCACGCTGGGGTCGGACGGAGGGCTGAAGGTCGGCGATATCGTGCTGGCCATCGGCAATCCCTTTGGCGTGGGGCAGACGACCACGCAGGGCATCGTGTCGGCGCTGGGGCGCAACCGCCTGGGCTTGAATACCTACGAGAATTTCATCCAGACGGACGCCGCCATCAATCCCGGCAACTCCGGAGGCGCCCTGATCGATGCCGCGGGCAACGTGGTGGGCATCAATACCGCGATCTACTCGCAGTCGGGCGGTTCGCTGGGGATAGGCTTTGCCGTTCCCATCGATACGGCGCGCTCGGTCATGGACGAGATCATCCGCACCGGCCAGGTCAAGCGCGGCTGGCTGGGCGTGGAGCCGCAGGACCTGACGCCGGAGCTGGCGCGCGCCTTCCGGCTGGCCAGCAACAGCGGCGTGATCATCGCGGGCGTGATGCGCGACGGGCCGGCGGGACGCGGGGGCCTGCGGGTGGGCGATATCGTGCGCAGCATCGACGGTAATGAAGTGCAGAACACGACGTCCATGCTGGCCATGATCGCCTTGCTGCCGCCTGGCCAGGAAGTGATCGTGACCGTGTTGCGCAATGGCCGCATGGTGAACCTGAAGGTCAAGATAGGCGTGCGGCCCCAGCGGTCGAGGTAGACGGCAGGCGCCCTTGGGCGACCAGTCGCACCACCGCGATGATCTTGCGCCGTTCCGCGGCGGTCAAGGTGGCCATCAGGCGCTTCATTTCCGCGACGTCGTCCTCGCCATGCGATATCGGCCGCGGCGTCCACGGTTGCCGGCGTCCCTGGGGTTTCCCCAGCTGGTCTCCGCGTTGTTCCCCGTGTGGTTCCCCCTCCTGCCCCTGCGGCCCTTCCGATGCCTGGGCGCGGGCCAGCCCCCGCAGCCGCGCCGCCGGTCCATCGCCATGCAGCCATTCCGGATTCACGGACAGCGCGCGCGCCAGCCGGGCCACGGTAGCAATGGACGGCAGGTAGCCGGGCCGGTTGGCCAATATCCGATGGATGGAGGTTTGTGGCACACCGGACAAGCGCGCCAAATGCCGCTGGCTGCGTATGCCGCGCCAACGCATCAATGAGGAAAGGCGGTCAGCGATGTTCATGCGCCTACTGTACGGACGCGCACCGCAGCCTACAAGTGTGAAACGGTCTGGTTTTTGCGTCCGCGTTCGGACGCGGGGGTAGGAATCGTCCGAAGCTTCAGCCGGGTCTTCAGTCGGGCCTTCGGTTGGACCTTCAGTCCTTCTCCACCAGCGCGTTCTCGCGGTCCGTCATGGCATTCTTGTTGGGCTGCACCATGCGCGCGCAGATCAGGCCCAGCTCGAACAGCAGGCATAGCGGCACCGCCAGCAGGAACTGGCTGACGACGTCGGGCGGCGTCACCACGGCGGCGATGACGAACGCACCCACCACGACATAGCCGCGCGCGCTGCTCAGCTTCTTGACGTCGACGACGCCGAAACGCACCAGCAGCACCACGATCACCGGGACTTCGAAGGTGATGCCGAAGGCCAGGAACATGGTCATCACGAAGCCCAGGTAGGCTTCGATGTCCGGCGCCGTCGTGATCGAGTTCGGCGCGATGTGGGCGATGAAGTGGAAGATAGTGTGGAAGACGACGAAGTAGCAGAAAGCCATGCCGGCGAGGAACAGCACCGTGGTCGAGACGATCAGCGGCAGCGCCAGGCGCTTTTCGTGCTTGTACAGGCCGGGGGCGACGAAGGCCCAGGCCTGCCAGAGCACCACGGGCAGGGCGATGACGAAAGCCGCCATCATCGTGACCTTCAGCGGCACCATGAAGGGCGTGATCACGCCGATGGCGATCATGTGCGTGCCTTCCGGCAGCGATGCCAGCATCGGGCGCGCCAGCAGGTCGTAGATCTTCGCGGTGCCCGGGTACAGGAAGAGCGCGACGAAGACGACCAGCACCGCGAGCACCGCGCGTATCAGGCGCGCGCGCAGCTCGATCAGGTGGGACATGAAGCTGTCTTCCTGCCCTTCTTCTTCGTGGGGGACTTCCTGGCTCACGTGGGCGTACCGGTAGGCGGTTGAGTGGGCGTCGCCGGCTTCGCCGGCGCGGGGATGGAGGGCGCCGGGACGCCATGCAGCACCGCCTCGGCGTTGGCTTCGGGGTTGGCGCCGGGAGTGACCTCGGACCTGGCCGGCGGGGGCGTGCCAGCGGGCGTCGCCGCGTCCGTGGTGGCCGGGGCAGTGGCCGGCGCTGCCGCGGGTTCGGTGGTAGATGCGGCGGTAGATGCAGTGGTAGATGCGGCGGCGGGCGAGGCAGTCGATGCAGCGGCCGGGTTCGCAGGGGCCGCCGGGTCGACGCTACCGGTCGTATCGACACTACCGGGGGCCGTATCGGCGGGACCGGCCGCGTCCGCCTTATGGACCAGCAGCCCGTCTTCGTCCACCACGGGCGTCGACAGAGACAGCGCACCGCTGGCGGCCTTGGCGGCGTCGTCCAGCTCCTGGCGCAGCGCCTGGGCCGGCTCGCGCAGCGACTCCGTGGTGTCGCGCCCGGATGTCTGCACGGCCTGCGCCGCGTTCTCCATCTCGCTCTTGAACTTGCGCAGCTCGTCGAGTTCGATCTCGCGACGGATGTCGCTCTTGACGTCGTTGACGTAGCGCTGCGCGCGACCCAGCAGATGGCCGACCGTGCGGGCGACCTTGGGCAGGCGTTCGGGGCCGATGACGATCAGCGCGATGACGCCGATCACCACCAGCTCCCCCATACTCATATCAAACATGCGACGGCCGTAGAGGGAAAAGGCGCCCGCCGGCGGCCGCATGGCGGCCAGCCGCGCAGGGCGCGGGCTGCGGGATCAGGAGTGGGTTTTTTCCTTGGCCTGGACGTCGATGGTATCGCCGCCGACACGCTGCTGCACCGGAGGCTCGGCGTCGGCGCGGTCGCCGCTGGCGTCCTTCATGCCTTCCTTGAAGCCCTTGACGGCCCCGCCCAGGTCGCCGCCGATGTTGCGCAGCTTCTTAGTGCCAAAAATCATCGCCACGACGACGAGGACGATCAACCAATGCCAAATGCTGAGACTGCCCATGACGGTTCTCCGTAATTCAAGCGTTCGGGGCTGCGCGGCCCGCCCAGGGCCGCGAACCGCCAATTATGTGGAAATGCAGATGCGGGACTTCCTGCCCGCCCTCGGCGCCGGAATTGACGACGATGCGGAACCCGCCTTGTGGGCCAGGATTGCAGCCGTTCTCGGCCGCCAATCGGGGTGCCATTGCCATCATTCTACCCAACCAGCCGGCGTCCTCGGGCGTGACATCCTGCATGGACGCGATGTGGCGGCGTGGGATGAGCAGCAGATGCACCGGCGCGGCGGGATTGATGTCATGGAAGGCGACGAAGTCGTCGTCCTCGTAGACCTTCTTGGCCGGGATTTCGCCACGGCCGATCTTGCAGAAGATACAGTTTTCGCTCATGTGCCCTCGATACGGTATGGCGGCCCCGGAACGTCCGTCAGGACGCCGGCCGGCTGGCCTTTTCGACCAGGCCGGACAGGCCTTCGCGGCGGCCCAGTTCGGCCAGCACGTCTTCGGGCCGCAGATTGTAATGAGTCAACGCGACAAGGCAATGAAACCACAGGTCGGCGGTTTCGCTGACGATGCGTTCCGGCACCCCGTCCTTGGCCGCCATGACCAGTTCGGTGGCTTCCTCGCCGATTTTCTTGAGGAAGGCGTCCGGGCCCCGCGAGAGCAGCTTGGCCACGTAGGACGAGGCCGGGTCGCCGCCGTTCCGCGGGCGGCGGCTCTCCAGGGTGTCGGCGATGCGCGCCAGCACGTCGGCGCTTGCGGGGGCGTTCATTTGTAAATCAGCTCCGGGTCCTTCAGGACGGGATCCACGGTGGTCCAGGTGGCGTCCGCGCCCTGGCCGTCCAGGCGGCGGAAAAAGCAGCTGGCACGGCCGGTGTGGCAGGCGATGCCGCCCTGCTGCTCTACCTTGAGCAGCACGACGTCGCCGTCGCAGTCCAGGCGCAGTTCCCGGACCAGCTGGGCGTGGCCGGACTCCTCGCCCTTGCGCCACAGGCGCTTGCGCGAGCGCGACCAATAAACCGCGCGGCCGGTGGCGGCGGTTTCGGCCAGGGATTCGCGATTCATCCAGGCCACCATCAGGATCTGGCCGTTGGCGGCATCCTGGGCAATGGCGGGTATCAGGCCGTTATCGTCGAATTCGACGTCGGCCAGCCAGGCGGGAGAGTTATCCATCATGCGTCCAATCGTACCGCAATGCCTTGATCGGCCATGAAACGTTTGCATTCGCCCACGGTGTGCTCGCCGTAGTGGAAAATGCTGGCGGCCAGCACGGCGCTGGCGCGGCCGGTGGTGACGCCGTCGGCCAGGTGCTGCAACGTCCCCACGCCGCCCGAGGCGATCACCGGGACGGGCACGGCGTCGGACACGGCGCGGGTCAGCGCCAGGTCGAAGCCGGACTTGGTGCCGTCGCGGTCCATGCTGGTCAGCAGGATTTCCCCGGCGCCGTATTGCGCCATGCGGCGGGCCCACTGCACGGCATCGATGCCGGTGGCCTTGCGGCCGCCGTGGGTAAAGACTTCCCAGCGGTCTTCCTCGCCGGGTGCCGAGACGCGGCGCGCGTCGATGGCCACCACGATGCATTGCGACCCGTGGTAGTCCGACGCCGCGCGCACCAGTTCCGGATTGGCCACGGCCGCGCTGTTGATGCTGATCTTGTCGGCGCCGGCGTTGAGCAGGCGCTGGATGTCCGAGACCTGGCGCACGCCGCCGCCCACGGTCAGCGGGATGAAGACCTGCGAGGCCACCTGCTCGATGATGGGCAGGATGAGGTCGCGGCCGTCGCTGGTCGCGGTGATGTCCAGGAAGGTGAGCTCGTCGGCGCCCTGCTCGTCATAACGACGGGCGATTTCGACGGGATCGCCCGCGTCGATCAGGTTGACGAAGTTCACGCCCTTGACCACGCGCCCGGCGGTCACGTCCAGGCAGGGAATGATGCGTCGCGTCAAGGCGTTGTCGCCGGTGAGCGAGGCGCTGCTTGCGTTGGCTGTCATTGCTTGCCCAGTTCGTCGGCGCGCGTCTGGGCGGCCTGGAAGTCGAGCGCGCCTTCGTAGATGCTGCGGCCCAGGATGGCGCCTTCGACGCCCTCTTCTTCCACGGCGCACAGGGCTTCGATGTCCTGGATGCCGGCGATGCCGCCCGACGCGTAGATGGGGATGCGCACATGCTGCGCCAGGCGCACCGTGGCATCCACGTTCACGCCGGACAGCATGCCGTCGCGGCCGATGTCGGTGTAGATGATGGCTTCGCAGCCGTAGTCCTCGAACTTGCTGGCCAGGTCCAGGACGTCGTGGCGCGTCAGCTTGCTCCAGCCGTCGGTCGCGACCTTGCCGTCGCGCGCGTCCAGGCCGACGATGATGCTGCCCGGGAAGGCGCCGCATGCATCGTGCAGGAAGCCAGGGTTCTTGACCGCGGCGGTGCCGATGATGACGTAGGAAATCCCGTTGTCGAGATAGCGCTCGATGGTGTCGAGGTCGCGGATGCCGCCCCCGATCTGCACCGGGATTTCATCGCCGACCGCATCGACGATGGCCTTGATGACGGCCTCGTTGCGCGGTTTGCCGGCGACCGCGCCGTTCAGGTCGACCAGATGCAGGCGCCGCGCGCCCTGGTCCAGCCAATGCGTGGCCATGGCGGCGGGGTCTTCGGAGAACACCGTTGCATCGTCCAGGTCGCCCTGGCGCAGGCGGACGCAGCGCCCGTCTTTAAGGTCGATGGCGGGGATCAGCAGCATGATAGATAGCGCGTAAGAATTTTCGTTGGTCGGAACAGAATGGGCCTGGTCGGTCAGGCAATGGCGCCGCCGGTGAGGGCGTTCAGGCAATCAAGGGCGCCAGTCTACAAAATTGCGATACATCCGCAATCCATATTCGGCGCTCTTTTCGGGGTGGAACTGCACCGCGAAAATGTTAGCCGTGGCCACCGCGCAGGTAAAGGAACCGCCGTAATCGCTTTCCCCAACGATAATCGAGGGGTCGGCGGGGACGGCGTAATAACTATGCACGAAATAGAAGTGCGCATGGTCCGGAATCCCTGCCCAGATGGGATGAGATCGCGACTGCCGGACTTGGTTCCAGCCCATGTGGGGCACTTTCAGCAATTCCTGCTGCGGCAGCGCCGGATGTTCTTCGTAGGCGCCGACGGGCGCCGCGTACTGCGGGCCGCTGAAACGGTGGACCACGCCGGGGAAAATGCCCAGGCAGATGGTCGGGCCTTCCTCGCTGGTGTCGAACAGCATTTGCTCGCCCACGCAAACGGCCAGCAGCGGCTTGTTGCGCGCCGCGCGCATGACGGCTTCGCGCAGGCCCGATTCGTTGAGCGTGCGCATGCAGTCGGCCATGGCGCCCTGGCCAGGGAACACGACGCGATCGGCCGCGTCGATGTCGGCGGCCTGGTTGCAGATACGGATGTCGGCGTCCGGCGCGGCGTGCGCGAGGGCGCGCGCCACGGAGTGGAAGTTGCCCATGCCGTAGTCGACGATAGCGATGGAAGTCACGAAGGTATGCCCGATAGCCAGGTTACAGAACGCCCTTGGTGGACGGCACCACGCCCTGGCTGCGCGGGTCGCGCTCGATCGCCATGCGCAGCGCGCGGCCACAGGCCTTGAAAATCGTCTCGCACTGGTGATGCGCGTTCTTGCCGCGCAGGTTGTCCACATGCAGGCTGATCAACGCATGGTTGACCAGTCCCTGGAAGAACTCCCGCGTGAGGTCGACGTCGAACTTGCCGATGCGGGCCCGCGTGAACGGGACGTGGAATTCCAGGCCGGGACGGCCGGAGAAGTCCACCACCACGCGCGACAGGGCTTCATCCAGCGGCACGTAGGCATGGCCGTAGCGCATGATGCCCTTCTTGTCGCCGATGGCGGCCGCGATGGCCTGGCCCAGCGTAATGCCGACGTCTTCCACCGTATGGTGGTCGTCGATATGGAGGTCGCCTTCGGCCTTGATTTCCAGGTCGATCAGCCCATGGCGGGCGATCTGGTCCAGCATGTGATCGAGGAAAGGCACGCCCGTGTCGATACTCTGCTGGCCGGTGCCATCCAGGTTGAGCACCACGCGGATACGCGTTTCATTGGTGTTGCGGGTGATTTCAGCGGTACGCATGGAGTACTCGTAAAGAACGTTCGTCGTATTGGCGGGCGGGACGGGTCACGCGGCGGAGGCGCCTGGCGTGGCCTGACCCAGGATTTCCCGCAAGGCCGCCAGCAGCGCCGCGTTTTCCGCGGGGGCGCCGATGGAGATGCGCAGGCAATTCTTGAGCAGGGGATCGCCGTCACCGAATGCACGTACCCATATTTTGCGCGATTTCAGCGCCTGATGCACGGCATCCGCCCCTAACTCCCCCGAAAACCGTACCAACAGGAAGTTGGCGGAGGACGGATGGACCGTCGTGCCCGGCAGGTCGGCCAGGGCCCGGGCCAGCGGTTCGCGGTCGGCGCGCAGCCTCGCCGCCTGCTCATCCAGCACGTCCTTGTGGCGCAGCACCGCCAACATGACGGCCTGTGTCAGCACGTCCACGTTGTAGGGCGGGCGCACTTTGTCGAACTCGCCTATCCAGGCGGGCGGGCCGGCCAGGTAGCCGAAGCGCAGGCCGGCCAGGCCCAGCTTGGACACGGTGCGCATCACGACCGCATTGGGCAGCTCGGCCGCGCGCGGCATCCAGGTGTGGTCGGCGAACGGCTGGTAGGCCTCGTCGATGACCACCAGCCCGGGTGCCGCGTCGAGTATGGCCTGCACGTCCGCGGCCGGCCACAGGCCGCCCGTGGGATTGTTGGGCAGGGCCAGGAAAATGACCTTGGGTCGATGCGCAGCGATGGCCGCCAGCATGGCGGGCAGGTCCAGCTCCAGGTCGGCGGTCAGGGGAACGCCCACGGGGCGTGCATGGTTGTAGCGTGCCGCCATCTCGAAGATGACGAAGGACGGCGCCGGCGCCAGGACCACGTCGCCCGGCTCGCAGCAGGTTTGCACGATCAGGTGTATCAGCTCGTCGGACCCATTGCCGAACAGCAGCGCGGCGTCCGCCGGGATGCCGAAAGCCTGCCGCACCGCCTGGTGCAGCGCCGCGCCGTCGCCGGGGTAGCGGCTCAGCGCCGTGGCCCGCACGGCCGCGGCGATGTCATCGCGCACCGCGTCCGGCAGGTCGTAGGGGTTCTCCATGGCGTCGAGCTTGATGCCGCCTTCGGCATGGCCGACGGGATAGGCGGCCAGGGCCTGAATGTCGCGGCGCACGGTGGCCGCGGCCGAAGCCCGGGAGGGGCCGCGCGGGTCGTTGTTCATGGCTTGTCGAGCCGGTATTCGGCGCTGCCGGCGTGCGCTTGCAGCCCTTCGCCATACGCCAGTTCGGCGGCGATGCGGCCCAGCGTCTGGGCGCCCTGCCGCGAAACCTGGATCAGGCTGGAACGCTTCTGGAAGTCATAGACGCCCAACGGCGACGAAAAGCGCGCGGTGCGCGACGTCGGCAGTACGTGGTTGGGGCCGGCGCAATAGTCGCCCAGCGATTCCGAGCTGTAGCGGCCCATGAAGATGGCGCCGGCGTGGCGGATGCGGTCGGCCCATTTTTCCGGGTCCGCCGTGGAGATTTCCAGGTGCTCCGGCGCGATGTCGTTGGCGATGGCGCAGGCTTCGTCCAGGTCGCGCACCAGGATGAGGGCGCCCCGGTTGGCCAGGCTGGTGCGCAGGATGTCGGCGCGCGGCATGGTCGGCAGCAGGCGGTCGATGGCGGCGGCCACCTGGTCCAGGTAGACGGCGTCCGGGCATAGCAGGATGGCCTGGGCCAGCTCGTCGTGCTCGGCCTGCGAGAACAGGTCCATGGCGATCCAGTCCGCCGGCGTCTGGCCGTCGCAGATGATGAGGATTTCGCTGGGGCCGGCGATCATGTCGATGCCCACCGTGCCGTAGACGCGGCGCTTGGCGGCGGCCACGTAGGCGTTGCCGGGGCCGACGATCTTGTCGACCGCCGGAATGACCGCCGTGCCATAGGCCAGCGCGCCCACGGCCTGGGCACCGCCGATGGCGTAGGCGCGGTCGACGCCGGCGATGGCGGCCGCGGCGAGCACCATGGGGTTGCGCACGCCGTCCGGCGTCGGCGTGACCATGATCAGTTCGGGCACGCCGGCGACCTTGGCGGGAATCGCGTTCATCAGCACCGACGACGGATACGCCGCCTTGCCGCCCGGTACATAGAGGCCCACCCGGTCCAGCGGGGTGATCTTCTGGCCCAGCACGGTGCCGTCGGCTTCGGTATAGGTCCAGGTCTCGCCACGCTGGCGCTCATGGTAGGCACGCACGCGGCCCGCGGCGGCTTCCAGGGCCTGGCGCTGGGCGGCCGGCAGGGACGCCAGGGCGGCATGCCAGCTGTCCTTGGGAATCTCCAGGGCGGCCATGCTGTCAGCCTGCACACGGTCGAAGCGGCGGGTGTATTCCAGCACGGCATCGTCGCCGCGCGTCCGCACGGCATGGAGGATGTCGGCGGCGGCGCGGTCGATCGATTCGTCCTGCGTAGCCTCGAAGGCCAGCAGGTTGCGCAAGGCGGTGGCGAAGCCCGGGTCGCGGGCGTCAAGGCGGTTGATCAGTGCCATGGTTCTATCCCATGCCAGGACCGGCCGGCAGGCGCGCTCCTGGCTTAAAAGAAATCATCATGCCATACGCGGCGCGCTGGCCCGCTGGAAGGCATCGAGCAGCGGCTGCAGGCGGTCGCCGCGCGTCTTCAACGCGGCCTGGTTGACCACGAGGCGCGAGGAAATATGCATGATGTCCTCGACCGCGACCAGGTTGTTGGCGCGCAGGGTGCCGCCCGAGGACACCAGGTCGACAATGGCGTCGGCCAGGCCCACCAGGGGCGCCAGCTCCATGGATCCGTACAGCTTGATCAGGTCCACGTGCATGCCCTTGGCGGCGAAGTGCTCGCGCGCCGCCGTCACGTACTTGGTGGCCACCCGCAGGCGCGCGCCCTGGTGGACGGCCTTCTGGTAGTCGAAGCCGGTGGGCACGGCCACGCACAGGCGGCACTTGGCGATGTTCAGGTCGATGGGCTGGTACAGGCCGCCGGGGTGCTCGGCGGAATGCTCGATCAGCACGTCCTTGCCGGCGATGCCCAGGTCGGCGGCGCCGTATTGCACATAGGTCGGCACATCCGACGCGCGCACGATGATCAGGCGCAGGCCGGGATCGCTGGTCGGGATGATCAGCTTGCGGGAATTCTCGGGATTCTCCGTGACCTCGATGCCGGCCTCGGCCAGCAGCGGCAGGGTTTCCTCGAAAATGCGGCCCTTGGAAAGGGCGAGCGTCAGCGGCGCGTCCAGGCGGCCGTTCTGGGTGGTGGAGCTCATGCGGTTTCCTTGCCGTATCGGGTCTTTATCGGGGGCGTCGCGCAAGGCGCAAGGCGCACGGCGCGCGCATCAGCGCCCTGCCTCGTATTCCGCCGGGGTCAGGGTGCGCATGGAAAGGGCGTGGATTTCCGCCTTCATGCGATCGCCCAGGGCGGCGTACACCAACTGATGGCGGGCGATGGGGCGCTTGCCCTCGAAGGCCGCGCTGACGATGACGGCGTCGAAATGCGATCCGTCGCCTTGCACGTCGATATGCTCACAGGACAGGCCGTCGAGTATGTATTGTCGGACTTGTTCGGGAGTGGGAAGCATGATCTTCAATTCCGGAGTTTGTAGCCGCTGGCCAGCAGGCGTATCGCATAGCCGGCCAGCGCCAGGAACACGATGCCCACCACCGCCAGGCTGCGCCAGGGCGACACGTCGGAAACCGAGAAGAAGCCGTAGCGGAAACCGTCGATGGTGTAGAAGAGCGGGTTCCAGTGCGAAACGCCCTGCCAGAAGGCCGGTAGCGTATGGATGGAGTAGAACACGCCGGACAGGAAGGTTGCCGGCATGATGAGGAAGTTCTGGAAGGCCGCCAACTGGTCGAATTTCTCCGAATACAGGCCGGCCACCAGGCCCAGGCTGCCCATGATGCCGCATGCGAGGACGGCGAAGGCCAGCACCCAGAGCGGATGCTGCGGATGCAGCGGGATGAAGAACAGCGCCACCGCCCAGACACACAGGCCCACCGCGATGCCGCGCACGATGGCGGCGAGCACGTAGGCCAGGAACAGGTCCCGGTACGACAGCGGCGGCAGCAGGATGAAGACCAGGTTGCCGGTGATGCGGCTCTGGATCAGGGACGACGAGGGATTGGCGAAGGCATTCTGCAGCATGCTCATCATCATCAGGCCCGGGATCAGGAACGACGTGTACGGCACCGTGCCGTACACCTGCACCTTGTCCTGCAGGACCTGCGCGAAGACCACCAGGTACAGCAAGGCGGTGATGACGGGCGCGGCGATGGTCTGGAAGCTGACCTTCCAGAAGCGCATCAGCTCCTTGCGCAGCAGCGTGGGGAAGCCGGAGCCGGCGTTCAGGTCGGGGGCCACCAGGGGCAGCGCGCGCGGTTCGATGGGCGGGGTCACGACACCACCTCCGTCAGGCGGCTGTCTTCATCCCGCTTGTCCGCGTATTGCCCGTCCTCGCCGTGCATGATGCGCACGAAGGCATCTTCCAGGTCGACGCCGCCGACACGGGCCAGCAAGGCCTGCGTGGTGTCCAGGGCGACGATGCGGCCGCCCTTGAGCATGGCGATGCGGTTGCACAGCGTTTCCGCTTCTTCCAGGTAATGCGTCGTCAACATGATGGTGTGGCCGGCCTTGTTCAGGCGCACGATGAACTCCCACAGCGTGCGACGCAAGTCGACGTCCACGCCGGCGGTGGGTTCGTCCAGCACGATGACCGGCGGGCGATGCACCAGCGCCTGGGCCACCAGCACACGCCGTTTCATGCCGCCCGAAAGCGCGCGCATATTGTTGTCGGCCTTGTCGGCCAGGCCCAGGTTGAAGAGGATTTCGTCGATCCAGTCGTCGTTGCGGCGCAGGCCGAAGTAGCCCGACTGGATGCGCAGGGTTTCGCGCACCGTGAAGAAGGGATCGTAGACCAGTTCCTGGGGCACGACGCCGAGCGAGCGGCGGGCGACACGGTAGTCGCTGACCACGTCGTGGCCACAGACGCTGGCGCGGCCGCTGGTGGCGCGCGCGAGGCCCGCCAGGATGGAAATCAGGGTGGTCTTGCCCGCGCCATTGGGGCCAAGCAGGCCAAAGAATTCACCATGCTCGATGGTCAGGCTGACATCGCGCAGGGCCTGGAAACCTGGTTTGGACGGCTTGCCCAGCCATTTTTTCCACCCGGGGCTGCGCGGGGCGTAGATTTTCGAGACGTTTTCGAGACAAACGGCGGACATGGGACGACCAGGGGGCCCGTAAAAGAGCGAATCCCGCATTATACGGTCGCCGCCATCCCGATACCCCGACGGTGCGCGAGGACATCCCGACCCCGCCGGCCATGGGAGGCGGACGGGGCGCGGAGATGTGGCCCTTTTATTTATTGCGCTGGTTCAGCGCCTTGATCAGGCCGTCGATACCGTTCTGGTTGATTTCCTGCGCGAACTGGTTGCGGTAGTTCTGGATGAGCCAGATGTTTTCCACATTCAGGTCATAGATCTTCCACCCGCTGGCGGTCTTTTCCAGGCGGTAGTCGACACCGGTGTTCTGGCCGTTGGATTGGCTGATCACGGTGCGCACGACCAGGTCGTCGGCCTTGGGATCGCCGCGGAAAGGCAAGGTCTTGGTGGCGGTCTGGTTGTCCACGCGGGTCAGGGCGCCGGCGTACGTGCGCACCAGCGTGCCGCGGAAGGCCTCGGCCAGGGCTTTTTGCTGCTCCGGCGTGGCCTGGCGCCAGTAGCGGCCAGCGCTCAGGCGGGTGGTCTTCTCGAAATCGACATAAGGCAGGATGTGCTGCGTCACCACCTGGTTGACGCGCGCCACATCGCCCGGCTTCACGCCGCCGCCGGCCTTCAGGGCGTTGAGCGTCTCGTCGGCGACATCCTGCACGAACTTGTCAGGCGCGCCCTGGCCGTCCGGGGCCGCGCGCGCCACGTGGACGGCGCCCAGGCCGAGCAGGCCCACCAGGGCCAGGCGTTGCAACAGCGAAATTACGGGGAACCGCATGGGGACTCCTTCTGGATAGGGATGGCGGCGGCACGCGGCAAGCCCCGTGCCACCGCGGAGATTCAGCGTTTGGCCGGCGCGACGGTGCCCGACTGGTTGGCGCCCGGCGCGGGCACCGTGGGCGCCGCTGCCGGCGCCTTGGCGTTGGCGTCGGACGCGTCATCGTCGTTGTAGTTGGGCAGTTCGTCCTGCGCCTTCTGGCCCAGCACCATGGCGTTGCGGCGTTGCAGATAGGCGTCGCGCACGAAACTGTAGGGATCCAGGGCGATACGGTCGACCGTGTCGGTGGCGTCCAGCAGGCTGGCACGGCGGTCGACGATCTGCAGGCCGTAGAGCGAGTTGCGCACGCGCACGTTGTCGATGGCGCCTACGCTGGTGTAGGTGTTGCCGACGAAATCGCCCGCCAGGCCGGCGCCGTCGCGCACCGTGCTGGGGCCCCAGAACGGCAGCACCAGGTACGGGCCCTGGCCGAAGCCCCAGACGCCCAGGGTGGTGCCGAAGTCGTTGGGAATGCGCGGCTGGCCGTTGGCGGTGGCGACGTCGATACATCCGCCCACGCCCAGGGTGGTGTTGAAGAGGACGCGGCCCACCGTGTTGATGGCGTCAAGGCCGCGGCCCTGCAACATGCTGTTGGCGGCGGCCCAGATGTCGGCCACGTTGTTGAACATGTTGTGGACGCAGGTGCGCACCGGTTGCGGCGTCACGTAGGTATAGCCCACGGAGATGGGACGCAGGAAGTTGCGGTCCACCGCGTCGTTGAACGAATAGACGCCGCGGTTGAAGCCTTCCCAGGGGTCGCGCGGGTCGGGGTTCTGCACGGACGCGCAGCCTGCCAGGGCCAGGCCGGCCGCGGCCAGCGAGGCGACGCGCAAGAAACCGGTCCGGGAAAAGGTGGGAGTGTTCATATTGTTGCTTTATATCCAGGCTTCTCGAAGAAGACGCCGCGTCGGGGACGGCTGGCGCCACGGAAGTGCTCAATTCTTGGGGGCTGCGTCCCCGGCCGGCGCGGAGCCCTGCTTTTCGGCCGTTCCATAGAGGAATTGGCTGATCAGGTTCTCCAGCACGACAGCGCTCTGTGTATAGCGGATTTTGCCGCCGTCGGCAAAATTATCCTCTTCCGTCCCTGCCGTGACACCAACATATTGCTCCCCCAGCAGGCCGGAGGTCAGGATGGCGACCGAGGAATCCTTGGGGAACTGGTAGCGGCTGTCCAGCTGCAGGGTGACGACGGCCTGGAAGGTCTTGTCGTCGAATGAAATCCTGGAGACACGGCCCACCACGACGCCGGCGCTCTTGACCGCCGCCCTTTCCTTCAGGCCGCCGATGTTGTCGAAGTTGGCGCTGAGGCTATAGGTGGGCGCCAGGGAGAATGAGCTGAGGTTGCCGGCGCGCAGCGCCAGGAACACCAGGGCGGCGGCTCCCAGCAGCACGAACAGGCCTACCCAGAAATCGGTTTTTTCGCGTGACATAAGTATCCGTGTCAGGAGTGCGTATCAGTATCAACGGGGTTGAGTCTTTGCATCGTATGCGCCGGCCGGGTCAATTGCCGAACATCAACGCGGTCAGCAGGAAGTCCATGGCCAGCACGGCGAGCGATCCCACCACCACGGTGCGGGTGGTGGCCCGCGCAACGCCTTCCGGCGTCGGCCTGGCCTGCCAGCCCTCGTGGAGCGCCACCAGGGTGACCGTGATGCCGAACACCACGCTCTTGAGCACGCCGTTGGCCACGTCGCTCCATACGTCCACGCCGCTTTGCATCTGCGACCAGAAAGCGCCGGCGTCCACGCCGATGAGCATCACGCCGACGGCCCAGCCGCCCATGATGCCCACCATGGAAAATACCGCGGCCAGCACCGGCATGGCGATAATGCCGCCCCACAGGCGAGGCACCAGCACCCGGCGCATGGGGTCGACCGCCATGACCTCCATGGCCGACAGTTGTTCGCCGGCCTTCATCAGGCCGATTTCCGCGGTCAGCGACGTGCCCGCGCGGCCGGCGAACAGCAAGGCAGTGACGACGGGGCCCAGTTCGCGCACCAGCGACAAGGCCACCAGCAGGCCCAGCGATTCCTCGGAGCCGTAGCGGCGCAGCGTGTAGTAGCCCTGCAGTCCCAGCACGAAGCCGACGAACATGCCGGAAACGGCGATGATCAGCAGCGAATAGTTGCCGATGAAATGGACTTGCTGCGAAACCAGTCGGGGCCGGCGCAGCGCGATGCCGCTGCGGGCGAGCAGCGCCAGGAAGAAACGGGTGAAGAACCCAAGGCCGTTGATCGTGCCGCGCACCCAGCCGCCCAGGCGGGAAAGGGGATTGCGCCGGCCCGTCTTGCTGCTGTCCGTCATGGCTTGTTCCCCTCCTGGCGCGCCAGCCAGCGCGTGAAGGCCGGGGTTTCGGGATAGTGGAAGGCGACCGGACCGTCGGGCGCCCCATCGAGGAACTGGCGCACGTAGGGGTCCTGCGAGGCGTTCAGCTCCTGGGGCGTGCCGGCGGCCGCCTGGCGGCCCTGGCCCACCAGGTAGACCCGGTCGGCGATGGCGAACGATTCCTGCACGTCGTGCGTGATCAGCACCGACGCGCAACCCAGGCGGTCGGCCAGGTCGCGTATCAGGCGGGCGGTGATGCCCATGGAAATCGGATCCAGTCCGGCGAAGGGCTCGTCGTAGAGAATGAGCTCGGGCTCCAGCACGACGGCGCGCGCCAGGGCTACGCGCCGCGCCATGCCACCGGAAATCTCCGCGACTTTCAGGTGCGCTGCCGCGCGCAGGCCCACGGCCTGGAGCTTGTCCAGCACGCGCTCGGTGATCTCGGCCTCGTCCAGGCGCGTGTGTTCGCGCAGCGGGAACGCGACGTTCTCGAAGACGTTGAGGTCGGTGAAGAGCGCGCCCTGCTGGAACAGCACGCCCATGCGCTTGCGCAGGTCCTGCAACTGTTCCGGCGTGGCCTGGGCCAAGTCCTGCCCGAAGGCGCGGACCGTGCCGGCGCGGGCCAGCAGTTGGCCGGTGGCGGCACGCAGCATGGTGGTCTTGCCCGAGCCCGAACCGCCCATGACGGCCACCACCTGTCCCGGCGCCACCGTCAGGGTGATGCCGCTAAGAACGGTGAATTCGCCATATCCCAGGGAAACATCGTCGAATTGCAGCGCAGCGTCAGTATGGTTGTCAGAGAGATCGGGCATAAAGGTGGAGGCTGTGGACGGACGCATTCCGTCCCCCGAAACTGGACCGCACATTGTATCGCTTGAGCAGGCGAGCCGCTCTCGGACCTCTCAGCGGTCCGGCGGCGGGGACATGCGGCAGGCGCGGACGCGCCGGCGCGGGTGGCAGCCATTAAACTCCAGCCCCCGTCGCAAACGTCATCCAATTACGCACAAATCCTGTGATATTTAGCGAATTTGGATGAGCAGGCGCTACGGCCGGGCCCTTTGCCGCCGCGTATTTCGTAGTCGTGAAGACAGGCGATAGCGGGATTTGACGGGGTATTCGAGAAGAAAAGCCGATGTAGGCGGACAATAGAGCCGGCGGGGTGTCAGCGCAATACCACAGAGAAGACGATGGCACCCGCGCCCATCAGTAGGAAAGGGCTGACACGCGTATACATGAGCATCAGCGTCGCCACCGCGGCGACGCCCCAGGCCCAGGGCCCGCCCTCGGCGGCGCGCAGGATGGTGCAGGACGCTGCCAGGATCATGCCGGCCGCCACGGGCGCCAGGCCGTGTTCGATGGCGCGCGTCCAGAGGCTGTGCTTGTAGCGCGACCATACCCGTGCCAGGCCATACACCAGCAGGCTGCTGGGCACGAAGATGGCGAAGGACGCCACGAGGGCGCCCAGCAATCCGGCAACTTGCCACCCAACCAGGGTGACAAGCAGGGAGCCGGGCCCCGGCGTGACCCGCGACAGGGCGAACAGGTCCAGGAACTGGGTGTCGTTCATCCAGCCGTAGGCGACGACGGCCTGGCGGTGGATGTCGGCCACGACGCTCTGGCCGCCCCCCACCGTCAGGAAGGACAAGGGCGCGAACACCCCGAAAAGGTCGAGCAGGCGGCCAGGCATCACGAACCCGCCCGCGTGCGTTGTTCCTGGCGCAGGCGCAGCCAGGCGAGCAGTACGGACAGCGGCGCCACGGCGCCGACGACCCATAACAGGGGCCACTGCGCCAGGAAGATACCGCCGAACGTAATCACCATGATGACGATGGGCGCGGCGCCCACCGCGGCGCGGTACGCCGCGCGCAGTCCCATTTGCAGCGACAGGCCGACGGCCGCGGCGGCTACGCCCGCCAACACGCGGTGCACCGCGGGCGCATGGGCGACCTCGCCGAATCCGGCGGCCAGCACGATGGCCACCACCATCGCCGGCAATACCATGCCCAGGGCCGCGACGCCGGCGCCGCGGCTGCCGCGCAGCTGATAGCCGATCCAGATGGCCAGGTTCACCACGTTGACGCCGGGAAAAGCCTGGGCCAGCGACAGGCCGCTAAGAAATTGGTGTTCCGACAGCCAGTGGCGCCGCTGCACGAACTCGCGCAGCATCCAGCCGCTGAGGCCGCCGCCGAAGCTGGTCAGGCCGATCTTGCTGAACGCCAGGAAGATCTGCCCCAGGGTGGGCGGCGCGGTGAGTTCGACCGGCGGCGTGGAGACGGTGGCGGGGGATCGCACTGGGACACCCGGTAATGGAAAGAGGACCGGCCTGGTGGGCCAGCGCACGGACAGGCGCCGATCTTACCTAAACGCAGTTGTCTTATGACTTAATTGTCTTGGGGCGGCCAACGCAAAAAGAAAAACCGCCGGACACGGTGTCCGGCGGTCGGATGGTCGGGCCGTGTCGGCCAGGCTTAGCGCGGCAGGTCGCTGTCGCCCATCAGGAAGGCATCGACCGACCGGGCGCACTGGCGGCCTTCGCGGATGGCCCAGACCACCAGCGATTGACCCCGGCGCATGTCGCCCGCGGCGAAGACCTTGTCCACGCTGGTGCGATAGTCGTCCGTGTTGGCGCGGACGTTGCCGCGGCCGTCGCGGTCGACGCCGAACGCGTCCAGCACCTTCTGGACCGGCGACACGAATCCCATGGCCAGCAGCACCAGGTCGGCCTTCATTTCGAATTCCGAGCCCTCGACTTCCTGCATCTTCATCTGGCCGGTGGCTTCGTCCTTGACCCACTCGACACGCGCGGCCACCAGCTTCTTGACCACGCCATTCTCGCCTTGCAGCGATTTGGTGGTGACGGCCCAGTCGCGGTCGCAGCCTTCCTCATGCGAGGACGACGTACGCAGCTTGACCGGCCAATAGGGCCAGGTCATCGGCTTGTTTTCCGACTCGGGCGGTTGCGGCAGCAGTTCGAACTGGGTGACCGACGCGGCGCCGTGGCGGTTGCTGGTGCCTACGCAATCCGACCCGGTGTCGCCGCCGCCGATGACGATGACGTGCTTGCCCTTGGCCAGGGTCTGGCCGGTCAGGCGATCGCCCGCCACGGCCTTGTTCTGCTGGCGCAGGAAATCCATGGCGAAGTAGACCCCTTGCAGGTCGCGGCCGGGCACCGGCAGGTCCCGCGGCGTTTCCGAGCCGCCGGTCATCACCACGGCGTCGAATTCTTCCTTCAGCGAGGACGGGGTACGGGTCGTCAGGCCGTCGGCCGCATCGGCGGCGTCGCCGATGTACGTCGACGGGCAGAATTCCACGCCTTCGGCTTCCATCTGGGAAATGCGGCGATCGATCTGCGACTTCTCCAGCTTGAAGTCGGGGATGCCATAGCGCAGCAGGCCGCCGATGCGATCGCTCTTTTCAAAGACCGTCACGGCGTGGCCGGCGCGCGCCAGCTGCTGGGCGCAAGCCAGTCCGGCCGGACCCGAGCCGACGACGGCGACCTTCTTGCCGGTCTTGCGCGACGGCGGCTGCGGCGCCACCCAGCCTTCTTCCCAGCCCTTGTCGATGATGGCGTGCTCGATCGACTTGATGCCCACCGCGTCGTTGTTGATGTTCAACGTACAGGCGGCTTCGCAGGGCGCCGGGCAGATGCGGCCGGTGAACTCGGGGAAGTTGTTGGTGGAGTGCAGCACATCCAGCGCCTTGCGCCATTGCTGCCGGTACACCAGGTCGTTCCAGTCCGGGATGATGTTGTTGACGGGGCAGCCGTTGTTGCAGAACGGAATGCCGCAGTCCATGCAGCGCGCCGCCTGCTGCCTGGACTGGTCGTCGTCCAGGCGCAGCACGAACTCGCGCCAGTTCTTCAGGCGCGCGGCGGGCGCGGCGTAGGCTTCATTCAGGCGCTGGAATTCCAGAAAGCCGGTGATTTTTCCCATGGTGGTGCTAAGTCCTATACCTGTTGGCGTTGCGGGCGGCTCGTGTGTCGCATGTGTCTCAGGCGGCCATCTTTTGCGGGTTGGCCGCGCGCCACATTTCACCCAGCGCACGCTTGTAGTCAGTCGGCATGACCTTGACGAACTTCCCGCGCGAAGCTTCCCAGTCGCCCAGGATTTCGCGGGCGCGGAAGCTGCCGGTGTAGCGGAAGTGTTCTTCCACCAGGCGACGCAGGATGGTTTCGTCGGTCTGGCGCTCATGGCCACGCTGCGCGCTGTGCCAGACGTCGATGTTGTTCAGCGCTTCCTGCTCGCTATGCGGCAGCACGCTGTCCAGCTCGACCATGGACAGGTTGCAACGGTGGCGGAAGCTGCGGTCCGGATCCCACACGTAGGCCACGCCGCCCGACATGCCCGCGGCAAAGTTGCGGCCGGTGTTGCCCAGCACGACCACGGTGCCGCCGGTCATGTACTCGCAGCCGTGGTCGCCGGTGCCTTCCACCACCGCGGCGGCGCCGGAGTTGCGCACCGCGAAGCGCTCGCCGGCCACGCCGTTGAAGAACGCCTCGCCCGACAGCGCGCCGTACATGACGGTGTTGCCGACGATGATGTGGTCCGGGCCGAAGCCGCGGAAGTCGTTGGGCGAACGCACGATGATGCGGCCGCCCGACAGGCCCTTGCCGACATAGTCGTTGCCTTCGCCGACCAGGTCCATCGTGATGCCGTGCGCCAGGAAGGCGCCGAAGCTCTGGCCCGCGGTGCCGTTGCACTGGATATGGATGGTGTCGTCCGGCAGGCCTTCATGGCCATAGCGCGCCGCGACCGCGCCCGACAGCATCGCGCCGATGGTGCGGTTGCGGTTGCGTACCGGAACGATGAAGGACACTTTCTCGCCGCGCTCGATGGCAGGGCGGCTGCGTTCGATCAACTGGTGGTCCAGGGCGCCGGCCAGGCCGTGATCCTGTTCTTCGACCTGGCGCACCGGGCCGTCCGTGGACGGCTGGTAGAACACACGGCTGAAGTCCAGGCCGCTGGCCTTCCAGTGGTCCAGGCCGGCGCGGGTGTCCAGCAGGTCGGCGCGGCCGATCAGCTCGTCGAAGCGGCGGATGCCCAGTTGGGCCATGATTTCGCGCACTTCCTCGGCGATGAAGAAGAAGTAGTTGACGACGTGCTCGGGCTTGCCCTGGAACTTGGCGCGCAGCACCGGGTCCTGGGTGGCCACGCCCACCGGGCAGGTGTTCAGGTGGCACTTGCGCATCATGATGCAGCCTTCCACGACCAGCGGCGCGGTGGCGAAACCGAATTCGTCGGCGCCCAGCAGCGCGCCGATGACGACGTCGCGGCCGGTCTTCATCTGGCCGTCGGCCTGCACGCGGATGCGGCTGCGCAGGCGGTTCAGCACCAGCGTCTGCTGGGTTTCGGCCAGGCCCAGTTCCCACGGCGTGCCGACCTGCTTGATCGACGACACCGGCGAAGCGCCCGTGCCGCCGTCATGGCCGGCGATGACCACATGGTCGGCCTTGGCCTTGGCGACGCCGGCGGCCACGGTGCCCACGCCCACCTCGGAGACCAGCTTGACCGAGATCGACGCCTTGCTGTTCACGTTCTTCAGGTCGTGGATCAGCTGGGCCAGGTCCTCGATCGAATAGATGTCGTGGTGCGGCGGGGGCGAAATCAGGCCCACGCCCGGCACCGAGTAGCGCAGCTTGGCGATGTAGTCCGACACCTTGTGGCCGGGCAACTGGCCGCCTTCGCCGGGCTTGGCGCCCTGGGCCATCTTGATCTGGATCTGGTCGGCGCTGCTCAGGTATTCGGCGCTGACGCCGAAGCGGCCCGAGGCCACCTGCTTGATCTTGGAGCGCAGCGAGTCGCCGGCCGCGAGCGGCACGTCGGCTTCGATGCGGTCCTTGCCCAGGATGCTGGCCAGCGTGTCGCCGTCCTTGACGATGCTCTTGCCGCCGTTGCGCATTTCGCCGCGATAGCGCAACTCGTCCTCGCCGCCTTCGCCGGTGTTGGACTTGCCGCCGATGCGGTTCATCGCCACCGCCAGCACCGAGTGGGCTTCGGTGGAGATCGAGCCCAGCGACATGGCGCCGGTGGCGAAGCGCTTGACGATGTCCTTGGCCGGTTCGACTTCGTCCAGCGAGATGGCGCGGGTGGGGTCGAAACGGAACTCGAACAGGCCGCGCAGCGTCATGTGGCGGCGGCTCTGGTCGTTGATGATCTGCGCGTATTCCTTGTAGGTCCGGTAGTTGTTGGCACGCGTGGCGTGCTGCAGCTTGGCGATGGAATCCGGCGTCCACATGTGCTCTTCGCCGCGCACGCGGTAGGCGTATTCGCCGCCCGCGTCCAGGTCGCCAGCCAGCACCGGATCGCTGCTGAAGGCGGCGCGATGCAGGCGCAGGGCCTCCTCGGCGACCTCAAATATGCCGATGCCCTCGACCGTGCTGGACGTACCGGTGAAGTACTTGTTGACCAGGGCCGATTGCAGGCCGACGGCTTCGAAAATCTGCGCGCCGGTATAGGACATGTAGGTCGAGATGCCCATCTTGGACATGACCTTGTTCAGGCCCTTGCCGATGGCCTTGATGAAATTCTTGACGGCCTTTTCCGGATCCGCCATCTGCTCCAGCGCTTCCAGCGCCAGGTAGGGGTGGATGGCCTCGGCGCCGTAGCCGCCCAGCAGGGCGAAATGGTGCACTTCGCGCGCCGAGCCGGTTTCCACCACCAGGCCGGTATTGGTGCGCAGGCCGGCGCGGATCAGGTGCTGGTGCACCGCCGACGTGGCCAGCAGGGCCGGAATGGCCACGCGGTCGTTGTCGACCAGGCGGTCGGACACGATCAGGATGTTGAACCCGCTGCGCACCGCGTCGACGGCGCGCGCGCACAGGGCCGCCACGCGGGCTTCGATGCCCTCGCGGCCCCAGGCGGCGGGATAGGTGATGTCCAGTTCCTGACTGCGGAATTTCTTGCCGGTCACCTGTTCGATGTCGCGGATCTGCGCCATGGCGGCGCTGTCCAGCACCGGCTGCGACACTTCCAGGCGCAGCGGCGGGTTGACGTTGTTGATGTCAAGCAGGTTGGGCTTGGGGCCGATGAAGGACACCAGCGACATCACCATCTGTTCGCGGATGGGGTCGATGGGCGGGTTGGTGACCTGGGCGAACAGTTGGCGGAAATAGCTGTAGAAGGTCTTGGGGCGGTTCGACAGGACGGCCAGCGGCGCGTCGTTGCCCATGGAGCCGACGGCTTCCTCGCCGGTGGTGGCCATGGGTTCCAGAATGAACTTGTAGTCTTCCTGGGTCCAGCCGAAGGCCTGCTGGCGATCGAGCAGGGACGACGCCGAGCGTTCGGGCGTGGCAACGGCCTTGGGCGCCGGCAGCGATTCAAGCTTCACGCGCAGGCGTTCGATCCACTGGCGGTACGGCCGGGCGTTCGACAACTGGGACTTGATTTCGGCGTCGTCGATGATGCGACCCTGTTCCAGGTCGATCAGGAACATCTTGCCGGGTTGCAAGCGCCATTTCTTGACGATGCGGTTTTCCGGGATGGGGAGGGTGCCGGATTCCGAGGCCAGGATCACCATGTCGTCATCGGTGACCAGGTAGCGCGCCGGACGCAGGCCGTTGCGGTCCAGGGTGGCGCCGATCTGGCGGCCGTCGGTGAAGGCCACCGCGGCGGGGCCGTCCCAGGGCTCCATCATGGCGGCGTGGTATTCGTAGAAGGCGCGCCGGCTCTCGTCCATCTGCGTGTGCTGCTCCCAGGCTTCCGGGATCATCATCATCATGGCGTGCGCCAGGGAGTAGCCGGAATTGACCAGCAGTTCCAGGCAGTTGTCGAACGTCGCGGTATCCGACTGGCCTTCGTAGACGATGGGGTAGAGCTTGGGCAGGTCGTCGCCCAGCACCGCCGACTGCATCATGCCTTCGCGGGCGCGCAGCCAGTTGAAGTTGCCCTTGACCGTGTTGATTTCGCCGTTGTGGGCGATCATGCGGTACGGGTGGGCCAGCGGCCAGGCGGGGAAGGTATTGGTCGAGAAGCGCTGGTGCACCAGCGCCACCGCCGAGATCGTGCGGGTGTCCGCCAGGTCGCGGTAGTAGCGGCCGACCTGGTCGGCCAGCAGCAGGCCCTTGTAGACCACGGTGCGCACCGAGGCGGAGGGCACGAAATATTCCTTGCCGTGCGCCAGGCGCATGTTCTGGATGGCGTGGCTGGCGGTCTTGCGGATGACGTAGAGCTTGCGTTCCAACGCGTCCGGCACCATGACGTCGGCGCCGCGGCCGATGAACAATTGGCGGATCACGGGTTCCAGGCCACGCACGGCGGGCGACATGGGCATGTCCACGTCCACCGGCACGTCGCGCCAACCCAGCACGACCTGGCCTTCGGCGCGCACCGCGCGCTCGAGCTCCTGTTCACAGGCCAGGCGCGAAGCGGTTTCCTTGGGCAGGAAGACCATGGCCACGCCGTATTCGCCGGGCGGCGGCAGCGCCACGCCTTGCTGGGCCATTTCCTCGCGATACAGCGCGTCGGGAATCTGGATCAGGATGCCAGCGCCGTCGCCCATCAGCTTGTCCGCGCCCACCGCGCCCCGGTGATCCAGGTTCTCCAGGATCTTGAGGCCTTGCTGGATGATGGCGTGGCTCTTGCGCCCCTTGATGTGGGCGACGAAACCCACGCCGCAGGCGTCATGTTCGTTGTTCGGGTGATACAGGCCCTGCGGCGCGGGCATGCCGATGCGCGAGGCGTCGATGGGCTGTTCCGGCGGACAGGAGGGGGAGGTCAAGGATACGGACATGTCGCGCTCCGGGAGTGGGGCTGCTGAAAATAGAAATCTACGGGCGCAATGTTGCAGCGCAAGCCGCGACGATACTGCGGTGCAGCGTGGGCAGCAAGGAGAATAAATGGGGTATGTCCCTATTATATTATTTGCAATATTTAATCTTCGTTAAACGGGGACGTACTAAATATGAAGGAATGGCGACCCTGCGGAGGCATGCAATAAAAAACCGGGACGGACCCGGTTTTATCGCGCTGCGTCGTGGTGACGGTGTCTCAGGGTGTTTCCGTGGGCACCGGCACGGGCTCGACCGGTTTCTTGCGGGGGCGTCCGCGTTGGCCGGGCGTGACGCGGCGGCTGGCGGTGTGGGAAAGGGATGCGATGAAGGACGGACCCCCCAGCGCCCACTGGCCTTGCACGGCCTGGTCTATGCGCTGGATCTGTTCCTGGGACAAGCCTTCCTGCAGGCGCTGGCGGTAGTTCGCCTGCCGATCGAACGGGGTATTGCCACAGGACCAGTAGTCCGCGTGGTCCGACATCCAGCTGGCCTGGGTGGCGGCGGTGCCGGTATGGCCGGCCGCGGAAGACCAGGGCCAGAGTTCGGCGTCGTGGGTGGCGCCGCTGCGCACGGGATAGGTTTCCAGCCAGACCAGCGCGGGCAGCACCCAGGCGCCGGGTTCGACCAGCGCCGATCGGTAGCGGCCCGCGAAAACGCGGCCGCCGCGCAGGCGCGCCGCCAGGTTGCGGCCCAGCGTTTGCATCAGGCGGGGCAGTCCCTCCCCATCGACGGGCGTGGCCAGCAGCAGTATCCGGTCGCTGGCCAGCACCCATCCGTGCAGCGCGACGCGGTTGCGCGTAGCGGTCTCGCCGAGCCAGGTGGCGACCTGGTTCAGGGTGTCCGCCGGCGCGGGCTGCGACGGGGCGGCCAGCGGGTGGATGAAGTTGGCGAGGACCAGTTGAGGCAGTCCGGGGGCGTACAGTCGGGGCAGGCGTGCCATAGGGTCTCAGGTCTTGAGCATGCGGTGCGCAAAAGAGCGCGCTGGCAATAAATGGTACCGCGTAAACGCCGCCGTGCAATACCAAGTACATCCTAGATTACCCGACTCCCTGCCGTTGCGGCACCCCTTCCGGTCCTGGCGGCGGGGCTGGCCGGCACTTGGCCGAGGTGTCGTCCCGCTGACGTGAGCCCTGCCGCGTTAAGATTTCAGCTCTTGGCCAGGCGGCAGGTGCTGCGCTTCACCGAGGTCGCGGCCCTCCTGCCGTCCGGCGCAGCCATCCACGGCCCGCCCCAGGGCGGTCCTCCGGGGCAGTCCCCGCGGCGGCTGTCTGGGGATGCCCGTGCCTGTCCCGACGCCCCGCCTCACCCTACAGGAGTTTTCCATGGCTGGTCTGGAGCTGATTTCCCAGCATCGCTGCTTCGGCGGCTGGCAGCGCTATTTTCGCCACGACTCGGCCGAGATCGGCCTGCCCATGCGGTTTTCCGTCTTCGTGCCGCCCCAGGCGGAAAAGGCTCGCGTGCCGGTCCTGTTCTACCTGGCCGGCCTGACCTGCACCGAAGAAACCTTCATGATCAAGGGCGGCGCCCAACGGCTGGCGGCCGAGCTGGGCCTGATGCTGGTCGCGCCGGACACCAGTCCGCGCGGCGCGGGCATCGCGGGCGAGGACGACAACTGGGATTTCGGTACGGGCGCCGGTTTCTACCTGGACGCCACCCAGGCGCCGTGGCGCGCCAACTACCGCATGTACAGCTATGTGACGGAAGAACTGCATGGCCTGGTCACTGGCGAGTTGCCGGGGGATGCCGGACGCCTGGGCATCTTCGGCCACTCGATGGGCGGGCATGGCGCCTTGGTGCTGGCCTTGCGCAATCCCGCCAAATTCCGCTCGGTATCGGCGTTCGCGCCGGTGGCCGCGCCCAGCCAGTGTCCGTGGGGGCACAAGGCCTTCGGCAACTACCTGGGGCCGGACCGGGAGGCCTGGGCGGCCTATGACGCCACCGAACTGATGCGCAAGGCGCGGGCGCCCTTTCCCGGCGGCATCCTGGTGGACCAGGGCATGGCCGACGGCTTTCTGGCGGAGCAACTCCATCCGGAGGCGTTCGAGGCCGCCTGCGCCCAAGCACGCCAGCCCCTGGACCTGCGCCGGCACGAGGGCTACGACCATGGCTACTACTTCATCTCCACCTTCATGGAAGATCACCTGCGCTTCCACGCGCAGCGTTTGCTGGCCTGACGGGCCAACGTGGCACGAGGAGCCGCCTCAGGCGCATGGCAGCGCTTCGGGGACGCATGGCGGAGCTTCGGGGCACCGGCCCTACAAGAACTTTTACAAAAGAATCCCATCCCATCGGGGGCACCGCGGAGCCGGCTTTGCCGGTCCGAAGGTGCCGCCCCTTGAGGGGGGCGCGCGGAGCGCGCTGGGGTGGGCCTTTCCGGAGCGCGCTGGGGTGGACCCTTCCCCGCAGCTTGACGGGGTCGATATACTGAAACTGTCGAAAGCTTCAACGGGGTAGCCGTTTGGCCGTAGCTCCTTTTCTCTGGGTCATCTGTCCGGCCGTCGTGGCCCTGCTGGTTGGGGCCGGCCTGTTTCTCGGGCGTGGCGGCCCGCGGGATGCGACTGGCCGCAAGCAGTTCCGCTTGCGCCCGGTCCGTCGCCTGGTTGGGCTGCTGATCCTGGCATTGGCGGCGGCCTGCGGCCTGTTGGGCGGGTCCCTTTACCAGTTCCACCGCCTGACGACGGACCAGCCGGTCGCCACGGTGCAGTTGGAACAGCAGGGCGAGCGCCAGTTCATGGCTACCGCCCAGTTGGAAGGGGAAAGCCGACCCCGCCAGTATCAGCTGCGCGGCGACCAGTGGCAGATCGATGCGCGCGTATTGCGTTGGGAACTGCCGGCCTTGCTGGCGGGGGTGCCGCCCCTCTACCGCATGGAGCGCCTCTCGGGGCGCTATGACGACCCCGTCGCCGAGCAGGCGCAGCCGCGCACGGTCTACCCGCTGGGCGACGCAAGGACGCCGGACCTGGGGATGCTCAAGCATCGCTTCCCCAACTGGCTGCCTTTCGTCGATGTGCAGTTCGGCAGTGGGGCGTACATGCCGATGTTCGATGGCGCTCGCTACCGGGTGTTCCTCGATCCGCGTGGCGCCCTGTTCGTACGGCCGGACGACACGGCCACGGCGGACGGCCTGAAGCAGCGCGGTTGGTAGGCCGGGAAGTCGCGGCCGCCCCGGGGCCCCGCCGTCCGACGGATGAGCATGTCCCGCAGCGATTCCCCTATTTACTGATATGGATAAGGGGCTTGCAGTGCTTAGGCGGGAACTATGGACATAATGCTGATGTCCAATTAGCACTCCCGCACTTCGAGTGCTAAGATCAGGTCCACTCTTTTAAGGTTTCCTGGAGAAAACTCACCATGAAACAAGCAAATTCCTCGTTGACCGTGTCCGGAAACGCGCTGGCCCTGGCGATCGCCAACCCTGGCTCGCTCGGCACGATCGACGCGTACATTTCCACGGTCAACCGCCTGCCGGTACTGACGGCGGAGCAGGAAACGTCGCTCGGCCGCCGCCTGCGCGATCACGACGACCTGGGCGCCGCTCGCGAACTGGTGTTGTCGCACCTGCGCCTGGTGGTCTCGGTGGCGCGCCAGTACCTGGGTTATGGCCTGCCGCATGCCGACCTGATCCAGGAAGGCAATGTCGGCCTGATGAAGGCGGTCAAGCGTTTCGATCCGGAGCGCGGCGTGCGCCTGGTGTCCTTCGCCGTGCACTGGATCAAGGCCGAAATCCACGAGTACATCGTGAAGAACTGGCGCCTGGTCAAGGTGGCCACGACCAAGGCCCAGCGCAAGCTGTTCTTCAACCTGCGCAGCATGCGCCCGGACGGCAAGACGCTGGACAGCCACCAGGTCGATGACATCGCCCGCGAACTGAACGTGCGCCGCGAGGACGTCAGCGAGATGGAAGTGCGGATGTCGGGCCGCGAACTCTCGCTGGAAAGCCAGGATGAGGACGACGACAGCTATGCGCCCATCGCCTACCTGTCCGACGAAGGCCGGCAGGAGCCCACCCGCGTGCTGGAGCGCAAGGCGCGCGAGCAGATGCAGGGCGAAGGCCTGAATGGCGCGCTGGACAAGCTGGACGAACGTTCCCGCCGCATCATCCAGGCGCGTTGGCTGCAGGATGACGGCGGCGCCACGCTGCACGAGTTGGCCGACGAATTCGGCGTCTCGGCGGAGCGCATCCGCCAGATCGAGGCGGCGGCGCTGAAGAAAATGCGCGGCTCCTTGGCGGCGTAAAGTATTGATACAAATCGCCGGGAAAAAACATAATCCCGGCGAAACTAAATCACTGTCGAGGTACCTAACCAATTCGGACTGCCTGCTGATCGCAATGCCAGCAGCGCGGTCCTCACCTGTCTCGGCTTCTCCTCTTTCCCCTCCCCTATGAGACGGGTGGTTTACGGGGCACCCTTGCGGTGCCCCGTTTTTTATTTCCGTCGCCGCTCCCGCCCCCGCCGCGCGCCTATCCTCGTTCCAGTCCCCGCGCCCGGCCGCCCATATCATCGCCGGACGGTTCGCGTTTCAGGCCGCCTGGTCCGCTTCCATCTGCGCCCATCCTTGCAGCATCGCTTCCCACGCGCGGGCATCCAGGCGCCGCACGCCGGTGGCCAGCGAGCCGTCCGGGTACAGCTTCAGCCAGCGATAGCCCGGCGCGCTGGCGTCCAGCCGATGGCGGCCGTCGCGGATGGTGAACTGAAAGCAGGTGGATGGGGTCGCCAGCAGCCGCATGTTGCCGCGCCGCCGGTCGAATTCCTGATGCACATGGCCCCAGAGCAGGACGCGGATATTGCGCCACCGGCCCAGGTGGCGGAACAATTCGGTGGCGTTGTCCAGCATCATCGTGTCGTGCCAGTCCGGCGTCATGGGGACCGCGTTGTGGTGCAGGGCCACCAGCACCGGCCGCGGGCCCGCGCCAGCGGCGGCGGTGTCCAACAGCTCCAGCTGATGGCGGTCCAGGTGGCCGGCATTGGACCCGGCCACCGTGGAGTCCAGCGCGATCACCCGCCAGGCGCCGACGTCGCTCACCGGCTTGGTCCAGTGGCCCAGGGCGCGCGCCAGGACGGTGGGAGCGTCATGATTGCCGGGCAGGCAGCGCACCGGCAGGCCCAGTTCGCCGACGATGCGGGCAAAACGGCGATAGGCGGATTCGCTGCCGTCCTGGGACAGGTCGCCGGTCGCCAGCAGCAGGTCGGCATCGCCGTGCTCGCGGCGCGCCTGGTCGATGACGGCGCGCAGGCTGGCTTCGGTATCGACGCCCAGCATCAGCGTGGCGTCCGCGCAAAGGTGGGCATCGCTCAAGTGGATCAGCAGGACGGGACGGTCGGCGTGCGCCGGGGACGACGGCCGGGACGCAAGGCCGGTATGCGCGGGAGGGGGGACAGGGGGCAAGGGCGGCTCCGGCAACTCTACACAGGTGGCGCGACAGCGCGCGCCGGACTTCACCTTAGCGAAATTCGGACGCCCGCGGCATCCTCCGTCCGCCTATTCGCGTAACGAAAAGTGCTTTCCAATTCCCGTGATTGCATGAGGCGAAAGGCGGAGGTGCGGCAAAGTCCGCTATTCTCTCTACGGTCAACGGGATAGAGCGCTGCGGGATAGAACAATATGGATGTGGGCTTACTGGTTTTCGGGCTGGCGGCGTTGCTGACGCTGGTGTGCTTCATGCCGCCGCTGGCGGGTCGGCTGAAGCTGCCCTACTCGGTGCTGCTGGCCATCGTCGGCTGCCTGCTGGGCATCGGCGTGCACGTGCACGGCTGGGCGCCCCCGGTGCTGGCCGACATGCTGGACTCGATCGAGAAATTCGAGATCTCGTCGGAAACTTTCCTTACCGTTTTTCTTCCCGTCCTGCTCTTCGAGACCGCCCTGTCGATGAACGTGCGGCGCCTGCTGGACGATATCGGGCCCATCCTGATGATGGCCATCGTGGCGGTCCTGGTCTGCACGGTGGTGGTGGGCTATGCCCTGCATGTGCTCTCACCCTATGGCTTGGTGGCCTGCCTGCTGCTGGGCGCCATCGTCGCTACCACCGACCCCGCGGCGGTGGTCAGCATCTTCCGCGACTTGGGCGCGCCCAAGCGCCTGACCACGCTGGTCGAGGGCGAGAGCCTGTTCAACGACGCCGCGTCGATCGCCTTGTATTCGGTGCTGGTCGGCATCATGACCGGGCAGAGCAAATTGTCGGTCGGCAACGTCTTCACCGATTTCGTCGTCCATTTCATCGGCGGCGGACTGGCCGGCTACGCCATGGGTCGCCTGGCCTGCGTCCTGTTCGCCTGGCTGCGGGGATTCCCGGCGGCGGAAATCACGTTGACCCTCACCCTGGCCTACCTCACCTTCTACGTGTCCGAGCATTACCTGGGCGTGTCCGGCGTGGTCGGCACCGTGATCGCGGGACTGGTGGTGGGATCGACAGGCCGCACGCGCATGGCGCCGACCACGTTCGAATACCTCACCAGCGCGTGGGCGCAGTTCGGCTTCTGGGCCAATTCGCTGATCTTCCTGTTCGCCGCCATGCTGATCCCGCGGATCATGGAGCAGGCGACGGGCGCCGACATGTGGCTGATCATCGTGCTGTTCTTCGCCACCCTGCTGGCGCGGGCCATCGTGGTGTTCGGCATGCTGCCCTTGCTCAAGCTGACCCGGCTGCGCACGCGCGTAAGCCGCGCCTACAAGACGGTGATGCTGTGGGGCGGCCTGCGTGGCGCCGTCTCGCTGGCCCTGGCGCTGGCGGTGACCGAGCGCCAGGACGTGCCGGAAGCAGCGCGCCAGTTCGTCGCGGTGGCCACCACCGGCTTCGTGCTGCTGACGCTGTTCGTCAACGGCATCAGCCTGCGGCCTTTGATGCGGCTGCTGCGGCTGAACGAGCTGTCCCAGATGGAACGCACCATCCGCAACCAGGCCGTGATGGTGGCGCTGGAGGACTTGCAGGACAAGACCGAGGAGGTGGCCAGCGCCGACCACATCGGGCCGGAAGTGCGCGAGCGCATACGCACGGTCTTCGACGCCAGCCTGCAGGAAGTGCGCGACGGCGACGTCAGCCGCATGTCGCTGGACGCGCGGGTGTCGGTGGGGCTGGCCATCCTGGCGCAGCGCGAAGAGGAAATGTTCTTCGACGTGCTGAAGGCGCAGATCGTCGATTGGCGGCTGGCGGAGTCCCTGCTGGCGCGGTCGGAGCGGCTGGAGGATGCCGTCCGCGCGGGGGGCCTGGCCGGCTTCGAGAACGGCATCGCGGCCGATGTGCGCTATTCCAGGGGATTCCGCGTGGCGCTGCGGATGCACTACCTGTTCGGCTTCCAGCGCTGGCTGGCGTCGGAACTGGGACAGCGGTTCGCCGCCCTGATGTGCAAGCGCACCGTGGCGCAACGGCTGATCGCCTTCGCGGGCCAGCAGATCAAGCCGCTGCTGGGGGAAGAAACGGCCGACGTGCTGGTGCGGGCGCACCAGCGGCGCCTGGATGCCATCGAGAACGCCTTGCAGGCGCTCAACCTGCAATATCCGTCCTACGCGCTCTGGCTGCAGGAAAGCTACCTGGGCCGCGTCGCGCGGCAGCTGGAGCGCATGCGCTACCGCGAGATGCTGGGCCAGTCGCTGATCAGCGGCGAGGTCTATGCCGACCTGGTGCAGAAGCTGGAGTCGCGCTGGGCCCACATCGACCGCCATCCGCCGCTGGACATCGAGATGAGCGCCACCGAGCTGGTCAAGCGCGTGCCCCTGTTCGAAAAGCTCAGCGCCGATTCCCTGCGCGCCATCTGCAAGCTGCTCAAGCCGCGGCTGGCGCTGCCGGACCAGCCTGTCCTGGGGCGCGGCCGCAACGTGGACGAAATGTGCTTCGTCGCCTCGGGCGCGGTAACGGTGCATCTGCCGGACCACACCACGGTGGAACTGGGCAGCGGCGAGTTCTTCGGCGAGCTGGCCCTGCTGGGCGAGCAGGTCATGATGCCCGAGGTGACATCGCTGGGCTACAGCAAGCTGCTGATGATGTCGGCGCGCGATTTCCGCGCCCTGCTGGCACGCGATCCGACGCTGCGTGAAGGCATAGAGACCGTGGCGCGCCAGCGGATGCGGGCCATCGAGGTGTGGCGGCAGTTTTCGTCGGTGAATACGCCGGCGCCGCCGACCCAGCCGCAGTCCTAGCCAGAGCTGTTCAGTCCTGGGCGCGGTGCTGGCCCGCCGGCTGGACGGGGGCGCCACCGGCCAGTTCGTCGGCGATGACCAGCGCGGCTTCCAGCGTGAACTCACCGGCCGCCACCATGGCCAGGGCGCGCGCGGCGTCGACCGTGGCGATCTGCATGACCTCGCCGTCCCGGTTGGACGGCCGCACATGCGCCGGCAGCACGCAGCGGCTGACCAGCAAGTCTTCCACCTGGTAGCCCTCGGGCAGGCGCCGCCGCATGCGCAGGATCGTGCGCATGGGCTCGCGCCCCTGGATGTCGGGCGCGTCCAGCCCCGCTTCCTCGTCGCATTCCCGGACCAGCGCCAGGTCCAGGTCCTCGCCGCTGCCGGCCAGGCCGCCCACCAGCGTGTCCCACATGCCGGGATCGGTGGACTTGCTCAAGGCCCGGCGCGCGATCCACAGGCGGCCGTCGGGCGTCCAGGCGTTCAGGTGCACGGCGCGGGTCAGCAAGCCCAGCGGGCGCACCGCGGCGCGCTCGATGGCGCCGACCGGGCGGCCCGTCTGGTCCAGCACGTCCAGCAATTCGTCGCGCCAGCCGCGCAGGCAATTGGCCTCGCGCAGCGCCTGCGCGACCCGGGCCAGCAGCATGTCCAGGGCAGCGCCCGGCGCCAGCTCCGAACCCAGCCTGAGGGCGTCGTTTTCTACCGTTACCCCCGGTAGATGGCGCAGTGCATCACAGGCCGCCAGGGTGGCCAGGCCACAGGGCAGGCCGGCCACGAACACGGGGCGCGACAGCTCGGGCGCGGGTTCCACCGCGCGCTCGTGCAGCAAGGCATATAGCGCGCTTGCCCGGGCCGCCAGCGCGGGCGTACGCGCGGCGTCCATGGCGGGGGCGGCGGTAGGGACGGCGGCGTCCTGGGGCGGGGCTGGGATGGATTTTTGCTGCATGGCGGCGATTCTAGTGCAGGGCGGGGTGGCGTGCGGGCGGGGTAGCCCGCAATTACATGAGGTGACGTGTCCGTTATAATCCGGCGGTTTCTTTGTGATTCGAGCTGGATCGAGGGGATGGCAGTTCGCCCCGAGAATCCGCCAACCAATAATTACGCGTTTCCGTGTCTTTCCACGGTGTAACCGCGGTTGGGTAGGGCCTTCGCGTACATGCATAAAGGGTCAGCATGAAGAAGTGGTGGAGAGGGATACCCGGCGCCTGTGCCATGCTGGTAGGCGGCGCGGCTCGGGCGCAGGTCAAGGATATGCCTGGAGGACCGAAGGTCGATCAGTTGAATCTGCATGAAGGTGTCACGCAGATTGCGCATGATGTGATGTGGTTGCATTGGATGATGCTCACCATCTGTGTGGTGATCTTCATCGGTGTTTTCGGTGTGATGTTTTATTCCATCTGGGCGCACCGCAAGTCGCGCGGCGTCGAGCCCGCCACTTTCCACGAGCACGTGGGCGTCGAAATCGCCTGGACGGTCATCCCGTTCTTCATCGTGATCGCCATGGCGCTGCCCGCCACCAAGGCCGTGGTCGCCATGAAGGATACGTCCAGCCCGGACGTGACCATCAAGGTCACCGGCTATCAGTGGAAATGGGGCTACGAGTACCTCGATGGCGCCGCCAACGGCGTCAAGTTCTACTCCAACCTGTCCACGCCGCGGGCGCAAATCGAAAACCGCGAACCCAAGGGCGAGTTCTACCTGATGGAAGTCGACAACCCGATGGTGGTGCCGGTCAACCAGAAGGTGCGCGTGATCACCACGGCGGTGGACGTCATCCACTCCTGGATGGTTCCGGACTTCGGCGTCAAGCAGGACGCCATCCCCGGCTTCCTGCGCGATACCTGGTTCCGCGCCGAGAAGGTCGGCACCTATCGCGGCCAGTGCGCGGAACTCTGTGGCAAGGACCACGCCTTCATGCCCATCGTGGTGACGGTGCTGTCCAAGGAAGACTACGCCAAGTGGGCGGACGATCAGAAGAAGAAGATGGCCGCGCAGGCGGACGACCCCAACAAGGACTGGTCCGAAGCCGAGCTGATCGCGCGCGGCGAGAAGGTGTTCGGCGCGAACTGCGTGGTCTGTCACCAGGCCAACGGCAAGGGCGTACCGGGGTCTTTCCCGGCCCTTGACGGCGACCATATCGTCCTTGGGCCCAAGGCGGAGCAGATCAAGACGGTGTTGCTGGGTCACCCCGGAACGGCGATGCCCGCCTTCGGTGGCCAGTTGAACGACGTGGAAATCGCTTCGGTGATCACCTACACGCGCCATGCCTGGGACAACAAGGGCAAGGGCCAGGATCCGACCGTCAAGCCGGCCGACGTCAAGGGGGCGCGCTAAGCGCGCCGGATGCGGCGGCCAGCGGGCCGCCGCGCTAGCAACGAGCATATAACCCGGTCCCGCCAGAAGGGGCCGGCGCCAAGCGGCAAGGAGTCCATCATGAGCAGCGTCACTGTCGACCACGTCTCGCCGGGCCACGGTCACGATGACCATCACCACGCCATCCCCACGGGCTGGCGGCGCTGGTTGTTCGCCACCAATCACAAAGATATCGGGACGATGTATCTCATCTTCTCGTTCGTCATGCTGCTGGAGGGCGGCACGCTGGCCCTGTTGCTGCGCACGGAGCTGTTCGAGCCGGGGCTGCAATTCTTCCGGCCCGAGCTGTTCAACCAGTTCACCACCATGCACGGCCTGGTGATGGTGTTCGGCGCCATCATGCCGGCCTTCGTCGGGTTCGCCAACTGGATGATCCCGTTGCAGATCGGCGCATCGGACATGGCCTTCGCGCGGATGAACAATTTCAGCTTCTGGCTGCTGCCGATGGCGGCGCTGCTGCTGACGTCGTCCTTCTTCGTGCCCGGGGGCGCCACGGCCGCCGGCTGGACCCTGTACGCGCCCCTCTCGCTGCAGATGGGACCGGGCATGGACATGGCGATCTTCGCGCTGCACATCATGGGCGCGTCGTCCATCATGGGCGCCATCAACGTCATCGTGACCATCCTGAACATGCGCGCGCCCGGCATGACGCTGATGAAGATGCCGCTGTTCTGCTGGACCTGGCTCATCACCGCCTTCCTGCTGATCGCCGTGATGCCCGTGCTGGCCGCCGCCATCACCATGGTGCTGACCGACCGCCACTTCGGCACCGGCTTCTTCAATGCGGCCGCCGGTGGCGATCCGGTGCTGTACCAGCACGTGTTCTGGTTCTTCGGGCACCCCGAGGTCTACATCATGATCCTGCCGGCGTTCGGCATCGTGTCGGCGGTGGTGCCGGCCTTTGCCCGCAAGCGCCTGTTCGGCTACGCCTCGATGGTCTACGCGACCGCCGCGATCGCGGTGCTGTCCTTCATCGTCTGGGCGCACCACATGTTCACCACGGGCATGCCGGTGACCGGCCAGCTTTACTTCATGTACGCCACCATGCTGATCTCCATCCCCACCGGGGTGAAGGTGTTCAACTGGGTGGCGACCATGTGGCGCGGCTCCATGACGTTCGAAACGCCCATGCTGTTCGCCATCGGCTTCATCTTCGTGTTCACCATCGGCGGTTTCACCGGGCTGATCCTGTCGGTGGCGCCGATCGACATCCAGGTGCAGGATACGTACTACGTGGTGGCGCACTTCCACTACGTGCTGGTGGCCGGATCCTTGTTCGGCCTGTTCTCCGGGGCCTATTACTGGGTGCCCAAGTGGACCGGCTACATGTACAACGAGAAGCTAGGCAAGTTCCACTTCTGGATGACGCTGATCTCGTTCAACGTCACCTTCTTCCCCATGCACTTCCTGGGGCTGGCGGGCATGCCGCGCCGTTACGCCGACTACGCCGCGCAGTTCACCACCTTCCACCAGATCGCCACCATCGGCGCCTTCTGGTTCGGCCTGTCGCAGCTGATCTTCCTGGTGGCCATCCTGCGCTGCTTCGCCGGCAAGGGCGAGCGCGCGGCGGCCAAGCCGTGGGAAGGCGCCGAAGGCCTGGAGTGGACGGTGCCGTCGCCCGCGCCCTTCCATACCTTCGCGGAACCGCCCGAGGTCAAGTAAGCCATGACGCCTGAACAACGCCGTCGCAACAAGACCGTGGGACTGGCCCTGCTGGCCGTCGTGCTGGTGATTTTCGTCTGGGCGCTGTTCAAGGGAAGCAGCCTCTTCACGCCCCTCGCCCGGGGCGGGATTTGAGCGCTGCGCGGGCGGAGGACGGCCATGGACGATGACAAGACAAGCGCGGGGCAGGCCACGCAACGCAAGTTGTCCTTCCTTCAGACCTTGAAGGCCGTGGCCTGGGGCATGCTGGGCATCCGCAAGGGCGCCGGTTATCGCGAGGATACGGCCCGGCTCAATCCGGTCCACCTGGTGATCGCGGCCCTGCTGGCGGGCGCGCTGTTTGTCGTCGTACTGATATCCATCGTGCGCTGGGCAGTCGCCAGCCTCAGTTGAACAAGTATTCGAACATCCGTACCTGGGAGAACACCATGAGTGCAGGTCACTCGGTTGAAGCGAAAAGTGCGCCCTATTACTACGTGCCAGCGGACTCCGGCCATCCGGTGCGTTGCGCGGTGGCCTTGCTGGTCACCGCCGTGGGCGCGGCGGCCTGGATCAACGGCGCCGGCCTGGGCAAATGGATGGTGCTGGTCGGCATCCTCGGCGTGATCGCCGTGCTGTACTACTGGTTCGGCGACGCCATCGGCGAATCGGAAGGCGGCCTGAACAGCAAGCGGGTGGACGTGTCCTACCGCTGGGGCATGAGCTGGTTCATCTTCTCGGAAGTCATGTTCTTCGCCGGCTTCTTCGGCGCGTTGTGGTACGTGCGCACCATCTCCACGCCGTGGCTGGGCGACCTCGACCACAAGCTGCTGCTATGGCCGGACTTCTCCGCCGTGTGGCCCAACTTCGGCCCGGCCGGCGTGGTGGAGCACTTCCAGACGGTGGGTCCGTTCTGGCTGCCCACCATCAACACGGCCCTGCTGCTGAGTTCCGGCGTCACGCTGACCATCGCCCACCATGCCTTGCGCGAGAACCATCGGGGCAAGACGATATTCTGGCTGGCGTGCACCATCATCCTGGGCTTCATCTTCGTCGCCTGCCAGGCCACGGAATACCACCATGCCTATACCGAACTGAACCTGAAGTTCAGCTCGGGCGCCTATGGGTCCTTGTTCTTCATGCTCACCGGCTTCCACGGCTTTCACGTGATCATGGGCGCGACCATGCTCACCGTCATGCTGGTGCGCCTGCTGCGCGGCCATTTCACGGCCGACCATCACTTCGGCTTCGAAGGCGCCGCCTGGTATTGGCACTTCGTCGATGTGGTGTGGCTGGGGCTGTATTTGTTCGTGTACTGGATGTAGGCCGGCGGGGGGAATTGAACCCCCGTCCGTATAGGGAACGGGGACGGGGGCGCGGCGACTGGACGCGCGGGTGCCGCGCGTTGTCGAGGCCGTCCGGCGCTCCGGCGATCACGCCTTGCGGCGAGTCCTGCCGGGGCGGGAACCTCGTGGCCGGCGCCCTATCTAATCCCCGTGCTTTGAATCCAACCCAGCTGGTTGGCCAGCAGCACGAACAGGAACAAGGCCACCGAGAGGCCGATGCGCACCGTCAGCGCATTGACCGTACGATTGGTCGTTCCCTTGTCCTTCATCAGGTAGACCAGGGCCGACCCCAGGCTGACCAGGATGCCGATGAAAGCGACGACGACAAGTACGCGCATGGCAGTCTCCGCGGGCGCGGACGCCCCGAATGAAATAATCGTTGTAGATATACATGGTACGTCCTCACAGCACCGCACGCACGTTGGCCGCCCTGCTCCTGCTGGCCGCGGCCGTCGTCGTGCTGGTTTCGCTGGGCCGCTGGCAGCTGCGCCGCGCCGATGAGCGGCGCGCCATCCTCGCGGCCATCGAGCGGGGCCGTTCGCAACCGCCGCTGATGCTGGCGGCCGATACGCCGCCCACGGACCTGCAGCCCTGGCGGCCGGCGCAGGCCAACGGACACTACCGCGACGATCTCACGGTGGTGCTCGACAATCGCAACCGCGAGGGCCGTCCCGGCTACTGGATCGCCACGCCCCTATTGCTGGAAGGCAGCACACCGGCAACGGCGGTGCTGGTGCTGCGCGGGTGGATGGCGCGCGCCCAGCCAGGCCAGCCGCCGGCCGTCGCGCCGCCGGCCCCGCCCGGCATCCAGCACGTGACGGGCGAACTTGCCGAGCGCGTGCCGCGCCTGTTCGAACTTTGGCATTTCGGCGGGGCCGCCATGGATGCGCTGCCCCAGCGCCTGCCGGCCGCCGACGGCAAGCCGCCCACCGTGCAGAACCTGGACCTGGCCGAGTACGGCCGCGCCAGCGGCTTTCGCTTGCTGCCCGTGGTGCTGGAGCAAAGCGACGCCGATGAGGACGTGCTCAAGCATGATTGGCCGCAGCCGTCCGTCGATTTCAACCAGAACCAGGGATATGCGCTGCAATGGTTCGGCTTCGCGAGCATCGCCGGCATTGCTTTCCTGGTGGTGGCGTGGCGCGCATGGCGAAGGCGGTCCGGCGGGGACCCGGGCAACCGTTAAACTGATGGCCGGCCGGTCCCGACGGGGCAGCGCCGGTACACGAAAAAGACAGGAATCCTGCTTGTGACGATGACCTCTACGACTGCTGGCGATACGCACCCGCCTGCGCGCCGGCGCAGCGCGCTGACCGTGCTGATCGTCTTTCTCGTGTCGCTGGCGCCCGTGGTCGCCGCCGTGGTCTTCTACCTGAATCCCCAATGGTGGCCACGCGATGGCAGCAACTACGGCGCCCTTATCGAACCGCAGCGCGATCTGCCCGGTCCCGGGCAGTTGCCGCTGGCCACGCTGGACGGACAGCCTTACGACCTGCGCCAATTGCGCGGCAAGTGGCTGCTGATGACCGCCGACGGCGGCGCCTGCCCGGACTCCTGCGCGCGCAAGCTGTTTATCATCCGCAATACCCACGCCAGCCAGGGGAAGAATGTGGACCGCGTGGCGCGTGTCTGGTTCATCACGGATGACGCGCCGGTGCCGAGCAAGGTGCTGGACGCCTACGTGGGCACGGTCATGGTGCGGGCGCGGCCGGAGCAGTTGGCGGCTTTCCTGCTGGAGGCCGGCGCGGACCCCGCAACGGCGTCCGGGGCCCTGGCGGGGCCGATGTGGCTGGTCGACCCGCTGGGCCACCTGATGCTGCGGTTCCCGCCTGACGCCGATCCCGTCAAGGTGCGGAGCGACCTCAGCAAGCTGATCTACAACTCGCGCATAGGCTAGCATGCCGACCGCGCCGCAACTCCAAGTGACCGCCGCAGTGAATGTCTCCGGCCTGGACGCCATCGTCCTCCGTTATCGCAACCTGGTTTTCTTTACCTGGTTCCTGACCCTGGACCTGATCATGTTCGGGGCCTTCGTGCGCCTGACCGATTCGGGGCTGGGCTGTCCCGACTGGCCTGGCTGCTATGGCAGCGCCTCGCCCCTCGGGTCGCTGGCCGATATCCATCAGGCCAACCAGGCCATGCCGTTCGGGGCGGTGTCGCTGTCCAAGGCCTGGATCGAGATGATCCACCGCTATGCGGGGTCGCTGCTGGGCATGCTGATCATCGCCATCGTGTACATGGCGTTCCGCTATCGGGGCCGCCTGGGGCGGTCGCCCTTGCTCGCGGTGGCCGCGCTGGTCATCGTGTGCGTGCAAGGCGCCTTCGGCGCCTGGACCGTGACCCACCAGCTCATGCCCGCGGTCGTGACGGCCCACCTGGTGTTCGGCATGCTTACCCTCACCATGATGACCTGGCTGGCGGCGCGCGAGCGTCCGTACCAGGCGCTGGCGGCGTCGGCGGCGCGCTGGCGCGGATGGATGACCGGCGGCTTGCTGCTGCTGTTCATCCAGATCACGCTGGGCGGGTGGGTGAGCACCAACTACGCCGCCCTGGCGTGCATGGACTTTCCCATGTGCCAGGGACATTGGGTGCCGCCCATGGACTTCGCGGGTGGCTTTTCGGTCTTCCGTGCCCTGGGTGAACTGCCGTCGGGCGAAATGATTTCGCAGTACGCCCTGACCGCCATCCACTGGGTGCACCGGAATTTCGCGTTCGTGGTTTTCCTCTACATGGGCCTGCTCGCCTGGCGCATGCGGGCCGAACCGGGCCTGCGCGGGCCGGCCACGCTGGTGCTGGCCCTGCTGGCGGCGCAACTGCTGACCGGCCTGACCACCATTTTCTTCGAATGGCCCTTGTTGATCGCCGTCCTGCATAACGGTGGCGCCGCCGGCCTGGTCCTGGCCGCGGTCACGCTGCGCGTGCGCCTGGCGACCGCCGGCCGGGCCGCCTTGCGCAGCGTATGAAGCGGCGCGGGCCGCCGTTTCGCGCCACGCTGGGACAATTTGTCCAATGTAAACAGGCTCTTGCCCCCGTCCCCGACACCCGCGACGGCGCGGAGCGGAGTTAGAATAACGCCACCATGACCAGCCTTGCCGCCACAGACCAGGGATTGCTCCGCCAATACCTGGTGCTCACCAAACCCCGCGTTACCCAGCTCGCCGTCTTCTGTGCCGTGATCGGCATGTTCCTGGCGACGCCCGGCTTGCCCGATCTGAAGCGCGTGGTCTTCGCCACCCTCGGCATCTGGCTGCTTGCCGCGGCTGCGTTCGCCATCAACTGCCTGATCGAGCAGGAAGTCGACGCACGCATGCTGCGCACCGCCAGGCGTCCGACCGCGCGCGGCACCATCCTGCCGCAGCAGGTGCTGATGCTGTCCGGTTTGCTGGGGGGCGCCGGCATGCTGGTGCTGTACAACCTGGTCAATCCGCTGACCATGTGGCTGACCTTCGCCACGTTCGTCGGCTACGCCATCATCTACACCGTCATTCTGAAGCCCCGCACGCCGCAGAACATCGTCATCGGCGGCCTGTCGGGCGCCATGCCGCCCGCGCTGGGCTGGGCCGCCGTCGCCAATGCGGTGCCGGCCGAGGCCTGGGCGCTGGTGCTGATCATCTTCATCTGGACGCCGCCGCACTTCTGGGCCCTGGCCTTGTATCGCAGCAAGGACTACGAAAAGGCCGGGCTGCCGATGCTTCCCATCACGCACGGTCCCGAATACACCCGCCTGCAGATCCTGTTGTACAGCTGCGCCCTGCTGGCCTGCACGCTCATTCCCTATGCGTTGCGCATGAGCGGCCTGCTCTATCTGGTCGCCGCGCTGGTGCTGGGCGGCGTCTTCCTGCGCTATGCCTGGCGGCTGTACCGCGACTACAGCGATGCCCTGTCGCGGTCGATGTTCCGCTACTCCATCCTGTACCTGGCGCTGTTGTTCGGCGCCCTGTTGATCGATCACTGGCTCGGCCTGCTGCTGACCTGAGCGGCGGCGTCACGCGGCCACGGGGTGCCATGCCTCCGGGCCTCGCGCCCCGGCCGGGGCCTTACCGGAGACTTCCCCATGTCCATCGTTCCCGCCCGCCGCGTCGCATTGCGCGCTCTTGGTGGCGTCGCCCTGCTTGCTGCCCTGGCGGCCTGCAAGGATCGTCCCGCCTTCAAGGGCAGCAGCATCGCGGGCACGCACCTGGGCAAGGACGTGGCGATGGTCGACCAGGACGGCAAGCCGCGCGCGATGGGCGATTTCGCCGGCAAGGTGGTGGTGGCTTTCTTCGGCTACACGCATTGCCCGGACGTCTGCCCCACATCGCTGGCCGAGCTGGCCCAGGTCATGCAGGCGCTGGGTGCCGACGCCGCGCGCGTGCAGGTGGTGATGATCACCGTCGATCCCGAGCGCGATACGCCCGAGGTGATGAAGCAGTACGTCACCACCTTCAATCCCGGCTTCGTCGGTCTGACCGGCAGCGTGGCGCAGTTGAAGGCGGCGGCCTCTTCATTCAAGGCCTACTACGCCAAGGTGCCCACCAAGGACGGCTCGGACTACAGCATGGACCACAGCGCCGCCTTCTACCTGCTGGACCAGAAGGGCGAGGCCCAAGTCCTGGTCAACAACAATGCGGGCGTGGACGCGCTGGTGCACGACATCAAGCTTTTGTTGGCTTGATCGCTGGATTGATCGCTGAGTTTGTCGCCGGATTGGTCGTGGGATTGGTCGCCGCGGCCGGCGGTCCCGGCTGGACGGCATCCAGCCAGGCGGCATAGGCCTGGCGTCCCGCTTCATCCAGGCTGGCGGCGCGAAGCTCGCGCGCGCCCGTGTATATCAGCAGCGCATAAGGCGTCGCCAGGGCAGCGGCCTCGCGCCCCAGGCGCGCTTCCTCGCCGGTCGACGGCGAACGGGACCGCCAGTAATTGATGGCCTGCTCAAGCTGCGTGATCGAGATCGGCGTGCTATCGTCCATCAAGCCATTCTCCCAGTAGAACCCAGGTCGCATGGACGGCCATCAGAGTCTGGTCACAGCTGTTTCCGACATTCATGAATGGCCTTGCAACTCTTGCAAACGGTCACCTTGCTCATGGGTTGTAAGCGTATACCGATGCTATACATCCGCCATGGACGGCTTTGCAAGGAAAATGACATGAATACCGCCCCTACCCAATCAGAATCGCGCCGCGGCCTGCATCCGCTGGTGGCCACCGCGGCTGTCTGCGTCATCGTACTGTGCGGCGTGGCCGTCGCCGCCATCGGCGGCTGGCTGCCGACGTCGAGCGGCAGGCAGGATGACGCCAACCAGGCGGCCGTGGCGCAAAACGATCCCGCCAACGCGAACCTGGCGCCCTTGCCGGCACAGGCCCAGCAGGGCGTCATGCCGCCGCAGCAGGGCGTTGCGCCGCCCCAGCAAGGCGCGGCGCGCCAGGCGCCGGCCACGGCGCAATCCAATGCGGCGCAACCCCGTGTGGCGCAATCCAGCGTCCCGCCGCGGAACACGCCGCAGCAGCAGGGCGTGCCGCCCGCCGCCCAGAACGACGCGGCCCAGTGCCCGCAATGCGGCACCGTCGTGTCGATGGGCCAAGTGCAGGTCCCGGTGCAGGATACCAGCAACCACATCGTCGGCACGGTCGCCGGCGGCGTGGTGGGCGGCGTCGTTGGCAACCAGTTCGGCGGTGGTGGCGGCAAGACGGCCTTGACGGTGCTGGGCGCCGTGGGCGGCGCTTTGGCAGGCAGGGAAATCGAGCGTAATATGAACCAGAAAACCGTGACGCGTTATCAGTTGGTTGCCCGCACCAATGATGGCCGCACACACACTTTCCGCAGTGATACGCCGTTCCAATATTCGACGGGCCAAGCCATACGCGTGGAAAACAACCAGCTGCTGCCGCGATGAGCGGCGGTATCGGGCCGCGCGGCGAACCTCCGAACGCGCGGGACGGTCAGGCCCCACGAGAGAGACTGATGACCGACCCGCATAGCAACCCCTTCATCCTCCCCGGCCTGGGGCAGTCCGGCGACGCGGCCGGCAATCCCTTGCTCGCCAGCATGGAAATGATGCGTAAAGCCTGGGCCGGCTTGATGGGACCGGGCGGCCTGGCGCAAGTCATGCCGATGACGCCGCCGCTGAACCTGGAGGACCTCGATCGCCGCATCGCGGAACTGCGCACCGTGGAAAGCTGGCTGCGGCTGAACCTCTCCATGCTGGGCAGCACGATACAAGGCCTGGAAGTGCAGCGCTCCACCATCAATACGCTGCGCTCTTTCGTTGATAGCGTCAGCAGCCAGGCCGCCGCCGGCGCGCAATGGGGCGATGCTTCGCCGCTGGAAGTGGTGCTGGGCCTGAAGCCGGCGGGGCAGACCGCGCGACCGGCCGCCGGTGCGGCGCCTGGCGCGTCCGCCGCGGCGGCTGGCGGACAAGGTCCGAGGTCGGCGTACGGCGCCGCGCCCGTTCGCGCCCCCGAGGCCGAGGGAGCCGAAGGCGCGGACGAGGACGATCCTTACGACGAAACCGATGAAGAGCCGCCGGAAGATAACGCGGCGGGCAACGCGTCGCCGACCGGTGCGGCGGGCGGCGGACAGGCCGCGCCTGACGCTGCCGCCACCCCTGGCGTGGGTGCGGTGCCTGCCTTCCTGGGCGGCGCGGCGCAATCCGCGTCGGAAGCCTGGTGGAACCTGCTGCAGCAGCAGTTCGGCCAATTGGCCGCGGCGACGGCGGCTTCCATGCCGGGTGGGATGCAAGGCATGGGCGCCGCCACGCGCGGTGCGGAATCCACGTCGTCCACGGGCGCCGGTGCCGGCCAGTCCGTGACGAAGAAGGCGGCGCCTGCCCCGAAGCCGGCCGGCAAGTCCGGCGGCGGCAAGGCCGCCAAGGCCGACCCCAAGGCCGGCGCGGCCAGGACGGCGGGCGCGCAGCCGGGCGGGGCCAGGACGCCCGCCAAGCCGCGTGGTGGCAGCAAGGCCGCCAGCGTCAGTTCGACGCGGCCCCATGCCATCGCCAAGGCCCCGGTCGCCAAGCCTCCCGTTGCCAAGGGTGCGGGCAAGCCGTCACCGGCCGCCCGTCCCGCCGCGAAGAAGCCCTTGTCCAAGACCACGACCGACGGCACCCCTCGCAACGCAGTCCGTGTTGCAGGATCGCGCCGTCCGCTCTCGTAAAATGCCACCCCGTCCGGGCCGCTCGATGGCCCTTCTCCCGCTCCGCCGCTTGCCGCGCGGGGCGCTATTGCGAAGTTTTTCCCTATGCTGAACATCGTCATTCTGGCCGCCGGCCTAGGCAAGCGCATGCAATCCGACCTGCCCAAGGTCTTGCATACCCTGGCCGGCCGGCCCATGCTCGATCATGTCCTGCACAGCGCCCGCCGCTTGCAGCCGGCCCGCATCGTCATCGTGGTCGGTCACGGCGCGGACCGCGTGCGCGCCGCCTATGCCGGCCAGGAGGACCTGCATTTCGCCCTTCAACAGCCCCAGCATGGCACCGGCCATGCCGTGGCGCAGGCCGCGCCGCTGCTGCTGGAAGGCGATGCGGACGACGCCACGCTGGTGCTTTACGGCGACGTGCCGCTGGTCCAGCCGGAGACCTTGCGCCGCCTTCTGGAAGCGCGCGGCCGCGGCATGGCGGTGCTGACCGAGACCTTGGCCGACCCCACGGGCTACGGCCGCATCGTGCGCGACGCGCGGGGGCAGGTCACGCGCATCGTCGAACACAAGGACGCCACCGAGCAGGAACGCGCCATCCGCGAGGTCAATACCGGCATCATTGCCGCGCCTACGGGCCGCTTGAAGGACTGGTTGACCCGCATCGACAACAACAATGCCCAGGGCGAGTACTACCTGACCGACGCCGTCGGGCTGGCCGTGGCCGATGACGTGCCGGTCGGCGCCGCGCAGCCGGCCGCCGCCTGGGAGACCCTGGGCGTCAACAGCCGCGTGCAACAGGCCGAGCTGGAACGGATCTGGCAGCGCGAACAGGCGCGCCGCCTGCTGGAGGCCGGCGTCACGCTGGCGGATCCCGCCCGTTTCGACCTGCGCGGCAGCATGACCGTGGGCCGCGACGTCTACATCGACGTCGGCTGCGTGTTCGAGGGCCGTGTCGAACTGGCCGATGGCGTGCGCATCGGGCCGCATTGCGTGTTGCGCGACGTCAAGCTGGGCGCGGGCACGCAGGTCGAGGCCTACAGCCACCTGCAGCAGGCCCAGGTGGGCGCGCAGGCGCGCATCGGGCCTTATGCGCGGCTGCGCCCGGGCGCCGAACTGCACGACCGGGCCCATATCGGCAACTTCGTCGAAGTGAAGAATGCCGTGATCGGGGTCGACAGCAAGGCCAATCACCTGACCTATATCGGCGATGCCGACATCGGCGCGCGCGTGAACGTCGGGGCGGGTACGATCACCTGCAACTACGATGGCGTGAACAAGCATCGCACCATCATCGAGGACGACGTCTTCGTCGGGTCCGATACGCAGCTCGTCGCACCGGTGCGCGTGGGCCGCGGCGCCACCTTGGGCGCCGGCACCACGCTCACGCGCGACGCGCCCGCCGAACAATTGACCATCTCGCGCGCGCGCCAGGCTTCCGTGCCCGGCTGGACCCGGCCGACCAAGAAGAAACCATGAAGGACACCCCCGCTTCTCCGGCCGGTCCGGCGCCTGGCGCCGCCGCCGGCGGTCCTGCCGCGTCCAAGGGCGCCGCCCAGGACGGGCTGCCCACCCCGCGCCGCTATTGGGCGGCCAGCGTGGTGATGCTGGGCATCAGCCTGTCGGTGCTGGACAGCACCATCGCCAACGTCGCCCTGCCCACGATTTCCCATGACCTTGGCGTGGATCCCGCGGACTCCGTATGGATCGTCAACGCCTACAGCGTGGCGCTGGTGGTCATGCTGCTGCCCCTGTCGTCGCTGGCCGAGCGCGTGGGCTTTCGCCGCATGTTCGCCATGGGGCTGGGGCTGTTCACCGTGGCGTCGCTGGGTTGCGCCATGGCCAATTCGCTGATGACGTTGACGCTGGCCCGCATCTTCCAGGGCGTGGGCGCGGCGTCGCTGATGTGCATGTTCGGCGGTCTCGTCCGCCATATCTATCCCCATTCCAAGCTGGGGCGCGGTATCAGCCTGAATGCCACGACGGTGGCCGTGATGTCGGTGCTGGGGCCGACGATAGGGTCGGCCATCCTGTCGGTGGCCGCCTGGCCGTGGATCTTCGCGGTCAACGTGCCGCTGGGCATACTGGGCATGTTCTGGCTACGCTTCCTGCCCGACGTGCCGCGCACCAATACGCGCTTCGATGCCATCAGCGCCCTGTTGAACATGTTGACGCTGGGTGTCTTCATCATCGGCGTCGACAAGCTGGTGGCGGACCCGGTCAAGGGCGTGGGGTTGATCGCCATCTCCACCGTGGCGGGGTATTTCCTGGTCCGGCGCGCCACGAAGCAGACCGCTCCCCTGGCGCCGGTGGACCTGTTGCGCATCCAGCCCATCGCCTACGCCGTGGCGGCGTCCGCCTGCACGTTCGCGGCGCAGATGGCGTCCTATGTCGCCCTGCCGTTTTTCTTCCAGTCGGTGCTGGAGCGCCCGCCCTTGCAGGTGGGCATGCTGATGGCGGCCTGGCCCGTCGGCACGGCCGTTGTCGCGCCGCTGGCGGGCCGCATGTCGGACCGCTACTCGGCGGCCACGCTCAGCGGCATCGGCGCCGCGGTCATGGTGCTGGGGCTGGTGGGCATGACGCTGCTGCCGCACGACGTGGGCAACACCACCATCATGGTGGTCATGTTCGCCTGCGGCCTGGGTTTCGGTTTTTTCCAGACGCCGAACAACCGGTCGATGATCGGATCGGCGCCGCGCTCGCGCAGCGGCGCCATCGGCGGCCTGCAGGCTACCACCCGGGTCTTTGGCCAAAGCTGCGGCACCGCCTTGGTGGCGACCGCCTTCGGCCTGACGACCGCGCATGGCCCGTCGCTGGCCTTGATCCTGGGCGCCGTCTGCGCCGGCGCCGCGGTGCTGGTCAACACGGTACGTTTCAGGGCCGTGACGCCGGAGGCCTAGGCCAGGCGCCCGGCAAGGCCGGGCGACACCACGCACGACAGCCCCGCACGACAGCCCCGCACGACACTCGCGCGCGACGCCATGCGAACCCCCTGCCGCCCTGGCCCGGCCGCTTCCCGCTGCCGGGGCCGGGGCCGGGGGTGGGCCCTATAATCCCGTGCATCGGCCGCGTGACGAGTCACGCGCCATGTTTTCTAGGGCGAATGCGATGAAGATTACCGTGGTGGGTACGGGCTACGTGGGCCTGGTGTCGGGTGCCTGTCTGGCTGAAATGGGCAACGACGTCATGTGCCTGGACGTCAATAGCGCCAAGGTGGCCTTCCTGCGCGAAGGCGGCATTCCGATCTACGAGCCGGGCCTGGAAGACCTGGTCCGCCGCAACGTCCAGGCCGGGCGGCTGCACTTCACGGACGACGTCGCCGCCAGCGTGGCGCATGGCGACGTGCAGTTCATCGCCGTCGGCACCCCGCCGGGCGAGGATGGCTCGGCCGACCTGCAATACGTGCTGGCTGCCGCGCGCGGCATCGCGCGCCACATGACCGGTCGCAAGATCATCGTCGACAAGTCCACCGTGCCGGTGGGCACGGCGGACAAGGTGCGCGCCGCGGTCGCCGAAGTGCTGGCCGAGCGGGGCGTCGATCTGCCCTTCAGCGTCGCGTCCAATCCGGAATTCCTCAAGGAAGGCGCGGCCATCCATGATTTCATGAGCCCCGACCGCGTCGTCGTCGGCGCCGACGACGAGTACACCGTGGGCGTCATGCGACGGATTTACGAGCCCTTCCAGCGCACGCACGACCGCCTGATGGTGATGGACGTGCGTTCGGCGGAACTCACCAAGTACGCGGCCAACGCCATGCTGGCCACGCGCATCTCCTTCATGAACGAAATGGCCAACCTGGCCGAGGCCGTGGGCGCGGACATCGAGCAGGTGCGTCGCGGCATCGGCGCCGATCCACGCATCGGCTATCACTTTCTTTATCCCGGCGCGGGCTATGGCGGGTCCTGCTTCCCCAAGGACGTGCAGGCGCTGAGCCGCATGGCCGGCGAACACCAGCTGCCGATGCGGGTGATCGAGGCGGTGGAAGCGGCCAACGACGAACAGAAATTCCGCCTGGCGCGCAAGATCGTGCGCCGCTATGGCGAGGACCTGAGCGGCCGGTGTTTCGCCGTGTGGGGCCTGGCGTTCAAGCCCAACACCGACGATATGCGCGAGGCTCCCAGCCTGACCGTGATCGAGGAACTGACCCGGCGCGGCGCCACGATCCGCGCCTATGATCCGGTGGCCATGGACGAGGCCGCCAAGGTGTTGAAGCACAATCCGCGCGTGACCTTCGTGACCGATATGTACGACGCCCTGGAGGGCGCCGACGGCCTGGTGCTGGTCACGGAGTGGAAGGTCTTCCGCGCGCCCGATTTCGAGCGTGTGCGTGCGCTGTTGAAAACGCCCCTGGTTCTCGATGGCCGGAACCAGTACAACGCGGCGGACCTGAAGGCAGCGGGCTTCGAGTACGAGGGTATCGGCCGCGCATGAGAATCCTGCAACTGAATTTCGAGAAAGGCTGGCGCGGCGGGGAGCGGCAGACGCTCTACTGCATGATGGCCTTCCGGGATGCGGGGCATGACGTGGAGTTGCTTGCCCGTGCCGGCGCGCCGCTGGCACAGCGCGCCGTGGAGCAGGGGTTCAAGGTGCATGCCGTGTCCGGCGTGCCTGGGCAGATCGGTTTTCTTGCCAGGCGCGGCGGCCGCTACGACATCATTCATGCGCAGACCGCGAACACCGTGACGTGGGCCGTGCTGACCAAGCCTATCCATCGGCGTCCTGTGGTTTTCTCGCGGCGCACGTCCTTCGTGGTCAAGCCCAACGAGGAATGGAAGACCGGCTTCAAGTGGCGCCACGTCGACCTGTTCGTGGCGATCAGCGAGATGGCGGCGATCGAGCCGCGGCGGCTGGGCCTGGCGCCTGTGATCATCCGCAGCGCGGTGGCGCCCGCGCCGCCCGACGCGCAGAACCAGGCGCGGCTGGCGGCGGAGTTCAAGGTGCCGGGCAAGCGCGTCATCGCGACATCGGCCGCGCTGATACACGACAAGGACCCCTTGACCATGATACGGGCCGTGGCGGAACTGGCGCGGACACGGCTGGACTTCCTGTTCGTGCATTTTGGCGCCGGCGGCAACGAGGAAGCCCAGGCGCGTGCGCTGGTGGCCGAGCTGGGCCTGCAGGACGTCTACCTGTTTGCCGGGTTCCGCAAGGGCGTGGAGGATTTCTATCCCTGCATGGACGTCTTCGCCATGACGTCGCGCGAAGAGGCGCTGGGCAGCAGCGTGTTCGATGCGTTCCTGCAGCGCGTGCCGGTGGTGTCGACGGACGCCGGCGGCCTGAAGGAAAGCCTGGCCGACGGGCGCGGCATCCTGTGCGCGGTGGAGGATTACCGAGCGATGGCGCAAGGCATGGCGACCCTGCTGGATGATGACGTCATGCGCCGCGCCGTGACCGAGCGCGCCTATGACTACGTGCGCGTCGAGCACGATGTGGCCACGATGGGCCATCGCTACCTGGAGCAGTTCGAGCGCCTGCTGCGCGAGCGGGGCGAGGCCGCGCGGCTGGCGCACTGACGGCGCTTGCGCCATGGCGCGGGTGCGGGCCAGGATGCCCCACGCCCGGGCAGGCGCCGCGCACCGGATGGCCTACGGTTCCCTCGGCGTCACCGCCACCCGTGTTTCGAATTTCGACCGATGCACGGAAAAGAACGTCCGCACGTTGCGCACATTGGCCTGCGCCGTGAATGCCCGATGCACCAGCGCATGGTAGGCGGGCATGTCGCTAACCTGCGCGATCAAGACGAAGTCGGGACCCGGCGAGACCCGGTAGCACTGCAGGATGGCCGCTTCGTCCTGCATCCTGGCTTCGAATTCCGTCATCTTTTCCGCGGCCTGGATGTCCAGCGTGATTTCCACGATCGCCGTCAGGGTGCTGCCCAGGCGGGCGGGGTCCAGGATGGCCACCTGCTTTTCGATCACACCGGTTTCCACCAGCCGTCGCACGCGGCGCAGGCAGGTGGGCGGCGACGCGTGGACCTTCTCGGCCAGCTCCTGGTTGGTGAGGGAGGCGTCGTCCTGCAACTGGGCCAGGATGCGACGGTCGAGGTCATCGAACGGGATCAACGGGGGCGTATCACTCATCGGAAGATAGAAAATTCCATAATTCCCAACGTTTATCGAATAAATTTCGACATAAATTTGTCATTAAATATTAGTTCATCTTTGGCGGAATAAAGAAATCTTATTTCTCGCTCGTCCACCCACAATGGCGCTTGTCTTCAATCTTCCCGGAGCCTGCCATGTGCGGAATCGTCGGTGCCGTCGCCCAGCGCGACATTACTCCTGTCCTGGTCGAGGGCCTGCGCCGTCTTGAATACCGGGGCTACGACTCCTGCGGCGTGGCGGTCTACGCGGATGGCGAACTGCGGCGCACCCGCAGCACCGAGCGCGTTTCCGAACTGGCCGCGCTGATCGACCAGGAACACCTGACAGGCTACACCGGGATTTCCCATACGCGCTGGGCCACCCATGGCGCGCCCGCCACGCACAACGCGCACCCGCATTTCTCGGCCCATGGCCACGACAAGCCGCGCATTGCGCTGGTCCATAACGGCATCATCGAAAACCACGACGAGTTGCGCGCGGAGTTGCAGGCGGCCGGCTATGTTTTCGAAAGCCAGACCGACACCGAGGTCATCGCGCACCTGGTCAACCATCTGTATTCCGGCGATCTGCTAGAAGCCGTGCAGCAGGCCGTGCGGCGCTTGCAGGGCGCGTATGCCATCGCCGTGTTCTGCCGCGACGAGCCGCATCGCGTGGTCGGCGCGCGCCAGGGGTCGCCCCTGGTTGTCGGGCTGGGCAAGAACGAGAACTTCCTGGCGTCGGACGCGCTGGCGCTGGCGGGTACCACGGACCAGATCATCTATCTGGAAGATGGCGACGTAGTGGACCTGCAGTTGTCGCGCGTGTGGATCACCGATCACCAGGGCCGTGCCGTCGAACGCAAGGTCAATACCGTGCAGGTCCACAGCGGCGCCGCCGAGCTGGGGCCCTATCGCCATTTCATGCAGAAGGAAATCTTCGAGCAGCCGCGCGCCGTGGGCGATACCTTGCAGGATATCGAGACCATCACGCCGGAGTTGTTCGGCGACGGCGCCTACAAGATATTCAAGGAGGCGGATTCCCTCTTGATCCTGGCTTGCGGCACCAGCTACTACGCGGGGCTGACGGCCAAGTACTGGATTGAATCGATTGCCAAGATACCGGTGGCGGTGGAGATCGCCAGCGAATATCGCTATCGGGACAGCGTGCCCAATCCGCGTTCGCTGGTGGTGACGATTTCGCAGTCGGGCGAAACGGCCGACACCCTGGCCGCGCTCAAGCATGCGCGCAGTTTGGGCATGACCCATACCCTTACCATCTGCAATGTGGCGACCAGCGCCATGGTGCGGGAGTGCCAGCTGGCCTTCATCACGCGCGCCGGCGTGGAGATAGGCGTGGCTTCGACCAAGGCCTTCACCACCCAGCTGGCGGCGCTGTTCATGTTGACACTGGCGTTGGCGCAGGTACATGGCCGTCTTACCGACGAGGAAGAGGCCGAGCACCTGAAGGCCTTGCGCCACTTGCCCGCCGCCATCAGTTCCGTGCTGGCGCTGGAGCCGCAGATCATCTCTTGGGCCGAGCGTTTCGCGTCCAAGGAAAACGCCCTGTTCCTGGGACGCGGGATGCACTATCCGGTCGCACTGGAAGGTGCGCTGAAGCTGAAGGAAATCAGCTACATCCACGCGGAGGCCTACCCGGCCGGCGAACTCAAGCACGGGCCGCTGGCCCTGGTCACGGACCAGATGCCCGTGGTCACCATTGCCCCCAAGGACGCCTTGCTGGAGAAACTGAAGTCCAACATGCAGGAAGTGCGCGCGCGCGGCGGCGAACTGTATGTCTTCGCGGACGCGGACAGCCAGATCGTGCGCGACCCCGGCATGCATGTGATCCGCATGCCGGAGCACTACGGCAAGCTGTCGCCCATCCTGCATACGGTGCCGCTGCAATTGCTGGCGTACCACACCGCGTGCGCGCGGGGCACGGATGTGGACAAGCCGCGGAACCTGGCGAAGAGCGTGACGGTGGAGTGAGGGGCAAGGCGGCGCGAAAGCGATAAATAAAGTCGGTCGCGCTCCGAAGGCCGAACGTCGCTCGCCAACGTCAGTCAGGTTTCTCCAATATCAGTTTGCCCCTGGGGAGGCCGCATTTTCTGCGGCCGTCTTCGTCTCGGTCTTACGCTGTGTGACCGACAACGCTTCGGCGGCACTTCGTGTGTCCAGGCGTCTGTGCGGAACCGCACACGCCCGCTTGCGGCCCGATGCGGCCACTTACTCGAATTCGTCGTATTGCGGCAGATCGTCAGTTATGGAATACCACGGAGCTTTGGACCCTACAAAGATATGGGCACTGGGACGCATGCTGGGCGTGTCGGCTAGCGTTCCCAACGTTACGTGAACGTATTCGCCGCTCCGGACTACTGAAAAAAGAAGGCTTCCACATTTCCTGCAGCGCAGGTCGTGTGACGCATGCTCATCGCCGAAAATTGACACGTCGTCGTCGCCCCGTGTTATGCGCAATTTGTTGCGCTCTATTCCCGCGAAGGGTTTGAATGCCGAGCCAGTAGAGCGGCGGCAATTCGAGCAGTGGCAGTTCAACGCATAGACGAATTCGTTTTTTACCGAGTATTGGACAGCGCCACACAGGCATCCGCCAGCAAGTAACGGGTTCATGTCGATTTCCTGGACAGAAAGCACATTCGGGAGTTGCGCAGCCTCTAGTGTGTTGCAACGACCGGTTGAATGCACACGCGGCCGACGTGTGGCGTTGAGCTTCCTGACTTTGAAAGTCTCGTAGGTTAAAGAGGGATTGCACTGATCGTCCCCACCCGACTTATCTTCCTTTCAAGAGGACCTGCACACGCAAACCTGAGATAGATAAATCCATTCTATTGTGGATAAATCCCATAAATCCCGAGTTAAACTATGAAATCTCGGAATTAAGTTCTCGACTTGCTAGAAGGGATATTCTATAATCCCTGGCACGACCACGCTTCAAGCTTGGGTAGGTATCCACTATGTTGGACTTAAATTTCAGCAAACCGAGCGAGGTCGTCAAACGACTCTGCCATCGCTTGCGCGCAGAGCGCTTGGCGCTGAACATGACGCAAGCCGACTTGGCAGGGCGTGCCGGCGTTGGCGTCAACACCGTGTCCAACCTGGAAGCCGGGCGCAATGTCGGCTTCGAGAATGTGGTTCGCGTGGCGATGGCCCTCGGCCGAACGAAAGAGCTCGAGGGCCTGTTCCTGCCAAAGCTGGACAGCATCGAGGACATTCGGCGCTATGAAAACAGCGCCAACCGCTTCCGTACAAAGAGAAAGCCCGGTGATGCCTGAGCAAGTGAACGTCTTCTATGAGGGCTGGGGCGAGCGATGGCATTGGGGCACGCTGGTTTCCACGACCGCTCTGACCGGTCGCCCGCTGATCGTGTTTGAGTACAGCAATGAAGCCCGACAAAGGGGCTTGGAACTGTCCTCCTACACGCTGCCGTTGGAAGGGCCCTCGTTACGCCGGGATTTTCCACGCCACCAATTGGGCTTGCCAGGCCCTGTCTACGACGCCTTGCCGGACGGCTGGGGCATGTTGCTGATGGATCGCATGTTCCGGCGCCACAGGCTCTCCCCGGCGCGCATCGGTCCACTGGACCGGCTGGCCTACGTCGGCAGCAATGCGATGGGCGCCATGACCTTTGAACCCGTGGCGCCCGAAGGGCGGGAGCCGGAAGTTCACATCCCGCTGGAACAGCTTGCCGCTGAAGTCCAGGAGGTGCTTCAGGGAGAAGGTGGTGCGTTCCTGCAGACCTTGCTGCTGGTGGGCGGCTCGCCTCAAGGTGCAAGGCCCAAGGCCCTGGTTTATCGCGATCCCGCAAGCGGCGCGTTCACCACCGCCGTCACGCCGGGCTTTGAGGCCTGGCTGGTCAAGTTCCCCGCTGGACAAGAGCATGCCGAGGTGTGCGCCATCGAAATGGCATACGCCCAGTGTTTGCGCATGTGCGGTATCGAGACCCCGGACACGCAGTACTTCAGTCTGCCGAATGGGGCAGCGGCGTTTGCAAGCAAGCGCTTTGACCGCCAGGATGGCCTGCGCATACCCATGCAAAGTCTGGCTGCCTTTACGGGCGCCGATTACCGGTCTCCAGGAGTGTTGGACTACGTCAACTTCTTGCGGGCGACGCAGATGTGTACCAACGATGTGCGACAGATGGCCGTAGCCTACGAGCGCGCGGTTTTCAATGTGGCGTTCAACAACAGGGACGATCACCCCAAGAACTTTGCCTACATCATGTCGCAAGAGGGTCAGTGGAGGCTGGCACCCGCTTACGACGTCACGTTCTGCGAGGGGCCAGGTGGATATCACCAGATGGACGTGATAGGGGAAGCGCTGGCGATTTCGCGGACGCAGATGCTTCGGCTTGCCGAGGAAGCCGAGGTGACGCAGGACGTCGCCGCGAGAATGATAGACCGAATTTGCGATGTGGCCAGCCAGTTTGCAACCATCGCCAATAGCCTACACCCCCAAGCTATTACTCCCGACACCTTGGGCATGATCCAAGGCTGCATTGACCAGAACGTTGCACGACTACGCTGAGGATGCCAGGAGCCTGCGGCCATCGATGAAATTCGACCCTGGTCTTCGTGCATTACAACGAAGCGACTCGGGAAATGCATTGAAGTATCGCTTCATCCCGAGAGACCGGGGCATGTCAGTCAGCTACGGCCCATCCACTTTCCCCTTCGCGACGGCGCGCCGTATCACCGTCGCAAAGTATTTCACGCTCATCGAGCGCGGAATGCCCCGTTGCCACAGCAAGCCAGGCGTGCGTTGCGGCGTGGGATCTTCCAGCGGGAGGAATCGCAGCCCGCTATCCCCCGTGTCCGCACTGGCGCCGATGATCACCGCGATATCCGTACAGCGCGCCAGTTCCAGCATGGCATTGATCGAATTCAACTCGGCGATGATGATGGGTTCGGCACCGGCGGCTTGCAGGCAGTCATCGATCAACTGGCGCGTGGAGAACTGCCGGGAGAAGACCGCGATGCGCGCCCCGTGGAGTTCCGTCATCCTTATCCGGCGCCGATGGGCCAAGGGGTGGTTCGCGCTTACGACCAGACGCATTTCCTCGGTGTAGAGCTGTTCAAACCACAAGTCATGCGCGGGCGCGTCGGGCCGATAGGAAATGCCGAGATCCAGGCTGCCGGCCTGCAGTTGCTCAATGATTTGCAATGCCGGTAGTTCCTCCACCGCCAGCCGCACGGACGGATAGCGCGCCAGGAATTCGGCTATGCAGTTCGGCACCAGGCGAATATTGAAGCTCTGCGTCGTGCCGATACGTATTTCGCCCGAAACGGCCTGCGTCGAATCCCGGATCGCGTGGACCGCCGCGTCGACCTGGCGCAGCGCAGGTCCGATATTCAGCAACAGCGTCTCGCCCGCTTCGGTCATGGATACGCGCTTGCCGATCCGGTCAAACAGCGCCTGCCCCAGTTCCTCTTCCAACTGGCGGATCTGATGCGAGAGCGTGGATTGCGTGACATGCACGCGCTCGGCCGCCTTGGTGAAGCTGAGCGTCTGTGCCAACGCCTCGAAATAGCGCAGATGGCGTAGCTCCATCGCCCCCTCCTGGAAGTTCTGCGATCGATGGAAATCGGCGATAAGCATTGATGGCATCGATCGTTTCCACAGAAATTTACCACTGTTTATTGGGCCAGCGCGTCTCTAGACTGTGCCACCACAGGCGCCGCGTTGCGTGCTTACGCCGAGCCGGCAAGTCCGGGAGAAAAGGATGTTCGAACAGCCTTGCCACGACTTTCGCGCAATGCCGGCGATCGCTGAAGCGATCCGCGCTTCCGTCTACCTTCGCAGGGAGCCCTCATGATCATAGGCAAGGAAACCGTACCCCGCACGGCCATCAGCACGTCCAACTCGGAAACCATCGTGGTTCGAGGCAAGGACCTGAGCAAGGATCTCATCGGCAAGCTGTCCTTCACCGAGTATTTCTACTTCCTCGTGACCGGCCGGCGCCCGAGCGCCGCCCAGACCGCGGTCGTCGACGCCACGCTGGTGGCGATCGCCGATCACGGCCTGGTGCCCAGCGTCCAGGCCAGCCGGATGACGCTCGCCGCGGCGCCCGATGCCATGCAAGGGGCAGTGGCCGCCGGCATCCTGGGCTGCGGCTCCGTCATTCTCGGCGCGTCCGAGAACGCCGGACGCATGCTGGCCGAAATCCGCGGACAGGTGGAACAAGGACGTTCCGACGAGGAAGCGGCCACGGCGGTGGTCCGTGCGTATCGCGAGGCCGGCCGCGCCATTCCCGGCTACGGCCATCCGCAACACAAGGCCCGTGACCCGCGCGTGCAAGCCTTGTTCGAGGTGGCGGCCGCGCAGGGCGCCGATCTGACCTACATCCGGCTGGCCGATGCGGTCGAGCGGATCATTCCCGAGGTCACCGGCAAGCAGCTCAAGCTCAACGTCTCCGCGGCCATTCCCGCTGTGCTGATGGGCGTAGGGTTTCCGTTGGAAGGGTTGCGAGGCGTACCGATCCTGGCGCGCACGGGCGGCCTGATCGCTCATTTGTGCGAGGAGCTGGCGCACGGCATCGGTTTCGCCCTGTCCTACCAGGCGACACGCGAACTGGTCTATACCGGCGAGGTGCCCGATGGGTTCAAGGTCGGGCAGTAAGGCGCCGGCCGTCAGGGAGAGTGGCATGATCGAAGTATTGAAGGGCGTGACGGTGATCGAGCAGGGCACGTTCATTACCGGGCCCGCCGCGGGCATGATGCTGGCGGACCTGGGCGCCGATGTCATCAAGGTGGAGCAGCCCGAAACCGGGGACCCCTTCCGGGCTTTCCGCGGCGGGCTCTATAGCCCCCATTTCCAAACCTACAACCGCAACAAGCGTAGCGTCACGCTCAACCCGAAGCAGCCCGACGATCTCGAATTGTTCGACGACCTGATCCGCGGCGCCGATGTCTACATACAGAATTTCCGTCCCGGCGCGGCCGAACGGCTGGGCGCGGGCGAAGCACGCTTGCGCGAAATCAATCCGCGCCTGATCTATTGCGCGATCAGCGGCTTCGGCGCGACCGGGCCCGCCGCAAGGCGCCCCGCCTACGACACGGTCGCCCAGGCGGCCAGCGGATTCCTCGGCCTGTTGATCAACCCCGGCAATCCGCGCGTGGTCGGGCCCGCCATCGCCGATGCCTTGACGGGGTACTACGCGGCCTACGGCATCCTGGGCGCGCTCTATGAGCGCGAGCGCACGGGCATCGGCCGCAAGGTCGAGGTCTCCATGCTGGAAGCCATGAGCCATTTCAACCTGGATGCGTTCACCCATTACTTCGCGGAAGGCGAGGTCATGGGGCCCTATAGCCGGCCCAGCGTGTCGCAGTCCTACGTGGTGGCCTGCGCCGACGGCAAGTGGATAGCGCTGCACATGTCTTCGCCGGAGAAGTTCTGGCAGGGACTGGCCGACGCCATCGGCTTGCCGGACATGCTGAGGGACGCGCGCTACGCCACCCGGGAAGCGCGCATCCAGAACCAGGAAAACATCATGACCTTGCTCGCGGAGCGCTTCAAGGCGTACCCCCGCGATGAGTGGTGCCGGCGCCTGGAAGCCGAAGACGTTCCCCATGCACCGATGTACGACCCCAGCGAAGCCCTGGAAGATCCCCAGGCCAGGCACCTGCAGATCGCGGTAAAGGGCTCGCACCCGGTGCTGGGCGAATTCACGACCGTTCGCAACCCCGTGTCATTCGATGGCCAGCGACCGTTGAATGTCAGCGCCCCGCCTTTGCTGGGCGAACACAACGAAGTCATCCGTCAGGAACTGGCGGCCCGAGGTTCTCACGTCCGTTAGCCAGACCCGTCGCGGTACGTGCCGGCGTGCCTCGGCGCGGAATAAAAAAGACAACAGGAGACAAACATGAATAAAGCATTCCGGGCGCTGATCGCGCTTATCGTTGCGCTTCATGGTGCCGCACCGGGCCTGGCTCATGCCGCGGGCGACTATCCCGATCATCCGATACGGCTCATCGTCCCCTTTGCAGGGGGCACGTCCACCGATCTCGTGGCCCGCGTCATGGGCGAGGCGATGTCCAGGAAGCTGGGACAACCTGTCATCGTGGAAAATCGACCCGGCGCGGGCGGCAGCATCGGCACGGACTACGTGGCCAAGTCCAGGAAGGATGGTTATGTGCTGAGCCTGGGAACGGTGGGTACGCTGTCGATCAACCCGGCGTTGTACCCCACGCTCTCCTACTCGCCGGCGCGGGACTTCTCCTACCTTGCCATGGCCGGCTATACGCCCACGCTGCTGGTGGTGCGAGCGGACGCGCCGTACAAGACGCTGGCCGATCTGGTCGCCTATGCCAAGGCGCATCCCGACAAGCTGTCATTTGGTTCCGCGGGCAACGGCACTTCCGGCCATCTGGCCGGCGAGCTGCTCAAATCGATGGCCTCGGTCCGGATGACCCATATTCCGTTCAAGGAGGGCGGCCAGGCGCTGGCGGCCGTGTTGGGCGGCCAGGTGGACTTCATGTTCTACCATCCCGCCGCGGTGCTGCCTTATATCAGTAGCGGCAAGATGCGGGCCCTGGCCGCGAGCAGCGCCAGGCGCTCGGAGGCCGCCCCCACCGTCCCGACCCTGGCCGAATCCGGCTATCCCGGCTTCGACCTGACCGCATGGTTCATGCTGGCGGGGCCCGATGGCCTGGACGCCGGAGTCAGGCAAAAGCTGCTCGACACCGCCGCGGACGTGCTCCAGGAAGCCGGGGTGCGCAAGCAGCTGACGGCGCTGGGCCTGGAAGGGACGGGAAGCCTGGGCCCTGGGCAGTTGCAGGGCTTCGTGGACACGGAAACCGCCAAGTGGTCCAAGGTCGTCAAGGATGCGAATGCGCGCGTCGATTGAAGCGAGTCCCGGGCGCAGGCCGGGACGTATGCCCGCAAGCACCGCAGCGCGACTATGCCGCGGGATGCCGTGCCGCCCAGTGGCGCGCGATATCGATGCGGCGGCATATCCATACGCGATCGTGCCGCTGCACGTGATCCAGGAAGCGTTGTAGCGCCAGGAAGCGCCCCGGCCGCCCCAGCAGGCGGCAGTGCATGCCTATGGACATCATCCGGGGCGTTTCGACGCCCTCGGCGTACAGGACATCGAAACTGTCGCGCAGATATTCGTAGAAGTGCGACGCGGTATTGAACCCCTGGGGCGTGGCAAAACGCATGTCGTTGGCGTCCAGCGTGTAGGGCACGATCAGGTGCGGCAAGGAGACGCCGTCGGCGGGCGCCACTCGCGTCCAGAACGGCAAGTCGTCGCCGTAATAATCGCTGTCGTACTCGTAGCCGCCCTGTTCGATCAGCAGGCGCCGCGTGTTGGGGCTGTCGCGGCCGGTGTACCAGCCGAGGGGCCACAGGCCGCCCGTCAGTTCCCGCACGGCAGCCGTACCCAGCCTCATGTGTTCCCGCTCCGTGGCGATGTCGATGTTCTGGTAATGCAGCCAGCGCCAGCCGTGGCAGGCGATTTCGTGGTCCAGTTCGACGCAGGCCCGTGCGACATCGGGGTTGCGTTGCAACGCCAGCGCGACGCCGAAGACCGTCAGCGGCAGGCCGCGCCGCTCGAACTCGCGGAGGATGCGCCACACGCCCACGCGCGAGCCGTATTCGTACAGCGACTCCATGCTCAGGTGGCGCGCGGGATAGCTTTCGGCGCCGACGATTTCGGAGAGAAAGCGCTCCGACCCCGCATCGCCGTCCAGGATCGAACTCTCCGCCCCTTCTTCGTAGTTGAGGACGAACTGCACGGCGACGCGGGCGCCGCCGGGCCAATCCGCCCGCGGCGGCCTGGCGCCGTGGCCTATCAGGTCGCGCGGGTAGGCATCTTTCATCGAGGGGACTCCCGCTCCAGCAGTTCGCGCGCAACCCGCAGCGCGCTTGCGACGCTGTCCAGCACCGTGACCTTGCGATGTCCGGCCACGTTGGCGGGCGCCAGGCCCCCCAGTCCGGCGCCACCGACGATGACGACATCGGCGCCGTCTTCATCCGCGCAAAGTCGCGCCAGCCGGGCGACTTCGCCGCGCATGCGGTTCGGGTCGCCGGCGATGGCGGGATCCTGGGTTTCGAAGGTACGCACGGCGACCAGTTCGCCCTGCGCCGCGTCGCCGCGCAGGGCGTCTTCTTGCGTCGGCCGTGTCCTGATGGCGGCGCGAAACATGTCCGGCAGCAAGCGCTGCCATCCGCCGCCCGCGGTGACCACCGCCCAGCGCCGACCTGCCCGCGCGGCCAGCGTGACGGACGCGCCCAGCAGGTTGACGACCGGCCGGCGCGCCAGCGCCTGCAAGCCGGCGGTATCCAGGTCGGCGAAGCATCCCAGCACCACCGCGTCGAATGCGTCGCCCGCGGCCATGGCGCCTTGCAGGCTCGCCCGCGCGGCCCGCGCGCCGATGGCCATGGCCGCGGCGTCGCCGATATACGGCAGCCCGGTCCGCGCGGTCTCGACAGTCAACCGGTCCGCCGGTCGCAGGCCGGCCGCCGCCACCTCGCGCAGCCGTTCGCTGACGGCGGTGGATGTATTGGGGTTGAGGACGAGCAGGCGCATCGGCATCAGGCGCGGCGGAATTCGCGGTTGAAGCGGTCGATCAGTTCGCGCCGTTGCGCCGCGATCGGCGCCCAGTTCATGCTGCGCGACTTCAGCAGTTCCTCCAGGCTGGGCGCGACTTGCGCGAGGATGCCCGAGAACGGTACATCGCGATTGCTCGGCACGTTGTAGTAAGGCTCCCTGGCCAGTTGGGCCTGCACGTGAGCATCGACCTGGGTGTTGATATAGGCGGCGGCCAGCGCCTTGTTCTTCGACCCCTTCACCAGGTGCGCGATGTTGCTGACGATGCCCCAGCCTTCCTTCGGCCGGGCGATGGCGATGTCGACGCCTCGCGCGCGCAAAGGCTCGACCACGCTCAGGAAGCCTACCGCGATATCGGCCTGGCCCTGCTGGAACAGCGGCCCCACGGCGCCCGGATTGGGCGGTATGGTGGCAAGGTTGGGCTTCAGCGCTTCCATGGCCTTCCAGGCCGGCTCCAGGTCCGTCTCGCTACCGCCATGCATCTTGGCCAGTGCCACCATCCAGGTCGCGCCTATGGTGGTGTCGGGGCCGTTGATCAGGACGCGGCCCTTGTATTCGGGACGCCACAGGTCTTCCCACGACGTGGGCGGCGTCTTCACCGTACGGGGGTTGTACGCAATGCCGAAGACCTGCAGCGCCGCCATGGCGCCGTACCCGTCCTTGCCAACCAGGCCGGGTGGCAGCTTCTGCAGATTCGGCATTTGCGCCACAGGCAGCGGTTCGAGCAGGTCCTGGGCGCGCGCCACGATCTCGGCGGGTTCGTCGATCAGGATGACGTCATAGGGCGGCGCGTTCTTGGCCGCAACCACGCGTGCCAGGGCGTCCACGGCCAATACCGGGCTGATCGTGACGTCGCCCTTGGCTGCCTTCGCGTAGGCGGGGACGATGACGCTGCGCGCGGCTTGCTCCCATGTGCCAGGAAACGTCTGCACCACGATGCGGGTGTCGGACTGCGCGCGCGCCAAACCGGGCAGCGCGCCATAGAGGGCCAGGCCGGACAGACCGGCCATGACGTGACGGCGGGACAAATCGATGTCGTTCATGAGAGCGTTTCCTTGCAATGAGAGGGACTGACGCCAAGGGGGCGCGTTAGCGCGGGGGGAAATGTTCCTGCCAGTAGCGGGCCAGGTCGATGCGGCGCGGCGTCCAGATCCGGTCGCCGTAGCTGTCGAGCATGTCGAGGATGCGGGCAAGGGCGGCGAAGCGGCCGGGACGGCCGACGATGCGCAAGTGCAGGCCGATGTTCAGCAGCTTGGGCGTGCCGCGCCGGCCTTCTTCCAGCAGCACTTCGATGGCGTCGCGCACATAGCCGACCATGTCATCGGCGCGCACGAAGCCATTGGGATGGAAGAACTTCATGTCGTTGCTGTCGAAGGCATAGGGGATGACCAGCAAGGGGCGATCGGCCGCGGGATCCGCCCAATAGGGCAGGTCGTCGTCCAGGCCATTGCTGGTGTACGCGAAGTTTTCGCCGCGCAGCAGTTCACGCGTCCAGGGGCTTTCGCTGCCACGGCAGAAGAAGCCGGCCGGCGCCTGGCCGGTGACCTCCCGCAGCACGGCGACGCAGCGGCGCAGGTCTGCCTGTTCGGCTTCGCGGCTGTCATAGTCCGCGTGCGGCCGCCACCGCCAGCCATGGCAGGCGGCCTCGTGCCCGGCCTGCACGATGCGACGCGCGATGTCCGGCGAACGTTCGACGGCGCGTCCGCACATATAGAAAGTGGCCAGCCGCTTGTGCCGCTCCAAGGCATCCAGGACCCGCCAGATACCGGCGCGCATGCCATAGGCGAACTGCTGCTCCGTGCCCTGGTCCCAGCGGCCGGCGGGCACGACGCTATGGATCTCCGCCACGCGCTCGGCCGCGGCGTCGCCGTCCGCCACGGCCCATTCGGCGCCTTCCTCGAAATTCACGGCCAGCGATACCGCGAGGGCGGCATCGTTGGGAAACCGCGCTCGCGGCGGGTTGCCGCCATAGCCATGCAGGTCGCGATCCATCTCGCGCTTGATCATCATGTGGTCCCAGGTAACTAGAAAGCGCCTATCGCGCGCCGCGCTGCATCCGCGCGGCGGACCGGCGAGCACTTTGTATGCAATACCTATGCCAATTTCGGATCGGGAAAACCCGGCCCAGGCTATCCCTTGATTGGCCCGGCTAAAGGGGGAAAAGAGGGGTCCTAGGCCGGCTAGGCGGTACCGCCGCGGAAAATGCCATGCACATCTGAGTCGCATATGTGCACATTTCCGTGAGCAATGTGCACGATTTCGTGCGTGTGCGAGCCATGATGCGAGCCCTCCGCCGGGAGACGGAGGCCGCTAGAAATGGCATGGATATTGCATTGACTCCCCGCATACGCCCGTCATGGGCCGCACACAAGGACGCACGCATGGTCACCGACCGCGCCTTTCTTCTCCTCGACGACATCCAGGTCCGCTACGGCGATGCGATCGCGGTGGATCGCATCGACCTGGCGATCAACGCCGGCGAATTCGTCGCCCTGTTGGGCCCCAGCGGCTGCGGCAAGACCACCTTGCTGCGGGTGATCGCCGGCTTCATCCGCGCCAATGGCGGCGCCGTCATGCTGGATGGGGTGGACATTTCTACGCTCAGCCCTGAAGACCGGCGCATCGGCATGGTGTTCCAGAACTACGCGCTGTTCCCGCACATGACCGTCGCGGAGAACATCGCCTACGGCCTGCGCTCGCATCGTGCCCCGAAGGCCCTCATCGCATCCAAGGTGCAGGAGATGCTGGAGGTGGTGCGCATGGCCGGTTTCGACAAACGGCTCCCGCGTGCATTGTCCGGGGGCCAGCAGCAACGTGTGGCCCTGGCCCGGGCCCTGGCCATCTCCCCGCGCCTGCTGTTGCTGGACGAGCCGCTGGGCGCGTTGGACAAGAACCTGCGCGAGGAAATGCAGGCCGAGCTTTTGCGTATCCAGCGTGAACTGGGCATTACCACCATCATGGTCACGCACGACCAGGAAGAGGCCATGAGCATGGCGGACCGCATCGCCATCCTCAATCGCGGCCAGGTCGTCCAGTTCGGCACCGCCACCGAAATCTACGACGCACCCAGCACGGCGTTCGTCAGCGGCTTCGTCGGCAACTCGACATTCCTGGATGGGCTGCTGGGGCGGGGCGACGGCGATCAGTGGACGCTGCGCACGTCCGGCGGGGTGGAGCTGCGCTTCCTGTCCGCCGGCCCTTGCAGGCGCGCGGGGGCCGCCCGCATCGCGCTGCGTCCGGAACAGATGGAGCTATGCGATGACGGCGTCGCCGCCGTCGTGCGCTACGCCAGGCCCATGGGCCCCAGCACGCGCGTGGGCGTCAGCCTGGAGGACGGCACCGAACTGCAGTTGTCCGCGCCGCGCGATCACGGCGCGGACAGCCTGCCGGCGGGCGCCCGCGTGCGCGTGCGCATCAAACCGCAAGCACATTGCCCGGTATTCCTGCCATGACGAGCGCTGCCATGTCCATGCCGTCCCACGCGGCCAGGCGCGTTCGCCCGGATACGGGCGTCATGCTGGCCTTGCCCCTGCTTCTGTACTTCGTTGTCTTCGTGCTGGCGCCGCAGGTAGTGCTGCTGGTGATGAGCGTGCGCGGCCAGGACGGCGTGCTGACAGCGGCGAACTTCATGCGCGCATTGTCCGATCCCATGACCTATGGCGTGTTGTTCGGCACGCTGCGGCTGGGCGCCTATGCCACGGCGGCGACGGTCCTGACGGGATTCCCCTACGCCCTCGCCATGGCAATGGCAGGGCCCCGCCTGCGTTCGGGCATGCTGCTGCTCGTCATCCTGCCGCTGCTGGTCAGCGCCGTCGTACGCACCTTCGGATGGCTGGTGACCCTGGGCAACCAAGGGCCGGTCAATGCGCTGCTTCTGTCGCTGGGCGTGATCGATCATCCGATACGGATCCTGTTTACCGAGTACGCGGTGGTGATCGGCCTGACCCAGATAGAGCTGCCCATGATGGTGCTCGCGCTGTACACCGTGCTATCGCGCGTCGATCCCAGCCTGATGCTGGCTTCGCGGTCCCTGGGCGCTGGCCACTGGCGCACCTTCCTGCGCGTCCTGCTGCCGCTCAGCGTACCCGGACTGATCGGCGGTTCGGCATTGGTGTTCGCCTCGGCCGTGGGCGCCTTCGTCTCCCAGACCATCCTGGGGGGAGGTGGCTTGTTGTATATGCCCATGTATATCTACCAGCAGTCCATTCTGTCCCAGGATTGGGGATACGCGGCGGCGCTGGCCGTCATCCTGATGGTCACGGTAAGCGCCATCATCTTCGCTGGCACGGTGCTCGCGCGGCGGTCGCAAGGATACATCCATGGCTGAAATCACCAACGGGATGCGCCTGCGTCGCCGCATCGACGCAGGCACCTGGCGGCTGACCTTCGGCGCCACGGTGGCGCTGGCCCTGCTGTTGCTGCTGGTGCCGACCTTCATTGCGCTGGCCGCATCGTTCAATGGGGGAGAATCGCTGCGCTTCCCGCCGCGCGACCTGTCATTGCGCTGGTACCAGGCCCTGTGGAACGAATCCGACGATATCTGGACCGCGTTCGGGATCAGCTTGCGGGTGTCGTCCCTGGCCACGCTGGGCGCCACGCTGCTGGCGACGCCGGCCGCGCTTTACCTCGCGCGCCAGCAGACGGCGCGGGCGCGCGCCTTGGAAACGCTGTTCCAGTCGCCGATGATGCTGCCCGGGATCAGCCTGGGGCTGGCGATGCTGGTGTGGCTGCAGATGATAGGCGTGCCGCTCTCCTACTGGAGCCTGGTGATCGGCCATATGGCAATCGCCACCCCATACATCGTCCGCACCGCGCTGATAGGCTTCGGGCAGATCGATCCCAGCCTGCTGGAAGCCTCGCGCAGCCTAGGAGCCGGCGGCCTGCGGACGTTCGTGCGAGTCACGCTGCCGCTGGCCTTGCCCGCGGTGCTGGCGGGCGGGTTCATCGCCTTCATGTTCTCGTTCGACAATGTGCCGATATCGCTGTTCCTGTCCGACGCGCGCAGCGAGGTATTGCCCATCCGCTTGTGGAACCTGATAGAGAACCTGCTGGACGTGCGCGCCGCCGCTGTCGCCGGCGCCCTGATCGTCTTCACCATAGTCTTCGCCCTAGTGATGGAACGGGTGCTTGGAGTGTCACGCTATGTCCGTTGAATCCGCCGATCCGCTACATGCGGACCTGGAAGCAGAAACCGCGCTCGCCGCGCAATTGTTCGATGCCTTGCGCGCCGGCTCGCGCAGCAGCCTCGGCGTGACGCGAGCCTCGTACGGCGAGGGAGAGCAGATGGCGCATGACCTGATGCGTGCGCTGGGCCGGCGCCTTGAGCTGGAGGAGCGCATCGACGCCGCCGGCAATCTTTACCTTACCCTGCCGGGCGCGGACCGCGGCCTGCCTGCCATCATGACCGGATCGCACCTCGACTCCGTGCCGGACGGCGGTAATTACGATGGCGCGGCGGGCGTGGTCGCCGGCATGGCCATGCTGGCGCGATGGCGCCGCGCGGGGCGCCGTCCCCGGCGTGACCTTACGGTGATGGGAGTGCGCGCCGAGGAGTTGTCGTGGTTTCCCGCGCCGTATATCGGTAGCCGGGCGGCCTGGGGCCTGCTCGATGCCGAGGCCCTGGACACGTGCGTGCGGCCCGACACCGGCCGCACGCTGGCGCGGCATATGGCCGAGGCCGGCTTCGACCCCGACAGCGTTCGCCGTGGCGTGCCGCAGCTATGCGCCGCCGATATCGAATGCTTCCTCGAACTGCACATCGAACAGGGGCCCTTGCTGGTGCAAGAGCGGATTCCCGTGGGCGTGGTGACAGGCATCCGCGGCAATCTTCGCTACAAGAATTGCCATGTGCGGGGACAATACGGTCATGCGGGCGCCGAGCCGCGCCGGTCCAGGCGCGACGCGGTGCTGGCGGCCGCCGAATTCCTTGGCCGGCTGGAAGCGATGTGGCTGGACCATGAATCGCGCGGCCTGGACCTGGTCTGCACCGTGGGGCAGTGCTACACGGACGCCAAGGTGCACACGATGACCAAGATCCCCGGCGAGTTGTGGTTCACCATGGACATCCGCAGCCAGGACAACGACCTGCTGATGCAAGTGGATCGGGCCCTGCGTGAAATTGCGCGCGACATCGGCGACCGGCGCGGCGTGCAAATCGACCTGGGCGCGTATACCAATGCGCTTCCCGGCCCGATCGCGCCCGCGCACCGCGAGCGCCTGGCCCGGCTCGCGCGCGAGTGCGGCATTGCGCATGTGCAAATGGCCAGCGGCGCGGGCCACGATTCGGCGGTCTTCGGCATCAGCGGGGTGCCGACGGCCATGATATTCGTGCGTAACGAAAATGGCAGTCATAATCCGGACGAGGCCATGGATATCGCGGACTTCGCGCAAGGCCTGAAGCTGCTGGTCGCGGCCGTGGAGGATATCGATGCAAGTCACTGAAGGCCCCAAATCCGGGGCCGGCGACACCGACGAGGCTGTCTACAACCTGATCCGGCGGGCTATTTTTTCCGGCTTGTTGCGTCCAGGGCTGAAGTTGCAGGAGCCCGCCATTGCGCGCTTGCTCAACGTCAGCCGCGAACGCGTGCGCAAGGCCTTGCAACGCCTGACCCACGAGAAGTGGCTGGACGCCGTGCCCAATCGCGGCACGTTCATTCCGGTGCCCACCGTCGAGGAGCTGCATGCCATCTACGATGCACGCAAGATCCTGGAACTGGGCGTCACGCGCCAGGTTGCCACGCGCAGCCGCATGCTGGCGGTGGACCGCCTGGCCGCGCATGTCGCGCGAGAGCAGGAGGCCGCCCGGCGCGACGATCGCAGCCTGGCGTTCAGGCTCTCGGCCGAATTCCATTTCCTGCTGGTCGAACTGACAGGCAATGCCTACCTGGTCGACATGCATCGCGGGTTGATGCAGCGATCGTCGCTGCACTTTTCGCTGTTCGCGCCGGCCGCGCTGCATGAGTGCACTTCGCACAATTGCGCGGGACCGCATGAGCACGCGCGCATCATGCAGGCCATCGTCGACGGCAATGCCGCGCGCGCCGAGAAATTGATGATTCGTCATCTGGATGAACTGGAGACCCTGCTGGCGCTGCGCCGCCAGAAATTCGACTTCCTCGAGATCGACGAGGCGTTCGCGCGCCTGATGCAACAGGACCGTGAGCGCGACGCACAGCTACTCGCCGGCGCCTAGCAGGGGCCGGTTTCGTTCCTCTCCCCACCTCCTTGCCCATCAATGCCATGACCCTGTCCATCGCCGAACGCATGCGTGAACTCGCCATCGAATTACCGGACCTGCCCAAGCCTGGTGGCAGCTATGTGCCCTTCCGCCGCCATGGCGACCTCGTGTACCTTGCGGGACAGACCAGCTCGCGCGACGGCAAGGCGGTCTACAGCGGTCCCCTTCAGGGGCCGGATGACATCGAACGCGGTTATGCCGCCGCGCGCTTGTGCGCGGTGAACTTGCTGGCCGCCCTGGCGCAGGCGTGCGAAGGCAACCTGGATCGCGTCGATGGGTGCCTGAAGGTCAATGGCTACGTGCTGGCGGCTCCCGGCTTCGACGCCGTGCCGGCCGTGGTCAACGGGGCCTCGGACCTGTTGGTCGAGCTTTTCGGAGACGCGGGGCGACATGCGCGAACGGCGGTGGGCGTGGCGGTGCTTCCGCGCAACACAACGGTCGAGGTCGAGGCGATCTTCACGCTGAAGCGTTGAAGCGTTGGAGCGTTGGAGCATTGGAGCGCTAAAGCGTTGGGCGCCGGAGTGGGCGCGGAGGCCGGGTCGGCCCATCTGGTACGGCGGGCGTCATGCCGACCGATCGCCAAACTTTCTCACGCTTATGGCGCTTCCGCGCCGTGGGCGGCGCGGAGCCGGGACCAGTTCGGAGAGAAATTCGATGAACGCGCGCACCTTCGCGGCATGCCAGCGCTGCTTGGACGTCGCCAGGTAGAAGGGCCTGGCCGGCAGCGACCAATCCGGATAGGCCTGCACCAAGGTCCCCGACGCCAGGTCCTGGCGTGCGAAGATGTCCAGGACATAGCCCAGGCCGGCGCCTTGCCGGGCAGCGATCAGCACGGCTTCGCTGCTGTTGAAATGCAGTGGCCCCCGAGGTTGGATCTCCAGCGCCTCCGTGCCTTTTCGCAGTTGCCATGCGTAAGACGACCGGCGGTCCTTGGGCAAGGTTCCCAGGCACAACGCGGGGTCCACGTCTCGGGGATGAGACGGAAGGGCACGCGCGGTCTGCCTGGTGCAGCAAATGATGTGATTCGCTTCGAAGTAGGGCCGCGCGATCAGCGTTTCGTTCTCGACCTGTTCCATGCGAATGGCGACATCGATGCCCCGTTCGGCCAGGTCGTGCGGTTCGTTGGTCAGCGTGAGCACGACTTCGATGTTCGGGTATCGCTTCGAGAATAGCGGCAAGGCCGGAGCCAGCACCACATGGCCGAAGGTGATGGGCGACTCGACATGCAGCGGACCCGCAAGGGCGCCGACACGATGCCGCACCTCGTCTTCCGCGGCCATATGCGCGGCGAGCAGCGCCTTGCTCCGTATGAGATAGAGCTCGCCCTCTTCCGTCAGCCGCAATTTCCTTGTGCCCCGGACGATGAGTGGAACGCCCAGGTACTTTTCCAGGTTCCTGACGCTGATGGTCACCGTCGCATTGGCCAGGTTCAGCGACTCCGCGCCCCGGGAAAAACTGCCGCACTCCGCCACCCGCACAAAAACCTGCATTGCCGCCAGCGTATCGATCTCACACCCCGCGTGGATTTTCCTTAAGCCCGCCAGCTCAGGCGGCCGGCGGATAGTCGCCGGCGTATCCGAGCAGGCGAGACAACTCGCCGCCGGCCTGGCGGACGAGCGATTCGTATTCTTCCGCGTGGTCCGCCGCGTGCGCCTCGGGCGCCGAGACGGAAATGCCCGCGCACACCGTGGCGCTGGCGTCGACGACGGGCGCGGCGACCGAATACACGCCTTGGTCCATGCCGTTGACGCTGACGGCGATTCCCGTCTTGCGGATTTTCCTGAGCGCCTTGTCCAGATGCTCGCGGGTCATGATGGTGCCCGTCGCATGGCGGGTGTAGACCACTTCCGCGTAGAACTTTTCCAGCGCCTTGGCTTGCATGAAGGCAAGCAGCACCTGCCCGCTGGCCGAGCACTGCAGCGGTTTCGCCGCGCCGGCATTGATCGTGAAGCGCAGCGGATTGACCCCCTCGATGACCGACGAGTAGATCACGTCGGCGCCGTTGGGCGCGAGCGTGCCCAGGATGACGGTCTGCCCGCATTTGGACGCCAGCCATTGCAGGGTCTGGTGCGCACGTCCGCCGAAATCGTAGTTCAGCATGATGGCCTTGCCCAGCTCGCGGGCCGCCGGGCCCAGCTGGTAGGCGCCCTTGACGACCTCGACGTAGCCGCAGAGCTCCAGGGAACGCAGCAGCCGGAAGACGCTGGTCTTGGGCAGGCGCAGGTCCGCGGCCAGCGCGGCCAATGTCGCGCCGCTGGCCGTGGAGGCCAGCGTGTGCAGGAGCTGGACCGTGCGCACGGGCGAGCGCGTGGCGCCGGCCGCGGCCAGGTCGGCTGGGTCGATGGAGGCGCTGTCGGAGGCAAGGTTGTTCACGCGGTTTCTCGACTCGCTTCGGGAAGAGGAAAGTCCGGCATAGGGGCTGTGCGTATTATCCAATAATCCCCGGCGGGGAATGCGACGCTCCAGGGGACCCTGCGAAGCCAGGATAATGCGATAGCGCCCGCGCGGACCGGCCATGCGCCATCATCGCCGTCGCAAGGCCAGCCTGGATTCTTCAGCCGCGATTCTCCTTGAACAGCCACGCCACCATGGCCAGCACGCCGAACAGCGCGGCGCTGAGGAAAACGATGGGCCGGTAGCCCAGCGTGGGAAGCAGCGCGCCCGCCAGCAGCGGCGGAAAGAACGAGAGTCCCCGCCCCACCTGCAAGGCGGACGAAACGCCGGTCGCGCGTACCGCCACCGGAAACGATTCGCTGAACAGGACACCGAAGACCGCGGCCCCGTTCGATCCGGCAAAGAGAATGAAGAACGGTACCCACACATTCCAGCCGCCCAGCAGCAGGCTGTCCCAGTTCGCGGCCAGCCACACGCCGCCCACGCAGGCGCATGTCGCCAGGAGGGACAATGTGAAGCGTCGTCCCACGCGATCGCTCAGGCAGGCGCCCACGGCGCAGCCAAAGGCGCCCGCGATGGCGGTGAATACCAGCCAGGTGGATGCGCCGGCGATGGTGGACCCCTTGCTGACCAGGTAGGTCGGGAGAAAGCTCGCGACACCGTAGTAGGCGAAGAACTGGAGACCGGCCGCAAGGACGCACAGCAGCCACGTCTTGATCAACTTGTCCTTGAACAGGGTGTCGACCATCGTTGCGGCTCGTTCGTCGCGGACGCCCTGCCGGGCCAGCCACGCCTCCGATTCCGGCGTATGCCGCCGCACCCAAAGCGCGAACAACACCGGCAGGCCTGAGAGGAAGAAGGTCCACCGCCAGCCGATGTGCGGCATCAGGTGGCCGCCCACGAGCGCGCCCAGCAGTATTCCCACGTAGATGCCGCCATACAGGAAGGCGCTATAGAAGCCGCGATGGGCCTTGTCTATCGTTTCGGTGACCAAGGTCTGGCCCACGCCATACTCCCCGCCGATGCCGAAGCCGGATATCGCGGTGAGGACCAGCATCACTTCGTAGTTCGGCGCCAGCGACCGCGCCATCGTGCCCAGGGAGAAGAGCAGGATGGTGTACATCAGCACCCGCTTGCGTCCTATCTTGTCCGCCAGGTAGCCAAAGAACACCCCGCCCGCCGCCAGGAAGCCGAGCTGAACCGAGAACAGCAAGCCGACCTGCGCGGAGCTCAGCTGGAAGTCCTTGGCCAGCGGCACGACCAGGATGGTCATGAGGAAGACTTCGTAGTAATCGAAGATCCACCCTATCAGCGCCCCAAGGAAAGCCCCCCGTTGCGACGCGTTCAGGCGCCGCGGCGGCGCACCCGCGATGGCGTGGCTCATCGTCTTGCCCCCGCGGACAGGGCAGCGACGATGCCGCCCTTCACTGGACGCGCCGCGCTTGCGCTGCTCGCGTCGCGAGACCTGCCTGGACCTGGCACCATCGATGTCTCCTCCTCGTTCCTATATTGGAATGTGATTCCTATAATGGAATAAACGATAGAGGTCTTTGGCCAGGGATACAACCAGTGGTTTACCCCTAGCCGGCCCGGGCCGGCATGGCGGCGCGCGCTAGCGAGGCATCATTCCTTCCGGTACGCCAGGTAGTCCAGGTGGATGCCGATGTGGTCGGCGATGTACCTGGCGTCATGCCATACGCCCCAGATGAAGGACGAGGACCGGTTGGTGAGGTTGGGCAGGCCCAGGAAATAAATGCCTTTCTCGGCGGAAATTCCCCGCTTGTGTATCGGATAGCCCTTGTCGTCGAAGGTGTCGGCTTCTATCCAGCTGAAGTCGACCTTGAAGCCCGTCGCCCACAGGATGGTCTTGACGCCGGCCTTGGCGAGATCGAGCTCCAGGATGGGGTGCGTGAGGCATTCCGGATCGTCCAGCAGCTTCCACGCATCGGGCTCGGGCGGCAGGTCCAGGCTGTTCTGTTCGATATAGGCATCGGCCTCGCGCAGGACTTCGAAATAGTCCTCGTCGCCTTGCTTGATGTCGCGCGCCAGGTTGTCCTCGAAGCGCATCGCGCCGTTTTCATAGGACTTGGTGATGCCGACCAGGATGATGCCCTCATGGGCGAGGCGCCTGAAGTCCACGGTCTTGCCGTTGTCGTATCCGCTTACGGCGAAGGCCACGTGTTCCCGCTTCGGTTTCTTCTTGACCTCGTCCCACATGCCCAGCGTGCCCAGCCACCAGCAATAGTCGCGCTGGCGGTAGGCGCGCGGCGGGCGGTAGTGTTCGCCGACGGACAGATAGACCTTGCGGCCCGCCTGGCGCAGTTCCTCCGCGATCTGCGAGCCGGACGCGCCGGCGCCGACCACCAGCACCGCGCCGTCCGCCAACTGGCCGGGATTCTTGTAGGCGGAGGAATGCAGTTGCTGGATGCCGGCGCTTTCCGGGACGACCCTCGGATAGCTGGGCACCTGGAAGGGGCCCGTGGCCGCCACCACATGCAAGGCTTCGATGGCGCCGGCGGACGTCGTGATCGTGAAGCCTGGGCGCTTGTGGTTGCGCTTGACCCGCAGGACTTCGACGCCAGTCCGGACCGGGGCCTTGATCAGCTTCGCATAATCCTCGAAATACCGGGCCATGCGCTCCTTCGGCGGAAAGACGTCGGGGCCGACATCGTCGAACTTCAGTCCAGGAAAGCGATCATGCCAGGCCGGGCCATTGGCCACCAGCGAGTCCCAGCGCTCCGAACGCCAACGTTCGGCGATGCGCTTGCGCTCCAGCACGATATGCGGGATCCCCATCGCGCCGAGGTGTTCGCTCATGGCGATGCCGGCCTGGCCGGCGCCGATCACCAAGGTATTGGTCTTTTCAATTGACATTTCAAGATCCTGAAGAGTATGGGGGCCTGACGTGTCCCGAGCCCGACGTGAAGCATCGCAATGGATGAAGTGGATAGGCATAGAGACCGTAAGCACCATCCAGGCGCATGGCGCTTGCGATGCCACGCAGTGTGCGGCAGTTCATGCGATTTGATAACTTCGTTTTTCGGACGGCTGACTTAGGAAAAAGTAAATGGCCTGAAGGCCGGCGCCAGGCCGATGCAGGCGCCGCGTGAGACGGGCTGAATGCCACGACGGCGCGGTATCGAGGGCACGGTGTCGACGGCGGTATCCGCTTTCGTTTTTCCGATGGCCGGCATCGGGATCGACAACGCACCGCATCCGGGCCTTTGCCTTATTCTTGACGGCATCCATCGCGGATGAGGCGCGCCGCAGCGGCGCTTCATCACCTTGGCCTGTCTTGCCGGTCGTCGGAGCATGCATGCCGAAAACAGGCATACGGGAAAACTGCAACCCGTCGAGTCCAACAGCCATGCGGAATCACCCTTACTCGTCCGAGCGCTCCAGCGCCGTCAGCCTGGAGCGCGTGGTAAAGAGATATCGTGATCTCACCGTCCTGCACGAGGTGTCCCTCAAGGTCGAACAGGGCGAATTCCTGACCTTGCTGGGACCATCGGGCTGCGGCAAGACCACCTTGCTGAATCTCATCGCCGGTTTCGCCGACGCGGACCAGGGCGAAATTTTCATAGACGGCAAGCCGGTCACCACGCTGCCCCCGTACCAGCGCCAGATCGGCATCGTCTTCCAGAACTACGCGCTGTTTCCCCACATGACCGTGGAGCGCAATATCGGCTACGGCTTGCGCATGCGCCGGGTGCCCGCCGCAGAAATCGCGCAGCGCGTCAAGGACGCGATGGCCCTGGTGAAGCTGGACGGCCTGGGCGATCGCAAGCCCCGCGAACTGTCCGGCGGCCAGCAGCAGCGCGTCGCCCTCGCCCGCGCCCTCGTCATCCGGCCCAAGGTCCTGCTGCTGGACGAGCCTTTTTCCGCGCTGGACAAGGGCCTGCGCGGCGCCATGCAGGTCGAGATCCGCGAGATCCAGCGTGATCTGGGCGTGACCACCATCTTCGTCACGCACGACCAGGGCGAGGCCCTGAGCATGTCGGACCGCATCGCGGTGATGAACCACGGCGTCATCAAGCAGATCGCCACGCCCGACATCCTCTATCGCAATCCGCAAGATCCCTTCGTGGCTTCATTCCTGGGCGACGTCAACATCCTGCCGGGCTATTACCACGGCTCCGATTCGGAAACCCTGCAATTGCGCCTGGGGGCCGGCCTGATGAGCGTGCCCCGCGACCGCCTGGTCGGGGGATCGCACGAAGGCCGCCGGCTGGACGTCTATGTGCGGCCGGAACACATCAGGCTGGAAAACCTGCACAGTGCGTCCGTGTTGAGCGGCACGGTGGTCAATCATGTGTTCCAGGGCGACCATGTGGATCTGTACGTCGACGTCCACATCCCCGTCGCCGGCAAGCAGCGCGTGATGGTTCGGGCGGCCGGCCTCGGGTGCCTGCGGGACTGGCCGGTCGGGGCCGTCGCGGGCCTGGCTTTTCCCGATCACGGCGTCAGCGTTTTCAACGCCCCGTCGTAGCCGCCCGATTATCGGGCCGGGCTATCCCCCACGAACGCAACCTTCGAAGACCATGACCCATCCACCTACCGACATGCAGGCGATCATCGCGCGTGAACCCGGCGATGCGACGGTCCTGACGCTGGCCACGCGGCCCGTACCCGCTCCCGGCCCGGGCGAAGTCCTGCTGCGCGTACGCGCCGGCGGCATCAACCGCCCGGACATCATGCAGCGCCAGGGGCTGGCCAAGCCCGCGCCGGGCGCGACCGATGTGCTGGGACTGGAGGCCTGCGGGGAAGTGGTCGCCTGCGGTCCGGGCGTGCCGGCGTCGCTGCGCGGGCAGCGCCTGATGAGCCTGCTTGCCGGCGGCGGTTATGCGCCCTGGTGCCTGGCGCGCGTCGACCACTCGCTGCCGGTGCCGGAGAACCTGGATGACACCGAGGCCGCCGCCCTGCCGGAAGGCTTGTTCACGGTATGGCACAACCTTTTCGAACTGGGCCGCCTGCGCATGGGCGAGACCGTCCTCATCCACGGCGGCGGCGGTGGCATCGGCACGTTGGCGATACAGATGGCGCATGCCGCCGGCGCCAGGGTGATCGTGACGGACGGCGAGCGCGATCGCCTGCCAGCGCTGCGCGCGCTCGGCGCGTCCGAGGCGATTTGTTTCCACGACACCGATTTCGTCGAAGCCTGCGCCGCCTACACCCGGGGCAAGGGCGTGAACGTCGTACTGGACATCGTCGGCGGCGATTATGTGCGGCGCAATCTCCAGGTCCTGGGCTTCGGCGGACGTCATGTGAGCCTGTCCTTTCTCCAGGGCTCCGCCGTCAACGTCGAATTGCTCACCTTGATGCAGAAGCAGTTGAGCCTGCACTCGTCGACCATGCGCCCGCAGACGGACGCCGAGAAGGCCCGCATGGCCGCCGCACTGTCGCGCCACGTGCTGCCGCTGGTGACGGACGGCCGCATACGCCCGAAGATGCATCGCAGCCTGCCCCTGGCGCAAGCGGTGCAGGCCCATCAGCTGCTGGAAAGCGGCAAGGTATTCGGCAAGCTGGTCCTGGTTCCCTAGGCCACGATAGGCCGACACGGAAAGGAGCGCGTCTTGGAGCTGCCCGAGTTGAAAGCATCCGCACTGAAGCTGCTTTATGCCCCGACGTCTCCCTTCGTCCGCAAGGTCATGGTCTGCGCCTTGCTCGCCGGCCTGGCCGACAGGATCCAATGGCTGGACAGCGCGGCGCATCCGATCCGGCGCGACGCGCGCATCGCCGCGCACAATCCCTTGGCCAAAGTGCCGACGCTGATCCTGCCGGATGCCCAGGCCCTCTACGACAGCCGTGTCATTTGCGAGTACCTGGCCCACCTGGCCGGCAACAGCCATCTGTTCCCGGCCCCGGCGCCGGCGCGCTGGACGGCGCTGACCCGGCAGGCGCTGGGCGACGGCCTGCTCGACGCCGCCCTGCTGGCGCGCTATGAGCACACGGCGCGGCCGGACGACAAGCAATGGGCCGACTGGCGCCAGGCGCAGCTGGTCAAGGTCCACGCCGCCCTGGCCGAGATCGAGGCCCAGGCCGGGGAGTTCAGGGTGACTGATCCGTCCATCGGCGAGATCGCCCTGGGATGCGCCCTGGGCTACCTGGACTTCCGCTATCCTGAACTCGATTGGCGCGTCCATCATCCCCGTGCGGCGGCCTGGTTCGCCGCCTTCAACGCCCTGCCTGCCATGCAGGCAACCCTGCCCCACGAAGCCTGAGGCCACCGCGTCATGAATTCTTCTTCCGAACAGCATGCCCCCGGCGACGCCGCGCACGTAGCCGCCGGGACGGATCCTACGGTCTGGTTCCTCAACGGACCGAATGCCAACCTGTATGGGCTCGACGCCAACAAGACCTACGGGTCCGAAAGCTTCCCCATGTTGCAGGCACGCTGCGAGAAGAAGGCGGCCGCGCTGGCGCTGAAGCTGAACTTCGTCCAGTCCAACCACGAGGGCCAGCTGGTCGACTGGATCCAGCAGGCGCGCGGCGACGCGGCGGGCGTCATCATCAATGCGGCCGGCCTGACGTATTCGTCGGTGCCCATCCTGGACGCCTTGCTGGCCTTTCCCGGACGCATTATCGAGGTCCACATGAGCAATATCTGGCGCCGCGAGAGCTTCCGCCATCATTCATACATTTCCAAGGCGGCGGATGGGGTGATCGCCGGCCTGGGCGCGGAAGGCTACGAACTGGCCATCGAGGCGATGGCGCGGCTGATCCGCCGCGCGGCCTGACGGAGGACGGAGGACATGAGCGCCGTCCCGGGTTCCAGCTCCAATTCCGGCGCGGCGGGCGCCCTGGTCTTCTACAGCGAGTTCGACGATTTCGCCGCCTGGCGCGAAGCCCTGCGGGCGCGCCTGCCGAGCCTGGACATACGCCACGCAAGCGAAATCGCGAACCCGGCGGACATCCGCTATGCGCTGGCCTGGAAGCCCCCGGCGGGGTTCTTCGACAGCATGGCCAACTTGCGCCTGATCATCAACCTGGGCGCCGGCGTCGATTCCCTGGTCGGCCGTACGGACCTGCCCGCCGGCATACCCATCACGCGCATTACCGACCCGCACATGGCGCGCATGATGGCCGGCTACGTCCTGTTCGCCACGCTGCGCTATGCCCGCGACATCCCATCGTTCGAACAGGCGCAAAGGCGTGGCGCGTGGGCCTACCGCCATCCCCGGGCGCCGGAGGACGTGCGCGTCGCCGTCCTGGGACTGGGCGAGCTGGGCGCCTTTGCCGCCCGCGAGCTGCGCCGCCAGGGCTTGACCGTCCTGGGCTGGTCACGCAGCCCGCGCCAGATCGACGGTATCCAGTGCTACGCAGGCATGGAGACCCTGGATGCCGTGCTGGCCCAGGCCGACATCCTGGTGCTGATGCTGCCGCTCACGCCGCAAACGCGCGGGCTGATCGGTCGCGAACGCTTGTTGCGCCTGCCGCGCGGCGCGGCGTTGATCAATGTCGCCCGCGGCGCCCTGGTGGACCAGCGCGCCATGACCGACTTGCTGCAGGCCGGGCATCTCGGCGGCGCCACGCTCGATGTGTTCGAGCGCGAACCGCTGCCGCCGGACGACCCGCTGTGGCGGATGGAGAACGTGCTGATCACGCCGCACCTGGCATCCGTCGCCATTCCGTCCTCGGCCGCCGCGCAGATCGCGGACAATATTTCGCGGGTGGACCGTGGAGAGCCCCCCTTGAACGTCGTCGACCCCGGTCGGGGCTATTGACTGGCCTCGACCGGCATGGCTCGATGCGACGCGGCTGCTAGTGCGTCTCCTCGATGTTGAGGATGCGCCCCAATCCCAGGAAGCGGTTGGCGAAGATCAGCAAGACGGCGGTGAGCACGATATACACCACCGATAGCGCCGCCAGGGTGGGGTCGGCGAATTCACGCACATAGTTGTACATGGACACCGGCAAGGTCTGCGTGCGCTGCGTGGTGACGAAGAGCGACGCCGTGAATTCGCTGAAGGACATGATGGCGGCGAACAGCCAGCCCCCGAACAGGCCGGGCGCGAGCAGCGGCACCGTAATCGTGAACAGCACGCGCACGGGGGATGCGCCCAGGCTGGCGGCGCTTTGCTCCAGGCGCTCGTCCAGGTTCTCCATCGACACATAGACGCTGCGCAGGACGAAGGGCAGGACCAGCATCACGTGGCAAAGGATCACGATGCCGTAGCCGCGCTCGATGCCGAACTGCGCGACCAGGATCAGCAGGCCCAGGCCGACGGTGAAGTGGGGAATCACCAGGGGCGACAGCAGGATGGCCTGCAGGATGTGCTTCCCCGGAAAACGCATGCGCTTGACCGCGACCGCCAGGCCCGTGCCGATGACCAGGGCCAGCAGGGACGCCCACAACGTGACGATCATGCTGGCATGGAAGCCGTCCCGGAAGTCGGCGTAGGTGAAGACCCTCTCGAACCAGCGCCACGACCAGGATTGCGGCGGAAAGGTCAGCAAGGCCTTTTCGTTGAAGGCCGCCAGGGTGACCACGACCACGGGCAGCAGCACGAACGCCAGGAGCAGGGTGACCAGGACGGGTGCGCCGATGCGCAGCCACAGGGGGGCGGAACTGCGTATGCGCATTTCAGTGGCCTCCTATCGTCTTCAAGCGGCGGGTTACCTGGCCGAGGAACATCAATGCGACGGCTGTCAGGGCCAGGCCGACGACGCTCAGGCTGGCCGCCAGGGGAAAGTTCATGGACGAGAAGCCCAACTGGTAGACCAGGGTGGATACGGTGGGGACGCGCCCGCCTCCTATCATCTGGGGCGTAGCGAAGGCGCTGAAGGTCCAGGCGAAGGACGTCGTCACGCTGGCCAGTATGCCGGGCATGGACAAGGGCAGGGTGACGGTGATGAAGGTACGTATCGGTCCGGCGCCCAGGCTTTCCGCGGCCTTTTCGTAGTCGCGGTCGATATGGGATATCGCCGTCGCCAGCATCAGCACCACGACGGGTATGGTCACGTGCACCAGGGCCACGAGCACACCCAGGTGACTGAACATCAGGGGCAGGGGTTGTTCTATGAGACCCATCTTGCGCAGCATCGTGTTGATGAAGCCATTGTTGCCCAGCACGATGATCCACGAGTAGGTGCGCACGATTTCGCCGAGGAACAAGGGCGTGATCGACACGATGAGTATGAAGGACTTGACGAGACGCCTGCGCACGCGCACCAGCGCATAGGCCAGGGGATAGGCGACCAGTATCGAGAACACGGTCGTTTCCACGCTCAGGCGCAGCGTGTTGGCGAAAGCCTCCAGGTATATCGGCTTGCCCAGGCCCGAGAAGTTGGCCAGGGTCAGCCCGCCGACGTCCAGCGAGCCTGGTATGAACTGGCGCAGGCTGTATTGCAGCACGGTCGCCAACGCCACGCATATGCACAGCGCGATGAAGCTTGCCGGGGATATCAGCCATCCCCTGAGATTGGAGCGCGCGTCCATGGGTGATCCATCCATCGTCTACGGTGACTGCGAAATGGCGCCGGCATCTGGGCCAGGCTGGCCGGGACGCCGGTGCGACGAAAAGCCAGGCACTTAGTTCATGATGTTCTCGGTGAACCACTTGCGCCACTCAGCCGTCTTCTCGGCGCGCAGCTTATCGTCGATCACGATGGCCTGGGTGTCCCATTGCTGCCGGGTGGTGAAGACGCCGGGCAAGGCGGCGTCCTCGGCCGATACCTTGGCATCGTCGATGACGGGACTGGCCTTCTTCGCGGCGACGATCCTGGCCTGCACCTCGGGCGACAGCGCGATGTCGATGAACTTGTACGCGAGGTCGGCACGCGGGCTGCCCTTCATGATGGCCATGGTGTCCACGCCCAGCACCGCGCCTTCCTTGGGCATGGCAACCTTGATGGGCACCCCTTGTCCTATCATGTAGTAGGCATTCATGGACAACAACACCTGCACCGGCGTTTCCCCCGACGCTATCAGCTGCTGGCTGTTGGCGTCGTTGGTGTAGAAGGCCTTGAAATTCGGCTTCAGGGCCTTCAGCTTTTCCTCGCCTTTCTGCCAGGTGGCGGCGTCGCCGCCGGAAAGCAGCGCGGCGACATCGATGATGTGGCTGGGGTCGAAGTCCGGCGCCGACAATTTTCCCTTCAGCGCCGGATTCCACAAGTCGTTCCAGCTATCGAACTTGATGCCGGGCGGGACCAGGTCGGGGCGATAGCCTATCGTGTACACGTAGGCCCAGCTGCCCACGTGGTAGGGGCTGATCTTCGCCCGGTCGACCAGGTGCGCGTAGTTGGGAATCCTGCTGGTGTCGAGTTTCTCGTAGAGGCCGGAATTCACGTAAAGCCAGCCGATGTGCGACGTGGTGAACGTGATGTCGCTTTCCGGCTTGCCGGCGAGCTTGGCCTTGTTCAGGCGGTCTATCGTTCCACCGGTGATGTATTTCACCGGCACGCCGGTCTGTTTCGTGAATTCCTTGCTTATGGTCTCGTCGATGAGGTCCCGGAAACTGCCGCCCCAGGTGCTGACGACCAGGGCATCCTCCGCCTGGACCGCCGTGGAGAACAAGACGCCGGCAAGCATGCCGACCGAGAGTAGCTTTCTGATCATCACAAACCCCTTGTCAAATCGAATGGTGATTGAAGTACGTTCAGCTGTCGGGAATCGGTCCTGGACCTGCCTGTGTTTTTATTGGAGGCCGCGCCTGCGCTGGCGTGGCTTCCCGTCTCCTCCCATCGGGGCCTACAAGACCTTGTCGAGAAAATGCCTCAAGCGTTCACTGGCCGGCGCGGCGAAGAAGTCTCGCGCCGGCGCCGTTTCGACGATCTCTCCGCGTTCCATGAAGACGCAACGGTCGGCCACCCGCCGCGCGAACCCCATTTCATGGGTGACGCAGATCATCGTTATGCCCGTGCGCGCCAGGTTCTCCATGATGCGCAGGACGGATCCGACCGACTCCGGATCCAGCGCCGAGGTCGGTTCGTCGAAAAGCATGATGCGCGGCCGCAGGCAAAGCGCCCGCGCGATCGCCACGCGCTGTTGTTGTCCGCCGGACAACTGGATGGGGTATTTGTCCGCCTGCTCGACGATATTCACCTTCTCCAGGTATTCGCGCGCGATTTCCCCTGCTTCCTTTTCCTTCAGGTTCATCGCCAGCTTGAGCGCGAAGGTGCAGTTCGCCAGCACGGTCATATGCGGAAAGAGATTGAAGTTCTGGAACACCATGCCGAGTTCGCGGCGGATTTTTTCCACGTCCTCCTGGCGTCGCGTCAGCCTGATGCCGCTGACGTGTATCTGGCCGGAGTCATGCTGTTCCAGGTGATTGATGCAGCGGATGAGCGTGGATTTCCCCGAACCCGAGGGACCGCACAAGACGACGATCTCGCCGCGGGATACTTCGAGGTCGATGTCCCGCAGGGCGTGAAACGTCCCGTAGAACTTGTTCAAGCCGGCAATCGATACCGCGGCCGCGCGCGTGTCCGCCGGGATGTCGTGCGCCGTGGACATGGTGGAGGGAATTGCGGTCATGGTGTGGGACTCTGCTCGGGTGGGTCATCCGTCTGGCGGCGGTCAGCTTCTTGCGAGATAGCGATTGAACTTGCGGTCCGCGGCGGAGAAAGCGAGCCGTATGCCGTTGGTGATGCACCAGTAGATCGCGGCGGCCGTGATCAGGGGTGTGAACGGGTCGTAGGTGTAGTCGAAGACGGTATTGGCGGCGGCAGTCAGGTCCACCAGGGTGATCGCGCTGACCGCCGCGGTGCTCTTCACCATGATCAGCAGTTCATTCTGGTATGCCCGCAACACATAGCGCGCGGCCAGCGGCAGGCGCAGCCGGAACAGGATCTGGCGCGGCTTCAGGCCCAGCGTCGCGGCCGCCTCTATCGCGCCCCGCGGCACCGCCGCCAGGCCGCCGCGCAGGATTTCCGCCATGAAGCCGGAGTGCGTCAGCGCCAGGCCTATCCATGCGCAGACGTAGGCGTTGGAGAACAGGTTCCAGAGGAAGGTCTCGCGCACGATGGGGAATTGCGGCAACCCGCTGTAGATGAGGTAAAGCAGCACCAGGCTGGGCACCCCGCGGAAGAAGCCGATATAGGCGGCGGCGAGGACGGAGCGCGGACCGGGCTTGAAGCGCGCCAGCGCGATGGGCAGGGCCAGCAGCAGCCCGAACACGAGCACCGGCAGCAGCACCGCGAACGTCGTGGCGGTGCCCGCCAGCAGCTTGGGCAGGCTGTCCCACGCAACCTGTGGATCAAATTGCATGGGAGGCCCCCTTGGCCACGACAGGATGGAAGCCCCTGCCCGTCCACTGTTCCACGTGCCGGGCCACGTAATAGGTCAGCCATGTCATCGCCAGGAAGAAGGCGGACGCCAGCATGTAGTAGATGAAGGGCTCCTTGGTGACGCCGGACGCCAGCTTGGCGTAGGCCATGATTTCCTTCAGGCCGATCAGGGAGACCAGGGCCGTGTCCTTCAGGACCACGATCCACATATTGGTCATGCCCGGCAGCGCCAGGCGCAGCATCTGGGGAAGAATGATGCGCAGCCAGATCGTCGACCGGGGGATGAGCAATACCCGCGCCGCCTCGAATTGCCCGTGCGGAACGTTCTGGATGGCGCTGCGAATCAGGTCCGCGAGATACGCGCCGTACACCATGCCCAGGGCGGCGACCGCCGCCATGAAGGGCGTGACCTCGATACGCCTGCCGACACCGAAAGGCGCAAGGACGCTGTCCAGCATCGCCGATCCGCCGTAATAGAAAAGAAAGGCGACGAGCAGCGACGGCACGCCGGTGAATATGGACGCATAGGGCACCCAGACGAGCCTGGCCAGCAGGCGCGGACGCAGCGTGGCCAAGGCAAAGGCGGTGCCGATCGCGAGCGCCAACAGGTAGGCGCACACGGCGACCTGTATCGTCGTGAGGGCGCCCATTCCCAGTTGCTGCACGAATCCCATCGAAGGCATGGTGGCAGTCCTCGTGGCCCGCCTTACTTGCAGGCGGCTTCTTCCGGCAGCAGCGCCACGGTCATGTACTTCGTGCGCAGCCTGGTGAAGGTGCAATCTCGTATGAGGGTGTCCAGCGCCGCATTCATGCGGTTCAACAGGTCCGCGCTGTCCTTGCGCGCGATCCAGCTCGATCCCGCTTCGCCGCCGCCTGTCCACAGGTCGCCGCCGGCGAACTTCCAGCCCTTGCCCTCGGGCTTGGAAAGGAACTCGTTGGTCCAGCTGATTTTCGGTCCCAGGCTCATGTCCAGGCGGCCGTTGGCCAAGTCCAGCCGGATCTGGTCCGGGTTGTCATAGAACACGATCTGGACGGCATCCCCGAACTGCTCCGCCACATACTTGGCTTGCGCGGACCCGCGTTGCAGGCCGATGCGCACGCCTTTCAGGCCCGCCTTCGTGAATTCATAGCTCTTGCCGGCCGGGATGACGTAGGAGTCGGGGTTGAACAGCACGGGCCGGCCGAAGAGTACTTTCTCCTTGCGCTCCGGCAGCGGCTTGGTCTGGCTGACCACGGCGTCCAGCTTCTTCTGCAACAGGGCGGGTATCAGCCCCTTGAAGTCCATTACGACGATCTCGCAGTCGGCATTCATCCGTTTGCACATTTCCCGCGCCAGGTCGGGTTCGAAACCGGTAAGGCGGCCTGACGGATCAACCATGCTGAATGGCGGATAGCTGCCCTCGTTGCCGAGCACCAGCTTTTCGGCGTGCGCCGGCGCGAGGCCGCCACCCAGGAGCGCGGCGCCCGCGAGCGCAACGGTCGAAACGGCATGTTGGATCTTCATTTTTTATTCCCCTTGCCTTGTGTAGCGGTCATCGATGTACGGTGACCTGCCGTGCTCACGCCATCGCGGCGGTCGACAGCCTGCCATTGAAAAGTTCGCCATAGCCCGGCTTGGCGCCTGCCGCGCCGGTCAGTTCCAGGCAGTGCCAGAACGAGGCCTGGATCGCGGAGATGACCGGTTTGCCGAGCGCCCTTTCCAGGGCCTCGATCGCGCCCACGGTCCTGAAGTTGGTGCATGAGACGAAGATGGCGGTCGCATCCGGGTGGTCGACGGACAGGACGTGGTCGTAGACCTGTTCCAGGGAGACCTCGGCCAGGGCGTGGTCGTCGGAAATGCCCAGGTGGGCACTCTTGACGACCTCGTGGCCGTTCTCTTCCAGGAAGCGTATCGCACGCTCATGGATTTCAGGAAGGTAGGGCGTGGCCAGCGCCACCTTGCCGGCCCCTACCTTTTTCAGCGCCGCCAGCGTCGCCGTGGACGCCGTGGTGATCATGGGACCCGGCACCCATTGCCGGAGCTTGTCGATGAGGGCATGGTCGTAGGCCGTGCCATGCAGGAAGGACGCGCTGGTGCCGCCAAAAAGCAGGACATCGATGGGCGCCGCGCCGGCCAGTCGTGCCGCCTGTTCCAGCTCGGGGGCATTCATCATTTCCTCGATGCCCTGGACCGTCACCTTGGGCAGCTTGATGCGCGCCGTGTGGGTCGAGACGCCAGGCGCCGACATGGCCCACATTTCTTCCTCCATGACCACGCTGGAGGCGATGTAGATCAGGCCGATGCGCGCCAGGTCGCCGGAGCCGTCATAACGAAACTTTGGATAAGGCTTGCCCGCGGGCGAGGGACTCGATAGGGTGTTCACGCAGCGGCTCCATAGGATGGGGGTCTGGCTTGCGGGCTGCCTTGCCTTGAGGTGCGATAGTTTCTCCACGCCAAGGAGGCTGCGTCAACGCAAGCCAATGATGAGAGAGTCCACCTAAGGCACCAAGTCGCCTTTTCCTTATGGGTGGATAGAATTTCCTGATGGCTGGGGCATGGCGACGCGCGGCGCCGATCGCCTCGGAATTTCCGAGACAGGACACCGGAAAAAACAAATAGGCGCGCGCGGGGCTTGGCCCGACCATCAGTGGGCGTTCAGCGGGCCTTGGTCACGCCACGACATGTCACGCGGACTTGGGCCTCCGGATAAACCCTAGTTTTTCGACGAGCCATGAAACACACCCGCATACGCACCTTCAATACCAAAGTGACCTACCCCGAGCAGAACCTGGACAACGACCTGTGCCAGGCGGTGGTCGCCCGCGGTCGCACCGTCTTTCTCCGCGGCCAGATAGGCCAGAACCTGGATACCTCCGAGAGCGTCTGCATCGGCGACGTGGCGGGGCAGACGGAGCAGGCCATGAAGAACATCGCCACCCTGCTCCAGGAAGCCGGCGGCGAACTGGAGCATGTCTGCAAGATCACGATCTACATCATCGATCCCCGTTACCGCGAGCCGGTGTACCGCGTGGTCGGCAAATGGCTCAAGGGTGTTTTCCCCGTCTCCACGGGGATCGTAGTCTCGGCGCTGGCGCGCCCGGAGTGGCTGGTGGAGATCGATGCGACTGCGGTTATTCCTGATTGACTTGATCCGAGGCCTTGGTAATGACCTTCTCCATCATTGCGCGTTGCCCGGCGTCGGGGCAGTTCGGCGCGGCGGTATCGTCCTCCTCCCCGGCCGTCGCCGCGCGTTGCATACGCGCCCGTGCGCGCGTCGGCGCCGCGGTCAGCCAGAACATCACCGACCCGGCCCTGGGGCCGGCCATCCTGGATGCGATGGCGGCTGGCCGGACGCCGGCGCAGGCGCTGGCGTCCCTGTCGGATCGTCCCCACATCAGCTATCGGCAGCTGATGGCGCTGGATGCCAGCCATGCGCCGGCGGTATTCACCGGATCGGATGCCTTGGGCCGTCTGGCCAGCGCGCAAGGAGAGCATGCCAGCTGCGCCGGCAACATGCTGGCCACCCTGGATGTGCCCGCGGCGATGTTGTCCGCCTTCGAACGGGCGCAAGGGTCGCTGGCCGAGCGCCTGATGCAAGCGCTGCTGGCCGGCCAGGCGGCGGGCGGCGAGGAGGGGCCGGTGCACTCCGCCGGCCTGCTGGTGTATGGCGACCTGGACTGGCCCATCGTCGACCTGCGCATGGACTGGGTGGAGTCCTGCCCGGTGGAAACCCTGTACGAGGCGTGGAAGGTCTACGAGCCCCAGGTCCAGGACTACATCACGCGCGCGGCCGATCCCAGGGCGGCGCCCAGCTTCGGCGTGCCCGGCAATCCGTGACTGCCGGGCGCCGGTCCGACGTGAGAGAAAACCCGGGGAGCGCGGCGCCCCATGGGGCGTCCATAGTGGATACACTTTTGCACCATGACGCCGGCGAAAAAGGCCGCCGGCGCCAGGCTACGACGGAGATTTCCGCAAGGGATCGCCCTCGGTCCACCGGCGCCCTGCAAGATACTGTTTCCTCCTCCCGGACTATGCTTAATCGCATCTCGCTGCGACAGATGGAGTACTTCGTCGCCACGGCCAAGCACGGCAGTATCGCCGCCGCCTCCGCCCAGATCCACATATCGGCGCCTTCGATCTCGGCGGCCATCGCCCACGTCGAGACCGAGCTCGACGTGCAGTTGTTCGTGCGCCATCCGTCCAAGGGTCTCGCGCTGACGGTCCTGGGGCAGCAGGTGATGCGGGAGTGCGAGGACCTGCTGGAGCGGGCGTCGCGGCTCTATGAGATCGCGTCGCTGTCCAGCAATACCATCCAGGGCACGCTGCGCGTCGGCTGCTTTCAATCGCTCGCGGCGATGATCGCGCCGGAAGTCATCTTCGGCTTTTCGCGCGCGTTCGAGAAGATCGACCTCCATATGGTGGAGGGCGACCAGCAGCTGCTCATCGAGAAGCTGCATACCCTGGATATCGACATCGCCCTGACGTACGACCTGCGTCTGGGCGACGAGATCGAGTTCGAAACGCTGGCGCGCCTGCCGCCCCACGTGATCGTCAGCGAGCTGCACCCCTTGTCCCAGCAGATCGCCGTGACCCTGGAAGAACTGGCCAAGCTGCCGATGGTGCTGCTCGACCTGCCATTGAGCCGGGACTATTTCATGTCCCTGTTCGCGAAGCACGGCCTGGAGCCGAACATCGTCGCCCGCTCCCGTTCCGAGGACGTGGTTCGTTCCATGGTCGCCAACGGCATAGGCTACGCCCTGTTCAACGTGCGCCCCAAGTCGACGCAATCGCTGGACGGCAAGCGGCTGGTGCGCTTGCGCCTGGTGGGCGAGCATCGGCCCATGCTGCTGGGGCTCACCACCTACAAGCCCATGAAGCCCTCGCGGCTGACGGAAGTCTTCATGCAGCGTTGCCGCGCGTATATTTCGGATCAGTACATACCTGGCATGAGCGCGGGCAGCTTTTTCGATCCTTATGTGCCCGCGGACGACGCGGCCAACCCACCCGGATAACATGTCTTCATCGCTACCCGACAACAGTCTTTCCCTGTTGCGCGAGCTGCTCGCGTTTCCCTCCGTCACGCTGACGCCCAACAAGGGCCTGATAGACCGCGTGCAGGCCATCCTGGCGGAGGCCGGCATCGAGTCCATGGTCGTCGCCGACCCCGAGGACGAACGCCGCTGCAATCTGTTCGCGACGGTCGGACCCCAGGGCATTCCCGGCATCGTGCTTTCGGGCCATACGGATGTCGTGCCGGTCGAGGGCCAGCCATGGACGGTCCCTCCTTTCGCCGCGACCGAGCGCGACGGCCGCATCTACGGACGCGGCAGCGCGGACATGAAAGGCTACGTCGCCTGCGCCGTCATGGCCATGGTCCGCGCCAGCCGCCTGCCCCTGCGGCGGCCGCTGCACCTGGCCTTGTCCTTCGACGAGGAAATCGGCTGCGTGGGCGTGCGGCACCTCATCCACGCGTTGGCGCAGCTGCGGCCCGCGCCCATGCTGTGCGTGGTGGGCGAACCCACGCTGATGAAGATCGGCACCGGCCACAAGGGGAAGGCCGCCTATCGCGCGCTGTGTTGCGGGCAGGCCGGGCATTCCGGGCTGGCGCCGCGCTTCGTCAATGCGATACACACGGCCGCCGACCTGGTATCGGCCTTGCGCGATGCGCAGCGGGAGCTGGCCGGCCACGGTCCTCGCGAGGAAGGCTATGCGGTGCCCTACACGACGGTGCATGCCGGGACGATCAAGGGCGGCAGCGCGCTGAACATCGTGCCGGCGCAATGCGAGGTCGATTTCGAGATACGCAATGTCGCGCAGGACGATCCGGCGCGCATCCTGGACAGGGTGCTGGAACTCACGCGGGCGCGCATGCGCGAGTCCCAGGCCCTGCCGGATGCCGAGGCGCCCAGCGTTTCCCTGGTCAATGCCTATCCCGGCCTGGCGACCGCGGACGACGCGCCCGGCGTTCGCCTGCTTGCGTCGTGGCTGCCCGCGGGCACCGGCTTGACCAAGGTCGCCTTCGGTACGGAAGGCGGATTGTTCCAGCGGCAATGGAAGGAAACCGCCGTCCTGGTCTGCGGCCCCGGTAGCATCGAGGTCGCGCACAAGGCCGACGAATATGTGGAGATTTCCCAGATCGACGCTTGCGACGCGATGCTCGAAAAGCTGACCGCCTACCTGACGCTCGCCGCGCAATAGCGCAATAGCGCAATAGGGCAATAGGGCAATAGGGCGATGACAGGGCGGCTGGTCCCGGCCCGACGGCGCTTGCACGCCGGGTCAGCGGAGGAGCGGCTTACGAGGCGATGCGTGAGGACGCCCAGGCCTGGGGCAGGCCCTCGGTCAACGTGGCGACGAATTTCCGGGTGCGCGTGTCCGCCGGCTGCGTGAAGATGGCGGCGGCGGAGTTCGCTTCGACCACCACGCCGTTCTCCAGGAAGACCACGCGCTGCGCGATGCTGGCGGCCAGCCGCAGGTCGTGGGTGGCCATGAGCATGGTCATGCCTTCGGCGGCAAGCCGGCGCAGGACGTCGACGACCTCGGCGGCCAGGCCCGGGTCCAGGGCCGAAGTGGGTTCGTCGCACAGCAGCACGCGGGGCGAAGGGGCCAGCGCGCGGGCGATCGCTACGCGCTGCTGCTGGCCGCCCGACAGCGTCGCCGGCCAGGCGTCGGCTTTCTGCAGCATGCCGACCTTGTCCAGCAGTTCGCGGGCACGTTCAGCGGCCCGCTCGCGTGGCCAGCGCTGCACCGTGACCAGGCCTTCCATCACGTTTTCCAGGACATTGCGATGCGGAAACAGCTGGAAGTTCTGGAAGACCATGCCGGTCTGCCGGCGGACGCGCTGGATGTCGTCGAAGGGCACGCGGGCGCCGGGCGCGAACGACAGCCGCGCGTCGCCCAGCTCCAGGTCGCCCGATTCCGGAATCTCCAGCAGGTTCACGCAGCGCAGCAGCGTGCTCTTGCCGCTACCCGACGGCCCGATCAGCGCCGTGACGCTGCCTTCGGGCGCATCGACGCTGACGTCCTTCAGTACGTGCAGCGTGCCGAAATGCTTGCCGATGTGGGACAGGCGGATCATTGCGTCTTCCCGGCGAACGCGGCGTGGCGGCCGAAACGCTTCTCCAGCCGCACCTGCGCTGACGAGAGCACGCTGCTGAAGGCCAGGTAGATCAAGGCGGCCTCGGTATAGAGAATCAGCGGCTCGTACGTAACCGCGGCGATCCGTTGCGCCGCCTGGAAGATCTCCGGCACGGTCAGCACGGCCGCCAGGGACGTGTCCTTGACCAGCGCGATGAAGGAATTGGAAAGCGGCGGCACCGATACCCGCGCGGCCTGGGGCAGGATCGTCCGGCGGATGGCCTGCCAGCGCGTCATGCTCAGCGAATAAGCCGCTTCCCACTGGCCCTTGGGGAGGGATTCAATCGCGCCGCGGATGACTTCGGAGTTATAGGCGCCGACATTCAGCGTGAAGCCGATCAGCGCGGCGGGCAGGGGATCCAGCACGATGCCCGCATTGGGAAGCCCATAGAAAATCACGAACAGCTGCACCAGCAGGGGCGTGCCACGGATCAGCCATACGTAGAAGCGGACGATAGCGACCGCGGGCGCGGGCCCGAACAGGCGTATCAACGCCACGACGAAGGCCAGCAGCAGGCCCGCGGCGAACGAGATCAGCGCCAAGGGGACCGTGAATTCCAGCCCCGCCAGCAGCAGGGGCCAGAACGAGTCCGCCATCAGGTGCAGCCAGGCCGGCACGCGCGGACTCCCTATTGCGTCGAAACGTCGGTGCCGAAATACTGCACGGAAATTTTCTTGTACGTCCCGTCCGCCTTGATGTCGGCGAGCGCCTTGTCGATGGCGGCCACCAGCTCGGGATTACCCTTGCGCACCAGCACGCCCGACTCGCTGAATTCCGCCGTCTTGTCGCTTGCCACGATCTTCACCGGGGCGTTCGGCTTCTGCTTCTTGAAATCCAGGAAGGACAGGTTGTCGTTGATGGTGGCGTCGACGCGGCCGGACAGCAGCAGGTCGATGGACTCGTTGAAGCCTTGCACGGGGACCACCTGCGCGCCGTACTTCTGGGCGAGCTTGCCGAAATTGCTGGTCAGCGTATTCGCCGAACGCTTGCCCTTCAGGTCATCGAACGATTTGATGGACGTGTTGCTGTCCCGGACGATCAGCACCGCCTGCGACGCGATATACGGGCGGGAGAAATCGTACTTCGCCTTGCGCGCGTCGGTGATGCCGACCTGGTTGATGACCGCGTCGTAGCGCCCCACGTCCAGGCCGGCGATCAGCCCGTCCCATTTGCCTTCGACAAACTCGGCCTTCACGCCCAGCCGTTGCGCGATGGCCCGCCCGATATCCACATCGAATCCCGTCAGTCCCGAGGCGCCGTGGAAGCTGAAGGGCGCATACGTGCCCTCGGTGCCGATGCGCATGACGCCGGTCGACTTGATCTTGGCCAGGTCGTCCTGGGCGTGCGCCACGCCGGTCCCCATGCCGCCCAGCAGGCCGGCCAGCACTATCGCAAGAATGCGCTTCATCAGAGTCTCCCCAGGGAAATGAAAACAGGGACGGTAAGATATGCCGGAAATCGCAACCTATTCTGAGCAGTCGAGCTATTTTTCCACAAAGCATAGGGCGGCGTAACAATATGCCGGCCGTTCATAGACGCATCCTAACCCCAACTTGCCGAGGACTCCATGCACATCCCGAAATTGCCGATGGCCGCCGCAATCGCCGCGTTGTCCCTGTCCGGCGCCGCCCTGGCCGAGCCCGTGACGTACCAGCTGGATCCCGATCACACCTATCCCAGCTTCGAAGCGGACCATTTCGGCGGGGCGTCGATCTGGCGCGGCAAGTTCGACAAAACCCGCGGCACGGTCGTGCTCGATGCGCAGGCGGGCACGGGTAGCGTCGAGGTGACCGTGGACCTGTCGTCCGTGAACACCGGCCATGCCAAGCTGGACGAGGAGCTGCGCAGCGGCCAGTTCTTCGACGTGCGGAAATATCCCGTCGCCACCTATAAAAGCACCCAGGTGCATTTCAAGGACGGCAAGCCCGTGCAGGTGGACGGCGCGTTTACCCTGCACGGCGTGACGCGGCCGTTGACCCTGCAACTGCTGTCGTTCAAGTGCTACCAGAATCCCATCGCCAAGAAAGAGGTGTGCGGCACGGAGGCGACCGCCACGTTCGACCGGGATGACTACGGCGTGTCGTCCGGCAAGGAGTACGGGTTTTTCATGAAGACGACGCTGCATATCCAGGCTGAAGGCGTCCGCCAGTAGGCGGGGACGGGCGGGTAGCGTAGCCAAGCGCCATGAATTCCGACGACCTGGCGGTCTTTGCCCTCGTCGCCGAGACGGGCAGTTTTTCCAGCGCCGCGCTGGCGTGGGGCGTGGACGCGTCCAGCGTCAGCCGGCGCATGACCCAGCTGGAAAAGACGCTGGGCGTGCGGCTGTTCCACCGCACCGGCCGGGGCGTATCGGTCACGGCCCAGGGCGCGGCCCTGCAGACCTATGCGGTGCAGGTCAGGGACACGCTGGCGGCCGCGCAGGCGGCCATATCGGCCCATGCCGGCCTGGGGCCGCCGCGCATCAACATCGCGGCGCAGCCCACCATCGCCCGCACGGTGTTCGGCGACCTGTACCACGTCCTGCGCAAGCGCTTCCCGCACAGCCGGCTGCACTTCACCGAGGGCTTGGCCAGCGCGCTGCTGGCGGACCTGCAGGCGGGCGTTTCCGACGTTGCCGTCCTCTACCGGCCGGAGCACGCCGGCAGCATGCTCTACGAGCCCCTGCTGCACGAAAGACTGTATCTGGTGACGCCGGTCAACTATCCGATGACCCAGGCCCGCGTTGACGAGCACGGCCTGGATGGCGTGCCCATGATCCTGCCCAGCACGCACCATGGCCTGCGCATGTTCGTCGAGGCCATGGCCGCGCGGCGGGGCTACAAGGTCCAGCTGGCCCTGGAAAGCGACAGTTCCACGGCCATCACCGCCACGCTGGTGCACAAGGGCTGCGGCTGCACGGTACTGCCGCTGGCGTCCGTGGCGGACGATATCGCCCTGGGACGCCTGCGGGGCTTCCCCCTGCCCGGCGACGACGCGGAACGCTGCATCTGCCTGGTGCTGGGCCGTACGGAACAGGAACCGTCGACCTTGTGGTCATTCAGCAGCGCCATCCGCGAGGTCGTGACCGGGCTGGTGGCCAGCGGGGCCTGGCCCGGCGCGCGCCTCAGCCCTGGGCCAGGCGGGCCGTCGGCGTGATCTGCAGCGGATCGGTGACCAGTTCCAGCAGGGCCGGGCGGCCCGAGGCGCGGGCCCGCTCGAAGGCGGCGGGAAACTCGCTTTCGTGCTCGATGCGCTCCGCATAGGCGCCGAAGGACTGGGCGAAGACCTGGAAGTCCGGATTTTGCAGGGCCGTGCCGGAGATGCGGCCGGGGTACTCGCGCTCCTGGTGCATGCGTATGGTGCCCAGCATGCCGTTGTTCACCACCACCACGATGACGGCCGCGCCGAACTGCGCCGCGGTGGCGAGTTCCTGCGGGTACATCATGAAGCAGCCATCGCCCGCGAAACAGACGACCGTGCTGTCGGGGCGCGCCAGCTTGGCGGCGATGGCGGCCGGCAGGCCGTAGCCCATCGCGCCGTTGGTGGGCGCCAGCTCCGTGCCCAACTGCTTGTAGCGGAAGTAGCGGTGTACCCACACCGTATAGTTGCCCGCGCCGTTGGTGACGATGGCGTCGTCGGGCAGCGTGTCGGACAGGTGCGCGACCACGGACGACAGTTCGACGCCCCGCTGCTCGGCGCCGCGGGAGAGCGGGGCGTTGTGCGCTTCGTACGCCGCGCGGGCGGCTACCGTCCAGGCATCCCAGGCCCGCGCGCCCGGGGCCGCCGGCAGCGCGGCGAAAGCCGCTGCCGCTTGCGCGACGGCGGCGTTGACCGGCAGGTCCGCGCGGTAGACACGGCCCAGCTCTTCCGGATCCGCGTGCACGTGCACCAGCCGCTGTGCCGGCTGCGGGCTGCGCACGAGTTCATAGGCGCCCGACGTGACCTCGGACAACCGGCTGCCCAGTACGATCAGCAGGTCGGCCTCGTCTACCGTCTTCGCCAGCGCGGGCGAGATGCCCAGTCCCAACTGGCCCACGTAGTGTCCGTCGCGGTTGTCCAGCACGTCCTGGCGGCGGAACGAGGCCGCCACGGGCAGGTTGTGCGCCGTGGCGAAGCGGCGCAGATCGGCCTGCGCCTGCGCCGTCCATCCGGTGCCGCCCACGATGACCAGCGGTCGCTGCGCCTGCGCCAGCAGCGTTGCCAGTTCCTGGGCGGCATGCGGCTCGGGCGCGGCCTCGGCGACCCGTACCGGGGCGACGTCGGCCACGTCGGCGGTGCCGAACAGGACATCTTCCGGCAGGGCCACCACGACCGGGCCCTTGCGCCCGGACATGGCCACGGCGAACGCCCGGCTGACGATTTCCGGAATGCGCTCGATGTGCTCGATTTCGGTGGCCCATTTGGCCAGGCCGCCGAACATCTGGCGGTAATCGACTTCCTGGAAGCCTTCGCGTTCCTTGGCCTCGGATGCCACCTGGCCGACGAACAGGATCATGGGCGTCGAATCCTGGCGCGCGGTGTGCACGCCATTGGCGGCATGGGTGGCGCCGGGGCCGCGCGTGACGAAGGCGATGCCGGGGCGGCCGGTCACCTTGCCATGGGCGTCCGCCATGTTCGACGCCGCGCCTTCGTGGCGCGTGACGATGGTGCGTATGCTGTCATGGCCCGCCAGGGCGTCCAGCACGGGCAGGTAGCTTTCGCCCGGCACGCAGTAGACGGTATCCACCTGGTTGCGGCGCAGGGCTTCGACGAGGATCTGGCCGCCGTTGCGGGCAGCCGGTTTTTCGGTAGGGGTCATGGAGGGCTCTGGAAACTCGCACGCCGCGCGGAGCGCGCGGCGTGCAGGGCTGGGTATGGCGCGATGGCGCGGGCCGGGTGCGGCTTAGTCCAGCGTCAGGTTCAGGCTGGGCGCCAGCTTGGACCAGCGGCTGGATTCTTCATCGATGAAGGACGCGAACGTGGCCGGATCGGTGCCGACGAATTCCGAACCGGTCTCTTCCATGATGCGCTTGAAATCGGGCGTCTTCATGAAGTCCAGGGTGGTCTTGTTCAGCTTTTCGGCGATGTCGGACGGCAGGTTGGCGGGCGCGAACAGGCCATACCACGCATAGGATTCGAAGCCCTTGTAGCCCGACTCGTCAACGGTAGGCACGTCCGGCAACTGCGGCGAGCGATGCTTGCCGGTGACCGCGATGGCCTTGGCCTTGCCGCTCTTGATCATGGGCACGACGGCGATGGTGCTGTCGACCAGCATGGCGACATGGCCGCCCACGAGATCGGTGATGGCCGGCGCCGAGCCCTTGTAGGGAATATGGACCATCCGCAGGTCGGCGGTGCGCTTGAACAGCTCGCCGGTCATGTGCTGCGTGGTGCCGTTGCCGGCCGACGCCCAGGAGAAGTTGCCCTTCTGGTCGTGGATGTAGTCCACCAGCTCCTTCAGGTTGTTCACCGGCACCGACGGATTGACCACGATCACCTGAGGCACGCGCAGCAGGTTGGTGATGGGCATCAGGTCCTTCCTGGCGTCGAAGGGCATGTTCTTGAACAGGTACTGGTTGATGACCAGCGGGCCGCTGGCCGTGATCAGCAGGGTATTGCCGTCCGGCTTGGCGCGCGCCACCATGCCCGTGCCGATATTGCCACTGGCGCCCGCCCGGTTATCGATGACGAAGGCCTGGTTCAGGGTTTCGGACAGGTACTTGGACAGCGGCCGCGCCGCGATGTCCGAAGGGCCGCCGGCGGGCCACGGAACGATGACGGTGACTGGCTTGTCGGGCCAGGCCTGGGCCGGGGCGGGCAAGGCGCCCATCGCGGCGGCGCCGAGAATGGCGGCGCAGGCGCTCCATTGCCGCAGCCGTGCCGATATCGTTGAAATTGCCATGCTTGCTGGTCTCCTGATGCAGCGGAGTGGAATACTCCGGTGGTCCCGGCGGATCTTGGGAATAATTATTCTGGGTAATTATTTTTAAGCGCCGAAGTATCTCAGACCGACCGTGCGCCCGGCAGGAACCGGGCGCAGACCTGCTTTTCGCTAAACGCATGGCAGCGGGCCGGCGCCCGCCGTTTCAACCCGCGATGTCCGCGCGGTTCAATAGCGGCCTGTCCTCGATCCAGCGATCCAGGTTGGACAGGAATATTTCCGCGATGCGGGCGTGGCGGCCCCGGGTGTCGCCGGCGCTATGCGGGGATAGCAGGACATTGGGCAGGTCCCAAAGGGGGGAGTCCTTGGGCAGGGGCTCGACCTCGAACACGTCCAGGTACGCCGCCTCGATGCGGCCTTGCCGCAGCGCGTCGATCAGGTCCCCTTCGTTCGCGACGCCGCCGCGCGCGACGTTGATGAAGGAGGCATGGGGCTGGAAGCGCGCGAACAGGCTGGCGTTGAAGATTCCCCGGGTTTGGGCGGTCAGCGGGCAGGTGGCCACCACCCAGTCCGCCGTGCCCACGGCCGCCTCCAGGTCCTGGATGGTGCCCATTTCATCGTAGGGGTCCGCGCAGGCCGTGACCTGGCGACGCAGGCCATGCGTGCGCATGCCCAGGCCCTTGCACATGCGCGCCAGGTGCGTGCCGATCTGGCCGGCGCCGACGATCAATACCTTTTCGCCCCGCAACTCGCGGGGCTCGGGGTCGCCGGACCGCAGGTTCAGCCAGGCATGGTCGTGCTTTCCCTGCACCCACAGCGGCAGGCGGCGCGAGAGGGCCAGCAGCCCGGTCAATGCCGTCAGCGCCACGGTTTCGCCGGCCGCCCCCGTCGCCGTGGTCAGCACCACGCCGCGCCTTGCCAGTTCCTGGTAGATGGGGCGGTCGACGCCGGACGACGGCACCTGCAGCCATGCCAGGTTGCCGGCGCGCCGCAAGACCTCGCAAAACAGCGCCATGGCCGGATCGTGCCGGTCGACGGTCGAACCGCCCAGCACGTCGCTGGACAGGAACGCGATGCGTATGTCGTCAAGCTCGGCGGCGGGCGCGTGGGCCATTTCGTCGAGGTGCCTGATCCGCCAGGGCGGTTGGAACCATGGTCGCGCCTCTATCGCCTTCCGATAGGTCTCGGCCACGTGCTTCGACGTAAGAATGGTCGTCATCTGGCTCTTCGCTATTCGTTGTTCGTGGTGGGGATGCCCCCGGAGACCCTGGCGATCCACGGTACTGCCGTGGAGCAGGCGTCCTGTTGGCCATCCCCGGCCCTCAATCGCGGAAGGATGGATCGATCCGGTCCAGCATGCGCAACAGCGCCGGCCACTCCAGGATGCCATAGGGCTTTTGCTTGCCCGGCGCGTCGGCGCTCGGTTGCAGGCGCAACTGGTCGTTGGTCTTCTGTATGACGGCCTTTTGCGGGATGATAAGCGGGCTGTTGCAGGACATGGCCTTGATCTGCGTGCGGCACGCGCGTTCGATGCGATAAATGTTGTTGAACGCCTGTTGCACGGTCCGTCCTATGGCCAGCAGCCCGTGGTTGCGCAATATCATGACCTCGGCGTCGCCGAGATCGCGCACCAGGCGCTCGCGCTCGTCTTCGTCGACCGCCACGCCTTCGTAGTCGTGGTAGGCCACCTTGCCGAAACGCATGGCGGTTTGCGTGATCGGCAGCAGGCCGCATTCCAGGGCCGATACCGCCATGCCGTCGGGCGTATGCGTGTGCAGGACGCAATCCACGTCATGCAGCGCGCCGTGGATGGCGCTATGGATCACGTAGCCGGCCCGGTTGATGGAGTATTCCTCCCACGGGTTGTAGAGGATGTTGCCGTCGATATCCACCTTGAGCAGCGACGAGGCGGTGATCTCCGAATACATCATGCCGAAGGGATTGATGAGGAAGGTGCCCTCTTCGTCCGGAACGCGCAGGGAAATATGGTTGTAGACCATATCGCACATATCGTAGTGGTCGACGAGGCGATAGCAGGCAGCCAGGTTCACGCGCGCGGCCCATTCCTTTTCGCTGAACTGGGCGGGTCTTTGCGCGGATTTGCCGGCGGGCATGGTGGTTGGTCGCATGGCGGTAGTCTCCTGTTGGATGGGCGTCGCGGTCACTCGACCTGGGCGCCGGATATGCGGACGATTTCCGCCCACTTCGTCTTTTCCGCCGCCAGCAGGGCCTTCATTTCCGCGGGGCTGTTGGGCGCGGGCACGGATCCTTGCTCATGCAGCGCTTTCTGGACGCGTTCGGAAGCGATGGCCTTGCGCGCGGCCCGGTTCAAGACCTCGATGCGGTCGGCGGGCGTGCCCGCCGGGGCAAGAATGCCGTTCCAGAGTGAGATTTCGAAACCCGGATAGAGCTCGGCCAGCGCGGGCACCTGCGGCAGCGCGAATGACCGTTCCGGGGTGGTGACCGCCAATGCCTTCAGGCGGCCCGCCTTGATCAGGCTGATGACCTCCACCAGGGGCGCGAACATGGCGTCGACCCGCCCACCCATCAGGTCCGTCTGGGCCGGCGCGCCGCCCTTGTAGGGGATGTGGGTCATTTCGATGCCGGTCTTGTTGGAGAACAGGGCGCCGGCCAGGTGCTGCCCTGTCCCTGGCCCGGCGGACGCATAAGTCATCGGCGGCTTGGCCTGGCGCGCCTGGTCGATGAATGCCTTGAGCGTATCGGCCTTGCTGTCGCTGCTGACGACCAGCACATTGGGAATGCGGGCGATGCGGGAAACCGGCGCGAAGTCCTTGATCAAGTCGTAAGGCAGGTTCTTGTAGAGGGCCATGTTGGCGATCAGGCCGCTCGGCGCCATCAGCAAGGTGTAGCCGTCCGCGGCGGCGCGCGCCGCGTAATTGGCCCCGATGTTCCCGGCCGCGCCGGCCCGGTTTTCGACGACGATGGCCTGGCCCAGTTCCTTGCCCATTTCGTCCGCGACCAGGCGGGCGGTCGCATCCGTGCTGCCTCCCGGTGGATAGGGGACGACGAGCGTCATCTGCCGGTCGGGGAAAGTCGTGGCGGCCTGTGCGCACGGGACGAGCATCGACGCGCTGGCCGCGAAGGCCAGCAATAGCTTGGTGAACATGGTGTCTCCCTTATGGTGTTCTGCCAGTCAGAACAAATGTTCTATTTTTATTTAGAATAATGGAGGGATCCGCGATATGTCAACGCTCTGCCGGTGGGTGACGCGTTACGGGGACGCACGGTACGTACCGTCTTTTGCCGTCAACCATTAAGTCAAGCGCGGCGCTGCCGTTATGACGTAACGACGTAATGAAGCGATGAACGCTACCGCGGCGAGGTGATACGGCGAAACGAGGCGCCGGTCCGATCCGCGCGCGTCCAGTCTTTAACGGCAGCGTCGGAGAGAAAGGGTATGCTTTCGGCTCGCCATCCTTTAACTACGTAGAATGCGCCCGCCCGCCGCCGCGCGATCCCGGCAGTAGCGCCCTCACGTCCGCGATGTACGTCGATCTTCTAACCCTCTATTTCCTAGCCATCGGAACGCTCCTGGCCAGCGCCGGACTGACGATCTGGGAGAGCAAGACCCATCCCACGCGCCGCAGGGAGTTACGTATCCTCGCGGCGGGATACACCACGCTCGCCCTCGGCTGCGTGGCCGTGATGTTTCGCCGCGACCTGCCCGGCATCAGCGGCGGGGCGATCTGCAATCTCATTTTCCTGAGCGGCTACCTGCTCATCCTCAACGGGGTGGCCGCCCTGGGCGGCAAGCAGTACCGCGCCTTTTCGCTGGGGCTGCTGGCCCTCATGGCGCTGGTCTGGGTGGGTGGCGGCACGCGTTGGCAGGACGTGGTCTGGAACTATGTCAGCGCCTTTCCCATCGCGGTCGTCAGCGGTTTGACGGCGCGCGAAATGTTACGGTGCGAGGGGATGGAGGCGCTGCACTCCCGCCGCATCGTCGTGGCGGTGACGGGGATACACGCGCTGCTGTACCTCTTCAGGGCGATCATCCTGCCCTGGCTGGTCCTGGCCTATGGGCCGGTGGTGCAGACGGTCTCCAGCAAGTTCACGCTCTACGAGGGCGTCCTGTATTCCGTGATCCTTCCGATGACGCTGCTGAAGCTGATCCGCGAGGAGAGCCATGGCCATCTCTTGCGGGAATCGCGGACCGATTACCTGACGCGGCTGGGCAACCGCCGATGGTTCTTCGAGGAGGGCGGACGCGTCATCGCCCGCCGCGGCGGCCAGGGGCCCGTCGCCGTGCTGGCGTTCGATCTCGACCAGTTCAAGGGAATCAACGACCTGTACGGGCACAAGACCGGCGACCATGTGCTGAAGTCGTTCGCCGAGATCGCGCAGAGCGTGCTGGGGCACCGGATCGTGCTGGCGCGCATAGGCGGGGAGGAGTTCGCCGCCCTGCTGGTGGGCCATGACGCGCTGCGCGCGGAATCCCTGGGCGATACGGTCGGCAAGTATTTCGCCGAGGTCATCGCCACCGGCACCGCCGGCATCGCCTTGCGCGCCACCGTCAGTGTCGGGCTGGCGCGCTACGAGAACAAGGTTCCGGACCTGGGGGATATCCTGGCTGCCGCCGACCAGGCCTTGTACAGCGCGAAATCGTTGGGCGGAAACCGGGTGGAAGTCGCCCGGCCGGGCAAGGTCGCCTAGGTCGAGCGGCTTGCCCCGGTTGCCCGGCGCCACAGGGGAACCGGCGCGTCACCCCGTGTCACCACGCGGCACCATATTTGATAGAAATTTGACAGGAACGCGACGATACTGGCGGTCTTCGACACCGAGCGGCGTCGCCCATGACGCGCCCCGAACTCCAGGAATCAGTTTGCCCGCCTCCTTGCCTGCCACTTCAATGCCTGCCGGCCAGCAATCCGGCCTTCGGCGCTGGATCGCATCGCCTTCGAACCTCGTCATCTATCTGGGGACCGGCGTCTGGCTGCTGTTCCTGATATGGATGCGGCCGCTGACCCTGCCCGACGAAGGCCGCTACGGCGGCGTGGCCTGGGAAATGCTGAAGTCCGGCGCCCATCTGGTCCCCACGCTCGACGGCATGCCCTTTTTCCACAAACCGCCCCTGTATTACTGGATGGCCGAGGGGGCGTACGCGATTTTTGGCCCGCATGTCTGGGCGGCGCGGCTGCCCTCGTGGCTGGCCGCCTGGGCCGTGGCCATGGGGCTGTACACATTCCTGCGCCGCTGGCGCGGCAACACCGTGGCGGTAGTGGGCCTGCTGGCCCTGGTCACGCAGCCCTTTTTCTTCGGGGCCGCGCAATTCGCCAACCTGGACATGCTGGTGGCCGGCCTGATCGGCGTGACCACGCTGGCCGCGGCGTCGGTGGTGATGCGTGCATACGCGGGCAAGCCCTATCGCGCGCTGTCCTTGCTGGTGGGCCTGCTGGCGGGTCTGGGCGTCCTGGCCAAGGGCTTGATCGGCCTGGTCCTGCCCGGCGCCATCCTGGTGCTCTGGATCGTCCTGCGCCGCCGCTGGCGCGGCTTCGCGGCGCTGTTGTGGCCGCCGGCGCTGGCGGTGTTCCTGGCCGTCACCCTGCCCTGGTTCTGGGTGATGCAGACGCGCTTTCCCGACTTCCTGCACTACTTCTTCATCTACCAGCAGTTCGAGCGTTTCGCGGCCACGGGCTTCAACAACGTGCAGCCCTTCTGGTTCTACGTGCCGGTGGTGGCGGCCATGGCCCTGCCCTGGACCCTGTGGCTGGGCGGCGTCATACGCAAGGATTTCTGGCGCCAGGCGGCGCCGGAAACCGCCACGGCGGCCGCGACGCCGGACGCCGTGGCCGCGGCTGATGTCCGCTGGCTCATGATCTGCTGGGTGGGCGTCATCCTGCTGTTCTTTTCCCTGCCAGCCTCCAAGTTGATCGGCTATATCCTGCCCTTGCTGCCCGCCGTGGCGGCGCTGGCGGCCGAAGTCATCGGCGCGGGACTGGGCGACGCCGGCAAGAACCCCGGCAGGTCGAGCAAGAACCTGTCGCTGTCGCTGTCGATTGCCGTCCTCTTTTGTGTCGCCGGTACCGTCGTCGCCACCTACAAGGCCAAGCCGAATTCGGTGGACCTGGGACGCAGCGCGCGCGTGGAGATGGACCCGACCGACACGCTGATCGCACTGCATTCGTATCCCTATGACTTGCCCATGGCGCTGCGCCTGACGTCCCCGATGTGGGTGGTCGACGATTGGACCCAGCCCGACATTCCCTTGCGGGACAACTGGCGCAAGGAGCTCTACGACGCCGGCCAGTTCGATGGCGATGCCATGCAGCGCAACCTGATCTCCGAGCACGAAATGACCCGCCGCCTGTGCGCGTCCACCGTCGACGATACGTACTGGGTCTGGGGCGAGCCTGCCAATGACTCCGCGCGCTACGCCATCTTGCAGGGGCGGGCGCCGGCCTATGCCGACACCCGGCGCGCGCTATGGCGCATCGATGTCAACGCCGACTTCAGGCAGTCGCATTGCGCGAGCGTGCAGAGCCTGGCGCGGAATTGACGCCGGCCGTGCGCGTCCGTTGCCCCAGCCGCGCGATGATCGCGGCCAGGTCCGTGACGGCTCGGGCCAGGTCCGCTTCCGCATAGCCTCCGAAGCCCAGTATCAGCCCCTGCCGCACGGGGGCGACGTCACCGGCGTAGGTGGGCGAAAGCGCCCGTGCGGCGATGCCTAGTTCCGCGGCCTGGCGCACGATCTCCACGTCGCTCAGGCCGTCGGCCAGCCACACCACCAGATGCATGCCCTGGTCGCCGGGCTGTAGCGATGCCAGGCCCGGCGGCAGGTGCCGCGCCAGCAGCGCCATCAGGAGGGCGCGGTTCTCGGCGTAGGCGCTGCGCACGCGCCGGATGTGCCGGTCGAGATGTCCCTCGTTGATGAAGGCGGCGAGCACGTGTTGCTCCGTGTTGGGCGCGAACCGGTCCATCAGGATGCGGGCGCCGCAGAAGGCCGGCACCAGGTCGTGCGGGGCGATCAGGTAGCCCAGCCGCAGGGACGGGAAGAGGATCTTGCTGAACGTGCCCAGATAGACGACGCGGTCGCAGTCCAGTCCCTGGAGCGCCGGGAACGGATGTCCCGCGTAGCGCATCTCGCTGTCGTAGTCGTCCTCCACGATCCATGCGTTGCGCGCCCGCGCCCATTGCAGCAGCGCCTCCCGCCGCGGCATGCTCATCGGCATGCCCAGCGGATATTGATGCGATGGCGTGACGAAGGCCACGCGCGCCTTGGGCGCCCTGCGCAGCCCTTCATCGATCCTCATCCCATCCTCGTCCACGGGGACGCGCACCATGCGCTCGGCGGGACCGGTTGCCGCCAGGATGGACGTGATGCCGAGATAGCCGGGGTCCTCGACCCAGGCCTGGTCGGACGCATCCAGCAGCACCTGGCAGGCGAGGTGCAGGCCTTGCTGCGTGCCGGCGGTGATGATGACCTGGTCGGCGTCGCAGCGCACCGAGCGCGACCGGCGGACGTAGTCCGCGATGGCCACGCGCAGCGACCGCAAGCCCTGAGGTTCCAGGTACCCCGCCGGCGCGCCGATGCGCGAGGCGCGCACGCGGTTGCCTATCTTGCGCCAGGTGTCATCCGGCGCGATGGCGCCGAGGGGAACCGAGACGGCGAAGGGCACATTGGGCGCCGCGTGCATGGTGCGCGTTATCGCGGCATAACGGAGGGCCGGCGCGGGAAGTGGCCGATCCTCCATCCGCGCCACGGCAGGCCGGGTGTCCGTGCCTGCCCGCGCGCTGTCCGCCCGGTTCGTGCCGGCCTTGTCACCGCGTCGCGCGGGGTCGGCGAGGCCCATGGACACGACCGTGCCCGCGCCGCCACGCGCGTCCAGGAAACCCTCCGCGATGAGTTGCTCGAACGCCTCGACCACCGTGCCCCGCGCGACGCCGATGGCCGAGGCCAGCAGGCGCGTCGAAGGCAGCGGTTCGCCTGGCCGCAGCGTGCCCTTGCGTATGGCGTCGCGTAGCTGTTGGGCCAACTGCCGGCCCAGCTGTCCGGCGGCCCGGTCCAGCGGCGCCAGTGCCGGCAGTTCGACGGTCTTGGCCGTTCTTCCCATAATGGTCCAGAGAAATATACGCTTAGCGGTCCTACATGATAGTCCGCTTTCATGGGACGATGGTCGCGGCATCCCTACCATTACTTCTGCTACTCCTGTCGGATCCGCGCATGTACATCCCCCAAGAATTCGCCCTGGAAGACCCCTCGGCCCTGCACGACCTGATACGCCAGCACGCGCTGGGCGCGCTCGTCACCCACGGCGCGGGAGGCCTGGATGCCAACCACATCCCCTTCGAGCTGGACGTGGCGGCCGACGGCAAGGTCCGGTTGCTGGCCCATGTGGCGCGCAAGAATCCCGTGTGGCAGGGCGTCAAGGACGGCGACGACGTGCTGGTGGTCTTTCGCGCCGAGCACGCCTATATCTCGCCGAACTGGTATCCGAGCAAGCATGAAGCGCACCGGCAGGTGCCGACGTGGAACTACGCGGTCGTGCACGCGCATGGCCGGATAAGCGTCCGCGACGACGAGCGCTTCGTGCGCGGCGTGCTGGCCCGGCTGACGCGCGCGCACGAGAAGCCGCAACCCAAGCCCTGGAAAATGACCGACAGCGCGCCCGAATACATCGACGCCATGTTGCAGGCCATCGTCGGCATCCAGGTGGAGGTGACCCGCCTGGTCGGCAAGGCCAAGCTCAGCCAGAACAAGGACCGTCGGGACTTCGATGGCGTGGTCCAGGCGCTGCGGGCGCAGGGCGATACGGCGATCAGCGAGCGCATGCTGGCCTGTGCGGCGGCCCGGCCGGGAGCCGGGCCGGAAGCCGCGTGAGAGATCCGGCCGTGAGATGTCCGGCTGTGAGAGGTCCGGCTGTGACGGATCCCTTCTACTTGGCCGCGGCCTTGGCTTCCGCCTCGGCGCGCGCGATGTGGCCGACCATGTCGTAATCCTTGCCCACCCATTTGCGGCCCAGTTGCTCTATGGTGCCGTCGGCCTTCATGTCGGCGATGGCCTTGTCCACCGCCGCGCGCAGCGCGGGCTCGTCCTTGCGCATGGCCGCGGCCGACAACTGGTAGGTGAGCGGCTCGCCCACTTCCTTGATCGGCAGCTTGCGTTCCGTTGCGTAGCGCAGGCCCCCGAAGTGCGAAATGATGACCGCGTCGATGCGGCCGATGCCGAGGTCGGCGAAGATCAGGCTGCCGTTCTCATAGGTCTGTATCAAGGCCTGGGGCAGATGCGCGCGCGACCACGATTCGTTGGACGATCCCGTGGTGACGCCGATGCGCTTGCCGGCCAGGTCCTTGTCGCCATGAATGTCCTTGTTGTCCTGGCGCACGAAAATGCGGAAGTCCTCGACGCCGTAGGGCGCCGAGAAGTCCACCTGCAGCATGCGCTCGGCGGTGGGCGTCAGATCGTTCATCACCAGGTCATACTTGTCGGTCTTCAGGCCGGCGACGAAGTTCTTGAACGAATCGGCCACGAACTCGACCTTGGGGATGCCCATGCGGCGGGCGACTTCCTGGGCCATATCGACGTCGTAGCCGGCCGGCTTGTTCTGTTCGTTCAGGAAGGACCACGGCGGCGAACTCTGGGTGTTGGCGATGCGGATGACGCCGTTGGCGCGTATGCGGTCCAGCGCGTCGGCGGCGTTTGCCGCATGGGGAGCCAGCGCCGCGGCAAGCGCCACGGTAAACGCTACGCAGGCAGCGGCATGGAAGGAGGAGAACGGCAGGCGGATCTTCGGCAGCATGATGGATTTCCCTTGAGAAGTTCCCGCTCCTTGGCCGCGCCATGCGCGACGGGGGCGGTTGTGGCTGGATAGCATGACCCGGGTCAATCGCCGAGGCGACCCAGGAACTGGCGGCAGCGTTCGCTGGCCTGGTCGCCGAAGAATTCTTCGGGCGGGCAATTGGCGAGGATGTGACCTCCTTCCATGAAGACGATGCGGTCCGCGGCGTCGCGGGCGAAGCGGGTTTCGTGCGTCACGACCAGCATGGTCATGCCTTCGGCGGCCAGCTCGCGCATGACATGCAGCACGTCGTCGCGCAGCTCGGGGTCCAGGGCCGAGGTGGGCTCGTCGAAGAAGATGACTTCGGGCGCCATCGCCAGGGCCCGGGCGATCGCCACGCGCTGTTTCTGTCCGCCGGACAGCTTGCCGGGATACTGGGCCGCCTTTTCGCTCAGGCCGACGCGATCGAGCAGCCGCATGCCGGTCTGGATGGCGGCATCGCGCGCCACGCCCTTGGCAAGCAGGCCTTCGATGACGTTCTGCAAGGCCGTCATGTGCGGGAACAGGTTGAAGGACTGGAACACCATGGCCGTGCGGCGGCGGATGTGCTGGATCGCCTGGCGGGTGGCGCGATCGCCGGTTCCGCCGGCGCAGGCCACGCCTATCCCGCAGATTTCGACATGTCCGTCATCGGGCGTTTCCAGGAAATTGAGGGACCGTATCAGTGTGGTCTTGCCGGATCCCGAGGGACCCATGATGACGACGACCTCGCCCTGGCGTACCTCCAGGTCGACCCCGCGCAGTACCTGGTTGGCGCCGAAGGCTTTCTTCAAGCCGCGCACGCGCACGGTATGGGAGTGGCCGCCGTTCATTGGTAACGCCTCGACAGGTGGGTTTCGAGCAGGGTCTGGAGTATGGTCAGGATCTGGTTGATCAGCCAGTAGATGGCGCCGACCATGACGAACATTTCCATGTAGCGGAAGGTCGTGGCGCCGATCTGGTCGGCCACGCGCGTCAGTTCGACGACGGTGATGGTGGACGCCAGCGACGTGTCCTTCATCAACGCGATCAGGCGGCTGCCCAGCGGCGGAATGGCGATGCGCAGCGCCTGGGGCAGGACGATGCGGCGCAGCGTGCGCGCGTAGCCCATGCCCATGGACCAGGCCGCTTCCCATTGGCCCCGGTCCACGGCGGAAATGCCGGAACGGAAGTTTTCGCTGAGATAGGCCGCCGAGAACAACGTCAACGCCACCAGGGCGGCGGCCACGGGACCCACCACGATGCCGTAGGTGGGCAGGCCGAAGTAGACCAGCAAGATCTGTATCAGCAGGGGCGTGCCGCGGAAAATGGACACGTAGGCGAAGGCGAACCAGCGTAGCGGCCGGATGCTGGAGATGCGCGCCAGGGCGATCAGCATGCCGATGACGCAGCCGCCGATGAACGAGCTGATCCCCAGGAACAGGGTCATGAGCAGCGCCGGCCCCAGCAGGGGCGCGGCGCGCTGAAAGAGTTCCCACATGGATTTTTTCCCCTTGTCGTGTGGGTTGCGGTGTCATGGGCCGGCGCCCCGGTCCGCGTGGGCGCCGGCCTTGCGTGCGTCATGCGTGCTTGCCGTAGGCCTCCAGCGCGCCGCGCAGGTCCTCGCGCAGCAGTTCGCGATTTTCCAGGCCGATGGACAGCCGGATCACCGGCTGGTCGGTGCGCGCATACAGGCGGTCGGCCTGCAGTGGCGCGGGATAGTAGGCCGCCAGGCTGTGCGTGCCGCCCCAGCTGGCGCCGATGGAAAAATGCGCCAGCGCATCGAAGAATGCATGATGCGCTCGCTCGCTCGCGGGTTGCAGGATCATGGAGAACAGGCAGCCGTTGGTGCGCATGTCGCGCTTCCACAAGGCATGGCCGGGATCCGATTCCAGCGGGGGATAGAGCAGCTCGCGCACCAGCGCCTGCCCGGCCAGCCAGCGGGCGATGTCCAGCGTGGCGTCGCTTTGCGCGGCCAGGCGCACTTCCAGCGTTTCCATGCCGCGCATCACCAGGAAGGCGTCATCGGGGCTGACCTGCAGGCCCATGATGCTCTGGGTTTCGCGCAGCACTTCGTAGTGGCCGCGGTCGTTCATGCTGATCGCGCCAACCAGCAGGTCGGAATGGCCGCCGAGGAACTTGGTGGCCGCTTCCACGCAGAAGTCCACGCCATGCTCCAAGGGGCGGAAGCCCAGCGGACTGGCCCAGGTGTTGTCCACCATGGTCAGCACGCCATGCCGGCGGGCGACGGCGGCGATGGCCGGCACGTCCAGCATTTCCATCGTCACGGTGCCGGGGGACTCCATGCAGATCATGCGGGTGTTGGGCTTGATCAGGGGCTCGATGTCCGCGCCGATGTCCGGCCGGTAGAACTCCACGTCCACGCCCATGCGCGCCAGGTAGTTCCGGGCATAGGTCTTCAGCGCGCCATAGCAGGCCGCGGAAACCAGCAGATGGTCGCCGCCCCGCACGAAACCCATCACGCAACCCATCAGCGCCGCCTGGCCGCTGGGCGTCACGACGCAGTGCTTGCCGTGCTCCAGCGCGGCGATGCGGCGCTCCAGTTCGCGGGCGGTCGGCGTGCCCGTGATGCCGTAGCTGTAGCCATCGGGCTGGCGGGTCTTGCGGTTGGCGAAATCCTGGAAGTTGTCGAATACCACCGTCGACCCGCGCATCACGGGAGGCGACAGGCTACGATAGGGCTCATTAGGCGTGGTTATAGGTTTCATGGTTTCTATTGGCGAAGCCGCGGTTGGGCGATCGAACAAAGTTTCAGTCATTTCCGTCTATTCGTTCAAGATGGCAATTCGTTTAGGTCAATAAGCGGGACTTATAGATGGATATGCGCGAAATCCAGGTGTTCCGGGCGGTCATGCGCGCCGGGACCACCAGCAAGGCGGCCCACCTGCTGGGTATCTCGCAACCTGCGGTGAGCCAGGCCATACGGCGGCTGGAAACGGCGGCGGAGTTGCGCCTGTTCGAACGGGTGCGCGGACGGCTGGTGCCCACGCAGGAAGCCACTGCCTTGATCGAGGAGGTGGACCGCTGCTTTTCCGGTTTCGAGATGATCGAGCACCGGATACGCAGCTTGAAGTCGTTCGGCCTGGGCAGGCTGGCGGTGGGAGCGCTGCCGGCCCTGGGCACTGGTTTCATGCCGCGGGCCATCGCGCATTTCGAACTGGCCACCCGACGGGTCCAGCTGTCGTTCCAGATCCTGAGCTCGCGCGAGGTCTACCAGCGGGTCCTGGCGGGGCAGCTGGACTTCGGATTGATGGCCGACGAGCTCGATGTCTCAGGGTTGGAGCATTCCGAATTCCTGCGCGTGCCGGGGGTCGTGGCCATGGCGGCGACGCACCCCCTGGCGCGCAAGCCCGTGATCGAGCCGGCCGATCTGGGCGACCATCCCTTCATCGCGCTCAACCCCGAGGACGCCAGCCGCCGCCGCCTGGAGGCGATGCTGCACGAACAAGGGTTCGAGCTCAGCCCGATACTGGAGACGCCCTATTCCAACACCATCTGCGAACTGGCGATGCGCGGGCTGGGCATGGGGCTGGTGCACCCGGTGATGGGCCTGGACTACCTGCAACGGGGAGTCGTGCTGCGGCCGTTCGCGCTGGAGGTTTTCTTCTGCACCCTGCTGGTGTTCCGTCCCGGCAATCCGCTGTCGGAGAACGCCAAGGCCTTCCTGCGCAGCATGCGCATCCAGTTGAACATGGACCTGGCGCAGCTGGCGCCGGTGTTGAAGGCGGCGGGATGAAGGCGGCCGGCCTACGGCTTGCGCCGGCGCGTGGCCGGCATGGCGACCGTCGCGATGGCGCGCGGCGGGGCGCCCTGGTTGTCGCAGCCGGCGCAGCCGCCGCGCGGGCCGTCGTCCAGGCGTCGCGCCGCGCGGCGCACGACACCCGGCAGGCGACGATGCGACAGCAGCTTGCCCAACAGGCCGCGCGCCCGTCCGTGCAGCCGCGGAAAGAGATGGAGCAACACGCCCGTGACGGCGAACGCCAGCACGATGGCCACCACGGTGTATTGCCACGAGATCGCGGTCGCGTTCATTGACTACCCTCCTGTCGCTGCGCGGCCTCCGGCGGGCTCACAGCACCCACCCCGCCAGCCGGTAGGTGACGAAGGACGCCACGTAGGCCAACACGAACATGTAGCCGAAAGACAGCCACACCATGCGCCGGCTGCCGGTCTCGCGCTTGATGATGGCGAGGGTCGACATGCATTGCGGCGCGAAGGCGAACCACACCATCAGCGCCAGCGCCGTGGCGATGGAGAAATTACCGGCCAGCATGCTGCCCAGGGCGGCGTCCTGTCCTTCGGCGACGCTGTACACGGTGCCCAGCGTCGCCACCGCCGATTCGCGGGCGGCGAACGCCGGAATCAGGGCCAGGGTGATCTGCCAGTTGAAGCCCAGCGGCGCGAACAGCGGTTGTATCCACTGGCCGATGATGCCGGCCAGGCTGTACTCGATCGCCGGCTCGGTGGCATTGGCCGGCGCGCCCGGAAACGTGGCGATGAACCACATGATGATGGTGAGCGCCAGCATGACGCCCGTCAGCCGCCTGAGGAAGATCCAGGCGCGCGACCAGAGGCCGATGCCGATATCGCGCCATTTCGGCAAGCGGTAGGTGGGCAGCTCCATGATCAGCGCGGACTCGTGGTGGCGGCGGCGCAGCCGCTTGCCCACGTACGCCACGCCCAGCGCGGCCGCGACGCCGCTGGCGTAGAGCGCGAACAACACGGCGCCCTGCAGGTTGAAAATGCCCAGCACGGGCCGCATCGGTACGAAAGCGCCGATCAGCAGCGCATAGACCGGCAGCCGCGCGGAGCAGGTCATCAAGGGCGCGACCAGTATGGTCACCAGCCGGTCGCGCCGGTCGGGAATGCTGCGCGTCCCGATGATGCTGGGGATGGCGCAGGCGAAGCTGGACAGCAGCGGGATGAAGGCGCGGCCGGTGAGCCCGACGGACAGCATGACGCGATCCAGCAGGAACGCCGCGCGCGGCAGGTACCCGGATTCCTCCAGGACCAGGATGAAGAAGAACAGCGTCAGGATCTGCGGCAGGAAGCCGAGTACCGTGCCGAGCCCGCCGAACAGGCCTTCGCGCAGCAGGCCCTTGAGCGGCCCGTCGCCCAGGCCGGCCGTCAGCGTGTCGCCCAGCCAGCCCATGCCGTCGGCGATGGCGTCGGTCAGGGGCTTGCCGATGGCGTAGACCGCCTGGAACGTGAGGAACATGACCAGGGCCAGCACCAGGTACCCGATCACGGGATGCAGCGCCCAGCGATCGATGCGGTCGGTCAAGGTGACGGACGTCGCCGGCAGCCGCACGGTGTCGGCCAGCAGCGCGCGCACGTCGGCGTGCAGGTCGCCGCTGTCCTCGATGGCGGCGGACTCGGGCAGGTCGTCGTCCAGCCTCGCCACCAGCGCCTGCACGCCGTCGCGGCGCACGGCGACGGTTTCGACGACCGGCATGCCCAGCCGAGCGGACAGCCGCGCGACATCGATGCGAATACCGCGCCGCCTGGCCTCGTCCGCCATGTTGAGCGCGACGATCACGGGCAGGCCCAGCCGCCGCGCCTCCAGCAACAGGCGCAGGTGCAGGCGCAGGTTGGTGGCGTCCGCGACGAAGACGATGGCGTCGGGCCGTCGCTCTCCGGGATAGTCGCCGCGCAGCACCGATGTGGTGATGCGCTCGTCGATGCTGGCCGTGGCGAAGCTATAGGTGCCGGGCAGGTCCAGCACGCGTATCGGGCGTCCACCTGGCGTGGTGAAGCGCCCTTCCTTGCGGTCCACCGTCACGCCGGCATAATTCGCCACCTTCTGGCGCCCGCCCGTCAGGCGATTGAACAAGGCCGTCTTGCCGGCGTTCGGGTTGCCGACCAGCGCCAGCCGGAGCGCAGCGTCATGCATGGTGGGCCTCACATTCGACCGCCGGGACGACCGCCCGGACGACCACGACCCGCTCGGCTTCGTTGCGCCGCAATGCGAAGCGCGTGGTGCCGATGGCGACCAGCAGCGGGTCGCCGCCGAACGGCCCCCTGGCCGCGAGCCGCACGGGCTCCCCCGGCACGAAGCCCAGGTCGCGCAGGCGGGCGGCCACGGGGTCGGGCGCGCTGATATCGAGCACCTGTTCGACCACGGCGTGATCGTGCGTGGCCAGTTGAGAAAGGCGGAGGGAGGACATGCGGGAAGCCAGGGGGGAAAACGAGATCTGAAAGCCAGATGCGGATGAGAATCTTTTCTAGCATACACCCGCCGCGTCGAAATCGTGTCATGTCTTGCGCCAGGTCAATGCGGCGGCCGGCCCCGCGTGGTGGGACAAAGTGTCCAATGACAATCTGTCCAATGGTGCGTATGCGGCGCGGCAACATAGAATTTTCATCAGCCCGCGGAAACGGCGCTCCCGCCGTTTTCCTTGCACGAGCGCTATACGAGCTCCGCTGTCATGACGTTCTCCCCTTCCGCTCTCGACCTCGCGCGTTTCCAGTTCGCGTTCACGGTTTCCTTCCACATCGTTTTTCCCGCCATCAGCATCGGGCTCGCCAGCTTTCTCGCGGTGCTGGAGGGCGCATGGCTCAAGACCCGGCGCGAGGTCTACCGCGAGATGTACTTTTTCTGGTCCAAGGTCTTCGCCTTGTCCTTCGGGCTGGGCGTGGTGTCCGGCGTGGTGATGAGCTATCAGTTCGGCACCAACTGGGCGGGCTTCGCGGACTTCGCCGGCGCCGTTACCGGGCCGCTGCTGACCTACGAGGTATTGACGGCGTTCTTCCTGGAGGCCGGCTTCCTGGGCATCATGCTGTTCGGCTGGCGCAAGGTGAGCCCCAAGGCGCATTTCGGCGCGACGCTCATGGTGGCGGTGGGAACCCTGATCTCCATGTTCTGGATCCTGTCCTCGAATAGCTGGATGCAGACGCCGCAAGGCGTGCGCATCGAGGACGGACGCATCGTGCCCGAGGACTGGTGGCAGATCGTCTTCAATCCCTCCTTCCCCTACCGGCTGGCGCACATGGGCTTGGCGGCCTTCCTGGTCGCCGCGTTGATCGTCTGCGCGGCCTCGGCCTGGCAACTGCTGCGCAAGGGCGCGCGCGAGTCGACGCGCCGGGCCTTGTCGCTGTCGTTGTGGATGATCCTGGTTCTGGCCCCCTTGCAGATCGTCGTGGGCGACGCGCACGGATTGAATACCCTGAAGCACCAGCCGGCCAAGATCGCCGCGATAGAAGGCTTGTGGGACACCCATGAAAACGGCACCCCGCTGAACCTGTTCGGCATTCCCGACATGAAGCGCGAGGAAACCCGCCATGCGCTGGAGGTGCCGCGCCTGGGCAGCCTGATCCTGACCCATAGCTGGGACGGCAAGATCGCGGGGCTGAAGTCCTTCGCGCCGGAGGACAGGCCCAACGCCACCATCGTGTTCTGGAGCTTCCGCGTCATGGTGGGACTGGGCATGCTGATGTTGCTGCTCGGCGTGCTGGGGGCCCTGCTGCGGCGCGGCAAGCGCCTGTACGAATCGCGCGCGTTCCTGCGCTTCGCCGTGGCGATGGGGCCGTCGGGTCTGGTCGCGCTGCTGGCGGGCTGGGTCACCACTGAAGTGGGACGCCAGCCCTGGGTGGTCTATGGCCTGATGCGCACGGCGCAGGGCGTGGGCCCCGTCAGCGCGCAACAGCTGGGCACGTCGCTGCTGTTGTTCGTGGTGGTCTATTTCGCCGTCTTCGGCGGCGGCATCTATTACATGCTCAAGCTGCTGGGCAAGGGGCCCCAGCCGGTGGCCCACCATGATGGGCGGCCGAGTTCCGCCGTGCCGCCCGCGCTGGAGCACGATGCGCTGGCCGCCGCCCTGGGCAATACGGCGGCCCGTTGAACCCGCTGAACCCGCTGAACCCGCTGAACCCGCTGAGCCAGCATCTGGAATCCAAGCATCATGGTTATCGATCTGCCTACCGTCTGGGCCGCCGTCATCGCGCTCGGCGTTCTCATCTATGTCGTCCTCGATGGCTTCGACCTTGGGATCGGCCTGTTGTACCCGCTCTTTCCGCGCGAACATGAGCGCCAGCTCATGATGCATAGCGTCGCCCCCGTGTGGGACGGCAACGAAACGTGGATGGTGCTGGGCGGCGCGGGCCTTTATGCGGCCTTTCCCGCGGTCTATGGCGGCCTGTTGTCGGCGACCTACCTGCCGCTGGTCCTGATGCTGTGCGGCCTGATCTTTCGCGGCGCGGCCTTCGAACTGCGGGCGAAGGCCCAGCGCACTCGCCATGCCTGGGACCTGGCCTTCATGGGCGGGTCCACGCTGGCCACCTTCTGCCAGGGCACGGTGTTGGGTACCCTGCTGCAAGGCATCCCCATGAGCGACGGACGCTATGCCGGCAACGGCATGGAGTGGTTGTCCCCTTTCAGCTTCTTTTGCGGACTGGGGTTGTGCGTTACCTACGCCTGCCTGGGTTGCGGCTGGCTGATCGGCAAAACCGAGGGCGACCTGCAGCGCAAGCTGCAAGCGGTGATGCGGCCCTTGTCCCTGCTGCTGCTGGCGGTCATCGCCGTGGTCAGCGCCTGGACGATGCTGGCGCAGCCGCGGGTGGCGCAGCGCTGGTTCGATGCGGACAATTTCCTCTATTTCGCGCCGGTGCCGGTCCTGCTGCTGGTGGCCATCGCGGCGATTTTCCGCGCGACCCGCCGCGGCGACGATCGCCAGCCTTTCGCCTGGGCAATCGGCATCGTGTTCCTGGGCTTCAGCGGCCTGGTGCTCAGCATCTTCCCCTATATCCTGCCGGGGGCGCTGGATATCTGGCAGGCGTCGTCGCCCCGTTCCAGCCAGGGCTTCGCCCTGGTAGGCGTGATCGTCGTCCTGCCGGTCATCCTTGCCTATACCGCCTTGTCCTACTGGGTATTTCGCGGCAAGGTGGCTGGCGACGCGGGGTATCACTGATGGCGGCGCGCTGGCGCAATGCCGCGTGGATGGTGGCGCTGTGGGCGGCGGGCGTCGCCACCGCCGGCGCCGTCGCCTTCCTCTTCAAGCTGCTGATGCTGGGCGCCGTGCGAGCCTGACATGACACCGCGCGCCAGGCCCGCGCGGGCGTCACTTCCCGGCGTGCGCCAGCATGGCGCCCAGCAGCACGTTGGCACCCGCCTCCAGGTGCACGGGATCGGCGTCCTCGATTTCGTTGTGGCTGATACCGTCCTTGCAGGGAACGAAGATCATCGACGTGGGCAGCATGCCGGCGATGTTGACGGCGTCGTGGCCGGCGCCGGTCACGATGTCCATGGCGCTGTAGCCGCGTAGCGTCGCCTGTTCGCGCACGGTTGCCACCATGTCGGCGGCGAAGGGCGTGGGCGGGAAGAACGCCGTTTTCTTGACGTCCACCGGCATCGCGTGGCCCGTGGTCCTGCCTTCGGCCACGTCGCGGATGACGCCCTGCACGCGGGCATCCATCTCGGCCAGCCTGGCCGCGTCCTCATGGCGGATGTCGATGCTGAACATCACCGATCCGGGGATGACGTTGCGCGAGTTCGGGCGCACCTGCACCAGCCCCACCGTGCCGCGACCATGCGGCGCATACTCATTGGCGATCTCGATGACCTGCTGCATGATGAATGTCGACGCATACAGGGCATCGCGGCGCAGCGGCATGGGCGTGGGACCCGCATGGGCCTCGATGCCGGAAACCGTGACGTCGTACCAGTGCATGCCCAGCGAGCCGGAGACCACGCCGATCACGGTGTCCTCGGCTTCCAGGATGGGGCCTTGCTCGATATGCGCCTCGAAATAGCGGCCGAACGACCGGCGCGTAACCGGCGCGGTGCCTGCATAACCGATGCGCCGCAACTCGTCGCCGACGCGCAGGCCTTCGAGATCGGGCGTATCCAGCGCGGTGTCGAGCGGCAGCTTGCCGCAATACACGGCCGACCCCATCATGAACGGCACGAAACGGCTGCCTTCCTCGTTGGTCCAGATGACCAGCTCCAACGGCGCTTCGGTGACGATGCCCTGCTCCTGCAAGGTACGCATGACCTCCAGGCCCGCCATCACGCCGTAGCAGCCGTCGAAGCGGCCGCCGGTAGGCTGGGTATCGATATGGCTGCCGGTGGCGATGGCGGGAAGGCCGGGGTTGCGGCCGGCGCGGCGGCCGAAGATGTTGCCGATCTGGTCGATCGTGACTTCCAGGCCCGCGTCGCGCATCCATCCCGCCACCAGGTCGCGGCCTTCCCGGTCCAGGTCGGTCAGGGCCAGGCGGCAGTTGCCGCCCTTGGGCGTGGCGCCTATCCTGGCCAGGTCCATCAGGGATTGCCAAAGGCGCTTGCCGTTGATTCGTACGTCTTGCGGGTCAGTCACGTGATCACTCTCGATGTGCTTGCGATGGAAGGGACGCGGCCAGGATAGCAGGATAGCCCCGGGGGGCGCCCGCGGTACGGTAATTGCAGCCGGCATCGCCGTTTTTCGCCGCGCGCACCGTGCTTCGGAAGTAGGTGGCCGCCCGCGGTGTCCCTGGTGCATGGGCCGGCCGCATTGGAGAATTTTATGCTTCATACCCGCCATCATCCCCGCGTCGTCGTGATCACCGGCGCCAGCGCGGGCGTGGGACGCGCGACGGCGCTGGCCTTCGCGCGCCATGGCGCCAGCGTGGCCTTGCTGGCGCGCGACCCTCAGGCACTGGAAGACGTTGCGGAACAGGCGCGGCGCGCCGGCGTCCGCGCCTTGCCGCTTGCCGTGGACGTAAGCGACGCCGATGCGGTGGAGGACGCGGCGGCGCGTGTGGAAGCGGAGCTGGGGCCGATCGATGTGTGGGTCAACAATGCGATGCTGACGACGTTCTCGCCGCTGGAGCTCATCCACCCCGCCGACTACGCCCGCATCACGGACGTGACGTATCTCGGCTATGTTTACGGCACCATGGCCGCCCTGCGACGCATGCGGGAACGCCGGCGCGGTTGCATCGTACAGGTGGGTTCGGCCCTGGCCTATCGGTCCATACCGCTGCAATCGGCTTATTGCGGCGCCAAGCATGCGATACGCGGTTTCACCGATGCGGTGCGCTGCGAACTGCTGCACGACCGCGTGCCGGTGCATCTGACGATGGTGCAGATGCCGGCGCTTAACACGCCCCAGTTCGATTGGGCGCAATGCCACATGGCGGGCGAACCGCAGCCGGTCGCGCCCATCTACCAGCCGGAGGTGGCGGCCCATGCCATCGTGTGGGCCGCCACGCACCGGCGCCGCGAGGTCTACGTGGGCCTGTCCACGGTGCAGGCCATCGTCGCCAACAAGTTCTTCCCCGGCCTGCTGGACCGCTATCTGGGCCGCGTGGGGTACCGGATGCAGCAGCGCGCGACGCGGGTCCCGCCGGGACGGCCCGACAATCTGCGCGAACCCGTGCGCAGGCTGCACCGCAGCCATGGGTCCTTCGATGCCCAGGCCCGGCCGTATAGCCGCACCTTGTGGCTGGATACGCACCGGGGCTGGCTGGCGGGCGCCGGCGTCCTTGCCGCCTGCCTATGGTTGAGCAAACGCCGGCGCTGACCGGGCGCCGGCGTTGGAACGTTGCTTGCTGGATGTCGCGCGGATTGCCACCCCTACCCACGCAAGGACGCGAGACCGATATGAAAGACCTCATCCATTGCATAAAAGCGGCCGCCCTGGGCGCCGTCGCGATGTATTACCTGGACCCGGATTCGGGCAGGCGCCGCCGGGCGCACCTGAACGACCGCTTGCGCTCGGCGTGCAGCGACCTCAGCCATTGCCTGCAAGGCGAAGCCAGGCATGTCGCGGACCGGCTGCACGGGGCGGCGGCGGAGCGCCACGCCAGCACGGCCGCCGGCGCGGTCGACGACGAGATATTGGTGGAGCGCATACGCGCCGCGCTGGGGCACGTCGTCAGCAGTCGCGGCGCCATCGATGTGTCCGTCAATGATGGCATAGCCAGCCTGGCCGGCCAGGTCCTGGCCGCGGAGCATGAGTCGGTCCTCGGCACGGTGAAGGCCGTGCCGGGCGTACGCGCGGTGGCGGATCATCTCACCGTGCATGACGAGCCGGGGGCCGTGCCCGGCTTGCAAGGCGGCTCTCCTTCCTGACGAAGCGGGGCGGTCGCATTTCGGCTTGATGGCTGCCGCAGCCACTCAGGGTAATCCTGTATTTTTATAAAAAAACGAATAATCCTTCGAGAATTTTCGTTGGATTGCCGGAAACCCATTCCCTATCATCTGCGCCATATCCCACACGGAATCAAGGAGCGGCGCGGTGTCAGCTTGGGCTATCGGTATCGATATCGGGGGCACGTTCACGGACGTGGTGGCCCTGAACTACAAGGGTGGCGGCCTGCGCACGCTCAAGGTCTTGACCACCCACGGCGACCCCGCGCAGGGCGTGGCCGATGGCGTGCGGACGTTGATCGGGCAATGCGGCATCGTGCCTGGCGACGTCCGTCGCATCGTGCACGCCACCACCCTGTTCACCAACGCGCTGATCGAGCGGCGCGGCGAGCCGACGGGTCTGTTGACCACGCGCGGCTTCCGCGACGTGCTGGAAATCGGCAACGAACGCAAATACGACCTGTACGACCTGCATATCGAGGCGGCGCCGGCCCTGGTGCAGCGGCGTTGGCGCGCGGAGATCGGCGCGCGCATGGATGCCGGTGGCGGGGAACTCGCCCCGGTCGACGCGGACGACGTGTGCCGCGCGGTGCAGCCGCTGGTCGACGAGGGCGTCCGGTCGCTGGCGGTATGCCTGCTGCATGCCTACGTCGATCCGCGTCACGAGGTCGCGGCGCGGGACATCCTGGCGCGCCATTTCCCCGGGCTGGAGATTACGCTGTCCAGCGATGTCGCGCCGGTGATCCGTGAGTTCGAACGGATGTCCACCACTTGCGCCAATGCCTACATCAAGCCGCTGGCTTCTCGCTACCTGACCTCGCTGCAGGAGCGCCTGGGCAAGCAGGGCCTGCCCACCGACGTGCTGATGATGCTGTCCAATGGCGGCCTGTGCCACGTCGACGAGGCTCGTCGCACGCCTATCGAACTGCTGGAATCCGGCCCGGCCGCCGGCGCCATCTCCGCATCGCACTACAGCTTGCGCGATTCGCTGTCCAACCTGCTCGCGTTCGACATGGGCGGCACGACGGCCAAGCTGTGCCTGGTCGAGAACGGCAATCCCGCCATCGCCTACGGCTTCGAGGCGGCGCGCCAGAAACGTTTCGCCGAGGGCAGCGGCCTGCCTATACGCATCACCACCGTCGACCTGATCGAGATCGGCGCGGGAGGCGGCAGCATCGCCCATCGCGACGCGCTGGGCCTGCTGAAGGTCGGCCCGCAGAGCGCGGGTTCCGAACCTGGCCCGGCCTGCTATGGCCGCGGCGGCGCCGACGCCACCGTGACCGACGCCAATCTGCTGCTCGGCTACTTGAATCCGGACTACTTCGCCGGCGGCACCATGTCCATCGACCTGGACCAGGCGCGGCGCGAACTGGCGCGCGTGGGCGACTCGGTTGGCCGCGACGTGGTCGGCGCCGCATGGGGTATCCATGACATCGTTGCCGAGAATATGGCCGGCGCCGCCCGCGTGCACGTGGCCGAGCGCGGCCGCGACCCGCGCGATTTCGTGCTGTTGTGCACCGGCGGCGGCGGTCCGCTGCACGGCTACTACGTGGCTCAGAAAATAGGCGTGCGCACCCTCGTGTGCCCGCCCGCGGCAGGCGTGGCGTCGGCCTACGGCCTGCTGGTGGCGCCCGCGCGCGCCGACCGGTCCCGCACGGTCAGCGTGAGGCCCGGCAGCGATTCGCTGGGCGTGCTGGAAAACGCCTATACCGACCTGGAGGCCCAGGTGCTGCAATCCTTGCAGGCCCTGGAAGCGACCTTCGGGCCGGTGCGCTTGTCGCGATATGCCGACGGCCGTTTCGTCGGACAGGGCTTCACCCTGACGGTGCCTTTGCCGCCTGGCCCCTATGGCTCCGAGGGGGGCAGCGGCGCGGGGGACGAGGAGGCGGTCCGCAAGGCCCTGCTCGCCGCGTTCGAGGACGCCTACCGCGAAAAGTTCGGCCGCACGCCGCCCGATGTGCCGATCGAACTGCTCAACCTGCGCGTCTCCGGCGAGGCGCCGCCGCGCGAGGTGCCCCGCGACGAGGGCGTCGCCGCCGGCGCGGCGCCCGCGCCCAAGGCACGGCGTCCGGTCTATTTCCGCGAGAGCGGTGACTACGTGGATACCCCGGTCTTCGACCGCGGCGCCCTGCGCGCCGGCTTCCGGGCCGACGGGCCGCTGCTGGTCGAGGACGAAGGCTCCACCCTGGTGGTGGGGCCGCGCGGGCGCGTCACCCAATCCGCCACCGGCAACCTGATCGTCGAAATCCTGGAGCAGGCATGAAGCAGCAAACCCAACCGGCCGGTCTGGCCGACCTGGCGGACTTGGCCGAGGATCCCATCTTCCTCGAAGTGTTCTGGGCGCGCATCCGGTCCATCGTCAACGAAGCCGCCAAGATGATCGTGCGCACGTCGTTCTCGACGCTGTCGACCGAGGCCAACGACTTCGCCGTGGTGTTGACGGACTCGCGGGGCCGTTCGCTGTCGGAGAACAGTGGCAGCATCCCGTCCTTCATCGGCACGCTGCCTCGTACCGCGCAGGCCGTCATCGCACGCTTCGGCGCGGAGAACATGCGGCCGGGCGATGTATTCATCACCAACAACCCGTGGATAGGCACCGGTCACCTCAATGACGTGACGATGATCAAGCCCCTGTTCCACCAGGGCCGGCTGGTGGCGTTCGCGGCTTCCACGGCGCACGTGCCCGACATCGGCGGCAAGATACGGTCCGTCGATACCCGCGAGCTGTTCGAGGAAGGCTTCCACATGCCCTTGATGTATTTCCTGCGCCAGGGCAAGGACGATCCCACCTTGCTGGAGCTGCTGCGCACCAACGTGCGCACGCCGGAACAGACCGTGGGCGACATATGGGCCCAGGTCGGCGCGCTTGAGCTGATCGGGCGGCGCCTGGACGCCCTGCTTGGCGAATATGGCATGGACGGGATAGACCCGCTGGCGCACGCGCTGTTCGAGCGCAGCGAGGCGGCGATGCGCGCCGCCATCCAGGCGCTGCCCGATGGCAAGTACCGCTACGAAATGCAGACCGACGGCTTCGAGGAGCCGTTCCGCTACGCCATCGAACTGCGCATCGAGGGCGACACCATCACTTGCGACTATACGGGCACGTCGCCGCAGCAGCCGCGCGGCATCAATTGCGTGATGGCCTATACGATGGCCATGTCCGCCTATGCCATCAAGGCCTTGCTGCTGCCCGACCTGCCCAACAACGATGGCCTGTTCCGTCCCATCGCGGTCACCGCGCCGGAAGGTTCGCTGCTCAATCCGCGGCAGCCAGCGCCGGTGGGCGGCCGTTCCTGCACCGGCCACTACGTGCCCACGGTCGTGTTCGGCGCCATGGTCCAGGTGCTGCCGGAGGCCGTCATCGGCGGCGCGGGTTCGCCCCTGTGGGTCGCCAACTTCAGCGGTACCCGGGAGAACGGCAAGCCCTTCGCCACGGTGCTGTTCTACAACGGCGGCATGGGGGGATCGGCGCGCAAGGACGGCGCTTCGGTGATGGCGTGGCCCAGCAACATCTCGCCCACGCCGGTGGAGGTCGCCGAGCGCGAGGCGCCGCTGCTCTTCAAGTACAAGGCCTTGCGGGGAGACTCCGGCGGGGCGGGCCGGCATCGTGGCGGGCTGGGGGAGGAAGTGTGCTTCGTCAGCCGCCATGCCACGCCGATGTCGGTAATCTTCATGACCGAACGGACCCGGATTCCGGCGCCCGGCATCGCGGGCGGCGGCGAGGGAGCGTGCGGGGAGGTACTGATCAACGGCGAGACTATCGACAACCGCAAGACCCATTGGGTGAAGCCGGGAGACGAGATCATCCTGCGCACGCCCGGCGGCGGCGGATACGGACCGCCGCGGGAACGGGATGACCGCCATGCCGAACACGACGTCCGGCAAGGGTATGCAGGCCGGCAGGCTTGATGCAGGAGGGGCGCGCGAATCTTCGCGCGCCTTTTTTTGTTCAATACGTTTGTTCAATACATAACGCAAGGGGAAATCATGAAGCAATCCGCGGTCCGGCAGTTTTTCGCGCGCGGCGCGTTCGCGCTATCGACCTTTTTCTGTGCGGTGTCGGCGCAAGCGGCCTATCCCGACCAACCCATCCGCATCATCGTGCCTTACCCGGCTGGCGGCTCCACCGACCTGACGGCCCGCCTGCTGGGCCAGAAGGTCGGTGAACAACTGGGGCAGACCGTCATCGTCGAAAACCGTCCTGGCGCCGGCAGCAATATCGGAACCGGCTATGTCGTGAAATCCAAGCCGGATGGCTACACGCTGATCCTGGCGACATCAACCGCGCTGGCGGTCAATCCCAGCCTCTATTCCAACCTGCCCTTCGATCCGCGCAAGGACCTGACACCCATCATCATGACCAGCACCATGCCCAACGTGATCGTGGTTGGCAATGGCAGCAAGGCGCATACGCTCAAGGAACTGAATGCGATCCTGAAGGGACCCGGCGGCCCCTTCAGCTTCGCCTCCGCGGGCAGCGGCACCCCCTCGCACCTGGGCGGCGAGCTCTACAAGCGCGCCCTGGGCCTTCCCCTGGTCCACGTTCCCTACAAGGGCGGAGCGCCCGCGCTGACCGACCTTATCGGTGGCCAGACCACATTCATGATCGCGGTGATGCCGGAGGCGATGCCGCTGGTGAAGGACGGCAAGCTGCGTGCGTTGGCGGTGACGACAAGGAACCGCCTGCCCGGCTATCCCGACCTGCCCACGGTCGCCGAGGATGCGATACCCGGCTACGAGCTGGTGGCGTGGTACGGCATCCTGGCGCCGGCCGGCACGCCGCCGGCCATCGTCGGCACCTTGAACAAGGCCTTCGACAAGGCCCTGAAGGACCCGGACGTGGTGAGCAAGATGCGGGACATGGGCTTCGATATCACCGGTGGCGCGCCCGACGTGCTGGCCCGGCGCATGGAGACGGAGACGCCCATCTGGAGGGACGTCATCCAGAAGACCGGCATCAAGATGGATTGACCTTGTCGGCGGACGCCGCGCCCGCGATACGCGCATGAGGCGGCACGGGCGTGTCGCGCATCACCTGGCGCAGTATGGCCAGGAAGGCTTCCGCGCCGGGCGACAGCGAACGCAGGCGGCGCGAGATCAGGCAGACCTCGCGCATGAGCTGCGGCGACTTCAGCGGTCGGAAATGCAGCTTGTGCGCATAGCCATGCTGCGCCGTCAGCGCCGGCACCACGGAGTAGTTGCCCGGGGTTTTCAACAGCGAGAACAGCGATGTGGTGCTGGACGCTTCATTGCGATGGCCTTCGCGTTGCTTGAAGCCCCGCGCGTGCTTGCGCAGGAAGGAATCGATCCCGGTGTCGGCGCTGAAGCCCACATAGTTGGCGGGATCGAGATCGGTCCATGCCATCGGCGCCCTCGACCGCGCCAGTGGGTCGCTGGCGGCGGCGATGACGCCGTAGCGGTCTGTCAGCAGGGGCGTATAGAGCAGGTCTTCCAGGCCGCGATGGCGCGAGGCCACGGCGAAATCGATGGCGCCTTCGGCGACCAGCTGCTCGACCTGCTGCGCGCCGGCGTCTCGTATCGATACGGTGATCTGCGGAAATTGCGTGCGAAAGAGTTCGATGACCTTGTAGAGGTAGTAGTCGATCATGGATGCCGCGGCGGCGATGTGCAGGTGTCCGCGCTGCACGCTGGCAAAGGCCTTCAGGTCGGCGATGGAGGCATCGAAGCGCTTGATCATCTGCTCGGCCTCGGCCAGGTAGCGTTCCGCCTCTTCCGTCATCGATACGCGCCGCGTGCTGCGGTCGAACAGCTTGACGCCGATCCCTTCCTCGAACTGCTGGATCACGTGCGTCAGCGAGGACTGCGTCATGTACAGCCGGGCTGCCGCCGCGGTGAAGGAACCGCTGCGGGCGACCGCCACGAAGCAGCGCAAATGGCGCAGGGAAACGTGGTTGGACATGGTCCGTCCTTTATTCGTGTTTTACGAAAGAAAGCCATAAATTATTCAATGGAAAGGATACAGGCGCGGGCGTAAGCTTCAAAGGCTTTCCTTCCGCCCACGTGCTTCTTCCCCGAAAAAAATGTCACTCCATCTGGCGCAACGCACGCATCGCATCAAACCCTCTCCCAGTTCCATGGCCGGCCAGCGCGCCCGGGAACTGATGGCGCAAGGCCGCGACATCGTCAGCCTGTCGGCCGGCGAACCGGACTTCGATACGCCGGAGAACGTCGTGGAGGCCGCGATACGCGCGATGCGGGCCTCGCGGACGAAGTACACCGATATCGGCGGAACGCCGGAGCTGAAGGCAGCCATCCGCGACAAGTTCCGCCGCGAAAATGGGTTGGAATATGGCAGCCAGGAAGTGATCGCGGGAACGGGCGCCAAGCAGGTCATCTTCAACGCGCTGATGTGCACGGTCGAGGAAGGCTGCGAGGTCATCATTCCCGCGCCTTACTGGGTGTCCTATCCGGATATCGTGCTGCTGGCCGGCGGCAAGCCCGTTTTCGTGCAGGGCTCGCCCCGGCACGGCCTGAAGCTGCAAGCCGATGCGCTGGAGCGGGCCATCACGCCGAATACGCGCTGGCTGATCCTCAACGCGCCCGGCAATCCGGCGGGCTGCGTCTATTCCGAGGACGAGCTGCGGGAGCTGGCCCGTGTGTTGTTGCGTCATCCGCACGTCTGGATACTCACGGATGATATGTCTGAGCACATCCTCTTCGACGACCGGAAATTCAAGACCATCGCCCAGGTCGAACCTCGCCTGTACGACCGCACGCTGACGGTGAACGGCGTGTCCAAGGCCTATGCGATGACGGGGTGGCGCATCGGCTACGCCGGTGGGCCGCGCGACCTGGTCTACGCGATGACCAAAATGCAGTCGCACAGCACCTCCAACCCCAGCTCCATCAGCCAGGCCGCGGCGGCCGAGGCGTTGATGGGCCCGCAGCACTTCATCAAGGAACGCGCCGCCATTTTCCAGCAGCGCCGCGACCGTGTCGTGGCCTTGCTCAATGCATGTCCCGGCGTGACCTGCGCCTTGCCGGAAGGCGCTTTCTACGTGTATCCCTCCTGCGCGGCGCTGCTGGGCCGCAGCACGCCTGGCGGCAAGGTGCTGGAGACGGATGAGGATGTGATCCTCTACCTGCTGGACGAGGAGAACCTTGCCGTGCTGCAAGGCGCCGCGTACGGCACGTCGCCGCATTTCCGCATTTCCATCGCGTCGTCCATGGAAACGCTGGAGGAAGGCTGCGCGCGCGTACGCCGTGCCTGCGAGAAGCTGGCGTAAGCCGGGCGTCGACACGCCGGCGGGGCGGGGCGCACCGCCCCCTCACCCGTGGCCAACGCCCTTCAACCCTTGACCAGCCCGCCATCCACGATCAGGTTCTGGCCCGTCACCGCGCGGGCCCAGGGCGAGAGGAAGAAGGCGACGACGTCGGCCAGTTCTTCCGGCGTGGTGACGCTGCGCAGCGGCGTCAGTCCCGCGACCAGGTCGAAGACCGCCTCCGGCGTGGCGGCGCTGGCATCGGTGACGCGCAGCAGGCCGCCGGACACCATGTTGACGGTGATACCGTCCGGTCCCAGGTCGTTGGCCGCCGTGCGCGTCAAGGACAGCAGCGCGGCCTTGGCGGCGGTGTAGTCGTGATAGGGCACCACCGGGTTCTGGAAAAGATTCGTGCCGATGTTGACGATGCGTCCATGGCCCAGGGCCCGCATGGCGGGGACGGCGGCCTGCAGCGTGTTGACGCAGCCCTTCAGCGCGCTGTCGATTTGCTGCTGGAACCGCCCCCAGGCGATCTCGTCGATCCTGGGACGGGCGTCGCCGTCGAAACGGAAATCGGCCAGCGCGTTGTTGACCACGGCCACGATGGGCCGCCCGAATTGCGCCAGGGCCTGGTCGAACAGCGCGCCGACGGAATGGGCGTCGGTGACATCGGCCTGCAGGGCGATCACGCGCGGTCCAAGCTCACGGGCCAACGCCTGGGCGGCCGCCTCGCTGCGATAGTAGTTGATGACTACCTGGGCGCCTTCGCGCGCCAGCGCGCGCGTGATGGCCGCCCCCAGTCCGCGCGCGCCGCCGGTGACCAGGACGCACTGTTCATTGAGCTTCATTGCGGGGTTCCTTGATCTCGTTCACCGCCACCTTGCGCACGAATTCATACACGCCATGCAGGTGTTCGCGCATGCAGGCGACGGCGGTATCGGCATCCCCGGCCGCCAAGGCGGCGCAGATGCGTCGATGTTGCTCCAGCACCAGCGAGGCCTTGAGTTTCTGCTTCAGGGCCAGCCGCCGCACGCGGTCCACATGGATCTTCGATTGCTGGATGACGCGCCAGACGCGCGGTTTGCCGGCGATCTCGGCGATGCGGGCATGCATGGCTTCGTCGGCCTGGTAGAAGCGCACCATGTCGCCCGCTTCCTTGGCGATTTCCTGCTCGCGCAGGATCGCCGCCAGGGCGTCGATGCCGGCCTGGTCCATCTTGCCGGCCGCCTCGCGGACCAGCGCGCATTCCAGGTTTTCGCGGATGAAGGCGGCCTGCATCACTTCGTCGATGCGTATGGGGGCGATAAAGGTGCCCACCTGCGGGAAGACATCCACCAGCCCCTGCTCGCCCAGCTTGATCAGCACTTCCCGGATCGGCGTGCGGCTGACCTCGAACATGGCGCCGACCTCCGCTTCCGAAATGCTGGCGCCTGGCGCAAGCTCGCCGGACAGGATGCGTTCCAGCACCTGGTCGTAGAGAAGGTCCGAGAGGGGGCGCCGGGAGGCGCGCTGGTTGCGGATGGATTTCATGGGACGCTCGGTTGCCGGGTGGGTATTGTACGGTCCGTCGCCTTTACGTACACTAGTATACTAGTATTCCAATAATACCCTGGCCCCTCGGGCGGCCGGGATTCCCGACAGAGAGACAGGCAGCAGCCCATGAAAATCACGGACGTCCGCGTCACCCCGGTCGCCTTTCGCGATCCCCCGGTTCTCAATGCTTCCGGCCTGCACGTGCCCTACGCGCTGCGCGCCATCATCGAGGTGGAAACCGACACCGGCCACGTCGGGCTGGGCGAGACCTATGGCGACCTGCCCATCCTGCAGAACCTGGAGAAAGTCCGCGCGGCGCTGGTCGGCCTGAGTCCCTTCGACCTCAATGGCCTGCGGCGCGCCGTTCAGCCCCATATCAAGACCGACCTGAGCCAGGGCTTCGCCAACCTGAACCCCGGCACCCATGCGGCCAAGGCCGGCACCAACGTGTTCGGCGCGTATGAAGTCGCCTTCCTGGATGCGCAGGCCCAGGCCGTCGGCCTGCCGCTGGTCGACCTGCTGGGAGGCCGCTGCCGCGATGAAGTGGCGTACAGCGCCTATCTGTTCTTCAAGCAGGAAAAGCACCTGGACGACCCGTATCCTCCCGACGACTGGGGGCCCATCCTGACCGCCGAGCAACTGGTGGCCAGCGCGCGGCGCATGGTCCGGGACTACGGCTTCAAGAGCATCAAGCTGAAGGCCGGCGCGCTGGATCCGGACTACGAAGCCGAATGCATCCTGGCGTTGCGAAGGGCCTTTCCCGATTATCCGCTGCGCATCGATCCCAATGCCAACTGGTGCCTGGACACCGGCCGCCGCATCGCGGCCACGCTCAAGGGCGTGCTGGAGTACTACGAGGATCCGGTGCCGGGCCTGGCCCAGATGGCGCAGCTGCACCAGGAAACGGGCGTGAAGATGGCGACCAACATGGTCGTCACCAGCATGGACGAATTCCGCGAGAACGTGCAATTGAACGGCGCGCAGGTCATCCTGTCCGACCATCACTTCTGGGGCGGCCTGCTGGCCACGCGCCAGCTGGCGCAGATGTGCGAGACGTTCGGCTACGAGTTGTCCATGCACTCGAACAGCCATCTGGGCATCAGCCTGATGGCGATGACGCACGTGGCCGCGTCCATTCCCAACCTGCACTTCGCCTGCGATACCCACTATCCCTGGAAGACGGAAGACCTGGTCGAAGGCGGCCCCGTGCCTTTCGTGGATGGCTGCGTGCGGCTCACCGACGCGCCCGGCCTGGGCGTGAAGCTGGACCGCGCGAAGCTGGCGGAGCTGCACCGGCAGTATCTCGATTGCGGGCTGCGCGTGACGTCCGAACAGGGCGCCTATATGCGCCGCTACGATCCCTCCTTCCCCCTGGACAAGCCGCGCTTCTGAGGCGCGGCGCCGCGCGCTGTCGATAACCATACCTATACCCCTCTTCATGGAGACAATCATGAATCTGACGTCCAAGCACCTCTCGCGCGACGCTGCCGGCAGCACTGCCGGCCAGGCTCGCCGCCGTGTCCTGTCCGCGCTGGGCGAATGCGGGCTGGCCACGCTCACGGCCGCGCTGACCGCCTATTCGGCGCTGGGCGCGGCGCCGGCCCATGCCGCCGATGCGGCGGTGGGCAATTGGCCCGAAAAGCCCGTGCGCCTGATCGTGCCCTATCCGGCGGGCGGCGCCTCCGACGTGGTGGCGCGCTTGATGGCCAAGGAATTGAACGCCGTCTGGAAGCAACCCGTCGTGGTGGAGAACCGCTCGGGCGCCAACGGCAACATCGGCGCCGCGATGACGGCCAAGGCGACGCCGGACGGCTATACGCTGCTGCTGATGGACCTGAGCAGCCTGACGAACTCGCCGGCGCTCTATCCGGACCTGAACTACAGCCCGACGAAGGACCTGGCGCCCATCACCATCGTCGAATACTCGCCGCATCTGCTGGTGGTGCGCAAGGACCTGCCGGCCAACAACCTCGACGAACTGATCGCCTACGCCAAGGCGCATCCCGGCAAGCTGAACTTCGGCGAGACGCAAGGCTCGATCACGCACCTGGGCGGCATCGTGCTGGCCAAGCAGGCCGGCATCGACATCAACTTCATCGGCTACAAGGGCGGCGCCCAGATCGCCACCGACCTGGTCGGCGGCCAGATCGACATGACGCTGAACAGCTACCTGGCCACGCATGCGCTGGTCGAGGGCGGCAAGGTGAAGATGCTGGCGGTGGCCAGCCCGGGCAAGTTCCCGCCCATCCCCGACACGCCGGTGCTGAAGGACCGCTTCCCCGACTTCGTGACGGGCAGCTGGCAGGGCCTGTTGACCACGGGCGGTACGCCGCCGGCGATCGTGGACAAGATCTACAAGGATGTCGCGGCCATCGTCGCCAAGCCGGACATGCAGGCGAAGTTCGCGGAACTGGGCGCCGTGCCGGTGCCCAGCACGCCGGCCGAATTCCAGAAATTCCTGGTGGAAAAGACCGACTTTTGGAGTAAGGTGATCAAGGAGAACCACATTTCCGTCAACTGATCGGGCACCGATCCGGCAACCGATCCGGCAACCGATCGGACAACCGATCGGGCAACCGATTCGCCAACTGATCTCCCACATGCAACTCATCGTCCTGGGCGCCGCGCCGCTGTCTTCTTCCCAACTCGACGCCCTGGCGCGGCGCCTGCGAACCCCGCCGCCGCGCCGCGTCGGCGAGACGGCGGCGGCATTCGCGCTGGACGATGGACTGCACGACGGGTCCGGCAATGGGGCGGACCACGGGTCGAGCCACGAACACCCGCGCGAATGGCTGCACGCCCAGTGCCAGGCCCTAGGCCTGGACAGTGCCCTCATCACCCGCCCGCGCCCCTTGTCCGACTACCGCTTGATGGTGTTCGACATGGACTCGACCCTGATCAATATCGAGTGCATCGACGAACTGGCCGACCTGGTCGGCAAGAAGCGGGAGGTGGCCGAGCTGACCGAACAGGCCATGCAATCCGGTTCGGTCGACTACGACACCAGCCTGCGCCTGCGCACACGCCTGCTGGCGGGGTTGTCCACGGACGCCTTCGCTGAGCTGTATGACTCGCGCGTGCGCTTTTCCCCCGGTGCGCGAGCACTGGTCGATGCCGCACGGCAGGCGGGCCTGAAGACCGCCATCGTCTCCGGCGGCTTCGACTACTTCACCGGACGCGTCCGCGCGGAACTGGGCGTGGACGAGGACTATTCCAACCGCCTGGCGGTGGAGAACGGTCGCCTGACGGGCGAGATCGAAGGCACGCTGATCAACGCCGACGTCAAGGCCGCGCATGTGCGCCGCCTTTGCGAGGACCTGGGCGTGCCGCCCACCGACGCCATCGTGGTGGGCGACGGATCGAACGACCGTAAGATGATGGCGCTGGCGGGCCTGTCCGTGGGCTTTCGCCCCAAGCCGGTACTGCGTCCGCAACTGGACGTGGTGCTCGACCACCTGGGCCTGGATGCGCTGCCGCGAGTCCTGGAGAGCGCGCGGGCATGAGCCATGGCCATGGGCAGTGCCGCGCCGGCGTGTCCTCGCCAGCGCGGCGCCCGCCTATCGTTCCGGCGTCGACTTGCGGTAGATGAGCTGGCCGGGCAGCAGGCGATGCTCGTTGCCGCCGCCGTCGCGCAGCAGCAGTTCGATGGCTGCCGCGATCATGTCTTCCACCGGCTGGCGTATCGTCGTCATGTCGTAGGCCGCGTTGGACGCCACCGGGTGGTCGTCGAAGCCGAAGACGCGCACGTCCTCCGGCACGCGCCGTCCCAGGGCATGGCGCAGCGCATCGATGGCGCCGGATGCGATCTCGTCATCGGCGCAGAACAGTCCGTCGATCTCCGGATGCCGGGCCAGCAGCATCTGCGTGGCCTCGTATCCCCAGCCGTAGGTGAATTCCTTTTCCAGCGCGGGCACGTTGTCCATGCCCAGCTCGGCCAGCCGCGCCATGAAGCCATCGCGGCGGTCGCGATTGGTCGATACGGTGGGCATGCCGCCGAGAAAGCCCAGGCGGCGGCTGCCGGCGCGCAACAGGGCATCGGCCGCCATGCGTCCGCCGCCGGTGTTGTCGGTGGACACCGAATGGCCCTTGGCGACCGCGGAATAGCGGTTGAACATGACCACCGGCACGCCCTGGCGCACGCACAGGTCGGCGCCGGAGGAGTTCAAGGAAGCGGTGGTGATGATGACGCCGCGCACGCGGTATTGCAGGACCAGCGGCATGAGATCGTCCACGGTCTGCGGCGGGGTGGCATTGAACAGCAGGGCCTGCAGCCCGATACGGTGCAATTCCCGCGTGATCAGTTCCAGCACCACGGGATACCAGGGATTGGTGATGTTCGCCATCACGATGGCGATGATGTCGAACTTGCCGCTGCTCAGGCCGCGCGCCAGGGGATCGGGCTGGTAGTTGACCAGGTCGATCACCTTCAGGATCTTCTCGCGCACTTCGTCGGAGATGGCCCCCTTGCCGGAAACGAAGCGCGAAACGGCCGCCTGCGAGACCCCCGCGAACCTGGCGACGTCTTTCTGTGTGGGCGTTTTCTTTTTCACTCTGCTATGTTCGATGTAGCCCGCTGTCCTCGATCACGCCGTGCGTCGCTGGCGCGGAGGAAGCGGCGCAGGCAGTTCTCGACGATGCGCGATATGTCATTGTCGTATCCGTTCTTCCACAGGCTGCCCAGGAAAGTAATGGATCCGGCGGCGAAAAGGCCGCCGCCGTTTTCGGCCAGACCGACGGCCATATGCGCCCGCACGCCTTCGTACTTGCGCGGTAGGGAGGCCGCGATGGTCCAGGTCAGGATTTCTTCGGGCACGATTTTAAAGCTAGGACCGTGGCCCTCCGAGACGCCCACGATCTTCAGCCATGACGGCGAACCGAGTTCGGTCACCACCTGGTCCAGTTCGAAGCCGGCCGCGCCGCCGCCCGACAGGCCATGGTCGCCGTAGCGTTCCCCCTGCACGCCGTCGAAAAGCCAGGCCACGTCGGCGTCGTACGATTCCGGCGTGCGCCTGTAGCCGACGCCCTCGAAGCCGCCCTGCACCGCGAAGCCGACGCCGCCGGTCGCCTGGGGCGGAATGCCGTTGCGCCGCCACATGCCGCCATAGCCGCCGTCGAACTGGTGGTAGTACTCTCCCGGCTCGGCCGCCCATGCCCGGATGCCGCCTTCGGCGCGGCGGATCTCCAGCATATGGGGCGCCGACGCGGGGCGCGCCACCTTCCAGTAGAAGCCGTTGGCGCCGAAATACATCAGGTGGCCGCCGTTTTCCCGATAGGCGATCAGGGCTTCGATCATGCCGCGCGTGTGGTACTCGGGATGCGATCCGGTCAGGACCACGTCGTAGGGGGCCAGCGCGGCCAACCCCTGGTCGTCCAGGTCTTCGTCCGTGATGACGTCGTAGGCGATGCCCCGGTCTTGCAGCCAGCTGGTCAGGTGCGAGTCGGCGGGGAAATGCCGCAGTCCCGATCCGCGCGGGTCGGGGAAGGTCAGGTAGCCGGGCCGCATGGTGAGCATGGGCCGCAGGCGCGAGGACAGGCAGATGCCGGCCAGGTCCCGATGGCGGTTATAGGTCGAGGCCCCGAACTGCGTGACGATGTCCGGATTGTGGGGATAGGCATCCCAGGCGGCGATGCGCTCGGCCAGTTCGCCCGCGTAGTTGCCGCGCGCATGGTTGGCGTAGGCCTGGTAGGTAAGCGTCGAGGCCAGGAAAAGCACGCGCGCGCGCGGCCCGTCCTTGGCCGGGGTGACGTAGAAGGGTATGGTGTCGGCGCCGTCGGCGTTCCGGATTTCCAGGCCGTAGACGCCGGAAGCCAGCCCGGGCGGAATGCGAAGCTTCAGGGCTTCGCGCCAGCCGCAGTCGGCCAGCGCATCGGCATGAAACCAGATGGCCGCGTATTCGTCCGGCGCCTGTTTCCAATCCAGTTGCCGGCCGGTCCACGCGGACGACCGCACCGCGCGCACCGGCATGTTTTCCAGCACCAGCGTCGGCATGCCGGCGTGGGCGGCTGCGATGCATTGCGCCTGCATGTCCCGGGCAAGATGCCATTCCGCTATCAGGGTATCCGTGCCGTCGGGCCGCCGTGCATGCAGCCGCGGCCCTTCGACCAGTCCGTTATAGCCCTGCGCCGGATGCCCTTGCCACAAGGCGCCCAGGCATAGATGCGTGGGGACCGCCAGGACCGCGTCGGCATCGACCTGGGCATGGCGGGTCGGCAGGGCGGGGCCGGCGCCGGGCACGCCCATGGGCACGGTTTCCACGGTGAGGGACAGCTTGCCCGTGTCCAGGACCACGTCCAGGGTGATGGCTTGCCAGCGGTCCTGCGTGGCCGGCACGCCGCTGCGCAGGGTGCGCGCCGCGCCGTCGGGCGTCGTGCGTACCACCAGGACGAACTCGCCCTTGTCGATGGCCAGCGCCACGCCCAGTCGGGCGGTGGCGTCCTGCAGGCTGGCCAATACCTGCATCGGGTCGCTGGCCAGGGTAGGACGCGCACGCAGGCGCAGCACAAGACGGTGGGCGTCGACGGAGCCCAGCGCGGCCCAGGCGCAGGCGCCGGGATGGACGGCCTGCTCCTGCCCGGGATAGCGCGCCTGCAGCGGCAGGTCGACCGCCTCCATCCGCATGCCCGGTCCGGCGGGGTTGGGGTCCGCGCAATGGATGCGGACGACCCGCGCCGTGAAGGGCTGGTCGCCCGTGGAGCTGATGCGAAAGGAAAGGTCCTGCCCGGGCGCCGCGCTCAGCGGCGTGACGTAACCGATGATGGGGGGCTGGGATACCGGAGGCTTCATCGTGGCGTCCTTCAATGCACGGCGAGATATTGTTCGAGGCGGGCGGGTTCGGCGCGGCCGGTGGCGCTGTCGAAGGTATCGGCGACGGCGCCGTTCTCCATGACCACCACGCGGTCGGCGATGTCCAGGGCCATGTTCAGGTTCTGCTCCACCAGCAGGATGGTCAGCCCGTCGCCCTTGAGTTGCTTGAGCACGCTGGCGACCGCCTTGACCATGATGGGCGCCAGGCCTTGCGACGGCTCGTCCAGCAGCAGCAATCTGGGTCCCATGGCCAGCCCGCGCGCCATGACCATCATCTGCTGCTGGCCGCCCGATAGCTCCCCGCCCTTCTTCTTGAGCAATTCCCGCAGCAGGGGGAACAGGTCCATCAGGCGGTCCAGCGTGTAGGGCGAGCCTGGCCGATAGCCCAGCATGATGTTCTCGCGCACGGTCAGCAGCACGAAGGGATCGCGCGTCTCCGGCACCAGCGTCAGGCCCAGGCGCGCGATAGCCTGCGGGCTCATGCGGGTGATGTCCCGGTCCCCATACCGGATGCGGCCACTGGCCGCGCCGTTCAAGCCCATGATGGAACGCAGCGTGGTGCTCTTGCCAGCGCCGTTGCGGCCCAGCAGGGCCACGACCTCGCTTTGCGCGACGCCGAAGGAGACATCGTGGATGGCCTGGCTGGGACCGTAGAAGGTATTGATGGCATCGACTTCCAGCAGCATCTTCATAGTCCGAAGTACGCGGCGTGCACCGCCTGGTTGCGGGAGATCTCTTCCGCGGTGCCGGCGGCGATGAGGGCGCCCCGGTTCATCACGTGTATGCGGTCTGAAATCTCCATGACGACGTTCATCTTGTGCTCGATCATGATGATGGTGTAGTCCGGCTTGATGGCGGCGATGAAATCCTTCACGCGTTCGGTTTCCCGCTGCGACAAGCCTGCGGTGGGCTCGTCCAGCAGCAGGATGGCGGGCCGCGTGGCCAGGGTGACGGCGATCTCCAGCAGGCGCTGGTCGCCATAGGACACCGCCGAGGCGGGCGTGTTTTCGTACTGGCCCAGCCCCAGCTTGCGCAGCAGCTCCCCCGCTTCACGCCGCAGCTCGCCGTAGCTGGCCACGCGGCGCCACCACCCCATGCGACCGCCGTGGCAAGCCCGGTACGCGGCCAGCCAGACGTTTTCCAGGAACGTCAGTTCCAGGTACACGCTGGAGATCTGGTAGGAACGCCCCACGCCGCGCCGGGCGATCTGGTGCGGCTTCAGATGGGTGACCGGCACGCCGTTGAGCAGGATCTCGCCCGCGCTGACGGGAAGGTCGCGCGTCAGGAGATTGAACAACGTGGTCTTGCCCGCGCCATTGGGGCCCAGGATGCTGTGCAGCATGCCGGGCTCGAAGCCTATGCTCAGGTCTTCGATGACCACGTTGGCGCCGAACTTCTTGGCGACGCCGCGCGCTTCGTAGGCGTAGGCGGCCGCGCCGGCCGCCCCGTCGGCGCGGCCGGCCTGGATGCGGGCGGCGGGGGATGTCAGCGTGGCGGCGTTCATGCGGCGCTCCCCGGCGTGCGTTTTTGCGTGGACCCGCCCAGCAGCCGCCGCGCGCGTTCGAACAATTCCATGACCCCGCCCTTGAGGAACAGCACGACCAGGATGATGAAGACACCGAAAAGCAGCGGCCAGCGGGCCCATATCAGGCTGAAGAAGCCCTGGAGCCAGATGAAGACGGCCGCGCCGATCACCGGTCCGAAGACGGACGACATGCCGCCGATGATGACCATGAAGACGGCGGTGCCGGAGTTGGTCCAGGAAATCGCGTCTATGGGCATGATGCGATAGAGCATGGCGAACAGCGCGCCGGCCACGCCCGATGCCGCGCCGGCGATGACGAAGGCCAGCAGCTGCGCCCGGTAGACCGAATAGCCCAGCGAAGCCGTGCGCCGCGGGTTCTGGCGGGCGGCGTTGAGGATCAGGCCGAGGGGGCTGTGCATCAGCTGGTACAGGGCCGCGAACGTGGCGACGAACAGGACGGCCGTAAGGATGTAGAAGTGCAGGTGCTGCGACAGGTCCAGCGTGCCGATGCCCGGCAGCGTGATGTCCGGCCGGCGGATGCCGCCCAGGCCATCCTCGCCGCCGGTCGCGTCGCGCCAGCTGTAGGCCAGGTAATAGATCATCTGGTTGAAGGCGAACGTGAGCATCATGAAATAGATGCCCGTGCGCTTGATGCTCATCATGCCGACGACCAGCGCCACCGCGGCGCTGCCCGCCGCGGCCAGCAGCAAGCCCGCCGACAGAGGCAGGCCGGTATGTATGAAGACATAGCCGGCGACGTAGCCGCCGACGCCGAAGAAGGCGGCCTGGCCGAAGGAATACAGACCCGCGACGCCGACCAGCAGGTACGTCGCCAGCGCGAAGATGCCGTAGATGGCGATCTCGGTGGCGATATTGACCGGCATGCACAACGGGGCGGCGATGGCCGCTAGCACGGCCACGGCCGCGACGACATAGGTGGAGGTGACGTGGCGCATCAGCGTTCCCCGAACAAGCCTTGCGGCCGTATCATCAGCGTGGCGACCATGGCGACATAGATCAGCACCGTGCTGGCCGCGGGCGCGAAGACCGACGACACGCTCTGGATCAGGCCCACCAGCACGCCGGCGGCCAGCGCCCCGTACAGCGAACCCAGGCCGCCGATGACCAGCACGACAAAGGCAATGGACAGCATCTCCGCGCCCATGGTGGCGTTGGCGCCCAGCAGCGGCAGCACCAGTCCGCCGGACAGGCCCGCCAGGCCGGCGCCCAGGGCGAAGCCGGCCGTCACCAGGCGCGACACGTCGATGCCCAGGCATTGCGCCATTTCCCGCTTGTCGATGCCGGCGCGGATTTGCGAGCCCAGGCGGGTGCGCTCGATCAGCAGCCAGACAGCCGCGATGGTCACGGCCGCCATGCCGCCGTTGAAGACGAGGTATTTGGGCAGGTAGGTGAAGCCGAGGTCGAAAGCCCCTTGCAGCCACTCCGGCGCCGTCGCGCTCAGGCCCGACGTGCCCCAGACGATGATGATCAGCTGCTCCAGCACCAGCGCCACGCCGAACAGGAACAGCAGCTGGTACAGGTAGGGCCCGCGCATCAGGCGCGCAACGCCCAGTTTCTCCACGATGGCGCCGACCAGGGCCGGGACCAGGAACGCGGCGACCAGCGCCACGGCGAAAGGCAGGCCGGACTGCAATGCCGCGAAGCCGACATACGCCCCCAGCGCATAGAAGGCGCCGTGGGCGAAGTTCGGGACGTTGAGCAGCCCTTTGATGATGGACAGGCCGAACGCCGTCAGCGCGTAGATCATGCCTATCGCCAGCCCGTTCAGCAGCTGTGCGGCTAACAAGGAAATCATGCTTGGCCCCGTGTCGTGGTCAAACCGTGCGCTTGCACTCGTTCAGCTCGGCTGGCTGCGGCTTGTCGCCTTGCGCGACGATGGTCGCCAGGTCGAATTCATTCTTCATGGCGTCGGGCGCCTTGCACTGTACGACGTAGTAGGGCCGCACGGTCTGGTGCGTGCGGGCGTCTATGGTGGTGGGGCCGAATATGCTGTCGAAGCGCATGCCTTCGAGCGCCTTGAGCACCGCCGGGACCTCCACGCTGCCGGCCTTGTCCATGGCGAGGAACAGGGTGCGCGTGGCGTCGTAGCCATAGGCGGCGGCATAGGACGGCACGTTCTTGTAGGCCTTCATATAGCGTTCGACGAAGGACTTGTTCACAGGCGTGTCGATGTCCTGGTAGTAGTTCAGGCCCAGTATCATGCCGCTGCGCATGGCGGGGGACAGCTCGCGCAGCTGTTCCACTTCCAGGGTCCAGGGACCGACGATCTGCACGTTCTTCACGCCGAAGCTGCTGAACTGGCGTACGGCGGTGACCGCGTCCGCCCCGGCGGTCAGCAGGCAGATGATGTCCGGCCGAGTCGACAGCGCCTTGGTGAAGTACTGGGTGAACTGGCGTTCTCCCGAGGGATGGTTGTCGTTGCCGACCAGTTGCAGGCCCAGCTCCTTCGCCGCCACCTGGGTGTAGTGCAGCAGGGATTGCCCGAACGCATAGTCGGCGGTGATCGTATAGATTTTCTTCTTGTCCGGCAGGGTCTTGCTGACGTATTCGAGCGTGGCGCGCAGGGCGGTGTAGGCATGCGCCGACCATTGGAAGGTGTAGGGACTGCAACGCGAGCCGGTAAAGTCCTCCGAGCCGCCCGCGGCATACTGCAGAACCTGCTCCTGGCGCGCCACTTCCAGTTCGGCCAGGCCGACGGCGCTGGAGAAGTTGCCCAGGAAATAGCGCAGCTTGTCCGAGCCGATGGCTTCCGTCAGGCGGCGCACGCCCACGGCGGGCTTGCCTTCGTCATCGCGCACCAGCAGGTTGATTTTCTTGCCCAGCACCGATCCCTGGCGCTCCTCGATGGCCAACTGGGTGCCCTTGAGGACGAGGTCGCCGGCATAGGCGAATGTGCCCGTCTGCTGCGACAGCACCCCCATGGTCAGCGCGCCGCCGCCGGACTGTGCCCACGAGATGCCCGTCAACGAAGAGCCCAATGCGGCCACGCCGGCCTTCAGGACGGTGCGGCGGTCGATTTTCTTGCCAGTAGTCATGATGTTTCCCCTTGGAATCGCCGGTCGCGCGGACGCGGCGTGTTGCATGAATGGCAGCGGGCCGGTGCTGCGCGGCTGCGCCGAGGTACTCCTTGCTGCATGTCCCGATAAGCGTTCGAGGCCAGACCCGGGCCCCGGGATACTGGTCAGCCGGCGGCGTATCCCATGGCGTATCCCATCTCCGCGCCGAATGAGAGCAGCCCCTTTTCCAGCCGCGCCAGCAGGTCGTCCATTTCCATTTCGGTGATGACCAGCGGCGGGGCGATCAAGGTGGCGTTGTTCAAGGGCGCGATACCCGCGGTGTAGACGATCAGGCCGGCGCGCATGCAATGGGCGGTGAAGCGCACGTTGGCGTTCAGCGCCGGGTCGGGCGGCGTTTTCTTTTCCGGATCCGTGACGAATTCGAAGCCCCATAACAGGCCGCGGCCCCGCACGTCCGCCATCCAGGGCAGGCGCGCCGCCAGGCGGCGCAGGCCGGCTTCCAGTTGCGCGGCGCGGGGGGCGACGTTGTCCAGCACCTTGTGGTCGCGCATGTAGTTGACGACGGCCAGGCAGGTGGCGGCGCTCAGCGGGTTGGCGCTGAAGGTATGGCCGAAGGGGACCGTCTTGCCGTTGTCGCCGAAGGCCTGGATGATGCGTTCATGGAACAGGACCGCGCCCATGGGCGTATAGCCGGAGGTCATGCCCTTGCCGGTGGCGATCATGTCCGGCGCGATGCCGTCCTGCGCGCAGGCGAACCAGGTGCCGGTGCGGCCCATGCCGGTGATCACTTCATCCGAGATCAGGAGCACGTCATGGCGGTCGCAGATTTCGCGCAGGGCGCGCAGGTAGCCCACGGGCGGCGCGAGGGCGCCGCCCGCCGCGCCCACGACCGGCTCCACGATGATGGCGGCGACCTTGTCCGCGCCGTACTCGCGCAGGATGCGGTCCCACACCATGGCGCCATGTCCTTCGGCATCCGCGCCGGACAGCGGAAAGCGGTAGGGATAAGGCGGCGGCGCCACCGCGAAGGTGTGGAGCAGGTTGCCGTAGTCGGCGCGGCGCGCGTCATGGCCGGACATGGACAGGGCGCCCATGGTCATGCCGTGGTAGCTGATCGCGCGGCCCAGTACATGGGTCTTGCCGGGCCGTCCGCGGTCGCGCCAATACTGTTGCGCCGTGCGCAGCGCCAGTTCGGTCGCCTCGGAACCGCTGTTGACGAAGAAGGCGTGGGTCAGCCCTTCCGGCGCCAGGTCCACCAGCGCCTGGGCCAGGGCCTCGGCGGCGTCGCTGGTGAAGTGGGAGCGATAAGTGAAGCAGACGCGCTCGGCCTGCGCCCGCATGGCGTCCAATACCTCGCGCACTCCGTGTCCGATCGACACGGTCATGGCGCCGCCCGATCCGTCCAGGTAATCGCGACCGTCCTTCGCATGGATATAGACGCCTTTCGCATGGTCCACGACAGGGAGCTTGGCCCCGAGCGGCTGCTTGATCAGTACGTCGGTGGTCCGAGGATTGAATACGTATTCAGTCGTAGGCATGATAGTTGGCCCGGTTGGTTTGCGTCGAGGCGTAAGTACCAGGAATCTAGGGTTTGTACGGGGATGTGGCGCGAGGCGGGATATGCGCCGATGAAGCTGGCGGCTGTGAATACGGATTCTTGTCCAAGTGGCCGGCGCGCTCCATCGGGGTTTTCCCAGGCGTCCGTCGGTAGCTGTCCGGCTGGCAGTCCGGCAAGCGGGCGGCCCGGACTGGGTCCGCGCCCGGCGGTGCCGGCTTACCCCCGCGGCGTGGAGTCGCGATAGATCAACTGTCCTTGCAGCAACCGGTGTTCATTGCCGCGGTCCGCGTCCAGCAGCAGGCCCATGGCGGTTTCTATCATTTCTTCTATGGGTTGCCTGATGGTGGTGATGCCGTACGCCGCCTGCGACGCCACCGGGTGGTCGTCGAAACCGAATACGCGCACGTCTTCAGGCACGCGCTTGCGCAAGGCGTAGCGCAGCGCGTCGATGGCGCCCGCGGCGATCTCGTCGTCCGCGCAGAACAGGCCGTCGATGTCCGGATGCGCGTGCAGCAGCTGCCGCGCGGCGTCGTAGCCCCAGCGATAGGTGAACTCGCGTTCCAGCATCGGCGGCGACGCCACGCCCATTTCCGCCAGCCTGCGCGCATAGCCGCCCCGTCGATCCCGGTTGGTGGAAGCCGTGGGCACGCCACCCAGGAAGGCCGGCCGGCGGCAGCCGGTGCGTAGCAGGGCATCGGCCGCCATGCGTCCGCCGCCGACGTTGTCGGTGGAGACGGAGTGTCCGTTGGCGACCTGGGAATAGCGGTTGAACATGACCACCGGCACGCCGTGCCGCAAGCAGCGCTCGGCGGCGGCGGAGTGCAGCGTCGCCGTGGTGATGAGGACGCCGCGCACGCGGTATTGCAGCACCAGCGGTATCAGGTCGTCGACGGTCTGCGGCGGCGTGGCGTTGAACAACAGGGTTTGCAGGCCCAGGTGGTGGAGTTCGCGCGTGATCAGCTCCAGCACCACCGGGTACCACGGGTTGGTGATGCTGGCCATGACGATGGCGATGATGTTCGATCTGCCGCTGCTCAACACGCGCGCCAGTGGATCGGGCTGGTAGTTGACCTGGTCTATCACCTTGACGATGCGTTGGCGCGTCGCCTCGGAAACGGCGCCCCTACCCGAGACGAAACGCGAGACGGCGGCTTGCGAGACGCCCGCGTACCGGGCCACGTCCTTCTGGGTGGGGGGCTTGTCCTTCATGCCTGCCCGGGTTGGCCATGGAGATGGCGGGCAGCAGGGCGTTGCTCGGGTTCGCATCGTCATTCCCGCGGATTTCCATTGGACGAAATCCTCTAGGTAGACATGCGGGGATTCTGGTTCCGTGCACGGGCCCCTGCACCGCTCCCTGCACCGGCCCGGCGGCCATGGCGCGAGCCGCCGGCGCCGGATCAGGCTGCCTGCGCAAGCGTGTTGGGTACGTCCACGCCGTCGAGCCAGGCTTGGAGGTTGCGCTGGACGCCGCGCGCGAACTCGGCGTAGACCTGCCGGCTGAGAAAGCCGTAGTGCGGCGTCAGCAGCACATTGGGCAGGCCCAGCAGGGGATGGCCGTCAGGCAGCGGCTCGTCGTCGAACACATCGAAGGCGCCGAAGCCCGGCCGGCCAGCCCGCAAGGCCTCGACCAGGGCGTCGGTGTCCACGAGTTCCGCGCGCGAGGTGTTCACCAGCAGGCTGTCCGGTTGCATCAGCGCCAGGCGCTCGCGATTGAGCAGGCGGCGCGTGCCGGCGGCCGGCACCAGGTGCAGGCTGACGACGTGCGAGCTGGACAGGAGCTCGTCCAGGTCGACCGACCGCGCGCCGTGTTCGCGGGCGCGGTCGGGCGTCATGTTCGGGCTCCAGGCCTGGACTTCCATGCCCAGCGCGCGGCCGACCGCGGCGACCCGCTGGCCGATCTGTCCCAGGCCGATGAGGCCCAGTCGCTGGCCGTGCAGTACGCCCGGCAGGAAGGCCGTAACCTTGGGGTCGCGCCAGACGTTGCGCGCGGGCGTGAGCATGAGTTGCGGCAGGCGCCGCGTGGCGGCCAGGATCAGCGACCAGGTCATTTCGCAGGTGCTGGCCTTCGAGGGTCCCCACTCCGTGTGGCTGACCAGGATGCCCGCTTTTTGCGCGGCCGCGGCGTCCAGCGTCTTGTTGCGCGTGCCGGTGAACACGATGTGGCGCAGGCGCGGCAGCTTGCGCAGCAGGTCCGCGTCGACCGGCGTGCGGTCGCGCAGCAGCACCACGCAGTCGGCGCGCGCGAGGGCGGCCTCCAGCGCGGCGCCGCGCAACGCGACGTTGTGCACCGTCACGTCGGCGACGGCCCGGATGGCCTGCCAGTCCACGCCGTCGCGCAAGCCGTTCTCCCAGTCGTCGAGGACGACGATGGAGCGGGCATGTTCGGTGATCATTGGACGGCCCTCCTGTCGCTGCGCGACCGCCTCCCCGAGGGAGGATTCGCGCTTGGGGCGGCCCGGCGCGCTCATTGCCCACCCTTGCGCGCCAGCGCCGTCAGGCCGCGTGCATCTTGCGCCTTGGCCAGGTTCCAGCAGGCGTCCATGAGCTTGCGCACCTGTTCGGCGCCCAGGATGGGATCGGCCTGGCTGCTGAACTTGGCCTCCAGGTCCTTGTCGGACATGGGACGTTGCAGCGAACCGATGGCGTGCTCGACGAAGACATGCACCTTGCGGCCGTCCTTCAACGTGGCGACCGCGTCCACCGCGGCTTCGTCGATGGTGTCGTCGACGGTGGCGACCACCTTGCGGCGCACACCCACGACGTCTTCCCGCGTGACGATGTCGTCGGCGTATTCGCTCTCGGACGCACGGCCGAAGATCAGGCCGGCGGCGCAGCCGTGGTAGACGCTGAACTTGCCCTGCAGGCCGTCGGCGGGTTCCTTTTTGCCGGTCAGCTCCAGCACCAGCGAATGCACGCGCAAGTCGATGCGTTCGAGGTTTTCCGGCGTCACGCCCTGTTCGCGCAGCTGCACGCAGGCGTCGATGCTGGGATGGATCACGATGCCGCAGGCGAAGGGCTTGTACGTGTTGAAGGAAATTTCGAAGCGCTTGCCCAGTTCGTCGGTGATCTCGTTCCAGTCGAACTTGGTCGACAACACCTGGGCGAAGCCGCGCGGCGCCTCGATGGCGCGCTTGCTGGCGGTATAGCCTTCGCGCGCCAGCAGGGCCGACATCAGGCCGGCGGATGCCGCGCCGCCCGGATGGAAGGGCTTGGTCATCGTGCCGAACTGCTCGCGCAGGCCGACCGGCTGCGAGGCCGCGATGCCCAGCGCCATCTGTGTCTTGTCCGCATCCAGGCCCAGCAGGCGGGCGCAGGCGGCCGCGGCGCCGAAGCTGCCGGTGGAGCCGGTGATGTGCCAGCCGCGGTCATAGTGGTGCGGATAGATCATGTTGCCGATGCGGCACGATACGTCGATGCCGATGACGATGGCGTCGATGATCTGGCGGCCGCTGGCGCCCGTCAGTTCGGCCAGCGCCAGCACCGCCGAGCAGACCGGGCCAGCGGGGTGGATGATGGTCTTGAGGTGGGTGTCGTCGAAGTCGAACGTGTGTGACGTAATGCCGTTGATCAACGCGGCGCTGGCGATGTCCACGCGCTCGCCGCGGCCCAGCACGGTGGCCTGGGCCGAGGGCTGGAGCACCTGCACGGCGCGCAGCGCGGCTTCCCCCGCTTCGTGCTCGGCGGCGCCGACGGCGCAACCCAGCCAGTTCATGAAGGTGCGGTGCGCCTCGTGCTCCGCGGCGTCGTCCCATCCGCGCGACGGATGGTTGACGATGTATTCGGCCAGGATGCGGGTGACGGGCGGGGCGTTGTGATCGGCATCGATCTTGGTGTTCAGAGCCATGTGTCTCTCTCGGGGTGCAACGAAAAGGGGAAAGCCGGCGCCTGCATCAGGCGTCGAGATGGATATTTTGCGCCTTCGCCAGCTTGGACCAACGCTCGTAGTCCTTGCTGACGTAGGCGGCGAACTGCGCGGGCGACATCGGCATGGGCACGATGGCTTCGGTGTCCAGCGCCTTGGTCAGGCTGGGGTCCCTCAGGACCTTGTTCAAGGCAGTGTTCAGGGTCTGCACCACGCCATCGTCCATGCCCGCCGGACCGGACACGCCGTACCATTGCAGCACGTCGTCGAAGCCGGCCAGGCCCAGTTCCTTGAACGTCGGCACATCGGGGAAGGCCTTGTTGCGTGCCTCGCCGGACAGGGCGATGGCGCGCACGGTGCCGGCGCGCAGGTGCGGCACGGCGGCGGCCAGGCCCGGGAACATGAACTGGGTCTGCTGCGACAGCAGGTCGGTGAAGGCCGGAGCGATACCCTTGTAGGCGATGTGGACCATGTGCGTGCCGGCCTGCTGCTGCAGCAGTTCCATCAGCAGGTGGGTCAGCGAACCGGCGCCGGCTGAGCCGTAGTTCACGTTGCTCTGCGACTTGGCATAGGCGATGAATTCCTTCAGGTTGTGCACCGGCAGCTTGGAATTGACCACCAGCACATTGGGCGTGCCGCCGATCATGCCCACCGCGGTGAAGTCCTTCACGGGATCGTAGGGCACCGTGCGGGTGGCGGGGCTGGTGCCCAGCGTGGCGACGTAGCCCTGCATCAGGGTGTAGCCATCGGGCTTGGACCGCATGGTCTTCTGGCACGCGATCACGCCGCCGCCGCCGCTCTGGTTTTCCACGATGAAGGTGGTGCCCAGTTCCTTGCCGACGGCATTGGCCGTGGCGCGGCCGACATAGTCGCTGCCGCCGCCGGGGGCCACCGGGACGATGTAGGTCACGGGGCGGTCGGGGTAGGCGCCGGCGGCGAAGGACGGCATGGCATAGGGCAGGCCGATGGCGGTCGCGCCGGCGCCGAGCAGGAAGGAACGTCGATTCATGGGGTTGTCTCCTCGTTGAATGGTTCTAGGTATGGGTGGGACGCCGTCCCGTGGGCAAGGACGTGGGTCCCCGGGCGGGGGGCTGGTGGAACTTCACATTACCGACAGCCGGTCATGGGCGTTGATGACGTGCTTCGCCAGCAGCGCCGCGTATTCGTCCGCGTGCCCGGCCGACGTCACCTTGCGCAGTGCTTCGACGATCTGCCGATGCTCGGCGTTGGAGCGCAGGCGGTGCTCCTCGTTGGACAGGTTCTTCAGGCGCGCCAAGTGCAGCTTCTGGATGATGTCGCGGTACGCCTTGGCGATTTCGCGATTACCCGCGTATTCGATGAACAGCCAGTGGAATTCCAGGTTGAGGCTGTAGTAGGCCTGGGCGTTGCCTTCGCGGATCGCCGTATCCATGGCGCTGACGCAATGGTCCAGTTCGCGCACCAACTCGTCGCGCTCGTCGTCGGGCAGTTGCGCGGCCATGCGGCCGGCGTGGCCGTCCAGCAGGGAGCGGAATTGATAGAGGTCCTTGACCTCCTCGTCGCTGAGCTCGCGCACATACACGCCGGAATGCTTGCGCGACACCACCAGGCCCGCGCTTTCGAGCTCGCGCAGGGCTTCGCGGACAGGCACGCGCGAGACCTTCAACTGCTCGACCAGTTCCGATTCGCGCAAGGCCTGGCCGGGCGCATAGGCGCCGGAAAGGATGCCATTGAGCAGTTGGTCGCGCACCAGCTTGCCGAGCGACGTGTTCTTGATGTCCTCGAACGTCACCTGGCCGGTTTGGGAGGCGAGCCATTTCATGGAAAAACTCCTACAGTGTGCTTTGTAGAATCGTATACGATTAGACGACTTGGCGGCGGTGCCTGTCAATCGCACTACGGGAAAACCTTGAGTGTATTTTTGGCCCGCGTCTGTTGCGGACCCTCGTCCGCCGCGTTAGCCTATAAAAAACAACGAACTAAAGTTCGCATTCCGAATTCACGCGGATTTTTTGGACGCTTCGTGCGAATACGGGCGTCGGCTGGTGCGTCACGGTGGAGACAAGGATATGAAGCGCAACGCGCTTTTTTTGCGGCCGCTTTGTCGAATTAAAATTCGCATTCCGAACTCATAGGAAAGCGACGATGAAAGACGCCACGACCAAAGCCGCTGACAAGGCCGGCAAGAACACCGTCCAGTCCCTCGCCAAGGGTTTCCGGATCCTGGAGGCCTTCACCGCGCGCGAGCCGGAGCTGACCATGGCGGACATCGCCCGCCGTTGCGGGATGGACAACGCCACCGCCTTCCGTTTCCTCAACACGCTGGTCGATATCGGCTATGTGCAGCGGGTGCCGGACAGCCGTCTCTTCCGCCTGTCGTTCAAGGTGCTGGACCTGGGCTTCAACGCCATCGCCCGTTCGGACCTGCGCACGCGGGCGCGCCCTATCCTGCGCCAGCTGGTGGGCGAAGTGAACGAGGCCGCCTCCGTGGGCGTGCTGGAGGGTGCCGATGTCATCTACGCCGAACGCATCCAGGCGGGCCTGACGCGCCTGGGCGTGGACATCCGCATCGGCAGCCGCGTGCCCGCGTACTCGACCGCCGTTGGCCATGCCATCCTGGCCTGGCTGCCGCGCGAAACGCAAATACAGGTGCTGGAAGCACAACCACGCGAGCGCCTGACCGACACCACCATCACCGAACTGCCCGCCATCCTCGAGCGGCTGGCCGCCGTGCGCCAGTGCGGCTACGCGCTATCGAACCAGGAAACGGTATCGGGCCTGTTCGTCATCGCCGCGCCCGTGCTGGACCCGGACGGCGTGCCGCTGGCCGCCCTCAGCGTCGCGGCGCCGGCGCTGCATACCTCGCTGTCCTCGTTCGAGGCAGCCACGGCCGCGCCGCTGGTCGCCGCGGCAGCCGAATTGTCCAAGGCCTTGCAGACCACCGGCGGCTTCATGTCGCCCACCGTGGCATCGCCGCGTATCACCTAGCGCATTTTCCCCAACCTTGATCCCAGGCCGAGCGTCCACGCACCAGCCCTACGCCAGAGACGCGGCCACGCACACCAGGAGACAGCAGTGTCCAGCATCGATTTCAACGGCATCATCCCGGCCATCGCCGTGCCCTTCAACCAGGACTACAGCATCGACGAACCGGAGTTGCGGCGGTTCTCGCGCTGGCTGGCCGGGCAGCCGGGCATCCATGCCCTGATGACCAACGGCCATACCGGCGAGGTCTTCTCGCTGACGCCGCGAGAGCGCGCGCACGTCACGCGGCTGACCGTCGAGGCCGTCGGCGACATCTGCCCGGTGATCTCGTCCATCGTCTGCGAAGGCATCAACGATGCGGTGGAACAGGCGGCCATGGCCAAGGAGGCGGGCGCGCGCGGCCTGGACATCATGCCGCCGCACCATTGGCTGCGCTTCGGCTTCAAGCCCGAGCACTGCATCGACTACTTCACCGCCATCGGCAAGGCCAGCGGCCTGCCGCTGGTGGTGCACGTCTATCCGGCCTGGACCCGTGCATCCTTTTCCTGCGAACTGCTGGCCGAACTGGCGCGGTCGCCCCATGTCGCGGCCTTCAAGATCGGCACGCGTGAAATGAACAAGTACGCGCGCGACCTGAAGGCCATCCGCGAGGCCGATCCGACCAAGGCCCTGCTGACCTGCCATGATGAATACCTGCTTGCGTCCATGGTCCAGGGCATCGATGGCGCGCTGGTGGGCTTCGCGTCCCTGGTGCCGGGCCTGATCCACGAACTGCTGGAGGCCGTGCGGGCCGGCGACCTGAAGCAGGCGATGGCGGTGCAGGCCCGCATCACGCCGTTGAAGGACGCGGTCTATGGCGGGGGCGAACCGACCGGCGAGGCCCACGGCCGCATGAAGGCCGCCATGGCGCGCGCCGGCATCATCCGCAGCGCCACCGTGCGCCCGCCCACGCACGCGCCCAGCGACAAGGAATTGCGCGCCATCGACGAGGCCTTGCTGGCGGCCGGATTGACGGTGCAGGCGGCCGCCTGAGGCGCCGGCTGCCTGGTGGCAAGTTGATGACGAGGCGACGCAAGGACGGCGCCCGCCGGACCAGGAGACAGAACGATGTGGAGCAATACGCAACCCCGGCTGCATAGCGTGGACGCCCCGGCGCCACGGCCGCCGCTGATCGGCATACGCGCGGCCGCCAAGACCTACGAGACGCAGACGGGCGCGGTGCGCGCGCTGGACGGCGTCGACCTGGATATCGCCGATGGCGAGTTCGTCAGCATCGTCGGCCCTTCCGGCTGCGGCAAGAGCACGCTGCTGCGCATGCTGGCGGGACTCGATCCTTGCGAGGAAGGCGAGCTGACCCTGGAAGGGCGGCGCATCGATGGCCCTTCGCGCGATGTCGGCGTGGTCTTCCAGGCGGCGAACCTGCTGCCCTGGCTGACGGTGCGCCAGAACATCGAGCTGCCGGCCCGCGTGGGCGGCCGCCAGGGGCGCGGCACGGTCCGGGTCGACGACCTGCTGGCGATGACGGGCCTCGCCGATTTCGGCGAACGCTATCCCTACGAACTGTCGGGCGGCATGCAGCAGCGCGCCGGCATCTGCCGCGCCCTGGTGCGCGACCCGCGCACCTTGCTGATGGACGAGCCCTTCGGCGCGCTCGATGCCTTGACGCGCGAGCGCATGAACCTGGAGTTGCAGCGTATCTGGCAGGCCAACGGCAAGACCGTGATCCTGATTACGCACAGTATCTCCGAGGCCATTTTCCTGGCCGATCGCGTCGTGGTCATGTCCGCGCGTCCGGGCCGGGTGCTATGCGACCTGAAGGTGGACATCCCCCGGCCGCGCGGCTTCGACACCATCATCGGCCACCCGGAATACGCCCGCCTGGCGCGCGAGATCCGCGGCCTGCTCAACGCACAGGGAGACATCGAGTGACCACGACCCTGCCTTCGGTGGCCGTTCCATCGGCCACCTCCTCCGTTGCCCCGCCTGCCACCTCGCCCGCCTCGGCCGCCGCGCGGGACGGCCATGACGCCGCGGGCGTTCCTGGCGGCCGTCCCACGGACGCGCCGCGTCCACCGGCGGCGCGCGGACCGCGCCGGCGCGCATCGCGCGATGGCGTCAACACGTCCTGGATCACCCTGGCGGGACTGGCGGCGCTGATCGCCGCCTGGTGGTTCAGCGTTCGCCTGCTGCACGTACCGTCCTATATCCTGCCTGATCCGCTGGCGGTCGTGCGCGCGCTGTGGTCCGGCCTGGCGGTATCGCCGGCCAGCGCCACCGGCTATTACCTGCCGCTGTGGAGCACGTTCTGCAATGCGGCCATCGGTTTCGCCATCGGCACCGGCGCGGGGCTGGTGCTGGGGTCGCTGATGGCCGAGAGCCGCACGATAGAGCGGCTGGTCATGCCGTACGCCTTCGCTCTGCAAAGCCTGCCGAAAGTGGCCATTGCGCCGCTCATCGTCATCTGGCTGGGCTTTGGCGACGGGTCGAAGATCGCCATCGCCGCCCTGCTGTCCTTCTTCCCCATCCTGATCAACAGCTTCACCGGCCTGCGCGCGGTCGAACCGGAGCGCATCGACCTGATGCGCTCGCTGTCGGCCAGCCGTTTCGAGACGTACCGCATCGTCAAGCTGCCCAACGCCGCGCCCTATATCTTCGCGGGCCTGGACATGGCGGTGGTGTATGCGCTGCTTGGCACGATCGTGGCCGAGTTCCTGGGCGCGCAGAGCGGCATGGGCGTGGTCATCACCCAGGCGCAGGCCGTGACGGACGTGGCGGGCGTGTTCGCGGCGCTGGTCATCCTGGGCGCCATGGGCATCCTGTTGCACGCGGTGGTGCGCAGGCTGGAGAAGCGGGTCGTGCATTGGGCGGACCGCAACAAGCGGTAGGCCGGACCGCGCGCGCTGAGGCCACGGGCACGAGCGGCGCGCGGGGACCGGGGAAGGGTCGCGCGAAGATCGCGCATGAAAACAGAAAACGAAAAAAGAAAACGACGGTGGAGAACGACATGACGGAGAACAACATGCGTATGGATCGGAGACACTTTCTTTTCACGGCCGGCGCGGTGGGCGCGGCCCTGGCGGCGCGGCCGCGCGGCGCCTTCGCGGCGGACCTGCGCCCCGTCAAGCTGGGCGTCGGGCTGAAGGCGATGAGCCCGATCGTCATCAACCTGGCCATCGGCGAGGTGCTGGGCTACGCGAAGGAGGAAGGGCTGGCGTTCAATGTGCTGGCGCTGGGCACCAATGGCAATGTGCAGGTGGCGGTGGACCGCGGGGACGTGGACGTGGGCGTGGGCGTGCCCTCCTTCGGCCTGCCCCTGCTGGCCAAGGGCGAATGGAAGACGTCGAAGAATTTCTATCAATACACCTATCCCTACAAGTGGGACATCGCCGTGCCGCCGGATGCCGCGGTGACCGGCTATGAGCAGCTCAAGGGCAAGCGCATCGGCGTGTCGGACTTCGGCGCCACCGATTATCCCGTGACGCGCAATGTGATGCGCTCGCTGGGGCTGGATCCGGACAAGGACTTCAAGTGGATCGCGGTGGGCAACGGCGTGCCGGCCGGGGTGGCCTTGCAACGCGGCGCCATCGACGCCCTGGCGTACTACGACACGGGTTTCGGGCAGATCGAAGCGGCCGGTATCCCGTTCAAGCTGGTGCCGCGGCCGGCCAGGCTGCCGCTGGTGGGCGGCCAGTTCCTGGAAACGCCGGTGCAGACCCTGGAAAGCCAGCGCGCCGTGATGGTGGGCGTCGGCCGCACGGTGTGCAAGGCTTCGCGATTCATCCTGGCCAACCCCAAGGCAGGCGCGCAGGCCTTCCTTCGCATGTATCCCGAAACCGCGCCGCGCGGCAGTACCGAGGAAGCCGCCGTGGCCGCGGTGCTGCAGGCGATCAGCCGGCGCATCAAGCTGTACGAACCGCCCTACGCGGGGGCCAGGATGGGCAGCATCAACGTCCAGGAACTGAAGACGGAGGCGGCAATGAACGATTTCAAGATCGCCGACTACAGCCCCTTCTATACCAATGCCTTGATCGACGACATCAATAATTTCGACCTGGCCAAGGTGCGGCAGCAGGCCAAGGACTACAAGTGATGGCTGGCATCGCCGGCGCCGGCGGCCCCGCGCCAGCGACCGAGGGCCCGGCCGTCGCCACGGACGGGCCAGACGGCGGGGCGCGCGAGCCGGCGCGCGTGCTGGTGACCGGAGCGGCGTCGGGCATAGGCGCCGCCATCGCGGCCGCCTTGCGGGACGGCGGCTGGTCGGTGCTGGGGCTGGACCGCAGCCCGGCGCCCGCCGCCGGCACGCTGGAGCACCGCCAGGTCGACCTGACCGACGACGATGCCCTGCGCGCCGCGCTGCGCGCCGCCGGGCGGATCGACGCCATCGTGCATGCGGCAGGCTTCATGCGCACCGCCCCCCTGGGCCGCCTGGACCCCGACGACGGCGAGGCCATGTGGCGCATCCACGTGCGCGCGGCCGAGGTCCTGGTCGACGCGCTGGCGCCCGGCTTGCCGGACGGCGGCCGCGTGGTGCTGGTGGGCAGCCGCACCGCCAACGGCGCGGCCGGCCGCAGCCAGTACGCCGCCACCAAGGCCGCCCTGGTCGGCATGGCGCGCTCGTGGGCCGCCGAACTGGCGCCGCGTGGCATTACGGTCAACGTCATCGCGCCGGGCGCCACCGATACGCCCATGCTGCGCGATCCCGCCCGGGGCGGCACACCGCCCCGGCTGCCGCCCCTGGGCCGCTTCGTGCGTCCCGACGAAATCGGCGCGCTGGCCGCCTTCCTGCTGGGACCGGGCGCGGGCGCGATCACGGGCCAGCAGATCGTGGTGTGCGGCGGGGCTTCCCTGTAACGGCGTCATCCGCCTGCAGGACACCGCCGGCCGGCCGTGAAATTGGCATCGGCGCCACACTTTGGCACGGCGCAATGCCGCTCCGGCCCTACTTCCCTTAGACTCATTGACTTAGATCATGGCGCCCGGGGGCAGGGGCGCGAACAATCGCTCCGTATTCACACGGAGATCGTCCCATGCCCGCAGCCTTGCCGGCCCGCGCTTGCGCTCGCCGGGGCGCAGTTCGAGTTTCGCTTCCTTCTTCTTCTTCTTCGTATCGCCTGCATTCGCTGTACGCCCGTTCCCCTGGCGGTACACGTTTTCGACGAGGTGAGCCGTGAGCAGGAAACGATGTCCGTCCATACGCGCGCGTGCCGAGGCGTTCGGCCGTGCCCATCCCACCGCCCGCGAAGTCGCGCTGGTGGTGGTCGTCAAGCTGACCCTGCTGGTGGTGCTGCAGCTTCTCTTCTTCTCGAATCCGCAGAAGAACGCCTCCTTCGGCCCCAACCAGGTTTCCGCAGCCCTGGTCGGATCCCCCATGCAACCCTCGGAGACCGGCCATGATCGATAGTCATGTCGTCGACCTTTCACGCCTGCAGTTCGCGGTGACCGCGCTGTACCACTTCCTGTTCGTGCCCCTGACCCTGGGGCTGTCCTGGATCCTGGTGATCATGGAGTCCGTCTACGTGATGACGGGCAAGCAGATCTACAAGGACATGACCCGCTTCTGGGGCAAGCTGTTCGGCATCAACTTCGCCATGGGCGTGGCCACCGGCCTGACCATGGAATTCCAGTTCGGCACCAACTGGTCGTACTACTCGCATTACGTGGGCGACATCTTCGGCGTGCCGCTGGCCATCGAGGGCCTGATGGCCTTCTTCCTGGAGTCGACCTTCGTCGGCCTGTTCTTCTTCGGCTGGGACAGGCTGACGCGCGTGCAGCACCTGGTCGTCACGTCACTGGTGGCGCTCGGTTCGAACCTGTCGGCCTTGTGGATCCTGGTCGCCAACGGCTGGATGAACTATCCGGCCGGCGCGCACTTCAACTATGAAACGATGCGCATGGAGCTGACCAACCTGTCGGACGTGCTGTTCAACCCCATCGCGCAGGTCAAGTTCGTGCACACCGTGTCGGCCGGGTACGTGACCGCCGCCATGTTCGTGCTGGGTGTGTCGGCGTGGTACCTGCTGCGCGGGCGGCATGTCGCGTTCGCCAAGCGCTCCTTCGCCATCGCCGCCGGTTTCGGCCTGGCCTCGACCCTGTCGGTCATCGTGCTGGGCGACGAATCGGGCTATACCACCGGCGAAGTGCAGCGAATGAAGCTGGCGGCCATCGAGTCCGAATGGGAAACCCAGCCGGCGCCGGCTTCCTTCACCTTGTTCGGCATTCCGAACCAGGCCGAGCAGCGCACGGACTATGCCGTGCGCATACCCTGGGCCCTGGGCCTGATCGCCACCCGGTCCGTGACCGAGCCGGTGGTGGGCATCAAGGACCTGGTGAAGGAGAACCGCGCGCGCGTCGAGAACGGCATGCTGGCCTACAGCGCGCTGCGCGACCTGCGCTCGGGAGACACGTCCCAACTGACGCGCGAACGCTTCCAGGCGCACCAGGAAGACCTGGGCTATGGCCTGCTGTTGAAGCACTACACCGCCAATGTGGTGGACGCCACGCCGGCGCAGATCGACCGCGCCGCCGCCGATACCGTGCCGCCCGTGGCGCCGGTGTTCTGGTCCTTCCGCATCATGGTCGGCCTGGGCATCCTGTTCCTGGTCACCTTCGTGCTGGCCTTCTGGTTCAGCGCCCGACGCCTGGTGGACCTGCCCCGCTACCGCTGGTTCCTGCGCTGGGCGGTGTGGGCGATTCCCTTGCCGTGGCTGGCGGCCGAGTTCGGCTGGATCGTCGCCGAGGTGGGCCGCCAACCGTGGACCATCGCGGGCATCCTGCCCACGCGCCTGTCGGCCTCCACGTTGCAGCCGAGCGACCTGTACTTCAGCCTGGCCGGCTTCGTCCTGTTCTATACCGGACTGCTCATCGTGGAAATGTTCCTGATGGTGCGCTACGCCCGCCGCGGTCCGGACTACCACCCGGAGCCGGTGCCCGAACAACACCTGTCGCCGCTCGTCGGCAAGTCGGCTTGAGGAGCTTGCCATGATCGATTACACCGTTTTGCAAGTGATCTGGTGGGCGCTGATCGGCACGCTGCTGATCGGCTTCGCCCTCACCGATGGCTTCGACATGGGGGCCTGCGTGCTGCTGCCCTTCGTCGCGCGCAACGATACGGAGCGCCGCGTGGTGGTCAATGCCGTGGGCGCCACCTGGGAAGGCAACCAGGTCTGGTTCGTGACCGCGGGAGGCGCCACGTTCGCGGCGTGGCCGCGCGTGTACGCCACGGCATTCTCCGGCTTCTACATCGCGCTGCTGCTGGTGCTGTTCGCCTTGTTCTTTCGCCCCGTGGGTTTCGACTATCGGGGCAAGGTCTCGGACCCGCGCTGGCGCGGCTTCTGGGACTGGGCGCTGTTCGGCGGCAGCCTGGTGCCGGCGCTGGTGTTCGGCGTGGCGTTCGGCAATCTGCTGCAAGGCGTGCCTTTCGAATTCGATGCCGACCTGCGCTCCACCTACACCGGCAGCTTCTTCGCGTTGTTGAATCCCTTCGCCTTGTTGTGCGGGCTGGTCAGCCTGTGCATGCTGGTGACGCATGGCGCCGCGCTGCTGCAACTGAAGACCGACGGCGCCGTGCGGGCGCGGGCGGCCCGGGCCCAGCGCTGGGCCGGCTTGCTGGGCCTGGTGCTGTTCGTGCTGGCGGGCGTCTGGGTGGCGACGGCGCTGGCTGGCTTCCGCGCGCAGGACAACGGCACGGCCGTGGCCGCGGTGGGCGCCTGGATGGACAACTACGCGCGCTGGCCCGCCATGCTGGTGGCGCCGCTGCTGGGCGTGCTGGGCCTGGCCGGCGCGGCGGCGCTGTCGGGACGCCATTCGGGGACGGCGGGCTTCCTGAGTTCCAGCGCGGGCATCATCGGCATCATCCTGACCGCGGGGTTTTCGATGTTTCCCTTCATCATGCCGTCCTCCACCGATACGGCGCACAGCCTGACGGTGTGGAATTCCACGTCCAGTCCGCTGACATTGGAAATCATGCTGTTCGCCGTGGTCGTGTTCCTGCCCATCATCCTGGCGTACACGAGCTGGGTCTACAAGATCATGTTCGGGCGCGTGACCAGCCAGGCCATCGAAACCGACCGGCATACGCTGTATTGAAACGGATCAACGGGAGAGTGCAATGTGGTATTTCACATGGATATTGGGCCTGGCCGCGGCGGTGTTCTTCGGCATCATGAACGCAATGTGGCTGGAGCCGCGGCTCAACGATGACCAGTAGCGGCGAGGGGCGGCCCGCCGGAGGATCCGCCTCAGCCCGGCAGCGCGTCGGCGACGCCCAGCCGGGTGGCGGCCTCGACCAGGCCGTCCCAGTTCCCGCCTTCGTAGGCCACGCTATCGGCATTCTGGCGGCGGCTGAGCGCTTCGTATTCGCCGGGATACTGCACGGCGTCGACGCCCGGCTGGGGCGGGCAGGTGACCAGGTAGTCGATATAGGCGGCGGTCTCCTGCAGGTACCAGGACGGCTCGACGATGGCCTTCGGGTCCAGTAGCAGGGCGAACAGGTTGTTCGCGGTGGCGCCTTCGCGCGCGGGAATATTGCGCACCGTGCCGCCGCCGGACAGCACGCCGGCCAGCAGTTCGGCCGCCAGGCCCAGGGCATAGCCCTTGTGCGCGCCGAAGGGCAACAGCGCGCCGGGCGGATCGTCGAACATGACGCTGGCGTCCGTGGTGGGATGGCCGTGGCCGTCGATGAGCGCGCCCTCCGGCGCCGGCTGGCCGGTCGCGGCCAGGACCCGGGCCTTGTTCAAGGAGATGGCGCTGGTGGCCATGTCAAGGACGAAGGGCGGACGGTCATCGGGCAGGGGCACCGCGATGCAGATGGGATTGGTGGTCATGCGCGCCGCGCCGCCGCCAAAGGGGGCGACGGTGGGCTTGCGGTTGGTGACGTTGGTAAAGGCCAGCAGCACCAGGCCCGCGGCCACGGCCATTTCGCCGTAATGGCCCAGGCGGCCCAGGTGATGGGTATTGCGCAACGTGAAAATGCATTGCCCATGCCGGCCGGCATGGGCAATGGCCTGCTCGAAGACCGCCTTGCCGACATACTGGCCCAGGCCGTTGTGGCCGTCATAGGCCTGCAACGCATCCTTGCCCTGCACGCGCTCGGGACGGCCATCGCCATTGACCAGGCCCGCTTCCAGCGCCTTGCAGTAGGTGGGCAGGATGGACAGGCCGTGGCTGGCATAGCCGGCCCGGTCGGCGCCCACCAGGTGATCGGCGACGGCCGCGGCGATGTCGGCCGGCACGCCCTGGGCGGCCAGGATGCGCTGGCCCAGTCGCAGCGCCTGGGCAGTCGGAACCCGCATGGCGTTCTCCTCAGATCCAGCCCAGCCAGCGCCAGTAGGTGGCGGCGAGCAGCAGCATCAACACGTAGCCCACGATCGTGAGCACGATGCCCACCTTGGCGAACTGCCTTGCGTTGAAGGTATCCGTACCCAGGCACACCATGTTCTGCGGCGCGTTGATGGGAAGGAGAAAGCCATAGCTGACGGTGAAGCCGAGCAGCATGGTCATGCCGGGCCGGCTAAATTCCCCGGGCAGGGTGGTCAGGACGGAAATCAGGATGGGCAGCATGGCCGAGGTCAGCGCGGTCGCGCTGGCGAAGCCCAGGTGCACCAGGATGAGGAATGCCGCCAGTACGGCGAAGATGCCGATCGCGCCCAGCGCGTCCAGTCCGGTGTGCTGCACCACCTGCTCGCCCAGCCACTTGCCGGCCTGGGTGGTCAACAGGGCCGTGCCCAGGCTGATACCCACGCCGAAGACGATGACCGTGCCCCAGGGGATGCGCGATTGCACGTCCTTCCAGGTCATCACGCCGATACGCGGCAGCATCAGCAGGACCAGGCCCACATAGGTGGTGGTCGTGGTGTCGTAGCGATGCAGGCGGCCTTCGGTGGCCCAGGCCAGCAGCAGCAGGACGGACACGCACAGCAGGCGCTTCTGCTGCCCCGTCATCGGTCCCAGGTCGGCCAGCAGGCGGTCTATGGTTTCGCGGCCTCCCGCGATTTCATTGGCTTCCGGCGGCATCAGCTTGAGGATGGTGAAGACCAGCACCACCGACATGATGATCGCCCACGGCGCGCCGGCGACCAGCCAATCCGACCAGGTGACGCGCTGGCCCAGCATCTTGTCCATGAAGCCCAGGGTCAGCAGGTTCTGCGCGGCGGCCGTCTGGATGCCGACGTTCCAGATGCTGACGGCCTGGGCCACGACGATCATGATGCCGGCGGCGACGTTGGACCGCTTCTCCACCGCGAAGGCCGTGATGATCCCCATCATGATGGGGACCACCGCGGCGCTGCGGGCGGTGGCGCTGGGCACCACCAGGCTCAGGACGATGGTGACGGCGATGCAGCCGACCAGCACGCGCCGTGTGCTGGTGCCTATCCTGGACAGGGTCAGCAGGGCGATGCGGCGGTCCAGCCCGGTATGGGTCATGGCGGCCGCGATGAACAGCGCGCCGGCGACCAGGGCCAGCGCGGGATTGGAAAAACCGGTCAGCGCCATGCCGATCGCGGCGGAGGTGCCGTACTCGACGGCCGGGTTCTGGATATTGGGCGCGGTGCCTATGAGGAGGGCGATGAGCGCCGTGATGATGATGGCGCTGGCTTCATAGGACACCGCCTCGGTGATCCAGACGACGACGGCGAACGCCAGTATGGCCAGCATGCGGTGGCCCGCCACCGGCAAGCCCTGCGGCAGAGGTATCAACAAGACCACGATCAGGGCAATGACGCCGGCCACCAGTCCCAGCGGAATGGCGGTTTTCGTCTTGCTTGCGGGGAGCGCCGAGGGGGCGGACGAAGGCATGACAATCTCCAGTTTCGGTCATCGCCCTGGATCGATGGCGATCAGGACGTATGCCCAGCTGTTGAGCGGCCGAGGTGGGCCATGCGTGACATGCTTGCAGTGCTTGAAGTGCTATTTCCAGCGACAGCGTTCGCCGCGGCGGAAGCGGGCGGTATCTGCGCGACATGGACGGTCTTGGACGTGTCCGCGAGCCAGTCTCGCCGCGACAGGAAGATCTCCGTCAATCGTGCCTCTTCCGTATTCGCCTCCGGCCGCCAATCATACCGCCACTTTGCGACGGGCGGCATGGACATCAGGATCGATTCCGTGCGGCCCCGGCTTTGCAGGCCGAACAAGGTGCCGCGGTCGATGATCAGGTTGAATTCCACGTAGCGGCCGCGCCGGAATTGCTGGAAGTCCCGCTCGCGTTCGCCATAGGATATGTGCTGCCTCACCGTGACGATAGGCATGTAGGCGGCCAGGAAGGCATCGCCGACGGCGCGGGCCAGGGCGAAGTCGCCGTGGAACCCGAATTCGTTGAAATCGTCGAAAAAGATGCCGCCGATGCCGCGCGCCTCCTTGCGATGAGGAAGGTAGAAGTAGTCGTCGCACCAGGTCTTGAAGCTCGGGTAGAGGTCGGCGCCGAACGGCTGTAGCGCGTCCCGGCAGGTCGCGTGGAAATGGCGGGCGTCGTTCTCGTTGCCGTAGACCGGCGTGAGGTCCATGCCCCCGCCGAACCAGTAGACGGGCATGTGGCCCACGTCGCCGCCGGTGGCGACGAACAAGCGCACGTTCATGTGGACCGTGGGGCAATAGGGGTTGCGCGGATGCAGAACCAGCGACACGCCCATGGCCTCGAAGCCGCAACCCTTCAGGGCCGGGCGCTGGTCGACGATGGCCCGCGGCAGGGTGTCGCCTTGCACGTGCGAGAAGTTGACGCCGCCGCGCTCGAAGAAATCTCCCTCCTCGATGACGCAGGTGCGGCCGTGGCCGCGCAGGGCGTCGCCGGCCGGCCGATGCCAGGGATCGACCATGAAGGCCTTGCCATCGAAGGCCTCCAGCGTGGAGACGATGCGGTGCTGCAGTTCCAGGAAGTAGGCTTTGACGCTGTCGATGTCGATGTGCTGATTCATGGCGGCTCCCAGGGCGCGCCCCATGTCCTTGGGGGCCGGGCGGCGCCGGTGAGGCAGGATTGCCCCTGCACGCAGTCTAGGGATGCCCCGCCGCGGCGCATTGACGGAGGTCAAGACGAGGGCACAGGCGTCCGTAAACCGGCCCGTTGACGGGATGTCAGGGTATGTTCGCAAATGAAAACCGCTGAATGTCGTATGCTTGAGCGTACGCACGGATGCCGGCGCCGCCACGAAGAATGACGACGCCGGCATCCGTTTTCATGAAACCGCTTTTCCGGCTCGCCTCGTTTTTTCCATGCACCGTAGAAAACTGCTGAAGGCCTCCCTGGCCTTGACCGCCGCTACCGGCCTGCCCGCCAGTGCGTTTTTCGCCGCCTCGGCCTACGCCGCCGACCCGACCAAGCGGGGGACCGGCGCGAAGTTCGATTTCAAGCAATTGCAGACGCGCGCCCGCGACCTGGCCGGCGAGACTTTCATCGATGGTCGCCAGAAACTGCCCGAGACGTTGTCGAAGATGACGCCGCAGCAGTTCAACGCCATCCAGTACGATCCCGCGCATTCGTTGTGGCATGACGTGCATGGCAAGCTGGACGTGCAGTTCTTCCACGTCGGCATGGATTTCCGCCAGCCCGTGCGCATGCACGCGATCAATCCGAAGACGCGGGAAGTGCGCGAGATTCCCTTCCGGCCGGAACTGTTCAACTACGCCGACAGCGGCGTGGACGTGAGCCAGCTCAAGGGCGACCTGGGCTTTTCGGGCCTGAAGGTGTTCAAGGCGCCGAACATCGCCAAGTACGACATCGTCTCCTTCCTGGGCGCCAGCTATTTCCGCGCGGTGGACAATACCGGCCAGTACGGCCTGTCGGCGCGCGGCATGGCGATCAATACCTATGCCGGCGTGCCGGAGGAATTCCCCCATTTCACGGAATTCTGGTTCGAGACCCCGGCGGCGAACGCGACCCGCTTCGTGCTGTACGCGCTGCTCGATTCGCTCAGCGCCACGGGCGCCTACCGCTTCGACATCGATTGCCTGGCGGACCGCGTGGTGATGGGCATCGATGCCTATATCTACGCGCGGCGGGACATCAAGCAACTGGGCATCGCGCCGATGACCAGCATGTTCAGCTGCGGCGGCTACGAGCGGCGCATGTGCGACACCATCCATCCCAACATCCACGATTCCGACCGGCTGTCGATGTGGCGCGGCGATGGCGAGTGGGTGTGCCGGCCGCTGAACAACCCGGCGCGCATCGCCTTCAGCACCTTCCAGGACGAGAATCCGCGCGGTTTCGGGCTGGTGCAGAGCAACCATGATTTCGCCACATACCAGGACACCGTGGACTGGTACAGCCGCCGCCCCAGCCTGTGGGTGGAACCCACCACGTCCTGGGGCAAGGGCACCGTGGACCTGATGGAACTCCCCACCACGGGAGAAACGCTGGACAACGTCGTCGCGTTCTGGAATCCCCAGGAACCGGTCAAGGCGGGCGCGGAGTTGCGCTTCGGCTACAAGCTGCACTGGGCGGCCCTGCCGCCGGTCAAACCCACGCTGGCGCAAGTGCTGGCCACGCGCTCCGGCATGGGCGGGTTTACCGAGGGCTGGGCGCCCGGCGAGCACTATCCGGACAAGTGGGCGCGTCGTTTCGCCATCGATTTCGTCGGCGGCCCGCTGCAGGGCATGGACAAGAACGAGCGACTGGAGTCCGTGGTGACGGTCAGCCACGGCGAGGTGCGCGACCAGCAGATTTTCGCGCTGCATCCGGCCGTCGAGGGGTTCCGCGCGATGTTCGACTGGTATCCGACCAGCGATAGCGTGGACCCGGTGGAGATGCGCCTGTTCATCCGCCGCATCAAGGACAAGAAGGTCCTGAGCGAAACCTGGCTGTATCAGTATTTCCCGCCGGCGCCGGACAAGCGGAAATATCCGGCGTAGTGTGCACGGCGCGATCCGCGGGGCCGCGGCGCTGTGCCAGCCTAAACGCCCAGCCAGGACCGGCGCGCGGCCATGTCCCCGTTCAGGCTCGACATGGCGCCCGCGTAGCGGATACGGCCTTGGTCCAGTACATACGCGCGGTCCGCGACCAGGGCAGCGAAATGCAGGTTCTGCTCCGACAGCAGGATGCTGGCGCCCTGGCGCTTGAGCGCCAGGATGAGGGCGGCCATCTGCTCGACGATGACGGGGGCGACGCCTTCGGAGGGTTCGTCCAGCAGCACCAGGTAAGGATTGCCCATGAGCGTGCGCGCCACGGCGAGCATCTGCTGTTCGCCGCCGCTCATGCGGCTGCCCACGCGGTCGCGCAATGATGCCAGGTGAGGGAACTGTTCATAGAGCCGGCTGGCGTCCCAGCTTGGACCGGGCGTGCCGTCGGGCCAGTGGCGCGCCGCCTGGCGCGCCACTGCCAGGTTCTGGTCGACGGTGAGGTCCGTGAATATGCGGCGTTCTTCCGGCACATAGCCCAGGCCCAGGCGGGCGATGCGGTGCGCCGGCCAGCCGGTGATATCGCGGCCCATGAAGTCCACGCGGCCCTCGCTGGCGGGCAGCAGGCCCATCAAGGTCTTGATGGTGGTGGATTTGCCGGCGCCGTTGCGGCCCATCAAGGCGACGACCTCGCCACGCCTCACGTCCAGGTCGATATCGAACAGGATGCGCGCGGCGCCATAGCCGCCATGCAGGCCTTGCACGCGCAGCAGCGGTTCTTCCGCGGAGCAGGCATGGAAGCCACCGGCGGCATCGAGGCCGGGAGGGATGTCCGCCGCTGGCCGGACCGGCGCCAATGCGTCATTGCTCGGCCCTTCATGGCGGGCGGGCCGCGCGCCCACGTCCCGGTCCGCGAACGTCGCGCCACTGCCGAAGTACACCGCCTGTACTTGCGCATCATCGCGCACTTGCGCCGGCGTGCCTTGCGCGATGAGTTTGCCGCGCGCCAGCACCAGCAGGCGATCGGCATGGGCGAAAACCACGTCCATGCTGTGCTCGGTGAACAGCACCGCCATGCCGCGTTCGCGCGCCAGGCGCTGGGTCAAAGCCATCAGGGCATGGCGTTCGGCGGGCGCCATGCCGGCGGTGGGTTCGTCCATCAATAGCAGGCGTGGCGCGCCGGCCAGGGCCATGGCCAGTTCCACGCGCTTGACGTCGCCGTAGGCCAGCTCGCTGCACGGGCGTTCCGCCTGCTCCTGCATGCCGACCTGCTCCAGCAAGGCCAGGGCGGCATCGCGCCTGGCGAGCCGCGCCGGGCGCCAGGCGCGGAAAATCTTGCGGTCGTGCGCCAGCAAGGCCATCTGCACGTTTTCCAGCACGGCCAGGCCGGCGAAGGTCGCGGCGACCTGGAAGGTCCGGCCCACGCCCAGCCGCGCGATCGCGCGCGGCGGCAGGCCCGTGATGTCGCGGCCGGCCAGCCGCACCACGCCGGACGAGGGGCGAAGCTGGCCGCCTATCATGTTGAAGGTGGTCGATTTGCCTGCGCCATTGGGGCCGATCAGGGCCAGCATCTCGCCCGCCTCCAGGTCGAAATCGATGGCGTCCACGGCTTGCACGCCGCCAAAGGCGCGCGACAGGTGCCTGACTTCCAGCAAGGTCATGGCGTGGCTCCCGTGCGTTTCGTCGCGCGGTGAAGGCGCGCCAGGCCCGCCAGGCGCGCCGCATAGCCGGCGATGCCTTGCGGGAAGGCCAGCACCAGCAGCAGGATCGCCAGTCCCAGCAAGGCGCGCCAGTAGTCCGTCGCGCGGATCGCCATGTCCTGCAGCACCGTGTAGGCGGCGGCGCCGGCCAGCGGGCCGGCCAGGGTCTGCACGCCGCCCAGCAGCACCATCACCAGGGCGTCGACTGATTTGCCTATGCCTATCATGTCCGGCCCGATGCTGCCCTTGGAGAAGGCCGCCAGCGCGCCGGCCAGGCCGGCGTAGACGCCGGCCACCACGAAGGCCGCCCATTGCACGCGCTTGACCGCGATGCCGGCGGCTTCGGCGCGCAGCGGCGAGTCGCGGCCCGCGCGCATGGCCAGGCCGAAGGGCGAGAACAGGACGCGCCGCAGCAGCACGGTGCCGCCGGCCGCCAGGGCCAGCGCCAGGTAGTAGTAGCGGTCGCCCGACAGGACGTCGGCGGGCCAGATGCCGACGATGCCGTTGGACCCGCCCGTGTAGCCGTCCCACTGGAATACCACGGACCAGACGATCTGCGCGAAGGCCAGCGTCAGCATGGCCAGGTAGACGCCCGTCAGGCGCACGCAGAACCAGCCGCACAGCAGCGCCCCCACTCCGCCGGCCAGGGGCGCAAGGGCGAGCGCCAGCGGCATGGGCAGGGCAGCCGACTTCAGGAGCAGCGCCGCGCCATAGGCGCCCAGGCCGAAATAGGCGGCATGACCGAAGGAGTGCATTCCCGCCGGCCCCATGATGAAGTGCAGGCTCAGCGCGTAAAGGGCCGCGATCAGGACGTCCAGGGCCAGCACCGGCGCGTAGGGAAACCAGGGCGTGAGCCGCGGCAGCAGCGCCAAGGCCAGCAGGACGCCCAGGCCCAGCGCTTTAAGGGCGGGCGTGGCGGGTCGCAGGGGCGCCTCCGGCGGCGCCAGGTTGCGCGTGGCGGCCTGGGGACGGCCCAGCAGGCCCCAGGGCCGGAAGACGAGCACCAGCGCCATGACCGCGAACTCGGCAACCAGCGTCATCTTGGGAAAGGCCAGCTCCATGCCCGCCACCGTGACGGTGCCCAGGCCGATGCACATGGCCTTGATTTCCGCGATCAGGAGGGCCGCCGCGTAAGCGCCGGGTATCGAGCCCATGCCCCCGACCACCACGATGACGAAGGCCTCGCCGATCGCGCGCAGGTCCAGCCCCAGGCTGGCGGCCTCGCGCGGCAACTGCACCGCGCCGCCCAGTCCCGCCAGCATCGCGCCCAGCGCGAAAACGCCCGTGAAAAGCCAGGCCTGGTTGACGCCGAGCGCGCCCAGCATCTCGCGGTCCTGCGTAGCGGCGCGCACCAGCGTGCCCCAGCGCGTGCGGGTCAGCAACAGCCACATCAGCAGCAGGACCAGCGGACCCAGCGCGATCAGCACCAGGTTGTAGACGGGATAAAGGCGGCCCAGCAGCATGACCGCGCCCGTCAGGCCCGGCGCGCGGCGGCCCAGCAGGTCTTCCGGCCCCCATAGCCAGAGCGTGGCGTCGTTGATGATCAGCACCAGGGCGAAGGTGGCCAGCAGCTGGAACAACTCGGGCGCGCGGTAGATCCGCCGCAGCAGGACGATCTCCAGCAGTGCGCCCAGCGCCCCCACGGCCAGCGCGGCCAGCAGCACGCCGGCCCAGAAGCCGAGCGGCGTCGCGCCGATGCGTTCGACGATGGAATAGGCCACGTACAGGCCCAGCATATACAGCGAGCCATGCGCGAAGTTGACGATGCGCGTGACACCGAAGATCAACGAGAGTCCGGCGGCGACCAGGAAGAGCGATGAGGCTTCGGCCAGGCCGTTGAGCAGCTGTGCCAGGAATCCCGTCAGGTCCATGACCGGGCGATGAACATGATTTCCCCTTGCTTCTTATCGGCCACGAGTATACGGCCCCGGTCGCGGACAACCATGCCGTCAATCTGGTTAGTAATAGAAGTGATTATCGTTTGTATTAATATTTTTTGGCGATTCCCTTCCGCCACCCTATCGGAGATTTGCCATGTCGTACACCCTGCCCAAGCTGCCCTATGCCTACGACGCGCTGGAACCGAATATCGACGCGCAGACCATGGAGATCCACTACACCAGGCATCACCAGGCCTATATCAACAACGTGAATGCCGCGCTGGAGGGCGCGGGCCTGCCCTTTCCGCCGATCGACGAGTTGGTGGCCCGCCTCGATGAACTGCCCGAGGCCGTGCGCGGCGCGGTGCGCAACAACGGCGGCGGCCACGCCAATCACAGCCTGTTCTGGACGGTGATGTCGCCCCAGGGCGGCGGCCAGCCCGCCGGCAGGCTGGCCGCCGCCATCGCTGCCGACCTGGGCGGTTTCGACGCATTCAAGGAAGCCTTCACCAAGGCCGCCGTTTCCCGCTTCGGCAGCGGGTGGGCGTGGCTCAGCGTGACGCCGGCGCAAAAGCTGGCGGTCGAAAGCACGGGCAACCAGGACAGTCCCTTGATGACCGGCAACACGCCCATCCTGGGACTGGACGTGTGGGAGCATGCCTACTACCTGAAGTACCAGAACCGCCGTCCCGAATACATCGCCGCGTTCTACAACGTGGTGGATTGGAACGAGGTGGCGCGCCGCTACGAGGCGGCCCTTGCCTGACCGCCGCGCAATGAAAAACGCACCCTGGTGAGGGTGCGTTATCCGTTTCAGGCCGGCCGGGTCGTCAGAGCAGGGCCTGCAAGGCGCTCAACGCGTCGCCGGTCTGGGCGCTGGCCGCCGAGGCCTGCACGGGCGTGGCCGCCGCTGCCTGGCCCAAGCCCGCCGCCCCAGGCAGCTGGCCGGCGGCAGCGGCCTGCTTGAGGCGTTCCTGCAACTGCTGCGTGATCTGGGCCTGCTGTTGCGGCGTCATGGCCTCGAACTGCTCCTTGGTGATGCCCATGCTGGAAAGCATGGTGTAGAACATCTGCTGCGGCAGCGAGGACGACGTGTACTGGCGCAGCGCCTCCTCGGGCGTGCTGGCCGCCAGGCTGGAATCGCCCAGCGAGGACGCGTCGGCCGCGCCTGCCGAGAGGGTGCCGATACGGCCTGTCGAGGTCGAGGTGGCCACGCTGGCATCGGTGCCGGACGTGCTGTCGGCGCCGGACGTGGATTGCGACAGCGCGCTGACGCCCAGTGCCTGGGACAGCTGCTGCTGGAAGCTGTCGCTGCCCTGTGCATCGTCGGCGGCGGTAATGCCGTGCTTGTGGTTCGAGAACAGGTTGGTTTTGGGAATGATCAGGCCGAGATCGCTCATGGTGCCGCCTTGCGTGTCGCACCCCTGCGGGGGCTGGTTTGCCGTCAACGCGGGAATTATAGGGAGGGACGCCGCAAAAGTGGATGAGATTCGACAGCGCGTAAATTTTCGCTGGCTCACATTTCTGTAACGGCGATTTCTGTAACGGCGCACGCCTGGACTATTCTTGCAGCCAGTCCCACCTTTTCCCGTCGATCGCCATGCGCCTGCAACTGCTGTCCGACCTGCACCTCGAACACAACCACGACTTCGTGGCCACGCCCGCGCCCGACGCCGACCTGCTGGTGCTGGCCGGCGACATCGGTTCCTGTCGGGGCAATACGGCGGCGGACCTGGCCACGCACGATTTCGCGCTGCGCCGGTTTTCGCCCCGCCACGGCTGGCCCACGCCGGTCCTCTACCTGCCTGGCAACCACGAATACGACCGCGCCGACTTCGACGCGGTGCATGCGCGCCTGCGTGAACTCTGCGAGGCGCTGGACATCCAGTGGCTGGAGCGCGCCAGCCTCGTGATCGGCGGCGTGCGTTTCATCGGCACCACGTTATGGGCGGATTTCGACGCGCTGGCCACGCCGCGCGACAGCATGAAGCAGGTGCTGGACAAGCGCGGCAAGGCCTATCGGGCGGCCGACTTCTACCTGGCCAAGGCCGCCACCGTGCGCGACGGCCAGCCTTTCATGGCCGAGCAGATGCGCGCGCAGTCCCTGGCCTGCCAGGAATGGCTGCGCGCCGCGCTGGCCCAGCCGTACGACGGCCCCACCGTGGCCGTGACCCACTTCGCGCCCACGCTGGCCAGCGCGGACCCGCGCTACGGCGTGACGCCGGGCACCGCCGGCTTCTGCAACAGCCTGGATGAGCTGCTGCCCATGGCCGATTACTGGCTGCATGGCCATCTGCATTGCGCGTTCGACTATGTGAAGGACGGTTGCCGCGTAATCGCCAATCCGCTGGGTTACGAGGACAAGGGCGAACAGGTGGACTTCCAGCCGCATCGCCTGGTCGAGATCGCCAGCCAGGCGGGGGCTTAGCCCCGGGACCAGAAATTCGCAAGCATTGCCGTGGGCTTCGTGAGTTTTCCTGATGATGTGGTCAGAAGAACTCGTCCCCTCTCGTCGCGCGCTGCCGTTACGATATGCGGACTATTCGATTATCAGGAGACAAGAGCATGCGATCGTTCCTGCTCAACGGCGGCCGCGCCCTGCTGGCCGCCGTGGCGTTGACCACGGCCCACTCCGCGCTGGCGGAATTTCCCGACAAGCCCATCACGCTGATCGTCGGCAGCGCGCCGGGCGGCTCGAACGATGTGTTCGCGCGCATGCTGGCCAGGCGCCTGGGCGACTCCATGAAGGCCACCATCGTGGTCGAGAACAAGCCTTCCGGCGGCGGCATCCTGGCCAATGTGCTGGTGGCCAAGGCGCCGGCCGACGGCTACACGCTTGCGGTGGTCTCCTCGACCTTCACCACCGGCGCGGCCGTGCGCGACAACCTCAGCTACGATCCCGTCAAGAGCTTCACCCACGTCGCCATGCTCGCCAAGGGGCCGCTGCTGGTGACGGTGGGCAAGGACTCGCAGTTCAAGGACATCCAGTCGCTGGTCGCGTACGCCAAGCAGCACCCGGACCGGCTGAACTATGGCTCGTCGGGCACCGGCAGCATCAACCAGTTCGCCTCGGAAATTTTCTGCGAGGCGGCCGGCATCAAGATGACGCACGTGCCGTACAAGGGCATGGGACCGGCCACCAATGACCTGATGGGCGGCCAGATCCAGATGCTGATCGCCAGCGCGCCTTCCATCCTGGGCCAGGTCAAGGGCGGCGCGGTGCGCGCGCTGGGCGTGACGGCCGCCGAGAAGTCGGCCATCGCGCCGGACCTGCCCGCGCTGGAGCAGGTCGGCTACAAGGGCAGCGCCGTCGACCTGTGGTGGGGCGTGATCGGACCGGCCAACATGCCCAAGGCGGTGACCGAGAAGCTCAATACCGCGATCAACGACGCGCTCAAGTCCGAGGACATGAAGGCCTTCTTCCTCAAGGAGGGCGCCGAGCCCGCACCGGAGTCGCCCGCGCGGTTCGGGACCTTCGTCGCCGAGGAGTTGACGCGCTGGAAGCACATCGCCCAGGCCAAGAACATCAAGGCCGATTGATAGCGCCGCGCCTGACATGGACACCTCCCCGCCGCCCGCCGCCGCGGCCGTGACACCCAAGCCGGCGGCGCCGGCCGCGACACCGCGCCGCCTGCGCCGCATTCTTTCGCTGGATGACCTGGAGCGCGCGGCGCGCCGCCACCTGCCGCCGCCCATCTTCGCCTATGTGTCGGGGGGCTGCGAGACCAATCTCGCGCGCCATGACAACCGCGCGGTCTTCGACGAGTACCGTTTCGTCACCCGCATTCTCACCAGCACGTCCAAGCGCAGCCTGCGGACGCGATTGCTGGGGCAGGACTGGGCCGCGCCCTTCGGCATCGCGCCCATGGGGATGAGCGCCCTGTCCGCCTACCAGGGCGACCTGGTGCAGGCGCGCGCGGCGGCGCAGGCCGGCATCCCGATGATCATGAGCGGATCGTCGCTGATCCCGCTGGAGCAGATCGTCCAGGCGTACCCGCAAGCCTGGTTCCAGGCCTATGTGCCGGGTGAGCCGGCGCGCATCCTGGCGCTGCTGGACCGGGTGGAACGCGCCGGCTACGGCACGCTGGTCGTGACCGTCGATACGCCCGTCAGCGGCAACCGCGAAAACAATACCCGGGCCGGATTCTCGTCCCCGCTGCGGCCCAGCCTGCGCCTGGCCTGGGACGGCGTGACCCACCCGCGCTGGCTTTTCGGCACGGCGCTGAAAACGCTGTGGCGCCACGGCATGCCGCATTTCGAGAACTCGCAGGCCACGCGCGGCGCGCCCATTTTGTCGCGCAATGTCATGCGCGACTTCGGCGCGCGCGACCATCTCGACTGGAGCCACTTCGACCTGATACGCAATCGCTGGCGCGGCCGCCTGGTGCTCAAGGGCGTCCTGCACCCCCGCGACGCGGTGCTGGCGCGCGAGCATGGCGCCGACGCCATCATCGTGTCCAACCATGGTGGACGCCAGCTCGATGGCGCGGCGTCGCCCATGCGCGTGCTCCCCGCCATCGTCCAGGCGCTCGGGCCCGACTATCCGGTCATGCTGGACAGCGGCATCCGCCGCGGCACCGACGTGCTGAAGGCGCTGGCCCTGGGCGCCCACTTCGTCTTCGTCGGACGGCCCTTCAACTATGCGGGCGCCATCGCCGGGCAGGCGGGCGTCGCGCACGCCATCGACATCCTGCGCCAGGAAGTGCACCGGAACATGGCCTTGTTGGGGATGAACGCGCCGCGCGACCTGGACGCCGGTGAATTGCTGAAGGTGGCGCCGGCCGGCTCGCCCGCGAGCGGGCTTGAGTAGTTATTGCTCATGTCGCGGGTCGCTGGCGGCTCGCCGTTCTTGGCCTGCGGCCCGTGGCCGGCAATAATCCGCATTAATTTGCGTCATTACTACTTAATTTTTGCCCTTCCCGTGTCGTAATCGAAGCCGACCCCTTGGGAGTGCAAAATGTTCAAGAAACTCAGTGTCCGGGCCATCCTGACTTCGGCCCTGGCCATTTTTTTCGTGCTGTTCGTGGTGCTCGGCCTGGGCGCCTACCAACAGCTCAGCAGCAACCGGCAAGCCATCCGCGTGCTGCTCGATACCAACGTAGTACGGGCGGACGCGGCACGCCAGGTCGCTTCGGAACTGTTGCGCGGGCGCCTGGCGGTGACCATCGCGCTGACCCAGCTGAAGGACGGCGACAAGGCGGGCGCGCAGCAGACGGCGGGACGCAGCCAGGGCTATTCCAGGAATGCCGACAAATTGGCGGCAACGCTGCAGGGGCGGCCGGATACGTCCGAACAGGGCGGCCCGCTGTACCAGCAGATGATGTCGTCGTACCAGGCATACCGTACCCAGGCCTATGAGCCGCTGGTGGCCGCGGTCCTGGCGGGCGACCAGGACGCCGCGCTGCGCCTGACCGAGCAAAAGGTGACGCCCATGGGCACCACCTTCACGCAGGCCATCAATGCCTATGCGGACTATGCCGCCCAGGTGGGTTCGGCCATAGCCGGCGATGCTTCCGACCACATCGCCACCGCGCTGATGGTGGCCAGCATCGCCGGCGTTTTCGTGGTGCTGCTGATCGCCGCGCTGTTCGTCATCTTCACGCGCACCGTCTTCGACCCGCTGCGCGAGGCCGGGCTACTGTGCCATCGCATCGCCGAGGGCGACCTCACCAACCGCATCGACGTCGGCGCCGACACCGAGATCGGCGCCTTGCGGCGCGCCCTCAAGCACATGCAGGACAGTTTGTCGCGCACCGTGTCGACGGTGCGCCAGAGCGTCAACGAGATCCACGGCGGCGCGCGCGAGATCTCCGCGGGCAACCATGACCTGTCGGCCCGCACGGAAGAGCAGGCGGCGTCGCTCGAAGAAACCGCGGCCAGCATGGAGGAGCTGTCTTCCACCGTGCGCCAGAATGCCGATAACGCGCGCCAGGCCAACCAGATGGCGGTCGATGCCTCGGACGTGGCGCGGCGCGGCGGCGAGGCAGTCGGCCAGGTGGTGCACACCATGCGCGATATCTCCGAGAGCTCGCGACGCATCGCCGAGATCGTCAGCGTGATCGACGGCATCGCCTTCCAGACCAATATCCTGGCGTTGAACGCGGCGGTGGAAGCGGCTCGCGCCGGCGAGCAGGGCAAGGGCTTCGCCGTGGTGGCGAGCGAAGTGCGTTCGCTGGCCCAGCGCAGCGGCCAGGCGGCCAAGGAGATCAAGACCCTGATCGACGACTCCAGTCACAAGGTGTCGGTGGGATCGAGCCAGGTCGAGCACGCGGGCGCCACCATGCAGGAAATCGTCGGGTCCGTGCGACGTGTCAGCGATATCGTCGGCGAGATCTCGGCGGCGTCGGAGGAGCAGTCGGGCGGCATCCAGCAGGTCAACCAGGCCGTGACGCAGATGGACAGCACCACGCAGCAGAACGCGGCCCTGGTCGAGCAGGCGGCCGCCGCCGCCAATTCGCTGGAGGACCAGGCGCGCCGGCTGCAGGACGCGGTGGCCGTGTTCAAGCTGGCCACGCACGAGGTGATCGAGGTCTCGGCCGGCGTCCTGTCGGCCACCAGGACCGCGGCCCTGCCGGCCTGAGCGAGCCCCTGCGGTCCGAGCGAGTCTTGCATCCTTGCGGCCGCGGCCTGGAGCGCCTTGCGGCCGGGGCCGCGTCTTGGGTTGTTTTCATCACGCCCCACGGCGCCCGGCGAACGGCAGCGGATATGATGCGCAGTGCGCGACCGGCCGCGGGGCCGGCATGGGCCTGCGCCACCGTCCGGGGCGGCCCGCAGCATCAAACGAGGAGCCTTGCATGAAAAAAACCTTCCAACGCATCGCCGCCGGCATCGCCTTGCTGGCCGGGGCCTGCACGGCCGCTGGCGCAGCGCCGGCGAGCGACACGGGCGACTGGCCCTCGCGTCCGGTCACCATCGTGGTGCCCTACGCGCCCGGCGGTTTCGCGGATACGCGCGTGCGCGTCATCGCCCGCAAGCTGGAGCAGAAGCTGGGCCAGCCGGTGGTGGTGGAAAACAAGGCGGGCGCGGGGGGCGTGGTGGGGACCACCTTCATCGCGCGCGCCAAGCCCGACGGCTATACCCTGGGCACCGGCAACCTGGCGCCGCTCTCGGTCAATCCCAGCCTGATGCAGGACATTCCCTACGACGTCGCCAAGGACCTGGCGCCTGTCATCCTCATAGAAAACAGCCCGCTGGTCCTCAGCGTCGGCCCCACGGTCAAGGTTGACAGCGTGCAGCAGCTGATCGCGCTGGCGAAAAAAGAGCCGGGCAAGCTGACCTTCGGTTCTTCCGGCGTCGGCGGCGCGCATCACCTGTCCGGGGAAATGTTCCGCGAAGCCGCGCATATCGATATCGTCCACGTACCCTACAAGGGCGGCAGCCTGGCGGCCACCGACCTCATGGGCGGCCACATCACCATGATGTTCGAAATGGGCTATTCCGCGCTGCCGGCCATCCAGGGCAAGAAAATCCATCCGCTGGCGGTGACCTCGGCCAAGCGCCTGGCGGTCCTGCCGAACGTGCCTACGATGGCGGAAGCCGGCCTGCCCGGCTTCGAGTCCTATAACTGGCAAGGCATCATCGCGCCGGCCGGCACGCCCGCGCCCATCGTCGCGCGCCTGAACCGCGATCTCAATGACATCCTGCGCGACCCGGATATCGTCAAGGCCATCAATGACACCGGCAGCCAGGCCGGCGGCGGCACGCCGGAAGAATTCGGCGCCTTCATCCGCAGCGAAACCGCCAAGTGGGCCAAGGTGATCAAGGAAGGCAATATCACCTTGCAATGATGCGCCAGGGCTTTCCGGGCCGGCGCCGCCCAGGCACGAGGCGGATGGCCCGGCCGCTCGTCCGACCGGTCCTGCCGCGCCCGCAGCCTGGACGGGGATTGAGGGTTGGTAAACATTTTTCGCAATACGCTTACCCGATTTTTCCGGCTTCCCCTCGTATACTCGCCGCAGTCCGCGATTGCGCAAAGGAGGCGGCATGAATTCGACATGGATACGGGACTGCGACGGCACGGCCGCCAGGCGGCCGGCAGCCCGCGTTCGGGGCGGCCTGGGGGCGTGCGCGGCCGCGCTGGCCCTGTCCCTGCTGGCGGCGTGTTCCTCGACGGAGAACGTCAAGGACTCCTATGTGCCGCTGTATAGCGCATCGGCTGGTGCCCAAATACGGATCCATCGGCCCCTGTCCTATGACGTCGAAAAGGTGGGCAAGGTGCAGATCGGCGCCGATTCGGTGTGGCGCCAGGTCGGCGCGATTCCGCAGGGCGACGTGTTCCGCCAGACCGGGACGTCCCTGCTGGTGAACGGCACGCGGGAAGCCATGATGGTCGTCTCCGCCGACCGCATCCAGGGCTTTTTCTTCGATAACGGCATGTTCGTGCCGGTCGAGAAAGGCGCCGGCGTCACCGTGGTCCGTCGCTGACGGGTCTCGTCGCGGCGCGGCCGCCGGGAAGCGGCCGCATTCCAGGTTATCGTTGCATCAAGTCCCGTCTTCCGCATCGCCGGCGCCATTGCCGGCGATAGCCCTTTCCGATCGCGCATGACCCTATCGTCGCTGCCATCGCTGCCATCTGGCCTGATCGTCATCCACAGCAACTTGTCCGAGTCGCTGCGCGACGTGCTGGTCGGGTGGCTGGACCGCCACCCGCTGGGTCCGCTGGAACAGGAAGTGGTGCTGGTGCAAAGCAGCGGCATCGCCCAGTGGTTGAAGCTCGCCTTGGCGGCGGACGTGGCGGACGGCGGCAGTGGCATCGCGGCGGGCCTGGATTTCCTGCTGCCCTCGCGCTTTCTCTGGCGCGCCTACCGTATCGTGCTGGGCACGCAGGCCGTGCCCGAGGTCTCCCCTTACGACAAGTCGCGCCTGATGTGGCGCCTGCTGCGCCTGCTGCCGCAGGTGATGACACAGCCGGTCTATGCGCCCTTGCAGCGCTTCCTGCATCGCGACGACGATTGCCGCAAGCGCTATCAGCTGGCCGAGCGCCTGGCCGACCTGTTCGACCAGTACCAGGTCTACCGCGCGGACTGGTTGGATGCATGGGCGCGGGGACAGGATGTGTTGCCGCGAGACAGCGGTCCCGCGCGGCCGCTGCCGGATGCGCAGCGCTGGCAGGCCGCCCTGTGGCGGGCATTGCTGGACGACGTGGCGGCACAGGCCGAAGCGGGAACGGCATCGGGGCCCGCCGCGGCCGCCGCCTATGTCGCGCCTTCGTCCGACGGCCGTGCCGCCGTGCATGCGGCCTTCATGCGGCGCGCCGAGCAGCTGGGCGACGCGCCGCCGCCCGATCTCCCGCGCCGCATCGTGGTGTTCGGTATATCGACGCTGCCGCGCCAATCGTTGGAAGTCCTGGCGGTGCTGGCGCGCTGGACCCAGGTCCTGATGTGCGTGCACAACCCTTGCGAGCATTATTGGGCGGACATCATCGAAGGCAAGGACTTGCTGCGCGCCAGCCACGCGCGGCAGGCGCGGCGCGCGGGCGCGCCCGCCGTCATCGGCGAGGATGCCCTGCACCTGCACGCCCATCCGCTGCTGGCGGCCTGGGGCAAGCAGGGGCGCGATTTCATCGGCCTGCTGGACGAGCACGATGACCGCGATACGCGCGAGGCCTTCCTCGCCCGCTACGGCGACCATACCCAGCGGCTGGACCTGTTCCAGTCGCCGGTGGCCGCCGGCCCCACGCTGTTGCGGCAATTGCAGGACGACATCCTTGACCTGCGCCCCTTGCACGAGAGCCGTGCGCTGTGGCCGGCGGTCGACGCGGCGCGCGATACGTCCATCCGTTTCCACGTCGCGCACAGCCGCCAGCGCGAAGTGGAAATCCTGCACGACCAGCTGCTGGCCGCGTTCGACGACGACCCGGGCCTGCGGGCACGCGACGTCATCGTGATGGTGCCCGATATCGAGGCCTACGCGCCGCACGTGCAGGCCGTCTTCGGGCTGTATGCCGCCGACGACAAGCGCGCCATTCCCTATACCCTGGCAGACCGCGGCAAGCGCCATGTCGATCCGCTGCTGCATGCGCTGGAGCACCTGCTGCAGCTGCCGTATGCCCGCTTCGCCGTCAGCGACCTGATGGACCTGCTGGAGGTGCCGGCGCTGCGCCGCCGCTACGGCATCGCGGAGGACCAGCTGCCGCTGCTGCACAACTGGATGCGCGGCGCCAATATCCGTTGGGGCCTGCACGATGAACAGCGCCGGTCGCTGGGCTTGCCCGCGGCCGACACGGCGGCGGCGCCCAACACCTGGCTGTTCGGCATGCGCCGCGTGCTGCTGGGATATGCGGTGGGCGCGCGCGGCGGCGATTGGCAGGGCATCGAGCCGTATGGCGACGTGGGCGGCCTGGACGCCGCCTTGCTGGGCAACCTGGCGGAATTGGTGGCGGCGCTGGAGCACTGGTGGCGTGAACTGGCGGAACCCACGGCGCCGGAGCGCTGGGGCGAGCGCTTGCGCGGCCTGCTGGAGGCCTTCTTCGAGGAAGAGGCCAGCACCGACGGCCTGGTGCTGCGCCAATTGCGAGGGCAGTTGCAGGCCTGGCTGGAGATCTGCGCGCAAGCCAATGTGACCGAGCCCCTGCCGCTGGCGGTGGTCGGCGAGCACTGGTTGTCGGCGCTGGACGAAGGCGGATTGACGCAGCGCTTCTTCGGTGGCGCGGTGACGTTCGCCACGTTGATGCCGATGCGCGCGATACCGTTTCGTCACGTGTGCCTGCTGGGCATGAACGACGGCGATTATCCGCGTGTGCGCATTCCCATGGACTTCGACCTGATGGGCCGCGACTATCGGCCGGGCGACCGCTCGCGCCGCGAGGATGACCGCTATCTGTTCCTCGAGGCGCTGCTGTCGGCGCGCGACCGCCTGTACGTTTCGTGGATAGGCCGCAGCGTGCGTGACAATACGCCGCGGCCGCCGTCCGTCCTGGTGAGCCAGCTGCGCGATCATCTGGATGCGGGATGGCGACTGGCCGGCGCCGAAGCGAGCGTTGCGGGTACCTCGAACGGTGTGGCGGCGGCCTTGACCGTGGAGCATCGCTTGCAGCCGTTCAGCCCCGATTACTTCACCGCCGATCCCCGACGCTCGCCCCTGTTCACGTACGCGCGGGAATGGGCGCGCGCGCCGGGCACGGCGGCGGACGCCGCGCCACGCCCGGCGCCCTTGCCGCCTGTTGCGCGTGAGGAGCCGCTGTCCTTGCGCGAGCTGGCCGACTTCCTGAAGGCGCCCGTGGAAGCGTTCTTCCGCCAGCGCCTGCAGGTCAGTTTCTCCGCCGAGGATGTGGTGGCCGAGGACATCGAGCCCTTCGCGCCCGACGCGTTGGAGCAATGGCAGTTGCAGGACCGATTGATCAAGGCCCAGGCGCGTGCCTTGCAAGCGGGGGACGGGCCGGCGCCGGCGCGCGACGATGTCCTGGCCGCCTGCATGCGGGCCGGCGAGTTGCCGGCCGGGGCCTTCGGCGAACTGGCGGCGGCCGACCTTGCCGCGCCGCTCGACGAAATGATGGCGCGCTATGCCGCCGCCCTGGAGCGCTGGCCCACGCCGGTGGAGGGCGAACTGGCGGTGCGCTTTACTGTCGACCGCCATACCCTTGACGGCGTCGCCCCTGAGCGTTTTTCTCCTTCCCGCTTTTCTGCCGACACTACGCCGACCGATGCGGCAGCCTTGCGCGCGCCGGCCTGGACGGCGGGAGATGCGCCGGGGGGTGTCCTGGACTTGACCTCGGCGCCGACCCGGTTGGCGCTGGAAGACTACCTCGGCGGCCTGCGGCTGAGTGACGACGGCCAGCGGTGCCGGCTGGTCCTGGAAAGCAGCAGCCTGGTCCCCAAGGGTCGCTATCGCGCGGACAAGGTGGTGGGGCATTGGGTCGCGCACGTCGCGGCGCAATTGGGCGGCCAACCGGTCACCACGCTGGTGATCAGCAAGGCCGGCGATATCGAATTCGCCCCCGTGCCGCTTGAGCGCGCGCGGGCATGGCTGGGCCTCTGGCTGGCGGCGTGGGAAGCGGGGATGCGCCGTCCGCTGCCCCTTGCCGTGGGCGCGGCCTTCGAATGGTTGACCCGCCTGCCGGAGGACGCCGATCAGGGCGCCGTGGAAGCGGCAGGCGCCGAGCCTGGGGCGGGCATGATTCCAGGCATCGCGCGCGATGCGGACGACAGCCTGCCGCCGGGCGCGCTCACCGGCGCGCGCGCCGTCGCCTGGCAGCAGGCGCGCAAGGTGTATGAAGGCGCGCCCATGATGGAAGGGGAAGTCGACCGCAGCGCGTATCTGCGGGCGGTCTATCCGGATTTCACCGCGCTGACGCGCGGCGGCGAATTCCAGGCGCTGGCGCGGGCCCTGCTGCGTCCCATGCGGGCCGCGCTCTACGCGGACGCCAAGCCGGACAAGACTGCCTCGCGCGGCGACGCGCGGCCCGCCCGTTCCGGCAAGACCGACAAGGACGCAGGCAGGCAAGGCGCGGACGGCAAGGATGCCGCGGGCAATCCCACGGCGAAGCATTGCGCGGGAGCCAATGATGACCCCGTCTGACCGCGACGCTCCCGTCGACCTCGACGTCCTGCGCTTTCCGTTGCGCGGCAGCCGCCTGATCGAGGCCAGCGCCGGCACCGGCAAGACGTATACCATCGCCACGCTGTATGTGCGCCTGGTGCTGGGGCATGGAGACGACGCGGGACTGGGCCGGCCCCTGGTGCCGCCCGAAATCCTGGTGGTCACGTTCACCGATGCCGCCACGCAGGAGCTGCGCGACCGCATCCGCGCCCGCCTGGCCGACGCGGCGCGCGTCTTCCTGGCCGATCCGGCGGATGCCGATGCGGACCCGGTCGGCGGCGATGTCCTGCGCGACCTGCGCGCCGCGTATCCGCCCGATACGTGGGGAGCCTGCGCGCGCAAGTTGCAGCTGGCGGTGGAGTGGATGGACGAGGCCGCCGTGTCCACCATCCACGGCTGGTGCAACCGCATGCTGCGTGAGCACGCCTTCGATAGCGACAGCCTGTTCCAGCAGACGCTGGAGCAGAACAGCGCGCCCTTGCTGGCCGAAGCGGCGCGCGACTACTGGCGCGTCTTCATTGCGGGCCTGGACAGCGCCGGCGCGCGCGAACTGCGCGCCTGGTGGGCCAGTCCGGACGCCTTGCGGGAAGACGCCGCGCGCCTGTTCAGGTATGCGCCGCAGCTGGACGGCGGGCTGGACGGCGGCCTGGCCGCGCCGCGCGAGCTGCTGGCCACGGCGCGCGACGCGCGCACCCGCGAGCTGGCCGCGCTGAAAGACCCCTGGCCCGCGTGGCTGACCGCGCTACGGGAAATCTTCGACGCGGGTGTTGCCGCGAAGCGGGTGGACGGACGCAAGTTCCAGGCGCGCTACTACAACGGCTGGCTGGATGCCTTGCAGGCGTGGTGCGAGGCGCCGGACAGCCTGCTGCCCGAACTGTCCGACACCGCCTGGCAGCGCCTGTCGCCGGCTGGCATGGAAGAGGCGTGGAAAGGCGAGCCGCCCGACCATCCCGCCTGCGCGGCCCTGGCGGCGCTGCGCGAGCGGGTGCTGGCCCTGCCGGCCGCGCGCAACGATATCCTGAAGCACGCCGCCGCCTGGATGCGGCGCCGCTACGCGCAGGAGCAGGCACGGCGCGCGCAGATGGATTTCGACGACCTGCTGGGGCAGCTCGACCGCGCGCTGGCGGGCCCCAACGGCGCGGTGCTGGCGGCGGCCATGCGCCAGCAATTCCCGGTCGCGCTCATCGACGAATTCCAGGATACCGATCCCGTGCAGTACCGCATCTTCGATGCGGTCTACCGCCTGGCCGAGGATCCCGAGGATTGCGCCCTGATCCTGATCGGCGATCCCAAGCAGGCCATCTATGGTTTCCGTGGCGCGGATATCTACACGTACCTGCGTGCACGCGCGGCGGTGGACGGGCGGCTGTACGCGCTGAAGACCAATTACCGCTCGACCCAGGCGATGGTGTCGGCGGCCAACCATTGCTTCGAGGTGGCGGAGCGTCATCCGGAAGGCGACGGCGCTTTCCTGTTTCGCACGCCGCGCGGCAATCCCGTGCCCTTCACCGGCGCGTTGGCGCATGGTCGCGCGGACCGCCTGGTGATCGAGGACGAGGACGCACCGGCGCTGACAGCCTGGTGGCTGTCCGGGGGCGAGGACGGCGCGCCGGTGGGCATCGGCGCCTACCGCGAACAGATGGCCGCCGCCTGCGCGGGCGAGATCGCGCGCCTGATGGCCCTGGGCCGGCAAGGCCGCGCCGGCTTCGTCAGCGCGCATTTGCATGCGCCGGCCGGTACCGATGCCGATGCGGACGCGGACACGGATACGGACGCCGATACGGCTGCCGGGGCCCATGCCGCGCCGCGGCCGCTGCGCCCGGCGGACATGGCCGTGCTGGTCAACAGCGGCCGCGAGGCGCGCATCATCCGCCAGGCCCTGGCGCAGCGGGGCGTGCGCAGCGTTTACCTGTCGGAAAACCAGTCCGTCTACCTGAGTCCGCAGGCCGCCGACATCGAGCACTGGCTGCGCGCATGCGCCGAACCGGACGACCCGCGCCTGCTGCGCGCGGCGCTGGCCACGCCGACGCTGGGCCTGTCGTGGGAGGCGCTGGACAGCCTCAACAGCAACGAGTGGGAATGGGACCGCCGTGTGGACCAGTTCCGCGGCTATGGCCGCGACTGGCGCGTGCTGGGCGTGTTGCCCATGCTGCGACGCCTGCTGGACGACTTCGACGTGCCGGCGCGCCAACGCGCGGGCGGCGTGGCCGACGCCACCGCCGGCGAGCGCAGGCTGACGGACCTGCTGCACATCGCGGAACTGCTGCAACAGGCCAGCGTGCGGATCGAGGGCGAGCATGCATTGCTGCGTCACCTCGCGGAAATGCGCGCGGCCGCCGCGGAAGGCGAAGAGAATGATGCCCTGACCATAAGGCTGGAGAGCGATGCCGACCTACTGCGCATCGTGACGGTGCACAAATCCAAGGGCCTGGAATATCCCCTGGTGTTCCTGCCTTTCGCCATGGCCTTCCGGCCGGTGGACGTGGACGACCTGCCCCTTGCCTGGCATGACGCCGATGGCGACTTGCACGTGACGCTGGAACCGGACGAGGGCGCCCAGGCGCGCGCCGATCGCGAGCGCCTGGGCGAGGACCTGCGCAAGCTCTACGTCGCGCTCACCCGGGCGCGCTATGCCACCTGGCTGGGTTGCGCGCCCATCGCGAATGCGCAGGCCAGCGCGCTCGGCTATCTGCTGGGGCAGGGCCGGCCGCTGGATGCGACAGCATTCGACGCCGTGCTGGATCGCTGGCGCGGCGATCATCCGCATATCGCCGTGCGGCCCGCGCCGGTCACGTCCGATGCCGTCTATCGCGCCGCCGTCTCGACCGCGCGGGACGGGCGGGCCCGCGAGATGTCGCGCGGCGTGCGCGAGCATTGGTGGGTGGCCAGCTATTCGGCGCTGCGCACCGTCGAGGACGGCCCGTCGGAGGCGCCCGACACCGCGGCCGAGGACGTCTATGTGGAAGCCTCGGCCGGCCCCATGGCGGCGGACGGCGAGGCGTCGCCGGCCATCGCGATAGCGGTGGCGAACGCCGCGCCCGCGGCTTCCGCCATGCAGCTGAGCCTGGGCAATGCCGGTCCGCTGCATGCGTTCCCCGCGGGCGCCGAGGCCGGCACCTTCTTCCACGAATTGCTTGAATGGGCCGCGGCCCAGGGCTTCGGCCAGGCGGCCGCCGATGCCGGCGCGTTGCGGGACGCGGTGGCGCGCCGGTGCCAGGAACGCGGCTGGGACGACTGGGCCGGCCCGCTGTCCGATTGGCTGCGACATTTCCTCGGCTTGCCCCTTGCGCTGCCGGCCCAGCCCGCGGACGGCGCGGACGGCGCGGACGGGAGACACGCGTCTGCCGAGGCCACCGCGCCGGACCGCCGCGTCGCCGCGCCCGGGCCCGTGGCGCTGGCCGACCTCGATCCGCGCGCCTGCGTGTCGGAAATGGAATTCTGGTTTGCCGCGCATGATGTCGCGGCGACCCGTATCGACGGGCTGGTATGCGCGCATGTGCATCCGGGCCATCGACGCGCGGCGCTGGCGCCCGCCCGCTTGAACGGAATGCTCAAGGGCTTCATCGACTTGGTGTTCGAATACCAGGGGCGCTACTACGTGGCCGACTACAAATCCAACCGGCTTGGGCCGGACGATGCGGCGTACGACGCGCGCGCCATGCTGGGCGCCATCCTCGACCATCGCTATGAGTTGCAATACGTGCTTTATCTGCTGGCGCTGCATCGCCTGCTACGCGCGCGCCTGCCGGACTATGACTACGATCGCCATATCGGCGGCGCCGTCTATCTATTCCTGCGCGGCAGCCATGCGCCGGGCGGCGGCGTCTACATCGATCGCCCGTCCCGCGCGCTGATCGAGGCGCTGGACGCGCTCTTCGCCGGCCACGGCGACAGCGGATCGCAACCCGCCAGGGAGGCTGCATGAGTCGGCCGGGCCGCCCCAAGGGCGAATCCTCCCTCGGGGAGGGTGCCGCGCAGCGACAGGAGGGCTCCCGTCCGCCGGTCCATCGGCGCAGCGCGTCCGCGCCGCTGGACGATGCGGCCAGGTTGCGTTCGACCCTGGATGACTGGGTCGAACGGCGCTGGCTGCGCCGCCTGGATGTGGTGTTCGCCGATTTCCTCTGGCGCGAAATACCCGATGCTTCACCGCGCCTGATCCTGGCCGCCGTGCTGGCCAGCCATCAGCTGGGCCACGGGCATGCCTGCCTGGACCTGGCGGCGGCGCTGGACGATCCCGCCGTCACCCTGGCCCTGCCGCCGGAAGACGCGCCGGCGGCTTCGCGCGAGTCGCCGCCCGCTTTCTACCCGGCCCAGCTGCTGGAGCAACTGACGCTGCGGGACTGGCTGGCGGCGCTGGACGACCCGCGCCTGGTGGGCGCGGGACCCGGCCGCACGCCGCTGGTGCTCGCCGGTGGCGCGCGGCCGCGCCTCTACCTGCGGCGTTGCTGGCAGTACGAGCAGGACATCAAGCAGGGCATCACCCAGCGCCTGCAACGCAATGCCGCGCTACAGGCGGCATTGCCCACGGCGCGCCTGCGCGAATACCTGGACGCGCTGTTCGCCGGCGCGGACGCGGGCGATGACGGCGTCGACTGGCAGAAGGTGGCTTGCGCGATTGCCGCCGGCAGCGCCCTCACCATCATCACGGGCGGACCAGGGACGGGCAAGACCACGACCGTGGTCAAGGTGCTGGCCGTCCTGCAGGCGCTCGCGCTCGATGGCGCGGACGGTCCCCTGCGCATCCGCCTGGCCGCGCCGACCGGCAAGGCCGCGGCCCGGCTGAGCGAATCGATTTCCGGCGCCGTGCAGCGCCTGGCCGCTCTGGACGGTTTGCCGCGGGCCCAGGCGGTGCGCGCCGCCATCCCGACCAAGGTGGGCACGCTGCATCGGTTACTGGGCAGCCGTCCCGGCACGCGACGTTTTCGCCATGACCGCGACAACCGCCTGGCGCTGGACGTACTGGTCGTCGACGAGGCCTCCATGGTGGACCTGGAGACCATGGCCGCGGTGCTGGATGCCTTGCCGCCCGCGGGCCGCCTGATCCTGCTGGGCGACCAGGACCAGCTGGCCTCGGTGGAGGCCGGCGCGGTGCTGGCCGATCTTTGCGTGCATGCGCGCGAGGGCCGCTATACGCCGGCCACGCGCGATTGGCTGGCGCGGGTCAGCGGGCAGCGGTTGCCGCCGTCGCGCCTCGATGACCAGGGTGCGGCCCTGGACCAGGCCGTGATCATGCTGCGGCACAGCCACCGCTTCGCCGCCGACAGCGGCATCGGCCGTCTGGCCGCCGCGGTGAACGACGGCGATGTCGCCGCCGCGCGGATGTTCTGGCAAGTGCCGGCCGATGGCGTGCGCAAGCTGGTCGGCGCGGCATGCGAACGCGCGTTCGCGGCGCTGGTGCTGCACGGCCGCGACGAGCAGCCGCCGGCAGGGGCGGCGGAAGTGCTGACCGGCATGGCGATGCAGGACCTGGCGCCGTCGCAGGCCGCGCCCGGCGCACGAGCTTCCGAAGGCTATGCCGATTATCTGGCCATCCTGCGCCAGGGGCCCGCCGATACGGATCCAGGCACCCTGGACGCATGGGCGGCCGCCGTCCTCAGGCAGCACCAGCGCTTCCAGCTGCTGGCGACCCTGCGCAACGGCGAGTGGGGCGTCGAGGGCCTGAACCGGCGCGTGGCCCGCCTGCTGTTCGAACAAGGGCTGATCGCGCAAGCCGACGGCTGGTACGCCGGCAGGCCGGTCCTTGTCACGCACAACGACTACGCGCTGGGCCTGATGAACGGCGACATCGGCATTACCTTGCCGGTGCCCGGCGCGCAAGCAGAGGCCCTGGCCGCCATCGGACACGGCGAAGGCCTGCGGGAGCCCGCCACGACCTTGCGCGTGGCCTTCACCAGCAGCGATGGCAGCGGCCGCATCAAGTGGGTGCCTCCCAGCCGGCTGCAAGCGGTGGAGACCGTCTACGCGTTGACGGTGCACAAGTCCCAGGGGTCTGAATTCGAGCATGCCGTGGTGGTGTTGCCGGAGCGCCTTGGTCCCATCCTCACGCGCGAATTGCTCTACACCGGCATCACGCGCGCGCGGCGCCGCCTGACCCTGCTCAGTCCGGGCGGCGAGGCGGTTCTGGAACAGGGCATGGTGCGCCAGGTGCGGCGCGCCAGCGGCCTGTTCCCGGAACGCCTGGACGGCGCGGCCGATACGTAGCGCGGCCCGTCCGCCGCCAGCGTCACCGATCCGGCGCCAGGTACAGGCTTTCCTTGATTTCTTCCATCACCACGTAGCTGCGCGATTCGGCGGAATTGGGCAGGCGCCGCAGCATCTCCCCCAGCAGGTGGCGATACGCGGTCATTTCGCTAAGGCGCGCCTTGACCAGGTAATCGAAGTCGCCCGAGACCAGGTGGCACTCCATGACCTCGGGAATGTGCAGCAACTCCTCGCGCACTTTCTCGAAGACGTCGCCGGACTTGGCCGACAGCTTGATCTCCAGGAAAACCAGCAGACCCTTGCCCAGCGCTTGCGGACTGACCCGTGCGTAGTAGCCGGTGATCACGCCTTCGCGCTCCAGCCGCCGCACCCGCTCGGTGCAGGGCGTGGCCGACAGCCCCACCTGTTCGGCCAGTTCGGTCATGGACAGGCGGCCTGACCGCTGCAGGAGGTCGAGGATTTTGAGGTCGGTGCGGTCAAGCTCGCGCATTTCACTATCCCTGGCGTGAAAGTCGGGGTGGCATTCCGGATCTTACCTATTCGGCGGCCCAATTTCAGTGAAATTCACTCCCTGTCTGTGCTTAGACTATCTATTTCTCCCTGTCCCTTTTCCTCTTTTCATAACGGTTATCCGCGATGCGTGTCCTGGTCCTTGGTGGCGGTGTCATTGGCATTTCCACGGCTTACTATCTGTCGCGCCAGGGGGCGTCCGTGACCCTGGTCGACCGCCAGCCCGGGCCGGCCCGGGAAACCAGCTACGGCAACGCCGGCCAGGTCTCGCCCGGCTATTCGACCCCGTGGGCCGCGCCCGGCATCCCGCTCAAGGCCCTGAAGTGGATGTTCCAGCGCCACGCGCCGCTGGCCATCCGCCCTGACTGGACGCTGGACCAGCTGCGCTGGATGGGCGCCATGCTTTCCAATTGCTCGCCGGCGCGCTACGCCGTCAACAAGGAACGCATGCTGCGCTTGGCCGAATACAGCCGCGACTGCCTGCGCGCGCTGCGCCAGGACACCGGCGTCCAGTACGAACAGCGCACCGGCGGCACCTTGCAGCTATTCCGCGACCAGGCGCAGATGCAAGCCGCGCGGCGCGACATCGCCGTGCTGGAGGAAAACCGGGTGCCCTATGAACTGCTGACCGCGGCCGACCTGCATCGCGTCGAGCCGGCGCTGGCGGGCGCGGCATCCCGCCTGACGGGCGGCCTGCGCCTGCCCAACGACGAGACCGGCGATTGCCGCTTGTTCACGGTCCGGCTGGCGGAAATCGCCGCCCGCCAGGGCGTCCGGTTCCTCTACGACACCGAGATCCGCGCCATCGAGGCCCGGGACGGCCGCATCGTCGGTGTCCGGGCCGGCGGCGAAATGCTCGATGCGGACCGGTACGTGGTCGCCCTGGGCAGCTACAGCCCGCGCCTGCTCCAGCCGCTGGGCCTGCGCCTGCCCGTCTACCCGGTCAAGGGCTATTCGCTGACCGTTCCCATCACCGACCCCGGCAAGGCGCCGGTATCCACCGTGCTGGACGAAACCTACAAGGTGGCCGTGACGCGCTTCGACGACCGTATCCGGGTGGGCGGCATGGCCGAAATCGGCGGTTTCGACCTGCGTCTGAATCCCCGCCGGCGCGAGACCCTGGAATTGGTGGTCAACGACCTCTATCCAGGCAGCGGCGACGTGGCGCGCGCCGAATTCTGGACCGGCCTGCGGCCGATGACGCCCGACAGCACGCCCGTGGTCGGCGCCACCCCGTTCCATAACCTTTTCCTGAACACCGGGCACGGCACCCTTGGCTGGACCATGTCTTGCGGGTCGGGCAAGCTGTTGGCCGACCTGATTACCGGCCGGCCGCCGGAGATTTCCTTGTCGGGCCTGGATATCTCGCGCTACGGTGTCGACCGTCACGCCCCGGTGTCCGAAGCCTTGGCCTGATTCGCCGCCACCGGCAGGCCCTGCAGCATGGCCAGCAGGGCGGACGCGGAATAGGGCTTTTCGAGCAGCTCGAAGTCGTGCACGCCTTCCTCGGCCAGCACATGGCTGTAGCCGCTGGTCAGCACCACCCGCAGCGTGGGCCAGCGCTGGCGGATGATGGCGCCCAGCTCCAGGCCGTTCATGCCGGGCATCACCACGTCCGAGAACACCAGGTCGAAGGCGCCGTCCCGCTGGGCCAGGGTGCGCAGCGCGTCCTGGCCGTCCGTGGCCCAGGTCACTTCCACGCCCAGCTCGGCCAGCAGGTTGCTGGCGAAGCTGCCCACGGCCTCGTTGTCTTCCACCAGCAGGACCTTGTGCGCCACCAGGGGCGGCTCGGCGGTGTGCGCGCGCGTCGAAATGCCCAGGGGGGTGGTCCCCTGGGCGCGGGGGAAATACAAGGTGAAAGTCGTTCCCACGCCCACCTCGGTCTGGACGGCGAGTTCGCCGCCGGATTGCTTGGCGAAGCCATAGGCCTGGCTGAGTCCCAGGCCGGTGCCCCGGTTCACCGTCTTGGTGGTGAAGAACGGTTCGAAGATGCGCGACAGCACCTCCGGTGCGATGCCGCTGCCGGTATCGGTGACCGACACCGCGACGAATGCTCCTTGCGCGCCGGCATGGTTGCGCACCGCCGGCAGCCTGTCGGTATTGCGCGCGGCGATGCGCAGCAGGCCGCCGCGCGGCATGGCGTCGCGGGCGTTGATGACCAGGTTCAGCACGGCGGTCTCGAACTGGCTGGGATCGGCGTGGACGGGGTCCAGGCCCTCCGGCAGCTCGAACTCCACGCGTACCGGCGACCCCACGGACGTCAGGATGATGTGCTCCATGCCGCGCAGGCGTTCGGCAACGTCGAAGGTCTCCGGCCGTAGCGGTTGCTTGCGCGCGAAAGCCAGCAATTGGCGGGTCAGTTCAGCGGCCCGCGTGGCGGTGTCGACGATGGCCGCGAGAAAGCGGTCGCGCTTTTCGGGCGCCAGGTCCGGGCGGCGCAGCAATTCGGCCGACGAGCGGATGACCGTCAGCAAGTTGTTGAAATCGTGCGCCACGCCGCCGGTGAGGCGGCCGATGGCCTCCATCTTCTGTGCCTGGTTGAGCGCCTCGCGGCTGCGCTCCAGCGCCCGCTGCACCTCGCGCTGTTCCGTGACGTCACGGGTGATCTTGGCATAGCCCAGGAAACTGCCGTTTTCGTCGCGGATGGGATGGATGGCCACCGTGGCCCAGAAGCGATGTCCGTCCTTGCGTACGCGCCAGCCCTCATGCTGGTACTTGCCTTGCGTGCGGGCGGCTTCCAGCGCCTCTGAGGGTTCACCGCGCGCCCTGTCCTCTTCCGTATAGAACATGGAAAAGTGGCGGCCGATCACCTCTTCCTCGGTATAGCCCTTGATCGCCTGCGCGCCGGAATTCCAGTTGGTGATGTAGCCGTCCGGATCGAGCATGTAGATCGCGTAGTCGCGCACGCCCTGCACCAGCAGGCGGAAGCGCTGCTCGCTGGCGTAGAGGGCATCCCGCGCGGCCTTCTTGTCGCTGATGTCGCGCGTGACCTTGGCGTAGCCGATGATGGCGCCGTCGGGCCCGCGCACCGGATCGATGACCACGCTGCACCAGAAGCGGCTGCCATCCTTGCGCACGCGCCAGCCCTCGGCCTCGAAGCTGCCATTTTCGGCGGCCGTGCGCAGGGCCTTCGCGGGTACGCCGTTGGCGCGGTCTTCCTCGGTGTAGAAGCGCGAGAAATGCTGGCCGATGATCTCGCTGGCCGTATAGCCCTTGAAGCGCTGCGCGCCCGGGTTCCAGCTGCTGACGTAGCCGTTCGCGTCGAGCATGTAGATCGCGTAGTCGCGTATGGCGTCGACCAGCAGGCTGATGCGCCGGTCGTCGCCGATCTGCGCTGGGGGAGTGGCCGTCGCGGGGACGTTGGAGGTCATGTCGGTAGTCTGGATGCGGAATTCTGCGCTGAAAAGTCTAGCGCAAACCGGGGGTGCTGCCTTGCTCATCCGGAAGAAACGAGCATCGCAAGTGCAACATATTATGGAAAAATCCTCAGGGTTGCGCGACCTTGGCCGCGATGTATTGCCGCAGCCATGCGTGGCCGCTGTCATCCTGGTAGCGCTCGTGCCAGTACAGGGATACCGACAGGGGCGGCAATTTCAGCGGCGGGTCAAGCAGCACCAGCCCGTTCTGGCGCGCCGAGGCCCGGGCGATGCTCAGCGGCATGGTGGCGATCAGGTCCGATGCCGCCACCACATACGGGCAGACCATGTAGCTGGACAAGGTCGCGGCCACCGTGCGCTTGCGATTATTGCTTTGCAGCAGGCGGTCGATGGCGCTGCTGAAGTAGCCGGTGTGCGCGGCCAGGTCGACATGGCCATAGCGCAAGTACGCGTCCAGGTTCCAGCGCCGCCCCAGGCAGGGATGCTGCTCGCGTACGATGCAGACGGCCGGCTCCTCATAGAGGAAACGCGCGCGCAGATTGGGTGAGGGATCGGGAAAGTAGCCGGCCAGCAATTCGACGTGGTTGGTGTCCAGCATGCTCATGCCATGCAGCAACCTTGCCGGCATCACGCGCAGGTGGACGTGCGGCGCGTCCTGCGCCAGTCCGGGCAGCACGCGCGGCAGCAGGGTGAACTGCATATAGTCGGTGGCGTACAGGGACACCGTGCGCGTGGAGCGGCGGGGCTCGAACGCCTCGTGTTCGCCCGTGGCGCGCCGCCAGCGGGCCAGCAGGGGCTGGAATTCCTGCTGCAATGCCAGCCCCTGCGGCGTCGGTTGCCAGGACGTGTTCTCGCGCACCAGCAAGGGATCGTTGAACAGCTTGCGCAGCCGGCCCAGCGCCGCGCTCATGGCGGGCTGGCTGATGCTGACCTGGTCGGCGGCGCGCGATACGCTGCGACAGGTCATCAAGGCATCGAAATGGATCAGCAGGTTGAGGTCGGGATGCTTCATGCGTGGCGCGAGGGGAAGGAAGCGGGAAGGCGGGCCTGCGCGCCGGATCCAGGGTCGATCCGTTCCGGGGGAGGCGGCCAGGCATAAATGACGTTGATGTGACTATAAATGCAAAACGGAGACGGCCGGTGGGTCCCGATCCTAGGATGTTCCCGTAGCAAGCGTCGCGGGGCCATGGGGCCACCGCAAGGCGACAAAAAGGGGAATATCGATGAATGCAGGCCTTATCCGAAGGTGCGGCGCATGGGCCGCGGGCGCCATCGTGGCGCTATCCGCCGTTTCCGCCCAGGCTTCCTGGCCCAATGACAAGATCATCCGCCTGGTGGTGCCTTTCGCCGCCGGCGGGTCGACCGACCTGATCGCCCGCAAGCTGGCCGACGGCCTGGGCAAGCAGCTGGGCGCCAATGTGATCGTGGAAAACCGCCCGGGCGCGGGCGGCACGGTGGGCACCGACTACGTCGCGCGCCAGCCGGCCGACGGCTACACCATCCTGATGGGTTCCGTCAGCACGCACGGCAGCGCGCCCTGCATCTATCCCAAGCTGCCCTACGACGCCGCCAGGGACTTCACGCCGCTGGCGGTGGTGGCGACCATCCCCAACGTCATCGTGATCAACAAGGACGTGCCGGCGCGCAACCTGCAGGAATTCGTACAGTTGCTGAAGCAGGATCCGGAAAAGTACACCTACGCGTCCAACGGCCCGGGCACCTCCAACCACCTGGCGTCGGCGCTGTTCACCAGCACCGCCGGCGTGAAGATGACGCATGTTCCCTACCGCGGGTCCGGCCCGGCGCTGATCGACCTGCTCGGCGGCCAGGTCAACATGATGATGGACGTGGTGATGACATCCTATCCCTACATCAAGGAAGGCAAGATCCGCGCCCTGGCGGTGACCTCCTCGCAACGCAGCAAGCTGCTGCCCGATGTCCCCACGGTGGCCGAATCGGGCTATCCGGGCTTCGAGGCCATCGTCTGGTTCGGCATGCTGGCGCCGCCGCATCTGCCCACCGATATCCGCGACCGCCTGAGCAAGGCCATCGTGGACGTGCAGAACGGTCCGTCGCTAAAGCCCTATCTGGAAGAACAGGGCGCCGAAGTGTCCAGCATCGCCAACGACGCTTTCGCCAGTCTGATCAAGAACGAAACCGCGAAGTGGTGCAAGGTCGTCAAGCAGGCCAACATCCGTCTCGATTGAACCACGCTTGAACCCCGCCGCGCCGGCGCCGGCGCGGCGCGCTACTCCCAAACACCGATATCCAACCCAGGATGAAAAACGATATGTACCGTATCGGCATAGACGTCGGAGGCACGTTTACCGACTTCACCATGATCGACGAAAGCGCCGGCGTGGTGCACTTTCACAAGGTTCCTTCCACGCCCCACGATCCGTCGCAAGCCATTGCCTCCGGCATCGAGGGCATGTTGCGCGAACATGGCGTGCGAGCCTCGCAGGTGTCGCATGTGGGCCACGGCACCACGGTGGCGACCAACCTGATCATCGAACGCAAGGGCGCCGCCGTCGGCCTGATCACCACGCGCGGTTTCCGCGACGTGCTGGAGATCGGCCGCCAGACCCGGCCGCATCTCTACGACTACAGCGTGGGCAAGCCGCCGGTGGCGGTGCCGCGCCAGTTCCGCATCGAAGTCGGCGAGCGCGTCGAGGCCAGCGGCCGCGTGCGCGAGGCGCTGGACGAACAGGCGGTGCGGCAGGCGGCGCGCTACTTCGCCGAGCAGGGCATAGGCGCGGTCACCATCTGCTTCCTGCACTCCTACCGCAACCCCGCGCATGAACTGCGCGCGCGCGAGATCGTCGCCGAGGAAATGCCGGATGCCTACATCAGCCTGTCCAGCGAAGTCCTGCCCGAATTCCGCGAGTACGAGCGCCTGTCGACCACGGTGCTGAACGCCGCGGTGGGGCCGCGCATGGCGCGCTACCTGGAGTTGTTCCTGCAGCGCGTGCGCGAGCTGGGCATTGCCCATGAGCCGCATACGGTGCATTCGAATGGCGGCCTCATGTCCATCGCCAGCGTGCGCCAGTTCCCCGTGCGCACCTGCCTGTCCGGCCCGGCCGCGGGCGTGGTCGGCGCGGCAGCCGTGGGGCGGGTGATCGGCAGCCCCAACCTGGTGACCTTCGACGTCGGCGGCACCAGCACCGACGTATCGCTGATCTGCGAAGGCAAGCCGCTGTTCACCTCGCACCGCCAGGTGGCGGGCTATCCGGTGAAGACCCCCATGGTCGACATCCACGTCATCGGCGCGGGCGGCGGCAGCATCGCATGGATGGACGATGCCGGTGCGCTGAAGGTCGGGCCGCACAGCGCCGGGGCCGTGCCGGGACCAGTGGGTTATGGCCGGGGCGGCGTCGAGCCGACCATCACGGATGCCGAGATCGCCTTGCAGCGCTTGAATCCGGTGGCCTTGCTCAATGGCCGCATGCCGGTCCACGCGAAGGAAGCGCGCGCGGTGATCGAGGAAAAAGTCGGCAAGCCGCTGGGCCTGGGCGTGGAAGCCGCGGCGGAAGGCATCCTGCGTATCGCCACCGCCAACATGAGCCGCGCCATCCGGGCCGTATCGACCGAACGCGGGCACGACCTGTCGCGCTTTGCCCTGTTCGCCTTCGGCGGCGCCGGCCCCCTGCACGCGGTGGAAGTCGCCGAGGAGTGCGGCATCCCGCGCGTCATCGTGCCGCAGGAGCCGGGCACCATGTGCGCGCGCGGCATCCTGCTCAGTGACATTTCCTTCGATTTCGTACGCAGCGAGATCACGCTGGCGCGGCCCGAGGGATGGGCCAAGGTCGCCGCCATCTTCAACGCGCTGCGCGACCAGGCGCAGACCTGGCTGGCGACCGAGGGCGTGGCCGAACCGCTGCGCGCGGCGCACTGCGCCATCGACGCGCGCTACGAAGGCCAGAACTTCGAGGTGCAGGTGCCGCTGGACGATACCGGCCCGGACGGCCTGGCCGCGTTCATCGACGCGTTCGGCCAGGCGCACGAGCGCGAGTATGGCTATAACGTGGACGACCGCGCCATCCAGATCATCAACTGCCGCGTACAGGCGGTAGGCCAGGTCATCAAGGCGCCGCTGGCGCCGCGCCGCGTGGAGGGCACGGTGGACGGCGCCCGGATCGGCACGCGCGCCAGCTATTTCGGCGCGGCGCACGGATGGGTCGAGACGCCGGTCTACGATCGCAACCGCCTGCCCACCGGCGCGGCATTCCAGGGTCCTGCCCTGGTCGAGGAAATGAGTTCCACCACCATCATCGGCGTCGGCCATCGCGCCATCGTCGATGACTACGGCAACCTGATCATCACCCTGCGAGGCTAGGACCATGACCGAGATCCAACGCACTGACGACGATCTGGCCGATCCTATCGGCATGGAGGTCTTCTGCAATCGGCTGCTGTCGATCACGGAAGACATGAACAACACCCTGGTGCGGGCATCGTTCTCCACCAACATCAAGGAACGCAAGGACTGCTCGGTGGCGTTGTTCGATGCCGCCGGCCGCCTGGTGGCGCAGGGCACGCAGATCCCGCTGCACCTGGGGTCGCTGGATGGCGCCATGCAGGCCATCCTGGCGCGCTTCCCGGTGGCGAAGATCGCCGATGGCGATGTCTTCATCTGCAACGATCCCTACCTGGCCAACGGCAGCCACCTGCCGGACATCAATATCGTCACGCCGGTGTTCTGGGAGGGCACGCTGCGGTTCTTCGCGGCCAACATCGCTCACCATTCCGACGTCGGCGGCCCCGTGCCGGGCTCGATCGCCGGCGGCCTGGGCTCGATCTTCGCCGAGGGCATCCGCATCCCGGTCAGCCGCATCGCGCGGGCGGGCGAGATCGACGAGGACCTGCTCAACCTGATCTGCGCCAACACCCGCGATCCGGAAGAGCGCCTGCTCGACCTGCGCGTGCAGATGGCCACCAATCGCCGTGGCGCCGCGGCCGTGCAGGGCCTGGTGCGCCAGATGGGCCTTGACGCCGTGCTGCGGTCGGTGGAGGACGTCATCCGCTATACGCGCCGCCGCCTGCTCAACCGCATCGCCGAACTGAAGCAGGGCAGCTACACCTTCCACAGCGACCTCGATGATGACGGCATGGGCGGGGACCCCGTGCGCATCCAGGTCACGTTGACCGTGCGCCCGCAGGGACTGCATTTCGATTTCGCCGGATCGGGCAAGCAGGCGCGCGGCGCCATGAACCTGCCGGTCAACGCCTTGCGGGCGTCCGTGTACTACGCGGTCAAGGCCTTGCTGGACCCGGATATCGCGCCCAACGCGGGCCTGTTCGAGCCCATCACGGTGGAGGCGCCCCTGGGCACCATCACCAATCCGGAGCACCCCGCCGCCGTCGGCGCGCGTTCGATCACCGCGCAGAAGGTCGCCGGCGCCATCTTCGGCGCGTTCCGCGGCCTGCTGCCGCCCGAGAAGATCATGGCGTCCGGCAATGACTGCTGCCCCGCCATCGTGTTCTCCGGCAAATGGGGCACCCGGGCCGGCGAGTTCGTCTACCTGGAGACCTTGGGCGGCGGCGCCGGCGCGCGCTACGACAGTGATGGCATGGATGCCATCCACGTCCACATGACGAATACCTCCAACCTCCCGGTGGAGGCGCTGGAAAACGAATATCCCCTGTTGATGGACGAGTACGCGATGATTCCCGATTCCGGCGGCGCGGGCCGGACCCGCGGCGGCATGTCCATCGCCAAGCAGATCCGCGCGCTGGTGCCGGGCATCGTCTTCTCGGCCCGTTCCGACAGCCACACCGTGGGCGTGGCGACCGGCGTGGATGGCGGCGCGGACGGACGGCGCGCGCGCCTGTTGCGCAACTTCGGCACCGCGCGCCAGGAAGAACTCTTTTCCAAGACCGCCAACATCACCTTGCAGGCCGACGAAAGCGTGCGCATCGAAACGCCCGGGGGCGGCGGCTACGGCGCGCCCGCGGCGCGTGCGCAAAAGGCGCTGCAACGCGACCTGCTCGACGGCAAGGTCACGCTGGCGGCCGCGCAGTCGGCCTATGGCGCCAGCGCGGACGCCTTGGTGACGCTGGCCGGGCCGCTGGCCAGGCCCGCCGGCGGAAACGGCTGAGCGACACCGGGGACGGCGCCCCGCGCGGCGACGTCGTTCGCGGGGGCGGCCATGGTGGGCCCGCAGGAATGCACGGCGGCCCATCGCCGGGAGGCGCGGCCCCGGCCGGTGCACCGCCTCGTCAGTCGACGATGAACAGCTTGGCGCCGATATCGGTGGACGACCGGTGCGCCTCCGCCTGGTCGGCCACCTGGTAGCTCATGCCCGGCAGCAGCGTGAAGCGGCGGCCATCTTCCAGTTCCGTATCCAGGCGCCCTTCCAGGCACAGCAGGATATGGCCCTTGCTGCACCAGTGGTCGGCCAGGTAGCCGGGCGTGTACTCCACCATGCGCACGCGGATGTCGCCGAACTGGCGGGTACGCCACAGCGCATGGCCGGTGTCGCCGGCATGATGGGTGGGTTCGATGGTGGACCAGTCCGTGGTGCCGAAGGGGATGTTGCTGATCTGCATGTTTGCGTCTCTGTAGTGTGGCCGCCGATATGTCTCAATCGCGGAAATTGTCGAACTGCAGCGGCAGGTCCACGTCCGTCTTCTTCAACAGCTGGATGGCGGCTTGCAGGTCGTCGCGCTTCTTGCCGGTCACGCGCAGCTTGTCGCCATTGATCTGGGTGTCCACCTTGAGCTTGGCAGCCTTGATGGCGGCGATCAGCTTCTTGGAAACGGCCTGCTCTATGCCCTGCTTGAGCGTGATCTTCTGGCGCGCGCCGCCCAGGTTGACGTTGGCGTCGGCGGCGTCGATGCAGCGGGGGTCGATGCCGCGCGCGGTCAGGCGGCCGCGCAGGATATCCAGCATCTGCTTGAGCTGGAACTCGGACGGCGCGACCTGGGTGATGACGAACTCCTCGAGTTCGTATTTGGCGTCGGTGCCCTTGAAATCGAAGCGGGTCGACAGTTCACGGTTGGCCTGGTCGACGGCATTGCTCAATTCGTGTTTGTTGACTTCGGAAACGACGTCAAAAGAAGGCATGATGGTGTCCTGTGCAATGATTGAATCCGCGGTCCGGCCCGGCCGGCGCCCGATCAGGCGCGCTGGCCGGCGCCAGCAGGCGTGATTTTCCCACGCCCTGGCGGCCGCGCGATCGCGTTATGCTAACTCGCTGTCCCCGCAGGAGGAACACCATGCATCCTGGCCATCCGCCCCAGCCGAAAGAGGTGACCATCCGGCAGCGCGCGCAACGCACCATCGCCCTGTTCGAGGCGCTCAAGGGCGTGGCGGCGCTTGGGGCCAGCATCGGCCTGTTGAGCCTGCTGCACCATGACCTGCGCAAAATGGTGGTCGATCTCATCGGCCATTTCGGGCTGGACCCGGGCGGCCGCTATCCGCGGACCCTGCTTCATTATGCCGACGTGTTGCAGGACACCAGCGTGCGCGTGCTGGTCAGCCTGGCCGTCGCCTATGTGGCGCTGCGCCTGGTGGAGGCCTATGGCCTCTGGCATGACCGGATCTGGGGAGAGTGGCTGGGCGCCTTGTCCGGCGCCATCTATATCCCCTTCGAAGTGCGCCATCTGCTGCACGCCCCGTCCGCGTTCGCGGCGCTGGTGGTTGCGGCCAACGCGCTGATCGTGATTTTCCTGGCCGCGCAATTGTGGCGCCGCCGTGCCGTGCCGGCGCGCGTCTGAGGCCGGGTGCCCCCCGGGCCCCGGGGCGGCGGCCATCCGCCGTGGTCGCCCAGGCGTGCACAGCCGCGCGTAATGGTTGCGAGCGGCTTGCCAGGTGCCCGCTCAGTGCGTGCGTCCGCGCACTTCCACCCGCTGCGTCCACTCCATGGCGGTCTTCACCACCAGCGTCACCAGGGCCATGCAGGCCAGCAAGGCGGCGGCGGTGAAGGCGCCCACGGTCTTGTAGTCGTCATTGAGCTGCTCGATCAGCAGCGGCAAGGTCACCGTCTTGCCGCGGATGGCCCCCGACACGACCGACACGGCGCCGAATTCGCCCACCGCGCGGGCATTGGTGATAACGGTGCCGTACAGCAGGGCCCACTTGATGTTGGGCAGCGTGATGTGGCGGAAGATCTGCCAGCCGTGGGCCCCCAGTGTCAGCGCGGCGTATTCTTCGTCGCTGCCCTGCGTCTGCATCAGGGGAATGAGTATGCGAGCCACGAAGGGCGACGTTACGAAGACCGTCACCATCACGATGCCCGGCCAGGCGAACATCAGCTGGATATCGTTTCGGCCCAGCCAGCCGCCGATGGCGCTTTCCGCGCCGTAGACAACCAGGTAGCACAGGCCCGCCACCACTGGCGAGGTGGCGTAGGGAATGTCGATCAGCGTGGTCAGGACGGCGCGTCCACGGAACTCGTAGTGCGTGACGCACCATGCCAGCAGGATGCCGAAGACAATGTTGATCGGCACCGTCAGCAGGGCGGCCAGCAGGGTCAGCAGGATGGCGTGCTGCATATCGCTGTCCACCAGGTTCTCGACCAGCATGGACCAGCCGCCCGACAGGGCACGCGCGAAGATCAGCAGCAGCGGCAGCAAAAGCAGCAGGGCCGCGCCCGCCACGCCGATGGCGATGAGCGTCCACTGACGCCAGTTCTTGGGTTTGCGCATCTGGGTGTCCTCAGCGGCCCGGTCGCTGCCACGGCAGCAGGCGGCCTTGCAAGACCTGCAGGGTGAACAGCAGCAGCAGCGACGCCGCCAGCACCACGGTGGCGATGGCGGACGCGGCCGGATAGTCGAATTCGGACAGGCGGACGAAAATCATCAGCGACGTAATCTCCGTCTTCAGCGGGATGTTGCCGGCGATCATCACCACCGCGCCGAACTCGCCCAGGCTGCGGATGAAGGCTTGCGAAGCGCCGGTGAACAGCGCCGGCACCAGGGCCGGCAGCAGGACGCGCCAGAAGGTCTGGCGATCGTTGGCGCCCAGGGTGTGGGCGGCTTCCTCGTATTCGGGACCGATCTCGGCCAGCACCGGCTGCACCGAACGCACCACGAAGGGCAGGCTGGTGAAGATCATGGCGATGGTCAGGCCGGGAAAGGCGTAGCTGATCTTGTAGGGGGCGAACCACTGGCCGACCCAGCCGCCCGGCGCCAGCAGCACCGACAGCGTCAAGCCCGCCACGGCGGTCGGCAGGGCGAAGGGCAGGTCCACCAGCGCGTCGAGGAAGAGCCGGCCGGGAAAGCGGTAGCGTTCCAGGATCCAGGCCAGCAGCAGGCCGAACACCAGGACCACCACGGTGGAAATGGCCGCGCCTTCCAGGGTGACGCGGTAGCTGGCCAGCACACGCGGGTCGGTGATGGCGCGCCAGTACTGCGCCAGGCTCATCTCGCCGGTGTAGGCGAAGAGCGCGGCGATGGGAAAGAGAATCACCAGCGAGATATACAGGCTGCTCACGCCGAAGCTCAGGCCGAAGCCGGGCAGCGTGGGTTTTTGCAGGAAGAATTTCGGCATGGGCCTGGTTGTGGATTAAAGCCGAACGGCCGCCAATAAGGCGGCCGGCGCGGGCGGCAGGGGGCGGCGGTCAGGGGCTTGCAGTTCCAGACAAGCGGTCCGGGACACAGGTCCCTGACCGCGCCAGCCGGCGATCTTACTTGCCCGCCAGCAACTGATCCAGCACGCCGTTGGCCGAGAAGTGTACCTTCGTGATGTTGTCCCAGGTGCCCAGCACGTCCGTCGGGTTGATCAGGCGGACTTCGGGGAATTGCGCGGCGTTGGCCTTCACGACCTGCGGATCCCGCACGCGGTAGTAGAACGTCGCCAGCAGCGCCTGGATTTCCGGGGTGTACTGGAACTTCAGGTAGGTCTCCGCCAGTTTTTCCGTGCCCTTTTCCTTGGCGACCTTGGAGACGACGGCGACGGGGAACTCGGCCAGCACGCTGACGGGCGGGACCACGACCTCGAAACCCTGGGCCTTGAATTCATCGCTCTTGGCGATATTGTTGACCTCGGACTCGAAAGTCAGCACGGCATCGCCCTGGTTGTTCTGGGCAAAAGCCACCGTTGCGCCGCGGCCACCGGTGGGGAAGCTTTCCACGTTGTGCAGCAGTTTGCCCACGAAGGCGCGCGTCTTGGCGTCATCGCCCTTGAATTTCTCGTTGGCGTAGAGCCAGGCGGCCAGGTACGTATAGCGCGCGTTGCCCGAGGTCTTGGGGTTGGGGAACACCACCTTCACGTCGTCGCGCACCAGGTCGTCCCAGGTCTTGATGTGCTTGGGATTGCCCTTGCGCACCAGGAAGGCGATGGTGCTGTAGTACGGCGAGCTGTTGTTGGGAAAGTGCTGCTGCCAGTTCTTCTCGACCAGGCCGCGCTGGGCGAGGATATCGACGTCCGGCACCTGGTTGAACGTCACCACGTCGGCCTTCAGGCCCTGGATGATGGACTGGGCCTGGCGCGACGTGCCGCCGAACGATTGCTCGATCTTGACCTTGGTGTCGTTGGTCTTGTTCCAGCTTTCCTCGAACTTGGGATTGATGGCGGAGAACAATTCGCGCGCGACATCGTAGGACGAGTTCAGCAGGACTTGCGACTGCTGGGCCTGGGCGGCGGCGCCGGCCAGCAGGGAGGCAGCGGTGAAAGAGGCGGCGAAAAGACGGCTGATCAAGGAAGGCTCCGCGAAGACGGGGTGGTCCGGCAGCGCGAAGAGAAGGGGCCGGCTGTTAAGGCCATATCTTGCGTATGCGTATCGCGCTGTAACTGACCCCGATGATGCCGGGGAGTCTAACTAACGTAAAAGAATAAATATTCGTTTATATATTTCTTATGGAAATAATGCGGGATGTCGGGCCTATGCGCGACCTGGCCGGCGCCTATGGCTGCGGCAGGTTGGCGCGGATCAGCAGGCCGGCCACCGAGTCGGTCGGCGGGATATTGGGCAGGGCATCCCCCGGCCCGAACCACCGGGCATCGATGATTTCCGTACCGTCGACCTGGATCTCGCCGTCCAGGTATTCGGCGGTGAAGGCCAGCATCAGCGAATGCGGGAACGGCCAGGATTGGCTCTGGAAATACCGCAGCTGGTGCACGCGCAGGCCCACTTCCTCCAGGACCTCGCGGTGCACGGTTTCCTCCAGGGACTCACCGGCCTCGACGAAACCGGCCAGCGCGCTGTAGCGCGCCGCGGCGAAATTGGCGTTGCGCGCGAGCAGGATGCTGTCGCCTTTCTTGATCAGCACCATCATGGCCGGGGAAATGCGTGGGTAGTTGCTGTGGCCGCACTTGGGGCACTTCAGGCAGAACTCGTGCGCCACCCGCTCGGTCGGCGTTGCGCAGACGCCGCAATAGCGATGCGTGCGCGCCCATTCGGCCACCTGGAAGGCGCGGCCTGCGAGGACGCCGGCCGGCGCCTCCAGTTCGCCCATCACCTCACGCAGGCGGCGGAAGACGTAGCCGGGGGGCGGCGTACTGTCCCGGCCAAGCGCCAGGGCCAGACAGGCTTGCCCGCGGTGCGTGCCTATCGCGTTCCAGGCCGCGTCGGGGCTGGCCAGGTGATGACGGATTTCGTCCAGGGGCAGCACCGGTCCTTCTTCCCGCACCAGCAGCTCGCCGCCGCGAAAGGCGAAAAGATAAGCCCCCGAGGGAGCAGGCGAGGTGCTGGGAGCGAGCGGCGGGAGCGACATGGGTAAATCCTGGGCGTTCGATGAGGGGCCGGGTCGGGCTGACACAGCCGCGATCATCCGGAAAAAAAGGGTCCTGACGTGCAAAGCCCCTTGCACGGCAAGGGGCTTGGGGGCGGCTGCGGGGTTACCCTCTCAGGGCTTTCTCGATTTCCGCGTGAAAAGCGGCGGGATCGTAGTCGCCCAGATAGCGCTTGATGATGCGCCCCTGCTTGTCGATGAGGAAGGCCGTCGGGGTCAGCCGCACGTCGCCGAACGCGCGCGCGACATCGCCCTTGGTGTCCAGCGCCACCGTGAAAGGCAGCTTGCGGGTCTGCGCATAATTCAGCACGTAGTTGGGCGGGTCGTAGTTCATCGCCACCGCCACGGTCTGGAAGCCTTGCGCCGAGTACTTGTTGTAGTCGGCGATGGTGTCCGGCATCTGCTTGATGCAGGTCACGCAGTCGGTTGCCCAGAACTTGACCAGGACCACCTTGCCGCGCAGGTCCTTCAGGGCCAGTTTCTGGCCATCGATGGCGGCGAAGGCGACATCGGGAGCGGCCTGCGCGGGCCGCCAGACGAACCAGGAGGCGATGCCCGCCGCCACTACCAGCGCGAAGACGAAGACGAGTTTTTTCATTTGATCGGTAGCGATTCAACGGCGCCGCCGCCTGCCCCGCCCGCGGTGCTGTCCGCGCCGGGGGCGTTCTCGACGGGCGCCGAGCCGGGCGCCTTGGTGCTCGTGCCGGTGGGATCGCTATAGGAACCCGACAGGTGCACCGCCTCTTCCCGGCTGATGGTCTTGAAGAGTTTTACCACTTTGTGCACGCCGCTGACTTCGGCGGCCGCATTGGCTGCATAGTCTCCCTCGGTTTGGGTGACTTTTCCCTGAAGGAACACGACGCTGCGGTCGGTCGTGACGGAAATCGAGCCGGAAGGCACGAATTTGGTGTTGAGCAGGCTGGTGCGCACCTTGGAACTGAGCCAGGTGTCGTTGGAGCGGGTGCCGAAGCTGGCCGGCTGGCCCACGACCATTTCGTTGTAGATCGTCTTGACGCCGTCCTGCGCTTTCGCGATGGCCGTGGCCTGGGTCTTGGCGGCCTCGGTCGGCGCGTCGCCGGTCAGCAGGACCTGCCCTTCATAGACGTTGGCGTCGACGCGTACGGTGTCGCCGAGCTTCTGGGAAATGGCGTGCTGGACCTTGAAGCCCAGGTTCTGGTCATCCAGCTGCACGCCGGAGGACCGGCGGTCGGTCACCACCACGGCGGTGCCGGCGGCGGCGCCGCCCACCACCACAGGCGCGATGCAGGCTGACAGCGTCAGGGTGGCGCCGGCCAGGACTAGGGCCAGCAGGGCGGTACGGGTGCGGTTTCGGGTCATTATTCGGGGTCTCCCAGCAGCAAGGCATCGATACCGTCGCAAAGTGCATGCAACATCAGGCCGTGGACTTCCTGGATGCGCATGGTGCGGTCGTGTGGCACGCAGATATGGATGTCGTGATCCGTCATGAGTTCCCCAACCGTGCCGCCGCCCTTGCCGGTAAGGGCGATGACGTGGACCTCGCGTTCGTGCGCGGCTTCGATGGCGCGCACGACATTGGGCGAATTCCCGCTCGTCGAAATGGCCACCAGCACGTCGCCGGGCTGGCCCAGGGCGCTGACCTGGCGTTCGTAGATCTCCTCGAAGCCGTAGTCGTTGCCCACGGCGGTGAGGATGGCGGTGTCGGTACTCAGCGCCACGGCGGCCAGCGGCAGGCGCTCGCGCTCGAAGCGGCCCACCAGTTCGGCGACCAGGTGCTGGGCGTCGGCGGCGGAGCCGCCATTGCCGCAGGCCAGGATCTTGCCGTTATTGGCGATGGCGCTGAATAGCATGTCGGCCGCGGCCGCCAGCAAGGGCGCCAGGGCGTCGCGGCTCTGTTCATGCACGGCTACCGCGTCGTCGAAGTGCGCGGTCATGCGGGCGGTCATATCCATCATGGCGGCGATTATCTCACGGGGACGGGGACCTTTTTTCGGTCCCGGGATGAGGATTTGCATCCCCCTCATGGCCATCGCCATCCGGGCTGGCGGCGGCTATCGCGGAGTATCGGCCGCCCGGCCGATGGCGCCGCCGGCCACCCCGTGCCCTCGGGCGCTCGAAGCAGGGGAACATAGGTCCGCTATTTGGCGCTTTTAAACGTCTGCTTTCGTCTAGAATACGACACCGTAAGGTTTTGTAACTACATCGTGACTATTTCGTAAAATTGCGCGCAAGGACTTCACGAGATCGCTTCCGGTGATCCTGCGCCTCACTCCTCCCCGGCGTCATGGATTCATCCCAAACAAAAGCATCGAGCCCGCGTCGCAAGCCCGCCTTTCTCAATCGCGTCATCCTGTTTGCCGCCCCCTTCATCCTGGCGGGCTGCGGCACGGTGAACCTGCACCCTCTCACACAGGATGAACTGGCCCGCGGGACGGCGGCCGACCTGGCCGCCGCTCGCCAGGACGTCGAGCCTATCGTGGGGCCGCTGTCGCTGGACGAAGCCATCGCGCGGGCCTTGAAGTACAACCTGGACCGTCGCGTCAAGATGATGGAAGAGGCGCTGGCGCTCGACCAGCTGGACACCGCCAGCTGGGACATGCTGCCGCGCCTGATGGCGCAGGCCGGCTACAGCCACCGCAACAAGGACCTGATCACCGACAGCACCGACTCGGTGACCGGCGAACCGTCGCTGAGCCACCCGTATATCTCCACCGCGCGCACGCACAAGACCTATGACCTGGGCCTGACCTGGAACCTGCTCGACTTCGGCCTGAGCTACATCGAGGCGAAGCAGCAGGCGGACCGCGTCCTGATTGCCGGCGAACGCCGCCGCAAGGCGATGCACGTGCTGGTGCAGGACGTCCGCACGGCGTTCTGGCGCACGGTCAGCGCCCAGAAACTGCATGACCAGGTCGCGCGCACCATCGCGGTGGCCGAAGGCGCCTTGCAGGATTCGGAAAAAGTGCAGGCCGAGCGCCTGCGCGCGCCTATCGATGCCTTGCGCTATCAGCGCCAGTTGCTGGAAAGCCTGAACCTGCTGGAAGGCATCCAGCTGGAACTGGACGCCGGCCATATCGAGCTCGCCCAGTTGATCAACGCGCCGCTCGACCAGGACTTCCGGGTCGAGGAGCCCAGCGACAAGGTGGATACCGTGCTGCGCGACATGCCGGTCAAGCGCATGGAGGAGCTGGCCCTGACCCAGAATGCCGATATTCGCGAACAGCACTATGCCAGCCGCATCGCGTCGGAAGAGACATGGCGCACGATGTTGAAGCTGTTCCCGAACCTGTCGGTCAACTTCGGCGTGCGGCACGACACCGACAGCTACCTGATCAACAAGACCTGGAACGAGACGGGGATGCAGCTGTCGTGGAATGTATTCAACCTGCTGTCCGCGTCGTCCCGGAAGAAACTGGCCGACGCGGGCGTCAAGCTGGCCGACCAGCGGCGCATCGCCACGCAGATGGCCGTGCTGGCGAAGGTCCATTTATCGCGCCTGGCGTACGAGGCTGCCCTGAATCAATACCAGCGCGCCGACCAGATCTCGCGGGCCGATGCGCAGATCGCCGAGCAGACCAGGAACCGCGCCGCCGCCGAGACGCAAAGCAAGCTGCAGGAGGTGTCGGAACACACCGTTGCGATTCTCAGCCTGCTGCGCCGTTACCAATCGCTGTCGCAGTTGCAGAACGCCAGTGGCAAGCTGCAAGCCACCATGGGCATGGAGCCCGCCATCGGCAGCGTCAGCGAATTGTCCTTGCAGGCGTTGACGCGCGAAGTTGCCACGTCCATGGAGAATTGGCGCAAGGGCGTGGCGGACGAGGTCGCGCCGCAGGTGGCGGTGTCGGCCGCCGCGCATTGAAAGGGAGAACGGCATGCCGAATCGGCTCTCCGCGCGTCGCGGCCATTTCGCGGCAGCAGCGGCCTCGGTGTTCGCCTCGACGTTCGTCCCGCTGCTGGCGGGCGGCATGGCCCACGCCCAGGAAACCGGAACCTCGCCGCTGCAGCCGCCGGGCGCGGCGGCCCTCATGGTCCCCGCGGCCGGGGGCTCGGCCATGGAAAGGCAGGATATCCGTGCCGAGTTGGTGCCGCGCCGCTACACCACCATCGCCGCCGAAATAGGGGCCAAGATCAGCCGCATCGATGTCCCGGAAGGCGGGCGTTTCAAGGCCGGCCAGACGCTGGTCACACTGGATTGCGGCTTGCAGCAGGCGCAGTCGCAGAAAGCCCGGGCGGCGTTGGCGGCGGCCGACCGCACCTACGCGGCCAACAAACGGCTGGCCCAATTGAACTCGGTGGGCAAGGTCGAGCTGGAAGTCTCCGAAGCGGAGGCGAACAAGGCGCGCGCCGAAGTGTCGCTGGCCGCCATCGTGCTGGACAAGTGCCGGATCGAGGCGCCTTTCAACGGCCGCGTCGCGGAGCAGCGGGTGCGCCCCCAGCAATACGTGCAGCCCGGCCAGGCCATGCTGGAGATCCTGGACGATTCCGCCCTGGAATTGAGTTTCATCGTTCCCAGCAAATGGCTGATCTGGCTCAAGCCTGACCAGCACTTCCAGGTCGTTATCGACGAAACCGGCAAAACCTATCCGGCCAAGGTGCAGCGTATCGGCGCCCGGGTGGACCCGGTCAGCCAATCCATCAAGCTGACCGCGGTCATCGACGGCAATTTCAGCGAGCTCATGGCCGGCATGAGCGGCAAGGTGCTGATGGCACCCCCCAGCGGATCGTAATCCATGAGCGACCTCCTTCCAGCCTTCCCTTCTACCCTCCTTCCAGGTACTGGCCTGGCTTTCCGGCTGCTCCAGCAATTCCGTGCCCCCGCGGCCGCCGTTTCCGGGCGGCGGCCCTTGCGGCGGGCATCCCGCCTGTTGTCCCTGGAACCGCGCTTCATGTTCGATGGCGCGGCGGTGGCCACGGCGGCGCACGGCGCGGACGCGAAAGCCGATGCCGCCCATGCGGCGGCGCTGGCCGCCGAAGCGGCCGCGGCGGCGTCCGTGCATCAGGTGCGCGATGCCGACGCCAGCACGAACAACGGCAGGAAGGAAGTGGCTTTCGTCGATACGTCGGTCGCCGATTACCGCACCCTGGAGGCCGGCGTGCGCGCTGGCGTGGCCATCGTCGAGTACGACGGCAGCAAGGACGGCCTCGCGCAGATCGCCGCCTGGGCCCAGAACAACAGCGGGTACGACGCCATACACATCCTGTCGCATGGTTCGGAAGGTACCCTGAACCTGGGCGCGGACATCCTCAACGACGCCACGCTGTCTTCCGCCACCGTGCAGGCCGAATTGGCCGACATCGGGCATGCGCTCAACGCCGGCGGCGACATCCTGCTTTACGGTTGCGACGTGGCGGCGGGAAGCGACGGCCAGCAGTTCCTGGACGACCTGGCGCGCATCACCGGCGCCGATGTCGCCGCGTCGACCAATGCGACGGGGGACGCGGAGCTGGGCGGCGACTGGACGCTGGAGGCCCATGCCGGAAAAATCGACGCGCAGGCCTTGGGCATCGCGGACTACCACGGCCTGCTTACCGTGGTCACGCTCACCGACGCGGACGCGGACTACTCGTCCATGACCGTGAGCAAGACGGTGGACGGCGCGACGGTCACGTTTACAGGGGGGACGGGTTTTGGCGGCATGGGCATGGACACCTCCTATGGCAGCGAGGGCCTCTACGCCTATGAAGGGACCGCCGGCGGCAACGATATCAAGCTGACCATCTCGATACAGCCTGGCTACGAGTTCGACCTGAAGTCATTCAACACGGGCGTCACTTCAGGAAGCCTGGCCATCTCATTGACGTATGCGAATGGCAATACGGCGAGCTTCACCATCAATTCCCTGTCAGACGCGTGGCAGACCCTGTCCAGCTTCAGCACATCGCTGGACCATGTCACCCAGGTGGTCCTGAGTTCCAGCGACTTCGGCTTGTTCCAGAATTTCGACATCGCCAATGTCAAGCTCATCCCGGCTATCCCGACGGTGACGGACGGACATGTCGCCATCACTTCCTCCGGCACGGGACTCGGCGGCGCCTACAAGATAGGCGATATCGTCACGGCCGTGTGGGACAACACCGCTGTCGGCGACAATAATGCGGAAGTGACCACCGTGACGATGGACTTCTCGCAGTTCGGCGGCCCGGCGGCCGTCTTGGCGACCAATACCGGCGGCGTCTGGACGGCGAGCTACACGATCACGGCGGCGGCGCTGGACGCCGTCAATCGACACGTGGCGGTCAGCGCCAGCAACGATGCCGGCACCACCACCCGGGCCGACAGCACCAACCTGACCGTCGATGCGGCGGCGCCGACCGTCACCGATGCAAACATCTCCATCAGCGGCGCGACCGGCAGCGGGGGCGCCTTCAAGATAGGCGACACCGTTACCGTCACCTGGAACAATACGGCCGGCGGCGACAACAATTCCGACACCCTCTCCGGAGTCACCGTCAACTTCACCCAATTCGGCGGCGGCGCCGCCGTGGCGGCCACCAATTCGGGCGGCACCTGGATCGCCACCTATACGATTACCAGCGGCGCCATCCAGGCCACGAACCGCAACGTCTCGGTTACGGTGACGGATAACGCCGGAAACTCCCGGACGACGGCCGACACCACCAACGCCACGGTCGACAATATCGCGCCGTCCGTGACTTTCGGCAGCTTGTCCTTCACCCCTGATACAGGCGCCAGCGCTCACGACTTCATCACCAGGATCGCCGCCACCGACGTCACCGCCACGCTTGGCAGCGCGCTCGCGCCAGGGGACGTGGTCTACGGATCGCTGGACAACGGCGCCAGCTGGACCAACCTCACCAGCAAGGTCTCGGGCACCCAACTGGTGTGGGACGTGACGCTGGCGCAAAGCGGTACGCTCCTGCTCAAGGTGGCGGACGCGGCCGGCAATGAGGGCGCCACCTTCAGCCAGGCGTACGTGCTCGATATGGTCGCGCCCGCCACGCCCTCCACGCCGGTCATGGACAGCGCTTCGGATACGGGCTACTCGCCCAGCGATGGCCTTACCAGCAACACGACGCCGACCTTCCGGGGCACGGCGGAGACAGGCAGCACCGTCACGCTCTACGATAGCGATGGCATCACCGTGCTCGGATCGACCACTGCGGCGGGGGGCGTCTGGTCCATTACGACGACCACGCTGGCGCAAGGAACCCACAGCATCACCGCCAAGGCCACCGATGTGGCGGGTAACGTGTCAGCCGCATCCTCGGCGAACTCGATTACGGTCGACACTGCCGCGCCGGCCAACGTCACGCTATCCTCGTCTACCGTGCTTGCCAGCGCCGCCAACGCCGGTGCGAACATAGCCACGTTGTCGTCGAGCGATGGTCTCCCCGTGACATATAGCCTGGCCGCGGGCAACGGTGCCAATGATGCCGACAACGTGAGGTTCAACATCGCCGGATCGACATTGCAGGTGGTGGGGGCCTCCCTTTCCGTAGGCTCCTACAAGGTTTATGTCGCCGCGACCGACGCGGCGGGCAATGTCAGCCAACAGGCTTTCACCATTACCGTGACGGATCCGCCGCCGACAGTCGCTTCCATCGTACGTGCCGGCGGAGCGGGTCAGGCAGTCACTGCATCGACGTCCTCCCTTTCCTACACCGTTACGTTCTCGGAGGCCGTGGCGGGCGTGGATGCAAGCGACTTCGCATTGTCCACGACAGGCACCGCGGCAGGCCGTATCGTTTCGGTCTCGGGCAGCGGCACCACCTATACCATCTTCGTCGACAGTCTCTCGGGCGACGGGACGCTGCGCCTGGACCTGAACGGCAGCGGCACCGGTATCCGCAACGGCGGCGGCGTCGATATCGCTGCCGGATATAGTGGCGGCCAGACCTACACGCTGGACCACACCGCGCCGTCCGTCACCATCAGCAGCAGCGCTTCCTCGCTGAAGGCCGGCGAACAGGCGACGATCACGTTCACGTTCAGCGAAGATCCAGGTACGACGTTCGATATCAACGACGTCCGCGTCAACGGCGGCACCCTCGGCTTCCTGAGCGGTACAGGGTACGTCCGTACGACGATTTTCACGCCGACACGAGACATGAATGGCGGCACCGCCAGCATTGGCATCGTGGCGGGCGCGTATACCGATGCCGCGGGCAATCCGGGTAATTCTTCCAACCTGTCCATCGCTTTCGATACCGCCGCGCCGACCACTACGGTATCGAGCATCGCGTTTTCCGACGACACAGGCAGTTCGGCTACCGATTTCATCACCAACGCTTCCGGGCAAGTGGTATCCGGCACGCTCAGCGCCAATCTCCAAAGCGGTGAGGTAGTCATGGTGTCGCTGGACGGTGGCCAGACATGGACCGGCGCCACGGCTGCCGTCGGCAGCAACACCTGGTCGATCATGGCCACGCTCACCGGTTCGGGCGTGCTCCGGGCGAGGGTACAGGACTTAGCAGGAAACGCTTCCGCGGAAACCGTCCAATCCTATGTGCTCGATACCACGGCTCCGGTGGTCGACAGCGTGGCGGTGCCTGCGAACGGCCTCCACACCTTCAATGACAACCTCGACTTCACGGTCAATTTCTCGGAGGCGGTGACGGTGGACGCCTCGGGCGGTACGCCCCGCATCGCGCTGACCATCGGGTCCACCACGGTCTACGCGTACTACCAGTCCGGTTCGGGAACCAGCGACCTCGTGTTTCGCTACACGGTGGCCAATGGCGACCTGGATCTCGACGGCATCACCGTCGGCGCTTTGAGCACCAATGGCGGAAGTATCAAGGATCTCGCCGGCAACAGTGCGATATCGACGCTGAACGGAATAGGCACTACGGCAGGCGTCACGGTCGACGGCGGAGTGCCGCAGATTACCAGTGTCACATCGGGGACGCCCAACGGGTTGTACAAGGCTGGCGACAGCGTGACCATCGTGCTGACCTTCAGCGAGGCGGTCACCGTGAGCCCGGTGGGCGCAGGGCCTACGCTGGCATTGAACAACGGCGGAGTGGCCACGTATGCCGGCGGTTCGGGTACCGACACGCTCACCTTCACCTACACCATAGGCGCGGGCCAGGACGTGGCTGACCTGGACTACAGCGGCGTCGGCGCGCTGTCCTTGCATGGCAGCACCATCGAGGGAACGAGTGGCGCGCACGCCAATGCCGTGCTGAGTCTGCCGTTCCCGGGCGCCGCCGGCTCGCTCGGCGCGAACAAGGACATCGCGATCGACGCGACCGCGCCTTCGGTTGCCTTCGGCGATCTCGCCTTGTCCGCGGACACCGGCGCGTCCGGATCCGATTTCATCACGTCGGCTGCGGGCCAGACCATCACGGCGACCCTGAACCACGCCCTGGACAGCGGCGACAGGGTCTATGGCTCGCTGGATAACGGCGCGACGTGGGTGGATATCACCGGCAAGGTCTCCGGCACGTCACTGGCCTGGGACGGCGTGACGCTGGCGGGCAGCGGAACGATCGTGCTACGCGTCGTCGATGCCGCGGGCAACGAGGGCGCCCCTCAGTCGCAGGCCTATGTGCTGGACATGACGCCACCGGCGGCGCCGACGGTGGACCCGGTGCAGTCTTCCAGCCTCACGCCGGTATTGAGCGGCGATGCCACGTTGGCGGCCGGGGATGTATTGACGGTGACCGTGGGCGGCGCAAGCTACGACGTCATTCCGGCCGGCGGCCACTGGTCTCTCGATCTGGCGTCGGCCATCCCGGCAAGCGGCAGCATCGCCTTGACGGCTGGCGCCAGCTACAACGTCACGGCCATCATCACGGACCTCGCGGGCAACCGCGGCAGCGCCAGCGGCGTGCTCAGCGTGATTGCGCCGCCGCCCAGCCAGGGCACCGAGCCGCCACCGCCCGCGGAGCCGTCGCCGCCGGCGGAGACGCCGCCTTCCGAGCCGCCGCCCGCCCCGCCCACCGCGATTGCGCCGCCGCCTCCGTTGCCGCGTCCGCCGGCGCCGATTTTTGCCGGCGTCGAACCCTTGCCGCACGACGGTCCATCGGCATCGATCCGGACCATGGCCGATGCTGGCCGGCCAACCGCGCCGCCGCCGGATGCCGCCGGCGCGTCGCCAGCGCTGGACGCATCCGTTCAATCGGTATTGGTGGCCGGAAACCTGAACGCGCTGGTTTATTCACAACCCCCGGTCGACCGTCTCACCTCGCTGATCGAAGCCATGCGCGACCAAGGCCGCGCGGAGCCGGGAGCCATGACCCATGGCGATGGCTTCCACGTCGTCATCGTGCCCGCGTCGCCGGGCTTCCAGGGCTTGATGTTGTACCAGGGCATCGCCGCCCGGTCGGTGCTGTTGTCCGGCCGCAGCGAATTCGATATCCCGGCCGATGCGTTCGCCCATACCGATCCCAATGCCACGGTTCGGCTGTCGGCGGGCCTGTCGGATGGCAGGCCCTTGCCGGCCTGGCTGCGTTTCGACGGCCGCCTCGGCCGGTTCGTCGTCCAGGCGCCCAGCGGGATGACCGGGGATATCGCGATCAGGGTGATCGCGCGCGACGGTGCCGGCAAGGAGGCGGCAACCGTCTTCCATCTGCGCCTGGGCGCGGCGCAAAGCCAGGTCGATTTCCACGGCGCCGCCGATGCGGGCAGCCGGTCGGACGCGCTGGCGGACGGACTCGCCCACGCAACGTCCGGAGAGGGACAGCGAGGGCAGGCAGGGCAGGCGGGACGCCTGGCGCTGAGCGAGCAGCTCCAGCAAGCCGCGCGGCAGCGTAGCGGCGCCGGCGCGCTGGAGCGCCTTGCGCATCTCGCGCGGGCCTTGCACGGTCCCAATAACGGTCCCAATACGTGAACGATGGCATGACCGACCGCACGCACGACGCCGCGGCAACGCATCCATTGCTGGTGCTGCTGGACTTGTCGCGCCGCGCGCGCGACGCCGGCAGCGCGGCGGAGCTGGCCTTCATGGTGGTCAATGACAGCCTTGCGCTCGCGCCGTACAGGCAAGGCGCATTGTGGCTGGCTGACCAGGGCTTGCAAGCCCTGTCGGGCGTCATCGAACCGGAGGCCAATGCGCCCTATGCGCAATGGTTGACGAAGGTATGCCGTGTCCTGCACGAGACCCGGCCTGCCCCGGCGGCCGTCCTCGCCGCGGACCTGCCCACGGCGCTGACCGCGGAATGGGCTGAATGGCTGCCGCCCCACGGCCTCTGGCTGCCCTTCGGCGCGCAAGCCGGGGAGCGGGAAGGCGGCGTCCTGCTCGCGGCGGATCGCGCCTGGTCGCAGGACGGCATCGCCTTGCTGGCGGAGTGGATCGCCGCATGGAGCTACGCCTGGTCTCATCTCGGCGGCAAGGCCGGATGGTCCTGGCGGCGCCTGCGTCAGGCCGCGGGCAGCGTCGTGGCGCGCAGGGCCGGCAAACCATGGTGGCGCCAACGCCGCACCTGGGCGGCGGTGCTGGTGCTTGCGCTGCTTTTTTGCCCCGTGCGCCTGTCGGTGCTGGCGCCCGGTGAGCTGGTGCCCGCGAATCCCGCCGTCATCCGCGCGCCGGTGGATGGCGTCGTGGCGCAGTTCCAGGTCCAGCCCAACGAGGTCGTCAAGGCGGGCCAATTGCTGTTCAGCTTCGACCAGGCGCCCATCGCCACGCGGCTGGAAGTCGCCAACCAGGCGCTGGCGACGGCGCAGGCCGAATACCGCCAGTATGCGCAGCAAGCCCTGACCGATCCGAAGTCCAAGGCGCAACTGACTGTCCTCAGCGGCCGGATCGAGGAAAAGCAGGCGGAAGCGGTCTATGCGCGCGGCCAGTTCGAGCGTTCCCGCGTCACCGCGCCGCGTGGCGGCATCGCGCTTTTCGACGACCCGAGCGAATGGATAGGCAAGCCCGTGCAGACGGGCGAAGGCATAATGCGCATCGCCGCGCCCGACGATGTCGAGGTGGAAGCCTGGCTGCCCATCGGCGACGCGATTCCCCTGGAGGCGGGCGCGCAAGTCGACCTCTACCTGGCCGCGGCGCCACTATCGGCGGTGCCGGCCCGCGTGCGCTATGTTGCCCACGACGCCGTGCCGCGTCCCGACGGCAGCTACGCCTACCGCGTCCGCGCCCGGCTGGAAGGCCGGACCGACCAGCGCGTGGGCCTGAAGGGTACGGCCAAGCTCGCCGGGGACCGCGTGCCCTTGATCTACTGGATGCTGCGCAGGCCGCTCGCGACCCTACGCCAGCATCTGGGGCTTTAAGGTCGACCGGAACCGTCGCCGATGAAGACCGTCCTGCCGACCCTGCGCGAGGAGCTCGCCTTGCTGCCTGGCCCGGTGCTGGCCGACGGCCAGCCCAGCCACACCCTGCATGACCCGGTGCGCAACAAATTCTTCCAGATCGACTGGCCCACCTTCGAGATCCTCAGCCGCTGGCATCTGGGCGACGCGGCCGCCATCGCCGCCGCCGTCTGCAATGAAACGACGCTGCGGATGGAAGCCGACGATATCGCGGACGTGGCCGGTTTCCTGCGCGACAACCAGCTGGTGCGCGCGCAACAGGGCGCCGCCGCGGACTACGCCCGGCGCCGGCAGGCGCAGCGGGGCGGCGCGATGAGGTGGCTGCTGCACAACTATCTTTTCTTCCGCATCCCGCTGGTCAAGCCGGACGCCTGGCTGGCCCGTTGGGCGCCGCGGCTGGCTTTCCTTTATTCCCGGTCGTTCCTGTTCCTGACCCTGGGCGCGCTCGGCTGGGGCGCGGTGGAGGTCTATCGCCAATGGGACCGCTTCGCGGCAACCCTGGTGGACACCATTTCCTGGTCGGGCTTCGCCAGTTACGCCGTCACGCTGGTGGCGGTCAAGACCTTGCATGAACTGGGGCATGCCGTCACCGCGAAGCGCCTGGGGTGCAAGGTGCCGGCCATGGGCGTGGCCTTCCTGGTCATGTGGCCGGTCGCCTACACCGATACCAACGACGTCTGGCGGCTGACCCGGCGGCGCGAGCGCCTGGCGGTCGTGGGCGCCGGCGTGCTGACCGAGCTGGCCGTGGCCGCATGGGCGACTTTCGCGTGGGCCGTCCTGCCTGGCGGCACGGCCCGGTCGCTGGCCTTCCTGCTGGCGACCACCACGTGGGTCGCCACCGTCGCCATCAACATGAGTCCCTTCATGCGGTTCGACGGCTACTTCCTGCTGTCGGATTGGCTGCGGATGCCCAACCTGCATGCCCGCGCATTCGCCCTGGCGCGCTGGGACCTGCGTGAACGGCTGTTCGGGCTGGGCGAACCGCCCCCGGAGCACTTCCCCCGCCATCGGCGTATCGGGCTGGTCCTGTTTGCCTATGCGACCTGGACGTACCGCCTGGTGGTGTTCCTGGGCATTGCGGCGCTGGTGTATGCCTTCTTCATCAAGGCGGTCGGCATCCTGCTGTTCGCGGTGGAAATCGGCTGGTTCCTGCTGCTGCCGATCTATCGCGAGCTGCAAGCCTGGCGCCGGCTCTGGCCGGCTATCCGGCGCCGCGCCAGGACCCGCCGCAGCGCGCTCATCGCCTGCGCGCTCGTGCTGGCGACATGCTTGCCGTGGCCCGCGCATGTCGCCGTCAGCGCGCTGCTGCGTCCCGCCGAGCAATGGGTCATCTATGCGCCCCCGCATGCGCAGGTGGTGGCCATGCCCGTCGCCGAAGGCGAGCGCGTGGATGCCGGCGCCGTCCTGCTGCAATTGTCCTCGCCCGACCTCGCGGCCCGCGGGCATGCCGCGCAGGCCCGTATCGACAGCCTGCGGCGGCAGACCGCCGCGGCGCCCTTCGACGACGAACAGCGCGCGCAGCTGCCCATGGCGCGGGAACAGCTGAGCGCCGCCCAGGCCGAGGGCGCCGCCGTGGCGGCCGACGCCGTTCGTTATGCGCCCGTGGCGCCGTTCGCCGGCGTGTTGAGGGACCTGAACCCCGAGTTGCGTCCCGGCGTCTGGCTGGCCAAGCAGGAACCGCTGGCGCGCCTGGTTTCCGATCGGGAGCAGATCGTGGTGGCTTATCTGGACGAGGAGGAGGTGGGGCTTGTCGCCGTGGGAGACACGGGCAACTTCTACGCGGATGCGCCCGAAGGCCCCACGGTCCGCTTCGCCGTCGACCGTATCGACCGCGACACCAGCCGGACCCTGCCTGAGCCGGAATTGTCCAATCTGTTTGGCGGCACGGTCGTGGCTCGCGAAAAGAACGGCCAGTTCTATCCTGAGCGGCCCGTGTACCGGGTCACCCTCAAGGTCCTGTCCACCGATGCCGCCACCCCGCAGCACGCCTGGCGCGGCAAGGCGGTCATCTTCGGCGGCTGGACGGTGCCCGGCTGGCGCTATGTCCGCAACGCGGTGGCGGTGTTGCGCCGGGAAACGGGGTTCTGAGTCCTTGCTGGGTCCGGGCGCCAAACGCCCAGGGCCCAGCGCCACGCTACGCCAGCCCTCCACGGCGAAGGTGCCGTGCAGCCAGTCTCTCCAGTACTTTCTCCGGTACTGTCAGAGGCCCCAGTCCTCTACGCTGAAGGCGCCGCGCAGCCAGGTTTCGCCGGCAGGTCCGTAGGCCACCACATCGAAGCGAACCGGCGGCAGGGCGCCGTTCCAGTGTTGTCGCGCCAGCACCGGCAGCAGCTGGGCGGCGGCCCGGCGCAGGCGCTCGCGCTTGGGGCGGTCGACGCTGGCGGCGGCGCCGCCATAGCCCGAGTGCGTACGGGCCCGTACCTCGACCAGCACCAGCGTGTCGCCATCGGCCATGGCCAGGTCGATTTCGCCGACGCCGCAGCGCAGGTTGCGCGCGAGCGGCCGCAGCCCCGCCTTCGTCAGGAACGCCAGTGCCCGGTCTTCATAACGGTCGCCGTGACGCTGGCTGGGCGATCGCCGTCCGGGGCCGCGGTCCTGATCAGCCGCCTGGCCACCCAGCGCCGCCTGCCGTTCCCGCCGCCGTTGGCGCTGGCGGCGCAGGCGGCAAGCCTTCCGCTGGGCCGCGTGCGCCAGTTCGAATGCGATATCCGACGCCGGCGCCGGCTGCGGCACCGCTGCGGGCCCTGCGGCCCGCTTGCGCGCCGATGCCGGTCTCGGCACCGGTGCCGGCGGTGTTTTTTGGCCATTGCTCATAGGGAAGATGATCGGTCGTTCCGGAAGGACTAAACTGTGGCGAAATCCTGGAGACAAGTTCCCCACCATGAACGCATCCCCCGCAAACGTGCCGGGCCAGGAAGCCTGGGCGCGTATCGCCGATCGAGTCGCCGGCCAGCAGTGGCCGGCATCCACCTTGTACGTCGTCGCCACGCCCATCGGCAACCTGGGCGACCTGAGCCTGCGCGCCTGGCAGGCCCTGGCGCGCGCCGACGTGATCGCCGCCGAAGACACCCGCGAAAGCCGCGTCCTGCTGGACGCCTGGGGCATCGCCACCCCCATGATGGCGGCGCATCGCCACAACGAGGCCGAAGCCGCCGCCGCCATCGTCGCCCGTCTGGAACAGGGGCAGCGCGTGGCCCTGATCTCCGATGCCGGCGCGCCGGCGGTCAGCGATCCCGGAGCGCGCATCGTGCGCGCCGCCCGCGCCGCGGGCTTTGCCGTGGTTCCGGTGCCCGGTCCCAGCGCCGTCATTACGGCGCTCATGGGCAGCGGCGTGACCACCGATGAAAACCCGGCCTATGCCTTCGCCGGCTTCCCGCCGACCAAGGCAATGGCGCGCGTGCGCTGGCTGGAGCGGTGGTCGGCCCTGCCCGCGCCGGTCCTGCTGTTCGAGTCGCCGCACCGCGTGGTCGCCACGCTGCAGGACATGCTGGCGGTTTGCGGTCCTGCCCGCGAAGTCACCGTGGCGCGCGAATTGACCAAGCGTTTCGAAGAAATCGCATCCATGCCCTTGCGCGACGCGGCGGACTGGATGGCGGCGCAGCCGCATCGCACCCAGGGCGAGTTCGTGTTGATCCTGCATTCGACCGGTGTCGACGCGGACACCGACGAGTCCGACGCCGCCACGGATGCCTTGCTCGACGCGCTGCTCGATGCCCTGTCGGTGCGCGACGCCGCTCGCGTCGCGGCGCGCATCACGGGCCTGCCGCGGGATGTCCTGTACAACCGCGCGCTGGGTCGCAAACAGCGGGAAGAGCAGACGGTCTGACGTCGGCGGCCGCTGCTGGCCGTTATTGACCGTTATTGACAGTTACTGGCCGCTGTTGCCGCTAACCGCCGCGCCTGCACCGTCCGTGCTTCCAGGGAAGCAAGCATGTCTTCAGCCATCGATACCGACATCTACGCCATCGTCCCCACGCTGGTGGGACCGATGCGCCTGGTCGCCCGTGATTCCCAGCTCGTTGGGGCATGGTTCATGAACCCCGACGACACGGTCGCCGCGGGTTATGGGCCGGCCTATCACCCGGAGACGGAAGTGCGGGCGCCCGACCATCCCTTCCTGCAGGCCGCTGCCATGCAGCTGACCGACTGGTTCGCGGGCCGCCGGCGCGATTTCGACCTGGCGCTGGCGCCGCGCGGGACGTCGTTCCAGCAGGCCGTCTGGCAGGCCTTGTGCGAACTGCCTTTCGGCACGCTGGAAAGCTATGGCGACCTGGCGCGCCGCATCGGCCGTCCGGCGGCCGTGCGGGCGGTGGCGCAGGCGGTGGGGCGCAATCCCATCTCGGTCATCATTCCCTGCCACCGCATCGTCGGCAGCGACACTTCCCTGACCGGTTTCGGCGGCGGCCTGGCCCGCAAGCGCACGCTGCTGTCGCACGAAGGCCATACCTACGGCCAACTGACGCCACGCACGCGGCGCCAGAACACCGATCCGGCGCAAGGCACCCTGGCCTGGTAGCGGCCCGGTAGCGGTCCGGTAGCGGCTTGGTGGCGGCCCAGTAGTGGCCAAGTAGTGCCCCAGTCGTGGCCCAGTCGTGGCTTGGTCCTGCCTGGTAGTGGCGTGGCCACAGCCCACCTCGGCAAGCCATATTCTCCGTTGCACGCCGCGCACTTCGCGCCGGCCGAGACGCTTCAACGCGTGATGATGCTGGGCTGGATGCCCGTGCGATCGGCCACCGAGGGCAGCGCGGCCTCGGCGGCGTTGCGGTCGCTGTACGGGCCCACATGGACGCGATAAAGATTGCCCGTCTGCGCCACCTGGGCCTGCGGCAAGCCGGCCGCCGCCAGCGGTCCATTGACGCGCGATGCCAGCGATTGCGCATTGCCGGCCTGGCTGAACGCGCCCAGCTGCAGGAATACGTTGCCCGCCATCGTCGTCGCGCCGCGCGTGAGAGCGGGCGCGGGCGTGATGGTCGCCGGCCCCGGGACGCCGGCCGTGGTGCCGCTTGTCATGCCGCCCGTTGCCGTGCCGCCGACCGGCCCCGTGGGCGCCAAGGGCACCGGAATGGCGGCCGACGGCTCCAGCACCGGCGTGTCGCCTTCCGCGGACACCGCTGGCGCGCTGGCGGCCGAAGCCGTGCCGCGTGCCGCCGCTGCGGCGGCCAGGCGTCGCGCTTCCTCCGGCAGGATGCGTTCCACCGTCACCTCGCCGCTGCCCGGTCCGATGATGCCCAGCTTGTAGGCCGCCACATAGGACAAATCCATGATGCGGTTGTCGTGGAAGGGGCCGCGATCGTTGACCCGCACGATGACGCTGCGGCCGTTGAGGGCGCTGGTCACGCGCGCGTAGCTGGGGATGGGCAGCGTGGGGTGCGCGGCCGTCATGGCGTACATGTCGTAGGGTTCGCCGATGGACGTCGAGTTGCCGTGGAATTTCTTGCCGTACCAGGACGCGATGCCGCGTTGCCTGAACGGCTGGTCCGTGGTGTCCGGCACATAGCGCTTGCCGAATACCACGTAGGGGCGGTTGGCGCCGCTGGCGTAGGGTTCGACGCGCGGCACGGCGTCGGGAATGGCGTCGAGGTTGGCCGGAATTTGGTCGCCCGGGCCATCATCCTTGTAATAACCGCCGCCCCGCTTGTGTCCCGTGCTGGAACATCCCGCGACCACCAGCGCCACCAGCACCATGCCAAGCAGCGCGGCGAGGCGTCGCGGCGTCCTCGCTGGCCGCGCCAGGTCGGGATGGATCTTGTCCCGGACAGGGACGGTGGCGGAACCAAGGCGCGGAAAGCGAAAAATCATGCGTGTTCTTCGGGGAGTTGTGTGCGGTGTCTCACAAGTAGAGGGGAGTAATTGCTGAAACGTTCCTTCAGCTGCTCGACAATATAAACCGAACGGTGCTGTCCGCCGGTGCAACCGATGGCAACGGTTAGATAGCTGCGCGTATCCTGCGCATAGCGCGGCAGCCATTTTTCGATGAAGCCGCTGATGTCGTCGATCATCTGGCCGACGGCCTCGAAACTGGCCAGGTAGGCCGCCACCGGCGCGTCGCGTCCGGTCAAGGGGCGCAGCGCGGGGTCGTAATAGGGATTGGGCAAGCAGCGCACGTCGAAGACCAGGTCGGCGTCGCGCGGCACGCCGCGCTTGAAGGCGAATGATTCGAACGTCAGCAGGATGGCCTGCCGGTCCGCCTGCACCAGGTCGCGGATCCAGGCCCGCAACTGGCCTGGCGTCAACGACGACGTATCGATGACATGTTCCTGGTCGCGCAAGGGCGCCAGCAATTCGCGTTCGAGCTCGATGCAGTCCAGCAGGGACGGCGTCTTGCCATTGCGTTGCAGGCGCTCGGTCAGCGGATGGCGGCGGCGCGATTCCGAATAGCGCTGCACCAGCGTGTCCGTATTGGCGTCGAGGAACACCACCCGCAGGCTGGTCCCCACATTGCGCAGCGTGTTGATGGCGGCCGGTAGTTCCGCCAATTCGCCGGGCGAGCGCACATCGATGGCGATGGCCACGCGCTCCATGCGGTCCGCGCGCGCACTGGCGATGAAGTCCGCCAGGAAACGCACGGGCAGGTTGTCGACGCAAGTGTATCCGGAGTCCTCCAGCAGGCGCAGGGCGACCGATTTGCCGGATCCGGAAATACCGGTGATTAGAACGACTCTCAACATAGTGCGTACGATTGTTGCATGAAACCGCCCGGGAAATTATGGCTGGTCTTATGAGATGTCCGGGAAGTGCGGTGTCTTGCGGCCCCTTGCGTCGCCTGGGCCCCTCTTCCTGCGTCAATGTCGTGCATCTGCTATGGTCTCGCCTGGGGTGGGCCGTCGAGGCGGACCACCGGGTTGTTGCATCGCACTGCTTTTTCCTATAACGAACAGGTGCGTGACCGTGTCGTCCAATTGCTTCACACCATGCATGGCGCGCTTGCGCCGTCTTGCTTCCCCTTGGCGCGGCGTCACCGCGCGCGCGTTGCCGGCGCGGGGTCCAGCCAGCCTTTGTTCGATCGTTGCCGCGATCGCCCTTGCCGGCGCCGCGCCCTGCCTGGCGCAGACCGGGATTCCCACGCAGACCGGTGTTGCCACCGCCGGGACAGTGCAAGGAGGCGCCTCGCTGGAACCGGGCACCATGCAGGCGCGCCTGGCGGCCTGTACGGCCTGCCACGGGGAGCAGGGGCGCGCGGGCGCCGACGGCTACTACCCGCGCCTGGCCGGCAAGCCGCAGGACTATCTGTACCACCAGTTGCAGAACTTCCGCGACGGCCGGCGCCAGTACCGGCCCATGGCGCACCTGCTGCGGGACCTGCCGGACGCCTACCTGCGAGACATCGCCGCCTGGTTTTCGGGCCAGCATCCCCCTTATCCCGCGCCCGCCCCGACCACGGCCGACGCCGCGCAGATGGCGCGCGGCAGCCAACTGGTGCGCCAGGGCGACAAGGCACGCGGCCTGCCGGCGTGCAGCGCCTGCCACGGCGCCGCGTTGAGCGGCGTGCTGCCGGCCATCCCCGGCCTGCTGGGCTTGCCGCGCGATTACATCGGGGCGCAGGTCGGCAGCTGGCAAAGCGGCTTGCGCCGCGCCGCCGCCCCGGACTGCATGGCCGATGTCGCGCGGCGGCTGGAACCCGCCGATATCGCGGCGGTGGCCGCATGGTTGTCAGCGCAACCTGTCCCGCAGGGAAGTCCGCCGCCTGGCGCGCCTGGCGGTGGCGACGGCGGGGGCTACGTTCCGGCGCCGGCCGGCAGCGTGACCTTGCCCGTCCAATGCGGCAGCCAGGAGGACGCACGATGAGCCGGAGAACTTGGCGACGCATGGCCGCTCGCGGCTTGACGATCCTGCTGCTCCTGCTGGTTGCGGCCGTGGGCATGTTGTATTGGCTGGGAACGCGAGAGGCCGGCGGCGAGGCGCCGGCGCGGGCAGTCGCTGCGCCGATCGCCGACCCGGCCCAGCGGGTGGCCTATGGCGCCTACCTGGCCCGCGTGGGCGACTGCGCGGCCTGCCATACCGTGCGCGGCGGGGCGCCCTACGCCGGCGGCGCGGCGATCCCGACACCGTTCGGCACTTTGTACGGCCCCAACATCACGCCGGATACGCAAACCGGCATCGGAGCCTGGACCGCCGATGATTTCTGGCGCGCCTTGCATCATGGCAAGGGGCCCGACGGCCAGTTGCTTTATCCCGCCTTCCCTTATACGGAGTACACCCGCGTCACGCGCGCCGATGCCGATGCGCTGTACGCCTATTTGCGCAGCCTGCCCGCTGTGCGCCAGGAAAGCCGCCCGCACGAGCTCGACTTCCCCTATGACCAGCGCTACCTGCTGGCGTTCTGGCGTGCGCTGTATTTCCGGTCGGCCACGGAGCCGGCTGGCGGCGCGCCGGCAGCCACGGATGCCGGCATCGCGCGCGGCCGTTACCTGGTCGAGGGGCTGGGCCATTGCGTGGCCTGCCATGCGTCGCGCAATGGCTGGGGCGCGACCTCGGGCGCCGGCCTGCCTGGCGGCGAAATCCTGGGGCTGGGTTGGTATGGGCCGTCCTTGCACGCCGGTCCCGCCCCGGACGGCTCGGCGCCGGGGCTGGCGCAATGGACGGCCGCCGATATCGCAGCCCTGTTGCGCGACGGCGTGTCCGTGCATGGCAGCGCCAGCGGGCCCATGGCTGAAGTCGTCACGGGCGGCACGCAGTACCTGAGCCCGACGGACGCGCTGGCCATGGCCAATTACCTGAAGTCCCTGCCCGCCGCGTCCGTCGCCGGCACGATTTCCCCGCCGGGCAAGGCCGTCCTGCAACGGGGGGAGAAGCTATATGGAACATATTGCGTGGCGTGCCACCAGAGCCAGGGCGAAGGCCGGCCGCCGGCCTGGCCCGCGCTGGCGGGCAACATCAGCGTTACCGCGCCGTCGCCGCAAAACGCGATACGCGTGGTGCTGGATGGCGGGTTCGCGCCTGCCACGGCGGCGAATCCGCAGCCGCATGGCATGCCGCCTTTCGGCCAGGTGCTCAACGATGACGATGTCGCGGCGGTGGTCAGCTACATCCGCAACCAATGGGGCAACCAGGCCGGCGGGGTGACGGCCTTGCAGGTCAAGCGCGCCCGCTAGGCGCCCGCGGTTGCCCGTGGGCTTCATGCAGCGTTCCATGGGGTACCTGCCACGGGTACCTGCCACGGGTACCTGCTACCGGTACCTGCTACCGGTACCTGCTACCGGTACCTGCTACGGGCACCTGCTACGTGGGCCTTATTTGCTGCTTTGCAGGATCGCCATTGCCTGGCGTTCCATGAACTCGCCCAGCGTATCGATGCCGCGCAGCTTGAGTATGGTGTTGCGCACGGCCGCTTCCACCAACACCGCCAGGTTGCGTCCCGCCGCCACTTGCAGCATGACCTTGCGGATGGGCAGTCCCAGCATGTCCTGGGTGATGTCCTGCAGCGGCAGCCGTTCGAACTTGTCCTGCGCCGTGGCGCGCACCAGGTGCACGATCAGCTTCAGGCGCATTTTGCGGCGGACCGAGGTCTCGCCGAAGATGGTGCGGATGTCCAGCAGGCCCAGGCCGCGCACTTCCAGCAGGTTCTGTAGCAAGGACGGACAGTGGCCTTCGATCATGTTGGGCGCGGTGCGTGACAGCTCCACCGCGTCGTCGGCCACCAGGCCGTGGCCGCGTGAAATCAGTTCCAGCGCCAGTTCGCTCTTGCCCAGGCCCGACTCGCCCGTGATCAGCACGCCCAGGCCCAGTACGTCGAGGAACACGCCGTGCACAGTCGTGGTCGGTGCGAGCTTCTTGCCCAGGTAGATACGCAGCAGGTCGATCAACTGCGCGGCGGCCACCGGCGTGCCCAGCAAGGGCACCTGGTGCTGCTCGCACTGGTCGATCAGGTCTTGCGGCGGCGCCAGGCCGTCCGCCAGCAGAATGGCCGGCACGCCGCCGATCAGCAGCTCATCCATGTGGTGCATGCGGCGGCGCAGGTCGAAGCGGGAGTAATAGGCCAGTTCTTCCTGGCCGAACACCTGTATGCGCGAGGGGTGGATGAGGTTGAGGTGGCCGACCAGGTCGGCGGCCGCCATGCCGTCATCGGGTATCACGCGCTCGGCGGCGCCCTGTCCCGCGATCCAGTTGAAGGGGATTTTGTCGGCGTTGTCGTCGACCAGTTCCTGGACGGTAAGCATGGCGGTATCGAAGGGGTCAGAGTTTGCCCGTCGTCAGCATGCGGTGCACTGCAGCCGGATCGGTTTCGGTGTGGAGCGCTTCGCGCAGCGGCTTATTGGACATCAAATGCGCCAGTTCCGCGAGTATGTCCAGGTGTTGTTGCGTCGCCGCCTCGGGCACCAGCAGCACCAGCAGCAGCGTCACCGGCTGGGCGTCCGGCGAGTCGAAGGCCACGGGTTGCGCCAGGCGGATGAATGCGGCGACCGCGCGGTCGAGGTTCTTGACGCGCCCATGCGGCACGGCGACACCCTGGCCCAGGCCGGTCGAGCCGAGGCGTTCGCGTGCGAACAGACTATCGAAGACAGTGGAACGCGCCAGGCCGTTATTGTTTTCGAATAGCAGGCCCGCTTGTTCGAATGCGCGCTTCTTGCTGGTGGCCAGTAGGTCCAGCACGACATTGCCCGGGGGCAGAATACGGGACAAATGGTTCATTTGGCTGATTATAGGGCGATTGCGGCGCCGCAAAAAGATACGTGGGCGGCCTACCGACGCCCGGCCCCCGCCGCCCGCCCATTGTGGCGAAGTGGACGTTGCTTCGGCGAATCAACCTGGACGCCCACTGGATGCCCCAGGATCATGGGAACCCGATGGCCGTGCGTCCAGCCGCGGCCCGAAAGGGGAGTTTCCAGTGACAGTACGCATTATCCGTGGAATATTGGCGGCGAATGCCGCAGCGCTAGCCATCGGGGCGGTGGCCGCGCCGGCCCGGACGGTCGACCTGGCCTCGGCTTCCGTGTCCGGCCTGCTCGATGCCCAGGCTTCAGGGCGGCTGAGTTGTGCCGGGATTGCCCAGGCCGCCCTGAGCCGCATTCACCAATTGGATCCGCAACTGAAGGCATTCATCACGGTCAATCCGCGGTTGGCGGAGGAGGCGGCCGCCCTGGACGACCGGCGACGCGCGGGCGGCTCGCTACCCTTGCAGTGCATTCCCGTCGCCCTCAAGGACAATATCGAAGTGGCGGGCATGCCCACGACCGGCGGTTCCGTGCTGTTGCGCGACTATTACCCTGCGCGCGATTCGACCGCGGCCAGCCGGCTGCGCGCCGCTGGGGCCTTGATCGTCGGCAAGACCAATCTCGATGAACTCGCGGTCGCTGGCAGCACCATCAGCTCCATCCTGGGCCAGACCTTGAATCCCTACGATCGTACCCGCTACGCGGCGGGTTCCAGCGGAGGCTCCGCGGTGGCGGTATCGACGGGCATGGCTGTCTGCGCGCTGGGAACCGAGACCGTCAACTCCTTGCGCAACGCAGCCAGCTCCGCGGGCGTGGTCGCCGTGCGCACGTCGCATGGCGCCGTCAGCCGTGCCGGCGTCATGCCGCAATCGTCCACCATGGATGTGGTGGGCCCGCTATGTAAAAGCGTGGCCGACACCGTCCGCATCCTGGACGTTATCGCGGGTCGCGACACGCGCGATCCGGAGACCACTGCCTACGAGGGCATGGCGCCGTCGATTTCCAGCGCGAACGCGCGGGCCGCTCCGCTGGCGGGGAAGACCTTCGGTGTCATGCGCACGCTGTTCGGCAAGGATCCCGAGCACGCGCCCGTGAACGACGTGATGGCATCCGCCATCGCCCGCATCAAGCAGGCGGGCGCGACAATCGTGGAAATCGACGATGCCGAGTTCGACTCCGACGTCACGACACGGAAGCTGAACGTCAGCAACTATGAGTTCAGGCCCTTGTTCGAAGCCTATCTCGCCACGCTGCCGGCATCGATACACCTGGCCACCGTGCGCGAATACTACGACGCGGGGCGTTATCCCAAGGTGACGATGGAGAAATTCCTCCATAATGCCGTCACCTGGAAGGCTCCGCTGGACATGCCGGCGTACAAGGCGGCATTGGCCTATCGTGCGTACATGCACGACAAGATCATGGGCATGATGAGCGACCTGCGCCTGGATGCCATGATCTATCCATCCCAGAAGCGTCCCCCCGTCGCGCTGGATGACAAACCGCGCGCGGAGCGCAATGGCGTTTTCGCATCGGCGCTGGGCTTTCCCGCCATCGACCTCCCCGCGGGCTTCACCGCTCCTACCCCGCAGGCGCCGCAGGGCTTGCCGGTGGGGCTGGACATGCTGGGCAAGCCGGGCATGGACCAGCAGTTGCTGGAACTTGCGTTGGGCGTCGAAGGCGCGCTCAAGGGCAGGCAGGCGCCGCGCATCATTCAGGCACATATTGGGCACGCGGCCGAATGACGTAGGGGCTGTGATATTGCTCCAACGCATGGGCGTTCCAGCCTACGGTCCTGGAGATGATGAAAAGCGCGGCGCAGGCGTCGGCGGGCAAGCCCAGCACGTGCGCGGCGGCGGCCACCGCGAAGTCGTTCTTCGGCAGCACGCCGCATTGCGTCCGCGCGGCATCCAGGAAGGCATCGATGCGCTGCATGCTGCCGGGCGCCGCGTGCGCGCGTAGCGAATGAAGAATCGCGCCGGCACGTGGATCGCCCTTTGGATATAGCGGGTGGTTGAAGCCCGGGAGCGTTTCGCTTCCCGGCTCGTGAACGGAGACCAGCCGCATGGCGTCCTCGCCATCGACAATACGCGCGATCAGCGTATACGCTTGCGTAAAATCCGCATGCTTGACGCCGCGCGCCGCGCAGCAGCCGGCCAAGGTCGCCGCATAGGGGCTGGCCAGCGTCGACGCCGTGCATCGCACGACGAAGCTGGAAGGATTAAGCTCGTGGTCCGCATGCAGGACGAGGATGCGGCGCAGCACGTCATGGCGCGGCAGGGGCAGGCCCCACGCATCACCCAGCACCTCATGCACCGGCTTTCTCCAGCGCGTCGATCCCGCTGCGATCGATACCGCGGCATAAACGATGCGGCTGGCGACAGCGGTGAGGGCCGCGTGCGAGCGGAAGTCCAGGTCCGTATTCTTGCCGTCCTGCAGCAGCAGCCAGGCGCTGAAGCGGTTAAGGAAAGGGCCGCGTTCCAACGGACTGATTTTCAACCCGCCGCCTTCCTCGTCACCCGGGCAATCATCGCTCGCGCGGTCCTGTTGATCAAAAATTCCCGCTGATGTCCCTTTATCCCATAGCAAGGCCGCCGTGTCCTCCAGCGTTGCCGTTTCGCTATAGGCGATGGCGTCGATGCCACGAAACCAGGGACGCCCCCCCTTGATGGCGCAAACGGCGCTGTCCAGCACCGGCAAGCCGAAATTCAGTGACGCCCGTGCCGCGGTCTTGGGATTGCGACCGCGATCGCGGCGCCGCACGTAGTCCTGTACCTCGGCGCGGTTGAACAGGCTGCCGCCCGACACGTCATCGATCGTGCGGCCCAGTTTCCCCCGGCTGATATACGAATAAAGCGTGCGCAGCGATACGCCAAGCAGTTCGGAAGCCTCCCTTGAACTGATCATGACGCTCTCTTCTTTTTTGGTCATTGCGTGGTTTTTCGCGCGTTGATTTGCCGAATCTACGTATCGCCAGCGGAAGGCCGTCGATAACATCGAAGACTGTTCCCGCACCTCATTTCCTAGGCCGGCGTACGCCGCGATAAAGCGATTCTGATGAACATCCACGAAAAAATCCAGCAAGCCCTGCTCTTCAACGATGACGCCAGCGTGATCGACGTGGCGCTGACCGGCATGGCGGTGGCGCCGCGTTCGAACTGGCTGTTCGTCGAGCTGATACTGGACGACGGCCGTGTCGGCACCGGCGAGGTGACGCTGCGCGCCCACGAAGCGATGATCGCCACCTTGCTGTCTCAACTGATGCCCAGCATCAAGGGACGCAAGCTGGCGGAACTCGCCTCGTTGCGCCATGCCTATCCCGGGTTCCCATCGGGCAAGGTCGGCAATGCCTTGTTGAGTGCGCTGGACCAGGCCTGCATCGACCTGGCCGGTCAAGATGCCGGCATTCCCATCAGCGCCCTGTGGGGATCGGGGCCACATCGCTTGCTCGACGCCTACGCCACCGTCAATCGCAGCGTGAAGCAACGTACTCCCGAAGGCTACGCAGATGCGTGCGCGGCAGCCGTGCGGGCGGGCTTCCCCGCCGTCAAGGTGATGCCTTTCGACACGATAACGCCGGCCACGGCGCATACCGCCGACGCCGGACGGGAGATGGAGCGGGTCGTGGAACGGCTGGACGCGATACGCCAGGCCATCGGCCCCGACGCGGCGTTGATGGTCGACTGCCATTGGCGGCTGGACGAAGCCGCGGCGCACCGTTTTTGCGATGCCGTGGCAGGCCTGCGCCTGCATTGGCTGGAGTGTCCGGTGCCCGAATCCACCGAGTGGCATCCGGCGATCACGCGTCTGCGCGACCGCGCCCATCGTAGCGGCATGCTGCTGGCCGGCGCCGAGAACATCATCGGATGGTCCGGCGCGCTGCCCTTCCTGGAAGGCGGCCTCTATGACGTCATCATGCCCGACATCAAGTATTGCGGCGGCTATGCCGATTTCGCGCGCATCGTCGAGGGCGCATCGCGCTACGACGTGACGGTATCGCCGCACAATCCCTCCGGCCCCGTCGCGCACGCGCACACCGTACATCTTTGCGCGGGGATGGGTCTGCGGCAGCCCGTGGAGCAGCAGTTCGCGGAATCACCCCTGTTCGATACGTGCGTGGTGGGCGAGGCGCCGGCGTTCAAGGACGGACAGTTCTCCGCGGGAAGCGCGCCGGGCCTGGGGTTGCGGATCGATCACCGTGTCGCCGCGGCTTACCCAGCGGTGCCGGTGGCATTGTCCATGGCGGATCCCAGTTTCGCCTGACCCGGGAAAACAATCATCAAGGGAGCAAGCATGATCACTCGCCGGAAATTCCTTTCGACCTCCGCCGCCGCTGCCATGTGCACGGCCATCCGCCCCGCCGTGGCGGCGTCCAGCTATCCCGACCGACCCATCCGCCTCGTCGTGCCTTACGCGCCCGGTGGAGGTTCCGACGTATTGGCGCGCCTGGTCGCGCGCACCGTGTCGCGGCGGGCAGGCAGCAATATGATCGTGGACAACCGGGGTGGCGCGGGCGGCGCCATGGGGTTGGAGATGGTCGTGCGCGCCAAGCCGGACGGCTATACCTTGGTGCTCCTGTCCACTTCGCACGCGACGAATGGCGCCGTCATGCATCTGAACTACGACGTCGTGAAGGACACCCAGGCTGTCGGACAGATCGCCCAGGGGCCCTGGATACTGGTGGTCAATCCGCAAGTGCAGGTGAAGGACTTGCACGGCTTTCTCGAATTGGCGCGGGCAAGCCCGGGCCTGTACAACTACGCCAGTTCCGGGGTCGGCTCGTCCACCCATCTGGCGTCGGAATTGTTCGCCGAGAAGGCGTCGATCAAGGTCTCGCACGTGCCCTACCGCAGCTCCGGCCTGGCGCTCACCGACCTGCTTGCCAATCGTGTCCAATTCATGTTGGCCAGCGCGGCATCGGTGGCGCCGTACCTCCGTGACGGCAGGCTCAAGCCTTTGTGCATATCGACCGCCTCACGCAGCGCCTTGATGCCGGATATCCCCACCGCCCAGGAAGCCGGCGTGACCGGCTTCGACGTCACGCTCTGGCATGGCTTGTCCGCGCCGGCGGGCACGCCGACCGAAGTCGTCCATTTTCTCGCTGCGCGCCTGACCGAGGCGCTGGAATCGCCGGACCTTCGTCAGCAATTTGCCCTGGAAGGCCTGGAACCGCAGGCATCCACGCCGGAACAATTCGCCGACATGGTGGCCCGCGACGTGGCGCGTTGGCGCGACATCGTCCGGACGGCGCACATCAAGCTGGAGTGAACGTGTGCTGGCCCGAGCGGGTCGGCTGGCGTGAATAAGGTGTTTCTGGGGGAATAAGGCGGAGGTGTTGCCGAGGGGGAGGGGGCGGAGGTCTGTCAGGCACCGATGTGCCCCGGACTGCAAACGCGGGGACATCGGCGACTTACTGCGATGGCAGGCTTTGCACCTGCTTCATGGTTCCCTGGGCCGGTGGCCGGGAAATCAGCTCAGATGACGAGCATTCGTGAGGCGCTGCGCGGAACTCAGACCGCGATGGGTTGCCGCTTCACGGACTCGTTATCGTGGCTTTGCACCTTGTCCTTGTGCTTGATGACCTGACGGTCGATTTTGTCGGCTAGCAAGTCGATGGCCGCATACAGGTTTTCGTCCTGGGCCTCGCAGTGGATGTCCTTGCCGCGTAAACGCATGGTGATTTCCGCACAATGCCGCAGCGGTTCGACCGAAAGCATGACTTGTGTATCGATGACGTGATCGAAATGCCGGAGTACTCGCGCCAGCTTGTTGACTACATATTCCCGGAGAGCCGGGGTGACGTCGAGATGACGACCGCAGATGCTCAGATTCATAGTGCAATCTCCTTCTGCCAGAAAACAACGGGTTGCGCGCGATGCGCGTTAATTTCGTAACAATCCTCCTCTGCAGAATGGGTGGTCCGTAATCCTAGTGTAATGACTCTGGGTCGTAATTCAAGACCCTCGGAGACCCTATTGACGCCCTTTTACAAGCGGGCCGGGTGGTTACATATGCGGGTGGTAAGGCCGCGTCACATGCGGAAATGTTCACCCAGGTACACGCGGCGCACGGCGGGATCGCTGATGATGTCCTCGGGATTGCCGTCGGTCAGCACCTTGCCCTCGCTGATGATGTAGGCGCGATCACAGATGCCCAGGGTTTCACGCACGTTGTGATCGGTGATCAGCACGCCGATGCCGCGGCTTTTCAGGAAACGCACGATACGCTGGATTTCGATCACCGCGATCGGGTCCACGCCGGCGAAGGGTTCGTCCAGCAGGATGAAACGTGGGCTGGTCGCCAGCGCGCGCGCGATTTCCACGCGGCGGCGTTCGCCGCCCGACAGGGAAATGGCGGTGTTGCGGCGGATGTGGCCGATCTGCAGCTCGTCCAGCAGCGCTTCCAGGTTTTCGTTGATCTTGGCGTTCGAGATCGAACGGCCATTTCCATCCACCTGCAACTCCAGCACCGCGCGGATATTCTGCTCCACCGTCAGGCGGCGGAACACCGACGCATCCTGCGGCAGGTAGGACACGCCCAGCCGCGCGCGCTTGTGTATGGGCAGCGCCGTTATGTTGAGATCGTCGATTTCGATGCGGCCTGCATCGGCCGGCACCAGGCCGACGATCATGTAGAAACTGGTCGTCTTCCCGGCGCCATTGGGACCCAGCAGGCCGACCACCTCGCCGCTCGATACCGACAGCGACACGTCCTGCACCACGGTGCGGCTGTTATAGGTCTTGCGCAGGCCGGTTGCCCGTAGCTGGCTGGGCGGCCCCACCGGCTTGGCGGGGGAGGTGGAAGTGGCTTCAGTGATCATCGTGGCTGCAGTAGGGGGCGTGCGGCCCGCGCGCGGTATCGCGGTCGAGACCGCGGCGGACAGGAGCGGTGTTCAGGGGTCGCGCCGGAAAGCTCAACGCGTGTTCTTGGCCGGCGGAGGGGACGGCAGGGGCGCCTTGGCGGCCTGGGCACGGCGGCATTCCTCGATGGCGGCGTCGGTGCGCGCGCGCGGCTCCACGATGGAGCGCACGCGGCCGCCCGGCGCCGACGAGCCCGGGCCGCCCACGGCTTCGTAGGTGCCCGCCTTGTCGTTATAGCGAACGCGCTGGCCACGAATGGTATCGAACTGCTTGCCGCAGATATAGCGCGTGACGACCGCCTGGCCGATCAGGTCGAACTGGCTCTTCGGGCCGTCATACTCGGCGCGCTGGCCCACGCCTTCGATGAGTTCGAAGTTCTCGGGCCGTTCCTGGCGGATATTGACCATCCTGCCGGCGTTGTTCATCGTCGCCACGCCGAACTGGCCGCCCTGCGCGTCCTCGTGCAACTCCAGGTTGTCGGATTTCATGGTGAGCAGGCCGCGCGTCATGATGACGTTGCCCGTGAAGACGCTGGTTTTCTTGACGTCGTCGTAGTGCAGCGTATCCGACAGGATTTGCGTGTTCGGCTCTTCCGCCGGCGTGGCGGCCGCCTTGCCCTTGGCCGGCGCGGCGCCGTTCTGGCCCGAGCCCTGGCTCGCGTTCTGGCCCGATTTGGCGGCGGAGTTCGCCGGCGCCTGCTGTGCGGCCACGGAGCCGGCGGCGCCCGCGAGCAGCACGCCGAACACCAGGGCCGAGAGGGAAAAAGGTCGAATGTGGGTCATGGTTTTTTTTGTTGCGGGGCGGATTCGGTATTGGCAGGCGAGGGCTTGGCGCCGTCGGCGGGTTTTCCATTTCCCGATTTGCCGGACGACGAATGTCCCTGCGTATCGGTATTGTTGATATTGACGTTGGTTGCCGAAAAGACCTCGAGCTGGCGTGTCTTGTTGTTGTATTTCATGCCCGTGCCGTTCATCGTCGATTGCCCGCGCGTGACCAGGGCGGGCAGGTCGGTGTACATCACGTCGTCATCGGGCAGGATGATGAGCTTCTGGCTGTGCACGTCCATGGGAGGCGTCTCCGCGTCCGGCATGCGGTGCAGGTGGGCGTTCTTTTCCATGACGATGCGCTTGCCGCCTTCGTACATGGTGCCGGTCAGCGACGTCCCGATGGTGACCGGCGTGCCGGGACGCAGCCCGACCGCGCGCGGCATGGTGACGACATAGGAGTCGTCGTCCGGATAGTGCTCGCCGTAGTCGCCTTCCAGGCGATTGATGGGCTTGCCGTCCACGTCCGCGCGCACCATGGTGAAATTGCGCGACCAGGCGTCCATCTCGTGGGTGAAGCGGCGCGGCGGGTCGTTCTGGACGGCCCGCTGCGTGTACTCGGCGGCCCACCATGTGCCGACCACAAGGGCCAGCAGCAGGAACAGCGCGATGAGCGAAGGGAAACGTTCTTTCATTCCAGCCTGTGTCTTTATTGGATGACGCCGGGGCCCAGCAGGCCGGGCGTGGACAACAGCGCGCCGAGGCGTCCCTGCGCCGCCAGCAGCAGGTCGCAGCATTCGCGCACCGCGCCGCCGCCGCCGGGCTGGCTGGACACCCAGTGCGCCCCTTGCGAAACATAGATGGGGGCGTTGGGCACGCTGGCCGCGAAACCGGCGCGCTGCATGGCGGGCAGGTCGATGATGTCGTCACCCATGAAACCCGCCTGCTCCAAGGGTACGTTGTGCCGTTGGGCAAGCTCGGCCAGGGCCTTGCCCTTGTCGCGCACGCCTTGCATGACGTCGGCGATGCCCAGTTCGGCCGCGCGGCGGTCGACGATGGGGCCGGACCGGCCCGTGACCAGCGCCACGCCGATGCCGCCCTCGGCGAGCAGCCGCAGGCCATGGCCGTCCAGCGCATGGAAACGCTTGAACGTTTCGCCGTTCTCACCGTAGTAGAGGCTGCCGTCGGTCAGCACGCCATCGACATCGAACACCATCAGGCGCACGGCCGCAGCGCGTTCCCTGGCCAAGGGCGGGACACGGGCCAGGATCAGCGCTTCGGCCGGATGCGGCAGGGTTGTTCCACTCGCCATCATGTTCATACCACCTTTGCCGCCATCAGATCGTGCATGTGCAGCGCACCCAGCAGCGCGCCGTTCTCGTCCAGCACCAGCATCTGGTTCAGACGCAGGGTATCCATTTGTTCCGCTGCCACCACCGCCAGGGCATCGGGCCGTACCGTGCGAGGCGCACGCGTCATGCCCTCGATGATGGTCAGACCGCGGATGTCGCCACGGCGTTCAATCAGCCGGCGCAGGTCGCCGTCGGTGAAGATGCCGATGGGATGGCGATTTTCGTCGATTACGACGGTCATGCCCATGCCCTTGGCCGACATTTCCTCCAGCGCGCGCGACAGCGTGGCGTCGGGACCCACCGTGGGCAGGGCATCGCCTTGCCGCATGACGTCGCGCACGTGCGTGAGCAGGCGCCGGCCCAGCGCGCCGCCCGGATGGGAGCGGGCGAAATCCTCGGGGCCGAAGCCGCGCGCCTCCAGGCAGGCGACCGCCAGCGCATCGCCCATGGCCAGCGCCGTGGTGGTGCTGGCGGTAGGCGCCAGGTTCATCGGACACGCTTCCTGCGCCACGCTGACATCCAGGTGGATATCCGCCAGCCTGGCGAGCTCGGACGATGGGTTGCCGGTCATCGCGATGACGCGGGCGCCGATGCGGCCGGCCACGGGCACGATCGTCAGCAGTTCCGACCCCGAGCCGGAATACGAGATGGCCAGCATGACGTCCTCGGCGGTGATCATGCCGAGGTCGCCGTGCGCGGCTTCGCCGGCATGCATGAAGAAGGCGGGCGTTCCGGTCGACGCCAGGGTGGCGGCGACCTTGCTGGCGACGTGGCCGGTTTTGCCGATGCCGGTGACGACGATGCGGCCGCGACAGTGCAGCAGCATGTCGACCGCCTGGGCGAAGGTGTCGTCCAGGCGCGCTTCGAGGTCGCGCAGGGCTTGCGCTTCAATGGCCAGCGTGCGGCGGGCCGAGGCCAGGGTAGCTTCGGGAGTCGTTGCGGGAAGTGCGTTCATTGGCCGATTTTAATCGCAGCGCGGCAAGTTGCCCCCGGCTAGTGGCTATGGCATCCTGGCGGCTCGTCTTGCGCCTGGCCTCGCCCTCGTTTTTGGCCGTTTTCGGCCCCATCGCGTGCAGGGGGCCGAGTCCCGCTCCGGGCCAATGGTAGCCTTGCGCCCTGTTTCCTTACATTTCATCAGGTTTTTTCCATGTCTTCGATTCCGGCCCCCGTCCTGGGCACGCCCCTGTCCTCCGCCGCCACCCGTGTCATGCTGCTGGGCGCCGGCGAACTGGGCAAGGAAGTCGTCATCGCCCTGCAACGCCTGGGCGTGGAAGTTATCGCGGTCGACCGCTATGCGGATGCGCCGGGGCAGCAGGTCGCCCACCGGGCCCACGTCGTCTCCATGACTGACCGCGACGCCCTGCGGGCCATCATCGAGCAGGAAAAGCCGGATGTCATCGTGCCGGAAATCGAGGCCATCGCCACGGACCTGCTGGTTGAACTGGAGGCCGCGGGCGTCGTGCGGGTCACGCCGACGGCGCGCGCCGCCCAGCTGACCATGAACCGGGAAGGCATACGCCGGCTGGCCGCCGAGACCCTGGGGCTGCCCACGTCGCCCTACCGCTTCGTCGACACGGAGGACGAGTTGCGGGCGGCGATCGACAGCGGCATCGGCTATCCCTGCGTCATCAAGCCCGTCATGTCCTCGTCGGGCAAGGGCCAATCGGTCCTCAAGGGCCCGGACGACATCGCGCGCGCGTGGCGCTATGCCCAGGAAGGCGGCCGGGTGGGCGCGGGCCGGGCCATCATCGAGGGCTTCATCCGTTTCGATTACGAAATCACCTTGTTGACGGTACGTTCACGCGGCGCCTCGGGCGAGATCCAGACCGGCTTCTGCGCCCCCATCGGCCATAAGCAGGTGGACGGCGACTACGTCGAAAGCTGGCAACCGCACCCCATGTCGCCCAAGGCGCTGGACGCCGCGCGCGATATCGCCCTGAAGGTGACCGGCGAGCTGGGCGGACTGGGCATCTTCGGCGTCGAGCTGTTCGTGGCCGGGGACCAGGTCTGGTTTTCCGAGGTCAGCCCGCGCCCGCACGATACCGGCATGGTGACCATGATCACGCAGGCCCAGAACGAGTTCGAATTGCACGCGCGCGCCCTGCTGGGCCTGCCGGTGGATCCCGCCCTGCGCCAGCCGGGCGCCAGCAGCGTCATCTATGGCGGCGTGGAAGCCCGCGCGGTCAGGTTCCACGGCGTGGCCGACGCGCTGGCCGAGCCGGGCACCGACCTGCGTCTTTTCGGCAAGCCGGAATCCTTCGTCAAGCGCCGCATGGGCGTGGCCCTGGCCACGGCCGACGACGTCGAGGCCGCCCGAGCCAAGGCCCTGCGGGTTTCAGGCAAGGTCCGCGTCGAGGCGGCCGAGGGCTGACACTGCTTGCTGCCCTCCAGGAGAGGGCGTTCCGTCCGCGGCGCGCCGGCTGGCGGTCCAATGTAAAACAGCCTCCCGTGGGGAGGCTGTTTTACGTCCGGCGCGGGGAGGCCCCACCAGTGCGGCGTAGGGGGGCCTTTTCCTGCTTACTTCGCGGGCTTGACCGACATGGCCAGCGTGAACTGGTCGCGACGGCCTTCGTACGTGAGGCCCTTGCGGAAGGCCCAGATCGAGCTTTCGAAGTGCAGCGGGATCAGCGCGAGGTCGTCGAGGGCGATCTTGGTCGCCTGTTCATACAGGGCGCGGCGCTTCTCGGGGTCCACGGTGACCGAAGCAGGGATATAGAGCTTGTCGAAAGCAGGATTCGAGTAGCCGCCGTAGTTGCTGGTGCCCAGCGACTTGGGCGCATCCAGCGAGGCGACCCACAATTGGAAGAGCGCCGATGCCTCGCCCACTTCCGACGGCCAGCCGCCCAGCGAGAAGCTGAACTCGCGCTTGGCGCGCTTGGGGAAGTAGATGGAGGCGGTCATCGCATCGACATTGGTCTTGATGCCGACGCGCGACAGGTACTGCGCCACCGCTTGCATGATCTGGCCGTCATTGATGTAACGGTCGTTGGTGCCGGAAATGGTCAGCTCGAAGCCGTTCGGGTAGCCGGCTTCTGCCAGCAGCTTCTTGGCGCCTTCGGGGTCGTACTTGATTTCCGGGGCCTTGGGCAGGCCGCCGAACATGCCGTCCGGCATGAACTGGTAGGCCGGGGTGGCCACGCCGTCCATGATGCGGGCGTCTATGGTCTTGCGGTCGATGGCCATGGAGATGGCGCGGCGCACGCGGACGTCCTGCAAGGGGTTCTTGCCGTCGGCCGCCTTGACGAAGGGGCTGGGGGCGCGTGCTACGTCGGGCTGGAAGAACACGAGCCGGGTGGAAGGCGTGGCGATGTAGCCGAACTTGGGGTTGTCCTTCAGGCGCTGCAGGTCGCGGGCGGCCGGGTTCTCGATGACGTCGAAGTCACCCGAGAGCAGGCCCGTCAGGCGCGGGCCGGCATTGGGCACGGGCACCATCTTGACCTCTTTCCAGGCCGGCTTGGTGCCCCAGTAGTTTTCGTTGCGCTCCAGCTCGACGCCCGTGCCCTTGGTCCAGGACTTCTGGACATAGGGGCCGGTGCCGATCGCATCCTTGCCGTTGTTGAAGTCGGCATTGGTCGGCCAGGGGCCGGTGACGCCGCAGCCCTGCGCGGGATCGAACGCCAGCTTGCCGTGCGGGACGATGCCGTTCCAGATGATGGACAAGGACCGGGCCAATTCCTGCGGCATGACGGGCAAGGGGTCGCGGGTCTTGATGATGACCGTGTGCGCGTCCGGCGTCTTCACGTCCGCGAACAGCTTCGTGAAGGTGGCATAGGAGTCGGAAATATTGGTCTTGTTGTTCAGCGTGCGACAGATGCTGAACAGCACGTCCTCGGACGTGAAGGGCTGGCCGTTGGAAAACTTGACGCCGTCGCGCAGCTTGATTTCCCACGTCAGGTCGTCGGTGTTCTTCCAGGAGGTCGCCAGCCGCGGCACCAGGTTCATGTTGGCGTCGCGCCCGATCAGCATCTCGTACACATGCGCCGCCAGGGCTTCGTTGGCGGTGTTCTTGTGATAGTGCGGATCGGCTGAAGTCGCTTCCGCCGAGACGGCGATCTTCAGCGATTGGGCCTGCGCGGGGAGCGTCGCGGCGATGCCGGCGGCGGCGAGCAGCCCCAAGGTAAGACGAGACAACATAGAAACTCCGGAAAAACGCACGCCCCCATGGCAGCTTAAGCCATGGTTACGCACCGTTAGGACGGGGGCGATTATCCGGATGGGGGGGAAACGCTGTCAATTCGCTGTTACCCGCAAGAACGGGCAAAGGAAAACCGGGACGGCGTATGGAGAGGGCAGAGGGGAGGGGGAAGTCTGCGGCCGGAGCGGTTCGCGCAACGCGTCCGAAGGGACGGGGCGAACCGCGGCGGTCGCGGGCTTGTGCTGCCGAGGTAGTGAAGCTGCTTACATCTACCGGCGAATTCGCCAGTACTGCCGCGAATTCGCCGGTGCTTGCTGCTCGCCGGTACTGCTGGCGCCTACAAGTGCTGCGGATACGTCCGTACTGCTATCTGCGGTGCTGCAACGGCTATCTATACTGCTACAACGATACTGCTACATCTTCCAATTGCTGCCAACTACTTTCATCACGTCAACAACGTACAACGGTTAGGTGCAACAACTGCATGGACAACTATGTACAACAACCACTACTGGCTACTGCGACTGCGGTGCTACGTACTGCTGACTACAGGTGCCAGGGCGCAAAGTCCGGGGACTTCGCCGGGCACCTGCTTACCACTGCGAACCGGAGAAGCGGTTGCTGGTGGCGCGCGCCTGGTTCATGGTTTCTTGCACTTCGTCGATGAAATCGAAGAAGGCGCCAACCGCGCGCTTGATGGCGGCGAAGGGATGGGCAACGGTTTGTTGAGTCATGGTGGCTTCCAGGATGTCGCGTTCGAGGGCGTCGGTGAGGCGGGCGTTATTCAGGGCAATGTTCGTCATGGTCTTTCTCCAGGGTGCTGCGTCGTTTGCTGCATCAGTGAAAACCATTATAGGGAATACCCTATGTGCAATGCAACATGAATTTAGGGGTAAACCCTAGGGATGTTGTAAATAGGCATGACGGCGCGGGAGAGGAAGGGCGGCTCCCACAGGGAAACATGCGCGAGAGGAAAGATCTGGCCGCCTCCTCCGCAGGCGGGGATGGGGCGACAGGCAGGCGCAAGCCGCACAAATTTATTTACCGTCCAGACGGTAAGTAATTAGAATATGGCCATGAGCAAGACTTCCTCCTCTTCCACGGCCATTGGCGCCACGGCATCCCCGCCGCCGCGTCCGCGCGCCGGCCGGCCGCCCTCCATGCCGGCGCCACGCGCCAGCATCCTGGCCGAGGCCGCCCGCCTGTTCGCCGACAGTGGCTACGAGAACAGCGCCATGGCCGATGTGGCGGCGCGCCTGGGAATGTCCAAGGCGGCCATCTACCACTACTTCCGCACCAAGCAGGACATCTACGACGCCATCATCATCGAGACGCTGGACGGACTGGGCCGGGCCGTGGGCGACGCCGTGGCGGCGGCCGAGGGGCCGGCCGAGCGCCTGCGGGCCTTCATGCTGGCCCACGCCCGCTATTTCGAGGCCAACCATTCCGCTTTCGTCGCCATGCTGGTCGGCTATTCCGGCATGAGCCCCGTCTACCGCGACGACGCGGCTCAACTGCGCGACGACTACGAGCGCCTGCTGCGGCGGCTGATCGCCGAGGGAGTCGCCCAGCGCGTCTTCCGCGACATCGACCAGGCCGCCACCGGCCGGGCCATTCTGTCCATGCTCAACTGGATGGCCCGTTGGTACAAGCCAGGCCAGGGACAGGACGCCGAATCGGTGGCCGCCGGCTACTACGACTTGCTGCTGGGCGGCCTGCGCCGCCCAGCCCCTTGATATACCAGGAGATCCACGATGGCACTCGACCACGAAACCCTTACGCTGTTGCTCGACGCGGTGCGCCGCTTTGTCGACGAGCGGCTCATTCCCGCCGAGCATGAAGTCGCCGAGACCGGTGCGATTCCGCCCGCCATCGTCGAGGAAATGCGCGAACTGGGCCTGTTCGGCCTGTCCATTGCCCCGGAATACGGCGGGCTGGGACTGAATATGGAAGAAGAGGTCCAGGTCGCCATGGCGCTGGGCCATACCTCGCCCGCCTTCCGCTCGCTGGCCGGCACCAATATCGGCATCGGCTCGCAATCCATCGTGATGGCCGGCAGCGACGAGCAGCGCAAGCACTACCTGCCCAAGCTCGCCAGCGGCGAGATCATCGGCTCCTTCGCGTTGACCGAGCCGGAAGCCGGCTCCGACGCCATGTCCCTGCGCACGTTCGCACGGCGCGATGGCGACCATTACATACTCAACGGCACCAAGCGCTTCATCACCAACGCGCCCATCGCCGGGCTGTTTTCCGTGATGGCGCGCACCAGCCAGGAACGCAAGTCCGACGCCATTTCCTGCTTCCTGGTGGAGGCGGGCACGCCGGGCCTGACCCTGGGCAAGCCGGACAAGAAGATGGGGCAGGCCGGCGCGCTGACCAGCGACGTGATCTTCGACAACTGCCGCGTACCGGCCTCGGCGCTGCTGGGTGGCCAGGAGGGGACGGGTTTTCGCACCGCCATGCGCGTGCTCGACAAGGGGCGCCTGCATATCTCGGCGCTGTGCGTCGGCACGGCGCAGCGCCTGATCGCCGATGCCGTGCGCTATGCGGCCGAGCGCAAGCAGTTCGGCAAGCCCATCGCGGAGTTCCAGCTTATCCAGGCCATGATCGCGGACAGCCAGGCGGAAGCCTACGCGGCGCGCTGCATGGTCATGGACGCCGCGCGCAAGCGCGACCGGGGGGAGAACACCACGCTGGAGGCGGCCTGCTGCAAGCTCTACGCGACCGAGATGGTCGGCCGGGTGGCGGACCGCGCCGTGCAGATCCACGGCGGCGCGGGCTATGTCTCGGAATACGCCGTCGAACGCTTCTACCGCGACGTGCGCCTGTTCCGCATCTACGAGGGCACCACGCAGATCCAGCAACTGGTCATCGCCCGCGAGACGATGAAGGCGCACGGATATTGACCGGTCCGCCCCTGCCGGCATTTGGGGCAAAATAGCCCCAGCGCGGCAGACCGCCGGCCTCCATGCAGTTCCTACGCGGCGGACGGCGTCCGCCTTCTACAACCGTTATCTCCCGGGTTTATGTCCACTCGTCCTGCTCCCCTCACCGGTATTCGCGTTCTCGATCTGACCCGCGTGCTCGCGGGCCCCTGGTGCACCCAAAACCTGGCCGACCTCGGCGCCGAGGTCGTCAAGATCGAACGGCCCGGCGCGGGTGACGATACGCGCGGCTGGGGGCCTCCGTACCTGAAGGACCAGGACGGCAAGGACACGAGCGAAGCGGCTTACTACCTTTCCGCCAACCGCAACAAGATGTCGGTCGCGCTGGATATCGCCTCGCCGCGCGGCGCGGAGCTGGTGCGCGACCTGGCGCGCCAGAGCGACATCCTGGTGGAGAACTTCAAGGTCGGCGGCTTGCGCAAGTACGGTCTGGACTACGAGACCCTCAGCAAGGAGAACCCCGGCCTCATCTATTGTTCCATTACCGGCTTTGGCCAGACCGGCCCCTACGCCAGCCGTCCCGGCTACGACTTCATGATCCAGGGCATGGGCGGGCTCATGAGCATTACCGGGGAACGCGATGACCTGCCCGGCGGCGGCCCCCAGAAGGCCGGCGTCGCCGTGGCGGACCTGATGACCGGCATGTATTCGACGGTGGGCATCCTGGCGGCGCTGCACGAACGCGGCCGCAGCGGCCTGGGCCAGCACATCGACATGGCCCTGCTGGACTGCCAGGTCGCCATGATGGCGAACCAGAACCTGAACTACATGACGTCGGGCAAGGCGCCGCGTCGCGCGGGCAACGCGCACCAGAACCTGGTGCCGTACCAGGTCTTCGCGGTCAGCGACGGCCACATGATCGTGGCCGTGGGCAACGATAGCCAGTTCCGCGCCTATTGCGGCGTCATCGGCCTGCCAGAGCTGGCGGATGATCCGCGCTTCAACACCAACCCCAAGCGCGTGGTCAATCGCGAGATCCTGGTGCCGCTGCTGGTGGAGCGCATGGCCCAGGGCGAACGCGACCACTGGCTGGCGGAGCTGGAGCGCGCGGGCGTACCCGCCGGCCCCATCAACACGCTGGACCAGGTGTACGAGGATCCCCAGGTGGTCTTCCGCCAGATGAAGCGCGAACTGCCGCATCCCGTGGCCGGCACCACGCCGATCGCGGGCAGCCCGCTACGCCTGTCGGGCAGCCCCGTCGAATATCGCCGCCCGCCGCCCATGCTGGGCGAGCACACCGCGCAAGTGCTGCGCGAGCGCCTGGGATTGTCCGACGCGGAGATCGAGGCCCTGGCCGCCGGTCATTGAACCGTCGCGCGGGCCCAGCACAATTCTCGCAATTCCACTTGAACGACCCTACGCGGAGCGGCCGCGAGACGCCGCCGCTTCGGGAATCAACGCCGGCGCCATGGCAGGCGCCGGCCCGGTACACGCAGCAAAGCAGGAGACAGGAACATGAAGCCGATTGAAACCGTGGGCGTGGTGGGCGCCGGTGCCATGGGGCGCGGCATCGCGCAAATCGCCGCCCAGGCGGGCCTGAGCGTCAGGCTGTTCGACACGAACGTCGATGCCGTGCAGGCCGCCCGCGCCAGCTTGCAGCAGACGTGGGACAAGCTGGTGCAAAAGGGCAAGATGGAGCCTGCCGCGGCGGACGCCGCCTTGCGGCGCGTGATCGCGTGCGCCGCGCTGGAGGACCTGGCGGATTGCCAGTTGGTGGTCGAGGCCATCGTCGAACGCCTTGACGTCAAGCGTGAAGTCTTCGGGAAGCTGGAAGCGGTGGTGGCCGACGATTGCATCCTGGCGTCCAACACGTCGTCGCTGTCGATCACGGCGATCGCCACGGGCTGCCGCCTGCCGGGCCGGGTGGCGGGCTTCCATTTCTTCAATCCCGTGCCCCTGATGAAGGTGGTCGAGGTCATCGACGGACTGCGCGGCGATCCCGCCGCCGGCGACGCCCTGATGGACCTGGCCCGCCGCATGGGCCACACGCCCGTGCGGGCGCGCGACATGCCGGGGTTCATCGTCAACCACGCCGGCCGCGGCCTGAACACGGAAGGCCTGCGCATCGCGCAGGAATCGGTGGCGCCTTTCGACCAGGTCGATGCCATCATGCGCGAGCAGGCGGGCTTTCGCATGGGTCCCTTCGAGTTGATGGACCTGACCGCGCTCGATGTGTCGCACCCCGTGATGGAGTCGATCTACCGGCAGTTCTTCGACGAGGCGCGCTTCCGGCCGTCGCCGTTGACGACGGTGCGGCTGGCCGGCGGCCTGGTCGGCCGCAAGGCGGGAGAGGGCTTCTATCGCTACGTCGACGGGCAGAAACAGGCACCGGCGGAAGCGGCCGCGCCCGCCTTGCCGGGCAGGCTCAAGGTGTGGGTGAGCCATGTCCATCCCCACGGCCAGGAGTGCGCGCTGGGGTTGTTGAAGCAGCTGAAATCCGGTCCCTTGCAGGCGGATATCGAACTGTCCACCGCCAGCGAGGCGCCTGACGATGCATTGATCGTCGTGACGCCCTACGGCGAGGATGTTTCCACGGCGGTGTATACGCAGGGCCTGGACCCGGCCCGCACGGTGGGCGTCGATACGTTCAATGGCCTGAAGGCCGGCCAGCGTCGCACCCTCATGGTGTCGCCGGCCACGGAGCCGCGCTGGCGCGTCGCGGCGCATGCGCTGTTCGCCGCCGACGGCGCGGCCGTCAGCGTGGTGCAGGACTCGCCGGGTTTTGTCGCCCAGCGCATCATCGCCTGCATCGTCAACATCGCGGCGGACATTGCCCAGCAGCAGATCGCCACCCCGGAGGACATCGACCAGGCCGTGCGCCTGGGCCTGGGCTATCCCATGGGGCCGTTGGCGTTGGGCGACGCGCTGGGGGCGGCGCGCATCCTGGAAATCCTGCGCAACATGCAGCGCGTGACAGGCGATCCGCGTTATCGCCCCAGCCTGTGGCTGCAGCGCCGCGTGCAATTGGGATTGTCATTGCAGGCCAAGAGCCTGGCCTGACGGGGGGCAAGCAGCGCGGCGAAAATGCACCGGCGCCGCGGCCCATGTTCGCTTCCGACTCCGGCTCCCGGGTCGGGCTGTCGCCCCCCTTGCCGACGCCTTAGAGCACCACGAGATTATCGCGGTGCATCAGCTCCGGGTCGGTCATGCTGCCGAGAAGGGCGGCGATTTGCGACGAAGGGTGCCGCATGATGCGGCGCGTGTCGGCGGACGAGTAGTTGACCAGGCCGCGCGCGCATTCGTGCCCGTCCTGGTCGACGCAGGCGATGACGTCGCCGCGCTCGAAATCCCCATGCACTTCGGTCACGCCGATAGGCAGCAGGCTCTTGCCTTCGTTCATCAGCGCGTGCACCGCGCCGGCGTCCAGCACCACGTGGCCGCGCAGGCGCAGGTGGTCGGCCAGCCATTGCTTGCGCGCGGACCACACGGGCAGCACGGCGCGCAACTCGCTGCCTATGCATTCGCCCTGGGACAGCCGCACCAGCACATCGCGTTCGCGGCCGGAGGCGATGACGGTATGGGCGCCGCTGTGCGCGGCGCGCTTGGCCGCCAGGATCTTGGTCAGCATGCCGCCGGTGCCGACGCCGCTGCCGGCGCCGCCGGCCATGGCTTCCAGCTCCGGATCACCGGCCTGGGCGTGCGCCACGAAGCGCGCGTCCGGGTTCTTGCGCGGATCGGATTCGTACAGGCCGCGCTGGTCGGTGAGGATGATCAGCGTGTCGGCCTCGATCAGATTGGTGACCAGGGCGCCCAGCGTGTCGTTGTCGCCGAAGCGTATTTCATCGGTGACCACCGTGTCGTTTTCATTGACGATGGGCACCACGCCCAGCCGCAGTAGCGCGAAGAGGGTGGACCGCGCGTTCAGGTAGCGGTGCCGGTCGGCCAGGTCCTCGTGCGTCAGCAGGATCTGCGCGGTGCGCAGGCCGTGTTCGGCGAACGCGGCTTCGTACGCCTGGGCCAGGCCCATCTGGCCGACGGCCGCGGCGGCCTGCAGTTCGTGCATGACCGACGGCCGCTTGCGCCAGCCCAGGCGCGCCATGCCTTCGGCGACGGCGCCGCTGGAGACCAGCACGATCTGCTTGCCCTGCTGGCGCAGCGAGGCGATCTGCGCGGCCCAGTGGGCGACGGCGGCGCGGTCCAGTCCGCGGCCTTCATTGGTGACGAGGGAGGATCCGACCTTGGCCACCAACCGGTTGGCGGCGGCGACGACGGAGACGGGGGCTTGGGCGGCTTGGTTGGCAGCGATCATGGCGCGGGCCGGGGCGGTACGTTGAAACGAAGCCCGGAGATGGCGGCGCGGGTCCGGCTGGGGCCGGTGGGATTTCCTGCGCTGCCGGTGGCGGGCGGAAACCTGCGGAGCGAACCCCGCAGGCACGGTGACGGAACGGAATTATGGCTTATTCGTCACCGCCGCGCGGCGCGGCGTCGGAGGGCGCGGCCAAGCCGCGCGTGCTGTCGAAGCGGGGGTCCTCATGGACGTAGGTGCCGTCGGCCTGGTCCTGGGCGATCTGGTCCTTGCGCTTTTCCGCGTCCAGGTAGTCTTGCAGCGCCCAGATCAGGTCTTGCGTGCCGTCGCCCGTCAGGCCGGAAACGGCGTAGACCGGACCCGTCCATTCGAAGGCCTCGCAGAAGCGCTTTTGCAGGTCGGCGGCGTCGTCGGCCACCATGTCCAGCTTGTTCAGCACCAGCCAGCGCGGCTTGCTGGCCAGGTCTTCGTCGTAGCGGCGCAATTCCTCGACGATGGCGCGGGCGTCGGCCACGGCCTGGGGGATGGGATCCACGTCCGGGTCGGGCGAGGACACGTCCACCAGGTGCAGCAGCACGCGGGTGCGCGCCAGGTGGCGCAGGAACAGGTGGCCCAGGCCGGCGCCCTCGGATGCGCCTTCGATCAGGCCGGGGATATCGGCCACCACGAAACTGCGCGACGCGGAGGTGCGCACCACGCCCAGGTTGGGATGCAGCGTGGTGAAGGGATAGTCCGCGATCTTGGGCCGCGCGTTCGAAATCTTGCTGATCAGCGTCGACTTGCCGGCGTTGGGCAGGCCCAGCAGGCCGACGTCGGCCAGCACCTTCAACTCCATGCGCAGGCGGCGTTGTTCGCCTTCCTTGCCGGGCGTCCACTGGCGCGGCGCGCGGTTGACGCTGGACTTGAAGTGCAGGTTGCCCATGCCGCCCTGGCCGCCGGCTGCCAGCACCACTTCCTGGCCATGGCGGTTGAGGTCGAACAGTTGTTCGCCCGTGTCGGCGTCGTGGATGATGGTGCCGACCGGCACGCGCAGCACGATGTCGGCCGCGGCCGCGCCGTATTGGTCCGACCCACGGCCGTTTTCGCCGTTGCGGGCGCGGTGCAGGCGCGCGTAGCGGAAGTCGATCAGGGTGTTGATGTTGCGGTCGGCGACCGCCAGGATGCTGCCGCCGCGACCGCCGTCACCGCCGTCCGGGCCGCCTTTGGGGATGAATTTCTCGCGGCGAAAGCTCGCCACGCCATTGCCGCCTTTGCCGGCAATGACTTCTATGGTGGCTTCATCGACGAATTTCATGATGGGGACCGGATAAGGATGAGGGAGATGTATGAAGACAAAAAGGCCCTGCCGCGCGCGACAGGGCCTTTTTCGGCTGTGCTTGTTCTTACCGTACGAAAGCCTGGAAGGCTGCGGACGGCAATTACTCGGCAGCGACGATCGAAACCGTCTGCTTGTTGCCGGCGCCCTTGATGGCGAAATGCACCTTGCCATCGACCAGCGCGTACAGCGTGTGGTCCTTGCCCATGCCGACGTTCACGCCAGCGTGGACGCGCGTGCCGCGTTGACGCACGATGATCGAGCCAGCCGGGATCAACTGGCCGCCGTAGGCCTTGACGCCCAGGCGCTTCGATTCTGAGTCACGGCCGTTCCGCGTAGAGCCGCCGCCCTTTTTCTGTGCCATTTTTTAGCTCCTGCTAATAAAGGGTGTACCGGATGGACATCAAGCCGTGATGGCTTCGATGCGGATCTCGGTGTAGTTCTGACGGTGGCCTTGATGCTTCTGGTAGTGCTTGCGACGGCGCATCTTGAAGATCTTGACCTTGTCGTGCCGGCCATGCGCAAGAACCGTAGCCTTGACCAAGGCGCCGGAAACGAGGGGCGTACCAATCTTCAACTGGTCGCCTTCGCCAACGGACAGCACTTGATCCAGGGTGATTTCTTGCCCAATGTCAGCAGGTATCTGTTCTACCTTGAGTTTTTCGCCTGCGGCAACGCGATACTGCTTGCCGCCGGTTTTTATGACCGCGTACATGGGTTAATTCCTTGGATGAGTTCTGTAAAGAACGAGAAACTTTCGGCGCACGGGCGTACCCGTACGGAATGCCGAATCGAGGATTCTAGCCCGCCCGTTTGGCAAAGTCAAAAAAACCTGCGCTGGGTCAACGAGTTACGTGTCGTCTCGGGGCAACGGGGCGGATCCGGCGGCGTGCCGCGGATGGCGCGGGAAGGTCTACCCCCTGCCTGTCGCCGGTGGCTTAACCCGTATAATCCCACGATCCCCCGGGGCGGCAAGTACGCAAGCGGGGCACAAGTTACACGGGCCGTCGCTCGGCTCGCTCAGACCGCCGGAAACGTTTTGAATCTCCCCGATCTTATCGCTCCTATCGCCGATGACATGAAGTCGGTGGATGCCGTCATCCGCGGCCGCCTGGATTCCGAAGTCGTGCTGATACGCACGATAGGCGATTACATCATCGGCGCCGGCGGAAAGCGCATGCGGCCCGCCTTGCTCCTGATGATCGCGCGCGCCCTGGGCTACCCCGGGACGCACCATCACACCCTGGCCGCCGTGGTGGAGTTCATCCACACCGCCACCTTGCTGCACGACGACGTGGTGGATGAATCCGACCTGCGTCGTGGCCGCCAGACCGCCAATGCCGTGTTCGGCAATGCGGCCAGCGTGCTGGTGGGCGACTACCTGTATTCGCGTGCCTTCGAGATGATGGTGGACGTCGATTCGATGCGCGTCATGGCCATCCTGTCGCAGGCCACCACCGTGATCGCCGAGGGCGAGGTGCTGCAGCTGCTCAACGTGCATGATCCGGACGTCTCGCAGGAGCGCTACCTGCAGGTGGTGCGCTACAAGACCGCCAAGCTGTTCGAGGCCGCGGCCCAGGTCGGCGCCGTCCTGGCCGGCGCCACGCCGGCGCAGGAGGAAGCGGCGGCTGCCTATGGCCGCCACATCGGCACCGCGTTCCAACTGGTGGACGACGTGCTGGACTACAGCGGCGACGCGCAGGCCTTGGGCAAGAACGTCGGCGACGACCTGCGCGAAGGCAAGCCCACCCTGCCGCTGATCCGCGTCATGGAAGTGGGCACGGCGGCGCAGCGCCAATTGATCCGCGACGCGATCGAAACCGGCGATGCCGATTTCGGCGCGGTGGCCGCGGCCATCAACGATACGGACGCCCTCGCGCATGCACGGGAAGCGGCGCGCGCCGAGGCGGAACGGGCCCGCGTAGCGCTGGCAAATTATCCGGTTTCCACTTATCGCGAAAGTCTGTTAGAATTCTGCGCTTTCGCGGTGAATCGAGATCGATAGCGATCACGACCAGCCGATAGTAGCGAAAACTGGTAGTGAAAAACGGGGCGTAGCTCAGCCTGGTAGAGTACTGCGTTCGGGACGCAGGAGTCGGAGGTTCGAATCCTCTCGCCCCGACCATTGATTTGGTCAAATTTTCCTTGTACCGGCAAGGACTCAAGCGCACAGCAGATTGCTGTGCGTTTTTGTTTTTACAGCGGGCTGTTTTTACAGCGGGCGTCCGGCGGCGATCCAGTCGTCAACGGATCGAGTCGACAGGTCGAAGCGTGCCGCATTGAATTCGTGCAACCCTTCAAGTTCCGAGCGCAGAAGCGGCTCGAATTGCTCGCGTTCGTGAGGGGGCAAGGCAAGGGTCTCGAGCGTGTTTGCCAGCGGGCGGCGGTAATGGACCACGGCCTGTACGGCTTCGATCAGTTTGGGGCCGAACTTGGCCCGCAACGGATTTCCCACAGGCGTTTGCCGCAATACCAAGGCGTACTTTGCGCAGGACCGCCGGTAGGTCCACGCGAATAAATCCGCCGCCGGCGCTAGGTCGCGCAACTCATAGTAGGCCAGCATGGCCTGCGCATAGTCGTCCTGATCGACGTCCAGAAAAGACAAGGGGGCGCAATTGAAAACCATCAGCGGGATGTTGGCGGCAAGTCGGCTGACGCGCTTGTTGCCGTCCTCGAACGGTTGCAGATAAGCCAGGCTGACCCAAAGGAAGAATGACGCCTCCACGGGGTTGTTGACCTCCGCTGCCTTATCCAATATCTGCTGGAGCATTTCCTGGAGGAGTTGGGGCGCCTGTGTCGGCAGGTACACGGTTCCGGTGATGCGTACCATCGTCGAGCGAATGGCTCCCAGGCTGCGAGGGTTGGGCAGAAACCCGTCCATAAGCAAGGCGTGGATGTTCCGCACCATGCGCGCATGGAGGCCTTCGACCGGCACGTTGGCCACCATGAATTCGATGGCGCGCTTATGGTTGAGAAGCATTAGTGCTTCAGGATCGCCTCCTGACGCGCCGCCCCGAAATAGCCGCTCCGTGTCGAGCATCGACATCGTATTGCCCTCCAGCCGGGAGGAATACCACGATAGGTCGATGAGCAATTGCTCGAGCACGTCGCGGGCGTAGGTGCCGGCGGGCCGATGGCCAGGCATGCCGCCTTCCGACAGCAGGCCGTGTGCGACATCCGCTGGAAGCCAAGTGCTGACATTCGGCTCGTAAGCGTCGACGAGGCCTCGGTCATAACCTATAGGTTTGCGAGCGCCCAAGGGGCGCCGAAGCTGCTGCAGGGCATTTTTTGCCGGTAGAGACCAACTGACAACACTGGGGAAGGCGGAAGGAGGCCGTGCCGGCGTAGGACTTGCCGCCTCCGTGGGCAGGATGTACCGAACGGACGGTCCCTGGCCTTCGCGTATCAGGGCACCCGCGGCCACTAGTTGTTGCAGCGCCCGCCGCAGTGTGCTCGCTGGCGTTCCAAGTTCTTTGCCGAGGTCGCGCGGCGCTGCGCCCCGCTCGTCCCTCTTGAAGCCGACACGGGCGACAGCGTCGAGAATTCGCTGCGCTAACGGTTTGCCTGTCACCACCAACTCCTCAAAACCAATCTCCACCTCGCGAGCAGGGGCTGCGGGACCTGGATAATTGTAGAGTATTGAGCGATTATTCGCTCGATTAGCTCAGTAACGACTCAGCGTGCGCCCGAAATTCGCTCGAAGGCACCCAGATAGCGAGCAGGCAGCGTCGGGAGGCGGCAGGCAGTCGTAGCCGCGCATCCCGCGTGAGCGTTTTTTGGCCGATTGATCGATTATTCGCTCAATCCGCCTCTAGGTTGACAGGAAGCGCTGGCCCGGCTGCGCACCGGCACTCTGATTTCCCTTGGGAAGCCTATGTCTGGGCGTCGCCAGGAGCGCGCCATCGTCGATACCTGCCCCCATGCGCGTCGCGTCGCGTCGAGTTGGATGGGCCGGGGTTGGTCGGTGCTGTGCGATGGTACGAGTGTCATGGTGATGCTCCGATTCGAGTTGATGCTTTCGGAGAGAGTTATCCCTTGGGGGCGCGGGGGGACGCCGTCGCCGACTTCCCCCGCGTTCCCTCCCCACTGTCGCCCGGCGCCATGGCGCCGGGCGTTTCGTCATCGGATGTTCACCGGTTCCGAACTATCGTTGGCGTTCGGGTTGCTGGCCGTCAACGTCGCGCTGCCCGCCTGGCCGTTCCCATAGACCGTCGCGGATACCTGCCCCGTGCTGTCTGTCTGCAAGCCGGAAGTGGTCGTGGCTGTCGGGTCGCCTTGCTTGAAGCTCGCCTGGGCCGATCCGGTATTGACGATGGTCATGGTGACCGGCTTCTGCGCGACACCCTTGCGCGTATTGTTGTCGGTCAGGTTGAATATCGCCGGCTGACTGCCGTTGACGGCTACGTTGAGCGCGGCGCTGGCGGGCTTGAGCGTATACAGGATCGGTTGCTGGTCCGCCTGCACCGTCAGGTTGAAGCTGGTGCCGGATGAGAGATTGCCCTGGGCATTCACGACGACGCTGCCCGCGGTGCTTCCCGCCAGGATGCGCGGCGCGGTGATATTGCCTTGCGCATCGCCCTGCACCGATACCGATTTGCCATCGCCCGAGAGGATGCGCGCAGCCACATCGGTGGTATCGAAAGTGGCGTCGCCGGTGATGGTGAACGTCATGATGTAGTAGGCCAGCGGGGCATTGCTGGACTTGTCGAAGACGTTGACCTGCAATCGCTGGGCGAAATACTGTTGCACAAGCGCGGTCTGGCCGTCGTTCTGCTTCGTGATATCCAGCCATTCCCTGATCCACGCCCGCAGCGTGAAGTGGGCCGTCTGCGTCGATGTGTCGCTCAAGGGATCGCCCGTGAAGGTGCTGGGGAAGGCGACGACATGGCAATCGCCATAGCCCTGGATCGGGCCGGCGCCCGCGATCACCGTCGGCGCAGTGGCGTGCCCATCGTTGACCGCCACCGTCACCGTGGTGTTGTCCCCCGTGACGCCGCTGAAGCCGGCTCCGTCGGCGGTACCCTGGAATATCTTGAAGGTGACCTGGCCTGTCTGGGCGAACTTGTTCTGCGAGTCCGTCGCCGAGACCGCCAGTGCGATGGGATACGGGTCCGTCGCGTACTGGTCCTGGTAATCCCCCTGGGATACATAGACGTTCGTTACCGTGCCGGGCGCGGGCTGGTCACTGTCCACCGTGAGCTTGAAGATGGTGCCGGGGTCGGCGCCGCCGAATACATGGACCTGGACCCCGCCGGCATTGGCGCCGGCCAGGATGCGGGGCGCCGTGGCGTGGCCATTGTCGTCGCCGCGCACGGTTACCGCTCGGCTGTTGCCCGAGACGATAATGACGTCGGGATCGGCGGTATCGAAGGTGGCCATGCCGGGGTTGGAGATGCTGAACGTCACCAGATACTCGGGGACCGGCGTGTTGTTGCCGCGCGTGTCGGTCGCGCGCACTGTCAAATGCTGCGCAAAGTACTGGTTCGTGGTGGCGTGCTGATTATCCCCGTCGGTTTTCGCGAGGGCGACATAGACGTCGTCCCAGACGCGTTCAGTGAAGTGGGCGGTTTGGTTGGAGGTGTCGGTGGCGGGATCGCCGGAGAATCCCACGGTGGGATAGGCGACGACGTTGAAGCTGCCGGTGCCCGAGGTCAGGGTCGCGGACAGCTTGCCCGCGGTGGCGCGGCCGTTGATGACGTTGACGGTGCTCTTGGTACCCCCGTCGTAGAACACGCCGCTGGCCGTGCCGTTGAAGATCTCGAACGTGACCTGGCCTGTCGTGGCGTCGGTCCCGTCGTAGTTCTTGACGGATGCGGAAAGCGGGGTGGCGTAGGCAAGGCCCATCGTCGTGTCCTGGTAATTGGTGTCAGGATCGACATAGACATAGAAGGCGTTCGTGGGTATCGGCAGGACCGTCAGGTTGAAGGGAAGCGGGTTCTGCGCGACCGTGGCGTCGGCTGTCACGGTGACGGGACCCGCGTCCTTGCCTGCCCTGATGTCAGGCGCGTAGGCCTTGCCGAAGCGATCGGTCCGCACGGTGGCCGAGGCGGCGGTATCGCCGGTTTGCGCGGGCACGCCCTCGTCGTAGACGAACTCCGCCGATCCTTGCAGCGTGAAGGTGACCCACAGGTTCTCGATGTCTTCGTTGTCGGGACCGGCCACGTGGACGACGACGGGAATCGGAAAAAGGTCGCCCGGCTGGGCCTTGTTGTCGTCGCTGCTATTGCCGCTGACCGCTGTCAAGATGGCATGCTTGCTGCGCCATACCCGCTGGTGGAACGTGCAGGGTTGGTCCGCATAGTCGCTGATGGCGGTGACTTCGAAGTAGCCGTAGGACTGTGTCGATTGCAGGATATTGTCGCCGCGCAGCGTGGCCGGGGCGATCGCCGCGCCGCCATTCACGGGCGCGGTGGCGGTCGGGGCGCCGTTGAAGCTGCCGGTGGCCTGGCTCGTACCCTGGCAGGTGAAGGTGACCTGGCCGGCGGTGGCGTTATCGCCCGTGGCAGTCTTGACGGCAACGGTCAACGGGTAGACGAAAGGCGCCTGGAGCACCTGGTCCTGGTAGTCGCCTTCGCCGACGCCGACGGAGACGCCCTCGTTGGCGGGGATGGCCGAGGTCAAGGCATACGTGGGCTGGTCGTTGGATACCGGGCAGGAGGGGGTGACGGTAATCGCACCGCTTTTCCCTGGCTGCGCCAGGATGCGAGGCGCGATGGCCAGGCCGTCGCCGCCCGTGCGCACGACGACCTTGCCGGCATTCCATTGCTCGACGGGGACGTCGTCCTGGCTATCGAATTGCCCCGGGCCTTGCAAGGTAAAGGTAACCAGCATCTGGTCGACGGGGTTCCTGGCGGCGTCCTTGATGGTGGCGGTCAGGCGGAAGGGGAAGTATTGTCCGGGCGCGGCCGTCTGGTTGTTCCTGGCGTCGTCCCGGCCGACGGTGGCGGCGTTGCTGTTCCAGACCCGTTCGGTGAAGCGGGCGACCTGGCCCGAGGTATCCGTGCGCGGGTCTTGGTCTTCGATGTCATAAGTGTCGGGGTAGGCGCAGATGACGTTGGCGGCATAACCCGATGCGGGCGTATTGTTCACGATCTGGGTAACTAGGGTCGGCGCGGTGGCATAGCCCTCGTCCACGGCGACCGACGCGGTGTTTCCATCGGGAAACCAAACCGAGAGCCACTGCCCGTCGGCCATTGGATAGGCGGCGAAGATGATATTGCCGGTGGCCGCGGGCTCTTTGCGCCTGTTTTCGACCTTGACCTGCAGCAGGGTGGGGAATTGGCCACCGGGGGCCGCGGCCGCGACCCTGTCCTGGTAGTCGCCCGCCTGCGTGTAGACGAAGGCGGCGTCCGAATCTGTCCGGGGATCGACGACCTGTAGCTGGAAGTCGTACGACTGCGCGGCAAAGCGTGACGACGCACGGACCGTGACGGTGCCTGCGGTCTTGCCCGCCTTGATGCGTGGCGCGAAGGCGGTACCGTACTCGGAGAAGACCTGCGCGGTGGTGTCGTTGATTGTCAGGAAGCGCTGATTGCATCCGGCGGGGTCAAAGGTGGCGTCGCCTTCGATAATGTCGAAGCGCACGGCCATGGCATGGGTGCCTTGCGTGGACCCTGTGCTGTCCTTGATCTTGACCGAGAGCGGCGTCTGGAAATAGCGACCGAAGGCGGCGCTCAGGCCGTCGCCGGAGCGCGCGGAAAGGGTGGCGGTGCAGTCCTTCCAGATCCGGGCCTTGAACAGACCGATATAAGGCAGGTTGTTCGCGTTGAGATTGACGACGCCGAGCCGAGTATCGAAGACTGTGACAAACGCGCTGGCATAATCGGGTGATTCGACACTGCTCCCCGTGAGGGAACCCGTCTCACATGTCACAGCTAGCGGGGTTTGCGTTAGTTCTATGAATCCTGTTGATGTCGAGACTGTGGCGAGTGGATATACGTTATTCCCGAAAGGGTCGTCCCTTCCACCATAGTAAATGGGCGGTTGCGTGTTCGACAAAACGTCGCCGGTGGGCGCCGTATAGGCCTTGATCCAGAACGACACGTTGGCGCCGACGGGTCCGTCCCGGATGTCGGGGTATTGGTCGGGCTGATGTAAGGTCCAATCCGGGCGCACAGATACCGGCCCATCGGTTGGGGCATCCGGAATAGCCGAGGCCTGTTGACCCGGGAGGACGCTTGCGTCCAAAACCGTTGGTGCGTGCGGGGAAGCTTTGCGCACCGTGCGCGAGGCAGGACGATGAGATGAAGAAGGATCTTTTTTCATGAGCATTCTCTCGCATGGAGCTGCAAATAGGGGGGAACCACGGGACCGGCCTTCGGATCCTCCTTGACTGGAGGCGCGCCGCTCAGCCGAGCGCGGTCGAGAACCCGTCGCCGAGCTGCAACGCGAACCACTTGTTCAGGCTGGACGAGTAGATAGGCTGATCCGGCACCCACGCGTACGGATACGAGCCAGGATCGCTGGTGACCTGCCCATAGCCGTTGCTTCCCCACAGGTAGAGGGCGCGGTTTCCGTTGTTGAGTTCGACCACCACGCCGGAGTTGGCGTCGTTCGCTTCGACCGCGACATAGGACTTGATGCCGGCGGATGGCAGCGTCTGTACCAGGGTGGGCGTATTGGGCGCGTAGGCGAGGTTGTCGCCGATGCCCAGCTGGCCCACCGTTCCCCTGCCCCAGGCCCAAAGCACGTTGTTCTTGTCCAGACCGAGGACATGGGTCTGGCCCACGGCGACGCGGGCCCATTGCCCAGCCTTCGTCGTGGCCCGCGTCACGTCCCTGACGGGATTCATGGCGGTCCCGGGGGTCACGGCGGAGATCTGCCCGTAGGTGTTGTCCCCCCAGATCCAAAGGTCGCCGCTGGCGCTTACCGCGGCGGCCACGTCGATGCCAACGCTGACCTGGACGATATTCTTGTTCGCCGCGAACAACGGCTGGGGCGAGGTGAAGTAAGGCTGTGTGCTGTCGAAGCCGACAGCGCCCAGCGTGTTGTCTCCCCAGGACCACCAGATGCCGCTGCTGGTCCTGCCGATGGCCAGGTCGCGCTTGCTGTATATCTCGACCCAGTCGCCATACCTGTTGAAGTCGCCGAGATGGGTGAGGCTGTCAAGCTGCGTCGTCTGGCCTTGCGTTCCCAGCACGCCCGCGGCGGAGATCCCGGCGCCCCAGAGATTGCCCTGGTCGTCGACGACCAGGGTGTGGAAGGTTCCGGTAGCGACGGCGACTGCGTTGTTGATGACGCCCACGCGTTGCGGGGTCGTGTACTTGTTGGCCTTTCCGGTGCCCAGCCCCAGCTGCCCCTTGTCGTTCTGACCCCAGGCCCACACGTAGCCGTTGGCGTCGATTGCGACGGCGTGCTCGTAGTTGGCGCTGAGCGCGACCCAATTCGTCTTGTCGGAGGGCGAATTGACCTGGTTCTGGCCAGTCTTGCCTTGGTGGGAGGAGTCGTGTTTCATGGCGGGCTCAATAGCAAAAATGATGCGTGACGTAGGGCAGATTGGGGCGGTGGCAATGATGCGGGTGGCCGTCCCTCAACCGCACGCGAGTCCTGCGGTCGGACGGCTGGAGCGGCCGCGGTTGATGCCCGGCGCCGGGACCATCGAGGGTGTCAAGTGACGTTGAGTTCATAAAGCACGAAGTCCCTTGAGAAGCGCGATGACGCATAGACGGTGACGGGCCCGACCGCCGCCCCGGCCTTGATCGGGGGCGCAATGGCAACGCCTTGCTGTGAGAGGACGATGGCTCGCGTCCCGTTCTGGATTTGGCAGTAGCGCGTCGTGACTCCGGAAGGATCGAAAGTCGCACCGCCACCAGTGATATCGAAGATCACCTGCAGGCCATCGGTTGCCCGTGTGGAGCCCACGCTGTCCGTGACCGTCACGGATAGCGTGGCGGGAAAATTCCGGTTGGGCGCCGCCGTAAGCTTGTTTCCATAAAGGTAGGTCAGCTTCGCTGTCATGTTGTGCCACACCCGGACCATGAAAAGCGCCGTCCACGGCATGCACTGGGGCGAGAAAGGCGGCCCGGGAACGGTGAACTCCTCATAGGCGGTGATATAGGCGACACCGTAATCGGGAGAGAGGGGATAGCTGCCGGTGATCTTTTCCGCCACGAAGCTGTCGCAGCAAATGGGGATAATCCCGCTTTCGGTGGTTGGCCCGTTTGCGCTCGTCTCCACTGTGCGCGGCGTCACCGCGGCGGAGGCGCTCGGAATCGTGGCTATCTGGTTGGCGTCGAAGCCGTAGGGATTCTCGGCGTAAGTGAAAGCAACGAATTGCGGGATGGGAGGGATGTAGGCGCCGCTGAGATACTTGCGGGGTTGAGCCACCAGCGTGTCTATGGTCTCGCCCGGGAACGCATCCTTGATGGCGGGATGCTGGCCGGTGAATTGCTCCATGCATACCTGGATGCATATATTTCCCTTGCCGGGATTCAGATCGCCGGGGGCCATTCGGTCTTGCGTCGAAGCCAGGTGCGCCGCGGATGGCCCCAGGCAAGTTGCGTCGAGCTGGGTGGGTCGAGGTTGGCTGGCCCTGCGCGATGGTGCGAGTGTCATGCTGGTGCTCCGATTCGAGTGGATGTCTTGGGGGCGTGGCTATGCCTTGGTGTTGCTGGAGCCACCGTCGCCGACGATGATGTTTTGCGTACCATCGGAAGCCTGTTGGGCGGTGGCCGTGACGATCGCGCTGGCGTTGTTGTCTCCGGACCAGATCGGATGGCGGGCCTGCCCTTTGCTGTCCGTCTTCGTCAAGACGGTCAGCGCGTTGGGATTGCTCATGTCGAAGCTCACGGCGCCGGCAGGGCTGATGGTCAAGGTGACTTCCACGCCCGTTGTGACCGGGACGCCCGCCTGTTTCAGCACGAAGGTCGTGAAGTCCATGTCGTCAGGTTCCATTTCCTCCGTGGATGTCGGCGTCGGGGTCAGCGTGTAGATCTGAGGCGGCGCCGTGCTGTCTATCGTGAGTTTGAAGCTGGTGCTGGAGGCGGCGTCGCTGGTCGCCTGGACTTGGAACGTGTCGGCCTTGGCGCCGGCCAGGATGCGGGGCGCCGTGGCATAGCCCTCGTCGTTGCCGCGTACCGTCACCGATCGGCTGTCGCCCGAGACGATGGGGAAGTCGGGGTCGGCGGTATCGAAAGTGGCCGAGCCGGGGGTGGTGTTGGTGAACGACACCAGATATTGCGGGATAGGCGTATTGCTGCGCGTGTCGGTCGCCTGCACTATCAAGTGTTCTGGAAAGTACTGGCCCGTGGCGGAGTGCTGATTGTCCCCACCCGTTTTCGCCAGGGCGATATACACCTCGTCCCAGACACGCGCGGTGAAGTGGGCGGTCTGGTTGGAGGTATCGGTGGCGGGATCGCCGGAGAATCCGACGGTAGGGTAGGCGACGACGTTGAAGCTGCCGGTGCCCGAGGTCAGGGTCGCGCACAGCTTGCCCGCGGTGGCGCGGCCATTGATGACGTTGACGGTGCTCTTGGTGCCCCCGTCGTAGAACACGCCGGTGGCCGTGTCGTTGAAGATCTGGAATGTGACCTGGCCTGTCGTGGCGTCGGTCCCGCCGTAGTTCTTGACGGATGCGGAAAGCGGGGCGTCGTAGGCGCCTCCCATCATCGTGTCCTGATAATTGGTGTCAGGATCGACATAGACATAGAAGGCATTCGTGGGTACCGGCAGGACCGTCAGGTTGAAGTGGAGCGGGTTTTGCGCCACCGTCGCGTCAGCGATCACGGTGACGGGACCCGCATCCTGGCCAGCCCTGATGCCAGGCGCCAAGACCAGGCCAAAGCGATCGGTCCGCACGGTGGCCGAGGCCGCGGTATCGCCGGGGTGCGTTGGCATGCCGGTGTCGTAGACGAATTCCGCCGACCCCTGCAGCGTGAGGGTGACCCACAAGTTCTCGATGTTCTCGTTGTCGGGACCGACCACATGGACGACGACGGGAATGGGAAAGAGTTCGCCCGGTTTGGCCCTGTTGTTTTCCTGGCCGCTGACCGCGGACAAGACAGCATGCTTGCTGCGCCATACGCGCTGGCGAAAAACATAGGGCGTGGCCGTGTGGTCGGTGGCGGCCGCAACTTCGAAGTAACCGTAGGACTGGGTCTGTTGCAGGACGTCGTCGCCTTGCAGCGTGGCCGGCGCGATCGCCGCGCCATCGTTGACCGAGGCCGTGGCGGACGAGACACCCTTGAAGCTGCCGGTCGCCGCGCTCGTGGATAGGCAGGTAAAGGTGACCTGGCCCGCGGTGGCGTTGTCGCCCGTCGCGGTCTTGACGCTGACGCTCATGGGCATCGGGAAAGCGACATGGAGTACCTGGTCCTGGAGGTCGCCCTCCTCCAGGCCGACGGAGACGCCCTCGTTGGCGGGGATGGCCGAGGTCAAGGCATACGCGGGCTGGTCGTTGGATACCGGGCAGGAGGGGATGACGGTAATCGCACCGCTTTTCCCTGGCTGCGCCAGGATGCGAGGCGCAATGGCAAGGCCGTCGCTGCCCGTGCGCACGACGACCTTGCCGGCATTCCATTGTTCGACGGGGACATCGTCCTGGCTATCGAATTGCCCCGGGCCTTGCAGGGTAAAGGTGACCAGCATCTGGTCGACAGGGTTCCTGGCGGCGTCCTTGACGGAGGCCGTCAGGCGCAGGGGAAAGTATTGCCCCGGCGCGGTCGTCTGGTTGTTCCTGGCGTCGTCCCGGCCGATGGTGGCGGCGTTGCTGTCCCAGACCCGTTCGGTGAAGCGGGCGACCTGACCCGTGGTATCCGTGCGTGGGTCTTCGTCTTCGATGTCATAAGTGTCGGGGTAGGCGCAGATGACGTTGGCGGTATAACCGGATGCGGGCGTATCGCCCTCGTTGCGGGCAGTCAGGGCCGGCGCGGTGGCATAGCCCTCGTCCACGGCGACCGTCGCGGTGTTTCCGTCGGGAAACCAAGTCGAGAGCGACTGCCCGTCGGCCGCGGGATAGGCCGCGAAGATGATATTGCCGGTGGCCGCGAGCGCTTTGCCCTTGTTTTCGACCTTGACCTGCAGCAGGGTGGGGAACTGGGTACCCGGGGCCGCGACCGCGACCTTGTCCTGGTAGTCGCCCGCCTGCGTGTAGACGAAGGCGGCGTCCGAGTCTGTCCGGGGATCGACGACCTGTAGCTGGAAGTCATACGACTGCGCGGCAAAGCGAGACGACGCGCGGACCGTGACGGTGCCTGCGGTCTTTCCCGCCTTGATGCGTGGCGCGAAAGCGGTGCCGTACTCGGAGAAGACCTGCGCGGTGGTATCGCTGATCGTCCTGAAGCGCTGGTTGCATCCGGCGGGGTCAAAGGTGGCGTCGCCTTTGATAATGTCGAAGCGCACGGCCATCGCATGGGTGCCTTGCGTGGCCCCGGTGCTGTCCTTGATCTTGACCGAGAGCGGCGTCTGGAAATAGTGACCCAATGCAGCGCTCAGGCCATCTCCGGAGCGCGCGGAAAGGGTGGCGGTGGTCCCTTTCCACACCCGCAGCTTGAACAGGCCGGCATAGGGCAGATTGTCCGCGTTGAGCCACGGGACGTCGAGCTGGTAATCATGGGCCAAGACAAACGCGGTGCCGTAATCGGGCGATTCGACACTGCTGCCGTTGAGGGCATTCACCGCAACGGTCAGGATGGTGGGCTGTGTCAGCTCCATGCTCGATGACGAGACCGACGCGGAGGGCAGGGGATACACGCCGTTCCCGAACGGGTCGCTCATTCCGCCATAGATGATGGTCGGTTTCATGCCCCACATGAGACCGCCAGTGGGCGCCGTATAACCCCGGATCCAGAAACTGGCGTTGTCGCCGAGGAAGCCGTCCCGGATGTCGGGATAAAGATCGGGTCGATGCACGTCCCAGTCCACGCGCACGGACACTGGCGCGCCCAGCTTCGGGTCCGGAGTCATCGCTACGCTCCCAGCGTTCCGTACTCGCTGTCGCCCCAGCCCCACACGCTGCCCATCGGAACGCTGGGCGGCGGAGGCGTCGCCTGCTTGACTTGCGCATGGCTCGTCGGCGACGCGGTGCCGTCGACGGTATAGGAGATGACGTAGTCCCCGCCGTTGGGCACCAGGGCCACCTTGGCCCTGGGGACCTTATAGGGATAGGGCGTGGAGATGCCGGGCGCGGGCTGCGCCCAGTCCGATCCGGGAACCATGTTGCCGTTCTGGTCGAATCCCAGTCCGAATAGTTTGACCTGGCTGGTGGGCGTGATCCTGCTGGTCTTCGGGATCGTGGCCGGGATGTCGCCGGTAATCCGGTCCAGGTCGATCACGTTGCCGCCGTCGAAGACAGGCGCCGGGAGCTTGTCCGGAACCGGGGTATACCAGTCACTGCCGGCGATATGGGTAACGTCGGACGTGAAGCGCTGATATCTGTCCGGCGCGGCGGAGCTGCTGTGCTGGGTACGCTCGACGTCGAACCATACAAGGGCGTATTGGTTCGCGGCGGGCGCTGGCGTCAATCCGCCGAACGAGAAGGTGCCGGATATGATGGGAGACGCCAGCAGCTTGGGGCTCGTGTACTGCCGCGGGTTCGTCCACCCATCACCGTTGTTGTCGTATATCCACCAGGTGACCGTGACGGCGTCGGTGGCTTGCAGCGTGAGATTCGAATTGAAGTTGTTCTTCAGGGACGTCACCACGTTCATGCCGGCCGATGGCGCATTGGCATTGGCTGGCGTGACAACAGGCTTGTCGGGGTACTGCTGGGTGCTGATGACTTGCGGCTTGGCGATATCCGAGTACGCCGTATTGCCTATCCTGTCGGTCACGCTGTACCAGCACCAGACCTCGCCATTGCAGATCTGGTTCTGGCTGATGTTGACCGCCTGGAAGGGGGCATACGCGGGGTTGGTCGTGGGCGGCTCCCAGCAGCCCCACACCATGACCGTGACGTCGTTCGCACCCGCGTCGGCGACCTCGGGGGTCGCGGTCACGCCCACGGCCGTTTGCAACTGCCTGCTGGTATTCAGGGGGGAAATGGTGGGAGCGTAGAGGTCCATGGTCGCGTCAACTTAGTCTGTGATGACCACGTGGCCCGTGACCGAAATCCAGGTCGACCGCGTCGTCTGAAAAGCTCGTCGGGAGCCCGTGAACATCCACGAAATCGGTCTCGCCTGGAGGACCTCGCGTCGCGGATGTTGGAGTCCAAATTGTGTCCTAGATGAGCGGTCAGCCTGGCGTAATCACTAGTAACGCCGTGATACGCCAGCAGAGGGGACATGGGCTCGCGCCGCGTCGCGTGGCGTTCGCGCCAGGAGCATCTTGCGTTCGGGCTAGCCAAGGGTGGGGCGGCCCAAATGAAAAAAACCGCGGGCAGAAAATCTGCTCGCGGTTCCGCGGTAAGGAAGGAAATAACGCTTTGCTGGAGACGCCGGTCCCACTCCGTCTACCGCTGTAGCCCGTGTCACGCGCGGCCGGCCGGGCTGGTTGTCACTCTCCGGACCGAACGGAGTAACGGTCCGGACAGGCAGGCCGCGCGAGAACGCCGGGAGGCTGCCTAGAACTTGTGGCGGATACCCGTGGCCACGACCGTGTCGGTGACGCCGTCGTGGAACGCGTAGTTGTTCGCGTACGAGGCATACGCGTACAAGTTGGTCCGCTTGGACAGGTTGTACGTGAGGCCGGCGGCGTAGACGTTGAAGGTCTTGTCGTCGCCCGTCAGCCTGCTGTTGTTGGGATCGGCGCGCTGCCAGGATCCGAAGACCGAAGTGGCGGCGCCGACCGGGACGGTGACGGCCAGCAGCGTGGACGTGGCGGTGAAGCCGTCGGCGCTGCGATAGTTGCCGAAGTCCTTGTAATAGGCGCCGGGTGAGGTCGCCAGCGACTGGCCGACGAACCAGCCGTCGCGCGTCTGGCTGACGGCGGCGCCGATCTTGACCACTTCGAAATCGTAATAGCCGCCCAGCGCATACTGCTGCGGGCGCGCCGACGTCTTGCCGCCGACGGCGTCATTGGTCGGGTCCAAACGGTCATACGACGCAGCCAGGAACAAGGGGCCGTTGCTGTAGGACAGGCCCGTGGTGAGTTCGCGATTGTTGTCGCCGGTCGGAAACTTGCCGGAACCGTCGTTCAGGGAGTCGTCCGCGTTGAACGAATAGCCCAGGCCGAACTTGAAGCCGTTGACGGTCGGGGTCTGGTACAGCACCAGATTGTCCACGCGCATGGTGTTCATGGCGCTGAAGGTGGTGCCCATATTCGCCGAGTTGTAGCTGAGCCCGAACGGGTCTATCTGGCCGAACAGCTTGGAGGCCATGTTGGTCTGGCGGCCGAACTCCAGGCGCCCCCACGTCGTGGAGTCCAGGCCCACCGTGGCCTGCCGGCCGAACATGCGGCTGTTCTGCGCCGACTTGCCGTTGGTGACCGTGAAGCCGTTTTCCAGGGTGAAGACCGCGGACAGGCCGTCGCCCAGGTCTTCCGTGCCGCGCAGGCCCCAGCGGGAGCCGCTGGACGTGCCGGACGTTTCGCCGATGCGGGACGCGTGGAAGCCATCGCCGCGGATGCGCTCGTAGGCCACGCCGGCATCGATGAGGCCGTAGAGGGTGACTGAGGTTTCCGCGTGCGCGACGCCGGCGCACGCCGTGGTCAAGCCGAGGGCGAGTAGGGTTTTTTTCATGCTTCTCTCAAGATCGAAAAAGAGGAACGACACTTCGATGCCCGTGCGAGGAACCGAACACGGGCGCAAGTTTCAATTCATTTCGATCTGAGAAAAAGGGCAAATTCGGATAACACCATTCCGCCAATGGCGAGATGGTGTTATCCGCCTGTCATTTACCGCGGGACAGTCAGTCCGGTTGCAAGGTTTGCGGCGGATAGTCCAGTTCACCGAACGTGTATTGGCCGTTGGCCTTGGCTTGCGCAAGCTCCTCTTGGACTTGTGCGCGCGTCTTGCGCGGAGCGGCCGCGCCGGGCGCCTGCGTTTGTGCTTGCGTTTGCTGTGCGGGCGTGGCCCGCGGCGCGAGCGGAACGACTTGCGCGGGAGCGTCCGGATCTTGCGGAGGCGTGAAGGCAAAGGCGGTCGACGCGCCTGCCAACAGGATGCAGGCGGCCAGGGCCAGAGGGGCAGTCTTCATCATGTTCTTATCCTGATTCGAGCGCCCGCCGGGAGAGCACGGACGGGCCACACGTGACTCGGTTGTCACGAAACGGTCAGAATTATGGATTTCCTGCGCCTCGGTAAAAACCCTTATAACGGCGAACACATTTTCATGAGTGCACGCAATGAGGCGTGCCATGCAGGCCTAAAATTTTGTCTACAAGTTGACAAGCCGGGCCCCATCCGGCACGAGACCCGCATCATGGATCTGCATTTGAACGATATTGCGCTGTATGTCGAAGTGGCGCGGCACAAGAACTTCAGCCGCGCGGCGGAAGTATTGAACATGCCCGCGTCGACCCTGTCCCGGCGCGTGGGCGAGCTGGAGAAGCACGTCGGCATGCGCCTGCTCAATCGCAGTACGCGGCGCATAGACCTTACCGAAGCCGGGCAGATCTACTATGAACGTTGCCGCCATCTGGTGGACCGGGCGCGTGTGGCGCACGAACAGCTGACCGACATGGCCAGCGCGCCGAAGGGCTTGCTGCGCGTCTCCATGCAAAGCAGTCTCGCTCATTTGTTCCTGCCGGTCGCAATGGCGGAGTTCACCCGGAAGTATCCGCTTATCGAGTGCGAGTTCGATGTCAGTTCGGCGCCCATCGATCCCATCAGCAACCCCTACGACGTGGTGCTGCGCTTCGGCAAGCAACCCGATTCGGGATTGATCGCGCGCCAGCTACTGAGCATGTCCTGCGAGATGTACGCGATGCCAGCCTACCTGGAGCAGCATGGCGTTCCGCGCACGCCGCAGGATCTGGCGGAGCACGAGTGCCTGCGTTCGCTGATCGACGAGCGTCGTTCGGAATGGGAGCTGCGGCGCGGCAAGGATGTGGCGGTGGTGCCCGTGTCCGGGCATATGTCCGCCAATCAGTCCAGCCTGTTGTATCGGCTGGCCGTTTCCGGGCTGGGCATCGTGGCGCTGCCGGTGTTCGAACGCGTGCGCCAGGCCGTACGCGAGAGCGGGTTGGTGCGGGTGCTGCCGGAGTGGCAGCTGGCGCCGCTGCCGCTGTACGCGCTGCTGCCGTCGCGTGTGCTGCCGGCCAAGACGCAAGCCTTCCTCAGCTTCATCGAGCCCCGCCTGAACCTGGGTTTCTCCATGGCGGAGAACGAAGAGGACAGGGAGGCCGAAGCAGCGGCCGCCTGATCAGTGCCTTCGCGCGGCGTGCTCGCGCAACACGTCCATGGCGGCCTGCACGCCGCCCGCGCGGTGCGGCACGCCGGCCAGCGCCAGGCCCATTTCGACGCCCGCCAGCGTGCCCATCAAGCTCAGGTCGTTGAAATCGCCCAGGTGGCCGATGCGGAACACCTTGCCGCTCAATTTGCCCAGGCCCTGGCCTAGCGACATATCGAAGCGGTCCAGCACGATGGCGCGGAAGGCGTCGGCGTCATGGCCTTCTGGCATGCGCACGGTCGTCAGCACCGGGCTGAATTCGGCCGCGTTCGCGCAATTGTTCTCCAGGCCCCACGCGGCCACGGCCGCGCGGGTGGCGGCGCCATGGCGCGCGTGGCGCGCTTGGACCTGGGCCAGGCCGGCCTCGCGCAGCATGTCGCAGGCCTCGGACAGGCCATAGAGCAGATTGGTGGCGGGCGTGTAGGGCCAGCTACCTTTCTGGTTGGCCTGGATGATGTCCTGCCAGTTCCAATAGCTGCGCGGCATGCCGCCGCGCTCCGCAGCGGCCAGGGCCTTCGCGCTGATGGCGTTGAAGGACAGGCCGGCCGGCAGCATCATGCCTTTCTGCGAACCCGAGATCGTGACGTCCACGCCCCAGTCGTCGTGACGGTATTCGACCGCGCCCAGCGAGGACACGGTGTCGACCATCAGCAAGGCGGGGTGGCCGGCGCGGTCCATGGCCGCACGCACGGCAGGGACATCGGACAGGACGCCGGTGGACGTTTCGTTATGCACGATGCATACGGCCTTGATGCGATGCTCGCGGTCTTCGCGCAAGCGCCGTTCGATGGCACTGGCATCGACGCCGTGGCGCCAGTCGCTGGGCAGTGTTTCCGTGACGAGGCCCAGCTTGCGCGCGAGGTTCTGCCACAGCGCGGCGAACTGGCCGGTTTCGTACATCAACACCTGGTCGCCCGGCGCCATGGTGTTGACCAGCGCGGCCTCCCAGGCGCCGGTGCCGGAAGCGGGATAGACCATGACCGGCTGGGCCGTGCCGAACAGCTCGCCGAGGTCCGCGAGGATCTTGCGCGCCAGCACCTGGAACTGCGGGCCGCGGTGATCGATGGTGGGATAGTCCATCGCGCGCAGGATGCGATCGGGGACGTTGCTGGGACCCGGTATTTGCAGGAAGTGCCTGCCGCCGCGGTAGGGAGCGCGGAAAGTCATGGGGGATATCCTTGTTTTTGCATGCAATTTTGCTGCGAGGATGCTAATGCAACGCCGGCCTTGCGGCATGCGGGTTTTCCCTAGTCGTTGTGAGCGGGACGGGAGACGGCCAGGCGTCGTCTTTTCTCGGTAAAGTTCGGGTTCCCATTTCCCCTGGTCCCGTTGATGTCCATCGCTTCCGACCCGCCGCCTCAAGCCAGCCAGGACGGCCTGCCGGTCCTGCACGAGGCCGTGGCCGGGCGCCTGCGCACGCTCATCGTCCAAGGGCGACTGGCGCCGGGACAGCGGCTCAATGAGCGCATCCTGTGCGAACAATTGAAGGTTTCGCGCACGCCCCTGCGCGAAGCGTACAAGGTGCTGGCCGGCGAGGGCCTGGTGCGCCTGCTGCCCAATCGCGGCGCGGAGGTGCTGCGCCTGACCGAGCCGGAAATCATCGAACTGTTCGAATTGATCGGAGGCCTGGAAGCGTTGGCGGGGGAGCTGGCCTGCGCGCGCATTGACGCCGCGGCATTGATGGAAATCCGCACGCTGCATGCCGAGATGATGGCGTGCCATGCGCGCCGCGACCTGGCGCCCTATTTCGACCTGAACCGCCGCATCCACGAGGCCATCAATGCGGCCGCCGGCAACAGCATGCTGACGGAAACGTATCGGCGGGTGAACATGCGCTGCCAGTCCTTGCGCTATCGCTCGAATTTCGACCAGGACAAGTGGGATGCCGCCATGGCCGACCACGCCGCCATGCTGGAAGCGCTGGAGCGGCGCGACGGGGCGCGCATGCGCGTCCTGCTGACAGCGCATTTGGCGGCCAAGTGCGAGGCCGTGCTCAAGGCCATGCGGTCCGAGCCGCCGCGCGACCCGATGCAGCGCCGCGCGCCGCGTGCCGCGGTGGCGCTGGCCGCGGCGCTGGCCCGCTGAGAGTGGCGTAATATCACGCGCATTCCAGCTTTTTTCCCTCCGTCTTGCCATGTCCGATATCCATTTCTACGAACCCGCCGCTGGCCATGGCCTGGCGCATGACCCGCTGAACGCCATCGTCGCGCCGCGCCCCATCGGCTGGGTGTCGACGCGTTCGGCCGATGGCACCTTGAACCTGGCGCCCTACAGCTTTTTCAATCTGTTCAACTACAAGCCGCCCATCGTCGGTTTCTGCAGCCTGCGCCGCAAGGACAGCCTGGTCAACGTCGAGGCGACAGGCGAGTTCGTGTGGAACCTGGCCACGCGCTCCCTGGCCGATGCCATGAATCTCAGCAGTGCCCCGGCACCCGCCGACGTGGATGAATTCAGGCTGGCCGGCCTGACGCCGGCGCCGTCGCGCCTGGTCCAGGTGCCGCGTGTCAAGGAGACGCCGGTCGCCTTCGAATGCAAGCTGACGCAAATCGTGCGGCTCAAGGGCAAAGGCGGCGAGGACATCGATGCCTGGCTGGTGCTGGGCGAAGCGGTCGGCATTCATATCCGCCGCGACCTGATCAAGGACGGCGTTTACGACACCGCCGCCGGAGAACCCATCCTGCGCGGTGGTGGCCCCAGCACGTATTTCGGCATCACGCGCGATAACGAGTTCCACATGGATAGGCCTGCCTGGCCTTGATCGTTTCGGGGCCGGGCGGCCGCCCTCCGCCATCGCCTCGGCCGCTACCCGTTCAGTTCGCTGTCATGCCGAGGCATGGTGCTTGCCATCGACCCTCGGATGAGCAATCTGAAGGGCATGGGCATGGCCGAAGAGACCGAACACGATCCCCGAGCAGCCGACCAGCACGGCCACGAGGCCGGGCGGCGGGACGATGCGCGCGACGATGGCGAGAGGCGGGACCGCCGCGGTAGCCAGGACGGCGGTGGCCGGGACGACGGCGGCCGGGAAAACGGTGGCCAGGACAGCGACAACAAGGACAACGGCAACCATGGCCGGAAACGCGGCAAGAAGCCGCTGATCATCCTGGGCATCGTCGCGCTGGTCCTGGTGGTGGGTGGCGTGGTGTGGTGGTTCCTCACGCGCAACCAGGTAAGCACGGACGACGCCTATACCGAGGGCAATGCCGTGACCATCGCGCCCAAGGTCGGCGGCTATGTCGTCCAGCTCAGCGTCGATGACAACACGCGGGTGAAAAAGGGCGACTTGCTGTTGCGCATCGACCCGCGCGATTACGTCGCGGCGCGCGACCAGGCCCTGGCCCAGCGTGCCCTGGCGGCCGCCCAGCTGAACCAGGCACGCACCCAGCTTGCGCTGGCGCGCGTGCAGTATCCCGCGCAGTTGTCGCAGGCGCGGGCCCAGGAGAAGTCCGCACAGGCCAACCTGGCCAATGCGCAGGCCAGCTATCGGCGCCAGCGCAGCGTCGATCCGCGCGCCACCAGTCAGCAGAACGTCGATGCGGCGACCGCCCAACAACGTACCGCCCTGGCCGAGGTCGCCAATGCGCAGGCGCAGGTCCAGGCGGCCGACGTGGTGCAGCAGCAGGTCGATCAGGCGCAGGCGCTGGTGCGGGCCCGCGAGGCCCAGTTGCAGGCCGCCGATGCGCAGGTCGAGCAGGCCGAGCTGAACCTGTCCTATACGGAAGTCCACGCGCCCAGCGACGGCTGGGTCACCCGCCGCAATGTGAATGTCGGCTCGCTGTTGCAGGCCGGCGCGACCGTGTTCGCGCTGGTGCCTCCCACGGTGTGGGTGACGGCGAACTTCAAGGAGACCCAACTGGACCGCATGCGGCCGGGCAATGCGGTGGATATCGACGTCGACGCCTATCCGCGCCTGAAATTGCATGGGCATGTGGATAGTATCCAGCTGGGCACGGGCTCGCGCTTTTCGGCGTTCCCGGCGGAGAATGCCACCGGCAATTTCGTCAAGATCGTGCAGCGGGTGCCGGTGAAGATCGTCATCGACAGCGGAATGGACCCGGACCTGCCCTTGCCGCTGGGCCTGTCGGTGGTTCCTACCGTGGTGCTGCAATGAGCGCGGCCGCGCAAGCGTCCGCCTCCCAGGGGGCCGCCGGCGAGGCGTCCCATTGGCGGCCGCAGTCCAATCCCTGGACCATCGCCATCGTGGTGACGATGGCGGCGTTCATGGAAGTGCTGGACACCACCATCGTCAACGTATCGCTGCCGCATATCGCCGGCACCATGTCGGCCAGCTACGACGAGGCCACCTGGACGTTGACCTCGTACCTGGTAGCCAATGGCGTGGTGCTGCCGATCTCCGGCTTCCTGTCGCGCATGCTGGGGCGCAAGCGCTACTTCATGATCTGCATCGTGGCCTTCACCGCCTGCTCCTTCCTGTGCGGCATCGCCACCAACCTGGGCGAGCTCATCGTGTTCCGCATGCTGCAGGGCTTTTTCGGCGGCGGGCTGCAACCTTGCCAGCAATCCATCATTCTCGATACCTTCGCGCCTTCGCAGCGCGGCCGCGCGTTCTCGGTGTCCGCGGTCGCCATCGTGGTCGCGCCGGTGCTCGGCCCCACGCTGGGCGGCTGGATCACCGATAACTTTTCCTGGCGCTGGGTCTTCCTGATCAATGTCCCGGTGGGCGTGCTGACGGCGCTCGCGGTGATGCAGGTGGTGGAAGACCCGCCCTGGCAGGAACCGGTGCCCAAGGGCAAGCGTCATGTCGACCTGCCCGGCATCGGGCTGATCGCGCTGGGGCTCGGCAGCCTGCAGGTGATGCTGGATCGCGGCGAGGACGAGGACTGGTTCGGTTCGACCTTTATCTGCGTCTTCGCCGGGCTGGCGGTGGTGGGGCTGGTGGGTGCGGTGCTGTGGCTGCTCCATGCGCGCCGGCCAGTGGTGGACCTGAGGGTCATGCGCGACCGCAACTTCAGCCTGGGCTGCGTGACCATCGCCGCTTTCGCGGCGGTGCTGTATGGCAGTTCCGTTCTCATTCCCCAGTTGTCCCAGCAGCAGCTGGGCTATACGGCGACGCTGGCCGGCCTGGTGTTGTCGCCCGGCGCCTTGCTGATCACTTTCATGATCCCCATCGTCGGCAAGATCATGCCCAAGGTGGAAACCCGGCACCTGATCGCGGTCGGCTTTTTCTTCCTGGGCGCGGCCTTGTTTTATTCCCACCACCTGGTGCCGCAGATCGATTTCAACACCCTGGTGCTGATGCGCATGGCGCAGTCCTTCGCGCTGGCCTTCCTGTTCGTGCCCACCAGCACCCTGGCCTACGTAACGCTGCCCAAGGAACTGAACGACGATGCGGCGGCGCTGTTCACCATGTTCCGCAATGTGGCGGGGTCGATCGGCATTTCGCTGGCCACGGCGGGCATACGCGAACGCCTGCAAGTCCGCATGGCCCATATGGTGGGCAACATGTCGCCGTTGTCGCAGCAATACCAGGACACCGTCCAGCGTGTGGGCCAGGCCTTGCGCGACTATGCCGGCGTGGTGGGCGACCAGACCCAGGCCGCGACGGCGCATATGTACCAGACCTTCGTATCGCAGGCCACTATCCTCGCCTATATCGACGTCTTCGCGATATGCGGCATCTTCGCATGGTGTTTCATTCCCTTGACCTTCTTCTTCTCGTCCACCCACGCCTCGGGCGGCGCCGGAGGACATTGAGCATGGCCCGGTCGATGATGACGATTCCATTGCGCTCACCCTTGGGCGCGCGGCTGTCGTGCGGCGCGTCTGGTGGCGGTCCCCGGGCGGCACGCCTGGCCGCGCTCACCCTGGCGGCGTTCCTGTGTGCGGCTTGCACGGTCGGACCGGACTTCAAGCCGCCGGAGGCGGGGGCGCCGGACGACTACGCCGATCGCCAGCGGGCGCCGCTGCCCCAGGTGGCGTCGGTGACGGAAAAGACCGATCCCGATCCGCAGTGGTGGCACGGTTTCAACGATCCGGTGCTGGACGCCTTGATCGACCGGGCCATCGCGGACAACCTCACCCTGCGCCAGGCCGTGCTGCGCATCGTCGCGGCGCGCCAGCAGGCACGCGCCGCCGGCGCTCGCGGCTTGCCGCAGGTCAATGGAACGGGCAGCTACACATACCAGAAACTCGGCTTGAAGGGCATCCTGGAGTCGCGCGGCATTCCCGGCAAGATCGATAGGCTGGGCGCGCCGGATTCGCCCCTGAACGACATCGCGCCCGACGCCGGCGCCCAGGCCAGCAGCGCGGGCAAGCAATTCCTGGAGGAAGCGGACAAGCCGGTGAATCTCTATACGCTGGGCGTCGACGCCAGCTGGGAGCTGGATTTGTTCGGCCGCGTGCGGCGCGGCGTCGAGGCTGCCAATGCGCAAACCGAATCGGCGATGGAAGACCGCAACGACGCGCTGGTGTCGCTGGAAGCCGAGGTGGCGCGCACCTATGCGATGCTGCGCGGCGCCCAGCTGCTGGACCGCATCGCCCGCGACGAGGTGCGCGTGGCGCAGGACACGTTGGACCTGACGCGCAGCCGGCAGCGATCGGGCCTGGCCAGCCAGACCGATGTCGAACGCGCCGATGCGCAGCTGGGCGCCGTCGCGGCGCAGTTGCCGCAATTCGAGCAGCAGGCGGCCCAGGCCTTGAACGCCCTGGCTGTTCTGCTGGGCCAGCCGCCTGGCACGCTGGACGCCGAGCTGTCCACGCCCGGCGCGGTGCCGCCGGTGCCGCCCGCCGTGCCCGTGGGCCTGCCGGCCAGCCTGGCGCGGCGGCGGCCGGATATCCGCCGCGCCGAGGCGGACCTGCACGCCGCCACGGCGCAGGTCGGGGAATCCATCGCGGAAATGTTCCCGGACATCTCCTTGACGGGACAATTCGGCTTTCGCGCCACGCAGGCCAGCTACCTGACGCGCTGGGCCAGTCATTTCTATTCGATCGGACCGCAGGTCAGCATTCCCATTTTCCAGGGCGGCGCGTTGCGTGCGCAGGTCGCCATCGCCAAGGCCGACCAGGCGGCGAGCGTGCTCAACTATCGCCAGACGGTGTTGTCCGCCTTGCGCGACGTCGACGACGCACTGGTGCGCTATCGCACCGACCAGGCGCGCCAGGTGACCTTGCAACGGGTGGCCGACGCCAATGCCCGCGCCTTCGACCTGGCGCGCGACGGCTATCGCAGCGGGCTGAACAGCTTTATCGACGTGCTGGATACCGAACGCCAGCTCAGCGACAGCCGCGTGCAGCTGGCGCAGCAGACGGTGCAGGTCACCACGGACCTGGTCGCGCTGTACAAGGCGCTGGGTGGGGGATGGCAGGGGCATGAGATCGACCCCGCGCGTCTGGGCGATGCCGCCGCGGAAGCCGCGGGAGCCGGGACGGCCGGGACAGACCGGGCTGATGGCGGTGCGTCGTCCCAGCCCGTCGGCGGCGCGGTGCCCGCCTTGCGCTAGACCGGTGACCCGCCCGGCTGCTAAAAAGGCAGGGGCAAGGGAGGCCGCGCATGAAACTGGTTTGCTGGAATATCCAATGGGGCCGTGGCTGCGACGGGCGGGTGGATCTGCCGCGCATCGTGAGCGAGGCCAGGCGTGTCGCGGATTTCGATGTCCTGTGCGTGCAGGAAGTGAGCCGGGGCTTCGATACGCGGCAGGGCGCGGGTGACGGCCCAGGCGAGGGCGATGCCGCGGGCCTGCCTGGCGGCACCGGGCCCGACCAGTTCGCGGAATTGGCCCGGCTGTTGCCTGGATACACGGTGCTGGAAGGCGTGGCCGTGGATTTGCCGCCGCCGGCGCCCGGGGCGCCGCGCCGCCACTTCGGCAATGCCATCGCCACGCGCCTGCCGGTGCGGCAGGTCTGGCGACACAGCCTGCCCTGGCCGGCCGATCCCGGCGTGCCGTCGATGCCGCGCATCGCGCTGGAGGCGGTGATCGATAGCGGCAAGGGCCTGGTGCGCGTGATCACGACGCACCTGGAGTACTACTCCGAAACGCAACGCCTGGCGCAGGTGGAAGCCTTGCGCGTCATGCACGCCGAAGCGTGCGCGCACGCACGCAGGCCGGCGCCCCTGGAGAAGCCGGGCACGCCCTTCGCGGCCACGGACCGGCCCTCGGCGGCCATCATTTGCGGCGATTTCAACAGCGCGGCGGGCGACAGCGCCTATCTGCGCATGGTGGCGCCCATGCCGGCCACGGCAGGCGCGCCGGATTTCCTCGATGCATGGCTGCTGACGCATCCGGGTCCGGTCGCAGGGCCCGCGCGCGCGCCCACTACGGGGGTATACGACCACGAGCAGTGGGCCGATGGTCCTTTCCCCTGCGATTTCTTTTTCGTGACCGCCGACCTGGCCCAGCGGGTGTCGCGCTGCGAGGTCGACCAGCAGAGCGCGGCGTCGGATCACCAACCCTTGCTGCTGGAATTGCGCTGAATGCGGCCCGTCGAGCCCCGGCGCGGCAAGTGGCGACGTCGCGGCCTGGGCGCGCTGGCGACCGTTGTGCTGGTGGGCGCGACCGCCGCATTGGCGGCCTGGGGCTATCTGCGCGCCAGCCTGCCGCGCCTGGACGGCGTCGTGGCGGCGGCCGGCCTGGCATCGTCCGCGCGCATCGAACGCGATGCGCAGGGCGTTACGACGGTGACCGCGGCCAACCGCCTTGATCTCGCCTACGCTACCGGCTATGCGCACGGCCAGGACCGGTTTTTCCAGATGGACCTGCTGCGCCGGGTCGCGGCGGGCGAGGTGTCGGCCCTGGTCGGAGCGGACGCCGTGCCGCTGGACCGGCGCAATCGCCTGCACCGCTTCCGTGCACGCGCCGAGGCCGCGTATGCGGCGCTGGAGGCCGGGCAACAGACCTTGCTAAGGCGCTATGCCGATGGGGTCAACGCAGCCATGCGCGCGACGCGCGCCCGGCCGTTCGAGTACGCGCTGCTGCAGGCGCAACCCGAACCCTGGCGTCCGGAGGACACCTTGCTGGTGGTCGACGCCATGTACCTGGACCTGCAGTCCGGCGAGATCGCACGCGTGCTGGGACGTGGCATGCTGCGCGACAGCCTGTCGCCCGATATGCTGGCCTTCCTGACGCCCGCCGCCACCGAGATCGATGCGCCGCTGGACCAGGCGCCCATGACGATACCCGCGTTGACGGTTCCCGCCGAGCGGCCGGACTGGCTGGACGGGTCGGTGACGACGGGGCGTGGAGCTGCCCCCGTATCGGTGGCGAAGGAAGCGGCGTCGGCGATACACGGCGCTGTCGAGCGCCGGCGAGCCGACGCCACCGCGAGCGCGCCGGCGCCCAGCGTCGGCGGCGCGGGATCGCTTTTCGGCGCGACGGTGGCGCAGGCCATGCAGGCCGGCCTGGACAACAGCGCTTCCGTGGGCAGCAACAGTTTCGCGGTGGACGGCGCGCACGGCGCCGGTGGGCGGGCCATGGTGGCCAACGATATGCACCTGGGCCTGGGCTTGCCGAATATCTGGTATCGACTGACGCTGGTGCTTGCGGGCCCGGACGGCCAGCAAGCGCGGCGACTTTCGGGCGTCAGCCTGCCGGGCGCGCCGCTGGTGGTGGCGGGCAGCAATGGCGACGTGGCCTGGGGCTTCACGAATAGCTATGGCCACTACATCGACCTGGTGCGCGTGGACCGCGACCCGGGCGACCCCCGGCGTTATCGCGGGGCCGACGGGCAGTGGCGGCAGGCGGAGGACCATGTCGAGACCATCGCCGTGCGCGGCGGCGAACCGGTGCGCCTGGACGTGCACGAAACCCCATGGGGGCCATTGTTCCGCAGCGGCGGTGCTTCCTATGCCATACGCTGGGTGGCATACCTGCCGCAGGCGGTCGACCTCGGCCTCATGGCCATGGAGCAGGCGCGCGATCTTACGCAAGCCTTGGCGGTCGCACAGCGCGCCGGCGTGCCCGCGCAGAACATCCTGGTCGCGGACCGCCATGGGCGCATCGGCTGGACCTTGGCCGGCCCGCTGCCGGCATCCGTCCTCGATCCGGGCGGCTATCCGGTGCCGGCTGCGGCGTCGGGTGACCCGGGGAGGACAAGCGGCCAGGTGGCGGATGCGGCGCCAAAGAGCGGCCATATGGTGGACGTGGCGAATGTGGCGGCCCCGGCAGGGCCGGCGCCCCCGTCGGCCCCGGCCCTGCGCCGCCTGGCGCCGGCCGACTACCCCATCGTCCTCGACCCCCCATCCGGCCGCCTGTGGACCGCCAACAGCACGCAACTGGGCAACGCCGCCCTGCAGGCACGCATCGGCGACGGCGGCGCCGATATCGGCACGCGCAGCCAGCAGATCCGCGACGATTTGCTGGCTAGCCCGAGCAGCCAGGAAGGCGATCTGCTGGCCATACAGCTGGACGATCGCGCGTCCTGGCTGGCGCCCTGGCGCGATCTGCTCCTGGGCACCCTGGATGCCGATGCCACCGCGGGCCATCCGCGGCGCGCGGAGATGGCGCGCCTGGTAGCCGGCTGGAACGGCCGTGCCGATGCCGACGCCGTCGGCTACACGCTGGTGCGGGCGTTTCGCGAGGCCTTGTACCAGGCCTGGTTCGGCGGTCTCGATGCCCGCCTGGCGGCCCGTACCGACGCCGACCGCCAGGCAGGATTGCCGGCCTGGCCGCTCGCACTGGGCCGCGCGTCCTCACGCATGGAAGCCGTGATGCGGGCGCTGGCGCGCGAGCGCGCGTGGGTGCCGCGGCGCTATGCCGACAACCGCGCTTTCATGCTGGCGATGGCGGACGACGTCATCGCCCAGGCCGATGCGTCCGGCGGCCTGGCGCAGGCGCGCTGGGGCGATCGCAACCGCCTGGCCCTGGCCCATCCCTTTGCCCGTCTGCTGCCACCCGCGCTGCGCGGCTGGCTGGCCGCGCCGGACACGCCGATGCCCGGGGACCAGCATTTGCCGCGCGTGCAGCGGCCGGCCTTCGGCGCATCGGAACGGTTCGCGGTATCGCCGGGACAGGAGGCCTTGGGTATCCTGCATATGCCGGGCGGCGCATCGGGACATCCGTTGTCGCCCTATTTCCTGGCCGGCAATGCGGCATGGGTGGAAGGCCGGGCCACGCCTTTCCTGCCTGGCAAGACAAGGCACCGCCTGGATCTCAAGCCGATGAAGCAGCCGTGATGCCGGCGGGCCGCTGGTCGCGATTGGCTCGACGGTCTGCCGCCTACACGCCGCCGTCCCGCATCCGGTACCAGGTCACCACCGCGTTGACGTACAGGCGTCGCAGCCCATACAGCGGAAAGGCCTGGATCGGCGCCACCGGCACCGGCAGCCCGGCGCGGTCGCCAGTGGCGACATAGGCGGCCATGGCCCGCCCCATGGCGGTCTGCAAGCCGACGCCGCGACCTTGGCAACCGATGTCTATCAACAGGCCGGGCTCGGGCTCATGCAGATGCGGCAGGTAGTCGCGCGTGATGGCCACCCGGCCGCACCAGCGGAATTCATAAGGCACGCCCGCCACCTGTGGGTACATCTTCACCATCACGCGTTCGAGGTGGGCCCAGTCAGCCGGCCCGCGCGGTTCGCGGAAGGGGCCGCGCCCGCCCATCAACAGCCGTCCCTGGTGATCGAGTCGGAAATAGAGCAGCAGGTTGCGCGTGTCCGAGCACACCTGTCCTTGCGGCAGGATCCCGGCGCGGATGGCTGGCGACAGCGGTTGCGTCGCGACCTGGAAGGTGTTGGCGTCGATGATGCTCGGTTGCAGGTCCGGCCACAGGTCCGCGCCATAGGCATTGGTGCACATCACGACGCGTGTTGCGGTCACGGTGGCGCCGGCGCTGGTCGTGGCGACCCAGTCGGCGCCGCTGCGCTGCAGGCTGTCCACGGGCGTTTCGGTATAGAGGCGGGCCCCCGCGGCCAGCGCCGCGCGCGCCAGCCCGCGCACATAGCTCAGGGGCTGGATGGCGCCGGCGCGCGGGTCGAGCCAGCCGCCCAGGTAGCGGTCGGTTCCCAGCAGGCTGGCCGCTTCGGCCGAGTCCAGCGTGCGCGCCGCGACGCCCTGCCGGCGCCATTGTTCCGCGCGCTGCTGCGCTACCGCCAGCGCCCGCGGGGTATGCGCGCCCTGGATCCAGCCTTGCCGCACATGCGGCACGTCCATATCGTGCCGGGCGATCAGGTCGAACACCAGGTCGGCGGTGGCGCCGGCGAACTGGATGAGGTTGGCGCCGCGCTCTGGACCGTACATGCGCAGCAGGTCGTCGGGATCGTGCTTCAGGCCCGGGATGACCTGTCCGCCGTTGCGGCCGGATCCGCCGAAGCCGATCTCGCGCGCCTCCAGCACCACCACGTCGATGCCGCGCTGGGCCAGGTGCAGCGCGGTGCTCAGGCCGGCATAGCCGCCGCCGATGACCAGGACGTCGGCGCGCTGCGAGGCGTCGATGGCCGATGTGGGCGGCGGCGGCGCGGCCGTGGCGGCCCACAGCGCCGGGGAAAGCGGGAACATGTCGTGCCGCATGGCAGGCGATCCTCACATGGGGTGCAGGACGCGGCGCAGGAAATCCTGCGTGCGCGGATGGCGGGGCTGGTTCAACACGTCGGCGGCGGGCCCCTGCTCGACGATGACGCCGCCGTCGAAGAACAGTACGCGGTCGGCCACTTCGCGGGCGAAACTCATCTCATGGGTGACGACCACCATGGTCATGCCGGCCTCCGCCAGCTTGCGCATGACGCCCAGCACGTCGCCCACCAGTTCGGGGTCGAGCGCCGAGGTCGGCTCGTCGAACAGGATGGCCTTGGGCTGCATGGCCAGCGCGCGCGCGATGGCCACGCGCTGCTGCTGCCCGCCGGACAATTGCGCCGGATGGGCGTTCTCCTTGTCGGCCAGGCCGACGCTGGCCAGCAAGGCCCGGCCGCGTTCGGTGGCCGCCGCGCGGGGCTCGTGCTTGACGTAGATGGGACCCTCGATGACGTTTTCCAGCGCCGTGCGGTGCGGGAACAGGTTGAAGCGCTGGAACACCATGGCCACCTGGGTACGGATGGCCGTGATGGACGGCGCGCGCGTGTCGACGCGCTGGCCGTCGATGGCGATGCTGCCTTCGTCGTAGCGCTCCAGCCCGTTGATGCAGCGCAGGATGGTGGACTTGCCCGAACCGGACGGGCCGATCACGCACACGACCTCGCCCTTGCTGACGTGCGCGTCCACGCCCTTGAGCACTTCCAGTGCGCCGAAGCGCTTGCGCACGCCGTGCAGCGTTATCATCGCCGGCCGCTCCTTCTCTCCAGATGCCTGACCAGCATGATCAGCGGCACGCACATGACCAGGTACATCAGGGCCACCAGCGTGAATACGGTGGCGTTCTTGAACGTCGACACCGCGATCAGCTTGCCTTGCAGGGCCAGTTCCGCCACCGTAATGGTGGAAGCCTGGGACGAGTCCTTGAGCATCATGATCATGATGTTGCCGTAGGGCGGCAGGATGATGCGCACCGCCTGCGGCAGGATGACCCGCCGCATGGTCAGGCTCCAACTCATGCCCATGGCCATGGCGGCCTCGACCTGGCCCTGGTCGATGGCCTGGATGCCGGCGCGGAAGTTCTCCGCCTGGTAGGCGGAATAGGCGATGCCCAGGCCGATGATGGCGGCCTGCATCGCCGTCAACGCGATGCCCACGTCCGGCATGACGAAGTAGATGTAGAACAGCAGGACGATGATGGGGATGCCGCGCAGCAGGTTGATCATCATGCCGCTGAAGCGCGTCAGCAACGGAATGCCCGAGACGCGCATGAGGGCCCAGACCATGCCCAGCACGGTGGAAAACGCCAGCGAGCCCAGCGTCACCAGGACGGTGAGCTTGGCGCCTTGCAGCAGGATGGGCAGGTATTGGGCGGCGTCGCTGAAGAATCCGGCCACGGCGTCAGGCACCAAGCCCCCACTTCTTCAGGATGCGGTCGATGCTGCCGTCGGCCTTGAGCTTGGCCAGCGCGGTATTGATCTTCTTCAGCAGTTCGGTGTCGTCCTTGCGCGTGGCCAGGCCAAGGCTGCCGACCACCGTGGGCTCGTAGCTGGGCACCATGTGCAGGTTGGGGAAGCCGCCTTGCGAGATCGTGTATGCCGCGATGGGATAGTCCATGAAGCCGCCCTGGATGCGCCCCGCGTTGGCGTCACGCATCATGTCCGGCGGATTGTCATACAGCTTCACTTCCTTGAAGACACCGCTCTTCTGCACGGGTTCGACGAAGGCGGTGCCGACCTGCACGCCTACCGTCATGCCCTTCATGTCGGCGAAGGTTTTGTAGGCCTTGGTGTCGCTTTTGGGCACCATCAGCCCTTCGCCGTAGCGGTAGACGGGTTCCGAGAAGCTCACCACCTGCTGGCGCTGCGGCGTGATGAACATGGCGGCCGAAATGATGTCGATGCGCCTGGACGTCAGCGACCCGATCAACGCGGAGAAAGTCATCGGCTCGATCTGCACCTCGAAGCCGGCTTCCTTGCCCACGGCCTTGACGATGTCGACCATCACCCCTTCGATGGTATTGGTCTTGGTGTCGAGGAAAGTGAAGGGACTGCCCGTGGGCGTCGAGCCCACCTTGAGCACGGTCTGCGCCTGGGCGCCGGCGGCGGCCAGCGAGAGCGCGGCGAACATCGAGACGAACAACTTTCTGGCGTGCATGTCCATGTCCTTCTTCGTCGGTATCGGCCTTGCCGCGGCCGCGCGGGAGCCCTGGGCGGCCCTGGTGGCGCGGGTTCGCCGCCGCATGGAAGCAATCCCGGAGACGAGCGCGGAAACAACCCGGCAGAAAACCGGAAGGATGAGCGGCGACAACGCCGCTCCATGCTATGCGTGGGCGTTGGCCGCGGACAACCTAGGGACTTCCCGCCCGGCCGCGGCCCGGTGCCGAGGTCGCCGGCGTCACTGCACGCGGACCTCGAAGGCCGTGAAGCGCGTGAACGGTTGCGTGGCCGTGGCGCGTATGCCCCAGTTGCCGCCGTTGGGCAGGTTGTAGGTGATGTCGGAGGCCTCGCCGACCTTGTTGCCTTGGGCGTCGTACAAGGTGAAGACGACGGCGGCGCTGTTCAGGAGCCGTCCCGTCCCGTTGTGCAGCGTACCGGTGATCATGGTCTGGCCGGTGCCGTTGTCGCGCATGGCTTGCAGCGCGTCGAGCGTCACGCCCTGCGGCAGCGATTGCGCGCCCGCCAGGCCGGCGGCGCAGGAAAGGAGGAAAGTGGCGAACAGGCGTTTCATGGCGGCTTCCGGTTTGGTTGAATTCCGTGGCGCGGAATCCGGGAGGATGCACCACGGTCCGGTGGTCCCGTAGTCTCGCCATCGACGCACGTTGCGTGCCAGGCGGACGCAACGTGCCAGCCCCGGCAGGGCTACGCGAAATGCAGCGGCAGTCCGGTGATGCGGCGCAGCTCGTCTTCGCTGATATCGCCGACCCGATCGATAACGTACACGCCATCCGCACGGATGTCGAATACGGCAACGTCGGTATAGACACGCGACACGCAGCGCACGCCGGTCAGCGGATAGCTGCACTGCGCCACCAGCTTGCTGGCGCCGTCACGCGTGGTCAATTCCATCATGACGAAGACCTGCTTGGCGCCGATCGCCAGGTCCATCGCGCCGCCGACGGCGGGGATGGCATCCGGCGCGCCGGTATGCCAGTTGGCCAGGTCGCCCTGGGCCGAGACCTGGAAGGCGCCCAGCACGCAGATGTCCAGATGGCCGCCGCGCATCATGGCGAAGGAATCGGCATGGTGGAAGAAGGAGGTGCCCGGAACCTGGGTCACCGCCTGCTTGCCGGCGTTGATCAGGTCGTAGTCTTCCTCGCCCTTGGCGGGCGCCGGGCCCATGCCCAGCATGCCGTTCTCGGTATGCAGGACGATTTCACGATCGGCCGGCAGGTGGTTGGCGACCAGGGTGGGCAAGCCGATGCCAAGGTTGACGTAGGCGCCTTCCGGAATGTCCTGGGCGACGCGCGCGGCGATCTGGTCACGGGTCAGTTTGCTGCTCATGCTTGCTCCTTGCCGGCGGGCGCGGCATCGATCCGCACTACGCGCTGCACGAATATTCCGGGGGTGACGACGGCTTCCGGGTCCAGGCTGCCGAGCTCGACGATTTCGTTGACCTGGGCCACGGCCACGCGCGCTGCGCTGGCCATGATGGGCCCGAAGTTGCGGGCCGTCTTGCGATAGACCAGGTTGCCCCAGCGGTCGGCCTTCAGCGCCTTGATCAGCGCATAGTCGGCGTGCAAGGGCGACTCCAGCACATAGTGGCGGCCATTGATCTCGCGCGTTTCCTTGCCTTCGGCCAGCGGGGTGCCGTAGCCGGTGGGCGAGAAAAAGCCGCCGATGCCGGCGCCGGCGGCGCGGATGCGCTCGGCCAGGTTGCCTTGGGGCACCAGTTCCAGTTCGATCTTGCCGGCGCGGTACAGGCCGTCGAAGATCTGCGAATCGGTCTGGCGCGGAAACGAGCAGATGATTTTGCGCACGCGGTTGGCGCCCAGCAGGGCGGCCAGGCCGGTGGTGCCGTTGCCGGCGTTGTTATTGATGATGACGAGGTCCTTGGCGCCTTGCGCCAGGAGGGCATCGATCAGTTCCATGGGCTGGCCGGCCGGCCCGAAGCCGCCGATCATGATGGTCGCGCCGTCCGGCACGTCGGCCACGGCGGCTGCCGCGCTATCAACGATTTTCGAGATCATCGCTATCCTGCTTGTCCAAGAGGAGAAATAAAGCTGTCGATCCGCAAGCCGCCATCAGCGCGCCCGGCCCGCGCAATGACGTCGGCCAGGCAGGAGAGGGATGTCTCCATTTATTTGTTCTAATAGCGAACTTTGGTTCTATAATCGAACATATTCCATGACTGTCCACCCTGTGTCAAGGTCGAGTGTCCTCAGGGTGAACACATGGCGCTTCTCCTCCCCCTCCCGCCATCGTCCATGACCGAGCCCGACGTCCCCCAGCAGCCCAGCGATTCCTACGTGCAGTCCTTTGCCCGCGGGTTGGCCGTCATACGCGCGTTCGGACCTGAAACGCCGCAAATGACCCTGAGCGAAGTGGCGGCCCGCACCGGGCTGACGCGGGCGGGCGCGCGGCGCATCCTGCTGACGCTGGAGCACCTGGGCTACGTGCGGGCGGACGACCGCCGTTTCGCATTGACGCCGCGCATCCTGGACCTGGGCTATGCCTATCTGTCGGCCACGCCGCTGTGGAATCTTGCGTTGCCCTATATGGAGACCGTGGCGCAAAGCACGCGCGAATCCTGTTCGGTGGCGGTGCTCGACGGCGCGGATATCGTCTATATCCTGCGGCTGGCGGCGCACAAGGTGATGAGCATCAACCTATCGGTGGGCAGCCGGCTGCCGGCATGGGTGACCTCCATGGGGCGGGTGCTCCTGGCAGGCCTTGATGACGAGACGCTGGACCACTTGCTGGCGAACACGCCGCGCGCGGCGTATACCAGTGAAACCATCACGGATGGCGCCGCGCTCAAGCGCGTGATCGCCCAGGTGCGCGAGCAGGGCTACGCCTGTGTCGAGCGCGAACTTGAGCCTGGTCTGCAATCGGTGGCCGTGCCCGTGATCGATCGTTCCGGCAAGGTCATCGCCGCGATGAACGTCAGCGGCCATGCCAGCCGCTACACGCGGGACGAGATGCTGGCAGCCTTCTTGCCGCCGCTGCGCGCGGCCGCCGACCAGATCAACCAGGCGCTGCGACGGCGCTGAGGCGCAGTCGGGAACGCGCGCGCCCTGGCGCCGATCCGTGCCCAGGCGGTAAAGTGCCTGCTTGTCCCGTATTTCATGGCCGTATTCCCATGCTCAACCACCAACGTCGCGCCCTCGTCCTTTTCTCCGGCGGCCAGGATTCCACCACCTGCCTGGCCTGGGCCCTGGACCGTTATGCGCATGTGGAGACGGTGGCTTTCGACTACGGCCAACGCCATCGCATCGAACTGGACGCGCGCCTGCGGGTGCTGGAGGAATTCCGCGCCCGCTTGCCCGGGCCGGCCGCACGCCTGGGCGAGGATCACCTGCTGGACCTGTCCGTATTGGGCCAGGTGGCCGATACCGCGCTGACCAGCGACCGTGCCATAGAGATGCAGGCCAATGGCCTGCCCAACACCTTTGTTCCGGGCCGCAACCTGCTGTTCCTGACCCTGGCGGCGGCGCTGGGCTATCGGCGCGAACTGGATGTCCTGGTGGGCGGGATGTGCGAGACCGACTTCTCCGGCTATCCCGATTGCCGCGACGACACCATCAAGGCGCAGCAGGTCGCCTTGGGCCTGGGGCTGGGCAGCCGCCTCACCATCGAAACCCCCTTGATGTGGCTGGACAAGGCGCAGACCTGGGAGCTGGCGCAACGCCTGGGCGGCGATGACCTGGTCGACATCATCGTGGAGCAGAGCCACACCTGCTACCTGGGCGAGCGCGGCGCGCGCCATGGCTGGGGCTACGGTTGCGGGAAATGCCCGGCCTGCGTGCTGCGCAAGGCCGGCTGGGAACGCTGGCAAGCGGGCCTGGCTGCCGCGGACAAGAGCGCGTAGTGACAGCTGACCAAGCCTGGCCGGCGCCTGGTCAGGCCGGCTCGGGAGGCCTGGTCCGCTGGCGCGGCCGCGATTCCGGCGATCAGGCCGGCTTCCTGGGCGCCGGCTCCTCCGTATCGCCCGGCCCCAACGCCCGCTGCATCAATACCGTATCGCGCCACTGGCCCAGCTTGTAGCCCACCGACCGCAGCGTGCCCACCGGATGGAAGCCGCAACGCGCATGCAGGGCCAGCGATGCGGCATTGGCGCTGTCGCCGACCACCGCCAGCATCTGGCGCCACCCTTGTTCGGTGCAGCGCTTGATCAGTGTTTTGAGCAATGTCGCGCCGATGCCGCGCCCGGCCATGCCAGGCTTCACATAGACCGAATCTTCGCAAGTATTGCCGTAGGCGGGGCGAGGCCGGTACAGCGTGGCATACGCATATCCGACCACCACGCCATCGAGCTCCGCCACCAGGTAGGGCAGGCCGGCGGCCAATACCCCGGCGTGGCGCTGCAGAAGCTCATCCACCGTGGGCGCCGTCAGCTCGAAGGAAGCCGTGCCGTGCAGCACGTGGTGTTCGTAGATGGCCTGGATGGCGATGAAGTCGGCGCGAACCGCGTCGCGGACGGCAAGCGAGGACGAAGGGGCGGAGGCTGAAGGGGCGGAGGACATGATGCGGCGGCTCGGGAGGCAAAGGGCCGTACACGGATTTCGACGGCCTCGGTAACGGTAGCGGCCGCTAGTGTGCACCGAGCACGCACGGCTGACCAGCGCAGCCATGGCGCCGATCCGGGCGTGTCCCGGTCCTGGCAAAACGTGTTCCAATACCCCGCGCTGGATGAAGCATAGGGGCAGCCCGGGGTAATAACCGGCCAGCTTCTAGGATTCAAAGGCTCGTCACGCAGGTAGCGTAGTTAGAATTGTTAACGTCGCGTTGTTGGCAATTTCATAACAAAATGTAAATATCGCCCGGACGGCGATGGCGAGGAGACCTCGGCCTAGCCGTTATCATGTAGACATTTCCCCCCTGGCAAGACCGAGAAAAATCATGCCGCACTATCGTTCCCGCACTTCCACCCACGGCCGTAACATGGCCGGCGCGCGCGCCTTGTGGCGCGCCACCGGCATGAAGGACGGCGATTTTGGTAAACCCATCGTCGCGGTGGTCAATTCCTTTACCCAGTTCGTACCCGGCCACGTGCACCTGCGCGACCTGGGCGCGCTGGTGGCGCGCCAGATCGAGGAATCCGGCGCGGTCGCCAAGGAGTTCAACACCATCGCCGTCGACGACGGCATCGCCATGGGGCATGGCGGCATGCTGTATTCGCTGCCGTCGCGCGAACTGATCGCCGACTCGGTCGAATACATGGTCAATGCGCACTGCGCCGACGCCATGGTCTGCATCTCGAATTGCGACAAGATCACGCCGGGGATGCTGATGGCCGCCATGCGGTTGAACATTCCCGTGGTGTTCGTTTCGGGCGGTCCGATGGAAGCGGGCAAGGTGAAGGCCCCGACCCAGGCCAAGATCGCCGCCAAGATCGACCTGATCGACGCCATGATCAAGGCCGCCGACCCCACGGTGTCGGACGCCGACGTGGCCGAGGTCGAGCGTAGCGCCTGCCCGACGTGCGGCTCCTGTTCCGGCATGTTCACCGCCAATTCGATGAACTGCCTGACCGAAGCCCTGGGTCTGGCCCTGCCGGGCAACGGCACCATCGTGGCCACGCACGCCTGGCGCAAGGGCCTGTTCGAAGAAGCGGGCCGCCTGGTGGTCGACCTGTGCCGCCGCTACTACGAACAGGACGACGCGTCGGTCCTGCCGCGCAACATCGCCACCCGCGCCGCCTTCGAGAACGCCATGACGCTGGACGTCGCCATGGGCGGTTCGACCAATACCGTGCTGCACCTGCTGGCGGCCGTGCAGGAGGCCGGCGTCGATTTCACGATGGCCGACATCGACCGCATTTCGCGCAAGGCGCCGTGCCTGTGCAAGGCGGCGCCGGCGACGGACAAGTACCACATCGAGGACATCCATCGCGCCGGCGGCGTGATCGGCATCCTGGCCGAACTGGGGCGCGGCGGCCTGCTCGACCTGTCGGCGGGCAACGTGCACAGCGGCACGCTGGGCAATGCCATCGCCAAGTGGGACATTCAGGTCGAAGGCAACGAGGAAGCCAGGAAGTTCTTCCGCGCAGCCCCCGGCGGCGTGCCCACGCAAGTGGCCTTCAGCCAGGACGCGACGTACCTGACGCTGGACACCGACCGCAAGACCGGCGGCATCCGCGACATCGAGCACGCCTACTCCAAGGACGGCGGCCTGGCCGTGCTGTATGGCAACCTGGCCGAAAAGGGTTGCATCGTGAAGACCGCCGGCGTCGATGAAAGCCAGCTGGTGTTCAACGGCCGCGCCCGCGTGTTCCAGAGCCAGGACGAAGCCGTCGACGGCATCCTGGGCGACAAGGTGCAGCCGGGCGACGTGGTGGTGATCCGCTACGAAGGGCCCAAGGGCGGTCCCGGCATGCAGGAAATGCTGTATCCCACGTCCTACCTGAAGTCCAAGGGCCTGGGCAAGGTGTGCGCGTTGTTCACCGACGGCCGCTTCTCCGGCGGCTCATCGGGCCTGGTGATCGGCCACGCTTCTCCCGAAGCGGCCGAGGGCGGCAACATCGCCCTGGTCAAGGATGGCGATCCGATCAATATCGACATCCCGAAGCGCCTGATCCACCTGGACATCAGCGACGCCGAACTGGCCAAGCGCCGCGCCGAAATGGAAGCCCTGGGCCACGACGCCTGGCAGCCGCTGGGCCGCGAGCGCGAGGTGTCGCAGGCCTTGCAGGCCTACGCCGCCCTGGCGACGTCGGCCGACCGCGGCGCCGTGCGCGACGTCAGCCAGCTGCGCCGCAAGTAACCGTGGGTGCGGCGCTTGGCGCCGCATCCATAGGCGCAATGAAAAACCACGTCCTTCAGGGCGTGGTTTTTTCTTTACCGTGGTCGCGGGCTGATGTGCCCGCACCCGCTCCATGCGGCTACATGCGATAGCGCAGGGTCGCGTAAACGGCGCGCGGATCGCCGTAGTAGCAACTCACCGTATCGCAGGACGCCTTGTATTTCCGGTCGAAGAGGTTGGTCGCGTTGATCTGCAGGCTGATACGCTTGTTGATGTCGTACTTCGCCGACGCATCGAAGACGGCATGGCCGCCCACCGAGACTTCGTTGGCGCTGTCGCCGAACGTCTGCCCGACATAGCGCACGCCGGCGCCGACGGTCAGGTTGCCGCGCCAGCCGTCGCCGGGAATGGTGTAGTCCAGCCACGCTGACGCCAGATGGTTGGGCACATGGTCGGGACGATTGCCGGTATTGCCCTCGATGCCGTCGCTGAGAATGCGGCCGTGCCAGTACGAATAGGCCAGCGACGCGTTCAGGCGCTCGGCCAGCGCGAACTTGCCTTCCAATTCGAGCCCGCGCACGCCTACCTTGCCGATCTGGCGCTGCTCGGTTTCGGAAATGGCGTCCGGGACATTCGTCTGCTTCAGGTCGAACACGGACGCGGTGAACAGCGCATCCGTGCCGGCCGGCCGGTACTTGATCCCCGCCTCGTACTGCGTCCCGTCCTGCGGCTTGAGCGAACCGCCCACCGTGTAGCCGTTGGCGGTGGGCGCCACCAGGGGCTGGAACGATTCCGAGTAGTTCACATAGGTCGCCAGCCCCTCCGTCCACTTGTAGGTCAGACCGATGCGTTTGGTGAAGGCGGACGCCGTGTCGTTGTCCTGTGTTCCGGTGTCGTAGTAGATGGCCTTGGTGTTCACATGGTCCTGGCGCACGCCCAGCGTGAGTATCCAGGGGCCGTATGTCAGCTGCTCCTGGCCATAGAGGCCCAGGGCCTGCTGCTTGACGCGCCAGTTCACATAGGGGTCGAGGCTGATGCTCGAACGGCCGGTGTAGACGGGATGGTAGATGTCTATTCCCGGCGCGCTTCCCAGCAGGATATTCTCGTGCGTGTTGTCGTCGGTGTAGTCGAAGCCGGCCAGCGTCTTGCTCTCGATCGACTTCCACCGCGCGTCGTACTGGACCTGGTTGTCGATCGTGTAGCGGTCGCTCTTGCCCGCCACCGAAAACGCCGTGCGGTCCACGGTCGGATCTATCGTCGCGCCGTAGACATCCGCATAGTCCAGGTCGATGTGCGTATAGCGCGCGTTGGACCGGACCGTCCACCCGTTGCCGAACTTGTGTTCGAACAGCCAGCCAACGTCACTCTGGCGCGTATTGAAATGGTGAAAGCTGGGTTCGCCCAGGAATTTGTTCAGGCTGAGGTCCACGTCGGCCGGAAAAGACCGTGCCGTCGAGCTTTCCCGCTTGCTGTAGTCGGCCAGCAGCGTCAACGTGGTGTTGGCGTCAGGGCTGTAGGTCAGCGCGGGCGCGATGTACAGGCGGTTGTCCTTGGTGTAGTCGTAGCCGTAGTCGGCGTTCTGCCACATGCCGGTGAGACGGTATTTCCACTTGCCTGCCTCATCGACCGGGCCGCCCACATCGAAGCCGGCTTCATGGTGGCCCGCGCCCTGCGTGGTGTATAGCTCGGCCAGGGGTTCGTCCGTGGGCCGCTTGGTGATGGCGTTGACCAGCCCGCCGGGGGCGTTCAGGCCGAACAGGCTGGACGTCGAACCCTTCAGCACGTCCACGCGCTCCAGCCCGTAGGGTTCGACGCGGCTGGCGGTAAACCATGCCGGAACGCGCGCAGGCAGGCCGTCCCGATAGGTTCCCAGGGTGGTTTCGTCAAAACCGCGGATGCGGAAGTAGTCGTAGCGATCATCGGCGCCATATTCATCGACGGCGACGCTGGACGTGTACGCGATGGCCTGTTGAAGGTTCTGCACGCCGCGGGTGTCCATTTCCTGGCGCGTCACCACCGACACGGCGGCAGGGATGTCGACGATGGGCGTATCGGTCTTGGTGCCCACCGCGGTGTCCGTCGCCACGAAGCCCGCGGTGTCGGCGGCGCTGCCGGTGACCGACACGGTCGGCAGCGTGGTCTCGCCCGCGACGGGTGGCCGCGGGGCGGCACGCAGTACATAGCCGCCGCCCGCCTGCGGCGCGGCTTCGACGCCGCTGCCCATCAGCAGGCGGTCCAGGCCATTCGCCGCGGAATACCTGCCTTGCAGCCCTTGCGTCGTTGCGGCCTTGACCAGGGCGGCGTCATAGGAAAGATTGAGCCGCGCAATGCCGGCATATTGGGTCAGCGCGGTGTCCAATGGTCCCGCCGGGATATCGAAAGACAGCAGCGCGGCGGAAGGAGCAGCCTGGGCATGAACGGCCGGCATGGCGGCGACGGTGGCCAGCGCCAGGCTAGCCGTCCGCAGTGCGAAGGCGAGGGGCAGGCGGCCAGGCCGGGCCGGGCCGCGGACGGCGCGGGGCGATGGAACGGTAAGGGTCATGGTTCTCTTCTCGGGGGCATGGAGTCCAAGGAGTGGGAGAGCGTCGAAAGCAGCGCTCTTTCCTCCTATGCCGGACGAGTATCGGGATCCCCTCATTTTTTTATTCGGTGCTGCGCCGGGCCCAAGGACGTGGGGTTGCCCTGCGAGGGCGGCGGCAGTCGCGCCGAGCCGCGGGTTTCTTGCCGTGGCGGCGGCGCTGCCGGCCTTGCGTCATGCCGTGGACGGCTCCACGCTCACCCAGAAGCGGGTCCGGCTGACCACCCGCAAGGCATGCGTCCGCGCCAGGAAACGCAGGGCTTCGTCGGTGTCGCGCACCTGGTAGATGCCCGACACCCGGGTGGCGGCGATGCGCGGGTCGCAGGCGATGCGGCCCGCGCGGTAGCGGGCCAGTTCGGCCAGCAGGTCGTCCAGGCGCGCGTCCTCGGCGACGATGACGCCCTGCGCCCAGCTGTCTTCGCGCAGGCCGGTGGCCATGGCGGGCAAGGCGCGCGCACGGTCGAACCACCAGCGCTGCCCGGCCTGCGCGAGCAGGCCGTCGCCATTCGCCAGATGCAGCCGAACCGCGCCTTCCTGGACGCTCAGCCGTGCGCCTCCATGCGCCAGCCGCACGTCGAAGCGCGTCCCGAATGCCTGGAGGGACCCATAGGGTGTCCGCACCCAGAACGGGCGGTGAGCGGGGCTGTCCTGTCCGGTCGTGACCAGGATCTCGCCTCGCCGCAATATCAGCTGGCGCCGATCGCGTTCGAACTCGGCACTGATGGCGCTATCGGTGTTGAGGGCGACGCTCGTGCCGTCGTCCAGGGTCCATGCCCGCTGGTCGCCGATGCCGGTGCTGTAGTCGGCGAACAGGCGCTGCCACGGGGCCCTGTCATAGGTGGCCTTGCCGGCCAGCGCGCTGGCGCCGCCCACGGCCAGCCATGCCAGCACGCGGCGCCGGCCGGAGGCCCTGGCCGCCGCGGCGGCGTCGGCGCGACGCAAGGTGTCGGCCACGAGCGCGGCGGGACCGTGGCCTCCGTCTGTCGACAGCGATTGCACGCGCAGCCAGGCGGCGGCATGCGCGGGCGCGGCCTGGCGCCAGGCCTCGAATGCGCGCCGCGTCTCTTCGCCGGGCGCATTGAAGTGCAGCTTGACCGCCCAGCGGATCGCCGCGTCGATGGCGCTTTCAGGGATGCCGGAGTCAGCGCGGCCGGGTCCGCTTGCAGCCGGATTCACGCTCGTGCATGCCCGCTCATGACTCGTACCGCGCCGCATAGCACAGCCGCAGCGCGGCCGCGAGGTCTCGCTCCACGGTCGCCAGCGATACGCCCAGGCGCGCGCCGATGGCCGGGCAGGATATTCCTTCCAACCGGGCCCACATAAAGACCTGGCGCGCGCGACGCGGCAACCGGGCGAGCGCGTAGTCGATCGCCGCCAGGGTCTGGAACAGGCCCAGCCGCTCTTCCGGCGACGGCGCCACGGGCTCGGGCAGGCTGGCCAGGGCCTCGACCCAGGCGCGTTCCAGTTCGCGGCGGCGCCACAGGTCGACCAGCAGCCCTTTCGCGATGGTGGTCAGGAAGGCGCGCGGCTGGCGCATGGATACCGGTTCCGACTTGGCCAGCAAGCGGACGAAGGTGTCCTGCGCAAGATCGGCGGCGTCGCAAGCGTTGTTATCCAGCCGCCGCTGCAGCCAGCCTTGCAGCCAGCCGTGATGCTGGCGATATAGCGTCTGCAAGGCATGCTGCACCCGCAGCTCGGTGGCGGAAAGGGCACCGGGCCCGGCCTCTCGCATGGACATGGAAACAGCGCATATATAAATAGGAACGATTCCCATTTATATATCAATCTGTCCCTATCCTGCAATGCCGCGCGGCCTGGGAGGCTAATTTCTCCTTATTTCCGGCGAAGCAGCGGGCATCAGCGATGCCCGCCTTCCATTTCCCGGCGGAACTGCACCACCGGGGAGTCGGCGTCGTATTCCACGTCGGACCAGCGCAGGGCCTGGGTGGCGCGGACGTTGGTCTTCAGCTTGACGTTGTGCGCCAGGCCCAGGGGCAGGTAGCCGCCCTCGACGGAGTCGCGCGCCGGCATCAGGCGGCCGTAGACCGTATAGCCGCCTTCGCCATCGAGCACCGTGCCGGCCGCGAGCTCGCGCTTGGCGGTGGCGACGACATCGCCGTGCCAGCCGGCCGGCGCGCCGGTGGGTTCGCGCCGCAGGGCGGCGCTGGCCACGCTGATGCCCAGTTCCATGCCCATCAGGTGGTAGGGCTTGTACATGGCGGAGTAGTTGCCGCTGGGATCGGTGACCACCCCGTATTCCCGGAAGCAGCGGCGGACGTAGTCGCTGTCGGCCGCCAGGGTGATATAGACGCCCCAGCGCAGGTCGCGATAGACGGGCCGGCCGTCGCGTTCCAGCGAGGAGACCGTTTCCACCTGTCCGCGATGGTGCAGCATGCCGCCGTCCTCGCGCGGCCGCAGGACACGCGCCAGGTCGTCGACGCCGCAGGGCGGGAAGTGCAGGCCGGACGGCGCCGGCAGCAGGCCCGTCGCATTGGATACGGCGGCCATCTCGATGGCGCTCTTGGTGCCGTCGAGGAAGCTGTTGAACATCTGCGCGTTGAAATCGCCAGCCGCCACCATTTCCGGCGTGAAGCCGTAATAGGGCCAGACAGTGTCGGGGGTGGAGGTATGGAAAGCCGGCAGGTACTTGGTGCCCTTGCCGGCGGCGATGACCTCGAAGCCGCTGGCGCGCGCCCAGTCGACCATTTCACAGATCAGGGCTGGCTGGTCGCCGTAGGCGAGGGAGTAGACGATGCCGGCTTCGCGGGCCTTGCGAGCCAGCAAGGGTCCCGCCAGCGCGTCGGCTTCGACATTCACCATGATGATGTGCTTGCCATGCTCGCAGCACGCCAGCACGTGGCGGATGCCGGCGGCGGCGTTGCCGGTGGCGTCGATCACCACGTCCACGTCGCCATGGGCGATCACGCGGTCGGTCTCGTCGGTACAGAAGACGCCGCCCCCGCGTCGCGCGTCGCCAATGGACTTGGCCTGCAAGGCGGCCGCTGGCCAGCCTACCTTGGTCAGTGCCGCGCGGGCGGCATCGGGCCTGAGGTCCGCCACCGCCACCAGGCGCATGCCCGGCGTGCGATGCGCCTGGCTGAGAAACATGGAACCGAACTTGCCCGCCCCGATCAGGGCCACCCCGACCGGTTTTTCTTCCGACTCGCGCTGCTTGAGCATGCGATAAAGGTTCATGATCTTTGTCTTCCCCCTGCGGATGGCGCGGCCGGCTCCGGACCGGCGCCAGCACGCTTGCCATGAAAGGATAGCCCTTCTGGCTTGTCGTTCATATGGCAATAACGCTACCGGTCCGAACGGTAAAGTTCGCCGCCCAGGACATTGCGCCAGTTGGCCCACGTCATGCGCGGCTGGTCCGTTACCTGACGGTTGTACGGCGCGTCATAGATGATGTGGCGCCAGTGGGGGCGGACGGCGCCGGCAATGGCGGCCCGGTCATCGACCAGGATATCGCCGTGCACCAGGGTCTTGTCCCGCGTAAGGATGAGGCGCTCGGTCCAGGGCCGCCCCAGATGGCGCTCGACCCAGTGGTATTTCTCCGCCACGTTGTTCTCGTACTGGCGCAGCGGGGAACTGCAGATGCGCACGTCCAGGCCCAGCTCCAGCAGCTCCCGGGCCGCCTCGACTGCCCCGGGCACCGGCGGCAGGTTGCGGATGAACCCCGGCTCCGTATAGATGGCCTCGGCGCGGTCGCGCAGCTCCGGCGGATAGTCCTCCAGGATATGGAAGGACTTGCGATCGTCGTATTCGACGGGCGGAATGTCCGGATGACGCTGGCGCCAGGCGTCCAGGAACGCATGTTCGAAATCGGCCAGCACGCCGTCTTGGTCGAGCAGGATCAACATACTATGCAGGGCGTTCCGGGGAAGTCGGCCGGCCGGGGATACGGGACGGCGGGAATGGGATGATAACCCTGCCGTCACCGGCTGGCGGCCTTGACGATATAGCGCGACTGGCCGTCCTGCGCCGACTGCACCAGCACGCAGCGCTCATAGTGCCAGTCCAGCGCTGGCGGGGAAGGGGGCGGCGGCGCCGCCGTGTCCGCATTGCGGAGCAGGGTGACATGCGGACGAAAAGGATGATCGGGCCGCAGGTCGCCCAGTGCGCCGAGGTCCCGCCACAGGGCTGCCACTTCGGCGGCGAGCGCCGGCGCGCCATCGCCGGGCCCGGCCCAGACGATGCGCTGGCGGGGAAAGACGCCGTAGCGGTCCAGGCGCAGGGTGCCGGGCGCGAAGGGCCGTTGCAGCGTTAGCCGTATCAGCGGCTCGACCAGTTCTGCCGGCACCTGGCCGAGGAAGGCCAGGGTGAGGTGCAAGGTCTCGGCCCGCATTGCGCGGCCGCCGCAGGTCGCCTGTGCCTGCGCGGACCATGCCGCCAGCGCGCGCACCGTGGCGGCGTCCGGCCACAATGCGAAGAACAGGCGCACCGGCCTCGCCGCGGCTGCCGTGTCCGACGCTGCCGATGCGGCTGTTGCACCTGAAGCGCCGCGCGCCGTGTCCGGGACGACGGGCGCCGCCGGCGTGTCATCGCGGGGGGCATTGTTCATGGCTGTGTTCCTTTCAGGAAACGAGGCGCCATGGCGGTGCCTTTCCTGGGGCGTGGCGATGGCGCCTCATATGATGCCCGAAACCGAGACCCCAAAGCCGAAACCCGAGACCCACTGCCCGGAAACACCTGTGCCGCATCCCATGGCCTGAAACACGCCGCAGGCCCAGGGGAATGCCGGGGCCCAGCTGCGGCCCCGGGGCGACGCCGCAGCCGATCAGCGCGCGGCCACCGGGACGGCCGGCGCCGTGCCAGCCTGCCCGGCCGGAGCAGCCGTCGCCTTGGCGGACGGCTGCTCGATCTTGCCGGTGTCGCCGACCTGCGGCGTGGGCAGGCTCCAGCCGCCGCCCAGCGCGCGGATCAGGTTGACCGTGGACAGCGCCCGCGCGCCATCCAGCTGCACGGAGATGCGCTGCTGCGCCAGCACCGTCCGGTCGGAGTCGATCACGTCCAGATAGCTGATCGATCCTTCCTTGTACTGCGTGTGCGACAGCTGGGCGGCCCGCGACGACGCCTGCACCGCGCGATCCTGCGCGCCGATCTGGTCGTCCAGGATGCGCAGGCTGGCCAGGTTGTCCTCCACTTCGCGGAAGGCGCCCAGCACGCTCTGGCGATAGTTGGCGACGTCCTCTTCGTAGACCGCGCGGGCGCGGTCCAGGCCGGCCTGCCGGCGTCCCGCGTCGAAGATCGGCAGGCTGAGCATCGCACCCGTCAGCGGACCCAGCAGGAAAGTGCGGCTGGACCATTGGAACAGGTGTCCCAGTTCCGACGATTCGTAGCCGGCATAGCCGGTGATGTTCAGTTGCGGGAAGAAGGCCGCGCGCGCCGCGCCGATACGGTCGTTGGCGGCGGCCATCGCGCGTTCGGCGGCCGCGATGTCCGGACGGCGTTCGAGCAGGCCCGACGGCAGCCCGGCGGGAACGCGCAGGTCGATGCGCGCCAGCGGCGTGGCCGGCAGCGAGAATTCCGACGGCGCCAGGCCCAGCAGCACGGCCAGCGCGTGTTCGGCGGCGGCCCGGTTGCGGTCGATGCCCAAGGCTTCGGATTGCGCGGATGCCAGTTCGGAACGGGCTCGCGCCACGTCCAGCTCGCTGATGTCGCCTTCCTTGTAGCGGCGCTCGACCAGCTTCAGGGTCTGCTCGCGCAGGTCCAGCGTCTGCACGTAGACCTGGCGTTCGGCGTCGAGCTGCCGCACCTGGAAGTAGTTCTGCGCCACATCGGCCTGCAAGGCCAGCTGTACCGAACGCAGCAGGGCTTCGCTCTGTTGCGCGTCGGCGGTGGCGGCGTCGACGGTGGACGATACGCGGCCGAACAGGTCCGCCTCGTACGAGACACCCGCCTGCGCACGCCACAGCGTGCTGGACGTGGCCGGACCGTCGTCGGCCAGGCCTTGCGAGGCCGGCGAAGCACGTTGGCGCGTCGGCCCGAAGTTGGCGGTGACTTCCGGGAACAGGCTGGAGCGGGCCTGCCGTTGCAGGGCGCGCGCCTGCGCCAGGCGCGCGGCCGCCGCCTTGAGGCTCTGGTTGGCGGCCTGCGCCTGGACTTCCAGGCGGTTCAGTTGTTCGTCCTTGAACAATTCCCACCAGGCGCCGCGCAATTGGTCTTCGGCGGGTTGGGCGGTCTTCCACTGCCCGGCCTGGTCGGCCGGCAGGGCTTCCTTGAAGGCCGCCGAGGCGGGGGCGGCTGGACGCTCATAGGTGGGCGTTACCGAGCAGCCCGCCAGGACCAGCGTCGTCAGCAAGGACATGGAAAAGCGTTGCAGGTGCTTCATGTCGATTCATCCAGATATCAATGTTCGGCGGCGATGGCCGGCGTGGCGGACGTGGCAGGCGCGTGCGCCTTCCCGCTGTCGTCTTCGCCGTGCCCCGTCACCGGCGCCTCGTGCTTGGCGGCCGAATGCAGCGGACGTGGGTTGATGCTGCGCAGGACCACGTAGAACACCGGCGTCAGGAACAACCCGAACAGCGTTACGCCCAGCATGCCGAAGAACACCGCCACGCCCATCGCATGACGCATTTCCGAACCGGCGCCCGACGAGAACACCAGCGGCACCACGCCCATGATGAAGGCGATGGACGTCATCAGGATGGGGCGCAGGCGCAGGCGGCTGGCCTCGATCGCGGCTTGCAGCGGCTTGTGGCCTTGCAGTTCGAGTTCGCGGGCGAACTCCACGATCAGGATGGCGTTCTTCGCCGACAGCCCCACCAGCACCATCAGGCCGATCTGCGTGAAGATGTTGTTGTCGCCCTGGGTCAGGTAGACGCCGGTCAGGGCCGCCAGGATGCTCATGGGCACGATCAGGATCACCGCCAGGGGCAGGGTGAGGCTCTCGTACATGGCGGCCAGCACCAGGAACACCAGCAGCACGCTGATCGGGAAGACCCAGATGCCGGCGTTGCCCGCCAGGATCTGCTGGTACGTCAGGTCGGTCCACTCGAACTTGATGCCGCGCGGCAGCGTGGCCGCGGCGACGCGCTCGGCTGCCTCCTTGGCCTGGTCGGACGAGTAGCCCGGGGCCGGGCCGCCGTTGATGTCGGCGGCGGTATAGCCGTTGTAGCGCACCACCATTTCCGGTCCGTAGGTCTCCGACACGCGCACCAGCGAGGACAGCGGCACCATCTCGCCGGCGGCGTTGCGCGTCTTCAGCAGGCCGATGTCCTCGGCGTGGGCGCGGAAGGGCGCGTCAGCCTGGGCCCGGACCTGGAAGACGCGGCCGAAGCGGTTGAAGTCGTTCACGTAGAGCGAGCCCAGGTAGACCTGCATGGTGTCGAAAACGTCGGTCACCTGCACGCCCAGCTGCTTGGCCTTGACGCGGTCCAGCTTGACGTCCAGCTGCGGCACGTTGATCTGGTAGTTCGAGAAGGAACGTCCCAGTTCGGGTTGCTTGGCTGCCTCTGCCGTGAACGCCTGGACGGCGCGGTCCAGGGCTTCGTAGCCCAGCGCGGCGCGATCCTCGATTTGCAGCTTGAAACCGCCCAGCGTGCCCAGGCCCATCACGGGTGGCGGCGGGAACACGGCGATGAAGGCATCCTTCAGGCCGCCGAATTTCTGGTTCAGCGACGCCGCGATCTTGTCCGCGCTCAGGCCTTCGCGGTTGCGTTCCTCGAAGGACTTCAACGTGACGAACACGATGCCGGCGCTGGAGCTGTTGGTGAAGCCGTTGATCGACAGGCCGGGGAAGGACACCGCGTGATCGACGCCGGGTTCCTTCAGGGCGATGTCGCCCATGCGCCGTATGACGTCCTCGGTGCGGTCCAGCGCGGCGCCGTTGGGCAGTTGCGCGAAGCCCACCAGGTACTGCTTGTCCTGGGCCGGCACGAAGCCGCCGGGAACCAGGTAGGAAATTCCCACCGTGCCGCCCAGCAGCAGGGCATAGACCAGCAGGCTGGCCGACTTGCGCTTGATCACGCCGCCCACGCCCACCGAATAGCGGTCCGAGGCTCGGTTGAAGACATGGTTGAAGCGGCGGAAGAAACCGCCCAGCACCTTGTTCATGGCGCGCGTCAACGCATCCGGCTTGGCGTGGTGGTCCTTCAGCAGCAGCGCGGACAGGGCCGGCGACAGGGTCAGCGAGTTGAAGGCCGAGATCACGGTGGAGATCGTGATCGTCATGGCGAACTGCTTGTAGAACTGGCCGGTCAGGCCGGTCATGAAGGCCAGCGGCACGAACACGGCGGCCAGGGTCAGCGCGATGGCGATGATGGGACCGCTCACTTCCCGCATGGCGCGGTAGGTGGCCTCGCGCGGCGACAGCCCCGCGGAGATGTTCCGCTCGACGTTCTCCACCACCACGATGGCGTCGTCCACCACGATGCCGATGGCCAGCACCATGCCGAACAGCGACAGCGCGTTGATCGAGTAGCCGAACAGCAGCAGCAGGGAGAAGGTGCCTATGATGGACACCGGCACCGCCAGCAGGGGGATCAGCGAGGCGCGCCAGGTCTGCAGGAAGACGATCACCACGATCACCACCAGCGCGATCGCCTCCAGCAGGGTGTGGATCACCGCCTCGATACTGGCGCGGACGAACTGGGTGGGGTCATAGACCACGTCGAACTTCACCGAGGGCGGGAAGTCCTTGGACAGGTCGGCCATGGCTTCGCGCACCTGCTTGGACACGTCCAGCGCGTTGGCGCCCGGTGCCTGCATGATGCCCAGCGCCACGGCCGGCTTGTTGTCCAGCAGCGACCGCAGGCCATACTCGGCGGCGTCCAGTTCCACGCGGGCGACGTCGCCCAGGCGGGTCACGCCGCCATTGGGCGAGGTCTTCAGCACGATGTCGCGGAATTCGTCCTCGCTTTGCAGGCGGCCCTGGGTATTGACGTTCAACTGCAGCGGCACGTCGGGCAGGGACGGCGACGAACCGATCACGCCGGCGGCCACCTGGACGTTCTGTTCACGGATCGCGCGCACCACGTCGGTGGCGGTCATGCCGTGCTCGGCCACTTTCTGCGGATCCAGCCAGATGCGCATCGAGTAGTCGCCCGAGCCCCACAGCTGCACGTCGCCCACGCCGTTGATGCGCGACAGCCTGTCCTTGACGTTGAGCACCGCGTAATTGCGCAGGTAGGTCATGTCATAGCGGTTGTCCGGCGAAATCAGGTGCACCACCAGGGTCAGGGTGGGCGAGCTCTTGGCGGTCGTCACGCCCAGGCGCTGCACGTCGTCGGGCAGGCGCGGCAGCGCCTGCGAGACACGGTTCTGCACCAGCTGCTGGGCCTTGTCCGGATCCACGCCCAGGCGGAAATAGACCGTCAGGGTCATGTTGCCGTCGCTATTGGCCTGGGCCTGCATGTACAGCATGTTCTCGACGCCGTTGATCTGCTCTTCCAGTGGCGCGGCCACGGTTTCGGCGATCACCTTGGGGTTGGCGCCCGGATACTGCGCGTGCACCACCACCGACGGCGGCACCACTTCCGGGTATTCCGAGATCGGCAGCTGGAACATGGCCAGCAGGCCGCCCAGCAGGATGAGCACCGACAGCACGCCCGCGAAGATCGGGCGGTCGATGAAGAATTTGGAGATATTCATGATTCGGCTCTTGGTTCGATTCGACGCTATCGGCGCGCGGCGTCCGCCCCCCGGCTGGCCGGAGCGCTGTACGCGCGGTCGATTCGAAGCGCTGCTTGAACGGGTCTTGGAGACGCGGCTCCGTCGCTTATCCGTTGGCGGCGGGGGTGGCTCTCATGGGCGAAGGTGGCATCGGCGGGGCTTCATGCGGGATTGACGGCGGCGGCCCGGCTATTAGCCTGGGCATTCGGCTGGCTATTAGCGTGGCTATTGGCCTGGCTATTGGCTCGGGTATTGGCCTTGATGTCGGCCTTCGCCTCCGCCGCATTCCCTTCAGGCGCCTGGCGCTGCCCCACGGTGGGCCAGTTCCCCGCCATCTGCACGACATGCGGATCGACCTGGTCGCCCGGCCGGATGCGTTGCAAGCCATTGACGACGATGCGCTCGCCGGCCTTCAACCCGCTGTCCACCACGCGCAGCCCGCCCTGGTTGGCGCCCAGGCGCACCTCGCGGTACTGGGCATGGTTGCTGTCGTCCAGCACCATCACGAAGCGCTTGTTCTGGTCCGTGCCCAGTGCCTTTTCGTCGATCAGCAAGGCCTCGCGCGGCACGCCCCCGCCCAGGCGGATGCGGGCGTACAGCCCCGGCACCAGGCTGCCGTCGCGGTTATCGAAGGTGGCGCGCACGCGTATCGTGCCGGACGTCGTGTCCAGGCGGTTGTCGACGTACTGCACCGTGCCCTGGCGCGAGTAGCCGTCTTCATTGGCCAGGCCCAGGTCCACCGGCACCGGCGCGCCCTTGCCGGTGCGCGCGGGATTCACGTACTTCAGGAAAGTCTGTTCATCCACGTCGAAGGATGCGTACATGCGGTCGACCGAGACCAATGTGGTCAGCGGCACGGACCCCGCGCCGGCTGCCACCAGGTTGCCCTCGGTCACCTCGGCCTTGGACACCTGGCCGGACACCGGCGCCAGGATGTGGGTGTAGCCCAGGTTCAGGCGGGCGATTTCCAGGGCCGCCTGGGCCGCCTTCAGGTTGGCGGCGGCTTCGCGGGCGTCGTTCTGCTTCTGTTCGAGGTCGCGGCGGGCGATGGCGTTGTCCGCGATCAGGCGGTTGGCGCGCGCCAGGTCGGACGTCGTGTAGGCCACGCGCGCCTGCGCGCCGGCCAGGTTGGCTTCGGCGCGCGCGACTTCGGCCTGGTAGGGCAGGGGGTCGATGGTGAAAAGTTCATCACCCTTGCGCACCAGCGCGCCGTCCTTGAAGCGCACGGCGACCAGGGTGCCGGAGACGCGCGGGCGGATTTCCACGCGGTCGACGGCCTCCAGGCGTCCCGAATAGCTTTGCCAGTCGGTGATCTGGCGCTGCACCACCACGGCGACGTCGACGGGGGTGGCTTGCGGGGCGGCCGCGGCCGTTGCGGGGGTGCCGCCGTGGCCGCGCAGCACGGCGACGCCGCCGGCCACGAGGATGATGGCCAGCGTGCCGGCCAGGGCAAAGCGATTGCGCGATTTGGTCATTACGGTTCCTTGAGCGGAATGCGTACGGCTACCGACCAGTCTTTCCGCTGGGGCGCGAGTGGCGCCGGATCACGTGCGACGGACGCGGAGCGGCATCCGGGCCGGGCTGAGAGCCTGGCCTGCGCGGGGTTATTGTGTTTCTGTCCACGCCGGGGCATGGCGGCCGGCGGGCCGGTCCTTGACGAAAACCGGCGTCGCGCGGGGGTGATTCGTGATCGAGATGTGAGCGGAGCGGCTCGCCGTGGCTGCGGGGGCCGCCTGGTCCGTAACCGTTCGGTTGTCGGAATGGCGGCATTCTGGCTGTTTTGTTCCCCTGAATAAATATCTCTGCACAAACAACACTATTCGATGCGGGCGAACAATAATTTGTTCATAATCTCGACACACCCCCCAACCCGAGGTACGCCATGGACCGCTTCCAGGCCATGCAGGTGTTCACCAGGGTCGTCGACGCCAACAGCTTCACCCGGGCCGCCGACCATCTGGGCCTGCCCCGAACCACCGTCACCACCATTATCCAGAACCTGGAGAAGCTGCTCAACGTGCGGCTGCTCAACCGTACCACGCGGCGCCTGAGCCTGACGCCGGACGGCGCGGCTTACTACGAGCGGTGCATACGCATCCTCGCCGACGTGGACGAGGCCGAGGCGGCATTCCAGGATGCCTCGCGCCGGCCGCGCGGCAAATTGCGCATCGACACGCCCGCCGCCATTGGGCGTTTGATACTGATACCGTCGTTGTGCGAATTTCACGACAAATACCCGGACATCGAACTGTACATCGGCATGGGTGACCGCCCGGTCGACCTGGTGCAGGAGGCGGTCGACTGTGTCATCCGTGTCGGCGAACTGCAGGATTCCAGCCTGGTCGCGCGCCGCATCGGCATGTTCGAGGGCATCAGCTGCGCCGCGCCCAGCTACATCGAGCGTCACGGCGCGCCCACCACGCTGGAAGAGCTGGCCGACCACAAGGCGGTCAATTATTTCTCCAGCCGCACCGGCCGTCCCTTCGATTGGGACTTCATGGTCGATGGCGCCACCGTGGAAGTGAAGATGAACGGCGTCGTGTCGGTCAACGATGCCGATGCCTACATGGCGTGCGGATTGCAGGGCTTCGGCCTGATCCAGCCGCCGCGCTACATGGCCTTGCCTTATCTGCAAAGCGGCGAACTGGTGGAAATCCTGTCCGACTGGAAGCCCAAGTCCATGCCGATTTCGGTGGTCTATCCCCACAACCGGCATTTGTCGCCCAAGGTGCGGGCGTTCACCGATTGGGCGGCGGAGATCTTCAGCCGCTGCCCCTTGCTGAGCGGGCGCGGCGACGCCGTGGACAGCGTCTGCACGTGGGCCGGCGAGCAATTGCACCGTGGCGGCGCGGCGAAGGTCGCCGAGAAGGTCGCGGCCAAGGCGCAGGCCAACGCCGGCGTCCTGTCGCTGGCGGCGCACCTGGGCGACGTGGGCGACCGCGTAGAGACCGCCCGCATCTGATGGGGCGCCCCGATGAACGCGACCCCGCGGCCGGCGGCATGAAGTCGGCATGAAAGTGAAGTTGGCATGAAGGGCTCGCGCCAGTCGCTCACGTCGCTGCGCATTTTCCTTGCGTCGGCCCGGCACCTGAATTTCAGCCGGGCCGCCGAAGAGCTCAGCCTGACCCAGAGCGCCGTCAGCAAGCATATCCAGGCGCTGGAGTCGCGCCTGGGCGTGAGCCTGTTCAAACGCCTGCCGGCGGGGTTGCGACTGACCTATGCGGGTGCGCTCTATCTGGAGCGCGTCGGCGCCGCCATGCGCCTGCTCGACGAAGCCGATGCCCTGGTGGCGCGGCCGGACGCCCGCGTGGCGCTGAATATCGCGGTGTCGCCTTCCTTTGCCCAGTTCTGCCTGATACCGGGCTTGCGCGAATTCTTCGACGCGCATCCCGACATCCGCATCAACGTGCGGCCGCGCCTGGTGCATGGGCGCGACAGGACCGAGCGCTTCGATGCGGAGATCCAGCTGCATACCGGCCATATGTCGGGCATGTCCGCGCAGTACCTGTGCGGCCGGGAAATGGCCCTGGTGGGCGCCGCGTCCCTGTTCGCGCGCAACCCGGTCCGGGACATCGCGGACCTGGCGGCCGTGCCGCTGCTCAAGCGCGCCCAGCGCGGCTATGGCTGGGACGAATGGAAAAGCCAGGTCGCGCCCATGTGGCCCGGGCCGGCCGCCAGCGCGCCCGAATACGAAGGCTTTTCCGTGCTGATGCCGGCGGTGCTCAACGGCCTGGGCGTGGCCATCGCGCCTTTGTGCATGGTCCTGGATCCCTTGTGCGCAGGCCTGCTGGAGCGTCCGTTGGGCGAGACGGTGGACGGCCGCTACGGCTATTACCTGATGCGTCCGCGCCCGGATGTGGGCGGCCCTTACCTGGACGCGTTCTGCGACTGGATCCTGGCGCGCGCCGCCAGTCTCAACCAAGCGGTCGAAGCCCTGCGCGGTTGAGGCGCGCGCGTCGCGCCACGAACCGGCCCGATGGACGCCGGCCGACCCGCCGGCCCTCTCGCAGCCGCTGGACCATGGTCAATTATTGCATCGTTATTCCAATATGGAATACCGCATGCCGATATATCGCTTCCGACGCCCTCGCCGTGGGAGCAGAATGCAAGACTGTTTCCATTAGTTTCTGAGTCTTGCTCTCCACGCCTCCTGCCATGCTTATCCTTCAGCCTCTCAAGTCCATCAAGGCCCTCCTTGCCACCGCCTCGGTCGCGCTGGCCTGCGCCGCGCCCGCGGCCATGGCGGCCTATCCTGAACAGCCTGTCCGCATCATCGTGCCGTACACCGCCGGCGGCAGCTCGGACGTGATCGCCCGTGCCATCAGCGACGAATTGACCGCCGAACTGGGCCAATCGGTGATCGTGGAAAACCGGGCGGGCGCCGGTTCCATGATCGGCACCGCCTACGTGGCGTCGGAGAAGCCGGACGGCTATACGCTGTTGTTGGCGGACGTGCCTTTCACCATCGTCCCGGCGCTCTATGGCGACCGCGTCAAGTACGACGCCGCCAAGGATTTCGCGCCGGTCTCCCTGCTGGGCCTGTCGCCCATGTACCTGTTCGTCACGCCCAGCTTCAAGGCGCAGTCGGTGGCGGAAATGATAGAGATGGCGAAGGCCAAGCCGGGCACGATATCGATAGGCTCGGGCGGCAATGGGTCGCTGACGCACCTGATGGCGGAACTGCTGATGCTGAACACCGGCGCCAAGCTGGTCCACATCCCCTACAAGGGAGCATCGGCGGCAGCCAACGACCTGGCCGGCGGCCAGATCGAAACCAGCTTCACCACCATGCCCACGGCCAGCGCCTTGTACCAGGGCGGCAAGATCCGCCCCCTGGCCGTGTCCAGCCCGCGGCGCCAACCCGACACGCCCAACGTGCCTACTTTCGATGAAGCGGGCGTGCCCAATATGACGGTGCAAAGCTGGTGGGGCCTGGTGGCCCCCGCCAAGACGCCCGCCCCCGTGCTGGCGCGCCTGAATGCCGCCATGGAAAAGGTCATGCAGTCGCCCAAGATCAAGAGCCGCTTGAACAGCGTGGGCGTCAACCTGCCGGCCGACACCAGCGCCCAGGCCTTGCAGACCCTGCTGACCGCGGACTTCGCCCGCTGGCAGGACGTCGTCAAGCGCGCCGACGTCAAGTTCGAATAGGACCAGGACGAAGCCGCAAGGCGAAGCACAAGACGCGTGCGCACGACTGCGCACGCATATGCACGCATATGCGACCCCGCATAAGAAGAGAGGAGATCAGGATGGACGCCTGGTTGTCGACGGCCGGCGCCGATGTGGCGCTGATGGATGATTTCAACGCGATTTGCGCCTTTGGCGGCCGCCTGTCCGGTTCCGGCCAGGACACGGCGGCGATCGCCTGGGCCCTGGAGCGGATGCGTGCCACCGGCGGGACGGTGCGCAAGGTGCAAGTGCCTTACGACGGCTGGCGCGCCGGCCGCGCCGCCTTGCACCTGCTGTGCGGCGAACCGCGCGCCTTGGCCTGTCGCGCGCTGTTGCGGTCGGCCTCGACGCCGGCCGACGGGCTGGTGGGCGAGGTCCTGGACCTGGGCCAGGGACGGGTGGAGGACTTCGAGCGCGCCGGCGACGCGGTGCGCGGCAAGATCGTCCTTGTTCGCCATGAATATCCCTTCTCGCCGACGCACCTGCACCGGCGTCGCAAGTACGACCAGGCGGTGGCGCGCGGCGCGATCGGTTTCCTGATCGCCAATCCCTTGCCCGGCCGCGGCGTGCTTTCGGGCTCGTCGGGGCGCCCGCGCGGCGCCGCCGGCATCCCGGCCGCCTATATCGACTTCGAGGCCGGCCAGGCCCTGGCGGCGGCCGCCGCTTCGGGTCGCTGCGAAGTGCGCTTGCTGCTCACCGGCGAGGAACTGGAGAACTCCCTGGCCGACCTGGCGATACTCGATATCCCGGGCGGCACGGACAGCCGCATCGTCATCAGCGCCCATATGGATGGTCACGACCTGGGCACCAGCGCGCTGGACAATGCCACGGGTGTTGCCGTCGCCCTTGCCGCCGCGCGCGCGCTTGCGCCCCGCATTTCCGCGCGGACGCATGGCTTGCGCGTGTGCTTCTTCACGGCGGAGGAATGGGCCCTGGCCGGCTCGGCCCGTTATCTGGACGATATGGATCCCGCCGAGCGAGCCACGCTGAAGCTGAATATCAACCTGGACACGGTGGCCGGCGACAGCGTCCTGACCGCCCTGATCAGCGAGTATCCCGCGCTGGCGCCTTTCGTCTCGGCGGCCGCCGTGGACGCGGAGATGTCCGTCGGTACGTACTTGCCGTTCATGTCCAATTCGGACCACGCCAATTTCGCGCGCCACGGTATTCCGGCGTTGCGGCTGACGGCAGGCTTCGACCGCCCGGATTCCAACGTGAACAACATCCTGGCAGCCGGCGATGTGCCCGGCGTCATCGACGCCGCGGACTTGCGCAATGCCCTGCGCGCCACGTGCGCCATGGCCTGGCGCGGCCTGACCTTGCCGCAAGGGGAACTGGACGCGCTGGCGGCCGGCAGCAGGTGGACCACGTCGGCGTGAATCCCGCCGGGGGACCGCGGGATCAACCACACGCGGGGGGGATGGTTAGCAAGCTCGCGCAATATCCGGTCATTTTCAGAACTTTCCGACAGTGGAAGTAATGAAAAAGATCGTTCCGGTGGAAATGATTCGAGCTAGAATTTTTTACTTCCCTTCCCCCCAAGGCTCCACATTTCCACCGGCATCGTCATCGCATCGGCACGATAGCCGTGCGGGTCGTGGGCGTGTGCGCGCCGTAACGGCTACGCGCCAAGAGTTCCTCATGATCCATATTTCATATTCCGAAGGTTGCCGTCCCAGCCTGGGTTGCAGCGACGACGATATGGATGATGGCGAGCATGGAGAAGATCCCGGACGCGGGAAGCGTTCGGATTCCTCCGCGCTGACGACGCTGGCATCGTGCCGCGCCGGCTTGCATCCCTACGATCCCGGAGGCAGGTCATCCGATGTCGCGGGCTGCGTTTCCGACATCGATCGCGCCCTGGGCAGGGGGCAAGTCGCGGAGGCCGGGGGGCGGGTTTCCGTGCGCGCTGCCGTGCGGCTGTCCGTGCGAGCGTCCGTGCGCACCACGTCCGTGCAGGCCGGCCGGTCGCATGGCGTCTCGTACGCCTGAACTCCTGTCCGGGCACGGCAGCCAGAAAAATGCCCGCACGGCAATGCCGGCGGGCGTTTTTCAATGCGCTGTGGCAGGAGGCGGGAGGGTGTCCCGCGACGGCGCCACGGGCGGGATCAAAGATCCAGCTTGCTGATCTTCGTGCCTTCGATGGACAGGTTGGCCATCAGACCGGCGTTGGTCAACACGAAAGCCACCACCGCCTGGCGCGCCGTCGTGGTGTCGACCGCACCGTTCGCGCCGATCTTGGCCAGGGCCACGGAAGCGTCCGCGCCGGCCGTCCAGCCGTTGCTGTTGCGGAATTTATCCAGTTCCGGCTGGGTCATGAACATGATAATGACCGCCTTGGACTGGGCACCGGCCTGCAAGCCGAACGAGCCTGTCGTGGTGCTGTAGTAGCCGGAGGGGGCGCCTCCTACCTTGAGCACGCCTTGGCCGTATTCGGCACCGAACAGGAAGCCTGCAGCCAGCACGTTCGGGAAGACCAGGATGCCCTTGGCCTTGTTGCCCATTTCACGCGAACCCGGCACGGAGCTATAGAGACGGTTCAAGGTGGCATCCGCACCGCTGTTCAATTCCTGGCGTTTGTTGGCGCTGGTTCCACCGGAATTACTGCCTGTGGTGGTGCAGGCGGCCAGGGCGGCGGACATGAGCAGGGCTGCGGGCAGGGTGACGAATTTGCGGCGGTTGATCATTGTTATCTCCGGCTGGGTGGAAGGCGACGGCTGTCGCCCTGTTGAGACATTATTCGCTGTTCAAGGGTTTAGATAGCGACATTGCTCTACGAGATGCAACTACCGTGCCCGAGCTTCGCCGGATCGTCTTGCGCCTGCGAAAACCTGCCAGGCTGCCGGGCTTTTCAGCGTTTTTCCACGGGCACCGCACGCGCTTTCCAGATACGGTCGCAGTACTCCCCGATGGCGCGATCCGACGAAAACTTTCCCGATCGCGCCGTATTCAGGATCGACATGCGGGTCCAGGCCTGCGTATCCCGATAAGCCTGGTCCACCCTGCTGTGGCAAGCGGCATAAGAATCATAGTCCGCCAACAGCATATAGGGGTCATGATTTAGCAGGTCGTCGATCAGCGGAGCGAACAGTGCGCTGTCGCCGCGCGAGAAGAAGCCCGACCGGATCAACTCGATCACGGCATGCAGTTCACCGTCGCGCCGCAGGAAGTCCATTGGGCGGTAGCCTTCCCGCCGCAGCGCATAGACTTCCTCCGCGGTCAGGCCGAACAGGAAGAACACATCCTCGCCGACCTCGTCGCGGATTTCGATATTCGCGCCGTCCATGGTGCCTATGGTCAAGGCGCCGTTCATGGCGAATTTCATGTTTCCCGTGCCCGAGGCCTCCTTGCCGGCCAGGGAAATCTGCTCCGACAACTCGGCCGCCGGATAGACGCATTGGCCCACCGTCACGCTGAAGTTGGGAATGAAAACTACTTTGATCCGGTCGCGCACGTCCGGATCATGGTTGATGACGTCGCCGATGGCGGTGATCAGCTTGATCATCAGCTTGGCGCGCATATAGCCGGGCGCGGCCTTGCCGCCGAAGATGAACGTGCGCGGCGTGATATCCAGATTGCGCTGCGACTTCACGCGATGATAAAGGGCCGCGATGTGCAGCGCCGACAAGTGCTGGCGCTTGTACTCGTGGATGCGCTTGACCTGGACATCGAACATCGAATCCGGATCGACCTTGATGCCGGTCTTGCGCAGCAGCAGCGAGGCCAGGTCTATCTTGTTGGCGCGCTTGATCGCGCGCCATTCCGCCGCGAAGGCGGCATCGTCGGCATAGGGTTCTATTTCACGTATGCGAGACCAGTCCTTGATCCAGCCGTCGCCGATGCACCGGGTGACCAGCTTGCCCATGCGCGGATTGCTGAGGGCGACCCAGCGGCGCGGGGTGACGCCATTGGTCATGCTGGTGAACTTGTCCGGCCACATGGCGTAGAAGTCCTTCAGCAAGTCGCGCTTGAGCAATTCGGAATGGAGGTCCGCCACGCCGTTGATGGCATGGCTGCCGACGCAGGCGAGATGCGCCATGCGCACATAGCGTTCGCCGGACTCGTCGATCAGGGACAGGCGCGCAATGCGGGTTTCGTCGCCAAAGAAGTGGATGCGGGCTTCGTTGAGGAAGCGGGCGTTGATTTCGAAGATGATTTCCAGGTGCCGTGGCAGCACGCGGCGGAATAACTCCAGGGGCCAGCGCTCCAGCGCTTCCGGCAGCAGGGTGTGATTGGTATAGGAGAAGGTCTGGCGGGTAATGTCCCAGGCGCGATCCCAGGGCACCAGGTGCTCGTCGATCAGCAGGCGCATCAGCTCGGCCACGCCGATGGAGGGATGCGTGTCATTGAGCTGGATGGCGAAGGATTTATGAAAGGAAGTGACCGGCTGTCCCCGGTGCTGCTGCAGGCGCAGCATGTCCTGCAGGGAGCAGGAGACGAAGAAGTACTGCTGCTCCAGCCGCAGTTCCTTGCCCTGCACACTTTCGTCATTGGGATACAGCACCTTGGTGAGGTTTTCCGAGGTCACCTTCTTGTTGACCGCGCCCAGGTAGTCGCCACGGTTGAAGGTATGGAAATCGAAAGCCTCCGTCGCTTCGGCCCGCCATAGCCGCAGGGTATTGGTGGTGTCTACGCGGTAGCCGGGTATGGGCGAATCGAAAGGCACGCCCGCCACCGTCTTCTCCGGCACCCAGCGCACGCGGAAGCGGCCGCTGTCGTCGGTATATTGCTCGGTGTGGCCGCCCAGCTTGACCTGCACCGCCCATTCGGCGTGCTGAATCTCCCAGGGATTGCCATAGCGCAGCCAGGCGTCGGTATTCTCCACCTGCCAGCCATCCATGATGGTCTGGTAGAAGATGCCGTATTCGTAGCGGATGCCATAACCGATGGCGGGGACCTCCAGCGTCGCCAGCGAGTCGATGAAGCAGGCGGCCAGCCGGCCCAGGCCGCCGTTGCCCAGGCCCGGCTCCTCCTCCTGGCGCAGCAATTCATCCAGGTCCAGGCCCAGCTCGCTCATGGCCAGGCGGATTTCATGGGAGATTCCCAGGCTTAGCAGGTTGTTGCCCAGGTAGGGACCCATCAGGAATTCGGCCGACAGGTAGGCCACCGTGCGGGCGTTGCGCTTCTGGTGGGTGGCGGACGTGTCGAACCAGGACCGCACCAGCCGGTCGCGCACGGTATGGGCGAGCGACTGGTACAAGTCGTTTTTCGAGGCGATTTCCAGCGATTTCCCCTGCGTATACAGCAGATGGTCGAGGAAAGCCCGTTTCAGCGACTCGCGGGAGAGCGAGGATCGATCATGTTCGGGATGCGCCACGGAGGAATCGGCGGCGGACACGGCAGCGTTTGCAGGATCGTTCAAGACTAGTCCTCATGCTTAGGCGGCTGTCCCTCAAAGTGGGCGCTTATAGCTTGGGGCGGCCCGTTGGCAGAAGTATGCCCCACCCCGCGCGGCTATCGTCGCTTGCTGCTCCTGCTCCCATCGGGAGCTTTTTACCTTGGGAACGGCCCGTAAAAAAAATCCTAATCCAAAAGAGTGGCCGTTTGAAGGCACGGCGTCAACCAAAGCGCAACAAAGATGCGCGCCGCTCGATGCCAAGGCTCGCGGGCCGCCACCGGGTCATTCGGCGGGCGAGGGCGTTAACCGGACCGCATGAGGCGGGGGCCTGCGCGGGGATCGATCGCTGGAGCCCGGTTACTGACCAGGACCGGAACGGCGCCTGTTCCCTGCGCGGGGGGGGCGTTTTTCCATATGTATGCATCTGTAATGCAATTGCGTTGTTTTCGCGAGTCTGAACCATGGCCATCGACCCCGTCTCTCCCGTAAGTGCTCCGCTCGCGCCGGTGAATGTCGACCGGTCGCGTGACGCGGGCGCCCGTGCCGACGCCTATGTGGCGTCACCCGCCGACCGCCGTGCGACCCTGTTCAAGGGCACGAAGTTGTGGCGTTCGTACGCCAAGGGCGCCAAGAAGCGATACGTCCAGCCGCAACGGAAGAAAACCGCCAGGGAGGAGGTGGACGCGCTTCTTCATAACGCCAATGGCGTGCAGCTCATCGCCGATTCGAAGATCAACGACGCGCGGTCGCGCGAGCGCAAGGAGCGCCGCGAGCGCGTGGAAGCGGCGGCAGGCGCGCCCGGCGCCCCGCGCCTGGTCGACATACGGGAGAACCCGGCCAGGAAGGCCGATGAACATCGCCTGAGGCTGGAGCGCAAGGGCGATGTCGCGACCCGCCACGAAAACCGCCGATCCGCGGCCCTCCGCGCGGCGGGCGCACGGGACGTGGCGGACCACCGCGCCAAGCTGGCCGAGGCTCGCGTGTCCATCGAGGATGCGTCCATCGCGGTGCTGAAGCAGGCGGCGAATTCGCCGCTGGGCCGCATGTCGGAAATTACCGGCATCCACGGCCTACCGGCCGAGGATATCTACCTCCTGTGCGCCAGCGTGCTGGAAGCGCAACGCGGGGCCCCGCTGGGCATGGCGTATGCCATCGCCCGGCCGCACCCGGACCAGCGTGATGTCCATGGGGCGTTCGAGAACCTCGTCGGCTATGCCGTCCGCCAGAATGACCGCGGCGTGCAGCCCCGGGAAGCGATCGCCATCGGCATGGAACGGGCGGACACGCGCACGGTGATCGCAACGGCCATCGGTCTCGTAACGCCGTGGTCCGGGCAAGGCCGTGGCGGGGCGTCGCCTGCCGCGTTGTTGCCTGCCTTTTGATTGACGTCCCGATCGACATTCCGATCGACGCCCTGATCGATGACCACGTTCCGTGCCCTCGTCTGCGACATTCCCGGTTCCGACGCCAAGCGTACCGCCTATCGTGTGGTGCACGATGCATTTTGCGCCGAAGTGCTGCGGGAACTTGGGCAGCGCCTGGAAGGCTGGCCGCCGGCCAGCGCAAGCCGGCTACTGGCTGCGGAGCCGTCGGCGCAGGCCGCGCACTTGCCGGCCTGGCTGAATGACCTGCCCGCGGCCTGGCGCCACGCGCGTGGACAGCTATGCCAGCTAGCCACGAATGCGCCGCGGGCTCGCCGGCATGCCGGCCACCTGGCCTGGGTGCTGTGCGCTACCGTTTTCGACAGCCTGAGCCCGCCGGTCTTGCAGGCCGCGCTGCGCGAGATGCCGGAGGTGCGCCTGGCGGCGCTTTTCGCGTATGGCACGTCCCATCTGCCACTGTTCCAGTACGTCGCCAACCACGAACTGCAACGCCGCCTGGCGAGTGCCAACGCCGAGTCGCAGGCCGTGACCGGCGAAATCCAGGCCTGCGCGGAAGTGGGGCGGTTGCCGGATGCGGAGACGCTAAGGGATTTGTCCATGAGCTTGCGCCGCCGCGCGGTCTTGACCCAGGCGCTGGACGGCGGTTCGAGCACGGCGCTCGCTGCCGCCGCCGCGGCGGTGATATCGACGGCGCAGGACGGCACCGGGCTGGCGCCGGAGCTTCAGGTCCTGCTCGATACCCTGCTCTCGCATGCCGGTGGGCAGGGGGACAACCAGAACGATGGCGATGAAGATACGACGTCGATGGCGTCCATCCTGACGCTGGCTGACAACCATGTGGCCGTGCATGCGTCCGCATGCCTGCAGGCCGTGCGGGCCGTACATCGATTCGTCGCCTTTGCGCGCAGGGGGATGGCGCCCGTCTTCTTCGGCGTCGATGGCAGGCCCTTGCGCCTGGCTCGGCTGCTGGCCGTGCGTGCGGCGCTGGTCGATGACGGTGGCGACAGGCCGGCGCCGCGGATGCAGCTGGTGGCGTCGATAGGCGTGCGGGGCAATCATCCGCCGGTCACGTTGATCATCGTCGCGCACGTGGGCGCTGCCGGCACGGTCACCGGACTGGCGGATTATGCGCAACTGCGCAACGCCAGGCCCGAGAGGAATTCAGGAAAATTCGCGGCTGTCGTGTAATGACCGCCGATTACGGCGGTACCGCAAGCGCTCTAGGATGTCGCTACGGATGGTCGCGTCGGACGTGAGTGGACGGCGTCGCCGCCCCGTTCCTATGCAACGGCCCATCCAGTCGAAATCTGCCATGGAGAGCAAAGATGTTCGGTCCTTCCGCTGTGGGTTCTTCGCTTGCGCTAAACGTGCCAAAGGTGCCGGATCTCCGTTCTGCCGCCATGCCTGATCAACCGGGCTTGCTGCGTCATTGCACGGGGACCAGGCGTCCCGGCTTGGTGATGCAACTCAGGTTCAGGATGGGGTTGGTGTCGGCGGACCAGAGAAGGGCCTATAACCGCGCGAGACTGGCGCGCAACGAGTGCAAGCTGCAACGGGACGCCAGCCGCATCATCAAGGTGACCAAGCAAGCCTTGGAAGGCCGCGCGAGCGGAAAAGGGATGGTCAGGGCCGTGGCGCCCGCGATCGGCAAGTTCGGTCGTCGCGTGGAGAAACTCCAGCGGTTCGCCGATTCGTCGGTGGCGGATGGCATGGCGGGCGTCGTGGTCGAGAAATATGGCAGGACGGGCATATCCGTCGAGCCGATCGTCTATCAGGCGATATTCGACAGCTTGCGCGGACACGATGAAGCGACCAGGAACCGCGTCGTGGACTATATGGCTGGGGCCAGCGGCAATGCCGCGGATCAGGTCAAGGCCCGGTTTCGCGCAAACAACCTCGTGGCGTTCAGTGCCGGAGCCGGAAATCTGGACCGCCAGGCGATTTCCCAGGCGGTGGTTGATGCGTTCGCGGGCGTGCGGGAGGCCGAGGCGCTGCGGCAAGCGCTGACGGGTGGATACCTGGATGTGAAAAAACTGGTATTGGTGGGTGAACACATCAGCGCGGATATTTGCGACGCCGCTCGCTTGAGCGACAAACTCGCGCTGGCGGAGGCGCCCGGCCCGAAAGGTCCGGATGCTGATATCGTGGGCACGCCCGCGTCCCGCACGGCAACGGTACGCGCAATCGAGCGAGTCGTGGACCGGCTGCCGGCCCGTCGGCGCAGCCAGCTTGTCCGCGATGTCGAGGCGCACGAGGACGATGTTGCCGCATTGATGCGGGCGCGGAATCTGCAAGGGGCCTTGCACGCGGCTATGGCCGTGGAGAGCATCCATGGCGCGCTGTCGGCGCGGCGGTCGGACGCGCTGGCTGCTCTGGACCGGTACACGGCAAGGCAGCTGGACGCGGACTGCAAGCGCCTGGAGGCCACCTTCGGAAAGAAAATGCCGTTCATCACACGCTCCTTCGGCCGCGGCTTCGGCGGCAGCAAGGCTAACGTCGAGCGCGCGTGGACGAAGGATGTCGGGAAAGTAGCGCGGGGTTGCCTCGCGGCGTGTGGCTACTATCATGACGAAACCCGCGCGGGCCGGGTGGATGACTTGGGCCGGCGGGAGACGGGCCGGCAGGATTATTACCTCGTCCTCGCCAAGCACGTCGCCGTCAGTTACCAGGCCGCTGTGAACCGGCGCGTGCGCTTGGCGGACCGCTTCGATATCCAGCAACAGGTGTATGAGCAGTTGCTGGCGGCCGATGCGGCGTTGGCACCCGATAAGACGCAGCCGCCCGTCGGGGCGGCCGGGGGGCGCGAGCGCGGCTCGACGGTTGCGTCGGCTGCGCCGCTGGCGCTACCGGCGACGGCCGTTCCCCATATCTACGACAGAGTCGCTCCCACCATTGCCGACGTCGTGCACGACGAAGCCCTCTATGACGTGCCGAGCGGAATTCGGATCGATGAGAACACCGCCAGCAACAGCGTCAGGAACGAAATCGTCAGGAACGGCTCCGATAGCGGTCATGACTCAGGCCTGGATGGCGACGACGAGCACCATGCGCCTGCTATCCTGGGCGCGGGCTACGGCAAGGACCGCTGACGTCACCACGACAGGCCTATGCCCGTGCTGTAGATCGATTCGTTCATGGTCTGGCGCGTGCCGCTGACCTGGTCCCGCGCATATTTGACGTAGAGCGACAGGAAGTTATTGATGTTGTAGCGCAGCCCCGCCTCGCCGTTGATGCTGAATTGCGCGTTGGCGTCGAAGGGGCGCAGCAGTTCGCCCTTGGTGTAGATTTCGAACTTCTTGCCGCTCAGGTAGCGCGAATAGTCCCACCGCAGCGCGCCCGCGTAGGAGGACTCGCCCGTGCCGTCGTCGTAACGGTAATTGACCCGGCCAACGAGCGCCGACATGGAGAACGCGCCCAGTTCATTGTCCCAGAACTGATAGCCCGGGCCCGTGCCGTAGGCGATCTGGCGTCGCACCTCCTCCACCGTGTCGCCGCGGTAAAGGCCGCGAAATTGCCAGAAGGCCTTGTCAGTGAAGAAGCGGTCCAGCGTGTAGTTGCCGCCGTAATTGTTGACGCTGAGGGTATGGTCGTCCTTGTCGCGGTTGTAGTTGAAACTCAGGCGATTTCGCCACAGGCCCTGGCGCGCCTCGGCGTTTAGCGCCACCGCGTAGACCTGGCTGGTGGTGGCGGACTGCGTCTGTACGACGGAGGCGTCCAGCCGGCCCTTGAAGGAGGTGTCGCCGAATGGCGTGTTTTGACGGTTGATGCTGTCCAGCGTATTCAGCGGTACGCTGGCCTGGACAGCGCGCGCGTCATCGGCCTCGATGATCGTGCCGGCCAGGGTGACCTTGCCGGGATCGCCGCGCACCAGCTTGGCCTTGTATTCACGCGCCTCGTCCTTGTCGCGGATGGTCAATGGGCCAGCGCTCTGCAACGTGGTGACATGCTTGAAGTCGATACGCACGTCGCCGGCGTAGGGGGTGGAAACCAGGAGAAACCCGCCGTCCAGGGATTTGATCGTGCCGGTCAGATGGTCGCCATTGTCCATCCAGACCGTGTCGGCCAGCGCCGCGGCGGTCCGCAGCATGGCCATGAAAAAGACGAGTAGCAGCAGGAGTTTGTCGTGACGTTTTGCTCGTTGCGCCATGGCGAGGGCCGGCATGTCGGGTTCCTTGTTCAACGTTGTATCGCGTAACACTTACCGGCGTATCGCGCGCGCCGTGCGCGCGGGACACCAGGAGGGAGCGTTTCGGACGTCCGCGTATCGGCTTGCCGATGCCCCCGGGCTGCGGCAAGGCAATGCCGACACGCTGGCGTGCGTTACCGCACCAGCCGCTGCGGGCCGCCCCGGGGCCGCTGCTACACTCGCAGGCAAACCACGGCACGCGATAGCGCGCGCCGGCTTGCGGACTGCCTGTGGGGCTTCCCTGTGCTAAAGATATTGCATACCTCCGATTGGCAAATCGGTAAGCTTTTTGGTCAATTCGATTCCGATGATGCCGCGCTGTTGGCCGATGCGCGCTTCCTCGCGGTCGAAGCATTGGCGCAGCTTGCCCAGATGGAGCAGGTCGACGCCGTTCTCGTCGCCGGCGACGTTTTCGATGCGCAGACCGTGGCGGACAAGACCATCCACCGGTTGTTCAAGGCCTTGGGCGGCTATGCCGGCCCATGGATCATGATTCCCGGCAATCACGATGCGGGCCTGGTCGAGTCGGTATGGACGCGGGCGCGGCGCTTGGGGGCGGTGCCGGAAAATGTCACGATCTGCCTGCGGCCCGAACCCTTGATACTGGCCCGGCCCGCCGTGGCCATTCTGCCGGCGCCGATGACCCAGCGCAATACTTACGCCGACTTGACCGAATGGTTCGCCGGCGCCGAGACGCCGGCCGGCTTGCCGCGTATCGGCATGGCCCATGGCAGCGTGCAGGGCATCCTGGCCGAGGCGATCGATTCCACCAACCCCATCGCCGCCGGACGCGCCGCGCAGGCACGCCTGGATTATCTGGCCCTGGGCGATTGGCATGGGGCACGCCAGATCGATGATCGCACCTGGTATAGCGGCACGCCGGAGACCGATCGTTTTCGCGCGAATGCGTCGGGCTGCGCGCTATTGGTCACGCTGGATTCCGGCGGTCCGCCACGCGTGGATGTCCGGCCCACCGGCCGCTACCGCTGGCAAAGCACGGCGGCGACGCTGCGCGTGCCCGGCGATGCCGACGGCGTCATCGCCACGCTGGCCGGGCTGGCCGCGCACGATGTGGTGCAGCTGGACATCGACGGCCAAATCGACCTGGACGGCCATCGCCGCCTGCTGGCCGCGATCGAGCAGGCGCGCGGCACGGCGCGTGGCGTGTTGGCGGACCTTGGCGGCCTGCGCCTGGCGCCGACCCAGGAGGATATCGATGCCTTGCAGGCCGACGGCTATGTAGGCGAAGTCATCGCCGAGCTGCGCGCCGCGCAGGAGGATCCCGCCAGCGGCGAGCAAGATGCGCGCATCGCCCGGGATGCGCTGGCGCTGCTTGCGGGCATGCTGGATACCCGTGCGGGGAGCGGCCTTGAGCCCCCACAGCCCCCACAGCCCCCACAGCCCCCACAGTCTTCACCGTCGCAACCACCGGGACAGGGCCAGCCGGCATGAAGCTCACCCATATTCGCATCGCGCAGTTTCGCCAGTTCCGCGAGGCCATCGACATCGACGGCCTGGCACCCGGCCTGAACCTGTTCACCGGACCCAACGAAACCGGCAAGAGCACGATAGTGGCCGCGATACGCGCCGCCTTCTTCGAACGTTACCGGTCCAACAGCGCCGAGGATTTCCGGCCGTGGGGCGACGGATCGGCGGCGCCGTCGGTCATGCTGGATTTCGAGCACGACGGCGAGCAGTACCAGTTGTTGAAAAGCTTTCTAGGCAAGAAACGCTGTGAACTGCGGATCGGCGCGCGGCGGCTCGACGGCGCCGAAGCGGAGGATCATCTTGCCGTCCTGCTGGGTTTCCAGCACGCCAACAAGGGCGCCAGCAAGGCCGAGCACTGGGGCATCCCGGGCTTGTTGTGGATGGCGCAAGGCACGGCGCAGGAAGTACGTGAGCCCTTGGCGCACGCCACGGGGCATCTGCGCTCCGTCCTGAACAGCGCGGTGAGCGAAGTGGCCAGCAGCCATGGCGACGAGGTCATCGCCCGTGTCGAGAGCGCGCGCAACGAATTGCTGACCGCGCGTACCGGCAAGCCTACGGGAACCTACCTGGACGCGCTGCAAAAGCGCGATACGCTGGAGGCATCGGCGGCCCAGGTCGCCGCCGAGATCGAGGAGTACCGCCACAAGGTGGACGCGCTGTCGCGTTTGCGCCTGGCGCACGAGGCCGACGAAGCGCAGCCGCCTTGGCTGGAGGCGCGTGAGCAGGAGCGGTTGGCGGCGCGGCGCCTGGAGGAGATCCAGGGGATAGAGCAGGCCCTGGGCGAACAGCGCATCCGCGTGACGCAGGTCGAGGAGCGCGCGGCCCTGTTGCGCGCACGGCTGGATGCCTACGCCGGCGAGGCGCGCACGGCCGATGCCCGCCGGACGGCGTTGGCGCAGGCGCGCCAGGCGCATGAGGCCGCCGCCGCATCGGTGGCGCCATGGCGCGCGCGCCTGGATGACGCGACGCGCCAGCATGAGGCCGCCCGCCTCGATGCACAGGGCGCGCGCTTGCGGGAACGGCGTGCCGCGCTGGACCGCGAGCACGCTGCCCTGCAGGCGGGCGTGCATGCGGCCACGCAGGCCCTGGCGTCCGCGCAGGCTGAACAGGCGCGCCAGCAGGAGCACGCGCGCCGCGCCGCCGCCTTGCGCATCACCGATCGGGACCTGACTGCCTTGCGCGAGCAGACGCGGCAGCAACGCGAACTGCAATTGCGGCTATCGGCGGTGGCTACCCGGCTTGAGTTTGCCTTGGAGGCCGGCCAGGCCATCGAGATCGACGGGCAGGCGGTCCAGGGCAGTGGCGAACGCCAGCTCTCGACAGCAACCGCCTTGACGCTGCCGGGGGTGGGGCGCCTGACGATTACGCCCGGCGGGTCCGATCTGGCGGCTTTGCGGCGCCAGGCCGGCGAAGCCGCCGAGCGTCTCGCTTCCATGCTGCAGGGCCTGGACCTGGCCTCGATGGACGCCGCCGAAACGCGCGCGCGAGAGTACGACGCGGCCTTGAAACAGGCCGACGTCGCGGCCGCCACGCTCAAGGGGCTGGCGCCCCACGGCATCGATGCCTTGCGCGCGCAATTGGCCAACGACGAAGCGCGCTTGCGCGAGGTGGAGCAGGCGCTGGCGCAAGTGGAGCGGGAGGGGCAGCAAAACGGCAGCGCGGCGGACGCTCCTCGTGTTTCCGTGCAGGAGGCCGAAAGCCGACTGGTCGCGCTGGAGCGCTCGCTCAAGCAGATCGGCGCGGACCTGCACAAGGCCCAGCTGGCCGAAAGCGACAGCCAGGCGCGGGTCGATGCGGCACGGCGGGAGCATGACGCCGCCATGGCCTTGCTGTCCGTCCCGGGCCGCGCGGACAAGGAGGCGGCCGCGCAACGCGCCCTGGACGAGGCGATGGCCGAGGCGGCCTCCGCGCGTGCGCGCGTGGAGGCGCTGCTGGCCCAGGTGGAGCAGGCACGGCCCGACATTCTCAAGCAGGATCTGGAACGCTATCGCCGTAGCGCCGAACAGCTGGAGCAGGCGTTTCATCAGCGCCGCGATGCCTTGATGCGCCTGGACGTGGAATTGCAGGCCGCGGGCGCGCGCGGCCTGGAAGAGCGGCAGGCGGAGATCGCGCGCGACCTGGCGCAGGCACGACGGCATGCGCTGGAGTTGACGCATCGCGCGGAGGCGCTGGATCGCCTGTTGGCCTTGCTGCGCGACAAGCGGGCGACATTGACGGCGCAGTTGCAGGCGCCGCTCAGGCTGCATCTGCAACGCTATGTGCAATTGCTGTTTCCGCAAGGCGATGTGGGCCTGGATGCCGACCTGATGCCGGGCACCCTGGCACGCGCCGGCGCGACGGGCCTGGAGTCGGCGGCGTTCCACGAACTGAGTTTCGGAGCGCGCGAGCAACTGGGCGTGATCAGCCGCCTTGCCTATGCCGACCTGTTGCTGGAGGCGGGGCGGCCGACGCTGGTCATCCTGGATGACGCCCTGGTGCATAGCGATGCGCAGCGCCTGGCGCAGATGAAGCGCATCCTGTTCGACGCGGCGACGCGCCACCAGGTATTGCTGTTCACCTGCCATCCCGCGAATTGGCGCGACATGGGCGTGGCGCCGCGCGCGCTGGAAGGATTGCGGCTGCACGGCTAGCGCCGGCTCAGTCCCGCCCCGTGGGCAGCCACGGGCGCAGCGGCTCGATATCCACGCCATCGGGCGCGTACCAGACCTTGCGCGTGGGATCCCAGCGCGCGCCCAGTTTCTTGACGTGCTCCTTGTCGGCGTAGGAAACCTTGAGTTCACGCCTGCCGGCTTGGGGCGCGCCATGGGCCGCACGCGCGGCGCCCGTTCCCGCGCCTGTCATGCTGCTGGCCGCTGCCTGCGCTTGGCGTACTGCCTGGTTGGTCTGCACCGCCGCGTCGGAGCGGGCCCGCGTCGCGGCGATATCCATGCGCGCGATATAGGGGCTGCGCCAGTGCTCGTCGGCGGGCGTGATCAGGGTCAGCCGCAGGCGCGCGCGCGTCGCCGCCACGTAGAACAGGTTTTCCTCTTCCCGCGCGGCACGCAAGGGATGCGGGAATTCGCCGGCGGAGAGGAAGGGCAGGACGACATGGTCGAACTCCTTGCCCTTGGCTGATTCCACGCATTCGAGCAGCACCAGGTTCTTGCCGCGGCGCGCGGCGACGAAGGCGTCGGCGGCGCCGATCCAGGCGGCGAAGTCCCTTAGCGAGCGGCCGGAAACCCGTGCGGCTTCGACGAAACCCTGGACCGAGCGCGTGACCACTTCGGTGTCGTAGGGATGGACATACAGCCGCTGGGCCAGGCTTTCCACCGCCACGTCGGCGCAAATGCGCAATAGCGCTTCGTGCGCGGGCGCATCGTCGGGCAGGCCGCGCACATGCTCGATCGCGGCGGCCATGCGGCGGCGCGCGGCCTCGGCGCCGACCCGTTGGACCTGGTATTGGAAAAACATCTTCAGCAGTTCAGGCTGCCGGGCGATGTCGCGCTGGGCCTGGGCCAATTCCTCGGGCGTCATCGGCACTTCGCCAAACAGCGCCAGCGCGGCGACGATGGCCTCGCGCACCGGCATGGCCTCGACCGTGTGCAGATTGTCCAGCGCGACCGCCAGCATGCCGCGCAGGAAAAGGATTTCCTCGCGCCGCAGGTAGCTGGACATTGTCTGCGTGCGATAGCCGATGTCGGCCTGCATCAAGGCGTTTTCGACGGCGATGGACTGATGGCGGTCGCGCAGCAGGATGGCGCAGCCATCGAGCGGATGCTTGTCCGCCTTCCAGCGGCGCAGCGCCGCCACGACCTGCTGGGCGCAGGCGTCGGCGCCAGCTTCTTCCCGTGGGCTGTCCCGCCTTTCGTCCTGTGTTCCCGCCCGCGGGGCGACATAGGGATAGGGCATCACGTGCAGGTCGGTCTTGACCGGAAGCCCCGAGCGCACGGGCTTGCGCTTGAAGGCTTCCATGGCATGGGCCAGGTGGGGGCCATGGCGCCATGTCACCGTCAGGGGGTAGTTGACCGTGGCCGGGAAGCGGGCGGCGAAGCGGTGGTCCAGGTATTGCTCGTCCGCGCCCAGGCGCGAATGGATCACCTGGTCGCGGTCGCCCGCGCCGACGAAGTACACCCCGTCGCGCGCCAGCAGTGTTTCCAGCACGGTGTAGGCGGCCTCGTTCAGGTCGTGCAGTTCGTCGGCCACCACCAGGCGGCACGCGGGCAGGGCGTCGGCGGACTCGGGAAAATCGCGCAGCAAACGGGCGAGGTCGTACGTGGCGTCCCACGGACCGCGAAACTGCGGCGTCTCGCCGCCGCCCAGGCGCAATCTTTCGAATTCCTGTGCCCATAGCAGGTCGGTCAGCGAGATGCCCAGGTCTTCCGCCACGTGCGACAACGGCTGTTCCTCGTCCTGTTCGCCGATGTCCAGCGCCAGGCGGGCCTTCAGGTTCAGCAGGCTGTCCAGGAACTGGCTGATCGCGCTGTCGTGGGTCCGTATCTCCAGTTGGTCGGCATAGGCCGGGTATGCATCGGCCAGGCCTTCCAGGGCATCGAGCGCCGGCGCCTTGAGTTCGCGCGCCGACAGCAGCGGCAGCGGCGCATCGTCTTCCAGGCGGGCCAGCACCCGTTGCGCGAGCTCGTCCAGGGTCAGCACCGGCAATTGCGCCACCGTCGCGGCAGGCAGGCCCACTTCCTGCAAACGCGCGCGCATTACCTGGCGTGCCTCGGGCGTGAAGGTCAGGGCCAGGACGGCTTGTGGCGCCAGGCCGCGCGCCAGGGCTTCGCCCACCCGCAGCGCCAGGGTGGTGGTCTTGGCGGCGCCGGCGTTCGCGTGGACCAGGCAGACGCGTTGGCGCGCCAACTGGATATCGCGTTGCTCGGGCGTGGGGACCAGGCCGGCGGGGATGAATTGAGGGCTGGGGCTGTCGGTCATCGGATCATGGGGAAATACGGGTGGGGACGGCGGGGCCTGGCAGGGGTCAGCATTCCACGAACTTGCCGATGACCACGCCGCATATGGTGGCCGACGCATCGATTTCGATCAGGCGGGGACCGGGCCAGTCCGGGTTGAGCGCGCGCAGGTACTGGTGGCCGCCCTCGATGAGCAATTGCTTGAACGTCGCTTCCTTGGAGTCCTCGAAGCGGACCACGACATTGCGGCCGTGTTCCGCGGCGACGTCGGGATCGACGAAGATGATGTCGCCGTCCTGGAACTTGGGTTCCATGCTGATCCCGCGCACGCGCAACGCGAAGGTGTGTGGACCGTGACGACGCGGGCAGGCGTGCCAGGCGTCGCCGTCGCCGGGCGCGAAGTTGTCGATGACTTCCGTCAACGCGCCGGCCTGGACCCAGGAAATCAAGGGCACCTGGCCCTGCATCGGGCGCGCCCGGCCGAGATCGTAGGGAGACGCGGCGGGTTCGACGCTGGCCGATTCTTCGGTGGCCGATTCAGCAGCGGTGTTCGAGGGCATGGCGGCGTGCACGGCCGGCCCGGCAGCGCCGGAGCGCGACGCTACGGCGGCCACGGCAGGGGTTGCGGTCGGCTTCGCGCGCGGCCTGGCCGGCGCGGCTACGGTGGACCGTTGGCCGGCATGATCCGTGTCCAGCCAGTACAGGCCCAGGCCGAAGGCCTGTTCCACCTTGCGGGCCGTGCCGTCGCCAATGTCCTTGGCGCCTGACGTGTAGCGGCTTACCAGCGAGGGCGTGGAGTAGCCGAGCGCGTCGGCGGCTTTCGTCTGGCTGCCGCCGCACAGGCGCGCGACGACATCGACGAAGTTAAGGCGGCGGATTTCTTTGGCGGATCGCATTGCGCGATTTGACCTCAAATTACCGAAAAGGTAAATAACCACACGGGTAATTTTTCAGCAATTTTTAGCTTGTTTTATGACCATTTAGGTAATAGCATTTTTCCCTTGCCGTCGATGAGGGATGTGCCTCGCGGGCGGAGGAGCGGACAAGGACTGAATGGACAAAAGGGGTCGGCGATGGATGGATCACTCAACGACGGCGTGCAGGTCGCTGTCTGGGTCAAATGGGTTTTCGGTAGCGGGGCGACGGGGGCGCTGGTCTCGGGCTTCGTCCTGCTGGCCCGGCGCCTGTGGCGCAGTGACCGGATCGCCGCGGTGGATACCCTGGAGAGCACGCGCTCGACCAAGGCGCTGGGCGATCTGACCGTCTCGCTCTTCGAGGAAAACCGCAAGCTGCGCGCGGAGCTGGATCACAAGAATGCGATGCTGATCGCCGCGTACCGGGATTTGCTGGGACAGGAGCATGCAGCCGCGCCGGCGGCAGCGGGGGCACTCGACGCGGCGGATGCGGCGGGCAGCGAGACCGGGGCGCGTCATGCGCACCCGTGACGCGAGCGCTGCCCGCACGGGCGGTCAGTCCTGGCGGCTGGTGACTTCGACCAGGTGATAGCCGAACTGGGTCTTCACGGGGCCCTGGACCTCGTTGACGGGGGCGCTGAACACGACCTGGTCGAATTCCGGGACCATTTGGCCGCGGCCGAACGTACCCAGGTTGCCGCCGTCGCGCTTGGACGGGCAGCTGGAGTGTTCCTTCGCGAGCTGGGCGAAATCGGCGCCGTTTTCGATGGCGGTCTTCAGTTCCTTGGCTTTTTCCTCGGTCGAGACGAGGATGTGGCGGGCAGAGGCGAAAGGCATGGTGTACTCCTTCAATATGGAACCTGGGAGAGTAACAAAAATGGTGGGGGGAAAGGCACAGCATAGGTCGCCGCGCCCTTTGGCATGTGGAGCCAGGTATCGCTCAGTGAGTGGTTGCGTACACGAAATCAAAATCGATCTGGAAAAACGCAAAGGTTGTGCGCAAATCATGGACGTATGATCCGCATTATCAATGCCTCGCTTCCGAGCTGGTGATGGTGACAGATGACAAAGCTGTGTGCCGGTACACCCAAGATCACTGTTCGCGATAACCGCGGCCTGACGGTTCGCACGCTGCGCTATAACCGCGGCCAGGTCAGTGACGTGACGACGCAGTACGTGGACGTACAGGTTTACAACGCTCTTGGTCAGGTCACATCCGGCCAGGACCCGCGCTTCTTCGGCACTGCCACCAAGAACTTCGAGTACACCCCGGCACTGTCCGGCCAGGTGATACAGACGGTCAGCGCCGACGCAGGCACGACCAAGTCGTTCACTAATATCGAGGGGCACCCGGTATGGGAGCAAAGCCGGGGACGCGATTGCCTGAATCAGGCGGATGACCAGTTCACCACGACGCGAGAATACGACGCGCTGGGTCGACCCACCGTACGTTGGGTCAATATCTGTCCCCTGGAGGGTGGGCTTGCGTCTGCTCACCGGACCGACGTCTGGGTGTATGGTGAATCGCGGGCGTTACCGACAGGTGTCTACGACTCGGCGAGCACGGCCGACCCGCGCAATCTGAACCAGCGCGGACGGTTGTTAAAGCACTACGACACGGGTGGTGTGCTGGACAGGAGCGCCCGAGGCTATCACGTAGCGGGCAAAGTACTGCGGCAGGATCGCCAGTTACTCAGTCTGGATGGTGGGGCATTCAATGGCGTGACTCACGGTTGGAATGGGACTTTGCCCGACGTCGATACTGCCGGGCTCGATCCCCACGCTTACGGCACGACCTGGACCTACAACGCGATGGCGCAGGTGCTCACACAGACGGACGCAAAGGGCCATCAACAGCAGACAACATACGATATGGTCGGACGCAGGGCTGCCAACGCCGTGACGCCCAACGGGGGCAAGAGTATGCCCATCACTGCCGCAGTGTCCTACACGGCAGGCGGCCAGATCGAGACCCAGATCGACGCCAACGGCGTACAGACGGTCTACACCTACGAGCCACAGACCACGCAACGTGTGCTGACCATCACGATCACGCGTAGTTCCGCCAGTGCCAGCGCGGCTAAGAGGCGCCGGTCCACGGAGAAGGGAGGTGGCTCCGGACGGGAAGGCACGCTACAGGACCTGGCCTACACCTATGACGGCGTAGGCAACGTCATTGCCTTGAACGATGCGAGTACGCCGGTGACGTATTTCCACAATGGGACGGTAGACGGTAGCCGGAGCTACAGCTACGACGCGTTATATCAGCTCGTCTCGGCGACGGGACGCGAGAACTCGGTGAGCAGTACGCCGCGGGGCACCGACTCACCCGACGCCTTTTCGCCGTTGGATCAGGCCAATTACCGTAGCTATCGCCGCAACTACCGTTATGACTTCGGGGGAAATCTCTGCCAGGTTGCGGCAAGCAACGCATCGGGCACGGGAGCAGCCGTCCCCACGCGCAACGTGATTGTGGCGGCTGACAGCAATCGGGCCCTGAGCAATGTCAACCACCCGGGGCTGACTCCCACAGACCTTTCGTCCTTCTTCGACAGTGCGGGCCAGAGTACGTGTCTGGACGGTAATGCGAACCAGCCGATGTATTGGACGCCGTACAAGCAACTCTACTGCCTGGTCACCTTGTACCGCGAAGATACGCCACGGCAGTCCAGCCTGCACGGAGACTGGTACGCCAGCGATTGTGAGTTGTACGCCTACGGCGGCGATGGGCAGCGCGTACGCAAGGTAGCGCAGACAAACTCGGCAGGAACCGTTTGGACCCATGATGCGATCTATTTGCCTGGACTGGAGTTGCGCCAAAACCACCAGACCGGTGAACAACTGGAAGTGATCGTGCTCGATGGTGGTGCACGGCTGCTGAACTGGATAAGCACGCCTCCCGAAGGCATCGCGCAACAGCAGATTCGCTATCGGTACAGCGATCGGCAGAACTCTTGCCAGATCGAGACCGACGAGAACGCCCGGATCATTACGCAGGAGGAGTACTACCCTTACGGGGGCACGGCGGTGTGGGCTGCTGCCTCAACGGGCGAAGCGAAGTGCAAGACCATTCACTACTCGGCTAAAGAGCGCGATTCGACTGGGCTGTACTACTACGGTTTCCGGTATTACCAGCCCTGGATCGCGAGGTGGGTCAACCCAGATCCGGCGGGGACCTTGGACGGAAGGAACCGCTATTGCATGGTGGGCAACAACCCCGCGACGTTCGCCGATCCGACAGGGCTATGGAGGGAAGGCGACGAAGAAGGAAGGCCGAGACAAGTAGCGAAGTTGCCTGAAATCGATGTGGAAGAGTGGATAGAGGGCGCGGAAGGACTGGAAGCAGTGGAAGGGCTGGATGTGGTGGAGGGGATCGAGGAAGGAGTCGAGATGCTGGCGGAGGTCCCGATCGAGATACCGGCTGATGTCGCGGCCGGACTCAGTGCAAAGGAAAGGCCATACCCATATGGGCACGAGCTGTTCGGCTTCCAGAGAAAAGATACGCACAAATGGCTACGCTATGACCCGATTCCGCTGGAAATGAGGGGGGAAAGACAGGTTGCCCTGGATGTCGGGGACCTGCATGTCATCAACAGAGCCTCGTCAGGTGAGTATTTTCTGAGTGGCGTCGATGACAAAAATGAGGTAATTAATGAAACCCGTATTCCGATTGCCTCTTCAACATATGATTTCGTAATTACCGTAGAACAATCGGATCGAGTGCTAGCCAGGGAATCCGACTTTTCAGGCAAGGGGCACTCAAGCCTTGCAGCAGAGAAGGACGTGCTTTATGCCGGAGAAATAGGCTTTGACGAGGACGGCAAGCTCATGTATTGGAGCAACGCTAGCGGGCATTATCGGCCCGATCCGAATAGGCATAGAACAAACATCCCCCCGCGACTTCGAGGAATGTTTGAAATAGAGAAGTTCGAGTTTCATCAGCACTCATGATGATTATTACTGTGATGGCTCCTGGTAAACGCCTCATCACAGGTTCGCGTGGGCGCGGCGTTGGAGGGTAGTCATGCAGTGGGAGCGTCTATTAACGCCGCAGCGACTGGGCAAACGGGCTGCGCCGGAGGAAACGGATCCGCGCAGCGAGTTCACTCGCGATAACGATCGCATCGTGTTTTCATCGGCCTTTCGCCGCATGCAGGACAAGACGCAGGTCTTCCCCCTCGCCAAGAGCGACTATGTGCGTACGCGGCTGACCCACAGCCTGGAAGTGGCGTCGGTGGGCCGGTCGCTGGGCATGCGCGCGGCCGAGCGCATTCGCCGCGTCTGCCCGGAAGCCGCCGCGGTGGCGCAGCCGGACGAGGTGGGCATGATCGTCGCCAGCGCCTGCCTGGCGCACGATATCGGCAACCCGCCGTTCGGCCACGCGGGCGAGTCGGCGATCCAGGAATGGTTCAGCCGCTCCCCCGAAGGCCGCGAGTTCCTGTCTTGCAGCGGGATGAGCGCGGCCGAACGGGCCGATTTGCAGGCGTTCGAGGGCAACGCCCAGGGCTTTCGCATCCTTACCCGCCTGCAGTATCCACAGCAGCGCGGCGGCATGCACCTGACGGCGGCGATGCTGGCCACATTCGCCAAGTACCCCGGTGCGTCGACCGCCGCCGATCCGGCGAGCGGGGCCACCAGCCGCCACAAGTTCGGCTACATGCAGTCCGAGGCCGACCTGTTCGAGGAAGTGGCGTCGATGACGGGCCTGTCGCGCCGGTCCGGCCGCGGCGCCGGCGCGGCCTGGTACCGGCATCCGCTGGCCTTCCTGGTCGAGGCGGCCGACGACATCTGCTACCACGTCATGGACATCGAGGATGGCTACAAGGCCGGCGTGGTGAGCCATGAGCAGTTGCTGGACCTGCACCAGCCCTGGCGCAGCGCGCATATCGACAGCCGTGCGCGCGAGATGGGCACGGATGCGCAAAAGGCGGAGTTCTACCGCGCCAAGACCATAGGCAAGCTGATCGACGATGTCGTGGATCAGTTCGAAGCGTGCCTGCCCGGCATGCTCGACGGCAGCTTCGATCGCGAGTTGACCGTCGGCATTCCCCGGTCCACCGAATTCAAGCGCTTCAAGGAAGTCGCGCGTGACCGCGTCTATCGCCACCAGGCCGTGCTGGAGATCGAGGCCTGCGGCTTCGAGGTCATCAGCGGCCTGCTGTCGGCCTTTCTCGGCGCGGTGGAGGACAACGCGGCGCGCGGCGAGCAGGGCCAGAGCGTGCGGACCCGCACGCTGCTGCACCTGATGCCGGGCGCCCACCGCGAATTCGCGGCGTTCTCGCCCTACCAGCGCGCCCTGTGCGTGACCGACTTCGTATCAGGCATGACGGACACGTACGCGGTCGAGTTCTACCAGCGCATCCGGGGAATATCCCTGCCGTGAGGCACGCCGCCGGCGGCGCCTGACGGTCCCTACCCGGCCCCTACCAGCGATACGTGGCGTTGGCCATCACCGTGCGGCGGGTGCCGTAGGCGCATTGCGTGGCCGTCACGCAGACCGCGTAGATCTTGTCGAACAGGTTGTTGGCGTTGAGCGCGAAGCGCCAGTGCTTGTCCAGTTCGTAACGCACCCCCAGGTCGACTAGGGTGCGCGGCGGCGTCTTGCCCAGGGTGTTGTCGGCATCGATGAAGGTCGTGCCCACGTAGCGCACACCCGCACCCGCGCCCAGGCCGCGCAGCGGTCCGCCCTTGATGGCGTAGTCCAGCCACAGGCTGGCCATGTGGGCCGGCTGCTGGGTGGGATGCTTGCCCTCGGTGCCGTCGTTGGCCTTGGTGATCTTGGCGTCGACGTAGGAGTAGGACCCCAGTACGCGCCACGCATCGGACAATACCGCCGTGCCCTCCAGCTCCACGCCGCGCGAACGCTGCTCGCCGGCCGCCGTGCTGTAGGTGCTGTCCACCGGGTCCGTGGTCAGCACATTGGTCATGCGCAGGTCGAACAGCGATAGCGTGACGAAGCTTTCCGCCTGCCTGGGCTGGAACTTCAGCCCGACCTCGTATTGCTTGCCGCGGCTGGGGTCGAACTGGTTGCCGTTGCGGTCGCTGCCGATATTCGGCTGGAAGGACTCCGAATAGCTGAAGTAGGGCGCAAGGCCCAGATCGGAGCGGTACATCAGTGCGCCGCGGAAGCTGTTGGCCGCGTCGCCCTGGTCGGTGCGGGCCGAGGTCAGCTGGTTCTTGACCTTTTGCGTGGCCCAGTCCCGGCGCGCGCCCAGCGTCATGATCCAGTGGTCGCGCCAGGTGATCTGGTCCTGTACGTAGGTCCCGGTCTGGCGCATGTGCGTGCGTTGTTGCGAGGCGATTCGGGTGATGGCCGCCGAACCGTCATAGTCGGGCTGGTAGAGATCCAGCACGCTGTTCGTGCCCCGTCCCTGGGTGCGCAGTTGGTTGTAGTCGTAGTAGTCCAGGCCGGCGAGCACGTCGTGCTTGAAATCCCCCAGCGTCCAGCGGCCTTCGACCTGGTTGTCGAGACCGAAGACGTCGACGTTGCGGTAGTCGCTGAAGGGCAGGCGGTTCAGGTACCGGTAGTTCGCGGCGGCGTCGGAATCGGTCTTGTCGACCGTGGCATAACCCAGGCCGTATCCCGCCGTGTTGACCCGGTAGCTCATGTGCGCGTAGCGGAAGTTCTGGCGGAATTGCAGGTGCGAGTTGAAGTCGTGCGACAGCTGGTAGCCGAACATGGTTTGCTCGCGCTTGATGCTGTCCACGTCCGGGTCGCCGACGAAGCGGCGCACGGGGATCTTGCCGTTGGGATTGTCCAGGACGGTGCCGTAGGCGGGCAGGAACTGGCCGAAGCCCACGTTGTCCTTTTGATAGCTGGCCAGCAGTGTCAGCGAGGTGTCGTCGCCGGGACGCAGCGTGACGCTGGGCGCGATATAGGTACGGTCATCGGGCGTGTACTGGACCTGCGTGTCGCTGTTGCGCACCAGCCCGGTAAGCCGGTAGAGCACCTTGTTGTTGCCGTCGACCGGGCCGCTGAAGTCGAAGCTTGCCTGGCGATTGTTGAAGGAACCGTAGGACAGCGTGATCTCGTGCAGGGGATCGTCGGTAGGCCGCTTTGTGACCATGTTGATCAGGCCGCCGGGCGCGTTCTGCCCGTATAGCACCGAGGACGGGCCGCGCAGTACGTCAAGTTGCTGCAAGCCGTAGGGCTCGATGCGGAATTCGGTGTTCGATTGCAGCCGCAGGCCGTCCAGGTACAGGCCCAGGGTCGACTCGCTGACGCCCCGGATATTGATCCAGTCATAGCGGGTTTCGGCGCCGGCATTGTCCGGCAGCACGCCCGCGCTGTAGCGCAGCGCCTGGCTGACCGACTGCGCGCCCAGGTTGTCCATGGCGGCTCGCGTGACGACGGACACCGATTGCGGCGTTTCCAGCAGCGGGGTCAGCGTCTTGGTGGCGGTGACGGTCTGTGTCGCCACGTAGCCGGGGTTTTGCATGGCGTCGGCGCTGGCGGTGACGGAGACCGTGGGAAGTTGCGTGGCGGCGTTGTTCGGCATGGGGGGCGCCGGCCGCAGCACATACGTGCCGGCGGCCGTGCCCGGCACGGCCTGCAGGCCATGTTGCGCCAGCAGAGCGCGGAAGCCGCCATCGATGTCGTAGGTGCCGTGCAGGCCGTCGCTATGGCGGCCGGCCGTCAGGTTGCCGTCGGCGGACAGGACGACCCCTGACTGGCGGGCATAGGCATTGAGTGCCTGGTCCAGGCTGCCGGACGCGACGTCATAACGGATGGCGGGTGGCGCGCTGGCGGGCGCGGCACCCGCGTCGGTGGCCGGGATCCCCAGGCCCAGGCAGGCCGCCAGCAAGGCGCAGCGGATCCGGCCGATGGGGAGTGAACGGGAGGGCATGTCGGTTCCTTGTACGGGATGAAGGGGCTGTCCTTATCTATCCCGGACGAGATCGGGAAATCGACAATGGGTGTGGCTGGTGCCCCCACGCCGCGCGGCTGCGCCGCTTGCTGCCCCCCGAGGGGGCCCTCTCGCCTTGGGGCGGCCCGGCGGCGAGAGGTGCCCCCACGCCGCGCGGCTGCGCCGCTTGCTGCCCCCCGAGGGGGCCCTCTCGCCTTGGGGCGGCCCGGCGGCGAGAGGTGCCCCCACGCCGCGCGGCTGCCGCCGCTTGCCGCCCCCACGCCGAGGGCTATCGCCGCATGCCTTCCACGGGGCCTCTTTTGCCTTGGGCCGGCCCATCGGCAAGGCGCACGATGGTCCAGTAGCGGGTGTAGCGCTGGATGCGCAGCGGCAAGGCTTCGGCCAGCGCATGCAGGGTCAGGTCGGTGTCGCGCAGCGAGTACACGCCGCTTACCGGCAACTGGGCGATGGCGCCGTCGTAGCGAAGCACGCCCGGACGGTAGCGGGCCAATTCGTCGAGGAAGCGCCCCAGCGGCATGCCCTCGACGGCGATCAGGCCTTCGGCCCAGGCCGGCGCGGCGGGCGGGTTGGGGCCGGGCGGACCGGCGCGGTAGGCGTCGTAGTGTGCCTGTTGTCCGGCACGGATCCACTGGCGCTCGCCGCTGTCGGCCGGCCGCAACTCCACCACGCCTTCCAGGACCTGGACGTCGGTGCCGGTGTCGGCCAGCGCCACGGTATAGCGGGTGCCGTGCGCCACCGCCGCGCCGTCGCGGGTAGCCACCCGGAAGGGGCGCGCCGGGCTGGCGGGGTCCGGGTGCGTCTGGACCAGGACGCGGCCTTGCACGAGTTCGATGACGCGCTGGCGGTCCGTATAAGCCACGTTGATCGCCGTGTCGGTATCGAGCAGGATGCGAACGCCATCGGCCAGTGTCACGCTGCGGATTTCACCCACGCCGGTGCGATGGTCTGCACGCGCCAACCGCCAGGCCGACCGCGGCCGGCTCTGCCAGACGCCCAGGCTCGCGACGGCGAAGGCGCCCGCGCCCAGCAGCAGGCCGCGCCGGCGCGATGAATGCGCGCCGTGGCGCTTGAGGACCGGTCGGGACAGGGCCGAAGGCACGGCCTGGAAGCGTGCGGCCAGGCCGCTGATGCGCTGCCAGGCCAGTTCATGCTCGGGCCGCTGCGCGCGCCAGGCGCTGCAGGCCTGCAGGTCGGCCGGGGTGGCATCGCCCGACCACACCCGCACGCTCCAGGCCGCGGCCTGGCGGACGATGGCGGGATCGATCGGGTGATCGTCGTTCAACGGGGGCGGGGCGTCGTCGCCGGGGCGGGCCATGTGGGGTGCGCGGCTCAATACGCCTGGCCGTACTCGGCCGCGTAGCAGATGCCGATCGCCGTCAACATGTATTTCTGCACGGAACTCACGGTGACGCCGAGTTGCCGCGCGATTTCCTTGTAGCCCAGCCCGTCCAGCCGCGACAGCAGGAAGGCATGCCTGACCCTGGCCGGCATGCGGTCCAGCATCGCATCGAGCGCTTGCAGGGTCTCCAGGATCAACAAGCGCCGCTCGGGCGAGGGGGCATGGTCCGGCGGCATGGCGGCCAGCGCGTCCAGATACGCCTGCTCGATGGTCTTGCGCCGGTGCAGGTCAATGACCAAGCCCTTGGCGACCTGCGCCAGGAAGGCGCGCGATTGTTCCGGCAGGGGCAGGCGGCCGGATTTCAGGACGCGCAAGTAGGTGTCATGCGCCAAGTCCGCGGCGTCACCGTGGTTGTTCAACCGGCGCAGCAGCCAGGTATGCAGCCAGCGGTGATGCTGGGAATAGAGCAGACCGAAATCGGCCGATAGCGCTTCTGCCGTCATGACCCGTCGAGTATTGATCGAAATGGGAATGATTATCGATCAAAGAGACGCGCGCTGGCAACCGCGCTGCGCGGTAGGCCCCGTACTGGTCCAGGGCCACCAGCACGACCAGGCCCGAGGCCCAGGCCGCGAGGACGCCGCGCGGGGGCAGCCGGCCGGGCAGCCGGGGCGGCCCGCCGGCGCCTGGGGGCGGGTCGCCGCCGTCGGGTCTTGTGGACGGCAGGCCCCGCAGGTAGGCGCGATAGGCCGTGCGCTGCCACAGCCAGATGACTTGCGGGATGACGAAAAGGAAGTTCAGGGCGTTGAGCGGCATGCCCATCGCGCCGGCAAACAGGACGACGAGCATGGTTTGGGGCAGGTTGGCGGCGTCCTGCCACGAGCCGGCGATCGTCATGCCCGCGGTCACCAGCAGACCGATGGCGATGCAGAACGCGAAATAGCCCACCAGGCCTTGCCATACGGCGACGGGATAGATGAAGTCGTCCAGCGCGGCTATCTGGTCCGCGTTGGCCTGTCGTGGCAGGCGGCGCAACCGGCGGCGCCATGAGCGCCGCCACACCAGGCCAGCGCCCAGCAGGCCGCCCAGGCTCAGGAGCATCGTCAGGATGTGGGGCCCCAGGTTCTCGGCCGTCGCCGGCGATCGCAGGCTCTCCACCAGCCCGCCCAGCGGCCGGCCGTCCCAGGCATTCAGCAACACGCCGAAGGCCAGCGCGACCGCGCAGGCGCCCAGCAGCCAGATCAGGGCCAGCTTCGGCAGCAGCCGGCTGCGGGCCGGCGCGGGGGAGGGGATCGACATGGGACCGTACTTTACCTCGGGGGGCAGCAAGCGGCGCAGCCGCGCGGCGTGGGGGTCTATTTTTGCCGCCGGGCCGCCCCAAGGCAAAAAAGCCCCCTCGGGGGGCAGCAAGCGGCGCAGCCGCGCGGCGTGGGGGTCTATTTTTGCCGCCGGGCCGCCCCAAGGCAAAAAAGCCCCCTTGGGGGGCAGCAAGCGGCGTAGCCGCGCGGCGTGGGGGTCTATTTTTGTCTACGATATGCCGCTTGAACAAAATTACTGCGCCCATCGCGGGCAGGCCTAAGGAGCAGGAGCGACATGAAGGACATCGTCCAGGCCAGCTTGCCGCAAGGCACGTTGAGCGGAATACGCGACCAGGGCGTCTGCCGCTTTTCCGCCATCCCCTACGCCGAAGCGCCCGTCGGCCCGCTGCGTTTCGCGCCGCCGCGTCCGGCGCAATGGCGCGGCGAGCGGGACGCCACGCAACCCGGCCCGGTCTGCCCGCAACTGACGTCGCGCCTCGCGCGCGTGATGGGCGACTTCGAGGCGCCGCAGTCCGAGGACTGCCTGCACCTCACTGTCTGGACGCCCGGCGTCGACGCACAACGCCGCCCCGTGGTCGTGTGGCTGCATGGCGGCGCCTGGCAAAGCGGCGCCGGCGCGCTGGATTGGTATGACGGCGCACGCCTGGCCCGGCGTGGCGATATCGTGGTGGTCGCTGTCAATTACCGGTTGGCCGGGCTGGGTTGGCTCTGCCTGCCCGGCGAAACCGCCAACGTCGGCCTGCTCGACGAGGAGGCGGCCATCGCCTGGGTGCACGCGCACGTGGAAGCCTTCGGCGGCGATCCGCAACGCATCACGGTGATGGGGCAATCCGCCGGCGCCTCCAACATCGCGCTGATGCTGACCCGCAAGCCCTTGTTCCAGCGTGCCATCATGCAGAGCGCCGGACTGGGCCGGGGTTTCCGCGACGCCGAGCAGGCTGCGCACCTGAGCCGCGTGTTCCTGCGCGCGGCGGGCGCGGACAGCCTGGCGGCGGCGCGCGAGCTGCCTGTGCAAGCCTTGCTGGACGCCCAGCTTGCTCCGGACGTGGTCGCGGCCCTGCAAGCCGAGGGCGCGAACCGCAGCCTGTTCTATCCCGCGATCGATGGCGACGTGGTGACGCGGGATATCGACGCCGCCATGACCGCGGCCGCGGGCCGCGCCGATGTCATGATCGGCTATACCCGCGACGAGTTCGCGGCGTTTCCGGGCGGCGGCCTGGATGAGGATAGCCGGCGCAAGGGCGACCGCACCTTCGCGCTGCGTTCGCGGCAATGGGCGCGCGATGCCGTGGACCGCGGCCGACAGGCCTGGGAGTATCGCTTCGACGCCGGCTATAGCCGCGAGTTCGGCGCCTGCCACTGCGTCGATCTGCCCTTTGTCTTCGATACCTTTGATGCTTTCCAGGGCGCCCCGATGCTGGAGGGGCTGGCGCCCGCGCAGGCGCGGCGGATCTCGGGCGACGTGCAAACCGCATGGATAGCGTTCATCCGGGGCGGGTCTCCGGGCTGGGACGTGGCGCCGGCGCAGCATCTTTTCGCGTGAGGCGCGCGCCGCCCTCGCATCTCGACCATGCATGCCAACCGGCGCCCGGCAACCGACGCATGCCAAGCAGGCATGGCGACCGCACATACCAACATCATCAAGGGGAATTTCGTGATCCATCTCAAGCGCCTTGCGCTAATGCTGGCCCTGTGCCTGCCCTGCGTGGTCCAGGCGGCCTTTCCGGACAGGCCTTTCCGCATCATCGTGTCGAACCCGCCTGGCGGGCCCGTGGACGTCATGCTGCGCGTCCTCGCCAACAAGCTTGCCGAGGCATGGAACCAACCGGTGGTGGTGGAAAACCGGCCGGGGGCTTCCGGCATCATCAGCACGGGGGCGCTCGTCAAGTCGCCCGCCGACGGCTATAACCTGGGCATGGTGGTGGCATCCGCGCTGACCATCGTGCCCTTTGCCGTCGATCACCTGCCCTATGACCCGCGCAAGGACCTGCAGCCGGTGTCGCTGGTGGCGCGCACGCCTTTCCTGTTCATCGTGCGCAGCGACAGTCCCTTCAAGACCTGGGACGATTTCGTGCAGGCCAGCAAGCAGCGCGAACTGGCCGTGGGTTCGTTCACGCGCGGCACGGCCTTCCACCTGATCTGGGAGCAGACCGCGCGCCGCGCCGGCATCAAGGCCCTGTACGTGCCATCTTCGTCTTCGGGCAAGACCCAGAACGACCTCATCGGAGGACAACTGGATATTGCGCTGGACGCGCCATCCAGTTCGCAGGCATTGATCCAGGCCGGTCGCCTGCGCCCCTTGGCGATTACCAGTCCGGCGCGCTTTGCCGGGCTGCCAGACACGCCCACGCTGGAGGAATCCGGCATGGCGGGCTACGCGCCCCAGCCCTGGATCGGCCTTATGGCGCCGGCCGGCGTGCCGGCGGACCGTATCGCCTTCATCCAGCAATCTGTCGCCAAGATCCTGCAAGATCCCGCGATGAAGGCGCAAATGGCCGCCCTGGGGATGATCCCCATAGGCGGCACGCCGGGCGAATTGGACGCCACCATCGAGCATGATCGCGCCGAGATGGAGCCCTTGATCAAGGAGCTGGGCATCCGCCTGGAATAGGCGCCATCGCCGAAGCGCCTAGGCTCCCGGGCGGTCTCGCCGGCGCTTGGGTTAACCCTATAAGGGTATTTGCTGGCACAGCCAGACTTGTTCTTGCCGCACTAATTACTTGTTTGCCAAGCCTGCGCCGCCGGGCCGATGATGATTCGGTACGGCGGCGCATTTATTTCCCGGTCCAGCGGATGACGTCCCTGGGCAGGCCGCCGGTTCCACGTCTTCAAAACACGGCAGAACATGGCAAACACGCAGGCAGCATGCAGGGCGGGCGTAGACATCGGTGGCACGTTCACCGACGTCGCGTTGGAATACGAAGGGCGACTGTCCACCGCCAAGGTCCTCACGGACTACGAGAAACCGGAAAGGGCCATCGTCCAGGGCCTGAAACTGGCCGCCCAGGAAGCCGGCATTTCCCCATCGCTGATCCGTTCCATCGTGCACGGCACCACGCTGGCGACCAATGCGCTGATCGAGCGCCGCGGCGCCCGCACGGCCTTCATCACCAGCGACGGCTTCCGCGATGTCATTGAAATGCGTAACGAGGGCCGTTTCGAGCAATACGACCTGGCCATTCAACTGCCTGCCCCGCTGATCCCGCGCCGCGATCGCTACGCGCTCAAGGGCCGCCTGGATGCCAGCGGCCGCGAGCTGGTGCCGCTTGACCTCGACGGCCTGGACCGCATCATCGACGAGATCCGCGCCGGCGGCTTCACCAGCGTGGCCGTGGGCCTGATGCACAGCTATCGCAATAGCGCGCACGAACGCAAGGTGCGCGAACACCTGTTGCGCGCGCTGCCCGGCGTGGCCGTCTCGATCTCCAGCGAAGTGTCGCCGCAGATACGCGAGTTCGAGCGCTTCAATACCGTTTGCGCCAACGCTTACGTCAAGCCACTGATGTCCTCCTACCTGAACCGACTGGCCAGCGCGCTGGCGGCGGAGGACATGCGCTGCCCGCTGTATCTCATTCACTCCGGCGGCGGCCTGATGTCGCTGGCCAGCGCCGCGGAGTTTCCCGTGCGCCTGCTCGAATCCGGGCCGGCCGGCGGCGCCATCTATGCCAGCCACGTCGCCGCGCGCTATGGGCTCGACCGCGTGCTGTCCTTCGACATGGGCGGCACCACGGCGAAGATCTGCCTGATCGAGGACCTGAGCCCCAAGACGGCCCGCACGTTCGAAGTTGCCCGTACCTATCGCTACAAGAAAGGCAGCGGCATGCCCATCTCCATCCCGGTCATCGAGATGGTGGAAATCGGCGCCGGCGGCGGTTCGATCGCGCACGTCGACGACCTGAAGCAGGTCCGCGTGGGCCCGGAAAGCGCCGGCTCCGAGCCGGGACCCGCCTGCTATGGGCGCGGCGGCGAGCGGCCCACCGTCACCGACGCCGACCTGGTGCTGGCCAAGCTGGACGCCAAGCGATTCGCCGGCGGCTCGATCACCCTGGACATCGACGCCTCGCGCAAGGCGATCGACGCGCACGTGGCCCGGCCCTTGAATGGAGAGACCGTGCAGGCCGCGTACGCCGTGGCCGAAATGGTGGACGAGAACATGTCCAACGCCGCGCGCATGCACGCCGTCGAAAGCGGCCGCGATCTCAGCGAGTACGCCATGATCGCGTATGGCGGCGCGGCGCCGCTGCACGCCGCCCGCCTGTGCGAAAAGCTGGGCATGGACCGCCTGCTGGTGCCGCCCGGCGCCGGGGTGGGGTCGGCCATCGGCTTCCTGCGTGCGCCGTTCGGCTACGAGTCGCTGCGCAGCGCCGTGATGCGCCTGAGCCGCTTCGACACCGGCGTGGTCAACGGCATGATCGAGGAAATGAATGAAGAGGTCTCCAGCTTCCTGCGCGAGACCGGACATGCGGGCGCCACGGTGCGCGAGTTGCGCGCCTATATGCGCTACGCGGGCCAGGGTTGGGAAATTCCGGTGGCCGCGCCCATGACGACGGTCGACAAGGCGGGGCTGGAGGTCTTGCGCGCCAACTTCGTGCAGGCCTATACCCAGTTGTTCGGACACGAGGTCGACGGCCTGGACGTGGAGGTGGTGAGCTGGTCGCTGTCCCTGCGCAGCGAAGTGCCGCCCCCCGAGCGCGTCAAGGCCAGCATGGGCGAGGCAGCGGCCTCGCGCAAGGAATATCCGCCGATCGACAGCCGTCCCGTCTTCGACGCCAAGACCGGCGAATTCCTGGATTGCGCCATCTACGACCGCGCCAGCCTGCCCGTCGGCCTGCGCCTGGATGGCCCGCTGATCGTCACGGAGAAGGAAACCTCGTCGTATGTCAGCCCGGGCTATGGCCTGATCCTTCAAGAGGATGGTTGCCTGCTGATTCAACGTGTACAGAAGGAAGCAGCATAATGAGCGCGAGCAAAAAAGGCGCAACCATACGCGTGCGCGAACAAATCATGTGGAACCGGCTGATCGCGGTCGTCGAGGAGCAGGCGGTCACGCTGGTGCGCACCGCTTTCTGCACCAGCGTGCGAGAGGCGGGTGACCTGTCGGCGGGCGTCTTCGACGCACAAGGCCGCATGATCGCCCAGGCCGTTACCGGCACGCCGGGCCACGTCAACTCCATGGCGGAGTCGGTGGGGCACTTCGTCGCCAAGTTCGGCGGCAAGCTGGTGCCCGGCGATGTGCTGGTGACCAACGACCCCTGGATGGGAACGGGCCACCTGCACGACATCACGATGGTCACGCCGGTGTTCCGCGGCGCCACGCCGCGCCTGATCGGCTTCTTCGCGTCGACGGCGCACGTCGTGGACATCGGCGGGCGCGGCTTCGGTCCGGATGCCGGCGAAGTCTACGAAGAAGGCCTGTGCGTGCCGTTGATGAAGTTCCACAAGGGCGGCGAGCTGAATGAAGACCTGATCGAGATCCTGCGCAGCAATGTGCGCGAACGCGACCAGGTCATCGGCGACTTCCATTCGCTGGTGGCGTGCAACGACACCGGGCGTCGCCGCCTGGAGGCCATGATGGACGAATTCGGCCTGGACGACCTGCAGGAACTGGCCGACTTCATCTTCGAGCATAGCGAACGCGCCACGCGCGAGCGTCTGGCGGCCTTGCCGGCCGGCAAGCATGCGTACGAGATGCGCGTGGACGGCTATGAGCAGCCGATCGACCTGCGCGTCAGCGTGCACGCGGAGGATGGCGCCATGTATGCCGACTTCACCGGCACGTCCGGCCCCAGCCGTTATGGCATCAACGTGCCGCTGACCTATACCAAGGCCTATGCCTGCTACGCCTTGAAGTGCGCGCTGGCGCCGGACATTCCCAACAACTGGGCGTCGCTCAAGCCGTTCGAGATCTCCGCCCCGGAAGGATGCATCCTCAATGCGCCGCGGCCCGCGCCGGTGGCCGTGCGCCACGTGCTCGGCCACCTGATTCCCGACGTGGTGCTGGGCGCGCTGCAGTCCTATCGTCCCGACCTCATCCCGGCCGAGGGCGCCAGCGCCTTGTGGAACCTGCAGATGCGCTTCACGGGCGTGCGGGCCGACAACAGCCAGTCGCGCCATGAAATGCTCATCTTCAATACGGGTGGCACGGGCGCGCGTCCCGCCAGCGATGGCCTGAGCGCGACGGCTTTCCCCAGCGGCGTGCATACCATGTCGTCCGAGGTCACGGAAAGCATCGGCCCCATCGTCGTCTGGCGCAAGGAGTTGCGCCCCGATTCGGGCGGCGCCGGCACGTGGCGCGGCGGCCTGGGACAACGCATAGAGATCGGCGCGCACGACGGCTATCACTTCACGTTGAACGCCATGTTCGATCGCGTGGCGTATCCGGCGCGCGGGCACGAAGGCGGCGGCAAGGGCGCCGCCGGCAAGGTGGGCATGGACGACGGCACCGTCATGCAGGCCAAGGGTACGCAGCTGATTCCGGAAGGCCGGCGCCTGGTGCTGGACCTGCCCGGCGGCGGCGGCTACGGCCCGCCGACCGCGCGTCCGGCCGCGCTGGTGCAGCGCGATATCCGCGATGGCTATATCAGCGAAGCGCAGGCGCGGCGGGATTATCCGCATGCGTTCGAGTGAGCCGACTCGTTGAGGACTAGGAACTCGGGCCAAGGACCGGCCCGTTCATATGAATGCGGGCCAAAGACCGGCCCGCGTGATGAGCGCGGGCCGGCAGGCCCGCTTGGTGTGTATTGCGTCCAGGATCCCGGCACGGAAGGTGCCGGACCATAAGGGGAATACGATGGCTATCAATGCAGCGCAGGCATCCAACGATCTGCGGTTGAATGGCGGGCGGGGCGACTCGGGCTTGGATGCCCGCCCCGCCGCGCCACGCAAGGTCGGCAAGAGTGAACTGAACCGCGTCGTCCTTGCGTCGGTGGTGGGCAGCTTCGTCGAGTGGTTCGAGTTCTCGGTCTATGGCTACCTGGCGAGCGTGCTGGGCAAGGTCTTCTTTCCCGCCAGCGCGCCGGGCACGCAGTTGATCGCCTCGCTGGCGGCCTTCGCCATCGCGTTTTTCGCGCGGCCATTCGGCGGCATCATCTTCGGTCCCATCGGCGATCGCCTGGGCCGCAAGCAGGTACTCACCGTCACCATCCTGATGATGGCGGTGGCCACTTTCGCCATCGGCCTGATTCCGTCGCATGACGCGATAGGCATGGCCGCGCCCGTGCTGCTGGTGCTGCTGCGCCTGCTGCAAGGCATATCGGCCGGCGGCGAAGGTAGCGGCGCGGCCATCTACGTGGCGGAGTACTGCTCCGACAAGCGCCGCACCGCCATCACCAGCTGGATCGAGGTCGGCTGCATCAGCGGCTTCGCGTTCGGCGCGACCATCACCACCGTCCTCACGGCCTTCTTCAGCGCGGAACAGATCTACGCCTGGGCCTGGCGCGTGCCCTTCCTGCTGGCCCTGCCGCTGGGCGGCATCGGCTTGTACATCCGCAAGCGCCTGGAGGAATCGCCCGCCTTCGAAGCGGTGAGCCAGAACAAGAAAGCCCATGCCAACGCCGGCTGGAACTACCTGTTTTCCCAGTGCATGCGCCTGGTGCTGATCTCTTGCGGCATCATCATCGTGACCAATGTCACGTTGTACACGGTGACGACCTATATCCCGACCTACCTGATCAGCACGCTGACGATAGACGCGAAGTCCGGCTTCCTGATGTCGCTGGGCCCGCAGTTGTTCCTGATCGCCATGATTCCCGTCATGGGCGCGCTGGCGGACCGCGTCACCCGCAAGCGCATGATGCTGGTGGGCAGTTTCGGCGTCCTGGTGCTGGCCATCCCTTGCTTCAACATGCTGGTCTCGGGAGACACCGCCATCAAGGTGGTGGCCCTGCTGATCCTCAACCTGTGCCTGGCGTCGCTGCTGGGGTGCATCTACTCGATCATCCCGGCGCTCTTCCCCACGCAAGTGCGCTTCACGGGGATGGCTGTCAGCTACAACGTGGCGGTGGCCCTGTTCGCCGGTACCGCGCCCATGCTGAACGCCTGGCTGATCCAGCAGACCGGGAACAAGATGATGCCCGCCTACTACCTGATGTTCGGCGCGGTGCTGGGCATAGTCGCCCTCGTCTGCAGCCGCGACAACACCGGCCATCCCATGCCCGGTGACGAGCCACGGCCGGAATAGGCGTCAGGCGTCGGCGTACTGGTCGGGGCGGCATTTCGACGCGTAGCCGGCCACGCCTTCGGTGCAGACCTCGTCCAGCAGCCAGCGGGTGAACTGCATGAGAATGGGGGAATGGCGGCGGTCCGGCCGCACGAGCAGGCTGAAGCGCGGGATGCGGCCGGCAGGCAGTTGCTTCAAGAGGTCCATGCCGAAGGGCGCCACCAGGCGCCCGGCATCGACGCCGCGCACGGCGTCCGCATAGGAAATGAAACCCACGCCCAGGTCGGCGAGCACCGCTTCCATCATCGCGGCGTGGGTATGCAGCATCATGATGGGTTGGGAAGCGCGCTGCGTCACCCCCAGCAGCTTGAGCGTGTCTTCCCACAGCGAATTGGCCACCAGCGGCACGACCACCGAGTGCTTGAGCAGGTCCTCGGGAGTCTGCACCGGCAGGCGCTCCAGCAGGCGGGGCGTGGCCACCAGCACTTTCAGGTCGTCGACCAGGGGCGTCTCCACGAAGTCCGGCGTGGCGCCGTAGCTCCAGTGGATGGCGGCTTCCAGGCCCTTGTGGTTGAACTCGTCCAGCTCCACGCCGATGGCCATGCGCACGTCGATGTCCGGCACGGACGACGTGAAGCGCCCCAGGCGCGGCACCAGGAATTCGGTGGCGAAATAGGGGCTGACGTAAAGATAAAGTCGCTGCTTGGCGGGCGCCGGCTGGATGGCATCCACGCCGTCCGCGAAACGATCCAGGCCATCGCGCACATGCTTGTAGAACTGGGTGGCGGCGGCGGTCGGCGTCAGGCTGCGAGCGGTGCGCTGGAATAGCTGCTGGTCGAGGTGCGATTCCAGCTGCTTGAGCTGCAGGCTGACTGCCTGCGGCGTCAAGCAGAGCTCCCCAGCTGCCTGGCGTATCGAGCCGTGGCGCATCACCGCTTCGAAAATACGCAGGGTGTTCAGGGGAGGCAGTCGGTAACGCATGGTGGCAGGTGAACCTCGCCCGGCGGGCGGTGGTGCTGGGACGGAAATCACGGATTACGGTTTTCGATCATAGTCGGAAAATGTCACGGGTCGCGGCGGAATAATCGCGCCGATTGTCAGTGCGCGGGTGGGAGATTTCTCCTTCCGGGCGGATACGCAAGGAACAGGGCGCCGGGTAAATTGCATGATCCAGGGGCTTGTTGAGGGGACCTATCTTGAATGCGATCGGTGGTTTTCGAGCGGCAGGGATGGCCCTGGATGCAACCGGCGCCGGCGGTCTCGTGGAGACGACGTCCGCCGCGGGTGCGCCGGCGCCCAGGCTGGCGCGTGCCCAGCCCAGTCGCCTGGGGCGCGCCTGCCTCAAGCTCGCGGGTGCTACCGGCTGCCGTGGCCTGGCGTCGGGCCGGCTGGTCTTCAGCGTGGCCGAGGGCAAGGGGCGCTCGCGCGGCGAGGACCGGGACATATCCGACCGCCTGAGGCAGGACGCCCGGGAGGTGCTGTGGGATCTCAGCACCGAGGCCTTCGATTGCGTGCTCAAGGCCTTGGAGATGGGAGCCAGCGGCGCGCGGCCGGCGGACAGGGCCACGCTGCTGGCCGCGCTGGATATCTGGTGCGAATTGAATCCCTTGCCAGCGTATCGCCAGGAAGCCGATCACACCGGCACGCGCGTCAAGCGCCACGCGATGCGGGCGAGGTTGCAGGCGCCGCGAGCGCCCTGGCCGGCGCCGCGACCGGACCGGCTGTCCTGACCCGGTCGGGGCGCCTGCTACTACTATTGCTACTGCTCGCTGTTGCTACGTCTTGTTACTGCGCGGCGACCGTCCCGCGCAAGTTGGCGCGCTCCACCGCCTTCTGCACCGTGCCATTGGCGACGGAAGCCTGGACGAAATCCTTCACGAATTCCTGGCCGGCTTCGCGTCCCTTGGGCACGCCGATCGCGAAATGTTCCATGCCCCAGTGGTCGGGCAGAACGCGCGAACCGGGCAGCTTGTCGCTCAGCTCGTACAGGATGGCGTTATTGGTGGCGAAGGCGTCGATCTTGCGTTGGCGCAGCATCTGCACGGCCTGTGCCAGCGTCGGCACCGGCACCAGCCTGGCCTTGGGATAGAGCGGCTTGAGCTCCTCGCCGGTCGAACTGCCCTTGCTGACACCGATGCGCAGGCCGCGGCGGTTCAGGTCATCCAGCTTCTTCAGCCGCGAATTCTTCACCACCAGCGCGCTCTTCTCCACGTCCAGCACCGTAGGCGAAAAGTCCATGACCTTCGCGCGTTCCTCGGTGGCGTTGGTGAAAGTGAAATCGGCGTCGCCGTTGGCCACGGCCTTCAGCGCTTCGGCGTTGTTCGGGAAGACCTTGGGCTCGAAGGGCACGCCAAGCTTTTGCGCGAAGGCCTGGCCTACGTCATAGCCGACGCCACGCGGATCATCGCCGTCCTTGCCGGCCACATAGGACGTCGGGCTGCCCTGGTACATCGCTACCCGCAGGGAGCCGGTGGGGGCCAGCGCGTGCTGGACGACGGCCAGGTTTTGCTTGGCGGTGTCTTCCGGCGTCGTGTGGGCGCAGCCTTGCAGCAGCGCGGTCAAGGTCAGGGCAATGGCGGCCAGGGCATTTCTTTTAAACATGGTTTCTCCTAACGGCGTAAGCAGCATTCATCGATGGCGCTTCGGGCTGTCCGGCGTGCCTGGAAGGAGGCTTGCAGACCGGTCGGCGCCGGCGCGGGTGACGCGCCGGGCGGGATGATACTGTTGTCTTGAAACAAGTTGCTTATTTCAGCTTGTCCAAGAATAACGGCATGGATACTAGTTGTATCCATGCCGTAGATGGCCCTGGCCGCGATTCCCCTGGTACGCCGGGTCAGTCGACCTTGATGTGGTTGTCGTCGATCAGCTTCTTGTAGACCTGGAGTTGCGACTTCGTGAGATCACCCAGTTCCTTGGGCGAGGAACCGCGCGGCACCGCGCCCTGGGCGGCCAGCTTCTGCCGCACGTCGGGGTTGGCGAGCGCCTTCTTGATGGAGGCGTTCAAGCGGTCGACGATGGCCGCGGGGGTTTTCTTGGGCGCCACCACCACGAACCACGATTCGAAGGTGAAGGGCACCGAGCCGGATGCTGATATGGTCTTCACGCCGGGCAACTGCGCCAGCTCTTTCTCCGAACAGACGCCGACCAGGTCCAGCTTCTTGCCGTCGACCAGGCTCTTGACGGTGGGGATGGCCTCGAAGGCGGCCTGCACCTCACCCGCCGCCACGCCCACCGCTGCTTGCGACGCGCCCTTGTACGGCACGTGCACGACGTCCAGGCCGTTGCGCGCGGCGAACAGGGCCATGGCGATGTGCTGTGGGCTGCCGATCCCGCCGGTGCCATAGTGCAGCTTGCCCGGCGCCGCCTTGGCCGCGGCGATGAAGTCCCCGGCGCTCTTGTAGTTCAGGCTGGGCGTCGTCACCAGCCCCCATTCGAAGGTCGTCGCCAGCGACACGGGCGTGAAGTCGCGCACGGGGTCCCATGGCATGTTGGCTTGCATATTGGGCACCATGGTCAGGATGCTGTCGTTGTAGCCCCCCAGGGTGTAGCCGTCCGGCGCCGCCTTGGAAACGCGATCCGCGCCGATGATGCCCGCGGCGCCCGGCTGGTTCTCGACGACCACCGCCACGCCCAGGTCCTTGGACATTTCCTGCGCCACGAGCCGCGCGGCGTTGTCCACCGCGCTGCCGGCCGCGAGCGGCACGATCATGGTGATGGCATGGTCGGGGTAGGCGGCCTGGGCGCCGGCCGCATAACCGCCGGCCAGCGCGCAGGCGGCGAGCAGGGCGGCGCGCAGCGAGCCCGTCATGGCGTTTTTCATGTTGTGTCTCCTCATGTTGTCTCCCCTAGAGCTTGATATTGAGTAGTTTCCTGGCATTGCCGCTGAGGATCGCGGCGCGATGCTCGTTCGACATGGGCGTCGCCAATACCTGGTCGACGGGATGTTGTTCCCAGGGAATGGGATGGTCGGTGCCGACCACCACCTGGCCGATTCCCACTTGCGAGATCAGGAAGTTCAAGGCCTCGGGCGTGAACACCATGGCGTCGACGTGGATCTGGCGGACGTATTCCGACGGCTTTTTCTTCAGGACGATGGCGGGATCGCAGTTCGACGGCGAGACGTAGCAGGAACGGTCCGATCGCGCGGCATACGATCCCAGGTAGCCGCCGCCGTGCGCGGCGAGTATCTTCAACCGGGGGAACCTGTCGAGCGTGCCTTCGAAGATCAGATGCTCCAGCGCGATCGTGGTGTCCAGCGGATTGCCGATCACGTTGGACAGCCAGCCGTTGCCCTGGAAGCGCTTGGCCAGTTCCGGCGTGCTTTGCGGATGGATGAAGAGCGTGGCGTCCAGTTCCTGGGCCTTGGCCCATACCGGATGAAAACGGGGATCGGAGAACGAGACGCCGCCCACGCTGCCGCCGATGGCGGCGCCGCGCAAGCCCAGGTCCTTGATGGCGTGTTCCAGCTGCTGGACCGCCAGGTCGGGAAACTGCAAGGACAGCGACGCGAAGGCGGCGAAGCGTTCGGGATAGGCGCGGGCCAGCTCGGCGAACCGCTCGTTGTGGATCTTGCAGATCGCATCGGACGTATCCCGGTCCTTGCCATACCAGAAGGGATTGATGGACAGGACTTCCATGTCCACGCCCATCGCGTCCATCGCCGCCAGGCGGTTGGCGACGGCCGTCTTGTCGTCGGCGGGGATGAAGTGCTCCTGCACGCCGCGCACCGGCGGCAGTACCTTCTTGGCGTCATCGCCCATCAGGGCGATCGCGTCGTGGAAGTAGCAGTGCGCGTGGGTGTCGATGACCTTTACCCGCTTGCCGTTCATTACCAAAGCGGGCGGCTTCCCAGCCGGCTTGGCGGCGCGGGCGGCATCCAGCATGCCGCACCCGCAAAACATGATTCCGGCGCCCGTGGCGCCTGCCAGGAATCCTCTGCGCGTCACCATCGCTGTCTCCTTTTCTTGTTCAATCCGTCGCCGGTCTGTGCGCCGGCGTTTCGGGGGGCGTTTCGGGGGGCGTTTCCTTCGGTGCTTCGGTACAGCGACCAGCGGGACGCGACGTCGCGCCGGCCATCGATGGACGGGCGCGCCGCCGGCGTTACAGCAGCGCGTGGACGCCGACGTCAAGCGCCAGCGCGTCCAGCGCCGCGATCAACTCGGGATGCAGGGGCACGCCGTTGGCGACACGGTCCTCGTACGTAATGGCGGATTGCTCTCCAGGCAGGCGTATTTCCTCTACGCCGGGCAACAGCTCCGAGGATTTCATCTGCGTCCAGATATCGTCGATGCAGGCTTCGAACTGCGCCATCGGCATGAAGGCGGTGACGTCGATGGCGGCCACGGCCTGGCCCGTATTGGTCACGCTCTTGTAGTCCTTGTTGAAATCGACCACGTCGCGGCCGAAGGCGGCGCCGTTCAGCGCGCCGGCCAGGATGCCGAACATCAGGGCCAGGCCGTAGCCCTTGGGACCGCCGATGGGCAGCAGAAAACCCTCGTCCGAGCGCTTGGGGTCCAGCAGGGGCTTGCCATCGCGGCCGACCATCCAGCCCTCGGGCATGGCCTGGCCGCGCTGGGCCAGTGCCTTGACCTTGCCATAGGCGGCGGTGGTGGTGGCCATGTCCAGCACGATGGGGGGCCGGTTGGCCGCCGGCACGGCGATGGCGATGGGATTGGTCGACAACAGCATGTCGATGCCGCCCCAGGGGGGCATGTGGTTGGCGCTGCCGACCGCCATGTAGATGCCGATCATGCCGTGTTCCAGCGGCATGCGGGCGTACAGGCCGGCCGGGCCCGCGTGATTGCTGTGACGGGTGCCGACCCACCCTATGCCCGCGCGGCGCGCCTTGCCGATGGCGAGATCGGCGGCCCGCTTCATGACCAGGTGGCCCATGGCGTTGTCGCCGTCGAGCAGGGCGGTCGCCGCGCGTTCCTCGACGAGGCGCATGTCGGGATGCAGGTTGATGCCGCCGGCGCGTATGCGCTTCACATACGCCGGCAGCCGGAACACCCCATGGGCGTCGGCCCCGCGGGCATCGGCCTGCGCCATGATGCCGCCGACGGTCGCGGCATCCTCGCCGGGCATGCCGACGGCGGTCAGGACACGTGAAATGAAGCGCTGGAGATCGGCGATGGGTACGGAAGGCTTGCTGTCGGCGTGCGGGCGTGCGGTGTTCGGCGTGGTCATCTTTGTAGCGTTTTCTTTGTAGCGTGTTCGTGGCGGCGGGGCGCGCGCCCTTGCGCCGCGCGGCATTCCGCCTCACGGCGGCGGGCGCGATCGCATCCCGGGCGGGACCGTCCGGGCGTGCGGTGGGGGGGCGAGCAGATGCGCGGACAGTATAGGAATGGCGGGCGCGGAGAACTAATACCGTTTCCAGGCGGAGCCATATCATTTTGATCTGGCTACTTGATGGCCGCGCTGATGGCCGCGCGGTCTATCGCTTGACGGGTTTCTTGCCGAAATTGAAGACGCGGAGGCGGTTGAGCCGGGCCAGTTCGGCCAGCACGATCTCTCGCAGCGCCGCCACGGCAGTGCTGGGGACTGCCTCGATGCGGGTCGCCATCATCAGTTGGCGGTTCAGCTGGACGCCGGACACTTCGGTCAGCGTGATGCCGGCGTCGCTGCGCGCCTCCTTGAAAACGGACACCGGCATCAGCGTGCACCAGTCGCCGTCATGCACCAGTTCCCGGATGGCGTCGACGGAGTCGATTTCGGAATGGATGTTCAGGTGCACGCCCATCGGTCGCAATTGGCGTTCGACCACGGTGCGGTGCAGCGTGGTCATCAGCAGCGGGATGCGCGACAGCGCCGCCAGGGAAATGATGGGATCCATTTTCATGGACCTGGGCGTCGCCAGTGCGAAGGGTTCGCCCACCAGCGGATGCAGGGCAAGGGGTCGGTCGGCGCTGGCGCCCATGCTGGTAATGATGGCCATGTCCACCATGCCTTTTTCCAGCATGTCCAGCAGCTCGGGCGTGAAGGCCTCGCGCACGGTCAGCCGCATCTGGTCCATCGTGCGGTGGCAGCGTTCGAACAGGCCGGGAACCAGCACGCGCGACAGGGTGGGCGAAACGCCCAGCACCACGCGGCTTTCGCCGGCTTCCGACGGGCCGGCCAGTTGGCGTTTCACGCGCTGGGCCTCGTCCAGCATCCTCTGGGCGGCTTCATAGAGCGTCACGCCGGCCTGCGTCAGGCGCACTCCGCGGGCGGTGCGTTGCAGCAGGGGCACGCCCATCTCTTCCTCCAGGGCGTGCATCTGCCGGCTGAGCGCGGGCTGCGCGATCGCGATGGCCTCGGCGGCCGCCGTCAGGCTGCCGGCGTCGGCGATCGCCACGAAGTATTTCAAGGTACGGAGATTCACGGCCGGTCGCCCTTCACGCCCTTCACGCTCTTTAGGTCCATCGCAGAATGATATACCTGCTTGCCTATTTGGCATTGGACGCCGGGACGTGGGTGTATCTAGACTTTCGTGCTTTGTCTTTGTATTTTTTGCCCTTCACGTCTTGCGGCCGGTGCCGGTGCGCGAATATGCCTTTTCCAGGCCGCATATGGTGAAGATCGTCCAGGAGCGTAGCGCATGACCACCACCGAGCAGACCGAGGCCCCGGAACAGGCTGGCCTCAAACCCCTGATCTTTCATCCGGACGAGATGAAGGCCTACGAGCGCGGCGGCGGCGCCCGCACCATTCCCCTAGCCACGGCGGCCAAGGGCGCGACGGCCTTTATCAACGGCATCACTGAATTCGGGCCCGGCGCGAAGATTCCCTTCCATTTTCATAACTGTGAAGAGAGCGTGATGTTGCTGGAAGGCGATGCCATGTTCGACATCGACGGACAGGAATTCCGCCTCAAGCCCATGGATACGACATGGATTCCGGCGGGCATTCCTCATCGCTTCCGCAACCTGTCGGAGACCGAGGGGATGAAGATACTGTGGATATACGGCAGGCTCAACGCCAGCCGCACGCTGGTGGAGACGGGGGAAACCCGGGAGATTTCGGCGGAGCACAAGGGGTAGGGCGGAGCACGAGGGGTAGTTATTCCCCAGCTCCACGTTCCTGCTTACCGCCGCTGGCTTACTTGTTGCCGCGGTTCGGATACGGCGCGCCGCCGCCTTGGGTCGGCGTAACGTTGGTATTGCCCGGGTCGGACGGCTTGCGCGGCATGCCGTTCTCGTTCTTCAAGTCGCTGTTCGACGTATCCCGATTCACCGGTTGAGTAATGGTGGGCGCGCCCGAGTTAGGAGCCGGAGCGGGCGTACCCTCTGGCACCTTGGTATTGTTGGGCGGGGTGGCCGTCGAGTCGTTCGGCGTGGTCGACGGCGTGGTGGGCTGAGCCATGGCGGCACCCGAAGCGCAGGCGGTGGCCAGGAGCAAAACGGCATAGAGACGGCTCGATTTCATGGTGACTCTCCTAGTGGGTTGACCTGAAAGAAATGGTTGGTCCGTCTGGGTCCGAACGCATGGCCGCATGGACATTTCCGGAGGGCCGGACGAACCGGGGCAGCAAGTACTTGATGAGCGATTCATCAGGTACAGGCCCTACAGCAAAGTGCGTACCCGCCATTTCCGTGCCTCGGTTGCCATCGCAATCGGGCATGGAGGTTGCTATGCGTTCGCACCGTGATCCGCCACGGCATAGGAAAAGGAGAAAAAGCCATGAAAATCACCGTGTCCACGCTCGCCGGCGCGCTGCTCGGCCTGTCGACGCTCTCGTTTGCCGTGCACGCGCAAACCGTGTTGACGCCGAAGGAAATCGACGCGCAATACCAGTCCGACCAGAAGCGCTGCGACGCGCTCAAGGGCAACGACAGGGACGTGTGCCAGAAGGAAGCCAAGGCGCGGCGGGACAACGCCAAGGTCGACGCCAAGCAGGCCAAGGAGCAAGCCGAGTCGCGCCACGATGCGACCAAGGAAAAACGCGCTAACGACTACGCCGTCGCGAAAGAAAAATGCGACGCGATGTCGGGCAATGCCAAGGATGCCTGTATCGCCGACGCCAAGACGCGCTACGGCAAGTAGTTTCCATGGGTTGCGGCGTACTTTCCCTTACCCGGCTCCCATACGGAAGGCTGAGCAGTTAAAAAGCTACGCGGGCAAGGCCTGGGTCCAATTCCGCAGTGGACTCAGGCCTTGAGCCGAGACCGTATCTGGACTGGCGCTGGGTGCATCCCCGGCTGGTCCTAGCAAATCCGCATCCGACCTTGTGCGTGGGGTGGGCACTGGAACGTCGCTTTGCCGTAGCGACGATTCTTCTGCAATGGGTTTACAGTATGTCCACCTCCAACGGACAGAACGGGACCCTGATGAAACAGCTGCAATCGCACGCGCAGGCTATTGCCGGCAAACTCAAGCAGCGTGGACATACGCTGGGTACGGTCGAAAGTTCGGCGGGCGGTCTGATCGCGGCCAGCCTGCTGTCCGTGCCGGGCGCTTCGGCTTACTTCATTGGTGGCGCCGTCGTCTATACGGCCCAGTCGCGGAATGCGCTGCTCGATCTGCCCTTGGTGTTGCCCGACGGTATGCGATCGGCGACAGAAGACTACGCCGCCTTATTGGCCGATGCGCTGCAAAGAAAACTGAAAACGACCTGGGTGCTGGCCGAAACCGGCGCCAGCGGACCGAGCGGGAATCGTTATGGCGATGCCGCCGGGCACGCCTGCCTGGCGGTGCGAGGGCCGCATGGCGCAACGATCACCGTTGAAACCGATGACGCGGATCGCGGACGCAATATGCAGGCGTTCGCCGCCGCGGCTTTGGATCTGCTGGATCAAATGCTTGATCGTGAAGCTTAGGCGGCATCGGTCGTCGGGAATTGGCTTTCCGGCCTTCCTTATTTGACGGTCTGTATGACCTCGAAGCCCTCGAACTCGGGGTGCCCGAGGTACAGCGACCGCGTGCCGCCGCCGGCGTTGCGGTGCGCGGCCCGAAAGGCTTCGGACCGTGTCCAGCCTTCGAACGACGCATGGTCGGCCCAGATCGTATGACTCGAATAAAGCACGTGACCGTCTTTCTTCGGCCCGCGCAGCAAATGGAACTCGACAAACCCGGGAACGTCCTTCAAATGGGTGTCCCGACTGGTCCACAACCGTTCGAACTCGGCTTCGGATCCGAGGGCAACCTTGAAGCGGTTCATGGCGATGTACATGGTGAAAGTCCTTGGTTGATCGTATAGGGCGTGGTTGAGCGCACTGCACGCTCGCGCACTTCAGGAGAACGCTTGTTCGCGTCGTTCTTGCTTGTGGCTCACATTCTCTCAAGAGTTGGAGTGCACCGGGTCAACCACATCTCGCCATGGCGGAGAGCCGCGTATATGATCCGAGGACAAAAACGAGGAGACAGGCGCCATGAACCATGCCACCCAGCATTCGAGCGTAACCCCATCCGCTGTTTCCCGCGCCCGCCGCCGGTTATTGGCCGCGGGCCTCGGCGTTGCCGGGGCGGCCGCCCTGTCCTGCCCGGCTCTGGCCTCCTACCCGGACAAGACGGTTCGCATCATCGTCCCATACGCGCCCGGCGGCGGTGGTGATGTCTTCGCACGCCTTCTGGCCGAACGGCTCACCATACGACTGGGCCAGAGCTTTATCGTCGAGAATCGCCCAGGCGCCACCGGCACCATAGGATCGCGCTACGTCGCCAACGAGACGCCCGACGGCAGTGTGCTGCTGCTGGGTCAGACCGGCGAAATCGCGGTCATGCAATACCTGTCGAAGCAGCTGTCCTACGACCCGGACGCCCTGCTGCCGGTCGCCCTTGCGGGCGACTTTCCGCTGGTGCTCGTAGCGCACCCATCCGCCCCGTTCAACACCGTCCAGGAAATGGTGGCCGAAAGCAAGAAGCGGCCCCAGGGGTTCAGCTATGCGTCAGCGGGCACTGGTTCGCCGGGCCATCTCGCCGCGGCCGCGTTGGCGCTGAAGACAGGTGCCAAGCTAACCCATGTCCCGTACAAGGGCGGCGGCGCTGCCCTATCGGACTTGATGGGCAATCACGTCGACATGTTCTTCTCGCCAATCTCCGGCGTACTCGCACACGTCAAGAGCCATACACTCAAGCCCATCGCTGCCGCTTCCCTGGAACGCGCGCCGGCGCTACCCGACGTCCCCACCGTGGCGGAGTCAGGCTTGCCCGGGTATTCCTTCAGCGTATGGGGCGGCATATTCGCGCCGCCGCGCACGCCTCAGGCCGTCGTTACCGAGTTGAACAAGCAGATCAACGAGATCCTGGCTGAGAAGGAATCGAAGGAAAAGCTGGAAGCGGTGGGGGCGATCATAAAGCCGAACAGCCAGGCCGACTTCCGCAAGTTCATCGAGAACGAACGGCATAAGTATGCGGAGATCGTGGCGCGGACGGGAGCGACGGTCGACTGACGGGGACTTTCGTCGCGTGGCTGGAAAATCCCCGGTGCGGGCTTGGGGCTGCTGCATCTTCCAAGTTGCTAAGTACGAGGAAGATTTAGAGATGGTGCCCGGGGCCGGAATCGAACCGGCACGCCTTGCGGCGGGGGATTTTGAGTTGCGGGTTTACTGTGTTTCTACAGCGAAATGCAGCGAAGTTGAACGACGTTTTAATAAGGTAAAAGTAACTTTAAATCAGTAGCTTAGGCAATTTTAACGGAATTGATAAAAGCTGGTTGGTGTACCGGTACTGTACCGAAATAGAATTGCTGTCCGTAAAGCGGCGAAGGTTGAAATTCGATGGCCGCCGTTGTATCAGAGCCGTGCTTGGACTAGACAACATGATTGTTCACCGAGCGGTGATTTTGCCGGGTAGCCCATATCGGTAAGCGGCTGACCGATCAAAGCTACGGCCACATTCGACGTCTACCGTGATAGAGATGAAGGAGGCAATCTATTTCCCGGAACGCGCATGAAAATTACAGACCTTTCATCGGTTAGCGAATGCTTGCGCTTGAGGACGCCGAAACAGTCTGAGACGTGGGGGACGCCGGGCTCTCGGATCGATAGGTCCAATGTGGCGAGCACCCCTAGACGCACATCTGTTGAACTGTAAGAAGCGGCTTGCTTGGAATGCGGGCGCACGCTAAAGCACGACCAAGTGCGCGAGGTCGTTCTTTTCACTTCGATGATGAAGCGGAAGCCGTTCAGGGGCAGATATATATCCGTCCGTCCGCTTGCCACATTGGAGACTTCGAGAAGGACGGACGGCATTGCACTCAATAGATAGTTATAGAGGTCGAATTGAAGTTCCGATTCATGAGGAAGTTGCTTTCTGTCATTGACCCGTGACAGGTACGCCATGTGGCCGTGAAAAGCATTGGCGTCTGCTCGCGATGTCAAAAACTTGCAAAGGCGGACTATTAGCAAGTCAAACCAGCCCTTTACCTCGCCTCTATAGTCCGGATTCCCCACCAATTTCTTCCGGACCTTCTCCACCATACCTTGCTCAATGATGGACAGTGGTACACGTGTCACAGCACAGCCATCGGCGAACTTGATGACGGCTTCCCTGTCCGCTGCGTTTAGACTGGCCATTAAGTTCTCGAGAAGGTCGGATGGCCACTGAGCCGCCTTCTCTAGCGTTTTCCCGGCGGTGCTCCAAGTTGTACAAGGTTTGCCTCGAGCTGGGTTCGCCCTTGCGGCGAGACGTTGGCAGTGCTGCTTTGTAGCCAGGTTTGCATCATTCCTATCAGTCGCCCCTGCTGCGCGATCTTGCTGATGCCTTGAGGAGGTCGGTACTCCACCCCTCCCTTAACTCGGATGGGAATCGAGCGGACTTTCTCAAAAAGCTGGATTGCGCCGGCAAGTAGAGAAAAGAAGGCTTGAGGCTCTGATGTGTTCAACGGTGCAAGCAGGGGGATCCATTCCAGTTCAGCTTCAGGCGGTGGGTGCAACCAACCAGCCCCGGCTCTGGGGGGGTTGTATTGCACTACCCATTGTGCGTCTTCTCTGAGAGTGGAGATATTTGTGGCCCCGGCTCCATCGGAAGTAAGGGCGCCCGCGAGGGCTCCTGCGATAACACCATACATCCTGGCTCTCGGCGCGTCTTCCGCGAGTCGTGCGCTCTCATTGAACCAAGTTGCAGATTTGGCTAGATATGCCTTCATCGAGACGATATCTTCGCTTCGAAAGGCGTTGGCCATCTCAATGAATCCCAACTCTTGCCTGGCCTCGACAGCACAGGCCTGGCTTTTGGAGAGAGTAACAAGTGATTCAGCTGCATCGGTCCAGTTCAAATGCTCATGGAGCACGGACGTGATGCGGCAGAGCTTAGCCTTCACCCACTCATCGTCGACATCGATTAAACGAAGTACTCCGGCAATTGCGAATGGGCCGTACTTTGTCGATTGAAGTGCAAGGCGGACGACTCCTGCTACGGCTTCAATTCGGATGAACAGCGGGGAGTCGTCGTCTCCGGCTCGTGCGTCTAGCGCTTTGACAAACGGCGCCAAATCTTCCATGCCACTGTCCGCAATAGCGTCTATGGCGTGAATAAGAGGGTCACGTAGCTGATTGCGCTTTAGCCCAGCGCAAATGGTACGAATGGCCGAGACAGGATCGTCTAAGTCCGGCCATTGCGCTATTAATAACTCTACAAAATCACCGAAGAGCGGAGAGGTGACAAGGACTTCCCCCTCGCCCATGAGTTCCGCTTCCGGAAAATCTTGAGCCGACGGATGAGCACCTTCGGCTAAGATCGCCAGAAGGCGCTCCTGTAGTGGTGATTGTGCTGTCCACATAATGCCTATAGCGCTGTGCTTACCACAGTGTATCGGCACCAGTTGCCAAAAGGCAACGGTCCTCATCGAAGTGCTGCAAGGCACGGGCTGCGCCACGGAATGCCACGAAAAGTTGAAGGTCCACGGTAGCAGCAAGCTCCGACAGCGCGGTAAGCATTTCCTCCACGTTGGCATCCGCCATTTCCTCTTTGGCTGGAGAATCAACGACTAGAAGGCCTGGATGCCTGCCCGCACCAAACTGTTGAGATGCCTGAAGTAGGGCGATGACGGTTGCGATACGCACACGCAAGCGTTCACCCGGAGAGAGTCCACCAAAACTGGATTGGCTACCGCCCTTGTGCAACTCCACGCTTGCGTTGCGCTTTAAAACCACTCGTTCGACGTCTCGCATGCCAAGGCGTACCACTAGCTGGCGGATAAGGTCACCGCTACGGGCAAGAATTTCCGTGGCTGCAAGCTCAACTTCGGCCTTTGCGACTTCTGTGGCCTGCGTCAGGATTGCTAAATCCCCCTCTTCGCCGCTGTCGGCGTCCACTAGTTTCCTGATAGCTTCCAGCGTTCCCTCCAGACGGGCTGCCTCTAATCGGAGCTTTTGCTCTTCCTGTGCGGTGCCACTGGCTGACAGTTCGGCAAGCTCGTCCGCGGTAGCTTCAAGCAGTGTCCGACTCTTCTCAAATTCTTCCGTAAGTTCGTCGGCTTTCAGTCTGGCGGTTTTGAGTTCTCGCTCAAGTTTTGCAATGGCCTTTTGGGCGGCCGCTTTCAGCGCTTCATGATCGACTTCTGCTCCGTCTTCCACCTTGGTAAGGCATACAGCGCACTCGCCTGTGGTTAGCTCATTTTTCTGACGGCTCGATGAAAAGGCCCGGGTGCACCTAGGGCAGCAGGTGGGAGAAAGTCGACTCAGAAAGTGGGACGCAGCAGCTTCTTCTTCGAGCTCCAAAAGTTCGCGCTTCTTGGCAAGCAATTCCGCCGCACCGGCGGCGACTTCGGCGTTGACAGCAGTAGTGGTTGCTTTGAGCGTTGTTACCCGAGTCTCCAGCGCCGAGAAACGCTCGCGAACTGTCTGAAGTTCTCCCAGCGCGGCTTCGCGGGCCACTCCGCTAGAAATTAGATTCTCGATTTCTGAAATCCTCGCTTCCATCTGGGCTATCGATTGATTGCCAAATTGGGATAGCTTCCGTTTTCGAGCTGACACTAGAGCTTCGGTGACGCGCTTGGCTGCCCGTGCCTGAAACAAGGTCGTGGCCCAAGGTATTCCGAGAAAAACTTGTAGCAGCCGTTGTGCGAGGTCTGTCCCAGTCGCGTCTCCTATGAGAGCATTGCTATCGCTATCGAAAAGAAGGGCTCCCGTGTAGGAAGTCCAGCCATCAGCGTACATTACCGTGGTTTCTCGAGAGGCGACCTCGCGTGAGGTAGCGATAGGCTCCAAATCCAAGGCGTCCAGCATGACGCTGTTCATATGGGCCTTGAAGGACTCAGGCGTGGTAAAGGGGAGCGAGTGAATCTTGCTACCATCTCTGTTGATCAAGTCAATGTTGCCATCAGGCTTGCCGTCGGCTACATCAAACTTCACGCGAATGTGACGATCACCCGCCTGAAACTCTGCGTGTACATGCTGAGTCCAATCGCGAACAGTGGTCGTTAATGACTTAGGCTCGCCGCGCAATGCCCAAAGCATCACTTGGAGAGCACTAGACTTTCCTGCCAAGTTGGCGTCGGTGGCAATGACGTTGACCCCCTTCGATTGGGGTGTCCAATCGAAGGAGAATGGGTGGGCTTCGCCGTGGATCAACTTCACGCCGGAGAACGCTAACTTCTTGAGGCGCAAAGACCGTGAAATAGGAGGTGTAGGCGAATCAACAATATTGTGGCGTGCAAGAACTGCAAGCACGTCATCCAGCTCGCGCCCGACACGCATCGCTATTTTTTCTGCATATGTGTCGCTCACCCCAGGCTCCCTTCTTTGAGTTCGTTCAACCGTTGCAATACTCGCTGATTGATGGGCCCGATGACTTTGCCCCAACGAGCCTCTTGATATTCAGCTTGGGCGTACTGACGTTTCTTCAGTTCTTCACCGCTGGCGCTGCCTGCGACCCTTGCGACCAGGGCTGCTCTGTCACGGTACCAAGCCAGATGCGAAGAGAGCGATGCAAGGTCTTGCCCCACCGTCCTGCCAGACTCGAGGAGAAAGAAATCGGTGCGTCCAATGGTCCCGTCGGGCTTTATGGTGCGCTTGATAGCGGCGAGCCCTAATGAGACAAGTAGCGACATCGAGTCGTCAATCTGTTCCCAGGCGCCAAACAGGAAACGCATCATATGCATGCGCCGTACATCAGGCTCGTCACCTTGCATAACTTTGAAGGCCTCGTCCAGATAACCGTCTTCTGGCCACTTCTCGTGCATAGCGACGAGCTCTGCCGCTAGGTAATCGGGGCAACGAACCCAAAAATCCAGGGCCTGAAGGCGCTTCTCAGCTTTCAGAACAGAAACTGCATTTTCTGGAGCGCCAGCTCCAGGCCTGGTGCCGGCTTTGTCTAGGATGAAGAGAATTCGGACCGCGTCGCGTTTGCGGGCGGTATGCTCAAGTGCACGTTCCAAGCTGCCCCCTAGAAGTAATGACCCTTTCCTTAGCTATTAACAGCCGCAAATGGGTCAAGGAGATTGCCTTGCGTATTACAAAAACCGGCGACAGCCTATCCTGCACTAGTCCCCAAATCCTAAATTTCTTCGTCATGACGAAGACTTTGGGATCGTTAACGCGTCAGCGCGCGGCTGCACAAACTCTTGCAGGCTGATCTGACCATCGATGAAACGCTGGGCGTGGGCCTCATCTGCTTCACTGAGCGAGAAACCTTCTAGACTGACGGAGGCCCGCGCGTAGTTAACAGCCGATTGGCGTCGACCGCGTTCGGCATCTGATATGGTTTTGTGGGGCTGTAACCCGCATTTATCTTCGCCAGCCATGGTGTCCCCTTGCTGTAGGTAACTCGATTTTACAAGAGGTACGAGTATTTTGGTTTAGGTACACGCACCCTCCAGGGCGCTGCGCTGAAATTGTCTTGTTTTACTTGCTATGGATCGCCTGTATTGGCCGCGTACTAGCCTGCGTCGTAGCTTCCAAAGAGGCTTTGCCTCTCTGGACTCTCCACCCTCGCCGGCGGGAGCCTCGGGAGCAGGGGTTGCGGGCCCTTGGCCCGGAACTCCTGCCCCCGGGCATAGCGTGGGGCGCTCCTGCCGCGTCAAGGGGCCGTGTCCTCGCCCCGTGGGCTGCGGGCCGCACCAACCCCTTGACCCGTCATCCGCTTGATAGCACCGCTACTAACGCCGTTTGGCCGGAAGAGGCGTCAAGGGCGGGATCAGAAGCCGCAGCCCGAAGCGCAGCGCAGGGAACGGGTGAGGATCCCGGGCGAAGCCTTCACCCTTGATGCCTCTGGAAGCCATGCAGCCTGTCGGCCGGGGGGAGGAACAAGGCGAAGCCGCTGGGCCTGCCCCCGCGGCCAGTCCGGCAAGAACGGACGCGGGATGCAACCGAAGGGGTTGCCCAAGCGTAGCGCGGAGATATGTGCGGCCATAAATGAAAAAGGCCTCGCTGATGGCGAGGCCGATGCGGACGCAACATGCACATCACTTACCGTTGACGGAGCCGCCCTTTGTCGGTCCCCAGTTCTTGCCCATATTCTGCAAGACGTGTTGCCGATAGGCTGGGTTCCATATGGTGTTGCCTGCAATCATGTGGTTGGTTCGGCCAGCAGTAACCATCATGCCCGACTGCATATCGCGGCGAGTCGTCTTAGGATTCACCACGTTGCCAATACCCTGGGCCATGCTCCTGAATGTCACAGCGTCAAAGGCGATGCCGCCAGCCAGTCTCGCCCCTAAGCCACTCGATTTTCTCTGCGCGAAGAAGATGATCAAGGCAAGAACGATGATCTGCACAAACGAATTGATGGGATTGTCCGTGGTCGTGCTTATTACCCTGTCGAACAGCGCCTTGAAGAGCGCCACACCGATAGATACGACAACCATTGTGATGGCAATTTCAAGGATGTAGGCCAGCGCCTGCTCAAACCATTTGTCGAACCATTTCGCGGTGACTGGAAACATTAGCGCCGCGATAAATAGTGGTCCGAGACCAAGCATTATTCCGAGACCGAGCTTTGCCATGATGATGGTCGCGGCCGCAGGCAAATGAATAAGAAACACGGCAATGGCCATCATGAGTGCATTCAGGGCATCCCAGAACATATGACCTAGTTCGTAGAACTGGCGCTTTGCGACTTTGCCTAGCATGTCGTAAGCCACGTTAAGCCCTTTGTCCGCCGAGTTATCCAGCACCTGATAGATGCTTGTCGCTTGAGCGTTAGACGTGGACATGATGTCGGCGAGACCTGTCTCCAGGCCTTGAATGGCCGACACAACAGTGGCGGTGTAAGAATCAGCTGTCATGCAGAATGCCGTGATGATGAGGATCTTCATGCACTGCTTGATGAAGGTCTGAAACGGAGCTTCAACCGCGCCCGCGCTGATGGCGTAGCCAGTCAAGGTGATGTACAGCGTGACGCCGGTCAGCATCAGCATTTGAAAGCCGAGGATGACGTTCGAAGCGGTTTCCGATACGAAGGTGTTCAGCATCGCATCGACGCTGCTGCCTATCCACTGGAATAAGGCGAATCCCATGTTATTGACCTCCCTTGAGCGGATTGATCGGTGTCAGGTCGACATAGCCTCGCTTGTCGACGGCCAGATGGTTTGCCGCTGTCTTGGCGTTGATGCAGTTGGCGGACGCGGCGAGCTCGCCAGGACTGGCTTCGCATTTCGCGATCATCGCGTTGCGTTCGGGGGCATGCGCCTTGTACCAATCGACGGTTTGAACGGCGGTGTTGTCGCCGCAAGCTGCGAGCGTGAGTGTGATGAAGAAAGGGAAGAGGATGCTTTTCATTTGTGTGCCTCGCGTGCCTTGATGATGTCGAGTGCGTGGGCCACTTCGGTGGCCTCAATGATCCGTAACGCTGCGAGGGTTCGCACGACACTTTCGCGCATGCCGCCCCATGTCGGCTGTGTGAAGCGATTCGGCGCATTTGTCCAAACGATGCCGATGCACGCAATGGATGTGACGGCAGACAGGATGATGTTCATCCAAGGCGGCAACGGTTCTTCATCAATGAACGGCAGTGTGAATCCAAACCAGCCCATGGCCGCGTAGTAGGCCGTGAAAGCAGCCATACCGATAGCCACGACATCAAGAGTTCTCATCAGCGGCGCACGCCGCAAAAGCTCTCGGTAATACTCGGGACTCAGGCGGCGAGCGCAAGCCCAGAAGCGATAGATGGCAAGGCATAGCGTTACCACTGGAACCAGGGTGATTGCGTAGAACGGAGCCATGATGTTCTCCTTAGCGTGCAAGCGGGTTGAAGACTTGAAGAGTGGGGTAGCCCCGTTGATCCACAATCTTTGCGTTGATCTCCTTCCGCCGTTGCTGCTGTAGGCGGTCTTCGGCTGCCGCGACCATCTGGTACATCTGTAGCTTGGTCTGCTCGTTCTGAATCATGGCCTGCTCGGCCGCGATGCGGCCTTGCAGTTCAGCAATGGCTTTCGGGTCCTGGGTCTGGTTGATCTGCTGCATCAACTGGTCGATCTGGCTAAGGCGGTTTTTCGCGGCGTCGTAGGCATCGAGTGCAAAGGCTTTGTCTTGCGCACCTTTGACGGCTTGCGCTTCGCAGCTCGTGCGTTGCTCCGTCGAGGCAAAGCCGGCGCAGGCGTCATACACCTTGTTGTCGTTGTAGATGGACTCAGCGCGCCCGCTCAGGCCAGCATAGCCGCCTGATTTGACGGAGTCGTAGACGCTTTGCCAATCGCGCGGCAGGTAGTCCCGCAACTGCGGGCTGTTGAACAGTTCGCCCATGCCGCGCGCGCCGGTGACCGCAGCGTATTGCTGCTTCATCTGGTCGATCTGGCTGACCATCTGGTCGTACTGCATCTTCCACTTCGCCATCGTTTCGATCTGGTTTTCCACGCTCTTGGCGATGGAAGCGCCATCCGTCACGGGGATTTGTGCGAAGGCGGCCGACGATGCGGCAATGCCGACGGTCAGAATGCAAGAGGCTGATAGTTTGTTCATGTTCGCCACTCCTGAGAGGTTGAGGGCGAACGTAGGACCGTGCTGTCCGGTCTGTCGGTCTGTTCAGGGACCGCGCCCAGTACGACAAAGCGTTCTTGGGGCGACTAAGCGGCCGATCTGCTCTCGGCGGTCGGAACCCTTCTTCTCGGGTCGGCACCCGGTACGCTAGGCGTCCTTGGGGCGGTGCAACGTTCGTTGTGGTTAAAGGTAAAACCGAAGTTGATTGTACTTTCGGTTAATGAAAAGTAGTTTCCCGATTACGGCCACCACATGCGACGGTCAATGATGATGCGGTCCGACAGGTACGAGATGTTCGCCAATTCCGCCAAGGCCATTTCTACTGTTCGGAATCGGTACGGTCGGCCTTTGTCGTCCATGACAGGTTGCTCTGTAGTGCCGTCCTGCACGGCCAAGGAAAAGCCCTTCCAGTAGTGTGCATACAGAATGACCTGTACGTCACCAGTGCGCGCTGGATCATCGCAGTAGTCTTGCAGGGCGTCGTAGCGTAAAGCCATCTTATGGTCCTTCTTGCGCAATCAATCAACGGCTCAGGTCGCCAGTGTCTGGATGGTTGGTCCCGTCCAGTCGATGGGCGTCCTTGGTCACTTCTGTGCTGCGCTGACTACGCTGTGGGACCTGTAGCGTTCTGTCCTGCGAGGGATCAAGGAACTGGACAATTTCCAGGGCGAGCGATTTGTCCTCTATGTCACCAGCGGACAAGGCTTTCGCAATGTGCCCGTAGCCATTCCTGATGGCACGTGAAACGCCGGAAAGCCTGCGTTGTTCCGGCTCAGCCGCTTTGGTGCTCTTGCCACGCTTGACGGCATGTCGCGTCGCCTGCTTGACCGTAGTGTGCGTGTTAGACCGTGCCCTACGTGGTGTGGCATTGGCCTCGATGCCTTGTTCGCGTAGTGCCTCGGCGAAGCGCTCCCGCCAGCGTTGCAGATCAGCTTTTCTCGGATTGAGCCGGCTTCCATCGAGGCCTAGCGTCTTGACGCAGAGGTGGCCGTGGGGATGAGCTTCGTCGTCATGGATGGCGAATACATACGCGTGGTTGTCGCCGAACTCGGCTTTTGCGAATGCGCGGATGGCGTCGCTGACTGCGCGTCGGTCAATTCCGGGTGGCATGGACAGCACGATATTGAACGTTTCGCGGCGCGAGCCGTTATCGGGCAACCCGTACTGGCCGCTTTTCCATTCGTCGCGCACGTCCTGCACGGCCTCACGGCCAAGGATAATTTCACCGTCTTCGTTCTCCAACGCTACCAGGCCGTTGCGCGATATGTAGTCGAGGTGTGCTTTCACCTGCACGATGCCTTTGCCACCGCCGGAGATTTTCACCATGACTTCGGGCGCTTTGCGAGTGGTCAGCATTAACTTGTCACGGACCCGAGCGCTGCCGGTCAGCAGTAGAGGCTTAGAGGGTGGCGAAGTGCGGGATCGCGTCACCGTGCGCTTTACGCCTTGGCTGGTGACGGGCTTGGTATAGATGCGTTCGCCCCAGTCCTTCAAAATTCCATCAATGACCAGACTCATTCCAGCCTCCAGCGGTCAATGTTGGCGCGCATGATGTCTGCCACCCGCGCGGTGTGGGTTTTGATATGACGGGTCAGTGTGTCGATACGCTCAGCGGTCACCACCGTCTCCAGCGCGCGTCCCGCGTTCATATGCCGGGCGATCTGGTTCAGGTTGCGGCCGATGGCAAGCAATCTCGAATTCGATTCGCCCAGCGTTCGTAGCTCCGTCATGCCGAACTGCGGTTCGCCGCTGAGATTGGCCCGTATCAGATGGATGACCCAGCGATTGGCTGACATGCCCTGCTGCAAGGCCAGTGCTTCGATACGGGCATATTCCGTCTCAGTCAGGCGGAGTTCCAAGCGGCGCCGCGAAGTATCGGGCTGCTCATATGTTGATGGAGTGGGCGCAGTGTCCGTTGCCGAACCGTTGAGAAGGCGGACAATGACCTGCCGCAGGCCGTCGCTGGGCGTGCTGCCTTGTCGAAGACAAAGTGCCTGCCAACGCCGCTTCAGATCACCATCCAGGCGGATGCTGAGTGTGGTCTTGCGCGTCATTTCGGCATCCTCGTATGCAGCTCCAGTTGGGCTTTGATTTCTTGAAGCCGGGCTTGGGATTCAGCTTTGCTGAGTGGTGCTGATTCCGAAGCACGCGACATATCTTGGGTCGCTGCCATGCGTTCCCTTCTGGTTGTTATCGGGATGCCAGCAGACGGCACGAATCCCCCTGTGCGGTGGCGTTCAAGGATTCCTTTGAAATAGGCGACCTTTGTCTTTCTGATGGTTCCGGGCGTCTTGATGGCTCCGTCCAGCTCGTCAAGCAATGCTTGCGCATCAACTGATTGGACGTCGGTCAGCAAGTTTTGGATCGACAGTTTCTCAGCGGGGACCAGCGCGGTAGGGTACTGAAGACCGTCGTCGGTTCTCGTTGTAGTAGTAGGGTTATAGATAGGGTTAGTGTTAGTAGTAGTGTTACCCGGCCCCCTGTCCATACCCTGGAGATAGGCTGTCGCTGGGGTATGCCCGTTGCTAATTGATTGATTTCTATGGATGTCTTTTGGTTCGGCCGGAATGGACGTCCGGCCGTCGTCGGGTCCCGCATAGGGTGTCGATAGCCTATAAGGACCGTATCCAAGGGCTTTGGCTACCGTATTGCGCAGCGGATCCTCGGTAGGCAGTCGATCGATAAAGTCATTCACGTAAGCGTCACGCCAGCCTCGGGGCAGTGCCGCTATTTGCTCGAGTGTCTTTTTCCTAAGGGTCGTTGCCACTGCCATCTTGGCGGAGTTGTGGTCCCACCAATCTTTGATCCAGATGTAATTCGCCTGCGCGTCAAAATCCAAGATGCCAGCCTCGATGAGACGACGCATCACTGGCATCAGTTGTGAATCGGGGTCCCAGCCCATTTCGGAGGCCGCAACGCGAATGACGATTTCATACGCGCCGATGACATTGCTGAATGGCGAGGTCAGGAAGTAGAACAGCGCATAGCGGTCTTCGACCGTGCAGCCTGACAGGCGATTTGAGCGCCATATCTGGTCGTTGATGGTTCTTTGTCGACTCATGCGCGAGGCCCTCGCGTAGCGGCCTCTGCGGGCGTGATTTCATCGTCTGCCGGCTGTTCCAGATTCAGGGCTTCCGTGACCTGCAACGTCCGAAAATAAACACGGCGGCCGACCCGCAGCATGGCTGGTTTCAGCTTGCGCGAAAAATCGGTATCGGTATAAAGCGCCACGCGGACGCCATCGGGAGACCGGCCTAGCAAGGTGGCGACGTCAACGATGCTCATCAACGGCCCAAACCGTCCCAACAAATATTCTCCAGTAGTCATTCATATGCCTCACAAGTTCACCGTAGGTAATGCCAGTCTTTACCGTTATGGCATGAATGTCAAACTTAAGTCATTGATTTTAAAGACCAAAATAGGGCATCAATGAAAACCAAGAATGGGCATAGCCAAATGCCAAGATATGGCGCATTGGTTTTCTTGTGATGAAGCGATCAAGTAAATTGAATCTGGAAATCAATGGCTTAGGCTCGATCAGAGAGGAGCCCTGATTTCGACGTTTGAAACGTCGGTGGGCAAGGAAAAATTTTGTGGAAAATTACCAACGATGTGAGCATGCTCACGCTGTTGGCTCGCATCCGAAGTACCGGCATTAGGATCAGCACGCTACTGTGGAGAGCCAAGTATCATGAGGCATGCATGACAAGTCGTTAGGGAGCTATATGGAATCTTGGAATGACACCCGGTAATGTCCGAGTCCGGCGCTTTCAATTGAATGTCAACGGCCGTGATTTTGCGGTGGGTGACATTCATGGTCATTTTGGTCGGCTTGAGGTCGCGTTGGCTGCCGCAAAGTTTTCGCCAGAAAAGGACCGATTGTTTTCAGTAGGGGACCTTGTGGACCGAGGACCTGAATCGGCCGATGTGCTGAAATGGCTGGAGCGGCCATGGTTTCATGCGATCTGTGGGAATCACGACCTGATGACGTGGCGACGGGCGATGGGTAATCCGATTCCGGACGTCGATCATCGCGTCCACGGCGGTGGATGGTTGGATGCCTGCGTTGGTGATATTCGTGAACGCATTGCTGCCTGCTTGAGCGCCTTGCCGCTGGCTATCGAGGTGGAAACGCCGACTGGTGTAGTCGGTATGGTTCACGCCGACTTTCCCTATGACGATTGGCAGGCCATTCATGACGCTACTTTCAGCCCGGAGGATGAAGAGGCCTGCTTATGGTCCGTAGACCGCTATCAAATGCAGTATTCCCAGCCAGTTCGCAATGTACGTGCGGTGGTCCATGGACATATGACGCTGCGCAAGCCTGCCCAGCTTGGCAACGTTTACTACATCGATACAGGTGGATGGCAGGATGCGGGGAGGTTTACGTTGCTGGACTTGCATACGCTTAAGTCGTGGCCGCGCTAACTCCATTCTGCCACCTCTGAAATACATGGTGCGGCCTTCAAGGGCCCGACAACCGGGCAGATCACTGAAGTGATCTGATAGGGCAAAAGAAAAGGTTCATCGCCGATTGCCGGGGAAGGCTTCTCGCCTGACGTTTTCGAGATTGCGCAGTAGCGGCCAGCGCGAGGACCTAGTGATCTTGCGCGCCACTCGGTCGCCGCGTAGGTGGGAATGATTCGCTCAGGAAGACATACGGCCGAGTTCGGCCAGATGCGGACGCTCGTAAGCGGTTTTCCAAAGCGGCCCTTCGCGCAGCTCAGACTGAAATGCATCATCGACGCCTAGGGTTCTGCACTCTTCGAGCCCGTGAAGCATCACTTCCAATCTGCGTGTGGAAACCAGATCACGACTGAGCAGCGACAGGAACTCGAAATGGCGCTCCCAGCCGATTGAACGCGTTCATCGCGGCGATCGTGATCGTGAGGTCAACCAGATCCTTGGGCGCGAATTGTGCCGAGGCGGCGGCATACGCCTCATCAGACGCGTGCGTCTCGCTGACACGGGTCACCTCCTCAGCCCAGGCCAGCGCGGCGCGCTCCTGCTCAGAGAACAAATGGTGCACCTCGTCCCATACCGGTACCAAACTGATCTTGTCGATCGACATGGTTTTTCTTAGATCGCGACTGTGCATATCGATGCAGTGTGCGCACCCATTGATTTGCGAAACGCGGAGGAACACGAGGTGCACGAGTTCCTCCGGAAGGTTCGTCCTTCTCGTGACGTAGTGGTGGATACCGAAAAGTGCCTTTGCGCCTTCAGGTGCGATCTCTTGCCAGTTCAAACGGGTCATCACTGTCCTCTGCTGTTGTTTATGATTGTCGAATCGCGGCCAGCGCGCCCCGAAGGCCGCCGATCAACTTCGACCGCGATCCATGTCATAAGCAGACGTTACTACACCGGCTGTTGGAGAAACAGGCCCAAAAACTGCCGAAACGACTGACCCAAGATGACTGACTTAAGTAAGTTCGATGCACTGTCGATTCAGGTGGACCGAGCCGCCGTCGCGGCAATCGGCGACCAGATCCATGCGAGCCTGCGACAGGCGATCCTCGACGGCCGGCTTGCGCCAGGACAGCGTTTGCCTTCCGGTCGAGACCTCGCCGCGCAGCTTGGTGTCGCGCGCGGCACCATCCGCGTGGCATACGATCGGCTAATCGCCGAGAACCTGGTATTCGGCGCCGGACCCGCTGGAACGCGCGTAAGCGCTCGGCCGCCTACCATCGAAGCGGTCGACGCCTTGCCAATCGACAGACCTTTGGCGGCTTTCAACCGTCCATTTTCGAGCGCCCCACGGCCGTTCCAAATGGGCGTACCCGCTCACGACGCGTTTCCGGCCAAGCTCTGGGCCCGCATGCGAGCGCGAGCCCTACGCGACGACGCGATCACTGACACGGCCTACGCTGACCCGCGAGGCGAACCCGTGCTGCGGGCCCAGATCGCGAGCCACCTTGCCATCAGCCGGCAAATGCAATGCCATCCCGATCAAATCATCGTCACCGGTGGATACCGGCAGGGCCTGCTGCTTGCCCTCACGGCGCTACGCGCTCAGGGGCGCAAGGCGTGGATCGAAGAGCCAGGTTATCCGCTGGGTAGGCGCGGGCTCGAGCTGATCGGCGCCACCCTCGAACCTGTGGCCGTTGACGCCAAGGGGCTGCGCGTGGACGATGGCATCGCCCGGGCCCCAGACGCCCTGCTGGCACTGGTCACCCCAGGCCAGCACGCACCGCTAGGCGTGACCCTATCGCGCGCACGAAGACACGCCTTGCTCGACTGGGCGGCGTCAAGTGGCGCCTGGATCATCGAAGATGACTATCTCGGAGAACTTCAGCTCGACGGTCGGGCGGCACCGGCCCTCGCCTCAGGCGCAGGCGCCGAGCGTGTGATTCACATCGGGTCGTTCAGCAAAACGCTCAGTCCGGCGCTCGGCCTCGGTTTCGTCGTCGCCCCACGTTCGCTGGCGGAGCGTCTGGTCGAGGTCGCCGCCGTGTTGGCCCCGGCTCCGAACCGGATCGCCCAGTTGGCTGTTTCGGAGTTTCTATCCAATGGGCACTTCCTGCGGCACCTGCGGCAGATGAAGGCTCTCTATACCGAGCGCCGCAACCTCGCGCTAACGCATGTAAACAGGCTTCTGCCGGGCACGCTAGCGGCTGGCCTGGGCGTGATCGCACCGCTGCCACAGATTGCCGACGACATCGCCGTGGTGCGTGCCGCCCGCGCACATGGCCTCGCGCCCTCGGCGCTCTCCGCTTGGCACCTTAGCCGCGGGCACGCGCAACGTGGCTTGCTACTCAGCGTGACCAACCTACACCCCGACAACATAGAAACCGCATGCGTGACGCTTGCAAGAATCGTTGCATCTAATTGAATCGTAGACCGCATATGCCCGTGGATCTTGCACGCGGCGTCGGAGCGTCCGGTTCTCGTGGAAACTGACGTCCGCGGTCGGCGGCGAAGTTCCGCCGACGGCCATGAGCAGTCCTTGGAGTTGTTCCAGAAGCCGAAGTACTAAGTTCGCCCCTGGCGACATCTGACCGGCCCAGACCGTTGCCGGCCAGGAGCGGTCAACCACGAGCGGCAGCTTAGTAGCGAGCCGATTCTTACCGAGATAAGCCCTTTCGTCGGCGAATGGGCATGGCGGAGACCCCGAGCAAAGCAAGCGGGATGAACACTATCCAGGGTTCGCTAAGCAACAGGGCGAGGTTTACGGCGGCTCCGCCGCTCGGCACTCCAAGAAAGGCTGCCAGCCTGTCCATGCAATGCTGTTCACCGGAGACTGGGTCGACAATCCACGCAGGAGACTGAAGCTCTGCGTGAGCTCTGCCCACTGGTCTGATGATTTCCAAATGGACATTTTGGTTGAGGTGCCCGCACGGAGTGGGCGTGTGTGGATCTGGCTTGCGGAAGCCGGCACTGGTTAAAACGAATTTCTGAGATGGAACACGACATGGGTTCGGATTCCACGCCCACATCCGAACATCAAGAAGATAGGAGGGCGATGTTGGGACTAGCGGTCCAGTGCGCCTCTCAGCGTCGTGTTGAGTGCCTCGAACGCGCGGATGACGGAGTCGAACACGAAGTCAAGCGCCTTTCCGTAACCCTGGCCGAGGCCACCCGTGTCGAACCCCATGGCTTGCAGCGGACCGACGTTTCCACCGAGCTCGTGCGCGTCGGCGATGCGCAGATCGTTGTTCAGAAATAGCGGCGCGAGCCGCTCGTTCTTGTCTTTCCAGCCCGTGGGCTCCTCGGCGCTCCGAAGGGCCGTGACATCCTTTTGCTCGCCCTCGAGGCGCTCGAGGAGATTGAGCACTCCCTGAAGAAGCTTGGCGCTTGCCAGGCCGTCTACCTCCTTCGCAGGGCAACCGGCTGCTTTCAGCAGGCGCTTCAGATGCGCGGCGGAGATGCTTTGCCAGGTCTCGTGCAGAACCTTGCACCTGCTCAGAAAGGCCTGCTGCGACATCTCCAATGGGGCGACTTGCGCGAGGCGGCTCAGCTGGGGATATCGATGCCACCAGTTGGCCGTGATCTCGCCGCGAGAGAACTTCAGCACATCGTCGACATTCGCCTCCACCCCGACCGCCGCTCCGAGTTGTACGAGGTTGTCGGCGAGGTCAAGCAATTGCTCGACGAGACGCGCAGTCTTGGACGCGATGTGCTCCTCTGCGTGGTCCACTGCCTCGACTCGCCAAGGTGCCACTGCATGCTGGTGAGCGTGCAGGATTTCCCGGTCGGGCTTGGGTTTGTAGAGCTCGCGGATTGGAACTCGAATCAGGTTGCGTCCGATGCGCTCGCACCCAGAGAATGCCCACTGGCCACCGTAGGACGGGTTGCACGAGCCTCGCCGACCCGGCATGGAGTCGAAGTGCTCGTTCTGCTCGTATCTCTCAAGGAACCGGTCGTCCAGGTAGACAATGCTTCCATGCAGCTGAGCGTTCGCCCAAGCATGCGTCACCGGATTTTCGATTCCGGGCCAGGCGAGCCCGTCAGCCCCTCGCTCGGGAGTTTGCTCACAGCTTAGGGCGACAACTGTCGCCCAGACCTGGAGGAGGAGACGCCCCTCGTTCTCACGCAGATCAACCTGATACCAACCGCCTTCTGGCTCCGCGAGGAAATGGTCCTGGCCGTTCATGAGCTCGCGCAGCTCGGGGCCGTCGGCAAGGCTCGCCTGATAGTAGAACGCGCGCGCGCCTACGGCACCGCGCATCCAGAGGTACCTTCTGAGGTACTCGTTGCGCATGCTCCAGTTGACGTTTCTCGATGACTCGAAGTGGTACTGGGCCGAGATCTCACCCTGCGCGACTTCGAAAACCGGCAGGCTGAGATCGTCGTAGACAAGGTGCTGCTGTTCGTTGCCCACGCACCGAGCGCTGAGTCCGAGCGCCATCCAGACCTTTTCGGCCAAGTTGAAACTGAATCTGGAGCCGTCACCCCAGGCGGCCACAATGTAGTCGTAGCTTGAAACGGAAGGGTCGAACTTGTTCGAGGAACCCTTGGCACCCACGACCGGCACGGAGCTAGCCACGAGCCCTTCGCCGGCTTCATCCAGCACGCCGAGCCCTTCGGCCTCATCCTCCGGCACCACGGCGGTGAGCATGTGCACGCATTCCAGACCAAGCCCCGGAGTTTCCTCCTCGAACATCGATGCCACCTCGACGGGTTGATCTGGGTCGAGGCCGATTGGACGTAGAAGGGCCCGAAGCTTGGCCGGAAGTAGGCGCGCAGGGATCGGAAATTCGGCGAGATAGTTGATTGGCATTCGAGATGTCGCTAGAGGGTCGGCGTCCGCGACTAGGAATTGGAGTTGTCGACGACGTCGTCGAGCGCGTCATCGTCTGCCGTCGGTGCGCCGAGCAACGGCGTCGTGATTTCGAAATCCTGCGGGTTGCGGGTCGAGAGCCGGGACGGGGGCGGAATGGCCAGACGCCGAGGTGGCCGCTTGGCGACGCGTTCGATCTCACTCAGGGGGTGTGCCTGGAAATGCTGGCGGAACGTCTTCTTGAGGGCGGTACTGTTAGTGCCAGCAACCAAGCGCCCCAGTTCGTCACCTTCGACAACCCGAAGGTCGTAGCGCTTCACGCGCGCCGCTTCGTCCGCGATTAGCCCGCGGGCCCGCACCGACAGTACGCCGCTGGTCCAGTACTCGAAGACTTGCCGGCACTCGCGCCACTGCCAAGTGGCCTGAGGTGAACGTCGCATCACTGGGATGCGCTCTTTTAGCCAGACCTCGACCATCTCGTCAGGGACGGTGCCGCCGGGCTTGTAGCCCTTGCACTCGATGAATCGGACGGACTGGTTGGCGTGATAGACCAGAACGTCGACCTCGGCCTGGCCGCCGGCGTCATCCTTGAGAATCTCGTTGAGGTCGATCGACGTGTGCGGGTCACGCTGACGCACGAGATCGGCGACGATGTACTCGAATAGAGCGCCTCGCAGGTTGGTGGCAGCGCCCTCGATGTGGCTGAGCTTGTCGAAGACAGCCGCGACCCTATCGAACGAGTCCGGACGCAGGTATGCGTCCTTGAGGATGTCGGTCAGCTCTCGAAGAGCCTTGGCGACCTCGAGCCCGAACAGGCTAGTCGTGGTCGCGGGAACGACACCGTTCTCCCTCGCAAGCGCGAAGGCCTCCGGCGTGTAGCCATCCGCTACAAAGACCTGCATGCAGCGGCCCACCTTCGCAAGCGCCCGCAGAGAGGTGCATTTATTGATGAACGGCTGGAGCTCGTGTGCGGCGACGTTGACCCCGAGCAGCACGTCGCAGACGAGATAACCAGGCTTTTTCTTGTTGGCGGCCTTGTCCCACTGCGTGAGCGGACCAAGGTAGGAGGCGCCGGTCAGATCCCAGTTGAAGGTGCCCACCCGCGGCTGACCATCGTCCGTGTCGCGGAGTGCCACTGTGTTGTAGCTCACGAGCGCCAGGTTCCGGGCCCAGTCCTTGACGGCGCTGAGTAGCACAGCCTCTGTGTTCAGGCGTGCGCGCAGACGGTTGAGCTCCCACGGCGTTGCCTCTACAGTCTGAGCAAGCTCGATGCATTCACCGATCCCCGGGGCGTCGAAGCACGTCACCAATTGAGCACTCTTGAGGCGGTCAAGGACGCCTTGGGCCGGGATGTGGCCCTTCTGGGCGATGGGGGCGCCACACGCGATAAGGAAGTGCCTGACCGGCATGACGCCGCCGCGGGCCATGAGGGCGGCAAGACCGCCGCCGTACGACGCGCTGTGCTGTAGAAGGCGCTTGACGAGCTCGTGCCAGAACTCCGGCGAGGCGTAGTCGCTCTGCAGGTAGACGAAGCGCGCCCCTCGAGGGAATACAAGGTGGGCGAGCTTCTTGATCTCCGTCGAGCGCGAGACGCGCTGCCGGGCCGTCGCGGGCGCCACACCTTCCTTGACCAAAGCGGCGACAAGCTCCGTGCTCAAGCATGGTCGGAGGGTCTGGAGCAGGCGAGTAAGCGAGTCAGCCATGGGATGCGGGTGCCCACAATGTCACACTGCGCTATTTATAACACGTAACTACGTGGTCGGTCCTAAAACGCGAGTCCCAGCGAGCCCGTGGAAAAATGGGGTCTGACGGGCTGGTCAAACGGCCCGCTCCGCCAATGATGTCACAGTGGTGGCTTTGTGGGTCGGCCGGGAAGGCCCGGGAATGCGCCAGGTCGATCTCGGCAGGACGGATCACGTAATACGCATGCGAGCCTGAGCCTACGGGCCTGCCGCCGCTTGGAGCGCAGAGTCCTTTTCGATGCAGAGTGCCGCCAGTGCGCGCACAGAAGGGTTGGCGCCAACCGTTAAATTCCCAAATTCCCTCCGTTTCGAAAGTCCGGTTTTGGGCGTCGAGATCGATCATGCAAATTTCGCCTTTGGGTCGTTCCGCGACCCTCAACCACGCCGCAGATCGGCGCAGAACCAAAGAAATGGCCCTTCACTCATTGGTGAAAGGCCTTTCGTTTTGGAGCTGGGTTGTTATCCGCGCTTGAACAGGCGCTCGTGCATCCATCCATCGTTGGTCAGGATGACAGCCGCCTTACCCTGGATATCTCCCTGCGTCTGTTCCGCAAAGTTCTTGTAATTGGCACGCATGCCTTCCGATTTGGCCCAGTCATCTGCACCTTCTACCTTGTAGCGGTAGTTCACCTGCGACAGCTTTACGCCCATCATGTCGCTGGGTTCGGTGAAGTTGCTCACTTCCACAACGGTGTACTTGCCGGTGCAGAAGGCATCTTGACCAGCCATCGTATTGGCACCATTGGCGACGAGGAATTTCTTGCCGGTGTCAGTGATTTGGTACTCGGTGGCCGGCTCCATCTTGTTGCCAAACATGGCTTTGACTTCGGTGTCTCGCTTCGTCAGCAGCCCGGCATCGACCAGCGCGTCGGCGCGCTTCTTGCTCTGACCGCCCAGCATGTCTTGATTCGCTAGGGTGAACGGCAAGCCCTTTGCAGGAATCGGAGCGCACAGGCCCTTCTGAGTGTCCAGGTATGCCTGTATGGCCTTGCTGAAGTTGCTCTTGTTGGCGTCTTTGGCGCTGCCGCACGCGGCAAGGGTAAGGGCAAGGCTGCTGATAGCGACGATCTTGATAGCGGTATGCAAAACTAGCTTCCTCCGTAGGTTAAGACAATCGGTTATTCATTATGGCAACGCGATGGAGCGATTATGCGTTGTTCTCTGTTTGGGAGTCGGCCTCACTCCGTTGTTTAGAAGTGGACGGCGCGCGACGCGCGAGGCGGTCCAGCTTCTGCACCAGGTCTTCGGCCCGCAGATGCGTATAGCGCTTGAGCATCTGCATCGACTTGTGGCCGCTGATGGCCGACACCTCCTGATCGCTCAAGCCGGCTTCCACGAACCGGCTGACAGCCTCGTGTCGCAGGTCGTGAAAGCGGAAGTCTTCAAGGCCCGCTGCTCGCTTGGCATCGGTCCATGCTTTGTCGAACAGGTAGGGGCGTCGTATGCCATCCCGGCCGGGTTCGCCGAAGAACACCAGTTCGGTTTCGGCTGGGCGCAAGGGGTTGGCCAGTGCCTCGGTGAACACTCGCGTTGCCTCGGCAGTCAGAGGAACGGTGCGGGGAGAAGAGTTCTTGGTGTGGTCCAGCCGCACGACGCGCCGCTCGATGTCTACTTGCCGAATACGCAGCGTCGCAATCTCGGACAGTCGCATGCCGGTCTGAACGGCAATGCGGACGATCCAGCCGAACATCGGGTTGGAGTGCCTGTCCACGGCTTGCAGCAGGCGGGTCTGTTCTTCGGGAGTCAATCGCCGGTTGCGGCCCGAGCCGGGGGCAGGGCGGCGAATGTTGGACACTGGATTGAAGGGCAGGCCGATGCCCCATTCCTTGATCGCGACGGTGAACAGGTGGCCCAGCAGCGCTAGTTCCAAGCGTACCGTGTTGTTGCTGCGGGGTCGTAGCTTGCCATGCTTGTCCGGGTCGCCGGCCAGTCGCATGTCACGGAACTGCGCCACGATCTCGGCGTTCAGAGCGGCCAGCGAGTACTTGCCAAGATACCGGATGATGACTTGAGCTTTCTTGTGTTCGCCGGCTTGGGTCGAGGCCCGCTTGGTGGGCGTGACTTCCTTGAGGTAGCGGGTCAGCGCCGCTTCGACGGTCATGCGCTCGGCGGGTGCGCGCTGGATATATACGCCGCGCACCATTTCGTCTTCGGTACGGCGCGCCCAGTCTTCGGCGTCCCGCTTGGTGCGGAACGTCTTGGCCGTGGCCGGCCAGCCGGTCTTGCGAATGAGGGCTTTCCAAGTGCCCGAGGAAGTCTTAACAATCGTAGCCATACGTACTCCGGTATGAGGCTAGCGCCGCATCACTGTACCGAAACTGTACCTGACCACAATTTTAGGAAAATCCCCCGGTGCGGGGCTTGTACTGCGAAATCTTCTAACGGCTTGAATTAGCACAAGATTTAGAGATGGTGCCCGGGGCCGGAATCGAACCGGCACGCCTTGCGGCGGGGGATTTTGAGTCCCCTGCGTCTACCAATTTCACCACCCGGGCGGATCGTGCGCGGTGGCCCCTGATGGGGTACGCGTTGGTGCAGAGAGCGGCATTATAGCGGTTTCGGAGAAATTTGCCCGGCGCGACCGTCCGTCGCCCAAGGGTGCCTTGCTTCGCCGTCGCCGGTGGGGGACCTCGCTTCGCCGTCGCCGGTGGCCTCACTCCGCCCTCGACGGCGGGCGGCGTCGCACCCGGCTTCAACCGCGGCCCCCTCCTAAGCCGCCGCCCTGCTCCCTACCCCAGCTCAAGCACATAAAACTTCGTATCCACCACCATCCGCGGAAAACTCGCCGGCAGGGCATCCGGCGTTACCTCCGTGAACCCGTGCTTTTCGTAGAACCGGTGCGCCGCCAGGAACTTGGCCGTGGTCCCCAGGTAGATCCGCCGCAACCCCCGCTGTCGCCCCGCCGCCAGCAAGGTTGCCAGCAAACGGGCGGCGACGCCGAGATCGCGCCCCCGGTACGGCGCCGCGACGAACATCTTGCGCAAGGCAGCCTGATGGTCGCCGATATCCTTCAGCGCGATGGTGCCGATGACCTTGCCCTCGGCGGCAGGCGTATCCGCATCCCCGCTCACCGCCACCCAGAAATCGCCCTTGCCCGTCTGGTAGAAGGCCTCGATCGTGGCCAGGTCCGGCTGGTCACGCTCCGTGATCGGGATCCCGAACTCCTCGCGCTGGATGGACAGGATGGTGTCCAGCACCCCCTGCTTGTCGGCCGGCCGGTAGCGGCGGATGTCGACCCGGGTCCCATTACTGCTCGTGCTGCTCAAGTGACTTTCCCAATGGAGTTGCACCGCCGCGGGCCGGGCAGGTCGTACCCGCCCAGGGCCATCCTGCCGTCTTCATTGCCAAACGTCGGTTTAGTTTTGATTATTGCGCCGCAATCGCGCTATGGGGCGGCCATCGGCGGTTGGTTATCATAGCCCCTCTTGAAATATCGGCCGCCAACCCTATCCTTACGGCTGCTGGCGCTACCCGCCGGAAGCCGGTAGCGTATCCGGCAGCCTTCGGCACCGCCTCCCATCCCCAGACCTTGAAGATTTCGACACCATGAACGAAACCGTGTCCTCTACCCCTTCCGAAACCCTGGGCTTCCAGGCCGAGGTGAAGCAGTTGCTGCACCTCATGATCCATTCGCTCTACAGCAACAAGGAAATCTTCCTGCGCGAGCTGGTGTCGAATGCGTCGGACGCCTGCGATAAGCTGCGCTTCGAAGCCATCGACAACGCCGCCCTGCTGGAAGGCGACGGCGAACTGGCCATCCGGGTGGATTACGACAAGGCCGCGCGCACGATCACGATTTCCGACAACGGCATCGGCCTGACCCGCGACGAAGCCATCGCCAACCTGGGCACCATCGCCCGGTCCGGCACCAAGGAGTTCTTCTCCAAGCTGACCGGCGACAAGCAAAAGGACGCCCAGTTGATCGGCCAGTTCGGCGTCGGTTTCTATTCCTCCTTCATCGTCGCCGACAAGGTGACCGTGATCACCCGCCGCGCCGGCACGCCCGCCGAAGACGCGGTGCGCTGGGAGTCGGACGGCCAGGGCGAATTCACCATCGCCGCCGCCGACAAGGCGACGCGAGGCACCGACGTCATCCTGCACCTGCGCGCCGACGAAGACGAGTTGCTCAGCGGCTGGAAGCTGCGCGAGATCCTGCGCCGCTACTCCGACCACATTTCCCTGCCCATCCGCATGGCCAAGGAGGAATGGGACGCCGAGAAGAACGAGCAGGTCAAGAAGGAAGAGCTGGAGACCGTCAACCAGGCCAATGCGCTCTGGACGCGTGCCAAGGGCGATATCACCGACGAGCAGTACAAGGAGTTCTACAAGCACGTCGCCCACGATTACGACGATCCCCTGGCCTGGACGCACAACCGCGTCGAAGGCCGCAGCGAGTACACGCAGCTGCTGTACGTCCCCAAGCACGCCCCCATGGACATGTGGGACCGCGATGGCCGCCGCGGCGTGAAGCTGTACGTGAAGCGCGTCTTCATCATGGACGACGCGGAACAGCTGCTGCCGTCCTACCTGCGCTTCGTGCGCGGCGTGATCGATTCGGCCGACCTGCCGTTGAACGTCTCGCGCGAAATCCTGCAGGAAAGCCGCGATGTGCGCGCCATCCGCGAAGGCTCGGCCAAGCGCATCCTGTCGCTGCTGGAGGACATGGCGGAAAACCGCAAGGACGACTACGTCACCTTCTGGAACGAATTCGGCCAGGTGCTGAAGGAAGGCACGGGCGAGGACTCGTCCAACCTGGAGCGCATCGCCAAGCTGCTGCGCTTCGCGTCCACCAACGCGGGCGACGACACGCAATCCGTCTCGCTGGCCGACTACGTGTCGCGCATGAAGGAAGGCCAGGACAAGATCTACTACGTCACCGGCGAAAGCTACGCCGCCGCCAGCAACAGTCCGCACCTGGAAATCTTCCGCAAGAAGGGCATCGAGGTGCTGCTGCTGTGGGAGCGCGTGGACGAGTGGATGCTGTCCTACCTGCGCGAGTTCGAAGGCAAGTCGCTGGTGTCGGTCGCCAAGGGCGGCCTGGACCTGGACGCGCTGGCGGACGAGGAAGAAAAGAAGCGCCAGGCCGACGTGCAGGAAGAATTCAAGCCGCTGGTCGAGCGCCTGAAGACCGCCCTGGGCGACAAGGTGGCCGACGTGCGCGTGACCTTGCGGCTGGTCGATTCGCCGGCCTGCGTGGTGGTCGGGCAGAACGACCTGAGCCCCAACCTGCTGCGCATGCTCAAGGCCGCCGGCCAGCAGGCGCCGGACGTCAAGCCGACGCTGGAGATCAATCCGGAGCACGCCCTGGTCCAACGCATCCGCGACGCGGGCGACGGCGACTTCAGCCAGTGGGCCGAACTGCTGCTGGACCAGGCCATGCTGGCCGAAGGCGGCCAGTTGTCCGATCCGGCCGGTTTCGTCAAGCGCTTGAACGCGCTGCTGCTGAAGGCGGCTTGATGGTGACTTGAGGTTCGCGTGCAGGCCGATATCGCGTTTCCTTTCGGGACGATGCGGTATCCGGAAGTGAGCGCTGAACGGGGCCAGGCTTTTCCAGGAAAGCCTGGCCTTTTCTATTCCCGGGACGCAGGAGCCAGGCCCCTGACCTGTCAAGTGTGAGCGAGGCACATCGCGATTGAGTCTGTTAGAATTTAACATTAAAAATCTAACAGATTAGGTGGTCTATGAGTGCATCTCAAGCCATTCGAGAGCGTATTGCCGCCCATGCGCCCGGGGAGCCGTTTACGCCCGCGATGTTTGCAGGGTTGGGATCGCGCGCGGCCATCGATCAGACGTTGATGCGCCTCGCGAAGGCAGGAGCGATTGAACGTATTGGCCATGGCCTCTACGTCGTCCCCGCCGCTGGCCGATTCGGAGTCAAGGCGGCGCCCTCGGCGGAGAAGGTGGCGCAGGTAGTCGCTGATGCCAAAGGGGAGTCGCTTGAGATCCATGGCGCCGAAGCGGCGCGGCGCCTGGGATTGACGACGCAGATGCCGGCGCAGGCAGCCTTCTACACGACGGGGCCTTCACGAGAAATTCGCCTGGGCAAGATGACCTTGAAGTTGCAGCATGCAGCTTCGCGCAAGTTGGTCCTGGCCGGCCGGCCAGCGGGGCAGGCGTTATCAGCTCTATGGTATCTGGGGCGTGAACAGGTTACGGAAAATACTTTTAGAACGATTGCAGAAAAGCTGCCACGAAGCGAGTTTCAAGCTTTGCGCGCCGTCAAGGCTTCAATGCCGGCCTGGATGGTGCATGCCCTGAGCAGCTATGAGCGCACCCAAATCTCGCCCTCCCCAACGGACCCGTTACTTTGACCTACCCTTGCGTGAGCAGGCGGATTTGCTGCACGGGTTGGCTCCTGTGCTCGGGCGCCGTGCTGAAATCCTGGAGAAGGATATTTGGCTGTGTCAGGTCCTGGGTAGTCTGTTCTCGCTACCTTGTCGTAAGCCGATGGCTTTCAAGGGCGGGACATCGCTATCGAAGGTATATCGGGCGATCGAACGTTTCTCCGAAGATATAGACGTTACGATCGACTATCGTAGTCTGGTCTCCGATGCTCCGGACCTGGAAGGTCTGTCAGGTCATCAATGCAAGAAGCTGTCGGACTTGCTCAAGGCATCGTTGAGTCGCCACGTCAATCAAGAATTGGTTCCTGCATTGCAGATGTCTCTGGCACGGGCGATGCCTGTTTGCGAGCTCGGCGTAAAGGTCAGCGAGGACGCAGAGAAGCTCTGGCTTTATTACCCGAGCGCGGTGGAAAACAATGACGGGTACGTGCGTCCCAGCATCCTGATCGAGTTCGGAGGTCGAAACGCCGCATTGCCTCGCGACACGTTGACCATCGTGCCGGACGTCGCAGCCCATGTGCCTCGTCTGGTATTTCCCACGGCTCAGGTAGCAGTACTTTCCGCGCACCGTACCTTTTGGGAAAAAGTCACGTTGATACACGTCGAATGCCATCGCCCGGAGTTGAGGGCGGGGGTGGAGCGATTGTCACGCCACTGGTATGACCTGGCCAGATTGGCCAATCACGAAGTCGGACGCCAAGCAGTTGGCGACCTGAGGCTGCGGCGGGATGTCCTGAGCATCAAGACGACTTTTTTCCGCAGCGGTTTCAGTCACTATGAGAGATGCCTGGCCGGTGGCATGAGGCTTATTCCACCACCAGCGCTGCTGGGCGCATTGCGACGAGATTATCAATCGATGTTGGATGCGCGGATGTTTTACGGTGATACCCTGACCTTCGATCAGGTCATCGACCGTCTGGCCATGCTGGAACAGCGCATCAACCAGACGGAATAGGCCAAACGCCACATAGCAACAGCATCAGCCCGGCGGCAATGCCCGGCGCAGGAAGCCGCACGTCGCGCCGAATCGCGGCCAGTCGAAGGCGGGGCCGGGGTCGGTCTTGCGGCCCGGCGCGATGTGCTCATGGCCCCAGGCGTGGACCAGCGGGTAGCGTGCCTTCAGGGCGGACGCCAGCCGCGCCAGCGTCGCATACTGTTCGTCGGTGTAGGGCAGCACATCGGTGCCTTCCAGTTCGACGCCCAGCGAAAAATCGTTGCATCCCTCGCGGTCGCCCAGGCGCGATACGCCCGCGTGCCAGGCGCGCTTGTCGGCCGAGACGAACTGCTGGACGGCGCCATCGCGACGGACAAGGAAGTGCGCCGCCACGCGCAAGCCCCGCAGGTTCTCGAACCAGGGGTGGGCCTGGTAATCCAGGCGGTTGCAAAACAGGTCTTCGATATAAGGACCGCCAAACACACCCGGCGGCAGGCTGATGTTGTGGATGACGAGCAGGCTGACTTCCGTCCCTGGCGGACGCTCATTGAAATTCGGCGAGGGCGTCAGCGTGACGCCGCGCCCGGGTTTGAGCCAGCCGTATCGGTCCAATTGCAAAGACATGCGATCTCCCTTTGTTGCCGTTATCACTTGCGTGGCGGTTGAGCCGCGCGAGGAGCCGGGGAGTCCGCGGGCTTTCTGTTATTGCCGTCATCCCTTCGAGACAGGAATCAACGCTGTCGCGCCACGCCCAGACGGGCATGTTCCTGCCCGCAATATGTTTCCCCGGCGCTGAGCACCGCTTCCGACCGCGGCAGATGGATGCCGCAATGCGCGCAGCGCACCATCTGCTCGGCCTGTTGCACCGCCGCCGGCCGACCGGGCCGGCTGGCGCCGCCGTGGGTGCCCCCATTGGCGCCCCCATTGGCGCCCCCATTGGCGCCCCCATTGGCCCCCGGACCTCGGCCAGCCTGCTGCTGCCGGGCCTGTTCGCGCGCCTGTTGTTGCGCGCCGCGTGCGCCGGCCCGCGCGGCGATGCGCGCGACCGTCAGGATAACCAGTCCGATGACGAACCAGAAGATCAGCTTACCCACTTCAACCTCGATGCAAAATCACTTCCAGCACGAATCGGCTGCCGGTGTAGGCCAGAATAAGGAGGGCGAATCCGGCCAGCGTCCAGCGCAGTGCCACCCGTCCGCGCCACCCCTTCAGGTACCGGCCCAGCAGCAGTACGCCGAATGTCAACCAGGACAGTAGCGTGAAAACCGTCTTGTGATCGAAGGGGAGGGGCTTGCCGGTCAGCTCGTACGATGCGATGGCGCCCGTGCAGACCGTCAGCGTCAGGACGCTGAAGCCCACGGAAATCAGCCGGAACAACAGATATTCCTGCATCAGCAGCGGCGGTTGGACGTCCAGCACGCGACCGACGATGCCGGCCTGCCCGGCGGGACTGGGCGGGCGGTGCAGGTGTCGGTCCAGCAAGGCCATCAGGCCTGCGTGCAGCGCCGCTACCGTCATCAGGCCGTAGGCGGCCAGGGCGATGACCAGATGGGTGCGCAGCCAGGCGTTATTGGCGTGCGGGACGACCTGGCCCTGGGGAAACAGGGCGGCCAACGCGGTGGTCAGGGTGGCGGCGGGCAGCAGCAGCAATTGCAGGCCGTCGATCCGCACCAGCAGGCTCTCCAGCCAGAAGATCACCATGCCCAGCCAGACGGCGGCCGACAGCGCCAGGGCCCAGCCCACGAACAGGGCTTCGCCGCCCAGGATGCCCTGGTAGAGCCCGATGCCCTGCAGCAGCAGGGCGCCCAGCAGGCACAGGCGGTTGGCGCGGCCCGCCTTCTGTACGTCCTGGGTCTTGCCCAGCCGGCGCCATAGCGACCCCGCCAGCACCGCATAAGCGACGGCAGCGGCCGCGTGAAATACAATGCCTGTTGACATAGAACCCGTATCTTGGATGTGGCCCGGGCGCGACTGGCGCTCCACGGCGCGAAACCGCGCCTTCCTGGCCACGAGTTAGCCGACTAGTTTAAGCGGAAACGCATCTCATGCTCGATAACCTTACCCAGCGCCTGTCGCGCGTCGTCAAGACGTTGCGCGGCGAAGCCCGTCTGACCGAGGCCAATACACAGGAAATGCTGCGTGAAGTTCGCATGGCCCTGTTGGAAGCCGACGTGTCGCTGCCGGTGGTCCGGGACTTCGTGGCCCGCGTCAAGGAAAAGGCGCTGGGTGAGGAAGTCGCCACCAGCCTGAGCCCCGGCCAGGCCCTGGTCGGCCTGGTCCACAAGGAATTGACCGCCCTCATGGGGGGCGACCTGGGACCGGACGCAGGGGAACTGTCCCTGGCCACCCAGCCACCGGCCATCATCCTGATGGCGGGCCTGCAAGGCGCCGGCAAGACGACCACCACCGGCAAGCTGGCGCGCTGGCTGTCCGAAGGCAACCATGTACAGAACGGCCGCAAAACCGGCAAGAAGAAGGTGCTGGTGGTCAGCGCCGACGTCTACCGTCCGGCCGCTATCGACCAGCTGAAAACCGTCGCCGCCCAGGTCGGCGTGGACTTCCTGCCGTCCGACCCCAGCCAGAAGCCGGAAGATATCGCACGCAACGCCGTCGACCATGCCCGCCGCTTCCACTATGACGTCCTGATACTGGATACTGCCGGCCGCCTGGGCATCGACGAGGCCATGATGCGCGAAATCCGCGCGTTGTATGACCTGGTCAAGCCGATCGAGACCCTCTTCGTCGTCGACGCCATGCAGGGCCAGGACGCGGTCAATACCGCCAAGGCCTTCGCCGACGCCCTGCCCCTGACGGGCGTGGTGCTGACCAAGCTGGACGGCGACGCGCGCGGCGGCGCGGCCCTGTCGGTGCGCCATGTCACCGGCAAGCCGTTGAAGTTCGTCGGCGTTTCCGAAAAGCTGGACGGCCTGGAAGCCTTCTATCCCGATCGCATGGCGCAGCGCGTGCTGGGCATGGGCGATATCGTCTCCCTGGTCGAGCAGGCGCAGAAGAATATCGACATCGCCGAGGCGCAGAAGCTGGCGTCCAAGCTGAAGTCGGGTAACAAGTTCGATCTCAACGACTTCCGTGAACAACTGGGGCAGGTGAAGAAGCTGGGCGATATGGGGTCGCTGCTGGAAAAGCTGCCGGCCCAGTTTCAGCAAGCCGCCGGGCAGTTGCAGAACGGCCAGGCCGACAAGCAGTTGCGCCGCACGGAGGGCATACTCAACTCCATGACGCCGGCGGAGCGCGCCAAGCCGGAACTGATCAAGGCCTCGCGCAAGCGGCGCATCGCCACGGGCGCCGGGGTGCCTGTGCAGGAAGTCAATCGCCTGCTGTCCCAGTTCGAGCAGATGCAGGGGATGATGAAGCAGATGAAAAAGGGCGGTATGGCCAAGATGATGCGGGCCATGGGCGGCTTGAAGGGCCTGGGAAAGCTGGGCGGGATGCGCTAGGGGCGCCATGGCCCTGTCGGCAGACGGCGTCCTGCGGGACGCCGTTTTGCTTTTACGGCGGGCGCCGCGCAAAAAAGAAGGCCAGGCTTGGAGGCCTGGCCCATTCCACCAGCACGGAAGGGGAAAGATCCGTGCCGGCTTAGCCCATCGAAAACGCTGCGGAAGTCCGACGGGCGGTAAGAATGATTATCGGTAGTCTCGGCGAAAACCGGCGCAATGATGTGTAACGATGTGCGTAGCATTCATGCGCAATAAATTGCTCTACAGTCGAAATGGAAGGCAGGGTTTGTATGCTTTGCATTGCAATCCAATGGCGAAATTACGCCATTCCCGGGATATGGCGGGCTAACCGCCCCCTACCGCGACGACGATCTCCAATTTGTCATCTACGTTCAAAGATGTAATCCCGTGCTGACTTTTCGGAACAATTTCGCCATTTCGCTCCACCGCGATGCGCTTGCCGGCGTAACCCAGCAGTTCAATGAGTTGCGTAACGGTGGCGCCGTCGGGGATGTCGCGTGGGTGACCGTTGAGTTGGATATTCATGGTGCGGCGGAAGGTATTGGGTTGGTACGGGCGCAGGGGCGGCTGGCGCCCCGCGCGGCCGGCCGCTGCGTGGTTCAAGCGGCGTAGCGATTCAGCGATTGCACCAGCAAGGCCAGGATGCCGGGTTCGTCGAAGGCATGGCCGGCGTCGGGCACGATATGGAAATCCGCTCGTGGCCAGGCGCGGTGCAAATCCCAGGCCGTGCGGGCGGGTGTGCATACATCGTAGCGCCCTTGCACGATGACGCCGGGGATGCCGTCCAGCTTATGGGCGTCGCGGATCAACTGGCCTTCTTCCATGAAGCCGGCGTGGGTGAAGTAGTGGTTCTCGATCCGCGCGAAGGCCAACGCCGCCAGGTCGGCCGCGTGGCCCTGCTGGTGGCGGGGGCTCGGCATCATGGTGATGGTGCTGTCTTCCCACTTGCTCCAGGCCTTGGCGGCGCGCAGGCGCTGGGCCTCGTCCGGCCCGGTCAGGCGGCGGTGGTAGGCGGCGACCAGGTCGTCACGCTCCTCGGGAGGGATGACGGAAAGATAGTCTTCCCACAGGTCTGGAAACAGGTGGGACGCGCCTTCCTGGTAGAACCAGTCGATCTCGCTCTTGCGGATCGTGAAAATGCCGCGAAGTATCATCGCCGAGACGTGCGAGGCATGCGTTTGCCCATAGGCCAATGCCAGCGTCGAGCCCCAGGACCCGCCGAATACCAGCCATTGGTCGACCCCCATCACGTCCTCGCGCAGGCGTTCGATATCCTCGACCAGGTGCCAGGTGGTGTTGTTCTCCAGGCTGGCATGAGGGAGCGAACGGCCGCAGCCGCGTTGATCGAACAGCAATACGTTATAGCGGCTGGGGTCGAACAGTTGGCGGTGCACCGGCGAGCAGCCGCTGCCCGGGCCGCCGTGCAGGAAAACCGCCGGCTTGCCGCGCGGATTGCCGCATTTTTCCCAATAAACCTGGTGGCCGTCGCCGGTTTCCAGGTAGCCGTGGGCGTAGGGTTCGATCGCGGGGAAGAGCATTCAGGCGACTCGCTTGAAAATCAGGTCCCAGACGCCGTGCCCCAGGCGCAGGCCGCGCGTCTCGAATTTGGTTTGCGGACGGTAGTCCGGGCGGGGCGCATAGTCCTTCGCCGTATTGGCGAGCAAAGGCTCCGCGCTAAGCACTTCCAGCATTTGCTGGGCGTAGTTTTCCCAGTCCGTGGCGCAATGCAGGTAGCCGCCGGGCGCCAGGCGGCTGGCCAGCAGCTTGATGAACGGCGGCTGGACCAGGCGGCGCTTGTGGTGGCGCTTCTTGGGCCAGGGGTCGGGGAAATAGATATGGACGCCGGCCAGGGAGTCGGGAGCGATCATGTCGCGCACCACTTCGACGGCGTCGTGCTGGATGATGCGGATATTGGGCACCGCGGAGGCCTCGATGCGCTTGAGCAGGGACCCCACGCCAGCGTTGAAGACCTCCACCCCCAGGAAATTGTCGCCGGGGCGGGACAACGCGATTTTCTCCGTTGTTTCGCCCATGCCGAAGCCGATTTCCAGGATCGTGGGCGCGGCGCGGCCGGCGAAGGCGGCGGTAACGTCCAGCAGGCGCGGGGTATAGGCGATGGACCACTGTTCCAGCAGGCGCTCCAGGGCGTCGCGCTGGCCTTGGGTGATGTGGCCGCGGCGATGCACGAAGGAACGGATGTGGGACGGATGGGCCGGATCGGCCGTCGCTTCGCCATGCGCCTCGGGCGCCTGGCTGGAAGTCGTGTCGTCGGCGGGCGGCTGGTCCGCGGCGCCTGCAGAGGGAGGTTGCGTATTCATAGGCCGCCATTGTAGTAGGGCGCGGCCGGGACGCGGGACCGTGGAAGACGAGGTTACAGGCGGAGAGGGACGGCATCCCCCTCCGTCCCGGCCGGCTCATCCTTCGGCATGACGGGCAGGCGGCGGGGTATCGCCCGCGTCCAGGATGGCGTCCACCTCGATGTCGAAGCCCAGCAGGCCCGACTGCACCAACGTCCTGGCGGGCAGCGGGTCGCCCACGTATTCCCGGTAGATCGCGTCGAACGCCTTGGCATCCGACGGGTTTTTCAGGAATACATGTACCTTGACGGCCGACCGCAAGGAAAGGCCGGCGGCCCTTGCCGCCGCCTCCAGGTTGTCCAGCGCCATGCGCGCCTGGACGTCGAAGGGCGCGTCGCCGTGCCGTACGCCGGCCTCGTCGCGCGGCGTCTGGCCTGCGAGGAATACCAGTCCGCCTGCCCGCGCCCAAGGCCGGTATGTGCCGGCGGGCGGCGGAGGCGTCCTGTCCTGGGAATGTGCCATGGCGTTTGCCCTCCGTCAGTCCATGCGATGGCGTTCGACGATCTGTATCGTCCGCCGGATGGCGTCGACCGCGGCTTCGTGGTTCTGGGAGAAATTCAGGCGGATGCTGTCCGTCGCGTCCTTGCTGAACTCCGTCCCGGGCGTGACGGTGACGCCTGCCTGCAATCTCAGCGTGCGTACGAATTGCGCCAGGTCCAGCCGCATCTTGGGCAGGCGCGGGAAGATATAGCTGCCCGCCTCCGGCGTGCGCACTTCGATGCCGCGCGCATCCGTGAGCAGGCTCAGCAAATCGTCCCGAATGGCTTGGTGCTTGCGGATCCGGTCCGTCATCCACCCTTCGGGCTCCTCGAACCACGTTCGCAGCACGGCTTGGCAGTAGCCCGGCGCGCGCAGGGATACGATGGCCTGCAGCTTTTCCATCCGGTCGATAAGGTGCTCGGCGCCGAAGGCCACGCCCAGGCGAAAACCGCTTAACGATTCCGTCTTCGACGGCCCCATGATGGTTACTACCTGCCGGGGGTCGATGTGCGTGGCCCGCAGGTGGGTGTATTCGCGGCCGGGATACAGCAGTCTGGAATAGAGCTGGTCGACGATCACGGTCACGCCGTAGCGGTTCGCCAGGTCGGCGATCGCGTCGATCTCCTGTTTGGCGTAGATGACGCCGGCGGGATTGTTGGGATTCGAGAAGAGGAAGGTCTTCACGCCCTGCTTGAACGCGGTTTCCAGCTGGCCGAGGTCCAGGCCGGCCTTGTCGCGCGATCCCAGGTAATCCATCGGAATGGGGACGACCTGCGCGCCGATGAACTCGACCAGTTTGCGGTTGGCGAAATAATCGGGCGTCACGATCGCCACCTTGTCGCCGGGGACGATGGTGGCGCCGATCGCCAGGAAAAGCGCGCCCTGGGTGCCGGGCGTGACGATGAGCTGGTCGTCGGCGGATACGGCGGCGCCGGTGAACTCGGCCAGGTGCCCGGCGACGCGTTCGCGTATCTCGGCGTGGCCGCGATATTCGGTATAGGCCTGGGCGCCGCCCTGCTCGAAGCCGTGCACGAACGCATCGAGGGAACCCGGCGTGGGCGCGAAGGCCGATTCGTTGACATCGCCGTGGGAGAAGTCGACGGGTGTACCGGGGATAACCGCCCCAGCCGTGGAGGCCGCCGGGCCATCGACACGCTGGCGGACTTCCTGGCCAGGTGCGTTGTCGGTGCCGAGTTTCTTGAACTTTTCTTCGATGGTCGTCATGGTTCTCTCTCAGTCAATATAAGCACGCGAGCCGGTCCGTCATCGAACCGACCCTGTTCCCGCCAGGGCCCGCGACAAAAATACTAGCGCCAAAATGCATAACAAAAACCGCGATAATTGATGGTTTAGAACAAACAATTTACGGGGATTGGCCAGGAGGCGGCATGGACACGGAGTTTCTCGAAAGCCTGTTGCTGGTCGTCGACCACGGCTCGGTGGCCGAGGCTGCCCGCAGGCTGGGGATTTCTGCCACCGCGGTCGCGCAACGCATCGGCGTGCTGGAAGAGCAGGTGGGAACGCGGCTGGTGGCTCGCGTCGGTCGCACGGTCAAGCCCACCGTGGCGGGCACCGCTGTCGTCGAACGTGCCCGTGACATCGTCAGGGACGTGGAGGCCTTGAGGGCGGTGGCCAGCGCCGGGCGAGTCGAGGGCGAGTTCAAGCTGGGCGCGACGTCCTCGGCGATTACCGGACTGCTGCCGCCAGTCCTGAAGCAGCTGGCGCGCAGGCATCCGGGCCTGGAGCTGCACGTCACGCCAGGCGGGTCCGCCGCGCTCTACGAGAAATTGCTGGCGGACGAGATCGACGCCGCCCTGCTGGTGGAGCCTCCCTTTCCGCTGGGCAAGGCTTTTTCATGGGCCACGATCCGCATCGATTCCTACGTTTTCCTGGCCTCCGCCAAGCTGAAGGGTGTGCCGCCCCGGGAACTGGTCCGCGGCCAGCCCTTCATCCGCTATGACCGCAAGGTGTGGGGAGGGCGGTTGGCCGACATGTGGCTGCGATCGCATCGCTACCGGCCGACCGAGCGGTTCGAGCTGGATGCGCTCGATGCCATCGCGGTGCTGGTCGATCAGGGGCTGGGAGTTTCCTTGGTGCCCGATTGGCATGGGCCGTGGCCGGAAGGCGTCCGGTTGGAGAAAATTCCAGTCCCGGTCGACCCGATTTATCGGAAGACCGGGTTCCTGTGGCCGCGCAACAGCTTGCACTTGCGGCAGATAGAGACCTTGGTCGCCGAGGCGAGGAGGACGTTTCCGGTGTCGGCGGCCGGTGCGGCGTAGGATCATGGCGACGTCCATGCCCGTCCCATGCCGGCGCATGGCTTCCGGCGCTTCCGGCGCTTCCGTCGCTTCCGTCGTTACGCAGCGAGGGTGGTCATGGCCCGTAGAGGCATTGGCCGTCAAAGTCATCGCCGCGCCAGACGGGTTGCCTGACCTGGTAAGGCGACTTGCAGGAAATCGAGTGCAGCGTCTGGAAGCCGGCGACCTGCAATGACTGCTTTTCGCCGGGCTGCAGCTCATACATGCCCGCGTATTGCCGGCTGCATTCCGCGGTGAGGTTGCTGGCTGCCTTTGTTCCGTCATGCGCGCCCACCACACACCAGGACACGCGGATGGGGAAGGCGCATTGATTCACGATGGCCACTTCCGGGCCGGCATACATGTTCCTGGTGACGATGGCTTGCCCGACACAGCCTTGCACTGGCGCGGACGTTTTCGCGGCGCTTGCCATTGCGGCGGGTTGGGCGGCGGCATAAGCCCCCCGCTGGCTCGCATTATTCCTGGTCGCGGCGCCAGCCAGCACCTGCTGCGTGGCCTGCATGGACATGGCGTCCGCCGTTGCCTGGCTACTCGACGCGGTGGTGATTTGCCGTCCCAGGTTCTGCATCGAGGCGGCGGAGCTTCCACGGCCCGCGGTCCCCGCGACCTGCATGGCCGCGCCTATTGCGCCGAGGATGGGGTTGTATCCGTCGTCGCTGGCGGGAGCGGGAGGAGGGGCGTTAAGCCGGGCCAGTTTTTCCGACAAGAATTGGTCTTGCTTGGCTGCCATGGACTGGACCAGGGCAATCATCGGGGCAGGGAAACCGTTCTTGGCGAGCAGGGCGGCATAGGCCCTGTACCAATCGCGGTAGTTCCGTGAAAAAGCAATAAATTCGGGATCGCCCTCCCCGTAGCCGCCCTTGCACAGGCCGCCGTCATGACACCGGCCCTCGGTGGCGGCGTCGGCGCGTTTGGCCAGTTCGGTAGTCAGGGCGACACGGGCCTCGATGGCCTGCATGGTCCCCTCATCGAGCTTGACGCTGCTGTTTCGCAGGCCCGCGGCGATGGATGCGGAACGGGGCTGCCAGGACGAGCGCTCCAACCAAAGCTTGGCGGCGCGCTGCTGCATCGCCGCGTCCGAAGTTTCATTCGCCCATCCAAGCACGTGGGATACCCCGTATTCGTGCTCGAACATGACGGCGGGATTACGCTCGGCGAAAACCAGGAACGAATAGGCCATATCCGTCGCTTCGGCCTTGTATTTTTCCTTGGACACACGGCTGTTGAGCCTTGTGGCTGTCAATGTGTTGATCAAGGCGCCGACGCTATTGATGGGGTAGTCATCACGCGCCATGCAGGTGGACGATAACTGCTTGATTTTCCCCAGGGTGCTGCGCAGCGTCCCGGAATCCTCGTCCCGTGGCGGGTCCTCACTGGGCACCGCCCGCTCGACGGCATGTACGTAGGAATCGATGGCTTTATCGCAGCGCCCATTTTGCAGTTCCTCGTCGCCTTTGCTGACCCACGGCCCGGCCGAGCTGAAGTCGGCGCAGCCCGCTATCGTGGCGAGGAGCATGACGAAAAACGGAAGCAGTGCTCTGGGAATGGAAGGGGAGGGCATCTTCATACTTGCTACTGGAATGACGCTTGCAAAAGTGACGCGCTTGCGACGTGCGAGGGCGTTGCTTTCAAATTCAATGGGTGGATTTCGGATTGAATCAGGCTGACTATCGGGGCTGATTCAATCAGGCACGGACATGTCCGTCATCACCCAGTTGGGTGATGCAGCCGGAGGCTGCCGGCCCGCCCGGCGGGTGTTCGGCATGCGCGGGGGCGTCCTGGCGGCGCCGCCCGCGCGATGGGGCGGTCCCGCGGTCGCGCAGACGGGGCTCGACAAGGTATAACTCCGCTTCCTGTCGGCGGAGGTAGTGCGCCGATACGGCATCCATGCGGGGTAGGAAATTACCCGCCCAGTTCTGCGCCCAGTCCTGAAAAATTCATTCTCGTCATGGTAGGCTGAGCTGTCGAAATTCCCAAAGGGCGGTTTCTTATGGCGATGCGTGGTAGATTTTCCGTGTTTGAGGAAATCGAACAAAGCTAGCCTAGCTTTGTATCCCCTTGGTGGCCTGCTTGGGCGACGGTTTCGCCGCCCAAGCAGTAGTGTGTCTCGCGTGTGGAAGACCTGCCGTGAGCGGCAGGCCTCAGGCGCCTCAATAGGTTATCGGCTGCGGACTGCCATAAGGACGCCGGTTCTTAGCGGAAGCCGGGGCCGGCGCCTGGACGGCCGTTTGCGCGGGTGCCTGCGCTGATGGTTGCACGCTTTCCGGTGCCGCCGCATGTGCCGCTACCGTTGCGTCAGGCAGCTTACCTTTGGCCCAGAGGACGAAGGCATTGAGCATCGGCCGGAACAAGGGCACATCCAGGCCGTCCCAGTTGAAGGCCTGCTGCTCCGACTTAAAGACGGTCTTGCCGGTGCTCGCATCGATGGCCTGGATAGTGCCCTCGAAGTTGTAGCCGCCCTTCCAGCGCGCGTCCGCTTCAACTATCAGGAACGTGCCGATTTGCTTGCTTAGGAGATTCAGCCCGAGCAGGTCCGACACACTGCTGACCTTGTCCTGCCATTGATGTTCGATGACCATGGTTTCCAGGTCGCTCTTGGTCAGCACTTTTTCGAAGATGCCGGTGTCCTTGATGGAGGTCTGGAAATACGTCACGAATTCGGGATTCGGCCGCTCCGCATTGATTTTTAGCAGCATCATTCGTTGATAAGCTGGATCGAAGCGCTCGGCTACCTTGATATCGGCGGCCTTGACCGCGACCGTGGTGGTAAACAAACCCGTCGTGCTATCGGGTTTGATGGGCTTCAGGGTGGTACCGCAACCAGCGAGGCCAGTCAGCAACGCGATGGCTAGCAATCGGCGAATCATGGTTATGTGTCGGGAGGATAAAGGGGATGCATATAGTAATGCTTAGTAGTATAAATACCCTGTCTGTTACTTATTACGCCTTTTGTTTTGTGTTGTGCCTTTTTAGGCGGGCTGCCTAACAGCGCTCTGATTGCGTCTTGGCAGCTGACGGTGGCGCGGTCGCGCACAAAGGGCTCGACAAGGTATAATCCCGCTTCCTGTCGGCGGAGTCAGTGCGCCGATACGGCATCCATGCGGGTGTAGTTCAATGGTAGAACGGCAGCTTCCCAAGCTTCATACGAGGGTTCGATTCCCTTCACCCGCTCCACAGCATCGATCCACGGAAATCTGCGGACGTCCAGCGAAGTCTGCAAGCTGTTGACTTCATGGGATGTTTTTCCAACCGCTGATCCGGCGGCGTCCGACAACATTCCCGCATTCACGGTTTTTGAGGCCACAAGCAAGTCTTTTTTGCGGTTTGTGCGGCTCCGGATTGTTGCTGGAGGACCGGTCTTGATCGGATAAGTATCTGGTTCCTGACTCATGTCCAGGAGCTCGAACGACGCCTCTCTCTGACATGGCCGCACGGCAGGCCATAGCCACCGGCAAGAAATTTCGCTGGATCAGTTGACCAAGGCCTCATGTAGTGCATACGCTACGGTCGCCGCACGGTGCTGCTGCCCGTGCGGAGGTCTCGTGTCGGCAAGACAGTGGACCAGCACCGATGCTGACTAAGTGACGCAAACAGGTAGACAGCGGCCATTCTTGGTTTAGGCCGATCATCGTCTGAGTTTTGCTGCAAGCACAAGCGCGTCCCAGTCATCCGGCGGATTCCCTCTGTCTAGCAGCTTTCTGAATACACGGTAAGCATCATCGTCGCTTTCATAAGCTCGCTTCGTGTCCTCATCATTGACCCATGCGAACACGATGATCTTGCTGGCTGCATGGTATCGAAAGAACAGGCGGTACTGCTGGAAGAACTTGGCTCGAAACCAGTGCTTGTGCTGGTCTCCTAGCGTTCCGCCTTGTCGATATTCCGTTCGCGTCGGATCTTGAGGGATAACTTCGAACGCCAATCGCGCAATAGCGGCCAAGCGCTTCGTGGCATTGCGCCGATGGTATCCGTCCGGATCCTTGCGCTTCAATGCTTCAACCTGCTGCCGAAGACTTTCTAGTTGTGCACGAAAGAGCGGATGCAGATAGATAGTCCAGCCGTTGACCGTAGCGGGGCCATTCGATTCAGCCGTCATTCGTCATCCGAGGACAGCGGTGAATCGAGGTCAATATCTCCAGCCTCGTGCGCGGTCTTTTTCATGGAAGCAAGCAAGTCGTCCGATAAGGGGACAAGTCGCTCCGGATGCGACGCGATGTCGTGGGCGAGAAAGGTTAGGAACGCCCCGAGCGCGGGGTCTTCTTCATCCCCATCTTCGGCACGCGAGAGCACCACTTCGCCGTTGGCGCGGATGCTGTAGTGGATCTTGTCACGTTTCTTCAGACCGAGGGCACGCCTTACCGTTTCAGGAACAGTGGTCTGGTAGCGTTCGGTGAGGGTGGATTCGACGTCCAGGGTTGCGGGCATGGTGATCTCCCAGAGGCAGATGGCACATGGTAATGCAATTGCATTGCCATGTCTAGGCCGAGATAATGCCCAGGGCCACGGCGGCTATCACAACGCTCCCGAAGGCGTCTCACGCTTACTGGGTATCCGCTTGGGCAACTGTTCGTCCATCAGCATCAGCCCGATCTCGTCGTTCGGGGTATCCAGCAACCGTTCCAGGGCCTTGATCTCGCCGAAGACGTGCAGCACCCGGGCGAAAAAGTGGATGGGCACGCGGACGTCGCCTTTCTCCATGCGGCGTACCGTGGAGAGGGATGCGCCCATGCGTTCGGCAAGCGAAGCCTGGGAGATATGGCGACGCCTGCCGCCAAGCTTTCGGATCGCTCGTGCGACGGGGAGGGGTATGGGGAATCCATCTAAGTGCTCCCAAAGGAGCTTGAATCCTAGATAATCGTTCCCAATGGAGCAATTATTTGAAGGATAGGGGTCTGATGCCAGACTCTTCCACTTCTTCCGATGCCGTTTGGACCGGGAAAGCCCACTACCCGCACCTAAAGTCCGGTACATTTTTCGGCCCATCAGCGTGATGCGCCGCATGCCCGCTGCCTGCAAGCCTACTTCCGTGCCAGCATGACAAGTATGCAAGACGATCTTTTCGGAGAGGCGCTTCCCGAGCCTCCGGTCAACTCCTCGGACCATACGGCCTCTCGCGCAAAGGCGGAGGTTTCCGCCCTCCGGGGCATGGCCAAGGTGCTTCCCGCTCCCGCGGCGCAAGGGTGGAGCGCGCTCGCGCGGCAGCTTCCGGAGCAACTGCGCTTTGGCGTCTCTACTTGGTCATATCCAGGCTGGGATGGGCTGGTCTGGGATGGCGAATACGATTCGAGCACGCTGTCGAAGCATGGTCTTGGCGCCTACCACCAGCATCCGCTTCTGCGCACGGTTTGTGTGGACCGCACTTTCTGGCGCCCGTTGACGGCAAGGCAGTATGCCGTTTACGCGGGGCAGGTCGATGACGACTTCCGTTTCGTCGTCAAATGTCCCGCCAGCATTACCGACGCACAGGCGCATGGCGAAGAAGGCAGGACGCGCGAGGTCAACCCGGTTTTTCTCGATCCTGCGCTGGCCATCCAGGACTTTGTGCGGCCGACGCTCGAAGGCCTGGGCGCCAAGCTCGGTGTCCTGGTGTTTCAGTTGAGCCCTCTGTCCTGGGGGTGGCTGAGCCGCCCCGCAACGCTGTTTGAGAAGCTGGGCCGCATGCTGGCGGCTGTCCGGGAGGCTTTGTCCGCGCATGGCGCCGTGATTGTCGCGGTGGAAGTGCGGGACCCTGAACTACTGGGCCAGGCGCTGGTTGATACGCTCAAGGCGCATGGAGCTACTTTCTGCCTGGGCTTGCACGGCAAGATGCCGCCGATCGAAGCGCAACTGCCGATGCTGCGCGCGCTGTGGCCGGGGCCGCTGGTCTGCCGGTGGAACCTGAACCGCATATTCGGCGCGTATGGTTATGCCGACGCGCAGAAAAAGCACGATCCGTTCAATGCCATTGTCAGCGAGGATCTGTCTACTCGCATGGTGCTGGCGCGCACGATCCGCGGGATCACGGGCGCGGGCCAGCCGGCCTACGTGACGGTCAGCAACGATGCCGAGGGCTGCGCCCCGCTGTCGATCCAGAAGCTGGCCCAGGCCATTGCGACGTAGGTCCCTTCCAAACGCGCGATTGCATGTGGTTCAAGGTGGTCGCCATGATCTGGCGTCCGTTCATGCGGCAGGACTGGCCGCCCTCGGTCAACCGGCGAACCGGGAGGTTCCTCAAAGTCGCGCGTTGCCCTTATACTAGAATAATTAGTCGGCTGATTAATTATGAGAAAGCAATGACGGAGAAGAGCACAGCACGGGTCAAGCAAAGAAAGCCCGGCCGGCCTGAAGGAACCAGTGCCGTTCGCGACGAGATCATGGACACTGCCGAAGCGCAGTTTGCCGAATTGGGCTATGCCGGTACCAAAATGCGCGAGATCGCAGCGGCCACGAACGTGACGCAGGCCATGATCAGCTATTACTTCGGCTCGAAGTACGGTTTGTTCGAGGAAACTTTCCTGCGCCGCGGTCAAGTCATATCCAAGCAGCGCGTCGATTCGCTGGAAGCCCTGCTCGATAAAGGGACGCCCACGGTGCGCGAGATTGTGCATGCTTTCCTTTCGCCCACGCTCGCACTGCGCGCTACATCGCAGGGCCGCTCCTTCCTGCGCTTGCAGGCGCGGCTGCACACTGAACCGCCGGAGATCTCGTACAAGCTGCGAACGCATGCCTACGGTTCCTCGACACAACGCTATGTGGAGGCGCTGAGGCTGGCATTGCCTGGGTTGGGCGAACTGGACGCCTATTGGCGTATGACACTGATGGTTGGCACCTACCTCTATGCCTTCTCGGACACGCACCGCATGGAAGAGATGACGCCCAAGGGCCTGTACGACCCCGAGGATACCGAAGCGCTTATCGACCAGGTCACGCGCTTCGTGGTGGGCGGCTTTCAGGCGCCCTGAAGGCGCTCTGAAGGCGCCTGCGCCACCCACCCTGCGCAACGGCTAGGCCAACTGTTCGCGCAACGCCTGTAAGGTCAACACGTCAGCGTACTTCTGCCGCATATCGAAAAGGCTGGCCTCGTGCGGGCCGATCGCGCGGTCGCCTACGCAATCTTCCAGCACGACAGGGCGAAATCCCCAACACATGGCATCCACCACGCTGGCGCGCACGCAGCCGCTGGTTACGCAGCCGGCCACCAGCAGCGTGCGTACGCCATGCTGCGTCAGCCAGGGCGCGAGCGTGGTGCCGAAAAAGGCCGAGGGCACATTCTTGCGCACTACCAGCTCGCCAGCACGCGGGGCGAGTTCGTTCACGATGGCGCTGGCGGGGGAGTGCTCCTTTAGCGTCAGCATGCCGGGCACCTTGGTACTGAAAACGTTGGCGTCGCTGTCGTCGTCGGCGTAGACGATGCGGCTGTGCGCGACCGGCCATTTGCGAGCGCGTGCCTCGGCCAACAGGTCAACGGTGCGCGCGATAGCCGGCGGGATGTTGCCGCCGCCGAAGACTGCCGGGTCGGCAAAGCCGTTGACGAAATCGACGATCAGCAGGCCGACCGGCGCTTGCACGCCCAGGCCGCTGCCGAAGCCCTGGCGTTCGTAGACTTCCGATTCCTCATGCATGGACGCGCTCCTTCGGGCTGGCCTGGGGAGCCGCCGCGGTACCGCTCTGCATCAAGGACTCGACCACCTTGCCGTCGGCCACGACCTGAAGACCGTCGACGAAGACATTGCAACGGCGCATGGGAATGTCGATGTGGCAGGCCGTGGTACGGCTGCCGCCGGCTTCGTTGTTGGGGCCGAGCGAGAACAGGAAATTGCCGCTGACCGCGCGTGCGTCCATGCCCAGGGTGGCCTCGCGATCGTACAGGCCCAGTGTGGACCAGTAGGCGCGCTTTTGCAGCCCCCAGCCCACGTGCGAGATAGCGTAGGCTTCCGGGTCCTCGAAGGACTCGATGTACTCGCGCAGAAGCTCGGCTTCCGCGTCGCCGTCGATGGCGGTGACAAAGCCGTTTTGCACAGTCAGGGAGATCCGTTCGCCGACATAGCTCTTTTGCGGCAGTAGTACGTCGCCCTTGGCCAGCACGATACGGCCGTGCGCGCCGCCCTCGTTGGGCCAGGTGAAGGCGAAGCCGCTCGGCCAGTGATCCCAGCGGCCGGGCTGATCCACGAAGCCATACTCGGCCGTAATCGGGTACTCGCCCAGCGGCAGGTGCAGGTCGGTGCCGGCGGCGGAGGTGACATGCATCTCGCGCTTCCCCTTGAGCAGGGCCACCGCGGCCTGTACGCGATGGTAATCCTCCATGGTGGGCACCAGGCGCGTCAGTACTTCGGGTGGTTCGACCGCCAGCAGGATCCTGGTCCCGGTGCTCAGGATCTCATGCTGCTCGGGAGAGAAGAGCAGCGTCATGAGGTCCAGCACCAGGTCGCTGGCCTTGAGCGCGGCGATGGCCGCGCGGTTACCGGTGAGCGGGGTGGTGCCCAGGTAGGCGAGCGTGTCGCGGCTGAGCGCCTTCTCGCCGTTGATCGGCGGCAGGTCGAGTCGGCTCACGCAGGCCCCCATCATGGTGGCGGCGGTGATAGCGCATCGCAGGGTCTGCGGATGGGTGTGGTCGCTGGTGAGCACGGTGACCGCGTCTCCGGCCTTGAGCTTCGACAGGGTTAGCACCTGGGTCCACGCACGGATCAGCTCGGTGTCGCAGATAGCCATGGGAATTTCTCCGATATCGGGTGGGTGGATGGAAGCGGCTCAGTCCAGGGCCGCACCGAGGAAGTCGCCGAAGGCGCGATGGAAGCCTTCCTCGTTATCCCAGGGAATCATGTGGCCGGCACCGGCCACGCGATGCTCGCGCAGGCCTGGGACCAGGGCGCGAATCTCGGCCACGTCCTCCTCGCGGATGACGTCTCCGCGCTCGGCGCTCAGGAGCAGGAAGGGCACGTCGATAAGCGGCAGGTCGGCATGGATGTCATCGGTCTGGAAGCCCTCGAAGCTGGTGACGATGGCGCGCTCGTCGCAGGTGTGTAGCCACTGCGCGCGCAGGCGTAACTGCTCTTCGCTCCAGGTAGGGCAGAACTCGCGCATCTGCTCCAGGCTGATGCCGTGACGCGCCAGGCGGATCGAGTCCACGTACCAAGGCAGTTTGGCCGGATAGGGGCGGCGGCCCGGACCGGAGACCGGCGGGTCGACCGCGACCAGGCGGGCCAGGCCAGTGGGGTGCTTGGCGGCGGCGCGGATGGCGATGCGCCCGCCCATCGAGTGGCCGACGAAGGCATGGCGAGACAGGCCCAGGGCCGCGGTGAAGGCGTTGAGGTCGGCAGCCTGTGCGTCCAGGCTGTAGTCGAGCGAATCGGAGGCTTCGCTCAGGCCGCGTCCGCGCACGTCGAGCACGTAGGTGTCGAAATGGCGGCCGAAACGCTCGGCTACGAAACCCCAGGTGACAGCGGGGCTGGTGATGCCGGGGATGAGAACGACGGCGTCGCGGCTGGCGCGCGCGCCTTCCGCGCCGCCGTAGCGCAGGTAATGCTGGCGAATGCCATTGGCGTGCACGTGTGCGCCATAGAGGAATGTGCTGCGAGATGTGCCGCTCATTTTGCTGCCTCCCGGGTGTGGTGGCTGTACGCGCCCGAGAGCAGCGCCCCGGCGCCGGGCACCACCTGTTCCAGCCCCAGCGCGCCGAGCATGGCATACGTGGTGGCGACGGCGGCGGTGATCACCGGCTTGCCGGTGGCGGCCTCGACCCGCGCGATGGCTGGCAGCGAGGGCATCTGCACGCATGCCGAAAGCACGATGGCGTCGACGTCATCGGTCTTCATTCCAGCAACGATGGCTGGCAGCTTCGCCGGATCATGGCGGCCCACCTCAAGGTTGTCAGCGATCTCCAGGGCGCGCCAGTCGGCCACCTCGAAGCCTTCGTGCTCGATGTAGTCGATCACCAACTTGGTGAGCGGCTTCATGTAAGGCGCCACGAGCGCGATGCGTTTGACGCCCATCACCTTCAGGGCGTCCACCAGCGCGCCGGCGCTGGTGACCACTTGTGCGGCACCAGCGTTGGAGGCAGTGACCTCGCCCAGGCGCGACTGCGACTGGCGGTGATAGCCCCGGCCCATGGCCATGATCGCGACCAGGCAGGCATACCCGAGCACGTCCACGCGGGCGTCGCTCAACTCGAGCGCGCAGCGGTCGGATTCGGCGTCCATGGCGGCGAGTTCTTCCTTGTTCACATGTTTCATCCTCATGCGCGCCGAGTGGAAGGTGAAGCGTTCCGGGCGCACCTGTTCGCGCAAGCGCAGCATGGCGGGGATCTCGGTCTCCATGGTGGTGTTGGAACTGGGCACGATTTGCCCGATGCGAAACTGGGTCTTGGTGGTGGTCATGGGGGTGTCTTCCTTCAGGCGATGGCGGTCTCGGATGAGTCAAAGCGCTCAATGCAACGCGTGGCGTCGTAGGCGTAGACCCATTCGGCCTTGATGCCGACCGCGTTCGGGTCCTTGGACTGAGCCTTCTGGAATTCCTCGTCGCGTTGTTTCTGCTCTTCCGGCGTGGAAAGGTGGTAGGTGCGGCCGCGCTCGCGGGCCTCCAGTTGCACGCGAGCGGTGCGCGGGCGACGCTCGGCTTCGTAGGCGCGCAACGCACCGTCGATATCGCCGTCGAAGTGCGACAGCGCGGCGGCCAACACGTAGGCATCCTCGATGGCCATGGCCGCGCCCTGCGACAGGAACGGCAGCATGGGGTGCGCGGCGTCGCCCAGCAGGGTGACGTGACCCTGCGACCACTGCGCCATCGGGTCGCGGTCGAACAGGCCCCATTTGAAGATCTGCTGGGTATCCGTCTTTTCGAACAGGCGGATGATGTTCTCGTGCCAGCCAGCGTAAGCACCCAACAGCTCATCACGGGTGCTGGGCTCGGTCCAGGACTCGGCGACCCAGTCGGTGCTCTCATTGACCGCCACAATGTTCACCGCCGCGCCGCCCTTGACGTAGTAGGTGACGATGTGCGCCTTCGGGCCCATCCAGAAGGACGCATCAGGGCTGACGAAGGACAGTGGGTGCTGCGCTACCGGCACCAGCGCGCGCCAGCACATGTGACCGGTGAACTGCGCGGCAGTCTTGCCCCAGAGGGTGTCCCGTACGACGGAGTGGATGCCGTCGGCGCCTACGATCAGGTCGGCTTCGAAACGGCTGCCGTCGCTGAAATGGGCGATGGCTCCCCCACCCTCCTGGCTGACGCCCGTGCATGCCACGTTGAATCGCACCCGGTCGGCTGGTATGCCTTCGCAGAGGACGGCGTGCAGGTCGGCCCTGTGCACGTGCCAGAAGTCGGCGCCGAACAGGCGCGGGCAGACTTCGCGCAATGGCGTGCGAAAGAGCTCCCGCGCATCGTTCCAGTTGCGTCCGACCATGGCGTTGGGCAGAAAACCGATGCGAGCCAGGCCGTCGCCCACGCCCAGGGCCTGCAGCACCTTGGCGGCGTTGGGGGTCATCTGCACGCCCGCGCCTATCTCACCGAAAGCCGAGGCACGCTCAAAGACATGCGCGTCGATGCCACGCAGCCGCAGCGCGCGCGCCAGGGCGACGCCACCGATGCCGCCGCCGACGATGCCTACTCGCATGGGTTTGCTCATATTGTTTCTCTCCTTATGGGGGCCGATCCTGTGAGGAACGATTATGAAATAAATAAACGATTAATTAATTAAGCGCGCCAGAAGCGCAAAGCGGGGAGCCAAGGATGAAGTGGCCCGCGCCGACGCGCTACTCAGGCACCCAGGTAGGCGCTGAGCAGTTCCGGGTCTTGCAGCAGACCGGCCGCATCGCGCTCGGCGACCACGCGGCCGGTCTCGTAGACATAGGCGCGCTGTGCGACCGACAGCGCGTTGTGTACGTTCTGTTCCACCAACACCACGGTCACGCCGTGCGCATTGATCTCACGCACGAACTCGAACATCTCCTCGGCCATGCGCGGGCTCAGGCCCAGGCTGGGCTCGTCGAGCAGCAACAGTTCCGGTTCGGACATGAGCGCGCGGCCGATGGCCAGCATCTGCTGTTCGCCGCCGCTCAGGGTGCCGGCCAGCTGGCGATGGCGTTCCTTCAGGCGTGGGAAGCGGTGGTAGACCACACCCACGCGCTTGTCGATCTCGGCGTTGGACTTGCACAGGTAGCCACCCATCGCGAGGTTCTCGTACACGGTCATGGCTGGCCACACGTGCCGCTCTTCCGGCGACTGTGCGATGCCCTGCCGGACCACGCGGTCGGCTGGCATGCCAGTGATCTGCCGGCCTTGGTACCGGATCTCGCCGCGTGTGGGCTTGAGCAAGCCGGAGATCGTGCGCAAGGTGGTGCTTTTGCCGGCGCCGTTGGCGCCGATCAGCGCCACCACCTCGCCGACGCGTACGTTCAGGTTCACGCCGTGCAGCGCGGCGGTCTTGCCGTAGCTCACATGCAGGTCGCGCAGCTCCAGCAGTATGCCGGGATCGGTGTCGGCCGCGGCGCGCATCGGGGCCTCGGGTTGCAACACGGCGTTCATGCTTTTTTTCCTCCGCCCAGGTAGGCTTCGATGACGCGCGGATTGGCCTGGATCTCGGCCGGCGTGCCCTCGGCCAGCTTTTGTCCGAAGTGCATCACGACGATGCGGTCGGACACACCCATCACCAAGCCCATGTTGTGCTCGACGATGAGGACCGAGCGCACCATGCCGTCGAGCAGGGTCCTCAGGATCTCGCCGAATTGACGCGCCTCCAGGCTGTTGAGGCCGGCGGCCGGTTCGTCGAGCATCAGGATCTCCGGCTTGGCAGCCAGGGCAAGCGCGACTTCCAGCAGCCGCAACTCGCCACAAGACAGCACCGACGCCGGCGTGTCCATGCGGTGCGCAAGTCCCATCACCTCCACGATCTTCTCGGCGCTCTCGCGCACGGTCCGCTCGGTTTCCCGCACTGCACGGCCAGGAAAAAAGGTGCGCCACAGCGGCTGGCGCGCCTCCATGTAGTGGCCAGTGAGCACGTTCTCGAACACGGTCAGCGACTTCAGGATGTTGGTCTTCTGGAAGCTGCGCACGATCCCCAGGCGGGCCATGTGGAAGGGCTTGCGCGCGGTGACGTCATCGCCGCCGAAGCGCACTTGGCCCGCGCTGGGTGTATAGAAGCCGGTGATCAGATTGAAGCAGGTGGTCTTGCCCGCGCCGTTGGGTCCGATCAGCCCGACGATCTCGCCGGGGCGCACATCGAAGCTGATGTCCTTGACCGCCTGGATGCCGCCGAAAGACTTGCCCAATCCGCGTATTTCCAGCGTACGCGGCGCATTCATCGCCAAGATCCCGCTCATGCCGTCCTCCTCTGCGCCTTCGGGGCGGCGATGTTGGGTGCGGCCGCCTTGCGAGACGCACGCCATTGCTGCAGAAAACCCGTCAGGCCGCGCGGCAGGAAGAGCACGATCGCGATGACGACCAGGCCGAAGATCGATAGTCGCAACTCCTTGGCCTCGCGCAGGTATTCTTCCAGGAAGGTCACCAGCAGCGCGCCGACCAGCGGTCCCACCAGCGTACCCTTTCCACCGATGAGCACCATGATGATCATGCTCACCATGAAGGCGAACTTGAACATCTCAGGGCCGACGAAGGAGATGTAGTGGGCATAGAAGCCGCCCGCCATGCCGGAGAGCAGCGCGCCCAGCACCAGCGCCAGCATCGAATAGCTTAGCGGCCGGATGCCGATGGACTGTGCCACGTAGCGGTTCTCACGCACCGCCACAGCCGCGCGGCCGGCGTTCGAATGCACGAAGCGGAAGCTAAGGTAGAGCGTTACCGCCAGCAGAACCCAGGCGATGGCGTAGTAGAGCTGTTTGGCCCCCAGGTTTCCCGCGTCGCCCGGCAATGTGGGCTGCGGGATGCCGGCGATGCCCATGGGGCCGTTGGTCAGTCCGATCCAGTTGTCGGCCACCAGGCGCAGCACTTCGGCGAAGGACAACGTCACGATCACGAAGAACGGCCCCTGGAGCCGCAGCGTGATGCCACCGATGACCACGCCCACCACGGCTGCCAGCAAGCCGGCCATCGGCACGGTGGCCCACATCGGCCAACCGTACCGGGTGGAGAGGATGGCCGCGGCATAGGCGCCGGTGCCCAGGAAAGCCGTGTGTCCGAGCGAAAACTCGCCCACATAGCCGACCACCAGGTTCAGGCTGCTGGCCAGCACGGCATAAAACAGCACCATGATGGCGATGTGCAGTAGATACTGGTCGCGCACCGCTAGCGGCAGCAGCGCGGCCAGGGCCATCAGCACCACAAGGCAATGCTTCTCGAATTTCATGCTCGCTCCGCCCGTTTGGAAAAGAGGCCGTAAGGCCGAAAGACGAGCGTGAGGATCACCAGTGCGAATCCGATGATGTCCACCCAGCCGGTGGCGACATAGCCGCCCCATAGCGCCTCGACCACGCCCAGTAGCAGTCCGCCCGCGATGGCGCCCGCGAAGCTGCCCATGCCGCCCAGGATCACCACCACGAAGGCCTTCATGCTCACCAGCCCACCGATGGCCACCTGTGCCGAGTAGATGGAACCCAGCAGCATGCCTGCGGTGGATGCGATCACGGTGCCCATGGCGAAGGTAGCTGCATAGACGTTGGCAGTGCGAACGCCGACCAGTTGCGCAGCCATCGGGTCCTGGAAAGTGGCGCGCATGGCGCGCCCAAGGCGCGTCTTGTGAATGACGAGCCACGCGACGGCAATGAGCAGCGCACAGACGATCACGGCGAATACGCGAAGCTTGGTCAGTACCACGGTGCCAAGAAAGATCGGGGCGGCGGATATGGGCGCCTCGACCTTGAGCGGCGCGGTGCCTACGACCAGCAATGCCGTGTTCGCCAGGAAGATGGACAGACCTATGGTGAGCAGGATGCCCGGCTCCTCGCCCTGATTCCGGATGCGTTCGATCAGGAGGCGGTCAACCAGCCATCCGAAGGCGCCCATGGCCACTGCCACCAGCACCAAGCCGCTGAAGAAGTCGAGTCCCAGGCGCGTGGTTGCCCACCAGCCCATTACGCCACCCAGCATGTACAGCTCGCCGTGCGCAAAGTTCACCACCCGCATAAGGCCCAGGATCAAGGTCAGTCCCAGCGCCGAGAGCGCGTAGAACGATCCCGTCACCAGACCGTTGGCGAGGTATTGAGGAAGCAATTCCATCGTGGAGCTCCCCCGTCACTCAGGGTTTCTCTGTGGCTGACTGGGCCACGACGTTCGGCTCGCGATTGCTGATCCGCACCAGCGCCACGTCGAAGCCGTAGCCTTCGCCCTTGTCGGTGAAGCGGTAGCGGCCATTGGGCGCAGCGTAGTCAGTCTGGCGCAGGGCGTCGCGGATGGCTTCGGGCTCGGCCTTGCCGGCGCGTTGCACCGCGTCGAGCAGGATATTCATCGCGTTGTAGCCGGCGGCGCTGTATTTGCCGGGCTTCTCGTTGTAGGCCTTGGCGTACTGCTCGACAAAAGCCTTGTTGCGGTCGTTGGAGAGGCTCGATGCATAGGGCACCGCGGCGTAGATGCCCTCGGACGCATCGCCGGTCAGCCCGATGAAGTCGGCGGTGGCCCATGAACCCACACCGAAGATCTTCGTAGTGAGGCCCAACTCCTTGAATTGCTTGACCAGGGTGGAGCCGTCTTGCGTTTCCGCCGCCACGAATACGCCATCGGCCTTGCTTGCGCGCAGCTTGGTCAGCAGCGTGTAGAAGTCGGTCGCGCCGTGATCAAAGTATTCCTTCATCACGGTTTTCACGCCCAGCGCTTCGAGATCCTTGGAGAAGTCCTCCACGCCGCCGCGCCCCCAGTCGTCGTTGACGCCGATATAGGCCACGGTCTTGAGTTCCAGTTTGTCGGCGAGGATCTTGCTGAAGGTCTTCGACATCAGGCGATCGGTCTCCGCCGAGCGAAAGAAGTACTGCATGCCTTTCTCTGTCAAGTCGGCTTTCGACGAAACGCCGGTGAGGAAGGGTATCTTGTACTTTTCCGCCACCGGCATGACGGCCGCCGTGGCGGAACTGCAGAAGGCGCCTTGCAGTGCCACGACTTTGTCGCGCTGCACCAGTTTTTCAGCGGCGTTGACGGAGTTGGCTGGGCGACACTGGCCGTCCTCGATGACGAGTTCGATTTTGCGGCCCAACACGCCCCCGGCCGCATTGCGCAGCGAGACGGCCAGTTTGGCGCCGTTGACCGAGGCCAGGCCGTTGTAGGCGACCGAGCCCGTGAGCGGCTCGATGACGCCGATCCTCACCGTTTCCTGCGCACTCGCCAGCGCTGACATAGCGACAAGGCCCGCGAGGGATATCACTTGAGACCACTTCCGCATTTAATTCTCCAGTTGTGACTAGCCAGTCTGGTGAACCTGGGCCCGCCAGGCTACGCTCACGCGCAATAATCAATTAAACGACCGATTAATTGTTGGACGACAGGATAATGCTTCCTTTCTGGATTTAGTCCTGGGGATAACCCGCGATCCAGATCGGCGCAGCGCGATCTGTTTCCTCGGCCGTTAGGCTCCTTCCCACAACGCCGCTGTCACGCCCACAAGCAGCAGCATCGCCGACGCGATGAACCATCGCACGGTTTTGCGGTATTCAGCCTCGGCCTCGTCTTCCAGACGCAAGGCGCGGTACAAGGTGAGTATCTGCAGCAGGGTGGCGAGAAACAGGGACACGCCCGGTATCACCGACAACGCGCTCCAATCGCCCGGCGCGTCGAGGCCCCAGTAGCGCAGGAAGCCCAGCGAAAAACCCAGCAGCACCGTGATGGCCGTAATCAGGCCGGCCCGGAAGCCTTGGGGCAGATCGCGGGGCCGTTGGCTGCGGGCCCGTACCAAGTCGTCGCCAGGCGTTTCAGGTGTCACCATCGAGATATTCCGCGCAGGGTACGAGACGAGGGCCCGCCGACCCCTGGTCTACGAGGACGCGAGCGCTGACCTGCCGCCGCCGCTCGGCGTCAGGTCGAAGTGATTATGGCTGATAGCGCGCTGCACTGGAGTGATCTCAACCCTAAGACCTGGCCTGGGTTAATACGGCGAATTTGACGAAAATTCCGCAAATATCCGTACAATCAACAGCTTATGGGCCGTCAGGCCTACGCCTCGTGCATGCGTGGCGTTCCTTTTGCCAGGCCATCGATTCATGGCCGACGGCAGTCCACTCCAATGACCATGGCGTTCCCTTCCAGGACGCCAGGGAGATAGTTCGTCCCATGTTGAGTCCTCGTGTTGCAGGCCTGTGCCTTGTCGCCTTGCTTGCCGGCTGCGCGTCGAGCGGTTCCAGGAACGATGCCGGACCGGACGGTGCGGCATCGTTGTCTTCCTCCTCCTCTTCTTCCTTGCCGGCCGCGAAAAGCGGGGACTCGTGCAGGTCGAATCGCAGCAGCTGCCTTTACAACGGCGCCTATGAGTCGGGGGAACGCAACTACGCGCAGCAAGCGGCTGCCAAGTTGAACCTCGCGGAGCTGCAAAGGTTGAAAAGCGCCTTCGGGCAGTAATCCGCGCCTCCGCGGGCACACCGCGGGCACACCGCGGGCACAGCGTGATAGTGATTTGCGTCCAGCCTTAACATACCGTATAAGTTGCAACCTACTGGACGGATTCCCTGTGACACATCCCCAAGACGCGCGCCCTGTCGAGTCGCTCATGAACGTCAGGCCCTTGGCCACGGCGTTGGAACAGTTCGCCGCGGATCGCGACTGGACCCAGTTCCATTCGCCCAAGAATCTGGTGATGGCGTTGACCGGGGAAGTCGGCGAACTTACCGAGATTTTCCAGTGGCTGACGGAAGCGCAGTCGCGAGACGCCGGCAAGGACCCGCGCACCGCCCAGGCGGTCAAGGACGAACTGGCCGACGTGCAGCTATATCTCGTCCGGCTTGCGTCCGTACTGGGCGTCGACCTGAACGAGGCCGTCCAGCAGAAGCTTCAGAAGAACGCCCAGAAATACCCGGTCGATAAAGCCAGGGGTTCAAACAAGAAATACACCGACCTCTAGTTCCTTGTGGTCAGGGACAAGCCCGATGATCGTTTACGAAGCGGACAAGAAGCAGTTTCTCCATCACATAGACTTCGACGATATCGAGAATGTCGTACATGCCAATTTCAAGGCGGCCACCGGCCGGCGCGTGAACGCCGCCGAAATTCGCGCATGGCGGGAGTCCCTGGGCCACGTCGCCATGGTGCTGCGCGATGACGAGATTCCGGCCGACATGGGCGTCGCCGTCGAATTGCACATTCCGCAATCGTCAAAACGTATCGACGTCACGCTGACGGGCAGGGACGAGGCGGGCAACAAGAACGCCATCGTTATCGAACTGAAGCAATGGGAAAAGGCCTCGGTGACCGGGAAGGACGCCATCGTGGTCACCTATGTGGGGAAGGGCCACAGGGAGACTGTCCATCCGTCTTACCAGGCCTGGTCGTACGCAGCGCTGCTGGAAGGCTTTAATGAAGCCGTGTACGACGGCGATATTGCCATCCGGCCCTGCGCTTATCTGCACAACTACGCGCGCGACGGCGTGCTCGATTCGCATCAATATTCCGGGTACACGGTGAAGGCGCCGCTGTTCTTGAAGGGCGCGAAGGAGCGCCAGCAGCTGCGGGACTTCATCAAGAAGCATGTCAGGTACGGCGATTCCAAGGAAATTCTCTACGAGCTGGTCAATGGCCGGATCCGACCGTCCAAGGCGCTCGCCGATGCCCTGAAGGGGCTGCTGGCGGACAAGCCCGAGTTCGTGCTGATCGATGACCAGAAAGAGGTTTTTGAAGCGGTCCTCGCGGCAGTTCGTACGGCTACGCCGGAAGCGCCCCGCGTGTTGATCATCGAAGGTGGCCCGGGGACAGGAAAGACCGTGGTAGCCATCAATCTTCTCGTTCGACTGACCGGCGCGGGCCTGTTCGGGCAGTATGTATCGAAGAACGCCGCGCCCCGCGAGGTTTACCAAGCAAGGCTGACCGGAACCATCACCAAGACAAGGTTCTCGAACCTGTTTTCGGGGTCGGGGCGTTTTATCGATGTCGCGGCGAATACGTATGATTTCCTGATCGTCGACGAAGCGCATCGGCTCAATGAGAAAAGCGGCCTTTACGCAAACCTCGGAGAAAACCAGGTCAAGGAACTGATAGGCGCGTCGGCTTGTACGGCGTTCTTTATCGACGAAGACCAGCGCGTGGCCTTGAGCGACATAGGAACCAAACAGCGAATCCGTGCTTACGCCCAGGACAAGGGGGCCCGGGTGGAGGAGTATGAACTGGCGTCGCAGTTTCGATGCGGCGGATCGGACGGTTACCTCGCGTGGCTGGACGATGTGCTCGGGATACGGGACACCGCCAATCCACAGCTGGATACGGCGGAATATGACTTCCGCGTATTCGATACGCCCCAGGCGCTTCATGATGCGATCTGTGCCCGGAACAACGGCAACCGGGCGCGCGTGGTCGCCGGATATTGCTGGCCATGGCGCAGCAAGAAGGATCCCCATGCGGACGATATCGTTATCGGTGAGTACCGCAGGCAGTGGAATCTGAGCAAGGATGGCAGTCTCTGGATCATCGCGCCGGAGTCGGTGGAACAGGTCGGCTGCATCCATACCTGCCAAGGCCTGGAGGTGGACTATATCGGGGTTATCATCGGTCCCGATTTCATCGTCCGTGACGGCAAGATCGAGACGCGGCCCGAGGAAAGGGACCACCGCGACAAGACGATACGCGGATACAAGCGCTGGCTGAAGACCGATCCCGTCCTGGCGCGTGCCGAGGTGGACCGTATCATCAAGAACACGTACAAGACGCTGATGAGCCGGGGAATGAAAGGCTGCTATGTGTACTGCACGGACGAGGAGACCGCGGAGTATCTGCGCTCGAACATGCTGGACATGAACCAGGCCGCTTCCTCGCACGTCGCCGTGACGTCCACGATCTCGGCGGATACGTAGGCGATCGGGCAGGCCGAACCCAGCCCGGACCCAGCCCGGACCCAGCCCAAACCCGGCATCATGAATACAAAGAGGAGCCCAGCCCATGGCCACCACCACCCGCATGTCCGGCGGGGATTACCTGTGCGTCGCGGCGGTGGTTGTCATCTGGGGCACGAACTTCGTCGTCATGAAACTGGGGCTGAAGGGCCTCGGCCCTATGCTGCTTGGCGCGCTGCGCTTTGCGGTCGCGTCCCTGCCGTTCCTGATCTTCGTGAAACGCCCGGCGCTGCCGTGGCGGTATATCGCCTTGAACGGCATCGTCCAGGGGCTGGGCCAATTTGGCCTGCTGTTCACCGCGCTCAAGTTCGGCATGCCCGCCGGCATGGCTTCGGTGGTCATGCAGATGCAGGCCATGTTCACCATATTGCTGGCCGGGCCCTTGCTCCACGAGCGCGCCGGCATGCGCCAATGGGCGGGATTGTTCGTCGCCGCCACCGGCCTGGCCGCCATCGCGATCGCGCGGGGCGAAGGGCCGGGGCAGATGACACTCATCGGTTTCGTGCTGACGCTGGGCGCGGCGTTCATGTGGGCCGCCTCGAACATGGTGGTGCGCTACGCCAAGCGGGCCAATCCGTCCTACGACCCGTTCGCGTTCGTCGTCTGGAGCAGCATGGTGCCCATCGTGCCCTTTTTCGCGCTGGCCGTCATGACGGAGGGCGACGACACGACGTGGCGGATGCTGGAGGCGTTCGGCATCCGGGAGGGACTGGCCGTGTTGTACCTGGGCCTGTTCGCGACCTTGCTGGCCTATTCGCTCTGGACGCGCCTGCTGCAGCGTCATGACGCGGGACGGGTATCGCCCTACTCGCTGCTGGTGCCCATCGTCGGCCTGTGGGCCGGCGCGGTCGCGTTCGACGAAGCGTTGTCGGCCCTGCAGTGGCTGGGTGTCGGTACCATCATGGGCGGCCTGTTGATCAACCAGTTCAAGCTGCGCGGATAAGCCGGGCTTCCCGCGAGCGCCGTACCGCAGGGCCCCCGCGCCTGGCCTGCCTTTTCCCTTGCTCCGAATGCGGGATATCCGGGCCGCCCGCCGCTTTGCCGGTTATGGTACGAGATCGCGGGCATGGCCGATGCCAGGTCCGCCATCGATCAACCGCCGGCCGCCAGGGCCGGCACCGAGAGAGGTAGGTGACAGTGACCGACGCTCATCCATACACGCCCCCGAAGGTCTGGACCTGGGTCCAACCCAACGGTGGCAAGTTCGCCAACATCAACCGGCCCATCGCCGGCCCGACGCACGAGCAGGCCCTGCCGGTCGGACGCCATCCCTTGCAGCTATATTCCCTGGCCACGCCGAATGGGCAGAAGGTCACCATCCTGTTGGAGGAATTGCTGGCCCTGGGCCACAAGGGCGCGGAATACGATGCCTGGCTGATCAGGATAGGCGAGGGCGAGCAATTCGGCAGCGGCTTCGTCGACGTCAATCCGAACTCCAAGATTCCCGCCTTGATGGACCGCTCTGGCGCGCAACCGGTGCGGGTGTTCGAATCCGGCTCCATCCTGCTGTACCTCGCCGAGAAATTCGGCGCCTTCGTGCCGACGACCCAGCCGGACCGCGCGGAAGTGCTGTCATGGTTGTTCTGGCAGATGGGCAGCGCCCCCTACCTGGGCGGCGGATTCGGGCATTTCTACGCCTATGCGCCCACCAAGATCGAGTACGCGATCGACCGTTTCGCCATGGAGACCAAGCGCCAGCTGGATGTGCTCGATCGCCGCCTGGCGCAAAGCGAGTACCTGGGCGGGTCGGAATACAGCATTGCGGATATGGCGGTGTTCCCTTGGTACGGCGGCCTGGTGAAGGGATGGCTGTATGGCGACTCGGCTGAGTTCCTGTCGGCACACGAGTACAGGAACGTGCTGCGCTGGGCGGACGCCATCGCCGCGCGGCCGGCCGTGATCCGCGGCCGCATGGTCAACCGCACCAGCGGCGATCCCGCCGGCCAACTGCGCGAACGCCACGACGCCGGCGACTTCGAGACGAAGACGCAGGACAAGATCGACGGCCAGCCGCCTGCCCGCTAGCCGGTCCGCTTCTCCGCCGGCTCAGTTGCCGGCGCAGTCTCCAGCGCAGTTGCCAGCATAGTTGCCAGCGCAGTTGCCGGCTCACCCGTCAACTAGCGCACGCCCGGCCCTGCCTCCGGCATGGGGCCGATGTACCGCCCGCGAGGCCGGATCACCTGCGCCTCGCCCAGCTGCTCCAGGCTGTGCGCCAGCAAGCCCACGCTGCGCGCGGTGGCGAACAGGCCGAACGCCGCATCGACCGGCAGGCGCAGGTGCGCGACCAGCGCCGCCAGCGCGGCATCGATGTTGGGTTGCAGGCCGGTGAGGTCGGCCACCTTGCGGATGAACCGGACGATCACTTCCGGGGGCTCGAACAGGGCCAGCAAGGCCTGCGCGCGCGGGTCGCCGTCGGGATAGAGATGGTGGCCGAAGCCCGCCAGGGACAGGCCCGTGGAAAGGTAGTGCGCGATGACATGATCTTCGCCCAGGCGTTCCACCTCATCGAACAAGGCCTGTACGCGGCCGGAGGCATCGCCGTGCAACGGCGCGGCCAGGGTGGTCAGGCCCGTCAGCAGGCAGGCCGGCAGCGATGCCGCATTGGAAGCGGCGATGCGCGCCGCGAACGCGGAGCTGGTCAATTCGTGGTCGACCAGCAGGACCATGGCCGTGCGCAGGAGTTCGGCCACCGCGGGGGGCTGCTCCCACCCTTGCGCGAAGCGCTGGTGCAAGGGCGCCTTGCCTGGCCTGGCGCCGAAGGCATCCGCGAGCTGGCCGACGAGACCCTGGCATTCGTTGTGCAGTACCCGGGTCAGCCGCCCGCGCGTGGAGTGCCCCGTGGCGGCGAGCATCGCCAACTTCGTGAATGCGGTGACGCGGGCGGGTACGTCCTTGGGTTGTGCCATGCCCGTGACGGCGGTCGCGGCACGCGGCGACTTGCTCGCCCGTTCGCCGCCCGCGCTGGCCGTGGGGTGCACTGCGCCTGCCGCGCCTCTTGCCTCGGACATGACCGAGGAAAAATCGATGTCCTGCTCCGCGTTCCACAACAACCGGGCCACGTCTTCCACGGTCGCCGTGCGTGACAGCGTCACCGCGTCTTGTCCGCGGTAGTACAGGCGCTGCCGGATGAAGGTCGACACCGCGGTCGGGATGCTGGGTTCGGAGCCGAACAAGGTATTGGTCGCCAGCGTTTCGTGCTTGCGTCCGGCCTGCTTGCGCCGGGCCAGGGTGGCGACATCTTCCGCGCGATAGAGACTGCGCCGGGTGTCTTCCGGGTCGGTCATTACCTCCAGCTTGCCGCGGCTGACGTAGGCGTAGATCGTCTGCGGCCGCACGCCCAGGCGGCTGCATGCCTCGGCCATCGATATCCAGGAAGCCATGCCAGTCCTAATGACCTAATGAGGGAAAAAGCAGCCCCCTGCGGGGACGGCCGCTACAAAGTCTTATATATTGATTTTGTACGTCAATATTGCCATAAGAATCAATCCTTAAATACCATGAATGCATTCTTCCCAAAACGATTCCGAGACTGACGTTGCGGCTCCTGTCCGCGACCCCGATGCAAAGGCGTACCGATATGAAGCCGCAGGTCCTGCAACTGAACCCCATCCTGATTCCCGCGATCAATGAAGAGCTGGCATCGCTGTACCAAATGCACAAGCTGTTCGAGATGAGCGACCCAGCCGCGTTCCTGCGCGAGCACGGAGCGGCCGTGGGCGCGGTAATCACCGGCGGCCATACGGGGATTTCGCGGGAGATGCTGGCGCAACTGCCGAACCTCAAGGTGGTGGCGGTGAACGGGGTGGGTACCGACGCGGTGGATCTCGCGTATTGCCGCGCGCGCGGCCTGCCCGTGACGGCGACCATCGGCGCATTGACGGAAGACGTGGCGGACCTTGCCATCGGCCTGCTGATCGCTGCCTGCCGCAACCTGTGCGCCGTGGACCGCTTCGTGCGCGACGGCCAGTGGGAACGACAGCCATCGCCTGCCGCGATTCCGCTGGCCCGCCGCTTCAGCGGGATGCGCGTCGGCATCGTCGGCATGGGCCGCGTGGGCCGCGCCGTCGCCGTGCGCGCGGCAGCCTTCGGGTGTCGGATCCTTTATACCGACCTGCGCCGCATGGACGATATCGAGCATGCGTTCGTGCCGGACCTGGTCGACCTGGCGCGGCAGTCGGACGCGCTGGTGCTGTGCGCCGCCGCCGACAAGGCGGAAGGCATTGTGAACGCCGCCGTGCTGGATGCCCTGGGGCCGCGCGGCTACCTGGTCAACGTGGCCCGCGGCCGCCTGGTGAATGAGACGGACCTGGCCGCGGCCATCGAAGCGGGCCGCATCGCCGGCGCGGGCCTGGATGTCTTTGTCGACGAGCCGCGCGTGCCTGCCGCGCTGCGCCAGTCCGACCGCACGACGCTGCAGGCGCACCGCGCCAGCGCGACGTGGGAGACCCGCGAGGCCATGGCCCGCATGGTCCTGGACAGCGTGGCGCAGGGCCTGGCCGGGCAGCGTCCCGCCCTCAGCCTGACGACTTGAACATCCCTCTTCGAACCAACAACGTATTCCAGGAGTGTTGCCTTGAACGCCCCCACTTCCAAGAAAATCGCTCTCGTCACCGGCGCCGGCAGCGGCGTGGGCCGCCTTACGGCGATCGCGCTATTGAACGACGGCTGGACCGTCGTGCTGGCCGGCCGGCGTCCTGAGCCTTTGCAGGCGCTGGCGGACGAAGCCGCATCGCGCGGCCAGGCGGCCCTGGCGGTGCCGACCGACGTGACGAGCCCGGACAGCGTGCAGGCGTTGTTCGACCGCATCGAAAACGAATACGGCCGCCTGGACATGCTGTTCAACAACGCCGGCGTGAACGCGCCGGCGGTGCCGATGGACGAGTTGCCGCTGGAGAAATGGTTCGCCGCGATCAACACCAACGTCACGGGCGTGTTCCTGTGTGCCCGTGCGGCCTTCGGCCTGATGCGCCGCCAGTCGCCGCAGGGAGGGCGCATCATCAACAACGGCTCGATTTCTGCGCACACGCCGCGTCCCTTCACGGCGCCCTATACCGCCAGCAAGCACGCGGTTACCGGCCTGACCAAGGCCTTGTCGCTGGATGGCCGTGCCTTCAACATCGTGGCCGGCCAGATCGACATCGGCAATGCGCTGACGGAATTGTCCGAACGCATGAAGCGCGGCGTGTTGCAAGCCAATGGCACGACGGCGCCCGAGCCCATGATGGACGCGCAGCACGTGGCCAACGCCGTCAAGCACATGGCTTCGCTGCCGCTGGACGCGAACGTGCTGAGCATGACGGTCATGGCGAGCAACATGCCCTTTGTCGGGCGCGGTTGACCGTCGAACCGCGGTGCGGGCTGGATAGTCCCGCCGACGATTCCCATGAGAGTTGAATATCAACCGAGAGGAAGGAGACAAGACATGACGACCCGTTCCCTGCAGTTCCGTAGCCCGCGGTCCCGTACCTCGCAGTTTCGTAGTCCCGCATTCCATGCCTTTTCCAAGGCCTTGGCCGCCGCCACGATAGCCGCCACGCTGGCCGTGGCGCACGGTGCGGCATCGGCCCAAGGCTATCCCGATCATCCCATCCGCGTCATCGTTCCCGCTCCGCCTGGCGGCGGCATCGACATCATTGCCCGCGTGGTGGGCGAGAAGCTGTCGACCTCGCTGGGACAAGCCGTGATCGTGGACAACCGCCCCGGCGCGTCGAACAACCTTGGCACGGAGCTGCTGGCCCATGCCAAGCCCGACGGCTACACGATAGGCATCGTCGGCGGCAGCCACAACATCAACAAGTTCCTGTTCAAGAACCTCGGCTGGGATCCGGAGAAAAGCTTCGAGCCCATCATCTACACCCACGAAATCCCCCTGGTCTTCGCCATCTATCCCAAGATTCCCGCCAAGACCCTGCCGGAACTGGTGGCCTACATGAAGGCCCATCCGGAGGAGGACAAGGTGGCGACCTCGGGACGCGGAAGCGCCCAGGAGATGGCTGCCGAGATGTTCAAGATGGCCAGCGGCGTGCCGATGCTGATGATTCCCTACAAGGGATCGTCGGCTGCGCATCCCGACCTGCTGGCGGGTCGCACCATGCTCTACATCGATACGATCAGCGCGATCCAGGAGCAGGTGAAGTCCGGCAATGTCCGCGCCGTCGCCGTGTCGTCCCTCAAGCGCGCCAAGGCCTTGCCGGACGTGCCGACCGCCGACGAGCAGGGCTACAAGGGCTATGACGCCAACACCAACGGCGGCTTCCTCGCGCCGGCCGGCACGCCCAAGGCCATCGTCGACAAGCTCAATGCCGAGATCAACAAGGCCTTGAAGGAGCCCGACGTGCGCGCCAAGCTGGAAGCCGCCGGCATCGTCATCCAGGGCGGGTCGCCGCAGGACTATGCCAGGCTGATCCACTCGGACCTGGAGAAGTGGGGCAAGGTGGTCAAGCAGGCGGGCATCCAGCCCGAGTAGCGCAACGCGGTGGTCGAGAATCAGGCGTTCGGCGCCGCCTGCGTGGCGGCGTCGTCGCTTGCATCCACGTCGTTTTCCTGTCGCGCTATTGCGTTATTGCGCGGGCGGTTCAGCCGAGGTGCGCCGATGCCGGAAAAGAATACGTATACGAACCGTTGGACGTGTGCATTGGCGCCTGGCATCGTATCCACGGCCGGCGTGAGTGGAGCAATAAGGCGATAAATTGCACGCATGATAGGCGATTGGCGCCGCCGTCGATATGTCGCCATCACGAAAGCGCCCGGGTGGTGCATACTTGCGCCTGTGGATCGTTTCTCATCCTGTTTATCAGCCCTGGTCATCATGCCCGAAGACACGCTGTCCTTGCGACCTGAAGACGACCCGATCGGGCGCGCCATGCAATGGCTGGAAGCCATTGCCGACCGTGAAGACTGGGCGCCGAAGGCGCGTTTCGGCCTGACGTTGAGCATGGACGAGGCGCTGACCAATATCCTGGCCTATGCGTTCACCCCGATCGGCGGCACGCAGGGCGCACCGTCCATCGAGCTGACCTATGCGAATGATGGTTGCGAACTGCGGGTGGAGATTGCGGACAACGGTCATGCATTCGATCCCACCAGCCTCGACATTGGCGATGCCGCACTGACGCTCGACGAAGCGGAAGTGGGCGGGCATGGGCTGCGCTTGATGCGTCATTACCTGAAATCCTTCCATTATCGGCGCGAGGGCGCGTGGAATCGGTTGACGCTGGTGCTGGACAGTCCGGCGGGGCTTGCCTGATTTCCCGCGGCCGACAGGACGCCAGCCTCAGGACGCCAGCTCAGTACGCTAGACTCAGGACGCTAGACTCAGGACGCGCTCGGGGTAGATGGCCGCGAGGCGGCTCTTGGCATCGCCGTGCGCGTCCTGCCATAGCGCCAGCAGGCGGTCGGCGCCGGTGCGCCGAGTGTCCAGCACGTGGCGCGCATAGGCCAGCCAGCGGCGGTCGGCGTCGTCCTCCAGCCCCGCTTGGGCCACGGCCAGCGTGTCGGCGGCAAGCTGGCGCGCCAGGTCTTCGTCCAGCGCCGCGTCGATGGCGGTGGCGCGCAAGCCGCGCAGGGTCATCCAGCCGTATTCCCGTACCAGGTCTTCGGCCTGCGCCAGGTTGCGCAGCAAGCCCAGCTGCATGGCGGACGGCGCCAGCGGCGCCGTTGACGCGATATCGTCGCCGGCCTCGCGGCGCAGTTGCCGGTCCGGGAAAACCGCTGACGGGGCGCGCCCCTCGATATAGCCATTCACGCCCAGGCGTTCGTACAGCGCCTCGATGCCGCCCGGTTGCCGCCAATGCGCCAGCAGTTCTTCCACGGTGCAGTGGCTGTCCAGCCGGTAGCGCCAGCGCGCATCCAGAAAATTGGAGAACTGGGCATATTCGAAGTGAGCGGCCCGCGGGGTCAGCATGACGGGCTGGCCATTGTCGGCGCGCCGGCCAGGCCACGACGGCGCGCGCAGGAATTGACCCAATGAGGGATCGCCCGCGAGGGTAGCCGTGGTGTCGTGCTTGTAGTCGACCGCGCTCATCAGCGGCAGCGCGTGGCTGTGCGTATCGCCTTCGAACATCCAGCGGAAATAATCGCCCAGGTCCTCGAAGGGCCGGTCCGGCATGTGGTGCAGCCGCAGGTCGCTGGCAAAGCGGGCATGGCGGAACATGCGGTCCCACATGGTCAGGCGATTGTCCTTGCGGCCGGTCGGCCGTCCGCATTCCAGCGGGCTGTTGGCGAACAGCGCGATGAATGCCGGCGCCAGGGCCATGAGGATATTGAGCGCTCGCGCCGCCTCGTGAACGGGCACCGACGTGCAAGGGCTGTTCTGCGCCTTGGCGTCTATGCCCACGCGATGCAGCCAGCCGCGGTGGCCGACGATGTCGTCGTAGATGGGGCGCGGCACCCGCAGCGCGGCGTAGCGGTCCGGGTCCAGGGACGCGGCGGGGTGTTCGCCGGCATTCAGGATGGCCGCATCCTCCGCGGCCAACGCCTGTTGCACGTCGCGCAGTTCGGCATAGACCGCCGTGCCCAGCCTGTCCAGGCCGCCGCGGCCGCCGGCGACGGGGTGCAGGGCGCTTTCAAGCAGGTTGTAGCCGTTGTCCAGGCCGCTCTCGGCCAAGGCGCCGCATGCGCTGACCACCCGGCCCGCCAGGTTGCCAAGCGTTATCGCTTCGCCGCGGGCCGACCGCAGGCGCCCCAGCGACGCGGGATAGTCCTGGACGGCATGGCTGGCGCCGCTGCCGCGGCGGACCACCACCATTTCCATTTCGAGTCCAAGTTTCTGTCCTGCCTGCTGTTCAGTCTGCTGTTCAGTCCGCTGTTCAGTCTTTCGGCCGGGCTTGTCCCGTAACTTCATGCATCGCCCCCTGAAAGCCGTTCCCGCTTCCCGCGCGCCGGATGTCGCGCGATCCCAGGGCTTGCGTATGTCCATGGCTGGGTTCAGTTCCCTTCCGCGTTAGAATGTGGCCCACACTACTTCCAGCGCAGGTTGTCGCGCGTGCCACGCGCCTGCTCGTCTGTTTTCCGGGCTTTTTTACCGCATGAGCATGCGTGGCGATACCAGCAATTACCGCGATCTTTTTCTCGGCGACGTCCCCATGATGGACGCGCGCGCGCCCATCGAGTTTCGCAAGGGTGCGTTTCCGCACACGGTGAACCTGCCGCTGATGACGGACAGCGAGCGGCAGAAGGTCGGTACCTGCTACACACAGCAGGGCGAGGCCGCGGCCATCGCGCTGGGCCATCGGCTGGTCAGCGGGCAGGTCAAGGCGGAGCGCCTGGCCGCCTGGGCCGACTTCGCGCGCGCGCATCCGGATGGCTATCTCTACTGCTTTCGCGGCGGCTTGCGCTCGCAGATCGTGCAGACCTGGTTGCGCGAGGAGGCCGGCATCGCCTATCCGCGCGTGATCGGCGGCTACAAGGCCCTGCGCGGCTTTCTCCTGGACACGCTGGACCGCGCGTTGGCCGAATGCGGCTTCGTGGTGCTCGGCGGCATGACGGGCACGGGCAAGACGGACGTCCTCGCGCAGCTGGCGCACGGACTGGACCTGGAAGGCCACGCCCATCACCGGGGTTCCAGCTTCGGCAAGCGCGTCACCGGCCAGCCGGCGCAGATCGACTTCGAGAACGGCCTGGCCGTCGACATCCTGAAGAAGCGTCACGCTGGCCATGCGCATTTCGTGGTGGAAGACGAGGGCCAGGCCATCGGGGCCTGCAGCGTTCCGGTGGGCCTGCATCAGGGCATGCAACGCTATCCGCTGGTGTGGCTGGAGGACAGCTTCGAGAACCGGGTGCGGCGCATCCTGCGCGACTATGTCGTGAACCTGGGCGCGGAGTTCGTCGCCGAGCACGGCCACGAGCAGGGGCAGCTACTGTTCGCGCAACGGCTGCGCCAGAGCCTGGACAAGATCCAGAAACGGTTGGGCGGCCTGCGGCACCAGCAGTTGGCGGCCATCATGGATGCCGCGCTGGCGGAGCAGGCGCGCGGCGGCGGCGTGGAGGGACACCGGGCATGGATCGAGGCGCTGCTGACAAGCTACTACGATCCCATGTACCGCCATCAGCGGGAAAGCAAGGCGGGGCGTATCGTCTTTTCCGGCGACGAGGCCGCCGTGCTGGAGTACTTGCGCCGCGCCAGCACGATGGCACGCCGGCCTGACCCGGGCACTTCGGCGTGACGTCTTGTGGGGCCGGAGCGTCTTGCATAAGATGCCATCAGGGTGGCAGGCCCGAGATGCAACACTTAAGATGCAGGATGTTGGCACGGTCTGCATAGCAGGCCGTGTCCCATACCGAACTCTTGGAGATTTGCTCATGGCTGACGTCGCACTCATCGGCGCATCCGGCAATGCCGGCGCGCGCATCCTCAAGGAACTGTCCGACCGCGGCCACCACGTGACCGCGATCGCCCGCAATGCCGAGAAAATCGCCAAGCTGCCCAACGTCACGGCCAGGCACGGCGACGTTTATGACAAGGATGGCCTGGTTGCGTTGCTGCGCGGCCACGACGCCGTGATCAGCGCGGTGCATTTCACCGCCAGCGATCCCCATGTGCTGATCGACGCCGTGCGCGCGGCCGGGGTCAGGCGCTACCTGGTGGTCGGCGGCGCCGGCAGCCTGGAGATCGCGCCGGGCCAGCGCCTGGTGGACCAGCCGGACTTCCCGCAGGCCTACAAGGTCGAAGCGACCAAGGGCGCGGAATTCCTCGACCTGCTCAAGGGCGTGCAGGACCTCGACTGGACCTTCCTGTCGCCGTCGGCCATGTTCATTCCGGGCGAGCGCACCGGCAAGTTCCGCCTGGGCACCGACCAGTTACTGGCCGGCGAGCATGGTTCGAGCATCAGTTTCGAGGACTATGCGATTGCATTGGTCGACGAATTGGAAACGCCGGCGCACGTGCGCCGGCGTTTTACGGTCGGATATTGAGCAGGACAGGCTGAGAAGGTCAGGCGCTCAGTTACTCCAACCGTTACTCCAACCGTTACTCCGACGCTACCGCAATCGTTATTGCAACGCCGCCACGCCCGCCTGCGCGATTTCCTCGTCATGCTGCGGCGTGTCGGCCGAGACGCCGATGGCGCCCACTACCTGGCCGTGGACGGTAAGCGGTAGTCCGCCCCGCATCAGGACGAAGCCGCGCGCGGTCGCCGCGGCGGGCCGGTTGCCGTTGATGGCGTCTTCCAGCGCGCCGCTCGGCCGACGGAACAGCGCGGCGGTGCGCGCCTTGCCGGGCGCCAGTTCGACGCCGGCTGGAACCGCGGCGTTATCCATGCGCAGCAGCAGCAAGGGCTGCCCGGCGGCGTCGACCACCGAGATGACGCAGGGCCAGCCGGCCGCCTGCGCCTTGGCCTGCGCGGCGGCCAGCACATGTTGCGCGGCGGCCAGATTGAGCACGGGTTGGGTGGGCAATTGGGGCGGGGCGGCGTGGGCCGAGGCGGCGATACCCAGTCCAAATGCGAGGGCGGCCGTATAGCGGGTGAGGCGTTTCATTTCAGACTCCTGATGCTGCGGAAAAACGAGTCTCTATTTCAGCATCGAGTAAATTCGTGTTCAATAAAGAAGACTGGCTTCTTTATTTAAGAAAACTGAATATGGAAATTCGCCACCTGCGCGCCTTCGCGGTCGTCGCGCGTGAACTCCACTTTGGCCGCGCCGCCGAGTTGCTGGGCATTTCCGCGCCTACGCTGACCGTGCAGATCCAGGAACTGGAACGCGCCGTCCAGGCGCGCCTGCTGCAACGGACCAAGCGGTCCGTGGCCTTGACCCCCGCCGGCGCGACCTTCCTCGCCGAAAGCGAAATGGCGTTGGCCCAGTTCGACCATGCGGTGGACGTGGGCCGCCGGGCCGGACGTGGCGAGGTGGGGGCGATCGCGCTGGGATATGTGGGATCCGCTGCTTACTCCGGCGTCCTGCAGGACCAGACGCGGCGTTTCCTGTCGCGTTGGCCGGACGTGGAGATCCGCGCGCGCGAGCTGCCGATGGATGAACTGCCCAGCCTGCTGGAGGACGGCAAGGTCGACGTCGCATTCGTGCGCACGCCGGTCAACCTGCCTGCCAGCCTGTCCGGCCGCGTGCTGGCCAGGGACCGCTTCTGCCTGGCATTGCCGCGGGACCATGCCTTGGCGCGTGGCGACGCGCCCGTGCCCGCGCGGGCCCTGGCGGGCGAGTCCTTCGTGGTGCCGGAACAGCACTCCGGCTTGCAGGAGGTGGCCCGGCGCGGGCGCTTCACGCCGCATATCAGCGCGGTGCCGGGTTCCCTGCTGGCGGTATTGACGCAGGTATCGGTCGGCGCCAGCGTGGCGGTGGTGCCCAGCGTGCTGCGGCGGGTGATCGCGCTGCCGCATGTGGTGTATCGGGATATCGCCGGCGCCGTCATTCCCTCGCAGGTCGCGGCCATCTATCGCCGGCACGAGGCCGCCCCCGGCGTGCGGCGCTTCGTCACGCAGATTCTGCAAACGCCGGAGCCCAAGGTGCAGTAAGGCGCGGCAGTAAGGCGCGGCAAGGCACACCAAGGCACACCGAGGCACAGCGAGGCACGCTAGGCGCGTGCCATGGCGCCGCCGCGTGGCAGGCCGCGCGCCAGGTCCGGACGGGGCCTAGAGCCGCGGGAGCAGGCTGATCTCCAGCTTGTCCTTGCCCGACGACAGCTTCCCGGCGATCTGTCTCATCTTAGCTTCCGTCATGCCGTGCTCATCCATGCCGGGCGTCACGAGCAGGTTGCCGCTCTCGATGGGACCGCGGATGACCACGGTGGTGAGCACTTCGCCAGCGGCGCGCAGGACCACGCTTCTTCCGACGTTTTCGCTGGTCAACTGGGCCAGGGCCTGGCGCGACTCGGGCGCCAGGCGGATTTCCAGCGTGGACTGCTCGCCGGGCTGGCCTTCGCGGATCGCGGCATGGGCGACGGTCAATACCAGCGGCGCGGAAGACAGCTGGGCCAGGAGCCGGTTCCTCGCGCCGGATTTCGCTCCGGCGGGGGGCTTTGCCGTCCACGATGGCGGCAGGCCAGCAAGGGACTCAGGGATAAGGGGTTCGGGCACTGCCTGGAATGCCTGGGCCGCCGGCAGCGCACCCATCCCCGCCGCGAACAGCGCCGCCAGGACGGAATACCTGGTCGCGCGCGGCATGCCTTGCCTGCCCTTGCTGGTTGCACGCATGGGTAAGGACCTCGTAAATAATGAACCTGGCGCATTCTACGGGGCCGCGTGTCCATGCCAGGTAACGATAGGCAATGGTTTTTTCCCAAATCGTTGCGGGGAGGCTCGCCGGCCCAGGGTTTTTTTCGCCTTCCGCTATTTCATATACAGCTTGCGCAAGGCACGTGCGTCCTTTATCTCGTCGATATGCCATAGCGCATCGAGCAGCTCCAGGCTGCGCTTCCTGCCCAGCACCGGCGCCAGCAGGTCGATGGCTTTCTCGTTCTCCTCCGGCGGCGTCAGCGGGTTCTCGAAACTCCCCTTGGCCGCCATGGTCTGGCCGTGCAGGACACGGCCATCCTTGAGATGCACGGCCATGACGCAACGCCAGCGCCGCTGCACGTCCGTCAGCGACGGATCGCCCACGGCGTGCACCCGCGCGCGCATTTTCAGGACGCGCGGGTCCTTCATGCGATCAAAATCGTGGGCGGACTTGAACGTCAGCTTGCGGTCCAGCAGCATGACGGCCAGCAGGTGCTGCACCGAGATGTCGGGCATGGGGCGGTTGTCGACGATCTCCAGTTCCTTGTCCGGCATGTTGGCGATGACCTTCTCCACGTCGTCCGCGCCGAAGCCGTGTTCGGCCATCAGGTCGTTCAGCACGTGCATGGGACCCTGGATAGGACCGCCTATGGGCCAGCGCTTGATGGACGCGCGCAGCATCTCATAGTCCTTGCCCAGCCCGCGCGCCAGGTCCTCGCGGTCGTATGCCTCGGGCGCGAAGGTGTGGAAGAAATCGCGCTCGCCGGAAAAGATATCCTCCACGCCGGTCCAGCCGCAGGCCGCCATCATGGCTGCCTGCAAGCCGTTGTGGGCGGGCATCCCACCCATCGCGTAGGCTTTCTCTATGTGCTCGGGATCGCGGAACATGGTGTAGAGTCCCGCCGTCTGCTGGCCGGTATAGGACAGCATGTAGCGCACCTGCAAGGGCGTGAGGGCCAGCAGCGAACCCGCCGCGGCGGCCGCGCCGAACAATTGCCCGGTCGCTCCGGCGTGATGGCCGGAGCGCAGGTAGGGCATGGGCTTGAGCGTGAGCAGCATGCGGGCGCACACGTCGTAGCCCAGCACGACGGCGCGCAGGAATTGCGCGCCGTTCAAGCGCTTGCGCTCCGCAATCGCCAGCGCCGCCGGGATCACGCTGGTGCCCGGGTGGGTCAGGGATGGCGGATGCGTATCGTCGGTTTCGTCGGCATGGCCGAACATGCCATTGGCCAGCGCCGCATTCTGCACCGTGGTGACGATGCGCGTGCCGATCACCCCGGCTTCCTCGCGTCCGCCCAGGGGTTTCACATATTCGATGGCTTTTTTTCCCGGCAGCAGGCGCGACCCGGAAATCATCGCCGCGAAGGTATCGACCAGGTGCAGGCGGGCGCGCTCGGCAACCCTGCGTGGTAATGGGCGTTCGGCGGCCTGGGCGATGTAGCGGCTCAGCTTCCGCATGACCGGGGAGATGCCGGCGACCGCGTCTCCCGGCGCTTTTTCGACGGTTTCTCCTGCCGCTTTCTTCGCAACGCGCTTGTCGGTGTTCTGGTGTTTTTTCATGTGCGTCTTCTACGTTCCTGCTGGGGGTTGCATGGCCAACGCGCGGCATCAATCCGCGTGGATATTCATTTTCTGGATAAGTCCGGCCCAGGTGGCCGACTCCGTCTTGATCAGCGCGGCGAACTCGCGCGGCGTGTCGATGGTCAGCTCAAGGCCCTGCTTGGCCATGGCGTCGCGGACGTCGGGCTGCTGCACGACCTGCTGCGCGGCCGCCGCCAGTTTTTCGACAATGGCATCGGGCGTTCCCTTGGGCAGCAGCAAGCCATACCAGGACGTCACGTCGAAGCCCGGCAGCCCGGTCTGGTCCAGGGTGGGCAGGTCGGGCGCCACGTCGGAGCGCTTCAGGCCGGTGACCGCCAGGGCGCGCAGCTTGCCGTCCTTCACATGCGGCATCACGGCCGACACGCTGCCGAACATCAGCTGGGCCTGCCCGCTGAGCAGGCCTATCGTCGCCGGGCCGCCTCCCTTGTAGGGGATGTGAGTGATATTGGTCCCGGTGCGCGCCTTGAACAGTTCGCCGGCCAGGTGCAGCGGGCTGCCGGTCCCGCTGGACGAGTAGTTGAGTTGACCGGGCCTGGACTTGGCCAGGTTGACCAGGTCCTGCACGCTGTGCACGGGCAGGCTGGGGTTCACCACCAGCACATACTGCGCCGCGGCCAGCAGCGTGACCGGCTTGAAGTCTCGCTGCACGTCGAAGGGTAGGTTGCGGTAGAGCGAGGGATTCATGGTCAGCGCCGTGTTGAATCCCATCAGCACCGTGTAGCCGTCAGGTTCGGACTTGGCCACGATATCGGTGGCGATGTTGCCCGCGGCGCCGCCCCGGTTGTCGACGACGATAGGCTGGCCCAGCAGCGCGCCCAGCTTCGGCGCCATGATGCGGGCCAGCGTGTCGGTACCGCCACCCGGCGGGAAGGGCAGCACCAGGCGGATGGGATGGACGGGCCACTTGGAGGCGTCTTCCGCGGCGCTTGCCGGCGCCGCGGCCAGCATGGCGATGGCGGCGGCCGCGGCCGCGGCCGAGGTTACGGCGACAGTGGCGATGGCGGCAAGCCGCCGTGGCAGCGCGGCAGCGGCCCGGGCCAGCCGCGTGGCTGCGCGACGCGCCGGATGGCGCCTCGCTGTGGGGAGGAATGGCATGATGGTCTCCAGGTCTTTTTCTCGTCTGTTCGTGAGACTGCGGCAGCGCTCAGTCGCCAGCCGCCGTCAGTTCCCGGGTGATGTCGCGTATGTCGGCGACGTCCTCCAGGCGGCGGACGAGGGCGATGGCGCGCTCGGCCTTGTCCATGGGCCAGCGGCTGAATTCCGCGCACTCCCGGAACTTGTCGGCCACCTCGTCCTCGGACATGGGATGGGCCTTGTTGCCCTTGCCGGCGTCGATGCGTCCGCCGTGGCGGCGGCCGTCCTTGAGCTCTATTTCCACGTGCGAAGTGACGATGGTGTGCTGTTCGCGCACGGCCTCGTCCGGCGTGTATGTCGTGTATTCGACCTTGGCGATGGTCTCCTGCACGTCGGGGCGCATGACGTATTCATCATGGAACTGGTTCAAGCCGCACTTGCGCTCCAGCAGCAGCGCCGCCAGGCAGAATTCGAGGCTGAACTTGGCCTGCAATTCGGTCTTGGGCTGGTGGTGCAGCAGGGTGTGGTGGATGTTCTGGCTGGTCTTGACCCGTATCCGCGCGACGTCCCCGGGATGGATGTCATGCCGCAGGACCAGTTCCTGCATCTTGGTCATGGCCGGATGGCCCAGGCTGCCGGTGGGAAAGGCCTTGAGCCAGATGCCCCGGTCGACGAAGGACCACGGGCGTCCAAGCTTGTCGACCAGGCGCGCGGCGTCGTAGCCGCCGCCCAGGGCCTGGAAGAAGCCGCGCCTGGCTTCGAGGATGATGGGGGAAGCGGTGAAGCCCCGCTGTTGCAGGTCGGCGGCGACGATGCCGACCTCGGCCGAACGGCCGGCATGGAAAGGCTTGACCGATGTGCCGAAATTCTCCTGCAGGCCGCCGGCCTGGCTGGCGGCGATTCCCAGGGTGGTCGCGACGCCGTCGGCGTCCATGCCGTACAGGCGGGCCACGGCGGCGGCGGCCCCCAGCATGCCGCACGTGGCGGTGGCATGGAAGCCGTGCAGGATGTGATTGACGTGCGTGGCGTCGAACAGCCGGCACGCCACTTCGACGCCTACCTGGTAGGCCAGGAGCAGTTCGCGTCCGCTGGCGCCGCGGGCTTCGCCGGCCGCGAGCACGGCGGACAGGACGGGCGCGGTGGGATGCACGCCCTGGTAGCGGCCGGTTTCGGCCTGCAGGGTATCGTCGTAGTCGTCGGCGTGCATCGCGGTGCCGTTGGCCAGGGCGGCGAAACGCGGCGCCAGGCGCAGCGAGGTGCCGAGGACGCCAGCCGGTCCAGTGCAGCCCAGGTCCCGCAGGTAGCCCGCCAGTACCCGGCCCGGCGCGGAGATGGCGCCGGGCAGCGCCACGCCCAAGGCGTCCAGGATGGCTTTCTTGCCCAGTTGCCCTACCTCCGCGGGAATATCGCTATCCTGCGTGGCGACGACGAATGTCGCGACATGGCGGGTCAATGGGGGAACGTCGGCGGCGCCGGTCGTCTTCATGCTCGGTCTCCTTGTCTTCTTGTACGCGCCGGGGGGGACGCGGCGCGTTGCGCTTTGATATGCGCGAAGAATGAAGAACGGCGACAACCGTGTAAAGTGCAAAAATTCGGTGGATTGATGTGTTGTGAACATCAATCCACGGAGGCGGGAATCATGCGGTGCAATAGCATGCTTGTCCCCAAAATAAGACAAAGGCCGGGAGGCCGCGCAAACCCTGCTCGCAAGGCACTCGCGGCCGATTGCCGCATTGCGGCGCGCCGTCAGCGTGGCTTGACCGTCTTGCCCCTTTCGTCCGCCATACGGTCTAGCGCCAGCCGGTCGCTGCTCCAACCGCCGCCCAAGGCCTTGATCAGGGCGGCGCTGGCGGCCAGGCGGCTTTGCTGGATCTGCAAGACAGTCTCCTCGTTGGACAAGGCGGTAGCCTGCGCGGTGACCACGGTGGTGTAGGGCTGCGTGCCGGCCTGGTATTCGTTCAGCGCGATGGTGACCGCCTGGCGCGCGAGCGCCAACGCCTCGTCCTGCGCTGTCGACTGGTTGGCCAGCACGCGCAGGTTGGACAGCTCGTCCTCCACGTCCTGGAAGGCCGCCAGCACGGTTTGCCGATAGGTGGCGACGCTCTGGTCGTAGGCCGCCCTGGCGGCATCGGTCGTCGCGGACCGCGCGCCGCCATCGAACAGGGTCTCGCTGCCGCTGGCGACCAGGGACCAGAGCGCGTTGGCGGCGGAGAACAGCGGCGACGCGCCGGAATAGCCGGCCGCGGCCGAGAGCGTCACGGACGGGTACCAGGCGGCCTCGGCTACGCCGATCAGCGCGTTCTGTTGCTGCATGGTGCGTTCGGCCTGCGCGATGTCGGGACGTCGTTCCAGCAAGTCGGACGGCAGGCCGGCGGGAATCTGGGGAATGCGCCGGGGCAATTCGCCGGCTCCGATGGCGAGGTCGGCCGGCGGCTTGCCGATCAGCAGGGCGATCGCATGCTCGTACTGGTCCCGCAGTTGTTCGCTGGCGATGGCCGACGCGCGTGCCGAGGCCAGCTGCGTTTGCGCGGTGATCACGTCGGAGCGTGCGGCCACGCCGGCGCCGTATTGGTTGCGCGTGATGGCGAGGCTGCGCTCGTAGGCCTGGACCGTGTCGCGCAGCAGCTTCCCCAGCGCGTCCTGGTAGCGCAGCCCGAAGTAGTCGGTCACCAGTTCCGCCTGGGCCGACAGCGTCAGGTCGGCCAGTTCGGCGGCGCTGGCCTGGGCGCCGGCCTGGTCGCTTTCGATCTGGCGTCGCACTTTGCCCCACAGGTCCAGGTCCCAGCTGGCGCTGGCTTCGAGCTCGCTGGTGGTTCCGGTGCTGCCCTTGGTGCGCGCGCGTGTGAGCGACGGCCCCACGGCCACGGTCGGCATCAGATTCGCGCGCGCTTCGCGCACGACGGCCAGCGCCTGGCGATAGGCCGCTTCGTACGCCTTCAGGTTCTGGTTGCCCACGGACACCTGGGCAGCCAGTCCGTCGAGCACGGGATCCTGGTAAACCTCCCACCAGGCACCGCGCGGCGCCGCGCCCGGATCGGCCAGCTTCCATCCGGCGGGCGCGGGCGGCGCCTCCTTGAAGGCCCTGGAGGTGGGCGCGTCGGGCCGCTGATAGTCAGGGCCCACGGCGCAGGCCTGCAGCGTAAGCAGGAGGGGCAGGGCAAGGCCGGCGGCCAGCCGTTTGAGCAGGGGCTTGGTGATAAGGGACTTCATGAATAATGGCTTCATGACGGGAGGCTTCATGGCGCGGGATCGGTATGGGGTTGCGCCGGCATGCCGCGGCGACGGCGCCAGGCGCCGAGCGCGCGCTGGCGCCAGCGGTCCAGGTAGAGGTAGACCACGGGCGTCGTATAGAGCGTCAGCACCTGGCTGACGATAAGGCCGCCGATGATGGAGATGCCCAGCGGGCGGCGCAGCTCCGACCCCATGCCATGGTCCAGCACCAGCGGCACGGCGCCCAGCAGCGCGGCGCATGTGGTCATCATGATGGGCCGGAAGCGCAGCAGGCAGGCGCGGTGGATGGCCTGCTCCGGCGACAGGCCTTCGTTGCGTTCGGCATCGATGGCGAAGTCGACCATCATGATGGCGTTCTTCTTGACGATGCCGATCAGCAGGAAGACGCCGATCAGCGCGATGACGGTGAATTCGGTATCGGTCAGCAGAAGCGCCAGCACCGCGCCCACGCCGGCGGAGGGCAGCGTGGAGAGGATGGTCAGGGGATGAACGTAGCTCTCGTACAGGATGCCCAGCACGGCGTAGACGGCCAGCAGGGCGGCGGCGATCAGCCACGGCATGGTGGACACCACCGCCATCGCGCTGCCCGCCGTGCCGGCGAAGCCACCATGCACCGTCACCGGCATGCGCAGGTCGTCGACGGTCTGCTGGATGGCGCGCGTGGCGTCGTCCAGCGTATGCCCGGGCGCCAGGTTGAACGAAATGGTGACCGCCACGGCCTGGCCCTGGTGATTGACCGAGACCGGCGTGGTCGCCGGCGCCAGCCGCGCGAAGGCGGCCAGCGGCACCATGGTCGAACCGCTGGTGCTGACGGCCGTGCCGCTGGAGGCCTTGCCGGCGCTGGTGGCGATGGCATTGGTGGCCGCATTGGCAGCGGAGGACGAGGCGGACGCTGTCGATGATGTCGAACCGGACGCGGCGGCGCTGACCAGGCCGGAGGACGCATTGGTCGACGACGTGCCGCTGGCCGCCGCGCCGGTGGTGCTGACATATATCTGCTTCAGCGATCCGGGGTCCTGCAGGTAGCGCGGCGCCAGCTCCATCACCACGTGATATTGGTTTTGCTGCTTGTAGATGGTGGAGACCTGGCGCTCCCCGAAGGCGTCGTAGAGCGTGGCGTCGATGGCGTCGGGCGTGATGCCGTAGCGCGCCGCGGTGGGCCGATCGACCACGACTCGGGTTTCCAGCCCGCCGTTCTGCTGGTCGGAGGACACGTCGGCCAGCGCGGGATTGGCCTTCAGCGCCTCCGCCAGCCTGGCGGCCCACGTGCTGACCGTGGCCGAGTCGTCGCCTTGCAGGGTGTATTGGAATTGGGCGAAGCTCATGCGGCCGCCGATGAACAGGTCCTGGCGCGGGAACATCATCAGCCGCGCGCCCGGGATGTCCGACAGCCGGGCGCGCAGCCGCGCCATGACGTCGAACGCGGAGGCGTTGCGCTGGTCCAGCGGCTTGAGCGTGATGTCGTTCATGGCCTGGTTGGTGCCGCGCCCGCCGGTGAAGCCCACCACCGTCTGCACGGCGGGGTCGGCCTGCACGATGGCCATGGCCTGGTGCATCTTCTGGCTCATGGCCTGGAAGGAAATGCTCTGGTCCGCCTGGATGCCGCCGCCCATCAGGCCGCTGTCCTGCTGCGGGAAGAGACTCTTGGGGACGGCCGTGAACAGCACGATGTTCAGCACGATCGTCAATAGCAAGGAAAGCAGGACCGGCAAGGGGTGGCGCAAGGCCAGCGACAGGCTGCGCTCGTAGAGCCGCTGCATGCCGGCGACGATGGCGTCCGCGCGGCGGGCCATGCGCGCGGCCAGGTTGTCGGAGCGCGGCCAGCGTGCCGGCGCCGCGCGTGGACGCAGCAGGAGGGCGCACAGCATGGGCGTGGTGGTGAGCGACAGCACCAACGAGATGCCGATGGCGATCGAAAGGACGATGGCGAACTCGTGGAACAGCCGGCCGACCAGGCCGCCCAGCAGCAGAATGGGCAGGAACACCGCCACCAGCGACACGCTCATGGAGATCACGGTAAAGCTGACCTCGCGTGCGCCGTCCATCGCCGCGCGCACGCGCGGGGCGCCGGCTTCCCGGTGGCGGGCGATATTCTCCAGCACGACGATGGCATCGTCGACCACGAAGCCGGTGGCGATGGTTAGGGCCATCAGCGAAAGATTGTCCAGGGTGTAGCCGAACAACTGCATGGCGCCGAAGGTGCCCAGGATGGAAACGGGCACCGTCACGGCCGGTATCAGGGTGGCGCGCGCGTCCCGGAGGAAGGCGAGGACCACCAGCACCACCAGCACCACCGCGATGATCAGCGTCTGTTCGGTATGGGCCAGCGAGGCGCGGATGGTGCTGCTGCGGTCGCTGGAGATCGTCATCTCCACGCCGCTGGGCAAGGCGGCGCGCAACTGGGGCAGCAGCGCGTCGACGCGGTCCACGGTCTCGACGATATTGGCGGCGGGCTGCTTGTACAACCACAGCAGCACGGCCCGCTTGCCGTTGACGTAGCCGGCGTTGCGCAGGCTTTCCACCGAATCGTCCACCTCGGCGACATCGCGCAGGTAGACCGGCCGGTCATTGCGCCAGGCGATGACCAGGTCGCGATAGGCGGCGGCGTTCAAGGCCTGGTCGTTGGCATAGAGCTGGTAGCGGTTCGCGCCATCCTCGATGACGCCCTTGGCGCTGTTGGCATTGGCGGCGGACAGGGCGGCGCGGACGTCCTCCAGGCCGATGCCGTACTTGTTCAGGGCGCCCGGGTTCAACTCCACGCGGACCGCGGGCAGGGAACTGCCGTTGACGTCGACGTTGCCGATGCCCGGGACCTGCATCAGGCGCTGTTGCAGGATGGTGGCGGCGCTGTCGTAGAGCTGCTCGGGACGCAACAGGTCGGAGGTCAGGGCCAGCACCAGGATGGGTGCGTCGGCGGGGTTGAACTTGCGATAGGTGGGATTGGACTTCAGCGACGACGGCAGGTCGGCGCGCGCGGCGTTGATGGCCGCCTGCACGTCGCGCGAGGCGCCTTCGATGTCGCGGTCCAGGCCGAACTGAAGGATGATGCTGGTCGACCCGACGCTGCTCTGCGACGTCATCTCGGTGACGTCGGCGATCTGGCCCAGGTGCTTTTCCAGGGGCGCGGCGACGGTGGTCGCCATGGTTTCAGGGCTGGCGCCGGCCATCTGCGCCTGCACGCGCAGGGTGGGAAAGTCCACCGCGGGCAGGGGAGCCACGGGCAGCAGCCCGAAGGCCAGGGCGCCCGCGGCGGCGATCGCCAGCGTCATCAGCAAGGTGGCGACGGGACGGCGTATGAACAGCGCGCTGATATTCATGGCTGCGCGCCTTCGGCCTTCTCGTCCGGCGCGCGCAAGGCGAACCCGCGGCGGCGCAGCCGCGACGCCACGCTGTCCATCGCCAGGTAGACGGCGGGCGTGGTGAACAGCGTCAGCAATTGACTTACCGCCAGGCCGCCTATCATTGCGTAGCCCAGGGGCTGGCGCAGTTCGGAGCCGGTGCCTCCACCCAGGGCCAGAGGCACCGCCGAGATCAGCGCCGCCATGGTGGTCATGAGGATGGGGCGCAGGCGCAACAGGCAGGCGCGATGGATGGCCTCGCGCGGCGACAGGCCATCCTCGCGTTCCGCGGCCAGCGCGAAATCGATCATCATGATGGCGTTCTTCTTCACGATGCCGATCAGCAGCACGATGCCGATGATGCCGATGATGTCCAGGTCGGCGCCGGTGCACAGCATGGCCAGCAGGGCGCCCAGCCCCGCCGAGGGCAGGGTGGACAGGATGGTGAGAGGATGGATGAAGCTCTCGTACAGAACGCCCAGCACCACATACATGACCAGCACGGCGGCCAGCACCAGGTAGAGCTCGTTGGACAGCGACGTCTGGAAGGCGTCCGTGGCGCCCTGGAAGCGGGTCTCGAAGCCTTGCGGCAGGCCGATGGCCTGCTCAGCGCGCTTGACCGCGTCCACGCCAGCGCCCAGCGACGCGCCGGGCGCCAGGTTGAAGGAGATGGTCGTTGCCGGGAACTGCGCCAGGTGTGAGATCTGGATGGGCTTGCGGCTGACGACCACGCGCGCCACGGCGCTCAGGGGTACTTGCCCGTTGGTGGCGGTGGCCGAAGGCAGGTAGATGGAATCGAGCGTCTTCAGGCCCTGGTTCAGCTTCGGGTCGATTTCCATGATTACGCGCATCTGGTTGGATTGCGTGAAGATGGTGCTGATGATGCGCTGGCCGAAATTGTCGTAGAGCGCGTTGTCGATGGTCGCCAGGGTAATGCCGAAGCGCGCGGCGGTGGCGCGGTCGACCTCGATGGTGGCGGCCTGGCCGCTGGCCTGCAGGTCGCTGGTGACGTCGACCAGCTCGGGTTGCTTGCGCAGCTCGGCCACCAGCCTGGGCGTCCACTGGCTCAGCGTGTCCAGCGACGGGTGGTCCAGCATGAATTGGTACTGGGTGGCGCTGATTTGCGTATCCACCGTCAGGTCCTGTACCGGCTGCATATGCAAGGTGATGCCGGTGACATCGGCAGTTTCCTGTTGCAGGCGGCGGATGATTTCGCTGGCGGTGGCATCGCGGTCGTCGCGGGGACGCAGGTTGATCTGCATGCGGCCGACGTTCAGGGTGGTGTTGCTGCCGTCCACGCCGATGTAGGAGGACAGGCTGGCCACGTCCGGGTCCCTGAGCACGGCGGTGGCCAGTGCGTTCTGGCGCCTGGCCATCTCCGGATAGGAGATCGATTGCGATGCCTCGGTGATGCCCTGGATGACGCCGGTGTCCTGGACCGGGAAGAATCCCTTGGGGACGATGAAGTAAAGCAGAACCGTCAGCGCCACCGTGCTGGCGGCGACCAGCAGGGTGGTGCGTTGGTGGTCCAGCGCGATTTTCAACAGGCGGTCGTACCCGCGCGTGATACGGGCGAACCAGCCATCGCCGGTCGCCACTTCCATCCCGCCGTGGGCAGCCGCGTTGGTCCGCGCCCGTGCCAGTTCCTCCGTCGGGCGCATGCGCAGCAGCTGCGCGCACGACATGGGGACCAGGGTCAACGAGACCACGGCCGACAGCACGATGGTGACCGCCAGCGTCACCGCGAATTCGTAGAACAGGCGGCCGATGACGTCGCTCATGAATAGCAGCGGGATCAACACGGCCAGCAGGGAGACGGTCAGCGAAATAATGGTGAAGCCGATTTCGCGCGATCCCTGCAACGCCGCCTGCAAGGGCGTCTTGCCGGCCTCGATGTGGCGGCTGATGTTCTCGATGACCACGATGGCGTCGTCGACGACGAAACCCGTCGCGATGGTCAGCGCCATCAGCGACAGGTTGTCCAGGCTGAAGCCCCACAGGTACATGGCGGCGAAGGTGCCCACCAGCGACAGCGGCACCGACAGGCTGGGAATGAAGGTGGCCGGCAGGTTGCGCAGGAACAGGAAAATGACCAGCACCACCAGGCCGACGGCCAGCGCCAGCTCGAACTGCACGTCGCGGACCGACGCCCGGATGGTGGTCATGCGATCGGTCAGTACCTCGACGTGGACGCTGGCGGGCAGGCCCGCCGTCCAATCCGGCAGCTTGGCCTTGATGCCGTCGACCACCGAGATCACGTTGGCGCCGGGCTGGCGCTGGACGTTGAGCAGGATGGCCGGCGTGGTGCCGGACCAGGCGCCCAGCTGCGTGTTCTCCGGTCCCGTCACGACGTCGGCCACGTCCGACAGTTTCACGGGCCGGCCGTTGCGGTAGGCGACGACGGTGTCTAGGTAGGCGGCGGGGTCCTGGATCTGGTCGTTGGCGTCTATCGTATAGGCGCGACGCGGCCCATCCAGCGTGCCCTTGGGCGCGTTGACGTTGATGTTGGCGAGCGTGGTGCGCAGGTCGTCGGGGTTTATGCCGTAGGCCGCCATGGCGCGGATGTTCCCGCGCACCCGGATGGCGGGCTTGTTGCCGCCGCTCAGGCTGACCAGCCCGACGCCGGCCAGCTGGGAGATCTTTTGTCCGAGCCGGGTGTCGGCGATGGTTTGCAGGGTGGTCAGGGGCAGGGTGGCCGACGTCACCGCCAGCGTCAGCACCGGCGCATCGGCTGGATTGACCTTGGCGTAGATGGGCGGCGCGGGCAGGTCCGACGGCAGCAGGTTGTTGGCGGCGTTGATGGCGGCCTGTACTTCCTGTTCGGCCACGTCCAGGTTGATCGTTTCGTCGAACTGCAAGGTGATGACCGAGGCGCCGCCCGAGGAACGCGAGGACATCTGGCGCAGGCCGGCCATCTGGCCCAACTGGCCTTCCAGCGGCGCGGTGACGGCCGAGGTCATGACGTCCGGGCTGGCGCCGGGATAGAAGGTCTGCACCTGTATGGTGGCGTACTCGACCGAGGGCAGGGCCGACAGCGGCAGGTGGCGCCAGGCCACCAGCCCGACCACCAGCAGCGCCGCCATCAGCAGCGTCGTGGCGACCGGCCGCAGGATGAACAGGCGGGACGGGTTCATGATGCGGAGGCCTGCGTGGCGGTCGTCCCGGCGGGTTTGCCTTCGGCCGGCTTGTCGCCTGGCTTGTCGCCGGGGATGGGCACCCTGGCCCCGTCGGTGAGATGATCGGCCCCGTCGACCACCACCCGGTCTCCCGCTTGCAGGCCCGACAGGATGGCGGTGCGTCCATCCGCCGATGCGCCGGTAGTGACCTTGACCAGGCTGACCGTGCCGTCATCCTTGACGCGATAGACATAGTCGCCGGGGGCGCCGTTCTGCACCGCTTCGTTGGGCACGACGACAGCGCCGGTCAGCGTGTCCAGGTGCAGCACGATGTTGACGAACTGATTGGGAAACAATTCGCCAGCGGGGTTGTGGAACATTGCGCGCAGCTTGACGGTGCCGGTGCTGGTGTCGATCTGGTTGTCCACCGTCGCCAGCTCGCCTTGCGCCAGGACCTCACTGCCGGCACGGTCGTAGGCCGTGACGGCCAGCTTCGCGCCGGCGGCCAGCCGCTTGTTCAGCTTGCGCAAATCGTCCTCGGGCAAGGTGAACACCACCGAGATCGGATCCATCTGCGTCACCACGACGATACCGTCGGTGTCGGACGGCGTGACGTAGTTGCCGACGTCCACCTGCCGAAGGCCGACGCGGCCGTCGACCAACGAAACGATGCGGCAGTACGCCAGGTTCAGCTTCTGCGCGTCGACCTGGGCCTGGTCGGTGCGCACGGTGCCTTCGTATTGATGCACCGTCGCCAAGGCGGTATCCACGGTCTGCTGGGAGATCGAGTCCTGCTTGCCCAGCTGCTGGTAGCGCTTCAGGTCGCGCCGCGCGTTGTCCAGCAAGGCCTGGTCCCTTTCCAGCTGGCCTTGGTACTGTGCCAGCTGCACCTCATAGGGGCGCGGGTCGACCTGCGCCAGCAGGTCGCCTTTCTTCACCACCTGGCCTTCCTGGAAGGGCAGCGCCGTTAGATAGCCGCTGATTTGGGACTTGACGGTGACGGTAGCCAGCGACGTCACCGTGCCCAGCGCGCTCAGGGTGATGGGGATGTCGCCCTGCGTCGCGGCGGCCACGCCGACCGCCAGTTCGTTGCCCGCGCCGGGCGGGCCGCCGAAGGGATTGAAACCGCCGCCGCGCGCCCGCTGGTGGGTGGAGGCGCTTGGACCGGCATTGCCACCGCCATGATGGCGCGCGAGGAAGACGGCGCCGGCCGCGACCAGGGCGATCGCCACGGCCAGCACCGCCCAGCGATGACGATGCGTCGACCGTACGGTGGTGGCGTCGGGGCTTCGGGATAACTCGGATTTTTTTTTCATGGAAAACCAGGCACGGCTCAGGAACGCTGGCATTGTTGGCGTCCTGGTCTTCGGAAGTCAAATAAGTGGTTGATTCATAAGGGGATTTATATAATTTGTCGAAATTGACATAAACCGTTTTTAGCGGTTCCGGGGGCGTAGAATCGCGGAAATTGAACGTCGCTGTACCGTGCGTAGCCGCACCGTTCGTCGCTGCTCCGTCCATAGCTGCGCCGTTCCCACCTGCACCGTTGCGACGGGCAGCAACATCGCGTCCTTGACCCCCGCTATTTCCCGTGACCACCAGCCCCATCCTCCTCGTCGAAGACGACATCGAAATCCGCGAGGCGCTCGCCGACTTCCTCGCCGGCAAGGGTTACGCCGTCCACCAGGCAGGCAGCGTCGAGGATGCCCTGGCCTGCCTGGCGCGCGAGGCCGTGGACCTGGTGCTGCTGGATATCATGTTGCCGGGCCAGGATGGCCTGGACCTGTGTCGCCGCCTGCGCGCCGCCGGCCCGGCCCAGGGGCCGCGCATCATCATGCTGACGGCGCTGATCGAACCCACCGATAAAGTGGTGGGACTGGAATTGGGCGCCGACGACTATGTCTCCAAGCCCTTCGACCTGCGGGAACTGCTGGCTCGCATCCGCGCGGTGCTGCGCCGGCCGGGCGAGGGCTCGCCCGCGGCGGGGCGTTCGCTGCAGGCGGCCATGGCGTACAAGTTCGCCGGCTTCGTGTTCTATCCGCAGCACCGCTATATGCGTTCGCGCGCCGGGGTGCGCATTCCCCTGACCGGCGCCGAAACCGATCTGCTGCTGGTCTTCTGCCAACATCCGCGCCGGGTGCTGGCGCGCGAGGAGTTGCTGAGCCTGACCCGTGGCGAAGGCGCGCCGGTGGCCGTGCGCTCGGTCGACCTGCTGGTCAGCCGCTTGCGCCGCAAGCTGGCGGGCGACGATCCGCTGGAAGATCCTATTCGCACCGTGCGCGCCGACGGCTACGCACTGCATTACGAAGTCACGGTTGCCTCAGCGGCATAGACAGGAGAGCCTCGCGATGCTGCGCCGCTTTTTCACCACTACCCTGGGCCAGATCGTGGCCATCATCGCCTGTTCGTCCGTGGCGACCTTCGCGTTCTTCGCGGGCGTCTTCCTGTACGTGGGCGCGCCGCCGACGCCGCCCTGGCCGTGGCCCGAAGCCTATCGCATCGCCAGCGTGGCCAATGTGCTGCGCCAGGCGCAGCCGGCCGACAGGCCGGCGATCATGGCGGCGGCGCAGGCACCGAACCTGTCCCTGCGGTTTTCGGACTTTCCCCAGCCCTGCGACGCGACCAACCTGGATACGCGAGAAATGGAGACCATCTTGCGCGCCCATGTCCAGGACGCCGATACCTTGATGGTGCTGGGCTGCGACACCGCGTCGCCGCCCGCCCGGTTCCAGGTGCTGATGCCTTTCGACGGCCGGGTGCTGGAGATACGCGCCGACCGCGTCAGCCGCGCTCCCCGGCGGTTCACGTTTCCCTTCTTCACCGCCGTGGCCTTCCTGTGCGTGGGCGTGGTGGCGATGTCGGCCTGGGCGGTGTGGCGCGTCGTCCGTCCCTTGCGCCGTCTTTCGGAGAAGGCCGACGCCTTTGGACGCGACGTCGCCGTGGCGCCGCTGGAGGCGCAGGGACCCTTGGAGATCCGCCGGGCGGCGCACGCGTTCAATCGCATGCAGGAACGCATCGCCGGCTTCGTGCAAAGCCGCACGCGCATGCTGGCCGCCATCAGCCACGACCTGCGCACGCCCTTGACGCGGATGCGCCTGCAGGTGGAGACCGGGCGCGAAGAGACCATGCGGCCGCGCCTGCTGCGCGACATCACGTTGATGCAGACCATGGTGGATTCGGCGTTGTCCTTCCTGAGCAGCGGCCTGGACAAGGAGGCCTCGGAGTGGCTGGACGTGGGCGCCTTGCTGTCCACGCTCTGCGACGAGTACGAAGAGGGCGGTGCGCGCATCCGCTATGACGGCCAGGCGGACATCCGCCTATATTGCCGCCCCAACGCCATGCAGCGCGCCTGCGCCAACCTCATCGAGAACGCCCTGGCCTATGGCGATAACACCGTGGTGGACGCGGTGCGCGAACGCGGCGAGGTGGTGATCACCGTCAGCGACGACGGTCCGGGCATTCCGCCGCAGCGCCTGCAGGATGTCACCGAACCCTTTGTGCGCCTGGATCCCGCCCGGGCGCAACGTCCCGGCAGCGTGGGCCTGGGGCTGTCCATCGTGTCCGAAATCGTGCGGGCGCATGGCGGTTCCCTGACGCTGGAAAACCGCCGCCCGTCGGGATTGTGCGCCCGCATACGCTTGCCCGACGAAATTGGCGCGCCGGGGGACACGGCATCGGCCTAGCGGCATTGATCGGCATCCAGCCGAAGTGGCCATAATAAAAACATAAAACTGGCTATCCCCATTAGGGCCATGGGAAATTATGATTCGTCGTCCAGACTCGAATCGTGCACCCATGCCTACCCTTACCGACGATCTCAAGACCCGCATCCTCCAGGCCGTGGACCAGGGCTACGCCGCGCAGACCGAGCTGCTCGCGCAGCTGGTCCGCATCCCATCGCAGCGTGGCGAGGAGGCGCGGGCGCAGGACTTCATGGCGGCGCAGTACGCCAGGCGCGGCTACGACGTGGACCGCTGGCGCATCGACGTGGACGCGATACGCGGCATGCCGGGTTTTTCGCCGGTGGCGGTGTCCTACGACGACGCCTGGAACGTGGTCGGCGTCCACCGGTCGCGCACGCAGAAAGGCCGGTCGCTGATCCTCAACGGCCATATCGATGTGGTGCCCATCGGACCGCGCAGCCAGTGGAGCCGCGATCCCTACGATCCCGCCATCGTCGACGGCTGGATGTACGGCCGCGGCGCAGGCGACATGAAATCCGGCCTGGTCGCCTGCATGGCGGCCCTGGACGCCCTGCGCGGGCTGGGCCTGCAACCGGCCGCCGACGTCTTCCTGCAATCGGTGGTGGAAGAGGAGTGCACCGGCAACGGCGCCCTGGCCTGCCTGCAACGCGGGTATCGCGCCGACGCCGCGTTCATTCCGGAACCCTTGCTGCCGATGCTGATGCGCGCGCAGGTAGGCCCGATGTGGTTCCAGGTGCAGGTGGAGGGCGACCCCCAGCATGCGTCGGCGGCCTTCTCCGGCGCGGGCGCCAACGCCATCCACAAAGCCATCTTCCTGATCCAGGCGATGGACGAGCTGGAGACCCGCTGGAACGGCCGCAAGCACGAGCACACGCATTTCTGCAACCATCCGCATCCGATACGCTTCAACCTGGGCAAGATCGCCGGCGGCGACTGGCCGTCCAGCGTGCCGGCCTGGTGCACCTTCGATATGCGGGTGGCGGTCTACCCGGGCCAGAGCCTGGAGGCCGCCCGCGCGGAGATCGAAGCCTTCGTGGCCGAGGCTGCCGCGCGCGATCCCTTCCTGGCCCAGCATCCGCCCAAGGTGATCTATCACGGCTTCATGGCGGAAGGCTACGAGCTGAAGGACGCCGACGAGGTCGAAGGCGTCCTGCGCGCCAGCCACGAGCGCGTGTTCGGCGAGCCCTTGCGGGAACACGCCACGTCGGCGGCCACCGATGCGCGCTTCTACGGCCTGTACGCGGATACGCCCGCCATCGTGTATGGCCCGGAATGCCGCATGCCGCACGGCTATGATGAGGCGGTCAACCTCGAATCCGTGCGCAAGGTCACGCAGACCATTGCGCTGTTCATCGCCGACTGGTGCGGCCTGGAAGCGTACGCAGCATGAGTTTTCCCTTTAAGCGGTCCGCCGAACCGGACCGCGTCGTTCCCGCTTGCAATCCCGGGGCCTCCCCTGGACAGGCGGTGTTCGCCGCCGAGCCGCCGCGCCTGGCCCTGGCCGATGCCGAGTCCATCGCCTGGCAAGCCTATGGATTGCGCGCCACCGCGCGGTTGCTGAGCAGTGAACGCGACCAGAACTTCCTCTTGCGCCTGGATGATGGCCGCGCCTATGTGCTGAAGGCCACGCATCCGGCCGAGGATCCGGCGGTCACGGACTTCCAGACGCAGGCGCAACTGCACCTGATGCAGGCCGACGCCGCGCTGCCCATTCCCCACCTTCATCGCACGCGCGATGGCGGCTGGGTGTACTGGTACGAAGGGCCCGTGGGGGTGCGGCGGGCGATACGCCTGATCTCCTTCGTCAACGGCATGCCGTTGTGGCAGGCCGAGCGCGGCCCCGCCCAGCGCGCGGCCCTGGGACAGGCGCTGGCCGCCTTCGACCTGGCCTTGCAGGGCTTCGATCATCCCATGGCCGGCCACGAGCTGCTTTGGGACCTGCAGCGCGCCGAAAGCGTGGCCGACCTGCTGCCGTTGATCGAAGAGCCCGGGCGCCGTGCGCTCGCCGAAAGCCATATGGCGCGCTTCGTCGAGAACGTGCGTCCCGCGCTGCGCCGCCTGCCGCGTCGCCAGGTCATCCATAACGACTTGAACGCCTACAACATCATGGTGTTCCAGGACGATCCCGCGCGCATCGCCGCCTTGCTCGACTTCGGCGACATGGTGCGCGCGCCGCTGGTGCAGGACCTGGGCGTGGCCGCCGCCTACCAATTGGAAGACGCGGCCGATCCCATCACCCCGGCGGCCACCACGCTCATCGCCGCCTATCATCGGGCGCTGCCATTGGACGAGGACGAACTCGTCCTGCTGCCGGACCTTATCGCCGCGCGACTGCTGATCACGGTCGCGATCACCGGCTGGCGCGCCCACCAGCATCCGGAAAACAGCAAGTACATCCTGCGCAACAACGGCCTGGCCTGGACCGGCCTGGCGCGGCTGGCCGCGCTGGCGCCGGGGCAGGCCAGCGATATCGTGCTGGAGGCATGCCGTGGTACGCCCGCCTGAGTCCGCTCGACCCGCTCGGCCCGCGCCGCGGCCCGTGACGGCCCGGCACACCGCCTTGGAACATTTATCCCGGCCGTGGCCGGAAACACGTGGAGAATCCGCATGAGCAAAGACAAAGCCATGCTCAACGCCTTCGATCCGGCCGCCGCCGACGCGCTGCCGGCATCCGAAAGGGCCATGATCGAGCGGCGCCAGCGCCTGCTGGGGCCGGCCTACCGGCTTTTCTACGACAAGCCGCTGCATATCGTGCGCGGCGAGGGCGTGTGGCTGTACGGTCCGGGTGGCGAGCGCTACCTGGATGCCTACAACAATGTCGCATCGGTCGGCCACAGCCACCCGCGCGTGGTGCAGGCCATCGCCGCGCAGGCCGCCACGCTCAATACGCACACGCGCTACCTGCATGACGGCGTGCTGGACTACGCGGAGCGCCTATTGGCGACCTTCCCCGCGCCCTTGTCGCAAGTGATCTTCACCTGCACGGGCAGCGAGGCCAACGATCTGGCCTTGCGGGTGGCGCGCGCACACACCGGCGGCACCGGCGTCATCGTCACGCAGCTGGCCTACCACGGCGTCACGGCGGCGGTTTCGGCGGTCTCGCCTTCGCTGGGCCCAGCGGTGCCGTTGGGCCTGGATACGCGCACGGTGGCGGCGCCCGACAGTTATCGGCAAGATCCCGCCACGCTGGGGACCTGGTTCGCCGCGCAGGTGCAGGCGGCCATCGACGATATGCGCCGCCACGGCATCCAGCCGGCGGCCCTTCTGGTCGACACGATATTCTCCAGCGACGGCGTCTATGCCGAGCCCGCCGGTTTCCTGGCGCCCGCGGTCGCGGCCATACGCGCCGCCGGCGGCGTCTTCATCGCCGACGAAGTGCAGGCCGGGTTTGCGCGCACCGGCAGCGCGATGTGGGGCTTCCAACGCCACGGCCTCGAACCCGACCTCGTCACCATGGGCAAGCCCATGGGCAACGGCCATCCCGTAGCGGCCATGGTGGCGCGGCCCGAAGTCCTCGAACGTTTTGGCCGGCAGGCGCGCTACTTCAACACCTTCGGCGGCAATCCCGTGTCGTGCGCCGCCGCCATGGCGGTGCTGGACGTCATCCGCGACGAAGGCTTGCAGGCCAATGCGGCCCGTAGCGGCGAGTACCTGAGAAACGGCTTGCGCAAGCTTGCGCAAAGGCATTCCTGGATCGGCGACATGCGCGGCGACGGCCTGTTCATCGGAGTCGAGCTGGTGTCGGACCGCGATGCCAGGACGCCCGCGAAAGAAGCGACCCATCGCTTCGTCAACCTCATGCGCGAGCAAGGCGTGCTCCTCAGTGCCACCGGCCTGCATGGCAACGTGTTGAAGCTGCGCCCGCAACTGCCCTTCGGCATCGAGCACGCGGACATCCTGCTGGACACCGCGGACAAGGTGCTGGCGCGACTTTGAGCGGTCAGCCGCGCGCGGCGCGCGTACGCGCCGTCGCCACGGCCTTGTCCAGTGCCCGCGCGAAACGCGCCACGCCATCGTCGATGCGCGCGGCCGGCACGCCGCCGTAGCCCAACACCACCGCATTCCTGTCCCTGGCCGCATGTTCCGGCAGGAAATGGGGAACGCCCAGCACCAGGGCCTCCTCGTCCGCGGCCGCCGTCAGCCGCGCGACGGAGACGGCCCGGTCCAGGCGGGCGTAGACGTGCAGGCCGGCACGCGCTTCCGAAAGGGTGACCAGGCCGCCGGCGCGCGCCTGCAGCGCTATACGCAGCAGGCGCTGGCGCTCTCCGTATTCCACCCGCATGCGCTTGATGTTCTGCGCGAAATGGCCATCGTTCATGAAATCGGCCAGCGCCGCCTGCAAGTGCAGGTGGCCCGGCCGGTACAAGCGCGCGCAGGCCTGGGCGCAGGCATCGGCGATATGCGGCGGCACCACGATGTAGCTGAAGCGCAGGCCGGCGAACATGGTCTTGCTGAACGTGCCCATGTAGATGACGCGGCCGTCGGTATCCAGGCCCTGTAGCGACGGGATAGGCGCGCCGTCGTAGCGGAACTCGCTGTCGTAGTCGTCCTCGATGACCCACAGGCCGGCCGCGCGCGCCGCTTGCAGCAGCTCCAGGCGGCGCGCCAGCGGCATCACCACGCCGGTGGGATATTGATGCGACGGGCTGGTGATGGCCAGGCGCGCGCGGCGCGGCAGGGTGGTGTCCGCCAGCGCGATGCCGTGTTCGTCCAGCGTGGCCGCGTGCACGCGCAGGCCGGCGGCGTCGAGCACCAGCGGGAACGCCCAATGGCAGGGGCTTTCCACCAGGGCCGCGTCGCCGGGGTCGGCCAGCAGGCGCGCGCACAGGTCCACCGACTGATGGGTGCCGGCGGTCAGGATGACTTGCGCCGGTTCGCACACCACCGAGCGCGAAATCCGCAAGTAGTTGGAGATGGCCTGGCGCAAGGGCATGAAGCCCGCGCCGTCCTTGGCATAGCCGGCCAGGGACAGGTCGGATTTGTTGAGATGGCGGGCCACCAGCCTGCGCCACAGATGGAAGGGGAAAAGCCCGGCGTCGGCGATGCCCGGCACGAAGGCGCCGGTGTGTTGGGCCAGTCCGCCGCGCCGGCTGCCGTTGGCGGCGCCGCGCGTCGACAGCGCCGGCCGGTGGCGTTGCAGCGCGGCGGGCGACGCCGCCGTCAATGGGCGCTCCACCGTATGTTCGACGAAGGTGCCGCTGCCGCCGCGCGAGCTGAGATAGTTCTCCGCGATCAGCCTGTCGTAGGCCAGCGTGATGGTGATGCGCGACACGCCGATGTCCGCGGCCAGGGCGCGCGAAGACGGCAGTCGCTGGCCCGGCAGCAGCGTATGGTCCAGGACGCAGCGCCGCACGATATCGTAGATCTGCCGTTGCAGTGGTTGCTCGGCGTCGCGGTGCAGGGCGCCGGCCAGCAGGTCGGATAGCAAAACTTCTTTCATCTTGGTGACGCAGTGGCCCGCAGTGGCCGGCAGTGGACTTATGGATCAGTCGCTTGTGGCTATACAAGATATAGCCAGCGATTGCTATCGTCAACGCCGTTCGCTGCCTGTGCGGCAAAGTGCGGCACAAGGCCTTCATCAAGAACCGACAAGGGGAGTATCCATGCATGCCAATACCGGCCAGGCAGGCGTCGCCACGCCTGTACGCCACCAACCCGTGCGGGCCGCGGCCGCGGCCTTCTTCGGCACGATGATCGAATGGTACGACTTCTATTGCTACGCCACTGCCGCGGCACTGGTGTTCGGCGACGTCTTCTTCGCCACCCGCGATCCCTTCATGGGAACGCTGGCATCGCTCGGCACGTTCGCCATCGGCTTCTTTGCCCGTCCGGTGGGCGCGCTGGTCTTCGGCCACCTGGGTGACAAGGTGGGCCGCAAGCGCAGCCTGATCATCACGCTCATGCTGATGGGCGTGGCGACGACGCTGATCGGCCTGCTGCCTTCCTACCATTCCGTCGGCGTGGTGGCCGCGGTGCTGCTGGTGGTGTTGCGTCTGCTGCAAGGCGTGGCCGTGGGCGGCGAGTGGGGTGGCGCGGTGCTGATCGCGGCGGAGCACGCACCGCCGAAATGGCGCACGTTCCTGGCATCGGCGCCGCAGTATGGCAGCCCCATCGGCCTGATCCTGGCCACGGGCGTGTTCCGCATGGTGTCGGACCTGCCCAAGGAAGACTTCCTGTCCTGGGGCTGGCGCCTGCCTTTCCTGGTCAGCGGCGTCCTGGTGCTGATCGCCTTCCTGATCCGTCGCGGCGTCGACGAAAGCCCTGAAATGGAAGCGCGCCTGCGCGATACCCGCCGCACCCAGGTCGCGCCGCTGGGCCTGGTGCTGCGCGAGCGCAAGCGCGCCCTGTTGCTGGGAATCGGCTTGTGCCTGCTGGGAATTTCGGGTTTCTACTTCGTGACCACGCTGATGATCACGTACACGACCACGTACCTCAAGATTACGCGCAGCCAGATCCTGGACGTGATCACCTGGGCCGGCGTGGTGGAGCTGATCAGCTTCCCGATCGCGTCGTGGCTGGCGACCCGCTTCGGCGAACGCCGCTTCCTGGTGTGGGTGACGGCGCTCGCCACGCTGTGGTCGGTGCCGATGATGATGCTGATCCTCACCGGCGACATCGGCAATATCGCCATCGGCATCCTCGGCGCCATCTTCCTGATCGGCGCGTACTATGCCGTGCTGGCGCCCTATCTGCCGCGCGCCTTCCCGGTCGAGATGCGCTATACGGGCATCTCGCTGAGCTTCCAGTTGTGCGGGGCGATCTTCGGCGGGACCACGCCGCTGGTCGGCCTGTGGGTTGCCAACCACTATGGCTTGAACTGGCCGCCCATGGCGCTGATGTTCGCGATCATCGGCGGCGTCAACTTCCTGTGCGCGGTCTACCTGCCCACCGAGGAGCGTGACGCCGCGCTGGGACGCCAGGCTGCGCCGATGGCCACGCAACCCGCCGGCCGCTGACCTCCGTGCCGGATGCGCGGGGCAGGCTGCCCGGTGCAGCCTGCCCGGTGCAGCCTGCCCATTGCAGCCCGCTCAGTGCAGCCCGCTCAGTGCAAGTTAAACACCCAGCACCGCAAGCTTTTCCGCGAGATGCGGCTGTTTACCACCCGCACGCCCAGGAAATTCGGATAGCGGCTGCGCTTGAGTTCGCTGCGCAACTCGGGCGTTAGCTGCACCGACTTTTCCTCGTCACCCAGCACGTTGCGCAGGTGGCGGAAATTCAAGGCCAGGAAGCGGTCCGAGCGGCGCGCGTGGTTGATCTCCGCGCCGCTCATCAAGCGCGAGAACACCAGGCGCCAGAACTGGTCCAGCGCGGGCGACTGCGTATTGCGCGGACCGACGGGGAAGGCGCATAGCTGGCTCAGCTGGGCACGGATGATTTCCCGCTCGATGAACGATTCCGCTTGCCGCATGGAGACGTCCATCGCATCGATCTGGGCCTGCATGCGCTTGAACTGGCGCTTCAGCGTAACGACATTGTCGTCCGGCGTATTGCCCTGCAACAGCTTGCTCCATTGTTCCAGCAAGGTGCCGAAGCCTTCCTGCTGCAGGACGGCCAGGCGATGGCGTTGTTCGGTATCGGTGGCTTGCTGGGACAGGCGGTGCAGCCAGAGCGCGACCGCTCCCATGGGCAAGGCATTCGCGCTGGCCATCGGGGGGGCATAAGGGAGGGGCTTCAAGTGGCTACCCAGGTCCTCGTCTTGCGCAATGCGCCGCAGCTCCAGTTCGCTGTCGAGACGCATGGCCGCGCATAGCGGCGCCACTGCGACCTGGATGGTCTTGCCGTCGTGCGCGCAAGGCAGGCGGATATCCGCGAACTGGGTATCGACGATTTCGGTGATCATGGTTGAATAGTCCTCCGACGCTGGCCGTGAGTGATGCGCGCCTGGGGCTGCGGGATCGCCGGCAGCCCGCGGCAACCGTGCATGGTCATGCTCAAATGGCCGACGACGTTCACTACGTTTTGTGCCATCGGTTGTAGGTCATCCTAAAGACCGGCGCCGAAAGGCTGCACTTACTTTGCGCACGAGCGTTTTGATTTCACGCCTTCCGTTAGATGATGTGAGGGATAGACACAGATGGACAAGACGTATAAGGACCGCGACGGTGTCGCGGATGCGGCAGCGGTGACGCTGCGCCAGGCGACGCGCGACGACGTACCGGCCCTGATGGCCTTGCGGCGCGCGACGATGCTGGAGCACCTGCGCAGCGCTGGCGCGCCGGACGATGAGGCCAGTCTATTGGCGCGGGTCGAGTACCGCCTGGAGGACGCGCAACTGGCGTATCTGGGCGACGAGCTTATCGGCCTGTTCAAGGCCCATGAGATGGGCGATGCGTGGATGTTGGTGCAGGTACAGATCGCGCCGGCGCGGCAAGGCCAGGGCTGGGGAGCGGCGCTGATCGGCCGGCTGCTTGAACGCGCTGCGTCCGAGGGCCGTTCGGTGGTCCTGCATGTGCTGAAGACCAATCCCGCGCGTCGGCTCTACGAGCGCCTGGGCTTCGTGATCGAAGGCGCCAGCGAGGATGGGCTGGAATATGTCATGCGTTGGAGAGCGGCGCCCAAGGCGGCGTGAGACTGCACGGGTCGGGGCCGGTCCGGGCGGCGGGGCACCGCCCTGTCCGCCGGCCTGCGTCCGCGCAAGGCGCTCGCGCGCGGATGCCGTGCATTCCCGCGCGGGCGGCAATCAGCCGAGATCGATGCCGACGGTGTGCTCAACCTGTGGCGGCTGGGCGAAATGGCTGCTCACCAAGGCGCGCCAGCCCTGGAAATCCTCCGATTCGCGGAAATCGACCATGTGGTTTTCCACCGTTTCCCACAGCACATACAGGCGATAACGGGTCGGATGCTCCACCGACTTCTGCAGCGTGACGCCCTTGCAGCCCTTGGCGCGCAGGAACAGCGGCTTCGCCTTGGCCACGCCGGCTTCGAACGCGGCGTTGCTGCCTTCCTTTATCTCGATCTGAGCGATTTCCGTAAACATGCGGTTTTCCTTCTTTTGATGGTAAGGGAGCGGCCAAGACGCCGGCCGGCGCAAGGCGGGGCGCGCACAGGGCCGCTCCGGCGCGGGACCGCGCCGGAGCATATTACGCGAGCCGGGCCGGGTGCGGCTCTTGCGGAGGGCACGATAGTCGCCGCGGGCCGGCCCGGGTCGGCCCGGCATGGCACGCGCTCCAGGCACCGCGCGTACGCGGTCCGCGCCGTCGAAGGCACGGCGCCCGTGGGCCGGCCGCCGGCTTGCCTACAATGGGGCTGTCTTTGCCTTCGGCTCTGAAGGCGGAAGGCTCCCCAGGGGGGCAATCCACGATAGCCGCAACGCCCTGGAGGCATTTTTCGCTTCATCGCTACATCGCTATAGGAGAAACCGTGATGTCGTTCCCCTTCCCGCCGCGCTGCCTGGCCGCCGTCGTCACCGCCGCTGCCTTTGCCGCCGTCCTGTCCGGTTGCTCCACCACCACCGGCCACGCCCAGGCGAAGGGCGCGGCAGCGGCGCAGGCCGCCACGACATCGGACTCCCTGGCCGAAACCACCTGGGACCTGGTGAGCTGGACCAACGCGGACGGCGGGGCCGTGGCCGTGCCCGGCGGCAATGGCAATCCCCCGGTAGGCCTGGCTTTCCTGACGCAGGGCCATGCATACCGGGTCGCCGGGTTCTCTGGCTGCAACCGCTATATGGGCACCTATCGCCTGGAAGGCGGAAAGCTGTCCATTACCGTTCCCGCCTCCACCTTCATGGGGTGCCCGTCGGATCAATTGGCCGGCTTCGAGACGGCCTACCTGAAAGCGCTGGCCCGTATCGCCTCCTTTACGCTGGACAGCGGCGGCGCGCCGCGCAAGATGACGCTGAACCTGCGCGATGGCGCGGTCATGACCTTCAAGCGGGGCGAGGACGTACCGACGCGGCTTTGACGCCAGGATCTCCAGGATTTCCCCGCAACCGACAATAACGGTGTCGCTTTGTTAGCCACCTGATCCCCCCGGCCCGACGTGCCTAAAATAGCGCCTTGCGGACGGGGTGGCCCGTTCGTTCTTTCCGGCGCGGTCGGCCCGCCGGCGATTTCCGGATCAGGAGTACTGTCCATGCCTACCTTCAACCGCGCGCGCGGCCTGCTCGGGGTCGCCCTGCTGGCCTGCGTGGCCCTCGCTGGCTGCGTCAGCCAGTCGGCCTGGCGTAACAGTGCGGGCTCCCCCGCCTTCCAGCCCGCCAACGCCAACGATTTCCTGGCCCAGACCAGCTGGACCCTGGTGCGTTGGACGCGCCCCGGCGGCGCGCTGCGTTCGGTGCCGACCAACGATCCGCGCAACCGGCCCATCACCATCACCTTTACGCGTGAAGGCGCGGAGCCGCGCGTGACGGGCTACGCGGGCTGCAACACCTTCACCAGCAGCTATACGGTGGGCGGCGGCCAGAATCTGATCCTGACGTCCGATCCGGTATCCACCCGCATGGCGTGCGCCCCGGCGGACCGTAGCCAGGTCGAGCGTGATTTCCTGGCGGGGCTGACCCGCATCACCGCGACGTCGGCCGACAACTACGGCGACCCGCGCCACTTGACCCTGTCGCTCGCCAATGGCGACATCCTGGATTTCTCGCGCCGGATCGATCCCGTGATGGGCGGCGCCACCGGCGCGACCAAGCTGGTGTACGTCAATTCGCAGCGCGTGCCTTGCGATGCCGGCGTACGGCGCACCACCTGCTACCAGGTCCGCGACAGCGACAACCAGCCGTGGCAGTTCTGGTATGGCGACATCGCGGGCTTCCAATACCACCCCGGCATCATCTATCGCCTGCGCGTGGTGGAAACGCCGGTATTGAATCCGCCGCCGGATATGCCGGCGGTGCAATGGACGTTGGATAGCGTGGTCGAGCAGCGCGTGGTTGGGCATTGAGCATGTCGGTGGTTGAATTGAATCAGGAAAATGGGGTGGCCGCGGCGGCCGCGGCGACGGTCGTCAATATCGCCGCCTATAAGTTCGTCACCCTCGACGACAGGGACGAACTGCGTCCCCGCGTGCGGGCCTGGGCCGAGGAGGCCGGGCTCAAGGGCACCGTGCTGCTGGCGCCCGAGGGCATCAACCTGTTCCTGGCGGGAGCATCGGCGGGTGTCGAGGACTTTCTGGGCCGCCTGCGCGCCGATCCCCGTTTCGCCGACCTGGAAGTGAAGGTCAGCCACAGCGACGCCGTGCCTTTCGGCAAGCTGCTGGTCAAGCTCAAGCGGGAAATCATCCGCATGGATCATCCGGCCATCCGTCCCGAGGACAGGCGCGCGCCCAGCGTGGACGCGCACACCTTGGCGCGTTGGCTGGCTGCCGGGGTGGACGACGCCGGCAGGCCGGTGGTCATGCTGGACACCCGCAACGATTTCGAAGTCGACGCGGGCACGTTCGAAGGCGCCATCGACTGGCGCATCCAGCGGTTCACGCAGTTTCCGGATGCGGTGCTACGGCACCGCGAGCAGCTGGCGGGCAAAACCGTGGTCAGCTTCTGCACCGGCGGCATCCGTTGCGAGAAGGCGGCCTTGTTCATGCAGGACGTGGGCGTGGAGCATGTCTACCAGCTCGAAGGCGGCATACTCAAGTATTTCGAGGAAACGGGCGGTCCGGGGTTCAAGGGCCGCTGCTTCGTGTTCGACGGCCGGGATACCCTGGGTCCGGACCTGGCGCCGGAGGCGGGCGCATGACCGCGCCTATCGGCATCCTGGCGGCATTGCACGATGAAATCGCCGACTTGCTGACCCGCATGGGGCCCAGCGCGGAGCGGCACACCATCGGCATGCGCGACTACTACGTGGGCAAGCTGTCCGGCCGTCCTTGCGTCCTCGTCCTGGCGCGCGTGGGCAAGGTGGCGGCGGCCGCCACGGCGGTCACCCTCATACGTGAGTTCGGCGTGTCTTGCGTGCTGTTCGCCGGCCTTGCCGGCGGCATCGCGCCGGGGGTGCGCGTGGGCGACGTGGTGCTCGCCGAGACCCTGGTCCAGCATGACCTGGATGCGCGGCCGCTGTTTCCCCGTTTCGAGGTGCCCTTGCTGGGGCGGGCGAAATTCGCCACGGACGCGGGATTGAACGAGGTCCTGGCGCGCTGTGTGGCGGATTTCCTGGCGCTGGACCTGCCCCGGCAGGTGGACGCCGCCACGCAAGAGCGCTTCGGCATCGCGGCGCCCGCGCTGCATCGTGGCGAGATCGCCAGCGGCGACCAGTTCATCGGCGCCGCCGAGGTCTCGCGACGCCTGGCGGCCGACCTTCCCGCCACGCTGTGCGTCGAGATGGAAGGCGCCGCAGTGGCGCAGGTCTGCCACGAATATGGCGTGCCCTGCGCCGTGCTGCGCACCGTGTCCGACCGGGCGGATGCCGCCGCGCCGGTGGACTTCAAGGCCTTCCTGCACGAAGTGGCGAGTTTTTATTCGGCCGGCATCATCGGCCGCTTCATCGCCGCGCTTTGAAAATCAGCGCACCCGCATGCCGGGCTGCGCGCCTTCCCACGGTTCCAGCACGTAGATGCCGGCGTCGGTTTTGTCGTCGGCGTGGCTGGCGGCCAGCACCATGCCCTCGGACACTCCGAATTTCATCTTGCGCGGGGCCAGGTTCGCCACGACGACGGTGAGCTTGCCCACCAGGTCTTCCGGCTTGTAGGCGGACTTGATGCCGGAAAACACGTTGCGGTGGCGACCTTCGCCGACATCCAGGGTCAGGCGCAGCAGCTTGGTCGAGCCTTCCACTTCCTCGCAATTGACGATGCGTGCGATACGCAGGTCGATCTTGGCGAAGTCGTCGATGCCGATGGTGGCCGCGATGGGCTCGCCGCCCGGCACGTGCGCGTCGGCGGCGGGCGCCGCGAGCGCTGCCGGCGCGGGCGCATCGAAAAGCTGTTCGAGCAGCTTGGGATCGACCCGCTGCATGAGGTGCTGGTAAGGCGCGATGGCGTGGCCGGCCGGCAGCAGCGCGGCCGCGTCGGCCGATTGCAGCGGCGCGATGGACAGGAAGGCCTCGACGCGCGCGGCCAGCGCCGGCAGGACGGGCTTCAGGTAGATGGTCAGCAACCGGAAGGCCTGGATGCACGTGCTGCATACGGCTTGCAGGCGCTCATCCATGCCTTGCTGCTTGGCCAGGTCCCACGGCTTGTTCTGGTCGACGTACTCGTTGACCTTGTCGGCCAGGGCCATGACGTCGCGCAAGGCGCGCGACGTGTCGCGGCCGTCATAGAGCGCGGCGATGGCGGGCGCCGCGGCCTGCAGGGATTGCAGCAGGGCCGCGCCTTCCGCGTCGGGCGCGGCCAGCTGGCCGCCGAAGCGCTTGGACAGGAAGCCCGCGGCGCGGCTGGCGATGTTGATGTACTTGCCCACCAGGTCGCTGTTGACGCGGGCGGCGAAGTCTTCCGAATTGAAGTCGATGTCCTCGTTGCGGCCGGAGAGCTTGGCGGCGAGGTAGTAGCGCAGGTGCTCGGGATTCAGGCCCAGCGAAAGGTAGCGCAGCGGGTCGATGCCGGTGCCGCGGCTCTTGCTCATTTTCTCGCCGTTGACGGTGAGGTGGCCGTGCACGTAGACCGCGTCCGGCGCCTTGCGGCCGCTGAAATGCAGCATGGCCGGCCAGAAGAGGGTGTGGAAGGTGATGATGTCCTTGCCGATGAAGTGCACCTGCTCCAGGCCCGGGCGGGCCATGTAGGCGGCATAGTCCTCGCCGCGCCGGTCGAGCAGGTTCTTCAGCGAGGCCAGGTAGCCGACCGGCGCGTCCAGCCAGACATAGAAGTACTTGCCCGGCGCGTCCGGGATCTCGATGCCGAAGTAGGGCGCGTCGCGGCTGATGTCCCAGTCGCCCAGGCCGCCCTTGCCCTCGGCATCCTTGTAGAGCCATTCGCGTATCTTGTTCTGGACCTCGGGCTGCACGTGGCCCGGCGCGGTGGTCCACTCCTGCAGATAGGCCTCGCAGCGCGGGTCGGAGAGCTTGAAGAAAAAGTGGTCGGAACTGCGCAGCTCGGGCTTGGCGCCGGACAGTGCCGAGTAGGGCTCGATCAGCGCGGTGGGCGCGTAGACCGCGCCGCAGACCTCGCAGTTGTCGCCATACTGGTCCTTGGCGTGGCAATTGGGACACTCGCCCTTGATGAAGCGGTCAGCCAGGAACATCCGCTTCTCGGGGTCGTAGAACTGCTCCACGCTGCGCGTTTCGATGAGGCCGGCGGTGCGCAGGTCGCGGTAGATCTCCTGGGCCAGCTGGTGGTTCTCCGGGCCGTCGGTGGAGTGCCAGTTGTCGAAGGCGATATGGAAGCCATCGAGGTACTGGGCCCGGCTTGCCGCGATCTTGGCCACGAAGGCCTGCGGCGTGATGCCTTCCTTGTCCGCAGCGATGGTGATGGCCGCGCCGTGCGCGTCGTCGGCGCAAACGAAATTCACCTCCGCGCCCTGCATGCGCTGGAACCGTACCCAGATGTCGGCCTGGATGTACTCCATGATGTGGCCGATGTGAAACAGTCCGTTGGCGTAGGGGAGGGCGGTGGTGACAAAGAGGGTGCGTGACATGACCGGGGGGACGTTAGGGTGAGCCGGAAGAGAACCAGGGTCGCGGTTCCGCGATTTTGGAACCCGCGATTTTAGAGCCAGTTTACCGGCTCGCCGGAGGACGCCGGGCCGGCGAGGGGCCTGGGACGCCGGGCAAGGGCGCCGGGGAGGGGAAGGGAACGCGCCAGGGAGCCGCCGGGAGGCGCCGGTACGTGCGGACACGTGCCGGTGAAAAGCGGACTGAAGAACGGAAGGGGGGATCCGCGCGAAGCGCGGGGGCTGCGGCGTGGTCTTGATGAACGGCCGGTGTTGACCGGCACGGCCGGGACCGCTGAACGGCCGAAATGCACGGCCGGAATCAGCAGACGGTGTGGATCAGCGAACCGCCCGGATCAACGAACTTCGCGGGCTTCGACGTCGATCACGTCCGGACGGACGGGCGGGAAGGGCGCGCCGGCGCCGACCGGGCCGTGGCTGCCCTGCCGCTGGTGCCAGTAGGCGCGCACGCCGAACGGTTTGCCGCGCACCTTGGCGACCAGGTACAAAATACCCACCGCGATTCCGGTGGAAGCCATGAACAGCAGCGCCATGGCCGCGCCCACGAGGGCTAGCAGCGTGACGGCAAGCGCGCGAAAGAGACGGGTGAGAGCGTTATCCATGATGTTATAGACGCCTGCTACGGCAAAATGTTCCTGCGGATTCCGCTATCCTTGCAAGACAATGTGTAGCCATGAAACCCGGCAATTCGCTGGAGATCCAGGGCCTGAAACCGAGGGCGGGAGCCGAAAGGCTGCGGGAAAGACCGCGCCGACGGTTGGGAATATAGTGACATGAGTTTGACAAACGAACAAATTAAAGCCGCCCTCGCAGGTGTAACCGACCCCCTGACGGGTGCGAAGATCGTCGATTTTGTAAAAGATCGCGACATCCGCGTGGAAGAGGGGCGCGTCAGCGTGGCCGTGCAACTGGGCTATCCCGCGCGGACGCAGCAGCAGGAATTGCGCGCCGCCGTGGGACAGGCGCTGGCCGCCGCCGGTGCGCCCGGGGCGCAGGTCTCCGTAACCTGGAAGATCGTGCCGCACGCGGTCCAACGGGGACTCAAGCCGCTGCCCAATGTGGCCAATATCATTGCCGTTGCCTCCGGCAAGGGGGGCGTCGGCAAGAGCACCACCGCGGTCAACCTGGCGCTTGCGCTGGCGGCGGAAGGGGCCCAGGTGGGCATCCTCGACGCCGATATCTATGGCCCCAGCCTGCCGACGATGCTGGGCATTACCGGCAAGCCGGTCAGCCTGGACAATAAATCCATGGAGCCGCTGCAAGGCCACGGCCTGCAGGCCAACTCCATCGGCTTCCTGATCGCCGAGGACTCACCCGCCATCTGGCGCGGCCCCATGGTGACCCAGGCCCTGGAGCAGTTGTTGCGGCAGACCAACTGGCGCAGCCTGGATTACCTGATTGTCGACATGCCGCCGGGCACCGGCGATATCGCCCTGACGCTGGCGCAGAAGGTGCCCGTGGTGGGCGCCGTCATCGTCACCACGCCCCAGGACGTGGCGCTGCTGGACGCGCGCAAGGGTTTGCGCATGTTCCAGAAGGTCGAGGTGCCGATCCTGGGCGTGGTGGAGAATATGTCTATTCATATTTGCTCCCAGTGCGGCCATGCCGAGCACATCTTCGGCGAGGGCGGCGGCCAGCGCATGGCCCAGCAGTACGACGTGCAGTGGCTGGGCGGCCTGCCGCTGGCCTTGCGCATCCGCGAGCAGACGGACTCCGGCCGGCCCACCGTGGTGGCGGAGCCGGACGGCGAGGCCGCCGGCCTGTATCGCGCCATCGCGCGCCGCGTCGCGGCCGCCGTGGCCGCGCTGCCGCGCGACATGGCCGGCAGGATTCCGAACGTCGTCGTACAGCCCAGCTGACGCATGCGGCGGTCCGCGCGTCTTCTTTTGCTCTGGTCGTCGCTGCTGCTCGCCGCGTCGGCCGACGCCAAGCCCCAGGTCGTCATCGACGCCGGCAAGACGGACGCCGCCACCGTCAAGGCGGTCAACGACGCGGTCGACGCCATTGCCCGCCAGTCCGAGGACCAGGACGGCGGCGAAATCACGCGGCTGCGCCGGCGCGCGCGCGATGCGGCGCTGGCGGCCCTGTCGACCCAGGGCTATTTCGCCGCCAAGGTGGAACTGGACCCCGGCCGCAACGCCGCGGGCGACGATACGTGGAACATCCGGATCGAACCGGGCCAGCAGGCGCGGGTCGTCTCCGTCGACATCGAGTTCCGGGGGCGCATTACGCGGCCGGCCTACGCCAAGCGCGTGGCGGACCTGCGCAAGCGCTGGTCCCTGGCGGCCGGCGAGCCGTTCACCAACAGCGAGTGGAACAAGGCCAAGTCGGCGGTGCTGAACGATGTCAGCACCCACGATTTCATGTTGGCGCGCATGGTGGACTCCGCCGCCGACGTCAATGTCGAGGCCGGCACGGTGGCGCTCAGGGTCGTGGTGGACAGCGGTCCGCTGGTGCGGCTGGGCGACCTGCGCGTGGAAGGGTTGAAGCGGGTACCGGAGACGCTGGTGCGCCGTTATGTGCGCTACAAGCGGGGCGACCCCTATGAGCAGGACCAGCTGAATTCATGGCAGCAGGCGCTGCAACGGACCGCTTTTTTCCGTGGCGCCTTCGTGTCCTTGCAGGAGCCGGGCGGCACCCAGCCGGACACCAGCAACCAGACCTCGACGGCGCGCGACGTCACGGCCGCCACGCCGGCCGGCGACGCACGCGTGACAGCGGCCCAGCGGCCCGCCGCGCCCGTGGATCGCAATGGCGAGGTCACCCTGCCGGTCGTGGTGCGGCTGACCGAGGCGCAGCCCAAGCGGTTCTCCTCCTCGATCGGGGTGGACAGCGATGTCGGCCCGCGCCTGGAGATGACATATCAACAACAGGTGGTGTTCGGGCAACCGCTCACCATGGAGTCCGGCCTTGGCCTGGACCGGTTGCGCCAGCGGGCCTATACGGATTTTCACTTGCCTCCGGACGCCCGCGGCAATCAAGACAGTATCGGCGTGCTGGCGGATCATTCGGACATCCAGGGCCTGGATGTCATGCGTTTCGCGGTGGGCGCCACCCGCTTGAAGGAAAGCAGCGCCGGCGACGGCAGCCGTGTCAATTATGAAACGCGCTATGGCCTGCTGGCGGCCCATGACCACGTCAAGATCGACGGTGGCGACACCTATAACCTGCCCACCCTGACCGCCACGGCGGAATGGCTGCGGCGCGATGTCGACAGCAAGTACAACCCGCGCGAGGGCAATTTGCTGGTGCTGGGCACGGGCGCGGGCGTGACGCTCAATGGCGGCGATCCTTATACCCGGCTGCGCTTGCGTGGGCAGCAATGGTGGCCCGTGGGGCAGCGCGACCTGGTGACGGTGCGGGGCGAAGTCGGCAAGGTCTGGGCCAGCCGCGATACCCAGGTGCCGGATGATTTCGGGTTTCGCACCGGCGGCGCGCGCAGTATCCGCGGCTATAGCTACCTGAGCATCGGGGCCGATCGCGGCAACGCCGTGGTCGGCGCGCCGACGCTGCTGGTGGGCAGCGTGGAGTACGACCATTATTTCGATGACCGCTGGGGCATGGCCGTTTTCGTGGATGCCGGCGATGCCGCGCAGTCCTTCGGCGACATGAACATGGCGGTGGGATATGGCGTCGGGGCCCGGGTGCGCACGCCGGCCGGCCCCCTGTTCCTGGACGTGGCCTACGGGCAGCGCGATCATTCGCTGAAGTTGAGTTTCTCCCTGGGGATAGCGTTTTGAGGCGCCTCGGCCGTTTCCTGCGCCATATCCTGGTCTGGTGGGTGCCCGGCCTGCTGGTGCTGCTGGTTATCGCCGTGAGTGCCCTGGCGTGGCTGGTGGCTTCGCCCACGGGCACGCGCGTGCTGATGGAACGGGCAGCCGAGCAGTTCGACGCGCGCATCGACAATGTGCAGGGATCCTTGTGGCGCGGGGTGCGTGTCGGCCATTTGGCCTTGCGGCTGCCTGGCGTCGATATCCAGGCCGACGATTTCGCGTTGACGGTGGCGTGGCCGGCGTTGTGGCATCGTCGCCTGCTCGTGCCCACGCTGTCCGCCGGCAGCCTGCGCGTGGGCCTGGGCACGCAGCCCGGCGAGGCGCAGGCGGAGAGCGAAGCGGCGGATGGCGGGGTGCCCGCTTTGCCCGTGGAAATCGAGGTGCGGCAGTTGGCCGTGGGGGAGTTTCGCCTGGAGCGTGACGGGCAGCCCCTGTTGCCGGTGACGCTGGGCAAGCTGGCCGCCAGCCTGACGGCAGGCGCGCAGGGCGCGCGCCTGCGCCTGGACAGCCTGCATGTCGGTCACGACATCGCCCAGGTCGACGTGCAAGGCGACGCCAGCGTGAGCCGTCTTGCCGCACCTTGGCCGATGGATGTCAACCTGCGCATGGCGGCAACCGGCCAGGGCGCGGATTCGCCCTTGTGCCTGAAGCAACTGGACGCCCTGCGCGCGCCCGTGCCGGTCGCGGGGGCTAAGGATGCCAAGAACGCCAAGGACGCCAAGGATGCCAAGGATGCTGCGCACGCGTCGGCGCGTGCCGGGGATGTTTCCACGGCAGGTGCGGAGGTCCGCGTCGGCAACAACGCGGCTGCCGAGCCTGCCGCTTGTGTCGTCAACGTCGACGCGCATGCGGCCGGGGATCTCGATGATTTGAACGTGACGCTGGCCGGGCGCGGCGCCGACACCAGCGTGGACCTGCGCGCGGCGCTGTCCCCGCTGGCCGCTTTCCCGGCTCGCAGCGTGGACCTGTCCCTGGTGCTGCCTGACCGTTCCGGCGCGACGCTCGCCCTGCAGGCGCAGCGTACCGAGGATGGCGCGGCCCAGCGCCTCACCGGCACGCTGGCGGCCGACCGGCTGGACGTGGGCCGCCTGGTGGGCGGCAGCGTGCCTCCGGCCCTCCTTACCACGCATGCCGATGTCGATGTCGAATTGACCGACGCCTACGTACTGCGCCACGCCCGCGTTGGGCTGGATATCGCCGATGCCAGCCGCTGGAATCGCCAGGCGCTGGCGGGCACCGCGCGTATCGAGATGACCACCGGCGCCCGCAAGGATGCGGCGGCGGACTGGCCGGATGCCCTGGCCGGCATCGAGGTGGACCGTTTCGATATCGATGTGAAGCTGGGGCGCAACCGCGTGCGCACGGCGGGCAGGATCGGTCCGTCCGACGGCGCCATCACGCTGGACGCGCAAGCCCCCGAACTGGCCGCCTTCTGGCCGGGCCTGCCCGGCGGCGCCAGGGCGCAAGGCAAGCTGTCCGGCACGCCGGCGCGTCATCGCCTGGAACTCAGCGCCGGCTACACCCCCGCCCGCGTACGGCCCGGTTTGCTGGGGCAGGACAAGGCGGATGCGTCCTTCGTCGTCGAAGGGGGATGGGGGACGCCAGCCGCCGGTCCGCACGGTGCCATGGCGACGCCCGCCGCCGCAGCCGCGGGCGGGGCAGCGACAGGCACGACAGGCACCACAGGGACGACAGGGACGACAGCCCCGCCCGCCGCCCCGGCACCGAACCCCCGAACCGGTTGGCGCGGCACCATCGTCCGCCTTCAAGCCTCGCATGCCGGCTTCCAGGTCAACATCGCTCAGCCGGTCACGGTGGCCTACCTGCCCCATGCGATCGCGCCCGCCTGGCAGTGGCAGGTCGGTGCGGCCAACATCGGCGTGGGACTGCCCAGCGGCGACCGCCTGACGCTCGCGCATGGCGGATCGCGCGGCGGCGCGGGCCGGTGGGAGACCGCCGGCCGCATGGACAACTTCGTGTTGACGCCCAGGCTGGTGGGCAGCGTCATCCGCGCCACCGACCCGTCCGCGCTCGACAAGAAGGCGACCCAGACGCGCCAATCGAAAGTCAACGCAAGCATCCCCGGCGGGCAGCGCAGCATTGCCCTGGACGCCAGCTGGGACCTGAAGTTCGCCGGCACGCTGTCAGGCCGCGTCCGCCTCGCCCGCCGTGACGGCGATTTGCGCATTCCCGGCGATCCGCCCATCCCGCTGGGCCTGAAGACCCTGGTACTCGAAGCCAGCGCCACGGCCGTGTCGGCATCCAGCAGCCGCCTGGACGCGACGCTGGATCTCGCCACCGAAAAGATGGGCGTGGTGACGGGCAAGGGCAGCGCCATGCTGGTCACCGGCAAGGATGGCGCGCCGGGCCTGGCGGCCAACCAGGCCATGCGCGCGAACCTGCACGCCGATATCGCGGACCTGGCCTGGTTGAGCCTGTTCACCGGCGACGCCACCGAACTGGGCGGTTCGCTCAAGGCCGACATCGACGCGCAGGGCACGGTGGGCGGCGCCTGGCGTGCCAATGGCGCCATCAGCGGCCAGAAACTGCGCGTGGTGCGGATCGACGACGGCGTGCGCCTGCTCGACGGCACGCTGTCCGCCCGCCTGAACGACGACCTGCTGACACTGGACAGCCTGCGCTTCCCCGCCACGCTGCGCGTGCTTCCCAAGGACACGCGCACACGCGACTGGATCACCAAGAGTCCCGATGCCAGGAATGGCTACATCGAGGCCAAGGGGGCATGGAACCTGTCCAGGTCCGAGGGCAAGGTGCGCGTGACCTTGTCCCGCTACGCCGTCATGCAGCGCACCGACCGCTTCGCCATGATGTCCGGCCACATCGATATCGACGCCGCCTTGCCGCGCCTGGACATCACCGGCGATGTCCAGGCCGACGCCGGCTGGGCCAGCATCGACCTGCTCAGCGAGGTGCCGTCGCTGGACGACGACGTGCGCGTCCACCGCGTCGGCGACCAACCGCCCGGGGACGCCGCCGCGTCGTCGCCGCTGGCCCTGACCCTGGACCTGAACGTCGACATGGGACCGCGCTTCTTCCTGACGGGCATGGGGTTGGACACGGGCCTGCGGGGCAGCCTGCGCATCCGCTACGTCGATCGCAAGCTCAGCGGGACCGGTCGCCTGACCACCCAGGGCGGTCGCATCGATGCCTATGGACAGCGCCTGCAGCTGCGGCGCGGCACGGTCACGTTCCAGGGCGCCATCGACAACCCGCTGCTGGACATCGAAGCCTTGCGCACCGGCGAGCAGGTCGAGGCTGGCGTGCGGGTATCCGGAACGGCGCAAAGACCGCGCATCGACCTGGTGTCCTATCCCGACGTCAGCGACGTCGACAAGCTGTCGTGGCTGGTCCTGGGGCGGGCGGCGGACGCCAGCGGCAGCGATACGGCCCTGCTGGTGTCCATCGGCACGGCCCTGCTTGGCGGCGGCGAGCCGTTCTACAAGCAATTCGGGCTGGATGATGTGGGCATACGCAACGGCTCCATCGGGTCCTCCGGCAGCCTGTTGCCCGAATACACGGTGGCGAGCAAGGTGAACGCCGACTCCGACAGCACCTTGGCCACCCAGTTCCTGGTGGCGAGCAAGAACCTGGCCAACGGCATCACCCTGAGCATCGAACAAGCCATGTCGGGCGCCGGCACGGTGGGGCGCGCCAGCTACCGCCTGTCGCGGCGCTGGTCGGTGGACGCGAAGGGCGGGACGGTCAACGGCCTGGCCCTGGTCTACCGGACGTTCTGGGGCGATTGAGGCGCGCGGTAAAATACGCGCCCGATACCCCTTTGAACGGTTTTTTCTATGAGCATCAAGAGCGACCTGTGGATACGCCGCGCCGCCGCGGCCGGCATGATCGAGCCCTTCGAGCCGGGCCAGGTCCGCGCTCACAACGGCGAACGCATCGTCAGCTACGGCACCAGCAGCTACGGCTACGACGTGCGCTGCGCGAACGAATTCAAGATCTTCACCAACATCAACTCGACCATCGTCGACCCGAAGAATTTCGATGAAGGCTCGTTCGTCGACTTTTCCGGCGACGTGTGCATCATTCCTCCCAACTCCTTCGCGTTGGCGCGCACCGTGGAATATTTCCGCATTCCGCGCAGCGTGCTGACCATCTGCCTGGGCAAGAGCACGTACGCGCGCTGCGGCATCATCGTCAACGTGACGCCGCTGGAGCCGGAGTGGGAAGGCCACGTAACGCTGGAATTCTCCAACACCACGCCGCTGCCGGCCAAGATCTATGCGGGCGAAGGTTGCGCCCAGATGCTGTTCCTGGAAAGCGACGAAGTCTGCGAAACCTCCTACCGCGATCGCGGCGGGAAGTACCAGGGCCAGCGCGGCGTTACGTTGCCGCGCACTTGAGTTGCCCCTTGCCTGATCGCGCCGGCCGTGTCAGGCCGGCGGGCGATGCGCGGGGCGGACGTAATAGATGTCCCACTCATCTTCCCCCGTCTTGACGTAGCCCTGGCGCTGGTAGAAGGCGTTGGACGGGCTGTCGCGCAGGGCGCCAAGGTGGACGGCCGCGCCCGCCGCGTCGGCCTGCGCGGCAATCCGCCGCATGACGCGGGTGCCCAGGCCCAGGTCCTGGAATGCCGGCAGGATGTACAGGTGGTCCAGTTTCAGGCCGTCCTCGATCGGACGCAGGGTATAGAAACCGGCCCGGCGCCCGTCGATCTCCATGATCCAGGTATGCGCGGGCGCCCAGCTGCCGCGCAGCCGCTGGCGGGCGCGCTCGGGATCGTAGCGGCCCACGCGCTCCAGGCTTGCGCGCATGGCCTCGGCGCGCAGGTCGGCCAGTGCTTCCAGATCGGCCGCCGCGGCCGGCTTGAAAATAATGACCCCGGGGTGGGCGGGATGGGGAGAGGCTGGCCGCATGAACAAAGGTCCTGGTGTCCGCGCACGCGCGGGTCTACTTGCCCTGGTAGCGTTTGAGTATGGCTGCGCCGTCCGCGCCGGTCTGCTGCTTCCAGGTCGCTACCGAATCGGCGGCGGCGTCCTTGAGCGCCTTCTTCACGCTGGGCGCGACCTGCGTGTTGATGGCCACGCCATTCTTGCGCATATTGTCATAGTTGGCCTTCAGGCGGCCCTGGATGCGTTTCCATTGTTCGGCTTCGGTTTCGGCGGCGGCCTGGTCGACAGCCTTGCGCTCGGCCGGGCTCAGCGCCTTGTAGGCGTCCAGGTTCATGGTGGCCACGGAAATCGGCATGGCGTAATTGATTTCGGCGAAGGCCGGCAGGTGTTCCCAGAGCTTGCGGCCCGCGCCGCCGTCGCCCGATGACAGCACGGCGTTGACGTCACCCGCGGCGATGCGCGGCATGGCATCGGCGAAGGAAATGTTCGAGGCCTTGGCGCCCGCCTTGGTCATGGTGGCCTGCGACATGTCGTCGTAGGTGCGGATGGACAGCGCCTTCAGGTCGGCCACGCTCTTGATGGGGGCCTTGGACCAGATGCCGGAGGCCGGCCAGGGCGTGGTGTACAGCAGCTTCTGGTTGTGCTCGGCCAGCAGCTTCTCGTAGGCGGGGCGCGAGGCCTTGGTCAGCGCGCGGGCCTTCTGCAGGGAGTCGGCCAGGAAGGGCAGGGAGGACACCCCGAAGATGGGATAGGTGTTGGACAGGCCGCCAGCGAAGGCGTCGCCCGCGTCGACCTTGCGCGCCTGCACGGCGTCGATCATGCCGGCGGACTTGATGCCCTTGGCGGCGTCGAAGGACGTTTCGATGATGACTTCGCCATGGCTTTTCTGCTTCACCAGCTCGGCGAAGGTGCTCACGCCCAAGCCGGGCATCGCGGTGGCGGGATATTCCGTCGTCATCGTCAGCGTCGTGGCGGCTTGCGCCGCGGTGACCAAGGCGGCGCCTGCCGCCACCCCTACGAACATCGATACCGCCTGCGAAATACGAATCCGGGACAACATAGCCATTCGGCCTCCAAATAGGAAACACCCGCGAGGAAACACCCGCGCCGCGCGCGGACAAGGTGACAAATATATACAGCCGCGCTCCCTGGTGGACCGCCTCCTAGGGAAAGTCTCTACAGCAGAGCGCACCGCCGACGCCCCGCAACGCCGACTTCCCGAGCGGGGCCGGCTTGCCTGGTCCCGCGAGCACCCGGTAAATCGAAGTTGGGTTACATCTTGTATTGATCTACTATACGCCCCTAAGTTTTGGAAAATCCCCAAGCTTTGGCGACCCCCGCATGTTCTTTGCTTCCCGCTATGCCCCGCCGCTGGTTTCCGAGGAATTGCAGCCTGGCGCCGACGCCCTGGCGCAGGGACGCTACGCCGACGCCTGGCGGCTGCTGGAGCATGCCAGCCGCGGCCGGCTTTCCGTCCTGCCCTGCAACGCCTTGCTGGCGGCCGAAGCGGCGCGTGCATTGGGGCTGGAGCGCCGGTACCGGGCCGTCGTGCGCTGGGCCCACAAGCGGTGGCCGGACAACCCCTACGTCCTGCTGGAATGGCTGCGCCAGGCCGTGCGCCGCGACATCGCCGCCGGCGTGTCCCAGCTGACCAGCCTCCTGGACGCGCGCCGGGTGCCCGAGGCCGTGCGCGCCCTGGCCGAAGCAGTCATGCTGTCGGCCCGGTTGCGCGGCGCCGCGCCTGCCCAGGCGGCGCAGCTGCCCAGTCCTCATCTGCTGATGTTCGAACGCGATCCGCGCGTGGCCTATACCCTGGGCCACGCCTGGGCCAGCCAGCGCGAGTGGGAGCGGGCGGCGGCGGCCTTGCGGCGCGCCGTCGACCTGGCGCCGCGCTGGCACCGGGCGCGCGCCAGCCTGGCGCACGTGCTGATGTCCGCGGCCTTGTATGAGCAGGCGCGCGAGTCGGTCAAGGCCGATGGCGGGGACGAGCCCTACGACTACCTGCGCCTGTGCCTGGAACTGAGCCTGAACAACCTGCACGCGGCCAGCCGCGTCGGCACGGCGTACCTGGCGCGGTGGCCGGACGGCGACACCCGCGAGAAGGTGCGGGACTGGCTGCTCTTCACGGCCAGCCTGCTGCGCGACGCCCATTTGCTGACCACCTTGTTGGCGGCGACCCTGGGCCCGGACCAGGCGAGGGCCGAGTGCGAGCGCCTGCTGGCGTGCCCGCGCGTGCTGCTGGCGCTGCCGCCGCTGAGCCAGGTGCGCCACCAGTGCGTGCCCACCGCCGCCGCGATGGTGTCGGCCTGGCACGGCGATCCCCTTGACCCGCAGGCCCTGTATGCCGCCCTGGGCGGGCAGGGGGGCGTCGAAATGGGGCGCCTGCGCGACTATTTCGTGGCGCGCGCCTACCGCGTGGAATTCGTGAGGATGCAGCCCGCCGTGCTGCGAGCCCTGCTGTCCGCGGGCCTGCCGGTGATCGGCCTGGTCGACGGGCCGTTTTTCTCGCACGTGGACGTGGTCTGCGGCTATGACGCCGGGCATGGCGTGTTTTTCCGGCGCGACCCGGAGCGATGGTCGCTGCAATGGACCAGCGAAGCCGGCCTGGCGCGTCGCTACGGGCCTGGCGGCGAGGTCGGCATGGTGCTGGTGCCGCCGGGCCATGCCGGATTCGAGTTCGACCCCGCCTGGCGCCATGCGGACGCCGCCGTCCTGGATGGGCTGCGGCGCGCCTGCGCGCGCGGCGACGTGGCCAGCGCCACCGCCTGGCATGCGCGTATCGGCGATGATTCGCCCCTGGTCCTGCATCGCGCCCAGATCGCCCAGGGCATCGTCGAGTCGCCGCGCGATTTCGGCCGCACGCTGCTGCGCATCGTCGGCAATGCCAACCTGCCCGCGCTGGTGCGTTGGCGCGCGTTGGTCATGATCGACGACCCGGCCATCCTGCGCCGGCACAAGCGCGAAGTGCTGGCCGGGATGCATGGCCGCGATGCCGCGCGCTACGTGGAGGGGGTCGAAATGCTGGCGCGGCGATGCTGGTCGCTGGCCTGCGCCATCCTGGAGCCCCTGGCACAGCGTTATCGTTCGCATGCGCCCCTGTGGTTGCGCCTGGCCCAGGCACAGGCCCAGCTGGGCCTGGCGGAGGCGTCGTGGCAAAGCGCCGCTTGCGCATTGGCCGGCAGTCCCCATGCCCCGGCCGTGGTCGAGCGCGTGGCCGCCCTGTTTCCGGGCCTGTACGGCCGCGCCGAGCGCCTGCGCCGCTGGCGCGCGCTGCGGCGCCATTCCCTGGACAGCTATGAAACGGTGCTGGCCGAGGCCGACGCGCGCGAATGCGGCCGCCAGGGGCCCGGCTACGAACGGGCGCTCCTGCGCTGCATCGCCTGGGAGCCCATGCAGATGCGTCATTACGAGCGGCTGGCGCAGTGGTATCTGGCCCAGGGGCGGGCCGAGCAGGCGCGCGGCGTGCTGGAGTGCGCGCGGCGCCGGCTCGCGCCGCCTGCCGACGCGCTGTTCCCGCTGGGGGAGAGGAACATGGAGGCATTGAGCCGAGCCCGGCTGGATGCCCTGGTTCGCGGCATGAGAGGCCCGTCCCGATTGCCGCGCCGAAGCTGGTGCTGAGGCAAGGGCGGGGCTTCCGCGCGGCGCTGCTTGCGGGACGAGCCCCCCGGTGACGACGCCATGGGGCCCGGGTGGGACTGCCGGCATGGGATGCCGATACGGGGCCGTACCGATACGGGGCTAAAATCCCCGCCGGCACCGTCCGCGTCCGACCTTGCCCCTTTTCCGCGCGCCCCGCGGCGCCGGGTCCATCGTCATGCGCCTGTCCCGCGCACGCAGTACACTCGCCCCGCTTTCGCCTTACGCCCCGCAGGAGTGCCCGCATGAAATTCCGGTTTCCCATAGTCATCATTGACGAAGATTACCGCTCCGAGAACGCCTCGGGGCTGGGCATACGCGCGCTGGCCGCCGCCATAGAGGCCGAGGGCGTGGAGGTGCTGGGGGTCACCAGCTACGGCGACCTCAGTTCCTTCGCCCAGCAGCAAAGCCGCGCCAGCGCCTTCATCCTGTCCATCGATGACGAGGAGTTCGACGTCGATTCGCCGGAGGACGTGGCCAGCGCCATCAAGAACCTGCGCGCCTTCATCGGCGAACTGCGCTTCCGCAACGCCGACATCCCCATTTACCTGTATGGTGAAACGCGCACGTCGGAACACATTCCGAACGACATCCTGCGCGAGCTGCACGGGTTCATCCACATGTTCGAGGACACGCCGGAGTTCGTCGGGCGCCACATCATCCGCGAGGCGCGCAGCTACGTCGACAGCCTGGCGCCGCCGTTCTTCCGCGAACTGGTCAAGTATGCCCAGGACGGTTCGTACTCCTGGCACTGCCCCGGCCACTCCGGCGGCGTGGCTTTCCTGAAGAGCCCGGTGGGCCAGATGTTCCACCAGTTCTTCGGCGAGAACATGCTGCGCGCCGACGTCTGCAACGCGGTGGACGAACTGGGCCAGCTGCTCGACCACACCGGACCGGTGGCGGAGTCGGAGCTGAACGCCGCCCGCATCTTCCACGCCGACCACTGCTACTTCGTCACCAACGGCACGTCGACGTCGAACAAGGTCGTGTGGCACGCCAACGTCGCCGCCGGCGACGTGGTGGTGGTGGACCGCAATTGCCACAAGTCCATCCTGCATGCCATCACCATGACGGGCGCGATCCCGGTGTTCCTGCGCCCCACGCGCAACCACCTGGGCATCATCGGACCGATACCCATCGAGGAATTCGATCCCGAGAACATCCGCAAGAAGATAGAGGCCAACCCGTTCGCGCGCGAAGCCGTGAACAAGACGCCCCGCATCCTGACGCTGACGCAGAGCACGTACGACGGCGTCATCTACAACGTGGAAATGATCAAGGAGAAGCTGGGCAGCTACGTCGATACCCTGCATTTCGACGAAGCCTGGCTGCCGCATGCGGCTTTCCACGAGTACTACACGAACATGCACGCCATCGGCCAGGACCGGCCGCGCAGCGAGGACGCCATCGTGTTCGCCACCCACTCCACGCACAAGCTGCTGGCGGGCATTTCGCAGGCGTCGCAGATCATCGTGCAGGAGTCCAAGACCCGCAAGCTGGACCGCAACATCTTCAATGAAGCCTACCTGATGCACACGTCCACCTCGCCGCAGTACGCGATCATCGCGTCCTGCGACGTGGCCGCGGCCATGATGGAAGCGCCTGGCGGCACGGCGCTGGTGGAGGAAAGCATCCGCGAAGCGCTGGATTTCCGCCGCGCCATGCGCAAGGTGGAGTCGGAATACGGCCGCAACGACTGGTGGTTCAAGGTCTGGGGCCCCAACCGCCTCGTTTCCGAAGGCATCGGCAACCGCGACGAATGGCTGCTGGAATCGAACGACCACTGGCATGGCTTCGGCGACCTGGCCGACGGCTTCAATATGCTGGATCCGATCAAGGCCACCATCATTACCCCGGGGCTGGACATCTCCGGCAGTTTCGGCGAGACCGGCATTCCGGCGGCGCTGGTGTCCAAGTACCTGGCCGAGCACGGCGTGGTGGTGGAGAAGACGGGCCTTTACTCGTTCTTCATCCTGTTCACCATCGGCATCACCAAGGGCCGCTGGAACACGCTGCTGACCGCCTTGCAGCAATTCAAGGACGACTACGACCGCAACCAGCCGATGTGGCGCATCCTGCCCGAGTTCTGCCGCGACCACCGGCAGTACGAGCGCATGGGCCTGCGCGACCTCTGCCAGCAGATCCACGAGGCCTATCGCGAAAGCGACGTGGCGCGCCTGACCACCGAGGTGTATCTGAGCGACATGGTGCCGGCCCTCAAGCCATCCGACGCCTTTGCCCGAATGGCCCACCGCGAAGTCGAGCGGGTGAGCGTCGAGGACCTGGAAGGCCGCGTCACCGGCGTGCTGCTGACGCCTTACCCGCCGGGCATCCCGCTATTGATCCCGGGCGAGCGCTTCAATCGCACCATCGTCCAGTACCTGCAGTTCGCCCGCGCGTTCAACGCGCGCTTCCCCGGTTTCGAGACCGACATCCACGGCCTGGCCGAGGATACGGACGAGAACGGCGAAGTGCGGTATTACGTCGATTGCCTGAAGGAACTGTGATCGTGGCAAGCGTGCGGACCGTCGCGCCGCCGCGCGATGGTCGAATCGCATGACGCACATTTACGACGTAGCGGTGATCGGCGCGGGCGCGGCGGGCATGATGTGCGCCGCCGTCGCCGGCCAGCGCGGCCTGCGCGTGGTGTTGATCGACCACGCGGACAAGCTGGCGGAGAAGATACGCATCTCCGGCGGCGGCCGCTGCAACTTCACCAACCTCGGCGCGGGGCCGGCCAACTTCCTGTCGGAGAACCCGCATTTCTGCCGGTCCGCGCTGGCGGGATACGGCCCGCGCGATTTTCTCGAACTGCTGCGCCGGCATGGCGTGGCCTGGCACGAGAAGCATCGCGGCCAGCTCTTTTGCGACGATACGAGCGAATCCATCATCGACGTGCTGCGCGCGGAATGCGGCGCCGGCCAGGTGCAATGGCGCATGGGCTGCGGCGTGGCGGAGATCGCGCGCGAGGCGGCCGGGGCTGACGGCGATGCGGCGGCGCGCGCTGGCGCCCCGGACGGCGTCTTTGTCCTGCGCACCACGACGGCCGGCACCTTGCGCGCCGCCAAGCTGGTGATCGCCACCGGCGGCATGGCCATACCGCAGCTGGGCGCCACCGATTATGGCTTGAAGGTGGCGCGCCAGTTCGGCCTGAAGGTGGTCGAGCCCCGTCCCGCGCTGGTGCCGCTGACCTTCGATCCGGCCTTGTGGCAGCCCTTCGCCGCCTTGTCCGGCGTGGCGCTGGAGGCCGGCGTGCGCAGCGGGCAAGGCGAATTCCTGGAAGACCTGCTGTTCACCCACCGCGGCCTGTCCGGCCCCGCGATCCTGCAGATTTCCAGCTACTGGAACCCCGGCGAGCCGCTCAGCCTGGACCTGGCGCCGGGACTGGACCTGGGCCAGGACCTGGTGGCCGCCAAGCCGGGTAATCGGCAGCAGCTGGGCACCGTGCTGGCCGGCCTGTGGCCGCGCCGCCTGGCCGAAGCGTGGCTGGAAGGCGACGGCCTGGCCACGCAGCGCCTGGCCGACATCCCCGACAAGACCCTGCGCGCCCTGGCGGCACGCATCCACGACTGGACCCTGGTTCCCACCGGCACGGCCGGCTACAAGAAGGCAGAGGTCATGCGCGGCGGCGTCGACACCCGCGGCCTGGACCAGAAGAGCATGCAGGCCCGTGCCGTCTCCGGCCTGCACTTCATCGGCGAGGCCGTCGATGTCACGGGCTGGCTGGGCGGATACAACTTCCAGTGGGCCTGGGCTTCCGCCGTCGCTTGCGGCAAGGCGTTGTAAGTCTCGCGCGGCCGCGTTGTCGCGCTGGTGCAACGGGTCGGGCCCGGCGCCGCCGGGACGCCGCGTAGCGCGGGAGGGGGCGGGCATGATATTCTTCGCCGGCTGTCACGCATCGTGCGGGAGAGAGCGGATCCGGTCCTGAACAGGACCAGGCACCGCCGCCGAAGGCGCAATTCGCCCAGAATCGCTCAGGTAACCGATACCGCAACATGCCTGTCCACCCGTCTCGCGGCGGGCCGGGCAACACAGCGCTCTGGAGAGATCCGGCGGCCCCATTTCCCCGCGCGCAAGGCGCGGGCGGCGGCAGGCCCGGACGCCGAAGGTGCAAACCCGCCATGCGGGGCAACTCTCAGGCAAAAGGACAGAGGGGCGGAAACACCACCAGCCGGCAGGCGGACCCGTCGTTTCCCGACCCCGTTTTCGCATCCGGCAGGTATTCCGTATCCCTGACCCGTCCTACCGGAGCCTCCATGTCCGCCTCCTTGAAGCAAACCCCCCTGGCCCCCGAGCATGTCGCCGCCGGCGCGCGCATGGTCGATTTCGGCGGCTGGGACATGCCGCTGGCCTATGGTTCGCAACTGGAAGAGCATCATGCCGTGCGCACCGACGCCGGCATGTTCGACGTTTCGCACATGCTCAACGTCGATGTGCTGGGCGCCGGCGCCACCGCCTACCTGCGCCGCCTGATCGCCAACGATGTCGCCAAGCTGACCGTGCCGGGCAAGGCCTTGTACAGCTGCATGCTCAACCCGGAAGGCGGCGTCATCGACGACCTGATCGTCTACTTCTTCGCCCCCGACCGCTGGCGCGTGGTGGTCAATGCCGGCACCGCCGACAAGGATGTCGCCTGGATGCAGCGCGTGGCCGCCGCCGGCCAGTTCGATGTCGTCGTCACCCCGCGCCGCGACCTTGCCATGGTCGCGGTGCAAGGCCCCAATGCCCGCGCCAAGGTCTGGGCCGCGCGCCCCGCGTGGCGCGCCGTGTCCGAGCCGCTGACGCCTTTCGTCGGCGCCGTCGTCGATGCCGACACCCTCGTGGCCCGCACGGGCTATACGGGCGAGGACGGCTTCGAGATCGTGCTGCCCGCCGCGCAGGTCGTCGGCCTGTGGCGCGACCTGGCGGCCCAGGGCGTGCGTCCCTGCGGGCTGGGCGCGCGCGACACGCTGCGCCTGGAAGCCGGCATGAACCTGTACGGCCAGGACATGGATGAACTGACCCAGCCCGCGCAAGCCGGCCTGACGTGGACCGTGTCGCTGAAGGATGCCGGGCGCCAGTTCATCGGCCGCGCCGCCATCGAGCAATTCCCCACGCCCAACGATTTCGTCGGCCTGAAGCTGGGCGAGCGCGGCGTCATGCGTCCGCACATGAAGGTGCGCGGCGCCGCCGGCACAGGCGAAATCACCAGCGGCACCATGTCGCCCACGCTGGGCGTGTCGGTGGCGTTCGCCCGGATGCCGGCCGGCACCCGCCCCGGCGAACAGGTTGAAGTGGAGATCCGTGGCAAATGGGTCCCGGCCCTGGTGACCAAATTGCCCTTCGTGCGTAACGGCAAAGCCGTCGAACACTCGTAAACTCGTAGCTTCCCGTTCCAGGGCCCGCGCGCCGCGCGGTTTGGAACGGGTGGGCGCGCAACCCTACATCGTCATACAACGTCTACCCAGGAGCCTCCATGAGCCTGCCTACCGATCGCAAGTACACCGAATCCCATGAGTGGATCAAAGCCGAGGGCGACGTGTTTGTCGTCGGCATCACCGACAGCGCCCAGGAGCAATTGGGCGATCTCGTCTTCGTCGGCGAAGTCAAGGTCGGCGCCAAGCTGGCCGCCGGCGATCCCGCCGGCGTGGTCGAGTCGGTCAAGGCCGCTTCGGACATCTACGCGCCGGTCGCCGGCGAAGTCGTCGCCTTCAACGAGGCGCTGGAAGGCACGCCCGGCCTGATCAACGAAGCCGCGTTCGATACCTGGATCTACAAGTTCAAGCCCAACAACCCCGCCGACGTCGAGGGTCTGCTCGACGCCGCCGGCTACGAGCAACTCTAAGTCGCGGTGCGGCGCCCCGCGGCCGCGCCGGCCCTGCCGGCGCGCTGCGCGGCGCCCCGCCGCCCGTCCGCCTGGATGCGGACACCGTCGTCCCACCGAGATATCCATGTCGCGCGCCCTAGACACCCACTCCGATTTCATCCCCCGCCACATCGGTCCGTCCGATGCCGACCAGGCCGCCATGCTGGCGGTGCTGGGACTCTCCAGCCTGGACGAGCTCATCGGCCAGGTGGTGCCGCCCGCCATACGCAACCGCGCCCCGCTGGCCTTGCCCGCCGCGCGCAGCGAACCCGACGTGCTGGCCGAGCTCAAGCAGATCGCTGGCCGCAACCAGGTTTTCCGCAACTACATCGGACAGGGTTACTACGGCACGCATACCCCTAACGTCATCCTGCGCAACATCCTGGAAAATCCCGCCTGGTACACGGCCTATACCCCGTACCAGCCGGAAATCTCCCAGGGACGCCTGGAGGCCTTGCTGAATTACCAGACCATGGTCATGGACCTGACCGGCCTGGATATCGCCAATGCTTCGCTGCTGGACGAGGGCACGGCCGCCGCCGAGGCCATGACGCTGGCGCGTCGCGGCGCCAAGTCGTCCAGCAATGTCTTCTTCGTCTCGCGGCACTGCCATCCCCAGACCATCGAAGTCGTGCGCACGCGCGCCGAGGGCCTGGACATCACGGTGACGGTGGGCGACGAAGCCGGCGGCCTGCCGGACTGCTTCGGCGTGCTGCTGCAATATCCCCACAGCCTGGGCGCCATCGGCGACTACCGCGCGCTGGCCGCGCGCGCCCATGAGCAGGGCGCCGTGGTGGCCTGCGCCACCGACCTGCTGGCCCTGGCGCTGCTGGCGCCGCCCGGGGAGTGGGGCGCGGACATCGCCATCGGTTCGGCCCAGCGCTTCGGCGTGCCGTTCGGCTTCGGCGGCCCGCACGCCGGCTTCATGGCCTGCAAGGATGCCTACAAGCGCAACATGCCCGGCCGCCTGGTCGGCGTCTCCAAGGACGCCCAGGGCAATACGGCACTGCGCCTGGCCCTGCAAACCCGGGAACAGCACATCCGCCGCGAGAAGGCCACGTCCAACATCTGCACGGCGCAGGTCTTGCTGGCCGTGATGGCCGGCATGTATGCCGTCTGGCACGGGCCGGCCGGCATCCGTCGCATCGCCCAGCGCGTGCAGACCGCCACCGCCATCCTGCGCGGTGTCCTACAGTCGTTCGGGGCCACCGTCGTCAACGACACCTTCTTCGATACGCTGCTGGTGCGCACGGGCGCGGCGACCCAGGCGGTGATCGACGCCGCCGTGGGCGAACGCATCAACCTGCGCCTGGTCGATGGCGACCAGGTGTCCGTGTCCCTGGACGAGACCGTCACCGTCGAGGACCTGCGGCAACTGGCCGCCGTGTTCGCGCGCGGCCTGGGCAAGACGGCGCCGGCGCTGGACGCCGACGCATTGGAAGCGCGCGCCGTCACCGGCATCCCGGCCGCCGTGGCGCGCCAGGGCGACATCCTGACCCATCCGGTTTTCTCCAGCGTGCAGTCCGAGACCGACATGCTGCGCTACCTGCGCAAGCTGTCCGACAAGGACCTGGCGCTGGACCGCAGCATGATCCCGCTGGGTTCGTGCACCATGAAGCTGAACGCCACGGCCGAGATGATACCCATCACCTGGCCCGAGTTCGCCATGATCCATCCCTACGCGCCGGCCGCCCAGTCGGCGGGCTACGCGGAACTGATCGAGCGCCTGTCGTCCGCCCTGTGCGAAATAACCGGCTACGACGCTGTCAGCCTGCAGCCCAATTCGGGGGCGCAGGGCGAATACGCCGGCCTGCTGGCCATCCGCGGCTATCACGAAGCCAATGGGCAGCATCAACGCAATGTGTGCCTGATCCCATCGTCGGCGCATGGCACCAACCCTGCTTCGGCGCAGTTGGCCGGCATGCAGGTCGTGGTGGTGGCCTCGGACGCGAACGGCAACGTCGATGTCGCCGACCTGCGGGCCAAGGTGGCAGACGTGGGCGACCGGCTGTCCGCGCTGATGATCACCTACCCGTCCACCCATGGCGTGTTCGAGGAAGCCGTTACCGAGATCTGCGAAATCGTGCATGCGGCCGGCGGCCAGGTGTACATGGATGGCGCCAACATGAACGCCATGGTGGGCGTGGCGAAGCCGGGCAAGTTCGGCTCCGACGTGTCGCACCTGAACCTGCACAAGACCTTCTGCATCCCCCACGGCGGCGGCGGCCCGGGCGTCGGCCCCGTTGCGGTGCGCGGCCACCTGGCACCCTATCTTCCCGGCGTGCTCGATGCGGGCGGGAAGCTTCCGGCCGATGCCAAGGTTGGCCCGGTCTCGGCCGCGCCTTTCGGTTCGGCCGGCATCCTGCCCATCCCCTACATCTATATCGCGCTGATGGGCGCGGAAGGCCTGCTGCGCGCTACCGAAGTCGCCATCCTCAGCGCCAACTACATCGCCGAGCGCCTGCGCCCGCACTATCCGGTGCTCTACTCGGGACGCAACGGCCGTGTCGCGCACGAGTGCATCCTGGACGTGCGCCAATTGAAGGAAAGCAGCGGCATTTCCAACGAGGACATCGCCAAGCGCCTGATCGACTACGGCTTCCACGCCCCCACCATGAGTTTCCCCGTGGCCGGTACGCTGATGGTCGAACCCACCGAATCGGAAAGCCGTGCCGAGCTGGACCGCTTCATCGATGCGATGATCGCCATCCGCGCGGAAATCGCCCAGGTGGAGCGTGGCGAACGCGACCGCGACGACAACGTGTTGAAGAACGCGCCCCATACCGCCGCCACCCTGCTGGCGGACGAATGGCACCACGACTACCCGCGCAGCCAGGCCGCCTACCCGGTGGCCAGCCTGCGCGAGGGCAAGTACTGGCCGCCGGTGGCGCGCGTCGACAACGCCTACGGCGACCGCAACCTGGTGTGCAGCTGCCTGCCCATCGAGGCCTACGCCTGACGAAGGCGCGGCCGCGCCGCGGTATTTCTACCGCGGCGCATTTTCCGCGCCGGGGGCCGGCCAGCGCTGCATCACGCTCTTGTAGCGCGTATGGAAACGCAGGCCTTCCTCGCCTTGCAGATGGAAGCCGCCGAATAGCGACTGCTTGCGTCCCCCGATGGAATGCCATGCGGCGGGCGCGGGAATGGGCACGTTGATGCCCACCATGCCGGTGCGCACGCCACGCGCAAAGGCGCGCGCGGTGGCGCCGTCGCGCGTATAGCAGGACGCGCCGTTGGCGTATTCGTGCTGGTTCACCAGCGCCACGGCCGTCTTCAGGTCCGGCACGCGCAAGACGCACAGCACCGGACCGAGGATTTCCTCGCGATAGATGTTCATGGTCGGCCGCACGTGGTCGAACAGGGTGCCTCCCACGAAGAAACCCTTCTCATGGCCGGGCACCTGCAAGCCCCGGCCGTCGACGACGATGGTGGCGCCCGCCTCGACGCCGTCCTCGATATAACCCAGCACCTTGCCGCGATGCTGGGCGCTGACCAGCGGTCCCATCGCCGTGGCGGGATCCATGCCGTTGCCGACTTTCAGGGCCCGCACGCGCGGCGCCAGGCGGTCGACCAGCGGGTCGGCGGCGCTGCCCACCGCGACGGCCACCGACACCGCCATGCCGCGCTCGCCGGCCGTCCCATAGGCCGCCCCCAGCAGGGCATCGGCCACCAGGTCCAGGTCCGCGTCGGGCATGGCCACCAGGTGATTCTTGGCGCCGCCCAGGGCCTGCACGCGCTTGCCGCGCGCGGATGCCTGGACGTGGACGTATTGGGCGGTAGGGGACGAACCGACGAAGGACACCGCCTGCACGCCATCGTGCGCGATCAGGGCGTCGACGGCCAGCTTGTCGCCGTGCAGGACATTGAGCACGCCCGCCGGCAGTCCCGCGTCCCGCAGCAGTTCGCCCAGTCGTACGGCGATCGACGGCGTGCGTTCCGAAGGCTTGAGCACGAAGGTATTCCCGCAGGCCAGCGCCAGCGGAAACATCCAGCAAGGCGCCAGCATGGGCAAGTTGAACGGCGTGATGCCGACCACCACGCCCAGCGGTTCACGCAGGCTCCAGTTGTCGACACCGTCCTCGACCTGCTCGGTGTATTGGCCCTTGAGCAGTTGGGGAACGCCGCAGGCGAACGCCACCATATCGATGGCACGCATGACCTCGCCGCGCGCTTCGGACAAGACCTTGCCGTGTTCGCGGGTGATGATGGCGGCCAGTTCGTCCTGGTGCTTCTCCAGCAGGCCCTTGAAATTGAACAGGATGCGCGCGCGCCGCTGTGGCGGCATTTCCGACCAGGCGGGAAAGGCGGCGCAGGCCGCCGCGACGGCCAGGTCGACCTCGTCGGGGCCGGCCAGCGGCACGTTCGAAATGATCTCGCCGCGCGCCGGATCGAAGCCGTCGGCGTAGCGGGGACTGCGGCCATCGTACGGCTGGCCGTTGATGAAATGCGGAATCTTCAGCATGACGTTGGAAAAGGCGGATAGGGACCAAGGGATTACTGAAGCCGCCATGACGGCACCTGCGACGTACCGTAGCGGTTCGGACAGGTTTCCAGTATTACCCAGAGGCCTTCGTCTATTCGGATCATAGGGGATATTCGATGACAGGCCGACTTCGACCGACCCGCCTTTCCCGCTTCCGCAACGCCCTCCGCAACGCTCTATGGCTCCCCAGCGCCCAAGGCAATTCGCCCCGTACCTGGCGGGGGGCCGCGAGGCACGGGGCGAAGCAGGGCGTTGCAAGGCAGCGTGACAGCCCATCAATACCGCAGAGGGCCCGTCAGGCTGCCGGGATCCATCAGGATCAGGCGACTTCTTTCAGCACCTTGCCGATGGTGTCGAAGATCTCCGCGATCTGCGCTTCGTTGATGATCAGCGGCGGCGAAATCGCAAGGATGTCGCCGGTGTAGCGCACCATCACCCCGGCGTCGAAGCACTTCTTGAACACCTCGGCCGCGCGTGCACCCGGCGCGCCGTCGCGCGGCGACAGCTCGACGCCGGCGACCAGGCCGATGTTGCGCACATCGATGACGTGGCGCGCGCCTTGCAACCCGTGGACGGCCTTCTCGAACACCGGCGCCAGTTCGCGGGCGCGGGCGAACAGGTTGTCGCGGCGGTAGATATCCAGGGTGGCGAGGATCGCGGCCGCGGCCAGCGGGTGCGCCGAGTAGGTATAGCCGTGGAAGAACTCGATGCCGCCGTTCACCGCGTTGATGATGGCATCATGCACGTCGCGCTTGACCGCCACCGCACCGGCCGGCACGGCCGCGTTGCTGACGCCCTTGGCCATGGTGATCAGGTCCGGCGTCACGCCGAAGTATTCACTGGCGGTGGCGGCGCCCAGGCGGCCGTAGGCGGTGATGACCTCGTCGAAGATCAGCAGGATGCCATGCTTGGCCGTGATTTCGCGCAAGCGTTCCAGATAGCCTTGCGGCGGAATCAGCACGCCGGTCGAGCCGGCCATGGGTTCGACGATGACCGCCGCCACCGTGGAGGGATCGTGCAGGGCCAGGATGCGCTCCAGCTCGTCGGCCAGGTGCGCGCCCCAGGCGGGCTGGCCCTTGCTGAAGGCGTTCTTTTCCAGGTTGTGGGTGTGCGGCAGGTGATCCACCGACGGCAGCAGGGCGCCGGAGAACGTTTTGCGGTTGCCCGAGATGCCGCCCACCGAAATGCCGCCGAAACCCACGCCGTGGTAGCCGCGCTCGCGGCCGATCAGGCGGGTGCGCTGCCCCTCGCCGCGGGCGCGGTGATAGGCCAGGGCGATCTTCAGCGCCGTGTCGACCGACTCGGAGCCGGAATTGGTGAAGAAAATGCGATCCATGCCAGCCGGCATCAGGCCGGCCACGGCGGTAGCGGCCTCGAATGCCAGCGGGTGGCCCAGCTGGAAGCCCGGCGCGTAGTCCAGGTGCGCGGCCTGGCTGGCGATGGCCTCGGCGATTTCCTTGCGGCAATGTCCGGCGTTGACGCACCACAGGCCTGCCGTGCCGTCGAGGATCTGCTTGCCGTCCAGCGCCGTGTAATACATGTCCTTGGCGCCGGCCAGCATGCGCGGATCGGCCTTGAACTGGCGGTTGGCGGTGAAGGGCATCCAGAGATGCGACAGGTCGGGCATGGCGGGGGCGTTCATGGGGAGCTCCAGGAGTAGGGCGCGGGATAGCCGGGGAAACCAACTGAGTGGCAGTAGCGGCGATTGTGGCTCCGCCGGATAGGCATGAACATATACAATTTGCGCAAATATCCCTTACCGTACAGGGATATCCTGGACAACTGTACAGAAATCTAGGCGTGGCCGACTATCCTCTCATCGAATTCCAGCCCGTGCGCGACCGTGCCCGCGCGCCCAGCCTGGTGCAGCAGGTCATCGATGCCATCGCGCGCGCCATCGACACCCAGGCGCTGCGGCCGGGCATGGCGCTGCCGTCGGTGCGCGACTTCGCGCGCCTGCACGGCGTCAGCACGTTCACCGTGGCCGCCGCCTATGCGCGACTGGCGGCGGCGGGGCGCGTCACGTCCCGTCCCGGCGCCGGCTATCGCGTGGCTTCCCGGTCCAGCGCGTCGCCGGGCGATGCCGCCGGCGCGCCGCCGCGGCCATGGTCGCCGCCCACCCTGGGCGCGGAATGGCTGCTGTCGGATGTCTTCGCCGATCACTCCATTCCCGTCAAGTCGGGTTGCGGATGGCTGCCCGGCGAATGGCTCAACGAGGACGGCCTGCACCTGGGCCTGCGCCACGTCGCGCGCGTGCCCGGCGCCCGTATCGCGGGCTACGGCCATCCGTATGGCTATGCGCCGCTGAGGGCGACCATCGCCGGGCATCTCGCGGGCCTGGGCTTGCCGGTGCAAGCGGACCAGGTCCTGCTGACGCAAGGCGTGACGCACGGGTTGGACCTGGCCATCCGCACGCTCTTGCGGCCGGGCGACACGGTGGTCGTGGAGCGTCCCTGCTATGCCAACCTGCTGCCGCTGCTGCGGCTGGCCGGCTTGCGCATCGTGTCGGTGGACCGCGGGCCCGCCGGCCTGGACTGCCAGGCCCTGGAGCAATTGGCCGCGCTGCACCGGCCGCGCGCGCTGTTCATCAATCCGGTGCTGCAGAATCCCACGGGCGCCACCCTGAGCATGGCCAATGCGTTCCAGCTGCTGCGCGTGGCCGAGCAGCACGATATGTGGATCATCGAGGACGATATCTCGCGCGAGCTGGCCGTGGGCGTGGCCCCCATGCTCGCGGCCCTGGACGGCGCGCGCCGCGTGGTCTATCTCAGCGGTTATTCCAAGGTGGTCAGCCCGTCGGTGCGGGTCGGCTATCTGGTCGCCCACGCCGAGGTGGTGCGCGACATGGCGCGCACCAAGATGGCGGTGGGCCTGACGTCGCCGGAAATCCTCGAACGCGTCGTGCACCATGCCTTGCACGAAGGACGCTACCAGGCCCATGTCGCGCGCGTGCGGGAGCGGCTGGCGCTGGCGCACGGCAAGGTGGCGCAGGCGCTGGCCGAACTGGGCATGGCCCTGCATTCGGAACCGCGCGCGGGCCTGTTCCTGTGGGCCGGGCTGCCGCACGGGTGGCACGGCGGGGCCAATGCGCTGGCCAGCCGTGCGCTGGGCGATGGCATCTGGCTGGCGCCGGGCTCCTATTTCGATGCGGAGCAGGAGGATATCGCCTGGCTGCGGTTGAACGTGGCCTATTCCGACGATGCGTCGTTGTGGCGCTTCCTGCGCCAGGCGATGGGGGGATGAACGGGGGGCGGGCCTGGTTCAGCCAGCCTGCCGCTGCCCGGCCTGATTTCGTTCATACTCGACGAAATCGTACGCGTAGCCATTTTCCCCGGGCTGCGCCTGGCGGGAAATCTCGCGCCATTCATCCGCGGGCAAGGGCGGGAACCAGGCGTCGCCCTCCACGTCCGCCTGGACTTCCGTGGCGACGATCCGCTGCGCCAGCGGCAACGCGGCCGCATAGATCTGCGCGCCGCCGATCACGCATACCTGCGCCACGTCGGCGCAGGCGGCCAGCGCGGCCGGCAGGCTGCCGACCACTTCGGCCCCGGCCGCTGCATACGCAGGGTCGCGGCTGATCACGATATTGCGGCGTCCCGGCAGCGGCCGTCCCAGCGATTCCCACGTCTTGCGTCCCATGACGATGGGATGGCCCAGCGTGGTGCGCTTGAAATGCGCCAGGTCGCCCGGCAGCTTCCAGGGCAGGGCATTGTCGCGGCCGATCACGCGGTTGCGCGCGTAGGCCACCACCAGCGTCAATACGGGGGAGGGCGCCGCGCCGCCGTCCTTGCCGGACGGATTGACCTTCTTCATACCGCGACCTGCCCCTTGATATGCGGATGCGACTGATAGTCGAGGATCTCGAAATCCTCGTATTCGTAGTCGAACAGGGTCGGCGGCTTGCGCTTGATGCGTAGCTTGGGATAGGGATAGGGCTCGCGCGACAATTGCAGCTCCACCTGCTCGAAGTGATTGCTGTAGATGTGGCAATCCCCGCCGGTCCAGATGAAATCGCCCGGCTCCAGGTCGCATTGCTGCGCCACCATGTGGGTCAGCAGGGCATAGCTGGCGATGTTGAAGGGCACGCCCAGGAAGATGTCCGCGCTGCGCTGGTACAGCTGGCAAGACAACTTGCCCTCGGCCACGTAGAACTGCATGAAGGCGTGGCAAGGCGGCAAGGCCATGTTGGGGATCTCCCCCACGTTCCATGCCGACACGATCAGGCGCCGCGAATCGGGCGTGCGGCGGATCTGGTCCACCAGCTGGCTGATCTGGTCGATGTGCCCGCCGTCCGGCGTCGGCCAGGAGCGCCATTGGACACCGTAGACCGGGCCCAGGTCGCCGTTGGCGTCGGCCCATTCGTCCCAGATGGTCACCCCGCGCTCCTGCAGCCAGCGGACATTGGCGTCGCCGCGCAGGAACCACAACAGCTCGATGAAGATGCTCTTGGTATGCAGCTTCTTGGTCGTGATCAGGGGGAAGCCCTGCGCCAGGTCGAAGCGCATCTGGTAGCCGAAGGTCGAGCGCGTGCCGGTGCCGGTGCGGTCGGTCTTGGTGACGCCATGTTCGTAGACATGGCGCATGAAGTCTTCGTATTGGGCCATGGGCTCTAGGCCGCCTGGGCGGCGTCTTCGCTGGTGTCGACCACGTCGACCGAGAAAGTCAGCTCGGCGGTCTTGGCCAGCATGGCCGAGGCCGAGCAATATTTCTCGTGCGACAGCTGAACCGCGCGCTCGACCGCCGCGCGCGGCAGCTTGTTGCCGGTGACGGTGAAGGCGAAGTGGATCTTCGTGAAGACCTTGGGGTCGGTGTCGGCGCGGTCGGCCTGCAGCTTGACGCTGCACCCGGTGACCGCATGGCGGCCACGCTTGAGGATGAGCACCACGTCGTACGCCGTGCAGCCGCCGGTGCCGGCCAGCACCATTTCCATGGGCCGGAAGGCCAGGTCATGCCCGCCGCCTTCCACGGCGCCGTCCATGGCGGCGATGTGGCCGCTGCCGGAGGTCGCTACGAACAGCATGCCCGAGGGGCCGCCCCAATCGATCGTGCATTCCATGTCGAAATCCCGTAATTGCGTAGAGTTGCGCGAGGGCGCCCGCGGGGCGCAGCCTCAAAGCGGAGATCATAGCCGGTCTGTCCTTGCCCATGCCGGATGCCCCCTGTGGCGACGGGGCAAGCCTTAAATACAATAGGCGTTCGCCGTCACGCGCCGCGTCCGGGCCGCGCGTTGTTACCTGGAGTCCGTCATGTCGCCGTCCACCCCCGCCACTACGTCCGCCGCTTCCCCTTCCGCCCCGGGTTTCCTGCGGCGCCGCGGCCCGCTGGATGTCCTGCTGGGGGAGGTCGACCGCGCCTTGCAGGTGCTTTCCAACAACGCCAACGCCAGCCGGGCCTATCCGGCCGGGGCCGAGGTGGGGGACGAACCGCTGACGGCGCAGGAAAAGCGCCATGCGGCGGGCCTGATGCGCGTCAACCACGTTGGCGAGATCTGCGCCCAGGCCCTGTACCGGGGCCAGGCGGTGGCCTGCGCCGAGCCCACCGCCCGCGCCCTGCTGCGCGAGGCTGCCGCGGAGGAAGTCGACCACCTGGCCTGGTGCGCACGCCGCCTGGAAGAGCTGGGCAGCCACGTCAGCCTGTTCAACCCCCTTTGGTATGCCGGTTCGTTCACGCTGGGCCTGATGGCCGGCCGCGCCGGCGTGCCGCGCAACCTCGGGTTCATGGCGGAGACCGAGCGCCAGGTGGAAGCACACCTGGACAGCCACCTGAAGGTGCTGCCCGCCCAGGACCAGCGCTCCCGCAACGTGGTCGAGCAAATGAAGCAGGACGAGATCAACCATAGGGTGAGCGCCGAACGGGCGGGCGCCACGCCCCTGCCGCTGCCCGTGCGCGGCGCGATGCGGGCGCTGTCGCGGGTGATGACCACTACCGCCTATTGGATTTGACCGGGGAATACGGCCAAGGACCGGTGCTGCGGACAGGTGCAGGGTTAACCCCTTACGTGTCCCCGATATTTCTCTCAGGGGGGCCTTGGGGGCGCAGGAAGCTTCCCCCCTGGTAGCGGCCTATAATGCGATGCACCAAAGCAACATCTGTGCTGGGCTGTAAGTCTGCTAAAAATTTTTCTTGCATCGCACAAAAGTTCTGGTTAATATTCACCCATCGGATGTCGAAACGCAGTCGGCGCGGTGCAAAACCCCGACAGCCTCCGGTAGACCCCACAGGGTTAACCCTTTCGACATGCCACGGTTGTCTCCTCCACCCTCCTCCTTTGGTGGATTTAGCCCAAGATCGCAAGATCTTGGGCTTTTTTTTATCCTTTTTCTGTCCTCGTCCTCTACGGCGTTATTCCTCTACGGCGTTATTTATCCCAAGCGCCAGTTGCAGATCGGAGTCTTCAGCCGCGCGGAGACCGCTTCGTGCCGTCGCGGCCCACCATCCAAGCCGGTTGAGCGAACTTGCCCCGCCGGGAGATCTCCGCGGCGCAAAAGTAGGCGGGGGCCCCGGGCAAAGGCGGCGGCGCCACGCGGCGGTGCCCCAATGAAAAAGTGGTGACTGGATGATGCAGCCGCCGCGCAAGCCGCGCGCTGGTGCGCCACGCTCTGGCCCCCTTCCGCCGCGCCCGCACTGAGTGATGGCGTCGCCGGCCCTGCATGATGTTGATACGTTTCGGCGGGCCAATCGAGGGTGAGACCAGGCCGAGGGGATGTACCTTCTGTACCTCATGAAATTTCCATCGAAGGCGTTGAGCGGGTTGAGTGTGTGCAAGGGCAAGGACGTCCCGTCCGCGGGGATCGCGTGGTCGCGTTTCCACTAAAATCCCCGGCATCGCTCTCGCTGTGGAAAACCTTATGTTGCGTATTCAGGACGTCAAACTTGCCGTCGTCGGATTGGGCTATGTCGGCTTGCCGCTGGCGGTGGAGTTTGGCAAGCGGCGAACGGTCATCGGCTTCGACATCAATCGGCGCCGGATCGACGAGTTGCAGCGCGGGCATGACCACACCCTGGAAGTCGACGACCAGGAGCTGGCCAGCGCGGCCGGCCTGGCCTACACCGACGATCGCGCCCGGCTGGCCGAGGCCAATGTCTTCATCGTCACGGTGCCGACGCCGATCGACGCGTACAAGCAACCCGACCTGACGCCCCTGGTCCGCGCCAGCGAGACCATAGGCGCGGTGCTCAAGCGGGGCGACATCGTCATCTATGAATCGACCGTCTATCCCGGCGCCACCGAGGAAGACTGCGTGCCCGTGCTGGAACGCGTGTCGGGCCTGAAATTCAATGTGGATTTCTACGCCGGCTACAGCCCCGAGCGCATCAACCCGGGCGACAAGGCGCATCGGGTCAGCACGATACGCAAGGTCACGTCGGGATCGACGCCGGAAGTGGCGGAGCTGGTCGACCAGCTCTATCGCGAGATCATCACCGCCGGCACGCACAAGGCGGCGTCCATCCGCGTGGCGGAGGCAGCCAAGGTCATCGAGAATACGCAGCGCGATGTCAACATCGCCCTGATCAACGAACTGGCGCTGATCTTCAACAAGATGGGCATCGATACCGAGGCAGTGCTCCAGGCCGCCGGCACGAAGTGGAATTTCCTGCCATTCCGTCCCGGCCTGGTGGGCGGGCACTGCATAGGCGTGGATCCTTACTACCTGACGCACAAGGCGCAGTCTATCGGCTATCACCCGGAAATCATCCTGGCGGGCCGCAGGCTCAATGACGCGATGGGCAGCTACGTCGTATCGCAGCTGGTCAAGGCCATGATGCGGCGGCGGATCCATGTGCAGGGCGCGCGCGTACTGGTAATGGGCTTGACGTTCAAGGAGAACTGCCCGGACCTGCGCAATACCCGTATTGTCGACATCGTGCGCGAGCTAGGCGAATACAACGTCGCCGTCGACGTCTACGATCCCTGGGTCGAACCCGAGGAGGCCGTGCATGAATACGGTATAACGCCTGTAAGCCAGCCGCAGGCCGGCGCCTACGACGGCATCGTCCTGGCCGTTGCCCATCGGCAGTTCATGGAAATGGGCTCGGCGGAGATTCGCGCCTTTGGCAAACCTGAACATGTTTTGTACGACCTGAAGTACGTCCTGGGGCCGGACGAATCCGACCTGCGGCTTTGAGTCGGGGGTCATCATCGAAGAAGGTAGAAGCATGACGAATCGCTATCAACAGATTACCGAGGATCTGCGCAAGTCGCCCCGCAAGTGGCTGGTTACCGGCTGCGCCGGTTTTATCGGCTCGAACTTGCTGGAAACTTTGCTCAAGCTGGACCAGACCGTGGTGGGCTTGGATAATTTCGCCACCGGTTTCCAGCACAATCTCGATGAAGTGATGGAGTTGGTCACGGCCGAGCAATGGGCCCGGTTCACCTTTATCGAAGGCGATATCCGCAATATCGACACCTGCCGCCGTGCCTGCACCGGCGTGGACTTCGTGTTGCACCAGGCGGCGCTGGGCTCCGTGCCCCGTTCGCTGGAAGATCCGCTGACCACCAACGCGGTGAATATCGACGGCTTCCTGAACATGCTGGTGGCGGCGCGCGATGCTCGCGTGCATGGCTACGTGTACGCGGCGTCGAGTTCCACCTATGGCGACCATCCCGGCCTGCCCAAGGTCGAATCCGAGATCGGCAATCCGCTGTCGCCTTATGCCGTGACCAAGTACGTCAATGAGCTGTATGCCGACGTATTCGCACGCTCTTACGGGTTCGGCAGCGTCGGCCTGCGTTATTTCAACGTGTTCGGCAAGCGGCAGGATCCCGATGGCGCGTATGCCGCCGTTATTCCGAAGTGGATCGGCAAGATGATCCGCGGCGAGGACGTCGTGATCAACGGCGACGGCGAGACCAGCCGCGATTTCTGCTTCGTCGAGAACGCCGTGCAGGCCAATCTGCTGGCGGCCCTGTCGCAGCCGGAGAAGGCGGCGCAGGTCTACAACGTGGCCTATAACGCCCGCACCAGCCTGAACCAGTTGTTCGAGCACCTGCGCGCGCAACTGGCCAAGCATGGCGTGAATTACGACAAGGCGCCGATCTACGGCGATTTCCGCGCCGGCGACGTGCGCCATTCGCAGGCGGACATAGGCAAGGCCAACGAGCAACTGGGCTACAAGCCCATGCACGACATCCTGGAAGGGTTGGAGGTTGCCATGCCCTGGTACACGCAGTTCCTGCGTTGACCGCCGTGGGGGCCGGCCCCCGGGTACGCTCCGTACCTGGGATGGCCGGTGGCCCAAAACAAAAAGCCCCGCGCCAGCCTGCCTGGCGCGGGGCTTTTCACCGACCGGGGCGCGTGTTCGCGCTCGCGCTCAGAACGGCAGCTTCACGTCCGGCTTGAGCAGTTGCAGCTGCTTGCGGAAGTCATCCTGGATGCGCTTGAGGGCGGCGTCCGTGTCGGCCTCGAAACGCAGCACCACCACCGGCGTGGTGTTCGACGGTCGCGCCAGGCCGAAGCCGTCCGGATATTCGGCGCGCACGCCGTCGATGGTCACCACGTTGATGGCGCCGTCGAACTTGCCCTTTTCCTGCAGCGCCTTGACCAGGGCGAAGGGTTCGCCTTCGTTCATTTCCAGCTTGAGTTCGGGCGTGGAGATGGCTTGCGGCAGCGCCTCCAGCACGGCCGACGGGTTGGCGTCGCGGGAGACGATTTCCAGCAGCCGGGTGCCGGTGTACAAGCCGTCGTCGAAGCCGAACCAGCGTTCCTTGAAGAAGATGTGGCCGCTCATCTCGCCGGCCAGCGGCGCGCCGGTTTCGGCCAGCTTGGCCTTGACCAGCGAATGGCCCGTTTGCCACATCAGCGGCTTGCCGCCGGCCTCGCTCACGGCCAGGCCGACGTGGCGGCTGCACTTGACGTCATAGATGATGGTGGCGCCCGGATTGCGTTGCAGCACGTCGCGGGCGTACAGGATCAACTGGCGGTCGGGCCAGATGATCTGGCCGGACTTGGTGACCACGCCCAGGCGGTCGCCGTCGCCGTCGAAGGCCAGGCCGATTTCATTGTCGGTGGTCTGCACGCAGCGGATCAGGTCTTCCAGGTTGTGCGGATCGGCCGGATCGGGATGGTGGTTGGGGAAGTTGCCGTCGACTTCGCAGAACAGCTCGGTGACTTCGCAGCCCAGGGCGCGGAACAGCCGAGGCGCGATGGCGCCGGCCACGCCGTTGCCGCAATCGATGGCGATCTTCATCGGGCGCGCCAGCTTGACGTCGCCGACCACTCGCTGCAAATAGGTTTCGACCAGGTCCAGCGTGCGGCGCTTGCCGGGCGTGACGCCGGCGGGGGCCTTGCCGCCGGCGGCTTCCATGGCCTTGCGCAGTTCCTGGATGCCGTCGCCGTAGAGGGCTGCGCCGGCCAGCATCATCTTGAAGCCGTTGTATTTAGGGGGGTTGTGGCTGCCCGTGATGGCCACGCCGGAGCCTGTCTTCAGCGTGTACGCGCCGAAGTAGACCAGCGGCGTCGGCACTTCGCCGATGTCCACGGTATCCACGCCGCCGGCGTTCAACCCTTCTTGCAGGGCCAGCGCCAATTCCTCGCTGCTGAGGCGGCCGTCACGACCAATGACCATTTCGCCGACGCCCAGGGCGCGGGCGCGCGCAGCCAGGGCCAGGCCCAACTCGCGGGCGAAGCCGGCGTTCAACAGGTCCGGCACGGTGCCGCGGATGTCGTAGGCTTTGAAAATCGATGCGGGAATAGTCGACGCGGTAGCCACGTTGATTCCTTGTTCCAGGGTGCGATGAAAAGGGCATTATCCCCGATTGCCGGCGGCGCCATCCCGGATTGACCGCCGCGTGCGTCCTAGTCCTGACGGACGAGGGGAAGGGCTTGCGGGGTGATCCGTCGCGATCGCCTCGGGGGAAGCGGCGCCGCGCCAGCGGCAGGGGACACGGGGATTGTTACACGGAAGCGTGCGCTGTCGTTGTGTCCGAGTTCGACAATCCTGACGGGGCGTTGCTGGCGGCCGCCGCATGCTCAGCCATGGTGGGCGCGTCTCGTCCTACAATAGCGCCACATTTCCAGTCCGTCCCGGCCATGCGCCGTAAGCGCGGCGCGTCCGGGGGGGACCATAACCGTTGCGGTGGTCGATGACATTCCTGGATGAGTTGCGGGCCTTGCTGGGTCCCGAACATGTTTTGACGGGCGGGGATACCGATTCCTATACGCTCGACTGGCGCGGCCGCTACCAGGGCAAGGCCTTGGCCGTCGCCAGGCCTGGCGATACGGAGGCGGTGGCCGCCGTGGTGCGCCTGTGCGCCCGCCATCGCGTGCCGGTGCTGCCGCAAGGCGGCAATACCAGTCTTTGCGGCGGCGCCACGCCGGACCAGGAGGGCGGCACGCTGCTCCTGTCGCTGGGTCGGCTGAACCGGATCCGCTCCGTCGATACCGACAACGATACGATCACCGTCGAGGCAGGGTGCATACTGCAGGCCGTGCAGCAGGCGGCCGAGCAGGCCGGCCGTTTGTTTCCCCTGAGCCTGGCGGCCGAGGGTAGCTGCAGCATAGGCGGCAACCTCGCCACCAATGCCGGCGGGACCCAGGTGCTGCGCTATGGCAATACCCGGGACCTGACCCTTGGGCTGGAGGTGGTCACGCCCGACGGCCGCGTCTGGCATGGCCTGCGCGGCCTGCGCAAGGACAACACCGGCTACGACCTGCGCGATCTCTACATCGGCAGCGAAGGTACGCTGGGCATCATCACCGCGGCGACGCTGAAGCTCTATCCCCTGCCCGTGGCCCGCTGCACGGCCTTGCTGGCCTTGCCGGGCGTGGAAGAAGCCGTGCAGGTGCTGTCGCGCGCCCGCGCCGGTTTCGGCGCCATGCTTACGGGCTTCGAGCTGATGGCCGGCTACTGCCTGCAAGGCGTGGTGCGCCTGTATCCCCAGCAACGCCTGCCGTTCAGCGGCGCATCGGCGGAGTCCCCATGGTTCGCCCTGCTGGAATTGTCGGACAGCGAAAGCGAGGCCCATGCGCGCGAACGCTTCGAGCACGTGCTGGGCGAGGTGCTGGAGGCCGGCCTGGCCACCGATGCGGCCATCGCCGAGAACGTCGCGCAGACCCGCGCGTTGTGGCATCTGCGCGAAAGCATACCGCTGGCCGAGGCGGCTTTCGGCAAGGCGGTGAAGCATGACGTGTCGGTGCCGATTTCGCGCATCGCCGAATTCGTGCGCACGACCAACGGCCTGCTGCAGGCGAATTTTCCCGGGGTCACCCATGTGATTTTCGGCCACCTGGGCGACGGCAACCTGCATTACAACGTGGCGCCCGCCCCGGGCCAGGCCGAAGCCGACCTGCTGGCCCTGCAAGCGCGCATCTACCAGGTGGTGCACGACAGCGTGCATGCCCACCAGGGCTCCATCAGCGCCGAACATGGCGTGGGGCAGCTCAAGGTCGAGGAGCTGACCCGTTATAAGGACCCGCTGGAGCTGGACTTGATGCGCCGGATCAAGCAGGCGCTGGATCCGGACGGTATCATGAACCCCGGCAAGGTCGTCCGCGTATGATGCGTGGACGGCGCAACTCCGTTTCATGCCGCAAGCCGGCCGCGACGGTCGCATCGATCGCGGCGGCGCCCGGCTCAACGCGATAACGTCGACATGGCCCTGACCGATACTCCGCACCATCGCATCCTCATCGTCGAGGATGACGCGACCATCTCCGGCAATCTATACAGCTACCTGGAACAGCGCGGTTTCGTGCCGGACGCCGCCTATGACGGCCGCGCCGCGTTGGGCATGCTGACTTCGCAGCACTTCGACGCCGTCATCCTGGACGTCGGCCTGCCGGGCATGGACGGCTATTCCGTCCTGCGCGCGATGCGTACCGAGCACATGTTGCCCGTGCCGGTGCTGATGCTTACGGCGCGCGACGAGCTGGACGACAAGCTGGCCGGCTTTGGCCATGGCGCGGACGACTACCTGACCAAGCCGTTCGCACTGGCGGAGGTGGAGGCCAGGCTGAACGCGCTGATCCTGCGCGCCAGCGGCGCCGTGGCCAACCCCGTGCGCCGCTGCGGCGCGCTCAGCTACGACAGCCGCACCCGGGTGGTGGCGGTGCAGGGCAAGCCGGTGCACCTGACGCGCAAGTCCGTCATGATCATCGAGGCCTTGCTGCGCGATGCGGGCCGCGTGGTGTCGCGCAGCGAACTGGAAAGCCATTTGTGGGGTAGCGAGCCGCCGTCCTCGGACGCGCTGCGCAGCCAGATGCACCTGTTGCGCAAGGCCTTGAACGATGCCGGCTATGACGGCATCGAAACCGTCCATGGCACGGGCTGGCGCTTGCTGGTCGACGGTACGGGCGCATGAACGGCGGCAGTACCCTGACCCAGCGGGTGACCTGGGCCTTGACCGGCTTGGTGGCGATTTTCGTGTCCGCCCTGGTGGTGCTGGCCTACCTGACGTTCGACCAGATGGAAGACGACCTGGTCAACGACATCCTGACCACCGAGGCCCAGCGCCAGATCTCCCATTTGCAGGACGGCGCCGTGGTCATGCCCGAGCATGGGCCGCTGGATCTCGGCAGCACCATGCGCGCCTGGCTGGAGAAGCCGGGCACGGTCAACCCCGACATCCCGGAACCGATACATAACCTGGGTCCGGGGCTGCACCTGGTCGAACCCGGGGTGGAAACCTGGCATGTGGTGATCGCGAGCGCCCCGCAGGGCAAGTTCTTTGTCCTTTACGACGCCACCGATAACGAAGACCGGGTGTTCGATTTCGGTCTCATCCTGCTGGGCCTGGGCGTGATCAGTGTCATCGCGGCCTACGGCGTGGCGCGCAAGGTGGCGCAACTGGCGGTCGGCCCCATGCTGAACCTGACGGACCAGCTGGCCAAGTGGGCCCCGGGCTCGCCCGACCTGGCGGTGGAGCGCAATGACGAGGCCGGCCGCCTGGTCGAGGCGTTCAACCGCGTGCAGAACCAGGTGGACCGTTCGCTGGCGCGCGAACGTGAATTCGCGGCGAATCTCAGCCACGAGGTGCGCACGCCGCTGGCGGCCATCCGCAGCGACGGCGAGTTGATGCTGCTGGGCCAGGTCAGCGATGACCAGCGTACCCGGCTTACCCGCGTCGTCAAGAATGTCGACAGCGTGACCGCGGCGCTGGAAAGCGCGCGCGCCATGGCGCGCGACGAATTGCGCGCGCCCGAGGCGGTCGACCTGCGCGAGTGCATGCACGCCGCCTGGCAAGGCCTGGAGGCGCATGCCGAACAGGCGGGCCTGGTGCTGGATGACCAATTGGCGCCGGGCAATGTCCGCACGCTGGACCGTTATGCGTTGTTGACCGTGCTGCGCAATCTCATTCGCAACGCCATCGAGCATGCGGCGCCGGCGCGGCTCAGCGTCAGTGCGGTGGAGGACGGCCTGGAGTTGCGCGACAACGGCAAGGGCATCAACGCGGCCGACCTGCCCTTCGTGTTCGACCGTTACTACAGCGTGCGCCTGCGCGACATGCGCAATGGCGGCACCGACTCGCCCGAGGCGGCCGCCGCGCTTGAGCGGGGCCTGGGGCTGGCCATCGCCAAGCGGGTTTGCGACATGCAGGCCTGGCAACTGTCCGTGCATTCGACGACGGAAGGCGAGGACCGGGGCACCTGCTTCACGCTGCGTTTCTGACCGGTGATTTGACGATTATTCCATGGGGGACGGGTTACGTTGTCGGGTTGATTGTCGAGGCAACCCGATATGGTCACTTCCAACCCCCATTACCGGCAGCCGGGTGAGCGTCACCAGACCTACCTGATCGGCCAGGTGCTGGCCGTGACCCTGCTGCTGGTTTTTTGCGCGCAGGCTGTCAACCTGTCCGGCCTGGACCTGACCGTGGCGCGCTGGTTCTACGACGCCCAGGCCCATGCGTTTCCTTACCGCGCGTCGCGCGCCCTGGAAATACTCGGGCATCGGCTGGTGCTCGTGGCGCCCGTGGGCATGGCGGTGGCGGCGGCCGGCGCCGCGGTGGCCAGCCGCTGGTTGCCGGTGCTGCGGCCCTGGCGGGGCGTCCTGTGGGCCACGGCCCTGACCTGTGCCCTGGGGCAGGTGGTGATAGGTCAGCTGAAGCATTACACCGCGCTGCCGCGCCCCTATGAACTGAGCCTGTTCGGCGGCTATGCGCCGTACCCCGACCATTTCTGGGCGGCCAGCCGGCGCGAAGGCGGCGGCGCCTTGCCCAGCGGGCACGCGGGCGCCGGCTATGCGCTGTTGTCGCTGTACTTCGCGGGCTGGGCCGCCGGCCGCCCCGCGTGGCGCTGGGCGGGCCTGACCATCGGCATCGTGGCGGGCATCGGCTTTTCCCTGGTGCGCATCGCCCAGGGCGCGCACTTCCTCAGCCAGACGCTGTGGTCCGCCGCGGTCATGTGGTTCATCGCCAGCCTGCTGTTCTACCCCGTGCTGGTGCGGCCCCGTCGCCGGCGGGGCGGCCAGGGCGAGCCGGCCTGCCGCGGATACGCGACCCGGGCCGGCGCGACCCATGATTCATGACTCATGGTTCATGACTCGAAGGGCCCTGCCTTGACGAAGGCGCCGCCCTGGTAGCGTGCCGCCGGATCATCGGGCGCCAGGGGCGGTTGCGCCTCCGCCTTCGCGCGGAAGGGTTCGGAATTGTCCTGCGGCGCGTAGCCCAGGTGGGTCGCGCGCGAGTTGTCCCACCAGCTTTCCCTGTTGGCCGAGACCCCATAGACGATGGTGTGCCCCACGTTCGGCGTGAACAGCGACTGCGCGATCAACCGGGTGAGATCGTCGTAGCTTAGCCAGGTAATGAGCATGCGGCGGTCTTGCGCCTCCGGAAAGGACGAGCCGATGCGCAGGCAGACCGTTTCGATGCCGTAGCGGTCGTAATAGAAGCGGGAAAGATTTTCGCCGAACGCCTTGCTGATGCCGTAATAGCCGTCTGGCCGCACCGGCGCGTCGGCGTCTATGACCTGTCCCTGCCGGTAGAAGCCGGTCACGTGGTTCGAGCTGGCGAATACGACGCGCTTGACGCCGTGGCGGCGCGCGGATTCATAGAGGTTGTATACGCCCTGGATGTTGGCGGGCAGGATCTCCTCGAACGGCCGCTCCACCGACACGCCACCCATATGCACGATGGCGTCGACGCCATCGACCAGCGCATCCACCGCCCGGGCGTCCGCCAGGTCGCAGGGAATGACTTCCTCGCCCGGGCCGGCGGGGTCCAGGGGGCGGACGTCGGATAGCCGCAGCGTATCGGCATACGGTCGCAGGCGGGTGCGCAGCACCTTGCCCAGGTTGCCGCCGGCGCCGGTCAGCAACAGGCGCGCGCAGCGCGGCGCGGTAGAGGAGGTAGAGGGAGTAGGGCAGGTAGAGGGGGATGCCGTCGGGATCACGGAGCTTGCCTCGCTAGCGTTGGCCGCGGTGCGCGGCGGCACGGGTTTACACGGGCTGCGGCCAGGGTTCTGTGCAGGCGCTTATATGTCATCGTACAACGCTGGGCGATATAATGAGTGCTTCAGAACGCAGTCAAGCGCACCGCGACCGGGAAGATGCCTGATGACCAATAACGTACAAGCCGTCGTGCCCGCGCGTCGTCGACCCCGCAGCCTGGCCCAGGAGCTGGTGGACAGCCTGTCCAACCAGATCCGCAACGGCGAGATCGTGCCGGGAGAGAAACTGCCCACCGAATCCGAAATCATGCGCGCCTTCGGCGTCAGCCGCACGGTCGTGCGCGAGGCCCTGTCGCGCCTGCAGGCGTCCGGCATGGTAGAGACCCACCATGGGGTGGGAACCTATGCGCTGAAGCCCAGCGGTATGGGGGATTTCCGTGTCGACCCGGCGGACATCGCCACGGTGCGCGATATCGTCGTCATCCTGGAGTTGCGTATCTGCCTGGAAAGCGAGGCCGCCGGGCTGGCCGCCGCGCGCCGCACCGATGAACAGCTGGCGCACATGCGCGAAGCGCTGGACCAGTTCCGCGCCGCGCTGGTGCCGGGCGGCGATACCGTCACGCCCGACTTCCGTTTCCACCTGCTGGTGGCCGAGGCCACGCAGAACAAGTACTTCGCGGACCTCATGTCGCACCTTGGCGCGGCCATCATTCCGCGCACCCGCATCAATTCGGCCAAGCTGGCGCACGAGGACCGCGTGTCCTACCTGGCGCGCGTGAACCTGGAGCATGAGGATATCTACGAAGCAATCCGGCGCCAGGATGCCGAGTCGGCGCGTGCCGCCATGCGCACGCACCTGAGCAACAGCCGCGAACGCCTGCGCCGCGCGCAGGAACGTTGAGGCCGCCGGGCCGCGTTCGGTCGGGCCGCGCCCGGCCTACGCCCAGTCCGCCGGCAGCACGCGGCCGCACGCGCTGCCGAAGCCGATGCGGCGGCGGTCCGGCGCGACGCAATGGGCCGACAGCCGCACCTCGTCGCCATCTTGCAGGAAAGCCCGGGTCTCGCCCCACGGCAGCGCCAGCGGCGATTTGCCCCCTTCAGCCAGCTCCAGCAGCGAACCGGCTTCCTCCGGCCGCGGGCCGGACAGCGTGCCGGTGCCCAGCAAATCGCCGGCTTGCAGGTTGCAGCCATTGACCGTGTGGTGCGCCACGAGTTGCGCCACCGTCCAATAGGCATCGCGGAAATTGCTGCGCGACAGCGTGGCGGCGGGATGGCCGGCGCGGCGGGATTGCTCGGTGCTCAGGTCGACCTGCAACCGCACATCGAAAGCGCCGGCCGCGGCGTTGCGGTCCGAGGCCAGGTAAGGCAGCGGCGCGGGGTCGCCGGCGGGACGGTGCAGCGGCGCCCGGAAAGGCGCCAGCGCTTCCAGGGTGACGATCCAGGGGGAAATCGTGCTGGCGAAGCTCTTGCCCAGAAAGGGGCCGAGGGGCTGGTATTCCCAGGCCTGGATGTCGCGGGCCGACCAATCGTTCAGCAGGCCGAGGCCGAAGACATGGTTTTCGGCATCCTCGATCGGAATGCGACGGCCTTGGGGATTGCCTTGGCCGATGTAGATCGCCATTTCCAGCTCGTAGTCCAGGCGCTGGCTGGGGCCGAAGACGGGCGGCGCGTCTTCGCGCGGCGGCCGCGTCTGGCCCACCGGGCGGTGGAACGCGGGCAACACCCCCAGGCTGGAGGCGCGTCCGTGGTAGCCGATGGGCACCCATTTGTAGTTGGGCAGCAGCGGCTGCTCGGGCCGGAACTGGCGGCCGACCGCGGTCGCGTGGTGCAGCGAGATATAGAAATCCGTGTAGTCGCCGATACGTGCCGGCGTGGCGTGGCGGGCGCCGGCCATGGGGCGCAGGGCGGCTTCCAGCAGCGGGCGTCCCGCGGACTGTCCCGCGTCGGCGCGCAGGGCGCGCGACAACGCCAAGCGCAGCGCATGCCAGTGGTCCGCGCCCAGGGCCATCAATCCATTGAGCCGGCCGTCGTGCTCGGCGGCGGCGCAGGCGGCCAGCGCTTGCCCTGCCAGGCCGTCGAAGGGCGCGGAGGCCGCCAGGCGGCCCAGGTCGAGGATATGCCGGCCGATGGCGACGCCGGCGCGCCAGGGTTCGGCATCGGTGTGGCGGAAGGTGCCATAGGGCAGGTTTTGCAGCGGGAAATCGCTGTCGGCATCATCGGCGCCGGGGACCCAGCTGCGCAGGGTGGGGTCGTGGGTTTCGTTCAGTTGCATGGCGTTCGCTGTTGCGTTGCGTGTGTTGCGTGCGTTGCGGGTGCGTATCGGGGCGGAGCGACCGCCTCATGCCTGGTCGGGCGTGAAATGTTTGCGCAGCCCTTGCCAGCATGTGTAGTAATCGGCCTGGCGTTGCGGCGACGCGAGCGCCTGCGCCGTGGGGCGAATGATGCGGCGCGTTTCGAACATGAACGCCATGGTGTCGCGGATGTAGTGCGGTTGCGAAGTGTCGGCGCGCGAGGCCTTTTCGAAGGTGTCCGCGTCCGGTCCGTGGCCGCTCATGCAGTTGTGCAGGCTGGCGCCGCCGGGCAGGAAGCCTTCCGCCTTGGCGTCGTAGATGCCGTGGATCAGGCCCATGAACTCGCTGGCGACGTTGCGGTGGAACCAGGGCGGGCGGAAGGTGTCCTCCATGGCCAGGACACGCGGCGGAAAGATGGCGAAGTCCACGTTGGCCGTCCCGGGCGTATCCGAAGGCGAGGTCAGCACCGTGAAGATGGACGGGTCCGGATGGTCGAAGCTGATCGAGCCGATGACGTTGAAGCGGCGCAGGTCGTACTTGTAGGGGGCATGCGTGCCGTGCCATGCCACGACGTCCAGCGGCGAGTGGTCGATACGGGCCTGCCAGAAATCGCCGGCGAACTTGCCGACCAGCATGAAGTCGCCGGCGCGGTCTTCGTACCAGGCCGCCGGGGTCTGGAAGTCGCGCGCATTGGCCAGGCAGTTCGAACCGATGGGGCCAAGCTCCGGCAGGCGCAGCGGCGCGCCGAAGTTTTCCAGCAGATAGCCGCGCGCCTGGCCGTCGGGAAGTTCGACGCGAAAGCGTATGCCGCGCGGAATGACGGCGATCTCCTGCGGCGCGACCTCCAGCCTGCCGAGCTCGGTCGCCAGCAGCAGCCGGCCCGACTGCGGCACCAGGAGCAGCTCGCCATCGGCGTCGTAGAAAAAGCGGTCCGCCATCGACTTGTTGGCGGCGTAGAGGTGTATGCCCACGCCGCTTTGCTCGTCAGGGCCGCCATTGCCGCCCAGGGTGACGACCCCATCGACGAAATCGGTGGGATCGTCCGGCATGGGCGCCGGGCTCCAGCGCAGCTGATTGGGTGTGGCCGGGTAGGCGGCGGCGTCGCTGGTCCAGCGGGGCGGCCGCGCCAGCGGTTCGAACGGTTCGTGGCGTGCCGCCGGCTGGATGCGGTAGAGCCAGCTGCGCCGGTTTTCCGCCCGCGGCGCCGTGAAGGCCGTGCCGGAAATCTGCTCGGCGTAAAGCCCGTAGGGACAGCGGGTCGGCGAGTTGCGGCCTTGCGGCAGGGCGCCGGGCAGCGCTTCGGTGGCGAAGCTGCTGCCGAAGCCCGTCTGGTAGTGCAGGTCCATGTCCGTCTCGCGTAGAGGTGATGACGCGCCTGATTGTGCTTGACCTGCCCTTCCGGCGCCAGGGGCGGGGAGTCAGGCGCGCTGGCAGCGGACGCAATAGTAGGTGGCGCGTTGTCCTTGCACGATGCGGCGGATGGGCGTGGCGCAAGTCCGGCAGGGCTGGTTCTCGCGTTCGTAGACGGCGGCGTGGATGTCGAAATAGCTGCCGGGTTCGCCGCCCGCGCCGACATAGTCGCGCAAGGTGCTGCCGCCCGACGCCAGGGCGTCGCCCAGGGTGGCCTGGATGGCGGCGGCAAGCTTGTCACAGCGTGCCATGGAAAGCCGGCAAGCCGGCGTGCGGGGATGGATGCCAGCGCGAAACAGGCTTTCCGATGCGTAGATATTGCCCACGCCGACGACTGCCTCGCCCGCCAGCAGCACCTGCTTGATGGGCGCCGACCGGCCGCGGAACTGGTCACGCAGCCAGGCGCCGCCGAAGCGCGGATCGAAGGGCTCGATGCCCAGCTTGGCCAGCAAGGGGTGGAATTCGATGGGGCCGTCGCCGGCCGGGTGCCACAGCACTGCACCAAAACGGCGCGGATCGTGCAGGCGCAGCACCGCATGGTCGAAGACCCATTCGACGTGGTCATGGCGGCGTGGCGCTTCGGCCTCCGGCACGCGGCGCAGGGACCCGGACATCCCCAGGTGGACGATCTGGGTGCCATGCTCGAAGCGCAGCAGTAGATACTTCCCCCGGCGTCCGCATTCCAGGACGGTGCGGCCGGAAAGCGTGGCGGGCAGGTCGGCCGGGACAGGCCAGCGCAGGCGCGGTTCCCGGACGACCAGGCGGACCAGCGGCCGGCCTGTCATGACAGTGTCGATTCCGCGTCTTGTGGTCTCGACTTCAGGCAGTTCTGGCATAGGGCTAATCACACTGGCGGATGGCGGCCATTCCGTGAGAATGGGTCATAGCCAGTGTAAGATGAACAGTTGCGTGTACAGATTGTGCCATCAACCGGACGGGACGCGTGAAGTCGTCGCTTATGCAAATGAAATTCGGGTTAGCCGCGCTGGCGTTGGCGTTGGCGGGATTGCAGGCCGTGCCTGCCCAGGCCGCTGACCGGCCGAAGACGCCGCCGCGAGCTCGCCAGCCGGAAACCGATGTCATCCGATTGCGCGAAGGCCAGTTGCCTTACGTCAAACTGACCTCGGATATCTTTTACCGGATCGTGGCCGCCGAGATCGCGGCGCAGCGGGGCATGTACGGCACGGCAGCGTCGACGATGCTGGGCCTGGCGCGAGACACCAGCGATCCGCGCGTCGCGCGGCGCGCGCTGGAGTTCTACCTGGCTGGTGGCAACCTGAAGGGTGCGCTGGACGCCGCGCGCATCTGGGCGCGCCTGGCGCCCAACGATCCGGAAGCCGGCTCGACCGAGTTGGCGCTGGCCGCGGCCAACGGCCAGACCAAGGGCCTGGGGCCGGCGCTGCGCGCGCGCATCGACGAGGCCAAGGACAAGCAGGCCGCCATCGCGCAGACCATGGCGGTGCTGGGCCGTGTCAGCGACCGCAAGCTGGCGTTGCAGATCCTGGATGAAGCCTTGAGCCCCGCCACGCGCAAGCTGCCGGTGGCGCATCTGGCGCTGGCCGATGTGGCGCAGGCGGCGGGCGACAACGCCCGCGCGTTGGAAGAATCGCGCGCCGCGCTGGCCGCGGATCCCAAGTCCGAAGCCGCCGCGCAGCGCGTGCTGGAATATGGCATGAAGGTCGACCCGCAGCGCGCCGCGGCCGATGCCCGCGCTTTTCTTGCGCGCCATCCCGACGCGCGCAAGCTGCACCTGATGCTGGCCGCGCAACTGGCCGAACATAACGACTACGACGGCGCGCTCAACGAGCTGCAGGCGATGTCGCGCCGCTCCCCGGAAGATTTCGACCTGATGTTCATGCAAGGCCAGCTGGCCTACAAGGCCGGCCGCCTGGACCAGGCGCGCAGCTACCTGCGCCAGTACCTGGACGTGCAGAGCCAGCGCCAGCGCGCCATCGTGCCGGGCGCCACCGACGCCACCGCGGCGGCGGCCGATGCCCGCGTGCTGCTGGCCCGCATCGATGAGGACCAGGGCCGCTATGACGACGCCATCGCCGAGCTCGGCCGTATCGACGATCCGACGATGCGCTACCAGGCGCGCATGCGCCAGGCTTCGCTGCGCGCCAAGCAGGGCCGGATAGACGACGCCGTGGCGATGGTCGACCGCGCGCAGCCGCAGGACGAGGAAGAGCGGGTGCTGGGCGTGCTGACCAAGGCGCAGATCCTGCGCGACGCCGACCGCACCGACCAGGCCATTGCCCTGCTGTCGGGCGCCGACAAGGCCATGCCGGACACGGTGGAGATCAAGTACGAACTGGCCATGCTCTACGAGCGCAAGGACAAGCTGGCCGATCTCGAACGCCTGCTGCGCCAGGTGATCGCGCTCGATCCGGACCATGCCCACGCCTACAACGCCTTGGGCTACACCCTGGCCGATCGCAACGTGCGGCTGCCGGAGGCGCTGGACCTGATTACCCAGGCGCTGGACCTGTCGCCGGACGATCCATACATCATGGACAGCATGGGTTGGGTGAAATACCGGATGGGCGATAACGCCGCCGCGCTGAGCTATCTGCAACGGGCATATACGCAGCGACCCGAAGCGGAAATCGGCGCCCACCTGGGCGAGGTGCTGTGGGCCAGCGGCCGGCGCGACGAGGCCACGACGGTATTCCGCAACGCGTCGCGCAAGGAACCCGGCAACAAGGTCCTGCGCGAGGTGATCACGCGCCTGGGGGTCAAGTTGTGATTGCGGCGGGCTGTGTGAACGCCGCGGCCGCGCGCGTGGCGCGGCGGGCGCCTCGTTGGCTGCAATGGCGCGTCGCCGCCGCGACGCTGCTGTGCGGTGCGCTGGCGGGCTGCGTGACGCCCGACCGCATCGCCGGCACGGGCGCGCACGGCGAGTTTTCACGGGTGGGCCGTTTCGCGCTCACGGTCAACCAGGATGACGGGCGCCAGAACGCGCTGCAGGGCGGCTTCTCCTGGCTCGACGATGGCCGCCGCTATGTGCTGGACCTGACCACGCCCTTGGGATCGACGCAGGCGCGGGTGGAGGGCCGGCCGGGGATGGCCACGCTCGACAAGGCCGATGGCACGCATTTGCAGGCCAGCGATCCAGATGCCCTGGCGCAGGACGCCCTGGGCAGCCGCGTGCCGGTCTCCGGCTTGCGCGATTGGTTGCGCGGACGCCTTGCGCCGCAACCGCCGGCGCAGGACGTGCAGCGCGACGATCAGCAGCGGGTGGCGGCGTTCCAGCAGGGCGGCTGGTCGGCGCGCCTGTCGCGCTATGACGACCTGGGACCGCAGTTGCTGGTGCTGGAGCGGCGCGAAGCCGACCGCAACATCGTCCTGCGCCTGGTCGTCACGCCGGACTCCTGATGCGCGGCTTTCCAGCCGGCGGGGGCCATCCGTGAATCTCTACGACGTTCCCGCTCCCGCCAAGCTCAATCTCTTCCTGCACGTGGTGGGCCGTCGCGCCGACGGCTACCACCTGCTGCAAACGGTATTCCGCTTCATCGATCTCGCCGACACGCTGCATTTCACCGCGCGCGCCGACGGCCGCATCGAGCGCGACCAGCCGCTGGCCGGCGTCGATCCGGAACAGGACCTGACCGTGCGTGCCGCGCGCGCCTTGCAGGCGGCCACAGGGACGCGCCAGGGCGCCACCATCGCGCTGGAGAAGCGCATTCCCATGGGTGGCGGCCTGGGCGGCGGATCGAGCGATGCGGCATCCACGCTGATCGCCCTGAACCGGCTGTGGGGGACGGGGCTGAGCCGCGCGGAACTGATGCGGCTGGCCTTGCCCCTGGGCGCGGACGTGCCCGTGTTCGTCTTCGGTCAGTCGGCATTCGCCGAGGGCGTGGGCGAGGCGTTGTCGGCGGTGCCGCTGCCGTCGCGGGCCTACCTGGTCGCGCAGCCGGACGCCAGCGTGCCCACGCCTGTTGTTTTTTCCGATCCGGATTTGACAAGGGACACGAAACTGATCACAATAGCGGACTTTCTTGCTTCGCCTTATTTCCACCGGGGGCAACCCTCCCGAGGATACTTCGGCCGCAATGATCTGGAACCGGTGGTCTACCGGCGCTTTCCGGAAGTTTCCCGGGCTGCGCGGTGGTTGTCGGGAACGGGACGTGCGTCGGAGAATCAGGAAAAGGATCGCGGTTTGGATGTGCGTATGTCAGGGTCCGGCGCCTGCTTGTTTGCCGAATTCGACAGCATCGAAAAAGCGATTTTGGCGCAGCGTGAAATTGCCGCTACAATGCGCGTCGCTGGTTCAGCCAGTACGTCGCAAGCGACGCAAGAATCGCCTCCGCGGTTCCGGTTATTGCAGGCCTGCCCTGGTTTGACCGAACATCCGCTCAGGCACTGGATTGCTAGCTAGTGGGGAGTCGCCAAGTTGGTTAAGGCACCGGATTTTGATTCCGGCATGCGAAGGTTCGAATCCTTCCTCCCCAGCCCCTCACGAATTTATATAAAAAAGCTGTTGAACTCGCCCGTATAGCCAGAGGCCAAGGTTCAGCAGCTTTTTTGTTTTTCGACCAAAACGATCTTCGCGATCTTTGCACTCGCATCATGTCAAAAGACAGCTTCATGATTTTCACGGGGACGGCCAATACCCGTCTCGCCGTTGACGTCGCCAACCACCTGGACATGTCGCTGGGCAAGATGACGGTCGGCCGTTTCTCCGACGGCGAAGTGATGGTCGAGATCAATGAAAATGTGCGCGGCAAGGACGTTTTCGTTCTGCAGCCCACCTGTGCCCCGACCAATGACAATCTGATGGAAATCATGGTCATGGTCGACGCCCTGCGCCGTGCGTCGGCGGGCCGCATCACCGCCGCCATTCCGTATTTCGGCTATGCGCGCCAGGATCGCCGCCCGCGATCGGCGCGCGTGGCCATTTCGGCAAAGGTCGTGGCCAACATGCTGCAGGTCGCCGGTGTCGACCGCGTGCTGACGATGGACCTGCACGCGGACCAGATCCAGGGTTTCTTCGACATTCCCGTGGATAACATCTACGCCGGCCCCATCCTGCTGGGCGACATCTGGCGCCGCAACTTCTCCAACCTGGTCGTGGTTTCCCCCGACATCGGTGGCGTGGTGCGCGCGCGCGCGCTGGCCAAGCAGCTGGAAGCCGACCTGGCCATCATCGACAAGCGGCGTCCGCGCGCCAACGTGTCGGAAGTCATGAACATCATCGGCGAAATCGACGGCCGCACCTGCATCATCATGGATGACATGGTCGACACCGCCGGTACGCTGTGCAAGGCCGCGCAGGCGCTGAAAGAGCGCGGCGCCGGCGCCGTGTACGCCTATTGCACGCACGCCGTGCTGTCGGGCGGCGCGGTCGAGCGCATCGAAGGCTCGGAGCTGGATGAACTGGTCGTCACCGACACCATCCCGCTGTCGGAAGCGGCGCGCTCGGGCAAGAAGATCCGCCAACTGTCCTGCGCCGGCCTGCTGGGTGAAACCATCCTGCGCATTTCCAACGCGGAATCGGTCAGCTCGCTGTTCGCGGACTGAACCGGTACCCCCTGTCCCAGGCGCTCGATCAGGCCCGGACAGCAAGTTTTCCACCTCGCGCTGGTCGCGGCACGGGGTGATCCACTCGGACCGTCATGGATGGTCCGTGTTCACAACCGGACGTTTCGGCGTCCATTTACTTAGCCAGTCTGGAGTTTTCCATGAAATTCAATGCCACCACGCGTAGCGTCCAGGGATCGAGTGCGAGCCGCCGCCTGCGCCGCGCGGGCCGCGTTCCCGCCATCGTTTATGGCGTCGGCACCCAGCCCCTGAACATCGAGCTCGACCACAACGAGATCTACCATGCCCTGCGCAAGGAAGAGTTCCACTCCTCCATCCTGGACATGGAAGTCCAGGGCGGCAAGGCCGAGAAGGTGCTGCTGCGCGCCGTGCAATGGCACGCGTACAAGCCGCAAGTGATGCACGTCGACTTCCAACGCGTCGACGCCAGCAAGGCCCTGCACACCAAGGTGCCGCTGCACTTCGTCAACGCCGATGTGTCGCCTGCCGTGAAGCTGAGCAGCGCCATCATCACCCACGTGCTGACCGAAATCGAAGTCAGCTGCCTGCCGGCCGACCTGCCCCAGTTCATCGAGGCCGACCTGAGCAAGCTGGAAGCCGGCGCTTCGCTGCACCTGGCCGACGTGACCCTGCCCAAGGGCGTGACCTACGTGTCGCACGGCGGTGACGCCAACCCGGTGCTGGCCTCGGCCCTGACCAAGGGCGGCCCGGCTGAAGACGCCGATGCCGGCGAAGCCGCTGGCGACGCCGCGCCCCAGGCCTAAGCCCGACGCCGGCCAACGGCGCGGCCTTCGCGGGCCGCGCTGCCGAGTGCAAGGCGATACGCAGTACCCGACCCCGCGCGTGGATTTCCACCGCGGGGTTTTTCATGTTCTGATAGCGGCCATTGCATGCCGTCGCGGCGCAAGCGCGCGCGACGTCCAGGTCTTCTACCATGTCTACTCCCATACGTTTGATCGTCGGGCTGGGCAATCCCGGTCCCGAATACGAAACGACCCGGCATAACGCCGGGTTCTGGCTGGCCGACCATGTGGCCGACGACTTGCGCGCCACTTTCGCGATGGAAAAGGGCTTTTCCGGCTTCGTCGCCAAGGCGCGCCACGGCGGCGAGAATGTCGTGCTGCTCAAGCCCATGACCTATATGAACAAGTCTGGCCAGGCGGTCGGCGCGCTGGCGCGTTTCTTCAAGTTCACGCCGGAACAGGTCCTCGTGCTGCACGATGAGCTGGACCTGATGCCGGGAGAGGTCAAGCTCAAGCAGGGCGGCGGCCATGCGGGTCATAACGGCCTGCGTGACATCCAGTCCGCGCTAGGCAGCCCGAACTTCTGGCGCCTGCGCCTGGGCATAGGCCATCCCCGTACGCTGGGCCTGGCCCAGCAGGTGGCGGATTTCGTGCTCCATGCGCCCCGCCGCGAGGAGCTGACGGGCATCGAGTCGGTCATCGACCGCTGCCGCGCGGTCATGCCTCAACTGCTGGACGGCGAGTTCACCAAGGCAACCCAGCAGTTGCACCGGGAGAACAAGGCGTGAGCGCCGAACGGCCGCGGCGGCAGTCCGTGAGCGGCGAACCGCTGTCGACGCCAGGCCATGGCGGCCCGGCTGGCGGACCGGCGGGATCCGCGGCCAGCGGCGGGCGTGGCGGGATGCCTCGCCTGCGCGACGATTTCAAGGACTTCCTGCGCTTCGTGCGGCGGCCGACGCTGCGCCATCTGCCGCCCCATGCGCCGATTGTCGGCATAGGCGCGGACTGGGTGCCGCAGACCACCTTGCGCCGCGTGCTGGCCTGGGTGGTCATGCTGTGGGCCTTCAATCTGCTGGTGCTGGGGCCCTTGGCCTTGAAGGTCGCCACCATGGGCGGCGCGCATCATCGGCTGGAGTCGGGCAATATCCCCTGGATGGTCGCCATTTTCTGGGCGCCGCTGGTCGAGGAAATGGTGTTCCGGTATTTCTTGCGGCGGCCGGGGCAAGCCTTGTGGCTGGTTCCGCTGATGCTGGCGCCCATGCTCAAGGGACCGACCGCCTGGAGCCTGCCGCTGGCGGCCCTGGTGGTCGGCGCCAGCGTGTGGACCCGGCAGCGCGCCCGGCAGGCGGGGCAGGGGTGGTCCTGGGGATGGCGCCGCCGCTATGTGCGGTTTTTCCCCCTGGTCTTCCATGTGGCCTCGCTCACCTTCGCCGCCTTGCACCTGGGGAATTTCACGCTCAACCATACCCTGCTCTGGTTGATGCCCGTGCTGGTCCTGCCGCAATGGCTGACCGGACTGGTGCTGGGCTGGATGCGCGTGCGGCGCGGGATAGGCGCGTCGGTGCTGATGCATATGATGTTCAATGCGGGGCCGGTGCTGCTGGTGTTGGCGCTGGTGAGGTGGGCGCCGGAGCTGGCGAGCTGAGTACCGGCAGGCCTTTGAGCCGCGTCGGATCAGTCTGATATTTCAGCGATAGGGTCGTTGAGGATATAGCTCAGGGCAGAATGGTCTTTTCCCCTTCGTATGGCATCATCCCCGATGGCAAAAGACAACGTTGCGCGCGAGCTTGATGATATGGGAAACAAGGCAATGAAGGCACCCGTGTTTATTACGCGTGTGGTTCTGCGGAATTATCGAAGCATAGGCCTGTGCAATGTGGATCTCGGCGCGTTGACCTATTTGGTTGGCGCAAATGGCGCTGGGAAAAGCAATTTTGTAGATGCCTTGCATTTCGTATCCGAAGCGCTGACAAGCTCCCTTGACCAAGCACTCAACGTTCGCGGCGGTCTTGCCGAGGTGCGTCGACATTCGGGTGGTCACCCGACGCATTTCGGGATACGGCTCGATTTCCAGTTGAACGGTGTCGCCGGGCATTACGCATTTGAGATAGCTGCTGTGAAGAATCGCGGGTTTCAGGTGCAAGAGGAAGAATGCACCTGGGGGGAGTGGGGGAAAGGCCCCTACTATCGAGTCGAGCGTGGAGAGGTAAAGGAGAGCAGCGAGTCAGTATTGCCGGCGCTGGCCAATGATCGCCTCGCCTTGGTCGCCATTTCCGGTTTAACTGCATTTCGCCCGATCTTCGATGCGCTTAGCAGCATGGGTTTCTACAATTTGAACCCGAAGCTGATGCGAGAACTCCAAAAATCACAAGAAGGACGCCTCTTGAAGTCGGAAGGGGAAAATATCGTTTCCGTGATTGGCCATTTGGAAAAGGTACATCCCGCAGCGCTGCGGGTGATCGAGGAGTACCTGCAAACAGTCGTGCCGAGGGTTCACACGGTAAGACGGGTGCAGGTCGGACCGATGGAGACAATGGAGTTTCGGCAAGACGTGCGTGGAGCAAAAGACCCATGGCGCTTCCAGGCGCAAAATATGTCGGACGGAACATTGCGGGCACTGGGCGTATTAACCGCGCTGTTTCAGGGCAATCAGGATTTCTCGCCGACGCTGATCGGCATCGAAGAGCCTGAGACCGCACTGCACCCGGCTGCGAGCGCAGCATTGAGGGAAGCGCTGCAGCGGGCATCGGAGCATACCCAGATTATCGTGACCAGCCATAGTCCCGAATTACTGGACGATGCGTCTGTGCGGGATGACCAAATACTTGCCGTGGTCTCGGATGATGGTGAAACAAAAATTGCCTCGATCGATCCCGCTTCCCGCGATGCAATAAGAAGTCACCTTTTCTCCGCGGGCGAATTGCTCAAGTTGGGGCAGTTGCAGCCGGACCCGGAAGTCCTGGAAAAGCAGTCACCCCGCCAAGTGTCCCTTTTCGATGGAGGGCTCGTTGAATAGCGTGGTCAGCATCGTGGAAGGGCATGGAGAAACGACTGCTTTTCCGCAGCTATTGCGTCGAATTGCTGCCTGGCGTACGCCAGAAATTCATGTGGACGTGCAGCCTCCCATAAGGGTGAAGAAAGACCGCTTTCTCAACCGCGAAGAGGAGTTTGACCGCTATCTACGACTTGCCGGCGGGAAAAGCGGGTTGGACGGGTGGGTGGTCATTCTTCTGGACGCCGATGATGACTGCCCTGCAGCGCATGGCCCTGGTATCTTGGCTCGCGCTCGGACCGTCCTACCGCATAGGTCGGTGTCTGTCGTTCTGGCGAATAGGGAGTTTGAGGCGTGGTTCATAGGCGCAGCAGCGTCCCTTGAAGGCCACCGGGGACTTAGAATAGGCGCGCACGATTTACGTATGGATCCGGAGCAACCGCGTGACGCAAAAGGGTGGTTGCGGGAGCGCATGGCCAATCGCTCGTATGGTGAAACCACTGATCAGCCAGCTTTCGTTGCGAGAATGGATCTGCAGCAAGCCTATGACCGCTGTCGGTCGTTCAGAAAGTTGTGCGGGGATTGGGATCGACGGTTTGGCGCGTTACAAACTCAGTGATGTCCGGGGGTGTGGGATACGCGGACGTTCTGATCGCTGCGGCAACGCAACAGTTAGCCTTCATTCCCAAGTCGACTCAACATATTTTCAGGCGCTCTCGTGTATCGTCCGGAGCGCATTTTCTGGAGACAGGCAGGCCCGGAGCATGGACGCATCCGCGATCCGCCGGGCCGGATGGCATCTATGGATACGTTGAAATCGGCGGCCGATACGCTGTTCATTCTCATAGGCGCGGTGATGGTGCTCGCGATGCATGCGGGGTTCGCGTTTCTTGAGCTGGGCACGGTGCGCAAGAAGAACCAGGTCAATGCCCTGGTGAAGATCCTGGTGGATTTCGCGGTGTCGACCATCGCGTATTTCTTCATCGGCTACAAGATCGCGTACGGCGTGCAGTTCTTCACGGGCGCGGAAGCGCTGGCGGTGAAGAATGGCCATGAGCTGGTGCGTTTCTTTTTCCTGCTGACGTTCGCGGCGGCGATTCCGGCGATCATCTCCGGCGGCATCGCGGAACGGTCGCGCTTCAATCCGCAACTGGCGGCGACCTTCCTGCTGGTGGGGTTCGTCTATCCCTTTTTCGAAGGCATCGTGTGGAATGGTCATCTGGGCCTCCAGCAGTGGCTGACCGAAGTCGCGGGGGTGCCTTTCCATGATTTCGCGGGGTCGGTGGTGGTGCACGCGTTTGGCGGCTGGGTCGCGTTGATCGCCGTGGTGCTGCTGGGCGCGCGGCGCGGGCGTTACAAGGATGGCCGCATCGCCGCCCATCCGCCGTCGAACATTCCTTTCCTCGCGCTGGGGGCGTGGGTGCTGGCGGTGGGTTGGTTCGGGTTCAACGTCATGAGCGCGCAGACCCTGGACAAGATCAGCGGCCTGGTTGCCATCAATTCGCTCATGGCGATGGCGGGCGGCACGCTGTCGGCGTGGGCGGTGGGGCGCAATGACCCCGGCTTCACCTACAACGGTCCGCTGGCCGGCCTGGTGGCCGTGTGCGCGGGATCGGACGTCATGCATCCGCTGGGTGCGTTGGCGACCGGCGCTATCGCGGGCGTGTTGTTCGTCTACATGTTCACCAGGGTGCAGAACAAGTGGCGCATCGATGACGTGTTGGGGGTCTGGCCCTTGCATGGTTTGTGCGGCGCCTGGGGCGGCATTGCCGCCGGCATCTTCGGCCTGCAATCGTTGGGCGGCCTGGGCGGCGTATCGTTCGGCGCCCAGTTGGCAGGCACCGTCTTCGGCGTCGTCGTCGCGTCGCTGGGCGGCTTCATCGTCTATGGCGCCATCCGGGCCCTGGTCGGTCTGCGCGTCAGCCAGGAAGCCGAATTCAACGGCGCCGACCTGTCCATACACCGTATCTCGTCCACGCCGGAACGCGAGACGAATTGGTGAACGAATCGGTGAGCGAATTGGTGAACTAAGCCTAAGCCGCTCCGTCGGTCAAAAGGAGGGTGCACGTCGAGGCGTGCGCCTCCCGTCCTGCCGGGCCATACTCCCCATACAGGTTTTCGTCAGAACTCCGCTGATATACGACTCCGATGCCTGAAGAACGATAAGTGGTGCTTCATCACAACGCAGGTCCAGGAGGAGTAAGCATGAAACAGACGAAATCCTTGCTCATTGCCGCATTGACCTTGGGGCCGGTTCTGGCGCTTGCCGCGACGGAGCCACAGGCAATACCGTTCAAGGCGACCAACCCCATCAAGATGCCCGCCGGGCAGCACCTGGGCGAGGTATCGGGCGTCGCGGTCGACAAGGTTGGCCATATCTACGTCTATCAGCGCGGCAACACGAACGGGCCGGCCTATGGTGCGGCGGCGGCCCAGTTGCTGGAGTTCGACCAGAACGGCAAGTATGTGCGCGAGATAGGCGCGCATCTCTACGCCTGGTCCTTCGCCCACGATGTTCGCGTCGATCCCCAAGGCAATATCTGGGCGGCCGACAAGGGTTCGGACATGGTCATCAAGTTCAACAGGGAAGGCGAGGTGGTCTGGACCTTTGGCCGCAAGCCCGAGGCCAGCGACGAGGGCGCCCATCCGCTGGAGCACCCCAAGCCGCCCCTGCCCGCCGTCGACGGCGCTTTCCGCCAGGTTACCGACATGGCCTGGGATTCCAAGGGCAATACCTATATCTCCGATGGCTACATCAACTCGCGGGTGGCCAAGATCGGCCCCGACGGTCGCTGGCTGAAGTCCTGGGGCTCGTTCGGTTCGGAGCCGGGCCAGTTCAATACCTTGCACGCCATCGCCACCGACGCCGAGGACCATGTCTACGTGGCGGATCGCGGCAACCGGCGTATCCAGGTGTTCGACCCCGACGGCAAGTACCTGCGCTCGATCACCATCGACCTGCCGGCGCCAGCCGACGCCCAGCAGCTGTACGGCAACAAGCCCAACCCCGAGGCCGGCGGCGTCGCCACCATGTTTCCCGGTGCGCCGTGGACGTTGTGCATCACGCCCAAGGTGCCCGGCAAGCAGCAGGTACTCTATACCTCCGACGCCTATCCCGGCCGTATCTACAAGCTGAGCCTGGACGGCAAGCTGCTGGGCTATCTCGGCAGCTCGGGCCGCAATGCGGGCCAGTTCGGCTGGGTCCACGAGATCGCCTGCCCCAGCGAGAACACGCTATACGTGGGCGAACTGCTCAACTGGCGTGTGCAGAAGCTGACCTTGAGTCCGAAGCCGTAAGGTAGGCGCCGGCGCGCGGCCCGGGGCCGCCGCCGGCTGGCTTGCCGTGGGGAAGGTGAACGCGGCCTGACGGAGTAGGTACGCTACACGGAAGCGATGGATGGCGCTTCTTACCCTCTATGCCGCCTTGCGCTTTTGCAGCGTATCCCAGCCCAGCATAGCCAGACCTACCGTCTTGGGCACGGTTTTTTCGCCGCGGCGATAATAGGCGAGCATCCTGCGGCTGATACCCAGCGCTTGCGCGGCGGCGTCAAGCGTGAGGTTGTTATGGTGCATCCAGGCGATGACGGACTGGTGAGAATATTCGCCGGCTTGCTCCAGTGCAAGCGCGCGCAGGTTGTCGCTCGCCAGGGTTAGATCATCGTCATTTGCGAAGATGACGCCGAGCGCGCAGTCGTCCGGCGCAACCGTGGCGAACACTTTGCGGTCCATGAGACGCGCGAGGCTTGGGTATTTCTTGACAGTGCCGGCCAGATCGACGACTGCCGCATACCCGTCCTCGAAGGCCAAGGCCAATCGCTGCGGACCGCAGGCGGAGACCTGCGTGATGACGAATTTGGATTGCTTCATGGTCCAGTTCTTGGCGTTTGAACGAACTGGATGGGTGTCGTTGGGTTTGAGTGCGTTCCCCCACGGCGTGCCGGTATGGCTGGGGTATCCCGGCGCTCGGTTAAAATGCCCGGTTTACTGGACTGACGTCCGATCCGGCACCGATTTATAGATCCGCGTTTCGGTTTCCAGGCTGCTGCCTGGGGAAGCCGACGAACAGCGGACAGGCCGGCGGCGCGATCGTGCCGGGCTCGCCGGTGCGTTGATACTTATAGGATTTCCATGGCTCTGCAATGCGGCATCGTCGGCCTGCCCAACGTCGGCAAATCGACCCTCTTCAATGCCCTGACGAAGGCCGGCATCCCGGCGGAAAACTACCCTTTCTGCACCATCGAGCCCAATGTCGGCGTGGTGGAAGTGCCTGATCCGCGCTTGCAGAAGCTGGCGGAAATCGTCTCGCCGGAGCGCATCCTCTCCGCGACGGTGGAGTTCGTCGATATCGCCGGCCTGGTCGCTGGCGCCAGCCAGGGTGAAGGGCTGGGCAACCAGTTCCTGTCGCACATCCGCGAGACCGACGCCATCGTCAACGTTGTGCGCTGCTTCGAGGATCCCAACGTGATCCACGTTGCCGGCAAGGTCGACCCCATCGCCGACATCGAAGTCATCGAAACCGAGCTGGCCCTGGCCGACTTGCAGACTGCCGAAAAGGCCCTGCATCGTCACCAGAAGACGGCCCGTTCCGGCGACAAGGAAGCGCAGAAGCTGGTGGGCCTGCTGGAAAAGTGCATCGCCCAGCTGAACCAGGCCAAGCCCGTGCGCGCGCTGGATTTCTCGCCGGAAGACCGTGCGCTGCTGGCGCCGCTGTGCTTCATCACGTCCAAGCCGGCCATGTACGTGGGCAACGTGAGCGATGACGGCTTCAACGACAACCCCTTGCTGGATCGCCTGAAGGAATTCGCCGCCGCCCGCAATGCGCCGGTCGTGGCCATCTGCGCGGCCATCGAATCGGAGATCGTCGATCTCGACGACGCCGACCGGGCGGCATTCCTGGCCGACATGGGCATGGAAGAGCCCGGCCTGAACCGCCTGATCCGTGCGGCGTTCAAGCTGCTGGGCCTGCAAACCTACTTCACCGCCGGCGTGAAGGAAGTGCGCGCCTGGACCGTCCCCATCGGCGCCACCGCCCCGCAGGCGGCTGGCGTCATCCACACCGACTTCGAACGCGGCTTCATCCGCGCGCAGACGATTTCCTATAACGACTACATCGCCTACAAGGGCGAGCAGGGGGCCAAGGAAGCAGGCAAGATGCGGGCGGAAGGGAAGGAGTATGTGGTGCAGGATGGGGATGTGATGAACTTCCTGTTCAACGTCTGAGAGGACGCGCAGGCGCAACGGAAGCGTGCGGCGCTGGCGGCCAATCGGGGGTTGGTGGGACTGTACTGGCAGATTGGCCGCGACATCCTAGCCCGGCACCGAGCAGGGTTGTGGCGCCAAGGCGATAGACCGGCTGGCGCACGACTTGCGTGCCGCCTTCCCGGACATGAAGGGCTTTTCGCCGCGCAATATCAAGTACATGCGGGCGCTTGCCGAGGCCTGGCCGGACGAATCAATTGTGCAACGGTGCTTGCACAATTGCCGTGGTATCCCCGTCTGGCTCTGTTGGACAAAGTATCCAGCCCTGAAACCCTGCAAACCAGTCTGCCGACGATCGAGCAAATCGAGCGGGAGTTGGGCAATTCCACAAATGATGGCATCGAGGAATAAAGTGTAGGTCCTCACCAGGCCTTGAAGTGCATACACCGACGGCCCGGCAAGCACATCACCCAGCACCAGCCAGGGAAAGTGGGATATGCCGCAATACTTCTCTGAAACGGGCTCCGTTGAAGCCGTCAATGCGCGCATGGGGGAGGACGCGTCCCCGCGTCTGGCGCAGGTCATGGCGTCATTGGTCGGCCATCTGCATGCCTTCATCAAGGACGTCCAGCTCACCCAGGAAGAATGGGCATGTGCCATCGATTTCCTGACGCGGACCGGCCAGTTGTGCAGCGAGCAAAGACAGGAGTTCATCCTGCTGAGCGATACGCTGGGCGTGTCGATGCTGGTGGACGCAATAAATAATCGGCGGCCTTCCGGCGCCACCGAAAATACGGTGCTGGGCCCATTCCACGTCGCGGGAGCGCCACGTCGGGAGATGGGCGCGAATATCTCCGCCGATGGCAAGGGCGAAAGCTGCCTGTTCGAGGGCCGGGTGCTGGACCCCGACGGCAAGCCCATCCAGGGCGCCCGCCTGGATGTCTGGTCGGACAATGCGGACGGCTACTACGATGTCCAGCAACCCGGCGCACAGCCACGGTGGAACAACCGCGGCATTTTCGAGACCGGCGCGGACGGCTGCTACCGGTTTCGCGGCATCAAGCCGGTTTCCTATCCCATCCCGCACGACGGCCCCGTGGGCAAGATGCTGGCCGCACTGGGCCGCCATCCCTATCGTCCGGCCCATATGCACTTCATCGTCACGGCGCCGGGTTTCCAGACGGTGGTGACGCATACCTTCGTGGGCGACGACCCCTACATCGCATCCGACGCGGTCTTCGGCGTGAAGGATGCCCTGGTGGCGCCGTTCCAGAAAGTGAGCGACGGGGAAACCCTTTGGCGCTCTCCTTTCGACTTCGTTCTCGTTCCAGTCTCTCCTTGAGGCCATGACAAGCGAGCCATATTGGAGACGGAACACCGAATATTGAATTCGCGTGACGGGCGTTGCAGCCCGCCCGAGCTCAAGCTGAAGCCGGCGCGCGGCGCCAATGTGTCTTGGTGCCGAACTTCACCCGGTTGTCGGTGAGTTTCATTGCGTCGACCATGACCTTCCAGACCGGCGAGGCAATGCCGCGCGTTTCAGGAAAGCGTTCATGGTACAGGGCGAGCACGCGGGCTTTTTCCGTGCTGTCCTCCACCTGCGTCGCGACGCCCGAGAATTGCAGCCCCAGGATCTGGGAGATGTCCCGCGGCTGGCCCGCGACGCAGCCTGCCACCCGCGGATGCGCCTGGATGGCGCGCGCATGGCGGGTGTCCAGGCTGCCCAGGAAGACCAGCGCCACGGTTTGCGGATCGTAGGCAAAGAAGGCGTTGCAGGCCCACGGCCCCTGCGCGTCCTGGACAGCCAGGGACAGGACGTGATGGTCGGCGAGCAAAGCAGTGATGGCGGCGGGTACGGGTTCCATGGCCGCCTATGTTACGGGATCCACGGCGGAGAGTTACAGCGGAGATCCGCAGCGGCGATGCAGATTGCCGCGCCATGCTGCCCGGCCGGTACAGGCGGCGCGTCCTGGCGGCGCTGTCGTCAACGCTTCCTGCCGTCCACCCGCTTGCCGCCCAGCTTGTCGATGACCTCGCGCGCTACCGCCTGCAAGGGCTGGCCCGTGTTCATCGCCGTCTTTTGCAACTGGTCGTGGGCGTCCTTCTCCGTGACGCCCAGGGCCGCGACGAGCACCCACTTCGCGCGCTCCACGTACTTGCGTTCCTCCAGGGCCTTGCGCGCCTGCGCCAGCTGGTGCTCGGAATCGGCCAGGCGCGCGGTCTGGCGCGCCAGCATGTCCAGTACCGACGCCTGCAGGCCGGCGCCCAGCGGGTCATCGGGCAGTGCGTTCAACGGACGGGCCTGGACGTTGAAGACACGGCCCGCGCCGTCGCGTGGATCGGCGCTGGAGAGCTGGTCGAGCAGGACGCGATGGTCCGCCAGTTCCTCGCGCATCGACGTGATGCGGGCCTGGCAGAGCCGCGCCAGTTCATCGATCAGCTTGCGCTCGACGTGGTGCATGGCGTCGATGCGCGCGGTGGCGGCCGCGAACCATGCCGCGCTCAGCTGGCGGTCCACCTGCTGCCCGGCGTCGGTCCGCGCGGCGATGGTGCGCAGGCGTGCCAGCGTTTCGGTGAGTTCTCCCACGCTGCGCCAGGCCTGGGCATCGGCGTCCCGGGGTCCGCCATGGGCCAGGAATGCATCGAAGCAGCGCTCCTGGGCCTGCGCCAGGGCCTGCATCTGCGCCTTGCGTTCGTCGGTGAAGTAGCCGTTCAGGAAACCGATGACGCCACAGGCCCTTTCCTGGCCGCACAGTTCCTTGCCCTGGATGAAGTTGAGCAGCGCCACCAGCGCCCGCGTGACGTCGGCGTCGACGGCGGTGTCCGCCAGTTCGAATACGATGGCCAGCAAGGCGCCCAGCAGGCCGGTATAGCGGCTGGTGGCGGCTTCCGCCGCGATCGCGCGACGGCGGACCTGTTCGCGCAGCGTCTCCAACTGCTCCAGCTGTTGCAAGGCATGGGCGACCGCGGACAGCAGGCGCACGCTGGCATGCTCGGCCGGACCGCTGGGTTCGATCAGGCAGTCCCAGGCCGCGCGCACCTCGGCTTCGATGGCCGCGCTATCGCGCGCTTGCGCGGCGACTTCGGCGAGCATGGTGTCGCCGACGTCGCAAAGCAGGGCATTGGACAGGCCGCGCTCTTTTTGCAGCCCGTGCACCAGTTGGCTGATCAGGTCGACCAGCCGCGACAGGTCCGTCAAGGCTTCGAGCCTGCCCAGTTCCCGTTGGCGCGCCGCCATGAGAAAACGCAGGGGCGGCGCGAGTCTTTTTTTCTGCATCAAACTGATCCCCGCTTTTTCGCCATGCTAACTCAGCGCGGCGTCACCGGGGTGACGGGCTGGTCCACGCCTGTCCGTCGCGGCCGACCTGTCCCGGTCGAGCCGTATCCAGCGGCGCTCAATCCATCAGCACCCAGACTTCGTCCCCCTCCAGCCGCGCCGGCCACGCGCGCAGGGCCTGGGTGGCGTCCTCCACGCATTGTCCATCCCGCAGGCGGAAATGCTGTTTGTACATCGGCGACGCCACCACCAGTTCGCCGGCCAGGTGTGCCAGGATGCCGCGGCCGATGACGTTGGCGCCCGATTGCGGGTCCTTGTTGGACAGGGCGTAGACCGGTTGCTCCGGATGGTCGGGCACATGGAAGATCGCGACCTGGCGGCCGTCGACCAGGGCGACGACGCCCGATCCGGCAACGAGGTCGGCGCGCAGGCAGGCAGGCCGCCAGCTGGCGGTTGGGAGAGAGGCGGGCAGGGCGCTCACGATACGGACTCCTCGATGAGGGGAATGATTTTCTTGCCGTCCTGGACGGCGGTCGTGGCCGGCGCGGGGCGCGCCATGTCGGCCGGCCGTTTCTGGCCACGTTCGTCGACGAAGACGATGTCCGGGTCGCCGCCGCGCTGGTTCACGAAGGTACGGAAACGCTTGAGTTTCTCCGGGTCGGACAAGGCGTTGGCCCACTCGCACTCGTAGTTGTCGACCACGGCCTGCATCTGGGCTTCCAGCTCGGCGCCCAGGCCCAGGCTGTCGTCCAGCACGACTTCCTTCAGGTATTCCAGGCCGCCTTCCAGGGACTCGCGCCAGACCGACGTGCGTTGCAGCTTGTCGGCGGTGCGGATATAGAACATGAGCAGGCGGTCGATGGCGCGGATCAGGCCGGCGTCATCCAGGTCGGTGGCGAACAGTTCCGCGTGGCGCGGGCGCATGCCGCCGTTGCCGCACACATAAAGGTTCCAGCCGCGTTCCGTGGCGATGACGCCGATATCCTTGCTCTGCGCCTCGGCGCATTCGCGGGTGCAGCCCGACACGGCGAACTTCAGTTTGTGCGGCGCGCGCAAGCCTTTGTAGCGGTTCTCCAGGGTCAGGGCCATCTTGACGCTGTCCTGCACGCCGTAGCGGCACCAGGTGCTGCCGACGCAGGACTTCACGGTGCGGGTGGACTTGCCGTAGGCGTGGCCGGTTTCAAAGCCCGCCTCGATCAGCTCGGCCCAGATATCCGGCAGTTCGTGCAATTGCGCGCCGAAGAAATCGATGCGCTGGCCGCCAGTGATCTTGGTATAGAGGCCGTACTTCTGGCCTATGCGCCCCAGGGCCACCAGCTTGTCCGGCGTGATTTCGCCGCCGGCGATACGCGGCACCACGGAATACGTGCCGTTTTTCTGCATGTTCGCCATGAACATGTCGTTGGTGTCCTGCAGGACGACGCGCTTGGGGTCCTGGATGGGCTGGTTCCAGCACGACGCCAGGATGGAGGCGACCACGGGCTTGCAGATCTCACAGCCCACGCTGCCCCGGCCATGCTTGCGCAGCAACTCGTCGAAGGACTCGATGGCGCCCACCCGCACCATGGCGTAAAGCTCCTGGCGGGTGTGGGCGAAGTGTTCGCAGAGGCTTTTGTCCACCGTGACGCCGCGCCGGGTCTGTTCATGCTCGAACACTTGCTTGAGCAGGGCCGCGCAGCCTCCGCAACCCGTCGAGGCCTTGGTGCAGGCTTTGACTTCTCCCAGCGTGCCGCAGCCGCCGTCGATGGCGGCGCGGATGGCGCCCTTGTCCACGTTGTGGCAGGAGCAGACGACCGCACTGTCGGGCAGGGCGTCGGCCCCCAGCAGGGGCGCGCCGCTGGTGCTGGGCAGGATCAGGCTGGCGGGTTCGGCCGGCGCGGCCATGGCGTTGACGGTGTATTGGAGCAGCGTGTCGTAGTAGCTGTTGTCGCCGACCAGGATGGCGCCGAGGATGCGCTTGCCGTCCGCCGACACCACCACGCGCCGGTAGCTGGCGCCGGCTTCGTCGACGTAGCGGTAGCTGCGCGCACCCGGCGTGGCGCCGTGGGCGTCGCCGATCGAACCGACGTCCACGCCCAGCAGCTTGAGCTTGGTGGACATGTCCGCGCCCTGGAAGCGCAGGCTGTCGTCGCCGCACAGCTGCGCCGCCGCGACGCGTGCCATCTGGTAGCCGGGCGCCACCAGGCCGAAGGTCTGGCCTTCCCATACCGCGCATTCGCCGATGGCGTAGATGTCGGGGTCGCTGGTGCGGCAGCACGCGTCGATCGCCACGCCGCCGCGCGCGCCCATCGCAAGGCCGCCGATCTTGGGCAGTTCGTCGCGTGGACGTATGCCGGCGGAGAACACCACCAGGTCGGTTTCCAGCGCCTCGCCGCCTACGAAGTTCATGCGGTGACGGTAGCGCTGGCCCGGTTTGATCGATTCGGTGGCGCGCGATACGTGCACGTGCACGCCCAGCGCCTCGATGCGCGCGCGCAGCGCCGCGCTGCCTTCGGCGTCGAGCTGGGCGGGCATGAGGCGCGGCGCGAATTCCACCACATGCGCTTCCAGGCCCAGCTGGCGCAGCGCATTGGCGGCCTCCAGGCCCAGCAGGCCGCCGCCCACCACCACGCCGCGCCGCGCGCCCGCGGCGGCGGCGCGGATCTGGTCGAGATCGTCCAGCGTGCGATAGACCAGCCGGGATGTCGCGGCGGCCCCTTCGACGGGCGGCACGAAGGGATAGGACCCCGTGGCCAGGATCAGCTTGTCGTAGTGCCGAGGGCCCCCGCTGGTGGCCAGCGTGTGCCCGGCGCGATCCAGCGCCGTGACCTTGACGCCCAGATGCAGGGCCAGGCCGTCGTGCTGGTAGTCGGCCGCGTCGCCCAGGCGCAGCGACGCCGCGTCGCGTCCGGCGAAGTATTCGGACAGATGCACCCGATCATAGGCGGGGAGGGATTCTTCGCCGTAGATCTCGATGCGATATCGCGCGAGCGCGCCGCCGGCCACCAGTTGCGCCACGCAGTGATGGGCCACCATGCCGTGGCCGACGATGGCCAGGATGGGACGATCCGGGTGAGGAAGGGGTGTGGTCATGAATTGCTCGCCTGTCGGTGTTGCGCAATCGGACTGCGAAAAGCAAAAGGCGCCTCGGACCATCAAGGTCCGAGGCGCCTTTGCCTCACTTGCCATGCGGATCGCCGGCGCGAGCCGGCGGTTGATTCAAGCAAAGCAATGTCCATGCCAAGAAACGGACCGTTGCGGCGTGACGTTGATTCCCCCGGGGACGCCGGCGCGAAAACGTCGGTGCGGGTGATTCGCGCCTGGCGGCGGGCGCGCGCCGATGGTGCGTCTTGGTGCATGCCTGCCCCACGCTGTGCACTGAACGGGGGCGTGTGGCAAGGAGGGAATTCGCACGCTGCGCGGCGGTGTGCGTTTAAACCACGCCTGGCGTGCGCGCCGGCGCGCCGCGCTTGGACGCCCCGGGGGCGCGTGCGAAGATAGCCGCAGGTCCCGCGTCAGACGGGCCAACTTATCCGCCAGTTTGCTTTACCCGAAAATGACGACCCACCCCTTGGTAATCCGGTCCATGCGCTATGCGCGTCGACTGTCTCGCCCGCTGATGGACCCGCATCGGCGCTATCAGAATGCAAAGTTCATCCACGCGACGCGCGTCGCGCTGGGCATCCTCATCACTATCGCGTTCAGTTCCATCGCGCGCCTTCCGCACGCGGAGTGGTCGACCATTTCACTGATCATCGTGATCGGCGGCCTGCAGCACCACGGCAACATCCGCAAGCGCGCGGCCGAACGCGCGCTGGGGACGATCATCGGAGCGGTCTACGGCCTGTTGATCATCCTGCAGCAATCGTATTTCGGCCTGTTCCCGCTGACGTACCTGCTGATGGCGGTGGGCTGCGGCGTCTGTGCGTATCACGCCATCGGCAAGGGGGGCTACATCGCCCTGCTGTCCGCGGTGACGCTGGTGATCGTGGCCGGCCATGGCGACAATCAATTCGACGAAGGCCTCTGGCGCGCCATCAACGTGTTCATCGGCATCGTGGTGGCGCTGCTGTTGTCCTTCGCCTTGCCGCTGTATGCCACGTATTCCTGGCGCTTCAAGCTGGCCGATACCCTGCGTGGCTGCGCGCGCGTCCATGAACGCATCGTGCAGCACGAGCCGATATCCAATGAGGAGCACTTGAAGGAAATGGCGCGGCTGGGCAGCGCACTGGTGCAACTGCGTTCGCTGATCCCGTCCGTCTCCAAGGAAGTGCACATGCCGGTGGCCAGGCTGGAGAGCGTGCAGCGCAGCCTGCGCATCGTGATCAGCTGCCTGGAAATCCTGTCCTCGAGCACGGCGGACCGTCCTGTCGACGCGAGCGAGACGGCCGCGGACTCGCCGGCGGGGACGCGCCCTGGGCACGGCAGCCATGTCAGCGACATGCTGTATGGCATGGCGCGGGCGCTGAAATCCGGATCGGCGCGGCGACTGGCGTCACCGCCGCGTAACGGCGCGCAGGATCTGTCGGCCAGCGGCACGGTGGCCGGCATGCTCGCCACCGAGGTCGAGCAGATCCGGGCTACGCTGGCGGGAACGGCGTCGCGCTGGGCGGTATGAGCCGCGCCGGCGGGAGCGGATGCTCCGGGGGCCGCGGTCCTGCGGGCCGCGACGGCGCGGCTCGGGTTGCGCGATCCGGAGTTTGCGCCGTTCACGAGCAATGTTTCGCAAGTCATTGATTTTAATTAATTAATCTACTTGCTCACCAGGCTATCCCTAAGCTTGTCCACATAAATTGTTGATAACCGGTGGCAGAAGGCCGCGGATTGTCCTCAGTCGGCCGTCCGGCGTGACGGCTGGCGCATTCATGCTGGCGGTTTGCGCATTTCTTGAGCATTGCCCCGCAATGGCGACTTGCCCATGCGCCGCGGGGTGGCCGCAACGGCAACTTGCGAGGTTTTCGACCATCCTTCCTCAAGTCGCTGAGGTAAAAGGAGTTTTCATATTTCTCCCATGACTATCCCAAGCCTATCCCAGGGCTTTTCCACATAAAGTGTTGATAACCGGAAGGGGGATGCGTTATCCCCAGGATTGTTGAAAACTCCTGGGGGTCGCCGTCGCTCTAAGATGGGCGGACCGACGTCGCCCGTCCGGGCGGCACCAACCGGCAGCACCCCAACCCGCTACAAAGGAGACCGCCATGGCCGCCACACCCGTGCAGGCCCGTCGCATCGTCCTGGCCGCCCGTCCGCAAGGCGAGCCCAAGGAGACGGATTTCCGCAGCGAGACCTTTACGCTCGGCGAGCCCGAGCCCGGCCAGGTATTGCTGGAAAGCCTTTATCTTTCGCTGGATCCCTATATGCGCGGCCGCATGAGCGACGCCAAGTCCTACGCGCCCAGCGTCGCCCTGGGCCAGACCATCGTCGGCGAAGTGGTGGCGCGCGTGCTGGCCAGCGCGGCGCCGGGCTATGCGGTGGGCGACCTGGTGCTTGCCCATGCGGGCTGGACGACGCATGCCCTGATGGATGCCAAGGGCTTGGTGAAAATCGATCCCGCCACGGCGCCCTTGGAAACGCGCCTGGGCGTGCTGGGCATGCCCGGCTTCACCGCGTACGCGGGCCTGCGTGAAATCGGCCGGCCGCGTGCGGGAGAAACCGTGGTCGTGGCGGCTGCCAGCGGCCCCGTCGGATCCCTGGTGGGCCAGTTGGCCAAGCGGGACGGCGCGCGCGCCGTGGGCATCGCCGGCGGCGCCGACAAGTGCGCGTACGTCAAGAAGGAGCTGGGCTTCGATGCGGTGATCGATCATCGCCGCGACGATATGGCGCAGGCCTTGGCCGCCGCGTGCCCTGACGGCATCGACGTGTATTTCGAGAATGTCGGCGGCGCGGTGTGGGAGGCCGTGTTCCCGCTGCTCAATGCCTTTGCCCGCGTTCCCGTGTGCGGCCTCATCGCCGACTACAACGGCACCAGCGCCCCCAGTGGCGACCTGACGGTGCCGGGCCTGATGCGCGGCGTGCTGACCAAGCGGCTGACCTTGCGGGGCTTCATCAACTACGACCTGGAGTTCTATCGCGAGGACTTCCTGCGGGAAGTCGGCGCCGGCCTGCGCGACGGCACCATCCGCCATACCGAGGACATCAGCGTGGGGCTGGACAGCGCGCCGCAGGCCTTCATGGGGATGCTGAAGGGCCGCAATTTCGGCAAGGTGCTGGTGCGCCTGGCGCAGTAGGCGTGGCGCCGGCGGCCGGCGTCGCGGCTGAGGCTGGGGCTGCGGGTTGTGCCGTATCGCCCTCCGGTTTCACGGCATCGGCGCCTGCATCGGCGCCTGCATCGGCTTCCGGCGTTTCCAGTGCGCCGCCGCCCACGGCCTTGTAGATCGCCACCAGGTCCATGCGCAGGCGGCTATCGCTGTCCGCCAGGTCGCTGCGCGCCTGCAAGTCGCTGCGCTCGGCGTCCAGCTGGGCCAGCAGGTCGGTCATGCCGCGCGCGTAGCGGGCGCGGGCCAGGCCGTAGGCGTCGGCGCTGCTGGCGGCTTTTTCGCGCAGGCGCGCATTGCGCTGGCGTTCGGCCCCGTAGGCGTTCAGGGCGTCGTCGATTTCCTGCCATGCCTTGAGCACGGTGCGCTGGTAGTCGACCGCGGCTTCCTGCTGCTGCAGCTCGCGCAGCACCACGACGGAGCGGCGCCTGCCCATGTCGAAGACCGGCAGGTTCAGGGTCGGGCCGATCTGCCAGTTGCGCGTGCCCCAGTCACCGAAGCGATGGCCTTGGTAAGACTCGTAGCCAAAGCCCGCGCCCAGCACGATGCGGGGATACAGGTCCGCGGTGGCGACGCCGATATTGGCGGTGGCCGAATGCAGCCGGTATTCCGCGGCGCGTATGTCGGGACGATGCAGCGCGACTTGCGAGGGCAGGCCCAGGCTCAAGTCCGGCAAGGGCGCGTAGGCGGGCATGTCCGCACCCGTGTCCGCATTTCCCCCCATGCCTGCATCCGGGCCCATGCCTGCATTTGCGACCGTGTTCGCGTTCGCCGGCATGCCCGCATTTGCCGCTGAGCGCGCGGCCAGCAGCGCCGTCAATTCCCCCGGCCGCGCGCCGGTCAGCAAGCCGATCTGGTTGATGGCGCCCGCCTCCTGCGCTTGCAGCCCCGGCAGCCGGGATCGCAGGTCCGCCAGCAGGGTGCGCTGGCGCGTCACGTCGAAATCATCGATCAGGCCGCCGCGCGCCCGCGCCTGTATCAGGTCCAGCGTATCGCCGGCCACGGCGATCTCGCGTTCGATGATGGCGCGTTGGCGCTGGGCCAGGCGCAGTTCGAAGTACGCGCGCGTCACTTCGCTCGCCACGGTCAGGCGCATGTCCTGCAGCATGGCGGCCGCGGCGCGGGTATCGGCGTCGGCGGCTTCCACCGAGCGGCGCACGTGACCCCACAAGTCCAGTTCCCAGGAGGCATCGAAGCCGGCCTGGTAATCCGTGAAGGGCGAGCTCAGTTCGCGGGCCAGCTGGTCGCGCTGCTGGGGCGCCACCAGGTCCAGCAGGCGCGTGCCGGCGGCATATTCGCTGCTGCGCTGGCGCTGTATCGCCGCGTTGGCGTTGACGGCGGGGCCCCGTTGCGCCGCCACCGTGTCGCGCTGCGCGCGGCTTTGCGCGAAGCGCAGGGCGGCGCTGCGCAGGTCCGGGCTGGCGGCCACGGCGCGCTGTTGCAGCTGGTCCAGCACGGGGTCCTGGAATTGCGTCCACCAATCCGCCGGCAAGGGCGCGTTTGCGACGGCCAGTCCGGCCGCCAGCGCCGGATCGCCGCTGCGCCATGCGGTCCAGTCGTCGGGCGCGGCGGGCGCCGGTGCCTGGAAGTCCGGGCCGACGGCGCAGCCGGCCAGCAGGGACAGCATGAGAATGAGGGTGCGTGGCGTGCGACGTATCATGGTGTCTCCCTCAGGCCAGCCGGTGGCGGAACAGCCAGGCGGCCAGCGGCAGGGTCAGCGCGGCGATGCAGGCGAAGGGAATGAAGTCCATCCAGACGGCTTGCAGTCCCGCGCCTTCCAGGTACACGCGCCGCACCAGGTCGATGGCGAAGCGCAGCGGGTTGGCGTAGGTGGCAATCTGCATGACCTGCGGCATGTTCTTGACCGGCGTGGCCAGGCCCGACAGCAGCACCAGCGGCATCAGCAAGACGAAGGTGTAAAGCATGGCTTGCTGCATATTGGCGGAAACGGCGGAGATCGACAGGCCGATGCCGACCACGGCGATGGTGAAGCCGAGCAGTCCCAGCGCCAGCGGCAGCAGATGCCCCGCCATGGGAATGCGGAACCAGAACAGGGACACCAGCAGGATCAATGCCGATTGCATGAGGCCGATGGCGATGGACGGAAGGGCCTTGCCGATCATGATTTCCAGCGGCGTGTAGGGCGTGACCAGCAGTTGGTCGAAGGTGCCCTGCTCGCGTTCCCGCGCCACCGAAAGCGAGGCCAGGATCATGGTCTGCATCATGCTCAGCCCCGCGATCAGGCCGGGCAATATGCTCCAGCGCGTTTCCTGGTTGGGGTTGAACCAGGTGCGCGAGATGACGCTCACGGGCGCCGGCGCGAGCCCGGACTGGCTGGCGTTGAACGCGGCCACCACGGCGCGTATCTGCCCGGCGGCCGTGCCGGCGGTGGTGGAGTTGCGGCCGTCGAGTATGACTTGCAGCGGAGCGGGCGCGCCGGCGGCCAGCTGCCTGGCGAAGTCGGGCGCGAATTGCAGCACCAGCAAGGCCTTGCCCGAATCGATCACCGGCGCGATCTGCGAGGACGACTGCAAGGTTGCCACGCGATGGAAAACCCCCGTGCCATCCAGGCGGGCCAGCAGCTCCGTCGATTCCTGGCTGCGGCTCTGGTCGACCACCGCGTAGGGGACGTTGGTCAAGTCATAGGTCGCGGCGTAGCCGAACAGCAGGCTTTGCAGCAGCGGCGGCACCGCCAGGATGACCCGGCTGGCGGGGTCCTTCAGGATGGCGAGGAATTCCTTCTGGCAGAGATTGCTCAAGTGGCGCAGGAAGGCGAGCAGCGAGGCCATGGTCGTCAGTCCAGTTTTTTCCGGGTCAGGGCGCGCGCCAATCCCAGCAGCACGACGGCATAGCCGGCCAGGATCGCGCAATCCTTGATGATCAGCGGCCAATAGTCGCCGGCCAGGAACAGCGACTTCACCAGTTCCATGAAATACGTGGCCGGCAGCAGGTGTCCGATGATGTTGACCGCGAGAGGGACATTGCGCAGGTCGAACACGAAGCCGGACAGCATCATGGCCGGCAGGAAGCTGGCCAGGATGGCGATCTGGCTGGCAAGGAACTGGTTCTTGGTGAAGGCCGAGATCAGCAGGCCGATGCCCAGGGCCACGAACATGTACAGCATGGACCCCAGCAGCAAGGCGAACATGGAGCCGTGGATGGGCACGTCGAACAGCAGGCGCGCCGCGAACAGGCACAAGGCCAGGCCCAGCAGGCCGACGCCGAAGTAGGGGATGATCTTGGCGATCAGTATCTCCACCGGCCGCACCGGCGTGACGAAGAGGGCTTCCAGCGTGCCGCGTTCCCATTCGCGCGCCATCACCAGGGCGGTCAGGAAAGTGCCTATCAGCGTCATGATCAGGACGATGAGGCCCGGCACCAGGTACCAGGTGCTGTCGTTGGCGGCGTTGAACCAGATGCGGTCGACCACCACCACGCTGCCCGATGGCGAGCCGGGCGCTTCGCCGCGCGCCTGCTGCTTCTGCATCCACGTTGCCACCGCGCCCTCCACATAGGCCTGCACCGCCAGCGCCCGGGTGGGGTCGCCCCCTTGCAGCAGGGCTTGCAGCACGGCGTCGCCGGCGGCCAGGCGGCGCGCGAAGTCGCTGGGGATATAGAGCAGGGCGTCGGCCTGTTGCGCCGCCATGATGCGTCGGCCTTCCTGGAGGCTGCGTACCGCACGGGCCGAGAAAAATGGCGAATGCGCGAGCGTGGCCTGGATTTCATAGGCGGGTGGCGAACTGTCCTCCATCACCACCACGACGTCGGCATTCTTGACGTCCAGCGACAGCCCATAGCCGAAGATCAGGATCAGCACGATGGGCAGGCCAATGCCGATCAGCAGGTTGCTGCGGTCGCGCAGCAGTTGGCGGAATTCCTTGCGGGTGAGCGACCACAGGCGGCGCCAGAAGCCGCCGGGCGCGGGGCGCGGGGAGGTCATGTCGCGGTCCCTCCGGCCCCGCTGGGCGGCGGCGCGGCGCCATGGGCGCGCGGTGTTTCGCCGGCGCCGTGATCCCCGGGTTCGGTGTCCGGCCGCGCGTCCGCGCCGCGCCGTTGCTCGCGCGCCCTTTCCACGATGCCGATGAAGGCCTGTTCCATGTCCAGCTTGTGCTCGGCGGTCTCGCCGGCCTGCGCGCGCACTTCCGCCGGCGTGCCCAGCGCCAGCAGCTTGCCGGCGTCCTGGATGACGATACGGTCGCAGTACTCCGCCTCTTCCATGAAGTGGGTGGTGATGACGATGGTCGTGCCGGTTTCCGCCAGCGCCGTGATGCGGCGCCAGAAGGCGCGCCGCGCAAGCGGATCGGCGCCGCTGGTCGGTTCGTCGAGGAACAGGATCTCGGGTTCGTGCAGCAAGCCGACGGCCATGGCCAGGCGCTGCTTGACGCCGCCGGGCAGGTGGCCGGCCGGCATTTGCAGCAGGTCCGACAGCTGGAACTGGCGGGCGACTTCGGTCATGCGGCCATGCAGGCGGGCGCCGAACAGACCGTAGGCGCCGCCGAAGAAGCGCAGGTTCTCATAGGCGGAGAGATTGCCGTACAGCGCGAACTTCTGCGACACATAGCCGATGCGGCGGCGCGCCTGCGCGCGGGCCTTGCGCATGTCCAGTCCCGCCACCTGGGCGTAGCCGCTGCTGGCGGGCAGCAGGCCGCACAACATGCGGAAGGTGGTGGTCTTGCCGGCGCCGTTCGGGCCCAGCAGGCCGAAGATCTCGCCACGCGCGACGCTGAAGGTGGTGCGGTCCACCGCGGTGAAGTCGCCGAACTTGCGCACGAGGTCACGGACTTCGATGACGGGGCCATTGCCATTGCCGTTGCCATTTCCATTGCCATTGCGGGACGGCGGCGGTGCGGACGGGATCGCGCCGACGTCGTTGCCGGGGGCTTTTCCAGCGACGTCCCGTGGCGGCGCGTCCGTCCCGTCCGCCCCGCCGGCGCCGGTGCGCAGCAGCACCATGAAGCCATCCTCCAGCCGGGCTTCCACGGGTCGCAGGCGTTCGGCGGGAAGTCCCAGGTCGGCGCCGTCCACGCGCTCGCGCAGGATGAGGCGCACCTCGCCGCCCTGCGGCACCGCGTCGATGACCGTGTCGGCGCGGTCCAGCAGGCTGGCTTGCAATTCGCGCGGGGGGCGCGCGTCGGCGGGAGCGATGGCGAAGCAGCGGCCGCGCGCGTGCCGGCTGATGTCCTGGGGCTGGCCGGCCGCCAGCACGCGGCCTTCATGCAGCACATAGACTTCACCGCAGCGTTCCGCCTCGTCCAGGTACGCGGTGGTCATCAGCACGGACAGGCCTTCGGTCTCGACCAACTGCTGCACGATCTCCCACAGCTCCCGGCGAGAGAGCGGGTCCACGCCCACCGTGGGCTCGTCCAGCAAAAGCAGGTCGGGCGAGCGCACCAGGGTGCAGGCCAGCCCCAGCTTCTGCTTCATGCCGCCGGAAAGCTTGCCGGCGGGTCGGCGGGTGAAGCGGGCCAGGTCGGTCATGTCCAGCAGGCGGCCGTAGCGTTGGCGCCGTTCGTCGGCGGTCACCCCATGCAGGTCGGCGTACAGGTCGAGGTTTTCCTGCACGCTCAGGTCTTCGTACAGGCCGAAGCGCTGCGGCATGTAGCTGATGCGGTTCTGGATGGCTTGCGGCTGCCTGGCGGCATCCAGTCCCAGTACGCGCAGCGTGCCGTCGTCGGGATGCATGAGCCCCGCGGCCAGCCGCAGGAACGTGGTCTTGCCGGCGCCGTCAGGGCCGACCAGCGCGGTCAGGGCGCGGGCGTGCACACGCAGCGAGACATCGGCCAGCGCCTGCACATGGCGGCGCGCCTCTTTTTCATAGAAGCGCTTGTGCACGCCGTCGGCCTCGACCGCATACGCGTCGTGGCCGGCGGTTGCTTCGTGGACCTGGATGCCGGCCGTCATTGGCGCCGCGCGGGCGTGTTGGCGGCGATGGTCGGCGCGGCCGGCGCGGACAGCGTGGACGCCGCCGGCGCGCCAGGCGCGTCGTCGGCCTGCCTTTGCAGGACCACCGTGGCCGGCATGCCCAGGCGCAACTCGTCGCGCGGGTCATCGACCAGCACGCGCACCTCGTAGACGAGGTCCGTGCGCAAATCCTCGGTCTGCACGCTCTTGGGCGTGAATTCGGCGACCGACGAGATATAGCCGACGCGGCCCGGCAGGGCGCGCTTGTTCGAACTGTCGGTATAAACGTCGGCGTGCATGCCGCCGCGCACGAAACCCAGCTGCGTTTCGTTCACATAGGCGCGTACCCATTTCGGATCGGTCAGCGCCAGCGTATACACCGGCCGCTGCGGGGACGCCATGTCGCCCGGCTCCAGCAGGCGGGCGCGCACGATGCCATCGCGCGGCGCCGTCAATTGTCCCAGGTCGATCTGGTGCTGCAGCAGGGCGGCCTGGGCTTCGGCGGCACGCAGGCTGGCCTGCGCCTGGGCGATGTCTTCCTGGCGGGGGCCGATCCGCGCCAGCTTCAGGGATTTGCGGCGGTCTTCCAGATTGGCCTGCGCGACGCGCAGCTGGGCCACCGCATTGTCGATATCCTGCTTGCTGACGCCGCGCCCATGGGTGTCCGCGGCCACGCCGCGCAAACGCCGCAACTGCTGCGCGGCCAATTCCGTCTGGGCTTCGGCGGCGCCGACCTGGGCCTGGGACTGTTCCACCTCTTCCGGCCGGGTGCCGTTGCGCAGGCGCGCCAGCGCTTCCTGCTGCGCGTCGGCCTGCGCGCGCACCTGGGCCAGCTGCAGCGCCAGCGTGCGCGTGTCCAGTACCGCCAGCACCTGCCCGGCCTTGACCTTGTCGCCTTCCTCCACCCGGACTTCGCGCACCCGTTCACTGCCTTCGAAGGCCAGCGAGACCTGGCGGATGTCGATATTGCCGTAGAGGGTGATGAGCCGATTGTCGGCGGCGGGCCGCAGCCACAGCCAGAGACCGGCGGCGATGGCCGCCACGAGGATCACGCAGACGATGACGGTTTTTCTCATCCAGCCTATCCGCTTGAAGGACCAGAGCCATTTTCAATGGGTCAAGCTCTGAAAACAGATACCACTGTGACTGAATCACGTGGGCCGATTTGTTACGATACCCTTTTTTCCGCGGCCGGTATGGCCGCGTGTCATTTGGGCATGGCGCAGGATTTATTGTCCGGGTTTAAGCAGAGCCGATGAAGACTTGGATCAAACGCATCGTATTGGCCCTGGCCATTCTGGTGGCGGTAGTGGTGGCCGCCGCGGCCGTGTTCGTCCTCACGTTCGACCCCAATGCCTACAAGGCGCGGCTGCAGGAAATGGTCAGCCAGCGCTTTCACCGCACGCTGATCATCGATGGCGACATCGACATGACGCTGTTCCCCACGCTGGGACTGACGCTACAGGGCGTGTCACTGACCGAACCGGGGCGCGACGAGTTGTTCGCCTCGGTGGAGGATGCCCAGGTTTCCGTCGCAATCTGGCCGCTATTGTCGAAGAAGCTGGTCATCGACCATTTGACCTTCAGCGGTGTCAAGGCGCGCGTGGTGCGGGACAAGCAGGGCCGGTTCAATTTCGCGGACCTGGTGGGCGGGCCTGCCCCGGTTGCCGCCACCCCCGACGCCACCCCCGACGCCAGCGCCACGCAAGCGGCCGCCGGCGCCCCCGCCGCGCTCGGCCAGCCCGTGGCCGGAAACGCCGCCGCATCCCCCATGGTGGGTGGCATGCGCATCGACATCGCCGGCGTCGACCTCAAGGACGGCGAATTGCAATTGCAGGACGACCGGGCCGGCCTGGCGCTGACCGTGACGCAGCTGGAAGCCACGACCGGCCGCGTTCGCTACGACCAGCCCTTCCCGGTCAAGCTGTCCGCGCATTTGCAGGGCACGGCGCCGGTGCTGGACGCCGACCTGACGGGGCAGGCGAAGCTGAGCCTGAACCCCGCGGGTCCCCGCTACGCCGCCGAGGACATGAACTTGCGCCTGGGTGGCCGCCTTGGCGATGCCCAGGCCAAGTCCCTCACCGCACGCGGCAAGCTGGGTTTCGATGGCGGCAAGCTGGACGCCGCGGGCCTGGAGCTGGTGTTCGAGGGCGACGTGCGCGACCCCGGACATCCGCTGTCCAATGTCGAGGCCACCATCGCGGCGCCGGCGCTGATGTTCGATCCAGCCAGGCATGAGATGCGCGTGGACAAGCTGACGGTGCGGGCCAAGGGCAGCGCGCCGCGCGGGCCTTTCGAGCTGGCGCTGGACGCGCCGGCATTGAGCCTTACGCCGGCGGGGGCATCCGGCGCGACGCTGGGCGGCCGCTTGCGGCTCAATGGCAGCGATAGCGTGGATGTCCGCTTTGGCCTGAAAGGGATAGGCGGCAACGTGGATGCGCTCAGCGTCGAAGAGGTCAAGGCGCAAGCCACGATTTCCTATGACGTCCAGCCCGCGGTGCAAGCGCCCGCCGTGGCACCCCCGGCGGGAAGCGCCGCTCCGGCGCGGCCTGCCGGCAAGCCCGGGACCCGCGATGTCGCCATTACGCTGGCGTCGCCGCTGACGCTGGACCTGGCGCGCCGGACCGGCGCGCTGCCCTCGGTGCAAGGCAATATCGCCATCACCGATCCCGGCCTGCCGCAGGGCGCCATGCAGATTCCGTTGACGGGCGCCGTCAGCGTGGACCTGGCGCAAGCCCTTGCCGAGGCCACCGTCAACGCGCAGCTGGAAGGCGGCAAGTTCGACCTTAAGGCATCCGTTGCGCAACTGGCCACGCAGCCCGCCATCACGTTCGCGCTGGCGGTCGATCAGTTGGACCTCGACAAGTTGGTCCCGGCCGGCGCGCCGCGTCCGCCCGCCGCTGGGCCGGCGGGCAAGGGCAAGGCGGACGCGCCGGTCCAGCCATCCGCGCCGGCCGACGCGGCCGCGCAAGCGGACGCCGTGGATTTCAGCGCATTGGCCGGAGCGACCGCCAAGGGCACCGTCTCCATCGGCAAGCTGGTGGCGCGCGGCTTGCGCGCCGATGCCGTCAGCGGCAACGTGGCGCTGGCGCGAGGCCGGCTGGAACTCAGCGGATTATCCGCCGCGCTGTATGGCGGCAAGCTGGCGGGCGCCTTCTCGCTCGACGCCGAGCGGGAGAACGCCATGAGCGCGCGCCTGAACCTGAATGGCCTGGCGGTCGGCCCCTTCCTGGCCGATGTGGCGGGCCGCCGCGCGTTGACGGGGACGGGCGACGTGGCCCTGGACCTGAAGACCAAGGGCGCCGACGTCGGGGCCTTGAAACGCCAATTGTCGGGCGCCGCGCAAGTGCGGCTGCGCGACGGCGCCGTGCAGGGCATCAACGTGGGGCAGGTCTTGCGCGACATCAAGGCGCTGGTGCTGTCGGGCAAGCGCGAGGACAGCACGGAGGTGCAGGCCGACGCGTCGCGCGAAACCGCGTTCTCGCGCCTGAGCGCTGACCTGGCCTTCGCGAACGGCGTGGGCACGTTCAAGCAGCTGGAACTGGTTTCGCCGCTATTGCACGTGACCCAGGGCTCGCCCGCGCGCATCGATGTGGGCGCGGACACGGTCGACCTGGTGGCGCAGGTCCGCATCGCCGATGCGCCCCCGCGCAGCGAGGGCCTGGACGAATTGCGCGGCCTGGGCGTGCCCGTTCATGTGCATGGTCCCTATGACCACCTGGCCTACCGGGTCGATTGGCGCGCCATGGCCGGCGATCTCGCCGCCCGGGCCCTGCAACGCGGCTTGAAGGATGCATTCAAGCGCAAGAGCGGCAAGCCGGAAGAACGACTCAAGGACCTGGGCAACGTACTTAAAGGAATTACGGGGAAATGAACGCACCCATCTATCATCCGGTGGCCGATTGCGGCGGCACCGACAACCCGCAGGCCGCCGCGTACGAGCGGCGCTGGCTGCTGGTGCACTCCGGCGGGCAGTGGCTGACGCGCGGCATCTGTCCGCGCCTGGCGGAGATCACGGTGGAACTGCGTTTCGGTTATCTAGTGTTGCGCGCGCCGGGCATGCTGCGCATCGATATCCCGCTGGACGTCATCGAGGATGACGACAGCGTGCGCGAAGCAATCATGGTGGGCACGCATGCCGTGGACGTGGTGGACGAGGGTGAACTCGCCGCCGCCTGGGTCTCCAATTTTGCCGGTATCCCTTGCCGCCTGATGAAGGTGCATCCGGACATGGGGCCATTCGACTGGCCGCAGTGAGATGGCCCGAGGGTGGCCCGAGCTGGCTCGAGGTCGCCTGAGGGGTTTACTGCTTCGGTTGCGCCTCGGAGGGCACGGCCTCGGCCGGCGCATGCGTTTGCCCATGCGTCGTCCCGTGCGTCGCTCCATGCGCTGGCTCAGCGCCAGCCGCGCGCCGACGTGGCGCCAGCACCCCATGCGCCAGCAGGCCGGCCGCCAGGCCCCAGAAGGCCGAGCCTATGCCCCAGAAACTCATGCCCGACGCCGTGGCCAGCACGGTGATCAGCGCCGCCTCGCGGCTGTCGGCCTGCTGCATCGCGCTGGCCAGGCCGCCCATGATGGGGCCCAGCAGCGCCAGTCCCGCCAGCGCCGCGATCAATGCGGGCGGCAGCGCCTGGAAAAACACCGCCACCGCGCCGGCGGCCACGCTCAGCACGATATAGCTCACGCCGTAGGTCACGGCGGCGACGTAGCGCCGGCCGGGATCGGGATGCGATTCATTGCCCGCGCAGATTGCGGCGATGATGGCGGCCAACGTGACGCTGTGCGCGCCGAAGGGCGCCGCCAACAGGCCCACGCCTCCGCTCACGGCGATGATGCGCGAGGCGGGCACGCGATAGCCCGCGGCCTGCAGGATGGCCAGGCCCGGCAGGTTCTGCGAGGCCATGGCGACCACGAACAGCGGTAGCGCCAGGCTGATCGCGCCGCGCCATGTGAATACCGGCGTAGTCCAGACGAACTGCGTCAGCTGCCAGGTGCCGGCGTCCAGGCGCAACAGGCCGCGTGACGCGGCGACAACCAGTCCGCAGGCCAGCACCGCCAGGATGGCGTAGCGCGGCGCCCAGCGTTTGCACAGCAGATAGGCCAGGCCCATGGGCAGGACCAGCCAGGCTTCCTTGCCCATGGCGCCGAATACGCCGATGCCGAAATTCAGCAGCACGCCGGCCAGCATGGCAGCCGCGATCTGCGGCGGGATGCGCCGCGCGATGGGGTCGACCCAGCCCAGCAGGCCGCAGCCCAGGGCCAGCGCCGCGGCCAGCACGAAGGCGCCCACCGCCTCGCCGAAGGGCACGCCGGCCAGCGCGCTGATCAACAAGGCCGCGCCCGGCGTGGACCAGGCCAGCACGATGGGCGTGCGCAGGCGCAGGCTGAGCCAGGCGCCACCCAGGCCCAGGGCCAGGCAGATCGAGCCCAGCCAGGAGCCAATGCGCGCCGAGTCCAGTCCGGCGCTATGGCCGGCCTGCACCATCAGCACGGCCGTGCCGCCGAAGCTGACCAGCACGGCGACGAGGCCGGCGACGATGGCCGACAGCGAGAGATCGCCGCGCCGGGGAAGGGAGAGGGAGGAGTCGGAGGAGGCCATGGGGCAGCGTGGCGCGACCGGTATCTGGATCAGCGCGGCGCCGTCAGGCGATGGTACTTGGCCATCAAGGCTTCCTGGCCTTCGTGCCATTGCGGATGCAGCTCGATGCATTCCACGGGACAGACCACCTTGCATTGCGGCTCATCGTAGTGGCCGACGCATTCGGTGCATTTGTCCGGGTCGATGACGTAGTAGTCCTCACCCATGGAAATCGCTTCGTTCGGGCACTGGGGCTCGCAAACGTCGCAATTGATGCATTCCTCGGTGATTTTCAGTGCCATGGATAGGGGCGCCCGCGGTGCCCCGGGCGGGGCGGCATCGCGTGCGCGGATAGAGGGCGATACCGGGATTGTAATCCCGGCGTCATCCCGGCTTTCGAAGCGACCCTGTCGACGGCGTGGAATGGGGCGAAGGAGGACGGCGCGGGCGCCGCGCCGCTCAGCCTTGCCAGGTCTGTTCGCGGCGCTGCTTGGCCTTTTCCTGCAGCCAGCGCTCGACCGAGGGGAAGACGAACTTGCTGACGTCGCCGCCCAGCTGGGCGATTTCCCGCACGATGGTGCCGGAGATGAATTGGTACTGGTCCGAGGGCGTCATGAACAACGTCTCGACGTCCGGCAGCAGGTGGCGGTTCATGCCGGCCATCTGGAATTCATATTCGAAGTCCGAAACGGCGCGCAGGCCGCGCACGATCACGCGCCCATTCTGCTCGCGCACGAAATCCTTGAGCAGGCCGCCGAAGCTTTCGACGCGCACATTGGGGTAGTGGCCCAGCACTTCGCGCGCGATGGCCACGCGCTCGTCGATGCTGAAGAACGGTTTCTTGTTGCGGCTATGCGCGATGCCCACGACGACTTCGTCGAACAGTGTGGCGGCGCGGCGCACGAGATCCTCATGACCGCGTGTGAGCGGATCGAACGTGCCGGGGTATACAGCGATGATCATGCGAACTCCCTCGTTTTATAAGTATGTCATCTCTCCGAAGGGCGATTATTGACCTATTTCCGCAATGCAGCAAATTGGAGCAGGTGGTAGTGGACCGCGCCGGCCTTGTCCTTGCGCAACAATTCGAAATTTTCGGGGGCGTCCAGGGGGGCTTCGCTTTCGGCGTAGACCAGGGCGTTTTCGGTCAGGATGCCGGGCAGCAGGGGCCAGATGCGGGGCAGCCAGTCCTGGCCGAAGGGCGGGTCCAGCATGACCAGGTCGTAGCGGGTGGCATCCATGCGGCGCAGGGTTTCCAGCGCGTCGCCGGCGTGGATGCGAATCTGCCTGGCGCCGAGCTTGTCGCGCACCGTCCGCAGGGCGGCAAGGGCGGCGCGGTCGCGCTCCACCATTTGCACGTGGGCGGCCCCGCGCGAGGCGGCTTCGAAACCCAGCGCGCCGCTGCCGGCGAACAGGTCCAGCACTGATTTGTCGTCGTAGTGGCTGTCCCAGAAGTGGTTCAGCCAATTGAACAGGGTCTCGCGCACGCGGTCGGGGGTGGGGCGCAGGCTGGCCGCGTCGACGACGGCGATGGGAGTGCGCCGGTAAAGGCCGCCTACGATGCGAATATACTTGTTCACCATGTTTGAAAAATTCAACTTCTTCAAGAAAAAAACGCCCGCGCCGGCCGTCCAGACGCCCGCCGAGCCCGTTGCCGACGTCCCGCCCGCGCAGCCCGCGCCAGTGCCGCCCGCGCCGGTGTCGCCGGCGTCCGCGCCTGCTTCGGCGCAGCCCGCGCCGGTGTCGCCGGCGTCCGCGCCTGTTTCCACGCAACCCGTGCCGGTATCGCCGGCGTCCGCGCCTGCTTCGGCGCAGCCCGCGCCGGTGTCGCCGGCGTCCGCGCCTGTTTCCACGCAGCCCGTGCCGGTGTCGCCGGCGTCCGCGCCTGCTTCGGCGCAACCCGCGCCGGCGCAGTCCGGCGTCGTGCCGGCCGGACGCGCCGAACCGCCGCCCGCTCCGGCGTCGATCGCCGCGGAGCCCGTAACGGCGTCAGCCGCCCAGGCGCCCAGCGCCGCTTACGTGGCGCCGGCCTCGCAAGAGGTGGCCCCATCCGCGGCCCCGTCTGCGCCCCCGCAGCCGGAATCCCAGCCCGCGACCCCCGCAAAGACCTCCTGGTTGAGCCGGCTGAAGCAAGGACTGTCGCGCACAGGCCAGAGCATAGGCGGCCTGTTCATCGGCGTGAAGGTCGACGAAAACCTGTTCGAGGAACTGGAATCGGCGCTCATTATGGCCGATGCCGGCCTGGAGGCGACCGAGAAGCTGCTCACCGCGTTGCGTGCGCGCGTCAAGAAAGACCGTATCGAAGACCCCGCCAAGGTGCGCGATGCCTTGCGCGAATTGCTGGCCGATCACCTGCGTCCGCTGGAGCGCCGCTTCGACGTGACTCGCGCCAAGCCCCTGGTGGTGATGATCGCCGGCGTCAATGGCGCCGGCAAGACCACGTCCATCGGCAAGCTGGCCTACACCTTCCAGCAGCAAGGCGCCAGCGTGCTGCTGGCTGCGGGCGATACCTTCCGCGCCGCCGCGCGCGAGCAACTGATGCAATGGGGCGCCCGCAACAATGTGACGGTCATTGCCCAGGATGGCGGCGATCCCGCTGCCGTGGCCTTCGATGCCGTCAACGCCGGCCGCGCCCGTGGCGCTTCGGTGGTCATGGTCGACACCGCCGGCCGCCTGCCGACGCAACTGCACCTGATGGAAGAGTTGAAGAAGATCCGCCGCGTGATCGGCAAGGCCGACGGCAATGCGCCGCATGAAGTGCTGCTGGTGATCGACGGCAATACCGGCCAGAACGCGCTGGCGCAGATCCGCGCCTTCGACGCCGCCATCAACCTGACCGGCCTGGTGGTTACCAAGCTGGACGGCACCGCCAAGGGCGGCACGCTGGCCGCCGTGGCCGCGGGCAGCCAGGGCGTGCGACCGGTGCCGGTCTATTGGATAGGCGTGGGCGAAGGCCTGGAGGATCTCCAGCCTTTCGTCGCCGACGAATTCGCCAGCGCGTTGTTGTCCTCGGGGCAGTAACGCGGCCGCACGCCGGCATGGTCCGGCGTGTTCTCCACCAAGCCGGCATGGTCCGGCGTGTTCTCCACCAAGCCGGCATGGTCCGGCGTGTTCCCCACCAAGCCGGCATGGTCCGGCGTGTTCCCCACCAAGCCGGCGCAGTCCGGCGTGCGCCGCATCAAGCCGGCGCAATCCGGCCTGTGCCACCGCCTATTTCCAGAACTCCTTCGCGTGCGCGAACTGCTTGAACGCGCGCTCGGCCTTGGCCACCAGCTCTTCCTGCCGCGCGCTGATCCACCCCAGCGCGAACCAGGCTTGCGGATACTGCGCGCTCCACTGGCGATAGAGGTCATGCGCCACGGACAGGTCGTTCATTTCCCCCAGGACATCCTGCACGGCGGCCAGGCGCGTCTTGTAATCGCGCACCTTGACGGAGGGCAGCAGGGATTCCGTGAAGTTCAGTCCGTAGCGCAGCCGCTTGGCCCGCTTGCGCAGGGCATGGCGGCTGGGAATATCCAGCTTGGCGAACCGCTGGCCTTCGTCGAGCACGCGGCGATGCCACTTGCGCAGGCGCTTGGCCAGTAGATCGTGCAGCGTGGGCGGCGCTTCCTGTTCCGGCGGGACCAGCGGAATGATGGCTGGCACGATCTGCGGCGCATGGGCGCTGTCCCAATCCACGGGCGCCGGCACGGCGCCGGCCGCCTGGGCCGACTGCAGGGCTTGCGCGACGGCCTGCGCGCCCGCTTGTTGGCCGACCAGCCCCAGCGCGGCGGCGGCTTCGTCGCCAGCCGTCACGCCATTGGCCGCGATGGCGTCGCTGGACGCGGGCGACGCGGCGCCGGCCAGGCCGCCGGCCGGGCCCGTGGCGGCGGCGGGGACGTCCAGGCTCCATTCCAGCATGTCCAGCAGCCAGCCCTGGAATTCCGGGCTGGCGGCAATTTCGCGCGACGGCGCCGACGGCGGCGGCGCTTCCATCGGGAAGGTCGGCATGCCGGCGCGCACCAGCGCCGGGATGATGCTCTCCTGCAGCACGTCCTGGTCGCGATTGGCGCCGAAAGCGGCAAAAAATGTCCGGATGCCCTCCTGCAGCGCCGCGTTGGGCATGCCCGCCCAGCCGTCGTACAGGCGCCAGGCCGAACGCAGGCGGCGCATGCCGACGCGTAGCTGGTGCACATGCTCGGCATTGCCCGCCTTGCGGATGCCGTCGGTGTCGACCTCGGCCAGGACGGCCGCGTTGCGGATGATCTGGTCCAGGCACTCGGCCGCGACCTCGCCCAGGGCCTGGGCGGGCGACATCGCCGGATCCAGTCTCACGTTGCGTGCGCCGGTGGCCGCCCAGAAGTCATCGATCTCGGCGGCGCGGGCGGCATCGTCCTGCAAGCCGTCCAGCGTATGGGCCAGGCGCGCCAGGCGGTCGCCGCGCTCGGACTTGCTGCGCGCATCCATCACCAGTCCGTGGCGGCGCAGCCAGGCGCGGGCCGCCGTGAACATGGCCGCCGGCTTGCCCGACATCAATTCGAACTCGATCTCGTTGATCGGCAGTTCCAGCGCGTCGGCGCGCAGCAGGCCGCGGTCGTAGGAAATCTCCACCGTGCCGTGACGGTTGCGTACTTTGCGGATCAGGCGGCTGACATCCGTTTCGTAACGCAGGCCCAATTCGCCCTTCAGGCCGGCCAGCGTGGCTTCCACTTCCGTGCCGGCATAGACCGACAGGTCCAGGATGGGGCCAGGCCGGGGGTGATTGAGTTCAACGCGGGTGATGGCATTGCTGCCTGGGGTTTTCAGCGTCTGCACCCAGGCATTGCCTTCGCGGCGCAAGCGTATCGCCACGCGGGCGCGCGCCAATTCGCGTTCCGGCGTGTCGAAATACATGGCGTGCATGCGGATGCGGGTGGCGTCGCGCTGTTTGACTTCCTGTTCCAGGGCCTTGCGCGCGGCGGCGGGCACGTGCAGCTTTAATTCCTGTTCCGACATGACGCTCCGGGGAAACGGCAAAAAAGACAGGGGATATTACCGATGGGCAGGTCGAAATTTGATGACGATTCATAATGCTGTCATCAGGGCATGGATCTAGCGGCCGTATTTCCATGCCCGAGTAAGGGTTTTTACCATGAACCCCGCCGCCCAACTATCTGCTAAGCATATCGGGTGAACCGGCCCCGAGAGCGGTAAAATCCTTCCCTTTACCGCCCCACGCTCCTTTGCCATGTCCGCACAGCTGAGTCCCGCCCCTGCCGAAACGGGTTCGTTCGGCATCGCGCCGGTGACCGAAATCATCGCCGAACTCCGCGCCGGCCGCATTGTCATCCTGGTCGACGAGGAAGATCGTGAAAACGAAGGCGACCTCGTCATGGCCGCCGAATTCGTCACGCCCGAGGCCATCAATTTCATGGTCACGCATGGGCGCGGCCTGGTTTGCCTGACCTTGACCGAGGACCGCTGCCGCCAGCTCGACCTGCCGCTGATGGCCAGCCGCAACGGCACCCGCTTCGGCACCAACTTCACCGTTTCCATCGAAGCCGCCGAAGGCGTCGAGACCGGCATCTCGGCCGCGGACCGCGCCCGCACCATCCGCGTCGCGGTGGCGCGCGACGCCCGGCCGTCGGACCTGGTCCAGCCTGGCCACATCTTCCCCGTGCGCGCGGTGCCGGGCGGCGTGCTGATGCGTGCCGGTCATACCGAAGCCGGTTGCGATCTCACCGCCATGGCCGGCCTGACCCCGGCCGCGGTCATCTGCGAAATCCTCAAGCCCGACGGCACCATGGCGCGGCTGCCGGACCTGGTGACGTTCGCGCGCGAGCATGGCCTGAAAATCGGCACCATCGCCGACCTAATCCAATACCGCAGCGAGCACGAATCCATCGTCCAGCGCATCGGCGACCGGATGATGCAGACCGCTTCGGGCACCTTCCGCGCCATCGCGTATCGCGACACCGCCACCGGCTCCGCCCATCTGGCGCTGGTTCATGGTGACATCGATCCCCAGCGCGAAACGCTGGTGCGCGTGCACGAGCCGGCCTCGGTGCTGGACGTGCTGGATACCGGCGCCAGCGCGCACAGCTGGGGCGTGTCGCAGGCCTTGCGCACCATCGCCCAGTCGCCCGCCGGGGTAGTGGTGCTGATGAACCTGCAGGCGGCCGCGGACGAACTGTTCGGCCAGATCGCCAACTGGGCCGCCCCCGACGCCAGGCATGCCACGGGCGGTGGCGATCGCATGGGCTTGCGCACCTATGGCATCGGCGCGCAGATCCTGCGCGATCTCAACGTCGGACAAATGAAATTGCTCGCGCGTCCGCGCAAGATGCCCAGCATGGCCGGCTTTGCGCTGACGATTACCGGTTACGATTGCGATCCTCCGATTCCCACCCAGCAATAAGGCAGCTCATCCATGAATCCATACACCCTATCCCCTGATATGAACGGCGAGGGGCTGCACATTGGCATCGTCCGCGCCCGGTTCAACGAGGAAATCGGCCAGGCCGAGCAGGATGCCTGCCTCGAGGAACTGGAAAAGCTGGGCGTCGACGAACGCGACGTGATGCTGGTGACGGTGCCGGGCGCGCTGGAACTGGGCGTGACCCTGGCCAAGATGGCCGAAACGTTTGAGTTCGATGCGCTGGTGGCTTTGGGCGCGGTGATCCGTGGCGAGACCTACCACTTCGAAGTGGTCAGCAACGAAATGGCTGCCGCCATCACGCGCATCTCGGTGGAAACCGGCATTCCCATCGCCAACGGCGTGCTGACCGTCGACACCGACGAGCAAGCCCAGGCGCGTGCCGCCGTCAAGGGTCGCGACTGCGCCCAGGTTGCGGTGGAAATGGCCAACCTGGTCGCCGCCCTCGAACCCGAGGAAGACGACGAGGATGAAGACGACGAAGATTTTGATGACGAAGACGACGATGACAACGGCCGCTGATAACGCCGCGCAGGCGCGCGCAAACGCGCGCAGCGCCCGCCGCCGCGCGCGCGAATTCGCGCTGCAAGGCGTGTACGCGTGGCTGCTGCGCGGTGACCAGGGTACCCAGGACGCCGGCGAGATAGATGCCCACCTGCGCGATGCGGAAGATTTTTCCGAAGCCGACGCGCAGTGGTTCAAGACCCTGCTGCATGGCGTGTTGCGCGAGGCGCCGACGCTGCGCGAGCGCTTCATGCCTTTCGTGGACCGGCCGCTGGCCGAGTTGTCCCCGGTCGAGCATGGCATCCTGCTGATCGGCAGCTATGAACTGGTGCACCACGTCGAGGTGCCCTACAAGGTCGCCATCAACGAGGCGGTGGAACTGGCCAAGTCGTTTGGCGGCACGGACGGCTTCAAGTTCGTGAATGGCGTGCTGGACAAGCTGGCCGCCGAAGTGCGCGAACACGAAGTGCGCGCCGCCGCGGCGCGGCGCTGACAGCGCTGGCACGGACGCAGGGAGGCCCGGTGGCGTCCGAATTCGACCTGATCGCCCGCTACTTCAAGCGCCCCGCGCCCGCAGGCATGCTGGGCGTGGGCGACGACTGCGCGCTGTTCGGCGTGCCGCCGGGAATGCAGGTCGCCACCAGCACGGACCTGCTGATCGAAGGCCGGCATTTCTTTCCGGACGTCGATCCGCGCGCCCTGGGACACAAGGCACTGGCCGTCAATGTGTCCGATCTGGCCGCGATGGGCGCGCGTCCCATCGGCTGCCTGCTGGGACTGGCCCTGCCCACGGTAGCGCCCGACTGGTTGCAGGCATTTTCCACGGGGTTTCACGCCCTGGCCGCGGAAAGCGGCTGCCCGCTGATCGGCGGCGACACCACCGGCAGCACCCTGGGCGTGGCCATCAGCGTCACCGTGTTCGGCGCCGTGGCGGCGGACCGTGCCTTGCGCCGCGACGGTGCGCGGCCGGGCGACCTGGTGTGGGTCTCTGGCGCCTTGGGCGCGGCGGATATCGCGTACCGCCTGCTTAGCGGCCAGATGCCGGCGGATGCCGGCTTGCTGGCGGCCACGCGCGACGCCCTGGAATGGCCGCGGCCGCGCTATGCCCTGGGCCAGGCGCTGGCTGGCGTGGCCAGCGCCGCCATCGATATCTCCGACGGGTTGTTGCAAGACCTGGGCCATGTCCTGGACGCCAGCGGCGTCGGCGCGCAACTGCGCTTTGCCGACCTGCCGGTGGCGCCCGGCCTGGATGGCGTCGACCCGGCCCGCCTGCGCCACGCCCTGCTGGGCGGCGGCGATGTCTACGAACTTTGCTTTACCGCCGCGCCCGAGCGTGCGGACGCCGTGCGCGACGCCGCCGCGCGGGCAGGCGTGGCGGTAACCGCCATCGGGTGCATCACTTCCGCCGCGGGTCTGGTCGTGCTGGGGCGCGATGGCCAGCCGGAAGCCGACCTGCCACGCGGCTTCGATCACTTTTCCACGCCATGACAGATCCCAATTCCGGGCAGCCGCCCGTTTCGCCCTCCATGCGCGAGCGCGCCCGCGTGACCTATCCCAGCCTGGGCTGGATCTGCCGGGCGCCGGGCCGCTTCATCGCCTTCGGCTTCGGCAGCGGCCTGTTGCGGCCGGCATCCGGCACCTGGGGCACGCTGATGGCCTGGTTCCTGTGGCGCGTCGCGCAGCCCCCGGTTTCCACCACGGCACTGGGAATCTTCATCGCCGTCGCCTTCGTCTATGGTTGCTGGGTGTGCGACCGGGTCGGCAAGGAGCTGGGCGAGCCCGACCACGTGGGCATGGTGTGGGATGAGGTGGTGGCCTTCTGGCTGGTCCTGTGGCTGAGCCCGGCCACATGGATGGCGCAACTGGTCGCATTCCTTTTGTTCCGCTTCTTCGATATCGTGAAGCCGCCTCCGATCAAGTATTTCGATGCGCATCTGAAGGGCGGCCTCGGTGTGATGTGGGATGATTTGCTGGCCGCGGCCTATGCCTTGCTATGCATGGCCGTATTGGTTCGACTAGGAGTCTTGCAATGATGAAGCGCGATGAAGGCGGGGATGCGGTCGAGCTGGCTATCCGGCTGGGCAAGGAATTGGCGCGGCGCGGCTGGATGTTGGGGACGGCCGAGTCCTGCACGGGCGGCTTGCTGGCGGGCGCCATTACGTCGGTGCCGGGGTCCAGCCGCTGGTTCGACCGCGGGTACGTGACCTATAGCAACGAGGCCAAGGCGGTCGACCTGCAGGTGCCGACGGAAACCATCGATGCCTTCGGCGCGGTCAGCGAGCCGGTGGCGGTGGAGATGGCCAATGGCGTGCTGCTGGCCTCGCGCGCGTCGCACATCGCCGTATCGACCACCGGCATCGCCGGACCGGAAGGGGGCACGCCGGGCAAGCCGGTGGGCCTGGTCTGCTTCGGCTTCGCCATGCGGGCGGGAGATGGCATCACCACGCTGGCGGCCACCCACACGTTCCAGGGCGACCGCGCCCAGGTGCGCCACGCTTCCGTGGTGTTCGCCTTGCGCGGCGTGCTGGAAATGCTGGGCGTGCGCGAGGCGGAGCTGGACGTCGTCTGAGTCCGGCACGGCGCCTGGGCAGGGGGGCCATGACCGCGTGGTGCTGCGCGCCGGTTCCTTCGCCAGTCCCTTCGTCGGTGGATTGGTCGGTAGATTCGCTGGTCGTTTTTTACCGGCGGGCGTTTACCTTTTTACGCAGGCAGGGAACGCGGCCGGCTGAATCGTTGCTCGGTGACCGGGGTTCCCCAATGCGTGCCCTCCGCCTCGTCGGTCAGCTGGAATCCGTGCGACTCATACAGATGCCGCGCCGTGTCCAGGCCCTTGAAGGTCCACAGGTAGGTCTCGTCGAAGTGCGTATCGGCGTAAGCCATGGCAAGCGACATCATGCGCCGTCCCATGCCGGTACCACGCAGCCTGTCGTCGACGATGAACCAGCGCAGGTGGGCAATGCGGGTGCTTGGGCCGCCATCCATCGCGAGGGATGCCAATACGCGGCCATTTTCGACATGGAGCCATAGCGCCTTGCCCTGGGCGGGCAGGTCGCCCGCGAATGCCGCCAGTTCCGTGGCCACCTTCTTTTCGAAGTACGCGCCGAAGCCCCAATGGCGGGCATAAAAGCGTCCGTGCAGGCTGGCGATATCGCCGATGCAGCCGGGCACGTAGCCTTCGACGATGGCGCCGGCCGTCGCGGTATGTCCGGACTTGCTGGCATCGTCCTTGGACTGCGCCAGCGCATCCGCGTACAAGGCGAGGGAGCGGACCAAGGCCCGCTGGTCGGCCGGCACCATGCGGCGCAAGGCATGCGAGACCTGGTCGGTGGCGTACCGGTCGATCTTGCGGCGCAGTTTTTGTCCTGCTTCGGTCAAATACAGTTCGTATGCGCGGGCATCGCCATTGGCGGCCGGCGTGCGCGTGAGCAGCCCGGCGGCCTCCAGCCGGGCCACTTGCCGGCTGGTGTTGGATTTGTCCAGGCGCAGTATCTCTCCCAGCGCCTTCGCGCCTATGCCCGGCGCCGCCCCGATCTCGATGACGGCATGGACCGCGGACGGCGCCAGGTCGCTATCCGCCAGCGTCGTACGCATGAAGCCGAGTTCCCGCACCAGCCGCCGCGAGAATTCCCGTAGTTCGAGGATGGTGGTGTCCCGCGAAGGAGCGGGGTAGTCGGTGATGTCCATGGGAGCGACCTCGCATGCAGGGAGGGACGGGCAGGGGATGAACGGGATAGCACGGACAGTCGGGACAGGCGTCTCCAAACGGTCAAGTGCTTGCGCTTCGCAACCAATATAGTTGCGGGGCGCAAGTATTGCAAGTGTTGCAAGCGCTGCGGGCGTTGCCGGCGTTTTGGACAGGTGGGATTGATGTCCTGCCCCGGCGTCCAGGCAGGAAGGAATGCCTCCATCATGCCGCCCGCGCGATGCCCCGCGCGGGCGGGCACCGTCAACGCACCGCGTTGATCTGGTCGCGGAAGGCGCGCGCCGAGGCGGCGGCCGCCTCGCGCCAGTCCTCCCCGCCCGATGCGTAGAGGATGGCGCGGGACGAGTTGATCAGCATGCCGGTGCCGGCCTTGTTGCGGGCATTGCTGACCGTGGCGGTGATGTCGCCGCCTTGGGCGCCGATGCCGGGGATCAACAGCGGCACGTCGTCGCCGATGCGTTCCCGCACCAGCGCGAGCTCATTGGGGAAGGTGGCGCCCACCACCAGGCCGCATTGGCCCTGGCGGTTCCAGATGTCGGCGACCAGGCCGGCCACGTGCAGGTACAGGGGCTGGCCGTTCTCGGTCTTGAGGAATTGCAGGTCGGAGCCGCCGGGATTGGACGTGCGGCACAGCACGAATACGCCACGGTCGCTCCAGCCCAGGTAAGGCTCCACCGAGTCCAGTCCCATGTAGGGGCTGACCGTGACGGAATCGGCCTGGTAGCGTTCGAAGGCCTCGCGTGCATACTGTTCGGCGGTCGAGCCGATGTCGCCGCGCTTGGCGTCGAGAATGATGGGCAGTTGCGGATGCCGGTCGCGGATGTGCTGGCACAGCGCCTCCAGCTGGTCTTCGGCGCGATGGGCGGCGAAGTAGGCGATTTGGGGCTTGAAGCTGCAGGCGTAGGGAGCGGTGGCGTCGACGATGTCCCGGCAGAACTGGAAGATGGCATCGGGCTTGTCGGCCAGTTCGGTGGGCAGGCGGCCCGGGTCGGGGTCCAATCCCACCGTCAGCAGGGAGTTGGTCGCGGTCCAGGCTTGATCGAGTTTTTGCTTGAAGTTCATGGGCAATACGATAAACGGCTGGCGAGGCCGGCATGGGGCCGCGGGCAGCGGCCCCTGGAATGGGTTCAGTGCAGCTTGACCCGCGCCCGCGTGCGCCGCATCAGCATGCGGGCCAGCGCCAGGCACAGGGTGCGCCAGATGCCCAGCACCGCGCGGTGATGCATCAGGTGCAGGCTCATGTACATCAGGCGTGCCAGTGTACCGCTTACGAAGAGGCCGCGTCCGGCCAGCTTGCCCATGAGGCTGCCGATGCCCGCGCCCTGGCCCAGGGAGACCAGCGACCCGCGGTCTTGGTACAGATAGGGAGTATTCGGTTCCGGTTGGCGCCGGATGCGACAGCCGATCTTGCGCGCCAGGTAACCGGCCTGCTGGTGCGCCGCCTGGGCCCGCGCGGGCACGTTGCCATGTCCCGGCCACGGCGCCGCCGCGCAATCGCCCAGCGCCAGCACGCGCGCGTCGGAGGTTTCCAGGCGTTCGTTGACTTCCAGCTGGCGGATCCGGTTCAGCGGCAGGTCCAGCGTTTCCAGCACGGCCGGCCCCTGGATACCCGCCGCCCAGATGCAGAGCAGGGCGGGAAACTCGCTGCCGTCGGCTGTCTTCACGCGGTTGTTCGTGACCTCGGCCACGCGGCGGCCCGTTTGCAGCTTGACGCCCAGTTCGGTCAGCCGGCGATGGGCGGCTGCCGACAGCTTTTCCGGCAGGGCCGCGAGGATGCGGTCGGCGCCTTCGATCAGTGTGATCGTCAGGTCGGTGTCCGGATCGAAACTGGGCAGGCCGTAGGCGCTGACCACGCGGCCGGCCTCGTGCAATTCGACCGCCAGCTCGACGCCGGTGGCGCCGCCGCCCACGATAACGAGGTTCAGGCGCGCCGTCGGATCATGGACCTTGGCCTGGTCCACCTGGATCATGGCCTTCAGCATGGTGACGCGAAACTGCTCCGCGTTCTCCGTCGAGTCCAGCGTCACCGCATGCTGGGCGGCGCCCGGCGTGTTGAAGAAATTCGATTGGCTGCCGATGGCCAGCACCAGCGTGTCATAGGGCAGGGCGCGCTGCGGGATGACGGGAACGCCCTTGGCGTCCGTCACCGTGCCGATGGTGATGGTCTGCTGCGCGCGGTCGACGCTGGCCAGGCTGCCCAGGACGAAGCGGAATCCGCACATGTGGGCGAGCACTAGATAGGACAGGCCTTCCTGATGGATGTCCAGCGTCCCGGCGGCGACCTCGTGCAGCGACGGCTTCCAGATATGGAAGGGCCGGGCGTCGACCAGGGTGACGTAATCGGGGCCATGGGCTCGACCCAATTGCGCCGCCAGCTCCAGGCCGCCAGCACCGCCCCCGACAATGACGACGCGATGTGAGGGCTGGGGACGGGTGATCGGCGGCATGTCGCGAGTATAGACGGGGGGCGGCTAACTCGTAAGTAAAACTTTCAAAACTCCGCGAATCTGCCGTCTTTTAGGGATCTACAGGACAAAGCGGCCGACCGCGACGGCCACCCAGAGAACTACGGTAAAAATCAGCAACAACATTACAGCGGCGCTGCCCAGGTCCTTGGCGCGACCGAGCAGCGGGTGCATTTCCACGGACAGCGCATCGGCCAGGGCCTCGACCGCCGAATTGAGCAGTTCGGTGACCAGCACCATGACGACGGAAAAGATCAGCAGGAAGACTTCCGCCACGGACCGGCCCAGCCAGAAGGCGGCCGGGATCATGAGGATGGCCAGCGCCAGTTCCTGGCGGAACGCGGCTTCGTAGCGCAGCGCCGCCTTCAGGCCCTGCAGGGAATAGCGCAGGGCGTTGAAGATGCGGCGCACGCCGCCGGTGCTCTTGAAAGGCGAATGCTGAGGGGTAGGCGTAGGCGTCATGGCAAATGCGTCGTGGGCACGCGGGCGGAGCCAGCGGGTATCGATACGGACGGCTGCGGGTGGCGGAGCCGGACCCGCATCATAACTGCCGCCGGTGGCGGCAGTGCGGTAGAGTTTGCGTCAGTGCGCGCGCGTCATCCCGCGCGGCGCGGATATTCTCCATTTCGAGGAAGACATTGCCATGAAGTTGATGCGTTATGGCGCCAAGGGCGCCGAGAAGCCCGGCCTGGTGGACGCGACGGGCCAGGTGCGCGACCTGTCCGGCGTGGTGACCGACATCGGCGCCAGCTTGCTGACACCGCAGGGGCTCGCGCCGCTGGCCAGGATCGATCCCGCCACGCTGCCCGTGGTGACCCAGCCGGGACGCATCGCGCTGCCGTGGGCCGGCATGGGCAAGTTCGTGTGCATCGGGTTGAATTATGCGGATCATGCCGCCGAAGCGGGCCTGGCCTTGCCGGCCGAACCCATCATCTTCATGAAACCCATCAGCGCGGCGGTCGGCTGCAACGACCCGGTGGTGCTGCCCAAGGATGCGGTCAAGGGCGATTGGGAGGTCGAGCTGGGCGTGGTCATCGGCGCCCGCGCGCGCTATGTCTCGGAGGCCGACGCGCTCAAGCACGTGGCGGGCTATTGCGTGGTCAACGATGTGTCGGAGCGCGAATACCAGATCGAGCGGGGCGGCACCTGGGACAAGGGCAAGGGCTGCGACACCTTCGGGCCGGTCGGCCCCTGGCTGGTGACCGCCGACGAGGTCGCGGATCCCCAGGCGCTGGACATGTGGCTGGATCTCAACGGCCAGCGTGCGCAGACGGGCAATACCCGCACCATGATCTTCGGCGTCGCCCAACTCGTCAGCTATGTCAGCCGCTTCATGACTTTGTACCCGGGGGATCTCATCAGCACGGGCACGCCGCCGGGCGTGGGCATGGGCGCCAAGCCGCCGCGCTATCTGAAGCCGGGCGACGAAATGCGCCTGGGCATCGCGGGACTGGGCGAACAGCGCCAGAAGGTGCATGCCTGGAATCCGGACCTGATAGACGGTTGACGCCGGCGGTCGACGCCATGCGCGGGCGACCACATGCTTGTCGCATGGTGCTGCCGAAGCGCAAGGTTACCGACGAAACCAATTCGAACGGGGCGTTGGCGCCGCGCTCGGGTAGATTGCCTCGACAGCAATTTCCCAGTCGAATCGACGCCTCGGGCTCATCCAGACCCGGAGGCCGAACCGGAGCATAGGTATGAGCAAGGCACCCACCGCCGTCCGCGCATTGCGCTTCTACGAAACGGGCATCGCGCTGGACAAGCCGATCACCGACGCCGCGCACGTGATTCCCGCCATCAATTTCCTGGTGGCGGAAATCGAGCTGTACAACGGCAAGCGGGGCCAGGGCTATCTGCTGGCCCTGCACTACTCGCCGCAGGCGATACGCGGCGCCTTGCGCGACATCGAGCACATGGCGGTGGGCATGGATTGCGCTGCGCCCGGCCTGCTGCGGACGCGCTGCACCCGCGAACACGCGTACTTCGGCAACGAGGGGCTGCTGCACTGGGCCCTGGGCGTGGTCAACGTCGCGCTGTGGGATGCCTGGGCGCGCACGCTGGACGTTTCCATGCATCGCCTGTTCGGCACCCATTGCGACAGCATCCTGGTCTATGGCTCGGGCGGCTGGCTGTCGCTTTCCGACCAGGAACTGGTGGAGCATGTGTCGGCCTATGCCCGGCGCGGCTATCGCGCGGTGAAGGTCAAGGTGGGGTCTTCCGATATCTCGCGCGACATCGCTCGCTTGCGCAAGGCGCGGCAGGCTATCGGCCCCAGCGTGCGCATCGTGATGGACGCCAATCAGGGCCTGCAGCGCTCGGACGCCCTGATGCTCGCGCGCGAGGCCGAGAACCTGGGCATGGTGTGGTTCCAGCAGCCGCTGGACCGTCATGACTACGACGGCTATGCCGCCTTGCGCCGCCAGACCGGGCTGCCGCTGGCCATGGGCGAGTCGGAGTCCAACCTGGAAGGATTGAAGCGGCTGGTCGCCTGCAATGGCATCGACATGTGGCAGCCCGACCTGATACGCCTGGGCGGCGTGGAGAACTGGCGCGCGTCGGCGGCCTACGCGGCCGCCCATCATGTGCAGGTCATGCCGCATTTCTACCGCGACTACGATGTGCCGCTGCTATGCGGCACGCCTGGGGGGCTGGCGGCCGAGAGCTACGACTGGATCGATGACCTGGTGGACACGCCCATGCATATGGAAAATGGTCATGCCTTTCCGCGCGAGGGCGCCGGCTGGGGTTTCCGCTTCAAGGAATCGGTGCTGAGGGAAATGTGCTGAGGCGCCTGGTGCGCGGCGCCTGGCCCGCCGGTCCAGCGGCGGCCAGGCCCACGGGCCGGCCCTAGACGGCGGGCTTGGCCGGCGCGTCGCGGGTCTCCGCCGACTTCGAACCCAGGTGGCGCGCATATTGCCGGGTGAACACCGCGCCGAAGAAGAAGATCTGCGCGGAGTAATAGATCCACAGCAGCAGGGCCACCACCGAACCGGCCGCGCCATAGGCTGACGCCACCTTACCGCTGCCCAGGTAGAGGCCGATCCCCCACTTGCCCAGCACGAACAGCGCCGCCGTCACGATGGCGCCCGGCAGCACGTCGCCCCAGGGCAGGGTGACGTTGGGCAGCAATTTATAGATCACGGCGAACAGGGCGGTCACCACGGCGAAGGAGAAGACGCTGGACAGCAGGTCGGCCACCGTCGCGAACGCCGAGCTGGCCCACAGCGCGCCGTAGTAGTGATGCGCCGCCGCCAGCCCCGCGTTGACGGTCAGCGAGATCAGCAGGAACAGCGCAAGCACCAGCACCAGGCCGAAGGACAAGAGCCGGCTGCGCACCAGGCCCTGTACGCCGGACTTCTTCTGCCCGCGCACTTCCCACAATTCATCCAGGCTTTCCTTCAATTCGGCGAAGGCGGTGGTGGCGCTGAAGATCAGCACAGCCAGGGACATGACGGTGGCGACCACGCCGCTGCCGGACTCATGCGCGCTGGCCAGCACGATCTGGATGACCTCCGCGCCACGGTCGCCCATCAGGGCGCGCAACTGGTCCACCAGTTCGGATCGCACGGCGTTCTCGCCGAAAAAGGCGCCGGCCACGGCGATTACCAGGATCAGCATGGGCGCCAGCGAAAACACCATGTAGAGGGCCAGCGCGGCGCCCTTGCTGGACGCACGGTGTTCGGACCACTGGCGTGCCGACGCCATCAGCAGGCGTAGCAGGGTGGAAGGGCGGTCGCGCAGGCGGGATAGATAGGACATGGCGTATGCGGATCGTGTAGGACTGCCGAAGGGCCGGGAACCCCATAGTACCGGCAGGCCTTCCGAGAGATGGAATCCGACGGGGGGATCCGACGCGGCAAGCAGATGGCAATCGCCATGCCCGCAAGCGGCCGGCGGGGGCCGTGCACGGACTAGGGATTTCCCCGCTGTCAGGCCGGAAGGCGTGCAGATAATATTGGCGCCAATTTGGCCGAACTCGTTTCCAGGCCCCTCCGACCCGCCCCGCATCCCATCGCCCATGTCGACAACTCCGCTGACCGATACCGCCGCCGACCACGCCCGCGCCCTCTACGACCTCGGGCACGGCACCATCTTCGCCGCGCGCAGCGATCCCCGCTTTTCCTATTGCACCTATGTGCCGCCCCATATCGCGCAAGCCCGGCGGCCGATGGAGCTGGTGGTGGTGGTGCACGGCACGGGGCGCGCCTTCGTCGAGTACCGCGATGCTTTCGCCGAGTTCGCCCGCTGGAACGATTGCATCATCCTGTGCCCGCTGTTCCCGGTGGGCGTGCGCGGCGACGGAGACCGCGACGCCTTCAAGCACCTGCAGGAGGGCGACATCCGCTACGACCACGTGCTGCTGGACATGGTCGCCGAGCTGGAGAAGAAATTCGGCTGCGACTTCAGCCGCTTCGCCCTGTTCGGCTATTCGGGCGGCGGCCAGTTCGTCAACCGCTTCGCGCTGCTGCACCCTGAGCGGCTATGGGGGGTATCTATCGGGGCGCCCGGTTCGGTGACGCTGCTCGACGCGGACAAGGACTGGTGGGTGGGCACGCGCGGCATGCAGGAGCGCTATGGCAAGGCGCTGGACCTGGACGCGTTGCGCAAGGTCGCCGTGCACATGGTGGTGGGCAAGGCCGACCTCGAAACCTGGGAAATCACCCATAGGGAGGGCGGCAAGTACTATATGCCGGGCTGCAACGACGCCGGCCGCACACGGCCGGAACGCCTGAAAACCTTGCAGAAATCCTTCGAGGCCGCAGGGGTGGAGGTGGCGTTCGACCTGGTCGACAACGTGCCGCACGACGGCCAGAAGTGCGTCGGCGTGGTGCAGGACTGGCTGGCTCGCACGCTGCAAGCCAGGCGCGGCGAGGCCTGACGGCCGCGTCCCCGTCGTCGCGTATCTGGAGGAGCGTGCATGCTGCGTTTTGCCCTGGCTCGCATTGCAATGGCGATCCCCACGCTGCTGATCGTGGCGGTGGCGGTGTTCGTGCTGATACGCCTGATTCCGGGCGACCCCGCGCAACTGATGCTGGGCGACCTGGCCAATCCCGCCAGCCTGGCCGATCTGCGCGCCCGGTTGGGACTGGACCAGAGCTGGCCGGTTCAGTTCAGCATCTGGTTCAGCAACATGCTGCATGGCGACCTGGGCAAGTCCATCACCACGGGCCAGCCCGTGCTTGGCCTGGTCTGGGACCGCTTCCTGGTCAGCGCGCAGGTGGTGTTGGCGGCCGTGCTGTTCGCCAGCGTGGTCGCGGTGCCCGCGGGCATGATCGCCGCGTGGAAGCAGAACGGCGCGCCAGACCTGCTGCTGGTGGGTACCGCCACACTGCTGGTGTCCATACCCACCTTCTGGGGCGGCTTGCTGCTGCTACTGTTCTTCGGCCTGAAGCTGCAATGGCTGCCGGTGGTGGGTTATGTCTCGGTGAGCGCCGACTGGAAGGCGGGGCTGCTGTACCTGGTCATGCCCATCCTGACGCTGTTCCTGCATGAGATCGGCGTGCTGATGCGCATGGCGCGGGCCAGCACGCTGGAGGTGCTGAGGCTGGACTACATTACCCATGCGCGCGCCAAGGGACTGTCCGAACGCGCGGTGCTCATGCGGCATGCGTTCAAGAACGCGTTCGGTCCCACCTGGACCTTGATCGGCCTGGTGCTGGGCAACCTGCTGGGCGGCATCGCGGTGGTGGAAACCGTGTTCACCATCCCCGGCCTGGGACGCCTGCTGGTCGATGCCATCTTCGGTCGCGATTACCCGGTCATCCAGGGCTGCCTGCTGTTCGTGGCGGTGGTGTACGTGGTGGTCAACCTCGTCATCGACCTGTGTTATCCCTTCTTCGATCCCAGGGTGGCGGCGGAATGAGCGGTCCGAAAAAGCGCAAGCGTATTGCCGGCAACGCCTTGCTCGGCGGCCTGATCATAGGACTGGTGGTGATCGTGGCGGTGCTGGGCGCCGTCTGGACGCCCTACGATCCCTTGAAGATCAACTTCGTCGCCCGCCTGAAGGCGCCGGGCGGGGCCTTCCTGCTGGGCACGGACGAATTCGGCCGCGACGAGCTGTCGCGCCTGATGGCCGGCGCCTCGGCCAGCGTGTGGATCAGCTTGCTGACGGTGTGCTTTGCTCTGGTGGCCGGCACCGCCGTCGGCCTGCTGACGGGTTTCATTCGTGGTTGGACCGACCGCATCATCATGGCGTTCAACAACGCGCTGCTGGCGTTCCCGGGCCTGCTGCTCGCGCTCGGACTGCTGGCGGTAGTGGGGGCCAACAAGTATGGCATCGTGCTGGCCCTGGGCCTGGCCTATACGCCGTCGGTCACGCGCATCGTGCGAGGCACGGTACTGTCGCTGCGGGAAAAGGAATTCATCGAATCTTCCCGGGTACTGGGCAATTCGGAGCTCTACACCATGTTCCGTCACGTGCTGCCGAATTGCGTGGCGCCGCTGACGGTGCTGGCCACCTCGATGTTCGGCTGGGTCATCCTGGCGGAAAGCGCCTTGTCCTTCCTGGGCCTGGGCGTGCCGCCGCCGGCGCCGACCTGGGGCAATATGCTGGCGGCCGCGCGTCCCTTCATGTCGCAGGCCACCTGGCTGTCCATCCTGCCCGGGCTGTGCATTGCGTTGACGCTGCTGGGCATCAACCTGTTGGGCGACGCCGTGCGCGACCGCCTGGATCCCCGGATGCGAGCGGCGGCATGACATCGACCCACACCCAGTACGACGCCGCCATGTCCGATACGGCGCCCGCCCCGCTCCTGCGCGTGGCGGGCCTGACCCTGACCATCGGGCAGGGAGGTCGCGAGATCGTTCGCGATGTCTCCTTCGACGTCGCGCCGGGAGAAATGGTCGGCATCGTCGGCGAGTCCGGCAGCGGCAAGACGCAGGCCGCGCGCGCCGTGATGGGCCTGACGCCGCCGCCATTGGTACGGGCCGCGGGCCGCATCGAGTTCGAAGGGCGCGATATCGCACGCGTGCCACCGGCCGAACTGCGCAAGTTGCGCGGCGCGCGCGTGGGCATGGTGTTCCAGGAGCCGATGACCTCGCTCAATCCGTCCATGACCATCGGCCGGCAGCTGGACGAAGGCCTGGCCCTGCACCGCCGGGATCTGGGTGCGGCCGCCCGGCGCGAACGCATCCTGGACATGCTGGCGCGCGTGGGCCTGCGCGATCCGCGGGCCGCGCTGGACGCCTGGCCGCACGAGTTCTCCGGCGGCATGCGCCAGCGCATGATGTTGGCGTCGGTGATGCTGCTGGCGCCGGCGCTGCTGATCGCCGACGAGCCGACCACCGCGCTGGACGCGGTGGTGCAGCGCGACGTGCTGGAACTGATGGTGGGCCTGACGCGCGAACATGGCACCGCCGTGTTGATGATCAGCCACGACCTGCCCATGGTGGCGCGCTACACGGAAAAGGTCGTCGTCATGCGCCAGGGCGAAGTGGTCGAGCACGGCGCCACCGCGGAATTGCTTGCCCGTCCCCAGCATCCCTATACCCGCAAGCTGCTCGAGGCGATGCCGCGACGCCTGCCGGCCCGTCCCGTCCCCCGCGAAACGCCCGTGGTGCGGGTGCGCGACCTGGTCATCGACTATCCCGGCCACCGGCGCCTGTTCGCCCGCACCGAGGCCAAGCGCGCCCTGAAGGGACTGGACCTGGATGTGCTGCCGCGCGAGGTGGTGGCGGTGGTGGGCGGTTCCGGATCGGGCAAGACCACCTTGGGCCGCGCCATCGCGGGCCTGCTGCGGCCGACGTCTGGACAGATCCTTTTCCGCGGACAACCTGTCGGACGGCAGGATCCCGGCTGGCGCGACTACCGGCTGAACTGCCAGATGGTGTTCCAGGATCCTTATTCCTCGCTGGACCCGCGCATGACCGTGGGCCAGCTGGTGGGCGAAGGCCTGCGCCTGCTGCGTGACATGAGCGCGGCCGACAAGCACAAGCGCGTGGCCGAGGTGCTGGGCGAGGTCGGCCTGGGCGACGAGTACGCGGCCCGCTATCCCCATGAGCTGTCCGGTGGCCAGCGCCAGCGCGTGGCCATCGCCCGCGCCGTGGTGCGCCGGCCCACCTTCGTCATCGCCGACGAACCCGTCTCCGCGCTGGACGTGACGGTGCGGGCGCAGGTATTGGAATTGTTCGCGGACCTGCAGCGACGCCACGGCTTTTGCTGCCTCTTCATCAGCCATGACCTGGGCGTGGTGGAGCAGGTGGCTGACCGCGTCATCGTCATGCAGGACGGCGCCATCGTCGAGCAGGGCACTCGGGACCAGATCTTCGACGCGCCGGCGCAGGACTACACCCGCAGGCTGCTGTCGGCCATTCCCGCGCTGGAGTCGACCGAGGGCGGCGGCGTCCGCTTGAAATGGCGCTTCGACGAGCCGGCCGCCGGAGTCGTAGCGCCGGTGGCCGCGGCGGTCGCGGTGAACACGGTGACTGCAGCGACGTAACGCGGTGACTGCAGCGGCGTAACGCAGCGACCGCAGTGGCGTAACGCGGCGACGTAAGCAAGGCAAGGCGGCGCGGCCGGCCCGGGGCGCCGGGACGATAAAATCCCGGCATTCTTCCATCATCGTCCTTTCACTCCATGCGTAAATCGAACTCCGGCGTCGAAATATCCCTGGCCGACAGGCTGGCCCGGGATATTCAGTCCGGCGTCTTCGGCACCGGCGCCTGGCTCAAGCAGATAGACCTGCAAGAACGCTACGGCGCCAAGCGCCTGGAAGTCCGGCGCGCGCTGGATCACCTGACGCAGCGCCGCGTCATCCAGCACGTCCCCAACCGGGGCTATCACGTGCATGCGGCCGACGTCGACCAGCAGAACCACATCCGCGACATCCGCGTGCTGTTGGAGGTTGGCGCCGCCGCCGACCTGATGCCCAACGTCACCGACGCCAAGGTGGCGCGCATGCGGGTCCTGGCGGAGCGCTTCGCCAGCCTGCTGCTGGACGGCACGCTGCTGGAACAATACGAGGTCAACCTGGAATTCCATGCCACCCTCTACGACATGTGCGGCAATCGCGAGCTGGTGGCGCTCATCCACGACATGCGCGGCCGCGCGGTGGCGGCGCCCGCCACGCAGTGGATGACCCGCGCGCGCATCGAGAAATCCGTCGCGGAGCATTTCGAGATCGTGGAGGCGCTGGCGGCGCGCGACGTGGGCCGCCTGGAGCGCATCATTCGCCAGCACGTGCGCCAGGTCATGCCCTGATCCCCGGCGCGCTGGCCGCGTAGGCAGCCGCGTCGGCGCCCACGTTGGGCGGCATCCGGGCCAATGATGCTATCCGGTCTCGAAGACGGTGCTGCCCTGTCCGCCCTATTTTCAGGGAAAGTCCGGGGTGACGACCTGGGTCGTCCTACTCATAATGCCTAAATTGGCGCCAATATTAGGCGCGTGAACCCGGCGCCCGCGCCCGGGACGCGCGGCGCCGTCACAGGCATCGAGGAGCCCCGTCCATGAAAAACCGTCCGGCTGCCCACGCGGCGTTGTTCCTTGCCCTTCTGGCGGGCAGCGCCACCGCGCAGGCGTCGTCCTTCGTTATCTCCGAGCCCGCGGACATCCGCTCCACCAATCCCGGCGTCAATCGCGACGACACGACCGACGGCGTGGTCCTGAATATCGTCGAGGGCCTGGTGGGCTATCGCGAAAACGGCAGCGTGGGGCCGCTGCTGGCGCAATCGGTCGACGTCTCGCCCGACGGTTTGGCCTACACCTTCAAGCTGCGCCAGGGCGTCAAGTTCCACAATGGCGCGCCCATGACGTCGGCCGATGTCCTGTGGAGCTGGCATCGCTATATGGATCCCAAGACCGACTGGCGCTGCCGCAGCGAATTCGATGGCCGCAACGGCCTGAAAGTGGAGGACGTCAGCGCGCCCGACGCGGCGACTGTCGTGTTCAAGCTGAACCACAAGTCGGCGGTCTTCCTGGATACGCTGGCGCGTACCGACTGCGGCATGACGGCCATCTTGAGCAAGGACTCGGTCAAGCCGGATGGCAGCTGGGACAAGCCCGTCGGCACCGGTCCCTTCATGTTCGACGAGTGGAAGCGCGGCGAATATGTGCTGCTGAAGGCCTTCAAGGACTACGCGTCGCCGCCCGGCGACAAGCAGGACGGTTATGTGGGCAAGAAACAGCCCCTGGTCGACGAGGTCAAGTTCCTGGTCGTGCCGGATGCCTCCACCGTGAAGACCGGGCTGCTGTCGGGCGCCATCGACGCCGGCCAGGTGCCGTATACGGACGTGGCCGACCTGAAGAACAACGCCCGCGTGACCGTGCTGGTGGCGCGTGATTCGGCCAAGCACACGCTGCTGTTCCAGACGCGCGATCCGGTGCTCAAGAACGTCAAGCTGCGCCAGGCGATCGCGGCCTCGCTGGATATCCCGCAGATCGTGCAGGCCGCCACGGAGAACCTGGGCGTGGTGAACAATTCCGCGGTGGCGGCGGGCTCGGCCTTCTATGACGCGACCCAGAAGAAGGGCTGGAAATACGACCCCGCGCTGGCGCAGAAACTGTTGAAGGAGTCGGGCTACAAGGGCGAGAAGATCGTCATCTATGCCAACAAGCGCGCGCATGTGCCGAGCTATCAGGTGGCGGTGATGGCGCAGGCGATGATGCAGGCGGTGGGCATCAATGCGCAGATCGAAGTGCTGGAGTGGGCCACGCAGCTGGACCGCTACAACACGGGCAAGTACCAGATGAGCTCCTTCAGCTATTCGTCCCGGCTGGACCCGGCCTTGAGCTATGAGCAGTTTTCCGGCGACAAGGACAAGCAGCCCCGCAAGGTATGGGAGGATCCGGAGGCGCTGAAGCTGATCGACGAAAGCTTTTCCGAACTGGACGACGCCAGGCGCCAGGCTCTCTTCGACCAGTTGCATACCAGGATGCTGGACGAGGTGCCGCTGATCCTGCTGTCCAACGGCAACCAGCCGTGGGGAGTGAGCAAGCGCCTGCAAGGTTTCGGCGTGTGGGAAGGCAAGCCGCAGGCTTGGGGCACGAAGGTCGTCGAAAAATAGCGGATGTGTTGGCCGAGGCGATGGCCGGGGCGGCGAGCCGGCCTGGCCCGCCGCCGCCGGGTCATTCGCTCTTGCTGACTTCCCAGACGCGAGCCTGCTTCACGGCCCACGGCGTATAACCCTTCACGTTGTCGCGGAAGGCGCCGATGTCCATGCTGTTGTAGAGCGGAATCGATGGCACGTCGGCGATGAACATCTTGTGCAGCGTATCGAAGGTCTGCTGGCGCTTGGCGTGGTCGGTCTCCACCATGGCGGCGGCCAGCAGGTCGAACGCCTTCGGGTTGTCCCAGACCTTGCGCGGCTGCGTCTTCTTGTCGCCGGTCAGCATCTCGAAGTTCAGACTGGGATCCAGCCGGGCGGAATAGGGAAAGGACATCATCTGGTACTTGCCGGCGTTGTAGCGGTCCAGTTGCGAGGCCCACTCCATGACGTCCAGCCGCACGTTGATGCCCACCGCCTGCAACATGGCCTGCATGATGACGGCCGCGTTGTAGGTCTGCGGATAACGCTTGTTGGTCATCATGACCAGCTCCTGGCCCTTGTAGCCGGACTCCTTCAACAGTTTCTGCGCCAGCGCCGGATCGTAGTTCCAGCCCTGTTTCGCCGCGGCGTCGTAATAGGGCGAGACGGCGGGGATCACCGAATTGTTGGGCGCTTTCATCAGCCCTTCGCTGACGGCTTCCACCAGTTGCCCGTAGTCGATCGCGTGGGCGATCGCCATGCGCAGCTTGGGGTTGGCCAGCAGCGGGTCCTGGGTCTGGAGCAGCAGCGCCGTCAGGCTCATCACGGGCGCGTAGGCCACCTTGACGTGGGGGCTCGCCTGCATGGGCTTGACGTCCGTATAGGACAGGTCCTGGATGATGTCGATGTTGCCGCTTTGCAGCGCGGCGTTGGCGGTCGCCTCGTCCGGCACGATGACGAAGCGGGCTTCGTCCACCAGCGGGCGCTTGGAGCCGGTAAAGCCGTCGAGACCGCCGCCGCGATTGGCATAGTCGGCATTTTTCAGCAGGCTGATGTACTCGCCGCGCTTCCATTCACCCAGTTTGAAGGGGCCGGTGCCGATGGGCTTGTCCCAGCTGCCGTCGGCCTTGAGCGAGTCCTTGTGGATAACGCCCGTATCGCCGCAGTCGGTGCGCGCCAGCGAGGCGAGAAAGAGGCCGTTGGGCTTGTCCAGGCGGTAGACCACGGTGCGCGTATCGGCAGCCTCCACCGACAGCACCTTGGCCACGCCGCGGCCGTCGTACTCGCCGAGGCAGCGCCAGCCTGTCTTGGGATTCATGTAGAAATTCCAGCTCCACACCACGTCCTGCGCCGTCAGTGGGGCGCCGTTGTGGAACTTGACGCCCTGGCGCAGCTTGAAGGTGTAGGTCTTGCCGTCCGGGCTGATGTCCACGGACTCGGCCAGCAGGGGCTTGACCTCGGCGTGTTCGCCGAACGCCACCAGGCCCTCCACCATGTGCGACGTGACGATATCGCTGTTGGCGTCGCGGTTGACGCCCGGTTCGGTGGAACGGATATCGGCCGTCATGGCGATGCGCAGGGGCGTCGCGGCCTGGGCCGCCGCGCCTGTCGCCAACGCCAGCGCCAGAAGCAGCCCGCCCTGGGCGAAGCTGCCGCCGGAAAGGCGTGGATGCATGGAGAGGGAACGGTATTGCCGCAGCTTCATGAAAGACTCCCTTGGGGGCGTGGTGCCCGCCCGATGGCCGTGACGGCGTCTTATTTTGCGTAGGTGAATACTTCAGGTTCGGCGGTCAGGCTGTAGCGCGTGAAGGTGCGGTTCAGCGCCGGCAGCGGCGCGACTTCCATCTCGCCCACGGCGGGTTCCATGATCACCATCGCCACGGTGGCCGAGAGGTTGTCGTGGCTGCCCGGACGCGGCGGCCGGCAGACCGAATAAGGCGTGCCGAAGTCATCGAAGAAGGCGTCGCGCATGTCGTCGCGCGTCAGCGCGGGGCTGGCGTTCAGGCGCCGCCGCACGCGCCAGTCGCGGTACTGGCTTTCCGGCGTGCTGGCGCGGCCCGTGTCGCGCAGCTTGACCAGGGCGACTTCGCTAACCCAATGGTTTGCGTGCACGATGAGGTCGTCGCTGCCGGGATAGAGGGGGAAGGCTTCATCGGTGGTGCATTCGAAATCGATGCCGAAGCCCGCGGCCATGCCCAGCATGATGTTGTTGGAGCAGGACTTGGGCGTGGTCGCCACCGCCTTCAGCGCCAGGGCGAAATGCTGCTGCTCCAGTACCTTGCGGCGGATCAGCGACAGGGGCACGCCCAGTTGCTTGAAGTCGCGGTCCGATTCCAGGTAGTTGGCGGTGATGGAGACCCCCGCGCTGTTCAGGCCGCTGCGCGCCAGGCCGCCCGCTTCGACGAAGGTCAGCATGTCCGGGCCATCGTCCTGCCGGACGCGCAACACGACGGCCGTCTCCGCGCACTCGGCGCGCCAGTCCCAGTTCTGGCCATGGATCAGGTTGCCCGTGGCGGACCGCGTCGGCAGCACCAGCGCGCCGGTGCAACCGTCGCCCGGCTCCAGTTCGGCCGCCTTGTTCTTCTCGGCGCGCGCCTTGGCCACGACCTCGGTGCGCGCGTTGATCATGATGATGTCTTCCAGGGTCACCCCGGCGCCCTCGGCGATCCCGCGCATCTCCTCCAGATAGTGGGGCGCGAAGTCCTCGATTTCCTTGGCGAAGGCATTGATCAGGCGGGAACGGGCCGGTCCGTCGTAGCCGAGGGTGACCAGGGTCTGGCCGTACATGGCCACGCTCTTGCGCACGCGGTCGGCCGCGATCTGGCCATATTGCTTGCCGCGGGCTTGCGGTTTGCCGGAAACAGAAACAAAAGGAAATTGCTGCGGAGTGGTCATCGAGCCGTCCTGCGCCTTGGCGGCAGAGGTGGGAGGAGGGGGAAACCGTGCCTGCGGCCTGCGGCGAGGCGGTTTGTAACGGGAAAAACCGGAAAAAATTCTATCCCAAATTGGCGCCAAAAAATAAAGGGTTTCCCCGACGTCTATACGATCTCAGCAAAATTGATTCAAACTCTTACGCATTGAGTTTCTATTTGTAGCAAAGCCGGCCGACGCTGCGCCTACGATTCGGGCGCCCCGCGCCGCGGTCAGCAAGTCCACCGCCGCGGAGCCTGTACCCAAGACTCTCCTACGACGGAACTTGCTCGTGTCCACACTGCCCGACTCGCTGCCGCCTGGCTTTCCCGCCACGTCATCCCCCCCTCGCCCGACGCGCGCCTATCGCAACCGCGCCTGGATCGCCGTGGGGGGCCTGCTGGTATTCATGGTGCTGTATCTGGGACTGGCCGGCTGGTTGGTCTATACCGCGTACCGCATGCTCGCCGGCGCCATCTCCTCGTCCACGGGCGACGGCGCCTTCCTCGGCTACGCGGTGGGCGCCTGCGCGGCGTTCCTGGCCGCCTTCATGCTCAAGGGCCTGTTCTTCGTCAAGCGCGGCAGCATCGACGACGAATACGAGGTCAAGGCCGACACGCAGCCGGAGCTCTTCGCCTTCCTGCGCGCCATGGCCGATGCCGCCGGCGCACCGCGTCCGCACCGGGTTTTCCTGTCGTCGCGGGTGAACGCGTCGGTGTCCTATGACCTGTCCGTCCTCAACCTGCTCTTGCCGTCGCGCAAGAACCTGGAGATCGGCCTCGGGCTCGTCAACGTGCTGACGCTGGGCGAACTGCGCGCGGTGCTGGCGCATGAATTCGGCCATTTCGCCCAGCGCTCCATGGCGGTCGGGCGCTGGGTCTATATCGCCCAGCAGGTCGCCGGCCACCTGGTGGCGCGGCGCGACCGCTTCGATCGCTTCCTGCAGTCCATTTCCAATTCGGATTTCCGCATCGCCTGGGTGGGCTGGCTGATCAGCCTGATCGTGTGGGCCATACGCGCGTTGGTCGATTCCGCCTTCCGCGTGGTGGTGCTGATGCAGCGCGCCCTTTCGCGCGAGATGGAATTGAACGCCGACCTCGTCGCCGTGCATCTCACCGGCAGCGATGCGCTGGTGCACGCGCTGCATCGCCTGCAAGCCGCCGACGATTCCTGGGACCGCGCCCTGCGCTTTGCCTTCAACGAGAAAGGCGACGGTCACCCGCCGGCCGACATCTTCGCGGTGCAAACCCGAATCCTGGCTCATATGCGCCGGATTCTCAACGACCGCACCTATGGCGTCGTCGACCCCGTGCCGGCCGACAATCCGGCGGCGCACCGCGTCTTCACCGCCGGCCTGGCGCAGCCGCCCCGCATGTGGCTGACCCACCCGCTGAACCACGAGCGCGAAGCCAATGCCAAGGCCAACTATGTGCCATCGCCGGTGGAGGAGGGCAGCGCCTGGGACTTGTTCCGCGATGCTGGCGCGCTGCGCCTGCGCCTGACGGAAGTCACGCTGGGCCCCAAGGACAAGGACGCGGCCGAACCGGAGGTGCTGGACGTCACCCTTCAGCGGCTGGACGAACAGTTCAACCGCGAGTACCTGGACAGCCGCTATCGCGGCATCTACTTCGGCCGGTCGCCGGTGCGCCATACCGCCGACGCCGCGGCGCTGTTCGATCCGTCGGCCTCGGCCGATCCTGCCGTGCACGCTGGCCTCTATCCGGCCAGCCTGACGCAGGACATGGAGGAATTGCGCGCCCTGGAACTGGACATCGACCAGTTGCGCGGCCTCAGCGAGGGCGACCTCAAGGTCGACGGCGGCAAGATCCGCCATCGCGGCGGCGAGGCGTCGCTGTCGGAATTGCCGTCGCTGCTGCAATCCGCCCAGCGCACCCTGGATACGGTGCGTGGCCGCCTGCGCGATCACGATCACGCCTGCCGCGGCTGGCACCTGGCGGCGGCGCGAGCCGCCGGCCCCGCATGGGCTGCCTACCTGGAGGGCGTGTTGCGCGCGCTGCATTTCGCCGATCACGCGGAAGCGAACCTGCGCGACGCCAATGCCGCCTTCCGCAGCTGGATCTCGGTGGAGACGGCGGCACGCCGCGTCAGCAACGGTGGACGCAAGCGCGTGCTGGCGGCGGCCAAGGATCTCTATGCGACCTTGCAGCAGACCTATGCCAAGGCCGCCGAAGTGCAATTGAATCCGCGCCTGGCCGCGGCGACGAACATCGAGGATTTTCCGAAAGAGCTGGGCGCGTTCGAGTTGACCGAGCCTACCGCCAAGAACCTCGGCAGCTGGATCGACGTCATCGACGGCTGGGTCGACACCGCTACGGGCATGCTGGGCGCCTTGCGTAGTCGCGCCCTGGACGAACTGCTGCTGACCGAATCGCGCGTCGCCGCCCATGCCTTGCAGCAGGCGCCCCTCGATGCGGCGGAGACGCCGCCTCGCGTGCCGGTGTCCTACAGCACCCTGCTGCCTGGCCAGGAACGCCAGCGCCAGACCAAACTGAACTGGTGGAGCCGCTTCCTGGTCGCCGATGGCATATTCCCGTCGGTGCTGCGCCTGGCGGTGGCGGGGTCCATCGTCGCGGTCGTGCTGGGCGTCAGCATGTTCCTGGGCAATGCCACCTTGACCATCTATAACGGACTGGGCCAGCCGGTGATGGTCAGCATCGGCGACAGCTGGCGGGTGCAGGTGCCCGCCCATGGCGACGTCAGCCATACGATGAAGCCGGGTGCCGCCTATACGGTGGAGACGCGCACGCTGAAAGGCGACGTCATCGAGTCCTTCAACGCCGACATCGACAACCGCTTCTCCCATGTGGTGTACAACGTCGCCGGCGCCAGTCCGCTGGTGGAGTGGACCGCTGCCTATGGCAATGCCTCGCAGCGTCCGCCGGTGCGCCATGGCGCGCCACGCTGGAGCACCATCAGCGTCGATTACTTCTTCCGCGACCCGCCCGGCTCCGTCAAGACCAAGGGCGGCGGCGCCACGCGCACCGCGCTGGAAGGCGGTGGCGACGGCAGTCCCGAGGAACTGCTGCGCCTGGTGCCGTCGCAGGACGAGCGCGCGGCCATGATGCTGGCGCATGCGCGCTGGGACCCGCCCATCAATCCGCATTCCATGCAGTGGCTGGTCGCCGCGGCGGGCGTGCCCGGTTTCGATGAGGTGCTGGCCCAACGCCTGCGCCTGGCGCCCAGGGACGTCATGCTGAACCGCCTGCGCCAGGATACGACCACCGGGGCGCAGCACGACGCCGTGTGCAAGGACCTGGTCCAGCAAGCGCAGGCGAATCCCGCGGATGGCGACGCCCAATACCTGGCCGTGCGCTGCATGCCCGATTCTCCTGCCAAGGACCAGGCCTTCGTCGACGGCAACAAGCGCTGGCCGCAACAGGCCTGGTTCGCCAACGCGGCCGGCAATATCGCGGCCACCAAGGGCGATTGGGCCACCGCCGAGCCGCGCCTGCTGATCGGCTATACGAAACTGCCGATGATGCAACCCGCCATCGCGTCCGAGCTGGCTCGCGTCATGCGGGCCGGCGGGCGCCCGGATCCTTTCCGCATGGAGGAGCTGGTCAGCCATTCGCGTGAACTGAGCACGCTGCGCGCGCTGGAGACAGGCCAGGGCCTGACGCAGCGGCCCGACCTGCAGGCGTTCTCCGCCCTGGCCCAGGGGCGGCTGGAGGTCGCCGCGGGCCTGGCCCACCAGAAGCCGGAGACCGAAGCGCGCATCCTGCGCCTGGTCGGCGCTTCCGAGGGCGCGTCGCCGGCCGCGGTGGAGCGCGCGCTGGCGCTGCCGGGTGGCGAAGGCCTGGACGAGGACACGATCTGGACCAGCATCGCCCTCGCCGCGCGTTCCAAGCGCGACTATGCGCCGCTGATGGCCCAGGTGCCGGACGCGCTGCAACGCTACAAGCCGGCGATGAAGCAGTTCCTCGACGCGGTCCAGCAGAAGCGGCCGGCGGCCACGGCCGAACAGGCCCTGGACGGCCTGCCGCCCGCGATGCGCGGCCAGGCCTATGCGATGGCGACCGTCCTGCTGGGCAAGGACACACCGCCGGCCTGGCGCCGTGGCGCGCTGACGCTGCTGTTCGGGCCGGAGCGTCCTTATTTCAAGAGCTGATGGAAAAACGGCGTGATCGCGTGCAAGGCAAGGTGGCGTCCACGCGGCGCGCCGCCTGCCTTGCGGTCAGGCCGCCCGTGTCGTGAGGACCTCGGGGTAGCCGGCCGAAACATGCGCATTCCGGAACGGCAGGCGCGACAGGTCCAGGCAGGCCGGACCGGGCGCATCGCAATCGATGATGCGCGCACAACGCGCGGCGAAGGCGGCACGGAAATGGTTCTTCGCTTTCACGCACAGCAGCCGGACTGCGTCCAGGTCGATGCCGTGCAGATCATAGAAGGCGGGGTCGTCGGCCGCCACCACGCGCTCCGTCACGATGACGCGCAGCGTGGGCAGGTCTTCCAATGCCAGGACGACGCTGTTGCCGCAGCTGCGTTCCACCCCGGTCTGCATGGGGCCGGTGTTGCGGTAGCGCCCATCCGTCAGCCGCTGGACGGTCACGCGCACGGGGACCGGCGCGCCGAACTGCATGCCGTGGCGTCCTCCCAGCGTAATGTCGATGCTGCCGCCGACGCCGGCTTGCCGGGCGTCGGCGACCACGCCGGGGTCCGCGAAGCTCGCGAATAAAGTGGGTACGGCGGGCCGCGCCGAGCACAGCGCGGCGAAGAGTCCGGGCGTGTCGCCGCCGCCGCCCGACATGGGGTTGTCGCCCGCATCGGTGACGGCGATCAGCCCCGGCGCGGTCTCGGCGAGGGCGTCGGCGAGCGCCGCCTGGGGCGAGGGCAGCGCCATGATGAAGCGCGGAAAGCACGCAATGACGCGGTCATGCACCGCGCGCGCGGTCGCCCTCGCCAGGGCGCCGTCCGGATCCCGCGCGGCGTCGCTGATGACAAAGATGGATGCACCCGTGGCCGCCGTGTCCGAATAGGGAAAACCGCCGAAGACCAATACGTCGAGTATCCCGTCCTTGATCGCCGCGACGGCCGCCTGCTCCAGTTCCTGCATCGGGCCCGCGGACGTGCGCATATTGATGCTGGGCAGCACGATTCCTTCATTGACCACTGCCCGATGGGTAATCAGGCCCTCGTCGGCGCAGCGCAGCAGGCCTTGCAAGACCCGGTCCGCCGCCTGGTCCATGTCGACATGCGGATGCGTGCGATAGACCGCCGCGATATCCAGCACGTCGCCCCAGGCTGCCGGCATGTTGCCGTGCAGGTCGAAGCTGGCGCCCAGGGGAACGGCGGGCAGCATCGTTCGCACCATGCGGGCGATGTCCAGTTCCGGCGTCTCGCGGGTGGGCGTGATGGCCGCGCCATGCAAGGACAGGTAGACCGCATCCCATCCGTGCGCCGCCTGTCCGGCGGCCAGTCCGTCGCGCAGCTCCTGCGTCAGGCGCGTGATGACGTCATCGTCGATGGGGCCGGCGGGCAGGGCCGAGGCGCAGCGCAGCACCACGACTTCCCAATCCGGATGGGACGCCGCGAAGCGCGCGACGGCGCCAAGTTCGGTGGCCGTGCCGCGCATCGTGTCCAGCACTTGCGCGCCGGCTTGCCATTCATACTGTTCGAATTGCGCGAAGCTTGCCGGGACGGGGCAGAAGGCATTGCCTTCGAACCACAGCCGCGCCACCGCCAGGTATTTAGGCCGCGCCATCAGTCCTGCTCCTTCGCGTTGGGCAGCAGCTTGCGGTAACGCGCCTGCTCCGCGCTGATCTGCCGGGCCAGCCTGTCGGGCGCGCCGCCCACCGGGATCGCGCCCAGGGCATGGAATTTCTCGCGCATGGCCGGCTGGTCCAGGATGCCGTCCACCTCCGTGTTCAGTCGTCGCACCACCGCTTCCGGCGTGCCGGCGGGCGCCACGATGGCGAACCAGGAGAGCAGCAGATAGCCCGGCACCGTCGCGCTCACGGGCTGCACGTTCGGCAGCACGTCCAGGACTTGCGCGCTGGTCACGCCCAGCGCCACTTCCTTGCCCGACTGGATGTAGCCCAGCGCGGTCGGCAGGTTGTCGCCGGCCAGTTCGACGTGGCCGGCGACGAGGTCCGCCGATACCTGCGACGCGCCCTTGTAGGGAACGTGCACGATATCCACGCCCGTCATTTGCTTGAGCAATTCAAGCTCGATATGCGCCGTGCTGCCGACGCCGGGCGAAGCCCAGTTGAGCTTGCCGGGATGCGCCTTTGCATAGGCAATCAGGTCCTGCATGTTTTTAAGTCCCGTGCCCGGATACGCCAGGATCACGTTGGGAACGTCCGCCAGGTAGGCCACCGGCGCGAAGTCCTTCTCCGGATCGAAGCTCAGCTGCTTGTAGATATTGGCGTTGATCGCCAGCGGTCCCGGCGTGGCGAGCAGCAAGGTATAGCCGTCCGGCGCGGCGTGCGCAACCATGGACGCACCGATGTTCGCGCCCGCGCCGGGCTTGTTTTCAACGATGACGCTCTGATGCAGGCGCTGGGTCAGGCCTTCGGCCACCAGGCGCGCCAGGACGTCGGTGGTTCCGCCCGGCGCGAACGGGACGATGAGCTGTATGGGCTTGGACGGCCAGCTGTCCGCGGCGTGGGCGGACCAGGCCGCGGTGGCGGCGGCGACCGCCACGGCGCACCGCGCGAGGAGGCGCCGTGCCGGCGTCAATGCTCGCGCCGCGCGGGCGTCGGGATGGCGGATGGACATGATGGAATTCCCCTAAATCACTTGATTCATTGGTTTGCGTTAATGAATCATATGTTCTATAAAGATCGTTGGTCAAGCCAGCTGATCCATTCGACCATTCGATCCATTTCCATTCATGACCCATATCATTCATCGCAATCCCCGGACACCGCTCGCCACCGCCGTCAGGGGCCTGGGCAGTTACCTGATCGACCATGAGGGCCGCCGCTACTACGACGGCTCCGGCGGCGCCGCCGTATCCTGCCTGGGCCATGGACATCCGGAAGTCGCCGACGCCGTGATCGCGCAGATCCGGACGCTGGAGTACGCGCACACCAGCTTCTTCACTTCCGAACCCGCGGAGCAGCTTGCCGATACGCTGGTCCGCAGGTCGCCGCCGGGCCTGGCCCACGTGTATTTCCTGTCCAGCGGTTCGGAGGCCGTGGAGACGGCGCTCAAGCTGGCGCGGCAATACCATGTGGAGCGAGGCGAGCCAGGGCGCTGGCGCAGTATCGCGCGCTTGCAGAGTTATCACGGCAATACGCTGGGCGCGCTGGCCGCCGGCGGGCACCAGGGGCGGCGGCGCTTGTACCAGCCCCTGCTGGCGGACGTGACCCATGTCTCGGCTTGCTTCCCCTTGCACTATCGCCGGCCGGAGGAATCGGACGATGGCTATGGCGACCGGCTGGCGCACGAGCTGGACACGGCCATCCTGGAGGCGGGCCCGGAGACGGTGTCCGCCTTCATCGCCGAGACGGTCGTGGGCGCCACGGCGGGCGCTGTCTGTGCGGTCCCGGGATATTTTCGGAAGCTGCGCGAGGTGTGCGACCGCCATGGCGTGGTATTCATCCTCGACGAAGTGATGAGCGGCCTGGGACGTACGGGGTCCTATCATGCGTTTGAACAGGAAGGCGTCGTGCCGGACCTGCTGTGCCTGGCCAAGGGACTGGGCGGCGGATACCAGCCCATCGCGGCGGTCATGGCGCATGACCGCATCGTCGACGCCATCGCCGGCGGCAGCGGCGCGTTCCAGCATGGGCACACCTATATCGGGCATCCTGTGGCCTGCGCGGGTGCGCTGGCGGTCCAGAACATCATCGAGCGGGACGGCCTGGTGCAACGGTCCGCCACGCTTGGCCGTTATCTGCAGGACTGCTTGCGCGAGCGCCTGGGTGGGCATCCCCACGTCAACGACATCCGCGGACGCGGCCTGTTCCAGGCGGTGGAGCTGGTCCAGGACAGGGAGGGGAATCGGGTATTCGATCCCGGCCTGCAACTGCATGCAAGGATCAAGCGGACCGCGTTGGCCCGTGGCCTGCTTTGCTATCCGGGGGGCGGCACTGTCGACGGGGTGCGCGGGGACCATGTCCTGCTTGCGCCGCCCTATACGACGACGCAAGAGGAATTGCAGTCCGCCGTGGATATTCTTGTTGCCAGCATCGGCGCGGCGATCGCCGAAGTGCGCGATCTACAATGACGCGACTTTTGGCGAACAGGAACCGTATGGACAAGCGCGGCGTCGACGAACTCATTGCGCGGCACTTTGCCGGCCTGCCTCCCATGCTGCAACGGGCCGCGCGGTATGCGGTCGACAATCCGAAGGAGATCGCCCTGAACTCCATGCGGGCGGTGGCGGGCAGCGCGGGCGTGCAGGCCAGCGCCATGCATCGCCTGGCTCGCCAACTGGGTTTCGACGGCTACGACGCCATGCGGGACGTCTATCGGACATGGCTGGCGCAGGGACATGCGACCTTCGCCGATCGGGCATCGGCCTTGCAGCGCGGGGCGGGCGGCAATGACGCCGCGCTCATCGGCGAACTGTTGCAGGCGGACGCACGCAACCTCGACAGGATGAACGATCCGGACATCTTGCGTGCGCTGCTGACGGCGCGCGATGTGCTGGCCAAGGCCAGGCATATCTATATCGTCGGATTGCGCAGCCTGTTCCCCGCTGCGTTCTACCTCAACTACGCCTGCGGCATGTTCCGCCAGGACACGACCCTGCTGGCCGGGATGGGCGGCATCTTCGCGGACGAATTGCGAGGCGCGCGCAAGGACGACGCGCTGGTCGTCTTCAGCTACGAGCCCTATGCGCGCGACACGGTCGCCGCGGTGGAGTATGCGCGCGAGAAGGGGGTGCGCATCGTCAGCGTGACCGATAGCGCGGTGTCCCCGGTTGCCGTCAAGGCCACGGCCCTGATCGTCGTGGAGAACGCCACGAAATCGCTATTTCCCTCGGTCGTGCCGGCCTTGTCGGTGGCGCAGACGCTGGCCGCGCTGTTGGTGGCGCATGGCGGCGCCGCCAGTGTGCGCGAGGTGCGGCAGAGCGAAGCGCAGTTGCGGCAGTTTTCGGTCTACGTGACGGCGACGAAAGCGACTTGATGGCCCGGGTTGACCAGGCTGCCTGGGTTGCTTGGGTTGGCTGGGGCCTGCGCCGCGCGTCGAAAAGAAAAAACCCGGAGGGTGGAAACCACCCTCCGGGCTCTTGCTTGGGAAGGCAGCCGTCGCCGGCTGCCTTTTAGGCAAGGACTTCTTAGAAGTCCATGCCGCCCATGCCACCCATGCCGCCGGGCATGGCCGGGGCAGCGGGCTTGTCTTCGGCCAGTTCGACCACGGCGGCTTCGGCGGTCAGCAGCAGGCTGGCGACGGAGGCGGCGTTTTGCAGGGCGGTGCGGGTCACCTTGGTGGGATCCAGCACGCCTTGCTCGACCAGGTCGGTGTACTCGCCGGTCGCGGCGTTGTAGCCGTAGTTGCCCTTGCCGTTCAGCACGGTGTTGACGACCACGCTGGCTTCTTCGCCGGCGTTGGTGACGATGGTGCGCAGCGGCTCTTCGACGGCACGCAGGATCAGCTTGATGCCGGCGTTCTGGTCAGGCGTATCGCCCTTCAGGTCGACGATGGCTTGCTTGGCGCGCAGCAGGGCCACGCCGCCACCGGCCACGACGCCTTCTTCCACCGCGGCACGCGTGGCGTGCAGGGCGTCTTCGACGCGAGCCTTCTTTTCCTTCATTTCGACTTCGGTGGCAGCACCGACGCGGATCACGGCAACACCGCCGGCCAGCTTGGCCACGCGCTCTTGCAGCTTTTCACGGTCGTAGTCCGAGGTCGCTTCGTCGATTTGCACGCGGATCTGCTTGACGCGGGCTTCGATCGAGGTGCTGTCGCCAGCGCCGTCGATGATCGTGGTGTTTTCCTTGCCCACTTCGATGCGCTTGGCCTGGCCCAGCTCTTGCAGCGTGGCCTTTTCCAGCGACATGCCGGTTTCTTCGGAGATGACCACGCCGCCGGTCAGGATGGCGATGTCTTCCAGCATGGCCTTGCGGCGGTCGCCGAAGCCAGGCGCCTTGACGGCGGTGGTCTTCAGGATGCCACGGATGTTGTTCACCACCAGGGTGGCCAGGGCTTCGCCCTCGACGTCTTCGGCGATGATCAGCAGCGGACGGCTGGACTTGGCGACTTGTTCCAGCACGGGCAGCAGGTCACGGATGTTGCTGATCTTCTTGTCGTAGATCAGGACGAACGGGTCGTCCAGGGCGGCAACTTGCTTGTCCGGGTTGTTGATGAAGTAGGGCGACAGGTAGCCGCGGTCGAATTGCATGCCTTCGACGACATCCAGTTCGTTTTCCAGCGACTTGCCGTCTTCGACGGTGATGACGCCTTCCTTGCCGACCTTGTCCATCGCGTCAGCGATGATCTGGCCGATGGAGGTGTCGCTGTTGGCCGAAATCGAGCCGACCTGGGCGATTTCCTTGCTGGTGGTGACCGGCTTGGACTGCTTCTTCAGTTCGGCGACGGCGGCGGCGACGGCCTTGTCGATGCCGCGCTTCAGGTCGATGGGGTTGAAACCGGCGGCAACGTACTTCAGGCCTTCCTGAACGATGGCCTGGGCCAGCACGGTGGCGGTGGTGGTGCCGTCACCGGCGTTGTCGGAGGTCTTGGAGGCGACGTCCTTGACCAGCTGGGCGCCGATGTTTTCGAACTTGTCCTTCAGTTCGATTTCCTTGGCGACGGACACGCCGTCCTTGGTCACGGTCGGGGCGCCGAACGAGCGCTCCAGCACGACGTTGCGGCCCTTGGGACCCAGGGTGGTCTTGACAGCGTTAGCCAGGACGTTCACGCCGCGGACGATACGCACACGGGCGTCGTCGCCAAACAGAACTTGCTTGGAAGCCATTTTCTTTCCTTACGGAGAATTCTGAGAAGATGAGGGATTTACTGGATCACGGCGAGGATTTCTTCCTCGCGGATGACGAGCAGTTCCTCGCCATCGACCTTCACCGACTGGCCGGCATACTTGCCGAACAGCACCTTGTCGCCCGCCTTCAGGTCGACCGGCAGAATCTTGCCGTCTTCAGTGCGCTTGCCGGGGCCGACGGCGATGACTTCGCCTTGGTCGGGCTTTTCGGCCGCGCTGTCAGGGATGACGATGCCCGAGGCAGTTTTGCGCTCGTTGTCCAGGCGCTTGATGATCACGCGATCATTCAGAGGACGCAGGGCCATGAAAAACTCCTGTTTTCTTGAAACGGTAAGGGGGTTGTCTCGCTTGCCCCGGGACCGGAAGGCGTAGGCGCTTGTTAGCACTCACCGGAGGCGAGTGCTAATTATAGGGATCGTTGGAAAGGGTTCAAGGGGGGAGGGGGGTGCTGTTACAACTTCGGGAAGGGCTGCCGAAGTACTGGACCCAAATAGAGGTCCACACACCATTAAGCTGGCTGAGTAGAGATGGCCGTTGCGCCGTCCTTGACCGCACAAGTGACGATCTTAAATTATTGAAATTTATGAAATAAGTGGTACCGACCAGCTCGTTCGGGCCATTTCCGGACTGGGGACGGATGCGGTATTGGCTGGAGGACAGGCACTCGCTGTCTGGGTCGACTACTCCGAATAGACGCCAGCTCCTCAGCGCCCGACGGCATCACCGATGACGCGGATTTCCTGGGTGACCGTGACGACTTGGTGGGGATTGCCGATACCACGCGGGGGCAGCCAGGATTTCCCTGTCAACGCGATATCACGGCGTTGGTGGGTCAAGTGGTCATTTCTGTTCGACCTCATGAGTACATCAACATCGATGTGCTTCATCGCATCGTCGGCCTGAAGGCGGGAAGTGTGCGGCGCAATGCCGAAACCAGGGCCTGGAAGGGGACGGTATTCAGAGTAGTGGACCCTCTGACCGCTACGAAACCGCCAGGGCCTCCTTCGCCTGCCGAGCAAGACGCTCCAGCAAGGCGCTGGCGACGCACCCCGCCAGCGCGAACGCCACGGCCACCCACAAGGCCCAGGTTGCGCCCAGCTTCGCGTTCAAGGCAAAGCACGCGGCCACGAACGCCGCGCCCGTCGTCTGTCCTATGAGTCTGGCCAGGCCGGAAAGGCCACTCGCCACGCTAGCCCGATGGGCCGGCACGCTGAACATGATGAAACGTTGATTCGGCGACAGGAACAGCCCAAAGCCGGTGCCGCACGACGCCATGGGGAGCATCACCGCCCACAACGGCGCCCCGGGCGGCAGCCAGCTCACTGCCAGCAGGCCGAAGGCCAGCAAGGCCATGCCGACCACACCCAGGAGGCCGGCAGACATCCGGTCTGACCACTTGCCCGAGAACGGCGCCAGGCAGGCCCCCATCACGGGCCAGGGCGCGATCAGCATTCCGACCTCGGCTATGTCTAGGCCTAGCGTCCGGTTCAATAGGAACGGCAGCGCCACCATGGCCGCGCCCTGTGCCGCGAAGGCCAGCACACAGACCAGAACGGCAAGCGAGAAGGCGGGCAGCCGCAGGAGGTCCACAGGCACGATTGCGTGCGCGCTCAGACGTTCGCGGCGGAGCAGCATGGCCCAGCACACAACCACTAGTGCCCACACAAGGGCTGTGCCCCAGTCTGGCGCCGCCACGCGCTCCAACCCCAGCACGGCCAGTCCGAAAGCCAGCGCACACAGCACCGCCGCGCCCGCGTCCAGCGGCTTGCCATCACCCGGAATTCTCGGCAGGTGCTTGCCGGCCAACGCCAGTGCCACCAGACAGAAGGGTACGTTCACATAGAACAGCCAGTGCCAACCGAGCACCGTCAGCATCGCCGACGCAAGGACAGGACCGCCGGCGAGTGACGCCGCGGCGATCATTGCGTTCAAGCCCATTCCCCGCCCCAGCTCCTCCTTGCGATAGATGGCGGTGACAAGCGCCATGTTGCAGCCCATCAGGGCCGCCGCGGCAAGCCCCTGCGCAGCCCGGGCAGCCTCCAGCGACCAAAGCGACTGTGCGGAGCCGCACCAGACCGACGCGCCCAGGAACAGCCAAAGCGCGGGGAGAAACACCCGCCGGTGCCCGATTTTCCCGGCCAGCGCCGCCAGCGGCAGCATCGTTGCCACCATGACCAGCTGATAGATGGTGACCACGCCGATTACATCCGCGGCGCTCACGTCCAGCTGCGATGCCATGGACGGCAATGCCGTGTTGGTCATCGAGGTGTCGAGTGTGGCCATCGAGATCGACAGGGAGACGGCCAGCATCGCATAGCGGCGTGCGGCAGGCGTCAGTTCAGTGGAATTGGGAGGGGGGAGGGCAGCCATGGCGACACAAGGGTATAGAGAAAACAGCGGAAAACAGCGGCAGTATGAAGTTCGCGTTCCTTGCATGGAATAGCTAAATCCGCAAAGCACCCTTGCACTCATGCAATACTGGAGCCTTTAGGGATTACCGACGAAGGACGTCGAAAGCGGGGCAGCGTGAACCAATCGGAAGGAATGGCCTTGCTGGTCGCGGCCGTGGACCATGGCAGCCTGAGCGGGGCCTCCCGCGTCAGCGGAATTTCACTTGCTTCCGTCAGCAGGCACCTCAGCGCGCTGGAAGAACGTCTTGGCACCCGGCTCCTGGTCCGCTCGACGCGGGCCTTGCGCCTCACCGAGGCGGGGCAGCGTTATTACGCCGAAGCCAAGCGCCTGTTGGCCGAGATAGACGAACTGGAAAGCAGCATGCAGATGGAGGCCGCGGAGCCTGCGGGCCGTCTGCGCGTCACTGCGCCAACGCTGTATGGCCGGGTCCATCTACAGCCTTTGCTCGCCAGGTTTCTGGTGCAGCACCCCAAGGTCGCAATAGATCTCCACCTGCTCGATCGCCCCGTCAACCTGCTGGAGGAGGGGATCGACCTCGCGGTACTTGTCGGCGAACAACCCAACTCCAGCCTCGTCGCCCGGCGCCTGGGCTCTATTCGTTGGGTCTTGAGCGCGGCGCCCGATTACCTCGGGAAGCATGGCATGCCTAAGGATGTGCACGATCTCGCGCAGCATGATGGCCTTGTCTACAGTCACCTGGCGACGGAAGAAGCGTGGACGCTGATGGTCAATGGAAAGGCTACAAGCGTTCGGATGCGAACCCGTATGAGGTCGAATACCGTGGATGGCGTGGTTACCGCCGCCGCGGCCGGAGCCGGTATTGTCCATGCACCCGCTTGGGCGATCGCTGACCACGTCGCGGCTGGTCGCTTGGTGCCGCTGCTGGCGGAATTGGAGGCCCCTCCAAGGCCGGTGTTTGCCCTGATGACCCACCAGCGGTTGATGGCAAGCAAAGTGCGCTCACTCGTTGAGTTTCTCGCCAAGCATTTGCGGGAAAAATCGTTGAACGAGCTCTGATAAGTCGACCCGGCCCCGCGCGGCATGCGCGAAGCTGGCGCCTCGCTACCTTGAACGTCCACATCCGAAGAGATAAATTCAAAACACGATAGCGTTGAGCCTGTCCCTGCAAAAGGGCAGCAAAGTACCTGGAGTCAGTGTATGGATATTCTCGAGACCATCACTTCGCACACCGCCGCGCTGCGACTGCCGCTTTACGCCGTCAGCGTGAGCGCAACCCGGAAATCAGACACGCCGATCATCCTGATCCTGCATTGGCACGGATTCCATCGCGACGCAGACGCAAGCGGCGGCGAGGCAACCGGCGCCTTGCACTCCGTCGCGGGCTCGGCGGTGCAGATCAACCAGCGCTGGCACGACTATGCCGTCATCGACCGCGCCATGCTGGAGGCGGCATGGAGACTGGGCGCCTGGGATGTGGAACGGGTGGCAAGGCCCGCATGGTGGCGCCTGAATGCGCCGGCATCGGAAGCGCTGGCTGGCCGCAGGGCCTTCGCGGATTATTCGGACGACGCGCGGCAAGCGAACCAGGCCGTCGTCCTTGAGGCTCCGGACCAGCAGGCGCTGCTGGACCTCGCCGCGCGCCGAGGCTACGTTCGGTGGCTATTCCGTCCCCGCAAGGGTGGACTGTGGAGTCAAATGGACGGCGACGATCGCACCCTGGATGCGGATGGCGGACGTTCCGCGCCGTGCCCCGTCTCGCCCCAACCGGACGGGCGCGAGCCCCGTCGGAAGGTCGTTTATCGCCTTGGGATGGGTAAAAACTTATTGATTCATTAAGTTTCAATTGGAATCAATTTCGCCTCTTGAAGCGGCGGCCCGGTGCCCATAATTTTTCTGGCGCACCCATCCCGGGCTGTACGGCGCTAGCTGCCAATCCCTATCGCGCAGCGCGCCGGCATTCACTTTTTGATGATCAAGACTTCAGGAGATAGAGTCATGAAGATCCGTCCCCTTTACGACCGGATTATCGTCAAGCGAATCGAACAGCAGCGCAAGACGGCTTCCGGCATCGTCATCCCCGATTCGGCGGCGGAAAAACCCGAGCAAGGGGAGGTCCTCGCGGTGGGCCAGGGCAAGCGTAACGCGGATGGTTCGCTGCGGCCCGTTGAACTCGCGGTGGGTGACCACGTGCTTTTCGGAAAATATGCCGGCCAGACCGTGAAGGTCGATGGCGAAGAACTGCTGGTCTTGCGCGAAGAGGACGTTTTTGCCGTCCTGACGTCGCAGGACGCTCAATTGAAGAAGGCGGCCTGATGCCGCTGCCTATGGATTGAGGAGCAAGAAAATGAGTGCGAAAGACGTCAAGTTCCACGACAACGCCCGCAGCCGTGTAGTCAAGGGCGTCAACATCCTTGCCGATGCCGTGAAGGTTACGCTCGGCCCGAAGGGACGCAATGTGCTGCTGGAGCGCAGCTTCGGCGCCCCCGTCATCACCAAGGACGGTGTTTCGGTCGCCAAGGAAATCGAGCTGAAGGACAAGTTCGAGAACATGGGCGCGCAGATCGTCAAGCAGGTCGCATCGAAGACCGCCGACGTTGCCGGCGACGGCACGACCACCGCCACGGTATTGGCGCAGGCGGTTGTTCAAGAGGGTATGAAGTACGTGGCGTCGGGCATGAACCCGATGGATCTCAAGCGTGGCATCGACCAGGCCGTGTCCGGCGTGCTGGAGGCGCTGCGGAACATGTCGAAGCCTATCTCCACCAGCAAGGAGACGGCGCAGGTCGCGGCCTTGTCGGCCAATGCCGACGAGGCGATCGGCAAGATCATCGCCGACGCCATGGACAAGGTCGGGCGCGAGGGCGTGATCACGGTGGAAGACGGCAAGTCGCTGGACAATGAACTGGATGTCGTTGAAGGCATGCAGTTCGACCGCGGCTACCTGAGTCCTTATTTCATCACGGACCCCGAGAAGCAAGTGGCTCAACTCGATGACCCGCTGGTCTTGCTGTACGACAAGAAGATCTCCAACGTCCGCGAACTCCTGCCGGTGCTGGAAAGCGCCGCCAAGGCAGGCAAGCCCTTGCTGATCGTTGCCGAGGACGTCGAAGGCGAGGCGCTTGCCACCTTGGTGGTCAACTCCATGCGCGGCGTGCTGAAGGTCACCGCGGTGAAGGCGCCTGGCTTCGGCGACCGCCGCAAGGCCATGCTGGAGGACATCGCGATCCTGACCGGCGCCACCGTGATCTCGGAAGAAACGGGCAAGCAGCTGGACAAGGCCACCCTGGAGGACCTCGGCAGCGCCAAGCGGATCGAAGTTCGCAAGGAAGAGACCATCATCATCGACGGCGCGGGCAAGCAGGAAGCCATCGATGCGCGCGTCAAGCAGATCCGCGTGCAGATCGACGAAGCGACCTCGGACTACGACCGTGAGAAGCTGCAAGAGCGCGTGGCCAAGCTGGCCGGCGGTGTTGCCGTGATCCGCGTCGGTGCTGCCACCGAAGTCGAGATGAAAGAGAAGAAGGATCGCGTCGATGATGCGCTGCACGCCACCCGCGCGGCGGTCGAGGAAGGCATCGTTCCCGGTGGCGGCGTGGCGCTGCTGCGCGCCCGCGCGGCGATACAGGATATGAAGGGCGCCAATGCCGACCAGGATGCCGGCATCCGCATCATCCAGCGTGCGCTTGAAGCCCCGCTGCGCGCCATCGTCGCCAACGCGGGCGAAGAGCCTTCGGTAGTCGTGGCCAAGGTGATGGAAGCCAAGGGGAACTATGGCTACAACGCGGCCACCGGCGAATATGGCGACCTGGTCGATATCGGTGTCGTCGATCCCACCAAGGTCACGCGGACGGCATTGCAGAACGCGGCGTCGATCGCGGGGCTAATCCTGACCACCGCCGCCACCATCGCGCAAGTGCCGGAAGAGACCAAGCAGCAGGCTGCTCCAGCTGAAGCGATGGACTTCTAACTTCGAAAATCGACCAGTCCAGGATGGTCTTCAGGCATCGCGCCGGTGGCGCGATGCCTTTTTATTCGCAGGCAGCCGGGATTCGAGCATGCCCGAAGCCGGCGCATCTCCCGGACGGCGGTCCGGGAAGTAGTGCGCCTTTCTCCGCATGGCGAACGCCAACGCGCCCAACGACAGCGCCAGCGGAATGAACGACACCCGCAGCACCGTGTCCCAGCCATAGGACGACAGCAGGCCGCCAGATGAAAAGGAGCCGATCGCCATCAAGCCGAAGACGATGAAGTCATTGAGAGCCTGGACGCGGGTTTTCTCCTCGGGCCTGTGGCATTCCAGGACCAGCGCGGATGCTCCCAGGAACCCGAAGTTCCATCCCGCACCCAGCAAGACCAGCGCCCACCAGAAATGCGTGACATCGATGCCGCCCAGGCCGACGGCGGCCGACGCGCCGATCATGATCAGGCCCGTGGTCGCGACCCGGCCCGCGCCGAAACGGGAAATCAGGCTGCCCGTGAAGAAACTCGGGGCGTACATGGCGATGACATGCCACTGCAATCCCAGATTGGCGGATTCCTGCGAGTGACCGCATAGGTGCATCGCCAGCGGGGCGGCCGTCATGAGGAAATTCATGAGCATGTATGAAACGGCACCCGCAATCACGGCGGAGATGAAACGGGGTTGCAGCGCAATCGCGGCAAGCGGCCGTCCGCCGGCCAGTTCCGCGGCGGTAGGCTTGGGCAAGCGGACGCCCAGGAGAATGAACGCGGAAACTGCCGCCACCACTGCTTGCGCCACGAATGTGGCTGCGAACATATGCGGTGGCCACACGTTCATTGTCCACGTGACCAGCTGCGGGCCGACGACCCCGGCGGCGACGCCGCCGGCCATCACCAGGGATAGGGCTCGCGCCCGCCGTTTGGGCTCCACGCCGTCCGCGGCGGCGAAGCGGAAGGACAACACCACCGCGGCATAGACGCCGCCGAAAAAAGTGGCCAGGCAGAAAAGCCAGAAGCCTTCCATCATGACCGCCAACATGGCCAGCAGGCCGGTAAGCACCCCGGCGCCGGTACCCAGCAGGAACGCGGTACGCCTGCCATGGCGCCTGGCGACCGCGCCTATCGGGAGGGTGCATGCCGCCATGCCCACCACGAAGATGGAAATCGGCAGGGTCGCCAGCATGGGAGTCGGGGCCAGCATATTGCCGACGATGGACCCGGTGGCGTAGACCACTACTGAATTCGCGCCCGCCAACGCTTGGGCGACGGTCAATCGCCAGATATTGCTTCGTTGAGCGCCCTCGGGCGGAACAACCGAACGTTCATGTTGCATAGAGGCACTGCTTTGTGTCATTTCTGTAGAACAGGGTTGGAGGGTGAGCCGCGATAATGGCGAGCAGGGCATTGCCGGCCACTGACCCCGTAGCGGGCCAGTCAGGCGGCGCTCGGCCGTGGCCCCTGCATTACAACTCAATAGACGTTTTATATCTATAGATAAAACGTCTGGTTATATAGAATCGGCGACACAGGAACGCACTCATGCAATGGGAAGTCGTTCCTGCTCCACCTGATATCCAGCCGTCGTCGCCGTCGACCATGCGGGTGCAGTCGATCGGCGCGCTGAATCACCAGGCCCGCAAATAAGGAATGGCGCTGCTGACATTCTCATCGACCGCCAGCCCCTGGCCGATGTAGGGGAAGGCTCGTTGGGGACAATCATTGCGTTCGCAGACGCGGCAGCCCATCCCTATGGGCGTGGCCGCTTGCGGATCGTGCAGATCCAGACCCTTGGCGTAGACCAGGCGATGCGCGTGTTCGACGTCGCAACCCAGCGCGACGGCATAGACTTGCCCCAATTCTCCATAGCCGCCCATCTGGCGGGAAACCGTGCGCGCGATCCATAGATAGACGCGGCCATCGGGCATGCGGGCCAGTTGCCGCAGGATCCGGCCAGGATGCGCGAAGGCTTCGTAAACGTTCCATAACGGACAAGTCCCGCCCACGCGCGAAAAATGGAAGCGCGCCGCGGACTGCCGTTTCGAGACATTGCCCGCCCGGTCGACCCGGATGAAAAAGAAAGGCACGCCAGTCGCACGCGGACGCTGCATGGTGCTCAAGCGATGGCAGATCGTCTCGAAACTGACGCCGAAATGCTGGCTAAGCAGGTCGATGTCATAGCGCAGGTTCTCCGCCGCATCCAGGAAGCGCTGATAAGGAAGTATCAAGGCGGCCGCGAAATAGTTGGCCAAGCCTGTGCGTACGAGTTGGCGTACGGCGTCGCCGGTGAAGCGCGGTGTGTCCGCCATGCGCGTGAGCGTCTCCCCCATTTCCAGAAGCGCGAGCTGCGTGCCGAGCTGGAAGCTGCGCTGGCCATCCGTCAAATTCGTCGGCAAGCTCAAGCGGCGGATGGCAGGGTCATAGACCCGCTTGGCGCCGCCCTGGGCAGCATGCGCTTGAACGGTGACGCCGTGTTGCTCGCGCAGGCGCCGTTCCAGTATGTCGATGTAGCGCGCGGGCGGGCTGCCATCCAGCCCCCAGGCCTGGAAACAGCGCTCGGCCTGCTCGTCCAGCTCGGCGAAGTGATTGTGGTGAGTGAAGAAGAAGTCACGCACCTCTTCATAAGGCTGCGGCGTCGCCAGCCCGCCTGTCCTGCCGTCGGCTTCGTTGCCCGCGATGTCCGCCAATGCCTGCAAGCGCTCCAGTGCTTCGCGATGACGGCGATGCAGCTGGATCATCGCGCGGCCGACGGCGGGCATGTTCGCGGCGATCTCGCTGATCTCGGTCCGTGAGATTCGCCCCTCATCGCGGTCGCCCGTGGCGGCCGCGGGCAGGTCCGCGGCCACTTCCTGGAGCGCCAGGATCATCCGGGCTTCCTCTTCTTCCGAGAAGCTTTGTGCGTCGACGCCAAGAACTTCGCCCAGGCGCAGTAGCACGGGCCTCGTCAAGGGTCTTTGATTCTTCTCCAGCTGATTCAGGTAACTGGCGGACAGACCGAGCAGCCCCGCCAGCGCGGCTTGGGTGAGACCGCGCTCTTCACGCAGGCGGCGCAGGCGTATGCCCATGAATATCTTACGCATGGTCCAGGCACAAGGTGGTGATCGATGGATGATATTTGCAAACTTCGCAACTATGCAATCTCCCATTCGCCGGAATTCACCTCTTAACGGGTGACCATGATGGAGCGCTTGCGTAGACTGCAAACAAATGGTGCCGCAATGGCCACCAAGCGTGACACCCGAGAGGAGACGAAAAATGAGCGATACGACGGCACCCCGCCCGCCCAAACCCAAGAAATCCGTTGCCTTGTCCGGCGTGGTGGCCGGCAACACGGCCCTGTGCACGGTGGGCCGCAGCGGCAATGACCTGCACTATCGCGGCTACGACATCCTGGACATCGCCGGCACCAGCGAGTTCGAGGAAATCGCCTACCTGCTGGTCCATGGCAAGCTGCCCAACAAGGCCGAGCTGAAGGCCTACAAGCAGAAGCTGCGCGCCCTGCGCGGCCTGCCGGTGCAATTGCAGGTGGCGCTGGAAGCGCTGCCCGCGTCCAGCCATCCGATGGATGTCATGCGCACCGCCGTGTCGGTGCTGGGCTGCGTGCTGCCGGAGAAGGACGACCACAACACCCCGGGCGCGCGCGACATCGCCGACCGCCTGATGGCCAGCCTGGGTTCGGCCCTGC
>NZ_PYAL01000004.1 GCF_004121055.1 Achromobacter aloeverae
ATAGCGAGTTGGTCCCACTCCTTCCCATCCCGAACAGGACAGTGAAACGACTTTGCGCCGATGATAGTGGACGGACGTCTGTGAAAGTAGGTCATCGTCAGGCTCTTATCCTCAAACCCCCGCTGGTAACCCAGCGGGGGTTTGTCTTTGGGCGGACGGAATCCGCCCATGACACGCACGAGACGCGAAAACAAGGCCCGCCAGGCTGAACCTTGGCGGGCCTCGTTCATTGATAAAGCCTGACGATGCAAGCGTTTCTTGCATGATCGTCAGCAAATAACAACGCAGGCCGGCACGCGGCCCGGACGAGGCGCGCGTGCATTTCGATGTGGGGTAACATAGTCCGGCACTATTTAGAAGGAGCAGCATCGTGAGTGAACCCCAGATCCCTGTCACTTCCAACGGCCTCGATCTGCGTACGCTGACGCATGTCGCCTACGGCTTGTTCGCGCTAGGTTTCCTGACTGGCGGCGTGCTTTGCATGGCGACCGTCGCCAGCGTCGTCCTGATGTACGTCAAGCGTGCCGATACGGCCGGTACCTTCTACGCGGGCCACTTCGACTGGTTGTTGCGCACGTTCTGGTGGTCGCTTCTGTGGCTCGCCATCAGCGCCATTGCGACCCTGATCTTCCTGGGTTGGCTGGGGGTAGCCGCCACCATGGTGTGGGTGCTCTATCGCCTGATCAAGGGCTGGCTGGCCCTGCTCGAAGGACGGGGCCCGGCGGTCTACGCCTGATAGCGGCACAGCGCGCGCTGCGCGCCGTGGAACAAAAGAAAAATGGCTGGCGCGGACGCCAGCCATTTTTTTTATTCTGTTCGGCAGGGGTGCCGCAGCTGCGCAACGGGCAGCATGCAGCGCACGCCTCCTGCTGATATCGCCCAGCGATTACTTCAGGTGCGCATTGACCAGCTTGGTCAGTTCGAACATCGACACCTGGTCCTTGCCAAACAACGGACGCAGCTTGTCGTCAGCGTTGATATTGCGCTTGTTGCTGGCATCTTGCAGGTTGTGCTTCTTGATGTATTCCCAGATCTTCTTGGTGACCTCGGTACGCGGCACAGCCTCGGGGCCGATGACGGCAGCCAAGTCCGCGCTGGGCGTCAGCGGCTTCATGAACGCGGCATTCGGCTTGCGGGCAGTGGCGGTTTTGGAGGGGGTGGCCATAATCCGGCTCTCCTTCTCTGAGTGTTGGAAAATTGATCCTGCGGCCGGAGCATAACGTGTCTAGGCACTAAAGACAAAGGCATTTATTGTCTGTAGCAACTAAAATCACCTCCGAATCTTTACAACTCGGCTTTCTGTAACCTTCCTCCATGTACCCACGTTCAGCACTGGAATCGATCCGGCTTTTTCACGATGAATTGACCGCGATACGCAGGGATTTGCATGCACATCCCGAATTGGGCTTTGAAGAGGTGCGCACGTCGGGCATCGTGGCGGGCGGCCTGGCGGCCCTGGGTATCGAAGTGCATCGGGGAATCGGCAAAACAGGCGTGGTGGGCGTGATCCGTGGCAAGCAGTGCGACAGCGGCCGCATGATAGGCCTGCGCGCCGACATGGATGCCTTGCCGATGACCGAGGACAATCATTTCGGCCATCGTTCGACCAAGGACGGCCTGATGCACGGCTGCGGCCATGATGGTCATACGACCATGCTGCTGGGGGCCGCGCGCTACCTGGCGCAGACCCGCAACTTCGACGGCACCGCGGTATTGATTTTCCAGCCCGCGGAGGAAGGCCGCGGCGGCGCCAAGGCCATGATGGAAGATGGCTTGTTCGATACCTTTCCTTGCGACGCCATCTACGCCCTGCACAACTGGCCAGGCCTGCCGCCCGGCACGGTGGGCATCAACCCCGGACCCATGATGGCTGCGGCCGACCGCTTCGAGATCGTCATCAACGGCCGTGGCGGGCACGGCGCGCATCCTTACCAGACCATCGATCCCGTGGTGGTCGCGGGCCACCTGATCACGGCCTTGCAGACCATCGTGTCGCGCAACGTCAATCCGCTGGATTCGGCCGTGTTGTCCATAGGGTCGATGCAGGCGGGACACCCTGGCGCAATGAGCGTGATTCCCCGCGAGGCCAAGCTGGTCGGCACCGTGCGCACGTTTCGCAAGACAGTGCAGGAACTGCTGGAAAAGCGCATGACGGAATTGGCCTCCTCGATCGCCGGCGCCTTTGGCGCGACGGCCGAGGTGCACTATGAGCGCATCTATCCCGCCACGCTGAACACGCCGCAGCATGCCAACCTGGTCGCCGATATCGCCACCGAGATGATAGGCAGGGAGAACGTGGTGCGCGACCTGGTGCCCTCCATGGGATCCGAGGATTTCTCGTTCATGTTGCAGGCACGGCCCGGCGCCTACTTCCGCCTGGGGCAAGGCGGCGCCGAGTCCGGCTGCACGCTGCATAATTCCCACTTCGACTTCAACGACGCGGTGATCCCGCTGGGCAGCGCAATGTTCTGCGCGTTGGCCGAGCGCGGGATGCCGCTACCGGAGTAAGCTTTTTTCCTGGTTCCGTCCCGGGACCGTTGTCGCCGTCCTCGATGCCGCGCCTTAGTCGGTGCAGGACCTGAACCCACGGACCGCCATGCGCGGCCGTATTGAAGAACGCTCGACCCTTATGACTACTTCCACGCCCGCGCTCCTGACCATCACGCGCCCCGACGACTGGCATCTGCACCTGCGCGACGGCGAGGCGCTGGACGCCGTCGTTCCCGATACCGCACGCCAGTTCGCACGCGCCATCATCATGCCCAACCTGAGGCCGCCGGTGACCACCACCGAGCAGGCGGTGGCGTATCGCGGCCGCATCCTGGCCGCGCTGGCCAAGGCGGGCATGGACGAAGATCACTTCCAGCCGTTGATGACGCTCTACCTGACCGACAACACGTCGGCGGAGGAAATCGTGCGGGCCAGCGCATCGGGCCTGGTGCACGCCGTGAAGCTGTATCCGGCCGGCGCCACCACGAACTCGGCGGCCGGCGTCACGGACCTGCTCGGGAAATGCCGCCCGGCCCTGGAGGCGCTGCAGAAGCAAGGCATGCCCTTGCTGGTGCACGGCGAGGTCACCGACCCGACCACCGATGTATTCGATCGCGAGGCCCTGTTCATCGACCGCGTGATGCTGCCCTTGCGCAAGGCCTTTCCCGAACTGAAGGTGGTCTTCGAGCACATCACCACCAAGGAAGGCGCGCATTACGTGCGCGATGCGGAAGGGCCGGTCGCGGCGACCATCACGCCGCAGCATCTGCTGTACAACCGCAACGCCATCTTCACCGGCGGCGTGCGGCCGCATTACTACTGCCTGCCCATCCTCAAGCGCGAAACGCACCGGTTGGCGCTGGTGGAAGCCGCGGTCAGCGGCAGCCCGCGGTTCTTCCTGGGCACCGACAGCGCGCCGCACGCGCGCGGCTTGAAGGAACATGCCTGCGGGTGCGCCGGCTGCTACAGCGCCTTGCACGCAATGTCGCTGTATGCGCAGGCCTTCGATGCCGCAGGCGCGCTGGACAAGCTGGAAGGCTTCGCCAGCCACCATGGGCCGGCGTTCTATGGGCTGCCGCGCAATACCGGCACGCTGACGCTGGTCCGCAAGCCTTACACCATTCCGGAAGAACTGCCGTACGGCGCTACCACGCTGGTGCCCTTGGCGGCCGGCGAGACGCTGGACTGGCGGGTGCAGGCGTAAGCGGCCCAGGGGGCTGTACCGCCCGCGCTTCAGCTGGCGTCGCGGCGGGCTTCGAGCGCTTCCCAGCGCTCGAACTTCGCCTCCAGTTCCTTTTCTATCTCGCTGATCCGCGCGTTGATGCGCGCCACCTCGTCCGGCGCGTCGCGGTATAGCGAGCCGTCGGCGAGCTTGCCGGACAGGCCTTCCTGTTCCGCCTCCAGCGCGGCGATGGCATCGGGCAGGCCTTCCAGTTCCCGCGTTTCCCAGCTGCTCAGGCGGGACACCTTGGTCGGCTTGGGCCTGGCCGCCGCGGGCGCGGGCTTTTCTTCGTCCGCCGCCGGCGCCGAGGCGGCAGGCGCGGTCGCCGGCGCGATGACGCGGCGTTGCGCCAGCCAGTCGTCGTAGCCGCCGACATAGTCGTTCCAGATGCCGGGGCCGTCGTTGGCGATGGTTTGCGTCACGACGTTGTTCAGGAACTCGCGATCGTGGCTGACCAGCAGGACGGTGCCCGTGTATTCCTGCAGCAGGGCCTCCAGCAGTTCCAGCGTTTCGATGTCCAGGTCGTTGGTCGGCTCGTCCAGCACCAGGACGTTGGCCGGCCGGGCGAACAGGCGCGCCAGCAGCAGGCGCGCGCGCTCGCCGCCGGACAGGCTGCTGACGGGGGAGCCGGCGCGCGCGGGCGAGAACAGGAAGTCGCCCAGGTAGCTCATGACATGCTTGCGCGTGCCGCCGATCTCCACCCATTCGCTGCCCGGGCTGATGACATCGGCCAGCGTATCGGTTTCGTTGAGTTGGGCGCGCATCTGGTCGAAGTACGCGACTTCGACATTGGTGCCCATGCGCACGCTGCCGCTGTCGGGCTGGAGGCGGCCCAGCATCAGCTTCAGCAGCGTGGTCTTGCCCGCGCCATTCGGGCCGATGATGCCGATGCGATCGCCGCGCAGCAGCGTCGTGGAGTAGTCATTGACCACGATGCGGCCGTCGAAGGCCTTGGTGACGTGTTCCAGTTCCGCGACCAGCTTGCCGGAGCGCTGGCCTTCGGCCAGCGCCAGGTTGACGTTGCCCTGGCGTTCGCGTCGTTCGGCGCGCTCGACGCGCAGCCGTTCGAGGCGCCGCACGCGGCCTTCGTTGCGTGTGCGGCGCGCTTCCACGCCCTTGCGGATCCAGACTTCTTCCTGCGCGAGCAGTTTGTCGAAGCGGGCCTGTTCCAGCCGCTCCGATTCCAGCCATTGCGCCTTGCGTTCCTGCCATTGTGAAAAATTACCGGGGAAGCTGAGCAGGCGGCCGCGATCGAGCTCGACGATGCGCGTGGCGATGGCGTCGAGAAAACGCCGATCGTGCGTGATGATGACGGCGCTGCCCTTCCAGCCGCGCAGCAGGTCTTCCAGCCAGGCGATGCCGTCGAAGTCCAGGTGGTTGGTGGGTTCGTCCAGCAGCAGCAGGTCGGGATTGCCGGCCAGCGCGCGGGCCAGCGCGACGCGCTTGCGCGTGCCGCCGGACAGGCCGCCGATAAGCGCGTCGGTGGGCAGGCCCAGGCGCTCCAGCAAGGAACGCACGCGCGAGCCGCGTTGCCAGTCTTCGTGATCCTCGTCCGTACTGTTGACGACATCGAACACCGTCATCGATTCGTCGAGCTCGGGCTCCTGCTCCACCGTGGCGACGCGCAGCCCGGAGGCGCGCGCGACGTCGCCGTCGTCAGGCTGGGTACGGCCGTCGAGCAGGCGCAGCATCGACGACTTGCCGGCGCCGTTGCGGCCGATCAGGCCGATGCGTTCGCCGGCCTGGATGGAGAAATCGGCATGGTCCAGCAGCGGATGATGGCCGAAGGCCAGCTGGACGTCGGTAAAAGTGATTAGGGTGGTCGGAGCCATGAGCGGCAAGGCGAGTCTGTGCAAACCGCTATTGTCGCAGGAAGCCGGGACCGCTGCCTTCGCCGGGGTCAGTGGCCCGCGGCCGGGGCGGGGGATGCGGCAGCGCCTTCGGTCGCGGCTGTCCCGCCGGCGGCCGCGGCCTTGGCCGTCGTATTCTGGGCGGCGGCGCGCTGCTTGACCGGATCGTAGTAGCCGTCGGTCAGCGTGCCGAGGAAAGCCACCACGTCGTCGATCTCTTCCGGCGACAACGCGGGCTTGTCGCCAGGCTTGCCGCCGAACGGAGGATCCATGTTCACGTTCTCGTGGAAGCGCTCCGGCAGGTCGTCGAACTTCTCGATCGTGCCGTCCGGCTTGCGGGGATACCACTTTTCCGGGTTGGTGTCGCGGGTCACATACCATTCGACGACCTGGCGCAGGTCATGGAATACGCCATTGTGGAAGAACACCTTGCGCGTCGCCACGTTGCGCAGCGTGGGGGAGCGGAACAGGCCGCAATACTCGGGGTGGTCGGCCAGGTCCTTGCGCATGGGACCGCACAGCCCTTCGTCGTAGTACGACGGGTTCCTGTTGGCCGCAATGGCGGCGTTGCGTGGCAAGCCAAGGGCGATCAGCCCGAAGTCATTGAACAGGGGCAACTGGCCCGGCACGGCGAAGCGATGGCAGCTCGCGCAATTGCCCTTGTCCTCGGCCGCGAACAGGCGCATGCCGCGGGTTTCCTGGTCGTTCAGCCTGGCGAGGCCGCGCATCGCGGCGTCCAGCTTGCTCGAATAAGGCGCGAACAGTTCCGGCTGGCTCTGGTAGTACTCCAGCGTCTGCGTGATGGCGTCGAAGGCCTTTTCGTCCGTGTCGAACACGTGACCGCCGAACAGCTTGCGCAGCCGGTCGGCATTGGGGCCCGCCCGTACATGTTCGACGACCGTGGCGATATCGGGATTGGCCATTTCCTGGGGGTCGAGCAAGGGAATGCGCGCCTGGGCGGCGGCGCGGTCCACGCGGCCATCCCACGTCAGGCCGCCCGTTGGCCCCGCATCGGTGCTGTTGTCGCCCTCTTCTTCGCTGTCGATGAAGTGTTCCGAGAAGGGCGGGACCGTCTGCAGGTACATGAGCGACGGCACGGCGCGCACGCCGGCGTGCTGCATGTCCGGTCCGCCCAGTTGCACCGACAGGTCGTTCGGCGGCCCGTAATGGTTCTGGGGACTGTGGCAGCTGGCGCATGACTGCTTGCCGGACGCGGACAACGCGGTATCCGTGAACAGCACGGCGCCCAGCGCCGCCATGTCGGCCGCCCGCTGGCGCGCATAGGCCCGATCGTAAGTTCGTGGCGGCTCCGGGAATTTCTCGTAGACGTCCTGCTGGGCGTCGGCGGCCGTTGCGTTGCTGCGCTCGCCCCATAACGCGAGCGCGCTGCTGATGCCGATCGCCAGCACGGTGGCGACGAGGGTGCATAGCACGCCGCGCAAGCGCAGTTGGCCGGCAGGAATCGAGACGGTGGGACGATCGGATGGACGCAGGGGCAAGGGCATGTCGTGGAAGCAAGGGGGCGCGGTGAGGGCCGGGCGGAATTCAACAGGAAGGTTCAACAGGAAGGTGCAATAGGAAGCTGCGGCCGCGCTTGCGCCCGGGGAAGCCGCGGCCGCGCTTGCGCCCGGGCCTCGGTCCGCAGCGTAAACATCGAATATTTCAGGTTTGCTGAAGCCGGTTGACGAGCGTCTGAACGCCCCTGGCGGCTGGCCTTGATCTTTCTGCGCGGATTCAGATTGTGTTCAGCGGCGGTTCACGAAGTTCACATGGTGTAACCCCAACATATGCGGCGCTCGGTGTCCGGACACCGGTTACTTCCCACGACAAGAAAGAGGAAAGCATTTCATGAAGAGCACGCACAAGATCGTCGCGCCCCTGGTGGCCGCGGCGTTGGCCGCCGGACTGGTCGCCTGTGGCGGTGGTGGCAGCGACGACGACGATACCCCGTCGACGACGACGCCCTCCACGCCCGCCGCGTCCGCCCCCGCCCCCACGCAAGAAGAGCTGGTCTCCAAGGCAGTGGACAACATCCAGAACGTGGTGGTGATCTACGCGGAAAACCGCAGCTTCGATAACCTCTACAGCGATTTTCCCGGCACCGACAGCCCGCTGGCCACCGCCACCTACGAGAAGCAGGTCGATCGCGACGGCACCACCGTGCTGACCTCGCTGCCTCCCGTCTGGGCCGGCCTCACGCCCGCGGGCCTGCAGTTCGACACGACCGTGCCCATCGTCGCGCAGACGTCGACCACCGGCATGACCAACGCGCCGTTCTCGATAAACGAGACGTATCCGGGCGTGGACATCAACGCGGTCAACGCGGACATGTGGCACAACTTCTACCAGAACCAGATGCAGATCAACGGCGGCAAGAACAATATGTTCGCCGCCTGGGCGGACAGCGGCGGCGGCCTGGTGATGGGCCACTTCACCGGCAACGCCAGCAAGCTGCCGCTGTGGAAGGTGGCGCAGAAATACACGATGGCCGACCACTTCTTCATGGGCGCCTTCGGCGGTTCCTTCCTGAACCACCAGTACCTTATCGCGGCCGCCGCGCCGGTGGATCCCGTCACGCCCGCCAATTCGGCCACGCTCAATTCGCACGTTGCCATCCTGGACGACGGCCCGCAGGGCTATCACCTGTCGGTGAACACCGCCGCCGCCGGCGCCGCATCGGCGCTGTCCGGTCCGGCCACGTCGATCTTCAAGTCCAACGGCGCGCAGCTGACGCCGGACGGCTATGCGGTCAATACGATGCAGCCCCCGTACCAGCCCAGCGGCAACAAGCCGGCCGCCGACGCCGCTGGCGTCACGGAAGGCGTGCTGGCCGACCCGACGGCCGCGACCACGCTGCCGCCGCAGACCGGCCCGAACATCGGCGACTACCTGACCAACAAGAACGTCGAGTGGGCGTGGTACTCGGGCGGCTGGGCTTTCCAGACGGCCCGCGCCACCAGTCCGGCGGGTTGGGCCGGTTCCGACTACACGTACACGGCCGCCTACCAGGCGGACGGCGTGACGCCCTTCGTGAACTTCCAGTTCCATCACCAGCCCTTCAACTACTTCAAGCGCTTCGACCCGACCACGGCGGCCGGCATCGCCGATCGCGCGGAGCACTTGAAGGATGCCGGCGTGAACGGCGAGCAATTCATCGCCGACATCAAGGCCGGCAAGCTGCCTCCCGTGTCGTTCTACAAGCCGGTCGGCAACCTGAACGAGCACAACGGCTATGCCGACGTGCTGCGTGGCGACCAGCACATCGCCGACGTCATCTCCGCCCTGGAGAAGAGCCCGCAGTGGGCGCACATGCTGGTCATCGTGACGTATGACGAAAACGGCGGTCTCTGGGATCACGTCGCGCCGCCCAAGGGCGACCGCTTCGGCCCGGGTTCGCGCATTCCCGCCATGGTCATCGGACCCACGGTGCGCAAGGGCTACGTGGACCACACCATGTACGACACCACGTCCATCCTGCGCTTCATCACGCGCCGCTGGGAGTTGCCCGAGCTGCCGGGCCTGGCCACTCGTCGCGAGGGCCTGAAGGCCAATGGCGTGGACCAGGGCGACCTGAGCAACACGCTGGACACGAGCGCCGCCGCGTCGTAAGCCACGTCGGTGGCCACCTTGTTGGCCACCTCGTAGGCCACCTCGCAAGCCGCGTCGTCAGTCACGGCTACCCCTGCCCAAAACCGCCGGGCTGCCCAGCGCAGCCCGGCGGTTTTCCTTCAGGAGGTACAATCTCGTCCGCAAGACGAATCGGGCAATCGCGGGGCGCGCACGCGCTTCGAGGAAGGTCCGGACTCCATAGGGCAGGGTAACGGCTAACGGCCGTCCGTCGGTCCGGTGGCAACACCGGCACGGCGAGGAACAGGGCCACAGAGACGAGTCTGCGAAGCGGGCGGGAGGCAACTTCCGCACAGGCACGGCCACTCCGTGTCGCGCCGGCCGGCAACGGCCGGTGGCATCGCAGGGTGAAACGCGGCAACCTCTACCCGGAGCAACATCAAATAGGCATGCGCACGGTCCTCGGACCGGGAAGGGCGGCCCGTTCGAGCATGCGGGTAGATGGCTAGATCCGGCCAGCAATGGCCGGGCCAGAGGAATGATTGCCCATCGGACTCGCGTCCGGTGTACAGAATCCGGCCCATAGATTCGTCTTGCCTTGCTTTCGGCTGAAATCGACACAAGTAAGGCGAGGAAGTTACCTTTTAGCACCGAAGTCTCATGTAGGACTTTGAGTTCTAGCGACAACCCCCTGATTTATCAGGGGGTTTTCTTTTTTGAGTTTTGCCAAGTTCGCCTAAGTCCTTGTTGTGATTGAAAAAATTGTGTCGGCCTGCTTGACCGCGCTTTAACCATCCCGTAGAGTGGGAAAAAGTAGGTTTTTGTGCAATTAAGTGGGAGGGACGGGGTGTTCCAGGGAAGCAGCGCGTTAACGCTGGATGCGAAGGGTCGGGTGTCTATCCCGACCCGGCATCGCGACGCCCTGTTGGCCCAGGCGGAAGGTCGCCTCACCCTGACCCGCCATCCGGACGGCTGCCTGTTGATGTATCCCCGCCAGGAATGGGAAAAGCGGCGTGAAACGATCGCCGCCCTGCCCATGTCGGCGCGCGCGCTGCAACGGCTGCTGCTGGGAAATGCGCAGGATGTGGAGCTGGACGGATCGGGCCGCATTTTGATCGCGCCGGAATTGCGCAATGCGGCCGGCATGACGCGCGAAGTGATGATGCTCGGCATGGGTGCGCACTTCGAGCTGTGGGATGCGGCTGCCCTGGCCCGCCGCGAGGCGGAGGATCTGGCGCAGGGCATGCCGGACGTTCTCAACCAGTTTTCTTTCTGACGCGGGCTATGGAATTCGAACATCGGCCCGTGCTGCTGGCGCCGACGGTGGACGCGCTGTTATTGCCGCGTTTCGGCCGTCGCGACGCCGCTCGCGCGGACGAGCCCGACCGCGCCGCGGACCCCCGGCTGGCGGGGGTGTACGTCGACGGCACGTTCGGCCGCGGCGGCCATACCCGGGCCTTGCTGGCCCGGCTGGCGCCGCAAGCGCGGGTGGTGGTGTTCGACAAGGACCCCACCGCCATCGGGGTGGCGCGCGAATTGGCCGCCCGCGATGCCCGCGTGACGGTGGTGCACGGTGGTTTCGCGACGATGCCTCAGGAGCTGGCGGCGCTGGGCATCGAACGGATAGATGGCGTCATGCTGGATCTGGGCGTTTCGTCCCCCCAGCTCGACGATGCAGGGCGGGGTTTTTCTTTCATGCGCGAAGGCCCGCTGGACATGCGCATGGATACGACGCGCGGCCCCACGGTCGCGGAATGGCTGGCGCAGGCCAGCGTGGATGAGATGCGGGAGGTCATAGCGGATTATGGCGAAGAACGGTTTGCTTTTCAGATTGCAAAAACGATTGCAGTTCGCCGCGCAACAGCGCCACTACGCACCACGCTCGAACTCGCCGAGCTCGTCGCAGGCGCCGTCCGCACGCGCGAAAAGGGTCAGCATCCGGCCACACGCACCTTTCAAGCTCTACGGATTTACATCAATCGGGAACTCGAGGAGCTCGCTCGCGCCCTCGCGGCAGCTCTAGCGCTGCTTGCGCCGAAGGGGAGGTTGGCGGTGATCAGCTTTCATTCGCTGGAAGACCGGATGGTCAAGCAGTGCATCGCCGCCGCGGCCCGCCCGGCCAGCGAGACGATGCGCCGCCTGCCGCTGCGCGAAGATGAGCTGCCGCCCGCCATCATGCATTCCCTGGGGCGCGTCCTGGCCGATGACGAGGAAGTCGCGGGCAATCCGCGCGCCCGCTCCGCCATCCTTCGTGTCGCCGAGCGCACCGACGCGCCCTTGCCCGCCGGCGGGGTCGCCGCGCTGGTGCCGGGGCTCGCGCCGGCGCCCGCGCGCGGCGCCGGCAAGGGGAGGCGCTGATGGGCAGGTTGAGCCTGGTCCTGGCCGTGGTGCTGATGCTCTGCGCGATCTCCCTGGTGACCTCGCGCTATCAGTCGCGCCAATTGTTCGTCGATGTCGACCGCGCCCAGGCGCAGGCGCGCGACCTGGAAAACGACTGGCGCCGCCTGCAACTGGACCGGGCCGAACTGGCGCGCAGCGCGCGCGTCGATCGTGCCGCGCGCGACGATCTTAAAATGGTTTCCATCGTCCCCGACCGGACGATCTATCTCAACCAGCAACCGGTTCCGGTCAACGGGGGGGCGCAATGAAGCGCTTGCCGTTCTTCGACAATCCCGTGCTGCGCGGCCAGTTGCCGACGTGGCGCGCCCGGCTGGTTCTTATCCTGCTGTTCTGCGGCTTCGCCACCCTGGCCGGCCGCGCGCTCTATCTGCAAGGCGTCAGCACCGATTTCCTTCAACAGCAAGGCGAACGCCGCTACGAGCGCACGCTGACGCTGGCCGCGACGCGCGGCAAGATTCTCGACCGCAACAATGTCGTGCTGGCCTCCAGCGTGCCCGCGCGCGCGATCTGGGCGATTCCGGAAGACGCGAATACCGCCACGCCGGCCCAGACGGCTACCCTTGCCAAGCTGCTCGACACCACCGTCCCGGAACTGACCGAGCGCCTGAAGAACGAAGACAAGAACTTCGTCTACCTGAAGCGCCAGGTGCCGATGGACGTGGCGGACAAGATCAAGCAGCTCGCCATGCCCGGCATCCACCAGCAGCCCGAGACGCGTCGCTACTATCCGGACGGTTCGGTGATGGCGCACGTGGTCGGCTTCACCAACGTGGAAGACCAGGGCCAGGAAGGCATCGAACTGGCGTTCAACCAGGCCTTGCAAGGCCGCGCGGGCTCGCGGCGGGTGATCAAGGATCGCCTGGGCCGTGTCATCGAGGACGTCCAGGCCGTGACCATGCCGGTCGACGGCAAGGACATACACCTGTCCATCGATACGCGCCTGCAATACCTGGTCAGCAAGACCTTGAAGGATGCCATCGACCTGCACCACGCCCGCGGCGCCGCCGCGGTCATCGTCGACGCGCGCACGGGCGAGATACTGTCCCTGGCCAGCCTGCCCACCTACGATCCCAACGACCGCAGCACCTTCCAGGTTGCGTCCATGCGCAACCAGGCGATTACGGATACGTTCGAGCCCGGCTCGATCATGAAGCCGTTCACCGCCGCGCTGGCCCTGGAGCTGGGCCGGATCACGACCAATACGCAGTTCGAAACGGGCAATGGCCAGTTCCGCTATCAGGGCTCGACCATCAGCGATGTCAGCCGCAACGGCACCTTGAACGTCGCCGGCGTCTTGCTGAAGTCGAGCAATATCGGCATGACGATGATTTCGGAAACGCTGCAGGCCCGCGAGATGTGGGACAAGTTCACCGAGCTGGGCCTGGGCCAGGCGCCGCAACTGGGCTTTCCCGGCGCGGCGCCGGGCCGCGTGCGGCCGTGGGAGCGCTGGCGCCTGATCGAGAAGGCGACCATGGCCTACGGCTATGGCCTGTCCGTGTCGCTGTTGCAGATGGCGCGCGCCTATACGGTGTTCGCGCGCAGTGGCGACATGGTGTCGCTGACGCTGGTCAAGCGCGATAGCGAACCGACCAGCGTCAAGGTCTACACGCCCAAGATCGCGGGCATGATCCGCTCTTTCCTCGAAGCCGCGGCGGGCCCGGATGGCGCCAAGCTGGCGCAGGTGCAGGGTTACCGCGTGGCCGGCAAGAGCGGCACCGCGCGTAAGATCGTGGACGGAAAGTACAGCCGTTCGCGCTATCGCAGCTCCTTCGTCGGTTTCGCCCCGGTGTCCAACCCCCGCCTTGTGATCGCCGTCACCATCGACGAGCCGCAGACGGGCGGTTACTACGGCGGCGCCATCGCCGCGCCGGTGTTCTCCACGCTGATGGGCGGCAGCCTGCGCCTGCTGGGCGTGCAACCCGACGCGCCCTTCCAGTCCACCGTGGTGGCCGGGCTGCAGGAGCCCCTGCGATGAACGCCATGGCCGATACCGATACCCGCATGACGGCTGCCGATATCGTGCAGTGGCTGCGCGCGCGGGTGGAGGCCCCGATCGCCCGGACCGGCCAGGCCGCCCAGGCCGACCTCCGGCTGGACTCGCGCGAGGTAGGCGCCGGCGACGTGTTCATCGCCTGCCCGGGCGGCACCACCGACGGCCGTCTATATATAGAGCAAGCCGTGCGGCAGGGCGCCGCGGCCGTGGTGTGCGAGGCGGCCGGACAGGAAAAGGCGCGGGCAGCGATTGCCGGCCTTGCCGTGCCCGTGCTGCTGGTGACCGACTTGCGCGCCCAATTGGGTCGCGTGGCCGATATCTGGTATGGCGAGCCGTCCGCGGCGTTGACCGTCATCGCGGTCACCGGCACCAACGGCAAGACGTCCACGGTCCAGTGGCTCGCTCGCGCCCTGTCCCATAGCGGCCGGCCCTGCGGCGCCCTGGGAACCCTGGGCGCCACGCTGCCCGGCGGACAGGCGCTGGCGGGGCAACTGACCACGCCCGACGTGCTGGCCGTGCACCGGCAACTGGCGGTGATGCGCGATCACGGCGCCAGCTGCGTCGCCATGGAGGCCTCGTCCATCGGAATCGAGCAGGGACGCCTGGATGGCGTGCGCATCGGCGTGGCGGCCTTCACCAACCTGACGCGCGATCATCTGGACTACCACGGGTCGATGGCCGCCTACGAGGCGGCGAAGTCGCGCCTGTTCGACTGGCCTGGCCTGGCGCGGGCGGTCATCAACGCGGACGATGCGGCCGGCCAGCGGCTGCTGGCGCGCCTGCCCGCGGGGTTGGCCCTGTCCTATGGACTGGAACACGACGCCGACATCCGCGCCCAGGGCTTGAGCGCGACCGCCAGCGGGCAGATTTTCACGCTCGCCACCGCGCAGGGCGAAGCCCAGATCATGACTGGCCTGCTGGGCCGCCACAACGTCGAGAACCTGCTGCTGGTGGCCGGGGTCCTGACCGCGCTAGGCGGCACGCTGGCCGATGTGGCGCGCGAACTGGCTGCCGCGACGTCCGTGCCCGGACGCATGGAAGTCGTCGACGCGCCGCAGGCCTTGGCCGCGGCAGGACCGTTGGTCGTCGTTGATTATTCCCATACGCCGGATGCCCTGGCGCGCGCGCTCGCCGCATTGCGGCCCGTGGCGCAAGCGCGCGGCGGACGCCTGCTGTGCCTGTTCGGCTGCGGCGGTGACCGCGATCCGGGCAAGCGTCCGTTGATGGGCGGGATCGCGGCCGCTGACGCGGACGGCGTCTACGTGACCAGCGACAATCCGCGCAGCGAAGACCCCGATACGATCATCGACCAGATCCTGGCCGGCATGCCCGCGGCGCGCAGCGTGACCGTGCAGGCGGATCGCGCGCGCGCGATCATGCAGGCAGTGTGGTCCGCCGGTGCCGCGGACGTGCTGTTGCTGGCTGGCAAGGGACATGAGACCTACCAGGAAATCGCCGGGCAACGCCTGCCCTTCGACGATCGTGCCTGGGGCGCCCTGGCCTTGTCGCTGCCGCAGGCCGTAGGGGTGTCGTCCGATACGCGCACGTTGACCGAAGGGCAGGTGTTCGTCGCGCTGGCCGGCGAGAACTTCGATGGCCATGACTACCTGGCGCAGGCCCATCAGGCCGGCGCCCGGGCTGCCGTCGTGGCGCATGCCGTTGCCGGCGCACCCTTGCCGCTGTGGGTGGTGGGCGACACGCGCGCCGCGTTGTGCCGCATCGGCGCGGCCTGGCGGGCGCGCTTCGACCTGCCGGTGGTTGGCGTGACCGGCAGCAATGGCAAGACCACCACCAAGGAAATGATCGCCGCCATTCTCGCGGAGTGGCTGGGCGAGGACCAGCGCCTGGCGACCGCGGGCAATTTCAACAACGATATTGGCGTGCCGTTGACGCTGCTGCGCCTGCGGCCGCAGCATCGCGCCGCCGTGATCGAGCTGGGCATGAACCATCCCGGCGAAATCGCCGCGCTGGCGGCCATGGCCGCGCCTACCGTGGGCCTGGTCACCAACGCGCAGCGCGAGCACCAGGAGTTCATGCACACGGTCGAGGCCGTTGCGCGCGAGAACGGCGCGGTGCTGGCGACGCTGCCGGAGGCGGGGTATGCCGTCTATCCCGGCGACGACCCGCATACGCGCGTCTGGGACGAGCTGGCGGCGACGCCGCGTGTCTTGCGCTTCGGCCTGCAGGCCGGCCTGGACGTCTACGCCGAAGCGATAGAAGGCGATGCGCTTGCCACGCGCTGCCGGTTGGTCACCCCCGCCGGAACCGCGGCGCTGACCCTGCCTGTCCCCGGTTTGCACAACCTGCGCAATGCCCTGGCGGCGGTGGCCTGCGGCCTGGCCGCGGGCGCACCCCTGGAAGCAGCCTGCCGCGCCCTGGCGAATTTCAGCGCGGTAAAGGGGCGGATGCAGCGCCAGCAAATGGGTGACGGAACCGTGCTGGTCGACGACACCTACAATGCCAATCCTGACTCGGTCCGCGCCGCGATCGATGTGCTGGCCCGACTGCCGGCGCCGCGCGTCCTGGTACTGGGTGACATGGGCGAAGTAGGCGCCAACGGACCGGCTATGCACGAGGAGGTCGGGGCCTATGCGCGCGAGCGGGGGATCGACGCCCTGTTCACGCTGGGCGCCGCCGCGCGGGCGTCCGCCGCGGCCTTCGGGCCGGGCGGCACAGCGTGCGATACGGTCGAGGACATCGTGGCGGCGACGCGGGCCTTGCGGCCCGCTGCTGTATTGGTAAAGGGTTCGCGCTTTATGCGCATGGAGCGGGTTGTGAAGTTGTATTCGAGTGAAGGCAGTCATGTGCCTCCGGCGCGGGAGGACAAGCATGCTGCTTGAGATTGCCCGCTGGCTGTCTGACGATATCCGTACGTTCGGCGTGTTTGAGTACATCACGCTGCGCGCGGTGCTGGCGTGCGCAACGGCGTTGATCATCGGCCTGATGGCGGGGCCGCGCGTGATCCGCAAGCTGACGGCGATGAAGATCGGCCAGGCGGTGCGGGCCTACGGTCCGCAAACCCACCTGGTGAAGACCGGCACCCCGACCATGGGCGGCGCACTGATCCTGATTTCCATCGGCATCAGCGTGTTGCTGTGGTGCGATTGGAGCAATCGCTTTATCTGGGTGGTCCTGTTGGTGACGTTCGGCTTCGGCGCGATCGGCTGGGTGGATGACTATCGCAAGGTCGTGCACCGCGATCCGGAAGGCATGCCGGCGCGGCAGAAGTTTTTCTGGCAGGCCATCATCGGCCTGGTGGCGGCGGTCTACCTGGCCTTCGCCGTGTCGGCGCCGGCCAATACCGAGCTCTGGCCCTTGTTCCGCGCCTGGGTGGTCAGCGGTTTCACCATGCCGCTGCCGACCCGTGCCGACCTGATCGTGCCGTTCTTCAAGACGGTAAGCTATCCCCTGGGCGTGCTGGGTTTCGTGGCGCTGACGTGGTTCGTCATCGTCGGCACCAGCAACGCGGTCAACCTTACCGACGGCCTGGATGGCCTGGCCATCATGCCCACCGTCATGGTGGGCAGCGCGCTGGGCATCTTCTCCTACGTCATCGGCCGCGCCGATTATTCCAAGTACCTGCTGTTCCCCTATGTGCCGGGCGCATCGGAATTGATCGTGCTGTGCGCCGCGCTGGGCGGGGCGGGACTGGCCTTTCTCTGGTTCAACGCTTATCCGGCCCAGGTGTTCATGGGCGACGTCGGCGCCCTGGCGCTGGGCGGCGCGCTGGGCACCGTCGCGGTGATCGCGCGGCAGGAGATCGTGCTCTTCATCATGGGCGGCGTGTTCGTGGTGGAGACCCTGTCGGTGATGATCCAGGTCACCTGGTTCAAATACACCAAACGTAAATATGGCGAGGGGCGGCGGATTTTCCGCATGGCGCCCCTGCATCACCACTTCGAAGTCGGCGGCTGGAAGGAAACCCAGGTCGTCGTGCGCTTCTGGATCATCAGCATGATGCTGGTGTTGATCGGCCTTTCCACCCTCAAGTTGCGATGAGCGTACCGGATATCACCGCCCCCGCGCCGGCTCTGGTCCTGATCCTCGGATTGGGCGAGACCGGCATCGCCGCCGCGCGCTGGTGCGCGCGCAGCGGCGCGCGGCTGCGCGTGGCCGATACGCGCGCCGAACCGGACGGCCTGGACGTCTTGCGCCAGGCGCTGGCCGGGCAGGGCGGCGAGGTCGAGTATCAGCTGGGCCAGGACAGCTTCGACGCCAGCTTGCTCGATGGCGTCACCCAGGTGGTGATCAGTCCCGGCCTGGCGCCCAACCAGGCGCCCGCGCTCACGCTGATCGAGGCCGCCGCCGCGCGCGGCATCGAAGTCATCGGTGAAATCGAATTGTTCGCCCGCGCGCTGGCGGCGCTGGCCGAGAGCCGTGACTACCGTCCGCGGGTGGTGGCCGTCACCGGCACCAATGGCAAGACCACGGTCACCGCATTGACGCGCCACCTGGTCGAAGCCGCGGGATTGAGCGCGCGCGCCGCGGGCAACATCAGCCCGGCCGCGCTGGCCGCGCTCATGGATGCGCTGGACGAGGACGACCTGCCGCAGGTCTGGGTGCTGGAGCTGTCCAGTTTCCAGCTGCACACCACGCATACCCTGTCGGCCGATGCCGCCGTGGTCCTGAACGTCACCCAGGATCACCTGGACTGGCATGGCGACATGCAGGCCTACGCGGCCGCGAAGGCGCGCCTGCTGGGCATGGCCCGCATTGCCATCATCAATCGCGACGACCCGGTCACCGTGGCCATGGTCGAGCGCGTCGAGGGCTTGAACGTACGGACCATCGGCCGCGACGCGCCTGGCCTGGTCGGCGACCTGGGCCTGGACCACGCCAGCGGCGTGGCATGGCTGACGGCCTGCGAGCCCAGCGATTTCGATATCCCGGTGGCCGCGCCCACGCGCCGCAAGAAGGATGCGCCGCCGCCCAGCCGTCCGCAGGGCCGCCTGTCGCGCCTGATGCCGGTGGATGCGCTGCTGATCCGCGGCCTGCACAATGCGACCAATACGCTGGCCGCCTTCGCGCTGGCGCGCGCCCTGGACCTGGGCTGGGCGCCCTTGCTGCGCGCGGCCCGCGAGTACGAGGGCGAGCCGCTGCGCGTCGAGTTCGTGCGCAGCATCGGCGGCGTCGACTATATCAATGACAGCAAGGGTACCAACGTAGGCGCCACGGTCGCCGCGCTGGACGGCCTGGGCCAGCAGGTGGTGCTGATCGCGGGCGGCCTGGGCAAGGGCCAGGATTTCTCGCCGCTGGTGGCGCCGGTGACGCGCCATGGGCGCGCGGTGGTGCTTATCGGCAAGGACGGCCCGGAAATCGGCCGCGTGCTGGAATCGACCGGCGTTGCCTGCGTCCACGCCAAGGACATGCGCGACGCGGTGCGCCAGGCGCATGGCCTGGCCCAGCCGGGCGACGCCGTGCTGCTGTCGCCCGCCTGCGCCAGCATGGACATGTTCCGCAGCTACGTGCACCGCGGCCAGGTCTACGCCGACGAGGTGCAGGAACTGGCCCTGGACCAAGGGGAGGTCGCATGAGCCTGTTTGCCGACCTCACGGCCAGCGTCAACGCGGTGCGCCCCGGCCGCACGCGCATGCGGTCCTTCGACATGCCCCTGGTGATCGCCTCGTCGACCTTGCTGGCGCTGGGTCTGCTGATGGTGTACTCGGCTTCCATCGCGCTGGCCGACGGACCGCGCTACGCCTCGTATGGCCAATATTATTTCGTGGTGCGCCACGGGGCCTTCGTCACGACCGGCCTGGTGGTCGCGGCCATCACGCTGACCTTGCCCATCCGTATGTGGCAGCGTCTGGCGGTGCCGCTGTTCATGCTGGCTTTGGTCCTCTTGCTGGCGGTGCTCGTGCCGGGCATCGGCCGCGAGGTCAATGGCGCGCACCGCTGGATTCCGCTGGGCCCGCTGAATTTCCAGCCGTCCGAATTGATGAAGGTCGCGGCGCTGCTCTACGCCGCCGACTACACGGTGCGCAAGCAGGAGCACATGCAAAACTTCCTGCGCGGCTTCGTTCCCATGGCTTGCGCCCTGGGCGGCGTCGGCATGCTGCTGCTGCTGGAACCGGACCTCGGCGCTTTCATGGTGATCGTGGCCATCGCCATCGGCATCCTGTTCCTGGGCGGCATCAACGGCAAGTACTTCAGCAGCCTGCTGGGCGTGCTGGTCAGCACCTTCCTGATGCTGATCTGGCTGTCGCCCTGGCGGCGCGCGCGCCTGTTCGCCTACATGGATCCCTGGAACCAGGACAATGCCTACGGCAGCGCCTACCAGCTGTCGCATTCGTTGATCGCGCTGGGCCGGGGCGAGTGGCTGGGCGTCGGCCTGGGCGCCAGCGTGGAGAAACTGCACTACCTGCCGGAAGCGCACACCGACTTCATCATGGCCGTGATCGGCGAGGAACTGGGTTTCGTCGGCGTCACGCTGGTGATCGTGCTGTTCGCCATCATCGTGCAGCGCGCTTTCGAGATCGGCCGCCAGGCCGTCGCCATGGAGCGCACCTTCGCCGGCATGCTGTCGCAGGGCGTGGGCATCTGGTTCGGCGTGCAGGCCTTCATCAACATGGGCGTGTGCCTGGGGCTGCTGCCCACCAAGGGCCTGACGCTGCCGCTGGTGAGCTACGGCGGCTCGGGCGTAGTGATGAACCTGCTGGCGCTGGCCATGCTGCTGCGCGTCGATTTCGAAAATCGCACGATGATGCGGGGAGGGCGGGTATGAATGCTCCCAGCCGCTCCGCGCGCGCCGGGCAGGCCGCAACCCCCCGCACCGCGCTGATCATGGCGGGCGGCACCGGCGGCCACATCATGCCGGGCCTCGCCGTCGCCGACGTGCTGCGTGAACGCGGCTGGCGCGTGCTGTGGCTGGGCAATCCGGACCGCATGGAGGGCAAGCTGGTGCCGCCGCGCGGCATCGAGATGATGCCCATGCGCTTCCAGGGCCTGCGCGGACGCGGCGTCAAGGCCATGCTGCAACTGCCGTTCCGCCTGACATCGGCGCTGCGGCTGGCCTTGCGGTACCTGTCCACGTTGCGGCCCGACGTCGTGCTGGGCATGGGCGGCTACGTGGCCTTCCCGGGCGGCGTCGCCGCGGCCATGCGACGCGTGCCGCTGGTGGTGCATGAACAAAACGCCGTGGCCGGCACGGCCAATCGGACGCTGGCGCGGATGGCCAGGCGCGTGCTCACGGGTTTCCCCGGCGTTTTGCCGCAGGGCGAGGTGATGGGGAATCCGGTGCGCCGCGAAGTCTGCGCGCTGCCGGCGCCCGAACAGCGCTATGCGGACCGCGACGGCCCGCTGCGACTGCTGGTGGTGGGCGGCAGCCTGGGCGCCCAGGCCTTGAACACCGTATTGCCGCAAGCCCTGGCCCTGCTGCCCGCGGCGCAGCGGCCGGCGGTCACGCACCAGGCCGGCGAACTGCATATCGAGGCCTTGAAGCAGGCCTACGCGCAGGCCGGCGTGCAGGCCGACTGCCGCGCCTTCATCGAGGACATGGCCGGCGCGCTGGGCAGCGCCGATGTCGTGGTCTGCCGGGCGGGCGCGATGACGGTGGCCGAAGTGGCCGCCGCCGGCGTGGCCGCGCTGTTCATTCCCTTGCCCAATGCCATCGACGATCACCAGACCGCCAATGCGCGCTACCTGAGCGACGCCGGCGCCGGCTGGATGCGCCGCCAGGCCGAAATGACGCCGCAATGGCTGGCGCAGTGGCTGGGCGAACGCAATCGCGAAGAACTCCGGGCGGTGGCCGTCCAGGCGCGCGCACGCGCGCTGCCGGCCGCCGCCCAGCACATCGCCGACGCCTGCGAGCAGGCAGCGAGGCGCGCAACATGAAACACCGTATCCAACATATCCATTTCGTCGGCGTCGGCGGCGCGGGCATGAGCGGCATCGCCGAGATCCTGCTGAACCTGGGCTATCGCATCAGCGGATCCGACCTCAACGAGTCGGCCGTCACGCGCCGGCTGGCGGGCCTGGGCGTGAGCATCGCCATCGGCCATGCCGCCGCCAACATCGAAGGCGCCGACGCCATCGTCACGTCCACCGCCGTGGCCGGCGACAATCCGGAAGTCATCGCCGCGCGCGCCGCGCGCATCCCGGTGGTTCCGCGCGCGGTCATGCTGGCCGAACTGATGCGCCTGAAGCGCGGCATCGCCATTGCCGGCACCCACGGCAAGACCACCACCACCAGCCTGGTGACCAGCGTGCTGGCGGCCGGCGGCCTGGATCCGACCTTCGTGATCGGTGGCCGCCTGAATTCCGCCGGCGCCAATGCCCGGTTGGGGCAGGGCGACTACATCGTGGTCGAGGCGGACGAGTCGGACGCCTCGTTCCTGAACCTGCTGCCCGTGATGGCGGTCGTCACGAATATCGACGCCGATCACATGGACACCTATGGGCACGACGTGGCGCGGCTGAAGAGCGCCTTCATCGAGTTCACCCAAAAGCTGCCCTTCTACGGCACCGCCGTATTGTGCGCCGACGACGCCAACGTCCGGGAGATCATCCCCTTCGTCTCGCGGCCCGTCACCACCTATGGCCTGGACGGCGACGCGCAGGTGGCCGGGCACAATGTCCGCGCCGACGGCACGCGCATGCTGTTCGACGTGACGCGGCGGGCCCGCAAGCAGGCGCTGCCGCCGCTGTCGGTGGCCCTGAACCTGCCCGGCCTGCACAACGTGCGCAACGCGCTGGCGGCCATCGCCGTCGCGTCCGAGCTGGGCGTCGACGACGAGGCCATCCGGGGGGCGCTGGAGTCCTTCCATGGCGTCGGCCGCCGCTTCACGCAAGTGGGCGAGTTCGCCGTGCCGGCCGCGCACGGCGGCGGTACCTTCACCGTGATCGACGACTACGGCCATCATCCGGTCGAGATGGCCGCCACGCTGGCCGCGGCGCGTGGCGCCTGGCCGCGCCGGCGTATCGTGCTGGCCTTCCAGCCGCACCGCTACACCCGCACCCGCGACTGCTTCGAGGACTTCGTGCGCGTGCTCGGCACCGCGGACGCGGTGCTGTTGACCGAGGTCTACGCCGCCGGCGAGGCGCCCCTGGTGGCCGCCGATGGCCGCGCCCTCGCGCGCGCCCTGCGCGTAGCCGGCAAGGTAGAGCCTGTATTCGTCGAGGACGTGGCGGAACTCCCCGCCGCTGCATTGGATTTCGTGCGCGACGGCGACGTCGTCATCGTCATGGGCGCCGGCTCGATCAGCCGCGTGCCCGCGCAAATTGGAGAATTGGCATGACCATTGCCCCCCAACAATTCGGCAAGGTCGGCGTGTTGTACGGCGGCCGCTCGGCCGAACGTGAAGTGTCCCTCATGTCCGGCGCCGGCGTGCACGAGGCGCTGCGCAGCGCCGGCGTCGACGCCCATCTGTTCGATACCGGCCGCCAGACCTTCGCGGAGCTCGAACAAGCCGGTTTCGACCGCGTATTCATCGCCCTGCACGGCCGCTATGGCGAGGACGGCACGATCCAGGGCGCCCTGGAGTTGCTCGGGATCCCCTATACCGGCAGCGGCGCGGCCGCGTCCGCGCTGGCCATGGACAAGGTGATGACCAAGCGCGTCTGGCTCCACCATGACCTGCCGACGCCGGCTTTCGAGGTCCTGGGCGGCGACACGGAGCTGCGCCTGGTGCCCGACCGCCTTGGCCTGCCATTGATGATCAAGCCGCCGCATGAGGGATCGACCGTCGGCATCACCAAGGTGCGCGGCTATTCCGACATGAAGGAAGCCTACGCGCTGGCCGCGCGCTTCGACGCGGAGGTGCTGGCCGAGCAATTCATCACCGGGCGCGAATTGACGGTGGCCCTGCTGGGCAGCGGCCGCGCGGCGCGAGCCCTGCCGGTGATCGAAATCGTCGCGCCGGACGGCAACTACGACTACGAGCACAAGTATTTCTCGGACGACACGCAGTACTTCTGCCCGGCCGACCTGCCGGCCGACCTGGCGCGCGAAGTCCAGCGCCTGAGCGTGGCGGCGTACCGTGCGCTGGGCTGCGAAGGCTGGGGCCGCGTGGACCTGATGCTGGACAAGCAGGGCCGCCCCTGGCTGATCGAGATGAATACGTCCCCAGGCATGACCAGCCATTCGCTGGTGCCCAAGGCGGCCCAGGCCGCCGGCATGAGCTATCCCGAGCTGTGTGTGTCCATTCTTTCCGAGGCGGCCTGCAAGGTGCGCGCCCCGGCCCGTAACGCTTGACCTGGAAGATCCGTGTGGAACGACGCCCGACTCACCAACCTCATCGCGAACACGCTGGCCGTGTGCGCGGTACTGGCCATGCTGGCCGGTGGGGTCGTGTGGCTGGCCAAGCGGCCGTATTTCAACCTGGCTGCCATCGAACTGGAGCCCATGCCGGATTCGCAGCTGCACTATGTGTCGCCGGCCAGCGTGCGGGCCACGATAGCCGGCGAGATGGTGGGCAACTTCTTTACGGTCAACCTGGACAGCGCGCGCGAGCTGTTCGAGTCCGTGCCCTGGGTGCGCCATGCGACCGTGCGCCGGATCTGGCCCAACACGCTGCGTGTGCGTATCGAGGAGCAGCAGCCGCTGGCGCTGTGGAACGAGAACCAGATGATCAACACCTGGGGCGAATCGTTCACGGCCAATACGGGCGAGCTGGACGACGAGGACGCGCTGCCGCATTTTTCCGGGCCGGATGGCAGCGAAAGCCTCGTGGTGCAGCGCTATGCCGAACTGGCGCGCTGGTTCGCGCCGCTGGATATGCGGGTGCAGGAACTGGACTTGAGCGCGCGGTATGCCTGGCGGGCCAAGTTGTCCAACGGCCTGCTGCTGGACCTGGGGCGGGATCCGGGCGCGGACGCGCCGGATCCGAACGGGCCGCCGGGCGCCTTGCCTTTCGCGGCGCGCATTCAACGTTTTGTGCAGGCTTGGCCGGCCTTGATGTCGAAACTGGAGGGCCGTACGGTATTGCAAGCCGATCTGCGTTATCCCAATGGCTTTGCCTTGGCGCTGGCGCCGCTCCCCGAACCCGAAAAACCGAAATCGAAACCCATCCCGAAAAAGCGTTGACAACATGACCCGTGACATCAAGGACCTAATCGTCGCCCTCGATATCGGCACCAGCAAGGTGGTGGCCGTGGTCGCCGAGATCCTGCCGGAGAACCGCTTCGAGGTGCTGGGCCTGGGCCAGCACGAGTCCCGCGGCATGCGCAAGGGCGTCGTGGTCAATATCGAAACCACCGTCAACTCGATCCAGCGTGCGCTGGAGGAAGCGGAGTTGATGGCGGATTGCAAGATACGCGACGTCTACACGGGCATTGCCGGCAGCCACATCCGCAGCTTCAATTCCAGCGGCATGGTGGCCGTCAAGGACAAGGAAGTGACCTCCACGGACGTGGCCCGCGTCATCGAGACCGCCAAGGCGGTGAACATCCCGACGGATCAGCAGGTGCTGCACGTGCTGACGCAGGAGTTCATCGTCGACGGCCAGGAGGACATACGTGAACCCATCGGCATGAGTGGCCTGCGCCTGGAAGTGCGGGTCCATATCGTGACGGGCGCGGTGAGCGCGGCGCAGAACATCGTCAAGTGCGTGCGCCGCTGCGGCCTGGAAGTGCAAGACCTTATTTTGCAACCGTTGGCGTCCAGCCTTGCGTGCCTGACCGCGGATGAAAAGGAGTTGGGCGTCGTCCTGGTGGACATCGGCGGGGGGACCACCGATGTGGCGATTTTCACGGGTGGCGCGATTCGCCATACGGCCGTGATCCCGATCGCCGGGGACCAGATCACCAACGATATCGCGGCCATGCTGCGTACGCCCACGCCGGACGCCGAGGAAATCAAGCTGCGTTATGGCGTGGCCAAGCAGGTGCTGGCCAGTCCCGACGAAACCGTCGAGGTGCCGGGCCTGGGCGATCGTGGGCCGCGGCTGGTTAAGAGGCAGGCGCTTGGTGCCGTTATCGAGCCGCGCATCGAAGAGTTGTTCACGCTGGTGCAGCAAGTGGTGCGGGATTCCGGCTATGAAGACCTGCTGGCGTCGGGCGTGGTCCTGACGGGCGGGTCGGCGCAACTGCCGGGCATGGTGGAACTGGCCGAGGACGTGTTCCTGAAGCCGGTACGCGTGGCGGTGCCGGAATACGAGGGCAGCCTGGCCGATGTCATGCGCAATCCGCGCTTCTCGACGGTCATGGGCTTGTTGCAGGAAGCTCGCATGCAGCGCGTGCGGGGCCGCAAGGTGGCCGCGCAGACCGGGAATTTCAAGAGCTTGCTGACGCGCATGAAAGAGTGGTTTATGAACTGACCCCCCCCCGAAGGCGCTGCGCGCCTTCCCCCCCAGGGGGGCGCACTGGCGGACCGGGGGACCCGGATCCGCTGTGCCTCGATCGCGGTGGAGTTCTTTAGTTGGGGTGGTGCGGTGTGGTGGGCTTGGGGATCGAATTTTTTGGGAAGTATTTAGTAGTTCGCATCATTTAGTAGTGGCAGCAATTTGAAGTTGGTAGCAGACTTCGAGGCATTTGTATTTTCGTGGTTTGCGTAGGACGAGTGAGCAGTAAGAAAGGGTACCGGGCTGTCGCCGGTATCCGGGGCGCGCCAGGCGGGTGAACGGCGCGCTGACGGAGGCGCTTCAAACCCGTTGCGGGTCACCAGGACCGGCATCGGCTTTGAGGCGATTCACAAAGAATGCGGCATCGGGGAAATTTCTTGTGATTTGCGTTTAAGACTTGAGGGAGTCGTCAATCATGATGAACTTTGAAATGCTTGATAACAGCACCAAAGGCACCGTTATCAAGGTGGTTGGTGTTGGGGGCGCCGGCGGCAACGCCGTGGCGCATATGATCCGTAACGGCGTTAACGGCGTGGACTTCATCTGCGCGAATACCGACGCCCAGGCACTGGCCGCGACCAACGCGCCGGTGCAGATTCGTCTGGGCCGTACCGGCCTGGGCGCCGGCGCCAAGCCGGAGCAGGGGCGTGCCTCGGCCGAAACCGCGCGCGAGGAAATCCGCGCCGCGCTCAATGGCGCCCACATGGTGTTCATCACCGCGGGCATGGGCGGCGGCACGGGCACGGGCGCGGGGCCGGTCGTGGCGGAAGTGGCCAAGGAGCTGGGTATCCTGACGGTGGGTGTCGTCACCAAGCCGTTCCAGTTCGAAGGCAACAAGCGCTTGAAGATGGCCGAAGACGGCATCAACGAGCTGGCCAAGCACGTGCACTCGCTGATCGTGGTGCTGAACGAAAACCTGTACGACCTGATGGACGAGGATGCGACGCAGGAAGACTGCTTCAAGTCGGCCGACGACATCCTGCACAACGCCTGCGCCGGCATCGCCGAAATCATCAACGTCGAAGGCAACGTCAACGTCGACTTCGAAGACGTCAAGACGATCATGGGCGAGCAGGGCCAGGCCATGATGGGCACGGCCACCGCCGCCGGCGCCGACCGCGCCCGCGTCGCCGCCGAACACGCCATCGCCTGCCCGCTGCTGGAAGGCATCGACCTGCATGGCGCCCGTGGCGTGCTGGTGAACATCACCGCCAGCCGTTCGCTGAAGATGCGCGAAACGCGCGAAATCATGGAAACGATCCGCGGCTACGCCTCGGACGACGCCACCGTGATCTTCGGCACCGCCTACGACGAGTCGATGGGTGAAAACCTGCGTGTGACCGTGGTCGCCACCGGCCTGGGCCGCGCGGCCAGCCGTCCGCAACTGGTCCAGAGCACGGCTGAAGTGCTGCGCACCGGCACCGACAACCTGCCCATGGGCGGGATGCAGCACAACGGCGGCGCTGCCCAGGGCGACTATCGCAATCTGGACATGCCGTCGGTGATGCGCAACCCGCGCAGCCAGGCGTCGGCCCAGGTGCGTGCCCTGGAAAGCTCGGGCATGGACCACTTCGACATTCCGGCTTTCCTGCGCAAGCAGGCGGACTGAGCTTAGGGTCATCCGACGGCTCCAACTCCCTGTTCTCCGGCCCGCGATACCCCAGCGCGGGCCGGAGGGGAATAACCGCCGACGCTGGATAACCAGGGACGTATACCTTCGTCTCGTTTGTCGCTGCGTTGCAATAGAGTTACACTCCCAGGGTTAAGTTGGCTTTTGCGGGCATTCAGCCGGCTACTCTCAAAAAACAAGATTCATTCCCATGTTCCGTCAGCGCAGCATTCAAAATCTGGTCAAGACGACCGGCGTGGGCGTCCACTCCGGCCGCCGGGTGGAGCTCACCCTGCGTCCTGCTGCGCCGAATACGGGGATTGTTTTCCATCGCATCGACCTGCCCGAGGTCGTCGATCTGCCGGCGCAAGCGACCGGGGTCGGCGATACGCGCATGGCGTCGGTGCTGCAACAGGGCAACGTACGGGTTTCCACCGTCGAGCATCTGATGTCGGCCCTGGCCGGCCTGGGCATCGACAACCTGCACGTGGACCTGACCGCCGAAGAAGTGCCCATCATGGACGGCAGCGCGGCGACGTTCGTCTACCTGCTGCGCTCGGCCGGCATCGTGGAACAGAACGCGCCCAAGCAGTTCATCCGCGTGCTCAAGCCCATCGAGGTACGCGAGGGTGAAGGACGCAACGAGAAGTGGGCGCGCCTGGAGCCGCACGACGGCTTCGCGCTGGCCTTTTCCATCGACTTCAGTCATCCGGCCATCGATTCGACGGCGAATTTCGCCGAGATCGACTTCGCCACCCATTCCTACACGCGCGAAATCGCGCGTGCCCGTACCTTCGGCTTCGTCAATGAAGTCGAAACGCTGCGGTCCATGGGCCTGGCCCGGGGCGGCAGCCTGGACAACGCGATCGTCATGGACGAATTCCGCGTGTTGAACAGCGACGGATTGCGCTATGACGATGAGTTCGTCAAGCACAAGATCCTGGACGCCATCGGCGACCTGTACCTGCTTGGCAAGCCCCTGGTGGCGCGCTACGTGGCGTGCAAGTCCGGCCACTACATGAACAACCAGCTGGCGCGCGCGCTGCTGGCCCAGCAGGAAAGCTGGGAACTGGTGACCTACGAGTCGCAGGCGGCGGCGCCCAAGGCCTTCCGCTACGAGTGGAAAATGGCCTGATCCGAGCTGCTTTCGGGTCGACTTCGGGCCGATTTTCGGACCGACTTCGGGCCGATTTGGCCTGATTCGGACCGTTTCGGACCGGCTGCTTCCTGCCGTAACGGCGCCCGCGCCGGCCCCTAGGACTCCGACGTGGGCTTGTGATGCCTGAGCAGGCGCGCCACGGCATCGGCCAGCTTGCCTGGCCGCAGGTTCTTCCGCAGCGTGTCGAACGCCTCCAGCGCCTGGTCATCCAGCGGCGCGGCCTCGCGTGGCGGGGGCGGCGCGGGCGGGGGCATCAGGCCGGCCTGCACCTTGACGGAGATTTCGTCCAGTTGCCAGCCGGCGGCCGTCAGTGCCTGGGCAACCCGCGGCGCCATCTGGCGCAGCTTGGCCGCGTGCGCGGCGCTTGGTACGGCCAGTTGCAACTTATTAGTTTCAAGGCGTGCCACACGGCACACTTCGCCCAGCGCCGGCGGTAGGATCTTGGCCACGGCGGCTTGTATCTGCATGTGCAGCCGGGCGGTGGCCAGCATGCTGGCGGCATGGTTGTCATGCCCCAGCCATCCCAGGGCGGTAGCCTGCTGGCGCCCCGGCGCGGAACGCGGACGACGGTAGGGAGTCTTTCTCATGCCGGACTAGAAAGGATAGCGAGCTTTGAAGATAGTCATTATGCATGCCCGCGGCGATTCGGACGGGCATTTGACCCTGGGCGGGGGGCGCCTTGCGTTGGTGCTGGGTACCCTGCTGGCGCTGGCCGCGATGATAGGCGCCTACGGGGCGTCCATGTATCGCAACCTGTCGGCCCCCCACGCCGGCGGCGACGTCATCCCGCTGGCTTCCGAGCAGGCCATGCGCAATGCCGCCTTCGTCCGCGATAACCTGAACATGCTGGCGGGGCGCGTCGGCGCCCTGCAGGCCAAGCTGATCGGCATGGACGCCCTCAGTCGGCGGCTGGCCGTGGCGGCGGGGGTGACCCTGGCCGACCCTCAGGCGGCCCCGGAGCAGGGGAACAAGCAGCCGGCGCGCGGCGACGCCCAGGCCATGGCGCAGCCGGCCGATCCGCAGGCCGATGAGGTCATGGATGACAACTTCACCGACAGGGAGCCGCCGTCGCTGGATCCCGGCTCGGCCCAGGCGCTTGGGCGCCAGCTCGATGCCCTGCTGGCCCACGCATCCGCGCAATCCAGCACGATGGACATGCTGGACGCCGCCTTGACGCGCCGTTCCGGCGACCTGGCCCGGCTGCCGACGTCCATGCCGCTGGACGGCTATACCTATTTGAGCTCTTCCTATGGCTGGCGTCGCAATCCGGTGACGGGCCGTTACGCCATGCACGAAGGCGTGGATTTTCCCGCGCCGCGCGGGACCCCCATCGCGGCCGCCGCGGGCGGCGTGGTGACCGAGGCCGGCCCCGAAAGCGGCTACGGCAATATGCTGGAAATCGATCACGGCGACGGCATGTCCACGCGCTATGCGCATGCGTCGGAACTGCTGGTCAAGAAAGGCGACGTGGTCGAGCGGGGCCAGATCGTCGCGCGCGTCGGCTCTTCCGGGCGCTCCACCGGTTCGCACCTGCATTTCGAAGTGCGGCTGGCCGGCCAGCCGCTCGATCCCAAGCTCTTCATCGGTCCGCCGGCCACCGCGCCGCCGGCCCTGGCAACGGCGCCGTCCCCCACGGGCGGCTGAATGTGACGGTCACGCCGTCAAGGGCGTGACATTCCTGTCACACCACCCGGGGCTTCATCCCCAGGTGCGTTACACTCGATCGTTTGCCAGCGGACGCGTCCGCTCCATCAACTAAAAGATCGCCGCACGACGGGCATCCCATTACCGGGAGGCTTGGCGCGCGGCCCCAATACGCATGCTTTTTCTGCTCAAGAAACTCATCGGCAGTCGCAACGACAGGTTGCTGAAGCAATATCGCAAGATCGTCAGCCAGATCAACGGACTGGAGTCGGGCATCGCCGCGCTGTCGGACGAAGCGCTGGCCGCCAAGACCGACGAGTTCCGCAAGCGCTACAAGGAAGGCGCCACGCTGGACGACCTTTTGCCGGAAGCCTTCGCTGTCGTTCGCGAGGCGGGCAAGCGGGTCTTCGGCATGCGCCATTTCGACGTGCAGATGTTGGGCGGCATCACGCTGCACAACGGCAAGATCGCCGAAATGCGCACCGGTGAAGGCAAGACGCTGATGGCGACGCTGCCGGTATACCTGAACGCGCTGTCCGGCCGTGGCGTGCACGTCGTGACCGTCAACGACTACCTGGCCCGCCGCGACGCGGAGTGGATGGGCCGCCTGTATCGTTTCCTGGGCATGTCCACCGGCGTGGTGGTGCCGCAGCAGCCCAACGAAGAGAAGAAGGCGGCCTACGCCGCCGACATCACGTACGGCACCAATAACGAGTTCGGCTTCGACTACCTGCGCGACAACATGGAGTACCGCGTCGAGGATCGTCGCCAGCGCGAGCTGGCCTACGCCATCGTCGACGAAGTGGACTCCATCCTGATCGACGAGGCGCGCACGCCGCTGATCATCTCCGGCCAGGCCGAGGACCACACCGAACTCTATATCCGCATGAACGCGGTGCCGCCCTTGCTGACGCGCATGGCGTCCGAGCCCAAGCCGCAGGAACCGGAACCGGAAGGCGATTACTGGGTCGACGAAAAGAGCCAGCAGGTCTACCTGTCCGAGGCGGGCCATGAGCATGCCGAGCAGATCCTGAGCCGCCTGGCCCTGCTGCCCGAGGGCGAGTCCCTGTACGACCCGCGCCATATCGCGCTCATGCATCACCTGATGGTCGCCCTGCGCGCCAACACGCTGTTCTTCCGCGACCAGCAGTACGTGGTGCAGGACGGCGAAGTGGTCATCGTCGACGAATTCACCGGCCGCCTGATGGTGGGCCGCCGCTGGTCCGATGGTCTGCACCAGGCGGTCGAGGCCAAGGAAGGCGTCAAGATCCAGCACGAAAACCAGACGCTGGCGTCGATTACCTTCCAGAACTACTTCCGCATGTACGACAAGCTGTCGGGCATGACCGGCACGGCCGACACGGAAGCCTACGAATTCCAGGAAATCTACGGGCTGGAAACGGTCATCATCCCGACCAACAAGCCCATGGTCCGCAAGGACCAGAACGACCAGGTCTTCAAGACCCACCAGGAAAAGTACAACGCCATCCTGGAAGACATCCGCGACTGCCACCAGCGCGGCCAGCCCGTGCTGGTGGGCACCACCAGCATCGAGAACTCCGAGCTGCTGTCCGGCCTGCTCCAGCGCGCCAAGCTCAAGCACGAAGTGCTCAACGCCAAGCAGCACGCGCGTGAAGCGGAGATCGTGGCCGAGGCCGGCAAGCCCGGCCATATCACCATCGCCACCAACATGGCGGGCCGCGGTACCGACATCGTGCTGGGCGGCAGCGTCGACAAGCAGGTCGACCTGGTGCGCGCCGATGCCAGCCTGGACGAGGCGGAAAAGGAAGCGCGCATCGCCAGGATACGCGCCGAATGGAAGCCGATGAACGACCAGGTCAAGGCGGCCGGCGGCCTGCGCATCATCGGCACGGAGCGCCACGAGTCGCGCCGTATCGATAACCAGCTGCGCGGCCGTGCCGGACGCCAGGGCGACCCGGGCTCCTCGCGCTTCTACCTGTCGCTGGAAGATCCGCTGATGCGCATTTTCGCGGGCGACCGTGTCCGCGCCATCATGGAACGCCTGAAGCTGCCCGAGGGCGAGCCCATCGAGGCCGGCATGGTGACGCGTTCCATCGAGACCGCGCAGCGCAAGGTGGAAGGACGCAACTTCGACATCCGCAAGCAATTGCTGGAATACGACGACGTCGCCAACGACCAGCGCAAGGTGCTTTATTCCCAGCGCAATGACGTGCTGGAAGCAAGCTCGGTCAGCGACACCGTGGAGAACCTGCGCGACGCCGCCGTGACCGAAATGTTCCGCAAGTTCGTGCCGGCGGAATCGGTCGAGGAGCAGTGGGACATCCCGGGCCTGCAGCGCACGCTGGAAGGCGACTGGCAGATCGAACTGCCGTTGACCGAGATGCTGGAAAAAGAACCCAACCTGACCGACGAAGACTTGCACGAGCGCGTGCTGCAGGCGGCGCGCGATATCTATCGCGCCAAGGCGACGCAGGTAGGCGCGGAAGCCTGGGCCCAGTTCGAGCGTTCGATCATGCTGCAGGCGATCGACCAGCATTGGCGCGAACACTTGTCTTCGCTGGATTTCCTGCGCCAGGGCATCCATCTGCGCGGCTATGCGCAGAAGAACCCCAAGCAGGAGTACAAGCGCGAGGCCTTCGAACTGTTCTCGGGCATGCTGGACCGTATTCGCGACGACGTCGTGCGCGTGCTGATGACCGTGCGCATCCAGTCGCAGGAGCAGGTCGCCGAGGCCGAGGCGGAAGCCGCCCAGCCGCATGTGCAGAACGTGCAGTACCACCATTCCGACTATGACGAGGCCCTGGCCAACCAGGACGGCCAGCCGCAAGGCCAGGCGCCCCAGCGCAATGCGCTGCCCAAGGTGGGACGCAACGATCCCTGCCCCTGCGGCAGCGGCAAGAAGTACAAGCAGTGCCACGGCAAGTTGGTCTGACCAGCGCCGCCCTGGACGTGTCGGAGGAGAGCGCCATGCTGCATGCGGTGGGACGTACCGAGTTCGATCATGCCGTGATCATGGTGCGCGATCGCCTGCAAGACCTGGCGCCGCACTTCGAGCGCCAGGGCTATACGCTCAGCGAGACGGCGGTGCACAACCTGGGGTCGTGGAATCGCCTGATCGTGCTGGAAAGCGCGTATATCGAACTGCTGGGCTGGCCGCCGGGCAAGCCGCCGGCACGCAAGGAAATCGCGGATTCGCCGCTGGGCCTGGAAGCCCTGGTCCTGCGCACCAACGACGCGCAGGCGACGTACGAGCGCCTGCGTGATGCCGGCTATGCCGTCAATCCGGTGCAGGTCCTCAAGCGCAGCGCGCAATTCGAAGGCCAGGAGGTCGAGGCGCAGTTCCACACCGTGCGCTTCGCCGAACAGCCCGTGCCCGGCATCCGGATGTACTTCTGCCGCCATGTCACGCCCGAATACGTCTGGACGCCGGCGCTGATGGCCCACGCGAATGGCGCCACGTCGGTGACGCGCATCGATGCGCGCTCGCCCGATGCCCGCGACACGGCGACGGCCATCGCGCGCGTGGCGGACGTGCCGGTCGAGGCGGCCGGAGACGGTTGGGATGTCTTGCTGGGCAATGTGCGCTTGCACGTGGCGACCGATGCCGCCGCGAGCCAGGCGGGACTGGTGGCGCTGACGCTGGAAAACCGGGCGGGCAGCCACTACACCCTGGATATCGGGATCTGACCCGTCGTAGTCTTATCCGCCGTAGTCTTATCCGCCGTAGTCTTATCCGCTGTAGTCTTATCCCTCAAGCTCCGTCCATCGGGGCTTCACCTGCCCAGATCTCGCCCCTCGGATCCTCGCCCCTCGAAACCACGGGCGACTCATAGGCCCGCATGTCCGGCACCGGCCCGGTCCAGGGTTCGACATCGACCAGGGCCGACAAGGCGCTGGTGCCCTGCGAGAGTTGAGACGTGCCGATGTCCAGCGTCAGCACATTGGGGTTGCCGTGCCGCTCGACCGCCTCGCCCGGATCGAACCAGGCGCCGGTCGACATGACCAGCACGCCAGGGCTTACACCGATGTCCAGTACGGCGCCGGCCAGGCAGGCGCCCCGCGCATTGAACACACGAACCAGCATGCCATCCTTGATGCCGCGGCCGGCCGCGTCGTCCGGGTTGATACGCACGGGTTCGCGGTCCCGGATCTTGTGGCGACGGGATTGCGGCGCGGGGTCGAGCTGTGAATGCAGGCGGTCGGCCGGCTGGCTGGTGATCAGGTGCAAGGGCCATTGCCGCGCCGCCGGCGCGCCCAGCCACTCCGCCGGCGGCAGCCAGCATGGGTGCGGGGGGCAGTCTTCATAGCCGAAGCCGGCGACCTTTTCCGAATAGAGTTCGATGCGGCCGGAAGGCGTCTGTAGCGGATGCGCGGCCGGGTCCTGCCGGAAATCCTCGAACAGGATGAAATCGCGTTCGGTCCGTGGCAGTTCGAGATACCCCTGTTGCCAGAACTGGTCGAAGGACGGCGGTTCCGGCATGGCGATCGGGCCCTTGCGCCAGCGCTCGGCCATGCTGGCATAGACATGGCGTATCCAGGCCATCTCGTCGCGGCCTTCGGTGAAGGTGGCTTCGAAGCCGCCCATCGCCGCCAGTTCGCGATAGATGTCGAAGTCGTTGCGGCTTTCGCCCTGGGGCGGCAGGGCCTGGTGCATGGCGAAGACATAGCGGTCGCGCGTGGAGCCGCCGATGTCCCTGCGTTCGAGCGTGGTGGTGGCGGGCAGGACGATATCGGCGCGCTTGGCGGTCGGCGTCCACCAGCTTTCGTGCACGACGATGGTTTCGGGCTTGCGCCACGCGCGCGCCAGGCGGTTCAGGTCCTGGTGGTGATGGAAGGGATTGCCGCCCGCCCAGTAAACCAGGCGAACGTCCGGATAGATGCCGGTACGGCCGTTGAACTGGTATTCGGCGCCGGGCGCCAGCAGCATGTCGGCGATCCGGGCCACTGGAATGGCACGTGGCGCCGGATTGCGCAGTTCCGGCATGTCGGGTCCGGCGACGTCGGGGCGGGGGTTGGAGGCGCTGTTGATCGATCCCGTGCCGAAGGAGAAGCCGCCGCCCGGCAGGCCGATCTGCCCCAGCATGGCGGCCAGGGCGATGCTGGCCCAGTACGGCTGTTCGCCCCGATGGGCCCGTTGCAGCGACCAGGTGCAGTTGATCAGGGTCCGGCAGCCGGCCGCTGTCCGCGCCAGCGCGCGGATGGTGGCGGCCGGCACGCCGCAGATCGCTTGCGCCCAATCGGCGTCCTTGGGCTGGCCGTCGTGGTCGCCGCGCAGATAGGCGGCATAGGCGGCGTAACCTGTGCAGTGCGTGTGCAGGAAGGTCTCGTCGTGCCGGGACTCCGCCAGCAGGGTATGGGCCATGGCGATCATCATGGCCGCGTCCGTATTGGGGCGGATGGGTATCCAGTCCGCGTCCAGCCACGGCGGCACGTCGCCGCGAGTGGGCGAGACGATGACGAAGCGCGCGCCGCGTTCCGCCGTACGGCGCAACCAGTGTTCCGTGGTGTGGGCGCCGGCGCCCCCGGCGACCATCTGCGCATTCCGCAAGGGCATGCCGCCGAAGGCCACCAGCAGTTCGGTGTGGCGCGAAACGCTGTTCCAGTCGGTGACCCGTCCCGTCAGCGGTTTGTAGGTGCCGATGACATGGGGCAGCAGGAATTGCGCGGCCCCCCAGCTGTAATTGCCTGCCTGCTCGACGCAACCTCCGCCGGCATGGAGGAAGCGATGGGTCTGGGTGATCGCGCTGTGCACCCGTCCGGCCGAGGCCCAGCCATAGGATCCGCCGAATACGCCATGGGGGCCGTATTGGGCGCGCACGCGCTGGAGCTCCTCGTGCACCAGCCGCAATGCTCGCTCCCAGCTTATCTCCACATAGCGGTCGCTGCCCCGGCCGCTGGTGTCGCGGTTGCGCAGCCAGCCCTCGCGCACCGCCGGTCGCCGCACGCGCAGCGGGGAATGGACCATGGCGGGCATCGCGTGTATCAGGCTGGAGGGCGCCGGATCGTGCGGGAAAGGCTCGCAGGCGACCAGGCGGCCGTCCTGCACCAGCGCGGTATAGGCGCCCCAGTGCGACAGCGTTGGGTGGCGGGTGACAGGGGACATGCGGGCATTGTCGCCCAGATAGCCGCCGGCCATCCATCCGTTGGCCGGGAATTCCAATGGTCGTCGGGCCCGCGAGCAAAATTTTTCGTTGTGACGCAGCAACGAGAACGCGATTTTTATTTCAGGCGGTCACGCCATCGTCATCGTGCGATCCTTTTTCCCATCCCGAGGTTTAGCATAGGCACTGACCCGAACGGAGCGAACGGGCAAACGGATAGGCTTATTCATTATGTCGGCGGTAGTCTCTGAGTTGCCGTGCGTCCAGGCGCAAATGCCGGAGCACGATTCTTTGGACAGTGTCTTGCGACACTGGAATGGCACCGACGACCTCTGGGTTTTCGCTTACGGTTCGCTGATCTGGCGCCCGGGCTTTGCCTGGCAGGAGCGCCGCATCACCACCGTCAAGGGCTACCACCGGTCCCTCTGCCTGTGGTCCCATCACCACCGCGGTTCCCGTGAAACGCCCGGGCTGGTCTTCGGACTGGACCGCGGCGGCTGCTGCCGGGGCGTCGCTTTTCGCGTGGCCGCCGCCGACGTTCCGGTGGCCTTCGCCGCCCTCTGGGAGCGCGAAATGATAGACGGGGCCTACACGCCGCGCTGGCTGAACTGCCATGGCGATGCAGGCTGCGTCAGCGGACTGGTCTTCGTGCTCAATCGTGGCTGCGCCAACTACGCGGGCGAACTCACCGAGGAAAGCCGCATGGCTGCCATCCGGACCGCGGTCGGCCGGTCGGGCGCCTGCCTGGAATATGTCGTGGAGACCGACAAGGCGCTGCGCGCCAACGGCATCGAGGATTGCCGGCTGGGCGCCCTGGTGCGCCGCCTGGCCCCTGCCTGCTGATTCCGGTGCCCTGCCTGGAAATCAGAAGGACCACTTCCCGAACATGAACAATACGTTGCCGTTCCCGCTGCCGCCAGGAATATAGGTGGCGTAGAAGGTCGCCTTGTCGTAGCCGATCGAAGCCAGCGGCAGTACGCCAGGGAAGGGGATGTAGTGGAAGATGTCCGGGCGCGCCGTCAGGAAAACGGTGTACCCGATGCCGAAGCGCAGGTTGTTGCCGACGCGTCCGATGGACTGGTAGCCGTAGCCCGCGATGGGTTCCACGTGACCGTGCGAGTCGAGGAAGGCCATGCCGTACAGGCCATGCCAGTCGCCATCGGAGTCGTAGAGGCTGCGCCCGTAGCCGCCGCCCCAGGACTCTTCGCGAAAACTCTTGATCTTGTCGGCGGAATAGGCCGATCGATTGTGCCAGGCGTAGCCTGTGACATAGAGGTCGTCGTTGCCCGTGCTCCAGATCTGGTCCGCCCTGTTGCAGGCGAACTGGATCCAGCTTGGCATGCTGTCGCAGGCCTGGGCCGCTGCCGGCAGGGCGGTACCGGCCGTGGCCAGCGCCAGGGCGGCGACTTGAAGCCGCGCGCGATGAACGATTGTTTTCCTGGACAAGATCGAACCTCCTCTTGTATGTCATGCGGATGACAACGTTCCAGTTTGATGACTGGCGTGTGAGGAAATTGTCGAATCTGGCTAGACGAGCCCGTACTTTAGGGAAACTAATTGTTGAGGTGGCGGTTTCACAACAGAAAGACGGTGGCCAATCCCAGGAAGATGAAAAACCCGAGCGAGTCGGTGGCGAATGTCAGCAGCACCGACGACCCGATGGCCGGATCCTTCCCGAAGCGGGCCCGCAGCATGGGGACCAGCACGCCCACGGAGGCGCCCACCAGCATATTGCAGATCATCGCGGCCATCATGACAAGGGCGATGGAGACCGAATGCGAAATGCCCCAGGCGAAGCCGGCCGCCACCACGCTGCCGCACAGCCCGACGAGGAATGTCACCAGCAGCTCGCGCTTGACCAGCTGCCACAGGTTGCGCCCCGTGATGCGCCCGACCGCCAGGGCGCGGATGATCATGGTCATGGTCTGGTTGCCCGAGTTGCCGCCGATGCCGGCGACGATGGACATCAGGAAGGCCAGGATGACGATGTGGCTGACGGTGTCCTCGAACCGCGAGGCGACGAAGGAAGCGGTGGCGGCCGTGCAGAGGTTGAACAGCAGCCAGGGCGCGCGGTTGCGCAAGGCCATCCTGACCGGCGCGAAGATGTCTTCTTCCTGCAGGCCGGCGCGCGACAGGTCCTGCTCCTGCGAGTCCTCGCGGATCACGTCGACGACCTCGGCGATGGTGACACGGCCGATCAGGCGGCCCTGTTCGTCCACCACCGGGGCCGAGACCAGGTCGTAGCGTTCGAAGGCGCCGGCCGCATCGGCATCGGAGTCCAGCGGCGCCAACGACAGGTAGTCGGTGGTCATGACCTCGCGTACGTCGGTTTCCGGCTCGCTCACCAGCAGCGTGGACAAGGGCAGGATGCCTTGCAGCTTGTCCTGTCGGTCGACCACGAAGATCTGGTCGGTATGGTCGGGCAGTTCGTGCAGGCGGCGCAGGTAGCGCAGCACCACCTCCAGCGTCACGTCCTCGCGCACGCGGACCATTTCGAAGTCCATGATGGCGCCGACGCTATCTTCCGGGTAGCCCAGGGCCTCCAGCAATTGGGCGCGCTCTTCCTCCGTCAAGCCCTTCTGCACCTCGGCCACCACGTCGGGCGGCAGGTCTGGGGCGAGGTCGGCCAGCTCGTCGGCGTCCAGGTTGCCCGTGGCGGCGACCAGGTCCTGCCGGTCCATGGCCTCGATCAGCGATTCGCGGACCCAGTCCTCGACTTCCAGCAGGACGTCGGCATCGTGTTCGGGGCTGACCAGGCGCCAGACGTTCTGCCGCTCGTCCTTGGGCAGCGATTCCAGGATGAAGGCGATATCGGCCGGATGCAGGCCGTCGACCAGGGTCTTGAGCTCGGCTTCGTGCTGGCGCTGCACCAGTTGTTCGACCAGGCCTGCCTTGTCGTCGCCCTCCTCCTGGCGGTGGACGAGGTTGGCGACCACCTCCTGGCGGCGCAGCAGCTCATGCACCTCGGCCAGCGCATGCTGGGCGTCCTCGGGGTCGAGGCGCCGCGGCGCGGGACGGACGGGTGCTGGCTTGGTCGCGACGGTTTCCGTCATGCGTGGCGTCCGTCAGAGTGCGGGCAGGGGGCGGCTGCGACGGGCATCGTCGGTGGCGACGTAGACCAGGGTGGCCTCCGTGACCTTGACGACCTCGGCGTCCAGGCGCCGACGTTGTGCATAGACCTCGACGGAGACGGTCACCGAGGTGGTGCCGGTCTTGACGATTTCCGCATAGAAGCTGCAGACATCGCCCACGAATACGGGTTGCTTGAAGACGAAAGAGTTGACCGACACCGTGGCGACGCGCCCGGCGGCGCGCTGGGCGGCCGGGATGGAGCCGGCGATGTCCACCTGGGCCATGATCCATCCGCCGAATACGTCCCCGTGCACGTTGGCGTCAGCCGGCAAGGGCATGACGCGAAGAACCGGTTCGCGGTCCTTGGGCAGGGTATTCGAGTGTTGGGATTTGCTGGAAGTCATAAGGCCGGTTCCTGGCTGAGAACCGGCCGATTATGCAGGAAAAACGCGCTTGCGTTTGTGGCGGACAGGGACCTGCCGCCGGACGTCGCGCCCAGGCGTCAGGTTGCCAGCTTGACGATGGCGTAGCCGCCGAAAATCAGCCAGGCGTAGATGATCAGGCCCAGGGCCATGACCCGCGGGCCGGCCTTGCGGATCTGGCTGAAGCGGGTCTCGATGCCCAAGGCGGTCATGGCCATGGTCAGGGCGAAGATGTCCAGGCGCTTGGCCACGGTAATGACGGCGTCGGGCAGGATGTGCAGGGAGTTGACGATGGCCAGCGCCAGGAAGCCGATGGCGAACCAGGGGACCGGCAGCTTGGCGGCGGGCGCGCCGTCGGCGCTGGCGCGGCTGCCGCGCAGCCACAGGCCCAGGACCAGGAGCACCGGCACCAGCAGGGCCACGCGGGTCATCTTTACGATGGTGGCGACTTCGGTGGTCGCGGGGTCGATATTGCTGGCCGCGCCGACGACCTGGGCCACTTCGTGCACCGTGCCGCCGATATAGATGCCCAGCGCCTGGGTGTCGAAGTGCAGCCAGCCGGCGCGGTAGAAGACCGGATAGAGGAACATGGACAGCGTGCCGAACAGCACCACCGTGGCCACCGCCACCGCGCTCTTGTGCGGTTGCGCGCGCAGCGTCGGTTCGAAGGCCAGGACGGCGGCGGCGCCGCAGATGGCGCTGCCGGCCGAGGTCAGCATGGCCGTGTCGCGGTCCAGTCCCAGCAGGCGTTGGCCGATGACGGTGCCCAGGACCAGGGTGCCGACCACTACCGCCACCGATACCGCCAGGCCGGGCAGGCCGACGGCGGCGATCTGCTGGATGCTGATGTTCAGGCCGTAGAACGCCACCGCGATGCGCAGCAGCTTGCGGGCGGTGAAGTTGACGCCCACGCCCCAGTCCGCCGGCATGGTGCCGCGCAGGAAGTTGCCGTAGACCATGCCGCAGACGATGCCCACGACCAGGGGGGAGAAGCCCAGGCCGCGGATGGCGGGCAGGTCGGCCAGCTGGACGACGGCGGCGGCCATCAGGCCTACGAACAGCACCCCGTTGAGCTTGTCGCGCCAGGGGGAGGGGAGGGGAAGCGCGGTGGATGACATGGTTTCTATATAAATTAATAACTACGAGAAATATTAAAACGCTCATCGATATTTGAAAAATGGCATTATTGAATATGTAATATCAGTGTTTCCGATATCATGGACGGACTCCGATGTCTTGGTGGCGGTGCCGAGGCCCGTCGAGCGCGCCGGGGCCGCCCGGCGCAGCAGGCCGGCGCGGCAGCGCGCGCCCGGGGCTGCGCCCGGCGCAGCGGGGCGGCGCGGTAGCGCGCGGGGGCTGTGCCCGGCGCAGCGGGCTGGCACGGTAGCGCGCCGCGGCTGTGTCCGGCGCAGTGGGCTGGCGCGGTAGCGTGCCCGGGGCTGTGCCCGGTGCAGCGGGCTGGCACGGTAGCGCGGCGGGGCTGTGCCCGGCGCAGCGGGCTGGCGCGGTAGCGCGCGCCGGGGCTGTACCCGGCGCAGTGGGCTGGCACGGTAGCGCGGCGGGGCTATGCCCGGCGCAGCGGGCTGGCGCGGTAGCGCGCCGGGGCTGTGCCCGGCGCAGCGGGCTGGCGCGGTAGCGCGGCGGGGCCGTGCCCGGCGCAGTGGGCTGGCGCGGTAGCGCGGCGGGGCCGTGCCCGGCGCAGTGGGCTGGCGCGGTAGCGCGCCGGGGGCGGTGCGGCGCGGTATCGGCCGGGGCCGGGTATTACTGAATAAATAGCGGACGTCGTTTTCTGACCTGCTTATCGAGACGCACATGACGCCTGAACAGCTTTTGACCTTCGCCTACGTCGCGGACGCCGGCAACATCAGCCGGGCCGGCGAGCTGCTGCACCTGTCGCAGCCCGCGGTGTCGGGGCAATTGCGCGCCTTGCAGGAATGGTTCGGCGAACCGCTATACCGGCGCCGCGGCCACGGCGTGGTGCTGACCAGCGCCGGCGAGCGGCTGGCCGAGCAGGCCCGGCTCCTGCGCCAGGCCTATGGCCAGGCGCGCGCCGTTCGCGACGATTGGCGCAACGTTGCCTCGGGCACGCTGCGCCTGGGCGCCAGCACGACCCCCGCCAGCTACCTGCTGCCCGCCCTGGTCGCCGAATTTCGCCAGCGCTATCCGGCCGTGACCCTGCATCTCTCCGATGGCAATACCGCCCAGATCGTCCAACGGCTGCCCCTCCTGGACATGGCGTTCATCGAAGGCGAGGTGCCCGCCGGCCTGCCCGCCGATACCCAGGCCCACCCCTGGCGGCGGGACGAAGTGGTGGCCGTGGTGCGCGCCGACCATCCGCTGGGCGGCGGGCGCTCGGCCAGCCTGGCCCAACTGGCCCGCTATTCCCTGGTGATGCGGGAGCCAGGATCGGGCGTGCGACGCCTGGTGGAGCAGGCGTTCGCCCAAGCCGGCCTGGCGCCGGAAGTCGCGCTGGAGCTGGCGGGCGTGGAAGGTGTGAAGCAGGCGGTGCGGGCCGGACTGGGCGTGGGTTTCGTGTCGGCCATGTCCATGCGGCACGAGGACGGCTCCCTCAGCGCCCTGCGCATCGGCACTGGAGAAGGCACAGCAGAAAGCACCGGAGCAGGCACCGGAGTAGGCGCTGAAGGCCTCGCGCGCACCCTCAGCATCCTGCTGCCCCATGCGGGCGCCCCCGCCCGCGCCGCCGTGCTGTTCCTGGAACTGTGCCGGCGCGCGGCGGGCGTGGCGGTGGCCTGAGCGCCGGCAACCCGCTCAACGCGGCCGTTCCCGTCCCAGCCACTGCCGCGCCACTTCCACCCAATAACTTCCGCCCAGCGGCAACAGGTCGTCATTGAAGTCATAGCTGCCGTTATGCAGCATGCAGGGTCCCAGGCCGTGCCCGGCGTCGCGGTGTCCGCCATCGCCGTTGCCGATCCAGACATAGGCCCCAGGCTTGGCCTGCAGCATGAAGGCAAAGTCCTCCGCGCCCATGGTGGGCTGGACGTTGGCATTCACGTTCTCCGCGCCGACCAGTCCCCGCATGACCTCGGCGCAGAAGGCGGCATGCTCGGGATGGTTGATGGTTGGCGGGTAGTTGCGCGAAAAAATGAACTCGGCCCGGCAATCCATGGCGGCGCAGGTATGCTCGATGATCTCCCGCATGCGGCGTTCGATCATGTCCAGCGTTTCCAGGGTGAACGTGCGCACGGTCCCACGCATGACGGCCTCGGTGGGCACCACGTTGTCGGCGCTGCCGGTGTGTATCTGCGTGATGCTGAGCACCGCGGCTTCCAGCGGATTGCGGTTGCGCGTAATGATGGTCTGCAGCGACTGCGCCACCTGGACCGCGGTCATCACCGGGTCGATGCCCAGGTTCGGCATGCCCGCATGGGTACCCTTGCCGGTGATGTTGATGATGAATTCGTTGCTCGACGCCATGATGGGACCCGCGGTCAGGCCGAACGTCCCGACCTTCATGCCGGGCCAGTTGTGCATCCCGAACACCGCTTCCATGGGGAATTTTTCGAAAAGGCCCTCGGCGACCATGCGCTGGGCGCCGCCGCCGTTTTCCTCGGCCGGCTGGAAGATCACATAGACGGTGCCGTCGAAGTCGCGCCGCTCGGCCAGGTAGCGCGCCGCGGCAAGCAGCATGGCGGTGTGGCCGTCATGGCCGCAGGCGTGCATCTTGCCCGGGTTGCGGCTGGCGTGGTCGAAGGTGTTGGCTTCCTGCATGGGCAGCGCGTCCATGTCGGCCCGCAGCCCGACGGCGCGGCCATTGTCGACACGGCCCGTGATGGTGCCGACCACGCCGGTTCCCGCCAGGCCGCGATGGACAGGAATGCCCCAGGCTTCGAGCTGGGCGGCGACCACGTCTGCCGTGCGGTGTTCTTCGTATGCCAGTTCAGGGTGTGCGTGCAGGTCGCGGCGGATGGCGGCGATTTCGGCTTGCCAGTCGAGGATGGGTTCGAGCAGATTCATAAGACACCATAAGGGCGCGTGCCGGACGGTCGCGGCCGCGGGCGGTGCCGGCAGGCGCGCGCCGGTAAGGGAAGGCGATCTCGCCCGGGGGCCCGGATGCGCGGCGTGGCGGCCAGGCGAGGCGCGCAGGGCAGGACGATCGCGGATGTCTGAGCGTATCATCAAACCCAAAACATACTAAATGGAGACTAACACCATGCTCCGTCCATGGCTCAGCCACTATCCGCAAGGGGTGCCCGCGGATATTTCCGCCGACGGCTACGTGTCGCTGGTCGACCTGCTGGACCGCGCCTGCGACCGCTATGCCAGCCGCGTCGCCTGCACGGCGCTGGGGACGGACATCAGCTACGGACGATTGGACCGGCACGCGCGCCATTTCGCGGGATGGCTGCAATCGCTGGGTCTGGCGCCGGGCAGCCGGGTCGCCCTGATGATGCCCAACGTGCCCGCCTACCTGGCGTGCATGCTGGGCGTGCTGCGGGCCGGCCTGGTGGTGGTCAACGTCAATCCGCTCTACAAGCCCCCGGAACTGCGGCGGCAGCTGGAGGACAGCGGCGCCGAGGTCATCGTGGTGCTGGAGCGCTTCGCGCACGTCGTGCAGGAGGCCCGCGCGAAAAATGCGCCACGCCACGTGGTCGTGGTGGCGATCGGCGATTTGCTGGGGGGCGTGAAGGAGACGCTGGTCAACGTCGTGGCGCGCCACGTCAAGAAGGTGGTGCCGCCCTGGCGCATTCCCGACGCCCGCACGTTCGCGGCGGTGCTGCGCGCCGGGCAGCGCGCCGGCTTCACGCCGCCGGTGCTGTCGATGGACCACCTGGCCGTGCTGCAATATACGGGCGGCACCACCGGCGTTCCCAAGGGCGCGATGCTGACCCATCGCAACCTGGCCAGCAACATCCTGCAGACCGAGGCGGTGGCCTGGCCTGCCCTGCATGACATCGCCGGGCAGCTGACCATCATCAGCGCCTTGCCCCTTTATCACGTCTTCGCCATGACGGTATGCGGCCTCTACGGCATGCACGCGGGGATGCGCAACCTGCTGATACTCGACCCGCGCGACCAGCCGGCGCTGGTGCAAGCCTGGCGCCGCACGCCGGTGAATATCTTCCCGGGCGTCAATACGCTGTTCAACGCGCTGTCGCACAACCCGTCGTTCGCCGCCCTGGATTTCTCCGCCCTGCGGCTGACGTTCGGCGGCGGCATGGCCGTGCAGGGCGCGGTGGCGGAACGATGGATGAAGATGACGGGCCGGCCTGTGATCGAAGGCTACGGCCTGTCGGAGACCGCGCCGGTGGCCGCCGTCAATCCGACCGATTCCCTCGGCTACTCCGGCAGCATCGGCTTGCCGGTGCCCTCGACCGACATCGCCATCCTCGACGACGCTGGCCAGCCCCTGGGGTATGGCGAACGGGGCGAGGTCTGCATCCGCGGACCGCAGGTGATGCGGGGCTATTGGCGCCGGCCCGACGACACGCGGGCGGTCATGACCGAGGACGGTTTTTTCCGCACCGGCGACATCGGTGTCATGGACGAACAGGGCTACGTCCGCATCGTCGACCGCAAGAAGGACATGATCATCGTCTCCGGCTTCAAGGTCTATCCGAATGAGGTCGAAGACGCCATCGCCGCCCTGCCGGGCGTGCGGGAGGTGGCCGCCGTGGGCGTGGACGACGTCCATTCCGGCGAGGTGGTCAAGGCCTTCGTGGTGCGCGAGGACGCGGCGGTGACCGAGACCCAGGTGAAGGAGTGGTGCCGCGCGCGGCTGACCGGGTACAAGTGTCCGCGCACGGTGGAGTTTCGGGATGACCTGCCCAAGAGCAATGTCGGCAAGATCCTGCGCCGCGAATTACGGGAGCCGCGCGAGGAGCCGTAGGCGAGGTGGGCGCCGTCCGGCCATCGCGCCGGTTCAGCCTTTCTTGGCGGGCGGCGCCGTGATGTGGGGCGCCAGCATGCCCTTCAAGGCCTGGGCGATATGCGGATTGCCCGACACCACGTAGCCGCCTATGGGCCACGGGTCCACGCCGTACATGTCCTCGGCCACGCCGCCCGCTTCCCGCAGGATCAGCGTGCCGGCCGCCACGTCCCACGGCGCCAGGCCCATTTCCCAGTAGCCGTCGAAACGCCCGGCGGCTGTCCACGCCAGGTCCAGTGCCGCCGCGCCCAGCCGCCGCACGCCGCGCGTGTGGTTGATGGCATGGTGCAGCGTGGGCATGTATTGGTCGGCGAAGGAGAAGTCCCGGAAGGGGAAGCCGGTGGCCAGGACCGCGTCGTCCAGCGTTTGCGTGCGCGAGCAGTGGATGCGATGACCATTGAGCCAGGCGCCGATGCCGTAGACGGCGTTGAACAGCTCCTCGCGGCTGGGGTCGTAGATCGCGGCCACCACCGGCGTGTCCACGTCCACCGTGGTGCCGGCGGCGACCTGCGTGCCCGCATGGGCGATCAGCGCGATCGACACGGCATAGTGCGGGATGCCGTGCAGGAAGTTGGTGGTGCCGTCCAGGGGATCGATATACCAGGTCGCGCGGCCGGCCACCTTGCCGCCGGTTTCCTCGGCGACGATGCCGAATTGCGGCGTGCGCTCGCGCAGTTCCTGGATGACCGCCTCCTCGGCCTCGCGATCTGCTTGCGAGACCAGGTCGTTGCGGGCCTTGCGGTCGATCACGAGATCGGCGCGGTGATGCGAATACGATTGCAGGATGGCGGCGCCGGCGTGGGCCGCCGTCACCGCGGCATCCAGCGCCGCGCCCAGGTCGAGAGGTGCTTCCGTCGACGGAGTCTGGCTGGTATTAGGCATGCGGTGTGACCTTTGTTCGTAGGGGGCAGTGTGCCGGTATTTATCCCGCGTACAAGCGCCGCGGTGTTCTGTGCGCCGGATCCTCCAGAGGGTGTAATCTGCCGGCCACATCACCTCCGATTCTACGCTTTCGAGTTCAACGCAATAGGCATGCCGCGTATTGCGAGGTCAACCAACCGATGTCTTCGTTGTTTTCCTACCAGCCGCTGATCCCCGCCGAGCCCGCCACCGACGCGCGCGGCCTCCCGTATAGCGAACGCTATGGCGATGTCTACCATTCGCCGCACGGGCCGTGGGGGCAGATCGATTACGTGTTCCTGCGCGGCAACGGCCTGCCTGGCCGTTGGCGGGGGCGAGACGCTTACACCGTCTGCGAGACCGGTTTCGGCCTGGGCCTGAATTTCCTCGGCCTGTGGCGGGCATGGCGCGCGGATCCCGCGCGCTCGCGCCGTTTGCACATGGTGTCGTTCGAGGCCCATCCCTGGCGGCGCGACGATCTGGAGCGCCAGCTGCGCGCGCACGCCGGCGCTGACGACACGCGGCCGCTGGCCGATGCGCTGCTGCGGCAATGGCCGCCCTTGCTGCCTGGCGTGCATCGACTGGATTTCGAGCAGGGAAACGTGACGCTGACCCTGGTGTTCGGCGATGCGGCGGCCTGCGTGCCCCGCATGCGCTTCGGTGCGGACGCGTTCTTCCTCGACGGTTTCGCGCCCGCGCGCAATCCCGCCATGTGGACCCCCGCGCTGCTGCAGGCTTTGGCGGCCCATGCCTTGCCCGGCGCGACCGCCGCTACCTGGTGCAGCGCGGGCGCGGTGCGTCGCGCCTTGCGGGAGGCGGGATTCGAGGTAACCCGGGAGGCGGGGTTCGGCGGCAAGACGCATATGGTGACGGCGCGCTGGACCGGCGGGGGAGAAGGCGATGCCCCGCGGGCGCCGGCGCCGACCGGCCATGTGCTTGTGGTAGGCGCGGGCCTGGCCGGCGCTGGCGTCGCGCACGCGCTGGCGCTGCGCGGTGTCGCCGTGACGGTGGTCGATGCGTCGCATGGGGCCCTGACGCCGCATGGCGGCCATGTGGCGGCGGCATTGACGCCCTTGGTCTCGCGCGACGACAACACCCGCGCGCGGCTGTCGCGCGCCGGCAGCCAGCGCGCCCTGGCTCGGTGGCTGGACCTGCCTGCGCCGGCCGTGCCCTTGCGCTGCGGCACCCTGCAGTTGACGCGCGATCGCGGACGCGGCACCGGACCCGCCACCGGACGCGGCACGTCAACGGACAGGGATGCGGACGTAGACGCGCATGCCGCCAACGTGGCGATGCTGGCGGCCTTGGGTTTTCCTTCGGAATGGGTGCGCGCCGTCGACGCCGCGGAGGCCGCGCGGCTTGCCGGCCTGCCGGTCTCGCGCGGCGGGCTGTATTTCGGCGATGGCCTGCTGGTGCAACCGCAAGCGCTGATCGATGCGTTGATGGACATGCCCGGCATCGGCCGGACCTTCGCGCGCGTCCTGCGTCTGCGGCCAGGGGCGGGCGGGTGGATAGCCGAGACCGATGGCGGGGCCTTGCCGGCGGCTTCGGGCGTGGTCCTGGCCAACGCCGCTGGCACGCCGGCCCTGTTGGCCGCCAGCGGTTTGCTGGAACGCCTGCCTCGCCTGGCCCGGATGCACGCGCTGGCGGGCGAGGTAGCCAGCATCGAGGCGGCCCGCCTGGAGGGCGGCCCGCGCTGCATCGTCGGCGGGGAAGGATATCTGCTGCCCGCGGTAGCGGGCGCCTGCGTCGCGGGTAGCACTTACGTCCATGGCGCGGCGACAGCCGAAATCACGGCGGCGGGGCAGGAAGTCTGCCTGTCCAAGGCGGCCTCCTTGCTGGGCGGCGCGCCGGCGGCCGCGCTATCGGCGCTGGCGTCCTCATTGCGTGCGGATGCGGCCAAGGCAGCGCCTCTGCCCGGATGGGCGGGCTGGCGGGCCGTCCTGCCCGGGCGCCTCCCGGCCGTCGGACCCGTCCCGGACGCGCCGGGCCTGTTCCTGGCGACAGGCTATGCCTCCCGGGGACTGAGCTGGAGCGCGCTGGCCGGCGACGTCGTGGCGGCCCTGGTCTGCGGTGAGCCTGTGCCGCTGGAGTCGGACCTCCTGGCCGAGATCGAGCCCCGCTAAGAGGACACACTACGGATGCGTTGTTGATAGTTAAATGAAATTGGCGGCTTTTGCCTGCCAATTTGCCTGCGATTTCGCTTCCTGTTTGCGTCGCGCCATTCACCGCCCGCGCAAAATAAGTGCCCGCTTTCCCTGTCAGGCGCATACTTACGCGCGCCTGTCGGGCCCTTCATACGGCCCCAAAAAGTGAGCCGAGTTTATTTCAGCGGATAAATCCGTCAAAATAGCGCCTTTTGGTGCTTTTTTGGCTTCAGCGGGGGATGCTCTGTGCCGTCCAAGTACGACTTTGCCCACACTAACCAACTCGAGACGGTCGAGTTGCTGACTGCCCGCCCCAGCCGTATCGATTTCGACGCGGGCGACGGTCTGCGCCTGGTGGTCGAGGCGCATGCGCCTGGTGTATTCCGCCTGCGTTTCGGCTACGCCCATCAATTTGCCGATGACAAACTGACGCCACGCGCACGCGCGGTCGCGGAAATGTTACTGGCGCGCCAGGAGGCGGTGGGCGAAGCCACCGTCGCGCCCTTGGGCGACGCTGCGGGCTGGCGCATTGCGCAGGGCGATACGGCGCTCGAGGTGCATAACGACCCGGTCCGGGTGACGCTGTTCAAGGGCGAGCAGCGCGTTCTTGAGTCGGCGCTCAACGAACATACGCCCGGTTTCGGCTACAACGCGCTGGACGAGGCCAACGAGGCGGTCTGGACCGCCGGTTTCGCGTTGGGCGCCCAGGACCGCGTCTATGGCCTGGGAGAAACCCCGGGCGACCTCGACCGGCGTGGCGAGGACGTCGTTTCCGACGATCCCGAGCATCGCGCCCTGCCGCTGGCGTGGAGTCCGGCGGGGTGGGGCGTCTACGTCAATACCATACGCCGCGTGCAGCATGCCCCGGGCGTGGCGCCGGCCGACGACGCATACATCGTGACGGTCGACGATACCGTCCTGGACCTGTTCCTGTTCGCCGGCGAACCTGGCGAAGTGCTCAATCAATACACCGCGTTGACCGGACGGGCCGGCCAGCCCGTGCTGTGGGCGATGGGGGTCTGGCTGCGCCAGGCCGACGGCGAGATGCCGACGCAGACCGCCGCCCTGATCGAACGCCTTCGCGAGCAGCAACTGCCGCTGGACGCGGTGGCGCTGGCGCAACCGGCGGCCTGGTCTTTCCAGGCCGACAAGCCGCTGCTGGAATGGGACGCGACGCGGTTCCCCGATGCCAAGCAGATGCTCGCGTTGTTCCACAAGCACAATGTGCATGTCTGCGCGTCCGGCTTCCCGGGCGTCCTCTTGCACACGCCGCTGTTCGAGGAACTGGAGGATCGCGGCTGGCTGCTGCTCAAGGACGAAGGCGGCGCCCAGGTTTTCGACGGCACGCCGGCGTCGGGCGGCAAGCCTTTCGGCCTGCTGGACCTGACCCATCGCGACGCCTATTCGCTATGGGTGGAGCGTCATCGCCAACTGATCGAGGATGGCCTTGATGCGCCGGCGGGCGATGCCCAGCCGGACATTCCCGATAACGTGACCGCGCGCGGCGGCGAGTCGGGGCCGGCCCTGCGGACCATCTACCCGCTGTTGGCGCGGCGTGCGCTGTATGACGCCGTGGCTGGCCTCAAGGTGCCGCCCGAGGGCGTGGCGCCTGGTGCCGACCTGTTCCCGGGCGCGCAGCGCCTGCCGTGGCAGACGGGGCCCGCGGTCAGCAACGATTGGGACGGGTTGCAGCACAGCCTGCGCACGGCCCTGTCCATCGGCGCCAGCGGCATTCCGGTGCAGATGCACAACGTGGGTTCCGCCACCGCGCCGCACGAGGCCATGACGCCGGAACTCTACTTGCGTTGGTTGACGTTCGGGGTGTTCTCCGCCAATTTCTGTCTGGAAGGCGTGGACCGCCTGCTGCCCTGGGCCTTCGGCGAGGAAACGCTGGCGCATGCCCGGACCTGGCTGCAATGGCGCTACCGCCTGGTGCCTTATGTCCTGGGCGCCATCGAGGACGCCGCCCGTACCGGCCTGCCCGTGCAGCGCTCGATGGCGATGTCCTTCCCCAACGACCCGCAAGCGCATGACTGGGACCTGCAGTACCTGCTGGGACCGGCCCTGCTGGTGGCGCCCATCGTACGACCGGGCCAGCAGGTGCAGGTTTATTTGCCCAAGGGCGAAGCCTGGTGGGATCTGAATACCGGCCATCGTTACGAAGGCGGCAGTGTCTGGACCGTCGAATGCGGCCTGGGCCAATATCCGGTGTTCGGACGTGAAGGCCATATGCTGTGCCTGGGACCCGCCGCCCAGCATACGGGCGAATTCAATTCGGCCCGTATCCTGGACGAGGTCTGGATGTTCGGCATGCCCGTGCACAACCCCGTGGTGATGCGCAACAAGATCCGTGTCATGCAGATGCAGGGATCCAGCTACATCAAGGGCCTGGAAGGCCTGCGCATCCTTCCCTCCGAAGGGCTGGAAGTCAAGCGCCGCGGCGCCGAAGTCCGTATTTCGCGCGCACGCTGACGTCATTTCACGCCGCGCCATGGTTCCTTCCCGCGAAGGGCCATGGCGTTTTCTTTTGCTTCGCCTCTATATAATTGAAAGTAATAAAAAATAGCAGAAACAGTCGTTCTATGTAGAACGGCCATCGTCCAGAATGTCGCGTCATGATTCATATCGAAAATCTCCATAAAACCTATGCCACGCCGCATGGCCGCTTCGAGGCCCTGCGCGGCATCAGCCTGGACATTGCCCAAGGCGAGGTTTTTGGAATCATCGGCCCCAGCGGGGCCGGCAAGAGCACCTTGGTCCAATGCATCAATTTGCTGGAGCGGCCGGACGAAGGCACGATCTCGATCGGCGGCCAGGCGCTGACCGGACTTTCCGAAGTGCAGTTGCGCCAGCAGCGCCGCCGTATCGGGATGGTGTTCCAGGGATTCAACCTGCTGGCGCGGCGCACGGTCTATGGCAACGTGGCCTTGCCGCTGGAAATCGCCGGCGTCGCCAAGGCCGAGATCCCGGCCCGTGTCGAGCGCTTGTTGGCGCTGGTCGGTCTGGAGCACTTGCGCGACCGTTATCCCAGCCAGATCAGCGGCGGGCAGAAGCAGCGGGTCGGCATTGCGCGGGCGCTGGCCAACGCGCCGGACGTCTTGCTCAGCGACGAGGCAACATCGGCGCTGGACCCGGAAACCACGCATAACATCCTGGCCCTATTGCGCGACATCAACCGCAAGACCGGCATCACCGTGGTGATGATCACCCACCAGATGGAAGTGGTGCGCGAGGTCTGCGACCGCGTGGCCGTGCTGTCGCAGGGGCAGATCATCGAAATGGGGCGCACGCTGGACGTGTTCGCCGCGCCGCGTCACGACGTGACGCGCGCCATGGTGTCGGCCGCTACCGCGGCCGACCTGAGCGACGCCAGCCTGCAGGCCGTGCGCCAGCGCATGAAGGACGCCCTGGCGCGCAAGCCTGACGCCCCGGTGCAGTTGCTGCGCCTGTCGCTCAGCGGTGCGGACGATGGCGGCGCGCTGCTGTCGCAACTGTCGCGCCAGTTCGACCTGGACCTGCATATCGTTCAAGCGCGGGTCGATGACGTACAGGGCGTCGCCGTCGGCACCCTCTTCATCCTGGCGCAAGGCCTGCCGGCGGCCTTGAAGCAAGTCGTGGCGACGCTGGCCGCGCGTGAAATCACCGTACAAGAAATTGCCCATGAGTCCGCAACTGATCGATCTTCTGCTTTCCTCGCTGCTTGAGACCCTCCTGATGGTGGGCGTCTCCAGCGGTTTCGCCGTGCTGCTGGGCGTGCCGCTGGGCGTCGCGCTGATCGTCACCGGGCGCGACGCCATGCTGCAGAACCTGCCGGTCAACCGCGTGCTGGCGGTGATCGTCAATGCCACGCGCTCGGTGCCTTTCGTCATCCTGATGGTGGCCATCATCCCGTTCACGCGCTGGGTCGCGCAGACGTCCATCGGCACCACGGCCGCCATCGTGCCCTTGTCGGTCGCCGCCATTCCGTTCATGGCCCGCATCGCCGAAAACGCCATGCGTGAGGTGGATCCGGGCCTGATCACCGCCGCGCGCGCGATGGGCGCCTCGCCCTTGCAGATCATTTTGAAGGTCTTGCTGCCGGAGGCCCTGCCTGGCCTGGTCGCGGCCACCATCGTCACCGTGGTCAGCCTGATCGGTTATTCCGCCATGGCTGGCGCCATCGGCGGCGGCGGGCTGGGCGACATGGGCATCCGCTACGGTTACCAGCGCTTCCTGCCGGAAGTCATGCTGGCCGTGGTCGTGGTGCTGGTGCTGCTGGTCCAGGTCATCCAGAGTTTCGGCGATTGGCTGGTTCGGCGCATGTCCCATCGCTGACCCAGCGGAATATTCAGGGAAGCCGCCCGTGATCCGGGAGCGACGGCTTTTGTTTTTTTCATCCAGACGAGCCGATCCGGCTACAGGAATAGTGCAAATGAAATCGACCCTTCTCAAAGTGCTGGCCACGGTCGCCCTGGGCGCCACCTTCGTGTTGCCCGCCGCCCAGGCCCAGGACAAGCCGCTCAAGGTGGGCGTCACCGCCGGCCCTCACGCCGAGATTTTCGAGGTGGTCAAGCAGGAGGCCGCCAAGCAGGGGCTGAATGTGCAGATCATCGAATTTTCGGATTACGTCCAGCCTAACGTCGCGCTGGCCTCGGGCGACCTGGATGCCAACAGCTACCAGCACCAGCCTTACCTGGACAATGCCAACGCCGATCGGGGCTACAAGCTGGTGAGCATTGCCAAGACCGTGATTTTCCCGATGGGGATCTACAGCAAGAAGGTCAAGAGCCTGGCCGACCTGAAGGAAGGCGCCCGCATCGGCCTGCCGAACGATCCCACCAATGGCGGTCGCGCCTTGCTGTTGTTGCAGAGCCAGGGCCTGATCAAGGTCAACCCGACCGCTGGCCTGAAGGCGACGCCCCTGGATGTGGTGGAAAATCCGAAGAAGATCCGCTTCATCGAACTGGACGCCGCCCAGCTGCCCCGTTCGCTGGATGACACCGACGCGTCGGTGATCAACACCAACTTCGCCATGCAGGCTGGCCTGAATCCCAAGCAAGACTCCCTCGTGCAGGAATCGGCCGATTCCCCTTATGCCAATGTGCTGGTGGTGCGGGAAAAGGACAAGAATCGTCCGGAATTCGCCAAGCTGGTCGCCGCCTATCACTCGCAGGCCGTCAAGGACTTCATCGCCAAGAAGTACAAGGACTCGGTTGTCGCTGCGTGGTAAGGCGCGGGCGGACCAGGGCTTCGATGGTACGCGCCACGCGTAGCCCGCGCTAATTGACAACCCGACCAGCCTTCGGTCATAATCGCGGGCTTCGGTCGGGTTGTTAGCTCAGTCGGTAGAGCAGCGGACTTTTAATCCGTTGGTCGCGAGTTCGAGTCTCGCACAACCCACCATCTCTCTCTTCATCCCGTTACGCCATCGCCTTACGCAGCGTCCGGGGTAGAAAGTGCCTCCCCCGTGAGTGCCTCCCCTTAGCGCCCCCCCCCCTTAGCGCCCCCATTAGTGACTCCTCCCTAGTGCATCCCCTTCCTTGTCCGAGGATGCCGGGTCCACTATCGTTTCCGCACCTCGCGCCGTGATCGCGTTGATGACGGTAGCGGGGCTGATCATGACACGAAAGGAGTGAGACATGGCCTCTACGAACGGGATGCTGGACCCAGATGATTCAGTGATCTTGCTCATTGATCACCAGAGCGGACTCTTCAACACGGTGCGGGATCTACCGATTCCCGATCTTCGCAACTACGTCACCGCGATCGCGAAGACGGCGACGCTGCTGAATATCCCCGTCATAACCACGGCCTCGGTGCCGGATGGCCCTAACGGCCCTTTGATTCCCGAAGTACACCAGTACGCGCCCCATGCCGTCTACGTGCCGCGCACCGGCCAGATCAATGCCTGGGACAATCCCCCCTTCGTCCAGGCGATCGAAAAGACGGGCCGCAAGACGCTCATCATCGCGGGGACGCTGACGAGCGTCTGCATGACATTCCCCGCGGTCAGTGCCGTACAAGCCGGGTACAAGGTCTATTGCGTGGTGGATGCCTCCGGCAACTGGAGCAAGTTGGCTACCGACACCAGTATCGCTCGTGTCACGCAGGCTGGCGCCATTCCCACCGATACATTCGCGATTGTCGCCGAGCTGATGAGAACCTGGAATCGGCCCGAAGGATCCCGCTTCGCCGAAATCCTGGCGGACCATGTCTGCCCCGAGTACAAGTGCCTGATCGAGAGCTATGGCAAGGCGCAGGCCGTGGTGAAGGATGGTCCTGAAACGAAGCTGGACAAATATAAGTAGATCGGAGCACGGCCCTTGCAGGGCCGCGCGCGGCCCTGCAAACGGTATTCATGAGCGAGCGGGGCGATGCGCGGCGCGGCGCTCCCAGTACGCGCACCAGGTTCTGGAGTTGATGGACTGCTACTCGGAGCGATCGTTTCGCGTTGTCGAGTTGGTTCGCTATGCCACAGGCGGCCGGCCGCTCACCGACGCAGGCCGGGAGGCAGCTCGGAAGGCCGTTCGTCGCGTGTTGGATGCCTTCATCGATAGTGGGCATGTCATCATCACGACGCCCGCCGAGGTATCTGGCGCATCGGCGGAATACTTCGCGTCCCGCTTCCGGGAAATGTGCCCCCAAAGCGGGACAAGATGCGGGACAATTTGCCGATGTGAAAGGCAGAGCCGCCGCGAATGTCGTGCTGCTTCGAGACCTACTACGACGGATGAGGGGCGTCGGTACGGGGGGCGGCACCGGACGCGAACAAAAATTTGATCTTTGAAGGACGTCGCCTGCTCGCGGAGGACTTTCCTATGCCGTAACTCTCACCATGTCAGAACCGAGTCTAGCCGGACTGGTCGTAGACTGGAGTGACTGGACCGAGCGCGGCGACCGACTGTTCAAGCAGGCTCAAATGCTGTTGCCCAAAAATGTGCCAACCTGAGCGCTCGGTGCGTGGCGCTAAGCGGGCCGGATAGCGACTTCGTCATTCGCCTCTCGTCCGAAGGGGCCGGCTTGGGCTTCCCATGGTTGTTCCGCGCTGTGGTTTGCTCGCCATCCTGCATTACCTGTCAGCGGCGAGACGCAGCTGATATCTAGGCCATCGGTGAGGGCGAAGGATATCCGGCAGGGCAAGGTCATGGCCGGACGGGGGCACGGCTTTCTCTGCTGGATGTGCCGGCGTACGCCGTCGGTGTCGACGAAGTGCTTCACATACCGGATTGCCGCGCCGCTTTCGCAGGAGAATTTCAGCGCTATTTCCGGGTAAATTGGTCGGCGCCACGGCGATGGCCTGCCATGTCACGGCGGTGGCTAGTTGACATACAGGCTATCCATAGGAAGTGGTGGTCCCCCTCAAGTAGGTTGGGCGGTGCAGTAGGGAAAGTGCAGCAGCGAGATCCTTGGCATCCTGTATTTTTGTAGCTACAATATTCGGATGGAGCTCTCATTCGATCCCGTTAAGGACATCAGCAACCAGCGCAAACATGGTGTCTCGTTGAGGGAAGCGAGGGAATTCGAATGGGAGGGTGCACTGACATGCGAGGACCTGCGTCGTGATTATGGCGAGCGACGTATGGTTTCTATAGGCTACATCGGCCCACGACTGTATGTTGTGGTCTATGTGACCCGCGCCGGCGAGTGTCGCATCATCAGTTTGCGCAAGGCGAATGAACGAGAGGTGAAACGCTATGCCGAAGCTTAAATCTGGGACGATCATCCCCACTCCGGACGAAGATTTGGCCATTGATCGTGGCATTGCGGCTGATCCGGATACCTACGAACTAAGCGAAGCCGACTTCAAGCAGATGAAGCGGGCGGGACGCCCTCGCGCGGAACGCCCAAAAATTCAACTGACGGTGCGCTACGACCAGGATGTGGTGGACGCTTTCAGAGCTGAAGGGCCAGGGTGGCAATCGCGGATGAACGATGCCTTGCGTGAGTGGCTGAAAGAGCACAAGCAGGCAGCGTAGGCCCTACGGCGGGGAGGTCGCTACGTTGCCCAATATCCGCTCATATATCTTGACGTGCTCCTGCGATCGTAAAGTGTCACCGGCTTCGATCCGCGCACGATCCTCGCCTGTGCCTGGATTGCGCCTTGCGGGGAGGAAGTTTGTTTGACAAGGATTTGACGGATTTAGTGCGAAGTTAGGAGGCTTTCCTGCCTTAGAGCGCCTCCATGCAACGCGAGACCATTTTCCCCGGCATACAGAAGAGGCTCCGCGCTGCGCGAGTCCGGCCCACGTACGGCCGTATCGAAGTGCTTGTCGCCTTGATGCGGGCCGAGGGGACGCCGACCAGCCGCGAGGACCTGGCCCAGCGCCTGGCGGACGCGGGGGCGGAATTGAGCGTCTCCTCGATGAACCGCTGCTTGAGGGACCTGGTCGACGCCGGCGTGGTGCAGCGCGACGAGCCTGACCGGTTCCTGGTCGTGGCGCCGGCGCCACCGGCCGAAGGGGATACGCAGGGCGTGCGCGTCAAGATCCAAAGCCGTACACGGATGGTCGTCTCCGACTCGGCTCGACTGAACCGTGGCTTGATGGATATGTTGGCGCAGTACAACTTCCCCTTGCCGACGCGGTCCATCACGATCAGCATCGATTCCGAGTAGACGCTTGCCGTTTCCGGCGCTGGCGCCCGCAAGCCTCCCTGGCGCCGGCCTGTCCGGATCGCATCCCCGGATTTAAGTTTTGGCGCCTTCCTGCCGTAACGACCGGCAGGGCGGGAGTACCGTGCTTCCGCGGAACCGAGCTGTTTTTCGCCAATGACCACACTGTCGTCGCTGTCCCCGCTGGATTCCTCCACGCTCGATGCGATTGTGCGCCTGAACGCAGATACCTCCCTGGCATCGCGTGCGGCAACGCAACAAAGCACCGCGCCCGCATCGACCTCGGTCGCGCTGGGCCAGGGCAGCGACACGGACCCGCTTTATACGTCGCGCGGCGTGACCTCGACCGTCAGCACGGTGTGGGAGAGCGATACGACCGACGCCGTCAGCAAGCTGATGGTGGCCAACAGCATCAATTCGTCCCTCTCCGGCCGTTTCGACGGCCTCGGCGCCGCCCTGTTGAACAGCCTGGCCGATGGCGGCGGCGCTTATTCGCAGTCCGTGCTGCAGACGAATACCGCCGGCCAGTCCAGCGCCGTGGCCGCGGCGGCCACGGCCATCGGACAGACGGCATTGCACACGAAGGCGGACAACCAGATCACCCTGTCCATCAAGACCGCGCGCGGCGTGCAGGTGACGGTGACGCTGGGCAGCCAGCAGAACGGTTATGCCGCCAGCATCCAGGTCGCCGATGGCGCGACCCTGAGCGACGCCGAGCGCAAGGCGCTGGGCGCGCTGGCGGACAGCTTCCAGAAGGCCGTGGACGGCCTGTCCGGCGTTCCCCCGAAGCTGGCCCTGGGCGGCCTGACGCAATTCGACAGTTCGGTGCTGTCCTCGGTCGACCTGCAGGCCAGCGTGCAGGCGACCGGTGGCGTCCAGACCTTGAGCTTCCACGCCGACAGCAAGGGCCGCAGCGTCGAATTCGACGGGCCCGTGGGAACGGTGAAGGTCAATGTCGATTTGTCCGATGCCAGGATCTTCGGCAGCGACAGCCAGCGCGCCGCGGCCGTGGCGAACTACCTTGCCCAGATCGACAGCGCCGGCAGCCGCGGCCGCGGCGACACCGGCCTGGTGTCCCTGTTCAAGGACGCTTTCGCGCAAATGAACAGCAACTACGGCAGCGTGGCCCAGCCCGACACGCTGGACCAACGCCGCATTGCCCTGAGCGATACGGACCACAGCCTGACGTCCGGGCTGGCCGATTTCACCGCCTCGGTGAAGCAGACCGCAACGTCGCCCAATCCCTTGCACCCCGAGGAGCAGGACACGTTCTCGTACGAAGCGAACCAGAGGACGGAAATCACCGGCGCACGCATGCGTGACCGCTCCATCAGCCAGTCGCAATATTCGCACTTGACGGCCAGCTACCACCAGCAGATCAGCGCGGACATTCCGCTGAACATGACGCTGGACCCGAATACGCAGAACTATTACTACACCCAGATCAACGACAGCGCGAGCACCCAGCTCGACCTCGGCTACAGCGACGGCAAGCTGGTGAACGCGACGTCGCAGCGTTCGGCCAGCCAGTCCACGCACACGCAGAAGTTCATCGGCGGCAAGGTGGTGGAGGATACGATCACGCCGGATAGCGCGACCCAGGTGGAAGACCTGCTGGCCACGCTCAAGCAGGATCCCTCCAACGAGGCGGATCCCAGCGCGCTGGACCTGGCGCGTTGGCAACAGACCATGGCGGCGCTGCGGCAACGGCTGACGCTGCAGGACACGCCGTCCGTATTGCGGGACCAGGGGCGCGGCCACGGCATCACGACCCAAGAATAAGATTTTTCTTATTTTTGACGTTGTGCCCGGCAACTAGACTGCGGACGTCTCTATTTACGTTTTGCGCAACCGTTTCGCTACGGCTGCTCGATCCGGGATGCTGTTTCGCCGTCGTTGCCTGCTGTGCGTCCTTGCAATGGACTGGTCCGGACTACCGCTCACCCGCCTGGGCCGCGCTGTCCGGGCAGGGGTCCCCGCGCGGCAAGTCTGACTTCGACCGCAATGGCATCCACCGCGATGTCGTTGCGCAGCCGAAGCCATGTCCTCACTCCAAACCAAACCTATCGTCATTCAATTGCTCGGGGGCTTCAGCGTCCGCGTCGAAGGCGTGGATCGCACCGGCGAGATAGGCTATTCCAAGCCCAAGCATCTGCTGTCCGTGCTGGCGCTGGCGCACGAACGCTCATGGTCGCGCGCCGCGCTGTCGGAATTGCTCTGGCCGCATGGCAATGGGGACAGTCGCGCGAACCTGCGCCAGGCCCTGTGCGTATTGCGGCGCCTGCTGGCGTCGGCCGGCCAGGCCCTGGTGACGACGTCCGGCGCGGTGGCGCTCGACTTCCGGCTCGTCGAGGTCGACGCCATGGTGCTGTTGGGAATGGGCGAGTATGGCGACCTTCCCCTGAAGGACAGGCTGGTCTTCGACCGTGGCGAACTGCTCGAGCATCTTCCTCCGGTCGCCGGTACGGGCCTGAATGCGTGGCGCATCAGCTGGCAGTCCCGGCTCGCCCAGGAGATCTCGCGCTGCCGCCAGCAATACATCCTGTCCTTGACGCGCCGCGGCGCCATCGACGAAGCCCTCGCCGGCGCCCGCAAATGGGTGTCGCTGCATCCCGGCGATGAACTGGCGCACCGCAACCTGATCCGCCTGCTGCGCGACGCCGGCAGTCGCGAAGCGGCCCTGCGCGCGTACGAGCATTGCGCGGCTGTCATGGGCGAATATTATGAAACCGAGCCGTCGGCCGAAACCCGTGCATTGCTGCAAACCGGCGCGGCGGTGCGCGACGTGCCGGCGGTAGCGCCCGACACGGAGGGGCGATGGGCCTCGGGGCCGGTCGCCATCCTGGCCCTGGCGGTGTCGCAGGACGATGACGGCGACCGGCGCAACGCAGGCGCGGTGGATCGCCTGCAGAATGCGCGCGAGCATCTCCTGCAATTGGTCAGCGGGCGCGGCGGCCTGGTCTGCGCCGGCGCCGACGGCAGCATCTCGATCACGTTCGGCTATCCCGATACCTGCGAATCGCCCGCGGATGCCGCGGCCCGCCTGGCCTGCGACCTGCGCCGCTACGCCCCGCCCCGCAACGCCATTCTCGGCATGGGCATACATGCGGACCTGGCCACGCTGGACGGCGACAGCGCGGATGGCGCGATCATGCTGATCGGGCAGCGCGCCATCCGCCTGGCCTATCTGGCGGGCGTGGACGAAACGCTGGTCAGCGACACCGCCGGCGCGCAATTGCACGATCGCTACGTCATCACCACCGAAGAACGCTATGGGTTGCGGGTGGGCGTGCTGGATTGCACTTCCGAGGCGCCACCCGTGCATCGCATGTTCGGCCGCGCGGCGGAGTTCGACATACTCGTGCGGCGCTGGTCGGAGATCACCGCGTCGGGCCGTGGCCGCACCTTGCTGCTGCATGGCGAACGGGGCGTCGGCAAGACCTTGCTCATGACGGTCTTCAGCGAATATGCGCGGCGCGCCGGCGGCGTGGTCCGCATGCTGGAGTGCCGGCAGGAGAACAGTCAGCGCGGCCTGCATCCCGTGTACGACTATCTCGTGCGCCATGTGCTGGATGCCGCCGGCACGGCCACGCTGGCCTTGTCCGAGGCGGACAAGGAGGTGGCGCGCCTGGTCGAGTCCCTGGGGTATCGCGCCGGGCTGGACCGGCATACCAGCGCCAGCATCCATGAACAGGTCCTGCGTCCGGCCTCGCCGCGCCAGCGCGGCCAGGGCGCCGACGCCGCACCCAGCGAAGGCGTGCTGCATGCCGTGACCGCCTTGCTGCTGCAGCGGGAGCGGGCGGGGCAGCCGATGCTGCTGGTGATCGACAATCTGCAATGGGCGGATCGCGCGACGCGGGAGCTGACGGCGCGCCTGGCACGGCTGGTGGAGGGCGCGCCCGTCATGCTCATCGCGGTGGCGCGTGCGCCTTCAATGGACCTGCCTACCGCGACCGCTGTGCATGTCGAGCCCTTGACCTCGGCGGCCATGGTCGAACTGGTCAACGCCCGTGCGCGCGGCAAGCGCCTTGCACCCAAGATCCGGCGGCATATCGTCGAGGGCGCTTGCGGCATTCCCTTGCGGGCGGAGCAGATGGTCCGTGATTTCCCCCTCGACGGCAGCGAGGCGGACCTGTCGGCCTCGGGGACCTGCGATCCGGCCGAGGGCGGCGCTGGACTTCGCTCGCGCGCCGTACCCAGCTTGAATCTCGACTAGCGGGCCTGCGCGGGATCGGGAACCCCGAAACCCTATCCAGTTACTCACGTCTTTCTGAAAGGACTGCGGCGGGTGGCTGCGTCCTGGACATCATCCAACGCATCGCGGATTAAATCTATGGACGCATACAGCCTGATCGAATTGTTTGGGAAGGAAAGCTGCATCAACCTGAGCCTGGGCGAGTCGGGCACGGTGGACCTGGTCTTCGAGAATGGCGTCACGTTGACGCTGGAGCATGACGATCCCCAGGACTTGCTGCACTGCTATGTGGTGCTGGGCCGCATTCCCACGGAAGATGACAAGCGCCTGTCGGTCTATGGTGACCTGCTGGAGGCGAATCTTTTCGGCCACGAGACGGACGGCGCCACCCTGGGCGTCGACAAGCACACGGGCGAGGTACTCCTCTCCTGGCGTCTCGAATTGCTGGATGCCAATGTCAGCTTGTTGCGCAATATCGTGCAGAAGATGGTCAACGTCGCAGTGGTCTGGCGCGAATACCTGGGTACAGTCGACCGCGGGGACGCCAAGGCGCCGAAATTGTCGAATAACAAGCCCCAGCAGGCCGTCCAGGCCGTATCGCAGGCTTACGACGATCATGCCCGTGCCGGGTTGCGCGTCTGATCCCGCCGCCGGGGTTGGACGCCGTTCGTACCATCGCTTAGGCGGGAGGGCGAGTGACGGTTGCGGGACTGGCCTGCGGCGAATCCGTCGGGCGCTGTGACAACGACACGATGACAACAACGGATCGCGTGGCTGGCGCGTCGGCGAAGGCAGGGTCAAGACGCGCCTCCGTGACGGCATCGACCAAGTCAGGGGCGACTGGTGCCACGTGGATACGTTGCTGGTGTCGAGGGGGCAGGCCGCGCGCCTTCAGCATCGACGCCAGGCGCGCGCATCATCGGGAAAAGATAAACCGCGCGTTCGACACGATGGCGCATCTATTGTCCACGCCTGCAGGGCAATGGCGCGGAGATGCCTTGCCGCGGACAGCGCTTGCCATCGAACGCCTCTTCCATAGCGTCAAGCCGCTGGCGGCGCTGGCATCGGCATTGCCGGCGAACAGTCATCCTGCCGTGTTGAGTCTCCTCGAACAGGAGATCACGCGTTGCGTGGACGAAGAGCTATCGCCGGCGTTGTTTCCGGCGCTGCAAAAGCGCTTGCTGTCGTCCAAGCCGACGCCCGCCGACATTGAATTCCGTGACGCCTTGCTTATGCGCTTGCATCGGTGCCGGGATTTGCCGGCGGAGACCCTGCTCCTGAGCCTGCGGCGAGCTCTTCAAGGACCCGCATGGATCCTGCAGGCGGAGCGCGTGTTGAAGGAGCGGATCGAGAGCGCGCTGGGACGGTGGTCCGCCTGCCTGCGACCGGAACACGACCGGGAAGACCTTGAGCACACCTTGTGCGGTGCGTTCATGACGTTGTCCGAGGAACGATCCGAGCGCCTTGGCGAACGCTTGGCGGTCTACCTGGCGCTAGCCAGGCTGCCTCAGGACGTATGGCTGCTGTACCAACGCAGCTTGCCCCTGGCGGTGGTGGACGAGGCCCGGCAAACGGTCCATCTTCACCGGATGCCGCGGCCCGTCGCCATTGCGGAGCCCGCGTGGCGGAGTTATTGCAAAGGGTGGGAAGACGAGTACCGTAGACGCCGTACCGCGATGGGTGTAGCCATGGCAAGGCTGCGGACGGCGACGGAGTTGCCGGACGCCCCGGAGAGGGTCCGCGTCCGAAAACTGTCGCTGGCACTGAGTCGCGTGGCGGCCTTGGTCCGGGTCGACCAGGGCGCGCCCGGCCCAACGCAGGCAGGCAGCAAGACGCAGGATGGAGGCCTTGCCGATCTCCAGGTGGACGTCGCCGCCACGGTGCGGGCCGCCGCCATCAAGTTGCGGCTGGCGGACTATCCTGCGGCGGCGCTGGCCGCCATGTCCGATGACGAACTTGCCTGCATCGTGTCCGCGTGCGACAAGCATGCGCTGCGCACGTACGGCCTGCACGTCGATGAACAAGCCCTGGCGTCAGAGCGCGACCGCAGAGTGACCGCGTTCGCGCAAGCCAGGCTCGCGCCTTGCCTGGCGCGTCTCGCCGAAACGCCGTCGCCGGCCGCGGCGCTTCCCCCATTGCCTGGCGACATCGCGCCAGACATGCATGACCTGTTCGATGTCAGTGCGCGATTGCGCGACGCCACCGACATCGTGCAGGCTTGCGTCTCCTTGTACGTCGCCTGCGGCGGCAGCCTGGACGGCGCGGACATGACCGCTGCCTTCATCGGAAAAATGGCAACGCTGGCGATACCGGACCTGTGTGTCGCACCGGCACGGGCGCGGGTGCTGGGCCGTCTTTGCGTCGCGCTGGGCGACGTGCAGGCCAATTTGGCTTCGAGCTTGGCGGAGGGCAGGGCAGGCGCTTGCCTCTCGCGGGACGAGACGCTGCGCGCCATCGCCGCACGTCTCGTCGATCAATCAGATGTTCCCGACGCCATGGGCGGCGCGTTTTTTACGCTTGTGCGCCGAGTGGCATTCGGGACCAAGCTCGCGGCTTTTGTGTCATCCGCGCCATCGTCGTCGCTCGCCGGTGACGATGCGAGCGCGACCCGGCCAGGAGAGGATGAGGCCAGCGACGTCCTGTCGGATCCTGGAATCCGTTGGGCCCTCCAAGGCGATTTCGGGCTGGATATGTCCGGGCCGACCCCAACGTCCGACGCGGCCCGGGACAAGGTCTTTGTGGCCGATGCCATGGGGCGCCATGTCGAGAACCCGGAAACAGGGCAATCGATAGCCGTGCGGGAAATCTATGGACAGGAGCTTTCGTTCCAGGGCGTGTCTGTCGATGAGCACGCCAACGATGTACTGGCGCGGGCGCCGGGACGCTATGCCGTGGATGGGTCCGTCGTGGACGAAGCCTACGCGGTGGACTATAAGCGTGGCTCATGTTCCTTATCCGTGCGCGGATGCACGCCTGCTGGCGTCGCGGTGTCTTTCGAAGCGCATATTCAGGGCATATTGGCGGCCGCGGACGAACCTGGTCCGGAGGAGAGTAAACATGCCCGCGTGAACGACGTGGAGCAGGCCTTGGCGTGCCTGGCGCGCGTGGTCGATGCGCGAGGGTTCAGGCAGATAACCCGGCTACTGTCGCAATTCGCCGATGCATCGATTTCCCTGGCGGAAACGCGGTCGGGCGCCGGTACGCCCTTGCGCCTGGCGTCGGGCGATCCGGTGCTCGTCGGTGGACGTGCGCATACCCATGCGGTGGTCGAGCAGAATCTCGATGACACGTTCGATATAGGCATGCACATTGAATGGACCCACGTGAATGCCGCGGTCCTGCTGGATTCGAAGACGGGCCTGCACGCCGGCATCGTCGAACTCGATCCGGTGCGCAGCGCCAAGTCTGTGCGCTATGCCTGGCGGGTGCGGCCTGGAGACGACCTTCTTATACAACCCGTGCGCCTCGCGGACTATCGATACCGCTTCGTGCCGGCATCGCCCCTTCCCGATAGCGCAATAAATAAGTAGCACGGAGACAACGGGCCTTGGCCAACGGCGCCATTGCGTCAAAGCAAGCCCAGATCTTTCGCGTACGTGATCAATTCGGCGTCATTGCGCGCGGCGAGCTTACGCATGGCGTCCTGCTTCTGGCGGCTGGTCGTCTTGGCGCTCAGGCCCAGGATCTGCGCGATTTGATTATTGGTATGTCCGCTGGCGAAAAGACGCACGACTTCCATTTCCCGGGGCGACAAGGCCGCGCGCGCGGTCAATTGCGATTGGGCCACGCCCAATGACGCAAACTCGTTGCGTATGCTTTCCGTGAAATAGGACAAGCCGGATGCCGCGCGCTGGATGGCGGTGCTGATTTCCTTGATCGCGGCGCTTTTTTCGACGAGGGCGAGCGCACCTGCCTGCAGGGCCGGGCTGATCATGGTCGGCGTTGCAATCTTCGTCAGCACCACGACATGGACATGCGGATATTGCGCCCGCAGTTGTTGCAGCATGGCCAGGCCATCGGGCTGCGTACCGCCCGGCATGGAGAAATCGGTGACAACTACGTCACAGGGGGTCTGCGCCAGGCAAGCGAACAGGCCATCCGGACTGTCGGCGGAACCGACGACGGTGATGCCCGGCGCCGTCGCGAGTGCATTTTTTATCCCTAGCAATACGATGGGGTGATCATCGGCCAGTACGACGCGGATCATGTTGGAAACTCCGTCCTTGAATCAAGCCAGTCCGCGGGCCCGGACCACACCGCCCGGCAGGAACTGTGGATATTCACCTACGCGCGGTGTCGGATCGATAATCGGGCGAGGGGCAGTTTGACCTTCTGTCCGCCCGAATCGTTCCCCGCAGGAAACAACCCGCTTTTTACGCGCGAGGTGAATCAGGCCTCGGTATACGTCCCCGCCCGCATTTCCTCTTTCGCTTGATTGCGGTATGTCGTGGGCGTGATACCGGCGTGGCGTCGGAATGCTACCGTGAAATTGCATACGCTGGGGAATCCCACGTGCCGCGCAATGGCGTGTACCGGCATGCCCGTACGGGCGAGAAGGCGGCGGGCAGCGGCCATTTTCTTATCGAAAATGAATTTGTGCGCGGATTTTCCAGTTCGGGACTTGAAGATCGATGAGAGTTTTCTCTCGTGCGTTCCCACGCTGTGCGCCAGTTGCCGAACCGTATGGATACTACCGACATCGGCCTGGATGGCATCCAGCGCGTTGCGCAGCAGGATGTCTTCCTGCGAGGCATTGTCGGGTAGTGGCGACGCGCTGGCTGCCTCTGGCGCGTTGGCGGCGGGCCGCAGGTGCACGGAAATGCGCGCGAGCAGTTCTTCGGGATAGATCGGCTTGAGGACGCAGTCCACGGCGCCCACGGCAAAGGCCTCGGTGGTGGCGCCGCCGACACCCGGCTTGACCAGGAAAATGACGGGAATCGCATGAGTGTCCTGAGACTGGGACAGCAGTCGCGCCATCATGAAGGCGTCCATCTGCTGCATGTCGCCATCGAGCAGGACCATATCCGGGTGCCATGCCTGCGCCTGGTAGAAGCCGTGCCAGCCCGAGGCAAAGGACACCTTGAACAACTGGTTGCGCAGCAGCGCTACCGCCCCGCCAAGCGGTGTTTCGTTGTCGGTGATGATCAGCACATGGGCGGGCTTTCTATGGCGGGGCAGCACTTTCTTGCCTACGACGGTATTGCCGAACATGACTGCGGTTTGCCCGGGCGTCGGCTCGGTCAGAGGATATGCGGCGGCAGTCATATGGCTCTCCTGGAATGGGGGGGCGTCGAAATCCATGCCGTTGCGATGCAACGGGCGGTCCTTGGCTTTCTCGTCTGGCCATAAATCCGGAAGTGTCTGCCTCCGGTCCGCGTTGTCTCCGTTAATTCGGTCAGTCGCGCAGCAAAGTGACGGCACAAATGAGATCACGTCGCTATCCTAAGTAAGGAACGCGAAAGACACTTTTGAATTAGGCAAAAAACGTTTTGATTTTTGTACGTTTATACAAATTTTTGACGTTTTTATTTATTCACGCCCTATTGGGACATGGGGGGGCATCTATTTTGTTCATCCAGGGGCCGTAGCTCGCCCTGGAGTTGTTGCCGAAAAATTACGGGACTGCATCCCGCGTGGCGCCGGAAGGCCGCGGCAAAGTTGGCCGGGCTGGAGAAACCCAGCGTTTCGGCAATCTCGGAAATGCTCAATTGCTTGAGGTGCAGCAGCTTCTGCGCGGAATGCATGCGTTCATCACGCAGATAATCCTTGACCGATTTCCCCAACAAAATCCGGAATGCCTGAGTCAGCCTGCGCTCGTGGACGCCTATCTGGCGCGCCAGCGATTTCAGGGAAGGCGGATTGGCCAGGTTTTCCTGCAAATAGCGGCGCGTCGTGGCGACGATCGCTTGGTCGGTGGCATTCGACATGGGCGCCGGAAGCTGGATATCCATGTCCGGCATCAAGCCGGGATTTTCCCGGGCACACGCGGGCGCGTTGGCCGCCTCGGTGCGTCCTGCGTGCGCAAAAGCGGCGTCCGCTGCCGCGCTTGAAGGCTTGCTCAAGTGAACGCGAATGCGGGCCAGCACCTCGACCGGGTTGTAGGGCTTGAGCACATAGTCCGCGGCGCCGGATTGGAATCCCCTGAGGCGTTCGTCCAGATGGCTGGACGCTGTAACGAAAATAATGGGGATATGGGCTGTCTGCGGATTTTCCTTCAGCAGCGTGCAGGTCGCATAACCGTCCAGTTGCGGCATGCAGACATCGAGAAGAATCAGGTCTGGGCGCGGCAGGGCTTGGGCGCGCGCATAGGCCTGGCGGCCATTCATCGCGACAGTAAGTCGGTATGCCTTCTTATCAAGCTCCTGTACCAGGAGCTTGAGATCCGCCGGACTATCGTCCACCAACAGGATATGGGCAGAATTTTCGCGGTCATCGACTGGGCGCATTAAGCACCTCCAGTAACATTGCGATAGGCAGGTCTAGAGACAGCTATCAAATGTCACCGGAGTATAGCCGTGATTTCTTGCGGAGTATTCCGACGTAACGTTACGTGCTGCAAGGCTGCACGCGGCCCTTATACGAGTTATTGATGTGGCGGAAAGGAGATATCAAGCGGTAAGGTTACGCGCGACCCCTTTCAGCACATCGAAGAAAGCCTTCATCAAGCTGCTCACGGTGGTAACGAACAACTGGAACCGATTGACGTTGCGCTGGATATTGATCAGGTCCACGGTGTTCAGGTCCTTCGCCAGCCCGCCCGGGGGAATGACCTTGCTCTGAGCGGCGTTCAATACACGGGAGAGGGGATCCACGCCGCCGCTGGTGCTGGCGAGCGCACTGAGGTCGTCCGTTGCGCCATTCACGTAAGAAGCCATAAACAGTCCATAAAAGAAGGTGGGCGATGCCCGCTGGCACATCACCGCTGAATGGTGACAACGGCGTCGGGACCCTTGAAAACGATCTTGTCCTTCGCAATCGACTCCAGCCGGTAGTTGGCATACGTGCCGCCGACCATCAATTTGGTTCCGCATTCCAATAGCAGCCATGGGTGTGTGCCGCCGACCACGCTGGTTATGCGAAAGGGAATGGACGCCGCGGGCGGTGGCGCCGGTGGCGGTTCCGGAACGGGGTGCACGCTGTTCAAGTTGTTCTTGTTGAACTGGGCGACCAACGGCGACAGGGCCAGCAGCTGATGGGTGTCCAGGCGTTCTGTATCGATTTCCAGGCCATCGTTCGCCCATCTTACGGACAGGTTGGGCAGCAAGATGGCGTTCATGCCGCGCTTCAGGCTGGCCGTAACGTCCGAGAGCAGGACGATGTCGTGCGTTTCGACGGTGACGCCCGCCAGTTTCGCTTCCAAGGTCTGGATGGCGGCCGTGCGGCGCTCCGCGCTCGCCGCGATGCCCTGTATGGTGAGCCGGCCGGAGCCGAGATACTGGACATGGGAACGGAGCAGGAAGTCCTTCAGCACGCCCTGCGCGGCGCGGATCTGGACGGTGGCGATCTCGACCTTGATGGCCGGCCGGGGCTGGATGCGCGCGAGGGCCTCGGCCAGCTGTTCGTACTCGACGTCGTTGCGTACCCAACCGGTGACGGTGACGGGATCGTCATCGTCCTGGTGGACCTGGGCGTCCGACGCCAGGGCCAGCGCGTCGAGCGCCGCGGCGGCCTGGCGGGCCGCGCGGTCGAGCTCCATCTTGTAAGGGGATGCCGGCGTGGCGTTGGCGGTGCCGTTGGTCCAGAACATCCGGGTGCCGGCCGCCAGCACCACCGCGGCGCCCGCCATCATGGCCCATGCGGCGGCTCGCTTGTAGGGCTTCTGGCGCCGGGCGGCAGCGCCGGCCCCATTGCGCGCACCGGCAGGAGCGGGCAAGACGCCATCGGCGAGGGCGGCGGGGTCGGGCCACGGGGCGGCAAGAGGCGCGACGCTGATCCAGACCGGGCCTACGCGCAAGGCTGCGCCCAGCGCGACGCTGGACGTGGGCGGGGAGGCGGCCGAGCCGTACGCCGGTTCGGTATCAATACGCCAGGACCGAGCCGCGATACGGATGCGCCCGGCCCTGGTGGGCAGGCCGGGATCGGACAGGACGATGTCGCAATCGGCGTCGCTGCCGATCCAGGCCGCATCCATAACGGGTGCCCGGGCGCCCCGGTGCAGGCCCGTCAGGATCCTCAATTCAAGTTGGTCGGCGCTGATCATGCGGGGAAATGGCAAATGCTGGGGTTCAAAGTTCGATGCGGGAAAGCGGTTGGATATTCAGTTCCGCGGACAATTCCTGGTACGACAAGACGGGGAGTTGATAAAGGTCGTTCTCGATCAGTTTTCGCACATAGCGCCTGATGTCCATGGTCGTGAGCAGGACGGGACGCTGTGCGGTGGTGGTCGGCGGACCGACGGTCTGCTTTATGCGTTCCAGAAGCCGCGCGGATTGTTCCGGGTCCATGGCGAGATAACTGCCTCCCGACGTTTGACGGATGGCATCCCGTACGGCCTGTTCGGTGGCCGGCGCGAGCAGGTAGGCGGGCAGGAAGCCATGCTCGTTCGCGTACTTGTAGCTGATGTAGCGCTTCAGTCCGATGCGGGCGTACTCCGTCAGCAGTACCGTGTCCTTCTCTTTTTGCGCCCACTCGATCAGGGCCTCCAGGATGGCCCGCATGTCGCGTATGCAGATATGTTCGGAAACCAGGCGCTGCAGGATTTCCGCCACTCTTTGTATGGGCATGATGCGCTGGGTTTCCTTGACCAGCTCCGGATAGCGGGTTTCCTGCGCGGTCAGCAGCAGGCGAGCCTCCTGGATGCCCAGGAAGTCGGCCGCGTAGCGCCTGAGCGCCTGGGTGGCGCGGTCCGCGATGACCTGAGCGGGCCAGAGATAGGGCACGCCGGCGGCGCGCAATGTGGTCGCATGGCTGTCGGCGACCCAGTATTCGCGCGGATCATGCCATGTCTCGCCCCCTAGGCGGGCGATGCCCAGCGCCTGCATGTTGGCCGGGCTCTCGCGCGCGAGGATGGCGTCCGGCGGACAATAGCCCTGGTCGGCGGGCACGTCGTAGAGGTGGACGCGGTAGCATCGCCCGGCGTGTGCCAGTTCGGTATCCTCCTCGCCGGCCTCGCGCGCGGCGTTGCCGACATGCACGTGGACCTCCGGCAGGGGGATGCCCAGTTCACGGTAGAGCTCGCCGCGCGCCGCGAGATAGTCGCGCTTCAGGTCTTCCGGGTCCAGCTCCGCATCCAGTTCGGCGGAGATCTCTATCGTCAGCGGGCGGGCCGAGGCCAGCTTCGCCGCATCGTCATCCGACTCCCTGTCCTTGGCGCCCGTGCGGTCGGCGCCGTCGGCAGCTTCACTGTCGGAGGCGTCCCTGGCCGTGCGCGCGAGTGTGTATCCCACCAGTCCCAGGATCGCGGCGAGTACCAGGAATACGACGACCGGCATGCCCGGGATCAGGGCCATGAACAGTGCGACCGAAGCGCTGATCAACAGGGCGCGAGGATGCGCCATCACCTGCTTGCCGATGTCCTTCCCTACGTTGGAACGTTGTTCATCGGGCACGCGGGTGACGATGATGCCTGCGGAGATGGCCGTCAGCAGGGCGGGAATCTGCGAGATCAGGCCGTCGCCGATGCTGAGGATGGAGTAGGTGGCGCCGGCATCGGCGGCGCTCATGCCGTGCTGGAGGACGCCGATCGCCAGGCCGCCCAGCAGGTTGACCGCGACGATGATGAGGCCTGCGATGGCGTCGCCCTTGACGAATTTCATGGCGCCGTCCATGGCGCCATAGAGCTGGCTTTCCTTTTCCACCTGGCGCCGGCGGCGCCGCGCTTCGTCCTTGTCGATGGTGCCGGCGCGCACGTCGGCGTCGATGGACATCTGCTTGCCCGGCATGGCGTCCAGGGAGAAGCGGGCCGCGACTTCGGCCACGCGCTCCGCGCCCTTGGTGACCACGATGAACTGCACGACGGTGAGGATCAGGAAGACGACCAGGCCCACCACCAGGTTGCCGCCTACGACGAAGTTGCCAAAGGTCTCGATGATGTGTCCGGCATCGCCGTCGAGCAGGATCAGGCGCGTCGTGGCGATGGAGATGCCGAGGCGGAACAGCGTGCCCACCAGCAGCACGGAGGGAAACGAGGAAAACGCCAGCGGCGATGGCAGGTAGATGGCCACCATCAGCAGTACGCAGGTCAGCGTGATGTTGGTGCCGATGAGCACGTCGACCAGTGTGGTCGGCAGCGGCAGGATCATCATGAAGATGATCGCGATCACGAAGACCGCCAGGACGACGTCATTGCGGCTGGTGGCGGCGGTGACCAGGCGGGAAAGCCGTTGCATGGTTCAGGTTCCTGTCGCGTTGGCGGCGCCTTGGCTCCGCAAGGAGATGTACCTTTGCATCGCCGCGCGCGCCAGCGTCGCCTGGCCCTGCTTCATATAGGCCTGGGCGCGGATGAGATGGAACAGGGATATTTCCTCGCCCTTGTCGGCGCCATCCCGCAACGTGGCCAGCGCGACTCCCGGTGCGCCATCGCGCAATTCGGCGAGCGCCTTCATGGCGCGGGACCGGACGTCCAGGTGGCCAAGCTGGTCAAGCGCCGCCAGCAGGATGCGGGCGTTATGTGGCTGGTTGTTCTGCAGCTGGGCATAGGCCAGCACGCGCAGCACATTGCAGGCGGTGGGCAGTCTGGGATCCTGGCGCATCGAATATCAGCCCAGCTTGGGCGCGCAATGGATGTAGATGTCGAGCGTGTCGCCGTGCTTGCAGATTTCGCTGACCAGGCGCGCGGCGGTCTCCATGGGCGGCACGCCATCCGGCGGGTCGGCCTGTGCGCCGGGGGCGACGCCTTCCTGGGAAGCCCGCGGCCCCGCGGCCTTGTTGTCTTCGAGGAAGGCCTGCAGCATCCGCATGGCGGCCAGGAAAGAGACGCCGTCCCGCGTCACGTTCCGGTATGCGGCCGGCGAGATAAGTCGCTGCAGCATGTCCAGGTCGAGACTGGGCTGCAAGGCGGCCGCGTCGCGGTCGCCCTTGCGCGGTGCGTGGGTGCGCACGAGTGCGGGGTGGAGCCCGGCGATACGTTGACCTTCCGAGACGGCGGGCGCGTCAGGCGGCGTAGGCGCGGCGACCGGTTCCAGGTAGGAAGGATCGGGTGCTGATGTAGGAATTCTGTTGTCCATGTTCAAGCCTTAAGTCGTCGCTCCGTGCTCCAGCCGCATGTCCGGCGCCTCGAGGTTTTCCATGGAGCACCAGTGTCTATGGGATGGATGGCGCTGTGCGGACCTTATCGAAGGGCCTGGGCCCGGCGTTCGCCGCGCCCAGGCCAAGTTCGGAAAAATCCCGTCCATGGCGGCGCGCGTGGATGCCTGGTACGGACATCGCCGGCAGCGTCCACACGGGTGCGCGAGATGACTGTCGCGGCGGTGCGGCCGAAAGCGGGCGTCGTCCGTAGTAACGCAGCGGCTTGGGTTGGTTCCCTGGTCTCCGAGGTGTCGTTTTGGGAACTCAGTTTTTTCTCATTCGGAACCCGAGAAGGGGGCTGGCAACATACCGCTCAAGTTCCGCTGCCCGACGGGCGTTCTCGAACGGAACATTCGACTTCACTCTCAATATGGACGATAGGTGGCGAGATGGCAGGCATCAATAATTCCATTTACAACCTTGGGGACTCACAGGCGCTGGCGCCTGTGAGTCCCCAGGCTGGCGACCACGGCGTGTCGGACGATACCGACGGGCTGGGGAGATTGGCGGCTTCGGCGGCGAGCGAGGTGTTCGCACAACGCCTGCATGCGCCGGTTGGCATGCATACGCATTACGCGGATGGCGAGACGGCGATCGAACGACTGGCGCGAATCGCCTTCGAAGCGATTAGTATCGCCAGGGATCCAGGCTTCGGAACGGCCGACAGCTTCGCGCGGCTGAAGGCGGTGGCGGAGAAACTGTACGGCGAGGTATCGCATGGCGCCGATAAGGATCCCAGGCTGGCGAACCTTTTGCCAGGAATGCGATTCCTGGTGGATATGCTGGATGTCATGTCCAAGCGGGTCTCGAAGCGGGATGTGCCGACGGCGGCATGGTCGCTATCCGCCGCCACACCGGACAGCCAAACTGCATTCTTCGACAGCCAAGCTGCTCCCACGGCGCCCTTGGGCAACGCCTACTCGCCAACTTCCGATACCGAAATACAGAATGCGCTGGCGACGGGCGATCTTTTCGAGGTCATCTACGCCATCATGAAGATGATGTACGGAACGGCTGCGGAAAACACGCTCCGGCGGGGGCTGGTGGTCAAGCAAAAGAACCTGGAGCAGGAGAAAGTCCGCAGCACTCAGCAAGAGTTGCGGGAGCTTGTGAGCGGCTTCAAGCCCGCCGCGAAAGCCGACGACACGCTCAAGGGCACGACAGGTTATTCAGACGAGAAGGCGCGCAAAGTTACCCAGGATCTTCGGGACCTTGGATGGGACCTCAGCCCCTACGGCGGCGCAATCACGGAAAAGACGCAGAAGCAGCAGCTGGACGATCTGATCACCAGCATGGATTCGAAGCTGACGACATATAACAACATGAACAGCATCGAGACGAATGATCTCACGCGCGAAGGGCAGGCCGGACAGGCTTATCTCATGGGCATGAACAGCATTACTACCAAGGAGGGGCAGACCAAGAACGCCATCGCGACGAGCATAGGCCGATGAACACCACGCCCAACGAACGGGCCATGGTCGCCGCGATGGAGCGCCTGCGGCGCGCCGTCGGAGAGCTTGCGCAGGGGGGGGGCCGCAGGCTGGCGCCCGCCGCGCGCAAGTCTCTCTATGAACGCGGCCATGCCCTGTACGAGTCGAAGCGCTATGAGCAAGCCTATGCGTTGTTCGTGCAACTGGTCGCGGACAACCCGGCCGACACACTGGCCTTGCAGGCCGCGGCGTCGGCAGCGCAAGCACAAGGCAAGTACGAACTGGCCCTGGATCTTTACGCGCCGCTGATGATGTCGACCGAGGACCCGCTGTATGCCGCGCGCTTCGCGGAGTGCCTGCTCAAGCTTGGCAAGGTGGACCATGCCAAGGAAGCGATAGATATCGCGCGGTCGCTATGCGTGGGCGATGAACATGGCGCCGTGCGCGAGTACTGCGCCACCCTTCAGTGCCAGGCGGACCGGCACTGAAGTTCGAGTTTCAACCACAGCTGGAGGAATATATGGGAAGCCAACAACTTGGTATTACGTCGGGTATGCCGGACTTGTCCTGGCAGTACGTGGGCGCCACGGCCCTGGGGACGGACAGCCTTGGACTGGATGACACGGCCTATAAGGGGCTGTGCCAGTCGGCGCAGGGCGAGTCGGGGCTGGGGCCGTCGAAGTATGTCAACTACACGGACGCCGACTCGGCGTTGAGTGACGCCGCGAAAATCTGCAGCCAGGCGGCGGCGAGCAGCAATGACGACCAGCGACGCCGCATCCTGGACGGCGCCGAGGCGGGGAGGCGGGGAGGGACGGAGGCTGAAAGTGCCGCGTTGAAGCGGGTGGTGTTCAGTGTGGTCGCCAGCAGTGTCGCGGTTCTCGGCGGCCTTTACGCCATACGCTCCACGGGCAAGGCAGCGATGGACGGAAAGAAGGAGATCGACGCCAATACCCTCCGGAAGACACAAATGAAAGCGGAAAGGGAGTTGGGGCTTGAAGCGGAGGAGATGACGCGGAAGGCGAACCAGGCGCAAGCGAAATCGCAGGAACTGACCCAGGCCGTCGGCGGGCCGGCGTCGGGTAACGACGCAGCCAGGCAAGCCAGGCTTGATGCTGACAACCAGCGGGCAGCGGCCCTGCACAAGGCCAAGGCCGACGGCTATATGAAGAAGGCGGACGCCGCGAAGCAGGATAGGGCCGAGGCTGCGTATCAGCGGGAGCAGGCGAGCATGGACAGCCAGATCGCCAACAGCGGCCGCACGCGTCACCTGGAAAAGGCGCGCAATCATTCGACCTTGGCGTCCAGTCTCAGCGGTCTTGCCAGTGCCGGCACGGCGTTGGCGGGCTGGAACGATGCGGCTCGGATCCGCGCGGACGCCGACAAGAGCCAGGCAGACGCGTACGGCGGCCTGTCCAGCGCGAACAAGCAAGCGTCGTTGTCCCAGCAAAGCGAGATGGTCAATGCCAAGAAGGCGTTGAACAACGCCGAGTACCAGCGGCTGCTCGCCGTGATGCGCTGACTCGCCTGCGTGGCTGAAGCCTATTGTCAATCATGAACGAGGTAGGGGCAGCAAACATGTCGACTCACATAGCAGGAATGGCGCTGTCGCCGTTGTTCTTCTCCGCTCCCGGGGTGCCCCTCTTCCGTGACGCTCCGGAAGGCGGGCTGGGCGCGCTGGCCGACCAGGCGCGCATGGATTATCCGGCTCTCCAGGACCACGATGCGCTGTCCAATGCCAATGGGGCGCCCGCGCTTCCCCGGCATTACTCCAGCCCGGAGGACAGCCCGTGGGCAAACGTCGATTTCCAGGTCCTGCTCGCGCTCATCGACAATCTGAAGACAATGACGTCGCTTGCGCAGATGGACAGCGCCAAGACGAGCATGAAAAACCGGATCGAGGCCAAGGAAACCTTGCAGAACACCGTGGATGCGAAGCGCAAGGAGGCGCGGGAGCATCAGGGGACTGCCAGGAAAAAAGGGCTGTTCGCGCGGATATTCGGGCTCGTGGCACAGGTGATCACGACGATAGGCCTGGGGATCGCCCTTGCCGCCTCGGTGGCTTCAGGTGCCGGCCTGCTGGCATCTCCCGCCTTGTTGGCCATGTTCGCCGCGTCGGCCCTGGGCGTGGTGGAGAAAAGCGTGCAGTTGGCCGGCAAGGAGGATTTCTCGATCACGGGCGCGCTTTGTTCCGCGGTGACGGCAGGCCTGAAGGCCATGGGCATGCGGGACGACCTGGCCGAAAAGGTCGGCAATGTCATCGGTTCCGCCATCATGGTGGCGACGGTGGTGGGCCTGATCAACGATCCCTCGACGGCCGGGCGCTTGTGGGGGAATGCCGCACAGTTGGTCGGCGTGTCCAAAGCCGCCGCGGAGAAAATCGAGATGGCCATGACCGTCGTCGCCACGGTGGGGGTCATGGCGTTCTCGTTCGGCAATGCGGCAAGTTCCATGCGCGCTGCCGGTGGCGCGAGCGAAATGGTAGCCCGGCTCGGTGGCGGCCTGACGCTCCAGAGCGTTTCCGTCGGCGCGGACGTAGGGGGCAATCTCGCCAATGGGCTGGCGAGCGGCGTGGGCGGCATCCTCAATGGCTTGGCGGCCTGGGATACCTACCAGGGGGAGAAGCTCGGCGCCGAGTGCTATCAACTACAGAGCGAAATCAAGATCGCGGACGGCTGGAATTCGATGGAAGCCGACAACCTGAAGCGTGTCAGCGACAACTATAGCGAGTGGCGGGAATTTCAGACCTTGTTCACCCAATTGCAGGGCGATGCGCTTGCGCGCGTGGCCTCCTTCGGCGCGACTGCGTAATCGCACACGCTTGTTTACATCTAAGTATGGAACCAGATGAGGGGTGTTCTTTCCTGATGGAAGTCGCGCGTGCGTCAACAAAATGCGCATCCCTTTTCTAACCCGTTCGAACCGGACATTTCTCAACCGGATATCTATCATGAGCGCCCAAGCATTTTCCAGCGCCGCCATACCGGGAATCGCGCTTCTGGATTCCCGGCCGGCGGCCAGCGCGGCCATGACGGCGACGACACCGCCCCTGTCGGGGACGGGGCGCGCCGGTGGCGCGGACGGCGCGCTTATCGAGCGTTTCTCCGGTTTGATGAATGCCGCGGACGCCGCGCCGCCGACGCGGCTCAAGGCAGCGGCGATGGACACGCCCGCCGTCCAGGCGGTCCGCATGCCGGCGGCGGGCGTGTCGTCGCTGTTCCATGGCGCCGCCGCGAGCCATGTCGCATTGGCCTCCCGGTCCGCCGGTAATGCCGGGGCCGTCACGCAACGCTTCATCGACACGATGAGCGCGGCCGAGGCGGCCGAAGCGGCGGAGCGCAACGATGACAAGAACGCCTCCAACAGCGTTGCGGGTGCCACCGGGCCCGCCGGCGCCAAGGCCGGCATCTCTTCCCTGTTCGGCAAGATATCGGCCATGCACGCGGACCTGGAAAAGCGCTTCATGGACCCCGCGTCGTATGCGAGCACCGCGGGCATGCTCGGCCTGCAACGCATGACCGGCATGTATTCCATTTACTTCGAAACGCTATCCAAGTCTGTACTCAAGGTGGTGCGCGACGCGGACACCTTCATGAAGAGTAGTGCGTGATGTTTCGTTGGTTGCTCTTTCTTCCACGCACGGGCAGGCATCGGTGGTCGGCGCGGTGGTTGCCCATGGTTTTCGCCTGCCTGACATCGCTGGCGGCTTGCGGATCGGACGTGAATATCCTGACCGTCCCCAGCGAAGGTGAGGCCAATGAAGTGATGTCGGCATTGCTGAACAACGGCATCGCGCCATCGAGGACAGCAACCAAGGCCGGGATCGTGATTGCCGTTCCCGGCGCGTCGGTGGGCGGCGCGCTGGAGGTGTTGCGCCAAGCCGGCCTGCCGCGGGAGAGCTTCCAGGGCCTGGGCCGCACTTTCCAGAAGGAAGGGATGATCTCCTCGCCGGTGGAGGAGCGCGCCCTCTACGTCCATGCCTTGTCGCAGGAACTGGCGAATACATTATCCAAGATCGACGGTGTGGTGGTGGCGCGCGTGCACGTGGTCCTGCCCGAACCCGCGGGCGTGGACCGGGTGGCGACGCCGGCCAAGGCTGGCGTGTTCATCAAATACCATGCCGAGCAGCCCCTGGATGCGGTGCTGCCCCAGTTGCGTACCCTGGTCACCCATGCGATCCCTGGGTTGAATGCGGAAAATGTGTCCATCGCCCTTGTGCCGGCGGCATCCGCCAAGGAACCGGTGAAGCGGCCCCAGACGAAGGATGTATGGGGTGTGATGGTGGCGCCGGACTCCGTCGCCAAGATGGAGTTCGTCGTCACCGGACTGATGGCCGCGGCCCTGCTGTCCATGGGCGCGGGCGGCCTGTTCTGGTGGCGTCATGTGCGTCGCGCGCGTAAGCGCCGCGGCGGGGGGACTGCCAGCGGGGGGGCGGCGTTCGCCGGCGGCGACCAGGACAGGGCGGTGCGCGCATGAGCAAGGCGCTGTCGGCACGGGGCCCGGTCTTCGATCCAGTTTGGTGGCAATTCAATATGCTGCCGAGCAAGACCTTGCATCCCAGCCATAGACCGGACTATCCCCCAGGTCCCGCCTGGGCGGCCATCCACGCCAGCACGGCTTATGCGGATATCTGGCACTGGCACTGGTCGCGGCATATCCTGCGCAGCTTGGGAATATGGGACAGGCCCGCGGCGCTGGAAACCGCGGCTACGGGCTGGCTGGTCTCCTACGATGCCGCGGGATTGCTGCTGCTGGCGAAGCGCATGGGCGCGGTGTTGTGCGCGCCGCGCGTGCGCCGCTGCGTGTCGGGGGCATGGGTACGGCGGCTGGCCGCGACCCTGGGCCAGGACCTTTATGCCTTGACCCTGCTGGGGGAGGCCGCGCCGCATCCCGGCCTGGATGGCGTCGCCTTCGACACGCCCGAGACCGCGGTCGCGCGGATGGAGGCGCTGGGATGGGGAGCCTTGCGGCTGGCGACCGACTGTGATGACGACGCCCTGCGCCTGCGCATGGCCTTGCGGCTGCCCGCGGACGCGGCCGCGCCGGAAGGGCTGCCGGCCCCGGACGCGCTGGCGTTGGCCAAGGCCCTGGATACGCCGGAGAACCGAAGATGAGATTCCGCGTCATCGGCGCATCGCGTCCCCGGACGCTGGACGCCGCGCGGGTCGCGGTCGAAGGCAAGGTCTTGCGCGCGTCGGACTACTCGCGTTGGGTGCGGGCGAGTGACCTGCTGAGCGCGGCCGGCGCCCAGGCCCGGGCGATGCAGGAGCAGGCCCGGCGCGATCATGCGTCCGAGCGGGAACTAGGCTATCTCGAAGGCCTGCGGGAGGCACGCGCCACGCAGCAGGCCGCCATCGCGGACACCTTGCAGCGCGCGAGGGATTACCTGGATGGTATCGAGATGGAGATGGCCGACCTGGTGATGGACTGCGTGCGCGAAATCATCGGAGAGATGGACGAGCGTGAGCGCGTCGTGCGTATCGTGCGCGGTGCGCTGGCGCGGGCGCGCCGGCAGAAGCAGGCGGTGCTGCGCGTGCATGCGGACGATGTCGCCGCCGTGCTGGCCTGGCGCGACGACCTGCTGGCAGAGTTCCCTGGCATCGAGGACCTGGACATCGTGGCGACCGCGCAGGTGCCGCGTGGCGCGTGCCGGGTCGAAACCGCCATCGGCGTCATCGAGGCCGGGGTGGAGGAGCAGTTGGCCTCCTTGGAGCAGGCCTTGCGCCGGGGCGTGGCGGCCGCGACGGAGGCGAGCGACGCAGAGGGTTGCGATGGGGGCGGCGATGGCCAGCCTTGAGACCATCCTGCCCCGGCTGCGCGCGGCGCTGGGCGCCACGAGGACCGTGCGCATCACCGGCCGCGTCACCGAATCGGTGGGCACCATCATACGGGCCGCGGTGGCCCAGGCCCGCGTCGGTGAAATATGCGAATTGCGCAATCCGGAGGACGGCACGGCCATCCTGGCGGAAGTCGTGGGCTTCGCTGCCGGCGCGGCGGTGCTGACCCCCTTGGGCGATATGTGCGGCATCGCGCCGACCACCGAGGTCATCCCCTCCGGCAAGGCCATGACGGTGCCGGTGGGGCTGGCGTTGATGGGCCGCGTGCTGGATGGCCTGGGCCGTCCGCTGGACGAGGCCGAGCGCGGTCCATTGGTCACGACGGATCGATATCCGGTGCTGGCCGATGCGCCGCATCCCTTGTCGCGCGGCGTGATCCGGCATCCGCTGCCGCTGGGCGTGCGGGCCATGGACGGTCTGTTGACCTGTGGCGAAGGGCAGCGGCTGGGTGTGTTCGCGGCGGCCGGCGGCGGAAAATCCACGTTGATGGGAATGCTCGTCAAGGGCGCCGCGGTCGACGTCAACGTCATTGCGTTGATCGGCGAGCGGGGACGCGAGGTGGGCGAGTTCCTGCACGACGAACTGGGTCCGGCCATGCTCGCGCGCAGCGTCGTCGTGTGCGCGACGGGGGACAAGTCGCCGATGGAGCGCAGCAAGGCCGCTTTCGTGGCGACCGCTGTCGCCGAGTATTTTCGCGACCAGGGCAAGCGCGTCCTCTTCCTGATGGACTCGGTGACGCGATTCGCGCGCGCGCAGCGCGAAATTGGCCTCGCGGCGGGCGAACCGCCCACCCGGCGTGGTTTCCCGCCGTCGGTATTCACCAGCCTGCCCCGCCTGCTGGAGCGGACGGGGAATAACGCGCGCGGGTCCATCACGGCGTTTTATACCGTGCTGGTCGAGGGCGATGACATGAGCGAACCGATTGCCGATGAGGTGCGGTCGATCCTGGATGGACACGTCGTGCTGTCGCGCAAGCTGGGCGCTGCCAATCACTATCCGGCCATCGATGTGCTCGCGTCCGCGAGCCGCGTGATGAGCCGCGTGGCCGGAGATCGGCACATGGCCGCGGCTGGCAGGATCCGTGAATTGATGGCCCGCTACCAGGACACGGAACTGCTGCTGCGCATGGGCGAGTACACGCCGGGCGCCGATCCCGATACCGACGAGGCGATCGGGAAGATGCCGGCGATCAATGCGTTCCTGAGGCAGCGGACGACGGAATCGCAGCCCTATGCCGATACGGTCGCGCAACTGGAGCAACTGGCTTTCGGGCACGCTTCCATGGGCGTACGGCCCGCGGCCGGCCATCCTTATGCCAACGAGGAGGGGACGCGATGATCCTGTTGACGCGAGTCCTGGCGTTGCGCGCGTCGCGTGAGGCGCGCGATGCACAGTCCTTGCGGCGGGCCCGGGATGCGCGCGCGCAGGCGGACGACGCCGTGGCGCAAGCGGAGCGGATGCTGGAGCAGGGCGAGCAGAACGCCAGGCGCGAAGGGGATGCGTTGTTCGATAGCCTGCGTGGAGGCTTGTGGACGTTGTCGGCGGTGCGGGACATGCATGGCCGGCTTGATGTCCTGCGACAACGGACGGAGGCGCTACGCGATGGCGTCGCCGGGGCGGAGGATGGGCGCAGGCAGCGACAGGCGGAGCTGGAGTCCGCGCGCGGCGTTCATGCGCGCAGCAGAAGGCAGCTGGACAAGACGCGGGAAATGAACAGGCTGCGCGAACAGGACGTGCGCCTGCGCGGAGAACGCGAGGAAGAGCTGGAAATGGAAGAAATCGGCGCATCGCGAAGGACCGCGACATGACGGCAACGGGAAATACGGATATCGCGGGCGCATCGCCCGGCATAGGCATGGACATGGCGCGGACATCGCGGACGGCTGGCGATGGGCCAACGGCCGCCGGGAGTGCTCGTGCCCAAGGTTCCACCGCGCGGCCGTCACGGGCGCAAGGCGCCGAGGGCCGGGACAGCCGGAGTATCGAAAATGGCGCCCGCGCGCATCGGAGGGCCGACGCGTTGATGCAGGACATCCTGATGCGGGCCGATTTGCGATCGAGGGGACGGGAAGGTATGGACGATGACGCCCATGTGTTCTCCGCGCGTTATCTGGACCCGGATGGCGCGGGGTGCGTCGCGGATGAGAGCCTGCCAGGTACGTCCGATGAGTATGGCGCCGGCGCCGCCCAGGCCGCGTCGGCGCATATGCGCGGCGCCGCGCAGGCCGCGTCTGCCACGGGCGCCGCGGCGCCGCTCGCTGCCGTGCTGGGCACTGAAATCGTCCATGCGCTGGCCGTGATCGAGAGGGATGGCAGGCCCGCTATCCGCATGGACCTTCGGCACGCCAAGTTGCCGCGCACGTCGGTTTCCCTGGAAAACCTGCCTGGACGCCTGCAGGTGACTTTCGAAAGCGCCGATCCCGAGGCGATGGCGCTGTTGGCCAGGGAGATCCCTCATCTGGCGGCGAGCCTGGCGGAGCGCCGGCAATGCGATTGCAGTGTCCTGGTCAATACGGCGCCGCCTGGATCACGGACACGGTACCGATCGGATGCCGAGAGGCCCAAGGTCGAGGCGGAAACGGAGGGGCTGGCGATTGGGCCGCGCATGGCATGAACCAGGTGGCGCCGGTGATCAGGCCTTATGTCCCGCCGCGCATCGCGTCGGCCAGCATCGACGCGCTCAATGCCCTGGCCCGCCATGGCGGTGAGCTGGACTGGCCGGACGCGGATGGGGCGGGAACAAGCTGGCGCTTGTCCATCGACCTTGGGCAAGCGCGGGGTGCGACGGTGGCGGCCTTCCAGGCGCAGGGAGTCTCGGACAGTGCAAGCGTGGCCCTCCGGCTGTGGACGCAAGACGCCAGCTTGCGCCTGGTCGTCCCGCGAGCGGCACTTTCGGCTTGGCTGGCGGCGGCCTTTCCCGGGGTGGGTCGGGTCGACCTGGAGGGCTGGGCGATGGATGCAGCGATCGATTGCCTGCTGGCTTTTCTGCGGCCGCGGCTACGCGCGCTGGGCCTGGCGCCGGGCTGGCAGCTGGATCGGGAGGGCATCCAGGCGACGGCTATCGCGCTTGCCGGATGTGGCCTGGTGCATGTCGCCGCGCCGCACACCGGCGAGGCGTGGCCGCTGGTATTGCAAGCCGACACCGGTGGCCTGGCGCTGCTGGGGCGTTGCCTGTCCCGGCGGAATGTCGCCGGACAGGACGTGTGGCTGGAAGACGTGCCTATCCCCCTGCGCGCCATGGTGGGCTACACCGACCTGACGTCCGGCGACCTGCGCCGGCTGGCGCCGGGCGACGTGGTGCTGCTGGACCGTGCCCTGGGCGACGGCCATGGCCACGCGTGCCTGATTGCGCCGGACGGACGGGCGCTACGGCTGGCGGCGGTCGTCCGGCATCGAGCGGACAGTGGCGCCGAACTGCCCGCGGCCTATTTGATACTTGCGGATTGGATTTCGATCATGTCTCCCGAAGAGAAGGAAAACACCCCCGAAGACGATGTCCCGGATCTTGATATGCCCGACATCGACGCGGATGACGACGTCTTGCCGCCGGCCGATGCCGCCGTCGGCATCGACCACGACGCCTTGCCGTCGACCGGTCCGGTCGGTCCGGCTGGAGAGAGCGCTTTGGCGGATGTGGCGGATGCGAACGATGCGGCCAATACGGGCAATACGGCCGATGATATGGACGCCGGCCTCGCCGCCGGGGCCCTGGACGCCATTCCTGTCCGGCTGGGCTTCGACCTGGGTGCGCGCGGCATGCCCTTGGGCGAAGTGCGGCGCCTGCGCCCAGGCCAGACCCTGGTCCTGGACCGCGAGGTCGCCGCGGCGCCCGTCGCCATCCGCGCCAATGGCCGTTGCATCGGCCACGGAGAGCTGGTGGATATCGACGGCCGGCTGGGCGTGCGCATCATCGATCTGCGGCGCAAGCGGACATGACCGGCATCGATCCCATCGCGCTGCTGATCGTCGCGGTCGGGCTGTCCCTCATGCCGATGATCGTGGTCCTGACGACGTCCTTCGTGAAGCTGTCCGTGGTGATGGTACTGCTGCGCAACGCGCTGGGCCTGCAGCAGGCACCGCCCAATACGGCGATGTACGGTCTCGCGATGATCCTGTCCGTCTACATCATGGCGCCGGTGTTCACCCAGTCGTTCAAGAACCTGACGCCGGTGGTAGTAGCCCTGGAGCAGCCGGGGCCCGTGGCGGACCGCCTGCCGGCGATCGGCGAGGCATTGCATGAGGGCGTGCAGCCGCTGCGCGCGTTCATGCTGCGCATCGGCAAGCCCGAGAATCGCGAGTTCTTTCTCAAGACCGCCCATCGTTTGTGGGGGGAAGAGGCTGCCAAGGATGCCCGGCAGGAAGACCTGATCATCGTGGTGCCCGCCTTTCTGGTGTCGGAGCTGACGTCGGCGTTCCAGATCGGATTCCTGCTGTTCCTCCCCTTCGTCATCATCGACCTGATCGTGTCCAACGTCCTGCTGGCCATGGGCATGATGATGGTGTCGCCGATGACCATTTCCTTGCCGCTGAAGCTGTTCCTGTTCGTCATGGTCGACGGGTGGACACGCCTGTTGCAGAGCCTGGTTCTGACCTATACCTGACCCGGCGCAAACCCGCCCATCCCCCTATGTCCAGTGCCGAGTTCGTCCATTTCATGAAGCAGGCCTTGTACCTGATCTTCTGGCTATCCCTTCCGCCCATCGCCGTGGCGTCGGTGGTGGGTACGCTGTTCTCGCTGTTCCAGGCCTTGACCCAGATCCAGGAGCAGACGCTGTCCTTCGGCGTCAAGCTGATCGCCGTGTTCCTCACCCTGCTGCTGACCGGCGGCTGGATGGGAGTGGAAATCCATGAATTCACCGTCATGTTGATGACGCGTTTCGCGGCGATACGCTGAACGGATGGATTGCATGGGGCTTTCCATGGCGGCTTCCGGTGGACACGAATACGTGTTGCGCGCCCTCGTCTGCCTGGTGCTGACCCAGGCCCGGATCGTCGCGATGTGCGCGTTGATCCCGCCCTTGGGCCGCAACGTATTGCCGGGACGCCTGCGGGTGACGTTGACGGCTGTCCTGGGGGCCTTCGTGGTGCCACTGATGATGGTGCAGGCGCCCGAAAAATTCAATATGGCGCTGTTGATGGTGATCCTGCTCAAGGAGGTGTTCATCGGCCTGTGCCTGGGCTATGCGCTGGCCGTGCCGTTCTGGATTTTCGAATCCATCGGCACCTTCATCGACAACCAGCGCGGCGCCGGCATCGCTTCCATCTTCAACCCGGAACTGGGCAGTGAAACCACGCCCCTGGGGACTTTCCTGGGGCGTGCCTACGCGGTGCTGTTCTTCACCACCGGTGGCTGGACGCTATTTCTCGCCGTGCTGTACGACAGCTATCTGCTGTGGAATCCCTGGCACTGGTATCCGGCGTTGCGCCTGGATGCCTTGCCGTTATGGCTGGGGCAGGTCGACACCCTGCTGCGCCTGATGGTGCTGTATTCGGGACCGGCCATCATCGTGATGTTGCTGGCCGAGGCCGGCCTGGGGCTGGCCAGCCGGTTCACGCCGCAGTTGCAGGTGTTCTTCCTGGCGATGCCGATCAAGAGCGCATTGGGCATCCTGATGCTGGCGTTGTACCTGCACGTGCTGGCCGACCATGCCATCGGGCTGTCCAGCCGCGTGGGGGAAGTCCTGCCTCTGCTGCGGCCTTATTGGGGGGCGCCGTGACCCAGGCGAAGACCGAGCCGCCGTCGCAAAAGAAGTTGCGCGATTCGCGCAACAAGGGCGATGTCTCGTATAGCAAGGACTCCAGCCAGGCCCTGTTGCTGGTCGCGCTGCTGAGTTATGCCTTGTTTTCCGGCTCCACCTTCATGCCCCTGCTGATACAGCTGATCCAGGTGCCGGCGGGTGTTCATGGACTACCGTTTCCCGAGGCGCTGAGCCTGGCGGGGGGGCGCTGCCTCACGTTGATGGTGTACATCCTGCTTCCGTTCATCGGCATCCTGCTGGGAGTGGGCTTCATGGCCGACGTATTGCAGGTCGGGTTCCTGATGGCCTTCGAAAAAATAAAGCCATCGGGGAAGCGCTTGAACGTGGCGGAGAACGCGAAGAATATCGTTTCGAAACGCAATCTCGTGGAAACCTTGAAGGCCATCGTCAAGATAGCGGGATTCTCGTATTTCATCTACATCCTGGTGCGCGATGCCGTGCGGCCCTTGGCCTATGCGGGTTATGCGGGCATCGAGCCCTTCTTCGCGCTGGTGACGCGATTGGCGAGGCAACTGCTGTTGTGCGTGGCGATGCTGTGCGTCGTCATCGCGGCTTTCGACATGTACTGGCAACGCCGGGAAAGAACGCGGCGCCTACGCATGACCAAGCAGGAGGTCAAGCGCGAGCACAAGGAGCAGGAAGGCTCGCCGGAAATCAAGCAACAACGCAAGCAGCTACGCAACGAGAGCGCCAACGAGTCCTCGCAGTTGGCGAAGAAGGCCACCGCGATCGTGGTGAATCCGACCCATATCGCTATCGCCCTGTACTACGAGGCGGCTCGCACGCCCTTGCCGGTGCTGCTGGCCAAGGGTTGCGACGACGAGGCGCTGGAGATGATCGCGGCGGCCAGGGAGGAAGGCGTGCCCATCCTGCGTGACGTGCCGCTTGCGCGGCTGTTGTTCGCCGACGCGCCGGTGGAGGCCTACATACCGACCGAGTTCATCGAGCCCGTCGCGGCGGTATTGCGCTGGGCGCGCGGCCTGGAAGACAAGCAGGAAGACGACTCCGGGGCGGGCGGCAAGCATACGACCTATGACACCTATATGGATAGGGAAGGATAAAGAAGCGATCATGAGCAGATTCATACCGGGAGCCCCCCAAGGCCTGGTCAAACGCCACGCCGCGGCTGGCGGTTGCTCCGCCGCGGGTTCGCCGTCGTGGCGCCGGGCCGCGGGGCTGGGCGCAAGGCTGATACTGGCCGCCTTGTTGGCCGGCGTGTCATGGCAGGCTGCCGCCGGCCCGCGCTGGCCGCAAGTGCCTTACACCTATTTCGCCGACCAACAGACCTTGCAGGAGGTACTGCAGCATTTCGCGTCCGGCTTCAGTCTTTCGCTGCGCCTGGGTACAGGGGTGGGCGGCATCGTAAGCGGCAAATTCAATACGAACACGCCCACCGACTTTCTCGACCGCCTGGGCGGCGTCTATGGATTCAACTGGTTCGTCTACGCGGGCACGCTATACGTCAGCGACGCGTCGGAGGTGCAGACACGCACCATCAACGCGGGGCCGAACGGTATCGGCGGAATGCGCCAGGCCCTGCTGCAGCTGGGCGTGCTGGATCCCCGCTTCGGCTGGGGCGAGCTGCCTGGCCAGGATATGGCGCTGGTGTCCGGACCCAAGGCGTACGTGGACCTGGTCGCGCGCACGTCGCAGTCCTTGCCGACCGCCTCCGCGCGGCAGGAGATCGAGGTATTTCGCCTGAAATACGCGTCGGTGAGCGACCGTACGGTCATGTATCGAGACCAGGCAAGCACGACGCCGGGGGTGGCGACCGTGTTGCGCAACCTGATCGAGGGGACTTCCGATGCCGGTACGGATGCCGCCTTGCGCGTCATCGCGCAGCCCCTGCGTCCAGCGCCCACGCTAGCCAATGACGCCACGGCCGGCGTGGCCGATGAGGGCAGCGGTCCCGCGGCCTATATGGGTGGCCGGCCGGGGCCGGGCCAGGGCGCGGCTGCCGGCGCAGCGCCGGGCGCGCCCTGGAGCGGGGCAGGGGCGAGACGCCGGCCCGCGCGTTCCATCCAGGCCGATCCGCGCCTGAACGCGGTGATCATCCAGGATACGCCCGAGCGCATGCCCATCTACCGCGCGCTGATCGCGCAGCTGGACGTTCCCAGCACGCTCATCGAAATCGAGGCGATCATCGTCGACGTCAACGCCAGCGCGGTCAATGAGCTGGGTGTCGACTGGCAGGGCAAGGCAGGCCGGTTCAACTACAAGTTCGACAATGGCACCTCGCCGGGAGGAAACACATTGAAGGGCGCGCTGGCCGGGGTACTGAAGCCGGGAGCGCTTGGGCTCGGATACTCGTCGGAGGTGCTGAATGCGCAGTTGAATGTGCTGGAGACCAACAGCCAGGCGGACGTCCTGGCCCGCCCGTCGGTAGTCACCACAGACAATACCAGCGCGGTCCTCGACTTGAAGCAGACCTTCTATATCGAGCAGACCGGGGAAAGGGTGACCAACGTCACGCCCGTATCGGTGGGAACGTCGCTGCGGGTGGTGCCGCGCTTCATCGAAGCGCCCCAGGGACGCCAGGTCGAACTCACCATCGACATCGAGGATGGCAATGTGATCGAGGGCAGGGTGGCCGGCAAGTATCCGACTACCAAGGCGAACTCGATCAGCACGCTGGCCTTGGTGGGCGACGGACAGACGCTGGTGATCGGCGGCTACAACAGCAACCAATTGCGCGACGAGGTTTCCAAGATTCCGCTGTTGGGCGACATCCCCATATTGGGCGCGCTGTTTTCCAATCGGTCGAAGAGCCGGTCGCGTACCGAGCGGCTGTTCATGATCCGGCCCCGCATCGTCGCCATCAATGGGCGCGCGGTCGTGGAGGATGAGGATCTGATCCCGCGAGGCCGTGCGCTGGATGCTACCTGGACGACGGGGTCGACGCTGGGCGATGCGCTGGGGTTGATATTGATGGATCGTGGCGCGTCGACGCGGCTGCGCCAATAATCGATACGCAATGCTCACTTGCCAATATTCAAAGGCCTGCGGCGTCCAGGAGACTGCATGCCGGAACGGCGTAAGCGCGGAGTGGGGCACCGCGCTTACGCCTTCAGTCGTCGAAATGGAATCCTTTGTCGGTGAGGCGTCGCCGCAGTTCCGCGCGGGCGCGGGACAGCCGACTGCGTATGGTGCCAACGGGTACGCCGACCCGGTCCGCCGCTTCTTCATACGTGTAGCCGTTGAGCCCCATCATCAACAGGATTTCGCGCATGTGGGACGGTAGTTCCTCCAGCGTCTTCTGCAGCAGCGTCATGGTCTGGTTCTGCTCGGCGACGAAGTCGGGCGCCGGGTCGTGCGATGCGCGGTCGACCAGCACCTCTTCGTTGACGAAGTAGTACCGGCACTCCGGCGCGCGGGAAAGATAATTTCGAACGAGATTCAGCGCGATGCCATAGAGCCAGGTCGATAACTGCGACTCCCCGCGAAAGGTGTCGTAGGAGCGCGCGGCCTCCAGAAACGCCTGCTGCGCGAGATCCTCCGCGTCCGGGCAGTTGCCGATCTGTCTGATGATGAAGCGATGAAGACGGGTGGAGTGATTCTTGACGAGGTCGATGAAGATGTCGTCATGACAATTCTTCAACGCCGTGATCGATCTGGTGTGAGGAAGACGTTTCTTGGCGCGCTCAACGAGGGGGGCTAGATGTGTCATGATGTCTCGACCGAGGTTTTGATGCGATCGAGTATGGCCCCATCGAATCTGGCATGGCGCGTTCACCGCCTGTTCCACGAGATTCTCATTTGACGCTGGTTTTACGAAGCCGAACGAAAGACATAAAAACGGTTAAAGAACTCAGAAACCTCATATGTTTTGAGACTTTTCCCATGGCATTTATTGATGCCCGTTGATGGGGCTTGAAGTAGTTGATGATTACTGGTCGACGTAGCGTTTTTCACGTTCATTTTTCCGAAACTTAGGAACGAAAATTCATCGGCGTTACAAAGCTGGCTGGAACACGGCACGACTCGGGCGGTCGCTGCGCATATCGGTGAATACGAATGCACGTGCTCCGCTGGATCGATGACTAGGAGAGAACGGTGGATGCTGGCCAGGATACGGTTCCGCGGTCCCTGCCATACGACTTCGGTGCGGGCGAGTCTGGCCTTCTGGGAGGGGCGGTGTTTCGAGCGGGGTTGCGTGCCGGAACGGGCATGTCGCGCCGCGCGTCCGGATCGCGCAGGAAGTCCGGCATGGGCGATGGCGCGGTGGACGCATTGGGCTTGGTGGCAGCCCAGGCGGGGCCGCCGACGCGGGTCCCCTTGCGCGCCTATGTTCATGAAGTCCGTTTGCTGGAAGTGGTCGCGAGCCTGCTGCCGTCGATCGCGCGGGCGCATGATGCGGCTGGCGTCGTCGTCGATGTGCGACCCTTGATGACCGCCTTGCTGCGCGTCACGCTCAATCCGCGGGAGGCAGGCGATATCGCGGCGCGCATCCAGCGCTGCGTGACGGCATGCCTGGCCGCGCAGGAAGTGGATGGGCTGGCGCTGCTGCGGCTGGGGTACACCAGGCATCGCAAGCTGCTGGAGGATGCGGGTCGCGGGCTGTCCGCGCGCTGGGGGGCGGACGGCGCCGCTCACGGTGGGATGTTGCTGTCGCTTTTCCTGCGCGCGCTCGATGCCGGTCTGGAGCAGTGCGCGGCGCGCGCCATGTCGCGCGCCGTTTGCGAGATGGCGGAATTGTTCGCGGCCGAGGCGGGCTACCCGGGCATGGATCCCTTGCCGATGTCGCATGCGCGCCTGCAGGCCGTGCTTCGCGTCCAGGCCGAGCATGTGCAGGTGCTCAAGGCGCCGCGCGAATCGATCGCGCAATTCATCGGCCGCGCGGTGCAGTGCCTGCCGGACACGGCATTGGGGGCGCTGGCGGGCGCGGCGGCGCAGGCGTGCGATATGCAGGCGGTGACGACGCTACAACCGTTCCTGTACGCGGCACGGGATGATGGCGGCTTGGCGCGGCATCTGCCCAAGCTGCTGTTTCTGGCGGCCGCCGATACGGTGCGGGACCGCTTGAAGGCGCGCGTCATCACCGTTGCCGGCGCGATGCGCGCGGAGATCGATGCGGGCGGCGACGCGGCGGCCGCCTTGCGCCTGGCATGGGGGCGCTGCCGCCATGCGCTGGACCAGATGCAGGCGCGCGTGATCGGCGCGGCGGGCGTGGTCTTGCCCGATATCGGCATGTTGATGGCGGACCTTCTGCGGCTGGGAGGGAACAGCCTGGAACCCGGCCTGCTGTACCGCATTTACGAAGGGCTGCCGCAGGCCTTGGCCGCGCGCGATGACGTCGCGCCTCGGCGCCTGTTGCTGCTGGCCTTGCAGCGGGCCCGGGAGGTCGCCTGCGGGGCACCCTTGCCTAATCCGCGCAATGGCGATCGGGCGCGGGCGTGGTCGCAGCTGCGGGAGTTGGCATTCTTGCGCGATATGTCGGACGAGGCGGACGGGATGCATGCGTCGCCGCGGATGCGCGCCGCCTTGCGGCGGGCGCGCAGTGCGGTACCACTGGATAGCCTCGATGCGGTGCTGGCGATGAGCGACCACGAACTGGGCTGCTTTCATTCCGCCGCGATAGGCCTGGAGCTGTTCGGCTACAGGACGCGGGCGCGAGCCTGGAACGAAGGCTATGCGCGCCGCATCGCCATGTCAGACGAGGCCTTGCGCGCTGGCGCACGGCGCCTGTTGCAACTGCTGCGCTTGCCCCAGGTTGGCGTGGACGCGCTGCTGCGCGCCTTGCGGGACCTGGCCGAAATCGTACACGCGCGCAATACGCGCAGCGAGTCTCTGGGCCTGCTGGCCACGGAGGTATGGCGTGACGAAACCACGCGCTCCCAAGCCGATGCGATCCTGGCGCAGATCGCCGCACGGACGACCTGGGATCATGCCGTCGCCGCGATGACGGGGCCCGCGGCACGGCTGGCCCTGCGCGCGCTGGCCGCGGCGCACGCGGGCCTGGTGCGCGGCCGGGAGACGGCATTCGAGTGGCCGTCCGCGGGGCGAGGGCGGGTTTGGCGATTGCGCACCGCCATCGTCTGGCTGGAGGCCGTGCATGCCGCGCTTTGGCAGCGATGGATGCGGTTGGCGGGTATTTCCGAATGGGCGGCGCCGCGGTTGGCCGCGCCGCCGGGTTGGAGCGGCAGCTCACCGGATCACTGGCCGGCGCTTGCGCGGTCTGCCCTGGCGGGCGAGTTCGGCGTGCTGTTGCCGGTGCGTCCGGCGCTGCCGCCGGTCGTACTGGGCCAAGGCGTCGAGCGTGCCTTCCTGTATGCGTGTTCGGTGCTGTCCGCGCGTCTCTTCCAGACGGGACCACGGGCGCCGCGATTTGTCCGCCATGCCGTCAAGGATGACGATGGCGCGCAGACGACATTGCGGGTATGCCGTGATTTCATGGCGGACGCGCTGGAGCGGATCTGCCTGTCTTTCAGTATCAGCGGCGTCAATGCGCAGGGTGCTGCCCTGCGCTTCGGGTTGTCGCCGTGGGACGGGGTGGAGGGCGGCCGCGATAGCGCGGTGACGCAGGCCTTGCAGGCCCTGGTGCTGCTGGCGGGGCCGCGCGATGCACGGCGATTGACGGTCCTGCTCAACCGCGTGCTGGCGCAGCCGGTCTGGCGGGTGCTTGCCATGGTGGGACGGGACGCACCCCTCTGCCTGGGCGATGACCGTGCCTATCTGCCCCAGGACAGCAGCAGCCAGATCCACGTCGATGCCGCGCGCCTGCCGGACGGCGCCTACCGCCTTGACGTCGCCGTGTGCTTCGAACAGCTGCGCGGCATTGACGTGGACGATCCGCACCGCGGCCGGCGCCGCGTGGCGCTCGACCCCCATGTCAGCCGTGTCTGCGCGACGTATGCCGTGCAGGCGGATCCGGGTTTCACCAACTTTTCATACCTGATCGGGTCGGCGGGCTTCCGTTATCAATTGATTGCCGGCGGGGCGGAGACGGACGCGGATACCGACACGGACACATGCGCGGCGTCATTGTGAGGGTCTATTTCAGATTCTTCTTATTCTTTGCCTTCGCCCTGGTCCCTAGAATGCCGCTGCTTGCCGCCGGAGCGAGGCAAGTCCCGCTCGCGAGCCCTTGGGGCGGCGACGCGGTTGCTGCTCTCCCTGAAGCTCGCCGTGGCGGGCGTGGAATGAAAAATGAGAACGTTCTATTGGGTGTCGGGCATAGGCGGGACATGGACCTATATCGACGCTGCCTACAAGCAGCATGGCCGTATCGACTGGTTCGACGATATTGCCGACATAGGCTACTGGTGGCAGACGGCGTACGACAATGGGATGTCCTATAGCCTGGACGTCGCGAAGCGCAGCGTCGAGCAATCGATATTGCGCCGGGCCACCGAGGCGGCCGCGCGCATCATGGAGCAGACCTTGCTTGATGACGGCGTCGCATCGGCCACGGATGCAATGCCGGAAGCGGGGCTCGACGAGGTGCGCGAGGCGGCGGCACCGGTTGATTCCGTCCTTCATGCCGCCAGGCCGGATGCCTATCTGTCCGCGCCGGCGGCTTGAGGGGCCTCCCGTCAACCGTAGAATTCGGCGGGCATGGGCTTGCCGTAGAAATGACCTTGGCCATAACGGCAACCGCTCTGCAGCAGCTGCTCCTGGTGGGCCCGGGTTTCGACCCCTTCGGCGACGATGTCGAGGTTCATGCTGGTGCCTAGGGCAATGATGGCGTCGACGATGGACTGGGCGTCCGGTTCCTGGACGAACGATTTGTCGATTTTCAGCGAGTCGATTGGAAAGCGTTGCAGCTGCGATAGCGAGGCGTAGCCGGTGCCGAAATCGTCCAGCGCGATGTGTATGCCGGCGTCGTGCAACGTGCGCAAGGTGCTCTCGACCGCGTTGCTGCCCTGGCCGAGGTAGACGCTTTCGGTGATTTCCAGCGTCAGTTGCCGCGGATTCAGCCCGTACTTCTTGAGCAGGGACAGGATTTGCTCGGCCAGGTCGCCGGTATAGAACTGCGCCGCGGCCACGTTCACGGACACGCGGCCGAAGTCGAAGCCGGTTTCGTTCCAGCGCTGCATTTGCGAGAAGGCCGCGTGCAGCGCCACGTTACCCAGCGCGGGCGCCAGCGTCTGGTCGTCGAAGGCGGCAGAGAAGACCGCCGGCGACAGTATGCCCCGTTCCGGGCGCGACCAGCGCATCAATGCCTCGAAACCCGACAGGGTCTGGCTGCGCATATCGTAGATAGGCTGGTAGTACAGGATGAATTCGCCGCGCGCTATTCCAATGCGCACGTCGCGCAGCAGTTGCACCCGCTCTTCCAGGTGGTCGCGCATCTTGGGTTCGAACATTACGGAGCAATCGCCACCGGCCTTCTTCGCCTGGTATAACGCGATGTCCGCACTGCGTATCAGCTGGTCCGCGTCGGCGGCCTGGCGCGGCGCCTCGGAAACGCCGATGCTGACCGAAACCATCAGCGTGTATTCCGGATACGTCATGGGCGCTTTCAGCGCCAGGCGCAGCTGATCGACCTCGGAGAGGATGTCGCTATCGGCGCTGTCGCCCTGCGCATTGGCGATGACCGCGAATTCATTGCTGCCGATACGCGCGGCAAACGTGCCGACGGGGAAGAATCCGGCGATACGCTGGCTGACGTCGGTCAGCAATTGGTCGCCGGCATGGTGGCCCAGGGTGTCATTGACTTCCTTGAAGCCGTCGATATCGATGGCCACCAGGCTGATCGGTTCCGCGCGGACGAAGCGACGGCCCAATTCCAGCAGGAAGGCGCCCCGATTGGGCAGGCCGGTCAGCTTGTCGATGTAGGCCAATTCGTGGAAGCGGCGCTGGGCTTCGACCTCTTCCGTAATGTCCTCGATCAAGCCGTGCACGCGCACCACCCGACCGTCGCGCAATTCCGGCTCGGCCAGGGCATGGATCCAGCGCGAGGTGCCGTCGAGGCGCTGGATGCGCCGGCGCGAGTCGTAGCCCTTGCCATCGCGCAGGATGCGGGCTAGATCCTCGCGGGTATCGATCAGGGCATCGCCGGGATAGAAGCGGCGCAACATCATGTCCAGCGTCGGCTTGGTGGACGGCTCCAGTCCATAGATATCCATGGCCTGTTCGCTGAGCGTCAGGCCGCCAGTCTCGACGTTGTATTCCCAACCGCCCACGCGGGCCAGGCGGGATGCGCGCGCCAGCAGTTGTTCGCGCACATGGGCATCGTCGAGCGCGCGGCGGGCCTGCACGACGGCGGCAGCCACGGCTGAGTAGCCGCGCAGGTGGCGCAGGTCGTCGGGCGTGAAGGGACGGGTCTGGCTGTCGGCGATGCATAGGGCGCCAGCGCGCTCGCCCGCGTGCAGCAGCAGGGGCACCGCGACGAAGAAGCGCATATCCGCGGGGGCGCCCGCTGTCGCCAGCGCTTCGGCGTCCAGATGGACGACGTCCTGCGCTTCCTGCGTCGGCTGGCTCAGTTGCTGGCACAGCATAGCGTGCTCCGCGGCGCCGCCATGGACGCACAGCGGCATGACGGGATCGCCGTGGTCGGTGATGACCACGGTGGGAACGCCGAAGAAAACCGCGATCAACGCGCACAAGGGATCGAGGCCTGGCGGCATCGTGTCGGCCGGACCCTCCGCCACGCGCGGGCGTGCGGTTCTCGGTTCGCTTTTCGAGGGAGGAAAGCGCAAAACGCTCATGCTGGACCGCTATCGATAGGATCGCCGCGGCCGATGGGCCGCGTCCGCCAATTTAACCATCAGCCGCGCCAGCTTGCCGTCGACGCGCACCGTTCTTACGAATGATTTCCTGATGGCGCCGGACTGGGCAAGTCCTCCGCCGGCAGGCTGATGGTCCAGCCTTCATTGTTGCGCCTTACCTGCCAGCCGTAGCACTGCGCCACCAAGTCGACTTCCTCCATGTGCAGGGGCGGGGAGGTGTCAGGGCGCGGTTCGCGTCCGCTGGCGTCCGCGGGGGCCGACAGGATGGCGGCTTCGATCCGGCCAGGCTCCGCCAGCCTGATGTCCAGGATACCGCGTTGAGGCAGGGTCTGTATGGCGTGCAGCATCCAGGCCATCAGGACATAACGGGCGGGGCGCTGGGCGACCGACGCGGCATGGCCAAACTTTTCAAGCTGCACTTTCTTTCCGGACAACAGCAAGTGCGAGAACGCCAGCTTGCGGCATTCGAGCATGACGTCGTGCACATCGCTGCGCAGGCCCTCGTCCTGGAACCAGGTGTTGAGCAGCCTGATCGTTTCCACGCTTTCGTCCAGCATGCCGTCGAGGTCGCTGACGAAGGGCGGCGCGGCCGGGTCCAGGATGGTGCCCTTGGCGATGGATTTTTCGAGCAGGACGATGGTCAGCTTGGCATTGGACAGGGGCTTTAGCGCATCGTGCCGCAACACGGGAAAGACCTGCGCGAGGACCTTGAACTGAATGCCGGCCAAGGCCTGGGCGCGTTGCGGTTCCAGCGCAGTCATGCCGACTTCCTTTCGACCCGGGCCAGCAGCTCTTCCAGCGTGGACAGGTCGACGGGTTTTTCCAGCCAGTGGTCGAAGGCCACGGCTTCCGGCCGCTGGCTGTTCTTCGGCAGGCCGCTCAGGGCGATGATGTGGACGCCGTTGCCGAGCTGCTTGCGCATGCGGGCGGCCAGTTCATAGCCGTCGCAATCGGGCAGCATGATGTCGGTAAGGATGACGTCCAGCCGGCCGTTCTCGCATAGCGTCAGCGCCTCGGCGCCCGTCGCCGCCGTCTTCGCATCGTGGCCGAGCAGGCCGACGAACTCCGAGAGCAATTCCGACGCCATGTCGTTGTCATCGACGATCAAAATCTGGAGGCCTTCGGCACTCATACGGAAATCCGCTCCTCGCGCCTCCAGGCAGGACGCTGTCTATATATCTGCGTTCGCGATGGTCGGTGGCGCCTGATCCTGGCAGATGCTGAATTACCGCCTTGCTGCGCCGTAGTGTGACACGATTACCGAAAGGCGCAGAGAGCGCCGCGATTTTCTGTTACAAAACAAATAAATAATTGCTATCTACGGAGACAGGGCCGGAACTTCAGGCCGGTTTCCCGCTTGCCGCGCCCTCGGAGGCCGAGGCCGCGCCGGGTCGGGCGGCGGCCGCGCGCTGGGCCGATCCGTGCCGCGCCGGCAGCGCATACCGACCTTCGCGGTACGCCCAGCTGGGCCACAGCGCATGGGCCAGTGCTTCGTGCGCCAGCGCTTCGTCGACGGGCACGGGTTCGTATTTTTCCGGCGCCGTGTAGTGGAACTGGGCAGGCGCTTTTTGCGGTCCCAGCACCAGCAACTGGTCGCCCTTCAGGTAGCCGTAGTTGTCGCCGTACTGCATGATGGCGCGGCCGTCGTCGCCGGCGCTCGCCTGCGCGCGGGTCAGGTCGCGGCCCAGCATGGGGTGCTGGGTCTGCACGCCCATCAGGGAAAGCAGGGTGGGGCCGAAATCGATCTGGCTGATCAGGCGGTCGTCGCGGCGCGGCGCGATGTCGGCGCCCAGCATCAGGGCCGGGATCTGGAAGTGGCGCACCGGCACCAGGCTTGCGCCGGACACGCGCGAATCGTGGTCGGCGGCGATGAGGAAAACGGTGTTTTCCCAATAGGGCGACTGGCGCGCCTGATCGAAGAAACGGCCCAGCGCCCAATCCGCGTAACGCACCGTGTTTTCCACGGTGGCCGGGTTGCCGTCCGGTTCGATGCGGCCGCTGGGGTATTCCCAGGGCGTATGGTTGGAGACGGTGAAGGCCAGGGTGAAGGTGGGCTGGTCGCCATCGGCGCTGAGCAGCCGGTGCAACTGGTTGAACATGTCTTCGTCGGAGGCGCCCCAGGTGCCGACGAATTGCGGGTCGACGAACTCGCCGCGATCGACGATGTGGTCGAAGCCGTTGCCGAGGAAAAATCCCTTCATGTTGTCGAAGTGGGCTTCGCCGCCATAAATGAAGCGGGAGCGGTAGCCGTGGCGTCCCAGCAGGTCGGCCAGCGTGAAGAAGCCGCGTTGGGCATCGGGCAGCTTCACCACCGCCTGCGCCGGCGTCGGCATGAAGCCGGTGACCACCGCCTCCAGGCCGCGCACCGAACGGGTGCCCGTGGCATAGGCGCGGGTGAAGTTCCAGCCCAGTTCGGCCAGCTTGTCGAGGTTGGGCGTCAGTGCGGCGCCGCCCAGGTTGGCGACGTACTGCGCGCCCAGGCTTTCCTCCAGGATGATGACCAGGTTCAGCGGCCGCTGCCGGGGGCGCGCGGGCTCCTGGGTGTGCATGCTTGGGAACTCGGGGTCCGCCGGCGGGTAGGGCAGGCCGGCGCTGGCCAGGACCTGGGCATGCATGGCCTGTTCAGGCATGTTGCCGTAGACGGCCGATGCCGATTTTTCGTTCTTCATGCTGTAGATCGCGTACAGCACGCTATAGAGGGAGTTCAGGGGCAGCATGTTGAGCATGCCGTCCGCGCAATAGGCCACCGTGGAAGGATTGATGGGGCGGTGCTGCAGCGTGCCGCGGATGGCCAGGATGCCGATGGCCAGCGCCAGCAGGCTGACGATGGGAGCCAGCCACCAGGCGAGCGGGGCGTCCGGCACGGGCTGCGCGAACAGCGCGTGGCCCAGCCAGGCCGCCAGGATGACGATGACCGTGCCACCCAATACCGGCACCTTGAAGCCGCGCCACAGCATGCCCGTAACTTCGCGCGGGTGCTTGAGGTATTCCACGAACAGCCGGTTGGGGCGCGAATCGTATTCCAGGATGAAAGGCGGCGTCGCCACTTCCATGAAGACCAGCAACAGCCATGCGAACTGGAACCAGACCGAGGCGATGCTAGTGGCCAGCGGATAATGGCCCAGCCAGGGCGACAGGACGGCCGGCGCTACCGCCAGTACGGCGACCTCATGCGCGTCGATGCGCAGGCCACCCAGCATGATGGGCCGCAGGCCGCCCGCGTTGCGCACGCGTTGGCGCTGCCATGTCGCCAGCGCCAGCCGGCTGAGGCTGAGCATTGCGAAGGCCGCGATGATGAAAATCAGAGTCAGGTGCCGCATGGGCTCTCCCGGACGACCGGCGCACAGCCGGAACGTCCCCTTGCTTGTCTATCCACGAGTCGGCCCGGCGCGGGACGCCGGGCCGGCGATTCCATTTCGCGCCTGCCCTTGCGGGGCGGGGCGCGGGGGGTAAAGCTTACACGGTCGGACGCCGGTTTGACGGCGCAGCCGCCGTCCACGGGACGGCTGAGGAGGCATCAGGCACGAAAAATGCGCGGCGCGGTCACCAAAGTCACTGAAAAGACGCGACAAAAAGACACGGTCCCGGCGCCGCCCGGCACCCGGCGGCGCGACAAGAACAGGGAACGGACGCATGGCACGCAAGTACAAAATCCTGACCGGCATCGTTGCGGTGTTCATTTTATTCCTGGTCGCGGTGGTCGTCGTAATCGCCACGTTCGACTGGAATCGCCTCAAACCCTATATCGATAGCAAGGCGTCCGACGCGCTGGGACGGCCGTTCGCCATCAACGGCGACCTGGCGGTGGCCTGGCAGCGCGAGGCTGGCGAAGGGGGATGGCGGGCGTGGGTTCCATGGCCGCACGTCACCGCCAACGACATCGTCATCGGCAATACGGACTGGGGCAAGGCGCCGCAATTCGCGTCGCTCAAGCAGGCGCAGTTCAGTATTTCGCCGCTGGGCCTGCTGACGCATCGCGTGGTGATCCGTCGCATTCAATTGACGCAGCCGTCGGCCGACCTGGAGCGCCTGGCCGATGGGCGGGCCAATTGGGTGTTCACGCCGGCGAAGAAGGACGACACCCAGGACGAGCCCTCGTCGCCGTGGTCGCTGGATGTCAACGAGATCGGGTTCGACCAGGGCCGGTTCGGCTATCACGACGTGACCTTGCAGGCCGATATCGAGGCTACAGTGGATCCCCTCGGCAAGCCCGTACCCTTCGCCCAGCTGGCGGGGCCCGCGCTGGCCGGGGCAGATGGGACGGCGCCGGGCGACTATGTCTTCGGCTGGAGCGTGAAGGGGCGCTACAAGGGCCTCGATCTCGCCGGCCAAGGCAAGGCGGGCGGGATGCTGGCCTTGCAGGACGCCGCCCATCCTTTCCCCTTGCAGGCCGACGTCGCCCTGGGGCATACGAAGGCTTCGGTGGTCGGTACGCTGACCAATCCCATGCACCTGGGGGCGCTGGACCTGCGGCTGAAGCTGGCGGGGAACAGCATGTCCGATCTCTATCCCTTGATCGGCGTGACCTTGCCGGACACGCCGCCCTATGGCACCGATGGCCACCTGAAGGCGCGCTTGAACGATGCGCAAGGCTCCGTTTTCGAATACCAGGGGTTCAACGGCAAGGTGGGCAATAGCGATATCCATGGCGACGTGACCTACGTCGCCGGCAAGCCGCGGCCGAAGTTGACGGGCAAGTTCACGTCGCAATTGCTGCGCTTCGCCGACCTGGGCCCCTTGGTTGGCGCGGACACCGGCAAGAAGGGCGCGACCGACGCCGCCAAGGTGGCTGCGGCCGAACGGGCCAGCGCGGCGGCCGCGGCCAAGGCGGCCAAGGAAGCGGCCGCCGCGGGCGACGCGACGCGGGCGGCGGCCAAGACGGACGAGGCCGCGTCGCACAACAAGGCGGCGGAGCAGACGACAGGGCGGGCGCAGGGATCCAGCCCGGCGCAACAGCCTGCCGACAAGGCCTTGCCGGTACAGGAATTCCGCACCGAGCGGTGGCGCGACATGGATGCCGACGTGACGCTGGAGGCCAAGCGCATCATCCAGACCGAGGACCTGCCGATCACGAACCTGCAGACGCATGTGGTGCTGGATGACGGCGTGTTGACCCTGCAGCCGCTGCGCTTCGGATTCGCCGGCGGTTCCCTGAGCGCGGACATCCAGCTGGACGGCGGCAAGCGGCCCATGCCCGGGAAGGTCAAGCTGACCGCTCGCAAGCTTCAGCTCAAGCAGTTGTTCCCGGCGGTGAAGTCGATGCAGAAGAGCCTGGGCGAGCTCAATGGAGACGCGGCCCTGAGCGGCAACGGCAACTCGGTGGCCGCCTTGTTGGGGACGGCCAACGGCGAGACCAAGCTTCTGATGAACGACGGCGTGATCAGCCGCAACCTGATGGAGCTGGCGGGCCTGAATGTCGGTAACTACGTGGTCGGCAAGCTGTTTGGCGACGAGGAGGTCAGGATCAATTGCGGGGCGGCCGATGTCGGCATCAAGGACGGCGTCGCCACACCCAACGTCTTCCTGTTCGACACCGAGAATACGCTGGTCGAGATCGAGGGCAACGTGAACTTCAAGACCGAGGCGATCGACCTGGACATCACGCCGCATAGCAAGGGCCTGCGAATCATTTCCCTGCGCTCCCCCCTGTACGTGGCCGGGACGTTGAAGAATCCCAAGCCGGGGGTGAAGACGCTGCCGTTGGCGGCGCGCGGCGCGGGGGCCGTGGCGCTGGGGGCGTTGCTGACGCCGGCGGCAGGCCTGTTGGCCCTGATCGTGCCCAGCGCGGGCAGCGACAAGGAAAACGAATGCGGCACGATGCTGCGGGAGATCCGGCAGCCGCCGAAGGCGCCGGCGCCGCAAGCGGCGCCCAAGGCCAAGCCGTCGAACGCGGGACGTTGAGCTGGCTGCGGTGTGATGGCGTCGCCGTCGGGGTCCGGCTCTACACCGGTTAGGGTGCGGTCCGGGCCACCGCGCCACCGCGCCACCGCGCCGCGGCGTCAGGCCGCTTGGCGGCGGGTGATCGCCAGGTAGCCGTCGGGGCCGTCGGGCTGCGCCACGCAGGTCAGGTTGCGGCCGGCGTTCTTCGCATGATAGAGCGCCTTGTCGGCTTCCTTGAGCGCCCCTTCCAGGTTCTTGCCATGTTCCGGGTAGCGGGCGACGCCGATGGAAACGGTCACGGCGCCGCCGGTGGCATTGGGTGTTTTGTGCATGGCGCCCCGCAGGCGCTCGGCCGCGGTGATGGCGTCTTCCAGTGAGGTCCCCGGCAGCAGCACCGTGAATTCCTCGCCGCCTGGCCGCGCCAGGATGTCGTTGCTGCGCGAGCCATTGCGCATCAGCGTCGCCAGGGAACGGATGACGTCGTCGCCCACGTCATGGCCGAAGCGGTCGTTGACGGACTTGAAGTTGTCGATGTCGACAGCAAGCACGGCGACTGGCATGCCGGTGGAGGCGAATTCGTCGATGGCCTTGATCAGGCCGCGCCGGTTCAGCAGGGCGGTCAATGCGTCCGTGGTCGATTCCCGGCGCAGATTTCGCATCTTGTGGTTGATGCTGCCCAGGCCGGTAAGCAGGGCGCGCTTCAACTCGGTCGACTCGAAATACCATGACCGCACTTTGCGGATGCGGTCGGAGGCCTCGTTCTCGTCGATCTGCTTGGCGACGCTGGCCAGTTCCCACAGCGGGCGCGCGATCAGCTTGGACAGCCAGCCGATGCAGAACAGGAGAATGATCAGCAGGGGCAGGGAATTGCGGACGGTCATCCACAGCAACTCATCCATGCGCTGGAGCGTTCCGGCCAGTGGTCGCTGGGCCACCAGGCCCCAGCCGGTGGATGCGACCACGGCAAAACCGGCCAGCATGGGCACGCCGTGGGTGTTGACGACCTGTTCCTGCCCGCTCGCGCCCTGCATGATCGCGGCAACCACCTTGTTGCTGGTGACTGTTTCACCGATGCGCGCGGCATCCGGGTGATAGATCAGCGTGCCGTGGCGGTCGACGACGAAGAGGTAGGAGCCGTCGCGATAGTAGTGGTCGCCCAGCAGCCGGTGCAGGCCGTTGGAAGCGTGCAGGTACAAGGTGCCCCCCACGAATCCGAGGTAGTTGCCGGCCTTGTCGAAGATAGGTTGGGAATAAATGATCACCCAGCGGCCGGTGGCGGCGATGAAAGGCTCGCTGACCAAGGGCTTGCGCTGGGTGAGGGCTTCCCGGACCGCATTGCTGCTCAATTGCGATCCGACCATGCTGGCAAGCTGGGGCGACATGGCGGCGACCGTGCCGTCGGCATGCACGATCACCACGGAGTTGTAGTGGTCGCTCTGGTGCGCCAGGCGTTCGACCTCCTGTTCCATCAGGGCCGGCCGCAAGACCATGTCGGACAGGATGCCCGCGCTATAGGCCAGCTCCCGATGTATCGAGCCGATATAGCCGTCGGCGGAGCCCGCCAGCTTGGCGGCGTAGGCGCGGTTGCCTTCCAGGGTGTTGGTCAGCAGGATGTCGCGCTGGACCTGATAGCTGGCATAGAAGCTGTTGCCGAGCGCGACAAGCACGGAGAGCAGACAGAGCCAGAGGATCAGGCGGCGCAGGTCTATGCGGAACATGGCTGAGGCGAGGGGACCGGCGTCCGTTCGAGGCAGGGCGCCGAGGGGTTGTCATCTAATAGCATTGTTCTTCTGCCCGAGGTGTCCGCCTGGGCGCGGCTTTCATCCGAAGGTCGTAGTGTCTGCCAACGACCAGGCGCCGTGAGCCAGACTTGAACGCTAGATACGTTGTAATCCTCGGCCTGTATCAGCAATGTTACGGCACGTGGCGCGATTCTACCCGGGGTGACCCGGGGGGCGGTCGGAGCTCTTCTGTCGTTGTACTTCGCCGAGTGGCCGGTGTTTGGACAAACACCAAAAAGTATGTATAATCTTTTTTCTCAGCAGTTGCAGCGCGGTACGAAGTACCCAGCGGTGTAGCGTGCCGGGCTGTTAGCTCAGTTGGTAGAGCAGCGGACTCTTAATCCGTAGGTCGAGTGTTCGAGCCACTCACAGCCCACCAAGAATTCTTTGCAGTAAAGGTTGGGAAAATCAAGCACTTGCGAGTCATCGCGGTGCTTTTTTTTCGTCTGTGCAATCGGGTGGCGCTGCAAAAACTGGCCTTTGCCGGAAATCTGCCGGATTTCGAAAATCCAGGTCAAGCGTGTTGTCACGTTTCGTTCTGGAGTCTTAAATGGCATACATCAGTCAGCGGGGCGCCTTCTGGCGCGCCGAAGTCCGCCGGCGCGGATACAAGCCGGTTTACCGCACCTTCGACAGCAAGCTAACCGCCCAGCAGTGGGCCCGGCGGATCGAATCCGAGATGGACGCAAGTGTCTATGTCGATCGCACCGAAGGGGAGCGGACGACGTTGAGCGAGGGCCTGGACCGATACCTTCGAGAGGTCGTTCCCACGAAGACCTCACCTGATCAAGAAAAAAGCCGTGTGCTGCGCTGGAAACAGCACCCGTTGGCGTATCGGATGATGGCCAGCCTGCGCGGGGCGGACTTCGCCCGTTATCGGGACGAGCGCCGCGCCGCCGGCAAAGCGGAGAACACGATCCGGCTCGAATTGCAGTTGATTAACCATCTGTACGAGATGGCTCGCAAAGAGTGGGGGATGGAGGGGCTGATGAACCCCTTGAAGAATATTCGCAAGCCCAGCGGCAGCAAGGCCCGAGAGCGGCGCCTGCAATCCGGGGAGTACGAGGCCATCAGAGCCTACTTGATCGGTTCCGGCAATCCCTACGGTGCAGCGGCTTTTGACCTGGCAATCGAAACGTCGTTGCGTCAAGGAAAGCTCTTTGCGCTGAGATGGGAATGGATCGACCTGGATGCACGTTTGGTTCGTATTCCCTCGATATTCCGTCAAGCGGGGAACAAGGGAGTCCCGGCCATCCTGCCGCTCTCGCGGCGAGCTTGCAATGTGCTGGCCCAATTGCAGGCCCGTGACGGCCGTATCGAGGGCCGGGTGCTCGATACGACCGCTAACGCCGTGGTCTGCCTGTGGAAGAGGGCTACAAGGGCGCTGAAGATCCATAACCTGCGGTGGCACGACCTGCGCCATGAGGCCACATCACGTTTATTCGAGAAGGGTTTGAATCCGATGGAAGTGGCCAGTATCACCGGCCACAAGAGCATGCAAATGCTCGCAAGGTATACCCACTTGAAGCCCGAAGCCATCTTGGCCAAGCTGGATTAGCAGCGCTGCATGTCGCAAAGGTGAACATTTATGGGGCGCTCGCCCCGCTTGCAAGCGGCGAATAACCAGGCGGCCACCTGGCTACCCGCCTAACCACTCCCACCATCTGGGGGTGAATAATGGCTGAAAATATTGTATCGGTCGCACTGGTCGAAGACCTGCTGATTGAATCAACGCCAGAACTCGAAAGCGGAGCGGATAGCGATGTCATGGCACTATCTGCGCTCCTACAGCCCGCTCTGGATCTTGTCGTCGAGGCCTATCAGCAGGTAAGCAGGCACGCTGGTGCAGAAGTCGCGTTTCGACGGTTTGTGGAGCGCTTGGCTCAGGCTGGCGACTGAATGCCTTGCTGGTGGACGTAGGGCGGGGCGCTGCCCCATACCCCGCGTTCGCCACGTGGCAGGGGTGCAGGCCGAGCCTGCACCCGCGCCGCTAGGCTTGTTTGAGGTATCTTGCGGCAAGGGTCCGCTTCGCCGGCTCCTCACCCGTTCGGTGCTCGCCTTCGGCTGCGCTCCGCGTGCGGCTTCCGGGGCCGCCCTTGACGCGGTGTGGGCCGTCTGGGCGCTGCGCCCCATAAACCTTCACCTTTCAAGCAATCATGAAATACGTCCTGGATACCAACGTGTTCAATCGCGTACTCGATAAACAATTCGATCTTTCGTCCGTACAGGATGCGACAGGTCTTGTCGCTTCCCCTGTGCAGTTGTACGAGCTGAGAAGTACGCCCGACGAGACGCGTAGGACCGAGCTATTGCAAATCTTCAACTCCGTGACTCCTGATCTAGAGGCGACGGCGCTTGCTTTCGATATCCCTGGAGCAGGGTTTGATGAAGCGAATTGGGGGGACGATGACCGGATTCAAGCGGTGCGGAATGATCTCGAAAAGGTGAAATCAAAGCTCAATAACTGGCAGGATGCGCTTATCGCCGGTGTCGCGTTGAAGTACGGCTACGGGCTTGTCACAAGCGATCGGCTGTTGGCCGACGTGGCGGAGCGTCACGGTATAACGGTGCGGAATATCTAATCGCCAGCCCTATGCGACTCGGACTCTATTCGGATCTTCATCTTGAGCTCATGCCACATGGGTCTTGGCAGCCGCCGGCGCTCGACGTCGATGTGATGATTTTGGCGGGTGATATTGCCTCGCACACCCACGGCCTAGCATGGGGACGAGACACCTTCCGGCAGCGGGCCAACCCTCCGGAGGTCGTCTACGTCGCGGGCAACCATGAGTACTATGATGCCCACCTGGGGCTCTTGTCTGAACTAAAGACTCCCGGTTGGAAGGAAGAAGGCATTCACTTCCTGGAACGTGAAACCCTCATCCTGCCTGGCGTGCGAATCCTGGGTTGTACGCTATGGAGTGCATTCGACCTTTACGGCAAGGACGGGATGAATCGCGCAATGGCTGATGCGCGACAACACCTGAGTGACTACTGGATGATTAAGGCGCGTAATGGCCAGCGGCTGAGTCCTGTCGATACCTGGGAGTTGCACGAAAAATCTGTGCGATGGCTGGACTACGAGTTGACCACACCTTTCGAAGGCACGACTGTGGTAGTGACCCATTTCGCGCCGCACCGACGCTGTATTGCCCCGAGATATGAGGGCGATTCTCTCACGCCATACTTCGTGACCGATATGACGGGAATAATGACTAAGCACCAGATCGATGTCTGGTGCTTCGGCCATACCCATTACAACGTCGATTTCATTGCCGAAGGTGGGTGCCGCGTTGTCAGTAATCAACGGGGCTATCGCGGTGAGGTGCAGGCAGGAAATGGGTTTCGGCCTGATTTGATCATCGAGCTTTGAACGAGATTGGATGGGACCGCCGTTACATTCTTTAGGTGCCGATTCGGAAAATGATGATTTTGGTGTTGGACTTGGAGGCGACGTGCGCCGACGATGGCAGTATCCCGCCCGAAGCGATGGAAAATCATTGAGGTCGGGGCGTGCTGGGCGACTCCAGATGGTCGGGCGCTGGACCGATTTCAGTCCTTTGTACGGCCGACCGAGCGACCGACCCTCACCCCGTTCTGCAAGGGGCTGACCAATATCGAGCAATCCGATATTGACGGAGCGCCAACCTGGCGCCATGTGTCCGCCATGCTGGCCGAGTTTGCCACGCGTCCCGAACAGGCGGGCGGAGTATGGGGAAGCTGGGGCAGCTACGATGCGCTGCAGATCCAGCGTGACTGTGCGCGGCACGGTGTGCCTAACCCCCTGGCGGGCTTGGTCCATCAGAACCTGAAGGCCAATTTTGCCAAGAGTCGAAAAATCAAGCAGGTGGGTGTGGTCACCGCACTGCGGATTATCGGTCTGCCGCTGGAGGGCGTGCACCATCGAGGGTTGGACGATGCGCTCAGTATCGCTCGTTTGCTACCGTGGTCATGGAGGGGCCGACCCTAACATCTCGGCAAGTGTGATCCGGGCGGATTGGAATCTATCGAAGATCGCGATGCCTCCCCTACCAAAGTGTCGCGCGATCCGGGTTTGAGCGGGTAAGCTCAGATGCGCGGAATGCAGTAAATTTGCCCAGTGCGTGGTTTTCTAATCGGAGCGATCGTGTCCAAAAATGCCGGTAGCGACATCACTTCATTAGCGGATTTGCTTTATGGTACGCAGCCGAAAGCGCAGGCGGTCGCATCTACGCTGCTCGGCACTACACGGCCGACGCTCGAAACGGCATTGGGAGGACTTGTTGACTCTCAGGCGGCGGCGAGCCCAACTTGGCCATTCGTCGTTAGACGCTTCAAGAAATTCCTCGAAAACATCATGTTGACCGATGCACAGGTCACGGATGGAATGACGAAGTTCAAAGGCGTGGTCGCTTGCTTAAACGCGGCGTACTACGGCACGAATTCGGAAACGGATAACGCGTTCTATATCGGCTCTTGGGCCAAGAAGACTCGCATTCGTCCGCCGCGAGATGTGGATTTGTATTTTGTACTGCCGGTAGAGGTATATCATCGCTTTGAAACGTACAGTGGCAATAAGCAGTCGGCGTTGTTGCAAGAGGTCAAGGCCAAGTTGTTGGCCTCTTACCCGACTAGCAACATCAAGGGCGACGGGCCAGTAGTGCTCGCGGGTTTTTGGACCTTTAATGTTGAAGTCGTACCGGCGTTTCCTTTGACCGAAGACCGTGCGTACTGGGTGCCAAGTACGAAGAACGGCGGCAGCTACTTAAAAACAAAACCACTGCACGAGGTCGATGCAATCGAGGCCGCTGATCAGCGTAACAACAGTAATGTTCGTCGTCTCGTTCGGATGCTGAAGTGCTGGCAGGCGAACTGCTCAGTGCCGCTCCGGTCGTTTTATTTGGAACTACTCGCGACCGAATTTATAGATCAGTGGGCCTATAAAAGCATGAGCTATTTTTATTACGACTGGATGTGCCGCGACTTTTTCGCATGGTTGATATCTAAGGCAAACTCCTATGTGCTCGCGCCAGGAACGTTTGAAATCATGTGGATCGGTGATTCGTGGAAGTCTCAGGCCGAAACGGCATCTATGCGGGCTCATAAAGCGTGCGAATATGAGAAGACTAACAAAGAAGGCGAAGCTGGCGACGAATGGCAGAAGATTTTTGGCGCCGATGTGCCGAAGTGGGTGTGATGGATCCGCGCATTGACCAGATCGTTGAAGAGGCTAAGCGTCAGGAGGAGTCCTGCCTCTACACGTCCACGGCGTTGTTCAGCTGGCAAAAGGAGGTTCGCGTATTCCGCGTGGCCTTTATCGTCATCCCAATCATATGCGGGTCGTTCGCTAGCGCCCGAATCTTCGTGCGCGATCCTTGCTACGACTGGCCCATCGCCATCGCGGCGATGGTCGCGGGTTTGTTTCCTGCCGTGTTTAAGGCGCTTGACCTCGACGTGAGTTTGAAAACCATCGCGGACAGTGCGAACCGTTTCAAAACCCTGCAGGATCGTTTCCGTCAAGCCTCTCTGATCGGAGCCACGCGGAACGCGGCAGAGCTGGAGGAGGAATTTCTAGCACTGATGCAGCGCATGGATGACACTCGTTCTTCGAGTCCAACGATTCCCGATCGGCATTTCGTAAAAGCTCAAGCGAAGATCAAGAAAGGGGACTACAGGTTCGACCGCACGAAGATCAGCTAGGCGGCGGCTTACCCATGGCTTCCTTCGGTGCCGCCATATGCGGGCTTCGGTCGTTCCCGCAGGCCCCGACAGTGCAGTGGGCCCCTGCGCAGCCCGACCTTCCGTTTGCCGCACAGGCAAAAAAATTGACAAAGAAATATGGCTGTGATTAAATTCAACCAGGGCGAGCGTTTCGCTCGTGTGTTCTTTAATCTTTTCTCCAATTCGTCTGAGATAGGACCGTTTCACGCTGGCGCAAGCCGGCGCTAGATGGACCAGCATCTGGCTAACACGTGATGAGCGGGCAGCCGCAGTCACGGGACGAAGCGTCGTACTTCCCGCGTTATAGCGGGCAGCTGGTCGCGATCGACCGCTCTCCCCGAGCAGTTGATTGCAACCTGAAGCCTGTCCTCGCGCAGTAAGGGCGGCTTAGCTTCTTTCGTCGGTGGTGGGTCTTGAGGTGTTGAGCGACTCCTTTTCGGTCATTGCTCTTGGGCGGCAGGCATATGCCTGGAACGGAGAAAGTACATGCAGAACTTAAAGAACCAGATCCAGGAGCTCGATGAGCTCCTGGATCTGACCCACGGTCAGCTCAACACCGAAGTGCGAGTAGCTATGAAACTCAAGATCGCCGAGCTCAAGAGGCAGGCCGATCAAGCAGACGCCCTAACCCAAGGGAAAATCGCGTCAGAGGCCTTGCGTCTGCTGGCGTCCCTGCTGAGCGTGATTACAAATGTCATCACGCTTTTGAAGTGAGTGGATGCGGAGCACACAAGGCCCACACTTTTGTATCGATCCCAATGAACATTGGAAGAACTCTCAAGCTTTGCCGCTCAGCGAAAGACCTCTCTTTAGAGGTCGTGGCTGCGCGTGCTGGCATTTCCACATCCTATCTTTCCCGCTTGGAGAACGACAAGCGGGAACCTACGTTGGCACTTGTGGGTAAGGTTGCTGAAGCGCTAGAAGTACCGGTTCCCGTAGTGATTTTTCTTGCATCAGACGACAAGGAATTGAAGTACATGGACAAGGAGACAGCACAGCGTTTTTCCGATCTCGCTCTCGGCTTGATGCGTCAGAAATGACCGCGCCGAGGTATCCACACGACAGGATTCAATCGATTGGCTCACTGCGACATCCCTTAGGTATGGACGCCAGGGAGTTGACTGCATTGGCGAAACGAGCGTCGCGACTGTATTTTGTCGCGAAGACCATTCCAAAAAATGATGGGACACAACGCGTTCTATATGACACTGCTAAGCCACTTAAGCCGGTTTTGCAGCGTATCAATGACAATTTCCTTCGGCGGGTAATCTACCCTCATTATCTGACGGGCGGTGTGCCGGGGAAGGACTACACCGATAGCGTCAAGATTCACATTGGAGCGAAGTCAGTCATCAAGGAAGATATCTCAAAATTTTATCCAAGTGTGACTTTCGACGTTGTCTGCGATATCTGGTCTGGATTCTTTGGGTTTTCTCACGAGGTCGCGGACCTTTTGGCACTCCTTACGACCCGAGATGGCCATCTGGAACAGGGTGCGCCCACGAGTGGATACCTGGCCAATCTGGCGTTGTGGGACGTTGAGTCATCGCTTATTGCGAAGCTCGCTTCAATCGGGGTCACGAGATACTCGAGGCACGTAGACGATATCACCTTGTCCAGTCAGGAACATCTTAGCGCGGCACGCGTTGACTGGGTCGTCAGAACAGTCGCCGCAGCTTTGGCACGGAAGGGTCTGCTTGTACATGCTGGTAAGCATGAGGTCATGCACGCCGGCGGCCAGATCGAAGTTCTGAAGCTGATAGGAAATACCAAACCATCTCTGCCTCCTAAGGAGAGATCGAGAGTCCGCGCCCTCGTAAATAACTTCTGCCGCCGAGTGGAATCCGGAGACTCAGTCGAAGAGCTGCAATCCTTGTTGCCCCGCATCCGAGGGCAAGCATACAAGGTCAAGCGATTCCATCGCCGTAAGGGTGAACAGCTTATCGAGCAAATCGATCGAGTGGCCAAAATACTTCGCGCTCGTGCAGGCGAGGCCCAGCCGAACATCGACAAGCTTCAGCGTGATATGGTCGATTCTTATAGCGCGAATGAATCGTTCGGCCGGCAGTCAGCGGTCGTTGACCCACCCTGGTGATCTTGGTCACTGGCTGAAAGCCCACCGGATGGGCGATGGGTTGGCCCAACGGGCCAGGCAGGGGGGGCAGGCCCCCCGGCCCTGGGGTGCTTTTGCCGCTACTGCGAAATTGACGGAGTTAGTCGTGATTCCGCGGTGAGCCCCTTCTTGGACTCAGGTTGAAGGTAATAGACGGGAGGGGCCAGGCGCTGCAGCTCGCATTCTTCCGCAGCCGTTAGCTTATCCACCACCTCTTTGGTGTGTGCCGCACATCCAGCGTCGTTGGGGCAGGGGTTAGGCAATTGGCGAGCTTCTTGCACGGTTTTTTCATAGCCACACGGATCCGCCCGAGAGGCGGGTGTATCAGCCTGGCCGTGGGCAAGACCGGGAATTGCCAAGGCCAACGCCAGCATGGCGGGCGTGAGTCGGAACTTCATACTACCTCCCATTGATCGGACTAGGCTTGGAATCGAGGTGTCGAATCGGTTTTGCGGCTGTGGCCCGCTTCGGAAGTAGGGGATTTTTCCCGCCGGCAGCCCAGGAGCCGTACCTGGATTTCGTTCTGGCGCTGCGATGGCCCAGCGCCGCGGAAATTTCGTCCGGGTCTCCGCCGGCACGCTTCATGTCGCTGATCAGAGCGTGCCGTAGCAGATAGGGGACGACATCCTTCTTCACGTTCGGCCAGAGTGTCCGTCCCGCCCGCCGCAATGCCGAAGTCCAAGCCACCTTGCTGGGCACGCTTACCAATGCGACGGCGCCTTCACCCAATTCCACAAGTTGCAGTAGCCGAGCGACGAAGGGGTGATTTACGTCATAAACAATGTTGCGTACCGGCTGACCTTGAATTTCACCCTTTACCTTTGCCCCCCAAATGCTCAAAGTGAATTCGTCTGAGGTCCACTGCACTTCTATTCCTCTTTGCAGCTCATGTGGACGAAGGCCTGACAGGGCCGATATGAGATATGCCTTCTCGTACTGCATCCCGATGAATTTCCTGGCCAATTGGTTGCGCCAGTCGTCGGGAAACCTGCGCAGGTTCTGGCGTTGAGATCGGCGGCCCATGACCTGGGACCCAGGGCGTACGCGTGACTTCGGATTTGCTGGATATGGTTTGGCGGCCGAGGAGACGAGTCGGTCGAGCTCGAGGACTTCCTGGATGGCATCCATGTCGTCACGCTGAGGTTTCTGGTGGTTCGCCCGCGCCAAGTAGTCTTCGAGCATTTTCACAATGCCGTATTTGAGCGCGGCGACACGGCGGCCATAGGTGCCTGCCGAGGTGGTCTTGCGAGCAAGATTCCAAATGTCGTGAGCGCTTCTTCCATGTTCGCCATCGAGCCGATTGAATTCGCGCACGTATCCTTGTCTGGTGTCCGTCGAAGAATCACTCGGCGCCTTCAAGGTAAGACGTTGGCGGACGATGGAAAGCAGGTCGTCGTGTTGTTCTTGTTGGGTTGCGGTTTCCATAGCGTTTGCTCAAAAGGGGGATGGGTGCTCAAGTTCTTATGGGCATTTGGGCGCCTTACTCATTCTCTGTCTATGGGTTTCTCTCCGAGTAACCCAGACAGAGAATGAGGAAGCGGCAATTTGACTTCGCATAACAGCGTCTATGTGACGCAGCCAAGTGCGGAAGTTGCGTCACGGTGACTCTGTTCCGGGTCACTGTGACGCCGCTTCGCGTCACAGTGACCACGGTGTTGGCACCTTATTCGCAGCTTGGCGTCACTGTGCCCCTGATCGCTGCGTAAATGATGTGGTGCGAAGTCAAAGTGACGCAGGTGGTTTTGAGCACGGATGTCTTCTATTTCGAGCACCCCTTGCGTATCATGCGGTGACGTCGCCGTGATGGGGGAGCTTTGATGACAACGCTGGACTACCAGGCTGGGCTTGGCGCTGGTTTCGCCGCCGCGAAACGAGTTAAGACCACCTTGAACTCGTGGATTCGGCACGCCGACCGATTGCAGGCTCGCATCAATGAGCTTGAAGCCGAGAATCGGGCGTTGCGTGAAAAGGTGACGCTTAGCTATGCCTCGACCCAGGCCGCGGGCTTCATGTGCAATGAGCTCGCGACGATCGTTGAGCGGGTAGCGCCCACCGCGGCTCTCGCTGATCCAGCTGCACGGCAGGCTATCAGACGGCAGCATCTCGGAGCCTTATTGCTGGAAAAGGGCTATACCTACGATCCCGAAACGGGGACTCTTGTGTCGAGCCCTAGTGGGCCACGGGTGAGTGGGTAGCACCATTACTGCCCCAATAGGTCTTTGTTGTCTGGTAATGGGTCTTTCGCAGCGGTGGAAGCAGCACTGCCTTCCCCACTGATTCCTGCACTACTCGTGGGAGACGGCCCATCACCACCAAAGCCGGCATGCTGCCGAACATTCTGGACATTGCCCTCCATCCGGCCCTGCGTGGATTCGCCCACTTGCTGGGCCGAATGTAGGCCACTGGAAATGCCGCCGAGCCAGCGCAGGATGTTGTCGGGGATCCAGTGAATGAGCGAGAACACAAGGTGGACCACCGTCGTCATGACGCCCACGTAGATCGCGATGTAGCAGATGGCGCTGACCAATCCCGTCATGGAATCGGCTTGCACGCCGGCGACAACGGTCATGTAGGCTGCGTTGATGAACCCAACGACTGGCTCGGTGAGCAGCATCGCTGTGATCAGGCCGAAGATCATCAGGGTGGGACGGATCAGCAGCGAGAGAACGAGCATCCACCCGGGGCCGGCCTTGCCAGATACGTCGTCGCCGTCGGGATGAACGTGTGCGACCGCGAATAGCGGACCGGCGATCATGGCCTCGACAACCAGTACGAACCAGTTCACCACGGAAGTGGTCCACGTGATGAAGGGCACCATTGGCATGTATGTCGAAAGCATCACGCCGCAGGCTAAGAGCATGAGCACGATTACCATGATGAAGGGCCCAAAAAGCTGCAAGACGGCCCCGATATTGAAGGATCCCATCGTAGCGACCGAGGACGCCACCTGCCCCACTAAGGAGTTGGAAAACCCGGCGGCAACGGCCGACGCGGCCATGATGGCTTCGCCGGTACCGACAATGACGTCGCCGTAGCCTTTCATCTGGCTCATGTGGTTCAGGTTCGAGCCTGCGATCCATTGCGTGGTCTGGTTGATCAGTCCCATGAAAGGCGCCGAGATGAGTTTTTTCCACCAGGAAGCCGCCGTCCAGTCGCCATTGGAGAAATTCACGTCCGTGGCCGCGTAATACGCCTGGCGCACGCTGTTGACGTGATTTTTTGCGTACTCCCGCGCAGTGGTCGTGGCGTCGGCATACGTTTGCAGGACCTGGGTCGTCTCCTTGTCCATGATGGTGACCGGCGACACCGTGGGCAAGGCATTCAACGTCGTTTGCATCGCGTCGTTGAGCTTGGCGATCTGGTTGTACCAGGTCCCTGCGAAGATCCAGCCCGCATCTTTGGCGGTCGCGATGAAGTCTGCTTTGGATTTGTCGCCCGTCTGCCCGATGATGCCTTGAGCCGCTGCACGAAGTGATGACTCGTAGGCATTCGCCGCGTTGTCCAACGCGCCCACATCGGGCTTAGACCCTGCGACGATGGCCCGGGCGATGGGACGCAGCGTGGTGATCATCGTTTGCACGGCCGCTACATGCGCCTGCAATAGCGTGTTCTTGATGCTTTGCGTGCCGCCGACTGGCGACGCGAACGAGTCTTTCCATTCCAGGCCGCCGCACACGTTCGGGTTTAGATAACTGTCGTCGTTCGCGTGCCAGTAGGTGGCCTTGGTCGTGTAAGTCCCCATGGGGCTCGACGAATCGGGCGTGGCACCTAAGGCCGGGGACGGAGGCGTCACGGTGTTGACCGAGACGGGAGGGCTGTCGCTCACGATCCGGGTAGACCGGCCGGAAAGCGCATACTGCTGATTCATCGCGGCCATGCAGACTTCGGACTGTAAGATCGAGGCCGCTAGCGGGCGGGAGTCCGGGATGATTGGTTGCGCGATCATGCCCGAGCTGGCCAGCTGGTTCAGTCCCGCGGCCCAGACGGCATCGGCGATGCCAGCGCCTTGCAGCGTGGCCCACATGAGCGCGATCTGCACGAAGGAATATCCCGCGCCAAGGGGCAGCAGCACGGCCACGCCGATGATGGAGCGCAGCGGTACCCAAGTGGAGTGCATAGTGCGCCCCAGCCATTCTCCGTCATGGGCCGAATTCACCGTGGCCTTGATCGAGGTATAGGCCACGAAAACCATCCCCAGAAAGATGATGGCCGAGCAGTACACCGACATCATGCTGCCCAGCGCAGTGTCAGTGGTTCCTCCCTGCGTTCCACTCACGCCGGTGGCGTTCGACACCAGGTTCACCACCGGTCCGAAGATTTCCGAGAGGAACTGCACCGAAGTGTCGCCGGGTGGCGGGCTGAATTGCTTCCATGTCGAGCTGGCGTCCTGGGCCGCGGCCGTGTCCGCCAACAGCAGGAGTCCGGTCGTGACCAGACCGGTACACGTATTTTTGCGTATTGTTCTCATGGGTGGATTCGCTTTCCTAGCTGGGCGCGAATGGCGGCCAGTTGTTGTTTGCCGTGCTCCCGGGCGTCGGGCGTTAGGGCCTGTTGGTCGCGCAGCCGATTGGCCTCGGCTTGCGTCGCCTGCTTGGTAGCGACGTCGCGCCGGCGGCGGTACTCCGACAGGGCCGCCAAGTCGTCAGGATTTGGTCCATGACGCAGAATGCGTAGGCGAATTGCCCGTTTGAAAGCTACCGGTTTGTTGATCTGGCCTGCCGCAGCGACTCCAGCCTCGACCAGCTCCGCGAGGTAGTCAGGGGCGATCTGAATACCACCACCTGCGCCGCCAGGCGCATCCCCTGCGTTATCGCAGGTGGTGGTCTTTTTCTGCTCTCTACCTCTATAGGGAGTCCCCGTTTCGGGTCCTCTTTCGGTCCCGGAATCGGGAAACCCGATTTCCCGATTCCGGGATTTCGGATCTCCCGGTTCCGGGGAGTTCTTCCTTTTGCAGAGCGACTCGGCGATGGCATCGGCATCCAAAGCGAACTCCGCTCGCCGAACCAGATTGGTGGGGCCTTGTTCGACGTGGTTCTTTCTCCGGAGCCAACCCCTAGCGACAAGATCTTCTAGTGCTTCATCGACTGCATTCCGGCCGACGAAACCTTCCAGATCTGCGACAACACGAGCTCGCGAAGCGACCCAGACACCGGCCATCTCTTCGCGGCGATCGAGGAAATCGATCACAGCCAGGACGGCTGCGCCGGCGCGGCCAAGCTCACGAACAGCCCAGTCATGGACAAGAAGAAATCGACCCCCAGGTGGATGAGGAATCCGGCTATCACGCATATCCGTAGCTATCAGTTTGGTACTAGATAGCTACCAATTAGGCAGCTACAGCCACGTCGTGCGAGTGACGTGGACGACCGGCTGTTTTTGTAGGCTTGGCGGATGGGCTCGGCTGTTTCGAGTAGTGATCCCTCAGCCATTGTCGAACGTCACGAACAAAGAAAACCGTTCGTCGCTCGTACGGAAATGCCTGTGGCGGCATCTGGCCAAGGTAGATCCTTTGGCGCACCGCCGAGTCGGAGAGAGCGAGTAGCTCAGCCAGTTCGGCACGAGTTATCAACGCGTCATCATCCATGCCATTGAATAAGACACGGAAGTCTCTATTTGCCTTCGCCATGTTATTACCTCGTATCATCAGGGACGATCACACAGACGCTTATTGCGTGGTGATGATGCGCAAGGTAGCATCGGCTTTATCCTGGATAAAACTACCAAAAATTTCTATGACTAAACATCGAAGCCACCGTGGTGATCGACTGCATCTTGCCAGGCAGCGCTTCTCAGCCATGCTTATCGATGAAGTGAAAGACATTGCTGGCATGACCCTTCCGCAAATAGACGAAGCGTTGCAGAAGGCTGGTCTACGAAGCAAAGTGGACACGAGAACCAATATGGCAGCACGGTATTCGCACTGGTTGCCTGGCCCGGATGGTAGGGCCCCAACAGCTGGGGACATCCAAGAGTTTGAAGACAAGGTTGCCGCTGTTCTAGAGCGACCCGCTCACAAGGTGCTGGTCTACCGATACATAAAACCGGAATACGACCAGGTTGAAGTGTTGGGCGCTCCGGGGGATCGCCTGGACTTGGGAGATGCAAGCCCTGTCGATCTATACCTTGACTACGAAGATGACTGGCCTACATATCGAAGGCTTAAGGCTGATCGATTGAGACGTAGGATTCGCGGGACGGCAAGACCAGACTTGATCGACTTGTATGCGTGGCAGTGGGGAGTGCTTTGGAAAAAGACTGCGGAGAGAGAACCGGTTTTCTCATGGGAGGAGATTGGTCTTCCCTCAGAGCAGTCAATAGCGGCCAATCTGGAAGAGCTAGTGCGGCAAGGGAAACGGGAAGTCCGCCGCTGGCTTGGTGCTTAAGGACATTAGCCGATTGAAAAGTTTCTCTTCTGCTCTCACGGCGCTATGAATTTTCTGCTTTTCGAAAAAAGCAGCGAGATAGCCGCAACCAGCGTGCAGAAGTGCGATGAGGATTTCCTCCAGCTGCCGAACCGTTCCTGCGACAAACGCCTCCGTGGTGTGTTCTCCTTGGAGGTGCGCTGAGTAGAAGAAACTCGCTCCAAAGGGTGAGCCGTGGATAACCTCCGAGGAGAGCGAGTAGATCAATCCATACGCTCCTAGCAGCCTCGATCCAGCCTTACGTCCAGTAAGCTCACCAACGCGCCTGATCCGACTTGGAACATCCAGGTTGGTCCAGCTTCCATTCCCTTTACCCGCGAACTCGGGAAACTTGCTATAGAGCGTTGCAGCCGGGTCGGGGTCTGATTGAATCTCGATTGAGAACTCGCCGCTTCCAAACTTACGATTGTGATGCCGCCATGCTGCAAATTCGGCGTACTTTATAGCCCGTTCCGCGACTGCGTCCGATTCCGCAAGGAGGTAGCTCGCATTTACGAAAGACTCGACCGCCGATCTTGCGATGGGGTAGGCATCACGAACAGGAATCCCACGTTGTTTGGCAAGGCGCAGGAGGAACTCGAAAGATTGCCCAGCGCACATTGCCAGCAATGTACTTATGCGCCGCTGCGAATCAGGTAGAGTGCAGGTTAGAGTTTCACCTTCATATGTGCCATGGCCTTGAGATGCAATAAAGAGCGCAAGACGCAGAAGCTCTTGCTGAAGCATCCCCAATCCTCGCAGCGCATCCAGCAGCGGCAATTCCTCGTTTGCAGTCATATTTCAAGCGCCCAAACACAAAAACTTCAGTGAAGTTCGGCAGACTTGTGCCTGCCCACCAAACTATAGCTGGTGAAGAGGTGGAGTGAGAGCGCTGAAGTAAATCGCTGACTTGCTATGCGGGGAAATGCGTTCCGTCTCGCTTGGGTCGGCAACCGCCAGTGCCTATAAGCCAATAGTAAATGATCAGTCTTGTATCTGGAGCGATCGCTTCAGGCTGAACTGAGTCCCTAGGATGCTCCAAATTCTGCGCCCATGAGCAATAGCTCATACGCCGGACGTCGGAAGTGACCTTTGGAAAATTGTCGCAGGTGGTTGGCTGCCAGTGGGCGTTCACGACCAACAACGCGATTCGTCCGACTGCGCTGTTGTGCGGCGCGAAAGCTACATTGGGGCAGCCGGGCAGATTGTGGAGAAGTCGCAATGTGCGCAATGGCGACCAACGACCGGACTGTTGTCTCCGGTGGCGAATCGTACCGCTGCCTTGTACGACTTTGTCATCTCTAGTGCCCTAGTGCCTGGAACTGAGTCCGTCTTGTCCGATAGAACATGGTGAAGTGAAATAGATGTGGCGCCCGGAAGGTTCAGCCCCTGGAGCAACGGCTTCATGATGGTTGTGTATTCAGCGATGCCGCGACGAGAGAACCTCAGGACTGCATACTCGGTGCCGTAGCTTCCCTGGATGCGAAAGCCCCACGGCATCTGCAGTGTTAGTCCGCCGATTACGGCAGTGGCCTGTTCGAATTTGCCTCCTCGCTTTTGCATCGAGTTCACCTGGGCCTCACCCCTTCTCAGCGCATATATCGCATCACTCCACAGGGATGGATCTTCTAACCGTGAGGGCAGTTTTCGGGCTACCCATTCATCTGCCAATGCACTTTCTGGCGCGCTCGCGGCCCCCGACGAGAACGCCTTGAGCGCATCCATCACTGCCCATCTAGCGCGCAGCGATGTTTCAATGTCCGATTCACTCTTTAACTCCAGAACTCGGTTGTACCAGTATCGCAGCGAACAAGTCGCGTAGCTGTATAAGTCCTCGAACGTTATTGTCGTCGGTGGTACAAACGCTGCTCCAGAGACGCTCTTCGTTTTGGTGAGTGTAGGGCCCGTGTATGTTTTGAGCCGGAACTTCCTGGGGTAGTGGTTCAGCTGGGGTGCGGTAGAGTTCTTGAATTTGGTGTCCTGGTAGAGATGAAGGTGTCGTTTCGCTCTCGATACCGCGACATAAAGCAAGTTGTTCCGTTCGACAGACGCCTCGAATTTGTACTCGTCCGAACTGCTACCGAGTGCTTCCGGCGGGACGATGTCCAGAATTCCCTCACGGCTCCAGTTCGGTGCTTGACTTCCATAGCTGTCGGAGTCCACGAAGCCTACATGCACCGCCTCAAATTCCAGTCCCTTGCTGCCATGGACCGTCATGACCCGGACACCGTCAAGCACGGCAGCTTCAGGGGGAAGGTCACGCTGACCATGTGCATCACCGATTCTCTGACGCAGTCGTTGACGCAATAGGTATCGGGAAAGTCGCGCCTCCTTCATTTCACCATCACCGTTTCTCACGCTGTAGGCGAACTGCCAGAGAGCGATGCGCGCGACCCACGCTTGAACGCTTGTGTCAGCAAAGGGAGGGAGTCCGAAGCGCTGCTCCAGTAGAAGGTCGCAGACGAAGGCCCATGGATTGGAGCTATGCCGGAATTTCCCTATGAGCTTGTGGAGATTTGACGCGACCTCACAGCCGCGAGAGCTCAGGCCGGGCGGTGCGAAATGAATCCAGCCGCCCCGCTGGAAGGCCACGTCGTTCTCGGCCGCGTTTAGGAGGACATCGAGGTCAGCCCGCGGCATGTTCAGGTCCGGAATATCCGATAGGCCAATTAGGGCCTTCGGGCGGCGTTCAACGAGAAGCTGGATCAAGCAGAGCAAGTGTTTCACTTCGATCCGCGCGCTCAGGTTGCCGATGTAGATGATTGGGATCCCCGCATGCTCAAGCAGTTCTGCAGCCCGCTCCACATCGCTGGTCTTGCGGCAAAGGACGGCCTGGCGGCCAAACGCGACCCCATCGGCATGCAGTTCGCGAATGTGTTCGGAAATCGCGCCGACGATTCCATCGCGGTCGCTGCAACTGACAACGACGGGAACTACACCTGATGGACCATTGATCGCGACGACGTCGTCTAGGCGCAACGAACTTTCCAGAACGTGCTCGCGGCCAATCTGCTGAGTTAGATCGACGATTTCTTGAGAACTTCTTCTGTTGTACGTCAGAGGGTAGCGCTGAATCGCCTTCCCGCCAGCATGGGCCTTGAATTCGGTATCGAACTTCAGCAAACTTTTCAGTGAAGCGCCGCGCCAGTGATGGATGGCTTGCCGAATATCTCCAACTACCCAGATGTGTTTCTTGTAGGCCAACTGCCGAAGCAATTCGACCATGGCCTGCGTGACGTCTTGATATTCGTCCACCAGAACGTGCTCGAAGCGGTCGACTAGTTCTGCGAAAGGCGTCCGGTCTTCTCGGAGGGCAACTGCAGGCATCGATATGAGGTCTACGAAGTCAACAGTCTGACGCTCCTCGAGTAGAGTCTCGTGTAGCTCAAAAAGTGCAGCTACATCGAGCCGCTTCTGCTGCAGCTCCTCGTCCTCAACTTTGTTCAGCTCCACAAAGGCTCTGTACTCGGCTGGGGTGACCAACTCCTCCTTGAGTCTCGTGATACCTTCAATGACAGGGCCGAGCCAGTCATATGGGTCTTCCACGCGCAAGAAGTGGTCGAGGTTCATTCGAGGCAAAGCCTTGACCATGGTGGTCATCGAGCTCATCAAGTCTGAGACGTGAAGGTCCGACTCCAGATTGAAGTGCTGGTGGTACTTCCTCAGAAATTCCAGCCCAAACGAGTGGAAGGTGCCTGCCCAAAGCTCGGAGGCATCATCAATCCCCGCGTTGTGCAGCCGCTCGACCAGTTCAAACGCTGCCTTGTTGGTGAATGTGAGAACCAGAATTTGACTCGGATGCACGCGCTTCTCTTCCACCAAGTACTTCACTCGGTTGATGAGGGTCGTGGTTTTGCCAGTGCCTGGCCCGGCCACCACGTTGGCGGCTCGCTCTTGGGCTCTCGCTGCGGCGAGCTGGTCGGGACTCGGCCTTGCTAGGGGGCTAGTGGTAACCGCTGATTCGGGAAGCAGCAGTCCGTCGAGCATCTGCTGCCGGACGAACTCCAAAGGGATACCAAGCTCCGAGGCAATCTCCGCAGGTCCTTTCCCGGCAAAAAAAAATTGACGAGCGACATCCCGTGGCAGCAATAGCTCGCGAGCGAACACATTCGCTTGGAGTTCCTGCCTCTCTCGTGCTCCGTAGGCTTCAACTTTGAGAACAGCCGGACTGCCTGCACTACCTAGCAGGGTGCTCAGGTGGGCAACCGTGGTTGCCGGCTTCGCTGCATCAAGGAAGTAGTGCCCCAGTTCGTGCGCAACAAGGCCACAGAATTCAGCGCCCCACGCATCAACTTCTGAGCTCACGTAGATGAACATTTGCTCCCGTTGGAGTACGGCACTTCCTCCGCCTAAGTCGGCATAAGAGGGCGGTACTTGTTCAATCGCAATATTTAGGGCCGATTCGACTTGGAGTAAAAGGTCCTTCGCCGTAATGACGTTGTGAGTAAAGGTGGCCTCTAGCTTGGCTCTGGCTGTATGGGCTTCATCTCGAGCGCGCTGGAATGGGTTCATGCGTCTCAGACTCCAAGATCGAGAAGTGCCTTGGCGTCCTCTGGCGGCAGATTGAGCGATTTCACTGCGGAAGTCCAAGTCGTAGGAGCTGTCGAAAGCACCGGCTTTCCGGCCTCCGCCTTAAACGCGGGTACCAATCTGCGGTCAAAACTGCCTCGGAACAGTGTCGATAGCAGCGACTCAGGCGCTTCAAAGGCCACGGCGAGTCTAGACAGCAGTTTCCTCGGAGCACGTACATTTCCGACGAGGATGCCTGACACTAGAGGAGCGGTAGCAGGTTGAAGCCCAAGCGTGGAAACCAGCTTACGTATCGCTGCCCCCTTGCAATTCGAGACCCTTGACTCGAGAGAGGTGAGCAGCTTCTGCATCGCAATTCCGTGGACCGCGCATAGCACAGTCAGTTCGGAGACTGACTTTTCATACTCTTTCGCGGTCGACCGAAGGCGAACAGCGTGGCCCGGCTCCAATCGAACCATTACCTGCTCTGTACTCGAGTCGTGCCACTGATGTAGTTCCTGATCAAGCATCTGGAACAGCGAAGTCGGGCTCGCATAGAGTGACCTGGCAACGAAGTCTTCAAATCCGAAAACAATAAATCTACGGCACACCTCAGCAAAGCTTGTCGCTTCTGAGGAAGCTATCGAGTTGAAATGCTCCTTAAGGCTCAACGGTAATGTGGTTCCGAGAGTCTGTTGTCTCACCTTTGATAGAGAGCGTTCAGACGAGGTAGAGGTTTCTCCACCCAGTTCAGATCTAGTTCCGCCAGCGTTCATTCGAACGATCTCTCGTGACTCAGCGACGGACGTGAGAAAGGAGGCGAGGTCCACGAGGGCCAGCCGAATAGCTTCGTTTGGAGATGTAGCCGCCACTTGACGTTTCCCAATGCCGGCAATTTCGTAGGAGACAGATACACGTCCTTCGGGCTGCTGCTCTAGTAGGGCTGTCCGAAAAATGTTAGATAATGTGTCTGGGAGCAGGGACAAGAGCATTCGCCCTTGATCAAGGTCCACCGGGTTGAGCGTGGTTCGCATTGGCGCCCTCCATGGCTGAGGGGCGTATACGAGCCCCTTAATGTCATTGTAGACTTATATCAAGAATGTATCAATCTCAAGGAGGATTTATGACTTTGCCGATGCTGGCTGAGGCCGTCAGGGCAGTCGTTGCAGCGTGGGAGCAGGGGACCACCTTTGGCCAACGAACGAACGCGCTGGCTAGCCCTGGCGAGCTCGGTGCCGCCCTCGGTAAGTCCATCGAAGAAGAGCTAATGAGCGCGGGCGAGGACCCGAGCGCAGTTCGTCAGGAAGTTATCTCGGCACCCTTCGTTCTGCTCGCTGGAGTGTTCACACCTGCGGAATTGCCCGATACGCCGGAATGGTTCACGCCGGTTCCGGACACCGGCGGCACCCAATCGGGACGCGTTGCGGCACTTGCTGTCCATGGTTTCCTTGGCATGGAGACGGTGTCATATGGGTCGGAAAACAGCGGTGAACTGTTCGTCAACCTGACGGCTATTCCTGGCGAGGGTAAATTCTCCCGTAAGTCGCAGGGTAGACTGCGTGGGCATACAGACGCGGTGAGCTTCCCGTTTAACGGGGAAACTGACGCTTCCAATTCGCGAATCGCACCTTCGCCGGACCTAGTGACGTTGGTAGGGCTGCGAAATCCGAAGGCCGTGCCGACGACGGTGATGGTGCTTGAGGAGGCCTTGGCCAAGCTGTCTCCAGAGGACGTCCATGAATTGAAACAGGATCAGTTCTCCATCGGATCGCAGGCCACTTTTCTTGAAGGCATGCGCGACATCCTGGGGGACGTGCACATCGCGATTGACGAGCCGGTTCTCAAGGATGCGCCCATCGGGACGATCGTTCGATTCAGCCATTCCAACGTGTCCCCGACTGAGCCCGGCGGGACAGCAGAGACGGCCGCTGAGAATTTCGCGAAGGCTTGCGGTGAAGTCGCCAAGCCCGTGGCCGTCGGCCCCGGCGACGTCGTGCTCGTCAGTAACCGCCTGTGCCTGCACGGCCGTGGCGAGGTGGGTGACGATACGGGCGGGCATTCAAGATGGCTGCTGCGGACCTACGCTTTGGATACATCGCAGCTGGATGACAGCCAGCGACACCTTGGCGACCGGCCTTCGCATGTGCTTTTCCCGTAGGCCAATGTCGTCCTGATGAATCCGCTGGGGTGCGGCCTTGCTGTTTGAAGGGTGACCGAAACGTACTATCAGAGAACGGATCCTGTAACTTCGGCCAGCACTACGCCGCCAATACAGATCCGAACTGTCAGGCGCCCGATGCGCGCGGATCGTCGACGTTATTTCTCCGAATCGGCCCACAGCATCGAGCGCAATGACCGCTTGGTGTCACACAGCGTGAGCCCGTCCACCGAAGATCACCGACAGCAATCACTGCGAAGCAACCACTTGCAAAATAGCGGCGAAACCTGGCTTGGGTCGATAACGGCTGTTGAGATCGTTTCCGTCGAACAGATCGAGTAAGCTCCCTGCGAGGCGTGGAGGCGTGGGCTGTCATTTCTATGCATTCCCTCTTGGCCCCTAAAAATTCCCGGACTCAATGACATTCCAATACTAGCGCCGGAATTCTGCCGGAGCTGGATATGTGCTTTGTGCGATCATGTGAGCGCTGATGTGATGTATCTCTCTCTTGATCGTCCGTGATTCTGTGATATCCTTCCCATGCTTGATTTGGCTCTTAATCCGTAGGTCGAGTGTTCGAGCCACTCACAGCCCACCATGGAATTCAAGCACGAGGCCAACCCTTCCGGGTTGGCCTTTTTGCTTTCTGCCGCTCATCATCTATGTGGCTTTTCTGAAACAAATTGTTTGATCATGAGAATGAGTTGCATTAAGATGCGTCGCAACGACTTCCGTCTCAAACTATTGTCCGAAAGGTCTCATGCGCACATACCTAACCGCTGTCAACGCGGCCATCCTGGGGGCCTTTGGCCTGAATTGCTCCGCCTATGCCCAGCAAGCGCCTGACGCTGCGCCTGTGCAGGAGATGAGCGCGGTGACCGTAGTCGGGACGGTGGATGCGCTGCAAAGCCTGGACTTCCTGTCTCCCGGTTCGAATTTCACGATCAGCCAGGATGCCATCCAGGAAAAGGGCGCGCGCAGGCTGGACCAGGCTTTGCAGTACCAGGCCGGTATCGTCAGCGAACCGTTCGGCGGCGACAACAAGGTGGACTGGTTCAAGATCCGCGGCTTCGACGCTTCGACATCGCTGGACGGCACCCCCACGACGCCCAACGGCTTTTTCGTCTGGAAACCCGAGATCTTTGGCGTCGAGTCGGTGGAAGTGGTGAAAGGCGCCGACTCGAGCATTTTTGGCGCATCGGCGGTCGGTGGCGTGGTCAACCTGGTTACCAAGCGGCCGCACAAGGAAGAAGCCTTGAGCCTGGGCGCCGAGGTCGGCACCAACAACCGGCGTGGCCTCAGCGTCGACTACAACGGTATCGCCAATGAAAGCGGATCCGTGTATTACCGCATCGTCGGGGTGGCCCGCGAGGAAGACGGACAGCAGCGTCACACCGACATGCAGACCTTCTATCTTGCGCCCAGCGTCACGATGGATTTCAGCGACCGTACTTCCCTGACGCTGCTGACCAGCATCCAGCGTGAGAACGGCACGCCGACCAACGGTTTCATGCCCGCCTATGGCTCCCTCATCGATACGCCCTACGGCCACATCGGTCGCACCACCAACCTGGGCGAGCCGTATTCCGATTATCTGCGGCGCACGCAGGTCAGCGCGGGCTGGCTGTTCCGCCACGAATTCGCCGATGGTTGGGAGTTCACGCAGAACTACAAGTTCACGCGCCTGGACATAGACCAGCAGAACACGTTTGCCTACGGTTCGGATGGCAACCGCCAGGCCTTGCGTGGATACAGCTATACCAATGGCGACACCAACAACAACTACATCGACAACCGCATCAAGGGCAAGATCAACTGGGGCAAGGTCGAGTGGATACCCACGGTCGGCTTCGACTACCTGCATTCCAAGACGGACGGGGACAACAATGGTTTCGGCTTCGTTCCCAATATCGACATGTTCAACCCCGTCTATGGTCAGCCTTTTGACGTCAGCGGGACGCCCTATAACCAGAAGACGCGGCAGCTTGGCGCATATTTCAATTCGCAAGTGAAAGTGGGGAGCAACTGGCTCTTCACCGGCGGCATCCGTCACGACAAGGCCGAGGGTGACAGCTTGTCCTCCGGCACGAATGCCGATTACGACGTCAGCCACAACAGCCGTAACTTCGGCGCCATGTATATCAGCGACTATGGCGTCTCGCCTTATTTCAACTACACCGAATCGTTCCAGCCGGTGGCGGGCTCGGATGGTTATGGCCGGGGCTACAAGCCGTATGAAGGCAAGCAACGGGAAGTGGGCCTGAAGTTCAATCCGGATTGGCTCAACGGCACGGCGACCCTGGCGTATTTCGACCTGGAAGAGAAAAATGCCCTGGCCGCGGATTCAAGCAACATCCAGACCCAGATCGGCAAGCGCAAGAACCAGGGTATCGAGCTGTCCACGGACCTGCGCATCGGCAAGGCGACCAACTTGAAGCTGGCCTATACGCACAACCATGCGCATCAGGACATCAGTTCCGACCAGACGGTGCGTGTGCCCTTGATCCCGAAGAACCAGTTCAGTGCGTGGGTCAGCCACCGCCTGGCCTTGCCCAGCTCGCAAGCTTTGACGCTGGCGGCCGGCATTCGCTATAACGGCTCCACCGTGGATGAAACCTACTACCCGGACGAAAAGATCGGCAGCTACACGCTGGTGGACCTGATGGGCTTGTACGAGATCAACCGCAACTGGTCGGTGCAGCTCAACGTCCGCAACCTGACAGACAAGAACTACATCAGCGGTTGCGACTTCTATTGCTACTACGGCCGCGGCCGTACGGTGGATATGCAGGTCAAGTACCAGTTCTAAGCCCGGTTCTAACCCACGTGGCCGCCCTGCCGCAATACGGCCTCGAATAGCGCGACCCCCAGCGGCAGCACGGCTTCATCGAAGTCGAAACTGGGGTGATGATGAACATGCCGCAGGGGCGAGCCCAGTCCGATATAGACTGCCTGGCCACCGCGTTGCTGTACCGCGGCCATCATGGCGGCGGCGTCATCGCTGCCCTTGAAGTCCGCCGAAGCGCGAATGTGCGTAATGCCCGCCACCGAGGCCGCGGCCTGGGCGACCTGTTCGGCCAGTGCCTCATCGCTGCTGGCCGCACCGCATGCGCCGGCCACGCGGGTGGACAGTTGCACGCCATGCATACGGGCGGCGCCATCGAGCACGTCCATCGCCCGCTCATGCAGGGTATCCAGCACGGCGCTGCTGTCCGCCCTGATTTCCGCCGCGAGCGTGGCATGCGCCGCCACCGCGTTACGGGCCTCCCCGCCCGACAACAGGCCGACGTTGACGCGCGTTTCTCCATCGCCATGACGCGGTAATGCGTGCAGGTTCTGCGTGGCCACGCAGGCGGCCAGCAAGGCATTGCGGCCGACCTGCGGCGAAATCGCCGCGTGGGCGCTGACGCCCTGGAACGTGGCATCCAGCTTCAGGCTGGCGAGGATATTGCGGTAGCCCGCGACGATCTCGCCCAGGCGCAGCGCCTGCACGCCGATGTGACAGCCAAAGAAAACGTCGACACCATCCATGACGCCGGCGGCGACCATGGCGGCGGCGCCGCGCAGGCCTTCCTCGGCCGGCTGGAAGACCAGGCGGATCTCGCCACGAATGGCGTCGCGCTGTTCGGCCAGCAGGCGGGCCAGGGCCAGGCCGATGGCGGTATGGCCATCGTGCCCGCAGTTGTGATGGATGCCGTCGTTGATGGAGGCGTATCCGTCGCGCATGGGCGGGTGCCCGGCATCACGGTCTTCGCCGCAGGTATTGGCGTCCATGTCGAAGCGCAAGGCGGCGACCGGTCCCGGCGTGCCGCGTAGCACGCCGACCACGCCGGTATGCCCGTCCCGCATGGCCGCCAGCACGTCTGGATCGATCCCCAGGCTGGCGGCGCGCGCTTCGTGGCGTTGCAGTTCGGCGGTCGGCGGTACGCCCAGGCGGCTGGCGGTGTCCGTGACGGCGCGGCCATGGCGTACTTCCCACCCCAGTGCACGCAGGGTGGCGACGACCTTGGCGGCGGTCCGGTATTCGCACCAGCCTGGCTCGGCGTGACGGTGCAGGTCGCGCCGGGTGGCGACGACCTGCTGCGCAAGCGGCAGGGACAGCTCGGCCGTCAATGAATCGTTCGTCAACGTAGCGGCCCTTATTGTGTCGGCCGCTATCAGGTCAACCGCGGTCGGGTTCGGGTCAACCGTCAACGGACGGCCGTTGGTTTGAATAGTTTGCATGGCAATGCCTCGCGCAAGAGCGTGTCAGTCGGATTCGATCTTCGCGGCACGCACGAGCTTGCCGTACTTGACGACCTCGCTGGCCTGGAAGGTCGCCGGATCCAGGCCCGGCGCGGCCACTTCGCCGCCCGACTCGGCCATCTTCGCCCGGAAAACGGGGGCCTGTAGCGATGCGGCCAATGCTTCGCGCAAGGTCTTGACGATGGGCGCGGGCAGGCCGGCGGGGCCGTACAGCGCGAACCATACGTTGATGTCGACGCTTTCGAAGCCGGGCGTTTCGGCCAAGGCGGGGATGTCGGGGGCGACCGGCGACCGCTTCTTCTCCGTCACGCCCAGCGCCACCAGCTTGCCGGCCTGCACTTGGGGCAGGCCGGAGGACAGGACCAGCATGCCGAAGGACAATTGGCCGCTCATCAAGTCGGTGACCAGCGGCGCTACGCCGCGATAGGGCACGTGCGAGGCCTGCGTTTGTGTGGCCTGGTTGACCATTTCACCGGCCAGGTGCAGCGTGGTGCCGACGCCGGAAGAGCCGAAGTTGTAGCGGCCGGCCGGCGCCCCGCGCAGCTTGGTCAGGTACTCGGCCGCCGATTTGACGCCGGCGCTGGGCGACGCGGCCAGCAGCATCGGCTGGGTGGCAATGATGCCCAAGGGCGTGAAGTCCTTGCTGCCGTCATAGACGACGGCCTTGTTGATCATGCCGGCGATGACCATCTCGTTGGTCGATCCCAGCAGCAGGGTATAGCCGTCCGCCGGCGCACGCGCCACACGCTGGGCGCCGATGGTGCCGCCGGCCCCGCCCTGGTTCACGACCACCACGTTCTGGCCCAGGCGGTCGCTCAGCTCCTTGGCGATCAGCCGCGCGGTCAGGTCCACGCTGCCGCCGGGGGGGTAGCCCACGATCAGGGAGATGGGATGTTCCGGCCAATTGCCGGTAGTTGCCGCGGTGGCCGTTTCTGCTGCTTGGCTGGACGGGCTGGCCAGCAGCGTCCCTAGCGTCGAAACGATGGCCGCCAAGGCCAGGCGGCGTGAACTTCGGATGATGTCCATGTCAGGCTTCCCTTGTTTATCGCAGTCCGCGCGCTTGACCGGCGGTTGCGTCGTTGGTGTAAGGGAATTCTGTGGCGCAAGGCTATCCGTGCGCGTGCGGCTTCGGCACGATCCGGTGCGGATTCGGCACGGAACTCAAGCAGCCTCGGCGGCGCTCCAGGCGGCTTCGGCCAGTTCGGAAAGGCGCGTGCGTGGCCGGTACAGGCGGACCTCGAAAGTGACTTCGTCGCCGCGGCCGCCCAGCTTGCCAAGGACGCCGCGCGCGCAATCGCCGGCCACCATGGACCAGGGCAGCCACGCGATACCCAGTCCCTTGAGCGCCGCGCCGTGAATCGCGTCCAGCGAGTCGCAGCGGAGAAAAGGACGCAGCGCGTGGGGGCTGCGCTTGAGCCAGTCGCCGAGAATATTGCCCATGGCCAAGCCTTCGGCGCTGGCGATGAGTGGCGGCGGCCGGCGTGCATCGCCCAGGCTGTGACGCGGTTTGCCATGCGCGTCGGTTTGCGACACGGGAACGAGCTTGTCGATGGCGAAGGTCAGGTAACGGTAGCGACCGCTGCCCAGCGATGCCGACCAGGCCGGATGCTCGTAGCAGCAAAGCAGGTCGGCTTCGCCATTCTCCAGCTGCGTCACCATGGTGCTGATCATGCCCGTCGCCAGGTCCACGTGATCGTGGTTGTCGATCACGCGCTGGCGGCACAGGCGGGCGATCCATTCCGTGACCATGGTGCGTGCCAGGCTGCGGCCGGTGGCGATGCGCAGCACCCGCTCGGCGCCTTCGGCGCGGGCGATGCGTTGGCGGACCTGCTCCATCTGCTCGACGGCTTGCGTGGCCGCTTTCAACAACTGCTCGCCCGCCGGCGTCAAGGTGACGGGGGCGCGCTGGTGCAGGATCAGCGGGGTGCCGGCCCAGGCTTCCAGGGCCTTGATGCGGCGGCCGAACGCCGGATGCGTTACGTGGCGCAGGTCCGCCGCGCGCACGAAGCTGCCGGTGCGCGCCAGCGCGATCAAATCCTCGAACAACTTGAGTTCCGTCATCGCCTCGTTCCCCTTGGCTTTCCCGTTGTCTTGCCCATGCAGGCCGTAACTCGTGAGCCGATTTCGTCCATGCCGCCTCGCCCCACGCTCGTCGTCGCGGTGGGCCTTGCTGTAGTCGTGGCGTTCGGACTTTACTTCGTCCTTGGCGTATGCGCGATTTGAGCCGTTCTCCATGCCTCATAGGCGGATGGGCGCAAGCCATAGCGCGCCAGGACGCCTTCGTGCAGACGCCGGAGTTCTTCAACGATCAATGCCTGTACAGCGGATCGCTGTGCCTCGGGGACATGCTCTTCGACGGCTTCCTTGATACGAGCAAGCGGGTCGGTCGTGGGGTGCGTGACGACCCCGTGGATAGTCTGTTTGATGAGGTCGCGCCAGGCCAGGCGCAACGGGTCAGGCTCCGCCAGGTCTTGCTTGATGGCCAGATACTCTTGCGTGGAGCGCTCATAGGCCCAGACATAAAGATCCCGCAGCAGTTCCACCCGGGTCATTTCGTAGACCCCCAGGGTAGCGCGGCTGTAGGCCTGCTCTGGGACATCCAGGAACGTCAACGGGCACAGATTGGCGCGGAACAAGGGCAGGTTGGCGGCCAGTCGCGAAGTGCGCTTGTTGATGTCCGCGAAAGGCTGTAGGTATGGCACGTGCACCATCATGAAAAAGGATTGCTCGAACGGGTCGCGAATCTGCCGAGCCTTGTCCAGGAGCGTGTCCAGCGCATCTTCGATTTGTTGTGGAGCGGAGAGCGGACGATAGACGCTTCTTCCGATGTCGACAGCGTGCTGGCGTATGCGTCCTTCATCCGCTGGGTTGGGCAGCAGGTTTTCCGCCAGGGCGCTGTGCAGATTCATCAAGGTATAGCGGTTGAACTCGGCGCTGGCGATATTCTCGACCAGCAGCTCGATCGCTGTCTTGTGGTTCAGGATCATCTGCGTTTCGATGGCGGCCTTGCCACGGGCGGCTTTGCCGTGTTCGATGAGTTCGCGCGTATCGAGCCGGGAGTAGGTATTGCCCTCCAGGTGGCTCGATGCCCAGGACAGGTCAATCAGCAGACGATTCAGGATGGCGCGGCTGTAGGTGCCAGCTGGGGCATCAATATCCGTCGTTGTTCCCATCTTGTGCAACTGCCGACGCAGCGGCTCGGACAGATACCAAGTCTGATTGGGATGATAGGCATCCAGAAAATCGCCTTGGTAGCCCCACGGGTTTTCGCGCCTGGGCAGGCTGATCGATGTAGGCAAGGATGTCCAGACTGTCGGCGGACAGGGGAATCCCGGGGGAAAACCCATCGATAGTGCGAGAGGTCGTCGCACGTAAGGTTGCGGCAAAGTAGCGGCGGGCCCGGCCTTCGCCTTGCGCGATGAGCTGGCCGTTCCCAAGCAGCTTGGCAATCTGTCGCTGTGCTGTACGTCGGGCTATGTCCGGGTGTGCTTCCAGGATTTCGGCCAGGGACAGTCCATTCGGGGATGTCTGGATGCTCTGTAATAGCGCTGCGGGGAGCGACGAGGACATGGTAGTGGCGCAGGTCTAAAGCGGATGGCGCGATTTTGGCGCAGTTTTTGGAACTGCGCCACTTCGAGATGGCCGTCACAGGCTGTGGATGGGCCCATATGCGGTGTAGTTGCTGCGCCTGCGCGATCAGCCCGGACTCGCTCTATGAATAGAAACAAAATGCCACTTTTCTCCGGCCGCTTTTACAATCTTCGCGCGCCGTCTTCATAGTCTCCACTGTTCGGCCTAGTCCGCGGCGCTGCCCATCGAAGATGGGGTTGGGTTTCCCTGGTACTCCGCTAGCCCTGGCGTGCAGTCGTGGATGCACGCTCCCCTGCCTTGTCGCGCCGATATGAAAACAAAAAATACCCCGGAAGGAAATCGCATCGCCCCGCAGGGTCGTCGCGCTCCCGACTTGTCATTGTCCACGCTGAAACTCACCTTGGTCGCCGCGATCCTGGCGACGGCGGTGCCCATGGCGGCCTACGGGGCGCCGGGCGATATCGTCAGCGGCGGCGGACAGGGAGGTAAAGGCGGCGACTCCAACAACGGCAACGGCGGCGGGGGCGGAGCGGGCGGCCTGGCCGGCGGCGGGGGTGGAGGAGGCGGCGGACAAGGGGGCGTGGCTTCCGGCGCGTCGGTAGACGGCGGCGGGGGCGGCAGCGGCGCGTCGCTGGGCGGGGCGGCCGGCGCCGGCGCCAATGGGGACAATTCCAGCGCCCCGGGTGGCCTAGGGGGCCTCGTCCTGGGCGGCGACGCCAGTTCCGCCGGCGGTGGGGGCGGTGGCGCCGGCGGCACCACCAACGCGGGCGGCGCAGGGGGCAACAGCGTGACGCCGCCCGGCAACGTCAGCGCGGACCTGAACACGGTGCTATCCAGCGCGATTGGCGGGCTGAACGGCGACAACGGCAGTACGGGCCCCTTCGATGCAGCAGGTGGCGGCGGCAGCGGCGGGCAGGGTGGCCTGGTGCTGACCGGGCCGAATGCGATGCTCTCCACCGGCGGCACCTCTGTCTCGGGCGGCAACGGCGGCAATGGGGCCACGGCGGCGATCAGCGGGACCGGCGGCGGCGGTGGCGGCGGCGCCGGCGTGGTGCTGGTGTCGGGGGGGACCATCCAGCATGACGGCTCCGTGATCGTCGGCGGTTCCGGCGGGGCGGGCGGCCTGGGTGCCGATGCGGTCGGCGGCGGTGGCGGCGCGGGCGTGTTTCTGGTCGATGGCGGCACCCTGTTCAACAATGCCGGCACCGTGCAGGGCGGGGCGGGCGGCGATGGCACCAGCGGCGCGGGTGGCCAGGGCGGTGCGGCGGTGCTCGCCAACCGTGGGGCAGTGAATAACGCCGCATTGCTGCGGGGCGGCAACGGCGGTTTTACCGTCGTGACCGTCGCGGGCGCCGGCGGCGATGCCGTCGTCGCCAATGGAACCGCGATTGCCAACGGTGCCGGCGGGCAGATTATCGGTGGCAGGGGCGGTGACGGGTTCAGCTTCACCAACCAGCCCGGCAACGGCGGGGCCGGCGTGCGCTTCATCAATACTGGGGGACTCCTGCAGAACGCCGGGACTATCTCCGGTGGCGCCGCGGGCACGCCGAGTGGCGGCCCCACGGGTGTCGGCGGGACCGGCGTGATCGCCCAGGGCGGCGCCACCGTAACCAACAGCGGCACCATCATCGGCGGCGGGGACGGTTTCAGCGGGGCCCGCGCGAATGCCGTGGAACTGAGCGGCGGCGCCAATCGCCTGACCTTGCTGGCGGGGTCCGCCATCCTGGGCAACGTCGTCAGCACCAGCGGCACGACGCTAGGCGGGGATATCCTGGCCCTGGGCGGCGATACGACCGATGCCAGCACCACCTTCGACGTCGGCCAGGTCGGCTCGACGGGCGCCGTGGTCCAGTACCAGGGCTTCAACAGCTACGAGAAAACGGGCGCCAGCACGTGGACGCTGACCGGCTCCAACGCCGGTGTCACGCCGTGGACGCTGAGCGCCGGCACCCTCGTCGTCGGGGCGGACGCGGCGCTGGGTAACGTCGCCGGCGCCCTGACCCTCAATGGCGGCACGCTGCGCAACACCGCGGCCATCGATACCGCCCGTGCCATCGTGGTGGACGTGGGCGGCGGCGCCCTCGATACGCAGCAGCCCCTGACGCTGCAAGGCATGCTTTCCGGCGGCGGCGCGCTGGCCAAGACAGGTGCCGCCACCCTGACGGTGAACGGCACCAGCACATATACGGGCGCCTTCGCGCTGCAGGCCGGCAAGCTGGTGGTGGGCGACGCCACGCACGCCGGCGCCGTCCTGCCCGGCATCGTCACCGTGGCCAGCGGCGCCACGCTGGGCGGGCAGGGTACGGTCGGCGGCGCCGTGATCGGGGCCGGCGGTATCCTGGCGCCGGGCAACTCCATCGGCACGCTGTACGTCACCGGCGACTTCACCATGGCGCCCGGCGCGGTCTATCAGGTAGAGGTGGATTCTTCGTCCTCGGCCAGCGACCGCATCGTGGTGGGCGGCACGGCGACGCTGGCGGGTTCGGTGGTGCATGTGGGGCCGGACGGCAATTTCAGCCTGGCGCGGGACTACACCATCGTGACCGCGGCAGGGGGCCTGCAAGGCACCTTCAACAGCGTGGCCAGCAACTACGCCTTCCTGGACCCCAAGCTGAGCTATGGCGCGAACGATGCCACCCTGCGGATGCAGTTGAAGCAGGTGCCGGTCGACGGCGGCTCGGGCAACGGCGGCGAAGGGGGCAACGGCAACGGCAATGGCAATGGCAATGGCGACAACGGCGGCAGCGATGGCGCCGGGGGTAGCGATGGGGGCACGCGGCCGATCCGCTACGCCGATGCCGCGGAGACCGGCAATCAGCGCGCCGTCGCCAACGCGGTGCAAAGCATGCCGCAGGACAACGCGGTTTATTCCCGCGTGCTGAATCTTCCGGCGGGCGCGCCGCCGGCGGCCTTCGATGCATTGTCGGGTGAGATCCACTCCAGCACCATCGCCGCGCTGCATGGCGTCGGCAACACGGTAGCGAGCCTGCCGATGGCGCATCTGCGTGCGAATCTGTACGCCGGCCAAACGGCCGGCGAACCAACGGCACAAGCAGGATCGGCGATCCTGGCCGCGACTGCCATGCCGCGTCCGGCCGCGCAGCCGCTATGGGCCGAGATCTTCGGCAACTGGCGCACGCTGGACGGCGACGGCAATGCAGGGCGCCTGCGGCAATCGGACGGCGGCCTGTTCGTGGGCGGCGACCACGCGCTGGGCGCCGGCTGGCGCCTGGGCGGGGCGCTGGGCTACACCGGCAGCCATCTGTCGCTGCGCGACCGTGCCTCCACCGCGGGCGTGGACAGCTACAGCGCCACGCTGTATGGCGGCAAGGCCTTCCAGGCCGGGGCGGGACACATCGAATGGACCGCGGGCGCGGCCTACACCTGGCACGATATCGATACGCGCCGCGATACCTCCGCCGCCGGGCTGGCCGACACGCTGAGGGCCAGTTATCACGCCGGCACCTCACAGGTCTTCACGGAGCTGGGCTACCGCTTGCCGGTGGGCGACCGCATGGCGGTGCAGCCCTTCGCCGGCGCCAATTACAGCGACTTGCGCGTGCGCGGGTTTTCGGAATCCGGCGGCGTGGCGGCACTGAATGGCGAAAGCCAGCGCAGCGCCGTTACCACCACCACCCTGGGACTGCGTGGCGAGCTTCGCTTCGAGTCCGCGGGCATGCCGGGCCGTGTGCATGCCATGGCAGGCTGGCGCCATGCCTTCGGCGACCTGCAACCCTCGGCCACCATGGCGTTCAGCGACAGCGTACCGTTCACGGTGGCCGGGACGCCCATCGCCCAGGACGCGGCCGTCATGGGGCTGGGGATCGACATGCGGGTGACGAAGTCGACGACGCTTGGATTGGCCTATAACGGCCAGTTCGGCGGTGGCAACCGGCAGAATGCGGGAAGCTTGAGTCTGGCCTGGCGCTTCTGAATGCGCTTACGAGTGCTGTTCCATCGCGGTCGTCATGGTCGAAGGCAGCGCTCCATAGCGGTCCTTTCGTGGATTTTCCCCATGGCCGATTTCCTTTGTTACAGTGCGGCACACCACGGTGTCGCGGCTGGCTCTATATTCTCCGCAACCGAGCTCGGCCAACCATTTGTAGCAGTCCCAGAGGTAGATCATGAAGTTCTCTAGTGCTAGCGCGCTGCTGTTGGGCGCATTGACTGTCGGCATGTCGACCGCCGCCCTGGCCGACGTCAGTATCGGTGTCAACATAGGCGCGCCCCCGGTGTATGTCGCGCCGCCTCCCCCGGTATACGTCGCGCCGCCGGCGCCGGTCTATGCCCCGCCGCCGCCCGTTTACTACGGTCCGGCACCTGCCGTCGTGGTTCCTGGACCGGCCATCGTCATCGGCTGGCACGGCGACCGTTATTGGGACGGCCGTCGCTACTGGGGCCGTGACGAATGGTACCGTTCCCATCCGCCGGGCCGGGGCCATGGACATGATCGGGACTACGACGATCATGATCATGGGCGCGGGCACGGACATCATTGAGTGTCCGTGCCGGGATGAGGTCCCGTGATATCACGGGACATACTGGTTCCGCCGGGGTCTCATTGGACCCAACGCGCCCCGACCCGGCGCGGAGCGGCGACCGCCTCCTCAGCGCGAAACGTCTTCCAGGGACCGCCCCTTGGTGGACGGGCCGACGCGGGCAATCACGACCGCCGCGACCAGCAGGACGACATCGCTGACCAGGAACACGAACAGCTTTCCTTTCAGCACCGCGAATACGCCGAAGACGAGAAGCAGGATGATGGCGCCCGCGCGTCCCCAGGCGGAGGCCAGGCCCATGCCCGTCGCGCGTATTTCGGTGGGATAGAGTTCGGGCGTATAGCTATAGATGGCGGTCGATCCCAATGCGAGGAAGAACGCCGTCAGGCCGCCGAACGCCATCAGCGCCGTGGACGAGGTCGACAGGCCGAACAGCGTTCCGAACACCGCCGTGCCGATGAATGCGATGACCGCCGTGGGCTTGCGATCGAGCCAATCGACGACATAGCCGCCTAGCACATAGCCCGGGATGACCGAGGCGTAGATGGCGATCGAGAACTGGAAGGACTTGACGATGGTATAGCCTTCCATCGCGAGCAAGGTCGGGACGAAGGTCATGAAGGTGTACAGCACGCCATACTCGGCGAACCATGCTGTCCACATCATCAGCGTGACCTTCCTGTATCGGGGATTCAGAAGATCGCGCGCGGTGTACTTCGTGGCGGGCTCGCCCTGCGCGTCATGGCCCGACCCGTCCACTCCCTCCAGCCGAGGATCAAAAGGACGTCCCGCGCGCTGCTCGATCGATGCCAGGGCGGCCTCGGCCTCGGCGGTCCGTCCCTTGCCCAGGAGCCAGCGCGGCGATTCGGGCAGGCCGGATCGCATCAGCCCCACGACGATCGCGAAGGGCAGCGTCAGGAACAGCGCGGCGCGCCAGCCCAGGCCGGGAATGATGTTCAAGGCCCAGACGGGCGAAAAGGCGATGCCCAGCGCGAAGAAACCCATCATCCAGCCACCCAGTTTCCCGCGTACCCGTGTCGGCCACAGCTCCGCGAGATAAGGCGGAACGATGGAGCTTTCAGCGCCGACGAACATCCATGTGAGGAAATTCAGCGCGGCGAAGCTCCAGATATCGTTGACCAGGCCCCTGGAAGCGGAGAAGAGCGAGTAGAGAACCAGCGTCAGCATGATCATCCGCTTGCGGCCATAGCGGTCCGCCGCGAAACCGGCGAGCGCGGAACCCACCAGGTAGCCTGCCAGCCCGATCGCCGATACGACACCGATCGTCGCCGCGCTGAATCCCCATAGAGGACCGAGCGTCGCAAGGACGAATCCCGTGATGACCGTGTCCAGCGTGTCGAAGAACAAGGACAGCGCGGCCACGACCAGGACGGTGATGTGGAAGCGGGACACGGGCAAGCGGTCCAGGCGGGCGGCGATTTGCGGCTGCGTCAGCGCGGTGGCGCCCGCCGTCGTGGTATCGGCCTGGGGAAGCGTGCCTGTTGGCATGGGCATCGGCCGGGCCGAGGAATTGGAAGCGTTGATCATGCTGACCCCTTGGCGCGCATGGCGCGCGCGTGATTTGTGATTTGTGAGTTGTTGGTTGGCGTGGCGGCCAGGGCATCAAGTCGCCGCGATGCCTGGATGGAACTGTCCATGTCCGGGCTGGCCCACGATCTTGCCGTGGTCCATGACAGTGCTTCCTCGCACGATCGTATAGACCGGCATGCCCTGGGTGGATATGCCCTCATAGGCGGTGTATCCCGCCCGGGTATGCATGTCGGCGGCCTTGAACAGGTTTTCCGCCTTCATGTCGACGATGGTGAAGTCGGCGTCCGCGCCGATCTGTATGCGCCCCTTCTTGGGGTACTGCCCGAAGCGCTTCGCCGGTGCTTCGGCGCAGAGCCGCGCCACGTCCTGGAGTGTCAGTTGCCCTTGGTTGACGGCGTTGAGCACCATGGGAATGAATTCCTGTGCTCCCGTGACGCCGAGCGGAACGGAGAAATTGTCTTGCCACCCCGGCGTGATTTCTTCCAGCGTGTGCGGCGCATGCTCGCCTACCAGCATGTCGGCGGTGCCGTCGTGGACGGCTCGCCAGTTCGCTTCCGGAGCGTATGCCCAGGCGTAGGCGCCGGGACCGACTTTCTCGGCCTGTTCGCGCGTCATGAAAAGGGCGGCCGTCTCCATTTCGCCCGAGATGTCCACGCCTTGCTGCCTGGCGAAACGCACCAGCCCGTTCGCGGCCGGCGGCATCACGCCCATGTGCAGGACATGCAGGCGTACCCCCGTGATGCGGGCATAGTAAGTGGACGCGGCCAGGCCGGCCGCCATCCCGTGGCCGTACATGTAGCCCTTTTCGTAAGCTTCCATGTAGTCGCGGTTGCTTGTCTTGCCTGGGTTGATGTAGTCGCGAAATGTCAGGCGCTTGCACCATTCGCTGTCGTCATGGTGGACGGCGCAGAGCAGGCCCGTGTCGGCCACCGCTTCGTACAGTTCATGCAGGATGCCGTGGTCGACCACGCCCAGTTCGGATATGTATGGATAGACCTCCTTGACGTGGCGCGTATTGAAGACCTTGATCCCGATCGCGCCGGCCTTGGCCAGCGGCGCCACCGTCTTGGGATACAGCCCGCCGCCATACAACGCGTAGTCCACGAGCGCCTTCGGCGCAATGGTCGACCGCTTGAGTTCGAACGCCTCCAGGGTGGTCGGGTGCGGATCATTGTTCGTCATGTCGATACAGAACGTGATTCCCCCGGCTGCCGCGGCGGTTGTCCCGGACGTGAAGTCTTCCTTGTAGGTGTGCCCCGGCTCACGGAAATGACAGTGGACGTGCCAGAGGCCTGGCAACACGTCCAATCCTCGCGCGTCTATCACCCTGGCCGCGGGCGGTGTGTTCGCGTCATCGGCCAGGCCGACGATCCTCCCGTTCAAGACGCAGACATTCTGGCGGACGCTGCCCTCAGGGGTGTGGACAGTTCCGTTGGTGATCACCAAATCGACGAGTCGCTGATTCATTGCTGAAGTCCCAATCAAAAATACACAGTAAATACACGATAGATTTTTAATGTATAAAATGTTTGTGTCAAGACGGTACTTTCGCTAGACTGGCCACTTGGCAGTCTGGGATTGGGTAGATGAAGAGCAACAAGACGCCGGAAGGCGAACGCGCCAAGGCGGTGAAAGGATCGGGAGCGAGCAAGGCCTACGAGCTTCTGCGCGGCAGGATCGTGTCCCTGGAAATGCAGCCGGGGGAGGACATCGATGAGCAGGCGCTCGTCGATGAGCTCGGTATTTCGCGCACTCCCTTGAGGGAGGCGATGATCAGGCTGGCGGGAGAGGGATTGATTACCCTGCTGCCGAATCGCGGGGCCCGGGTCGCTTCGATGGACATTCCCCAATTGCAGGAGCATCTGGAGGCCTTCGATCTCGCCCAGCGGGCGGCGACGCGCCTGGCCGCGCTGCGGCGCTCGGATGCCGACCTGTCGCGCATCGAGGAATTGGTCGTCGCGTTCGAGGCGGCGCACGCCGACAACGACGTCAATGGCATGATCGACCGGAACTGGGATCTGCACATGGCGATAGGCAACGCCTGCGGCAATCGCGTGCTCGCCAAGATATACGCGAACCTGTTATCCGAGAATCTCCGCGTCGCGCGGCTTGCCATGAGCTATGAGACGTTTTCGACGCCGCAAGCCAGGCATACGCACTTGCACAACATCCTGACCGAGCACCGGGACATCCTGGACGCCATCAAGGCGCAGGATGCCGATCGCGCGGAGGACCTGGCGTGCTCGCATACCGGCTTGGCGCGCAGGCGCGTCACGGAGTACATCTCGCAGAGCGCGATCAGTGGAATCTCGATCACCCCCCGAACCAGATAGCCTTCGGCAGGAGCATACGATCATGTGTGAAGTTTGTGCGGTCTTTGGCGTTGGCAAGCACTGGGCGGATGCCGCGGACCCGCTCGGCCAGCAGGATGTGGCGGCGGGCATTCTTGAAAACCGGGCTGAACGGACGAAGCGGCTGAGGGTCATCAATCGCATCGTGGCGCCGGCAGGATTGGTGGTCGCCGACTGGGATGGCGAAGCCTATAGCGTGGAGGACGCACGGGGCCGTTTCAAGGTCGCGTCCGATCTTTCCGCGCTATGGCGGACGGCCGAGCAATTGAGCGGCACGGCCATCGATCCGCTTGAAGCCGATTTCCTTGCTGTCGCCTAGCCATGGTCAGACTCGTTCCTCGCCTGGCATTGAATGTGGTCACCGGATTCCTGGGCAGCGGGAAAACCACCTTGCTCAAGCGCTACCTGCAAACGCAGCCGCTGGGTAGCACCCTGGTGATCATCAACGAGTTCGGCCGCGAATCCATCGACGACCGCATCACGCTGCACTTGAAATCGGAAATCGAGACCATCGCCGACGGCTGCTTGTGCTGCACGGTGCTGAGCGAATTGCAGCGGACGCTGCTGCACATCCTGGCGCGCCGCGAACGAGGCGAACTGCCCGGGCTGCAACGCATCATTGTCGAAACGAGTGGCCTGGCCGACCCGGCGCCCATCCTGGGTACCGTGCTGTCGGACGAAAACCTGGCGGAGTACATCCAGGTGGGACCCTGCGTGACGACCTTCGATGCGCTGGAAGGCCTGCATACCCTGGAGCGGTATCCGGAAGCGGTGGCCCAGGTCGCTGCGGCGGACCGGGTGATCGTCACGAAGAGCGATTTGTCCGATAGCGTGGCGCTTGAAGCGCTCTCGGCGGCAATACGCAAGGTCAATCCGGCCTGCGATGTGACCCTCAACGATGTGCCCGCCATTATTTTCGAAGCGCTGGCACGCCGGTCCGGTGACCGGCGCGTGCACCCGGAGCGCCAGCCGGCCCATGCGCATACGGGGGCGATAAGCAGTTTCTCGCTCGCGCTCGACCGGTCGGTGGACTGGGCGTCGTTCTCCGTATGGCTGACCGCCTTGCTCAACCGGCATGGCGACCGCATCCTGCGGTTCAAGTCGGTGCTGGACGTGCACGGGCAGGGCAAGCTGGTGGTGCAGGGCGTCCGCCATCGTGTCTATCCGCCGTCGCACTTGCCCGCCGCCGATGACGACGACAGCGTTTCGCGCCTGGTCTTCATCACGCACGGCATCGATGACGAAAAAATAATGCGCTCGCTGGAACGCATCACCGGCTCCGCGCCATCGCCCGCGCCGCAAGCAGGGCGGCGGCTACCAGCAGGGCAGTAGCGATTACCGCCGATCGCCCCAGGCCCGAGACGATATGGGCGGGGGTGTCGCCGGCGAGCGCGCCGAACAGCGCAACGCCCATGGCGCCGGCGGCCTGCCGGGCCGCGTTCAGTACCGCCGACGCGACGCCCGAGCGTTCCTGTTCGACGCTGACCAGCACGGCCGTGGTCATGGCCGGCACGCCCAGGCCCATGCCGGCCGGAATCAATACGAAGGCGATGGCAAGTTTCCAATAGGGCGCCGCCGCGGCCGCAATCAAGGCGAGCAGGGCGAAACCGCAGGCATCGATCAGCGCGCCGACGATCATTGGCGCCCGCGATCCCCTTGCGCCCACCCACCAGCCGCTGATGACGTTCACGACGAGAAAAGTGGCGGTGAGCGGCAGGAACGCGAGGCCCGCCGTGACAGGCGTGTAGCCCAGGACACGTTGAAGATAAACACTGAGGACGAAGACCGCGCCGTAATAGGTGAGATTGACGATGGCGCCATAGAGGAGGGCGCCGCGGAAGGTGCGCGAGTCGAACAGCGATAGCGGAAGCATGGGCGAGGCTGCCCGCGCCTCATGCCGGACGAAGGCAAGCAAGGCAAGGATGCCCGTTGCGGCGCTCGCCAGCACGACCGGGCTGGCCATTCCCAGCGGCCTGGCCTCGATCATCGCTCCGGTGACGGCGCCCAGCGCGAGCATCGCCAGCCATGGGCCCGCAATGTCCACACCGTGTCCCTTTGGAAGACGGCGGGTTTCCACCACGCGCAGCGCCAACAGCCCGCCGACGGCGCACACGGGAAGATTCACCAGGAAAATGGCGCGCCAGCTGGCGACGCCCAGCAGCAGGCCTCCCACGATGGGACCCGCCGCGATCATGATGCCGCCGGCGGCTGTCCACCAGCCGATGGCCTGTGCGCGGCGCCGTGGCTGGTCCTGAGCGGCGTGGTTGATGAGGGCCAGCGAGCACGGCAGCATCAACGCCGCGCCGACCCCCTGCAACACCCGCCCGGCGATGAGCATGAGCGCCGACGCGGCCATGCCGCAAGCCAGCGAAGCGAGGGCGAAGAACGCGATGCCGGCAAGATAGCAAGGTTTGGCGCCGTAGCGGTCGCCGAGATAGCCGCCGGTCAGCAGCAGGGCGGCGAACACGAGCGCATAGGCATCCACCACCCATTGCAGGCCGGCAAGGGTTGTGTCGAGTGTCCTGGCTATCGTCGGAAGCGCGACGTTGACGATGGTTACGTCGAGCTGGACGAGCCCGAAGCCGAAGCTCGCCGCTATCGTCGTGGCCAGGATGGACGTTCGTTGTCGAGGTTTCGTCATCGAGTCATCGTATGGACTCCGACAACGCCACGCTTCGACGAACGTCGAAACGAACCGCGCCCCGCTGGCAGCGGCCCAGCTAGGCCGCCGGCACGGGCAAGTCCAGCACCCGGTCGACGAAGACGCCCGACAGGCCGATATAGGCATGCGGATCCAGCACCCGGTCCAGCTCCTGCGCGCTGATCCTGCCCTTGAGTTCCGGTTCGTTCAGGATGGCGTCCTTGAGATTGCCGCCCTGCTCGAAGACCTCCATGCATACCCGATAGACGATCTCGTGCGCCTCCTGGCGGCCCAGGGCGTCGCTCAAGTGCATCATCACGGCTTCGGAAAGCAGCAGTCCGTTCTGGATATGCAGGTTCCTTTCCATGTTGCGCGTGCGCACGCTCAGCCTGTCCAGCACGTTCACCATCTTCAGCGCCGCCGCGTGGGTCATGCTGCACGTGCGCGAGACGAATTCCCGTTCCGTCTGCAGCACGATCTTGTCGCGTTCGTGCTCGGCCATCATGGATTCCAGCGCCAGCGGCACGGTGCTGCGCACGATGCGGGAAAGGGCTACCACGGTCTCGCAGGCAGGCGGATTGCGCTTGTGCGGCATGGTGCTGCTGCCGACCTTGCCGGGAGAAAAGGGCTCTTCCAGTTCCGCGGTCTCGGTCTTCTGCAGGGTGTATATCTCGTGCGCGATCTTGCCCAGGGTGCTGGCGCAGATGCCCAGCACGCAGGCGAGTTCGGCCATGCCGTCGCGGGAAACGTGCCAGGTGATCTCCGGGGCGCCCAGTCCGAGCTCGCGGAACAGCCCTTCCTGCACCTCGATGCCCTGGTCCCCCAGCGCCGCCAGCGTGCCGACGGCGCCGGAAAATTGGCCCACCAGCACGCGCTCCCGCATCTGGGACAGGCGCAGCAGATTTCGGCGCAGCTCGGCGACCCAGACCGCGGCCTTGAAGCCGAAGGTGATCGGCAGGGCTTGCTGGCCGTGGCTGCGCGCGACCATGGTGGTGTCGCGATGGGTTTTCGCCAGCGCGGCGGCCTTGTCCAGCACGACGCGCATGGCGCTGTCGATTTCCCTCAGCGCGTCGCGCAGTTGCAGGACCGTGCCCGTGTCCATGATGTCCTGGGTCGTGGCGCCCCAATGTATGTATTCGCCGGCGTCGCCGTGGCAAGCCTTCTTCATGGCGCGCAGCAGCGGCACGATGGGGTGCGATGTGCGGTCCATCTCCGCTTTCAGCGCCTGCAGGTCGATCAGCTCCACCCTGGCCTTGTGCTGGATCTCGTCGGCCGCGGCCTGGGGGATGATGCCCAGGCGGGCTTGCACCCGGGCCAGCGCGGCCTCCACGTCCAGCCATTTCTGCACCGTATTGCCGTCGCTGAAGATGTCGCGCATTGCCTGCGTGCCGAACTGGTCGCGGAACAGGGCGCTGTCGATGACGTATGAGCTCATGTCTTCCTCCTTGTCGTCTTCTTTTTTGTTCTGGGCGTTTTATGTCTTTGCCCTGGGCCGCCTCAGGGAAAGAGGTCCGCCCCCGGGGGACAGCAAAGCGGCGTCAGCCGCGCGGCGCGGGGGAATGGCCTCCCTCTTTCAGCGCCAGATATTCGGCAGGACATCGGAGGAGAACCCCGAAATGAACTCCTTGCTTTGTCCCGTGGCGGGATCCAGCACGCGGCGGCGCACCTTGCCTATGTTGGCGCCATAGACATGGACGCTGATCGACACCTTGTCGTCGAACCGGTTCCTGACCTGGTGGATGTCGCCCTCCTCGGGCAGCAGGCACTCTATCTGTCCGGGCTCCAGCGTGGCGGTCTCTCCCGCGTGCAGGCCGCCGTCGCGCGCCTCGAAACGCTGCGAAGTCTCCGACCCGCGCAACATGCCCACCAGGCCCCATACGCCGTGATCGTGCACGGGCGTCTTCTGGCCCGGTCCCCAGACAAAGCTGACGATACAGAAGCGTTCATGAGGGTCGCAGTACAGCAGGTATTGCTGGTAGTACTCGGGATGCGGCCGGGCGAAAGCGTCCGGCAGCCAGTCGTCCTGGCGGATCAGTTTCTCCAGGACCGGCCTGGTGGCCAGCATGCGAGCCTTGTCCCCCGTCACGGTGTCCATGACCCGGGTGGCTTCCTGGACGAATTCCTTCAACTTTCCTGCTGACATCTTGCCTCCGGTTCTCGCGCCTGCATGTGACCGAGCCAACATGGCCGTGTGTTCCGAACGTGGAACAGCGCATCAGTAAAAGTGAATCGGGGCATGTTATTGGCGCGTGGAACGGGGCGTCAAGCATGCACAGGCAGGGCCTGGCATGCAGTTCGAGGGATGGGGCATTGCGTCTACCTCTTGTGGCCGTGCTTGCGGCCCACGATTGCAGCCCACGAAATTGTTCCTCCTTTGTGACGACCTGTCGGCATTGTTTGACAGCACCTTAATGACCCGCCCCGGTTTCCGTGGTTCTGAACCGACTTGCAGCGGCGGGCGGCGTTGATGAGCGTGGAACAAGACATGACGCGCGTCGATGCAGGCATATCCGGCAACGCCCTTGAACACAGGGGGAAACGCCTTTGCGTCGCGTTTTTTGGTCGAGAAGGAATATCTCTCTTTGGAGCAAAAAATAACCCGAAAGAAACCAATTGTTGTTGCTTTGCATTTAGGTTAAATAACAACAACCAATACGCTTATAAATATTTAGAAATATCTTTCCAGCCCGCTTTGTTGCGATTCATGTAATCGATGTAATCGAATCCAGGGGTTTTTCCCAGTAAACGGCGCTTTATTGCGTCGCCGCTGATTTATTTCAAGAGCAATGTACATTTTTAGAAAGAATATTGCTCCCGCCACCGTCTAGGATTCATCGGCTCGCACGCGGCAGCCATTCAGCTAAGTGTCGAGTTGTAATTCCGAATCCTACAGCACGCTCGCCAAATAACGACAAATTATTTCGGATTTATGTCAATCCGACCGTGATTGATGTCGATCCGATTGTCGTTGAGCGTTGATTTCCTAGTGTCCGAGACACGATGACAAATAGTGAGGTAAGCCAGTGGTAAAGAGAATCGCAGTGTGTGGCCTTGGGTATGTGGGCCTACCGGTTGCCGTGGCGTTTTCCAAGTGCTTCGACGTCATCGGCTTTGACGTGGACAAGCGGCGGATCGCGCGCCTGAAAGAAGGAGACGACTGGACCGGCGAGATCGAGCGCGAAGCCTTGCTCGCGTCGCCGATCCAGTTCACGGACAAAGTGGCGGAGCTGGAGGGCTGCGACTTCTTCGTGGTCGCCGTCCCGACGCCTGTCGACGAGAAATGCAATCCCGATTTTTCCCTGCTGGTCCGGGCTTGCCAGTCGATTGGTCCGGTGTTGCGTCCCGGCTGCATCGTCGTCTTCGAGTCCACCGTCCATCCCGGTGCGACCGAGGAGATCTGCGGACCTGAGCTGGAGAAAGCTTCCGGCCTGCGTTGCGGCGTCGACTTCAAGCTGGGCTACAGCCCCGAGCGCATCAATCCCGGCGACCGTGAACACCCGCTGGAGAAAATCGTCAAGATCGTGTCGGGCCAGGACGAGGCCGCGCTCGAAACCATCGCCGGCGTCTACGAGAAAATCATCGACGCGGGCGTGCACCGCGCTTCCTCCATCAAGGTGGCCGAGGCGGCCAAGGTGCTGGAGAACACGCAGCGCGACATCAATATCGCGCTGATGAACGAGATGTCGAAGATCTGCGACCTGGTCGGCATCCGCACGTCGGAAGTCCTGGCCGCCGCGGGGACCAAGTGGAATTTCCTGCGCTTCACGCCGGGCCTGGTGGGCGGGCACTGCATCGGGGTCGACCCGTACTACCTGACGTCGAAGGCGCAGGAGCTGGGCTATCACCCCGAGGTGATCCTGTCGGGGCGCCGGATCAACGACGGCATGGCCAGCCATGTCGCGTCGCGCGTGGTGCAGGTGCTGGCCCGCAATGGCCGCCTCAATGCCGACACTCGCGTGGGCATCCTGGGCATGACGTTCAAGGAGAACGTGCCCGACATCCGCAATTCCAAGGTGGTCGACCTCTATAACGCGCTCGGCAAGTACGGCATCAAGCCGGTCGCTTGCGATCCGATGGCCGATCCGGCGCAGATGGAACACGAGTACGGCATCAAGCTCGTGGAGCGCGACGCGTTCAGGGACATGGACGTGCTTGTCCTGGCCGTTCCCCACCGCGAAACCATGGAATCCATCTGGGACGACATGCCGACCCTCGTCAAGCGCGGCGGCATGGTGTGCGACCTGAAGTCGGTGCTGGACAGCAGCCGGCTGCAGTCTGACCTCTTGTACTGGACTCTCTAAGTTCGGGCTCCCCCTCCTTCCCTAAAGGTGACCCTGAATGGCTGCTTTTACGACCGCTCCTATTGGAACCTGCCGCATCCACACGCCGCTGCGCGATGGCGTGGGGCGCTACCCGATCAAGCTGGAACTCGGGCGCAACTACGGCTTCGTGCATACCAGCACGGAGGCGTTGCAGCAGGCACGATTCATGTACGGCGAACAGGATATCCCCGTCGATATCCAGCGCCTGGTTTTCCGGCCCTCGAACGGCGAGAAGGCCCGCCGCGGCACGCACAAGCCGGCCGACCTGTACATGATCGAATTGTCATCGCGCAAGCTGTTGACCATCGACGGCTATCCGATCCAGTCCAACTACCTGGGACGCTATTTCAGCGAATTCTTCGCCGATCGCGCACGCACCCGGACGTACTGGTCCATGGCCGTCGCCGACCAGCTTGAGCAGCGGCGGGCCTGGCTCGCACAGGAGCCCTTGTTCAAGAGCCTGCCGGCGGAGGATAGGGAGCTGTTCGCCCGCATCGTGAAGCGCGACCTTGCCGATGACGAGATCGAGGCGGAAATGCGCCAGCTTGTCGATCTGCTGGGCAAGGACAAGGTGGTGTTCGTCACGCATGTGAACGCCTTGACGCCCGACAATGCGCCGATCGAACAGCGCGAACAGCTGATTGCCGCCGTGACCGCGGCGGCGCAGCGCATCGGCGTGCCTTGCTACGATCCGACGCCGACGATGAACAAGATAGGCCAGGCCGACGCGATGGAAGATGGCGGGCTGGACCTCACGCACTACACGCAGCTGTTCGGAGAGCGCCTGTGCGCCGAGTGGTACAAGGCCTTCATGCGTCCGCGGATGACCTCCGCCGCGCCGCAGCCGGTGGTGGCGAAGCTGGCCCCCGAGGAAACCGCCGAGCGCATAGAACGGATACTGGACGGCGGCGACCTGCGCGAGGCATCGCGCCGCACGCGCGATGTGCTGCGCCGCTATCCGGGCGTGCCCGACCACACGCTGCTGCTGGCGCGCATCCAGGCGGACCTGGGTGATTACGAAGGCGCGATTGCCCTGCTGGACAGCCCCGATGGCTCGCTGGCCACCGGCAGCAAGGCCGAGCAGGTGCTGATGCGTGCGCAATTCAAGCTTGGACACCATGATGTGGCGTACTCGCTGGCGGCCGGCCTGCTGGGCGATGAAATAGAAACCCCCGAAATCGTCAGGATCGCCGCGATCTGCGGCGGGCAGCTGGGCTACGCGGACGAGGCGCTGGGCAACTGGAAGCAATTGTTCCGCATTTCGTCCTCTGACCAGGTTGGCGCCCTGGAGGCCGCCGATACGGTGCTTTCGATGTTGCAGGCCAGCGGCGACATGGAAGCCGTCATGCGCTGGGTGCACGAGGTGCGCGCGGTTTTCCCCACCTATGGACGCGGATTTGCCGTCCTGTGGCGCGACCGCCTGATGGCGGGCGACCGCGCGGGGCTGCGTGCCTTGGCGGACGAATCCCCCCAGTTGCCGGACCTGGACGCGCTGGAGCTGGTCAAGGAGGCGCAGTGGCGCGGCTATATCGTGGCCGCGGCCGCCCTGGCGGTTTCATGCCGGCTGGCCGAGAGCAGCCAGGACGACATCACGGCCTGGCTGGCCGCGCAGTCGCAGCAATGGGCCGAGGAAGGCAACCGCGCGTTGGAAGAAGGTCGTCTGCGCGACGCGGCCGAAAGAATCTGCGCGCATCGCCTGCTCGATCCGGGCACCTTGGCCGGCGTGCGGTCGCAGCGCGCATTCGAACGCGCCATGCGCCTGGGCGTGCGCGCCGCGTTGATGGCGGGCAACCACAAGGAAGTGATCGAGCTTACGGATATCGCGCTCGATAGCCAGGTGCACTTCCCCGAACTGGACGCGATGCGCGGGCGGGCCGCCGACGCGCTGGGCGACAAAAAGACGGCCATGCGGCATCTGGAGCAGGCGGCGTCCGGCGAATCCGCGCAATTCAGCACGCAGTTGTACTTCGCCCGGGTGGCATTCAATGGCGGCTGGTTCGGCGAGGCCATCGACGCCTACAAGGCCGTGCTTGCCCACCCCTCGGCTGACCAGAGCGCGAAGGAAGAAGCGGAGCGCCAGCTGGGCAGGCTCGGACCGCGCTCGATACGCGCCGCGCGGGAGATCCTTTCCGCCGGTGACCCGCGTGCCGCGTGGCGCCTGCTGGATCGGGTGGCGCAGTCGTGGCCCGACATGGCGGAAGTCGCCCACGAGAAGCGGCGCATCCTGTCCGTGCTCTATGCCGAGGCGCGCGCGCTGGATCCGGCGTCCACGACCGAGCGCCTTGCCCTTGGCGAGCGGATCCTGGAACTGGTACCCGACGATAGCGTCGGCCTGCGCCTGGCGGCCGTGGGGGCGATGCGCCTGCATCGCTTCGAACAGGCCTTGCCCTACTGGCAAGCGCTCCGGGCGCATTCCGATACGCCCGAACAGTTCGATCACTATATCCAGCGGTGCAACGTCTGGATAGAGAAGATCAACCGGAGGAAGGCCGCATGAACGCCCCGCTGGCTGCCGAAAAAGAGAACGATACGTCCGACCTCGAATCGGTGCATGCCCAGTTGGAGGAGATCGTCGCCGGATCCGGGAGGGTCCAGGTCGCGCGGGAGAACCTGGGGCGCGCCCAGGCATTGGCGCGCGACTACCTGTCGGATCCGAAAGTCCGGTTCCTGCTCCTTCGCTTGAAGGAGTCGGCCGGGCTCAATGAGGGCATGTCCGAGCAATGGGAAGCCTTGCTTAACGACTGCCCGGACGATCTGCTGATCGTCCGCCATTGCGCGACACGGCTTGTCAAGGACAGGCACGTCGACCAGGCCTTGTCGCTGGTCGACCGCCACGTCCCCGACACGACCGATAACCCGGCCCTGTTGTTCGCCAGGGCCAAGCTGCTTAGCGACATTCGCGCGCACGAGCAGTCCGACGCGCTGTTTCGCCGCCTGCTCGCGCATGGCGACGACCGCAACGTGCGCGTCGAATTCGCCAAGCGCCTGCGCAAGCGCGGGCTGCTGGCGGAGGCATACGAGACCATCCAGTCGGTGGCGGGCCAGCTGGCCCCCGGCAGCAAGGCGGCGGAACTGGCCAGCGCGCTGGCCGACGACTACGCGTTCTACCAGGGTCTTGAGCCGGAGGGCATCGCCGGGAAGGACGTCAAGATCATCTCGATGAAGCACGCGATCCTGCACTTCCGCGACCGCGAGGTGCCGGAGCAGTCGCCGGACAAGCCGGTCTCGGTGGCGCTGGTGACGGGCAGCCTGGGACCCGGCGGCGCCGAACGCCAGCTGACCCGGCTGGCGGGCGAGTTGCGGCGGATAGCTGAGAGCGAGGACCAGGAGCCGGGCGCCATGCTGGTGAAGCCGGACAAGGTCGAGGTGATGGTGAAGCAGCACACGGAGCCAGCCGGCTCGGTCAAGAAGCAGGGGCTGGATTTCTTCCTTCCCGTTCTTGCCAAGGCGCGGATACCGGTCACGGAAATCAACCTGCTGCCTCCGGTGTCGGTCGCCCATCAGCCGGTGGGCGATTCCGGCCTGGCCCGCTTGCTGGAGCAGCAGCCGCCGCCGGTTCACTACGGCGTGACGCGCTTGACGCCCATGCTGCGCGCCAACACGTTCGATGTCGTCAGCCTTTGGCAGGACGGCACCTGCCTGTTCGGCGCGCTGGCGGCGCTGCTGGCCGGCGTCCCGACCATCCACCTGGTGTTTCGCGGACTGCCGCCGAACATACGCAAGGACCGCTACCGCGCGGAGTATCCGGAGCTGTACCAGGCCTTGGCGCAAGTTCCCGGCGTCTACTTCGTCAGCAACAGCCGTACGGCCGCGGAGGCCTACGCGCAGTGGCTGGGCATTCCGGTCGTTCGCTTCCATGTTCTCTATAACGGCGTGCCCGACCTGACGACCGCCACGTCGGCCGCGGACGAGAAGAAATGGCAGGAGTTCGAGGCGCGCACGCCCGGCGCCACGGAGACCATAGGCGGCGTATTCAGGCTGGAGCCGGACAAGCGGCCGCAACTATATGTCAAGCTTGCCGCGCAATACCTGAAGCAGCGTCCGCAAGCGCGCTTCTTCATCGTGGGCGACGGACGCCTGCATGACAACGTCACGGCGCTGGCGCAGGAGTTGTGCGTGACGGACAGGCTCTTGCTGGTAGGCTTGTCCAACCACGTCGGCTACTGGTATTCGCGGATGGATGCAAGCGTGCTGCTATCCCGCTACGAAGGCCTGCCCAACGTGCTCATCGAGGCCCAGCTGCTGGGCGTGCCGGTCGTGTCGACGCCCGCCGGCGGGGCGGGCGAGTGCTTCGTGGAAAACGAGACAGGCCATCTGCTGAGCGATGTCGATCACCCCGACCTCAACGAGGCTTGCGAAAAAATCGCGGACATGATCGACCTGGCGCGAGAGAACGCGGACTTGAAGGAGCAGAGCCGGCGCCGGGCCCGCGAGTTGTTCTCGCTGGATGCGATGCTGGGGAAATTCCTGGCCCTGTGCGTACCCGTCATGCCTATGTCGGAGAACGACGAGCGCATCGATATCGGGGCGGAACGCTTGATGGAGGCTTGATCATTCCGCCCTTTCCCTCGATCTTGAAAAGCAAGGCTTTTATGCGAAAGAACGTTCAGGCCGTGGGCCTGCCAGGCATGCGGGCGCCGGTCGCGGCGCTGCTCGCCGCCCTGGCGCTTGCCGGATGCCAGCTGCCGCGCTCCGGTCCGATGTTGAGCGAGATGACGTCCGCGAACGACGCCAAGGATGTCGTGGTCATGCCGGTCTCGCGCGAGCTGGCGCTGGCGAGCAACGTCCCGGATGTGATGGATTTTCCGGCGCGCTATCGGGATTCCAGCCAGGCGGGATTCGACATCCTGGTTCCCGGCGACGGCATCAATGTCACGGTATGGGAGCGGGATGGCCTGGGCGTCTTCGCGGCCAACGCCGCCGGCGTGAGCGACCTGGGCAACCAGGAGATAGACCGGACGGGAACCCTCTACGTTCCCATGCTGGGAAAATTCAAGGCCGCGGGCATGACGCTGGCGCAGCTTCATGACGCTGTCGTCGCCCGCCTGAGCAAGCTTGTCGTCGGCTCCGACGTCAGCGTTACGCGCGTGGCCGATACGCGCGGGCAGATGGTCACCGTCCAGGGCAACCTCACCAAGCCCGGCATGTATCCCATTACCCAGACGACGCAGCGCCTGAGCAGTGCGCTGGCGCAGGCGGCGCCGGTGCAGACGAACCCGGAGCAGCTCGTGATCACCCTGCGCCGCGGCACCGAGGTGTCGTCGGTGCGGCTGGCCGATCTCTACCGCAACCAGGCCAACGATATCCTGCTGCGCGCGGGCGATGTGATTACCGCCCATGACGCGCGCGAGTATCTCACCGTGCTGGGCGCGGCCGGCACCCAGGGACGCGTGGCCATCAGCAAGCGCAACTACAGCGTGCTGGACGCCCTGGGCGACTCCAAGGGGCTGGACGACAAGACGGCGGACCCGCGGTCCGTATTCCTGTTCACGCCCGCCAAGCCGGGCACCAAGGGGGCGCCGGACGTCCTGCCCATCGTGTACCAGTTTGACCTGACCCGGCCGGAGCAGGTGGCGCTGGCGGGCCAGTTCACGGTCCACGAAGGCCAGGCCATCTATATCTCGGATGCGCCGTTCACCCAGGTGCAGAAGGTGTTGTCGGCCTTCCGTGTGACCATGAGTGCCGGCTTCAGCGCGACGCGGGCAATCGACAGCGACTCGGGCTCCAGCTCCAGCTCCGGCGTAACGCAATAAGGCGCCGATGAGCAACGAGGATCGCATCAAGGGTTGGCGGACACGCCGCAAGGGGAGTAACTACACCGTAGGTGCTGGCGTCGCGGACTGGCGCCTGGATCCGGCAGCGCTGTTCCAGGCCCAGTCCTCGCCGGCGGTCTTGCTCAAGCCATTGGTGGCGCGGCTGCAAGGAGAGCCGCATGCATCCGTGGCGGCCCGGCGCGCGGTGTACGAAGCCATACAGGCGGAGCTGGACGGCGAGATCGCGCGCGGCGGCATCGACGATACGCTGGCGGATTTTTCCCGGCGGCGCCTGCGCATCATCGTGCGGCTGCTGGAGCAGGATATCCGTGCCGGCGTCGCCGTGTTCGAGCCGGGCTACATGCCGTCCAAGCTGCTGGCGGAAGACGAGCGGCTGGCCGCGGCGCACGAGCGCCGGGTGCAGCGGCGCAAGCAGGACGAGGCGCGCGATGCACGCCGCCACGCCTCCCGCAACGACATCCCGCTGGAGATCGAGCTGTCTCCGGCCGAAGCGGGCGACCTGGCGATCCTGCGCGAGCGCATGCATGCCTTGCACGGTGGACGCCGCCCACGCGGCCTGGACCAGGACCGGCCGGTGGGACGCACTTTCCTGGCGCTGTTCGTGCTGCAACTGCGCGTGATGCATGGCGAGAGCCGGATCGCCTTGCTGTGGGCCCTGGTGGGACCCGTCGTACTGCTTACGCTGATTTCGTCGCTGTACTTCCTGATGGGGACGCATTACATCCTGGGCATGGATGTGCCGACGTTCTCGCTGCTGGGCGCGACGACCTGGATCATGTTCCGCCAGATCATCTTCCGCAGCAGTACGGCCTATGTGTCGGCGCGGGGCTTGCTGAATTTCCAGGGCGTGACGCCGTTGATGTGCGCGCTGGTGCAGGCGCTTATCTATCTGTCGGTGTACCTGGTGGTGTTCAGTATCCTGATCACCGCCGGCCATGCCCTGGAGCTGATCACGCTGCCGGAGAGTTGGCCGGGTTTCATGTTCTACGTGGTGCTGATGGGATGTTGCGGTTCCGCGATGGGGGTGCTGTTCGGATCGATCGCGACCGTCTGGCATTTTTACCTCAGGCTGGCGCCGGTGATCGAGCGTTTCCTGCAGCTATTCTCCAGCGTGTTTTTCGTCTCGGAGCAACTGCCGGAGCAACTGCGTCCGTGGATGCTGTGGTCGCCGTTCGCCCATGGCATGCAGCTTCTGCGGTCGGCCTACTTCGACAGCTACAAGTCGCAGGATGGCAGCCTGGGGTATTTCCTGACCGCGCTGGTATTCCTGGCGGTGATATCCCTGGCGGCCGAGCGTCTTGCGCGCAGCAACGTCCAGCCGATGTGAGCGAAAGCGATGATCCATCTCAATGGCGTAACCGACGAACCCCATGCATTCGGCAGCAGGCAGCCGCTGCTGTCCAACGTCGACCTGGATATCCCGGTCGGGCGCTATGCGTTGTTGTCGCCGACGCCGGAACTCCATCGCCAGGTCATCGATGTGTTGTGCCGCCTGCGCCCGCCCCGCGAGGGCTACGTCTGGCACGAGGGCAATGTTTCTTGGGCCATAGGCCGGCAGGGCTTCATTCGCGGCAAGGCCAGCGGCATGGACATGATCGAGTTTGCTTGCGAGATGTACGAAATCGACGCGGACGCCACGATCGAGCTGGTCACGGATCTCGTCAGCGATCCGAAGTTCCTGGGCCGGCCCATGGAACACTGGCCGCTCTATGTCCGACAGGAGTTTTCCTTCGCGCTGGCGCTGGCGCCGGCCTTCGATGTCTACGTGATCGAAGGGACCATTCCGTTCGAGCCCTGCCGCTTCACCCGCCTGTGGCTGGCGCTGTTCGAAGAGCGGCTGGTGGGCCGCACGCTCATTTTTTCCAGTTACCGCCAGAACCAGATGGCGGACTACTGCTTCAAGGGTTTGATCTATGAACGAAGCACACTCAGAATCGAAGACGACCTCGACCAGTGCATCCGCAAATTCCCCCCAAGACGTTCCAGGAGCGAATCCGGCGGTGCAGGCGACGACGTCTTCGGAGGCGGCTTCGAAGACGGCCAGCTCGGCTTCTGAGACTGGGTCCGAGATCGAGCGCCGCCGTCGCGACCGCCAGGCATCGCTGCGCGAACGGCGGCGACACCGCTGGATCAATGCGTTCATCGTCGTCCTGCCGGTCGCCTGCGCCCTGGCCTATGTGCTTTGCATCGCGACGCCTCGCTATGAGGCCGAGTCGCGCTTCTTCGTGCAGTCGGCGTCCGGCCAGCCGGGGGGCGGCGGCGCCGCGAACCTGCTCACCACGGGCAATATGTCCGGCATGCTGGGTGGCTTCGTGGACGGCTGGGCGGTCAGCGATTTCCTGAAGTCGCGCGACTGCATGCAGCAGCTGGACGAGAAGATAGGTTTGCGCCGCTACCTGGTCCAGCCCGGGCCGGACCCGGCCAGCCATCTTGCGCGGGCATCGAGCCAGGATGAGCTCTATCGCGCCTACCAGGCCGCGATACAGGTTTCCTTCAATCCGCTGGAGCAGATCGATGTATTACGGGTGAGCGCATTTTCTCCGGACGACGCGGCGAAGCTGTCGAAGGCCCTGATCGGGCTGGCGGAGGATTTCGTCAGCCGCATGAATGAGAAAGGTGTTTCCGACAAGTTGAGGGTGAGCCAGGAAGCGGTCAACCTGGCCGAGCAGAAGGCGCTTGCCGCGCGCGACGCCCTGACGGCGTGGCGGACCACCCATGGCAATATCGATCCGACGGCGTCCGTGGCGATGCTGCTGAATCTTTCCAGCCAGCTGGAAGGCGAGCTCAGCACCGCGCAGATCAACCTGGACAAGTTGCGCGCCCTGGGCAACAAGGATCATCCCATGCTCAGGCCCGCCGAGCTGCAGGTCGCGGCGCTGCAAAAGCGGATCGTGGCGGTGCGCCATCGCCTGAGCGGCCAGGGGAATACGGAAGCGAAGCAGCTCAAGTCATACGAAGCGTTGCGCAATAACCAGGCATTCGCGGACTCGAACCTGACCTTGGCCCAGCAGTCGTACCAGCAGGCCATGACGGATGCCCTGCGGTTGCAGCGCTATCTTTCCATCATTGCCCAACCGGTTCCCACGGACCGGCCCAGCAGCCCGCGCACCGCGATCTTGCTGCTGCAGGCCCTGGCCCTGGGTTTTGTGCTGATGTTCATCGCTCGCGTGGCGATGGCCTTGCTGAGGGGGTTGCGTCATGGTTGATAGCGTGCTTGAAAAGCATGGAGCCGAGAGCCAGGGTGTTGAAATGCCGCGTGCCGCAACACAGGCCGCCGCAACACAGGGCACCGCAACGCAGACCGCCTCAACACAGGCCGCCCCATCACAGGGCGCCGGGCCTGATGCGGCAAACCGTCTGCGCGCAGTGATCGAGGCGATCCGGGTCGCGGCCTACCCCATGGACGAGATGCCGGCTCTCGACCGCGCGCTGGTACTGGCGGCGGACGGTCGGCGCGACGTGCGGCGACTGCTGGTTTCCCCTTTCGTGCGGGAGGGGGTGTTCGCGCCCGCGATCGCGGCGCTGGAGGTGCTAGTGGCGGCCTATCCTTCGCAGGTCGAGGATAGACGCCTGCTCGCCAGTTTGCTGGGGCGCACGGAACAGTGGGACCGCGCCATTGCCGAGGCGGATGCCGCCGCCGCCATCGAACCTGGGACGGCGGCCTTGCATGGCGCGCGCATCCAGCTGCGCTTGCAGGCCGGGCGGGTCGCCGACGCCGCGGCGGTCGCGCGGGCTACCGCCGGCTTGGCGGAGCAAGCGCCGGGCGATGCACATTTCTGGTTGCTGGCCTTCATGCGCAATGGCGACGCGGGCGAGGCTGCCCGCATGGCGTCGCTGCTGGATGCGGACAACCTGCCTAACGAGCGTGTTGCGGGAATGGCCGTGCGCGCCTTGCTGGAAGACCACAGGGCCCAGGCGGCGATCCGCCTGGGCGATGCCGCGCTGGCCGCCGGCCACGATAGCGCGCCGCTGCGGACTTCCCTGGGGATGGCGCATCTGCGACGCGGCACGGAGGACGACAGGAAGGTGCATGCGCCGGCGCATTTCGAGGCCGGCCTGGCGATGTCGCCGGCGGATGTGAGGCTGCTGTCGCTGTACGGCGAAACGCTGTTGCGGGCCGGGCGCTACAAGGAGGCCGTGGCGCCCTTGAAGCAGGCGATCGACCTGGCGCCGGAGCTGGAGCAGACGCGGGCGCTGTATGCCCGCGCGCTGCGTTATTCGCTGCAGTATGCCGACGCCGCCGACCAGTTCCTGAAGTTGCTCGATCAGTCTCCGGACAAGCTGCTCTGGCAGCGCTCCGCCATCGCGGCGCTATCCCAGGCAGGGCGCACCCAGGAAGCCGAAGCGTTGTTCGGGCGATATGTGGCGCAGCGCGGCGCGGCCCTACCGGACACGTTCGCGCAAGCCCTGGCCCAGCTGGACGAGCGGCTGGACACCGCGCCGATTCCGCGGGCGCGTTTCGATTGGGCATGGTCGCTGCGCGGCGACAAGGATGCCGATCGCGCCAAGTGGGAACGCGCGGCGCGCTGGGGCCATCTGGTGGATCATCTTCTGTTCGACTGGCTGGAATGCCGGGAAGATAACGTCGAGGAAGCCATGCGGATGCTGGGCGACCTGGATCCCGGCGAGCGTTTCTTCGCGCCCTTGCTGGCGGCCGGCCGCGGCGTCGTCGTTGCCACGGCGCATGTCGGCCCCATGTATGCGGGGCTGATGGCCCTGGAGCTGGTCGGCATTCCTTCGCGTTGGCTGGCCACGGCGCCGCGCATCGCCCAGAGCAGCTATGCCGAAGCCTTGATTTCCACGGCCGACCAGACCGAGGCGCAGGTGGCCAAGGCTTGCATGCGGGCGATCGGGGCGGGCTATGTGCTGTGCCTGGCCGTCGACGGCGCGGCGAACCCGGCCGCGCCGCGCACCATGTTCGAGGGACAGGAGGTGACGTATTCGAGCTTCGCCTCGCACCTGGCGCATCGCCTCGGCGTGCCTTCGGTGTTCTACGCGCCGCGTTGGGAAGACGGCCATGTCACGTACACGCTGGCCATGTTGCCCGCCGCCACCCCCGGCGAGGACGCCAACGCGTACGCGCAGCGATGGCAGCAGGCCTATTTCGAGCGGCTGCGCGAGCACTTGGCCGGCCCCCCCGAAAACCTGCGCATGAGCGGCGGCATCTGGCGCCACGTGAAACCCGCCGACCGCTCCGCGCAGTAGGATCGTCCGAGGTTGGCGCCAATGCCACTGCCAGCGTCGAGGCAACGCCAACGCCAACGCCAACGCCAACTCCCCACCGCCACTTAAAAACCCGGGCAGACCGGGGCACAGCGGATCCGGGCTCCGCCGGTCCGCCTGTGCGCCCCCCTGGGGGGGAAGGCGCGCAGCGCCTTCGGGGGGGACCTACCACTCATATTTGGCGGTGGCGATGACCGCGCGGCCGTTGCCGTACATGCAGACGCTATAGGACTGGCAGCCGCTGACATAACGGCGATCGAACAGGTTGCTGGCGTTAAGCGCGAAGCGCCAGTGCGGCATTTCGTAATGCAAGCCCGCGTCATAGACGGTGTAGCTGGGAACCTTCAGCGAGTTGTCGGCCGCGCCCGCGGCAGAGCTTTGGTAACGGATGCCCGCGCCCAGGCCGAATCCTTCCAGCGGGCCGGCGTGCCAGGTCCAGTCCGCCCACAGCGATGCCATCTGGCGCGGACGCGGAATGTCCACCGGCCACTTGCCCTGCGTCTCGTCGTTGGCCTTGGTGATCTTCACGTTCTGGAAGGCATAGGCGCCCGTCACGGACAGCTCCGGCGTCAGGCGGCCGACGACGCTCAGTTCGACGCCCTGCGATCGCACCTCGCCGGATTGCACGTAGCTGCTGTTGGTGGGGTCGTCGGGATTGTTGGTCAGCACGTTGGTCTGCTTGATCTGGTAGACCGCGGCATTGACGGCCAGGTTGCGGCCTTCGGGCTGCCAGCGAACGCCGGCCTCAATCTGCCTGCCTTTTGTCGGCGCGGCCCAGTCGCCGTTGGCCAGGCGGGTGTTGGTCACCGGATTGAAGGAGGTCGCGTAGCTGATGTACGGCGAGATTCCATGGTCGGCGGCGTAAGTCACGCCCGCGCGGCCGGTAAAGGCCTGGTCGCGTTGCTTCGCGCGCGTATCGGCTTCGCGGTCGTCCTGGGTGGTGCGGGCCCAGTCCTGGCGGCCGCCCAGCGTGAAGGACCAGCGGTTCCACTTGAACTGGTCCTGGACGTAAAGACCCAGCGTGTTGATGGTGCTGCGGGTGTCCGTGTGCGGATAGGCGGTGGGACCGTCGAAGATGGAGCGGTCGACGGACGTATGGACCGGGTGGTACAGGTTCAGGGACGGGGCCTGCGCGAGCCATTCGCTGTCCGTGGTGGATTGCCGACCGTACTCCAGCCCGGTGAGCAGCGTGTGCTCCACGGCGCCCGTGCGGAATTTGGCCTCGGCCTGGTTATCGATGTCGAACCGGCTGTAGTTGAACTGGAAGATGCCCGCGTAGCGGATCATGGAGGCCATGGTCGGGTCGCTGTCGTCGAGCCCGCCCCCATACACCGAACGGTTGTTCAGCTCCGAATGCATGTAGCGCGTGTTCTGGCGCAGGGTCCAGGTGTCGTTTATCCGGTGTTCCAGCATATAGCCCACCGACCACTGCTTCTTGCGGTAGTCGTTGAAGTCGGCCTCGCCCGTGTAAAGATTGCGCGAGATGCGGCCATTCGGGTTGGACAGCACCGTGCCTTGCGCCGGCAGGAAGTTGTTGCTGATGTCGCCGTGGTCGTCCAGGTACGTCGCTGCCAGGGTGAGGGACGTGGCGGCGCTAGGCTGCCAGCGCAGGGATGGCGCGAAGGCTACCCGCCTGTCGGGGTTGGGGCCGGTCTGCGAATTGCCGTCGCGGCCCAGCCCCAGCAGGCGGTAGGAGAGGGTGCCGTCGGCGTCGACGTTGTCGCCGATGTCGAAAGCCGCCTGCTTGCGGGCGTAATTGCCGACCTGGGTCTCGATTTCGCGGATGCGTTCGCCGTTGGCCAGCTTGCTTTGCGTATCGACGATGGCGCCCGGATCGCCCTGTCCGTAAAGCACGGACGTGGGGCCCCGCAGCACGGTGATGCTGTCGACCATGTAGGGATCGACGCGCCAGCTTGCCAGGTTCAGGGTATTGGGCACCGGCAGTCCGTCCACATAGGCCGTGGGCGTGAAGCCCCGCAAGGCCGAATACCAGTCGGAGCGGTTCTCGGAACCGTAGCTGGAAAAGCCGGGGATGTAGCGCAAGGCCTGGTTGATGTCGGTGGCGCCCGTCATTTCGATCTGCTGGGCGGTGACGACATTGATGGTTTGCGGCACTTCTTCGATCGGCGTATCGGTCTTGGTTCCGGTGCGCGTGCGCTTGGCGACCAGGCCCTCGACGGCGCTGGTACCGGCGTCCGCATAGACCGACACCGTGGGCAGGGCGGTGGTTTCCGCGCCGGGGGCCTGGATGACGATGGTATTGCCATCCCGCTTGGCGACCAGCCCCGACCCCGCGAGCAGGCGGTCCAGGGTCTGCTGCAGCGTGTGCGTGCCGGTTATCGCCGGCGCCTGCTTGCCCTGCACCATTTCAGGCAGGAAATAGACCTGCAGGTCGGCCAGCTTGCCCACCTGCAACAGGGACTGGCCCAGGGGCTGCGCGGGCATGTCGAGCTTCAGCGAGACGGGCGCGGCCTGGCCATGGGCCGGCGCGGGCGCGGCGCCGAAGACGAGCGCCGCGGCAAGCGCGAGCGTACCGAGGGTGACGGGGATACGCGCGCCGTGGCGGGACGCGGCCGGGTAGGGTAGGGCGTAGGAGCGGGTCACGATCTTCGTTTCTGTTTCTGCGGATGCCGTGTGGCGCGGTTGGCGCGGCGGCGGGAAATGCGGCGCAAGCGGCCGACACCTTGATATGAGCGGGCGGAACGGAAAACCCGTAATGATTCTCATATCAAAAAAGAAACGAAATGTATCTTCGGGCCCTGGGTTCAGCCCGATCTCGACGCCCGGCGCTTGTCGCGGTCGCTTTAGCGCGCGACCAGGTCCACGCTGCCGTCGGCTTGCGGCACCACCCGCAGCGGCGCCAGGGTGGGCAAGACCCGGAGAAAGGCGCTGGTGTCCGCGACATCGAACACGCCGGCGATGCGCAGGCCGCGCAGGGCGCCGGCGACCCGGATGGGATGTTCGCGATAGCGGTTCATCTCCCTGGCGACCGCCTCCAGCGGCGTATCCGTGAAGACCGCCTTGCCCTGGCGCCAGGCCGTCAGCGACGAGACATCCATCGCGTCGACATGCAGGGGCTCGTCACGGCCGCTGACGCGTAGGCCCTGGCCACGCACCAGGGCTGCCCGCTGGCGGTTCCACCACGGGCCGGTGCGCAACTCCACCGAACCGGATTCGACCGCGACGGCGAGCACGCCGTCCTCGAAGCGAACATCGAAGCGCGTGCCGGTGACGCGTACGCTGCCGGCCTGCGTTTCGACGATGAAAGGCTTGGCCGCGTCCGGCGCGACCTCGAACATGATCTCGCCCGTGTCCATGACCACGTGCCGTTCGGTGGCCGTGTAGCGCACGCGCGCCTGCGTGGCGGTATTCAAGGTGATTCGGGACTGATCCGGCAACAGGACCGTGCGCAGCTCGCCGCGCGCGGTGGCGTAGCGGTCCTCGAACAGCACGGGCGCGGCGCCGGGCACGATTACGCACGCCACGACAGCCGCGCAGGCCGCCGCGCCCAGCGCCCAGGCGAGGCGCCGGCGCGCCGGGCGCGGCGCCTGGGGCGGCCGCAGCAGGAAGCGCAAGGCGTGGTCAGGCGTTGCCCGTGCGATGCCCCACGTTTCCTGCATCTCCCGATAGGCCTGCGCGTGCGCCGGATCGGCGTGCAGCCAGGCTTCGAAGCGCAGGCGCTCGCCGGCCGTCATCAAGCCGCCGTGATCGCGGGCGAACCAGTAGGCGGCGGCGTCGACCGGGTCGGCGGGCGGGGGGAGGGCGTCAGGCGCGTCCATGGTGTCGAACGGCGGGGCGTTCGCGTAGCGGAGGAAGAAAACGCCTGGAATCGATCATGTCATCGGGCATAGGGGTGCAGGCGCGCATGCAGGTGCCGCATGGTGCGCGCGAGGTATTTTTCCACACTGCTGACGGACAGCCCCAGCGTGGCCGCGATCTCCGGCACCGTCTGCCCTTCCAGCCGATGCCAGGCGAAGACGGCCGCGCAGGGATGCGGCAGTTCCGCCAGCGCGTCCAGCAAGGCGCGGGACAGCTGCGCCGTGCGGGCATGGCTTTCCGGATCGTCCTGGTTGGGAGGATGCTCGTCTTCCCGCAGGTCCTGGAGGGCGATGGCGGCTTCGCGCCGCAGGCGGGTATGCTGGTTGATCAGCCCATGGTGCATGCTGCGATGCAGATATGCGCGCGGATTGCGTATGGCGGATACGTCGCCCGCCAGCATGTTGGCGATGGCGTCATGCGCCGTATCCTGCGCATCGCCCTGGCGTGGCTCCTTGCGCCGCCAAGTCGCCAGCAGCTCGCGGTAATAGGCGAGCCACCCGTGTTCGGTGGGATAGGAGCGGCGCATGCGGCGTGTAGGCACCGAAAGGGCGGAGCGGCAGATTATTGCAAATAATTATTATTCGCGCAAAATCCGGCGTGCGTCGGAGGCAGCAGCGCGGACGCCAAGCGCCTGGCGGCTCAGGCGCGCAGGGCGACCGCGCCCGGCAATGCCAGGGCTTGCAGCAAGGCCTCGCGGAGCACGGCGAGCGGGCCGGCATACCGGCCCGCCGGAGGACGGTGTAGCAGCCATGCGCGCACGCTGGGCGCGAAACCCGGTGTGCGAATGACCATGTAGCGATCCGGGCAGGTGCAGGCCGCGAAGGCCGCGGGCGTGACAATGCCGATGCCCATGCCCCGCGCCACCAGGGACAACCGCAGGTCCGCACTCTGGGCTTCCGCCGCGACATTGAATGGCAGGCCGCGCGATTCGAAGTGATTGCGCAGGCTGGCCCGAAAGCCGCAGCCGGTTTCGTTCATGACCCAGGGGAATTCGGCAAGCCTTGCCAGGTCCGCCGTCGCGGGCACGCCCAGTTCGGGCGCGGCCACCAGCAGGACGGGCTGTCCGCCCAGGTCATCGCCCGCCAGTCCGTCGGGCTCGGATGCGCCTTCCGTGAGGCACAGTATCGCGGCATCGACCTCGCTGCGCTGCAATTGCGCGACCAGGGCAGGCGACCAGCCGGACAAGATGCGCAAGGACAATTTTGGATAGGCCTCCCGCAGGCGGTCCAAGGGCAGCGCAAGCGCCGCTTCGGATAGATAGGGCATGACGCCGATGCGCATTTCACCTTCGAGGGGCGCGTCCGGGGAAACGCCGGCGACCAGGTCGTTGATCGAATGCAGGACGCGGCGTCCCCGCTCGTACGCCTCGCGACCCGCGGCGGTGGGCTTGAACGGCTTGGACTGCCGGTCGAGCAGCGCGGTGCCCAGTTCTTCCTCCAGATTCTGTATGCGCCGTGTCAGGCCCGGCTGGGTTACATGAAGGCGGGCAGACGCCGCCACCAGCGAACCGGTTTCGACCACCGCGAGAAACGCTTCCAGGTCACGTATGTTCATGCGAAATCCGCATAGAAGTTATTCAAATTTTTGAATTGCCTCATGTTGCGAGAGGCGCATAAAGTGCGCATCAAATATAGCAAATAAGGTAATTCCATGACACAGCTACATCCTGCTTCCTGCAAGCCGGGCGCGCAGGCATCGCTACCGCCCGCCCATGGTTCTTGCGCGGACGCATCGTCCGATTCCGTTTCCATCGCGGCGCCGAAAGGGCGGGACGCGGGTTCAACCCTGACGCCCGCGCTGACCCTGCTTCTTGCCGCATCGGTCGGCGTCATCGTGACGAATCTGTTTGCGCCGCAGACCCTGGTGGCGCCGATGGCGGCCTCTCTGGGCCTGGATATGGGACACAGCGGGCTGATCGCGATGATGACCTTGTTGGGATATGCCTGCGGGCTTTTCCTGCTGGTTCCCTTGGCCGACCTGGTGGAGAACCGGCGCCTGGTGCTGGTCGAACTGCTGGTGGCCATCGCGGCCGCGGGCACCGCCGCCGTGGCCGGCGATGCGACGGGCTTGATGGCGGCGTTATTCGTGCTGGGCATGGCCTGTTCGGCCATCCAGGTCCTGGTCCCGATTGCCGCCGATATGGCCGCGCCCGCGCAGCGGGGTCGCGTCATCGGCGATGTGATGGGCGGATTGATGGTGGGTATCCTGCTGGCGCGTCCCATCGCCAGCCTGATCGCCCAGGCATGGGGCTGGCGGGGTTTCTACGTGGCGAGCGCCTTGGGTATGTCGGTTATCGCGTTGGTACTGGTGGCGCGACTGCCGCGGCGGCGGCCCGTGGCGCGCGATTCCTACGGCGCCCTGATCGCATCGCTCTGGGGGCTGTTGCGCGGGGAGCCCGTGCTGCGGCGGCGGTCGCTGTCCGCCGCGCTCGCGATGGCGGCGTTCAGCCTCTACTGGAGCGCGGTGGCGCTGCGGTTGGCGCAAGCGCCCTTCGGTTTCGATCAGGTGGACATCGCGGTGTTCGCCCTGGTGGGCGCGGGAGGCGCCATCGCGACGCCGTGGTTCGGCCGCGCGGGAGACCGTGGGTGGACCCGGTCCGCGACGCTTGCGGCCGATGCGCTGATGATCGCCGGCTTCGGCGTCGCGGCCTGGGCCGGATGGACACGGACAGGCAGCGCGACGCTGCCGATGATCGCGATGGGGATGGCGGCCGTCCTGCTGGACGTCGGCGTGACGGGCGACCAGACGCTGGGCCGTCGCGCCATCAACATGCTGCGGCCGGAAGCCCGCGGCCGCATCAACGGCCTGTTCGTCGGGCTGTTCTTCCTGGGCGGGGCGGCGGGGTCGGCACTGGCGGGCATCGCGTGGGTGCTGGGTGGCTGGCCCGCGGTCTGCGTGATGGGCGCGATCTTCTCCGCCGCCGCCTTGGTGGTGGGCATGGGCGGGCGGGAAGGCGCGCATTCCTGACGTGGGCCGCGACGAGCGCGGATACGCGCGGCGGTACGCAACAAAAAGGACGGCGGATCAGGACGAGGGCGGGACCACCAGCTCGACGCCACCCATGAACAGCGGCGCTATCGTGAAGGTCTGGAAGCGCCAGCGTCCGTCGGCGCCGCGCAGGCATTGCGCAGCGATGTCCGCGACCAGGATGGGAGGCGCGGCGGGCAGCACAGGCGCGCCGTCGTCGGCGTAGACGGTCATGGATCCTTCCACCCAGCCGCGATCGGGATGGTCCGCGTGGGCGCGCAGGTTGGAAACCAGGTGCCGCACCAGGCGGGGTTTGCCGCGTCGGCGCCGATGCTCATAGTAGGCCGCGATGTCGGCATGGCCCCGCATGCGGTGTCCGCACATCAGGTACAGGCAGTCCTCGGTGTAGAAGTCCAGCGCCCGCGCCGCATCGTTCGCGTCGACATCGCGCCAGTATTCGATGACCAGGTCCTTCAGCGCGTCTCGCCGCAGATAGGCCTGGAGGTCGGTCTGGTCCGTCACTTCATCATCTCCTTCCACTTGACTGCCTGCGTCTTGATGAAGGCATCCATGTCTTGCGGCGTTCCGGAGAGCGTTTCCGCCGCGGCATCGCTGAGCATCTTCTTGAAGTCCGGTTCGGCCAGCGCGGCGCGGATTGCTTCGTTCAACGTCTTTACGACGTCCGGCGGCATGCCCTTGGGGCCGGCGATGCCGTACCAGAGCGACATGTCGAACCGCGGATAACCCTGCTCGGCGAAAGTGGGCAGGTCCGGTACGTCGGCGTGCCGCGTCTGTCCGGTGACCGCCAGGCCGCGCAGGCGCCCATTCTGGATATAGGCGCGCAGGCTCTGCAAGCTGAGCAAGGTGGAGTCCACCTGTCCGCTCAGCACGTCGGTCAACGCGGGCGCCGTTCCCTTGTAGGGGATGTGCATCAACCGCATGCCCGCTTCCTTCGAAAGCGTCTCCATGCCGTAATTGGTCGCGCCGCCTTCCCCCAGCGATGCATAGGAGATCGTGCCGGGATTCTTCCTGGCGGCGTCGATGTAGTCGCGCAACGTCGCGCCCTTGAACTTGGGTCCGGCCGCCAAGGCCACCGGCACGGACGCCAGCATGCCGACGGACGTGAATTGCGTGACGGGATCCGCGTCCGGAACCTGGAGCATCTTGACGGTGCCGTCCGATGAGGTGACCAGCAGCGTGTAGCCGTCCGGCGCCGCGCGCATGACGTATTCCGATCCGATCAAGGCGGACGCCCCGGGCCGGTTGTCGACGATGACGGAAACGCCGAGCCGCTTGCCGAGTTTCTGCGCGACCATGCGCCCCAGGTTGTCCGTCAGTCCCCCAGGAGGCCAGGGCACCACGATGGTGATCGAACGCTCCGGATAGCCCGCGGCGCGGCTCGGCGGCGCGAACAGGAATAAGCACGCCGCGACGGCGGCGAGAGTCCAGCGACATCTCATGTCGGTTCCCCTTGATGAACGCGATGACGATGCGGGTTTTCTTTGTCGCGGGACGATTTTTCATTGCATTGTCCCGTTGCCGCCGAATGTACTTTCGGCCCGATGCGACACGCAATGGCAATTATCACAATGCAATATCGCAGCCCCGAAAAAAGCCGTAAATCGCGGCATGCGGGCCTATACGCGACAACGCGCCAAGCTGGATGTTTTTACCCATTGTCGGTGGCCTTGCACCCCTTCATAATCGGCGGCGGCAATACAAGCAGAAGATCCAGAACCGCCTCTCACTACAAGCCGGAAGACGTCACCATGCGAACCGTATATACGAACGCCACCATCATCGACAGCGTCAATCCCGAACCCCTGCCGCAGGGCGTCGTGGTGGTGGAGGACGGCAGGATCGCGCAGGTTTCGCGGGCCGATGCGTTCCAGCCGGCCGAGCAGGATGCCGTGTTCGACCTGAACGGTTCCTATCTCATGCCCGGCCTGTGGGACGTGCATGTCCATCCCGATTACCTGTCGCTGTCGACCAACCCCTTGCCCGAGCAGACGGCGTTGTTCGGTCACAGGCTGCGGTCCGCGCTGTTCGATTCCGGCATCATGGGCTTCCGTTGCGCGGGCTCCCACAACTACATGGACGTGGCCTGGCGCAATGCCTTCGATTCCGGCCAGTATGTCGGCCCCCACTTGTTCGCGAGCGGCCATTTCCTGACCACCACGGGCGGGCACTTCCTCACGTCCGGGCATGCGCTGGAATGCGATGGCCCCTATGGCTTCGTCAAGGCCATCCGCGAGCAGATCAAGAACGGCGTCGACCACATCAAGCTGAACCTGTCCGGCGGCATCATCGGACCCAAGTGGGACCTGCATACGCAATCGTTCTACCTGGACGAGGAGTTGCAGGCGGCTTTCGAAATCTGCCGCACCCGCGGCTTCAAGATCATGGCGCACGCCACGCATCCGGGCGTCGTCAAGGCCGCGATACGACTGGGCGCGCACAGCATCGAGCACGGCTACATCATGGATGACGAGTGCATCGAGCTGTTGCTTGAGCATGGCACCTGGCTGGTGCCCACGTTGGCCATCAGCCAGCTGACGCCCAAGCAGGCCACCAATAACTGGGAGTCGACATTCGCCATCGGCCGCGGGTGGTCGCATGCGCTGTGCTGCCGCGCAGAAGTCGCGGCGCCCGTGCACGCGGAGTGGTTCCAGAAGGCGCTGAAAGCGGGGGTGAAGATGGCGCTGGGTTCGGATATCCGGCCGCTGAAGGAGGCGGCGCTGCTGGAAATGGGATTGTGGACGCGCAACGGCGCCTCGACGTGGCAGACCTTGCAGGCGGCCACCGCGCATGGCGCGGCCATCTGCGGCGTGGGCGACAAGCTGGGCACGATCGAAGTGGGCAAGATCGCCGACATGATCGTGGTGAAGGAGAGTCCGCTAAAGGATATTCATAACGTGCGCAAGCTGGAGCTGGTCATCAAGGATGGCCAGATCATCAGCGACAAACGGCCCGGCAAGCGCGCGGAAGGTCTCAAGCGCTGGACTCCCAAGCCCTAGACTCTCAAGCCCTACACTCTCAAGCCCTGGCCTCTCCAGCCTAGACTTTCCAACCCTTGAAGCGCGCGATGGAAAACGCGCGCAATCCTTGCCGCCTATCCACGGTTCCCGGGCGGCCATTGATCTCGTCGGCTATCCACGTTCCCGTGTTGACCGACTCCGTTACGCCGAGATGACCGTGACCGAAGGCGCACCAGAGGCCCGCTGCGCCGGGCACGGCACCGATGACCGGCATGGAATCCGGCAGGCAGGGGCGATGCCCCATCCATGCCCGTGCATCGGTGGCGTCGATGCCGCCCACGCCCGCGCGCGCGTGCTCCGCCAGCACGTTCGCACGGCGCATGTTGGGCGGCCGGTCCAGCGCATCGATTTCGACGGTGCCCGCGATGCGCAACCCGCGGTCCATGGGATTGAGAAAGACCTTGCGGTCGGCCAGGACCACGATGCGTGAAATGGCATGCTGGCCCGGCTGCAATTGCAGGTGATAACCGCGCTGCGTTTGCAGGGGGACGCGCAAGCCCAGTCCGGCCAGCAGGCGCGCGGACCAGGCGCCCGCGCTCAGCACCAGGTGGGAAGCTTCCCATTGCGCATCGCCGCTGTTGGCGCGCCATCCCGTCGCCGTGCGCTGGAGCGTGGCGACGCCCGCCTGGACGAACCGGGCGCCGGCCGACAGCGTGGCGCGCGCAATGGCCTCGCAATAGTCCTGCGGGTCCGTCACGCTGCCTTCGTCGGGCAGGTATACCCCCGTGGCGTACGTCGACGATATCGCGGGTTCCAGGTCCAGAATCTCGGCGCGGCCCACGCGTTCGATGCGCAAGCCGTGGGCTTCCTTCAGCGCCCAGCCGCCCGCATCCTTGTCCAGGGAACGGGCGTCCGGGTACAGATGCAGTTGGCCATTGCGGCGTACCAGTTCGGGCCGCCCGATTTCGCGCGCCAGGCGGGCGTGCTCGTCAACCGAGCCGCGCAGCAGGATGTGCAGGGCATCGGCGATGCGCGCGACCGTGTCCCGCCGCGACGAGAGGGCGAACCGGGCCAGCCAGGGCGCGCCCTGCCACCAGTAGCGCGCGGGGATGTGCAGCGGCCCGACGGGATCGAACAGCATCGATACCGTGTCCTTGAGCACGCCCGGCATGGCCAGCGGCGCGACCGACCCCGAGGACAGGGCGCCCGCGTTGCCCGACGAGCATTGCGATCCAGGCGGATTCGGGTCAAGCAGGGTAACCGCCACGCCGCTGCGTTGCAGGGCATAGGCCGCGCACAGGCCGACGATGCCGGCCCCGATGACCAGGGCCGAACGACTGTGGGAATCAGGCATCATGAATCAGGAGCATTGGTCAGGCGTCAATGGTCAGGCGTCAATGCGCAGGCGGCTATCATCGGGCTGCATCATTGCGGTTGCAAGCCTATCTTGGTGGCCACGCGCTGCCATTTGGCGGTTTCCGACGTCAGGTAGTTGGCGAAGTATTGGGGGGACTGGACATCGGTCACGATGCCGCGGTTTTCGAGGTCTTTCTTGACCGCGGGATCGTCCAGCGCCGCTGTCGTCGCGCGCGACAAGGCCTGTACGACGGCATCCGGCGTTCCCTTGGGCGCCACCAGGCCGAACCACGTGCCGCCGGAAAACCCAGGCACGCCGCTTTCCGCGATAGTCGGGAGGTCCGGCAGCAGGGACGAGCGCTGCGCGGTCGCCATTGCCAGCGCCTTGACCTTGCCCGACTGGATGAGCGGCAGCACCGCGGTGATGGTATCGAACGTGACCTGGATCTGTCCGCCCATCAGGTCGGTCAGCGACGGGGCGCTGCCGCGATAGGGCACATGCGTCATCTTGATGCCAGCCTCCAGGTTCAACAATTCCCCTGTCAGGTGATTGGACGTGCCGCTGCCGAAGGACGAGAAGTTGACCGCGCCCGGATGCGCCTTGGCATAGGCGATCAGTTCCTGCACCGTGTTGGGCGGAAAGTCCTTGTTGGCCACGAGCACGAACGGGGCCTGCCCGACCAGGGCGATGGGCGCGAAGCTCTTGTCCGGGTCGTAGGCTATGTCTTTTTTCGTCGACTTCGCGATCGATAGTTCGGGCGAGGCGCCGAACAGCAGGGTATAGCCGTCGGGCGTGGCGTTGGCCACCAGTCCGGCGCCGATCACGCCGCCGCCGCCGGCGCGGTTTTCCACGACGAAACTTCCCTTCATGCGTTCGCTCAAGGCCTTGGCCAGCACGCGGGCGGCAATGTCCGTGGTGCCTCCCGCGGGATAGGCCACCACCATGCGCACCGGCCGCGCGGGATAGGTCTCGGCGCCGAGCGCCGCGCCCGTGGCGGCGGCCAGCCCGGTCATGAGCAGCAGTTTGGTCAATACGTTGAACATGGCACTTCCCCTTGTGATTATCTGAAAGTGGCAGGTTTCTGGACCTTGCCTGGCTAGAGGCTATATCGATAGAATATTTACCTGCAATAGCGGATATTGCATGCCGATATCGGGTGCATGCCGATATTTGCCGCATGCCGATATCTTGCCGATATCTCGATATCCATTCGGCGCCTGGGAGAGAAGTCCATCGTGTCGCCCCCCATTTCCACACGCATCGACGACATCGCCAGGCCGCGCGGCAAGGGGAGAATGCGTGCGATGGCGCCAGCCGAGGCCGGCACGGATCGCCTGTTCGTCAACTCCGTGGCCAAATGCTTTCGCGCCCTCGAAACCTTCAATGCGGCGCAGCGGCCGCTCAGCCTGAAGGAACTTACCGAGCTGTCGGGCCTGGAGAAGAGCGCCGCGCAACGGCTCACGCATACGCTGTGCATCCTGGGCTACTTGCGCCAGCATCCGCGCACACGCGCCTATGTGTTGTCCTCGCGACTCCTGGAGTTCAGCTACAGCATGCTGGTGACCGATCTCATCCGGGAGGCGGCCGAGCCGCATCTGCGCGCGCTGAACCTCGCTTGCCGCGAGACCGTCAACCTGATGGACCTGGAAGGCAACGAGATCGTCTACGTCCTGCGCTACCCCAGCAGCCATCCGGTCAGCGTCGACCTGCACGTCGGGTCGCGGCTGCCGGTTTTCTGTTCGGCGGCGGGGCGCGCCATCCTGGCGTGGCTGCCCGAGGCCGAGGCGGAACACCTGCTCGCCGGGCCGCGCAAGGCCATGACGGAACACACGGTCACCGACCTCGCCGCCTTGCGGGCGATCCTGGCCCAGGCCAAGCGGGAGGGTTACGTGGTCAACAACCAGGAAGCCTTCATCGGCGATATTTCGCTGGCTGCACCGGTGTTCGACCGCGACGGCGAGGTCACGGCCGCCATCAATATCGCCGTGCCCTCGCCGCGCTGGAGCATCGCCCGCGCGAAGAAGGAGCTCGCGCCCCTGCTGCTGCAGTGCGCGCGCCGCATCAGCAATGACCTGGCGGGCAGGCGCTGAGGCTTGGCCGGCTGGCTTCCAGCGCCGGATATGCGTATGCTGGTCCCGGTGCGTTCAGTGCGTTCAGGCAGGTAGGCCGGCGCCGCTTCCGAGAGTCACGGCATCATGATGAGTTTTCGTTCCGCGTCGCGTCTGGTCTTGCTCGCGATAGTATGCGCGTCGTTTTCCGCCTGCGCCGACACGCCATCCGGTCGTGCCGGCCCGGCCGCGCCAGGGGAGCCGGATTATGTGACGCGGCCTGTGCCCAACCCTTCCGCATCGTCGGATCAGCGTTTGACCATACGGGCGGGCGAAGCCGAGAAGCTGAGGCTGCCGTGGTTCATCCAGGATGCCAAGGACTGGGTCAACACGCGTTGAACAGCCCTTGCCTCGCGGCGCGAGGCGTAACGTCCACGGGTGCTCAGTCATCCCCGGCGTCGAGCGCCGGCGTGGCCCACAGGCCGTTGTGCTGGCCCAGCGAGGGGCGGCGTAAGGGGCGGGGCCAGGACTTGCTCATGCCCCAACATGTCTTCGATGGTGCGCGCCGCCGCGCACGGCACGGCGTCGCCGAAGCAGGCCTCCCATTCCAGCGCGCCGCGGGCGGCCAGGGCGGCTTCGACGACCTTGGGCGCATGCGCGAGTTCGCGGTCGCTGGGCCGAAGGCCGCATTGGCCAAGGCTACCTGAGATCCAGCGAAATACCGTCGGCCGCGCTGGCCAGGGCCTTGGAAAAGCGTTCGGCGCGAGAGCCGGGTACGAACAGCGTGCTTCTCATGTCGGGGTAGTCCGGGATGGCTGGGGATCGAAACCGTAAAGGGCCAGCGGGTTGTCCACGAGCAGCCGCCGGTGCAGCGCGGCGTCGGGACTCCAGTCCGCCAACAGCCCCAGCAGGCGCGCGGCGTCGGGCATGGGCCGTTCGCCGGCGGATGCCGACGGGTGGGGCCAGTCCGTGCCCCATACCAGGCGTTCGGGCGCCGCCCCGAGCAGGGCGCGCGCCACCGGCGCGCGGTCCGCATAGCCGGGCGGGCCGCTCTGGCTGTCCAGGTAGGCGCCCGACAGCTTGATCCACGCGCGGCCCGTGTCGAGCAGGCCGCGCACGGCGGCATAGGCGGCGGCATCGTCGCCATCGATCCGCCGCAGGCGCGCGAGGTGATCCAGCACTACGGGAACGGGTTGGCGCCGCAGCATCGGCGCCAGGTCGGCGATGACCTCGGCCCGTGCGTGGACCTGGATGTGCCACCCCAGGTCCGCGAGGCGCGGCGCCAGGTCCGCGATGGCCGCGCTGCCCAGCGCCGCGCCGCGGGCCAGGTTCAAGCGCACGCCGCGCGCGCCCTGCTCGTGCAGTTCGCGCAGCAGCGCCGGCGAAGCATCGGGTGCGACCACCACGACGGCGCGCGCCCGCGCCTGGCCGAATTGCCGCACGGCGTCGAGGGTGCATCGGTTGTCGGTGCCGTAGCTCGACGGCTGGACGATGACCACGCGCTCCAAAGCCAGCTTCGCCTGGACCTGCCGGTATTGCGCCACGGTCGCCGGCGGCGGCTTCAGCTCGGCGTCCGGAAGATAGGGGAAGCGCGGGTCGTTGATATGGATATGGGAATCGCACGCGCCGGGCGGCACGGCGAAAGACGGCGGTTCGCTGGGCATGTCAGTCCTGGGTCGTGATGTTGTTCGCCTTGGCCAGGTCGCGCCACCGCTGCGCTTCTTCCGTGGCGTATTGCAGGAAGGCCACCTGGTCCATGGCCACCACTTCGGCGCCGAGTTTCTGGAAGCGCTCGCGCAGCGCCGGGTCTTGCTTGGCATGCGCCAGGGCGGCGGCCAGGCGCGCCTCCACGGCCTTGGGCAAGCCGGCCGGCGCGAACAGGGCCGTATAGACTTCCGCCGTGACGCCCGGCACGCCTTGTTCCGCCAGGGTCGGCACGTCGGGCATCAGGGGTGAACGATGCTCGCTCAATTGCGCGATGGCCCGGATGCGGCCTTCCTGCGCGATGGGCATGGACGAGCTGCTTTGGTCGAACATGCCGTCGATCTGGCCGCTGATGACGTCGCTCATCGCCTGGCCGGCGCCCTTGTACGGGATATGGGTCACGTGCAGCCGCGATTTCTGCTTGACCAGCTCCAGCGTCAGGTGGTTGAAGGAGCCGATGCCCGGCGACCCGAAGCTCAGGCCCTCGGGCTTGCCGAGCGAATACTTCACCAGGTCCTCGAAGGTCTTGGCCGGGATCCTGGGATTGACGACCAGCAGCGAGGGCGTGGTCGTCACGCCGCCGAGGATGGTGAAGTTCTTGATCGGATCGTAGGGTACGCGACTGTTGGTCGCGGGCACCGTGGCGTTGGAGCCGCTGCTGCCCAGCATCAGGGTATAGCCGTCGGCTGGCGCGCGTGCCACGGCGCTTGCGCCGATCGCCCCGCCGCCGCCCGAGCGATTCTCGATGACGATGGCGCGGCCCAGTTCCTTGGTGAGCAGGGGCGCCAGCACGCGGGCGGTGATGTCGACATTGCCGCCGGGTGCGAAGGGCACGATCATCGTGATGGGATGGCTGGGATAGTCATCGGCCAGGGCGGGGGTAGCGGCGAGGGCGGCGGAAAGGAACAGCGTGGCCATGCCGGCGCGGCGCGGAAGGGCGGGCAGCGAGCGGGCGGGCAACGAATGGGTGGCTGGCGAATGGGTGGCTGGCGAATGGGCGGGCAACGAATGGGTGGGCAGCGAATGAGGCGGGAATGGGAGGGGCATGTCTTGTCTCCTGGGGAGCCGCGGGCGGCGCGTCGTTCGGTTGGGAAAGAATCGGCAGGTAGCGACGCGTCAGACGCTGGCGGTCAGGCCGCCGTCCAGCCGGCCTTGCAGCCCGGTCCATGATGCCAGTCTCCCGATCTATTTTTTCGAATATTGGGGAGTATGGCCCTGGCCGCCGGCGCGATAGCACTACAAAAGGTATGCTAAGAACATTCTTATAGTATCTTCTGCCGGGAAAGGGAGCATCGTGGATACCGCATGGCTGCGCAGTTTCCTGCTGGTGGTGGAGGCCGGCTCCATGGCAGAGGCCGCCCGGCGCCTGGATATCACGCCGGCAGCGGTGGCCAAGCAGTTGCGCAACCTGGAAAGGGAAGTTGGCACGCCGCTGTTGGCGCGCTCTGGCCGGACCGTGAGGCCCACCGACGCCGGGCACCGGGTGACCGGTATCGCGCGCTCCCTGCAAGCCGACCTGGCGCAGTTGAAGCGCTCCGCCTTCGACGAGAAGATGCAGGGGGAGTTGCGGCTGGGAACGATCAGCACGGCGCTGCACAGCCTGGTGCCCGATATGCTGGCCCGGCTGGTCAAGCGGCATCCGCGGTTGCGCGTGTTCATCCAGCCCGGCATGTCCATGGACCTGTACGACGCAGTCCAGTCGGAGGCCCTCGATGCCGCCGTATGCCTGCACCCGCAATTCGAACTGCCCAAGACGTTCTACTGGCAGACCTTGCGCGAGGAGCCGCTGGTGGTGCTGGTGCCGCAGCGGCTGGCCCGGCGCGATCCGCACGACTTGCTGCGCCGCGAGCCGCTGATCCGCTATGACCGGACGCAATGGGGCGGCCGCCAGGCCGAGGACTATCTGCGCAAGGTGGGCATCGTGCCGCACGAAAGGTTCGAACTCAGCTCGCTGGCCGCGATCGCCATGATGGTCGATCGCGGGCTGGGCGTGTCGCTGGCTCCCGATGCGGGCTCGCCGTGGCCGGGCGGTTTGCGGCTGGCGAAGCTGCCCTTGCCCGTGTCGATGGCGCCCCGGCTGGTCGGCGTTCTGTGCCTGCGCTCGTCCGCGCGGATGGCGCTGGTGCGGCGGATGGTCGAGCTGGCGCAGGCAGCGGCGGTGCGCTGACGGGCGGCCGGGCCGAGGACATGACGGACCAGCTTACTCTGGGATACGCAATCAATGGAGAACACCATGACCGTGAATACGACACTCAAGCTGCGACCGCTCGAACGCGAAGACCTGCGTTTCGTCCACGCGCTGGACAACAACGCCAGCGTCATGCGGTACTGGTTCGAGGAGCCGTATGAAACGTTCGCCGAGTTGTCCTCGCTCTACGAGGAACACATCCATGACCAACGGGAGCGGCGCTTCGTCATGGAGGCGCATGCGGACAAGGTTGGCCTGGTCGAGCTGGTCGAGATCGACCACGTGCACCGGCGGGCGGAGTTCCAGATCATCGTGATCCCCGACCACCAGGGCAAGGGCTATGCGTCCGAGGGCACCAGGCTGGCGATGGAGTATGGGTTCAGCGTGCTCAATCTGTACAAGATCTATCTGCTGGTGGACAAGGAAAACCACAAGGCGGCCCACATCTACAAGAAACTCGGCTTCACGGAGGAGGGGGTCCTGAAGCACGAGTTCTTCGTGCAAGGCCAATACCGCGACGTGGTCCGCATGAGCCTGTTCCAGGATGAATTCCTGGCGCGACATGCGCCCGCGCCGTCGATGCTGAAGCCTACCGCGCAATAGCGCCGGGGCAGCGCAGGACGGGATCGCCGATGACCAGGCCTTGCACGACGCAGGTGGCGGCGATTTTCTGGCCCTTGCCGATCTGGGCGATACGCTCGGGCGGCGTGTCGGGGAAATCGAGATGGACCGACGGCAACGGATTGTCGGCGGCGGTCAGTTCGATATAGGGAGTGCCGTTGGCCGGCGCCCGGACGCTGGCGACCGTGCCATGGACCTTGATGGTCTTGCCCTTGTATTTACGGTCGGCCGCGGACGCGTTTTGCTGGTAGTCCGCATAGAGCGCCGTCGCGGCAACCTCGGGCGCCTGGGCCTCGTTGGACGAGGGCGGCGTGGTGGCGGGCGGCGGCATCCGCAGGGGATTGTTCGAGGCGCTGTCGCCTTGGCCCGTCGCGGCCGGGGCGGGGGCCGGCGCGGGCGCCGGTGCCGGGGCGGACGCGTCCAGCGCGTAGAGGCGCTCCTGGTCGGCGTACCACTGGCGCACGCAGGCCGCGTCGGTGCACGTCTTTTCGCGCCGCTGCCATTCCTGCCTGGCGCGGTCGTTGAAGGCCTTCTTGTCCGTGGCGCGCGCGCGGGCGGCGTCGAAGGTCTGCTTCAAGTGGTCGTCGGCCCGTGAAAGATCAGGCGTCGTGCAGATCAGCTTTTCGGGTATCGAGCGTGCCTTGGCGCAGTCGAAGGTGACCGCGTGGGCGCCCCAGGGCAGGACCGATAACGCCGCCGCTGCAATCCAGGCCGGTTTTTTCATCGACACACTCTCTCAAGGGGGATGGAGACTGGAATTCTAGCGAGCTTTTTGCGCCTACTTGGACGTCGAGGTGTCGGCGCTGAACACCAGGTAGCCCGCGATCGCCAGCATGCACGCGCCCAGCACGCCATCCTGCGCTTGCAGGAACCAGCGGTTGCGCGTCAGCCAGTTACGGATGCGCGCCGCGCCGTAGGCGTAGGTGGCGCCCGAGCACAGGCCGAAAAGCTTGGAGACCGTGGCCAGCACCAGCATCTGCAGCCAGACCGGGCCGATCGCGGGGTCGGTGAATTGCGGCAGGAACGCGATCAGGAAGATGAAGACCTTGGGATTGAGCAGGTTGGTCATGAATCCCTGGACGAAAACCTGGCACCCGGCGCCCTTCGTCGGCGCGGCTGCCAGGTCGCGCGGCTGGCGGCTGCGGCGCAGGGCCTGGATGCCCAGGTAGACCATGTACAGGGCGCCGGCCAGCTTCACGAACAGGAATAGCGTGGGCGATTCCTTGAAAATCGCGGCCAGTCCCAGCACCACCAGGGGGATTTGCACGAAGCCGGCACAGAAGCTGCCCAGCACGCTAAGCAAGGCGATGCGGAAGCCCTGCGTCATGCCGCGCGTGAGCGTCAGCGCCATGTCCGGCCCAGGGGTGAGCTTCAAGGCCAGGTCGGCGGCCAGGAAAAGCAGGAACATGTGCAGGGTGGGCATGGCGTGCAGGGTAACCAGGAAGGGGCGTGCGGGGGAATATTACCCCTATCGCGTCCCTCGTGTTTCCGTGCAACCGTTCCGCCGCGCCCACGGGCGTCCCTTGCGGCGCGGCCCTCGGCGCCCTCTCAGTGCGCCGATATGCCCCCGATCCGCTTGACCAGGGCCGCCCACTTGGCCACGTCTTCGCGCAGATAGGCGTTGTAGTGGTCGGGATCGTCGGCCACCACCGTTCCGCCCTGTTGCTGGATCCTGTCCTGGAAGGCGGTATCCGCCGCCGCCTGCCTGACGACCGCATACAGCTTGTCCACGACGGGGCGCGGCGTGCCGGCCGGCGCGAGCAGGCCGAACATGGTGCCTATCTCGATGTCCAGGCCCTGTTCGCGGAAAGTGGGCACGTTGGGCAGGACGGGCAGCCTGTCCTTGCTGGCCACGCCCAGCGCCTTCATCTGGCCCGACGACAGCAGGCCCTGCGCCGAGATGTAGGTGGTGAAGGTCATCTGCACCTGGCCGGAGAGCACATCCGTCAGCGCCGGCGCCGCGCCGGTATAGGGCACGTGCGTGATGTCCAGCCCGGTCGCCTGCTTGAACATCTCGCCCGCCAGGTGCGGCGCGCCGCCCGCGCCGCTGCTGGAGAAGTTGAGTTCGCCGGGATGCGCCTTGCCGTAGGCGATGAGGCCTTGCAGGCTGTCGCCGGCGAACCCCGCCTTGGTCACCAGCATCATGGGCGCGAACGCGACCATGGTGACGCCGGTGAAGTTCCTGACGGGATCGTAGGGCGTCTGGGCAATGACCGCCGGGTTGAGCGTGAGATTGGTGCTGGTGAACAGCAGCGTATAGCCATCGGGCGCGGCGCGCGCCACGAGGTCGGCGCCGATGTTGCCGCTGGCGCCGGGCCGGTTGTCGACGATCACGGGCTGCTTGAGCGCCCGGGTCAGGCGTTCGGCCGTGGTGCGGGCCAGGATATCGGTGCTGCCACCCGGCGCCCAGGGCACCACCAGCCGGATGGGCCTGGCGGGATAGTCGGCAGCCGCCTGGGCGACGGATGGCGCGAGTACGCACAGGGTAAGGGCCACGGCGGGCAGGGCGCCGCGCAACCATCGTTTCATCTTCGTCTCCTGGTTGTCCATGTCGTTGTGCGGTGATTCTTGCGCGTGCGCTCGCGGCGGGGAAAGACGTGGGCATCGAATGCGCCATTCAAGAATTCCGAAACGGACACCGGGATGAGCATTCAAGATTAGTGAATCGCCTCTTCGCCTTCTTGCCGTTCTCCGATGGGGGAGGGGAGGGCAAAATGGATCGCACATCGACGGCCAACCCCATCGACGGCCAACCCCATCGACGGCCAACCCCATCGACGGCCAACCCCATCGACGGCCAACCCCATCGACGGCCGACCCCATCGACAGCCAGTCCGATCGAGACGGCAAACCAGAACCGGAGACTATCGTGAAATACCTCAAGACACTGGCGGCCAGCGGGGTGCTGGCCACGGTGGGGCTGGCCGGCGCCGCCCATGCCGCCTATCCCGACAAGCCAATCAGGCTGGTCGTGGGTTTTCCCGCGGGGGGCGCGTCGGACGTGGCCGCCCGCGCCATCGCCGCCAAGATGGGCGCCCTGCTGGGCCAGGCCATCATCATCGAGAACAAGGCCGGCGCCGCCAGCAACATCGGCTCCGACTATGTGGCCAAGGCGGCGCCCGATGGCTATACCGTGCTGTTCGGCACGATCTCGCTGGCGGTCAATCCCAGTCTTTATCCCAAGCTCAGCTACGACCCCTTGAGGGACCTGGCTCCGGTGGCGCAGGTCGCCTCCACGCCCTTCCTGCTGGTGGTCAATCCCAATACGCCGTACCACTCGGTGGCGGACCTCATCGCCGCCGCGAAGAAGCCCTCGGACAAGCCCATTTATTTCGCCAGCGCGGGCAACGGCTCGGGCGCGCACTTGTTCGCCGAGCTGTTCAACAGCCAGGCCGGCATCAAGATGCAGCACGTGCCCTATCGCGGCGCGGCGCCCGCCATGTCCGACGTGCTGGGGGGCCAGGTTCCCCTGACCTTCGACAACATCGTGACCACCTTGCCGCTGGTCAAGGGCGGCAAGCTGCGCGCGCTGGCCGTCACCACCAAGACGCGCTCCAGGGCGGCGCCCGATGTCCCCACCGTGGCCGAGGCGGGCGTGCCGGGCTACGACGCCACGGCCTGGTTCGGCCTGTTCGCGCCTGCCGGCACGCCGGCCGCGGTCATCCAGAAGTTGAGCGCCACGGCCGCGCAAGCGACGCAAGCGCCCGAGGTGCGCGCCGCGCTGGAGGCCGTCGGCTGCGACCCCATGGGCACCAGCCCCAAGGAATTCGACGCCTTCTTCCGGTCGGAAGTGCGGAAGTGGGCCAAGGTCGTCGACGAAGCCCACGTCCATGTGGACTGATCATCAACCCGTTTCATACAGCGATGTGACATGAAAATCTGGCATCAAAGCTTTACCGTTCTCAGCGACCTCGGTCCGTACAGCGACGCGCTCAAGCGGCATTTCGCCAAGGTGGCGCGGCCCGGTACACAGGTCGACATGCATGGCATGCAGGTCGGCACCTACCGCAGCAATTATCCGGGCACGGATATCCGCCATGTGGCTTTCCAGTATGTGCATGCCCTGCAATTCATGGCGTCCGCGGTGCAGGCCCAGGAGCAGGGCTACGACGTCTACGCCCTGAGCACCCTGCCCGAGCCGGCCTTGCGCGAAAGCCGCAGCCTGGTGGATATTCCGGTGGTGGGCTACGGCGAATCGGCGATGCTGACGGCGTGCATGCTGGGCCGCAAGTTCGGCGTGCTGCTGTTCATCGACGATATGAACGAGCTGATCGCCGAGAACGCGAAGAATCACGGCCTGGAATCGCGGTTCGCCGGCGCGGTGCCGGTGGGCTTCACCTTCAACGACGTGCTCAAGGGTTTCGGCGACCCCACCGAGCTGATCGAGCGCTTCCAGGCGGCCGCGCGCAAGCTGATCGCGCGGGGAGCCGATGTCATCATCCCCGGCGAGGCGCCCCTGAACGTGCTGCTGGCGCAGAACGGCATCGTCGAAGTGGACGGCGTGCCCATCCTCGATTCCCTGGCCGCCTGGATCAAGCAGGCCGAGGCCATGCATGACCTGCGCACCGTGTGCGGCATCAAGTCCTGCCGCAAGGGGTACTACCATCGGCCGCCGGAGGCCGATCGGGTCAATGAGGTTTTTTCTTTCTACGGTCTGGACCGACTGCAACCATCGTCGTGACGCTGGGGCGGCGCCGCGCGTCGAAGATTTCCAGCAGGAAATCGATGAAGGCGCGCACCTTGGGCGCCGCGAACCGCGACTTTACCGTCACGGCATGGAAGGTGCGCTTGCTGGTCTGCCAGTCGGGGAAGAGTTCGACCATCTGGCCCTGCTTCACCAGGTCGCTGACGAAGACATCCAGGACGCAGATCAGGCCCACGTCCTGCAAGGCGGCCTGGATCAAGGCCGCGGTGTTGTTGAAGCTGAGCGGCCCGGCGGGGTTCACCACCGCCTCGTCGCCGTCCTTGGCGAAGCGCCAGGGATTGGGCGCATGATTGCCTTCGGCGAACAGCCCCAGGCAGCGGGCCGGGTCCAGGTCGCGCGGCGTGGCGGCGCGCATGGCGCCCACGGTCTCCGGCGTGCCGCACACCACGTATTGCGCCTCGTAGATGGGGCGGCCCACCAGGTCGGCGTCTTCCACGCGGTCCATGCGGATGGCCACGTCGGTGGCGCGTTCTATCAGGTTGTGCGGATCGTTGGTCAGCGAGACGGAAACGGACAGGCCAGGGTGGCGGCGCGTCAGTTCGACCAGGGCCGGGCACAGCAGGTTCTGGCCGATGGCGAAAGGCGCTTCCACGCGCAGCGGGCCGACCACGTCGCTGCCCTGCCGCTTCACATCCGTCTCGGCCCGCGCCACGCTGCGCAGGATCTCCTGGCAATGCGGCAGGAAGATCCGTCCCTCTTCGGTCAGGTGCAGGTGCCGCGAATTGCGCTGGATCAGCGTGGCGCCCAGGTGCGCCTCCAGGTTGCGCAGGCTGGTGGTAACCGTGGCGTTGGCGAGATCCAGCGATTCGGCCGCCCGCGAGAGGCTGCCGCATTCCATGACGCGCACGAACACCTCCATGGCCCATAGCTTGTCCATGTGTCTCCTTTCGATTTTTTCTAATCGCGCATTAGCCGCCGAGGGCTAACAAGCAGGCAAGCAGCATCCTACTCTATCGAGTGTAGCGCCGACGCATACGGCGCAGATGCCTATTTACCCGAGGATGGAGAGCATGGAACGTACATTCGATGTCGTGGTGGCCGGTTGCGGCGTGGCGGGCCTGTCGGCGGCCGTGGCGGCGGCCGAGCGAGGCCTGGCGGTGGCGGTGCTGGAACGCGCCAGCCGCGCCGATCGCGGCGGCCAGAGTCGCTATACCGAGGCCTATCTACGCATGAAGGCCATCGACCAGGTGTCCGATGATTTCGAAACGCACCTTGCCGAGAACGCCGGCGTCTACATGGACCCCGATTTCGCGGCCGAGATGGTGCAGGGACGGGAGTCGTGGTCGCATGCGGCGCGTACGCTGTCCGTGCTGGATCCCGAACTGATAGGCTGCTTCGCCGATAGCGTGCCGGACACCATCGCGTGGCTGCAAGGCATGGGCGTGAAGTTCGACTTCCTGCCCACGCAGTTCCTGACCAAGACGCAACCGCGCCTGCTGCCGGTGGGCGGCGGCGAGGCGCTGGTCGAGGCACTCGCCGCCCGGGCCGAGCGCCTGGGGGTGACTTTCCTGTACCAGACCACCGCGCGGCGCCTGCTGCTGGACGAGGATGGCGCGGTGCAGGGGCTGCTCGTCCATCACGCGCAGGACGGCGGCATGCGACTGAAGGGCGCGGTGGTGCTGGCCTGCGGCGGCTTCGAGGGCAATCCGGCGCTGTTGGCCAAGTACATGGGGCCCCGCTCGGTCTACCTGCGCCCGGTGTGCAAGGGCGGATACTTCAACCGCGGCGAGGGTATCGAGATGGCGTTGGAGGCCGGCGCGGCGCCCAGCGGCGAATTCGGCAGTTACCATGCCGAGCCGGTCGACCCCCGTTCGGGAGTGTCCGAGCCGTCCATCTTCATCTTTCCCTACGGCGTGCTCGTCAACAAGGCGGGGCAGCGCTTCACCGACGAGGCGCCGGGCACGGTCGACGCCTACTACGAGCGCGTCACGCGCCGCATCTACGAACAGGACCAGGGCATCGCGTATGTCGTCCTGGACCAGCGCGTGAAGGAGGTGCCCAACTATCGCCTGGCCATCCGCACCGACCAGCCTGCCATCGAGGCCGATACGCTTTCCGCGCTGGGCGCCAGGCTGGGCCTGCCCGAAGGCGCGCTGGAGGCGACGGTTGAGCGCTACAACGCGGCCTGCCCCACGGAAACCGGCTTCAAGCCGCTGGAGCTCGATGGCCTGGCCACCCAGGGCCTGGCGCCCAGGAAGTCGAACTGGTCGCGCCGCATCGAGCAGGGGCCCTTCATGGCCTATCCCATCATCTCGTCGAATGTGTTCACGTTCGGCGGATTGAAGATCAATCCTTCCGGGCAGGTGCTCGACACGGACGGCAATCCCATGAAGAACCTCTACGCGGCGGGCGAGATCGTGGGCACGTACTACACCAACTACACCGGCGCGACGTCGGTGCTGAAGGGTCTGGTATTCGGCCGCCGGTCGGCCAACCATATCGCGGACGCCCGCTAGGCAAGGCCGGCCATGGCAGCGGACACCGTATCGTTAAGCGCCGAACTGGCGCGGGCCCTGTTGCAGGCGCGCCATGCCGGCGTGCCGGCGGATATGCGGGCCAAGACGCGCCTGCACATCGCCGACTCGCTGGGCATCGCGCTGGCCGCGCGGCGGACGGCGCTGGGCAGGCAGGTCATCGACGGCCTGCTGGCGGGCCATGGCGCGGGAAGCAGCGGCCTGGTCGGCGGCGGCAAGGCCGCGCCGCTGGCGGCCGCCTTCATCAACGCGTCGCTGATCCATATCCTCGACTACGACGACATCCACGATGTCGGCCGTCTGCATCCCAGTACCTGCGTGCTGCCCGCCGCCATGGCGGCCGCCGGACTGGTGGGCGCCGGGGACGACGCGGTGATCGACGCGGTGGCGCTGGGCAGCGAGCTCATGTGCCGGCTGGGCGTCATCTGCGCGCCGCAGGGCGAAGGCCCCGGGGCGGAATGGTTCCTCACACAGCTGTTCGGGTACCTGGGCGCCGGCGTCGCGGCGGGCCTGGTGCTGGGCCTGGACCAGCGCCAGCTGGTCTCCACCCTGGGCCTGGCCTATATGCAGCTGGCCGGCGGCAAGGAGGCGGGCTTTGGCACCGGCGCGACGGCGCGCGGCATCTATCCGGCATTCGCGGCGCAGGGCGGCTTGCAGGCGGCCCTGCTGGCACGCGCCGGCGTGACGGGGCCGGCCGGCGCGATGGACGGCGCCGCCGGGTTGTTCCGGCTTTACCTGGCCGGCGCCCTGGCGTCGCGGCAGCGCGCCATGCTGCTGGATTTTTCGACCTGGCACGCGCGGGACGTGGATATCAAGCCCTGGCCCAGCTGCCGCCTGTCGCACCCTTATGTCGCGGTCGCCATGGCGGCTCGCGACGCCTGCCTGGCGCACCCCGAGGCGCGCGTGCGGGTGGCGGTCAATCCCTCGTCCGGACGCCTGTGCCGGCCGCTGGCCCAGCGCCGCCGGCCCGCTACCTTGCAGGACGCCAAGTACAGCATTCCCTTCATGACGGCCTACACGCTGGTGCATGGGGCGCCCACGCTGCAAGGCTTCGCGCCCCACGTGCTGGCGGACGAGGCAGTTCTTGGCATGGCCGGTCGCATCGAACTGGAGGACGGCCTGCCCGACAACCCGGGGCATCCGCAGGCGGTGCTGACCTTGCTGGACGGGGGCCGGATCGTCCGGCAGGCGCATTTCGCGGCGCGGGACCTGCATGTCGACGAAGCGCTCGCCAGGAAGAAGTTCGAGGACTGCCTGCAATACGCCTCCCGGTCCGTGCAGGCCGGGCCGTTATGGAGCGCGCTTGCGCAAGGCCGCGTGCGCGCGGCATTCGACATGGCTTTCAAGGAATCGTGATGATGATGTACAGCGCTGATCTTTTCGCCGGCCGCGTGGCCCTGGTGACCGGGGGCGCCGGCGGCATAGGACGGGCCGTCAGCACCGCCCTGGCGGCCCATGGCGCGCGGGTGGCCGCCGCTGACCGCGTTGCGTTCGAACCGCCCGTGCCCGGCGTGCAGGGCTGGTCCCTGGATGTCGCGCGGCGCGAGGACGTGGCGCGCTGCATGGACGACGTGGTGGCACGCCTGGGCCGGCTGGACATCCTGGTGAACGTCGCCGGTATCGTCTCCATGGGCAGCGCCGAAACGCTGGCCGAGGAGGAGTGGGACCGCGTCATCGATATCAACCTCAAGGGCACCTTCCTGTGCTGCCAGGCCGCCATCGGACATATGAAACGCGCCGGAGGCGGGCGTATCATCAACCTGGGCTCGGTCATCGGCAAGAATGGCGGCAACCCCCGTCCCTGGCTGGACCCACGCGAACAGGAGCGCGCCAGCAATGTCGCCTATGGCGCGTCCAAGGCCGGCGTGCACATCATGACGGCATTCCTGGCCAAGGAGCTGGCCTCGGCCAATATCACGGTCAACGCCGTGGCGCCGGGCCCGGTGGCCTCGGCGATGACCACCGGTTTCCCTTCGGCCTTGCGCGACCTGATTCCCATGGGCCGTATGGGCGCGGCCGACGAGGTCGCGGCGGCGGTGCTGTTCCTGGCCGCGCCGCAGTCCGGCTTCGTCACCGGCGAGATACTGGATGTCAATGGCGGCATCTGGTGCGACTGAATTCGGTACGCCGGGTCCGGCACGCCTGAAATCCATCAGCCTTCTCTCCTACAACCTTCCACTCCGACATAAAGGCAGATTCAACCATGCAACAACCGCAAGCGCTTTTCCTGGTCCTGGACATGCAGAACGATCTGGTGCACGCCGACGGCCCCAATGGCAAGAGCCCGCTGGGCGAACAGGTGCGCGAGCGCCAGGTGATTGCCCGGACGGCCAAGGCCATTGCCCGTGCGCGCGCCGCCGGTATCGCCGTGGGTTTCGTGCGCGTCGGCTTTTCGGAGGGCTATCCGGAATGCCCGCAAGGCTCGCAGGTGTTCTCGGCCGCGCCGCAGCACGGGCTGTTCAAGCTGGGCGCCTGGGGCACCGAAATCCATCCCGAACTGGAACAGAAGGTGGGCGACATCCAGGTGGTCAAGCACCGCGTCAGCCCGTTCTACTCGACGACGCTGGAAGCCCAGCTGCGCGCCAAGCATATCCAGCGCATCTATTTTTCCGGCGTGTCCACCCAGGCCGTGGTGCAGGCCACGGCGCGCGACGGGCACGACCGCGACTACGAGATGATCCTGCTCGAAGACCTGTGCGCCGCGCATAGCGCCCAGGAGCACGCCAACTCGGTCGGCAGCATTGCCCGCTTCTGCAAGTCCGAGAACAGCGAGGCCGTGGTGTTCGCCCACCCCTGAGCCGGTTCGGAAAGGAAGGATAGACAGTGAAAATCTGGCATCAGAGCTTCACCGACCTGGACGTGTTTCCCCGCTATCGGCAGACCTTGCAGGCGCATGCCGATGCGGTCATGGGCGAGCGGGCGCAAGTCGTCGTGCATGGCCTGCGTCCCGGAACCTATCCTCCCGGCGTGGCGCCCATGAGCGTCAATAGCAGCGCGGGCATGCGCATGCTCAACGCGCGCCAGGTCTGCGACGCGGCGCTGGCCGCGCAGGCCGCCGGCTACGATGCGTTCGCGCTGGGGTGCTTCTTCGATCCCGGCCTGGTCGAGGCGCGCTCCCTGGTCGACATACCCGTGGTCAGCCTGACCGAAAGCTGCCTGCTGACCGCATGCTCATTGGGGCGCAAGGTCGGCATGATCGCGCTGACGCCCTTCCAGAAGATGCAGACGGAAGACCTGGCGGCGCAGTATGGCCTGTCCGGCCGCCTGTCGGGCGTGGTGGCCATGAGTCCGGCGGTCAACCTGTTCGACCTGGAGGGCGACGAGGCCGCGGCGGTCTCCATCGGCAAGCGTTTCGTCGACGCATGCCGGCTTGCCCTGGACCAGGGGGCCGAAGTCATCATCCCGGGCGATGGCGTGCTGAACGAATTCCTGGTGCGGCGCCGGCTGTTGTCGGTGGACGGGGCGGCGGTACTGGACGCGCTGGGCGTGCTGTTCCACCACGCGGCCTTTTTCGCCGGCGCCCGCGCCGCGGGCTGCCTGGATATCAGCCGCCGGCAGCTCTATGCGCAGCCTACCGAGGCCATGACGGCCCATGCCCGCCAGGCGCTGGGCGTGCGGGCCTGGCGGGAAGAGGAATTCTCGGGCCGCGCCACATAGTGTGCCGCCTGCCGGCGTTGTCCACCAGCGTTGTCCGCCGGCGCCGCCTGGCTATGGCTTGCAAGGCGTCGCCGGCCAACGGTCGGCGGTTTCACCCATCAGTTGGTCATTTCCACGCCGGCGTCCTTGATTACCTTGCCCCAGCGGGCATAGTCGTCGGCAAGCCGCTTCTGGAAGTCTTGCGGCGTGTCGAGCACCGCGGGCGCCATGGCGGCGTCCGCCAGCAAGGTCTTTACCTTGGGCTGGGACACGGCCTTGCGCAGCGCGGCATCCAGCTTCGCGACGATCGCGTCGGGCGTGCCCGCGGGCGCGAAGATGCCCACCCAGTTCTCGACGTTGAAACCCGGCAGGATTTCTTGCGCCGTCGGCACGTCGGCCAGGAAGTCCACGCGCTTTTCGCTGGTGACGGCCAACGGCGCCAGGCGTTTTTCCTTGATCAGGCTGTACAGGGGCGGCAAGTCCATGACGATGCCGTCGACGTGGGCGCCCAGCGTGTCGGTGACGGCGGGGCCGGCGCCCTTGTAGGGTACGTGAACGATATTGGGCTGGACCTTCCTGAGGAGTTCGATGGTCAGGTGCGGCAGGCCGCCCGTGCCGGAGGACGACAGGGTGACCTGTTGCGTCTTGGCGCGGTCGAGCAGTTCCTTCAGGGTCTTGACGCCGCTCAGCCGGGGACCGACGGCGATGGCTTCCGGCGTCAGCGCCATCATGTTGATGGCCTTGAAGGCCTTGGGCGCATGGAAGGGCGGCGTCGCCATGGTCTGGGGCGCCAGGACGATGGGGCTGATGCTCGACAACAGCAGCGTGTAGCCATCCGGTTCTGACTTGGCGACATGGTCCGCGCCGATGACGCCGCTGGCTCCGGCGCGATTCTCCACCACCACCGACACGCCCAGGGCCTGGCCCAGTTCAGGCGCGATGATGCGCGCGGCGATGTCGTTGGAGCCCCCGGGCGGATAGCCCACCACCAGGCGGATGGGCTTGCCGGGGAAATTGTCCGCGGCCATGGACGGGGCCGTGATCGCCAAGGGCGCCAGCAAGGCCGCGAGCGTGGCCATCTTGCGCAGCGCGCCGCGCCGCGTGGGTTGTGGAATGCGCATGGTTGGTCTCCGTGTCGTTATGAATGATGTGCCGAGGGGCGGGCGCAAGATGTTATTCAAAGTCGGCGATATCGAAGTCACCGGTATCGAAGTCGTCGGTATCAAGGGCAGTGGTATCAAAGGCAGAGATATCGATGGTCAGGCGTCCCCGGGATGATCCAATGCGTTTAACAAGGCCGGCAGCAGGACCTGCCATTCGGCCACGACGCCGGCTTCGGCGACGTTGAAGATATTCGCTTGCTCGTCGTTGTTGATCGCGACGATGCGCGTGTGCGGGTCGATGCCGGCCAGGTGCTGCGGCGTGCCTGAGATGCCGATGGCGAGATAGATGTCAGGGCTCACGTACTTGCCCGATATACCCACCTGGCGCGTCACGGGCGCCCAGCCGGCGTCGACGGCGGGCAGGCTGGCGCCGACCGCGCCGCCCAGCCGCGCCGCGATGTCGTAAAGGATGGGGAAGGCCGCAAGGTCGCCCATGCCGCGCCCGCCGGAGACCACGATGCGCGCGCCATCCAGGCTGGCATGGGGCTCGTTGCGCGGTAGTCGCGTGAGCGGATACGCCGCGCGCGGGACGGGCAGGCCGTCAAGGTCGTGCGCCACCATCGGCCGGCGGCGCGCGGTCGCAGGGGCGGCTCCGGGCGCATGGGCTGCCTCGGTAGCACGGACTGCCTCGGTTGCGTGGACGTCTTGGGGTAGGACTGCTTCAGGCGCGCGGGTTGCCTCGGGCGGAGGGTCAGCCTGGGGCCGCACAGCGGCGATCATCCGCCCTGAGCAGGCCAGGGTGATCGCAAGCCGGTTGCCGTAGGCGCCGCGCCGGGCATGCACAATGCCCTTCGCGTCGAATTCCAGGTGCGCGCAGCGGCCCAGCGGCGCGGCGCCCAGGCGGGCGGCCAGTGCGCCGGCGAAGGCCTCGTTGTCGGGATGGGCGGCCACCAGCATCAGGGCGGACGGGGGCAGGGCGGCCGGGCCGCCGGCCCGCAGCGCAGCGGCGTACACGTCGGCGTATTGCTGCGTTTGCAGCAGGTCCGGCGGCGTCGGGATGAACCATGCCTGGTCCAGGCCGGCAGCTTGCGCGCAGGCCAGGGCCGCTTCGCGCGTCCCGGGAGGGCCGGCCAGCACGGCATGGGCGCTGCCGCCGTGGCGATCGGCGAGCCGCCTGGCCGCGTCCATGAGGGCGCGGTCGGCCGCCGGATCTTCGCCGCAGCCGGGTAGCAGGGCCAGGAGGGTGGGGGTATGGGACATGGCGGACATGATTGGGTCAGTGGGGGGACGCGAGGGCGCGCAGGTAGTCGGCGAGTGCGGCTGCCTGGACCGGCGTCGGGCCGGTGAACAGCCGGCAGGCCTGGGCGCCGCGCGCCGCCGCCGTCGCGGGCGCCGCCTCGGCCAGTGTCGCCCGCGCGGCGCACGGGCGAACGGGGGCCGTGGGCGTGGCGGCGGCCGCGGCGGCGGGCCCCGCGTGGTCGAAAGGCGCCTGGTCGAAAGATGCCTGATCGGAAGACGCCTCGCCCAAAGACACCTCGCCCAAAGACGCCTCGTCGAACGAGGCCTGTTCGAACTTCAGTTGCTTGGCCAGCGCCACGTTCTTCATCAGCGGATGGCGCAGTCGGTTGCTCTTGTCGTTGCTGATGCTGGCCATGGCGGGCGCGGGCACGTCCACCGCCTCGTCCTGTCGCGCGCCGCTGCGCAGCAAGGTCCAGCCGCCGGCCCGTGCCCGCGCCTGCAAGGCCAGGCCCACGTAGGGAAGGCCCCAGGACTCGGCCAGGTAGGCCGGCGTCATGCCGTCGTCCAGGTCGCCATGCTCGCGGCCGATAAGGACGAGGCCGGGCCACGCCTCGCCCTCGCGCAACAGATGGGGGGCATGCCGCGCGAGCCACGCCGGGTTGCCGCGCTGGGCGGCCGGCGGGTTCAAGCCCCGCACCTGGTCAGGCTTGAGCGCGGCGATGGCGCGCATCAGCGCGATGTCGCCCGCGCCGTCGGTGACGACGACGGAGACCCGCGTGGCCGCGCCCTGGTCGCGCAGCTTGAGCGCGATCTCCAGCGCGGCCTCGTCGAAGGGGCTGAGCTTGTAGGAAACCGGCGTGGCGCCGGGCAGGTCGCGCCAGTCCCCCGACGCCGGCCTGGGCAGCGGCTTCCTGGGATCGGCCACGCCTGCTAGGAGTACCGCGATGTGCATGAACGCCTCCTCCGTCTCAGCCGGCCAGCGCGGTGCGCGCCGCGATGCGGCCGAAGATGGCGGCCTTGCCCAGGGCGGAGCCGGTCATGTAGGCGGCGCCGTGCAGGCCGCCGACCACCTCGCCCGCCGCATGCAATCCCGCCAACGGTTCCCCATGGACGTCCAGCACCCGCATGGCGGCATCGACGCACAGGCCGCAGTAGGTGCCGTACACGGCCGCGGTGGAGGGATAGGCGTAGTAGGGGCCCGTCTCTATCTTCACCAGCTTGCCGTGCTGGTGCACCAGGTGGGCGCGGCCGAAATCGGCATCATGCCCGGCGTCCACATAGTCGTTGTAGGTGCGTACGGTGTCGACCAGCACGTCCGCGGGCACCTCGATCATCGCCGCCAGCTCCTCCAGGGTGTCGGCCTGGAGGACCAGGCCTTCTTCGTGGCGCCGCTCGATGTCCAGGATGCGCGTCTGGTTGTCCCCGCTGTCGAAGATGGGCTGGTCGAAGATCTGGAAGGTGGCGCCATAGGGCTGCTGGATGCAGGCGTCGCCCAGCAGCTTGTACGAGATGGATTCGTCGACGTAGCGCTTGCCGTCCTGGTTGACGGCGATGGCGCCCTTGTACACGGCCAGGAGGCTATGGTGGTTGGTCTCGTCGGTGGGGTGCTTGCCGTAGGTGCCCTTGATGTAGATCATGTCGCGGCAGTCGGCGCCCATCTGCTGGGCCATCCTCAGGCCGTCGCCCGTATTGCCGGCGCCGCCGATGAAGACGGCCGTGTCCGCGTTGTACTGGGGCGCATAGCGGTGGATCAATTCGGCGTTCTGGACGAAGCCGCCGCTGGCCAGTACCACGCCGCGGCTGCCCAGCACCGTGAAAGTCGACCCGTCGCGTTGCGCGGTCACGCCGACGATGCGCCCGTCTCGCGGATCGCGGACCAGGCGCAATGCGCGGGTCGACGTCAGAAGCCGGACGCGCCCGGTGCGCCTGGCGCTGGCCGCCAGTGCGCGCACCGCGTCGGCCGGGTCGACATTGTGGACGCGCGGCACGGACTGGCCCGACGATGTTTCGATATGCGGGCCGAACTGCACGCCCGCCGCCTTCAGCCACTCGTAGGTGTCGAGCTGATGGTCGACATAGGCCCGCACCAGGCTCTCGTCGTTCTCGAACTTGCCGACTTCGCGCAGGTCCGTGAACAGCAGTTCGTTCGAGTCCTCGACGCCGTTGGCGCGTTGCAGGTCGGTGCCGGCGAAGGCCAGGCAGCCGCCCGACATGGCCGAGGAGCCGCCGGTCTCGGACTGCTTTTCCAGCAGGATGACGTCGTGGCCGGCCTGGGCGGCTTGCAGCGCGGCCGCGAAGCCGGCCATGCCGGCGCCGACGACCACCAGGGCAGTGTGAAGATCGAGATCGCTCATGGGTGATTCGTGTATGGGATGCAAGGGAAATAAGGTGCCGGCCAGCGCCGCGTGCCGCCTGACGCTGCGCGGGCGGCGCGGCGGGAGGGTGCTCAGGCCTGCGGGGCGCCGCGGGCCAGCGTCGCGGCGTGCGCGCCGGAGATGCGGCCCAGCACCGCGCCGGCGGTCAGGCCGATGCCGCCGGCATACTTGACGTAGTAGAGTCCGCCGACCATCTCGCCGGCCGCGTACAGGCCAGGCAGGGGACGGTCGTCGCCGTCGAGCACCTGGCCGCTGGGATTGACCTTGACACCGGCATACGTGCAGGTGATGCCGCAGGTGACGGCGTAGGCCACGTAGGGGCCGGTGTCCAGCGGATGAGCCCAGTTCGACTTGGGCACGGCCAGGCCGCGCGTGCCGCGCCCGTCCTTGACCGCGGGGTTGAAGGGCACGTCCCGGTCGATGGCGGCATTGAATTCGCGTACGGTCTGCAGGAAGCCGCGCTGGTTGATGCCTTCCATCTGCCCGGCGAGCGCTTCCAGCGTGTCGGCCTGCAGGCGGGTGGCATGCTTGACGCGATATTCGTCGGGCAGCAGGCCTGTCGTCTTGGCGTCGAACACCTGCCAGGCCACGGCGCCGGGCTGGGCCAGCACGCGGGCGCCCATGCCCGAGTAGGTGTAGTTGCGGAAATCCAGCCCTTCGTCGACGAAGCGTCGGCCGTCGGCGTTGACCACGATACCCAGGTTGAAATAGTTCTTCTGCTGGTTGAGCAGGTTGATGTCGCCGAAGGCCGGCGCGTTCAGGTCATAGAAGACGGCATGGCAGCCGGTCCAGTTGCCATGCGCGATGGCGCCGGCGCCCACGGCCATTTCGATGCCGTCGCCGGTGTTGTAGCGCGACCCGCGCACCTTGGCGAGATCCCAGTTCGGGCCCAGGTATTGGGCGCGCCAGCGCACGTTGGCATGGAAGCCGCCGGTGGCCAGCACCACGGCGCGGGCTTGCAGCGCATGCGCCTGTCCGTCCTCTTCCAGGGTGATGGTCCACGCGTCGCCGGTGCGTTCCAGCCCGCGTGCGCGCGCGCCATAGCGCAGGTCCAGGCCAAGGCGCTCGGCGCGTGCGTACAGCGATTGCATGAGCCCCAGTCCGCCGCCGGAAACCTCCACGGTGAGCCCGCCCCAGAACTTGTTCCTGCCGTCGACCTTGAAGGACTGGCGCCCGTAGATGGGCATGAAGCGCACGCCATGGCCGCGCATCCACATCATGGTGGGGAAGCTCTGGCTGACCACGGTGTCGAGCACGTCGGCATCGGCGCGGTAGCCGCTCATGGCCACCGCTTCGTCGTAGAACTGGTCTTCCGTATACGTGCCGAAGTCGCTGTTGGCCAGTTCGTCCTCGCTGAGATCGGGCATCAGCGTCTTCAGGTCGTCGTTACCCTTGTAGGCGATACGGAAGGCGCCGCCGGTGAAGGCGGAGCTGCCGCCGCGATTGTCCTTGGGCGCGCGTTCGATGATGACGACGCGGGCGCCGGCCTCGTGCGCCGACAAGGCGGCGCACAGCGCGGCATTGCCGCCGCCTATGACCGCTACATCGAAGGTGTTCATCGCGTGTCTCCCATCGTTCGTCTCCTCTCCATTCGTCGTCGTTGTGCATCGAGGCGCCTCGGGACGATTGTGCGTCGCGGGGGAAGGCAGGGGAATGCGGCCGGGACGAAAGTGTTTTTCGATTTAATTGAACGTGCGGGAAATCCCCAGGCGTCATGTCCTGGTGCCTGGCCGCGCGGGTAATCCCTGGTATCGCGGGCGCGGGCGGACACGTAGCCCATTGCTAGAATGGCCTGCCGGAGCCTTGATGCTTCGGCGGCGGCGGGCCTGGAAGGCGCCTCGCGTTTCGCAGCCCGCCCTACACAAGGGGCAATGACAATGACGGTACGCATTCCGAAGGCTGCCCTCGCGGCGGCCCTCATGGCGGGGCTTGCGCTGGCGACAGGCGGCGCGCGAGCCCAGGTCCAGAGCCAGGCCCAGGCCCAGGCCCAGACCCTGCGGATAGGACTGGCCTCCGAGCCTACGTCGATGGATCCGCACTATCACCAGGCCACGCCCAACGATGCCTTGTCCGCGCAGGTGTTCGAGACGCTGGTGGCGTCGGACGCCAGGATGAACCTGGTGCCCGGCCTGGCGACGGCGTGGAAGCCCGTGGACGATACGACCTGGGAGTTCACGCTACGCCAGGGGGTCAGGTTCTCCAACGGGCAGCCCTTTACCCCGGAAGACGTGATGTTCACGTTCTGCCGTGTCCTGAACAATCCCCAGGCCATCGCGGGGTCGTACGAGAACGTCGCGAAGAAGATCGCAGCGATGTCCGTGAAGGACGGATCGACGCTGGTGGTGAAGACCAAGGCGCCCTATCCCTTGCTCGCCAACGAGCTTACCCGCATATGGATCCTGTGGAGCGGTATCGCGCAGCACGAGCAGATCCGTTTCGATCCCGCGCACAACTGCGGGGTGACGGGCCCCTGGCCGAAGATGGAGGACTTCAACTCGGGCAAGAACGCGATCGGCACGGGACCGTACACGTTCAAGTCCTTCGTGCGCGGGACGGCGATCACGCTGGCGCGCAACGAGGACTACTGGGGGACGAAACCCGCCTGGAAGGAAGTGCGGATGACGCCCGTGCCCGGTGCGGGGCCGCGGATGACGGGCTTGCTGGCGGGGGATTTCGACCTGATCGAGAATCCGGCGGCACGGGACCTGAAGCGCCTGGACGGCGACAAGAAGCACAAGTACGTCGTTACGCCATCGGTGCGGGTGCTGTTCCTGCAAATGGATGTGGCGCGGTCGCCCAGTCCGCAGGTGCAGGCGCCGGGCGGCGGCAATCCTTTGCAGGATGTGCGTGTGCGCCGGGCGATTTCGATGGCGATCGACCGCAAGACCATCGCGCAGCGCATCATGGACGGCGCGGCCACGCCGGCCAACCAGTTCCTGCCGGACGGCATGTTCGGGGCCTTGCCCCATGCGCCGGAACTCAAGTACGACCCGGCGGCGGCGAAGAAGCTCCTGGCCGAGGCGGGTTATCCGAACGGCTTCTCGATGACGCTGTCGGCGACCAACGACCGCTACATCAACGATGCCGCCGTGGCGCAGGCCGTGGCGCAGTACCTGACGCGGATCGGCATCAAGACGGAAGTGAACGCGATGACCCGGTCCTTGTTCTTTCCCCAGCGGGCCAAGCGCGAATTCAGCTTTGCGATGGGAGGCTGGGGATCGGATACGGGCGAGGCGTCGTCCTTCCTGACGTACTGGGTGACGTCGCTGGACAAGCAGGCCGGCGTGGGCACGAGCAACTACGGTGGATACTCGGATCCGGAGTTCGACAAGGTCTTTCGCCAGGCGATCACGACCGTCGATCCGGGACAGCGCGAGAAACTGCTGCAGCAGGCGGTGCGCCGGGCGATGGACTTGTTACCCAGCATTCCCCTGCATTTCGAAAGCAGCACTTGGGCTTTTCGCGGCGACATCACCTACGAAGGGCGGGCCGACCAGATGACGCTGGCGGCTTCGGCGAAGCCGGTGCGTTGATTTCGGGCCGCTGTCTTTTTTGAGGCCGCGGCGAGCCCGGATGGCTCGCCGCGGTGCCGCGGCTACAGGGGCCTGGCTACAGTGCCCTTGCCACAGTGCCCTTGCTACAGCGGCTTGATCGCCAGGTCGCCCCGGTATACCGTATTCGCCAGCGTCTCGGCGTGGGCCAGGTAGGGATCCGGCTCGGTGGGCAGCCCTAGCGACAGCGTGTGCCCGGCCAGCTCGCGGCAGGTCATGAAGCGCACGTTGCCCAGCTGCTTGATTTCGGTAAGCAGGGTATCGAGGATGGCGATGCGGGCGGCGCGTGTGGAGCCGAAATCGCCGCGCAGGTTCAGGGTGATCGGGATCAGAACGCCTTCGGCGTGCATGGCCTGGATCTCGTCGCGCCAGATGGCCTGCAGGCGGGCGTGGGTATGGCGCGCGGAGTAGATGGGCGCGTCGTCCAGGGCGTAGGTGGACGGCAGTTCGACGATCCGCCGCCCGCCGGCCAGGCCGTACACATAGGGATAGTCCGCATCCTGGAAGGTGGCGTCATAGAGAAAGCCCGCGTCGGCGAGGTGCCCCAGCGTACGCGAGGAAAGTTCTCCGCCCGGCGCGCGAAAACCCACGGGCGCGGCGCCGGTGATGTCGGCGAGGATGGCGCGCGAACGCGCGAGGACATCGGCTTCCTTGTCTCCCAGGGTGGCGAAGTTCTCCAGGTCGATGCCGCGCGCCGCGATTTCGTGGCCGTTGGCGGCCAGTTCGCGCACCAGGTCGGGATGACGCCGGGCGTCGCCGCCCGGGACGAAGAACGTGGCGGGCACGCCATGGCGGGAAAACAGGTCCAGCAGGCGGGGAAAGCCCGCCCGCACCGCGTAGCGGCCATAGGAATAGCGGCCGAACATGCGTTCGGCGGATGTTTCCTTGAGATCGAAGGTTTCGGCGTCGAAGTTCACGGTCAGCAAGACCACCGTGCGGGCGCCTTGGGGCCAGGTATGGGTGTTCATGCGAAGGAGACCTCTTCCAGGTTGTCGCGGTGCTGCTGGCACCATTGCGCGAAAGCGCGGTATTCCATGAACCGCACGCCATCATGGCCTTTCATGTAGGTGATCAGGTCCGACAGGATGCGCGTGTGCGCGGGCGTGCCCGACCCCCAGCCGGCGCGCGGATGCAGCGACAGCACGAAGAAGCGGTCGACGCCGTAGATGGCGTCGAACTCCGCCTTCCACTGCGCCAGGACTTCCGATGGCGGCGTGTGGCTGAATTTGTAGAAGGGGAAATCGTCCAGGCTATAGGTGTTGTTGGGCAGTTCGACGATGACGTCGTCCTGGCCCTGGCCGAAGCGCAGCCGGTAGGGACGGTCGTAGTCCTTGTCGCTGGAGTCGTAGATATAGCCCATGGATTTCAGGACCGCCATGGTGCGGTCGCTCTTGCGTCCGGACGGCGATCGCCATCCCAGCACGGGCTTGCCGACGACATCGTGCAGGATGCGGTCGGTCTTGCGCAGCAGCGCCTCTTCTTCCTCCACGCCCAGTTCCCACGCTTCGTGCAGATAGCCGTGGGCGGCGACCTCATAGCCGTTGCGGTCGATCTGCTCGACGATGGCGGGATGGCGCTCGGCGTCATAGCCCGGGATGAAGAAGGTGCCCTTGATGTCGTGGCGCGCGAGCATGTCCATGTGGCGGGGCACGCCGCAGCGCGCCGAGTAATTGCCCCAGGAATGCTTGCCCAGCGGGGCGATGCCGCGGCCGACTTCGTGGCTGGGACCGTCGAAGTCGATGCCGATCAGCACCACGCAACGCATGTCTTCGGGAAAAGTCGTTCTTTGTCTCATCGCTGTCCCTTCCTGTGGATCAATCCAGCTTGATGTTGGCGTCGCGCACCACGGCGCCCCACTTCGCGCGCTCGTCGGCGAGGAAGCGGGTGAACTCGGCCGGCGGCATGTGCGCGATGTCGAAGGAGCGCGCGCGCATGGTGGCCTGGAATTCCGGCGTCTTGTAGACCTTGTCGATCGCCTTGTAGAGCGTGTCGACGACGGCGGGCGGCAGGTTCGCCGGACCGAACAAGCCTATCCAGCCCACCGCGCTGAAGCCCGGATAGCCCGATTCGGCAATGGTCGGGACGTCGGGCAGCACCGCATTGCGCTTGAGATCGGTGGTGGCGAGGGGGCGCACCTTGCCGGCCTTGATATTGGGCTGCTGCGTGCCGACCAGGTCCAGCATGAAGTCCAGGCGGCCGGCCAGCAGGTCCGTGGTGGCCTGGCCCGCGCCGTTGTAGGGAACGGCGGCGGCCTGGATGTCCGCATCGCGCTTGAACTTTTCCACCGCAAGATGCGAGGAGCTGCCGACCGTCGTGACGCCGTAGTTCAGCTTGCCGGGATTCTTCTTGGCGAGGTCGACCAGTTCCTTCAGCGTATGGACCTTGGACGATTCCGGCACCACCACGACGTTGTCGAAGGTGACCAGCACGGAGATGGGCGTGAAGTCCTTGACCGGGTCGTAGGGCAGCTTGGAGTAGAGGAACTGGTTCGCGCCGTGCGTGCCGGTCGACCCGACCAGCAGCGTATAGCCGTCCGGCTTGGACTGACCGACGAAGGCCGCGCCGATGCCGCCGCCGGCGCCGGGGCGGTTCTCGACGACGATGGTCTGGCCCAGTTCCTTGCCCACGTCCTGCGCGATGATGCGGGCCATGATGTCCGTGCCGCCGCCGGCCGCGAAGGGCACGATCAGGCGGATGGCGTGGTTCGGATAGCCGTCCGCCGCGGCGGACAGGCCGGGCACGGCCAGCAGGGCGGCGGCGGCCGTGCCGGCCGCCAGGCGCAGGAAACGGGTGGTGAGGGTGGATGTCATGACGGATTCCCCTGGTCTTGTGATGGTGCGTCGTGGATCGTGTTGGGCAGGTGCCGGTCGGGCTATTTGCGTCGCGGCAGGTCGTAGCGGGTGAAAGTAGGATCGAGCGCGGGCAGGTTGGCGACTTCCATGTAGCCATGCGCCGGTTGCATGATGACGGTCGATACCGTGGCGCTGCGGGTGGCGCGCCCGAAGTCGCCGCGCGGCGGACGGCAGACCGACCAGGGCGATTGGTAGTCGTCCAGCAGCGCGCGCTTGACGTCGTCCACCGTGATCCGGCCGACGTGCGGCGCCAGTAATTCGCGCACGCGCTGCTCGCGGTACAGCGTGCAGGGCGAGAAGGCGATGCCCATGTCCTTGAGCTTGGTCAGCGCGACGGGACTGAGCCAATGGTTGGAATGCACCAGCAGGCCGCCTTCGGGATGCAGCTGGAAGGTCTCGTCGGGCGCGCATTCGAAGTTGATGATCACGCCGCCGATATGGGCCACCGCCATGTTGTTGGACCCGGTCTTGGGCGTCGCATACACGGCGTGCATGGCGTGCGCGACGAACTCGCTTTCCAGGGCCTTGCGGCGGATCAGCGGCAGGGGCACGCCGATCTGGCGGTAATCGCGGTCGGACTCCAGGTTGTTGCCGGTGATGGAGATGCCGGCGGCGTTGAAGCCGGATCGCGCCAGCATGCCGGCTTCGGTGAAGGTCAGCAGGTCGGGGCCGTCCTCGCGCAGGATGCGCAGCACCACGCCGGTCTCGGCGCACTCTTCCTTCCAGTCCCAGTTCTGCGCATGTATCAGTTCGCCGTCCCGGGTGGCGTCGCGCGTGACCTTGACCGACGTGCAGCCGTCGTTGGTTTCGGCCAGCAGGCGGGCGCGCAGCTCGGGGCGGACGGCCAGTTTCATGACTTCGGTGCGCGCGTTGAGCAGGAAAATATCTTCCAGCCGCACGCCGGCGCCGTCGGCGATGCCTTGCATTTCGGTGAGGTAGTTCTCGTCGAACTTGCGGACGACGGGGATATACCCGCGAATGACCTTGTCGATCTCCTCGGGCGGCATCCGCAGGCGCGCCGCCTGTTCGCTGTAGTGCGCGATGGACCGCGCGATGCGTTGTTTCGCCTGTTCGCCGTATGCGCGGCCGCGCGCCAGCGGCGTGCCGGCGATCTCATACAAGGGAAACGGCGTCTGGGGCTGCCTGCTCATCGATGCTCTCCTGTCTACCGGGCCGGGGCGCCGGGGAGGAGAAGATCCTAAGGTTGCTTTGTCATAACATCAAATCATTTATGTGAAACATATAATGCCTTTTTTGATATGGATTACGGGGCAGTCGTGGAACTGGATACCCTGCGCAAGGTCAACCTCAACCTCTTGACCGTTTTCGAACTGCTGATGGAGACACGCAGCGCCACCGAGACCGCGGCGCGCCTGCACACCACGCAGCCGGGCATCAGCCGCAAGCTGGCCGAACTGCGGCGACTGTTCGCCGATCCCCTGTTCGTGCTGGTCAAGCGCCAGCTGGTGCCGACGCCGCGCGCGGTCGAGATCCGGCCGACGGTGCGCGAGGCGTTGGCGGCCATAGGCGGGTTGATGGAGGACGGCGGGGCGTTCGATCCCCTGAAATCCACGCGCACCTTCCGCATCGCCGCGCGCCACACGCTCGAATGGATGCTGGCGCCCGGCCTGCGCAGCCACTGCGATATCCACGCGCCGATGGTGCGCTTCAGCTTCGTCAACATGCAGGGCGTGGCGCTGCCGGAGAAGCAGCTGGAGGACCATTCCGTCGATATCGCGCTGGGCCGCTTCGAGGAGGTGGGGCCGCGTTTTCGCAGCCAGGGATTGTTCGACGACGATCGCGTGTGCCTGATGCGGCATGGGCATCCCGCCAGCCGGCGCCGGCTCACGCCGGCGGTCTTCAGCGCGCTGCGCTTCGTGACGACCACCGACATGTACGGCAAGGACAACGAGGTCGATACCTGGCTGCGGCAGGCCGGCTACCAGCGCGCTTTCGATCTCTACGTATCAAGCATGAGCCACGTGCCGCTGATCCTGCTGCAGACCGACCTGGCGGTGACCATGCCGCGCAAGCTGGCGAACTACATCGCCCGTTTTCACCCGCTGCATGTCAAGGACCTGGGTTTTCACCTGCCCAAGTCGCACTACAACATGGTGTGGCATGCGCGCTGGGACGACGTGCCATCGCATCGCTGGATGCGGCAGGCTGTGGCGGGCCTGATCGGTGTTTCGGCGCCGGACCGAACAGTACCCGCTCTATCGCCATCGCGCGTTCGCGGCGCCGCCTGACCGCCTTGCCCGGGCGGCCGAACAGGCGCTTGCGCTGCCTGGCTTCGCGGCTGGCCTGCAGATGTTCGATATGCACCGCCGCGCAGGGTTCGTTGTTTGTCTTGTCGAAGATCCAGCAGAAGGCGACCGGCAGGCGCGTCAGCCGATAGCGGGGGTGCGCGCGCGCAGCGTCCTGCGCGACCAGGCGTTCGAGGACGACCTGGTCCCATGCCTGTGGGTCTGCCGCGCACGCCCCCGCCCAGGCATCCAGAAGCGCGGCGGCGGCCGGGGTATCGTTGATCAGCAGGGTGCCGCTGAGCAGATGTCCTTCGGGTTCGTAGTACGCGGCGATATCGCAGTCCAGGGTATGCAGTTCCGGCCAGGGGTTGCGGTGAAAGACCGCGTCGACATCGACATAGAGCAAGGGGCCCCGATGCTTGCGGCGTAGGTCGGCGAGTATGCCGGGCTTCATGGCGGCGTTGCGCACCCACGAGCCGGTGGACTCGATCGCCACGATATCGGTGGGCAGGCCCAGGAGTTCGGCCGAGCGCAGGAAGCGATCTTTTTCCGCTTCGTAGACGCTGTCCCTGGTGTAGAAGGCGGCGATCAGGCCCATGGGCTGGGAGGCGGCGGCGGACCGGCGCCGCAGTTCGGCCGGGTCCGGGAAATCCACCACGACCCGCTTGTGTTCCGGTGTCCAAGCGGACAGTTTGCGCCGCAGGCGATGCAACATGAAAACCCCCTACACGTCCATGCCGGACGCCGTGCCTAGACTTGCCTTCGATTCGCGGCAATTCTAGGCTCGGCCATGTCGAATTTGCGTGCATGAAGCCGTGAATTCACATAGGTTTCCCCGTTGAAAGCAGAGATTTCAATGATGGGGGGATTGTGGATGCGGGCCGGTTCCCGGAGGACGGGCCAGGGAGCCGCCTACGCTAAACTTGTAATGGCATGCCTCCGCCACAAGCGGCCGCATCCTCTTTCTCTCGCCTACCTCGTCGATGAACCTCCGACCCCGCTTCCGCATCTCCCCCCATTCCTTCTATTTCATTCTCTTCTGCGGCGCCCTCGCCGCGCTCGCGTCCCTGTCGATAGACGTGGGCCTGCCCGCCTTCGGCGCGGTCGCGCGCGACATGAATACCGACGCCGCCAGGGTGGCCCTGAGCCTGAGCATTTTCTTCGTCGGCTTCGCCGCGGCGCCCCTGGTCTACGGGCCGCTGTCCGACCGCCTGGGCCGCCGGCCGGTGCTGCTGGCAGGCCTGGTGATCTATACGCTGGGCGGCGCGGGCTGCACCTTCTCCAGCACGATAGACACCTTTCTCGCATGGCGCCTGTTGCAAGGGGCGGGAGCGGGCGCCGGCGCGGTGCTGTCCATGAGCCTGGTGCGCGATCATTTCGAAGGCGTGAAGGTGCGCACGCTGTTGTCGAACATCGCCATCATCCGCGTCATCGCGCCCATGGTGGCGCCGTCGGTCGGCGCCTTCCTGCTGGAAGTGGCGCATTGGCGCGCCATCTACGCGATGATGATGATAGGCGGGGTGCTGGTGCTGGGCATCGTCTGGCTGGGACTGGAAGAGTCGGCCCCGCGCCTGCGTGCGGGAGCCGGCCAGCGGCCGGCGTCGGTGTCCGTGCTGGGCGCCTACGCGGCCTTGCTGCGCAAGCCCGTTTGCGTTGCCTACATGCTGATTTGCGGCCTGGGCTTCGGCAGCCATTTCGCCTACGTGACGGGATCCTCGCTGGTGCTGATGGAGGCGCTGGGCGTGCCGCCGCAGGCCTTCGGCCTGCTGTTCGGCGCGGCGGCCGCATGCATCATGCTGGCGTCCTACCTGAGCGGGAGACTGGCGGGCTATGTGCCGGGCGATCGACTGATAAAGATAGGCCTGGGCGTCGCGCTGGTGTCGGCGCTGGTCATGCTGGCGCTGACGCTGACGCACTGGGTGCGCGCCTGGAACCTGGCGCCGCTCTTCATGGTGAACGCCTTCTGCTATGGCTTGATCACGCCCAGCACCCAGCAGGGCGCATTGCAGCCGCTGGGCAATATCGCCGGCTCCGCGGCGGCGGTGATGAACGCGCTGATGATGGGCATAGGGGCGTTTTCCAGCTGGCTGGTGAGCGACTTCTTCGCGCGCGTCGGCGTGTTGGCCGTGACGGGCTGCATGGCGGTCTTTTGCGCGCTGGCCCTGCTGGTCTTCGTGCTCATGACCAGGCTGCGCGCGCCGGCGCCGGCGGGAACCTGACGCGTACCGCGTGCGCCCGGCGCGGCCGGGACGCCGTTGCATGAAGGGCCCTAAGTGGGTACGAAACATGGGTACGAAACATGGGTACGACACATGGGCACGACACATGGGCACGAAACACGGCCACGAAGCGCCGCTACGAAAAGCCGCTACGAATACGTAGCGGCTTTTTTTGTATCGGCGCGGCCCGGCGCAAGACAAGCCCTCACGCCGCGCGACATCCTCCCGCGCGGAATTTCCTTATCCCACTTTGTTTATCCCGGCTTTGTATTTTGTCCTCGTCCTGGGCGCGCGGATACTGCCGGGACAAGCCGCGCGTCGGCATATGAACAGGAAAGAGGACATCATGACGTATCGGTATGCATCCGCCGGCGGGCAGGTCGGCCTGTCTCGCTCCGGGCTGTCGCGGCGCGCATTGTTGCGCGCGGCGGGCATGATGGGCGCCGTCGCGCCCCTGGGCATGCTGGGGTCGCGTGTGCTGGCCGCCGATGCCGCGCCGCGCGCCCTGCGTATCGCCTGGAGCCAGACCGCGGTGTGCCAGTCGCCCGTTTCGGTGGCCCTGGAGCGCGGCTTCTTCGAACAATACGGACTGAAGATAGAACGCATCAATTTCAGCGGCAGCACCGACCAGCTGCTGGAAGCCATCGCCACCGGCCATGCGGACGGCGGCATCGGCATGGCCTTGCGCTGGCTCAAGCCGCTGGAGCAGGGCTTCGACGTCAAGCTGGCCGTGGGCACGCATGGCGGCTGCATGCGGCTGCTCACGCCGGCGGATTCGCCCATCCAGGGCATCCAGGACCTCAAGGGCCGGCGCGTCGCGGTGTCGGACCAGGCCAGCCCGGTCAAGAACTACTTCGCCATCCGCGCGGCCCAGCTTGGCATCGATCCGGACAGCGTGGAATGGAAGCAGTATCCGCAGGACCTGTTCGCCGAGGTGCTGCGCAAGGGCGAGGTCGACGCCATCGCGGGCGACGATCCGCAGCTGTTCGTATACCGGGAGGACAACCACCTGCGCCAGGTGGCCACCAACCTGGACGGCGCCTACGCCGACCGGACGTGCTGCGTGCTGGGCCTGCGCGGCGACCTGGTGCGCAAGGACCCGGAGACGGCATCGGCCGCGGCGCGCGCGGTCATCGCGGCGCAGAAATGGACGGCGGCCAATCCCGACGAGACGGCTCGCATTTTCGCGCCCTACATTCCGCAGAAGGTGCCGGCGGAGCGCGTGGCCGCCATCCTGCGCACGCATACGCACGGCCATGCGTCCACCGGCGCAGCGCTGCGCGCGGAGATCGTCGGTTACGCCGAGGACCTGAAGGGCATCAAGGTGCTCAGTCCCAGCCTGGATGTGCAGAAGTACGCCAAAGTGGTGGTGCCCGATGTCATCGGCTGACACCACCCTGGGCGCTGCCGCCGCGTCCGCGCTGCCCCGGCGTCCGGCGCGCCTGTGGCTGACCGGCTGGGCGGCCGGCCTGCTGTGGGCCGCGGTGGGCGTGTTGACCCTGTCGTGGCCCAACCAGGAGGTCGGCTTCAAGGAATGGGGCTATACGCGGGAATTCGGCCTGGCCGCGTTGGCGGGCGCCGCGGCGCTGGCCCTGGCCGCATCGAGCGGCGTGGCGCATCGCTCGTGGCCGCTTGCCCGCAAGCTGCATCGCGCCGGGCCCTGGCTGGTGCTGCTGGCCGTGCTGGTGGGCATCTGGGAGACGGTCACGGCCAAGCTGGCCTTGCTGCCCAGCCCCTTCTTCGCGCCGCCGCAGTCCTTGATCGAAATCTATATCGGCGACTGGAAGCGTCTGCTGGACAGCCTGCTCAATTCCCTGTGGTTGCTGGCCAATGGCTACGTGCTGGGCGCCATCAGCGGCTTCATCACCGGCGTGGCGATAGGGTGGTCGCGCGGGCTGGGCTACTGGGTCCATCCCTTGCTCCGTTTCCTCGGTCCCGTGCCATCGACGGCCTTGCTGCCCATGGCTTTCTTCTTTTTCCCGTCGAGTTGGGCAGCGGCGGTGTTCCTGATCGCGCTGGCGACCTGGTTTCCCGTCACCGTGCTGACGTGGTCGGGCGTGGCCGGCGTCAATCGCGCTTTCTATGACGTGGCGCGCACGCTGGGCGCGGACGCGCGCTTCCTGATCTTCCGCGTGGCCATTCCCGCCGCCTTGCCGCACGTGTTCGTGGGCCTGTTCATGGGCCTGGGCGCATCGTTCTCGGTGCTGGTGGCGGCCGAGATGATGGGCGTGAAGTCGGGCCTGGGGTTCTACCTTTCGTGGGCCCAGGGCTGGGCGTCCTACGCCAACATGTACGGCGCGCTGATCGTCATGGCCTTGACGTTCTCGGGCTTGATCACGCTGTTGTTCGCGGTGCGCGACCGTTTGCTGGCCTGGCAGAAGGGAGTGGTGAAATGGTAGCGGAGACGACAGCATCCAGGGCGCGTCCCGACCTGGCCGATGCCAAGGCCCTGGCCGCCCGGCGGTTCCTGACCGCCGTGCAGGCGAGCAGCGTGGCGGAAAGCGCCGATCCGGCATCGGGCACGATCGCGGAGGCCGGCCATGGCGCCCCTGCCGGCGGCGCCACGCGGGGCAAGGACGATACCCGGGTCGGCGGCGCGCGCCTGGCCGTGCGCGGCGTGAGCCATGCGTTCGACCTCGATGGCGCCGCGCTGCCGGTGCTGGACGATATCGACCTGGACATCGAGCCTGGCGAGTTCGTGGCGCTGCTGGGACCCAGCGGCTGCGGCAAGAGCACCTTGTTGCGGCTGGTGGCGGGCCTGGAGACGCCCAGCCAGGGCGTGATCGAGGCCGATGGCGCGGCTGTCACGCGGCCGGATCCAAGCCGCATCCTGGTGTTCCAGGACCCCACGCTCTATCCCTGGCGGACGGTGCGCGAGAACGTGGCGCTGGGATTGCAGGCACGGGGCCTGTTGGCGCGGCAGGGTGCGCGCATCGATGACGCCTTGCAGCGCGTGGGCCTGGCGCGGTTCGGGTCGGCCTATCCGCACCAGCTGTCGGGCGGCATGGCGCAGCGCGCGGCGTTGGCGCGCGCGCTGGTGAACGACCCCCGCATTCTCATTCTCGACGAGCCGCTGGGCAAGCTGGATTCGCTGACGCGCCTGGCGATGCAATCCGAGCTGGTGGAGCTGTGGGAGCGTTCCGGGGTGACCGCGCTGCTGGTGACGCACGATGTCGAGGAGGCCTTGTTCCTGGCCACGCGCATCGTGGTCTTGAGCGACAGGCCGGCGCGGATCAAGGACGAACTGGTCAACGACCTGCCTTACCCGCGTCATCGCGGAGACCCGCGTATCGCCGATCTGCGGCGGCGCGCCCTGTCGCTGCTGGGGCTGGATGCGACATGGTAGGCGAGGGGCCGGCGTCCGCGCAGCGGGATGCGGCGCAGCGGGGGGCAGGGCAAGGGCGGCCGCTGCCGGTATCGTCCGCGGGACGGTTCCTGTATCGGGGGGCCATGCCGATATGGGCAGGGCGTCGGCCTTTGTATCGATGGGCCTTCCCGGTATCGGCGTTGTTGCTGTTGGTGCTGCTGTTTGTCCTTGCCAACGCGCTGGCGGCCTGGCTGGACCTTCCGCTGCCCCGCCTGACCAGCCTGCAGCCGCCCTGGCCTTTTGCCTGGCGTTATGACACCGACCTGCCGGTCAGCCCCTACGTCTGGCGCAAGCTGGCGCTGGCGGCGGCCATGACCGCCACCGCCGCCACGGCTGCGTTGGCAGCGGTCTGGGGCTTGCGGCGGCGCCGCTGGCGCTGGGCCGCGCTGGTCGCCGCAACGCTGCTGTTCGCCAACACGCCATGGCCGCGCCCGGCGCTGTACCTGGCGCCGGCGGTGCCAACATCCTTCGATCGATCCCCGCTGCCGTTCACGCCCGCCAGCCTGTTGCAGGGCGCGGCCGCCTACCAGGCCCGCTGCGCCGCCTGCCACGGCGCGGCGGCCGATGGCCGGGGCCCGTTGGCCGCCACGCTACCAACCTGGCCCAGTGCGCTGGGACAGCCCTTGTTCCAGAACCGGCTGGAAGGCGAGATCTACTGGCGCATCCGTCATCATGCCGACGCCGCCGGCATGGATGCCGAAACCGCGTGGCGCGTGATCGACTACCTGCGTGCGGTGGCCTATGGGGAAAGCGGCGGCGCCGGCATGCCGGCCGTCCCCGCGCCCGGGTTGGCATTGACCTGTCGCGGACGCGGACGCATGCCGCTGTCGGCCTTGCGCGGGCAGCCCGTGCGCATCGTGGCGCATGGGCCCGCCACCGCGCAGGACGAACGCGACGATCCGCGCGTGGTCACGGTGGTCCTGACGCGCGGTGCGGCCATCGACGCGGAATGCACGAGCGACGATGCCGATGCGTGGGTAGCCTATGCCTTGCTGGCGGGCGCCACGGGCGACACCTTGGCGGGCGCGCAGTTCCTCGTCGACCGGCAGGGTTGGCTGCGGGCCCGCCATGCCGGTGGTGATGCGCCGGCATGGACCAGCGGCGACGACGTCTGCGGCCCCAGCGGCCGCCTGCACGTCGCCGTGGCCGCGCAGGGCCTGGCCCAGATCCTCAAGGCGATGGACGCCAGTCCTATCGCCATCGATCGCGCCCGGCGCGGGTAGCGGCGTGGTCGCGCCGAGCCACGTGCTGCCAGCCCTTGCACTGCTCGCAGCGTGCGACCCTCGTGCTTAGGCCGTCGTCCTTTTATTACGGCGCGGGGTTCGGCCAGCGCGTGTGGATGGCGTCGACAGCCTTCAGCAGGTCGGCATCGAAGGCCACGTCCACGCTTTCGATGTTTTCCTTCAATTGGTCGAGATTGGTGGCGCCGATCAGGTTGCTGGTGGTGAAGGGACGCGTGTTGATGAACGCCAGGGCCAGCTGGGTCGGCGTCAGGCCGCGTTCGCGGGCCAGCTTGCAGTATTCGACGGTGGCGGCTTCCGCTTGCGGATTGCTGTAGCGCGTGAAACGCGTGAACAGCGCCAGGCGCGAGCCTTCGGGACGGGCGCCGTCGAGGTACTTGCCGGTCAGCATGCCCATGGCCAGCGGCGAATACGCCAGCAAGCCAACGCCTTCGTGATGGCTGAATTCCGACAGGCCGTTCTCGTACTGGCGGTTCAGCAGGCTGTAGGGGTTCTGGATGGAGACGATGCGCGGCAGGTTGCCTTGTTCCGCGTGCTTCAGGAACTGCGCCACGCCCCATGGCGTTTCGTTGGACACGCCGACGTGGCGGACCTTGCCCTGCTTGACGAAGTCCTGCAGCACGTCCAGCGTCTCCGCGATGGGCACGGTGTGGTCATCCTTTACCCACGGATAATAGGGCACGCCGAAGGTGTTGGTGCTGCGGTCGGGCCAGTGCAACTGGTAAAGGTCCAGGTAGTCCGTTTGCAGGCGCTTGAGGCTGGCGTCCAGCGCGGCGGTGAGATTCTTGCGGTCGAAGAAGGTCTTGCCGTCGCGGATGTGGCTGGGGCGCTTGGGGTCGCGCGCCGGACCGGCGCATTTGCTGGCGAGGACGATGTCCTTGCGGCGGCCGCCGCGGGCCAGCCAGGTGCCGATGTAGCTTTCGGTGCGGCCCTGGGTTTCGGCCTTGGGAGGGACCGGGTACATTTCGGCGGTGTCGACCAGGTTCACGCCGTGCGCGAGCGCATAGTCGAGCTGTTCGTGCGCTTCGGCCTCGGAGTTCTGCTGGCCCCACGTCATGGTGCCCAGGCCGATCAGGCTGACGTTCAAGTCGGTATCGCCGAGTTTGCGGTATTTCAAGGAGGTGCTCCCGATAGGTGGGCCGCGGACCGCGCGGCGAGCGCGCGCCCGCGACAAGGAGGTCGACGCCGCGCGTCGGAGGAGGCGCAGCGCCGCATAGGCGCCGATCTTACTCCCCGTATCCGCGTGTTCGCCATCATGCCCTGCCGCCCGCCAGGTTTTAAGCACCGCGCAAGTTCGGCGTGCGAGGCAGGCGCCCGGCGGAAGACGGCGACGAGGAAGACGGCAACGATTACGCCGGAGGCGGATAGGTCCCGCCCAGCGCCTCCGTCAATGCGCGCGCGGCTTGCTTGACCGGCGCCTGATACGCCGCGTCGAAGCGTTCGGCGGGCATGGTCAGGGTGATGGATCCGACGAACTCGCCATCGGCGCCGAAGACCGGCGCCGCGATGCCGGCCAGTTCGGGCAGGCGGTCTCCCACCAGCACCACCACTTGCTCGCGGCGTATGCGCGCGTGGATCTCGTCCGTTCCTCCGCCATAGGCAGTGAGAATGCGGCCGCCCGCGCCGCGATCCAGGGGCAGCAGGTCGCCGGCGCGCGTGTGATCGCGGACCGGCCGTGGCGAGTCGACCCGGTGCAGGCACAGGCGCTGGTCGCCCTGGCGTACGTGCAGGGCGGCGCTTTCCTGCGTTGCCGCGACCAGCGCGCGCAAGGCGGGCATCACCACCCGCGCCAGCGAGAACGACGATGCATAGACCTGGTGCAGGCGCGCGATGCCGGGTCCCAGCACATAGCGGCCGTCCGTCTGCCGCCGCACCAGGTGCGCGTGCTCCAGCGAGGCCATCAGGCGTAGCACGGTGCTCTTGTGCAACCGCGTGTGTTCGGCCAGTTCGCTCAGGTCCGGCTGCGGCAGCGAGGCCGAGAATGCATTCAGCAGGGACAGTGCGCGGTCGACGGCGGCGACGCCGCCGGCGGCGGCGTTCTCGTCGGCGAGGGACGGGACGGCGGATTTTCTGGGCATGGGTGCACTCCACGGCGCGGCCCGCCGGACTTTCGGTCCTGGGCGCTGGCAAACGGTAAACGTTCGGCTCGGGCATGGCTTGACAGCAGCCGTCGGCGCCCTTCATCATAGATAGAACAAGATTCTATCTTATGAAATCAGTCGCGACAATCCGCCATGCCATCCGCCCAAGGCAATTAGCGTAGGCGGTTGACGAACACAAGGCTGAGGCGGGTATCCACCACCGCATCCTCATCTCGATCCATCCCGATCACCCAGGAGACAACATGAATCATCAACGCCGCGTTCTGCTCGCCGGCATGGCCGCCGCCGGCTTCACCCTGCCGGGCCTGGCACGCGCCGACGCGAAATATCCTTCCGGCCCCATCACCCTGATCGTGCCCTTCCCGCCGGGCGGCGGCACCGACGCCGCGTCGCGGCTGATCGCGCAGTTCATGGGCCAGTCCACCGGTTGGAACATCGTGGTGGAGAACCGCTCGGGCGCCGGCGGCAATATCGGCCTGGGCCTGCTGTCGCGCGCCAAGCCCGACGGCTTGACGATAGGCATGGGGCAGACGTCCAACCTGGCCATCAATCCGTCGCTGTATCCCAAGATGCCCTATGACTCGCTCAAGGACTTCGTGCCCATCGTGCTGGTGGCCGGCCAGCCCGTGGTGCTGGTAGTGAGCGCCAACAGCCAGTACAAGTCGCTGGCCGACGTGGTCAAGGCGGCCAAGGCCAAGCCGGAAGCCATCACCATGGCGTCGGCCGGCATCGGCACCGTCGGCCACCTGGCCGGCGCCATGTTCATGCAGGCAGCGGGCGTCAAATTCCTGCACGTGCCGCATCCCGGCGCGTCCACGGCCGTGTCCAACATGATCGGCGGCCAGGTGGATATCTATTTCGCCACGCCCGCCACCGTGCTGCCGCTGATCGCCAGCGGCAAGCTGCGCGCCCTGGCGGTCACGTCCAAGGATCGCCTGAACGCCTTGCCCGACACGCCCGCCATCGCCGAACAAGGCTATGCCGATTTCGACGCCCGCGACTGGAAGGGCCTGGTGGCGCCGACCGGCACGCCGGCCGAAGTGGTGCGGCAGATCAACACGGTGGTCAACGAGGCCCTGAAAAAGCCGCTGACCATCGAGCGTTTCGCCGCGGAAGGCAGCACGCCCATCGGCGGCACGCCGGAAGACTTCGCCACTTTCCTGAAGTCCGAGTACAAGCGCTGGGGCGACACCGTGCGCGCGTCGGGCGCCAAGATGGAATAAACCACGATGCGGGACGCCGCGGCCGGCCGGAAGCCGGTCCGCGACGCGCACCCGCACGGACTTCAAGAGGAATCATTCATGTCCAAGCCCTTGCAAGGCATCCGCGTACTCGACCTGACCAACGTGTTGGCGGGCCCATTTTGCTGCCATCAACTGGCGCACATGGGCGCCGACGTGATCAAGGTGGAAACCCCGGGGACCGGCGACCTCGCGCGCCAGCTGGGCGCCGACGCCGACCTGAACCGCGGCCTGATGGGCGTTTCCTTCCTGGCGCAGAACGCCGGCAAGCGTTCGATCACCGTGAACCTCAAGCACGCGCGCGGCAAGGAAGTATTCCTGCGCCTCGTGGCCCAGGCCGACGTGGTTGTGGAGAATTTCCGCCCCGGCGTGATGGACCGCCTGGGCGTGGGGTTCGAGGTGCTGCGCCAGCACCAGCCGCGTCTCGTGTATTGCGCCATTTCCGGCTTCGGCCAGCAGGGGCCGTTGCGCGACTATCCGGCCTATGACCAGATCGTGCAAGGCATGTCGGGCGTGATGAGCATCACCGGCGCGCCGGAGACGGCGCCTTATCGCGTCGGCTATCCCATCGCCGACACCATCGGCGGCATGACCGCCGCGTTCGCGGTGGCGGCGGCGCTGGCCGAGCGCGAGCGCGACAGCGCGCGCTTCATCGACGTTTCCATGCTGGAGGCCACCATGGCGACCATGGGCTGGGCCGTATCGAACTACCTGGTGGCGGGCCGCACGCCGACGCCCATGGGCAACGATAACGTGACCGCCAGTCCGTCCGGCACCTTCCGCACCGGCGATGGCCTGCTCAATATCGCCGCCAACAAGCAGGAACAGTTCGAGGCCCTGTGCCGCGTCGTCGGACGCGAGGACTTGATCGCGCATCCGGACTACGCCGAACGCCAGGCGCGCCTGCGCCATCGCGAGGCCCTGAAGACCGAACTGGAAGGTGCCCTGGCGGCGCGGCCCGCGCTGCAATGGTGGCCCTTGCTGACCCAGGCTGGCGTGCCGACCGGGCCTGTCTACAGCGTCGAGCAGGCCCTGGCGCACCCGCAGGTCGCCGAACGCGGCATGGTGGCCACGTTTCCGGACGTGCCGGGCGTGGGGCGGGACGTGCGCGTGGTGCGCACGGGATTCAAGCTGGATGGCGCGGCGCCGGCAGTCGACACGCCGCCGCCCCGCTTGGGACAACACAACGAAGAACTGCTGCGCGAACTGGGCTATGACGCCGAGCAGATCCGCGGCCTGAAAGAGGAGCGAGCAATATGACCAGCAACGAAGCCGGCGGCGCCGGACAGGTGGACGACGGCCTGGCCAGCCGCCAGTGGTGGCATACGGCCATCACCGATATGAAGCCGGGCGTGATCCGCTACCACGGCTATGCGATCCAGGACCTCATCGGCAATATTGGCTTCGCCCAGATGGCGTGGCTGATGTTGCGGGGCGAACTGCCTTCCGAGCGGCAGGGCAGGCTGCTGGAGGCGGCGCTGATGGCCGCGGTCGACCACGGTCCGCAAGCGCCCAGCATCGCCATCGCGCGCATGGCGGCGACGTGCGGCGTGGGACTGAACAATGCCATGGCCTCGGCTGTCAACGTGCTGGGCGACGTGCACGGCGGCGCGGGCGAGCAGGCGGTCGGGCTGTACCAGGACGTGGCCGCGCGCATGGACGCGGGCGCCAGCCAGGACGATGCGGTGCGCGCCGGGCTGGATGCTTTCATCGACCTGCACGGCAAGTTCATTTCGGGTTTCGGCCACCGCTTCCATCACCTGGACCCGCGCGCGCCGCGCCTGTTGCAACTGGTGGACGAGGCCGCCGCGGCCGGCGCCGTGTCCGGCCGCTACGCGACCATCGCGCGTGGCATCGAAGCCGAGCTGGCGGCGCGCAAGGGCAAGGCCATTCCGATGAACATCGATGGCGCCACCGCGGTGATCTATGCCGAGCTGGGATTTCCCGCCCCGCTGGCGCGCGGGCTGTTCTGCCTATCGCGCTCGGTCGGCATTCTTGCCCATGCCTGGGAGCAAACCAACCAGGGCGGCCGTAACAAGGGGCCCATACCTCGCCAGTACATTCCGGTTTACGATGGACATCCGCCCAGGGACGTGCCGAAAGGCTGATCTCGATTTTGAAGAGATGTAAGCGGGCGTAGCGGGCGGGGCTCGCTTTAAATCGGCTGTCAGCCTCGCGTCGTACAGTCTGGCCAGTTCATGGTTCGGAGGGGCTCGATGCGCGGCAAGACGATCGCGGCAACATTGGCCGGCGTGGTGGCGCTGGGCCTCGCCGCGCTGGCAGTGGCAACGTGGCAGGCCGGGATCGCGGAAATCGCGCCGCCCGCTCCCACGTCCTTCAGCCGCAACGCCGTGGATCGCGGCGTGCGCGTGGCGGCGGCGGGCGATTGCATCTCCTGTCACACCGCGCGCGGCGGTCCGGCCTATGCCGGCGGCACGCCGCTGCGTACGCCGTTCGGCACCCTCTACAGCAGCAACATCACGCCGGACCCCGACAGCGGCATCGGCCGCTGGTCCCTGACGGCCTTCGACCGCGCGCTGCGGACCGGCGTCTCCCGCGACGGGCACCTGCTTTACCCGGCTTTCCCTTATCCTCACTTCACGCACCTGTCCGACCAGGACGTGCAGGACCTGTACGCGTATCTGATGACACGCACGCCGGTGGCGACCCGGCCGCCGGACAATGCCTTGTCCTTTCCTTATTCGTTCCGGCCGCTGCTGGCGATATGGAACCTGCTGTATCTACCTGACGGTCCCTTGCCGCCGGACGAGAGCCGCGGCGAGGCGTGGGTGCGCGGCCGCTATCTGGTGGAAGGCGCGGGGCATTGCGCGGCCTGTCATACCCCGTTGAATGCACTGGGCGCGCCGGCGGCCGATCGGGCCTACGCCGGCGCGATCGTCGACGGCTGGGAAGCGCCCGCGCTGACAGCGCTGGCGCACGCGCCCCGGCCTTGGACGGTCGACCAGCTGGCCGCGTACCTGCGTACCGGCCTGGCCAGCGAGCACGGGGCGGCGGCGGGGCCCATGCGGGACGTGACGCGGCAACTGGCCTTGCTGCCCGAGGCGGATGTGAAGGCCATGGCGGTCTACCTGCTGGACTTGCCGGGCGCGCGGCGGGAGACGGTGCGGCAACCGACGCAACCACCGACGCAACCACCGACGCAACAACCGCTGCAACAACCGCCGCAACAACCGCCGCAGCCACCAACCCCGCCGACCGCGTCCCGTCAGGCGCTCACGCCCGCCCCCGACGCGCGGCTGCCGACCCCTGGCGCGACGCTATATGCGTCCACTTGCGCATCCTGTCACGATGAGGGGGCACCGATGATGCGCATCGGCGGCCGCCCCGCGCTGGCGCTGAGCCACGCGGCCACCGCCGACGATCCCCGCAATGCCATCAACCTGGTGCTGCACGGCATTGCGCAGGAAGGCAGCGCCGCCACCCCCTATATGCCGGCCTTCGGCGCCGTGCTGGACGACGCGCAGGTGGCCCAGGTGCTGGACTACATGCGCGTGCAGGTCGCGCGCCGTCCTGCCTGGCCCAACCTGCAGGGCGCGGTTGCCGCCGTGCGCAAGGAAACGGCCGCCGCGGCGCCGCTGGCGCAAGCGAAGGAGACCCGCAAGCCATGATCACATTGACCGTCAACGGCAAGGCGCACGCGCTGGATGTCGATCCCGCTACCCCCTTGCTCTACGTCTTGCGCAACCAGCTGCAACTCAACGGCGCCAAGTATGGCTGCGGACTGGGCCAGTGCGGCGCCTGCACCGTCATCGTCGGCGACGTCCCGATGTTCTCGTGCCAGGTGCCACTGGCCGCGGTCGGCGCTCGCGCCGTGCGCACGGTCGAGAGCCTGGGCACGCCGGACCGGCCGGGACCGCTGCAGCAATCGTTCATCGATCACCAGGCCGCCCAATGCGGCTATTGCATCGCGGGCATGATCATGCGCGCCCAGGCGCTGCTGGAGCGCAATCCGTCGCCCACCCGCGACGAGGTAATCGCGCACATGGAGCCCAACCTCTGCCGCTGCGGGACCCACATGCGCATCGTCGCGGCCATCGTGGACGCGGCCACCGGGCTGCGGGCGGACGCCGGCGGCACGCGGCATCTTTCTTCCCTGCGGCCGGCCCAGTTGGTCGAGCAGACGCCAACGGCAGCCGTCCCGCAACCGTCGGGAGCGCGGCAATGACGCGGGCCCGGATACCCACGCCGGGCAGCGCGCGGACAGGCGCGGACAGGCGGATCGAGCGCGGCGCGCAGGCCACGGTCACGACCGGCTCCGGCGCGCCGGTCGACACGGGCCGCCGGCGCCTGCTGGCGGCCGGCTCCATCACGGTCGGATTTTCCTTGCTGCCGGCCGTCGCGATGGCGCAGCGCGCCGCGGCAGGCGAGGCCGCGTCCGCCGCGGCGGCGCCCGGCGCCACGGCGCCGCCCGTGCCGGCCAGGCTGCCGGGCAGCCTTAACAGCACCCCGATGCTGGACGCCTGGATACGCCTGGAATCCACGGGGCGCGTCACCGTTTGCACGGGCAAGGCCGAGTTGGGCACGGGCGTGCGCACGGCATTCATCCAGATCGCCGCCGAGCAGCTGGATGTGGCGCCCGCGGCCATTACGCTGATCACGGCGGACACGGCGCGCACGCCCAACGAAGGCTACACCGCGGGCAGCCATTCGCTGGCCGACAGCGGCACCGCCATCCTCAACGCGGCGGCGCAGGCGCACGGTCTTTTGCTGGACGCGGCCGCGGTCCAGTTGGGCGTGGCGCGCGATACCTTGCATACCGAGGGCGGCCAGGTATTGGCCGCCGACGGCCGGCGGCTGGCGTATGGCGCGGTCGTGGCGGGCGTCGACCTGCATCGCACCGCGGCGCCGGTATCGCCATTGAAGGACCCGCGCCAGTTCCAGGTGATCGGCCTGCCCTTGCCGCGGGTGGACATTCCCGGCAAGGTCGCCGGCGGCGCCAGCTATGTACAGGACATGCGCCTGCCGGGCATGCTGCACGCGCGCGTCGTGCGGCAGCCGTCCTATGGCGCGCGCCTGGTGGCGCTGGACGATACGGCCGTGCGGGCCTTGCCCGGGGTGGTGCAAGTGGTGCGCGACGGCAGCTACCTGGCCGTGGTGGCGCACGATGAATGGCAGGCGATCGTGGCGATGCGCGCCCTGGCGGCCGCCGCGCGCTGGGAGGAAAGCGCCAGCCTGCCGGACGCCGCCAGCATCCACGCGTATCTCATGCGCCTGCCGGCGCGCGAGATCATGGTGGCGGACACGCGCGCGGGCGCGGCGCCCACCGGCCGCAGGCTGGCGGCGCGCTATACCAAGCCCTACCTGACGCACGGGTCTATCGGCCCCTCCTGCGCGCTGGCGCAATTCGTCGACGGGCAACTGACGGTCTGGACCCATACGCAGGGCGTGTTCCCGCTGCGCGCGGGACTGGCGGAGATGCTGGGCTTGCCGACGGAGCGCGTCCGCTGCATCCATGTGGAGGGTTCGGGTTGCTACGGCCACAACGGCGCCGACGACGTCGCCGCGGACGCGGCGTTGATCGCGCGCGCGGTGCCGGGGCAGCCGGTGCGGGTGCAATGGATGCGCGAACAGGAACACACCTGGGAGCCGTCCGGCCCCGCCATGGTCACCGACGTGGCCGCGACGCTGGACGCCGACGGCCGCATCGTCGACTGGGAATACCAGGTCTGGAGCAATTCCCACAACCAGCGCATCGACAACGCCGGCCGCCTGATGCCCACATGGGCGCTCGCGCGACCTTTCACCCCCGCGCCGCCCAAGCCCATTCCGATGCCGGAGGGCGGCGGCGACCGCAACAGCATTCCGCTGTACGACCTGCCCAGGATGCAGGTGCGCCACCATTTCCTGCCCGACATGCCCTTGCGCGTTTCCGCGATGCGTTCGCTGGGCGCGTACATGAATATTTTCACCATCGAAAGCTTCATGGACGAGTTGGCGCAGGCGGCCGGCGCCGACCCGGTGCAGTTTCGCCTGCGTCACCTGAAGGACCCGCGCGCTCGCGCGGTGGTGGAGCTGGCCGCCCGGCAATTCGGCTGGCCCGGACCGGGATCGCGGGCGCCGGGGCATGGCGTGGGTTTCGCCTTCGCCCAGTACAAGAACCTGATGGCCTATATGGCACTGGCGGTGGAGCTGGACGTGCAGCGCGAAACCGGCGCGGTGCGGGTGCATCGCGTGGTCGCGGCGGTGGATTGCGGGCAGGTCGTCAATCCCGATGGCGTGCGCAACCAGGTCGAGGGCGGCATCCTCCAGTCCTTCAGTTGGACGCTGCATGAACAGCTGCGTTTCGACCGGCGGCGCGTCGACAGCTACGATTGGAGCACCTATCCCATCCTGCGCTTTTCCGGCGTGCCGGCGCGAATGGACGTGCATCTCATCGACCAGCCGGGCCTGCCTTTCCTGGGCGCGGGCGAGGCCTCCCAGGGTCCGGCGTCGGCGGCGCTGGCCAACGCGCTGGCCGACGGCCTGGGCCGCCGCCTGCGCGATACGCCCCTGGGCGGCGCGCGCCTGCGCGAAGGAGCGACCTGATCGGGCGACCCGAGCGGGCGACCGAAGCGGGCGACCTGATCGCCGCGGCGTGCCGGCCCGGCGGGCTTCAATCCACGCGCAGGTTGCGCGCCTTGATGATGTCGCCATAGCGCGCCCGCTCGCGCGCCGCGATGTCGGCCAGTTCCGCGGGCGTCGAGCCGTGGGCGACGGCGCCCTGGGCCTCCAGCTTCTGCTTCACGTCGGCGGCGCTGGCCACCTGGCGGATGGCGGCGGACAGTTTGTCCAGCACCGGCTGCGGCGTGCCGGCTGGCGCCAGCACCGCGGTCCACGAACCGGTTTGCGCATTGTGCACGCCGGCCTCGTCGATGGTGGGCACGTCGGGCATGGCCGGCGAGCGGGTGGGGCCGGTGACGGCCAGGGCGCGCAGCTTGCCCGCCTGCACGTAGGTGACGGTTTCCAGGATGGACGCGAACAGCATGTCCACGCGTCCCGCCATCAGGTCCGTCATCGCCGGACCGCCGCCCTTGTAGGGCACGTGCGTCAGCTGGGTGCCGGTGGCCTGCTGGAAGATTTCGCCCGCCAGGTGCGGCGCGCCGCCGGTGCCCGAGCTGGCGAAGGTATGCTTGCCCGGCTCCTTGCGCGCCAGCTCGACCAGTTCCTGCACGTTGCGGGCGGGCAGTTGCGGCGAGACCACCAGGGCGAAGGGCAGGTCCGAGAACATCGACACGGGCGCGAAGGCGGTGGCCGGGTCGCTGTGCAGCTTGTACAGCCATGGGTTGACCGCCAGCATGCCGGAATTGGCGAACAACAGGGTGTAGCCGTCGTTGGCGGCGCGCGCCACCGTGTCGGCGGCGATCTGGCCGCCTGCGCCGGGGCGGTTGTCGACCACTACCGACGCGCCGCCCAGTTGCGGGCCCAGCGCCGCGGCCAGCAGGCGCGCCGAGATGTCCGTGCCGCCGCCGGGGGAAAAGGGCACCAGCAGGTTGATGGGGCGCGCCGGGTAAGTGTCGGCCGCCACGGCGGCCAGCGGCCGCAGGCTCGCCGCCAGCACCGGGGCGGTCAGGGCGGCGCCCAGCAGGCGCCTGCGCGCCGTATCGATAGTCTCCATGGTCTCGCACCTTCTTTGAATAATAGATAGTCATTTATTGACAGGGCGGACGCCTGCTGTCGCGCTTCCTCCGTCCGCCCGGCCGCCTTGCACAGGCATGGCCGCGCCGCCTTCCCGTCTCCCGGCCCGGGCGCGAGCGGCCATCCCGCCAGCGCGTTCGAGATCGTTCCCCGGCGCCCTGGCGCGGCCAGTATAGGAACGATTCGACCAGCGCATCCCATCCAGTTATAAATAGCAAAGATCAATACAAGGATTGAATCGATAGGGGGCAGTTGATGGAGCTTAGGCAACTGGAGTGCTTCGTGGCGGTGGCCGAGGAGCTGCATTTCGGCCGGGCCGCCGCGCGCCTGCGCATGACCCAGCCGCCCCTGAGCCGGCAGGTCCAGATGCTGGAGCGCAGCCTGGGCGTAAGCCTGTTCGAACGCAGCAGCCGCGTGGTCGCGCTGACGGCCGCCGGGCGCAGCTTCCTGCGCGACGCCCGCCACTTGCTGGAGTTCTCGGCGCGCGCCGCCATGCAGGCGCAGCGCACCGCCACCGGCGCCGCCGGCCATGTCACCCTGGGCTTCACCGCGGTGGCGGCCTATCGCCTGATGCCGGCCATCGTCACCCAGGCGCGCCGTGAATTGCCGGACGTGGATATCCAATTGCGGGAAATGGTCTCGATCGACCTGGGCCGGCATCTGGTGGCCGGCGAGCTGGACGTGGTGCTTGCGCGCCATTTGCCCCGGCCGGAAGGCCTGGGCCACCGCTTGCTGGAGCGCGAACCGCTGGTGCTGGCGGCGCCGCGCGGCTGGCCGCTGGCACGGCTCAAGAGCGTGCCCTTGCAGGCGCTGAACGGCCAGCCTTTCATTGCCTATTCGCCTAACGAGGGCAAGTACTTCCATGAGCGCATCAACGCCGCCCTGGCGCAAGCCGGCGTAAGGCCCGATGTCGTGCAGCACGCCAGCCAGACGCATACCCTGCTGGCCCTGGTCCGCGCCGGGCTCGGCATGGGCATCGTGCCGGCGTCGGCGCGCGAACTGCGGCTCGATGGCCTGCATTTCACCGCGCTGGCGGACTGCGCGCTGCGCGCCGACATGTACCTGGCGTGGCGCACGCCGCAAGACAATCCGGCGGTGCGGGCGCTGCTGGATTGCGTGGCCCGCATGCCGGCGGCGAGTCAGTCGACGTCCGTGTCGTAGCGCTTGAGCTCGGGGCCCAGGTCGATCGGGGCCGTGGCGGGCTGGCGCTCGGGTTCGGCGGTGGGTATGTAGCTGCCCTGGTTGCGGTTGGCCCGCAGCAGATATCGCTCCGCCGCGCGCTGCACGTCGATCAGCGTGGCGTCGCGCACGCGGTCGCGTTCCAGGAAGACCAGGCGCCAGTCGCCGCTCACGCTGGCCTTGGACAATGCGTCGGCCAACGCCAGCGGATCGGCCTGCGCGCGGGTCCAGCCGTCCAGCCAGCGGCGGCGCGCCTGGTCGAGCTCGGCCTGGGTGTAGGGATGCAGCCTGACCGACTCCACGGTGCGGTTCAGGATGCGCTGCGCGTTGTCGTTGTCCACGGCGGGCTTGAGGGCGGCGATGAACTCGATCAAGCCATAGTCGCGCCATCCCAGCGCGGTGCTGCTGATCGTGCCGGCCAGTCCCGGCGTGACCAGTTCGCCCCGCAGGCGATGGGCGCCGCCCGTGGCGAGCATGTCGGCCGCCAGCAGCAGCAGGGTGTGGTCGCGGCTGTGAGGGGCGGGCACATGGTACATGGCGGCCGCCAGGGGATAGCCGCCCCTGCGGCGCAGCGTGATGGCATGGTTGCCGTCGCGCAAGGACTCGACGTCGTAGTCGGCCGGCATGTTCCGGCTGGGGCGCGGCACCTTGCCCAGCGTTTCGACGATGGCCGACAGCGTGGCGGCTGCGTCGAACTTGCCGGTGATGGTCAGCACGGCGTTATCGGGCTGGTAGTACTCGCGATAGTAGGCCCGCAGAAGATCGATGCGGACGTTGGCGAAATCGGCGCGCGTACCCATGGGATCGTTGCCGTAGCGGTGCCAATGGAACACGGCGCTGCGCATCTTTTGCCGCAGTACGCGTTCGGGCGCGTTTTCGCCGGCCTCGACTTCATCGAGGATCTTCGGCAGCACGCCATCCACGTCGGCGCGCGTCACGCCGGTATGGACCATGGCGTCGGCATGCCAGCCCAGGTACCAGGCCAGTGTCGCGGGGGCGGCGAGGAAGGTGGCGGCATAGTGGGTGCGTTCCGCCGAGGTGCTGGCCTTGACGTTCATGTCGCGGCGCTGGAACGAGGCGGAGATGTCGGGATGGGTGGGCGTGCCCCTGAGTACCAGGTGCTCCAGCAGATGCGACAGGCCGCGCTGGCCGTCATGTTCGTTGCGCGATCCTACCCTGTAGGTCAGGTCGACGGCCGTGGTCGTCTGCGTATCGTCGGGCGCCAGGAGCACGCGCAGGCCGTTGTCCAGGCGATATTCGGTGATGCCTTCTGCCGAGCGGGTCCTGGCGCAGCCGTCCGGCGCGTTGGCCGGGATGGCCTGCGCGCCCAGTGACCAGAAGACGAGCAGGGCGGGGAGGCGGCGGGACAGGGCGGAAAAACGGGGCGCAAGATTGGACGCCATAAGGAAAACTTCCCACGAGTGAGGTGTGGACACTGAGGTGTGGACGCCCGGGATGTGCACGACCGAGGTGTGTACGAATGCGGTATGCACGAATGCGGTATGCACGAATGCGGTATGCACGGGACGTTGCCCATCAGTGGTCGGATCTACCATGAGCGTTCCCGGTCCGTCGCGCTTTTCAGGGCCTTCCGCTTTTCAGGACATTCAGTAGGACTTTTTCCAGGGCTTTTTTCGAAAGGGCGCCTTCGAAAGGGCGCCTTCGAAAAGGCTTCTTCGAAGGCGATAGGCACAAGGCCCCGGACCACTTGCGCGGTCCGGGGCCTTGGTACGGTTGTGCGGGACTGGTGGGCGGGCCTGGAGCCAGGCCTGGCCGCCCCTGGGGCGGCTTTCCTGTGCGTCGCTACTTGTCCGTCTTCTCGACCTTGTGCTTTTCGAAGTCCCCCGCATAGACGGTAGTGAAGGCGGCGGGATCGAAATACTTGCGCATGACGTCGTTCACCTGGTCCAGCGACAGGTTGGCGATCTTGCGGTCCAGGTCGGCGACCCACGTGAAGTCGCGGCCGCGGCGCAGGTAGCGGATCCAGGCGTCGGCCACCACGCCGTCCTGCGAGTAGGCCAGGCGGAAGTAGTTGTGCAGGGAGTTGACGCCGTCCTTCAGTTCCTGCGCGGTGAACCCTTCCTTGAGCACGCGGCTGGTCTCGTCGTACAGGGCCTGTTGCAGGCGATCGCGGTTCTGGGGCGCGTAGATGGCGTGCATGGACCAGCTGCCTTGCGGCTCGAACGAGGAGATATCGAGGCTGCTGCCGACATCGTAGGACAGGCCGTCCTTTTCACGGATGCGGTCCCACAGGCGCGAGGAACCGGACGAGCCCAGCAGGTAGTTCGCCAGGTAGAGGGCCGCGTAGTCCGGCGAGATGTCCTGCACCTTCAGCGGCAGGTAGGCGGCGAAGAAGGCGTTGGCCTTGTCCGGCGTCTCGATGGTGTAGTCCTTGGCCGGCACCGTGTGGAAGGGCATCGGAATGCGCGTATAGGGCGCGCCGCGCTGCCAGCCTGCCAGGCCCTTCTTCAGCGCCGCCTGTACGGCGTCGACGTCGAAGTCGCCGACCGCGGAGAAGGCGATGGTGCCCGTGCCATAGAACTTCTTGTGGAAACGCACCAGCATGTCGCGCGTCAGCCCATTGACGGAAGCCAGCGACTCCTCGAAGGTCGGCACGTAGCGGATGTCATCCTTGGGCCACGGATTGTCGTGACGCGCCAGCGTGCGCGACGCGAGGGCCGGCGGCTCGGTCATGGCGTTCTGGATGGCCGTGATGACCTGGGTCTTGTACTCCTCGACCTGGTCCTTGGGGAAGTTGGCGCCGCGAACCACGTCCAGCGCCAGGGCTATCGCCGCCGGCAGGTTATCGCGCGTGGTGGAGATGACGATGGACAGGTTGGTGCCGGAACCGCTGAAGTGGACGTCGGCCTTGAGCTGGTCGAAGCGGTCGTCGATGGCCTGGCGGCTGAGCTTGTCGGTGCCGCGCGTGAGCAGGTCGGCGACCGCGTCGGCCACGGTGCGCTGACCGCGCAGGGTTTTCTCGTTGCCGAACTGCAGCAGCAGCTTGGCGTGCACACGGTGGCCGCGCGTGGGCTTGGACAGCAGCGCCAGGTCGACCTTGCCGTTGGGCAGGTCCAGGGTGCGGCGCAGCGTCTGCTTGTTGATGTTGGCGGGCGAGGCGTCGAAGGCGGCCGCCTGCGCATAGGTGGGGTCGCCCTTGTAGTCCTTGAGGGCGTCGGCCAGGTCGACGCGGGTGTTGGCCGGCGCCCGTTCGGGCGCGGGCGTGGGGATATAGCGGCCCTCGACGCGGTTGCTGCGCACGAAGTACTGCTCGGCCACGCGCTGCACGTCGGCGAGCTTGGCGGCGCGCACGCGGTCGCGCTCCAGGAAGAACAGGCGCCAGTCGCCGGAGGCGATGGCCTCGGACAGGGCGACGCCGATTCTTTCCGGGTCGGCGTAGGTGCGGTCCCAATCGATCAGCCAGCGGCTGCGGGCACGATCGAGCTCTTCTTGCGTGAAGGGCTTCTTCTTGATCGACTCGATGGTGTCGGTCAGCGCCTTGAGGGCGACGTCCTGGTTCATCTTGGGTTCGAGCTGGGCGCCGAACATGGCGATGCCGGGGTCCAGCTGGTCCATGGTGAAGCCGAACGCGCTGGCGGCCAGCTTGCGCGTCACCAGCTCACGGTACAGGCGGCCCGAGGGTTCGGACGACAGGATGGTGCTGGCCAGGTCCAGCGGCGCGAAATCCGGGCTGCCGGCTGCGGGGATGTGATAAAGCGCGGCCACCAGGGGCGTGCCGCCGACGCGGCGCAGCGTGACCGAGCGTTCGCCGTCCTGCACCGGTTCGACGGTGTATTCGCGGCGCAGCTTGCGGGTGGGCTTGGGCAGCTTGCCCAGCGTATCGCTGATGGCTTGCAGGGTACTGTCGGGATCGAACTTGCCGGCCACGATCAGTACGGCGTTATCGGGCTGGTAGTACTGGTGGTAGAAGGCGCGCAGCTGGTCGATGTCGACGTTTTCCACGTCCGAGCGGGCGCCTATGGTCACCTTGCCGTAGCTATGCCACTGGTAGGCGACGCCTTGCATCTTCTGCAGCAGGATATTGAAGGGCGAGTTCTCGCCGCGTTCCATCTCGTTACGCACCACCGGCATCTCGGTGTCCAGGTCGGCGCGGGCGATCAGGGAGTTGACCATGGCATCGGCCTGCCAGCCCAGGTACCACTTGAGGGTGTCGGGGTTGGCGGCGAAGCTGGCGAAGAAGTTGGTGCGGTCCGTCGATGTGCTGCCGTTGGCCTGCAGGCCGCGGCGGTTGAATTCGCCCAGGGCGTTGCGGGTGGTGGGGGTGCCCTTGAACAGCATGTGTTCGAGCAGGTGCGCCATCCCGGTTTCGCCGTAGTTTTCCATGCGCGATCCCACCAGATAGGTCATGTTGACCGTGGTAGTGGGCTTGGAGTCGTCCGGCGCGAGCAGGACGCGCAGGCCATTGCTCAGGCGGAACTCCGAGATCCCCTCGACCGAGCTGGTTTCGGTGATGCCGTCCGGCACGGTCGCTGCGCCGGCCTGGAAGGCGATGAACGAGGAGAAAAGCAGGGCTTTCAGCTGGCGCGACAGCGAGGGAAGTGAGAGGCGCATGAATCTCGTAATCCTGCGGAGTGGACGAAGTTGTTGGAGTGTATACGTGAGGTGAAGTTCAGCAGGCGAATCCTGTAACAGATTTTTCCGTTGAGAAAAGGGATTTGTACCGGTTCCTGGCCTGGGCATGTCGGGATGGGGCCCCCTTCGCACCCAAATTGCACCGGAACATGCCGGTTTCCCCTGGTAAAAGCGGGCGTGGCGGCGGCTGCGGGACATTGCCGGCGGCGCCGGCGCCGGCGCTGCCCAGGCCGGCGGGAGAGGGCGGTTCGCTTGGCTCCGGTGGCCGCCAGGAGTAACCTGCGGATAACAGACAGACGCCGCGCCCCGCCGCGCGGCGGGCTCTGCGCCGGCTCAGCGCGCAGGGCAAGGCAGCAGCCCATCGCATCGATACCGCCATCCTCCCGGCCCCATCCAGGGTCGGCGTTCGTTTCATCCGCGGCCGCGTCCGCGACTCCGGGACGGGAGGCTACAAAATGCCGCATGCGGCCGGCGCGCCGGCCATGCTCCATGGAGGAATGCATCATGCTGACCGATCTCGTTTCCCGCGCCCTGTCGCATCTGGCGGGCAGCCAGCTGCCCAATGAGCGGCTCAAGGGAACCTTCCGGTACGCGTATGCCAGTGATGACGGGAAGTACGTCGCCATTCTTGCGCACGACCACACGACGTATGTCGTCGACCTTGCCACGTGCCGCTATTGCGCGGAAGGCGGTGGCGTGCCCTGCGGGTTTTCGGGTCATGTCCTGGAAATGGAGGGCGCGGGCAAGGGCGCGCGATCGCGCCCGGCCTATGCGCGCGTGTTCGACCTGGACATGGATGGGGACGAGATCGATTGGCGACAATGTCCGGAATCATTCGGACGATTTCGTTCCGGCCGGGTATATTGCTAGGTCGGGCCGCGGCGGGTGTGCCGCCGGCGGCTGAATGAACGCCTCCTGGGAATTCGAGAAGTGCTGAAGAAGACGCCGGCGCCGCGCGCCATGACGGGAAAAATCCTCTCCATCCTGCTGGGCTGTGGGCTCGGGCTGAACGCGCTGGCCGCGGATACGGCCGCGCCCGCGGCGGCACTATCGGTATCAGGCCAGCTGGCGCAGGCGACGCAGGCCCAGCCGGCACAGACTCCGCCCGCGCAGACCCCGCCAGCGCAGACCCCGCCCGCGCAGGACAACGCGCCGGCGAAGGAAACGCCGAAGGAGCCGGCCAAGGAGGCCCCCAAACCCGCCGCCAAGGAAACGCCGAAGGAGCCGGCCAAGGAGGCCCCCAAGCCCGCCCCCAAGGAAGCGCCCAAGGAGCCGGCCAAGGAAGCGCCCAAGCCCGCCGCCAAGGAAGCCCCGAAGGAGCCGGCCAAGGAAGCGCCCAAGCCGGCGGCCAAGGAAGCGCCGAAGGAGGCTCCGAAGGACGCAAGCAAGGACGCAAGCAAGGAAGCTCCGAACGCGCCGGGCAAGGAAGGCGACAAGGCGGCTGCCGCCGCGACGCCGGCCGCCGATGCCGGCAAGGACGCCGCGCGCGGCCCCGTGGTCGTCGAGGTCTATCCGCCCGCCAAGGGCGCGCACCAGCCGCAGTTCTCGTTGGGCGATGACAAGGCCCGCCTGGATGGCCGCCAGCTTGGCCTGGCCCTGGGCACCGTGGCCAAGGACAAGGCGCGCGGTCCGATGACGCCGGTCGCGATATTGGTGGATTCCACCATGACGCTGGCCGACGTCGGCGGCATTGCCACCCTGGCTGCCCAGGCCGGCATGAAGCAGGTGCGTTTCTTCGTCTCGGATGGCGAACGCAACATGGTGACCGAAGTGGTGCCGCAGGCTGGCGCTGCCTTTCCGCGCGCGCGCCTGGAGTCCGAAGTCATGGCCGCGCCCAAGGAGCCGGACTGAGCGTAGGCCCGAAAAACAGGCCCGAAAAAGCAGACCCGAAAAGCAGACCCGAAAAGCAGACTCCAAAAGAGTAAGCCGGAAGTAGGGCAGGAAAGTAGACCGGAAAGTCCGCCTGACAAAGACGGACCGGGTTATTTCGACAATGTGCGCATGGCCTGTTCCAGGCCTGCCACCGTCACCGGATACATGCGGTCGTGCATGATGTCGCGCAGCAGCGCGATGGACTGCCGGTAGTTCCAGGACGCGGTCGGCTCCGGGTTGAGCCAGGCGGCCTTGGGCCACGCCTCCAGCAGCCGCTGCATCCAGACGGCCCCGGCTTCCTTGTTCGCGTATTCCACCGAGCCGCCGGGCTGCAGGATCTCGTAGGGGCTCATGGTGGCGTCGCCGACGATGATGAGGCGCCAGTCCGCGTTGTACTTGCGCAGGATGTCCCAGGTATCGAAGCGCTCCGTGCTGCGCCGGCGCGCGCTCTGCCACAGGCTGTCGTAGGGACAGTTGTGGAAGTAGTAGACGTCGAGATTGCGGAATTCGCTGCGCGCCGCCGAGAACAGCTCCTCGACCCGCGTGATGTGGTCGTCCATGCTGCCGCCGACGTCCAGCAGCATCAGCACCTTGACCGTGTTGTGGCGCTCGGGCACCAGGCGCAGGTCCAGGTGCCCGGCATTGCGCGCGGTGCTGGCGATGGTGTCGTCCAGGTCCAGTTCCAGCTCGGCGCCGGCGCGGGCGAAGCGGCGCAGGCGCCGCAACGCCACCTTGAAGTTGCGCGTGCCCAGCTCCAGCCGGTCGTCGTAGTCGCGGAACTGGCGCATGTCCCAGACCTTGACGGCGCTGCGATGGCCGGCCGATTCTCCGCCCACGCGGATGCCTTCGGGGTGATAGCCGCCATTGCCGAACGGCGACGTGCCGCCCGTGCCTATCCAGCGGTTGCCGCCGGCGTGCCGTTCCTTTTGCTCCTCCAGCCGCTGGCGGAACATCTCCATCAGCTTGTCCCAGCCGTGCTTCTCGATGGCGGCCTTTTGCTCGGCCGTCAGGGTGCGCTCGAACTGCTTGATCAGCCAGTCCATGGGGATGTCCTTGCCGGCCGGCAAGGCGGCCTCGATGCCCTTGTAATAGGCGCCGAACGCCTGGTCGTAGCGGTCGTAGAGGGCTTCGTCCTTGACCAGGGCGGTGCGCGCGAGAAAGTAGAAATCGTCCAGCGTGGGCGACATCAGATCGTGACGCAGGGCGTTGAGCAGCGTCAGGTATTCCTGCACCGAGACGGGCAGCTTGTGGGCCCGCAAATGGTAGAAGAAGTCGATCAGCATGGCGCGGGCCGCCCGGTCAGCGCCGCGTGCCGGTGCGCGTCATCGCGGCCAGGCGTTCCAGCAGCTGCATGTCCTGCTCGTTCTTCAACAAGGCGCCTGCCATGATGGGCACCGCCGTGGCGGCATGGGCCTCGATTTCGCCGGCCGGCACGTCCTCGGCCAGCAGCAGCCGCAGCCAGTCCAGCAGTTCGGACGTCGAGGGCTTCTTCTTCAGGCCGGGCGCCTCGCGCAGGGCGAAGAAGGCGTCCAGCGCGGCGCGCAGCACGTCCTGCTTGAGATCGGGATAGTGCACCGCCACGATGTCGCGCATGGTGTCGCGGTCCGGGAAGCGGATGTAGTGGAAGAAACAGCGGCGCAGGAAGGCGTCGGGCAGGTCTTTCTCGTTGTTCGAGGTGATGATGACCAGCGGCCGGTGGCGCGCGCGTATGGTCTGGCGGGTCTCGTAGACATGGAATTCCATGCGGTCGAGCTCGCGCAGCAGGTCATTGGGGAATTCGATGTCGGCCTTGTCGATTTCGTCGATCAGCAACACCACAGGCTGGTCGGCCTCGAAGGCCTGCCAAAGCACGCCTTCGACGATGTAGTTGCGGATATCCCGCACCTTTTCGTCGCCCAGCTGGGAGTCGCGCAGGCGCGAGACCGCGTCGTATTCGTACAGGCCCTGGTGCGCCTTGGTGGTGGACTTGATGTGCCATTGCAGCAGGGGCCGGCCCAGGGCGGCCGCCACTTCCTCGGCCAGCATGGTCTTGCCGGTACCGGGTTCACCCTTGATCAACAGGGGGCGCTGCAGCGTCAACGCGGCGTTGACGGCCAGCTTCAGATCGTCGGTGGCGACGTAGCGTTCGGTGCCGTCGAAGCGGGCGGCGGGAGCATCGGGACGTGCTGCGGACATGAAACGAAAGCCTCCACGGTCAGGGCACGGGGCTGCGCCCATGCGTGGTCTATCGGGCAATTATCGTACAATCGCTGGGATTTTGCGTCCGGCTGGAGGGCTGGCGCGAAGTCTTCGCAGATGTACCAGCAGAAGTTCCAGCAACCAGAATAGCCGAGACAAGAGCCCCCAATGAAGTTGCGAACGAATGTATTGCGTACGGTAGCAGTGATGGCCATGACGGCATCCTGTGCGATTCCGGGCCTGACCCATGCGGCCGATGCCGCGCCTGCCGCCGGCAATGTGCAGGCGGCGCGTGACAAGATTTCGATGTGCATCGGCTGTCACGGCATCCCGGGATACAAGACCGCGTTTCCCGAGCTTTACCACGTGCCCATGATCGCCGGGCAGAATGCCAAGTACATCGAGGCCGCCTTGAACGAATACAAGAGCGGTGCGCGCAGTCATCCCACCATGGATGCCGTCGCGGCCAGCCTGTCCGACCAGGACATCGCCGACCTGGCTGCGTATTACGCCAATCTCAAGTAATCGGGGGCATCCATGAAACGCCATTTCCTCGCTTGCGCGGGTGTCGCGCTGCTCGTTTCCTGCGGCCTTGCGCGCGCCGCCGACCTGGACGCCGGCAAGGCCGTCTTCCAGAAATTCAACTGCGCGTCCTGCCATGGCGCGGACGCCAAGACCGCCGTCGATCCGGCCTATCCGGTGCTGGCGGGCCAGCATGCCGACTACCTGAAGCATGCGCTGACGGCTTACCAGCGTGGCCAGTCCGGCGCCGCCGCGTCCGCCAATATCCGCAAGAATCCGGTGATGGGCGCCTTCGCGGTGCAGCTGTCGCCGGAGGACATCGACAATGTCACGGCCTGGCTGGCCAGCCTGCCGAGCGACCTGGGCGTGCGCAAGTAGGCAAAGGGCTCAAGGCCGAGGGCCAAAGGCCAAGGACGGCCCGGGCTGTCGTTCCAGCGGCTCGGGCTACGGCTACCGGTCCGCCCGCTGGCGGATCAGGTCAATATAGGTATCGCTGTCCAGGGGCTTGCCCAGCCGCTGCGCTTCCCAGACCACCTGGCCCAGGCATTCCATGATTTCATGCGCGGCGTGATGCGCGTCGCTGCGCGCCGTCAGCCGCTGGTAGGCGGCGCGGATGCCGGGCGGATGGTCGATCGAGAGCTGTTCGGCGATCGCCAGGTGCATGGACAGGTGCAGGAAGGGATTCGTGCGCCCCTGCTCGACCGAGTAGTCCTTGGTCATGGCCGCGGGGTCTTCCAGGTCGCCGTGGTATTCGGGATGTTCGACCAGCCAGTCCAGGGCCATCGATTCCAGGGGTGTAAGCACTTCCGAGGCACGGTGCTTGCGCCAGGTTTCGATGAAGAATTCGCGGACTTGGTCGCGGGAAGGATTGAACATTCGGGGAATAGGAAACGGAAACGCGAGCGTGTTGTGCGGAGCGCCGTTGTGCGCTGCGTCATGGCATTTTACTCCCGCCGCAGGGGGAGATCGGTCCGGCGGCCCGATAGGGCGAGATAGAATGGGCTTTGCTTCGACCGTAACCGCAGAGAGCCGTTGTCATGAGCTACCAGCATATCGTTGTCCCTTCCGCGGGCCAGAAGATCGCCGCGAACGCCGACCACACCCTCAACGTCCCGGACCAACCCATCATTCCCTTCATCGAAGGCGATGGCGCTGGCGTGGACATCACGCCTGTCATGATCAAGGTCGTCGACGCGGCGGTCAGCAAGGCCTATGGCGGCAAGCGGCGCATCCACTGGATGGAAATCTACGCGGGCGAGAAGGCGCGCAAGCTGTATGGTGACGACACCTGGCTGCCGCAGGAGACGCTGGCCGCCATCAAGGAGTACCGGGTCGCCATAAAGGGACCCCTGACCACGCCCATCGGCGGCGGCTACCGGTCGTTGAACGTCACCCTGCGCCAGGAACTGGATCTCTATGTCTGTCTGCGGCCGGTGCGCTACTTCAAGGGCGTGCCGTCGCCCCTGCGCGAACCGGAAAAGACCGACATGGTGTTGTTCCGCGAGAATTCGGAAGACATCTATGCCGGCATCGAGTATCCCGCCGAATCCAGCCAGGCGCGCGCGCTGATCGATTTCCTGCGCACCGAACTGGGCGCCACGTCGATCCGCTTCCCCGAAACCTCCGCCATCGGCATCAAGCCGGTATCGCGCGAGGGTACGGAGCGCCTGGTGCGCAAGGCGGTGCAGTACGCCATCGACCACGATCGCGCGTCGGTGACCCTGGTGCACAAGGGCAACATCATGAAGTTCACGGAAGGCGGTTTCCGCGACTGGGGCTACGACCTGGTGCGCAGGGAATTCGCCGGCGAGCAGATCGACGGCGGCCCGTGGTGCAAGGTCCGCAATCCGCGCACCGGTCGTGACATCGTCGTCAAGGACGCCATTGCCGACGCATTCATGCAGACCATACTGTTGCGCCCGGGCGAGTGCGACGTCATCGCTTCGACCAACCTCAACGGCGACTACCTGTCGGACGCCCTGGCAGCCCAGGTGGGCGGCGTGGGCATCGCCCCGGGGGCCAATATGTCGGAGTCGGTGGCCGTGTTCGAAGCGACCCATGGCACCGCGCCCAAGTATGCGGGCAAGGATTATGTGAATCCGGGGTCGGAAATCCTCTCGGCCGAGATGATGTTGCGCCACATGGGCTGGACCGACGCCGCGGATCGCATCATCGCCAGCATGGAGAAGGCCATCCTCTCCAAGCACGTAACCTACGACTTCGCCCGCCTGCTGCCTGGCGCGGCGCAGGTGTCCTGCTCGGGGTTCGGGCAGGTGATGATAGGCCTGATGTAGGCGTGATCGTAGGCCTGATGTAGGCTTGATGTAGGCCGGGGCGCCCGCCGGCGCTCAGTCCGGCGCTGGCACGAGGAGCTCGCCGTCCATGACCGGCGGCATGGTGCGCCGGATGATTTCCAGGAAGCGCCGCAAGCGCGCCGGGTAATAACGCGCGTAAGGGTGCATCAGGTAAATGGGCAAGGGCGCGGCATGCCAGTCCGGGATCAACCGGCACAACCTGCCGGCCTGGATGTCCTCCGTCGTCATCCAGGCGGATTCGACGGTCGCCCCTATGCCGCGCAGGGCGGCGTTGTGCAGGGCATACAGATTGTCCGTCAGCATGCGCGGCCGGATCGGCAGGCGGTACTCCTCCCGGTCGGCCACGTGCCGCAGCGTAATCTCATCGCGATAGAAGGTGCGCAGGGCTATCCAGGGCAGGCCGGCCAGGTCGGCCGGGTGCCGCGCGTGGGGCACGGTCGCCGCCAGCGCGGGCGTGCCCACCACGATGCGCGGGATTTCCGACACCCGCACCGCCACCTGGTCGACGTCGTCCAGCTCGCCCACGTGCAAGGCGCAATCGATGCCTTCCGCGAGGAAGTCCGGCCGCCGGTCCTGCAGCAGCCATTCCACGGAGACCTTGGGATAGCGGACGAGGTAGTCGGCCAGCAAGGGCATCAGGTGGCGCTGGCCGAAGGCGTGCGGCACCAGCACCCGCAGTCTTCCTTCGGGTTCGTCGGCCACGCCGCGCAGGTCTTCCTCCATCGCCTGCCAATTGTCCAGCAGGTCGCGGGCGCGCGCATAGCAGCGTTCCCCGTCCTCGGTGAGCTTCATGGCATGGGTGGTGCGCTGCAGCAGCTTCAGGCCGAGGAAGCGTTCCAGGGCCTGCAAGCGCCGGCTGATGGTCGGTTGCGTCGTTCCCAGGCGTTCGGCGGCGGCCGACAGGCTGCCGCTATCGACGATGCGGATAAAGGTCTGCATCAGCTCGATGCGGTCGACGCCGGAGGTTTGGGCTTCTGTCATGCGCGTAGCGTATAGGGCTTCTGCAATACGCGCTACTACCCACGTTGGTCATTCGTGCGGAGAATGCCATCCGTCGATCACCCAATCCGGAATTTCCATCATGTCCTCCCTACCCATGTCTCAGTCCACGCCCTCCGGCGAAGCTGTCCTTCCACTGGCTTCCGGCGGCGCCGACGCAGCGGCGGCGCCCGTCGCCGCCCCCCAGGAAAACCTGTCCGGCGGGCTGGTCCTGCTGCTGGCCGTGGGCACCGGCGTCAGCGTGGCGTCGCTCTACTACAGCCAGCCCATGCTGGGCGTGCTCGGCGGCGCCATCCATGCCGGCGAACGCGAAGTGGGCATGGTTCCCACGCTGACCCAGTTGGGGTATGCGCTGGGCCTGCTGCTGCTGGCGCCCCTGGGCGACCGCTACGACCGCCGCAAGATCATCCTGCTCAAGGGCGGCCTGCTGGCGCTGGCGCTGCTGGCGGCGGGCCTGGCGCCTTCCCTGGGTTTCCTGCTGGCTGCCAGCCTGGCGGTCGGGCTGACGGCGACCATGGCGCAGGACCTCGTGCCCGCCGCCGCGACCTTGGCGCCCGCCGCTTATCGGGGGAGGGTGGTCGGCACGGTCATGACTGGCCTGCTGTTGGGGATATTGCTGTCGCGCGTGGTCAGCGGCTTCGTGGCCGAGCAGTTCGGCTGGCGTGCCATGTACGTCGGCGCGGCCGTGGGCATGGCCGCGATCGGCGCGGCCCTGTGGCGAGACTTGCCGCGTTTCGCGCCGTCTACCTCGCTGTCCTATGGCGCGCTGATGGGGTCCCTGTTCGGTCTCTGGCGCCGCCACCCGGCCTTGCGCCGGGCCGCCGTGGCTCAGGGCCTGCTGTCCCTGGGGTTCAGCGCCTTCTGGTCGACGCTGGCGGTCATGTTGCACGAGGCGCCTTTCCACCTGGGCAGCGCGGCGGCAGGCGCTTTCGGCCTGGCGGGCGCCGCCGGGGCCCTGGCCGCGCCCTTGGCGGGCCGGGTCGCCGACCGCAGCGGCCCGGAACGCGTGACGCGCCTGGCCGCGGGCCTGGCCGCGCTGTCCTTCCTGGCCATGGCCGGCCTGCCCCTGCTGCCGGATACGCATGGCAAGGTGATGCTTATCGTGGCCAGCGCGATCGGGTTCGATTTCGGCATCCAGGCAGCCCTGGTGGCGCACCAGACCATCGTCTACGGTATCGACCCGGGCGCCCGCAGCCGCCTGAACGCGCTGCTGTTCACCAGTGTGTTCGTGGGCATGTCGGTGGGCGCGGCGCTGGGTAGCCTGGCGCTGGCGCAGTGGGGCTGGATGGGCGTGGTGGGCCTGACCACCCTGTCGGCGGTGGCATCCCTGCTGGTCCGACTGGCGCCCCGCCGCTGATCAGCGCGCGGCGCGGGAAGGCTCAGGCGTAACGGCGGCCCGTGGGTCGCCGTTACGTTTTTTCATGACAAAAAAGAAAGGCGCCCTGTCGGGCGCCGGCGGCAGGGACGGTTTCGCGTTCAAGCCGGTTCGTCGTTCTTGCGGCTCTGCAACTGCTTCAGCAGCATCAGCGCCTCCAGCTTCAGGCCTGGCGGCAGGGAGTGATAGACCATCAGCAATTCGGCCAGGCCGTCGTCCCGGGTGTAGAACCAGGGGGCGGGAATATCCAGGGCCAAGGCCAGCCGCTCGATAAGGAAAAATCCCGGCGTGTGCTTGCCGCGCTCGTACTGGTTCATGCGCGAGCTGGCCGACATCTCGTCCAGCCCGGCCAGTACGCCTAGCCGCTCCTGGGAAATGCCTGCGCGTAACCGCGCTTCCTTCAGCCTCGTTGTCAGCATATGGGCGCCTCCCGTGAGGGATGGGATACAAAGCACAGGATGGTCGTAGATTTCCTTAGACCGCTTCCTAAGATTTTCGTAGTGCCAGAAGCGTCAACTTTTGAAAGAATGTGTCCCTGCGCGACATTGTCGACAAATTCAGCCAACATAGTGTGGACTATCGGGGCTGTCACGGCGTCGCGCTTATTTTGAACCCGCCGTGGCAGCTGTCTATATGGGGAATACCTTTAGGCCATGGAGTGCTAATTCGCTATATAGCTGAGCAAATTGGCGCTTTTTTGACCGATCCCGCCAGGTTACGGAATCCTACAATTCCAGTGTCCGCAGTCTGGGGGACTTAGGTGGCGAGGGGACGCAAATCCCGGCGGTTTGCGAATAAGAGGTGTGCAGGGGGCCAGCCGGCCTGTCTGCGCACCGGCCTCCATTATGTGAACGTAAGCGGGCCCGCCGGGCCCGGAGTTGAGTGGTGCACGTGATCCCTTCTACTACCCGTGAACTGCAGGCGACGCTACAGCAACTGGATGCCGATCTGCGCAAGTTGACCTCGACAGTCCATGCCTTGTTGAATTGCCTGCCAGGGGTGCCTGCCGATAGCGCTGTCACCCCGCTGCCCGTGCTGCGCCAGGCCCCCATACGCGCCCTGGCCGCCACCGCGGATGACACAACGGCAATATCCATGACGATGCCCACGGTGGTCGCGGACCAGGCGGGCGAGCAGTGGCGCTTGCGCGACGGCGGCTGGACGCTGGTGTCGCCCCGCGGCCAACGCCTGGTGCTGACCACGCTGGAGCGCAAGTTCATGCTGGCGCTGTTCGGGGCGCCCAGCCGCAGCCTGGCGCGAGCCGAACTCAGCGCGCTGGCGCCGTCGACCGGCGAAAGCGGCGAGCATCCGGCGTCGTCGCCGCGCGGCGTGGATGTGATGGTCAGCCGGCTGCGACGCAAGGCGCAGGCCATGGGCATGCCGCTGCCGCTGCGTTCGGTGCGGCGCTGGGGCTATATGTTCACGGAAGCCGCGCTGGTCGATTGAAGGGCGGCGGCGGCGGGCGCCGCCGGCAGTCTTTCCAGCAGGCGCCGCAGCCTGCCCTCCAGGGCCCGGCTGGCCGGCATCAATGGCGGTCGCAGTTCGTCCTGGATCAGGCCCGCCATGGCCAGGGCCTTCTTCACCGGCGCGGGATTCGGTTCCGAAAACAGCAGGCGGATCAGAGGCTTGAGCTGGTCTTGCAGGGCTCGCGCCTCGCTTGCCCGGCCTGCGTGCGCCAATTGCATCATGGCAATGAACAGATCGGGCCGCACATGCGCGGATGCCGCGATGGCGCACTGCCCGCCGGCCAGGGAAAAATCGCACAAGGCCGCATCCTCGCCGCATACCGCCGGCACCTGACCCCGTCGCAGGATGACCATCAGGCGGGTGGCATCGCATTCCTTCACCCCGACGATGGGTTGCGTGGCGGCCAGCGTCTCCATGCTTTCCACGGTCAGCGCGCTACCGGTGCGCCTGGGCACGTTGTAAAGCATGATGGGGCGTTCCGTGGCCCAGGCCAGCTGGCGATAGTGCCATCGCATGCCGGCCTGCGCCGGGCACAGGTAGTAGGGGGGCGGGACCAGATAGGCCACCGGTTCCAGCCGGTTCAGCCGCCGCATCGCGGCTGCCACGCCGGTCGTATCGACGCCGCCCAGGCCCAGCATGAAGGGCAGTGCGCCGGCCTCGGCGTCGGCGCGCAGGGCGGCCACCATGTCGCAGCGCTCGGCCAGGGTCAGCAGATTGCCTTCGCCGGTGGACCCGAACAGCACCAGGCCGGCAACCCCCGCGCGCCGGTAGTGGCGCGCCAGGCGCACGGCGGCTTCTTCGTCCACGCGTCCCTGGCGCAGGGGCGTCACCATGGGCAGCCAGAGGCCGGATAGCGGCGGCATGCGGGCGCCCATCAGTGCAGCACCTGCAGGTCGACGGCGTCCGGCGCGCGGGCGATGGCGCCGAATTCCGCTTCCGGGAGGCCGGCCATGACGGCATCCATCAGCGCCGCCAGCGCGCCGCGGCGGACCCGCAATTGCAGCGTCGTGACCGCGCGGCGTGTATCCACGGCAAGCGTGTAGACGTCGATGCGGTCCCCCAGCGCGCGATGCACCGCGCGGCGCACGGCCTGCGTGTCGAGCCCCGGCACGCGCAGGGTCAGGCAGACGCGCGCGCCCTTGTCTTGCGGCAGGGAGGACGCCAGGGCGCGGCGGCCGTGCGCGGCGGGATGGCGGGCGGCGACGAAGTCGGAGATCAAGGGCATGTCGGGGAGGGGCGCCACGCCATGACGGGCGAGGGAGGCCGGTGGTTGAAGACGATTCCACTGTAGGACGGCGCGGATAAACGCCTGCGAAAAAAGCGGCGTTTCCCGGTAAAAATGCCGTAAAACCCCGGCCGCAAAAAAACTCGTCAGCGTTCGCGGTCGTCCGGGCAGGACCTTTCAGAAGGTCCTGGTCAACGAGGCCAGCACCGTGCCGCGTCCCATGTCGCGGCCCTGGCGATTGGTGTAGACGGCGCGGTCGGCATTGGTGTCGATGTAGGCGACGGCGACGCTGAAGCCCTGGCCCAGGTCTTTCGTCAGGCCCAGCTTCCAATCGTAGTAGGAGCCGTCGTCGACGTTGCGCAGGTATTGGTAGCCCACATGGGCATTGACCGTCAGGCCCCAGATCCCGGTATCGAAATTGCCGTTCAACTCCACGTACTGGCTGCCCTTGGAGCGGGCGAAACCGAAGAGATTGGATAGCGAATAGGAATATTTCAAGGCCACCGGGCCATAGCCGACGCTGCCATAGGCTTCGGTCGTGTCCGGGCTGGTATAGCCCGACGGATAGTCGCCAGGGTAGTAGTACTTGAGCACGCCGAAGTCGAAAGGCGCGTCCGTCGTGAAGTTGCCCCGATAGCCGCCGTAGAAGTCCATTTCCACCGGCGCCGATACGTCGCTGTTGCTGTCCGACAGCCAGCTGATGGTGGAGTTCCAGTTGCCGACATAGAAGCCGCTGCGATGGGAAAAATCGAAACCGCCCTGGATGGCCGGCTTGTTGTCGCTCTGCATGAGACCGCGGTAGCGATACTGCGAGGCCAGCGTCATATTGGCGCTGAGCGTGTAGTCGGGCGTGGCGGCGGCGCTGGCCACGTCGCTCGCCGCGCCGCTCGCGGGGGCGTCGTCCGCGCGGCTGGCGGCGGGGGCGGCGCAGGCGAACGCTGCGGCCAGGGCCAGGGCCAGGACGCCGGTCCGGCGCGCCGTGGCCGGCGCACGGGATGCGTGGCGGGAAGCCGGCGCCGGCGATCCATGGGTGTTGCGGCCGGTTTGCGTGAGCGTGAACTGCATGGTGTTTCTCTCCTGTATGGCGCCTCGCGCGAGGCTGCGCAACGATAGGAGGAAACGTCTAAAGGCCGACTCAAAAGTCAGGCCGCACGTATCAATAACGCATAAAAGGAAGGCCCGGCATCAGCGGCGCGACGGCGTACATGCCGCAGCGTGGACGGCGCGCGGCGTGCCTTATCCGGCGAAGCGATATCCCACGCCCACTTCCGTAAGGAGATAGACGGGCTGGGCGGGATCGGCTTCCAGCTTCTGCCGCAGGTGTCCCATGTAGATGCGCAGGTAATGGCTGCTTTCCACATGGGACGGTCCCCAGACCTCGCGCAGCAATTCGCGGTGCGTCATGACCTTGCCGCGATGCGCCAGCAGGACGGCGAGCAGACGGTATTCCATCGCGGTCAGGTGCACGTGCGCGCCGGCGCGCGTGACGACGCGCCGCGAGAAGTCCACCGACACGTCGCCGAAGGCGATTTCGGCGGCATTGCCCGCGCCGCCGCGGCCATGGCGGCGCAACAGGACGCGCAGGCGCGCCAGCAACTCGCCGACGCCGAAGGGCTTGGCCAGGTAGTCGTCCGCGCCGGCGTCCAGCGCCGCGATCTTGTCGGCCTCGGCGGTGCGCGCGGACAGCACCAGCACCGGCACTTCGGTCCAGCCGCGCAGTTCGGTGATCAGGTCCATGCCGTCGCCGTCCGGCAGTCCCAGGTCCAGCACGACGGCGTCGGGCTGCCGCGTGCCGGCCTCGATCAGGCCGCGCTTGACGGTCTGCGCCTCGAACACCTGGCAGCCTTCGCCTTCCAGCGCATCGCGGACGAAGCGGCGGATGTGGGGATCGTCCTCGATCAGCAAAATGGTGGGTTGGAAATCGAACATGGCGGCAGGGAGGGTCATGAGGCGCCGGCGGCGCTTTCCGGCGCTTGGGGTATGGCCGGAGCGCCGGGTTTCCCAGGCGTTCCGGGTTTCGGTGGCATTCCGGGTTTCCCAGGCATTTCGGGCGTCTCCGGGTCGAGGCTCGGCGCGGGGCGCAGCGGCAAGGTGATGATAAAGCGCGCGCCGCCCAGTGGCGGCGCGCCGCGCTCGACCCAGATGCGGCCTTCGTGCGCGCTCATGATCGCCTGGCAGACCGCCAGGCCCAGGCCTACGCCCGGCGTGGCCGACTCGCGTTCGCCACGGACGAATTTCTGGAAGATGGCTTGCTCCCTGCCAGGCGCTACGCCCGGGCCGTCATCCGCCACGGCGATGCGCATCTCCTGGTCGCCGGCGTCGGCTTCCACGCGCACCTGGCTGCCGGGCGGCGTGTACTTGGCGGCGTTCTCCAGCAGGTTGCAGAGGACACGCTGGATCAGCACGCCATCGCACTCCACCAGCGGCAGGGCCGACAGCGGCGCCACGGAGACCCGGTGCGCGCGCAAGGGCTCGCGCGTCTCGGCCAGCGCCGCGCCGACCAGTTCTTCCACCGACTGCCACTCCTTGCGCAAGGTGACCTCGCGGTTCTGCAGGCGCGCCATGTCCAGCAGGTTCACCACCAGCGCATGCATGCGGTAAGCCTGCTGCCGCATGGCGGCGGCGATGTCGCGCTGGGCCGGCGGCAGCGGCGGCGTGGCCGCCAGCAGGTTGTCGCTCATGCCGACCAGGCTGGTCAGGGGGGTGCGCAAATCATGCGACACGGCCGCCAGCAGGGAATTGCGCAACTGTTCCGATGTCATGTCGACCAAGGCCTTCTGCGCCACCTCCACATAGTGCAGGCGCTCGATGGCGATGGCGATGACATTGGCGTATGTCTCCAGCTGGCGGCGCGCGTCGGTGGCGGCGAAGGCCGCGCCGCCGGGCGGCTGGATCACCAGCACGCCGCGCGTGCGCATGGGCGCTTTCAGCGGCAGGTAGAACAAGGGGCTGGCGGCCAGCGTGGCGGTACCCGCGCCGGCGGGTTGCGCGTGGTCGAATACCCACTGGCCCAGGGCCGGCTCCAGGTTCAGCGGCGTGTCGGCATTGGCCAGCCGCAGGCGGTCGTGTTCGTCCAGCACCAGCAAGGCGCAGGGCGTGCCGAAGGCGGCATCGATGAAGGAAACGGCCGACGCGACGATTTGCTCCGGCATCAGGGCCGAGGACAGTTCGCGCGCGAATTCATAGAGACCATGGACCACGCTTTCGCGGCGCGCCGACAGGCGGGCCTGCAAACGCAGGCCCGCGGTCAATTGCCCGACCAGCAGCCCGACCGTCAGCAGCACCAGGAAGGTCAGCAGGTATTGCACGTCCGATACCGCGAAAGATTCGAACGGCTGCACGAAGAAGTAGTCGAACGCCATCACGCTGATGATCGACGCCGTGGCGGCTGGCCCACGGCCATGGCGCAGCGCCACCGCCATGACAGCCAGCAGATAGAACATGACGATATTGGTCTGGTGCAGCGCCGGAAAGGCGGCCAGCGATACCAGCGTGGCGATGGCGCAATAGCACACCGACCAGGCATAGGGCACGAATGCCGTCGGCCCACGACCGTCGGACGGCACGGGACGGCCTGCGCCCGGCGCGGGCCGGGGCAGCGGACCGTGCACCGGTGCGGCCAGGCGGATCACGTCGAGCTCCGGGCAGCCGGCGGCCAGGCGGTCGGCAAAGCGTTCGCGGCGCCAGGGGCCGGCGCTGGACAGCGCGGCGGTGAGCCAGCCGGCGGGTCCGGCCAGCAGCCCGCGGCCGGCCTCGGCCCGTCCCACCACCGCCTTGGTGATGTTGTGGCGCCGCACATAGGCGGCGATCGCTTCCACCATGTCGGTCCCGGCCAGGGTTTCGACATGGGCGCCCAGGCTCTGGGCCAGCGCCAGTGCGGCTTGCAGGGCGCTTTCGCGCGGCGCCGGCAGCGGCGCGGCGCGCGGCACCTGCACGGTGACGACATGCAGCTCGCCGCCGAGCTGTTGCGCCAGGCGATGCGCACCGCGCACCACCGGCTCGGCGCCGTCGCCCGCGGCCAGGCAGGCCACCACGGCTTCGCGCGTGCGCCAGACGGTGGTGATGGCGCTGTCGCGCCGGTAGGCCTGCACGTCGTTGTCGACCCGGTCGGCGGTGCGGCGCAGCGCCAGTTCGCGCAGGGCGATCAGGTTGCCCTTGCGAAAGAAGTTGCGGGCCGCATGGCGCGCCTGGTCGGGCAGGTAGACCTTGCCTTCGCGCAGGCGGCGCAGCAGCTCGTCGGGAGGCAGGTCGACCAGCATCACTTCGTCGGCGGCGTCGAACACCGCGTCGGGTACGGTCTCCCATACGCGCACGCCGGTGATGCTGCCGACCGCCTCGTTCAGGCTTTCCAGGTGCTGGGCATTGAGCGTGGTCCAGACATCGATGCCGGCCGCCAGCAACTCATCCACGTCCTGCCAGCGCTTGGCGTGGCGCGAGCCGGGCGCGTTGCTGTGCGCCAGTTCGTCGACCAGGACCAGCGCGGGCCGGCGGCGCAGGGCGCCGTCGAGGTCGAATTCATGCAGGGTATGGCCGCGGTGCGCCCGTTCGGCACGCGGCAGCACGTCCAGGTCCCGCAGGAGGGCCGCCGTATCGTCGCGTCCGTGGGTCTCGATGACACCGGCCAGCACCTGCGCGCCTTGCGCATGCAGGGCGCGGGCGGCCGTGAGCATGGCGTAGGTCTTGCCGACGCCGGCCGAGGCGCCGAAATAGACCCGCAGCCGGCCGCGCCCGGCGCGTTTGTCGGCGGCATCGATATCGCGCAGGAGCGCGTCCGGATCGGGGCGGGCGCGAGGGGAGGCGGGCATGGGTCGGGGTCTATCCTTGCGATGGGCCTGGCTGCCGGGGGCGTGCGTCGGCGCTGCCGGGCCAGCCGCCACTATACGCGGGCGCGCTGGCCTATCACCGGTCCGTCTTCACGCCGTCCAGGTCCAGGTTCAAGGCCAGCACATTGACGCCTGGTTCGCCCAGCAGGCCCAGCCACGGCTTGCGGGTATGGGCGGCGATGCGCTGTTCCACGTCGGCCAGCGGCAGGCCGCGCTCCCGCGCCACGCGGGCAGCCTGGTAGCGGGCCGCGGCGACGCTGATGTCCGGGTCCAGGCCGCTGCCCGAGGCCGCGACAAGGTCGACGGGTATGGGCGCGGTGTTGCCGGGATCGGCGGCATGCAGGGCGGCGACGCGCGCCTGCACGGCGTCGGCCAGCGCCGGGTTGCGCGGACCCAGGTTGGAGCCGCCGGATGAGGCGGCGTTGTAAGGCATGGGCGCGGTGGCTGACGGCCGGCCCCAGAAGTAGCGGGGCGACGAGAAGGGCTGGCCGATCAGGTCCGAGCCTATCGCCTTGCCATTGGCCGTCAGTATCGATCCGTGCGCCTGGTAGGGAAACAGCGCCTGGGCCGCCCCCGTGGTCGCATAGGGATAGATGAGGCCGGTGATGACGCTCAGCGCCAGGAAGACGGCGAGCGCCGGGCGCAGCATGCCTTGCTGGATGGGCGCCTCGCCCATGGCCGGCGCGTCGCCGCCGCCATGCTTGGCGTTCTGCTTGGGGTTTTGGTGGAGGTTTTGCTTGATCTCGGTCGTTTTCATGATCAGGTCCAATTCGATGAAGTGCCGGCGCCTGCCGGGACCACCGCGACCATCGCGGGCCCGGCCGCGCGCGGAGCGCGGCGCCTGGTTCGGCTCAGGTCCAGCCCAGGGCGGCCAGGGCCATGTCGATCGCCTTGATGCCGGCAAACGGCAGCAGCAGCCCGCCCAGCCCGTAGACCAGCAGGTTGCGCCGCAGCAGGATGGCCGCACCCAGCGGGCGATAGCGCACGCCCTTGAGCGCCAACGGGATCAGCACCACGATGATCAGGGCGTTGAAGATGACCGCCGACATGATGGCGGACGCCGGCGTGGCCAGGCCCATGACGTTGAGCACGCCCAGTTGCGGATAGACGCTGGAGAAGGCGGCGGGGATGATGGCGAAGTATTTCGCCACGTCGTTGGCCACGCTGAACGTGGTCAGCGCGCCGCGCGTCATCAACATCTGCTTGCCGATCTCGACGATCTCGATCAGCTTGGTGGGATTGGAATCCAGGTCCACCATGTTGCCGGCCTCCTTCGCGGCCTGCGTGCCGGAATTCATCGCCACGGCCACGTCGGCCTGCGCCAGCGCGGGCGCATCGTTGGTGCCGTCGCCGGTCATCGCCACCAGGCGGCCTTCGCCCTGGTAGGCGCGGATCAGCTTGAGCTTGGCTTCGGGCGTGGCCTCGGCCAGGTAGTCGTCGACGCCGGCCTCGGCGGCGATGGCGGCCGCGGTCAGCTTGTTGTCGCCGGTGATCATCACCGTCTTGATGCCCATGCGGCGCAATTCGCCGAAGCGCTCCTTGATGGCCGGCTTGACGATGTCCTTGAGTTCCACCACGCCCAGCACCCGGTCGCCATCGGCCACCGCCAGCGGCGTGCTGCCGCGCCGCGCCACGTCGTCGGCGGCGCGGGTCACGGCTCCGTCCATGGCCGCGCCCCGTTCGGCCAGCCAGCGGCGCACGGCGTCCACCGCGCCCTTGCGGACCTGGCGGCCGCGGATATCGATGCCGCTCATGCGGGTCTGCGCCGTGAAAGGAACGACCTCGGCGTCCGCCATGCCGGCCAGCGCGGGCGCCGGCGCATGCAGGGCCTTGTCGGCCAGCGCCACGATGCTGCGCCCTTCGGGCGTCTCGTCGGCCAGCGAGGCCAGGCGGGCCGCGTCGGCCAGCTCGCGGGGCGATACGCCGGGCGCCGGCATGAAGGCCGAGGCCTGGCGATTGCCGAAGGTGATGGTGCCGGTCTTGTCGAGCAGCAGCACGTCGACGTCGCCGGCCGCCTCCACCGCGCGGCCCGACATCGCCATGACGTTGGCTTGCATCATGCGGCTCATGCCCGCCACGCCGATGGCCGACAGCAGGCCGCCTATGGTGGTCGGAATCAGGCACACCAGCAGGGCCACCAGCGCCGTCACGCTGACCACCATGCCGGCCTTGTTGACCATGACCGCATATTGGGAGAAGGGCAGCAGGGTGACGGTGACCAGCAGGAAAACCACCGTCAGGCCCACCAGCAGGATGGTCAGGGCCAGTTCGTTGGGCGTCTTCTGGCGCTTGGCGCCTTCGACCATGGAGATCATGCGGTCGAGGAAACTCTCGCCGGGATTGGCGGCGATGCGCACGAACAGCCAGTCCGACAGCACGTGCGTCCCACCGGTGACCGAGGAGAAGTCGCCGCCCGCCTCGCGGATCACCGGCGCCGATTCGCCGGTAATGGCGCTTTCGTCGACCGACGCCACGCCGGCCAGCACCAGGCCGTCGCCGGGAATGGTGTCGCCGGCCTCCACCAGCACCACGTCGTCCTTGCGCAGGTCGCCGGAGGCGCGGGCGATGGCGCGGCCGCGCCAGCCACCCGGCTGGGCGTGGGGAACGTCGGTCGGCTTGAAGTCGCGCAGCAGATGCGCCGTCAGCGTGCTGCGCAGCCCCCGCAGCGTGGCCGCCTGCTGCTTGCCGCGCCCTTCGGCCAGGGCTTCGGCGAAGTTGGCGAACAGCACCGTGAACCACAGCCACAGCGCCACGGCCAGGATGAAGCCGGCGGGCGCCTCGGCCTGGCCGCGCAGCGCCATCGCCCACAACAGGGTGGTAAGAATGCTGCCGACGTAGACCACGAACATGACGGGGTTCTTGATCTGCGTCGCGGGAGCCAGCTTGCGCAGACTTTCGACGATCGCCGGCAGCAGCAGCGCGCCGGAAAAGAAGTTGAAGCGCCGCCGGGGCGGCAGGCCGCCGTCCTGGACTGTCGTGATGCCGGCGGCGGTGTCGTTTCGAATAAGGGCCATGATGGTTGCAGCCTTGTGTTTCAGCCTTGGGATTCGGCTTTGGGTTCGGCCTACGGTTGCGGTCTTCGGTTTCGGCTTGGGGCCAGGCTTGGGGCAGGCCTGGGGTCGGGCCTGACCCCAGGCCTTCTACGATCCTGGCGCCTGGCCTTGCAGATGCTCGGCCACGGGCCCCAGGGCCAGCGCCGGCACGTAGGTCAGCGCGCCTACCAGCAGCACCGAGCCGATCAGCAGCACGACGAACAGCGGGCCGTGGGTGGGCATGGTGCCGGCGCTCGCCGGGATGCGCCGCTTGGCGGCCAGGGAGCCGGCCATGGCCAGGATGGGAACGATCACGGCGAAGCGGCCGAACCACATCGCCAGGCCCAGCAGCACGTTGTAGAAGGGCGTATTGGCGGACAGGCCGGCGAAGGCGCTGCCATTGTTGTTGGCGGCCGAGGTCACGGCATAGAGGATTTCCGAGTAGCCATGCGCGCCGGGGTTGGCCACGCCGGCCTGGCCCGCGGCCACGCTGACGGCCACCGCGGCGCCGGCCAGCACCAGCAGCGGCGTGGCCAGGATGACGATGGAGGTCATCTTCATCTCGTAGGCCTCGATCTTCTTGCCCAGGTATTCCGGCGTGCGGCCTATCATCAAGCCCGCGATGAACACCGCCAGGATGGCGAAGCCCAGCATGCTGTAGAGGCCGGAGCCCACGCCGCCGAACACCACTTCGCTCAACTGCATCAGCAGCAGGGGTGCGAAACCGCCCATGGCCGACAGGGAATCGTGCATGGCGTCCACCGCGCCGCAGGAGGCCGCCGTCGTCACGGTCACGAACAGCGACGTGGCGTTCAGGCCGAAGCGGGTCTCCTTGCCCTCCATATTGCCGCCCGGGCTGATGGCCGTGCTGGCTGCGTCGACGCCTTGCTGCGCCAGCATGGGGTTGGGCCGGCCTTCGTAATGTCCCACGATCAGCGCGAAGGCGATGAACAGCAACGTCATCGACGCGAGCACCGCCAGGCCCTGGCGCCGGTCGCCGACCATTTCGCCGAAGGTGAAGCACAGGGCGGCAGGCAGGATGAGGATGGCCAGCATCTGCACGAAGTTGGACAGCGCGGTCGGGTTCTCATAGGGGTGCGCGGAATTCGCATTGAAGAATCCGCCGCCGTTCACGCCCAGCAGCTTGATGGCTTCCTGCGAGGCGACCGGTCCCATGGCCAGCGTCTGCGTGGTGGCGGTGGCGGGTTCGGTGACCGGCTGGCCGGCCTGGTCCAGCACGGGCTGGCCGGCGGCGTCGAGCTTGGGCTGGGTGTATTGCACCGGCTCGACCAGCGGCACTTCCTTGTAGGCGTCGAAGTTCTGGATCACGCCCTGGCCCGCGAAGAACAGCGCGACAAGGAAGGACAGCGGCAACAGCACATAGAGCGTGGCGCGCGTCATGTCGACCCAGAAATTGCCCACCGTGCGCGCGCCATGGCGAGCGAAGCCGCGGATCAGCGCGAGCACCACGCCGATGCCCGTGGCCGCGGAGACGAAGTTCTGCACCGTCAGCACCAGCATCTGCGTCAGGTAGCTCATCGTCGATTCGCCGCCATAGCCCTGCCAATTGGTGTTCGTGACGAAGCTGATGGCGGTGTTCAGCGCCGAATCCGGCGCTACCGGGCCGAATCCGGCGGGGTTCAGCGGCAGCAGGCCTTGGGCGCGTTGCAGGACATAGGTGGCCAGCGTGCCCAGCACGCTGAACACGAGCACGGCGGCGGCGTAGCGCTTCCAGTCCATTTCGGCGTCGGGGCGGATGCCGCCGACGCGATAGACCAGCCGCTCCAGCGGCCGGCCCCAGGCGGTCAGGCGCGATTGCCCGTCCTCCATGACGTTGCGGATATAACGCCCCACCCAGGGCGCGAGCAAGAGGAGCACGACGAGAAAGCACCCCAGCAAGCCCAGGAAACGGATGTCCATCAGAATTTCTCCGGCTTGAAGAGGGCGACCAGCAAATAGATGAAGAGCAGCAGCGCCAGCGCGCCGCTGACCAGGTAGAGCCAGCTCATGAGCGGTCTCCTCGCAGCAACACGTCGCAGAACTCGTACAGCGCCATCGTCAGCGCGGCGCAGATGGCCATGATGGCCAGATAGACAACGTCCATATCGTTTCTCCCGGGGCGGATCGCCCGTCAGCGCCGGCAAGAGAATGGGCCGGCGGGACGGTAGGCAGATTAGGGACGCGGCGATAAAAACGGGGTAAAGGTTGGCGGCGCGGCTGTAAAGAAGATATAAATGCGTCCAGCCGCCCGCACGGATGTGGGCGTCGCTGGCCAGAGTGGCCCATCCGGATGGGCTGGGTTTTTGCACCACTTTGAGTACAAATGGGGTTTCCCATCGGCCGAATGGCGGGGGAATAGGGGATTTTCGAGGGAAAGCACCAACATGGTGCGGGATTTAAGTAAATGAATGCCCCTTCCTAGGGCATACCCCTAGTGTCACAATCCCGCAGTTGGTGCAGAATTCTGGTCATGCAGGTGAGGAGACAAATGCCCTGCATGGGCTAAACCGGGCGGCACCGGTATATATAAAAAAAGGCTGTACCTTTATAAAAGCAAAACGCGCAACGGCTGGCACCAGGCAGTGCCAGCCGTTGTCGCATTCAGGGATCACATTCAGGATCGCATTCAGTGGCCGATCTGCCCCAGGAGCTGCCGAACGACTCCCGCCACGCATCCGCCTGGCGCCGCAACCTGCGCTGGACCCTGCTGCTGTTGTGCCTGTGGGCCGCCTTGACCTTCCTGCCCGCATGGTTCGCCCGCGACCTGCCGTATACCGTGATGGGGTGGCCGCTTTCCTTCTGGATGGCCGCCTATGGCGCGCCCCTTGCCTATCTTCTCGTCGTCATCGCCTACGCCCGCGTCATGAACCGGGGTGACGACGCCTGGGACGAATAATGCTGTTTGGCGGCGAGACCCAGCGGGAACTGGACGTGCAGCTGCGGCGTATCTACGTCTTGTACGCCGCCGGCTTTGCCCTGCTGATCCTGGTCCTGGCCCTGTGCGAAGTCCTGGGCATGGCGCGCAACTGGATAGGCTATGTCTTCCTGCTGGTCACCGTCAGCCTGTATGCGGGCATAGGCATCGTCTGCCGCACCTCGGACTCGGTCGAATACTACGTGGCCGGCCGGCGCGTTCCCGCGTTCTACAACGGCATGGCCACGGCGGCCGACTGGATGTCGGTCGCATCCTTCATTGGCGTGGCGGGCACGCTGTACCTGACCGGCTATGGCGGCCTGGCCTATGTCATGGGCTGGACCGGCGGCTACGTGCTGGTGGGCCTGTTGCTGGCGCCCTATCTGCGCAAGTTCGGCCAGTACACCTTGCCGGACTTCCTCGGCGCCCGCTACGGCGGCAATCTTCCGCGGCTGGCCGGCGTGGCCTGCGCCTTCCTGTGCTCCTTTACCTACCTGGTGGCGCAGATCTACGGCGTGGGCATCATCACCACGCGCATGACGGGCATCTCCTTCGAACTGGGCATTTTCGTGGCGCTGGGCGGCATGCTCGTATGTTCGTTCCTGGGCGGCATGCGGGCCGTCACCTGGACCCAGGTCGGGCAATTCATCATTCTCATCATCGGGTACCTGGTGCCGGTGATCTGGCTGTCGCTCAAGGTCGCGGGCGGTCCCGTGCCGCAGTGGTCGGCCGGCCCCGTCATGCAGCAGGTGATCCATACCGAGGAGCGCCTGCGCGACGATCCCAAGGAAGTGGCGGTACGCCGGCTCTGGCAGGCGCGCGCCGACCAGATGGATGCGCGGCTGCGCAGCCTGCCGCAATCCTGGGTGACCGAGAAGGTCATCTTGCGGGACCGGCTGGCGGCCTTGATGGCGGCGGACGCGCCGTCGGTGGAAATCCGCTCGGTCGAGCGCGAGCTGGCCGCGTATCCCGCCGATCCGGAGCAGGCGCGCCTGGCCTGGTTCCAGGCCCGCAACGAATACCAGGCGCGAGCCCAGCCGCCCGTGCCGTCGGCGCAGCCGTATCCGGGCGCCACGCCCGTCGAGCGCGCCGACCTGCGCAACAACTTCCTGGCCTTGATGCTGTGCCTGATGATGGGAACGGCGGGGCTGCCGCATGTATTGATGCGCTCCTACACCACGCCCTCGGTGGGCGCCGCGCGCCGGTCCGTGGCCTGGTCGCTGCTGTTCATCCTGCTGCTGTACCTGATGGCGCCGGCCTTGGCGGTACTGATCAAGCAGGTCATCTACAGCACCCTGGTGGGATCGCGTTATACGGACCTGCCGGATTGGGTGCACGCCTGGAGCGCGGTCAGCCCGGGCCTGCTGGATGTCACCGACGTCAACGGCGACGGCCTCGTGCAGCTGGACGAAATCAGCATGGGGGCGGACATGATGGTGCTGGCGGCCCCCGAGATCGGCGGCCTGCCTTACGTCGTGTCCGGGCTGGTCGCGGCGGGCGGGCTGGCCGCTGCCTTGTCCACCGCGGATGGCCTGTTGCTGACCCTCTCCAACTCGCTCTCGCACGACATGTGGTACCGGGTGGTGTCGCCGCGCATGGCGGCCAACCGGCGCGTGCTGGTGTCCAAGGTGCTGCTGCTGGCCGTCGCCTTCGCGGCGGCCTGGGTGGCGGCGCGCAAGCCGGCCGACATCCTGTTCATGGTGTCGGCGGCCTTTTCCTTCGCCGCGTCTTCCTTTTTCCCGGTCCTGGTGATGGGCATCTTCTGGAAGCGCGCCAACAAATGGGGCGCCACCCTGGGCATGGCGACGGGTTTGCTGGTGACCTTCTCCTACATGGCCCACACCCATCCGTGGCTGCGCGAGCTGGTGTTCGGTATCGACCGTACCCAGCCGGTGACCCTGTGGTGGGGCATACAGCCCATCGCGGCCGGGGTGTTCGGGGCGCCCGCGGCCTTCCTGGCCATCGTGCTGTTTTCGCTGTTGACCCCGCCGCCGGACGGGGCGACCCGCGCCCTGGTCGACTACGTCCGCAATCCTTCGTCGGCGCCCGTGGATGCCGCCGCGGCCCCGGGGGCGGACAGGGCGTGAAGCGCGGCGTGCGCCGCCCGGGGCATGTTTCGGCGCATCAGTGCTTCACCGCGTCGGAGAATACGTTCATCACGATGACGCCGGCCACGATCAGGCCGATGCCGATGAGGGCGGGCAGGTCCAGGTGCTGCTTGAAGAACACCAGGCCGATGAGGGAAATCAGCACGATGCCGACGCCGGACCAGATGGCGTAGGCGATGCCGACCGGGATTTCGCGCAGCGTCTGGGACAGGAAGTAGAACGACACCAGGTAGCCGACCACGGTGATCGCCGACGGCAGCAGGCGGGTAAATCCGTCGCTGGCCTTGAGGGCGCTGGTGGCGATCAGCTCGGCGCCGATGGCGATCGCCAGGTACAGCCACTTCATGGATTCCCCTTAGCGCTTGCCGCCTTCAACCTGTTTCAGGAGCACCAGCAGCGCGCCCGCGCCGCCGTGCCGTTCTTCGCTTTCCGAGAACGCCATGACCTCGGCTTTTTGCACGAGCCAGGTTCGTACCTTGTCCTTGAGGACCGGTTCCATGTCCAGCGATCCGTGCCCCTTGCCGTGCACGATGCGCACGCAGCGGATGCCGTACTCCAGGCATTCGTCCAGGAAGGAAAACAAGGCGTGGCGGGCCTGCTCGACCCGCAGGCCATGCAGGTCCAGCTCCGCGCCGGTGCGCCAGGCGCCGCGGCGCAGGTTGCGGGCGGTGTCCGGGGCGGCATCGTGGCGGACGAAGGCGGTGCCATTTTCCGACAGGAAGCGCGTAACGTCGGCGCCGTCCGACACGCCGCCGTCGGCACGCGCGCCCGCGCCTTGCTCGCCCAGGGCATTGGCGCGGCGTATGGCCAGGCCGGGCGAGGTCGCTTTCGACTCGGCCGCGGGCGCGACATAAGTGGCCGCCCGGGCGGGCGTCTCCATCTTGCGCACGTTGCGCATGGCGCGCTGGAACAATTCGGGATCGTCGGGCAGGCCGTCGCCGGTCAACCCGTCGTCCTTGGCCGCGGCCTTGGCGGCCTTGGCGGCCGTGGCGGCGGCGGAGGGCCGCAGGGCGGCCGCGCGGGATGCCTCGCGCAGGCTGTCCCGCAGGCTTTTCAGTTCCTCGACATCGGCCAGGCTGCCCTTGGCGTGCCTGCCGCTCCCGCCTTGGGGATCCGGGCGTGCGCCCGGCTTATTGCTGCCCCGCATTTTCCAGCCAGCGTTGAGCGTCCAGGGCGGCCATGCAGCCGGTGGCGGCGCTGGTGATCGCCTGGCGGTAGACGTGGTCCTGTACGTCGCCGGCGGCGAAGACGCCGGGCACGGACGTCATGGTCGCCATGCCGGACAGGCCGCTGCGCGTGACGATGTAGCCGTCCTTCATGTCCAGCTGGCCCTGGAAGATGTCCGTGTTCGGATGGTGGCCGATGGCGATGAAGGCGCCTTTCACGGCGATATCCTCGGTGGCGCCGTCCTGGGTGCCGCGGATGCGCACGCCGGTCACGCCGCTGTCGTCGCCCAGCACTTCCTGCAGTTCGGCGAACAGCTTCAGTTCCATGTTGCCGTTCTGGACCTTTTCCATCATCCGGTCGACCAGGATGGGTTCGGCGCGGAACTTGTCGCGGCGGTGGATGACCGTGACCTTGCGGGCGATATGGGACAGGTAGAGCGCTTCTTCCACGGCGGTGTTGCCGCCGCCGACCACGACCACGTCCTGGTTGCGGTAGAAAAAGCCGTCGCAGGTGGCGCAGCCGGACACGCCCTTGCCCATGAAGGTTTCCTCCGACGGCAGGCCAAGGTATTTGGCCGACGCGCCGGTGGCGATGATCAGGGCGTCGCAGGTATAGACGTTGCCGCCGTCGCCCGTCAGCTTGAACGGCCGTTGCGTCAGATCCACGCTGGCGATGTGGTCAAAAAGGATTTCGGTGTTAAAACGTTCCGCGTGCTGCTGGAAACGCTGCATCAAGTCGGGGCCCTGGACGCCGTCGACATCGGCCGGCCAGTTGTCGACTTCCGTCGTGGTCATGAGCTGGCCGCCCTGGGCCAGGCCGGTCACCAATACCGGTTTCAGGTTCGCACGGGCGGCATACACCGCGGCGGTATAGCCGGCGGGACCGGAACCGAGGATCAGCAATTGGGCATGTTTCGAAGTCGTCATCGGGCACACTGAGCAAAGTGGATGCCCAATTATAATGAGGCCTATGCCGCGTATTTCAACCGCTACCCCGCGCGCCTCGCGCAATACCCGTAACGGGCCGTCCCCCCTGCAGACGCGATTGTCGTCGCTGTTGCGGGAAGCCCGCTGGATTCTGTTCGCCGCCATGGCGGCCTGGCTCACCCTGGTGCTGGCCACCTGGAGTGCGACCGACCCGGGCTGGTCGCATTCGGTTCCGGCCGGCGTCGTACACAACAAGGGCGGCACGCTGGGCGCCTATCTTTCCGATATCCTGCTGTACCTGTTCGGCTATTCCGCCTGGTGGTGGGTCGTGCTGCTGCTGCACCGCGTCCGTGCCGGCTATCGCCGCCTGGCCAGTCATCTCCGCGTAACAGGCAACGGCGACGCCGAACTGCCGCGCGTGCATTGGGAACAGGGGCTGGGTTTCGTCTTGTTACTTGTGGGGTCCATGGGCCTGGAAGCCTTGCGGCTGTACACGCACGGCGCCCATCTGCCGGGCGGTTCGGACGGCGGCAACGGTTCCGGCGGCGTGATTGGCCACTCCCTGGCCGGCCTGCTGTCCAATGCCCTCGGTTTCACCGGCGGCACCCTGGTGTTCCTGGTGCTGGTGGCCGCCGGGCTCAGCCTGTTCTTCGCGTTTTCCTGGCTGACGGTGGCCGAGCGCCTGGGCGGCGCGATGGAAGGCCTGATCCGCCGGACGCGCGACTCGGTGGCGGCGCGGGAAGACCGCAAGCTGGGCGAAGTGGCTTATGCCGAGCGCAGCGAGCAGGTCGTCGCCAAGCAGGAGAAATTGGTGCACGAGCAGCCGGTGCGCATCGAGCCGGCGATTACGGTGGTGCCCAAGTCCGACCGCGTGCAACGCGAGAAGCAGCAGTCGCTGTTCACCGCCGCCGACGTCGGCGAGGAAGGCGACCTGCCGGCCATCGGCCTGCTGGATCCGCCGGCGACCAACCAGGAAACGGTATCGGCCGAGACCATTGAATTCACGTCGCGACTGATCGAAAAGAAGCTGGCCGATTTCGGGGTCAGCGTCACCGTGGTGGCGGCACAGGCCGGACCGGTCATTACGCGCTATGAAATCGAGCCGGCCACGGGGGTCAAGGGTAGCCAGGTGGTCAACCTGGCGAAGGACCTGGCGCGCGCCCTGAGCCTGGTCAGCATCCGCGTGGTCGAGACCATCCCCGGCAAGAACCTGATGGGGCTGGAGCTGCCCAATCCGCGTCGCCAGACCGTCCGCCTGTCGGAAATCCTGGGGTCGCAGACCTATCACAGCAATTCGTCGGTCGTCACCATGGCGCTGGGCAAGGATATCGCCGGCCATCCCGTGGTGGCCGACCTGGCCAAGATGCCCCACCTGCTGGTGGCCGGGACCACCGGTTCCGGGAAGTCGGTGGGGATCAACGCCATGATCCTGTCCCTGCTGTACAAGGCCGACGCCTCGCACACGCGCCTGATCCTGATCGACCCCAAGATGCTCGAAATGAGCGTCTACGAGGGCATTCCCCACCTGCTGGCGCCGGTGGTGACGGACATGCGCCACGCGGCCAACGCGCTGAACTGGTGCGTCGGCGAAATGGAGAAACGCTACCGCCTGATGAGCAAGATGGGCGTGCGCAACCTGGCGGGCTACAACGCCAAGATCCGCGACGCCATCAAGCGCGAGGAGCCCATACCCAATCCGTTCTCGCTGACCCCGGACCAGCCCGAGCCCTTGCAGCCGCTGCCGACCATCGTGGTGGTCATCGACGAGCTGGCGGACCTGATGATGGTGGTGGGCAAGAAGATCGAAGAGCTGATCGCCCGCCTGGCGCAGAAGGCGCGCGCCGCCGGCATCCACCTGATCCTGGCGACGCAGCGGCCCAGCGTGGACGTGATCACCGGGCTGATCAAGGCCAACATCCCCACCCGCATCGCCTTCCAGGTGTCGTCGAAGATCGATTCGCGCACCATCCTGGATCAGATGGGCGCCGAAACCCTGCTGGGCCAGGGCGACATGCTGTACATGCCGCCGGGCACGGGCTTGCCCGTGCGCGTGCACGGCGCCTTCGTTTCCGACGAGGAGGTGCACCGCGTGGTCGAGCACCTGAAGGCGCAGGGCGAGCCGAATTATGTGGACGGCCTGCTGGAAGGCGGCGTCGAAGGCGAGACCGGCGAAGGCGGAAGCAGCGTGACCGGCTTCAACGACGCCGAGAGCGATCCGATGTACGACCAGGCCTGCGAAGTCGTGCTCAAGCACCGACGCGCGTCGATTTCGCTGGTCCAGCGCCACCTGCGCATCGGCTACAACCGCGCCGCGCGCCTGCTGGAGCAGATGGAGCACGCGGGCATGGTGTCGCCCATGCAATCCAACGGCAACCGGGAGATCCTGGTGCCGGCATCCGCCAGCGAGGAAGCTTGATGATCCCCTTTTTGCAAGGCGGTACCTTGGGGGCACGTACACGAGGTGCTTTTGCCTCGTACCTCCGTGCCTCGTACCTAGCGCCTTTTCGTGCCCCGTACATCCGCGCCCGTCGCGGCATGGCGGCCGTGGCGGTGGCCCTGGCCCCGCTGCTGGCGCCCGGCGCGGCCTGGGCGGCCAGCGCCCAGGAACAGTTGAAGTCCTTCGTCGCCACGGTGACCTCGGCCAGCGGCAATTTCAGCCAGGTCACCACGGGGGCGGCCGGAGCGCCTTCCGCGCGTCCCAAGCCGCCGCAAAGCGGCACGTTTTCCTTCCAGCGTCCCGGCCGCTTCCGCTGGGCGGTGCAGAAGCCCTATGAACAACTGATCGTGTCCGACGGCAAGCAGGTCTACCAGTACGACCCCGACCTGGCCCAGGTCACCGTGCGCAAGGTCGACAAGGCCATCGGCACGTCGCCGGCGGCCATCCTGTTCGGGGAGGGGTCGCTGGAGCAGTCCTTCGACGTCAGTCCGCTGCCGGCCCGCGACGGGCTGGAGTGGTTGCGCGCCAAGCCGCGCAGCAACGACGCGGGGTTCTCGCGCGTGGATATCGGCTTCAAGGACAACCTGCCGGCGCGCATCGAACTGCTCGATGCCTTCGGGCAGACCACGCGCGTTGATCTGTCAGGCATCGCGCCCAACCCCCGGCTGGGCGACAAGGACTTCCAGTTCGTCCCGCCCAAGGGCGTGGATACCGTGCAGATGTGAGCACAGGGCGGGGCGCCGCCCCGCCGCATCGGCTTGGCCCTGGCCCTGGCGCTTGCTCAGGGCTGCTTGTATGCGACGCAGTCGACCTCGACCTTGGCGTCGACGACCAGGCGCGATTCCACGCAGGCGCGCGCCGGCGGGTTGTCGCCGAAATAGCTCTTGAACACCTTGTTGAAGGACGCGAAATCGCGGGCGTCGTCGAGCCAGACGCCGCAGCGCACGACGTGTTCCGGACCGTAGCCGGCCTCGGCCAGGATGGCGAGCACCTGCTGGATGGCCTTGTGCGATTGCGGCACGATGCCGCCGGCAACGACCTCGCCGTCCTCCATCGGCACCTGGCCGGAAACGAACAGCCAGCCGCCCGCGGCGACCGCGCGTGCGAAGGGCATGTGCGTACCGCCCTGGCCGGTGCCACCGGCGACGCCGTAGCGGGTGATGCCGTTGCTATCGGATGTAGGGGCCTTGCTCATGGGAATGCTCCTGTAGAAAAAGAAGGGGACCGCTATTTCCCGGCGGCGCCGTCCTTGCCTGCCCGGCCTGCCGGCCGCCCGCCAAGGCTGCGCGTCGCTGGCGCTCCGTTCGCGCCAGGCCGGGTTGCCGGCCGGACCCTGCCGACCGGATCGTTCATTCCGGCATGCCGCCGGCGAAGCTCGCGCGCAGGTCGCCCGAACGTGGCAGCCACCGTCCCGCGCGGCGGCCGCTGGCCACGCCGTCGCGATACGACAGCACGCCGTTGACCCAGACCGCATCGATGCCGCTGCTGGCCTGCACCGGCTCGCTGAACGTCGCCTGGTCCTTGACGGTGAGGGGGTCGAACAGCACCAGGTCGGCGTGATAGCCCTGCCGCACCAGCCCGCGTTCGGCCAGGCCGAAGCGGGCGGCCGACAGGCCCGTCATCTTGTGCACGGCCTGGGCCAGCGGAAACAGGCCGAGGTCGCGGCTGTAATGGCCCAGCACGCGCGGAAACGCGCCCCACAGGCGGGGATGGGGATGCGGGTCGTTGGGCAGGCCGTCCGAGCCTATCATCGTCAGGCGGTGCTTGAGCACGCGCTGCACGTCGTCCTCGCGCATCCCGTGATAGACGGCGCCGGCCGGCTGCAGGCGCGCGGCGGCCTCCAGCAGCGGCACGCCCCAGTCGGCCGCGATGTCGGCCAGCGGCCGGCCGGCCTGTTCGGGATGCGGCGTGGACCACGTGATGTCGATGCGGAAATCGCTGGTCACCTGTTTCAGGTCCAGCGTCGACGAGCTGGCGGAATAGGGATAGCAGTCGCAACCCACCGGTTGCAGTCGGCCGGCGCCTTCCAGGCTGGCCAGCACTTCGGTCGTGCGGCCCCAGTTGCCGGCGCCGGCGCATTTCAGGTGCGAAACCACCAGGGGCACGCGCGCGTGCGCGGCCACCTCGTAGGCCTCTTCCATGGCCTGGAGGATGGCGGCGAATTCCGATCGCAGGTGCGTGGTGTAGAGCGCGCCGAATTCGTCCAGCACTTCGGCCAGCGCCTTGACCTCGGCGGTGTCCGCCTCGTAGGCGGACGCATAGGCCAGCCCCGTGCTCAGGCCGATGGCGCCGTGCGCCAGGGCTTCTCGCAACTGCGCACGCATGGCTTCGATCTCGCCCGCGCCGGCCTTGCGATCGAGCCGGTCCATGTGGTTGTTGCGCAGGGCGGTGTGGCCGACCAGGGCGGCCACGTTGACCGCGGGCCGGGCCGCCTCGACGGCGCGGGTGTAATCCGCGAAGCTGGGGTATTGGAAGTCCTGGCGCTCGCCCAGCAGGTTCATGGGGTCGGGCGGGTCGCCACGCAGGGTCACCGGGGCCGCGCTGATGCCGCAGTTGCCGACCACCACCGTGGTGACGCCTTGCGAAAGTTTGGGCAGCATGCCGGGCGTGCGGATGACGTTGGTGTCGTCGTGGGTATGGACGTCGATAAATCCTGGCGCCAGCACCCGGCCCTTGCCATCCACGGTTTCCATGGCGCTCCCGGCGGCCAGGGTCCCGGGCGCGGCGATGGCCGCGATACGGCCGTCGCGCAGCGCCACGTCGGCGTCATGGCCGGCCGTCCCGCTGCCGTCGAGCACATGGACGGAGGCGATCAGGGTGTCGTACATCGTTTCAATCTCCCAGGGGCAGCCGGTTGGGGCCGCCCCGGTATTCGTCCAGCGCCAGCTTGATGCGGCGCAGGCGATCGCGGGTCTCTTCCTGCCGCGCCATGGCCAGTTCGGTGGCCAGCAGGTCGATGGCCAGCATCATGGCGTAGCGGGAAGCGGAAGGCTTGTAGATAAAGTCGGTTTCGTCGGTGCGCACCGGCAGCACGACGTCGGCCATCTCGGCCAGCGGCGAGCCGGCGTCGGTCAGGGCCACGATGCGGGCGCGGTACTGCTTGACGATGCGCGCGCCGGACAGCATTTCGGGCGTCAGGCCCGAGGCCGACAGCATGATGACGGCATCGCGTTCGTCCAGCGTGGCCGCCACCATGCGCAGCAGCACCGCATCGCTGTAGGCCGCCACCGGATAGCCCAGCCGCACCAGGCGCGATTGCATTTCCTGCGCCAGCACGGCGGAGGCGCCGCCCATGCCGAAGACATAGGTCATGCGCGCATTGCGCACGATGTCCATGGCCTGCTCGAACAGGTTCTCCGTGTACATGGGCAGGTGAGCGCGCAGGGTGCTTTCGATATCGGCGTAGATGCGGGCGTAGAAGGTGCTTTCCTCCGCCGGCGCCGCGCGGTCGAGAAAGCGCGTGCCCACCGCGCTGGCCTGCGCCAGCTTCATCTTGAGGTCGCGCGTGTCGTCGCAGCCGACCGACCGGGCGAAGCGCGAGATGGTGGCGTTGCTCACGCCGGCCTTTTCGGCCAGCTGGTCCACCGTGGCGCCGGCGGCGTGGATGATGTCGTCCAGGATGGCATCGGCCACCTTGCGCTCGGTGGCGCTGAGCGTATCGCGGCGGCTGCGGATCTGGTAGACGATATCGCGGACGGTGTTCATGCGGGAGGCTCCGGACAAGGGCGGGGAGTCAGGCGTTCTGTAGTTCGTCGACGCGCACGCAGGCCGCATGATGGCCCGCGCCGACCGGCGCCGCCTCGGGCACCCGCTCGGCGCATACCGGCAGGGCGTGGGGACAGCGGGTACGGAAGACGCAGCCCGAAGGTGGATTCAAGGGGCTGGGGATATCCCCCTTCAGCAGGATGCGCTTGCGCGCGGCGCGCGGGTCGGGCACCGGCGCGGCGGACAACAGCGCGCGAGTATACGGGTGGCGGGGCCGGGCGTAGACCTCGCGCGTGGGACCGCGTTCCATGACGCGGCCCAGGTACAGCACCACCACCTCGTCGCAAAGGTAGTTGACCACCGCCAGGTCGTGCGCCACGAACAGCATGGTCAGGCCGAGATCGCGTTGCAGGTCCTGCAGCAGGTTCAGCACCTGGGCCTGCACCGATACGTCCAGGGCGGACACCGGCTCGTCGGCGACGATGAAGTCCGGCTCCACGGCCAGCGCGCGGGCGATGCCAATGCGCTGGCGCTGGCCGCCCGAGAATTCGTGCGGGTAGCGGGCGCGATGGTCGGCGTTCAGGCCGACGCGGGTGAGCAATTCGCCGATGCGTTCGTCGCGGCGGCCGCGCGCGAGGCCATGGGTATCCAGCGCCTCGCCGATGATCTCGGCCACCGTCATGCGCGGGTTGAGGCTGGCGTAGGGGTCCTGGAAAACGATCTGCATGCGCCGGCGCCAGGGCAGCATCTGCCTTTCATCAAGCTTGCCGATGTCGACGCCGTCGAAGCGCACTTCGCCGCCGGTGGCCGCCAGCAGGCGCAGCAGCGCGCGGCCGGTGGTGGTCTTGCCGGAGCCGGATTCGCCGACCAGGCCGACGATGGTATTGCGCCGCACATCGAAGCTGACGCCATCGACCGCGCGCACCACCGGCGCGTCGCGGCGCGAGGACGTCGGGAAATGCACGCGCAGGTCGCGCACGCTCAGCAGCGGTTCGGCCGGCGCGGCATCGCCGGGGCAGCCGAGTGCTGCTCCCATTGCTTCTCCCTTCGTTGCGCCCTGTTGGGTGGATATGTTCATGACTTCACGACCTTGATGCAGCGCGCACGGTGTTCCGGGCGCACGGGTAGCAGTTCGGGGACCGCGCGGGTACAGTCCTCGGCAGCCAGAGGGCAGCGCGGGGCGAAGGTGCAGCCGCCCGGCAGGCTGAGCACGCTGGGCACATTGCCCGGGATGGCGCGCAGCCGTTCGCCGGAAGCCAGGAGGGCGTCGGTGGGTATGCAGGAAAGCAGGCCGCGCGTGTACGGGTGCGTGGGTTGTTCGAAGAGGTCGTAGACGCCGGCGTCCTCGACCACGCGGCCGGCGTACATCACCGCCACGCGGTGGGCGATTTCCGCCACCACGCCCAGGTTGTGGGTGATGAAGAGGATGCTCATGCGCAACTCTTCCTGCAGGCGGCGCAGCAGGTCGAGGATTTGCGCCTGCACGGTGACGTCCAGGGCGGTGGTGGGTTCGTCGGCGATCAGGACGGAGGGGTTGCAGGCCAGCGCCAGGGCGATCATGACGCGCTGGCGCATGCCGCCCGACATCTGGTGCGGATACTCGCCGATGCGCTTCGCGGCGGCGGGAATTTCCACCCGTTCCAGCATCTCCTTCGCGCGCGCCATGGCCGCCGCCCGGCTGCCGCCTTCGTGCTGCAGCACGGCTTCGGCGATCTGGTCGCCTACCGTATACAGCGGGTTCAGGCTGGTCATGGGCTCCTGGAAGATCATGGCGATCTCGGCGCCGCGGATGCGCCGCAGCGTGGCCGCGCTGGCATGGGCGAGGTCGTGCTCGACGCCGGCGCGGTCGCGGAAGCGGATGCTGCCGGCCTCGATGCGGCCGGCGGGCTTGGGCAGCAGGCCCATGATGGACAGGCTGGTCACCGACTTGCCGGAGCCGGATTCGCCGACGATGGCCAGGGTCTCGCCCCGCGCCAGGTCGAAGGTCACGCCGTCGACCGACTTGGCGACGCCGTCGCGGCTATGGAACCAGGTTTTCAAGCCCCGGACGGACAGGACCACGTCCCTGTCCGGGTTGGGGTTTTCGTTCAGAGGGGGCGCCTCGGCGCGATTCGCGCTCATCGTTCAAAGCTCCTTGCGCAGGCGCGGATCGAGCACGTCGCGCAGTCCGTCGCCCACCAGCTGGAGGGACAACACCGACAGCACGATGGCGATCCCCGGGAAAATCATGATCCAGTCGGCCGAGCCCATGTATTGCTGGCCGGCGTTGATCATCGTGCCCCAGGTGGGGATGTCGGGGGACACGCCCACGCCCAGGAAGGACAGGCCGGCCTCGGCCAGGATGGCATAGGCGAAGATGAAGGTGCCCTGCACCAGGATGGGCGAGACCAGGTTGCGCAGCACGTGCACGGTGACGATGCGCCAGGTCGATACGCCCAGGGCGCGCGCGGCCTCGACGAAGGGCAGTTCCCGTATCACCAGCGTCGATGCGCGCACGATGCGCGCCAGGCGGGGCGTGTATACGATGCCCAGCGCGATCACCACGTTGATCACCGACGGACCCAGCGCCGCCACCAGCGAGATGGCCAGCAGGATGTCGGGGAAGGCCATCATGGCGTCGATCAGCCGCGACACGAATTTGTCGGCGCCGCGGAAGAAGCCGGCCAGCAGGCCCAGGGCGATGCCCAGCACGCTGGACAGTATCACGACCGAAAAGCCCACGGTCAGCGACAGGCGGCCGCCGTAGACGACGCGGCTGAAGACGTCGCGGCCGAAATCGTCGGTGCCGAACCAGTGGGCGGCGCTGGGCGCCTTCAGGCGGCTCATGATGGACAGCTTGTAGGGGTCGTAGGGGCTGATCATGGGCGCCAGCACGGCGGCGGCGACCAGCACCACCAGCACGATCAGGCTGACCAGCACCGTCTTGCGCGCCACCAGCAGGCGCAGGACCTGCCAGCGGTCGGCGCCGGCGGCGGAGGCAGGGGTAGCGAGAGAGGTCATCAGTAGCGCACCCGGGGGTCGACCAGCAGGTAGAGCAGGTCGATGAACAGATTGATGAGGACATAGATGGCGGCGATCACCAGCAGCGCACCCTGGATGACGGGGTAGTCGCGCCGCAGCACCGCCGACACCACCAGGCTGCCCACGCCGGGCAGGCCAAAGACCGTCTCGGTTACCACCGCGCCGCTGACCAGGAGGGCGGTGGTCAGGCCCAGCACGGTCAGGATGGGGATCAGCGCGTTGCGCACCGCGTGCTTGAGGATCACCTTGCGTTCCGGCAAGCCCTTGGCGCGGGCCGTGCGCACATAGTCGTCGCGCAGGACGTCCAGCATGCTGGCGCGGATGAAACGGGTGATCAGCGCGGAGTTGACCAGGCCCAGCACCACGGCGGGCAGGATCAGGTGCGACAGGCGGGTGGCGATGGACGCGTCGGGACCGCCATAGCCCGACACCGGCAGCCAACCCAGCTTCACCGAGAACACCTGCATCAGCAGCAGGCCCAGCCAGAAACTGGGCACGCTGGAGGTGAACATGGAGAAGCTGAGCACCGACTGGTCCAGCGTCGTGCCGCGCTTGACCGCGGACAGGATCCCCACCGGCAGCGCGATGGCGCTGGCGATGAGCAGCGACATCAGGGTCAGCCAGAACGTGGGCTCGGCGCGATCGGCCAGGGCCGACAGCACGGGCTTGTTCAGGAAGATGGACTGGCCCAGGTCGCCCTTGGCCAACTGGCCCAGCCAGGTGACGTATTGCACCGGCAGCGGCTGGTCCAGCCCAAGCCGCGCGCGCAGCGCGGCGATGTCCTGCTGGCTGGCCTCTGGGCCCAGCATCACCGCCGCCGGATCACCCGGCGTAACCCGGATGATCACGAAGACGATCGTGGCCACCAGGAACATCACCGCGACCAGGCCGAGCAGCCGGTTGATCAGGTAGCGCATTTATTTCGCCGCCTTCCAGGCGTTCCAGAAATACGGCCAGGGCGCCGGCGTCACGCCTTGCAGCGACGGCGACTTGGCGGCCACGGCGTTGAAGTCGCCGACCTTGATGAAGGGCACCTCGTCGAAGATGGCCTGCTGCACGTCCGCCCAGCGCTTGACGCGTTCGTCCTGGCTGGTGGCGCGGTTGAAGGCGTCCAGCACCTGGTTGCGGCGCGGCGTGTCCCACCAGCCCGGCGCGTCCTTGGACGGGAAGTCGATGAGCGCGGGCTCCGGCAGGAAGGGGCTGTGGGTGATGAAAATGTCCCACAGGGCGGGGTCCTGGCGGCGCTGCGTCAGGGTCGCCCAGTCGACCACCTGCATGTCGACCTTGAAGCCGGCCTGCTTGAGGTACTCGGCGGCGACGAGGGCCATCTTGTAGTGGAATTCGTACTGCTGGCTGGTCAGGATGCGGATGGTGCGGTCGGTGGCGCCCGACGATTCGAGCAGCTTCTTCGCGCCGGCCACGTCGCCCTTGTTGTAGACCTGCGTGCCCTGCGTGGTGTGCCAGGGATAGCCTTCGGGATACATGGCGCCGTCGACGGCGTAATAGGCCTTGTCGCCGAAGGCGGCGAACAGCATGTCCTCCTCGTTCAACGCCATCTGCACGGCCTGGCGTACCTTTACGTTGGACATGATGCCTTGCTTGGTATTGAGCACCAGGCGCGGCCAGCCGAAGGGCTTGAGCACCACGGCTTCGGACTTGCCCGACTTCAGCTTGGCGGCGGATTCGACCGGGATGGAGTCGACGTATTCATACTGGCCCGCCACCGCGCTTTCGATACGGGTGTTGGCATTGCTGACCGGCACGAAGCGGATCTCGTCCAGGTATTGCTTGCGGGCGCCGCCGTAGCCGTCCGGTTCGCCGGCGCGCGACTTGTAGCCGTCGAAGCGCACCAGTTGCAGGTATTGGTCGGGCACGCGCGCCTTCAGCTTGTAGGGGCCGGTGCCGATGAATTCGGTGAGCGGGGTGGCGATCTTGTCCTTGGGCAGGATCACGGCGGCGGCATTGTTCATGGCCAGCAGCGCGGTCAGCGGCGCGTAGGGCTGCTTCAGCGTGATCGTCACCGTGTGGTCGTCGGTGGCGGCGATGCCGGTGATCAACTGGGCGGCCTGCTTGCCGCGCGAGGCCACGGTGGTCCAGCGCTGCAGGGACGCGACGACGTCCGCGGCGGTCATCCTGGCGCCGTCATGGAAGGTGACGTCCTGGCGCAGGGGGATGGTGTAGGTCTGGCCATCGGCGCTGATCTTGGGCAGCGTTTCGGCCAGCAGCGGCGTCACGTTCCACTTGGCGTCGAAGGTGTAGAGGGTTTCGAAGATGTGTTGCGTGAGTATGCCCACCAGGTCGGCGGTGCTTGCCATGGGGTCCAGGGTAGGCGGCTCGCCGATGGTGGCGACCGACAGGGTGCCGCCCTTGACCGGCGGCCCGGCCGTCGCGTTGGCGGCTTGCGCGCCGCCGGCCAGGAAGGCCAGGCCCAGGGCGCTGGCCAGCAGGAAGTTCTTCAGCCCGTCGCGGCGACGGGAGATCGTGGCGTTCATCGAGCGTGCTCCTAAGGTTGATCAGGGCGGACCGGGCCGTCCCGCAAACGCGTAGCGGGGTGGACCCTGCGTAAGACTGTGCTGCGGAAAAGACGGGAATCAGAAAAAGGTCTGGACGACTTCGGTGATCCGCCAGTCGTCGTTCACCAGCAGCACCTGTTTCCATTTGTCGAAGGTCAGGCAGGGGTGGGAAATATCGAAACCGATCATGTCGCCGACCTGGATATCGGCGCCGTCGTCGATCTGCATGAAGGCGTGCTGGTCCATCATGGCCGTCAGTTTCCAGGCCTGCGGAGCGTTGGCGGGCTGGGGGGCCTGCTGGCCGGGACGGTAGTGCAGCGCCGGCACCGGCAGGCCGGCATCGAAGGCGGCGTCGCGCTTGCCCAGGCCGATGATGGCGCGGCCCGGTTCGGGCAGCGACTGGACATAGGCCCAGACTTGCAGCGCGGGCAGCAGGCCCGGTTCCATGTGGCGCGCCACTTCGTTGTTGGCGTTGATGCGGGCGGCGGCGCCGCGGTAGATGCCGACGTCGTGAGTCAGGTAGCAGCCGGGGCGCAGCACGATTTCCAGCGGGCGGCCGATGTCCAGGCCGGAAAACTCCTCGGCCACCACGTCGTACCAGGCCGAACCCGCGCCGGAGATCAGCGCGGACCCGCCGGCGGCCAGGCGGCCGTCGTCCTGCAGGCGGCGCAGGGTGCCGGTGGCGCGGCGCAGGAAGGCGCGGATCAGGGCTTCGTCCTGCAGCACGCCCTCGTAGATCTCGATGCCGGACAAGGCCAGAGCGGCGGGCCAGCGGGCGATTTCGGCCAGCACGGCATCGAGCTGGGCGTCGTCGCGCACGCCGGTGCGGCCGCCGGCCACGCCCAGTTCGACCAGCACGCGCAGCGTCTGGCCGCGCTCGGCGAAATAGGCGCCCAGCGCGGCGGCGTTGGCGGCGGAGTCGACGATGCAATAGAAGACGAAATCCGGGTCGCGCAGGAGGTCGGCGACCAGGGCCATGTTGGCGCGGCCGACCAGCTGGTTGGCCATCAGGATGCGGCGCACGCCGTGGCGGTAGGCGGCATTGACCTGCGGGGCGGTGGCGAGGGTGATGCCCCAGGCGCCGCCGTCGAGCTGGCGTTTGAACAGCGCTGGGCTCATGGTGGTCTTGCCGTGGGGGGCCAGTTGGACCTGGTAGGCGTGGATGAAACGCTGCATCCATTCCAGGTTGTGGCGGACGCGGGTCTCGTAGAGAACCGCGGCGGGCAGGCTGACGTCCTCGGCGAGCAGGTTCCAGGCGAGCGCGGGGACCTGCTCCAGGCTACAGGGGCCGTCCAGGCGGCCCAGGCCTTTGCCGTCCGGGTCCAGGGGGGGATAGGGGGCGATGGTGGTCATGGATAACCTCGGCTTGGCGGGAGCGGGGCCGTCGTGGGGCCACGGGATTGCTTGGGTTCGTCTGTCCTGGCGTCTGGATGGTTTGAAAATAATTACCAGATCACTCGGTTTTTTGGATTATCCTGAAAATAATTTACAGGTGCATTCGGGGTTTTCCCAGGGGAGGGTGTTCCGAGGGGGCTGTGGCCCCTCGACCCCCTGGCGGGGTGTTCCGAGGGGGCTGCGCCCCTCGACCCCCTGGCGGCGTGTTCCGAGGGGGCTGTGGCCCCTCGACCCCCTGGCGGGGTGTTCCGAGGGGGCTGCGCCCCTCGACCCCCTGGCGGCGTGTTCCGAGGGGGCTACGGCCCTCGACCCCCTGGCGGGGTGTTCCGAGGGGGCTGCGCCCCTCGACCCCTGGCGGGGTGTTCCGAGGGGGCTGCGCCCCTCGACCCCTGGCGGGGTGTTCCGAGGAGGCTGCGCCCCTCGACCCCCTGGCGGGGTGTTCCGAGGGGGCTACGCCCCTCGACCTCCTGGCAGGGGGCTCCGAGGGGCGCAGCCCCTCGACTCCTGGGGGCCCGGGGAGGCTGGGCTCCCCGGCTTCGGGCGCGGGTATGCCGGGGGGCCGTGCCCCTAGGCCTCTTGGAGGGCCGTGCCCCTCCGTCCCATCGCTTCTTCACATCTGGTGTAATGACGCGATGAACGATCTTTTCAAGGCCCAGCCTATTCCTCCCCTGGCCGAAGCATTGCGGCCCAAGACGCTGGACGAGGTGGTCGGCCAGTCGCACCTGCTGGGGCCAGGCAAGCCCCTGCGGCTGTCCTTCGAATCCGGACGCCCGCACTCGATGATCCTCTGGGGCCCCCCCGGCGTGGGCAAGACCACGCTGGCGCGGCTCACCGCGTCGGCCTTCGACTGCGAATTCATCGCGCTGTCCGCCGTGTTCTCGGGCGTGAAGGACATCCGCGCCGCCATGGACCAGGCCGAGCGCAACCTCAGCCTGCACAAGCGCACCATCCTGTTCGTCGACGAAATCCACCGGTTCAACAAATCCCAGCAGGATGCATTGTTGCCGTATGCCGAGTCCGGCCTGGTAACGCTGATCGGCGCGACGACGGAGAATCCCTCGTTCGAGGTCAATTCGGCGCTGCTGTCGCGTTCCCAGGTCTATGTGCTGAAGTCCCTGACCGAGGAGGAATTGAAACTCCTGGTCGAGAAAGCCCGCGCCCAGGTCCTGTCGCACCTGAACTTCGATGAAAAAGCCATCGACACCCTGGTCGGGTTCGCGGATGGCGACGCGCGCCGCATGCTCAATCTGCTGGAGCAGACCAGCGCGGCCGCGCAGGCGGCCAGCGTGACGGACATCGACGCCGTCTTCATCGAAAATGCGCTGACCTTGAATGCGCGCCGATTCGACAAGGGCGGCGACAACTTCTACGACCAGATATCGGCGCTGCACAAATCGGTCCGTGGCTCCAACCCGGATGCCGCGCTGTACTGGTTGACCCGCATGCTGGACGGCGGGGTCGATCCCAAATACCTTTCGCGGCGTATCGTCCGCATGGCGTGGGAAGACATCGGCCTGGCCGACCCGCGCGCCATGCAGATCGCCAACGACGCGGCGCTTACCTTCGAGCGCCTGGGCAGCCCGGAAGGCGAGCTGGCCTTGGGCCAGGCCGTCATCTACCTGGCCGTGGCGGCCAAGAGCAATGCCGGCTACATGGCTTACAACCAGGCGCGCGCCTTCGTGAAGCAGGACCGCAGCCGCGAAGTGCCGGTTCATCTGCGCAACGCGCCCACCAAGCTGATGAAGGAACTGGGGTACGGCCATGCCTACCGCTACGCCCACGACGAGCCCAATGCCTACGCGGCCGGCGAGACCTATCTGCCCGACGGCATGCGCGAACCCGGCTGGTACCAGCCCGTGCCCCGCGGCCTGGAAATCAAGATCGGCGAGAAACTGGCCTTGCTGAGAAAGTGGGACGAGGAAGCCGGCAAGGAGTAGGACGGGCGGGCACGGCATGGCGCCTTGCGCGCGCTACGGCATGGCCGCCATGCCGGGGCGACGGTCATGCCAAGGACCAGGCCGCGGCGGGACGCTAAAATCGGCGGACGGCGGTTCCCCGGGCAACCGGCGCGGCCCTGTCGGCGCCGGCCACGGCCGGCCGCCAGGGCCGCAGCCGGCCCGGCGGGGCACGCGTAGCGCGTCACCGCCGGGCTGCGTCCGCCTTCCGTTCAACTCACGCTGGATCATCATGCTAGACCCCACCCTGCTGCGCAAAGAACTGCAAACCGTCGTCGACCGGCTCAAGAGCCGCGGCGTCGACTTCGACACGGAACGCTTCAACGCGCTGGAGTCTCGCCGCAAGGCTGTCCAGACCGAGACCGAGTCCTTGCAGGCCAAGCGCAATGCGCTCGCCAAGCAGATCGGCCAGCTCAAGGCCAAGGGCGAGGACGCCTCGGCCGTCATGGCCGAATCGCAAGCGGTGCCCGTGCGCCTGAAGCAGTTGGAGGAAGAACTGGCGGAGGTGCAGGGCAGCCTCAACGAATGGCTGATGGCGATTCCCAACCTGCCGCACGCCAGCGTGCCGGTGGGCGGCTCCAGCGATGAAAACGTCGAGGTCCGCCGCTGGGTGCCCCAAGCCGGCGCGGATGGCAATCCGGCGCCGCTGGGCTTCGAACCCAAGGATCACGTTACGCTGGGCGAGCCGCTGGGACTGGATTTCGACATGGCGGCCAAGCTGTCGGGTGCGCGCTATGCCTTCATGCGCGGGCCCATCGCCCGCCTGCACCGTGCGCTCGCGCAGTTCATGCTGGACCTGCAGACCAACGTGCACGGCTACACCGAGTGCTATACGCCGTATATCGTCAACGCCTCGACGCTGTACGGCACCGGCCAGTTGCCCAAGTTCAAGGACGACATGTTCGCTGTCAGCAAGGGCGGCGGCGACGACGATCCCAAGGTTGACGAGCAGGGCAAGAGCTACGCCCGCGAAGACCAGTACCTGATTTCGACTTCCGAGATCACGCTGACCAGCGTGGCGCGCGACAGCATCCTGGCCGACGCGGACCTGCCGCTGCGCCTGACCGCCCATACGCCTTGCTTCCGGTCCGAGGCTGGCAGCGGCGGCCGCGATACCCGCGGCATGATCCGCCAGCACCAGTTCGACAAGGTCGAAATGGTGCAGATCGTCCGCCCCGACACGTCCTACGACGCGCTGGAGCAGATGGTGGGCCATGCGGAAAAGGTGCTGCAGCTGCTGGGCCTGCCTTACCGCGTGATGCTGCTGTGCACCGGCGACATGGGTTTCGGTTCCGCCAAGACCTATGACCTGGAAGTGTGGTTGCCGGCGCAGAACACGTGGCGGGAGATTTCGTCGGTGTCGAACTGCGAGAACTTCCAGGCTCGTCGCATGCAGGCCCGCTTCCGCAATGCCCAGGGCAAGCCGGAGTTCGTGCACACGCTCAACGGCTCCGGCCTGGCAGTGGGCCGCGCGCTTGTGGCCGTGCTGGAAAACGGGCAGCAGGCCGACGGCAGCATCGTGGTGCCTGAAGTGCTGCGTCCTTATATGGGCGGCATCGAAGTCCTGGGCGACTGAGGCGCGGCAGGCCGCCGGTCCGCACTGAAGGGGCCAAGGCAAAAAAAACGCTGCATGGGCGACCAGGCAGCGTTTTTCAACCTTCATTTTCCAGACCTGCTTTCAGGTCCCACCTACAGGTACTACCTACAGGCACCACCTTCAGGCCCCATCCCTCCGGGGCGGGTCGATCGCGCGCGCCGGACGGCGCGCGCGACGATCAACGGTGCCAGCCTGGGCCGCCGCCCCGGTAGGGGCCAGGCCCGCCACGATAGTAGGGAGGCGGGCCCCCGTGCTTACCGTGCCAGCCGCCGCCGCGCCAGCCGCCATAGACGACCGGGGCGGGGTAGTAATACGGACGCGGTGCCACGATCACGGGCGGGGGCGCGTACACCGGTGCCGGCGCCACATAGACCGGCGGAGGCGGCGCCACGTAGACCGGCGCCGGCGCCACATAGGCCGGGGCGCCGACTACCAGCGGCGGAATGCCGATGGCGATACCGACATCCACACGCGCCATGGCCGCACTGGAAACCATCAGGGCAGCGGCCCCAAGCCCTGTAAACAGCCAACGCTTATTCATGATGTACCTACGCTTTGCCGCCAGGCGGCCAAGTTAATCAACGCCTCAATTGTCCGTCCAATCGACCTCATCCGTACCTTGCAAAGTCCACAGAAGTGGCGACAAACCACTACAGCTTACCGGAGGATTTGGGTTTTTTTGTGGTTTTGAGGTTTTCTGAGTAATTGACCGCACAGCGGGCCATCATGTTCCGAAATGGGGTGAAACAGGTGGGCAGCAGAAGGGACGTGGCGCCTGCTTTTTCAAATTTTTACATCTTTGTTTAAGAGGGACGGGACCCCTGAGGCGCGCGTCAGAGTCGATTCATGACGTTACTTATTTTGAAATCACTGTTCGCGTTTGCTTGCATCGCCGCAATAAAGATGTCGAATGACATCGGCACAATCCTTTCCTGACTGATCGTGTCGGCGCCGGCCATGGTGGGAACGGTGGAGCGATCGGTCTGCAGCCAGGGGAATCGCATCATGAATACTCGAACAGTCAATGGTTTCCGGGTGCGTTGCGCGGTCGAGGCCGTGAACCGCAAGTACATGATCCAGGTCTGGACGCGCAAGATCGGCGCGAACGCGCCGGAGAAGTGCTGGCCCTTGATGGACGGGAGTGCGTTTTCCAGCCAGGATGAAGCGGAGCAGCGTTGTGCGACGCTGTTCCAGGGCATCCGCGGCGTGCGCGCCAATGGCGAGCCGGAGTATTCGCGCAGCGCAGCCTGATTTTCCCGCTAGGCGACAAGCGCGGGCCGGACGCTGCCGTCCGGTCCCCGCCGCTGGGGCGGAGTGTTGATCGACACCCCGCGGCGCCGCCTATACACTGCCTCCTCGTCCAAGGGAGGGGCGGCGGCGTGCAATACGAGAATCTGTTCTGGGGCATGGCCACGATCGTGGGGCTGGCCATCGTCGGCGGCGGCTTGTTCGCCCTGTTTCGCCTGTTGGTCAATTCCTTGGGGGCCTGCCTGCTGCTGGCGACCCTGAATGCATGCATGGTGCTGCACTTCGCCGGCGTCGGGCCGGTCGCCGACCAGGCCGTCCTGCTGGCCTGCGCGGCTTTCATGTTCACGCTGGTGATATCCGCCGCGGCCACCCTGGCCATGCGCCGGCTGCGCTGGCGGCGGTGATGTCCCCCAGATGTTCTCCCTCTGATGTTCCCTCTTTAGGGGCCGCCGGCCTGGGGGCGGCTGGCGCCTCAGATATCGAAGCCCGATGCCTTGCGCAAGCTCGCCGACGCCGGTTCGCTCAAGACGCGCACGAACGCGCCCGCCAGCGCCGGCTCGGCGGCATGGGTGCAGACCGCCGCGGTGTAGATCGTGCTCAAGCCGTAGCCGGACGGCAGGTTGCCCACGAGTGAGACGCCGGGCGTATAGCGGATTTCCGTGACCTGGGTGCAGCCTATGAGGCCATGGCCATCGGCCTTGGCCATGGCTGCCATCGCCGCGTTGCCGTTGGGATATTCATGGATGCGGTCCGCCAGGACGGATGTGAGGCCCAGTTTTTCCAGTACGCCGGCGATATGGATCCCGGCAGTGGACTGGGTGAGGTGCGGCACATACAGGCCGGTGCAGGCCCGCAGGGCCGCGCCCAAGGCGTCACCATCGCGGATGTCGACGGGCGGGCTGCCGGCGCGGACCGCCACGCCGGTTTCCACCCGGCCCAGCGGCCGCGCGCTGTCGGCAAGCAGGTGACCTTGCCCGGTCAGCCCGTCGACCAGCGCCTGGGACAGGATCACCAGGTCGCAAGGGTCGCCGGCCAGCAGTTTGTCCCGCATGGCGCCCACGGCGCCGAAGGTCGGCGCCAGCGTGCAGGCCTGCGCGGCCTCGAAGGCCGGCCGCAGGCCGTTGACCACCGCTTGCGCGGCGCCGCCGCTGAATAGATGCAATTCCATGATGTTCCTCTTTGCCTGTCGGGGCTTGTCGTGATTTTCCGCGCGATTTTGCGCGTGGTCTTGGTGGCGCCAGCCGCGCTATCCGGTCTCTTCATGGGCCATGGCCTGGATGACGCGCTCCGGCGTCAGGGGCATGTGGCGCACGCGCACGCCCAGCGCGTCGGCCACGGCATTGGCGATGGCGGCGGCGGTTGGGCCCAGCGCCGCTTCGCCCGCGCCCAGCGGCGCATCGTCGGGGCGGGGCAGGATGTCGACGCTGACCCGGGGAACCTGGCTGAAACGCATGATGGGATAGCTCTCCCAGTCGCCGTCCAGCAAGCGGATGGCGTCGAAGCGTGTCGCTTCCTGCAGCGTCCAGCTGGCGGCCTGCAACGCGCCGCCTTCGATCTGCTGGCGCACGCCGTCGGGGTTGATGGCCAGGCCGACGTCCACCGCGATGTGCAGGGCGCGCAAGCGGACCTGGTCGTCGACATCGACGTGCGCGACCACCGCGCAATAGGCGCCGGTGCCTTTATAGCGGGCCACGCCACAGCCGCGGCCGTGCGCGCTATCGGCATTGTCGCTGCCGGCCCTATCGCTGCAGGCCCTATCGCTGGCTGCCCTATCGCTGCGGGCGCTATCGCTACCGGCGTTCCCGCTGCCGATGCCACCGTCAGCGACGCCACCTTCACCGGCGCTATCGCTGCCGGGATATCCCCCGTCCCGCTCGCTGGCCGCCCAGGCCGCGCGCAGCACCGCCGCCATGCGCGGGTCGGTGATATGCGCCAGGCGGTACGCCAGCGCGCTTATGTTGGCGGCATGCGCCAGTTCATCCATGAAGGACTCGATGGCAAAAACGTTGGCGTGTGCGCCGAGCGCGCGCAGGGCGGACGCGCGTATGGGCACGTCGCGCACGCGATGGCAGGTCACGTCCACGCGGGGAAATGCGTAGCCCGGCTCGGCGTTGCGATCCATGCCGCCGCCAACGGCGCGCGGCGCGTCCACCGCGTCCAGGCGGGGAAAGGGCGCAGCCAGGTGCCAGGTACCGAGTAGCGTGGGCGATGGCGCCCGCCCGGGACGCAGGCCGTGGCCCGGACTCCACGCCTCGTGGCGCCAGGCCAGGACGCGGCCGTCCTCGTCGACGTCGGCCTCCAGTTCGATGGCCATCGCGGGGCCCAGGGGAGACCAGTTGAGTTCGTCGGCGCGCGACCACTGCACGCGCACTGGCCGGCCGGGGCAGTAGCCGGCCAGCCATGTGGCGTCGTACGCCACATCGTCGGCGCCATTGTGCCCGTAGCAGCCGGCGCCTTGCACGTGCTCGATCACGATGGCGTCCTCGGGGCGGCGCAAGGCCAACGCGAGGTCACGGCGCAGGTTGTAGATGGCCTGGCTGTGCGTCCATACCTCCAGGCGCGCGCCATCGTCTCGGGCAAGGGCGCAGGAGGGGCCGATGGCGGCGTGTTTCAGGAAAGGGCGGGAATAGGCGGCGCGGAAGGTGCGCCGTCCGTCCGCGGGCGTCTCGCGGCGTGGCGCCTGCGCCGTGCCGCCCTGCCATCGCAGCGTGTCGCGTGGCAGCGTCTTCAGCCAGGCGGGCAGGGCGCCGGCATCGGGCAGCGTGGCGCGTTCTTCCCAGGTCGCGCCGGCCGCGAGACGGGCCAGCGCCCGTTCGGCAAGGTCTTCGCGCGTCGCGATCACGCCGGCCAGCGTGCCGTCGCGCGCCACCGCGACCACGCCGGGCCAGGCGGCGACATCGGTGGCGTCCAGGGCCAATAGCCGGGCTGCGGGCGAGGGCGGGCGCAACATGCGTCCATGCAGCAGGCCGGGGAGCTCGATGTCGTGGATGTAGCGGTAGCGTCCGTAGACTTTTTCGGCGATGTCGTCGCGGGGCCGCGATCGCCCGACTTCACGATAGTCGGCGCGGGGCCGAGGGGAGATGTCCGGGACGGCAGGCTGGTCCAGCAAGCCGGCATCCACTTCCCAATAGCTTCCCAGGCGCTCCGCGCCATGCAGGAACACGCCGTCGTCCACGCGCACGGCGTCCGCCGGCAAGCCATGCGCGGCAGCCACGTGGTCCAGGTATAGCGCCCGCGCCTGCGCGCAGACATGGCGCAGCGCCGCGCCGGAATGCTGGATGGACAGGCTGCCCGAGGTAACCGCCTCGTCGGGGCTCAGTGCGGTGCGCGGCGCGACCATGACGATGCGCGCGAACGACACCCCCAGTTCCTCGGCGGCGATCTGCGCCAGCGCGGTATGTATGCCCTGGCCGATCTCGACCTTGCCTGAGCGCACCCGCGCCCGGCCGGGCACGCTGAAATCCAGCCAGGTCGACAGTCGCGGATTGGCACGCAGGCTGGGCGGCAGGGCGGATGGGGCAGGGGCCGTCATGCGCGTCCACTCCCCGGCGCCGCTTCTTCGGCTGCGCGGGCCACCGCGCGCAGGACGCGCGGGTGCGCGCCGCAGCGGCACAGGTTGCGCTCCAGGCCCGCGCGCGCCTGCGCCTCGGTGGGATGCGGACAGCGCCGCAGCAGGGCCACGGCCGCGATCATCATCCCGGACGTGCAGTAGCCGCATTGCGCCGCCTGCTCGGCGATGAAGGCGCGCTGCACGGGATGCGGGCCGCGCTCATCGCCCAGCCCCTCCACGGTGACCACGTCCTTGCCCGCCGCCGACCACATCGGCGTGTCGCAGGCAGGCACCGCATGGCCGTCCACCATCACCATGCAGGCGCCGCACAGGCCCGCGCCGCAGCCATAACGACTGGCCTTCAGCCCAAGCTCGTTGCGCAGGACGTCCAGCAGGCTGCGGCTGGGATCGACACGCAGGGACACGGACCGGCCGTTGACGGTGAGGGCCATGGCATCGGTGTCCGGCGCCGCCGGCGCCTCCTTGCCCGTATCGTTCAACTCCATCTCCTGCCCCGGCTTCCGGTCATCGGTCATGCCGGCGCTAGTCGACCGTGATATTGGCCGACTTGACGATGGCGCCCCACTTGTCGATGTCCTGCTTCAGGAAAGTGGTGAACTGCGCCGGCGTCATCTTCATGGGCGTTACCCCGCTTTGCGCCCACACCGACCGGACCTCGGGCTGTTCGACGATATGGGAGATGCGCTCGTTCAGGAAATTCACCACGTCCGGCGGCGTGCCCCTGGGCGCCAGCAGGCCCAGCCAGATCGTCGCGGTGTAGCCGGGCACGCCGGCTTCGGCCATGGTGGGCGTATCGGGCAGGACGTTGGAGCGTTCCGTGCCGGTGGTCGCCAGCGCCACCACCTTCCGGGTCTGGATCAGCTCGGTCATGGTGCTCACGGCGTCGAACATCATGTCGACCTGGCCGCCCAGCACGTCCGTACGCGCGCCGCCGCTGCTCTTGTAGGGGATGTGCGCGATATCGATGCCGGCCATGCTCTTGAACAGCTCGCCAGCCATGTGATACGGCGTGCCCGTGCCCGAAGAGGCGTAATTGAGCTTGCCCGGCGATTGCCTGGCTTGCGCGACCAGGTCCTTGACGGACTTGATCGGCAGGCCGGCGCGCACGACCAGCACCAGCGGCGCCTCGTTGACGGGCGCCACCGCGGTGAAGTCCTGCATCAGGTCGTAGGGCCGCTTCTTCAGCAGCGTTTCGTTGACCGTCTGCGTGTTGGACATCATGAGCAGGGTGTAGCCGTCCGGCGCGGCCTTGGCCACGTATTGGGTGCCGATGACCGCGCCGGCGCCGGGCCGGTTCTCCACCACGAAGGACTGGCCGGTCTCCTGGCCCAGGCGCTGCGCCAGCACGCGCGCATAGACGTCGGCGGATCCGCCCGCGCCGAACGGCACGACGATGGTCACGGGGTGGCTGGGATATTTCTGGGCCCAGGCCGGGCCGACGCCGGCTGCCCAGGCGGCGCATACCGCGAATGCGGCGGCGAGGCCGCCGCGCTGAAAGGGCGTAAAGATTCTCATCGATTGTCTCCTCACGATCCGCCGTGGCGGCCGTGTGATGGGACCGGGCTCGCCGGCCGCGTAGTCGCGGCTTCGGCGCGCCGGGCGGTCATGCGCCGCCTCTTCCGGTCAGGGGAGCGCAGTGCTCCGGGTTGCACCTGTCAGGCCACGGTGTTTTCCAGCGTGCCCAGGCCCTCGATTTCGATGCGGATGACGTCGCCCGACTGCACGAAGCGCGGCGGCTTGAAGCCGATGCCCACGCCGGCCGGCGTGCCGGTGGCGATGACGTCGCCGGGCTTGAGCTCGATGCCGGCGGAGATGGTTTCGATCAGCGTGGGGATGTCGAAGATCAGGTCCGACGTGTTGGCGTTCTGGCGCAGCTCGCCGTTGACCCAGCATTTGACGCCCAGGCGCGTGGCGTCGACCTCGTCGCGCGTGACCACGTACGGGCCCATGGGGCAGAAGCCGTCCAGCGCCTTGCCCAGGAACCATTGTCGATGCAGCTTTTGCAGGTCGCGCGCGGTGACGTCGTTGACGATGGTGTAGCCAAAGATGTGGTCGAAGGCGTCCGCCTTGCGGATGCCGCGGCCGGCCTTGCCGATCACCACGGCCAGCTCGGCTTCGTAATCGACCTGCTGCGTGACGTGCTTGTGCGGGGGGATCGCCGCGCCCGGCCCGATCACGGTGGTGGCCGGCTTGGTGAACACCACGGGCGCCTCGGGCGCGTGTTCGCCTTCCTTGGCGCTGCTGTCGAAGCCCGACTTGCTGAACTCGGCGGCGTGCTCGTGATAGTTCTTGCCGACGCAGAAGATATTGCGACGGGGCTGGTCGATGGGGGCCAGGATTTTGGCGCCGGCCAACGGTTTGCCTGCGCCCGTCGCGGCCAGCTTCGTCCGCAGGTGATCAAAATTTTGAACCAGTTGGACCATGTCGCCCGTGAAATCCGGCGTCAGTTGGGAGACAGGCCAGAACTGTTGCGACTGCGTGTCGACCAAGGCGATGGCGGGGATGCCGTCGAGCGCGATGTTGGCAAATTTCATGACTGATTGATAATCCAATTGGTTGTCGTGATGCATAATTTAGAACCAAAATGGATCTTCATCAATACAATTCTATGGATTGGTATAACCAATTGGTTCATGTCGGTGTAGAATCGCTGGATCTAAGGGAGTGCCTGAACGTGGATGAACGGGTAGCCGGAGCCGCGGTGCGGTCCGAGGGCGCCAAGGAGTTGGCGCGGTATCTGCAGGAAGAAATCGGCGCGGGCCGCTTGCGCGCGGGCGTGAAGCTGCCGCCGGAGCGTGAGCTGAGCCAGCGTTTCGGCGCTTCGCGCGGTTCGGTGCGGCGCGTGCTGGCGGACCTGCGCGAGCGCGGCCTGATCCGGCAATCCGTGGGCAGCGGCACCTTCGTGTCCGACGAGGCCGAGTCGCTGCTGGATGCTCCGCCGGCCGCCGTGCCGTGGTTTCACGTGCCGGTCAGCCCCGCTGAATTGATGGAGGCCCGCCGCCTGATCGAACCCTTGCTGCCGCCCATGATCGCGCGCAATGCCACGGCGGCGGATTTCGCCGCCATGCAGCATTGCATCGAGCAGTCCGAGGCCGCAACGACGATCGAGGACTTCGAGCATTGGGATGGAGCCTTGCACAAGAGCTTCGCGCTGGCGACGCACAACGCATTCTTCATGCAGATCCTGGAGTTGACCAACCGCGCGCGCGAGCAGGGCGAATGGGGGCGGTTGAAACGCAATTCTCTGACGCCGCAACGGCGCGCGGAATATGAGCAGCAGCATCGGGCCATCGTCGATGCCCTGCGGGATCGCGACGCTGCCCAGGCCGCGGTCCTGATGACGGGGCACCTGGAGCAGATTCGCCGCAACCTGTTCGGAGAGTGATCTTCCCGCCGGCGGTGTTCCTACGCCGGCGCTTTCTTACACCGGCACCTACGCCGCCGGCTTCTTCTGCCGGTATGAATACGACGCATCGTATTTCGCCGTGATGTAGTCGCCGGCGACGATGGGGTCGTATTTGGGCGGCATGTCCGCGGTGGCGCAGTTCGGCAGGCATTCGACCGTGGTATCGAAGTCCGGGTCGTAGAACACCGGTATGGAAAAGCGCTCCTGTCCCGACGCGTTGACCACGCGATGCGGCGTCGAGACGAACAGGTCGTTGGACCAGCGCGCCAGCATGTCGCCGATATTCACCACGAAAGTCCCGTCGATATAGGGCGCCGGCACCCACTCGCCGCTGCGATTGCGCACTTGCAGCCCGCCGACCTCGTCCTGCCACAGGATGGTGATGCAGCCGAAATCGGTATGCGGCGCGGCGCCGTACTGGCCAGCCGCCGCTTCCGGGGGCTGGGGCGGATAATGCAGCAGCCGGGCGCGCACCAGCGGATGCTTGTACATCGAGCGGAAATAATCGCGCTTCAGGTCCAGGGACAGCGCGATACCTTCGAGCACCCGTTGACCTGCCTCAAAGACATGCTGGTAATAGTCTTCCAGAATCGAACGCCACGTCGCTTCATTGGGCAGCCATTGATTCAGGCCGACCAGGGGCTTGCCGGCCAGCACCTCCGGATGCTCGGGCGTGAAGGGATAGGCGAAGTTGAAGCTTTCCTTCAGATCCGCGATGCGGGCGCCTTCCAGCACCGTTTGCTTGAACGCCACGTAGCCGCGGTGCGCACCGTTGATCGCGATCGAATTCTTGATCTCGTCCGGCAGCCGGAAGAAATACTTGGCGCACATGTAGGCCGCGCGCACCAGGTCGGCCGGAACGTTGTGGTTGGCAATATAGAAAAAACCGACTTCCACCGCGGCCTTGCGGATGTTATGCGCGACCCGTAATGCGCCCTCATGATCCCTTGCGTCGAACAGCGGTCGAATGTCGACAATTGGGATGGACCCGAAATCATCCGACGGGGGCAGGGTCATGACGCATACTCCTCGCGTTGCTTATGCCGTTGAATATCGTGCGTAAGCGTAGTTATCCGGTTAACATTGTGCGGCGTCGAACTTGAAACATTGTAATCAACTTCATACATATGTCCATGCATACGTTGAGCGCTGGAGTTCCGATGTACCACCAGATCGCACAGGTGCTGCGGCGCCGCCTGGAGGCGGGCGATCTGGGCGCCGGCAACCAGATGGCGACTGAACAAGCGCTGTGCGACGAGTTCGGCGTCAGCCGCACCACGGTCCGCCATGCGCTGAGCTACCTGAAGCGCGAAGGCCTGCTGAGCAGCCGCCGCGGCGTCGGCACCCGGCGCGTCGACGCCGGACCGCGCAAGAAGTACGTGCGTTCCAATGGCGATCCCCTGCACGCCACCCTGTCGAGCAAGCCGCGCATACTGTCCCTGGGCCTGGCTCCCGCGCCGGCGCAAGTCGCGCGTTTCCTGGGGCTGGAGGAGGGCGCCGACGTTTTCAAGATCGTGCGCATGCATGACCTCGATGGCGAGCCGCTGTCGGTCGTGATCAGCTACATGCCTTCCTATCTGTCCAAGATCTCCCGCAGCGCGATGCAGCGCGAATCGCTGCACGAGATCTTCTGGCACGACTACGGCCTCAAGGTCGAGCGCAGCCTGCACACCATCCGTGTCAGCCGCGCCGATACCGATATCGCCGACCTTTTGAAAATTGGCCTGGCCGATCCGGTGATGCACATACAGGCACAGACCTTCCTGCGCGGGGGCCAACCCATACGCTGGACCGAAAACTATTTTTGCGAAGACCGCTACGAGTACACGGCCGAGTTCGTCTGGGATCCTCCGCCACCCCGGCGCAGGGCGGCGACGGCTAAACCTGGGGAAAAAAAGTGATGTTGTCCAAGCTGTTCGGCGCCTTTTTCTCGAAGGCGCCGGTTATCGAGTCCGCAACACCCTTCAAGTTCCAGTCCGCACGATCTTCAGGTTCCGCGGTTTTTCCCCAATCATCCCGCAAGAAGCCGCTGCTGGCGGCCGCCACGGTTGCCACGACCGCGCTGCTCGCATTGCTGTCTGCTGCCGGTGCGCATGCTGCGGATGCCGGTGCCGCGTCGTATCCCGACAAGCCTATCCGCATCATCCTGGGCTTTCCCGCGGGCGGCGGCTCCGACGTCCTGCTGCGCTCCATCACGCCTGGATTGGCGCAGGAACTGGGTCAGCCCGTCATTGTCGATAACCGGCCCGGCGCTGGCGGCAACCTTGCCATGGAGGCGGTGGCGCGCGCTGAACCCGATGGGTACACGCTGTTGATGGGCTCGCCGGGCCTGGCGACCAATCCCTTCCTGTACAAGACCCTGACGTTCGATCCGATCAAGGACTTCGCGCCCATCGGCATGGTGGGCAGCGTGCAGAACGCGCTGATCGTGCAGCCGTCCCTGCATATCGACAGCGTCGCCGAACTGGTGCGTTACGCCAAGGCGCATCCGGGCGTGCTGAACGTCGCGTCCTCGGGCACCGGCACGTCCCTGCACCTGGCCGCCGAACTGTTCAAGCGGGACACCGGCGTGAACATCGTGCACGTCCCTTATCGCGGAGGCGCCCCAGCCATGACCGATCTGCTCGGCGGCCGCGTCGACATGATGTTCAATGTGTTGCCGCAGGCGCTGCCGCAGGTCAAGGCCGGCAAGCTGAAGGCGCTCGCCGTCACGGGGGCGGTACGGTCGCCGACCTTGCCCGACGTGCCTACCATGGAAGAAGCAGGCGTCAAGGGCTACACAGCAACGACCTGGAACGGTTTGCTGGCGCCCGCGGGCACGCCGCCCGCGATCGTGAACAAGATCAATGCCGCCTTGAACCGGGTGCTTGCAGCGCCGGCGACCAAGAAGATTTTCGACGACATGGGACAGGACGTGGTGATGGGCACGCCCGCCGAATTCGCCCAGTTGATCAAGGACGAAACCGCCAAATGGAAAGTCGTCATCCAGGAGGGCGGAATCCAGGCGCAGTAGCGTCGCCAGCCGACTGACGAGACGCCAGCGAGACCGGGCGGCGCGGCAGAAAACCGGTCCAAGGGGAACATCATGGACAAGTGCCGGCGGATGCGTGACCTGCTCAAGAACGCGCGGCCCCTGGTATCGCCAGGGATTTACGATGGCTACAGCGCCTTGCTGGCGCAGGCCATGGGCTTCAAGACCGCGTCCACCACGGGCGCGGGCCTGGCCAATTCCTTGCTGGGCCAGCCCGATATCGGGCTGTTCAGCCTGCGTGACAATGTCGACGCCTGTCGACGGCTGACTCATGCCGTGGACCTTCCCCTGATGGCCGATGCCGACACCGGCTATGGCAATGCGGTGACGGTCTACCATGTGGTCCAGTATTTCGAGGAAGCCGGCGTGGTCGGCATCAATATCGAAGACCAGTTCATGCCCAAGCGCTGCGGCGCCATGCGGGGCAAGGAGCTGGTCGAGCCGCTGGAAATGGCCTTGAAGATCGAGGCCGCGCTCAAGGCCAAGAAGAATCCCGACTTCATCATCAACGCGCGCACCGACGCCATTGCCGTGGAAGGCATCGAAGGCACGGTCAAGCGGGTGCGCGAGTACGTGGCGGCGGGCGCCGACATGATCTATCCCGATGCCGTCCGCAACGAGGACGATATCCTGCGGGTGCTGGAGGCCGCCGACGGCGTGCCGGTGAACATCAACATGGGGTTCGGCATCCGGCAGCGGCCCACCACGCCGCTGATCCCTTTCAAGCGCCTGGGCGAGATGGGCGTGGCCCGAATCAGCCTGCCGCGCTTCCTGCCGGCGGCTGCGCTGCATGGCATGCGCCAGGCGATCCTGGCCTTGCAGGGCGGAATGCAGGGCGATGCGGTGATCGATCGCCCCGACCTGCTGGCCAGCATGCAGGACATTACCGATCTGGTCGGCTACGACCGTATCGCGGCCTTGGAAAGCGACCTGCTTTCGGCCGAGCAGTTGGCGCGCAAGTACCAGGACGGTATGCGCGATTATGTTGTCAAGGAAGATTGATGGAACCTCGTCGCTACGGACCTTTTCCGTACATCCCCCAACCGGCGCGCCCGCCGTTCAAGTTGCCCGGCGGCGCGCGCGTCGCGTTGTGGATAAATCCGAATGTGGAGTATTTCGGCCTGGATGACGTGATGCCGGGCGTGGTCAATGAACGCATTCCCGCGGCGCACGCCAAGATCCCGAATGTGCGGAACTGGTCGCTGCGCGACTACGGCAACCGGGTCGGCGTCTGGCGCCTGATGGATACGCTCAGCCGCTACGGCATCCGCGCCAGTGCCGCGCTGAACAGCGAGTTGTGCGACCATCATCCGGAGATCATCGAGGAGGCCATGCGGCGTGGCTGGGAATTCATGGGCCATGGCATCACCAATGCCATCCGCCTGAACGAGATGCCGGCGGAGCAGGAACGTGAAGCGATCTTCCGCATCGTGGAGCGCATCGAGAAGGCCTCCGGGGTGCGGCCGGTAGGCTGGCTGGGGCCGGGGCTGGCGGAGACCTGGCACACCCTGGAGTATCTGGCCGAAGCTGGCGTTCGCTATGTGTGCGACTGGGTCAACGACGACCAGCCCTACACCATGACGGTGGGCCGGCCGCCCATGGTATCGCTGCCGTATTCGGTGCAGACCAACGATGTGCCGGCCTACTTCGACATGAAGATGTCGGTGCCGGAATTCGAGGCCACGATCAAGCGCACGTTCGACACGCTATACCGCGAGGGCGAAACGTCCGGCCGCGTCATGGCCATTGCCGTCCATCCTTTCGTCACGGGCCTGCCGCACCGCATCGGCGCGCTGGACGCGGCGCTGGAATACATCTGCAAGCATCCCGGCGTGTGGCTGGCCACGGGCCGCGAAATCGTCGAGCATTACCTGCAGAGCGATTTCGCGCAGGCCATGGCGCCACGCTGAGCAAGGGCCCCGGCCGAGGCCGTGCGTCTCAGCGCGGCCGCCGCGCCCCGGCGCCGTGCTGGCGCGAGCTGCCTTGGTCCTGACCGGTGCCCAGCTGGGTGGCGTGGCCATCCTTCTTGCTGCGGTTCTGCGTATCGCCGTGGCTGTACTGCGTCTCGCGCGGCTGGTCATCCGCGCGGCGCGATGCGCCGGCATTGCCCTGCGACATTTGCGGCTGCGACTTCTGCTTCTGCGTCATGACGGTTCTCCCGTAAGTAACGGTACCGCGCACCCGCATCCCAATCAACGCAAAGCGCCGGCCCCGTATCCACCTCCCGCATAGTGCGTGCCCAGCGCGGCGCCATGGCATCCGCCCCTCCGCGCAACAAGACGGCCCTGTAAAAAACCCCGCCCCACTTGGGGAAACCGCGGATCCGGGTCCCCCGGTCCGCTGGTTTCACCCCCGTGAGGGGGCCGCGCGTAGCGCGGTAGGGGCGGGAATCACCTTTCACAAAAGAACCCCGGCCCCATCGGGGGCACAGCGGAGCCGGCTTTGCCGGTCCGCCGGTGCCGCCCCCCTGGGGGGGAAGGCGCGCAGCGCCTTCGGGGGGGTTACCATACCCAGTCGCGGATTTCGGGCTTGTCTATGCCCTCTTCGTGGGCGTACGCCATATGCTCGATCACACGGTCGCGCAGCCATTCCTTCACATGGGCCCCCACCACGTGCAGTCTTGGCACGCGATCGATGACATCGATGGCCAGGTGGAAACGGTCCACCTCGTTGATCATGGCCAGCTCGAACGGCGTGTTGATATTGCCGCGTTCCTGGTAGCCATGCACATGCATATTGTCATGGTTGGCGCGCCGGTAGGTCAGTTTGTGAACCAGCGACGAATAGGAATGGAAGTTGAAGATCACCGGCTTGTCGCGCGTGAACAGCGAGTCGAAGTCGCGGTCGCTGAGCCCGTGCGGATGCTCCGTATCGGAGACCAGTCGATAGAGGTCCACCACGTTGATGAAACGGATCTTCAGGTCGGGAAATTTCTCCTTCAGCAAGGCCGTCGCCGCCAGCGCCTCCATCGTCGCGATATCCCCCGCGCACGCCATCACCACGTCCGGCTCCGCGCCCTGGTCCGTGCTGGCCCATTCCCAGATGCCGATGCCCTTGGTGCAATGGATGGTGGCGCTCTCCATGTCCAGGTACTGCAGGTGCGGCTGCTTGTCGGCGACGATGACATTGATGTAGTCGCGCGTGCGCAGGCAATGATCGGCCACGCTGAGCAGGCAATTGGCGTCCGGGGGCAGGTAGATGCGCACCACCCCGGGACTCTTGTTGGCCACCACGTCCAGGAATCCCGGGTCCTGGTGGGTGAAGCCGTTATGGTCCTGGCGCCAGACCAGCGAGGTGATCAGCAGGTTGATCGATGGCACCGGCGCGCGCCAGTCCAGCTCCGTCTTGGCCTTTTCCAGCCATTTCGCGTGCTGGTTGAACATCGAATCGATGACATGGACGAAGGCCTCGTAGGTGGCGAAGAAGCCGTGGCGGCCCGTCAGCACATAGCCCTCGAACCAGCCTTCCAGCGTATGCTCGCTGAGGATTTCCATGACGCGGCCGTCGGGCGACAGGGCGCCGCCGTCCTCGTCCTGCGGCAGCGTTTGCGCCAGCCACGTCTTGCCGGTGGCCTCGTACAGCGCGGTCAGCTTGTTGCTGGCGGTCTCGTCGGGGCCGAAGACGCGGAAGTTGTTCATGTTCCGCCGCATGACATCGCGCAGGAAGCCCCCCAGCACGGAGGTGGGCGAGATATTGGACGAGGCGGGCGAGCGCACCGGCACGGCGTAGTCGCGGAAAGGCGGCAGGTCCAGGTCCCGCCGCAGCAGGCCGCCGTTGGCATGGGGATTGGCGCTGATGCGGCGGTCGCCGCGCGGCGCCAGTGCGCGCAGCGCCGCGATGGGCGCGCCGGCATCGTCGAACAGCTCCTCGGGGCGATAGCTACGCAGCCATTCCTCGACCGCCCGCAGGCTGTGCCGGTTGGTCGCGGGATCCGCCACCGGCACCTGGTGCGCGCGCCAGGAGCCTTCCACCTGGTGCCCATCCACCGTCTTCGGTCCTGTCCATCCCTTGGGCGAGCGCAGTACGATCATGGGCCAGCGCGGCCGGCCGCTCGCGCCGCCTTCGCGCGCGCGCTGCTGTATGGCGTGGATTTCATCGATGCAGGCATCCAGCGTGGCGGCCATTTGCTGGTGCATGCGGGGAGGATCGTCGCCCTCGACGAAGTAAGGCTTGTAGCCATAGCCGATGAACAGCGCCTCCAGCTCCTCGTGCGGAATGCGCGCCAGGATGGTGGGATTGGCGATCTTGTAGCCGTTCAGGTGCAGGATGGGAAGCACCGCGCCGTCATGCACCGGGTTGAGGAATTTGTTGGAGTGCCAGGACGCGGCCAGCGGCCCCGTCTCGGCTTCGCCGTCGCCCACCATGGTCGCGACGATCAGGTCCGGGTTGTCGAAGGCGGCGCCATAGGCGTGCGAGAGGCTGTAGCCCAGCTCGCCCCCTTCGTGTATGGATCCCGGGGTCTCCGGCGTGCAGTGCGAGCCGATGCCGCCCGGGAACGAGAACTGCCGGAACAGGCGCTGCATGCCGGCCTCGTCCAGCGAGCGGTCCGGATAGACTTCGGAGTAGCGACCCTCCAGCCACGCGCACGCCAGCGACGCAGGGGCCCCGTGGCCCGGGCCCGACACGAAGAGCACATTGAGGTCGCGCTGGCGGATCAGGCGGTCCAGGTGCACCAGCGTGAAGGTCTGCCCCGGCGACGATCCCCAGTGACCCAGCAGGCGGTTCTTGAGATGCTCCGGCTTGAGCGGCTGGCGCAGCAGCGGGTTCGCCCGCAGATAGATCATGCCCGCCGCCAGGTAGTTCGCGGCGCGCCAATAGGCGTCCATAAGACGCAATTCCTCTTCGGTCAGAGGCCCTGTCAGGGGGGGCGCGGTGTGACTTGCATCGTTCATCGGACCTACTCCCTCGCGTAAGCGCCGCCCTTCATCCGGGCGGCGGAATCAGGCGGACGCGCGACGCGCCCGCTCGAAGATGGAAACCCAGCCGGCATACTGGCTGGCGATACGCTGCGCCGCTTCCTGCCGGGAAGCCCTGCCGGCCTCGAAATCGGCGACGGCGTCGAAGAAACTGGTGCGGCCCACCGCGAAACCGATGAATCCCGGCACGCTGGCGGCCGTGGTCAGCCAGTGGCGTACCTTGGCGTCGTCCGCGCCGCGGCCCAGCACGATGCAGCTGACCTTGTCGCGGCCGTCGCGGCGCGCCACGTCGACCACCGCGGCGCAGTCCGCGCGCTGGTCCAGGCCTTCGATTTTCCATACCGCGGGCTCGACGCCCGCGTCCTGCAAGGCCCGCATGGCCTGCATCATCAGGCCCGGCCGCAATTGCAGGTCATAGGCGTTCTTGTCGCCGCGCACGCTGTCGAGCTGCGCCTGCGTCGCCGGGACCAGCAGTTCGAACATCAGGGGGCGGCCAGCCTTCAGGCAATAACGCGAGAGCTCGGCCAGGCGGGCGGCCTGGCGCTGGTTCATCGCCACGTCCCTGTCCTCCGGGTTATAGCGCACCAGGACCTTCGCGAAGGCAGGATCGAACGATTCGATGTGCGCCACGTAGTCGGGGCCGTACTCGAAGTGGAACTCATCCGAGCCGCTGCGCTCCACCGATGCCGCCGTGACATAGCCGCGCTGGCGGGCGTCGCGCAGGATGGCCGCGCCGTACTCCTCGTCCACCAGCACGCCGGCCTGGGCGGCGTCGATGTGCTGGTCTCGCGCGGCCAGCAGGAAGCCTTCGTAGATCAATTGCTTGCTGTCTTCGACCTTGGCCCGCTGGTCCGCGGTCAAAGGGGGGGTATAGCCGAACATCCCCTTGACGTAGGAATTGCGGTGGTCGAAGGGGAGCAGGTAGAGGGGGAGTTCGTAGCCAGGTTGCATGGCGCCTCCTTAGCGATGTGGACCGGTCGGCGGGAGGGCGGCCGGCGGGAAAGGCCCGCCGGCAAAACCCGTGCCCGCGCGGGCATCTTCGGCTCCAGCCATCAGGACGGGGCCTGCGGCGCGAAGGCGGGCTGCCATCGGGCCAGGTCGCCGATGTGATCCAGGGCCAGGTCTGGCGGCGGATAACGGGCATTGCCGGCCGTGTCGCGGCCATAGTGACCCTGCCGCACGAAGATCGTGGTGACGCGGGCGCCCCAGGCCTGCTTGACCGCGGTCAGCAGGCCCAGCTTGTCGTCGACCATTACGTAGTGCCGTGCGGGCTGGGCGCGTTCGATCTGCGCCAGCATGTGCTGCTTGTGTATGTAGATATACACGCGCTCCGCCACGGCGGCGGCCAGTCCGGCGCCCCGGATCTTGTAGGGCTGGTAGACGGCATCGCCATCCGAAAGGATGACGGGCACGCCCCAGCGCTCCATATTGCGGATGGCATCCAGGGTGCCCTCGAACAGGGCGTCGGCGAAGGGATATTCGAGCAGAAAGCGGGAGATGCCCGGCAGTAGCAGGTCGTTGCGGCCCGGCTGGCGCAAGGCCTGGACCGCGCCCAGGTAGTCGGCATAGCCCAGGCGGCTGCGCAGGTCCTCGTAGCGTTGCCAGTAGTTCTGGTTGCCCTCGGCGCCTAGCGTGGCTATCAGGTGGCCACGCAGGTCGGCTTGCAGGCGGTCGTTGTCGAACAGGGTATTGTCGACATCGAGCAGGAAGACACGTTCGGGGACAGCATTCATCGGAGGGCATCCCATTACCGCATGGCCGCGCGAACGGCCATTGTGGCAGAGTTTGCCTGGGCAAATGTGTCAGATTGCTTGCGCGCCGGCCTCCAGCGGTTCGCTCGCGGGGGCGGACGCCGGCTCCGTCCGCAGCCAGGCCTCCACCGACGCCAGCAGCGCCAGCTGCCGCCGCCGCACCTCATCGAGCACGTCGGGGGCGCACGGGGCGCCGCCGGCCTCGGCGAGTTTACGTTGGGCCTGCGTGCAGGCAGCCATCAAGGGCTTGGCGTCTATCATGCGGGCAACGCCCAGCACGGCGTGCACCGCGCTGTCCATGATGACCACGTCACCGCTTTCAGCCGCCGAGCACAGCGCCCGCTCATCGGTGTGCCCGGAACGCAGCAGTTCCTCGAACATGGCCCGGTTGCTCGACGCATTGCCGCCGCACAGGTGGTCGATGGCAAGCGGATCGAACAGCAGGCCGTCACGCCACGGCGCCTGCAACGCCCGCGAGCGAGGAATGTGGCTGCGCAAATAGCGCCGCAGGCTTTCCAGGCCCAGCGGCTTGAAGAGGCAGGCGTCCATGCCGGACGCCCGGCAGCGCTGCACTTCTTCCTGCCGCGCGTTGGCCGTGTAGGCGAAGATGACGCAGCGCGGCCCGTCCGGGGCTTCCGCGGCCCGGATGCGCCGCGCCAGTGCGTGCCCGTCGCCCTGAGCCATATTGCAGTCCGTCATGACCAGGTCGTAGGCGCCGGGGCGCCACGCGCGCCAGGCCTCGTCGCCGCTGTTGGCCTGCACCACGCGATGTCCCAGGTGTTCCATCTGCTTGCGCAGCAATAGCCGATTGGGGGCATTGTCGTCGACGATGAGCACGTGCAGCGTTGCCGCGTGGTCGGGCTCGGCGGGGAGGGCGGCATCGTCGTGCTCCGGCGGGTCCTCGCGCATCGCTTCGAAGCGGAAGCCGACTTCCGTCCCCAACCCTGGCGTGCTGCGCAGGCGGATCTCGCCACCCATCAACTCAACCAGCCTGCGCGCGATGCACAATCCCATGCCGGTGCCGCCCAAGGTGCGCGCCCCTTCCCGCGTTTGCGTGAATGGCTGGAAAAGCAGGCGCTGGTCTTTCTCGCCGATACCCATGCCGGTGTCGATGACCAGGACATCGACCAGGCAGCGTTGCGCCGAGACCAGGCGGGTGGCCAGCCGCACCTCGACCTGGCCGGTGGCGGTGAACTTGACCGCGTTGCTGACCAGGTTGGAGAGAATCTGCTTGAAGCGCGTCGGATCGATCGATACGTGATCGGGCTGTCCCGGCTGGATGGCCAGCTTCAGCGCGATGCCCTTGTTGCGGGCGACGCAGTCGAACATTTGCTGCACGGATTCGGCCAACTGGGTCAGGCTGACGCGCTCGGGCAGCAGCTCCAGGCGGTCCGATTCGATTTTCTCGATATCGAGAATATTGCCCACGATGGCCAGCAAGGCCTGGGTGGAGGTATACGCCACCGTGACATAGTCCTGCATCGCCTGTTCGTCGTCGCCCTTGAGCGCCAGCTCCAGCATGCCGGAAATGGCGTTCATGGGCGTGCGGATCTCGTGGCTGGCGGTGACCAGGAACTCGGTCTTGGCGCGATTGGCCGATTCCGCGAGTTCCTTGGCGGCCTGTAGTTCGTTGAGCAGGCGCACGCGGTCGGAGACGTCTATCCAACCACCGATAATGCCGGCGATGCCGCCCGCGGAGTCGTTATACGGCAATACCCAGTGATGGATGCGCCGTCTCGATCCGCGCAGCAGTCCCTCGCGGTCCGCGAAAATGGCGCGGCCTTCCCGCAAGGCTTCGTCGTAGATGGCCTGGTAGCGCTGCTGGTCCTCGGACGTCATGAACTCGATGCCCGCCTCCGCCAGCGTCTTGTTCATGACCTGTTCGCGCGACACGGAGAATTCGTCCAGGTAGCGCTGGTTGCAGGCGACCAGGCGGCTTTGCGTATCGCGCACATAAATGGCGTAGGGCGTGCCGTTGATCAGCACGCGCATGAATTCGAGCTGGTCGTTCAGGGCCCGTTCGGCGCGCTTGCGCTTGCGTATCTGCCGGCGCAGGTAGCCGTTCCACGCCACCAGCAACAGGCCCAGGAGGGTGGCCGTGCCCAGCAGGCGATGCAATTGCTGGCGATGCGCGCCGGGCGGGGTGATCAGCGCCTCCTGCATTGCGCGCCAGCGATGGATCAGGGTCGCCGTTGCCTTCGGGTCGAGGCTGGCCAGCGCCTTCTCGACGATACCCCGCAGCAGCGGCTGGGCGCGGGCCACGGCCAGGCCCAGCCGGCTGGGCTCGCCCGGCAAGTGGCCGCCGATGCGCAAGCGACCCGCATAGCCATGCGCCAACGCGTACTTGGCGCGCAACTCCATCAGCACCGCGGCATCTGCCCACCCATTGACCACCGCGTCCAGCGCGGCCTGGTCGCTGTCCATGCGTACCAGCATGATTTCCGGGTAATGCTCTGCCACCCAGGCTTCGCTGCTGCTGCCCGCCGTGACGGCAAGGTGCTTGTCGGCCAGGCTGTGCGCGGGAACATCGGTATTGGGATGTTCCTGGCGCACCAGCAGGACATTGCCGTTGGTCACCAGCGGTCCGACGGTCTCGTAGGCCGGGTCGTCGTACGTGGCAAGGTCGACAGGGGCGAGCATGTCGAACGCTTGCGCCGGGCGGTGGGCGGGCGCGTTGCGGGCGCTGTCGACCCGCGTGGCCTCGATGCGCAGGCCGCTGCGCTGCGCGATCGCGGCCAGGAACTCGTGGACCAGGCCGGGGTCTTCATCCAGGCTGTTGCCGTCGGGAAGCGACGCGGCGGGTTCCGCCAACGCCACCGTGATCGACGGATGGGTCTCGATCCATTGCTTCTCCTCGGCGGTGAGGACCAGCGACGGGGCGCTCGCGTCCAAGGCCTGCAAGGTCCAGCATTGAAGCGCGTCGGCGTCGCGGTCCGGCGTGAAGATGCGGGCGGCCGCGTCATACAGGTCCGCGAACAGGTCGTGGCCGGCCGCCGGCCGTTCCGCCGCGCTGGCCGGGCTCGCGGGCCTGGCCGAGGACGCCATGGCGCAGCGGGCATGGTCGATGATGACCTGGGAAGCGCGCGCGGGCGGCTCGGCGGCGGTGGCGTGGCCCGCGGCTTGCAGCAGGAGCGCCAAGGCCGGGACCCGCGCCAGGACCCGCGGTAGCCAGCGGCGGCGACGCGGCGGCATCGGTTTCAGACCAGTCCGTTGCGGCGCGCCATGTCCGTCAATTCCAGCAGGGACGTGACGTTCAGCTTTTCCAGCAGACGGGTCTTGTAGGTACTGACGGTTTTCTCGCTGAGCATGAGCGTGGCGGCGATGGTCTTGTTCAGCGCGCCGCGCGCAAGGTGTTGCAGGACGACGAGTTCGCGGTCCGACAGCAGGCGGATCAGCGCATCCTCGCCGCCCGACCCATCCGGCGTCGGGCGCAACGCCACGCTGGGGAAGTAGGTGTTCCCCTGCATGACGGCCTTGGCCGCGCCGATCAGTTCGGTCAGCTCCTTGCCCTTGTAGACGAAGCCCACCGCGCCCGCATGCAGGCATCGGGCGGCGAGGTGTTCGGGATTCTGGGCGCTGAGGACCACGATGCGCGGACCCCGGTTTTCATCGCCGCCGCGCAAGCGCGAGATCACCATCAAGCCGTCCATCTTGGGAATGCCGATGTCGAGCACGATAAGGTCCGGTTGATGCTGACGGGCCGCGCTCAAGGCGTCGACCCCGGAGCCGGCTTCGGCGACGACCTTCCAGCCGTTCTGTTCGAAAAGGGTCTTGACGGCGAACCGGATCATGGGATGGTCGTCGACGATCAAGACGCTGCCTGCGTTTTGCACGGTCATTCCAGTATGAGAGAAATCGGAAAAATCGCGGGGCAGTATACGGAGCCTGGTTGGCGCCGGGCATGAGACGAAACCCATCCGGGTTGCAGAACGGATACTTATTGCGACTGCTTGAAAGGCGGCCGGTGTCCAAGCGTATCAGGCCTGTCCTGGCTGTTTTGCGACTTTGGGGGTACGCCCGGCCCACCCGGGCGGGGCCCTTTCGGCTGCCGCGCCATGGCGGCCGCGGCAGGGCCGTTGGCATCGCACAGGCGAAAAAAATGGCCACGGATACCCTCCGTGGCCCAAGCACGTGTGTATCGCCCGAGGAAACGTGAACGCATCCCCCGCTATGGACGACCCTGTGACCGTAGCACCAGTCGTGTGCAACCATGATGATGCCAGTGTCAAAATGTATCGGGCGCGGCGACCCGGTGGCTCCCCATCCTCATGAAAATGCCCACCCTGTCGGCAGAAAACAATATCCCGCTGACAGGCAACCGTAGGGACCCGGTTAAGAATTTGAAACGTCAATGTTGTTTTATATCGGTTTTTTTCGCTCCTTCAAGTTTCATTAGAACCGCAGGCAAAAGCCGCCCAACAACTGGGCGAGCACTAGTGCCAGGACCCCGCGAGTCATGCTATAGAGTGGCTGAGCACATAGGCGGGGGGAGCGATGGAGCTATACGTGGCGGTCGCCGATGGTTATCGGTTGGCCCTGGATATAGAGCGCGGCGACAATGGCGAGTACGCTTGGTTGATCTATATCGCAATGTCGCGGGAGACGGGCAAGGGCACGCTGGTCGATCGCGGCGCGCATTACGCGGCCGCGAGCGCCGCCGCGGCGGCCGGGATGCGCGCGTTGGAGCGGATTACCGACGAGCAGCGCATTACCGTCCTGCGGCCCGCGCCGGTCGCGGCCAAGGCGCGACTGGGGCCGGTATGAGCGGGGCGCGCTTGCCGCCTTCCGAATGAGGTCGCGGTGCGACTTCAGGACTGCCCGATCCTGTTGAATTCTTGCCCGATTCTCCAGAACGCGCCGTGGCCGGCCCTGGCGGAGATGTCTCGGCGCCCTGGAGGCGATATAGTCTTCAGGCTTGCCTTATCCGGGAATATCCATGGGATCCAACGACCTGCCTGATGCCGCCGTGTCGCCGTTCGACCAAGAGGCGCCGGGGCGCCTGCGCGACGATGCCGCGCGTCGCGAACTGGCGGCAGTGCTGGCCCGCCGCACCGGCGCATGCGTCGAAGGAGTGACGCTCACCGCGATTCCCGGGCTGCATTTGTACCGCCTGATGTGCGACTGCGGTCCCATGCACAGCATCCAGAACCCCATTCTTTCGGTCATCGCACAGGGCGGCAAGCGCTTGCTGGTGGGCGAGGATGTCTTTGAGTACGATCCCTTCCGTTATATGGTGTCTTCGGTCGACTTGCCCGTGGTCGCCGAGGTGCGCCCGGCCAGCGACGCGGAACCCTACCTGAGCCTGCGCCTGGACCTGGACGTGGAAGAGATCGGCGCGCTGATCCGCGACGACCATCTGCCGCCGCCCGGACCGGCGGAGGCGCCGCGCGGCGTGCATGTGCATCCGCTGGGCGGGTCCATGCTGGACGCGGTGCTGCGGCTGGCGCGTCTGCTCGACACGCCGGCCGACATTCCCATCGTGGCGCCGCTGATCAAGCGCGAGATCCTCTATCGCCTGCTCGTCAATGGCCAGGGGCTGGCCTTGCGCCAGACGGCGCTGCAGGACAGCCACACGCAGCGCATCGCGCGTTCCATCCACCAGATGCGCACCTGCTACGACCAGCCGCTGCGGGTGGACCACATGGCGCGCGACGCGCACATGAGCGTGTCGTCCTTCCATCATCACTTCAAGTCGGTGACGGCGATGAGCCCGCTGCAATTCCAGAAGCAGTTGCGCTTGCAGGAAGCGCGCCGGCTGATCTTCATGGGCGATGGCGACGTGGCGGTGGTGGCGCGGCAGGTGGGTTATGAAAGCCCCTCGCAATTCAGCCGGGAATACAGCCGTCTTTTCGGCACCGCGCCCATGCGCGATAAGCGGCGGTGGTTGAGCGAGTCCGCGCGGGTCGCCGCCGGCCATGCCGGCCACCCTGGGCAGGCCGCCGCCACACGCGACTGATCGCTACGCGATCACTTCACCCACGATCACTACGCGATCACTTCACCCGCTGTTTTTCCAGCTTGCGGGCCAGCGTGCGGCGATGCATGCCCAGCCGGCGCGCCGTTTCGGAGATATTGAACCCGGTCTCGGCCAGCATCTCGTGGATGCGCTCCCATTCCAGCGTCTTGATGGAGGTGGGCCGCTCGGTGACGCTAACGCCGGTGTCGCCTTCGGCGCGTTCGAAGGCCAGCTCGATGTCGTCCGTATTCGAGGGCTTGGCCAGGTAGTGGCAGGCGCCCAGCTTGATCGCTTCCACGGCGGTGGCGATGCTGGCGTAGCCCGTCAGCACCACGATGGTCATTTCAGCATCGTGCGCATGCAGGGCCTGCACGCAAGCCAGGCCGGTGGCTTCGCCCTTGAGCTTGAGGTCGACGACGGCATAGCCCGGCGCATGTTCCCCCAGCAGCTGCTGGACCTGCTCCAGGCCGGTCGCGTGCAGGACCGTGTAGCCGCGGCGCTCGAAGGACCGGCCCAGCGTGCGCGCGAACGCTTCGTCGTCCTCGACGATCAACAGCAGGCGGTCCGCGCCCGGTTGCGCCAACGGCTCAGCTTGCATCGGCCTCTTCCTTTTGTTCGTCTTCGTCTTCGCCTTCGTCCTCGTCCTCGTCCAGCGTCAGGGCCGCCAGCGGGAGCGTCAAGGTTACCATCGCGCCGCCCTGCGGCAGGTTCCTGGCCGATACCCGGCCGCCCAGCGTGCGCGCCACGTTGACGACCAGGAACAGGCCCAGGCCGCCGCCGGGACGGCCCTTGCTGGATTGATAGGGCTTGCCCAGCTGCGCCAGCATGGCCGGCGGAAAGCCGGGCCCCTGGTCGGTAATGACCAGGTTGAGGTCCGCCCCGGCACGGCTGGCGCGCAGGCCCACCCAGGCGGGGGAGGCTTCCAGCGCATTGTCCAGCACGTTGCAGATCATCTGCTTGAGCGCGGAGTCGGAAATGATGCGCAGGTCCTGGCCGAAGTCGTTGTGGTAATCCAGCGTGGCGCCGGGCCGGGTGCCCCGCCATTCGGCGATGAGATCGTCCAGGAATGTGCGCACGGTGGTTTCGACGGGCGCTTCGCCACGCGCTTCGCCGGCTGACAGCAGGATGCCGCTGACGATGGACTTGCAGCGCAGCACCTGGGTCTGCATTTCGCTGATTTCCTGGGTCAGTTCCGGATCGTCGGCGAAGGCCGGCATGCGGCGCCAGTCACCCAGGATTACCGCCAGGGTCGCCAGCGGCGTGCCCAGCTCATGCGCGGCGCCCGACGCCAGCAGGCCCATGCGCACGATGTGCTCTTCTTCCGCGGCGCGCTGGCGCAGGTCGGCCAGGTGGGCGTCGCGCGCGCGCAAGTTGTGGCTGATGCGGCTGACGAAGACCACCAGCAGCACCGCGTTGATGGCGAAGCAGATCAGCATGCCCTGGATATACAGGCTGGCCACGCCGTTGGCGTGGTCCAGCGGCAGGGGCAGGGGGCGGGCCGCCAGCGCCAGGCCGCCGATGCAGCAGAGCGCCACGGCCACCAGCGTCCATGTGCTCCAGGACTTGAGCAGCATCGCGCCCAGCGTGACCTGCAACAGGTACAGGAAGACGAACGGGTTGGTGGCCCCGCCGCTCAGGTACAGCTGGGCCGTCAGCATGCCGACGTCGACCAGCATGGACACGAACAGTTCGCCGTTGGTGACCTCGGGATAGACGCGCAGGCGCAGCACGCTGACGGCATTGAAGGCCACCAGGCAGCCCAGCACGGCCAGCATGTAGTTCAACGGCAGGCGGACGTCGAAACCAAGATAGACGACATAGATGGTGACCAGTTGCCCCAGCGCCGCGATCCAGCGCAGCTGGACCAACTGCTGCATGTTCTTGTGACCGGTGCTGTCGAAGCGCCGTCGGGGGGGCTCATCGGCCGGCGCGATGGCCGGCGTCCCGGGGGACACGTCGTCGTCGCCCTGGTCGTCCAGGGGCGCGACGGTGGCGAGGCTTGCGTCGGGGGAAGGACCTGCTGCGGGCATCTTCGCAATCTCCATGCGCGCGAAGTGTATCCCGTCCGCGCTCAGCGTTCCAACCCGCCGGCCGTGTCCGCGGACACGCCGCGCCGGCGTTCGTCGCGTATCACGTAGACCGCCGCCACGAGGACCATCAGCGCCAGGCCGTACCAGGTGATGGCATAGACCAGATGGCTGTTGGGGAACTGGATGACGGTCAGGCCGCCCACGGGCGTGATCGGGCCCAGGGCCGACGAGGGGGCCGACGTGGGGCCGGTTGCGGAGCCAGGCGTGGAGCCAGCCGTGGAGCCAAATTCGCGGCCAACATCGGCGTCGACGAAATAAGGCGCCACCTGGTCGGCCGGCAGGCCGCGCGCGGCGGCGATGGCGGCCACGTCGCGCGAGAACCAGCGATCGGCGGCGGGATCGTTCTTGCGCAGGAACCCGCCGCCGACTTCACTGATGCGCAGCAGGCCGATGACGGGCGCGGCAAGGGGCGCGGCGCGCGGGGCCTGGCGCTGGTCGGCCGGGATATAGCCGCGGTTGACCAGCACGATGCCGCCATGGGCCAGCCGCAGCGGCGTCAGTACCCAGTAGCCGCTGCCCAGGCCGGTGACGGCCTGGACCAGGGTGTCCTTGCCCTCCATCCAGGCGCCGTCCAGCCGCACGCGGCGATATTCGTCGTGGTCGGCGGTGACGTGGGGCCAGTCGACCGGGCCGGGGGCGGGCGTGGGAGCGGCATGGACACGCTCGTCGACCCGCGCGATCAGGTCCAGCTTCCAGGCGCGTCGATGGACTTGCCAGGTGCCGAGGGCGCAGAAGAGGGAGAAGAGCAGCAGGCCGATGAGGGCCAGGCAGGTCAGGCGCGTGGCGCTGCGATGCGGACGCGGCGCGGATGCCGGAGAGGAGGGGGAAGGGGAGGGGGGGAGGGGTAAGGCCACGTTGCGAAAAGCGGGCTGTCGTCCCGCCGGCGGGGCCGGCGGGACTGCGTCACGACCTTGTCAGGACGTCTGCATGTCGTGCATGTTCATGTGCGGCATCATGTTGACGTTCATGTGGTACATGACCCACAGCGAACCGGCCAGGGTGATGACCACCAGGACCAGCGTGAACATCAGCGCCAGCATGTTCCAGCCGCCTTCCGACTTCGCGTTCATGTGCAGGAAGTAGACCATGTGCACGACGATCTGGATCGCGCCCAGGCCAAGCAGGATCAAGGCGGTGGTGCTGGAGCTTTCGAACACCTTGCCCATCACCAGCCAGAACGGGATCACGGTCAGGATGACGGCCAGGATGAAGCCGGTCATGTAGCCGCCGAAGGTGCTGTGGGCGGCGCCGTCGTCGTGGTCGTCGTGGCCGTGGTGGCCATGGTCATGGCCGTGGTGGTCGTGTGCGGTAGCGGAATGGTTGCTCATGGCAGCACTCCCATCAGGTAGACAAAGGTGAAGACGCCGATCCAGACCACGTCCAGGAAGTGCCAGAACATCGACAGGCACATCAGGCGGCGGCGGTTTTCCGGAATCAGGCCATGCTTGCCGACCTGGATCATCAGCGTGATCAGCCAGACGATGCCGAAGGTCACGTGCAGGCCGTGCGTGGCCACCAGCGTGAAGAACGACGACAGGAAGGCGCTGCGCTGCGGGCCGTTGCCTTCATGGATCAGGTGCAGGAACTCATACAGCTCCAGGCCGATGAAGATGGCGCCCAGGATGCCGGTGATCAGCAGCCAGGCTTGCACGGCGCCGACGCGCTGCTTGCGCATCTCGATCATGGCGAAGCCATAGGTGATCGAGGACAGCAGCAGCATCGACGTGTTGACGGCCACCAGCGGCAGGTCGAACAGCTCCGCGCCGGTCGGGCCGCCGGCGTAGCTGCGGCCCAGCACGCCGTAGCAGGCGAACAGGCAGGCGAAGATGAGGCAGTCGCTCATCAGGTAGACCCAGAAGCCCAGCAAGGTGCCGTTCTGCGGGTGGTGGTCTTCCTTGAGGAAGAAGTTCAGCTCGTCCGACGTGGCGCCGGGCTGCTGGATGGCGTGTGAATTAGACATGTTTGGCGAGCAGGCGAGTACGTTCAGCTTCGACTTGGGCCACTTCCTCGGCGGGAATGTAGTAGTCGCGCTTGTAGTTGAAGGTGTGGATGATCGCGCCGATGACGAGGGCGGCGAAGGACACCACGGCCAGGAGCCACATATGCCAGATCATGGCGAAGCCGAACACGGTGCTCAGGCCGGCCAGGATGATGCCGGCGCCGGTGTTGGCGGGCATGTGGATCGGCAGGAACCCGGTCAGCGGACGCTTGGCGCCCCGCTGCTTCATTTGCCACCAGGCATCGCCCTCATGGATTTGCGGGGTGAAGGCGAAGTTGTAGTTGGGCGGGGGCGACGAGGTCGACCATTCCAGCGTGCGGCCGTGCCAGGGATCGCCCGTCTCGTCGCGCAGCTTGTCGCGGTTGCGGAAGCTGACGAACAGTTGGACCAGGAAGCTGCCGATGCCCAGGGCGATCAGCGCGGCGCCGAACGCGGCGACCTGGAACCAGATCTGCAGCGAGGGGTCGTCGAAGTGATTCAGGCGGCGGGTTACGCCCATCAGGCCCAGCACATACAGGGGCATGAAGGCGAAGTAGAAGCCGACGAACCAGAACCAGAACGAGCACTTGCCCCAGAACGGGTCCAGCTTGAAGCCGAAGGCCTTGGGGAACCAGTAGGTGATGCCGGCCATCATGCCGAACAGCACGCCGCCGATGATCACGTTATGGAAGTGGGCGATCAGGAACAGGCTGTTGTGCAGCACGAAGTCGGCCGGGGGCACGGCCAGCAGCACGCCGGTCATCCCGCCGATCACGAAGGTGATCATGAAGCCTATGGTCCACAGCATCGGCACGTCGAAGCGGATGCGGCCGCGGTACATCGTGAACAACCAGTTGAAGATCTTCGCCCCTGTCGGGATGGAGATGATCATGGTTGTGATGCCGAAGAAGGAGTTGACGCTGGCGCCGGAACCCATCGTGAAGAAGTGGTGCAGCCAGACCAGGTAGGACAGCACGGTGATCACGACCGTGGCGTACACCATGGAGGTGTAGCCGAAAAGCCGCTTGCCGCTGTAGGTCGACACGACTTCCGAGAAGATGCCGAAGGCCGGCAGGATCAGGATGTACACCTCGGGGTGGCCCCAGATCCAGATCAGGTTCACGTACATCATCGGGTTGCCGCCGAGATCGTTCGTGAAGAAGTTGGTGCCCACGTAGCGGTCCAGCGACAGCAGGGCCAGCACGGCGGTCAGCACCGGGAAGGCCGCGACGATCAGGACGTTGGTGCACAGCGAGGTCCAGGTGAAGACAGGCATCTTCATCAGGGACATGCCCGGGGCGCGCATCTTGACGATGGTCACCATCAGGTTGATCCCGGACAGCAATGTCCCGACCCCCGCCACCTGCAATGCCCAGATGTAGTAGTCGACCCCCACGTCCGGACTGGCCTGGATGCCCGACAGCGGCGGCATGGCCAGCCAGCCGGTGCGCGCATATTCGCCGACGAACAGCGAAATCATGGTCAGCACGGCGCCGCCGGTGGTCATCCAGAAGCTGAAGTTGTTCAGGAAGGGGAAGGCCACGTCGCGGGCGCCGATCTGCAGCGGCACGACGTAGTTCATCAGGCCCGTCACCAGCGGCATGGCCACGAAGAAGATCATGATCACGCCGTGGGCGGTGAAGATCTGGTCGTAGTGGTGCGGTGGCAGGTAGCCGGCGTTGTCGCCGAAGGCCATGGCCTGCTGCATGCGCATCATGATGGCGTCGCCGAAGCCGCGCAGCAGCATGACGATGGCCAGGACGATGTACATGATCCCGATTTTCTTGTGGTCGATGCTGGTGAACCATTCACGCCACAGATAGCCCCAGACCTTGAAGTAGGTGAGGGCGGCGAGCAGCGCCAGGCCACCCAGCGCGACAACGGCGAACGTTCCGATCAGGATGGGTTCGTGATAGGGGATCGCGTCGAGCGAAAGTCGACCGAATAACAGTTTGGTTATATCTAGATGATCAGGCATCGTTGTTCCCATAGCGGCGGGCCGCTAGGCGAAAAATATGTCGGACGGCCGGGTTACAGCACTTTGTTTTCGAGCACGCCGGCGCCGGTGGGGTTGCTGGCGGTGCAAATGCTGCCCAGGTATCCACGAACGGACGTGTCGTTGTTGGCGACGCTGTAACGTCCTTGCAGGCCGGTGTTGGCGCGCTGGTCCATGGCCATCTGGTCCTTCAGGCACGTCTTGCCGCTTTCCACGCAACGGTTCAGGATGGCGTCGTAGAGGTCGGCCGCCACCGTGGCATAGCGTTGCACAGGCACGCGTTCCGTGGGCTTGTCCAGCTCGATGTAGGTGGGGCGGTCCAGCGTGTTGCCGCCGTCGCGCGCTTGCTGCACCCACTTGTCGAAGTCGCCGGCGGGCATGCCGTAGAACTTGAAGCGCATGCCGGAGAAGCCGGCGCCGCTGAAGTTGGCCGACATGCCGTCATACGTGCCCGCCTTGTTGATCACGGCGTGCAGCTGCGTTTCCATGCCCGGCATCGTGTAGATCATGCCTGCCAGCGCGGGAACGAAGAATGCGTTCATCACGGTCGTCGAGGTCAGCTTGAACTGGATCGGCCGATCGACCGGCGCGGCCAGTTCGTTGACCGTCGCGATGCCTTGCTCCGGGTAGATGAACAGCCACTTCCAGTCCATCGAGACCACCTCGACCACCAGCGGCTTGACGTTGGTGGGCAGTTCGCGGCCCTCCGACAGGCGGTCCAGCGGACGGTAGGGGTCCAGGCGGTGGGTGCTCACCCAGGTGATCGCGCCGAGGGCGATGATGATGATCAGCGGGGCTGACCAGACCATCAGTTCGATGCGGGTGGAGTGGTTCCACTCCGGGTCGTAATCGGGGTTGTTGGCGGCCGCGCGGTAACGATACGCAAATACCAACGTAAGGATTATTACCGGGATGATGATCACCAACATCAGAATCGTGGATATGATGATCAGGTCGCGCTGCTGTACCGCTATGTCCCCGGACGGAGACAGCAGGACGGCATTACAGCCGCCTAATAGCAGGGTGGCAGCCAGGAGGGGGAGCAGGAGTAATCCGCGTGGGGGCTTGTATGGAGGCATTGCGGTGAGACGAGACAAGGGCGCAAAGTATGGAAAATAACGCAGAATGTACGCTCATTGACGCGGTGCGAAAAGTGGACATTTTGTCCAATTGCATTGCGTGGCAGAGGGAGCGGTCCCTTCAAGGGCCGCGGAAGTGTAGCCCGAATCGGGAGGCAGCATGATGTCGACAGATACGCTGAACTACAACGAAACCAGCCAATCCGAGTTCCAGCGGGACGCCCAGGCGGACATGGGCGGCTACCAAGGACACTCCAAGGTCGCCCCGGGCGAAATCGCCATTGGAGTGATCATCGGGCGGGCCTCGGAATATTTTGACTTTTTCGTGTACGGGATCGCCTCGGTCCTGGTCTTTCCCCAGGTATTTTTCCCGTTCTTGCCGCCATTGGACGGCATGTTGATGGCTTTTGTTCTGTTTTCCTTCGCATTTATCGCCCGGCCCTTCGGCACGTCGATCTTCATGGCGATCCAGCGGCGGTGGGGGCGCAGCGTCAAGCTGACGGCGGCCCTGTTCCTGCTGGGCACCGCGACGGCGGGGATTGCATTTGTCCCTAATTACAATTCATTGGGGACACATGCCATCGTCCTGCTGGCCATCTTCCGGGTGGTGCAAGGGGTGGCGACCGGGGGGGCGTGGGACGGCCTGCCGTCGCTGCTGGCCTTGAATGCCCCCGAGGACAAGCGGGGCTGGTACTCGATGATCGGCCAACTGGGCGCGCCCATCGGGTTCCTGCTGGCCGGCGGCCTCTTCCTTTACCTGCGCAGCACCCTGAACGCGGACGACTTCCTCGACTGGGGCTGGCGGTATCCGTTCTATGTTGCCTTCGCCATCAACGTGGTGGCGCTGTTCGCCCGTCTGCGCCTGGTGGTGACCGACGAATATACGCGCCTGCTGGAAGAAGGGGAACTGAAGCCGGTGGGCACGCTGGTCATGTTCAAGGGCCAGGGCTACAACATCTTCCTGGGCGCATTCGCCAGCCTGGCCAGCTACGCCTTGTTCCACTTGGTGACCATTTTCCCGCTGTCCTGGCTGTCCTTGCAGTCGACCCAGTCCGTCAATTCCATCCTGACGGCGGAGATCTTCGGGGGCTTCCTGGGCATCGTCGGTACGATTCTTTCCGGTTGGCTGGCCGATAAGTTGGGGCGGCGCAACACGCTGGGCACGCTGGCCTGCCTGATCGGCATTTTCGCCCTGTGCACGCCCTGGCTGCTGGAAGGCGGACCCGGCGGGCAGGATGCATTCATCATCATCGGCTTTTTCCTGCTGGGCTTGTCCTACGGCCAGGCGGCCGGGACGGTGACGGCCAACTTCACGCGCCAGTTCCGCTATACCGGCGCGGCGTTGACGTCGGACTTCGCCTGGCTGGTGGGAGCCGCCTTCGCGCCGCTGGTGGCGCTGAGCCTGTCTTCCCATTTCGGGGTGGTGGCGGTCAGCGGCTACCTGCTGTCGGGGGTGGTGTGCACCCTGATAGCCTTGCGTATCAACCGGGCCCTGGAAACGCGGGCCGACTGATGGCGCCGGTGCAAGCTATCACCACGATAGGGATGGCAATATAGGACGCGAGTAATCAAGACGAGTAATTAAGACCAGTAATTAAGACCCGTAATTAAGACCAGTAATTAAGACCAGTAATTAAGACCAGTAATGCAACAGCCCCGGCTTCGTCCGGGGCTGTTGCATTTCAGCGTTGGCGTACCGCCCAGGCGCCGCCGCCAAGTGCGATGAGTGCCAGCGCCAGCGCGAACAGCGTCGCGCCGGTCGCCAATCCGACGGCGTCGATCAGGTAGCCGGCGGCCACCGGCAGCAGGCCTGCCGGGATGTAGCCGCCTATGTTCAGTACGGCGTTCGCCTGCGCCCTGTGGCTGTCGGATACATGCAAGCCTATCAAGGTCAGGCCGCCCAGTTGTCCCAGACCCTGTCCCGCGCCTGCCAGCAGCGCGGCCGCGACCAGCGCAGGTACCTGGGTGGCCTGGACCGCGGCTGCCAGGCTCAGCATGGCCAGCACCGTAGCGGCCGTGCCGGCGGCAAAGATGCGGGCCACCGGCCATTGCCGCACGACAAACTGGACGCCAACGGCGGTGAAGAACATGGTGCAGGCCACGGCGCCCGCCAGGAGAGGGCTGCGCACCCCCAGCAGGCGGGCCAGCAGCGACGGTCCCAGCGCCAGGACGAAGGAGGTGGCGGTGATGCCCGGGCCGAAAGTGGCGATGCCGGACAGCACCTGACGCCGGTTCGCCGTCGGCACGCCCGGCAGGCGCAGTCGCAGGGGAGCATCGTCCGGGCGGGCGCGATCCGGCAAACGGCGGGCCACGAGCAGGGCAGTCAGCAGGACCAGGGCTTCGATGGCGAAGATGGGCAGGGTCGGTTGCCCAAGCGTTTGCGCCAGTCCGCCTGCCAGCAGGGGACCTAGGCCGGCACCCAGCACCATGGCGACAGACGCCAGCAATGCCGCGCTGCGCCTGTGGCCGATGCCGGCGTCGACCACCGCCGCCATGCCCGCCGAGACAGTCACGCCTACGGCGATGCCGGCCAGCAAGCGGCCGATCGCGAGCATGCCGATCGAGGTCGCCGTGGCGAACAGCCCGCATGCCGCGAGCGCGGCGAGCAATCCCGGGACCAGTACCGGCTTGCGGCCGTAGTGATCGGACAACTGCCCGGCCACCAGCAGCGTGCCCAGCAGGCCGGCAATGTAAAGCGCGAAGATGACGGTCAGCATCCCAGACGAAAACCCCATCTGCTCCTGCCAATGCACGTACAGCGGGGTTGGGGAATTCGACAACATGAAAACCGCGGTGACCATCCATGCGGCGGCCCATGCCCGGGCGGGGGCAGTAGGCGCGCCCGCGGGCTGGGCGCCGCAAGACGTGGGGGAGGATGACATGGCTAAGCTCCTGTACGAGTTTTTTCGAACTAAGGTTGGGGGAACTATATCTCAGTTCGAAAAAACTCGTACAGGTGTTATAGTCGCCAGACCAACTGGACCGACTGGACCGACTGGACCGACTGGACCGGCTGGACCGGCTGGTACAGCAAACGGGTTCTGCAACCATGACGACGAAACTCACCGATATCCCGGACGACGCGCCGGCCGGCCTTCCTCCGCCGCTGGCGGAGCCGGACGTCGCCGCCTTGCGGCTGGAAACCGTCTTTGGCGCGCTCGCCGACCCGCTGCGCCTGACCATCGTGCACAAGTTGATGCGCGAATCGGACGCCTACGATCATCCTTGCGGCTGGTTTGGGTTTGACCGGCCCAAGTCGTCCTTGACCCATCATTTCAAGGCCTTGCGCGAGGCCGGGGTGATACGCCAGCGGCAATACGGGCTGGAAAGGCGCAGTCGCTTGCGCCGGGAGGATCTGGAAGCCCGTTTTCCGGGGCTATTGTCCTTGGTGGACGGCTGGCGGCCGCTCAGGGAAAAAACGGCGGCTGGCGACCCCGGGCTGTGACTGGAGCCCGTTCAAGACTGAAGCATGTTCAATATAGGGAAACGGGATCGAACGCCGGCTTGACGGCGCCCAGGCGCGAGAACAGGCCAGCATTGTCGCTGCCGGCGCGGGCGCTCAAGGCCACGCCCGGCGGGGGATCCAGCCGGGTGGCGCGTGCACAGAGCCAGCCGGCCATGACGACGGCCAGCACGGCCACGCCGTGATACAGGACGATTTGATACCGAAACCGGGCCTTGGACCAGCGATGCATACCGTCTCCCTTTCCCCGGCGTTCGCCGGGAGTGCTGCGCGGTGCTGCCTTGCTGCATATGTCTCGGGTCCGCCCTCATGGTGGCGGACTCCACGTTTTCTGTGAAACGCCCTTATTTAACCCGAGTCGCGGCCATTCGTCATCGGGGGCTGCCCGGAGGCGTCCCCGGCTTTCTGGTCCCCTTCTTTCTGGTTCCCTTCCTTCCAGCCCAGGCCCAGGCTCTTTTGCAGGGACACGAAGTCGTCCAGCAACTCCGCCTGCCCCGCCACTACGTCCTGCTGCGCCGCGAATTCACTGCGCTGCGTGTCCAGCAGGTCGATCAGGGTGGTCGTGCCGGCGCGATAGCGCTGGCGGGTCAGGTCGGCGGCGCGCTGGGCCGACACCTGGACCTGGCGCAGCCGGTCCAGGTGTTCGCGCTGGTGGCCGTAGCGCGACAGCGCGCCATTGGCGTCCTGCAACGCTTGCAGCACCGCGTGGGCATATTTGGCCTCGGCTTCGTCCCGGGCCGCCTCGGCAGCGTGGATCGCGCTGCGGGTACGGCCAAAATCGAGGACATTCCATTGCAGATAGGGCACGCCGACCCAGCTGAAGTTGCTTCTGCGCAACAGATGGCTGGGTGTGTCGGCGCTGAATCCCAGGGTGCCGAACAGCGAAACCTTGGGGAAAAGATCGGCCGTGTGCTCGCCGATCTGGGCGTAGGTGGATGCCAGCCGGCGTTCCGCGGCGCGGATGTCGGGCCGGCGCCGCAGCATGGCGGCGGGGTCGCCCACGTCGACGGTGGCGGGCAGGACGGGCAGCGCGCCGACCGGCGCCAGCGCGTGGTCCAGTTCGCCGGGCTCTCGTCCGGTAAGCACCGCCAGGCGGTCTAGCGATTCGGTGATCTGTTCATCCAGCGGCACCAGCGTGGCGCGGGTGGTCTGCACCTGGGTGGTAAGGCGTTCGACATCCACATCGGCGGCGGTGCCGGCGGCGCGGCGCTGCAAGGTCAGGTCCAGCATGCGTTGCTGCAGGTCCGCCGACGCTTGGGCGAGCCGCAGGCGTTGTTGTTGGTCGCGCAGGCCGATGTAGGCCTGCGCCACTTCCGCCGCCAGCGATACCTGGGTGTCGGCAAGGTCCGCATCGACCGCTTCGGCCTCGGCGGACGCGGCTTCGACGGCGCGGCGCTTGCCGCCGAACAGGTCCAGCTCCCACGACGCGTCGAAGTCGGCCGTGTACAGCGTCATGGGACCGCCGGAAGTAAAGCTGCTGTCGGGCGTATTCGTGCGCAGCATGGCGGCCGTCGCGGAACTGGTCGGCATCTGGTTGGCCTGCTGCTGGCGCAATTGCGCGCGCGATTGGCGCAGGCGCGCTTGCGCCGCATGCACGTCGGGGTTGTGCGCGAGGGCCGCGTCGACCAGGGCGTCCAATTGCGCGTCGCCCAGCGTGCGCCACCACTGCGCCGCCGAGGCGCCGGGCCCCGTGCGGACGGCGGCGCCCGCGTCAGGCTGGCGCACGAAGGCTTGCGCCTTTTCGGCCTTGGGCGCGGCGTCGGGCGCGCCGCGATAGTCGGGGCCGACCGCGCAGCCGGCCAGCAGCAGCGTGGCGAGCAGCGTAAGAGGCAAGGAATGGTGCGACGGCCTGGACAGGCGCGCGCGGGCATTGCCGGGCGAGGACGGGGCGTGGCGGAAAGACTTCATGATGTTCATTGCGGGATCAATGTCCGGCGGACGGCACCGGGCCGCGTGGGGTTTTCAGCAGCAAGGCCAGGGGGACGCAGGCCAACAAGGCCAGGGCGAGCAGGTAGAAGGCATCGGAATACGTCATCACCGCCGCCTGCTGCTGGATCTGCGCGGCCAGTTGCCCCAGCGCGCGCATCTTCGAATACGCCATGTCGCCCGTCCGCGCGAACCAGTTGGCGGCCATGGCGGCGATATGGTCCTGACCGGCAAGGGAGTTGGCCGTCAGCGATTCGCGGATGACGTCGGTGTGATACGTATTGCGGCGGTCGATGACGATGCCGATCAGTGCCAGGCCCACCGAACCGCCCAGGTTGCGCGCCATGTTGTACAGGCCGGCGGCGTCGCCGGATTCCTCGCGCGTGACCGCCGCCATCGACGCCTGGTTCAAGGGCATCATGCACAGCATCTGGCCGATGCCGCGCAGGAACTGCGACCCATAGAAATCGTGGCCCACCGCCTGGGCGGTGAGGTCGATGTCCAGCAGGCAACTGCCGGTGAACAGCAGCAGGCCCAGGATGACCAGCACGCGGAAGTCGGCCCTGCCCAGCAGGCGCGGCAGCAGCGGCATCATCAGGAAGGCCGGCACGCCGGAGACCAGCATGACGGCGCCGGACTGCTGGGCGTTGTAGCCGGCGATCAGGCTGAGGAATTGCGGCACCAGGTAGGACACGCCATACAGTCCCGCGCCGACGGCGAAGACGATAAGGATGACGCTGGCGTAGCGGGGATTGCGCAGCAGGCCCAGGCGCACGATGGGCTTGCGCGCGGTGAACTGCGCCACGCCCAGCACGATGAAGCCGGCGAGGGACATGAGGCTCAGCGTGATGATCATGGTCGAGTCGAACCACCGTTCGCGCTGGCCTTCCTCCAGCACCACCGTCAGCGAACTCAGCGCGACCGACAGTCCGGCGATGCCCAGCCAGTCGGCCTTGATGAATTCTCCCCAGTGGGCTTTTTCCGAGGGCAGCCCCAGCAGCAGCAGGGCGACCAGGCCGATGCAGACCGGAAGATTGACGAAGAAGCACCAGCTCCAGCTGATGTTCTCCGCCAGCCATCCGCCCGCCACCGGCCCGAGCAGCGGACCCAGCAGCACGATGAGGCCGAACATGGTCATGCCCACGGGCATCTGCTCGCGCGGCAGCCGCGTCCGGATAATGGTCTGCGCGGTGGGAATCATGGCGCCGCCGACGAAACCCTGGCCGATGCGGCCGATGATCATTTGCGTCAGCGAGCCGGACAGGCCGCACATGGCGGAAAACATGGCGAACAGCACGGCGTTGCCGAGCAGGAAGTTACGCAGGCCAAAGACGCGCGTAAGCCAGGCAGCCAACGGGATCATGACGATCTCGGACAGCAGGTAGCCGGTGGAAATCCACGTGCCTTCCGTGCCGGTGGCGCCGATCGAGCCCTGGATCTGCGGCAGCGCGGAGTTGGTGATGGAGATGTCCAGCGTCGCCATCAACGCGCCGAGCGCGCCGCCGGCGACAGCGATCCAGTCGGCCGCGGTGGCCCGCGCCGCCGGCGGGGCAGGCTGGGGCTGGGGCGTGGGGGCGGCCAGCGTGGCGGCGTCAGCCATGATTGGAGGCCGCCGGCGCCGTGGCGCGGTTTTCCTCGCGCACCTTCTGCTCGTCGTCGCGCGCGCCGCGCGTGTCGACTTCCGCCGTCACCGACAGGCCCGGCAGCAGCAGGCTGCGCGTGGCCGGTCCCGTGTCGATGCGGATGCGCACCGGCACGCGCTGGACGATCTTGGTGAAATTGCCGGTCGCGTTTTCCGGCGGCAGCAAGGCGAACTGGGATCCGGTGCCGGGCGCGAAACTGTCGACCACGCCATGCAAGTCGGTGCCGGGCAAGGCGTCCACATGCAGGGTGACCGGCTGGTTGACGCGCATGCGTCCTATCTGGGTTTCCTTGAAATTGGCGACCAGGTAGACGTTTTGCACCGGAACCACCGTCATGGCGCGCGTGCCGGGTTGCACATACTGGCCGACGCGCACGCTGCGGTCGCCGATGCGGCCCGGCTGGGAGGCCCGCACCACGGTGTCCTGCAAATCCAGGGCGGCCTGGCGGGCGCTGGCCCGCGCGGCGTCGGCCTGGGCGCGGGCCTGGTCGATCTCCGCGGCGGTGACGGCCAGCTGCGCCTGGGCGGCGGCCACCGCGGCGGTGTTGGCGGCCAGGGTGGCCTGCGCCTGGTCGCGCGTGTTCACCAGGTTGGCCAGGCGTTCGCTGGTTTCCGCGCCGCTGGCCGCCAGGGGGCGGTAACGGCGCACTTCGTCTTCGGCGTGCTGCGCATTCAGGCGGGCCACGCGTTGCTGGGCCTGGGCCTGTTCGAGGCTGGCCTGTTGCTGCCGCAGCGCGGCCTGGGCGCGAGCCAGGTCGGCTTCGCGCGCGGCGATGGTGGCCTTGGCCTGGTCCAGGGTGGCGCGGTAGGTTCCGTCATCCAGACGCAACAGCGGATCGCCGACTTTCACCGTTTGGTTGTCGGCGACGTAGACTTCGGCAACATAGCCGCTGATCTTGGGAGCGACCGTCATGGCGTCCGCCTGAAGATAGGCGTCGTCGGTGCTTTCGAAGTAGCGGCCAACCAGCCACCAGTGGCCTAGCCAAGCGGCGCCGGCCAGGACGGCCAGGCCGGCGCCGGCCAAGAGCGCCAGTCGCCGGCGCGAGGCGGGGCGCGGCCGCGAGGCGGCGGGCGGGGGAGGAGCCAGGGGAGGCGCTAGCGGAGGCGCGCCGGGTAGGGTGTCTGTGGTGGTCGACATGGTGAGGGAAGCCGGGGGGGAGGCGGTGAAAACTTAGCAAGTGGAAGATTTTTGTCGATCGGAACAAATTTATCAAGTGTTATATTTTGTCCATCTAATTTGTTACGCTGCGGGAGAAAGAAAATGATCGATGCCAAGCGGCCCCGGCGCCCGGCGGCGGGGGGGTATGCCCGAGGAGACGAAACGCGCCTGCGCATCATCGATGCGGCGATCGAACGCTTCGGCGAGGCGGGTTTCGATGGCGCTTCGACGCGCGATATCGCGCAGCGCGCCGGCGTGAATGCCCCCGCCTTGCAGTATTACTTCGAGAACAAGGAAGGCCTGTACCGGGCGTGTGCGGAGCACATCGCCGACGAGACGCTGGCTTTTTTCGAGCCGGTGGTGGTGAATGCGCGCCAGGTGCTGGCGGAAAACGGCGACGCGGAACGCCTGATCGATGCCTTCATCCGCATCCAGGAAACGATCGCCGACAAGATGTTTACGCTCCGGCGGGATCCGGATCCCCGCATGTTCTTCGCCCGCGAGCAGGCGGGACACGAGCCGGGCATCGCGTCGGAGGTGTTGCAGTGCCGCTTGCGCAAGCCGCTGAACGACCTCTGCGCCGAGCTGCTGGCGCGGCTGACCGGATGCGAGTCCCACGATCCGCGCAACCTGGTGCGCATGATGAGCCTGAATGGCCAGTTGCTCGTGTTTCACATCGCGCGCCGTAGCACGCTGACCTTGTTCGGCTGGAATGACATCGATGCCGAAAAGGCCGAACTGATCAAGTCCACCGTGCGTGCCCAGACGCGCCAGTTGCTGGAAACGTGGAATCGGGAGGCCCGAAAAAACGGCGGGGTGGCGTGACACCCCGCGGCGACACCATCAGAAACGCACGACCACCTTGCCGAAGGCGCCGCGTTCGAGGTGCCTGAAGGCGGCCGGCACGTCGTCGGCGCCGTATTCGGCGGCGATGACGGGTTGCAGGGAATTGACGTCGACGGCGCGGACCATGCTCTCCAGCGCGCGCCGGTGCCCGACGGCGATACCCTTGATCGTGACGCGCGTGCCGATCGCGACATAGGCCGACCCGGCGAACTCGCTACCTGCCAGCACGCCGATCACGCTGATATGCGCGCCTTGCGCCGAGGCCTTCATCGAACGGCCAAGATTGGCGCCCCCCACGGTTTCCAGCACATGATCGGCGCCGCGTCCGCCTGTCAGTTCGCGTACTTGCGTGATCCAGTCGTCGTGGCGCGAGAGGGCATGGCTGGCGCCCATGGCCAGGACCTGGGTGCGCTTATGCTCGGCGCTCGACACGACGATGGCGCGCGCGCCATGCATGCGCGCGAATTGCAGGCCGAACAAGGAAACGCCGCCCGTGCCATGTATCAGGACGGTCTGGCCGGCATGCAGGTGGCCTTCCTCGACCAGCGCGGACCACGCCGTGAGTGCCGCGCACGGCAAGGTGCTGGCCTGCGCGGCGTCCAGCGTCGCCGGCGCGGCGGATGCCCATTGCGCATCCAGCACGACATGGGAGGCGAGCGCGCCCGGGCCGGGGCCGCCCATCGGCAGCACGTCCACGGGCCTCATGCCGTCGATCCAGCCGCCCTGGAAAGTGTTGATGACACGGTCGCCAGGCGTCCAGCGGTTCACGCCGGGACCGACCGCGCTGACCGTGCCCGCCAGGTCGGAGGCCGGCACGAACGGCAGGGGCGCGCTCCAGCCATAGTCCTTGTCATTGCCTGTCAACAGGAGATCGCGATAGTTCAACGATACGGCTTCGACGCGGACCACGATCTGCCCGGGGCCCGGCTGGGGAACGGGGACCTGGACGCGTTGCAGGTTTTGATGGCCGTATTTGGAGATTTGCCAACGGAACGACGTATCGGTCATGGGAATGCCTTGCGAGTCGAGTGGGGATGGATCATGCTACTGAATCCAATTACTCCGCAGTGGCGTCATTTTTTCTTGTTTATGGCGCCTTAGATTCACCAATGAGCGAACGTTTGAACGGCATCGAGGCCTTCGTCGCGGCGGTCGAGACAGGTAACTTCGCGCTCGCGGCGCAACGCCTGCATCTCACCCGCTCGGCGGTGGGCAAGAGCGTCGCGCGGCTGGAAGCGCGCCTGGGCACCCGCCTGTTCCACCGCACCACGCGCAGCCAAAGCCTGACCGAGGACGGCCTGGCCTATTACGAGCGTTGCCGCCGCGCGCTGGCGGAACTGGAGGCCGCGGACGCCGCCATCGAGGCAGGACGCCAGGAGCCCCGCGGCATGGTGCGCATCACCATGCCGGAGCTGATCGGCCGCACGCGCATCGCGCCGCTGTTGCTGGAACTGGGGCAGCGTCATCCTCAACTCGGTTTCGACGCATCGTTCAGCGACCGGTCAGTCGACCTCATCGAAGAAGGCTATGACCTGGCCATTCGCAGCGGGCCGCTGGCCGATAGCGCGGTGCTGGCGGCGCGCCTCCTGGGCCAGCAATGCATGCGGGTGTACGCCGCGCCAGCCTACCTGGCCGCGCACGGCGGTCCGGATAGCGTGGCGGCCTTGATGGCCGACCTGGATCGATATGCCTATGTGGGCTATTCGCGCCATACCGGGCCGCATCCGTGGCAATTCCATGATGCGGATGGACGGGTGATCGACCTGTATGTGCCGGCGCGCCATGGTTTCGGCTGCAACAGCCTGGAAGTGACCGCCATGGCCGCCTGCCAGGGCATGGGCCTGGCGCGGCTGCCGCGCTGGCTGGTGGCCGATGCGGTGGCCGAGGGCCGACTGGTGCCGGTGTTCGATGAGCCCCATCCTTTCGGCTACGCGCTGAATGCCGTGTGGCCGCACGCGCGCGCCTTGCCCTTGAAGACGCGCGTGGTGATCGATATGCTCGCCCAGCGCCTGCCTCCGTTGCTGGCCGCGGGGCCGAGCGGCATGAGCGCGTGATGCGTGATGCGTGATGCGCGGGTCGTCGGGGCTTGGGGTTTGCGGCATGCCTCGCGTCCGGTGCCTAGAAGCATCAATTTTTCGTAAGAGGCAAGCCATTGCGACTTCGGATCGGAAGCAATGGCTGGGGTTACGAAGGTTTTCTCAGAAAGGCTGCGTACTTTCAGAAAACCCCTTCCGTAAGAAAACCCCTTCCGTACCCCCCTGAAACGGATCGCCATATGCTGGACTCCTCCTCCTCCTCCTTGCCCGCCTGCGCCGCGCCCGCGCCAGGGCCCTTTCTTATCGATATCGGGGCCATGCCCGCCGACGGGCCACGCGTGATCGGCGTCGTGACGCACAGGCTGGCGCATATGGGCCGCGCTGCGAAGAAGCGCCACGCGGGCGACGCCATTCGCGCGTCCGCCGCCATGCCGCTGTTACCGCAGCCGCAGGCGAGCGCAAGCGCGGGTCCGCGCGACATGCGATGGGACGAACCCGTGGACGTTCCGCTCGTGACGGCCAGGCCGGGGGCGTTAGCTTATCGAAATCTTGTATTTGTTCGCGGAGAGCACGGACCCGAATAATCGATGCCTGTCGATTGTTTTGTTCGTAGCGAGAAGTCCGCATGCCTGTCGCGAATGTCGGTGACACCGCTTTGTACTACGAGGACGCCGGCGATCCCGCGCGTCCGGCAATTCTTGCGCTGGCCCCCGGTGGCCTGGATTCCCAGGCCCGTTTCTGGGGCGTGCGCGCGAATGGCGAACCGCGCAATTTTCCCGATCCCCGGCCGTTCCTGGCGCGGGATTTCCGGCTGATCACGCTGGACCAGCGCAACGCGGGAAATTCGCGCGCACCTTATACGCGACCCGTCACCTGGGACGACTATGCCGCGGACCACCTGGGCCTGCTCGACCACTTGGGCATCGAGCGCTTCCACATCCTTGGCGCCTGCATCGGCGGCCCGTTCGGATTCAAGCTCATCGAGCGCGCCGGCCCGCGCGTGGCCTCCTTCGTGGTGCAGGCCACATCCGGATTGGACGCCCGCAACCGCGAGCACTTCGACCATTCCTTTGATTCGTGGTCCGCGGGCTTTCGGGCGCGTAGACCCGACGTCGATCCCGCGCTGCTGGCGCGGCAATACCAGGCGCTGTTCGGCGCCGACTTCATTTTCTCCGTCGATCGGGATTTCGTGGCCACCGTGACCACGCCGCTGTTGATACTGCGCGGCCACGACACGCCGCATCCGGGTGTGATCTCCGACGAGATCCATGCGCTGGCGCGCGATACGCGTATCGAGGATGCCTGGGAAGGCGAGGAAAACCGCGCTCGCTACCCCGGCCTCCTGCTCGACTTCTTTTACGCGCACCCGGTCTGACGCGGGTCGCGATCCGGCGGCCAGTCGTCCGTCGACCCGCTTCCTCGCCATGCGTTTTGCCACGAGTCTAGCCACGAGGTCCACCATGCCCTTCGCTCCCACCCGCCGTCGGCTGCTCCGCGCCGCGCTGGCGTCCGCCGCCTTGCCTTCCCTATTCGCTTCCCTATTCGGCGCGAACGCCGCGCGCGCCGCAACCCCGACCCGCCTGGTCGTGCCGCTGGCGCCCGGCGGGGCCATGGACCTTCTTGCGCGCAAGCTGGGCGAGGCCTTGGGCGCGACCCTGCGTACGCCTTTCGTCATCGAGAACCGCCCGGGCGCGGGCGGGAACATCGCCTTCGAGCATGTCGCCAAGGCCGACCCCGACGGCGCCACGCTGCTCCTGTCCGGCAGCGCGCTGGTGGCCAACATCACCTTGATGCCGGGCGCCGCGCGCTACGACCCGCTCACCAGCTTCAGCCCGGTCGGGATGGTCGCGACCAGCCCGCTGGTCATCGTCGTCGCCGGCCATTCGCCCATCGCCACCTGGGCGGATCTGCTCCAGCGTGCGAAGACCCAGGGCGTGACGGTGGGAACGCCGGGCTTTGGTAATGAACCCCACGTCGCGATCCTGAAGATACGCCAGGCGCAGGGCGGTGATTGGCGCGCCATTCCCTACAAGGGCGCGGGGCCCGCCACGGTGGCGGCGATGGCCGGCGAAACCGACGCCGCCGCCGGCGCCTTGCCAGGGATGTTGCCGCATCTGGCCAGCGGCAAGCTGCGCGCCTTGGCCGTCATCCAGGCCCGGCGCTCTCCGCTGGCGCCGGCGATTCCCAGCCTGGCCGAGGCCGGCACCGTGATTCCCTTCAGTCCGTCCTGGTTCGGCTTGCTGGCGCCGGCCGGCACGCCGGCGCCGGTCGTCGACCGTGTCGGCGCCGCCTTGCGCGCGTTGTCGGGGCAGGATGCGTTCCGGGGGCAGCTCAACGCCCTGGGTTTCGAACCTGCCGACAGCAGCGAGCAAGCGTTCGCGCGGCAATTGCGATCCGACGGTGCGAGCCTGCCCAAGTTGCTGGCGGCGCTGGAGCACGCATCCGCGCAGTGAGGTAGCGGGGGGCGACCCGCGCGGAAGAGGAGCGTTCGCGGCAGGGCGCTGATTCGGCGCCGGCCGCTGAACGCCGGCGCTGAATGCCGGCCGCTGAATGCTGAACGCTGAACGTCGGGCGCTTAGCGCGACCCGGCTGCGCCGCGCAAATGAAGCAGGCCGGCCAGCAGATCGCCGGCGGCGCGTTCATAGCCTTCCTGGCTGAAGTGCACGCCGTCCTTGCGCGCCAGGTTCTGGGCCACCCATTTTCGCATCGAACATCCGCCGCCCATGGCCTGCTGCCAATCCCAGTAGAGCGTGTGTTTCTCCTTGGCGACCGCGCGCTGTTCCTGTTGCACCACGTTCAAGGACGGCGCGCGCTGGCCGCATACGCCCCCCTTGAGGGACGATAGCGATTCCGGCGCGCCGATGATCAGGATGGCGCTGCGCGGGAACCTGGCACGCAATTGGTCGATGGCTGTTTCCAGCGTCCGCCGGTACTCCCGCGGGTCCAGGTTGGTGCGGAAGGCTTCATTGGTGCCGTACGCGAGCGCGATCAGGTCGGGCTTGCCCAGGGCCAGGTCGTCCATCCAGCCGGAACGCCACCGGTCCCACTGCGACAGCTCGGACCCGTTGATGCCCACGGCGGAGACGATGGCGCCCGGCCGTTCGCCGCGCATCCACCATCCGCCGATACGGGTATTCGGGCTGCCTTCCGTGGTGACGATAAAGGGCAGGCGGGCGGTGAACGTCGCTTCCGACCAGGCGCCGTCGGCGCGCCTGGCCTTGACGTCCAGCACCTCGCTGTCCGCATCGATGATATGCAAGGGCGGGTCGCCGGCGGCCTGGCTGACCACCATCACGATGTTCTGGCGCGGGCTGTCATCGGACTTGGTCTTGAGGGTCAATTGCCCGCCCACGCCGGTCCCCTGCGCGATCAGGCCGCCAAAGGGATAGTCGGCCTCGCCGGCGTTGCGGCTGTTGACCAGTTCCCAGCCTTCTTGCTCGTAGCCCACGCGGGCCAGGCGCTGGCCGCTGGCGTACATCGACATGGCCCAGCCTATGCCGCCGTCACCCAGCCGCTGCTGCAATTCGGTGCGCAGGTAGTCGGTGAAATAGTCGCCCGCCGTGTGCGAATCGCCGATTTGCACCATGTGAAAGCCATCCTCCCGTCCCGCGGAGGGGGTCAGCAGGGCTGCGATGCGCGTCGCGTTCCTGTCGCCGTAATCGTAAAGCGCGTGGGCTCGCGCCGCCGGCGCAAGCGCGAGCAGCGCGGCGACCAGGGCTGACGCGGCAAGCAGGATACGAGGGCGGGACATCGAAAACATGGGCGACTCACTGTGACGAAACCGGCGGCGGCAGACGGAGCTTATCCAAAATCCGCGCCGCCAGGTATTTCTGGCCGGCGACGGAGAAATGGATGCCGTCGCCGCTACGCATCTTGGTGGCCTTGCCATCGACCATGATGGAGTCGCTGTAGTTGCCATTACCATTGGCATTGCCGTTGCCATTGCCATTGCTGCTGCCCTTGCTGCCGCCATTGTCGGCCGCCAGCAAATGGCGCGTGTCCATGAATACCGCCCCCTGTTTCTCCACTTCGTCCTGCACGACCTGCATCAGCCATACCATCTGGCCGTCCAGTTTCGCGGCCTTCATGCCGGGCGCGCCTATCCACAGGGTGCTCACGCCCCGGGCGGCATTGGACTGGATGATGCCGGCGATGCGCTGGCGGTAGACCGTCTCCCATTCGGGGGTCTTGAAGCGGAGGAATTTCGCGCCCTTGTTGGCGGGGTCGGGCATGTCCCAGGGATCGTTCGGGCCCAGCATGATGACCAGCAGCCGGATGCCCGGGTCCTTGAGCAAGGTGCGAGAAATGGTTTCCGGCCAGTTGAACGCGTTCGGATAGGACAGGCCCGTGCTCTGCTTGCTCAGGTCTACGCCGTCGATGCCGTATTGCGTCTTGAGCGTGCGCAGCAGGTGGGGCGCGATGCCCTGCATCAGCGAATCGCCGGCCATGAAGACCTTGCCGGGCGGCGCGATCATCAGATAGCTGGCGCGCCGCTGCGCCTCGGCGCGCTGCTGCGCTTCCAACGCCAGGGCGCGGCCGCGTTCGTCCTGCGCGGCCTGCTGCGCGCGCAGGCGCGCGTCGGTTGCCGCCTTCAGCGCATCGGCTTCCTGTTTTCGCCGCGCCAGCAGTTCCGCGGCGGCGCGGCGCTGGTTTTCCGCTTCGACCTTGGCCTCGCGCTCGCGCCGGTAGAAGTCCTCGGTCAGGACGAAGTTCTGGTTGGCGTCATCGGTCAGCCTGGCGGAGCCGGCATCGATGGACTTGCCGGCGTTGTCGATCGCGCCGCTGAGGTCGGCCCAAAGCCGCTGCCCCGACTTCCACGCTCCGTTCGTTTCCAGGGCCGCGAGCGGATAATCGCGGTGATAGGTCTGCTGGAAATAGATGGCGATGGGGCCCTGCATCAGCCAGAGCGAGGCCAGCGCCACGAATATCAGCGAAACCAGGGTCGATAGTGCTTGCGTACGCGGGGATGCCATGGCGGGTTCAGAAGTTGGCATACATGAAACCGGGAATGCCTGACGGCGCCAGCAGCACGATCAGGACGAAACCGGCGAATATCAATGCCGGACGAAGCAGGGCGGGGAGCCGGGCCAGGGCGCCGGCGCAATGCTCGGGCAGGCGACGCCCCGCCGGATAAAGGGCCCACAGGACCAGCATGGCCAGCAGCACGGGCAAGGTCCAGGGGCCGATGCGGACGTCATGGACGTTGTGGCCCAGGGCATGGAATAGCGGAACGACTTCGCCGAGATCCTGGATGGGGAACAGGATGAAGCAGAAGCAGACGAACTGCACGGTCAGGAAAGTCGAGAGCACCCGCGCCGGCAAACCGAGGCCGGCGATGAAGTCGCGCTTGCGGCCGTTGGCGCGCCAGCCCGGCAGGCGGGCGAACACGTTGTCGCCGATGTTCAGCAATACCAGGCCCAGGCCATGCAGCAATCCCCACAGCGCGAACTTCAGGAAGTAGCCACTCCAGCCATGCCAGATGCCGGACAGGACCATGGCCGCCAGCAGGTTGAGCTGGGTGCGCGCGAAACCGCCGCGGTTGCCGCCCAGCGGGATATAGAGATAGTCCCGTATCCACATGGAAAGGCTGATATGCCACCGGTTCCAGAACTCGCGCAGATTGTGGGCCAGCAGCGGGGCGCGGAAATTGACCGGCAGGCGCAGGCCCAATAGCAGGCCCATGCCGACGACCAGGTCGCTATAGCCCGAAAAATCGAAGAACAACTGCAGGGTGTAGCCTTGGATCGCGGTGAAGATGTCCAGGGCGTGGTATTCGGAGGGGTTGGCGAATACCGGGGTGACCACATGCGACGCCAGCCAGCCGGACAGCCACCACTTCTTGGCCAGTCCGGCCAGGATCAGGCACAGCGCGAAGGTCGGCGCGATGATGTGGCGCGGCTCGCGCGCCTTGATCTGGTCCAGCGCGTTGCATGGGGCATTCCGGTAGTCGGTCAGGCCCTTGGCGTCGGTGACGCGCTGGATGGGGCCGGCCGTCACCGTCAGGAACAGGCCGAAATGCCCCAGCAGTTCCAGCAAGGCCAGGCGCCGCCCAAGCTGGATATCCCCGCGCTGGCAGTCGACCAGGTAGCTGATGCCCTGGAAGGTGTAGTAGGACAGGCCCAGCGGCAGCAGCCATTGGTTTCGCAGGTCGATGTCCAGGCCGTGGCCGGCGAGCAGTTCGCCCAAGGGCACTCGCCAGGGCTCGGCGTACTTCCAGAAAAGCAGGTTCAGCACCGCCAGCGTCACGCCGGCAAACAGCCAGGCCTTGCGGCCGCGTGCCGAATCGCTGGCTTGCATGGCCTTGGCGACCAGGTAGACCAGCACCGTGAAAACGACGACGGATGCGACCACGCGGCCCGACGCGTAGTGCCACAGCAAGGCCAGGCTGGCCACCGTAAGCAGGCCGTTCTGGATATCGGGTCGGGGGCGGAAGAGCCAATACAGGAGGAAAAAAGCGGGAAATCCCAAGCCGAATTCAATGGATATCAGGCCCACGAGGTGTTTCTCTTTTCATCCTGGTTGTTCTTGTAGCTGTCGCCGGCGCACGTTTTCCGTGCGGCGCCGGTAGTTGCCGCCGTTTCTCCCGGGCGTGGCGCGGGGCTCGATCCGCGCGTGCAGCCGGTTTTTGGTTGCCGGGAGCATATACCGATGAGTTGACATATGGATAAACGTCTCGTTGGATTTATTTTCATCGCGGAGGCCTTTTCCTCCTTTGTTTCGCGCGAGATGAAAAATAGATATTCAAAATCAATGGTTTGGATTCTTGAACATTGTCGATGTCGACAATGTTCAAGAATGGAAATATGATGCGAAGCGTGGCGGGGCGGCCACATCGAACGCCCGCGGCACCGCGTGCCACCATCCAAAGGAGAGACAAATGAGTGAAATCACCGTGCGCCCGCTGGGTTATGCCGCCGGCGCGTCCGTGACAGGACTGGACCTGCGCACCGGCCTGCGGCCCGAGCAAAGGGAGGCCTTGCGCGCCGCCTGGCGCGAGCACCTGGTGCTGGTCTTGCCGGGCCAGGACCTGAGCGCGGAACAGTTGATCGCCTACACCCGCAATTTCGGGGAAGTCGAGCGCAACGACAGCGTGCCGTATTACCGCGACCCGGATCATCCCGAGGTCCTGCTGGTCACCAACAAACCGCGCGACGGCAAGCCTTCGCAAACGCGCAATACCGGCAGGAACTGGCATTCCGACCTCAGCTACACCAATCGGCCGGCCATGGGGTCGGTGCTGATGTGCAAGGAAAAGCCCCCGGTGGGCGGCGATACGATGTTCGCCAACATGTACATGGCGTACGAAACGCTGAGCGCCCCGTTCCGGGCCTTCCTGGACGGCTTGCATGCCGTGCATGACATCACCCTGATCAAGGGTTTCGAGCGGCGCGACCCCGCGCAGATCGCCGAACTGAAGAAGCGCAATCCGCCCATCGCGCATCCGGTGGTGCGCACGCATCCGGAAACGGGCCGCAAGCTGTTGTTCATCAGCGACCGCGTGCGCAGTTTCGTGGGCATGACCGAGGAAGAAAGCCGTCCCATCCTGGATTTCCTCAATCGCCACGCCACCACGCCGGAATTCGTCTACCGCCATCGCTGGGAGATCAACGACATCGTCATGTGGGACAACCGCTGCACGCTGCATATCGCGCTGCCGGATTTCGACCAGACCAAGCTGCGCCACATGATGCGCTGCTCCCTGCTGGGCGAGCCGTCCGGCTATGTCATCCAGGACGACGCGCCCATGGACGAGCAGGCCGCCCGCAGCGCCATCGCCGCCGTGTCCTGATCGTGCCGGCCCGCGAGCCTGGGGCGATCGCCAGAAGGGCGCCGCTTCGGGACGGCAGGGCCTGACAAAACAAGATTCAGAAAGCCAGGAGACAACTAAATGATCAGGACAATACGAAAAGCGGCGCTGATCGCCGCCTGTGCGCTGATGCCGCTATGGTCCGGCGCGGTGCGCGCGGAGCAACCGATCAGGCTGATGGTGGGCTTTCCGCCGGGCGGGACGACCGACGTCATCGCGCGGCTGGTGGCGCAACGCATGGCGGAGGACCTGAAGACCTCGATCGTGGTGGAAAACCGCGCGGGCGCCAGCGGCAACCTGGCGGCCTCGATGGTGGCCAAGGCCGATCCCGACGGCAAGACCCTGTTGTTCGCACCGAGCAGCCACGCGACCAACGCATCGCTCTACACCAACCAGCCCTTCGACCCCGTCAAGAGTTTTCGCGCTGTCGGGCTGGTGGCCGTGACGCCCTACGTGCTGGTGGTCAATCCCAGGATCGAGGCCCGCAATGTGCATGATTTCGTCGCCTATCTGAAAAAGAACCCGGGCAAGGTCGAGTTCGCCTCCGCCAGCCCGGGAACCGGGCAGCACCTGGCGGCCGAACTGTTCAAGATGGAGGCTGGCGTGGATATCATGCATGTGCCTTACAAGGGCAGCGCGGCGGCCTTGCCCGACCTGATCGGCGGGCGCGTGCCGATGATGTTCGACAACATCGCCGTCATGTTGCCGCACATCCAGGACGGGACGCTGCGGCCGCTCGCCATTACCTCGACGCAGCGGTCGAAGTTCCTGCCGGATACGCCCACGGTGGCGGAAAGCGGTTATCCGAATTTCGAGGTGCTCGGCTGGTTCGCGCTGCTGGCGCCGGCTGGCACGCCGGACAAGATCATAGGCGCCTATAACGATGCGCTGAAGAAAGTCGTCGCGGACCCCGGCTTCGTCGCGCAACTGGGCAAGCTGGGTGGCGAGGTGGCCATGCGCAGCCCGGCCGGGACCGATGCCTTCATCGCCGCGGAGGTCGAAAAATGGGGCAAGGTCATACGCTCCGCTCATATCCAGATCAATTGACCGGCGTGCGCAAGGCGGGCCGAGCCCGGGCGATATACTAGCGCCGCGGCCGGTGGGCGGGGCGCCGCGCGCCGCCCGACCGCGATCTCCGCGCACCATGATTCCAATTGACGGTCAGAGACCTCAGCTCCCCTCCCGCCTTCCATGACGCGAACATCAAAGCCGGTTGTAGACGACGTGCTGCCCTTGGGACGCAGGTCCAAATCCCTGCCTGAACAGATGGCCGACCAGTTGGAGCAGTCCATACAAAACGGCGTCTTCGGGCCAGGGGAAAGGTTGAAGGAAGAGATACTGGCCGATCGCTATGCCGTCAGCCGCACCACGGTGCGCGAGGCGATCGGGGTGCTGGAGCGGCGCGGCTTGATTGAACGGGTGCCACGGTTCGGCGCCCGCGTCCGGGAAATCGACGCTGAAGGTATCGAGGAAATTTTCTGCATCCGCGCGCAATTGCTGGGATTGGCGGCGCGGCGCGTCGCTCAGGCGCGCGATGACGCCGCGCTGGCGCAATTGCGACGCCAGGTCGAGCGGCTGCGCCAACTTGCCGACAAGCCGTCCACGGCTCCCGCTGCCTACGCCAGGGTTTCGATCGAGACGCAGCAGCTGCTGATCAACGCCGTGGGCTGGAAGCAGTTGCCGGTGATGTACGAGGGCCTGAGCAACCAGGTGCTCTGGAAAATATCCGTGCGGGGCAAGTCGCTCAGCTTCCAGACCCCGCAGCGGCGCAGCGAATCCGCGGGCGATTGGCAGCGGCTGCTGGAAGCGGTGGAGGCAGCCAAGCCCGATGCGGCGGAGGAGGCGGCCAGGCTCTTGCTGGCCGCTTCGTATCGCGCCGTCCAGGAACGCCTGGCCGATATGGGTTGAACGCCCCTTGGCCGGCGGTGCGTCGCTGCCGGCTTTGGCGCAGGCCCGTGCGTGGGCTATTCCCGGTTGCCGGTGCCCAGGAATTGGCTGGGCCGGCGCAGGGCCGGGTCGAAAGGGTTGATCTGGGCGCCCATCAGTCGCGCTTCCTTGTGCAGCATCTCGACGATGAGCGGCAGGCGCTCGGGACTCATGCGCTCCGACGGCGCGGCCACGCTCAACGCAGCGACGGTTTCGCCGTTGCGGTCCTCGACCGGAACGGCCAGGCCGGAGATGCCCGGGAACAGTCCCGGGCCGCTGCTGAACACGTAGTTGGTCTCCAGGCATTCCTTGATGCGCACCCGCATGGAGATCTCGTCGATGAAGCCCAGATGATGCAGCCGCGGGATGTTGAAGCGTATGACTTCCTCCCGTTCGGCGGCGGGCAGGCGCGCCAGCAGGATGAGGCCGGCCTGCCCCAGACCTAGCGGCACGCGGCCGCCGATATCACCCGAATGCGAACGCACCGGGAATGGGCCGTCGATGCGATCCAGGCAGACGGCGTCGAAGCCGTGTCGCACCAGGATGAAGATCGTGTCGTTGAGCATGCCGCACAGGCGCAGCATGGAAGGCCGGTAGACCTCCCGCAGGTTGGAGCGGAAGCGTCCCGAGGTGGCCGCCAGCGCATAGAAGGCGACGCTCAGTTGATAGGCCTTGCTGTTCGCAGGCTGCTCCACCACGTCTTCCTGCATCAAGGCCTGCAGTACGCGGTGCGTGGTGGCGGGCGCCTGGCCCGCCCGCGCGGCGATGTCGGTCAGGCGCAGCTTCTCGCCCTTGGCGTCCGCCAGCACCCGCAGCACCGAAAACGCCCGTTGCAATGCGCCGGGGGCGGCGCCTTCCGTCCCGCCGAGGTCTTCCTTCGCCATGATCGGATTCCGTCAGTAAAAATTTATCGCTGATAATGGGTGGCTAAATTCTACTCTGCTGAAAAATACACAAAGAAATTCTCTTATACGGAAAACCCTAATTGCCGCTCCCATGGGCTGAAACCTAGACTGGCCTTCGTCTTTCCACGGTTACTCCCGCCAAGACGCGGGAGGCAAGGCGCCCATGTCATTTCTGCGGCTGGAAAAAATCTCCAAGAGCTACGGCGACCTCCAGGTCGTGCGAGACCTCGACCTCAGTGTCGAGCAAGGCGAGTTCGTTTCCCTGCTGGGACCGTCGGGCTGCGGCAAGACCACCACCTTGCAGATGATCGCGGGATTCGCCGATGTCACCCGTGGGCGGGTGGTCCTGGACGGCCGCGACATCACCTATGCCAAGCCCAATACGCGCGGCCTGGGCATCGTGTTCCAGAGTTATGCGCTGTTCCCCCACATGACCGTGCGCGACAATGTCGACTTCGGCCTCTTGATGCGCAAGGTCGCCAAGGCCGAGCGCGCCGAACGCGTGGCGCAAGCGCTGGCGCTGGTAAAGCTGGAAAAACATGCGGACCGCTATCCGCGCGAACTGTCCGGCGGCCAGCGCCAACGCGTGGCGCTGGCGCGCGCCCTGGTGATACGTCCGCCGGTGTTGCTGCTGGACGAGCCGCTCTCCAACCTGGACGCCAAGCTGCGCGAGGACATGCAGTACGAACTGCGCGCCATCCAGCGCAAGACGGGCACCACCACCATCATGGTCACGCACGACCAGGCCGAGGCCCTGTCGATCAGCGACCGCATCGTCGTCATGCAGGACGGCCGGGCGACGCAAGTCGACCAGCCCTACCGCATGTACGAGCATCCGCGCAGCGAGTTCATCTCCAACTTCGTCGGCAAATCCAATCTGCTGCGAGGGGCCGTGACACGGGCGGGCGTCGAAGCGGAAATCCGTTGCGGCGCCCTGGCATTGGCGGTGGACGGCACGGGCCTGCGCGCGGGCGACGAAGTGAAGGTATCGTTGCGGCCGGAAAAGCTGGTGCCCGTGGCCGCCGGCGCGGGCAAGCTGGATGCCATGGTTGCCGGCCGCTACTTCCTGGGCAGCCAGTGGATGTACGAAATGCAGACGCCGGTCGGCGCGCTGACCGTGCTCGCCCCCAACGACGGCAGCGCTCCCCACGACGACGGCGCGCGCATCGGCCTGGACTGGGCCGCCGGCGTGGTGCGTGTCCTGCCCGTGTCGGCGGGGCCGTGCGCTTCGGACGGTTCCCCTGTCGCGCCGGAGGCCTGAAAATGGGCGTTGGAACCACCACCACGTCCGCCGTCGTCCGCAACCGCCCGCCGCCTCGGCTGGACGGCCTGCCGGCCATCCTTGGCTCCATCCCGCTGACGCTGCTGTTCCTGACGCTGGTGCTGACGCCGTTGGGCCTGACCATCGTGCTGTCGTTCAACCCGTTCGACTACAACAAGGGCGTGCTGCCCGGCCATACGCTGGCGCACTACGCCATGGTGTTCAGCGATCCCTATTTTTTGGGGATATTCTGGCGCACCTTCTGGATCGCCGGGCTGACGACGCTTATCTGCGTCCTCATCGGCGCACCGGAAGCCTACATCCTGTCGCGCATGCGCAAGCCGTGGCGGTCCATCTTCCTGCTGGTGGTGCTGTCGCCGCTGCTGGTCTCGCTGGTGGTACGGGCGTTCGGCTGGAGCATGCTGCTGGGCCCGGCCGGCCCGCTGGGCAAGGCCGCGCAGGCCTTGGGACTGGGGCCCTTGCTGTACACGCCCACCGCCATCATCGTCGCGCTGGTGCATGTGATGCTGCCGTTCATGGTGATTCCAGTGTGGACGTCCTTGCAGAAGCTGGATCCCGCCGTCGAACAGGCCGCCTACTCGCTCAATGCCCCACGCCTGCAGACGCTGCTGCGGGTGGTGCTGCCGCAGACCGCCCCCGGCATTCTTTCGGGCAGCCTGATCGTATTTGGCCTGAGCGCCAGCTCCTTCGCCATCCCGGCACTGCTGGGTGGCCGCCGCCTGAAGATGGTCGCCACCATCGTCTATGACGAATTCCTCACCGAATTGAACTGGCCGCTCGGCGCGGCCATCGCCATCCTGCTGCTGGTGGCCAACGTGATCATCATGATGGCCTACAACCGTGTCATCGAGCGCTCGTACCGGCGCAGCCTGGGTTGACCGGAGGTCCGATCATGCAAAAAAACGGTCCTGTCGCGCTGGCATTCAATTGCCTGGTGGTGGCCTTCGTGCTGGCGCCGCTGGTCGTCGTCTGCCTGGTCGCCTTCACGCCGGCGTCCACGCTGACCATTCCCACCACGCAGTTTTCGCTGCGCTGGTTCCGCGCGGTGTTCGAGCACGCGGACTTCATGCAGTCGTTTCGCAACAGCCTGTGGCTGGCGACGCTGTCGGCCACGTTCTCCGTCTGCCTGGCGGTGCCGGCCGCCATCGCCATCACGCGCTACCGATTCATCGGCCGCGACCTGCTCAACGGGCTGTTCCTGTCGCCCTTGATGATTCCCCACCTGGTGCTGGGCGTGGCGCTGCTGCGCTTCTTCGCATTGATCGGCCAGACGGGCAGCTTCGCGTGGCTGGTGGTCAGCCATACCGTCATCGTCACGCCCTATGTGTTGCGCCTGGTGATCGGCGCGCTGGTCGGCTTCGATCGCTCCATCGAACACGCGGCGCTATCGCTGAACGCCAGCCGGGCCACCGTGTTCTGGCGCATGACGCTGCCGCTGATCATCCCCGGCATCTCCGGCGGCTGGCTGCTGGCCTTCATCAACAGTTTCGACGAACTGACCATGTCGGTCTTCATCACGTCGCCCACCACCATCACGTTGCCGGTGCGCATGTATATGTACGCCACCGAGTCCATCGACCCCATGATGGCGGCGGTCTCGGCGCTGGTCATTGCGCTGACGGCGTTGACCATGTTGCTGCTGGACCGGGTCTATGGCCTGGACCGCGTGCTGGTGGGACAGAAATAGCGCGGCCCCGCGGTCGCCTCGAGACAAAACCGGAATCATCATGCCGATACTCAAACGCCTTGCCGAAACCGCGCGCGCGCCGGTGGCGTTCACCCTGGATGGCGCGCCGGTCCAGGCTCTGATGGGCGATACCGTATTGACCGCGGTGCTGACGCATATCGACCATGTCCGCCGTTCCGAGTTCAGCGGCGGCGCGCGTGCCGGGTTCTGCATGATGGGGGCGTGCCAGGATTGCTGGATGTTGCTGGAAGAGGGCGGGCGCGTCCGCGCCTGTTCGACGTTCATCGAGCCGGGGATGCGGCTATTGTCGCAATGGCCGGCTGCGTGGCGGACCGGGCAGCCCACCGCCACGGCTGCCGCGCCGGCCGCGGACGTGGAGGCGGGGTCATGAGCGCGACGCCACGCCCCAAGCGCGACGCCGGGGACCAGGTGGCGCAGCGACAGGAGGGTAGTCCGGCCAGCGCCGGGCCCCAGCCCGTCATCATCGGCGCGGGTCCCGCCGGCATACGCGCGGCCGAGGCGCTGGTCGCGGCCGGCCTGCGCCCGCGCGTACTGGATGAGAGCCCCCGCGCCGGCGGCCAGATCTACCGGCAACCGCCAGCCGCGCCGGGCTACACGCGCACGCCGGCCACGCTGTACGGCTTCGAGCATCGCAAGGCGAGCACGCTGCACCGCCTGATGGCGCGGCTGGCGCCGTACATCGATTACGAGCCGAACTCGCTCGTATGGAATCTCGACAACGGCGTGCTGGATGTCCTGCGCGACGGAGTGAGCCGGCAAGTGCCGTATCGCCAGCTGATCCTGGCGACGGGCGCCACCGATCGGGTGCTGCCCTTGCCGGGCTGGCTGACGCCAGGCGTCTACACGCTGGGTGGCTCACAGGTAGCCTTGAAGTACCAGGGCTGTGCCATCGGCAGCCAGGTGGTATTCATGGGCACCGGGCCGCTGCTGTACCTGGTCGCGTACCAGTACGCCAAGGCCGGCGCGCGCGTCGCCGCGGTGCTGGATACGTCGCGTTTTTCCGATCACGCCGCGGCCTTGCCGGGCCTGCTGCGCGCGCCGGTGCTGCTGGCCAAGGGCCTCTACTACATGGCGTGGCTACGTCGTCATGGAATCGTCCTGCACCAAGGCGTGCGGCCCTTGCGCGTGTTGGGCGACGGCCGGGTCGAGGCGGTGGAGTGCCGCACGGGCGACCGGACCTTGACCATCGCCTGCGACGCGCTGGGCTATGGCGTGGGTTTGCGATCCGAAACCCAGCTGGCCAGCTTGGCGGGGTGCCGGCATGCGTTCAATGCGCGGGACCGGGCGTGGCTGCCCACCCGTGACGCCGCGGGTCGCTCCTCGGTGCCTGGGGTGTACCTGGCCGGCGACGGCGCGGGAATCGCGGGTGCCGATGCCGCCGAGTTGTCGGGCGAACGCGCCGCGTTGGCGCTGCTGCAGGACATGCAACTGCCCGTCGATGGCCGCCGTATCCGTCATCTGGATGGCCGCCTGCTGCGGTGGCAGCGGATCCGCGACGCGCTGGAACGTGCTTTTCCTTTTCCCGAGGACTGGGCGGCGGACATCGCCGACGACGTCGTGGTGTGCCGCTGCGAGGAAATCCCCGCCGGCGCATTGCGCGCGTCGGTCGCCGGGCAGCACTCGCGTGAACTGAATCGACTGAAGGCATTGACGCGCGTGGGCATGGGGCGTTGCCAGGGCCGCATGTGCGGCGCCGCGGCGGCCGAGGTGCTGGCGGGGGCTTGCGGGGTCGGCCCCGACCAGGTCGGGCGGTTGCGGCCGCAGCCGCCGGTCAAGCCGGTGCCCGTGCACATGATCGTGGAGGCTTCCAGCTTCGCGCCCGAAACGGGAGGCCAGCCCTGATGGAACGCATCGATACCGAGGTCGCCATTATTGGCGGCGGCATCATCGGCGCCAGCGCGGCCTTGTTCCTGCGGCGCAGGGGCGTGCCGGTGACACTGCTGGAGGCCGGGCTGTGCGGCGCCAAGGCCAGCGGCGTGAACTACGGCGGCGTGCGCCGCCAGGGGCGGCCCGTCGCGCAGATGCCGCTCACGCGGCGGGCACACGAACTCTGGGGGCAGCTGCCGGCGCTTATCGGCACCGATGGCGAGTATGTGCGGTCCGGCCATCTGAAGCTGGCGCGTACCGAAGTCGACATGGCCGCGCTGGAGAGCTATCGCCAGGCTACGCGCGGCCATGGCATGCACCTGCGCATGCTGAGCCGCGCGGACCTGGACCGGCACTATGGCTGGCTGGGTGACGAGGTGATCGGCGGGTCCTTTTGCCCGGACGACGGCCATGCCAATCCCAGGCTGGTCTCGCCGGCGTTCGCGCGCGCGGCGTTGGCGGCGGGCGCGGTGCTGCGCGAATCCTCGCCGGTGACCAGCGCCCTGCATGACGGCAGGCGTTTCATCCTGCGAGCGGGTACGGCGCTGGAAGTGACATCGTCCTTCCTGCTGAATTGCGCGGGCGCCTGGGCGGGACATTTCGCCGCTGCGTTCGGAGAGGCGGTGCCCGAGACCTCGATACATCCGCTGATGATGGTGACCGAGCCCCTGCCGCTGTTCATGGACGTCAGCCTGGGCATGCAGGGTGGCGGCATCTATGCGCGCCAGGTGGCGCGCGGCAATTGCGTGATCGGCGGCGGCCGCGGCGTATCGTCCGACCCGGATTTCGCAAGGCCCGGCCGGGAGGCCGTGCAGGCCTTGCTGGCCAACGCGGCCGCCTTGCTGCGCCCTTTGCGCGGGGCGCACGTCATCCGCTTCTGGAGTGGCGTGGAAGGCAGCATGCCAGACCACAATCCCGTGCTTGGCCCCAGCATCACCACGCCTGGGCTGTTCCACGCGTTTGGCCTGTCCGGCGCGGGCTTCCAGGTGGGGCCGGCGATCGGCGAAGTGCTGTCGCAGCTGGTGGTCGACGGCCACACCAACATTCCCATCGATGCATTCCGCATCGACCGGTACGCGGCCCCCGCTCATGAGGCCGCCGGTTCCGGTCATACGTTCCGTGAGCAAACGCTGGAGGCATCATGATGACGACAGACACCCATCGCGGCCATGGGGTTCGCAATCCCGTGCGCACGCTGGCCTGCAAGTGGCTGGCAGGACTCCTGGCCACGACGGCGCTGTCCGCCGGCGCCATGGCGCAACAGAAAACACTCTATGTGGGCATGAACGGCGGCGACATGGAACGGGCCTTCACCCAGCATGTTTTTCCCGCTTTCGAGAAAGCCAACAACGTCAAGATCGTCGTCGTGCCTGGCACGTCGACGGAAGTGCTGGCCAAGGCCCAGGCGTTCAAGGACAAGCCGCAAATGCACGTCATGTTCCTGGACGACGGCGTGATGTCGCGCGCCATCTCCATGGGCCTGTGCGAGAAGATCCAGGACGGCGCGGTACTGCGGCAGCTGTATCCCGCCGCGGTGATGAAGGACGGCATGGCGGCCGGTATCGACACGGGCATGACGGGCCTGGGCTACAACACCCATATCTTCAAGGACAAGGGTTGGGCCCCGCCCACGTCGTGGATGGACCTGGCCGATCCCAAGTACAAGGGCAAGGTCGTTTTCCAATCGGCCGCCAGCAGCACCTTCGGCCTGCATGCCTTCCTGATGTTCAACCGCATCCAGGGCGGCAAGGACCAGAACGTCGAACCGGGCTTCGGCAAGTGGAGTTCGACCATCGGGCCCAACGTGCTGGAATACATCACCAATTCCGCCAAGCTGGCGGAGATGATCCAGTCCGACGAGGCCGCGATCTTCCCGCTGACGCCGACCGCCATCGCGCGCCTGAAGAAGCGTGGCATCCCGGTGGAATACGCGCAGCCCAAGGAAGGCTCGGTAATCCTGGTGGTGGGCGAGTGCGTGGTGGCGAAGAACTCGGAACCGGAACTGTCGCAGAAGCTGGCCGCCTACCTGCTGTCCAGGGAGGCGCAGGAAGCGGCGCTGGAGTATGGCGGCCACTTCCCGTCCAACCGCGACGTCAAGGGCACGGGTGACAATGTCGCGGTGCTGAAGCAGTTCCAGGACTACATGGCGAACGCCAAGGTCCTGGACTGGGACGCCATCAATGCCACCCGGCCCGCGTTCAACGCGCGCTGGAACCGGGTGATGGAGCGCTAGGCGGGGTCGGCCGCTTCGTCGGCCGCTTCCTCGTCCGCTTGCGCCGGCGCCTGGGCCGCCAGCGCGGCCATCGTTACGTAGTCGAGCTTGCCGGTGCCCAATACCGGCAGCCGGTCCAGGATGCGGATGTCGCGGGGGATCATCAGTTCGGTGACGCCATGCGCGCGGCCCCATTGCTGCAGCGCCCTGGAATGCGCGTCGGACGCGGTGGTGAACAGCACCAGGGTTTCTCCCTTCCTGGGATCGGGGCGCGTCACCACGGCGTGCTCGAAGCCCGGCCAGCAGGCGCCCGCCAGGTTTTCGACGGCGGGCAGGCTGATCATTTCGCCGCCGACCTTGGCGAAACGCTTGGCTCGCCCGCGGATGGTGATGAAACCGGCGGTGTCCACGCTGACGATGTCGCCGGTGTCGTGCCAGCCCTCCGCCGGCGGTTGCAGCACGCCGGGCGCGTCGGCGAGCATATAGCCGGCCATGACGTTAGGCCCGCGCAGGTAGAGCCGCTGCCCTTCGGCTATGCCCGGCACGGCTTCGAGCCGCGCCTCGATCCCGGGCAGCAGGCGACCCACGGTACCCGCCTTGAAGTGCATGGGCGTATTCACCGCGATCACCGGCGCGCATTCCGTGGCGCCGTAGCCTTCGAGGATGCGCAGGCCGAACTTCTCGGCATAGGCCCTGTGCGTTTCCTCGCGCACCTTCTCCGCGCCGGCGAAGATATAGCGCACCGAGTAGAAGTCGTAGCCATGCGCCATGCGCGCGTAGCCCGCGAGGAACGTATCGGTGCCGAACAGCACGGTCGCATTGGCGTCGTAGGCGAGTGCCGGCACCATGCTGTAGTGCAGGGGGCTGGGATACATCACGGTGCGGATGCCATTGAGCAAGGGCAGCAGCATGCCGCCGGTCAGGCCGAAGCAGTGAAAAATGGGCAGCGCATTGAGGATCACGTCGCTGGCGTTGTAGTCCACGCGCGCGGCAAGCTGCGCACAATTCGACAGCAGGTTGCGGTGCGTGAGCACGACGGCCTTCGGGGTGCCTTCGGAGCCGGACGTGAACAGGATAGCTCCGGGCGCGTCCGGGCCGATGCCCAGCCTGGCGTGGCGCGCGGCGGCGCCGCGGATCGTCAGCAGGGCCCGGAATTTCTCGGCGGCGCCGATGCCGGCGCCCATGTCTTCCAGCCAGGCGACGCGCACGCCATCGGCTTCCAGCGCCGCGACCGATGCGCCCAGATTCGCCTGTTCGACGAAGGCCCGCGCGGTAACTACGGTACGGATCCGCGCCGTCCGGCAGGCCGACCGCATATTGGCCACGCCCGCCGTGAAATTCAGCATGGCCGGAACCCGGCCGCTGGCCTGGCAGGCGAAGAAAGCGACCACCGCGCCGTTGATATTGGGCAGCATGATGCCCACCGCCTCGCCCGCTTGCGTGCCAGCGGCCAGTCGCTTGCCCAGCAGCCGCGCGGCGGCGATCAGGCGGTTGTAGGTCAGCGGCTTGCGCTTCACATCCTCCAGCACCCTGGCCTTGCCGCCGTGCACGGCCCGCGCTTCGCAGAGCGCGCCGAACAGGGTATTGGCGGCCCGCGACGTCGAGAAAAGCATATTGCTCATTTCGTCGTACAGAAGGCGGCCGGCGGCTTCCCGATGCTGGCGCGCGGTCAGCCCTTCCTCGACGTGGAAGCGGCGCGGCGCCAGCACGGTGAGGCTGATCCTGGGGAACCAGCGCGACCGCACCTTTCCCTTCAGGTAGCTGAAGGGCGTGTATTGCGGGCCATCCAGGCGCACGGGGATGATGTCGGCGTCGGCCTTGTCGGCAACCATGCCGGGTCCGTCGAATACCTTCATCAGCGCGCCGGTGACGGTGATGCGTCCTTCGGGAAAGATCACCAGGGTATTGCCTTCGCGCACCGTCCTGATCATCGCCTTGGTCGACATCGGATTGGTCGGATCGACCGGGAAGGCCTTGAACAGCTTCAGGAAGGGCTTGATCCACCAGGACTGGGCGATGGTGGTATTGACGGCGAAGGTCGGCTTGCCCGGCAGGAATGCGCCCAGCAGCAGGCCGTCGAGGAGGGATATGTGGTTCACCACCACCACGGCGCGCTGGCCCGGCTGGGGCATGTGCTCCAGGCCCTTGACCTCCACGCGATAGATCGCGCGCAATACCAGGCGCACCACGTCCTTGAAAAGGGTTTCCGGCAGCAGCCAGATCGACACGAAGGCGACCACCAGCGTGGCGAAACCCAGCACGCCGATGATGCCCGGCACGTCGACGTCCGCCGCCAGCAGGGCCGCCACCGCCAGCACGGCGAGCACGGTGACGCCTGCATTGACGATGTTGTTGGCGGCGACCACGCGCGAACACTCGTCGGGGGGGCTCATGACCTGGAGGATGGCGTACAGCGGCACGACGAACATGCCGCCGGCGAACGCGACCACGCCAAGGTCGACGAGGATGCGCACCGAGCCGGGCGTCGCCAGGAACTGCGCCGCCGAGGCGCCGGCCGTCTGGGCGGTGAAGCTGCTGGTCGACAGCCACAGGTCGATGAGACCGAGGGCCATGGCGAGCGCCGAGATCGGTACGTAGCGCGCGGAAACCTCGCCTTTCTGCAAGCGGTTCACGGCGATCGAGCCGGCCGCGATCGCCAGCGAGAACACGACCAGGAATAGCGTCGCCACTTCCTGCGAGCAGGACAACCTGTCCGAGACCAGCGGCGCGAACTGCGAGACCAGGACCGCGCCCGCCGCGAAAAGCCAACTGATGCCGAGGATGGCCAGCCACACGCCGCGGATGCGGCGCGCGATCGACATGATCCGCCAGGTACTTTTGAAGACGTTCCAGTCGATATGCTGCGGCGTGCCCAGCGGCGGGGCGGACGGGACGGCGAGACTGGCCAGCAGGCCGAGCACGGCCAGGACCATCAACACGATGCCGGCCTGGTGGACCGAGATCACGCCGGCCAGCAACTGTCCGGCGAGGATGGCCAGGAAGGTGCCCGCCTCGACCAGGCCGGTTCCGCCCATGAGTTCGTTTTCGGCCAGCTGCTGCGGCAGGATGGAGTACTTCACGGGGCCGAACAGGGTGGAATGCAGGCCCATGCAGAACAGCGCCGTCAGCAGGAGCGGTACGGACAGCAGCCAGAAGCCGACCAGCGCCAGGCCCATGATCGCGACCTCCGCCGCCTTGACCCAGCGAATCAGCAGCGCCTTGTCGTAGCGGTCGGCCAGTTGTCCCGCCAGCGCGGAAAAGAGGAAATACGGCAGGATGAAAAGCCCCGTGGCGACGGTGGCCAGCATCTTCGCCCGTGCCGGGTCGGCGGCATACAGGCCGAAGTTCGCCAGGAACAGCAGGGCGTACTTCAAGAGGTTGTCGTTGAAGGCGCCCAGGAACTGGACCAGGAAGAGGGGGCCCAGGCGGCGTTTGGCCAGCAAGGAGAAATGGGGGGATGCGCTCATGTGTGCTCTCTTCCTCAAGGCGACAAGACGGGCGTGCTTGTTCTATTCATCGGGACTCGCTGGAGTCCCGGTGCTTGATTGCGGAAGGGATAGTACGACGCGCCGATGCCGGCCATCAACGGCCGGCGTCGGATCCGCCAGGCTCCGTGATCGCCAGGGATGCGCGTTAGGGATGCTCGTTAGGGACGCGAGGGCATCGGGGCTGTCCGCAGCGCATGGATGGCCCGCCCACGGGCGTCCACCGCCACGGTGACCGGCATGTCGATCACCTCGAATTCGTAAATGGCCTCCATGCCAAGATCCTCGAAGGCGACGACACGGGCCGACCTGACGGCCTTGGATACCAGGTATGCCGCGCCACCCACCGCGCTCAGGTAGGGCGCGCCGGCGCGCCTGATGGCGTCGATGGCGACCGGGCCGCGTTCCGCCTTGCCCACCGTGACCAGCAGTCCGGTCTGCTCCAGCAGGGCGGGCATGAACTTGTCCATGCGGGTGGAGGTGGTCGGCCCCGCGGGACCCACGGCCTCGCCGGCGACCGGATCCACCGGCCCGACGTAGTAAATGGCGCGGTTGCGCAGGGACACCGGCAAGGGGCGGCCCTGCGCCAGCAGGTCCGCCAGCCGCTTGTGCGCGGCGTCGCGCGCGGTGAGCAGCTTGCCCGAGAGCAGCAGTGTCTGGCCCGCGCGCCAGGTGGCCGCCTGGTCGCGGGTCAGGGTGTCGAGGTCCACCCGCAGTCCGGACTGCGCGGGCAGCGCGTCGGGTATGCCATCCCATAGCGCGGCCGGTGGCGGCGTGAAGCGTGCCGGGCCCGCGCCATCCAGCGTGAAGGATACATAGCGCGTGGCCGCGCAATTGGGCACCAGGGCGACGGGCAGCAAGGCGGCGTGCGAGGGCGCTTGCGCGATTTTCACATCGAGCACGGTGGTGTCGCCGCCCAGGCCCTGGGCGCCTATGCCCAGCGCATTGACCCTCTCGTGGATTTCCAGGCGCAAGCGCTGCGCCTCGTCCCGCGGCCCCTGCGCGCGTAGCGCCTGGATGTCGATGGGCTGGAACAGCGCACGTTTGGCCAGCGCCATGACCTGTTCGGGCGTCCCGCCCACGCCCACGCCCAGCACGCCCGGCGGACACCAGCCGGCCCCCATGCCTGGCAGCTGCGCGACCACCCAATCGGCGACCGAATCGCTGGGATTGAGCATGGCGTAGCGCGCCTTGACGTCGCCGCCCCCGCCCTTGGCCACTACGGTGAATGCCATGGTGTCCCCCTCGACCAGCTCGATATGCACGATGGCAGGCGTGTTGTCGCCGGTATTGGCGCGCCGACCGAGCGGTTCGCGGATCATCGAGGCCCGCAAGGGATTGGCGGCATGCGTGTAGGCCCGCGCCACGGCTTCGTTCGCCAGCGTCTGCAAGGTCGGGGTGGGACCCGTGCCCCCGCCCCGCACGCGCGCATCCATGCCCAGGCGGACGTAGACATGCGCCACGCCCGTGTCCTGGCAGATGGGGCGATGCGCCTGGGCGCTCAGGCGGCTGTTGATCAGCAGCTGGAGCAGGGCATTGCGGGCGGCCGGCGCGGTCTCCGCCGCATGGGCCGCCTTGAGCGCTTCGACGAAGTCCGCCGGGTGGTAGTAGCTGACGAACTGCAAGGCATCGGCAATGCTGTCGACGATGTCTTCGGCGAGGATTTCGCGCATATCCGGGCGAGACCTTATTCCAGGGTGATGCCGGCTTGCTTGATGACGCCGGCCCAGCGCTGCACTTCCTGCGCGGTGAACGCCTGGAAGGCGGCGGGCGCGTATTCGGCGTCGGTCAGGAGCTGGATGCCTTGTCCGGTCATCTGGCTGGTGAAGGCCTGGTCCTGCAAGGCGCGACGGTAGGCGTCGTACATCGTGCTGACCACGGCGTCGGGCGTACCCTTGGGCGCGTACAGGCCGTACCAGGTCGAGACCTGGAAGCCGGGGATGGCCTTTTCCGCCACGGTGGGGACGCCGGGAAACTGGGCCATCGTTGTGTTCGAAGTCAGTCCCAGCGCGCGCACCTTGCCGCCGCGCGTCTGCGGCAGGGCGGTATTGGTCTGGTCGAACATGGCGTTCACCTGGCCGCCCATCAGGTCGTTGAGCGCGGGGCCGGCGCCCTTGTAGGCAATGGGCGTGATCTGGATGCCGGCCTGGCTGGCGAACAGCGCGGCCACCAGGTGCGATGTCGACCCCACGCCGGCATTGCCGAAGTTGATCGCGCCGGGACGGGCCTTGGCGTCGGCGATCAGGTCGGACACGGTCTTGTACGGGGATTTTTCCCCGACCAGGAGCACCAGCGGCGTGTCGGGGAAGCGGAATACCGCCTTGAAGTCCTTTACGGGGTCGTAGGACAGGTGCTTGTACAGCGACGGGCCGGCCGCCATGTAGCCGATGTGGCCGACCAGAAAGGTATAGCCGTCCGGCGCCGCGCGGGCCGCCCGGCCCGAGCCGATGGTGCCGCCTGCGCCGGCGACATTCTCGATCACGATGCTTTGCTTCAGTTCCTGCGCCACGCGAAGGGCGATGTTGCGCGCCATCGCGTCGGTCGGGCCGCCGGGCGCGAAGGGCACGATCCAGGTGATGGCGTGGTCGGGATAGTTCTGGGCTTGGCTTGTGCCGTGCAAGGCCAGCCCGGCTACGGCGGCCAGGGCCGCGATCCAGTGTTTCATGCGTGTCTCCGTAGGTGTTGTCGAATGTTTTGGGGTGTTGAAGGTGGTGCTTACCGTGGCGCTCAGGCCGTGCCACGCATGCGGTCCACCATCCGGGGCGCGGCGCCGAGGTAATTGGCGGGGTCGCATAGCTGGTCGATGGCGGACGGGTCCAGCCGCGCGGCGACGGCGGGCTGCTCGCGCAACACGTCGGCCAGCCGTCGGCGCGAGGTATAGGCTTCGCGGCAGGCGTCGTAGACCACGTCGTGCGCGGTCTGGCGACCGATATGAGGCGCCAGGCCCATCATCACGGCTTCGGCCACGATCAGTCCGCCGGAAATATCGAGATTGGCGGCCATGCGGCGGGTATCGACTTCCAGGCCGCCCAGCATGAAGCAGGCTTGGCGCAACGAGCCGGCGGTCAGCACGAAGGCTTCGGGGATGGCGGACCACTCCACATGCCAGGGGCCGGTGGCCCGCTCGAAGTCCTGCAGCATGGCGTCGAGCGCCAGGCCGGCGTGCTGGCGCACCGTCTTGGATGCGCTCCACATCAGTTCGCAGGAGATGGGGTTGCGCTTTTGCGGCATGGTGCTGGAAGCACCCCGGCCCTTGACGTAGGGCTCGAAGGCCTCGCCGAGTTCGTTGGTCATCATCAGCATGATGTCCAGCGCGATCTTGCCCAGCGACCCCGTGACCAGCGCCAGGAATTGCACCGTTTCGGCCAGGCCGTCGCGCGCGACGTGCCAGGTGACCGGCGCGCAGCCCAGCCCCAGCTCTTTCATCAGCGCACCCTGCACCGCCAGCCCTTGCTCGCCCAACGAGGCCAGCGTGCCCGCCGCGCCGCCGAACTGGCCCACCAGCGCGCGTGGGCGCAACTGGGCGAGACGTTCGCGGTGGCGGCGGATCATCAGCAGCCAGACCGCCGCCTTGTAGCCGAACGTGATGGGCAGCGCATGCTGCAAGTGGGTGCGGCCGGCCATGGGCGCGTCGCGATACTGCTGCGCCAGCCTGTCCAGGATGCCGTCGAGCTGGTCGAGGTCGGACTCGACCAGCGCGAGCGCGTCGCGCATTTGCAGCACGGTGGCGGTGTCCATGATGTCTTGCGTGGTGGCGCCCCAGTGCAGGTATTCGCCCTCGGCGCCGCACAGATGGGATAACTGATGGACCAGCGGCAGGATGGGGTAGCCCACGATCTCGGTCTCGATCTTCAGGCGCTCCATGTCCAGGCGGGCGCGGGGCGCGCGCTCGCAGATGGCCTCGGCGGCTTCGGCGGGGATTACGCCCAGCCGTCCCTGCACGCGCGCCAAGGCCACTTCGACCTCGACGTAGCGCCGCACGGTGGCATCGTCGTCGAAAACGGCCCGCATCGCGGGCGTGCCGAACATGTCTTTGAATATCGTCGATTCGAGTACGGAAATGGGCATGGTGCCTTCCTGGTTACGAACTGGGCCTGCTGCGCGGGGACCGTCGCCTTTTGGCCGGCCTGGCCGCCGCGTCGCTGGTGCCTCGTCTGCCTTAGGTTGTACGTTCTAATTTAAATGTTCGTACATTTAAACCGGAAATCCGACGGCGCGTCAACAAGGCGGAATGGACCCGGGGGCTGCGGATAGAATGGCGGCTGCGCTTGCTCCTGCCCAAGACATGTCCATCACGCTGTATTCGAGAATTGCTGAAGAGTTGGCCCGCCGGGTTGCCGATGGCACTTACCCTGTCGGCGATCCCATGCCGGGCGAGAATGCGCTGGCGGAGGAGTTCGACGCCAGCCGCCAGACGGTGCGCGCGGCGCTGCGGCAATTGCAGGACCTGGGTTTGATCGCGAGGCGGCGCGGCATAGGCACCATCGTGACGGCCGAACGGCAGAAGGCGGGTTTCAGCCAGTCGCTGTCGTCGCTGGAGGACCTCGTCCAGCTGGCCGCGCGCACGCCACGGACGTTGAAGCATGCGCGCGAGGTGGTGATGGATGTGGAGCAGGCCGGGCGGATGGGCGTGCGCCCCGGGACGCGCTGGCTATGCCTGAGTTCGACGCGCGGGGAGGAAGGCCGTCCTCCCATGGTGTGGACGGACCTGTACGTGGACGCGCACTACAAGGGCATACGCAAGCTGGCGCAGCAGCATCCCGACCGCCTGGTGTCGGATTTGATCGAGGAGCGCTACGGACGACGCATCGCGTCCGTGGAGCAGGTCATCTCTGGCTGTGCCATTCCCGATGCGGTGGCGAAGGAGCTGGGCGTGCCGGGGCAGTCGCCGGGGTTGTTGATCCTGCGGCAGTACAAGGACTTGGCGGGCAGCGTGATCGAGACGTCCGAGTCGTACCACCCGGCGGATCGGTATCGGTTTTCGATGACGTTGATCCGGGATCGGTGATTTTTCGCCGTCGCCTAGCTTTGTGAACCGATCGCCTTGAGTGCGGCCAGCGTGTGTCCGAGGCCTGCCTCCAGGCGCTTGTCGCGACGGATCACGACGGCAAGCTTGCGGTGCAGCTTGGGCGTGAGCGACCGGATGGTCAAATCGCGCCGGGCTTCCTGATCGCGAACCGCCATGCGGGGAAGGATGGCGCAACCGAGCCCAACGCGGACCAATTCCTTGATTGCCTCGACGCTGCCCAAGGACATTACGGGCTTGAGCGTGATGCCGTCTCGCAGAAACCAATTGTCCGAGATGCGTCTCGTATTGCCGCTGGGTTCGTAGAGGATGACGGGCTTGTCCGACAGCACCGCGGGGGTGATCCGGGCGGGTAGCGGCATGTCGGCCGGCGCAATCAGTACGAACTCGTCATCCAGGACGGGTGTGATGTCGAACATGCGGCCAGATAAGGGCATGGTCACGAGCGCGATATCGATCGTGTTTTCATCCAGCGCCTTGGCGATCTCGGCCGTATTGCCGGTGACGACCGTGATCTCAAGGGCGGGGTATTTTTTCCGCAGCCCCTTCAGGATGGGAGGGAGCAGGAAGATGCACGCCGTCGCGCCGGTGCCGATGCGGACGCGGCCGGCAACACCCTTCGTACGGCTGCGGACCGCCGCCACGGCGCTGGCAACGGCGTCCTGGATCTGGCCGACGTGATTCAGCAACTCCATGCCGGCGGCCGTCGGCTGCGCCTTGCGTCCGATGCGTTCGACCAGCGGGGCGCCCAGGGTTCTCTCCAGCTGGCGAACCTGGAGGCTGACGGCGGGCTGCGTCAATTGCAAACGCTCCGCTGCCGCCGAGAAACTGCCGTGCTCGACCACGGCAACGAAGGATTGCAGATAGGCGAGGTTCAGGCCTTTCATCAAACAATTCCTTATGCTTCTTATAAATTACCAAATATTTACTTATACATCATGGCGCTTCATCATGGGGCCATCGCGGTTTGCGTGGTTGCGCCATGAGATCTTGTAGGAGCGTGGATTGATGATGAGTGATGTTGTGATTGTCCGTGATGCGAACGAAGCCGACATGGCGGCGGTCCAGGCGATCTATCGGCACTATGTGCTGAATGGCTTGGCGACCTTCGAGGAAGTGCCTCCGTCAACCGAGGAAATGGTGTCGCGCCGGGAGGCTGTGGTACATGCCGGTCTGCCCTATTTGGTGGCGGAAAGCGGTGGACGCATCGTTGGCTATTCTTATGCGACGGCTTACCGGCCTCGGCCGGCGTACCGTCACACAGTCGAGAATTCGGTCTATGTCGCGGAAGGGCTGCGCGGCAGCGGCATCGGCACGGCGCTGCTTAGCGGGCTGATCGCACGATGCGAGGCCGGCCCATGGCGTCAGATGCTCGCTGTCGTCGGCAACAGCGGGAATGCCGGCTCCATTGCGCTTCATCAGAAGCTGGGCTTCGAGCATATCGGAACGCTGCGCTCTGTCGGTTTCAAGCTGGGGCAGTGGGTAGATACGGTGTTGATGCAGCGTTCGCTTGGGGCGGGGGATAAGGTGTCGCCCTTGGTAACTAGGGGAAGCGCACCTCTGATCGCCCCTAAATGACCTGCTGCCTGGGGGGAGGGCGGGCGAAAACGTCAACGACGTCGCATCCGCACGCAGCGCTGTGCCTTGCGCTGCTTATTTAATACGCAGCGAGCGCGGACGAATCGGGATGGCAAGAGACCAGAAAGTGCATCATTTCGGTCGCATCGCGGTCAACATAGAACCGCACCATTTTTTCGTTGAACTCTTCGGCGCGGCCTGCCGGGACGCTGATGGCGTCTATGCCGTGGCTCATGAAGATGCCGTTCATCATCATGCGGGATGTGCGCTTGTTGCCATCGAAGAAGAATTGCTGGAGCGCGCCGAACAAGAAGAACGCCATGCCGCGCTCGAACGGGTTCGCCACTTTCGATAGTTCATTGATGCCATTCGCGAAGATGGCGTTCAGATTCGCGGCGCCGGGCTGTGTTTCGCTAGGTTTACAAGAGCCGGCTGCCCCGAGGCCGACGTGCGGGGTGTAGTGTTGTTCGGCCCCTTCTCCACGAAGATGCCCCCATTCCGCCGCCTCTTCCTTCGCGACCTTGGCATGAAGATCATTGCAGGTCCGCTTGTCCATGGCGAACGTGCCGTTCTTGACGCGGCGTAGCAACTCCCTGGTGCATGCAGCCAAATTGCGCACCTGGTCTTGATCCGAAAGTTTATGGCCGCCCACGGTGATGCCACTGAGGACAGTCTGGACCTGCGGAAAGGTAAAGGGGTTGCCCTCCAGTACGCTGGCGTCCCATACGTACTCGGCCAGCATCTTGTGCAGGCGAAAAGTGGTGCGGCGGATCTCGTGTGCCGGGCCATCTTCGGGCACGCGGGCGCGATCCCATCGAAAGCCCATGGACTTGAACAAGGTTGCATCTGGAGCTGGACCCACTCGGCGCGTGCCTGGGCCGTGGTATGTCATGATCGAGTCCGCCCGGTTATGCCTGCGCATCTCAGCGAGAATGCAAAAAAGCCCTCGATACGCATCGAGGGCTTTTCATGAATCTGGCGGAGAGGGTGGGATTCGAACCCACGGTACGGGGATACCGTACGCCTGATTTCGAGTCGCATATGCGATACTCGCATCATGCGTCTACCTAGGGAAATTTCGTCGCGGCCACCGCGCGGAAGGCCAGAAATGCGCCCGCTCCGTCAAAATTTCCCCCACCATTCACGCCCGCTTTTTCCCCATCTTCGCCACCGCCTTTGTCAGGCTGGCTTGGTTCAGGTGGGCATAGCGTTTCGTGCTCCTTGGATCCTTGTGCCCTAGAATCGCGCCAACAGTGTACAGGTCCACTTCGTTGTTGATCAACTCGCTGGCCGTACTGTGTCGAATGTCATGGAAACGGACATGGTCGAGCCCCACCTTTGTGCGGCTCTCACGGGACCATTTCTGGATGGTTGACTTGGCGGCTTCGATGGGCCATCCGTGCCGGTCGATATACCGCTTAAGGGTAGGGTGGATGGGGACCCGCTTGATGGCGTCGCCATTCTTGGTGTCGTAGACGACTAGGCTCTCCCCCTCGATCTTGGCGCGCAGCAGCTCGGACAAACGCATCCCCGTGAAGAAACCGGCCACCATCGCCTTGCGCGCACCCTTATTGCGGCAGTGCCGAAGCTGGCCTAGTAGTTGGGCGAAGGTCATATAGACGTGGCGCTCGTTCCGGACCTGGGGCACCAATACCCGGGCGCCAGGATCATGCTCGCCGTGGTTGTGCTTCTTCCATGCCCAGCGGCAGGCGGCGCGAAGCAGCGATATTTCGTATTTGATGCTGGCCGGGGCCTTCTCGCCGGACTCATCGGCGGTGATCGCTGCGGCTATCTCTGGCAACTGATCAACGAACTTACCCTTGTAATAGGGGTAGAGGGCGGCAAAATTACGCGCCGCCTCCTTGTAGGTCTTCAGGTGCTTCTTGTCGGTCAGGTAGTATTCAACCGCCTTCTCTACGGTTGCTCGATCACGCGCAACGCCGGCCGCGATGGCGTAGAGGCGCGCTGACTCCTTCCTGTCGAAGGCATCCGCCTCGGTTCTAGTCCAAGTTTTCGGAAGACGCTTTCGAGCTCTGACTCGCTGGCTTTCAATCGTACGGTCGAATTCAAAGACGAACTGACCGCGTTTTGAATCTCGATGGATCGGCATTTTTGCTTGTATTCCAGAAGGTCGGCCACTTCGAAGGTGATGCGCTTCCCGATGCGGTAGCAGGGAATCGGCCCCTTGGGCGCAGCCAGATCATAAACATGGCGGCTGGAAACGCCCAGCATGCGAGCGGCTTCAGCTGCTTGAACAGGATGGGTCATTTCAATCCCCAGTGTCGTGCAGTGGTATCAATCAGTCTTCGTATTGCTGCGGTCATTCTTTCCAGACCGCCACTATAAAAAAGGCTGCTACACATATGGCAATGACCGCGCCAAGAAATGCTTCAGGCCAACTCATTTTTCATCCCCTTCCTTGCGCTGCGAGTTAATGGCGGCGTCGATGGCGTCATCAACGGCTTCCGGCGTCGGCTGGCCGCTCCATGGGATATAGCCAATCTCTAGGGCAGCCTCCAGTAGTTGCTTATCGTCGCCCATCATGGTCTCCTGAGGCGCCTGGTTTGAAGCGCGGTTGTCGCCCATTCGGCAGCTAACTTAGTGCGATCCTGTGGCTTGGTGATGGCTTGATCGCCGAATTTCCAACCCTGCTGTTCAAACGCGAAAGGCAGAAGTACCAGATAGGCGCGGTCCCAAAATGCTTGTTCTTCCCGGAGAGTCCTTTCCGCCTGCATGCCACGCAAGCGGAACTGCTTGCCTGCGGCGTAGCCACGCGCGTAGCCACGCTTTTCGGCCTTCTTGATGTCGTCGTCCATCATTCTTTCTCCTGTGCAGCGACACGCTGGGCGCCAAGCACTACATCCGGCTCGACAAAGATCAGCAGCGGAACCAACTTGTTTTCCTGCGGGTCAGTGACCGCGCGAAGGTCCGTGAAAGGTGAGCCAAGCGGTTCAATCGGAATCTCGATCGTCAGCTTTACTGTTCCTTTCCGGGTGGTGCTGACATTGCCGTTGATGAAATTCACCAGCAGGTGCGGATGGAAGCCAACCGGTAATCGCTTCACTGCATCGTCTATTTGGCTCATGACTGCTCCCCCTCGGCACGCTGGGCGCGGGCGGTGTCGATGGCGGCGCGCATGCCGTTGCCGTCAGCGTTATCGCCTATCGCCTCGCACAGCGCATCCCAGATCGGCATACGGGAATCGACACCACGGCGTGCGCGATCCCATTCGCAGGCCATGGCGCGCAGCCTTTCCGCATCCGAATCGCCTGTGCCATGTTCCCGGGCCCACAACATCGCCTCGATTACCGGGACCTGGATGCGCGACACGAATTGTGAGCGATCTCGCCCCCACAGCAACGCTATTTCCTTGGCGATAATGAGCGCTTTGTCGTTCAACTCCGCATCGCCCCCGCCCTGCTGCCGGGCCAGGGCGGCGCGGGCGCGGGCCACGAAGGGATGAATCTCACCCCAAAAGACGGAGATAGCGCCATCGGTCGCGCATTCCTTCGTGTGCGCCCACTTGGACAGATCATCCAGGATTGCCCGCTCATCGCCCTGCGCAGCCGGTGTGGCGTCACCGGTTCCTTTGCAGTCAGGGCAAGGACGTAACGCGTCATGGGCGTCAGGTCCGACGCCGATCAGCACCATCGATTCACCTGATCCGTCGCAGCGACCGCACGCATCCACCCCGGCTTGCTGAATGGGTGCGGCCTCCAGTTCCTTGACGCGCGCACGTAGGCGTTCGATTTCATCAGCCGCTATGCCTGTCATGACGCCATTGAACATGCGCAGCGTGGGGACGATATCGTGGTTGGGATCGATCATTTCTTGGCTCCCAGGCCGATAGGGCACGGCGATACGGGGCACTCGGCGCAGTAGCGATGCGGTGCGGCGTGCGGGCAGTCTTGCTTCTCAGGCTGCGCCGGAGGGGCGGTTCGAAGTGCATCTCTGTAGGCATTCCAGCCCGCGAGAAAGATGACCTCTTCATGAGCGCTGTTGAGCCAGTCCGGCGCTCCTGGGTAGCACACCACCGGCACCGCCCCGGCCTCGCCAGTAGATAGTTGCCGAACGCGCCGTTCCAAATGGCGAATATGCTCTCGCAATACGTCTACGTCGTACCCCGGGTCCGTGGGATCAGCCTCGCCGTCGCCAGTTGCTCGGGATGGGGTGGCGAACTTATGAACTACCTTCGTCACCTTTTCGAGGTCGGCCTGGCGCATCGCGGAGTTTTGCCAGCCCACCTCGCGCATCGCATCATTGATTTCGGCCATGGTTGGGGGTGCCCCGGCCTCTCCAGCGGCGGGCTGGATGCGGGTGACGACGGCACGCTCGATGGCACGGCCAAAGTCCCGGAGGTCCGTAACATTGGCACCGCTCCTGAAATGCTCGCTGATGATCTGGTCCAGACGCGCCAGCGTCAGCACAGTTTTCTCGTTCATTCCGTAGGTCTCACATAAACCCCGCCGTCGCACTTCATGACAGCGCGGCGGGGATAGGTTTGGTAGACGCCAGGATCGGTATGGCCGGTGACCTGGCAGTGGTGGGCGCGCTCCCAGGCGGCCTGGGCCTCCCGCAGCGGGTCGGGTAGCCACAGGGAAGCGGCCAGGATGGCGAGCGTGGCGAGGTCTTTCATGTCAGGCCTTGTCGGGGCGCGAGCAATCCATGCAGTGGCTGGGAGGCAGTTCGTCGTTGCCGCCGCAATAGGCGCAGATGAAACGTTCCGCCATCCTCTTGTGTTGGGTGCAAAGCTGACCGTCGACATGGCGGCGCCCGCATTGCGCTTCACTTCCGTCCCGGAGCTTGATGGTCCACTCGCAGCGTTCTTCGGCGGTGGGGTCTATGAATCGGCGCGTCATGTTGTCGGCTCCTTGCGGTCGATCAGGGCGCGGATGGCGCGGGCCGCGTCCGCCGACGTGCCGGGCACGTAGGTGTCGCCATCTCCTGCTCCGACCGGGCGGCCGACACACGACGCGACGGCGGCCGCTTCCTCCAGCGTCTTGCGCCGCTCGTCGGCACGAAAATAGGTTTCCATTTCCAGCAGAATTTGCTTGTGCGTGGCTAGGCTCAATGTCGGAGCCTCGTCATGCAGCCAACGAAAATACGCGGCAATATTCGCCGGCAAAGATTCTTTCCAGCCGTGAAGCGGGTGTTCATTAAATGGTGGCGGCAGGTCTGCGGGTGCGGTGCGGTTGGTCATGCGGAATTCCTCTGTGATGGCGCGCAACGACGCGCGAGTTCGACAAGCCAAGCAGCCAGCTCGGGAGGGGTGCGTTCACGCTCAGCATGCGTTACGAAGGGGCGCCATCCTAAATCGCCTTTTTTCAATCGACGGCCGCCGTTTCCTTTCCGAGTGTCTTGGGCAATTACATGTGTGCCGGACCCCAGGGAAATAGAAGGTAGATCGGGGATATCGCAGGGGCGGCAGCCAATGATGTAGAGCAAGGTTTTCTTCTCGGCACGGTGTCCCCACCAATGCTGAGATATGCCCAATGTCCACCCCCCATACTGATCGGCCGGCGCGCCTGGCATGGGTAGGTTCTGATCGGCCCATAGCTTCGACCCGTTAGGGTGTTCAAGAACGCCACCCCATATCCTGAGCTGCGATACTGCCCAGCGCGCCAGATCCTTTTCACCGGGCCGTGGCTTTGCCATGTGAGACAGCCGACCCCACGCACGGCAAGGCGGATGCGCAACCACAGGCGCACCGCCGGCCCAGCGCAGGGCGTCGCGCTCGATATCCCACACGTCGCAACCGGGCAGAGCCTTGTAGACGCTATCGCCGCGGGCGAACAGGACGGCCACGGTGTCAGCCACCTTCCCCTCCGTTCATCGAGGGCGCGGCGCTCATGGCGGGGATAGGCATCCACATCATCGGCTCGCTATGCACATACGGCCATACCCACGCGCCGACGCCGTTGTAGGCCGCTTGGAGCCAATACCCATCAGCGATTCGGTGATCCCCTTTGCCGCGCAGGAGCAAGTAGCTGCCATCCTTCGGCGCGCTGGCTATCGACTGCCATCCCGCGTCCTTGGCGTCCTGCTGCTGGGCCATACCCGGGGTGTTCAGAGCGATCTGGATGGCTTCGTCTACCTTCGCCTGGGCTACAAAGCCGCCGGCGACGAGGAGAGCCATTGCCGCAGCCAGGACCGGCTCGCCTTCCTGCTGCGGCTGGGCACGGGTGTTCCAGGAGGCGATAGCCTGCTCGTGCGCGTCCTTGTGATAGAACTCCTGATCCGAGATGCGCACGCTGCTTTCCTTGGTCTGCAAGAGTCCGGAGAACGCCCGCGAATACCGGCACGTTTCGCACTTGATGGCTATCAGCCGGTCGCACGCGTCGATGACCGGCTCGCCGCCGCAGAACGGGCACGGCTTGAGGGCTGCTTTGGGGGATTGGGTGGTCACGTTGTCGATTCCTTATGCAATCTTCAGCCGTACGCCCTGCTGCAACTTGGCACCGGGGACCTCGAAGCCATCCTGAATCGCCTTCTTGATCAGCGCTTTGTCAACGTGGGGAGGAGGAGGCGGGGGGCTGGTGAAATAGTCCTGCGGGATTTGGCGCTCGTCCTCGATCAGCACGGAGGGCGGATTCTTGGCAATGGACAGGACAAAATGAGGGCACTCGATGCGCTGTATGTCGTTCGCCTGCATGACCTGGAGAACGTAGTTCTTGATCCGCTCCACCTTCTTTTCGATGACGCGGCGGCGGTTTGCCATTTTCTGTTCAGCCTCCTTAATACTGGCGCAGACGGCTTCCAGGTGCTGGGTGAACGCGATGGTGTTCTGCGCCTTAACCTGCAACTCACCCCCCAGGCTCTCCAGGGTGTCGGCGAATGCCTGTTCGTCCAGATCCAGCTCGGCCAGCTTTTCGAGGTCCGCGCGGTACTCGCGCGCGATTTCGTAGAGGGTGATATTGCTCATGTTGGCTCCTTATTCGCCCCAAACGTCATCGGCAGGGTTCTCGCTCTGACGGGCCGGTTGGCTGGTGCGCTTGCGGGTCTGCATCGGCTTGTCTGCCAGACCAGCCAGTGCTTTCGCCAGGGCCTGGGGCTCCGTCTTGCCTTCGATCAGCTCCGATGCCATCAACTCGGTGTCTGCATGGAAGGGGGCGTAGATGTTGAATTTGTAGCCAACGTCCCCGTTGTCCTTCTGATATTCCTCGCGTTGGAGCAGCAACCCAATGCGGCGGTCAATGATGCCGGGGAAGACGGTCGCCTTGCGCTGCCCATCCTTACCCTGCACCATCTGCTCCTTCGGCGTCATCGTCTTGAGGCGAGCGCAGCAAAGGATGGCGTTCAGCATCTTGAGCCCATAGAGGGGTTCGCCATCGGCGTTGTAGGTCCAGCACTGGAGGAAATTCGCGGTGCGTCCATCATCGGATTCAAAGCTGAATTCGATGCCTTCCGTTCCTTTCTTGCTAGTGATGGCTTCGGCCATCACGAACTTGCCGATGTATTTCCCGGTGGCGTCAATGAAGCTGCTAACGCCGGCTTGCTTGGCGGAATCTTCGTCGTATTGGTAATTGCGCATGTTCTCTCTCAATCTCAGGCAGGTTGGGTAAGTCCGTAAAACTCGCAGATAGCAGCATCGACGGCTGCGAGGTCATTGGGGATGTGCATGCCGTCAAACATGCCAGGAGGGGATTTGCAGCAGTCCTGCCCATTTGTCTGGGTCGCAAAGACGTGCTTGCCGTTAATCAGTTCGGCACGTAGGACGATGGTGAAATAGCCTTCGGGGACTACTTTCTCGTCAACCATCTTTCCCACGGTGCGCATGCGGATGTTCCCGAAATCGTCCGTCTGGGTATGAGCCATGATGTACACGCGCTTGTGTTCGGCCAAGTCCCCAGCAGCCTGGAAAATGTCCCAAGCGCCACGCCCGATATCTGCGAATTTCTGGAAGCCTGTTTCGGTACTGCGGCGCATCAACTCGTTTGTCAGGACGGCTTGATAGTCATCGATGATGATGATGTCCCGGTCGGTCTTGCGCATCGCCTTCTCGATCAGAACCGGGTCATCGCTCTGGAATCGACAGCCGGTCTTGTCTTCCTGCGTACGCAATTTCCAATCAGTCGACTTGAACGGAAGGGGTTTCTTGATCGGCTGGATCAGCGTGATTTGATTGGGATCCAGGTTGAGGAGGCTGTAGCTCTTCCCGCTTCCTGACGGCCCCAAAACCATAACGGCGACGCTCATATTGAATCTCCTGTAATTCGTGCGATTCGGGCTTTTTGATGACTGCTATCTCTTCGCCCCGTCGTCCTCTTAGGTACACGTCCGGGACGCCAGGCGTGTAGAAATCTTCGGGCTTCATTTCTGCGCCACTCTCGCCCATTGGTGCTGGGCTTGGATTCGTTCGCTGTCTTCTGCATCCCATCGTCCTGCTAGGCCGAATAGGATTAGGATCAGGACTACCTTCCAACCGTGCCGCCGCAGATCATCCATTGTTTTCTCCGGTGGCTTTGGCGATGGCTACGCGGGCCCGTATATTGGTAGTCTCCAGCGCCGGATCTCCTAGGCTGTTTTGCTTCATGTAATCTGATTTTTCTCTTTCCATGGCAATTAGGGCCTCAAGCAATTCAGGAGCAGCTGAAATTAGTCGGGCATCTTCTAGTTCATAGACATGCTCGGCAACTAATTCACCAATCCCAGAATATGCAATGTCATATGCACGCTCGCTGTTTGGTGCATGAATCCGATAGTTAGGAATGTCTGGGTTATTCCAATGCGCCCCACCATTGATTACGCGCCAAGGACCGGGTGTGTATTTATTCGTCATGCCGCCCACCTTTGATTGATCTTTCGGTTTTCTTCCGCCAACTCTTCCTGCTCTTGCAGATGGTCGGCGAGGATTTGTTCAAGCTGCCCCTGGCTCAGGCAGTGCGGTACTTCCGCCCCATTCACCCGCATCACCGCACGCTCGACGTACAGCCGGACCTTGCTCTCCGGATCGGGCGTGACGGTCCGCTCCGCGCAGTACAGGTCTATCTCTGCGTCTACCTCGAAGTCGATCCATTGGTTCGACAGAGGGGCAAAGGTGACGGTGATCGGGTCCATTACTGCCACCTTGTCCGGCGTTCCGGCTTAATCCCGTATTCGCGCAACACCTTCATGGCCCGGGCTTTCTTCCGTGGCGAGTAGCTGCGCATGTTGGCAAGCGTTTGGCGCGCTTTCTTGCCGCCGTACTGAATCAGGTCTATCCCGAGATCGCAGCACGTCACAGCAACAGGAACGAAGCCAACTCCGACGTCGACGTACTCATACGGATCACACTTGCAGAACGGGCAGTCCATTACGCCTCCCTGGCTGCCAGCATGGCGTCGGCATATTCATAGGCCAGCGGAGGGACGCCCACGCGGCCTGGAATCGTCAATTCACCTTCAGGCGTGTGTTTGGTGACAGTCGCACCCATCATGATCAGGGCTTGCATGGCTTTGGCCGCGAAGTAGTCGCGCAGGGTCATGCCTTCGGCCAATCGCTTCGCAACGGTTTCGTTGCCGGGTTTGCTTGCCACGAAGGGGTCACACGGGAACGCAGGTCCGCCGTCGTTGATTGCTTTCGGATCCATCACGCCACCTTCACAAGGTTGCCGAAGTCATCAGTCACAGCGTCGCAAAGGGCGCCAGCTTGCCATCCGCTCACGCCCCTCAAGACCACTAGAACCTTGAGCAACTTGCGGATGTGAAACCACGTCGCTATCTCGCTGCTTCCCATTCCAAGAATGTCGCTGTAATGGGCATTGGTCATGATTTCCTCCGCTCCTTATTGCAGGTCATGTATGCGTAGATGCACTCGATTGGCGTACTCACGAACCAACTAAGCAATACGCCGATTCCGAGCGCGGATAGCTGGTCCAGGAGGGGCATGACAGTCAGCCAATCAGCGTCGTAACGTCGAATTCTTCACCGTCTTCTTCGCAGCACTTGACCAACAGAGCTACTAGTCGGCGCGCAACGGCCAGGGTGAAGTCATAGTCAGCGACTGCGTTGTCAATGCCTGTTATCAAATCAATGGCAGCATTAGGCTCATCGCTATCAGCAATGGCATTGACAATGTCAACAATCTCAACTGGGAGATTTAAAACAAGGGCCATTTCTTCTTCTCCGTATCTCTGCTTCGTTTGGGGGTTAGGCGCGCTCAGCAAGCTGCGAGGCAATACTTGCGATTTGGCGCTTCACATACGCAACGGTCCGGTAGGTGCCGAGGGTTTGCAAATCGCGGTCATACTTGGGGCAGTGATCGCCGCTATGTGCACAGTCAAATCCGAGCCACCAGACGTGATCGGGCTCGCCCGGTTCAGGCCGATGGCAGATATGCTTAGATTCGTCGCCCGTCTCGGCGCAAAAGTCGGAGAAGGTCAGGCCCCAGTGGCATTCGACCGGCACAGCGTCATAATGCTTTTCAAAGTCTTGATGGCCTTTGGCAATACCGACGTAGCCGCAAAGCGCACCAGAAGGGCCGCGTACGATCAAGCAGGGAAGGCCGGTTGCCTCGTCCGTGAATTGAATCTTGTCCGGCTCTTGCTGCCATGGGCCATCGCCCCATTCCGACTTGTCTTTCGTGCGGTATTCGCGGTATTCCATTTCTTCTTCTCCATATCCCCGCCTATGCGGGTATCAAGTGGGTTGGTTGTCGTACAGCTTTTCGTACAGATCCGCTCGCGCACGCTCTTCGGCCGCCTTGACGCGCAGCTGATCTTCAATTTCTTGAGCCTTCATGCGTCCGTACAGAGCGCCATAGACGCCGCCAACAGCGAAGATCAACAAGTAGGTAAGAAAGTCGGCCATAGGGCTTCAAACGCCCCAGCGCACAGCCGAGGGCGACAGAGCGGTGATGCCAAGGCATCGTTCGTAGATCGCGCAGCTATAGGCATGGCTGTAGTAGCGTGCCCAGTCCAGCGCCTCATCCCAATCCCGCGCGTAGTGCTGCTTCGTCTTGCCGTCGAATTGCGCTACCACCACGTAGCGGGCGAACAAGCGTTTGAGGATCGACATCTAGTTCTCCCTGCCTCGGTTAGGGGTGAGGCGTTAGTTATGAGACATATGATTAGCTATCTCTTACCCTCTGTCAAGAGCTAAATCATGGCTTGGGCAAAAAAAAGAGCCCGGGGGCCACCCGAGCTCAAAAAAATACGTTCTTCGTGGGGCGTTAGATCATAGACCAACGCCTGTGTGAGTCGCCATGTAGCCAATGAGTAGAGCAAACGCCACGATCGCACTTAGCCACGCGATAAGACGTGTGACATGTTGTCCAAAATTTGGGGGTTGGCTCTGCCCCTCGTCTCTTTCACTTTCTATGCTCAATTTTTGTTACCTCCAGGGTATTAAGAGGAATTGTTTGCACTAATGAAAGCTTAGGCGGCCTTGATTTTTTTCCCGCGCCGCTGGATTTTCGAGATCAGGAGCGCCAGCAGATCATCCTTGTCGTCTTGCGAAAGACAAGCATAGTCAGATGGACTGACTCCTGGGAACGGCCATTCTGCCATCATTTCTCCCCTACCGGATTCGAGCCACTCTGCACTTACCCCTAGGACATTGGCAATCTTGACGAGATAACGAGAACCCTCGTTTTTGTCCTTCTCCATCTGCCCGATGAGGGTCTGATGGCAGCCTACCTTCCGAGCAAGGGCCTCTTGAGAGAGCCCTTTCTCTAAGCGAATTTTCTTGAGACGGTTGCCTTTGGTGTCCATCCGGCAATCCTTGCACATACTGTCATGATATGGCTCTTGACCGAATAATGATCTGCCTCTTAGAATGGGCGCATGAACGCGAAAACCCCCCGCCAGATGATCATCGCCCTTTTGGACTCCGGCCTGTCGCAAACCGCGATCAGCAGGGAGATTGGCGTCCACCAAACCCGAGTTGGACAGTTGTATTGGGGAAAGGGCAAGGGGGAGGGACTTCGGTATGGGCCCTACCTTCTTCTCACTTCTCTCTACAAGCGGACCATGCGGCAAAAAGCCAGACAGGAACGCCCTGTCGTTTGATCGATTCATTTGAAGCCCGTCCAGTGGTGACGGGCTCTTTTTTACGTTCGATTTAACCCGTAATCCAACCCGTAATTCCATTGTTTTTCACTAATAGAGAACAAAAAAATGCCTGCAACTCAACAGCTTGCCTTGGTCGATGGCTTTTTAGCTCGATCTGAAATCAGTGAATGCCAGTCTTTCCGTGAGGCCGTCAGGTTGGCCTGGAAAACGCGGGTTCGTCCGAACATGACCAAGGCCCAGCTTGCCGAGGAAATCGGCGCGCATGCCCCGCACGTCACGATCTGGTTTCACCCGGAGACCTACGACAAGCACGGGAACAGGAGGGCTGATTTGCCGGCTGAAAAGATTGCCGACGTGGAGCAAATCTTGGGCAACCGCGCCATCACCCAATGGCTGGTGAAGCGGGCGGTGCTGAATCTGATGGAAGAGTACCAAGCCGATATGAGGCGCTAATGACCTATGAAGAAGCGGAGCAGTACGTAAGGAGCGTTCGCCAAGCAGTAAAGGCGGAGTGTGGAGACAACCTAGACGCAGCGTGGGAAGCCACGAATAAGCGCACCGAAGAAGACCCGAAGTTTGCCGAAGCCCTGCGCATGATTGGATTTCGGCATGTATTGGAAAGCCAACAGACGAGGCAGTGAAATGGAAGCCATCAGCGGAACCCGAAGAGCGATGAAGGAAATGTCCGATGGCACCATCCGCGTCCAGGTGGACATTGATCCTGCCTGCCGTGGGGAGTTCCTAAAGCTGTTCCCGTCAATCGATATGCCGGTTGCCCTGGCCCCCCTTGTTGCCGACTTCGAGCGCCCCAAAACCGAGAATCCGGTTCTGCAACAAGATCAACAGCTTAAGGGTGGCGAACTGGCGAAGCTGGCCGGCATCTTCTGCCAGCAACCGGAGTTCTGGGAATTCGCTGGAGTTCCTGATGGTGAATGCGCCCGGGACTGGATCCTGGATATCTGCTGTATCAGTAGCAGGCGCGAGCTGGACCATAACCCAGTGGCGGCGCGCATCTTCCATGACCTCGTGCGCAAGCCCTACATGGAGTCGCGCAAATGAGCGAATTCCAACCCGTCCGCACCAAAGCTGACTTGGACACTCTTGATGATGACGACATCGTTGCAGGCTATATGCATGGCCTGAACGGCGGCGACGAGCCAGGAAGCGATAAGAGCCGGTCCTTCTGGCATGGTTGGCGCAACGGAATGGTGGACAGCCGCCGCGCCGAGCCTGATTCGGCGCAGGGTGAATTGGCGCGTGAACTCGTCGGCATCGGGTTGGAGTGCGTATTCGGCAGTTTCGGGGTGGAGTTGCACTGATGCTCTCGCGCTCCAAGCCCCTCCGCCGTCGTCGTGCCGGTCTGCGCACGACCAAGACCCTGTACCGCAATCGTGCGCTGCTGGACCTGGCCGAGGGTCAGGAATGCTTGATCCGCATTCCTGGCGTCTGCTGTGGCGACAAGGAAACGACGGTTGCCTGCCACTCCAACGAATCTTTGTTTGGCAAGGCGAAGGGCCTCAAGGCCCACGATTGGGCGGCTGCCTGGGGCTGCTGGAAGTGTCACGCCTTCGTGGATGCCGAATTCAAGGTTGCCCGCTCGATCCGGGATGCCTACCTGCGTGACGGCATCAAGCGCACGCGGCTGGCGCTGATGGATATGGGGAAGTGGCCGGCAGATGCAGAAGAGGGATATCAGTTGGTATTCGGGGAGGCTGAGTGAGCGTCGAGGCCATTTCCTGGGCGCTCAAGCAGCCCATTAAGCCATCGTCCGCCAAGTTTGTATTGGTGGCGATAGCCAACTGCGCGGATGGACAGGATTTCATCGCTTGGCCCTCCATGGCGTATCTGACTGAGGCGACGGATCAGGACCGTAAAACCGTCCTGGCCAATGTCGCCAGGCTTAAGGAAATGGGTTTCTTGGAGGACACAGGGGAGCGTAAAGGTTCGACAAAACAGGTGATCGTCTATCGCTTAAAGACTCCCGAAATTGGGACTGTTAAAGAGGCCCAAAAACGGAACAGTACCGAAAACGGAACAGTACCGAAAACGGACATAAAGAGTACCGTTTTTCCCCATAAAGAGTCCCAAATTTCCCATGAAAGGGTCCCAAAAACGGGACACGGAACCGTCATTGAACCATCAAAGAAACGTCAGGGAACCGTCAATAAGAGTCCGGCCGTCACCTTGCCTGACTGGTTGCCGGAACAGGTTTGGCAGGATTGGGTTGCGCACCGTAAGGCCGTCAAGGCTCCGTTGACTGATCGAGCTGCTGAACTGTCGATTTTGAAACTTACGAAATTCCGGGATCAAGGCCATGACCCTGTCGCGGTGATCAACCAAAGCGTGCTCTCGGGCAAGTGGACAGACCTGTACGCCCCGAAGGCCGAACAAGCGGATGGCCGATTCCCAGGGCAGCACTTCAACCGCCAGGAAGCACTGGAGGCCAGCAACCGAAAGGTCGCAGAGCAGTGGCTGAGGAGCCAGCAGAATGAAACCTACTGACCAACCGCGTTTCAGCGCTCTGATCAGCGATGTGTTCGCGTTCTATCGCCAGGATGCAAGCAAGTTTGCGATGAACGTTTGGTGGCAAGCGATGCAGCCGTTCGATCTGGCAGCCGTCGCGGAGGCTCTGAACCGTCATTGCGTGAATCCGGACTCCGGCCAGTTCATGCCCAAGCCTGCCGACGTGGTGAAGATGCTGCGCGGCTCCAGCCAGGATAGCGCCCTGGTTGCATGGTCGAAGGTGGATAAGGCCGTGCGCCAGGTCGGCACATACCAAACCGTCGCCTTTGATGACGCAGTTATCCACAGGGTGATTGAGGAAATGGGCGGCTGGATTGCCTTGGGGGAGAAGACGGAGAGGGATTGGCCGTTCGTCGCCAAGGAGTTCGAGAACCGCTACCGGGGATATGCGATGCGCAACGAGACCCCGGAACACTCGAAGGTGCTGATTGGTATCACCGACGCCAACAACCAGAAGCAGGGATTCAAGAGTACGGCGCCGGTCTTGATCGGGGATGCTTCTTCTGCAAAGCGCGTCCTGTTATCCGGGTCCGACAAGCCCGCTATTGGTTTCCAGCGGCTGGATGCTGGTGGCACAGCGACGTATGAGATTCCCTTGGAGAAATTGTCATGAGTAAAGCCACAGAGCGAAAGATTCTTATGCTGCTGCGGGAGCGTGGGGAGCTTGCCCAGTACCAAATAATTGATCTGAGCGGGGAGTCATATAACCCCGTCATCAAAGCGTTAACAAGCCTCCATAACCACAAGCGGATTCATATTTCCGATTGGGAGCGTAATCGCAATGGAAACTATGGTGCTAGTTGGTCTCTCGGGGAAAACGATGATGCTCCCCGCCCCAAGGGCGACCGGCCGAAAACTGACCATATCAAAGCAATCATGAGCGCCATTTGTGGGATGGAGGTATCGCCATTCCGGACGGCTATCTGGAACGTGGAGAGGGCGCGATGAAGCAAATGGACGTAGCCCTGGATCCGATGGCGGGGTGTGATCCAAATTCGATAGATCGCACCGTCCCATACTCAATCCTTGCCATTGATCCTGGACCGGAAAAGTCAGGTTGGTGCTGCTATCTGCCGGACCATCAAATGGTGCTCTCCTCAGGAGTTCAGGCGAACCAAATCTTACTTTCGCGCCTCGCGGCAGTGGAATACACGCAGGTAGCAATTGAAATGATTGCCTCCTACGGGATGCCAGTCGGCAAGGAGGTCTTCGAAACTTGCCTGTGGATCGGTCGATTTGTCCAGGCCCTGGAAACCCCTGAGGAAGCGCGTCTCCTCTATCGCAAGGACGTAAAGATGCACCTATGCGGGACCACCAAAGCCAAGGACGCCAATGTACGCCAGGCGCTGCTTGATCTTTTCCCGCGCACAGGTGGAGGCAAGACGCCGCAAATCGGCACCAAGAAGCAGCCCGGCCCGCTGTACGGGGTATCTACTCACGCATGGCCAGCTCTGGGCGTGGCCGTGACTCTCGCGGCACGAACCAAGGGGAAATGAAATGAACGACCAATTGCAAAAGGCGCTTGCTAATCTGCTGGGGCGGGCAACCCAAGGGGTAGACGCAGGCGTCTCTTTTCTTCAGGCCCAATTACCAGACGTAATACAGCAACTTCTGGTGTGGAAGCTCGTTGCCTCCCTCTTAGTCTTTGGCGTGTGTTCTTCTCTGATTGTTGGGTGTGTGGGGATCTTATTGAAAATGCGCCGAATTCATCTTGCATGGCGAAATCTGGAATATGAGATTCAGAAATACGAAAATGTGTGTGATTACCCTATCCCGAGAGCCAATATGAACATGTGTCAAGACGAACTGAGAAAACTAAATGACCGACAAATGTTGCGTGACGCCGCGATGGCAAAGGTTACCGAATTGCGTGAGGCGCGGGGAAACTATAACGACCTTCCAGATTATTGGTATATCCCCGCGATTTCGATGATGCCTTCCATAGCGGCCCTCGCACTTTATGGGTTCACATGGATCCAAATATGGATCGCCCCCAAACTTTACCTGATCGAATACGCTGCTTCCCTGGGGAAATGACATGGACTTTTATCAGATCCTGATCATCACAGTTGCGGGCCTGATTGGGCTGCTAGGGATAGCATGTGCGCGGGTCGCCGCAGCGGCGGATGGGGAAGCAGAATGACTTCCATCGCCATCAAGCCCCACCGCAACGGCCCGGAATGCAAGAGCCGGATAGATGTTCACAACGCCATTGACGTAAAGCGCGCGGCGGCGGCGAAGCTGCGGGATAAGGGCTACAAGCTTCCCACCTCTGTGAAGCTACAAACCATCCTGACGCTGATCGAAGCAGAAACCGGCTGGCCCATCCCTGAAGACTCCTTCACCTACATGCTGAGATTCATAGACGAGAAGCCCCCGGAGGCGGCAGGTAAGCGCGATATCAACGCGATGCAACGCAGGCCGATCCAGTTCAGCGGGCAATTGCGCCAGGCCGCAGAGCGATGTGCGGCGCACCCGAAGCCGATCTGCATGGGATCGAGCGTGATCGTCTATCGAGAACTTGACCATATCGGGTATTGATACCTAGGCTTGTGATGAGCATCATCACGCATGGCGATTGTGACACTGCCGATGCATGGACGTGAAATCCATGCTTTTCAGTCGCCATCCTTGATGGTGAATGCGCAGGCTGATGCGCAGCGGAGTAGCTCCCGTCCGCCTTAGGGCAAGCCGGCGATCAGCACCGGCCACCATCAAGTTGTCTCGTCCAAAAGACATGGGCTCGGTGACCGCCGACCCAACCAGCGTTACCCGGCCCGCAAGGGTTCGGCTTGAATCTGGTGCACATTTCCACCAGTCGTCTTAACTGGGCTGACGATAAATGCCGAGTACCAATTCGTGGCCCCTAGTGAGAAATCGCTAGGGGCTTTTCAATGCTTGCGCAAATTTCGTTTCGATACCTAGGCTTTGGAGTGGGGTGGCCCGCTCCGTCTTTGCTCCTTGTACGTAGATGCGGGCGCCCTCTTTTTAACCATTGAGGGTATCCCACATGAAAGACGGTCTGAAAGTCTCTGCCGACATGGCTCCCGCCACTCGCTATGCCGAGGGCTGCCGCACTTCGGGTGCGAACTCCAAGCGCTTCGTCCCGCCTCCGGGTCCGAAGGCTGAGCCGGTCAAGGTCAACGGCGTGCCCATCATCCCGCAGCGTGGGGTGAGCAAGTGAATCTGGCGACCCTCGCTGCGTTCAATGCCGCGTTGACGCATCGATGCCAATGCGAATGCAAGGCCCAACAGGCGGATGGGAGCCCATCGAAGCCGCTGGGCACATACAGAGTGCAAACGAACCACGGCGAGTTTTTTATTGAAGCCGATAGCGCCGATATCGTAGGCATCAGCGCCTGGGACGCCAAGCTTGCACTTTATATAAAGGGTGAGGTAGTAGCCCTCTTCGATCCTGGTTGTCATGGGTAAAGGCATGACCTACGCCGACCGATACCTGCGCTCCCGCGAACTGGCCGACAAACTCGGCCCGAAGTCCATTGTGGATGCAATCCACGAGGACATCCGCCGTCGTCGCGTGGAAGCGAGCGCGATGCACATGGCCAAGCGCATCCGGGCGCAGCGTCGGACGGCGTTCCTGGAGGCGAGGGGGCGCTAAATGGCCGCTCGCCTTCGCAAACATCATCAGGACGAGGTAAGGACCAAGATCCAAGCCAGTCAGCTGATCAATGTTCTGCAAAATCATGCACTTGGAAAAGATGAGAAGGAGCTGACGCCCTCTCGTCTCAAGGCTATCGAGATTCTGCTTAAGAAGAGCGTTCCTGACCTGAGCCAGATCCAGGCCGAGCACACAGGCGAAATGGAACTGAACGTCAACATCGTGAGATTCACCGATGCCGGCGATCACCCTTCCGAATAACTGGCGCCCTCGGGACTACCAGATGGACGCCTGGCGCTATCTGGAGGGGGGGGGAAGGCATGCGGAGCTGGTGTGGCATCGCCGGTCAGGCAAGGATGATCTGGGGCTGCATTGGACTGCCGTGGCGTCCTTCGAGCGCATCGGGACGTATTGGTACATGCTCCCGCTCGCTGCCCAGGCCAAGAAGGCGATTTGGAATGCCATCAACCCCCGCACGGGGATGAAGCGTGTTGATGAGGCATTCCCTCCTGAGATCCGCAAGCGTCAGAACGACCAGGAAATGTACATAGAGCTGATTAGCGGCTCGACGTTCCAGGTTGTGGGGTCGGACAACTTCAACTCTCTAGTGGGATCCCCTCCGGTTGGTTTGGTGTATTCGGAATGGGCGCTATCTAACCCGGCTGCCAAAGCATACCTGCGCCCGATCCTGGCCGAGAACGGAGGGTGGCAGATCTTCAACACGACGCCTCGCGGAAAGAATCACGCGCACCGGACGTTGATGGCCGCCAAGGAAGATCCGAACGCATTTGCTCAGGTGCTGACCGCGAGGGATACGGGCATCCTGAGTGAGGCGCAGTTGGAGCGCCTCTTGGCCGACTACATCAAAGACTATGGCGAGGCATTGGGGACAGCCTATTTCGAACAGGAGTTCATGTGCTCGTTCGAAACGCCAGTAATGGGAGCTGTATATGCGAAAGAACTACGCGAGGCTGCTGCTCGAATCCGTCCAGTCCCATATGACCCATCCAAGCCTGTTCACATCTTTTGGGACCTGGGGCGCGCAGACAAAACGGCAATCTGGTTTGCGCAACTCGCGCCCTTCGAATATCGAGTCATCGACTACGTGGAGGGGGTCGGGAAGCACATCGGAGAGTACATCGTCGAGCTTCAAGCAAAGCGTTATGTCTATGGCGATTGCTGGCTCCCTCACGATGCCAATAACGAGTTGCTGGCAGCCGAAAGAACGGTGGCCCAGCAACTACGAGCAGCGGGCTTTAAGGTCCGGACCGTCCTGAAGACTTCCATCGATACCCGTATCGAAGCTGCCCGTCTCATGCTGCCCATGATGTGGTTTGACGAGCGCAAGTGTGAGTTGGGCCTTGATGCCCTGCGCAACTATCGCTATCGGGTTGATGAAGAGACTAAGCAGTTCAGCAAGGAGCCGCTACACGATTGGGCCTCCCACGCTGCTGACGCCTTCGGATACATGGCCGTCGCGCTCAAAGAGCCTAAGCCCGTCACCAAGGATGTGCGCAAGTCATCCCTTCCCTATCAACATCGCGCCGCTGGCGGATACTGGATGTGACCATGAGCGAAGAACTCATTGCCCGCGCGCATCGGCGCTTCAAAGCTTGCCAGGATTGGGAATCGACGGCTCGCCAGCGATTCGCGGACGATATCCGGTTCTGCTATGCGGATCCGGACAATCACGAGCAATGGAATGCTGCGGTGCGCGCCCAGCGGCAGTTAGACGGGCGGCCGATGCTGACCATCAACAAGACGCATACGCACGTCCTGCACGTGGTGAACGATGCCAAGGAGAACAAGCCTAGCGTCAAGGTGCATCCTGTGGGATCCGAAGCCACCTACGAATCCGCCCAGGTATTCGAGGGCGTCATCCGCCATATCGAGTACATATCGGACGCGCAGACCGCCTACGACATTGCGACCGAGAACATGGTCGCTGGTGGAATCGGCTATTGGCGCATCACGACCGCGTATACGGATGACAATGGCTTTGACCAGGAGATATTTATCAAGGAGGTCCCGGACCCCCTGGCTGTCTACCTGGACCCGAACATCAAGAAGCGCGACGGATCGGACGCGAAGTATGGCTTTGTCTATGACGAATGGCCCCGCGAGGAGTTCGAGCGCAAGTATCCTGACGCGGCTGCTTCGTCCACCACGCTAGGTGAGGATATCGGCGGCTGGCTGTCGAACAACCGCGTGCGCGTGGCTGAGTACTACGAGGTCGTGGAGTCGAAGGAATGGATGTATGCCCTACCGAATGGGGACGGCACCTTCGAATTCCTGCGCGAATCCGCGATGACCAAGGAGCAGAAGCAACTTATCAAGAAGACGAAGGGCCAGGAGCTACAGCGGCGGAAGGTCGATAAGCGCGAGGTCAAGTGGTACCTGATCGCGGCCAACGCTGTGATCGATGAATCGCGTTGGGCCGGAAAGTACATCCCCATCGTGCGCTGCGTGGGCGAGGAAATCATCCTGGATGGGAAGTTGGACCGCAAGGGACTTGTCCGTTACATGAAGGACGCCCAACGCATGTACAACTACAACACATCGGCGGCGGTGGAATACGGCGCGTTGCAGACCAAGGCTCCCTGGGTCGGTCCTATCGAAGCGTTTGAGGGCCATGAGAACTATTGGGCCACGGCGAACCGCGAGAACTACCCGTATCTGCCCTTCAACGGAAGGGACGAGCTGGGGAACGACATTCCAGCACCTCAGCGTCCAAATCCTCCCTCTTCGGCTCCCGTCTACATGGACGGGATGCAGGCTGCCGCCCAGGAAATGATGATGACCTCGGGGCAGTACGAGGCCACATTCAGCGAGCAGGGCAACGAGATATCCGGGAAGGCCATCGACCAGCGCCAGCGGCAGGGGCAGCGGGCCACCTATCACTTCATCGATGGCGTGGCCAATGCCATCCGCTACACCGGCAAGCAGTTGCTGGACCTGATTCCGAAGATATACGACACCAAGCGCGTCATCCGGATCATGGCAGAGGATGGAGAGCAGCAGCAGATCCAGATCGACCCGGAGCAGCGTCAAGGTGTTGTGGAGCAGGGCGACGACAAGCAGCAGAACGCGGTTCAATCGATCTTCAACCCCCAAGTGGGCACATTTGACGTGGTGGTGGAGATTGGCCCGAACTATCAGACGCGCCGGCAGGAGGCATTCAATGCCATGCGCGAACTGATATCTGCTGTTCCCCAACTCGCCCAGGTCATTGGCGACTTGTTCATGGCCAATGGCGACTTCCCGAGCGCTGACAAACTCGCCGAGCGGATGCGCAATTGGATTCCGAAGGAGATCCAGGGCGAAGGGCCGACGCAACAAGAGCAGCAACTGATGCAGCAGAACCAGCAGCTGATCCAGATGGTTCAAAACCTCGGCGCACAGCTCGAATCCAAGCAGAACTTGGAGAAGATCGAGAAGCAGCGCGCGGATATCGATGCGCTGAACCACATGGCCCTGCGAATGGAGAACACGCAGAAGGCCATGATCGACTCTTTCAAGGCCGAAACGGACCGTTTGAAGGCCGTCCAGCCCATGATGACGCCCGAGGCCATGGAACCGATCCTGCGCAAGCTCATGGTGGAGATTTTGAAGGCCCCGGACCCCATCATCGGGGACGATCCGGGCGAATTGAACGGTGGCAATGCATTTGCCATCGGTATGCAAGGGACGACTGTAGGTATCCCCCTAGTCCAAGAACCACAACCTACCGCGCAAGCGGGTTAACGACATGGAGAACACCATGGAAGGCGAAGTGATCGACACGCAGGCCCCGGAAACGACGGCTCCAGAGACTCAGCCAGAGGTCCAGACCGAGAAGCCTAAGGGCGACGTGCCCGATTGGGCGCTCAAACGCTTTGGCGAACTGACCGCCGCCCGCAAAGCAGCCGAGGAACGCGCTATCCAAGCGGAACAGCGCGCCCAGGACCTGGCAAAGCAGATGGAAAGCGGGGCCAATGGCAACGTCGAGGAACTGGCTAAGGCCTATGCGGAGCGCCTAGCTCCCCAATTGGTGGAGAAGCGCCGCGCTCAAGAGCGCCTGGATACAGGCATTCAGTCCATCAACGCGGAGGGCATCAAGGAATTCGGCGTCGAGTTTGACCGGGCTATCCAGCAGGTGGGCATGGCGGGTCTGGTCGGACCGGATTTCATCAGTGCTTTGGTCGCGGTGCCTGATGCTGCGAAGGTCGTCCAGTATCTCGGGACGAACTTGGAAGAGGCTCATCGGCTGGCCGGCCTGGCGCCTGTTGAGATGGCTGTCGAGCTGGCCAAGCTTAGCCCGAAGGCGAAGAAGGCATTCGCCAAACCCGTATCCAGCGCCCCCGCTCCCATCGAACCCATCGAAGGACGCGGTACGGCGGACGGTGAGCCGGCCGTGGGAACCCCCGAATGGTTTGAGTGGCGCAACAAGAACGCTCGAAAACGTCGTCGGTGATTGCATTTTCGTCGTTTCGATACCTAGGCTTGGCGATACCGACCTAGGCATGTGAGCAGTACCGCTAGGTCGGGGCATTTACCCGCAAGGGGAGTAGGGCGTAGGCGAGCCTCAATCGTCGGTTGGCCCGTAGAGAAGTCTCCCAGGGCAGAGACAGCAAGCGCGAGAGCGCTCCTTTCTTTGTCCCTTGGAGATTCCTCATGGCTAACAGCCTACTCACTATCGACATGATCACCAATGAGGCCGTTCGACTGTTCACGCAGTCGAACGCTTTCTTGCGGTCGATCTCCCGCCAATATGACGATCAGTTCGCCCGCACGGGTGCCAAGATTGGCGATACCCTGCGTATCCGCCTGCCGAACGATTACATCGTCCAGAACGGTCCTTCGATCACCCCGCAGGGCACGAATGAGCAGAACACGTCGCTCACCGTCGCCAATCAGAAAGTCGTCCCGGTGTCGTTCGGTACTGCCGAACAAACCATGTCGTTGGACGATTTCAGCGAGCGCATCCTGGCTCCGGCCGTCAATCGCCTGGCCGCTGCCGTGGCTGGCGACATCATCACCCTGTCCAACTCGGCCGCGAACCTGATCCTGAACACCTCGGGCGGAAACCTCGCTTCCCCTGTGCCGCAAACGTGGCTGGAAGCGGGCGCAGCGATCACGCAGAACCTGGCGCCCATGATGGATCGCAAGATCATCTTGGACCCGGTGACGCAAGCTCGTTCCGTAGGGACCATGACTGGTCTGTTCAATCCGCAACAGAAGATCAGCGATCAATTCGAAACCGGCATCATCACGAAGGATACCCTGGGCTTCGACTGGATGTATGACCAGACGACCCAGGTTCACACTGTGGGCTCGTTCTCGGCTGGCACGGTCAACGGCGCAAGCCAGACGGGCAACACCCTGGTGACCAACGCCATTACTGGAACCCTGAACAAGGGCGACGTGATCACCATCCAGGGCGTGAACGCCATCAACCGCCTGACCGGCGCCGACCAAGGCGCTCTGCGTCAGTTCGTGGTGACGGCCAACGTTGCGACGGGCGCGACCTCGATCCCGATCTACCCGGCCATCGTTCCGGCGCCTGCCGCCTTCAACACCGTGACTGCTTCGCCTGCCAACGGCGCAACTATCGCCTTGGTCGCCACCGCTGGCTCGCAGTATCGCCAGAACCTGGCGTACTACCCCGAAGCGTTCACCCTGGCGACGGCTGATCTGGAAATGCCCACCTCCGGTGTCGTGAATGCCTCGCGCGCCACCTTCGACGGCGTGACCATGCGGATGATCCAGGCCTACGACGTGATGAGCGATCAGCTGATCACCCGTATGGACATTCTGTATGGCTTCGCCTCGATCCGTCCGGAATGGGCTGCTGTCGTCGCGGACGTGCTGTAAGACTGGCGGGGGCTTCGTGCCCCTGCCTCTGGAGTTTCCATGCAGAACCGAAACGACCGCAATTTCACCGCGCCGTATGTGTTCCAGGAGTACCCGAAATGGGTAACCCTGGCTGACGGCTCGAAGATGCTTGCCAACAACGCCGACGAGGAAGAAGTCCTGGTCGGTGCTTCGTTGGACGAGGACCAGGACCGAGACGCCCTGATGGCGAAAGCGAAGGAGTTGGGTCTGAACCCGCATCACAAGACAGGCGTCGAGAAGTTGCAAGCCATGATTGCCGAGGCGCAGGCATGAGTTCTCCGCTGCCCACTACTCCCCGCGACATCATCAATCTGTCGCTCAAGACGGCGAACGTCTTGGGGGTGGGGCAGGCTGCGTCCGCTGAGGACGTGAATGACGCCTTTAACGTCATGAACATGATGATGGCCCAATGGCAGCGCCGCCGCTATATGGTCTATCAGCTCATCACGCAATCCGTGCAGGGTACGAGCGCGCTGTCCTATACCGTGGGGCCTGGTGGCGATTTCGATATTCCCCGTCCCGCGAAGCTGGAGTCTGCGTTCTTCCGCCAGAACCAGAATACTCCGCTGCCGGTGGACTATCCGCTCACGATCCTCCGTGCGCGCGAGGACTACAACCGGATCGCCATCAAGAACCTGAACGCCTTCCCGCAATATGCGTTCTATGACGCCGGCAATCCGGTGGGCAACCTGTTCATCTGGCCGGTGCCGAATAACCAATATGAAGTGTTCATAACGGTTATGCAGCAGTTGCAGCAGTTCGACAACCTGAGCGATGAGATTGTATTGCCGCCTGAGTACAAGGCGGCGCTGATGTGGAACCTGACGCTGGAGCTCTATCCGCTCTACGGTCTTCCTGTCAGTGACGTGGTGGCGAGGAAGGCCGAGGCATCGATGCGAATCATCGAGCAGGCCAACACGCAGATTCCCCGCATGGCAATGCCCGTCTCGCTGCAAAGCACCACGGGCACGTACAACATCTATGGTGACTTCTATATCGGGAGTACCGTGGGATGAAGGTTCCACTGATCTCCGGCGCCTACCAGGCCAAGAGCATCATTGCGAACGCGCAACGGTGCGTGAACCTGTATGTGGAGAAGAACCCGCAGGACGCGCCATTTCCCACTACCCATTACCAGACGCCCGGTCTGGTGAAGATTGCCGAGTCCTCGGACTTCGGCTGGCGTGGTCTGTATTTCGCCTCCAATGGCACGCTCTACGGCGTCTGCGGGCAGACGTTCTATGCCATCGGCTCTGACTGGAGTCTCACGCAGCTAGGCTCAGTATCCTCCATCGATTCCATGGTCTACATGGCTGACAATGGAACGACGTTGCTGGCCGTGGATGGTACGGAGCAGGGTTACACCGTCACCCTGGCTGACAATACCTTCGGGTCCGTCACTGACCTGGGCTTCTACGGTGGGACCACGATCCAGTATGCGGACGGATTTTTCATCCTGAACCGCCCTGGCACGACTCAGTTCTATATCTCGCTGGCGTTCCAAGCCACGTTCGACGCAACGGACTTCGCAGGCAAGACCGGATTCGCGGACAAGTTGCTGACGCTGGCCGTCACGCGCCTATACATCTTCCTGCTGGGCCAATGGACAACTGAAGTATGGGTCAACTCCGGGAATGCCACCTTCCCGTATCAGCGGATGCCCGGCACGTTCATCCAGCACGGATGCGCGGCTGTTGATTCCGTGGCTCAAATGGATGGGGCGATCTACTGGCTTGCCCAATCGCCGCAGGGTAAATGCATGGTGGTCCACACGGAGCAATATGAGGCCGTCCGGATCTCCACACACGCCATCGAGAACGAAATCCAGAGCTATCCGCGTATTGACGATGCGCGTGGGTACACGTTCCAGCTCGAAGGGCATTTCCAATACGTCTTGACCTTCCCGAGTGCTCAAAAGACCTGGGTCTATGACCTTTCCACGAAGGAATGGCATGAATGGCTGTGGCTGGATGAGCAGGGCGTCTTCAAACGCCATCGCTCCAATTGCTTCGCCTATGCCTATGGGACTCCTGTCGTAGGCGATTGGGAGAACGGCAAGCTTTATCGGTTGGACATGGATGCCATGACGGACGATGGAGCGCCGATTTCTCGCCTGCGGTCCTTCCCGCACATGGTTGACGATGGGAATCGGGTTGCATACCGCGAGTTCATCGCGGATTTCCAGGTTGGAGAGGGCGCTGACTTCGAGGAAGTACCGGTTTTCCTGCGCTGGAGCGATACGCGCGGGGCCTCGTGGGGCAATCACATCCGCGAAAGCTTCGGATTGGAGGGGGATTACCTCAAATCGTTGCAATTCCAACGTTTGGGGATGGCGCGTGATCGTGTTTTTGAACTGTCGTGGTCTGCGCCCGTAAAAACGGCCCTCAATGGCGCCTATGTGCAGCCTGTAGCGGTGAACCAGTGATGGCGACGATTCCTACCGGCTTCCCTCTCTGGAATACGCCCTTCTTGGACCCGTCAGGTCGCGTGGCGGAGGTATGGATTCGCTTCCTGCTGACCCTTTGGGACAGGACTGGCGGAGGATCGGGCGAGATTCCCGACACGCTGACGATTGAGGACGTGCTTTCGACCGAAGCGCTATTTGCTGCTCCTTCGCCTACCGGGACTGATGCCTTCCAATCTGAAATGGCGATGGCCCCCGCGCGCGATGAGGCAAAGTTGCTCGAAATGATCTTCGCGCCTGTGCAGAGCACGGAGTACACGCGGTCTGCCTATTCATTGCCGATGCCGCCCACGTCGCCATGGACCTATACGGCGGGGTTTCGACAGGGCTTCTACCTCTCCGGTGGCTCCGTATCCTCCTTCGTCCTGCAACGTGGTCCCATGGCGCTTCCTCTCGGCAACTCAGGGGCGGATATCGCGGATCAGACGTTTGTCGCCGGTACGGATTTCACGCCTGGATCTACCACATCGCTCACGCTGTCACAGTCGTTCGGGGCCAAACAACGCCTTTGGGTGTTCTTCGATGGCGTATTCCAAGGCGATGACCAATACAGCCTGTCTGGCACCAGCCTTACATTCACGTCGGCTATCCCGGTAGGTGTGTCATCGGTCTACGTGAAGGGCCTTTCATTGTCGGCTGCCGGCCTGGGCACGCAATTGATTGAGCTGAACGCGGGGGACATTGTGAGCCTCACCTATTCCAGCGTACCGGCCGTGACGATCATTCCGAGATAGCCATGCAAAGAATCCCAAAGGCCATTCCGGCAGCACAACTTACGACCTCTGCGGCTACGTACTACACGGCGCCAGGTGGGACCGTGGGCACGATCAATAACCTGTCACTGACGAATACGTCGGTTAACCCGGTGGCCGTGACGCTGTATCGGGTTCCATCTGGAGGCAGCCCAGCGGCATCGAACACGATCCTGGCCGCGTTTTCTCTTTCGGCAGGGCAAACCTATGTACCGCCCCAGGCTATCGGCCTGCAACTGGATGCGGGGATGACATTGCAGGCGATGGCTGCTACGGGGGCCGCTGTGACTCTGGCGGGCGGCGTTTACGAAACTAGCGGGAGTTAATTATGGCTAAGTACCTGGGAGTTGCTACTGACACGCTGGCGGGCGTTCAAAGCTTGACGATGGCCGGATCCGGCTCCAGCACGGTGACCGCGCTTTACCGAAAGACCGTGACGCTCTCTCCTGCATCCGTCGCAGCGAACACCACCGCTGAACAGACGTTCACCGTCCCCGGGCTTGCGGTCGGTGACGCGGTATGGGTCAACAAGCCCACGCTTCAAGCGGGTCTTGGGATCGCCGGGGCACGTGTGAGCGCCGCGAATACCTTGGCGATCACCTTCATCAACGCGACGGCATCGCCCATCGTGCCGACTGCCTCCGAGGCTTATCGCATCGGGGGTATTCGTTGAAAAACTTCCACTTCCTCATGCATGGCGTGGACACCAATCCGCTTGTCCTGGCGATCAAACGTCGCCCGGACTTGTGGAAGGAGGACACGTTCCTGCGTCATTACCCGCAGGGTCCGTTTGGTGAAACGGACACCATCATGCTCCGCTTCCCGGAGAAGGTGGAAGGGCTGACCGAGGAACAGATTGAAGCCTATAAGCAGAATCAGTTGGCGGGATATGACCAGTACGAAGCGGTCGATTACCCCGCGTACAAGATTCTGCATGAGGCGCGTCCGCTGGTGATGGGTCTGATGTCTCGCGTTCAAGGCGAGCGTCTGGGTCGTGTAATGATCAACCGGATTATCCCTGGTGGCCGCATCTTCCCGCACGCCGACACACCGGAGCAGACGCGCTATTACACGCGCTTTCACATCGTGCTCCAGGGCTACCCGGGAGCCATCATCAAGTGTGGGGATGAGCAGATAAACATGAACACGGGGGACGTGTTCTGGTTCGACAACAAACAGGTCCACCAAGTTATCAACAACAGCGCCGACGACCGCATTTCGATGGTCGTGGACATTCGTACGAGTGTGTGATGCTTACCGCCCAAGTCGAATCCCTGACCGAACGCCTCGAAGAAATGAAGCCGCTGTTCCCGCTCCATTGGGAAGAACTCGCCCTGAACAAGGACAAAGTTCCTTTAGATCCTCAATACGGTTTGTATCTTGACCGTGATGCTCGCGGTGAAGTGCTGTTCGTGACTGTGCGCGATAAGGGCGAACTTGTTGGCTACTTCGTTGGTTTCGTGGCGCCTGGGTTGCATTATCAGACCTGCTTGACGTGTCACATGGATATTTTGTATCTGCGTCAGGACAAACGGGGCGCAATGGGCGGGGTTCTGCTGCTGAACGCCGTCAAAGCCGAGGCCAAGCGCCGCGGTGTGCAACGGATGTTCGTCGGAACGAAGGCGCACAAGGACATTGGGCGTCTGTTTGAGCGCTTGGGCTTCTCGCACGTCGAGACGACCTATAGCGCATGGCTGGGAGATTGACATGGTTGCTGCCGCAGTTGGGGTCGGTACTGCTGTCGCGGGCGTGGCTGGATCCGCAATGTCGTCTAGCGCGAGCAAAAGCGCGGCCAACCAACAGGCTGATGCTGCGCAAAACGCGTCCGACCAGCAATGGCAGATGTTCCAACAGTACCAGCAGAATCTAGCCCCTTATATGGGGGCTGGGCAAACTGGCTTGGCTGCTCTGCTTGGGATGCTGGGGTTGCCCACAACCGGAATCACGGCGGGTCAGTCAGGTCAAGGGGAAACGGAACAGCAGATTCGAGATCGACTCACGCCGCAATTCACGACGACCCAAGGCGGGACGAAGGGAACTGGCGGCTGGGTAGATAGCGGTGGCTACTACGGCGATAGCGGTGGCGCATCACAGGTGTGGGACCCGAATGCGGGCGGGACGGGCGGCTATGACGTGGTGGATCAGGCCGGACTCGATGCGGCGGTACAGGCTGAGTTGGCCAAGCAGAACCAGGCGACTCAGCAGGCCGCTGGAGCGTTCTCGGGCCTCGGTTCGCTGCTTACCACGCCCTTTAGCTTCGACGCGAGTGACCTGGAAAACACGCCAGGCTATCAATTCACCCTGCAACAAGGATTGAAGTCGCTGAATAACCAGAACTCGGCGATGGGCCTGGGTCTTTCTGGTGCGCAGCAAAAGGGGCTGCTTTCGTACGCTACTGGCCTAGCGGACAACACCTACGGCCAACAGTACAACCGCGCACTCCAAGCCTACAACACGAATTACGGCATTGCGAACGATATGTACAACCGGCTTGCCGGTCTGGCAGGTATGGGGCAAAACGCTGCCGCAGGCGTTGGAAACGCTGGCCTTCAGACGGCTAACACAGCGGGCAACTATGCGACGCAGGCCGCAAATGCTGGGGCTGCGGGAACGATTGGTTCTGCGAATGCACTCTCTAGCGGATTGAGCGGCATTTCAAACGGCCTGGGACTCTATTCCCTGCTGGGCGGCGGCGGCTCGGGCGGCCTCACGGCTAATGGCTCAATTTATGGGACTGCCCTAAATGGCGTTCCTGGTGTTTCCGGGTGGAGTTGAAACATGGGTATTGACGCGACCATCCCCCTCGGCATTCGGCCCGCGCAGTCTAGCGGCGGCATCGGCAGTCTGCTGGGCACCGCGAGCGACGTTGTGAAACTGCGCGCTGCCTCGCAGCAGTTGCAAGCGAACCAGTCCATTTCGCAGGCCTACCAGCAATCCATTGATCCTCAGACCGGCCAAGTTGATTACGACAAGTTCCAGCAACTTGCCGCTCAGAGTGGCGCGGGTGCGTTCCTGCCGCAGTACATGAATCAGGTATTGCAACAGCGGAATCAGCAGCAGCAGTACGACACCAGCAAGCTCGAAATGGCCTTGAAGCAGCAGGGCGCCATTCGGGGGATGATCGGATCGCTCATGCAAAGCCCGAATTACGGCAAAGCCGACATGTCGAGCGATATCGTCAATGCGATCAGTGACGCCGTGAACTCGGGAATCTTGCCCAAGGATCAGGCATTGCGCGAACTCAAGAGCGTGCCGCAGGAGCCTGGACAACAGGCGGAATGGGTCAAGCAGCATTTCTTGAATTCCCTGTCGGGGGAAGCGAAGATCGGCGCGATGCTGCCCCAAGGCTCCGTGCTGAACACGGGCGGCAGCCAGACTCTCTTGAACCGCAACCCTCTCACGGGTGAATCCATGGTGGCAGGGACGGTCCAGAATACCCCTTCGGCCGATACGATGGTTGGGAACGTTGAAGTCACGAACCCGGACGGCTCGAAGTCGGTTATCACCAAAGCCCAGCAGCTCGGCGCACAAGCCGGCTTGGGTGGCGCTGGCTATACGGGCCGCTACAACCCTCAGCAGGGCGGGAATCCGGGGTTGATGACGGCGCTTCCGCCTGGACAACAAGCCGCGCTCACGGCTGCCGCTGGCACATCCAATACGGCCGCGCAAACGCTGCATGACGCCGCAGCGGATGCCCCCATGCGCATCAACTTGTTGGAGCAGGCGCGTTCCAACCTGGGCAACATCGATACTGGCCCTGGGTCCGACTGGCGCAACACTGCCAAATCATTCCTGAATGCGCTGTCTCCCGACGTAGCGAAAAAGATCGGCATCACGGAAGACATCAAGGACTACGACGAGTTCAAAAAGATCCTGACGAACTACGCGTCGTCGGTCTCTGGTGCCATTGGCTCCGGGACTGATGCACGCCTGAACGCGGCCGTTACGGGGAATGCCAACCCTGGAATCTCCAAGATGGCGAACCAGGACATTCTCACCAAGACCATCGCGGCCGAGAAGATGCGCGCCGCGCAGGACCTGGCATTCCAAAATTCCGGCCTGACGACCGATCAGTTTAACAAGTGGCAATCGAATTGGAACAAGACCGTCAACCCTGACGCCTTCGTCTTCACATCAATGACGCCGGATCAACAAAAGGCCTTCATCGACCGCAAGACGAAGGACGGCACCATTGGCCGCTTCAAGTCAGATCTGGGCAACCTTGTCCGGTCGGGCATTCTCCAAATGCCGGGGCAATGATGGCTGACCTCTCCTCAATCATCGACGCTGCCGGCAAACAATGGAATGTTGACCCGACGCTGATTCGTGCCGTCATTCAGCAGGAGTCAAGCGGCGATCCGTCTGCTGTCAACCTCTCCGGAGGCGGGAAGGGAGCATATGGGGCGATGCAGGTTCGTCAAGCGGCCTTGGCTGACTACAACCAAGCCAACAGCACCAAGTACACGATGGAAGACCTATTGAAGCCCGAGATTGGGGTGAACGTGGGTGCCTGGTATCTGGGGCAACAGTTGGACCGCTTCAACGATCCGACTAAGGCGTTGAATGCGTACTATGCCGGCCCGAACTCTGAGGCGGTCCATGCCGGACCTAGCCAATATGCCCAATCCGTTTTTGGCAAACTTGGTGGGAAGATGCTTCCCGGCATTCCTCAATCGTCTTCCGGGCCGTCCGACGACGAAATCTTCGGGGCGTTCACCGGCCAGAAGCCCGCAAACGACGACGACGCTATCTTCAATGCGTTTGTGAAGCAGCCCGACGTTACGACCTCGCGCGGCCCTGATGGCGTGATGCGGATCGAAATGAGTGGTGCGCCCGGGGAAGTCAAGAAAACTGCCCAGCAAGCAGCCTCGGAAGCGGCAGATCGAGCCAAGACCGATACTCAGCCCTCGGAATTCATGCAGGGCCTGGGCAACTTCGGTCTGGGCACCTATCAGGGGCTGACCGACCTGCCGGCCGGGATTGGCCAGAATGCGGCGCACCAGGGGCAACAGATCCTCCAAGGGATTGATAGCCTATTCGGAACCGATCTGGCAAAGCGTGCGAACCCTCAAGTTCAGGCGTATGACGCCCAGGCGGCTCAACGCGAGGCCGAATATCAGGCCGCAACGCCCGGATCCATCCCGGCAGGTACGGGCCGCTTGATCGGCAATCTCATGCCTGCCTTCATCGGCGGCCCTACGGCGGCGGCTGCCCCTATAGAGACCGTCGCCAAGGGTGCGGGGAGCCTCGCTGCGCGCCTTGGTGGTGGAGAGACCGCTCAGGGTCTAGCTCGGCTCCTCGGGGGCGCCAGCGGAGGATCCTTGCAGGGGGCTGCTTACGCGGCAAATACGCCGGTGATGGTCAATCCGCAGATTGGCGGACTGGCGGACCTGGTTACGGGGCAGCGGTCGGGGAATGACTATTACCAGCAGGCTGCACAGAACGCCAAGATGGGCGCTGCATTGGGGGGAGCGCTGCCAATAGTTGGCGCTGGAGCATCCCGTCTGGGTTCTGCTGCTGCTGGCGGGATTCGTGCATTGATTGATCCTTTTACTCAAGCCGGTCAGCAGAGAATCGCTGAAAACACGCTTGCCCGTGCGGCTGCTGGAGGGCCTCTAACGGCGGATCTATCGCAGATCGTCCCAGGGTCAGTTCCAACGCTGGCAGAGGCCACGGGTAATGCAGGCATCGCCACGCTACAGCGCACCTTGCGCGATCTAAACCCCAATGAGTTTGTCGCTCGAGAAGGGGACAATGCGGCTGCCCGTCTTGCTCAGTTGGGGACTGCGGCAGGAACCCCGGCCGATATTGCTGCTGCCGAAGCCGCTCGAGATCTGGCGGCTAACTCTGCTCTCACAAATGTGTTCGGCAACAAGGCCGTGGCGGACGCAAAGCCAGTGCTGGACACAATAGATTCGATCCTGAGTGGTCCGTCTGGCAAGCGCGATGCCGTAGCCCAGAGCCTGAACAATATTCGGTCCAAGATCGTTGACGCAAAGGGCAATCTCGAATCGGATCCCGAAGTTCTCTACAACTCCGTGCGCAAGCAGATTGACGACCTGCTGGATAAGCGATTGGCGAATTCCAATCCTGCCGGCATGCAAGCGTCCCGCGAACTGCTGGCCGTAAAGGATAGCCTGGATGACGCCATTACAAAGGCCGCGCCAGGGTTCGATGCCTATTTACAGGCCTATGCAGATGCTTCCAAGCCGATCAACGCGATGCGGTATCTGCAAGGTCTCCAACTTACGGACGTAAACGGCAATATCACGCCTCAAAAAATACAGACTGCAATCGCCAAGATCACAAAGGAAGCTGCGAAGCCTGGGGCGCAGGACGCCAAGTCCATAGCGCCAGATCAGCTAGCAGCACTTAAGTCAATTCGGGATGACCTACTGCGTTCCGGGAAGACCCAGCTTGGCAAGTCGGTTGGCTCGGCCACCGCTCAAAACCTGGCGACTCAAAACATGCTAGGGCAGGTCCTCCCCGGGAAACTCGGTGCGCTTGCAGGGAAAGCGCCTGCCGGGACTATCGGCTCGGCGCTAGGGGGGGGATTGGGGTACTTGATGGGTGGCCCGCTTGGCGCTGCTGCCGGTGGCGCAATCGGTGGCTCCCTTGGACGCACGACCTCCGGCCTGATGAACATGAACAACGAAGCGATCCAGGGGGCGCTTCAGCAACTGCTCCTAAACGCTCAATCAGGGGCGGCGGCGCTCCAGCGTGCACCGAGTCTCGCGCCCCCAACGGGTCAGTTGGGGGGTATCCAGCGGCTCTTGTACCCAGCCATCAACGCTACGGCGCCTCGCGGAATCGCTGCGCCACCTCGTTAGGAAGCCGCTAACGAAGCACCAGATCAGATAAATCGCAGAAAACCACAACATTCGTTCAGTCATAGCCAGAGCATAGATTAGGGGATTCGACCATGGCAAGTTTGTTGCCCAACGGAAAACAGTACTTCACCGACAACAATGGGAAGCCGTTGGTTGGCGGGAAAGTGTACTTCTATATCCCCAACACCAGCACTAAGAAGAACACATATCAGGATCCGGACCAAACTATCCTGAACACCAACCCGGTGATTCTTGATGCGAGGGGGGAGGCCGTTATATGGGGATCTGGCTCGTATCGGCAGGTCGTCTACGATCAGTTCGACAATCTGATTTGGGATCAATTGACCGAAGACCCTAATGCAAATTTGCTAGGGGATATGATCGATCAGACTTTCTCTGCCGGGATGGATTACACCCCAGGCGTGACCACCACGCTGATTCTGACGAGTGATTTCGGTTCGGCTTCCAATCTGTGGGTGGACTTCGACGGCACCCCCCAGCACGATTTTACCCTCGCAGATCAGGTACTGAGCTTCCCTGCACCAATACCCGTTGGCGTATCCAATGTATATGTTAAAGGCGGTTCTACAGTCGCCATCGGCGTGCCTGGGAATGGGACTGTTACGGATGCGAAGGTAGCCCCCGGATCCAAACTATACAATCGTATTACGGATTGGGTCGATGTGCGCGATTATGGCGCGAAGGGCGACGGGGTTACTGATGATACACACGCGTTCAATATGGCCATTGCTGCTGCCTCGGGGAAGGGAGGGGCGATAGTTTATGTGCCGTCTGGCTCTTATAGCATTACATCAACTATCACGCTGCCTAACGGTGTAAGCCTCTATGGCGAAAGTGGCGCTGCGGCCTTCCCTGAATTGAACAATATCGCAGTTTCTGAGCTAATTTGGAACGGATCCACTACGGGTACATTGTGCGCCACCGCAACGAAATGGGCCGGGCGCATAGATAACATCCAATTCAACGCAAACGGCGGCGCTACGTGTCAAAAGTTCTTTAGTATCGGTGGATGCTTGTTCAACAATGTCCGCTGGATCAATTCCACACTGATCGGTGTGGATTGGAGTTCCATCTCGGGGGCGCCGTCTGGGCTAAACACGTTCGTAAACTGCATGTCGTCGCAGCATCAGAACGTAGGCTTCCAGATGAGCGGCCTTGTGGATGCTGCGATTACGTTGAATACGTTTGTGAATTGCAGGTTTAGTGGCGCGGATATCAATCTTCGGCTTCTGGAGTACGCAGATACCAACCAATGGTTTGGTGGCAGGGTTGAAGGCGGCACGGCCTATGGGCTCATAGTCAATGATCCAAGCGGAGGTTTGAATACCGATTCAATCCTCTTCTCCGGGACAACCTTTGATGGGAATCCTGATATCCCACGTCCGATGTGCTATATCGGCCCCCCGGTATCTCCCATGCCATCTGGTGGAGGTAGTACGGTCGTCACGTTTCGTGACTGCCACTTCACAGGAAGCACGGCGCTCAATGGTGCCGACCCGAGCAATGGGGCGAATATCAAGGTTATTGATTGCCCCGCCTTTGCAATGATGTATGGATATACAGGCGATTATGTACCGGCCAACGATGTGGCTGTCGGCGCCTCTCCCTTCACGTATACGCATCACGATCCTTATGCCGTGAACGTCGTGATATCTGGAGGCAGCGTGTCGCAAATTAGCTTCATACGAAGCGGCTTCGAAAGGGCGCTTAGTACGGGATCTGGCTCCTTCATCCTCAATCCGGGCGATGCTCTGAAGATCACATATTCCTCTCCCCCGGTAGTGTTTACCCGCTGGCAAATCTAGGACCGACCATGACGACGCTCAATCCATATCAACTAGTCAACCCAGGAACGTCTACATCAGGGCAGGCCCTTGTGTCCCAAGGTGCTGGTGTAGCCCCCAAATGGGGGAATGTTCCGGTAGCTAACGTCACTAATGGCGCCTCGACAGCAGGCACTTTGGGGCAGTTCGCTTCCACCACATCGGCGCAACTCGCGGGGATCATATCCGATAAGACGGGTAGTGGGTCGCTAGTATTCGGTTCTGCCCCAATGTTGACCACACCGAACATTGTTGGATCAGGAAACGGATCGAATGCCGCAGCGGGTTCCGTGGGTGAATTTTTGTCCGTCTCTGTAGCCTCTGGATCTGCCGTATCGTTGACCTCGAATACGGCAGCTACGATTGCTACCCTGTCCCTAAGCCCTGGCGACTGGGATGTTTGGGGGAATATATGGACGGCGCCGGCAGGAACCACTGCACAAACATTGACAGTAGCAGGCATCAATATCGCGGCATCGCTGCCGACTGCCCCAGGCAATGGTGCGCTCGTGCAATATCCGTTTTCTGTGGCGGCTGGTGCCGCCATAGGAGCCCCAGTCGGGACCGTCCGCATAAACATATCAACCGCGACAACCGTTTATCTGGTTTGTCTATCCCAATTTGCCTCAGGCACCAATGGTGCCTACGGTTTCCTAGGCGCGCGCCGGAGGCGTTGATGGATGGCGATGTAAAGAAGTGGGCCATCAGCGCAAAAACGATAGTTTCTACGATCGCGTCGTTCTTCGTGATCATGTCAGCGCTCGTAGCTGCAATTGGCGGTTGCGTTGGGCTGTATTACGGCCTGGCGAATCGAGTCACGATCCTGGAGGCTAACAGCCAGCATATGGGCGACGATGTGAAGGACATTAAGGCGATGCTAACTCAGATGGTTATGAACCGCGTCGATAACCGGGCAGACGTGCAGAGGTGGGCGAAATGAGGCTTGTAGATAACTGGCGCGAGGCCAAGAAATGGTTCTCGATGCACTGCATGGGGGTCGCCACTGGAGTTCAGGGGGCGTGGATCGCATTGCCTGACGACATGCGGCGGTCTATCCCGCTGTGGGCCGTCGCAACCCTGACCATCATTATTCTGGTTCTAGGGATGTGGGGGCGCTTGATCGATCAGTCCAAGGGGGAGAAAGATGGAGGGGTATGACCTGGGTGCGCTTCAAGCCGAACTGATCCGAGACGAGGGCGAGCGTTTGAAACCCTACAAGGATACGGTAGATAAGACCACCATCGGCATCGGCCGGAACCTGGACGATAAGGGCATTAGCCACGACGAATCCCTGATGCTGCTGGCGAACGACATCGCGGATGCGGAAGACTTCCTAAATCGCAACCTGCCGTGGTGGGCGGAGCTAGACGACGTGCGCATGCGCGTGCTGCTCAATATGGCATTCAACCTGGGCGGCAAGCTTCTTCAGTTCAAAAACACATTGGGTGCCGTGCAACGTCACGATTGGCAGGCAGCGCACGATGGCATGCTGGACAGCCTGTGGGCCAAGCAGGTCGGAGCGCGCGCCCAACGGCTGGCCTACATGATGCTCCATGGAGAAACGCAATGACGGCAATCCTCGCTCTCCTAACCCAATTCTGGCAGCCCATTGCTGGCGCTCTCGTAGCTGCCCTAGGCGTCCTGTACGCCATCTTCGTGAAGAGGGGCGCCACTGCTGACGTAGCGACCGCACGCCAGAGTGAAGCGGATGCCCATGTGAAGGTTGCCCAACTTTCCCAGGCTCAGGCAGAGGCGAATGCCAAAGCCGCTCAAACCGCCGCCGATGCGGCCAAGGATCGCACCGATGTGGAAAATCAAATTGCTGCTTCTCCTGCCGGTCAGTCTGCTGGCGTCCTGCGCGAATCCTGGAGCCGCGACTGATGCTGCCCCTGAAGTGATCACCCAGACCAGGGTGGTTGATAATTCCTGCTCCTGGGTAAAACCAATCTGGGTCAGCAAGTCGGACGTGCTTTCAGACGGGACGGCGGACCAAATCAGAGTGCACAATGAGACCGGCGCCAAACGGTGCGGGTGGAAGCCACGGGCTAAGTAGCCTCTCGCCTCGCACAAGCCGGTGGCACCTCATCATCCGCCCCCGGCTCCCTTTCCCAGAACGCGCAGCCGTAGTCCGGCAGGCTGGGGCATATCGGCCGGCCGGGCTCCCTCTCGCAGATCACGGCGTGCCGGTCGCCATTCGTCCGACCGTGCCAATGCGTGCAGGTCCAGCAGCCACCAGGATGCAGAGAGGAGTCGTAGGGGTTATGGGAGTCGGATGGCATGGCGGCTTATACAGTGGTTTATCCAGTATATGGCGGCCGGGCTCCATTTCTGGCCGGTCAATATTTCCCCCACCACAGGCAACAAAAAGCCCACCGCTTAGGGTGGGCTTGATGCAAGCTAAATGCTTGATTTGTCTGGCGGAGAGGGTGGGATTCGAACCCACGGTACGGGGATACCGTACGCCTGATTTCGAGTCAGGTACATTCGACCACTCTGCCACCTCTCCGGGGTACTGCGGATTCCAATGACCTCGTGGTCGAGGCAAGGTCACGGTCTTGCCGCTCGATCGAAACGCGGCATAAGCAATCGGGACTGGCCCACACCCTTCCGGGATATCGCTTATCGCCCGTCTCGCACCCGGTTTCCGGTTTGTCCGAAAGCCGCGTGGAGCAGCAAAGCTCGCTATTCTAGCAGAGATTTCCAAAAATTAGCTAGCCGTCCAAAAAGTTGTCGAATTGCCCCGCACCAAGGCGACCCGCATGGGTAATTTCTTGTCAGAATGCGTGTCGTAGCGCCTTCTTGGCGCCTTGCCAGGCGCCGCCGACGCCAGGACGACCGCATGCAAATCGTCATCATCCTCCTGCTATCCGCCGTGATCTGCGTGCCGCTGACACAAGTGCTGGGCCTGGGCGCGATTCCGGGCTACCTGTTGGCGGGCATCCTGATCGGACCCTACGGCCTCGGCCTGGTGCAGGACGTGCCCGCCATCACCAATATTTCCCAACTGGGCGTGGTCATGATGCTGTTCGTGATCGGCCTGGAGCTGGCGCCGTCGCGCCTGTGGGCCATGCGGCGGGAGGTGTTCGGCCTCGGCTCGCTGCAAATGTTCGCCAGCGCGGCCGCCTTGACCTTCCTGCTGGGCGGCGTCCTGCGCCACCTGGTTGGGATGTCCCTGGCCGGCGCCGTCCTGTGCAGCCTGGCCCTGTCGCTATCGTCCACCGCCGTCGCCATGCGCCTGCTCGACGAGCGCGGGCTCAGCCGCACGCCCATGGGCCGCACTGCCGTGGGTATCCTGCTGTGGCAGGACATGGCGGCCATTCCTGTTCTGGTCGCCGTGGGGATCATCGGCGGCGGCGGGACGCGCGCGCCTTCGTTCGTCGAAGGCCTGGTCGCCGTCGCGGTCGTCGTCCTGGGGCGGGTCTTCAGGCTGATGCGCTGGGTCAAGGTGGCGCAGCTTCAGGAACTCTTCACCGCTGCCACGCTGCTGGTGGTCATCGGAACCGCGCAGCTGTTCGACCACGCGGGCCTGTCGGCCGGCCTGGGCGGCTTCCTCGTGGGCGTGGTGCTGGCCAAGTCCCGCTACCGCGAAGACATGGAAACGAGTATCGAGCCGTTCAAGGGACTGCTGCTGGGCCTGTTCTTCCTGTCCATCGGCATGGTGATCAACCTGAACGTCCTGCGGCAGGACTGGCCCTTCGTGGTCATGGGCGTCGTCGGCCTGCTGGCCATCAAGGGGCTGATCCTCTATGGCATCGCCCGCTGGAGCGGCCTGCCGTCCTATCACCGGCTGCCTTTCGCCCTGGGCCTGGCACAGGGCGGGGAGTTCGGCTTCGCGATCTTCAACGAGGCCGTGGACAACAATCTGCTGTCGGTCCCGCACCGCGACCTCATCGCGGTGGTGGTGGCCGTTTCCATGGCCGTGGTCCCCGTATGGCTGAAATGGCTGGAACGCCTGCGCATGCGTGCCAGGGAGCGGCGCGGCTACGCGCCGGAAGCGGCGGGGGACTGAGTTCGGCGCCGTCCTCGCCCCGCCCGGTATTTGCCCGCGCCGGCGACCGGGATGTTATTGCCCCAGGCAATGGTCGCGCCAGCGCGACCCCGCGGCTACACTCCAGGAGCGGCGGCGGATCGATCCCGTGCCGCGCGGTCTCCGGCGGTGGGCCAGGCGCCCGGCCGGCTGGCGGCCCAGCCCCCTTCATCATGCCCTCATGCGGTTAGGAGAATCTTCATGCTCAAAGGAAAAGTAGCGGTCGTCACCGGGTCCACCAGCGGCATCGGATTGGGGATTGCGACGGCGTTGGCCGCACAGGGGGCGGATGTGGTGTTGAACGGCTTCGGCGACGCCGCCGAGATCGAGAAGACCCGCGCCGGCCTGGCGCAGACCCACGGCACCAAGGTGCTCTATGACGGCGCCGACCTCAGCCGCGGCGACGCGGTGCGCGGGCTGGTGGAAAACGCCGTCAAGCAGCTTGGCCGCATCGATATCATCGTCAACAACGCCGGCATCCAGCACACCTCGCTGATCGAGGATTTTCCCGTGGAACGCTGGGACGCCATCATCGCCCTGAACCTGTCCGCCGTCTTTCACGGCACGGCGGCGGCCCTGCCGCACATGAAGAAGCAGGGCTGGGGCCGCATCATCAACATCGCGTCCGCGCATGGCCTGGTCGGCTCGGCCAACAAGTCGGCCTACGTGGCCGCCAAGCACGGCGTGGTCGGCCTGACCAAGGTGACGGCGCTGGAAACGGCGGGGCAGGGCATTACGGCCAACGCCATCTGCCCGGGCTGGGTGCGCACCGCCCTGGTGGAAAAGCAGATCAGCGCCATCGCCGCGCAGAAGGGCATCAGCCAGGAAGATGCCGCGCGCGAACTTCTGGGCGAGAAGCAGCCTTCGCTGCAATTCGTCACGCCCGAGCAACTGGGCGGCACCGCCGTCTACCTGGCCTCGCCCGCGGCCGAGCAGGTCACCGGGACCACGATCTCGGTCGACGGCGGCTGGACCGCCCGCTGAACGACCCAGGACACTCACCCTCCAAGCAAGAGAAAGGACCCGTTTCCATGCTGTACCTGCTGTCTCCCGCCAAGAAGCTGGACTACGACACCCCCGTCCATATCCAGGCGCACACCCAGCCGCTGTTCGTCGACCAGGCCGCCGCGCTGATCAAGGTCCTCAAGACCAAGTCGGCCGACGATATCTCGGCCTTGATGGACCTGAGCGCGGCCCTGTCCGAACTGAACGTGCGCCGCTATGCCGAGTGGAAGCCCACGTTCACCCAGGCCAATTCGCGCCAGGCCATCCTCGCCTTCAACGGCGACGTCTACGAAGGCTTGCAGGCCGACACGCTGACGCCGGCCCAGCTGGATTGGGCGCAGGAACACGTGGCCATTCTCAGCGGCCTGTACGGCGTGCTGCGGCCGCTGGACCTGATGCAGCCCTACCGCCTGGAAATGGGCACCCGCCTGGAAACGAAGCGCGGCAAGAACCTGTACGACTTCTGGGGCGCCAGCATCGCCGAGTACCTGAACGAACGACAGGCCGGCGCGAAGAAACCCATCGTCGTCAACCTGGCGTCGGAGGAGTACTTCAAGTCAGTCGACCTGAAGACCTTGCAGGCGCGCGTGGTGCAGTGCGTGTTCCAGGACTGGAAGAACGGCGCCTGGAAAATCATCAGCTTCCATGCCAAGCGTGCGCGTGGGCTGATGGCGCGCTACGCCATCACGCACAAGGCGGGCACGCCGGAGAAGCTGCAAGGCTTCGACAGCGAAGGCTATGCCTACGCGGCGGACGCCTCGACGCCGGACAAGCTGGTGTTCCGGCGCAAGCTGGAAGGTTGAAGAGGGCAGGGGCCGGTTCGGCGGGCCCTCCGCCCGCCCCCTCAGCCCAGCGCGCCGCTCTCCTGCCGGATCATCTGCCCGGCCTTCACCATCAGCTTCAGCGGATAGGCCAGGGCGGCCAGGTCCCCCTGGGTGTCCAGCTGTTCCGGCAGCGGCGGCACCGGCGGCCGTGCCGGATCCAGCATGATCACAATGTCGTCCAGCGTGTCCTTGATGGACGGCGGCGGCTCCTCGGCCAGGGTCGACAGCGTGGGCAGCGCCGCCGTGGTCTGCGACGCCAGGATATGGTTCTGTATCAGCAGGTTGTTCAGTTCCGGCACGAACTGCTGGCGCGAGCGCGGCTCGCTGATCATGCGGTAGAAGGCTTCGGCGAAATTGCTGAAGGAAATGTGCACGTTCTTGCGCGCCAGGCGCCAGTTCAGGTCGGCTTCCTCCTCGTCCGGCTGCGGCGGCACGTCGGGCTGCGGACCCTGCACCAGCGCGGCGGTGACCGGCGCCTGGGCGGCCTTGGCCATCTGCTTGCGCCGCAGCACCTCCGCATAGTGCAGCCCCGCCTTCAGGTATTCGCGATTGGCGTTGATGGCCGCGCGCGCCAGCGGGGCCATGTAGCGCGATTCCCACCAGGGAAAGGCGTAGCTGCACAGCAGGGCCACGCCGCAGCCGATCAGCGTGTCGAGGGCGCGTTCGCCGATCACCTCCATCGACACGGTCCCGGGCGACACGAAGTGAAAGACCAGGACCACGAACAGCGTGTTGAACACCGCGCTGCCCATGTAGTTCAGCAGCACCAGGCTGTTGCCCATGACGCAGGCCACCACCAGTGCGCCGAACAGGATGGCGGGCTTGTCGGTGAGATGCAGCAGGATGGCCGCGAGCAGGCAGCCGATCAGGGTCCCCATCAGGCGCCAGCCGTTGCGCTGGCGGGTCAGCGCAAAGCCGGGCTTCATGACGATGACGATGGTCAGGATGATCCAGTAGTTGTGCGCCGAAAACGCCTCGGTCACCCATAGCTCGGTAAGAATCATCGCCAGCGAGGCGGCCAGCGTGACGCGCAGCGCATAGCGGAAGTTGGGCGAGTCGCGCCGCAGGTTGCTGGTCAGCATGCCCAGGCGGAACTCCTGGCGCGACATGAAGCGGGTCAGCGACTTGTCGATGCGCAGCGCGCTGGTCGGCTTGGCGTCGGGGCTGGCCTGGGTGTGGTCGGCCAGGCGGTCGACGATGCGGCTGGCATTGCGCAGGCGGCGCTGGATCTGGATCAGCACGGCCAGGGTTTCCGGTTCGCGCTCGGCCAGGCCCTGCTGCTTGAGCAGGTCGATCTCGTACTCCATGGCCCGCAGTTCCGCCTTGATGCTGGTGCGGCGGCGGACCTTGTCGTTGCTGGACAGCGCCAGGGCGACACGATTCATCTCCAGCGACATCTTGATCAGCGAGTCATGCATGAACAGCAGGATATCGTTGCCGGCGAGCTTGCGCCGCAGCACCGCGTAGTCGGTGTGGGTGGCAAACAGCGTGTCCATCAACTGCAGCATATCGACGAACATATTCCACACCATCACGCGGCGGCTGTCGCCCGCGCCCCGGCCGCGGGGCAACTGGCGCAGCACCATGTCGCGGGCGGCCTGGTGCTTCTCGGTCATGGCGGACTGGCGCTGGATCACGGTGCTGTAGCAGGTGTCCAGGTCTTCGGCCTCGTCGTAGAACGCCGCGCGCGCCTCCATGTAGTCGGCCGTGGCGAACAGCGCCACCGACATGGCCTGCTGCTCCTCGCGCAGCCAGAAGACGCGGCTGAATGTCAGGCTGAAGACCAGGTAGAAGAGGGCGCCGCCCAGGGTGCCGGCCGCGTGCAGCAGCACCTCGTCGGGTTGCAGGGGCGAGTGCATGGTCAGCGCCATCACCAGCAGGCCGCCGAAGCCGATCAGGCCGCCGCGCTTGCCGAACACCGTCAGCATGGAATAGGCGAAGCACTGTACGGTGACCACCGCCCACAGGATGGGGGGATGCGTCGAGGCAAACCCGGTGATGATCACCGTGATGGTCGCCACCAGGGCGCCGCCCAGCATCTCGTTGGTTCGATGGCGTTGCGGACCGCCGGGCTGGTCGATGATGGAAACGCACTGGGCGCCGAAGGTGGCGACCAGGCCCAGCGTGTACTGGCCGAACAGGACGCCCAGTATCAGTACGGGCAGCAGCATCCCCGTGGCCTGCCGTACCCCCCCGAAAAAATAGTGGCTGTAGAGAAATTTGCGGAGGCTGGTAAGGCGCAAATCCATAGGGTGGCGGGTCCGGGCTGAGATCCGACAAGTATAGAGAGTGCGGCGGCGGCTGGGTTGGCTATGTCCCCCGATCGCGCGGCATGAACGCGCATCCCGGCGATCATGGCCGGATTGTGTGGCATTTTTACGCTTACGGGCCGCAATTTCGCGCCCGGGCGCCTGATTGATTTGCCACGGCGTGTGCAAAACGGTAAAGTCGCAGGCTCGCACTGGCCCGTCATCTCCGGCCCGTGTCGAATGGTCAGCAAGACCGCCGGTCCACCGACCGGCAGCAAGCGCCAGCAGTACCCTGCCGTTGGCCGCGCCAAAAGCGTGTAGTCAAGGCTTCCATTTCGATCTCCGGCGCCCATGTGGGCGCATGCACTGCGTTTTAGATGAACGCGTGCCGGGTCGTCAGGGCGTTCGGGTGGCGCGGTTCCGTGAACCGCAAAGCGCCGATCGTGTTGCCGTAGCCGGTATCGGGTTCCGCCGTCGCCGTATCCGGGCGAGCGGCATTCCAGGACGTGGGGCCGGAAACAGGGAAAGGAACACAATATGGAACTCAATGGCGCCGACATCGTCGTGCGCTGCCTCGCGGACGAGGGCGTGGAACACGTCTTCGGATATCCGGGCGGCGCGGTGCTTTACATCTACGACGCAATTTTCAAGCAGGACAAGTTCCAGCACATCCTCGTTCGCCACGAACAGGCTGCCGTGCATGCGGCCGACGCCTATTCGCGTTCGTCGAACAAGACGGGTGTCTGTATCGTCACCAGCGGCCCCGGCGTGACCAATGCGGTCACCGGCATCGCCACGGCGTATATGGACTCCATTCCGATGGTGATCATCAGCGGCCAGGTGCCGACCGCCGCCATCGGCGAGGACGCCTTCCAGGAATGCGATACCGTGGGCATCACGCGCCCCTGCGTGAAGCACAATTTCCTGGTGCGCGACGTCAAGGACCTGGCCGATACGATGCGCCGCGCCTTCTACATCGCGCGCACCGGACGTCCCGGCCCCGTGCTGGTCGACATTCCCAAGGACATCACCCTGGCGCCGTGCAAGTACACGCCGCCCAAGGGCGAGATCACCATGCGCTCCTACGCGCCGGTGACCAAGGGCCACCAGGGCCAGATCAAGAAGGCCGTGCAGATGCTGCTGGCGGCCGAACGCCCCATGGTCTACACCGGCGGCGGCGTGATCCTGTCCGACGCGGCCGCGGAACTGACCGAACTGGTGGACCTGCTGGGCGCGCCCTGCACCAACACCCTGATGGGCCTGGGCGGCCTGCCGGCCAGCCATCCCAGCTTCCTGGGCATGCCCGGCATGCATGGCACGTACGAAGCCAACATGGCGATGCAGCACTGCGACGTGCTGCTGGCCATCGGCGCGCGCTTCGACGACCGCGTGATCGGCAATCCCAAGCATTTCGCGCAGAACCCACGCAAGATCATCCACATCGATATCGACCCCTCGTCGATCTCGAAGCGGGTGCGGGTGGACGTGCCCATCGTCGGCAACGTCAAGGACGTGCTGGTCGACATGCTGGCGCAGTTCCGCGCGGCCGACAGCAAGCCGCCGGCCCTGCCCAAGTGGTGGCAGCAGGTCAATGCCTGGCGCGGCAAGGAATGCCTCAAGTACGCCGGCTCGGACGAAGTCATCAAGCCGCAGTTCGTGGTCGAGAAACTGTGGGAAGTGACCGGCGGCAATGCCTTCGTCACTTCCGACGTGGGCCAGCACCAGATGTGGGCGGCCCAGTACTACCGCTTCGGCGCGCCGCGCCGCTGGATCAATTCCGGCGGCCTGGGAACCATGGGCGTGGGGCTGCCCTACGCCATGGGCGTGCAGATGGCCAACCCGGGGCAGGATGTCGCCGTCATCACCGGCGAAGCGTCCATCCAGATGAATATCCAGGAGCTGTCGACCTGCCAGCAATACCACCTGACGCCCAAGATCGTGTGCCTGAACAACCGGTTCCTGGGCATGGTGCGGCAGTGGCAGCAGATCGACTACGGCTCGCGCTATTCCGAGTCCTACATGGATTCGCTGCCGGACTTCGTCAAGGTGGCGGAGGCCTATGGCCACGTCGGCTTGCGCATCGAGCGCCCGGCGGACGTCGAACCGGCGCTGCGCGAGGCCTTCAACAAGCACAAGAAGCGGTTGGTCTTCCTGGACTTCATCACCGACCGGACCGAGAACGTGTGGCCCATGGTCAAGGCCGGCCGCGGCCTGACCGAGATGCTGCTCGGCTCGGAAGACCTGTAGGAGGGCGCCATGAAACACGTTATCTCCATTCTGCTCGAGAACGAGCCCGGCGCCTTGTCCCGCGTGGTCGGCCTGTTCTCGGCCCGTGGCTACAACATCGAAACCTTGACCGTGGCGCCCACCGAGGATGACACGCTGTCCCGCATGACCATCGTCACCACCGGTTCGGACGAAGTGATCGAACAGATCACCAAGCACCTGAACCGCCTGGTCGACGTGGTCAAGGTGGTGGACCTGACCGAAGGGGCGCACATCGAACGCGAGCTCATGCTCGTGAAGGTGCGGGCGGTCGGCAAGGAGCGCGAGGAAATGAAGCGCATGGCCGACATTTTCCGCGGACGCATCATCGACGTGACCGACAAGTCCTACACCATCGAGCTGACCGGTGTGCAGGAAAAGATCTCGGCCTTCATCGAGGCGCTGGATCGCAGCGCGATTCTGGAAACCGTCCGCACTGGCGTTTCCGGCATCGGACGCGGTGAACGGGTACTGAAGCTGTAGCACGGCGGAGGCGCCCGGCCGTCGCGGCGACAAGCCTCCTCCAACCTTTTTTGATTTGAACCAGATTTCAATAGATAAATATCGGAGCACCCCATGAAAGTTTTCTACGACAAGGATTGCGATCTCTCCCTCATCAAGGGCCGTACGGTCGCCATCATCGGCTACGGCTCGCAAGGCCACGCCCACGCCCAGAACCTGCATGACTCCGGCGTGAACGTCGTGGTCGGCCTGCGCAAGGGCGGCGCTTCCTGGAACAAGGCCGCCAATGCCGGCCTCAAGGTCCAGGAAGTGGCCGAAGCCGTCAAGAGCGCGGACGTCGTCATGATGCTGCTGCCCGACGAGAACATCGCCAAGGTCTATCGCGATGACGTCCACGCCAACATCAAGGCGGGCGCCGCACTGGCTTTCGCCCACGGCTTCAACGTGCACTACGGCCAGGTCGTGCCGCGCGATGACATCGACGTCATCATGATCGCGCCCAAGGCCCCGGGCCACACCGTGCGCTCGACCTACAGCCAGGGCGGCGGCGTGCCCCACCTGGTGGCCGTGTACCAGGACAAGTCCGGCGCCGCGCGCGACGTGGCCCTGTCGTACGCCAGCGCCAACGGCGGCGGCCGTGCCGGCATCATCGAAACGAACTTCCGCGAAGAGACCGAAACCGACCTGTTCGGCGAACAGGCCGTGCTGTGCGGCGGTACCGTCGAACTGATCAAGGCCGGTTTCGACACCCTGGTGGAAGCCGGCTACGCGCCCGAAATGGCCTACTTCGAGTGCCTGCACGAGCTCAAGCTGATCGTCGACCTGATCTATGAAGGCGGCATCGCCAACATGAACTACTCGATCTCGAACAACGCCGAATTCGGCGAATACGAGACCGGCCCCAAGATCGTTACCGACGACACCCGCAAGGCCATGCGCCAGGCGCTGACCGACATCCAGACCGGCGAATACGCCAAGCGCTTCATCCTGGAAAACACGGCCGGCGCTCCGACCCTGACCTCGCGCCGCCGCATCAACGCGGAATCGCAGATCGAAGTGGTCGGCGCCAAGCTGCGCGCCATGATGCCCTGGATCGCCGCCAACAAGCTGGTGGACAAGTCCAAGAACTAATGGGCGTCCGGGGAAGGGTACAATCCTTGCCCCGCCACTCGGGCGGCGCCTCGCGCGCGGCCCGGGTACATAATTTGCAACTGGCGGCATGCTTAGGCATGCCGCTTTTTTTGCCTTGCGACCGTTCCTGGACGGGCGCCGCGCCGCCGCCGGCAGGGGATTTTCCCTGTGGAAGGCGGCGCGGGCGCCCGGGCCGAAGCGCGCCGACAGGGCGCTTTCTGTCTCGTGTTGCCACAGCCGCTGGGGGCACAAACGGGGCCATATCGGTTAACCTTCGCCTACGATGAATAAACCCCCTTATCCCCATCCCATCATTGCCCGCGAGGGCTGGCCCTTCCTGGCCGGCGCCGTGGTGATCGCCGTGCTGGTGACGCTCTGGTCGCCCGCCGTGTCGGTGATCTTCTGGATCCTGGCCCTGTTCGTACTGCAGTTCTTCCGCGATCCGCCGCGCCTGGCGCCGGATTCCGAGAGCGCCGTGCTGTCGCCGGCCGACGGCCGCGTCGTCGCGGTGGAAACCGTGCGCGACCCCTATGCCGACCGCGACGCGCTGAAGATCAGCGTGTTCATGAATGTCTTCAATGTGCACTCCAATCGCGCGCCGGTCGATGGCGAAGTGCTGGACGTGCAATATTTTCCCGGCAGGTTCGTCAATGCCGCGCTGGACAAGGCCTCGCTGGAGAATGAGCGCAATGCCATGGTATTGCGCACGCCCGCCGGCCATGTGGTCACCGCGGTGCAGGTGGCCGGCCTGGTTGCCAAGCGCATCCTCTGTTATGCGCGCAAGACCGACAAGCTGACGCGTGGCCAGCGCTATGGTTTCATCCGCTTCGGCTCGCGGGTTGACGTCTATCTGCCGCCTTCCGCGCGTCCGCGCGTGGCCCTCGGCGACAAGGTCAGCGCCACGAGCTCGGTGCTGGCCGACCTGCCGGCCGCGGTCACGGGGGCGTCCGCGGGCTGAGGCGCCGACGCGCCTTACGTCCCCCACGCCATCGACGTTATCACTGCCACACTAGAACGCCATGCCCAAACTTTCGATGCGCGACGCCGAAAACCGCCACCGCAGCATCTACCTGCTGCCCAATGCGTTCACCACGGCTGCCCTGTTCGCCGGCTTCTATGCCGTGGTGCAGGCCATGAACAACCAGTTCGAGGCCGCCGCCATCGCGATTTTCGCGGCCATGGTGCTGGACGGCATGGACGGCCGGGTCGCGCGCCTGACCAATACCCAGTCCGCCTTCGGCGAGCAGTACGACTCGCTGTCGGACATGACCTCGTTCGGCGTGGCGCCGGCCCTGGTCATGTATGAATGGATGCTCAACGAGCTGGGGCGCTGGGGCTGGCTGGCCGCCTTCGTGTACGTGGCGGGCGCGGCGCTGCGGTTGGCGCGGTTCAACGCCAATATCGGGGTGGTCGACAAGCGTTTCTTCCAGGGGCTGCCCAGCCCGTCGGCGGCGGCGCTGGTAGCCGGCTTCGTCTGGCTGGCGGTCGACAACAAGCTGCCCATCCATGACGCCTTCATGGCCTGGACGGCGTTCGTCGTTACCATGTACGCCGGCATCGCGATGGTCACCAACGTGCCCTTCTACAGCGGCAAGAGCTTCGCCCTGGGCCGCAGCGTGCCGTTCTGGGTGATCCTGGTGGTGGTCGCGGCCTTTGTCTTCGTTTCCAGCGACCCCCCGGTTGTCCTGTTCGGCCTGTTCGTCATCTATGGCGTATCCGGCTGGTTCCTGCTCGCCTGGCGCTGGAGCCGCGCCCGCCGCCTGCAGCGCAACCGCCTGCGCAACGGCGGGTGATAGGGCCCACCCCCTACCGCGCTGCGCGCGGCCCCCTCCAGGGGGCGACACCAGCGGACCGGGGGACCCGGATCCGCGGTGTCCCCGCTAGGGCTGCGGTTCTTGCGCGGGGGCGCGCTCGGCCCGGAGTCCGCGCTCCGCGCGGTACGGGGATTGCGTGCTCAATTTGAGCTATAATGCTCCGGCTTTCCCTGCATGACGTCCGGGAAGCGTGTATTCCAAGGCATACAGTACCTGCCTGCAAGACGCATCGAAATCGATGCCTGGCTCGTAGTACAAATACATTTTTAACCCACGTCCGGGCGCCTCGGCCCTGACGCATGTTCGAAGAGGTCAATACATGTCCGTCGCTGACATCAAGAAGTCCGATATCGTTGCGCAATTCCAGCGCGCCCAGGGCGATACCGGCTCCCCCGAAGTCCAGGTGGCTCTGCTCACCGCCCGTATCAACGAGTTGACCGGTCACTTCAAGGAACACATGAAGGACCACCATTCGCGCCGCGGTCTGCTGCGCATGGTCAGCCGCCGTCGCAAACTGCTCGACTACCTCAAGGGCCGTAATCCCGATGCTTATCGCGCTCTGATCGAAAAACTCGGTCTGCGCAAGTGATCGACGGGGTCGGTTCCCCATGACGCAACCGTGGTCGGTGCGACGTTGTCGCAGCGGCCACGGTTTTTCATTTGTAAGGAATAACCGTCATGTTCAATAAAGTGACAAAAACGTTCCAGTACGGCCAGCACACGGTCGTCCTGGAAACCGGCGAAATCGCCCGCCAGGCCTCTGGCGCTGTCGTCGTGTCGGTTGAAGACACGGTCGTGCTCGCAACGGTTGTCGCGGCCAAGAAGGCCAAGCCCGGCCAGGATTTCTTCCCGCTGACCGTCGACTACATCGAGAAGACCTACGCTGCCGGTCGCATTCCCGGTGGTTTCTTCAAGCGCGAAGGCAAGCCGTCGGAAAAAGAGACGCTTACCTCGCGCCTCATCGATCGTCCGCTGCGTCCGCTGTTCCCGGAAGGTTTCTACAACGATGTGCAGGTGGTGATCCACACCGTCTCGGTCAACCCCGAGATCGATCCTGACATCCCCGCCATGATCGGCGCGTCCGCCGCGCTGGCCATTTCCGGCATCCCCTTCAATGGTCCGATCGGCGCCGCCCGCGTCGCCTACATCGATGGCCAGTACGTGCTGAACCCGACCGCCAGCCAGACCAAGACGTCGAAGCTGAACCTGGTCGTGGCCGGCACCGAAACCGCCGTGCTGATGGTGGAATCGGAAGCCGACCAGTTGTCGGAAGACGTGATGCTGGGCGGCGTGGTCTATGGCCACGAGCAAATGCAGGCAGCCATCAACGCCATCCATGACCTGGTGCGCGATGCCGGCAAGCCCGACTGGGACTGGGCCCCCGCGCCCAAGGACGAGGCCCTGATCGCCGCCGTCGCCGCCGTCGGCCAGGAAGGCCTGGTCGCCGCCTACCAGATCCGCGAAAAGCAGGCTCGCACCACCAAGCTGCGTGAAGTCTACGCCGACGTGCGCACCCGCCTGGCCGCGCAGGCCGTCGAGACCGGCGCCGCCGAGCCCGATGGCGTCACCGTCGACAACATCCTGTTCGATATGGAATCGCGCATCGTGCGCAGCCAGATCCTGAACGGCGAACCGCGCATCGACGGCCGCGACACCCGCACCGTGCGTCCGATCAGCGTCCGCCTTGGCGTGCTGCCGCGCGCGCACGGCAGCGCGTTGTTCACCCGCGGTGAAACGCAGGCCCTGGTGGTCGCCACGCTCGGCACCAAGCAGGACGAGCAGATCATCGACGCGCTGATGGGCGAGTACCGCGACCGCTTCATGCTGCACTACAACATGCCTCCGTTCGCCACCGGCGAAACCGGTCGCATCGGCGTGCCCAAGCGTCGTGAAATCGGCCACGGCCGTTTGGCCAAGCGCGCCCTGGTGCCGCTGCTGCCCGCGCCCGAGGACTTCCAGTACACCATCCGCATCGTCTCCGAAATCACGGAATCGAACGGTTCGTCGTCGATGGCGTCGGTGTGCGGCGGTTCGCTGGCCATGATGGACGCAGGCGTGCCGGTGAAGGATCACGTGGCCGGCGTGGCCATGGGCCTGATCCTGGACAACGGCAAGTTCGCCGTGCTGACCGACATCCTGGGCGACGAAGATCACCTGGGCGACATGGACTTCAAGGTCGCCGGTACCGAGAAGGGCGTCACCGCCTTGCAGATGGACATCAAGATCCAGGGCATCACCAAGGAAATCATGCAGGTCGCGCTGGCGCAAGCCCGTGAAGGCCGCCTGCACATCCTCGGCAAGATGAAGGAAGCCCTGGGCGAGTCGCGCGGCGAGCTGTCGGCGTTCGCGCCGCGCATGCTGACCATCAAGATCAACCCCGAGAAGATCCGCGACGTGATCGGCAAGGGCGGCGCCACCATCCGTGCGCTGACCGAGGAAACCGGCACGCAGATCGACATCTCGGACGACGGCACCATCGTGATCGCCAGCGTGGACGAAAACCAGGCCAAGGAAGCACAACGCCGCATCGTCGAACTGACCGCCGATGTCGAGGTGGGCCAGGTCTACGACGGTTCGGTGCTGCGCCTGCTGGACTTCGGCGCCATCGTGCAAGTGCTGCCGGGCCGCGACGGCCTGCTGCACATCTCGGAGATCGCCAACTACCGCATCGCCAACATCAACGACGTGTTGAAGGTGGGCCAGGCGGTGCGCGTGAAGGTCATCGAGGCCGACGACAAGGGCCGTCTGCGCCTGTCGGTCAAGGCGATCGGCGGCATCGAGCAGCAACAGAACCAGGCGGCCCCGGAAACCCCGGCCGCCACGGAAACCCCGGCGAACTAAGCCGCCTGGGTGAGCGTGGACGTATCCCGCTGCCCAGGCGGCGGGATGCTTCAGCGAAACGGCGCCTTCGGGCGCCGTTTTTTTTCGCCGGGCCGTTCCAGGACAAAGGTCCAAGGGGTGGCAGGCGACGCTAGGACTCGGGCGCCATGGGGCGGTGGCGAGCCTTTTCGTCGTTTTGGGGTAAAGTTTTGTCGGCATTGTGATGGCAAGGGGGGCCCGGTGACGAATGCAAGCATGACCGAGCATGGGCGGCGCGTTGCGCAGGATTAGCCGCGCGACGGGCGCGAGCCCCGGCGGAGCCCGCGCGCTGGCCAGGACGGCAGGGCGGGTCATGGCTTTATCGGTGGCGCTGATGCTGCCGCTGCCCGGCTGCGTGAACCCGACGCCGCCCCGTGACGGCAAGGGGCCGCGCAGCGAGAATATGTCCGCCGACCAGTTCGGCCAGACCGATTTCAATCGGACGGTCACGCTGGCGATGCGCGACAACCTCAATAGCCTGTACTCCCTGGCGGACAAGCTCTATCGCCGCAATCCGCGCGAATGGCACAAGTCGGGCATGGCCGACCAGGCCGCCGCCATGAAGCACGTGCGGCACCTGGTCGACAACCGCATGCCGCCGGCCGGGCTCAATGGCCTGCGCGATATCCAGGTGCTGGCTGTCTCGCTGGATCCCAATTACCAGGGCGACCGGGTGGCCGCGTTCATCTACGGCCTGGCCGACACGATGATCGAGGCGCACAATGGCAAGACGCGCTTCTATGTCTCCGATGTACTCGACGGCCAGCGTATCTACAACGCGGCCCGCAACGTCGAGGCGGCGGCGTGGCTGCTGGCCAGCCGGCGCGATGGCGCCGGTAATCCCCTGCTGCTGGCCAATGAAATGAGCAGTACGGCGGTGAACCTGAGCTTCGAGCGGGAGTTCGGCGCGATCATCGGGCGGCTGGACCTGATAGCCAACCTGCTGGGCGAAAACGGCCGCCGCATCGGGATCAATTATGCTCAGGGCTTGCTGTTCTTCAATTTCCTGCCGGTGCGATAAGCGGTTCTACCGGGCCCGTACTTCCTACTCAGGACGCCATCGTGATCGATCTTTCCGATATCCAGGCTGCGCGGCAAAATCTCCAGGGGCAGGTGCTGAATACGCCGTTCACGCACTCGCGCACGCTGTCCGACATGCTGGGCGCGGAAATCTGGCTGAAATTCGAGAACCTGCAATTCACCGCTTCCTTCAAGGAGCGCGGCGCCTTCAACCGCATGCGCCTGTTGACCGATGATGAGCGGGCCGCCGGGGTAATCGCCGTTTCGGCCGGCAATCATGCGCAAGGCGTGGCCTACCATGCGCAGCGCATGGGCGTGCCGGCGGTGATCGTGATGCCGCGCTTCACGCCGACGGTGAAAGTGGCCAATACGCGCCGCTACGGGGCCGAGGTGGTGCTCGCGGGCGACACCTTCGACGATGCGCAGGCGCACGGCTACACCCTGGCCGACAGCCGCGGCCTGGTGATGATCCATCCCTATGACGACGCGGCGGTCATCGCCGGCCAGGGCACGATAGGCCTGGAAATGCTGGAGGCGCGCCCGGACCTGGATATGCTGGTCGTGCCCATAGGCGGCGGCGGCCTGATCGCCGGCATCGCCACGGCGGCAAAGGCCTTGCAGCCGAAGCTGCAGGTCCTCGGCGTCCAGACCGAACGCTTTCCTTCCATGTACGCGACGGTGACCGGGAACTCCTTGCCCCAGGGACCGTACACCATCGCCGAGGGAATAGCCGTCAAATCGCCCGGCAGGATTACGCGCGAGATCGTGGCCCGCCATGTCGACGACATCCTGCTGGTGAGCGAAAGCGATATCGAGCACGCCATCGTGGTGTTGCTGGAGATCGAGAAGAGCGTGGTCGAGGGCGCCGGCGCGGCCGGCCTGGCGGCCTTGCTGCATGCGCGGGCGAACGGCGAAACGCGCTTCATGGACAAGCGCATCGGGCTGGTGTTGACCGGCGGCAATATCGATCCCCTGATGCTGGGCGAGCTGATCGAGCGCGGCATGGTGCGCGCCGGCCGCCTGGCCCGCATCCGCGTCGACATGGGGGACTTGCCCGGCGCGCTGGCGCGGGCGACTTCGCTCATCGCCGACGCCCAGGCCAATATCACGGAGGTGCACCATCAGCGCGCCTTCACGGCCTTGCCGGTACGCAACGTGGAAGTCGATTTCGTCTTGCAGACACGCGGGCCCGAGCATATCGCCGAAGTCATCGACAGGTTGAACGCGGCGGGATTTTCCGCCAGCAACCACGACCATTGATGCCGGTAGGCCGAAGCCCGTTCGCGCGCGGGTAGGCGGCCGGCGCCGCCGCCTGGCCATCGGGTCCTGAATGAAGTGGCCTGACCTGCTGTGATCTAACCTGACCTGACCTGCCCTGGTCCGACCTGCCGGAAAGCGCGCTCACATGACGAGGGAACCAGCGCCCGCGGATGCCGACTCACCGCCACGCGCGATTCGTCTTCGCGTGATTCTTCATTCAGGCAAGGAGGCAAGGTCATCGTGACATATTCCGTCCATAACGAATCTCACATCGTCAGTCCGCCCGGAGATGATGCGTCCGTAAACCGGCCCGCCGAAGCCGGCTTTTATACGGCCCTGGGGGCCTCGGCGCATGAGGGCATTTCCCTGCATCCGTCCGTGGCCGAGGACTATGCCGGCCGGTTCGCGCCACCCGGTCGCATGCGTTTCGACGTGACGGTCGGCACGGGCGAGGACACGGCCGGGCAGCTGGACCGGGTGCTGGCTGAAATGAAACGCCGGGCGCCGGACGGCACGTATGCCATCCAGGAAATCAATGTGGCCGGGACGGTCTTTACCGGTGGCGCCGCCGCCGATCTCGGGCATAACCGGGAGCTGGCGCTGCGCAACGAAGCCTATGTCCAGCAGTACTTCGCCTTGGCGGGCGTGCGGCCGGAACTGGGCGTGAATACGCACGGAAAGATATCGGCCGAGTTTCCAGGCCTGCTGCTCCAGCCGGAGCACGCAACCCGGCGCAATGCCGTGCACGTGGATATCGTGTACCGCCGGCGTGCCGGGGGCGACCCGGCACCGAAGGGGGCGGACAGGACCACGCGGTGCTCGAAGGCGGCCTCGGCCTTGCTGGGGACGCATACGGCAAGCCCCGGTTTGCGCGCGCTGTCCGCACCGCCGCCCATGGCCTGGCCGGACGGCGGTGCCATGGACGAGATCACGGTTTCCCGGCCGGCTGCGTCCACGGACAAACCGTGGCTGCGCCGTTGTCCGGTTCGGCAGCGCGCGTGAGACCCCGGGGGCAGGGGCCGGGGTTTCAGGCCGCTTGCGCGGCCATCATCAGGCCGCGCAAGCGATGCAGCCGCTCGCGGTTCAGCGTGACCGCCAGGGGTTCGGGCTGGCGGCCGGTCGCCACCAGTTGCTCCATGGTGAGCGCCAGGGCGTCGCGCAGCGGCTCGGGGTCCTGCTCCCACCAGAATGACAGCAGGCGGTCGGGGCTATAGACGTCCATGCCCAGTCGGCGCAACTCCGACCGGTTGAAGTCCTTCAGGTTCCACGTCAGCACGCCCGTGGCGGGCGCGATCTGTTCGCCACAGCGCGCGCGCCGCGCCAGTCCGGCGGCGATCACATGGCGGTCCTTGGGATCGCTGTAGCGCAACCCGCTTTCGTAGGCATCGAATTCGCCCGCGTCGGCGTCGGGAAAGCGGGCCTGCATGGCCTGCCAGTCCTGCTCCACGAGCGCGCGGTCCACCTCCCAGATGCGGGCGGCGTTGCGTACCCATTCCTGGCCGATGCGGGCGCTCCAGACCGGCCGGTAGGCGTCCCGGCCGGCCAGTTGCAGCAGTAGCGGGCGCAGCACCGATGACATCAGCACGCAGGCGTCCAGCACCAGCAGCGGCGGGCTGCCGGCCGCCATGGCCCGGCCGGCGATGGGGATTAGCGTGTAGGACAAGGGATGCCTTAGATCACGCCCTGCGCCAGCATCGCGTCGGCCACCTTCACGAAGCCCGCCACGTTGGCGCCGTCGATGTAGCTGACGCTGCCGTCCTCGCGGCGGCCGTACTTGACGCAGGCCGCATGTATGCCTTGCATGATCAGCAGCAGGCGGGCATCCACTTCCTCGCGGGTCCAGGACAGGCGCATGGCGTTCTGGCTCATTTCCAGGCCCGACGTGGCCACGCCGCCGGCGTTCGATGCCTTGCCGGGGGCATAGAGCACGCCGGCCGTCTCGAAGGTCCGGGCTGCCTCGTTGGTCGAAGGCATGTTGGCGCCTTCGGCCACGCACAGCACGCCGTTGGCGATCAGGGTCTTGGCGTCGTCCTCGTTCAGCTCGTTCTGGGTGGCGCAGGGCAGGGCCACATCCACCTTGATGGACCAGGGGCTCTTGCCGGCAAGGAATTGCACGCCGGGCACCTTTGCGGCGTAGTCGCTGACGCGCCCGTAGTGGTGGTTCTTGATGTCCATCAGGACGGCCAGCTTTTCGCTCGTGAATCCCTCGGGATCGTAGGCGGTGCCGGAAGAGTCGGACACCGTCACGACCTTGGCGCCCAGTTCCATGGCTTTCTCCACGGCATATTGGGCCACGTTGCCCGAGCCGGAGACCGACACGGTCTTGCCTTCGATCGACTGGCCGCGTGTGGCCAGCATTTCCTGGGCGAAGTAGACGACGCCGTAGCCCGTTGCCTCCGGGCGGATCAGCGAGCCGCCGAACGACAGGCCCTTGCCCGTGAATACGCTGCCCGCGGTATTGGACAGCTTCTTGTACATGCCGGCCATGTAGCCCACTTCGCGGCCGCCCACGCCCATGTCGCCGGCCGGCACGTCGGTATCGGGGCCGACGTGGCGGAACAGCTCGGTCACGAAGGCCTGGCAGAAGCGCATCACTTCCGCGGAGGTCTTGCCCTTCGGGTCGAAATCCGAGCCGCCCTTGCCGCCGCCCATGGGCAGCGTGGTCAGCGCGTTCTTGAAGGTCTGCTCGAAGGCCAGGAATTTCAGGACGGATTGGTTCACCGACGGGTGGAAACGCATGCCGCCCTTGTAGGGGCCGATGGCCATGCTGTGCTGGACGCGGAAGCCACGGTTGATGTGCACCTGGCCCTTGTCGTCGGTCCAGCTCACGCGGAACTGGATGATGCGTTCGGCTTCGACCAGGCGTTCGAGCAGCGCGCTTTCCGCATACTTGGGATGCTTCTCGATGAAAGGCCACAGGCTTTCCATCACCTCGGTGACCGCCTGCAGGAACTCGGGCTGGCCCGGGTTGCGATGCGCGACTTCTTCGAGGAACTGGCCGACGGATTGGTATTTCATGGCGGGAAGTCTCCTGGCTTTATCTAAGTATGTGGGCAGGGCGGAATTATGCCAAAAAGTTATAGGGTCCCGTTTTTCGAGGGGGAATGATCGTTGTCGCAGCGGCCGTTGCCGCGGCGGCGTAGCGATGTCCGCCGCGCGGGCTGCGCCAGGCTATCTGGCCGGTTGCGCGGGGACGGAGCGCATTGGAGGGGCTGGCGAGGGCGCCTGCTCTGCCATGGGCGGAGCGGCCAACCGGGGCTCGGTGGGCCGGCCCAGGGTTCCACCCGCCTGGAACGCCGACAGCATATTGGATGTCAGCGAGGCATTGAACGAGGCAACGCCGAAGATGACCGTGAGCGCGGTCGCGATGCCTGTGACGATCAGGGTCACGGTCAGTGACGAGAACCTGGCGTCGAACTTCGTTTCGATGGCCTTGATCTCGGCGCGCGCGGCTGCGCCGTCGCGTTGAATTTGCGCGCAGGTGGCTGCGATCGCGTCGACCTTGGCATCCATGTGGGCTTCGAGCGCGGAAAGCCTGCTGTCCAGTTCGTAGCGGTTGACGTAGTTCCTCGTTCTCGGCATGCGGTTCCTCTCCTCGGCCAGGCCTGCACGTGAGTAACGCGGGCCCGCGCCGCAATCCTCGATGCCCGTGTCGTTTTGATGCCCGGGCAGGCCAGGAAAGCCCGGGCCAGCCCCTATTCGCCAGTTGGCCGGAAGGGTGACGAGACGGCCGTACGACGCGCCAGGGCTTTTTATATGGAAAGTTAAAGTTCCCGATTGGGAACGCCGTTAAAGGGTGCACATTCTTGTCCCCTTTTCAGGGCCGCTTCTACCCGGAGACGTCATGCCCCGACTAACGCTACGCCAGAAACTCTGGATTCCCCTGGCCATGGCTTGGCTGGGCCTGCTGGCCATCACGGTCTTTAACGCCTATTCGGCGCGCTCGCTGCAGATGGCCGAACGCCGCCAGGATCTGTCCAACCTCGCCGAAGCAGCCCACAGCCTGATCGTCGATTCGATGAAGCAGGTCGAGCAGGGCAAGCTCACGCCGGCGCAGGGCCGCCAGCAGGCGATCGAACGCGTGGTCGCGCTGCGCTTTGGCAGCGACGGCTATGTCACCTTGACCGACGCGCAGTCGAACATCGTGGCGCATCCGATCAACGCCAGCTTGAACGGCAAGAATATGTCAGGTTTCCGGGACGCAAAGGGGGGCGCGCTCTATGGCGACATCGCCCGCGCCGGCAGTTCGGCCGCCGGCAATGGATACATCCAATACTGGTGGCCGCGTCCGGGCGCCAAGGAAGCCAGCCTCAAGCTGGGCTACGTGCTGCGATACAAACCGTTCGGATGGGACATCATCGTGGGCGCCTACATGGACGATATCGAAGCGGCGTTCATCCGATCGCTGCTCGAATCCATCGGCTTGCTGGTGGTGCTGGGCGTGCTCATCTCCTGTATCGCCGCGCTCGTGGTGCGCAGCATCCAGCGTTCGGTGGGTGGCGAGCCCGCCACGGCCGCGCGGATCGCCGGCCGGATCGCCGCGGGCGACCTCACGACCGAGGTCGCGCTGCGCAAGGGCGACCGCGACAGCGTGATGGCCGCCATGGCTCACATGCGAGACCGCCTTGCCGACACCGTGGGCCAGATCCAGGTAGCGGCCGGCTCCATCGATGCCGCCACGCGCGAGATATCCGCCGGCAACACCGACCTCTCATCGCGTACTGAAGAGCAGGCTGCCTCGCTGGAAGAGACCGCCTCCAGCATGGAAGAACTTACCTCCACCGTTCGCCAGAACGCCGACAACGCGCGCCTGGCCAGCGACCTCGCCGGCCAGGCCTCGGCCGTCGCGGGCCGGGGCGGCGAAGCGGTGAACCAGGTGGTGGAAAAGATGCGCGGCATCACGGCCAGCTCGCGCAAGATCGGCGACATCATCGGCGTGATCGACGGCATCGCGTTCCAGACCAACATCCTGGCGCTCAACGCCGCCGTGGAAGCGGCGCGCGCCGGCGAGCAGGGCCGCGGCTTCGCCGTGGTGGCCGGCGAAGTGCGCAGCCTGGCGCAACGCAGCGCCAGCGCCGCGCGCGAGATCAAGGACCTGATCGGCGTATCGGTCGGCCAGGTGGAAAGCGGCTCGGCCCTGGTGGAACAGGCAGGCTCCACGATCGAGGAAGTGGTGCAGGCCGTGCATCGCGTGACCAGCATCATGAGCGAGATCGCCCAGGCTTCGTCGGAGCAGACGCGCGGCCTGGAGGAGGTCAACCGCGCGGTCTCGCAGATGGACGACGTGACGCAGCAGAACGCCGCGCTGGTCGAAGAGGCGGCCGCCGCCGCGGCATCGCTCGAAGACCAGGCCCGGCACCTGCAGCGCGCCGTGGCGATCTTCCGCCTGGCGCAGGTGCAGGCGCACAGCGCCGCGCCGGGCGCCCCGGTGCGGTTGGGCTGGGAGCCGGCGGCGGCCTGACGCATTGGAGGCGGGCTGGGTGGGAGACGTCTCGGAGGCCGAGGACTTGGCAATCTTCACGAGACCGTTTTCCTCTCTCGCTCCGCATCCTGGAGTTGGCGCCATGCAATTTTCCCGGTCGCAAGCCGGGGAAGTTCGTCTACGAACTCCACCAGCCTGGGGTATTTGTAAGCGGCCATCCTGCCTTTGCACCATTCGATGATGTCCGTGGCGCTGACACGGCAGGCCGCGTTTTTTTGCAGGACAATAACGGCCTTCACGGTTTCGCCGCGATAGGCATCGTGCGCGGCGATGACGCAGGCCTCCCTCACGTCGGGATGTTCGTGCAGCATCGCCTCTATTTCCGTCGGCCAAACCTTATATCCCGACGCGTTGACCATCCGCTTGAGACGGTCCACCAGGAAGAAGTAGCCCTCGTCATCGACGTAGCCCAGATCTCCCGTACGGAAGAAGGGCTTCCCGTCCAGGGTAACGAATGCCTCTCGCGTGGCCTGTTCGTTTCGCCAATAGCCGCTGAACATCTTGTCGCTGGAAATGACGATCTCGCCCACGTTGTTGTCCGATACTTCAGACCCGGTCTCTGGATCGAGGATGCGTGTATCCGTGTTGAAGAGCGGAATGCCCAGGCACTGGCGCTTGAAATTGTTCGCGGGATTTCCCATGAGGGGCATGCCTTCGGACAAACCGTAGCCTTCCAGGAAGTCCACCCCCAGCAGCGCCTTGATACGTTCGCCGACCGCCTGCGGCATGCCGGCCCCGCCGCCCCCGACGCGCCTGAGTGACCGCAGGTCGTAGCTGGAAAGACGATCGCTGGCGAGAAAATCGATCATCACGGTGGGCATCGTGTTCCAGTGGGTGACCTTGTGGCGCGCGATCAGGTCGGCAGCGCTGTCGCGATTCCACCGCTGCAACATGACCAGCGTCCCGCCAACGAAGATCGGCGTGTTCATCATGTTTTGCATACCGGTAATGTGGAAGAACGGCAAGGCCGCCAATACCACCGTCTCGGATTGCATGTTCATCCAGTGAGCTACCGTATTGATGCTCGCCATCATGGACCGGTGCGTGTGCATGCACCCCTTGGGCATGCCGGTAGTGCCTGAGCTGTAAAGAATCACGGCCAGCTGGTCCGGGTTCTGGTCGACGCCTCGTGCGGCAATATGGCCCGCGGCGAGGGCGCCATCGAAGTCGTGCAGCTCAGGCGCCGGGCGCCGCGGCGCGGCGGCCATATCGCGCCGCGCCGCCGGCGTGTTGGTGACGATGATGCCACGTAGTTCCGAGGCGCCCTCCATCCCTAACAGTTCCGGAACCATGTCGGCGCTGGAAAACGCGATGCACGCGCCCGTATCAGTCCGGTAGTGACCCAGTTCGCCGCGTTTGTTCATCGGGTTGATCGGCACGACCACGGCGCCAAGACGCAGGATCGCATAGTAGGCGATCACGAATTCCCGACAGTTCTGCATATAGAGCAAGACGGGCTCGGAGGCGGCCACGCCGACGATATTCTGCAGGAAACCGGACATCCGCTCGACGGCAGCCAGCAGTTCGCGATAACTCAAGGCTCCCCGTTCGTCGATCAGCACGGTCTTGCCAGGGAAACGGGTCGCCGAAACCTGCAGGTTGAAATGCAGGTTGGTCGAGGGGGTTGCCATCTGGTGAGGGAGGTGCGGGGGCCAGTGACTGACGGTTTGCGGTGTCATGAGCAACCTGCTCCATGTCGGAAAAGGCGGTTAGTCGAGGGTGATATGCAGATCGGAAATCGCTTTTTGCCACGTCTGCCGGTCATGGGCGACGCGTTTTCCGAACGTATCCTGATCGGTACCCGTGGGCTCCTGCCCGGTGACGAGAATGCGGTCGGCCACATCTTTCCGATGGACCGCGGCCAGCACCGCTTGCGACACCTTCTCGATGACGGTCTTGGGCGTTCCGACTGGCGCGAAGATTCCACACCACCCGCTGGCGTTCATTTCGGGGTAGCCGGCCTCGATAAACGTGGGTACGTCGGGAAGCAGCACCGACCGGACGGGATTGGCCACCGCAATGATGCGGATCTTGTGCGCGTCGGCGTATTGCTTGTAAGTACCCACCGCACCCCAGGCACTCGTAATGCGGCCCGCCAACATATCCTGCAAAGCGGGTATTTCCCCGCCGTAAGGGACATGGATCAGCTTGATGCCGGCATGCTGGGAGAATTGTTCCGCCCAGATGTGAGCCGAGGTGCCCTTGCCGTAGGAGCCATAGCTCAGCTTTTCGGGTTCTTCCTTCGCGAGTTGCACGAAGGACTGCAGATCCGTGACGGGAACCTGCATCCCCACGCCGAACGCGACGGGGGTATTCGACACCTCCGCCACGGGCGCCAGGTCGCTCAACCGGTACGAGGAGTTCTTGTGCAATAAGTCCGCCTGCAGAACGCCCGTGTGGGTAATCAGCAGGGTGTAGCCGTCACGGGGCGCCTGCGCCACCGTGGATGCGGCGATCATGCCGCTCGCGCCGGTCCTGTTTTCCACGATGACCGACTGCTTCAATTGGTTGGACAGCTCGGCGCCGAGGATCCGCGCGATGGTGTCGATACTGCCGCCAGGGTTGGTGGGAACGATAAGCCGGATCGGTTTTTCCGGAAACTCGGGAGGAGCCGCCCCTGCCGTGGCTTGCGAGCTGATTCCGGCAAAGAGGCAAAGGATTCTGCATACCGACAGGAAAGCATGATGATTCATGACGACTCCAGCATGGCGAAAGAGGCACGAGGGAAGGGCGGAAGGCGGGAATGCCGGCTCAGGCGGCCGCGACGTCGCCGAGAAATTGGGGCTGGCCGGCAAACCGCGCCAAGTGGTGATCGGTGTCGCCCAACGTCGATTCGAGTATGGTCAGGCGCTTCACGTAGTGAGAAACAGGCAGTTCGTCCGACAAGCCCATTCCACCGTGCAGCTGGACGGCTTGCTGAGAGATGAATCGCATCGCCTGCCCGACGCGGACCTTGGCCGCGGAGGCCATCCGCTTGCGCTCTTCCGCTTCCAGGGGCGTGGACAGCCTGGTCGCCGCCAAGGTGGCCACGGCGCGGGCCTGGGCCAGGTGTATGGCCATGTCGACCATGCGATGCTGAAGCACCTGGAAGCTGCCGATGGCCACGCCGAATTGCTGCCGCGTCTTCAGGTACTCCAGCGTGGCGGCATTCAACGCTTCCATTGCGCCGATAGCCTCGCCGCACATCAATACGATGCCGTGGTCGATGACGGCTTCCAGCAAGTCCCAACCCGAGCCCGAGGGAGCGAGGAGGGCAGAGGTGGGAACACAGACATCGGATAGCTGGATGTCGGCCGCGCGCAGGCCGTCTATCGTCCTGTAGTCGCGCCGACTCAGGCCCGCGGCATGCGCCGGGACAAGGAATAGCGCGATGCCGCTTGCGTCGCGCTGCGTGCCGGCGGTGCGCGCCGAAACGATAAGCTGACCCGCTTGCGCGCCGTGCAAAACGACCGTTTTCGTTCCGTCGAGGTGGTAATGCCCATCTTCCAACCTGGCCGATGACGCTACATCGAAAAGTTCATGGCGTGACTGCCGTTCTCCAAAAGCACAAGCCATGGTCAACGTTCCGGACGAAACCTGTTCGAGCAGCGCATCTTGGCCGCCCGCCAGGCGCAGGCACTCCGCGCCCATCGCCGTGGCGATAACGGGCTCCACGACGAGACCTCGGCCCAGTTGCTCCATGATAATGAACATGTCGGCCAGGCTGCCGTCCAGCCCGCCCGCGGATGCCGGAATGGGCAGGGCGGGAACGCCCAGTTCGGTCAGTGCCTGCCAGGCTTCTTCCGACACCCCGACCTTGCCATGGATGATCGCCCGGCGTGCCTCGATGCCGTAGTCCTTCTCTATCCAACGGGACACCGCATCGGAGAACTGCCGTTGTTCTTGCGTGTAGTCGAAGTTCACGTGCTTGCTCCTCAGAGTCCCAGTACGAGTTTCGCGATGACGTTCTTCTGGATCTCGTTGGATCCTCCGTAGATCGCGATCTTCCGGTAGTTGAGATACAAGGAGGCCAACGGCGCCGCGTCGTCATTTCCGGTCACCGAATGTGCCTCCTCCCCCGCAATGAAGGCCGGATCGAAAGGTGCCCCGTAGGGGCCGACGGATTCAAGCATCAGTTCGGTGATGGCCAGCTGGATCTCGCTGCCCTTGACCTTCAACATTGAAGCTTCCGGCGAGGGCGCCTTGCGATGATCGGCTTGGGATACGGTCTTCTGGACCAATATCTCCAGGCCCATCAAGTCGATCTCCAGGGAAGCGATCTTGGCGGCGAATACAGGGTCTTGAATCAGCGGCGCACCGTTCTTGAGTTGCTTGCCAGCGAGGCGCTTCAATGCGCGAAGCTCGCGTTTCGATCGCCCGACGGCCGCGATGTTGGTGCGTTCGTGACCCAGCAGATACTTGGCGTAGGTCCAGCCCTTGTTTTCTTCGCCGATGAGGTTTTCTACCGGCACCTTCACATTGTCGAAGAAGACCTCGTTTACCTCATGTTCCTCGTCGAGCATCACGATCGGACGGACAGTGATGCCCGGCGAGTCCATGTCCATCAGAAGGAACGAGATGCCGTCCTGTTTTCGCGCGCCGGGGTCGGTGCGCACCAGGCAGAAAATCATGTTGGCGTACTGGGCCCAGGTCGTCCAGGTCTTCTGTCCGTTTACGACGTAGTGGTCACCGACGCGTTCGGCGCGGGTCTTGATGGCCGCGAGATCGGAGCCCGCGCCAGGCTCGGAATAGCCTTGGCACCACCAATCGTCGCAGTTGAGGATGCGGGGAAGATAATGGCGCTTCTGTTCCTCGGTGCCGAAGGCCATGATGACGGGGGCTACCATGTTCACGCCGAAAGGCATGATGATGGGCGCCCCGGCCGCGGCGCAGGCTTCGTCCCAGATGTGGCGCTGTACCGGCGTCCAGCCTGTGCCGCCGTGCTCCACGGGCCAACTTGCCCCCGCCCAACCCTGGGCCGCCACGATCTTGTGCCAGCGCACGAAATCTTCCCGTTCCAGGCGCTTGTGATTGAGCACCTTGAGGCGTAGCTCGTCGGGAAGGTTATGCCGTAGCCATGTGTCCACGACATTGCGAAATTCCAGGTCCTGCGGACTGTAACTGAGATCCACGATATCTCCAGCTGTATCCATTGCGGTGGGAAAACGGGCGCCTGCGATAGACCTCAGATGGGAGGCCAGTTGAAGACATCCGCCGTTTCCTCAAGCGGCGTCAGCGCCCCGCGCATGGCGGGCATGGCGATCTCTCCTATGCTCTCCGGCGTCCAGCCTTCGGCCTGGTGCACGGATTTCACAGGCCGCGGCTGGCTCATCAGCATGATCTCGTTGCCGCGCACCGCAAAGACCTGCCCGTTGATGTCGCCCGCCAGGTCGCTGCCAAGATAGACGGCAAGGGGCGCCACCTTCCCGGGCGTCATCAACTTCTGCTTGCGCTCCGCCGCGACCTTCTGTGCTTCGGTCGTCACCGGTATCGATGCAACCATGCGCCCCCAGGCGAAGGGAGCGATGCAGTTGGACCGTACGCCGGCCCGCTGCATGTCGATGGCGATGGTTCGCGAAAGCCCGACGATGCCCATCTTGGCGGCCGCATAGTTGGCCTGGGCGCGGTTTCCGACCAGGCCGGAAGTCGACGTCATGTGGACGTATGCGCCGCTACCTTGCTCCTTGAAGAAGGGGGCCGCGGCGCTACTGGTGTAGAAGGAGCCATACAGATGGACCTTCAGCACGGCGTCCCACTCTTCATCGCTCATCTTGTGAAAGAAGCGATCGCGCAGGATGCCGGCGTTGTTGACGACGCAGTCGACGCGGCCGAACGTATCGACGGCTTGTTCGACCAGACGTCTTGCACCGTCGCGGGAGGAAATGGAATCCGTGTTGGCGCTTGCGTCGCCCCCGTTGGCGCGGATCTCCGCAACCACGGCGGCGGCGGGCCCTGTATCGCTGCCTTCGCCGCTCAGTGAAACGCCTATGTCGTTCACCACGACGCGGGCGCCTGCCTGTGCCAGCTGGATTGCGATGTCGCGACCGATGCCGCCCCCGGCGCCCGTGACGATCGCGACCTTGCCGGCCATGGATAGGGATGGTGTCATGATTTGCCTCTCGATGGTTGTAAGCGCGCTTCCGCGTGGCTGATGACGACCGCGTCACGGGCGGGAACGCGCCCTTCGAGCGCGACGTGGCCGCCGTTGTCCCACATGCGGAACTCGATGACGTCAGATGGATAGACTGGCGCGGAGAACCGGGCGCCGAAGGCGGTCAGACGCTCGGCGTCGCCGTCGGCGTAAGCCTGGATGATGGCCACGGCTGCATAGCCGTATGTCGCCAGGCCGTGCAGGACGGGACGGGGAAAGCCCGCCCGGCGAGCGACCTCGGGGTCGATATGCAGCCGGTTGTTGTCGCCGCACAGTCGGTAGAGAAGCGCGGCGTCGCTGCGCACGGCGTGCACGGCTTGTCGATCCGGCTCGCGCGCCGGTGCGGCGGTCAAGGGCGCCGGCGTATCGCCCAGTGTGATGTCCTCCGAGCCGCTGGCCGAGAAGCCGCCGTCTCCGCGGCAGTAGAACAACTGCCAGGCGCGTCCATATACATCGCCGCTTTCCGACTGCAAGGTCTTGCACACGGTGATGAGCGCGCCTTTGGCCGGCCCCTTGTCCACCACGCGGCAAATCCGGGAGATGCCCAGCATGCGGCCCTGTGCTGGTAGCGGACGATCGATTTCGATGCGCTGTTCGCCCTGGACCAGCTTCGTCGCGTCCAAGCCTAGCGTTTGCTCGTCGCGGGCCCAGAAGCCGGGCGACGCAACGACGGCGGCCATGGTCGGCACCGCGACCTGGTCGCGCTCGTCGACCAAGCGCAGTTGGCGAGAATCGAGCGGATTCGAGACAGCACCGATGGCCAAGGCGTAAAGGGCCGAGTCGCGGAGGCTGTATTCGTGGAGGGTGGTTTTGCTCCACGTTTTCACTGCATCGAGATTCATGCCTTCGCCTCCGTGTCGTCCAGGACGAATACCGGAACCCTGACGGCTCCGGCGCGGCCAAAGGCGACGCGCACGGGGGCGCCTATGCGCAGGCTTTGGGCGCGGGCATCGACGATATTGCTGAGCATGCGGACGCCTTCATCCAGCTCGATGAAGGCGAGTACGCGTTCCCCCGCATCGCCGTTGAGCACCGTGTAGGAGTAGATATGGCCATGGCCGCCAGCCTCGACCCATTCCACCTCGGCCGAAAAACAGTTCGGGCAAATGCGGCGGGGATAGTAGTGTGCTTGCGCGCACGCGTGGCAGCGGCCATAAAGCAGCTTGCCTTGCGAGGCGGCGGTGAAGAAGGCCAGGTTTTCGGGATTGGCGGCCGGGGCCGGCCACTCGGGATTGTCTATGTACATTCGGTCAGCTCCTTCCCAGGATGAGCGTTGCACTGCCATGGCGCGTACCGAGGTTCCCCCCCGTGCCCTGGGCCAACGCGATCTCGCAGCCGGGGACCTGGACCTCGGGGTGCGCTTCCCCACGAAGCTGGCGTACGGCTTCGATCACTTTCGTGATGCCGCCGCGGTTGGCGGGATGGTTGTTGCACAAGCCGCCTCCGTCAGTGTTGAAGGGCAGCTTGCCGACACCGGAGATCAGGTTTCCGTCTTGGACGTATCGTCCGCCCTCGCCCTTGCGGCAGAAGCCGAGATCCTCCAGCTGAAGCAGCACGGTGATGGTGAAGCTGTCATAAATTGAGGCGTATTGGATATCGGCGGGGGTGACGCCGGCTTCCGCAAAGGCCTGCGCCCCGGATTGCGCGGCTCCCGTGACCAGCAGATCGCCGCCGCCGTACGCGGCGCCGACAGCTTCGCCCGCTCCCAGGACGTCGACGACCGGCCGTGAGAGGCTGCGCGCGATCTCGGGGCGCGTGACGACCAGGGCGCCGCCGCCGTCGCTGACGACGCAGCAATCCAGGCGGTGCAGGGGATCGGCTACCAGGGGCGAATTGACGACGTCTTCCACCGTCACGGGCTTGCGCAGCATGGCGTGTGGGTTGTATTGGGCATGGACGGAGGCCGCGACCTTGATCCATGCCAGCTGCTCGGCGGTTGTTCCGTATTCGTACATGTGCCGCCGGGCGACCATGGCATACCCGGCCAGGGTATTCATGCCGAACGGCTGCTCAAAGGCGGTGTCCGGCGAGATGGCGCCGTACTCCCGCGGCCTTGCGGTGGAGGGATCGGAGCGCGGCCTGCCGGCCAGGGTGATCAACGCGACATTGCACTTACCGGCGGCAATCGCCTGCGCGGCGTGCGCCACGTGTATGAGATAGGACGAGCCGCCGGTCTCGGTGGTGTCCAGGTGCCTGACCCGCAGGCCAAGGTAATCCAGCATGGATAGCGGGCCCAGCCCCGGCGCATCGCCCGCACAGAAATATGCGTCGACGTCCTTGGCGGTAAGGCCGGCATCGGCGAGCGCGCCCTGTGCGCACTCCGCATGTAATTGCGCCACCGAGTGCTGCTCGGCCTTGCGCAAGGGATGTTCGAAGACGCCAGCAATACAGGCTCTTTTCTTGATCGTCATAGACCCTACCTGATGAAATTCTGCCTAAAAGAACGGCGTTCTGTATTCAGGTCTGAATTTTGGTCTAAGTTCAGGGTGATTGCAACGGCGTTAATATCGGGGTTTACGATTGGTCCGGCCGCGGCGCTGCCATGCAACTCGCGGCCTTGCACAGAAGGCACGGCGCGAGCGCCGATGGGATGACATGGTTACTGCGGTTCCGATTGATCGCGAGATACTCGCCGACAACATTGCGGCGTCGGTCTACGCTGCCGTGCGGGCAAAGGCGGTGAGCCACGCCTTTCTGCCCGGTGAGCGCTTGAATGAAGGCGAGCTGGCCCGCGAACTGAATGTTTCCCGCACGCCGTTGCGCGAGGCCTTGTACCGCCTGACGACGGAGGGCTTTTTACGCAACGTCGCGGGTAAGGGGTTCTTCTTCAGGAACCTGGATCCCAAGGAGCTCTTCAGTCTTTATGAGCTTCGCACCGCCCTTGAGGTCGCCGCGACGCAGTTGGCCATCGAGCGGGCAAGCGATGAACAGATTCATGCGCTGGCGGAGGTGGTGCGTGAGGAGGGGGCTGGCGAGGCGTGTACCCAGAAGGAGCTGATCGCGCAGGACGAACGCTTCCATACGCATCTGGTGGCCTTGGCGGGAAACCTGGAAATGTCCCGGGTCCTGGACAACATCAATGCGCGTATACAGTTCGTGCGCTGGATGGACATCGGCGCCACCACGCGCAAGGCCGCGCACCATGACCACAACAAGATCGTTGCCGTGCTTGCCCGCCGTGACTTCGATACCTGCTGCGCGCTTCTGAAAAAGCACATCGAGCGCCGTCAGGACGAGATCGTCGCCGCGGCCCATGCGCGTGTAGGGCAGCTATACACTGAAAGAGCTGCCCGGGCGCAAGCATGACGGGGTCCGTTGGCGAAAGCACGGCACGGCACACGCGCCACACGCGACGGCTTGCACAGGAGACGCGCGCGCCGTCGCATAAGGCCCTCGCATAAGGCCGTCGCATAAGGCCGTCGCATAAGGCATCGATCAAAACACCTTGATATCCCCGTCCTTCACGACCTTGCCCCAGCGTGCGGTCTCTTCACGCAGCCACGTGGCGATCTCGGCCGGCGTCTTATGCACCGGCTCGGAACCCAGTTCGACAAAGCGCTGCTTCGTGTCGGCCTGCGCGGTGATCTCGGTGATGGCCGCATGGATTTTTTCCACGACGCCGGGGGGTGTGCCTGCCGGGGCAAGCAAGGCTTGCCAGGAGCCGGTCACGAAATCCGGCACACGCTCCGCGATCGCGGGGGTGTCGGGAATGGGCGCATAACGTTGGGGGCTCGCCACCGCGATCAACCGTATCGCGCCGCCCTTCACCAGCGGATAGGTCGCGAGGAAGCTGTTCATCGTGACGTCGATCTGCCCGCCTGTCAGGTCGGTCAGCACCTGCGATCCGCCCTTGTATCCGATGTAGTTCCAGTCGATGCCTTCTTTCTGCGCGAGCAGCACGCCGGCCAGGTGGGTGATCGAGCCCGCGGTCTCGCCGTAGTTCAGCTTGCCCTTGTTCGCCTTCGCGTAGGCGATCAGCTCCTGCAGGTTGTGGACAGGCAGCTTGTTGCTGACCACGAGAATATGCGGGGAATAGGCCACGATGGAAATCGGCGTAAGGTCCTCGGTAGGGCTGTAGTTGAGCTTCATGATGCTCGGCGAGATCGTCAGGCTGCCGGAGTCCATCAACAGCAGCGTATAACCATCCGCATCGGACTTCGCGACGAAATTCGCCCCGATGCTGCCGTTGGCGCCCGCCTTGTTCTCGACGACGACGGACTGCCCCCACTTCTCGGTCAGCTTCTTGCCCAGCAGCCGCGCCAACACGTCGGACGCGCCGCCCGGCGGATTGGGGACGATGATGCGTATTACTTTGCTTGGATAGCTGGCGACAGGCTCGGCCGCGCGCGCCGGGATGGGGTGGGCGAATACCAGCGCGGCAGCGGCGGCGGTCACGGCCAGCCAGGCGAGGGCGCGGCGCTTGCCCCGCGCCAATGGCCGGGCCTGCCCAAGCGAGTGGCGAAAAACCATGATGTCTCCTTCTCATTGTTTGAATGATGGGCCCGGACTGGAAGCGGGGCGGAGACATCTTCCTCTATATCTGTAAAATCTGTCAATAGCTGCCTATCTTGTGTTTCCGAAAAGGCGCGCGATCCCACCTTCCAGGTGAGCCGACATGGCGGCGCGGGCCGCGACGGGGTCGCCAGCCTCTATGGCCGCGACGATGGCACGATGCTCGGCGAGCACCGCTTGCCGCCGTTGCGCCTGCATCGGGCCGCCGAGCTTGCGCACCAGGTCGATGCTGAAACGGGTTTGCGCCACCAGCGCCGTCATCGTCATCTCGAAGAAGCGATTGCCGCAGGCCGCGGCAATCGCCACGTGGAAAGCGATGTCCTCGTCGATCCCGGACCCCCCTGCCAGCAAGGCCTGCTCCAAGGCATCCTGGCGCCGGGCCACCTCCTGGACCGCCGAGGGGGGCGCGTCCTGGGCGGTGCGCGCGACGATTTCCCCCTCCAGCGCGCAACGAAAATCCAGGAAGGCCTTGATGTCCGGAATGCTGGTCAACGGACCGAATTCCACGATCTCCGCTTGGGGCTGCAACGCTTCCACGTAGTTGCCGGAACCTTTGCGCGCGGAGATCCGGCCTTCCGCACGTAGCCGCGCCAAGGCCTGGCGCAATACCGGCCGGGATACCGCGAAGCGCCGTGCCAGCTCTATCTCGCCAGGCAGGCGCGCATGAGGCTCGAAACCCTCGGTACCAAGAAGGGCGAGGAGTTGTTCATAGACCTTATCGCCTAGGCGGCGATCGGGAGAGGCTTCAGTCATGGGGCGGGAGTGTGAAGCATGGGCGCGCTCGGGGCAAGTGGCCCGGGGGGCTGGTTGGCTCATCATATTTAATTGACAGATTTTACAGCTTTGAGCAAACTGCGGCCTTGCGAGATCCATCCGCCAACACCGAGACGTCGCCCATATGCCCATCATCACCGCCCTGCGTACCTACCGCTGCGCCGACCGCCCCAGCCTCATATGGCTCGAAATCGACACCGATGAGGGCTTGACCGGCTTGGGCGAAACGTTTCGCGGGGCGGCCGCCGTGGAAACCGTCGTCCATGCCGAGGTCGCGCCGCAGCTGCTCGGGCGCGATGCGTCCGCCATCGAGGGCATCAACGGCCTGCTCACCTTGCCCTATGTGGGTTACAACGCGTCGGGCGCCGAAGTCCGTGCCGCCAGCGCCGTCGACATCGCCCTGTGGGACCTGGCCGGACAACGCCAGCGCGTGCCGCTGTACCAGGCGCTCGGCGGCGCCGCCCGTTCCAGTATCCCTGTCTACAACACCTGCGCCGGATACGCGTACAACTCCACCGGCAAGCGGCGCGATATCGGCGGCAAGGACGTGGCTGCGGGTCCCTACGACGACCAGGTGGCCTTCATGCGCGATGCCGGCGCGCTGGCGGCCAGCCTGCGGGACGAAGGCTACGGCGCCATGAAAATATGGCCTTTCGATATCTATGCGCCCAAGACCCAGGGCCAGGTGATCAGCCTGCCGGACCTGAAGCGTGGGCTGGAGCCCTTCAAGCGTGCGCGGCAGGCCGTCGGCGACGACATCGAGATCATGTGCGAACTCCACGGCCTGTGGGGCAATCATGCCGCGCTGCGCATCTGCCAGGCGCTGGAGGATTACGGCGTTTTCTGGGCAGAGGACCCGATTTCCAAGATGGATGACGTGCGCACGCTGGCCGACCTGCGCAGCCGCACGCGCACGCCGATTTGCGGCAGTGAATCGCTGGCCGGACTACCTGTTTTTCGTGACCTGCTGGCGGCCGACGCACTGGATGTGGTCATGCTGGACCTTTGCTGGTGCGGCGGCCTGACCGTGGCGCGCAAGATCGCCGCGCTGGCCCAGGCCTATGCGAAGCCTTTGGCGCCGCATGATTGCACGGGCCCGGTGGCGCTCATGGCCGGCCTGCACCTGGCGTTGCATGCGCCCACGGCGATCTACCAGGAGGTGGTGCGCGCCACGCTTGCGACCTGGTACCGCGACCTGGTCACCGACCTGCCCGAGATCGAGGCCGGCATCGCGCAGCCGCCCGCGGGCCATGGCCTCGGCACCCGGCTTACCGACGAATTCAAGGGCCGCACCGATCTGACGGTGCGTACCAGCAACGCCATCTAAGGAAGATTTCCCATGAAGATCCTGGTCGCGGGACTGCATGCTCCCAACGCGCCGCGGCTCGCGGCCCTGCTGGGCGCCGGCTTTGACGTACTAGCCGCCAAGACGCTGCCGGCGCAAGGCAAGATCGACGTCGACGTGCTGGTGACCAACCGCCTGGCGCCCGACGAGGCGGCTCGCTTTGGCGGCCGTCTTGTACAGGTTCCCGGCGCGGGTGTCGATGCTATAGCCGTGGATGCGGTGCCCGCGTCCAGCAACGTATGCAACGTTCACGGGCACGAGATCCCCATCGCCGAATACGTCGTGCACGCTGTGCTGGAACATTTCCTGGAGCCCTGGCGCCTGCCGGCCACCCTGGATGAAAAAAACTGGCCAGCTGTGTATGCGGACCGTCCCTACCACCGCGAAGCCCACGGCAATAACGTCGCCATCCTCGGCTACGGGCACATCGGCGCGGAGATCGCGCGGCGCGTGCAGGCACTGGGCATGGGCGTCATTGCCGTCACCCGCGGTGGTCAGGTGAAATCCAGCGTCGCGCCTGATGACGTTGCGACGACGCGCGAACTGGAAACGGTGCTGACTCGATGTGCCGCGCTGGTGCTGTGCTGCCCGCTGACTGACGAGACGCGCGGACGTGTGGGCGACGCGGCACTGCGGGCGTTGGGGCCGCGGGGTTTGCTGGTAAACGTCGCGCGTGCCGAAGTCGTTGACGAGGCCGCGCTCCATGACAACCTGAGCGCCGGCAGGCTGGGGCGCGCGGTGCTAGACGTTTGGTATCGCTACCCCGGCGCCGGCGAGACCTCCGTCACGCCGGCTCGCCTGCCCTTGCATGCCCTGCCCAATGTACGCGGCACGCCGCACGTGTCGGCTTTGACGCCGGGGCTGCTTGAACGCCGCTACGACGTCATCGCCGCCAATATCCGTGCCTTGCGGGGGGGAACCGCATTGCGGCATGTCGTGCGGCCGGCGGTGTGACGCTGGCGCTGGAAAGGTCTTTGGTGCCCGGGACCGGAATCGAACCGGTACGCCTTGCGGCGGGAGATTTTAAGTCTCCTGTGTCTACCAATTTCACCACCCGGGCGACGTGGCAAGGGCTCCACCGGATGGGAGAACGATGCTGGCGGTGCGTGAGCGAAGCGGGATTGTACCGCCTGTTTGACCGCGCCCCGGCCGCGCGGCAGGGCTACGCGAGAAATCCGATACAATGGCCGCCGTGGAAGGTTGGCAGAGTGGTTGAATGCACCGGTCTTGTTCAATCGAGCGCCACGCGGGAAACCGTGTGGATGTAAGGAGTCAAATTCGGTGAAGCCCCTGGACCACTGGTCCGAGGTAATGCCGAGCGAAGATCGAAGGCGGCATGGCCGCCTCGATAACGTGTAGAGACTTGACGGCTCCCACCTAAGGCTCAGCGGGGCTAGGGTGAAGGCAAAGTCCAGACCCGCAAACAGGCGCAATGCCTGGTGGCGAAAGCCATAGGGGTAAGGAAAACCGGCGGGGCTTCACAGCCCTCGTGAGTTCGAATCTCACACCTTCCGCCAGATCGCCATGAAAATCGCGGATAGACCGGGCGTCCGGCGCCCGGTCCGGCGTGGGCCTCGGCCTTCCGGCCGGATGCCCTCCCGATATCCGCCTAGCGCGCGGCCCCCACCTCATTGACGCCGCACCACTGCGCAATGAACAAGGCGATGGTCTTGGTGATCAACCGCACCGACTCGATGTGGACACGCTCGTCGAAGCCATGGATGTCGAGCGATTTCGGGCCATACACCAAGGTAGGCATATTTCCGTAGATCACGAACACGCGGGCATCGAGATAGCCCGGCGTGGTGAAGCTTTCCAGGTCGCTCTGGAAGGCCTGCTTATGGCATTCGCGTAACGTGTTCTCCGCGTCGCTGCCTTCTTCCAGCACATAGCCCTCGGCATAGAACCCGGTATACGTGACCTCGGGCGGTGTGCCGCCCAGGCGGGGGTCCGATACCGCCTCGCGCAGGCAGGCATCGATTTCCGCGCGCGCTTCGTCGGCGGTGGTGCCGGGATAGATCGCCGCCCGCACGTCGAACTCGCACCAGGGCGGCACGGTCGACGGCCAATCGCCGCCCTCGATCTTGCCGATGTTGAAATTGATGGGGTGGTCCAGATGCTCGAAGTGCCGATGGCAATGATGCTGGCCATTCCATTTCGCCTCGATGCGGCGCAGCGCTTCGATGGTGGCATAGGCGGCGTCGATCGCATTGAAGCCGTTGGCCATTTCGCGCGTATGCGTGGGGTGCCCTTGCACGCGCACCTTGAACCACAGCACGCCGACATTGGCCCGCACCAGCATGTTCTCCTCGGGTTCGGGAATGATCACGGCATCGGCCTGGTAGCCGCGCAGCAGCGCCGCCAGCGCGCCGTTGCCGGTGCATTCCTCTTCCACCACCGACTGGAAGTAGATGGGGGCCGCGGGCTCGTAGCCGGCGGCGCGGACGGCATCGTAGGCGTACAGGTTGGCGGCCAGGCCGGCCTTCATGTCGGCCGCGCCGCGGCCATACATCCAGCCGTCGACGATGGCTGGGTCCCAAGGGGACCGGCTCCACATATCGACGGGCCCGGTCGGCACGACATCGATATGGCCGTTGAGGATAAGCGAGCGTCCGGTCTGCTTTTCGGGACGATGGGTGCCGACGACGTTGTAGGCATTTTCGTAGGAGATCGTCACGGGTCCGAAGCCCGGATGCGATTCGATGTCCTTGACGTCGATTTTCCAGCGGTCCATCGCGAAGCCACGCTTGCGCATCGCTTCGTACAGGAAGTCCTGCGCGGTGTGTTCCTGTTCGCGCAGCGACGGAAAGCGCACCAGGTCCTGGGTAAAGGCCAACTGGGCATCGAAATGCGCGTCCACCGCGCGCAGGATGCGCTGGCGTTGTTCCTCGGTGAGCGCGGGAGGGGTGGGGGAGGTCGTCATGAAGTTCCTTCTACGGATATGGAGATGAATGTTGGCTCAGGCGGCCGGCACGCTCGCGCCCTGTGGCGCGTTCAACGCCAGGCGGCGTTTGTGGCCAGCCAGCGCCCAGATGGAGACCAGCGTGATGGCCGAGAGTATCGAATAGAAGATCGCCAGCGGCAGCCACTGGCCGGGATAGTGGTAGGTCAGCCAGGTGCCGACCAGCGGCGTGAGGCCGCCGGCGACGGCGCCGCACAGCTGGTACGAAAGCGAAATGCCGGAGTAGCGCACGTGCGTGGCGAACGCCGAGCTGATGTAGCCCGCCATCGCCGAATAGATCGCCGCCATGAAGACCAGGACGATGGCGATGCCGGCGATGATGCTGGACGCATTGCCGCGCGTCACCAGCATGAACATCGGGTAGGGCGCCAGCACCGAGCAGACGGCGGCCGTGATAAGCACGCGGGCCGGCCCCAGCGCGTCGGCCAGCCAGGCGGCCAGCGGCTGGACCAGGAACTGGATGACGGCGACGGCGAACAGGCAGTCCAGGATCAGCGCGCGGCTCAGGCCTAGCGTCTGCGTGGTGTACGACAGCATGAACGTGTTGGTGAAGTAGATCCCGCCGATGGCCACCGTGCAGACGCCCATGCACAGCAGTACGGTGCGCCAGGCGGTGCGCAAGACCTCCTTGGCCGGGACCTCGGCGCGTTGCTGGCGCTCCAGCACCTGCGCGAAGTCGGGCGACTCGTTCACGCCTACCCGGATGAAGTAGCCGACGACCAGCAGTACGGCGCTGACCAGGAACGGCACGCGCCAGCCCCAGCTGATGAAATCCGCTTCGTCCAGGGTGGTCAGAAGGCGGAACGCCAGTAGCGACAGGATCAGGCCCGCGGGGCTGCCCAGCTGCGCGAACGACGCCGCGAAGGTGCGCCGGCGCTGCGAGGCGTGTTCGCCGGCCATGAGGACCGCGCCACCCCATTCGCCCCCCACGGCGAGGCCTTGGGCAAGGCGCAGCAGCAGGAGCAGGGCGGGCGCCCACAGGCCGGCGCTGGCGTAGCTGGGCAACAGGCCGATGCCCACCGTGGCCACGCCCATGATGACCAAGGTGGCCATCAGCGCGTTCTTGCGGCCGACCCGGTCCCCAAGATGGCCGAAGATGACGCCGCCCAGGGGCCGCGCCAGGAAGCCGGCCGCGAAGGTGCCGAACGAGGCCATCGTGCTGATGAAGGGATCGGCGGTGGGGAAAAATACCTTGCCGAAGATCAGCGCGGCGGCGGTGGCATAGATGTAGAAGTCATACCACTCGATGGTGGTGCCGATGAAGGCGGCGGCTGCGGCCCGGACAGGCTGGCGCGCCGTGGCGGGGCTGGGGGGAGCGGACATGGTTTCCTCTTGGACTGATGTCGTTATTCGAGAGGCCGTTTATCGCTCCAGGCTGGACAGTACGTCAATTTATGCTTTTTAATAATCCACTTTAATCGGATTAAAGTTGTGAAAATTCCCGCTTCCTTCGAAAACCGCGGCGGCGATCGTCTCGACTGGAACCTGCTGCGGACCTTCCTGGTCATCGTCCAGGAAAGAAGCATCAGCGGCGCGGCAACCAAGCTGCACCTGACGCAATCGGCCGTCAGCCAGGCGCTCAAGCGGCTGGAGGCGCGCCTGGACCGCCGGTTGATCGAACGCCACAACACGGCCTTCACCATCACGAATGCCGGCGAGGAGGTATGCCGGGCGGCCGAGGCGATACATGGCAATGTGTCCCGCTTGCTGGCCGATGTCTCGCAGACCGAGGTCGAGGCCTCCGGCCGTGTTCACCTGCTCGTCGCCAGCCGGATCCACTCGGCGGTCTACGACAACTTCTGGGCGGACTTCCATCGCGAGTATCCGCGCATCGACGTCACGATGGATGTGCTACCCAGTAGCGAGATCGTGACGCTGATGCAGCAGGGCGCCGCCACCGCCGGCATCGCGCTGTGCCGGCAAATGCCCAAGCGCCTGGAAAACAAGGTGTTCCTGCAACAGCGCTATGCCTTGTTCTGCGGGCGCAACCATGCGTTGTTCGGCAAGCCCGACATTCATATCGAGGATCTGCTGGGCGAGAACTTCGTCTCGTTCGCCAGCGATGCGCTGGGGGACAGTCTGTCGCCGCTGACGATCTTCCGGGACCAGCGCGGTTTCTCGGGCCGCGTCGTGGCCACGTCCACCCAGCACGATGAGGTCAAGCGGCTGCTGGTCGCGGGCTTCGGCATCGGTTGCCTGCCCGAGCATAGCGTGCAGGCGGACCTGGCCGAAGGCCGTCTATGGCGCCTGCCGCCCGGCGAGGGCGTGTGCCTGGTGGATTTGCACCTGCTATGGCACCGCGACGCGCAGCGCACGCCGGCCGAAGACGCTTTCCTGAAGCACTTCCGTGGGTATATAGACGGGTATTCGATGGCGGAGCGGCTGGCTCAGGGGGACGGTGCAGGCTGACCACGGGGCCATGTGCGCCGGCCGATGGAGAACCGGCTATTGCCGGTTCGTGCGTCGGGCCGCTCGCAGCCGCGTCCCGGTCTACTTCGTCACGGGACGCAGCGGCAGTCCCGCCGCCACCCAGGCCTCGATACCGCCCCGGTACCAGAACGTATTGAGCTTGCCCTCGCCGGAACGCAGCGCGGCATTGTAGGAAGAGCGGTCGTTCAGTCCGGACCCGAAGAAGACGATGGGCAGCTTCGCGTCGCCTTGCGTCTTCGAGGCCAGCCATTCGACCAGCCTTTCCTGCATGGTGTCGGTCAGGCTGCCATCGCGTCCCGTCTCCGGCTCCTGGATGGCGCCGGGGATGGTCTGGTCGCCGCGGCTGGTGTCGATCAGCAGGACCTTGTCGCCTGACTTCAGGAAATCGGCCAGTTGCGCGGTGGTCACCACCCGCGCGCGCGGATTGGTGGTCGGCGTGGGACCCTTGTATGGCGCGGGAAACAGGACGAGGGTGGGCGGCGTGCCAAAGTCCTTGGCTTCGTTGAAGCTGCCGCTGGATGACGGGGCATTGGACGGCGCGTTCGAGGGGGCATTGGAGGGCGCATTCGACGGCGCCGCCCCACCGGCACCCTTGGCGGTCGCGGCGCTCCTGGCCGTCGTCCAGCCATCCGACGTCTTCATCTCGATGTCGGAAATCATGTTGATCATCGAGCCCAGCAGGTTGTAGCACATGGTGATGCTGGCGTCGTCGTGGCTGTACCAGGCGTTCAACTCGTCGCAGTCGCGATAGACCACGGTAAGCGGACGCGGCAAGACATAGGTCTTGGAGAGCTCGTCCGCGTTGCTGATCACGCCATCCGAGAAAGCATCCTTGAAGAACTGCCCGACCCGGTACTTGGATGGCTCGAAGCGCACCGTGATCCTGGCGCCCCGCGCATTCGCGGGCTGCGTGCCTTCGGGATGCCAGGGGCCCACCCGGGTATACGGTGCGAGGATGGTTCGCCACGCCCTGTTCTGCTTGGTGTATTCCCCCTCGCAGCGGCTCAGCGTGCGTTCATCCATGCCGGTGCCGTCGGCGATGTTCTGGAAAACCGTGGGGTTGCCGCCGTAGATGACGCAGAAAAAATTGCGGAACCGCTTCAGGTCGGTGGTGTGTTCGTCCTGCCAGGGCGTTTCGCCACGGCCATTCGCCTCGCCCAGCTTGCCGCTGTAATACCACTGCAGCGCGCCATATACCGCGACCTCGCGGCCGATGGCCTCGATATCCTTGTCGTCGGTCTTGTAAATGGTCGGATCGACCAGGTGCAGCGCCGAGAATATATCGACCGCGTCTTCTTCCGGCCCGGTCGACGGCAAGTCCAGCTCGCCGATCAGCGCGTGGCCAAACTCGTGAATGAAAATGCTTTGCGTAATGCCCAGATAGGCGGCGACGCGACGCACGGAGGTGCCGTCGAATTCGGGAATGGGGCCGATACCCTGGTAACGCTGTTCCATGGCGTTGGGAATGACGCCGGGCGGATCGCCTGCGGGAGTACCGGATTTTCTGTCACTGGCTTTTTCTGTCGGTTTCTGATCATTTCCAGCTCCCGCATTATCCGCGGCCTGCTTGGCTTCCGCCAAGGTCATGGCCTTGAATCCGGCGATGCCGAACATGCCCGTGTCGTAGGCCATGATGCCCACCTGGTCGACCGCCAGCGTACCCGGATCGACCGTGCCTATTTTCTTTCCATTCAAGAAAAACGTGGCGCCGTCGTCGGCCTCGACCAGTTGGGCGAAATCATCGCCACCGAGTTTTGCCGCCTTCGGCACGTTGGCGATCTTGATGTTTTTCCCGCGTACGACGCAGAGCAGGTTCACATCGGCGGAAGCCGTGACTTCCATCAGGCAGAGGTCGCCGCTGCCTGTATTGCGGGTGAGCAGGCCGATGGACGCCGCCGGCTGCTTGGATTCCACGGCCAGGCGCGCGGAGACATAACGCCCGGCCTTGCCTGCCGCGCCGCGCCCAAGCACCAGCGTTTGCTCGGTTTCCTTGGCGTCGTCGTTCTGGAGGACGAACCAGGGTCCTTGGTCGCGTGAAGTCCAGCCCTGGCGCAATTGGGTTTTCTCCGCGCCTCGCAGGGGGCCGAGCGGATCGGGCGTGGCCGCCGACGCGGGATTAATGCAAAGAACCGCAAGTCCGAATGCCAGCGGCACCAGCGCGTTGCGGGATATCCGGAAGGCGACTCGCCTCGCGCCCGCACCCACGTCATTCCGATTCATCGAAACTCCCCTCGGCCACTCGGCCAGCTGCTGAAATCGAAGACAGCATATTATCCGTTACAACACGAAATTGTCGCCGGTTTCGAAGCGCGATAAATGAATCCGGCCCCAGTGTGCATTGTCGAAATTTGTCACATCGGCCGCGCGCGGATGTGGTATTTCCCGGTCGCTGCAAAGCCTTCCGGTATTTGTCTGATGGGTGGATTTTTATTTGATTATTCAAATGGGGAAAATAAATAAGATAATCGGCGGCCGCGTATCCCGGGAGGCATGCATCAACGTCGCGATGGTCGAGGACGATGCCGCCTGCCTGCAGGCGCTGGCACATGCCGTGCAGGCCGCCGAAGGACTGCGCATGGCGTGGATGGCGGCCAGCCGTGGCGAAGCCATGGCCTGCCTGCCGCGCGAGCGGCTGGACGTATTGTTGGTGGACCTGGGCCTGCCCGATGGCTCCGGCCTGGACGTGATCGCGGCCGCGCGCACCTGCTGGCCGGATTGCGCGGTGATGGTGAGCACCATCTTCGGCGACGAGACCCACGTGCTGCGGGCCATCGAAGCAGGCGCCATGGGCTATGTGCTCAAGGACCTGAGCGCCGGGCAATTGGTGACCGAGATCCGCAGCCTGCACGCGGGAGGCAGCCCCATCAATCCCATGGTCGCCAGGAAACTCCTCATGCAGCGCGCCATGCCGGCGCCCCCGCCCGTGCCCCCGTCCCTGCCCGCCACGGCGCCCGCCGTCTCGCCCTCCGCACGCGAAGTGGAGACGTTGCGCCTGGTCTCCCGGGGATATACGGTGGAGGAAGTGGCCGGGGCCCTCGGCGTTTCGCCGCACACGGTGCAGACGTTCGTACGGCGCATCTATACCAAGTTGCAGGTGAATTCGCGCGCGGCCGCCGTGCGCGAGGGCACGCGCCAAGGGTGGCTGAGTGACGATTGAACCGAGGTCGCTCCTGCGGCTGCTGGCCGCGATCCTGCTGATCACCGGCTGCACCCTGGTCCGCGCCCAGTCCACCGTGCTCCACATCACCGAAGCGCAGCGCTGGTCTTCGTCCAGCAAGGCATGGCTGCAACCCGCGTCCATGGACGCGCTGGATGCCGGCGACCAGGCGATGGCGGCGGCGGACGCGGACTGGCGGCAGGTGAGCTTGCCGGATATCGAGCCGCGGGTATTCTGGCCGCGCGGCATGCCGGCGGCAGCGCTGCCGGAGGTGTGGTGGTACCGCATGCATATTCCCGCCGACGCGCTTGCGTCGCAGGGGACGCGGCTCTATGTGCCGCGCTGGCAGGCAACGGGTACGCTGGCCGTGTACGTGAACGGGCGGCGCGCCTGGCAGTCGCGTGGCGACCGGGCATGGAACAACTTCAACCATCCGCTATGGGTGGACCTGGGAGGCCTGTTGCCGCCGGGGCGCGACGCATGGGTGTACGTGCGCATGGCCAGCCAGCCCAACGTGGGCGGCGCCCTGTCGTCGATATGGGTGGGACCGGTCGCCGACCTGCTGCCCCGATGGCGCTGGCGCGCGTTCCTGCAGACCGGGCTGCCGGCCTATTGGCGGGGCGCGTTCATGGTGCTGGGCGTGCTCGCCCTGGGCCTGGCCGCGTGGCTGCGCATCAACTGGCGCCGGCACCGCGAACTGGCGTCGGCCGGCGGGGCGCGGCCATTCGCCCTGTTCTTCTGCATGGCGGTGGGGCAGGCGCTGGGCGCCTTGCTGTTCCTGGTGAACGACGAAGGCCTGGACATGAACTTCGCCTGGTTCTCCTGGATAACGCTGGTCGGGATGCTCAGCGTTCCCGTCTGCGCGTTCCACTTCCTGGGCGTGGTGCAGCACCGTCCGCGGCCGCGCCTGGGCCGCGTCCTGGTGGTGTATTGGCTGGTCGTGGTGGTGGCCACGCTGCCGACCTGGTGGACCGACCATCCGGGAATCGTGCCCCTGCAGCGCCTTGCCATCCTGCCGCCGGTGCTGGCGCAGATCTATGCGGCCGTGGCGAATGCCTGGGCCCGGCGCAATGCGGCCAATGTGCTGCTGGCGGCGTGGGGTCCCCTGTCGCTCCTGATGGCATGGCATGACATGGCCATGCAGAACTACCGGCTGGATATCGAGGGCATCTACCTGACGCCCTACGTGAACCTGGGCCTGCTCACCCTGTTCCTGATACTCGCCTTCACCCGCTATACCCACGCCCTGGAGTCGGCCGTGCGCGCCCGGTCGGTGCTGGACGAGCGCCTGGCCGCGCAGGCGCGCGAGCTGATCCAGGCGCATGAGCGCGTACGCAACGCGGAAAGGGAACAGACGCTGCTGAACGAGCGCCAGCGCCTGATGAGCGACATGCACGATGGCGTGGGATCGTCGCTCATGAGCGCGCTGCGCCTGGTGGAAATGGGCAAGGAGCCGGTCAACATCGCGCAGGTCCTCAAGGAATGCATCGACGATCTCAAGATCGCCATCGATTCGCTGGAAAGCGCCGATGCCGACCTGCTGGCCTTGCTGGGCGCCTTGCGCTTCCGCCTGGGACCCAGGCTGACGGGAGCCGGCATCGCGCTGCGCTGGCGCATGAGCGACCTGCCGCCGCTGCCGTGGCTGGATGCGCAAAGCGCGCTGCATGTGCTGCGTATCCTGCAGGAGGTGCTGACCAATATCGTCAAGCATGGCGCGGCCAGCGAGATCACCGTGACCACCGCCGTCGCGCAGCCGCCGGCGGGGATGGTGGGGGAGGGCGTGCAAGTTTGCGTGCAGGATAACGGGCGTCCTTTCACCCCATCGACCGAGGCCAGGCTGCCCGGGCGCCGTGGCCTTGCCAACGTGCGCAACCGGGTATCGACGCTGGGCGCGCACTGCGCCTGGCAGCCGTTGCAGGAGGGCACCTCGTTCACGTTGTGGCTGCCCTTGGTCAGACCCGGGACCTGATGCGAACGCATCGCGCCATTCCCCGCCGGTACGGGCGTTCGTGCCCTGGTCCCTGATCCCTGGGCCGCGCCCGGAAACCGGGTTATCCGAAATAGTGCCGAGGCCGAGGCCCGTGGCCGCGGCCCGCCCGAACGCCACTCTGCAAGAAAAATTGCAACGGTAAAGATTTTGCAATATATTTTGCAGTACCATTCAGCTCCCATTCAATGACCCGCACCCGCGGGCCTGTTCGAGAGCCACGCGGCATGCGCTTCGAAGACCTGGTCGCCGAGAAAAACGACACCCTGACACCGTCGGATATCAAGCTGGTCAACGTCCTGCTGACGGACCCGACCATCGGCAGCTTCATGCCTGCGCAAACCGTCGCTGCCCGCGCCGGCGTCCATCCTTCCACGGCGAGCCGGCTGGCGCGCAAGCTGGGTTTCGAGACGTACCGTGCCATGCGGGAGGCGCTGGAGTTCGAGCAGGATGCATCGGCGCGCGTGCGTAAACGCATCGAGAGCGCTGGCGGCCGCTCCTTGCTGGAATCGGTGGTCGCCGGTGAGATGCTGGCGCTCAGCCGCCTGATGGCGCAGGTCAGCCAGGAACAGATCGCGGCGGCGACCCATGGCTTGCGCCGCGCCGCCAGGATCATCGTCATCGGCGAAAGCCACGCGGGCAGCCTGGCGCAATTGTTCGCCCGCCGCCTGAAGCGTTCCGGCTACCTGGCAAGCGGCCTGGCGCACGCCGACTGGGAGGCGGCCGACGAGCTGATCAGCCTGACGCGGAAAGACCTGGTGTTCGGCATGATCTTCCGCCATGAAAGTCCGGGCGTGGAGCGCGCCCTGGCGCTGGCGGCGGAGCGTGGCGCCGGCACGGTGCTGTTGACCGACCGCAGTCCGGCGCCCCCGGCCCAGGTCTCCATCATCGCCAGGCGGGGCGAGCCGGGCGAGTTTCACTCCCTGACCGTCCCCATGGCGATCTGCAACACACTGGTGCTGGAACTTTCCCGCGTGGACCGTGGCCGTTCGATGGCGGCGCTGGCCCAGCTTGAGGACATACGGCTGTCTTTTGAGAATGCCGGCGCTCCGGGCAAGCGCGCCTGAGTACCGATTATCCGTAAACACACCGCGCAAGCGGAGGAATTGGCATGTTGAAACTGAAACGGCGCGCCGCGCATGGCGTCCTCTCGTGTCTGTCGGCCCTGGTCCTGCCCTTGCTGTCCGGCGCGCCCGCGCATGCCCAGGGCGCGGCCGACTCGCGGCCCGACCTCACGGTCGCGGTGAATGAACTGGCGCGCACGCTGGATCCCGCCGCCGGCAACGGCAACGTGGACGTGCGCATCTACTACTCGATTTTCGACACGCTCATCCGCCGCGACTTCAACCATCCGGATGTCGGCGGCGGCGCGAAGCTGGTGCCGGGCCTGGCGACCAGCTGGTCCTGGACCACGCCCACCACGTTCGAGGTGAAGCTGCGCACCGGCGTCACGTGCCACGACGGCAGCCCGTTCAACGCCGACGACGTCCTGGCCACTTTTTCGCCCGAACGGCTGTGGGGGCCGGACGCCTACTACGCGGAGGGCCCCGCTTATTTCGGCACGCTGCGCAAGGTCGAGAAGGTCGACGATACGACCGTGCGCTTTACCACCGCCGAGCATGACGCCTCGCTGGAACAGCGGCTGTCCAGCTATATGTCCTTCGTCATCTGCGACGAAGCCTGGAACAAGTACAGGAAGGACGGCGTGCCCGCCAAGGCGTGGATGGACGAAGCCGCCAAGGCCTTGCGCTGGAATCCCGTGGGCACGGGGCCCTACAAGTTCGTCGATTACCAGAAGAACGACCACGTCACGCTGCAGGCCTTCGATGGCTACTACGAGGGCAAGCCCGCCGCGAAGAAAGTGATATTCAAGTCGGTGCCCGAGGTGGCGGCCCGCGTCGCCGGCCTGGTGGCGGGCGACTACGATATCGCCGCCGAGATTCCGCCGGACCAGTGGCAGGCGCTGGCCGGCTACAAGGACCTGGCCTTGAAGACCGTGCCGCTGGAGAACAGCCACGTCGTGGTCTTCAATACCAACGACCCGCTGCTGTCCGACAAGAACCTGCGCCACGCATTGAGCCTGGCGATCGACCGCCAGGCCCTCATCGACGCCCTGTGGCGCGGCAAGACCTATGCGCCGAATGGCTACCAGTTGCCCAGTTTCGGCAATCTCTACGACAAGAATCGCGTCGGCTATGCCTACGACCCGGAACAGGCCCGCAAGCTGTTGAAACAGAGCCGGTACAAGGGGCAGGAGATCTCCTACCGCCTGATCCCGAACTACTACCTCTATAACGTCGAGGCAGCGCAGATCATGCAGGAGATGTGGCGCGCCGTCGGCATCAACGTGCGCATCGACTTCGTCGACAGCTTCAAGGATGTGCGCAAGGCCGGCGTGCAGATGTTCGCCTGGTCCAATACCTATCGCATCCCGGACCCGACGGGTTCCTTGCTGATACTGTGGGGCGCCGACTCGGAAACGCAGAAATCGCAGAGGCTCTATGCGGCGAATCCGGCCTTCAACACGCTGTCCAGGACCTTGTACACGGAGACCGATCCGGCGCGACGGCGCGCGACGTACGCGAAGGTGCTCGATGTCTTCGAGGACGATATGCCGATGACCATGCTGTACAACCCGGTCACCGGCTATGCCATGAAAAAGCGCGTGTCCTGGCAGCCGTATGCCCAGTACTACATGGACCTGCGCCCCGACAACCTGTCTTTCGGCGCGCCCTGAATTGGAACCGGTGCTTCACGTAGAGGGCTTGCGGGTCGGCTTCCACGGCGCGGCCGGATGGACCGACGTGCTCCACGACGTCGGCTTTCGCGTCGACCCGGGCCGTACGCTGTGCATCGTGGGCGAGAGCGGCAGCGGCAAGAGCATCACCTGCCAGGCCATACTGGGCATCCTCGCGCGCAACGGGCGGCAGACGGGCGGGCGCATCCTGTTCCAGGGACGCGATCTTGCCGCGCTGCCCGAGCGGGAACTCCAGCGCGTGCGCGGCGGCGAGATCGGCATGGTGTTCCAGGACCCGCTGGGATCGCTGAACCCGGTCCACACCGTAGGCAGGCAACTGACCGAAGTGCTGGCGCTGCACACGGACCTGCCGGCCGCGCGGCGCGCCGCGCGTGCGCTTGAATTGCTGGAGATGGTGGGTATCCCGGAGCCCAGGCAGCGGTTGGCTTCCTATGTGCATCAGTTCTCCGGCGGCATGGCGCAACGGGTCATGATCGCCATGGCGCTGGCCTGCGGCCCGCGGCTGCTTATCGCGGATGAGCCCACCACCGCGCTCGACGTGACCATACAGGCCCAGATCCTGGACCTGCTCAATCGCCTGAAGACGCAATTGGGCATGGCCATGCTGTTCATCACGCACGACCTGGGCGTGGTGGCGGAAATGGCGGACGACGTCGTGGTCATGCGCCACGGGCGCGTGGTCGAGTCCGCCACCGCGGCCGCGCTGTTCGCCAGTCCGGCCGAGGCCTACACCCGTGAACTGCTGGATGCCATGCCGCGCCTGGATGTCCGCGCGCCGGTATATCGGCCCAGGGAGGCCTGGCTATGACTCAACCCGACCATGACGATGGCGGCGACCTGCTGGAGGTGAGCGCGCTGCGGCGCTATTTCGACGGGCGCCGCGCCTGGCTGGGGCGACCTCGCAGGATCCATGCCGTCGAGAACGTATCGTTCAACCTGCGCATCGGCGAGACCCTGGGCCTGGTCGGCGAAAGCGGCTGCGGCAAATCCACCACCGGCCGCATGATCGTGGGCCTGGACCGGCCCACGGCGGGCGCGATCCGGTTCAAGGGGCAGGACCTGGTATCCCTGTCCGCCGCGCAGTGGCGCGCCAAGCGGGCCGAAGTCCAGATCGTTTTCCAGAATCCGCTGTCGTCGCTGGATCCACGCCTGCCCATAGGGCGGCAGATACGCGAGCCGCTGGACCTGCACGATATCGGTGCGCCCGGCGAGCGCGATGCCGAGGTGGCCGAGCTCATGCGGGCGGTATCGCTGCCGGCCGCGCTGGCGGACCGCTATCCCCACCAGATCAGCGGGGGCCAGGCCCAGCGCGTGGTGATCGCGCGGGCGCTGGCGCTCAAGCCCAGCCTGATCGTTTGCGACGAGCCGGTGTCCGCGCTGGACGTGTCGGTGCAGGCCACGGTCATCGCCTTGCTGGAACACCTGCAGCAGGAATACGGCATCGCCTACCTCTTCATCTCGCACGACCTGCGCGTCGTCCGGCGCCTGTCGCACCGCGTCGCCGTCATGTACCTGGGACAGATCGTGGAGGAGGGCTGGACCGACGACGTGTACGAGCAGCCCTTGCACCCCTATACCCGCGCGCTGCTTTCGGCGATCCCCGACGTTTCGAAGGGGCCCGGCCAAGGCGCGGGGCAGCGCGTCGTCCTCAAGGGCGAACCGCCCAGTCCCGCGCATCCGCCCAGCGGTTGCCATTTTCATACCCGCTGTCCGTACGTGCTGCGCCGTTGCCTGGGCGAGGCGCCCCAGTTGCGCGTCATCGATGGCATCCACGCCGTGCGTTGCCACTACGCGGAGCAAATCAAGGAACTTCGATGAATCGTCCCCTCGTCATTGCCCATCGGGGATATTCCTCGCGTTATGTTGAAAACACCCAGAGCGCCTACCAGGGCGCCATCGATATCGGCGCGGACATCGTCGAAAGCGATGCGCGCCTGACCCGGGATGGGCGGGTGTACGCCTGTCACGACGCCGACCTCGCGCGCATCGCCGCTAACGGCGACGCGCGTGCGCTTGCCGACCTGGACGCGGCCGCCCTGGACGCCGTCGTCCTGCTGCGCAACGAACGCCTGTCGCCCTTGCCGCTGACGCTGGCGCGGATCTCGCCGCGCCGGCCGGTGCTGATCGACGTGAAGACCCCCGACCAGCCGCTGATAGAGGCGGTGGTGCGGGACGTCATGGCGGCGGACGCCGTCGATCGCGTCTGGGTCGGCGTGCGCGATGTGGCGCAACTGCGCAGGGCGCTCATGCTGGCGCCGCGGCTGAAAATGCTCGCTTTCCTGCCGGATTACGCGCGCGCGGACGAGTTCGAGCAGGCGGGTGCGCAGGCTTTCCGCGTGTGGGAGGGCGAGGCGGCGCAACCGGCCGCGGCGCGCGTGCTGCGGGACAAGCCGACCTGGATCACCATGGGCGGCAAGGGAACGCCGTGCGAGGTCGGCGACACCACGCCGTCGCGTTTGGCGCGGATACTGGATTTGCTGCCGCGGGGCGTGCTGGTGAATGATCCCGCGCTCCTGCTCGCCCCGGGGGGCGCCAGTCCGTCTTCGACCTCTCACTCCTCGTAGGGGCGCGGCATGGACACGCGAACATTGGCGCGCAAGCTGCTGCGGGGCTTCCTGACAGTGTGGGTCGTGGTCACGTTCACCTTCGTGGCCTTGAACCTGTCGGGCGACCCCATCGAGGCCCTGGTCGGCGACCAGGCCTCGCCGGAGGTGGTGCAGCAATACCGGCAGAAATTCGGCCTGGACCGTCCGCTGTGGGAGCAATACGTTTCCTACCTGGGCAACCTGGTGCAGGGCGATTTCGGCCTGTCGCTGTCCGACCAGAAGCCGGCCTCCGAATTGATAGGCGCGGCGCTGCCCTATACCTTGCGCTTGGGATTCACCGCGTTCGGGCTGGGCCTGGCCGCCGGGCTGGCCCTGGGCATCGTCGCCGCGCTGCACCGCAATCGTCCCGTCGACCGCTTCGTCATGAGCTTCGCGGTGCTCGGTTTCAGCCTGCCCAATTTTTTCCTGGGCATCCTGTTGATATTGCTGTTCGCGCTGCGCTGGCGCCTGCTGCCCAGCGCGGGCGCGGACACGCCCTGGCACCTGGTGCTGCCGGCGATCACGCTGGGCACGCACTTCGCCGGAGTGTTCGCACGCTTCACGCGATCGGCCATGCTGGAAGTGCTCAACCGCCAGTACATGGTGGCTGCGCGAGCCAAGGGCGTGCCGGCCGCGCGCCGCACGCTCTGGCACGCATTGCCCAATGCGGCCATCCCCATCATCACCATCGTCGGCCTGAAGCTGGGCGACCTGGTCGCGGGCTCCATCATCGTGGAGACGGTGTTCGGCTGGCCCGGCGTCGGCCGCCTGTTGATCGGCGCGGTCACGTCGCGGGACTTTGCCGTGGTGCAGGCCATCCTGATCCTGACGGCGGTCACCATGGTGCTGGCCAACCTGGCGGTGGACTTCGTCTACACACTGGTCGACCCGCGCATGCGGTCGGCGCGCAAGGAGGAATAGGGATATGTCGCTGATCCTGCCGCGCCGCTGGAGAAAGCCAGCGGATCCGCGCCCCGAATTTGGCTCTGGATCTCGCCCGGAATTCCGTCCCGAACGGCGCTACCCGGCCCTGGTCGTCCTGGCCTTGGCCTTCATCGCCATCCTGCTGTGCGCGGCCTGCCTGGCCGATGTCCTGGCGCCATACGATTACCGCACGCAAGCCTTGCGCATGCGGTTGGCGCCGCCTTTTTTCCTGGGCGGCACGAGCGCGCATTGGCTGGGCACCGACGAATTGGGGCGCGATATCCTCAGCCGCCTGCTCTATGCGATCCGATTCAGCATCCTGGTGGCGCTGGGCGGCACCGCCATCGGCGCCGCCGTAGGCACCCTGCTGGGCTTTCTTGCCGCGCATTTCCGCGGCTGGGTCGAAGAGGCCATCATGATGCTGGCCGACGTACAGGCCTCGCTGCCTTTCATATTGATCGCGCTGGCGCTGATCGCGGTCTTCGGCGGCAGCTTCGCGCTGTTCATCCTGATCATGGGCTTCTATGGATGGGAAGTCTTCGCGCGCCTGACCCGGGGCGTGGTCATCGCCGCGGGCAACCAGGGCTACGCCTTGGCCGTGACGGCACTGGGCGCGTCGCCCTGGCATCTCTATGCCAGGCACATCCTGCCCAACATCCTCAGCGTGCTGATCGTGCAGTTCACCTTGAACTTCCCGCAAGTGATCCTGCTGGAGACGTCCCTGAGCTTCCTGGGCCTGGGCATACGGCCGCCCCTGACCAGCCTTGGACAGATGCTCGGCGCCGGCCGCGCCTTTCTCACCACGGCCTGGTGGATCGCCATCTTCCCGGGCACGATCATTTTCCTTACGACGATGTCGATTTCCATCGTCGGCGACTGGATCCGCGACCGGCTGGATCCGGCCTTGCGCTAGCGCGTGAGCGGAGTCCGCTAGACCCGGCCGGTCAGTGCCGGCCGATGCCCCCTGCCTGTCTGGCACGGGGCTTTTTTCATGGCCGCATGGTAGCCGACCGGATTCTTTCCCGCGGGAAATGGCGCGCATCCGGACGTTGTCGCGTGCTCCGCGCTCGGCCGTCAACTTCGTAATCAAGCCCATTTCGCCCGCGCGGACTTTATTGAATCCAGTTGAATTCAATTGAATTCATCGATATGATTCGTCGCTCCGAAACCGACTTTGAGGCGCTATGCCATGAGACTCGCCACTTTTTCCGTCCCAGGGGACGGCCACGCTACCCGTGTCGGCGCATTGTGCGAAGACCGCATGCTGGATCTCGTCGAGTGCGCTCGAGCCCTGCAGCCAAAGCTGCCATTCCCCACGTCGATGCGCGGCTTGCTGGAAACCGGGGAGGACGGCCTGGGTCGGACGCGCGGCCTGCTGAAGGCGGCCGCCAGCGACCAGGCCTTGCTGGCCCGGTTTTCCCACGGAGCCGACGCGATCAAGCTGCTGCCGCCGGTGCCGGACGCCGACAAGTTTCTGTGCGTGGGAAAGAACTACCGATCCCACCTCGAAGAACTGAAGCGGACGGACCTGATCAAGGAGCTGCCCCAGGAGCCCACGGGCTTTGTCAAGCTGAACTCCTGCCTGGTGGGCCATGACAGCGAGGTCGAGCGGCCGGAAAGCGTCGCCAGGCTCGATTACGAGCCCGAACTGGTTTTCGTGATCGGCAAGCGTGTCGAATCAGGCGCTCCGGGGGACCCTCTGGACTACATCGCCGGCATTACGCTGCTCAACGACCTCACGTGCCGGGATACCCAGAAGAAGGAAGTGGCCTCCGGAACCCGATTCTGGACGTCCAAGAATGCGCCCGGCTTCGGGCCCATGGGGCCTTGCATCATCACGATGGATGAAGTGCCCGACCCCTATGACCTCTGGGTGACATGCAGCGTGAATGGCGAGCTTCGCATGCGGGTCAATACTGTCGACCAGATCTGGAAGCTGGGCGACATCCTCAAGCATTTCTCCCGCTTGCTCGCGCTCCAGCCCGGCGACATGTTCTCGACGGGAGCGCCTGGCGGCGTGGCGGTGGGCAAGGCAAACGCGGAAGCCCTGTTCCTGCGCCCTGGTGACATCGTCGAGTGCGGTTTCGAAGCACCCGCGATGACATTGCGAACGAAGATCGTCGCGCCGCGTTGAGCGGTTTTCCTGGCCGGCCTCGAATGGGGCCGCGCTTGAGCCCCTCGCACCAAGCCGCCCCGTGAGCGGAGAGGAGACACCTTGAATACCCCCGAATGCAAGCTCGCGACACGCGGGCAGGATTCCCCTGCACGCCGCCGCGCCGTAAGCGCACTCCTGTCGCTGCCATGGATGCTTGCCCTGTCGCGCGCGCAGGCGCAGATGGGCGCATTCCCCGGCCGTACCGTAACCATCGTCGTTCCATTTCCGCCGGGAGGCGGGGCCGATACCCTAGGCCGCATACTGGGTGTGTATCTCGGCAATGCCTGGAAAACGTCCGTCATCGTGGACAACCGCGCGGGCGCCAGCGGTCACATCGGCGCAAATTTCGTCTCGCGCGCCAAGCCTGACGGCTATACCTTGCTGATGAGCTCGACCGCATCGCTGGACAGGAAAAACGTCTCGCAGTTCGCGCCCATCGCCCTGGTGTCGGCGTCGGCCTACGTCATCGTCGTCAATGTGAAACTGGGCGTGACCAACATCGGGGAACTGATCGCGAAGGCCAAGGGTGCGCCCGGTCGCCTGACCTTTGGTTCGTCGGGCGCGGGCGCCGCATCGCATTTGACGGTGGAGTTGTTCAAGCAGGCGGCCGGCGTCGACATGATGCATGTGCCTTATAAAGGAACGGGGCAGGCTGTCACCGATTTGTTGAGCGGCACCGTGGACGTGATGTTCGCGCCCGGCGAGACGGTGATGCCCTATGTACAGAGCGGCATGTTGAAGGCCTTGGCCGTCACGGGCGCGAAGCGAGCCGAGGCGTTTCCTGACCTGCCCACCGTGGCCGAGGCTGGCGTGCCGGGCTATGCCGCGGTCGGCTGGTTCGGGCTGCTGGCGCCGGCGGCGACACTGCCGGAGGTGGTCGCCAGGATCAACGCGGACGTCAACGCTGCGTTGAACGATCCCGGCATCGTCGAAAAGATGAGGGCGCATGGCGCTGAGCCATCGCCCATGACGCCCGATCAGTTCGGTCGCTTCATCAAGGACGAAGTCGCCAAGTGGGCCCAACTGACCGATAAACTTGGCATTACCCTGGGGTAGGCGCGCATGGCGGCGGCTCGCTGGCTTTTCAGGTCGGCGGCTGTTGCCTGCCAAGCAGGTACTTGATGTGGACCCGCTGGCCTTCGGCAAGGTGCCGGGCGATGAGTTTCTCGGCACCATTGGCATCCCGCGCAGCAATGCATTCGACAAGATCGACATGCTCCGCATACGCCGTCTTGAGCCGATCTGGATTGTTTGCCGTAGCGGGGCCGAGCAGGATCATGGATGTCTGCAGCGCGTTCAGCGTGCTGATCACATAACGGTTGTGCGCGGTTCGATAGACGGCTTCGTGGAAGCGGCGGTTGTGCCGGGCGCGCTCGATGGCGTTGTCCAATATCGACTGCTCGAAGACGACCATCTCCTTCAGCACGGCGATTTCTGCGTCGGTCGCGTTCCGCGCGGCCATCGCCGCGGCAGCGGGCTCCAGCATCATGCGAACCGCGTACAACTCATTAACCATTTGATGATCGAGTTGCGCAACCACCCGCCCCAGATAGGGCTGATGCACGATGAGGCCATCGGTTTCCAGCCACGCGATGGCTTCGCGCACCGGCGTGCGGCTGATGCTCAACTGGTCGGCCAGTCCATTGACGCTGATACGGTCGCCCGGCGCAAGCACACCGGTCTCGATCGCTTCGCGCAACTGCCGATACGCGGTCTGGCCCATGGATTCGGGCTTCTTGTCGGGAGCGAGAGGCATGAAAAAGGGTGCGCAAAGCGAGGGTGCGGAAGCCAGGAATTATACGTCATGGCTTTGCGCCGGGGCAGGCGCGGGCCGAGGGGCAGGCCTCTATCAGGACTTGGCGCCGCCCTTCACGTCGCACAAATAGCTGGTGACCATCTCCGCCACGTGCTTGACCCGGTTGGCGACCCTTTCCTTCGCGCCCAGGTCCACGTCCAGCACGTACGACAAGGTATAGCGGTTCGACAGCGAGTAGGATCCGAGGCCGGAGATGGAGACGTAGAGATCTATCCAGTCCGCGTCCTGCCGGAACACCCCTTTCCGCTTGCCCTGTTCGAGGATGTCGTGCAGCGCGTTGCGCAGCGGATTGAACATCTCCGGGATGATCCTGGACTTCCTGATGTGCGCGGCCTTGTGCAGGTTTTCGGTCGAGAGCAGCTGTATGAAGTCCGGCTGGTCGATGAAGTGCTGGACCGTCTTCACCACCAGTTCGCGCATGTCGGCCACCGGGTCCTCGCCCGACAGCGATAGTTCGTTCTGTCGTTCGCGCATCGCGCCGTAGGCCCGTTCCATCACCTCGATGAAAAGCGCTTCCTTGCTGGCGAAGTAGTGATAGACCAGGTTCTTGCTGATCTTGCAGCGGGCCACGATGGCGTCTATGCGCGCGCCGTCATAACCACGGGTAGCGAACTCCTTGCTGGCGACCGCCAGGATGCGCTCGCGCGTCGCCGCGGCATTGCGCGTGCGGCGCGCGCCATCCTTGTCCGGATGGCCGGTGGCGGCGGGTTTGGTTTTGTCTTTGCTCATCTCGATTTCTCATGGCGAGTGTACATGCCGGACCTGCCCGACCTGCTGTAAACCCTGATGCCGCTGTCCTTGACAGGACTCGCGCGGATTCCATATCGTACTCCTTATTGTACTTACTGGTTAGTTAGTTAAGTGCTTGGTTAACTGGCCGGTTAGCGGCTTGTTCAATGGCCCGTGATGGGCCGATCCGTAGGCTGGTTCACCTGTACGCCAGGCGCGGCGCGCGTGGCACGGAGAGATGATGGACACTGCATTTCATGCCCGCGCCGGCGTGCGCGTAGGCTGCGATATCGGCGGCACCTTCACGGATATCGTCCTGGCCATGCCGGACGGCCGGCTCTATGTCAACAAGACCTCCACCACGCCCGAGAACCTTGGGCTGGCGATCACCCGGGGCCTGCAAGCGCTGATCGAGCAGGCCGGCATCGCGGCGGGCGATATCACCGAGATCGTCCATGGCACGACCACCGCGTCCAACACCATTCTGCAGAAAGTGGGCGCCCGGACCGCCGTGCTGACCACCGAGGGATTCCGCGACGTGCTGGAGATCGCGCGCATTCGCACCCCCACCATGTTCGACCTGGGCTGGTCCAAGCCGCAGCCGCTGGCGCCGCGCCGCTACCGGCGTGGCATCCGCGAACGCATCGACGCGCAGGGCCGCATCGTCACGCCCCTGGACGAACAGCAGCTGCTGCGGGAGGTGGGAGAACTGGCCGCGGAGGGCGTGACCGCCATCGCCATCTGCTTCCTGAACAGCTACATCAATCCCGCTCATGAACGGCGGGCGAAGGCGCTGATCGAGGCCGCCTTTCCCGACCTGCTGCTAAGCGTATCGTGCGAGGTGCTGCCGGAAATCAAGGAGTACGAGCGCACCAGCACGACGGTCGTCAACGCCTACATCCTGCCGGCCATGCGCACGTACCTGGCGCGCCTGAAACAGGACCTGGCCGGCATGGGCGTCACCGCGTCGCTGCAAGTCATGGCCTCCAATGGCGGCATGATGGGCATTGCGTCGGCGACCGAGAAGCCGGTGTTCGCGGTGGCCTCGGGGCCGGCGGGCGGCGTGGCCGGGGCGGCGCAGATCGGCACCCTGAGCGGGGATCGCGACCTGATCGTGTTCGACATGGGCGGCACCACCGCCAAGGCGTCCATCATCGCGGCGGGCGTGCCCTCGCTGACCAATGAGTACGAGTTCCGCGATGGCATCAGCGCGCCCAGCCGCTTCATCAAGGGCGGCGGCTATGTGCTCAAGGTGCCTGCCATCGACATCGCCGAGGTGGGCGCCGGCGGCGGGTCCATCGCGGGCATCGACGCCGGCGGCCTGCTGTGCGTGGGACCGGAATCGGCGGGCGCCTATCCGGGGCCGGCCTGCTATGGCAACGGTAACGACCGCCCCACGGTCACCGATGCCAACATGGTCCTGGGCTACCTGAATCCCAAGGCGCTCGCGGGCGGCAGCCTGGCGGTGACGCCGGCGTTGTCCCATGACGCCATCGCACGGCATATCGCCGAGCCCCTGGGCCTGGACGTGCTGGCGGCGGCCCACGGCATACGACAGGTGGCCAACGTCAACATGGCGCGAGCCATCCGCGCCGTGACCGTCGAGCGGGGGAGGGACCCGCGCGAGATGGCGATGATCGCGTTCGGCGGCGGCGGACCCCTGCATGCTGTCTCGGTGGCGCGCCTGCTGGGCATCACGCGCGTGATCGCGCCCATCATGGCTGGCGTGTTCTGCTCGGCTGGCATGCTCTCGGCGGACGCCGAGCACAATTTCGTGAAGGCCGTGTTGCGGCGCCTCGACGCTTGCGATCCGGCGTCGCTGGCGGCGATCGCCGACGACCTGCGCGGGCAGGGCCGGGAGATCCTGGCATCCGAAGGCTATGCGCATGGCGCGGTGGAGACGGTGGCCTTCGCGGATGTGCGCTACCTGGGCCAGAGCTCCGAACTGACGGTGCCGCTGGCCGCGGGCGCCCTCGACGCGCGGGCGCTGGCACGGCTGAAGGACGACTTCAATGCCGAGTATGCGCGCACCTTCGGCTACAGCAGCGACGAGCCGCTGGAGCTGGTGAACCTCCGTGTGTCGGCCTACGGGCGCAGCGGACAGCGCCTGGACTTCGGCCATTGCAAGGTGGATGCCACCGCGCTGGCCGGCGAGTCGGGCACCCGCATGGTCAGCTTCTCGGCGCAGGAGCCGCCCCGCGAGACGCGGCTGGTGCCGCGCGGCGCGCTGACGCGGGAGAAGCTGGCCGGACCGCTGATCATCGAGTCCTACGACACGACCATCGTCGTGCCGCCGAATTGCAGCGCCCATGCCGACGACGTGGGCAACATCATCATCGACCTGCACCAGGAAGCCGCATGAAAACCACCATCGACCCGATTACCTTCGCGGTAGTCAAGAACGCCATGGACGCCATCGTGGACGAAGTGGCCTATACGGTCCTGCGCACCGCGCGATCGGAGATCGTCAAGGACGTCATGGATTACTCGGCGGCGATCTGCGACCGTCATGGCCAGATGATCGCCCAGGCCAAGACCATCGCGCTGCACCTGGGCGCGATTCCCGAGGCCATGGCGTCGGTGCGGGCGCGCTATGGCGATTCCCTGCGCCCGGGCGACGCCGTCATCGTCAACGACCCCTACGACGGCGGCATGCACCTGCCGGATATCTTCATGTTCGTTCCCTTCTTCTACCAGGGCGAGCTGGAGGGGTATTGCGTGGTGATCTGCCATCACACGGACGTGGGCGGCCGCGTGCCGGGGTCCAACGCCAGCGATTCGACGGAAATCTACCAGGAAGGCCTGCGTATTCCGGTGGTGAAGTTCTACGAGGAGGGGCGGGTCAATGACATCATGGAGCGTGTCATCGCGCGCAACGTGCGCGTGCCCGACCGCGTGCTGGGCGACCTGCGCGCGCAGTACGCGGCCTGCCAGGTCGGCGTGCGGGAGCTGACGTCCCTGCTGGATCGCTACGGCCGCGAGTCGGCGCGCGCCTACTTCGCGGAGCTGCTGGACTACGCGGAGCGCCTGACCCGCGAGGAAATCCGCCGCTGGCCCAAGGGCACGTACAGCTTCCTGGACCATATCGACGACGACGGGCTGTCGCCGGACCCCATCCCGATCCAGGTGGCGGTAACCGTGCACGAGGACCACGTCAGCGTCGACTATGCCGGCTCTTCCCCGCAGGTACGGGCGGCCATCAACTCCACCCTGTCCTATACGAAGTCCTGCACCTACCTGAGCGTGCGCTGCGCGCTCAAGGGCGATGTTCCGAACAACGCCGGCGTGTTCCGCTGCGTGGATATCTCCGTGCCGGAAGGGTCGGTGCTCAATCCCCTGGAGCCGGCCGCGGTCGCCGCGCGCGCGCTGACCGGCTACCGGGTATTCGACGCCATGCTCGGCGCCTTGGCGCAGGTCGTGCCCGACCGGGTGCCCGCGGCCGGCGAGGGCGGCAACACGGTGGTCTGCCTGTCGGGCAAGAGCGACGAGGGCAAGCCCTACATCATCGTCGACATGGTGTGCGGCGCCTGGGGCGCGCGGCCGCAAGCCGACGGCATCGAGGCCATCACGAACGCGTCCCAGAACCTGTCCAACACGCCGGTCGAGACGCTGGAGGCGCAGCACCCGGTCCGCGTCGAGGCTTATGAGCTGCTGCCCGATTCCTGCGGCGCGGGCCGCTTCCGCGGTGGCCTGGGCATCCGGCGCAGCTATCGCGTGCTGGGCGACGACGTGCTGCTGCAATTGAGAGCGGACCGGATGAAATTCCAGCCCTACGGCCTGAGCGGCGGCAAGCCGGCGCGGGCGGCGGCCAATACGCTGCACAGCGGCGAGGAAGAGATCTCCCTGCCCAGCAAGGTGGGCATGCTGATACAGCGCAACGACGTGGTCACGCACGACCAGCCCGGCGGGGGCGGCTTTGGCGATCCCCTGTTGCGCGACGACGCGGCCATCGAGGAGGATGTCTGGAACCAGAAGCTGACGGCCGCGTATGTGCGGGACCATTATCGCGTGGTCGTGGACCCCGGCACGGGGAAGATCGATCGCGCCGCCACGCAGGCGCTGCGGGCGCGGTGAGCGGTAGGAAAGCAGAACCAACTCGTCAAGGGGAACGGAATGAATCGTAGAAAAGCGTTGTCCAGGGTATGCGGCGCGGTCGCGCTGGCGGCGGGCCTGGCGTTGTCGCCAGCGGCGCGCGCGGCCGACAAGTTATTGGTGCGCCTGGATTTCTCGCCATGGGGCATGCATGGCGCCATGCACCTGGCGCTGCAAAAAGGATGGTTCAAGCAAGCGGGCCTGGAGGTGGAAGTGCAGGACGGCACCGGCACCATCAATACCTTGCAGCTGCTGGCGGCTGGGCAGGTGGACGTGGGCCAGGTCGCCCTGGGCACCATGGCGGTGGCCAAGGAGAACGGCCTGGACCTGATGTCGATCGCGGGTTTCGCCAGGACCGGCGACCTGGCCGTGCTGATGGATGAAAAGCAGGGGGTGAAGTCGCCCAAGGACCTGGCCGGCAAGAAGATCGTCTGTTTCACCACCAGTCCCTGGGCGCCGTTCATAGACCCCTTCCTGAAGGTCAACGGCCTGTCCAGGAGCGAGGTCAGCGTGGTGATGGTGGCGCCCAGCGCCATGGTGTCCACCTACGCTTCCGGCAATAGCGACGGCCTCATGACGCAGGCTCCCTTCGGGCAGCCCATGGTGCGCAAGACGCGCCCGGCGTCGGCGCTGCTGCTTGCCGACAGCGGCATCAGCTTCCCCAGCTACGGGCTGGTCGCGACGCCGTCGACCATCAAGGACAAGGGCGAGGCGCTGCGCAAGTTCGTCGACGTGCAGTTGCGGGCGTGGAAGTACATCTACGACGGCCACATCGACGAGGCGGTGGCCGCCATCATCGCCGACCGGCCCAACGCGAAACTGGATCCGGACGTGCTGCGCGAACAGCTGCAGGCCTATCGCCCCTTCTTTGAAAGCCCCAGCAAGCCGGGCCTTGCGTTCGGCGTCCAGACCGATGCCGACTGGAAGGCGGCCATCGAGACCCTGGAGAAGACGGGCCAGATCAAGCCGGGACGCGTCCCCGCCGACTACTACACCAACGCCCTGTTGCCGAACTGATAGCCGAGCAAGGAGATGCGCCGTGTCCGGGTTCCTGGAAATCGCGCGATTGAACAAGATCTACCGCTCGGACAGCGGCCCGCTGCACGCGCTGCAAGACGTGACCTTGGATATCTCCGAGGGAGAGTTCGTCAGCATCGTCGGTCCTAGCGGCTGCGGCAAGAGCACGCTGCTCAAGTGCATCGCGGGCCTGGAGGGCATCAGCAGCGGAGCGCTGAACCTGCGCGGCAAGGCCATCCTGGAGCCGCCGGAGGACATGGGCGTGGTGTTCCAGCGCGATCTGCTGCTGGAGTGGCGCAACATCCTGGACAACGTGCTGCTGGCGGCGGAGCTCCACGATGCGCCGCGCGCGCGGTACGAGAGCCGGGCGCGCGAGCTGCTGGACCTGTTCGGCTTGTCGGCCTTCCTCGACCGCTATCCGCGCGAACTGTCCGGCGGGATGCGCCAACGCGTGTCCATCTGCCGCGCGCTGCTGCTGGACCCGCAGCTGCTGCTGATGGACGAACCCTTCGGCGCGCTGGATCCCTTCACGCGCGACGAGCTGAACGTCGAGCTGCAACGCGCGTGGATGGCGACGGGCAAGACGGTCGTGTTCATCACGCATTCGGTCTCCGAAGCGGTCTACCTGGGCAGCCGGGTGGTGATGATGGCGCGGGGACCGGGGCGCGTCGCGGAAGCAATCCCCATCGAACTGGAACGTCCGCGCGGGCTGGAAGTGCGCGAGACCGCCGAGTTCGCCCGCTACGTATCGCATATCCGGGACACGTTCCGCGGATTGGGCATCTACAAGCATTGAGCGGAGAGCGCCGTGAAACAACTGTGGAAACGTACGGTGCGCAGCCGGCAGGCTTTAGCCACGATGCTGGTTCTGCTGGTCATCTGGGAGATCGCGGTGCGGACGCTGGGAATCCGGGAGTTCCTGCTGCCCGCGCCCAGCAAGGTCATCCTGGAGTTCTTCAAGCAGCCGGGTTACCTGCTCATGCAAAGCCTGGATACGCTGCGCACGACGCTGGCCGGTTTCGTGCTGGCGGTGGTGCTGGGCGTGGCGGCGGCGATCGGCATTGTCTATTCGCGCTTCCTGGACCGTACCTTGTACTCGCTGCTGGTGGCGATGAATGCGGTGCCCAAGGTGGCGCTGGCGCCGCTGTTCGTGATCTGGCTGGGCACCAGCGCGGCGCCGAAAATCGCCATTGCCCTGTTGATCGCCATTTTTCCCATCCTCATCGACACCGTGCTGGGGCTGCGGTCCACCGATCCGGACATGCTGGACATGGCGCGCGTCAACCGGGCGTCGCGCGCCAAGATCCTATGGAAAATCCGCTTTCCCAATGCCATGCCCAGTTTGCTGGCCGGCATGAAGGTGGGGATCTCGTTCGCGCTGGTCGGCACCATCGTGGGGGAGTTCGTCGCCGGTGAAACGGGCCTGGGCCACGTGATCCTGGTGGCCCAGGGCAGTTTCGATACGCCGACGGTCTTCGTCGCCCTGGCCTTGCTATGCATCCTGGGCGTGCTGCTCTTCAAGGCGATCGAGTTCGCGGAGGAACGCCTGCTGGGATGGCATGCGTCCCAGCGCGAGCGTCCCGAGGCCGGCGCGGGGGGGATCTAGGTCCGCCGTCCTACTGCTGCTGCAGTGAAGCCGAGTCGATCACGAAGCGGTATTTCACATCGCTCTTGAGCATGCGCTCATAAGCTTCGTTGATCTTCTGCATCGGGATCAGTTCGATATCGGACGTGATGCCGTGCTCGCCGCAGAAGTCCAGCATTTCCTGGGTTTCCGCGATTCCGCCGATGAGCGAGCCCGCCAGGCGGCGGCGCTTGAAAATCAGGTTGCCGACCTGGGGAGACGGATGGTCGTGCTCGGGCACGCCCACCAGCACCATCGTGCCGTCGCGGCGCAGCAGGTTCAGGAAGGGATTGAGGTCGTGCTTGGCCGCCACCGTATTGATGATGAGGTCGAAGCTGTTCGCGTGGGCGTTCATTTCGTCGGGGTTCCTGGAAATGACCACTTCTTGCGCGCCGAGGCGCTTGCCGTCCTCGATCTTGGACGGCGAGGTGGTGAACAGCACCACGTGCGCGCCCATCGCGGCGGCCAGCTTCACGCCCATGTGGCCCAGCCCGCCCAGGCCGACGATGCCGACCTTCTTGCCGGGGCCGGCCTTCCAGGTGCGCAGGGGCGAATAGGTGGTAATGCCCGCGCACAGCAGCGGCGCCACGCCGGCCAGGTCCAGGTTCTTGGGAACGTTGAGGACAAAGGCCTCGTCCACCACCATCCGCGACGAGTATCCGCCATAGGTGACGGCGCCGGTCTGCTTGTCGATGCCGTTGTAGGTCGGCACGAAGCCTGTTTCGCCTTCGCAGTACTGCTCCAGGCCTTCCTTGCAGCTGGCGCAGGTACGGCAGGAGTCGACCATGCAGCCCACCCCGACGATGTCGCCGACCTTGAACTTGGTGGCCTGCGAGCCGACGGCGGTCACGCGGCCGACGACTTCGTGGCCCGGCACGACGGGATAGATGGTGTTGCGCCACTCGTCGCGAGCCTGGTGCAGGTCGGAGTGGCAGACGCCGCAGTACAGCACTTCCAGCTGCACGTCGAATTCGCGCAAATCGCGGATCTGGTAGTTGAAGGGGCCAAGCGCGGCCTTGGGGCCGGTCGCGCCGAACGCGTAAGAAGTAGTCATGGGAATCTCCCGACAGCGACAAGGATTGCGGAAACCGTGGAGGGAACGGCGCGGCGCGGTTCGCGCGGGCGCAGCGCCGTGTTCCGGCGGCCGCCTGGGCGCGCGACCTGGCGGCGTGCCGCCCTGATCCACGTCAGCGTCAATACTAGGCTGATTCCCCGGACGAATGCGTGCCTAAACGAAGCGGATACTTGCCTATTTCTCCGACATTTTTCTCATTGACGGGCATGTGCCGCACCTGGCTGCCCGCCTCTCGCTGCGCGACCTCCTCCCTGGTGGACTCAGGCGCGCAGGTGTTCGAACAGGATGGACGTGCCGACGCCGATCAGCACCAGTCCGCCGAATATTTCCGCGCGCTTGCCGGCCAGGCTGCCCAATACCCGGCCCAGCATGAAGCCTGTCGTCACCATCAGCAGGGTGGCCAGCCCGATGACCGAGGCGGTGACCAGGATATTGTTGTCGATGAAGGCCAGGCTGACGCCGATCGCCATCGCATCGATGCTGGTGGCGAAGCCGGTCAAGGCCAGGTTCCAGAAGGAGTGCTTGCGGGGCGGCCTGTCCGCCTCGTCCTCGCCGGGCGCGCGGACGGCGTTGCGTATCATCAGGAGCCCCAGGATGGACAGCATGACGAAGGCCAGCCAGTGGTCCCAGTTCTCCACATATTTGGCCGCGACGGAGCCGACCAGCCACCCGATCAGGGGCGTGATGGCCTCGATCACGCCGAAGATCACGCCGGCGCGCAGGGCATCGCTGAAGCGGGGCTTGTGCAGGCTGGTGCCCTTGCCGATGGCGGCCGCGAAGGCATCGGTCGACATGGCGAAGGCCAGGAGGAGGGTGGCGGCGAAATTCATGGGGACGGAGCGCTCGGCCGGGCGACGCATAGATTTCCCTGTGCGCCCGGCTGAAGCACAAGGAAAACCATGGTCTCGCCAAGCCGCTACGGCTGCCGGCGCCATGGCCGCGAGGCCAAGAATGTTGACGCGGGCGCTTCCAGGGGATCGGAAGCAGGCTACTCCCCAAGTGAGCGGCCAGTTTAGCAGCGGCGGATGACAGCGGGGAGTAACAAGTACGTGCTTGCGGGTGGGTGACGGGCAAAAGGATGAGGGGCGGGCCTCGCCGCGGATGTCCCTCGGGGGCAAGTTCTCCCCCCGAATCCGCCGAACAGGATACAATCACGGGTTTGACCGGGATTTTTTGGTGGGTCCGTCTTGCTACGGCCGTGGGGCCGTGGATAGGTGCGGGAGATTTAAGTCTCCCGCGATGCCCGTCCGGCTGTGGGGCGGGGGACCGCCGAGGCCTGTTCCGAACTTAATTCCTGAACCAACTCCGGTTTGCCTAGCTTATATCTATGACGACGACAGATCGCCAAGCCCCGTCCACCGTCCAGCGCGCGCGCCTGGTGCTGGGCAATTGGAAGATGCACGGAACCCTGGCCGACAACGCTGCCTTGCTGGCGGCCTTGCGGCAGGGCGCTGGCAACCATTGCGAAATGGGCGTATGCGTGCCTTTCCCCTATCTGGCCCAGGCCGAGTCGCTGCTCAAGGGCAGCACCATTTCCTGGGGCGCGCAGGATATCAGCGTGCATGAGAAGGGCGCCTATACGGGCGAAGTGGCGGGCGCCATGCTGCGGGATTTCGGCTGCCGCTGGGCCCTGGCCGGTCATTCGGAACGCCGTGCCATGCACGGTGAAAGCGATCAACTGGTTGCCGACAAGGCGCGCGCCGCGCTGGCCGTGGGGCTGACCCCGGTGGTCTGCGTCGGCGAGACCCTGGAAGAGCGCGAGGGCGGCAACACGCTGGGCGTCATCGAGCGCCAGCTGGAGCCGGTCCTGGCCCTGGGCGCCGACGCGCTGGCCAGGCTGGTCCTGGCCTACGAGCCGGTCTGGGCGATCGGCACCGGCCGCACCGCGACGCCGGAGCAGGCGCAGGAAGTGCATGGCGCCATCCGGGTGGCGCTGCGCGGCCTGGGCGTGCCGCAGGTCCGTATTCTTTATGGCGGCAGCGTCAAGGCAGCCAATGCCGCCACGCTGTTCGCGATGCCCGACATCGACGGCGCCCTGGTGGGCGGCGCGTCGCTGGTGGCCGATGAATTTTTACGCATAGCCGCTGTTTGAACAGCGTTTCGGAGTAAGAGATGTCTTTGATGCAATCGATTCTGATGGTCGTCCAGGTGCTGTCGGCACTGGCCATCATCGTCCTGGTCCTCCTGCAGCAGGGCAAGGGCGCCGATATGGGTTCGGCTTTCGGCAGCGGTTCCGCCGGCAGCCTGTTTGGCGCTTCGGGCGCTGCCAATTTCCTGTCGCGGACCACGAAATGGGCGGCGGTCGTCTTCTTCGCCACGACCGCGGGCCTGGCCTATGTGACCCACAAGGGCGTGGGCGCGCCGGTCGAATCGGGCGTGATGCAGAACTACCAGGCGCCGCCCGCCGATCGCTCCGTGCCGCAAGTTCCGGGCGCTCCGGCGCCTGCCGCTGGCAGCTCGGTTCCCGCGGCCCCGGCCGGCAATGCGCCCGCCGCCGCGCCGGCCAAGCCTGACGCGTCGATCCCGCAGGCGCCGGCCGCTCCGGCCGCGCCCGCCCCGGCCACGCCTGCCGCGCCGGCCTCCAAGTAAGCCCACCGGGCCCTGCCGTGCCAGGGCCCGGTTCCCTCTATCCGCGCCCACATAAGGGCCGGAACCGTGCTAGAATCTTGGACTTTCCAGCGGCCAGTGCGCTGGAAGCAAGAGTTACCCTGCCGACGTGGTGAAATTGGTAGACACGCTATCTTGAGGGGGTAGTGGCGAAAGCTGTGCGAGTTCGAGTCTCGCCGTCGGCACCAGGAATTTGTTCCAGGCTAGTCCTGGAAGCGCAAGAAGCCCGTAAGAATCAAAGTCTTACGGGCTTTTTTGTCGGCTGCGCCCTTTGATGTCGACAAGGCGGAGCTTGGCCCTGTCCAGATCGTCCGGGCGCCGGGTCATGGCCACATCCCCTAGCCAACCTTCCACTTTTGCTCCACAATCAATATTTAGAAATATTTGTCATAATTTGATTTGATTGGAGAGGGAGCGTGGTGGCTGCACCTTTGCGGATATCCTTGATCGGCCTATTGAGTTCCACGGTCGCACTGACCGGTTGCGGTGTTCCTATTACGGGGCCGTGGGATGATCCTGCCAAACAAATCGTCGCCGACCCCGCGACGTATTCGAGCGAGCGCATGAAGGTGGGGAACCTTTCGCGCTCGGTCCGGGAAAAATTACCTCAGCCGGGCACCGAGGCTTTGGGCTTCAAGACGTTGAAGGTATCCGCCAGCCTCCATACGGAAGGGGCCGAGGGCAAGTCGACCGACAGCGAAGTCGAGAGCACGTACATCAACGATCAGGACGACGGTTTCGTACGCGGCATCACGCATCAGACACGCAACGGCCTACCCTATTTCTTTAGTCTCGACCTTACGTATCGTGGGCTGGCGCCGTTCATCGAGCAGTCCGGGATGACCACGGCGCTGAGACTTCCTGGCCTTGAACGGGCGCGAGAGATCAAGGAATGGCCGGCCGACGTACGCAATGTCCCCGAACATGGCACTTTCACGTTCGAATGGGAGTCGATGTATTACTTCGGCTCGTCCTTGCAGATGTCTCGCAGGGTCACTTGCACCAGCGGCGACAACTACCCGGCTTCTCGCTTCATGCCGCAAGTTCCTGGGCAGGCGGTCGACATGACATGCACGTTCTTTAACAAAAACGGAATCGAAACCAGAAGGGAAAAGCTGGTATATCTGCGAACATACGGCATCGCCCTGACCGTGGAGCTTACGCAGGCCTCGGCGAAGAGCACAGTGCAATACAAGACGCTGGTCGCGGAATAAATAAGCGGCAGCGACAGGCGTGCTACGCCCGCCGGTCCATCTTGCCCAGGGTGGAGTCTTCCGCCCCGCCCTGCGGCGCCTTACTCCGCCGTCAACAATCCAGACGACACCAGTCCGCGATAAGTTTCCGTCTGGCGTTCCAGGAACTGGTCGAAGTCGCCGCCGCTCATCTTGACCGGTACGCCCCCGATATCTTCCACGCGCTTGCGGACCGCGGGATCGTCGAGGGCGGCGTTGCTGGCGTCCACCAACCTTGCGACGACCGCGGGCGGAACGCCGCGCGGCGCCATGGTGGCCGTGAAGGGCGCGATATCCACGTCCGGTTGCTTGAGCTCCGCCATGGTGGGGACATCCGGCAAGGAAGCTACGCGCTGGGAAAATACGACCGCCAAGGCGCGCAGCTGGCCCGCCCGGATCAACTGCAAGGCCGAAGGCAGGTCCGTCGCCACCGCATCCAGCTGGCCGCCCAGCAGGTCCTGCACCGCCGGTCCTGCTCCCTTGTAGGCCGCGATGATGAACTTCTGCGACAAGGCCTTCTGCATCTGCAGGATGTTGACATGCCCCGCCGTGCCATTGCCAGGATGACCGAACTTGAGCGCGCCGGGATGCGCCTTGCCATAGGCCACCAGGTCCGCGTAGGACTTCAACGGCGAGTTGGCCTTGGTGACGATGACATCGGGAACCTGGGTCAGCAAGGCCACGGCCTTCATGTCCTTCAATCCATAGCTGGCGGACTTGCCCGCCAACTGCCAACTGGCCACGATAGGGGCGGTCGTCCCGATCATGATGGTGTAGCCGTCGGGTTCGGCGCGGACCATCTGCGATGCGCCTATCATGCCGCCCGCGCCACCCTTGTTCTCGACGATGAACGACTGCCCCAACTGCTTGCCGTACGCTTCCGCGAATATGCGCGCGCTGCTGTCGGCATTGCCGCCAGGCACGAAGGGCACGATGACGCGTACCGCATGGGTGGGGTAGCTGGATTCTTGCGCCCATCCCATCAAGGGATATGCAAGCACGCTGGCCGCGATGGCCGTGGCGAGGGTGCGGCGATGACGATGCAGGATCATTTTTGTCTCCGGGTAAATGGGTTTTTTTGGGTTTGCCTACTTGGGAAAGCGCCGGCGGCCGGGCGCGGCGGGCAAGGCGACTAGACCGGGACCAAGTGCTCCCTGCCCAGGTCGGCAAGCCTGCGAACGCCCAGCAAGGCCATGTCCCGATGAATCTCGTCGCGCAGCAGGTCGATGGCATGGGCGACGCCTTGCTGGCCGCCAACCGCGGCGGCATAAGCCATGGGACGCCCCACGAACACGAAGTCGGCGCCTTGTGCCAGCGCCTTCAACACGTCCGTGCCGCGCCGGATGCCGCTATCGAGCATCAGCGCCATCCGGCCTTTTGCCTTCACGGCATCCGGCAGCACCAGCAGGGGAGGGACCGTCCCGTCCAACTGCCGTCCGCCATGATTGGACAGGATCACGCCATCGGCGCCAGCCTGTTCCGCACGCATGACATCCGTCGCGGAAATGATGCCTTTCACCACCAGCTTGCCCCGCCATTGCCGGCGTATGAGCGCCAGATGCTCCCAGGACAAGTGATCGCGCAAGCCAAACTGCCGCACGACACTGCTGGAAATGATGGGCACGCCTCTGCCCGACCCCGCGTTCTCGAAATGCGGCATGCCGTGCCTGGCCAAGGTCCGCCCCAGCGTCCGCAGCAACCAGCGCGGCCGCAGCAAGCCGTCCCAGGCCAGTCGCAGGCTGGGCCGCAGCGGCGTGGAGAACCCCACGCGCACATTGTTCTCGCGATTGGCCAGCGTGGCCGTATCCACCGTCACGACCAGCGTCCGGAACCCGGCTTTTTCGACACGCTGGATCAGGCCCTCGATATGCGCCGGCTCACCCGGGATATAGGCCTGGAACCAGGCGCTGGTGGGCGCCGCTTGCGCCACGCGTTCCATGCGCGTCAGCGATGCGCCGCTCAATACATAAGGGATGCCTGCCGCCTCGGCCGCGCCGGCCATGGCAACGTCGCCGTCGAAGGCGAACATGGCGCACAAACCCATGGGCGCGATGCCGAATGGCGTGCGGTAGACCTGCCCCAGCAATTCGCGCCCCTGTTCACGCGCGGACACATCCACCAGGACATTGGTGCGAAACATGCATTTGCGAAAGGCTGCCACGTTGGCCTGCAATGTGACGTTGTCCTCCACGCCGCCCTGCAGGTAGCCAAAGATAGGCCGCGGCAGGATCCGCCGCGCCGCCGGTTCGAAATCGCCCAGGGACAGGATGCCGCGCAAGGCGGGGGGAAGATGGCGCCGTGCATTGGGCGCGGGACCGAGCTGTTGCCTCGGCGGGGGAGTGGTCATGGGATTTCCGGAGAAGACCTGCGGCCACGCAGGAAAGCTCACATTGGAAGACACCCCGGTCCGCGCCGGCAATGCGTTACGCGGTACGTAACATCAGGGGTGCCATGTGGCACGCAAGGCCGTGGCCGGAACGCCGCCCAGGGCCACGCCCAGGCGCTTGGCGGCAGCGACCGTTTGCGGCGCCAGCTTGCGCAATACCGCGGGCGTCAGGCGCTCCACCGGGCCTGAGGTGCTGATGGCGCCCAGCACCGTGCCTTGCCCGCCTCGCACCGCCGCGGCGACCGCGGCGGCCCCCGTGGAACGCTCCGCGCGGGCCCAGTGATAGCCCTGACGCCGGATGCGCTCGTAGAGATCGCCCGGTTCACCCAGCGCGGCCAGGATGGCGCGCCCCGGCGCACCCAGGTCCAGCGGCAGCAGCTCGCCCGAGCGTGGATGATCCGGACGCGCGTTAGGGCCGTCGCAACGCATCAGGCAGCTGCGCAGATTGCCTTCGTGCACATAGAAGGAAGCGCTCTCTCCCGTGTCGATGGAAAGTTGGCGCAGGATGGGTTCGATCACCGACCCCACGTCGAATTGCGCCTGGTAGCGCGACCCTATCCAGCCCGCCGCGGGGCCCAGCCGCCACGCGCCATCCTTGCGTTGGACCATGAAGCGCGACAAGGCCAAGGTGCGCGCCAGCCGCAAGGCGGTAGGCTTATGCATGCCGGTGCGGCGGGCCAGCTCTGTGAGAGAGAGGAACACTTCGTCGCCTCCGTCGAATGCCTTGAGCAGGGACATGGCGCGCACGACGGCATGCACATGCTCCTGCCCCGGCGTCGGCGCAATGTCTTCGGGGCCTCTCATGACGGGCCGCCTGGGGGCCTCGGCTACGGTAGTGGTCGATGCGGTTGTCGGACGGGAGGGAGATTTCGTCATGCGCTTTCCGTGTGTGCAAGGCGTGTCGCCATGAGATGGCAATGTTACGCCTGCCGAAACGCCTTGCCTTTCCCGGGAGAGCTGCTCATCATGCCAGCCTCGCGACAATGCCCCCATGTCGTGGGGCCGACATCGCTTGCTGCCCACGAGTGATGCCTCGGTCCTGGGACAAGCGAGCGACAAAAAGAACTTGATGGAGACGTAGCCATGAGCATCACGATGAACCCCGTCCGGCGCCGCCTGCTCGGCGCGGCGGCCATACTTCCCTTCGCCGCTCGTGCTCAGGACCGCTATCCCGGCAGGCCGATCCGCATGATCATTCCCTTCGCGGTAGGCGGCGCCACCGACGTGCTGGGACGGGAACTGGGCCAGGCCATGGGGGCCAGCCTCAACCAGTCCTTCGTCGCCGAGAACATGGGCGGCGGCGCGGGCGTGCCCGCCCTGAATACCGTGGCGCGGGCCGCGCCCGACGGCTATACGGTGTTCTTCTGCGCGTCCGGCAACATCACCAGCCAACCCCTGCTGAGCAAGAAGCGCGTGGACATCCTGACCGAGGTGATGCCGGTGGCGATGGTGGACACGGCGCCGCATGTCCTGGTAGTGAGCGCCAAGACGCCGTTCAAGTCGGTCGCCGAACTCATCGCCTATGCCAAGGCCAACCCGGGCGCGCTGAACTTCGCGTCCGCCGGTGTCGGCGGCCTCGCGCACCTGGGCACGGAACTGTTCGCGCGTAGCGCCGGCATACAGATCACGCACATACCGTACAAGGGCGCAGGCCAGGTCATGACCGACTTGTCCGCCGGCCGGGTCCAGGCGATTTTCGGCACCATGCCTTCCTTCACGGCAATGATCAACGGGGGGTCGATACGCGCGCTGGGCATCACGGCGCCCAGCAATTCGACACCCTTGAAGGGCCTGCCCTTGATTTCCGACACTGTCCCGGGCTTCACCTACAGCACCTGGAACGCCATATTCGCACCCGCCCATACACCCGCGAACGTCGTCGACCGCCTCTACGAGGCCGTGCGGGACGCGCTGCGCGATCCGACCCTGGCACGCCATTTCGATGAACAGGGCGTGGACCTGCTGTTGAAGAACGGCACGGAATTGAGCGACATCGTGCGCAAGGAAACGGCGGTCTGGGACCGCGTGATCCATGACGCCGGCATTGAATTGAACTGAACTGAACTGACGGAGCGAAGCACGCGATGGCACAGGACGCAGGCAGGATAGCCGGCGCAGGACATGAACATGAACAGGGCCGGGATCTGCTGGCATCCGTCGGCCCCCGGCTCGTCCGGTACCGCCTGGATGCCGCCGGATTGGTCGAGCAAGACGCCCTGGCGCTGCCGCTCGACGTCCAGTACGCGTCCTTCCACCCGCATCATCCCGTCGCCTATGTGGCGTGCAGCAATGGCGGCGTCGCCAGCCCCGGCGACCGCCACGCCCTGTTCCAGGTCTCCATGGATGCCGAGGGGATGCGCCTGCTGGGGCAGCCGCTGGCGCTGCCCTACCGCCCCCTCCATGTGTCGGTGGATGCCGGGCGGCACCGCGTCGCCCTGGCGTACAACCGTCCGGCCGCGCTGACCCTGCACACGCTGGATTCGCAAGGCCTGGCGGCGGCGGGGCATGTGTTGGCCGAAGGGGAGGACCTGGTTGGACATTTTCCGCATCAGGTCATCCCGATACCCGGCAGCCAGGACTTGCTGCTGACCTGCCGCGGCGACGACGCAAGCACGGCGAACCGGGAAAATCCTGGGTCATTACGCGTGCTGCGGCAAGAACGGGGGGCCGTGGCCTGCGTACAGGCGGTGGCGCCCGAGGGTGGCTATGGCTTCGGTCCGCGCAACTGCGCCTTCCATCCGCGCAAACCTGTGCTGTACAGCGTGCTGGAGCGGCAGAATCGTCTTGTGGCCTTCGTCTATCGGGACGGCGCCATAGCCGACACGCCATCATGGAGCGTCGGCTTGTTGCGGCAGCCCGATCAACCGCGGCGTCCGCAATTGGGTGGCGCCATCGCGATGCATCCCGGCGGCCGGTACGCTTACGTGGTCAACCGTGCGCATCCAGCACCCGCGGCGCCAGGCGCCCCCGCGCGCTGCGGCGAGAACAGCATCGTCGTGTTCCGGCTGGATGACGTGACCGGCGAGCCTAGGGTATTGCAACGGGTGGCCCTGGACGGGCTGCACGCGCGCTGCATTGCGCTGAGCAGCGACGGCTCGATACTGGTGGCCGCTTTTCGCCAGGCGGGGCGCTACCTGGACGACGGAGATGTCGTCGTTAGCCGTTCCGCGGGGTTCGCCAGTTTCGCGGTGGCCCCTTCCGGCGAGTTGTCGCTCTTGCGCCAGGATGCGGTAGAGACGGGTGACGCATCCTTGTTCTGGGCTGATTTCACGCCGGCCCATCCCGCTCGGTGAGCACACGCACCAGCGCCGTGCGCAGTTGCTCCTGATTGAAAGGCTTGCCCAGCACCTGCGCGGGGTAATCCGTACGGCGCCCCTGGTCGCCGTAGCCCGTGGAATAAAAAAAGGGTATGCCTTTTTCGGCGAGGGCGGCCGCCACCGGCTCGACCGGGTCGCCGCCCAGGTTCATGTCGAGCACCGCGGCGTCCACGCTTTCGGCATCCAGCAGCAGCAATGCCTGCTTCACGCTACCCGCGGGTCCCACCACCGCGCAGCCGAAATCCGTCAGATAGTCCTCGATGAGCATTGCGACCAACGCCTCATCCTCGACGACAAGAATCTTGCGTGCGGACAGAATTGCCCCATCCATCATTTCACCTCCACCCGATTTTCCAGGGGTACGTCAATGCGGCACACCAGGCCGCCGGGCGCAAATTCCAGAGTTGCCTTGCCGCCTATTTCCTGCGCGATGCCGCGCTCGATCAGGCGCGATCCAAAGCCGCGTCGAAGGGGAGGGGCGACGGGCGGTCCGCCGGTCTCGGTCCAGACGATCGCCAGACGTTCTGAAGTCTCCTGCGTGGTCGTGGCGACGCCCGCCTGCTGGCGGTCCGCATCTTCGTCGCTCTTTCCCGGGGCCCCTGCCGTGGCGGCATGCCCTGCGGCTGAGCGCAGCCATTGCACTTCCACGAGACCTGCTTGTACCGACAGGGCCCCGTATTTCGCCGCATTCGTCGCCAGTTCATGGAACGCCATGTTCAGCGTCAATGCGGCGTTGGGCGCGAAAACCACGTTCGGCCCGCCGATCCTGAACCGGGCCGGCGTGCCGTCGTAAGGTTCGAGCGTGGCCTGCAGGAGCTCCGACAGCGTCGTCCCGCGCCACGTGCTACGGGTCAACAGGTCATGGGCCCGCGACAGCGCCAGCAGGCGGCTCTCGAACTGAGCCATGAACTGCTCAAGATCGCCCGCGTGGCGGTAAGTCTGGTGAGCGAGCGAATGGACCGCCGCCAGTGAGTTCTTCACACGATGGTTGAGTTCATCGAGCAAGAGCCGCTGGCTTTCCGCGGCCTTGCGCCGATCGGTGTCGTCGCGCATGATCTTCAGGTAGCCCTCCAGATTCCCTGCCGCATCGCGCAACGGCATCATCATGCCGCTGCCCCATACCCGCCGGCCGTCCTTGCAGAGATGCCAGCGTTCATTCGTCGCGTGCCCAAGCTGGTTCGCCATCTGCCGCTCGAACACGTTTCGCTTGATCGCCTGATCCTGGGCGGTGAGAATGAGATCGAGGGACCTGCCCAGAACCTCCTTTTCCTCATACCCGAACATACGGGAGGCGCCCGGGTTCCAGGACTGCACGGTTCCATCCAGCCCGAGCGTCAGGATCGCGTAGTCAATGGCGCTTTCGACGATGGAGCGGTAGCGCGCTTCCTTGTCGCGACGCGACCTTTCCACCGTGCAATAGTCCACCGCGGCGGATAGGCTGGCGGAGAGTTGCGCGAGCTCATCCAGAAGGGCTCTTCCGTCGGCGGGCCGCACATCCGCATATGCGCGCGCCAGCTGCTGAAGGCGCCTGATGCGGTGCTCCACATCCTTGACGTGCTCGTCTGACATAACCGGACCTCGTCCGCTTGATCATCAAGCGGGTTGTGCGCAGCAAGCGGCACGCCCGGTGACGCCATCGTCCAGCATGGCGACGGATGCCCACCGTGCTGAACGATGGCTCAGGGCTTGCTAAAGGCGGTGGTCCGTTGGGATGCGCGCGTACACATCCAGCCGGCCAAAACCCTCGCCTGCCATCGACGGCAGGCGACCACTGGGCCCTCCAAGGAGCATCCACAATGAGATTGTTCGAGACCGAGGGCCTGTCCACGGCCTCCGGCGCCAGCCACGACGTGGCCGCCGGAGATCCCCCGCCCATCCTTTGCTTTTCGCACCTGCGATGGGAGTTCGTGTTCCAGCGACCGCAGCACCTGATGGTCCGATGGGCGACAGAGCGCAAGGTCGTGTTTATAGAAGAGCCCATCATCGATGGCGCCGAAATTCCATGGCTGGAAGATAGGCATGCACATGATCGGGTGCTGGTGTTGCGCGCGCACGTAGGCGCGGACAACGCGGCCGATGCGCAGCGACGCTTGCTGGAGAACTTTTGCCAGGAGTACGGCATCCGTGAGCCTATTCTTTGGTATTACACCCCCATGAGTCGCGCGTTCTCACGCGATATCCCGGCCAGCCTGATCGTCTACGACTGCATGGACGAACTTTCGGCCTTTTGCGGCGCCCCGGCGCAATTGGTCGATATGGAGAGCGAGCTGTTCGATGCCGCCGACGTGGTCTTCGCGGGCGGATACAGCCTGTACCGGGAGAAGCGCAAGCGGCATCCCAACGTGCATCTTTTTCCCAGCAGCGTGGACATCGCTCACTTCCGCCAGGCGCGCGGCATGGGCGAACACGTAGCGCGTCCACTGCCGGACCAGGAAGCGAAGATCGCTGAGCCTCGGCTGGGATTCTTCGGTGTCCTCGACGAACGTTTCGACGGTTCCTTGGTCCAGTCGGTGGCGCGCATGCGGCGCGACTGGCAATTCGTGCTCGTCGGCCCCGTGGTCAAGATCGACCCCGCATCGCTGCCGGTAGCCCCGAACATCCATTACCTGGGACCATGCGCGTATGACGCCCTGCCTGCCCATCTCGCCGCCTGGCAGGTCGCATTGATGCCTTTCGGCATCAATGCCTCGACGCGGTTCATCAGTCCCACCAAGACGCCTGAATACCTGGCGGGGGGTAGGCCGGTCGTCTCCACGCCCATCGCCGACGTCGTGCGGACCTATGGCGGGAGCGGGGTGGTGCATATCGCAGCGGACGCGCACGCGTTTGTCTCCGCCATCGAAGACGCGCTGGTACAGATGAAGGAGCCTGGGTCGGTATGGAAGCAGGCGGACCACGCCCTGGCGGGAATGTCCTGGGACGCAACATGGCGCGGGATGCGCGAGGTGATGGCCGGCGCCCTGTCGACGCGCCGGCCGGCAGCCGTTCTTCCCGGCCGCGGCGCCTCGACAGGACGTGTCGTGGGAAAACCCTGGGGGCAAAAACGGTATGACTATCTCATCGTCGGTGCCGGCTTCGCGGGTTCGGTCCTCGCCGAGCGTCTTGCCGCGGACGGAAAGCAGCACGTCCTGCTCATAGACAAGCGTCACCATATTGGCGGCAACGCCTACGATTGCCACAACGCGGATGGACTGCTGATCCATCGCTACGGCCCCCACATTCTCCATACGAATTCCGACAATGTCGTGTCCTACCTTTCCCGGTTCACTGACTGGCGCCCCTACGAGCACCGCGTCCTTGCCAGTGTGGACGGCATGTTGGTGCCCATGCCGATCAACCTGACCACGCTTGCGCGACTCTATGGAAGACCATTCAGCCCCGACGAAGCCGAGCAATTCTTCGCGATGCATGCCGAACCGGTGGACCCTGTCCTCACGTCGGAAGACATCGTGGTTTCGAAGATAGGCCGTCAGTTGTACGAGAAGTTCTTCCGCGGCTATACCCGCAAGCAGTGGGGGCTGGATCCATCCCAACTGGACAGCGCCGTCGCGGCGCGCGTGCCCGCAAGGACCAGCCTGGACGATCGATACTTCACGGATGCGTTCCAGAAAATGCCTGCCGAAGGGTATACGCGCATGTTTGAACGCATGCTGGACCATCCCAACATTACGCTGGCGTTGGGTGTGGACTTCCGTGACGCCAGGCGTGGCGCCTCGTTCGAATCGCTGATCTACACGGGCCCGATAGACGAGTACTTCGGCTATCGTCATGGCCGGCTGCCCTATCGCTCCCTGCGCTTCGAACACAGGACGCTGCGTCAACCCTGGCTTCAAACCGTCGGCGTTGTCAATTATCCCGCCGAAGCGGTGCCTTATACCCGCGTCACGGAATACAAGCATCTCACGGGGCAGCGTCACCCGCATACGGCGATAACGTACGAATATCCGTCGGATATCGGGGACCCTTACTATCCCATCCCCCGGCCCGAGAACGCGGCGCTCTACAGGCGATACCAGGCGCTCGCCGACGAGGAGACAGGCGTGCGCTTCGTCGGCCGGCTGGCGACGTACCGCTACTACAACATGGACCAGGTCGTGGCCCAGGCGCTCGCGACGTATGCGTCGATCGCGCGAGGCGACACACCGGCGGCCCCCGCGACACGAAACGCGGCTGTAGCCCCATCCGAAGACAGCCCAAGGAGAGCCGTGCATGCAGACGCCTTACGCTAGCTTCATGCAAGGGGGCTTTGAATGTTCCTGCCTGCGTTTTTCCGACGGCAGGCAACTCGACATGATTGCCGCCACGGGGCATGACCGCCATGCAAGCCGGGACTACGGAGCGATGGCCCTGCATGGCATTCGTTCGGTGCGGGATGGGTTGCGTTGGCATCTCATTGGCGCAAGTCCCAATTCGTATGACTGGTCCAGCCTGCGACCTCTCGTCGCGGCGGCCAACGAACACGACATCCAGGTGACCTGGGACCTATGCCATTATGGCTGGCCGGCGTGGCTGGATATATGGTCTGCGCGGTTTCCCGAGGCATTCGCGCGCTATGCGGCGGCGGCCGCGCGTACCCTGGGCGCGCTGTCGCGGCAGCCGCCGCTCTATAGCGTGATGAACGAGATTTCCTTCTGGTCCTGGGCCGGCGGGCAAATGGGCAACTTCGGTCCCACGGAAACCGGCAGGGGGGCCGACCTCAAGCGGCAGCTCGCCCGTGCCGCCATCCAGGCGAGCGAGGCCATCCTGGAAGTCGATGCCCGTGCCCGCCTGGTCGCCCCGGAGCCGCTGATCGCGGTTCATCCGGGAGAGGATGGCGACGTCGAGGCTGCGCGCGCGCACCACGACGCGCAATACGAGGCCTGGGATATGCTCTGCGGCCGTATCGAGCCCGAACTGGGCGGCAGCGCCGCCTTGCTGGACATCGTGGGGGTTAATTTCTACCCCTATAACCAGTGGCGGCTGGACGGGCCGACTGTCAGGCAGGGCGAGCCGGCGTACCGGCCCCTGCGCGAACTCCTGGGGAATGTGCACCGCCGTTACGGGCGACCGATCGTCATCTCCGAAACGGGCGCGGAGGGTGTAAACCGCCCCGGCTGGCTGCAGTATGTGGCCGACGAGGTGGCCGCGGCGATGCGCGCCGGAGTTCCAATGGCTGGCATATGCCTTTATCCCGTGACGGACTATCCCGGTTGGGAAGACGGGCGCCACTGTCCGACCGGATTGCTGGGGCTGGCCTCCGAAACCGGAGAGCGCCCGGTCTGCGTAGAGCTGGCCGCCACCGTGCTCCGATTGTCGGAGCGTTTCCGGCTCCAGCCATGCGTCGCTTAGAGAAGGGTGGGGAAAAAGTCGTGTCGTCTTTCCTTTTTACTCGTCGGCGGCGCGCACGGGCCCGGGCAGCGAACGCGATCCAGCGGCGCCCGATTCCTTTCCTGCTTTCCTATATGACCGCACGGCCGTGGTCATTCGGGGCGCTGGTGACGGTAATCGTCCTGGCGGGCAGCTGTGCCGTGGCCGTGCAGTACGCGATGAAAATGATCGTGGATGCCATGTCCGACGGGCGAAATGGCGGCAGCGTATGGACCGCGCTCGCGCTGTTCATGTCGCTGATCGTGGTCGAGTCCATTTCCTGGCGGCTCAGCGGATGGGTGGGCTGCCGCAGGATCGTCGATGCGTGCGCCCGAATACGCGTCGACCTGTTCGATCATTTGTCCCATCATTCGGCCGGCTATTTCTCATGCCATCATTCCGGCGCCCTGGGTAATCGCATCAGCGGCACGGCGAACTCCGCCGCGGCGATCTACAGCGCGGTGACGTGGAACATCGTGCCACCGTGCGTGGACTTCGTCGGCGCGGTGGCCGTGCTTGCCGTGGTGGAATGGCGGATGGCGGTGGTCCTGGTCTCGTTTGTTGCCTTGACCGCCGTGACGCTTATCGGCTTTGGCGCCAAAGGACGCGATCTGCACCAGCATTACGGCAATCAGCTGGCGCGTGTCAGCGGCGAGATCATCGACACGATATCCAATATATGGACCGTACAGGTGTTCACCGGCCACATACGCGAACGCATGCGGCTGGAACACGAGGTCGCCGTCGAGGCAGCCGCGCAACGGCGCAGCTGGATGTACGTGGAGGCCGCAAGGGTCATCCACGATGTTTTCCTGTGGATCATGACCGGCGTCATGCTGGTGTGGGTCTTGCGTTCATGGACGGCGGGGACCGCCAGCGCGGGCGACGTGGTCGTGGTCAGCGCCCTGTCTTTCCGTATCCTGCACGGCTCCCGCGACCTGGCGCTGGCGCTTGTCGCCACATCGCAGCATTTTGGCGTGATCAGGGAAATGCTGGACGTCATTGCAAAGCCGCATGAAACCCCGGACCGTCCCGGCGCACGCGACCTGGTCTGGCAAGGCGGCCGGATAGACGTGGAGCGTGTCTCATATCACTATACGGCGGGGAAACCCGCATTGCGCGCCCTGGATCTCAGCATTCCCGCCGGGCAGCGCGTGGGCATCGTGGGGTTGTCGGGGGCGGGCAAGTCGACGTTGTTGGCGATGTTGCAGCGCGCATATCAGCCCACGTCCGGACGCATACTCGTCGACGGCCAGGATTTGCAAGACCTGCGGATAGACAGCCTGCGCGCCGTGCTGGGCGTCGTTCCGCAAGATATCAGCCTGTTCAGGCGTTCAGTCATGGAGAATATACGCTATGGGCGACCGGACGCCGGCGACGGCGAAGTGCTGCAAGCCGCTCGGCAGGCGCACTGCCTGGAGTTCATCGAACGCCTGCCGCAGGGTTTGGACACGCTGGTTGGAGAGCGTGGGGCGCAGTTGTCCGGCGGGCAGCGCCAGCGCATCGGAATCGCTCGCGCTTTCTTGAAGGACTCGCCCATTCTCCTGCTGGATGAAGCGACCAGTTCGCTGGACAGCCAATCCGAGCTGCTGGTCAAGGAGGCGCTGGAGCGCCTGATGCGCGGGCGCACCGTCATCGCCGTCGCGCATCGGCTATCCACGCTCGCGCGTTATGACCGCATCCTGGTGCTGGATGCGGGCAGTGTCGTCCAGGACGGCACGCTGTGCGAACTCCTGGGGATGGACGGACCTTTCCGGACGCTTTGGCGATTGCAGAGCGATGACGCGATGAGGGACGGCCAAGTCGGGATGTCACGGGACCTGCGCGACGAAATACCGGGAAAGCGGGGCGAGTCGGGGAAGGTGGCGATGGCGCGCCTTGCGGGTTTGGACACCCCGAATCATTCCTCCGCCGATCGATGAAACCATGCCTGCACCCATGCCAACGCATACTCCGCCGCGTCCGTCGGCGTGTCGAAGCCGCGGATGGAGGGCAGGGCACGGCTTTCCATCCTGCCCTCACGGGTATGGACTACGTCGATTCGAACCTCGTAACTGCCTGAGTCGACAGGCGCAATCTTGGTGGCCACGTCCCATTGCGCCTCATGCGTGTCATGCGTCCCTTGCGCGCCTGCCGGCGACGTGTCCAGAACACTGATTGCCGGTCCTATCGTTTTGAGCAGCTTTTTCATGTTGGCCCGCGATAAAAAAATACCGATATGAGTGCCTATCCCGATATAAGTGCCTATCCCTTTACCGCCAGCCCCGCCTATGGTTTCAGGTTCTTCACGCTGACCTCGGACGCCTGGAGCTGGATCGTTTTCCCCCTTTCCCAGGCGTTTGCCCCCTGAGCAACTGCTGGCGTGGCGATATCCCCACGGTTTTTCCGCTGTTCCGAGGTGGATAGCTTCAGCCGGTCGTCGCGGGCCTGGACCAGCGCGGCATCGACCTGCCCGTCACGTGTGAAGCCCATCATCAATTGCGGAATGCCCAAGGGAAGTTGATGTCCCTGGTCGACCTGCCAGGTGTGCCACGTCTTGCCATACGTGGAAACGAGGTCCTGCATCAAGGCGTGTTCCGCCACGTCCGGTATCCCAGGGGCAATCAGCTCCCCGGACTTCACTTCATAGGCATGGCTGTGCCAAAGCTTTTTTTCCTCTTCAGGCAGCGACAGGAAAAGGCGCTCGCTGACGATGTATTCAATGCCGATCAGTCTCGCGTCCTTGGCGTTCGAGTCGAATATCACGCACTGGTGGAAGTCTTCCGTCAGGTGGGTGCAGAAATGGTGCGCTTCGACTTGCCGGTTCATGTCGTCGGCATAGAAGTGAAAGCCGTTGAGGTAGGCATTCATCGCGTCGAGGGTCGGCTTGGATTGCAATACCCCGGCGCCCGCATCCAACAGGTGGCTTTTGGCGCTGCGTCCGGTGCCCGCAACGGGGCTGCCGGCGTCTTCCGCGGCGTTGGCTTCATGCGCCAGGAAACCTGTGACCGGGAGGATCGCGCCCTTCAACAGAGACAGGTTGAATGCGCGTCTGCAATTGCAGCGGGGATTTTTCATAAAGTCTCCAGGTCGTGATGTCATGTCGGGTCGCAAGCTTCGCCGGGCCTGCGAATTTGGATTGCGCGCTCGATGGGCTCGCGTGGCTTGCCTTCGAGGGCAACTGGCGTGCTCCACATCAGCAGCGGTCGTGTTATCCGGAGCATGACGACACTGCCGTCTTGCACATGGTTAAGGCGTTTTTCAATTCGATCCAATTTTTTGAATACTGTTTTGCCTGCTTGTTGCCGAAAATCAGATGCGGCGCACGAAATTCCCTATTATTGATTTATCGAGGCCGTGCCCTCCGTGCCCTTCGCCACGGCCTGCTCATCTGGTCGAATACCGTTGTACGGAAACCGTCCCCGGACAGGCGACCTGCCAGTCCGGATTCAAGCTACGCGATTCCTGGGAGCAAACCATGAGTACTCCAACGCCAGAACGCCTTGGCTCACCGGCCGTTCAGCCGGCCATGCACGTATATGACGTCGACGGCCTGAAAATTACCCGCCGTGAACTGTTGAAACTGGCGGGTACAGGCGCCGCGGCGATTGGCTCGGTACCGCTGGGCCAGACTAAGGCCAATGCCGCCAATGCCGCCAATGCGTTGACTACCGCCGGCCGTGACGAAAACCTGGAAATGGCGCCGGTGACGGTGGATACGACGATGACCGTGAACGGTAGCCAGTATTCCCTGTCGCTGGATACGCGAACCACGCTGCTCGACGCCTTGAGGGAGCACCTCCGGTTTACCGGCACGAAAAAGGGCTGCGATCACGGTCAATGCGGCGCTTGCACCGTCATCGTCGATGGCAAGCGCATCAACTCCTGTCTTTCCCTGGCCGTCATGCACAACGGTAGTACGGTCACGACCATAGAGGGCCTGGGCACGCCAAATCGCCTGCACCCGATGCAAGCGGCTTTCATCAAGCATGACGGCTATCAATGCGGGTATTGCACCCCCGGGCAAATTTGTTCCGCGGTCTGTGTACTGGACGAAATCAAGGCAGGGGTACCGAGTCACGTCACCGAGGACCTCGTCGCGACGCCACAACCCACCGCCATGGAAATGCGCGAACGCATGAGCGGCAATATCTGCCGCTGTGGCGCGTATTCGAATATTTCCGAGGCGATGCTGGAGGTCTCGGGGAGCCAGCCATGAAGCCCTTTACCTACGAGCGCGCGACGTCGGCCGCGCAGGCAGCGGCTTCGCTGGCCGGGACGCCCGGCGCGAAGTTCATCGCAGGGGGGACGAATCTGCTCGACTTGATGAAGCTGCGGATAGAAACCCCCATGCATTTGATCGACGTCAACGGCTTGGCCTTGGACGCGATAACGCCCACGTCCGACGGCGGCCTGCATATCGGTGCGCTGGTCAGGAATACGGACCTGGCGGCCGATGAACGTGTGCGCCGCGACTATGCCGTACTGTCGCGCGCGCTGCTGGCGGGCGCATCGGGGCAATTGCGCAATAGGGCGACGACAGCGGGCAATCTCCTGCAGCGAACACGGTGCCCCTACTTCTACGACACCAATATGCCCTGTAATAAGCGCCGTCCCGGTAGCGGGTGCGGCGCGATGAAGGGCTACAACCGGACGTTGGCGGTGGTCGGCGGAAGCACCGCATGCATTGCCACCCATCCCAGCGACATGGCGGTCGCCATGCGCGCGCTGGATGCGAAGGTGGAAACGATCAGGCCGGACGGCAAGTCCAGGGTAATACCGATAGTCGAACTGCATCGGCTGCCGGGCGATACGCCGGAGGTCGAAACGGATCTCGTCCCGGGTGAATTGATAACCGGCGTGACGCTACCCAAGCCGGTGGGCGGCAAGCACTTCTATCACAAAGTGCGCGACCGCGCGTCCTATGCCTTTGCCCTGGTTTCGATAGCGGCGATCGTGCAGGATGACGGCAGTGGTCGCGTGGCGGTCGGCGGCGTGGCTCCCAAACCGTGGCGAGTCGAAGCGGCGGAACAGGAGATGACCCGGGGCGAGAAAGCCGTGGCGGCGTCGCTCTTTGCCGATGCCCAACCAACGCAGCACAACGCGTTCAAGATCGAGCTGGCTGAACGTACGCTCGGCGCGCTGATGACTCAAGCCAGGAGCTGACAGATGAAATTCGATACGCCTGCGGATATCAATCCGATCGACCAGCTTCGCGTCGTCGGCAGGGCGACTGACCGCATCGACGGACGCTTCAAAGTGACCGGGACGGCGCCCTATGCGTATGAACGGCACGACGTGGTCCAGAATCCCGCGTACGGCTTCGTGGTGGGGGCTGCCATCGGCAAAGGCCGGATCGCGTCCGTCGACCTGCGGGCGGCCGAAGCCAGTGCGGGCGTGCTCGCCGTCGTTACGGCCGATAACGCCGGAAAACTCGCCAAGGCGGGCCGCAATACGGCCAAGCTGCTGGCGGGCCCGGATGTCGACCATTATCACCAGGCTGTCGCCATGGTCGTGGCGGAAACCTTCGAGCAAGCGCGCGACGCGGCGGAGAAGGTCAAGGTCGATTATGTGGCGCAGGGGGGCAGGTTCGACCTGGCCGAAGCCCGGGCCGATGCTCCGCTGGCTGGAAGCGGGTACTGGGGAGAAGCGGCGACGTCGGTGGGGGATTTCCAGGGCGTCTTCAGCGCGGCTCCCGTGCAGCTGGATGCCACGTACACGACGCCCGATCAGGGCCATGCGATGATGGAGCCGCATGCGACGACCGCGCGGTGGGACGGCGACAAGCTGACGATCTGGACTTCGACGCAAATGGTTGCCTGGGATGCGGGCGACATCGCCAAGACCTTGAATATCAAGCGTGAGAATGTGAGGGTGGTATCCCCCTACATCGGGGGTGGGTTCGGCGGAAAGCTCTTTTTGCGTGCCGATGCGCTCTTGGCGGCGCTCGGCGCCAAGGCGGCGGGGCGTCCCGTCAAGGTCGCGTTGACGCGCCCCCTGATGTTCAACAACACCACGCATCGGCCCGCGACCATCCAGCGCATTCGGATCGGGGCGGCACGCGACGGACGCATCGAGGCCATCGGCCATGAAAGCTGGTCGGGCGACCAACCGGACGGGCAGCCGGAAACGGCGGTGAACCAGACTCGGCTGCTATACAGTGGAAGCCATCGGATGACGGCGATGCGGCTAGCCACGCTGGATCTCCCGGAGGGCAATTCGATGCGTGCCCCCGGGGAAGCCCCCGGCATGATGGCCCTTGAGATCGCGATGGACGAGATGGCGGAGAAGCTGGGCCTGGATCCCGTCGAGTTTCGTCGGCGCAATGACACCCAGGTCGATCCTGAAGATCCAAGCCGCCCGTTTTCGCAAAGACAGCTCGTGCAATGCCTGGGTATCGGGGCCGAGCGCTTTGGGTGGAATAAGCGCAAGCGTCCTGGCCAGGCGCGGGAAGGGCGCTGGCTGGTGGGTCTCGGTATGGCGGCCGCTTTCCGCAATAACCTGGTCACGCCTTCGGGTGCCAGGGTGCGGCTGGACGCGCGCGGCATCGTCACGGTCGAGACCGACATGACCGATATCGGTACGGGAAGCTACACCATCATTGCCCAGACTGCTGCCGAAATGATGGGTTTGCCGCTGGACCAGGTCGCGGTAAGTCTTGGTGATTCGGACTTCCCTGTTTCGTCGGGCTCGGGCGGACAGTGGGGCGGGAACAGCTCCACCGCGGGTGTCTACGCCGCCTGCGTGAAACTGCGCGAGGCCGTCGCCCGGAAACTGGGTGTCCCGCATGAGGCGGCGCGCTTCACGGAGGGTTTTGTCGAAGCTGATGGAAAGCGTGCAAGCCTGGCCAGTCTTGCGGCGGACGGTGACATCGAGGCGGAAGACAAAATGGAGTATGGGGACCTGGCCAAGAAGTACCAGCAATCCACTTTCGGCGCCCATTTCGTGGAAGTGGCGGTTGACAGCGCGACGTACGAGATACGGATTCGGCGCATGCTGGCCGTCTGCGCCGCGGGTCGCATCCTTAATCCGAAGTCGGCGCGCAGCCAGGTGATCGGCGCCATGACGATGGGAGCCGGCGCTGCCTTGATGGAGGAACTGGTCGTGGACAAGCGCTTCGGCTTCTTCGTGAATCACGACCTGGCCAGCTACGAAGTTCCCGTTCATGCGGATATCCCTCATCAGGAGGTGATATTCCTCGATGAGACCGACCCGACTTCTTCGCCGATGAAGGCAAAAGGCATCGCCGAGCTTGGAATATGCGGCGTAGCCGCGGCGGTCGCAAACGCCGTCTACAACGCCACCGGCGTTCGTATCAGGGACTATCCCGTTACGCTGGACAAGCTCATGCGCGGCGCCCCCGCATGAGCTGGCGCGACGCGGAAAAGTGGCCGATACTGGGGGCCGTCCTGATCAAAGACGGCGTCGTTCCAAATGGGAGGCCCCATGCTGACCCTCTATTCCTACCCGGACCTGTTCGGCGTCGCGGATAACAATCCGTTCGGGCTCAAGGTTTACACCTTCATGCGGCTGTGCGGGCTGGAATTCCAGCATGCACACATCCTGGACACGAAGTCGGCGCCCCGGGGCCAGCTGCCATACCTGACGGACGGCGACGCGAGCATTGGGGATAGCGATGCGATCATTGCCTACCTGACCGGGAAATTCGACCTTGGCATCGATGCCGGGCTCACACGGGAGCAGCAGGACCTGGATTTCATGATGCGCCGAACGCTGGACGACCTCTACTGGCCGATGAGCTATTCGCGATGGCGCGATGAACGGTATTGGCCGGCATTCCGCGATGCGATCATGACGACGCATATGGATATCAGTCGGGAGGCCCTGGAGGCGGCGCGAGAGTACAACCACCTGCGGTATCACTATCAAGGCATCGGGCGCTATGAGCCGGCCCAGGTCTATGCGCGCGGCGTGGCGGACTTGCGGATGGCGGCCGATTTGATCGGAGGTAAGGCCTTCGTATTCGGCACGACGCCCCGTACGGTGGATGCCGCGATCTTCGGCTGCGTGGCGAATATCTATTTCTACGATATCGATACGCCGCTCAAGCGCTATGTCTCGTCCCGGCCTGAGCTGGTGCGACATTGCCTGGCAATGCGTGAGTTGATTTCGGTATGACCGCAAGGATGTCGGCACGTGCGCCGTCCGTTGACTCTCATCGTGGCCTGGCTTGACCGCGTCGATCCCGGCGCGCACCGGCGCATCAAGGGACTGCGTCTAGGCACGGCCTACGGCATTGCGACGGCCGTGGGAACCTTGCATGACGTGAGCGTCAGTGCGCCGGCAGGTGTCTCGCCGGGCGCATTGGCGGCGAGCTTTGCCTTGTGGGCCAGCGTCTCGGAGGCCAGGACGACACGGTTTACGTCCAGCCGGGATCTGCTCTTGCTGTGCTTGGCAGCCGCTGCGGGTGCGGCGCTCTTCGCGGTGCTCGCGCCGCTGCTGCACGCGCGTCTTGGCGCGGACAAGGAATGGGTGCTGGTAAGCGGTGCGTTCGCTGTCGGCTATCTGAAACGATACGGCATCCTGGGTGCCGGGATGGGCTCCCAGATCTATATCGGCCAGTTGACCGCCTGCACGATGGGATTGGGCCGGACAGACATCGGCGCGATTGTCGTCGCCGCACTGATCGCCATGCTGGCGTCGATCGTGCCGCGCTTGCTGAGCGGCTCCGCCGAACGCCCCGCGCTGATGGCGGCTATAGCGCCAGTGGCCGAGCCCGGCAGGGGGTATTCCGCGGAGCTGGCGATGGGATTGCAAGCGGCGGCGGCCACCATGCTGATTGTCGCCTTGGCCGACCTTCTGGGCCTGATCGAGTCCGTGTGGGCGGTGACCGCCTGCATCTACGTGGTCGCCGCGACAGCCGCGGGGACGCTCGAACGCGTGAGGCGGCGGATCGCCGGAACCCTGGTAGGCGTCCCACTGGCGTTGGTGTGCCTGCCGCTGGCCACGGAGGCGCCGCTATTGCTCTGGTGCGCCGCCGCGCTGGCGATGATCGTCTACGCCATGGCCCTGCCCGAGCGGTATGACATCGCCTGCGGCGCGTTCGCCTTCACGTTGTTGGTCACGCTGGCGGCGGGAGGAGAGCACGGGCTCCCCGTGCTGCTTGCGCGCCTGTGGGAGACGGTGCTGGGCAGCGTGATCGGAGGTGCGACCGCCATGCTCGTGCTGCCATTGCGCCCGCGCTTTTCTCGCTGATGTGTCCCGACCAGATCAGCACGGCGGTTTGGGTCGCCGTGGGTGAGGCCTACTGCGCGGTTGCTCCCGCGGCATGCACGAGCTCTGCCTGACGCGGGATTTCGCTCTCCAGATACGCGGAGAGCGCGGCGGGTGGTCCCGCCTGGATCCGCACTCCCATGTCTTCGATCGCGGTCCTGGAGTTGGCGTCGCTCAGTACGCCCTGCAAGGCCGCATTCAGCTTGGCAATGATGTCCGCGGAAACGCCCTTCGGCGTCAGCAATGCAAAGCAGGTGTCGCTGATCAAGTCGGGATAGCCTTGCTCGGCGGCCGTCGGAACCTGCGGGAGCACCGAGGCCCGCGTTTTCGAGAAGACCGCGAGCACCTTGATGTCACCGGATTTGACGTGCCCGACCGTCATGGGCACCACCGGGAACATCGCATCCAGTCGCCCGGCTTCCAGGTCGGTCAATGCCGCCCCAGGCGTCTGGTAGGGGATATGCACCATCCGCCCTCCCTCCAGCCGGTTCACCATTTCACCGGCGATATGCCATGAACTGCCGACGCCGGTGGAGCCGTAGCTGATCTTGTGCGCCTTGTCCTGCGCGTAGGTCACGAAGTCCTTGAGTGAATTGGCTGGACTGTCGCGCCCGACCGCGAGGACGTTGGGCGTACAGCCGACCATGCCCACCGGCGCGAAATCGGTGCGCGGGTCATAACCCACCTGCTTGTAGAGGGCGAGATTGGTTGCAAGCGGTCCGGTCCAGGATAAGGTGATGGTGTAGCCATCCGGCTGTGCACGGGACGCTTGCGCCATGCCGACGTTGCCGCCGGCCCCGGGCCGATTCTGCACGACTATCGACGTTTCGAGCCGCTTCCCCAGCTCGGCCGCCAATAGCCGGGCGAGCGGATCGGAAGACCCCCCGGCGCCTGAAGGCAATATCAACATGATGGGCCGTTCCGGCCAGCCAGCGGCCTGGCTGGTTCCTGCCAGCGCAAGCCCGATACCCAGGCACGCCGCGCCCGCCCACATTCTTCGCGCAGTGATACGCATCATGGTGTCCTCAAAGAATGCTGACCTGGGTCTCGATGCAGTCCCGCGGGACCAGGCAGGAACTCAAGCCGATGACCGAGCGGACCCGGGAGCCCGGCGCGCTGGTGGCCCACTTGCCGGTTCCCGCTACGCCGTTGACCGCGAGCGGGTCGATTTCCTTGCGCAGTTTTTCCGCTTCGTGTGGGTCCTGCGTCTTGAGCGCCACGCGCAGGATGACTTCATAAGGATCCTGGCCAGGCGGAGGCGTCGCTTCCCGATGTACGCCATTCAGGCCCAGATAATCGAATCGCAGCTCTTGGGCCTTCAGGTTCACCGCCTCGAAACGCTTGCTCAGGAGATCTTGCGTCATCTTCGCTCGCTGGAGCGAACTCGGTCCGGCGAAAATGACCATCTCCTCGGTCATGTAGCCTTCGCGTATGCCCACCAAGGCTTTCAAGGTGTCGGGCCGCTTCTGCCCGGCCAACTGCCCGATATGGACGGCCACCTCGTCCCTGGCGGTTTGCGTGAACGTCACGGCGCCGAGATTCGTCACGCAGTCGGGGGCCAGGTATCGAGCTGGGTCACCCACCTCATAGAGCAACTGTTCCTTGCAGGTGGCCGGCGTGAGCAGCCCGCCGCTGCCTGGCACCTTGCTCAACCTGATGTGGTCGTCCCAGACTTCCGCGATGGGGCTGCCCAGGTTTTCCAGTCCCGGCACGTCCTTGTAGCCAGGGTCCGCAAAATAGCCGCCCGTCAGTTGCGCGCTGCACTCCATCAGGTGTCCGATGACCATGCCTCGCGCCATCTTTTCGTGATTGCCCAGCGGCCAGCCGAACTCGAAGGCCAGGGGGCCGAGATAAAGGCAGGCATCGGCCACGCGCGTCGTCAGGACGACGTCGGCGCCGTCGCGCAAGGCTTGCACGATACCCTCGCAACCCAGATACACTTCCGCGGAAACGATGGAAGCCCCCGCGTCGGCCACCGGTTTACCTGTCTCCAGGAACTTGAGTCCCATGTCGGCGATGCGGTCCGTCAGGTCGGCCCCCGTCACCGCGGCGACCTTCAGGCCGGGTAGCCCCAGGGAGTCGGCCAATGCCTTGATCCGGCGCGCCGCGCCCACCGGGTCCAGCCAGCCCTGGTTGCTGATGATGCGTATGCCTTTTTCCTTGCAATCCTTGAGGATGGGACCCAGTCGGTCGACCAGGTACGGGTCATAGGCCATTGCCGCGGCCCCGCCCCGGCCAGTATCCTGCTTGGCCACCTGCGCGGCGCTCATGGTCACTTCCGACATCGATTCAAAGCAGATGTAGTCCAGGTCGCCCCGGTCGACCAGATCGCGAGCAGCGCTGAAGCGGTCGCGCGACCAGGCCGTCGCCGACCCCAGGCGTATGCTGCGGCCCGATGGCTGGGCAAGGGTTTCAATGGGATGGCTTTGATCCCGATCGCGACGACCGACGTAGCCTGAAGGCACTTCCACCGGCAGCGTCAGCATCAGCGACGACAGCGCCTTGCCGGACTCCTCGAAAGCGAGCGTTCGGGAGCGGCCGCCTTCCAGCACTTCCTCCATCACGAAATTCAATGCTCCGATGGAAGGCACCTCATAGCGATGAATCGGTCCACGCGCAATCGATCCATAGACCTTGCGTACGGCCTCCACGGTGATCTGGTCGCGAAGAATGTCGTAGTCCTTGGCGTCGTACGCGATCACCGACACCATGCTGCTGTTTCCCTTTTCGCCAGAGCGCGAATGCGCCACCTCTCGCAAGGGTACGGTCTTGTTCATCTCCATGACTTCCTTATTGAATTTGCGCACCGGTGGCGTGTATCACTTCCGCCCACTTGTCGATATCCCGCCGCAGGAATTGCTGAAAGGCTTCGGGCGAGTTTCCCACCAGGGAGAATCCCTGTTGCGCGAGCTGTTTCTGCACCGCGGGGTCCGCCGTCGCCTGCTTGACGGATAGATTGATCGCGTCGACGACGGGGCGCGGCGTCCCGGCGGGCGCGAACAGGCCCATCCAGGCGGTCGCGTCGAAATCGTTGATGCCCAGCTCCGTAGTCGTAGGCACCTCGGGCAGCAAGGGTGTTCGCTGCGGTGCGAGCACGGCAATGGCCTTCAGTTGCCCGCTGTTGATCTGCGCGACCACCGCCGGGACCTGGTAGAAGAGCAGGGGTACGTGACCCGCGATCGTGTCCGCGATGGCCTGGCCCACTTCCTTGTAGGGGACGTGATTCAACGGCGCACCGGTACGCAGTTTCAGCAGCTCGCCGGCCATCTGGCCCGACGAGCCGATGCCGCCCGTGGCGTAGTCCAGGCTGCCGCGCTTGCGAGCAAGTTGCACGACGTCCTGCAGCGTGTTGGCCGGCAGGTCTTTATTCGCCACCAGCACGTTGGGGAAGTAGGCAACCAAGGAGATAGGCGCGAAATCCTTGAGGACGTTGTAGGGCAGGCTACGCATCATCGATTGGTTGATGGAATGCGAAGAGATGGTGCCCATGGCAAGCATGTATCCGTCCGGCGCCGCATGCGCGACCATCGCGCTTCCCACCGCGCCTCCCGCCCCAGCCTTGTTTTCGACGATGACAGGCTGGCCCAGTCGCTCCGACATATTCCTGGCGATTACGCGCGTGAGAATGTCGGTACTGGAGCCCGCGCCGTAGGGGACGATGATGGTGATGGGGCGTAGCGGGTACTTCGGCGCCGCGGCGTCCTGTGCTGACGCAAGTGCCGCCGACAGCGACAGCAGGCCTCCAAGGGCAGCTGATAGCAGTTGCCGACGTCGGTCGCCTGGGAATGCCCTTGTGCCTGGAAATCGATCGAAGCGATGCATGGGGTTGTCTCCTGTCCCGGTGCGCATCTCTGGTGCGCTGGCATCGATCTTAAGGAGGCTCGGCGATCAAAACAAATGTTATGTTTGCGCTAATCGATAACCAAATCCGATCGCTGGGCCATGGACGAAAACTGGCTTTTGTCGCTGCGGCGCACCAAGCTCAACCAGCTCGTGTCTTTTTCGGCGGTCGCCGCCGAGGGCAGTTTTCGCCGGGCCGCGGCGCGCCTGCATATTTCCCAATCGGCCCTCAGCGTGCAGGTGCAGCAACTGGAACTTGCCCTTGGGGTTCATCTGCTGCATCGGGATACGCGCAGCGTTCGCCTGACCAGCGAAGGCGAACGGCTGCACGAGGCGTTCAAGCATTCAGGACAGGGCCTGGCGCGCGTGCTGTCGAACTTGCGGGAGGAGGGGCGCTTGCAGCAGGGAACTGTCAGCGTGGCCGTGCTTCCTTCGCTTGCGTCGACATTTCTGCCACGGGTCATGCTGCGGTTTCAGGACGCCTTTCCCGGCATCAAGGTTCGAATGAAAGACGCTGACTCGCAGCGTGCGCACGAGCAGATACTGCGGGGAGGGGTCGACATTGCCATTGCTTCGCGCGGGTCGCCGGATGTGACCTTCCACAAGCTGTTCGAAGAGAAGCTGATGGCTGTCGTAGCCGCATCCGACCCGTACTTTGCCAAGCGCCGGTCGGTGACCTTGGCACATCTGGCACGTCGCCCGCTGCTGCTCAATCCGCGGGGCGTGGATCATAGGGAGCGAGTCGAGGAGATGTTCCAGGCGGCCGGACTAGCCATCGTGGCCGCGCAGGAACTGACCAGCACCGCGCCCCTGGTCGCGATGACGGCAATAGGCCTTGGGGTATGCATACAGCCCTTGAGTTCACTGCAGGGGCTGGATCTGGCGCATTGCCGATTGTTGCCGCTGAAGCCGGCGGCGACGCGGGAGGTCGGGGCGATCGTGCCGCCGGACCGGACCCTCTCGCCCGCCACGGCGGCGTTTCTGGCGTTTCTTCTGTCGAACTCGGGCGCCGCATAGGCAGTCCGTTATCATCGCTCCGTCGCTCAAGGCGCCATTGCGATATCCAGGCAGTGGCGGCAAACAAGGCAGAACCAAGAGGCAGCAATGTCCATCGCAAAGACCGGATCCACTCCCTACTACGCGGTAATCTTCACGTCCATCCGTACGCCCGGCGACGATGGCTATGCCGACATGGCGCAGGCGATGGTCGAGGCGGCATCCAGGCAACCCGGATTCCTGGGCGTCGAGTCCGCGCGGGAAGAGGTCGGAATTACGGTTTCCTATTGGGACAGTTTGGAATCGATAGCCGCCTGGAAACGGGACGCCGCGCACCTCATCGCCCAGCAGACGGGCAGGGAGAAATGGTACGAATCCTACAAGACCCGTATTTGCCGCGTTGAGCGAGACTACGATTTTTCGCGAATGTGATCTCGTTCGGCTGTCCCGGGCCAACTCTTCGGCGCCCGATAGAAGATCGGTTGGGCGCCGCTGGCGACGAACCCGCAACGTATCGGGGCGGCCACCGCCTTGCCTGGCCGGGGCGCAGTGCGGTCGGCCGATGCCAACGGTCGTGTCGACGTAGGCTTGCGTCGCAAGCAGCGGGAGACCTTTGTCCGCGAACCTCTGACTCGCGATCCTAGGAATAGGCCCCATATCGATGATGGCCGGGTCAGGATCATGATAGGACCCCGTCCCATCTTGAGCCCACCCCGCCATGCCCTCACATCACCTGCCTGCTTCCCCCGAAACCATCCACTGGGGATACTTGAGCGCGTCGCTCAAACCGGCCATCACCATAGACTCCGGCGAAACGGTCACCATCGATACGGTCAGCGGCGGCCCCGGCTACCTGAACGAGTTGGGTGTCGAGCTGCTGCCCGAGCACCGTCTCATTCATGAACAGTGCAAGCCCATGTTCGCCGGCCATATCCTGACCGGGCCCGTCGGCATCCGCGGCGCCGAGCCCGGTGATGTGCTGGAGGTCCGTGTCCTGGATATCAAGCTGCGCTATCCATGGGGCTGGAACTCACAACTGCCTTTGCGCGGCACCTTGCCGGAAGACTTTCCCAACCGGCGCATCGTGGCCATACCCATCGACCGGGAGCGCATGACCGCCGACACGGCGTTCGGCCCGTCGATCCCCCTGGCGCCGTTCTTCGGCGTCATGGGCCTGGCGCCGCGTCCTGAGTACGGCCCTGTCAGTTCGATCGAGCCGCGCGAATACGGGGGCAATATGGACAATAAGGAGTTGGGCGCGGGCTCGTCCGTCTTCTTCCCGGTACAAACGTCCTTGGCCCTGTTCTCCACCGGCGATGGACACGCCGTGCAGGGAGACGGCGAGGTCTGCCTGACCGCCCTGGAGACGTCGCTGACCGGTACTTTTAAATTCTTTCTCCACAAGCAGGTCCCGCTGGAGCTCCCTTTGGGGCAGACCGAAACGCACATCATCACGATGGCGTTCCACGATGACCTGGACGATGCCGCCAAGATCGCCTTGCGCAAGATGATCGCGCTGCTGTCCAGGACCCAGGGCTGGTCCCAGCAGGATGCCTACACATTCTGCAGCCTGGCCTGCGACTTGCGCGTGACGCAATTGGTCGACGGGAACAAGGGCATCCACGCGATGGTCCAGCGTAGCCTGCTCACGCGGGACATCAGCATGGATCAATTGCGCGCCTGACAAGAAGTTGCACCAAACCAGGGACGTGCGCGTGCACAACATTTACGGCCTTTCTGTCGGGTCTTCCCGAAGAGGTATTTGCAGCGACAGGCCATCTGCGCATCGCCATGACAAGCGCGGATATCTCGACCACCCCCGGGCGTACCCAATAACGGTTCGGAGGGCATGCGGTTCCTGGGTTATCCCGTTTTCGAACCCCTGGTTGACTGGGACCTGCGCAATGCGAGCGACAAGCGGGCGGGCATCCGTCCCGCCCTCGCGGTTCGCGCGGTTCGCGGCCACAGCACAGCGCTGATCGGCGTGGTAGCGCCGCGTATACACGCCGTCCGCCGATTCGCTGGTACCATCAAGCCGCTTGCGCCACATAAAAAAAATGGCGAGAAGCGGGGTGTTGGGTCACCTTGTTTTTCCTGTCTCTACCTTCGGCGGACGTTGCGGTTAACCGCGTGGCGCGCCGAGTAAGTCAAGGCGGCCATAATATCCCGGAGCCGGTGATACGACGTCGCTTCGAAGCCGGATTGCGTAACTTCAAGGACAGCTACTGCCAAGCCGTTGACGATTGGGTCATGTACTCCAACGAAGCGTCGACCCCCCGCATGATCGAATGGGGAGAGAACTATGAAGCCCAAGGACATATCCAAGGCCAGGAACCCCGGATCTTCGCGCCTCGATGGCCGGGATGCTGCGCGCGGCCGAGATGGCGCGCGAAATAGCCATCCAGACGAACACCGGGATCGTCGTGCAGAAAGAGGGGAAGCTGGTTCATATCAGCGCCGAGGAATTGCGCAAGGAGCGGGATGATTGCGAAAAATCCTCGTCGTCCGCGAAGCATAAGTCCTGATGCGATAGCCGCTCTCCACTTCCTGGCGCTGGTTTCAAAACGGCCCGCTCTGTTTTCCATCCTGCGCGACCGCAGGCAGCTCGTCGAATCCCGAATCCTTTAATACCGCCGACCGGGCCCCGGTCGCGGCGTGGGGCGCTGCGCAGCCCAGACCACAGGCCCCCATGTCCCCAGGGCCCCAGGCCAATTCGGCCGTCTTCACGCGTCATGTCCTCAGTTCTAGGGACATACAGCTAGGCGCAGGTTTTCTATGCTTGCCCATCGTCCCAAAGCTGTAATTCCCTTGAACCGAGGATGATGTCCATGGCCCGCCGCCGGCTTCCTTTCCGCCTTACCGTTCTTTCGACCAGCATGGCCAGCGCCTTTGTGGGCAGCGCCGCGTTCGCCGGGAACTCGATCAACTGCGGGGGTAGCACCAGCGGGCTCTCGTGCTCCACGGGGAATATCTATACGGACACGTTGGTCATGCAGGCCGACAATACCTTCAACCCCATCCCGCACGTCACGGCAAGTTCCACCGGAAGCATCACGGTGACGATGGGATCGTCGACCAAGGCCGCGTTGGAAGTCCTGTCCATCGCCAACGGCGGCGACCCGTCGGGCAACCTGACGGGCGTCGATACCCAGGGCATGACCGTGACGAACCAGGGTGCGCTTACGCTGGTGCCGCCGACAAGCTCCATTGTGACCAATGGCACGGTCTATGGGCTGTTCGCCCAGATGCTGGGCGGCAACGCCGCATCCAGCAGCGACCAGAAATACGGCGGCAATGGCGGAGTGGCCGGCCAGTCGCCGAGCGAGATCCTGTCCGTGACCAACAACGGCAACATCACCATGAACCTGCCGGGCGTCACGTCGCAAGGGGGAGCGGCCGTGGGCGCCTTCAGCGCCGGCGGCGCGGGCGCCGGCACCACGGACGACCACAACCAGGGCGGCGCCGGTGGCCAGTCCGCGGGCGTCGCCATCGACAACGCCGGCACGATCAACGTCACCCTCGCAGGGACGAAGCGTTTCGCGGGCCTGCTGGCATCCAGCAGCGGCGGCAATGCCGCCGACCAGTATGACGGCGGCCTCAATACCGGCGGCGGATCCGGTTCCGCGTCGGTCAGGAGCACGGGCAGCATCAACCTGAACTGGACCTGGGCCCCCAACGCCGAGGCCTCATCCGCGCTCTATGGCATCCTGGCCCAGACCCAATCGGGCAACGGCGGGGCGTCGCTGACGGACGGCCTGGGCAATGGCGGAAATGCGGGTACGGGAGACGCCCGGGATCTCAGTGCGATCGTGACCCTGCTGGGCGGCGGCAACGTGACGGTCAACCAGACCGGCACGCCGCCCGCGGCGGGCGCGGGCGTGGCGGCTATCGCCATTGGCGGCAAGGGCGGCAACGGCCTGGCCGACGAGGATGGCACGTCCGGCGGCAATGGCGGCAATGCGGGGACGATAGGCGCTTCCTCGGCCGCCCTGCAAATCAACGTCACCGACGCCAGCGTGTCAACGAACGGCGATCAACTGCCGGCCTTGCGGATATTGGCGCAAGGCGGCGCTGGCGCCGGAACCTACAACCAGGGCAGCTACCACGATCGCAACGGCGGCCAAGGCGGCTCGGCCGGCGACGCGGCCGTTACGATGTCCACCTCGGGCGTCGCCATTGCACTGTCGACGAAGGGCGACACGTCCGCCGGCATCCAGACCTCGCAGACAGGCGGGGCCGGCGGCGCCGGCGGCGACTACGGCGGCGATGGCATCGGGATCGGAGTCCACGACGCGGGTACGGCCGGCAATGGCGGCGACACCGGCAACCTGTCCATCACGCTGGCCGGAAGCAGTGCCCATGCCATCACCATTACGACTATAGGCAACGATTCCCCCGGCATCCGTGCCCTGCTCAAGGGCGGTACGGGCGCCGATGGGGGGCAGCTTACCGGCACCGTAGGCGGGGGCAGCGGCGGCGGCGGCGGCGCCGGTGGCGCTACCGGGAAAATGACGGTGGCGTTGCAGTCTACGACGGTCTCCACGCAGGGCGCGAACGCGTTCGGCATCCTGGCCCAGAACCTGGGCAACAATGGCGGTGACGGCGGCTCGGCCACGACCTCCGTCGCGGATGGCGGCGATGGTGGCGGAGGCGGTTCGACCGGGGCGCTGACGATCTCGACGGACTCGAACACATCGATCAAGACGGCTGGCGCAGGCGCGGCCGGCATCGTCGCGCAGACGGCGAGCGGCGCCGGCGGCAACGGCGGCGCGGCCGATGCGCAATTGGGCGGGGTCGACGGCAATGGCGCGTCGGGCGGCGCGGCCGGCGCGGTCACCGTGACCAACGGCGGCACGATCTCGACCCTGGGCCTGGACGCGGCCGGCATCGTGGCCCAGTCCCTAGCGGGCGGTGGAGGCAGCGCGGGCGACGAGGCCTATGGCATCTTCTACAGCAAGGGCGGCAGCGGCGGTTCCGCCGGGTCGGCCGGCGTCATTACCGTCAACAACACCGGAACGATCACGACCGGCGGCACGCTGGCGCTGGGCATCCTGGCGCAGTCCGTCGGCGGCAGCGGCGGCGTGGCGGGCAGCGCCGCCGGCCTGGGCGTTTCCCTCGGCGGCGATAGCGACACCAATCCCTACAGCTCCAACGCCAACGGCGTGAACATCAATGCGTCCGGCTCCATCACGACCAACGGCCTTTCCGCGATCGGGATCCTGGCGCAATCGGTCGGTGGCGGGGGCGGCACGGGCGGCGGGTCCCAGGGCCTGGTCAGCATCGGCGGCAGCGGCGGCAAGGGTGGCTCGGGCGGCGAAGTCACCGGCACGCTGACGAACCTGTCGATCACGACCAACGGCGACAACGCCTACGGGTATGTCGGTCAATCCATCGGCGGCGGTGGCGGCAACGCGGGCAATGCCGATAGTTTCGGCCTGTTCACGTCCGTGGCGATCGGACAGTCGGGCGGCGATGGCGGCACAGGCGGGGCGATAGACCTCAAGCTGTCGAACACCAATATCTCCACCCAGGGCACCAAGGCCGCGGGCGTGGTCAGCCAGTCCATCGGCGGCGGCGGCGGGACCGGGGGGCAGGCCTTTGCCTATACCGTTGGCGTGGGCGCCGGCGCCACCGTGGGGGTCGGCGGGCAAGGCGGCACCGGCGGCAACGGCGGCAGCATCAATACGCAGATGGTGGGCGGCAGCATCAAGACCGGCCAGAGCCAGGAACTGCTCACCGGCACGTGCACGGGATCCGACTGCCTGGCGGGCATGAACGAGCTGCCGGTCGATGCCTTCGGCGCCGTCATACAAAGCATAGGCGGGGGCGGTGGCCTGGGCGGAAACGCAACGGCCAAGGCTGCGGCGATCGGCATTCCGGTGGACGAGAAAGGGGACCAGGTTGCGATACCCGTCGCCGTCGCGGTGGGCGGCTCCGGCAATATCGCCGGCAATGGCGGCTACGCGACCTTCGCCGCGGCCCAAGGCGCGGCCATCGAGACGCGGGGGCAAGGCTCGCACGGCGTCCTGATCCAGAGCATCGGCGGCGGCGGCGGCGCCGGCGGCGATTCCTCGTCGCTGGCCGCGGCGCTCGATTATGGATCGACGCTTCCGGACGGCGCGCTGTCACTGTCCATCCAGACGTCGATCGCCCTCGGCGGCAACGGCGGCGGCGGCGGGGACGGCAGCTCTGTCTGGTCCGCCCTGGGAGGCCTGGTCAGCGTGTCCGGCGGGAATGCGACGTTCACCGCGGATGCACCTGGCACAGCCAAGAGCACGATCGAGACCTACGGCGATTACGCCAACGGCATCGCGGCCCAATCGATAGGCGGCGGAGGCGGCAATGCGGGTTTCGGCAGTGGGAACACGCAGTCATTGGGCACGGGAAACATCCTCAATGTGAACATCGGATTGGGCGGCTTGGGAGCCAAGGGCGGAAATGGCGGCGACGTCCAGGTGCAGGTCATGCCGACGGGAACGATCACGACCTTGGGGTCGGGCGCCATAGGCGTGCTGGCCCAGAGCGTAGGCGGGGGCGGCGGCACGTCGCAGGGCGGTTCCTACAATCTCATCTTCGAGGCCAAGCACGTCGAGCCCAACATCGATGTCAAGGTCGGCAGGCCGGGCGGCGCCGGCGGCAAGGGCGGTACCGTGGACGTGAGCGTCGGCGGCGTCATTACGACCAACGGCGGCGATGCGGCGGGCGTGCAAGCCCAGTCCATCGGCGGCGGAGGCGGGCAGGGCGGCGCGGCAGGGTCGGACGGCTCCGCCGACAACCCGGTGCTTTCCGCGCTGGACGGCCGGGCGGACGCGATAGATGCCTTGAAAGACATCTATGAAATGGTCCAGCAGAAATGGCCCAGCACGTACCAGCTCAATCTCGGCATAGACGTATCCGTGGGCGGCGCGGGCGGCCCCGGCAATACGGGTGGTCCGGTAAACGTGACCCTGGATCCCACCGGCAGCATCACCACCGCGGGCGATTGGTCCATGGGGATATTCGCCCAGAGCGTGGGGGGCGGCGGCGGCAAGGGCGGCGCGGCGCTGGCGACCGGTTCGGGCTGGCTCGATCCCACGCATTTCGACCTCAACAACAATGTCAGCGTCGGCGGCGACGGCGGCGGAGGATCGAACGGCGGCCCGGTGACCGTGGCGCTCGATGGCGGCCAGATTTCGACCGGCGGCTTTGGCGCGACGGGCCTGTTCGCGCAAAGCGTCGGCGGCGGCGGCGGCCATGGCGCGAATGGATCGGACGGTTTCTATGGCACGCTGGCCCTGGGCCTAGGCTTCGGCGGGTCCGGCGGCGGAGCGGGCAACGGGGGCGTCGTCACGCTGAATCCCTCCACCGCCACGACCATAGGCACGCAAGGCGAGGCGGCATTCGGCGTGGTGCTGCAGTCGGTCGGCGGCGGGGGCGGCTTCGCGGGTGCCGGGACCAGCGTCCGGGTGGCGCTGGCCAATGGTCCGATTCCGGCGCTCAACCTGACCAGCGGCAGCGCCGTGGACACGGCTACAGGCCAGGGCGTCCAGAACACGAGCTCGGGCGACGGCGGCGCCGTAACGGTAAACAACTTCAACAATGTAGGCGGCCCGGCCATCACCACCAAAGGCAGCAATGCCTACGGCCTGGTGGCCCAAAGCGTGGGCGGTGGTGGCGGGATCATCATCAACTCCCAGAACCAGCAGCAGACGGTCAGCGCGGTCAACGCTTCCATTTATGGCACCACGCCCGGAATCGGCGCGACGGCCAATGGCGGCGACGTATTCGTCGACCTCGCCGCCGATACGCTGATCACGACGTCCGGCACGGGCGCGCACGGCCTGATCGCGCAGTCGGTGGGCGGTGGCGGCGGCATCATAGGCCTGCCCGGCAGCGCGCCGACGCTGAAGGTGGTCACCGTCCAGGACCCCGGCCTGACGGCGGGCGATGGATTCGGCGGCACCGTCACGGTGACCCACCACGGCACCATCAATGTCAGCGGCGCCGGCGCGATCGGCATCCTGGCACAAAGCGTCACGGGCGCCGGCGGGCTCAGGTTGGCGTCCGATGGACATACCGTCTATGCGGGCGGGACGCCGGACGTGGGCTACGGCGCCGCCGCGGTCAGCGTCAAGCTCACGGAAGGTTCGGTCGTCAACGCCACCGGCGAGAACGGCATCGGCGTTTTCTCGCAAAGCGCCAATGGTTCCTCCAACATCGTTACCGTGGACGGCAGCGTCACCGCCGGATCGTCCTCCGCGGCGGGCATCGGCGTATGGCTGGACGCCTACACCGGCGGCGGCATGACCGTGGGCAGCACCGGTTCGATCACCGCGGACACCGCCATCCTGGCCACGACTGGCGGACTCGATGTCGACAATGCCGGCACCGTGACGGGATCGGTCAGCTTGAACGGCGGCTCGTTCACGAACACGGGCACGTATGCGGCGGGCGCTGAGTTCGAGGGCGCGTCGCTGGCGAACAGCGGCACGGTTGCCCTGGGCGGCCGCGAAGGGACATATTTCGGCTACGACCGGACCCGGTTCGCCGCGACGACCTTCAATACGGCGTATGCGCAAACCCCGGCCGGCGTCCTGCAGGTCGGCGCGAACTTCGACAACCTGACCTCCGATTACTTGACGATCAACGGTCCCGCGAACCTGGATGGGGTCTTGCGCGTGGCGCCGCGCGCCTTGCTGCCGAATCGGGAACTGGGCGTGCTGACGGTCAATGGCGCCCAGTCCGGTGCCTTGGTCGCATCGGACTCGCCGGTCGTGGACTATGAGACGCGGCAAGACGGCAATATCACCCGCGTGCGCGCCGTCGCCGCCAACTTCAATGCCGGCGCGATGCAGCTCAAGCACAATGCATCGACCTTGGCCGGTGCGCTGCAACGGGACTGGGACCAGGGTGGATCGTCCGCGCTGGCGGAGCTCTATGCGGTGCTGGACACCGCTTCTCGCCAGGGCGCGGGCGCCTACCAGTCGCGCTTGTCGGACCTGTCTCCCGGCGTCACGCTGGCGCCGGCCGCGCAGATGCAGCTGGGCATGGCAAGGTTCACGGGGTCGATGATGTCCTGCCCCGCATTCATCGGCGACGCCGCCGCGACGAAGGAACAGAACTGCGTATGGGGGCAGGTGACCGGGCGTCATACGAGCCAGGACGCCAGCAAGGGGTCGTCGGGATTCGACTATGACAGCGTCACGTACCAGGTCGGTGGCCAGAAGCGGATCGCGCCCGATTGGTATATGGGCGGTTCGTTCGCTTACCAGAACACCCATCTCAGTGGCGACGACCATCGTGTCACCGGCTCGGGAGACTCGGGATATGCCGGCCTGGTGCTCAAGCGCGAAGCGGGGCCGTGGACGTTCTCCGGCGCGCTGGGCGGCGGCTATGGTTCCTATGACATGTACCGCAGCCTGAATATCCCGAACTACCAGCGGCAGGCCAAGAGTTCGCCCGATGTGTACAGCTTCGGGGCACGATTGCGCGTGGCGCGGACATTCAGCGACGGCGCGTTCTACGTCAAGCCCTATGTGGACCTGGACGCGACCTATTCGCGCATGCCGGGCTACAAGGAATCGGGCGACGCCCTGCGCCTGCAAGTGGCCGGCAGCGACCAGTTCGTGCTTGGCATCGCGCCCACCCTGGAAATCGGCGGACGCACGGAACTGCCGCGCGGCGCGGTCATGCGGCCGTTCGCCTACGCGGGCGTGTCGGTGCTTACCGAAGATGGCTGGAAAACCAGGTCGAGGTTGAGCGGCGCGAGCGACGATGCCGGCAGCTTCACCACCGTCATGCCCACGGACAATGTGATCGGCCGTATCGGCGCCGGGCTCCAGATCATGCATGCCGACGGACTGGACTTTCGGCTTCAATACGACGGAGAGTTCGCGTCCAGGGGAACCAGCCATTCGGGATCGCTGAAGCTGGCGTATCGGTTCTAGGTATCGATTCTAGATATCGGTTGCAGGCGGGCGGCCGTGCCAGGCCAGGGCGTCCGGAAGGCCGGTACGCCGCATGCCGGTTGGAGTCAGAGTTCGGACGCCAGCCGGCGGACATCGAGCACGACGATGCGGCGATTGAGGATCGCGATGACGCCCTGGCTGCACATGCGCTTGAGCGTGCGAGTGATGGTCACGCGAGTCAATCCCGTCATCTTGGCGATTTCGCCGTGCGTGAGGTTGACCGCGAGCAGCGTGCCTGCCACGGGATCGAGCACGTCCTGTCCGTGCAGGCGCATCATGCGCAGGATGAATTCCTTGACGCGCCACTCGGGCTCCGTCCTGAACATATGTGAGAGCCGTTGCGCACAGACCTGGTGCTGGGACGCCTGGACTTGCACGAATGCGCCCATCAGGTCCGGATCGGCCGACAGCGCCGCGCGAAACCCCTTGGCGTCGAAGCACAGCACGTCGGTATCCCGTTCGGCCCGGGCCGTGCAATGCAGGGGCACGCTGATCAACGCGGCGCCTTCCCCGAACATGCTGTCGGGCCCCAGTATGTCGTACACGGCGTCGTAGCCATCGGGAAAGACGACGGTCAGGTGGACTTCACCTTCGAGGATGAAATAGAAGGACTGCGGCGTTTCGCCCTGGTGGCCTATGACGCTGCCCTTGCGAAAGGTAGCGCGGCTGCCCAGCGAGCCGACGCGCCGCCAGATCTCGGCGCATTCGTCCGATATGGCCCACGTGTTTCGTTTAAGAGGAACTCGAAGCACTCTAGTCTTTCTTACGAGGGGCCGATGCGGAATGATGACAGCGGGATGTCAGCGTGTCATCCTCCATTTGGGGCATGACATCACGTGATGCTTGTGCTTGCAGGCCGCTGCGGGGAATCGGGCCGTTGCGCCGGCATAGGCCCTGGCCGGTCCGCGCATCCCGGCAATTCCCAGCCTGTTTCCGGAGGCATATCCTGGGGCCTTGCCACGCTGCCCGCGGCCGCGTAGAACAATGCGCCGGGCAAGGGCCTGCCCAGGAAATAGCCTTGCAGCACGTGGCAGCCGAGATCGGTGAGGAAAGCCTGCTGGAAGGCGGTTTCCACGCCTTCCGCGACGATGTTCATGCGCAGGATCCGGCCCAGTGCGACGATGGCCGTGACGATGGTGGCGTTCTCCGTGCCATGGGCGAGCGCCGCGACGAACCCCCGGTCGATTTTCAGCTCGGCGGCGGCGATGCGCTTCAGGTACAGCAGGCTTGAATAGCCGGTGCCGAAATCATCGATGGAGATGCTCACGCCCATCCCGGCGAGGTGGTTGAGGATGGCGACGCTGGCCTCCGGGTCGCGCATCGCGGTGGCCTCGGTGATCTCCAGGGTGAGGCTGCCCGGCCGCAGCCCGTGGCGATGCAGGGTGTCCCGTACCGAGTCGACCAGGCCGGCGTGGAAGAACTGCAGCGGCGACAGGTTGACGGCAATCGACCAGTCCTCACGGCCGTCGTCATGCCAGCGCGCCATTTGCCGGCAGGCTTCGTCCAGCACCCAGGCGCCGATGGGAACGATCAGCCCGGACTTTTCCGCCACGGGCATGAAGCCGTCCGGGGTCACATAGCCCCGTTCTGGATGGCGCCAGCGCAACAGGGCTTCGGCGCCGACGACGGTGCCGGCGGAAGCGAGGAACTTGGGCTGGTAATGCAGCTCGAATTCGTGCCCGGCCAAGGCGTTGCGCAGCGCCTTGACCATGGAAAGCTGGTCCTGCACATCGGAGTTCATCATCGCGTCGTAGAAGCGATAGCTGTTTTTTCCTTGTTGCTTGGCGTGATACATCGCGGTGTCCGCGCTGGTCATCAGCGCATGCTGCGTCGTGCCGTTCCAGGGGTAGATGGCGATTCCTATGCTGGCCGTGACGCGCAGTTCGTGGTTGGCGATGGTGATGGGGTGGTCGACCGCCTCGATCAGCTTCTGGGCGATGATGGCGACGTCCTGCGGCTCCTTGCTTTCGACCAGGAGGACGAATTCGTCGCCGCCGACGCGGGCGACGGTATCCTGCAGGCGGACCGTGTCGCTGATGCGGCGGGCGATCGCGATCAGCAGCTGGTCCCCGGCATGGTGGCCGCAGGCGTCGTTGACCGCCTTGAAGTCATCGAGATCCAGGAACATGACGGCGAAATGATCGCCGTTGCGTTTGGCCCTTTCCATGGTCTGGGCCAGCCTGCCCTCCAGCAAGAGGCGATTCGGCAGGCCGATCAGGGCATCGTGCATGGCCAGGCCGGTGAGTTTCCGGTTGACCCGCAAGAAAATGATCCGCAGCGCAAGCAAGGTCAACACTGTGGCGACGACGGAGGCGATGAGCCAGGCCCGCAGCCTGCCATAGGCCAGGCTTATGTCATCCAGCGCGGCGTCGTAGGCAGCGTCGCGCAGCGCGATGATGGGCTGGTAGGTGGCCTGGGCCCGCTCCCGATACGCCGGTCCCGTCATCGGGAAGGCGCCATCGGAGAAATGGGGCGCCAGTTGCCGCTTGAGGGTTTCGTACCGGTCCATGAACCGGATCTTGACGTTGTCGATGGCTTCGACCAGCGACGGGGCTATCCATCTGTCGCTGCGGGACGCGAGTATGCCCGCCCAGACCTGCCGCAATTGTCCTTCGTAGACGAGGAAATCGTCCTTGTCGGCCGCGCTTACCGGCCGTGCGTCGACGACAAGCTGTTGCAGCAGGCCCGCCTGCTCGCCGGCAACCGTTCGCAGGATGCCGGCCTGGCCGGCGATCTGGCTTGACGCATAGGCGGGCCCGTCGACGGAGGACAGCAGGTCGACCTCGCTGCGCACCAGCCAGGTGACTTCCGCGTTCACGCCTATCATCAGGTCGACCATGCGGGGAGCGGCGGCCCGCCGTTGTCCCGGGGGGCGATTCAGTTGTTCATCGCAGAAGCCGCGGCTGGCGGCCAGTTTCGCGGCGACCGCCTTGCTTCTGGCGAGCAGGCCGGCGCTGCCTTTATCCCTCGAAACCAGGACGTCCACGCGCGCCAGCGCGGTGGTGACGGCCGCATCGGTTTCCTTGCGCACGGCATGCAAGTGAGGCACGGCGGCTGCGTCGCTCAGCGCCAGGGTCGAGGCGCCGCGCTCCGAGGCTATGTAGCCCTGGATATTGGCCAGCGCCTTGATGGCCTGGATGCGCGCCAGGCTGGTGTCCAACTCGCCCATCTGGCCGACCGTGCGCCAGCAAAGCGCTCCCGCCAGGCCGATGACGACCAGCTTGATCAGGAGCAGCGCGAAGCCGAGCCAATTACGAACAGGCATTGAAGCCACCCAGTGTGTCCAGACGCCTGTAGGGTCGCGCGGCGGGTGTGGACGGACTTTCGGACGAACGAGTCTACTGTCACCTCTGGATACGTGGTGTATCTGGAGATACTATCCGCCGAATTTTGTTTTTCATCAAATACAAGCTGCGCCTTGCGCGCCGGCGTCCCGGGGTCAACGCTTCAGCCGCCGCGCCAGTTTTTGCAGGAACCCTCGGCACTCGTCCACCTTGCCCAGGTAGGTGAGGGCCAGGTACAGGCTGCCATAGACCCCGAGCACGGCGAACGCCAGGAGTATCGGTTCCTTCCACCCGAGCGCGATTTTCGCGGCATAGGCCGCGGCCGCCGCGGCCGCCGCCGACGTCCATAGGGTGACGACCAGGCGTCGCGGCAGTCCGGTGACGCCGATCCGGGCGTTCATGGTGCGGCGTAGCAGGAACAGTTCGACCCAGCCGGCGATGCCCGCGGACGCCGTCAGGCCCACCGTGCCCCATTGCGGCGCGATGCCCAGCAAGGGGGGCAGGCCCAGCGCGCAGGCCAGGCCCAGCATGGTCGTGAGCGCCAGGCGCACCAAGGCGTAGCGCAAGGGCGTGCGAGGATCGAGCAGGGCATAGTAGGTCGACGAGTACAGCCGGCCCAGCGTCGAGGCCAGCAGGCCTATGCCCGATCCCGCCAGGATGGCCCAGACGAACACCGCGTCCTCGTGCGTGAACCGGCCGGACTGGTAGAGCGCCGCCGTGATGACATCGCCAAGGACGAAGAAGGCCATGGCCGATGGCACCACGAAAAACGCGATGCGGCGCATGCCCTGGTCCAGGCGCCCGCGCAGCGCGGCGTGGGCGTCCGCGGCCGTGCCATCGCCCAGCGTGCGCGCCATCGCCGGGAGCTCGGACGCCGAGATCGCCATCCCGAACAGGCTGACGGGCAGCATGTTGATCGATGCCGCGGTCGTCATCGCCGCCATCGCGCCCTGGCCCAGCAGGGTGGAGATGGCCTGGTCCACATAGGCGCTGATCTGCACCACGCCCCGGCTGATGGCGACCGAGCCGAAGTTGCGGACGACCTCGCGGACGTTGGCGTTGGACCCGTCCGGGCGCAGCGGGAGGCTGCCCGTGAGCTTGAGGACGGGTGGCACCTGGATGGCGAATTGCAGCAGGGAACCCAGCGTTGCGCCCCAGGCCAGCCATACCGCCAGCATGGGTAGCGGCGCATGCCTGAACACCACCATGGCGATGATCATGGAGAGATTCCAGATCACGGGGGCGGCATAGGACAGGAAGAAGCGGCGGTGGCTGTTGAGGATGCCCAGGCACCAGGCCGAGCCCACCAGCAGGCCCACCCCGGGAAAGAGGATGCGGACCAGGAGGATGGTGAGCTCGCGCTTTTCGCCGGTGTAGCCCGGGGCGACCGCCCAGATCAGCTAGGGCGTGGCAAGGATGCCGATCAGGACGATCAACGAGATGACCAGCGCCAGGATGGCGGCGAGGGCGCCCGCCACCCGGTTGGCTTCTTCTTCCTTGCCCTGGGCCAGCAAGCGGGCGTAGACCGGGATGAAGGACGCGGAAAGCACGCCTTCGCCGAAGAGGTTCTGGAGGAAATTGGGCACGCGCAGCGCGGAACTGAACGCGTCGGCGATGTCCGAGAGCCCGAAATAATGCGAAAAGACCCGTTGCCGGACCAGTCCCATCAACCGGCTGCAAAGTATGCCGGCGCCGACCAGGATCGCGTGGCGGCCGCTATTGACGCGAGGCATGGCTGTGCCCTGAAAATTGGGCGATTCTAGCAAGCCGGGGTCAGGACGACCGCAAGGCAACGCTAAAGCCGGCCCTCAAGCCAGCCCTCAAGCCGCCGCGGGTGAGGCTTTTTCCGCTTCCTGCCGATGATGGGCCTTGACCGCCCGCTCGAACCCGTTGTGGACATGCTGGCGCATGGCGCTGGCGGCGGTGTCGGGGTCGCGGGTGGCCAGGGCGTCGAGTATGGCGCGGTGCTCCTCGTGCGAGGCAGTGGAGCTGCCGGCCAGGGAAAAACCGCGGCGGCGCAGCAGGTGCATGCGGTTGACGACCTGGCGATAAACACCGATGAGGGCCGAATTCCCCGTCATCCGCACCAGGCGGTCGTGGAATGCGACGTTCAGCTCGAAATAGCGATTCACGCCCTCGCGCGCGGCCGTGCCCTCCAGTTCGGTCAGCAGGCCGCCCAGTTCATGCAGCTGTTCGTCGGTGATGCGGGGGGCGACCCGGCGGCCGACCATTTCGTCCAGGCCCGCACGCAGGTCGTACAGTTCCGCCGCCTCTTCGTCCGACAGGTCGCGGATGAAGACGCCCCGGTTCTTCTCCAGCCGCACCAGCCCCGCTTCCTCCAGCGCGCGGAACGCTTCGCGCAAGGGACTGCGGCTTACGCCCAGCCGCTGGGACAGTTCGCTTTCATTCAAGCGCGAGCCGCCCGTCAGTTCGCCTGACTTGATGCCGCGCAATATCTCTTCCTGCACCAGGGCCGAAAGCGTCATGGAGCGGAACAGGTCGATGGGAATGTTGGGCGTTGGAGGCATGGGCGGTCGAATAAGCGCATACGCATGAGGCTGCGGCGTCGCCGGGCATGGTACGCCGGGAGCGCGGGGTTTGGCCATCTTCAGCGCCGGGTCAGGCGCTTGGAATATGCTCTCGCCAATATTGTCTGATCGTCGACAATATCAATAATCGTCAGCATAAGAGCAAATACGATAAATAACGTCGCCTAATTTGCCGATCTGGACGGAGCGTCTGCCGCGGGAGGACCACGCAGGATGGTCGGGTGCTGTCGCGCCCGCATGACAACGTGGAGTCGAGACATGTCCAATTTCGTCAGGACCGGTGTTTTCCGGGGCGCGCCGGGCAGGGTATTCCTGCTGCTGTGCGCCATGTATTTCATCGAGTACGTCGACCGGGTCAACCTCTCGGTCGCGGCGCCCTTGATCAAGGAGGAGTTCGGCCTGAGCAATACCCGCCTGGGCGTGGCCTTGTCCGCTTTCGGCTATTGCTATGCCGTGTTCCCGGTCATTTGCGGTTACCTGGGCGACCGCCTGGGACCGCGGCGCATGCTGGCCATCTCCGGCGTGCTGTGGGCGCTGGGGACCTTGTTGACCGGGTTCGCCGGCGGCCTGGCGGGCCTGGTGTTCGCACGCCTGCTGGTCGGCACTGGGGAGGGCGGCACGATACCGGTGGCCACGCTGGCCATGAGCAATTGGGTGACGCGCCACCGGCGCGGCTTTGCCCAGGGGTTCACCCATTCGGCCTCGCGCGCGGCGGCGGCGCTGACGCCGCCGCTGGTGGTGTTCCTGATTCCCCTCATCGGCTGGCGCGGCGCGTTCATGGCGATGGGGGTGGCCAGCCTGGCGTGGGTCGTGGTCTGGTACGGCTATTTCCGCGACGACCCGCGCGACCATGGCGCGGTGACCGCGGCTGAACTCGCGGCCTTGCCGGCCTTCAGCCAGGCGGGTCGTGGACGACGCGGCAACGGGGGCGCCGGCGCGCCGCCCGTGCCCTGGCTGGCGCTGTTGCGCCGCATCCTGCCCGTCACGCTGGTGTTCTTCGCCCATGCCTGGGCGCTGTGGATGTACCTGAGCTGGCTGCCCAGCTTCTTCGTCTCGCATTTCCATATCGACCTGAAGCATTCGGCCTTTCATTCAGGGGCGGTGTTCGCGGCGGCGGTCATCGGCAATACGGCGGGCGGCGTGTTGACGGACTGGCTGTACACACGGACCGGCAATCTCAATGCCGCGCGGCGTAACGTGGTGATCCTGGGTTTTGGCGGATCCATTCCTTTCCTGGCCAGCGTGCTGTTCCTGCATAACGAGATCGGCGTGGCCCTGTGCCTGGCCGTCGCGCTGTTCTTCCTGGAACTGAGCGCGGGGCCGGTGTTCGCCACCCCGATGGATATCGCGCCGGCCCACGCAGGCGTGGCGACGGGTTTCGTCAGCACGGCGGCGGGGTTGGCGGCCGTGATCTCCCCCATCACCTTCGGCTACCTGGTTGACGTCACGGGCAGTTATACGTCGCCCTTCGCCCTGTCCATCGCCATCCTGGCATTCGGGATCGTCATGTCATTCTGGATGCGGCCGGACCGGCCGCTGGAGCCGCCGGCACCGGGCGAGCTGGCCGTGCACCCGCCGGCGCAATTCGGAACTGCATCGCCGGCGCAGTCCACATCGCAGGTTTATCGACAACGCTCGGCAAAGGAGCAGGCAGCATGAGTCTCGGCAAGAATCTACCCCTGGACGGCAGGGTGGCCATCGTGACCGGCGCCGCGCGCAATATCGGGCGGGCCACCGCCGTGGCGCTGGGTCGGCAAGGGGCGAGCGTGGTGGTCAACGTGCATACGTCCGCCGACATGGCGGAGGAAACGGCCGCGCTGGTGCGCGCGGCCGGCGGCCAGGCGACCGTGCATCTGGCCGACGTGTCGCAGCCGCAAGGCGCGCGTGCCCTGGTCGATGCGGCGGTCGCGCGGTACGGCCGGATCGATATCCTCGTCAACAATGCCGCCGTGCGTCGCGAAGCCCGCATCGACGACCTGGACTGGGCGCAATGGCGAGAGGTGACCGGCGTGATCCTGGACGGCGCGTTTCTTTGCGCGCAAGCCGCCACGCCGTGGCTGCGCCAGTCGCCGGCGGGCGCCATCGTCAATATCGGCGGCATGTCGGCGCACGCGGGGTCGTCGGGACGCGCGCACGTGATGGCCGCCAAGATGGGCCTGGTGGGCTTGACCCGCGCCTTGGCGCACGACCTCGCGGACAGCGGCGTGACGGCCAACTGCGTGGTGCCCGGCCTGATCGATACCGTGCGGGGCCATTCCGCGACCGGCGCGCCCGCGCATCACGCCTCGCACGCCACGCTGCTGGGAAGGCGCGGGACGTCCGAGGAAGTGGCGGACCTGATCGTCTTCCTGTGCGGCCCGCAGGCCCGCTACCTGACCGGGCAGACCCTGCATGCCAATGGCGGCGCCTATCTGGGGTAGGCAAGTGGGGTAGGCAAGATTCGGGCGCTTGAGGTCAGTCCGCCACGGCGCCGCGCGCCCGCGCGGTCAGCCACGCGCGAAAACAGGCGACCTTCGGTTCGTCGGCGCGGCTGGCGGGGCACACCAGGTGATAGCCGCGCGGACGGCGCAGGACCAGGGGATGCGGCGCGACCAGTCTGCCCTGGGCGAGGTCCTTTTCCAGATAGCGCAACTGGCCCAGCGCGACGCCCAGCCCTTCGGTGGCGCATTGGTAGATGATGCTGAGGTCTTCGTAGTACATGTCGCCGGCGCTGACGCCTCGTTGCGCGCCGGCCAGGGCGATCCAGTCCGGCCAGTGCTGCGGCCGGCGATTGGAGTGCAGCAGCGGCAGGCGGAGCAAGGCTTCCGTGCCGCAGGGCACGGGCAGGCGCCGCGCCAGCGCGGGCGCCAGCACCGGCGTCAATTCGTCGCTGAAAAGCAGGTCGTTGCGCAGGCCCTCCCAAGGACCGTCGCCGTAGACGATGCCCATGTCCGCGTTCTCGCGCGTGAAGTCCACCCCTTCGACGGCGCTGCTCAGGCGCACGTTGATGTCGGGATGCGCGGCCTGGAAGGCCGGCACCAGCGGGATCAGCCAGCGCACGAACAGGGTCGTGTGGCCGCGTATGGTGAGGACCTGCTTGGCGCCCGTCGTTACGAGTTCGCGGGTGGCGTTCGTGATGCGGGCGAAGGCCTGCGTCAGGGCCGCGGCATAGGTGGCGCCGCCGCGCGTCAGGCGCAGCTGGCGGCCGGACCGATCCAGCAGCACGAACCCGACCCAGGACTCCAGGGCCTTGATCTGGTGGCTGACCGCGCCTTGCGTGATGTGCAGTTCCTGCGCGGCCAGCGTGAAGCTCAGGTGGCGAGCGACGCTTTCGAAGACGCGCAGCGGATTGAGAGGAGGCAGTTGCGGATTCATTTATTAGGTTTGCTCATGCGGCCTTGAAAAATTCTCGATGGTGTCCGGACGAAGCTGTCCCTAAGATCAAGGAATAACGCCGAGAGCGCCATGGTGGAGCCCGGTGGCGAGCCCCGAACCCATTACTTTTACTACGCTATCGGGGCGGGAGACATTGCATGAATACCCGATATGGCACCGACTTTCCGTCGTTGCGGGACCAGGTCGCGCCCGAGGAATGGCGGGCGCGCCGGGACCTGGCGGCCTGCTATCGGTTGATGGATCGCTACGGCATGACCGACATGATCTACAACCACATCACCGCCCAGATTCCCGGCAAGCCCGGCAGCCTGCTGATCAATCTCTATGGCCTGCTGTACAAGGAGATCACGGCGTCCAGCCTGGTCGAGATCGACCTGGACGGCAATGTGCTGCGCAAGCCCGATACGGACTACGGCATCAACCGGTCCGGCTATGTCATCCATGGCTGCATCCATCGCGCGCGGCCGGACGTGCATTGCGTCATCCATACGCATACGCGCGCCGGCATGGCGGTGTCGGCCATGCGCGGCGGCTTGCTGCCGATCACGCAGACCGCTTCCCGCTTCCATGGCCATATCGCGTATCACGACTTCGAGGGGCCGGCCATCGACCTGGCCGAGCAGGACAGGCTGGTCCGCGACCTCGGTCCGCACAATGCGATGATCCTGCGCAACCACGGATTGCTGACCTGCGGCGCGTCCATCGCGCAGGCGTTCAACCTGATGTACCAGCTGGAGATGTCCTGCCGCGCCCAGGTCGACGCGATGGCCGGCGGCCTGGAGAACGTCGCGCTGCCCGGCAATGAGGTGCTGGAGCGCGCGGCGCACCTGTACCAGCCGGGCACGCGCCGGCCTTACGGCGAGCTCGAATGGCACGCCATGCTGCGCCTGCTCGAAGCCGAGCCGGGCGGGTATCCGTCCTACGACGCCTGACGGGAGTCGCCGCGATGAATACGACGACGGTCCCCTCGACACCCCCGCATGCGCAAGGACAAGGCGGTCCGGCGCCCGTGCGCTACCCGGGCGCCTGCGATTGCCACGTCCACGTCTTCGACGACGGGACGCGCTACCCATGGGATGCATCCCGCAACTACACGCCGGCGGCCGCGACGCTGGACGAACTGCTGGCGCTGCATGCGCGCATCGGCGTGGATCGCATGGTCATCGTGCAGCCCAGCCCCTATGGGACGGACAACCGTTGCACGGTGGCGGCGCTGGAGCGCCTGGGCGACGCGGGCCGCGGCGTGGCGGTGATCGATGCATCGACTTCCGACGAGGACTTGCGCGCGCTGCACGCGGCGGGTGTGCGGGGCGTACGCGTCAACCTGGAAACCCACGGTCGGCATGATCCGGATTACGCGCAAGACTGCCTGTTCTGGGCGGCCCGCCGCGTCGCGCCGCTGGGGTGGCATGTGCAGGCCTACACCAACCTGCAGACCTTGTCGGCGTTGATGCGGCCGCTGGCGGACTTGCCCGCAACGCTGGTCGTCGATCATTTCGGGCGCGCCCAGGCGGCGCTGGGAACGGCGCAACCCGGATTCGAGCGCCTGTGCGATGCGATGGCCAGAGGCCGCGTGTATGTGAAGTTGTCCGCGCCTTATCGCATTTCTCAGGACGCGGATTATGCCGACGCGGCGGCGATCGCCCGTGCGCTGATCGCCGCCAATCCGGATCGGGTGCTGTGGGGATCGGACTGGCCACATCCGGGGGCGGCGGCGGGCAAGCCGCGGCCGCTCGATGAGATTACGCCGTTCCGCGCGGAGGACGACGCGCGGGCCATGGCGCGCGCCCTGGCGTGGGCCGGGACGCCGGACGTGGCGCGCAAGCTGTTGGTGGATAACGCGGCGCGGCTGTACGAGTTCTGAGCGCGTGCCGGGCGGACATGCCGGAACCCCGCGGCTTCCGCGGCGCGCCGCCACGACTGCGGCGCGGGGCGTGCGCGCGGCCATATCGCGCGGCGGCCGGCACGGGCTGCCCGGGACGTCGGACAACCTAAGGCGCGGCGCGGCAGAGAATAATTATCAGGAGACACATCATGAACAAGCTTGCACGCGGCCTGGCCGCGCTCTCGGGGGCGTTCGCCGTCGCGGCGGCCTGCCTGGCGCTGCCGGCGCATGCCGGTGATGCCTTTCCGAGCAAACCGATACGCATCATCGTGCCCGTCGCGGCGGGCGGGACCGTGGACCTGGTCGCGCGCCTGGTGGCCAAGGGCCTGTCCGAGGACCTGCGGCAGTCCGTGATCGTGGAGAACAAGCCGGGGGCCAGCGGCCTGCTCGGCACCCGCGAGGTGGCACGCGCGGCGCCGGATGGCTATACGCTGCTGGCGGTCGCCAATACCTTCGTGTCGGCGCCCCAGTTCGTGCCGGACGCCGGCTACGATCCGCTCGCCGATTTCGCGCCGGTCACGCAGACATGCCAGATCCCCATGGTCCTGGTGGCGCATCCCTCGGTGCCGCAGCGCACAGTCCGGGCCCTGATCGAGCGGGCCCGCGCGCATCCCGGCGAGGTGTCGTTCGCATCCTCGGGGGTGGGATCGACCGGCTACATCGCGGCGGAACTCTTCAGCAAGCAGGCCGGCATCAGGATGCTGAGCGTGTCGTACAAGGGCAATTCACAGGCATTGACGGATCTCGTAGGAGGCCAGGTCATGATCATGTTCGACCAGGTGAGCACGTCGGGCACGTATGTGAAGGCGGGCAAGCTCAATGCGATAGGCGTGACCACCAGCACCCGATCGAAGTTGCTGCCGGATGTGCCGACCATCGCCGAGGCTGGCCTGCCGGGTTTCGAGGACGATACGTTCAATGCCATCCTGGCGCCGGCCGGGACGCCCGCGGCGGTGGTGGCCAGGCTGCATGACGCCATCGCCCAGGTCCTGCGGCGACCGGAGACCGTCGCCGTGCTGGCCAGGCAGGGAATAGAAGTGCAACCCAGCGCGAGTCCGGAGGCGTTCGGCGCCATGCTGAAACGCGCGGTGGACAAGTACCGCTCGATCGATAAGGAGACCGCGCGGTCGGGGTCCTAGACAGCGCGCTCATGGGCGTTGTGGGCATCGATGTGCCGGGCGCCGGCTTAAGTGGAGCGGCCGCGGGCACGGGTAGAGCGGCCGCGGGCAAGGGCCCCGGAGAAGCCGTCGCCTGTAGCGCTCAGCGACCCTCTTGCCAGAGGAAGACGTCCGGACGATGGGCGAGATACCAGGCCAGGGACCGGGTGACCGGCAGCTGCTGTATTTCGTGCAGCTTGAAGTAGCCGGCCCCCGCGCCTTCCATCACGCGGAAGTCGCCCCATTCGATGGGACGGGGAAGCAGCATCAAGGGGGCCTCCTGGCCGTCGCCGCCTGTGCGCCGGCCGATCTCGATGAACTCCGCCGGGCGGGCGACGATACCCAGCTCTTCTTCCAGTTCGCGCGCCGCCGTATGCGCGTGATCTTCATCCTCCGGTTCGACCGCGCCGCCCCAGAAGCTCCAGCACAGCGGGCCCAGGGTGGCACCGCTGTCGCGCATTTGCAGGAGGGCGCGGCCATGGCGGTCGCGGACGAGAATGCTGATGTTGGTGATCACGGCTGCTGATCCTGGAAAAGCGGGCTGGATGGCGGTTCGTGCGTCGCACCGCCGCCGCGCTAGTTTCGCCTGAATCCCCTGCGCGTTCAAATGCGCGTTCCTGTGCGGGTTCATTGCGGGTTCCTGTGCGCGTTCATGCGCGCGTTCATGCGCGCGATCATGTGCGCGTCTTAATGCGTGCCCCGGCGCGCATTGAAACGTACCGCGCATTCAAGCAGCCCTTAAACATATGCGCAGTCGGTCTTTGGCGGCGGCGCGAGCGATGCCTATGATCCTCGGGATTCCCGTCTTCATTTTCTGTTCGACCTACGGAAGCGCCTATGACCCGCACTACACAGACCTCCTACGCCCATACGGTACTTGCCACCGATGACTTGCTGGGCCTCCTGGGCAATCCCGGCGAGCTTGCCGTCCTGGACGTCCGTCCCCATGGCGTCTATGCGCGCGGGCATCTCCTGTTGTCCGCCTCGGCGCCGTACTGGAACCTGGAACTGGAGATCGATCGCCTGGTGCCGCGCCGTGATGCACAGGTGGTGCTGGTGGACGACGGCGACGGGCTGGCCGAGCGCGCGGCGCGCAAGCTGGCGGTGCTGGGCTATACGCGCGTGGCGGTGTTGCAGGGCGGCGTCGAGGGATGGCAGGCGGCCGGCCAGCAGCTGTTCAGCGGCACCAATGTCCTGAGCAAGGCCTTTGGCGAAGTGCTGGAACATGAATTGGGTACGCCCTCCATCGATGCGGCGGACCTCAAGGAACGCCTGCGGCGGGGGGATGACCTGGTGGTGGTCGACAGCCGCACCACCGAGGAGTTCGCTGACTTCAGCATTCCGGGCGCATACAGCCTGCCGGGGGCGGAACTGGTCTATCGCATCGGCGAGGTGGCCCAGGATCCGAATACGTTGGTGGTGGTCAACTGCGCCGGCCGCACGCGCAGCATCGTGGGCGCGCAGACCTTGATCAATGCGGGCATCCCCAACCCGGTCGTGTCATTGCGCGATGGCACGATGGCCTGGCTGTTGAATGGCGATACGCTGGACCACGGCAAGATACGTCCGGCGCCCGTGCCGACGGACCGGACCTTGGCGCAGGCGCGGGCGCGCGCCGACCAGATGGCCAGCCGCGCCGGTGTGAATCGCCTCGATGAGGCCGACTTGCAGCGTTTGCTGTCGCAGTCGGCGACGCACACGGTGTACCGCTTCGATGTGCGTGACCGGCAGGAATACCTTGCGGGTCATCTGCCGGGTTGGCGGTGGGCGCCGGGCGGTCAGCTGGTGCAGGCGACGGACGAATACGCGGCGACCCGCGGCGCGCATATCGTGCTGGCGGATTGGGACGGCGTGCGCGCGCTGACCACGGCCGCCTGGCTGGCGCAGCTGGGCGGTTTCCAGGTGCACGTGTATCCCGTCGCGTTGCAGCCGGGCGTGGGCCTGGAGACGGGCGCGGAGCCGGTGCGGGTGCTGCGTGCCCATATCGAGGAGCCGCCGGCGGTGGATCCGACGGAATTGGCGGCGTGGTTGAAGGAAGGGGGCACGGTGGTGTTCGATATCGAGAACAGCGTGGCCTATGCGCGGCGGCATATCGCCGGCGCGCGTTTCGTCGGGGCGCATGCCCTGGAGCAGGCGCTGGCCGCGCTGCCCGGCGGGACGCGGGTGGTGCTGGCATCCGTCGACGGCCTGCTGGCCCATGGCGTGGCGCAGGACCTGCGATCGACCGGGCGGACGGTGCACGTGCTGCGAGGCGGCAGCCGGGCCTGGTTCGCCGCCGGCCTGGAGACCGGCACGGGCCGCGAGGGCATCGAGACGGGCGAGGAAGACACCTGGTACGGCCCATATGTGTACCGGGATCTCGCTGAACGCGACGCCAAGTTCCGGGCCTATCTCGATTGGGAAATCGGCCTGGTGGCGCAGCTGGAACGCGAACCGCACGTGGGCATCAACCTGCGCGGCTCACTGCGCGCCGAGCCGTTGCGGCCTTAAGGCGTATAACGATAAACACGGGTATCGCGCACGGCGAAACCGGATTTTTCGTAAAGGGCGTGGGCGGCGGCGCGGGAGGGATTCGAGGTGAGATCCACCGTTCGCGCGCCAAATGTCCGCGCATGACCGAGCGCCGCGTCGACCAGGGCCTTGCCCGCGCCCAGTCCGCGCGCGCTGCTGTCCACGACCACGTCTTCTATCCAGGCGCGTTGGCCGGTGGGAATGCGCATGCACACCAGGGTCAGCGTGCCCACGATGCGGCCGTTGCGCCTGTCGCGGGCCAGGAGCACGGTGTTCGCGGGCGCAGCCACGATGTGTGCCAGTTGTTCTACCGTAAGTATCGTGGCGGAGCGAGAGAGCTGCGGCAGCAACTTCTCGAAGGCGGTCACTATTTCATCCGTGACGGTGGTGACGGCTTCTATATCGACGGCAGCATTGGGCACGTGAACTCCTGTTGTTTGAAACGTAGTCTATTGTTCTTTCATAGCCGGCTGCCGTGGATTTTCATCAGGGGCACGCTGGCGGGATCGAATCCTTCCAGGCAGCGCGTATTGATTGCCCATCCCAGGAATGGCCGAAGGCCGGCGGCGGCTTCCGTTGCGGTGGGAGCGCTGGGCTTGCGGAAAGGCAGGATGCCGCAAACCGGGCAGAAATAGTCCGCGCCCGTCATGCTGCCCCAGCGGTAGACCGACAGGTCTTCGATGGGCGTGAGCAGCCGGAACGCCTCCGGCGCCACCCGGAATATCAGCGCGCCGCGCCGCGAGCAGACCGAACAATCGCAGGCGCGCACATGGTCGATATCCGCATCGATCTCGAACCGGACCGCCTTGCAATGACAGGTGCCTTGGTAGGTTTTCATCGGGTTTGAGCTACCTGGTTCGAAAGGGGGAAGTCACCGCGCATGGTATCCGGTTGCCTGAGGGGCGCGGACAAGCCGCGGACGTGGCGGGTCAAGACTTCCAGGAAAGAGGCGGCTTCGGCGCTCAACGCGCGGCGGGGGTGCGTGACGCAGACGACCTGGCGGAACAGGTGCGGCGCCGAGACTTCGTGCAGGCGCAGCCTGCCGCGCTGCACGCGATTGCGCACGGCGACGCGCGGTAGAAGGGTCGCGTAGGCCGTGCGCTCGACCAGCTTGATGATGGAAACGATGGAGTCCATCTCATAGGTGGGCGACAGGTCGATGTCCTCGGCCTGCGCGAAGCTCTCCAGGATGCCGCGTAACCCATGCTGGCGGGTCGGCAAGGCCAGGTTGAGCATGGCGGCCTCGCGCAAGGGCACGGTCTGGCCCAGGCTGTGCGCATGGGCGCTGCCGGTGACCAGCACCAGGTCCTCGTCGACGATGTGCTCGACCGCCAGGGACAGGGGGCGGCGCGGCTTGTTGATGAACGCGGCATCCAGCTGGCCGCCCGCGACCAGGTCCCCCAGGGTGGCGCTATACCCATCAGTGACCGTGATGGTGACCTTGGCATGCTGGGCGGCGAATTCCTCGATCGCATCGGACAGCACCCCTTGTGCGATGGACGCGATCATGCCCACGTTGACATGCCCCTTGAGCTCGCCATCGGTGCGCAGGAGCTGGTCCCGGGCATGCGTGAAGTCGCGCATGATGGGCAGGAAGGTGCGGTACATCTGCCGCGCCGCCGCCGTCGGGCGCATGCCCTGCTGGCTGCGCTCGAACAGCTTGCGGCCGATTTCGTCCTCCAGGCGCGCGATCTGCATGCTAAGCGCGGGCTGCACGATATTGAGCCGCCGCGCCGCACGCGTGACCGTGCCTTCCTCATACAGGCAGATGAAGTACTGGATTTGCCGCAATTCCATGGTGCAAGTCGATCCTGTCGAGTCCTGGCGTCCGGCCGGTGCCTGGGCGTTCGGGCCATATTATCAGTTTGTGTGATGAACTGGATAATTAAAGATTAATTGACGTGATACTGGCCGCTTCCTAGACTGCGTACATCAAAAGAACGGGCCGGAAGGCTCGTCGGACAGGAGACAGCTACGCATGAGCGCCGCCGATATTGCCTTGAATTCGATCGCGGGACGATGGGTGCCCGCGAACAGCGGCCGCATCGGCGAGCGGCGCGATCCCGCCACCGGCGAGCTGGCGGGCCGCTATGCCGATAGCGGCGCCGATGATGCCGAGGCCGCCATCGCGGCTGCCCACCGGGCCTTCTTCCAGTCGGCCTGGGCGCAGAGCCCGCGGGTGCGCCAGATGGCCATGCTGCGCTGGGCCGACCGGCTGGAACAGCAGGCTGCGGAACTGGCCGACCTGCTGACGCTGGAGAACGGCAAGGTGCTGGCGCAGTCGCGCGGCGAGATCGCCGGTGCGATATCGGAAATACGCTATTACGCCGGCTTGGCCCGCCATATCCCCGGCCACGTCCTGGAAGTCGAACCGGGCGCGTTCTCCACGCTGCTGAAGGAACCGGCCGGCGTGGCCGGGCTGATCATTCCCTGGAATGCGCCCGCGGTGCTGTTGATACGCGCCTTGACGCCGGCGCTGGCGGCGGGCTGCACGGTGGTCATCAAGTCGGCGTGGCAGACGGCGCGCTTGACCGCGGCCCTGGTGGCGCCCTTGATCGAGGACGCCGCCGTGCCGGCTGGCACCGTCAACCTGCTGACCGAAAGCGGCAGCGCGGCGTCGCAGGCCCTGGTGGCATCGGCCGACGTGGACGTGATCAGCTTCACCGGCTCGAATGCCGTGGGGCAGCGCATCATGGCCGCGGCCGCGCCCACCATGAAGAAACTGTCGCTGGAACTGGGCGGCAAGTCTTGCTGCCTCGTCTTCGACGACGTGGACGTGCAGTGGGCCGCGCCTCGCCTGGCCGCCGCCGCCACCATCATCTCGGGGCAGCAGTGCACCGCTGCCCGCCGCGTGCTCGTTCACGGCTCGCGCTACGAGGAAATGAAGACGGCGTTGCGCGATGCCCTCGCGGCCTTGCGCGTGGCGCCGGGGACCGCGCCGGGCGCGCAGATCGGCCCGCTGATCGACCCGGCATCGGCGTCGGCGGTGCAGGCGCGCATCGAGGCCGCGCAGCAGGAGGCCGACGAAGTCGTGCTGGCGGGGCGGCGGCTGGACGGTGAACTGGCCGCGGGCTGCTTCGTGTCGCCCACGCTGGTCGCGCACCGCGATACGCAGGCCTTCTTCGTGCAGGAAGAGATCTTCGGCCCGCTGCTGGTGCTGGAACGATTCGAGGACGAAGCCGAGGCCGTGGCGCGCGCCAACCATACCGAATACGGCCTGTCGGCCAGCGTCTGGACGCACGACGGCGCGCGCGGCATGCGCGTCGCCCGCGCGCTGCGCAATGGCACGGTCTGGCTGAACGACCACAACAAGCTGTTCGCCGAAGCCGAGACCGGCGGCTACCGGCGCAGCGGCATCGGCCGCCTGCATGGCTACGACGCCTTGATCGATTTCATGGAAATCAAGCACATCTACCAGGAAGCCGGCGTGGTCCCACGCATGGCTTAGACGCCCCTGGGGGGAAGTCGGGCCGCCGCGCCTGTCGCGGCCGTGTCCGGCGGCCAGGCGTACGCGCTTGCCAGCGGGTACGCCTGGATAAACACACCGACATAAAGGAAAGGACCGCGTTGACGGTCCGTATCGTGGAGACGACGCAATATGAAGACGCGCATGGGGAAGTACTTGCAGGTAGCCTTTGCCGCCCTGGTGGGCGCGGCGGCCTTGACGGCGGGCGGCGCGGCTCGGGCCGCCTACCCGGAGAAGGCCGTACGCATCATCGTGCCCTACACGCCGGGGGGATTCAACGACACCATGGCGCGCCTGTTCGCGAAGAAACTGCAGGAGGCCTACAAGCAGCCCTTCATCGTGGAGAACAAGCCGGGCGCCGGGACCATCGTGGGCACGGAGCAGGGCGCGCGCGCCGCGCCCGACGGCTACACGCTGACCATCGTCGGCTTTCCGCTGGTGGCCAACCAGTTTCTCTACAAGAAGCTGCCTTATGACGCGAAGGACTTCGCGCCCATCATCGTCGGCGCGCAGACGCCCAATTTCCTGGTCGTGAAGACGTCGTCGCCGGTCAAGTCGCTGGCCGACTTCGTCAAGCAGGCCAAGGAACGTCCGGGCCGGCTGAACTATGCAACCGCCGGCACGGGAACGTCCAACCACCTGACCATGGTGTATTTCGAAGAGCAGGCCAAGGTGTCCCTGGTCCAGGTCCCCTACAAGGGCAGCGCGCCCATGGTGACCGACCTGCTCGGCGGCCAGGTCGACGTCATGTTCGACAACAGCCCGAATGTGCTGCCCCATCTGAACGCCGGGAAGATGCGCGCGCTGGCGGTGACCAGCGAAAAGCGCTCCGCGCTGGCTCCCAATGTGCCGACTGTGGCGGAACAGGGCTATCCCGACTTCAGCGTGGCGGTCTGGTATGGCCTGGCCGCGCCCGCGGGCACGCCGCCGGCCATCGTGTCGTCCCTGAACGAGGTGCTGAACCAGGCCTTGCAGTCGCCCGACGTGAAGAAGGTGTTCGCCGACCAGGGCGTCGAGCCCGTGGGCGGCTCCGTCCAGGACTTCCAGGCCTTCTTCGACGGCCAGATCAAGAAGTGGGGCGGCGTGATACGCAACGCCGGAATCCAGGCGGAATAGGACGCAGGCAGCCCACGACATCCCCACGCGGCAGCGCTCATCGACATGGACACCAGCACTCGACCATCCTTCCCCGCCGCGGACACCACGCCGCTCCGGCCTTCCCACGTGGGCCAGGGACGGGAGCGCGTGGAAGACCAGGCCATCCTGGCCGGACGCGGACGCTACGGCGACGATGCCGCCCTGCATCCGGGCACGCTGCACGCGGCCATTGTCCGGTCCCCCCATGCGCATGCACGCCTGACCGGCATCGACATCGCCAAGGCCATGGCGCTGCCCGGCGTGCGCGCCGTGCTGGTCGGCGCGGACCTGGCCGCGTGGTCGCGGCCCTTCGTGGTGGGCGTCAAGCAGCCGATGGAGCAATGGTCGCTGGCCGTCGACAAGGTGCGCTACGTCGGCGAACCGGTGGCGGTGGTGGTCGCGGAAAACCGCTACCTGGCCGAGGACGGCGCCGACCTGGTGCAGGTGTCCTATGAACCGCTGGCCGCCGTGGTCACCGTCGAGGACGCCTGTGCCGAGGGCGCGGCGGTGCTGCACGAGAAGGTGGGCGGCAATGTCGTCAGCGACCGGTCCTTCCGCTATGGCGATCCGGAGGCGGCGTTCGCCGCGGCGGCGCACCGCATCGGGATGACCATCCGCTATCCCCGCAATTCCTGCACGCCCATCGAATGCGCGGTCGTCGTGGCCGAGTACCTGTCGGCCCAGGACGGCTACGACGTGCAGTCCAATTTCATGGGGCCGTTCTCGCTGCACACGGTCATGGCGCTGGCCTTGAAGGTGCCGGGCAACCGGCTGCGCCACCGCACGTTTCCCGATTCCGGCGGCAGCTTCGGCGTCAAGCAGGCGGTATTCCCCTACGCGGTCCTGATGTGCCTGGCCGCGCGCAAGGCCGGCGCGCCGGTGAAGTGGGTGGAGGACCGGCTGGAGCATCTCGCGGCGGCGACGTCCGCGACCGGCCGCTTGTCTCATATCGAAGCCGCCGTGCAGGCCGACGGCCGTATCACGGCACTGTCCTACGACCAGTTCGACGATTGCGGCGGCTACCTGCGCGCGCCCGAGCCGGCGACGTTCTATCGCATGCACGGTTGCCTGACCGGGCCCTACGATATCCCGAACCTGGCGGTGCGCAACCGGGTGGTGTTGACCAACAAGACGCCGGCGGGGCTGGTGCGCGGCTTCGGCGGTCCGCAGGTGTACTTCGCGCTGGAGCGCCTGATGCAGCGCATCGCGCGCCAGCTGGATATCGATCCGCTGGAGCTGTACCGGCGCAACTTCATCGCGGCCGACGCCTTTCCCTACAGGGCGGCGGCGGGCGCGCTGCTGGATTCGGGCAACTACCCGGGCGCGCTGGACCTCGTGCGGTCCAAGGGCGGCCTGGAGGAATTGCTGGCGCGGCGCGACCAGGTGCGAGCCCGGGGCGGCTTGTACGGCATCGGCTACGCCGCCATTGTCGAGCCCTCGATCTCCAACATGGGCTACATCACCACGGTGCTGCCGCGCGAGGCGCGGGAGAAGGCCGGTCCCAAGAACGGCGCCATCGCGGCGGCCACCGTGTCGGTCGACCCCCTGGGCGGCGTCAATGTGGTGATTGCCTCGGCGCCGGCCGGGCAAGGGCACAAGACCGTCTGCGCGCAGGTGGCGGCGGATGTCTTCGGCGTGGATCCCTCGGCGGTCTCGGTCAATATCGAGTTCGACACCCAGAAAGACGGCTGGTCCGTGGCGGCCGGCAATTATTCCAGCCGGTTTGCCGGCGCGGTGGCGGGCACGGTGCACCTGGCGGCGACGAAGTTGCGCGACAAGCTGGCCGGCATCGCGGCGCATCAGTTCGGGTGCGCGCCGGATGACATCGTTTTCGCCGACGGCAGGATAGGCCGGCGCGACCAGCCGGACGCGGCCCAGCCCTTCGCGCGTCTCGCGGCCAGTCCGCATTGGGCGCCCGCGCTGCTGCCGCCCGGCGTCGAGCCGGGCCTGCGCGAGACCGTCTTCTGGACGCCGCCGCAGCTCAGCGCCCCGGACGACCAGGACCGCGTGAACACGTCGGCCGCGTACGGCTTCGCCTTCGATGTGTGCGCCGTGGAGGTCGATCCCGCCACGGGTCGCGTGCGCGTCGACCGCTACATCACCACGCACGACGCGGGCCGCATCCTCAATCCCGCGTTGGCCGACGGGCAGATCCGCGGCGCCTTCGCCCAGGGCCTGGGCGCCGCGCTGATGGAGGAATTCCGCTACGGGCAGGACGGCAGCTTCCAGTCCGGCACTTTCGCCGACTACCTGGTGCCGACCACCTGCGAGGTCCCGGAGCCGGTCATCCTGCATATGGCAACGCCCAGCCCTTTTACGCCGTTGGGCGCCAAGGGCCTGGGCGAGGGCAACAATATGAGCACCCCGGTTTGCGTGGCGAACGCGGTGGCGGATGCGCTGGGCGCGGACGACGTGACCCTGCCGCTGACGCCCGCCAAGGTCATGCACCTCATCGGGATGGCGGACCCGCCGCCCTCGGCCGGCGCGGTCCGGCTGGCGCCGGCCGCCGGCAAGAGCGGCAAGTCGCTGTCCGCGCGCGGCGAAGTCAGGCTGTCCGCCACGCCCGAGGCCGTGTTCGCGGTGCTGATGGATCCCGCCGCGCTGGCCAAGGTGATCCCGGGCTGCAATGCCCTGAATCCCGCCGGGGAAAACCGCTATCGCGCCGACGTCACCGTGGGCGTGGGCATGATCAAGGCCCGCTACGCCGCCGAGGTCGCCTTGTCCGACCTGGACCCGCCGCGCAGCCTGCGCCTGTCCGGCACGGGGATATCGAGCGTGGGCACCGCCAAGGGCAGCGGCCTGGTGACGCTGCAACCGCAAGACGGCGGCACCCTGCTGACCTACGACTACGAGGCCGAGGTCTCCGGCAAGGTGGCGGCCGTGGGCGGCCGCATGCTGGAAGGCGCCGCCCGCATCGTGCTGCGTCAGCTTTTCGATCAACTGGGCCGCCAGGCTGGCGGCGGCACGGCGGCCGAGCCGTGGTGGCGGCGCCTTCTGGGCCGCTGGAGGCGTGTATCGTGAAACCCCAGGCTTTCGACTACATCCGCGCGGACCATGCCCAGGATGCACTGGACGCCTTGTCCGAACTGGGCGCCGACGGCCGCATCCTGGCCGGCGGCCAGTCGCTCATGGCCGTGCTGAACATGCGCCTGGCCCAGCCCACGGCGCTGATCGATATCTCGCGCGCCGCCGATCTCGATTATGTGACGGTCGAGCAGGGGTGGATGACCATAGGCGCGGCGACCACGCAGGCCAAGGTCGAGTGGCGGCCCGGCCTGGCGGCCGAGGTGCCCATGCTGGCGCAGGCGATTCCCTTCATCTCGCATTTCCAGATCCGCAATCGCGGGACGGTCTGCGGATCGGTGGCGCATGCGGATCCCAGCGCGGAGTTGCCGCTGGTGCTCGCCGCGCTGGGCGGAGAGGTGCTGCTGCGCACGCGCCGCAAGCAGCGCACGCTGCCGGCGGAGGAGTTCTTCCAGGGCATGCTGATGACGGCGCGCGCGCCGGATGAACTGGTGGCGGCCGTGCGTTATCCCCTGGCGGCGCCCGGCACGCGCTACGCCTTCGACGAATTCTCGTCCCGGCATGGCGACTTCGCCATTGCGTCCGTCGCGGCCGTGGCCGATGACAAGCAGTTGACGCTGGCGGTCGGCGGCGTGGCCGACCGGCCCATGGTGCGGCGTTGGCCGCGCATGCCGGCGGCGGACCTGGCCAGCGCCGTGAACGACTTCGCGTGGCAGCTGGACGCGCAGGACGACGGGCACGCCACGGCGGTATTTCGCCGCCATCTGGTGCGCACATTGGGCGCGCGTGCCCTGGGCAAGGTGATGCGTGCCGATGCAGGAGGGGAGGTCGCATGAAACGGCTGAAACGCGATGAGGCGCACACGGTGTCCTTCATCCTCAATGGCGAGCCGCGCCGCGCGGCGTGCGAGTCGCGCACCCTGCTGTCGGACCATCTTCGGCACGGCCTTGGAGCCACCGGCACGCACGTCGGCTGCGAACACGGCGTCTGCGGCGCATGCACCGTGTTGATCGATGGCGTGGCGGGCCGTGCCTGCATGACGCTGGCGGTCCAGGTGGAAGGGCGCAACGTCGATACGGTGGAAGGCCTGGCCGGCCGCGAGAGCGAATTGAACGACCTGCAGCGCGCGTTCCGGCGCAACCATGCGTTGCAGTGCGGGTTCTGCACGGCCGGGATCCTGATGTCCTGCCAGGACTACCTGGGACGCAATCCGGACCCCAGCGAACAGGAGGTGCGCGACATGTTGTCCGGGCACCTGTGCCGGTGCACCGGCTACACGAATATCGTCAAGGCCGTGCTGGAAACCGCGGCCGAACGACGGGCGGCATTACGAGGAGCGGGGTAGACATGCTGGACCTTGGAAAGACCTTCTTGCAGAGCGTCGAGCGCAGCCCCGACGCAACGGCCATCGTGGATGGCGAGACATCGCGCGACTATGCCGCCTGGCATGGCGACATCGCGGCCCTGGGCGGCGCGCTGGCGGACATGGGCCTGCGCAAGGGCGAGCGGGTGCTCGCCGTGCTGCAGAACCGGTACGAGATGGCGACCCTGCACTGGGCCTGCCAGTTCCTCGGCCTGGTCATGACGCCCTTGAACTGGCGCGCGAAACCGGAGGAAGTGGTCTATTGCATCGAGAACGCGGAAGCCCGCGCGGTGTTTTTCGAGTCGGCCAGCGCGGAGGCCGTGACCAGCGCCGCGGCGCAATGCGGCATACCGGCCGTGGCCGTGGGCGATACGCCGGGCGCGCTGCATTTCGATGCCCTGCTGGCGGCCCATCGCGGTGCGCCGCTGGCGCCCGTGGCGCGGGCCGACGACCATTCCTTGATGCTTTATACGTCCGGCACCACCGGCAAGCCCAAGGGCGTGCCGCGCCGCCATCGCCACGAGCGCGCCGCCGCCCTGGCCCATGTGGCGCAGAACCTGTACGGCCGCGGCGAGCGGACCCTGGGCGTGATGCCGCTGTACCACACCATGGGCGTGCGTTCGCTATTGGCCATGGCCCTGGTCGACGGGCTGTTCGTCTGCATGCCCAGGTTCGATCCCGCCGGCACGCTGGAAGTGATCGCGCGCCACCGGCTGACCTGCCTTTACCTGGTGCCCACGCTCTACCACGACATGCTGGCCTGCCGGGAACGCCTGGGCGGCGACGTGTCCTCGGTGACCAAGCTGGGTTTCGCCGGCGCGCCGATGCACGACGCCCTGTTGCAGCGCCTGGACCAGGTGTTCAAGCCCAGTCTTTTCGTCAATCACTACGGATCGTCGGAAATCTACACGGTGGCCATCGATGCCGACGCCACCCGCAAGCCGGGTAGCGCGGGCAAGGCGGGCATCAATACGCGGTTGCGCGTGGTGGCGCTGGGCGCGGAAGACCCGGGGGCGCCCGAGGCGCTGGCCGCGCGTGGCGAGGAGGGCGAGATCGTCGCCGACCTGGCGGGCGACGAAGCCTTCGAGGGCTACTGGAAGCGCCCCGACGCCGACGCCAAGTCGATACGCAACGGCTGGTACCGCACCGGCGACACCGGTTATGTGGACCAGGATGGCGACCTGTACGTCACGGGCCGCGTGGATGACATGATCATCAGCGGCGGCGAGAACATTTCCCCGGTGGATATCGAGTCCGTGCTGTCGCTGCACCCGGCGGTGGACGAAGTGACCGTCGCGGGCATGCCCGACGAACGCTGGGGACAGCGGGTCGTCGCCTTCGTCAAGCGCAAGGCCGCCGTCGACGCGGCTGAACTGGACAACTATTGCCGCGGCTCGGATCTGCCGAATTTCAAGCGTCCCCGCGAGTATGTCTTCGTCAACGATATTCCCAAGTCGCCGGTCGGCAAGGTCTTGCGCCGCAAGCTGTCGGCGGGCGAATACGAACCCGATACATCGACCGGCGCGGCAGCGTAAGCGCGCGGACCTATCCCTGTAACCTGACACGTCGAGCTGAATATGACGCAACCTGAACCTCGCAAGGCAGCCCATACCGACCTGCGCGGCTGGCTGAACCACCTGTCCGCCACGGACCGCCTTTCGGTGATCAAGCCGGGCGCGGCGCTGGAGCACGAGCTGGCGGCGATCGCCAAGCGCCTGGACGGCAAGCAGGCGGCCTATTTCCCGCAGCCCGGCGGCCACGCCGTGCCGGTGGTGTCCGGCTTCATGTCCCGGCGCGCCTGGATCGCGGAAGCCATGGGCGTGCCGGAGTCGGAACTGCTGGCGGCGTTTCGCAATGCCGCGGCCGAGCCCATCCCTTCCAAAGAGGTGCCGCAAGCCGACGCGCCTTGCCAGCAGGTGGTGCATCGCGACCCCGACGTGCGGGCGATCCTGCCCATCCCCACCCACAGCGAGCACGACAACGGGCCCTATATCACCGCCGGCATGGTGATCGCCCGCAATCCCGTCACGGGCGTCCAGAACGTCTCGATCAACCGCATCCAGGTGCACGCCAAGGACCGCATGGCCATCCTGATGCTGCCGCGCCACCTGCTCGCCTTCTACAAGGAGGCCGAAAAGCGTGGGCAGGACCTGCCCGTGGCCGTGGTGATCGGCGCCGATCCGCTCACCTTGCTGGCCTCGCAGGCGATCTCGCCCATCGACAGCGACGAACTGGAGGTTGCCGGCGCGCTGCACGGCGGCCCGCTGCGCGTGGTCCGCTGCCTGACCAACGGCGTGCACGTGCCGGCCGACGCCGAAATCGTGATCGAGGGCCGTATCCTGCACGACGAGCGCGTGGCCGAAGGGCCCTTCGGCGAGTTTCCCAAGTACTACAGCGCCCGCGAACAGCGCGAGGTGATCGCCGTGGACGCGATTACCCATCGCCGCTCGCCGATCTTCCATACCATCGTGCCGGCGGAGATGGAGCACCTGCTGCTGGGGTCCATTCCCCGCGAAGCGACCTTGCTGGCGCATTTGCAGCGCAGCTTCCCGAATGTGCTGGACGTGCACCTTTCCATCGGCGGCGTGGGCCGCTACCACCTGTACGTCAAGCTGCGCAAGACGCACGAGGGCCAGCCGAAGAACGTGATCCTGGGGGCCTTTGGCGCGCACTACGATATCAAGCAGGTCATCGTGGTCGACGATGACGTGGAGGTCCACGATACGCAGCAAGTGGAGTGGGCCGTGGCGACGCGCTTCCAGGCCGATCGCGACCTGGTGGTGATCAGCGGCGCGCAGGGGTCGGCGCTGGACCCGTCCACGACGCTGGGCGGCGCGCAGGCGGGCCAGGTCGCGCCCGCCCATGAACAAGGCATCAGCGCCAAGATGGGGCTGGACGCCACCCGGCCCGTCAAGTACCAGGAGCACACCTTCACCCGGGTGCGCGTGCCGGGCGAAGATAGCGTGGACCTGTCGGCATGGGTCGACGCCGGCCGCCATGTGGACTTCACGGCGACCGGGGGGTGATCATGGGGGGGCGCAAGCGTCTTATCGTGGGGATCACCGGCGCCAGCGGGGCCATCTATGGCGTGCGCATCCTGCAGGAATTGCGCCGCCATCCCGGCTGGGAGAGCCACCTGGTGCTGTCGGCGTCGGGGGCCTTGACGGCGACCCAGGAACTGTCGATGAAGCGCTCGGATATCGAGGCCCTCGCCGACGTGGTGCACAGCGTCAAGGACATCGGCGCGGCGATATCCAGCGGCTCCTTTCCAACCGAAGGCATGGTGATCGCGCCGTGCTCGATGAAGACGCTGGCCTCGGTGGCGCTGGGCATGGCCGACAACCTGGTCAGCCGCGCCGCGGATGTCGCACTCAAGGAACGCCGGCGCGTCGTGCTGCTGGCGCGCGAGACGCCCCTGAACCTTGCGCATTTGCGCAATATGACCAGCGTGACCGAGATGGGCGGCATCATCTTTCCGCCGGTCCCGGCTTTCTACAACCTGCCGTCGTCGCTGGACGACGTGGTCAACCATACCGTCGGAAGGGTCCTGGACCTGTTCGGCATTCATCACGAACATTTGCTGGAACGCTGGCAAGGCCTGCGCAAGCCGCAGGCGGCGCCCGCGACCTGAACCAAGGAGCTACACCGTGACTACCCTGCGACATCCCGCCCAACACCTGCTGGAAAACCTCGATGGCTTCCGCGTCGAGATCGACGCGGACAAGCAGCGCGCCGACATCGTCCTGGCGCGGCCGCCTTTCAACATCATCTCCATGCCGGAGCGCGACCAGTTGCGCCTGGTGTTCGAGGCCCTGGACGAAGACGAGCGCGTGCGGGTGATCGTGCTGCGCGCCGAAGGCGAACACTTCTCCAGCGGGGGCGATATCAAGGGCTTCCTGGAAGCTACCCCCGAGCATGTCTCCAAGCTGGCCTGGAACGTGGCGGCGCCGGCACGCTGCAGCAAGCCGGTGATCGCCGCGAACCGCGGCTACACCTTCGGCGTGGGCTTCGAGATTTCGCTGGCCTGCGATTTCCGCCTTGCCAGCGTAACGACGCAGTATGCCCTGCCCGAGCAGAAGCTGGGCCAGATTCCCGGTTCCGGCGGCTCCGCCCGCTTGCAGAAAATGGTCGGCATCACGCGCACCAAGGACGTGGTCATGCGTTCGCGCCGCATCAGCGGCCAGCAGGCCTACGACTGGGGCCTTGCCACGGAAGTGGTGCCGGACGCGGAACTGGAGAACGCCACCGCCGGCCTGGTCGCCGAGCTGGTGGGCTTCTCGCCCATCGCGCAGCGCACGGCGAAGAAGCTGTTGAACGACACGGAAGACGCGTCCCTGTCGGCCTCGATCGAACTGGAGGGACATTGCTATAGCCGCCTGCGCAGTTCCGACGATTTCCGCGAGGGCGTGGAGGCCTTCCATGGCAAGCGGGCGCCGGTGTTCCGTGGCCGTTGAGGTGCAAGCACGATGAGCGGCGCAGCGGTGCGTACCTACGACTATGTCATCGTCGGCGGCGGGTCGGCGGGTTGCGTGCTGGCCAATCGCCTGTCCGCGCGACCGGACGTCCGCGTGGCGCTGGTCGAGGCGGGCGAGGATACGCAGCCCGGCGCGGAGCCGGAGGAGATACTCGACAGCTATCCCATGCCGGTGTTTTGCGGCGACCGCTGGATCTGGCCGCGGCTGACGGCCGCGGCCACGCGCGATTCGGCGCGCCGCGTCTATGAGCAGGGCAGGGTGATGGGTGGCGGGTCCAGCATCAACGTCCAGTCGGCGAACCGAGGCTTGCCGCGCGACTACGACGGCTGGGCGGCCGATGGCGCGGCGGGCTGGGGGTGGGACGATGTGCTGCCCTATTTCCGCAAGCTGGAGCGTGACCTGGACTATCCGGACCATCCGCTGCACGGCGCCGATGGTCCCATCGCCATCCGCCGCATCGCGCCGCCGCAGTGGCCGGCCTTCTGCAATGCGTTCGCCGCCGGGCTGCGCGCGCAAGGCCTGGCGCCGCTGGCGGACCAGAACGCGGAGTTCGGCGACGGGTATTTCCCTGGCGCCTTTTCCAACGAGAACGACCGCCGGGTGTCCGCGGCGGCGGGCTACCTGGACCGCGCCACGCGCCGGCGGTCCAACCTGGACATCTACGCGACCACGCGCGTCCAGCGCATATTGATGAACCAGGCGTCGGCACGGGGCGTGTCGGCGGTGGACCAGGCGGGGCGGCCCTTCGAACTGCACGCCGCGCGCGAGGTGGTGGTGTGCGCCGGCGCGCTGCAATCGCCCTTGCTGCTTATGCACGCCGGCATCGGCGATGCCGCCGACCTGGCGCGCTTCGGCATCGCCAGCACGCTGCATCTGCCCGGGGTGGGGCGCGAACTGCAAGACCATCCTTCGCTGACCTTCTGCCACTACCTGGCGCCGCGCCTGCGCGTGCCCTTGCAGCGCCGCCGCGCCAGCATGACGGCGGCGCGCCTGAGTTCGGGCGTGGCCGATTGCGACGATGCGGATCTTTACCTGTCCAGCGCCACGCGGGCCGCCTGGCACGCGCTGGGAAGCCGGCTGGGGCTGTTTTTCCTGTGGTGCAACCGGCCCTATTCGCGCGGACGCGTCGAACTGGCGTCGGCGGACCCGCTGGCGCCGCCCAAGGTCGACCTGAACCTGCTGGACGATCCGCGCGACCTCGCGCGCTTGATCCAGGGCGTGCGCATGCTGGCGAACGTGGTGCGCGACAGCGGACTGAGCGATGACGAGCGGGACTTCTTCCCCGCGGCGTTTTCACCGCGCGTCAAGGCGTTGAGCCGCTATACGCCGGGGAATGCGCGGCTGACGCGCGTGCTGGGCGCGGCGCTGGACGCGCCGGCGCCACTGCGGCGGGCCTTGATCGGCCGCTTCTTCAACGGCGGACGCCGGATGTCGGCGCTGCTGGCCGACGAGACGGAACTGGCGGCATTCATACGCCGGCAGGTATTCGGCGTATGGCACGCCAGCGGCACGTGCCGCATGGGACCGGCGGGGGATCCGCGCGCCGTCACGGACAACCAGGGCCGGGTGCATGGCGCGCGCGGGCTGCGGGTCGTGGACGCATCGCTGATGCCGCGCCTGCCATCGGCCAACACCAATATTCCGACGATCATGATCGCCGAGAAGATCGCCGACGCCATGGGGTGATCGGCGGCAGTGCGCGAGTCTCCAGCGTTGAGCGGGGCACATAAACCAGGGAGTGGACAAAATGTCGATGAGTATGCAACAAGCGGCGGTGCCCGACCGGGCCGAGAACCGCCAGGTGGCGGGGGCGGTGATCGCGTCCTGCCTGGGATGGGCGCTGGATCTGTTCGATCTGTTCGTGCTCCTGTACGTCGCGCCGGTGGTCGGGCGGCTATTCTTTCCCTCGCAGCATGCGATGTTGTCGCTGGCGGCCGTCTATGCGTCCTTCGCCGTGACGCTGCTGATGCGTCCGCTGGGATCGGCCTTGTTCGGTTCCTATGCCGACCGCAAGGGACGCAAGGGTGCGATGATTCTCGCCGTCGTAGGCGTCGGCGTTTCCACGGCCGCCTTCGGCCTGCTGCCGACCGTGGCGCAGGTCGGCCTGCTGGCGCCCGTCCTGTTCATTCTCCTGCGCCTGGTCCAGGGGGTCTTCGTCGGCGGCGTGGTGGCGTCGACGCATACGATCGGGACGGAGTCCGTCTCGCCACGCTACCGCGGCGCGGTGTCCGGCCTGGTGGGCGGCGGCGGCGCGGGCATCGGCGCGCTGCTGGCGTCGCTGGTGTACATGGCCATGTCGCACCTGTTCCCGGGCGATCAATTCGATGTCTGGGGCTGGCGCTGCATGTTCTTCACCGGCCTGATCAGCTCGGTGCTGGGCCTATTCATCTTCAACCGGCTGGAAGAGTCGCCCCTCTGGAAGAAGGTCGCCGCGGAGAAGGCGGCCAAGGCCGAGCAGGCCCGCCGCGAGAAGGCCGTGGCGGTGCAGCGTTCGCCCTTGCGCACCTTGTTCGCCGGCGAATACCGGGCGGTGCTGCTGGTCAATCTGCTGCTGACCATAGGCGGGGGCAGCGGGTATTACCTGACGTCCGGCTACCTGCCTACGTTCCTGAAGGTGGTCAACCAGGCGCCTAGCGGTATCGCCGCGGACATCCTCATGGCCTGCTCGGTCGCCGTGATCGTCGTGGCCCTGGCCATCGGCCACCTGAGCACCTTCATCGGCCGCAAGCGCACGTTCCTGCTGGTGGGCATCGTGCAGGTCTTCGGCCTGCCGGCCCTGTACATGAGCCTGCAGAACGCCCAGACGCCGATGCAGATAGGCGTCTATGCAGTGCTGCTGGCTTCGCTGGGATGCGCCAGCTTTGCTCCCATCCTGATCTTCCTCAACGAACGCTTTCCCACCGCCATCCGGGCGACCGGTACGGGCTTGTCTTGGAATATCGGTTTCGCGATAGGCGGCATGATGCCCACGTTCGTGTCGCTGGTGGCGTCGACGCCGGCGGAGCTGCCCTCGACGCTGGCGATCTTCGCCGGGGTGATCAGCGTGCTGTTCGTCATCGGCGCATGCATCATTCCGGAAACGCTGGGTCGGCTGGACGAGCCGCGGCCGGGCGCGGATCGCTGACATGGGCATGGGTGCAAGCCGGGCGCTTTCCATCGCCGACCTGCAACGCGCCGCCCGGCGGCGCCTGCCGCCAGGCATCTACGGGTACGTGCATGGCGGCAGCGAAGACCAGTCTTCGCTGCACGCCAACCGCGCCGCCTATGCCGGTTGGCGCTTCCTGCCGCAGCCGCTGGTCAACGTCGCGCAACGGCGGCAGGCGGTGACGTTGTTCGGGCGGGAGTATGCGTCGCCGCTGGGCATCAGCCCCATGGGGGTGGCGGGGCTTTGCGGCTATGAAGGCGACCTTGCGCTGGCGCGCGCGGCGCGCGCGGCCAACGTGCCCTTCGTGCTGAGTGCCGCGTCCACGACGCCGCTCGAACGGGTGGCGGAGGTCTACCCGGAGATGTGGTACCAGGGTTACCTGCCGGCCAGGACCGAAATCGTGGCGCCGCTGCTGCGGCGCGTCGCGGCGTCCGGCGTGCAGGTGCTGGTGGTGACCGTGGACGTGCCCATCGCGTCGGCGCGGGAGAATGAGCTGCGCAATGGCTTCAGCATTCCGCTGCGGCTGTCGCCCCGCCTGGCCTGGGGCGGGCTGAGCCACCCGCGTTGGCTGCTGGGGACCTGCCTGCGGACGCTGGTCCGGCGCGGCATGCCGCATTTCGAGAACTTCACGGCGGAGCGTGGCGGCCCCATCATTACGGCGGCCAAGGGCGACCACCGGGCCGGCCGCGCGGCCATGACCTGGAATGAGATCGCCTGGATACGCGACCGCTGGCACGGCCGCCTGCTTGTCAAGGGCGTGTTGCGTGCCGAGGACGCCGTCCAGGCGCGCGCGCTGGGCCTGGACGGGATTTTCGTTTCCAATCACGGAGGCCGCCAGCTCGACGGCGCGGTTGCGCCCCTGGATGCGCTGCCGGCCATCGTGGCGGCCGCCCCGGGCTTGACCGTCCTGCTGGACGGCGGCGTGCGCCGGGGCACCGACGTGCTCAAGGCGCTGGCGCTGGGGGCGCACGCCGCCTTCATCGGCCGACCCGCCATGTACGGGCTGGCCGCCGGTGGCGGCGCCGGCGTCGCGCATGCGTTGGGCCTGCTGGCGCGCGAGATCGACGTCGACCTAGCCCTGCTGGGATGCCCCGACGTGCGCGGCCTGGGGCCGCATTATCTTTGCCGCGCCGGCGACCCGGTGGCGGCGCGGTATCAAGAAATCGAGATCAAGGAGATGTCATGAGTCAAACCGCCACCGCCACGCCTTCCCGCACGGGCGGCCAGATCCTGGTCGACGCGCTGCGGATACACGGCGTGGACACGGCCTTTTGCGTGCCGGGGGAAAGCTTCCTGGCGGCGATCGATGCCTTCCACGATGCCCGCGAGGCGATGCGGCTGATCGTTTGCCGGCAGGAGGGCGGAGCGGCGCATATGGCGGAAGCGTATGGCAAGCTGACCGGCCGTCCCGGCATCTGCTTCGTCACGCGCGGCCCGGGCGCCACCAACGCCAGCATCGGCATCCATACGGCGCGGCAGGATTCCACGCCGCTCATCGTCTTCGTCGGCCAGGTCGCCCGTGACTGCTTCGGCCGCGAGGCGTGGCAGGAGATCGACTACCGGCACATGTTCGGCCACATCGCCAAGTGGGTGGACCAGATCGACGATGCGCGGCGCATCCCGGAGTTCGTCAGCCGGGCCTTCCATATCGCCATGTCGGGCCGGCCCGGCCCGGTCGTGCTGGCCTTGCCGGAAGACATGCTCGCCGAGGCGGCCGTGGTGGCCGACGCGCCGGCGTATCGGCTGGCGCAGGCGGCGCCGACGCCGCAGGCGATGGACCAGATCGCGGCGATGCTGGCGGCCAGCGAACGGCCCCTGGCGCTCCTGGGCGGCGGCGGCTGGACCCGCGAGGCCAGCCGGGACATCGGCGCGTTCGCGCTGGCCCACGACGTGCCCGTCGCGTGCGCTTTTCGCCGCCAGGACCTGCTCGACAACCAGCATGAGTGCTATGTGGGCGAAGCGGGCCTGGGCATGGACCCCCGGCTGGCGCAGCGCATTGCCGACGCGGACCTGATCCTGGCCATCGGTCCGCGCATGGGCGAGACCACCACCAACGGCTACACGCTGCTGGACGTGCCGCGGCCGCGCCAGCGCCTGGTCCACGTGCATGCCGATCCCGAGGAACTGGGCCGCGTGTACCAGGCCGACCAGGGCGTCAATGCGAGCGTGGCCGCGTTCGCCGCGCAACTGGCGCGCCTGCCCGCGCCGGCAAAACGTCCCTGGGCCGCATGGCGCCAGCAAGCCCGCCAGGATTACCTTCGCAACCTTGAACCGACGCCCATGCCGGGCGACGTGGACCTGGGCGTCATCGTCAAGCATCTGCGCGAAGTCCTGCCGGCCGATTCGGTCATCACCAATGGGGCGGGCAACTACACCTTGTGGGTGCAGCGCTTCTACCAGTACCGGGGCATACGCACGCAGCTGGCGCCGACCAGCGGCACCATGGGGTACGGCGTTCCCGCCGCCATCGCCGCCAAGCTGCACGACCCGGCGCGAACGGCGGTCTGCTTCGCCGGCGACGGCTGCTTCCTGATGAACGGCCAGGAAATGGCGACGGCGGTGCAGTACGGGCTGAACGTCATTTTCATCGTCGTCAATAACGCGATGTACGGAAGCATACGCATGCACCAGGAGCGGCACTATCCTGGCCGCGTCTATGCCACCGACCTGCACAATCCCGACTTCGTCACCCTGGCGCAGGCCTATGGCGCAGCCGGCGAGCGTGTGCTGCGCACCGAGGATTTCGCGCCGGCCTTTGAACGCGCCCGCGCGGCCGGCCGCCCCGCGCTGATCGAACTGCGCGTCAGCCAGGACGCGATCTCGCCCAGGACGACGATTTCGGCGCTGAGGGGGAAGCGGTAGGGCGGGGAGGCTTGCGCACGGCGCCGCGGCCGCACCGAGGGTCGATGCCAAGGGCCAAGGGAAGGGAACCGACGCGACGTTCATGTGAACCTACACGGAATATCGCCGTCGAGCCGCATGGGTGGCGCCGTATGCGCGCTGCCCATGTCCCGACCAAGGCACGCTACCGGGTCATGTTTTTTTGCCGAGCATCCTTCGCGAGGCAGCCCTGTGTACCTTCCTCTTGCGCATCCATTCCCCGCGCATCTTCCTTGGAGATCTTCCTCATGAACACGATAGGCAACCTCGCACTGGCACACCCCGCCACCCGCGCTTTCACGGATACACAGCCCTTGGATAACGGCGAACGTGGTTTCATGGACCTCGATTCCACGGTCCACGCGATCCTGGATCGGGCCAATGTCGGCGGCGACAACAAGAGCATCTATGGTCTCGATCTGCCCAGGTCGACGTATGACCTGTTCAGGACCAGCAGGGGCACCGGCGTGACCGCCTAGTCTTCCAGCCTCCGGCGCCGGCCTTTTTCCTCCGCGAGACGCGCGCCGGCCGGCGTTGAAGCCCGCTGGGTTCCGCTGAAACCATATGGCGGGCCAGCACGGGCATTGCACGTCACGAAGCTCGCCTCGCGGGGCCACGGAAATGGCCCCGCGAGGCATTTTTCACAGGAGCCGCACGGCCATGCTGAAATCCACCGTGCGGCGCGCCAGGGCGTACATGGCGTCGATCAACGGCCGCGTATCGTCGTCACGGTGGCTGTATGCATAGGGCAGGTCCGACAGGGCGGGGCGCGCGCGCAGGATGCGCAACGCGCCCCGCTGCGATAGCGCCGTCGCCCAGCTGACCGGCAGGAAACCGATGCCCATGCCTTCCAGCAGCAGGCCAGCCACGGCGCCCCAGCTATTGCAGGTCAGCGACTGGACCGTGGCGAGGCCGTTGCGGGTCAGCCAATTGTCCAGGATGCGGGTGGTGCCGGCTTCGCGCGGCAGGGTAATCAAGGGATGGCGCCGCAGCAGGTCGGGCGCGAGGCGCGATGCATCCGCCGCCAGCGATGGCGCCGCGCACCAGGTATAGCGGGCCGCCCCTAACGGGCGTATCGATGGCGACGCCGGGTCGCCCGCGATGACGGCGAAGTCCAGCGCGCCGTTCTGCAAGCGCCGCCGCAATTCTCCGCCCACGTCGACGTAGGGCTCCATGCGCAGGCGCGGGTAGTGCTTGCGCGCTGCCGCCACCAGCTTGGGCAGCCAGGTAAGCGCCGTCAGCTCGCCCACGCCGAAGCGGCAGACGCCTTCGATTTCGGCGGGGCGGGCCATCGCCGCGCGCAAGTCCTGGGCTTGTTGCAGCAAGGCCTGGGCGCGCGGCAGCAGTCTTTCCCCCGCCGGCGTCAGGCGCGCCCGCTGGGAGCGCCGGTCGAACAGCGGCTGGGCCAGGCCGCTCTCCAGCTCGCTGATGCGCTTGGACAGCGACGAGACGGAAAGATGCAGGCGTTCGGCGGCGATGGCGAAGCTGGCGCATGTCGCGGCCCAGTAGAAGGCTTCCAGTTGTTTGAGGGTCATCGTGGCACCGGGGAATAATTTTCGATAAAAGCGAATAGACAGGTTTTAAATTATTCACTTTTTTCGTCTAATAGGTTGGGGCTACGCTGTTGCCCGCGGTCCGGCCGCGCAGTCCGGCGCGCCGCCACCCGCGTCATCGTCCTTTCCATCCGATTACTTCCTGGCCATGTCCTCGTCCTCGCCTACGTCCCCGCCCGCCCGCGCCGCCTATGCGCCGCTGACATCCCTGCCGCGCCGCCTGCGTCCCTTGCTGTGCCTGGACGACTTCGAAGCGGCCGCCCGCGGCCATCTGCCGCGTCCGCTATTCGGCTATATCGTCGGCGCGGCGGAAACCAACCGTTCCTATCGCGATAATCGCCTGCAGTACGACGATTACCGTTTCCGCCCCCAGGTCATGGTGGATGTCAGCGGACGCGACACCGGGGTGCGCCTTTTCGGCCAGGACTACCGGTCTCCCTTCGGCATCGCGCCGGTGGGGATCAGCGCGATTTCCGCCTATCGCGGCGACATCGTGCTGGCGCAGGCCGCGCAGGCGGCCGGCGTTCCCGCCATCATGAGCGGCACGTCGCTGATCCGCATGGAAGAAGTGCGCGAGGCGGCGCCGGGAACCTGGTTCCAGGCCTATCTGCCCGGCGATACTTCCCGCATCGAGGGCCTGGTCGCGCGCGTCGCCGCCGCCGGTTTCGAGACCCTGGTGCTGACCGTGGACCTGCCCGTGTGGGCGAACCGGGAGAACAATGTCCGCACCGGCTTCTCCATGCCCTTGCGGCCCAGCCTGCGCCTGGCCTGGGATGGCATGATCCGGCCGCGCTGGCTGCTGGGCACGTTCGCGCGCACCCTGCTGCGCCACGGCATGCCGCATTTCGAGAACTCCTTCGCGACCCGCGGCGCGCCCATGTTGTCCCTGAGCGCCTTGCGCGACACGACCGGCCGCGAGCATCTGAACTGGTCCCACGTACGCGCCATCCGCAAGCAATGGCGGGGCAACCTGGTGATCAAGGGCCTGCTGCACGAGGGCGATGCCTTGAAGGCGCTCGACTGCGGCGCGGACGGCATCATCGTGTCCAACCACGGCGGCCGGCAGCTCGACGGCGCCGTGGCGCCGTTGCGCGCCTTGCCGCGCATCGTCGACGCGGTCGGCGGACGCATGACGGTGATGATGGACGGCGGCGTGCGCCGGGGCGGCGACGTGCTCAAGGCCCTGGCGCTGGGCGCCGCCTGCGTGTTCGCGGGCCGGCCCTTCATGTACGCGGCGGCGGTGGGCGGCCGCGCGGGCGTGGACCATGCCCTGACCCTGCTGCACGAGGAAGTGTCGCGCAACCTGGCGATGCTGGGTTTGAACAGCATCTCGGCGCTGGGGCCGGATTGCCTGTTCCGGCAATGGCCGGTGGCGTGCGACGACGCGGGCACGGCGGGCGAGGGCTGACCTTGCCCAGGTCCTGATGCGCCCGCGACGCCACGGCGGGACGTCAGGGCCGGCCGAAGCCCGGGAACGTTACTTGCTACCATCGCGCCTCGCGCCTCGTCCCCGGGGCGCCCTGAATGGCCGCGCAGCGCGGCCAGGTTCGGATACGGCGGTCGCGCGTGGCGCGATGGAGTAAATATGGCAAAGATCATGGTGGTCGATGACGAGGCCACCCTCGCAAGCGTGGTGCGGGATGCCCTGGGTAATGCAGGGCATCGCGTCTATATGGAAACGGATGGACTGACGGCGCTGTCGCGCATGATCGAACTGAAGCCCGACCTGGTCGTCTCCGACGTCATGATGCCGGGCATGGGCGGCGCGTCCCTGCTGGTCGCGATGCGGGACAACGCCTATCTGCATGATGTGCCCTGCATCGTGATGAGCGGCTTGTCGGAGGACGTCGTGTCGGACGCCTGCGGCGCCCACTATTCGGCCTTCCTGGCCAAGCCTTTCGATCTCCGCGACCTGGTGGCCGCCGTGGACCGGGTCCTGGACGGCGCTGCCTGAGACCTACGGCGGCGTAAAGCCGTGGCGTCGTGCCCGCAGCAGCGTGGCCAGCGTCGCGGCCAGCAAGGCCAGCAGGATGGGGGTGAACGCGTCCGTGCCGAACCGATCGACCAGCACGCCGCCGATCAGGCCTCCGCCGGCAATGGCCAGGTTCCACGTGGTGACGAGCATCGATTGCGCGATGTCGGCGGCCGCCCCCGCGGTCTTGGCCAATGCCGCCTGGAACAACGATGCCGCGCCGCCGAAGGACAGCCCCCAGATGGCGGTGGCCAGGTAGATGGCCGTGGGGTGGCCGCCCGCCAGGCCTAGCCAGAGCGCGGCCGCGCCGAACAGTATCGTGGCAAGCAGGGACAGGACGCGCAGATGGCGATCGATCAGGACGCCGGTGACCCAGATGCCCGCGAGCGAAGCGATGCCGAAATCCAGCAGCACCAGGTCCGTGCGCCGCGCCATGCCCGCCGCGGCGAGATAGGGCGCGATATAGGTGTAGAGGATGTTGTGGGCCAGTACGTAGGTCAACACCACGAAGAGCACGGGCCGGATGCCCGGCAGGGTGAAGACCCGCGCCAGCGGCCGCCGCTCGCCGCGCGCCTGGCCGGGGAAGTCGGGCACGCGCGCCCGCACCAGCGCCATCAAGGCCAGGGCCAGCAGGCTCATTGCGCCGAAGCATGCGCGCCATCCCAGCCAGCTACCCAGCCAGGTGCCCGCGGGCACGCCGAGGGACAAGGCCAGGGGCGTGCCCACCATGGCGATGGCGATGGCGCGGCCTTGCAGGTGGCCGGGCACCATGCGGGCGGCATAGCCTGCCAGCAGGGCCCACAACAGTCCCGCGGAGACACCCGCGACGAACCGGGCGGCAAGGATCCATGCATAGCTCTCCGATAGCGTCGTGACGGTGTTGGCGAGCACGAAGCCGCCGATGGCGGCCAGCAGCAGGAGACGCCGGCGCCAGCCTTGCGTGAGGGCGGTCAGCGGGATGGCCGTGAGCAGCGACCCCAGCGCATAGACCGTCACCAGCTGGCCCACCAGCGCTTCCGAGACGCCGAGGCCTACGCCCATCTGCGGCAGCAGTCCCGCGGGCAGCGCTTCGGTCAGGATGGTGATAAAGGCCGCCATGGCGAGCGCCAGCAAGGCGGGCCAGGGCAACGCGTTGTCGGCGTGGGGCGGCGTGGCGGTCGCGCGGGTGTCGGCGACGGTAGTGGTGGTGGCGAGACGGACCGTGGAAGCGCGCAGTGCGCATTCCCCGTTCGGCTGGGGCAGGGAGGTCAAGGTGGCATCCTTCGTTTCATAAACCATGCCGGCAGCTTAGGAAGTCCCGTATTAAAGAAAAAGCGGGGTACAGTTCCGATTTCTACGGACGTTTTTGTCCGTAATTGGGGCAGGGGTGGACGGGATGGACAGCCTGAACGGTTTCATGGTGTTCGTGCAGGTCGCCGAGACGCGCAGTTTCGTGGCCGCGGGGCGGCTGCTGGGCGTATCGGCGTCGGCCGTGGGCAAGAGCGTGGCGCGGCTGGAAGACAGGCTGGGCGTGCGCCTGTTTCATCGCAGCACCCGCAGCATTACCTTGACCGCCGAAGGCTCGCTGTTCCTGGAGCGCAGCCGCCGCATTCTTTCCGAGATCGAGGCGGCGGAACTGGAACTGTCGCAGGCCACCGGCGCGCCAAGGGGACGCCTGCGCGTGAGCCTGCCGCTGGTCAGCGCGCTTGTGCTGCCGGTGCTGGGCGAGTTCATGCAGGCCTATCCGGAGATCGAGCTGGACCTGGATTTCTCCGATCGGCTGGTCGATGTCATCGAGGAAGGGTTCGACGCTGTCGTCCGGACCGGGGCGCCGGTGGATTCGCGTCTGTCCGCGCGCCGGCTGGGGACGTTCACGCGCCTGCTGGTGGCGTCGCCTGAATACCTGCAACGGCGGGGCACGCCGCGCCGGGCGGCCGATCTGCTGGAACACGCCTGCCTGCATTATCGCTATTCGACCAGCGGCAAGCTGGAGCCCTGGCCGCTGCGCCGCGCGGCCGGCGAGCCCGAACTGGCCCTGCCGGTCTCGATGATCTGCAACAACATCGAGACGCGGCTGTGCTTCGCGCTGCAAGGGCGCGGGATCGCCTGCCTGCCTGATTTTTCGGTGCACGCATTGCTGGATGCCGGGCACCTGCGCACGGTGCTCGATGACGAAGTCGAATGGACCGGCGAATTCAACGTCCTGTGGCCAGCCAGCAAGCATCCCTCGCCCAAGGTCAGGGCCCTGGTCGATTTCCTGTGCGCACGCGTGTTTCCCTACAAGCGCGACCAGTCCTGCATGCTGGCGCAAGTCGCCGGGGTGTAGATCGCCGGGGCGGGGCCGATTTTCACGCTGTCCACAGATAGTTGATTTCATCCACTAGATAGTTTAATTTATCAACTATCTAACAAGGATAGGCAGCCACCGGCCATGCGCACGCGTATCACCACCATGCTCGGCATCGACCATCCCATCGTGCAGGCCGGGATGAGCTGGGCTTCATCCAGCGCGGCCCTGCCGGCCGCGGTGTCGAACGCGGGCGGGCTGGGCGTGCTCGCGGCGGGACCGCTGCGACCGGACGATTTCGAACATGTCCTGGGCCAGCTGGCGACCGCGACCGGCAGGCCATACGCAGTGAACATCCCGCTATACCGCCCCGGCGCGGCCGACATCCTGGACGCCATGCATGCGCGCCGGGTTCCCGTGGTGATCGCCTCGCAGGGCAGTCCGAAAGCGCACCTGGCGCGCTTTCGCGGAATCGGTGCGATCTGGATACAGGTCGTCGCCACGCTGGAGCACGCCTGCAAGGCGGCCGACGCGGGCGTCGATGCCCTGGTGGTGGTGGGCGCCGAGGCGGGCGGCCATCCGCCGGCCAGCGAGGTCACGACCCTGGTGACGGTGCGGCGCGTCTTGCAGGAGGTGTCCGTTCCCGTCATCGCCGGCGGCGGGGTGGCCGATGGCTGGGGCATCGCCGCCTTGCTGGCGCTGGGCGCGGACGCCGTGCAGCTGGGCACCCGCTTCCTGCTGACCGAGGAAGCCACCGTCCATGCCAACTACAAGGCCGCCGTCCTGGCCGCGGACGTCCAGGACACCGCCCTGGTGGGACGCCGCGACCTGCCCATACGCGGCCTGCGCAATGCCTTTGCCCGTGCGGTCTTCGATGCCGAACGGGACCAGTTGCCGCAAGAGGACTACGTGGCCCTGTTCAAGAAAAGCACGCTCAAGCAGGCCGCGCTGGACGGCGACGTCGAGTGGGGCAAGGTTGAACTGGGCCAGTCCGCCGGACTGGTCTCGCGCATAGAGCCGGCCGCCGCCGTCATGGCGCGGCTGGTGAGCGAACTGGCGCAAGTGACCGACCGGCTGCGGGCGATGGCCGGCTGACACTCCAAGACCCCTCCGACGGATGGACGAAACCAAGATGGAACACCTGCTGATTGAAGACCGCGACGCTGTCCGCATCCTGACGCTGAACCGGCCCGAAAAGCACAATGCGCTGAATACGCGCCTGACGCAGGAATTGCTCGACGGCCTGCGCGAGGCGGACCACGCCGCGGACATCAACGCCGTGGTCCTGACCGGCGCCGGCAAGTCCTTTTGCGCGGGCGCCGACACGACGGAGTTTTCCGCCCTGACGCCGCAGGATCCGCAGGCAGTGAGCGCCCGCGCGGACCTGACGACCCGCCTGCACCTGGTCTTCTCCCAAATGAACAAGCCGGTGGTGTCGGCGGTCCGGGGCAACGCGCTGGGCGGTGGCGCCGGCCTGGCCATCGCCTGCGACCTGTGCGTGATGTCGGAGACCGTGCGCTACGGCTATCCGGAACTCAAGCACGGGATCGTCGCCGCCGTGGTGATGGCCAACCTGGTGCGCCAGGTGGGCCGCAAGCAGGCTTTCGAGCTGGTCGCCCTGGCCGAGCCCCTGGATGGCCACGCCGCCAAGGCATGGGGCCTGTGCAATCGTGTCGTGCCGGACGAGCAGGTGTTGGACGCCGCCCTGGAACTGGCGCGCAAGGTGGCGCAATGGAGCCCGATCGCCATGGCGACGACCAAGCGCGCCTTCCATCGCGCCGCCGACCTGGGCCTGGCGCAAGCCCTGGAGGTGGGGCGCGACGCCAACGTCATGATGCGCGGCTTTCGCAAGGACAAGGCATGAGACCGCTGGAAGGCATCACCATCCTGGACCTGTCGCGGGTGCTGGCCTGCCCCTTCGCCTCCATGATCCTGGCGGAACTGGGCGCCGAGGTGGTCAAGGTCGAGCAGCCCGGGACGGGCGATGAGACGCGCGATTTCGAACCGGTGGTGAAGGGCGACGCGGGCGATGTCTCCGCCTACTACATGGCCTTCAACCGCGGCAAGCGGTCGATCACGGTGAACCTGCGCGCGGCCGACGGCCAGGATATCGTGCGCCGCCTGGCGGCCCAGGCCGATGTGCTGCTGGAGAATTTCCCCGTCGGCACGATGAAGAAATACGGCCTGGACTACGCGACGCTATCCGGCCTGAACGAAAAACTGGTCCACGTCAGCTGCACCGGTTTCGGCATGACCGGCCCCTACGCCAGGCGCAAGGGTTACGACACGGTGTTCCAGGCCATGTGCGGCATCATGAGCCTGACCGGCGAGCGGGGCGGCGGCCCGGTCAAGCCCGGCCTTCCGGTCGCGGACCTGAGTTCCGGCTTGTGGGTCTGCATCGCCATCCTGTCCGCCCTCGCCGGCCGCGACAAGACCGGCCGCGGGTGCCACGTGGATTTCTCGATGTTCGACGGACAGGTGGGCCTGTTGTCGCTCGCCGCGGCCCGCTGGTTCGCCCTGGGCGAGGTGCCCGAACGCCTGGGCACCGAGCATCCCGGCCGCATCCCGTCGGCCGCCTTCCTGTGCGCGGACGGCAAGTGGGTGCAGATTACCGGCAGCGACCAGCACTGGACGCCCTTGTGCAACCTGCTGGGGCTGGAAGCCTGGGGCGCCGACCCGACCCTGGCCCGCAATGCCGACCGCCTGCCGCGCCGCGAGGAGATCATGGCCGGCCTGCAGCGGGCGATAGGGCGCCTGGACAGGGACGAGCTATGCCGCCGCTGCGATGCCGCGGGCGTGCCCGCCGGTCCCATCCTCCAGGTCGACGAGGTGCTGGCCAACGAGCACGTTGCGGCGCGGGGCATGGTGGTGGATTTCGAGCACCCGCTGGTCGGCGGCTTCAAGGGCTTGCGCGTGCCGCTGCGGTTCGACGGCATGGACGATCCGCGGGTGGGTCGTCCGCCGCTGCTGGGCGAGCACACCGAAGAAGTCCTGCGGGAAAAGCTGGGCCTGGACACGACGGAGATCACGCGCCTGCGTGAGGTGGGGGCGGTGTAGCACACGAGCTCGCAATACCGCGGGCCGATCACGCCAAAGGAGACTATCGATGAACAGCTTGCGTCGCAGTGGGCTGGCGTTGGCGCTATGCATGATATTGCCGCGCGCCATGGCCGCCGATGCCTATCCTTCCCATCCTCTCGTGCTGGTCAACCCCTACGCGGTGGGCGGTCCCGCGGACCTGCTGGGGCGCGCGCTGGCGAAAGAACTGGGCGAGATCCTGGGGCAATCGGTCATCGTCGAGAACAAGCCCGGCGGCGGCGCCAGCATAGGCGCTGCCTATGTGGCCAAGGCCGCGCCGGACGGCTACACCCTGCTGCTGGGGACCGCCGCCGCGCACACGGTGACGCCCGCGGCGACCAAAGTGCCCTACAAGGGCATCGACGATTTCGCTTTCGTCGGCATGGTGGCGAATGTACCGAATATCCTGACCGTCCATCCGTCGCTCCCCGCGCAGGATCTGAAGGCCTTCATCGCCCTGGCCAGGTCGGAGCCTGGCAAGCTCAACTACGCATCGGCGGGCATGGGCAGCTCGCCCCATATCGCGGCCGAGATGTTCAAGTACTACGCCAGGATAGACCTGGTCCATGTGCCCTACAAGGGAGCGGCGCCGGCCGCGAACGACCTGGTGGCGGGCACCGTGCCGGTGGGATTGCTCAATATTTCCGCCGTGCTGCCCTTCATCAAGTCCGGCAGGTTGCGGGCGCTGGCGTACGCGAACAAGGAGCGGTCGCCGGACCTGCCCCACGTCCCCACGTTCGCCGAGTCCGGCCTGCCCGACATGGTGTCGGGGTCCTGGTACAGCCTGGCCGTGCCGGCCGGCACGCCGGCGGCGGTCGTGGACAAACTGGCGCAGGCGTTGAAGAGGACTCAGGAGCAGCCCGAATTCAAGAAGATACTGGCGGCGCAGAATGCCATCGCGATGCCGCAGCAGAAGCAGCAGGCCACCGAATACATACGCACGGACGGCGAGAGGCTCGCCGAGCTGGTGAAGGCCACCGGCATGAAACTACAGGATTGAGGAACGGGAATGAGTACGTTACCGGTATACGAAACGCTGGAGCTCGAACTGGCGGGCGGGATCGCCACGCTATGGTTGAATCGCCCGGACAGCCGCAATGCGCTGAACCTGCGCATGTGCCATGAGCTGACCGCGGCCTGCGAGGCGCTGGACGCCAACGACGCCGTGCGGGTAGTCGTCCTGCGGGCGCGCGGCGTGGCGTTCTGCGCGGGGGCGGACCTGAAGGAGCGCCAGGGCATGAGCGCGGCCGACATGGTGGCCCGCCGGGTGGACGGTTTTACCGCCTATGCCGCGCTGGAGGCCTTGTCCAAGCCCCTGGTCGCCGCGGTGCACGGCGCGGCCTTCGGGTCCGGCTGTGAAATCGCCGGGGCGTGCGACTTCGTTCTCGCGACGACGCAGGCGGCGTTCAAGTATCCGGAAGTCGGTTGGGGCACCGTCGGCGCGACGCAGCGCCTGCCGCGCATCGTCGGCCGCCGCATGGCGAAGGAGCTGTTGTTCACCGGCCGGACCATCGATGCGCAAGAGGCGCTGCAATTGGGATTGGTCAACCATGTGTACGAACCCGAGGCCTTCGATGCCGCCGTGGCCGGCATGGTCGAACGCATTGCCGCCGCCAACCCGCTTACCGTCCAGTTGACCAAGCAGAGCATCGACGATGGGCTGGACACCACGCGCGAAGGCGCTATGGCGATAGAGCTGCTTGCCATCCAGCGCAATCTCAGGCACAGCGATTGGCGGCAGGCGATAGCGGGCTTTGGCAAGGAGAAGCGCGATGCGGCTTCTTGACGACGGGGGCGTTCCCGTTCCGGTGACCCTGCCGCAAGTCCTGCGGGCGACGGCAGGGGAGCGGGCGGACCGGGAAGCCTATGTGGGGCCGGGTGAGCGCCTGACCTGGACCGCCTTGCGCGCGCAAAGCCGGCAAGTGGCGGCCGCCTTGCACAAGGCCGGCATCCGCAGGGGCGATCACGTCGGCGTGATGCTGGGCAATTCGGGGCTGTGGATCGCCGCATTCTTCGCGTGCGCGTCACTGGGCGCGGTCACCGTCCCGGTGAACACGCGCTTCAAGGCCGAGGAATTGCAGTTCTGCCTGAAGCAGGCCGACGTCAAGCTGCTGCTCTACGCCGACCGCTTTCTTGGCATCGACTTCACGGACCTGCTGCGCCAGGTCGAGCCGGCGATCGACCGGCGCCTCCCCGGTGACGCGCTGCCCCGCCTGGTCGCCGCCGTCATGGTGGGCGAGGGCCAGGCGCCGGGGGGAGCCTGGACCCTGGCGGACTTCCTGGCGGCGGGCACGGATGTTTCCGGCGAGGAGCTGGACCGGCTGGCCGGCGAGGTGACGCCCGACGATGTGCTGTTGATGCAATACACGTCCGGCACGACCTCCTTTCCCAAGGGCGTCATGCTTAGCCACTACAACATGCTGGGCGACGCGGCCTCGGTCGCGCGCCGCATGGGGGTGACGGCGGACGACCGCTATTTCAGCATCCGGCCTTTCTTCCATGTCGCGGGCAGCACCTTGTCGGTGCTGGTGAGCCTGGTCACGGGCTGCTGCCTGCTGAGCCTGCCCAAGTTCGATGTCGCGCAAACGCTGGCGGTCCTGGAGCAAGAGCGCTGCACGCTGACCTCGGGCAACGACACGATTTTCCTGATGATGATGGGGCACGCCGACTTCGATCCCGGCCGCCTGTCCCTGAAGGGCGGCTGGGCCGCGGCGGGCCCCGAGGTCATGCAGAAAATCCGCGACGTGATGCGGGTGCCTTACGTGTGCAACGCCTACGGACAGTCCGAGGCGTCGCCCAATGTGCTGGTGAGCGACCGCGAGGATGCGTTCGAGCTGCGCCGCGACGGCTACATGCTGCCCCATCCGGGCGTGGAGGTGCGGCTGGCGGACGCGGAGACCGGCGCCATCGTTCCGCCTGGCGCGGGCCGCGGGGAAATCCAGGTGCGCGGGTGGAACGTCATGCGGGGCTACTACAACCTGCCCGAAGCCAGCGCCCGCGCCTTCACCCCCGACGGCTGGCTGCGTACCGGCGACATGGGCGACCAGCGCGCGGACGGCCGCATGCGCATGGTCGGCCGGCTCAAGGACCTCTTCCGCGTCGGCGGGGAGAACGTCGCGCCCGCGGAAGTGGAGGAAGTCCTGCACGGTCATCCGGCGGTGCGGATGGCGCAGGTGGTCGGGGTGCCGGACGCCCGCCTGGGCGAGGTCGCGGGCGCCTTCGTCCTGTTGAAGCCCGGGCAGCAGAGCAGTTGCGAGGAACTGATCGCCTGGTGCAAGGCGCGCTGCGCCAACTTCAAGGTGCCGCGCTACATGGCGCTGGTCGACACGTTCGAGCATATCGGCATGACCGGCAGCAGCAAGGTGCAAAAGAACAAGCTGCGTGACTACGCGGTTGAACTCTGGAAAATCGAACGGGATACGGTAGCCAAATGAGCGACGTCCATCACACGAGCGCGGGATCGCCGCTGGAACAGGACGGCCGCAACGTCGTGCTGTGCGAGTGCTTCGCCCGCGACGGCTTGCAGCACGAGCCGGACTTCCTGCCCACCGCCACCAAGGCGGCGCTGGTGCAACGCTTTGCGGATATCGGGTTCGCCCGGGTGGAGGCGACTTCGTACAGCAACCCCAAGGTCGTGCCGCAATTCGCCGACGCCAGCGACCTGCTGCGCGCGCTGCCGCGCCGCGCGGGGGTCTACTACAAGGCGACGTGCGCCAATGGGCGCGCGGTCGAGCGCGCGGTGGCCGATGCAAGTGCGGGATTCGGCGCCAACGAGATCAGCCTGCTGGTGTCGGCCACGGAAACGCATTCGATGAAGAACCTGGCCCGCAGCCGTTCGGACCAGTGGGCCAATATCCGCCAGATGGCTGCCGTGGCGGATGGCCGGTTTCGCCTGGTCGGCACGATCTCCATGGCGTTCGGCTGTTCATTCGAAGGCCATGTCGACCCGGCGACCGTGATCGAGGACGTGGGCCGGATGCGCGATTGCGGGGTGCGCCATGTGACGCTCGGCGACACCACCGGCACCGCGACGCCGGTCACCACGCGCGCGCTCTTTCGCCGCATGATGGCCGAGTATCCCGACGTGGTGCCCATCGCCCACTTCCACGATACGCGCGGCACCGGCCTGGCGAACTATGTCGCGGCGCTGGAGTCGGGCGTGCGGCATTTCGACTGCGCCTTTGGCGGCGTCGGCGGCCACCCAGCCAAGGTCAAGTACGGCGGCGGCCATACCGGCAACGTATGCACGGAAGACCTGGTGGACCTGTTCGAGAACATGGGCATAAGCACCGGCATCGACATGGACCGGCTGCTGTCCACCGTGGAAGAGTGCGAAGGGGCGCTGGGCAGGCCCTTGCATGGGCGCGTCGCCCGTAGCGGCCTGAATCCCTTGCGCAATGCGGGCGCGGCCGCCGTTGCCGCTCCTCGCTCCGCGTGAGGGGGCGGCATGGCTTATCTCCAGGACAACTCCAGATCATGACCATAGCTCCCGCCAACGTAAGCAAAACGTCGTCGCCGGCCTCCTCCTCCGTCCGCGGGACGGCGGACGCGCGCCCGCGCAGTTTCAAGGAGTTGATCTCCTTTCGCCTGAACATGCTGGCGAGCACCTGGAGCCGCCTCGCCGCCGAAACCAATCAGCGCGAGTTCGGCGTGGATCCACGCGAGTGGCGCATCATCGGCATGTTGGGCGCTGATGCGCCGATGTCCCTGCAAGGCCTGGCGCGCGAGGTGAACCTGGACAAGAGCCAGGCCAGCCGCACGGTTTCGGACATGATCGAGCGTGGCCTGTTGCAACGGGGCGCGGACGAGAGCGACGGTCGCGGCGTGCGGCTGAGCCTGACCGCGCAGGGCAAGGCGCTCTACCGCAAGGTCTTTCCGCGCGCCGTCAAGCGGAACGAGCAACTGCTCGCGGTGCTCAGCGAGGAAGAGCGGGCGGTGCTGGATCGCGCGCTGGACGTGCTGACCGCGCATGCCCAGGAAACCCTGGCGGAGTCGCGCAAGACGGCGGCGCGCGGCGCGACAAAGGCCTGAGCGCAGCGAGTAAGGCGGCGGGCGGCCGTATTACTCGGCGACCCCCTTGTTCGTCAGCCTTGCCCTATCTTCTTGCCGGTCAAGCCGCCGTTGCCAGCGCCGTCTGCAGTGAGTGGGCCAGGGCTTGCGCGGTGGCGGTGGCGCCGGCCACTTGTTCGCCGATGGCGTTGGACTCCCAATTCACGCCGCGCATGGGGTGGCCGACGGCATAGAGTCCCGTGGTGTCCAGGGTCCTGGAGCGTACGGCCCCGGTTTGCGAGACCGCGTCGATGCCGAAGCCGGTGCTGTGCGGCACGACATAGGCGCGTGCCACCAGCTGGCGCAGCAGCGGATCGTCGATGCGGGTCCAGTCGAAATCGAAACCGCGTGAGTTGAACACGCGGTCCGCCTCCAATGTGCGGGTTTTCGCCTCGCCGCGCGCTTGCCAGGTGACCGCGATGCGGCCGCTGCCGGCGCGTGCGATGCGGCGGACCCGTCCTGTGAGCTTGCTGTAGCGGCTGGCCTGCTGCAAACCCTCCAGCCATGTCGCCGACGCCGGCGCGGCCTTGTGCAGGCTGATTTCCCAATAGGCCCGCAAGTGGCGGATAAAGCGCTTGCGCTCGGCGTTGCTGGCCTGGTTCCACAAGGCCGGCACATGGGGTCGCACCGCGCCGGTGAGGCGTTGCCAGTTTTCGCCGGCGTCGCGGATGGCGGCGTGCGTGGCGAGCACCTGGCGCACCAGCTGTCGCAAGGTGGCGGGCAGGGCCTGCGCATCGAGGAAGGGCGGCCAGGGCGTGACGTCCAGGCGGCGCGCGACCAGCAGGCCGCGGCGCGAGATGCCGTGGAAATGGCCCCGGAAACCCTGGGCGTCCGCGCTGAGCATGGCATCGAGCGCGGACAGGCCGTTGCCGATGACGACGGCGTCGCGCGCATCCGACAGATCGGCGGAGGGGCTGGTCCAGATGTCGTCGACCACGCGTCCTTCGGCGATGAGGTCCGGGTCGACCTCGACATCGCCGCGGCCCAGCGTGGCGGTGAACAAGCCGGTCGCCAGCACGACACGATCGGCCTGCAGGCTGCGGCCGGACACCAGGCGCACGGTCCAGCGTCCGTCACCGGCGCGTTCCAGGTCGATGGCGCGATCGACGACGTGGCGGAATTCGATCGGGTGCGGGGCCTGGGCCAGCGCCGTCTCCAGTTCGGCCTGCACGTAATCGCCATAGAGGTATCGCGGCGGGAAGGCATCGCTCCAGGCCACGCCGGTCGGCGGCGTCCAGCCGTCGCGCGCCGCCTGTTCCCGCAACCAGTTGGCGAGGTGCTCGGGCTGGTCGGCATACAGCGTGAAGTTCTTCGCTGGGCCATTGACCAGGTGGACGGGCAGCCGCGTGCCGTAGGCGATGCCGCGACCGATTTCGTTGCGGCTTTCTACGATGCTGATGCGCAGCGGGGACGGCGTGGCGCGTGCCAGCTTGATGCCGGTGACGGTGCCCGCGAATCCGCCGCCGACGATGACGACGTGCCGCGCTTGGTTCATGGACATGAGGCCTCTCGTGGGTGTGCTTGCGATGACGCCTACGTGGCGCTGGCGTCGAGGCAGTCGATGGTAAGGCAGCCCGGCGCGTGGCCTCTATACGCATTTCTTTTTTTCTAATGCGCGATGCGCATGTAGCGGCGTGCGACCTTCGGCGACGGGTCGTCGTGCGCGCGGTCTGGTCGCGGATCATGGAAAGCAAGGGCACGGGCACGGAAAAAAAAGGGAACCCACCGGGTTCCCTTTTTTTGGATCAACTGCCTGCCAGGCTAAATGAACTGCCACAGCGCGTAGGTCAGGATCAGCCCCATCACCGCCAGTATCGTTTCCATGAACGACCAGGTCTTGATGGTCTGCCCTATGCTGAGGCCGAAATATTCCTTCACCAGCCAGAACCCGGCGTCGTTGACATGCGAGAAGAACACCGAGCCGGCGCCGATGGCCAGCACCACCAGCGACAGGTGGGTCTGCGGCATGCCGACGGCGAGCTTTTCGATGATGCCGGCGGCCGTCACCGTGGCCACGGTCGCGGAGCCGGTGGCCAGGCGGATCAGCACCGCCACGATCCATGCCAGGACCAGGACCGACATGCCGGTGGACAGGGCGATCTTGGCAATGGCTTGGCCGGCGCCGCCGTCCACCAGCGATTGCTTGAAACCGCCGCCGGCGCCGACGATCAGCATCACGCCCACCACGGGCATCAGGCTGTTGCCGATCTTCTTCGCCAGCACGGGGACCGAGAAGCCGACGGCGGTGCCGAAGGTGACCATGGCCAGCAGCACGGCGAACAGCAGCGCGAACACGGGGTCGCCGATGAAGTCGAACAGGTGCCGCAAGGACGACGCCTTGTCCAGCCAGATATCCGACGCCGCCTTGGCCAGCATCAGGATGATGGGAGAGAGCAGGGTGATCAGCGTCGCGCCGAAGGACGGCTGCCGGCTGGGCTTGGGATCGTCGCCGTTGGCAGCGGTCTCGGCCCCTGCCTCGGCCTTGCCCGACGCCGTGACGGCGTAGGCGGCGCCGGCCGCGCCCACCGGCACCATGCGGGCGGCGAGCGCGCCGAACAGCGGACCGCCCACGATGACGGTCGGTATCGCGATGAGCAGGCCCAGCCCCAGCGTCAGGCCGACATCGGCGTGCAGGATGGCGATGGCCGCCAGGGGGCCGGGGTGCGGCGGAATGAAGCCGTGCAGCACCGACAAGCCGGCCAGGGCCGGGATGCCCAGGCGCATGGCCGGGCCCTTGGACCGGTGCACGGCCAGCATGACCACGGGGATGAGCAGCACCAGGCCGATCTCGAAGAACATCGGGATGCCGATGATGCTGGCCACCAGCGCCATTTTCCAGGGTAGCGTGGCGGGGCGGCCGCGCAGCATCCGGTCGACCAGGATATCGGCCCCGCCGGAGTCGGCCAGTAATTTGCCCAGCATGGCCCCCAAGGCGATCAGCACGCCGACGTAACCCAGCACCCCGCCGACGCCGTTTTCATAGGAGGTGGTGACCTTCTCCAGCGGAATGCCGGAGCCCACGCCCACGAACAGGGCGCCGATGGTCAGCGCCAGGAAGGCGTGCAGCTTCAACCAGACGATAAGCAGGACGAGCAGGGCAATACCGGCCGCGGCGACAACCAATACCTGGATGTCGTGCGGATTGAGCTCCGTGGACGGGTTCATGGGGTCTCCTTTTTTCCCGTGTTGGCTTGCAATCCGAGCTTCTTGAGGATGTCGTTGGCGATGGCGGATGGCGACCCGCCGATTTCCACGCGGACGGCGGGCTCGTCGGGCGCGGGTTCCTCCAGGGTGGCGAACTGGCTGTCAAGCAGGCTGGCCGGCATGAAATGGCCGTGGCGGGTGGCCAGGCGCTCGGCGATCAGGTCGCGCGAGCCGTGCAGGTAGACGAAGGTGACTCCATGGCCGCGCCGATTGATGAGTTCCCGATAGGAACGCTTCAGGGCGGAGCAGGTGATCAGGCCATCGGAGCCGCTGTCCAGGCATTGCTCGATCCACGTGGCCACCGATTCCAGCCAGGGCTTGCGGTCGTCGTCATTGAGCGGATGGCCGGACCGCATTTTTTCCACATTGGCCGGCGGATGCAGGGCGTCGCCCTCCTCGAAAGGCCAATCCAGCCGGCCTGACAATATCGCCGCGACGGTCGTCTTGCCGCAGCCGGCGACGCCCATCAGCACCAGCACCTCGGGCCGTGCGCGCGGATGTTCCATGCTTACCCTCCCATGTTCCGTATCTTGTGCGCCCCTGACAGGGCCATGCGGATCCGGCAGGCTGCCCAGCCCGGCCGTCATGCGCCCGTCGTATCAGCTTGCCGTCAGCCGTGGGGGCGGCCTGACAAGAGTGTATCCCTATCCCCTGCGCGGTGCGGAGGCGTCGAGGAATTTACCGACGTAGATGTCGCGGGCGCGTTCCATGTGGCGCTGGGAAAGCTGGTCCAGGCGGGCGCGGTCGCCCGTGCGCAGGGCGTCCACCATGTCGGCGTGTTCGCGGCAGGCCTGCTCCAGCGCGCCGGCATCGGCGACGCCATAGGCGCGAGCGGGGAAGCTCAGCCAGTCGTGCAGGCGGATGGATTCCGCCAGGTAGGGGTTGTCGCAGAGCCCGTACAACTCGCGATGAAAGGCCATGTTGCTGCGGTGGATGGCGATGAGGTTCCCGGACGCCGCCGCGTCGGCATGGGTCCGCATGGCCCGCGTCAAGGCCGCCAGGCGCTCGCCTTCCAGCGGCATGGGCATCATGGCGACGGCCGCATGGTGCAGCACGCTGCGCATCCGGTAGAGATCGGCCAGTTCGCGCAGGTCGAAGCGGCGCAATTGCGCGCCCACATGGGGCGGCTTGACCACCACGCCCAGGCGTTGCAGTTCCACCAGCGCCGCCCGCACGACGTGGCGCTTGGCCTCGTAGTCCTCCATCAGGTGGTCTTCGATGAGGCGCGTACGAGGCAGGATGCGGCCACGGATGATGTCGGTCTCGATGGCCTCGATCACCGTGCGTACCTGGTCGGGCAGATCTGTCTCGAACGGGGCGCGATGCGTGGCCGCGGCGGATTTCTGGGACATAGGGGACTGGTGGTAGTTGCGCGGAGTGTAGCATCGCGCCCTCCTTGTCAATGCCGGCGTTATTGATAATTTCATTGGAAAAAATGGCGACAACGTGCTCGTTGCCAAGGCCGGAAGCGACCCGCAGACTGGCGGCACTTCAAGACTGGGTGTCGCACATGTCGCAATCTTCCGAATACCTCATCAGCACCAATCCGGCCAACGGCGAAGAAGTCGGCCGCGTCCGCATCACTTCCGTCGCCGAACTGGACGGCTGCGTCGAACGGGCCTGGCACGCCTTCCATCATTCCGGCTGGAAATCGCTGCTGCCGCACCGCCGCGCGCTGGTGCTCAACGCCATCGCCGACGGCCTGGCCGCCGAGAAGGAAAAGCTGGCGCACCTGCAGATGCGCGACAACGGCAAGCCCCTGGGCGAATGCCGCGGCATGGTCGAATCGGCCATCGGCACTTTCCGCTACTACGCGGCGGTTTGCGAAACCATCGAGACCGATGTGACGCCCAGCCGGGGCGACTATCTGTCCTTTACCGTGCTGGAACCCTACGGCGTGGTGGCGGCCATCACGCCCTGGAATTCGCCCATCATGAATGACGCCACCAAGGTGGCGCCGGCGCTGGCCGCCGGCAATGCCGTGCTGCTCAAGCCCTCCGAGGACTCGCCCCTGCTGGGGCCGGAACTGGCGCGCATCGCGCTGGCCGCCGGCCTGCCCGCGGACATGCTGCAAGTGGTGCAGGGGCGCGGCGCGGAAATAGGCGCCGCCCTGGTGGCGCATCCCGGCGTGCGCATGATCTCCTTCACCGGCGGCACCGTGTCCGGCAGCGCCATCGGCCGCGTGGCCGGGGAGCGCCTGGTGCCGGCGGCGCTGGAGCTGGGGGGCAAGTCGCCGCACGTCGTCTTTGCGGACGCCGACATGGACCATGCCGTGGCCGCCGTGGTCGCGGGTATCTTCGGTTCGGCGGGGCAATCCTGCGTGGCCGGCTCGCGCCTGTTCGTGCAGGCCGAACGCTATGACGAAGTGGTCGAGCGCGTGGTGGCGCGGGCCAAGGGCCTGCGCGTCGCGCTGCCCGATGCCGAGGGCGTGGAGATGGGGCCGCTGGCGTCCTTCCACCATCGCGAACGGGTGATCCGCTTCGTCGAGCGCGCGCGGCAGGAAGGCGGCCGCATCCTCTGCGGCGGCGGCATTCCGCAAGGGCCGGATTTCGACAAGGGCGCGTTCTTCGAGCCGACCGTGATAGACGGGCTGGGGCCGCGCGCGGCGTCCTGCCAGGAAGAGGCCTTCGGCCCCGTACTGGTGGCGCTGCCCTTCAAGGACGAGGCCGACCTCATCGCCCAGGCCAACGGCACGGCCTTTGGCTTGGCCTGCGGTATCTGGACCGAGAGCTTCAAGCGCGCCTGGCGCATCGGCCGCGCGCTGGAGGCGGGCTCGGTCTGGATCAATACCTACAAGCAGTCGGTGACCAGCACGCCGTTCGGCGGCTTCAAGAACAGCGGCATCGGCCGCGAGAAGGGCATAGATGGCCTGCGGCTGTATGCCCAGGTCAAGAGCATGTACTTCGGCCTGCACGAGCAGCCGCTGGCCGTGGCGAAGTAGGCCCGGGCCGCCACGCGGGCGCGATGCCCCGCGGGTGCCCGCTGGTGCCGGCCGGCGCCGGCTGGTGCCCTCCGGACCGACCGCGGCACGGCGACGCAGGGGTCGCTACCCGCCGTTCCCGCGCTCGGGCGGCACATGGACCGGGCCATGGTCCCATGCGCGAGACCGTGGCCGTGTGTCGGCCACGCACAAAACACAACGATCCTCAAAGGAGATAGTCAGGAATCATGAGCGCCACCCCTCACACCGTCACCGGCCTTGCCGAGGACAGCACCGCGCTGAAATCGGCGGTGCGTAAATTCTACGTGCGCATGATGCCTCTGGTCGTCATCATGTTGCTGGTCAACCAGGTCGACCGCACCAACCTGGGTTTCATCCAGGACGCGTTGAAGGCCGACCTGGGCCTGGGCGCGGCGGCCTTCGGCCTGGGCGCCGGGCTGTTCTTCGTCGGCTACGCCTTGTTCGAGGTGCCCAGCAACGTCCTGCTGCAGCGCTACGGCGCGCGCTTGTGGCTGACCCGCATCATGGTCACATGGGGCCTGGTGACGCTGCTGATGGCGTTCACGCAAGGCGAGTACACGTTCTACTTCCTGCGCTTCATGCTGGGCCTGATGGAGGCCGGCTTCTTCCCAGGCGTTATCTTCTACCTGACCACCTGGCTGCCCGACGCCCATCGCGGCCGCGCGGTGGCGATTTTCCTCAGCGCCTCGGCCCTGGCCTATATCGTCACCGGTCCCATCAGCGGCGCGCTGTTGACCATGCATGGCATGGCCGGCATCGCGGGCTGGCGCTGGATGTTCCTGATCGAGGGCGGCGGCTCGATGCTGATGGGCCTGGTCAGCATCCGCTACCTGGTGTCGTCCATCGGCGAGGCCAAGTGGCTGACCGCCGAGGAAAAGCGGGAGCTGCAAGGCGCGGTGGACCGCGACATCGCCAGCCGTAAGACGGTGCAGGGCCAGAAACCGCAATGGCGCCTGCTGTTGCAGCGACCGGTGCTCACGCTGTGCGCGATCTACTTCATCTCCGTGATGACGGGCTATACGGTGACATTCTGGCTGCCGGGTATCCTGCGCCAGATAAAGGACATCAATGACTTCCAGGTAGGGCTGTTGTCCTCGATCCCGTGGATAGGCGCGGTGATCGCCATGTACGTCCTGGCCAGGTTCACCGACGACAAGGGCCACCGAAAGTTGCTGGTCGGCTGCGCCTTGCTGCTGCAGGCCGTGGGCATGGCGCTGGCCACCACGGGCAGCCCCTGGTTCGCGCTGTTCGCGTTGACGCTGGCGGCGATTGGCTACAAGTCCTGCAACTCGGTCTTCTGGTCCATGACCGCGATGTCGCTGGAGCCCAAAATCCTGGCCTCGGGCATCGCGTTGATCAATTCGCTCGGCAACCTGGGCGGTTTCGTGGCGCCGACCGCGGTTGGCGCCATCAAGCAGCATACCGGTTCGTTGCAGGCCGGGCTGCTGGGGCTGACCGCCTGCTCGCTGGTCGGCATCGTCCTGGTCATGTCGCTGCGCCTGCGCAAGGGCATTTGATTTTTTCAAGAGGTAAAGCATGAAGGACAAGCAAAGCGTCGCCGTCTACGGCCTGGGCAATATGGGCTACCTCGTCGCCCAGCGCATCGCCACGCGCTTCCCGGTGAAGGTGGCCGACCTGAACGACGCGCAGGTCGCGCGGGCGCAGGCCGAGTTCGGCGCCGTCGCGCTGCGGCAGCCGCAAGACGCGGCCGACGCCGATATCGTCGTGCTGTCGCTGCCCAGCCCGGCGATTTCACAGGCCATCCTGCGCGACCTGGCGCCGGTGCTGCGCAAGGGCAGCATCGTGGTGGAAACCAGTACGGTCAATCCGGACGATATGCACGCCAGCGCGCGGCTGCTGGCACCCTACGGCATCGGCATCATCGACGCGTCCGTCATGGCTGGCGTGGCGCAGATGGCGGCCGGCAAGGCCATGCTGCTGATGGGCGGCGACCCGGCGCACATCGCCGCGTGCCAGGAAGTGCTGGACGCCATCGCGCCCAGGCAGATCTATTTCGGCGGCACGGGCACCGGAGCCGCCGCCAAGGTGATCAACAACGCCGTGGCCCATGCCGTGATGGTGGTGGTGGCCGAGGCGGGCGCCATGGCCACGGCCACCGGCGTCAGTTGCGACAAGCTGATCGGCCTGTTGTCGGACCCGCAGATGGGCTTGCACCGCCCGCTCACGCATCGCTACGCCGAGCGCATTGTCAACGGCGACTACAGCGGCGGCATGCCGCTGGACGCCGCGCGCAAGGACTCCGTGCTGGCGCTGCAACTGGCGCAGGCGGCCGGCGTCCCCCTGTTCGCCATCCAGGGCTCGCACAGTGTCTACGAGATGGCCGCAGCCGCTGGCCATGGCCGCGACGACTATGCCGCCATCGCCAAGCTGTGGGCCGGCTGGGGCAAGCCCGCGGTGCCGGCAAACCCTGCCTGAGCTGCCGAAACGTCGCCGCCGGCGGCAAGCACAAGACCGCGGCCACCTCAGGGTGGCCACGGTTTTTTTCATGGCGGCGGGCCACCCGCGTGATAGACGGCGTGGGATATGTCCTGGAGCAGCCACTGCACGGTGATTTCACGCCCTGCAACCGGGGGGGGAGGGTGACGGCTCGGGGAGGGGACGGCAGGTCCCTGTTCAGGCGGCCTGCTTCTTGTCCCGCAAGCTGGTGAGCAACTGCTCCAGGGCGTCGATGTCGACCGGCTTGACCAGGTGGTGGTCGATGCCGGCGTTCTTGGAGTTGCGCCGGTCTTCCGTCTGCCCCCAGCCGCTCAGGGCGATCAGCGTGATGCCGTCGTTGCGGGCATCTTCGCGCACGCGGCGGGCCAGCTCATGGCCATCCATGACGGGCATGCCGATATCGAGCAGGATGACGTGAGGCCGAAAAGTCTTCAGCATGGACAGCGCCGTCGGCCCGTCGCGGCAGACGTGCACTTCCGCGCCGATGACCTCCAACAGCGCGCCCAGGCTGTCGCCGGCGTCGTGATTGTCGTCAACCACCAGGATGCGGCCGAGCGCCGCGGTCGTGGCGGACAGGTCATCGCTACGCGTGTCCTGGGCGACGGGAAGTATCTGGCTCATGGGGAGTCTCACTATGAATTCACTGCCGCGGCCCGGGCCATCGCTGCGTGCCTCGACCTGGCCGCCGTGCATGATCACCAGGCTGCGCACCAGTGTCAGGCCGATACCCAGTCCGCCCTGGGCGCGGTCGTAGGTACGCTCGACCTGGGTAAACAGGTCGAAGACCTTGGGCAGCATGGCGGGCGGGATGCCCATGCCCGTGTCGCGCACCGAAACGAGGGCGGTGTTGCCGTCGTGGCGCGCGCACAGGTGGATCTCGCCGCCGGGTTCGGTGTACTTGGCGGCGTTGTTCAACAGGTTGGCGAAGACCTGGGCGAGCCGCACCGGGTCGGCTTCCAGGGGCAGGGGGGACGGGGGCAGCGCGATGTGCAGGCGATGGCCGCCCGCGTCTATCATCGGGCGGCTGGTCTCGACGGCATTGCGCAGGACCTCGGCAAGGTCCAGTGCTTCCCTGCGCAGCACCACCTTGCCGCCCGTGATGCGGGACACCTCCAGCAGGTCGTCGACCAGGCGGACGAGATGCTTGACCTGCCTGTCCATCATGCCGTGAATGCGAGTGGCCGCCGGGCCGCCGTCGCCCGCCCGCTGCAGCATGCCCAGCCCGTTGCGGATCGGGGCCAGCGGGTTGCGCAGCTCGTGGGCCAGCGTGGCCAGGAACTCGTCCTTGCGACGGTCGGTTTCCCGCAGCGCCGCGGTGGCTTGCGCGCGCATGCGCGCCAGCTTCAGGTGGGCGTCGACATAGGCGCGCAGTTCGCGAGCCGAGAACGGCTTGATCAGATAGTCGTCGGCCCCATGGTGCATGCCGTCCACCCGCGCTTCCTCGCCGGCCCGGGCCGACAGCAGGATGATGGGAATGTCCTGGGTGTGGCTGTCCGCGCGCAGGGCCCGCAGGAGGCCGAAGCCGTCCAGGCGCGGCATCATGACGTCGGAAAGGACCAGGTCCGGCCGCCGGCGGCGCGCGCAGGCCAGCGCGGCTTCGCCGTCGCCGACGGCTTCGACGTCATAGTGTGGCGACAAGAGGCGCGCGACGTAGTCCCGCATGTCGGCATTGTCGTCGGCCAGCAGCACGCGGGCGCGCGTCGAGGGCGGGTTGGCCGCAAGGGCTTGCGGAGGTGCGAGGTCGGGTTCTCTCGGGGGCTGCCGAGCAGGCTGCCGAGCGGGCTCCCGAGCGGGCTCCCATACGGACTGCCAGAGCAGCGATTCCTCGACATAGTGCCTGGCGGTCAAGGCCGTCGACGCAAGCGCTTGCGTCGCGCCGATGCGGTCGGCCGGCAGATGGTCCTTGCCCTTGGGAAAACTGACGGTGAACCGGCTTCCCTTTCCTTCCGTGCTTTGCGCGACGGCGCGTCCGCCATGCAGCCGCGCGAGCTCCCGCACCAGGGCCAGCCCGATGCCGGAGCCTTCCTGCGTGCGCCCGCCCGCGCCTTCGATCCGGTGGAAGCGTTCGAAGATACGCGGCAGTTGGTCCGCCGCAATGCCGATGCCGGTGTCCTCCACCGACAGCTCCACCTCGCCATCCGTCTCCCGCAACCGGACCGTGATCTCTCCCCGCAGCGTGAATTTCAAGGCGTTGGACAGCAGGTTCAGCACCATCTTTTCATACATGTCGCGGTCGACGTAGACCGGCCCGCCTATCGGTGGGCACGCCACGTTCAGGCGCAGGCCGGCTTTTTCGATCGCGGACCGGAAAACGCTGGCCAGGTCGCGGGTGGCCGCGGCCAGGTCCACGGGCTCGTAGCTGGCCTGCATGCGCCCCGCCTCGATGCGGGCGAAATCCAGCAGGCCGTTGACCATCTTCTGCAGGCGCAAGGCATTGCGGTGCATCATTTCGGTCCGCTCGGCGGGCCAGGGCGCGCCGGGCTGCGCCAAGGCGTCCTCCAGCGGACCCAGGAGCAGCGTGAGCGGCGTGCGGAATTCGTGGCTGACGTTCGAGAAAAAGGTTGTCTTGGCCTGGTCCAGTTCCGCCAGCGCCTGCGCCCGCCGGCTTTCCTGTTCGTAGGCGACCGCATTGGAGATCGCCGTGCTGGTATGTTTCGCCACCAGGTCGAGGAAGGTCCGGTAGTCCTCGTTCAAGGGGCGGCGCGGGCTCGCGCCCAGCACCATCGTGCCGGACACCGTGCCATCGCCGGACCATTGCAAGGGAACGACCCGGGCGTGGGTCGCCGCTTCCGGCCAGGCGCCGCCCGATAGCGCCAGGCCGCGCTCGCCCAAGTCGACGTTCAGCGGCCGGCCCGTGCGCGCCACGTCGTCCAGGGGCCATGCGGAGGCTTGCCGGGCGGATACGTCGTCCACGCCTGTCGCCGCCAGCAGCTCATCGGCCCCTCCGTCGCCGGTGCGCCGGTAGATGAGGGCAAAGGGCAGGTCGAGGCGGTTCCGGGCCAGCACGTCCGCGACGTTGCCGCAAGCGGCCTGCACATTGCGCGTTTCCAGCGGCAGGGCGCCAAGTTCGCGCAAGGTCTCCAGGCGCCGCGCGCTGACGACCTGGCCGGTGGTCTCCGTGCAGGGGCAGAAACTGCCTTCCACCGTCTTGCCGTCCGCCGCCAGGATGGGGCCATAGGTGAATGTGACGAAGACTTCCTCGCGGGTCAGGTCCCGGTCGAAGAAGAACTGGCCGCTTTCCGTCCACGTAGCCATGCCCGTGCGATAGACCCCTTCCAGCATGGGGCCTATGGTGGGCCATATCTCGCGCCAGCAATCGGCGCCGGCCGACCCCAGGGCATGCGGGTGCTTGCCCGCGCCCAGGAAGGGAATGTAGGCGTCGTTATAGAGCACCCGGAAGTCGGGGCCGAACCACAGGATGACGGGAAAGCGGGAGCTGATGCAGAGACTGAGCGCCGATCGCAGGCTTTGCGACCATTTTTCGGGACCGCCCAAAGGGGTGGCGTCCCAATCGAAGTCCCGGATGCGGCGGGACATTTCCCCGTAGTCGGGAATGAAATCAAACCGGTCTATCAAGACGGTATCCCCTCTGGCTGCGATGGCGCGCACTCTCCGACGATGGCACGCCTCGGGAACGGTTTCCAATAGAACCCTCTTGTCGAGCATGCCGCGATTTTGCAATGGCGCCTCTGCGTACGTTCAGGGGAGGACTGGCCGAGGGCAAGTTTCATGCCTGGAATTTTCGCGGCTTCTTTTCATTCGCTTGTCTCATATCCGTTCCTGCCCGTCCTGCTTCCGTTTCCTCGCCTGCGTTTCCAGGCTACGTATAATCCCCGCCACGCCTCCCACTGCCGCAGCATGTCCGCCACCGCCACCTCGAAGAAGTCGCATCTTTCCCAAGCCTGGGCCATGCTGTTCGCCCTGGCTTCCGGATTCGCCCTCAGCAACGCCTACCGCACGGTGGCCGCCATCACGGCGCCGCCCCTGGCGCAGGACATGGGCCTGTCCCCGCAGCAGCTGGGAACCTTCGCGGGCAGCTTCCATTTCATGTTCGGCGCCATGCAGTTGTTCATGGGCATAGGCATAGACCTGTGGGGCGTGCGCCGCACGATACTGGCGGCGGCGCCCCTGACCATCATCGGCGCGTTGTTGTCGGCAATGGCGCCCGGGTATGGCGCGCTGGTGGCGGGGCAGGCGTTGATCGGCGTGGGCTGCGCGCCGGCCTTCCTGGCCGCGACGGTCTTCATCGCCCGCTACTTTCCCGTGCAGAAATTCGCCGCGGTGTCCGGCATCGCCATGGCCATCGGCGTCATGGGCATGCTGTTCACCGGGACGCCGCTGGCCTGGCTGATCGAGAAAAGCGGCTGGCGCATGGGCTTCTGGGTGCTGGCGGGCATGTCGCTGCTGGCCTGGCTGTGGGTATGGCGCAGCGTGCATGAGGAGCGCCTGGCGAGCAATCCGGGCACCGCCGGCGGACCGCGCGAATCGGTGCGCGAGGCGCTGATGCGCTTCGGGTCGCTGCTGCGGATGCCGCACACCTGGGGCATCGTCACATTGAGCTTCTTCTGCTACGCCGCCTTCATCACCCTGCGCGGCTTGTGGCTGGGGCCGATGTTGATCAGCCGCCACGGATTTTCCCTGGTGCAGAGCGGCAACGTGGCCCTGGCCTTGTCGTTGACCGCCATGGCGGGCCCCATGGTGTTCGGCCGTTTCGATCCCGGGCCCGTGCGCCGGCGGCGCTGGCTGGTGCGGTGCGCATTCGTCTTCGCCGCGCTGTTCGCCGCCGTCGCCTTCGAATTCGGCGCATGGGGCGATGTCCTGGCCGCGCTGGCGATCGGTTTCTTTTCGGGTTTCGCCATCCTGCAGTACGCGGACGTGCGTTCGTCTTATCCGGCGGCCATCACCGGCCGCGCGATGGCGCTCTTCACCATGGCCATGTTCCTGGGCGTGGCCGCCATGCAGTGGTTCACGGGGTGGGTCGCCACGCACGCCCAGGCGTGGGGGCTGGAGCCGTTCGGACCGGTGATGGGCAGCATCGCCGCGCTGCTGGTGCTGGCTGGCATCGCCTATCGCCTGTTGCCGGCGCCGCCCCGGCAGGGCTGATCCAGGCCGGGGCGATCCAGGCCGGGGTCCATTCAGGTGGACGGCTGGAAGGCAATCACCGCCATGCCCGCCAGGGCAATGGCCGCGCCGCCGATGTCCCAGCGGGTAAGCGCCACGCCGTCGACGACGCGCAGCCAGACCAGGGCGATGGCGATATACATGCCGCCGTAGGCGGCATAGGTCCGCCCCGCGGCGCTGGGATGCAAGGTCAGCAGCCACGCGAACAAGGCCAGCGACAGGGCGGCGGGAAACAGCAGCAGCGGGCTGCGGCCTTGCTTGAGCACGAGCCAGGGCAGGTAGCAGCCGACAATTTCGGCCAGCGCGGTCACGGCGTAGAGCGCGGAGGTGAGCAGGATATTCACGGGGATGTCGCGGGCAGGCGTGGCGTCGAGGGCAGGATCCACTTGCCGCGATCATAACCAGCGCCGGCGGCGGCGGGGTCTTCCCGACCCGCGAAATAGGGAAGTCCCATCGCATGAGGTTGGGCCCTATCCCCGTCCGCGTCCCGGCGCGCAAGCCTTACACTGCTTGCCTCACCTTACGGAGTTTTCCATGCCTGCTCCTCGCCGCGCGCTTATCGTCATCGACGTTCAGAACGAGTATTTCACCGGCAACCTGCCTATCGAGTATCCGGATCCGGGCGTTTCCCTGGCCAACATCAACCGCGCCGTCGATGCCGCCGAGGCGCATGGCATTCCGGTGGTGATCGTGCAACACCTGGCGCCTGCCCAGTCGCCGATCTTCGCGCGCGGTTCGGCCGGCGCCGAACTGCATCCGTCCATCGCGGGCCGGCCGCGCGCGCTGTTGGTGGAGAAGGCCATGGCCAGCGCCTTCGCCGGTACGGAATTGGGCGCATGGATCGAAAAGGAAGGCATCGATACGCTGACCATCGTCGGCTACATGACGCACAACTGCGACGACTCCACCATCAAGCACGCCCGGCATGCCGGCCTGGCGCTGGAATTCCTGAACGACGCCAGCGGTTCGCTGCCTTACGAAAACCGCGCGGGCGCCGCCACGGCGGAGGAAATCCATCGTGTCTTCACGGTGGTGCTGCAGTCGTCCTTCGCCGCGGTGCTCAGCACCGACGAATGGCTGGCGATCCTGGAAAACGGCGAACCGCCCGTGCGCGAGAACATCTACGTGTCCAACCAGAAGGCGCGGCAGGGCCGCTGAGCCCCGCAAGCCGCCGGCCACGCGCGGGAGGCATTCCCGCGCTGCCGCCGGGGACGGCAAGGCCGGCGTGGACGCCGGCCCCCCATGTCGTCCGCTCAGTCTCGTGCGTTCAGTCTCGTGCGCTCAGTCTCGTGCGTTCAGTCGGCGTCCGACTGCCGGCGCAGGTCCACATGGAAGCGGCTGCCCTGGCCGGGCATGGAGTGCAGCGTCACGCGCCAGTGCTGGTGATGGCAGATGCGCTGGACCAGGGACAGGCCCAGGCCCAGGTTCTCCGCGCCGCCCTTATGGCCTTGGAAGAAAGGCGCGAACGCGCTTTCCTGCTTGTCGGCCGGAATGCCCGCGCCGTCGTCGCGGACCTCCATGCTGTCGCGGCCGGCACGCACCGTCACGCGGCGCGCGCCGGTGGCGTGCTGCAAGGCGTTGCGGATCAGATTGGATAACACGATACGCAGCAAGGGCGCGGGATAGGCGGGCAGGGCGCTCGCCTGGCGGGGTGCGAGAGCGACGGCGCCGGCAGCATCAAGGGCTTCGGCGTCCTTGACGCCTTCGATACCTTCGATACCACCGACACCTTCGACACCATCGATGTCTTCGCAGTAGAGCGCCACGTCCAGCCGCCGCGCCCGCGCGTGCCATTGCGCGACCTGCTCCCGGGCCACCGTAAGCACCGTGGCCCGCGGAAAACCGCTGGCGTCGGCGCGGCCGCGCGCCAGCATCAGATAGGCGTCCAGGTGCTGGCGCATATCGTGGGCGGCGGCCTGGATGCGGCGCAATTGCGCGATCTGGCCGGTTTCCAGGTTGACGCCTTCCAGCAGCACCTCGCTGGAACTGGACACCACCATCAGCGGCGTGCGCAACTCATGGCTGACATCGGCGGTGAAAAGCTGTTCCCGCTCCAGCGCCTGTTCGAGCTGGTTGTAGGTATCGTCGAAAGCGGCCGCCAGCTGGCCCACCTCGTCGCGCGGATAATCCGGCGCCAGGCGCGTGCGCGGCGGCAGGCCTGCCCGGCCGCTCATTTGCGTGGCCAGGCGGGCCAGCGGCCGCAGCACGCGGCGCGTGGCCAGCGTGCCGAGCAGGAAGGCCAGCAGCAGGCTGGCGGCCACGGCGCCCACCGTCAGCCAGTGCGAACGGCGCAGGCCCTGTTCATAGTCGGTGTAGTCGCGCAGCAGCATATAGCGCACGCCGTCCTGGTCGCTGGCCATGACGTGCCAGACGCGACCGCCCCGTTCGATCTTGTGGAAACCCGGCGGAAGGTGCCGCAGCCATTCGGGAAACGCGATACCACCCGGCTCGCCGTGGAAGAAGCGGTCTTGCCGCCCGACATCCTCCCCCGCCAGGTATTCCGTGCGCACGCGCTCCACGGCCATGCCCATGTCGATGCGCTGCAAGTGGGTTTCCAGCGTGCCGACGGTCCACAATGAGAGCAGGGCGATGGCGCCGGTCGCCACCAGGGTCAGCAACAGGTACGTGAGAAAGAGATGCCGCGCCAGGGCGCGCGCCGGACGACGCTCACCGGGCATCCGTGCTCCGCATCTGGTAGCCGATCCCGTGGACGGTATGCAGCAGCGGCTCGGGGTAGGGCTTGTCGATGACCTGGCGGATCTGGTGGATGTGCGTGCGCAGGCTGTCGCTGTCCGGCGGCGAATCGCGCCACAGCGCTTCCTCCAGCCGCGCCCGGTGCACGACCGCCGGGCTCGCGCGCATCAGCAGGGTCAGAAGTTGCAGCGGCGCGGGCGGCAGCCGCAGGGCCTCGCCGGCGCGGCTCAGGCGCCGGGTGTCCAGGTCCAGTTCCAGGTCGCCGACGCGCAGGACGCGGTGTTGCATGCCGCCGCGCGCACGATGCAGCAGGGCCTTGATGCGCGCCGACAGTTCGGCCAGCGCGAAGGGCTTGACCAGGTAGTCGTCGGCCCCCGCGTCGAAGCCATGCAGGCGATCATCCAGGGTGTCGCGGGCGGTGACCATGATGATGGGCGTGTCCAGCTCCGCCTCCTTGCGCAACTTGCGGCACAGGTCGTAGCCGTCCAGGCGCGGCAGCATCAGGTCCAGCACGATCAGGTCGAAGTTGTCCTGCTCGGCCAGGCGGTACCCGCGCATCCCGTCGCTCGCGCAGTCGACGATATATCCACGGGACTCCAGGTGATGGGCCATGTTGCCGAGGATGTCGGGGTCGTCTTCGATGATCAGGATGCGCATGGGTACTGGTGCGGAACAAGAGGGGAACAAGAATCACTTGCATGACGGTGCGAGGATTTTACTTGCGCCCCGGGAATCCGAGTAGTGACAGTCCGCCGCCACCCGTGGTGAACTCATCCGGCGCCGGGGGGGCCGGCGCGTCGGACCGGCGGGACGGACGGCCGGGGCAAGCGGCGCCGGCACGGCGTCGCGGGGTCACGATGAATCTGCGTCAGATCGAAGTCTTTCGCGCCGTCATGCTGGCCGGTTCGGTCAGCGGCGCCGCGCAACTCCTGCATGTCTCGCAGCCGGCCGTCAGCCGGCTGATTTCCTACACCGAATCGCGCCTGGGCTTCGCCCTGTTCCAGCGCCTGCGTGGCCGCCTGCATCCGACGCCCGAGGCGCACAAGCTGTTCAGCGAGGTCGAGGTGCTGTACCAGGGCGTGCAGCGCATCAACGGCCTGGCCGGCGACATGGCCAACCAGGCCGATGGCGTGCTGCGGGTGGCTTGCAGCCCCAGCCTGGCGTATGCCTTGATGCCCATGGCCATCGCGGCGTTTTCGCGTCGTTTCCCCGACGTGCGCGTCACCCTGGACGGCATGCTGGCGGATGCCCTCATCGACTCCGTGCTGACCCAGCGCGCCGACGTGCTGGTGGCGATGGTCCCTGTCCAGCATCCTCGCATCCAGGTCCACAAGCTTTTCCGCAACCGGGTGGTGGCGGTACTGCCGCCCGATCACAAACTGGCCGAGCGCAAGCGCCTGCGCGTCGCGGACCTGAAGAACGAGCGCATCATCGGCTACGGGGCCGAAACGCCGCTGGCCCATGCCATCGGCCGCCTTTACGACGGCGCGCGCATCGCGCCGCGCTGGGTGGCGGAGGTCATGCAGACCCACGTGGCCTGCGCCATGGTGCAGCAGGGCCTGGGCATCGCGCTGGTCGACGAACTGGCGCAGATGGGTGGCGCGTGGCCCGGCCTGCATGTGCGCGAGCTGACGCCCACCATAGACCTGCAGGTGCGCCTGGGCTACGCGCGCCACGAGCCCCTGTCGGCCGTGGTGCAGGCCTTCGTCGACGAAGTGCAAGCGCTGCGGCATCCCCTGCTGGTAGCGGCCTGAGCGTAAACCCGCAGGCGCGGGGTGCCTGCCCGCGAGCCCAGTGTCCACGGGGCTCTTAACGTCATGTTATGGATTTTTTCCATAACGGAATACGACTTTCCGCGAGCCTCTCCCTAGAATTTTTTGCAACCGCCGGCTCAAGGCGGACGGGCCGCCCGCGAAGGCGTCCGCAATCAGACAAGGGGTCAGGTCATGAAACTCGCATCCACGCATATCCGGCCGCGGCCGGGGGCCATCGCGGCCATCGTCGGTATCGTTGCCATCGCGGGAGCGCTGTTGAGCGCGCCGATGCCGTCCCGGGCGGCGGCAACGTTTCCGGACCGGCCGATCACGCTGATCACCCCTTATCCGCCCGGCGGCTCGCTAGACGCCGTCGGACGGCCGCTGGCGCAGATGTTCGAGAAAGCCACCGGCCAGAGCATGATCATCGAGAACGTCGGCGGCGCCGGCGGCCTGATCGGCGCCAACAAGGTGGCCAAGGCGGCCGCCGACGGCAATACCCTGCTGCTCGCCAGCAATGGCCAGGTAACCATCGCACCCCTGGTCTACAAGGACATGTCCTACGATCCGCAGACCGACCTGGTGCCCATCGTGCACCTGGTGGACCAGACGGCGGTGCTCTATGCCGGCGCCAAGTCGCCGTACAAGACCTTCGCCGACGTGGCCGCGGCCGCCAGGAATGGCCAGGAGCCATTGCAGTTCGCGTCCACCGGCACGGGCAGCATTTCCCATCTGGCGCTTGAGCTGCTGGCGCAGAAAATGGGCGTTCGCTTCACGCACGTGCCGTATCGCGGCGCCGCGCCGGCCTTGCAGGACCTGGCCGGCGGGCAGGTGCCGCTGCTGTTCACCTTCGTGGGGTCGGCCAAGCCGCTCACGCAATCCGGGATGGTGCGCCCGCTGGCGGTGGCCGCCACGCAGCGGCTGGCAAGCCTGCCCGATGTGCCCACTTTCGCGGAGCTGGGCTACCCCGACGTGCAGGCCTCGGTATGGATAGGCTTGATGGCGCCCAAGGGCACGCCCGCCGATCGCATCGGCAAGCTGTCGACCATCGTCGCGGGCATCCTGGCGAACCCCGACTTCAAGAAGATCATGGCGGATAACAACATGGAGACCAAGGGGGGCTCGGTGGCGGCGTTCCAGGCCATGATGGCCGCCGATGCCCGGCGCTGGACCGACCTGGCCAGGACCGTCGACCTGGCATCCACCCGTTAGGACGCATCCATCGGGACGCATCTATCGGGACGCACGCATCAGGGCGCACGCATAAGGACGCACTCATCGGGACACACTGGGCAGGGCACATTCCCACATTCCCGTCGGCGACAAGGGCAATGCGTCGACCTGGCAAGATCAACTCACCTCAAGCAGGAAGGAAGATGAAACAAGTAACCGGCGTGGCGCCATCGGGTTCGATGGGCAGTGGCTACAACCTGGCGTCGTTCAAGCGCGCCATGCAGGCCAATCCCGACTTCATCGGGCAGGACGCGGGATCCACCGACATGGGGCCTTACTACCACGGCGCCGACAAGGCCTTCCTGCCGTTGTCGGCCTACCGGCGCGACCTGGCGGTGATGCTGGCCGCCGCGCGCGCGGCCAGGATTCCGCTGTTGATCGGCTCGGCCATCACCAACGGTTCGAACGCCACGCTGGAGCTGATGATACGCATGGTCCGCGAAGTGGCGGCGGAACAGAAGCTGTCGTTCAAGCTGGCGATCATCGGCGCTGAAATCGACAAGGGCTACCTGAAGGAAAAGATCGCTCGCTTCGGCCCGCTGGAGGCCCTGGGCCCGGATAGCGGCCTGACCGCGAGCATGGTCGACGCCGCGGGCCCCATCGTGGCGCAGATGGGCATGGAGCCCTTCATGCGCGCGCTGGACGCGGGCGCCGAAGTCATCATCGCCGGCCGCGCGTGCGACGACGCCGTCTTCGCCGCCATGCCGGTGCTGCGCGGCTTCGATCCCGGCCTGTCGCTGCATTGCGGCAAGATCCTGGAATGCGCAGGCCTGTCGGCGGTGCCCTACGACCTGGGCGAACCCATGATCGGCCGCGTGCGCGAGGACCATTTCGAGGTGGAGCCCGGCAATCCGGACAGCCGGTGCACCACGGTGTCGGTGGCGGGCCATTCGCTCTACGAGCGCAGCGATCCCTTTTTGCAGGCGGGCCCGGGCGGCATCAACGACTTGACGCATGCAACGTTCGAACAGGTCGACCCGCGCATCGTGCAGGTGCGCGGCAGCCGCTACATCCACGACAGCAACTACCGGGTCAAGCTGGAGGGCGCCGAACAACTGGGCTATCGCAGCATCGTGATGGTCGGCATCCGCGACGCCGTGATGATAGAGCAGCTGGATCACGTGCTGGAGCACGCGCGCGAACGCGCCGAGGAACGCTTCGGCCTGCGGGAGAATCGCATCAGCCTGCTGTTCCGCCAGTACGGCAAGAACGGCGTGATGGGCGCCTTGGAGCCGGACCTGGACCACGTGCCCAAGGAGATCGGCCTGGTCATCGACGCCGTGGCGCCGGACCAGGACACTGCCACGGCGGTCGCCATGTTCACGCGCGGCGTGCTGCAACACGCGGACTATCCGGGCATCCTGACAACGGCGGGCAACATGGCCTATCCCTTCTCCCCGTTCGGCGTGCCGGTGGGACCGGCCTATCGCTTTTCCGTCTATCACCTGATGCCGGTGGCCGACGCCACCGAGTGTTTCCCCATCCACTACGAGACCATCCGGAACTGACCATGGCTGAAACGACCTCCAGCAAGACCCAGCCGATGACGGCCTATGCCAAGGTCATCCGCAGCAAGAATTCGGGGCCGTTCGAACTCACCTTCGACATCATGTTCGATGCCGACGCCCCCTACCTGCATGTAAAGAAGAGCGGCGTGATCAACGTCGAGAGCGTGGCGCGGGCGTTTTCCATCGCGCCGGCGCAGGTGCTGGTCTGCACGCCGTTCGACGCGGCGCGCGCTTTCAAGATCACCATCAAGCGGCCCGTCAGCTCGGGCGACCTGCAGGACCGGGATGTATATGGCTGCCAGCAGCATGTGCCGCTGACCAGGATTCAGGTCCCGGCCTGACGCCGTGCGCCGCCCTTGCCGGGCGGCGTCAGCGCTTTCGCGGGCGCTGCCGCCTTGCGCAAGGTATCTCGCACATCGTTCAGCGCGAGGGCCTGCGCGAACGCGCGGTTCAACGTGGCCGGCTTGTCGACCAGGTCGTGCAGCGTGACGCCGTCCAGCACGGCGAACCAGGCTTGCAGCGCGCGTTGCAGCAGGCCCTTGAGCACGCACGCGCGGGTGATGACGCAGCGGTTGTCGTCGTGGAAGCACTCGACCATGGCGAAGTCGCTTTCCGTGGTCCTGACCACGTCGCCGATCAGGATTTCTCCGGCCGGCCGCCCCAGCCGCAGGCCGCCGGCGCGGCCGCGCGTCGTTCGCAGGAAACCCGCCTGCCCCAGTTTCTGCACGATCTTGATCAGGTGGTTGCGCGGAATGCCGTAGGCATCGGCGATATGCTGGATGGTGACGGATTCGTCGGGATGCGATGCCACGTAGATCAGCGCGCGCAGGCTGTAGTCCGTGTAATCGGTAAGTCGCATGGCATGGGCGCGTAGAGTGGATGGCGTGACCGGGCGAAGTCCGCGCCGGTAATTTGAATAAAGGCAGGCTTGATGTGCGTCAAAAGTCTAGCACGTGGATACGGGATAATGGCCTTTAAGTTGCATTGAATATGCAACTTAAATAGAATGACGACGCTGTCCCGTATCGTCCCCTCTCGTCTCGTATCGTGGCCTCCTGGCCAGCTCGCCAGGGCGCCGGTGGCGGACCGTTCCGATCCGGTCCGTCTTTAAAGTTGTATTTAGAATATATCTTTAGGAGTTCACCATGTTGTCGCAGAAGTCCCGGCCCTATATCGACGCCAGTGTTCCCGTGCTGCGCGAACATGGCCTGACGATCACCAAGACGTTCTACAGCAATATGTTCGCCGACCGCCCGGACCTGACCAATCTGTTCAACATGGGTAACCAGGCCAGCGGCGCGCAGCAGCAATCGCTGGCCTCGGCGGTATTCGCCTACGCCGCCAATTACGATCGGGCGGACGTGCTGGCGCCCGTGCTTGACCGCATCGTGCACAAGCATGCGGCGGTGGGCATCAAGCCGTCGCATTACACCATCGTCGGCCGGCACCTGCTCGGCGCCATCAAGCAGGTGCTGGGCGACGCCGCCACGCCGGACCTGATCGCGGCCTGGGACGAAGCCTATTGGTTGCTGGCCGCCGAACTGATCGCGGCGGAAGGGCGGCTGTACGAACGCAGCAATGCCGGGCCGGACCATCGCCTGCCGCTGCGCGTCACCGAGCGCCGTGCGCAGGGCAGCGAAATCGTCTCCCTGACCCTGGCCCCGGTGGACGGCACGGCCTTGCCGGATTTCCTGCCGGGCCAGTACGTGTCGGTGGTGGTCGAGTTGCGTCCCGGCGTGTTCCAGCAGCGGCAGTACAGCCTGTCCGACGCGCCCAATGGCGCGAGCTGGCGCATTTCCGTCAAGCGCGAAGCCGAGGAGGGCGCGCCCGCCGGCGTGGTCTCGAACTGGCTGCACGACAACGCCAAGGTGGGCGATGTGCTGATGGTCAGCCGGCCTTACGGGGACTTTGCCCCCGCCCTGGACGGCAAGTCGCCCATCGTGCTGCTGTCGGCAGGCGTGGGCATCACGCCCATGATCTCTGTCCTGAACACGATGGCGCGGCGCAATCCCGAGCGTCCGGTGCTGTTCGCGCATGCGGCGCGCGACCGTGCCCGCCTGGCGCACGTGGACGACGTCGCCGATGCCGGCCAGCGGATGCCGGCGCTGACCGCGCATTATTTCCTGGAGTCGCTGCCCGCCGATGACGGGGTGCCCGTCGACGGCGCCACCACGCATGCCGGCCGCATGGCCTTGCCCGGCCTGCTGGGCAAGCAGGCGCCGGCCGATGCGGATTATTACCTGTGTGGTCCGCTGCCTTTCATGCAAACCCAGCGCGCGGCCTTGCTGGAGGCGGGCGTGCCCGCCGGCCGCGTGCACCGGGAAGTGTTCGGCCCGGACCTGCTGGACGACATCCTGTAGGGCGCCAGCCAGCCAGGCCGCCGGCCTCGTTGTGCCGTCTAGTGCGGGTTGGTGCGGGCGGTGCCGGTTGATGCCGGTTGATGCGTGTGATGCCGGTTGATGCCGGTGATGCCGGCTATTGCCGACGAGTGCCTGCTATTGCCCCGGGCCCGGCCCGGGGCGGGCGCAATCCAGCGCCGCCTGCACCAGGCGGTTGTCCTGGTCCGTGGCGCGGCAGGCATAGGCGATCTGGCGATAGGGCGGGTTGCGGCCCAGCTGGATCACCCGGACCGGATGCGCGGCGTACAGGTGCTCGCCGGGCTCTGGCAGGATGGACACGCCCAGTCCCTCGGAAACCAGCGCCGTCAGGGCCGCGAGCGAAGGCATGTCGATGCGGCTGCGCGCGTGGGGGGCATGCTCGGCCACATACCGGGCCGCGGTGCGGCCACCGATGGTGGACTTGTCGAAACGCACCCATTCGTACTGGCGGAAAAGCTCCGCGATATCGGTCTCCGTCGATTCGGGCGGCGCGATGAGCACCAGCTTTTCCCGGAACAGCGGGGTCCAGCTCAAGCGGCTGGAGCCGCCGCTTTCCGGCCGCACGATGATGGCGGCATCGAGTTCGCCGCTTTTCAATTGATCCACCAGGTCCACCCCGCGTCCGCGCACCGGCCGCACGTCCAGCTGCGGGTAGCGCTGGCGGGCCTGGCGCAGCAGGCGCGGCAGCAGGCTCACCTGTAGCGGCTCTATCGTGCCCAGCCGCACGCGGCCTTCCACGACCGGTGAGCTGCGTCGACGCAGGGCTTCCAGGCGGGTGAAGGCGTCCTGCAACACGCTGTCGATTTCCGCCGCGAAGGCATTCGGCCGTACTTGCAGCGCCGAGCGGTCGAACAAGGGCTGGCCGAAATATTCCTCCATCTGCTTCATCTGCAGGCTGATGGCGCTGGGGGACAGGTTCATGTCGGCGGCGGCCGCCGCGAAACTTCCCCCGCGCAGCACCGCGTTCAGGGTGCGGAAGGCAGACAGCTTCATTGGAATTTCTCACCTGGCGTATTAGGAAACATCGCTTTATATCACCAAAGGCGAGCCGGTAAGATGCTCGCTGGACCGGGTGGGGCCCATCCGGAAGCTCAGCAGGAGCGCCGGGGCGCCGCCAGGGAAGGAGACCCAGATATGTTGATGCGCAGCAAGTTGTTCGTGCCCGGCTCGCGGCCGGAACTGTTCCCCAAGGCCTTGGCCGGCGATGCGGACGGCCTGTCCTTCGACCTGGAGGATTCCGTGTCCGAGAGCCGCAAGGACGAGGCGCGCCAGGCGCTGGGCCAGTTGCTGTCGTCGGATGTGGCGATCGCCAGCGGCAAGGTGTTGATCGCGCGCGTCAACGCCCAGGACACCCCGCATTTCCACGCCGACGTGCAAGCCGTGGTTCGACCCGGCCTGGCCCTGCTCAACGTGCCCAAGGTCGACAGCGTGGAACAGGTGGTCGCCGCCGCCGACGCGGTGATCAAGGCCGAGCGCGCCAACGGCGTCGTCGAACCCGTGCGCCTCTTGCTCAATATCGAGTCCCCGCGCGGCCTGCGCCTGGCGGCCGACCTGGCGGGCGCCCATGAGCGCGTCGCCGGCCTGCAGTTGGGCCTGGGAGACCTGTTCGAGCCGCTGAACATCGTGCGCCGCGATGCCGAGGCCGTGCGCCTGGCCATGTTCCAGTTGCGACTGGCCGCCGGCGAGGCGGGCGTGTTCGCCTACGACACCGCGTTCGCCGACATCAAGGACCAGGACGGGTATCTGGCCGAGGCGGCCATGGCGCGCCGCCTGGGCTTCCTGGGCAAGAGCTGCATCCATCCTTCGCAGGTGGCCCTGGCCAACCAGGCCTTCCGTCCCAGCGACGAGGAAATCGCCCATGCCCGCCGCGTGGTGGAGGCCGCCGCCGATGCACGGGCGCGGGGCGTAGGCGCCTATGTCGTCGACGGCAAGATGATAGACGGTCCCTTCGTGCGTCGCGCCGAGGCCATCGTCGACCTGGCGCGTCGCCTGGGCCTGCTCGCGGGCTGAAGGCAGCCTGGCGCCGTCGCCCGTACCCGTCATCCGTCGAATTCGTACCGCATCATTCATTCAGGAAGTCCGTCATGACGTCTACCCCTCCCGTCTCCCTGCCCACGGTGGCCGGCGGCCCGCTGGCCGGCGTTCGCGTGCTGGATCTCAGCGCCTACATCGCCGGTCCGTACGGCTGCACGCTGCTGGCCGACCAGGGCGCCGAAGTCATCAAGATCGAGCCGCCCGCGGGCGATAACCTGCGCAAGTATCCGTCCACCCTGACCACGGAAAGCCGCGCCTTTCTCGGCGTGAACCGCAGCAAGCAAGGGCTGGCCCTGGACCTCAAGCAGGAGGCCGCGCGCGAAGTGCTGCGGGACCTGGTGCGCCAGGCCGACGTGCTGGTGCACAACTTCCGTCCCAGCGTGCCCGACCGCCTGGGCATCGGCTATGAGCAGTTGCGCGCCATCAACCCGCGCCTGATCTACTGTGCCGTGACGGGTTATGGCGAGACCGGACCGTTGAAGGAAAAGGCCGGCTACGACCAGGTGCTGCAGACCTTGACGGGCATGTGCACCTTGCAAGGCAAGAGCGAAGGGCCGCCGGAAATCCTCTACGGCTCCATCGTGGACTACTACGCGGCGGCCATGGTGGCGAGCAGCGTGGCGTCGGCCCTGTATGAACGCGAGCGCAGCGGCGAGGGCCAGTATGTGGGCGTTTCGCTGTTGCGCAGCGCGATGGCCCTGCAATCGGCGCGCCTGATCTGGGCCGAGGACGAGCCGCGCGACGTGGGGCGCGACATGCGCTCGGGCGGCATCACGGGGCTGCATCCGACGCGGGACGGGTATCTCTACATCTCCGCCAACACGCCGCATTTCTGGCAAGCCTTGTGCGAGAAGACCGGCCTGCAGGCGCTGGCCGCGAACGAGCGCTATGACAGCGTGCGCAAGCGTGCCCAGCATCGCGACGAAATCGTGCCGCGCCTGCACGAAGCCCTGGCGGCCCGCAGCGCCCTGGAGTGGGAGGCGCTGTTCGGCGAGGAGGTGCCTTGCGCCGCGGCGCGCGCCGTGGAGGACATGTTCGATTTCGAACAGGTCCGGTCCGAGGACCTGATCGCCGACTTCGAGCATCCGGTGGTGGGGCGCTATCGCGGCCTGCAAAAGCCGATCAAGTATGGCCGCACGCCTTGCGCCACCCCCTATGCCGCGCCGACCTTCGGCCAGCACACCGACCAGGTGCTGGCGCGCGCCGGTTTGTCGGCGCAGACCATCGCCGCCTTGCGCAAACAGGGAGCGGTGCTCTAACTTGCGCTTCCCGTCATCCTGAGCCAGGAGTCTTGTCCCCATGCTGGAAGTCAATAAACCGGCCGTCGTGGCCGCCGTCACCGAGCAGTTCGCACGCTATGAAAAAGCCCTGGTCGGCAACGATGTCGCCGTCCTGGACGAGCTCTTCTGGAATTCTCCGCTGACCTTGCGGTATGGCGCCGGCGAGAACCTCTACGGATACGACGCCATCCGGGACTTCCGCGCCGGCCGGTCGCCGGCCGGCCTGGACCGTACGGTCCTGCGCACCCACATCGTCACCTACGGCGACGACATGGCCACCACGCATATCGAATTCCGGCGTGTCGGGTCCGACCGTATCGGCCGGCAGACGCAGACGTGGATACGCACGGACGAAGGCTGGCGCGTGGTTTCCGCGCACGTAAGCGTCATGGCCTAGGAATGCCCCGCCTGGAGCCGCTCGCGCGGGCAGTATCTTGCCGAAAAATGGGAAGCGGGAATTTTCTCCTGGTATCGTGTATCCCGGCAGGTTAGGGTTCAGTGCTGTCAACTTCCGACCAGGAAAGGAGCGTCACGATGAGAGTCCCTTTTAGCGTCCCTTTGAGCGTCCCCTTATTCGTCGCCCTCATGGGCGTCTCCGTGGCCGGCGCCGCCACGGCGCAGACCACTACCGTGCAGATGTCCTTCGTCGACGCCAACGGCGTGCAAGGCTCGGCGGGCACCATCAAGGCCGAGCAGAACAAGTACGGTCTCCTGCTCACGCCGGACCTGCATGGCCTGCCGCCGGGCGTGCATGGCTTCCATGTCCACGCCAATCCGGCCTGCGGCGTGGGGCCGGTGGACGGGAAGCCGGCCCCGGGCGGCGCGGCGGGCGGTCACTGGGACCCGGACAAGACGGGCGCCCACAAGGGGCCCTATGACGACAGCGGCCACAAGGGCGACCTGCCGGCCCTGTACGTCGGCGCCGATGGCAAGGCGACCTACCCCGTCCTGGCGCCGCGCTTGAAACTGGCGGATCTCGGCGGGCATGCGCTGATGATCCACGCCGGCGGCGACAATCACAGCGATCATCCCGAGAAGCTGGGCGGGGGCGGGGCGCGCATCATCTGCGGCGTCGCCAAGTAGGCAGCCCCGCGTCCCGGACCGGCGGATTATTGCTGCCCGCCGGTTTGCGCGTGGCGGGCGCCACGCGCGCGGCGCGCCTTCAACCCCGCGTTTCCGGCGCCTTGCCGGATTCGGCGCGGGGCGGCGACCCGGCCGGGCCAGGCGTCTCCGCCGGGGCCTCATCCGCGGTCAACAGCAAGCTGGCGCGCGGGTTCGCGATGGCGATGCCCAGCTCGCGGAAGCGGTCGAGGATGCGCCGGTTCATTTCCCGCTGCACGCCCCAGCGGCCGGAGTCCTTGCAACGGATCTGGCCTGCCACGGTGACCATGGAGCCGTCCACCGCGTCCACGCCCCAGACTTCGATGTCGTTGAGGATGACGTTGCGGTAGATCGGGTCCTCGCGCATTTCCGCGCCCAGCTTCTTCAGCTCCGCGATCACTTGCTCGACGTCGGTGTCGTAGGCCACGCTCACGCGCACGGCGGCATTGCCCAGCCCGCGGTTGGTGTTGTTGACCGTCGATACGGAACTGAACGGCACGATATAGAGCGAGCCATCGCCGCCTCGCAGCCGTACGGTACGGATGGACAGGTATTCCACGCTGCCCGATACGCCGGCGACGGTCACCCAGTCCCCCACCTGCATCGCATTTTCCATCAACAGGAAAATTCCGGTGATGAAGTCCTGCACGAGTTTTTGCGAACCGAAGCCCACGGCCACGCCGATGATGCTGGCGCCGGCCAGCAGCGGCGTGGTGTTGATGCCGATCTCGTTCAAGGCGGTCAGGCCGACCACCAGCAAGACGGCGATCATCAGCAGCGTGCGCAGCATCGGCACCAGGGTGCGCAGCCGCGCCGCGCGTAGCAGGTCGCCTTGGTCCTTCCAGCGTTGCAGGCGCCGTTCGATGCTGTAGAGCACGGCTTCCCAGACCAGGATGGCGATGATGATGGATGCCACGATGGTCGCCAGCGCCGACGCGATGCTGCGGCCCAGCGTGCCGCGCGCGAACCAGTCCCATACGTCCGCCCCCCAGGCCTGCAGCAGCACGAGCACGGTGGCGATGAAGATCAGCACGCTCACCAGCCGCCGCACGATGGGAAAGTAGCGGCCGGCCAGCCGCTCCCGGGCCGCCCCGCGGCCCGCTTCGTCCTTGCCGTCGCCGTCCGTCTGGTGCTGTTCGAACAGGCGGCCCAGCGCGCCCAGCAGGAGCATGGCGGCCACGCGCCCTGCAATGATGATGCCGCCGCTGACCACGACGAAGTGCATCAGCTTGGGAAATCCGTCTTCCACCCCCAGGGCCCAGATCACCCAGAGGCCGGCCACCAGCACGATCGCGATGATGGCCCAGCTATGCGCCAGCCAGTACCGCGCCTGGGCCAGCGGTCCGGTCTGGCCCGGCGTGCCCGCCAGGATGCGCGCGACCGGACGGCGCATGCGCAGGATGAGGACGATCGCCAGGCAGTGCACGAGCAGGGAGATGCCCTTGAGCAGGATCATGCGCGCCTGCGGTCCCACGCCCAGGACCTGCGCCGCGTCGGCAAGCGCAAGGCCGAACAGCGCCAGCACGATGATACGGCGCAGGCCGTTCTGCAGGCGGTGCGAAACGGTATCGGATACGTGCAGGATGCGCAGGCCGTGGCCCACCGGCGAAACCAGCAGGCGCAGCACGGCCATGCTGATGCGGGTCGTCACATAGGCGTGGATGAAGCCGCTGACGGCTTCATGGACGCGCGCATCGTCGCCGTCCAGCCAGCGCAGCATCAAGCCGGCGGCGACGAAGAACAGCGCCAGCGGCAGCAGGTCCAGCACCAGCGACGCGATGGCGTAGGGCAGGTGGCGGATGGTGTGCCAGTGGCGACCGGCGTTGCGGTTGGCTCGTTCCGCGGTTTTGTCGCGGGTCCGCGTCGCATCGCTCGCGATGACGCCCGCGGCGCCGCCCGCCGCCACCGTATCGCTGCCTGTGGCCGGGATGCCGACCGTGGCGGCGCCCCGCGCCGGCAACGCGCCCGCGGCCCTTCCAGTGCCGACCGTCGGCGTGCCAATGGCCTTGTCTTCGCCTGGCGGGTGCCTGCGGGCGGCTTTACCATCTTCTGCCGCATCCGCCGCCGCGTCCCCCGCCGGCGCTTGCCCCGTCCTTGCGGCATCCTCGACGCTGGCGGCGTCGGGGGGCGCGGCGGCATCGTCCAGGGGAACGGGGACCGCCTCGACCCGCGCAATGCCGTCGCGCGTCGTCTGCACCAGGGCCACGCCGGGCGGCGCCGACCGCAAGCTCGCGTCTTCGGCCTCCTGCTGGCCGGACGCCTGTACGCGAGCGGCCTCTTCCCGCTGGCGCTCGGCCTCCAGGCGCTGCCGCTCCTGGTCGTGCCGCAGGCGTCGCTCGATGACGTCCTCCTCGTCCGCGTACTGGGCGAGCGCATGGCGCGGCTGGCGCAGCGCGCGTTGCAGCGCCCACTCCAGCAGCAAGCCGATCGCGAAGACGGCGAGCAGCGCGGTCAACACGTGTTGCAGCAGGCGATGGCCTTCCTCCGTGGACAGGTTGCGGTTGGCGACGGCCACCATCCCCGGCAGCGCTCTCATGCCTTCGCGGACCTCGGTCAATTGCGCACCGATACCGTCCACCCAGGCGGAGATGCTGCGCAGCATGCGCGCGGTCAGGCCATTGGCTTCCAGGGGAACGATGGTGGCGGCCGGGGGCTCGGCCGGCGCGGGCGCAGCGGCCGCGGGTGCCGACGTTGCCGTCGTTGCGGCGCCTGCGGCGGGCGTAGTGGTCGTAGTGGTCGTGGCGGGCGTGGCGGGCGCGGTGTCGGCGATGGCCTTGAGCGCCTGTATCGTCCTCGCCCTCGTGGCGTCGTCCTGCAATAACTGGAGGGCGCGCTGCGCATCGGCGGGCGTGATGCTGGCGGACGAGGGCGCAGCGCCCGCGGTTGCCGTGGCCGTTCCTGTTGCGTTCGCCGCCGCCGCGTTCGAATTCGCGGAGGACGCCGCCGCATGGCCCGCCGTGGGCGTCGCATGCAAGGCTCCCGGCATCAATCCGTTCATCGGTCCCGCCGCCTGCGCCAGCAGGGGGGCGCCGCCCAGGACGGCGATCGACAGGACCATCCGCCCGGCCGAGCGCGCCATGCGTGCGCGCAGGCTCGGGCGTCGGGTGGGGAGGACGATGGCGGGTGAGGTCATGGGGGGCATCCTTGGGCCGCGAGAGAAACGGAATGGAAAACGAAACGGAATAATTAACATGCGCGGTGAAATGGGGGAATGCCGCGACTGCGGCGTGGGGGGCCTTGCAGGGGCGGGCTGGCGCCGCTGCAGCGGAGGCTGCGCGCGATTCCCGCCGCTGCAGCGGCGCGCAAAAATGGCGCCAGCAAAAGGGCGCCACTGAGCAAGCCTCGTTCCCATGCGACCGGGGATGCCGCTGCGCCAGGAAATCCGTATTCGCGCCGGCGTACGGGCGTACGGGCGCCCTGTGCCTGCGCGCCGGCGCGTCCACCGCCTGCCGGTCCGATGTCTCCCCGGGGGGGGGGGGGGCGGGTGTCGCCGAGTTCGCCTGTGTCCGACCTGCCGCCGCCACGCGGATAGCCGCGATCCGGCAGGCGGCGAGCGTGCGGGCGCGATAGGCGGGCTCACTGCCCGCGTGCCCCGAGCGGCGCGATCACTGCTCCTGCGCCGGCGTGAGCCGCAGCAGCCGCCCCTCGCTGCTGTCCTCCAGCAGCCACAGGGCGCCGTCCGGCCCTTCGGCGACGGCCCGGATGCGGGCCCCCATGTTCCAGCGGTTCGCCTCGCGCGCGCCGCCTTGCCCGTCGAAGGCCACGCGCACCAGGGCCTGCGCGCGCAGGGCGCCGATAAACGCCGATCCCCGCCATTGGGGGAACATGTCTCCACGGTAGAAGATCATGCCCGCCGGCGCGATGACCGGCGTCCAGTACAACACCGGTTCCTGGAATTCCGGATGGGTGGGTGGGCGCGGGATGGGCGTGCCGTTGTAGTTGTCGCCGTAGGAGACCACCGGCCATCCATGGTTCTTACCCGGCGCTTCCACGCTGAGCTTGTCGCCGCCCATGGGGCCCATTTCGTGCAGCCACAGGCGACCATCGGGCGCATAGGCCAGGCCGTAGGGATTGCGATGGCCCATGGTCCACATCAGCGCTCGCGCACCGCCCGCCTCGGCCCAGGGATTGTCGGGCGGCGTGCCGCCATCCGGGAACATGCGCAGCACCTTGCCCAGGGGTAGATCGTTGTCCTGCGCGGTCTCCGGGCGCATGCGGTCGCCCGAGGTCAGGAACAGATAGCGGCCGTCGGGCGAGAAGGCGATGATGCCGCCGGGTTGTCCGCCCTTGCCGCCGCCGCGCGGGTTGCCGTCGGGCGTTGCGCGCCAGATGACGCGCAGGTCGCGCAGGGCCGCGCCATCCAGGTCCAGGCGCGCGCGCGCCAGCGCCAGGTTGGCGCCCGTGCCTGCCTCGACGTACGTCAGGTAGATCGCCTGGTCGTCGCGCCATGCCGGACTCAGCGCCACATCCAGCAGGCCGTTCTGGCCGCTATAGGTCACGGCCGGCACGCCCGCGATCCGCCGCTTCGCGCCTTGCGCGGTCACCACGTACAGCTGGCCGGTCTTCTCCGTGACCAGCATGCGGCCGTCGGGCAGGAAGGCGAGGGCCCACGGCAGGTCGAAGGTCGCCACGGACCGCACCGTGAAGGGATGGCTCTTGTCGTAGGGACGGCTGCCTTCATTGCGCGGCGGCGCGGCAAGGCTGGCGGCGCACAGCGTTGCGACCAGGAGGGCCGCCCCGGCCAGGCGCCGGCGCCACCGCGCGCCGGGCGGCTGACGAGGCGAGAGCGGTGCGGGAGGTCGGGGAAGGCGGGAAGGGGCTGGCAGCGGCAAGGCAGGCTCCTGGAAATCGCGGGTAATACGGGGGCAAGGACAGGGCAAGGACGGCGCAAGGACGGGGCAAGACGGGGCAGGGCGGGGACAAGGCCGGCCGCGGACTGCCTCGGCCCTGTCACGCCAGCGGCTTGAGATCGCCCAGCACCGTGGGAATCAACTCCGAGACCGTGGGATGTATGTGCATCGTGTCCCGCAGGGTGGTGTACGGCTCGCCGGCGGACATGGTGTCGATCAGGCCGTGCACGGCTTCGTCGCCACCCGTGCCCAGGATCGCCGCGCCGAGCAGCCGCCGGCTCTCGGCGTCGACGATCACTTTCATGCAACCCTGGGTCTCGCCTTTTTCCACCGCCCGGCCGACACGCGTCATGGGCCGGACGCCCACCAGCGCAGGCTTGCCGGTGCGCCGGACCTGCGCCTCGGTCAGCCCGACACGCCCCAGTGGCGGGTCGATGTACAGGGCATAGACGGGAATGCGGTCGCTCACTCGGCGGGTCTGGCCATCGAGCAGGTTGGCGGCGACGATTTCGTAGTCGTTGTAGGCGGTGTGCGTGAATGCGCCCCGGCCGTTGCAGTCGCCCAGGGCCCAGACGCCGGGCACGCTGGTGCACAGGCTGTCGTCGACTTCGATATAGCCGCGCGCGTCCGTGGCGATGCCGGCGGCATCCAGGCCCAGGTCGTCGGTATTGGGCCGACGGCCGGTGGCGACCAGCACGTGCGTCGCCCGCACGGGCGCCTGGCCGGCATGGGTGTATACGTCGATCTCGTCCGAAGACCCCTGGGTCGCCAATGGCTGCCCGGCGCCTTGGTGTCCTTGCTGGCTTCCGGACCCTTGCGCCCCTGGCGCGGGCGCGAAGGCGATGGCATCCGCGTCGAGACGCATCCCTATGCCCTCGCGCGCCAGGATGCCGCGTATCGCTTCGGAAATGTCCTCGTCCTCGCGCGCGATCAGCCGCGGACCTCTTTCCACCAGCGTGACCTCGCTGCCGAAGCGGCGATACATCTGCGCGAACTCCAGGCCGATATAGCTGCCGCCGATGACGACGAGGTGGCGCGGCAGGACGTCAAGGGCACGCATGCCGACATTGGTCAGGATGCGCACGCGGTCCACGCCCGGCAGGTCGGGAACGAGGGCGCGGGCGCCGCTGTTGATGAAAATCCGCCCGGCCGTCAGCCGGTGCCCATCGACTTCCACGTCGTGGGGGCCGGTGAATCGCGCATGGCCCTGGTAGACCGTGCAGTTGGCCATCCCGCGCAGCCAGTTCTCGACACCTGTTCGCGCATCGCTGGATACCTTGTCCGCGCGTGCCTTGACGCGCGCGATGTCCACGCCTACCGGTCCCTCCAGCGCCACGCCGTAGTCGGCCGCGCGGCGCGCCAGGTGGGCGGCGTAGGCGCTGGCCACCAGGGTCTTGGTGGGCATGCAGCCGGTATTGACGCAGGTGCCGCCGAACTGCTTGCGCTCTATCATCGCCACCCGCATGCCGGCGTCGCTCAGGCGTCCGGCCAACGAGGGACCGGCCTGGCCCGCGCCGATGATGATGGCATCGTAGTGTTGCGTTCCAGCCTTGTCGCTTGGGCCGAGGACTGACGGGCTAACCATGGCGCGCCTCCGAGGAAGGATCAGTGACGTCGTCGTGCGCCCGGCCGCGCGGAAATCGCGCCGGGGTCGATCAACTGCGGGGTCGATCAACTGTATACGCAGATCCTGTTCGATGTAACCCCGCCTTAGGGATCAACCGATACGTGCGGATCGCCGGCGGCGGCACCCCCAAGGCGGCCGTTTCCCAGGGGGAACGGGCGGCATCGCAGTTGTCCGGATGGCGTGCGCGGCATCGTTCCCGGTGACCCGGGGGCGATGGCTGGTCAGACGAGATTCAGCTCGACGCCGATGTTGTCGCGGGTTGCCTTGGAGTACGGGCAGATCTGGTGCGCGGTCTCGATCAAGGCCTGGGCCAGTTCGCGGTCCAGGCCCGGCAGGCTGACGTTCAGTCGGGCCTGCAGGAAAAAGGCGCCGTCGGTATTGGCCAGGTCGACTTCGGCATCGACGGCCGTATCGGCGGGCAGCTTCACCTGCCGGGCGGCGGCAGCCCGGCCCATGGCGCCGATGAAGCAGGCGGACCAGCCGGCGGCGAAGAGTTGCTCGGGATTGGTGCCGGCGCCATGGGAGCCCGGTGGGGAAAGCTGCACGTCGAGCTTGCCGTCGCTGCTGCGGGCCGCGCCGTCGCGGCCGCCGGTAGTGTGGGTCTTGCCGGTATAGAGCACTTGGGTGGTCATGGTGGCTACTCTGCGATAAAGGGTTGGACGAGTGTCGCGCCTGCCGGCCGCGGGCCTTGCGCGGCGCCGACGAAGCGCATTTGACCGGCCCCATGTATCTCGCCTGTTTGCCGGACCCGGGCGTTTTGTATCGCTGTGTCAGCGACGCGCGCCATGAATACATGGCGGTACAAAGCCCGCCCGTCCCGGACGGCGTCCCTATCTTGTGACGCCCCGCCAGTTCTGTGGCGCCCGTCAGTTCCGCCCCGTGTCGCCCTTGCGCAGCGAATGGGTCGTCAGCACCTCCAGCACCCGCCGCCGCTCGACGCCGGTAATTTCCGTGCGCACCACCGCCGTGGTGCGGCCACGGTGCATGACGCGGGAGCGGGCGCGCAGTTGTTCTCCTTCGCCCGGGCTGACGAAGCCCGCGGTCACGCTGCCGACCGGCCAGTCGCCCGGCAGGGCGGCCTGCGCCGTCGCCTGGGCGAAGGCCAGCAGGACGCCGCCCTGCACATGGCCGACCCGGTTGCCCAGGTGGGCGCCATTGCGCAGCGTGCCGCTGGCGCCCTGCGCGGACGTCCGCGTGCGGAAACCCCAGAAGGCTTCCGAAAAATTCTCGATGCCGCCCGCGTGCAGGGCCTTGAGCGCCTGGGCATAGATGGCGGCGTCGCCTTCGTCCAGGCCGCCGGGCTCGGGCAGCGCCACGCCGGCCCAGTCCGCATCGGCCGGCAAGTCGATCGCGCGCAACACCGGCGCGCGGGTGCCGGCGGGCAGGTCCAGCACCATGAAGGTCCCGCTGCCCAGGGCGATTTCGCGCTCGCCGCTGCGTATGCTGACGCTGGCGATGGCCTGCTGCCCGGCCGTATCGCGCAGGAAACCATGGAAATGGCTCACCGCCCGCAAGGGGCCCTCGCAGGCGGCGCCGGTCAGTTGCAGTTGCAGATTGACGGTGGCCAGCCGGGTGTCCCGCTGCAAGGCCGCGCGGATGCTGGCGGCCAGCGCCAGGTCGGCCAGCACGTTCAGCCCGACCGGGTCGGCGCCGCCGTCCGCGCGCAGCGGCGCGCCCTTGATCGTGGTGATGCTGCCCGCCGGCGCCACATGGTCGAAGGACACCGCAAGGAAGTTGCCGGGGAAATGGAAACCTTGCTCCCGTCCCAGGTGGATGGCATGCAGCACGCGGCGCAGGATGGGATGGTCGGCGGGGCGGGAGGAGGCGAGGGCGGTCATGGACAGCGAAGCAACGGGGGCGACGGATGAGCGATGGAGGGGCGATTATCCAACGGGCGGCGCCGGCGCGCCATGGCGGACGCCGTGGCGCGGCCATGCCGTGGCCACATGTTGGCTACGCGTTGGCTACACGTAGGCCGCGGCATGGCCGTCGGCCGGCCTTATGACGCCAGGCGATAAAAGTTCAGGTCCGATATATCGGCCTCCGATACAATCCCCCGCAAGTCGCCCGGCCGGCATGGCCCGGCAAGCCGGCGCGCGGGGATCTTGCGCGTACCGCCGGCATCGCTCTCCAGGAGAATCATCATGCGTAAACTCTGCGTGGCCGTGGCGCTTGCCGGCCTGTTCGCCAGCGGCGCCGCCGTGGCTCAATCGACCCTGCGCATCGGCCTGCAGGACGATCCCGACGTGCTGGACCCGGTGCGGGCCCGTACCTTCGTCGGCCGCATCGTGTTCGCATCGTTGTGCGACAAGCTGGTCGATATCACGCCCGACCTGAAGATCGTGCCGCAGCTGGCCGAATCCTGGTCGAACAGCGCTGACGGCAAGACCCTGACCATGAAGCTGCGCAAGGGCGCCGTCTACCATGACGGCACGCCCATCGATGCCGCCTCGGTCAAGGCCAACCTGGATCGCGGCCGCACCTTGCCCGACAGCAACCGCAAGAGCGAGCTGGCCACGGTGGCCAGCATCGACGCGCCCGATGCGCAGACCGTGGTGATCCACCTGACCGAGCCCGACGCGTCGCTGCTGTCGCAGTTGTCGGATCGCGCGGGCATGATGATGTCGCCGGCTTCCTTCGACAAGGACCCGGGCGCCAAGCCGGTCTGTTCCGGTCCCTACCGCTTCAAGGAGCGCGTGCAGAACGACCGCATCGTGCTGGAGAAATTCCCCCAGTACTGGGACGCCGCCGACTATCACTTCGACCGCGTGGTCTTCACGCCCATCCCGGACACTACCGTGCGCGTGAACAACCTGCGCGCGGGCGACCTCGACATCATCGAACGCATGGCGCCCTCGGACGTCAAGGCCGTGAAGGATGACAAGAACCTGGTGCTGGCGCCGGTCGTGGGCCTGGGCTATCAGTCGTTCTCGATCAACCTGGCCAACGGCGCGCGCGCCAACCAGCCCGCCGGCAAGGACAAGCGCGTGCGCCAGGCGCTGGACCTGGCCATCGACCGCGACGCCATCAACGAGGTGGTCGGCGAAGGCATGTTCCAGCCGGCTTTCCAGGGCTTCCCGCCCGCCAGCTTCGCCTACGACAAGAAGTTCGAGCGCAAGGGCCGCGACGTGAACAAGGCCAAGGAACTGCTGAAGGCGGCCGGCTACGACCGCGTGAAGCTGGAAATCACCTACGGCAACAACACCACCAACCAGCAGATCTACGAACTGATCCAGGCCATGGGCGCGGAGGCGGGCTTCGATATCTCGCTCAAGCCGGTGGAGTTCGCATCGCTGCAATCCGCGCTGGCGCGCGGCGATTTCGAGGCCGGCCAAAGCGGTTGGTCGGGTCGCGTCGATCCCAGCGGCAACATCTTCCAATACGTCTCGACCAAGGGCAACCTGAACGATGGCCGCTACAGCAACGCCCAGGTGGACAAGCTGCTGACCGAGGCCCGCGCCGAATTCGATCCGGCCAAGCGCAAGGTCCTGTACGGCCAGGCTCAGGAAATCCTGCGCGACGAAGACCCCATCATCTACCTGTACTACCTGCCGTGGACCTTCGCCCACAAGAAGAAGGTGCAGGGCTTCGTGGCGTATCCCGATGGCCTGATCCGCCTGAAGGGCGTGACGATGGCCGCGAAGTAATCGCCTTCGGGTCCGCGCGGTCCTTACCGACGTGGTCCCTGGGCATGGTCAGGCCGGGGGGCGTCCTGCTTGCCGGAGGGGCGCGCGGCGCGGGTCCTGATGCGGTCGCTTCGGCGCCGGGCCTCCCCGGTCCCTCTCTCATTCCGATCCGGCGCGCGTGCCGCGCCGAAGGTGGACCGCCATGATGTTTACCACCCGTCCTGAAATCCTCGGCACGTTCGGCGTCGTCACGTCGACGCACTACCTGGCCACCGCCGCCGGCATGGCGATGCTGGAACGCGGCGGCAACGCCTTCGACGCCTGTGTCGCCACGGCCTTCGTGCTGCAGGTGGTCGAGCCTCACCTGGTCGGCCCCGCGGGCGAGGTGCCCGGCGTGTTCTATTCCGCAAAGACCGGCAAGATCCAGGTCTTGTGCGGCCAGGGCGTGGCGCCGGCCGCCGCCACCATCGCGCATTTCCGCGCCCTGGGCCTGGACCTGATTCCCGGCAATGGCCTGCTGCCCGCCGTGGTGCCGGGCGCTTTCGACGCCTGGATGCTGATGCTGCGCGACCACGGCACCATGCGCCTGCGCGATGTGCTGGAACCGGCCATCTTCCATGCCGAAAGCGGCCATGCCCTGATGCCGCGCATCTCCAATACCATCGCCGGCCTGAAGGATTTCTTCGAGACCCACTGGCCTTCCACGGCGGAAATCTACCTGCCTGGTGGACAGGTGCCCGCCGCGCGCAAGCTCTTCCGCAACCCGCGGCTGGCGCAGACCTGGCGCCGCGTGCTGGCGCAGGCGGAAGCCGTCGGCGGCGATCGCGACCGCCAGATCCAGGCGGCGCGCGACGCCTTCTACCGGGGCTTCGTGGCCGACGCCATCGACCGTTATTCCCGCCAGGCCGAAGTCATGGACGCCAGCGGCCGGCCCCATCGCGGCATCCTCACGGGCGATGACCTGGCGCGCTGGTCGGCCAGCTACGAAGATCCCGTCACCTTGGACTACGGCGGGGGCGAGCATCGCTATACGGTCGCCAAGGCGGGCGCCTGGAGCCAGGGCCCGGTTTTCCTGCAGACGCTGGCCTTGCTCAAGCATGCGGACCTGGCCGCCGAGGGTCCGAACAGCGCGGCCTTCGTCCACCGGCTGACCGAGGCGATGAAGCTTGCCTTCGCCGATCGCGAGGCCTACTACGGCGATCCGGATTTCGTCGACGTGCCGTTGGCGCAGCTGTTGTCCGAGGCATACAACGGACCGCGCCGTGCCCTGATCGGCGAGCGCGCGTCGCTGGACCTGTCGCCCGGCACGGTGCCGGGCTACGAGGCGCAACGGGCGCGGGTCATGGATACCTTGAACCGCCTGTCGCGCGTCACGGAGATCGGCGCTGCCGGCAACGAGCCGACGCTGGCGGAGATGCGCGCCGCCGGGACGGTCAAGCGCGGCGACACGACCCATGTGGATGTGATCGATCGCTGGGGCAACATGGTGTCGTGCACGCCGTCGGGCGGCTGGTTCCAGTCGTCGCCGGTCATCCCCGAACTGGGGTTCGGCCTGACCACGCGGGCCCAGATGTTCTGGCTGGAAGAGGGTCTGCCCGGCACATTGGCGCCCGGCAAGCGGCCGCGCACCACGCTGACGCCCACGCTGGCCCTGCGCGATGGCCGGCCGTACATGGTGTTCGGCACGCCCGGTGGCGACCAGCAGGAGCAATGGCAGCTGCTGCTGTTCCTGCGCCACGTGCACCATGGCTTGAACTTGCAGGAAGCCATCGACATGCCGATGTCCCATACCCTCCATTTCCCCAGCTCGTTCTACCCGCGCGATCGCAAGCCGGGCCACCTGGCGCTGGAGGAGAGCTTCGGCCGCGAAGTGATAGACGGCCTGCGCGCCCGCGGGCATGCCATCGAGGAAGTGCCGGCCTGGTCAGTCGGCCGCTTGACGGCCGCGTCCCTGGACGAGGACGGCATCATGCACGCCGCCGCGACGCCGCGCCTGATGCAGGCCTACGCCGCGGGTCGCTGAGACCGCGAGGGGCTCCCGGGCCAAGCCTGCGCTGGCTCACGGGTCTGCGGTCTGTGGCCTAGGCCCCAGGGCCTCCGGCCCCGGCCCCCAGCCCCCAGCCCCCAGCCCCCAGCCCCAGCCCCAGCCCCAGCCCCAGCCCCAGCCCCAGCCCCGGGCCCAAGGACCCCGGACCCCGGACCCCGGACCCCGGACCCCGGACCCAGGACCCAGGACCCAGGACCCAGGACCCAGGACCCGGGCCCACGCCGTTACGGTTCACGCCGCGACCCGTCGTGTCGGGGCGGCCGTGCCCGCGTCATTTCACCCGGCGGGCAAGCCCAGGTGCTGACCACCTGGGCCACCGGGTCGCCGCCGCGCGGCGACAGCAGGACTTCGCCGGCGCACAGCCTGCCGGTCTTCAGCAGCCGGGCGTCGGCAAGGACCTCGCCGCCCGGACACCCGCGCAGAAAGTTGATGGTCAGGCTGGCGGTCACCGCGCGGCTGTTGCCGGTGGCTCCCACCACCGCCGCATACAGCGCGACATCGGCCAGCGCCATCAGCATCGGGCCGGCCACGATACCGCCCAAACGCTGGTGCGTCGGATTCTCCGGCAGGACGGCGCGCGCCGTCCCGTGGCCGATCGCCTCGATGCGGATGCCCAGCACCTCGGAAAAAGGATGGTGCGACGCCATCAACTGAAGGAAGTCCGGCAGGGCGATGGCGGCGGGGCGATCCGTGGCGGGCGCAGGGTTCATAAGGATTTCTCCAGGGTGCGGCAATAGTCGTCGAGCAAGGCTTCAGGCGTCCGCGCCCATGGCGCGGTGGAAGCCGGCGTGGCGGAACCGGCGGAAGAAACCGCCCCCGCGTAAGAGACCGGAGCGATGGAACGGTGAGAGCCAGCCGAACCGGCGGAGCCAGGCGACCTGGCCGGACTGGCCGAACCGGCTGGACTGGCTGGACTGGCGGAACTGGCGGAACTGGCGGAACTGGCGGGTGTCGGCGCAGCGTGCCCCGCTGGCGAAGCGCCCGCGGGCGCTTCCTCCGGTGGCAGGGACGCGAGCGACCGCAGCCGCCCGGTATGCCGCAGCAACAACAGGCCGCTCAAATAGGTGAACATCTGCACGCGGCCCAGGGCGACGTCCGCGCCGGGCCGTGTCCGCGCCAGCCCGTCGCCCAGGAGCGCCACGCACGCCGCCAGGCGCGTATTCAGGCCGCGGTCCAGTTCCGCCCCCAGCCCGCGCGGCGCCAATCCCTGGAAAAGATAGAAGCCCAGCGACAGTTCGGCCGGCCGGGCGCCGTAATAGTCATAAAACGCCCATGCCACCGCGCGCGCGGCCCCGGCGTCCGGCGCGCTGGCCAGCGCCTGGGCAAGATGGCCGCGCAGCGTATCCAGCGATGCCTCCAGCAAGGCCGCATACAAGGCTTCCTTGCTGCCGAACCAGGGATAGATCGCGCCGGTGGTGCAACCGGCCTCCCGCGCAATGGCGCGCAGGCTGGCCTGGGCCAGCCCTTCGCGTGCGAAAACCCGCTGCGCCGCCTCCAGGATCAAGGCGCGCCGGGCGGCCGCCACCCGTTCAGCATGGCTGGATCGAGCACCTTCGGATTGCAGGGCGGGTCCGGGAGGTAATTCGGGCATAGGACGGGGCGGGAGGGGGGCGGGGCGCCTCAAGGATGCGTTGCGAGAAAATGACGCCGAAATCAAGAAATAACAGCGTTATGTTGCAACGCCAGCGCGGAACACGTCAAATGGCTTCCGCAGGTTGCGTAGCAATTGATCAGCTCGTACCAGAGCGTGACAAGGGTTTGCCCGGGGGCATGTAACCTGACGGCATGTTGTTGTTGTATGTACCCAACACGGTGTCGTGCAAACCCGTCGTTTTTAGGGGGTGAGCGTAGCCAGCCCCCCGGATTTTTGATGCAATAGCGTCAACTTCCCTTCGCGGAGTTAGGGGGGCGGCAGGCTGGTTTGCTGGATTGCTGCTCTTGTCACTCAAATCAACGGAGATTTCTTCAAATGAAAAAGACTCTGCTCGCTGCCGCCCTGCTCGCCGGTTTTGCCGGTGCTGCTCAGGCAGAAACGTCGGTGACCCTGTACGGGATCCTCGACACCGGTATTGGCTACCAACAAATCAAGGGTCTGAACGGCGCCGATAAGTCCTCCAAGTTCGGCTTGGCCAATGGCGTGCAAAACGGCTCCCGTTGGGGTCTGCGTGGTAGCGAAGACCTGGGTGACGGCCTGCGCGCTGTGTTCAACCTGGAATCGGGCTTCAGCTCGGCTGACGGCCAATCGGCCCAAGGCAGCCGCCTGTTCGGTCGTCAAGCCACCGTCGGTCTGGCCAGCAACTCCTGGGGCCAACTGGACTTCGGTCGCCAAACCAACGTCGCTTCGAAGTTCTTCGGCTCGATCGATCCGTTCGCTGAAGGCTTCAACATGGCCAACATCGGTACGGCTTTCAGCTCGTCGAACACCACCCGTTACGACAACCTGATCCTGTATCAAACCCCCGTGTTCAGCGGCTTCCAGGCTGGCGTCGGCTACTCGTTCAACGTGGACGATACCAACACCGCCCAGACCGGCTTCGAAACCGATCGCAACCAACGTGGCATCACCACCGGTGTGCGTTACGTCAACGGCCCGATCAACATCGCCGCCGCCTACGACCAGCTGAACCGTTCGAACGGCGTGGCTGATAGCGCCACCAACGGCACCGGCGACAAGATCCGCGCCTGGTTGGTCGGTGGTTCGTACGACTTCGAAGTTGTGAAGCTGTCCTTGGCCTACGGTCAAACCCGCGACGGCTGGATCCAGGCCTCGTCGGTCTTCGGTCCCTTCTCCGGCACCTCGCTGGACAGCAGCCGCTCGCTGCCGGGCAACCTGACCACCAACGCCTATCGTGACGGCCTGAAGGTCAACTCGTACATGGTCGGCCTGTCGGCCCCGATCGGCGGCGCCACCAGCGTCTTCGGTTCGTGGCTGCGCATGGACCCGAACAGCGACAAGTACTACCTGGCTGCCGACAACGGCAACGACAAGACCACCAACGTGTACTCGATCGGCGCGACCTACGACCTGTCGAAGCGCACCAACCTGTACGGTGTGGTTTCGTACGCTCAGGACTACGCCTTCGTGGACGGCCTGAAGTCGACCATGGCGGTTGTCGGTATCCGTCACCGCTTCTAATCGAACGCAAGACGGGCAACCGTCCTTGTTCGAGGCGCGCCGGCCTGCCGGCGCGCCAGGAAATGCCAGGCAGCGTGCAAGCGCTGCCTTTGAAAGCCATCCTCGCGGATGGCTTTTTTATTGCCTTTTTCCTTTCCTGATTTTTCCCTGGCAGTATTCGCCGATTCATTCCCCGCCATATCCTCGCCGCATTTATCCGGGCGCTTTGCGACGCCCGTCCGCTGTGAACCACGCGGCGCGGTACAATGCCCGCGCTACAAGATACGCAGCGGGGGCAGCGGTTTTGCAGCGTCGTGGCTGGCTCTCGCTCTTATATAAGACGAGCTACAGAGTTCAGCCGGAAGTAACGGTCAAAATGCTACAATCCAAAGGTTTGTGCATATGACGGACGCGCCAAAATGAACCTGCAAGAATATTTCCCCGTTCTGCTCTTTATCGTCGTGGCGACGGGTATAGGCTTTGCGCTGCTCACCGCAGGCTCGCTGCTTGGCCCCCGCCGCCCGTACGCGGAAAAACTCGCTCCCTACGAGTGCGGCTTCGAGGCTTTCGAAGACGCCCGCATGAAGTTCGACGTGCGTTACTACCTCGTCGCCATCCTTTTCATCCTGTTCGACCTCGAGATCGCCTTCCTGTTCCCCTGGGCCATCGCGCACGGCGCGGTCGGCATGGTGGGTTTCTGGACAGTCATGATTTTCCTGGCCGTGCTGACGGTGGGTTTCATTTACGAATGGAAGAAGGGCGCGCTCGACTGGGAGTAATCCTCCCTCGTCCCGATCACGCTAGCTGAGACGAATATGGCTATTGAAGAAGGCTTACACAAGCAAGGCTTTATCACCACCAGCGCCGACAAGTTCATCAACTGGGCAAAGACCGGTTCGATGTGGCCGATGACGTTCGGCCTGGCCTGTTGCGCGGTGGAGATGATGCACGCGGGCGCCGCCCGCTATGACCTGGACCAGTTCGGGATCATCTTCCGCCCCAGTCCCCGTCAGTCCGACTTGATGATCGTCGCGGGCACGCTGTGCAACAAGATGGCGCCGGCGCTGCGCAAGGTCTATGACCAGATGCCGGAACCGCGCTGGGTCGTGTCGATGGGCTCCTGTGCCAACGGTGGCGGCTACTACCACTACTCGTATTCGGTCGTGCGTGGCTGCGACCGTATCGTGCCGGTCGATGTTTATGTGCCGGGTTGCCCGCCCACGGCGGAGGCGCTGGTCTACGGTCTGCTGCAGATGCAGGACAAGATCCGTCGGACCAACACCATCGCGCGCTGAGCGCGGCCTTGGCCGCGCACCTGTGTTGCGTGGCTCACCTACTCGTTGAAGATGATGACCAGGCTCGAAACCCTGAAAAACAACCTGCTGGCCGCGTTTGGCGACGCAATCGTGCTGAACGAGGCCCTGGGTGAACTGACCCTCGAAGTCCCGCCGGCGCAATGGGTGTCGGTCTGCAATAAGCTGCGTACCGAATCCACGCTGCGCTTCGAAACCTGTATCGACCTTTGCGGCGTCGACTATCTGACGTGGGGCAATGGCTCGCGCCAGCAGGCCGACGAAAAGGCCGGCCGCAGCCAGGGCAACCGCTACGCGGTCGTCGTGCACCTGCTGTCGATCGAGCACAACTGGCGCCTGCGCGTGCGCACCTGGGCCGCCCAGGACGATTTCCCCATGGTGTCGTCGCTGGTCGAGTGCTGGCCGGGCGTGAACTGGTACGAGCGCGAAGCGTTCGATCTCTACGGCATCGTGTTCGAAGGCCATCCCGACCTGCGCCGCATCCTGACGGACTATGGCTTCATCGGCCACCCCTTCCGCAAGGATTTCCCGCTGTCCGGCAACGTGGAGATGCGCTACGACCCCGAGCAGCGCCGCGTCATTTACCAACCGGTCACCATCGATCCGCGTGAAATCACGCCGCGCGTCGTGCGCGAAGATACTTACGGAGCCGGTCGCTGATCATGGCTGAAATCAAGAACTACACGCTCAACTTCGGTCCGCAGCACCCGGCCGCGCACGGTGTGCTGCGCCTGGTTCTGGAGCTGGATGGCGAAGTGATCCAGCGCGCCGACCCGCACATCGGCCTGCTGCACCGCGCGACGGAAAAGCTCGCCGAGCACAAGACCTTCATCCAGGCGCTGCCCTACATGGACCGCCTGGACTACGTGTCCATGATGTGCAACGAGCACGCCTATGTCATGGCCATCGAGAAGCTGCTGGGCGTCGAGGCGCCGCTGCGCGCCCAATACATCCGGGTGATGTTCGACGAGATCACCCGCATCCTGAACCACCTGATGTCGCTGGGTTCGCACGCACTGGACGTGGGCGCCATGGCGGTCTTCCTGTACGCCTTCCGCGAGCGCGAAGACCTGATGGACTGCTACGAAGCCGTGTCGGGCGCGCGCATGCACGCGGCCTACTACCGTCCGGGCGGCGTGTACCGCGACCTGCCGGACACCATGCCGCAGCAGGCCGGCAGCAAGTACCGCAGCGAGAAGGAAATGCGCCAGTGGAACGAGGCGCGTTCGGGCTCGCTGCTGGATTTCATCGAGGATTTCACCAACCGCTTCCCGGCCTGCGTCGACGAGTACGAAACCCTGCTCACCGACAACCGCATCTGGAAGCAGCGCCTGGTCGGTATCGGCGTCGTCGATCCGGACCGCGCCAAGGCGCTGGGCTTCACCGGCCCGATGCTGCGCGGCTCGGGCGTGGCCTGGGACCTGCGCAAGACCCAGCCATATGAGGTCTACGACCTGCTGGACTTCGACATCCCCGTCGGCGTCAACGGCGATTGCTACGACCGCTACCTGGTGCGCGTGAACGAGTTGCGCCAGAGCAACCGCATCATCCGCCAGTGCGTCGAGTGGCTGCGCAACAACCCGGGTCCGGTGATGATAGACAACCACAAGGTGGCGCCGCCCAAGCGCACCGCCATGAAGACCAACATGGAAGAGTTGATTCACCACTTCAAGCTCTTCACCGAAGGTTTCCATGTGCCGCCGGGCGAGGCGTATTCCGCGGTCGAGCATCCCAAGGGCGAATTCGGCATCTACCTGGTGTCCGACGGCGCCAACAAGCCGTACCGCCTCAAGATCCGCGCGCCCGGTTTCCCCCATTTGCATGCGCTGGACGAGATGTCGCGCGGCCACATGATCGCCGACGCCGTCACGATCATCGGCACGCAGGACATCGTGTTTGGCGAGATCGACCGCTAAGGGCGTCGCCAGGACTTAGAAGAAAGACCCGAACCGAGAGACCCGCCCACGCCGTAGTCGTACGGGCCTCCCGCTCAATCCGGATTCAAACTTATGCTGCTTTCCGAACAGGCTTACCAGAAAATCGACCGGGAACTGACCAAGTTCCCGGCTGATCAGAAGCAGTCGGCCATCATGGCTTCCCTGGCGATCGCCCAGGACGAGCAGGGTTGGTTGTCGACCGAGATCATCGAGGACGTGGCCAATTATCTTGGCGTGCCGCCCATCGCCGTGCAGGAGGTCGCGACCTTCTACAACATGTTCGACGTGAGCAAGGTCGGCAAGCACAAGATCAGCGTCTGCACCAACCTGCCTTGCGCGCTGCGCGATGGCGAAAAAGCCGGCGAATACCTCAAGCGCAAGCTGGGCGTCGACTATCGCGGCACCACCGCCGACGGCTTGTTCACCCTGGTCGAAGGCGAGTGCATGGGCGCCTGTGGCGACGCGCCGGTGCTGATCGTGAATAACAAGCACATGTGCGTGCGCATGTCCGAAGAGAAGCTGGATGCGCTGGTGAGCAGTTTGAAGGCGCAAGGAGAGTCGGCATGAACGCGCCGGACCTGTATCGTCAATTTTCGCAGGGCCTGGATCCCAACCCCCTGCACGACCTGTCGCAGTCCATGTGCCTGCACGGCCGCCATCTCGGCCCGCAGATCCTGGACGGGCTGGACGGCCAGAACTGGCGCCTGGAAGACTACGTCAAGCGCGGCGGCTACGAGGCCCTGCGCAAGATCCTGACCACCGGCATGAAGCCGGAGGACGTCATCGCCGAAGTCAAGGCGTCGGGCCTGCGCGGCCGTGGCGGCGCCGGCTTCCCCACCGGCCTGAAGTGGAGCTTCATGCCGCGCACGTTCCCGGGCCAGAAGTATCTCGTCTGCAATTCGGACGAGGGCGAGCCGGGTACGTTCAAGGACCGCGACATCCTGCGCTTCAACCCGCACATCGTCATCGAAGGCATGGCCATCGCCGCCTACGCGATGGGCATCTCGGTAGGCTACAACTACATCCACGGCGAAATCTTCGAGGTCTATGACCGCTTCGAGGAAGCGCTGGAAGAGGCGCGCGCCGCCGGCTTCCTGGGCGACAAGCTGCTGGGGTCGGAATTCAGCTTCCAGCTGCATGCCTTCCATGGCTACGGCGCCTATATCTGCGGCGAGGAAACCGCGCTGCTCGAATCGCTGGAAGGCAAGAAAGGCCAGCCGCGCTTCAAGCCGCCGTTCCCCGCCAGCTTCGGCCTGTACGGCAAGCCCACCACGATCAACAACACCGAGACGTTCGCGGCGGTGCCCTGGATCATCCGCAACGGCGGCCAGCAGTACCTGGAAGTGGGCAAGCCCAATAACGGCGGCACCAAGATCTTTTCGATCACCGGCGACGTGGAGCGTCCCGGCAACTACGAGATCCCGCTGGGCACGCCGTTTTCCAAGCTGCTGGAACTGGCCGGCGGCATGCGCGGCGGCCGCCAGTTGAAGGCCGTGATCCCCGGCGGCTCCAGCGCCCCGGTGCTGCCCGCGAACATCATGATGGAAACCACCATGGACTATGACGCCATCGCCAAGGCGGGCTCCATGCTGGGTTCGGGCGCGGTCATCGTCATGGACGATACGCGCTGCATGGTCAAGTCGCTGCTGCGCCTGTCCTATTTCTACTTCGAGGAAAGCTGCGGCCAGTGCACGCCCTGCCGCGAAGGCACGGGCTGGCTGTACCGCATGGTCCACCGCATCGAGCACGGCCACGGCCGTCCGGAAGACCTGGACCTGCTGGACAACGTCGCCGGCAACATCATGGGCCGCACCATCTGCGCCCTGGGCGACGCGGCCGCCATGCCCGTAAGAGGCTTTCTGAAGCATTTTCGTGACGAATTCGCGCACCACATCGAGCACAAGTCGTGTGTGGTCCCGCAATATCTGTAGGTCTCAGGAACAGCAATGGTTGAACTAACCGTCGACGGCAACAAGGTAGAAGTGCCCGAAGGCAGCATGGTGATGCATGCGGCCCAGAAAGTCGGGCAGTACGTGCCGCATTTCTGCTACCACAAGAAGCTCTCCATCGCGGCGAACTGCCGCATGTGCCTGGTCGAAGTGGAGAAGGCGCCCAAGGCCCTGCCGGCCTGCGCCACCCCCGTGACCAACGGCATGGTGGTCTTCACCAATTCGGAAAAAGCCAAGGCCGCGCAAAAGTCGGTCATGGAGTTCCTGCTGATCAACCACCCGCTGGACTGCCCGATCTGCGACCAGGGCGGCGAGTGCCAGCTGCAGGACCTGGCCGTCGGCTACGGCGGCTCGGCTTCGCGCTATCACGAAGAAAAGCGCGTGGTGTTCCACAAGGATCTCGGCCCGCTGGTGTCGGCCGAGGAAATGACCCGCTGCATCCACTGCACCCGTTGCGTGCGCTTCGGCCAGGAAATCGCCGGCGTCATGGAACTGGGCATGCTCAATCGCGGCGAGCATTCCGAAATCACCACCTTCGTCGGCCGTTCGATCGAGTCGGAACTGTCCGGCAACATGATCGATCTCTGTCCCGTCGGCGCGCTGACCTCCAAGCCGTTCCGCTACAGCGCCCGTACCTGGGAGCTGGCGCGCCGCCGTTCGGTCAGCCCGCATGACAGCGTGGGCGCCAACCTGGTGGTGCAAGTCAAGGGCGAGCACGTCATGCGCGTGGTGCCCTTCGAGAACGAAGCCGTCAACGAGTGCTGGATCAGCGACCGCGACCGCTTCTCGTATGAAGGCCTGAACAGCGAAGACCGCCTGGGCGTGCCCATGATCCGCAACGCCGACGGCACGTGGCGCGAAGCCTCGTGGGCCGATGCGCTGCAGGCCGTGGGCCAGGGCCTGGCGCGCGTGCGCGACAGCTTCGGCGCCGGCCAGATCGGCGCGCTGGCGACCGAGTACGCCACCACCGAGGAATACGCGCTGCTGGGCCGCCTGGTGCGCGCCCTGGGTTCGGAAAACATCGACTTCCGCCTGCGCCAGACCGACCCGGCCTTCGACGCCGCGCTGACCGGCGCGCCGTGGCTGGGCATGCCGATCGCCGACCTCGACGCGCTGGACCGCGTGCTGGTCGTCGGTTCCTTCCTGCGCAAGGACCACCCCTTGTTCGCGCAACGCCTGCGCCAGGCCGCCAAGCGCGGCACGCAGGTGCTGCTGGTCGACAGCGCCGCCGATGACCCGCTGCTGCCGGTGGCCGGCCGCCTGACGGTGGCGCCGTCGGAACTGCCGCGCGCCCTGGCCGAAGTCGCCGTCGCGCTGGCCCAGCTCAAGGGCCAGGCCGCGCCCGCCGAATTCGCCTCGGTGACGCCGGGCGAAAACGCCAAGCTGATCGCCGCCAGCCTGACCTCCGGCGCCAATGCCGGCGTGTTCCTGGGCAACCTGGCCGTCGCATCCGCGCAGGCTTCGGTGCTGGCCGCCAATGCCCAGGCCATCGCCACCCTGGCTGGCGCGCGCTTCGGTTTCCTGACCTCCGGCGGCAACACCGTCGGCGGCTACCTGGCCGGCGCCGTGCCGGGCAAGGGCGGCAAGACCGCGGCCGCCATGCTGGCCGATCCGCTGAAGGCCTATGTCGTGCTGCATGCCGAGCCCCTGCTGGACGCCGACAACGGCGCGCAAGCCGTGGCCGCGCTGCGCGACGCGCAATTCACCGTGGCGCTGACCTCGTACCGCTCGGCCGCCGCCGACTGGGCCGATGTCATGCTGCCCGTGGCGCCTTTCACCGAAACCTCGGGTACCTTCGTCAATGCCCAGGGCCTGGCCCAGAGCTTCAAGGGCACCGTGGCCCCGCACGGCGAAAGCCGCCCGGGCTGGAAGGTGCTGCGCGTGCTGGGCAACGTGCTGCAGTTGCCCGGCTTCGATGACGAGACCTCGGAATCGGTGCGTGACGCCGTGTTGTCCGGCGGCATCGAAGGCCGCTTGTCGAACCGCATCGAGGCCGCCGTCGGCGTGGGCCAGGCGCTGTCGGGCCTGGAGCGCGTCGCCGATGTGCCGATCTACCGCACCGACGCCATCGTGCGCCGCTCCGAACCGCTGCAAGCGGCGCCCGCGTCGCGCGCGCCGGCCGCGCGCATGAACGGCCGCACCCTGGCCGGCCTGGGCCTGACCGCCGGCGTCAAGGTGAAGGTCGCCACCGCCACGGGCAGCGTCGAGCTGGAAACCGTGCAGGACGACGCCGTTGCCGATCGCGCCGTGCGCGTCGCCGCCGGCTTCGAGAAAACCGCCGCCCTCGGCGGCGCCTTTGGTCAAATTAGCGTGGAGCGTGCCTGATGGAATGGCTCAACACCCTGGAAGCGCAGGGACAGGCCTTGTTGGGCGCGACGCCCTGGCTGATCATCTGGACGCTCGTCAAGATCGTCGTCATCGCGGTGCCCATCATTCTTTGCGTGGCCTATCTCACGTTGTGGGAACGCAAGATGATCGGCTTCATGCACATCCGCCTCGGCCCCAATCGCGTGGGCTTCAAGGGCCTGGCGCAACCGTTCGCGGACGTGTTCAAGCTGCTGACCAAGGAAGTGGTGCTGCCGACCGAGGCGAACCGGGTCCTCTTCATCCTGGCCCCCGTGGTCACGCTGATGCCGGCCCTGGCCGCCTGGGCCGTGGTGCCCTTCGGCCCGCAGGTGGTGCTGGCCAACGTCAACGCCGGCCTGCTGTACATCATGGCCATCACCTCGGTGGGCGTGTACGGCGTGATCGTGGCCGGCTGGGCCTCGAACTCCAAGTATGCGTTCCTGGGCGCCCTGCGCGCCGCCGCGCAGATGGTGTCGTACGAACTGGCCATCGGTTTCGTGCTGGTGACGGTGCTGCTGGTGTCCGGCAGCCTGAACATGAGCGAAATCGTGCTGGGACAGAGCAAGGGCTGGTTCGCTTCGCACGGCCTGAGCTTCCTGTCCTGGAACTGGCTGCCGCTGCTGCCGCTCTTCGTCATCTACGTGATTTCGGCGGTCGCCGAAACCAACCGCCACCCGTTCGACGTGGTGGAAGGCGAATCGGAAATCGTGGCCGGCCACATGGTCGAGTACTCGGGCATGGCCTTCGCCCTGTTCTTCCTGGGTGAATACGCCAACATGATCCTGTTGTCGGCCCTGGCGTCCATCATGTTCCTGGGTGGCTGGATGCCGCCGATCGACGTCGCGCCGCTGACGTGGATTCCCGGCTGGATCTGGCTGGGCCTGAAGACCTTCGTCGTGGTCTCGATGTTCGTGTGGTTCCGCGCATCGTTCCCGCGTTACCGCTACGACCAGATCATGCGTCTGGGTTGGAAGATTTTCATCCCGCTGACCGGCGTGTGGCTGCTGGTGGTGGCGATCTGGATGCAGACGCCCTGGAATATTTGGCGCTGAGCATTAGGAAAAGGCTGGATATGGAAGCGATCAAGGATTTCTTCGGCAGTCTGTTGCTGACCGAATTGCTCAAGGGCCTGCGCCTGACGGGTAAGTATTTTTTCAAGCGTAAGGTGACCCTGCGTTACCCCTACGAAAAGACGCCGGCTTCGCCGCGTTTCCGGGGCCTGCACGCGCTGCGCCGCTATCCCAATGGGGAAGAGCGCTGCATCGCCTGCAAGCTGTGCGAAGCGGTGTGTCCGGCGCTGGCCATCACCATCGAGTCGGAAGTGCGCGACGACGGCACGCGCCGCACCTCGCGCTACGACATCGACCTGACCAAGTGCATCTTCTGCGGCTTCTGCGAAGAAAGCTGTCCGGTGGACTCCATCGTGGAAACGCACATCCACGAATATCACGGCGAAAAACGCGGCGACCTGTACTTCACCAAGGACATGCTGCTGGCGGTGGGAGACCAGTTCGAACCCGAAATCGCCCGTCGTCGCGCCGAAGACGCGCCATACCGTTGATGCCTGGTACGACTCCATGACTTTCACGACCGTTCTCTTTTATCTGCTGGCCATCGTCCTGGTGGTGGCCGCCTTCCGCGTGATCACGGCGCGCAGTCCGGTTACCGCCGTGCTGCACCTGATCCTCGTCTTCTTCAACGCCGCCCTGTTGTGGATGCTGCTCGGCGCCGAGTTCCTGGCCCTGCTGCTGGTGCTCGTCTACGTGGGCGCGGTGATGGTGCTGTTCCTGTTCGTGGTGATGATGCTGGACATCCGCATGGGCGACCTGCGCGCCGGCCTGAAGAAGTACCTGCCGCTGGGCCTGGTCATCGGCCTGGTCCTGGTGCTGGAAATGGCCTTCGTGCTGAGCTCCACCTGGAACCAGCCGGGCGGTCCCGCCGCCGTGGCCGCGGACTACAACAACGCGCGCGCGCTGGGCACCGCCATGTACACGCAATATGTGTACGCCGTCGAAGTCGGCGCGGTGATCCTGCTGGTCGGCATGGTCTCGGCCATCGCGCTGACCCTGCGCCGCCGCCGCGACGTCAAGTACTTCAGCCCCAGCGCGGCCGTCAAGGTGCGCGCCCAGGACCGCTTCCGCATCGTGAAGATGCAGGCGCAGAGCGAGCGGGCCCAGGCCGGCAAGGCCGCCTCCGCCCCCGCCCAAGGAGAACAAGAATGACGCTGACGCTGGCCCATTACCTGATACTGGGGGCGATCCTGTTCGCCATCGGCATCTTCGGCATCTTCCTGAACCGCCGCAACCTGATCATCCTGTTGATGTCCATCGAGCTGGTGCTGCTGGCCGTCAACATGAACTTCGTGGCGTTTTCGACGTGGAGCGGCGACACCGCCGGCCAGGTCTTCGTGTTCTTCATCCTCACGGTCGCAGCCGCGGAAGCGGCGATCGGTCTGGCGATTCTGGTGCTGCTGTTCCGCAACCTGAACACGATCAACGTTGACGAACTCGATCGCCTGAAGGGCTGACGGAGTCCGGGAAAAAAATGTCTAGCTCACCCAATCTGTACCTGCTCATCGCGCTGGCGCCGCTGGCAGGCGCCATCCTGGCCGGCCTGTTCGGCACCGGCTTCCTGGGCCGTCCCATCGGACGCCGCGGCGCGCACCTGATCACCATTCTCGGTGTCCTGATCTCCACCATCGGCGCCTTCGTGGTGCTGGGCGACGTGCTCAACGGCAATCGCTACGACGGCGTGGTCTACACCTGGAGCATGATCGGCAACACCCAGCTGAACATCGGCTTCCTGATCGACCCGCTGTCGGCCATGATGATGGTCGTGGTGACGTCGGTATCGCTGATGGTGCACATCTACACCATCGGCTACATGGCCGACGATCCCGGCTACCAGCGCTTCTTCGCCTACATCTCGCTGTTCACCTTCTCCATGCTGATGCTGGTGATGTCGAACAACATGGTGCAGCTGTTCTTCGGCTGGGAGGCCGTGGGCCTGGTGTCGTATCTGCTGATCGGCTTCTGGTACACGCGCAAGACCGCCATCTTCGCCAACATGAAGGCCTTCCTGATCAACCGGGTAGGGGACTTCGGTTTCGTGCTGGGCATCGGCCTGCTGTTCCACTACGCCGGCTCCATGCAGTACGGCGACGTGTTCTCGCAAGCCGACAAGCTGGCCGGCCTGACCTTCCCCGGCACCGACTGGATGATGATCACGGTGGCGTGCATCTGCCTGTTCATCGGCGCCATGGGCAAGTCGGCGCAAGTGCCGCTGCACGCCTGGCTGCCAGACTCGATGGAAGGCCCGACCCCGATCTCGGCGCTGATCCACGCGGCGACCATGGTGACCGCGGGTATCTTCATGGTGGCGCGTTTCTCGCCCCTGTTCGAGCACTCGGATACCGCGCTGTCCTTCATCATCGTGATCGGCGCGATCGGCGCGCTGTTCCTGGGCATCCTGGGCATCATCCAGAACGACATCAAGCGCGTGGTCGCGTACTCGACGCTGTCGCAGCTAGGCTACATGACGGTGGCGCTGGGCGCTTCGGCCTACTCGGTGGCGATCTTCCACCTGATGACCCACGCCTTCTTCAAGGCCCTGCTGTTCCTGGGCGCCGGCTCCGTCATCATCGGCATGCACCATGACCAGGACATCCGCAACATGGGCGGCCTGCGCAAGTACATGCCCATTACGTGGATCACCTTCCTGATCGGCACGCTGGCCCTGGTCGGCACGCCGTTCTTCTCGGGCTTCTACTCGAAGGAACACATCATCGAGGCCGCCGGCGCCGCCGATGTCTGGGGCGCGAGCTTTGCTCACTACGCCACGCTGATCGGCGTGTTCGTCACCTCGCTGTATTCCTTCCGGGTCTATTTCCTGGTCTTCCACGGCAAGCCGCGCTTCGACACGCACGCGCATGACGCACATGGCCATGGCCATGACGACCACGCGCACGGCCATGACGACCACGGCCACGGGCACCACGGCGGCCCACCGCACGAGTCGCCCTGGGTGGTCACGCTGCCCCTGATCCTGCTGGCCATCCCGTCCGTCATTATCGGCGCGCTGGTGGTCGATCCGATGCTGTTCGGCAAGTACTTCAACGGCGCCATCACCGTGCTGCCGCAACACCCGGCCATGCATGAGCTGGCCGAGGAATGGCACGGCTGGGTCGACTTCGGCGTGCACGCCTTCACCACGCTGCCGTTCTGGCTGGTGGTGGCCGGCGCGGTCCTGGCCTGGTACTGCTACCTGATCAACCCGAAGGTTCCGGCGAAGATCTACAACGGCCTGTCCGGCATCAACCGCATCCTCGAGAACAAGTACTTCGTCGACTGGTTCAACGAGCAGGTGATCGCGCGCGGCGCGCGTTGCCTGGGCCGCGGCTTGTGGCAGGCGGGTGACCGCGGCCTCATCGACGGCGTGATCATCAACGGCAGCGCCAAGCTGGTGGGCTGGGTGGCGGGTGTCAGCCGCTACCTGCAGTCCGGCTACATCTACCACTACGCCTTCGCCATGATCATCGGCATCCTGGCCCTGGTGACCTTCTTCGTACTGATTCCCCAATAATGGCTAGCGAGATGGCATCCCAAACTTTCCCCTGGCTTACGCTCGCGGTCTTTGTGCCCATCGTCTTCGGCCTGCTGGTGCTGGCCGTGGGCGGTGACAACAAGCGCGGCCTGACGCTCGGACTGTCGCTGATCGGCGCGATCGTCGGTTTCCTGGTGACGATTCCGCTGTACACCGGCTTCCAGTCGTCCTCGGCGGCCATGCAGTTCGTCGAGAAGGCCTCCTGGATTTCCTCCTTCAACGTCAACTACCACCTTGGCATCGACGGCATCTCGCTGTGGTTCGTGCTGCTGACCGCCTTCATCACCATCATCGTGGTGCTGGCCGGCTGGGAAGTGATCACCAGCCGCGTGGCGCAGTACATGGGGGCCTTCCTGATCCTCTCCGGCTTGATGGTCGGCGTGTTCGTGGCGCTGGACGGCCTGTTGTTCTACGTGTTCTTCGAAGCCACGCTGATCCCGATGTACATCATCGTCGGCGTGTGGGGCGGCCCCAACCGCGTCTACGCGGCCTTCAAGTTCTTCCTGTACACGCTGCTCGGCTCGCTGCTCACCCTGATCGCCTTCATCTACCTGTGGAATGCGTCGGGCGGTTCCTTCGACATCGTCGCCTGGCAGAACCTGAAGCTGGGCATGACGCCGCAGATCCTGATCTTCGTGGCCTTGCTGGCGGCCTTCGCCGTCAAGGTCCCGATGTGGCCGGTGCACACCTGGCTGCCGGATGCCCACGTGGAAGCGCCCACCGGCGGTTCGATCGTGCTGGCCGCCATCATGCTGAAGCTGGGCGCGTACGGTTTCCTGCGCTTCTCGCTGCCGATCGCGCCGGATGCCTCGCATAGCCTGGCCGGCCTGATGATCACGCTGTCGCTGATCGCCGTGATCTACATCGGCCTGGTGGCGATCGTCCAGGAAGACATGAAGAAGCTGGTGGCGTACTCGTCCGTGGCGCACATGGGCTTCGTCACCCTGGGTTTCTTCATCTTCAACACCGCCGGCATCGAAGGCGCGATCGTGCAAATGATTTCGCACGGCTTCGTCTCGGGCGCCATGTTCATGTGTATCGGCGTGCTGTACGACCGCGTGCACAGCCGCCGCATCGCCGACTACGGCGGCGTGGTGAACACCATGCCCCGTTTCGTGACCTTCTTCGTCCTGTTCTCCATGGCCAACAGCGGCCTGCCGGCCACCAGTGGTTTCGTCGGCGAATTCATGGTGATCATGGGCGCGGTCGAGCACAACTTCTGGGTCGGCCTGCTGGCCGCCACTGCCCTGATCCTGGGCGCGTCGTACTCGCTGTGGATGGTCAAGCGCGTGGCCTTCGGCGAAATCGCCAACGATCATGTGCGCCAACTGACCGACATCAATCCCCGCGAATTCCTGATCCTGGGCGTGATGGCCATTGCCGTGTTGTACATGGGTATCTATCCCAAGCCCTTTACCGACGTCATGCACGCGTCGGTGCAGGCCCTGATGCAACACGTCGCCGTGTCGAAACTGTAAGACTTAGACCCCTATGCAAACCTCTATCGACTTTGCCTTGGCGGCACCTGAGATCATCCTGCTGGTGATGGGTGCGGTCGTCCTGCTGATCGATGCGGTCAGCGATCACCCGACGCGCTTCTTCACCTACCTGCTGTCGCTGGCGACGCTGGTGGTGTTGACCATCGTGTCGGCGCTCCAGTGGAGCAATGGCGTGACCGGGCGCACGTTCGACGGCCTGTTCGTCACCGACGGCCTCAGCCACCTGCTGAAGATCGCGTCCTACATCGCCGTCGGCGTCACGCTGGTGTACGGCCGTCTCTATTCGCAAAGCCGCGACATGCTGCGCGGCGGCGAGCTGTATGTGCTGGCGCTGTTCGCCCTGCTGGGCCAGATGGTGATGATCTCGGCGGGCAACCTGCTGTCGATCTACCTGGGCCTGGAACTGATGTCGCTGGCCCTGTATGCCCTGATCGCCCTGCGCCGCGACGACACCACGGCCACCGAGGCCGCGATGAAGTACTTCGTGCTGGGCGCGCTGGCATCGGGCTTCCTGCTGTACGGCATGTCCATGATCTACGGCTCGACGGGCCATCTGGACCTGCAGCAGGTCGGCGCGGTCATCGCCGCCGGCAAGGCCCACAAGCTGGCGCTGGTGTTCGGCGTGGTCTTCATTGTCGCCGGCCTGGCGTTCAAGCTGGGCGCAGCGCCTTTCCATATGTGGGTGCCGGACGTCTATCACGGTTCGCCGACCGCGGTGACCCTGCTGTTGGGCGCCGCGCCCAAGCTGGCGGCATTCGCCATGACGCTGCGCGTGCTGATCGAAGCCTTGCACGGCCTGGCCACGGACTGGCAGCCCATGCTGCTGATCCTGGCGGTGCTGTCGCTGGCCATCGGCAATATCACCGCCATCGCCCAGTCCAACTTCAAGCGCATGCTGGCGTACTCGACCATTTCGCACATGGGCTTCGTCCTGCTGGGCCTGAGCGCCGGCGTGGTCGCGGGCCGCGAAGGTTCGGCCGGCGCCTACGGCGCCGCGCTGTTCTACATGGTCACCTATGTGCTGACCACGCTGGGCAGCTTCGGCATCGTGCTGCTGCTCTCGCGCGACGGTTTCGAGTGCGAGAACATCGACGACCTGAAGGGCCTGAACCGTCGCAGCCCGTGGCATGCGTTCATCGTGCTGCTGCTGATGGTCTCGCTGACCGGCCTGCCGCCCACCGTCGGCTTCTACGCGAAGCTGGCCGTGCTGCAACCGCTGATCCAGGCGGGGCATGTGACCATCGCCGTGATCGCGGTGCTGTTCTCGCTGATCGGCGCGTTCTACTACCTGCGCGTGGTCAAGGTCGTCTACTTCGACGAGCCCGTGGGTGAGAGCCAGCCGCTGCGCGCGACCTGCGCCCAGCGCGGCCTGATGTCCATCAACGGCGCCCTGCTGTTGATCCTGGGCCTGGTGCCCGGCGGCCTGATGGCGGCTTGCATCCGCGCCGTCCAGACCTCCCTGGGCCTGTAGGCAGGGGCAAGCGGCGACCGCCGACTTGTCCCCCGGTCCTCCATGAACCAGACCCTGGCTGTATGGTTGCTGATCGCGCTAGCCGCGATCAGCGCCAATCTTCCCTTCCTGAATGAACGCGTGTTCGCCCTCTTTGCCTGGCGCAGGGCAGGGGAGCCCGCGACCAAGCCGTTCTGGCTGCGCATGGTCGAGGTGCTGGTCTTCTACGTGATCGTGGGCCTGATCGGTTTCGCTTTCGAATCGGCGCTGGGCAATCCGTTCCCGCAAGGCTGGCAGTTCTACGTAATCGGGCTGTGCCTGTTCCTGGTGCTGGGCTACCCGGGATTCGTGATTCGTTATCTACATAAAAGGCATGGCCGCGCTACCCGCGACTGAGATGGCAATACGCCCGGCTTGATTGCCGGACGCTCGGACAGGCCAGGAAAAGGCGGAATTCCCCCCGGGGGAATTCCGCATTTTTTATTGTCGTCGCCCGTCATGGGCCGCTGATCAGCGTGTAGCGTTTTGACGACATGAGTTCCAGCGCGTCTTTATGAAGATTGTGCAGGCTTTTAACGGTATGTATGATTCGTAAATCAATCAAAAACAAGAATCATTGTCGTTATCGTTATTTAAAGAGCCATGTCATACATAAAAAACCGCAAGGGCGCGCCGGCAAGGGCGTTGGCCCAAGGTAGCGCCGTGGGTACGGCTGCCGCCTCCGTCCTGGCCACCGTGATGCTGGGGCAGGCCGCGCCGGCGATGGCGCAAAGCGCCGGCACGTCCGGCGTCACCACGCTCGCTCCGGTCCAGACCACGGGCGACCGCGGTAACGACTACAAGGCGGACCGGCTGGAGTCGCCCAAGTTCACCCAGCCCCTGGTCGATACGACGCAGACGGTGCAGGTCATCACGAAGCAGATGATGAAGGACCAGCAGGCCACCACGCTGACGGATGCCATGCGCAACGTCGCCGGCGCCGGCACCTTCTTCGCGGGAGAGAACGGCGCGACCAGCACCGGCGATACGATCTACCTGCGCGGCTTCGATACCTCGAACAGCATTTATATCGACGGCATCCGCGACACGGCCTCGGTCAAGCGCGACATGTTCAACTACGACTCGGTCGAAGTCATCAAGGGGCCTTCCGGCTCGGACTATGGCCGCAGCGCGCCCAGCGGCTCAATCAACCTGAATACCAAGCAGCCCAAGCTGGAAGACAGCTTCGACGCCAGCTTCGGTATCGGCAGCGCCCGCTACAAGCGGAGCACCCTGGACTGGAACCGCCAACTGGGCGATACGACGGCCTTCCGCCTGAACCTGATGGGACTGGATTCCGACCAGGCGGGCCGCAACCAGATCGAGAACAACCGCTGGGGCGTCGCCCCGTCGTTCGCCTGGGGCCTGGGCACCGAAAATCGCGTGTATGTCGACTTCATGCACATCAAGCAGACCAATGTGCCCGATGGCGGCGTGCCCACCATCGGCCTGCCCGGCTACAGCGCGCCGAGCGCGGCGCTGGGCTTCATGAACAACGCCCCGCGGGTCGACACCAATAATTTCTATGGCACGTCCTCGGACCACGACTACGTGACCACCGACATGGCGACGCTGCGGCTGGAGCACGACTTCAACGCCAACACGACGCTGCGCAATACCACCCGCTGGGCGCGCACCAAGGAAAACTACCTGTTGACGTCCTTCCTGGTTTCCGCGCCGGCGTCGCCCTATACGTCGGGCCTGCAGCCGGGCTACAACGCGGCCGACCCGTCGACCTGGTACGTCGCGCGTTCGCCCAACCAGAAGAATGTCAGCAACCGCATCCTCACCAACCAGACCAATCTCACCAGCAAGTTCTCCACCGGGTCCCTGAAGCACGACATCAGCGCCGGCTTCGAACTGACGCGCGAGACCCAGTACAACTACGGACTGAGCGCGGCGGTGGAACCGGCGGTCAGCCTGTACAACCCGGACAGCAGCGTCAGCGCGCAGGGCATCCACAGCAACGGCGCCGATGCGCACGCGCAGACGGATACCGTTGCCGCCTATATCTTCGACACCGTCGAGATGAACGACTGGTGGCAGGTCAACGGCGGCATCCGCCTGGACCACTACCGCACGACCTATGACAGCGCCACCGCATGCGGCGGCACGGGCCGCAATGCCGTGCCGTGCGCAGGCGCGCCGACGGGATCGCCGATCGGCACGATCGACACCAAGAAGTCGGGCAACCTGGTCGACTGGAAGCTGGGCACCCTGTTCCGCGTGGCGCCCAATGGCAACATCTATGTCAACTACGCGGTGTCGCAGCAGCCCCCGGGCGGCGCGACCTTCACGCTGGCGGCCGACGGCACCAATGCCAACAGCCCCGATTTCAAGCCGCAAAAGGCCAAGACGGCGGAACTGGGCACCAAGTGGGAGTTCTTCGACCGCAACCTGCTGGCCACCGCCGCGCTGTTCCGCACGGACGTCGAGAATGACGTGCAGACCGAGTCGGACGGCACCATCTCGCAAACCGCGAAGAAGCGCGTGCAAGGCCTGGAGCTGGGGCTGGGCGGCCAGATCACGCAGAACTGGTCCGCCACGGCCGGGTACACGATCCAGAACGCCACGGTGGAAAATGGTCCCGCCGTCAGCCAGAACGGCGGCAACAACCTGAGCTACACGCCCAAGCATGCCTTCACGGCGTGGACGACCTACCAACTTCCCTACGGCTTTCGCCTGGGCGGCGGCGCGCGTTACGTAGGCAGCATGGACCGCGGCACCGACGGGGCGGTGGGTACGCCCGACCACGTCCAGTCCTACTGGGTCTTCGACGCCATGGCGGGCTACACGGTGAACAAGAACCTGGATTTCCAGTTCAACGTCTATAACCTGTTCAACAAGGAGTATGTGGCGGCGATCAACAAGAGCGGATATCGTTACTTCCCGGGCGCGCCGCGCACGGTGCTGCTGACGGCGAATATCCACTTCTGAGCGGACGTACGCCAGGCCGGGCCGGCCGCCGGCGCCAGGCTCGCGGAGATATCCCGCGAGCCTGGCGCCGGCGGCTGTTGCTTTCCGCGACGGCGCGCGCCCGCTGTCCGTCTTATCCCTACACGAGGCAACCGACATGATGCTGCACATACCCCAGATCCTGCAGCCCGATGAAGTCCGGGAGGTACGCGGCCAGCTGGATGCCGGCCCCTGGGTGGATGGACGGGCGACCGTGGGGGGGCAGGGCGCCGCGGTCAAGCGCAACCGGCAGCTTGACGAGAACTCGCCGCTTGCGCAGTCGCTGGGCGAATACGTCTTGCGCGCATTGGCCCGCAGTCCTACCTATTTCGCGGCGGCCTTGCCCTTGCGCACGGTACGCCCCTTGTTCAATCGGTACGCATCGGCCGAGACCTACGGTTTCCATGTGGATGGCGCGGTGCGGACCTTTCCCGGTGCGCCGGGGTGGCTGCGCACCGACCTGTCGGCCACGTTGTTCCTTTGCGATCCCGACGAGTACGAAGGCGGGGAGTTGACCGTCCGCGACACGTATGGCGAGCATGCCGTCAAGCTGCCCGCCGGCGACATGGTGCTGTATCCCGCCAGCAGCCTGCATTGCGTGACGCCTGTCACGCAGGGGGAACGCAGTGCCTGTTTCTTCTGGGTCCAGAGCATGGTGCGCGAGCACGGCCGCCGGCAGATGCTGTTCGACCTGGACCAGACCATCCAGGCGCTGCGCGCGCAGCACGGCGAGACCGAGCACACGCTGGCCTTGACGAATCACTATCACAACCTGCTGCGGGAGTGGACGGAGGTTTGATGGTCGGGGCATGATGCGCCGGCTCGGCCCCGGGCCCCGGCGCTGAACCGCGGGCGTATCGAGACGGCGTGGACGCCAGGCGCGAGGGAACCGCGGCGGATGATTTCCCACTACCAAGGCTTGGACTTGGGCTTTTGGGCTTGGACCTGGGCGCTGGCCATCAAGCGCCGGTCACCGGTCATCGGGCTTCGAGCGTGCTGCTTAAGCCTTCGGACATTGTGAGGAAAGGAATATGATCCCCGCCGCCAACCCCTCAGCTATCTTCGTTTCATCTTCGAACACGGCTCCCAATGACGCTGGCGGTCCCGCGACCGCGGCCGCGCTACCGATTACCCAGGCGAGCGGCCGTGGCGTCCATGGCCTGCGCGCCCAGCGCGCGCGCGGAAGGCAAACCTTGTCCTTGCGGAGGAATACGGGCCCCTACGAGCCGAGTGCGGTGCGGGCCCAGGAAAGCCAGGCACGGCGCGCTACCCACGCCGCCAACCCGCAAGTGGGCGGCGCCATGACGCTCGACGTGTATGCCCAGATGATGACGGGCCTGCTCGGCAGCGCCGGTTCTCGAATGCCGCAAATACCAGCGTTGGCGGCAATGCCGCCGCAGATACCGATGTCCCGGTCGGCGTCGACGTCGCTGCCACGATCAATGCAAGTGCCTCCGTCAGCACCTCCGGCGATGCCACTATCGATGCCTATGCTTTCCCCCATGCCCATGCCGCCTGGCATGAGAGCGGGGCAGCCACAGCCCGCGGAGTGGGCCGGCGCCATGCCTGCCGGCATCGCGCCGGTGCCGCCGTTGCTGATCGACCCGCATGTCTTCGATATTCCGCAAGCCGATTTCTCGAACGCGATCCCGGAGGCCGCTCGGGCGCTGGCCTTGGCCGCCGCCGAGTTGAGGGGATATGCCGCCCGCTTGGAAACCCGGACGCTGGACCTCTCCATGCAGGCGATGACGGTTTCCGGGACATCGGCCGACCTTGCGGACGCCCGCCTGATGCTGTCGCGGTCCGCGCAGATCGCCCTGGGCGCCTACACGGTGGTGCAGACCTCGGCCGACCTGCTGGCGGCGCGAGGCGTGTTGGAACGGCTCGATGTCGCCGTGCGGGCGGGGGCGCAGGCGCGGCCGAACAGCGTTGCCTCCGAGGCGGCTCGGCCGGATAGCGCGGCGACCGAGCCGGCGCGGCTATCGCCCGTGCCTCCCATACCTCAGCCCTCGAACCAGTTCAACACCCCATCCAGCCCCGACACATTCAACGCATAGCGCGTCTGCTCGCGCACGATGGGCTTGGCGTGATAGGCCACGGACCAGCCGGCGGCTCCCAGCATCTTCAGGTCGTTGGCGCCATCGCCCATGGCGATGACCTGCTCCGGCGCCGCGCCGTGCTGGCGGGCGAATTCGCGCAGGCGCGCGGCCTTGCCCTGGGCGTCGATGATCTCACCCCGTACCTTGCCGGTCAGCACGCCGTTCTCGATTTCCAGATCATTGGCCTGGGCGTTGTCCAGCTTCAGCCGCTCGCGCAGACGATCGGTGAAGAAGGTGAAGCCTCCCGACACCAGCATGACCTTGATGCCCGCCGCCTGCGCGGTCTCTATCAGCCGCTCGGCGCCCGGGTTCAGGCGCAGGCGTTCCTCGTAGACCTGTTCCAGCGCGCGCGCCGGCAGGCCGGCCAACAGCGCCACGCGGCGGCGCAGGCTTTCGGAAAAATCGGTGATTTCCCCGCGCATGGCGGCCTCGGTGATCTCCGCCACCTTGGGCTTGACGCCCGCGATGTCGGCGATTTCATCGATGCACTCGATGTTGATCAGCGTCGAATCCATGTCCATGACCAGCACCTTGCAGTCGGACAGGCGGCTGCCCTTGGGCACGAAGGCCTGGTCGATGCCGTTGCGGTCGCACCAGTCGCGGACCTCGGCGCGGGTGGCGGCGTCGGTCTGTACGTCGAGCAGGCGCGCGGCGGTGGCACTGAGGCGTTGCAGGCCCTGGGCCTGCGCCAGCGCGGCGACTTGCTCGGCCTGTTCGGACGAGAGGGAAAGCGATTGCAGGACCAGGTGATGAATCGTCATGGCTATGAAGGGATGTGGATGCGATGATGGCCGCCGGCCCGGCCCCTGGTGCAACATGGGGCGGGGCCGGCGGCCGGATTAGGGTCGGGTTCGCGGCGGCCGTTTCATTGCGGTCACGCCAGGGCGCGCAACACGGTGCGCACGGCGTCGACGCGTGCCGGCACCTGCTGGCCCTTGATCTCCACGCGCAGCTTGTCCTGGCCCGCCAGCTTGATGTGGCGCTGTTTCTGCACCAGTTCGATGATGCGTATCGGGTCCACCGCGGGCTTGGGACCAAACTGGACCAGGGCCTGGCTTTCGCTGGCATCGATCTTGACGATGCCCAGCGCCAGCGCGGCCAGGCGCAGGCGGTGCGTGGCCAGCAGCGTCGTGGCGGCTTCGGGCAACTTGCCGAAGCGGTCTATCAATTCCTCCTGGATGCGGATGACCTCGTCGTCGTTCTCCGCGTGCGAGAGGCGCTTGTAGACCGCCAGGCGCGCGTGCACGTCGGCGCAATAGTCCGATGGCAGCAGGGCAGGCGTGTGCAAATTGACTTCGCAGGCCGTATTGAAAGGGGCGTCCAGGTCGGGCTCTTCCCCTGCCTTGAGCGCACGCACGGCTTCGTTGAGCATTTCGGTGTACATGGAGAAGCCCACCTCCTGGATATTGCCGGACTGCGATTCGCCCAGCACTTCTCCCGTGCCGCGGATCTCCAGGTCGTGCATGGCCAGGTAGAAGCCGGAACCCAGTTCCTCCATCGCCTGGATCGCCTCCAGCCGCTTCTTCGCGTTGCTGGTGATCGCGTCCTCGCCCGGCGTCAGCAGATAGGCATAGGCCTGGTGGTGCGAGCGACCGACCCGGCCGCGCAGCTGGTGCAGCTGCGCCAGGCCGAAGCGGTCGGCGCGATGGATGACGATGGTATTGGCGCTGGGCACGTCGATGCCGGTTTCGATGATGGTGGTGCACAGCAGCACGTTATAGCGCTGCTGGTAGAAGCCCTTCATCACCTGTTCCAGTTCGCGCTCGGCCATCTGGCCGTGCGCCACCGCGATGCGCGCCTCGGGGACCAGCTCTTCCAGGCGCGCGCGGCGGTTGTGGATGGTCTCCACTTCGTTGTGCAGGAAATAGGCCTGGCCGCCGCGCTTGAGTTCGCGCAGCAGGGCCTCGCGTATGGTGCTGCCGTCCTCGCGCCGCACGAAGGTCTTGATGGCCAGGCGTTTCTGCGGCGCGGTGGCGATGACGGAGAAGTCGCGGATGCCCTCCAGCGACATGCCCAGTGTGCGCGGGATGGGGGTGGCCGTCAGTGTCAGCACGTCGACCTCGGCGCGCAGGGATTTCAGCGCTTCCTTCTGGCGCACGCCGAAGCGGTGTTCCTCGTCGATGATGACCAGCCCCAGCTGCTTGAACTGGACATCCTTGGAGAGGATCTTGTGGGTGCCGATGACGATATCGACGCCGCCGCTGTTGATGCCCTGGATGGCGGCCGAGATTTCCTTGGCCGAACGGAAGCGCGACAGTTCCACCACGCGCACCGGCCAGTCGGCGAAGCGGTCCGCGAAGGTTTGCGCATGCTGCTCGGCCAGCAGTGTCGTCGGGCACAGCAAGGCCACCTGCTTGCCGTTGGCCACCGCCAGGAAGGCCGCGCGCAAGGCGACTTCGGTCTTGCCGAAGCCGACGTCGCCGCACACCAGCCGGTCCATGGGCTTGCCCGAGGTCATGTCCAGGATCACGGCCTGGATGGCGGCCGCCTGGTCGGCGGTTTCCTCGAAGCCGAAGCCTTCGGCGAAGGCCTCGTAGTCGTTCAAGGGCAGCTTGAAGGAATAGCCTTCGCGGGCGGCGCGCTTGGCGTAGAGGTCCAGCAGCTCGGCGGCGGTGTCGCGCACCTGCTTCGCCGCCTTGCGGCGCGCCTTGTCCCATTGCCCCGAGCCCAGCTGGTGCAGCGGCGCGGCCTCGGGATCGGCGCCGCTATAGCGGGCGATCACGTGCAGCTGCGATACCGGCACGTACAGCGTGCTGCCGTTGGCGTATTCGAGATGCAGGAATTCCATCTCGCCTTCGCCCATGTCCATGTTGACCAGGCCGTGGTAGCGGCCGATGCCATGCTGGGCATGCACCACCGGGTCGCCCTCGCGCAGTTCCGACAGGTCGCGCACCATGGCTTCGACATTGCTGGCGCGTTCCTGGGCGCGGTGGCCGCGGCGGGCCGTGGTGGTCTGGCCGGGGTAAAGGTCGTTTTCCGTGATGAAGGCGATGCGTACGCCGGGCAGGCTGAAGCCGGTCGTCAACGGCGCGGCCAGCAGGGCCAGCTCGCTGTTCGACGCACGGAAGTCGTCGATGGACGCGGGCTCGGCGTCGGGCCGCAGGTCGAACTCGCCCAGCATCTGGCTCAGCGTCTCGCGCCGGCCGGCCGAGTCCGCGCACAGCAGCACGCGCCAGCGGCCGCTTTCGACCACGGCGCGCAGGCGGTTGACCGGATCGTCGGCGCGCCGCGTGACGGCCACGTCGGGCGCCGGGCCGATGTCCGGATGCTTGTCGTCAGCCGTCAAGGCCAGGCGCTCGAAGGCCTTGAGGTGGCCGAACAGGTCTTCGCCGTCCAGGAACAGGCTGGCGGGCGGCAGCACGGGACGCTCGCGGTCGCTCTTGAGAAAGTCGTAGCGGCTGGCCGTATCCTGGCCGAAGCGGCGCATGGCCTCGTCGATATCGCCCAGCGTGACGGTGATGGTGCCGGGCGCCAGGTAATCGAAGAGCGTGGCGACTTCCTCGAAGAACAACGGCAGGTAGTACTCCACGCCGGCGAAGGCGATGCCGGTGCCGATGTCGCGGTAGGGCACGGCGCGCGAAGGATCGCCTTCGAAGACTTCGCGAAAACGCGCCCGGAACCGGTTGCGCGCGTCCTCGTCCATGGGAAATTCCCGGCCAGGCAGCAGCTGTACCTGGTTGACGGGGTACAGGCTGCGCTGCGTATCGACGTCGAACGCGCGGATCGATTCGATCTCGTCGTCGAACAGGTCGATGCGATACGGCACCACCGAGCCCATGGGGAACAGGTCGATCAGGCCGCCGCGCAGGCAGAATTCGCCCGGCGCGGTGACCTGCGTGACGTGGGTGTAGTTGGCCAGGGTCAACTGGGCGCGCAGGCCGGCTTCGTCCAGCTTGTCGCGCTGCTTGAACGAAAACGTATAGGCCGCCATGAAGCTTGGCGGCGGCAGCCGGTACAAGGCCGTGGTGATGGGCACGGTAAGCACGTCGACCGCGCGATGCATCAGCGCGTCCAGCGTTTGCAGGCGCTGGGAGATCAGGTCGTGATGCGGCGAGAAGGCGTCGTAGGGCAGGGTTTCCCAGTCGGGCAGCTGGCGCACGCGCAAGGTGGGCGCGAAAAGATGGATTTCCTCGGCCAGGCGCTGGGCTTCCAGCGGGTCGGCAGTGAGGATGACCAGGGGCTTGCCCGCCTGCCGGGCGAGGTCGGCCAGCAGCCACGCATCGCCGGACCCCGGGGGGCGCGGATGCGCGTAGCGGGTGCCAGGTTTGAGTGCGGCAAGCAGGGGGGCGGTCGCCGGGACCAGGGGGGGCGTTGCGGCCGCCATCGTGGGGGAGGATTCAGCTGACATGAGTGGAAGGATTATAAAATCTCTGGCCTATGTCCGTGTCTCTTCTTGCTCTCGTTCCCGCCGCCGGTGTCGGCGCCCGCGCCCAGCCTTCCAAGGCCGAGCCCCTTCGGTCTGAACCCCTCCGGTCTGGATCCCTTGGGTTCGAGCCCCTCGGGTCCGGGGCCGCGCCGCGATCCGGCCTGGACGCTGCCTCCGCAACCGCCTTGCCCGCGCCCGTTGCCCCGCCTGCCGGCCCGCTGCCGAAACAATATCGGCTGCTGCGTGGCCAGCCCATGCTGCGCCACGCGGTGCTCGCCTTGCTGGCGGACCCGCGCATCCGCGAGGTGCGCGTGGCCGTGGCGCCCGATGATCCCTGGGCTGCCCAGGCGCTGGCCGGGCTGCCCCGCACCGTCGTAAGCCACTGTGGCGGAGATACGCGCGCGGCTACCGTGGCTCATGCCCTGGCCGACAGCGGCGCGGCGGCCGACGACTGGGTGCTGGTGCACGATGCCGCCCGTCCCGGCCTGCCCGCCGACGCCCTGGGGCGCCTGATCGATGCCTGCCTGGGCGACGCGGTGGGCGGGCTGCTGGCCTTGCCGGTCGCCGACACGGTCAAGGGCGGGCGCTTGGACACTGCCTCACCCGCGCGGGTGCGTGTTACCCGTACGCTGGACCGTGACGGCCTTTGGCTGGCCCAGACGCCGCAGATGTTCCGCGCCGGCATGCTCGCCGATGCCCTGCGCGCCGCCGCGCGGGCTGGCGTGCCGGTCACCGACGAGGCGTCGGCCCTGGAAGCGGCCGGCCACGCACCTTTGCTGGTGCCGGGCGCCTTGCGCAATTTCAAGGTGACCTGGCCCGATGATTTCGACTTGATGGAAAAATGGCTATGACTATCCCGTTCCGTGTAGGACAGGGCTTCGATGTCCACGCGCTGGTGGAGGGCCGCCCGCTGGTCATCGGCGGCGTGACCATACCCCATACCCATGGCCTGCTCGGCCACTCCGATGCCGATGTCCTGCTGCACGCGGTCACCGACGCCGTGCTCGGCGCGGCGGGCCTGGGGGATATCGGACGGCATTTCCCGGACACCGATGCGGCCTACAAGGGCGCCGACAGCCGCGTGCTGCTGCGGGCCGCCATGGGGAAGGTGGCGGACGCCGGCTGGCAGGTCGTCAACGTGGACGCGACGGTGCATGCCCAGGCGCCGAAGATCGGCCCCCATGCCGCCGCCATGGTGGCCAATATCGCCGCGGACCTGGGCATCGCGGCGGACACGGTCAACGTCAAGGCCAAGACGAACGAAGGATTGGGATACCTGGGGCGCAAGGAAGGCATCGCGGCGACCGTCGTGACGCTGCTGGCGCGCGTGTGAAAAGCGCCGACGGCTTCGTCGGCGCTTTCGGGCGGGGTAGGGCCAAAAGAGCCGACGGGTTTCGTCGGCGCTTTCGGGCGGGGTAGGGCCAAAAGAGCCGACGGGCTTCGTCGGCGCTTTCGGGCAAGGCGTATCGCCAGGCGCTTACTTGCCCTGGGCCGCCAGTACCTGGGCGGTGGCGTTCACGACCGCCGCGATGCGGCCGACGTCGCGCAACTGTTCGGTGCTGTAGCCTTCCTGCTTCAGCAGGGCATAGTGCGACTGGATGCAGAAATGGCACTTGCCGATGATGGACGCGGTCAGGGCAAACAGCTCGAAGCGCTTTTTCTCCACGCCGCCGCTGGTCGCATAGGCGTTCATGCGCAATTGCGCCGGCAGGCCCTTGAGCTGGTCGTCGCCCGACATCTCGACATACGGGTACCAGACATTGTTCATGCCCATCAGCGACGCCGCGGTGAGCGCGCCGTTCGCATCGGTCTCGGACAGGCCCTTCTTGAAGGCTTCGACCAGCACCGGGCTGCGCGCGGCGAAGGCGGCGGCCAGGGCGGCGCCGACGGCATCTTCCGCGGGCAGGGTGGAACGGCCGATCACCGAATCCAGATTCAGGCGGATGTCCTTGGCCCAGTCAGGCACGAGTTCCTTGATGGCTTGGAGGAATTCCATAGTTTTTACCTATAATCCAGGGCTGTTAAAGCCCGGCGAACCGGGCTGGTAGCGGCCTGCGTACTCCATCGGAGTGCCAGGCCCCCATGCGAATTACAGCGTCGCGCCGCCGACCGAGCGGTTGCAGGCGCACAGCTCGTCGGTTTGCAGACCGTCCAGCAGGCGCAGCACTTCTTCAGGGTTGCGGCCCACGTTCAGGTTGTTCACCGACACGTGCTGGATGACGTTGTCGGGATCGACGATGAAGGTCGCGCGTAGCGCAACGCCGGCCGACTTTTCGCGGATGCCCAGCTGGTCCACCAGGGCGCCGGTGGTGTCGCCGAACTGGTAATGACCCAGCTTGTTCAGGTCCGGATGCTCACGACGCCAGGCCAGCTTGACGAATTCGTTATCGGTGGAGCCACCCAGCAGAACGGCGTCGCGATCCTCGAAGTCCTTGGCCAGCTTGTTGAAGCCAACGATTTCGGTCGGGCACACGAACGTGAAATCCTTCGGGTAGAAGTAGATCACTTTCCACTTGCCAGGAAACGAGCTTTCGGTGATGTCTTCGAAGGCCGAGACGCCGTTTTCCTCGTGCTGATTGAAGCCGGGCTTGACGCCGGCAACCTTGAAGGGCTCGAGCTTGTCGCCAACAGTTTTCATGTGAACTCCTGGTTTGTTGGGTTGGGGAAACCTTGTAAGCGTTAAATTTTACGCTATTGGTTTTCACTGTCTAATTGATAATTCCTAATCTTTGTTTTGGGCAATTCTATCCGCGCCGTCAGCCCGCCGCCCTGCCGGGGCATCATCTTCAGCGAACCGCCGACGTGCTTGAGCAGGCGCTCGACGATAGCCAATCCCAATCCCGCGCCGCTGACGCCCGTGCGCGCCGCCTCGCCGCGCGAGAAGGGGCGCAGCAGCCGCTCGACGTCGTCGCTGGCGATACCCGGGCCACGGTCGGAAACCTCGATGGCGATGATATTGCCCTCTGGTTGCACCGCCATGACCAGGTGCGCCTGGCCGTCGCCGGAACGGCCGTAGCGGCGCGCGTTTTCGATAAGGTTGCTGACGATGCGCTTGAGGTCCAGCGCGGTGATGCGGGCGCGCAGGCCCGGCGTGATGAAGGCTTCCAACTCGCCACCCGTGGACGCGGTATGGCTGCGCTCGCGCTCCAGCAGTTCGGTGAGCACGCTGGAGATATCCGTCGCCATCTGCGGCAGGGTGCCGGCGGGCCGCGCATATTCCATCAGTTGGCCGATGCTGTGGTCGATCTGGGCCAGGTCCTCGTCGATGGCCTGGCGCGCGTCTTCCGACACGCCGCTCATCTCGATTTCCAGGCGCATGCGCGCCAGCGGCGTGCGCAGGTCGTGCGAAATGCCGGCCAGCATCAGTTCCCGGTCCGCTTCGGTCTGCCGGATGTCCTTCGCCATGCGGTTGAAGGAGGCGTTCAGGTCGCGGATTTCGGCTGGCCCGTTTTCAGGCAGGGGGGCGGGCGTTTCGCCCCGCGACAGGATCTGCGCCGCCTTGGCCAGGCGCGACAGCGGCCGGTTCACGAATCCCACGCTGACGGCTGCGCCCACCAGGGACAGTAGCAGCGCGGTCGCGCCCCAGCCCAGCCATTCGATGCCGCCGGTCAGGCCTATCTGCTCGCGCTCGAACACCAGCCAATAAAGATCGTGGTCGATCTGGAAACTGACCCAGAAGCCGGGAACCTGGTTCACGCCCCAGGAAATCTGCGTCTCCGGACCGAAGCGCGAACGGATATGGTCTGCCACGCGCTGCCAGTAATCGTCGTGGGGCAGGGGTTCGGCGAAGTCGGTGACCTCGCGCGGATAGACCTGGATACCTTCATTGGTAGCCAGGTCCAGCAGCAGCTTGCTGCGCTCGTCGGCCTGGGAATAGACCAAGGCCGTACGCGTGATATTGACGGCCGTGATCACCCGCTGCGCCATTTGATTGGCGCGCGGTCCCAGCTCCATACTGAAAAACACCTGCAGCCAGGCGCCCAGACTGACCAGCATCAAGGCGGCAAGCAGGAGAAAAGTACGGCCGAACAGCCCTAGACGTATACGCGACGCCATGCTTGAGAGGATCCTGCGCGGGCGGGGCAGGGACGTCGCCCCTCATGCCCCGGACCGGGAAAGTGGATCAGCTGCCGCCGTCCGGAACGAAGACGTAACCCAGTCCCCACACGGTCTGGATGAATACCGGCTTCGATGGATTGGGTTCGATCAGCTTGCGCAGGCGCGAAATCTGAACGTCCAGGCTACGGTCGAAGGCTTCGTACTCGCGGCCACGCGCCAATTCCATCAACTTGTCGCGGGACAACGGGATTTTCGGATGACGCGCAAAGACCTTCAGGACCGAGAATTCGCCGGTCGTGATGGGCACTTGCTCGTTGTTGCGAGTGAGGGTGCGCGTGGACAGGTTCAGGACATACGGCCCGAACGCGATGGATTCGTTTTCCTGGCTGGGCGCGCCCGGGTGCTCTTCGGTGCCGCGGCGGCGCAGGATCGCATTGATCCGGGCCAGCAGCTCTCGCGGATTGAAGGGCTTGGACAGGTAATCGTCGGCGCCCATTTCCAGCCCGACGATACGGTCGATTTCTTCCGCCTTCGCCGTCAGCATGATGATGGGCGTATTGTCATGGCCCCCACGCAGGCGGCGGCAGATGGATAATCCGTCCTCGCCGGGCAGCATCAGGTCCAGCACCAGCAGGTCGAAGTGTTCGCGCTGCCAGAGCTTGCCCATCTCCTTGGCGTCCTCGGCCACGAATACGTTGAATCCCTGTTCGGACAGGTATCGCCGCAGCAGGTCGCGCAAGCGGGGATCGTCATCGACGACCAGGACCTTACGGGTGGGGGTAGTGTTTTGCGTGTTCATGGCGGCAAATGTAACAGCGGGGATTTTGGACCGCTAGTGGGCGTTCACAAGATATTACACATTGGGAATATCGGTTGAAATCCCCCTTACAAACGAGGCAAATGCGGGTTTTCCGTACAATCTTTCTCCATGAATCTCACCCTTTTGGCTCTGGAAACGTCCTCTTCGCGCTGCGGCGTCGCCCTTCTTCATGGCGACGCCGGCAATCCCCACATCCTCATCCGGGAGCATGAGGGCGCCCAGGAGCACGCGGAGCGGCTCTTGCCCATGGCGCGCGAACTGCTGGCGCAAGCCGGCCTGGACGTGGCGGACCTGGACGCGGTGGCCTTCGGCCAGGGGCCCGGGGGCTTTACCGGCTTGCGGGTGGCGTGTGGCGTGGCCCAGGGAATAGCCCTGGCGCGGGATATTCCCGTGCTGCCCGTGGTGTCGCACCAGGCGGTCGCGGCCTTGGTGCCCGCGCGTCCGGACCAGGCGGTGATGGTGGCCTTGGATGCGCGGATGGACGAAGTCTACCTGGCGGTCTATAGGCGCCTGGACGGCGCCGCCGACGATACCCGGTGGGAAGTCTTGCAGGCCCCCATGCTGATTGCCGCGGCGGAGGCGGTGCCCTGGACAGAGGCCCAGCTGGGCGGCTGGAGCGACCGCTGCGGGGCGCCCTTGTCGGTGGTGATCGCGGGCGACGCCTGGGATACGCTGGCCGCGCACATGGCGCCCCCGGCGGACTGGCCCCGTTTCGATGCCACCCGGCCCGAGGCGCGCCAGGTGGCGCGGCTGGCCGCGCAGGCGTGGCGCCGGGGCGAGGCGGTGGCGGCGGAGCTGGCGGCGCCCCTGTACGTGCGCGACAAGGTGGCGTTCACGACGGCCGAGCGCATGCAGGGGCAGGGCGGCAATCCCAAGGCGGAGCCGGCCTCGTCCCTGGCCCAGCATCTGCCGCCGGCGCCCGAGGCCCCGACGCTGCGGACCTCGGAGGGGGCGCCCGCCGAACTGGGGCCCCTGCATAGCGATGACCTGGACGAGATGGCCCGCATCGAGGCCGCGGTGCAGGCCTTCCCGTGGTCGCGCGGCAATTTCGCCGACGCCCTGGCGTCCGGCTACGACACCTGCGGCGTGCGCCGCGACGGCCGCCTGGTGGGCTTTTGCATCCTTATGCATGCCCCCGATGTTTCCCATCTGCTGGTGATCGCCGTCGAGAAATCCCTGCACGGCCAGGGCCTGGGTTCGCACCTGATGCGCTGGTGCGAGGCCCGTACGGCGGCGCGCGGGATCGGCGGCCTGCTGCTGGAGGTCCGGCCGACCAATACCCGCGCGCTGGCGTTCTACGAGCGGCACGGTTTTCTGAGGATAGGGGTGCGGCGCGGTTATTATCCCGCCGGCAAGGGACAGCGCGAGGACGCCGTGGTGATGCAGAAGCGCTTGGCGCATGACGAAGAGGCAGGCAATGACTGAAGCGGGCGGAGCGCCGGCGCCGTTGCGCGTCAACGCCCTGCAACGGGCCTGGCTGCGCGAGATCGGCATCGAGAAAGTATGGGCGCGCCAGGAAGCGGGCGAGCTGGAGGCGGGCGCCGGGCAGGCGGCCGCCGGCCGTTCGGCGACGGGTGGCATGCTTGCCGGCGCTGCCGGACGGGTCGCGCCATTGCCCGCGGGCGGCGCCGCGACGGCCGGGATGCCGGCCACGGCGGCTGGCGCGCCGGCATCGGCGCAGGCCGACCAGGCTGAAGCGGTCCGACGGGACCTGGGGATGCAACGTGGGCAGGGAGGTCCGGGCGGTCCGGCAGGCCAAGCGGCCCAGGTTGCCGCGCACGGGGCCGGCGCGCCGGCCTCCGCCGGGTCGCCGGGCGCTCCCGGCACGGCCGGCGCCGCCATGCGACCGGCCGGCCCTGCCGGCGCTGCGGCCGCCGCGCGCGGCCAGG
>NZ_PYAL01000005.1 GCF_004121055.1 Achromobacter aloeverae
AACGCCCCGTTCGCCGCGCAAGCCGACTCCGGCGTGTCGCGCGCCCAGGTTGCCGCTGACGCCGCGCAGACGCCCGGCGCCACCGCGTTCGGCGACCTGAACAACGTGCCGTTCCAAGGCTGATCGACCGCCAGCCGCGGACAGAACAGAAGTCCGGCCCGCCAGGCATGCTGGCCTGGCGGGTTCCCCGGCGAGAGGCGGGGTGCAGTTCTGGATGTCCTCTCGATGCGGTACCTGTAGTCGAAGCAGATTGCAGTTGAAGTACCTGCTGTAGAAGTACCTGCTGTAGAAGTACTTGTAGTGTGCAGTACCCGCAGTACCCATGGCCCCGCTCGCCCCCCTTGTGCGGGGCCATGGTCCATCCCATTCCCTGGAACGGCAGCGCGCCCGCGCGGCTGGCATTCCTTCGGTTCGCTCCCCTCCATAGACCGCAAGCACCGCAGCCCTGGCGACTGTCACGCACATGCGCGCCCCTTCGCGCGCCAAAGTCGATATAAATCGAAAGAATAAAAATTAATTACCCCTATTTTTGAACAAGAGTATTCGCTATCTAGGGTTTATCCCAGGTCTATTACGGCGGAGAATTCAACTCATGGGGAACGACAAAGAGACACCCCCGCGAGATCCGAATCCCGCCCGGATGCCTCCCCGTTCCAAATCAGACAGATCAGGAGTGACATCATGCGTATCCAGACTATTGCGACTTCCGCGGCCCTAGTACTCGCCCTGGTGGGCATTGCCCATGCGGGCACCCCGTTGGGCGATCCCGACAACACCCCCTTCCAAGGCGCCTATGGCCAATCGGACAACGCGTCCGCCAGCCGCGCGCAAGTGCAGGCCGAGCTGCAACAAGCCAAGGCCGAGGGCCTGGTCGCCCGCGGCGACTTGAACAACGTCCCGTTCGCCGCGCAAGCCGACTCCGGCGTGTCGCGCACCCAGGTGGCCGCTGACGTCGCGCAAACGCCCGGCGCCACTGCCTTCGGCGACCCCGACAACGTCCCGTTCCAAGGGGCCTGAGCAAGACTGAAGGCCGGATCAGGGCCATAGCGCCGATTACGTAGTCCGGCTGCCTGGACCCGCTGAATCCAGGTAGTTGCCCCGGCGGGAGGCGGGGCGGCAGTTCATGAAGTCCTCCCGGCGCAGTACCCTCGGCCCCGTCCCCTCGGGGCCGAGTCCATGAAGCCGTGTCCATGGACCCGGGCCTATAAGGCAGCGTCCCTCCGGCGCACGGCGCCATCGTCGAATGCCGCAAGCTCCTGCCGCATCACCTCGCGCGCCAGCTCCGCGAAGACGTTCACCAGCCGGGTACGGTTGTGATACGGCGGGTACAGCAGCCCGATGATCACCGGCACCGCCGGCGAAAACGGCCGCACCTCGATATCCCCCTCCAGCTTTTCTTCCCCAGCGGCCACGGGGTTGATCAGGCTCACGCCCAGGCCCGCCGCCACCAGCGCGCATATCGATGCGCCCAGCCCGGCCTCGGCCACGATGCGGCGCTCCACCTTGGCCGCCTGGAAGATGCCGTCGATGCGTTCGCGCAATGCGCTGCCCATGGGAAAGGAGATGAAAGGCTCGCCGACGAAATCGGCGGGCTTGAGCCGTTTCAGCCGTGCCAGGCGGTGACCGCGCGGAAGCACCGCCACGCAGCGCGTGGTGACCACCGGCTCCACCTGCACGCCCGGCGCGTCGCTGTAAAGCATCGCCAGCCCCGCCTCGCAGAATCCGGAACTGACCCAGTCATGGACGGTGCCCGCATTGCCCGACTGGATGGACACCATCACGTCCGGGTACTGGGTCTTGAAGCGTGCCACGATGCGCGCCAGCAGACCGCCGGCCAGGCGCGGCATGGCCGCCACGCTCAAGCGGCCGGCCGCGAAGGACCGGATGCTGGCGGCCGCCGACTCCAGGCCGGCCAGGCCTATGAAGGTTTTCTCCACTTCGTTGAAAAAACGCGAGCCATCCAGCGTAGGCGTCAGCCGGCTGCCATTGCGTTCGAACAGCGGGAATTGCGTCACCGCCTCCAGCTGCGCGATCAGCCGGCTGACCTGCGGCTGCGAAGTATGCAAGCGGCGGGCGGCCGCGGTCATCGACCCGGACACCATGATGGCCCGGAAGGCTTCGATCTGGCGCAGGCCCAGGCGAGGTGTTGTCATACCATTCCCGTATAGAGCAATACAAAAGTGGAATTGGGAAAAACATTACAGGTAGGACATACTTTTTGCCATCCGGACCATCACGAGTCCTGTATCACGATCCAGCGCCGCCAGGCGCCATGCATAGAACGGGGAAAACGCTTGAAAGCCATCACTACGCTTGCCGCCGCGCTGCTGTCCATCGCTACCGTCGCCGCCCACGCCGACGGCGCCAGCCGCCTGGACAAGATCCGCGAGACCGGCACCATCGTCATCGGCCATCCCGAATCCTCGGTGCCGTTCGCCTATCTGGATGCGTCGCAGAAACCGATCGGCTATACCGTCGAGATCTGCCAGGAGATCGCCAAGGCCGTGCAGGCCGAGCTCAAGCTTCCCAAGCTGGACGTGCGCTACAACCCGACCACATCGGCCACCCGCATTCCGCTGTTGAACAACGGCACGATCGACCTCGAATGCGGCAACACCACCAACCTGCCGGATCGCCACAAACTGGTGTCCTTCGCGCCGACCACGTTCGTCGCGCAAGTCGTCCTGATGGCGCGCAAGGATGCGGGCGTGGACCCCAATAACCCCGCCACGTTCCGCGGCAAGGCCATCGCCGCGCAGGCCGGTGGCCAGACGTTCCGGCTGATCTCGGAAATCAATGCCAAGAACAACTATGGCATCCAGGTCATCGGCGCGAAGGATACCGGCGAGACTTTCCTGATGGTGCAGTCCGGCCGCGCCGCCGGCTCCGCCAACGATGACGGCCTGGCCTACGGTTCGGTGGCCTCGTCGAAGAATCCCGACGACTTCGTGATCGGCACCAAGGGCCTGCAACTGGCGCCTTACGGCATCATGGAGCCCAAGGACGATCCGGCCTACAAGAAAGTGGTCGACGACGCCGTCATCGCGTTGATGAAGAGCGGCAAGGTCGCGGCCATCTACGAGAAGTACTTCAACTCGCCCATCCCGCCGCGCGGCATCAACCTCAAGTATCCGATGAGCGATGCGCTCAAGCGCGCGCTGGCGCATCCCACCGACTCGGGCGACGCGGCCGCCTACGAATAAGCGCCCGGCCAGCCCCGTGCCGTTCACGGCCGCAACCAAACGGCCCGCCGGCGCGCGGCCCGGTTTCCGCCTTCCCTGGACACGCGCATGAACTACGACTGGAGTTGGCGGGTCTTCCTGGATATGTCGCCCGACGGCGTGCACACCTTCCTGGAGACCCTGGCCATGGGCGCCGGCTGGACGCTGGCGCTATCGCTTTCCACCTGGGTGCTGGCCATGGCGCTGGGCTCGCTGCTGGCCGTCTTCCGCACCTGCACGTCGCGCCCGCTGCGCGCCGTGGGCGCCGTGTACGTGGAACTTTTCCGCAACTGTCCGCTGCTGGTGCAGATGTTCCTGTGGTACTTCGTCGTGCCCGAGATCGTGCCCCGGTCGCTGGGGCTGGCCATCAAGCAGATGCCGCAGCCCTGGGGGCAATTCGTGCCGGCCCTGCTGTGCCTCACGCTCTATGGCGCATCGCGCGTCTGCGAACAAATCCGCGCCGGCATACAGTCGCTGCCGCGCGGCCAGTTCCAGGCCGGCACCGCGCTGGGCCTGAGCCAGCCGCAGGTCTACCGCCACATCATCCTGCCGGAGGCCTATCGCATCGTGATCGCGCCGCTGACCTCGGAGTTCATGGGCACCATCAAGTACTCCTCGGTGGCGCTGACCATCGGCTTGCTGGAGCTGACCGGCCAGGCGCGCGCCATGCAGGAGTTCAGCTTCCACATCTTCGAGGCCTTCAGCGCCGCCACGCTGGTCTACCTGGTCATCAACGGCATCGTCGCGTTGAGCCTGCGCGGCCTGGAAAAACGCTATGCGGTGCCCGGCCTCATCGCCGGCAAGCACTGAGGACCGCCATGGGCAATTTCGACTTCGGCGTCATTCGCGACGCGCTGCCATACCTGTTCGGCACGGGCATGACCTTCACGCTGACGCTGACCGCGCTGGCGGGCCTCGCCGGGCTGGGGATAGGCACGCTGCTGGCGCTGATGCGGCTATCGCCGCTGAAGGCCTTGGCGGTGCCGGCGACGATCTACGTCAACACCATGCGCTCCATCCCCCTGCTGCTGGTGATCTTCTGGTTCTACTTCCTGGTCCCTTACCTGGGCGCCTGGATCCTGCGGGCGCCACGGCCGATCCACGTCGGGGCGTTCAATTCCGCGGTGATCACGTTCTCGATGTTCGAGGCCGCGTATTTTTGCGAAATCATGCGCGCCGGCATCCAGTCCGTCGCGCGCGGCCAGGTCCATGCCGGCATGGCGCTGGGCCTGACATCGCGCCAGACCATGTTCAGCATCGTGCTGCCGCAAGCCATACGCAACATGGTGCCGTCGCTACTGACGCGGGTCATCATCCTGTTCCAGGACACCTCGCTGGTGTACGTACTGGCGCTGACGGACTTCCTCGGCGCGGCCGCCAAGATCGGCCAGCGCGACGGCCGCCTGGTCGAGCTCTACGTCTTCGTCGCCGTCGTCTACATCCTCATCAGCTTCACGGCCTCGCAATCGGTCAAGCTGCTGGAGAAACGCCTCATTCCCGCGCGCTGACGCGCCCCGCTCCCCGGAATATCCGCATGGCAAGCCCGCTTCCCCACTCCGCCCAGACCGAACTCCCCGACCACTTCGTCGACCTGCGCAGCGATACCGTCACGCGCCCCACCGAGGCCATGCTGGAGGCCATGCGCGCCGCGCCCATCGGTGACGATGGACTGGACGGCGACCCTTCCGTGCGCCAGCTGGAAAGCACCGTCGCCGCGCGGCTGGGCAAGGACGCGGGCCTGTTCGTCCCCAGCTGCACCATGGCCAACCTGCTGGCGGTGCTGGCGCAGACCGCCAGCCGCGAGCAGGTCGTGCTGGAATCGAACGCCCACATGTACACATCGGAGCGCGGCGCGGCCACCTTCACCAATCTGTTCTACCTGGGCGTGCCGGGCGTGGACGGCGCGATGGACCTGGAACGCCTGGCCGAAGGCGTGCAGGGCGGCGGCCACAAGCTGAAGACGTCATTGGTGGCGATGGAGACCTCGCACAACAATGCCGCCGGCGCCGTGCCGCCGCTGGACTACATGCGCGCGGTCCACGAACTGGCGGCCGCGCGCGGCATCGCGGTGCATCTCGATGGCGCGCGCCTCTTCAATGCGGCGGTGGCGCTGGATGTCGCGCCGCAGGCCGTCGCGTGCCACGCGGATACCGTGTCACTATGCCTGTCCAAGGGCCTGAGCGCCCCGGTGGGCGCGGTGCTCGGCGGCCCGGCCGTGGTGATCGAGCGCGCCCGCACGCTGCGCCGCATGATAGGCGGCACGCAGCGCCAGGCCGGCCTGATGGCGGCGGCGGGCCTGTACGCGGTCGAGCACATGGGCGCGCGGCTGGCGCAGGATCACGCGCGGGCCCGCCGTTTGAGCGATGGGGTGAACGCCGCGCAAGGCGTCCTGCGCGCCACGGTGCCACAGACCAATATCGTGCAGCTGGACGTATCGCGCAGCGGGCGCGACAGCGCCACATGGGTACGCGATCTCGAAGCGGCCGGCCTGGCCGTGCGTCCGTGGGGCGCCGGGCGCCTGCGCTGCGTCACGCACCGGCACATCGAAGACAGCCATATCGAGCGCGCGCTGGCTTCGATACGCGCGGTGCTTGCGCGACACGGGCAGGCTTGATGCCTACGCGCCGAGCGTAGGCGGGGCCGCCCACCAGGGCGCGGCAAGTGCCGGCGCGCTCGGGCATGCCGCCCGACAGTTCGTAGGGATAGCGCTCGCCGCTCAGGCAGCCAGGCGCCAGACCAGCAGGCCCAGGGGCAGGGCGGCGCAGGCCGCCCGCCGGGCCAGCAGCGGACGATAGGTCAGCAGCAGGCCTAGCGGCAGCGCGGCCATGGTCAGGCCGCCGAACCACAAGACTGTGCCCACCGACGGCCCCCATGCATCGATCGCCGGCCACAGGGCCAGGGCCAGCACGGCATAGCCGAGGCCGCGCCAGGCGCGCCGCGCGCGCGCCGGCGGCTCGCGCCGCAGCAGGTCCTCGCAATGACGGTCCATCGATGCGGCGATGGCGCCGAAGCCGGCGAACGCCAGGAGTATGCATGCCCAGGCCATCATTGCTGCACGCCCATTTCACCGGGTTCGCCCGCCCGTGGCCGTCGCTCGGCAAGCGCCTTGCGCGGCGCACCGGCGAGGACGGCGGCATCGGCTCCCCCTCGCACCTTGCGGACCGCGAAGGCCAGCAATACCGCCACGGCCATCGCGCTCAACTCGAAGCCCGCGATGCTCCATTGTCCGCGCGCCAAGCTGCGCCACAAGGGCAGGCCACCCGTAAGCGCATTGAGCGCCGGCAGCAAGAACAGCAAGACGGCCGCGGCGCTCAATTGTTCCACCCAGGCCTGCCGGTGCGTGCGCAGCAAGGGATGCAGCGCGCACAGCAGCCATAGGCCGAAGAACCCGCGTATCTCCCACAGCGCCCGGTCGCGCAAGGCGGCGGGCAGCAGGTGATTGAGCCAGAAGTACCCGGCGATGGCGACCGCCAGGCCGCCGATGGCGCCCACGTTGAGCACTTCCACCAGGCGGTGGCTGAATGGCGTAACGCCTGTCTTGCGGCGTTCCGGCAGGCGCTTGACCACCCACAGCACCAATCCGGTGGCGACCATCAGCGTGCCGGCGATGCCCGACAGGAAGAAAATCCAGCGCAAGGCCGGGCCCGCGAAACGGCCGATGTGCACATTGATCATGGTGCGGTAGACGTTCGTGCTCCATGCCAGCGCCGGCTCGGACGGCGCGTCCATGGGCGTGCCGTCGGCGGCGTAATACAGCCGACGCGCGGGGTACTCCGTCATGCTGTCGCCCGTCGCGGGCCGCAACTCCACCGTGCTGTCCGCCTTGCCGGGATGCCTGATCATGAAGGAATCGATGCCGCGCCCGCCCCATTGCCTGCCTGCGTCGCGCAGGATGTCATCCAGCGCCAGCACGCCGGCCACCGGCGGCGGCGCATCGGCGGGGCGCTCCAGCCTGGGCTCCAGCAGGACGCGCCGCTCCTGGTAGAACTGCATGCGCTGCCCATCGTAGGCGCCGTCCAGGCCCCAGGGCAGCAGCATGAACATCAGCAGCAGCAGGCCGGTGAAAGTCAGGATGAAATGAAAGGGCAAGCCCAGGACGGCCAGCGCATTATGGGCGTCCAGCCAGGAGCGCTGGCCCTTGCGCGGACGGAAGGTGAAGAACTCGGTGAATATCTTCTTGTGCGTGATCACGCCGCTGATGATGGCCACCAGCATGAAGAAGGCGGCGATACCGGCCAGGATGCGCCCGCTGTAGACGGACATGCCGTAGAACTCGAAATGGAAGCGGTAGAAGAAATCCGCGCCCCGCGTTTCGGGTACCCGCAGGACCTCGCCCGTGCCGGCGTCCAGCATGGCGGTCTCGCGGCCGCGCCTGCCCTGGGGCGCGCCTTGCGCCCGCCAGCTGACTTCCACGGCCGGCTGGCGCACGGTGGGCAGGTTGACGGTCCACTGTTCCGCGTCCGGCGCCAGCTTGCGCAAGGCCGCCACCGCGCGGTCGGCGGTTTGCGCGTCGGCGAAGGAATGCTGCGCGGGCGGCTTCATCCAGGCCGTGATCTCGTCGCGCACGTAGCTCAGCGTGCCGGTCAGGAACATCGCGAAGAGCACCCAGCCCAGCAGCAGGCCGGCATAGGTGTGCAGCCAGGACATGGACTGGCGCAATCCCTCGGGCTTGCCGTCGGGCCTCATGCCGCCGCCCCCGCCAGCAGACGATCCAGGCCGTGGCACAACAAGGCGCCGCCCAGCACCCAGGCCCAGGCGCGGGCGGCGCTCGCGCAGGCGAATACCACCAGCACGGCGATGGCGTAGCCCAGGAAACCGATCATGGTCGCGGCGAGCGCGGCGTCGGCCCGCGTCACGACGCGCAACAGCAGGTGGGCGCTCAGCGTGGTGAGGGTATAGGCGAACAGGTAGCCGGCGGGGCCGGCGGCCAGGACGCGCGACAGCACGGCGCAGCGATAGGCAAGGGAAAGGCGGGCAGCGTTGGCGGACATGGGAATCGGTCGTTCGCGCGCGGGATGACCGGGCGGCGGCGCGTAAGGGCGTAAGGGCGTAAGGGCGTAAGGCGTAAGGACGCCTCGGCAAACTCCGATTCTAATACAAATGAGAGTTATTCGTATTATTTGACGGCGCAGCAGGCTGGGCCGGGCCTAGGATGCCTGCCTGCCGACCAGCAAGCCGTGCATATAGCGCCCCGCCTCTTCGATGTCGCAGCGAATGGCCCGGCAGGCGCCTTCCGCGTCGCCCCGCGCCAAGGCATCGACCGCGGACGCGTGGTAATCCATGCGCTTGAGCAGGGGCACGTATTCGGGCAGGACCAGGTTCAGGACAGGCCCGCAGCGCAGCCAGAGCATCTCTATGGCGTCCTCGATCAGGTCCAGGCCGCTCAGGGCGTAGATGTGGAAATGGAACTGGCGATGCGCGTCCAGGTAACCCTCGTTCGCGGGGGCGTCGATAAGCCGGCGCATGTCGTCCACCAGCCCGCGCAGCTTGTCGATATCGGCCGCCGTGACGTGCGCGGCCGCCTCGTAGGCGGCGCGCCCTTCGAGTTCGGCGCGCATGATCAGCAACTGCTGCAGTTGCCCGGCATCGATGTCCGGCACCACCGCCCCGCCGCCCTGGCCTCCGGTGCCGCGCTTGAGCACGCGCTCGGCGATCAGGTGATTTACCGCGTCGCGCACCGGCGTCAGGCTGATGCCCAGCTCCGCGGCCACTTCCCGCAAGACGATGCGGTGTCCGGGTTCATAGCGCCCGTTGAGCAGGGCTTGGCGCAGGGCGGCATAGGAGCGGTCCCACAAGGTTTCCCGGTCTATGGGCTGCAAGGCCGGCGCCTTGGAGCCGGCGCCGGGAGCGGACGCGGATTTCGCGTGGGGCATGCTGGATGTACCTGGTGACTGGGGGCAATGGAGGCCTATTTTCTCACTTCCTCCTGGCGCCGGATCGTGCAAAAAGACCATTGTTATTTGTTATAACGAATGTTAGCATGCGCCGGACTACCGAATCGCCCGCAGAGGCATAGCCCACGCCGCAACGACGGCGTACCTTCGGAGGAGACCACCATGCCATCCTTTACCCGCCTGCTTAGCAGGGGCCTGCTCGCCTGCGCGCTGCCCCTGGCCGCGCCGTCACACGCGGCTGGCTTTCCCGACCACCCAATACGCTTCATCGTGCCCTGGAACGCCGGCGGCTCGAACGACATCGCGGCACGGGAACTGCAACAACTGCTCAGCGCCGACAACATCACGCTCGTCGTGGAAAACCAGCCCGGCGCGACCGGCGCGATAGGCCTGGCCAAGGTGGCTACCTCGCCGGCCGACGGCTATGTGCTGGGCATGGGCACCAGTTCGACGCTGGCGCAGATCGCGCAGAACCTGACGCCGCTGCGCAACGAGCAGTTCACCCATATCGCCCGCGTTTCCACCGATCCCCTGATGCTGCTGGTGCCGGCCGAGGGTCCAGCCAGAAACCTGGCCGACTTCCTCGCCCTCATGAAGAAGAACCCCGGCAAGATATCCATCGGCACGCCCGGCACCAACAACCTCAATCACATCTTCGCGGAAATGACCGCGCGCAGCGCCGGCGTGGGCTATGTCAACGTTCCCTACACGGGGGGATCGCGCGTCATCACCGACCTGGCGGGCAAGCAGATCGACGGGGCGGTCCTCAAGCCTTCGGAGAGCAAGGCCCAGATCGACGCCGGGTTCGTGCGCCCCATCGGCATCTTCGCCAACGAGCGGCTGGCGCTGTATCCGGACGTGCCGACCTTCAAGGAGAAAGGCTACGACGTCTTTCCCTACGGGCCACTCGTGCAAATGGCCTATGTCGTGGCCCCCGCGGGCCTGCCCGCGCCGGAACGCGCGCGTCTTGTGGATGCCTTCCGCAAGGCCATACAGAGCCAGAAGTACAAGGACTTCGCCGCACGGAACGGTTTCCTGGTCGACGACCTGGCCGGCGATGCGCTGGACAAGGAAGTGCGGGACGTGCAGGCCACGCTCAACAGCGTGGCCACCAAGGTCTTCAAGCCCTGACCGACGCAGCGCTTGCCGCTACCGGCGCGCCGCCGCGCGTGCCTGCATCGATATCGACAACACGCAATCGAGGACATGATGAGCATCATCGAGAAAGTTACCTGCCACGTCGTCGCCGCCCCCGTGCAGCGTCCGTTCACGTCATCGCGCGGCTGGCTCTACAAGACCCGCGGATCCTGCATCGTCGAGATCGAGACCCGCGACGGCATCGTCGGGTGGGGCGAATGCTATGGGCCTTCCCAGGTCGCGCGCGCCTATATCGAATCGCAGTATGCGCCACGCATCATCGGCCGCGATGCGCACGACGTCGAAGTCATCTGGGATGACCTGTACAACCGTATCAAGGACTATGGCAGCAAGGGGATGGCGATCTCCGCGCTCAGCGGCATCGATATCGCGCTGTGGGACATCATCGGCAAGTCCTGCGGCAAGCCGGTGCACAAGCTGATCGGCGGGGCGTACCGGACCGAAGTGCAGTCGTACGCGACCGGCCTGTACTTCATCGACATGGATCGCCTGATCGAGGAGGCCGTGGAAGAAGCCACCGAGTACGTGCGGCAAGGTTTCACCGCCGTCAAGATGAAGATCGGGCTGGGCTCGCCCAAGCTGGACCTGCAGCGCGTGCGCGCGGTGCGCGAGGCCGTGGGAGACGATGTCCGCCTGATGGTGGACGCCAACCACTGCTTCACCGTACCGGCCGCGATCCGCCTGGGACGCGAGCTCGAGGCGCTGGACATCGAATGGTTCGAGGAACCGATCTCGCCGGAAGACCTGGACGGCTACGTCGAAGTCACGCGCGCCCTGGACATGGCGGTGGCCGGCGGCGAAAACGAGTTCACCCGTTGGGGTTTCCGGGACATCGTCGCGCGCAAGGCCATGGACATCGTCCAGCCCGACGTCTGCGCCGCCGGCGGCATCAGCGAATGCCGCAAGATCGCCACGCTGGCCATCAGCCATGGCGTGGAATGCGTACCCCATGCGTGGGGGTCGGCCATCGGCCTGGCCGCGACGCTGCACTTTCTTGCCGCGCTGCCCGACCAGCCGCCCAGCTTCCGGCCCATGCCGCCGCTGCTGGAATTCGAGCAATGCGAAAACCCCTTCCGCGACGAACTCACGGTGGCGCCCATCGAGCAGCGGCGCGGCATCGTGCAGATACCCACGGCGCCCGGCCTGGGCATCGAGATCAAGCGCGCGGTGCTCGATCGCTATCGGGTCGCCTGATACAGGGAGGCGCCGATGCGTTTCATCTCGCTCCATCGCGCCGACGGACGTATCGTCCCCGGCATCATCCTGCGCCGCGACGGCGTCGACATGGCGGTGGATGTCACCCATCCAGCCAATCCGCCGTGGTACGCGGCCTTGCCGGCCGATCTGCTGGCCTGGGTCGAGGCGGGCCTGGACACGCTGTCCGCACGCCTTGCGTCGGGCCGCTACGCCGACGCCGCCTGCGTGCCCTTGTCGCAAGCCAGCCTGGCCGCGCCCCTCCCGCGTCCGGGCAAGGTCGTGGGCGCCGCGTTCAACTTCCACGACGCGTTGCGTGAGCGCGGCATGCCACCGCCCGCGAGTCCCGTGATATTCATCAAGTCCGGACGCACGGTGATCGGTCCCGGCCAAGCCGTGCGCCTGGCCACGGATGTCGGCAACGTGACCTACGAAGCCGAACTGGGCGTGGTCATCGGCCGCACGGCGCTGCGCATCGATGCGGCGGACGCGATGGACCACGTCGCGGGCTACCTCATCGTCAACGACGTCAGCGCCAGTGACATGGTCCGCGCCGACAAGGCGTTCGTGCGCGGCAAGAGCCAGCCCACCTTCTGTCCTTGCGGTCCGTGGATCGCCACGCCCGACGAAATCGCCGATGCCGGCGCGCTGGGCGTGCGCTTGCGGCTGGACGGCATCGCGCGGCAACAAGGCAACACGGCGGACCTGGTGTTCGGCATCGCGGAACTGATCGCCCATGCTTCGACGCAGATGCCACTGGATCCCGGCGACATCATCGCCACGGGTACACCGGCCGGCGTCGCCATCGCCCACGACCCGCCCGCCTGGCTGCGCGCGGGGTCGGCCATGATCGCGGAGGTCGACGGCCTGGGCGCCCTACACAACCCCATCGTCGCGGAAGGCCGGACATGAACGAACTGCCCGTGGTGCTCCTGACCAGCGCCATCCATCCTGACGAACATGCGCGGCTGGCACGTCATGCGAACATCGTCCTGCCGGCGGATCCGCGGCCGGATACGCTGCGGCACGCGATTGCGCCGGCACACGGCGTCATCGTGCGCAACCCGCTGCCCGCGGACATTTTCGAACACGCGCCACGCCTCAAGGCCGTGGTGCGGCATGGCGTGGGACTGGACATGATCCCGATGGAGGCGGCCCGCCGATTCCCGGTCGTGGTCGCCAATGTACCCGGCGCCAATACCGCCACCGTGGTCGAGTATTGCCTGGGCGCGATGCTGCATCTACGCCGCCCGCTCGCCCGCCTCGACGGAATGCTGCGCGAGCAAGGCTGGGGGCCCGCGCGGGCCTATGGCGAAAGCAGCGGTGAATTGCATGGCGCCACCTGCGGCATCGTCGGCGTGGGCGCCATAGGCCGCCGGCTGGCAACCGTGGCCGGCGCGCTGGGCATGCACACCCTGGGCTTGACCCGCAGGCCCGAGACCCTGCCACCCGGGGTGCGAGCCGTCGACCGGGAAACGTTGATGCGGGAATCGGACGTCATCGTGCTGTGCTGCCCGCTCACCGAGGCCACGCGCGGCCTGGTGGACGAAGCCGCGTTGTCCGTCGTTCGTCCCGGCGCCATCCTGATCAATGTCGCGCGCGGCCCCGTCGTCGATACGCCCGCGCTGCTCCGGGCGCTGACGGACGGGCGCCTGGCCGGGGCTGCGCTGGACGTCCACGATGTGCAGCCGCTGCCGGCCGACGCACCCATCCTGCGCGGGCCGAACGTCTTGCTGACCCCGCACGTCGCCGGATCGACCGGGGCCAGCATGCGACGCATGAGCGAAGGCGCCGTGGATGAGATGCTGCGCATCCTCGCCGGCCAGGAACCGGTCAACCGCGTTTGAAGCCATATCTTCGGCCATATGTGTGACGCCCTATGTGTGACGCCGTATTGCGTGACGCCGTATTCATGAAGCTGTCGTATGAAGCCCCACTGAAGGATCCGACATGAAAATCACCGATATCGAAGCCGTGCCCATCTCCTTTCCCGTGCCGCCGGAGAAATCTGTGCGCCTGGGCATAGGCCGCAGCGTCAAGCGCGATGCCGTACTGGTACGGGTCCGCACCGACGAAGGCGTGACCGGATGGGGCGAGTCCCATCATGGACGCTGTCCGGGCGCCATCGCGCGCCTGCTGGACACCACGATCCGTGAACTGGTGCTCGGCATGGACGCGCTGGACGTCAACGGCGTCACTGCCCGCATCTTGAAAATGCAGTTCGCCAGCCATGGAATGGGCGCGGCGGCGGCGCTGGCGCTCAGCGGACTCGACCTGGCGTTGTGGGATATCCGTTCGCGCGCCAGCGGATGGCCCTTGTTCCGCCTGCTCGGCGGCGCGGCGCGTCCGGTAAAGGCCTATGCGGGCGGCATATCGCTGGGCTGGCAGGACCCGGCGCGGCTTGCCGATGAGGCGCTGGGCCTGGTCGAACAGGGCTATCGCGCGCTCAAGCTGCGCGTGGGCGATACACCGGCGCGCGACATCGCCCGGGTCCGCGCCGTCCGCGCGGCGGTCGGCGAGGATATCGACATCCTGGTGGACGCCAACACCAGCTACAGCATCGACGATGTCCGCCGCGTCATGCCAGCCTACGAAGAACAGAACGTCGGCTGGCTGGAGGAGCCCTTTCCCGCGCACGACGCGCAGGCTTATGCGCGCGCGGCGCGGCTGGGCCGCGTGCCCTTGGCGGCGGGAGAGAACCACTACACGCGTTACGAGTTCGCGCCCTTGGTGGCGTCGGGCGACGTGGGTTTCATACAGCCCGACCTGTCGAAGTGCGGCGGCATCACCGAGGGCATGCGCATCGCGGCCCTCGGCGCCGCAGCCAAGCTGAGCGTCAACCCGCACACCTCGGCCACCGCGATCAACATGGCCACCACCATCCACTATCTGTCCGCGCTCGACAACCCCGGCTACTTCGAGGCCGATGTCACCGCGCTGAATCCCTTCCGCGACGAGATGATGGACAAGCCACCGTATGTCCTGGACAAGAACGGCATGGTGGCCCCCTACGAAGGCACGGGCCTCGGCTTGGAGATAGACGAGAAATTCCTCGCCGCGCATCCTTTGATAGAGGGACCCTGCTACGTTTGAATCCGGGCATGCCAGGCGTACCCGCGCGCAGCCCTCAGCGCCCGCGTCGGGCCCCGGGGGACTGGCCCTGGTCACGCCACGCGCGACAAATTTCGCGAATACGCCAGCAAGGCGGCGATGGCGGCGACCTGGACGGCCGCGGCGACGGGGAACAGCCAGGTCGCGCCGCCGATATCGCGCAGCAGGCCGAACAGCGCCGGCGCGAAGGCATAGGTGCCCTGGGACACGGCCACGATCAACGGGATGACGCGCTGCGCATCGTCCCGCGTGAACTCGGTCTGGGCGATCAGGGGCGGCAGCGACGTGGCATTGCCGATGCCGGAGCCGAACAACAGCAGGCCGAGCCAACGCAGCGCGCCCGGGAGCGCGCCATCCTGGGGGGGCAGCCACACGCTCATCAACAGGCCGAGCACGCCCGCGACCTGCAAGCCGTAGGCGATGGCGGCGACACGACGGCGATCCGTGCCCGGCGGCATCAGCCTGCCTACCACCATGCGGCCGAGGATCGCGCATGCCGTGCACAGGCCCATGGCGACGCCGGCGGCTTTTTCCCCCATCACGGGCACCAGCAGCGAGAACAGGTGCGCGATCAGCCCGATCTGCGCGAACAGGCCCAGGGCCATGCCGGCGCACAGGGTCAGGAAGCGGCGGTCCCGCCACGCCTTGCCCAAGGGCGCGGGCGGCGCCGATGCCGTGGCAGCGGCAGGGGCAGGCGGCTGCACTATCGCGTCCTTGCCCGCGGTGGCGTCGCCACCGTCCGGACGTTGGCCCTTGGACGCCGGCGTGTGCCGGAACACGGCGCCGGCCAGCCAGGCCATTACGCACACCATCACCAGGCCCACCACCATCGCGGCGCCATCGAGACCCATGCGGCCGATCAGCAGCACCCATAAAGGCGAGAACACCACACCGCCCAGGCTGGCGCCGTTGTACGCCATGCCCAGCGCCGATGGGCGCCGCGCCACGTACCAGGGCGCGATCAGCGCATTCACGGCGGCGGCCCCCATGGTCACCCATCCGGCGCCGCTGAAGGTCGCTGCCAGGAACAGCTGCGCCGGTGTCGCCGCGATGCCCCACCCATACACGCCCACGGCCAGCACGGCGGCGCCCAGCACCGTGATGCGCGGCACGCCGGCCCGGCGGTACAACCGAGGCAGGTTGGCCACCACGAAGGCGCCCAGCACGAAGTGCCACGTTACCGCCGCGGACGCCCACGTCACGTCGGCGGCGCCGCGCTGCACGACCGACTGCAAATAGACGGGGGGCCCGTAGAACCCCACGCCCCAGCCGAAGACCGCCAGCAAGAAGGTGCCCGCGATGACCCGGGATCCAAAGAATGCGCGCGCGGGCGCCACTATGCTCATCGACATTTTCTGCTTGTAGTGAAGGACAGGCGGCCAGTATGCTGCATTGTCGTATCCACACTTCGACCTGGATCGAATCATGCCCGACATTCCCCCCACCGTCGACGATCCGGTCGACGGCCAGCTCGCAGCCGTCGCCGCGGCCATCGGCGATCCCGCCCGCGCCCGCATGCTGTGCAGCCTGCTGGACGGCTGCGCGCGCACGGCCACAGAGCTTGCGGCCGTCGCCGACATCGGCGCGTCCACCGCCAGCAGCCATTTCTCGCGACTGCGCGAGCAAGGGCTGGTGGAACAGGCCACGCAAGGCAAGCACCGCTACTACCGCCTGGCCAATCCCGATGTCGCCGCCGCGCTGGAGGCCTTGCTAGTGGTGGCGGGCGTACGCGCCACGCCTTTCAAACCGCACACGCCGCCCGAGCTATGCGAGGCGCGCACCTGCTACAAGCACATGGCGGGCGCGGTCGCCGTCCGCCTGCACGATGCGTTTCTGGCGCGCGGATACCTGCACGCAGGCACGGGGCAGTATGCCCTGACCGCGGCGGGCGAGGACTATCTGCGCGACCTGGGCATGGACGTGGCCACGGTTCACACCACGCGCCGCAGCTTCGCCCACCCCTGCCTGGACTGGAGCGCGCGCCGCCCGCATATCGGCGGGGCCTTGGGCGATGCGCTGCTGGCGCATTTCCTGAAGCGCAAATGGGTCGAGCGGCAGGGCCACACGCGGGCGCTGCGCCTGACCCGCAGCGGCGAAAAAGCCTTGCGCTTCGAATGAAGCATTAAATGAAGCATTAAATGAGGCATTAAACCTAGCCCTGAACGATGCTTCGAATAAGGCGTGAAGCGCGAGCCCCACCTGCGCGCGCATCGACCCGCCGCCCGCATCAAGCCAGCCAGAGCGCCCGCATCATCGACTCCAGCGCCACCACCAGCGGCTCGCCGACACGATCCGCCGAAGCGATGAAGCCCAGCACGGCATCGGCATGCACGCTGCCCCACACCGTGCAGTCGCCTGCCGCCGCGCCTTGCAGCGCGATCTCCTCGCGCAGGAGCGCGCAGCCGGCGCCGGCCCTCACCAGTGCCATCAGGTTGGCCTGGTCATCGTTCTGCATCACCACGCGCGGACTCAGGCCATGCCGCTCGAACAGATCGCGCAGCAGCAGATGCGCATGGCTGCCGGCCGGACCATCCAGCCATGGCAATTGCGCCAGTTCCCGCCAGCCGCCCTTGCGCATGCTGTCCGCCAGCGCGCGCGGCAAGGCCACTCGATAACGCACGCTGCGCAGGGGCATCCACTGGACCCCCCGCGGCGGCGCGGCGGCCACCGTCAGCGCCGCCGCCAGGCGCCCGCTGGCCACCTGTTCGGCCAGCGACTCGGTGGGCATCACGTGGGTCTTCAATTCGACCAGGGGCAGTTGCCGCGTCACGGTCGCCGCCAGTTCGCCCAGCCGCAGGAAATCCGGCTGCTCGCTGGGCACGCCCAGTTCCAGCACGCCATGCAATTCTCCTTGCAAGGCCTGCGCCGCCGACTTCAGCTGGTTGCCCAGGGCGACCAGCTGCTCGGCGGTCTCCAGCAGCGCTTCCCCCGCCTTGGCCAGGACCAGGCGGCCGCCGCTGCGATCGAACAGCGCCACCCCCAGGCTTTGCTCCAGCGCCTTGATCTGCGCGGTGACGGCCGGCTGCGTCAGGGACAAGGCATCCGCCGCGCGGGTCACGTTGCCCAGGCGAGCCACCTTGATGAAGGCGCGGATCTGGTAGATCTCCATGCCGCCGTCAGGCCGCCAGCAAGCGCACCTGGCTGGGCTCCAGGCCCAGCGCGACCGGCGCGCCGATGGGGAAAATGGACAGGCCCGCCAGGTGCGACTGGTCGGCCGTGATGCATTGGTCGCCGATCATGACTTGGTACCGAGTGAACTCGCCCTGGAATTCGCTGGCATGCACCACGCCGGGCAACCACACATAGCGGGCGTCGGGCGCGCCGCCGGCCAGGTCGATGCGTACCGTGTGCGGCCTGAAGCTCGCCGCCATCCGCGGCCCGTCCGGCAAGTCGCCGTTGGTGGGCAGGTGCAGGTCTCCCACGCCGTCCACCGACAACACCACGCCCTGGCTGGCGCGTTCCTTCACGGCGCCTTCCAGCACATTCATCGTGCCGACGAAATTCGCCACGAAGCGATTCACCGGAAAGTCGAACAGATTATTGGGCGAGCCGATCTGCTGCACCACGCCGTGGTCCAGCACCGCCATGCGGTCGGCCGTGGTCATGGCCTCCTCCTGGTCGTGGGTCACGAAGATGGTGGTAATGCCCAGGCGTCGCTGCAAGGCCAGCAGCTCGCGTCGCATCTGCACGCGCAGCTTCTTGTCCAGGTTCGACAAGGGTTCGTCCAGCAACAGCACCTGCGGCTCGATGACGATGGTGCGCGCCAGCGCGACACGCTGCTGCTGGCCGCCCGACAATTCATTGGGGCGGCGCTTGGCATACTGCGACAGGCCCACCAGCGCCAGCGCGGCCTCGGTGCGCTCCCGCAATTCCGCGCGCGGCACCTTGCGCTCGACCAGGCCGAACGCCACGTTGTCGAACACCGTCATGTGCGGCCACAGGGCGTAGCTCTGGAACACCATGCCGATATTGCGTTTCCAGGGGGGGATGCCCGTCACGTCCTTGCCGTCGACCAGCAGCTGGCCGCTGGAATGCTGGTTGAAACCCGCGATCAGGCGCAGCAGGGTGGACTTGCCCGACCCCGACGGTCCCAGCAGGGCGAAGAATTCGCCGGGCTCGATGGAGATATTCAGGTTCTTAAGCACCTGTGTCTTGCCATAGGACAAGGATATGTCCCGGCACTCGACGCCGACTTTCTTCATAGGGCCTCCAACTCCTCGTTATTGTTCGTCCGCGCCGGCCGCTGCCGCGCGGTGGAGCGCTGCACCAGCACATGGCTTGCATAGGTGCCGATGGCGACCGCCACCACCGCCAGCACGCCCAGCGCGGCGCCCGGGCCGCGTCCCGAGGCGCTTTGCATATACAGGTAGATGCCGTAGCTCATGGGCGCCTGGCTCTCGCGCGTCACCAGCATGATGGTGGCCGACAACTCCACCGCCGCCGTGACGAAGCTGGTCACGAACCCGGCAAGCATACCGCCGGCCATCAAGGGCACCACCACACGCCGGATGGTACGCCAACGATTGGCGCCCATGGACTGCGCGGCTTCCTCCAGCGACACATTGATCTGCTGCAGCGACGCCACACAGGACCGCAGGGCATAGGGCAGCCGCCGCACCGAGTACGCGATCATGATCAGCACCCAGGACCCGGTCAGCAGGGTGCCCGTGAAGGGAATCTCGACCCCACGGAAGGTGCGCAACAGGCCGATGGCCAGCACGATGCCCGGGATGGCCAGGGCCGCCGACGCCAGCCAGTCCAGCCACTGGCGGGCGGGCAGGCGCGTGCGCAGCAGCAGATAGGCGATGGCGGTTCCCAGCGCCACGTCCAGCCCGGCCGCCAGGCCGCAATAGAGCAGGGTGTTGGCGATCATGCCGCTCGAATCCTGGAACACCGACGCGTAGTGAGCCATCGTATAGCCGTCCGGCAGTGGCGCATAGCTCCACACGCTGGCGAAGGACAGCAGCAGCACGCCGATGTGCGGCGACAGCACCAGCAGCAGGACCAGGATGATCCAGCCATAGGCCAGCACGCTCTCGGCGGGACGCAGGCGCCGCTTCTGGATCGCGCCGCCGCCCTTTTGCAGCGTCGAATAGTCCTTGCCGCCGAGCAGGCGCGTGGACAGCCACAATGAAACGATGGAGAAGGCGATGATGATGACGCCGATCACATAGCCCAGCGGGTCCTCCAGGCCGACCTGGGTGATGCGCAAGTAGGCTTGCGGGGCCAGCATGTTGGTCGCGCCCAGCACCAGCGGCGTGCCCAGGTCATCGAAGACCTTGATGAAGACCAGCGACGCGCCCGCCACGAAGCCCGGCAGGGCCAGCGGGAAAATGATGCGGCGGAACAGGCGGAAGCCGCGCGAACCGAGGTTGAAGGCCGCCTCCTCCATCGAGCCGTCGATATTGCGCAGCGCCACCACCAGGTTCATCAGGATGAAAGGGAAGTAGTGCAGCGCCTCGACGAAAATGACGCTGTTCAAGCCCTCCATCAAGGGAATATTGATATCGAACCAGTCGCCCAGCAGCAGGTTGACGCTGCCCGAACGGCCGAATATCAGCTGCATGGCCACCGCGCCGACAAAGGGCGGCATGATGAGCGGCAGCACGCCCAGCGTCTGGATGATCAGCGCGCCGCGAAACTCGAAGCGCACGGTGAAGTACGCGAGCGGCACCGCGATCAGCGAGGCCAGCAGGGTCGACCAGCCCGCCACGTAGAGGCTGTTGAAGAAGGCCTCCTGCATCAGCGGCTGGTGGAAGAAGGACTGGAAATGTCCAAGGGTGAAGCTGCCGTCGGCGTTGACGAAGGCCGTATGGAACACCATCGCGACCGGCACCAACAGGAACAGCAGCAGGAAGGCCAGCACCAGCAGCGCCACGGCCGCGGGTCCCTTGCTCAAGCCGAAGGGAGAAGAATTTCGCATGCGACGTCCGGAATGCCGTGTCGGTTCGACACCTGGTCACGGCGGGGTAGCGTACCGCCCGCTAGCGCGGGCGGTACGCACGGATGGAATACACGTCAGGGGCTACACGCCGGGGGATGTGCCCCCGGCCGTGGCGCCGCTACAGCGCAGCCGCCTGGCCCGCCAGCTTGACGGCTTCCTCGTAGTTGGCGCGGGCCTTGCCGTTCCACTCGCCTTCCAGCTGGGTGATCTTCTGGCTGACGGACGCATCGCGCTTGTCGCCCGAGAACAGTTGCTGGAAGGCCGGATCGGCCGCCTGCTTTTCGTCGACCAGCGGGTTCCAGGCCAGCTTGCGGGCCTGCGCCAGCAGCTCCGCCGCCTTGCCGGATCCGGCCTTGTCGCCAAGCTTGCGTTCGGCGTCATAGATGGCCTTGGTGGCCTGCTGCAGCTCCTTCAGGCGGAAGGTGATCGTCTGGTCGTAGAGCGACTGCACGACGTAGTAGCGCGACTGCGACAGGTTGACGTTGAAGTGCACCTTGCTGCGCTTGGCAATCTCGGCGGGATCGGGATAACCGGGCGGGATCTTGCCCTTGAGTTCGCTGTAGGGCAGCACGGGCAGGCGCGAGATCTTCGGGTCCAGCAGCACCTCCTGGCCCGGCAGGCCCAGCGTGTAGCGGATGAACTGCTTGGCCTCGTCGGTATTCTTCGCGCCTTCGATCAGCGCGATATTGGCCGGCACGATGGCGGTTTCCGTGGGGTAGACGAACTCCACCGGGAACTTGGAGAACTTGCTGGACAGGCCGAAGAAATCGATGACCGGTCCGGCGCCGAACTGGCCGTTGTTCACGCCATCGGGCACGCCGAAAGAGCGTTCGGTCACCGCGCTGCTGTTGCCGGACATGCGCAGCAGGGTGCGCCAGCCGTCGTTCCAGCCTTCGCCCTGGAGTATGGTCTCGGCGGTCAGATGCATGGTGCCCGACCGGGAGGGAGACGTGATGCCCACGTGGCCGAACCAGGCCGGCGCCAGCAGGTCTTTCCACTCGACCGGCGCGGTCAGCTTGTGCGCCTTCAGGTAGCGCGTGTTGTACATGATGCCGTAGCCGGCCAGGGCCTGGCCGAAATAGAGCCCGGCGGCATCGTTGATGGGGAAACTGCCGATCTTGTCCGGCACCTTGGGGTTGGCCAGGTCGCTGGCCTTGGCCAGCAGCTTGGCCTGTCCCAGCAATTCGAAGGCGTCCGGCGCACTGGCCCAGAACACGTCGGGCCGCTGGCCAGCGGGCGTTTCGCGCACATAGGCGATGCCGGCCACCGTATTCTTGTTCAGGAATTCCAGCGTGATGCCGGGATGGCTTTTCTCGAAAGCCACCTTGTAGGCCTGGGTCAGGTCCTTGGGAAAGGACGTGATCACCGTCACGGTACCGGCCTGCGCGGCCGCGCCCGCGCCGGTCAGGGCCAGGGCAAGGGCAAGGCGTCGGATACTCGGCATGGTTGTCTCCCTATTGTCATTTATCGTGCGGCAACCTTAATGGGCAGCCCGGCCCAGCGTCCAATCAGAAATTTTGATGCGGGCTATCAATGGGGGCGTGCGGCGCCACGCCAGGGTCGCCTGCCGTGCCCTAACCCGGCAGAAGGTCGGGCGCCAGCGTTCGGGCCAGCGGCGCCGTTCATCATGCATGGCGGTCTTCTTTCCTGTGGCAGGCGTCGCATCGTCGCTGCCGCGTTAAACAGTTCGCGAGCACCAAGGTGTCTTTGTAGGCGTCAATATCGCTACCATGGTCAACCCCAGACAACCAGGATGGACCATGATCCTTGCCTCCGGTTCGGCCTATGTTGGCCCATTTGTCGACGCCATCTCACATGCAAGACTGAGCAACTACCGCACGTTCTTCTGCCCCGCCGATGACAACGAGACGCTTGGGCTCTACCAGTGGAATGACGACGTCAGCGGTTCGCTGTTCCGTGCCATGTCGCTTCTTGAGATCGTCCTCCGCAATCAGTTCCACAAGGCCCTGGGTGGCCGGTATGGCGCTATTGGTCCCACCGGGGGGAAGGACTGGTTCAATCACCTCAACTTGAATCCGGATTCACGAGACAAGGTCAGAAAGATCACCCACAGGAGACGCCACGGGACTTGGTTGCCTCGCAACCCCATGCCTTCGCCGGACGATGTAGTCTCGAAGCTGACGTTCGGCTTCTGGCCCCACCTTCTGGATGTGACCACAGATGCCACCGGCCAAGCGCTGAAGTGGGGCGATATCCTGGTCGACGTGGTGCCGGGCCACCGGATGCGCTTGCCGACCCAATGGAAACAGCACCAGCGCGACGCGCTTTTCGCAAGACTGGACCTGTGCAACGAAGTCCGCAATCGCATCGCGCATCATGAGCCCATCTGGAAGCTCGGCCCTCTGCTTCAGGAAGCGCGAGCACGCCAAGGCGTGACGCCTGCCATCGTGGCGCCTGCGCCGGCGACACCCTCGGATGCCGTTGACCGATTGGCCCTGTACTACAACCGCATGGTGGAGTTGCTGAAGTGGCTGTCGCCCGACGTAGCGACGGCCTACCGGGGCTGCGAAGCGGATGCCCGCTGCCGGATGCTACTGACTCACGAGACCCTGGAACACTACCGCCGCCGGCGCAGCCTTGGCGCAGTCCAGTTGGACCACTTCCTTGGAAAGCGACGCCTCGCGAAGGTACTGAAGTACGCATCACGGCATCGCCAACCTGTCGCCCTCAAGCGCGGCGAGGCCGTAGTCGGACATTGGGCGAGCCACGCCAGATAGTGCGCCGTTACAGCCACCCGAGCATCGCGGAGATGCTCGCACAAAGGAAAATGGCCGCTTGCGCGGCCATTCCCTCTTTTGCGTCTTGGAGTTTGACGTCCGTCCGAGGAGGGAAGCAGTCAACCTGTGATCCAAGCGCTTACATGACTAGTGTATCCCGTATCGTCCATACCGGCAAATCAGAACCTGATCGCAACCTCACCGCCAGTTCTGACCTGTACGGATACTCCGGGACACGTCCCGGACCCTACACGATCAGATGTCGATATTGCTCGCCGACAGCGCGTGGGTTTCGATGAAGTTGCGGCGCGGTTCGACGTCGTCGCCCATCAGGGTCTGGAAGACCTCGTCGGCGGCGATGGCGTCTTCGATCTGGACGCGCAGCAGGCGGCGCACCTTGGGGTCCATGGTCGTTTCCCAGAGCTGCTCGGGATTCATTTCGCCCAGGCCCTTGTAGCGCTGCTTGCTCACGCTGCGCTCCGCTTCGCCGCGCAGCCAGCGCATGACTTCGCGGAAGTCGGAAACACCGGCCTCCTTGCGCTTCTCGCCCTCGCCACGCGCAACCAGCGCGCCCTTGCCGATCAGGCCCAGGAAGGTCTTGGCCGACCGCGACAGCACGCCATAGTCGGCGCCCGCCACGAACGTGGCGTCGATCACGCTGATGCGCGCATTGCCATGGCGCATGCGGCGCACGATCAGACGCTGCTTCTCCGTGCCCGGGTCCACTTCGGCCGTGACGGACACCGCCTTGGGCGCGAGCGGATCGAACATCGCCTGCTGCAGGTTCTCCGCCGACGCCGCGGCCGTCTCGGGCGTGGAGAGGTCGATCTCCACGCCTTCGGCCATGGCGGACAGCGCGGCTTCGTCGATCATGCGCGACGCGCGCCCGATCACGGCATCCGCCAGGTCGTACTGGCGCGCCAGTTCGGCCAGCGCGTCGCCCGTGATGGGATCGGCGCCTTCGGACGGCACCAGCGACGCATCCTTAAGCGCCAGCTGCAGCATGAACACGGCTTCTTCCTGGTCGTCCTTCAGGTAGCGCTCGTCGCGGCCCACCTTGACCTTGTACAGCGGCGGCTGGGCGATATACACGTAGCCGCGCTCCACCAGCTCCGGCATCTGGCGATACAGCAGCGTCAGCAGCAGGGTGCGGATGTGGGCGCCGTCGACGTCCGCGTCGGTCATGATGATCAGGCGGTGATAGCGCAGCTTCTCGACGTTGAAGTCGGGGCCGATGCTGGTGCCCAGCGCGGTGATCAGGGTAGCGATCTGCTCGCTGGCGATAAGGCGGTCGAAACGCGCCTTCTCGACGTTCAGCACCTTGCCGCGCAGCGGCAGGATGGCCTGGAACTTGCGGTCACGGCCTTGCTTGGCCGAGCCGCCCGCCGAGTCGCCCTCGACGATGTACAGCTCGCACAGCGCCGGATCCTTTTCCTGGCAATCGGCCAGCTTGCCGGGCAGGCCGGCGCCTTCCAGCACGCTCTTGCGGCGCGTCATCTCGCGCGCCTTGCGCGCGGCTTCACGCGCCCGCGCGGCCTCGACGATCTTGCCGCACAGCGCCTTGGCATCGTTGGGATGCTCCAGCAGCCAGGTTTCCAGCGTGCGGGCCACCGCGTCTTCCACGGCCGGACGCACTTCGCTGGAGACCAGCTTGTCCTTGGTCTGGCTGCTGAACTTGGGCTCGGGCACCTTCACCGACAGCACGCAGGCCAGGCCTTCGCGCATGTCGTCGCCGGAGGTCTCGACCTTGGCCTTCTTGGCAAGCTCGTTATCCGCGATGTACTTGTTCAATATCCGGGTCATCGCCGCGCGCAAGCCCGTCATGTGGGTGCCGCCGTCGCGCTGGGGGATATTGTTGGTGAAGCAAAGCACGCTTTCGGAGTAGGTGTCGTTCCACTGCATGGCCACGTCCACCGTGACCGGCACGCCACCGGCGCTCGACTCGGCGCTGACCGAGAACACGTTGGGATGCAGGACCGTCTTGCTGCGATTGATGAACTCGACGAAGCCCTTCACGCCGCCGGAGAACGCGAAGTTCTCTTCCTTGCCCTGGCGTTGGTCGACCAGGCGGATCTTCACGCCGTTGTTCAGGAAGGACAGCTCGCGCAGCCGCTTCGACAGGATCTCGTAGTGATACTCGATGTGCGTGAAGATGACGGGATCGGCCAGGAAGCGCACTTCCGTGCCGCGCTTCTCCGTCTTGCCGGTGACCGCCAGCGGGGCGACGCGCACCCCTTGGCGGAATTCCATTTCATGCACTTCGCCGTTGCGGCGTATGGTCAGGCGCAGCCATTCCGACAGCGCGTTCACGCAAGACACGCCCACGCCGTGCAAGCCGCCGGACACCTTGTACGAGTTCTGGTCGAACTTGCCGCCGGCGTGCAGCTCGGTCATGACGATTTCCGCCGCGCTACGGCCGAATTCGTCGTCCTTGTGGATGTCGGTGGGAATGCCGCGGCCGTTGTCCGATACCGAAATCGAATTGTCGGTGTGGATGGTCACGACGATGTCGTCGCAATAACCGGCCAGCGCCTCGTCGATGGCGTTGTCCACGACTTCGAAAACCATGTGATGCAAGCCCGTGCCATCGGACGTATCGCCGATGTACATGCCGGGGCGCTTGCGCACGGCCTCCAGCCCCTTGAGCATCTTGATCGAATCTGCGCCATAGTTGGCGTTCTCGGGATTGGTATTCGGGGTGTCGGACATAAGTCTTTTCGTTTACTGATTCAAAGAGCCACCGGCCTGAGGGCCGGCACACCAGGCCGGAGAATGCCGGCGAGGCGAGGGAGGAACGATGCGCGCCGCACGAATCGCGGTAGCGGTCGAAGGACGTGCCCTGGAACGGCCCCGACCGGGCCCGGCCCAGGGCACGTCCTTCGCTTAGATGCGCATCGGCATGACGACGTACTTGAACTGTTCGTCGTCAGGCAGCGTGATCAGTGCCGAGGCGTTCTGGTCCGGCATCACGGACCACTTGATCTCCTCGACCTTGATGTTGTTCAGCACGTCCAGCAGGTAGCCGACGTTGAAGCCCACATCCAGCGGTTCATGGCTGTAATCGATGTCGATTTCTTCCTGTGCCTCTTCCTGCTCGGCGTTGGTCGAGGAAATCTTCATCAGGTTCTGCGCCAGCTGCAGGCGCACGCCCTTGAACTTGTCGGTGGTCAGGATGGCGGCACGCTGCAGGCTGCCTTGCAGGGCTTCGCGGTTGACCAGGAAATGGCGCGTGTAGGACGTGGGGATGACGCGCGTGAAGTCCGGGAACTTGCCTTCGACCAGCTTGGACACCAGCTCCACGTCGCCGAAACGGAAACGGATCTGGCCCGGCGCCACGTCGATATCGACGACGGCGTCGCTGTCTTCGAGCAGGCGCTGCATTTCCAGCACGGTCTTGCGCGGCACGATCACTTCATGGCGCTCGGCGATGCCATCGGCCTCGGTGGAGCTGTGTGCCAGGCGGTGGCCGTCGGTGGCCACGGCGCGCACGCGGCCCGGTTCGAATACCAGCAGCATGCCGTTCAGGTAGTAGCGGATGTCCTGCTGCGCCATGGCGAAGTGCACCATGTTCAAAAGGTGGCGCAAGGACTTCTGCGTGAGGCTCAGGGACACGTCCCACTGCTCGGGCTGGGCCACGGTGGGGAACTCGCTGGCCGCCAGCGTCTGCAGCGCGAAGCGGCTCTTGCCGGTCTGCACCGCAAGCTTGTTGCTGTTCAGGGCCAGCTTGACGTCGCCGACGTCGGGCAGGGCCTTGAGAATGTCCACCAGCTTGCGCGCGGCCACCGTGATGGACTCGTTATCGCCGCCCACGCCGAAATCGGCATGCGTGGTGATCTGCACTTCGAGGTCGGTGGCGATGAACGACACCCGGCTTCCCTCTTTGCGCATCAGGATGTTCGCCAGGATGGGCAGCGTATGCCGTCTTTCGACGATGCCCGCCACAGTCGACAGCGGTTTCAGCAATGCATCGCGTGTGGTTTGTACGAGTTGCATGGTCATCCTTTTAGAGTTTGTTCCAACACGTGCAGGGTATGGTTGAGTTCAGCAAGCTTGGCCCGGGCGTCCGAGATCTTGCGCACGGCGTGCAGCACCGTCGTGTGATCCCGGCCACCGAACAGATCCCCGATTTCGGGCAAGCTTTTCTGCGTCAGCTCCTTGGCCAGGTACATGGCCACTTGGCGCGGCAGCGCAATGTTCGCAGGCCGCCGTTTCGAGTACATGTCGGCGACCTTGATCTTGTAGAAGTCGGCCACCGTCTTCTGGATATTCTCGACCGTGATCTGGCCGTTGGACACGGACAGCAGGTCCTTCAGCGCGTCCTTGCAGACATCGACCGTGACGACATCGCGGCCATGGAAACGGGCGTAGGCCAGCACCTTGCGCAGCGCCCCTTCCAGCTCCCGCACGTTGCTGCGCAGATGCTTGGCGATGAAGAAGGCCACTTCCTCGGGCATGGGCACGCCCTCGGACTCCGCCTTGCGCAGCAGGATGGCCACCCGCATCTCCAGCTCCGGCGGTTCGATGGCCACGGTCAGGCCCGAGTCGAAGCGGGAGATCAGGCGACTGTCGATGCCGGCCAGCTCCTTCGGATAGGTATCGCTGGTGATGATGATCTGCTTGCGCTGCGCCACCATCGCCTCGAAGGCATAGAAGAACTCTTCCTGCGTCCGGTTCTTGCCCGAGAAGAACTGGATATCGTCGATCAGCAGCAGGTCGAGCGAATGGTAGTAGCGCTTGAAATCGTCGAAGGCCTTGCGCTGGTAGGCCTTGACCACGTCCGACACGTATTGGTCGGCATGGACATAGCGCACGCGCACGCCAGTGCCCGCCGCCACCATGGCGTTGCCGATGGCATGGATCAGGTGCGTCTTGCCCAGGCCCACGCCGCCGTAAAGAAACAGCGGGTTGTACGAAATGCCGGGGTTCTCGGCCACCTGCAGGGCCGCCGCGCGAGCCAACTGGTTGGCTTTCCCGGTGACGAAGTTCTCGAACGTCAGGTCCGTGTTCAACCGCGACCGCTCGTACACGATGTTCGCGGCTTCGCTGGTGACCGGCGGCGGTGCCGGTACGGGCGCCGGCGCGACGCTGGCCGGGCCGGACGGGACGCCGTTGAGCCCATGCTGCGGCGCGCCATTCGGGATGCCCTCAGACACGCCATTCGCCATGCCATTGGCGCCATGCGACACGTCTTGCGCCGCCGCGGCCGCGGCCGCATTCGCCGCCGCCATCGCCGCCGCGCCACTGACGCCGGGCGTGCCGAGGCTGGCCGCGCGCGGGCGCGGCGCCAGCGGCAGGCGGCCGCCGGCGCCGGCCGGCAGCTCGAACTGCACCTGGACGGGACGCTGGAACCATTCGGCGGCAAGCGACTCGATTTGCTGAGCGTAATTCTTGCGCACCCAATCCAGCTTGAAGCGATTGGGCGCGGAAATGCGCAGAAGGGCCTGCGCTTCGTCGAACGCAACCGGCACCAGCGGACGGATCCATGCGCTGATTTGCTGGGGGGGGATTTCCTGCTCAAGACGACTGACGCAGGTCTGCCAGAATTCTTTCATGTCGCTCTTGTCTAAACCTCGATTCTACCTTGCCCGGGCTGTACTTATCCACAGGCCTGCGTGGCCCGGTGCCCGCGCGGGGGGCCTAACTGTTTGACAAGATAGAGAAAACTTGCTGAAATGGTGGGCTTTACCGAATTTTGCACGAAATTTGGATCCGGGCTTCAGGCTTTGAGGCTTTAGCTTTAGGCTTTAGCTTTAGGCTTTAAACCCCCCGGGCGCCGGGCCTGAGCGCGTGAGCACTCGACCCGAGACCCAACCTGGAATCTGAAATTCGCTGAAATCCGGCCCGGAGCGGCCCAGTACCCAGAAGCACGCCCTCCGGACCCAGAAACTGGCTTAGCCTTCGCCTGCATCCGTCAAGGAAGCAGACGGACCAGCAGGCCGTGTCGACTGGCAGCGTCGCGGCGGCAGCACAGAACGTGCGGGCTGTACAGGACGCGCCCCCCGTAAATTTGTTCTTTTTGTGGACCTTCCATGAAACGCACCTTCCAACCTTCCGTTACCCGCCGCAAGCGCACCCATGGTTTCCGTGTGCGCATGAAAACCCGCGGCGGCCGCGCCGTCCTGAACGCTCGCCGCGCCAAGGGCCGCAAGCGCCTGGCCGTCTGATCGCCCCGTCGCGATCCGTGACGCCGGCCTGCGTGCCGGCGCCAGCGCCTGACATGCCGCGCACCACGCTTCCCCCGGGGGCGCGGATGCACCGCCCCTCCGAGTTCGCCGCCGCCCTGAAAGGCCGCCGGCTGGCACGAGGGGCGTTTTTCATGGTGACTTCCGCCGCCAGCATACAAGCGCCCGGGCAGGCTTGCGCCCGCCTGGGCCTGGTCATTGCCAAGCGCCACGCCGCGCTGGCCGTGACGCGCAACGCGCTCAAGCGGGTCATACGCGAAGCCTTTCGCCACCGTCGGCACGACCTGCGGCCGGCGGACTATGTCGTCCGTCTTCACGCCCGCGTTCCCCGCATGTCGCTGACCGCCCTGAAGCATCTGGCGCGCGCCGAAGTGGACACCCACTTCGAACGCATCGTCCGGATGCCGCCGTCGCGCGGCGAATCCGCGAGGGACAAGCCGGCCGCGCCGGCTGTCGCCACGCCATGATGCGCGCCCTGGTCACCGCGCTGCTGATCGCGCCGATCCGGTTCTACCGGTACTTTCTCAGTCCCTGGATCGGGCGGCAATGCCGCTTTGCCCCGACCTGCTCGGCCTACGCCATCGAGGCCATCGAAACCCACGGTCCGCTGCGCGGCCTGTGGCTGGCGGTCCGGCGTATCGGCCGCTGCCATCCCTGGGGCCCGGGCGGATTGGACCCCGTCCCGCCCGCTTCAGGAACTTCCGGCCCTTGTGGCGGCTCCCATTGCCACCGCGCCGGTCATGATTAACGCTAAACTGGCGGGCTTTGCTGTTCTCGCTTTCACCTTGTAGGCGCCATGGATATCCGACGCACCGTCCTCTGGATGATATTTTCGTTCTCGCTGTTGCTCCTCTGGAACAACTGGCAAGTCCATAACGGCAAGCCGTCGTTGTTCGGTGGCACGCCGCCCGCGGCCACGGCACAGGCCCCCAATCCGCAAGCCGCTCCCGCGGCCTCCACCGCCATTCCGTCGGCGCCCGCTGCATCCAGCGCGCCGGCAGCCCCGGCCGGCGGCGGCGTGCCCACTGCCGCGGCGGCCCAGGCGGCCCAGTCGCAGCGCGTGGTCATCACCACCGACGTCCTGCGCCTGACCTTCGACACCACGGGTGCCCAGGTGGTGCGCGCCGAGCTGCTGAAGTTCCCGGACGCCAACCATGACGACCAGCCGACCGTGCTGCTGGACGACTCGCGCGACCTTAACTACGTGGTGCAGTCCGGCGTGGTCGGTTCGACCAGCGGCCAGCCCTTCCCCACCCACCAGACGCCTTTCCGCATGGTCTCGACGGACCGTTCGCTGACCGGCGATACGCTGGCCGTGGTGTTCGAGGCGGATTCGGGCGGTCTGAAGGTCACCAAGACCTACACGCTGCATCGCGGCCGCTACGACATCGACGTGCGCCACGATCTGACCAACACCAGCGGCGACCCGCTGCGCCCGGCCCTGTACCTGCAACTGCAGCGCGACGGCAACAACCCGCCCGACACGTCCAGCTTCTACCACACGTTCACGGGCATGGCGGTCTACTCGGAGCAGGACAAATTCCAGAAGGCCACCTTCTCCGACATCGAGAAGAAGAAGGCCAGCTATATCAAGCAGGCCGACAACGGCTGGATCGGCGTGGTGCAGCATTACTTCGCCACCGCCTGGATTCCCCCGCAAGGCAAGAACCGCACCAACGAACTGTTGGAAGTGGCCCCCAACCTGTACGCCGCGCGCACCGTGGAATCGGTGGGCGAAGTGTCGGCGGGCGCCTCGGCCTCGATCGATTCGCACCTGTGGATCGGCCCCCAGGACCAGAAGGCCATGGCTGCCGTCGCTCCCGGACTGGAACTGGTGGTCGACTATGGCGTGCTGACCATCATCGCCAAGCCCCTGTTCGCGTTGATGACCTGGCTGCATTCCATCCTGGGCAACTGGGGCTGGACCATCGTGGCGCTGACCGTGCTGGTCAAGGCCGTGTTCTATCCCCTGGCCGCCACCAGCTACCGCTCGATGGCACGCATGAAGCAGGTCGCCCCGCGCCTGCAGGCCCTGAAGGAAAAGTACGGCGACGACAAGCAGAAGCTGAACGCCGCCATGATGGAGCTGTACCGCACCGAGAAGATCAACCCGCTGGGCGGCTGCCTGCCCATGGTCGTGCAGATCCCCGTGTTCATCTCGCTCTACTGGGTGCTGCTGGCCAGCGTGGAAATGCGCGGCGCGCCGTGGCTGGGCTGGGTGCACGACCTGTCGGTGCATGACCCGTACTTCATCCTGCCCGCCATCATGATGGCGACCATGTTCCTGCAGATCAAGCTGAACCCCACCCCGCCGGATCCCGTGCAGGCGAAGGTCATGATGATCATGCCCTTGGTCTTCGGCGGCATGATGTTCATGTTCCCGGCCGGCCTGGTGCTGTACTGGTGCGTCAACAACACGCTGTCCATCCTGCAGCAGTGGAGCATCACGCGCCGCCTGAAGCACGCCACCGAGGCGGCGGCGAACAAATAAGCAGCGAGGCCGGAACAGGGAGCGCACGTCTCCTGCCTGCCGGCTAGCAACCGCAACAAGCCGCGGGGCCGTTTCCTTGGAAGAGGAAACGGCCCCGCGGTTTTTTAACGCCCGGATGTTTCACGCCCCGATACACGCGGCGCCTGTCCGCGTACGGGCTGCGCGGCGCGCCTAGGTTTGCGCGATACCGATTTCGCGCGTCAACCAACGATACGTCGGCCAGGAACGGGCGATGAACTTGTGCAGGTCCTCGCCCACCAGCGGCGTCTCGTCTTCCGCCAGCGTCGCCATCACGTTCCTGACCCGCTCGGATTCGACGACCGACCGCTGCACCAGCCGCGCGATCCTGTCGACGATTTCACGCGGCGTTCCCTTGGGGGCGAACAACATATTGGTCTCGGCAAGATCCTGGTAGGCGGGTCCGATAAAGCCCGCCTCGGCCCAGGTAGGCGTGTCGGGCAAGGCCTTCGAGTGCGGCCCCGTGGTGACGACCAGCGGCTTCACATTGCCGACCTTGATGCCGCCGCCGATGCCCGCCAGCGAGCCCGCGCCGATGCTGACCTGGCCACCGTACAAATCGCCCAGCATCGCGCCGGTGCCCTTGTAGGTCGCCACGTTGAATTCCGCGCCCGTGTCCTTGCTCAACTGGTGCAACATCAACTGCCAGCCGGAGCCGATGGCGTAGTTGCCGCAATTGACCGGCTTGGTCCTGGCCAGCGCGATCAATTCCTTCAAGGAATTCGCGGGAAAGGCCTTGTGCGCCACGCCCACCACGGGACCGACGCCGACGGAGGCAACGGGCACCAGGTCGGTATCGAAATTGACGGCCGGGTTCTTCACCAGCACCGAAGCCTGGGCTGCGGAACTTTGCAGGGTGATCAGCAGGGTGTGCCCGTCGGCGGGGGAATGCGCCACGACCTCCCCCCCGATGGTACTGATGGCGCCTGGCCGGTTCTCCACCACGACCGTCGCGCCCAGTTCCTTGGTCATGTATTCGGCCAATGCCCGCGCCGTCGCGTCGTTGGAGGAACCCGGCGCCTGCGTGGCGATCAGGCGGATGGGCTTGGCGGGCCACGCGGCGCCCTGGCCGAACGCCCGGGGCGCGCCCAGCACGGCGGCGCCAAGCCCGAAGGTCTTCAATACGTCGCGCCGCGATATGCGCTGCGACGCGGCGTCGTTGCGGGTCGTGTTTTTCATAGTCTCCTCCTCGGACCCTGGCGGGCCCAGTCCTTATTCGAATTCGAATCGCTTTTTTGAATGGGTCGGCGAGCCGGACTCGCTGTCCCGGGTATTCTTATTTATACTTGTACGAACAAGTGTACATGCAATACAAGGAGACAGCCAGAATGACAGCCGAACCATCGTCCGCCATGGAGCAGGTCCTGCAAGGCATACGGGTGCTGGACCTGACACAGAACGTGGCGGGCCCCTTCTGCACCCAGATCCTGGGCGATATGGGCGCCGAGGTCATCAAGATCGAGCGGACCGGTTCCGGCGACGACACCCGGGCCTGGCAGCCGCCCAGCTGGGGCGCGCGCTCGTCGACCTTTCTCGCGCTGAACCGCAACAAGAAAAGCCTTGCCGTCGATCTCGACACGCCGCAGGGCGTCGACATCGTCAAGGCCCTGGCACGCGACGCGGACGTGCTGGTGCACTCGCTGAAGCCCGGCAGCGCCGAATCGCGCGGGCTGGGCGACGAGGCGCTGCGGGCCCTCAACCCAGCCCTGGTGTATTGCGCCATCAGCGCCTTTGGCCAACAGGGGCCCCTGCGCGCGCAGCCCGGCTACGACCCGCTGATGCAGGCCTACACGGGCATCATGAGCGTGACCGGCTCCGAGGGCGATCCGCCGGCGCGCGTCAGCGTGTCCCTGATCGACATGGGCACGGGCATGTGGGCCGCCATGGGTATCCTGGCCGCCCTGCTGCGGGTGAAGCTCACCGGCAAGGGCACGACGGTGTCCGCCAGCCTCCTGGAGACGGGCGTCGGCTGGATGAGCATTCTTATCGCCAATTACCGCGCCAGCGGAGTCCTGCCCCGCAGGATGGGCACGGCCATGGCAATGACGGCGCCCTATGAATTGTTCCAGGCCGCCGACGGCGCCGTCTTCATAGCGGCCGGCAACGACCGGCTGTTCCAGAAGGTCTGCGTGGCGCTGGACCTGGAAGCGCTGCCGCGCGACGAGCGATACGCCAGCAATGCCGTCCGGGTCCGCAACCGGCAGGCGCTGCACGAGACCATCGAGCAACGCACGCTGGCGCTGGGCGCCGCGGACATCGCGCGACGGCTCCAGCGGCAGGGCGCCCCGTGCAGCGTGTTGAACAACGTCCAGCAAATGCTGGAAAGCGAGCAGGTGGCGGCGGTCGGCATCATGCAGGAACTCGACATCCAGGACGGCGACGGGCACCAGGTCGTGGGCCTGCCTTTCACCCTGGACGGGCAGCGCCGCACGCGCCACGACGCGCCGCCCGAGCTCGGCCAGCACACGCGCGCGCTGTTGGACGCGGCCGGCTACCCGGCCGCGTCCGTTGACGACCTGATCGCGCGGGGCGTCATCCGCTAACCCTCTACTGGAACCTCACATGAACCACGTCGATACGGCCCATCTCGAAGAAATCCGCCGCGCGGTCGGCGCCCTGTGCGCGGACTATCCCGGCGAATACTGGCAGCAATGCGAGCGCGACGAGCGCTATCCGGAAGAATTCGTCGACGCCATGACCCGCGCGGGCTGGCTGGCCGCCTTGATCCCCGAGGAATACGGCGGGTCGGGCCTGTCCCTGCGCGAGGCCTGCGTCATCCTGGAAGAGGTCAACCGGTCCGGAGCGAACGGCGCGTCGTGCCATGCCCAGATGTACACCATGGCTGCCCTGCTGAACCACGGCAGCGAGGCGCAGAAGCGCAAGTACCTGCCCCGCATCGCGGACGGCAGCCTGCGCCTGCAGGCTTTCGGCGTGACCGAACCCGACGCGGGGTCGAACACGCTGCGCATCAAGACCCAGGCCAGGCGGATCGACGGCGGCTATGTCATCAACGGCCAGAAGGTCTGGACGTCGCGGTTCCGGCAATCGCATATGTACCTGCTGATCGCGCGCACCACGCCCTACGAGGAAGTCAGGAAGAAGACCGACGGGCTGACGCTGTTCCTGGTCGATATCGAAAAAGCGGGCAAGGCGCTGACCTCGACGCCTATCCGGACGATGCTGAACCACCATACCAACCAGGTCTTCATCGACGACCTGCACGTCAGCGACGACGACAGAATAGGCGAAGAGGGCAAAGGCTTCACCTATCTGCTGGACTCCTTGAACGCCGAGCGCCTGCTGGTCGCCAGCGAATCGCTGGGCGACGGGAAATGGTTCGTCGAACATGCGTCGCGCTATGCTAGCGACCGCGTGGTATTCGACCGGCCCATCGGCGCGAACCAGGGCGTCCAGTTCCCCATCGCGCGGGCGCACATGAATTTGCAGGCCGCGGAGCTGATGCGCGACAGGGCGGCGGCGCTGTTCGACGCCGGCGAACCCTGCGGCCCCGAGGCCAACATGGCCAAGTACCTTTCCACGGAGGCCTCGTGGGAAGCCGCCGAGGCCGCCATGCTGGCCTACGGCGGCAACGGCGTGGCCTGCGAATTCAACCTGGAGCGGAAATGGAAGGAAGCGCGTCTTTTCAGGATCGCGCCCATCTCCAACAATCTGGTGCTGGGATATGTGGGCCATCATTTACTGGGAATGCCGCGTTCGTATTGACCCATAGACTAGGCAGACAAGCATGACCAGACCCGCCGCGGCATCGGCCGCGATACCAGGAAACACCAAGCACGCCATGGTCGCGCGTGCGTTGATGCAGGATATCGCCTCAGGCAAGTATCCGGTCGGCGCACAGCTGCCGTCGGAGCCCGACCTGGTGGCCGCGCTGGGCGTCAGCCGCCAGACCATACGCACCGCCTTGCGGTATTTGCGCGATGTCGGCCTGATATCCGGCTCGCAGGGCGTAGGCAGCTTCGTGCGTGCCAGCGCGCCGTCCAGGCGCTACGGCTACGCGTTCGATTCCGTGACGGACCTGGTCCAGTACGCCGCCGACACCGTCATGCGCGTGCTCTCCCGCCGGGAGATCACGCTGACGGCCGAACAGGCCGAGTGGCTGGGACGCAAGCAGGGCGAAGCCTGGTGGCAGGTCCACACCTTGCGCGTCACGGCCGGGCTCGGCGAACCGGTGGCGAGCTCCGTCATCCTGATTCCGTATGTATTCGGCCAGGTCCTGGACGAGGCCGAGCATTCGAGCGAGGCGATCTTCTCCCTGATCGAGCGGCGCATGGGCGAGTCCATCACCGAGATCCGGCAGAGCATCTCGATCGCGCGGGCCGACGACGCGCACGCGGAGGTCCTGGGCGTGCCGCCCGGCGACGCCGTGATGTGCATGGAAAGACGCTATTTCGGGCGCACCGGCGACCTGCTGGAAGTGACCCGGACCCTGCACCCCGCCGAGAAATTCCAATACGACATGCGCGTGCGCGTCAATCCATGACCGTGCGCACGGGCCCCGCGACAACGAGAGGAGACAGCACGCCATGAGCGCCTACGAAACCATTCTTTTCGAAGCAGACCCGCAATGCGCGGAATTGCGGATCGTCACGTTGAATCGTCCGGCGCTCATGAACGCGATGAACACGCGCATGTTCCAGGAGTTGCGCGAGGTCTTCCGGCTGTTGCGGGACGATCCCACGGTCAGGGCCGTGGTGATCGCCGGCGGCGAAAAGGCCTTTTCGGCCGGCGGCGACCTGAAGGAGCGCAATGCCATGAGCTACGACACGTGGCGCCAGCAGCATGAGCTGATCGAGGAGACCTTTCTCGGCGTCCGGGACTTTCCCTGGCCGGTGATCGCCGCGGTCGAGGGGCACGCGCACGGCGGCGGCTTCGAGCTTGCCATGATGACCGACTTCATCATCGCGTCGGAGACCGCGCGCTTCTCGCTGCCCGAAACCCGCCTGGGCATCATGCCGGGCGGCGGCGGCGTGCAGAACATCGTGCGCGCCCTGGGCGTTCCCAGGGGCAAGCGGTACTTGCTCACGGGCGATCGAATCAATGCCGAGGAGGCGCTGCAATGGGGCCTGGTGACCGAGGTGACCGCCGCCGGGCAGGCGCGCGAGACGGCGCTGGCGCTGGCGCGCCGCATCGCGCGCGGCGCGCCCATGTCGGTGCGATACATCAAGGTGGCGGCCAGTCGCGGCGCGGAGGTCGATTTCCACACGGGCTATGCGCTGGACATCGCGGCCTACAACGTGCTCGCCTCTTCCGCGGACAGGGTGGAAGGCGTGGCCGCCTTCAACGAACAGCGCCCGCCGCGCTGGTCGAACCGCTGAGCCGGCCGGAGACCGCCATGAACGCCATTACCGTCACGAACGCCACGCAGCAGCTTGCCGAGTTCATCACCGCCCCGTCGCCCGGCATCCCCGACGTCGTCCTGCGCCGGGCTGCGCGCCAGCTGGTCGACACGGTGGCCGTCACGCTGGCTGGCGCGCGCGACCCTATCGTGCAAGCCTTGCAAGGCGCGCTGGAGGACCGGGACGGCGGCGTCGCGCTGCCGTGGACGCCACGGCGCTTCAGCCAGGACGATGCATGCCTGCTGGTCGGCACGGCGTCGCACGTCCTCGACTATGACGACGTCTGCATGCTGGCGATCTCGCATCCCAGCGCGCCCATCCTGTCCGCGCTGCAGGTGCTGGCCCGCAGCCAGGCCATGCATGGCCGCGACTTCCTCGAATGCTATGTCGTGGGAACGGAGGTCATGATCCGCTGCGGCGAAGCGCTGGGCTTCGGGCACTATGACCTGGGTTTTCACGCGACCGGGACCCTGGGCGTGCTGGGCGCGGCCGCGGCCTGCGCGCGTGCGCTGGGGCTTACGCCCACGCAGGCGCGCCATGCGCTGGCGATCGCGGCCAGCCAGTCGGCGGGGCTGCGGGTCAATTTCGGCAGCGCGGTGAAGTCCATGCACGTCGGGCTGGCGGCGGCCAGCGGCCTGCGGTCCGCGCGGCTGGCCCAGGCGGGCCTGGACGGCGCGCAGGACGCCCTGTCCGGCAAGGGCTGGCTGCACGCCATGTCCGGCGGCGCCGTGGCCTTGTGGCCCCAGGCGGTCCGCCTTGGACAGCCCTACGCCATGGCGCAGCCGGGCTTCGAGCAGAAGCGCTATCCCTGCTGCTACATGATGCACAAGATGATCCGGGCCACCCTCTCGCTGCGGGAACGGCACGGCCTGGGCCTGCCGGGCCTGGAGCAAGCGACCGTGCTGATGGCCCGGGGCGGCACCGAGCCGCTCATCCATCCATCTCCCCGCACCGGCCTGAACGCGAAATTCAGCGGCCCCTATGCCATCGCCGCCAGCCTGGAAGACGGGCAAGTCGGGCTGAAAAGCTTCCACGATGCGGCGGTCATGCGCGAGCCGATCCAGCAGGCCTTGCCGCGCGTGCGGCTGGTGGAGGCCGGAGAGGCCGCGAAGACGGGCGGCGACGTGGGCGCCGCGCCGGTGACCGTCGAACTGCGCTACGCCGACGGCCAGGTGTACGCCTGCACGGTTTCCGTGTCGCCGGGCTCCATCGACGATCCCCTGTCCGACAAGGACCTGCAGGAGAAGTGGCTGGACTGCGTGGCCGAAGGCCTGCCGGAAATGGACACGGATACCGCCCGGCGGCACTTCCACCGGGGCCTGGCCATCGAAGCGGAGGTGGACGTACGGCGCTGGCTGGCGCTCGAACCGGACACCAGCGCGCCACTCAGCGATGCATGCCCCACCGGCGCACGGTAACGCGCTCCAGGTTGTCGAAGCCCAGCCCCTCGACCAGCAGGCCGATCAGGACGACGGCCGCCAGGCCCGCGAAGACGCGGTCGGTATAAAGCTCGTTGCGGTTCTGGAAGATGTACCAGCCCAGGCCGCCCTTGCCGCTGGACGCGCCGAAGACCAGCTCGGCGGCGATGAGCGTGCGCCAGGCGAAGGCCCACCCGATGCGCAGGCCGGCCAGTATGGCGGGCAGCGCGGCCGGCACCAGTATCCGCAGGACATAGCGAACGCCGCGCAGGCCGTAGTTGCGGCCGGTCATGCGCAGCGTGTCGGGAACGGCCAGGAAGCCGGCATACGTATTGACCGCCAGCGCCCACAGCACCGAGTGGATAAGCACGAACACCAGGCTGCCTTCGCCCAGCCCGAACCACAGCAACGCCAGCGGCAGCAGGGCGATGGCCGGCAAGGGATTGAACATCGCCGTCAACGTCGCCAGCAGGTCGCGTCCCAGGCGTGTCGATACGGCCAGCGTCGTCAGCACGAAGGCCAGCGCCACGCCCGCGAGATAGCCCTTGACCAGCACCCGCAGGGACGTGGCCGCGCGCGCCAGCAGTTCGCCGTCCAGCAGGCCCTCGGCAAAGGCCTTGGCCGTGGCGACGAATCCGGGCAGCAGCAGATCGTTGTCGGTGAGCCGCGCGGCAAGCTCCCATAGCGCGGCCAGGACGACGAGGATCAAGGCCTTGCGCACGGCGGTGCGCCGCCAGATGCGTTCCAGCCAGGGCAGCGGCGCCTCCACCGCCAGCTCGGGCAGGGGCGCCAGGTCGCGTACGAACTCTTCGCGGATCGGCGGCAGGGGCGGGCGAGTGTCTGATAGCTGGGACATGGAAGGCGTCGACGTTGCGGTTCGAGGCGAAGTAAGGATCAAGCGGCCGCGCGCCGCGCCGTGGCGAGATGCCGGTCGGACGCGGGTTCTTCCGGCGTGGGCAGGTCGAACAGCAGGTCATGGATGCGCTGTGTCGTGGCCTGGAAAGCCGGTGAGCCCGCGCTGTGCATGCCGTACTGATGCGCGTTGAGTTCGGCGCGGACGCGACCCGGGTGCGGCGACAGCAGCAGGATGCGATTGCCGACCAGCAAGGCCTCCTCTATGGAATGCGTCACGAACAGCAAGGTGAACCGCACTTCCTCCCACAAGGCCAGCAGCTCTTCCTGCATCTTGCGGCGCGTCAGCGCGTCGAGCGCCGCGAAGGGCTCGTCCATCAACAGGATGCGGGGTTGCATGGCCAACGCGCGGGCGATGGCCACGCGCTGCTTCATGCCGCCGGACAAGGTGTGCGGATACGCGTCCGCGAAAGCGGACAGGCCGACCTTGTCGAGGTAGTGAAGCGCGCGCGCGTCCGCTTCGCGCCGCTTGAACTTGCGCGAGGCCAAGAGGGGAAACGCGACATTCTCCCGTACGGTCTTCCAGGGCGGCAGCTGGTCGAACTCCTGGAACACGACGATGCGATCCGGCCCGGGTTCGCGCACGGCGTTGCCATCCAGCCGGATCACGCCTTCGGTGGGCGCGATGAAGCCGGCCACGGACTTGAGCAGCGTGGACTTGCCGCAACCCGACGGCCCCAGCAGGATGTAGCGGTCCGATTCATGCACCTGGAAACCCACCCGATGCGTGGCCCGCACGCGGCGGCCCGGCGTCTTGTATTCCAGGCTGACGCCGTCGACGTCCAGCAGCGGCCGGGGCGGGGCGGCGGTCGCGGTGGGAAGGCCGGCGGCGTGGTTCATGTCAGCTCCCGTTCGCGAGCACGGCGTCGTCGAAGAAGTAGTCGCGCCAGCTTGCGGGTTCGTGCTTGATGGCGCCGACCCGGTGCATGAACCTGGCCAGTGTATAGGTGTTCTGCGGCTCGACCTTGAATTGCACCTGGGGGTTGGTGATGATGTCCAGCAACAGCTTGCGATCCTGCTTGGCGTCGGCGACGCGCAGATAGGTATCGGCAGCCTGGTCGGGATGCTCGCGCACGAAGCGCGCCGCCTCGACCAGGGCATCCTGGAAGGCCTTGTAGGTCTTGGGATTGTCCTTGCGGAATTTTTCCGTGGCGAACAGCACCGTGGACGACGACGGGCCGCCCAGCACCTTGTAGGAATCGAGCACGATGTGCGCGCGCGGATTGCCGGCGAGCTCCTGCTCCTGGAAAGGCGGATTGCCGAAGTGGCCGGTGATCTCGGTGCCGCCGGAGATGATGGCCGCCGTGGCGTCAGGGTGGGGCAACGCCACCGAAATGCTGTCGAGCTTGTTGTATTGCGCTTCTCCCCAGACGGCGGCCGACGCCATCTGCAGCACACGGGACTGCACCGACACGCCGACGGCCGGCAGGGCGATGCGGTCCTTGTCGGTGAAGTCGGCGATGGTCTTCACCTCGGGCCGGTTGCTCACCAGGTAATAGGGAAAGTTGCCCAGCGACGCCACGCCCTTGACGTTCTGCTTGCCGTAGGTGCGGTCCCATATGGTCAGAAGCGGACCGACGCCGGCGCCGGCGATGTCCACCGCGCCGGAAAGCAGGGCGTCGTTGACGGCGGACCCACCGGACAGCTTGAGCCATTCGACCTTGATATCCACGCCTTCCGCCTTGCCATGCTTTTCGATCAACTGCTGATCCCGCGCCACATTCAGCAGCAGGTACACGATGCCGAACTGTTCGGCGATGCGGATGCGGCCTTCGGCATGGGCGGGGGTGGGCATGGCCAGGGCGACGGCGGCCAGGGACAGGGACAGGACGGCGGCGGTGATGGCGCGCGTCAGGCGCGAGGCGAACGGGATCGAGGGCGGCATGGTTTTCCGTCTTTCTTGGTCTGTGGAAAGAAAAACGCGGAACCATCTTCCCGATGGCTCCGCGCTCATGGCGCGTCCGGCATGACGCGCGCGATTGCAGGTGAGGGGGCGGCCACCCACCAGCGGAGGAATCGATGCAGGGGTATCAGTTCGCCAGGCAAACCGCGCCGGTGGCCGGGGCCGCCGATGCCGGCGTGGGCGACGCCAGGGCCAGTATGGCCAGCGCCAGGGCGACCGCGACGCCGGACGCGGCCTTGGCGAGGCGGGAATGAGCGGCGGCGGAGGGCTGGGACATGCTGGATCCTGTGTATTCGTGCAAGGCTGATGAGGATTATCAGCAAGCCGCCACAAGGATCCAACGAATGAATCGGCGTTTATTCAGATCCAGAACTTATATAGACCGCGCCGGGGGCTGGCCGGCCGGGCGAGAGGGCCCGGCCGCCGAACTGGTCGCCGAACTGGCTGCCCAGGGTCAGCCCGCCTTGCCGAGGAAGGCCTCGACCAGCTTTACCCAATACGTGGCGCCCACGGGCAACAAGGCGTCGTTGAAGTCGTAGTTCGGGTTGTGCAGCATGCAGGGCCCCATGCCCGAGTACTGCGACTGGCGGTGCGCGCCGTCGCCGTTGCCCAGGAACAGGTAGGCGCCCGGCACCGCCTCCAGGAAGAAGGAGAAGTCCTCCGCGCCCATGAAGGCCGGGATATTGGTGTCGACGTTTTCCTTGCCGAACGCGGCCTCGGCCACCTGGGCCGCGAAGGCGGTTTCCTTTTCCCAGTTCACCAGCGGCGGGTAGGCGCGGACGAAGTCCAGTTCGCCGGTGCCGCCGTACACCTGGGGCAGGGTGGTGGCGATGCGGCGGATGGCATCCTCGATGGTGTCCAGCGCCTCGGTGGTATAGGTGCGAACCGTGCCGCGGATGACCGCCTCGCTGGGGATGACATTGAAGGCGTCGCCGGCATGGATCTGGGTGACCGACAGCACGGCGGAGTCCAGCGGGTCCTTGCTGCGGGAAATCACCGTCTGCAGCACGCCCACCATCTCCGACGCGATGACGATGGTATCGACCGACTTGTGCGGCTGGGCGGCGTGGCCGCCCACGCCATTGATGGTGATGGTGAAGCGGTTGCTCGACGCCATCGCCGGGCCGGCGCGGAAGCCGAACTGGTTTACCGGCATGCCGGGCATGTTGTGGATGCCGAAGACCGCGTCACAGGGGAATTTCTCGAACAGGCCGTCCTGCATCATCGCACGCGCGCCGGCATTGCCGTTTTCCTCGGCCGGCTGGAAGATGAAGTGCACGGTGCCATCGAAGTTGCGATGTTCGGCCAGGTATTGCGCCGCGCCCAGCAGCATGGTGGTATGGCCGTCGTGGCCGCAGCCGTGCATCTTGCCCAGCACCGTCGAGGCGTGGCCAAAGCGGTTGTGCTCTGGCATCGGCAGCGCGTCCATATCGGCGCGCAGGCCTATCGTCTTCTTGCTGTTGCCGTTGCGCAGCACGCCGACCAGGCCGGTCTTGCCGAAGCCCGTATGCACTTCGATGCCCCAGCCGCGCAGCTTTTCGGCCACCAGGGCCGACGTGCGGGTTTCTTCGAAAGCGGTTTCGGGATGGGCATGGATATCCCGGCGTATCGCCGTCAGCTCGCCCGCGGCGCGCTCGATTTCTGCGATGGTTTTCATAGTTGCCTTTGGATGTAGAGGGCGACGGCCTGCGTCGCCTTGGTCAGTGCGGCCTGCAAGGCCGGAAATCGTTCGTTCTTCTCGAAAGTCTGTTCGTTCATGTACTGCTTGCGATGGATCTCTATCTGCAAGCTGTGGCGCCGTTGCGCCGGCCGGCCCAGGCGCGCGATCAGCGCCACGCCCTTGAAGGGATCGTTGCGCGCCACGGTGTAGCCGCTGGCTTCCAACGAGGCCTGCACGACGTCGACCAGCCCGGGATCACAGGTCGTGCCGTCACGGTCGCCCAGCACGAAATCCGCCAGCGGGCGGTCGCTCTTGATTTGCAGCGTCTCGTAGGAATTGGACGGCATGGAGTGCAGGTTCAGGTGCCAGACCGCGCCGAAGCGGCGATAGGCGGCCTCGATATCCTGGTTCAGCGCCGCATGATAGGGCTGGTGGTAGGCATCGATGCGATGCTGGACCTCCGCGACGCCCAGCTTGCGCGCGTAGATGGGCTGGCCGGCGGCCTTGCTCCAGATCAGTCCATGGCCGATGCGGCTTTTTTCCGTCGGATGGATGGCGCCCGGCCACGGGCCGTCCAGCAGGCCCGGCTCGATGTCGTCGGGCTCGCGGTTGGGGTCGATATAGGTGCGCGGGAATTGCGCGCAGATCAGCGTGCCGCCGACATCGGGAATGCCGCGCCACAATTCGTCGACGTGCGTGTCCTCGCCGCTGCGCAACAGCGACGGGGCTAGCGCATGGCCGAAGTCGGCGGGATAGATGACGCCGCTGTGGGGCGAGTCGCATACCAGGGGCAAGGGGTCGACGCGCGGCGCGTGGCGAACGTAAGGGGCGAAGGACGAGTCGCTGGTCTGCATGGGGGCAAGGGTCCGGTTGATGGCGGCGTGGCTAGGATCCGGCGGCGTAGGGGTTGTCGGTCGGGTTGTCGGTCGGGGTGTCGTTCGGGGTGTCGTTCAAATGGCAGGCGCTCACATGCCCAGGCGCGATCATACGCAGCAGCGGCCGCTCCTGCCGGCACCGCGCCATGGCCCGCGGGCAGCGGGGATGGAAGGTGCACCCCGGCGGCGGCGCCAGCGGCGACGGTAATTCGCCCTTGATGGGCTGGAAACTGCGCCGCTGCGCGTTCAGCGTGGGCAACTCCTTGAGCAGCGCTTGCGTATAGGGATGGTTGGCGCCCTTGAAGACTTGCTCCGTGGTGGCGATCTCGACGATACGGCCCAGGTACATGATGGCCACGCGGTCCGAGATATGCCCTACCACCCCCAGGTTATGGCTGATGAAAAGATACGTCAGATCCAGTCCTCGGCGCAAATGCGCGAAAAGATTGAGCACCTGCGCCTGGATGGAAACGTCCAGCGCGGCCACGGCCTCGTCGCACACGATGACCTTGGGCTTGAGCGCCAGCGCCCGCGCGATGCCGATGCGCTGGCGCTGGCCGCCGGAGAACTGATGAGGATAGCGCTGCGCGTAGGCGGGATCCAGGCCGACCTGGCCCATCAGCCGCGCGACGTAAGCCCTTTTCTCGCGCGCGGGGATGATGCGATGCACCACCGGCGCCTCCCCGATGATGTCCTCCACCCGCATGCGGGGATTGAGCGAGGCGTAGGGGTCCTGGAAAATCATCTGCACGCCCAGCTCGTACGCGCGGCGTTCGCTGTCCGGCATGGCGGCCACCGCCTTGCCGCGATAGCTCACCTGGCCGGCGGTGGGGCGCAGGATCCCCGCGATGATGCGCCCCAGCGTCGATTTGCCGCAGCCCGATTCGCCGACGATGCCGATGACTTCGCCCGGCATGACATCCAGGTCGACGCCAGCCACGGCATGGACCTCGGTCTTGCGCAGGCGCGCGCCGAACAGATTGGCGATACGGCCGGCCAGGTCGACATTCTGCGTGAAGCGCATCTCCGCGCCGCGCAGGGAGAGGATGGGAGTGATCGCGGCGCCGGGCGTGGACGGCATCGATGTGCCTTCGGCCGAACCGGCGCCCTGCTTCGTAGCCTGCGCGCTCATACGGCGGACTCCTCGCCGGCATGCCAGCAACGCACCCAGTGCGCGGGCCGCCACTCGACGGCCTCGGGCGCCTTGATACAGGCTTGCGTGGCGCGTGGACAGCGCGTGCGGAAGGCGCAGCCTTCCGGCAGTTTCAACAGGGAAGGCGTCATGCCAGGTATGGATGCAAGGTCATGGCCGCGTGTCGCGGGCGTCGGGATCGATGCCATCAGGCCATGCGTATAGGGATGCAGCGGATGGCCGATGATTTCCGCCGTGCTGCCGGTCTCCACCACGCGGCCGGCGTACATCACCGCGATGCGGTCCGCCAGTCCCGACACCACTGCCAGGTCGTGGGTGATCCAGATCAGCGCCGTGCCGGTCTCGCGGCACAGTTTCTGCACCTCGTGGAGAATCTGTGCCTGGATGGTCACGTCCAGCGCGGTGGTCGGCTCGTCGGCAATGATCACGCGCGGCGAATTCAGTAGCGCGATGGCAATGGCCACGCGCTGGCGCATGCCGCCGGACAACTGATGCGGGTAGGCGAGCAGCCGCTCGTCGGGCGCAGGGATGCCCACCATGGTGAGCACCTCGCGCGCACGCTGGCGCGCCTCCTTCTTGCTGACCTTGCGATGCGCGCGGATCGCTTCCAGCATCTGCGTATCGACGCGCAGCACCGGATTCAGGGTCATCATGGGATCCTGGAAGATCATCGCGATCTCGCGCCCGCGCAGGCTGCGCAAGCGTTCCGGCGTGGCATGGCGCAGGTCCTGGCCGTCGAAGCGTATGCTGCCGCCCACCACGCGGCCGGGCTCGTCGATCAGGCCGATCAATGAAAAGCCGGTAATGCTTTTTCCGGACCCGGACTCACCCACGAGGCCCAGGATCTCACCCGCATCCAGGCGCAGGTCGACACCGTCGACCGCCTTCAACACGCCGGCACGCGTGAAGAAGTGCGTCTGCAGGCCGGCGACGTCAAGAATGGGCGCGCCGGCGGCCGCAGGCGCGGGAGGCAGGGAAGTCGCTTGCATCGTCGCGGTCATTGCGCGTTCCGTGGATTGAGCACGTCACGCAAGTGGTCGCCCACCAGGTTTATGCCGATGATGGTGATGGCCAGCGCAATACCGGGGAAGAAAGATATCCAATAGCGCCCTGAAAGCAGGTACTCGAAGCCGTTGGAGATGAGCATGCCCAGCGATGGTTGGGTCACCGGCACGCCCACTCCCAGGAAGGATAGCGTCGCTTCCAGCGCGATCGCGTGCGCCAGGTCGATGGTGGCGATGACGATCAGAGGCGGCATGCAGTTGGGCAGCAGATGGCGCCACAGGATGCGCCCCCAGCCCAGGGACATGCAGCGCGCCGCCTCGACATACTCCTTGCCTCGCTCCACCAGGGCGGCGCCGCGCGCGGCCCGCGCGAAATAGGCCCATTGCACCACGATCAGCGCGATGATCACCTTGTCGACGCCGGTGCCCAGGATGGACAGCAGGATCAGCGCCACGAGTATGGACGGGAAGGACAGTTGTATGTCCGCGATACGCATCAGCAAGGCATCCAGGCGGCCGCCAAAATAGGCCGCCGTCAGCCCTACCGTGGCGCCGATCGCGAATGCGAAGAACACCGATACACAGCCCACCATCAGGCTGATGCGCATGCCATAGAGGATCGCCGACAGAACGTCGCGTGCCTGTCCGTCGGTGCCCAACCAATAAGTCATGTCGCCCGACATGCTGGCGCTGCCTGGCGGCAGCTTGGCGTCGGTGATGTCCAGCGTACCGATGTCGTAGGGATTCTGGGGCGCGATCCATGGCGCCAGCAGGGCCGAGCCCACCATGACAATGAGCAGCACCAGGCCCAGGATGGCCAGCTTGCTGGCAAGGAAATCCTGGAGGAAGCGGCGCAGGGGAGTGAGTTCCTTCTCGGCGCTCGCCGGGGCCGTCGGCCCGTCGGGAACACCGTGCATGGGGCTCTGCGATGCATACCTGGCTGCCTCGCGCACGGCACTCGGCGCCACGTCCAGCGGCGTGTCGGTGGACGGATTGGGCGGCTGGTTGGAAGTAGGGGTCATCGGCGGCCATCCAGCCGGACGCGCGGGTCCAGCACCGTATAGACGATGTCGACCACCAGGTTCAACATCACCAGGAAAAAGACGATCAGCAACAGGTAGGCCACCACCACCGGGCGGTCCAGGTTGATGATGGAATCGATCAGCAGCTTCCCCATGCCGGGCCAGGAGAACACCGACTCCGTGACCACCGCGAAGGCCACCACCTGGCCGAATTCCAGGCCGCCGACCGTGACGATGGGAATCAGGATGTTTTTCAGCAGATGCACGCTGAGCACGCGCCGCTCGGACAGGCCCTTGGCGCGCGCGAACTTGATGTAGTCCATGGGCAGCGCCTCGCGCGTGGCAGCGCGCGTGACGCGGATGATGGTGGCGCACTTGGCCAACGCGATGGTCGCCGCCGGCAGGATGAGGCTGGCCCAGCCACCCAGCGTCAGCACGCTCAGGCGGACGGGGCCCAAGGCGACGGTCGGCCCGCGGCCGCTGGCAGGCAGCCAGCCCAGGGTCACGGCGAACACCATGATCAGCATCAGGCCGACCCAGAAATTGGGCAGGGAGAAGCCGAGCACCGAGCCGGTCATGATGGCGCGCGAGCTGACCGCCTTGGGCTTGAGTCCGGCGCGTATGCCCAGCGGAATGCCGACCAGCAGGGAGATGCCCATCGCCACCACGGCCAGCTCCAGGGTCGCCGGCGCGCGGTCGAGGATCAGCTTCATGGCCGGTTCGCCGGTCAGGAAGCTGTTGCCGAAGTCGCCATGGATGGCCTTGCCGATGAAGATCAGGTATTGATGCCACAAGGGCAGGTTGAGCCCCAGGGACTGGCGGATGGCTTCGCGCTGCGCCTCGGTGGCGTCGGGGCTGGCCATCATGGCGATGGGATCGCCAACCATGTAGATGCCACCGAAAACCAGCGCCGACATGACGAACATGACGACGACGGTCTGCAGAAGGCGACGGATGATTGTTGCTAGCACGTCGGCAGGCTCACTTCGTCACGGTTCATACAACGCGGCACGCGGCGCGCGCCACAATGTGCGCGCCGCGTGTCACGGCAATGGTCGGCGCGGCCGGGCCGCCGCCGTCAAGGCTTGATGGTCGCGTTCTGGGCCAGCGTCATCTGGTCGGCCCGGCCCAGGTAGCGCAGGTCGTTCTTCATGGCCCACACCGACAGCTCGAAATGCACCGGCAGCGCGGCGTAGTCCTCCATGGCGGTGTCGGCGGACTTGGCCAGCAGCTCGGCGCGCTTGGTGTCATCCATGGTCGAGATGCCCTGCTTGAACAGCGTGTCCACCGTGGCGTTCGAATAACGGCCGCGATTGGTGGTGCCCAGGCCAGCCTTGGGGTCGGGCGTGACCAGCAGCGATCCCAGCGCATTGGACATTTCGCCGCTGGTCACGGACCAGCCCGCCAGGTAGGCGCTGTACTCGTACGAATCCCGCTTCTTGAAGAAGACGGGGGGCGCCGAGGCATCCACGTTGGTCTTCACGCCGATGCGCGTCCACATCGACGCGATGGCTTGCGCCACCTTGGCGTCGTTGACGTAGCGGCCCGAGGGCGCGCCCAGCGTAATGCCGAAGCCATCCGGATAGCCCGCTTCCTTCAGCAAGGCCTTGGCCTTTTCCAGGTCGGCCTTGGGCGCCTTGGAATGCTCCTTGGACGCACCGAACATCGGGTAGGGCAGCAGGTTGCCGGCGGGCAGGGCGATGCCGCCCATCACGCGGTCCACCAGGGCTTCGCGGTTGATGGCCAGCGACAGCGCCTGGCGCACCCGCTTGTCCTTCAGCGGGTTCTTGTTGTTGGTGCCGGTGATGCCGGGGCTGGGCTCGGCGAATTGATCCATGGCCACGTACATGACGCGCACCGAAGGCGTTTCCTCGATGTGCAGCTTCTTGTCGGCCTTCAGCTTGGGCAGGTCGTCGGTCGGGGGATCCTCGATCAGGTCGACGTCGCCGGCCAGCAGGGCGGCCACGCGGCTGGCGGCATTGCTCATCGGCCGATAGACGACCTTGTCCCACAGCGGCTTCTTGCCCCAGTAGTTGTCGTTGCGCACCAGTACGATCTCGGCGCCGCGCTTCCACGACACGAACTTGTAGGGACCGGTGCCGATCAGGCCGTCGCCGGCGTTCAGTTCGGTGGTCGTCTTGCCTTCGGGGGCCGGGCCCGAAGCGGCCTTCTTGGACAGGATGGGCAGTTGCGACAGGTTGGGCAGCAGGGCGGGCGCCGCTGCCTTGGTGGTGATGCGCACCGTGTGGGCGTCCACCACTTCCGTCTTGGCCACGTCCTTCAGGTACAGCGTGAAAGGCGAAGGGCTGTTGGGCACCTTGGGCGCGCGTTCATAGGTGAAGACGACGTCTTCCGCGGTGAGCGGCGTGCCGTCGGAGAACTTCACATTGGGCCGCAGCTTGAAGGTCCAGACGTTGCCGTCCACCGTCCACGATTCCGCCAGCGCCGCTTCCGGCTTCAGCTGGCTGTCCGTGCGCACGAGCGGGTCGAAGATGGTTTCGGCGATCTGCGTATTGGGAGTGAGCGAGTGATACTGGGGGTCCATGGAGCTGGGCTCGCTCTTCAGACCGATGATCAGATCGCGTGCCATGGCATGGCCCATGGCGCCGAAGGCCAAGGCGAGTGCAGCGGCGCTGCCGGCAAGAACGCGGGTAAAGCGGCGAGTCGACATCAAGACGCTCCCTGTTAGGATGAAACCCGGTGTAGGACCTTAGCTTAGGGGACCCGGTGCGCTCAGGCTTGTGGCCCAGCTTAGGCTGTCTAGGCCGCAACATACGGAGGAAACGGGGTCGGCGCAACCCGTTATATTCCCTTATTGCGCAAAGTAGCCCCTCTCTGAACCCCCTATGTCCCCTTTTGTCTCCGCTCCCATTGCCGCCATCGCCACCGCTCCCGGGCGCGGGGGCGTGGGTATCGTGCGCGTCTCCGGACGCGACCTGGGCGCATTCGTGCGCGGCCTGTTCCAGCGCGACCTCACGCCGCGCCATGCGCATCTGCTGCCGTTCCGGGATGGCGATGGGGAGGTGCTGGATGAAGGGCTGGCGCTATTCTTCCCGGCGCCGCATTCCTATACGGGCGAGGACGTACTCGAGTTACAGGGTCACGGCGGTCCTGCCGTCTTGCGGCGCGTGCTGGACCTTTGCCTGCGGGCGGGCGCGGACCTGGGCATGCGGCTGGCCGAGCCCGGCGAATTCACGCAACGGGCCTTCTTGAACGACCGCATCGACCTGGCGCAGGCCGAGGCCGTCGCCGACCTCATCGAAGCCACCTCCGATGCCGCTGCGCGCGGCGCCATGGCATCGCTGTCCGGCGTGTTCTCGGCGCGCGTCACCGCCCTGGCGGACCGCATCGTGCATTTGCGCATGCTGGTGGAGGCGACGCTGGATTTCCCCGAGGAAGAAATCGACTTCCTGGAAAAATACCAGGCGCGCCCCCTGCTACAGGGCTTGCGCGACGAGCTTGACGCCATCCTGGCGCAGACCCGCCAGGGCGTGATCCTGCGCGAAGGCCTGCATGTCGTGCTGGCCGGCCGGCCCAACGTCGGCAAATCCAGCCTGCTCAATGCGCTGGCGGGCGACGAGGTCGCCATCGTCACGCCGATCGCCGGCACCACGCGGGACAAGGTGGTGCAGGAAATCCACATCGAGGGCGTACCGTTGCACGTGGTCGATACGGCGGGCCTGCGCGAGACCGACGATCCCGTGGAAAAGATAGGCATCGGCCGCACCTGGCAGGAAATCGCCAAGGCCGATGTCATCCTGCACCTGGTGGATGCCGGCGCGCCGGACGAAGACATGGACGCCGGCATCGCGGAGAAGTTGCCGCGGGGCGTGCCGGTGGTGAAGGTGGTGAACAAGATCGACCTGGAAGCAGCGGGCGGCCCGGGTCATGTCCCCGGTTCCGCGCAGGACGCCCTGGCCTTGCGATCGCAAGCCGGCATCGACGGCACCCTCCGCATCTCCGCCAAGACCGGCGCCGGCCTGGACAGGCTGCGCAAGGCCTTGCTGGACATTGCAGGCTGGAATCCCGGCGGCGAATCCCCCTGGCTCGCGCGCGAACGCCACCTGCGCGCCTTGCAGGACGCGTCCGACCACCTGCAACTCGCCACCGAACATGCCGCCCTCGACGATCGGGTGCTGGACCTCTTCGCGGAAGAACTGCGCCTGGCGCATGACAGCCTGGGCAGTATTACAGGACGGTTCACCAGCGACGATTTGCTGGGGGAGATCTTCTCCAGCTTCTGCATCGGGAAGTGAGGCGGTGTCGTTCACATCACCCATGCACAGGGGTAAGTCCGGTCGCTATCGCGAAGCGCCTGATACGGGTTTGGGCCTGCTCCCATTTTTTCACCCATTTACACCCATTTAACGATGACTGCGACTTCGCGTCGGCCACCTCCGCGAAGCTGAGGATGGCCCGGCACGCCAGCCTCAACGCTGCGAAAACGCCGGCTGCTGGCCGCGGTTCTGCCAGCGATGCCGCAACGACAATCCCCAGCGTTCGACGTAGCGCCAGGACGCATCGGCCATGAGCCAGGCCAAGGGGAAGAACACCGCGGCGCGCACCCACCAGGACTGGCCGGCCAGGTAGTAATCGACCAGGACGACCACCAGCCAGTGTTGCAGGTATAGCGAATAGCTGATCTTGCCCACATAGCGCATCGGCGGCGTGGACAGCAGGCGCTGGACCCAGGAGGGCGCCAGGATGGCATACGGGAACAGGGCCATCAATGCCAGCGACTGCACGGTGAAGCGGCCCACTTCGCGGAAGGCCGGGTCGCGGTACAGCAGGCTGCCCAGGAGCAGCGCGGCACCGGCATAGAATGGCAAGGGCGTCTGCCAGCCCCGCAGCAGGACGGGGTAGAACCACACGACGAGACTGGTGATCGCGCCGAACAGAATGGCGTCGATACGCGTATCCGTGGCCATGTAGATACGCAGGTTCTCGGTCGCGGTCGGGCCGATCCCGGCATACAGGTGCGCGCGCCAGGCCAGCACGATCACGCACAGGGCCAGGAACACGGCCAGCGCGCGCCTGCAGTCGTCCACCCTGACCAGCAGCGCGAACAGGGCGGGAAAAACCAGGTAGTAATGTTCCTCGACGGCGAGCGACCAGGTGATGCTCATCGGCGACAGCAGCTTGCCCTCGAATGGATGGCCGAAGATCTGCCAGTAATTCTGCAGGTAGAAGAACGCCGCCCCGACATCGGTCCATGGCACGTCGCCTTGCACGACGCGCACGGCGGCGATGCACAGCAGCAGGAACACGACCAGCGCGGGCATCAGCCGCAGCAGGCGCCGTACGTAAAAGGCGCTGATCTGGATGCGGCCGGCACGCGACTGCTCTTGCAACAGGGTGCGGGTGATGATGAAGCCGCTGATGAAGAAGAAGACCGTTACGCCCAGTCCGCCGGGGATGATGTTGCCCAGCCCGGTATGCGACAAAACCACCAAGGCGATGGAGATGGCCCGCAACCCGTCCAATGCCGGCAAATAGTTTTCACGAGACATGCGACCCCTGTCTGCTCACGCGGGCCAGAACGGCAAAAACCGCCAGCGACATGGTCACTGACGGTTACCGAGGATTATGCCATATGCAACCGCGCGCCCATTCAGGGCACGGGAGCGCCGGGCGGCTCGCGATGCGCACACACCGCCAGCAAGGTCGCCAAGGGGGGCAGGACAAAACACCACATGCCAACGGCGACGAACAGCAGGGCGGCAATCGCGCAGCCTAGCGCAAAACCCAGCAGGACCGGCGTCATGCGCGCCAGGCGATCCACCGTGCTCTTGCGCTCGGCGGCCGCCAGGCCGCGGAACAGATCGGCCAGGTCCAGCATGACTTGCGTGGTGGTGCCGGTCATCAGCGTGGAGGGCGGTTCGCTGCCGAGATGCGCGCGATGGGCGGCATTCTGGATGGCCATGGCGGCCACCAGCACCATGCCGGTCAGAATGGCCGGTCCGGCGTCGGGATCGCCGGCGAACGGTCCCCAATACATGGCGATGGCGCCGCCGGCGGCCAGCATCACCGTCTGCAACATCAGCAGGATGCGCATGACCGGCGCGTCCCGGCGGGCCAGCCAGCCCCCCAGCAAGCGCATGGCGATGACCATCGCGCAGAACACCGGCAGGGCCAGCAGCTTGCCGATGGCGCCGCCGCTTCCCTGCGCCAGGGCCGCGCCCAGCGTGACGAAGTTGCCCGTGACATGGGCGGTGAACAGCCCGTGCAGGGTCAGGAAGCCGGCGGTATCGACATAACCGCCGTTGAACGCCAGCAACCTCGCGACACGCCCCGCGGGTGTACCCATGATCGTGCTCCCGTCCGTCTCCGCGGCGGCCGATCAGGCCGCGCGCAACGTCTTCAACGCACCGGTCCAGCGCAGCAGTTCGTCAAGCGCGACCTTGGCCGCGTCGTTGTGCAGCTGGGTCGGTTGAAACTTGCCGCTTTCGTCCAGGGTCTGGGGGAAGTTGGGCACCATGACCTGTTCGTTCAGCGGCACGATCTTCAACGTGGTCAGCAGCGTCTTGACCTCCTGCACGGCGCGCAGGCCGCCCGAGGCATGAGCATAGCTGACGAAACTGGCGGGCTTGTAGTTCCACTCGTTGTAGAGATACTGCAGGGCGTTGAGCAGCGCCGGCGGCGCGTTGAAGTTGTATTCCGGCGTCACGAACACGAAGGCGTCGGCGCTCGCGACGCTGGCGGACCACTTGCGGGTGTGCTCATGCGTGTACTTCTGCATGCGCGGATGGTTGGGCTCGTCGAATACCGGCAGCCTGAAGTCGGCGAGATCGACCAGTTCGACATCGAATTTGCCGTGTTCGACGGCGGCTTCGTAGAACCACTGCGCGAAGGCGGGGCCGACGCGGCCGGGACGGGTGCTGGCGATGATGACGTTGAGACGGGGCTTGGTGGACATTTGGGAGCTTCCTGGATTTGAGGCCGGCAGCGGGCAAAGACGCGCCGCTTGCCGCGGTGCCGCAATTCTAGGAGTTCCCATTTTTAAAATAAAGTGGGCAAATCCGGCTTTAATCATTCCAAAAACAGCAACATTGACCCCCCTGCCGGGTAGTGCCACAACGGCCTCCAAGAACGCCGCCCCCCGCGCGCTGGCCAGCAACAGCCCAGTTTCGAAGTAACTGGTTTCCATCATGGAGATTGCGGAAGATGCCGCTCCTTCGATGAGCAAGCCTCGCCAATTATCTGTTTTGTCGTCGTTTTCTCTGAAAGATCGAACTTCGAGACAATTAATGTCGGAAACGCTACGGTAGAATCAGTCATAACATTTCGCTACGGTGTCCAAGGCCCTGCTCGTGAGCCCGTCCTCCGAATACAGTCTGTTGTCGTTGAACCAGGTCCGGACCATGCTGGCTGCCCGGTCCCGGCTGGTCGCGCGGGTGACCGCGGCGACCTTGCTGCTGACGCTGGTGCTCGTCCTGGTGCTGCCGCGCGTGTGGACCGCCACCTCGGACGTGTACATCGACTATCGCGAGAACGACCCCATCAACGGCCGTGCGTTCTCGGCCATGCTGGATGAGAGCTACATCCAGACCCAGATCGACATGATCCAGAGCCAGGCGGTGGCCGACCAGATGATCAAGACGCTGGGCCTGCTCAGCGGCGCGGACGCCCGCAACGGCTCGGTCGAGCATAACGAGCTCAGCGCCTACATCAAGCGCAATCTCGAAGTCACGAAGGCGCCGAACAGCCGCGTGCTGACCGTCTCCTTTTCGGCCAATACCCCGCAGAAGGCGCGCGATTACGCCAACGCCATCGTCAATTCCTATATCGCGGTCAGCCAGAGGATCTCCTCCTCGGCGGCGCGCGAGCGTTCCGAGCAGTACACGGCGCAGCTGGAGCAACTGCGCGGCGAAATCGACGCCATCCAGGACAAGCTGACGCAGTACCAGAAGGAAACCGGCATCGTCGACACCAAGGAAGCGGGCGACCTGGAGTTGCGCCGCCTTAACGACATGAGCACCTCCATGCTGGCGCTGGATGCGCAGCTGGAAGAGGCGCGGGCGCGCAACGCCGCCATCGACGGCATGCTCAAGAGCGGCGTCCGTCCCGAGGACCTGCCGCTGGTGGGACAGGTGTCGCCCACCAACGATTTGCGCAACACCATCAATATCCTGGACAACAACCTGGGCGAGCTGCGCGGTTCGCTGGGACCAAACCATCCGACCGTAAAGGGCCTGATGGCGCAACGCGCGCAAATGCAGGCCGGCATCACGCGCCAGGCCAACGCGGCCATCGATGCCCAGCGCAGCAACTTCCAGCGCCTGCAAGCACAGAAGGACGCCCTGCAGCGCGACATCGACACCCAACGCGCCAAGGTGCTGGACCAGATGGCCAAGCGCGACCGCATCGCTGCCTATCAGCGCCAGTTCGCCGGCGTGGAACAGGTCTACAACACGGCGCTGCAGAAGTACGACAGCATCCTGATGGCGAGCAATATTTCGCTGCCCAACCTGGCGGTGCTGCGTGCCGCCGAGATTCCGACCGAACCGTCGCGTCCCCGGGTGCGCCGCAGCCTCGCGCTCGGCTTGCTGGTCGGCCTGTTCGCGGGCGTCGCGCTGGCCCTGCTGCTAGAACTGAGCCAGCGCCGCATCCGCAGCGCCGACGACCTGCTGCGCGATACCCGATACCGTGTGCTCGGCCGCATAGGCCGCCGTCCTCCCACGCTATCGCAGGCCAAGCCATGAGCAATACCGCGCTGCACTCCCTGTTCGATCGCATCGGACAACCGGCCGGCCGGCCGGATGCGCCCGCGGCGCCCGACGCACCGGCGCATGCGGCCGCGCCCATACCCGCGCCCATGCCGGTGCATACGGCCGCGCCCGCCGCCACGGAGCCACAGCCGCCCAGCCCCCCGCAGGACGTGGCTCCGGCTGCCCCCCAGGCCGCCGCACCGGCCGGCCCCACGGAGAAAATGGGCGAGCGCTTCATCCGCCTGGGCCTGCTGACCGAAGAACAGGTCCAGCACGTCGTGAAGTTGCAGCAGGCGGAGCGCCTGCGTTTCGGCCAGGCTGCCGTCAAGCTGGGCTTCGTCTCCGAGGAGCGGGTGCAGTCGGTGCTGGCCGAGCAGTATCACTACGACTATGCGCCGGCCAACCAGCAGCAATCGGATATTCCCCTGGCCATCGCTTCGGCCCCGTTCAGCCAGGAAGCCGAGGCCATACGCCAACTGCGCGCGGAAATCTCCATACAGCTGGAAGGCCAGCCGCGCATCGCCATCGCCATCGTCAGTCCCGAGGACGGCGAGGGCCGCGCCTACCTGTCCGCCAGCCTGGCCGTCGCGTTCGCGCAGACCGGCCGCAGCACGCTGCTGGTCAACGCCAACCTGCGCGCCAGCGGCCAGCGCGACCTGCTGGGCGCCAGCGGCGGCGCGGGCGGCCTGTCCAGCATATTGGCGGGCCGCAGCGGCACGGGCCCCTGCCGAGCCGTGCCCGGCTTCCCGAAGCTGGCGGTGCTCGACGCGGGTCCGCAGCCGCCCAACCCGGCCGAACTGTTGCGCGAACCGGCATTGGGCAGGGTCCTGGAAGCCTATGCCGGCAACTACGAGATCTTCATCGTCAACACACCGGCGATGAACCACTCATCCGATGCGCAAGGCATCGCCCGCCAGGTCGACGCCTGCGTGATGATCGCCCGCCGCGACATGACCCGCCTGGCGGACCTCGAACGCGCGGCTCAATTGCTGGAAACGGCAGGCGTACGCGTCCTGGGCACCGTCTATAACGAATACGATCCGGACGATCGCGCCAACCGGGGCCTGTGGGCGCGCGTGCGCGATCTGCTGCCAGGCAAGCTGCGCCGCTGAAAAGGCATGCCATGTCCCTGGTCGCACCCGTTCCGAACACAGCGCAAGACGATGCGCGCATGAATCCACAAGGCCCGGGCGTACGCTGGACCATCTGGTTGCTGGTGGCGGTGAGCATGGCCTTCCCCGTCCTCCCCGACACCTTCACGATGAACGCCATGGGGCCGGAGTTGACCCACTCCGTGGTCGAAGGCTCCCTCAAGCGGCAGATCGTGTTCGGCTCCCTGTTCCTCGGCGCCGCGCTGCTGGCGTGGCGCTGCCGCGGCAGTGTCCTGCGCAACCTGCGCGGGATGAATATCTTCCTGCCGCTGGTCGTGCTTTACTGCCTGGTCAGCGCGGCATGGTCGCCCTATCCGGAAGTGACCATGAAGCGGACCTTCATCGTGATGGTGCTGTTCCTGATCGGCGTGGCGGTCGCGCCGCCGACAGGCATGACGCGGCAGGTGGGGCGGATCACGATGGGCGCCTACACCCTCATCCTGGTCATTTCCTTTTTCGTCGTTCTTATCGATCCCGGCATCGGCGTGGACTACGCGCTGGGCGATGCATGGCGCGGCATCACCTGGCAGAAGAACACGCTGGGCTCCATCGCCGGCTTCGCGGCCCTGTTCTACCTGCGCGAGGCGGCGATGCAGCCGCAATACCGCGGGCGCTACGTGGCCGGCCTGTTGTTCTGCATGTTCATGCTGGTGATGTCCAAGAGCGCCACGTCCATGCTGTGCCTGGCGGTCAGCGCCGGCATCTACCTGGTCGTACGGCGCCGCCACGTCGGGGGCCGGCACGCGGAAGCCATCGTGGTCCTGGCCGGCGTCGTGGCGGCGCTTTTCGCCTTGCTGCTGTTCTATGTCGTACTGGGCCGCATGCCTACCCCCAAGGATTTGATCGCGCCCGTTACCGCGCTGTTCAACAAGAGCGCGGACTTGACCGGCCGTGACCAGATCTGGGACCTGGTGGACCTGTCCATTCAGCGGCATCCGCTGCTGGGCATAGGCTACAGCGCGTTCTGGACCGGGACGGGCGGCCCATCGCAATACATCGCCGACAAACTGGGCTGGATGCCCGCGCACGCGCACAACGGCTTCCTGGACATCATCAACGATATGGGCCAGGTCGGCTTCGGCCTGTTCATGGCCTGCCTGCTGTGGCACTTGTACAGCATCCTGCGCCTGGCCCGCATGGACCGCGAGGACGCGGCGATGCACCTGGGCATCTGCGTGGCGATCATCATCAGCAACTTCTCGGAGAGCCAGCTCCTGCGCGACTCGGCCTTCCAGAATGCGCTGTTCATTTACTCCGTCGTTGCCGTGGGCGCCCGCCTGGCCATGGCGAGGTCCGCGACGCGGACCGTGCCGGGCGCCTCGCTAGCCGCCCCGTCGCGACTGCCCGCATGGACGGCGCAGGGCGGAGGACCAGGCCGATGACGCTTGGCGCGCCCGCGCAAGAAGCACCTCGCGTCCAAGCCCCGCCGGCGGCGCCCGCCTCCAGGGGACCGCGGCGCGCCATGCAATGCACCACGAGATGCTCCCCACGGCTCGCCGTGGCCGCCGTCATGGTCATGGCGCTATTGCTATTGGCCCTGGGCAACACCGGGGCCCAGGCCGCATCCACCCAGCCGCGCTGGTTCAACTTCCCGGTGGACATGGACGCGCTGGGCGGCGCGCCGGACCAGTCCGCGCTGAACCAGCCGCTGGATGCGGCGTCGCGCATCGTCGCCCACGACGGCCATTTCTATACGGTGGGCCGCGACGGCCTGCCCGGCACGGCCGACGACCGCCGCATCCGGCTGTTCGGCGTCAACCTGTCGTTGGGCGCGAATTTTCCCGAGGCCGACGACGCGGCGCGCCTGGCCCGCGATCTGCGCAAGCTGGGCGTGAACGCCGTCCGCCTGCATCATCTCGACTTGCTGCCATCCGACTACGAGGACGCGCCGCTCAGCATCCTCACCAGCGGTCCTTATCCCACCTTCAGCCCCACCGCCGTGGCACGCCTGCGCGGCCTGGTCCAGGCGCTGGCGCGCGAAGGCATCTATGTCGACCTGAATCTCCATGTGGGCTACCGTTTCCGCCCCCGCGTGGACAAACTGCCCCCGCTGGATGGCGGCGCGGAACAACCGCCGGTGACCGCCCCCATCCATCTTTACTATCCGAGCCTGGTCGAAAAGCAGGAACGCTACGCGCGCGAACTCATACAGGCCTTGAACCTGAAAGGAAATCCCGTCCTGGCCATGGTCGAGCTCAACAACGAGTCGTCCTTGGTGACCGCCTGGCTAGGCAACGAATGGCAGGCCGCCGTACCGAGCGGCTATGCGCCGGCCTTGCAACGCCTGTGGCGCGAATGGCTGCTGCGCCGCTACGGGACCCTGGACCAGGCCTGCACGGCCTGGGGCGGCTGCGCGAGCGGTGTCGCGCAAGCCGACGAGCTACCCATGCCCGGGCAACAGCAAGCGTATGAAAGCGGCCTGGCGGCCGTACGGTCGAGCATCGAGCGGCGGGCGCGCAAATGGTTCGGCGGCAAGCAGGACGGCATCGATGCCCGCGAGCGGGATTTCCTGGCCTTCCTCACCGCCACGGACAAGACCTACTTCGACCGCCTGCGCCACGTCGTGCACGAAGCCACCGACAAGTGGGTGCCGGTTACCGGCACGCAAATGACCTTCGGCGGCATCCTGAATTTCGATTCGCAGCCGTCGATGGATTTCATTGACGAGCACATCTACGTGGCGCACCCGGATCTTCATGGCGACCACGACTGGCGCATCGAGGACCGCACGGCCAGCGGCGGCGACTTCGAGCGGCTGCTGGCCGTTTCCATGCGGCGCGACCGCGCGCGGCCCTTCGTGGTGAGCGAATACAACCAGCCCTTTCCCAATCCGCGCGGCGCCGAAATCCTGCCGCTGATGAGCGCGGTGGCCGCGCTGCAGGATTGGGACGCGCTTTTCTATTTCGGATACAGCGATACCGTGCGCACGCCCATGTCGCCGTCGCGCTTCTCGCTGGTCGGCGACTGGGGCAGGGTAGCGCTGGTGGGCCAGAGCGCAAGCTTGTTCCGCCTGGGACTGCTGCCCGCGCTGACGCGCCATATCGATATCCCCGTACCCGCGGCGCTGCGCGGCACGCTGGGCGCGGACCGCCGCTTCGACGCCATCACGGCTGGCTTGTACGACACCCTGGGCGCGAGGCCTCAACTGGCCTACCAGGGGCAGGTCGCCCTGCAACTGGACCCGCCGGAAAACGCCACGCCGGCCTTGCCCGCCGTGGCCGACCCCGCCACGGCAAAGGCCTATGCCACGCCGGACGGCGCCTTGCGGCAAGACCTGGCGGCGGGCCGCATCGTCATCGATACGCCGCTATTCTGGGCGGTGGCGGGGGCCACCGGCGCGCCGCGCATCGCGGGCCGCAGCGCCTGGATACAGTACGACCAGGACGGCCCCGATTCCGCCACGGTCATCCTCAGCCCCCTGGATGGCCGCACGCTGGCGGATTCGCGCCATCTGCTGCTCAGCCTGGGCAACTTCACCACCGGCAGCCAGCCGGGATCCATGCCGCAGCGCCCCAAGCGCGTCGTGCCCTATGGCGGGCAATCCCGCTGGTCGACCCTGGAACCGGATCCCGGCGCCGGCGGCCCCTCCGGCAGCACGGACACGCGTCCGCCCGCGTGGCTGCTGGCGACGCCCGCCGTCCTGGGACTGGCGCCGCGTTCCGGCCAATTGAAGGTCTACCCGCTCGACGGCAGCGGCCGGCGCCTGGCGGCGCTGGCGCCCTCCCTGGCCAGCAATGCCGCCGATGGCGCACGGATTCACGTACAGGCGCCGCCGCAAGCGGCGGTCAATGGCGGCGTGAACAAACAGGACGGCAACAAACAGGACAACAACAAACAGGACAGCATCTGGTACGAGATTGTCTACGAGGACAAGCCATGAAACCGATGCCCGCGGCGGCGCCTGCCGGACAGGCCAGCGCCTCGACGCGCAGCATGGAACCCCGCCCATGACTCGACGACCCGATTCCAGCGACATCAGCGTCTGCATCGCCACGTACAAGCGACGCGAAATGCTGGACGCCTTGCTGTCCGACCTGGCGGCGCAAACCTTGCGGCCGCGCCAGGTCGTGGTCGTGGACAACGACGCCGCCGGCAGCGCGCGCGACGTGGTGGAAGGCCATCGCCAGGCGCTGGCGGGCATCGAGGTGACCTATGCCGTCCAGCCGGAGAAGAACATCTCGCTGACCCGCAACCTGGCGGTGTCCCTCGCGCGCCACGATTGGGTGGCTTTCATCGATGACGACGAGCGCGCGCCGGCTGACTGGCTGTCCCTCATGCATGCCACCGCCATCCGCTACGATGCCGACGGCGTACAGGCGCCGGTCCTGGCCATCCTGCCCGACCATGCGCCGGACTGGATCCGCCGCGGCGACTTCTATGGCTGGGCGCGCTTTCCCACGGGCACCGTGGTGCCGCGCAATGTCATGCGCATCGGCAACTATCTGCTGGCCGGCCATTGGCTGCGGCGCCAGGAGCAGGTGTTCAGTCCGGCCTATGGCTTGAGCGGCGGCGAGGATGGCGACCTGCTGATGCGGCTGGCCGGCCAGGGCGCGCGCATGGTGTGGTGCGACGAAGCCTGCGTGACCGAACCCGTGGCGGACAACCGCATGCGCCTGTCCTGGCTGTGCAAGCGGGCCTTGCGCGGCGGCCAGGACTACGCCTTGCACTTTCGCGCCGGCAAGCTCGACCACCGGCCGGGATTACCGCGCCGCATCCTGTTCTTCGGCCGAGCCCTGGCGCAGATGATCGTGGCGGGGCTGTTGGCGCTCTGCGCCTTGCCGCTGGGCCGCCACCGCGCGGCTGCCTGGCTGGTCCGCGCTTATGCCAATTGGGGCAAGCTGTCGACGCTATGGGGCGGACGACATATCGAATACGCCTGAGACGTTGCGATGACACTGCTTCTGAATCTCGTCTTCCTGCTGCTGGCGCTGCCGGTCACGCTCGCGTGCGTTTATCTGGGCGTCCTGACCCTGCTGTCGGCGCGGCCCGCGCCCATGCCGCCATCGACCCGCCGGCTGCGCTTCGACGTGCTGGTGCCGGCGCACAACGAAACCGCGGTCATCACCCGCACCGTAGGCAGCCTGCTCGCCCTCGACTGGCCGGCCGACCGCTTCCGCGTAATCGTCATCGCCGACAACTGCGACGACGATACGGCGGCCCTGGCGCGCGCCGCCGGGGCGCGGGTCATCGAGCGTGCCAATGCCGACCTGCGCGGCAAAGGCTACGCGCTGGAATACGGCGTGGAGGAAAGCGGCCGCGACGGCTACGGCGACGCCGTCGTGGTGATAGACGCCGACAGCGTCGTCTCGCCCAACCTGCTGGAAGCCTGCGCCACCCGGCTGGAGCAGGGCGCCGAGGCGGTGCAGGTGCATTACGGCGTTCTCAATCCCGATGACTCCTGGCGCACGCGCATGATCGCCATCGCGTACGCCGCCTTCCATGCCGTGCGTTCGCGCGCGCGTGAACGCCTGCGGGTGTCCTGCGGCCTGCGCGGCAACGGCATGTGCCTGAGCCGCGCACTGCTGCAACGACATCCCATGCGGGTGTTTTCCATGGCGGAAGACCTGGAGTACGGCATCCAGCTGGGATTGGGCGGCGTGCGGGTATGGTACGCGGACGAGGCGGCGGCGAATGCCGAGTTCCTGTCCTCGGAGCAAGGCTCGCGCTCGCAGCGGCAGCGTTGGGAGGGCGGCCGCTTCGCCGTGGTCCGCGCGTATGCCGGCCGCCTGCTGATGCAAGGCCTGCGCCGGCGCGACCGCGTCAGCTTCGAGCTGGGCCTGGACCTGCTGCTGTTCCCGCTGGGCTACGTCGGCCTGCAGATAGGCGTCCTGCTGCTGCTGTCCGCGGTGGCAGCGATCTGGCTGCCCGCCATGCTGGGATGGACCTGGCTGGCGCTGGCCTTGCTGTTGATCCTGGTGCTGCATACCTTGCGTGGCTGGCAGCTGACCTCCCTGGGCCCGCGCGCGCTGCTGGACCTGGCGCGCGTGCCGTTCTTCATTGCCTGGAAGCTCTTCGTCCTGCTGCGCTACAAGCGCAACAAGGCCTGGGTCAAGACGACGCGCGAGGATAACTAGTGCAGCGCTCCGGCTCCGCCCTGCTCAAGCTGCTGGGAAGCTCCATCGTCGACCAGGCCATGCTGTCGGCGGCGAACTTCCTGGTTGGCCTCATCCTGATCCGCTACACGCACGACACGCAGTACGGCTACTACGTGCTCGGCTTCAACGCCATGATGCTGGCGGTCACGCTCCAGGGCTCTTTCATCGGCACGCCGCTGATCATCCGCCTGCCCACCTTGACCGAGGCGCAGCGCAGCGCGTGGGTAGGCAGCCTGCTGCGCGACCAGATACGCTGGAGCATGTTCGGCGGCGTGGCCACCTTGGCCGGCGCCGCGATCGCGTGGGCCATGGGCGCGCTGGATCGCGAGTCGGCACCGGTGCTGGTGGCGGGCCTGGTCCTGGTGCTGTGCCAGCTTTACCGCGAATACTTCCGCAGCGTGCTGCTGATGGTGCAGCGGACCGTGCCGGTCCTGGCCGCCGACAGCGTCTACGTGGCCTGCCTGATCGTGGGCGGGCTGGCGGCCACCCGGTTCGCCGCCGCCGCGACCGCCGCGCTACTGGCTGCCGCGGCGGCGGCGCTGGTCGGCGCCGAGCTGCTGCGCCGCATACTCGGTCCCGGCCTGGACCGCCAGGCCGCGCCGGGCCGCCTCGCCGATATCGCGCGCACGGGCGCCTGGGCCGCCGCCGGCGGCGTCATTTATTGGCTCTTCACCCAAGGCTATAGCTTCGTCGCGGCGGCCACGCTGGACATCGCCGGCGTGGCGGCGCTGGCGGCGTCGCGCCTGCTGATGATGCCCATCAACGTCATGTCCACCGGCGTGCAGAAGCAGCTGGTGCCGATCGCATCGGGATGGGTGCACCAGTCGGGCGTGGCGCACACGTTCCGGCGCCTGCTGATCTTCTCCTGCATCATGGGCGTACTGACCCTGGTCTACGGCGCGGTGGTATGGCTGCTGCGCGACTGGATCTTCGTCGACCTGATGCGCAAGAGCTTCGATTACCGCAATACGCTCCTGCTGATGTGGATCGGCGTCTTCCTGGTAATGGTGATGCGCGAACCCATCACGCAGTTGCTGGTGTTGAGGCAGCGTTTCCGCACGCTCATGGCCGCCTCGCTGGCCAGCGCGGTCGTCGCCCTGACCATCAGCTACCTGGGCATGACGCAGTTCGGCACGCGCGGCGCGCCGATAGGCATCCTGGTGGGAGAGGTGCTGAACCTCATCGCCGCGCTATGGATGGTCCGTCGTGAAATCCGTATCGACCGCCGCGACGCCGGCGCGGGGAACACGCATGACTGAGCCACGCAACGCAACCCTGGACATCGCCAAGGGCCTGGGCATCCTGCTGGTCGTGTTCGGCCACAACGACTGGGTGATCGCGCATCCGCTCCTGCGCAACGCGATCTATACCTTCCACGTGCCCTTGTTCATCTTCCTCGCCGGCATTTTCTTCAAACCCGAACGGCCTCTTGGCCCCATGCTGGCCAGCCGCGCCGATGGCGTCCTAAAGCCCTATTTCGTCGCCTTGCTAGGCCTGGTGGCGTTTCAAGGCCTCTTCCGCGGCGGCATCAATATCGGACGCATCCAGGGTGTGCTGTACGGCACCGGCGCCACGATAGACTGGCCGCCGCTCTGGTTCCTGCCCTATCTGTTCCTGATGACCCTGTTCGCCTGGCTTTACTGGCGCGTGGCGCGGCTGGAACGGGCGTCCCCGTGGCATCGCGCCGCGGCCCTGCTGGTGCTGCTGGCGGCCGGCGTGGCGATCATCCGCGCCGAACACGCCAGCGCGCTGCGCCTGCTGGACCTGCCGCTGGGCAAGGTCGGGCTGCCCTGGAGCCTGGACCTGCTGCCGCTCGGCGGCTGCTATTTCCTGCTGGGCCGGTGCTGCCGCGATGCCGTGCTGCATACGCAATGGCGGCCGGCCGCCGCGCTGCTGGCGCTGCTGGCGTTTGCGCTGTTGTTCGGCTACACCGGCGCCACGCTGGACTTCAACGAACGTACCTACGACAACCTGGCCGCGTCCACGGCCTCGGCCTTGCTGGGCACGTTCCTGGTGCTGCAGTTCGCCGCGGCCGTCCAGCGCTGGTCCCTGGCCACCCGGGCGCTGCGCTATGTCGGAGAGTCCACCCTGATATTGCTGCTGCTGCACGGCGTGGTGCAGGTCCGCGTCCTGGAAAAGCTGGACGGCCGCTTCCCCGCGGGCGCGGGTTCGGCCACGCACGGCATGCTCGCCTTCGCGGCCGCCGTGCTGGTGCCCTTGGTGGTGGGGGAAGTGCTGGCGCGCATACCGCCGCTCGGCGTCCTGGTGCTGCCTCGCCGCAAGGCCCTGCGAGCAGGATGAGTCCGGCCAGGTCAGGTCCGGCCTGGCCCGCGCGCGAGGTCAGAAGATGCGTTCGTTGACGTGTATGACGTCGCCGGGCTGCACGGAATCGGTCATCTTGACCCGTGACTCCGTGACCTTGCCGGTCAACACATCGGTGCGATTGATATCGATACGGCTGTCCGACGCCCGCGGCGTCAGGCCGCCCGCCAGCGACAGCGCGCGCATGACGTTCAGGCCATGCTCGACGGGATAGCCGCCCGGTTTCCCGACTTCGCCGTAGACATAGAAGCGCGGCGCGTCAGGCACGAACACGACGTCACCCGGCTGCAACTCCGTATCCTGCACCGTCTGCGACGGCGCCTGACGGTTGCTCACGTACAGGTTGATGCGATCCTTGCCGCCATCCGCGCGGCGCACCAGGGTCACCACATCGGCGGCATCCTTGGACGCGCCGCCCGCCATGGCCAGCAGTTCCAGCACCGACAGATGGCCTTCGATCGGATAGCGGCCAGGCCGCTCGACCTTGCCCAGCACCGAAACGATGCGGCTGCGCAAGGTCAGCACCTCCACCGCCACTTGCGGGTCCGTCATGAAACCACGGCTACGCAGGTCCTGTTCGATGCGCCTGCCGATCGCGGCGGGCGTCAGGCCCGACACGCGGATGGTGCCCAGCATCGGCACCACGACGCCCCCATCGGCGTCTATGGTCACCCGGGCCTGGGCGCCGCCGGTGCCCATGATGTTGATGCCCAGGGTATCGCCGGGACCGACCGCGCCGAGGGCGCCATTGACAGCCTGTCCCACGGCGTCGTCCCCGGCCGGCATCGGCGCGGTGACGGCCTGCGGCGACTTGCGCGGCGCCGCGGCGCCCGACCCGCCGCCGTAGGAGGTGGATCGCTCAGCGGCCGGGTAGCGCTCCGTACCGCGATCGCCGCTATGCATATTGGGAGACTGCAAGGGGGCGGCGGGGGTGACGGTCGTCCGGGGCGCCGCCTGCGCGGGGGCGGGAACGTAAGGACGCTGGGCCGGCGCGGCCGCGGGGGGCGTATAGGTCGGCAGCGGCTGCGCGGGGGCGGCCGGCGTGTAGGCAGGCGACTGGTAGGGCGCGTTGTAGCGGCCATAGTCGCCGCCCGGCATGGACGGGGAACTCGGCGCGGGTGCCTGTCGCGATGGCACGACAGGGTCCGGAATGGGCAGGTCCTGCGCGCCGGCGGTCGCCATCACCACGAGCAGTACGCTCGCCCCTGCCATCCGTCCTGCCGCCATCAGACCCGCCACATCGCTCTCCGGTCCTTAATTCGTTTGCTGGTTTTGCCGCATGTAATAGTAGCCGAAGCAAACTGTCACACCAGGGGTTTTTAAATACAATGGATGAATGACTCCCATACGGCGTTACGCCACGGCTTTTCATACTTACGTATGAAACTCTCCGCCCAGGCTTACCGCCATTTGTATCGAGATTCCTCTTGTCCAGCCCAGACCCTGTATCCGGACCTCTCGCGCTGTCGCATGGTGACACGCTGGCGATGCCCAGTGTCCGGCTGTTCGACCTCGATATCGCGGCTGTAACCTTCGACACCGCCGTCGAACGCCTGTCGCGGGCCGCGCTGCGGCGCGACGGCCACGCCCGGGTGGTGGTCACGCCCAACGTCGATCACCTGACCCGCCTGGACAAGGCGCCGGAATTCCGCGAGCGCTATGGCAAGGCGGAGTTCATCTTCGCCGACGGCATGCCCGTCGTCTGGGCCAGCCGCGTGCTGGGCAAGCCCTTGCCCGAGCGTGTGACGGGCGCCGACCTGTTCGTGGCACTGTGCCGCCAGGCCCAGCGCCAGAAATGGCGCGTGCTGCTGCTGGGCGGCATGCCGGGGACCGAATCGCGCTTGCTGGACGGCTTCGCGCGCTTTTTCCCGGGCATGGACATCGAAATCGTGGCGCCGTCGATGCGCTTCGACCCCTACGGCGCGGAGGGCGAGTCGTTCGCGGAGAAGGCGCGCGAACACGAAGCCGACCTGATTTTCCTGTGCGTGGGCATGCCCAAGCAGGAAAACTGGGCGCTGCACTACGCGCCCACCCTGCCGGGCGGCATCGTGCTGTGCGTGGGCGCCGCCATGGAGTTCGCCATCGGCTTGCAGCGGCGCGCGCCGAAGTGGATGCAGCGCATCGGCATGGAATGGTTGTGGCGCCTGGCCAGCAATCCCCGCCGCCTGTGGCGCCGATACCTGGTGGACGATACGCGCTTCCTGGCGCTTTGCTGGCGACAATGGCGTAATCAACGCGGCTCCGCAGCAACACCGTGACAGCTGGGATGCGGCGGACCGTTGCAGCCGCTAGCCTGGCGCTATGCGGCGCCCAGGCCGTCGGCGCTCCCGGTCCGGCGGACTGGGCGGTGCAGCTCGGAAGCTCGTACCAGTACCAGAACAACCCGGCGCGCCTGCCCGATTCATCGTCGGACATCCACGGCGCGGGCATCATGGTCAATTCGCTGGGCCTGGGGCTGCGCATGCCCCTGCTCTCCGATGCCACCCGGCTGGACATCGGCGGCACGGTCGCGGACGCGCGCTATACGGACGACAAGCAGCTCGATCACCAGCCTCGCAATCTCCTGTCCACGCTCTACTGGCGGGCCACCCCCTTGTTCGAAGGGCAATTCGACTACGGCTACCAGAACCAGCTGAATCCCTATCTGCCACGCACCTGGCCGGAGCGCGACATGCAGGCGAGGGACAAGAAATCGGCGCAGATCGGCCTGCGCGTGACCGACAGGCTGACGCTGCCGCTGTTCAGCGTCTTCCGCAACGGGACGCGCTACGACCAGGCCATCAATCAGACGCTCTATGACCGGACAGACACAGGCTGGCAGGCGGCGGCGCAATATGCGGGGGCGGGCCGCTCGATCGCGCAAGCGGGCCTGCGCCACACCAACACCAGCTACTACGATCGCACCCCGGACCTGACGGCGACCATCGACAACCGGTACACCGACAACGAGGCCTTCCTGGCGGCGCGCTGGGACTACAGCCCCAAGACGCTGCTGTTCGCGCGCGTCGGCCTGCTCAAGCGCAGCTATGACAACCTGACCGACCGGGACACCAACCTTTTCACTTTCCAGAGCCGCGCCACGTGGGACTATTCGCCCAAGACCCGGCTGGAATTGCAGCTCTGGCGCCGGCCTTATGCGAACGACGACGATCCCACCGTGCTGTATTCGATCCAGACGGGCGGCCTGGCGGCGCTGACGTGGCGGCCGACCGTCAAGACGGCGGTCAGCCTGGGCGTCGAGCACAGCCAGCAGCGCAATACCGCCTACACCGGCGGCAACGATGAAAAACTGCAGATCTGGCGCGTGGGCGCGCGCCTGCAATGGCAATCCACCGACAACCTGCGCTGGATCATGGACGTGTACCACGATCGCCAGCGCGCGCCCAGCACATCGGACAGCTTCAACCAGAACTTCGTGCGTATCGGCTTCGAATACACCTTCGGCACCCGCGCCAAGGAAGACCTGCGCCTGCTGATGGAACCTTCCGATTGCGAATGGCGGCGGCCGGAGCTGGCCTTCTGCGATCCCATGAGCGGAAGATAGCCCCGGCGCCACGCACGCGCGCCGGCCGCCGCGACGACGTCAATACGCGTTGCGGTCCCAGAAGATCACCAGCACCGTGCGGACCAGGATCTTCAAATCCAGCTGCAGCGACCAATTGGCGATGTAGTAGCGGTCGTACTTCACCCGCCGCTGCATTTTCTCGGGCGTATCGGTCTCGCCGCGCAGGCCGTGTATCTGCGCCCATCCGGTAATGCCGGGCTTGACGCTATGGCGCAGCATGTAGCCGCGTATCAAGCGCCGGTACAGCTCGTTGTGCTCGGCGGCGTGCGGACGCGGTCCGACCAGGCTCATCGTGCCCGTCATCACGTTGAACAGCTGCGGCAATTCATCCAGCGACGTCTTGCGCAGGAAACGGCCGACGCGCGTGACGCGCTTGTCCCCGACCTGGGCCTGGCGCAGGCTGCCGTCGGCCTCCTTGCCGGACGCCACCGTCATGGAACGAAACTTGTAGACGGTGATGGGCAGGCCGCGTTCGCCATAGCGCTGCTGGCGGAAGATGACGGGGCCGGGCGACGTCAGCTTGATCGCAATGGCCGCCGCCAGCATGACCGGCGCAAGCGCGACCAGCATCAGGCCGCCGATGACCAGGTCCATCGCCCGCTTGATGCTGCGCGACAATCCCACCATGTGCGTCTCGTGCAGCGCCAGCAGGGGCACGCCGGCGATATCGGCGCTGCTGGCGCTCAGCTCGCCCAGGAAAGGCGATTCGGGCATCAGGTAGATCGCCGACGTCGAATCGTAGAGCCGGTTCATGAGATCCGCGGTCAGCGGCTTCTCCTTTTCGTCGTCCAGCGTGACGAAGGCCATGCCGAACTTGCCCGCCTCGATTTGCGGCAGCGCATCGGGATAGCGGCCCAGGTACTTGGGCACGGGCGCTTCGCCATCCCGCGGCGTCACCGGTTCTTCCGCGTAATAGCCCGCCACGTAGATGCCCAGGATGGGCGAGCGCTGCAGGCGCATGGCCAGCTTGCGCGCTTCCGGTCCCATGCCGAAGAAGACGGCGGCGCGCCGGCTGGATGGCGAATTATTGATGCGATAGGCGGCCCGCCGCAGGCTGAACAGGCCCAGCAGCTGCAAGGGCAGCGCGATCGCGGCCCATTGCAGCGTCATCATCCGCAGCCAGTGCGGATCGATCTGCTCGCGCGGCAGGAAGAAGAGGGCGGCCACGCACAGGAACAGGACATTGAACCACCGCATCATGCCGCGTCCCAGCATCCACCACATATTGCGCGCGCTGATCAACAGCGTGAAGCGCGAATAGATGTAGAAGGCCCCCATGGCCAGGACCGCCGGCACCCAGCTGACGAAGACCGGCGACTTGATGCCGTGGAAACCGGCCAGGAGCAGGAAGGCGCCGGCGTTGAGCAGGGCGCAGACCAGCCCCCCGAGGGCCATGAAGGAACGGTGGGGATGGGTGGGTGGCGCAGGCGAGATCATGATGGAGAAATCGTGGAATTTCAGCGGCCGTAGACGTCGTCGAACCGCACGATGTCGTCCTCGCCCAGATAGGGACCGGATTGCACTTCGATCAGCTCCAGATCGATGGAACCCGGATTCTCCAGCCGATGCTTGACGCCCAGCGGGATGTAGGTGGACTGGTTTTCCGTCAGCAGGAAGACTTCGTCGCCGCGCGTCACGCGCGCCGTGCCCGTCACCACGATCCAGTGCTCGGCGCGGTGATGGTGCATCTGCAGCGACAGGCGCGCGCCCGGCGCCACCCGGATGCGCTTGACCTGGAAGCGTTCGCCATTGTCGATCGAGTCGTAGCTGCCCCAGGGCCGGTAGACCAGCCTGTGGGCGTTCGCTTCAGGCCGCCCGGCGGCGTTCAGGCGGGCAACGATGCGCCGCACATCCTGCACCTTGTCGCGCGCGGCCACCAGCACCGCGTCGGCGGTCTCCACCACGACCACGTCGTCGACGCCCAGCAGGGCCACCAGGCGCTGGCTGGCATAGGCGTAGACGTCATGGCAATCCTCGGCCACCACGTCGCCGCGCAAGGCGTTGCCGTCGGCGTCATGCGGCGCCAGCTGCCAAAGCGATGCGAACGAGCCGATATCGCTCCAACCGGCGTCCAGCGGCACCATGGCCACGTCGGGGTCGCGCTCCATGACGGCGTAGTCGATGGAATCCGAGGGGCAGGCGGTGAAGGCAGCCTTGTCCACGCGCAGGAAATCGCCGTCCTGGCGCGGACCCGCCATGGCGGCGCGGCAGGCCGCGAGAATATCCGGACGATGCGCTTGCAGCGCCTGCAGATAGCGCGAGGCGCGGAACAGGAACATGCCGCTGTTCCAGAAATACTGCCCGCTGGCCAGATATGCCTCGGCCGTGGCGGCGTCCGGCTTTTCCACGAAGGCCTCGACGGGGGCCACGCCCTCGCACGGCGCACCGGCGCGGATATAGCCGTAGCCCGTTTCGGCGTAGGCGGGCTGCACGCCAAACGTCACCAGGCGGCCCGCCTCGGCGGCGGGTCGCGCGGTGTTTACAGCTTCGTGAAAGCGCGCGACATCGGGCACCGCGTGGTCCGAAGGCAACACCAGCAGCAGGGCATCGTCGCCGTCGGCCGTGGCCAGCAGCGCCGCCAAGGCGATCGCGGGCGCCGTATTGCGGCCGACCGGCTCCAGCAGGATCGAGGGTTCGTGCAGGCCGATCTGGCGCAATTGCTCGGCGACGATGAAGCGGTGTTCCTCGTTCGCGACAAAAATCGGCGGGAGCCCGGCGAGGGCCGCAATGCGCTCGCAGGTGGCCTGCAATGCCGAGGAATCGCCCAGCAAAGGCAGGAATTGCTTGGGATAGCCCAGGCGCGAAAGCGGCCACAAACGGGTGCCTGAGCCGCCCACCAGCAATACGGAGCGCAGCTTTAGCGGAGTACTCGACATCTGGACTCCCTAGCAAACCGCGGCCGTTACACATTTGTTGCGGCGCGGGTACATTCTTCGAGGCAGCGCTGGCGTCCCAGCCTTACGGCCATCGATCTTACAGATGATGCTACGTAACCGATGTAGCATGCGAGCGTATCTATATATTTTAATTTAAGTCGCCAATATACTAGAATCGATTGTTGCGGTGCGTGTGTATGAGGGCTGTCACCTTGTCCCGTCCGCCTGAGACGCAAGGTTATGCTCCAAGAATGCGGCCTAATGTCCCGCAGCTCCGCCTTGCCAACCGTGCGTGGGGCCTATGCAAGGCCACAGAAGAGTTCGACCTGCCATGGCCTTGACCCGTAATCTTTCATTACGTGGACCCCGGTACGCGCCGGCTGCGATGTTCCGTGCACCCACATTTCGGCCTAAGCCTTCTGGCACCATATCCGTGGGCGAGCATTACCCATTTCAGTCCCCCGAAGTTACATCCCAGTCGCGTCCCGCCTCGTTCTCCACGACCGCGTACCGTGCCGGGCCAGGGCGTCGCTGACGGCGCCGGAGAAGGAGCATCGTGGAAAGCGCCATCCTGTCCCACCTCAACGACCGACTCTGCGCCAGCCAATGGCGTGTAGCCCTGGCCGCCTTCGCACAGGAATTGGCGCAGGACCTGACGCCGCAGCGCCTGCGCGCCTTGATGCGCCGCGCGGGCGAGCGTTTCGCCGCCGCGCACGTGTTGCCGCAGGCTGCTTCCATCGAAGACTTGCAGGCGGCGATCAATCAGTTGTGGCAGACCGTGGACTGGGGCTGGGTGACCATCACCGAAGCCGATGACCACCTTGCGCTGACGCACTATTGCGCGCCCTTGCGCGCCGCATTCGGCCCCGAGCACCTGGCGTGGAGCGCCGGCTTCCTGGAAGGCGTCTACGAACTGTGGATGCGCCAACTGGGCGCCGACCGCCAATTGCACGTGACACAACCGCAAGCCCCCGACCCGGTCGGGACCATCGTCTACCGCTTCGGCCGGTAGCCATCATCGACTTGCAGGCCGGGCCCGGGGGGGCCCGCACAGGGGGGTAGCGAGTGAACCGCGATACCAGCGATATCACCAGCCTGTACCGGCAGTTCGGGGGGGACCCTGGGCAATACCGGGAAATCGGCCGGGCCACCAACGCAGGAATGGCGCGCGAGCGCTGGCCGCTGCTGGGTCACGTGCGGCCGGGTGAGCGCTATGTGCCGCCCAAGGCCGGCAGCAGCGCCGCCGACCGTCCCGTGGCGGCGGCCAGCTGGCCGCCGCTGGCGATTGCTCCCACCTTGGACCTGTTGCCGTCCGGACAGCCGCTGGCCGAGCCCGTTCGCCCCGGCTCGGTCGCCAGCGCCGAAGCGGTCGCCGCGCTCATCCACAGCGCGCGCGTCGACCGCCCCGCCCTGGACGCCCTGACGCTGCCGCCGGTGACCCGCAAGGACACCACGGCGAATGAAGACTCGATCGGCAATGTCGAATTCGTGGCCGCCGCAGCCGCTGCGGCAGCGGTGGCGGCGGCTGCGCCGGCAGGCCCGGAAATCGGCCCGGATGCAAGCGCCATGGTTCCGGTTGCGGAAACAGCCGTCCCGGAAATGCCCGCCGCGATTACGCCTGCCACGCAGACGCCGGCCACTACCGTGGCGCCGGCTCCTGCGCCGGCCGCGCCCGCCACCGCCGCCGCCGTGGATCCCGCCCAAGCCAGGCCCCCGACGCCGCCTCCGCGGGTCGTTACGCCTATCGCCCCCGCGCCAGCCGCGAACACGTCCCTGCACGATGTGTTCGCGCGCCTGGCCCAGGCCCCCCGTTCGGCAGCGGATCCGAAGACCGATTCGACGCCCCGCAAGACGACGCAAAAGTGAAGACCATAGCCATCGTTTCCGCCAAGGGCGGTGTAGGAAAGACCACGGTAGCCGCCAACCTCGGCCTGGCGCTGCGCCTGGCTGGCCAGCCCACGCTGGTGGTGGACTTCGATCCGCAGAACGCCTTGCGCTTCCATCTGGGCGCCGACCGCCAGACGGGCATCAGCGGCCTGGCGCGCGCCTCGCTGACCGGCGCCCCGTGGCGCGATATCAGCGTCCAGGGCGATTCCGGCGTGCACCTGTTGCCATTCGGCCAGATCAACGAAGACGACCGCATCGCCCTGGAACAGCAGATGAACCAGGACAAGCATTGGCTGGCCCGCCATCTGGAAGCACTGGCGCTGCCGGACGACACGCTGGTCATCCTCGACACGCCGCCTGGCCCTTCCGCCTACCTGCGCCAGGCCCTGGCCTGCGCCGACCTGGCCATCATCGTGACCTTGCCCGACGCCGCGTCCTACGCCACGCTGCCCTTGATCGAAAGCCTGATTACGCAGTACTGCGAAGGCCGTCCCGGGTTCCTGGGCCACGCCTACATCGTCAACCAGGTCGACCGGTCGCGCCCGCTGGCCAAGGACGCCGTGCAGGTCATCCGCAATGCCCTGGGTAACCGCGTCATCGGCGCGGTGCACCTGGACCCGACCGTCGGCGAAGCGCTGGCCTTCGGCAAGACCGTCATCGAACACGCGCCGCACAGCCAGGCCCGCACCGACCTGGCCGCGTGCACCCACTGGGTGATCCAGCAATTGCGCACCGCCGGAGGCTCCCGGGCATGAAATCCTCGACCACCGAAACCTCGGCCGGCAGCGGCCGCGTTTCCCGCTGGGGCAACCGCCTGCTGTCCTGGCGCATCTGGAAAATGGGCTGGGCGCGCGTACTGGCCACGGTAGTGTCCTGCATACTCTTCGTGCTCACCGTGGCCGTCGAGATGGACCTGTTCCAGCAGTTCGTCTTCGCCCTCGCGTGCGTGGTCATGACCTTGCTGCTACACCGGGTGGCGGGCCGCCTGGCCACGCTGGTGATGATCATGCTGTCCATCACCACGTCGGTGCGCTACATGTACTGGCGTATCACGGACACCCTCGGCTTTCACGGCATCCTCGACAGTATCTTCGGCTATGGCCTGTTGTTCGCGGAAATCTACGCGCTGGCCATGATGCTGCTGAGCTACTTCCAGAGCGCATGGCCGCTACGCCGCAAGCCCGCGCCACTGCCGGCCGACATGACGCACTGGCCCACGGTCGACATATTCATCCCCACGTACAACGAGCCGCTGGATGTGGTGCGGCAGTCGGTGCTGACCGCACTGGCGATGGATTGGCCGGCCGACCGCTTCAAGGTCTATGTGCTGGATGACGGGCGCCGCCCTGAATTCCGCGAATTCTGCGAAAAAGCCGGCGCCGGCTACCTGACCCGTCCGGACAACAGGCACGCCAAGGCCGGCAACATCAATGCCGCGCTGGAAAAGACCGACAGCGACTTCGTCGCCATCTTCGATTGCGACCACATCCCCGTGCGATCCTTCCTGCAGATCTGCATGGGCTGGTTCGTCAAGGACAAGAAGCTGGCCATGCTGCAGACGCCGCACGTCTTCTTCTCTCCCGATCCCTTCGAACGCAACCTGGACACGTTCCGCAACGTACCCAACGAAGGCGAGCTCTTCTACGGAGTAGTGCAGGACGGCAACGACCTGTGGAACGCCACCTTCTTCTGCGGCTCGTGCGCGGTGATCCGCCGCTCGGCCTTGCTGGAAGTCGGCGGCGTGGCCACCGAAAGCGTGACCGAGGACGCGCTGACCGCGTTGAAAATGAACCGCGCCGGCTACAACACGGCCTACCTGGCCGTGCCGCAGGCCGCCGGGCTGGCCACCGAGAACCTGTCGCGCCACATCGGCCAGCGCACGCGCTGGGCGCGTGGCATGGCGCAGATCATCCGCGTCAACAATCCGCTGCTGGGCAAGGGCCTGCGGCTGGGCCAGCGCATGTGCTACCTGAGCGCGATGCTGCACTTCTTCTTCGGCCTGCCGCGCGTGATCTTCCTGACCACGCCGCTGGCCTATCTCTTCTTCCACGCCAACGTCTTCCAGGCCTCGGCCATCATGGTGGCGGCGTATGCGCTCCCCCACATCATCCTGTCCAACCTGACGGGCTCGCGCATCCAGGGCAAGTTCCGCCATTCGTTCTGGAACGAAGTCTACGAATCGGTGCTGGCCTGGTACATCATGAAGCCCGCGATGATGGCGCTGCTGCGTCCCAAGGCGCCGCAGTTCAACGTGACGGCCAAGGGCGGCATCATCCGCGAATCGTATTTCGACTGGACGCTGGCGCGGCCCTACGTGGTGCTGCTGGCCTTGAACCTGGCGGGCCTGATCGTCGGCGTGGTCGGCCTGGTCCTGGAGACCGGCGGCGCCGACCAGCGCTTCACCATCGTGCTCAACCTGGCATGGACGGTCTACAACATCATCATGACCAGCGCCAGCGTCGCCGTGGCCGGCGAAGTGCGCCAGCTGCGCAATGCGCCACGCGTGGCGATCACGCTGCCGGCCATGCTGGGCCTGCCGGATGGCCGCACCGTCGCGTGCGACACCAGCGATTTCTCGCAGGGCGGGCTGGGCCTGGTCCTGCCCGCGGGCGTGATCGTGCCCACCGGCATGCAGGTCAACGTCTCGGTGTTCCGCAACGAGGAAGAGGCCATTTTCCCCGCGCTGGTCACCTTCAGCCAGGGTGGGCGCCTGGGCGTCAGCTTCCGCGACCTGACGCTGGAACAGGAAAAGGAACTGGTGCAGATGACCTTCGGCCGCGCCGACACCTGGGCCTTGACCTGGGGCAGCATGGCGCCCGATTCGCCCATGGCCGCGCTCTACCAGATCACCCACATCGGAATGCGCGGCTTCACGCTGCTGCTGCGCCAATTGCGTGACCGTACCCTCGCGGGCCTGCGTCGTCCCGCGTCCGTGTTCACCAAGCAATGAAGGACGATAGATCGATGACCCCCAGGCCCGAAGCGCGACCGCTCCTGCTGCGCCGCTCGCGCGTATTGCCCGCCCTGGTATCGGCCCTGCTATCGCTGGGCGCGCCGCGCGCCATGGCGGCGCCCGCCGACAATTCCGCGCCGCCGGCCGCCGCGCCCAAGCCAATCCCGGCCGCGGCTGCGCAAGCCGCGCCGGCCTTGCCGCCCGGCGCCTATACGTACTCGATCCCGCTTTCGCGCCTGAGCGGCCAGACGGCGCTGCCGCTGCGTGGCGTCGACGGCATCAACGGCCTGGGCTTCGGCCAGCGCATCGACCAGTCCATCATCGGCGCGGATGTTCATCTGAACTACACGTATTCGCCCTCGCTGCTGCCCGACCTGTCGCACCTGAAGATCATCCTCAACGGCGAGGTGGCCCAGAGCATTCCCTTGCCCAAGGAAACCGCGGCCGATCCCGTTGAACGGACCGTCGCACTGCCGGTGCCGGCGTTGGCCGAGTTCAACCGGCTCGACATCCAGCTGGTCGGCCACTACACGTTGGGCTGCGAGGATCCGCTGCACTCCAGCCTGTGGGCGGACATCGCCGGCCGCAGCACGCTGGACCTCACGGTCACGCCGGTCGACCTGCCCAATGACCTCGCGCTGCTGCCCGCGCCGTTCTTCGACAGCCACGACATCCGCCAGCTCAACCTGCCCATCGTGCTGGGCCGCGCGCCCGACGCCGCACGGCTGGAAAGCGCGGGCATCGTTTCATCCTGGTTCGGCGCGCAGGCGGGCTATCGCGGCGCCAAGTTCACCGCCAGCATCCAGGACGTACCCGCCCATGGCAATGCCATCGTGCTGCTGCAACAGGGCGACAACCTCCCGGGGCTGCAAGCGCCCGCTGCCCAGGGCCCGACGCTGGCCATGGTGGCCAACCCCAACGATCCGCATGGCAAACTGCTGCTGGTCATGGGGCGCGATGCCAAGGAGCTGAAGCAGGCCGCCACCGCGCTGGCATTGGGCAACCAGACCCTGTCCGGCCCAACCGTGCGCATCACCGAGCTGGCGACCCTTTCGCCGCGCAAGCCCTACGACGCGCCGAACTGGCTGCGCAGCGACAGGCCGGTGCTATTCGGCGAACTGGCCGCGCCGCGCACGCTCAACGTCTACGGCCATCGTCCCGCGCCGATCAATGTCAGCCTGCGCATGCCGCCCGGCCTGTTCGGCTGGCACAGCGACGGCGTGCCGGTGCAATTGAAATATCGCTATTCGCCGCGTCCCAGCGCGACGCAATCCGTCATGGAAATGGTGGCCGGCGAGCAGTTGGTGCGCAGCTTCCGTCTCAACGACGGTTCGCCGTCCTTCTACGACAAGCTGTCCAACCAGCCCACGTCCGAAGGCCAGGCGACGGTGATGGTGCCGCCCTACCTGTTGCCGCCGCTCACCGCGCTGCAATTCCGCTATGTCTACGAATACGCCAAGCTGGGCGAATGCCAGAACAGCATCGTCGACAACATCCAGAGCGCCATCGATCCCGGTTCCAGCATCGACATCTCGGGCCTGCCCAAATATGCCGCCATGCCCGACCTGTCGTTGTTCGCCGACGCGGGGTTCCCGTTCACGCGCATGGCCGACCTGTCGGAAACCGCGGTGGTCCTGCCCGACAACGCCACCGTCGCCGACTACTCGGCGTATCTGACGCTGCTGGGCACGATGGGCCAGTCCACGGGCTATCCCGCGACCGGTGTGACGGTGGCCCAGGCCACGCAGGTGGAAGGCCTGAAGGACAAGGACCTGCTGGTGCTGGCCTCGGGCGCCAACCAGCCGCTGGTCAAGCAATGGAGCGCCTACCTGCCCAATGGCTTTGATGGCGCGCAGCGCAAGTTCGCCCTGTCGGACTGGTTCTCCGGCGTCGTCAACTGGTTCGGCCCCGATCCGCGCGATCGCAAGCGCACCGCGGACCTGAAGCTGACCTACGCCGGTAGCGGCGCCAACGCCACGCTGGCCGGGCTGGAGTCCCCCTTGAAATCAGGACGCAGCGTGGTGCTGGTATCGGGCGCCGACAGCGATGGCCTGGATGCGGCGGTCAACGCCGTGCTGGCCAACCGCGACACGAACAACAAGGTGGAAGACCTGCAAAGCAAGATCGGCGGCAACCTTACGGTGGTCTCCGGCAAGCAGGCGCTGACCGTGCTCGACGACCAGAACTACTACGTCGGCTCGCTGCCGCCGTGGTTGGGCTTGCAGTGGTTCTTCTCCAACCACCCCCTGACGCTGGTCGGCGCCCTGGTGCTCAGCGCCCTCGTCATCGCCGTACTGCTCTACCTGTCCCTGCGCGCCCGTGCGCAACGCCGCCTCGGATCCTGAACATGTCCAACGTACAACGCCAAGAATTCACCCAACGCCACGCGATTGCGAAGTGGTCCGCGCTGTTGATGAGTTGCGTGTTGGGCGCGCAGGCCGTTGCGCAACCCGCCAACCGCGCCGCCGCCAACGCCACCAACGCCGCCGCGACGCAGCCCGCTGCACAAGCTGCCGCCGCCCCCTTCAAGCCCGACATCACCTACACGCTCGAGCAGCTGGGCGCGCAATACCCGCTCAATCTGCGCGGCGTGGACGGCAGCAATACCCTGAACTTCAGCGTCCGCAATGACGAAGTGGTGACCGGCGCGCGGCTGGACATGCGCTACACCTATTCGCCGTCGCTGCTGGCGGATATTTCGCACATCAATGTGCTGGTCAACGACGAAGTCGCCGCGACCATCCCGGTGCCCAAGGAGACCGGCGGCGTCAACCTGCAGCGCACGGTCGAGATCCCGCCGTACCTGATCACCGCTTTCAGCAATCTGCGCTTGCAGCTGATCGGCCACTACACCATGGACTGCGAGGACCCGCTGCACTCCAGCCTGTGGGCCAACATCAGCAACCAGAGCAAGCTGGAACTGGCCACCTCGCAGGTGCAGCTGCCCGACGAGCTGGCCAACCTGCCTGAACCCTTCTTCGATCGCCGCGACCGGCGCGAACTGCAATTGCCCTTCGTTTTCGCGGCCAATCCCGACACCGCCATGCTGGAAGCGGCGGGCGCGGTGTCGTCGTGGTTCGGCGCGTTGGCGGGCTATCGCGGCGCGCGTTTCACGGCCTCGGTCGGCCAGATTCCCGCACAGGGCAACGCCGTGGTATTGGCTGTCGGCAACAACGCGCCCGGCACCTCGGGCACGCCGCTGCAAGGCCCCACGCTGGCCGTGACGGCCAACCCGACCGATCCCAACGGCAAGCTGCTGCTGGTGATGGGCCGCAACGCCAAGGAACTGAAGCAGGCCGCCAATGCGCTGGTGACCGGCAGCCAGGCGCTGACCGGCGCTTCCGCCACCATCACCCAGGTGGCCGACCTGCAGCCGCGCAAGCCCTATGACGCGCCCAAGTGGCTACGCACGGACCGTCCTGTCTCATTCGGTGAACTGATCGAGGCCAAGCGCCTGAACGTGTCGGGCTACAGCCCCGACACCATACGCATCGACGTGCGCGTGCCGCCGGACCTGTTCGGCTGGCGCGAGGACAAGGTGCCCGTGAACCTGCATTATCGCTACACGCCGCAACCCACGTCCGTGAATTCCTCGCTGCTGTTCAGCGTGGACAACCAGTTCGTCAAGTCGATACCGTTGTTCGCGCTGGAACGCATCGCGGACGGCGAGAAGCTGCGCGCCCAGGTGCTGCCGGATGAAAGCCTGCCCATGCAGGCTCGGCTGGACGTGCCGCTGGAGCTGTTGAAGTCGCGGTCGCAGCTGCAGTTCCGCTACATGTACGACTACATCAAGCAAGGCGAATGTCGCGACATCATCATCGACAACGTACGCGGCGCCATCGATCCTGAGTCGACCATCGACGTCAGCGCCTACCCGCACTTCATCGCCATGCCGGATCTGGCGGCCTTCTCGCAAGCCGGCTTTCCGTTCACGCGCATGGCGGACCTGTCGGAGACCGCGGTGGTTCTCGGCAGCAATGCCGCCGCGCAGGAATACGGGGCCTACCTGACCGTGATGGGCCGCATGGGCGAGTCGACCGGCTATCCCGCCACCGGCGTCACGGTGGTGCGTGCGCAGCAAGCCTCGTCGGCGCCGGCCGGCAAGGACCTGCTGGTGATCGCGTCGGGCGCCGACCAGGCCTGGTTGAAGGACTGGGCGGCGCGCATGCCTGCCGCCTATGAAAACAACGGGCGCTTCACGGTATCGGACCTGGTCTACCGCGTGCTGGGCTGGTTCCACGTCGATCCACGCCAGGATGAAACGCCGCCGCGCACCGCAATGGCCTATACCAGCAGCGGCGTCAGCGCCGTGGTGGCGGGCTTCGAATCGCCGCGCGAAAGCCAGCGCAGCGTGGTGCTGATCGCCAGCAACCAGCCCCAGGGCCTGCAGGATGCCACGTCAGCGCTGATCGGCGGGAAGGACTATGACCGCCCCATCCAGGGCAGCCTGGCCGTCATCCGCGGCAAGCAGGTCGACTCGCTGGTGGGCGACCACCAGTACTACGTCGGCAGCCTGAGTTTCTTCAAGCGCATCGACTGGTGGTTGTCGTCGATCAATCCGAACCTGACGCTGATCGGCGTGGTGGTCACGCTGGCGATCGTGCTTGCCATGCTGGCCCTCCTGTTGAGCCTGCTGCGTCGCAAGCCCAAGTCGCCCTCGATCTGAAGCAGGGATGCGGACGACCATGCCCACGACGATGCTCGCGCCCTCGCGCCCATCTGGCCTGCCTCGCCCGGCTCGCGCCTTCATGCCCGTGGCCTGCGCGTTGCGCCGGGCGGCCGCGTGGCTGGTGCTGGCGTTGGCGGCCCCCGTGGCGGCGCAGGCAGCCCCGGCCGCCCAGGCGCCCACCTGCGCGCCGCCCGCCTGGTCCAGATGGGACGCCTTCAAGCAACACTACGTGCAGAAGGACGGCCGCGTGCTCGATGCCAGCACGCCGCGCCAGCACAGTTCATCGGAGGGTATGTCCTATGGCATGTTCTTCGCGCTGGTGGCGGATGACCGCGAGACGTTCGACCGCCTCTGGCACTGGAGCGTGGACAACCTGGCGGGCGGCGACATCTCGAAGCACCTGCCCGCGTGGTTCTGGGGCCTGCGCGATGACGGGACCTGGGGCGTGATCGACGCCAACTCGGCTTCGGACGCCGATCTGTGGTTCATCTATGCGCTGCTGGAAGCGGCGCGCGTGTGGCACAGGCCGGATTACGAGCGCGATGGCAAGGCGCTGCTGGCGCTCGTGGAAACACGCGAAGTCGCCGAATTTGGCGGTCCCGGCGGATTCGGCGCCATGCTGCTGCCGGGCGCCGATGGATTCGTGCAGCCGAATCAATGGCGCGCCAATCCCAGCTACCTGCCCATGCCCGTGCTGCGCCGCCTGGCGCAAGCATCGCCGCAGGGCCCGTGGAACAAGATCGCAGACAATACCTTGCGCCTGATCCAGCAAAGCAGCCCACGCGGCTATGCGGCCGACTGGGTAGCCTATGACGTCGACAAGGATGGCGTAGGCAAGTTCGGACCCGATCCGGCCAAGGGCGCCGTGGGCAGCTATGACGCCGTGCGTACATACATGTGGGCCGGCATGACCGCGGTGGACGATCCCTTGGCGAAGCCGATGATGCAAGCCCTGGGCGGCCTCGCGCAAGCCACCGCGCAAAATGGCGTGCCGCCCGAGAAGGTCGATGTCCATACCGGCGCGCTGTCGGGCACGGGGCCGTTCGGTTTCTCGGCAGCGCTACTGCCTTATTTGCAGGCATCGGGTCAGCAGGAACTGCTGGAAAGCCAGCTTGGCCGCGTGCGATACGCATGGTACGCAAGCCTGGCGCCAGCGCAGGTGGCACGGCACCAGCCGCCTTATTATGATTACGTGCTCAGCATGTTCGGCACCGCGTGGCTGGACGGTCGCTATCGCTTCCGGCGTACGGGGCAAATCCAATTAGAGTGGGAGAAATCATGTCCGCACGCCGTCACACGGTAGCCCTCGGACTGTTGGCCGTACTGGCCCATCCGGTGGCTTGGGCGCAGGACGATGCTTCCCGCACACTGGTGGAGCAGGGCCGCTACTGGCGCGCCCAGGGCAAGCCCGAACAAGCCGCGCAAGCATGGGAGAAACTGCTCCTGGCCGATCCCCGCCAACCCGAGGCGCTGTATGGAATGGCGTCGATAGACGTCGACAAGCAGCAATACGCCCAAGCGCGCGACTACCTTGCTCGCCTGCGCGCGGCCGCGCCCGACAGCCGGTACGTGCCGCTGCTCGAACAGGACCTGCGGCTGGCCGTCAATCCAGGCAAGGCCGACATCGACAAGGCGCGCCTGATGGCGCAGGATGCCGCCAACAAGAACGATGCCGCCGCCATGTCCGCGGCCATCGCCCAATACGACAAGGCGTTGGGCAGCAAGACGCCGCAGGGCGACGTGGCACGCGAGTACTACACATACCTGGGCTACACCAACGGCGGCCTGGATCGGGCCATCCAGGGCCTGCAACGGCTGGATCGCGAACAACCCGGCAACCCCGCCGTCATGCTTCCGCTGGCGCAACACATGGCGCGCAACGAACGCACGCGCGCCGAAGGCATCCGGCGCCTGCAGCAGTTGTCCAGCCGTGCCGACATCGGCGGCGCCGCAACCGAATTCTGGCGCACGGCCCTGACTTGGCTGGGCGCGCCGAGCGCCGAAGAAAAGCCGTTGTTCGAGTCATACCTGGCCAAGCACCCGGACGACGCGGAGATCCGTGCCCAGATGCAGCAGGTGCGTACCGCCGCCGCCGGCAAGGTCGCCGCCGTGCCTACCCAGGATCCTCGCCTGGCGCGCGGCTTCGCGGCGCTCAAGCGCGGCGATATGGCAACGGCCGAAAGCGAATTCACTGCCAAGCTGAAGGAAAGCCCGAACAACGCCGATGCGCTGGGCGGCCTGGGCGTGGTGCGCATGCAGCAGAACAACCTGCCCGAGGCCGAGCGCCTGCTGGCGAGTGCCGCCGCCCGCCCCGGCGGCGCCAGTTGGAACAAGTCGCTAAATTCGGCACGCTACTGGAACCTGATCAACCAGGCCAATGCCGCGCAAGACGCCAACGACCTGGCATCGACGCGCAGCCTGCTGGAACAGGCGTTGCGGCTGGATGCGCGCGAGCCGGCGGGCCGCAATGCCGTGGCGCGCCTGTATGCATCGCAGGGCGACATGGCGACCGCGGAGAAGGCCTATCGCGCCGTGCTGGCCACCGACAAGAACAACCGCGAAGCGCTCAGCGGCCTGGTGGGCGTACTGGCCCAGACCGGCCGCGCCGACCAGGCCATGCAGTTGGTCAACAGCCTCGGTCCCGCGCAGCAGGCCGAACTGGGCGACCTGCGCCAGGTACGCGCGGCCGTGGCCGCCGGACGTGCCCGCGCAGCGGAGCAGCGCGGCGATACCGAAGGCGCGCGCCGGGCGCTGGAAGACGCCTTGCATGACGATCCCAACAATCCATGGACCCGCCTGGAACTGGCGCGCTACTACCTGGACAAGGGCAACCGCGCCGAAGCGCGGCGCCTGGTCGATGGCCTGTTGTCGTCCAATCCCGATATGCCGGACGCGCAGTACGCCAGCGCATTGCTCTCGATGCAGATGGGGGAGTGGAGCAAGGCGCGACAGACGCTGGCAGGCATTCCGCCTTCCAAGCGTACGCCAGCCATGGCGAGCACCGAAGCGCAGGTGAACTTCCAGTTGCAGGTGCAACGCGCCTCCGACCTGGGCAAGGATGGCCAGACGCAGGAAGCCAGGGCCTTGCTCGCCCGGCTGGAACCCGCGGCGGGACAGAACCCGGCACTGGTCGGCGCGATCGCGCAGGCTTACGCGGACGCGGGCGACCCCGCGCGCGGCATGGCTCTGCTGCGCCAGCTGCAAACCGGCCCCGGCGGTACCCGTCCCGACGTCTTGCTAGCTTACGCGGGCCTGTTGGTGAAGACGGGGCAGGACGTCGAGGCGGCACGCGTGCTGCGCCAGATCCAGGCTCAGAAGCTGACGCCCGCGCAGGCTCGCCAGCAGGAAGACCTGGTTTTCCTGTACACCGTGCGCCAGGCCGAATTGCTGCGCCAGCGTGGCGACGTTGCAGAGGCTTATGACGTACTGGCTCCCGCGCTGAAAAAACGTCCCAACGATCCCTTGGTCGTGGCGGCGCTGGCACGCATGTATGCCGAGGCGGGCGACAACGCCAAGGCGCTCGAGCTGTACAACAACGTGCTCGCCAACGAACCCAATAATCCCAACCTGCTGCTGGGCGCCGCACAGGTGGCGTCGCAGGCGGGCGATACCCGCTACGCCAACAACGCGCTGGAGCGCGCCGTCGCGGCCGCGCCCAACGATCCCGACATCCTCGCCGGCGCGGCTCGCGTCTACCGCGCTAACGGCAAGACCGGCAAGGCCGCCGATCTGCTGGCCTCCGCCATCGCGATAAAACAGCAAACCGAGCAGACGCAGGTGGCCATGGCGCCAGCCTATGCCGATACCGGCGTGCCGGCCAATCCGTTCCGCTCGCGTTCGAGTTCGAGTGTGCCGCCCGCGGCCATGGACGCCACCGTGCAATCCATGCCCGTCGCGCCATCGACCGACCTGGCCGGCACGCCCGGCAATCCGCAACAGGCCGCGACACTGCTGGCGCTACCCGCCGGCCGTCCGGCGGCCGCGGCGCCCACGCCACCAGCGATGCCCGATTACATGGCTTCCTCGGCTCCGGCCCCGGCCTCCACCGCCGCCGTCCCGCAGGACGTCGTGGTGGCGCGCCCGCTCACGCCGGGCAGTTCGTCGCAGTCCATCACCGTGCCGCAAGCGCCGGGCGCCGCATCGATGGGCAACGCGCCGACAGGATCTCCATCCGATCTCGTCGCGATGCAGAACGACCTTCGGGAGATACGGGAAGAGCGCTCGCCGGAAATTCGCGTCGGCGCGTTCGTACAGTCCAACAACGGCGCGGACGGCATGAGTCGCCTGACCACGGTGCAAGAACCGGTGGAAGTCCGCCTGCCCCTGGGCGAAGGCAAGCTCTCCTTGCGCGCTACCCCCGTGCAGCTCAACGCCCGTTCGGTGGGCAGCGATACGTACAACAGCAGCCAGTTCGGCGCGGGTCCGGTTGCCACCCTGGCGCAGCAGGCAGGCCTCGTGGGCGCGCCCGGATCGCAGAAGGACAGCGGTGTCGGCCTGTCGGTAGGCTATGAAACCAAGAACCTGACGGCGGACATCGGCACCACGCCGCTGGGCTTCGAACGCAATAACGTGGTGGGCGGCGTCGACTGGAAAGGCACCATCGACCCCGCGGCGGGCAGCTGGTATTCGGTGGGTGCCTCGCGCCGTGCCGTCACCGACAGCCTGCTGTCGTTCGCGGGCGCGCGTGACTCGCGCACGGGTGACACCTGGGGCGGCGTCACGGCGTCCGGCGTATCGGGCCAGATCGGCACCGATAAGCCGACATACGGCGTGTACGGCTATGGCTCATGGCAATATCTCGACGGTAGCAATGTCGCGTCGAACACCCGGGCCGAAGTCGGCGGCGGTGTCTACCGCTACCTGGTGCGCGACAATGACCGGCTGTTGACGGCGGGCTTGAACCTCGGCGCCACGTTCTACAACCGCAACGAACGCTTCTTCACCTACGGCAATGGCGGCTACTTCAGTCCGCAGGAGTTCTACGCGTTGAGCGTACCGATCACCTGGGCCGAACGCCTGGACCGCTTCAGCTACAAGCTGCAAGGGTCGGTCGGCATCCAGCACTTCCATGAAAGCAGCGCCGACTATTTCCCGACCAGCTCGTCGCGCCAGGCGGCGGCCGTGCAAGCCGCCGCGGCGCTGGGCCTGGGCGATGGTGCGGTCTATTCAGGACAATCCAAGACAGGGGTAGGCTATAACGTGGCCGCCACGGCGGAATACCAGCTGGCGAACAACTGGTTCGTCGGCGCGACCGTCGCGGCCGACAACGCCAGCGACTACCGCCAGTATGCGGGCGGCCTGTACCTGCGCTACACGTTCTACCCGCAAACCCGTCCCATGGACATGCCGGTGGTGCCCTATCGCTCCCCATACAGCCGATAACGCGCACACAGCCATTTTTCAGGAGTCATCGACATGATTGCCTCAGTACTCGCAGGTCTTACCATCCTGGTCGTGGGCGACAGCCACCTGGGATATCCCGGCTATCTGATCGACACCCTGCAAGACAACCTGCTGGCCAATGGCGCCAAGCAGGTGCATACCGTCGGCGTGTGCGGCTCGACGCCCGCCGACTGGCTGACCGCCACGCCCGGCACCTGCGGAGGCGCCGAGCGTATCGGCAAATCCCCCATGGTGCGCAAGGAAACCATCAGCACCACGCCGATTTCGCAGCTGCTGGCCACCGACAAGCCCGATCTCGTCATCGTCGTGATGGGAGACACCATGGGGGGCTATGGCAAGGACGTATTTCCCAAGACCTGGGCCTGGCAGCAGACCACGGGGCTGACCAAGGCGATCGCCGCGAACAAGACCGCCTGCGTCTGGGTGGGCCCACCCTGGGGCAGCCCTGGAGGCAAGTACAACAAGACCTTCGGCCGCGTGCAGCAGGTGTCGTCGTTCCTGGCGACCAACGTCGCGCCATGCGAATACATCGACACCACGAAGATGTCCAAGCCCGGCGAATGGGGCAGCACCGATGGCCAGCACTTGACCACCACCGCCTACAAGGCCTGGGGCAAGGACATCTCGGACGCTCTCGTCCAATTGCCCGGCGTGAAGAAACTGAAGCAGTGAGAACCATGCGCCCTACGGCAGGTGAGGGCGCAGCAATGAGGAGTCCGTAGCATGCCTTTGTCCGCCCTGGCGGGTTTGTCCCTGCTGGTCATAGGCGAAAGCCACCTGACCTTGAACAACTATCTGCGCGAGCCCCTGCAGCAGGCCCTGCTTGCCCAGGGGGCCGCCCACGTGCACACCATCGGCGCCTGCGGCGCGAGCCCCGCGCGCTGGCTCAAGGCCACGCCCGTGGATTGCGGCGCTGACCAGGTCGACAACAAGCCCGCTGTCGTATTGGGCAAGGAAGCGCGCACCACGCCGATCACCGACCTGATCCAGAAGGACAAGCCGGACGTCGTCATCGTCATCATGGGCGACACCATGGGCTCCTACGACAAGCCCGTGTTTCCCAAGACATGGGCGTGGCAGGAAACCACTGGGCTGACCAAGGCCATCGCCGGCACCAACACGACGTGCGTATGGGTGGGTCCGGCGTGGGGCACCGAAGGCGGCCCGTATTCCAAGAACGCCCCGCGCACGATGGAGTTGTCCAAGTTCCTGGCGTCGAACGTGGCGCCTTGCACCTACATCGATTCGTTGAAGTTTTCCAAGCCGGGCGAGTGGCAGACCCTGGACGGCCAGCATTTCACGCAAACGGGCTATGCGGCCTGGACGAAGGCCATCGTCGCCGCCCTCGATGCGTCTCCCGCCATTACGAAGCTGAAGAAAAAATGAAGAACCCGCTGATTCTGCTGGCGCTTGCCGCCACGCTGTCCGCAACCGCCGCGGACGCTGCCGAGGTCCCGCTCTACGAGACCGGCCCCGCCGAGGACTCGTCCTTCGTGCGCTTCGTCAACGGCGGCCAGCAGCCGCTGGAAATCGTCGCCACCGGATCGAATGCGCGGCTGACCTTGGACACGGCCAAGCCCGCCTCGGATTTCCTGCCCATACGCGCCGGCAAGCCCATCGAGGGCGCGCTGGTGCGTGGCGGCGCCAAGCGCAATGTATCCGTCACGGTGCAGCCTGGTGAATTCGCCAGCGTCGTCGGCCTGGACGATGCGGCGGGCGGCCTGCGCACGGTCGTCGTGCATGAACAGCCGGACGACTTCAACGCCCTGAAGGCTTCCGTCGCGTTCTACAACCTGGACGCGCAATGCGCCTCGGCCGCATTGCTGGCCGCGGGCCGCAACATCGTCTTGCTGGACCAGGTGCCGGAAGGGCAGTCCAAGCGCCGGCAGATCAATCCCGTGCCGCTGAGCGTGCAGTTGTCTTGCGCGGGCCAGGCCGTGGGGCAGCCACTGGACCTCGGCACCTTGGAGGCCGGGCAACGCTACACGGTATTCCTGGTGCCGGCGGGCAAGCAATCGAGGATATTCCAGGCGACCGACACGGTGGCGCGTTGACATGGCGACCCGGCGCGCCGCCGCCTTTCGGGGCGCGTCACCGGCAAGCGGGTATCGGCAGCGCGTGCTGCGTCCCGTCAGCAATGGTGTAAGGACGCTGGTAGATGGGGTCGGTAAAGGCCTCGGCAGGATCGGCGAACGTCCAGCCGTTCCTTTCGAACATGGCCAGGATATCCGGCAGCACGATGGTATTCAGGCCATTGGTATGCAGCAGCAACACCTGCACCGGACTGCGGCCCAGGCGCTGCTGCCATTGCGCCTGCTGTTTCCGCACTTCCTGCCACAAGCGATCGAGATAAGGCTTGCGGTATTGATCGACGTCCAGCTTGGGATTCTTGTTGGCCGCGGCAATGAAGCGTTCGCTGTAGTTCCAGTCGTCGATGGTGATCGTGACGGGCGCCACGCCATAACCGTGTTGCGCCAGCAGGTTGTAAAGCCGGTTGCGCCGTTCAGGCGTGCTGCCTTCGTTGAGATAGGGCAGGCGCAGGCGCGGGCACCAGCCCGGCATCGTGTTCACCAAGGCCTGGTCGCGCAGCACGTCCTGCATGAAGGCCTCGGGCGTCGTGTCATCCAGGAATCCGCGATGGGTATAGGTGTGGTCACCGATGCCGTGGCCAGCCGCGCCCCAGGCGCGCACCAGCGCCAATCCTTCCGGACTGTCGACGAATATGCCGGCCGGAAAGATCATCGCGCGGACGCGATGCTTGGCCAGCGTCTCCAGCAGATAGGCGTTCCACTGCGCGGCGCGAGGCTCGATGCGGGGATCCAGGCCATCGTCGAAGGTAATGGCCACGCGTTGCGCCATGGCCTGGCAAGACAGCAGGCCCAGTATCGCGAACCCCAGCGTGCGGCATATCGCGGCAAGAATCCGTTGGAAGAATATCGGCTGGCGCATCATGGCGCCGATTCTAATCCTGCCTTCCCTTCCTCCGCTATCGCGCGGTGGGACCAACCGTCACATTGACAGAAAAATAATCGAGCAATGGTCTTCGCCTCCCTGGAATTCCTGACGCTGTTCCTGCCGGCGTTCCTCGTCGTATACGCCCTGGCGCCGCAACGCGCGCGCAACTTCGTGCTCCTGGTCGGCAGCTGGCTTTTCTACAGTTGGCTCAAGCCCATCTACCTGCTGCTGCTCGTTTCGGTAACGGTGGTGGCCTGGGGCGGCGGCCTGCTGATCGAGCAATCACGCGCGGGCCGAGGGCGCAAAGGGCTGCTGGTGCTGCTGCTGGCAGCCAATGCCGGCGTGCTGTGCTGGTACAAGTACGCCAACATCCTGGTCTCCACCTTCAACGACCTCATCGCCATGCGGGGCGCCATGCCACTGGCCTGGGAACGCGTGGCCCTGCCGGCGGGCCTGTCCTTCTTCGTGCTGCAAGCCGTGTCCTACCTGGTCGACGTCTACCGCAAGGACGTCCGCGCCGAACGCAGCTTCATCGACTTCGCCGCGTACAAGGCGATGTTCGGACAGCTCATCGCGGGCCCCATCATTCGTTGGGCCTGGGTCGACAAGGAAATGGCCCACCGCACGATGGACTGGGAGAACTTCTGCCTGGGCGCGCGCCGATTCATGGTCGGCATGAGCATGAAAGTGCTGGTCGCCGACACGCTGGCGCCCGTGGTCGATGCCGCATTCGCGCTGCATCAGCCATCGCTGGCCGATGCGTGGATAGGGTGCGGCGCCTACACGCTGCAACTGTTCTTCGATTTCGCCGGCTACAGCGCGATGGCGATAGGCCTGGGCCTGATGATGGGTTTTCACCTTCCCGAGAACTTCAATCATCCCTATCTCGCGCGCAGCATCCAGGACTTCTGGCGCCGCTGGCACCTGTCGCTGTCGAGCTGGATCCGCGACTACCTCTACATCCCCATGGGCGGCAATCGTGGCGGGGTGTGGAAGACCTATCGCAATCTGCTGGTGACCATGGGCATCGCCGGACTGTGGCATGGCGGCGAAAGCTGGAACTTCCTGCTTTGGGGCCTGGCGCACGGCGTCGCGCTGGCGGTGGCGCGGGCATGGAGCGGCAACGGCCTGCCCGTCGTTCCATCATGGCTGTCACGCGTCCTCACGCTGCTTTTCGTCATGCTCGCCTGGACGATTTTCCGGGCCGCGAATTTCCACGCCGCCCTGGCCATGTATCGCGGCCAGTTCGGCCTTAACGGCATCGCGCTGGGCGATTCCCTGTCGTACGTGCTGCGCCCCGCGCATGGCCTGGCGGCGGCGCTGGGGGTATTGTGCGTCGTATTGCCGGCGCTCCAGCCGTGGTGGTCATCGCGACCCCCGACGCGCCTGCGGGTCTTCTGGAGCGCGCTGTGGCCCGTGGCGGGCTTCCTGCTGGCGTACGCGCTGATCGCCGCGCGCGGCGCCGTGCCTTTCCTCTATTTCCAGTTCTGAGGCGGACACGATGAATACTCGTCCCGAACAACCGCCCACCGCCAATCCCAGCATGTTGAACCGGCGTACGTCCCGTCTCGCGGGCGTGGTGCTGGTGGCCTTCATGGGCGCCGCCGTCATCAGCAATGCCTGGTGGACGTGGACGGGAGATCACACCTTCCTGCCCGACGATCTCTCTACCCATCGCATTCTCGACGGCGGCGTGACCCACGACATGTCCTTGCGCCTTGCGGACATGGACTTCAGCAGCGAGGCGGCCCGGCTCCAGCGAGGGCTTGGATGGCTGACGCTGCGCGACCTCGGGGAACGCGTACGGCGCGGCTGCCCGGGATGGCTGTTCCTGGGCGATGAATTGCAGGTGCATGCCGACGCCGAGGCCAACGAAAAGTCGCGCGCCGACATCGTGGTCCAGCTGGGGCAGGCGCTCGCCAAGCGGGACATCAAGCTGCTGGTCGCGGTGGTTCCCGATAAAAGCCGCATCGAAGCCGCGCGCCTGTGCGGCCTGCACCGGCCGGCCGCGTTCGAGGGCCGCCTGGCGCGGTGGGTCCAGACCCTGCAAGGGCAGGGCGTGCAGACGCTGGATCTAGGCGCGGCGCTGTCCGGGCTGGGACAGGACGCCTATTACCGAACCGACACGCACTGGACCGAAGCAGGGGCGGGAGCCGCGGCGAACGTTGTCGCCGATCAGGTGAAGCGTAGCGGGGTGCCCTTGCAGCCGCCCCAGCGCTATCGCGTCACGGCCTTGCCGCCGGCGCCGCGGCCCGGTGACCTGGTACGCCTCGCCGGGGTCGATTGGCTCCCCGCCCGTTTGCAACCGCCTGGCGAGATCGTTGAACAACATACCTGGACCGTGGAGGCAGCCGCCGCCGCGCCGGCTGCCAGCGCCGACGACCTGTTCGGCGACAGCGGCCTGCCGACCCTCGCGCTGATCGGTACGTCCTTTTCGCGCACGTCGGCGTTCGTGCCGCAACTGTCCCAGGCGCTCGGCATCGCCGTGGGGAATTTCGCGCGTGACGGCGGCAAGTTCGGCGGCGCCGCGCAGGCGTATTTCAAGAGCGCCGCCTGGAAGCAGACGCCGCCGCGCCTGGTCATCTGGGAGATGGACGAACGGGATCTGCAAGCGCCGCTCACCGCGGAAGACCAGGTGCGTTTCTAGCTTCCAGAAACGCGCTTTCCAGGAATGGCGGTTCCAGGTTGGCGCTTGTGGGCGCCGCTATTCGTCCGCGCGGCTTTCTTCCCTGGGAAAAACGTCGCGGGCGGTCTTTTCATACGCGTGGTTTTCCACGTTTTCCAGGCAGTTTCCCCCAGGGACTCCACAGGGTTTTCACAGGCTTTCCCACACCTTGTCCCCAAGGATGTTCCGCAGGTTTCCACAGCATACCCTCAGCCTGCCCCCAGGCTTTTCCCCAGGCTTATCCCCAAACCGGGCAGAAAAAAAGCCCCGCATTTCGCGGGGCTTGAGCCTGCACGGCGTCATCGAGTTCTATTTGTGCGCCGTCCTTGCCTGTGATTTGTGCGTATCAGGCGAATTCGGTGCGTCCGCTGTCGTCACCTTCGCTGACCTTCACGCCTTGTTGGAAAACCGCATTGTCGATATCGCCCTTCATGTCGATGCCGGCAGCCTTGGCCTGCTCGAGCTCAGCCTGCACTTGAGCGCGGCTCGCACCTTCATCGGCTTGGCCATAGACGCCTTCGAAAGGAACATTGTCGACATCGCCGATCGGGGTGCCCGCGTGGGCGGCGCCGGCAATCAGGGCCAGGGAAACAGCAACAGCGCTAGCTAGGATCTTCATTTCAAACTCCAGTCCGGTTAAGCCGGTCCAGGGGGCGGTACCCACCGCGCGCCTGCTGGACCGTCGCTCTATGGACTGCATTGTGCGCTTCACCGAATCTAGGATAAACCCTAGCTATCGAAAAAGATTTATCCAAAAAATCGACTAATAGTCGGACCGCATGACGGATTGGGTGCCCGGATGAGGCACTCGAAGGGGACAGCCATCACCGGCGCGAGCAAAAGTGCTGTGGATAACCTCTAAGCGGCGGACTTGTGCACACCGTGTGGAACGAATCTGGACAAAACCCGCTTTCAGGGCCGTCCCGAAAAGTTGCTCAACTTTGCCCAGCGCCGGAAACAGACTTCCTCCACATCTGAAAAGCCACGTAAGCCACTGAAATTCAAACCCTTTCTGCTGTTGATGCAGTTATCCACAGACACCCACCATAATCATTCTTTTTATATAGAAAAGAAGGTGTGAAAACATTCTTTCCCCTCGGCCACCGCCCACCCCACCCCGTGAGAACAGTAGGTTCAACAGAATTTTGGGGACATATAAGGCCTGCCGGAGACATGTGATGTCTTCCACCAACGCTCCTGTTCACCCGCAAACGTATTTCCCGTCCCACAGCGTGATGGCGAAGCCACCCGGACGCCCGAGGTACACCCTCGGCGACCAAATCGCGCCAAAGCGTGGATAACCAGGTCCCTGGGCGTTAGCCAGCTATCAGGAGGCAGGGAAATCGCCAGCCATGTCCTGACCCTGCGTACTGAATGCGCATTTTTGCGTAGCCAGAGGGGGCGTTTGCTCTTTTATCCACAGAATCGACGAAAAAACGGGCTCGGCCCGTGCAAATTGGGCTGATCCGCCGCGCGACGCAGCGCCCTTATCCACGAACGCAGCGCCATCCCGCAGGATGGCTGTACAGCAAAGGCAAGGAATGCGTGAAGTCCTGTGGATAAGCACTAAGTCGCCTACATGTGCACAGCATGTGGACGGTACAGGCATAAATACCGCTTTCGATGTCGAACCGAAAAGTTGCTCAACTACCGTTCACACGCCAAACAGAAGCGCTGCACAAGCAAAAACGTCCGTAAGTTTCTGAAATCCCGAACGTTTCCGTAGTTGATGCAGTTATCCACAGACCTTATCCATCATTAGTCTTTATATATAGAAGAGATAGGTGAACAACTTAGGAAGCGGAACTCCGGGGACAAGGATGCGCGGACCAAGTCGCCATCCGATGGCTTGTTTATCCCGGGATATCCAATGCCAACGGCACGGACCCGCAGGCATTGGTCTCTTCTTGACACCTGGGCGAAGAAAAGGGCAGCGCGAGGGCCTAACCCTTGCCTGCCCTTTTGGTGCGTAACCTGGACCCGGCCCATGGTCCTCGGCAAGAAAAAGCCCCTTCAGGGCCATAGCGTGCCTTGAAGGGGCCTTTCAGGTTGGGGGTTATCCACACCCGTGCGCGATCTGGTGGCCGACCGCGTACTTTGTACGTTCAAACGCGCTGCAGTTTTTCCAGGGCCGCGTCCAGCGTCTCATCCCGCTTCGCGAAACAGAAGCGGACCAGGCGGTGATTGGATTCGGGCGCGTCCGGCCGTTGATAGAACGCGGAGATGGGGATAACCGTTACCCCATGATCCACGGTCAGCCACCGGGAAAAGTCCGCCTCGGGCAGGTCCGAGATGGCCGAGTAGTCCGCCATGAGGAAAAACGTGCCGGGGCTGGGCAGGGGTTTGAAGCGCGTCTTGGCCAGTCCTTCGCTAAGACGGTCCCGCTTGGCCTGGTAGAACGCCGGCAGGTCCATGTACGGCTGCGGGTCTTTCATGAATTCGGCCAGGGCGAACTGCATGGGGGACGAGACGGTGAAAACCATGAACTGGTGCACTTTGCGCAGTTCGAGGCTGAGCTGGCGCGGCGCGCAGCAATAGCCGATTTTCCAGCCGGTGGTGTGATACGTCTTGCCGAAGGATGAGATGACGAAGGTATGTTCGGCCAGCAGGGGACGGCGCGCGAGGCTGGCGTGGGGCTTTCCGTCGAACACGATGTGTTCATAGACTTCGTCGGATACCAGCAGGATGCCCGTGTCTCGCACGATTTTTTCGAGGGCATCCAGGTCGCTTTCGTCCAGGATGGCGCCGGTAGGGTTGTGCGGGAAGTTCAACATCAGCAGCCGGCTTTTCGGCGTGATGGCGTCTCGAACACGCTGCCAGTCGATACGGTAGTACGGATCTGTCCCGGTCGGCGCGCGTAGCGGAACCGGAACGGCCGTCGCTCCCGCCAGGCGGATCGCGGGCAGGTAGGAATCGAAGCAGGGCTCGATGACGATGACTTCGTCGCCGGGACCCACGGCGGCCATGACCGTGGCCATCAAGGCCTCGGTTGCGCCACTGGTGACCGTGATTTCCGTTTCGGGGTCGTAGGCGTGGCCGTACAGCGCCTTGGTCTTGGTCGCGATGGCTTCGCGCAGCGAAGCCACGCCCGGCATGTAGGGATACTGGTTGTGGCCGTCGGCCATGGCCTTGTCGACCAGCTTGAGCAGGCGCGGATCGGGATTGAAGTCCGGAAAGCCTTGTCCCAGGTTGACCGCCTTATGTTCGACGGCCAGGCGGCTCATGACGGTGAAAATGGTGGTGCCCACGTCGGGCAACTTGGATCGGATCATGGTGTGTCGGTTGGGGGTTGTGACGTGTGGCATGAAGTATCCCACCATTGCCAGGCCTATGTGGGATGTCGCGACACGATGCCAGGAGATAGGCGGCCGTCGCCGCTCATGGCGCGCGCCGCGGGGGCTGGTTGAAAAAAAGCCACATAAGGGTAAACAGCACGTTGTCCGTGTCGGGGGCGTCTGAGTATGCTCGATCAGCAGTGATATTCATGCCGGGCGTCATTATCTCTTCGCTGAACCTCGGTCCACCCCTGAGACACGGCGGGCAATAGAGTAAGCATGGCCGCTTGCGGTTGGAAAAAGCGCATTTTTGAATAACACCGCCTACCGTACCGTGTTTCTAGAGGAAGTGAGTATATGAAGGGCAAAGTGAAGTGGTTCAACGCTGACAAGGGCTATGGTTTCATCACGCCCGATGAGGGTGGCACGGACGTGTTCGCCCACTTCTCGGCAATTCAAGGCCGCGGCTACCGTAGCCTGAATGAAGGCCAGGACGTCGAATTTGAAGTCAAGGAAGGCCCGAAGGGGCCCCAGGCGGCGGAGATCCGTCCGCTCTAACCCGGGTAATCCGTTACCCGCGCCGGGTCAGCCGGCAACAAACGCCCCGAGGCCTTTTGGTCCGGGGCGTTTTTCATTGCCCTGTGTTCGCGGCCTTGATTATGTGCATAACTATGTGAGTAACTGTGGGAGTTCGATGGATAAGCGCCAGGATTCGGACGCCGTTGCGGATCGGAAACTGGCCGCCTGAGAGATATCCCCGGATGCAGTTATACACAGCTTGAGCACGCTTATCAGGGGGCGCCGCGTGGCGTTCGCGGATAGCCGTTCGGGGTCGGATGGGTAATCTTTATAGGGAATTTTGTAAAACAGCGCCGGTTTTTGCCGCTGAGTTGGCATTTTTTCCCATTTGCATGGGCCCCACTCGAGGCCTGCCCAGGGCATGAGCTTGGAGGCGGCCTTACGTTATTCACAAAACTATCCCCAGGCTTGTACGGCTTCCCGGACGCTGCGCGAGTTGGCTCCGTTGTATGGGTCCAGGCTGTGGATTACTTTGTCCCCAGTCTTGATTTGCTCTGGGGCGATGGCGCACTTCTTTGCTTCATCAATGAATGCTGTCCGCGCTCGCGTGTCTGCATCCCCAGGCCAGAGGATACTGGGTGAAGATGTCGCGTGATTTCTCAGAATAGCCGTGGGGACTATTCATGGCACTGGGATGGCGCTTGCTCCGCTGAGTCCGTCATTGCCCGTGATGGAGGAGGGGACATCACGGATTCAGGGCGGCGTTTGGTTTTGCGCTACAGCGGATCGGTCCTTTGGCTTAGGACATCTCTCAGCCTTGTTTCACGTGGAACATTGATAGTCGGTCGCCGGGTGGGACAGCGGACGCGCCGGGCGGGGTACCACTCCGGTCGCAAGCGCGGAAGCCATCTCGGGAGTATAGGGAATCCTTTGGCGCGAAGGCCCCGGATGGCCGCGGCGGCCGATGTTTCACGTGAAACATCAACTCTAGTTAGAGGACCTGTTCTAGTTATGGATAGAACGAGTGTCGCCGCGTTCCCGCGTGTGGGAATGGCGCACCGCTCGCACCATGCGGGCCCGTGTCCTCATCCGTGTGGCGGCCAGGTGCTGGGCATAGGTCTTGGTTAGCGCGAGAATCTCGGCCGACGGCCAGGAACGTGTCGGTGGGCTGCAACATGAGGGTGCTCGCAGCGTGGAATATGCTGCCGATGGCTGGATAGCGGACTCCAGCGCGGCTAGAATCTATCCTTCGCATCGCCGTCGTGTAGGGAGACCCGGGCCGTCGCATTTACGGCGGTGGTTGAGGGGTGGGCATCCCGGTTAGCTGAGCGGCGTTGGGTGAGCTTCAGTTCAATCCCGATCGATCCGGCATGGTTTGAGCAGCCGGTTGTTCCACGTGAAACACCTCCCTTGGCTCTGTCACTACGGCGACTTCGTGGGCGGGCGGCCCCCTGACCGCGCGAAGCCTCAGAAATCCATGGCCTAACGACGCATGGGCATGCGAGCGCGTTAGGACATCATGCGTTATGTGTAGGCAAAGTTCGTAGTGTCCGCGTATGTGTCCATACGGGGCGTTCCGGTGACGACGGTAGCGGCACTGACATGGTCTTGCGTCTAGCGGGTAGCGGGAACGTGATCAGCCATACCGCGTTCAGACACACCGATAGGACGCCACACCTCCGTCGAGAAGGGGTAGGACGTTGTCAGCTCGCATATATCAGTGGACCTGCGGGAGAGGAGGGCGGTATGCCGCAGGACATTGAGCAGCACTGAGGACCGCGCTGCCTCCGACCGGTGCATTCGGTCCTCGCTGTGTTGCCGTTACGCAAGGCGCAGTATCCGCGTGACCCGGGTGATCAATCCCTTTCTTGCCTTGTCCGCGGCGGCGGCAAGGCGGGGGAGGGGCAGGGATGGCGGTGTTAGCCCCCCAGCCTTAGACATCCATCCACTGTTTCACGTGAAACGTAGCAAGGCCGCCGCCACGAATTTATAATCCTCCCCTACAGCTCTTTATCTGATTTGCAAAATGGATTATCCGCGTGAGTTCGACGTGATTGTGGTGGGCGGCGGCCATGCCGGAACGGAAGCCGCCTTGGCATCCGCCCGTGCTGGCGCCAAGACGCTGCTGCTCACCCACAATATCGAGACCCTGGGGCAAATGTCCTGCAATCCCTCCATCGGTGGGATAGGCAAGGGACACCTGGTCAAGGAGATTGACGCACTCGGCGGCGCCATGGCGATCGCCACGGACGAAGCGGGTATCCAATTCCGCATCCTGAACGGTTCCAAGGGACCTGCCGTCAGAGCCACCCGCGCGCAGGCCGACCGGGTCCTTTACCGTAAGGCCATCCGTACCCGCCTGGAAAATCAGCCGAATCTCTGGCTGTTCCAGCAAGCCGTGGATGACCTTATGGTGGAAGGCGACCGGGTCACCGGCGCCGTAACCCAGATCGGCTTGAAGTTCTTCGCGCGCAAGGTCGTGCTGACCGCGGGCACCTTTCTCAATGGCTTGATCCACGTCGGCCTGCAGAACTATTCGGCGGGCCGCGCCGGCGATCCGCCGGCCATATCCCTAGGCCAACGGCTGAAGGAACTGAAGCTGCCGCAAGGCCGGTTGAAAACGGGCACCCCGCCTCGCATCGATGGCCGCACCATCGACTACAGCGTCCTGGAAGAGCAGCCGGGGGACCTGGATCCCATCCCTGTTTTCTCGTTCATGGGATCCGCGGCCATGCACCCGCGGCAACTGCCTTGCTGGATCACCCATACCAACAGCAGGACCCACGACATCATTCGCGGCGGCCTCGATCGTTCGCCCATGTACAGCGGCGTCATCGAAGGTATTGGACCTCGCTATTGCCCGTCGATCGAAGACAAGATTCATCGCTTCGCCGACAAGGCCAGTCACCAGGTCTTCCTGGAACCGGAAGGCTTGGACACGCACGAGGTCTACCCCAACGGCGTGTCGACCAGCCTGCCTTTCGATGTCCAGCTGGACCTGATCCACTCCCTGCCCGGCCTGGAAAACGCGCACATTCTTCGCCCAGGCTACGCCATTGAATATGACTACTTCGATCCACGTGGACTGAAGTCGACCCTGGAGATCCGCGCGATATCCGGGTTGTACTTCGCGGGCCAGATCAACGGTACGACCGGCTATGAAGAGGCGGGCGCGCAAGGCTTGCTGGCCGGCGTAAACGCGGCGCTGGCCGCACTGGGGAAGGAACCCTGGACCCCGCGCCGCGACGAGGCCTATCTGGGGGTATTGGCGGACGATCTCATTACCCGTGGCGTCACCGAGCCCTATCGCATGTTTACTTCGCGCGCCGAGTACCGGCTCAGCTTGCGCGAAGACAATGCGGACTTGCGGCTCACCGAGACAGGCCGACGCCTGGGGCTGGTGGACGATACCCGTTGGGACGCGTTCAACCGCAAACGCGATGCAGTCGAAGCTGAAATACAGCGCTTGCGGTCTACCTGGGTCAACCCGCGCATATTCCCGGCCGATGTCGCCACACCCTTGCTGGGGCAAGCCATTGAACGTGAGTACTCACTATCAGATCTTCTGAAGCGGCCGAGCGTGTCCTATCGGCAGCTGATGGACGCCCGCAACACCGACGGCAGCCTGCTCGCCGGTCCCGGCGTCGAGGACACCGAGGTCGCGCAGCAAATCGAGATCCAGGTCAAATACGCCGGCTACATCGCTCGCCAGCAGGACGAGGTGCAAAAGCACCTGACCCACGAGCAGCAGCCGATACCCGCCGACATCGACTACGACGCCGTCACCAGCCTCTCGTTCGAAGTCAGGCAGAAGCTGAAGACGCACCGTCCCGAAAACATCGGCCAGGCCGCTCGCATTTCCGGCGTCACGCCGGCGGCGATCTCCTTGCTGCTGATACACCTCAAGCGCCTGCATTACGGCTCGCGCAAGCACGCCGCATGAGCCCCGTCCGGACGCCCGGAGCGGCATCTTTGAACGCGGCCGCGCGCGGCGCCTCGGCGCCGGCCAGGCCTTCGGCCACGGATCCGGCCGCGCGCGTGCGCGCGTGCTGCGCAGAACTGGATCTGGACGTCAGCGATCTCCAGGTCCGGCAGCTCCTGGACTATCTCGCGCAGCTGCAACGGTGGAACCGCACGTACAACCTGACCGCCTTGCGCGATCCCGAGCAGATGCTCGTGCACCACGTTTTCGACAGCTTGGCCGTTGTCGCGCCGCTGGACCGCGCCATGCCCGCCAATGGCAAGCTCTATGACATCGGCGCGGGCGCCGGCCTGCCAGGCGTCATTCTGGCCATCATGCGGCCGGCCTGGCGTATCAGCTGCGTGGACGCCGTCGAGAAGAAAACCGCCTTCGTACGCCAGATGAGCGGCGTGCTCGGCCTGTCCAATTTGCAGGCCGTGCATGCGCGCGTCGAGCAACTGGAACCGGCGGCCTGCGATGTCGTCACGTCTCGCGCATTCGCTTCCTTGCGCGACTTCGCCGACCTTGCCGGACGTCATGTGGCCGACGATGGTACCCTCGTCGCCTTGAAGGGAAAAAAGCCGGACGATGAGATCGGCGAGCTGCAGTTGCAAGGTGCATGGCGCATCGAGGACATCCAGCCCATCGCGGTGCCGGAACTCGATGCGCAGCGCTGCCTTATCTGGATGCGCCGCGCGAGCGGCAGCCTAGGAACCCCATGAGCACTACTCCCCCCAACAAACCCGCGCGGGTATTTTGCATTGCGAATCAGAAGGGCGGTGTCGGCAAGACCACGACCGCCATCAACCTGGCCGCCGGCCTGGCCACGCATGGCAGGCGTGTGCTGCTGGTCGATCTCGATCCGCAGGGGAACGCCACCATGGGGAGCGGCATCGACAAGAGTTCGCTCGAATCCAATCTCTATCAAGTGCTGATCGGCGACACCACGATCGCCAATGCCCGCGTGCGCTCGGAGGTCGGCGGCTACGACGTGTTGCCGGCCAACCGAGAGTTGGCGGGCGCCGAGATCGACCTTGTCCAGATGGAAGAGCGCGAACGCCAGCTCAAGGCCGCGATCGACACGGTCGCCGATGACTACGACTTCGTCCTCATCGACTGCCCGCCCACCTTGTCCCTGCTGACCCTGAACGGGCTGGCCGCGGCGCATGGCGTCATCATTCCCATGCAGTGCGAATACTTCGCGCTGGAAGGCCTGTCCGATCTCGTCAACACGATCAAGCGCGTGCATCGCAACATCAATCCCGAACTGCGCGTCATCGGCTTGCTGCGCGTGATGTTCGACGCGCGCATGACCCTGCAGCAGCAAGTGTCCGCGCAGCTGGAGGCGCACTTCGGCGACAAGGTGTTCTCGACCATCGTGCCGCGCAACGTGCGCCTGGCCGAAGCGCCCAGCCATGGCCTGCCCGGTGTGGTCTATGACCGCGCATCGCGCGGCGCGCAAGCCTATATCTCGTTCGGCGCGGAGATGATAGAACGCGTCAAGACACTTTCCAGTTGACCCCTATGCAAACGATCGATGCCGATATGGCCGTGGCCACTCGCGATCCGCTCACCGCGCGCATGGAAGAAGCCGCGCTGAACGCGACCGTGGTTCGCGAACAGATGCTCTATGACGGCTGGCTCATGCGTTGGGCCAACGCCAAGGCGCGCCGCGCGCGCAGCATCAATCCCATCGCCGCGCCGTTGATCGATATCGAGGAAAAGCTGGCTTTCTGCCGGGCGCATTATCAGCGTGTCGGACGACCCCTGATTTTCCGCATCAATTCGGCATGCGCGGATGCCGGGCTGGATGCACGCCTGGCGCAGCGCGGTTACGCGCGCATCGATGAAACGCTGGTCATGGCGGTCGAACTGCCCGCGTCCCGGCCTTCGACGGCGCCGGTGCTGCGCTACGAGACCGGCACGCCCGAGCAGTTCGCCGAGGTCACCGGCGCCTTGCGCGACTATGGCGCCGAGCATGTGCGCGAGCATCGACAGCGCCTGTCCGACATCGCCGTGCCCAGCGCGCGCGTACTCGCGCGCGACGCCGACGGCCGCATCGTCGGCGCTGGCCTGGCGGTAATGGATGGCGGCCTGGTGGGCGTGTTCGACGTCGTCGTGGTCCCCGAGGCGCGGCGTCGGGGCTACGGCCGTGCGCTGGTGGAGCACCTGCTGGCGCAAGGCGTGACGCATGGCGCACGCCACGCCTACCTGCAGGTCGAATCGGGTAATGAGGCCGCGCGCAAACTGTATGGCGCGATGGGGTTCGCCGAGCGCTACCGTTATTGGTATCGCGCGCCGCAAGCACCGCAAGAGTAACCAGCTTCGCAAGGATAGCTATATGGCGACAAAAAAACCTAAAGGCTTGGGGCGCGGGCTCGATGCTCTACTGGGCGCCGACGCGCCGGCCATCGAGACCTTGGGCAAGAAGGAAGTCAAGGAAGAGGGCCCTCCCTCGGTATTGCCGGTCACGCGGATGCGCGCCGGCAAGTACCAGCCCCGCACGCGCATGGACGAAGGTGCGCTGACCGAGCTGGCGGATTCGATCCGCACGCAAGGCATCATGCAGCCCATCCTGGTGCGGGCCCTGCCGGACCTGCCTGGCGAGTATGAAATCATCGCCGGCGAGCGCCGCTTCCGCGCCGCCCAATTGGCCGGGTTGAAGGAAGTGCCCGTCCTCGTGCGCGATGTGGCCGACGAAAACGCCGCGGTGATGGCGTTGATCGAGAACATCCAGCGCGAAGACCTCAATCCGTTGGAAGAAGCGCAAGGCGTGCGTCGCCTGCTGGACGAGTTCGGGCTGACGCACGAACAGGCGGCCCAGGCGATCGGTCGTTCGCGGTCGGCCACCAGCAACCTGCTGCGCCTGCTCAATCTCGCCGCGCCGGTACAGACCATGCTGCTGGCCGGCGACGTGGACATGGGACATGCGCGCGCCTTGCTGGCCGTCGATGCGGCGACGCAGATACAGCTGGCCAACCTGATCGTCGCCAAGCGCCTGTCGGTGCGCGAGGCGGAAAAGCTCGTGACCGCGGCCGGCATGGCGGCGGAGCCCGTCGAACGCAAGAAGAAAGCCGGCGTTTCACGCGACGTCACGCGGCTGGAGGAAGCCTTGTCCGATTTCCTCGGCACGCGTGTCGCGTTGAAGATCGGCGCGCGCGAGCGTGGACAGATCGTGATCGATTTCCACGGCTGGGATCATCTGAATGCGCTGCTTGAAAAGCAGGGGATGTCCGGCGTCCTCGACGAGGCCTGAGCATGTCCACACAGCCCCACCTGTCCGCGCGGACCGCAAGCAGCGATGATTCCCAGCCCTTGATCGCCGTGCTCGCCACGGGCGGCACCATCGCTGGCGTGCAGGCTGCCGCCACGGCCTCGTCCTACGTGGCCGGCAGCATCTCGGTCGAGCAGCTCATGGCCTCCGTGCCGCAGCTCGCCGGCCTGGCGCGCCTGCGCACGGAACAGGTTGCCAATGTGGGCAGCCAGAACATGACACACGCCGTGTGGCAGGCGCTGGCGGCGCGCGTCGACATGTTGGATGCCGATGACGAGGTGCAAGGCATCGTCATCACGCATGGCACCGACACGCTGGAGGAAACCGCTTTTTTCCTCGGCCTTACAGCGCCCGCGCGCAAACCGCTGGTGCTGGTCGGCGCCATGCGGCCCGCCACCGCGCTGAGCCCGGACGGACCCGCCAACCTGTATGCGGCCGTGGCGTTGGCGCGCCATCGCCTGGCGAAGGGACGCGGGCCGCTGGTGGTCATGAATGGCGACATCCACGCCGCGCGCGACGTACAGAAAGTTGCCGCCAGCGGCATCAACGCCTTTGCTTCGCCCAATGGCGGCCGCGTCGGCGTGATGGTCGGCGTGGACCCCCTGTTCCACGGCCCCGCGCAGCCCGCGCCTGAACGCTATCCGTTGGATACCCTGGGCCCGGCCGCGCAATGGCCGCGCGTGGCCATCGTGCATGCGCACGCGGATTTGCAGGCGGACGTGGTCGATGCGCTGGCGGCCTTGTACGACGGCCTGGTGCTCGCCGGCGTGGGGGACGGCAACGCGACGGATGCCGCGATCGACGCGCTCAAGCGCGCGGCCGCGCAGGGCGTGGCGGTCGTGCGAGCCAGCCGCACGGGTAGCGGCTACGTCGGCCGTGGCGCCGAGATCGACGATGACCAGGCCGGCTTCGTTGCCGCGGGCGATCTATCGCCGCAAAAGGCGCGCGTGCTGCTGATGCTTGCGTTGACGCGCACCCGGGATCCCGCGCGTCTGCAGGCCATTTTCGACAATCGCTGAACGCGCGCGGCGGCGCGCACGCAGCCTGTTGCGTTCGCTGCGGATATCACGCGATCACTATTTCTCCCACGGCGGCAGCCAGCGCATCGTAGCCCTCCTGGCCCTGCGTACGCCGATTGGTGAAGACCGTCGTGATGCGCTCTGCCGGCCAGTAGGAGACGCGCGCCGTCGCCCCCAGCCGGGTATCGTCGGCCATCACCAGGACCTGGCGCGCATTGCCCGCCATCGCGCGCGCGACTTCCGCGCTGGCCAGGTCGTCATGTGCCGCGCCGTGGCGCGCATCCAGTCCGACAGGGCAGAGCAGGGCGGCATCGGCGCGAAAGCGATGGATCTGCGCGACGGTATGCTCTCCCTGCGTGGCATCGGCATGCGGCGCCAGTTCGCCGCCCAGCACTAGCACGCGCCTTGCCTGCGCACCGCCCTCACGCGTGGCGGCCCGCAGGCGCAAGGCCACGACGAAGGCATTGGTGACAATAAGCAGATCTTCGATCGCCGCCAGCGCATCGGCCACGTAAAGTGCCATTTCGCCCGCCTCGATGAACACCGTCTGTCCCGGCTGCACGCGCGCCGCGGCCGCGCGTGCGATCAACCGTTCATGGCGTCCGGCGGCGCCTCGCGCGCCCGCGGCCGCTGACGCGGGATCAAGCGATACCACGCCGCCGTGCGTCCGCCGCAAGGCGCCCTGTGCTTCCAGCTCGATGAGATCACGCCGCACGGTCTCGCGCGACACGCCCAGTTCCTCGACGATGCGGTCCGTGGTCACGCTGTGCAAGGTGGCCACGATGTTGCGTATGCGCCGGTATCGGTCTTCCTGCCACATGGATCGCTCCGTATCTGTCGGATGCGTCCGTGTTTCCGCAAGCCCGGGCGGGCTCCGACCCGGCCTATGTTTGCAGAGTTGCCATGAGGTGTCCAGGCGCGGTGTCCAGGCGCCGGCATGGCCGCGCGGCCATGCGGGAACTTGCGCAGCGTTGGCAGGCGCCCGTGGCATTGTCGTTTCGCCGCCATGACCTGTTTCCCGCCACGCACCCGCTGTACGTGGGAGAACTGGGGCTGGCGAACCCGGCGCGCGCCCGCCGATGGCGTGGACTTCGCCGAGGTCGTGCACAGCGTGGCGCGCCATGCACCGGCCGACGTCGCGATCTGCGTGGACGCCGGCACATTCGCCGCGCCGGTCTACCTGCACTTCCCCTTTGTTTATCCGCAGCGGCTGATGGCGCCCATCGACGGCGCCATGGGCTACGGCGTGCCCGCGGCCGTTGCCACGGCGCTGCGTCGTGGCAACGGCCGAGATCGTCTGCATGGTCGGCGACGCCAGCTTGCAGTGCGTGCTGCCGACGACGACGAAAATCCCCCACATCGTTTGACAAGCAAAACAAACATCTCCATAATCTCGAATTCTCCGCTGGAGGGGTGCCCGAGTGGTTAAAGGGGGCAGACTGTAAATCTGTTGGCCTTGCGCCTACATTGGTTCGAATCCAATCCCCTCCACCAGAATTCTTCAGCGGCATGTGAAAGCGTGTCGTAGCAGGGACGGTAGCAAAGCAGTAGCGGTGGTGAGCGAGCGCGGTGTTGTTTCAGCGATGCTTGCTCCCAGACCGAAGTGGATGACCGAATCCAGGCGCGGTTTGCCTGGATTTGCAATGTCTGGCGTATGCTTTGCGCCTTTGCCGGGTGCGGCGGTCGGGATGATTCCTGGCGGCGGTTCCTGCAGCAACCTGCGGAATGTTGGGGCGGAGAGCGTAGTGGCAGGTATCGTGGTCGGTATCGGCTTTGTTGTGGCAGGAAGCCGCGCCGTCGTGTGACGGTGAGTTGTTTGGCAGTGGTTGTACAGGCAGTAGGCAAGTAGTAGTAAGTAGTACCAGTCGTCGCAGTGCGGGCTGAGGGTAACGCGGGTGTAGCTCAATGGTAGAGCAGAAGCCTTCCAAGCTTACGACGAGGGTTCGATTCCCTTCACCCGCTCCATGCACGCTGGCACGCAGTAGTTGTTGTGCAGTAGTTGTCAAGAAATCGGCAGTACCGTACGGCAGTTAAACGTACAAGATTTTCGCCCATGTGGCTCAGTGGTAGAGCACTCCCTTGGTAAGGGAGAGGTCACGCGTTCGATCCGCGTCATGGGCACCAATTTTTGTGTCTTCTCTTAGTTCGCACATCCAGGTCAGGAGTCAGCCATGGCAAAAGGCAAGTTTGAACGTACCAAGCCGCACGTGAACGTGGGCACGATCGGTCACGTTGACCACGGCAAGACGACGCTGACGGCAGCGATCACGACGGTGCTGTCGACGAAGTTTGGCGGCGAAGCCAAGGGCTACGACCAGATCGACGCGGCGCCGGAAGAGAAGGCGCGCGGCATCACGATCAACACGGCGCACGTGGAATACGAAACGGCGACGCGTCACTACGCGCACGTTGACTGCCCGGGCCACGCTGACTATGTGAAGAACATGATCACGGGCGCGGCGCAGATGGACGGCGCGATCCTGGTGGTGTCGGCCGCCGACGGCCCGATGCCGCAAACGCGTGAACACATCCTGCTGAGCCGCCAGGTTGGCGTGCCGTACATCATCGTCTTCCTGAACAAGGCGGACATGGTGGACGACGCCGAGCTGCTGGAGCTGGTGGAAATGGAAGTTCGCGAACTGCTGAGCAAGTACGACTTCCCGGGCGACGACACGCCGATCGTGAAGGGTTCGGCCAAGCTGGCGCTGGAAGGCGACAAGGGCGAACTGGGCGAGCAGGCCATCCTGGCGCTGGCCGATGCGCTGGACTCGTACATCCCGACGCCTGAGCGCGCCATCGACGGCACGTTCCTGATGCCGGTGGAAGACGTGTTCTCGATCTCGGGTCGCGGCACGGTGGTGACCGGCCGTATCGAGCGCGGTGTGGTGAAGGTCGGCGAGGAAATCGAAATCGTGGGCATCAAGCCGACGGTGAAGACGACCTGCACGGGCGTGGAAATGTTCCGCAAGCTGCTGGACCAAGGTCAAGCGGGCGACAACGTGGGTATCCTGCTGCGCGGCACCAAGCGCGAAGACGTCGAGCGCGGCCAGGTTCTGGCCAAGCCGGGTTCGATCAACCCGCACACGGACTTCACCGCCGAGGTGTACATCCTGTCCAAGGAAGAAGGCGGCCGTCACACCCCGTTCTTCAACGGCTATCGTCCCCAGTTCTACTTCCGTACGACGGACGTGACGGGCACGATCGACCTGCCCAAGGACAAGGAAATGGTCCTGCCGGGTGACAACGTGTCGATGACCGTGCGCCTGCTGGCCCCGATCGCCATGGAAGAAGGCCTGCGCTTCGCCATCCGCGAAGGCGGCCGTACCGTCGGCGCCGGCGTCGTCGCTTCCATCATCAAGTAAGCATAAAAGCGACAAAAGCGAGGGGGCGAAATGCCCCCTTTGCTTTTGTCCGCAATATTCCCTTTACACGGGAATAGAAAAGGTAGTACTATGGATGGTTCCGCGAGGTTCCATCCTTCGTTTTTGAAGGTCGGGTGTCCAAGCAGGGTAATTCACGTCATAAGTGCATCACATACAAGTGGTGCATTCATGTGGTGAGGCCTGTGGAAACACGCTCGGAAAGCTGTGCGGGCACAGTGGAAAAAGCCCAGCTGTAGGGGTATAGCTCAATTGGCAGAGCGTCGGTCTCCAAAACCGAAGGTTGTAGGTTCGATTCCTACTGCCCCTGCCACCACAGCGCTGGCCAGTGGTTATGTTTTCCGACCATGAGCCCGGCTTCCGCCGTCCCGCCTTCGTCCCCGTGGACTTCCGGAAAATATCGCAAGTCGCGCGCTTACGGCGGACTTGACTAGCAAAATGTCCAATACCAGCGTAGAAACTGTAACTAGTACCACGGATCGCCTCAAGCTGGCTCTGGCGGTGCTCGTCATCATTGCTGGAATCGTCGGGTTTTCGGTGCTCAGCGAGCAGCCCATGCCGGCTCGCATCGGCGTTTTCGTCGGTGGCCTGCTTCTGGCCGCCCTCATTGCCTGGTTCAGCGAACCTGGCCGCCGCACGTTGAGCTTCGCCAGCGAGTCCTATAACGAAGTCAAGCGGGTGTCCTGGCCCACGCGCAAGGAAACGACGCAGATGACGGGTATCGTCTTCGCGTTCGTGGCCGCAATGGGTATCTTCATGTGGGTGCTCGACAAGGGCATCGAATGGATCATTTACGGCCTGTTGTTGGGCTGGAAATAAGGGACGGCAAATGAGCAAGCGTTGGTATGTCGTCCATGTGTATTCCGGCATGGAAAAGAGCGTCCAGAAGGCGCTGATCGAGCGCATCGACCGTGCGGCTCTGCAAACCTCTTTCGGCCGTATTCTCGTGCCGTCCGAAGAAGTGGTCGAAATGCGCGGCGGACAAAAGTCGATCTCCGAACGGCGGATCTTTCCCGGCTATGTGCTGGTTGAGATGGATCTGACCGACGAGACCTGGCACCTGGTGAAGAACACCAACCGCGTCACCGGCTTCCTGGGTGGCTCGGGCAACCGTCCGTCGCCGATTTCCGAGAAGGAAGTCGAAAAGATCCTCTCCCAGATGGAAGAGGGTGTGGAAAAACCGCGTCCCAAGATCCTCTTCGAAGTGGGTGAAATGGTACGCGTCAAGGAAGGTCCGTTTGCTGACTTCAACGGCAACGTCGAAGAAGTCAACTACGAGAAGAGCAAGGTGCGTGTGTCCGTCACCATTTTTGGTCGCGCCACGCCCGTCGAACTGGATTTCAGTCAGGTCGAAAAGACCTGATTTTTCAACCCCGGGGAGCCGTCCGCTTGCGCGGTAACGGCGTTTGAACCCGCAAGGAGCAAAGCATGGCGAAGAAGATCGTCGGCTTTATCAAGCTGCAAGTGCCGGCTGGTAAGGCTAACCCCTCTCCCCCGATCGGTCCGGCGCTGGGTCAGCGCGGCCTGAACATCATGGAATTCTGCAAGGCGTTCAACGCCAAGACGCAGGGCATGGAGCCCGGTCTGCCGATTCCGGTGGTGATCACCGCTTTCGCGGACAAGAGCTTCACCTTCGTGATGAAGACGCCGCCCGCGACCATTCTGATCAAGAAGGCCGCCGGTGTGCAAAAGGGTTCGCCCAAGCCCCATACCGACAAGGTCGGCAAGCTGACGCGCGCCCAGGCTGAAGAAATCGCCAAGACCAAGGAACCCGACCTGACGGCCGGCGACCTGGAAGCCGCCGTTCGCACGATCGCGGGCAGCGCCCGCAGCATGGGCATCACCGTGGAGGGCATCTGATCATGGCAAAACTGTCCAAGCGTACCGCCGCTCTGCGTGAAAAGATCGATCGCACCAAGCTGTATCCGGTTGCCGATGCCCTGAACCTGGTCAAGGAAACCGCCACGGCCAAGTTCGATGAGTCCATCGACGTCGCCGTGCAGCTGGGTATCGACCCCAAGAAGTCGGACCAACTGGTCCGTGGTTCCGTGGTGCTGCCGGCCGGTACCGGCAAGTCCGTGCGCGTCGCCGTGTTCGCCCAGGGCGACAAGGCTGAAGCCGCCAAGGCCGCCGGCGCCGACATCGTCGGTCTGGAAGACCTGGCTGACCAGATCAAGGCTGGCCAAATGGACTTCGACGTGGTCATCGCCTCGCCCGACACCATGCGTGTCGTCGGCGCCCTGGGTCAGATCCTGGGCCCGCGTGGCCTGATGCCGAACCCCAAGGTCGGCACCGTGACGCCCGACGTCGCCACCGCCGTGAAGAACGCCAAGGCAGGTCAGGTGCAGTACCGCACCGACAAGGCCGGCATCATTCACGCCACCATTGGCCGCGCCTCCTTTGGCGTGGAACAACTGCAAAGCAACCTGGCTGCCCTGGTCGACGCCCTGCAAAAGGCGCGTCCGGCTGCTGCCAAGGGCGTGTATCTGCGCAAGCTGGCCGTCTCGTCCACGATGGGCGGCGGTGCTCGCGTCGAAATCGCCTCGCTGTCCGCCACCGCCGCCTAAGCGGTCGCTGTTCAGCAAACGAACTTTGGGCTGCGTCCGGTCAACCGGCCGGACGTTGCTGTCAAAGACCGCTGGAGCGGATGCCGGCGGTCCTCGTTTCCCGGCAACGGGAAGGGAAGGCCCGGCCTCTGCTTAATCCCGAAGCCCGTCTGGTTCGGATCCAGCGTAGACGGCGTCCCATGGAAGAATTCTTTACCTGAAGAACTCGACCAGGTCGCCGCATTCGGTTGACGCCCAGGGATTATCCCCGAAGCGTCTTTTGATGGAGTGTTCAAACCGTGAGTCTCAATCGCCAAGAGAAAGCAGTGGTGATCGAGGAAGTCTCGGCGCAGGTCGCCAAGGCTCAATCGATTGTCATCGCCGAGTACCGTGGTCTGGACGTCGCCTCTGTCACCGTACTGCGCAAGACTGCGCGTGAATCGGGCGTGTACCTGCGTGTTCTGAAGAACTCGCTGGCTCGTCGCGCTGTTGCTGGCACGGCCTTCGAGCCGATCGCCGAGCAACTGACCGGTCCGCTGATCTATGGTATCAGCGTCGATCCGGTAGCGCCGGCCAAGGTCCTCGCTACTTTCGCCAAAACCAACGACAAGCTGGTTATCAAGGGCGGCTCCCTGCCGGGCAGCCTCTTGAGCAAAAACGGTGTAGAGGCCCTGGCCTCGCTGCCGTCCCGCGAAGAGTTGTTGGCCAAGCTGCTGGGCACCATGCAAGCCCCGATCGCGCAATTCGCACGTACGCTCAACGAAGTTCCGACCAAGTTCGCCCGCGGCCTCGCTGCCGTGCGCGATCAAAAGGAAAAGGCCGCGGCGTAATCGCTGCTGCCCTGGACTTCGCTGTACGACCGAGCGACAACCAAACCCTGGCATTACCAAAATCTGGAGTTCTTAAAAATGGCCCTTAACAAAGCTGAAATCCTTGACGCCATCGCTGGCCTGACCGTTCTCGAACTGTCGGAACTGATCAAGGATCTGGAAGAGAAGTTCGGCGTGTCGGCTGCTGCCGCCGCTGTTGCCGTTGCCGCCCCCGCTGCTGGTGGCGCCGCCGCTGCCGCTGAAGAGCAGACCGAGTTCACCGTCGTCCTGGCTGAAGCCGGCGCGAACAAGGTCAGCGTCATCAAGGCCGTTCGCGAACTGACCGGTCTCGGTCTGAAGGAAGCGAAGGACCTGGTTGACGGCGCTCCGAAGCCCGTCAAGGAAGGCATCGCCAAGGCTGACGCCGAAGCCGCCAAGAAGAAGCTGGAAGAAGCCGGCGCCAAGGTCGAAGTCAAGTAAGACCTGCGTTGACTTGCCCGGGGACAGTGCAGTTTGCCGTCCCCGGGCTTTTGCGTTTCCAGAAAACCCTTTTTCCGCAGGGTCAGAAGGGTTTTCTGGAGTCGTATATCAGTGGTATCACCCCGGGCCGTGGTTTGACGGCCCATGCAACCTCGAGTCGGAGTGCTCATGCCTTACTCGTACACCGAAAAAAAGCGCATCCGCAAAAGCTTCGCCAAGCGTGAAGACGTCCAGAACGTACCTTTCCTGCTTGCAACGCAGCTGCAATCCTACCTAACTTTTCTGCAGGCGGAAACCGCCCCGTCGCAGCGAGCCAACGATGGGCTACAGGCGGCGTTCTCGTCGATATTCCCCATCGTCAGCCACAACGGAATGGCGCGTCTTGAGTTCGTCAGCTACGTGCTCGGCGAGCCGGTGTTCGATGTCAAGGAATGTCAACAACGTGGCCTGACCTATGCTTCGCCGCTGCGCGCCAAGGTGCGCCTGGTGCTGCTCGACCGCGAAGTCAGCAAGCCCACGGTCAAGGAAGTGAAGGAACAGGAAGTCTACATGGGCGAGATTCCGCTCATGACCGGCACCGGTTCCTTCGTCATCAACGGCACCGAGCGTGTCATCGTTTCGCAGCTGCACCGTTCCCCCGGCGTGTTCTTCGAGCACGACCGCGGCAAGACGCACAGCTCGGGCAAGCTGCTGTTCTCGGCCCGCGTGATTCCCTACCGCGGTTCCTGGCTGGACTTCGAGTTCGACCCCAAGGACGTCCTGTTCTTCCGTGTCGACCGTCGCCGCAAGATGCCCGTCACCATCCTGCTGAAGGCCATCGGCATGACGCCGGAATCCATCCTGGCCCACTTCTTCGACTTCGATAACTTCGAGTTGAAGAGCGAAGGCGGCATGATGGAATTCGTGCCCGAGCGCTGGAAGGGCGAAATGGCCCGCTTCGACATCTCCGATCGCAGCGGCAAGGTCATCGTCGAAAAAGACAAGCGCATCAACGCCAAGCACTTGCGCGACCTGGCTGCCGGCGGCATCCAGCGCATCTCCGTGCCCGAGGAATTCCTCTATGGCCGCGTGCTGGCGAAGAACATCGTCGACGCCGACACCGGCGAAGTCGTGGCCCGCGCCAACGACGAGATCACGGAAAGCGTGCTGAGCGCCCTGCGCGCCGCCAACGTGCTCGAGTTCCAGACCCTGTACACCAACGACCTGGATCGCGGCCCCTACATCTCGCAGACCCTGCGCACCGACGAAACGGCCGACCAGATGGCCGCCCGCGTCGCCATCTACCGCATGATGCGCCCTGGCGAGCCGCCTACCGAGGAAGCCGTCGAGGCCCTGTTCCAACGTCTCTTCTACAGCGAGGAGACGTACGACCTGTCGCGCGTCGGCCGCATGAAGGTCAACAGCCGCCTCGGTCGCGGCGAAGACATCACCGGTCCCATGACCCTGACGAACGAGGACATCCTCGAAACGATCAAGGTCCTGGTCGAGCTGCGTAACGGCCGTGGCCAGATCGACGATATCGATCACCTGGGCAATCGCCGCGTGCGCTGCGTCGGCGAACTGGCCGAGAACCAGTTCCGCGCCGGCCTGGTGCGTGTCGAGCGCGCCGTCAAGGAACGTCTGGGCCAGGCCGAGACGGAAAACCTGATGCCGCATGACCTGATCAACTCCAAGCCGATCTCGGCCGCCATCAAGGAGTTCTTCGGTTCGAGCCAGCTGTCCCAGTTCATGGACCAGACCAACCCGCTGTCGGAAATCACCCACAAGCGGCGCGTCTCGGCCCTGGGCCCGGGCGGTCTGACCCGCGAACGCGCCGGCTTCGAAGTGCGCGACGTGCATCCCACGCACTACGGCCGGGTGTGCCCGATCGAAACGCCGGAAGGCCCGAACATCGGCCTGATCAACTCGATGGCGCTGTATGCGCGCCTGAACGAGTACGGCTTCCTGGAAACCCCGTACCGCAAGATTATCGACGGCCGCGTCAGCGACCAGATCGACTATCTGTCGGCCATCGAGGAAAGCCACTACGTGATCGCGCAGGCCAACGCCGCGCTCGATAGCGAAGGCCGTTTCATCGACGACCTGGTGGCTTGCCGCGAAGCGGGCGAAACCATGTTGACCTCGCCGGCCAACGTGCACTACATGGACGTGGCGCCGTCGCAGATCGTGTCGGTCGCGGCCTCGCTGATTCCGTTCCTGGAGCACGATGACGCGAACCGCGCGCTGATGGGCGCCAACATGCAACGCCAGGCCGTGCCCTGCCTGCGTCCCGAGAAGCCCGTGGTCGGCACCGGCATCGAACGCACCGTGGCGGTCGACTCCGGCACCACCGTGCAGGCGCTGCGTGGCGGCGTGGTCGACCACGTCGACGCCGAGCGTGTCGTGATCCGCGTCAACGACGACGAAAACGTCGCCGGCGAAGTGGGCGTGGACATCTACAACCTCATCAAGTACACCCGTTCCAACCAGAACACCAACATCAACCAGCGTCCCATCGTCGCCCGCGGCGACAAGGTCGCCAAGGGCGATGTGCTGGCCGACGGCGCGTCGACGGACCTGGGCGAACTCGCCCTGGGCCAGAACATGCTGATCGCGTTCATGCCCTGGAACGGCTACAACTTCGAAGACTCGATCCTGATCTCCGAAAAGGTCGTGGCCGACGATCGCTATACCTCGATCCACATCGAGGAGCTGACCGTGGTCGCGCGCGATACCAAGCTCGGACCGGAAGAAATCACCCGCGACATCAGCAACCTGGCCGAAACCCAGCTGAACCGCCTGGATGAATCGGGCATCACGTACATCGGCGCCGAAGTCAGCGCCGACGACGTGCTGGTCGGCAAGGTCACGCCGAAGGGCGAGACCCAGCTGACGCCGGAAGAGAAGCTGCTGCGCGCGATCTTCGGCGAAAAGGCGTCGGACGTGAAGGACACGTCGCTGCGCGTGCCCTCGGGCATGACCGGCACGGTGATCGACGTCCAGGTCTTCACGCGCGAAGGCATCGTGCGCGACAAGCGCGCCCAGTCCATCATCGACGATGAACTGCGTCGCTATCGCCAGGACCTGAACGACCAGCTGCGCATCGTCGAGAACGACCAGTTCGATCGCCTCGAAAAGATGCTGGTGAACAAGACCGTCAACGGCGGCCCGCGCAAGCTGGCCAAGGGCGCGACCATCACCAAGGCCTATCTGGCCGACCTGGATCGCTGGCAGTGGTTCGACATCCGCCTGGCCGATGAACAGCACGCCGTCGTGCTGGAACAGGCCAAGGAATCGCTCGAACAGAAGCGCCACCAGTTCGACCTGGCCTTCGAGGAAAAGCGCAAGAAGCTGACGCAAGGCGACGAGCTGCCCCCGGGCGTGCTCAAGATGATCAAGGTCTACCTGGCCGTCAAGCGCCGCCTGCAGCCTGGCGACAAGATGGCCGGCCGTCACGGCAACAAGGGCGTGGTCTCGCGTATCACCCCGGTGGAAGACATGCCGCACATGGCCGACGGTACGCCCGCCGACATCGTGCTGAACCCGCTGGGCGTGCCGTCGCGGATGAACGTCGGCCAGGTGCTGGAAGTGCACTTGGGCTGGGCCGCGAAGGGCGTGGGCCATCGCATCGCCGACCTGCTGCGCGACGAGCGCACGGCGCAGGCCAAGTCGCTGCGCGCCTACCTGGAAAAGGTCTACAACACGACCGGTTCCGGTGCGCGCATCGACGAGCTGACCGATGACGAAGTCGTCGAGATGGCCAACAACCTGAAGAATGGTGTTCCCTTCGCCACGCCCGTGTTCGACGGCGCGACGGAAGAAGAAATCACCAAGATGCTGGAACTGGCCTACCCGGATGACGTCGCCAAGCGCATGCAGCTGACCGATACACGCACCCAGGCCTGGTTGTTCGACGGCCGCACCGGCGAGAAATTCGAGCGCCCGGTCACCGTGGGCTACATGCATTACCTGAAGCTGCACCACCTGGTCGACGACAAGATGCACGCGCGTTCGACCGGCCCGTACTCGCTCGTTACCCAGCAGCCGCTGGGCGGCAAGGCGCAGTTCGGTGGCCAGCGTTTCGGGGAAATGGAAGTGTGGGCCCTCGAAGCCTACGGCGCTTCCTACACCCTGCAGGAAATGCTCACGGTCAAGTCGGACGACATCACCGGTCGTACGAAGGTTTACGAAAACATTGTCAAGGGCGATCACGTCATCGACGCCGGCATGCCGGAATCGTTCAACGTGCTGGTCAAGGAAATCCGCTCGTTGGCCCTGGACATGGATTTGGAGCGTAACTAATGAAAGCGCTACTCGACCTATTCAAGCAAGTCTCGCAAGACGAGCAGTTCGATGCCATCAAGATCGGCATCGCCTCGCCCGAGAAAATCCGTTCGTGGTCCTACGGCGAAGTCCGTAAGCCCGAAACCATCAACTACCGCACGTTCAAGCCCGAGCGTGACGGCCTGTTCTGCTCGAAGATCTTCGGTCCCATCAAGGACTACGAGTGCTTGTGCGGCAAGTACAAGCGCCTGAAGCATCGTGGCGTGATCTGCGAAAAGTGCGGCGTGGAAGTCACCGTCGCCAAGGTGCGCCGCGAGCGCATGGGCCACATCGAGCTGGCCAGCCCCGTCGCGCACATCTGGTTCCTGAAGAGCCTGCCGTCGCGCCTGGGCATGGTGCTCGACATGACGCTGCGCGACATCGAGCGCGTGCTGTACTTCGAAGCCTGGTGCGTGATCGAACCCGGCATGACTCCGCTCAAACGCGGCCAGATCATGTCGGACGACGATTTCCTGGCCAAGACCGAGGAATACGGCGACGACTTCCGTGCCCTGATGGGCGCGGAGGCCGTGCGTGAACTGCTGCGCACCATCGACATCGACCGCGAAGTGGAAACGCTGCGCGGCGAACTGAAGGCCACCAGCTCGGAAGCGAAGATCAAGAAGATCTCCAAGCGCCTGAAGGTGCTGGAAGGCTTCCAGAAGTCCGGCATCAAGGCCGAGTGGATGGTCATGGAAGTGCTGCCCGTGCTGCCGCCGGACCTGCGTCCGCTGGTGCCGCTGGACGGCGGCCGCTTCGCGACCTCCGACTTGAACGACCTGTACCGCCGCGTCATCAACCGCAATAACCGCCTGAAGCGCCTGCTGGAACTGAAGGCGCCGGAAATCATCCTGCGCAACGAAAAGCGCATGCTGCAGGAAGCCGTTGATTCGCTGCTGGACAACGGTCGCCGCGGCAAGGCCATGACCGGCGCCAACAAGCGCCAGCTCAAGTCCCTGGCCGACATGATCAAGGGCAAGAGCGGCCGTTTCCGTCAGAACCTGCTGGGCAAGCGCGTCGACTACTCGGGCCGTTCGGTCATCGTGGTGGGTCCGCAGCTCAAGCTGCACCAGTGCGGCCTGCCCAAGCTGATGGCGCTGGAACTGTTCAAGCCCTTCATTTTCAATCGTCTGGAAATGATGGGCCTGGCCACGACCATCAAGGCCGCGAAGAAGCTGGTGGAAAGCCAGGAACCGGTGGTGTGGGACATCCTCGAAGAGGTGATCCGCGAGCACCCGGTCATGCTGAACCGCGCGCCGACGCTGCACCGCCTGGGCATCCAGGCGTTCGAGCCCGTGCTGATCGAAGGCAAGGCGATCCAGCTGCACCCGCTGGTTTGCGCGGCGTTCAACGCCGACTTCGACGGCGACCAGATGGCCGTCCACGTGCCGCTGTCGCTGGAAGCGCAGCTGGAAGCCCGCACCCTGATGCTGGCGTCCAACAACGTGCTGTTCCCGGCCAGCGGTGAACCGTCGATCGTGCCGTCGCAGGATATCGTGCTGGGTCTGTACTACACGACCCGCGAACGCATCAACGGCAAGGGCGAAGGCATTTTCTTCACCGACGTCGCTGAAGTGCAGCGTGCCTATGACAACGGCGAAGTCGAACTGCAGACGCGCATCACCGTGCGCCTGAAGGAATTCGAACGCGACGAGCAAGGCGAATGGCAGCCGGTCCTGCGCCGCCATGAAACCACGGTCGGCCGTGCGCTGCTGTCCGAGATCCTGCCCAAGGGCCTGCCCTTCACGGTGCTGAACAAGGCGCTGAAGAAGAAGGAAATCTCGCGCCTGATCAACCAGTCGTTCCGCCGTTGCGGCCTGCGCGACACGGTGATCTTCGCCGACAAGCTGATGCAGTCGGGCTTCCGCCTGGCCACGCGCGGTGGTATTTCGATCGCCATGGGCGACATGCTGATTCCTTCGGCCAAGGAAACCATCCTCGCCGAAGCCAGCAAGGAAGTGAAGGAAATCGACAAGCAGTACTCGTCGGGTCTGGTCACGTCCCAGGAACGCTACAACAACGTGGTGGACATCTGGGGCAAGGCCGGCGACAAGGTCGGCAAGGCGATGATGGAACAACTGGCCACCGAACCCGTGATCAACCGTCACGGCGAGGAAGTGCGCCAGGAATCGTTCAACTCCATCTACATGATGGCCGACTCGGGCGCCCGCGGTTCCGCGGCCCAGATTCGCCAGCTGGCCGGTATGCGCGGCCTGATGGCCAAGCCTGACGGCTCGATCATCGAGACGCCCATCACGGCGAACTTCCGTGAAGGCCTGAACGTGCTTCAGTACTTCATTTCGACGCACGGTGCGCGTAAGGGCCTGGCCGATACGGCGCTGAAGACCGCGAACTCGGGTTACCTGACCCGTCGTCTGGTCGACGTGACGCAAGACCTGGTCATCATCGAGAACGATTGCGGCACCTCGCAGGGTTACTCGATGAAGGCGCTGGTCGAAGGCGGCGAAGTCATCGAACCGCTGCGCGACCGCATCCTGGGCCGCGTTGCCGCGACCGACATCGTCAATCCGGACACGCAGGAAACGGCGATCGCTGCCGGCACCTTGCTGGACGAAGACCTGGTCGACACCATCGACCGCATCGGCGTGGACGAAGTCAAGGTCCGTACGCCGCTGACGTGCGAAACGCGTCATGGCCTGTGCGCGCACTGCTATGGCCGCGACCTGGGCCGCGGCTACATCGTCAACGTGGGCGAGGCCGTCGGTGTGATCGCGGCGCAGTCCATCGGCGAACCGGGCACGCAGCTGACGATGCGTACGTTCCACATCGGTGGCGCGGCGTCGCGTTCGGCCCTGGCCAGCGCGGTGGAGACGAAGTCGACCGGTACGGTGGGCTTCGCCAGCACCATGCGTTACGTGACCAACGCCAAGGGCGAGCGCATCGCGATTTCGCGTTCCGGTGAAATCGTCATCCACGACGACAACGGCCGCGAGCGCGAACGCCACAAGATCCCGTACGGCGCGACCGTGCTGGCCGGCGATGGCGAAGCCGTCAAGGCTGGCGCCCGCCTGGCGACCTGGGATCCGCTGACCCGCCCCATCGTGTCGGAATACGCCGGCCAGGTGCGCTTCGAGAACATCGAGGAAGGCGTTACCGTCGCCAAGCAGGTGGACGAAGTCACCGGCCTGTCGACCCTGGTCGTCATCACGCCGAAGACGCGCGGCGGCAAGATCGTCATGCGTCCTCAGATCAAGCTGGTCAACGAGAACGGCGAAGAGGTCAAGATCGCCGGCACCGATCACTCGGTGAACATCTCGTTCCCGGTGGGCGCGCTGATCACCGTGCGCGACGCGCAGCAGGTGTCCGTGGGTGAAGTGCTGGCGCGTATTCCGCAGGAATCGCAGAAGACCCGCGACATTACCGGCGGTCTGCCGCGCGTGGCCGAGCTGTTCGAAGCCCGTTCGCCCAAGGACGCCGGCATGCTGGCCGACGTCACCGGCACGGTTTCGTTCGGCAAGGACACCAAGGGCAAGCAGCGTCTGGTCATTACCGACCTGGAAGGCATCAGCCACGAGTTCCCGATTCCGAAGGAAAAGCAGGTGCTGGTGCACGACGGCCAGGTGGTGAACAAGGGCGAAATGATCGTCGACGGTCCGGCCGACCCGCACGACATCCTGCGTTTGCAGGGTATCGAGAAGCTGGCGACCTATATCGTCGACGAAGTCCAGGACGTGTACCGTCTGCAGGGCGTGAAGATCAACGACAAGCACATCGAAGTGATTGTTCGTCAGATGCTGCGCCGTGTGAATATCGTTGACGCGGGCGATACCGAGTTCATCACCGGCGAGCAGGTCGAGCGTTCGGAACTGCTGAACGAGAACGACCGCGTCGAGGCCGATGGCAAGCGTGGCGCTTCCTACGACAACGTCTTGCTGGGTATCACGAAGGCGTCGCTGTCCACCGATTCGTTCATCTCCGCCGCTTCCTTCCAGGAAACGACGCGGGTGCTGACCGAAGCGGCCATCATGGGCAAGCGCGACGATCTGCGTGGCCTGAAGGAAAACGTCATCGTGGGTCGCCTGATCCCGGCGGGTACCGGCCTGGCCTATCACCTTGCCCGCAAGGACAAGGAAGCCCTGGAAGCGGCGGAACGCGAAGCCGCGCGCCAGATGGCCAACCCGTTCGAGGACGCCCCGGTTACGGTGGAGACCGAGCACGACGCGCAGCCGGAAGCCCCGGCAGCCGGCGGCGAGGACAACGCCAGCTAAGCCGTACCCCGGCTGCCGCCACCGCAAGGTGGCTGGCGGCGGACATGAAAACCCCATGCAGCCTATGCGCTGGATGGGGTTTTTTTTTATCCCTTTGGGAGCGTTGTTCTGGCCACGGGCGTTCGTGATCAATGTCGCTGGCTGACCCACGCCGCCAAACGCCGCAACCATTCCTCGCACATTGCGGTCAACGCGCGTGAAGTACTTGCCAGCAGCCGCCACGCTCGCGATGCGACGCGCGTAAAGGTGGACGGGCCATCGGTGGAACGGCCATCGGTCGCGGAGTCCGGGCCTGACAGCCCTCCGAACACGAAGATTTGCATGTGGCTGTTCCCTGCGCCACTGTGGATGCTTTGCACGCCGGGGTCTTGCCTCTGCGCACCTTGCTCGTGGGCATGCGCGGGCGAGGCGCCGGCCTCTGGCGTCGGCGAAAGCGCCCCGGCGTCCGCCGATCGAGGGCGCCGCGAAAGAATCTCCTCCATCGCGATCGAAAAGCGTGTGCTGGATCGCGATGACGTGGATGCCGCCTTGGCGAAATCCCACCCACCGCGCACGCCTGGCGCCAACTTGGACTCGCACTGCGGTTTCCAGTAGTCGTCGTCGTCGTCGATGGCGCCGAGTTCCGCGTTCCATGGCACCGGATCGTCCAGGCGTATCGGGGAATACCCATGGACTGGTGTGTCCCAAGCATCGGCAAGCGATCCCCGGTAGGGCTTTCCATCGATGATCACGCTAGGCAAGAGTACTGCCTCGCCATCCGGGGTGGACCCCAATGTCGCCCGCGCGACGCCTTGTCGAACCTGGACCGTGGCGAGATTCGCATCCGACGGCGGCCGTGACCGTGACCGTGACCGCGACCGCGCCGGCGAGGCGCCGGCGGGTGACCAGCTGGTGCTGGCCCGCCGGGAAAGGCGCGCTGGCCTGGCGCGCATCGTGACGATGACAGGCACGGTGTCCGCATCCTGCGCCGTACCATTCTCCGAAGGGCAGGGCAGTGGCGGAGGCGTATCGTCAAACACGTTCGGCGCTAGCGGCAGGCGCGAGAAACCGGAAGCGTTGGTGTCCTGGAGCACGGCGATTTCCTTTTCACCCGGAGGGTGAGCCCGATAGGTGAGCCCATAGGCGGCCAGCCCGATAGGCGGCATTGGAAATCGGGTAGGTAAAAATTCCTACAGGACAGTTCCTTTCCGGAAGGTCGCACCCGGGATACAGGCGTCCCCTGGATGGCCGGCATGCCCCTGAAGGCCGCCGGCCGCCTGGTCCAGGCGTCAGCGCGCCGGCGTCATGGCCGCTTTGGCGCTACGGAACACGGGCCCCCATTGCGGATGGCCCTGCTCATTGGGCGCCAGTTCGAACGAGGGATCGATCTGCAGGATGCGCAGGAAGCTGTCCTCGCAAAGCTTGCGGTAGTTGCTGACGCAGTAACTGAACGCCTGCAGCTTTATCGCCTCGACCTGGATCGCCGTGGGCGCGCCGGCCAGGTCGGCGGACGTGGCCACGCCGCGGATCACTTCACCGTAATGGCCGGCCTGATATTGATCGCGCACCCGTTGCAGCGCGTCCAGCGCCGCCTGCGTGGGCGGGGTGCCTTGCGGCTGAACGGCCGGCAGCGTACAGGCCGCGAGGGCCGAGACCAGGGAGATCGCGCAAATACGACGAGTGACACGGGCGACGGTTTTCATGATGCCTACAGAGGTGCTCCAGATGCATGCGGGCCGCGCAATGCCACGATGGCCCGTGGTGTCGCCGATCATATATGCTTCCGTCCCCTCGCGGCGCGCCGAAGGAACTCATCCTTATGCGTTGTCGGCGGCGCGCCACGTTTTCCCTAGGCCGACAGGCTTCCCCGGCTTTATCTCCCCCATTTCTCCCATGTTTGGACGGGGCGCCGTTTCCTCGTCGCGGCGGTGCGCTTTATCATGAGCGACTTGGCTCCGGAGTTTCCTTCCATCATGTCTTCTAGTGCCGCTTTCGCCACGTCGCCCGTGCCGGGCGGGGATAATTTTGGCTTGCGCCCATTGGACGCCATCGCGGCCACGTCGGCCGGCGGCGTGCCTCAATCGCGTATCCACCGCATCCTCGCAGATCTGGAGTCGCCCCTGGCGGCGCTGCACGAACAGGGACTCGTGCACGGGGCGCTTACGCCCGCGACCATCGGACTGGACGTGCATGGCAAGGCGCATCTGATGCCGCTGCCGGCGGCCGCCGCGGACGGCCTGGCGGCGCAGGGCGAGGAGCCCGAGGAACCCCGGTCGGGTTATGCCGCGTTCGAACAATATGCCGACGACGCGCTATTGCCGCGCGGCCCCTGGACGGATGTCTACGGCCTGAGCGCGGTCGCCTGCCAGCTGATCACGGGCGCGCCGCCGCCGGACGCCGAAGCGCGCCGCGATCACGACGACTATGTACCGCTGGCCCAACGCATGCCGGCAGGCTACGACGCGGCTTTCCTTGCTGCGATCGACGCCGGCCTGGCCATGGCCGCCGCGCGCCGGCCGAATTCGATACCGGCCTACCTGGCCTCGTTCGGCGGCATGGAACCGGCGCCTGCCATGCCGGCGCTGGCTGAACCCGAGGTGGTGATGGTGCAGGAGGAGTACGACGACGAGGAAGATCCACTGGACACGTTGTCGCGCCGCCGCCGGCGCCTGCCATTCTGGGGCCTGTTTCTCGCCTTGCTGGTGGCCGTGCTGGCCTTGCCCACCTGGCTATGGATGAGCAGCGGCAAGGACTCGGCCGGCAATCGTCTTTCCGCGCCCGGCGGTGGGTCGTCCGTGTCGTCGTCTCTCGGCTCGCCGTCTTTCGTGCCGCTGACCCAGCGCGACGGCCGGCAAGGCGCAACCAGTCGGCTCGGCGGCGATGACGGAAGCGCCATGCCCGCGAGTGGCGGGGCGCCGGCGGCCACGAACTCGGCGAATACCGACGCGGCCGACAGCCAGGGCCGGCCGGCCGGCGCCGCCCCGACGGAGAGCGGCGCAACCGGGGAACGAATGGCGGAACGCGCAGGGGAACGGACGGCCTCGGCGGCGGAAAAGTCCGGGCCCGATGGCGGCGCCGGTGAGCCGACATCCTTGGCGCAGGCGGGCGGATCGAGTGCGCCAGGGGCCGGTGCGCCTTCGGCGCAGGCCGAAGGCCATGACGCCGGCGGCGCGCCCCAGCCGTATCGATCGACGGTGACGCTGGGCGGCGGATCCAGCCCCGCGACGGCCGACGCGGCTTCCGCGGCCGCTGCGGGACAAGCCGCCGCGCCCAGGCCAGCCAAGCCGGCCACGGGGACCCCCGTCCCGGTACGGATCGACGTCCGTCCCTGGGGACAGATCGTGATCGACGGCGTGGTGCGGGGCGTCAGCCCCCCGCTCAAGGAGCTGCGGCTGCCTCCTGGCACCTACGCCGTGACGATCAGGAACACCGGGCTGCCCAGTCATCGGATGACGCTGGAAGTGAAGCCGGGCACCCCCGCCGTGATTTCGCATGTGTTCAATTAGCCACGCTCAAGGCCGCCTATGCGTGGAAGAAGGGCTCCTTGGCCTTTATAGCGCGGGGCCCTTTGACAGATCCGCGGATCTGGGCTAATCTCACGGGCTCACTGAGTTATATGCGCGCAGTGGTTTTCCCGTGCGCGCAGTCTGCGCAGTTTGTCGACCCCACGCATCGTGTTGCCCACAGCGGCGCAATGCGATGCCCGGCAAGCGCTGCAAGGCAGTGAAGCAAGATTCAGCAAGACCCGCTCTTTTACGTATACGCGTCAGGGGCGGTTTTGCGCGAACCGCCTCCCCGGCGTCCGGCGATGTCCCCGTGCATCACCGAGCGGCGGGCCAAGGTTCAAGCAGTACGGTACGTCAGTACTCTTACCCCCCGTAGTACGTAAAAGGGATTTCAAAGGTCATGCCTACCATCAGCCAACTCGTGCGCAAGCCGCGCGAAGTCAGCGCCGCCAAGAGCAAGAGCCCCGCGCTCGAAAACTGCCCGCAGCGGCGTGGCGTGTGCACCCGCGTGTACACCACCACCCCCAAGAAGCCTAACTCCGCTCTGCGTAAGGTCGCCAAGGTGCGCCTGACCAACGGTTACGAAGTCATTTCGTACATCGGCGGCGAAGGCCACAACCTGCAAGAACACTCGGTCGTGCTCGTGCGCGGCGGCCGTGTGAAGGACTTGCCGGGTGTGCGTTACCACATCGTCCGTGGCTCGCTCGACTTGCAAGGCGTGAAAGACCGCAAGCAAGCACGTTCGAAGTACGGCGCGAAGCGCCCCAAGAAGGCCTGATAACCAGGCCGCAGTCCGCCGCCGGAACATCGGTCATCCGATTCCAGCCGCTGGACCGTGCAGCCGTCTGCGTTCCCAGGAACGGCAACGGCACGTAAGGGGCCATCTAGGTTATGGATGGCCGTGGCCGCGGAACATCGCGGTTCAACTGAACTGACACATTAAGGAAGCACAATGCCCCGTCGTCGCGAAGTACCCAAGCGCGAGATTCTGCCCGATCCCAAGTTCGGCAGCGTCGAGCTCGCCAAGTTCATGAACGTCGTCATGCTGGACGGCAAGAAGGCCGTCGCCGAGCGCATCGTCTATGGTGCCCTCGAGCAAGTGCAAGCCAAGACCGGCAAGGAGCCGATCGAGGTTTTCAGCCTGGCGATCAACAACATCAAGCCGATCGTCGAAGTGAAGAGCCGCCGCGTGGGCGGCGCCAACTACCAAGTGCCGGTTGAAGTGCGCCCCGTGCGCCGCCTGGCCTTGGCCATGCGTTGGTTGCGCGAAGCCGCGAAGAAGCGCGGCGAGAAGTCGATGGATCTGCGTCTGGCTGGCGAGCTGATCGATGCCTCTGAAGGTCGTGGCGCCGCGATGAAGAAGCGCGAAGACACGCACAAGATGGCCGAGGCCAACAAGGCCTTCAGCCATTTCCGCTGGTAATTTAAGGATTAAGCAACCATGGCCCGCAAAACCCCGATCGAGCGCTACCGCAACATTGGCATCTCTGCGCACATCGATGCAGGGAAAACCACCACGACCGAACGCATCCTGTTCTACACGGGCGTCAATCACAAGATTGGCGAAGTGCATGATGGCGCCGCCACCATGGACTGGATGGAACAGGAACAGGAACGTGGCATCACCATTACGTCGGCCGCGACCACGGCGTTCTGGCGTGGCATGGCTGGCAACTATCCTGAGCACCGCATCAACATCATCGACACCCCGGGGCACGTCGACTTCACCATCGAAGTCGAACGCTCCATGCGCGTGCTCGACGGTGCTTGCATGGTTTACTGCGCGGTGGGCGGTGTGCAGCCCCAATCGGAAACCGTGTGGCGTCAGGCCAACAAGTATGGCGTGCCCCGCCTGGCCTTCGTCAACAAGATGGACCGCACCGGCGCCAACTTCTTCAAGGTCTACGATCAGCTGAAGGGCCGCCTGCGCGCCAACCCCGTGCCCATCGTGATCCCGATCGGCGCCGAAGACACGTTCGCCGGCGTGGTCGACCTGATCAAGATGAAGGCCATCCTGTGGGATGAAGCCAGCCAGGGCACCAAGTTCGACTACGCCGACATTCCCGCCGAGTTGCAAGCGACGGCCGAGGAATGGCGCGAGAAGCTGGTCGAGTCGGCCGCCGAGTCGTCCGAAGAGCTGATGAACAAGTACCTGGAAACGGGTTCGCTGGAAGAAGCCGAAATCAACAGCGGCATCCGTCAGCGCACCATCGCTGGCGAAATCCAGCCGATGCTGTGCGGCACCGCCTTCAAGAACAAGGGCGTGCAGCGCATGTTGGACGCGGTCATCGACTACCTGCCGTCGCCCATCGACATTCCGCCGGTGGACGGCCAGGACGATGACGGCAACGCCATCAACCGCAAGGCTGACGACAGCGAGAAGTTCTCGGCCCTGGCATTCAAGCTGATGAGCGATCCGTTCGTCGGCCAGCTGACCTTCGTGCGCGTGTACTCCGGCGTGCTGAAGTCGGGCGATACCGTCTACAACCCCATCAAGGGCAAGAAGGAACGTATCGGCCGTCTGCTGCAGATGCACGCCAACAACCGCGAAGAAATCAAGGAAGTGCTGGCGGGCGACATCGCCGCCGTGGTCGGCCTGAAGGACGTGACCACCGGCGAAACGCTGTGCGATGTCGATTCGCACATCCTGCTGGAGCGCATGGAGTTCCCCGAGCCCGTGATTTCGCAGGCCGTGGAACCCAAGTCGAAGGCCGACCAGGAAAAGATGGGTCTGGCGCTGGGCCGCCTGGCTCAGGAAGATCCGTCGTTCCGCGTGCGTAGCGACGAAGAATCGGGTCAAACCATTATTTCCGGCATGGGCGAACTGCACCTGGAAATCCTGGTCGACCGCATGAAGCGCGAATTCGGCGTGGAAGCCAACGTCGGCAAGCCGCAGGTGGCTTACCGCGAAACCATCCGCAAGACCTGCGACGAAGCCGAAGGCAAGTTCGTCAAGCAGTCGGGCGGCCGCGGCCAGTACGGTCACGCCGTGCTGAAGGTCGAGCCGCTGGAGCCGGGTGGTGCCGGTTTCGAATTCGTCGACGCCATCAAGGGCGGCGTGGTTCCCCGTGAATTCATCCCGGCCGTTGAAAAGGGCGTGCGCGATACGCTGTCCTCGGGCATCCTGGCGGGCTACCCCGTCGTGGACGTCAAGGTCACGCTGTTCTTCGGTTCGTACCACGACGTGGACTCGAACGAAAACGCGTTCCGGATGGCCGGTTCGATGGCCTTCAAGGAAGGCATGCGCAAGGCCAGCCCCGTGCTGCTCGAGCCCATGATGGCCGTTGAAGTGGAAACGCCGGAAGACTACGCCGGTACCGTGATGGGCGACTTGTCCTCGCGGCGCGGTATGGTCCAGGGCATGGATGACATCGTTGGCGGCGGCAAGATCATCAAGGCCGAAGTTCCGCTGGCCGAGATGTTCGGCTACTCGACCAGCCTGCGTTCGCAAACGCAAGGCCGCGCGACGTACACGATGGAGTTCAAGCAGTACGCTGAAGCTCCGAAGAACGTGGCTGACGAAGTTATCGCTGCTCGTACCAAGTAATCAATTAAAGTCGGCGCCGTTTCCGATCGTCGGAAGCGGTGCCTAAACAAACAGTTTCCTTGAAAGACTAAGGATAGAGATCATGGCAAAAGGCAAGTTTGAACGTACCAAGCCGCACGTGAACGTGGGCACGATCGGTCACGTTGACCACGGCAAGACGACGCTGACGGCAGCGATCACGACGGTGCTGTCGACGAAGTTTGGCGGCGAAGCCAAGGGCTACGACCAGATCGACGCGGCGCCGGAAGAGAAGGCGCGCGGCATCACGATCAACACGGCGCACGTGGAATACGAAACGGCGACGCGTCACTACGCGCACGTTGACTGCCCGGGCCACGCTGACTATGTGAAGAACATGATCACGGGCGCGGCGCAGATGGACGGCGCGATCCTGGTGGTGTCGGCCGCCGACGGCCCGATGCCGCAAACGCGTGAACACATCCTGCTGAGCCGCCAGGTTGGCGTGCCGTACATCATCGTCTTCCTGAACAAGGCGGACATGGTGGACGACGCCGAGCTGCTGGAGCTGGTGGAAATGGAAGTTCGCGAACTGCTGAGCAAGTACGACTTCCCGGGCGACGACACGCCGATCGTGAAGGGTTCGGCCAAGCTGGCGCTGGAAGGCGACAAGGGCGAACTGGGCGAGCAGGCCATCCTGGCGCTGGCCGATGCGCTGGACTCGTACATCCCGACGCCTGAGCGCGCCATCGACGGCACGTTCCTGATGCCGGTGGAAGACGTGTTCTCGATCTCGGGTCGCGGCACGGTGGTGACCGGCCGTATCGAGCGCGGTGTGGTGAAGGTCGGCGAGGAAATCGAAATCGTGGGCATCAAGCCGACGGTGAAGACGACCTGCACGGGCGTGGAAATGTTCCGCAAGCTGCTGGACCAAGGTCAAGCGGGCGACAACGTGGGTATCCTGCTGCGCGGCACCAAGCGCGAAGACGTCGAGCGCGGCCAGGTTCTGGCCAAGCCGGGTTCGATCAACCCGCACACGGACTTCACCGCCGAGGTGTACATCCTGTCCAAGGAAGAAGGCGGCCGTCACACCCCGTTCTTCAACGGCTATCGTCCCCAGTTCTACTTCCGTACGACGGACGTGACGGGCACGATCGACCTGCCCAAGGACAAGGAAATGGTCCTGCCGGGTGACAACGTGTCGATGACCGTGCGCCTGCTGGCCCCGATCGCCATGGAAGAAGGCCTGCGCTTCGCCATCCGCGAAGGCGGCCGTACCGTCGGCGCCGGCGTCGTCGCTTCCATCATCAAGTAATTCCCTGCCGGGTGCGGTGATCCGGCGTTCCGGATCACCGCTTACATCGTTCTTTAGTAGGAAACACCATGAAAAACCAGAAGATCCGCATCCGCTTGAAGGCGTTCGATTACAAGTTGATCGATCAGTCGGCCGCCGAAATCGTCGACACCGCCAAGCGCACCGGTGCGGTCGTCCGTGGTCCGGTTCCGCTGCCCACGCGCATCCGCCGTTACGACGTGCTGCGTTCGCCGCACGTGAACAAGACGTCGCGTGACCAGTTCGAAATCCGTACGCACCAGCGCCTGATGGACATCGTCGATCCCACCGACAAGACCGTGGACGCCCTGATGCGTCTGGATCTGCCGGCCGGTGTCGATGTCGAAATCGCCCTGCAGTAAGAGTAAGAAGTAGGCGCGCGCCCTGCGAAGGAGGGCGTGTCGTAACGAAGGCCGTGTACCCCCGGGAACGCGGCCTTTTGCATTCCTGGCGCCCGCGGCGATGGATGCAGGCCGCTGTCGTGGCGTAAAAGCCGCTAACGTCGCGCCAGTACGGCGCAAACAGCGTCAAGCGCAATCGATGCTTGCCAGCTGCCAAATCACCATGCTATAGTCCGAGATTGCCGTTTTTGGCAGGGCCGTGCCTGTCCTCATTAGGAACGACCCGTAGTTGCCTCGGCAGAATGACACACACGTAGGGCGAAGTGTCTCTTCGCCTGATTAGCCCCGACCAATCGTAGTCGGGAATGGAGAAAACGATGTCGAATCCGACACCCACGCCTGCCGCCCATCGGCTCGGGCTGGTGGGTCGCAAGGTTGGCATGACCCGCATTTTCACCGAGGATGGCGAATCCATTCCGGTGACCGTGCTGGATCTGTCGAACAACCGCGTGACCCAGGTCAAGTCCCTGGAAAGCGACGGCTATGCCGCTGTCCAGCTGGCTTACGGCGAGCGCCGCAAGTCTCGCGTTGCGGAACCCCAAACGGGCCACTACGCGAAGGCTGGCGTCGAAGCCGGTAGCATCCTCAAGGAATTCCGCCTCGATCCCGCCAAAGCCGCCGAATTCACGGCCGGCAGCGTGGTCGCCGTTGAAAGCGTGTTCGAAGCCGGCCAGACGGTCGACGTGACGGGCACCACCATCGGTAAGGGCTTCGCCGGTACCATCAAGCGCCACCACTTCGGTTCGCAGCGCGCGTCGCACGGTAACTCCCGTTCGCACCGCGTGCCCGGCTCGATCGGCCAGGCGCAAGACCCCGGCCGCATCTTCCCCGGTAAGCGCATGTCGGGTCACCTCGGTGACGTGCAGCGCACGGTCCAGAACCTCGACGTCGTCCGCGTGGACGCCGAACGTGGTCTGCTGTTCGTCAAGGGCGCCGTGCCCGGCCACAATGAAGCCAACGTCATCGTGCGTCCGGCCGTCAAGGCCCCGGCCAAGAAAGGAGCGTAAGTAAATGGATCTCAAGCTCCTGAATGACCAAGGTGAAGCCGGCACGGTCAGCGTTGCCGACACCGTCTTCGGCCGCGAATTCAACGAAGCGCTGGTGCAGCAGATCGTGGTGGCCTTCCAGGCCAACGCGCGCAGCGGCAACCGTGCCCAGAAGGATCGTACGGAAGTCAAGCACTCCACCAAGAAGCCCTGGCGCCAGAAGGGTACCGGCCGCGCCCGCGCCGGTATGACTTCGTCGCCGCTGTGGCGTGGGGGTGGTCGCACGTTCCCGAACTCGCCCGACGAGAACTTCAGCCAGAAGGTCAACAAGAAGATGTACCGCGCCGGGATCCGCTCGATCCTGTCGCAACTGGCTCGTGAAGGCCGCATCGCCGTTGTCGACGCGTTCAAGCTGGAATCCCCCAAGACCAAGCTGGCTGCCGCCAAGCTGAAGGGCCTGGGCCTGGAGTCCGTGCTGATCATCACCGACGACTTCGACGAGAACGTTTATCTCGCCACCCGCAACCTGCCGCACGTTGCCGTGGTCGAACCGCGCTATGCCGATCCGCTTTCGCTGATCCACTACAAGAAAGTGTTGATCACCAAGCCGGCCATCGCCCAACTCGAGGAGATGCTCGGATGAACACCGAACGCTTGATGCAGGTTCTGCTGGCTCCGATCGTGACCGAAAAGGCCACGTTCGTCGCCGAGAAGAACCAACAAGTCGCTTTCCGCGTGGTCGACACGGCCACCAAGCCGGAAATCAAGGCTGCCGTCGAACTGCTCTTCAAGGTGCAGGTCGAGTCCGTGCAGGTCCTCAATCGCAAGGGCAAAGTCAAGCGCTTTGGCCGTTTCGTGGGTCGCCGCCGCAATGAGCGCAAGGCCTACGTTTCGCTCAAGGAAGGCCAGGAAATCGACTTTGCGGAGGTGAAGTAAATGGCCCTCGTTAAAGTCAAACCGACCTCGGCCGGCCGCCGTGGCATGGTGAAGGTGGTGAGCCCGAACCTGCACAAGGGCGCCCCCGTTGCCTCGCTGCTCGAAAAGAAGAAGCGTGGCTCTGGCCGTAACAACAACGGTCACATCACCATCCGTCATCGTGGCGGTGGTCACAAGCAACATTACCGTATCGTCGACTTCCGTCGCGACAAGGACGGCATCCCCGCCAAGGTCGAGCGTCTGGAATACGACCCCAACCGTACGGCGCACCTGGCGCTGCTGTGCTACGCCGATGGCGAGCGCCGCTACATCATCGCGCCCCGTGGCCTGGAAGTGGGTGCCTCGCTGGTGTCGGGCGACGAAGCCCCCATCCGCGCCGGCAACACGCTGCGTATCCGCAGCATCCCGGTGGGTACGACGATACACTGCATCGAAATGCTGCCCGGCAAGGGTGCGCAGATCGCTCGTTCGGCCGGCGCCTCCGCCGTGCTGATGGCCCGTGAAGGCGTCTACGCGCAGGTTCGCCTGCGTTCGGGCGAAGTGCGCCGCATTCACATCGAATGCCGTGCCACGATCGGTGAAGTCGGTAATGAAGAACACAGCCTGCGCCAGATCGGCAAGGCCGGTGCAATGCGTTGGCGCGGTGTCCGCCCGACGGTTCGTGGCGTGGCCATGAACCCGGTCGATCACCCGCACGGTGGTGGCGAAGGCCGCACCGGTGAAGCTCGCGAACCGGTCAGCCCGTGGGGCACCCCGGCTAAGGGTTACAAGACCCGTAGCAACAAGCGGACGAACAATATGATCGTCCAACGGCGCAAGCGCAAGTAAGAGGCGAACACTATGTCACGTTCGATCAAGAAAGGCCCGTTTGTCGACGCCTACCTTATCACCAAGGTAGAGAAGGCCGTCGCGGGCAAAGACAAGAAGCCGATCAAGACCTGGTCGCGCCGTTCCACGATCCTGCCCGAGTTCATCGGTCTGACGATCGCTGTGCACAACGGCAAGCAGCACGTTCCCGTTTACATCAACGAGAACATGGTCGGCCACAAACTCGGCGAATTCGCGCTGACCCGTACGTTCAAGGGTCATGCCGCGGACAAGAAGGCCAAGAGGTAAGCGATGGAAACTACTGCCATTATCCGTGGAGTTCACATCTCGGCCCAGAAGACCCGTCTGGTTGCGGACCTGATCCGCGGCAAGTCGGTCGCTCGTGCCCTGGAAATCCTCAACTTCTCCCCGAAGAAGGCCGCCGGCATCCTGAAGAAGGCTGTCGAATCCGCGATCGCCAACGCCGAGCATAACGACGGCGCCGACATCGACGAACTGAAGGTCACCACGATCTACGTGGACAAGGCCGAGTCGATGAAGCGCTTCTCCGCCCGTGCGAAGGGCCGTGGCAACCGCATCGAGAAGCAGACCTGCCACATCACGGTCAAGGTCGGAGCCTAAGGAGTCAAGATGGGTCAGAAAATTCACCCCACTGGGTTCCGTCTCGCGGTCACCCGTAATTGGTCCTCGCGTTGGTACGCTGACGACAAGGTTTTCGGCGCCATGCTGGCCGAAGACATCCGCGTGCGCGAATACCTGAAGAAGAAGCTCAAGAGCGCCTCGGTCGGCCGCGTGCTGATCGAGCGTCCCGCCAAGAATGCCCGCATTACCGTCTACTCGGCTCGTCCGGGCGTGGTGATCGGCAAGCGCGGCGAAGACATCGAAAGCCTGAAGGCCGATCTGCAGCGTCTGATGGGCGTGCCCGTGCACGTCAACATCGAGGAAATCCGCAAGCCGGAAACCGACGCCCAGCTGATCGCCGACTCGATTTCGCAACAGCTCGAAAAGCGCATCATGTTCCGCCGCGCGATGAAGCGCGCCATGCAGAACGCCATGCGCCTGGGCGCCCAGGGCATCAAGATCATGAGCTCGGGCCGTCTGAACGGTATCGAAATCGCGCGTACCGAGTGGTACCGCGAAGGTCGCGTGCCGCTGCACACGCTGAAGGCGAACATCGACTACGGCACCTCCGAAGCCCACACCACCTACGGTGTGATCGGCATCAAGGTCTGGGTCTACAAGGGCGACATGCTGGCCAATGGCGAACTGCCGCCTGAGACCGCCGCGCCTCGCGAAGAAGAGCGCCGTCCGCGCCGTGCCCCCCGTGGCGACCGTCCTGATGGCGGCCGTCCTGGTGGCCGTGGCCGCGGTCCGCGCAAGGCGGACGCCGCGCCGGCGCCTGAAGGAGAATAAACATGCTGCAACCCTCACGCAGAAAGTATCGCAAAGAGCAGAAGGGCCGCAACACGGGCCTGGCCACGCGCGGCACCAACGTGTCGTTCGGCGAATATGGTCTGAAGGCCACCGGTCGTGGCCGTCTGACCGCTCGCCAGATCGAGGCCGCTCGTCGTGCCATCAACCGTCACATCAAGCGTGGCGGCCGTATCTGGATCCGCATCTTCCCGGACAAGCCGATCTCGCAAAAGCCGGCCGAAGTCCGTATGGGTAACGGTAAGGGCAACCCGGAGTACTGGGTCGCTGAAATCCAACCCGGCAAGGTGCTGTACGAAATGGAAGGGGTGAGCGAAGAATTGGCTCGCGAAGCTTTCCGCCTGGCCGCCGCCAAGCTGCCGATCGCGACGACCTTCGTGGCTCGTCACATTGGCGCCTAAGGAGTCCTAAATGAAAGCCAAAGAACTCCGTACCAAAGACGTCGCCGAGCTCCAGAGAGAGCTCGAGAGCCTGCTCCGTGCCCAATTCGGTCTGCGTATGCAGAAGGCCACCCAGCAGCTCGCCAACACCAGCCAGCTGGGCAAAGTGCGCCGTGACATCGCTCGCGTCCGTACCTTGCTGACCGAGAAGGCAGGAAGCTAATCATGAGCGAAACGCAAAACACCCAACCCGCCAAGCGCCAGCGTACGCTGGTCGGCAAGGTCGTCAGCAACAAGATGGACAAGACCGTGGTCGTTCTCGTCGAACGCCGCGTGAAGCACCCCATCTACGGCAAGATCATCGTGCGCTCCGCGAAGTACAAGGCGCATGACGAGACGAACCAGATCAACGAAGGCGATACGGTTGAAATCGCCGAAGGCCGTCCCATCTCGCGCTCGAAGGCGTGGAGCGTGGTGCGCCTGGTCGAGGCCGCTCGCATCATCTGATGCACCCATGCGGCCGGGAGCGATCCCGGCCTGTATGTGAAAAGCCAAGGGTTTAGGCCCTTGGCTTTTTTTATTTACGCCCCTGGTTATCGTATGATCTACGCACGCCGGCCGCTACATGGCAGTCAGCCTGTCGTCTCGTGGTCCGAGAAACATAAAGCCGTCCCGCTTTCGACCAGCCCGATAACGCCTTGAATCCTCTCGCGCCCAAATCTGCCCCGACGCTATTTTCACGTTGCTTCTTCGGCCTGATCGACTGGCTGCGCAATGGCATCGCCAAGGCTTCCCTGGTCGGCGACCATCCCATTTTCGATAACGCCCAGTTCCCCTGGATTCCCGCGCTGGAGGCCCAGACGGCCGGAATCCGGGCCGAGCTCATGGACGTTCTCGGCAAGCGCGACCAGCTGCCTGCCTTCCACGAACTGTCACCCGACGTCGCCACCATCACGACCGACGACCAGTGGAAGACCTTCGTTTTCATGGGCTATGGCATGCGGTCGGCCCGCAACCTGGCGCGCTGCCCGGCAACGGCCCAGGCATTGAAGGGCATTCCCGGCATACGCACCGCCTTCTTCTCCATACTCGAACCGGGCAAGCGCATCCCGCTGCACCGCGGTCCCTACAACGGCGTCCTGCGCCTGCACCTGGGCCTGGTCGTGCCGGAACCGCGGGAGAATTGCTGGATCGAAGTGGATGGAAAGCGCCATGTGTGGCAGGAGGGGAAGGCGGTGGTCTTCGACGACCTGTATCCCCACCAGGTCCACAACGATACGGATGGGGTTAGGGTGGTCCTGTTCGTCGACTTCGAGCGCCCTTGTCGCGCGCCCATGCGCTGGTTGAACCTGCTGGTCCTGGCCCTGGCGCCCATGACGCCGGAGATCCGGCGGGGCAAGGCCAATCATGACTTGTGGGAAAAAGGCTACTATGGTGGCGATTAGTACAAGGGCCTTGCAATTGCAAGGCTATCGGGATAGAATGATCAGCTTTCCCAAATAGTCTGTCTGGCTAGGCGGCATGGATGTGCAGGCGACCAAGCGAAAACGCGGGGTCGGTGCATAAGTGCCAATGCAGGGTCCGGGCTGACGAAAGGGGGAAAATCCGCAGGATATCAACCCAGGTTCGTAGGGGTTGCCTGAGGTTCGCGGCGGCGGTTGTCGACAAGACATGCGCGGCGGCACACAACCCAGGGCGATTCAGACGGGCCTTACGGGACCAAAACTGGCAGGAATGGCGAATTCGCCTGGTAATGGGGTTTTGGGACTGATCAGGGTAGAGCGGCTTTACCGGTCGCGCTCCCCGGTCCGTTCCAGGGCGCGAGACCACGACTTCGAATTTCCGGTTAAGTTGGAACAGGAAAAATCATGATCCAAATGCAGACCACGCTGGACGTGGCCGACAATACTGGTGCGCGCCGTGTGCGCTGCATCAAGGTGCTCGGCGGATCCAAGCGCCGTTATGCCGCTATCGGTGACATCATCAAAATCAGCGTCCTGGACGCCGCTCCGCGCGGTCGTGTCAAGAAGGGCGAAATCTACAACGCCGTGGTCGTTCGCACCGCCAAGGGCGTGCGCCGCAAGGATGGCTCGTTGATTCGCTTCGGCACCAACGCCGCCGTGCTGCTCAACGCCAAGCATGAGCCCATCGGTACTCGTATCTTCGGACCCGTTACGCGTGAACTGCGTACCGAGAAGTTCATGAAGATCGTGTCGCTGGCCCCGGAAGTGCTGTAAAGGAGCCATCCATGAACAACATCCGTAAAGGCGACGAAGTTATCGTCCTCACCGGCCGCGACAAGAAGCGTCGTGGCACCGTGCTCGAGCGCGTCGACGCCGACCACGTGCTGGTCGAAGGCGTGAACGTCGTCAAGAAGCACACCAAGCCCAACCCGATGGCCAACAATCCTGGCGGCATCGTCGAGAAGACCCTGCCCATCCACATCTCGAATGTGGCGCTGTTCAACCCTGCCACCGGCAAGGGCGACCGCGTGGGCGTCAAGGAAGTCGACGGCCGTAAGGTGCGCGTGTTCCGTTCCAATGGTGCCGTTGTCGGCGCCAAGGCGTAAGGGGCGACAGATTATGACCCGTTTGCAAGATATCTACCGCGACAAGATCGTCGGTGAACTGACGGAAAAGTTCGGCTACAAGAGCCTGATGCAAGTTCCGCGTATCACCAAGATCACGTTGAACATGGGCGTTTCGGAAGCCGTGGCCGACAAGAAGGTCATCGAGCACGCCGTCTCGGACCTGACCAAGATCGCCGGCCAGAAGCCCGTGATCACCAAGACCAAGAAAGCTATCGCTGGTTTCAAGATCCGCGAAAACTATCCGATTGGTTGCATGGTGACGCTGCGCGGCCAACGCATGTACGAATTCCTGGACCGCCTGGTGGCGATTGCCTTGCCTCGCGTGCGTGACTTCCGTGGTATCTCCGGCCGTGCTTTCGACGGTCGTGGCAACTACAACGTCGGGGTGAAAGAGCAGATCATTTTCCCCGAAATCGAATACGACAAGATCGACGCGCTGCGTGGGCTGAACATCAGCATCACCACCACCGCCAAGACCGACGAAGAAGCCAAGGCGCTGTTGACCGCCTTCAGCTTCCCGTTCCGTAACTAAGGGGCGATGACGTGGCCAAACTTTCACTGATCAATCGTGATATCAAGCGCGCCAAGATGGCGGAGAAGTTCTCTGCCAAGCGCGCTGCACTGAAGGCGATCATCGACGACCAGTCGAAGCCCGAAGAAGAACGTTACCAAGCTCGGCTCAAGCTGCAACAGCTGCCGCGCAACGCCGCTCCCTCCCGTCAGCGTAACCGCTGCGCGGTCACGGGTCGCCCGCGTGGCGTGTTCAGCAAGTTCGGCCTGACGCGCCACAAACTTCGCGAAATGGCTATGCGTGGGGAAATCCCGGGCATGACCAAGGCCAGCTGGTAGGAGAACGAATATGAGCATGAGCGATCCCATCGCCGATATGCTGACCCGCATTCGCAATGCGCAGCAAGTCAAAAAAGTCACGGTGAGCATGCCCTCCTCGAAGCTGAAGGCCGCTATCGCGGCCGTGCTGAAGGATGAGGGTTACATCGACGGTTTCGAAGTCAAGGGCACTCAGGCCAAGCCTGAGCTCGAGCTTTCGCTGAAGTACTACGCCGGCCGCCCGGTGATCGAGCGCATCGAACGCGTCTCGCGTCCCGGCCTGCGTATTTACAAGGGCCGTACCAGCATTCCCCAGGTCATGAACGGCCTGGGCGTGGCTATCGTTACGACCTCGCGCGGCGTCATGACGGACCGTAAGGCCCGTGCCGATGGCGTCGGCGGCGAAGTCCTGTGCTACGTGGCCTAAGGAGAAATTCTAATGTCACGTATCGCCAAGTACCCCGTGAATCTGCCCAAGGGTGTCGAAGCCACCGTTGCGCAGGATCAAATCACCGTCAAGGGCCCGCTGGGTTCGTTGACGCAATCCCTGACGGGCGACGTCGCCATCTCGCTGGACAACGGCGTGCTGACCTTCGTCGCTGCCAACGAATCGCGTCATGCCGACGCGATGTCGGGCACCGTCCGTGCACTGGTCAACAACATGGTGACCGGTGTCAGCAAGGGTTTTGAACGTAAGCTGACCCTGGTGGGCGTGGGTTATCGCGCTCAAGTCCAGGGCGACGCCGTGAAGCTGCAACTCGGTTTCTCGCACGACGTGCTGCACAAGCTGCCGGCCGGCATCAAGGCCGAATGCCCGACCCAGACGGAAATCATCATCAAGGGTTCGAGCAAGCAGGTTGTTGGCCAGGTGGCCGCTGAAATCCGCGCCTATCGTCCGCCGGAGCCCTACAAGGGCAAGGGTGTGCGTTATGCGGATGAGCGCGTCATCATCAAAGAAACCAAGAAGAAGTAACGGCGCACGCAAGGACGAATCATGGACAAGAAAGTATCTCGTTTGCGTCGTGCGGTTCCGACCCGCCGGAAGATTGCCGAACTGCGCGTTCATCGCCTGTCGATCTTCCGCTCGAACCTGCACATCTACGCGAACATCATTTCGCCGGAAGGCGATCGTGTGCTGGTCAGCGCCTCGACGCTGGAAGCCGAAGTCCGCGCCCAGCTGGGCCAGGTCGGCAAGGGTGGCAACAAGGCCGCCGCCGAACTGGTTGGCAAGCGCGTCGCCGAGAAGGCCAAGGCCGCCGGTATCGAACTGGTTGCCTTCGATCGCTCGGGCTTCCGTTACCATGGCCGCGTGAAAGCGCTGGCCGATGCCGCGCGCGAAGCCGGCCTCAAGTTCTAAGCGAGGATCAGTCAAATGGCTAAAGCACAAGGCAAGGGCCCGGTCGAGAAGGAAAACGACGACGGTCTGCGCGAGAAGATGATTGCGGTCAACCGCGTCAGCAAGGTGGTGAAGGGTGGTCGTACCATGAGCTTCGCCGCGCTGACCGTGGTTGGCGACGGCGACGGCCGCATCGGCATGGGCAAGGGCAAGGCGCGTGAAGTGCCGGTGTCGGTCCAGAAGGCGATGGAACAGGCCCGCCGCGGTCTGTTCAAGGTTGCCCTGAAGAATGGCACGCTGTTTCACACGGTGGTTGGCAAGCACGGCGCCTCGACGGTGCTGATCTCGCCGGCGCCCGAAGGTACCGGCGTGATCGCCGGCGGCCCGATGCGCGCTATCTTCGAAGTGATGGGCGTGCGCAACGTGGTTGCGAAGAGCCTGGGCTCGAGCAATCCCTACAACATGGTCCGCGCCACGCTGAATGGCCTGCGCGCCTCCATGACTCCGTCGGAAGTTGCCGCCAAGCGTGGCAAGACCGTCGAAGAGATTCTGGGGTAAATCATGGCTGACAAGCAGATCAAAGTTACGCTGGTGCGCTCGGTTATCGGCACCAAGCAGGATCACCGTGATACGGTGCGCGGCCTTGGCCTGCGCCGCATCAACAGCAGCAAGATCCTGAAAGATACGCCCGAAGTGCGCGGCATGATCCGTAAAGTGGATTATCTCGTCACCGTTTCGGAAGTCTAAGGAATCGAGATGTCGGATACTCAACTCCAACTGAATACGCTCAAGCCCGCCGAAGGCTCCAAGCATGCCAAGCGCCGTGTCGGCCGCGGCATCGGCTCCGGCCTGGGCAAGACCGCTGGTCGCGGTCACAAGGGTCAGAAGTCCCGCTCGGGTGGCTTCCACAAGGTCGGCTTCGAAGGCGGTCAAATGCCGCTGCAGCGTCGCCTGCCCAAGCGTGGCTTCACGCCCCTGGGCCAGCACCTGTACGCTGAAGTCCGCCTGTCGGAACTGCAAGCCGTGCCCGTCGACGAAATCGACGTGCAAGTGTTGAAGCAGGCCGGCGTGGTTGGCCAGCAAGTCCGTTACGCCAAGGTCATCAAGTCCGGCGAACTCTCGCGCAAGGTCGTGCTGAAGGGCATTACCGCGACGGCTGGCGCTCGCGCCGCCATCGAGGCCGCGGGCGGCTCGATCGCTGCTTGATTGACGGATGAGGTGAAGAGTGGCTAACGCGCAGGCACTGGGCAAGACCGGATCTCGTTACGGCGATCTGAAGCGTCGTTTCGTCTTCCTGGTCCTCGCCTTGGTGGTGTACCGCCTGGGTACGCACATCCCGGTTCCGGGCATCAACCCGGACGCGCTGGCGGACTTGTTCCGCCAGAACCAGGGCGGGATCCTGGGCCTGTTCAACATGTTCTCGGGCGGTGCGCTGTCCCGCTTCTCGGTCTTCGCGCTGGGGATCATGCCGTATATCTCGGCATCGATCATCATGCAGTTGATGTCGGTGGTGGTGCCCTCGCTCGAGGCGTTGAAGAAGGAAGGTGAAGCCGGTCGTCGCAAGATTACCCAATACACCCGCTACGGCACGGTCGTGCTGGCGCTGGTGCAAGCGGTGGGTATCTCGGTGGCGCTGGAGTCCCAACCGGGTCTGGTGACGGATCCTGGCATGCTGTTCCGCTTCACCACGGTCGTGACGCTGTTGACCGGCACCATGTTCATCATGTGGCTGGGCGAGCAGATCACCGAGCGGGGCCTGGGCAACGGTATCTCCATCCTGATCTTCTCGGGGATCGTGGCGGGGCTGCCGAACGCGCTGGCCGGCTTGCTGGACCTGGTGCGCACGAACTCGATGTCGGTGATTTCGGCCTTGTTCATCGTGGCCTTGGTGATAGCCGTGACGGCCTTCGTGGTGTTCGTGGAACGCGGACAGCGCAAGATCACCGTCAACTACGCCAAGCGCCAGGTGGGCAACAAGATCTACGGCGGCCAGAGCTCGCATCTGCCGTTGAAGCTGAACATGGCCGGCGTGATTCCGCCCATCTTCGCCTCGTCGATCATCCTGTTCCCGGCCACGATTACCAGCTGGTTCTCGAGCAGCGAAAAAATGCGTTGGCTGGGTGACCTGGCCGCCGCGTTGTCGCCGCGCCAGCCGCTCTATATCACGCTGTATTCCGCGGCCATCATTTTCTTCTGCTTTTTCTATACGGCTCTGGTGTTCAACAGCCGCGAAACGGCGGACAACCTGAAAAAGAGTGGTGCTTTCGTCCCGGGCATCCGTCCCGGTGAACAGACCGCGCGTTATATCGACAAGATACTGATGCGCTTGACCCTGGCTGGTGCGTTGTACATCACCCTGGTCTGCCTGTTCCCCGAGTTCCTGGTCATGCGCTGGAACGTACCGTTCTATTTTGGTGGTACCTCGTTGTTGATTATCGTCGTGGTGACGATGGACTTCATGGCTCAGGTTCAGGCCTACATGATGTCGCACCAGTACGACTCATTGCTCAAGAAGGCGAACTTCAAGGGCTCGAATTCGAACCTGCCGATGCGTTAGCAAAGAGAATGGCAAAGGACGACGTCATACAGATGCAGGGCGAGGTCATTGAGAACCTCCCCAACGCAATGTTCCGCGTCAAGCTTGAAAACGGCCACGTGGTGTTAGGTCACATTTCGGGCAAGATGCGTATGCACTACATCCGGATCCTGCCGGGCGACAAGGTCACTGTGGAGCTCACGCCCTATGACCTGTCAAAAGCCAGGATCGTGTTCCGCTCGAAATAAGCGGGTGGTTTACGGAATAACAGGGAGTAACCCATGAAAGTATTGGCATCGGTTAAGCGGATCTGCCGCAACTGCAAAATCATCAAACGCCACGGCGTGGTGCGTGTCATCTGCACCGATCCGCGGCACAAGCAGCGTCAAGGCTAAGTTCTAGCCTAACGCAACAGATTCATTAAGGAACAGTCATGGCCCGTATTGCTGGCATCAACATTCCGCCGCATCAGCACGCCGAGATCGGCCTGACCGCCATTTTTGGCATCGGTCGTACGCGCGCCCGCAAGATCTGCGAAGCTGCTAATGTGCCCGTTACCAAAAAGGTCAAGGATCTCACCGACGCCGAGCTCGAGCGCATTCGCGAGCACGTTGGTGTGTTCACGGTCGAAGGTGACCTGCGTCGCGAAGTCCAACTGTCGATCAAGCGTCTGATCGACTTGGGTACCTATCGTGGCATGCGTCACAAGCGCGGTCTGCCCGTACGCGGCCAGCGCACGCGCACCAACGCACGCACCCGCAAGGGCCCGCGTCGTGCTGCTGCGTCCCTGAAGAAATAATCGAGGAACTGGATTATGGCGAAAGCTTCCACCAGCGGCGCTTCGCGCGTGCGCAAAAAGGTCAAGAAGAACGTTTCGGACGGCATCGCGCACGTCCACGCGTCCTTCAACAACACCATCATCACCATCACCGACCGTCAGGGCAATGCATTGTCCTGGGCGACCTCGGGTGGCGCAGGTTTCAAGGGCTCGCGCAAGTCGACCCCGTTCGCGGCCCAGGTGGCTGCCGAGACGGCCGGTCGCGTGGCGCTGGAATATGGCATCAAGACCTTGGAAGTGCGCATCAAGGGACCCGGCCCCGGCCGTGAGTCGTCCGTCCGTGCGCTGAACGCGCTGGGTATCAAGATCTCGAGCATCGCTGATATCACGCCCGTTCCGCACAACGGCTGCCGTCCGCCCAAGCGTCGTCGTATCTAAGGGGAAACCACATGGCCCGTTACATTGGACCCAAGTGCAAGCTCTCGCGTCGCGAGGGTACCGATCTGTTCCTGAAGAGCGCCCGCCGTTCGCTGGATTCCAAGTGCAAGCTGGATTCCAAGCCCGGTCAGCATGGCCGCACCTCGGGTGCCCGTACGTCTGACTACGGTCTGCAGCTGCGTGAAAAGCAGAAGCTGAAGCGTATGTACGGCGTGCTGGAAAAGCAATTCCGCAAGTACTTCACCGAAGCCGACCGCGTCCGTGGCAACACCGGCGAGAAGCTGATCCAGCTGCTCGAATCGCGTCTGGACAACGTGGTGTACCGCATGGGCTTCGGCTCGACCCGCGCCGAAGCGCGCCAGCTGGTGAGCCACCGCGCCATCGAGCTGAACGGCCACACCGCCGACATCGCTTCGATGCTGGTCAAGGCTGGCGACGTGATCTCGATTCGCGAGAAGGCCAAGAAGCAAGGCCGTATCAAGGAATCGCTCGACCTGGCCACCAGCATCGGCATCCCGCAGTGGGTTGAAGTCGACACCACCAAGATGAGCGGTGTCTTCAAGCAGGCCCCGGATCGCGCTGACGTCGCTCGCGACATCAACGAATCCATGGTCGTGGAATTGTATTCGCGTTAATTCAGGCGGCGCCTGCCCGGATGTCCGGCGGCGCTGTTCCGAAAGCCGGGCGCGGCGACGCTGCCCGGATCGCAGTACCTCCGCAGTACCCGCACGAGACCCGCGACGCTTGTCCAAAGGCGTGGCGGGTTTGTGCCGTTTTCTTAGTCACTTCCATCAGCCTTATCGGTGTAACGAGCCGAGGGTATTGAAAAGGAATCCAGTACATGTCCACTCAAGGTTTTCTGAAGCCGCGTTCCATCGAAGTCGAACCGGTCGGCACCCATCACGCCAAGATCGTCATGGAGCCGTTCGAGCGCGGTTATGGCCACACGCTGGGCAACGCCCTGCGCCGCATCCTGCTGTCTTCGATGACCGGCTATGCGCCGACCGAAGTGCAGATGACGGGCGTGGTGCACGAATACTCGACCATCCCGGGCGTGCGCGAGGACGTCGTCGACATCCTGCTGAACCTGAAGGGCGTGGTCTTCAAGCTGCACAACCGTGACGAAGTCACCCTGGTGCTGCGCAAGCAGGGCGCCGGCACGGTGCTGGCCAGCGACATCGAGCTGCCGCACGACGTCGAGATCGTCAATCCCGGTCACGTCATCTGCAACCTGACGGAAGCCGGCAAGCTGGAAATGCAGATCAAGGTCGAAAAGGGCCGCGGCTATGTGCCGGGCAACGTGCGCGCGCTGTCGGAAGACCGCACCCACACCATCGGCCGCATCGTTCTGGATGCTTCGTTCAGCCCGGTCCGCCGCGTCAGCTATGCCGTCGAAAGCGCCCGTGTGGAACAGCGTACCGACCTGGACAAGCTGGTGCTGGACATCGAAACCAACGGCGTGATCTCGCCCGAGGAAGCGGTGCGCCAGTCGGCTCGCATCCTGATGGACCAGATCTCCGTTTTCGCCGCCCTGGAAGGCGCCGGCGATTCGTACGAAGCCCCGGTCCGCGGCGCGCCGCAGATCGACCCGGTGCTGCTGCGCCCGGTCGATGACCTGGAGCTGACGGTGCGTTCGGCCAACTGCCTGAAGGCCGAAAACATCTACTACATCGGCGACCTGATCCAGCGCACCGAGAACGAGCTGCTGAAGACCCCGAACCTGGGCCGCAAGTCGCTCAACGAAATCAAGGAAGTGCTGGCCGCACGTGGCCTGACCCTGGGCATGAAGCTGGAAAACTGGCCGCCCCTGGGCCTCGAGCGTCCCTGAGCGCTGTAGCTGTCATGTTTTACCGCGGCCGCCGCATGGGTGGCGGCCGCAACCGATTCCACCGGACCGCGGCCTGTTTCCACAGGCCGATAGAAGAGCCGGATAACCCGATGGCGGAAACGCCGTCTTTTAGATTCAAAGGAAATCATCATGCGTCACGGTAATGGCTTGCGTAAGCTCAACCGCACCAGCAGTCACCGTCTTGCCATGTTCCGCAACATGGCCGTTTCGCTGCTCACCCACGAAGCGATCAAGACCACGCTGCCGAAGGCGAAAGAATTGCGCCGCATCGTCGAACCCCTGATCACGCTGGGCAAGAACCCCACCCTCGCGAACAAGCGTCTGGCTTTTGCCCGTCTGCGCGATCGCGATGCCGTGGTCAAGCTGTTCGCCGAAATCGGCCCCCGTTATGCTGCCCGCAACGGCGGCTACACCCGTGTGTTGAAGATGGGTTTCCGTCAAGGCGACAACGCGCCCATGGCTTTCATGGAGCTGGTTGACCGTCCGGAAGTCACGGAAACCGAAGCCGACAAGTCCGCCGAGTAATCGACAGGCTCTAGGGACAAAGGGCGAACCTTCGGGTTCGCCTTTTGTTTTTGTGCTTGAAATGGCGAGCGTCACAGCAGCTAATGGACGACGTCCTGTCCAGATCGAAGAAAATTCGTTGGGACGCAGCGTGCCGGGTGAGCCAAAGCCTCCTGCTCACGCCAACAAGGTGCGCAGGTATCGTGACAGCTTAGCCAACGATTGATGCCGGGTTCTATCCAATTCAGAACATTGAGGATCTCGGCGTGTGTTTCCCTTGCCGTGGGTGATATCCAAAGAAGAGGCTCGTGGTGCATCCGCCAAACGTCAGTTCCGCCACGATTCTGTCCGCCGACGGCGGCTCACGTTCTTCCTGCAGCCGAGTGGAAATTGCAGCGATAGTACCGTTCAGCCAACAGAACTCTTCTCGAGGCAGTGCTAGCCACCAGGTAGGCTGTCGCGGCGAACGGGAGAGACTTTTGTGGATAGCATTACGCAGGGCTATTTCTATCGTCTGAAGGGAGGGTAAGAGCGCTTGTCCGATACGGATATTGAGGTCATAAGCCGCTGCCGCGCGTATTGCGTCGCCCCCGAAGGCCAGGAGATATCTTCTTGTTCTGGGAATGGAGAACACGATCTCGCGCAGGGCCCAATCCATGGTCGCTCCACATCATTCATTGAAAGTCCCATGATAGAGAGACCAGGTGGTCGAAGCCCAGCATTGATTCGAGGGCATGCCTAGGCCTCAAGCTGATTCCAGGATCATTGTTTGAAGAGCAAGTGTCCGCGTGTTAGAGTGCTTTCGCAGCCCTGGAGCCGCCTCTCCCGGATCTGAATGCCGGTGATGTGACCAGGTATGAAGGAAGCCCCGCACTCGTGTGGGGCTTTCGCTATTGGGCGAGCGGCAGCTAAGGGACGTTGGAGGTGAAGCGATAAAATCAGCCTTTAGCAGGCCCTATGCGCATCGGGAGACAGTCATGCCGCAACAAGACGATATCGTGATGGTGTTCAGCAGCGCGCCCGACCTTTTGCTGGCCAAGCGCATTGCCCACATCGTCGTGGAGGAAGGGCTGGCGGCTTGCGTGAACCTCGGCGCGCCGATGTTGTCCATCTATACCTGGAAGGGCGAGGTCGAGGGGGCCGAGGAAGTGCCGATGTGCTTCAAGACGACCGTGGGCCGCCTTGAGGCGCTGGTCGAGTCGATTACCCGCCAGCATCCCTATGAAGTGCCGGAAGTCGTCGCCGTGCCCGTCGTGGGCGGCGCGCCGGCGTATCTCGATTGGGTGCGCGAACAGACCGCCGGGGGCAGGCCGCCGGCTTGAGGAACAAGGATGCACGTTATGGCTCGTGAGCCAGCAGGTGTGACAAGGACGGCATGGGCCGCCTGGCTATGGGCCATCCTGTGTCTCGTCGCCATGCTGTCGTGGCCCGCCGCCAGCCGGGCGGACGACGACTTCCTTCCGCCTGAGAAGGCCTTCCCCGCGACCGCCGCCATGGCCGATCCGAACACGGTGCGGGTCGAGTTCAAGGTGCCGAAGGGGTACTACATGTACCGCGAGCGCTTCGGGTTCGCGGTCGATCCACAGGAGGGCGCGACGCTGGGCCAGGCGCGTTTGCCCGCTGGCGAGATGAAATACGATCCGACCTTCGACAAGAACATGGAGGTCTACCACCAGCCGCTTGCCATCGATATCCCGGTGCACCCCGCCGGCCCCCAGCCAGGCGATGTGACGGTGGTGGTGACGGGACAGGGATGCGCGGATGCCGGCATCTGCTACCCGCCGATGGAGAATCGCATCAAGCTGCGGCCGATCAACGGTGGATACCAGGTCGCGGGTCCGCCGGTCTGGGGCTATGCCAGCGGCATACCCGGCGGCGACACTGCCGCCGACGCGGGACAGCTTGCCGAAGCCGCGCCCGGCGTCAGCCTTGCCCCGGACGCCGCGCGGCCAGGGCTGTCCAGGCCGTCCGGCCTGGCGCAACAGGCTCAGGTCGACACGCCGCCGGCGGCGGCCGGCGACGGCCTGGGATTGGCCCGATCCGGCGCCGACGCGGCAGGTGGCGGCTCCCCGGATCGGCGGACAGCGTCCCCGGCCGGTCCCGCCTCGACCGGCGCCCCCACGGCCACCGCCAATACGGGCTTCTCCGCCCTGACGGGCAGCGACGACGTCGGCCTGGCCGGCGCCATCGCCGGCATGGGCTGGTTGAAAACGGCGGGCGCATTCCTGTTGCTGGGCCTACTGCTGTCGCTCACGCCTTGCGTGCTGCCCATGATCCCCATCCTGTCGACCATCGTCATCGGAAGGTCGGGGAATGGCTCCACAGCCGTGGCCACGGCCGGCGGCACCAGCGCCCCGGCACCGGACCGCAGGCCCAGGCGCTGGACCGGGCTGGGCCTGGCCGCGGCCTACGTGCTGGGCATGTCGGTGGTCTACACCATCCTGGGCATAGCGGCAGGCCTGAGCGGCGCCGGTCTGGCTGCCTGGCTGCAGACCCCCTGGGTGCTGACGTTGTTCGCGTTGCTGCTGGCCTTGCTGGCGCTGCCCATGTTCGATGTCTATACCTTCCAGATGCCGGCCTCCCTCCAGGCCCGCATGAGCGACCGTGCCAGCCGCATCCCGGGCGGCCGCGCCGCCGGCGCCTTGCTGATGGGCGCGATTTCCGCCCTGATCGTGGGCCCCTGCGTGGCGGCGCCGCTGGCGGGTGCGCTGCTGTACATCTCGCAGACCGGCGATGTGCTGCTGGGCGGCTCGGCCTTGTTCGCCCTGGCTTGGGGCATGGGCGTGCCGCTGTTGGTCGTCGGCGCCTCGGCCGGCACCTTGCTGCCCAAGGCCGGCGCGTGGATGGAAGGCGTCAAGCGCTTCTTCGGCATCCTGTTGCTGGCCACGGCCTGGTGGATGGTGGTGCCCATCGTACCGGTGGCCTTGCAGATGGTCGGCTGGGCTTTCCTGGGCATCGTCGGGGCCGTCATGCTGCGGGCTTTCGAAGCCATCGGCCCCAATGCGGGCGCCGGCCGCATGTTTGGCAAGGGGCTGGGATTGCTGCTGGCCCTGGTGGCGGTGGCGCAACTGGTCGGCGCGGCCAGTGGTGGCCGCGATGTCCTGCAACCCCTGGCGCATCTGGCCGCACGCGGCGTGGCGGGTGGTGCGGGGTCGACAGGCCTCGCCGGGTCCAATGGCGCGTCGGACGGCTTGGCCAACACCACCGAACCGGCCTTCGACCGGGTCCGCAGCCTGGCCGAACTGGAAAGCCGTGTCGCCACGGCCGGCCGTCCCGTGATGCTCGATTTCTATGCGGATTGGTGCGTCTCCTGCCGTGAGATGGAGAAGTTCACTTTCAGCGATCCCGCCGTGGCGGCGCGCATGCGCGGCATGCTGCTCTTGCGCGCCGACGTAACGGCCAACAACGCCGACGATCGCGCGCTGCTCAAGCGCTTCAAGCTGTTCGGGCCGCCGGGCATCATGTTCTTCGATGCACAAGGCAAGGAATTGCCCCAGGCCCGCGTCATCGGCTTCCAGGATGCCGTCAGGTTCGGCCGTTCGCTGGACGCCGTCGTCCCGCGTTGAGGCCTCGCCGGAGAAGACTGCCGGACAGGGCGGCGCGGGTGTCCCCATCCGCCCCGTAAACCTCCCCGTGTTCGCATGAGCCATGTTCCCGGACAAACGACCCGCGCGCCTTAGCCCTGGCGTTTTTATTGCCTAGGGAAATAAAGACCTGTGCGATTGTTCTTCGACCGTGCGCGCGCGATCGGGCATCCTTTGCATTCTTCATCCGGATAGCCGGATGCCCTACAAGACTGCAAGGCGCCGCATGAGCAGCACCCATCCCGAATTTCTCTGGTACATCCCCAACCAGGTCTACGCCGGCCATCGTGGCGACGAAGCCGTTCCCGACCACAACAGCCTGGATACGCTGGCCAGCCATGCCAAGGCGCTGGAGGAGCACGGCTGGCAAGGCGCGCTGATCGGCACGGGCTGGGGCCGCCCCGACACCTTTACCGTCGGCGCGGCGCTGGCGGCCCGCACCAGCCGTTTCGAGCCGCTGGTGGCCATCCGGCCGGGCTACTGGCAGCCGGCTCAATTCGCGTCGGCCGCGGCCACGCTGGACCACCTGAGCGGCGGCCGGCTGCGCATCAACATCGTGTCCGGCCAGGACAAGCTGGCCGCCTATGGCGACAGCGAAGGCGACCAGGCGCATCGCTACGCGCGCACCCGCGAGTTCATGCAATTGGTGCGCAAGCTGTGGACGGAAGAGAACGTGACCTACAAGGGCGAACACTTCCAGGTGACCGATTCCACCGTCGTGCCGCGCATCCCGCCGCGCGAAGGCCGCCGCCATCCCAGGCTGTACTTCGGCGGCGCGTCGCCGGCGGCGGAGCGGGTGGCGGCTGCCGAGGCCGACGTGCAACTGTTCTGGGGCGAGCCGCTGGCCGACGTGCAGGCGCGCATCGAACGGCTTCGGTCGCTGGCGCGCGAACTGGGCCGCGAACACGCACCCCTGGAGTTCGGGCTGCGCATCACGACGGTGGTGCGCGAGACGTCGGCCCAGGCCTGGGCCGATGCCGAAGCCAAGGTGGCCAAAATGGCCGCGACGCAGGGCGCCGGCTGGAACGATCACGGCCGCACCTTCGTGGCCGTGGGCCAGCAGCGCCTGCTGGACCTGCAGGCGCGCGGCGATGTGCTCGATGACAATCTCTATACCGCGCCGGGCCGTTTCGGCGGCGGCGGCGCCGGCACGACCTGGCTGGTGGGGTCGGCGCAGGAGGTCGCCAGCTCGCTGCGCAAATACCAGGCGCTGGGGATCCGCCATTTCATCCTGTCGGACACCCCGTACCTGCAGGAGATCGAGCGGCAGGGCCGGACGCTGCTGCCCTTGCTGCGCGGCTGATCGCGGGCGCGTATGCCTTCCCCAAGCACAAAGGCCCGCCTTATGGCGGGCCTTGGCGCATAGGCCGCGGACGTCAGGTGGTCGCGGGCCGGCGGATCCGCCGCCATACAGCCCCTACAGCCCCTACAGCCCCTACAGCCCCTTCAGCTTCTTCGCCGCGTCGATGGCGAAGTAGGTCAGGATGCCGTCGGCGCCGGCACGCTTGAAGCCCAGCAGGGATTCCATCATGACCTTGTCGTGGTCCAGCCACCCGTTGTTGGCGGCCGCCTTCAACATGGCGTATTCGCCGCTCACCTGGTAGACGAAGGTAGGCACGCGGAACGCATCCTTGACCCGCCGCAGCACGTCTAGGTAAGGCATGCCGGGCTTCACCATCACCATGTCGGCGCCCTCGGCGAGGTCGCCCGCCACTTCGCGCAGGGCTTCGTCGATGTTGCCCGGGTCCATCTGGTAGGCGGACTTGTTCGACTTGCCCAGGTTGGAGGCCGACCCCACGGCGTCGCGGAAGGGGCCATAGAAGGCGCTGGCGTACTTGGCGGAGTAGGCCATGATGCGGGTGTGGATGTGGTCGGCGCCTTCCAGGGCCTGGCGGATGGCGCCGATCCGGCCGTCCATCATGTCGCTGGGCGCGACGATGTCGACGCCGGCCTGCGCCTGCACCAAGGCCTGCCGCACCAGGATTTCCACGGTGGGCTCATTGATCACATAGCCGTCGGCGTCGATCACGCCATCCTGGCCGTGGCTGGTATAGGGGTCCAGCGCGACGTCGGTCAGCACGCCCAGTTCGGGGAAGCGCTTCTTCAGCTCGGCGACCACGCGCGGCACCAGGCCTTCGGGATTGGTGGCTTCGACGCCGTCCGGCGTCTTCAGCGACGGGTCGATCACGGGGAACAGCGCCATCACCGGGATGCCAAGTTGCACGCATTGCTCGGCGACCGGAAGCAGGGTGTCCAGCGAGTAGCGCACCACGCCCGGCAGCGACGGCACGGCTTGTTGCAGGCCCTGGCCTTCGGCCACGAATACCGGATAGATCAGGTCGTTGGCCGTGAGGGTGTTTTCGCGCACCAGGCGCCGGGTAAAGTCGTCTCGACGCAGGCGGCGCGGACGAGACGCGGGAAATTGGGCGGAAATGATGTGATGGTTCATGGCACTACCTTCGGTGAAATCCAGTTCTCGATATGCTCGCCGGCTTCTTCCAGGCCGATGCGCTCCAGGGCCGAGAAGGGCACGGTATGCAGGGCGCCGATGTCGGCCAGGTCTTTCTTGACCGCGAACACGGTTCTCATGCGCTGGCCGTAGGGCAGCTTGTCGGCCTTGGTCAGGAGGGCCAGGACGGGGCGGCCCGTCGGCGCGATGAAATCGACCAGGCGGCGGTCAAGTTCCGTGACGCCGCGGCGGATGTCGATCAGCAGCACGACGCCCGCCAGCGAGGGCCGGGTCGCCAGGTAGCCGCCCAGCACCTCGGCCCATTTTTCCCGTTCGGCCTTGTTGATCGCGGCGTAGCCGTAACCGGGCAGGTCGACCAGGAAACCCAGCGGATGCTCGGGATCCAGGGGGTCCGGCAGACCGAACATGTTGATCAGCCGGGTGCGGCCTGGCGTCTTGCTGGAAAACGCCAGGCGCCGCTGGTTGGTGAGGACGTTGATGGCGGTCGACTTGCCGGAATTGGAGCGTCCGACGAAACAGACCTCCGGCGCGCCGGGGGGCGGAAGCTGGTCCAGGCGGGCGGCCGAGACGAAAAAGGAGGCGCGGTGCAGGAGGGACACGATATGGAGGAAACGGTTGGTTGCGAACCCTATTGTATAATCGGCCGTTTGCAAGGGTGGCACCGCTCCCGACGCGATTCTGGATCCTCGGACAGTATTCGCTGCATATGTTCGATTACCGGTGACCGGAATTCCGGCAGGGCTGGTGAATGGCAAACATAGCTCAAGTAACGACTAAGAATCGTTACGAATAAAGCTGCGATCATCGAGGTTTACACATGAAGCGTGTGCAGTCCCGAATGTCTGTAGCGGCGCTGTTGTTGGGCGCTTTCGTAGTTTCAACCACGTCCTGTCTGGCCGCTGACGCGCCGGCGGGGCCAACGAAGCCGGATGCGGCGAAGGGTGGCCAGCTCTACGAGCAGGGCGACGCCGCTCGCAATATCACGGCCTGTGTGGCCTGTCATGGCGCCGGGGGCAGCAGTACCATCCCGGCCAATCCCAATCTCGCGGGCCAGCCGCACGAGTACCTGGCCAAGCAGTTGGCGGATTTCAAGCTGCCGGACGGCGCCAAGGCGCCCGCCCGCAATGGCAGCGGCGGCAATCCCACCGTGATGACCGCCAACGTGGCGCCGCTGACGCCGCAGGACATGGCCAATATCGCGGCCTACCTGTCGCAGCAGCCGCTGAAGGAGCCCGCGACCGCCGGTCACAAGGAATGGGTCGAACTGGGCCAGAAGATCTGGCGCGGCGGCCTGCCGGAGCGTAATGTACCGGCTTGCGCGTCTTGCCACAGTCCCAACGGGGCGGGAATGCCGGCGCAGTATCCGCGCCTGTCGGGGCAGTTCCCGAGCTATATCGAGGAGCAATTGAAGCTGTTCCGCAGCGGCGATCGCAAGAACAGCGATCCCATGCACACCATAGCCGATCGCATGTCGGACGCCGAGATCCAGGCGGTGTCGGACTACGCGGCCGGCCTGCGTTGATGAAATATAAAAACGCCCGAACCATGTCCGGGCGTCTGCTGTCTATCGAAGGGGGGTTGCCGGCATATCCGGTCCCCCCTTTTGTTTTATGAATCAAAACACCGCATCTTCCCGCCTTACCCTGCGCAGCGTCCCCGGCGAACTGTTCGAGCTACTGGGCTCGATGCGTTTCGCCGTGAGCCTGCTGATGTTCATCTGCGTGGCCAGCACCATCGGCACCGTGCTGGAGCAGAGCCGCGCCGCGTCGCAATACATCGATCAATTCGGCCCGTTCTGGTTCGAGCTCTTCGACAAGTTCTCCATCTGGCACATCTACAACAGCTGGTGGTTCCTGTTGATCATGGCCTTCCTGGTGGCGTCCACCTCCGTCTGCCTGATCCGCAATGCGCCCAAGATGTTGCGCGATGCGATGTCCTTCCGGGATTACGTACGCGCGTCCAGCCTGCGCGCTTTCCCGCAGCGCGCCGAATTCGACAGCGCGGCATCCGTGCCCGCCGCGACCGAATCCGTGCGCAAGCTGCTCAAGCGCCTGGGGTATGCGGTGCGCGAGCGCGAGGACAACGACGCGGTGCTGCTGGCGGCAAAAAAAGGCAGCGCCAATCGCCTGGGCTATATCCTGGCGCACACGGCATTGATCGTGATCTGTATCGGCGGGCTGCTCGACAGCGAGCTGCCCATACGGTTGCAGGTCTGGCTGGGCGGCAAGCAGCCCATCTTCGACAACATGCTGATCAGCCAGGTGCCCGACAGCGGCCGCCTGTCCCCGCATAATCCCAGCTTCCGTTCCAGCATGCTGGTGCCGGAAGGCGGGCGCGCCAACAGCGCGGTGGTGATGGTCAACGATGGCGCCCTGGTGCAGCCCATCCCCTTCACCCTGACCCTGAAGAAATTCATCATCGATTACTACTCCACCGGCATGCCCAGCCGCTTCGCCAGCGAGGTGGAGGTCCAGGACCCCGATACCGGCAAGAGCTTCGAACAGACCATCGAGGTCAACGAGCCCTTGCGCTACAAGGGCGTGACGGTCTACCAGTCCAGCTTCGATGACGGCGGCAGTACCGTGCAATTGCAGGGCTATCCGCTGCGCGGCACCGACGCTACCCCGTTCAAGCTGGCGGGCACGGTGGGCAAGGCGTCGGAAACTGGCGCGGACATGCCGCCGTCCATGCACGACGTGCGTGTGGATGTGACCGCCTTGCGGCCGATCAACGTGGAAGACCTCTCCGGCGGCACGCCCAAGCCGGCCACGAATTTCTCGCAGGACGTGGCGTCGGTGGCCGGCAGCGCGGCGGGCAAGAAGAACGAGCATCTGCGCAATGTGGGGCCGGCCGTCGAATTCCGCCTGGTCGATGCCAGCGGCCAGGCGCACGAATTCCGCAACTACATGCTGCCCGTGGTGCTGGACGGCGTCCCGGTGTTCCTGGCCGGGGTGCGCAACAACGCCGGCGAGCCCTATCGCTACGTACGCCTGCCGGTCGACGCCGACAATAGCGTGGCCGAGTTCATGCGCCTGCGCGCGCTGCTGGCCGATCCGCAAGCGCGCAAGGAAGCGGCGCAGCGCTTCGCGGACAAGAACGCCCCCCGGGGCGTGGACAAGCAGCCGCTGGAAACCGCTGCCGAACGCGCCTTGCAGACGTTCTCCGAGGGCGGCCTGCAGGCCGTCGCGAATTTCCTGCAAAGCAATACGCCGCCGGGGGACCTGGAGCGCGCCGCCGATATCGTGGTGCGCCTGATCGGCTCCAGCGTGGCGGAATTGCGTAATATCGAACGGGAGCGTGCCGGCCTGCCTGCGCTGGCCACCAGCGGCGAAGGCGGCGAGCAGGCGGCCGTATGGTCGCGCGTGGCGGTGGCGGCGCTGTCCGACCTGTCGCTGTATCCGTCGCCCGTGTTTTTTACCCTGGCGGATTTCAAGCAGGTGCAGGCCAGTGTCTTCCAGGTCAGCCGCACCCCGGGCAAGAAGGCGGTCTACCTGGGCTGCCTGTTGTTGATTCTTGGCGTGTTCAGCATGTTCTACATCCGCGATCGCCGCGTCTGGGTGTGGATCACGCCGGCAGGCGAGTCCGGCAGCGCCGTACAGGCCGCCATGACGTCGCAGCGGCGTACGCTCGATTTCCAGCGCGAGTTCGAACGATTCAAGCAGGCGCTGCTGCGCCTGAAGCAGTGAGGCCACCATGTCCGATTCCACGATTTCCACGCCCTCCCACGACCTGTGGCAGGAGGGCATCTCCGAAAGCGGCGACGGCCGCATCCAGCGCGGCCGGCCCGACTGGACCGATGCGGTCTTCCTTGTCCTGCTGGCGGTCGGCGCGGGCTATGCGCTGTCGCGCTTCGCCGGGTCGATGGACTACTACGAAAAAATCATCCTGTGCGGCGCCGTGCCGGTGCTGACGTGGATGGGCTGGCTCTGGCGGCCGCTGCGGCGCCTGATGATCGCCGCCGCGCTGGCCAGCGGCCTGGCCATCATGCTGTACGGCAATGACCTGGGCCGCGCGGAACAGGTGTTCTTCCTGAAGTACCTGCTGTCCTCGCAATCGGCCATCCTGTGGATGTCGGCGCTGTTCGTCCTGGCCACGGCCTGTTACTGGATCGGGCTGTTCAGCCCGACGGCGGCGTGGCTGGGCAGCGCGCTGACCTGGGGCGCGGTCTTCGCCGGCGTCACGGGCATGCTGGTGCGCTGGCGCGAAGGCCACCTGATGGGGCCGGATCTCGGCCATATCCCGGTCAGCAACCTGTACGAAGTCTTCGTGCTGTTTTCGCTGATCACCGCCATGTTCTATCTCTACTACGAGCGCCGCTACAACACCCGCGCCCTCGGCGGTTTCGTGCTGCTGGTCATTTCGTCGGCGGTAATGTTCCTGCTGTGGTATGCCTTCACCCGCGACGCGGCGCAGATCCAGCCGCTGGTGCCGGCGTTGAAGAGCTGGTGGATGAAGCTGCATGTGCCGGCCAATTTCATCGGCTACGGCACGTTCTCGCTGGCGGCGATGGTGGGATTCGCGTACCTGGTGAAGGAGCATGGACAGACCACGTCCTGGCTGAAGCTGGCACCCCTGTTCGTGCTGGGCGTGCTGCTGTGCGCCGAGCCCATGGTGTTCCGCACCCAGGGCCTGTCGGCCGCCTGGATGGAGTACTTCGGCCTGGGCGCCGTGATCGTGTCCGGCATTCTGCTGGGCCGCCGCCGTATCGCGGCGGCGCTGCCCCCGCTGGAGGTGCTGGACGACATCATGTACCGCGCCATCACGATCGGATTCGCGTTCTTTACCGTGGCGACCGTGCTCGGCGCCCTGTGGGCGGCGGACGCCTGGGGCGCCTATTGGCAGTGGGACCCCAAGGAGACCTGGGCGCTCATCGTCTGGCTCAATTACGCGGCCTGGCTGCACATGCGCCTGATCAAGGGGCTGCGCGGCGTCATGGCGGCCTATTGGGCGCTGGTGGGCCTGTTGATCACCGGCTTTGCGTTCCTGGGCGTGAACATGTTCCTGTCGGGCCTGCATTCCTACGGGCAGCTTTGAGACCGTCCGTCGCCCGCGGCGAGCGCGGGCGACGGACGGTCTCGGACCTCGCGCTCCGAACCGTCGCACGCCGGGACCACCTGGCGTGCCTGCAATGAAGAATATCCGCTGTGAAGTTTTTCCGGCCAGGGGCTTAGCTTGAAGAGCCATCGGGTCGCAGCGCCAGCCAGCGCCGCCCTGCAGCCGTCAGCCGGTATCGCTGTTTGCTGCTGCGCGGCTTGTCGGGCAGGGTCATTTCGATCAATCCTGACGCAAGGGCCGGCAGCAGATAGGCTTTGCGGAAATGCTCGTCGTCCTTTAGCCCCAAGGCATCCTGTAGCTCCTGCCTGGACAGCGCGGTCGGCAATGCGCGAACCACCTTCTGAGCTTCCGGGGCGACTTCCGGGGCGACTTCCGGGGTGACTTCCGGGGTCGAGGCAAGTGCCATTGGGTGACGTGGCAGCCGGATTACGAACGAAAGCCGGTCATCATCCGTGTCGAACAGCGGCGCGGGCGAGCCGTTGGCCGCCATTTCCTTCAGGATTTTCGGAATGCCGGTGGAGCGCCCCTCGGTCATGTCCAGCTCCTTCAGGAACTCGCCGATGCGTCGGTTGCGGTAGCGGCGGCTGACGGCGCGGCCCGCCTTCAGGTCTTCCATCTTGATTGATCTGTCCGGGCCGGGGTAGCTGACAACTACCAGTTCCTCGTGGCTGATACGCACCTCGATCGGTTCGCGCTCTTCGTAGGAACGGTGATAGACCGCGTTCACCACGGCTTCTTCGATGGCGGCGAACGGGAAATTCCAGATCCGCGTGGCCTCGGCCCGGTCGGGATGCTTGATGACGGTCTCAATCAGATAATTACGCTGGATGTAGCCCAGCGCCTCGCGCGTCATCCGCGCCAACGGACCCTTGAAGATTTTCTCGTCGAAGCGGTCGCCGCCCGCGCCTTCAGGGAACCAGACCACGTCGATCTGCACGCCGGGAAAGAACCGCTCCGGCGTTTCGTTGAAAAACAGCAGACCCACGTTCTTGGGCCAGGGCGATTCGGTAGGGCCACCCGCCACGTTCATCTGACGCGCCAGCGCCTCGACGGAAAGCCCCGGCGCGTCCGCCACCAGCTCACTGCCGACTTCCTGCAAGAAGTCCTGCATCAAGGGTTTGGCGAGATCATCGACACGCGCGAACTGGTTGAAGCGATCGTCGAACGGAACCTTGGCAGCCAAGCTCAACAACTCCTGCTCGGTGTCGCCCTTGGCCTCGACCGTACTGCTGTAGCGGCGGATGTAGTAGCGCCACGTTTTCTTGTTCGCGGTGACCGCTTCCGGCGCTTTGTAGGGTCGCGTCTGCCCGCCCGGCGCTTGCAGCACGATCAGGTTACGGTCCTCGACCACTCCGATGCTCAACACCGGGAAATACGGCGGCTGGATCAACTGGCAATGCGCCAGCAGTTCGCGCTGGATCTTGTCGAGTTGGTTGTCGGGCAGGCCGACCGGCGGAAAGACGGGCTGACCGCTGGCATCGCAGTCCTGCCCGATCACTACGTAGCCGCCGCCCAGGTTCTCGAAGTCGTTGGCGAAGGCGCACAGTGTGCGGATGATCGCGTCCGGGTTCCAGCCGGCCTTGTACTCGATGCGCTCGCCCTCGACTGTGCGCTGGCGCAACAGGTCGTTGAGGTTGAGGGGAAGTTTGACATTCGTGATCGTCATCGCCTATTACCGTTTCTTGCGAAGGCGTTCAGTTCCGCCGCGATGCTGTCGGCATTGATGTCGCCACGCTTAGTTTGCAGAGGTTCGGCTTCAGTCATGGATTCCGCTGAGCAATCATGTCAAGGCCATTTCTTCGAGGCCAATATTGGTCACTGCATTCTGTCCCGTCAACGGTGATGGTCCGCGCGCGAACGCATCGAGACTGCCGCAAGCCGGAAGGACAAGTCGACGTTGTTGCAGGCAGAACGGTAGAACCCACAATCGAAGGCCTCGGGATTTCGGAAATTCGAACATGGGAAGCGCCCGTTCGAACGCATCCGTCTTGGGGTAGATCAGCACCACATCACCCTGCCCGTCGAGATAGGTTTGACCATAGGCGTACAACTGATAGAAGTCCCCTTGGCTCAATCCATATTTGTCCGTGCCGTTGGCCTTCGTCCCGTCGATCAATTTCCACTTCGTATCCAGCACCAAGCGGTTCGCCGCGGATTCCTGAATCAGCAGATCAGGCTTCATGCGGAACCAGTCCTGGCTTTGGTGTCTGATCAGTGAAAAACTGCTGGCTTGCGCGCGCAGCGTAAAGGGCTGCCCGAGCTGGCGCGCAAGATGCTTGGCGACGTAGGCCTCGAAGACCGCTGCCATTGGAAATAGCAGTGACGGCGCACGATGGCCACCCGCGCCAGTGAGCGGCGATTCATCTTGCAGGATCAGGCGCGCCCACGCCAAAGCGTCGGCGTAGTGCCCCATCCCGCGATCTAGCCGCACCCTTTGAAAATCTAGAATCTGCTGTTCCGATTCAGGAATTTCGGCAAACACAAAGCAAAGTTCGCGCGCCAATTGTTGATGCGTTTGCGAGGAGGTCCAGGCAAGGGCTTGCCGAAGCGCCGAATGCAGCAGGCGATTTTCCGGACGGTTGTTCGAGAACTCGTCGAACTCGGAAAAGAAGCGATCCCGTCGGCACAGGTTCTGCCGCAGATGCGCGGCCATTTGAAGCTTGCCACGCAACGCGAAAATGTTGTCTTGCCGCAAGGTGTAATGGCCACGCAACCCTCGCTTGACGATGTGCTCCACAGTGAGTAGAAACTCGCCGATGAAGACTTCCAGCAAGGGCATATGCGCGGCCACCAACTTGGCACTGTCGGTCTGGATGTGGCGGAAGCCTCCCAGACACCGCAGCATCTCGATCAGAAGTTGCCGAGCCTGCACATCACCGCCATCAATCGCCTTGCCGACCTTCGGCAGTACCTCGATCTGGAACCCGTCCGGCGCGCGAATCACGCCAACGAAGCTGGTCACCTGCACCGCGCGATGCCCACGCCGCTGGGTCAGTCGCAGCCAAGCCGAATCGCCCGCTTCTACGGAGCGTAGCGCCTGTGATTCCAGCCAACTGAACACATGCTCCGGCACCGAGTGCAGTTCGTTGGCATTGAGCGCATCCGGCGGCAAGGCTACCAGCGCGTCGAATTCATGGATCGTGATGCCAGCCATTTTCGTGCCAGTTAGGCGGAGGCCTGATAGATGCCGATGTATGCGGCAGGATTGGTGAACGCCGATTCCTGTAGACTGTAACGGCGCTTGGTCGCGTAGCTGTCAAGCCCGTGGTCGTTGCCGAACAGGACGGCCAAGTCTTGTACGTGTGGGTCGCTTTCGCCGACGAACTGAAGCGCCGCGTCCATCTTCTGGTTGTCGCCCAGCACCAACCGAATCTTCCGCCAGTCCTCGAAGAAGTACTCTTCCAGCAGCGGAACGATGCGGTGGCGGAAGGCCGTAGTCAGCGCCTTGAACCGCAAGGGGCCATCTTCCACCTGAGCTAGACTGGTCAAGTAAGCGTGGCCGATGCAGTGATCGCGGTCGTACAACGCCTCGATGCGCTCGTTGATTCGTTCCAGCAACCGGCGCGCGTCAATTGGCCCGGCATCGGTGGTGACGATCAACCCCGCCAGTGGTGCGCTGTCCGGGTCACCGGGGACTTTCTCGGCGCGGGTGTCGGGCAGCAAGGCCAAGAACTCGAACCGGCGACGTAAGGCGGTGTCAAGCAGAGCCAGTGAACGATCCGCCGTGTTCATCGTGCCGATGATATCCACGTTAGCCGGCACCGAGAACTTTTCGCCGGAATACGCCAAGACCACTTCGACCGGGGGGGCGCTGCCGTTCAACGGGTCACGCTTGTCGGCCTCGATCAGGGTGATCAGCTCACCGAAAATTTTGCTGATGTTGCCCCGATTGATCTCGTCGATCACCATCGCAAACCGCTGGTCGGGTGCCTGCCTCGCCTTGCGGCACAGTTCCTGGAACGCACCGGGGCGAATTTCGTAGGCCACTTCGCTCGCCTCCGCTTCGCCCGTCAGTACGGGACGAAGCCCTTCGACGAATTCCTCGTAGCCGTAGGACTGGTGGAAGGTGACGAAGCTGTAGCGTTGAATCACACCGACATCCTGCCGACCAGATTTGAGCTGATCGACGAGTGCGATCAGGTCGGCGCAGACCTCCCGCCAATCACCAGCAAACTGCCATACTGAATCCGTAGATTTTTCAAAGATCGCCGGATCCAATCGCAATTTGATGTTTACGGTTGCCGAATCAAGAATCGTGTGATGTTGCAGCGTGCCCCAAAGGGTTTGCTTGATGCCCTCGGTGCGCCCTTTAGCGGTAGCGATGGCTTGAATGAATGGATGCTCGGCGAGTTTGGGCACCCTGGCCTCGCCGCCCAGGTCATATAACGCAGCGGCAGCACCCTCCCACCATTTCAGCACCGCGATTTTCTCGGCGATGATCTGGTTGCGCCATTCTTCTGTGGAAATGGATCCCATCTGCTGCTCGTAATCGCGCTTGAGTAGCCGAGTCAGGGTGTAGGTTTTCCCGGTGCCGGGCGGGCCGTAGTAGATGCGGTTGATGCAAGGCGAAACCGGCTTGCTGGCGGCAGGCTGCGCAGGAGCGGGGGACGGCCGCGTAATGCCGCTTTCTCGGCTGGCGGCCCCAAGGGGGTCACCGGCCAGTGCCGCCAATTCAGCCAAATCCGTGCCGAAGTACGGTTTTAGCAAGGTCGATTCAAATTCTGGAAGATCTTCCGCGCCGACTTGCCAGAAGGTCGTATTGCCTTGCGGAGACCAGTACTTTGAATTCGCGATGTAGCGGTCGTTGCGCTGGGCAGTTTTGAGCACACGGTAACTGCGTTGCAACCAGCCCGTGCGCTCGGGCCAAGGGTCGGCGTCGGAAGTGAATTGCCCGATAAGCTGTAGGCTATTTCCGTGGCAGAGGAAAAACAATGCGCCCACGGGCACTTCGGCGAACTTCTTGCCTTGCTCTTTGCCGGTTCCTTTTCCCATCACACCCAAGTAATTGTCCAGACACTGCCGACGTTCCGTATCGGTCAAACTACCGTGGGATAACTTCCATATCGCCAGATTCTTCTTGCTCCAGGCCTCCCATACTTGCCGCCCGTATTCCAGAATGCCCGTGCCTGCTGGAAGTCCGGCGATTACGGCTTTCTGCAAGGCGGCCATGCCCTGGCCGGTGGTGCCACCTGTGTACGCGGCCAGCATTGCAGGCTTGAACACATCCACGATCAGCGGTTTTTGCCGGTTTTGATAGTGGAAGGCGATCTTCCATTTGAATGCTTCGCCTAGGTCCTTGAAGGCATCAAGGCCTTCCACATCGCCCTGTGCGGCCAGCGCTGCCACCTGAACAACGTAACCACGCACCCTCCCAAAAGCTTCTTCTGCCGTCGCGCCGAGGGACGAGTACCAGCCGTGGGTGCCGGAGTAGCTCAACTTGCCGTCGTTCTTCTTCTCCTCTGCGTCCTTGCGCGAGAACACGCCGAACTTGAACGCCGACCCGCCCCAAATGCTGCCCAGTTCATCGAGCCGCGATTCGATCCAGTAGGTGAAGCTGTCCTTCGAGCCCGCCTGGGTGTATTCGTCTAGCCTCATCGTGGCCAGTCGTGTAGCGGGCCAAACGGCCAGGAACTCATCCCACAGGGCATATTGCTGCTGAAAATCAGTCATGGGGTAGATTCCTCCATGCTGCCGGACTTCTGATGGGTGATTCCTTCCGGCCTGGGCGCTGACATCGCACCATTCCTTGCGCAGAGGAATCCACAGCCAGTGGCCTTCGTGGTGACGAGCATCCGCGTTGGTGAAAGCTGCAGGCTGGGCGGGTGCGCAGGTTTCCTGATTTTGGCCATATTGTGGTTCTCGTTCAGTTCTGTTTCTTCTCTTCATCCGCGCCACCGGCGCGCACCCACTCATCCACCTCCGACATCTGGAACTTCCAAAGCCGCCCCACGCGGTGCGCGGGCAGGCCCTTGCGGTCGATCCAGCGGTAGATGGAATCGCGCGTCACGCCCAAGTGTTCGGCGATCTGCTCAACGGATACCCAAGGCTCGGTCACGGCTGCTCCAGCGCCAATGAAATTGGTAGCACAAAGTCGCATTAAATCGTAAAGACGCAATCTAGCATGTGAATGTAGAGCTGGGCCTGGAATGCTTGGTCCCCGTACTGGTCCAAGGCGCGTTTGCGGCGTTCGCCCGCATTCGTGCGACGCCGGAGCATAAACACCTTGCGGCTACCAGGGTAATCTCGCACAGGAAGCCGGGCACCAGCGTATGCGCAGTTCTGCTGCCTGTGCTTGGGCGCGCGCCGCTTCGATGGCGGACTTGGTGAGGTTGATTTTTGCCACGACGACTCCTAGGAAAGACCCCGTTTCCAAGACCCGGGGGAGCCATCAGCGGGAAAACCAGGTCAAGTTCCGGAAAGCACCATCAGAGGTTGAACTCGCCTAACCCATTGATAAACCTGCTGTATCGGGTAGTAGCGTAGTAGAGCGAAATGCGGCACTGGAGTCATGATGAAATGAAAAACGCCCGCGCAAGCGGGCGTTTTTGCTGGAGCGCCGGCCGCCTTCAGGGCAGCGTCGATTCCCCGCGCAACAGGTCTTCCACCGATTCGCGCTTGCGGATGACGTGGTATTCCGCGCCATCCACCATCACTTCGGCGGCGCGCGGCCGCGTGTTGTAGTTGCTGGCCATGACCATGCCGTAGGCGCCGGCCGACTCCACGGCCAGCACGTCGCCCTGTTCCACCGCCAGCGCGCGCTTGCGGGCCAGCCAGTCGCCGCTTTCGCAGACCGGCCCCACCACGTCGTATTCCACCGTGGCGCCCGCGCGCTGGTGCAGCGGCAGCAGGCCGTGCCAGGCGTCGTAGAGCGTGGGACGCAGCAGATCGTTCATGGCGGCGTCGACGATGGCGAAGTTGTGCGTTTCGCCGTGCTTGAGGAATTGCACCGTGGTCAGCAGCAGCCCGGCGTTGCCCACCAGCGAGCGGCCCGGCTCCATCACCAGCTTCAGGTGGGCCAGCTTGCGCGCTTCCAGCCTGGCATAGACCTGGTCCAGCAGGGCCTTGGGCGCAAGCGGCGTCTCGTCCACGTAGGTGATGCCCAGGCCGCCGCCCAGGTCCAGGTGCTCGATGGCGATGCCGGCGCCGGCCAACGCATCGATGAGGTTGAGCAGCTTGTCCAGCGCGTCCAGGTAGGGACTGACCTCGGTGATCTGCGAACCGATGTGGCAGTCCACCCCCACGACCTGCAAGCCCGGCAGGCTGGCGGCCGTGCGATAGGCGTCGAGCGCGTTCTCGATGGCAATGCCGAACTTGTTTTCCTTCAGCCCGGTGGAAATATAGGGATGGGTGCCCGCGTCGACGTCGGGATTGACCCGTAGCGACACCGGCGCCTTCTTGCCGATCGACACGGCGACGTCGGACAACAGGTGCAGTTCCGCCTCGGATTCGACGTTGAAGCACTTGACGCCCGCTTCCAGCGCGGCCTGCATTTCCCAGGCCTGCTTGCCCACGCCGGAGAAGACCACCTTGGCCGGGTCGGCGCCCACGGTCAGCACCCGCTTGAGCTCGCCGCCGGAAACGATGTCGAAGCCGGCGCCCAGCCGCGCGAATTCCTTGAGCACGGCCAGGTTGGAATTGGCCTTCATGCCGTAGCAGATCAGCACATCGCGGCCCGCCGTCGCGCTGCGGTAGGACTCCCAGGCGGCATGCAGGGCGGCGCGGGAGTAGACGTAGAGCGGCGTGCCCAGGCGGTCGGCCAGCACCTGCAGCGGCACCTCTTCCGCGTACAGCGAGCCGTCCTTGACGTGAAAATGGGGATAGCCGGCCGGTTGGGCCCGCCGGGGAAGGGAAGCAGTCATCGTTGTGCGCCGGTCGGCGGGTAGGAGGGAAGGGCCGGGGTGATCCGAACGTCGGCCGCGCTGCCGGGTATGGTCGGCGGCAGCGGCGCCGGACGCACGCCCACGGGCGGCTTGGCCTGCTGCGTACCGTTGCCGGTCGGCAGATAGAGCGGACCCTTATAGCCGCAGCCCGCCAGCCAGGCGCCGGCGGCCAGCGTGGCTACAATGCGTAGAACCCTGCGGCTAGTTGCCATATGGGACACTGGGAACTCCGAAATTCATGCAGGTTGGGATTATGAACGAAACCGAATTTCTTGCGTTGGCCGAGCAGGTGCTCGATTCTCTCGAAAGCCAGGCTGACGACTGGGCGGCTTCCCTGGATGTGGACATCGAGGCCAACCGCAGCGGCAACGTCCTGACCCTGGTTTTCGAGGACGACACCCACGTCGTCGTCAATAGCCAGGCCGCCATGCAGGAGCTGTGGGTCGCGGCGCGCAGCGGCGGCTTTCACTACAGGTACGACGGCAAGCACTGGAACGACACCCGCGGCGGTCCCGGCCTGGCCGATGCCCTGTCGCAGATCTGCTCGGATGCCGCTGGCGTGCCGGTGAAAGTGCAGGTCTGACGCCGCCCATGACCCAGGGGTCGATGAACGACCATGGCCGGGACTTCCCCGGCCATGCCCGCAGCCGGCCAGGCAAGGTCCCCGGCCACGCCGGCCCCGTCTAGCGGGGCATGGAGCCTTCGCCGAACGACGTTCCCTGCGGTTTCGACTGCCCGTTGTTGTAGCCATCGCCGTCGTTGGACGACGAATTCAGCGCATTCAGGAATTCGCCCAGCGAATCGCCCTGCGGCAACCCCAGCCGCGCCACCGCCTGGCCAGGCGGGAATTCCGAGAAGTAGTATTCGCCGTTTTCGGTGATCAGGCCGTCCGGCTTCGGACGCTGTTTCTGCTCCGGCACGCCCTTGAGCACGTCCTGCATATAGCTCAACCAGATCGGCAGCGCCACGCCGCCGCCGGTTTCGCGCGAGCCCAGCGACTTCGGCTGGTCATAGCCCAGCCAGGCGGTCGCCACCAGGCTGGGCGTATAGCCCGAGAACCACGCGTCCACCGATTCGTTGGTGGTGCCGGTCTTGCCCGCGATGTCGTTGCGCTTCAGGACGGCGCGCGCGCGGGCGGCCGTGCCGTAGGTGGCCACGCCGCGCAGCATGTCGTCCATCACGAACGCGGTGCGGGGGTCGATGGCGCGCGCGGCGGAATCCCCGGCCACCAGCGGCTTGGCCTGCATGACCACCTTGCCGCTGCTGTCCGTGACCTTGTCGATCAGGTAGGGCGTGATGCGGTAGCCGCCGTTGGCGAACACCGAGTAGGCGCCCGCCAGCTGCAAGGGCGTCACCGACCCCGCGCCCAGGGCCAGCGGCAGCACCGCGGGCTGGCGCGACTTGTCGAAGCCGAAGCGGGTCAGGTAGTCCTGCGCGTATTGGGGGCCGATGGCCTGGATGATGCGGATGGACACCATGTTCTTGGACTTGTACAGGCCCTGGCGCATGGTGAGCATGGGCTCGTACTGGTTCCCGTAGTTCTTGGGGCTCCAGGCCTTGGAACCGGTCTGCGCCGCGCTCAGCTCGAAGGGCTGGTCCGAGATCTGCGTGGCCGGCGTCAGGCCGCGCTCCAGCGAGGCGGCATAGACGAAAGGCTTGATATTGGAACCCGGCTGGCGCCAGGCCTGGGTAACGCGGTTGAAATTGCCGCGGTAGAAATCGAAGCCGCCCACCATGGCGCGGATGGCGCCGTCTTGCGGGGACAGGGCAACGAAGGCCGCCTGCACGGCCGGCATATTGATGACTTCCCAGCTGTCGTCGGGCAGCTTATGGATGTAGACCACGGAACCGCGCTTGATGCGGGCCTCCGGTTTGGCCTTGTCGTTGAGCGCGCGCGCCACCACGCCCAGCGTTTTCTTGTCCGTGATGGAAATGACTTCGCGCGAGCTGCGCACCAGCCGGATTTCGTTGGGGCTGGCGGACAGGACCAGCGCCACCAGCAGGTCGCCGCTGTCCGAATACTTGTCCAGCACGCCGTCGAGGAACTCATCCAGCTGGCCGGGGTTGTTCTCCACGCCGGCCGGCATGTCGAGCTGGTCCTCGGGGCCGGGGTAGGGCGCGCGGCGGGTGTAGTCCAGCACGCCTTCGCGCACCGCCCGGTAGGCTGCTTCCTGGTCCTTGGACTGCACGGTGGTGTAGATATTCAAGCCGCGCGAATACACGTTGTCCTGGTACACGCCGAACAGCAGCTGGCGCGCCAGTTCGGCGACGTATTCGCCGTGGATGGCATAGCCGCCCGCCGGCGTGCCCTCGGCCGACTTCAGCACGATGGGCTGGCTCATGGCCGTCTGGTATTCCGCGTCGGTCAGGTAACCCAGGTTGTGCATGCGGCCCAGCACGTAATGCTGGCGGATTTGCGCGCGCGGCAGGTTGGACAGCGGATTGAAGCGCGACGGCGCCTTGGGGATGCCGGCCAGCATGGCGGCCTCGGCGGGCGAGATCTCCGACAGCGGCTTGCCGAAATACGTGCGCGAAGCCGCGGCGAAGCCGTAGGCGCGATGACCCAGGTAGATCTGGTTCATATAGAGTTCGAGGATCTGGTCCTTGGTCAGGCTGGACTCGATCTTGAACGTGAGCAGCAGTTCGTAGAACTTGCGCGAATAGGTCTTCTCGGACGACAGGTAGAAGTTACGCGCCACCTGCATGGTGATGGTGCTGGCGCCCTGCGTCTTGGACATATTGACGATATTGGTCAGCCCGGCCCGCGCGACGCCGGTCCAGTCTATCCCGCCGTGCTGGTAGAAGCGGTCGTCCTCGGCCGACAGCACGGCCGCCTTCATGACATCGGGGATTTCATTGAAGCGCAACACGTTGCGGCGTTCTTCGCCGAATTCGCCGATCAGCACCTTGTCCGCCGTATAGACGCGCAGGGGCACCCGCGGCCGGTAGTCGGTCATGGCGTGCAGGTCGGGCAGATTGGGCCACGCCAGCGCCAAGGCCATGCCGCCCAGCAGCAGTCCGCATATTCCCAAACCCAGGCAGAAAATGCCGAGCTTGACGAAAAAACGGAGGAAGGGAGAGCCGCTGGAGGTCGGCTGGTCTTTCTTGGAGGGGTTCTGGGGCTTGCTCATCGCGGCGATTTTAAGGGCAAGTCGCGGCCGGGCCCTGGCGCGAATCTCAGTTTCTGGTCGGTTTCTGTAACAGCGTCTTCCAGTGTAGCGCGCGGACAACTGCCGCCAATGGGATAATACTGATCATGAACGTCACTCCCACCGCCTGCCCGGACGAAGATCCGGCCCCGGACACTGACTCCGCCTCGCTTTACGATCCCTGCCAGCCGCTGCCCGGGCCCCGGGCGAGCTTGCCGTACGACCTGCCGATCTTCCTGGTCGGCATGATGGGCGCCGGCAAGACGACGATAGGGCGCGGGCTGGCGCGGGCGCTGGGCCGTGAATTCGTCGACCTTGACCATGAACTGGAAGCGCGCTGCGGCGTGCGGGTGCCCGTCATTTTCGAAATCGAAGGCGAGGAAGGCTTCCGCAAGCGCGAGTCGGCGACGCTGGAGCGCTGCGCGTCCCGACGTAATATCGTGCTGGCGACCGGCGGCGGGGCGATCCTGGCCGAGGGCAACCGCAAGCTGCTGCGCGAGCAGGGTGTCGTGGTCTATCTTAGTGCCAGCGTGGATGAATTGTTCCGTCGCACCGCGCGCGATCGCAACCGCCCCTTGCTGCGCACCGCCGATCCGCGCGCCACGCTGCGCGATCTGATGCAGAAGCGCGAACCGCTTTACCGCGAGGTCGCGCACTTGACGGTGGAAACCGGCTGCACGCCGGTCTATTCCCTGGTCAAGACGTTGATCCCCAAGTTGCAAGCCTACGAGATCAAGCAAGCATGAATGTCGTTGACGTCGATGTCCCTGGCGGACGCTATCCCATCCGTATCGCGCCAGGCCGGCTGGATGCGCTGGACGAAGCCATTCCGGCCGATGCCACGGCCATAGGCCTGGTCACCAATCCCACCGTGGGGGCGCTGTACGCCGAGCGGGCCGAGCGCGCGCTGGCTCGCACCGGCCGCCGCGTGCTGCGCATCGAGTTGCCGGACGGCGAGTCCCACAAGGACATGCAGACGCTGAACCAGGTGTTCGACGCGCTGCTGGCCAACGGCTTCGACCGCCGTTCGGTGCTGGTGGCGCTGGGAGGCGGCGTCATCGGCGACATGACCGGTTTCGCGGCCGCCGTTTACATGCGCGGCATCCGTTTCGTGCAAGTACCCACCACGCTGCTGGCGCAGGTCGATTCGTCGGTGGGCGGCAAGACCGGCGTGAACCATCCGCTGGGCAAGAACATGATCGGCGCCTTCCATCAGCCGGTGGCGGTGGAAATCGACACCGACGTGCTTTCCACGCTGCCGGCGCGCGAAGTGTCGGCGGGGCTGGCGGAAGTCATCAAGTACGGCATGATCCTCGACCCCGCTTTCTGGGCATGGTGCGAGCAGAACGCCGGCCCGCTGCGCGCGCTGGAACCGGACGCGATCGCGCACGCCATCCGGGTGTCATGCGAGCTGAAGGCGCAGGTGGTGGGGCAGGACGAGCGCGAAGGCGGTTTGCGCGCGATATTGAACCTGGGCCATACCTTCGGCCACGCCATCGAATCGGGCCTGGGCTACGGCGCGTGGCTGCACGGCGAAGCCGTGGGCTGCGGCATGGTGCAGGCGGCGGAACTGTCGTCCGAAGTGCTGGGTTTCCCGGCGGCGGACGTGGACCGCGTGCGCGCCCTGGTGGCAGCGATAGGCTGCCCCACGGTGGCGCCGGACCTGGGCGCGCAGCGCTGGATGGACCTGATGCGGGTCGACAAGAAATCCGAGGGTGGCGAAATCCGCTTTGTCCTGACGCCGCGCATCGGCGAGGCGCTGACATGCAAGGCTCCCGAGGACGCCGTGCTGCGCACCCTGGCGCGCACGGTGGGACCGGCCTGACGGACGGAGGGCGCGAGGATGGATGCGACCCCCGTGGATTCCGCCCTCCTGGCGCCTTATGCGTGCGATCCCGCGCGTAGCCGCGGACGTGCGCATGACGAGCCGCCGCCGAGCAACCGTACCGAATACCAGCGCGATCGCGACCGCATCATCCATTGCACCGCTTTCCGCCGCCTGGAATACAAGACGCAGGTCTTCGTCAACCATGAGGGCGACCTGTTTCGCACGCGGCTGACCCATAGCCTGGAAGTGGCCCAGATCGCCCGTACGCTGGCGCGCAGCCTGCGGTTGAACGAGGAGCTGACCGAGGCGATATCGCTGGCGCATGACCTGGGTCATACGCCTTTCGGCCACGCCGGACAGGATGAGTTGAATGCCTGCATGCGCGAACTGGCGCCGGCGGCGGGCGGCTTCGAGCATAACCTGCAAAGCCTGCGCGTGGTCGATGCGCTGGAAGAGCGCTATGCCGCATTCGATGGGCTGAATCTCTGCTTCGAGACCCGCGAGGGCATACTCAAGCATTGTTCGGTATCGCATGCGCGCCAGCTGGGCGATGTCGGCGAACGCTTCCTGCTCAAGCGCCAGCCTTCGCTGGAAGCGCAACTGGCCAACCTGGCCGACGAAATCGCCTACAACAATCACGACGTCGATGACGGATTGCGGTCCGGACTGATCACGCTGGAGCAATTGCAGGAGGTCAGCATCTTCGCGCGCCATCATGCGGAGGTCTTGCGGCGCTATCCGCGGGTGGCGCCCCGTCGCCAGATCGCCGAGACCATACGGCGCATGATCAATACCCTCATCGTCGACCTGACCGGGAACACGGCCGCGCGCATCGCCGAATGCGCGCCCGCTTCCGTGGACGATGTGCGCGCCGCGCCCCCGCTGGCGGGCTTTTCCGCGGGGATCCGCGCCGAAGCCGATGTCCTCAAGCGCTTTCTCTTCGACAACCTGTACCGGCATTTCCGCGTGGTGCGCATGACGAGCAAGGCGCGCCGCATCGTGCGCGAGCTGTTCACGGCCTTTCTCGGCAATCCGCGGCTGTTGCCGCCGGACTATCGCCGCGACGACGAAACGACGCAAGCCCGCGCCATCTCGGATTACATCGCCGGCATGACGGACCGCTACGCCATGCGCGAGCACCGGCGCCTGTTCGACATTTCGGAAGGCTGAACGGGCGCAGCCCGCGGTTCAATGCGCCTGCCCCCGTTGTGCTTCCTCCCGCGCTTCTCCCCGCCCCTGCAGCTTCGTGCGCAGCAGCCATGCCGCGAGCACGGTAGCCGCCAGCGCGCAGACGGCGCCGCCCAGGAACGCCACCTGGTAGCCCTGGTTCAAGGCCTGCGCCGGCGCGGCACCCGCGGCGGCTGCCGCGCCGGTACGCGCGGCGGCCAGGCTGGCCAGCACCGCCAGGCCCAGCGAGCCGCCCATCATGAACGCGGTGTTGACGATGCCGGACGCCAGGCCCGACTCGCTGGGCGGCACGTCGCTCATCGCGGCCAGCAGCATGGGATTGAAGGCGATGCCCGCGCCCAGGCCCAGCAGGAGCATGCCCGGCAGGATATGGATAAGGAAGCTGCCGTCGGCGGGCGCCTGGCTGAACAGCGCCAGGCCGATGGCGGCCGTCAACAGGCCGGCCACCAGGGGCGCGCGTACGCCGAAGCGCATCACCAGGCGTGCCGACAGGCCCAGTGAAAGCGCAGCCATGATCAGGTTGGAGGGCAGGAACGCCAGTCCGATGCCCATGGCGTCATACCCGAGCACGCGCTGCAGGTAGAGCGCCGATATGAAGAACCATGCGAACAGGGCGCCCGCCCACAGGATGCCCACCACGTTGGCGACCACCACGTTGCGCAGGCGGAACAAGCGCAAGGGCACCAGCGGCGCGCGCACGCGCGCTTCGATGACGAAGAAAGCCGCCAGCAGCAGCGCCGCCGCCGCCAGCATGGACACCGATTGCACGGAGGTCCAGCCCGCCTCGTTGCCGTTGACCACGGCGTAGACCGCCAGCATCAGCGCCAGCGTGATGGTGACCGCGCCGCCGATGTCGAGGCGGCCGTCCATGGCCTGGCCGCGTCCGCGCGGGATCAGCCGCACGCACAGGCCGTACACCAGCGCCCCGATGGGAATGTTGACCAGGAAGATCCAGTGCCAGCTGAGCGCTGTGGTCAGCAGGCCGCCCAGCAGCACGCCCAGGCTGCCGCCGCCGGCACAGACGAAGCCATAGATGCCCATGGCCTTGGCCCGTTCGGCGGTCTCGGTGAAGAGGTTCATGACCAGGGACAGGGAAACGGCGGACACGATCGCGCCGCCCAGCCCCTGCACGGCCCGCGCGGCGATCAGGAATTCGCGCGTGTGGGCCAGGCCACAGGCCAGGGAGGCCAATGTGAACAGCGCCAGGCCGGCCAGGAACATGCGGCGATGCCCATACAGGTCGCCCAGGCGTCCGCCCAGCAGCAGGAAGCCGCCGAAGGTCAGCATGTAGGCGTTGACCACCCAGACCAGCGAGGTTTCGGTGAAGCGCAGGTCGGTGCGGATGGAGGGCAGGGCAACGTTCACGATGGTCGTGTCCAGTACGATCATCAGGACACCCAGGCAGAGTATGGTCAAGGCCAGCCAGCGCCGACGGCCTTCGATGCCGTGATGGGTCATGCAATGTCTCCAAGGGTTGAGGGGGCTGCCCGGGCTGTACACTGTCGAGCCTGTTGGCCATTAGAGCACCCGGCCATCAGGCCGCCCGCCCATTAGACAGCCCGCCCATTAGACAGCCCGCCGCCACGCCGCGGGAACGCGATTTTTCCATGAGCACGAACTCGACTCCAACGACGCGCCAGGCCGGTCCGCAAGCGGAACCCGGCGCCCTGTCCGCAACCCGGACGGACGTCGACGAGCGCCTGTATGTCGCATCGGTGGAAAAGGCGATGCGGGTGCTGGAGGCCTTCGACAAAAGCGCCAGCGAGCTGTCCATCGCCGATATTGCCCAGCGCACGGGCATGGGCCGCAGCGCCGCGCAGCGGTTCGTCTACACATTGTGCCAGCTTGGCTATCTGCGCCGTCATCCCGCCGCGCGTCTCTATTCGTTGTCGACCAAGCTGGTCGGGCTGGTGGGCGGCATGCTGAGCGCCAACGCACGCTTGCAGGCTGCCTTCCCGGTATTGTCGCAACTGGCCCAGGAAACCCACGAGACCGTATCGTGGGTGGAGCTGGATGGCGACGATATCGTCGTGCTGGGCAACGTGCCCAGCGAGCATCTGGCGTCCGTGAACTTGCCGGTGGGCAGCCGCTTCGCCGCGCTGCCGGCGTCGTCGGGCCAGGTGCTGCTGAGCCAGCAGACCGAAGATGTGCTGCGCGGGATGCTGGGCCGGCTGGCTCCGGCGGTGCGCGCGCGCTTCGGCGACCGCAAGGATGATGACATCCTTGCCCTGATCGACAAGGCCCGGGAGCAAGGCTACTCGATGACAGAAAAGAACCTCGGCCAGGGTAGCGTGTCGATCTCCGTGCCGGTGTTCGACCATGCGGGCCGGGTCGTGGCGGCCATCAACCTGTCGACGCTGTCCTTGCGCTACGACGTGGACACGGCGCGGCGCGACCTGCTGCCGCGCGCCCTGCATACGGCGAAGGTGTTGTCGGCCGCCTAGTGCGGCGCCTGCGGTCCACCACTGCGCACCGCTGCGGTAATCGGATATCAATTAATTAAATTGATATCCGATTTTTTTGCGCGTAATCCCTAATGTTCCGCTGCCTCGCGGACTCCTATAGTTGCGTCAATTGCTAATCAATTTACTCAATTGCATATCAATTGATTGGCCGATTCGATGGACCCGCAACAGGACACGAAACAGGACCCGCAGCCATGACGAAGTACATCAAGCTCGAACAACAGGGACCGGTGACCGTACTCACCCTCAACCGCCCGGAATGCCTCAATGCCTGGCATGCGCCGATGCGCGCGGAAATCCTGGATGCCGTGCGCAGCGCCGGCGCCGACCCCAAGGTGGGCGCCTTGGTCATGACAGGCGCAGGCGATCGTGCCTTCTGCGCCGGCCAGGACCTGAACGAGGCGCGCGAGTTCGACGCCTCGCGCGCGCAGAGCTGGATAGGCGAGTGGGAAACCTATTACGACGTCCTGCGCAGCTTCTACAAACCCCTGGTCATGGCCCTGAACGGCACCGCCGCGGGATCCGCCTTCCAGGTGTCGCTGCTGGGCGATATCCGCATCGGCCACGAAGGCGTGCGCATGGGCCAGCCCGAGATCAATGCCGGCATCGCCAGCGTGACAGGGCCGTGGATCATGCGCGAAATGCTGGGTATGTCGCGCACCATAGAGCTGACGCTGAGCGGCCGCATGATGGAAGCCGCCGAGTGCCACGCCATCGGCCTCATCCACCGGCTGGTCCCGCGCGAGCAGGTGCTGCCGGCCGCGCTGGAAACCGCCCGCATGCTGGCGGCCAAGCCGCCGGTCGCCATGCGCTTGAACAAGGCGCGCTTGCGCGAGATGACGGAAGCGAGCTTCCGCGAGTCCATCCGCGCGGCCGAACGCATCCACCACGAGTCGTACGAATCCGGCGAGCCGGCCCGCATGATGCAGGCGTTCTTCACGGAACGTGAACAACGCCGCGCGGACGCCAACCCGCACGCCAAATAAGCGCCATTCTCCGGATTCCCTCTTTCGCCCATGCAAGCCAGTCCTGATACGACGCACGTCGCCATTGCGCCCGTGCCTGATGAAACCCTCGCCGAGCTGCTGGCACGCCGCGCGGCCGAAGACCCCGACGGCGTCTACTGCTATTTCAAGGATGACGTCCTGACCCTGGGCGCGTTGAACGCGCGCGTCAACCAATTGGCCAACCTGCTGTGGCGGGATGGGCTGCGGCCGGGCGATCGTGTCGGCCTCATGCTGCCCAGCCACCCGGACCATATCGTGGCGATCTTCGCCCTCGCCAAGCTGGGGCTGGTCCGGGTGCCCATCAATGTCCACCTGAAGGGCGCGTCGCTCCAGCATCTGTTCGACCACCTGGCGCCGCGCGCGTTGATCGCCGATGCGGAGTACGCCGATGCGCTGGCGCCGGAACTATCCAAACTGGAACGGGTGCTGTGGCGCGGCGGCCAGGATGCCGCGCGCGCCTTCGAAGGCCTGGCCAGCCAGTCGGCCGCCGCGCCGCCCGTGCGGCCGGCGCCTGATGACATCCTGGCATTGACGCCCAGTTCCGGCACGACGGGCGCGCCCAAGGGCGTGCTGAAATCCGACCGTACGCTGCGCGCCGGCCCGCAAGCCATCCTGCGCCTGACCGGCGCGCGGCCGGGCAACACCTTCCTGCTTTGGGAGTCGCTGCATCATGGGGCCGGCGTGGCCGTCATCATCTCCGCATTGATCGGCGGCACGCGGCTGGCGATGGTGGAGCGCTTCAGCGCGTCGCGCTTCTGGGATGACGCGCGGCGCTACAACGTCACGCATATCCACTACCTGGGCACCGTCATCCCCATGCTGCTCAAGCAGCCGGCGCGAGACGGCGACCGGACCCATGGCGTGCGCATCGCATGGGGCGGCGGCTGCCCGCCCGACCTGTGGAAGACATTCTCGGAACGTTTCGGCGTGGAGATGCGCGAAGGCTATGGCCTGTCGGAGCTGATCACCTTCGTCACCGTCAATCCCGACGGGCCGGCCGGCGCCATCGGCAAGGCGCTGGACTACTACGACGTGATGCTGGCCGACGACGAGGGCAAGCCCGTGCCCGTGGGCCAGACCGGTGAAATCACCGTGCGCGCGCGCGTGCCCGAGTTGGGTTTCCTCGGGTACTTCCGCAATCCGGAGGCCGAGGCATCGTCGCGGCGCGGCGATTGGTTCCTGACCGGCGACCTGGGCCGCCAGGACGCGCAAGGCTTCCTGTACTACGCGGGTCGCAAGAAGGAAATGCTGCGGCGTCGCGGCATCAATATCTCGACCTGGGAAGTGGAGCGCGTGCTCGCCGAGCATCCCGACATCGAGGAGCTGGCCCTGGTCGGCGTGCCCAGCGATCTGGGCGAGGACGAGTTGAAGCTGTTCGTGCGCGTGCGCGAGAAGGCCGCCGGGATGCCGGCCGTGCTGGATCCGCTGGCCTTGATCAAGTGGAGCGAGGCGCGCCTGCCGTATTACCAGATTCCGCGATACGTCGCGTTCATCGACGAGTTTCCCAAGACGCCCACGCAGCGCATCCAGAAGAAGGAATTGCCGCGCACCGTGGCGGACGCCTGGGACCTTGAACGTTCGGGGTATCGCATCGGGAAGTAGCGGAGCCGGGCCGGCCGGCGCAAGCGCACACGGGACGCGAGCCCGGGCGCACCTTTCAAGGGGAACACAGATGAAGACATGTCGTTGGATGGATCGCCTGGGGCAGTTCGCGCACGGCGCGCGCAGGGTGGCGGCCAGGGTCCTGGCCGGCGCCGCGGCACTGGGCATGGCGGGCGCCGCCAGCGCGGCCTTTCCGGACCGGCCCATCACGCTGGTGGTGGGCTATGCGCCGGGCGGCGCCGTGGACGTGGTGGCGCGCATACTGGGGCGCGAACTGGGCGAGGCCCTGGGCCAACCGGTGGTGGTCGAGAACAAGCCCGGTTTCGCCGGCAACCTGAGCGCGCAATACGTCAAGCGCGCCGCACCCGATGGCTATACCCTGCTGATGGCGCCGACCACGTCGTATGCGCTGATCGGCAAACTGATGGGCGTGCAGGCGGTGGGCTATGACCTGGCCAAGGACTTCCAGCCGGTCGCCCTGGTCGGCGAGCTGCCCATCATCCTGGTCGCGAGCCACACGGTGCCCGCCAGGACGCTGCCCGACTTCGTCGCCGCCTTGAAAAAGGAGCCCGGCAAGATTGCCTACGGTTCGTCCGGCAACGGCACGATAGAGCACGTGGTGGCCGAGATGTTCCGGCTGCAGGAGAAGGTGGACATCATGCACGTGCCTTATCGCGGCGCGGCGCCCGCGATGACCGACCTGATGTCCGGCCAGATCCAGATGATGTTCGCGACGGCGCCGACGGCCCTGGCCAATATTCCCGCGGGCCGCATCCATGCCATAGGCGTGGCCTCCGCGCATCGCCTGCCGTCGCTGCCCGATGTGCCGACGCTGGCCGAGCAAGGGCTGCCGGGCTTCTCCGCGCAAGCCATCTACGGCGTGCTGGCGCCGGCCGCGACGCCGGAAGCCGTCGTCGCGAAGCTCAACGCCACGCTGCAAAAACTGATGGAGACGCCGCGCGTGAAGGACCAGTTCGGCCTGCAGGGCGTGCTGCCGTTGCGCAACACGCCGGCCGAGGCGGCTCGGCAGTTGCAGGCGGACATGGCCAAGTGGAACAAGGTCATCGACGCGGCCGGCATTACCTATACCCCTTGAGAGCAGGACCTTCCGTGACCACCGAAGCGAAGACCCCCATTGCGTCGGCCATGCCGGCTTCCCAGGCGGATTCCGAAATCCTCGTCGAATACCGCGAAGGCGGCCGCATCGCGGTCGTCACCATCAACCGCCCCTATCGCCGCAATGCCTGCGACCTGCGGGCGTGGACGGACCTGCGCGACGCCTTCCTGGCCATCGGCCGCGATCGCGCGGTGCGCCTCGCGGTGCTGCGCGGCGCGGATGGGCATTTCTGCGCGGGAGACGACATCCTCGCTTTCCGCGAGGCCTTGTCGGACCCCGTCCGCGCCGATGCCTATCGCGCCGTGATCCAGGAATGCTATGCCGCGGTGCAGGACGCGCCCATTCCCGTCATCGCCGCCGTCAGTGGCGTGTGCGTGGGCGGCGGTTGCAGCCTGGCGATGTGCTGCGACTTCCGCGTGGGCGATGCCAGCGCGCGCATCCGCGTGCCGGTCGCCTTGCTGGGGCTGGTCTACCCCACCATCCAGTTGCAGCGGCTGGCCAGCCTGGTGGGCGTGCGGACCGCGCGCCGCTGGCTGTACACGGCGGACATGGTTGACGCGGATGCGGCCAGCGCGGCCGGATACCTCGACGAACGTTGCGACGGCGACGTGCTGGAAGCCGCCTTGCGCTTCGGCCGGTCCATGATGGACAACGCGCCGCTGTCCATCGCCGGCAGCAAGATGCAGCTCAACGCCATCGCGGCGGGGACGGTGGCCGAGCACGCCGGGCGCATCGAGGCCATATCGCGCCGCGCCAACGAGAGCGATGACTATCGCAACGCCGCCGCCGCCTTCGCGGCGAAACGCAAGCCGGTGTTCACGGGCGAGTGAACGCCGGCAGGGTTGCGCTCAGCCCGCTTTCTTGCGGGCAGGCGCCGGCTTGAGCAGGCGCGCCAGATAGTGTCCCGTATGGCTGTCGGCCGTCTGGGCCACGGTCTCCGGCGTGCCTTGCGCCACGACGCGGCCACCGCCGTCGCCGCCCTCCGGACCCATGTCTATCACCCAGTCCGCGGTCTTGATGACATCGAGGTTGTGCTCGATGACCAGCACCGTATTGCCCGCCACGACCAGCTGGTTGAGGACCTTGAGCAGCAACTCGATGTCGTGGAAATGCAGCCCCGTCGTGGGTTCGTCCAGGATGTACAGCGTGCGGCCCGTACTGCGGCGGGAAAGCTCCAGCGACAGCTTGACGCGCTGCGCCTCGCCGCCCGATAGCGTGGTGGCGCTCTGGCCCAGGCGGATATAGGACAGGCCGACGTCGATCAGCGTCGTCAGCTTGCGCGCGATCGCGGGCACCGATTCGAAATACTCCAGCGCCTGTTCGACCGTCAGGTCCAGCACTTCGCTGATGTTGCGGCCGCGGTAGCGGATTTCCAGCGTTTCCCGGTTATAGCGCTTGCCGTGGCAGACATCGCAAGGCACGTACATGTCGGGCAGGAAGTGCATTTCCACCTTGACCACGCCGTCGCCCTGGCAGGCCTCGCAGCGGCCGCCCTTGACGTTGAAGCTGAAGCGCCCGGGGTCGTAGCCGCGCGCCCGGGCTTCCGGCACGCCCGCGAACAGCTCGCGGATGGGTGTGAACAGCCCCGTGTAGGTGGCGGGATTGCTGCGTGGCGTGCGGCCGATGGCGCTCTGGTCGACGCTGATGATCTTGTCGAAATGCTCCAGGCCCTCCATCGAGGCATAGGGCGCGGGCTCGGCCTGGGCGTGGTGCAGCTGGCGCGAGACCGCCACCGCCAGCGTGTCGTTGACGAGGGTCGACTTGCCCGAGCCCGATACGCCCGTCACGCAGACCAGGCGGCCGCCCGGTATACGCAGGTCGACGTTCTTCAGGTTGTTGCCGCTGGCGCCGGTGATGGCCAGCCAGGGCAGGGTGTCGTCCACGGGACGGCGCTGCGGGATCTCGATGGCGCGCCGGCCGCTTAGATACTGGCCGGTCATCGACTGCGGGTCGTCCTGCACCTGGCGGGGCGTGCCTTGCGCCACGACCTGGCCGCCGTGTTCGCCGGCGCCGGGGCCCATGTCCACCACCCAGTCGGCCGAGCGGATCATGTCTTCGTCGTGCTCGACCACGATGACGCTGTTGCCGAGGTCGCGCAGATGCTGCAGCGTGCCGATCAGGCGGTCGTTATCCCTTTGATGCAGGCCGATGGAAGGCTCGTCCAGGACGTACATCACGCCCGTAAGACCGGATCCGATCTGGCTGGCCAGGCGGATGCGCTGCGCCTCGCCGCCGGAGATCGTATCGGCGCTGCGGTCCAGCGACAGGTAATTGAGGCCGACGTTGTTGAGGAAGCTCAGCCGCGCCTCGATCTCGCGCACGATGCGCTGGGCGATCTCCTGCTTGGCGCCGGTCAGCTTGAGTGCCTGGAACCAGTGCAGGCAGTCCGACAGGGGCATGCCCTCCACTTCGTAGATGGCGCGGCCGTGGCGTTCGCTGCCGGGGTGCGCTTCGTTGCCGATCAGCACGTGGCGCGCTTCCGCGCGCAGGCGCGAGCCGCCGCAGTCGGGACAGGTCTTGATGTTGCGGTACTTGCCCAGTTCCTCGCGCACGGTGGCGGAATCGGTTTCCTTCCAGCGGCGCTCCAGGTTCGGAATCACCCCTTCGAAAGTGTGGCGCTTGACCGTGCTGCGGCCCTTCTCGTTCAAATAGACGAAGGCGATCTCTTCTTCGCCGGACCCATACAGCACGCGGTTGCGCACCGCTTCCGGCAGGCTTTCGAAGGGCGCCTCGATGTCGAACTCGTAGTGCGCGGCCAGGCTGGTCAACAGCGAGTGCGTGAAGGCGTTGCGCCGGTCCCAGCCGCGGATGGCGCCGGCCGCCAGGCTGAGCTCCGGAAAGGCGACCACCCGCTTGGGATCGAAGAAGCCCACCTGCCCGATACCATCGCAGCTGGGACAGGCGCCCATGGGGTTGTTGAAACTGAACAGGCGCGGTTCCAGTTCCGGCAGGCTGTGGCTGCACACCGGGCAGGCGTAGCGACTGGAGAACACCTGCTCGCGGCCGCTGTCCATGTCCAGGGCCAGCGCGCGGCCATCGGCGAGGGTCAGCGCGGTTTCGAAGCTTTCCGCCAGGCGCTGCTTGCTTTCCGTACGCACGCGCAGACGGTCGATGACCACGTCGATATCGTGCTTCTCGGTTTTCTTCAGCGCCGGCATGCTGTCGATCTCGACCATCTGGCCGTCCACGCGCAGCCGCACGTAGCCCTGCGACTGCAGGCTGGCGCATTCGTCCTCGAAGCCGCCCTTGCGGCCGCGGACCACCGGCGCCATGATCGCCAGCCGCGTTTCGGCCGGCCAGCCCAGTACCGCATCCACCATCTGGCTGACGCTCTGCGCCTGCAGCGGCAGGCCGTGGTCGGGGCAGTAGGGCGTGCCGACACGGGCGTAAAGCAAACGTAGATAGTCGTGGATTTCCGTGATGGTGCCGACCGTGGAGCGCGGGTTGTGGCCCGCCGCCTTCTGTTCGATGGAAATCGCCGGCGACAGCCCCTCGATCAGGTCGACGTCGGGCTTGTCCATCAGTTGCAGGAACTGGCGCGCATAGGCCGACAGGCTTTCGACGTAGCGGCGCTGGCCTTCGGCGTAAAGCGTATCGAAGGCCAGGGAGGATTTGCCCGAACCGGACAGTCCCGTCATGACCACCAGCTTCTGACGGGGCAGGTCCAGCGAGACGTTCTTGAGATTGTGGGTGCGTGCACCCCGAATGCGTATCGCGTCCATCAGGTCGGTTTCAGCAGATTCAAAGGCCAACTTGGTACTATAGCGCGCCGGACTGTCACCAGTCCGGATCCCCATGGGGGCCGGGCCTAGCTCCGGGCCGTTTTCTTCGATTCCGCTTCGGTTCCCGCGGTCGCTTTTCCTGATAACGCATGCCGGATCACGCCAAATTACAGCTCACCCCCTCTGAACGCCGAGCCAGCGTCGCGCTGGCGGGGTTGTTTGCCTGTCGGATGCTGGGCCTGTTCCTGCTGCTACCCGTCTTTACCGTCGCGGCCCGCGGCCTGCCCGGCGGCAACGATCCGGCGCGCGTCGGCCTGGCCATGGGCATGTACGGCCTGACCCAGGCCATCCTGCAAATCCCTTTCGGGCTGGCGTCCGACCGCTGGGGCCGGCGGCCGGTGGTGCTGCTGGGGCTGGCGCTGTTCGTGATCGGCAGCGTGGTCTGTGCCCTGTCGCCCGACGTATTCTGGATCACCATCGGACGGGCCATCCAGGGTGCCGGGGCGATTTCCGCCGCCATCACGGCCTGGCTGGCCGACGCCACCCGCGATGAGGTCCGCACCCGCGCCATGGCGATGGTGGGCGGGTCGATCGGCTTGTCCTTTGCCGTTTCCCTGGTGGCGGCGCCCTTGCTGGTGGGCTGGTGGGGGCTTTCCGGCCTGTTCTGGACCATCGCCTGCCTGGGCCTGGCCAGCCTGGCCGTGGCGCGCTGGATGGTTCCGCTGGCGCCGCGCGGCGACGACCGGGCCATGACCGGCCGCCGTCCGGGCGCCGTTTTCCTGCATCCGGACCTGTTGCGCCTGAATTTCGGCGTGTTCTGCCTGCACCTGACCCAGGTTTCGCTCTTCGTGGTGGTGCCGGCGCTGCTGGCCCGGCTGGGCGGGCTGGACGCGCATGATCTGTGGAAGGTCTACCTGCCGGTCATCCTGGTTTCCTTCGTGCTCATGGTGCCGGCGGTATTCGTGGCCGAAAAGCGCCGGGCGCATCGCGGCGCCCTGCGCGCGGCGGTGGCTTTCCTGATCGTGGTGCTGGCGGCGATGCCCTGGGCCAGCCACAACTTCTACACCTTGATGGCCTTGCTGACGGCCTTCTTCGTCGCCTTCAATATCCTGGAGGCCTTGCAACCGTCCCTGGTGTCGCGCGTCGCGCCGCGGGAGTACAAGGGCTTGGCGTTGGGGTTTTACAACACGTCGCAAGCGGCGGGCCTGTTCTGCGGCGGAGCCTTGGGCGGAATCCTGGCCGCGCACGTGGGCGCGTCCGGCGTCTTCGTGGCGGTCGCCTGCCTGGCCCTGGTGTGGTTGGTTGTCGGCTGGGCGATGAAACCGCTGGGGTGAAGACCAAGGGGAGCCCACCCCAGGCGCTGTGCGCCCCCCAATGGGCGATATCCCCGGGACCGGGTAAGACCCGGCTCCACGGTGCCCCCGATAGGGAGTTTCCTGCTATACCAATCCGCCCAAGCGCTTTTGTACTTGCGCGACTTTCTGACGAGTGTCGTGGATCGCAGCGGCGCTTGCCCGCATTTCCGTCAGCGCACGTTCGAACTGGCGCAGCTTGGGCGCGAAAAAGTCGAGCACTTGCTCGTCGTCGCGCAGGATCAGATAAATATTCTTGTAGGCATCCTTGATGGCTTCGCTGATGCTGTCTTTCACTTCCCGCAGCGCTTTCTCCAGCTCGCTGGCCTTGTACATCTTGTAGATGTCCGCACCGAGCGACAGCGCGGCGCCGGCGGGGCCGGCCCATTTCGTGACGGCGCCGGCGAGCTTGGTCGCTTCCCATGGTTTGAACTTGATCGCGATGCCAGTGACCTGGCCGAGTACGTCGCGCGCCGCGAAGATGGTGCCCTTGATGACGTTGGGATTGATGCCGCCCAACCCCTTCAAGGCACCGCTGACCGTTGAAAACGCGCTTGCGCCCAGCGCGTCGAGAAAGCTCTCGCTCTTGTCTAGCTCACGGCTGATATCGACTTCTATGCTCTTGGTGACGGCCGAAGACTGCTCGAAGTATTTATCGATGGCGTTCTTGATGTTCAAGTTCAGCTTGTAGCCGATATTGTCGGCCGTATAGCCGATCTCATCTTCGAGAAAACCGCGGATGTCTTCCAGCGCCAAGGGACGCAGCTTGTTCAGCAGCTGGCTTTCCATCCCCTGCAGCTCTTTTCCAAGCTGACCAGCCAAACGCTTGATCTCGCGCAAGCCGACATCGATATCGTCCTGGATGCGCTTGGAATCCTCGGCCAGGCTCTTCTCCTGGATTTCAAACTTGTTGAGTTCGCTATCCGCCAGCGACAGCTTTTGAGCGACCAGATCGCGCACCACGTGGAAGCCCGTCTTGGCGATGAGCGTGGCCGGCACGTTGTCCTTCAAAACGCGGGTAGTCACCGCCTTCAGATCGTTGATGCGTGACCGGCTTTCGTAATGTTCGGGTTTGCCGAACCAGAATTCAAGGCCACGGCCATTCGGGTTGGAGGCGATGCATACGATATTCAGCTGTTCCAGTTCGGTCGGGCTCAGATCGGCGATACGCTGAAGCTTGGATTTCAGATTGTCCTTCTTGATCTGCGCTTGTTCGGAAAACAGCGTTTGTTCCGTGAGATCGGTGACTTCGTCCATCTTGTTGATGACGAAGACCGTCGAAGTCAGCTTGTCGAGATCCCTCAGCACCCATTTCGCAATGGCGCCGTGGCTGTCCTTGAGCGGGTTGGTGGCGTCGACGACGTACAGGATCAGGTGCGCTTCGGAAATGTAGCGGCGAGTCAAGTCTTCGTACATCACCGATTCGCCGTCGACGGTTTTCTCCTTGTCGCCGAACAGCCCCGGGGTGTCCACGATCTCGCATTCGCCCGGCAAGCCTGCGGGTTTGTAGATGGCAAGGCGGTCCGAAGACTCGTCCATGTCGATTTTCATATCGGCCATGACCTTGCCCAGCCACGCCGCGATCACGCTGGTCTTGCCGTCGGAGAACGCGCCCAGCAATGCGATGCGCAACACATCGCTTTCAATGGAGGCCAATGCCGCGCCGATCTTCTGCAGGTCCTGTTTGACGTCCAGCCCGACGTCGCCGAGTTCGCCAAGAATTGCGCGCAGCGCTTCGAGCTTGCCGATCGCGGCCTGCTTTTCAACGTTGAATTGCTTGAATTGTTCCATAGGGCATCTCTTCGAGTTGTTGCTTGATGTTCGACATGAGGTCCGTCTGCTGTTCGATGACGGCCAGCGGACGATGCAGGCTCTTGCGTTCCGCGTCCGCCCATGCGCGGGCGGGCGCGATGATGTCTTTCCTGACTTTCGCGACGATCTTCTTGATTTCCTCGCGTACTGTCGGCATGTGCTCGATCCGCATGTCATCTATGCTGGATATCACTTTCTGTTGTGCCTTGCGGATTCTCTTGTCCTTGCTGGTGAAAATTCCCCATGTGCTCACCAGCAATCCCACCACCGCACCGATGGCCGCGCCGATAGCAGTGCCCAGCACAGGAAAAGCCGACCCGATCATGCCGCCCGTGGTGGCATAGGAGCCGATGTTGAAGGCAATGGACCCCCATTCCTTGAGGCTGAGATCCATGTCCAGTTGATCGACGCTGAATGAAACCTTGCTGTTCGCGGATTCCGACCGTAGTGACTGTTCGAACTGAAGCCGCTGTACGTCAACGACAAAGCGTCGCATGGCTTCATGCGTGCGGCTTTGCAGATCTTCGCTCAGGCCGGTCAATTGCTGTTGCAGCTCTTCGCCCACGCCCGGTTGCATGGCCTTGAACGTACGCTTGATCTTCGCTTCAATGACGTCGTTGTCGCCAAAATCATCAGCGACGATGTCGGCGGCCTTCTCGCTGAGGGTGTTGAAGAACGACGTCCACGTGTTGCACCAGTCGTCCTCAAGCGACCGCTCGAAGGTTTTCAGGGCTTGTGTGAAGAGCGCTTTGGAAGCGTCGACGCTCTTGTCGACCTTTTCGAGAAAAGCTTGATACTCGGCGTGCTTGGCATTCAACTCCGCCAGGTTTTCAGTCAGCAGCTGGCTCACCTTCACCTTGTTGCTTTCGATGATGGCCTCTTGGAAATTCGGCAGCTTTGCCGCCAGAACCCGACGTATCTCGCCAATCTGGCTGAAGTTGAACATCTCCTCGGGTGTGGCGAAAAATTTGCGGTAATTGCGCTGTTGGATGACCAGGTCCTTGTCGCGTGACGGATGTATGGTCGTCGCCTTGCTCGCGCCGTCTATGGCCAGGGAGGAAAAGGCCAACAGACCCTGCACGCACTTACCGGGAAGCAGCGTATCTTCGGGCAAGACGGCTTCGAGGACGCCAACGGTCTGGCGCAAGGCGTTGCGCGCGCCGCCGTGCTTCTCCAACGCATCACGATCCTCTTCGAATTCATAAGCGTCGGCGTTGCCACGCACATTGACGATGGGAAGCACCTGGGTGCCCCAACGCAGGTATGAACGTATCTTCTCGGCAGTGGCTTTTTCGGGCTTCTTGTTTGTGCCGTTGACGTAGACGACGAGGTGGGCCTTGGCGACGGCCTCCCTCACCATACCTTCGTATTTGCTTTCGTCGCCTTCTATCCCCGGTACGTCCAGCAGTTGGAACGTTTTCCCTTGGTAGTTCAGCATGTAGCTCGTATTTCCTTTGGTGAAATCCGCTACGCCCGTTCCTATGATCTGTCCGTCGACGCGCGACACATCGCGGCGTGCGCGCGCCAACTTCGTCGTCGCGGTCAGCAGGGCGGGCAGGTGCGCGCTGATCAGCTTATCGGCGGCGTCGGAGAACACATGTTCGTTGTTCATAGCAGGCCGCTCGCGAGCAGCGTGGCCGGAACGGCCACCACAATACCGATGACCATACCGGCCAGCGCATAGCCCCAGTTCTTGCGGCGCGTGCGATCGGATGACTCCTCCCGCACCACGACAGCCAGCGCCGCGGCGTCCCTTTTGATCGCGGCGATCTGGTCGGCGTACTCCTTGTACGTCGCCGCCAATCCTTCTTGCACAGCCCGGACATGTGTCTCTAGCGCCTCTTCGTAGCGCGCGACGTCTTGGCCGTTTTCCCGCAGCAGTTGCTGCCGCGATTCTTCATCGAACAGGATGCGCATCGATTCGATGATGGTGCTCTTGCCGGCGTTGGTTTCGCCGAAGAACGCCAGCGTGAACTTGTCCCATTCCGCATGCGTCTGCAGATCCGTCAGCTGATCGTCGAAGCGGGCCTGAATGGATCGCAACTTCCCCAGCATGTCGCCGATCCGCTGTTTTCCGTCCTCGTGCTCGACTTCCAGTTTCGAGATGTCGGCAATCGTGCTGGCAACGCTCGCGGAAATATCGGTGTACAGACGATCGAAATCTAGTTTGGGATGCATGGTGTCAGTGAAGTGGATGGCGCTTGGCATAATCGGCCATTGCGCCGCTTATGGAGAAATCAGCGTCTTCAACTTGCTGGACAAAAGGTTTATCAAAGAGGGCTGGCGCATACGCAGTTCCGCTGCTCCGCAGCGCGGGCAGTGCGTTTCGGTATCGAGACCGACGACGAATGCGTCGCTGCGGGGCGCGAAGGTATGCGACCAATTGCATAGTCGGCAGGCCAGGGTGAATGGACGGGGCCGTATTGGCATGGTCAGTCCTTCAGTTCCGGGCTGCCGCGTCCTCGCGGACTTTGTCGAGGTACTTTCCCATGATCGCGGTGCCGAGGACGCCGGCCGCCAGCACGATGGCGAAAGCGGCGAGATGTTCCAGTGGAGAGGGATAGTTGGGGTACATGATGGCTCCTGCATGGTTAGGAAGATTGCCGCCGATGGTGTCGGCCGGCTGGAATGCACGATAAAGTCCGGTTCGGACAAATCGTGTCTCGAGCACCGCGCCGGCATTCACGCGTTGTATCAACGCCCGGTGCTTGCAGCTCGGTGCTCTCGTTTCCACTTATGCCGCCTAGGCGCCATCATTTCCATACAGGGCGGCGAGCTGCCTCGCCTCCTTCTCCATCTCCGCGCGGAGCGACGCGGGTGCCAATACTTCCACGTTCGGACCAAAAGACCGCAACCACCAACGCAAGCGCTGGCTGACCAACACCGTTCCCTGTACCTCAAGATGAGTCGCGGTGTGGGTGATTTTCTGGTCGTCGGATAGGGGAGACTCGATCAGGTGATCCCCGGCGCCGTTGGTGAAGCGCAGTTTTATCGATGCCTGGCCTTCTACGAGGAAGTCGAACTGGCGCTGTCCCCGCACGTAGTCGGACAGCTTGAAAGCACGCGGATAAACATAGGCCTCCGCGAGGATCGTCGCTGTTGCCAGGCGATCGAGACGGTATATCGCCGGCTTTGGATGATGTGCCATCCCGGCGACGAGATATACAAGGCCGCCCACTTCGACGAGGCCAAGCGGGTTGATGACCTTGGCTTCGCTGTTGTCCGTTTTCGTACGAGGCCGGTAGACGACCTGTAGTTTCTGTTCGTAGAACAGGGCACGCGATACGGTGGCGAAAAGGTCGGAATCGATGCTCGGATGCTTGAGCGCGAAGGCGCCGCTCTCGACCTCCACCTTCTCCGACCAGTTGCGATAGCGGCGCTCGCCTTCGCTTTGCACGGCCGCCAATCTTTTCTCCGCCATGTCGAACATGGGCGAGAGCGATTCCGCCACGAGGGAAGGGATCTGGCGGGAAGAAAAACGCCGCAAGACCTGCAATGCCAGCGCCTCATCGTGGCTCATCATGCCGGAGCGCTTGGATCCCAGGCCACCGGCCCCGGCACGTTTGCGCCAGACCAGCGCATTGCCGCGCCTTTCAGACTCCACCAGCTCGTCGTCGAAGAGCTTTTCCAGTCTTCGCTGCACGGTTTTGACGACGGGCGGGTTCATCATGTACCCGCGCAATCGTCGATGAATTTCGGGCGTGCTCGCGTAGTCGTCTCCCTTCGCGGCATCCGGCAACGCACGCATTATCTCGTGGTCCAGCATGTGTTTACGTCCAGGCTCGCTGCTTCGATTTACCTTCTCTTACGGCAGAGCATCCGGATTCTTAAACAGATTTTTAAATTCAGAGGCGAATGCGCGCAGTATTCGCAAGGGATACAGCGGGCGCGGGCCTCGACGCGCGATGAGACATGAATTGTCCCGATGCCCGCCTAATCTGCCCTTACCGTTTGGTAGTTCAAAAAGGGAGAGGCCTTGGCTAGAGAAGCAAACCCCTCGGCAAATCCGGGAGCAAGCACGGCAGGCACGGATGCATCGCGCCGCTTGGCCTTGCGTGCGGCGGCGTTCGACCTTGCGCCACAGGCGATCGTGTTGACAGACGCCAGGGGCGTGGTCATGGACGTCAACGCGGCGTTCGAGCGGGCTACCGATTGCAAGGGCGAGGACTTGCGAGGTCAGCGCTTGTGGCGCTTGCAGCCGGGAATCCACCGCCGCACGCCTTACCGCGCCGTGCTGGAGGCCGTGGCCGATGCCGGGACTTGGCAGGGGGAGTTCTGGGTGCGCTGGCGCGATGGCGGTTTTCGGCCTGAATGGGTCGCCGTGAATGCCCGGCGGGATGGGTACGGGACCACGGTCGGGTATATCGCTACGTTCATGGATTCAGGCGATATGGCGCCTGCCCAGCGCGAGATGGCGCATATGGCGCTACATGATCCTTTGACGGGACTGCCTAATCGACGGTTGCTGATGTCTAGACTGCAGGCGGCGCTCGGTGGCTATCGGGAGCCACCCCGCTGCGGCGCGGCGCTTTTCATCGACCTCGACGGTTTCAAGCAGGTCAATGACGCTTATGGGCATCGGGCGGGGGATGAGTTGCTCAAGGCGGTGGCGGCGCGGATGTCTGGCAGGCTGCGCCGTGTCGACACGTTGGCCCGGCTGGGCGGCGACGAGTTCGTCATCGTCCTGGATGGCCCGGATGGCGAACTGGCGGCGGAGACGGTAGCGCGCGAGATACTGGAACTGTTGCAGGCACCGTTCGATTTGGAGACCTGGCAGGGCATCCGCGTGGGCGCGAGTATCGGTATCACATTATTTCCCCAGGACGGGGCGACCCCCGAGCAGATCCTGGACTGTGCGGACAAGGCCTTGTACGCGGCCAAGGCGGCCGGGAAGGGCCATTTCCGATTTTCCGGGCATTCCGGGAGGGGCGCCATGGCGCCTACGGCTGAGTGCTGACCGTGACTGGCTTGTCGCGCCCCTGTGCTGTAGGTTGGAGGAGAAACCAGTAGAATACCGGCCTATCGAGTGGCGTTCCCAGCGGCGTCACCAACCAGCAGGCCGCCTTGGGCGGGCTGGTCTGGTTACAACGGGACGATCAGAACGCCTAGAGCGGGTGGCGCCCGTCCCGGCGGTTTTTCACAATTTCGGTCCTGTTTATGAATTTCTTATAAACGGGGCAGCGAGGACATCAGCATGGCATCTGTCAACAAAGTAATCATCGTCGGCAATCTCGGGCGCGATCCCGAGGTGCGTTACAGCCCTGACGGCGCGGCCATCTGTAACGTTTCCATTGCGACCACTTCGCAATGGAAGGACAAGAACAGTGGCGAACGACGCGAGGAAACCGAATGGCATCGGGTGGTCATGTACAACCGCCTGGCTGAAATCGCCGGCGAGTACCTGAAGAAGGGCCGTTCCGTCTATATCGAAGGCCGCCTCAAGACCCGCAAGTGGCAGGACAAGGACACGGGCGCCGACCGCTACAGCACCGAGATCGTGGCGGACCAGATGCAGATGCTGGGCGGCCGTGAAGGCGGTGGTGGTGGCGACTACGGCGGTGGTGGCGGTGGCTACGACGACGCCCCGGCGTCCCGTCCGCAACGCCCGGCCCAGCGCCCGGCGCCCCAGCAGCGCCCGGCTGCCCCGGCGCAGTCCGGCGGCGGTGGTGGCGGCGGCGGCGCCAACCTGGCGGACATGGACGACGACATTCCGTTCTAAGCAGGAAAAAACGAATTAGTCGCGCGCAAAGGCCCGCGTTCCCCGAGGGGGCGCGGGCCTTATCCTTTTTCTTTGCCCGCGGCTTATGCCCGCATCGCTACGGGGGTTCGGTGGGCCGGAGGCAATGCTTCAAGCGGAATCCACGCTGCAATTCGATTGGAATTCGATCCCGGAACGCGATTCGTCACGGTAGCAGCTGCTCGTAGCGCTCATCCCGCCAGCTTGGCGGCCGCCGTTTGCAGCCCATCCAGTATGGGCGTGGCGACCCGCTCAGGGAAGCTGGCCGGCAGTAATGCCTGGACCGTGCGCACGACATCCGGTGTGCGAGCGACCAGGTCGTCGACCACGAATTCCGCGCCGCGGCCGTCAGCCGTGACGACGCCATGCTGGGTTCCCAGGGCTATCCAGTGCCTGCGTTGGATCTCGTTCATCTTCCAGTGGGCGTTCCTGGAACGCACGGCCATGGCCATCCTCGCCTTCAGCGGCGACAGCATGTTCGCCCCTTTTCCGATGATCGGATAAGCCGAGAGGACATCATAGAGAGGCGCGAGCTGATAGGACCCGCCGGCGTGCAGGAAGATGCTGAAGTTCTTCGCGTGGCCATCGGTCGCACGCAACATCCAGAAGAGAACCTGGGCCTGGAAGAACGTGCGCCGGTCACGGTCCGGCTCTTGCGAGGTGGCCAGGAGCTTCATGATGGCATTTATCCCTGGACCGCCGTCGCTCTCATACTTCAGATGCGGTGGCGTGCCCGTCGCCTGGCACATGTCTTCCTGGGGCAGCCGCAGGATCCAGGGTTGGGCGCTTGGACGTTGCCACCATCTTCGGTCGAAGCGTTCGACGGCAAGCACCTTCATATCTTCGAACATCAGGGACTGTGTGCGAGCGACCGGCAGATCGAATGCATGCAGGATCTCCGAGCACAGCCATTCGTTTTCGACCGAGTCGCGCATGTCGAACCGCATGTTGCCGATCACGCCAAGCGGCATTTTTAGGATATGGGTGGTGGGCGTCGCGCCGTGTGGCAGGCACCATCGATCTTCGAACCGCAGCAAGGCGGTCTTCTCCTGGGCGCCGGCGATGGATATGCGAAAGTCCCCATCGTCAGCATCGTTCCGTCCGCCGAAAGGTGCGGGCGCCAAGGCATCGCGCAGCACCTGGGCAACCTCGGCATCGCTTAGCGGTGTGGCGTTCACTGCTCCAAAGTCGTCGGGTGGTCGTGGCTCGGGCAGCAGTTGCAGCGCACCCACGCAGTCCCGGCCTACTTCCGCCAGCAGTGAAAAGGCATCGGTCGAGCGTGTTTGAAAACGTCGCGCGAGGCGCTCGCGGATGTCGTCGGTGTCGGGCAGCAGGTTCTCGAAATAGGCGCGAACCGCCTGAGTACGGTGAGGCTGATTGCCTGGCGTAAAGGGGAGAGACAACGATAGCGGCCGCCCCTCCCTGGAGGCCACCCACTTATCGTCGTATTGCAGTATGTCCCTGCCGTGCGGTCCTATCGTCCACGTGCCGACAAAGGCGCCATTCATCCAGAGATAGAGGGTGTTCGAGTGTGAACGTCGCCCCATGGCTTACCACTCCGGGTCCGCCGGGTTCCCGTCCGCCGGCGCACGCTTTCCCTGACGCAGCACCAGTTCCACTCCCAGGATACCCAGCAAGGCCAGCAGTCGATCGGCGCTGACCTTCGCGGCGTTGCGCTCCAGCGCGGAAAGGGTCTGCTGGGTAATGCCAAGGCGCAGGGCCGTGGCGGCCTGTGTCAAGCCGGCCTGCTTGCGGAATCCCTGGAGCAAGGGCGAGAGCTGCTCCGCGGTGCGGACGGTGTAATCGGACATACAAACCTCCAGCTGTATTGGGGCATATACAAACGATAGGCTGTAAACCTAAAATACGCAATACGGTTTGTATTTTCTGAATACGCATTAGGATTTGTTTTTCTGATTTACAAATCCAGATATGTATTTTAGGAATTCAGCGCGCCTCGACGCTGGGATGATGGATCGCCTTCGTGGAAGACCACGCCCTCGTCCGGCCTGTCCAGGTCAAGCGTGCGAACCAAGACCGGTCAATATTCCTTCTGGGTGTTCAGGCTGGCCCACAGATGCGCGGCGGCCATGGTTCGGTGGGGGCTGTAGCGCTTCAGGAATGCCTCCGCCGCGGCGATGCCGGGCCTGGCGTCGAGCCCGCACAGCCGGCCGATGGCGGACCGCACCGCCACGTCGCCGTGCAGCGAGCAGTCCGGCTGGGCGTAGCCGCGCAGCAGCGCGTAGTTCACGGTCCATGGGCCGATGCCCTTGACGGCAAGCAGCGCGGCGCAAATCGATTCCACGGTGTTGGATGCGCTTTCGACGATATCCAGGTCGCCGTTGGCGATGAGCGTCGAAAGCCGCAACACCGTCTCGGCCTTCGAGCGCGAATACTGCCGGGTAGTCAACGCCTCGATGGGCAGGCGGGCGGCGTCCGCCGGCGAGGGATAGCACCACAGGCCGCTGCTGTGCCTGCGGCCAGCCAACTGGATGAACGTCCGCCGCAGCGTCACCGCGAAGGACACGTTGATCTGCTGTCCCATGACGGCCCAGGTCAAGGCCTCGTAAACGGATGAGGACTGGACGATGCGCAGGGTCTTCTGCTTGCGGGCAAGCGGGCCGAACACCGGATCGGCGGCCACGAACGCGGCGAAGCCCTTCGGGTCCAGCCGCAAGCCGAGCAGGCCCGGCACGATGTCCCGGGCCTGCGCCTGCATGGCCTCGGTCAGTTGGCCATCCGCCGATACGGTGCAGACGGCGCGCTTGTTCGAGGGTTCGAGCACGATGTCGAATGCCGTCGGCACATCATCGAGCAGAATGCCCTTGCGTAGCCCGAGGTCGGTCACCACTTCGGATATCCCCTCCTTGTCCCTGCCGTGGAAATGCATGGCATCCGCGGAGGTGTAGCCCCGCGGAAGGGCCATCTGGAAGGAGAAGCTGGAAGAGACCGGTTTGCGGGGGGATTTCATTTCAGCCGGGCACAGGACTGGGATGGAAAGTCGGGTCCGCGCCATCGTACCGCCAAACCATGGCGGCGGAACGCCGCTTCTTGTTGCCTATAATTGCCCTTGATTCACGCCTCAGCGCCTATCCTGCCGCGCCTTATGTCCCCCTTGCCCTTACGCGTGCTGTCCATCATCCCTCCGATGACACAGCTGAATACGCCTTACCCCTCCACCGCCTACCTGACGGGTTTTCTTCGCTCGCGCGAGGTGACGGCGTTCCAGGAAGACCTGGCGCTTGCGCTGGTATTGCGCCTGCTCTCGGCGGAGGGGTTGCGCGCGGTAGCGGCGCGGATCGAAGCGCTGCCGGCGGCGAAGCACAGCCCCTCCGTCCAGGCCTTCGTGGCGCAGCAGGCGAAATATCTGTCCACGATAGGACCGGTGATCGCGTTTCTCCAGGGCCGTGACTCCACGCTGGCCCATCGCATCGTGGCTCGCAATTTCCTGCCCGAGGGACCGCGTTTCAACACGCTGGATGTCTATGTGGACGACGAGGGCGGCGATCCCCTGGGCTGGGCATTCGGCGCATTGGGTCTGCACGATCGGGCCAAGCACCTGGCGACCCTGTATTTGAACGACCTGGCCGATGTGCTGCGCGACGCGGTCGACTCGCGCTTCGAGTTCGTGCGCTATGCCGAGTCGCTGGCCGGCAGCCAGCCGACCTTCGATCCCTTGGCCGAGGCGCTGGCCGCTCCCATGAATCTCGTGGACGAGACCTTGCGCGACCTGACGTCGGAAGCGCTGGCTCGCCACGCGCCGACCATGGTGTTGTTGTCGGCGCCTTTTCCCGGCAATGTGTATGCGGCATTCCGTATCGCGCAGGCCATCAAGGCGCAAGATCCGAATATCGTCACCGTGCTGGGTGGCGGTTTCGTCAATACCGAGCTGCGCGAGCTCAAGGACGGCCGCGTGTTCGATTATTTCGACTATGTCACGCTGGACGCCGGCGAACGTCCCTTGCTGGCGTTGATGGAACATATCGAAGGGAAGCGCTCGCGTCAGCGCCTGGTGCGCACCTTCCTGCGCGACGCGGAAACGGGCGCGGTTCGGTACGTGAACATGGTCGAGCCCGATGTCGCTTTCGCGGAAGTGGGCACGCCGACCTGGGATGGCCTGCCGCTGGATCGCTACCTGTCCCTGCTCGACATGCTGAACCCGATGAACCGGTTCTGGAGCGATGGCCGCTGGAACAAGCTGACCGTCGCGCACGGCTGCTACTGGAAAAAATGCAGCTTTTGCGATGTCAGCCTGGACTATATCGGCCGCTACGAGGGAGCGTCGGCGAAGGTGCTGGCGGACCGTATCGAGGCCATCGTGCGCGAAACGGGGCAGACTGGTTTTCACTTCGTCGACGAAGCCGCGCCGCCCAAGTCGCTGAAGGCGCTGGCGACCGAACTGATCGAGCGCGGCACCGGCATTTCATGGTGGGGCAACATCCGCTTCGAGAAAACCTTCACTCCCGAACTTTGCGAACTGCTGGCCGACAGCGGCTGCGTCGCGGTATCCGGCGGCCTGGAGGTGGCGTCGGATCGCCTGCTGAACCTGATGAAGAAAGGCGTGTCGGTGGACCAGGTCGCACGGGTGACCCGGGCGTTCACCGATGCCGGCATCATGGTGCACGCTTACCTGATGTACGGCTTTCCCACGCAAACCGTGCAGGACACCGTCGATGCGCTGGAGTATGTGCGCCAACTGTTCGAGAACGGCTGCATCCAGAGCGGCTTCTTCCATCGCTTCGCCTGTACCGTCCATTCGCCCGTGGGGCAGAACCCCGAGGACTATGGCGTGACCTTGCAAGCGCTGCCGCCGGTGACCTTCGCCAAGAACGACATCGGCTTCCATGACCGCACGGGCGTGGACCACGACGCGCTGGGATCGGGGCTGAAAAAGGCCATCTACAACTACATGCACGGGATCGGCCTGGAAGAGGACGTGCGCAGCTGGTTTCCCTTCAAGGTACCGCGCACCACGGTCGCGCGCCATCGCATCAGCCGGGCGTTGAGCCAACGCGGTTAGTCGACGCACGGCGTTGCGGCGGGAGATACAGGCCGTCGGATCAGGCGGGGTCTTCCGCGATTACCCACGCGGAGATGCGGCGTGCGATGTCCGTGCTGTTCGCGTCCATCATCGGAAAGTGCGAATTACCCGGGATGCCCATTTCGGCCATGCGCCAGAACGTCACACGCGCATGGTCCTCGACCAGGCGGGCGGCGTAGCCTTCGCCTGCCCGCACCAGGTTGCGCCATAGCGGCGTGGCATCCAGGAAGTCGCCGTAGACGAATAGCACCGGCTTGTCCGTCATGCTGCCCGCCGCGACCTCCGGCGAGAAACCCGACGGTTCGATGGCGATGATGCCGCGAACCAGTGCCGGTCGTTCCTGCACGGCCCGGAAGGCGACTTCGCCGCCATGGCTGTGCATCAGAACCACGCAAGGTCCGACGCGATCCAGGACGGCCTGGAAGCCGCGCAAGGCTGCGTCATTGTTGCCTAGCCATCGGGGCACCGCATGTCGCATCAGCGTATCGAATGCCGATACAGGAAAGCGTTGTCCCGGGAACGCCTGCCGGCCGGGCCATCCTTGCGCCGATCCGATGCGGAACAGCGTCCAGCTTTCCTCCGCGTTGCGGATGATCGGCGCCTCGGCCCAAATCTCCTCGAAGGGCGTCCAGCCCGCGCGGCCGCGTTCGACGTTGTCGACCACGTAGACGGCGTGTCCCAGTCGCAGGAAGTCCTGCACCCAGCCGCGGCGCCCGTCGGGCGTCTGCTCCCACATCGTGCCCGTCATGCCGCCGCCATGCAGCATCACGATCGGCAAGGGATGGCGTTGCCGCGCCGGAATGAAATACTGCACATAGGCCTGCTCGACGTGATACGTACCGTTGGGGTCGTACTGGAATGACGCGGTCTGCGTGAATCGGATCGCGCGCGTCTCCTTGCCTTCGATGCGTACCGTGCGGCCGCCGGCGAAGAAGCTGCCGAAATCGGCCAACGCGATGGGATCGTTCGTGCTCATGGTCGGATTCTGCTCTTCCGTAACGGGGCATTCGTCCCGCTCGCTTCATGGACTCGCGGCGCCGAGGGTAGCGATGGAACAGGGCAAAGCATAGCCGTCCTGATGGGCAGCCGGGCTTTTTTGGGAATAAGCTATGAACAGTCGCCCGTGCGGCGCCATGGTCTTGCCGCGCCAAGGCGGCTCTGCAAGCCCCTGCATACAGGAGAGCGCAATGACACTAGCCATGAAGGTCCCAGGTCCCGACCACCCCATTTCCGTCAGTCCCGCGAAAGCGCAGGTCATCGTCACGGCAGGCGGCCGTGTCGTGGCGGACACCCGCGCGGCGTTGATGCTGCGCGAGGCTTCCTATCCGCCCGTGTACTACATCCCGCGGGAAGACGCCGACATGACGCGGCTGGTGCATTCGACGCACGTGACGCATTGTCCCTATAAAGGCGAATGCTCCTACTACAGCATCGCCGGCGAGGAAGACCGCGGCCGCGATGCCGTGTGGAGCTACGAGAACCCGTATCCGGCCGTCGCCGCCATCGCTGGCCATCTCGCTTTCTATCCCGAGCGCGTCGACGCGATCGATATCGTGCCCATCGACTGACGTGCCCATCGACTGACGCGGCACGTGGTCGCCGTTGCGGACGCGGTGGCGGCAGCCGCACCGGCCTTCCCATGACCGGATGGTTTGCTCAGAAACGGGGAACCTCCCACCCATACAGCCATTCCAGCGCATCGTAGAACCGCGACTGCGCGCGCCCTTCCCACAGCGTGTTGCGCACCAGCCGCTCGACGCCCTGGGCGTGATAGATACGGCCCATTTCGCGCGTGGACCACACCACGCGCGCGGTGCGCGGAATGCGCAAGGACTCGTAGCGCCGAAATCCAGCCTCGAAGTCCATGTCGCAGGCTTTCAGCGCCAGGCCCAGCGTCACCGCGTCTTCCAGCGCCATGCACGCGCCCTGCGCCATGTACTGCACCATGGGATGCGCCGCATCCCCCAGCACGGTGGCGCGCCCCACGCTCCAGCGGTCGACGGGGTCCCGGTCGGCGGTGGCCCAGCGCTTCCATGACGTGGGCCGGTCCAGCATCTGCGCGGGACGCGCATGGATGCCCTGGAAATAGGACATCACTTCATCCTTGCTGCCTTCGCGCACGCCCCAGACTTCCTGTTCACGGCTATGGAAAGTCACGACCAGGTTGAACTGCTGGCCACCGCGCAAGGGGTAGTGCACGAGATGGCAGCGCGGCCCGGCCCAGAGCACCGGCGCGTTGATGCGCAACTCGTCCGGCATGTTCTCGCGCTCGACCACGGCGCGATAGACCACATGCCCCGTCACGCGGGCCTCGTCGCCGACCAGTCTTTCCCGGATGACGGACTTCACGCCATCGCAGCCCACCACGGCATCCGCGCGGTAGCGCTCCCCGCGCGTGTCGACGACCTCGATGCCATCCGCATCCTGCTCCAGCCCGGCGATCTGCGTCGACGTCTTGAACGTGATGCGGGGATCCTCGCGCACGGCTTCGAGTATGGATAGATGGATGTCCGTCCGGTGGATGACCGCATAAGGACCGCCGAAGCGCTCGCGGAAAGCCTCCCCGGTGTCGATGCGCACGACTTCCCGCGCATCGACGGCGTCCATCATGATGATGTGGTCCGTGAAGACGGCGCGCTTGCGGGCATGGGCGCCCACGCCCAGCGCGTCCAGCGCGGCGAAGGCATTGGGGCCCAGCTGGATGCCCGCGCCGATTTCACCGATTTGCGCGGCCTGTTCCAGCACCTGCACGCGCACCCCCTGCCGCGCCAACGCGAGGGCGGCCGCAAGCCCGCCTATGCCGCCGCCGACGACGATGACGGACGGTTCCGAGCTCTTGTTCATGCGATCTCCGCGCGTTGCTGTTCCGCCAGGAAGACGCCTTGCGCGCGCAACTGCCGTTGCAGGTCGCGGACAGGCAATTCCGCCGGCATCGTTCCTCGGGCCAGCGCCATCGCGGCCGCGGTGCCCGCGGCTTCTCCCATGACAAAGCAGCTGCCACTGACGCGCGCGGCGGACTGGCCTTCATGCGTCATGCCCGCGCAGCGGCCGGCCACCAGGATATTGCCCGGGCGGCCCGCGCCGCGTCGCGGCACGATCATGCGGAAGGGCAGCTGGTTGTAGCCGCGCGATTCCGGGATGGGCGGCCAAACCCATTTCACGTCGCCGGCCATGTGGATTTCCAGCGGCCAGCCATTCACGCCTATGCTGTCCTCGAAATCCGCGCAGCCCAGCACGTCCTCCTGCGTCAGCATGTATTCGGCCACCACGCGGCGCGTTTCCCGTATTCCCAGCTGCGGCGCGATGTCCAGCACATAGGCGTGTTCGAAACCCGGGACCTTGGCGCGCAGGAAGCGCAGGTACTCGACGATCTGGCGGCGTCCTTCCATTTCGCCGGCCGACAGCGAACCCGCGTCCGTGCCGTCCGCCGCCGATCCATCGGCATCGGACAGCTGCGTGACGTTGACCCGCCATTCATAGTCGTGCTTCTGCGGCCGCACGATGGCGCCCCGGCGAGGGAAGCGGAACTCGCCGCTGGCCTCGGCCTGGTCCATCAGCAGGGGGATGCTCTTCCAGGCATCCTGCGCGCGGGCGCCATCCACATTGCCGACCTTGAACATCAACGTCGGATAAAGCATGCGGCCCTGCGCGTCGCCTTTCTCGAAATCCAGGCCGGCCCAACGCGCCAGGTCGGCATCGCCCGAGCAGTCGATGAAGACACGGCCGCGCACGGCGCGCGGTCCCGACTTCGTTTCCACGATCACGGCATCCACCTGGCCGTCGTCGTTGACGGTCATGCTCGACGCCAGCGCATGGAACAGCACCTGGGCGCCGCTATCGTGCAGCAGTCCATCGGCGGCCAGCTTGAACGCGGAGATGTCATAGGCTTGCGCGTGGATCTTGCCCAGGATCAGGTGCGGCTCGTTCAGGCCGTCCAGGGCGCGCATCCGGTCCAGCAGGTCGTCCGCCGTGCCATGGACGACCTGCTTTATCTCGCCATGGATGTTGGCGTGCAGTCCGCAGAAGTTGGAAACCCCCGCCGCGGTCCCCATGCCTCCAAGAAAGCCGTAACGCTCTATCAGCAGGACGCTGGCGCCGTTGCGCGCCGCGCAGGTTGCCGCCAACAGGCCAGCGGGCCCGCCGCCCAGCACCACGACGTCATACTCGCCTTGCACCGCGATGCGTCGCGCGGGTTCGGTCACATACATGGTTTGCTCCTCGATGCCGGAAGATGTGTCATTGGACCTTGATGTCCAGCTTCTTGATCAACGGACCCCAGCGCTTGAGCTCGTCGTCCATGTAGGCGCGGAAGTCCTCGGGCGTGCTGCCCACGGGGTCCATGTACTGCGCGCGCAGGCGCCTGGCCACCTCGGGATCGGCGATGGCCTGGATCAACGCGTCCGATAGTTTCTTGCGGATCTCCGGCGGCACTTGCGAGGAAACCACGAACCCTATCCAGGCCGATCCCTCGACGCCCTGCACGCCGACTTCGGACAGCGTGGGGATGTCCGGCAACAACGACGAGCGCTTGGACGACGTGACGGCCAGCGCCTTCAGGCGGCCATCCTTGACCATGGACATGACGGCGACCGGCGGCAGGGCGCCGAATTGGGTGTCGCCGGACAGCAGCGACGTCAACGCCGCGGGCGAGGAAGGATAAGGCACGTGCACCGCCTGGGCATGGATCTGCTGCAGCATCAGCTCGACGCCCAAATGGGACACGGTGCCGGCCCCCGGCGACGGGAAATTGAACTTGTCCGGATTCTTCCTGATGGCCTCCAGCAACTGCTGGACCGTCCCGATGCCCGATGTCGTCGGCACGACCAGCACGTTGGGCTGGTGCACGGCCAGCGTGAGCGGCGCCAGGTCACGCTTGGGATCGTAGGGGAGTTTGTCGAAGAGCAGGGTGTTGTTGACCAGCGGACCGGTGATGGAGACGCCGAAGGTGTAGCCGTCCGGCTTGGCGCTGGCGATGGCGTAGGTGCCGATATTGCCGCTGGCGCCCGGCTTGTTCTCGACGACGATGCTTTGGCCCAGGATGGCGCCGGCCTTTTCGCCGACGATGCGGGCCACCTGGTCGGGGCTGGAGCCGGCGCCGAAGGGCACGATGACCTTGAAAGGCTGGCTGGGCCAGGTATCGGCGTGCGCGGCCGCCAACGGCGCAAGCGCCGCGATGCCCAGGATGGCGAGCAGACGGCGCAGGCGAGCGGGTGCGTGCTTATTCACTCTGGTCTCCGATGCGATGCATGTGGTTGAAGTAGTGCTGCTCGTTGGCGATGAAGGCGGCGACCATGGCGCGATAGGTTGCGTCCACCACCTGGTCCAGGTTCTCGAAGCCGCGGTCGTGCCGGTGGGCGAGCTGGCGCGCCTTCTCGAAGACCTCGGCCTGGCGCGCGGGGGCGCTGACCTGGTAGGCGTCGCGCTTGAAGCGGGCGGCGTCCTTGACGTACATCGCCCGCTCGGCGATCAGGCGGACGATCTGGTCGTCCAGCCGGTCGATATTGGCGCGGATCTCGGCCAGGGTTGCGCACAGTGGCACGTAGCCAGGGTCGGTATAGGCCCGCAGCGGGCCGCCGTTGGGATCGGGTTCCTGCATGATGTCTCCGTTGTTGTCGTTGTTTTGGTTGTGGGCGCCAGCCGCCGACGCTATGCCGTGTAGTCCGGCTGCCGGGACGGCTGCGCCCGCTGGAACGCGGGCTGGGCATTGCAATGCGCGTAGACGGCCATCGCCTTGGGATAGGCCGATATATCGCACTCCATGCGCAAGGCATTGGCGATCTGGGGTACCAGGCAGCAATCCGCGAGCGTCGGCGCGTCGCCGAAGCAATAGGGACCGTGCCCGTGCCGCGCCAGCAGGTTCTCGACGGCGGTCAGCCCTTCCGCGATCCAGTGCCGATACCATGCATCCTTCTGTTCGGGCGTCACTTGCAGGACTTTTTGCAGATAACGCAGGATGCGCAGGTTGTTCACCGGATGGATATCGCACGCGATGACGCTGCTCAGTTCAAGCACGCGGGCGCGCAGCAGCGTGTCCTGGGGCAACAGGCGAGGTTGCGGATGAGTGCTGTCCAGGTAGTCGATGATGGCTAGCGATTGACCCAGGTTCATGTCCCCGTCGACCAGCGTCGGCACGCCACCCGAAGGATTGCGGGCCAGGTAGTCCGTCGCGCGATGCTCGAATTTACGTATGTTGACGGGCACGTAGACATGGTCCAGTCCTTTCAGTGCGAGGGCGATGCGTACGCGGTAGGAAGTCGAGCTGTTGAAGAAGCTGTAGAGTTGCATGGTGGCGGTTCCGCTGGAAATGGGAGACTGCGGGATTCGGTTGGTATCGGCCTGGCCGGCCGCCGTGAGCGGCTGGCGGCGGCGGCGCGGCGCGCGCTGGTCAATCCGCCTTGATGCCGGCCCGCGTCACCACGTCGCTCCAGCGCTTGGCGTCCTTGCGTATCAGCTCGGCGAACTCCGCCGGCGTGGAGGTCGCGGGCACCATGCCCTGGGCTTCGAACGCGCTGGCGGTAGACGGCGCCTTCAAGGCTACGGCGATCTGCCTGTTCATGCTGTCGATGATGGCTTGCGGCGTTCCCTTGGGCGCCAGCACGCCGTACCACATGTCGACGTCCGCTCCATGCAGGCCGGACTCGCTCAGCGTCGGCACGTCGGGCAATTGGGGCAGGCGCTTGGGACTGCCGGTGGCCAGCGCCTTGAGCTTGCCCGCCTTGATCTGCGGCAGCGCCACATGCACGGGCAGGAACATGTAGTCCAGGCGCCCGGCCAGCATATCGGTCACCGCGCCCGCCGTGCCCTTGTAGGGCACGTGCAGCATGGTCGCCTTGGCCTGGTCCAGCAGCAAGGCCATCGCCAGGTGATGCGGCGTGCCGACGCCTGGCGTCCCGTAGGACAGTTTCCCCGGCTGCTTGCGCGCGGCGTCCTCCATCTGCTGGATGGTGCCGACCGGATTGGACGGGTGCGTGACCAGCAGCAGGGTGCCCCAGGACGTCAGGCTGACGGGCGCGAAGTCCTGGATGGGGTCGTAATGCAGCTTCTCGCGGTAGAGCGGCTGGTTCATGACGAAGGTGTTCACGGTCACCAGGAAGGTATAGCCGTCGGGTGCGGCGCGGGCAACCTTCTCCGTGCCGATGTTGCCGCTGGCGCCGGCCAGGTTCTCGACGACGACCGCCTGGCCCAGGGTCTTGGGCAGCGTGGCGGCCAACTGGCGCGCCACCTGGTCGATGCCCGTGGCCGGCGTGAAGGGCACGATGAGGGTGACGGGCCGGTCAGGCCATGCAGCCTGGCTGGCGTTTGCCGCCAGCATCAGCATCAGCGCGGCCAGGATGCGGAAGAGGTTCTTCATATTGTCTCCGTTGTTGTTGTCGTCCCGGCCATCGAACGCGGGATATCCGTGACCGGGCGGGCGCTTCGGAACTTCGGAAAATCTGCTGCGGAAAATCTGCTACGGCACATCCGTCCGGGGACCGTCGCCCCGCAAAGATCAAAGGAAAGAAGGGCGCGCCGCCAGCATCGCCGGATCGAAACCGGCCACCTGCTTGTAGCGGTCGGAAATGCCCTGCAGTTCGTCGCGGCTGATGATGTCCTCGATGCGGTCGAACGGACGATCATGCGAACGCTCGTAGGCCTCGCGCAGAATGGCATCGGGCGGATTGCTGCGATTGGTGAGCACGACCTTGGTGGTTGCCGCCACGCGCGCGCGGTCGTATTCCTGGAGGGCAGCGGGACCCAGGCCCAGGCGCTTGAGCTGTCCCGCCAGGTAACGGGCGTCGATGATGGCCTGTCCCGCGCCGTTGGAGCCGCGCGGCACCATGGGGTGGGCGGCATCGCCCAGCAGCGTCATGCGGCCCCGCGTCCAGGTCGGCAGCGGGTCCTGGTCCACCATGGGGTATTCCAGCACGGCGTCGGCGTTCCTGATCAGCGCGGCGACGTCCAGCCAGTCGAAATGCCAATCGGCGAAGGCCGGGAAGAAATCTTCCAGGCGTCCTTGGCGCGTCCAGTCCCGCACGGCCGGCTCGGGAGACTCGATCTCCGCGACCCAGTTCACCAATTGGTTGCCGTCGGCGTCGATGTTGTCGCGGATAGGGTAGATCACCATCTTGCCGATCGAGAGCCAACCCGCGCGCACCATGCTGCCGCCGCTCAGGAACGGTTTGCAGCGCGTCACGCCGCGCCACATGTTCACGCCGGAATAGCGCGGCGCGCCTTCATCGGGATAGAGCTGCTTGCGCAGCGCCGAGTGGATGCCGTCGCAACCGACGACGATGGCGCCACGCACGGGCGGGCGTTCGACGCCGGCACTGTCCGTCATGTGCACGGTGACGCCGGCGTTCCCGCTTGCGTCCTCGCTTTCGTCCTGTTCTACGCGCACGGCCCGGTGGTCCACGCACACGCTATCCTCGCCCAGCCGTTCCCGCACCGCGGCCAGCAGCGTCATTTGCAGGTCGCCGCGATGGATGGAGTATTGCGGCCAGGCATAGCCGGCCGCCTGGCCGGCGGGCTCGCTGTAGATGAACTGGCCGTGCCGCGTGAAGAATATCGATTCCTTGGTGCGCACGCCTACACGGTCCAGGGCAGGCAGCAGGCCCAGCTCGTCCAGTTCGCGCGCCGCATGCGGCAGCAGGTTGATGCCCACGCCCAGCGGCTTGATCTCGCGCACGGACTCGTATACGCGGCAGGCGATCCCCGCCTGGTGCAGGCTGAGCGCCAGCACCAGGCCGCCCACGCCCGCGCCTACGATGATGACGTCGGTGTCCTTGTCGGTTCGCTTGTCAGTTCGCTTGTCAGTGTGCTTGTCCATGGCCGATCTCCTTTTTGTCTTCTCATGGCCGCTGTTATCGTCCGGCTGCTTCGTCTACCCGCTTGCTCGGCCCGGTGACGCGGTGCGATAGGGCTACCGCGTCCTGCGCGCCTGCGCCGGCTAGACCACGCGCGCGCGCAGGACGCCCAGGCCATCCACGCCGCCTTCCATCACATCGCCCTTGACCACAGGCCCCACGCCATCAGGCGTGCCCGTGTAGATCAGGTCGCCCGGCTCCAGGCGGAAGTAGCGCGACAGGTAGGCGATCGTTTCGGCGACCGACCAGATCAGTTTGGACGTGTCGCTGCGCTGCTTGTCCTGGCCGTTGACTTTCAACCAGATGGCGGCCTGGTTGTAGCGTCCCTTGGCGGCGACGGGAACGATAGGCCCGATGGGCGCGCTGCGATCGAAGGCCTTGCCCAGTTCCCATGGCCGTCCGGCTTCGCGCATTTGCATCTGCAGGTCGCGGCGCGTCATGTCCAGGCCGACCGCATAGCCGTATACATGGCTCGGCGCATCTTCAACCGCAATGTTCTCGCCGCCCTTGCCGATGGCCGCCACGAGCTCGATTTCGTAGTGGTAGTTGCGGGTCTCGGCGGGGTAGGGCACGTCCAGGGTCGCGTCTTCCGCAACCGGCGTCACGGCGTCGGCCGGCTTGCAGAAGAAAAAGGGCGGTTCGCGATCCGGATCGAAGCCCATTTCGCGGGCATGCGCAGCGTAGTTGCGGCCGACGCAATAGACGCGGCGGACGGGAAAACGGTCGCCGGTGCCGGCGACGGGAACCGTGACGGGCGCCGGCGGCGCGATGACATAAGACATGGTCGAATTACCCTTGTTGGGAAGTGAGTCAACACCGCTTGCCAGGGCGCACGCCAGCCCGGGTTCATGATGGACACGAGGTGCGCCACCGCGCGCCACGGCCTCTCATTCCATGCGAGCTTCGCGCAGCAGGCCCAGGGCCAGCTGTACGGGACGATCGGAGAAGCTGAACAGGATGGTGTCTTCCATGGCGGCCAGCTGCACCGGCTGCCAGGATGGCGCCACGAAGACATCGCGCGGCCCGAAGTGGAATTCCTGGTCGCCGATGAGAGCGGTTCCCCGGCCCTCGACCACGGAATAGACGGTGGAGTCGGTGCCGCGATAGGTCTTGCCCTGGAAGCCGGCCGGCAGGAATTGCATGAAGGCGGCCATCGTGGGCATGGGCGACCCGCCGGTAGCCGGGTTCACGTAGCGCAGCTTTACCCCGTCCCATGCATCCAGTTCGCCATAGCGGTAGAGCTGGTCCAAGGCTTCGCGGCTGCGCGCATAGGGATAGTTGAAGATGGGCGAATTGCCATTGGCCGGCGCATAGCGGACGGGCGCCATGTTGTAGGCGAAGCGCGCATGGCTGTCGCCTTCGTGGCGGGTCACGGGCTGCGTGGCGGCGGGATAGTTCTCCGCGAAGCCGGCATCCAGCATGCGCAACAGGGGAATATCCAGGCCATCCAGCCATACGACGGGTTCGCCGCCGTCGGCCGCTTCCAGATTGCCATGATCATGGTAGGTCCATGACGGCGTGATGATGAAGTCGCCCGGGTGCATGGTGGTGCGTTCGCCATTGACCGCGGTGTAGGCGCCTTCGCCTTCGACGATGAAGCGCAGGGCCGATTGCGTATGGCGATGGCTGGGCGCGATTTCGCCCGGAAGGATCAGTTGCAGGCCGGCATATAGCGTCTGGGTGATGCTGGCCTGGCCCGGCAGGCCCGGGTTTTCGAGGATCAGGACGCGGCGGACGGCTTCTTCGGCGCTGATCAGCGTACCGGCCTCCATCACATCCGCGCGCACATCGTTGTAGCGCCAGATGGCCGGGATACAGCGCGGCTGCGGCGTGGGCGGGACCAGGTTGTGCAAGGACTCCCAGAGGGGAGCCATGTTCTTGCGCCCGATGCGTTCGTAATACGCGGCACGGTCGGCGCGCGCGGAAGTACCTTCTGGCATCGCGGTGTCTCCTCTTGGTTTTTTCCCTATTATGAGAGCGCCGATATGCCTTCAGAAATGAATTTATCTTATTATCCATACCAAAAATAATATGGCTGGCGCCCCCGGTGCGAGGAGACTACGCAGCTCATGGACTGGACCTACCGACTGCGGCTGCGCAATCTGAAGATGCTGCTCAGCCTGGCGCAGACCCGCAACATCAGTCATTCCGCGGCCATGCTGAATACCACGCAGCCCGGTTTGTCGAAATGGCTGAAGGACCTGGAGGACGATATCGGCCTGCCCTTGTTCGAGCGTCATGCGCGCGGCTTGCGGCCCACGCCCTATGGCGAGGCCTTGATCGCCCATGCCCAGCGCATCGACGCGCAACTGGAGCGCGCCAGCGGCGATATGGCGGCGTTGCGCCAGGGTGGCGGTGGCCGCGTGGTGATCGGCGCCTCCGGCGCCTCCGCGTCGGACACCGTCCCGCTGGCGGTCATGCGCTTGCTGGAGCGCATGCCCCAAGCCCGCGTCAAGCTGGTCGAGTCGACCATGGACCAGTTGCTCAACCAGCTGGCGCAGGGCGAGCTGGATATCGTGGTGGGACGCTCGGCGCCGGAGCATCACGATCCCGCCATCCTTTCCGAATCGCTCTACATGGAGCCCGTGCACCTGGTGGCGCGACCGCGCCATCCCATCTTCGATCTGACGCGCGTGGATTGGCGGGACGTGATGACCTATCGCTGGATCGTATGGCCGAAAGGCACGCCGATACGCAATGCGCTGGATACCGCGCTGGCCGCCGCGGGTGAACGCTTGCCCGCGGATCATGTGGAATCGAATTCCGTGACGATCAACCTGACGTTGATCAGCAGCAGCGACGTGATCGGCGTGGCGTCGCATCGCGCGGCGCTGCGGTTCTCCCATATGAAGGCCATGCGCATCGTGCCGATCCGGCTGTCGGGTTTCGGTTCGGTGGCCATGTACTGGCGGCAGGAGGCATTCCAGCAGGCGGCCGTGGAAGCGGCCCTGGCCAGCCTGCGTGGCGTCGTGGCCGAGCACCAGGGGTAGGGTGGCCGCGGGAGGCACGTTATGCTGGATGAAGTGCAATTGCCGGATGAAGTGCAATTTGATTGGTGTACTCACACTCGGTGAATACACACTCGGTGAATACACACTTGGTGAACACACAACAGGAGACGAACTTGGCGACTGAACCTACCTTGTATTACGCACCGGGAACCTGCGCGCAGGCCGTGCTGATCGCGCTTTATGAAGCGGACGCGGCGTTCACGCTGAAGACGTTGAGCTTTGCCAACAACGAGCAACGCAGCCCGGAATACCTGGCCATCAATCCCAAGGGACGCGTGCCGGCGCTGGTGACGTCGCGGGGCGTGCTGACGGAGGCGCCAGCACTATTGTTGTACGTGGCCCAGACCTATCCCCAGGCCAAGCTCGCGCCCCTGGACGATCCGTTCGCGCTGGCCCACATGCAGGATTTCAACAACTACCTGTCTTCCACGGCCCACGTGGCTCATGCGCACCGTCCGCGCGCGTCCCGCTGGGTCGACGACGAATCGGCCCAGGCCGCCGTCCGGGCGAAGGTGCCGCAGAATATGCGCGAGTGCTTCGGTCTTATCGAGAACCACTATTTGAGCGACAAGCCCTGGGTGATGGGTGATCAGTTCACCGTTGCCGACGGCTACCTGTACACCGTCGCGGCGTGGCTGCAAGGCGACGGCGTGGATATCGCCGAGTTTCCCCGCGTGGCTGCGCACGCCGAACGGATGCGCGCCCGGCCGTCGGTGCGCAAGCTGGGTTGAGCGCAAGCGGTCGATGGCTGGCTGGCCTGGGCGCAAGCCGGGTCAAGCCACAGCAAGCCGGATCAAGCCGGATCAAGCCACCTTCTGGAATTGCACGATGCGGCCATGGAAACGGCCCGCCACCTGGGAGACGTGTTGCGGGTCGCCCGTCGTCAGGTAGGTGGTCGCCGCGGGTGCGGTCGACGAAAAGCGCGGATGCCGCGCGAGGTAGCGCCGCAGGCTCGTTGCGGTGACGTCACCTTGCGTGAGCAGCCTGACCTCGGACGGCAGGGCGGCCCTGAACAGGTGCTCGATCAGCGGATAGTGGGTGCAGCCCAGGATGCAGACGTCGGGGACGCCGTGGGCCGCCAGCAGTTCTTCGACGTAGCCCTGTACGAAGGGCCGGATGTCATCGTCGCTGGCGCCTTCGTCTATCATCCTGGCCAGTTCCGGACAGGCCTGTTGTGACACGCGCAGGGCGGGCGCGCGCTTGGCGATTTCCGTGACGTAGGCGCCCGTGTTCACCGTGTGCCGCGTGGCGAAGACGGCCACATGCAAGGCCGGACCGGCATCGGCGTCGGCCGGCGAGAGCCCCGCGACGTTCGTTTCCCACGGCATGCCCGTGATGGCCTCGATCATCGGCACGATGACGCCGATAACCCGGTTTTGCGGATAGGCGTGGGGCAGCCAGGTCTGTTGCAGTTGGCGCAGCCCGGTCGCCGCGGCGGTATTGCAGGCGATGATGACCAATGGGCAGCCGAGGCCGAACAGGCGCTCGATGCCTCGCAAGGTCAGGTCGTAGATGTCGGCGGGGGAGCGATTCCCATAGGGAGCATTGCCGTGATCTCCCAGATAGGTGAACGATTCCATGGGAAGTGCCTGCTCCAATGCGCGCATGACGGTCAGGCCGCCGCTGCCGGAATCAAAAACGCCGATCACCGCAAATTCTCCACAACATTGAGCCGATATTATCGTCAATTTTTGAGCAAGCACTTTTGAGCAAGCACTTTTGAGCAAGCACTATTGTGCGCACTACCGGCTCCCCGCCTGGCCTTCCGGCGCGAAGGATAGCGGGCGGCGATCTTCACGCCGCACGAAACAGCCGACGCGCCGCGAAGTCGACGAACACCCGCAACTTGGGCGAGACATGACGGCTCGATGGCCACAGGATCGAGAACTGCCCCTGCGCGCCGGCGCAATCATCGAGAACGGTTTGCAGCGTCCCCGCGGCGAGCGCGTCGCATACAAGGAAATCCGGCATGTAGCCTATGCCCAGGCCCGCGGCCACGGCCTGGTACAGGGCTTCCATGTTGTTGCACACGATGGCGGGCGCCGGATTGGGCGGGGCCATGTCGTCGCAGGCCAGGTCCCAGGGCTGCAGCTTGCCGGTGGTGGGGAAGCGATAGCGCACGCACGCATGGGTGGCCAGCTCGTCCAGGTGCGCCGGGGCACCCGCTTGCGCCAGGTATGCGGGCGCAGCACATAGCACCAGCCGAAAGGGGCCCAGGCGGCGGGCCGCCAGCCGCGAATCCACCAAGGGACCGCTGCGGATCACCGCGTCGAAGCCGCCTTCGACGACGTCCACCAGGCGGTCGTTGAAATCGAGGTCCAGTTCGATATCCGGATACTGGCGCCGGAAGTCCGGCAGCACGGGCAATAGAAAGCGATAGCCGATCGCGGGCAAGCTGATGCGCAGGCGTCCGCGCGGCATGCTGGCGGCTTCCGACAATACCGCCCGGGCCTCGCGCAGGTCTTCCAGGGCTCGGCGGCAGCTGGCGTAGTAGCGCCGGCCTTCGTCGGTCAGGGTGATCTTGCGCGTGCTGCGATGGAATAGACGTACGTCCAGGCCTTGTTCCAGCTTGGCGATGGCCTTGCCGACCGCCGAGGCGGAAATGCCCAACTGCTCGCCCGCTGCGACGAAGCTGAGGGTTTCCGCGACGCGTACGAAGGCGACGATACCATTGAGATTGTCCATGCCCGATTCTACGGGGCATGGCGGTCCGCGCGGCCGGAAATCGATTCCGGAATGAACGGAGCGCCAAGTGGTTTCCGCGACGGCGCCGTGGATTTATCTTTCATCGCCTTGCCGTTTGCGGGAATGACGATGAAAGAGACACGAACCATGCCGCGTGGCGCGGATAATGATGCGCATGGCGGCGCCGCAGGCCGGGGCGCCATACTGGCCGCCGTCTGCCTTGCCGCGCTGGCGCTGCCCTTGAGCTTCTCCGGCGGCGCCGTGGCAACCCCGGCCATGGGCCGGTCGCTGGGCGGCAGCCCCGAAGCCATGAGTTGGGTCACCAACGCGTTCATGCTGACATTCGGCAGCATGTTGATGCTGGCGGGCGCGTTGGCCGACCGCCTGGGCCGCAAGCGGGTATTCGCCTGGGGGGTGGGCGGCTTTGCCTCTTGTGCGCTGGCCCTGGGCTTGGCCCCCACGCTGGCCGCCGTCGACGTGCTGCGTGCCTTGCAGGGTATTTTCGCGGCTGCCGCGCTGGCCGGCGGCACGGCGGCGCTGGCGCAGGAGTTCGAGGGCGCGGCGGCGACCCGCGCCTTCGGCGCCCTGGGTGCGACGTTCGGCGTGGGCTTGGCCTTCGGTCCGGTGCTGGCAGGCTGGCTGATCGAACACTTCGGCTGGCGCGCGGTCTTCCTGACCGGTGCGGTGGCGGGCATCCTGGCGCTGGGCTTCGGCGTGCCGCGCATGCGGGAGACGCGCGATCCGCACGCGGGCCGTTTCGATTGCCTGGGCGCGCTGCTGTTCACCGCGGCGTTGACCGCCTTCACTTGCGGCATCATCGAGGGACCGGGGCTGGGCTGGCGCCATCCTCGGGTGATGGCCCTGTTGACGGGCGCCGTCGCCCTGTCGCTGGCTTTCCTGCGTGCGGAAGCGCGCGCGCAGCGTCCCATGCTGGATCTCAGCCTGTTCCGCTATCCCCGCTTCGTGGGCGTGCAGCTGCTGCCGGTGGCGACATGCTACGGCTACATCGTCCTGCTGGTGCTGTTGCCCCTGCGCTTCATCGGCGTGGATGGCTATGACGAGATGCAGGCCGGCATCCTGATGCTGGCCTTGTCGGTGCCGATGCTGTGGGTGCCTTTCGTGGCCGTGCGGCTGACCCGCGGCTTCGATGCGGGCGCCATCTGCGGCGCGGGACTGGTCCTGGCGGCCGCGGGTTTGTGGGCGTTGCGCTGGGCCTTGCGCGACGGACCCGGCGCCCTCGCCGTCGTGCCCATGCTGATGATAGGCGTGGGGGCGGGCCTGCCGTGGGGACTGATGGATGGTTTGTCCGTGAGCGTGGTGCCCAAGGAGCGGGCCGGCATGGCGACGGGTATTTTCAGCACCATGCGGGTGGCTGGAGAAGGCGTGGCCTTGGCCAGCGTGACGGCGGTGCTGGCCGCGTTGGTGGCGGCACGGCTGCGCGAGGTCCTGCCCGGCGTGGATGCCGGTTCGCTCACGGGTGCCGCCGTGCGCCTGGCCACCGGCGATCTGTCCGAGGCCTTGTTGCTGCTGCCGGGCATGGCGCCGGCGTCCGTGCGCGCATCGTACGCCGAGGCGTTCGGATTGCTGCTGGACGGCCTGGCTGTCATTACCCTGCTATGCGCGGCGGGCGTGCTGGCTTTCCTGGGGCGCAAGCCATCGCCGCGCATGGAGCCTCAAACGTTGAAATCCACCCCCTGCGCCAGCGGCAGCTCGCGCGAATAGTTGATGGTGTTGGTGGCGCGCCGCATGTAGGCCTTCCAGGCATCCGAGCCGGATTCGCGTCCGCCGCCGGTGTCCTTGTCGCCGCCGAACGCGCCGCCGATCTCCGCGCCGGACGTGCCGATGTTGACGTTGGCGATGCCGCAGTCCGAACCGCTGGCGGAAAGAAAGCGTTCCGCTTCGCGCAGGTCGTTGCCGAAGATGGCCGAGGACAGGCCTTGCGGCACGCCGTTCTGCATGTCGAGGGCCTCGTCAAAGGAGTCGTAGCTCATGACGTAGAGTATCGGCGCGAACGTTTCGTGGCATACCGTGGCGGTTTGCGCGGGCATTTCGACGATCGCGGGACGCACGTAGTAAGCCTGCGGATAGCGGTCGGCCAGCACGCGCTCGCCGCCGAATACCTGGCCGCCCTCCTGGCGGGCGCTTTGCAGCGCGGCCTGCATGCCGTCATGGGCGGCCTTGTCGATCAGCGGCCCGATCAGGGTCTTGGCGTCCGTGGGTATGCCGATGGTCAGCTTTTCATAGGCCTGCTTCAGGCGCGCCACCAATGTCTCGCGCACGCTGGCATGCACGATCAGGCGGCGCGTGGTGGTGCAGCGTTGGCCGGCGGTGCCGACGGCGGCGAAGAGTATGCCGCGCACCGCCAGGTCCAGGTCCGCCGTGGGCGTGACGATGACGGCGTTGTTGCCGCCCAGCTCCAGCAGGGAACGACCGAAGCGCCGCGCCACGCGGGGCCCGACCTCGCGGCCCATGCGCGTGCTGCCGGTGGCCGAGAGCAAGGCCACCTTGGGATGATCGACCAAGGCCTCGCCCACCTCGCGCGTGCCCTGGACCACTTGCGACAGGTGCGCCGGCGCCTTGCCGAAGCGCTGCGCCACGCGTTCGAACAGGGCCTGGCAGGCCAGCGCCGTGAGCGGTGTTTTTTCCGATGGCTTCCACACCACCGCGTCGCCGCACACCACCGCCAGCGCGAAATTCCAGGACCACACCGCAACCGGGAAGTTGAAGGCGCTGATCACGCCCACCACGCCCAGCGGATGCCAGGTTTCCATCATGCGATGGCCGGGCCGCTCGGACGCGATGGTCAAGCCATAGAGCTGGCGTGACAGGCCCACCGCGAAATCGCAGATGTCTATCATCTCCTGCACTTCGCCCAGGCCCTCCGTCAGGATCTTGCCGGCCTCCAGCGACACCAGCGTGCCCAAAGCCTGCTTGTTCTGGCGCAGTTCCTCGGCGAACAGGCGTATGAGCTCGCCGCGCACCGGCGCCGGCACGACGCGCCAGGCCAGGAAGGCTTGCTGGGCGCGGTCGACGGCGGTGGCGACTTCTTCCACGGTGTGGGTGCGCACCGCACCGATCTGGCTGCCATCGATGGGCGAGTGCGCGGCCAGCGCCCCTTGCTGGAATGCGGCGGCGGCCACGCCCAGTTTCTGCAAGGCGTCCTGGGCTTGAGCGGCGGTAGTGGTCATGGCTTATCTTCCATTGAGGTTGCGGATCGCGGCGCGGCCTGCGGGCGGCGCGTCGCGGTTTATCGATTCGATGGTTCGTTGCAGCGTATCATCGCGCGTCCATCCCGTGCACCAGGCGCGCGCCGACTTCGTAGCAGCATTCGCGCGTGCGCCGCCACGGCGCGCGTTGGATGGGCGTGACGGGCAGCGGCAGATCGTCCTCCGTCTTCGCGCCCAGCACCAGGCGCGCCAGTTCGCGGCCCAACACAGTGCCGGGGGCGATGCCGCGCCCGTTGTAGCCGCTGAAGGAAACGGTGTTGCGCGCCGCGCGATGCAGGCGCGGCAGGGCATCGGTGGTCATGCCTATGGTGCCGTACCACTCGTGCTCGAAAGGGATGTCCTTGAGGGCCGGATAGAGCTGCGCCAGGGCGCGGCGTCCCCATTGCGTATGGATGCGCAAGCCGGCGCCGGACAGCGCCCCTACGCTGCCGAACACCAGGCGGCCGGCATCGTCGTAGCGGAAGGAGGACAGCACCTGCCGCGTATCCCATGCGCCTTGCCGTTCCGGCAGGATACGTTCGCGCAGGGCGGGGGTAAGCGGCGCGGTCGCCATGTTGAAGTAGGGCAGGCGCACCAGCTCCGTGCGCAGGCTGGCCCACGGACCATCCTGGTGACTGTAGGCATTGGATGCCACGATGACCCAGCGCGCGCGCACTACCGCGCCCGTCTGCGTGCCTAGCTCCCAATGCGACTGCCGGTCGTGCGCGGCCGTCACCGGGCTTGCTGTATGGATGGCGGCGCCGGCTTTCATAGCCGCGCGCGCCAGGCCGCGCGCATAGGCCAGCGGCTGTATGGTGCCGGCGCGCAGGTCCAGCAGCGCGCCCGTATAGGCGTCGGTGCCGGTCTTGGCGCGTGTCGCTTCGGCATCGAGCAGATGCACGGGCGCCTTCAGCGCCGACCACTGTCGCGCGCGTTCCGTGATTTCCTTCAGCCCGGCCCGGCCCACCGCGCAATGCAGGGTGCCGGTGCGCGTTGCCTGGCAATCGATGGCGTGGCGCCGTATCAGCTCGAACACCAGGTCGGGCGCATTGCCCAGGATGTCCAGCAGCCGTGCGCCGTAGGTCTCGCCGAGCACGGCGGACAGTTCGGCGGGCATGACCCACATGCCTGCATTGACCAGGCCGACGTTGCGGCCGGAACCGCCATAGCCGATTTCCTCCGCTTCCAGCACCGCAACACGCGCGCCGCCTTCGGCCAGGTGCAGGGCGGCGGACAACCCGGTATAGCCGGCGCCGACGATGGCGACATCCACGGCCTGGTCCGCCTGCAAGGGCGGAGTGACGGGCGCGGGCGGCGCCGTCGCCTCCCAGAGGCCATGCGAGCGGCGGTCATTCTTCATCAGGGTTATCCCGGGTCCGGCGAATAGGGGCTCATGCGTAAACGTCATCAACTGACGGGAAACCAGTGCATTCTGTCCACGCCCGTCCCAGGCGTCAAACGATGTTCTTGCCTGATGTCATGCGGATATAGAATGACCTACCATGACACTCGTACGCCGTTTCCTGCCGCCCACCGCCGAACTGTGCGCCTTCGAAGCCGCGGCCCGGCGACGAAGCTTCACCGCTGCCGCCGAAGAACTGAACCTGACCCAGAGCGCCGTCAGTCGCCAGATTCGCTCGCTGGAAACGCTGCTGGGCGCGGACCTGTTCATCCGCGAACGGCAGACGGTGCGGCTGACGGCGGCCGGCGAAGCCTTCGCGCAAGAGGTGCGCGGCGCCTTGCAGCGCATCGCTACCGCCACGCTGGGATTTCGCGCCAATCCGCTGGGCGGCACGGTCAACCTGGCCGTGCTGCCGACGTTGGGCGCGCGCTGGCTGATGCCACGCCTGCCGGACTTCATCGCCACCCACCCCGATGTCACCGTCAATCTCATCACGCGCTTCGAGTCCTTCGATTTCCAGGTCGGATCGTTGGATGCCGCGATTCATTTCGGCGCCGACCATTGGCCCGGCGCGCGCCTGGATTTCCTGATGGAGGAAACCGTGGTGCCCGTGTGCAGTCCGCGCCTGAAGGCGCGTCATGGCTTTGCCGCCGCGGCGGACCTGGCCACCGCGCCGCTGCTGCACATCGTGTCGCGCCCGGACGCCTGGGAGCGCTGGTTCGACGCCATGGGCGTGCCGGTCGCCGAAGTGCACGGCATGCTGGTGGACCAGATCGTTTTCGCCGCGCAGGCGGCCATCGCCGGCATGGGCGTGGCGGTATTGCCCCGGTTCCTGATCGAAGATGAACTACGGCGCGGCGACCTGGTGCTGGCGGTCGACCGGCCACTGCGCAGCCAGGGCAATTACTACCTGGCCTGGCCGCCGGGCAAGCAGGACCTGGCGCCCTTGCAGGCCTTCCGGCGCTGGCTGCTGGCCCAGGCCGCCGAATTGCGCGCTACGTCGGCATGAGGCCAGGCCCGCGCAGCCGCAAGGCGCATGGATCAATAGGCGTGTTCGGGCGCCGGGAAGCTGCCGTCCTTGACCGCGCGCACATAGGCGGCGACCGCTGCCTGGATGCTGTCGGCGCCTTCCATGAAGTTGCGCACGAAGCGCGCCTTGCGGCCCGGGAAGACATTCAGCATGTCGTGCAGCACCAGCACCTGGCCCGAGCAGTCGGCGCCCGCGCCGATGCCGATGGTGGGGATGCCCACTTCCGCGGTGATTTCAGCGGCCAGTGCGGCGGGCACCATTTCATAGAGCAGCATGGCGGCGCCGGCATCGCGCGCGGCACGCGCCTGCTGCTTCAGGTGGGCCGCGCTGGCTTCATCCTTGCCCTGCACGCGGTAGCCGCCGAGGGCATGCACGAATTGCGGCGTCAGTCCCATATGGGCGCACACCGGCACGCCGCGCTCGGCCAGGAAGGCGATGGTGTCGGTGAACCACGATGAGCGCTGGTCCAGGCCCTCGATCTTGATCATGTGGGCGCCGGCCGCCATCAGGGCCGCCGAGCTGGCATAGGCTTGCGCCGGCGATTCCTGGTAGCTGTTCCAGGGCAGGTCCGCCAGCACCCACGCGCTGCGGTTGCCGCGCACCACGCATTGGGTGTGATAGACGATGTGCTCCAGCGTGACGGGCAGCGTCGACGCCTGGCCCTGGATCACATTGCCCAGCGAGTCGCCGATCAGCAGGATGTCCACGCCGCATTGGTCCAGCAGCGCCGCGAAGCTGGCGTCATAGCAGGTCAGCATGGCGATTTTCTCGCCTTGCTTGTACATCGCCTGCAATTGGGCAAGGGTGATGGGCTTGCGGGCGGCGGGGGTCGGAGCGCCACTGGCTGCGGTGGGATACATGGGCAAACCTTTTTCCTGATGGCTCGAAGCGCTCCATTCTAGTGCGGTATGCGCGGTCTTGGTGCATTGCGTCATGCAGCCCGGCGGACCGAGCGCGGGGCGTCCGCGTTCCACTGATGGCGCGCGGCCGCGTGCGCCGGCGTCGTCGACCCATCCGTCGTTTCCCATCCCTTTCTACCTCCTTTAGCCAAGTACGGCGGTAGGAACGCCTCGTTAAAATTTTTTTCGGACCGCGCGCGAGGCGTGGCTAAAGGTGGATACCGCATGAACTGGCGCCGCGCTTCGCTAGGGCTGGTACTGGCGTGCCTGACGGGATGGCTTGCCGGCGGCGCGCATGCCCAGCAGGCCGCCATCCTGGACCCCGGCGAGGCGCGGGCCATCGCGGCCGATGGCTATCTCTACGCCTACCCCATGCTGGTGATGGAGACCGCGCGTCGCATCCAGACCAACATCGTCGAGCCCGATACGCGGCTGGGCGAGGGCGCGCCGGTCAACCGCTACACGCATATGTCCCGCTTGCCCGAGGCGCTGCTGCACGGCATCGGCTCCACGCCGGATGCCGACGTGCTGTGGTCATCCCTGTGGTTCGACGTGGCGCGTGAGCCGCTGATCATCGAGGTGCCCGACGCGCAAGGACGCTACTTCATGATGATGGCGGCGGATATGTGGTCCGATGTCTTCGCGGCGCCGGGCACGCGCACCACGCCCGGAGGGCCGCAGGCCTATGCCATCGCCGCGCGGGACTGGCGCGGCACGCTGCCGCGCGGCGTCGAGGTGCTGCGCGCACCCACTCCCAGCGGTTGGCTGCACGTGCGCATCGCGTTGGCAGGGAGCGCGGACCTGGCCGCCGCGCAGGCCTTCCAGGCGGGCTTCCTGGCCACGCCCCTGTCCGCCTGGCGCAAGAAGGGCGCATCGCCGTCCCCCGGCACGTATAACGTGGCCCTCCCGCGCACGCCACCGGTGGAGCAGGTGGCGAGCATGAGCGCAGCGGATTATTTCGCGGCTTTCGCCGAGCTGGCGGGTCGCTATCCGCCGCATGACAACGACACGCCGATATTGCAGCGCCTGCGCCGGCTGGGCATCGTGCCCGGCAGCCGCTTCGAGTTCGCGCGCCTGCCCGCGGTGCTACAGGCCGCCGTCAACGAGGGCGTGCAGGCCGGGCAGGCGCGCGTGCGATCGGGGCCGGAACCGCGCGTCGGCAATGCCGGCCTGGTCATGCCCATGAAGCGGCGTGGCACCTACGGTACCGATTATGCGTTGCGCGCGCGGTCGATGCGCCAGGCCTGGGTCGTCCCCTTGAGCGAGGACTTGATACAGGCGCGCGCCGATACCGATAGCGAAGGCCGGCAGCTGGACGGCTCCTTTCGCTACGAGCTGCGCTTCGAACGGTTGCAGCAGCCACCGGTGCGGGGATTCTGGACCGTCACGCTGTATAACGACCGGGAGGCCTTGCTCGACAACATGGGTAACCGCTACGCGGTGCGCGCCCGCGACAGGATCAATATGGCCGCCGATGGAACGGCGACGATCTATCTGCAATATGAAACGCCCCTGGAAGACCGCGTGCGCAATTGGCTGCCGTCGCCGCAAAGCGGCCACTTCTCGCTGGTCCTGCGTCTCTACTGGCCGGATAACGCGGCGGTGGAGGGCGCCTGGGCGCCGCCATCGATCCGGCGGATTCGATGAAGCCGGCGCCGCCGGCAATCAGGCCGTCACTGACGCCGCCAGGCCGCCCGCCACCGACGCCGCGACCAGCATCACGCCCACCCAGAGATTGGCGCGGAACAAGCCGAGTCCCAGTTCGGGACGCCGCACGTCGAAGCGCAGCAGCTGCCAGGCCAGGTGGATCGCGATCAAGGCCATGCCGGCGTAATACGGCCAGCCCATGCCGACGGCCCAGCCGCCGACCGTCCACAGCGCCATCGTGGCCACGTAGAACGCGCCCACCCAGGTCTTGCCGGCTTCGCCGAAGCGCAGCGCGGTGGAATGCAGGCCCAGGCGGCGATCGTCGCGTACGTCGATGTACGCGTAGATCGTGTCATAGCCGATCTGCCAGGCGATGGTGCCGATATACACCGCGATCGCGCCCCAGGGCACCACCCCGCGCGTGTCCGACCAGGCCATCAGCATGCCCCAGTTGAAGCACACGCCCAGCACGGCCTGCGGCCAATACGTGAAGCGCTTGCAGAGCGGGTAGATCACCACGATGGGCAGCAGCGCCACGGCCAGCCAGCGGCTCATGGGGTTGATGAAGAACAGCAGCGAAGCGCACACCGCCAATTGGGCCAGCAGAAACCACAGCGCCTGGCGCAGGGTCAGCTGCCCGCTGGTCAACGGCCGATAGCGCGTGCGTTCGACGTGCTTGTCGATGTCGCGATCGAAGATATCGTTCAGCGTGCAGCCGATGCCCCGCATCAGCAGGGCGCCGAGCGAGAACACCACCAGGCGCGCCAGGTCCGGCCAACCGGCGGCCGCCTGCCCCAGCGCGGCCAGCGCCGGCAGCAGGGTCAGCCAGGTGCCGATGGGCCGGTCCAGCCGGCATAGCCGCGCATAGGGGCCCCATGAAAGGGGCAACCAGCGCGCCACCCAGTCATCGAAAACGATGTCATTCAGATCGATATGGCTGGATGATTGCCGCGCCATCGTCACGCCAGCTGCGCCTTGATCAGACGGCCCAGGATCGCCACGCCGCTGCGGATCTTGTCTTCCGGCACCGTGACGAAGGACAGGCGCAGCGTGTTGCGCGGCGCCGGCGCGTTGGCGTAGAACGGTTCGCCGGGCACGAAGGCGACCTTCTCCTCGATGGCCTTTTGCAGCAGTTGGTTGGTGTCGATGCCTTCGGGCAGCGTGACCCAGATGAACATGCCGCCTTCCGGGCGCGTCCAGGTGGCCGACGACGGGAATTCCTTCTGCAGCGCGTCCAGCATGTAGTCGCATTGCTGGCGATAGAGTTCGCGCACGGTGGGCAGATGGGTGTCCAGGAAGCCGTCCTTGACGATTTCATACACGGCCATCTGCGTCAGCGTGGCGGTGTGCAGGTCGGTGGCCTGCTTGGCCTGCACCAGCTTGTCGATCAGCTTGCGCGAGGCGGCGATGTAGCCCAGGCGCAGGCCGGGCGCCAGCACCTTGGAGAACGAACCCATGCGTATCACATGCGCGCCGGCGTCGGCGGCCAGCGACAGCAGGCTGGGCTCGGGCTCGCCGGCATAGCGCAGTTCGCCATAGGGGTCGTCCTCGACCACCGGCAGGCCCAGGCTGGCGGCGCGCGTGACCAGGGTCTCGCGGCGCTGGCGGCTGAGGGTGCGGCCGGTCGGGTTCTGGAAGTTGGGCAGCGCATAGAGGAAGCGCGCGCCGCTGGCATTCGATTCGGTCAGGGCTTCCGGCACCAGGCCGCCCTCGTCCGAGGCCACGGAAACGAAGCGCGGCTGGTACAGGCTGAACGACTGCAGGGCGCCCAGGTAGCTGGGGGTCTCCACCAGCACCTTGCTGTCCTTGTCCACCAGCACCTTGCCCAGCAGGTCCAGGGCTTGTTGCGAGCCGGACACGATGAGGATGTTTTCCGGCGCGACCTTGGCGCCCTTGCTGTTCAGGTCGTTGGCGACCCAGGCGCGCAGCGGCGCGTAGCCTTCGGTCGGGCCGTATTGCAGGGCCGACCGGCCGTTCGAAACCAGTACCTTGTCGAAGGCTGCCCGTACGACATCCACCGGAAATCCGCTCGGGGCCGGCAAGCCGCCCGCGAAGGAAATGACGTCCGGACGCTCGGTTACCTTGAGAATCTCGCGGATGGCCGAGCTGGTCAGTTGGGTGGCGCGTTCAGAAAAGGAACATTCGGGTTCGAAAGGCTTGTCCATGGATAGGTCTTAGGCTCAAAAGAACAAAAGCAATACGGTGCAATCAACCGGCCGCCCCACGGGCGGCGAACGAGCATTGTCCCACTTTTAGAAAAAAACGCCTGCAACAGGGGCGCCTGGTCCGTCCCCGCCGTCCCTTGCTCTTTCCCCTCTCTTTATCCCCGGTAGCGCGGCCGATGCCCGACTTGGCGTAAAGTGGCATTTTCCTTCGTTCGGCGTGTTTCTTCCGGCGTCTTTCGTCCGGCGGGCCGCCCGCCGCCTGTGCCGCACCTGTCGCGCAATCGCCATCCCCCATGTTCACCATCGCCACCCCCACCACCCAGGACAAAGCCGGCCTGTACGCCGAAGTGACCGCGCAGGCGCGCGCGCTGCTGGACGGCGAGCACGACCGCATCGCCAACGCCGCCAACCTTGCCGCGCTGGTCTATCGCACCTTGCCGGACCTGAACTGGGCTGGCTTCTATTTCTTCGACGGCCGCGAACTGGTGCTCGGGCCCTTCCACGGCAATCCGGCCTGCGTGCGCATCGCGCTTGAGCGCGGCGTCTGCGGCGCCGCCGCCAGCCAGCGCCGCACCCAGGTGGTGCCGGACGTCCACGCCTTCCCGGGCCACATCGCCTGCGATGCGGCTTCCCGCTCGGAAATCGTGGTGCCGCTGGTGCTGGGCGATCGGCTCATCGGCGTCTGGGACGTGGACAGTCCGGTGCCCGGCCGTTTCGACGAAGCGGATCGCGTGGGCATGGAAGCCTTGTGCCGCGTCTACCTGGACAGCCTGGGAAACGCTGGGTAATATCCGCAGACACCAATCCGCGCCGGTAACGGCGCAACCACGCCCCCCATGTCTCTTCACGCTGACCTCGCTCTCGTCCGCCCTGCCCATGGCAGCGCTGACGCACGCCTGGCCAGCCTGAAAAAAGCCAAAAAACAGCCGCTCGTCTGACCGGAGCGCTGTTCCGTCAGAAGAGCGACGGAACAGCCAGCGGCCAGCAGCAGGGCGGCGGCGACAGGGCAGCAAGCTTTACTCCCCCCGTGGCGCTTCTTGCGGACTTTTCCCGGTCTTCATGCAAGAAGGAATCGCCATGTTCTACGTCCAGCCGCAAGACCCTTTCCACGGCATCTGGGTGCCGTTGGTTACGCCTTTCGTCGACCACGAGGTTGACCACCCCGCGCTGCGCCGCCTGGTGCGCCACTATCGCCGCGCCGGCGTGCATGGGCTGATCGCCTGCGGCACCACCGCCGAAGCCGCCGCCATGGACCCGGCCGAGCAGGGGGCGGTGCTGGACACCATCCTGGCCGAGTCGGGCGCCGTGCCCGTCGTCATGGGCGTGGCCGGCAACAACCTGCGCCAAGTGCAGGCGCGCGCCCGCGAATGGGGTTCGCGGCCCATCGCCGGCCTGCTGGCCACCGCGCCGTACTACATCCGCCCGAGCCAGGCGGGGCTGCTGGACTGGTTCGGGGCGCTGGCGGACGCGGCGCCGGTGCCGTTGGTCCTTTACGACATTCCCTATCGAACCGGCGTGGCGCTGGAACTGGCGACGCTGCTGCGGCTGGCGGAGCATCCCAATATCGCGGCCATCAAGGATTGCGGCGGATCGCTGGACAAGACCATCGCATTGATCGCCGACGGTCGGCTGGCGGTGCTGGCGGGCGAGGACCTGCAGGCCCTGACCACCTTGTGCCTGGGCGGCCGCGGGGTCATCGCCGCGTCGGCCCATGTGCGGCCCGATCTGTACGTGGCGCTCTACGACGCGGTGGCGGCGGGACGCCTGGATCGTGCGCGCGATGTCTTCCACGCGCTGGCTCCGGTGATCCGGCTGCTGTACGCCGAACCCAATCCGGGTCCGGTGAAGGCCTTGCTGGGCCGGCTGCATGGTTTCGACGGCGCGGTGCGCGCGCCGCTGGCGGCGCCGGACCCGGCCCTGTTGCGGACGTTGGAGGAGACCGTAGCCGCGCTGCCCGGGGAATGACGCAGGGGGACGCGCCTGGCATGGTGGAGGCATCGCGATGCCGGACTCCCCTGTCTCCGCGCCATTGCGGGGCGCGACGGGCGGCCCGTGGCGGTGCGGATTGCCTTCCTTTGCACGGTATTGCGCAGTGTTCTGTCTTCCACGGCATGGACTTGCCCTCGGCGTGCAAGTCGTCTAAAAACGGCTGGACCCGCCGCCACGAGCGGGACCGAGGAGACCAGATGAGTAGTAACGCCTATGAAGATGAACCGGTCGCCAGCACGGGCTGGACATTCGACTACATCATCGTCGGCGCCGGTTCGGCCGGCTGCCTGCTGGCCAATCGCCTGACGGCCAACCCGAATATCCGCGTGCTCTTGCTGGAAGCCGGCGGTCCCGATGACTGGCGCTGGATCCATATCCCGGTCGGTTATCTCTATTGCATAGGCAATCCCCGCACGGACTGGTGTTATCGCACCCAGCCCGATCCGGGCTTGAACGGCCGCGCCCTGGGCTATCCGCGCGGCCGCGTGCTGGGCGGCAGTTCTTCCATCAACGGCATGATCTACATGCGTGGCCAGGCGGCGGACTACGATGGCTGGGCCGCCGCGGGCAATACCGGCTGGGGCTGGCGTGACGTGCTGCCTTACTTCACCCGTTGCGAGGACTACCATGGCGCCGCCAATGCCTACCATGGCAAGGGCGGCGAGTTGCGAGTCGAACGCCAACGCCTGTCGTGGCGCCTGCTGGACGCCTTCCGCGCCGCCGCCGAGCAGGCCGGCATCCCGCCCATACGCGACTTCAACCGGGGCGACAACGAGGGCTGCGACTATTTCGACGTCAACCAGCGCCGCGGCGTGCGCTGGAGCGCCGCGCGCGCCTTCCTGCGCCCCGTCTTCCATCGTTCCAACCTGAAAGTGGTGACGGGCGCGCGCGTCACCCGGCTGGCCTTCTCCGGCCGCCGTGTCGAGGGCGTGCACTTCCATGGCGAGGACGGGCGCGACCGGGTGGCGCTGGCGCGCGCCGAGGTCGTGCTGTCGGCCGGCGCGATCGGGTCGGCGCAACTGCTGCAGGTATCGGGCATCGGTCCCGCCGCCACGTTGCAGAACCTGGGTATTCCGGTGGTGCAGGACCTGCCGGGCGTGGGCGAGAACCTGCAGGATCACCTGCAACTGCGCCTGGTCTACAAGGTGACGGGCGCCAAGACGCTGAACGCCATCGCCGGCACCCTGTGGGGCAAGGCCCTGATGGGCTTGCAATACGTCGCCGCCAAGCGCGGACCGTTGACCATGGCGCCGTCGCAGCTGGGCGCCTTCGCGCGCTCCGGGCCGGAGCAAACCCGCGCCAACGTCGAATACCACGTGCAGCCGCTCTCGCTGGAGAAATTCGGCGATCCCTTGCACGCCTTTCCCGCCTTCACGGCGTCGGTATGCAATCTGCGGCCGACCAGCCGCGGCCATGTGCGCATCGTCTCGCCGTCGGCGCAGGATCATCCGCATATCCAATGCAACTACCTGTCGACGCCGGAGGACCGCCGCGTGGCCGCCGACAGCGTGCGGCTGACCCGCCGCATCGTCGCGCAGCCGGCGCTGGCGCGCTACAAGCCGGAGGAATACCGGCCCGGCGTGGAATTTCATAGCGATGCGGACCTGATGCGCGTGGCGGGCGACATCGGCACGACCATTTTCCATCCCGTGGGAACGTGCAAGATGGGCGTGGACGACCGCGCGGTCGTCGATCCGCGCCTGCGGGTGCGGGGCGTGCAGGGGCTGCGCGTCATCGATGCGTCCATCATGCCGACCATCACGTCGGGCAACACCAATTCGCCCACCATCATGATCGCCGAAAAGGGCGCCGCGATGATGCTGGAGGATGCCGGCGTCGGGGCATGACCTAGGGGCCGTCCAACCGACCCGGCCGGCGTATCCAGCGTCCCCGGCCGGCGCTGCCTCCCGCAGCGCCCGCCACCCCGCAATACGGGGGGCCTTCAATACGTTAAAATTCAAGACTTTCCCGCTTTTTTTTGCCGGCCTCGCCGCGGTTCCGGGAGTTGTGTCCTGGAATAGCGCGAGCGATTTTTTTGTGCCGGTGCCCTGGGGTTCGAAACATGCCCATCTACGCTTACAAGTGCGGCGCCTGCGGTTTTGCCAAGGACGTCCTGCAGAAAATCTCCGACGCACCGCTCACGGTCTGCCCTGAATGTGGGGCCAGCGCCTATGCCAAGCAGGTCACCGCCGCCGGCTTCCAGCTCAAGGGCTCGGGCTGGTATGTGACGGATTTCCGCAATAACGGCAGCGGCAACGCGCCCAGCGGCGGTGCCGCCCCGGCCGGCAAGAAGGACGATGCGGCCCCGGCGGCCGACAGCGCCGCTCCGGCAGCGACCCCGGCCGCAGCGCCGGCGGCCGCCCCGGCCTCGGCGCCCGCCGCCACGCCCTCCGCCTCCTGACGACCGCGATGTCGATGCGCGTCTTCAAGAAATACTTCATCACCGGCCTGCTGATCTGGGTGCCCCTGGTCATCACGGTCTGGGTGCTGGGCGTGCTCGTGGCCACGCTGGAGGGGTTCGTCCCCAATTTCCTGTCGGCGGAATCCCTGTTCGGACTGGATATCCCGGGCTTTCGCTTCGTGCTGGTGATCGTCGTGGTCCTGCTGACGGGCGTGTTCGCCGCCAACCTGCTGGGCCGCACCCTGGTCGAGCAGTGGGAAAAAATCGTCGGCCGCATTCCGTTGGTGCGCTCCATCTACAACTCGGTCAAGCAGGTCAGCGATACCGTGCTGGCGCCCAACGGGCAAGCCTTTCGCAAGGCCGTGCTGATCCAGTACCCGCGCCACGGTTCGTGGACCATCGCCTTCCTGACAGGGACGCCCAGCGGTGAGGTGGCGGAGCACTTGCAAGGCGAGCACGTCAGTGTCTACATTCCCACTACGCCCAACCCGACATCCGGTTTTTTCCTGATGATGCCGCGCAGCGACGTCATCGACTTGCACATCAGCGTGGATGCCGCGCTGAAGTACGTGGTTTCCATGGGTGTCGTGGCGCCGCCGCCGCCCGCCGCCGCGAATACGCCGCCCCCCGTGCCGCCTGGCGTCATTCCCACCGCGCCTGGCGTGCGCCGGCCCGGCAATGACGACAGGCCCGCGGATCCCGCGCAATAAACAGGCGCCCCGGAACGGCCCCCTACATCGTGACGTTTCCTTCGTGACGCCCCAACAAAGTTAATAACGGAGTTTTCCCGCATGCGTACCTGCTACACCGGCCAGGTTTGCCGTGACCACCTCGGTCAGACCGTTACCCTGTTCGGCTGGGTAAACCGCCGCCGCGACCACGGCGGGGTGATTTTCATCGACCTGCGCGACCGTGCGGGCCTGGCACAGATCGTGTTCGATCCGGATAACGCCGCCTTCGCCACGGCCGAGCGCCTGCGCAACGAGTTCTGCATCAAGGTCACGGGGCTGGTGCGCCTGCGTCCGGAAGGCACCGCCAACGCCGAACTGGCGTCGGGCGAAGTCGAAGTGCTGTGCAAGGAAGTGGAAATCCTCAACGCTTCGGTGACCCCGCCGTTCCAGCTGGACGACGACAACCTGTCGGAAACCACGCGCCTGACGCATCGCGTGCTGGACCTGCGCCGCCCGCAAATGCAGCGCAACCTGATGCTGCGCTACCGCGTGTCCATCGAAGTGCGCAAGTTCCTGGACGGCCTGGGCTTCATCGATATCGAAACCCCCATGCTGACCAAGAGCACGCCTGAAGGCGCCCGCGACTACCTGGTGCCGTCGCGCGTCAACCCCGGCATGTTCTTCGCGCTGCCGCAGTCGCCCCAGCTGTTCAAGCAGATGCTGATGGTGTCGGGCTTCGACCGCTATTACCAGATCACCAAGTGCTTCCGCGACGAAGACCTGCGCGCCGATCGCCAGCCGGAATTCACCCAGATCGATTGCGAAACCTCGTTCCTGAACGAGTTCGAAATCCGTGAAATCTTCGAAGGCATGATCCGCCACGTGTTCAAGGTGGTGCAGAACGTCGACCTGCAGGATCCTTTCCCCACGATGACGTGGACCGAAGCCATGCGCCGCTATGGCTCGGACAAGCCCGACCTGCGCGTATCGCTGGAATTCACCGATATCGGCGACATCATGCGCGACGTCGATTTCAAGGTCTTCGCCTCGGCCGCCACCGCACCGGGCAGCCGCGTGGTCGCCCTGCGCGTGCCGGGCGGCGCGGCCCTGTCGCGCAGCGAAATCGATAGCTACACCCAGTTCGTCGGCATCTACGGCGCCAAGGGCCTGGCCTGGATCAAGGTCAACGAAGTGGCCAAGGGCCGCGACGGCCTGCAATCGCCCATCGTCAAGAACATCCATGACGCGGCGCTGGCTGAACTGATCAAGCGCACCGGCGCCCAGGACGGCGACATCATCTTCTTCGGCGCGGACCGCGAGAAGGTGGTCAACGACGCCATCGGCGCGCTGCGCATCAAGATCGGCCACAGCGAATTCGGCAAGTCCACGGGCCTCTTCACGGCCGGCTGGCGCCCGCTGTGGGTGGTCGACTTCCCGATGTTCGAGTACGACGAGGAAGACGCCCGCTACACCGCCGCGCACCACCCCTTCACCAGCCCGAAGGACGGCCACGAGGACTTCCTGGAGAGCGATCCCAGCAAGGCCTACGCGAAAGCCTATGACATGGTGCTCAACGGCTGGGAAATCGGCGGCGGCTCGGTCCGTATCCACCGCGAGGAAGTCCAGAGCAAGGTGTTCCGCGCGCTGAAGATCGGCGCCGAGGAAGCGCGCGAGAAATTCGGCTTCCTGCTCGACGCCCTGCAATATGGCGCGCCCCCGCATGGCGGCATCGCGTTCGGCCTGGACCGCATCTGCACCATGATGACCGGCGCCGACTCGATCCGCGACGTCATCGCCTTCCCCAAGACCCAGCGCGCCCAGGACCTGTTGACGCAGGCCCCGTCCGCGGTCGACGAGAAGCAGTTGCGCGAACTGCATATCCGCCTGCGCAACGCCGAAGTCAAATAATTGCGGTAATCTCGGTAGCATGAATACCGGGACGCGGCGCCTGCTGGAGCTTCCACGGGCGCCGCGCTTGTTTTATACCTGTGTTTCGCACAGCCGTCGGAGGCACGGGGCTCGTTCCCCCAAGGCGGCCGCTCCTGGAGTACTGTCCACGCATCATGTCGATACTGCGCGTCGTCAGCTACAACATCCATAAGGGCAAGTCGGCGCTGGGCGCGCGCGATTCGCTCAAGGAATTGCGCCTGGGCCTTTACGGCCTGCGCCCGGACCTGGTCTTCCTGCAGGAAGTGCAGGGCCGCAATGACAGCCGCAGCGTCATCGATGCGCAGCACATGTCCCTGGGCGCGGCCCTGCGCATGGAAGTGTGCTACGGCCGCAATGCGATACGCAGCGCCACGGATCATGGCAACGCGCTGCTGTCGCGCTACCCCATCCTCGACCACGAGAACCAGGATATCTCCGATCACCGCATGGAGCAGCGCGGCCTGCTGCATGCGCGGGTGAGCATCAAGGGCTATGACGTGCACTGCTTCGTGGTTCACCTGGGCTTGTTCGCGGGTAGCCGCGAACGGCAGATCCTGGCGTTGACCGATCGCATCGACCGCCTGGTGCCCGCGGGCGCGCCCATGCTCATCGCCGGCGATTTCAACGACTGGGGCGACCGCCTGTCGCCGCTGTTCGTCCAGCGCCTGGGCGTCTATGAAGTGTTCTCGCACGCGCCGCGTTCGCACGGCGGCGACATCCCGCGCCTGCGCGATTCCATGCGGCGCCTGACCAATGTGCTGCGCGGGGTTCCCAACAGCCTGGCCATGCTGGAACGCCACAACCTGGTGTCGATGGACGGCAACTACCGCATCGCGCCGCCCCCGCGCACATTTCCCGCCGTGTTCCCCTGGTTCCGGCTGGACCGGATCTACCAGCGCGGCTTTGCCGTGCGCAGCGCGCGTGTCCTGCGCGGCCGCGCCTGGTCTCGCCTGTCCGACCATGCTCCCTTGCTGACCGAACTGGAACTTCCGTGACCGCCCGCGCCCTGCGATTGGACTGGACGGAGGGCAACGCCATCCGCCTGCTGATGAACGGCGCGGATTTCTTTCCGGCGTTGTGCGAGGCCATCGACGACGCGCGCCATAGCGTACACCTGGAGACCTATATCTTCACGCTGGACCGCACCGGCCGCCAGGTCCTGGAAGCGCTGGAACGCGCGGCGGCCCGCGGGGTGCAGGTGCGCGTGGTGGTCGATGGATTCGGCAGCCTGGAAACCGGCGAGGCGGTGGCCGCGCGCATCAAGGCGGCGGGCGGCGACTGCCGCATCTTCCGGCCGGAGCCGCATTGGATCAAGCGCCTGCTGTTTTCGCGCAGCCGCCTGCGTCGCCTGCACCGCAAGGTGGCCGTCGTCGATGCCGAGGTCGCGTTCATCGGCGGCATCAACATCGAGGACGACTACGACGACGTGGCGTTGACGGAGGAAATCGCCGCGAATCCGCGCTTCGATTTTGCCGTGGAGGTGCGAGGCCCGCTGGTTTCCTACGCCGTGCACGCGCAGGACCTGCTATGGGTGCGGTTGAACTGGGCGTCGGTGCGGCGCGATCCTCGCAAGTGGCGGCGGCCGACGCAGTGGCGTCGCCTCAAGCGGCCGGCCAACGCGCCGGCGCAGCCGCCCGCCGGGCCCTTGCGCGCCGCGCTGGTGCTGCGCGACAACCTGCGTTTCCGCAATACCTTCGAACGTGCGTATCTGTACGGCATCGCCCGCGCGCGCCACGAGATCCTCATCGCCAGCGCATACTTCTTTCCCGGCGTCCGCTTTCGCAAGGCATTGGCGCGAGCCGCCGCGCGCGGCGTGCGGGTGCGCCTGGTGTTGCAGGGCAAGATCGAATACCGCATGCAGTACTACGCCACGCATGCGCTGTATGAAGAACTGCTGCGCGCCGGCATCGAAATCTACGAATACATGCCCAGCTTTCTCCATGCGAAGGTGGCGGTCATCGATCACATGGCGACGGTGGGGTCGTCCAACCTGGATCCCTTCAGCCTGCTGCTGGCGCGCGAGGCCAACGTCGTAGTCGACGATGCGGGTTTCTCGGACGAACTGCATAAGCGCCTGGAGGCCGAGATCGCGCGTGGCGGCCGGCTGGTGCGCAGCGTCGAGTATGCGCGGCGCGGGTGGCTGCGCCGTTGCGTGGATACGGTGTCCTATACGCTGCTGCGGTTGGGCGTGGCCCTGACGGGGCAAACGGGACGTTATTGAGGCTTGGGGTTGGCCCATGGGCTTGCCCGGGCCACTCGGACTCACTCTGGCACACTCGGGCTCGCCCGGCGGACAAGGACGCACGCGTCGCGTTATGCTGGTTCTTGACCGAGCTATGCACCGACGATGAATGCATGATGCGCCCCGCGGATCGCAGGGACGCCGCAGGAGAGAAAGGCATGGAGACAGCGAAGAACCCCCCCGTCGAACCCGCCGTCGCGCCCTCGTTGGGGCGCATACGCAAGATTGCCGTGCTGGGCGCCGGCGTGATGGGCGCGCAGATCGCCGCGCACTGCGTCAATGCCGGTTTCCCGGTGCTGTTGTATGACTTGCCGGCTCAGGGCGCCGACCGCAGCGCCGTCGCGCGCAAGGCCGTGACCGGGCTGGCCAGGCTGAATCCCGCACCGCTGGCGCTGCCCGCGCTGGCGCGGCATATCGAACCGCTCAACTACGACGAGCACCTGGACCGCCTGCATGAGTGCGACCTGGTGATCGAAGCAATTGCCGAACGCCTGGATTGGAAGGAACAGCTCTACCGGCTGATCCTGCCGGCCTTGGGGCCGCGGGCCACGCTGGCCAGCAATACGTCGGGCCTGTCGCTGGGCGCGCTGTCCGCAAGCCTGCCCGAAGACATCCAGCCCCGTTTCTGCGGCGTGCACTTTTTCAATCCGCCGCGCTACATGCCGCTGGTCGAGTTGATACCGGGGCCGCGCACGGCGCCCGAACTGCTGGATCGCCTGGAGACCTTCCTGGTGGCCGGCCTCGGCAAGCGCGTCGTGCGCGCGAAGGACACGCCCAATTTCATCGGCAATCGCATCGGCGTGTTCGGCATCATGGCGGCCATGGTGGAAGCCGATCGTCATGGCCTGACCTACGACATGGTCGACGAGCTGACCGGCAAGCGGCTGGGGCGCGCCAAGTCCGGCACCTTCCGCACGGCGGACGTGGTGGGCCTGGATACCTTGGCGCACGTCATGCGCACCATGCAGGACGGCCTGCCCGACGATCCCTTCCACCCGGCGTTCGCCACGCCGCCCGTGCTGGCCGAATTGCTGCGCAACGGCGCGCTGGGACAGAAGGCGGGGGCGGGCTTCTATCGCAAGGCGGGCAAGGCCATCCTGCGCCTGGATCCGCAAACCCGCGACTACGTGCCGGCCGATGCGCGGCTGGACGACGCGGTCGCCGCCGCGCTGGCGCAGCGCGATCCCGTGGGGCGCTTGCAGGCCCTGCGCGCTTGCGACCATCCGCAGGCGCGCTTCGTGTGGGCCTTGCTGCGCGACACCTTCCATTACGCCGCCGTGCACCTGGCCGATATCGCGGATAACGCGCGCGACCTGGACCAGGCCATGCGCTGGGGCTTCGGCCATGCGCAGGGGCCTTTCGAGGTCTGGCAGGCGGCAGGCTGGTTGCAGGTGGCGCGCTGGATACAGGAGGATATCGACCAGGGACATGCCCTGGCGGCCGTGCCCTTGCCGGCTTGGGTATTCGAAGGGCCCGTGGCGCAGGCGGGCGGCGTGCACACGCCCGCCGGCTCGTGGAATCCATCGCGTGGCGAATTCCAGGCGCGGCGCAAGCTGCCGGTCTACGCCGCGCACTTGGCGCCCCCCTTGATGTTCGGCGAAGCGACGGAGGCCGGGGCGCTGCTGGGAGACACGGTGTACGAGGATGCCGACATCCGCTTGTGGACCGCGCCCGCGCCGGGTCGGGGCGACGTGCTCATCGCGTCCTTCAAGACCAAGATGCATACCATCAGTCCCGCCGTGACGGCGGGGCTGTTGCGGGCGATCGACCTGGCCGAGCATAGCTACCGTGGCCTCGTCGTCTGGCAGGACGGGGAGCCGTTCTCCGCCGGTGCCGACCTGCAGGCCATGCTGCCGGCCTTCATGCAGGGCGGGGCTGCCGCCATCGAACCCATGGAGCGCGACTTGCAGCGCGTGGCTCAACGCATGCGCAACGCGCAGGTGCCGACCGTCGTTGCATTGGCGGGATTGGCCTTGGGCGGCGGTTGCGAGATCGCCGTGCATGCGTCGGCGCGAGTCGCGCACATGGAAACCTACATCGGCCTGGTCGAAGTCGGCGTCGGGCTGGTGCCGGGCGCGGGTGGCCTGGCCTACTGCGCGCGCCGCGCTGCCGAATTACGTGCGGCGAGCGCGCCCGACGCGCCGCTGTTGTGGTTCGTACAGAAATTCGCCCAGGCGGTCGCCACCGCGCAAGTCTCGCGTTCCGCCCTGGAGGCGCGCGATATCGGTTATCTGCGCGAAAGCGATCCCATCGTGCCGCATCCCGATGCCTTGCTCCACGCCGCCTTGCAGCAGGCGGGCGCCTTGGCCGATGCCGGTTGGCGTCCGCCCTTGCCGCAGCCCTTTCCGGTGGCGGGACGTGACGGCATCGCGACGCTGACGGCGCAGCTGGTGAACATGCGCGATGGCGGCTTCGTCTCGGCCTACGACTACGAGCTTGGGCTCGCGGTCGCGGAAGTCATCTGCGGCGGCGACGTGGATCCTGGATCATTGGTGGACGAGGAATGGATGTTGGCGCAGGAGCGCCGCGCCTTCCTGCGCTTGCTGGGCCAGCCCAAGACGCAGGAGCGCATTGCCGGCATGCTCAAGACGGGCAAGCCGGTGCGCAACTGAGGGCGGTTATTGCGGCCTGGTCCAGGCGATGGGGAGCGCCGACACGTGCGATAGCACTATCGTTGATAGAAAAATCGAGGAATACCATGTCTCGCACTTTGCAGGATGTCTATATCGTTGCGGCGACCCGCTCGCCGGTCGGCAAGGCGCCGCGTGGCGCGCTGCGCACGGTGCGTCCCGATGATTTGCTGGCGCACGTCATACGCGCGGCGCTGGCACAGGCGCCGACGCTGGACCCAGCCGCCATCCAGGACGCCGTGATCGGATGCGCGCGGCCCGAAGGCTCGCAAGGCTTGAACGTCGCGCGCCTGGCCGTGTTGCTGGCTGGCTTGCCCGATACCGTCGCGGGCATGACCGTGAATCGCTTCTGCGCGTCGGGGCTGAGCGCCATCGCGCTGGCGGCGGACCGCATCCGCGTCGGCGAGGCCGACGTCATGCTGGCCGGCGGCACGGAATCCATGAGCCAGGTGCCGATGATGGGGTACGCGCCGTCCTTCTCGCCGTCCGTGTTCGCGGAGGACGAGAACATCGGCATCGCCTACGGCATGGGCCTGACCGCCGAGCGGGTGGCGCGCCAGTGGAAGGTGTCGCGCGAAGACCAGGACGCGTTCGCGTTACGTTCGCATCAGCGTGCGTTGGATGCGCAGAAGAACGGCGAATTCGATGACGAGATTACGAGCGTGCCCGTTACGCTGCGCGCCCCCGACCTGTCCATGGGCACGGGCTTGCCCGTACAGGCGGGCATTGCGTTCTCGCGCGATGAAGGGCCGCGCGAGGATACCTCCTCCGAGGCCTTGGGCCGCCTCAAGCCCGTCTTCGCCGCGGGCGGCAGCGTCACCGCGGGGAACAGTTCACAGACCTCGGACGGCGCGGCCGTGCTTTTGCTGGCATCCGAACGCGCCGTGCGCGACCACAGCCTGACGCCGCTGGCCCGTTATGTGGGCTGCGCGGTGCGCGGCGTCGCGCCGGACATCATGGGCATAGGCCCGCGCGTCGCCATTCCCGCCGCATTGGCGCAGGCCGGCCTGTCCTTGAACCAGATCGACTGGATAGAACTGAACGAGGCGTTCGCCGCGCAGTCGCTGGCCGTCATGCGCGACCTGGGCCTGGATCCGGACAAGGTCAACCCGCTGGGCGGCGCCATCGCCCTGGGCCATCCCCTGGGCGCCACCGGCGCCATCCGCGCGGCCACGCTGGTGCATGGCTTGCGGCGCCGGCAGTTGAAGTACGGGATGGTGACGATGTGCGTCGGGACGGGGATGGGGGCGGCGGGGGTGTTCGAACGAGTGTGAGTCGGCCCCCGCGCAGGCGCCATCAAAGGCAGGTCTACTGTGTCGGGGGCATCTGCAATGCGGGATAAGTGAAAAAGAAGAAATGCACGGCGTTCAGCCCGAAGTGCGTCAACACCGCCGCTCGCAAGCCGCCGCGGCGATACGCCAGTCCATAGGCCAGGCCCGCCACGCCGGCCAGCAGCATCCAGCGCCATCCCCCCGCATAATGCGCGAACCCGAACAGCACGGCGGACAATATCCACGCGCCGTTGCGAGCCAGTTCGCCGTTGCCCAGCAAGCGCGACAACCCACCTTGCACATAACCTCGAAAGAACGCTTCCTCGGCCACGCAAACCAGCAGCAGATTATTCAAGATCCAGATCAATGAATACGGCGGAATCTTGGGCGCCCAATGCACCATCCCTAGCGCCACTGCCAGGATCATGCAGATAGGGACCGCCAGGGCCAGCGCCAGGCCCGTCGCGGGAAACGCTTGCCGCCAAAACCGACGGCACGCCATCCAGGGGAGGGCTAGTACGATCCAGAACCCGGCCAGCGGTTTATCCAGATTCAAATACATCGTAAAAGGCGCGGCATCCGGCGTAGTGCGCATGGCGTTGATCACCATCGGGTTATCGAACCCCGGAAGCACGTGGATGCTCAGCGCGACTGCTGTCGCCACATAGATGGCATGGCCGCAGAAGCGTAGCGAAGGATGCCTGCGAGGCTGGACCGCACAGCCCGCGATGAACAGCACAGCCAGTATGGCCAGGGCCTCCCAGGACAGCAGCAGGTCCAGGGTCGCCGCCGTATAGCCGCAGGCAAGCAACAGCGTTGCGTGCATACTCCAGCGAGGCGGCTGCAACCAGACACATGCCGCACCCAGGAAAATGCAGGCCCAGGTGAACCAGGCTAGGGGGTCGTACAACATATAACGTCTTCCATCGTGAGATTACGCGGTATATCGGCGTGCCGCACGTCGGCACACCGCAACCGTGCACGACGTCAGCGCAGGGCGGGCAGCTTCACCAGGCCCAATGCCAGCGCGGTGCCGGCCAATACGACCGCGGCGCCTGCCAGCATGTTGGGCGTGACGATTTCGTCCAAAAGGAACGCGCCCCAGAACACGCCGAAGATAGGTACCAAAAACGTCACACTAATCGCACCGGTCGGTCCGACGCTGGCGATAAGCCGGAAAAACAGGACGTAGGCGAAGGCAGTGCAGGCCAGCGCCAGCAAGAGGGTGGCGCTCCAGGCCTGGAAGGAGACCGGCTCATGCGGCCAGGTCCAGATCGCGAAGGGCAGTAGCGTCAACGCGGAAGCGAGCATGCTGCCGGTGGCGTTGGTCAAGGCGTCGACACCCGCCAGGTAGCGCTTGGTGCAATTGGCCGCGATGCCATAGCAGACGGGAGCGAGCAGGGCGGCGAGGACGGCAAGGCCGCTGCCGCCGGCGTCGAAGTGGAACTTGTCCCAGACCAGGACGACGATGCCCGCCAGGCCCAGCAGCATTCCCGCTACTCGCGAGGCTGGCAGGCGGTCGCCCAGCCAGATCCAGCCTATGGCCGCGCCCCACATCGGCGTGACGGCGTTGGCAATGGACAGGAAGCCGGCCCCTAGTTGCTGGGCGGCATAGGCGTAAAGAATGAAGGGCAGGGTGGCGTTGAACGTGCCGACGACCAAAATCGCCTTCCAATGGCGCAGCAGCACGCGCAACTTGTGCTGCCAGAGCAACAGGGGCAGAAGCGCCAGGGCGGCCAGGCCGACGCGCAATGCGATCAGGGCTGCCGGGCCGAACTCCGGCACGCCCATGCGCATGAACAGGAACGATCCGCCCCAGACGGCGGCCAGGACGAGCAGGTCGGTAATATCGCGGCTACGCATGGCGGGCCAGAACTTACGGTCTTGGGGCCGCAAGCATATCACCCGGACGTCGGCGGCCATGGCCGTTGCGTGGCGCTACGCGAGTAATCCGGTCAGGTCATCGGGCCGTTGGCCGCCCGGCCGCCTCCTCGCAGGGAAGTGGCATCAACCAACCGTGAAACAGCCTGCGATGTTCAGGTGAAGAAGGCGTGGTATCCGACGAACACCAGCACCACCGCCATGACCGCAGCCCACGACCACGGCGAATTCCGCAGGCCGCGCGACTCGGGTTCCGGCGGTGGCGGCGGTGGAGCCACGCGCGGTTGCCGCGACATATAGTCGATGAAGGACGCGAAGAACTTCTCTACGATCTTCTCCGCCGCTTTCATCAACGTCGCTTCACCGATCTCGCCCAGCTTGCCGCCGGCCATCGCCGCCACCGTATAGGACAGGCGGGTGCCTTCGTCCTTGGGCGTCAGGTTGACCTGGGCGGTGCCTATCGCCAGGCCGGCCGCCGCGCCCTTGCCTTCGAAGACCAGCGTACAGCCGTGGGGGGCGTTGACATCCGAAAGCAAAACCTCGCCTTCGTAGTCTGCTCCCAGGCCGGCTACCTTGGCCCTGACGGTAAAGGCATATTCCGTCGGCGATCTGCACTCCACCTGCACGCAGCCGGGAATGCACTCCCGGAGAACCGAACAGGTGGTCAACGCTTCCCAGGTCTGATGCTGGGTCGACGGAATCCATTGAGCATCTGAAATGCGCATGGCTGTCTCCTTTTTATGGAGTTTCAGCCATTCTGTACCTGTTCAGGTGCTCCGTCCATGGGGTTGTCCATAGTGGACGGTTGCAGAATGTGACGCGGCAAGCAGCCAAGCCACGCTGACCGCATAGAAGGAGACGGTGCGCATGCCGCGGAACATCAGTTCGGTCAGGCCGAAGATGGCGAAACCCAGGCAGAAGGCGAGTCCCATGGCCGCCGCCACCCGGTACTCCTGGGGAATTCCATTGCGAATCAATCGCTTAAGAAAAATCCAGGCCGGGGCGAAGTAGGCCAGCAGCAGGCCGATGCCACCCAGGATACCCGTCGTGGCGAGGGTATACAGCGGGTCGCTGTGCGCTTCGCCGAAGTTCTGGGCGACGTAGGTGGATACGCCCCGGCCTTCTTCCGCCTGGAGGCGGGCGACAAAGGGTTTGCCGCCACCGATGCCGAATAGCGGCTGTTCCGTGAACATCCGCCAGGCGGCGCCCCACAGTTGCAGGCGTATGCACATGGAGCTGTCGGTCAAGGGCGCTATTTCGCACTTGTGCAATTCCGTCACGCCCAATTCGACGCGCTGGCGCAGCGCGGAACTGCTGGCGCCCACGGCGGCGGCCAAGGCGAGGGCGATAAAACAGGCGGCGATTGCCTTGCGACGCCCCGCCTTGTGGGCGAACAGGGCCACGCCGATCAGGATGAACACGGGTACGGCCATCCACCCCGTGCGCGTCTGGGTCAGGACAAATCCATAGAACGCGGCGACGGCGGTGACGATCTTGACGGCCGCTTCGGTTCGCGAGTGGCGGGTCAGCCGCCAGCCAAGCGAAAACACGACGAGAACGCCGAACAAGAGCAGCAGGTTGCCGTAGCCGACTGCGTTGTACTCCTCCGTTTCCGGGCGGCCGCCGGTGGCCCAGGCCAGTTTTGCGACGGTAACGGAGGCTACCCAGCCGGCCAGGGCAAAACCGAGGAGGGGATAGCGGAGGTCGCGAGGGTCCAGCCGGCGCAGGGCGGCCAGGCAGACCAGCATGCCCAGGACAAGGCGGCCGGCGCGCTCGAACTCGGAACCGGAGCCGGAAGCGAAATGGTGCGCGGCCTGGCTGGCCAGCACGGCCACCAGCGTGACGGCCAGGCATGCCGCCAGCGTCTTGTAGCCCCCCAGACTGCCGTCCGGCGGGGCGGGCAGACAGGCCAGGGCGGCCAGGCTGGCCACCAGCGAGACATAAAACAGGGCGCTGCCGCCCTGGGACGTCGCCATCAGCAAGACCGGTAACAGGCCGATAGATCCGTTAAGCAATATGGAAAAAATGCAATAGCGGGGGTTTTTGGTCATGAAGCCGTGACATTGCGCAAGTAAAGGTGGCAGGCAACGTATCTCGAAAAACAAGTAAAATCGCCCTGCTATCTGATGGGGTAATGATAGCTGATGACGTCCGGCGGGCTCCGAGGAGCGCCGGTCTCTTAATGTTTCGCACCAGCCCTACAATATTCGAATAGTACTGGGTGGGTGTTCATTCATGCTTTATGTGTCAATCGCATTTATCGCTTCGGCCGTATTTACGCTGCTGACGCTGCGCTTTGGACATTGGCATGCGCGGTATACGGCTGATCATGACATGACTGGTGTCCAGAAGTATCACGTGCGACCCGTACCGCGTGTCGGCGGCGTATCTCTTCTGGTGGCGATGCTGTTCGTATGTGCGGTGGCGGCATGGCGCGAGCCGTTTCTGTTGAAGCAGCTTCTGTTGTTGATGCTCGCCAGCCTGCCGGCGTTCGTAGGCGGTCTCACCGAGGACATCACGAAAAACGTTCGTGCGAGTGTACGCCTGGTTCTTGCCATGGCGGCCGGCGCCTTGGGATATTTTTTTCTCGGTGCCGCGGTGGTGCGGCTCGACATTATCGGTGTCGATTGGCTGCTGCAGTTCACGGTTATCTCGTTCCTATGCACGATGATTGCCGTGGGCGGAGCAGCTAATGCCATCAATATTATTGACGGGTACAACGGACTGGCAGCCGTGGTTTCTGTCATGATCCTCGCTGGTCTGGCGTACGTTTCCTATTACCTCGGAGACCGCCTGCTGGTTGTAGCCGCGGTCGGAATGATAGGGGCGATAGGTGGATTTCTGATTTGGAATTACCCGCGTGGTTTGATATTCCTGGGTGATGGCGGCGCTTATTTCATCGGTTTTTTCATCGGTGAGCTTTCGGTATTAATGCTATATCGTCATCCGGACGTGTCGGCGTGGTTTCCTTTGCTCCTGTGTATCTACCCGGTATTTGAAACACTGTTCTCTGTTTATCGGAAACGATGGCTGCGAGGCCGGTCCCCCGGTATGCCGGACGGCGTGCATCTGCATATGCTGGTTTATAAGCGACTGGTGCGGTGGGCGATCGGATCGACCGAGGCCAAGGATAAGGTGCAACGCAACGCCATGACGTCGCCGTACCTGTGGGCACTTTCCTCTCTCGCGGTTATTCCCGCGGTATGCTTCTGGCAGTATGAATATGTGCTGATGGCTTTTGCGGCACTTTTTTCGATTGTTTATCTGGGCCTTTATCGAACCCTGGTCCGTTTCGCGTCACCACGTTGGCTGATGGTGAAGAAAGAGGTGGACGAATCTGAATGCAAGTAATGTCTTCAGCGGGAACCGAAACCGTGCTGCGCGATAGCGGCACTCCCCATGTCATCGTGTTGCTTTGCGCGTACAACGGCGAACGCTATTTGGCGGAGCAATTGGACTCGATCGCTGCCCAGACGCATCAGGAATGGACGGTATGGGTCTCCGACGATGGGTCCACCGACGGAACTCACGGCATACTCGAACACTATCGGCAGCGCTGGGGGGCCGACCGCCTGCGTGTCGTTTCAGGGCCGGGACGAGGTTTTGCGACGAACTTTCTTTCGTTAGTCTGCCGTACCGAAATCGTGGGCGACTATTTTTCCTATTCCGATCAGGACGATATCTGGCATCCTGAAAAGTTACAGCGCGCGTTGGAACGTCTGGAAACTCACGGTCGCGTAGTGCCCACGCTATACTGCTCGCGCACTCAGTTGATCGACGAGCAAGGCCGTAAATTGGGTTTTTCACCGTTGTTTACCCGGGCGCCTGGCTTCCGCAATGCCCTGGTCCAGAATGTCGGTGGGGGAAACACCATGGTTTTCAACCAGGCAGCGCGGCAACTGCTGGTGTCGGCCGGGCCGGACCTGAGAGTCGTTGCCCACGATTGGTGGACCTATGTGGCGGTCAGCGCGGCGGACGGTGTGGTGGTGTACGACCCGCAACCCACACTCCTTTACCGGCAGCATGGCGGTAATCTGATAGGCTCAAACCTCGGTTGGGGCGCGCGCTTGCAGCGGATACGCCTGCTCATGCATGGCCAATTGCGGGGATGGATAGACGAGAACATGGCGGGAATTCGCAGAATTTCTCCGCGCCTGTCCCCGGCCAACCGGCTAACATTCGATGCTTTTCTGGCGGCTCGCGACGGCGGGCCACTACGCCGCATGTGCGGCTTGAAGCGGTCTGGCGTATTCCGTCAGACGTTTATGGGTAATGTCGGGCTCTTTGCCGCGGCGTTTTTCAAGAAGCTATAGCCATGGCGATACTCGTTACCGGCGGTGCCGGTTTTATTGGTGGCAATTTCGTTCTGGACTGGTTGGCACAGTCCGGCGAACCGGTCATCAACGTCGACAAACTGACGTATGCCGGAAATCTGGAGACGCTCAAGTCCATCGACGGAAATCCAGCGCATCTTTTTGTCAAGGCGGATATTGGCGACCGCGCGGTCATCGGCGAGTTGCTGCGCACGCACCAGCCGCGGGCGGTGATCAACTTCGCGGCGGAGTCGCACGTGGACCGGTCGATCGATGGGCCAGGGGAATTCATTCAGACCAACGTAGTCGGCACATTCAATCTGCTGGAAAGCGTGCGCGGCTATTGGAACGAGCTGGATGAAGCTGCGCGCGCAGCGTTCCGCTTCCTGCACGTGTCCACCGATGAAGTGTACGGCACGCTGGAAGCGGACGATCCGCCGTTCAGTGAAAGCAACGCCTACGAGCCGAATAGTCCGTATTCCGCCAGCAAGGCCGCGTCCGACCATCTGGTGCGCGCCTGGCACCATACCTATGGCTTGCCGGTGCTGACGACCAATTGCAGCAATAACTACGGCCCTTACCATTTCCCTGAAAAACTGATTCCCCTCGTGATCCTCAACGCCATCGCAGGCAAGCCCCTGCCCATCTATGGCGACGGGCAACAGGTGCGGGATTGGCTCTTCGTAAAGGACCACTGCGCGGCGATCCGTGCGGTGCTGGCGGGCGGCAAGGTGGGCGAGACATACAACGTAGGCGGCTGGAACGAGAAGCCCAACTTGGACGTCGTGAAAACTATCTGCGGGATCCTCGACGAGTTGAAGCCGCGCACCGATGGTCTGTCCTACGCCGAACAGATTGCGTTCGTAAAGGACCGTCCTGGTCATGATCGTCGTTATGCCATCGATGCTCGCAAGCTGGAAAGGGAGCTTGGCTGGAAACCGGCCGAGACCTTTGAAACGGGCATACGGAAGACGGTGGCATGGTACCTGGAGAATACCCAGTGGACCGCCAATGTGCAGAGCGGCGCGTATCTGCAATGGGTCGAGAAAAACTACGCGGATCGGAACTCGTGAAAATATTGTTGCTTGGGTGCAATGGCCAGGTTGGATGGGAGCTTCAACGGTCGCTCGCCCCGCTCGGGCAGGTGACGGCGCTTGGCCGCGCCACCAGCGGTGATCTGTGCGGCGATCTCTCGGATGCCGACGGCCTGGCGCGGACGGTCCAGGTCGTGGCTCCAGACGTCATCGTCAATGCTGCGGCGTACACCGGGGTGGACAAGGCGGAAAGCGAAGAGGACTTGGCGCGGATGATTAATGGTGACGCGCCGGGCGTATTGGCGCGCGCTGCCGCGAAAACGGGTGCGCTGCTCGTCCATTATTCGACCGATTATGTTTTCGACGGATCGGGAGAAACGCCATGGCGGGAGGACGACCACACTGGTCCCTTGAGCGTGTACGGCAGCAGTAAACTGGCAGGCGAGTCGGCGATCCTTGCGTCCGGTTGCCACCACTTGATATTTCGTACCAGCTGGGTTTATGCCGCGCGGGGTGGAAATTTCGCCAAGACCATGTTGCGCTTGGCAGGCGAGCGGGACCGTCTCAGTGTCATCAATGACCAGTTCGGGGCTCCAACAGGCGCTGACCTTATCGCCGACGTGACTGCGCAGGCCGTCGCATCGCATCGCCGTGATGCTTCCTTGTCGGGCGTCTACCATCTGGCTGCGGCGGGCGTGACGACCTGGCATGCCTACGCTCGCTTCGTCCTGCATACTGCCGGCGAACTTGGCCTGGTTTTGCGCGCGACCGCTGATGCCGTCGATGCTGTTCCTACCTCGGCCTACAAGACGGCAGCCCAGCGGCCGAAAAATTCGCGATTGGACACTACCAAGCTTACGCGAGCCTTTGGGCTGGTCTTGCCCCCGTGGGAAAGCGGCGTCGCCCGCATGCTTGCCGAAGTTCTAGAGAAATAAGCCATGACCCAACAAAAAAAGCGTAAAGGCATCATCTTGGCCGGCGGATCGGGTACCCGCCTGTATCCGGTGACGAAGGCAGTGTCGAAGCAGTTATTGCCGATCTACGACAAACCGATGATTTATTACCCGCTTGCCACGCTGATGCTGGCGGGCCTACGTGACATCCTGATCATCTCGACACCGCAGGATACGCCGCGCTTCCAGCAACTGCTGGGGGACGGCAGCGACTGGGGCATGAACCTTGAATATGCCGTCCAGCCGAGTCCGGATGGCCTGGCGCAGGCTTTCATCATCGGCAAGGACTTCCTGGATGGCGCGCCGTCGGCGCTCGTGCTGGGCGATAACATCTTCTATGGCCACGATCTGCATGTGCAGCTCGATACCGCGTCCAATCGTAGTGAAGGGGCGACAGTCTTCGCCTATCACGTGCATGATCCGGAGCGCTACGGTGTGGTGGATTTCGATAGTTCGGGGCGTGCGACCTCCCTGGAAGAGAAACCGACGCAACCCAGGTCGAGCTATGCGGTAACTGGCCTGTATTTCTATGATTCGCAAATCATCGACATCGCAGCGTCGCTGAAGCCGTCGGCGCGAGGCGAGCTGGAAATCACCGATGCGAACCGCGTTTATCTCGAACGCAACCAGTTGAATGTAGAAATCCTCGGCCGCGGCTATGCCTGGCTCGATACGGGAACGCACGAAAGCTTGATCGAAGCCAGCAACTTCATCGAGACCATCGAGCATCGCCAAGGCCTGAAAGTGGCATGCCCGGAAGAAATCGCATATCGGCACGGATTTATCGACGCCGGCCAGTTGCAAAAGCTGGCGGAGCCACTCGCCAAGAGCACCTATGGGCAATACCTGATGCGTCTTTTGAAGAATGAGGTGCGTACGTGAACGTCATAGCCACCGACATCCCGGATGTGCTGATCATCGAACCGCGTGTATTCGGTGACGAGCGCGGGTTCTTCTTTGAAAGTTTCAATAGCCGGCTGTTCGACGAGGCCGTCGGTCGCAAGGTTAGCTTTGTACAGGACAACCATTCCCGTTCCGTGCGAGGTGTGCTGCGCGGCCTGCACTACCAGATGGAGCAGACGCAGGGGAAGCTGGTGAGAGCGGTCCACGGGACGGTCTACGATGTCGCCGTCGATATTCGCAAGTCCTCGCCCACGTTCGGAAAGTCCGTGGGCGTGCTCCTCAGCGCGGAGAACAAGCGGATGTTCTGGGTGCCCGAAGGTTTCGCGCACGGATTTCTGGTCTTGTCGGAGTCCGCGGATTTTCTCTATAAGACGACGGATTACTATCTGCCCCAGGCCGAGCGCTCCATTGCCTGGGACGATCCCGACCTGGCTATCGAATGGCCGCTGGACCAATTGCAGGGGGAGCAGGTTCAGCTGTCGGCCAAGGACAGACAAGGCGTCAAATTTCGCGAGGCGGAAGTCTTTGCCTGATAGCGGGGCGTGGCGGAGGACTGCATCCCCTCACTCCTCCGCGCTGGCCCGGCTCGGACTATTTAGCCCGTTCGCGCATTGCACGGGCGTAGAAATGGGGATTTTCGTAGCCGGCCTTGCCATAGCCCAGCGGCTGTTGGTCCAGGGTCAGGACCTCGCCGCCGGCGGCAAGCAGGACAGCATGGCCCGCAGCCGTGTCCCATTCCATCGTCCGGCCAAGGCGCGGATAAAGATCCGCACTGCCTTCCGCCACCAAGCAGAATTTCAGTGAGGAACCTGTCGATACGAATTGCTTGACGCAATAATCGACAAGAAAGCGCTTCATCGCCACTGCGTCGTTATGCGACCGGCTGCCCACCACGGTCAGACCATCGTGGGGGTGGACACGGCATTGCAGTGCCCGGTATTCGTTCGGACGACGGACAAACGCCCCGTGTCCGAGAGCGCCTGTATAGAGGGTTTTCAGGGCAGGGGCGTAAACGGCGCCCAGTATGGGCTGGCCTTTGTAGATGAGTCCGGCGTTGACCGTGAACTGTCCGTTGCGGCTAATGAATTCCCGCGTTCCATCCAGGGGGTCGACCAGCCAAAACCAGTCCTGGACGGCGTTGGCGCCGGCCTCATAGGCCTCCTCCGCAATGATTGGGATATCGGGCGTCAGGCGTCCCAATCCCTCAATCAGTATTTTCTCGGCCCGGCGATCCGCGAGGGTCTGTGGGCTGCCGTCCACCTTGGTCACCGTTTCGCAGTCCGCGGACGCATATACATCGAGCACCTCGCGTCCTGCGGTCAGCATCAGTTCGGTGAGCGCATCTAGGAGCGACGGGGCGTTGTAATTGTTCATGACTTTAAAAGTTTTAAGAAGAATCTCGTTTTTCCGGTCGGGAATTTGACTGTGCAAGTCAGTTAATGTTTAAATCGTTCATGTCTCCAGGGAGCGCAGCCCATGACCGGAAAACACCTAAACATGCAGGAACTCAATCAACGCCGCCGTGCGGCCGTACGGCTGCGCCTGCAAGGCCGCATGTTGCATGAGATTCGCGCCAGCACCGGGCTGTCCGCCCCTACTATTATCGCGGCTCACAAGGCTTATGAGCGCGGCGGTTGGGAAGGCGTGGACGTTTTGCGGCGAGGCAGGGCCGTGGGTGCCGGACGGGCGCTAACCGAGGAAGATGTGGATGACCTGCTGGCCGCCATGCTGCATTCTTCACCGGAGGAACATGGCCTGGCCGGCCAGGTATGGCAGACCGCCAGCTTGCACGGCCTGCTGGAACAGCGTCTCGATCGGACGCTGAGCGACCGCACGGTTGACCGTTATCTGGCCCGCTGGTCGTGGCCGGATCCCTTGGCGGCATTCAAGCAGGACGACGACGCCGCCATTCAACGCTGGTTGGCGACAGACTATGCGCGTCTTAATCAGCGCCGGCGTGCGGAGGGCGGCGACATCTACTGGTTGGCGCGGTGGAAGTCGGAGGCGGGTGTGTTGCTCATCGCGCGCAACCGGCGCGGCGCCCTGTATTGGGCGGGCGCTGCCGACGATGCCGAAGCCGGGGCTACGCAGGCGCAGGAGTGGGACGGCTTCGCACAGCGTTTGCAGCGCACCGTGGCTCACAAGACGTGGCTGATCCTCCCACAGGGAGCGCCCATCGAGGGCCTCTCGAACAGTCACCGTATCGAATGGGTCGCGCCGCGATTGGAGCCAGATGTTCCCGCGGGCAAAGATGAAGGCAAGGGCACCAGCATTATTTCGACCGAACGCATCCTGCGCCCCGGTATCGAAGGCGCGTTGACTCACCTGGATCGACTGGAAGCGGAGAGCATCCATATCATGCGGGAGGTGGTAGCCGAAGCCGAGAACCCGGTCATGCTGTATTCGATAGGAAAAGATTCGTCGGTGATGCTGCATCTGGCGCTGAAGGCCTTCTATCCCGCGCCGTTGCCGTTTCCATTGCTGCATGTCGACACGCGCTGGAAGTTCCGGGAGATGTACAAGTTTCGCGACCAACGGACGAAGGACATCGGTGCGAGGCTGATCACGCACATCAATCCGGAAGGAGTGGCCCAGGACGTAAATCCGTTCACGCACGGATCGGCTGTTCACACCGACATCATGAAAACTCAAGGCCTGAAGCAGGCTTTGGACAAGTACGGTTTCGACGCAGCTTTCGGTGGGGCGCGCCGCGACGAGGAAAAGGCGCGTGCGAAGGAACGGATTTTTTCCTTCCGCTCCGCCGGCCACCGTTGGGATCCGAAGAACCAGCGTCCCGAACTCTGGCGCCTCTATAACGGACGCAAGCGCGCGGGCGAAACGCTGCGGGTCTTTCCTTTGTCTAACTGGACGGAGTTGGACATATGGCTCTACATCCATCGCGAAAACATTCCCATCGTGCCCCTGTATTTCGCCGCCCAGCGTCCGGTAGTCGAACGGGACGGCATGCTTTTCATGGTCGACGACGATCGCATGCCGCTGCGCGAAGGTGAGCGGCCCGAAATGCGCCAAGTGCGGTTTCGCACCCTGGGCTGCTATCCGCTCACCGCGGCCGTAGAGTCCGACGCAACTACGTTGACCGACATCATCAAGGAAATGCTGGTCGCAACTACCTCCGAGCGGCAAGGGCGGGTCATTGACTTCGATGGCGCCGGCTCCATGGAGAAGAAAAAGCAGGAGGGATATTTCTGATGCGCTACGATCCTGGTTCCGACATCGCGCAGTATCTGGAAGCGCACGCCCGCAAGACCTTGCTGCGGTTCATCACCTGTGGCAGCGTGGATGATGGCAAGAGCACGCTGATCGGGCGCCTGCTTTACGAAGCCAAGCAGCTATTCGACGATCAACTGACGGCATTAGCGAGTGAGTCGCGTAAATACGGCACGCAGAACGGGCAACTGGACTTCGCATTGCTGGTCGACGGCCTGGCCGCGGAGCGCGAACAAGGCATCACCATCGACGTGGCCTATCGGTTTTTTTCCACCGAGAAACGCGAGTTCATTGTCGCCGACACGCCCGGCCACGAGCAATACACCCGCAATATGGTGACGGGCGCGTCCACAGCGGACGTGGCAGTGATTCTCGTCGATGCGCGGGCGGGCCTGCTCACGCAAACCCGCCGGCATAGTTTTCTCGTCTCGCTGTTGGGCATCCGCAATGTGGCGCTGGCGGTGAACAAGATGGACCTGGTCGATTATGACGAGGCGGTGTTCCGCAAGATAGAGGCCGAGTACAGGAGTTTCGCAAAGGAAGTGGGCCTGGAGTCCGTGACCGCGATCCCGGTATCCGCGCTGCGTGGTGACAACATCATGCAGGCGAGCGACGCGATGCCTTGGCACCAAGGCCCGACGCTCATCGATTATCTGGAGAATGTGCCCGTTCAGCAGCAAGCCGACGACGGCGCCTTCCGCTTGCCGGTGCAATGGGTCAACCGGCCCAATCAGGATTTCCGGGGCTATGCGGGCACTGTGGTGTCCGGTCGCATTGCCGTGGGAGATGCTGTGCGCGTGCTGCCGTCGGGGCGGGAAGCTGCCATTGCCCATATCGTGGGTTACGAATGTGATCTCGAACATGCGGTCGCCAACCAGGCTGTTACCCTGGTTCTGGACCGGGAGGTCGATGTGTCGCGCGGCGATGTACTCGTGAAAGCCGACGCGCCGGCAGAGGTCGCCGACCAGTTCGAAGCCCACATTGTCTGGATGGCAGATGCGCCCTTGTTGCGCGGTCGGCAGTACTTGATGAAGCTCGGCGCGCAGTCCGTAAACGCTAGTGTCACCGACATCAAGTACCAGGTAAACGTCAATTCGCTGGAACGCCTTGCGGCCAAAACCTTGCCCTTAAACGGCATCGGTATTTGCAATCTGCAGACGGACAGGCCCGTCGTGTTCGATCCCTACACCGTCAACCGGGATATGGGCGGGTTTATCCTTATCGACCGGATAACTTATGCCACGGTAGCGGCCGGCATGCTGCACTTCGCGCTGCGGCGTTCCAGCAATATCCATGTCCAGCATATCGACATCGACAAGCGAGAACGCGCCCGTATTAAAGGGCAGGCGCCGGGCGTGGTGTGGCTGACGGGCTTGTCCGGCTCGGGGAAATCAACGATTGCGAACCGCCTCGAGCAGCACTTGCACGCGCAGGGTTATCACACCTACATCCTTGATGGCGACAATGTGCGGCACGGCCTCAACAAGGACCTCGGTTTCACGGACGCTGATCGGGTCGAGAATATCCGACGAGTGGCGGAGGTCGCCAAACTCATGGTCGATGCTGGCCTGGTGGTGATCACCGCCTTCATATCTCCTTTCCGTGAAGAACGTCGTATGGCACGCGACCTGTTCGCGGCGGGCGAATTCATGGAGGTCTACGTCGATACGCCTCTGGCAGTGGCGGAGCAGCGCGATCCCAAGGGCCTTTACAAGAAGGCGCGCGCCGGCCAGCTCAAGAATTTTACCGGCATCGATTCGCCGTACGAGGCTCCGGAGACGCCGACGCTGCGTCTGCGCGCAGCCGAACAACCGCTCGACGAGATGGTCGCCGAGATCGTGCGCCTGCTGGCGGCACGCCCGCTGGGATGAGGAAAGTGATCATGCCCGACATTCGTAACTGCGCTCCGGCGCGCCGTATTGGTATCGTCGGCGGCGGGTTCAGCGGATCATTGATGGTCGTCCAGTTGTTGCGCCAAGCCACGAGCCCCTTGCAGATCGTCCTCTTCGAGCAGAAAGGCGTGCGCCTTGGCAAGGGGCTGGCCTATGGCACGACGGACGATTGCCACCTTCTCAATGTGCCCGCCGGGAAAATGAGTGCGCTGCCAGACCAATCGGACCATTTCCTCGACTGGGTCAGACGCCATGGCGGATTGCCGATGGCCGAACCTGGAGATTTTCTGCAGCGGCGGCTGTATGGCAGCTATATACATAGCTTGCTGATGGATGCTGTGGCTACACACCAAGGTCGCCACCAAGTCACCTTTGTGGAGGACGAGGTGATCGACGTTCGCGAGGATGAACAGGTCTTGACCTTGCTTTGCCGCTCCGGCGCGCGGTATCACGCGGAGCGTGTGGCGCTGGCTTTGGGCAACTTCCCGCCTGGCGATCCGCCGGAGACCGCGGGGCATCGGGGGTACTTCGCCAATCCCTGGCATGAACAGGCGCTCCCCGCCTTATTGCAGAGCCAATCGTGCCTGATGATCGGGTCCGGGCTGACGATGCTGGACCTTGTCACGAGCATGCATGCGCGTAACTACCGAGGGCAGATTCAAGTGGTTTCCCGCCGGGGCCTGATGCCGCAGGCGCACCGACCCGCCGTCCAGCCGATCGATACGGGCAGTCTGCACCCGGGCGTCAGCCTGCGGGCGTTGACGCGAGGGGTCAGGAGACTGGTCGAAGAGAACGAGGGCAATTGGCGTGCGGTGGTCGACGCTATGCGTCCCCTTAATTCCGTGGTCTGGCAGGGGTGGTCGCTGGCTGACCGATTGCGGTTTATCCGCCATGTACGGCCATATTGGGAAAATCGCCGCCATCGCAGCGCGCCGGCGTTGATCGGGCAATTCCACGCATTGATCGGCGCCGGTCGGGTACACGCTCACCAGGGGAGGGTGCAGGGTATCGTGGAAGAGGACGGCCGTCTCGTTGTGACGCTGCGGACGCGCGTGGGAGGTCGGACGATCGCTGTTCAGTCGGTGGTCAACTGCACCGGGGCCGAGTGCAATTTCCGCAAACTAGGCAGTGAACTGGTCCAGAACCTCCTGGAGCGGGGGGTGACGGCTTGTGACCCGACAGGCTTCGGCATAACCGTAGATGCCAGCGGCGCCTTGCGCGACCGCGACGGACGTTTGTCATCCCGCCTGTATACCCTGGGACCGCCGATGAAAGGGATCTTGTGGGAGACGACTGCCGTGCCGGAGCTGCGGGGCCAGGCGGCAGCGACGGCGGCTCGCCTGCTGGCGTGAACGCAGGTGCGGGCCGGCCGGCTCCCCAGCGGTTTCTTACATGAAGGGACGCTTTGCAATAGGCCCGAATGCTAAACTACGCAGTTAGCCTGAGTTTGGCGCAGGCCGGGTTGGCTTATCGCCCGTATACAGCGCGAACGGGCAGATCCAGAGAAAATTTTTCGAATGCAGGAATTCAAACCTACGCCGCGGGAAATGGCCGCAAGCTTAAGGCGAAACCGGTCACTGATCTCGACCTTGGTAAAGCGGGAAGTTATCGGCCGTTATCGCGGGTCGATCATGGGGATCCTCTGGTCATTCTTCAATCCTCTCTTCATGTTGGTGATCTACACCTTCGTGTTCAGCGTGGTGTTCAAGGCCCGTTGGCATGATGGTGCAGAATCGAAGACCGATTTCGCGCTTTTGCTGTTCGCCGGTCTTATCGTATTCAATCTGTTCGCGGAATGCCTGAATCGGGCGCCGACCTTGATCGTATCGAACGCGAACTATGTGAAGAAGGTCATTTTCCCACTCGAGATCCTGCCATGGGCCGCCCTCGGATCCGCCTTGTTCCACGCTTGCATCAGTATTGCGGTTTGGTTACTTGTCTATTCGATCGTTTATGGCGCCCCACATCTGACAGTATTGCTTTTACCCATCGTACTTGCGCCCATGTTGCTCATGACAATGGGGGTTTGCTGGGCGCTCGCTTCACTGGGTGTTTTTCTGCGCGATGTCTCGCATTTCATCGGCATCGTGACGTCGGTGCTGATGTTCATGTCGCCGATTTTCTACCCTATTACTGCCTTGCCCGAGAAGTATCGCACCATTCTCCTGGCCAATCCACTGGCGGGTACGATCGAGCAGGCCCGGGAAGTAATGTTCTGGGGCCGCATGCCCGACCTGCGGTTCCTCGGTATCTATCTGGGCTGCTCCTTATTGGTTGCATGGCTGGGTTTCGCATGGTTCCAGAAAACGCGTAAGGGATTTGCGGATGTCATCTGAAATAGCGATTCGCGCGAATAACATCAGCAAGTGCTATCACGTCTACCACAAACCGAACGAAAGGCTGAAACAACTGATCATGCCGCGCTTGCACCGCATGGTCGGGCGGCCCGCAAAGCACTATTTCAGCGAATTCTGGGCGCTCAGCGATGTCTCTTTCGAGATTCGGAAGGGAGAGACTGTGGGCATTGTTGGGCGCAACGGCAGCGGCAAATCCACATTGCTACAGATCATTTGCGGCACGTTGAATCCCACTAGCGGTAGCCTGTCGACCCGCGGCCGTATTGCCGCGCTCCTGGAACTGGGCTCCGGTTTCAATCCGGAGTTCACTGGGCGCGAAAATGTCTATATGAATGGAGCCTTGCTGGGAATGAGCGCCAAGGAAGTGGACGCGCGCTACGAAGACATCATTGCCTTCGCTGATATTGGCGATTTTGTCGAACAACCCGTCAAGACATATTCGAGCGGCATGGTAGTGCGCTTGGCCTTTGCAGTGGCCATCAATGCGGATCCGGAAATACTTGTCGTCGACGAAGCGTTGTCGGTCGGTGACGAACTCTTCCAGCGGAAGTGCTTTGCGCGTATCGAAGCGATAAAGAAGACCGGTGCCACCATATTGTTTGTCTCCCATTCGGGAGGCACCGTTGTGGAATTATGTGATCGCGCCATCCTGATGGATAAGGGCGAGAAGTTGGCCGTCGGAACGCCCAAGCATATCGTCGCCCTATACCAGAAGCTGCTATACGCGTCGGAAGATGCTCGTGCCGAGGTGCGAGCCGCCATTAAAGCGGGAACGCTGCAAACAAAAACCGGGCGTGATGGAGTGAAAAGCGATCTCCCCGCGCCCGAGAAGACGGTGTCCAGCGAGTCGCAGGCATTCCTCGACCCGTCCCTGGTGCCTACCAGCACCGTGATTTATGAGCCGCAAGGCGTGGAAATATCCGATCCGCACGTGAGAACAGCGGCAGGCAATCGCGTAAACAACTTGGTCAGGGGCGAGGTCTACCAATACTGCTACCAAGCGGCGTTTTCCGTTGCGACGGAGCGCGTCCGCTTCGGCATGCTGATCAAGACAATTACTGGCGTGGAACTGGGGGGCGCGTCGGGCACGGCCGCTGGGCAGGCTGGCCTCGATTTTGCACCGGAAGATCTCGTAGAGGTCCGCATCGAGTTCCGTTGCGTTCTCAATCCCGGTACCTACTTCTTCAATGCCGGCATCATGGGTATTGTAAATGGGACGGATACCTATCTCCACCGTATTGTCGACGCCGCCATGTTCCGTGTGCAGCCGGTACAGAATTCAGTGGCAAATGGCATCGTCGATTTCGAACCCACATTTCACCTGATCAACGAGCAGGCTTCAAATGAGTAGAAACCTGATCGCGGTGCTGGGTATGCACCGCAGCGGTACCAGCGCATTGACACGCGGCCTGCAGGTGTTCGGCGTGGACCTAGGCGACAGCCTGATGCCTCGCGTCGCAGGAATCAATGACAAGGGCTTCTGGGAAGACAGCGATATTGTCTCGTTCAACGAGGAGATTCTTTACTCATTGGGCAGCAGTTGGCATTCCTTGGCGCCCTTGCCGGACGATGCGCTCCAGCGCCTGGTAGAGGGAGGCTTTGTCGACCGTGGCGTCGTCATGCTTAACGCCAAGCTGGGTCGTGCCGAGTATTTCGGCATGAAGGATCCTCGCCTTGGAAAGCTGCAATTTTTCTGGAATATCGTTTTCCAACGTTGCGGCGTGGAGCCGCGATACGTTTATTCGTTGCGTCATCCGCAAAGCGTTCGCGATTCCTTGATGAAGCGCGATGGCTTTGCGCCAGTGAAATGCTATTACTTGTGGGCGGAACATCTGGTATCAGTATTGGCGGACGAGCAGGTGATCCGCCGGCCGCGCGTGCTGGTTGACTACGATCTGCTGTTGGCCCGGCCCGAAGCGGAGCTCGCGTATGTCGCCGGAGTGCTGGGACTGTCCATGGACAAGCCGGGACTCGAACAATACGCTCAGCAGTTCCTGGACACAGGGCTGCGACACACTCAGTATGACCCGTCGACGTTGACGGCCGACGCGGACTGTCCTGCTTTCGTTGTCGAACTGTATGTCCAGCTGTTGCGTGTCGCGCAACGTGAAATCGACCTGGATGCGCCTGCGGTGAGGCAGGCTGTCGAGGGCTGTCGTACGCGCCTGCGCGAAATCGCTCCATTGTTACGACTCGCTGCGTATGAAGAAGACAGCCGTCTACGTCTTTGCCACGTCGAGACCGAGGTGACGCAACTGCGGTCCGAGACCGAGCAGCAGGCTGCGCTAATCGCCGAATTGCGCGGGCACCTCGACGAGTTGAACACCGTACGCCAGAAGTCACGCGATCGGGCTGAAGAAATTCAGCAGCTTCTTATCGAGCTGAAGCGCCGTGACGTCCAGTTGTCCACGGTGAACGAAATGGTCAATGAGCAGGAGCGCCAACTGGAGGCGCTATCGAAGGCCCTCGACGATACTCGTAACTCGACCAGCTGGCGGCTGACCGCCCCGATGCGCTCGCTGATGTCCTCGTCGCGTCGTGTATCGACCGGCATGCAGGTCGCTCGCGCGGCGATTGCACGGCAGGGCGGACTTGCGCCTGCCCTGAGTAAGGTTGCCGCCATATTGCGTGACGAAGGTATCGCGGGAATTCGTGGCCGCGCACGCGCGGCCGCGCGCGCCGCCGTGCGGCCGGACGGCGACGTGATCATGGCCAGTGGCCGACAGCGTTCGGCGGTGAATTTCCGCCCTTATTACCTGAATCCTTTCTATGAGGTCATCGATGAGGACCTGCGCCACGCCCCAACGATAGGCATACACCTGCATCTGTACCACGACGATCTGCTCGATCAGGTGCTCGGGCACTTGCAGAATATTCCCTACGAGTTCGACCTATACGTGTCGGTGCGGGAGAGTGCCGACCCCGACGCGCTGGCCGCCATAATCGGCGCGGAGCTTCCCAAGGCGCGCAAAATCGTCGCAGAGCGCGTGCTCAATCGCGGACGAGATGTGGCGCCGTTTATCATCACGTTCGGAGAGCGGCTCAAACAATACGACGTCGTGGCGCATCTTCATACCAAGAAAAGCCCGCACGCCGCCTTGCTCGCAAATTGGCTCTCGAACATCCTGGAGCTTCTTTATGGCTCGCCGGGTGGCGACAGCCGCACGGTGGTTCAGATCGTCAACCTGCTCAAGGGCGGCGCCAAGGTTGTTTATCCGGAAGGCAGTCTGTCGATCGCGATGGACCACACGGGCTGGGCCGATAACTACGTCATGGCCGGTCGCCTGCTGCGGCGCTATACCCCATACCATATAGAGGACTTTCCGAGCATCGAATTTCCCCAGGGCATGATGTTCTGGGCACGGGGCGAATGCATTGCGGATTTTCTTTCCCTGCCCTTGAAAGTCGAGGATTTTCCGGAAGAGCCCATCGCCCCCGATGGCACGGTTGCCCACGCGCTCGAGCGCATGATTCTGATCATGACCACGCGCTTCGACGGCGCTTGTGTGCGGTTGCACAAGCGTGACGTCACGGACGAATACCCTTACTACGAAGAGCAGCAGGATTTTTCCGCCATTATCCCGGCAGATGCTCCCAGGGTTTTGTCCTATTACCTGCCGCAGTTTCATCCGACGCCGGAAAATGATGAATGGCATGGTCAGGGCTTTACCGAGTGGACCAAGGTCCGCGCGGCCAACCCTCTGTTTCTTGAGCACTACCAGCAGCACATTCCTCATCCCGATCTTGGTTACTACCTGCTCGATTCGCCCATGACGCTGCAAAAGCAGGCCGACATGATGAAGAAGGCAGGCGTTCATGGCCAGATCTTCTATCACTATTGGTTCGGAGGGCGTCTGATCCTGGAAAAGCCAGCGCGTATGCTGCTGGAGAATACTCAGGTCGACATGCCATTCTGCTTCTGCTGGGCCAACGAGAACTGGACCCGCCGCTGGGACGGCAACGAGAAGGAAATCCTGCTCGGTCAGAATTATTCAGCCGAGGATGCGGTCGCGTTCATCGAGTACCTCATTCCCTTCTTCCGTGACAGCCGATATATAACGGTTGAGGGTCGGCCGGTGCTGTTCGTCTATCGTGCGTCTTCGATTCCCGACCCTGATATGTACGTCGAAGCCTGGGCAAAGACGTGCCAGCGCCATGGACTGCGCGCGCCCTATGTGGTTGCGGTACTGACCCGAGGCGCCACGGACCCGCGCGACTTCGGCATGGATGCTGGCACCGAGCGCGTGTTGCATGACTGGACAGGCGGCGCGGCTCCCGACATCTCGGCGCAACTGTCTTTCTATGATGATTTCAATGGCAGCGTCCTGCGTTACGAGGATGTGGCCAACGTTTATATCGGAGAAAATCCGGAGCGTCCTTTTACCTGGTTCCGCAATGCTGTGCCGATCTGGGACAACACGGCCCGTTATGGCTCGGAGGCTTATGTCGTCCATGACAGCTCCCCACGGAAATTCCAGCAATGGATGCAGGTTCTGGTCGACCAGGCGATGGCGCATCTGCCTGGCGACCGCCACTTTATCCTGGTGAATGCCTGGAACGAGTGGGCCGAAGGGGCACACCTCGAGCCCGACACCAAGCACGGTTACGCCTATTTAAATTCGATAGGTCGTGCGCTGTCATATCAGCCCTATGATTCGCTTCTGTACGCGGAGGATGCGGCGTTGGCGAACACGCTGGTCGAGATCGAGATGGCCAGCTCTGCCGCCGACAGCCTGTTGATCGACGACACGCTGTGCGCTCGCTTCTTGCGGTGCCTCGCCAATTCGACGCTTTTCCGCAAATGCCTCGTGCGTTTCACGCAACCGCGCTACGCGCAATTGATGCGCGAGGTCGATCCAGGGCTGCCTCTCGTGGAATCGGGCGATACGGCGTCCTACAAGATCGTGATCGGTTGTGTGAGTTTCTTCACCCCCGACGCACTGGAAATGATGGTGCGCATGGGGGTGGCGTACAAGACCGCGGTCGTGATAGCCAACACTTACGATGGTGGCGGTAAGCTGCTGTCCGTGGCCGAAAATGCGAGTGTTGATCGGTCGGCGACGTATGGCGCGGCATTCGCTTTGTATCCCCGGGTCAACCAGGGCGATTTCAAGGTTTTCAAGCTCTGTCCGGCCGCGCGTTGCGTCGTCGCCCATGCCGACCCGCACCATTATCGGGACATGCCCGTTGTCACGACGATCATTCGCATCCACGCAAATGGCGAATTGCGACTGCTCGAGAACGCCCTGCTGACACTGCTGGCTCAGAAGGGCTGCCATGTGCGGCCACTGGTGACGGCCCAGGACTTCAGCGACGTGCGTAAGGCACAGCTAGAGGCGCTCTTGGCGTCGTATCCCTGGCATGCGGACTGCACGCCTGTTGTCCGCTATTTCGATTCGCCGGGCGGAACCGGCGACATGCGATCGGTAATGATGAACGAAGCGTTGAAGTCTGTTTGCGGTGGTTATGCCGCTTTCCTGGACTACGATGATCTTATGTTTCCGGGCGCCTATGCCAGTCTTATCGACCGGCTGCTGAAGACGGGTAAGGCAGTGGCGTTTGGCCGGGTCTTTGTCGCGATCTACGATTCCCGACTGCAAACAATAACCGAGCGACGCCGTACCTATGAATATGGGCGCAGCTACGACGATTTCCGTCTCGACAACCACGCGCCGATCCATAGTTTCCTGCTGGATATGGATAAACTCGATGTCCAGGACATCGTCTATTACGCTGATCAGAAGTATATGGAGGATTATCTAATGACGATGCAGATATTCACCGCGGATAATGCTGACTGGGAGGCTCTGTCAAGTCCGCATATCTATGTCGGGGACTACATGCATAGTGCCGATCGTGCGCATACGCTGGCAATATTGGATGTCGAAAGTCGCGCGAAGCTGTTGCAGAGCGAGGAGTACGAAAAATGTCGGCTGCGTCTTGCGGAAATGCGCAAAAAAACGGCCGGACGCTGATCGCATGTGGTTCCTTCCGCCCCCTTTCCTGCGAATCCGATGAGTTTCAGGTCCATCCCTGACTTCGTGGACAGGTATGCGCCTGCATGGATCGCGGTCATATTTACCATGGCCGTGCTCCTCGTGTGTTACCCGGGATTCATGTCTTACGACAGTCTGCGCATGCTCGAAGAGGCGCGGTCGCATGTATATGGCGGAATTTATCCGGCAATGCCTGTCTACCTGATGCGGTTGTCGGACATCACGGGGCACGGCCCGACGGTGATGCTCGTGGTCCAGAATTTTCTAATTTTTCTCGGTCTGGCAATCATATTGAGATTTCTTGCCGCGCCGTGGTGGTTTGCCGTGATGGTGATGGCGCTGATTTTGAGCATGCCGGTCGTTGTCGGGCCTATGCTGGTCGTCTGGAAAGACGTCACCACCACAGCGCCCATGCTTATGGCTCTGGTGCTCATCTATTGGGCGCGACGACATCCAAGTTCCCCCCGGGCGCCGGCGGCGAAGTGGTGCAGCATGCTGCTTCTCATCGTGGCGTCGTTGGTACGATTCAATGCCGTAACGGCCACGGCGGTCATCGCCGTGTACTGGGTGCTGTCGTTCTATTCCGGGCGAAGCCGGTTGAAACAGGTGGCAATTTTCCTGCTTGCGCTCGCTGCCATGGCGGCATGCAACAAGGTTGTCAATGGATACTCTTTTCCACGGTTTCAGAAACTCGCCGGCAATGACCTCGCATACGGCATCATGAATTACGACCTGGTAGGAATTTCCAAGTGGTCCGGTACTCCGCTGGTGCCGGTCGCTCCCGCAAGCGATCCGCTGTTTCCCAAGGCGACCATCACCGATATCAGTCGTATCTACAATTCCCTTGGCGCCTTGCATATCCAGGCAGCGAACGAGGCGCTGGGGAATCCCGTTAAACTCGCCGCCCCTGGATATTCAAATAATGACATCGCTCATGCGTGGATTGACGCCATCCTTCGATATCCGGCAGCTTATCTTCGCTATCGTCGCGATTTGTTTGAAGAAATAATAGGCGCAAAACCCACTCCGACGTTCGAGCCTACGCATTACGGGAAAATAGACGATAACAACTTAGGAATGAAATTTACCGATCGCGCGATTACCGGACAGGTTCTGACATATATCGAGAACGCTTCGACGGTGACGTTGGGCAAGCCCTGGCCTTATCTTTTGTTATCTATCGGATGTACCGCGATCATGCTAGGTTTGCGTACAATACCAGGACATCTCAGGGCGCTTGGAGGGGTGGCATTCTGCGCGGCGATAATGTACATCGTGCCGTTCTTCGCCATGACGGGAACCGGTGAGGTGAGGTACGTCTATCCCACCCTGATCCTGGGAAGTGTTCCAATATTGGTGCTCCTGCTCGGATGGCGGAGCAGGGCTGGGATAGCGCAGTAGATCCTCTAACTTTCTGATAAGTAAATTCAAATGAAAGCAGTGATTCTTGCGGGGGGGCTCGGAACCCGCATTAGCGAAGAAACCTCGGTCCGCCCCAAGCCCATGGTGGAGATCGGCGGCAAACCTATCCTCTGGCACATCATGAAGATCTATTCCGCGCATGGAATCAACGAATTCATCGTGTGCTGCGGCTACAAGGGCTATGTAATCAAGGAGTATTTCGCCAACTACTTCCTTCATATGTCCGACGTAACGTTCGACATGGAGAAGAACAGCATGCATGTGCATCAGCGTTACGCCGAACCTTGGAAGGTGACTCTGGTGGACACGGGCGATAGCACCATGACCGGTGGGCGCCTGAGACGCGTGGCCGACTATGTACGCAACGACGAAGCTTTTTGCATGACCTACGGTGACGGCGTCGGAAATGTGGACATTACCGCGCTCATCGCCTTCCACAAGGCGCAGAACGTCAAGGCAACACTGACTGCCACAATACCGCCCGGCCGATTCGGCGCGCTCGAAATCACGGACGGCAAGGTCAATAGTTTCAAGGAGAAACCGCAAGGGGATGGCGCCATGATCAATGGCGGCTTTTTCGTCCTTTCCCCGGATGTGCTGGACCTCATCGACGGCGACCCGACGATATGGGAACGTGAACCTCTGGAGCGTCTCGCCGAGGCCGGGCAACTCGCCGCTTATCCACATTCGGGTTTCTGGCAGCCCATGGACACGTTGCGCGACAAGACGCATCTGGAAGAACTTTGGCAAGGCGGAGCAGCCCCGTGGAAGGTGTGGTCGTGAATCCCGAGTTCTGGAATGGGCGACGCGTGTTCCTCACCGGGCACACGGGTTTCAAAGGCAGCTGGATGGCGTTATGGCTGCAATCCCTGGGCGCTGACGTGACCGGTTTCGCGCTAGCGCCCCCGACCCATCCCAACCTTTTCGACATTGCCGACGTCGCCCGGGGGCTATGCCACCATGTGGCCGATATCCGCAACGCCGATGCGCTGCATCGCGTCATGGCCGAATGCAAACCGGACGTGGTTATTCACATGGCCGCGCAACCATTGGTGCGCTACTCGTATGATGAACCGGTCGAAACGTATGCGACCAATGTCATGGGTACGGTTCATTTGCTCGAGGCGGTCCGTCGTGTCGGCGGGGTGCGGGCGGTGGTGAACATTACTACTGACAAGTGCTACGAGAATCGTGAATGGATCTGGGGCTACCGCGAAAACGAGCCTATGGGCGGCTACGATCCCTATAGCAACAGCAAGGGCTGCGCGGAACTAGTAAGCGCTGCCTATCGTTCTTCCTTTTTCAACCCCGCCGATTACGCACGTCACGGCGTGGCGGTGGCGACGGTCCGAGCGGGCAACGTGATCGGCGGCGGCGACTGGGCCAAGGATAGGCTCATTCCGGACATCCTGGCCGCCTTCGAGGCGGGGCAGGCAGTGCACATCCGCAACCCGGGGGCGATTCGTCCCTGGCAGCATGTATTGGAGCCGCTGCGTGGCTACCTGATGCTCGCGGAACGTCTGGTGGAAGCCGGTCCTGAATTTGGAGGTGCCTGGAATTTCGGTCCGCATGCCGATGATGCACGGCCGGTGGGTTGGATCGTCGAGCGCATGGGCAAGCTGTGGGGAGCAGGGGCACGCTGGGAAGTGGATAACGGCCAGCATCCCCATGAAGCGCATTTTCTGAGGCTCGATATCACCAAGGCCATGACACAGTTGGGCTGGTATCCCGCTCTGCGACTGGAAACCGCACTGCAGAGGATTATCGAATGGTCCCGCGCGCGGATGAGCGGCGCGGACATGCGGCAAGTGACGCTGGCGCAGATCCAGGCCTATCAGGCGACAGCGACGCAGGGGTGAAGCTGCCTCTTCGTCGCTGTGGCAGTGTCGTCTACACTAACGCCAACTGAATAACATCTTTTATTAAATACCGAACCTCCATGCAAAACGACAAAGCCGACGCCCTGCGCAAACAGATTCACGATCTTGTGGCCGAATATGCCGCAATTTCTTTGCGCCCGCAGCCTTTCCTGCCCGGCGCGACCACGGTGCCCCCGTCCGGCAAACTGCTTGACGCGACCGAGTTGCAGTACATGGTCGAGGCGTCGCTGGATGGCTGGTTGACCACCGGCCGTTTCAATGCCGAATTTGAACGCAAGTTGGCCGCTTTCATCGGCGTGAAGCATTTGATCACGGTGAATTCAGGTTCGTCGGCCAATCTGGTGGCATTCAGCACGCTTACCTCGCCTAAGCTGGGCGACCGGGCCATCCGCAAGGGCGACGAAGTCATCGGTGTGGCAGCCGGGTTTCCGACTACCGTCAATCCGATCCTCCAGTTCGGTGCCGTGCCCGTCTTCGTCGACGTCGATCCGCTGACCCACAATATCGACGCCAGCAAGATCGAGGCAGCCATCAGCCCCAAGACCAAGGCGATCATGCTGGCCCACTCCTTGGGCAACCCATTCAATCTGGATGCGGTCACCGCGATTTGCAAGAAGTACAACCTTTGGCTGGTGGAAGACTGTTGCGATGCCCTCGGCTCGACTTACCGAGGCCAGATGTGTGGCACCTTCGGTGATATCGCCACGCTCAGTTTTTACCCCGCCCACCACATCACCATGGGTGAAGGCGGTGCAGTTTTCACCAATAGCGATGAACTCAAGGCCATCGCCGAAAGCTTCCGAGATTGGGGTCGGGACTGCTATTGCGCTCCCGGCAAGGACAACACCTGCGGCAAGCGCTTCTGCTGGAAGTTGGGTGACCTTCCGGAAGGTTATGACCATAAATACACCTATAGCCACATCGGCTACAACCTGAAGATTTCCGATATGCAGGCGGCTTGTGGCTTGGCCCAACTTGCCAAGGCGCCGGCTTTCATCCAGGCACGCAAGGACAACTACTCATTCCTGCGCGAGCGCCTCGTCAACTGCGAGGAGTTCATCAACTTGCCGCAGCCCACCGAGCACTCGGACCCCTCGTGGTTCGGCTTTCCCATCACCATGAAGCCCGAATCGCCGGTCACTCGCCTGGAGCTGCTCAACTATCTGGACGAGAAAAAAGTCGGTACGCGCCTGTTGTTCGCCGGTAATCTGATACGCCAGCCGTCGATGATCGGTGCCCATTACCGCGTGAGCGGCGATCTGACCAACACCGACAACGTTATGAACAATACGTTTTGGATCGGCGTGCAGCCTTCGCTGAGCAAGGACATGCTGGAGTACGCCGCATCGCGTATCGAAACCTTCCTGGGCGTCGATTTCTGAGCTTGCGATCCATGACCCGTCTGCCATCCTCCCCTAGCTTCAATTCCGCGTCATTGCGCCGCACGGTATTGGACATGGCGTATGCCGGTTCGACCGTGCATATCGGCTGCGCCTTTTCCATCGTCGAGCTGTTGGCGGTGCTTTACCGTCATCATCTGCGCTATCCGGACAATGACCCGAATGCCGCGGGCCGCGACTATCTGGTGCTAAGCAAGGGGCATGGCGTGATGGCACAGTACGCATGCATGCGCGAGCTGGGTTGGCTGGATGTCTCCGCCATCAGCGGCTATTTTTCGGATGGCAGCGACCTCAAAGGACTGTCGGACTCGCGCGTGCCTGGCCTGGAAGTGACATCCGGTTCGCTCGGCCACGGATTTTCCGTCGGCGTTGGCATGGCCTTGGGCGCCAGGCTGCGCAAGACGGACCAGAAGACGTATGTGGTTGTTGGGGATGGCGAGATCAACGAAGGGCCGATCTGGGAGGGGGCGCTGTTCGCGGCCCATCACAAGTTGAACAACTTCATGACCATCATTGATGAAAACGGTTTCCAGGCCATGGGAAGGACCGACGAGGTGCTGAATCTCGGTTCCATCGAAGCCAAGTTCGCCAGTTTTGGCTTCGAGGCGATGAGTGTGGACGGCCACGACGAGGCGGCTATCCACGCGGCAATCCGCAGGCTGTGGGAAAGTCCATCGCCAGCCCCCAAGGCGCTTGTTGCCCGCACGGTAAAAGGCAAGGGCGTGCCGTTCATGGAACATAATAATGTTTGGCATTACACGCGCTTGAATGCCGATACCTATGCCCGGGCGATCGAAGCCGTGGGAGGTTCCAGATGAGAGCCGCATTTTCAGACACGCTGGTGCGGCTGGCGCGTGAGGATGCCAACGTCCTGCTGTTGACCGGCGATCATGGTTATGCCCTGTTTGACGCCTTCCGCAAGGAATGTCCCGATCAGTACATAAACGCCGGCATCGCTGAGCAAAACATGGTGGGCATGGCCGCCGGGTTGGCGCGTGCGGGGTTCCGCCCATTCGTCTATGGCCTCAGTGCCTTCATTCCCGTCCGCGTTGTCGAACAGATCAAGCTGGACGTTGCGCACGACCAATTGCCCGTCGTCTTCATTGGCGATGGAGCGGGTTTTGTCTACAGCCATCTGGGCACAAGCCACCAGTCCACGGAGGACATCGCCTGCACCCGCGCGATCCCGGATCTCGCGGTCTATTCTCCCGCGGACCGCCACGAAGTGGCGGCCTGCATGGAGCTGGCTTATCGCTCCGGCCGCTCGGTCTATCTGCGCATGGGCAAGTCCGACCGCGGTGATGTACATGCGGCACCCGGCGCATTGTCCGGCACTGACCTCGGTCAGATAGGCCGGCTCCTCCCCGTGGTGTCCGCCAAGGCGGAGCATCACCGTATTTCCTTCGTTGCGACCGGGTCCATGGTCCGCACGGCGATGGAAATAGCACGCGAAGAGTATCCCGAAGCGCCTGTCTGGAGCGTGCCCTTCATCAAACCGGTCGATGCCGATCAAGTGGCAGCCGTTTGCGCTCACAGCGATGTCGTGGTGACGCTAGAGGAGCATTCGGTGCACGGCGGCCTGGGTTCGCTAGTCGCCGAGATCGCGAGTGAACGGGCTCCCGCGCGCGTGCTGCGCATCGGCGTCGCAGATCGCTTTTCCGCGCATTGCGGTACCTACGATTACCTGCTGAAGGAACATGGCCTCGAGCGCGGTTTGGTCGCGGAACAGATACGTCGTTATCTGGCCACGACGACGAAATGAAGATCGCCATTCTTGGCGCGACTAGCCAGATCGCGCGCGACTTCATTGCCTGCTGCGACTCTGACGAGGCGTGGGACTTGTGGCTGTATGCGCGCCGCCCTGAAGCGGTGCGCAAATGGCTGACGGACATGGGACTGCGAACGCATGCCGTGGGCGATTTCGCCACATTCGGACAAGATGCCGACTATGATGCCGTCCTGAATTTCGTGGGCGTTGGCAGCCCCGCGCAGGCGCAAGCACTCGGTGCGTCGATATTCGAAACGACGCTGCAGTATGACCAGATGGCGCTGGATTATGTGCGTCACCGGGTTGATTGCCGGTACGTGTTTCTGAGTAGCGGCGCCGTATACGGGGGCGGGTTCGCGTCGCCGGCGATGGCTGACTCGCCCGCGACTGCAACGATCAATGCACCCGTGCCGCAGGATTGGTACGCGTGGGCGAAACTTGCGGCCGAATGCCGCCATCGGGCTCTGGCGCCGTTACCGATCGTCGATTTGCGCGTATTCAGCTATTTCAGCCGCAGCCAGGACTTGCAGGGACGTTTCCTTATTTCGGATATGCTTCGCGCCATCCGGGATGGCAGCGAAATGCAGACTGCGTCCGACTTCATTGTACGGGACTTCCTCGTGCCGGAGGATTTCCATCGATTAGTGCATGCTATCCTGACGGCTCCGCCAGCCAACTGCGGCGTGGACTGCTACAGCCAGGCCCCTATCGACAAGCCGGCGCTGCTGGCACTCATGAAGTCCGAGTTCGGACTGCGCTACATCGTGACACCATCGGTCAATACGGTGAACGCGACAGGGGCCAAGGTCCACTATTATTCGACCTACCGGCGCGCGGCGGATTTTGGCTACCGGCCGCGTTGGACGTCGGAGTCCGGCATTGTCCATGAGACGCAAGCTGTGCTCGGGCGACTTGGGAAACAGCGATGACGCCGGCCAGGAGCGCAGAAACGATCGTGCAGAGGCGGCCGAGTGCATCGTGGCGCGCCAGACTGGCGCGCTTTTTCGGCGTTGGTGTGCTCAACACACTATTCGGATATCTGGTGTATGCGGGACTGCTCCTGTTGCATGCATCGCCATTGATTGCCTTGCTGCTGGGCACCCTTTGCGGCGTCATCTTCAACTATTTCAGCATCGGACGCCTGGTGTTCCGTCAGCGGGGCGGCTGGGCGAACTTCGTGCGTTTTATCGTCGCATACGCAATTGTCTATGCCGTCAATGCCTTGTTGCTCAAGGGGCTGATTCATTATCTGCCGCTTGGCCCCTTCCTCGCGCAAATTTTGTGTATTCCGCCCAGCGTGCTGACCAGCTGGGTATTGATGAATCAGTGGGTTTATAAAAATGCTTGAATCAGGCTCGGGTCGCAGGCTTATCAGCATCGTAACGCCTTGCTATAACGAAGAGGCCAATATCGATGAACTCTATGCGCGCATCAAGGCCGTGATGGCGACGCTACCTGCTTACGATTATGAGCATATTTGCATCGATAATTGCTCGACTGACGGGACGGTCGCCAAGCTTAAGGAAATTGCTGCTCGTGACAAGCGGTTGAAGATCATCGTCAACGCTCGGAACTTCGGACACATTCGTTCTCCGTATCACGCGATCTTGCAGTCGCGCGGCGACGCTTGCGTGTTGATTGCGTCGGACCTGCAGGATCCGCCGGAGATGATCGCCGAGTTCGTGGAGAAGTGGGAACAGGGCTACAAGACCGTGCTCGCGGTCAAGCCGGAAAGCGACGAGCACTCTTTCATGTTCGCGTTGCGCAAGATCTATTATCGCCTTGTCACGCGCATATCGGAAGTCAAACTGGTGCCTAACGCTACGGGCGCAGGTCTGTTCGACAAGCAAGTGGTGGAAATTCTACGCAGCATCAAGGATCCCTATCCTTACTTCCGGGGCTTGTTGTGCGAGATCGGCTTTCCTATTGCAACCGTACCTTTCCGCCAGCCTCGGCGCCAGCGCGGCGTAACGAAGAACAATTTCTATACCCTGTATGACATAGGCATGCTGGGAATCACCAATCACTCGAAGGTGCCGTTGCGGCTGATGGCGATAGGGGGATTCGTGCTGGCTCTCGTCAGCCTCCTGATCGCGGGGCTGTTCCTGATCGCAAAGCTACTATTCTGGAGCTCCTTCCAAATAGGTCTTGCCCCTATCCTCATCGGCGTGTTCTTCTTCGGAGGCATGCAGGCTTTCTTCATTGGCTTTGTCGGTGAGTACATCGGCTCTATACACACACAGGTGCGTAACATGCCGCTGGTGGTGGAACTGGAGCGCGTCAACTTTGACGACTAAGACATGACGACCCGTATCCTTATTGTGCGCACTTCGTCTTTGGGAGACTTGGTGCACATGCTGCCGGCGATGTCCGACATAGCGCGTCACGTTCCGGACGCGCTTATCGAATGGGTCGCCGAGGAGTCTTTCGCTGAAATTCCGCGATGGCACCCAGCCGTCCGGGAAGTCATCAAGGTCGCCCACCGGCGGTGGCGCAAAGCATGGTGGTCGGGTGAGGTGCGGATGGAAAGACGTGCTCTCAACGAACGCTTGCGCTCTGTGCGCTATGACGTCGTGCTAGACATGCAGGCCTTGCTGAAATCCGCGTGGCTGGTCCGACAGACGCATGGGGAAAAGCATGGCCTGGACTGGAAATCGGCACGCGAGCCTTTGGCTTCCCTGTTCTACGACGTGCGCCATAAGGTGGAATTCTGGCAGCCGGCGGTGATACGCCAGCGTGCCTTGGCAGGCCTGACTTTTGGTTATACGCCCAGTGGCGCGCCGGACTTCGGTCTGCAGGCTTTCGCGCGGCATGCACGCAGCCTCGGCATGGCGGACCGATCCGACTATGCCGTGATCATGCCGAGCGCCAGCCGCCCCGACAAGCTGTGGCCAGAGGCGGACTGGCGCGCGGTGCTTGGTCGCCTGACCCAAGAGGGCTGCCGCTTGCGCGTGCTGGCCGGCAACGATCAGGAAGCCGAACGCGCGCGACAATTGATTTCGGGCGTGGATGGGGCGGAGGTCGTATGGCGCATGGACCTTACTTCCATCGCTCGTTTATTGGCAGGATCGCGGTTGATGGTGGGATTGGATAGCGGGCTGACGCATCTGTCCGCCGCGCTAGGACGTCCGACAATAGGTATCTATCGCGCGTCCACTCCGGTGCGCACGCCGCTGGTGGGGGATGCCTACACGGCAAGTCTCGGCGATCGCGGCGCGCCGCCTTCGCGCGAGGTCGTGCTCGCGGCGGTGGAGCAAGCGCTGGCTGCCTGAGCCGGGAACTGCTGCCGCACGGCGGTTCGGCATCGGCGAATGGCATGTTCAACAGCGCTGCCTTCGATATTCGAGGTTGATGTGAGCAGAACCCTATACACGCTCGTTCTTCGCTTGCTAGCGCCCGCGCTGTGGGTGTGGATGGCCTGGCGTGCTCGGGGATCTAGTGGGCGTTGGGAAATATTTTCTCGGGCGCGGTTTGGTTGCGCCGAGTCTCCGTCTCAAGGAATGGATAACGTCGGCCGCGTCTGGATACACGCGGTGAGCCTTGGCGAGACACGCGCGGCACAGTCTTTGATCCAGGCCCTGCTAGATGCCGGCGTGCGCCTGCTATTGACGCATACGACGCCGACGGGCCGGGCCGAAGGCGGTCGTTTGTTCGCAGCGGCCCTCGCCACTGGCCAATTGAGGCAAACCTGGCTGCCGTACGATTTCCCTGGATCGACGGGCCGCTTTTTCCGAACCTACCGCCCGGTCGTGGGCGTGTTAGTGGAGCGGGAGGTGTGGCCCAACTTGCTGTATCAGGCACGGCGTGCCGATGTGCCGATGGTATTGGCCAGCGCGCGTTTGTCCGCCTCATCGTTGAGTCAGACTCGCTGGCTGCGCAGCGCGTTGCAACGCGCCTATGCTTCTCTGGAAATGACGCTGGCTCAGACCACGGATGATGCCGCACGCTTGTTGAGCGTGGGAGCGCGCGAGGTGCGGGTGGTAGGCAACATGAAATTCGATATAAGGTTGCCTTCCGACCAACTCGAGTTCGGCCAGAATTGGCGACAAGCCTTAGGCCGTCCGGTGATCGCCATCGCCAGTACCCGTGAGGGTGAGGATGCCGTCTTCACCGCGCTGATCGCGGCGCAGGGAGACATGCCTCCGGATAGCCCGCACGCGCCTTTTTATCTTCTCATTCCCCGGCATCCTCAACGATTCGACGCGGCTGCGGCTCTTTTGTCGGAGCACGGCCTGGAATATTGGCGGCATAGCCAAATGGGAAAGGAACTCCCTCCGGCAAACGTCCGTGTTCTGCTGGGCGATACGTTAGGCGAGATGCCTTTCTATTATGCGGCGGCGGACGTTTCGATTATCGGTGGCGGTTTCGCGCCCCTGGGAGGGCAGAACCTGATAGAGGCGTGCGCTGCGGGGACGGCCGTGATCGTTGGTCCGCATATGTACAACTTTGCCCAGGCGACTCATGACGCTGTGGCGAGCGGCGCGGCGTTGCAGGTGACTGATGCCGCAGAGGCGATATCCCTGGCGGTTTCCCTGCTTGCCGACGACGCTATGCGTTGCAGAATGCGCGGCATGGGGTTGGCTTGGACAGCCAGTCATGCCGGCGCGACGGCTCGTATCGTACAGGCCCTCGCGCCCTGGTTACGATAGCCGCCGGCTTGAGTTTTCACCCTCCGTCGTGGGCACCGGCCGCTTGGCACGTATCCACATGGTGATGCGCCCTAACGCGAGGATCGCCAGCAGCGCTGAGAATACACCGGAGGGAAACACATATCGAGCGTCGGCCGCTGGCGCGGCAAAGTAAAGCAGGCCGACGAATCCGATGATGCCCAGGCCCAGCGCGAACAACAGGTCATAGCGCCACCGGTTGATCCAGACCGCGATCACCGCGAGCACGAGCGCCACGGCGTGCAGCAAGTAGATGCGCCGCAATGGGCTATTGCTCCAGGCGACGATGTCCTGGACCAGGGCGGAAGTACGAGCCGGATAGGCGAGCTGCAGCCCGAATTTGTTCCCGTCTATGCCGCTGTGGGTGGGATAAAACACCTGATGCCGGTGCAGGCCGAATTGCTCCAGAAAGACCGCGTTGCGTATTTTGAGATAGCACAATGGATGTTCCCGGATGACCGTCCGCCATTGAGCCTGAATAGCGCTTGCATCGACGCCCCAGCGCGGCACATGCGCTTGCCATATCGGATTGGTGAAAGTGATGTTGAGATGGCGAGAATCGAAGATACGCTTGAAATCGGCAGCAGGAATACGCTCACCGGATTCCAGCCCCTCGGGCAGCAGATTCAAGTTCTCGCAAGCGGATACACCTGTCAAATCCCAGAGATTGATAACTCCCACCAGATTTCCGACGGGGGGCAGTCGCTTGAAGTCGGGAAGCCGCCAGAGGGTGGTTGCATAGGAAACGCTAAGCACCAGCATGGCCCCCGCGAGGGCACCTATTCGCTTCCGCGTATCCGAGGCGCGCCCCGCGGGATTGATCACCGTCAGCAACATGAACGGCAGCACCAGCGGCAATGCGTTGTAGCGCAGGGAGATCGCGATGATCAGGAAGAAAAATACACAGAAAAACTTCCACCATTGGAAGCGACGAACGCCGCTCAGCCAGGTGGCGATGGCAGCCAACGAGAACGAGACTACCACTACGTCCTTCCATAGCACGATGACCGTTCCCGCCAGCGTGGGAAACAGGAAAAACAGTGCGACCAGTCCCACGCCCATGGCAGCCGCCATGGGCCCGGACCTGGCAAAGTGGCCGCAGATGGCGCTTGCGGAATAGAAAAGGACGAAACACTGCACGACAAACAAGCCGCCGGGACCGCCTGACAGCATCCTGGAGACGTAGAAGAGATAGTCGTGCATTGGCGGCCAGATTGCCGTCTCAACGCCCTCGATGGATTGCCGATAGGCAAGAATGCTGTCAAACGACATCAACCCTGGCCAGACACATATTGCCAGGAGCACCGTCGTGGCAAGGGCGATGAAGAAACCGTAGACCGAGTACAGGTGACGCCAAGCGTCATCAGGTATTGTGTATGCGCGAGACATGTTCAGTTCTTATTGACCACTTACCGCAATACCCGTTTCGCAATACCTCCGACGCCTTCGGTGCGCAACACCTCCCACGCCCGCTTCAAGGATCGACCGCGGGGACGCGGTGCCATAGGGATGTTGCCATGCGTCGCCGACGGATCGCCGGAAGGGCCGTCCGGGATGTTGCCACCAGCCTGGTAGCCAGGAGTCAGGCCCGCCGAAAGGCGATGCGTTGCGAGCGCCACGGTGCCGGCATCTTCATCGAACAATGCTGGATATTCGACCGGACCTTGCGTTTCCCACCAGGCCCGATAGCCCCCTCCCTGCGTCGCAAAGGGATCGGGAAACGCGCGCTGGAGGTCCAGCCGCTCGCGATAAATGACGCGGGCGGCCTTCGGAATCGGCGTGCCATCCGCAAAACGCGAATAAGCCCAGACGACCTTGCTTAGTGGATCATCGCCGGTATCTGCGATGGCGTTGTCGTACCACTCGATCAGGGCCGCGACGGTGGGCTGGTCGCCGGCATATTTTTGGGCCATCATCCTGTGCGCGCCGCTGTCGAACCCTGTGAAGTGGTAGAAGCCCAGCGGCTCGCCGTCCACCTTGACGCTATTGGGAAGTTCGCCCGTGATCGTCCGCGTCGACAGGTTCCATGGCGCGGCATTCAGGCGCGGCGTCCGCAGTACGCATACGCCTTCGAAAAAGGCGGGGGCGAGATCGATCCAGCGCTGATCGGTGAACAAGCCGTTATGGATTTCCGCCCGGCAGAAATAATAGAGGCGGTCCGACCACCACTGCGCGAACTGCTTGCCGATCTCGGTAGGCGCTACAGCCAGAAAGCCCAGGTTGTAGATCCCGTGCCGCAGGCAGGAGATCTCATTGTCCATTACGCCTGCCAGCGAGTGCTCTGGATCCACCAGATGAGGCGTCAGCGCAATGTTCGAATGCACGAGCGCTTCCAGGACTTCATCGATGGGCGAAAAAAGCACCGTATCCGGATCCAGATAGATCACTCCTCCGCAATCGTCACGGCCCAACAGGTGCGCAAGGAGGAAGGGCTTGATCGCGGTGGAAAGCTCGACGATTGTGTGGCAAAAGGCCCAGCCCCTGGCGTCAGCGATCCCGAGGCTGCTGAGCGGATGGATCTCGTCGAAAGGCTCCTGCGAAAGATCGAATCCCGGAGGAAGCTCATCCGACAGGGCAAGATGCACGATCCAGTCAGGGTGGAACTTTTTGATAGACCTGACCAACGTACGGACCTTTGGAATGTAGTTGCAGGCTGCACTGGTATAAACGTGGATCTTCTTCAAGGATGAGCCTTTGCATTCAAAAAATAGAGATCTCGGTCGAACGCCATGATTTCGGCAAGTAGTCCGGGGCCGTCCTGGCGCGGCGAAACCCTTCCCGTTGCCACTGAACGTGCGAGATCGGCCTGGGCCCCCAGATCCAGGCTCATGAGCGGGAGCCCCATGGATACCACTTCATGTGCGACGAAAGAGAAGGTTTCCGGGCAGATGGATGGCATCAAGGCGATGTTCACCTCGTATTTCTCCAAAAGCCCGGGAAGATCATACCGGTTGTAGGATCCTGTCTGCAGGATCACATCCGATGGCGGGGCGCCCTCAAGGCTGCCGAACACTACGATGCGAGCATCTGCTCCTGCCGCCGAAATAGCTTCGGCTAGTGCGACGACCACCCCGGCGCCCTTGTGGTGCGAGATGAATCCAATCACGCCGATAGTGAGCGTGCCGCCCGGCACCCTTGTCTGGCGCACCCGCCGCAGCGGCTCGACGTCGTGGGGACGTAGTGTCGCGTGTTTGGCAATATCGGGATAGGCACGTTCGAGCAAGCGCTTGCTCGATTGAGAGAAGCAACGGACTTCGTCGGCAATGCTTAACACTTCGGTCCACATCTTTCGCCAGCGCTCGATGGACCGTTCGCCGGTCAAGGACACGAAACCGTCGTCATGCTCGCGCAAGCATGAGTTACAGCGGTCGGTGGAAGGGACCCCGCAATATTTGCCGTTCTTGTCCAATAAGAACGGAGAGGGGCAAATCACGAAGTATTCGTGTATGGCGACGGCCAGCGTAGCATTTGATATGCGCTTGAGATCCAATAACAGCTGCTGAATCTTTCCAACCTGTGTAAACGACACGGCACAATTGAGCAGTATTTCCACTAAATTCGAGGACGCAAGAGCCGCCGCCAAGGCGTCGAAGTTTGCGAGCTTGCGCTCGAAAACTTCTTCCCCGTCGCGCACTTCTACATAGGTGCTCATAGAACCGACATCGAAACTGAGCAGGGCGACGGCGTCTCCCGCCTCCAGCCACTCGGACACCAATCGCTTGCGATAGAGATTGGCGCCGCCACCCATGGAGTGATCGACTACCAAGCGGCAGCGGCGTCCTTCCAGCCGGGAGGTCAACTCGATTTCCTCGGTACTGCGGGAATCGGGTGGCCGTCCCTTGTATTGCGCGGCCTTGGCCAGCAGGGTCCGGATCTTGCCCTGGCGCATATAGGTCAAGACCTGCTTGATCCGATGGCGGCGCCCGGACGGGGGGGCTGGCGCGAGTTCGGGCGGGACGGCATTTCCCCAGAGATCAAGGGCGGTGCTCAATGTCCGCCCTTCCTGGGTGCGGAACACGAACTGCGCCGCCTCCGGCCGCTCTTCACCCCATCCTGCCCAGAACATCAGGCCCGAACGGGCAGCCTGCGGGTGGTCGGGAAACACCTGGGCCACGTCATCCCTCAAACGGCCCATGGTCACCCGTGCGTAACTCGTGCGGCCATTCTTGAAATGCAGAAGCAGCGCGCCCTCGACAATTGAGCCGGCGCGATCCAAGGCCCAGCCAACGCCAAAGATACCGTGACCGTTGTTGGTCAGTTGGTCAACCTGGCAGATAAGCGTGCCGGGTGGCTCTACTGGCGCTTGAGGGCCCTGTGGGAAGTCCTGAGTCACTCTACTTGGCCTAATTCTTACCCGAACGCTTGAAAACCATCCTGGCGACGGGGTTTCGCGATTCGGTTACTTGCTTGAGTTGCTCGCCGAGGCGGTCGAGCTGTTCGAGCCGATCGAGGGCGAGCTTTTCGACGAAAGCTAGACCCTCAGTGGTTTTTTTCAATTGCGTATCCAACGTGGCGAGTTGCTCGAGCCGCTCCAAGGCGAGGCGCTCGGCCAGCGCAAGCGCTTGGCTCAGTGTCCTCGCCCTCGCATCCGCCACTTCCAGTTGGCGATCGCCCTCGAAGAAGTCATGCACTGCAACAAGCCCGGGTTTGACATCGCGCTCAAATTCATCCCTGATATTAATCCACTCCTGCGCATGTAGCGATGCCGACGAGAACGTATTCTGATCCGCAACATGCTTCCAATACTGGTAGGCGCGCAGCACCAGCGCAGGAATCTCGGTCGAACCGGCATCCGCACCGTGTGCCAGGGTCGGCGAAATGAATTCCGACGCGTATTGCTCAATCGTTTCCTGCTTACAGGACAATCCCAGCCATTCGCATAGGCTCTTCAGCATGGGCGCGGGACGGCTCATCAATGCGGAGAAATCGACCATGTGGCAATGGGAGCTGTCCTGGACATAGTCCAGGCTGCCCAGAAGATGCGTTAACCATAGCCAGGCGGCGCGCTTGGCCGAGATGCCATCTCTGCGCGCCAGTGAGTGCGCGACCTCAGCCGGATGGCGCAAAACGAATAGAAGATGGGGAACGATGCCCATCGACGCGAATACCTGCTGCCAGAAGGACGATAATAGGCACATCCGGGGATCCTTGAAGCCCCATGTCGCCGCGTCACCGAAAATCTCTTCCAGCAAGGACGCTGCCGGCGCGAGCTGGCGCGGCCACGACGGGGAGGGCACAGGATCGGGCGGCAGAGGCGAATCCCACCGCCGGTCAGCCAATTGAAGCAATTGGTCGTTGAACGCCACTATTTTGCGTTCTTCGAAATAGCCTTTCGGATTCCACTCATCTGCATGCGCCAGCGTGCTGCCCATGAATACGCCCAGGTTCTCCAGGCCGGCAGCGACGGCGCTGGTTCCGCTGCGATGCATGCCCAGCACAAGCACCACATTGCCTTTTTTGGGTTCGACGCCGGTTGACATTTTTTTAATTTCCTTCCATTCCGAAAAATCGTGATCAAGTAATGTGCTTAATGCGTCGACCTTCTCACGATAGAGCGATTTCAACACCCCGAGCAATTTAGGAGGAATTGTGCGTTTTTCACCTTCGAAAACGGGTCTGGACAATTCGCTGCGGGACTCTGCGGTGAAGAATTCCTCCAGGCCAACATGGTTGAGCACCCTGTTCAGGAGAGTCACAGGCTGGCCGATAATTTCCTCGTAGCGGGCGATTAAAACATGTTCTCTGGGAAAGACGGAGAGCCAGTTCCGCAGGCAGGCGGCATGGTCGCCACGTGCCAGGGAGCCCTGCGAATTGAAATGGTCCACAAACCACTGTTCCGACGCTTCCCCATATGTCATCTCCGCCCGCCGCAGCGCCATCAGTGCGGCTGACCAGGCGCGCTCGATGGGATTGCGCATCAGGTAGATGATCTTGAGCGACGGACACGAGGTGCGCACCTTTCGGATGGTGTCTAAAGGCAATATTGCGTACGCCGGCGTAATATCTCCATTGCAGCGGTCGTCATTGCCGAACAATCCAAGGTACCGCTGTAGGTCCTTGCCCGGGTAATGGTCCCAGAAATGGACTTCCTTGCCTCCCGGGAAATCGATCAAGGGATGCTTGCGCAATGCCTCGTATAACCAGGTAGTGCCACTTTTCTGGGCGCCGATGCAAACAAAATTCAACATGGGTCAAGCAGGTAATTTACTTCCAGACGACTCGAGAAATTAATCCAGCCCAGATCCGATGATTCATCGGCAGCTATCACACGAAAACGAAGGGCGTCCATGATGCGATGAAGATGCCTGAATCCATCTCCATTGTCGCCAGAAACCCCGGCATTGAGTAGATACACGCCTGGGTTGAGCCGGCAGATAAACTGGAACTGCACCGTCAACGTCGTGCCAGCCGCTACGTGCGTGATGCCATTGGCAATCTGGTTGGCCGAGGAACCGCCGCCCAATTCGACGCCCGCCATTGTCTTGAGCAGCATCCCGAAGCGCACTTGAGTTGCGGCCCGCTGAAAATGCACGCGATAGATATATTTATAGGATGCCCCCGTATGGAGGCAGTTGACCCTGCGCCCCTGCGCATTATAGAGCGCTACCGATGAGATGAGGGCGCCTTGCGGTTCGTACGAAATCGCCTCGCTCGTAGCCAGCGATGGGTCGAAGATCTCCTGGGCGATGCAGTCCTCACTGGCGCGGGACGCGGGCAATAAACTCGGCCTCGACTGGAGGAGTTCGTCCCGGAATTGGCGCCATAGCTGGAATTTTTTGTCGGTTGGCGTATTCAGCAACTGATGGTATTTCGCCACCACGTTCTTGGGATGTCCTTCCGCCAGCTTCGTTCCATTGGCCAACAGGATGGCTCGATCGCATAGACTTACGACAGCATTACTGGCATGGGAAACAAATAGGATAGTCGTCCCTTGGGCCTTGAGCTCTTCGAGCCTGGAATAGCATTTTCTTTGGAACAATTCATCGCCGACCGCCAATGCTTCGTCTATAATCAAAATATGTGGTTCGACGCTGATCGCCACCGAAAATGCCAGTCGGACTACCATCCCGCTTGAATATAATTTCACCGGCTGGTCGATGTAGTTGCCCACTCCCGAAAATTCCTCGATAGAAGCGAGGCGCGCGGTTGTTTCGTCTCTGCCGACGCCAAGGATCGCGGCATTTATATAGACGTTTTCCCGGCCGGTGAGTTCAGGATTAAAACCCGCTCCCAGCTCTAATAATCCTACCACCCGCCCCGCCACGGTCACCCGGCCGGTGGTCGGCGTCATCACGCCGCAAATAATCTGCAGTAACGTGGATTTGCCGCTTCCATTTTCGCCGATGATGCCCACGGTCTCCCCTTTGCCAATGACCAGGGAAATATCGTCGAGCGCCATGAATTTCTCTTTCGATTTTGCCGTGCCCAGATGGGGAATTATTCGCGGGCTGGCGCCGTCGCGCATATGGAAACGCTTGTTGACATGGAAACGCTTGCTGACGTGACTGACTTGTATTGCGATATCGGAATTCATGTACGGACTATTCACGCAGTAGCCTCTGCTAGGGACTGATGGTCACCCGATTCGCGTTTAGTTCCGCCCGGAATCGGCCCGGATCGCGGCCTTCCTCGGAAGGCGCCAGCCCGAACCAGCCTTGGCCGATTCCATACATTACGACATTGGCCAGCACGGTCAGCACGAAAAGGATGCGCATGGGGAGGATTCCTGTAGAGGGCGGCAGCGAATAGGGGGGAAGGAGGGCGTGGGTCCGGTGGGGAGCGGGCATCCGGCGCCGGGTTTTCACCTCGTTCCGAATTGTCGGCTACGGCGGCATGCAGGGCAAATCGCCTCTCGGCATGCCGTCTCCTCGCCGTTCCGCCTAGCGAACAGGGCCCATGCCGTGGCTGCGGTCCGCCGACCCCCTGCGTCCATCACTCGGACTCAGGCCGGAGGTAACATGCGCCGTGCTAACGTCCTGTGTCCGCGGAAGACCCGATACTTATGCCCCTCCTCCAGACAAATGGCAAGTCGCTACTGCTCAAGCATGTGGCGCTTTCATCCATTCTTGTCCTAGCCACATTCCTGTGGGAAGGTAATAAGGGGTACAGCTTGTGGGATGAAGGGTATCTTTGGTACGGCTCACAGCGCGTGCTTGCGGGTGAAGTGCCGATACGCGATTTCATGGCGTACGATCCAGGGCGCTACTATTGGGTGGCCGGTTTTATGGCGCTGTTTGGCGACCACGGAATCATGGCGCTGCGCGTGGCACTGGCATTATTCCAGGTGCTGGGCGTGACCGTAGGGTTGGGCTTGGTTGCCCGCTCCGCAAAAGGGGCTGCGGGCAAGACGGACATCTTATACCTGACGCTCTCGGCCTTGGTCGTCCTGATTTGGATGTTCACCAGGCATAAGGTCTTCGACATCTCCGTTTCCATTTTTCTTGTAGGGACTCTGTCGCTTCTCGTGGCTGCTCCATCGGCGCGGCGTTATCTGCTCACAGGCATCGCCGTTGGAATCGCCGCCATCATCGGCCGCAATCATGGAGTATATGGGTTGGTGGGCAGCCTTGGCGTGACCCTGTGGCTCCACGCCTTCAGCGAAACCAAGCCCGGCCTCGTCAAAAGCTGCTGCCTACTGGCGGCGGGCGTGGTGCTGGGATTCCTGCCGCTCCTCCTGGCGCTCTTTTTAGTCCCGGGCCTCGGGAAAGCGTTCTGGGAAAGCGTTAAGTTCATATTTGAGCAGGGTGCGACGAACTTGCCGCTGCCAGTGCCTTGGCCCTGGAAGGTTGATTTTTCGGCTCATCCCTTTACTGCGGCCTTTCCGAATTTCCTGGTCGGTATTTTTTTCATTGTCGTCTTGACCTTCGGTGCAGCTGCACTCGCTTGGTCGATTTATCAAGGTTGGAAAGGCAAGCCTGTTCAGCCGGCATTTGTCGGCGCAGCCTTCATGGCGCTTCCTTATGCGCATTTCGCGTTTTCACGGGCCGATCCGTCACATCTCGCGCAGGGAATAGCGCCGCTGGTGCTGGGGGCGTTGGTTTTCACCGCTGCACGTCCCGTACCCTCTCGATGGTTGCTGGCAGGGGGGCTCTTCGCGATGAGCGCGTGCGCGGTGCTTCGTTTTCATCCCGGCTGGCAGTGCGCCGTGGTTGAAAAATGCGTGGAATTGGAAATATCGGGCAACCGCATCGAGATGGACGGACGTACCGCATCGGACGTAGCGCTACTGCGCGGACTGGCGAAGGAATATGCGGGGAACGGCCGGTCCTTCATGGCAGCTCCCTTCTGGCCGGGCTCGTATGCACTCCTGGAGCGCAGGTCGCCGGTATGGGAGATATATCCGGTATTTTCCCGGCCAGCCTCATTCCAGGAAGCTGAGATTTCGCGATTGCAGGCGGAGCGACCGGGTTTCATCATTATCATCGACCAGGCGCTGGACGGCCGGGCAGAATATTTGTACGGAAATTCCCACCCCCTGGTCTATCAGTTCATCCTCGAAAACTACGAGCGGCTGGACTATCCGGAAAATCCCACGTACAAAATATACTTGGACAGGCGTCCCGGAACTGATGTGTCCGCGGGGTTGCCCCAGCGCTAGGAGTTCCAGGGCGCGCCGTGCCCGGCCAGCAAAGCAGCCAAGCCGTCCAGCACCGGGTTGTCGATTACCTCGGGCGCGGGAGGGCTGTCTCCCAGCGCGGACGCGACCTGGCCCAGCAGCCGTCGCGTTTCCGCTTCGACCTCTGGCCACCCGCCCCCCGCGACATAAAGGGTAAGCATCCGTCCGCCGTACTTTTGTCGCGCTACCAGCCATTGGCGCACAACAGCGCCTGCCTGCGCGGCTGCCACCCCTGTCGCAATCGCCGCATGGGTTTCAGCCGGAAAGAGCACCGGTTCTGCGTGCGCCAAGGGCAGATCCGCCGTCCCGCTAGCCAGCGCCCGCCGCATCATGACCGGTCCGGGCAGGATCAACCCGCCTTCGAAAACCCCATCCGCCCCGACCGTGTCCAGCGTCGTGGCGGTGCCGAACGACGCCAGCAGGAAGGCCGGCCGTGGCGCAGGCAGGCGACAGAGCACCCCCAGCATCGCGGCCCAGCGGTCCGACCCCAGCCGCTCGGGATATTGGTAGCGCGATGTCAGGCCCAACGCCTGTTCGCGCGGCGTAATCCATTCGACAGTGCAGCCATGCCGCCCCAATGCGGCCTCGATCGCCGCGGCGCGCTCCGGCCCCGCCACATTGCTGCCCAGTGCTCGGTGTGGCGCAGTAGGCAGCGCATCCAGCCACGCCGCAAACGCCGCGGTGTCGTTGTTGTCGAACGCGCAAGCGGTCGCCGCCGCCCGCACGCCAGTCGCCGCTGCGTCGGCCGCATTGATCAGGCCCACCTTCAGACGGGTATTACCCGAATCGATCAGCATCTCCATGGCGTTCCTTTCCCGCTGCGAGGACAACGGCCCCATCCCCTATGCCGCCCGCACCGACACTTCACCCACCGATATCGGCATCACGCCAGCCTCGGTGCGCACCAACAGCCGCCCATGCCTGTCCGTTCCGGACGCCGTACCGGTCTGCAGCACTTCCCCTCGGTCCAGCACCCGCACCGCGCGCCCGGCCAGCGCATCCACGCGCGCATACCGCTCGACAAACGCCTGGAACCCATGGGCCTGGATCTGCTCGATGGCTTCCCCCCATGCACGCGCCACGGCGGCGATGACATCGGCGATGGGCACATCAACCCCGACCCCCGCCCAATCCGCGATGGGCCTATTTAGTTCCCGCGACAGCAAGGCCGAGTCGGTCAGGTTGGTCCCCATCCCGATCACCACGACATGCCCGGCCGCCCGATCCACGGGATTGCGAGTGGTCTCCACCAGCACGCCGGACAGCTTGCCTTCGCCCCACATGACGTCATTGGGCCACTTGACCCGCAAGCCATCCGCCCCAGGACCGGCCAGCCCGCGCAGGGCTTCCGCCGCCACCAGGCCCGCCAACGGCGAGAGCGCCGGCAGCTCGGCGGCGGCAAGAGACGTGTCGAAGGCGCAGGAGAACATCAGCGCCTGGCCTGGACGGTTCTGCCAATTCCGCCCGGCCCGGCCGCGGCCGGTGTTCTGCAGATGAGCACCCCGCAGCCATGGACGCAGGCCGCGGCCCCCGACTTGCAGGCGCGCCCGTTCCAGCAGGTCCGCATTCGTCGATCCTGTCTCGTCCACCCAGTCCACCGCACCGAAATGGGGCAGACGCTGGCGGACCTCTTCGGCGAGCATGGCGGGCGAGGGGAGACGGCGGTCGGACATGATGTAACGCGAATCTGCCAAGGAAAGGGAACAGGAAATGACGGAAACGGGGCGCAGGGACGAAAACCACCAGCAGGCTCCGCGTACCGACAAAAACGAATACGGCCTGAATTGTATGGCCTTGGACCGAGGATTCCTCCTGAAGCCCCTCCAGGAAGCCCCACAGGCCCGCGCCATCTTGCCAATCCGACCGTCCCTTCCTCGAAACACACTTACCCATTCCCGTCACCAATTATTCCCCCCCGTCCGCGTATGATTACCTCTGTTACCGTCCAGGAGCATCGGCGCGCACCAGGCGCCCCCGCCTACATGGTCCATACCGCCCAGCCCCTCAACCCCGCCGTCGCCCCGTTCAAGAAATCCGGCGACATTTGCTACGTGGCGGGCGATTGGAGCGTGCAAGCGCTGGCGCATCCCGGCGAAGTCCAATCGCGCCGCCAGGCGCTGGCCAGCGCCACGTCGGCCATGCGCTGGGACCTGACCGGCATAGAGCGCCTGGATACCGTCGGCGCGAACCTGCTCTGGCACGCCTGGGGCGATGTGCTGCCCAAGCGGCTGCGCATCTCGCCCGGCCTGCAGGAGGTGTTCCAGGCGCTGGCGTCGCATCCCGGCGATGCGACCGCCGAACCGCCCCGGTCGGACCGCTGGGGCCCCGTCAGCGCCATCGGCTACGGCATATTCACCGCCGCGCACCACGGCAAGGCGATGACCATCATGCTGGGCCAGCTGGTGCTCGATGCCGCCTACCTGCTGTTCAATCCCGCCCGCATTCCCTGGCGCGAGATCTCCGCCCAGATCTACCGCATGGGCGCGCAGGCCCTGGGGATCACCGCCCTGGTCGGTTTCCTGATCGGCGTGGTGCTGTCCTATTTGTCGTCCCAGCAATTGCAGATGTTCGGGGCCGACCGCTTCATCGTGCGCCTGCTGGGCGTGTCCATCGTCCGCGAGCTGGGCCCCGTGCTGGCCGCTATCCTGGTGGCCGGCCGCTCGGGCTCGGCGATCACCGCGCAGATCGGCGTCATGCGGGTGACGCAGGAACTGGACGCCATGCGGGTGATGGGGATTTCGCAGAGCCAGCGCCTGATCCTGCCGCGCGTGGTGGCCCTGGCCGTCGCCATGCCCCTGCTGGTGGTCTGGACCGATGTCCTGGCCCTGCTGGGCGGCATGCTGGCGGCCCAGGCCCAGTTGGGCGTATCGTCGGCCTGGTTCCTGCAATCCCTGCCGGACGCCGTGACCTTCGCCAATTACATGATCGGCCTGTCCAAGGGCGTCGTCTTCGGTATTCTCATCGCGATGGTGGCCTGCCATTTCGGCCTGATCGTCGAACCCAACACCGAGAGCCTGGGCCGGCGCACGACGACGTCGGTGGTGACGTCCATTACCGGCGTCATCCTGGTCGATGCGCTTTTTGCTGTCCTGCTCAGCCGGGTGGCCCTATGAAAGACGACCTGCGAGAACAACGCTATCTGTTCGACGAGACGGCGCTGACCGTCGCGCCGATTATTTCGGTGCGCGGCCTGAAGACGGCCTTCGGCGACCACGTCGTGCACGAGAACCTGGACCTGTCGGTCTATCCGGGCGAGATCCTGACCCTGGTGGGCGGTTCGGGTTCCGGCAAGACGGTGCTGCTGCGCCAGATCATCGGCCTGAATACGCCGGCCGCCGGGACCGTGCAGGTGCTGGGCATGCCCCTGACGGAGATGTCCCGTGCCGAGTGCAACCGGCTGGCGCGGCGCTGGGGCGTGCTGTTCCAGGCGGGCGCGCTGTTCTCGGCGCTGACGGTCTTCGACAATGTCGCGTTGCCGCTGCGCGAGTTGCGCACGATACCCGAGGACCTGGTGCAGGACGTGGTGATGTGCCGCTTGAATATGGTCGGCATGACCGCGGCCGACGCCTACAAGCGGCCTTCCGACCTGTCCGGCGGCATGATCAAGCGCGTGGCGCTGGCCCGCGCGCTTTCGCTGGACCCCGAGCTGCTGTTCCTGGACGAGCCGACGGCCGGCCTGGATCCGCTGCGCTCGGACGAATTCGTCGACCTGGTGCGCAACCTGCACAGGCAATTGCACTTCACGGTGGTGATGGTGACGCACGATCTGGATACGTTGGTGGCGCTGTCGTCGCGGGTGGCCGTGCTGGCCGACAAGCGTGTCATCGCCTGCGATAAGCTGCCCGAAATCCTGAAGGTGGACCATCCCTTCATCCGCACGTTCTTTTTGGGCGAGCGCGGCCGCCGCGCATTGGGCGATCTTGTTCCCAAGGACCTCAAATAATGGAAAACCGTAGCTACGCCCTGCTGGCCGGCGCGTTTACGCTGCTATTGCTCGCGGCCGTGATCGTGATCGCGGTGGTGATCAATCGCGACCGGGCCGCCTTGCGCGACTATGAAATCGTCTCCTCCACGCCCGTGGGCGGCCTGTCCGCGCAATCGCCCGTGCGCTACCAGGGGGTACCGGTGGGCAAGGTGCAGTCGCTCGCCTTGAATCCGGACGTGCCGGGCCAGGTGCGCATTCGCATCGGCGTGGCGCCCAATACGCCCATCACGGAATCGACCTGGGCGGAATTGGGCGTGCAGGGCGTGACCGGGCTGGCCAACGTGGATTTGCGCGACGACGGCAGCTCCATCGAACGCCTGAAGCAGGTCGGGCATGAGTTGCCGGTGATCCCGCTGCGGCCGGGCCTGCTGGAGCGCTTCACCCAGCGCGGCGGGAACATCATGGACAACGTGGGCAATATCTCCGCGCAATTGAGCAAGCTGCTGGACGAGCAGAACGTGCAGGCCCTGCATGCTTCGCTGCAGAATGCCGTCGACCTGACCCATTCGCTGAAGGTGCTGAGCGAGGAGCTGGCCCCCGCGGCCGCCAAGATCGGCCCCCTGCTGGACAGCCTGAACGCGACCTCGCGCCAGGCCCAGTCGGCGGCCCGGGATTTCGATGCGCTGGCGCAGATCGCGCGCCAGACGCTGTTGCGCGTGGATCAGCGCGGCGGCCCCCTGGATCTCGCCACGGCCAGCCTGCAGAATATTTCGGAGGCGGCGTCGCGCCTGTCCACCGAGACGCTGCCGGCGGTCACGAATATGGCGAACCAGGTCAGCGCGACGGCGCGTGGCGTGTCGGTGACGGTGCGGCGCGTTGGCGATTCGCCGCAATCCTTGTTGTTCGGCGCGCCGCCGCCGCGCCCGGGGCCTGGTGAATCCGGCTTCGCGGGCTTCGGGAGATAAGAATGAAGACTTTCTCGTTCAAGGCTTTTTCGTTCGCGGTGGTCACGGTGGCCGCCGCGGCCACCGTGGCATTGAGCGGTTGCAGCGTGGGCCGCGCCAGCGCTCCCCAGACCGGGCTGTTCGACCTGGGGCCGTCGACGCCGGCAATTACCACCCTGCCCAAGCGTGAACCCATTTCGGTGAACATCACGGCGGTGTCCATGCTCAACGATACCGGCGTGATCTGGCGGATCGGCGAGAGCGCCAACCCCCAGTCCTACGCGACCTATCGCTGGGCCGCGACGCCGGCGCAGCTGTTGCAGCAGCGGCTGGTGGAGCGCCTGTCCACGCAAGGCCCCGTGCTGGCCGACTCGGTCGATCCGCGCGCGCCTGTCCTGCAAGTGACGCTCACCCGCTTCGAGCAGGTCTTTGCGCCGGATGGCTTGTCCAGCGAAGGGCGGGTGACCCTGCAAGCCGTCCTGTTGAGGGAACGCCGCACCATCGATGCCGTGCGGGTGGCACGCGTCGCGCCCGCCACCACGCAGGATGCTTCCGGCGGCGTGCAGGCCTTGCGGGTGGCGACCGACGCAGCCCTGGACGATCTTGCATTGTGGCTGGCGCAGAAGCTGCCCGCGCCGGCCGGCCCGATGGGCGTGCCGTTGGCCACGCATTGACGCGCTGAATCCGGACCCCGGAGCGCGGCTGGGAAAGCAGATCCGAGGGCCGCGGGCTCGTCGCTTCAGGCCACAAGCCATGCCCGCAGGCCACGCGCTTCCGCGCCGCGAATGAGCGGTCCGGCGCGCGGACCGGCCGCGTCCCTACAGCGATTCCCGTAATATGCAGTTCTCGAAACCCCCATCGCCCGCCGCCGCATCCCCGCGCCCGGGCGCCATCCCCGATGTCCCAGGCCGGATCGCCCCGGCCGCATAGCCTGTCCGAGTGCCTCATGTCCGCCCACACCGAAATCGTCGCTTTCGCCGGAGCCGCCGGTCGTATTGATTGCGCCATCGACTGGCCCGAACACCCGCCGCGCGGCTGGGCCCTGGTGCTGCATCCTCACCCGTTGCACGAGGGGACGCGCGACAACAAGGTGGTCACCACCATTTCACGTGCCTGCGTGCAGGAAGGACTGGTGGCGGTGCGGCCGGACTTCCGCGGCGTGCGCGCGTCCGAAGGGCAGTTCGACAAGGCCGTCGGTGAAACCGCGGATATGCAGCAACTGGTGATCCAGGTATTGGAGCGTCATCCCGAGCTGGTTGGCCTGCCCTGGGTGCTGGCGGGTTTTTCCTTCGGCACGGCGGTGGCCGCGCAATTGGATTCGGCCTTGGCCGAATTGGGCCAGACCCGTCCCGCCGCCTTGATCCTGGCCGGCCCGGCCGTCTGGCGCTTCCAGTTCCGCCAGGTCGACCTGCCGCCCGATACCTTGCTCGTGCACGGCGAGCAGGACGAAGTGGTGCCGCTAGGCGAATTGATGGACTGGACGCGCGACCGCGGCGTGCCGGTGGTGGTGATCCCCGGCGCCAGCCATTTCTTCCACGGCAAGCTGCTGCTGCTCAAGCAGCTGGTGCTTACGCGGCTGGCGCGGGCCCTGGCTTGATATCCAGCGCATCGGCCGCGGCCTGCACGACACGCCGCGCCTGCTGCGCGGATTGATCGAGGAAGGCTTCGAATTTGTCGGCCGGCATGGGGCGCTCCAGCAGATAGCCCTGCACCTGGTCGCATTCCAGGTCGTGCAGGGTGTCCAGTTGGGTGTCGGTCTCGACGCCTTCGGCCACCACTTCCATGTTCATCGAATGCGCCAGCGCGACGATGGCCGCGACGATGTTGCGGCCTTCCTCGCCGTGGGTATCGAGGCCCTGGGTGAAGAAGCGATCGATCTTGAGCTGCTGCACGCGGAATTGCTGCAGATAGGCCAGGCTGGAATAGCCGGTGCCGAAATCGTCGATGGCGATATTGAAGCCGTGCGCATGGAAGGCATGGATGACGCGCGAGCTTAGCTCGGCATCATGCATGGCCACGGTCTCCGTGATTTCGAACATGATGCGCGAAGGCGCGACGTCTTCCTGCTGGCAGATCTCCAGCATGCGCGGCACCACGTTGGGATGGTGCAGCTGCTGCGGCGACAGGTTGATGGCGATACGCAAGGGCTCGCGACCCTGCGCGTCCCAGCGCTTCAGGTGGCGGCAGACGGTGCGCGTGACCCAGTAGCCGATGTCGATGATCTGGCCGGAACGCTCGGCCACCGGGATGAATTCGGCGGGCATGATGGCGCCCAGCCGCGGGTGGTTCCAGCGTATCAAGGCCTCCGCGCCCGTCAGGCGGCGCCCGCCATCGGAGAACTTGGGCTGGAAGTGCAGGAACAGCTGGTCCTGCGTCATGGCTTCCTGCAAGCCTTGCTGGACCGTGAGCACGCGCTTGAAGCTTTCGCCCATGCTCTCTTCGTAGAAGCGATAGCCGTCGCGCCCGTCCTGCTTGGCGCCATACATGGCAATGTCCGCATGCTTGATCAATTGGTCGACGGTGTCGGCATCGTGCGGGTACATCGCGATGCCGATGCTGGTGGTGACGCGCAGCGATGTGCCGTTGAACACCAGCTCCTCGCGCAGCGCATCGATCACCGATTGGGCGACGCGCGCGGCGCCGTCCCGATTGTGCAGGCCTTCCACCATCACCACGAATTCGTCGCCGCCCAGCCGCGCCACGGTGTCCTCGCGGCGCACCCGCGCACGCAGGCGATGGGCGAAGGCCTTGAGCATGCCGTCGCCGATGCTGTGCCCGAGCGAGTCGTTGATGCTCTTGAAGCCGTCCAGGTCCATGAACAGTACGGCGAACTCGGTTTTCTGACCATTCGCGCGCAGGATGGCCTGCTCCATATTGCGCGTCAGCGTCGCGCGGTTGGGCAGGTCGGTCAGCGCATCGATGCTGGCCATGCGCACCAGCGCGGAGTTGAGTTTTTGCAGCGAGCCGCTCCACGACCGGCGCGATGCGTCGAAGCGGCTTTCCAGGGCCGACAGGACCAGCGTAAGCACCAGCACGAGCAAGGTGACGCCAGTCACCGACAAGCCCAGCCAGTGGATGTCCAGGTCATCCGCGGCGCCGCAGATGGCATTGGCATCGAAGTTCGCCGCGGCCATGCCGGTGTAGTGCATGCCCGTGATGGCGACCGCCATGATCAGCGACGCACCGACGCGCTTGACCGTCAGGAAGACGACGGCCTCTTCGGCGCGCAGCGCGTGGGCGATCCATAGCGCGGCCACGGATGCCACATAGGCGATGACCACGGACAGCACGAAGAGGGCGGTGTCGTACTGGATGGCCGGCATCATGCGCATGGCCGCCATGCCCAGGTAGTGCATGCCGCAGATACCCGCCGCCATCACGGCGCCGGCGAGCAGCGCCCGGCGCCAGGTCAGGGGTCCGTGCGTGGACACCAGCAGCGCGACATAGGACGCGCCGATGGCCATGGCCAGTGATACCGCCGTCATGCTGTAGTCGTAGCCGGTGCGGATGGGCAGCGTGAAGGCCAGCATGCCGATGAAGTGCATGGACCATACGCCCATGCCCATCGCGACCGCGCCGCCGGACAGCCAGGTGCGCCGCGCCACGTCCGTCGACGCCGATGTGATGCGGCCCGCCAGGTTCAATGCGGTATAGGACGCCAGCGTTGCAACAAGCAAGGACAGAACGACCGTCCAGAAATGGTAAATACCGCTCATGGTGGTGCTGGGGGCTTAGAGAAAGGCCGTCGAATCGGGGACTGCGCGAGACCCGCCATAGTGTCACGAATATCTTGCTAATGATACAAAGCGCTGCCGAGCCCCTTGCGGAGTGTTACCCCCGCGCCACAGTTGGGTTCGGGCGGCAAATTGGCCGGGAAGCCGCGCCACGTAAGGGTTTCTGTATAAATTCTTCAACGATGTTTCATCACGTTTCATCTTGCCCGCGCGTCATACACATTCCACGCAGTGTCGCCATTTCCTCGCTGCCTATAATTGGCGCTTCCCCACCTTAGCCACGACCACGAACGCCGACATTTGCCGATGACTCCACTGCCTCTGTTCCGCATTGCTCCCGTGTCCTTGTCCCGCCGCGTTATCGCGGGCGCCCTGATGGCGGCGATGATCGGAGGTAGCCCGATCGCGGCATGGGCCCAGGCCGCGGCGCCCACCCCCGCGCCTGCCGCGCAGCCCGCCACGCCGGCCAAGCCCGGCACGCCGACCCAGATCGGCGCCACGGATTCCAGCAACATCGTGCCCGTCGGCGACCTGTCCGCCATTCCGGCGCCCACGCTGGCGGCGCGCGCCTGGATCACCATCGACGTCAACAGCGGCCAGGTGCTGGCGGCTTCCAATCCCGACCAGAAGGTCGAACCGGCGTCGCTGACCAAGATCATGACCGCCTATGTGGTCTTCAATGCGCTGGATGAAAAGCGCATTACGCTGGACCAGCAGGTGCCGGTGTCCGAACATGCGTGGCGCACGGGCGGATCGCGCATGTTCATCGAGCCGCGCAAGCCGGTGACGGTCGAGGAATTGCTGCAGGGCGTGATCGTGCAGTCGGGCAACGACGCGTCGGTGGCCCTGGCAGAGGCCGTCGGCGGCAGCGAAACCGCGTTCGCCGCGCTGATGAACCAGGAAGCCGAGCGCCTGGGCATGAAGAACACGCACTTCATGAACGCCACGGGCTTGCCGGATCCGCAGCACATGACCAGCGTGCGCGACCTGGCGACCATCGCCACGCATCTGATCATCGATCACCCCGATTACTTCCACTTCTACAAGCAGAAGAGCTTTACCTACAACAAGATTTCCCAGTCCAACCGCAACCGGCTGCTATGGGCCGACCCGTCGGTTGACGGCATGAAGACCGGCCATACCGACTCGGCCGGCTACTGCCTGGTGGCTACCGCCTTGCGCGGCGATCGCCGCGTGCTGACCGTGCTGGTGGGCACCGACAGCGAAGCCACCCGCGCCGAGGAAAGCCTGAAGATCCTCAACTGGAGCTTCCAGAACTTCGATACCGTGAAGTTGTTCGACAAGGCCCAGCCCGGCATCGATGCGCGCGTCTGGGAAGGCAAGGTCGAGACCGTCAAGCTGGGGCCTCCTGCGCCGGTGTGGATCGCCGTGCCGCGCGGCAAGACGGCCGACGTCAAGCCGGTGGCCGAGCGTACCGATCCGTTGGTGGCGCCGCTGGAAAAGGGGCAGAAGGTCGGTACGCTGCGGCTGACGCTGGACAACAAGACGCTGCGCGTCGAACCGCTGGTGGTGCAGGAACCGGTCGAGCGCGCCGGCTTCTTCGGCCGCATGGTGGATACGGTCAAGCGCTGGTTCAACTAGGAAGGCGGGTATGGGTGCGGGCGCAAGGGTGTAAGCTTGCGCCCGACCGTCGATAAAAGGGGGCGGACCTTGGGTCCGCCTTTTGTTTTCGCCGCCGGGCCTGCCCGCAGGAAAAGCTTCCAGCGAGGGCAGGCCGGGCCGCATAAGGAGTATTCCCATCATGATTCCGGGCGTGCCAGCCGACAGCCAGGCGTATCTCAACGGTGAGTTCGTGCGCTTGCAGGATGCGAAGATCTCGGTCCTGGACCGAGGTTTCATCTTCGGCGATGGGATCTACGAGGTGGTGCCGGTCTACGAAGGCCGCCCCTTCCGCCTGTCGGAGCACCTGGCCCGCCTGGCGCGCAGCCTGGACAAGGTCCGCATTGCGTCGCCCTTCGATCGCGACGGCTGGGCCGCCCTGGTGCAGGGACTGATCGAACGCTCCGCGACGCCGTCCTGCATGGTGTACCTGCAGGTCACGCGTGGCGTGGCCAAGCGGGACCATGGGTTTCCCGCCGCGACGGTCACGCCCACGGTCTTCGGCATGGTCTCGCCCTTTACGCGCCCCACCGCCAGCGTGCGCGAGAACGGCCAATCGCTGGTCTCGATTCCGGACGAGCGCTGGCTGCATTGCGATATCAAGTCGGTGTCATTGCTGGGCAACGTGCTGGCCAAGCAGGCCGCCGTGGACGCCGGCGTGGACGAGGTCGTCCAATTCCGCGACGGCCTGTTGACCGAGGCGGCGTCGGCGAATATCTGGGTGGTTTCCGGCGGCAAGGTGATCGGCCCGCAGCGCGACCATCGGGTGCTGGAAGGCATACGCTACGGCCTGATGGCCGAGCTGGCGCAGGAAGCCGGCGTGCCTTTCGAAATGCGCGACGTGCCGCGCGCCGAGGTCGAAGCCGCGGACGAGCTGCTGATTTCCTCCGCCGCGCGCGAAGTGCTGCCCGTCACGCGCCTGGACGGCCGCCCCGTTGGCAATGGCAAGCCCGGCCCTGTTTATGCCAAACTGCGTGCGGGGTATGATGCGCGTATTGCAGCCTTGCTGGCTTAGTGGCGTGTTAGTTGCCGGCCTAGTTGCTGGCCCTGTTGCTAGCTCAGTGGCCGGCTTCGGGGCATGCCCCCCCAGGCTTGGAAAGCGCGCCTGGCGCCCCCATATATCTAGCATGACCACGATATCCCCCCAAGACTCCCTCATCGAATATCCCAGCGACTTTCCCATCAAGGTGATGGGAAAATCGCATCCGGAGTTCGCCCAGTTGCTGACCGAAGTGGTGTTGCAGTTCGACCCCGCCTTCGATCCGGCCACGGTCGAGATGCGGCCCAGCAAGGGCGGCAACTATATCGGCCTGACCTTCACCGTGCGGGCGACCTCGCGCGAGCAGTTGGACAACCTCTACCGCGCCCTGCACGGACACCATCTGGTGTCGGTGGTGCTGTAAGCCGCCGGGAGCCGCCGCCGTGCTGACGGACCCCGGCGCCGGCGCGCCCATGCACCGCTGGCTGGATCGCCCTGCCGACTACGAGACCGTGTGGCGGGGCATGCGGGCCTTCACCGAGGCCCGCACGCCGGCCACGGCCGATGAAATCTGGCTGTGCGAGCACGCCCCGGTCTATACGCTGGGCCAGGCGGGATTGCCCCAGCACGTGCTGGCGCCCGGTGATATTCCCGTCGTGCGCACGGATCGCGGCGGCCAGGTCACGTACCATGGCCCCGGCCAGGTGGTGGCCTACGTCCTTGCCGACTTGCGGCGCGCCGGCCTCTATGTGAAGGAATACGTGGCCTTCCTGGAGGACACGGCGATCGGCCTGCTGGCGGACTACGGCGTACAGGCCTGCAGGAAGCCGGGCGCACCGGGCGTCTATGTGCCGGGGACGGATGGCGAGCTGGCCAAGATCGCCGCCCTGGGCATCAAGGTGCGCTCGGGCTGTACCTACCATGGCGTCGCGTTGAACGTGGACATGGACTTGCGGCCTTTCGACGGCATCAATCCCTGTGGCTACGCCAACCTTGCCACGACCGACCTGGCTCATTGCGGCGTGCGCGCCGATTTGGTCGAGGTGGGAGAAGGGCTGGCGCGTCGCCTCGCCCTGCTGGCCAATAGCCGGGCCGTCGCCGGGGTCGGCGCGGGGGACCGTCTGGCGGCGGGAGTATGATGTCGTTTTGATTCCAGGCGACGCCCTCGCGCGCCGCGAAGCAACCCAGATCCATGTCAGCTGAAACGTCCTCCAGCGCGACTCCCGACGCGCCCGCCGCCGGCAATACGCCTGCCGCCGCTCCTTACGATCCCACCCAGAAGCAGAAATCGCAGGCCAAGACCGCCCGCATTCCCATCAAGGTGGTGCAGGTGGAGCGCCTGAAGAAGCCTGAATGGATCCGCGTGCGCGCCGCCGCGCCGGGTTCGCGCTTCTACGACATCAAGCGCATCCTGCGCGAACACAACCTGCATACGGTCTGCGAGGAAGCCTCGTGTCCGAACATCGGCGAGTGCTTCGGCAAGGGCACCGCCACGTTCATGATCATGGGCGACAAGTGCACGCGCCGCTGCCCCTTCTGTGATGTCGGCCACGGCCGTCCCGATCCGCTGGACGTCGACGAACCGCGCAACCTGGCCCGCACCATCGCCGCGCTGAAGCTGTCCTACGTGGTGATCACGTCGGTGGACCGCGACGACCTGCGCGATGGCGGTGCCGCTCACTTCGTGGAATGCATCCGCCAGGTGCGCGAGCAGTCGCCGTCCACCCGCATCGAAGTCCTGGTGCCGGATTTCCGCGGCCGGCTGGACCGTGCGCTGGAGATACTCAACGCCGGTCCGCCGGACGTGATGAACCACAACCTGGAAACCGTGCCGCGCCTGTACAAGCAGGCGCGCCCGGGCTCCGACTACGCCCATTCGCTGAAGCTGCTGGCCGAGTTCAAGAAGCTGCATCCGGACGTGCCGACCAAGTCGGGCCTGATGCTGGGCCTGGGCGAAACCGACGAGGAAATCCTCCAGGTCATGCGCGACATGCGTGCGCACAACGTCGACATGCTGACCATCGGCCAGTATCTGCAGCCGTCGGAGCACCACTTGCCGGTGCTGCGCTACGTGCATCCCGATACGTTCGCGATGTTCGAGCGCGAGGCCTATGAGATGGGCTTCTCGCACGCCGCCGTGGGCGCCATGGTGCGTTCGTCGTACCACGCCGACCAGCAGGCGCACGCGGCCGGCGTGAACTGAGCGGGGAGGGCGGCGCACGCCGCGTGACGCGGGTTGCCGCGCCACTGGACACGCGCCAGCGCGTTCAGGCGCCCGCCCGGGAGTTCGGGCTCTTCCATAGCAGGTCGCCCGTGCCCGCGTCCTGGTTGACGTGGCGCGCGGCGACGAACAGCAGGTCCGACAGCCGATTCAGGTATTGCCGCAAGGGCGGCCGCACCGTCTGGGTACGGCCCAGCGCCACCACCGCGCGCTCCGCGCGCCGGCAGATGGTGCGCGCCACATGCAGCAGGGCGGCCGTGCGCGTGCCGCCGGGCAGGATGAATTCCTGCAAGGGCGCCAGCGTGGCGTTGTAGTGCTTCAGGCAATCGTCCAGTTCCTGCGCGTGCGCTTCCTGCACGGCCACATAGCCCGGGATGCTCAATTCGGCGCCCAGGTCGAACAGGCAATGCTGGACGCGCCGCAGGTCCGCGGCCAGCCGCGCGTCGGCCAGGGGCTCGGCGAGCACCAGGCCCAGCGTGCTGTTCAACTCGTCGACGTCGCCCATCGCGGCGATCCGCAAATCGTCCTTGCCGACGCGGGTGCCGTCGCCCAGGCCCGTCGTGCCGTCGTCGCCGGTGCGGGTGGCGATGACGGACAGCCGGTTAGCCATGGCTGGCTCCCTGCTTTTCACCGGCCTGCCGGCCCATTTTCGCCAGCGCCTCGCCGGCCACGCGCACGATGCGCCACTCCGGCAGGACCTGCGCGCCCATGCCTTCATAGAAATCGATCGCCGGCTGGTTCCAGTCCAGCACCGTCCACTCGAAGCGGCCATAGCCGCGCTCGACGGCAATGGCCGCCAGGCGCAGCAGCAAGGCCTTGCCTATGCCGTGGCCGCGGTGGTCGGGATGGACGTAGATGTCTTCCAGGTACAGGCCGGGCTTGGCCAGGAAGGTGGAATAGTTCTGGAACCAGAGGGCGTAGGCGACCAGGCCGGTGCTGGCGTGGCCTGTTGTGTCGTCTGTTGCGTTGCCTTCGACCACCAGGCACTGGGCCGCGGGCTGTTCGCCGAACAGGGACGCGTGCAGGTTCGCGTCGGTGGCGGCGAACAGGTGCGTCAGTTTCTCGTATTCGGCCAAGCCGCGCATCAACGCCAGGATGGCGGGAATGTCGGCGGGCGTGGCGGGGCGGATAAGGGGGCTGGTGGCCAAGGCGGAGGGTCCTGGAAAGAGTTGGCCCCTATATTACCCAGCCCGCGCCCGGATGTAACGAACGCGGACCCCTGCGTGCGGCCCCCAGCGTGCGGACCCCGGGGCGCGGCCCCCAGGTATGCCGGTTCGCGCCACCACGCGTGGCGCGAAGCACGTAGCTCAAAGCACGTAGCGCGCCAGGTCCTGGCTACCCGCCGCTTCTTCCAGCTTGTCGTTGACGTAGGCTGCGTCGATACGCACCACCTTGCCGCTGGCGCTGGCATTGCTGGCGTCGAACGACAGGTCTTCGAGCAGCTTTTCCATCACCGTGTACAAGCGGCGCGCGCCGATGTTCTCGGTTTTCTCGTTCACCGCGAAAGCCAGTTCGGCCAGGCGCTGCACGCCTTCTTCGGTGAAGTCCAGGTGCACGTCCTCGGTTTCCATCAGCGCCACATACTGCTTGGTCAGCGACGCATCGGTTTCGGAAAGGATGCGTACGAAGTCCGCGGCAGACAGCGAGTCGAGCTCGACGCGGATGGGAAAGCGACCCTGCAATTCGGGAATCAGGTCCGACGGACGGGCCAGGTGGAAGGCGCCCGACGCGATGAACAGGATGTGATCGGTGCGTACCATGCCGTAGCGGGTGTTCACCGTGGTGCCTTCGACCAGCGGCAGCAGGTCGCGCTGCACGCCCTGGCGCGAGACTTCGGCGCCGCCGCTTTCCTGGCGCGCGGCGATCTTGTCGATTTCGTCCAGGAACACGATGCCGTTCTGTTCGACGTTGGCGATGGCCGTGGTGCGCAGGTCTTCCTCGTTGACGCGCTTGGCGGCTTCTTCGTCGACCAGCAGCTTGAACGCTTCCTTGACCTTGAGCTTGCGCGCCTTTTTCTTGTCGCGCTGCAAGCCGGCGAACATGCCGCGCAACTGCTCGGTCATTTCCTCCATGCCCGGCGGGCCCATGATGTCCATCTGGGGCGCCGGCTGGGCCACTTCGATTTCCACTTCCAGGTCGTCGATGGCCCCCTCGCGCAGGCGCTTGCGGAAAGTCTGGCGCGCGCTGCTTTCGGGGTTGCGCTCCGGTTCGCCGGACGCGGACCGGGCGGGCGGCACCAGGGCGTCCAGGATGCGGTCCTCGGCGGCGTCTTCGGCCTGGGTGCGCACACGGCGCATTTCCAGTTCGCGCGTCTGCTTGATCGAATATTCGGTGAGGTCGCGGATGATGGTGTCGACGTCGCGGCCGACATAGCCGACCTCGGTGAACTTGGTCGCTTCGATCTTGATGAAGGGCGCGTTGGCCAGCTTGGCCAGGCGGCGCGCGATCTCGGTCTTGCCCACGCCGGTGGGGCCGATCATCAGGATGTTCTTCGGATGGATTTCATGGCGCAGCGGTTCGGCCACCTGCTGGCGGCGCCAGCGATTGCGCAAGGCGACCGCGACGGCGCGCTTGGCGCGTGCCTGGCCGACGATGAATTTATCCAGTTCGGAGACGATCTCTCCGGGCGTCATGGTGGTTGCGGACATGGCTATGGGTCCTGATTAAACCTGGGAGCGTTGAAAGCTGGCGGGCGCGATTACTCGCCCAGCGTTTCGACGACGTGATTCATGTTGGTATAGATGCACAGCTCGCCGGCGATCTCCAACGATTTCTTGACGATGACTTCGGGCGGCAGGTCGGTGTTGACCAGCAGGGCACGCGCCGCGGACTGCGCATAGGCGCCGCCGGAGCCGATGGCCGCCAGGCCGTGTTCCGGTTCCAGCACATCGCCGTTGCCGGTCAGCACCAGCGTGTGATCCTCGTCAGCGACGATCAGCATGGCTTCCAGGCGGCGCAGGACACGGTCGGTGCGCCAGTCGCGGGTCAGTTCGACGGCGGCGCGCATCAGGTTGCCCTGGTGCTTTTCCAGCTTGGCTTCGAAACGTTCCTGCAGCGTGAAGGCGTCGGCGGTAGCGCCAGCGAAACCGGCCAGGATCTTGTCATGGTAAAGCCGGCGGATCTTGCGCGCGGTGCCCTTGATGACGATGTTGCCCAGCGTGACCTGTCCGTCGCCACCGAGAGCGACCCGCTTGCCGCGCCGGACGCAGACGATGGTGGTGGCGTGAAATTGTTCCATGGTGTTTTCCTCGGCTGAAGCAGGGCATATGGGGGCAGCGTGCCGGGAACTCAAGGGGGGAGGCATGCGCGGGGAAATCGCCGCGCAACAAAAAGCGGTGCCCGATTACTCGGGCACCGCTTCCTCGGCCATGCATCGGGGCGTGGCGCGTATCAGTCGCCGTACAGCTTCTGGCGCATTTCGCGGCGTTCCTGCGCTTCCAGCGACAGGGTGGCCGTGGGGCGGGCCAGCAGGCGGGGGATGCCGATGGGCTCGCCGGTTTCCTCGCACCAGCCGTATTCGCCGCTGTCGATGCGGGCGATGGACTGCTGGACCTTCTTCAGCAGCTTGCGCTCGCGGTCGCGCGTGCGCAGTTCCAGCGCATGCTCTTCCTCGATGGTGGCGCGGTCGGCCGGATCCGGCACGAACTGCGTTTCGCGCAGATGCTCGGTGGTTTCACCCGCGTTGTTCAGGATGTCCTGCTCCAGCTGCTTCAGCCGCTCTTTGAAGAACGCCAGCTGGCGGTCGTTCATATAGTCGGATTCCGGCATGGCCAGCAATTCCTTTTCGCTGGGCAGATCGACCGGCGAGTCGGTCGTCGATTTGCTTGATTTTTTGGTTGCTGCCTTGGTAGCCATGAAAACACTCCACTATGAATCGGATCCGGGCAGGGCAGCGTCAGGCTGCACCCACCAGGCACTGCTCCAGTCCCCGGGTAAATATCTCCTGGGGCAGCTTGCGGCCGATGAAAACCATCTTGGTCGACGGCTTCTCGTTCGCGGTCCACGGTTTGCCGGGCTCGGCGCCCATCATCATGTGCACGCCCTGGAAGAGCATGCGGCGATTGACGCCTTTCATGTAAAGGATGCCTTTATAGCGCAGCAAATCGGGGCCGTATACCTGCACCACGCCGCCGAGGAATTCCTCCAGCCGCGACGGATCGAAAGGCTTGTTCGAACGGAACACGAATGCGCCGATCTCGTCGTCGTGGTGGGCGTGATGATGGTGATGCGGGTGGTCGCAGCCGGCGCCGCAATCGCCGTGGTCATGATCGTGGTCGTGATCATGGTCATGGCGGGCGTCCGGATGCTCATCGGCCAGGAAGTCCGGGTCGATGTCCAGGATCGAGTTCAGGTTGAAGCCGCTGATGTCGATGATGGACTTCAGGTCCGCATCGCCGAAGTTCACCGGCGTGATCGGCGCGCGCGGATTGATGCGCACGACGCGGGCACGCAGGGCTTCGTAGTCGGCTTCGTTGACCAGGTCTTTCTTGGAAATCAGGATGCGGTCGGCAAAGCCGATCTGCTTCTGCGATTCCGGCTGTTCGTCCAGCGTGGCCATGCCGTGCTTGGCGTCGACCACCGTCACCACCGCGTCCAGGCGGTAGTAGTCGGCGATGTCGTCGTCCATGAAGAAGGTCTGGCACACCGGGCCGGGGTTGGCCATGCCGGTGGTTTCCAGGATGACGCGTTCGAACTTCAGCTCGCCGGCCTGGCGCTTCTGGCGCAACTCGTTGAGCGTGCGCATCAGGTCGCCGCGCACGGTGCAGCAGACGCAGCCGTTGCTCAGTTCGACGATCTCTTCGTCGCTGTCCTGGATCAACAGGTCGTTGTCGATGCTTTCGGGCCCGAACTCGTTTTCGATGACCGCGACGCGGCGGCCATGGTATTCGGTCAGGATACGTTTGAGCAGCGTCGTCTTGCCCGCACCGAGAAACCCGGTGAGGATGGTGACGGGAACCATATTGTCCAAACTGCGCGAGGTATTCATGATGACTGCGAATTAGATGCCTGAGCAGGGCCCCGGAGGGCCGGAGCGTTGAAGGGCGCGCCGGACAGGGCAGGACCAAGGCCGCGAACTGGAGGTCGCATCAGCCAGCGACCGGACGCAGGATTACAGCACAGTCGGCGGCGGGGGGCAAACCCCGGGCCTACCCTGGTTTAGCGCGAGGATTACAGCGAAATGGGGGCAGAAGCCGGCATTTCAAGACTGCAATCGGATACACGCCAGCACGGGACGTGCCCGGGGTCAATGCGCGTGCCCGGATCCGTGACGGTGGTCGTGCCCGGGAGCGTCGCCATGCTTGTGGCCGCCTGTTACACCTTGTGTTTTCTGGCAGGCCGGGCAAAGGGCGCGGATCTCGGTTTCGTGGCTGTTCAGGATGTAGCCCGTACGGGCGACCCGCTCGGCCAGCTGGCGGCTCATGGCGGGATCGCTGACTTCGGCCACCGCGCCGCAGCCGGTACAGACCACCAGCAGATCGTGCGGCGTGCCGCCGGCGTCATGGCAGGCCGCCCAGGCATTGACCGCGTCAAGACGGTGGATCAGGCCTTCGTCGAGCAGGAAATCCAGGGCGCGATAGACGGTGGGCGGCGCGGCGCCGGGATGGACGGCGCGCATGGCCTCCAGCAGCTCGTACGCCTTGACGCTGCGATCGTGGCGCAGCAATAGCTCCAGCACCTTGCGCCGTATGGGCGTCAGGCGCTTGCCGCGCTGGTTGCAGAGGTTTTCGGCAACGTCCAGTTGGGCGCTGATCTGGTCGGCGGAAGACGCCTTGGTGGGCCGGGAGGAGGTGGGCATACGGGCAGGAGCATACCGCGTCGGGACACGAGGGGGATACTTCATTTGATATGATATAACATTCACTCGTCGTTTCCCGCGCCGATTTTTCCGCCGCCGCCCCCTCGTATGTCCACGTCGCCTTCCCACCAGCAAGCTTCCGACGCCCAAAGCGGCGCCCAAAGCGCCACGCCCCTCGGCGTGTCCGGAGACCGGAGCGGGCCCGGGCCTGGACGTGGATCCTGGTTGCTGGCGTCGGCCTGGCAGCGAATGGGTGTTGCGCTGGCGCTCTGCGCCGGTCTTTGGACCTTGACGGGATGGGCGATGGGATGGTGGTGAGCACCAGGGTGGCAAGTCCGGTGCGGGCGAATCCGGTTCCCGCGGCCCGCATTACGCTGGACCGCGTTTCCTATGGCTGGCGCGGCCGCCCCGCCGTCAGCGGCGTCAGCGGCGTTTTCGCGCCCGGTTCGATGACGGCCATCGTGGGGCCCAACGGCGCCGGCAAGTCCACGCTGGTCAAAGGCATCATGGGTGTATTGCGGCCCTTGGGCGGCCATGTCCGCGTGGATGGCGCCGGCCGCCGCGAACTGGCCTGGCTGCCGCAGGCGGCCGATCTGGACCGTTCCTTTCCCATTACCGTACGGGAGCTGGTTGCCATGGGCGCCTGGCGCCGCGTGGGGCCTTGGCGCCGTTATGGGCGGACCGAACGCGACCGTGTCGAGCAGGCGCTGGCGGCTGTCGGGCTGGCGGACCTGGGTGATCGCATCGCCGGCACCCTTTCCGGCGGCCAGTTGCAACGCGCCCTGTTCGCCCGGCTGATGCTGCAGGATGCCGGCGTGCTGCTGCTGGACGAGCCCTTCGCCGCCGTCGACAGCCATACCACCGAGGACTTGATGGCCTTGCTGACCGACTGCCACGCGCAGGGCCGCACCGTGATCGCGGTGCTGCACGACATGGACCTGGTGCGGGCGCATTTTCCCCATACCTTGCTGCTGGCCGGTCGGACCGTGGCCTGGGGCGATACCGCCGACGTGCTTACCGAACAGAATTTGCGCGCGGCGCGGGCGCTGCGCGACCAGGAGCTGGCGTGGGATTGAACGAGTGGGTGGTGGCGCCCTTTGTCGACTATGGTTTCATGCGGCGGGCCCTGGCCGGGTCTTTCGCGTTGTCTTGCGGCGCCGCGCCGCTGGGCGTGTTCCTGGTCCTGCGCCGCATGAGCCTGATGGGCGACGCGATGTCGCATGCCATCCTGCCCGGCGTTGCGGCGGGTTTCCTGCTATCGGGCCTGTCGCTGACGGCCATGCTGCTGGGCGGCATCGTCACGGGGCTGGCGGTGGCGCTGCTGGCGGGCGTGGTGTCGCGCCTGACGCCGCTGCGCGAAGATGCCAGTTTCGCCGCGTTCTATCTGATTTCCCTGGGACTGGGCGTGCTGCTGGTGTCGCTGCGCGGCTCCAACATGGACCTGCTGCATGTGCTGTTCGGCACCGTGCTGGGCCTGGACGATGATGCCTTGCTGCTGGTTACCGTGTGCGCCACCATCACCCTGGTGGCGCTGGCGGGACTTTACCGCCTGCTGGTGGCCGAGTGCCTGGACCCGGGCTTCCTGCGCGCGGCGGGCGGCGGCGGCTCGATGGTGCACATGGCGTTCCTGATGCTGGTGGTGTTCAACCTGGTGTCCGGCTTCCAGGTGCTGGGCACGCTGATGGTGGTGGGCATCATGATGCTGCCGGCGGCTTCCGCGCGCTTCTGGGTGCGTTCCGCCGCCGGCCAGATTCCCCTGGCGGCCTTCCTGGGCGCCTTTGCCTCGCTGATGGGCTTGCTGGTTTCCTATCACTACAACGTGCCGGCGTCGCCCGCCATCATTCTGGCGGCGGGCGTGGTCTATCTGGTTTCCGTCGCAGGCGGGCCGCAGGGCGGCCTGCTGGACTTCTCACGGCGCGCGCGGCGCGGTGCGCGCTGATCTTCCACGGAGTATCCATCCATGGCATACGCGAGTTTTTCCCAACGGTTCCTGCCATTGCGCAGGCGGGCGCTGGCGGCATTGGCCCTGGCCGCCAGCGGCCTGCTGGGCGGCAGCATGGCCGCCTACGCCCAGCAGGCCCCGGACGCGGCGCCCGCCCCGGCGGGGCCGTTGAAGGTGGTGGCCAGTTTCTCCATCCTGGGCGACATGGTGAAGCAGATCGGCGGTGGCGACGTGCAGGTCGACGTGCTGGTCGGCCCGGACGGCGATGCCCATGAGTACGAGCCGACCCCGGCCGATGCCCGCCGCCTGGCCGCCGCCCAACTGGTGGTGGTCAATGGCCTGGGATTCGAGGCCTGGCTGCCCAAGCTGGTGCGCGCGTCCGGTTTCAAGGGGACGACCGTGGTGGCGTCGGAAGGCGTGACGCCGCGCGATTTCGGCGGCGACGCGACCGGGGGACATGGTCACGATCATGGCGCCGGCAAGCCGGGCGAGCATGCCCATGACGGCAATACCGATCCGCATGCGTGGCAGAACCTGGCCAATGGCGCCCGCTACGCCCGCAATATCGGCGCCGCGCTGGCGGCCGCGGATGCCGCGCATGCCGATGCCTATCGGCAGCGCACGGATGCGTATGTCGCGCGCATCGAGGCGCTGGACGCGCGGGTGAAACAGGCTTTCGCGGCCCTGCCGCCGGAGCGCCGGCGCGTGGTCACGTCGCATGATGCCTTCGGCTATTTCGGCGACGCTTACGGCATGACGTTCATCTCCGCCATGGGCATCTCGACCGAGGCCGAGCCGTCCGCCGCGGACGTTGCGCGCATCATCGGCCAGATCCGCCAGGAGAAGGTCCCCGCGGTGTTCTTCGAGAACGTCAGCAGTCCCAGGCTGGCGCAGCAGATCGCGCGCGAGACCGGTGCGCGCGTGGGCGGCACCTTGTACTCCGATGCCCTGGCCAAGCCGGGCTTGCCGGCCGCCACCTACCTGGGCATGTTCGAGTGGAACCTCAGCCAGTTCATGGCGGCGCTGAAGCCGTGAACGTGCGCGTTTTCCGCAATGCCAGGTGCTGCGCCGCGCATCGCGGCGGGCCGCTGACGGGCGGGCATGCTGGCGCGCGCGGCGCCAGGCCCGACATCACGGCGGGCGCCACGTTCAACGCCTTGCCTAGGGCCTCGGCGCCGGGCGGTATCAGGCGCGCGACCGGCGCCTTGCTGGCGGCTGCGGCCCTGGTGGCCGCCGCGCCCGCGCAGGCGCATCCGCATATGTGGATAGATGGCGAGGCCGTGCTGCGCTTCGATGGCCAAGGCCGGCTGGAAGCCCTGCGGGAACGCTGGCAGTTCGACGAGATGTTCGTCGCCTATACGACGCAGGGGCTGGCCGACAAGAAGGGCCAGCTGTCGCCCGCCACGCTGGATCGCATGGCGCGGGAATGGATGGGCGCCCTCGGCGAACCCATCTCCCATTACTTCACGCGCGTGGCCGTGGACGGCAAGGTGGTGGCCTATGCGGCGCCGCGCGACGCCAAGGTCGAATGGGACGCGAAGCGCAAGACGATGGCGCTGGTGTTCACGCTGCCCTTGCAGCAGCCGGTGGCGCCGGGCGCGACGGGCGTCGACATCGACATCATCGATCCCACCTATTTCGTGGCCTACGATTTCAGCACGGCGGGCGCCGTCGCCATGGACCGTGCGCCGGCGGGTTGCCGCGCGGACTACCGTCCGCCCAAGCCGCTGGATGCGGCGCTGGTGCAGCAGCTGGCGGCCATTCCGGCGGACCAGCCGGACTTGCCGGAGGAGTTGTTCGCGGTCACCAAGGGCTTGACGCATCGAATACGGCTGACGTGTCCGTGACCGATCTGTCGATAAACCCTGGGTCCGCGACTGGACGGCCTGCGACGCATGCATTCGCGAGGCCAGCGCCCGCGGGCCATGGGCGGCAAGCGGGAAAAGCGGGCATTTCCCGCTTGGTGATCTGCCTGGGTGTGTTGTTGGCGGGCGCGCTGTTGCCGGCGATGGCGGCGCCGCATCCGTTCGGCGTGCCGGAGGCGGGGGGCGGCGCGATGGACGGGCCGGACTGGCTGCTGCGCCTGCTGGGTTGGGTGTCGACCTGGCAGAGCCATTTCTATCGGCAGCTCACGGGAGCGCTGCGCGCCTGGCAGGACGATGCCTGGGCCGCATGGCCGATGGTGGGATTGTCGTTCGCGTATGGGGTCTTTCATGCGCTGGGGCCGGGACATGGCAAGGCGGTGGTTGCCACCTATGTGCTGGCCAATCGCCAGACGGCTCGCAACGGCGCCGTGCTGGCCTTGCTGTCGGCCTTGGTGCAGGCGCTGGTGGCAATCCTGCTGGTGAGCGTGGCCGGGGGTGTCCTGCGCGTCACGGCGGGGACCATGAACGCCGCGACGCGGTGGCTGGAGACAGGCTCGTTCGCGATGATCGTGGCGTTGGGCGCCTGGCTGGTGTGGCGCAAGGCGATACGGCCCGTGTGGCGGCGTACGGGCGGCCGCAGCGCCGCGCTCGACGCGGCGGGCGGTCGCGATGCCTATCATGGGCAGGGCGATGATGATGGCCACAGCCACAGCCACAGCCACAGCCACAGCCACAGCCACAGCCACAGCCACAGCCACAGCCACAGCCACAGCGACCACAGCCACGGCCACGGCCACGACCACGGCTACGGCTACGGCCAGCACACCGACCACACCGACCACAGCCATGCACAGGGCGGCAACCCCGCCTCGTGGGGCCAAGGCCATCGCGGCCATGCTCACGGCACGCACGGTGTCGATTGTGGCTGCGGCCATGCCCATGTCCCGCCGCTGCGTGCGGCGGCCGGGCGCTTGAATCCCCGCAAGGCATGGTCCGCCATCCTCGCGGTTGGCCTTCGTCCTTGCAGCGGCGCCTTGATCGTATTGGTGTTCGCGTTGGCGCAGGATTTCTACCTGGCCGGCATCGTGTCCGCATTGGCCATGGGCCTGGGTACGGGGTTGACCGTCGCCACGCTCGCCTGGGCCGCGGTCGCCGCGGGCGATCTGCTCGTGCGCGGCGGCGCGCGCCTGTCGCAGGCCTGGGCCGGGCGCCTGCGCTACGCCATGCAGGCCTGCGCGGCGGTGGCCGTGTTCGCTTTCGGCTTGCTGCTGCTGGGCGGCGCGGTCATGGGCGCCGCCTGACCGGCGCGTGTCCAGGGCTACCAGGCTCTTCAATATCTGCAAGGCAAGGCCTTCAAGGCCATCGGACCCTCGGGTAGTTCAGGACTTACGCCCCGCGCGCGGATGGGCCTGGTCATACACCTTGGCCAGATGCTGGAAGTCCAGCCGGGTATAGACCTGCGTGGTGGAGATGTTCGCGTGCCCCAGCATTTCCTGCACCGCGCGCAGGTCCTGCGCCGATTGCAGGACGTGGCTGGCGAAGCTGTGGCGCAGCACGTGCGGATGCACATGCACGGGCAGTCCGCTGGCCAGGGCCACTTTTTCCAGTTGCCGCTGCACGACGCGCGGTGTGATGCGCCGTCCGCGCTCGCCCAGGAACAGCGCGGCCGCGTCGGCGGGCCCGCTGGCGGGGCCCAGCAGGCGCGCGCGCACCTGCAGCCACGCTTGCAGCGCGGCCAGCGCCGCCGCGCCCACCGGCACCGACCGCCGCTTGCCACCCTTGCCCAGCACCACCACCTCGCGTTCGTCCAGGTTCAGCCAGCTGGAGGATTCGTGTTCAGGGCTGCGCGCATAGCGCCAGTCCAGGCCCGTGAGTTCCGACAGCCGCAGGCCGCTGGAATACAGCAGTTCGAACATGGCCTGGTCGCGCAGCGCGACGGGCTCCGTCGCGGCCTGCGCGACGGGTCTTTCGAGCAGGGCCTGGGCTTGTTCCACCGAGAGCGCCTTGGGCAGTCCGCGGGCGGCCTTGGGCGCCTTGACCCCCGCCACCGGATTACCAGGCAAACCAGCCTCGCGGGCCCACCACTGGTAGAAGCCCCGCCACGCCGCCAGCGCACGCGCCAGGCTGCGCGGACCCAGGTCGCGCGCATGCAGCCGCGCGACGAACTGCCGGATATGGCCATTGGACAACTGTTCCAGGGGCCGTTCGCCCGCCAGCGTGGCCAGGTGGGCAAGGTCGCGCCGGTAGCCGGCCAGCGTATGCGGGGAATAGCGCCGGTGCGTTTCCAGATGCGCGAGCCACGCCTGCATGGGCGGCGGCAGGGCTTGCGGATCGTGCGCCATGGTCCCCGTTGCTCCCATCATCCGTCCCTGGCCGCCGTGTAGGCCAACGTCTAGGCCGCCGCCAATCGGCGCAGCGTGGCGGATGCCAGGTTGCCGACGGTTTCGAGGAAGGCCGTGCCCTTGTCGGGCGCGAAGCGCTCGGCATCGTCCGAACCCAGGACCAGCAGGCCGATGCTGGGTTCTTCGGGGGCCGGACGCAGCGGAATCATGGCCAGCGATCGCGGCGTCGCCGAGAGCCATTTGACGGCCTCGAACGCCGTATCGGTGCCGCAATACGGCACTTTCAGGCTGTCGGTGAACGTCCTCACGTCTTCCGGCACCGGCTCGCCGTAGCCGGTTTCCGGCAGCTCCGCCAGGCGCCACAAGCGCAATCCGACTTCGTTGAGATCGAATTGCTGGGCCAGGCCCAGGGCGATTTCACCGGGCAAGCGCTGGATTTCCACTTCGCCGAGCAGGCGGCAGCACCACTGCGTCAGCTTGGTGCTGATGCTTTCATTGAAGCTGGCGTTGCTGATGAGTTCGTTCAGCCGCCATTCGAACTCGCGGTTGCGTTCGCGCAGCGTGAAGATCTGTCGTTCGCCCAGCGAAATCGTGCGCCCACCATGCGGATGCGGCACTTGCAGGGTGGAGAACAGCTCGGCATGCGCGGTGAAGAAATCGGGATTCTCCCGCAGGAAGTCGGCAACCTGGTCGGCGCTAAGAGTCGTGTCGGTCATGTTCAGCGATTCAATGCCATGGAAAAAACGAGCTGGTCGATGTCGATCCGGCCGGTGTAGACCGAAGTGGCCGGGCCGGTCATGCGCAGCGAGGATCCGTCCCAGTCCACCGTCAACACCCCGCCCCGCGCGTGCACGCGCACCGGCGTGTCCAGCACGCCGCGACGGATGCCCGCGGCCACCGCCGCGCAGGCGCCCGTGCCGCAGGCCAGTGTTTCGCCGGCGCCGCGTTCGTAGACACGCAAGCGTATGGTGTTGCGGTCGACGACCTGCATGAAGCCGGCGTTGACGCGGCGCGGAAAGCGCGCGTGCGATTCGACCAGGGGACCGATGCGTTCGACGGGTGCCTGGTCGACGTCGTCGACGATCTGCACCGCGTGTGGATTGGAAATGGCGACGGCCGAGATCTCCACCGTGGCCGGCAGGTCGCTGCCGCCGCCCCGTGCGGCCGTCGCGTCTTGCAAGGGCAGCGTGTACAGGGTGTCGGCGCCTTCCGTCCGGGTGGCCAGGCCAGCGGCGTCGAAGGGCAAGGCCGCCGGGTCGAACCGGGTGCTGCCCATTTCGACGGTGACCTGCTCGTCGTCGCCTTCGTCCAGCACGATGATGCCGGTGGCGATTTCCGCGCGCAGCGGGTTGCGGTCGGATAGGCCGGTCTCGTGCACGAAACGGACGAAGCAGCGCGCGCCGTTGCCGCAGTGTTCGACCTCGCTGCCATCCGAGTTGAAGATGCGGTAGCGGAAATCGGCCGCCGGCGAGGAGGCGGGCTCGACCAGCAGGATCTGGTCCGCGCCGATGCCGAAATGGCGGTCGCCGAGCGCGCGTGCGCGTTCGGGCGTCATTTCGATGGTTTGGCGCACGCCGTCGAGGACGACGAAGTCGTTGCCGGCGCCGTGCATTTTGGTGAAGTTCCAGTTCATGCGGGCCATTATCCTCCAATCCCGCCAGGCCGCGCAGGCCCGCCTGCCTCAGTAGAACTTGGCCTCGCCCGGCGGACGGGTCTTGAAGCGGCGATGCACCCAATAATATTGGCTGGGACAGCGCATGACCCAGCCTTCCAGTTCGCGGTTCAGGCGGGCGGTGGCGGCCTCGACGGTATCGTCGCCCGGGAAATCGGCCAGCGCCGGCAGCACTTCCACATGGTAATGGCCGGTGGCCGGGTCCCAGTGCTCCAGCACCGGGAAGACGGGCAACTGCCATTTGCGGGCGATCTGCGCGGTGGCCGGTACGGTGGCCGCCAGCACGCCGAAGAAGGGGACGAAGATGGCGCCGTCGCGGCCGAAGTCCATGTCCGGCAGGTAATAGACCGGGCGCGACTCGCGGATGTGGCGGATGAGCCCACGCACCCCGTCGCGTCGGCTGACCAGGTGGACGTCGTTGAAGCGGGTGCGGCCGGCCGCCACGATGGCGTCGACATCCGGATCGCGTTGCGGCGTGTACATGGTGGCGCCGGTGGGCGCGTCCATCGTCAACCGGGTGGCGGCGACATCCAGGCCGATGAAGTGCGGCGCCAGCAGCAGCATGGGTTTGCCTTCGTCCACCAGGCGCTGGAATTCGGGCGGGCGCGTGACGCTGACCATTTCCTCGATGGCCGCGCGTGAGCCGTACCACAGCACCCCGCGATCGATCAGCGACTGGCAGAGGGCGCGGAAATGCTCGCGCAGCCAGCGCTTGCGCGTGGCTTCGCTTTCATGGGGAAAGCACAGTTGCAGGTTGATGCGCACGATGCGCTGGCGGCGGCGGGCGAAACGCAGGGTCAGCCAGGTCAGGCCGGCGCCCAGGCGCTGGCGCGTGCCGGGGCTGACACGGCCGAACCAGCGGAACAGCGCTTCCAGCGCCCGGCGCTTCAGTCCTGGCTTGCCAGGTCCTGCCTTGGCCGGTTCCGCTTGACCTGGTCCCGCTTTGCCCGGTCCTGCCTGGTCGGCCCTGCCGGTTTGCGGTCCGGGCACGGCGCCATCCACGGTGCGCACCTTGTCCTGGGGCGCGTTCATGGCGCGGGCTCCTGTCCGGCCACGACGTCGGGCGGCGGCGCGCCCCGCGTCTTGTAGCGGTTGTAGCTCCACAGGTACTGCTGCGGGAAGCGGCGGATCAGGGTCTCCATGGACGCATTGAGCAGCGCGGCCTGTTCCTGGGGCGTATCGGGCAGGGGGGACGGGATGCGCATGAGATGGATGCGCCAGCCGCGGCCGCGAGGCAGCCGTTCGCTGGCCATCAGGACGATGGGAACGTCGTGCGGCGCGGCCAGTTTGCCGGGCAGCGTGATGGTATAGGCCATGCGTCCGAAGAAGGGCGCCCAGACGCCTTCGCCGGCGCCCGGCGCCTGGTCGGGCAGCAGGCCGATGGCCTGTTGCTTGCGCAAGGCGCGAACGAATTCGCGCACGCCTTGCAGGGTCGCGGGCACCGCGCGCAGTTCGGCCGTGTTGCGGGCCTGTTCCAGCAGCGGCGCCAGGGCCGGCTGGCGCGGCGGGCGGAACATCACCGTCAACGGCATGCGCTTGGCGAGATAGCGCGCGTTGATTTCGAAGCCGCCGAGATGGGGCGTCAGGAAAATGACGCCGCGCTGTTCGGCCAGGGCGGCCTCCGCCACGGCCCAGTCGTCGGTCACGGTACGGGCCAGGCAATCGTCGGGCCGGAACCAGATCTTGGGCTGCTCCAGCATCATGGCGCCGATCTCGCCGGCCGCGGCGCGCGCGAACGCGGCATCCGGATAGCCGGCCTGGCTCGCATTCGCGCGCAGGCGTTCGCGGTAGCGGCCGGGCAGCGCATAGGCCAGCCGCCCGCACAGCCGTCCCACGCCTTGCAGGAAGGTCAGGGGCAGGCAGGCCAGCAGACGAAATAAGACAACGATCAGCATGCGGAACGGAGGAGCAGGGGGGCACGGCGGCAAGAGCCGCCATTTTCGCTTAAAATCGCCCGGTCGCCGAGTTAACCGACAACTTGCGGGGCGACGCGCGGCGGGCCTTCGGCCGGCCGGGCAAAAATCCGCTAAAGCGTCGCGCCGAATCAAGGTCCCTTCCGAGATTGCGATTTCAGGTGCAACGCGCCGATGAACAATCTTGCCGGTTCAAGCCGGTTATTTGTCAGAAGGACCTTGCCGTGGCGCAGAACGACTTCCTCTTTACCTCCGAATCCGTATCCGAAGGCCATCCCGACAAGGTCGCGGACCAGATTTCCGATTCCATCCTGGACGCGATCTTCACGCAGGATCCCAATGCCCGCGTGGCCGCCGAGACCCTGTGCAACACCGGCCTGGTCGTCCTGGCCGGTGAAATCACCACCACCGCCAACGTCGACTACATCCAGGTCGCGCGCGACACCATCCGCCGCATCGGCTACGACAACACCGACTACGGCATCGACTACAAGGGCTGCGCGGTGCTGGTCGCCTACGACAAGCAATCGCCCGATATCGCGCAGGGCGTGGACCGCACTTCCGAGGACTACCTGAACCAGGGCGCCGGCGACCAGGGCCTGATGTTCGGCTACGCTTGCGACGAAACCCCCGACCTGATGCCCGCGCCGATCTGGTATTCGCACCGCCTGGTGCAGCGCCAGAGCGAACTGCGCAAGGACGGCCGCCTGCCGTGGCTGCGTCCGGACGCCAAGTCGCAGGTGACCTTCCGCTATATCGACGGCAAGCCCGCCGAGGTGGACACGGTCGTGCTGTCGACCCAGCACCATCCGGAAGTGTCGCAAGCGACCATCCGCGAAGCCGTCATCGAAGACATCATCAAGCCTTGCTTTCCGGCAGGCCTGATCACCGCCAAGACCAAGTTCCTGGTCAACCCGACCGGCCGTTTCGTCATCGGCGGCCCGCAAGGCGATTGCGGCCTGACCGGCCGCAAGATCATCGTCGACACGTACGGCGGCGCGTGCCCGCACGGCGGCGGCGCCTTCTCGGGCAAGGATCCGTCCAAGGTGGACCGTTCGGCCGCCTACGCGGCTCGCTACGTGGCCAAGAACATCGTGGCGGCCGGCCTGGCGCGCCAATGCCAGGTGCAGGTGAGCTACGCCATCGGCGTGGCCGAGCCCATCAACATCACCGTGTACACGGAAGGCACCGGCGTGCTGCCCGACGAGCAACTGGCCAAGCTGGTGCGCGAGCACTTCGACCTGCGTCCGAAGGGCATCGTCAACATGCTGGACCTGCTGCGCCCCATCTACGCGAAGACCGCCGCCTACGGCCACTTTGGCCGCTCGGAGCCGGAATTCACGTGGGAAGCGACCGACAAGGTCGCCGCGCTGAAGAAGTCCGCTTGATGCAGTCGGCTTGATGCAGTCAGCCTGACCGTCCCGCGCGGCCCTGAGGGCCGTCGAGACGGCCCAGGCCCAAGGGCGGCCCCTGCGGGGGCCGCCCTTTTTTCATCCGGCGCCACGCGATGGCGGTTGGCCCATGCGGCAAGCGGCGCCGATCGCGCGCCGCATGCCGCATGGGCGCGCGATCGATGGCGCAGTGCAGCTCGGCATCCTGCGCACGGCCGGCGAATATGCCGATATCGGCGTCCCCGCGCCGTATGGCGCCCGCGATCGGCGGCAGCCGGCATGTACAAGTGGGCCATGGCACGACGGGGCTTGCGCTGGATCGCCATCCTTGTCTATGGTTGAAGACCATGCGATTCCCGGCCGCGAGCGTTCAAGTGCGGCCCGTCGGAACCCTCATCCCAGGAGACATCATGACCGCGCTGTTCGACCTGCCCCTGCAACGCATAGACGTCGGCGACGGCATGCATATCGCCGCGCGGGTCGCGGGCGAGGGGCCGCCCTTGCTGCTGCTGCACGGGCATCCGCAGAATCACGTCATCTGGCACCGCGTCTGGCCGGCGCTGACCCGGCGCCATACCTGCGTGGCCGCCGACCTGCGCGGCTATGGCGACAGCGACAAGCCCGCTGCCGCGCCGGATCACGCCGCGCATTCCAAGCGCGTGATGGCGCAGGACATGGTGAACCTGATGCGCGCGCTGGGGCACGAGCGCTTCGACGTGCTGGCGCACGACCGCGGCGCGCGCGTGGCGCACCGGCTGGCGCTGGACCATCCCGGACGGGTCGGCCGCATGATGCTGCTGGATATCGCCCCCACGCTGGACATGTACCAGGGCACCACTCGCGCCTTCGCCCAGGCCTACTATCACTGGTTCTGGCTGATACAGCCGGCGCCCATGCCGGAAACCATGATCGGCCACGACCCGGTGTTCTACGTACGCGCCGTGATGGGCGGCCGCCCCGGCGGCCTGGCCATCTTCGATCCGCGCGCCCTGGCCGAATACGAGCGTTGCGCCGCGCTGCCGGGCCTGCCCGTGGGGATCTGCGAGGACTACCGTGCCTCCGCCACCGTGGACCTGGAGCATGACCGCGCCGACCGCGCCGCGGGCCGCAAGCTGGCGTGCCCCGTCCGCGTCCTGTGGGGCGCGCGCGGCGCGGTGGGCCGCAATTTCGATGTCCTGGCCCTGTGGCGAGCGGTCGCCGACGAGGTCGATGGCGAGGCCCTGGATGCCGCCCACTACCTGGCCGAGGAAGTTCCGGACGCGGTGACCGCGCAAGCGCTGGCGTTTTTCGTCTGAGGGTGCACGGGCCCGGCGGCGCTTCGCCCGGACGCCAGGCGGCGGCAACCTGCCTGTTCAGGCTGCCTGACGGCGATCCCCTCCGGTATAGTCACGCGAACAGCAACCGGAAAAGGCATCATGGACAAGCGTTACCCCCTCGCTAAAACCGCCTCGCTCCCTTCCCTTGCACGCGCCGGCCGATGGCTGGGCCTGGCCTCGGCGGCCTGGGCCCTGGCCGCCGGCGCCGCGCAGGCCCAGGTCACGGTGCGGATAGGCGAGGTCAACAGCTACAAGGCGCAGCCGGCTTTCCTCGAACCCTATCGCAACGGCATGCAGCTGGCGGTGGACGAGGTCAACGCGGCCGGCGGCGTGGCCGGCAAGAAGCTGGAATTGTTCACGCGCGACGATAACGCCAACCCGGGCGACGCCGTGCGCGCCGCCGAGGAGCTGATTTCGCGCGAACGGGTCGATGTGCTGCTGGGCGGCTACCTGTCCAATATCGGCCTGGCCCTGGCGGATTTCGCTCGCCAGAAGAAAATCTTCTTCCTCGCCAGCGAGCCGCTGACCGACAAGATCGTCTGGCAGAACGGCAACCGCTATACCTTCCGCCTGCGCGTCTCGACGTACATGCAGGCCGCGATGCTGGTGCCGGAAGCCGCCAAGCTGAACAAGAAGCGCTGGGCCTTCGTCTATCCCAATTACGAATACGGCCTGTCGGCGGTATCCACCTTCAAGGACCTGCTCAAGAAAGCGCAGCCCGACGTGGAGTTCGTCGGCGACCAGGCGGTCCCGCTGGGCAAGGTGGATGCCGGCAGCGTGACGCAGGCGCTGGCCGATGCCAAGCCCGACGCGATCTTCAACGTCCTGTTCGCCGGCGACCTGACCAAGCTGGTCCGCGAGGGCACCACGCGCGGCCTGTTCCCGGCCACGCCTGTGGTCAGCATGCTCACGGGCGAGCCGGAATATCTCGACCCGCTCAAGGACGAGACGCCGGCGGGCTGGATCGTGACCGGTTATCCGTGGTCGACCATCCAGACCCCCGAGCATGCGGCCTTCCTCAAGGCCTATCGCGATCGCTACAAGGACTATCCGCGCCTGGGCGCGGTGGTCGGCTACAGCGCCATCAAGTCGCTGGCGGCCGGGTTGGCCAAGTCCGGCGGCAGCGCGCAACCCGACAAGCTGATCGCGGCCTTCGAAGGCCTGCAGGTCGATATTCCCTTCGGCCGCATCCAGTACCGCGCCATCGACCATCAGTCGACCATGGGCGCCTATGTCGGCAAGCTGGCGGTCAAGGACGGCAAGGGCGTGATGGTGGACTACCAGTACAAGAATGGCGCCGATTTCCTGCCGTCGGACGAGGAAGTCCGCAAGCTGCGGCCGGCGCAGTAGGCAGGCGGGTAGGCGGGGGACCGTGCCGGACAGCTTGCCCGGCGCCCGGTCCGACGGTACGCCCGTCAGGCGATAACGCCGCAGTGGGCGCTTACATCACGCAATATCCCGCTGCCCGGCACGGGTAAGGGATGGCGGCCCGGTGCTATGCTCCACCCCATGGTTTGCCCGTACATCGATTCCTCTTCCGCCGTCCCCGAAGGCGCCGCGCCCGGCGCCGACGACAGTCCCGACGCCAAGCGCGCGGGCGATGCCGCCACGCCCCCCGCCCGCGAAGGCCGGGGCGTCTTCACCACGACCGATTCGCCGTGCGTGGCGGTCTGCTCCACGCTCTATGACGATGTCTGCCGCGGCTGCGGCCGCACGGCCATGGAAGTCGCGGAATGGGTCTTCCTGAGCCCCGAGGAAAAGCAGGTGATCTGGACCCGCATCCGCGCCGAAGGCTATCCGCGCCGCAAGGGGTGAGCCGCCCTTGCGGGGGCCCTTGTCATACCCGCCGCCCGCGTCCGGCGCTTCAGAATCGATAGCCCACCGCCACCGTGAACACCCACGGGTCGATATGCGCCCGCCCGATGGTGTCGCCGTTGAGCCTCACCCTGGAATCGATATCGATGTAGCGCACGTCGGCGTTCAACAGCCAGCGGTCGCTCAACTGGTAGTCCACGCCGATCTGGCCCGCCACGCCCCAGGAGTCCGTCAGCTTGACGTCGTTGCTCGAAAGGGCGCCGCGGCCCTTGGTGTCGAAGAAGTGGGTGTAGTTCAGGCCTACGCCCACATACGGCTGGATCCGGCTGTCCGGCAGGAAATGCCATTGCAGGCTGAGCGTGGGCGGCAGCTGCTTGGTGTCGACGATGTTGCCGCCGACGGCGCCGCTGCCGCGCACATCATGCTGGAAGGGCACCGCGCCCAGCAATTCGATGCCGATGTTCCGGGTGGCCATGTACGTGACCGTGAAGCTGGGACGCACGCTGTTGTTCGCGTGCAGCCCGACCGCCCCGTCCAGGGCCTTGCCGGTGTCGGACTTGGGCCGGACCTGGGTGGCGCCCACGCGCAGCAGCCAGTCTCCGGCATCGTAGGCGTGGGCCGGCGCGGCGGCCAACAGGGCCGCGCTCAGGCCGCACAACGCGGCGCCCGCGCGCGCGGCGCGCGCCAGGGTTGCCAGGGGAGTTGCCATCTTCGTATCTCCGATATCGAGGTCATGTACGGCTAGGATGGCAGCGGGGACGGAAGGGGCCGTTGACGAAAGTCAACGGTGGCGCGCGCGGTGCTGTCGCGTTCATGTCATGTAAGCGGCGCTTAATGACGCTTTTCGTGCCCCCTTGGTGCCCGCCATGCTCATAGTGCTGGTCACGGATGCCTGGCATCCGCAGGTCAATGGCGTCGTCCGCACTTGGACGACCATGTGCCGCTTGTTGCGGGAGTGGGGGCACGAAGTCCTCGTGGTCAGCCCCGAGGGCGCGCGCACCGTGCCGGCGCCGTCCGAGCCCGACCTGCGCCTGTGCCTGTTCCCGGGCCGGCAACTCAAGCGCATGCTGGGCGACGTGGTCCCCGACGCGCTGCACATCGCCACGGAAGGCCCGCTGGGCCTGGCCGCGCGCCGCATGGCGCAGAAAAGGGGCTGGCGTTTCACCACGTCCTTCCACACGATGTTCCCCGACTACCTGGAAGCGCGCATGGGCATCCCGGCATCCTTGCCGTGGCGCTTCCTGCGCTGGTTCCACAAGCCCTCGCAGCGGGTGCTGGTCCCCACGCCCACGGTGCGCGACATCGTGGCCGGCCGCGGGCTGCGGAACCTGCAGGTATGGTCACGCGGCGTGGATGGCAGGAAGTTCACGCCGGGCGCCCGCGACGGGTTTTCCGAACTGCCGCGCCCGCTATTCCTGAGCGTCGGCCGCGTCGCCAAGGAAAAGAACCTGGACGCTTTCCTGTCCCTGGACCTGCCCGGATCGAAGATGGTGGTGGGCGCGGGGCCGGACGAGGCGCGCCTGCGCAAGAAATTTCCGAACGTGCGTTTCGAGGGCATGCGATCGGACGCCGAGCTGCCGCGTTACTACTCGGCCGCCGACGTGTTCGTCTTCCCCAGCCTGACGGACACCTTCGGCCTGGTGATGCTGGAGGCCCAGGCCTGCGGCACGCCGGTGGCGGCATTCCGCAGCGAGGCGCCGCTGGCGGTGATTCAGGACGGCGTCACCGGCTGCCTGAACGATGACCTGGCCGCGGCCTGCCGCGCGGCGCTGGCGCTGGACCGCGACGTGGTGCGCCAGCACGCCCTGGCACGCACCTGGGACAGCGTGGCCAAGGATCTTTTGGCGGCCCTGGTACCGTTGACGCCTGCCACCCGCTACAATATCGCCCACGCTTGAGGAGCGTTGCGACGGACAGGCCGGGCAAGTCGATGGATGACATTGCTGCCGGCGGGTTCGCCAGGCTCAAGCATTCCAGGGTATGCCGCGTTCGCGCGGCGCCATGAAACGGCGCTCACCTTTACTGCATCGCGGCGGTGAAGGCGAGCACGCCGTCTGGTTCTCCACCGGTACGGCCGGACCCCCGACAGGCGGCGTCCGCGCGCTCGTCCCGCAGGCCGCGCGGCAGCGCCGTCCGTTTTCTCATGTGGAGCAATCACAATGAACACCGTATCCGATAAGTCCGTGGCCGACTACATCGTCGCCGATATCGGCCTGGCCGGCTGGGGCCGCCGCGAAATCGCCATCGCAGAAACCGAAATGCCCGGCCTGATGGCCACCCGCGAAGAGTACGCCGCGGCGCAGCCGTTGAAGGGCGCGCGCATCGCCGGCAGCCTGCACATGACCATCCAGACCGCGGTGCTCATCGAGACCCTGACGGCCCTGGGCGCCGATGTGCGCTGGGCCTCGTGCAACATCTTCTCGACGCAGGACCACGCCGCCGCCGCCATCGCCGCCGGCGGCACGCCGGTGTTCGCCATCAAGGGCGAAACCCTGGCCGAATACTGGGACTACACCCACAAGATCTTCGAGTGGCCCAACGGCGAACACGCCAACATGATCCTGGACGACGGCGGCGACGCCACGCTGCTGCTGCACCTGGGCGCCAAGGCCGAGCAGGACATCTCGGTGCTGGCCAAGCCCGGCAGCGAGGAAGAGCGCGTGCTGTTCGCGGCCATCAAGGCCACGCTGGCGCGTGATCCCAAGTGGTACTCGACCCGCCTGGCGCAGATCCGCGGCGTGACCGAGGAAACCACCACCGGCGTGCATCGCCTGTACCAGATGTCGCAGAAGGGCGAACTGGCCTTCGCCGCCATCAACGTCAACGACTCGGTCACCAAGTCCAAGTTCGACAACCTGTACGGCTGCCGCGAATCGCTGGTCGACGGCATCAAGCGCGCCACGGACGTGATGGTCGCCGGCAAGATCGCCGTGGTGGCAGGCTACGGCGACGTGGGCAAGGGCTGCGCCCAGGCGCTGATGGCCCTGCGCGCGCAGGTCTGGGTCACGGAAGTCGACCCCATCTGCGCCCTGCAGGCCGCGATGGAAGGCTACAAGGTCGTGACCATGGAAGAGGCCGCCGACAAGGCCGACATCTTCGTCACCGCCACCGGCAACTACAACGTCATCACGCGCGCCCACATGGACCGCATGAAGGACCAGGCCATCGTCTGCAACATCGGCCACTTCGACAACGAAATCGACGTCGCCGGCCTGGAAGGCCTGCAGTGGGAAGAGATCAAGCCCCAGGTCGACCACGTCATCTTCCCCGACGGCAAGCGCATCATCCTGCTGGCCAAGGGACGCCTGGTGAACCTGGGCTGCGCGACGGGCCATCCGTCCTTCGTGATGTCCTCGTCCTTCACCAACCAGACCATCGCGCAGATCGAGTTGTTCACGCGCAACGACGCCTACACCAAGGGCCAGGTCTACGTGCTGCCCAAGCAGCTGGACGAGAAGGTCGCGCGCCTGCACTTGAAGAAGCTGGGCGCGAACCTGACCACCTTGACCAAGGAGCAGGCCGACTACATCAGCGTGTCGGTTGACGGTCCTTACAAGAGCAATCACTACCGCTACTGATTTTGGCGCAAAATAGGGTCAGGTTCCACGCCCACCGGGCGTGGAATTCCCTGGCGGATGCCGGTGCCTCATTCCGGCGTATCCTGTCCTGGGATGCGTCCCTCCGATGCATCCGCCCATGCTGCTCGTCCAATTTAGCGGGAGACCCGATATGACCTTGATACTCGTCTGGATACTGAACGCCGTCGCCTTGCTGATCGTGGCTTATTTGCTGCCCGGCATCTCGGTGGCCAGTTTCGGATCGGCCCTGATCGCCGCCCTGGTGCTGGGCCTGCTCAATATGCTGGTCAAGCCGGTGCTGGTGTTGCTGACGCTACCCATCACCATCGTCACGTTGGGTCTTTTCCTCATCATCCTCAACGCGCTGTTGTTCTGGTTCGCCGGGTCCATCCTCAAAGGCTTCCAGGTCAACGGCTTCTGGTGGGCCGTGATCGGTGCGGTGCTGTACTCGATCATTTCGGGCCTGCTGTCCATGCTCGTAAGCTCATGACCGATACGAAGACGCCGGCGCTCAGCCTAGAATTCTTTCCGCCGCGCGATATCGCGGCCCAGGAGCGGCTGGTTCGCGCCGCCAAGCAGATGCTGGCCATGCATCCGCGTTATGTCAGCGTCACCTTCGGCGCCGGCGGCTCCACCCGCGAGGGCACCGCCGGCACGGTGCGCATCATGCGCAACCTGGGCGTGGCGGCCGCGCCGCACCTGTCGTGCGTGGGCGCCACGCGGGAAGACCTGCGCGGCATCCTGCGCGCCTATCGCGAGGAAGGCGTCAAGCAGGTGGTCGCCTTGCGGGGCGACCTGCCGTCCGGCATGGGCGGCGACGCCGGCGAGCTGCGCTATGCGCGCGATCTGGTGGCGTTCATCCGGGAAGAGACCGGTGACTGGTTCCATATCGAAGTGGCCGCCTATCCCGAAACCCATCCGCAGGCGGAAAGCCCGTCGGTCGACCTCGATCATTTCGTCGACAAGGTCCAGGCCGGCGCGGATAGCGCCATTACGCAGTATTTCTTCAACCCGGACGCCTATTTCGATTTCGTCGACCGGGCGCGCGCCAAGGGCGTGACCGTGCCTATCGTGCCGGGCATCATGCCCATCACCAATCACAGCCAGCTGGTGCGTTTTTCGCAAATGTGCGGCGCCGAGATCCCGCGCTGGATCCGCATGCGCCTGGCCGAATTCGGTGATGACAAGGCCTCCATCCGCTCCTTCGGCGTCGATGTCGTCTCCGACCTCTGCCGCCGCCTGCTGGACCAGGGCGCGCCGGGGCTGCACTTCTACACGTTGAACAACGCCGACGCGCCGATGGCGATCTGGAAGAACCTGGATCTGTAAGCCGGTAATCGGGTAAGCCGGTAAGCCGATAAGCCGATAAGCCGATAAGCCGATAAGCCGATAACCTGGTAGGCCCGCCGGCGTTCACAAGGGCGGCAGCCTACGCTTGACCGGCTGGGACTTGACGATTGCCGAGTTGGTCTCGGCGAGGTCGGTGATTCTTTCCAGAATGTGGTCCAGATGCTCGATGGAGCGCAGGTATAGGCGGCCGATGAAGCAGTCTTCGCCCGTCACCTTGTCGCACTCGCCGAACTCCGGGATCGCCTCGATCAGTTTCTGCACCGCATGGAGCTTGCCGGGCAAGGGCCGGATGCGGACGATCGCCTGCATGGGGTATCCCAAAGCCCGCGGCTCCGCCGATACGCTGAAGCCGTGGATGACGCCACGGTCTTCCAGCCGGCGCAGGCGCTCGGCGGCCGCCGGCGACGACAGGCCGATGTGTTCGGCCAGTGTCTTGATGGCCATACGGCCATCCTGCTGGAGCAGTGCCAGGATGCGGCGGTCGGTGTCATCGAGGCTCATAGGAAAATTTGGCGATTCGCCTAATAAACGAAGGCATAGGTAGTTTATTCCTTAAATTTTCCGCTGCGGGATTTGCCTCGGACCTTCTACATTGATGCCTCTGGTCCTGAAGGCCGTGGAGGGGCGAAAAAGTGAACGACGAGAAGGCGCGCGGGATAGTGGAGATGGTCGCGGCGATGGTGATCTCGGGCACCATCGGCTGGCTGGTGGTCGTGTCCGGGCGCCCGGTTACCCAGGTTGTGTTCTGGCGCTGTGTGTTTGGCGCGCTGGTGCTGCTGCCCGTCTGCGCGGCCAAGGGGTATCTGCTGCCAGGACGGATGAACTTGCGGCAGTTCGCGATGGCGATCGCGGGCGGCATCGCCATCGTGGCGAACTGGCTGTTCCTGTTCTCGGCCTACTCGGAATCCTCCATTTCCATTGCCACGACGGTCTATAACACCCAGCCGTTCATGCTGGTCGGCCTGGGCGCGCTGTTCCTGGGGGAGCGGCTGACCCTGGCCAAGCTGGGATGGTTGTCGCTGGCCTTCTTCGGCATGGTGCTTATCGTGCAGACCCGGCCCGATACCGGGGCGACGCAGGGGAATTACCTGCTGGGTATCGCGCTGGCGCTTGGCGCGGCGTTTTTCTACGCGCTGGCGGCGTTGTTCGCGAAGCGACTCAAGGGCGTACCGCCGCACCTGATCGCGCTGGTCCACGTCGCGGTCGGCATCATCGCCCTGTCGCCGCTGGCCTTGCATGGAGGATGGCCGGGTGGCGCTACCGCCTGGAGCACCCTGGTCACGCTAGGGGTCGTGCACACGGGCTTGATGTACATCCTGCTGTACGGGGCCATCCAGCGACTACCCACGCACTTGACCGGCGCCTTGTCCTTCATCTACCCCATCGTGGCCATCCTGGTGGATGGCGCGGCATTCGGGCATCGTCTGCACGTGGTGCAGGCAGCCGGGGCCGCCTTGATCCTGCTGGCGGCCGCGGGCATGACGCTAGGCTGGTCGTGGCGTCGGAAGACCCGCAAGAACGGCGCGCCTGTTTATCCGCGCTGATGCGTATCCGGGTTTTCCGCCAGCGATTGCAGGGGCGCCAGTTCGGTGGGCTCGGCGCTGCCCGGCTGGATGCGCAGCGGCTGGTGCACGCGGCCGGCGGGGACCAGGCTGTCGGGGTCGCAGGGGTCGGTCCAGATCGGGTCCTCGATTTCCGCGAAGACCTGGCGCAGGCGTTCGCCCCAGCTACTGCGAATCATGCGGAAGTATTCGTTGTTCTCGTCGATGTTGGCGAAGCGCGTGACGCGCAGCGCGTCGTTGTCGTACACCAGCAGGTCCAGCGGCAGGCCCACCGAGATATTCGAGCGCAGCGTGGAGTCCATGGAAATCAGCGCGCACTTGGCCGCCTCGTCCAGCGACGTGTCCGGTTGCAGCACCCGGTCCATGATGGGCTTGCCGTACTTGGCTTCGCCGATCTGGAAATAGGGGCATTCGTCGTGGGCCTCGATGAAGTTGCCCGCCGCGTAGACCTGGAACAGGCGGCAACGCTCGCCCTTGATCTGCCCGCCGAAAATCAGGTTGACGTTGAACTCCACCCCCTGCTCATGCAAGGCCTCGGCATCGCGCTTGTGCACCTGGCGCACCGCGTCGCCGACCAGGCGGGCCGCCTCGAACAGGTTGGGCGCGCGCCAGATCGATGAAGGGTCCTTGCTGTCGGGCGTCGAGAGCAGGTTGACGACGGCCTGGCTGACGGCCAGGTTGCCGGAGGTCATCAGGACCATGACGCGTTCGCCGGGGCGCTCGAAAACGCTGAGCTTGCGAAAGACGCTGATCTGGTCCACGCCGGCATTGGTGCGCGAGTCTGCAAGGAAGACCAGGCCGTCGCGCAGGCGGGCCGCTACGCAGTAAGTCATTGGCGTTACAGGGGAAAAGACGAGTCCACCATTGTATTACTGCTGCGCCGCCTGCACTTGCACCGACACGGTCATCGACTCCTGGCCGCCGCCGTTGCGGACCCCGCGCACCGGCGCCGCCGAGTCGTAGTCGCGCGCCACCGCCAGCCGGCAATGGCGGTCCGAGGCGAACTGGCGGTTGGTGATGTCCACGCTGCTCCAGCCCAGGTCGGGCAGCCAGACGTCGGCCCAGGCGTGGCTGGCCGCATGGTCGGCTTCCGTATACAGGTAGCCGCTGACATAACGGGCGGGCACGCCCAGCCCGCGGACGCAGGCGAGGAACAGATGGGCATGATCCTGGCAGACGCCGTGACCCAGGGCCAGCACCTGCCCGGCGGCCGTGGTGACGTCGGTGGTGCCGGGCTCGTAGGCGACCCGGTCGCTGATGGCCTCCGCCAGGGCCAGGCTGTCTTCCGGCCGGCTCAGGCCTTGCGGCAGCACCTGGCGGCAGAAAGCGCGGATGGCGTCGTCGGCCTGGGTCAGGACGGTGGGCACGCAGTAGGCATGGACCGGCAGCCGGCTTTCGTCGCCATTGATGACGCCATAGGGCACGGGATCGATCTCCACCTGCCCGCTGACGCGCAGTTCGATCTCGTCGTGCGGACGGCTTAGCGTCAGGGTGTGGGTGACGTTGCCGTAGGCATCGACCTGTTCCTGCAGCGTGCCCGGCGCGTCGATGTGCCAGCGCAGTGATCGCTGGTGCTCTTCCGGACGCGGGGTCAGGTGCAGGGTCTGGATGCTGTACGTCACCGGGGCGGTGTAGTGATAGCGCGTCACGTGCTTGATGAAGTGTTTCATGGCCTGCTTCCTTGGTTCTATGCCGGTATCGACAGCAGGAAGTCCTGGCTGATGCGGTTGCCCAGGTCGTTCGTGCGTTCGAGGAATTGCTCCAGGTAGCGATGCAATCCGTCCGCGAGGATGTCCTCGACGCGCGCGTATTGCAGTTCGGCGCAGAGCTTGCCGGCACGCCGCCCGGTCTCCGCGGAGCGGTCGTTGGCCACCAGGGCCAGGGTGCCGGCCACCGCGCGCATCGAGGCCAGCAGCGAGCGGGGCATGTCGCCGTGCAGGATCAGCAGCTCCGCCACGCGGTCGGGCGCGATGACGTCGCGATAGACCTTGCGATAGATCTCCAGGCCGGATACCGAGGTCAGGATGGCCGCCCAGCGGTAGAACTCGGTGTGCGTGGCGCCGGCGCTTTCCACCTCTTGCCGCGTTTCGTCGCCGCGCTCGTATTCGTGGAACTTGACGTCCAGCATGCGCGCCATGTTGTCGGCGCGTTCCAGGTACATGCCCAGGCGCAGGAAGTGCAGGGCCTCGTCTTCCAGCATCGTGCCTATCATGACGCCGCGCGCCACGTGCGAGCGGAACTTGACCCACTCGAAGAACTCGCCGGGATTGCGCTCCGGCAAGTCCATGCGCAGGTGCTTGAGCAGTTCCAGCCAGGTCGTGTTGTAGGTTTCCCAGACTTCGGTGGTCAGGCTGCCGCGCACGGCGCGGGCATTCTCGCGCGCCAGTCGCAGGCAGGCATAGATGGACGAGGGGTTGTCCTCGTCGCGCACCATGAAGCGCAGCACATCCCGTGGCGAGCCCTCGGGATAGCGCGCATCGAACTGGTTCTGCAATTCCGAGATGCGCATGAGCGCGCGCCAGGAGCGCTCGCGGGTGGCCTCGTCCTGCGGCAGCAGGGACATTTGCAGATTGACGTCCAGCATGCGCGCGGTGTTCTCGGCGCGCTCGACGTAGCGGCACATCCAGAACAGGTTGTCGGCGGTACGGCTAAGCATGATGGTTCACTCCTCCAGCACCCAGGTGTCCTTGGTGCCGCCGCCCTGGCTGCTGTTGACCACCAGCGACCCTTCGGTCAGCGCCACGCGGCACAGGCCGCCGGGCACCGTGCGCAGGTTCTTGCCGCACAGCACATAGGGGCGCAGGTCGACATGGCGCGGCGCCACGCCTGTTTCGACGTAGGTCGGCACGGTGGACAGCGCCAGCGTCGGCTGGGCGATATACGCCGCCGGATTGGCGCGCACGCGTTCCTTGAAGGCCTCCACCTGCGCGCGGGTCGAGGACGGCCCCACCAGCATGCCGTAGCCGCCCGCGCCGTGCACTTCCTTGACGACCAGCTCGTGCATATGGGCCAGTACGTGCGATAGCTCGTCCGGCCGCGCGCAGCGCCACGTCGGCACGTTTTGCAGTATGGGTTCCTCGCCGAGGTAGAAGCGGATCATGTCCGGCACGTACAGGTAGGTCGACTTGTCGTCGGCGATGCCGGTGCCGATCGCGTTGGCCAGCGTGATGCGGCCGGCACGGTAGACCGACAGCAGGCCCGGCACGCCCAGCGCCGAATCGGCGCGGAAGGACAGGGGATCCAGGAAGTCGTCGTCCAGGCGGCGATAGATGACGTCGACGCGGCGCGGGCCGCGCGTGGTGCGCATATAGACGGTGTTCTGCTCGACGAAGAGGTCGCGTCCCTCGACCAGTTCCACGCCCATCTGCTGCGCCAGGAAGGCGTGTTCGAAGTAGGCCGAGTTGTACTGGCCCGGCGTCAGCACCACCACGGTCGGATCGTCGATATTGCCGGGCGCGACTTCCCGCAGGTTGTCCAGCAGCAGGTCGGGATAGTGGGCTACCGGCTTGACCTTGATGCGGCTGAACGCGTCCGGCAGCAGCCGCATCGACATCTTGCGGTTCTCCAGCATGTAGGACACGCCGGAGGGCACGCGCAAGTTGTCTTCCAGGACATAGAATTCGCCCTCGCCGGCGCGCACCACGTCGATGCCCGCGACGTTGCAGTAGATGTCCTCGGCGACATCAACATCCTGCATTTCCGGACGGTACTGGGCATTCATGAACACCTGTTCGGCCGGCACGATGCCGGCCCGGACGATGTCGTGGCCGTGATAGATGTCGTGGATGAACATGTTCAGCGCCCGCACGCGCTGCTTCAGGCCGGCGTCGAGCTGGCGCCATTCCTGCGCGGGAATGATGCGCGGCACCAGGTCGAAGGGGATCAGGCGTTCGGTGCCGGCATCGTCCCCGGCCACCGAGAAGGTAATGCCGACGCGGCGGAAGCTGAGGTCCGCCTCCACGCGCCGGGCGGCCATGACGTCGTCGGTCTGCGACGAGAGCCATTGCTGGAAGTCGCGATAGTGCGGCCGTGTCGCGCCGTCGCGGTCGACCATTTCGTCATAGGCGGCGATACGGCCGGACGGTGTATCCATCATGTGGCTCCTCCTTGATGCGCGAGCCGTGGTCCGCGCGACAGCCAGCTTCTTGGGCTGGCAGAGCATCACAAGCAACACCTATGCCAACTTTTCGGAAGCTGGGTGGACAACAGCCCGCGACAGGTTTCTCGTTGTGTTTATGGAGCGGGGGAGGGGGACAGCCGCGCCGGCCGGACGCCGTAGAAGGCGGGAGGGCGCCGGCGGATGCCCGCAATGGCAAAAGAGAATGCCCCGAAATGGTGCGTTTCGGGGCATGGCGGGGCAGGGGCGGCGCCAGGATGAGTCATGGCGCGCCGGCAAACGGGCGTATTAGGGAGCCTTGGGCACCCAGCCGTCCGGGGTGAGCACCGCGTCGAGGCGGACGTCGTGGGGTGCGGGCACGTGCTCGATGGGATCCAGGCGGCCGCAGCTCCAGGCGACGCCTATGGTGGTGTGCGGATGGCCGGCGGCCTTCAGGGCGGCCAGGGTGCGGTCGTAATAGCCGCCGCCGTAGCCGACCCGGTCGGCCAGCGGCGTGTAGCCCAGCGTGGGCACCAGCACCAGGTCGGGGACCACCACCGTTCCGGCCAGGGGCTCCTGGATGCCGTAGGGCCCTTCGGCCATGGGGGCGTCCGGCGTCCAGGGGCGGAATTCGAGCGGCTGGTCGCGTTCGCGGACCGCCGGCAAGGCCACCGTGATCCCGGCTTCCACCCACTGTTCCAGCAGCGGCCGCAGGTCGGGCTCGTCCTGCAGGGGCCAGTAGGCCGCCACGACGGCGGGAGCCGGCCGGCCGGCCTTCAGCGCGGCGTCGCGCGCCAGCCCCAGCCAGGTGTAAAGACGCCCACGCATGAGCAGGGCGCCACGCCGCCGCTGGTCGTCCGGCAGCGCGGCGCGGAGTTGTCTTAATCGCGTGCGCAGCGGTACTGCGTTATCCTCTTGCGTAAATTTCGTGGACATATTTTTCCATACAGGGTGTTGCGGCGTGGCGCTAAGGAGACTAGGCCTGGAATCCGGACGTTATCAGAAATCCCCCCGCGCCGAGCAGGCACGGGCATGGCGCCGGCTGTTGCCGCTGCTGCCATTGCTGGCGGCCGCCTGCGCGCCGGTCGACGCGCAGCAGCGCAACGCCGCGCGGACCGACGCCGCGGTGGCGACCGTCGCGCCGGCAGCGCCGCCGTCGAGCGGTCTGCAAAGCGGTCCCCAAAGCGGTCTCCAGCCCGTCCCGGGAGCGATGCAGCCGGCGCCGTCCGCGCCGTCGGGCATGATCGCCCCGCAGGAGGCGCCCCTGCCGCTTGCCCCGGCCGCGTCCTCGCCGTCCATGGCGCAGCAGGCCGTGATCGCCGCGCGCGATGCCATGCAGCGCAAGCAATGGTCGGTGCTGGCCGTGACCGTGCCGCAGGCGCGAGCCGACATCCTTGGCATGTATCCGGAGTACTGGCTGCTGCGTTACCAGCTCTGGAACCTGCCCGCCAACCAGCGGCCCACCCCGGACCTGCAGAATTTCCTGCGGCGCAATGCCGACTCCTACCTGGGCGACAAGCTGCGGCAGGACTGGTTGCTGGTTGCCGCGCGCTCCGGCGATTTCGATACGGTCAACAAGCTGGGGCCGGTCAAGAACACCGGCCCGCAGACGGAATGCGCCATCCTGAACGCCCGCCACATGACCGGGCGCAAGGTCGACGCCCGGCAGGCCATGGAAACCTTCGCGCCCGGCCCCTGGTGCTGGACGCTCTACGATCAACTGGTGGCCGACAAGGTGCTGGGCTGGGAGCAGCTCGAACCGCAGCTGCGCGACGCCATCGAGAACAACAAGACATCGGACGCCGGCAAGTTCGCCAGCTACATGTTCGATCCCGCCCAGATGAAGGCCTACGACGCCTTGATGCGGGACCCGATGAAATGGCTGGTCAAGCAGCCCAAGCCGCCGCGCTCGCGCGCCGAGACCGAGCTGGTCACCATTGCCCTGGCGCGCCTGCCGCGCAAGGACCTGGACGTGGCCGACGCCTACTTCCGCCGCGAATGGGCCAAGAGCCTGCCGCGTGAGAACGTTGCCTGGCTGCGCGGCCAGTATGCGCTGGTAGCCGTGCTCAACCTGGATAGCCGGGCCAACGACTGGTACGTGGAGGCGGGCCATATCCGCATGACCTCCTATAACCAGGCCTGGAAGGTGCGCGCCGCGCTGCGCCAGCCCAAGATCGACTGGCGCTGGGTGATGGCCAGCATCGATGCGATGCCGGTTTCCGACCGCGCCGACCCCAGCTGGATCTACTGGTATGCGCGCGGCCTGGCCGCCACCGGCCGGAAGGAAGAGGCACTGCGCATGTATGCCGGGATTGCCGACCAGTTCAATTTCTACGGCCAATTGGCGGCCGAGGAGCTGGGCCGTCCCATCACCGTGCCGCCGCGCCCGGCGCCGGTCACGGCGCAGGAGCTGGCGCAGGCCCGGGCCAATCCCGGATTGCAGCGCGCCATCGCGATGTTCCGCCTGGGCTGGCGGCCCGAGGCGGTGCCCGAATGGAATTTCGCGATACGCGATATGGACGACCGCCAGTTGCTGGCGGCCGCCGAGCTGGCGCGCGTCGAGAATATCTACGACCGTGTGGTCAATACCTCGGACCGCACGGCGACGCAGTTCGATTTCAGCCAGCGTTATATCGCGCCCTTCGAAGGCCGCGTGGCCGCCAAGGCCAACGAGATATCGCTCGATCCGGCCTGGGTCTACGGGTTGATTCGCCAGGAATCGCGTTTCATCATGGACGCGCGGTCGTCCGTGGGCGCGTCCGGCCTGATGCAGCTGATGCCGGCCACCGCCAAGTGGGTGGCGCGCAAGATCGGCATGGATAACTTCACGCCGGCCAGCGTCAACGACTTCGACACCAATACCATCCTGGGCACCAATTACCTGAACATGGTGCTGCAGGACCTGGGCGGGTCGCAAGTGCTGGCCAGCGCCGGCTACAACGCGGGACCGCGGCGGCCCATCCAGTGGCGGTCGACGTTGAACCATCCGGTCGAGGGCGCCATCTTCGCGGAGACCATTCCCTTTACCGAGACGCGCACGTATGTGAAGAACGTGATGGCCAACGCCACCTACTACGCGGCGATATTCACCGGCCAGCCGCAATCGCTCAAGCAGCGCCTGGGCCAGATTTCGCCGCAGGCCGCCGAGCCGACGCCGCTGCCGTGAGCAAGGCCGGAACCGATACGGGTTCGCATGGCCAGCCGGCCCATGATCCGAGGCATGACCCGGATCACGATCCGGCCCACGATCCGGCCCACGACGCCGCCCACGACCCCGCGCTGGCCGGCCTCGCCGCCTACGTCGTCGGCGGCGCCGTGCGCGACGACCTGCTGGGCTTGCCCGCGGGCGACCGCGACTGGGTCGTCGTCGGCGCCACGCCCGAGCAGATGGCCAAGCGCGGCTTCCTGCCTGTCGGCGGCGATTTCCCCGTGTTCCTGCATCCGGTCACGCGCGAGGAATACGCGCTGGCACGCACGGAACGCAAATCGGGGCTGGGCTACAAGGGCTTCACGTTCTATACCGGCAGCGACGTTACCCTGGAGGCCGACCTGCAGCGGCGCGATCTCACCGTCAATGCGATCGCCCGTACCGCCGACGGCCAGTTGATCGACCCGCTGGGGGGCGCCGCGGACGTGCGCGCGCGCGTGTTGCGCCACGTCGGGGAGGCCTTCGCCGAGGATCCCGTGCGCATCCTGCGCCTGGCGCGGTTCGCGGCACGGTTTTCGGATTTCACCATCGCGCCGGAAACGCTGGCGCTGTGCCGGCGCATGGTGCAGGCCGGCGAGGCCGACGCGCTGGTGCCGGAGCGGGTCTGGAAGGAAATCTCGCGTGGCCTGATGACCGCCACGCCCTCGCGCGTGCTGGACGTGTTGCGCGAAAGCGGGGCGCTGCCGCGCGTGCTGCCCGGCCTGGTGGTGGATGAGGACACGGGCGCCGAGCTGGACAGGGCTGCCGCGGCGAACCTGCCCCTGCCGGGACGCTGGGCCTTGCTATGCCGTCACACGGCCGACGCCGGGGCCCTGGGCGCGCGCTTGCGCGTGCCGGCGGCGTGCACGGACGAGGCGCGCCTGCTGCCCGGGATGTTGACCGCCTTGGATAAAGCGCAAGACGATGCCGTCGCCCTGGACCTGATGGAGCGCTGCGACGCCCTGCGCAAGCCGGACCGCTATCTCGACCTGCTAAAGGCCGCGGCCATCGTGCGTCCGGTCGACATCGATCTCTGGGCGGCGCGCGTGGCGGCGGTGCGTGCCATCGACGCCGGCGCCATCGCCCGTGCCGAGGGCGGCGATCCCGCGCGGATCAAGCCCGCCTTGCGGGCGGCACGCCTGGAGGCCTTGCGGCGATCCGGTTGAGCGCTTGCGGTATTGGCGAGCCAGGGAAGGCGCGCCTGGCAGCTACAGCGTATCGCGCCTGTCTCCGCGATTGAAGCCCAGCAGCGGTGTATCCATCCCGCGGCCGACGGCCAGCACCTTGAACAGTTCGCCCATCTCCGCTTCCGACAGCAGTTTCTGCACCGGCGCGACGACGCGGGCATAGGCGCCGGCGTCGCTGGGGTCGAGGCCGGCAAGCTGTTCCATGAGGCCCGCATTCATGAGGAAGCGCGCCTGGGAGGTGTAGCCCAGGACGTCCAGCCCGCCTTCCAGCGCGGCATCGGCCATGGCGGTGAAATCGACGTGGGCGGTAATGTCCTGCAAGCCCGGCGCCAGGAAGGGATCGGCGTGCGAGTGGTGGCGCAGATGGCACATCAGCGTGCCGCCGGCGCGCTGCGGGTGGTAGTACTCGCGGCGGGGAAAACCGTAATCGAACAGCAGCGCGGCGCCGCGTTGCAACCACTGCCCCAGGCCGCGCACCCAGGCCTCGCCCTGGTGATTGATTTCGGAGACGTAGCCGGCCAACGGCGGCATCCGTTCGGCCATGCGCCGCGCCATGTCGTCCGGCGCGGCGCGGTCCTTCCAGACGAAGGCGCCTTGGGCATCGACGGCGACGCCGCGCTGGAAGGGATTTTCCTGCTCATCCCAACGGAAGACGTCGACCGGCATCGCGTCCAGCACCTCGTTGGCCAGTACGCATCCCACGAAGGACTCGGGCAGGCGGTCCAGCCAGGTGACCCGATCGCCCAGCGCGGCGAGCCGCGACTGCTGCCGCGCGCGCAGGTCGGCCGAAACCTCGACGATGGAATAACGCACCCGCAAGCCCTGGGCGTCCAGCGCGGCAATCACGCTGGCGGCCAGCGCGCCGCTGCCCGCGCCGAATTCCAGTACGTCCAGGCTGTCGCTGGCGCGCAGGATCTGCGCCGCCTGGTTGGCCAGCGTCTGGCCGAACAGGGGCGTCAGCTCGGGCGCGGTGACGAAGTCCCCCGTCGGCGCCTGGTCATGGGCGGATTCCGCCAGCTTGACGCTGCCGGCGGCGTAGTAGCCCAGGCCGGGGGCATAGAGCGCTTCGGCCATCCAGGCTTCGAAGGGAAGCCAGCCGCCTGCGCCGGCGATCACCTGGCGCAGGTGCCGGGCGACACGTTCGCCGTGGGCGCGGGTATCGGGATCGAAGTCGAAAGCGGGATGGGATGTCATGCTGCGGCGGGGGATGAAAAAGCAAAAAAGCGGAACCTCCATTTTTTCAGCAAATGGAGAATTCCGCTTCGACCGCCAAGTTACCGTCCGGATAGTATCTATCGGCTACTGTCCGGCTGGTATCCAGAAAAAGTCCCCATGCCGCGCGGCTTACGCCGCTTGCCGCTCTACGGGAGAGGCGCTTTTGCCTTGAGGCGGGTCAAGGTAAAAAAGGGACGTACGCGCTTAGTCGCGGCGGCCGGCGTAGCCAGGCTTGTCGAAGCGCTTGGCGGGTCCGCCAGCGCGCTTTTCGAAAGCCGGACGGGCCGGGCGGGCATAGCCGTCGCCCGAACCATGGCCGCCGGCGCCTTCGCGGCGTTCGGCGCGGAAGCTGCCTTCGGAGCGAGGGCCGCCTTCATGACGAGGGCCACCTTCGCGACGGAAGCCGCCTTCAGAACGGAAGCCACCGGGGCGGCCATCCGCTTCAGGACGGGCACCGCCTTCACGGCGGAAGCCACCCTCGGGACGAGCACCGCCTTCGCGACGGAAGCCCCCCTCGGGACGGGCGCCGCCTTCACGGCGGAAGCCACCCTCGGGGCGGGCGCCGCCTTCACGGCGGAAGCCACCCTCGGGACGGGCACCGCCTTCACGACGGAAGCCACCCTCGGGGCGGGCGCCGCCTTCACGGCGGAAGCCACCCTCGGGGCGGGCGCCGCCTTCACGGCGGAAACCTTCCGAGCGGAATGCGTCATCCGTACGGAAGCCGCCGCGCTCGGCGCGCTCGGCACGGAAACCACCGGTACGGCCATCCGCGTCCGGACGGGGCGAGCGCTGCTCGTAGCCCGGCCGGTCGCCACCGCGCCAGCCGCCCTGGGGACGGTCGCCGCCACCGAACGAACGCGGACGATCGCCGCCTTCGAAAGGACGGCCACGGCCCTGCGGACGCTTGCCGGCGAAGCCGCGCTTGCCGCCACGGTCGCCTTCATGCGGACGCGGCGCGCGCTTCGGCTCCAGGCCGGCGATGATCTGCGGCGCGATGGTCTGGCCGATGAAATGTTCGATACGGCGCACCTTGTGGCGTTCCGCGTGGGTGGCGAGGGTGAAGGCCAGCCCGTCACGGCCCGCGCGGCCGGTGCGGCCGATGCGGTGCACGTAGTCCTCGGCCTGCATGGGCAGGTCGTAGTTGACGGCGTGGCTGATGCCTTGCACGTCGATGCCGCGCGCCGCCACGTCGGTGGCCACCAGCACGCGCAGCTGGCCGCGTTGCAGCAGGCCCAGCGTGCGGGTGCGCTGGCGCTGGTTCATGTCGCCGTGCAGGGCGGCCGCGGCGAAGCCCTGGTCGCTCAGGTGGCCGGCCAGGTCGTCGGCGCCGCGCTTGGTGGCGGTGAAGACGATCGCCTGGTCCAGCGTGGCGTCACGCAGCACGTGATCCAGCAACTGCATCTTGTGTTGCAGGTCGTCGGCGTACAGCAGGCTTTGCGTGATGTTGCCGTGCTTTTCCTTCGCGCCGGCGATCTCGATGCGCTGCGGTTCGCGCATCATCTTGGCCGCCAGGCGTGCGACGCTGCCATCCAGCGTGGCCGAGAACAGCAGGGTCTGGCGTTCGGCCGGCAGGCGCGCCAGGATGGTCTCGATGTCCTCGATGAAGCCCATGTCCAGCATGCGGTCGGCTTCGTCGAGGACCAGGGTGTGCACGGTATTCAGTTTGACGCGGCCGGCTTGCAGGTGATCCAGCAGGCGGCCGGGCGTGGCGACCAGCACGTCGACGCGGCGCGACAGCGCCTTCAATTGGGCGCCATACGGCATGCCGCCGACGACGATGGTGGTGCGCAGGTCGGCGATATTGCGGCCGTAGATGCGCGTGGCGTCGTTGACCTGCATGGCCAGTTCGCGGGTGGGCGTCAGCACCAGCACCTGGACGCCCGAGCCCTTGTTGGCGGGCTGCTTGGCGACACGGTTCAGGGCGGGCAGCATGAAGGCGGCGGTCTTGCCGCTACCGGTTTGCGAGGAGACCATCAGGTCATGGCCAGCCAGCGCCTGCGGAATGGCGGCGGCCTGCACGGGCGTGGGGGCGGAGAAGCCCGCGGCTTCGAGAGCGGACAACAGGGTGGGAGCGAGTCCCAAGGATTCGAAAGACATTACTAGCCCTTGCCGCTTGATAAGCGGCAACAAAAATGCGCGGACGGCTAAAGGGATGGGAGGCCGGGTCCTGGCGCGGTTGAGTGAGCATCGAAGCCGACCGGATCAACCATGCGCGGGGCGCGTTCCTGGAAAATGAACGCAGGGCGAAAGGAAAGGAGGTCAGGAAGCGATGAAGTTCGGCTTGGGCCGGGGATCTGTTTTACCCGGCGGCGACTGCATGACTACCGGACCCGAAGACGCGGTGCGCAAAGGCGAGTGCCAGATGCGGAAACCGGACGAAGGCGCGGGAAAGTGCCGAAACTTTGTGGTGCAGCGCGCAAATCATAACCTGAATTCGTTCTGTAATGCCAGCTTTTTATCGGGCAAACCCCAATCGACAATTTTTTGCCCTTGAGATTCAAGCCAGTCATTGGCGCGCTTGAAATGGCCGCAGCCGAGGAAGGGCTGGGGGGGACGCAGCGCCGATAGCGGGGAAGGATGGTTGGCCGTCAGGACCAGATGCCTGTTGTCCGCCGGCAACAAAGCCTGTTTGGCCTGGGCATGGGCGCCCCACAGCAGGAAGACCTTGGGGTGCGGTTCACGGGCCACCAGGCGGATCAGGGCGTCGGTGACGTGTTCCCAGCCCCGCTTGGCATGCGAGGCCGGCTGGCCGTCTTCCACCGTCAGCGAGGTGTTCAGCAGCAGCACGCCCTGGCGCGTCCAGGGCGTGAGATCGTTGGCGGCCACCGCCACGCCCGGATATTCGGCCGCGATCTCCTTCAGGATGTTGCGCAGGCTGGGCGGCCGGCGTTCGTCATCCGGCACCGAGAAAGCCAGGCCCTGGGCCTGGCCCGGCCCATGGTAGGGGTCCTGGCCCAGGATCACCACGCGGACATCGGCCGGCGCCAGGTCGTGCAGGGCGCGGAAGGGCTGGGCGGGATAGAGGGTGGCGCCTTCGGCCAGGCGGCGGATGATCAGCGCATCCAGGCTGTCCAGGGCCTGCGCCACGGTGGGTTCGCGCAGGGCGGCGGCCCAGGCGTCGGGCAGGCGGGCAAGGTGCGGGGCGAGGGAGGTCGTCAGGCGGTTGTCGTTCGGCATGGCCGCCATTGTGCCAAAGCCGGGCGTCTAGTAGCAGACGATGTCCACCGATCCGCCCGGGCGCTTGCGGTCGCTCAGGTACTGGGTCATATCGCATTGGCTGATGTTGTCCGCCAGCTTGCGGACGGCGATCAGGTTGGTGTCGGTGTAGCTGCACCCTATCCAGTAGTCCTGCTGCTGGCCGCCGTGCTGCTGGAAGCGCCAGGTGGAGGAATAGCCCTTGGGCGTGCGCTTTTCGATGTCCGGCGACAAGGCCGCCATGTCTTGCGGGTCGCCGGAGAAGAAAGTGACCGCTTGCAGGTGGTGGTTGGCATCGCGGCGCGGATCGGCCATCAGCGACCAGCCCGGCGGGGTGGCCAGGGGCGTCTGCGAGATCTGCATCACCGGCGGGCAAGGCGTGTTGTTGATAGGGCGCGCGGCCCAGGCCGCCGGTGCGAGCAGCAGGACGCCCAGCAACAGCGGCAGTCGGGCGGAGCGGGAGCAAGACGTGGACTTCGGCATGGGGATTCCTGTGGCTGCGGCGCGGGGGCGCCGGTGGCCGTTCGCGCCGCATCCTGGGGATGGGACGCGCGCGGCCGGAGCTTCAATGGCGCGACATGGCGGTCAAGGCTTCGAGCAGGCGGTTGCGATAACGCTGCATCAGCCCTTGCGTGCGCGTCATGCGGTCGTGCCATTCCGCGGTTTCCGCGCCCGGCGCCACGCGCGGCGCCGCCCAGACGGCGTCGGGAAAGTGGCGGTCGCCGCGCCAACGCGGGATGACGTGCCAGTGCAGGTGCGGGACCATGTTGCCGAGCGAGGCCAGGTTGACCTTGTCCGGATGGAAGATCTCGCGTTGCACCTCCTCCACGGTCCACACCGTCTGCATCACCAGCTCGCGGCCATGGCGTGACAGGCTGGTCATCTCGGGAATATGGGAATTCCAGATGACGCGTGTGTAGCCCGGATAGTCCGCATCCTCGACCTCCACCACGCGCAGATGGTCGCCACGCCAGAGCAGGGAACCCCCGGCTTGCTGGCAGAGAGGGCAGTCGGGGTGCAGGGTGGTCATGGGGATTTATCGTCGGGCTGGCTGGGGATAAGACGCTTTATACCAAGATCATCCGCGTCCGAGCGCCTTTTCCACGGTCTCGACGATGTGTTCCAGGACTTGCAGGCGCGCCAGCCTTTTGTCGTCGGTGGCGATGACGTGCCAGGGCGCGCCCATGGTGTCGGTGCGCGCGATCATGTCATTGGCGGCGGCCAGGTAAGCGGGCCATTTGCGTCGGTTGCGCCAGTCGTCCGGCGTGATCTTGAAGGTCTTGTACGGCGACTTTTCGCGTTCGCGGAACCGCTTCAGCTGCTCGGCCTCGCTGATCGCCAGCCAGAACTTGAGGACGATGGCGCCATGCCCCACCAGCTGCGCCTCGAAATCGTTGATCTCGCCATAGGCGCGTTTCCACGCCGGCGCGGGCGTCAGTTCCTCGACGCGTTCCACCAGCACGCGGCCGTACCAGGACCGGTCGAAGATGGCGACGCGGCCCAGGCGGGGCAGGCGGCGCCAGAAGCGCCAGAGGTAGGGGCGCGAGAGTTCGTGCGGGGACGGCGCGGCCACGGGCGTGATTTCATAGTGGCGCGCGTCCAGCGGCTGGGTCACGCGGCGGATGGCGCCGCCCTTGCCGGCGGCATCCTGTCCTTCGAACGCCAGGACCAGGGACCGCTGGCGGAAAGCCGGGTCGCGCATGGCGCGCGCGAGGCGGCCTTGCAGGTCGCCCAGGCGGTTTTCGTAGTCGTCCTTGTCGACGTTGGCGCGATAGTCCAGCTTGTCCAGCACCTTGCGGCGGCCGGCGATGGCTGGCGTCGAGCCCGGGGCGGGGACGCGGATCGCGCCGCGCTGCAGCGCATGCAGCACCGCCTGCGCGGCGGCTACCGCCCGCATGTTGTCGTCGGCGCTGGGTATCACCACCCAGGGCGCGTGGGGACTGTCGGTGCGGCTGATGGCGTGGTGGCCGGACTCGCGCAAGCGGTCGAAATGCCGCTGCACCAGCAGGTCTTCCGGCAGCACCTGCCAGGCCGTTTCGGGAGAGGCGAGCAGGCGCTTGCTGCGCGCCTTCTGGGCCTTGGGCGACAAGTGGAACCAGAGCTTGAGGAGCTGTACGCCATTGGCCGACAGCTGTTCCTCGAAATGGCGTATGGACGAGGCCAGCGCATCCAGGCGGTCGGTATCGGGATGCTTGCGCGCGCCCTCGAACAACAGCGGCGCGTACCAGGACCCGAAGACGATCGCCGTGCGGCCTTTCGCCGGCAGGGCGTTCCAGTAGCGCCAGAGGGGTGGATACTGCCGCTCCCTTTCGTCCGGCAGGCCGAAGCCCTGGGTGACGATGTGGCGCGGGTCCATCCACTCGTTCAGCAGGTTGACGGTCGCGCCCTTGCCCGCGCCGTCGATGCCGGCGACCACGATGACCAAGGCCCGCTCGGCGGCCTCCAGGCGGGCATACTGCGCCTTGACCAGCGCGGTGCGCAGCCTGGTCTCCTGCTTCTTGAATGCGTCGCGGCTAAGACTGGGGTCGGCTTCGGCTTCGGCGAACATGCGATCGGTGGCGGGGAGGGTTGTCGGTGCGGAAGGATGTTGAACCATAAGGGCGGCCGCGGCAAGCTTCGCCGTGTGGATGCGGCCCCGGTGCTATGCTTGCCGGCACTGGAGAATGCACATGACACAAGACGCCCAGGCCGGCGCCGCGCCCCGGCTCACTTCCCTGTCCCACGGTGGCGGCTGTGGCTGCAAGATCGCGCCCGGCGTGCTGTCCGACCTGCTGTCGCGCTTCGGCCCCGCCATGGCCCATCCCCAGCTGATGGTGGGCACCGAGACCGCCGATGACGCCGCCGTCTATCGCCTGAACGACGAGCAGGCGCTGATCGCCACGACGGATTTCTTCATGCCCATCGTCGACGATCCATATGACTTCGGCCGCATCGCCGCCACCAATGCGCTGTCGGACGTGTATGCCATGGGCGGCACGCCCATCATGGCGCTCGCCATCGTCGGCATGCCGGTCAATGTGCTGCCGCGCGAAACCATCGCCCAGATCCTGAAGGGCGGCCAGGACGTGTGCGCCCAGGCCGGCATCCCCGTCGCCGGCGGGCACACCATCGATTCGGTTGAACCCATCTACGGCCTGGCCGCCATGGGCCTGGTGCATCCGTCGCGCGTGAAGCGCAATGCCGACGCCCGCGCCGGCGACGTGCTGGTCCTGAGCAAGCCGCTGGGCGTGGGCGTGCTGTCCGCGGCGCTGAAGAAGAACCACCTGGACGAAGCCGGCTACCGCGCCATGATCGCCAGCACCACCCGCCTGAATACGCCCGGCCCGGCGCTGGCGGCCTTGTCTGGCGTGCATGCCATCACGGACGTGACCGGTTTCGGCCTGCTCGGCCATGCGCTGGAGATGGCGCGCGGAGCGGGCCTGACGGCGCGCTTGCGCGTGGCCGGCCTGCCTTGGCTGCCGCAAGTGCAACAGCTGGCGCGCGAGGGCTATGTGACCGGGGCGTCGGGACGCAACTGGGCGTCTTATGGCGCATCGATACGGTTGGGCGCGGGGGTCGACGATGTCGCCCGCGCGCTGCTCACCGATCCGCAGACGTCCGGCGGCCTGCTGGTCTCCTGCGCGCCGGACGCGGTGGATGCGGTCATGGCGACGCTGGCCGGGCAGGGTTTTGACGGCGCCGCCGTGGTGGGCGAAATGGCGGCCGGCGAGCCGGTGGTCCAGGTGGATTGAAACGGCGGCCCGGTGCCGCCCCGCTTTGCCGCCTCTTCTTATGCCCCCTCTATGCCGCCCTCGCCGGCGGTATCCACGGCGGCATAAAGCGTGACATCACCCTCGGCTGCGCGCCGCCGGCCGCCTGGGCTTGCGCTCCAGCATCAATGCATACAGCTGCTGCGCCGCCGCGGGCAGGCTGGCGCCGCGCCGCTTGACCAGGTAGATGCGTCGCACCAGCCCCGGCATCCGCAATGGCCGGCTGACCAGGTCGGGGCGTTCGAATTCGTACAGCGTCAAGGCCGGCACGACGGTGATGCCGATGCCGGCGGCAATCATGCCGGTGACCGTGGCCAGCTGCTCGACCTCCATCACCGTCTTCATGGGATAGGGGTGGAAAGCCCGCTCCAGTTGCAGCCGCACGCTGTGCGAGCGCGCCAGATGGATGAAGGGCGCCTCGGACAGGTCGCGCAGGCTGATTTCGCGCTGGCGGGCCAGCGGATGATCCGCCTTGCACACCAGGTGGAAGCGGTCGTTGCACAGCAGGCGCGCCTCCAGGTCCTGCGCCTGCACGCCCGACGAGGCCAGGGCGAAATCCGCGCGGCCGGTGCGCACGCGCTCCAGCGAGGGCGCCGACAGCACGTCGGCCAGCTCGATATCGATGGCGGGATAGCGTCGCCGGAACTCCGCGAAGATGCCGGGCAGCCATCCCGCCGCGATCGAGGGCAGGGCCGCGATCGAGACGCGGCCCTTGCTCAGGGTCGCATGGCCACGGAAGTCGTCGATCATTTCGTCGAAGTCGTTGAGCATGCGGCGCACCGACGATTCCAGCAGCTGGCCTTGCGGGGTCAATTCGACGTTGCGCGTGTCGCGGTCGAACAGGCGATAGCCCAGCGTGTCCTCGATGGCGCGGATCAGGGAGCTGAAGGCCGATTGCGACAAATGGCATTGCACGGCGGCGCGCGTGAAGCTGCGCTGCTCCGCCAAGGCCAGGAAAGCGCGCAGATCACGGGTCGAGAGATTTATCTCTTTCATCGCATAATCGATCCAAATTTTCTGTTTCTCCAATTCTAGCCGCCGCGATACATTGATTTCAGCTTGAATTGCCGGCGCGCCCATAAGAAGACTTCGGCGCCGGCGCCCCCAAGGAGACATCCATGCCCCTCACCACCCGCCGCGCCATCCTGCGCGCGTTGGCCGCCACCCCCGCGCTGTACCTGGGCGTTCCGCGCCATGCGCGCGCCGCCGCCGAGTTTTCCTACAAGTACGCGCACAACCTGCCGATGACGCATCCGCTGCACATCCGCGCGCAGCAGGCCGTCGACCACATCAGGCAGGCGTCCAACGGCCGCCTGGACATCGCCATCTTTCCCAACAACCAGCTGGGCGGCGATACCGACATGCTGTCGCAGGTGCGCAGCGGCGGCATCGAGTTGTTCACGCCGTCGGCGCTGGTAATCGCCACCGTGGTGCCGGTGGCCGCCATCAATGCCGTCGGGTTCGCGTTTTCCGATTACGACCAGGTATGGAAGGCGATGGACGGCAAGCTGGGCGCGCATGTGCGCGAAAGCATTGCCAAGGCGAACCTGTACGCCTTCGAGAAGATGTGGGACAACGGCTTTCGCCAGGTAACCACCAGCAGCAAGCCCATCGCCGGCGCCAAGGACCTCGACGGCACCAAGATCCGCGTGCCGGTGAGCCCGCTGTCCATCTCCATGTTCAAGGCCTTGTCGGCCGCGCCGGCCAGCCTGCAGTTCAGCGAGGTCTATTCGGCCTTGCAGACCCGCATCGTCGATGCGCAGGAGAATCCGCTGCCCATCATCCAGGCGGCCAAGCTTTATGAAGTGCAGAAATACTGCTCGTTGACCAACCATATCTGGGACGGCTATTGGTTCATCGCCAACGGCCGCGCCTTCAAGCGCCTGCCGCCCGATTTGCAGAAGCTGTGGGAGACCTCGTTCAACGAGGCCGGCTTGCTGCAGCGCGAGGACCTGAAGAAAATGAACCAGTCCATCCAGGCCGACCTGGAAAGCAAGGGACTGAAGTTCAATCGCCCGGCCGCCGACAGTTTCCAGGCCGCCCTGCGCCAGTCCGGCTTCTATGGCGAATGGCGCGGCAAGTTCGGCGACCAGGCCTGGGGGCTGCTGGAAGGCGCCGTCGGCAAGCTGGCGTAGGCGGGACAGGCCATGCAAGCGCCCGCCGCCGCGTATGCCGCCAGGCCGGTCATCGGCTCGTCCAGCGGTTTCTTCGACCGTTGCGAACGCCTGCTCGGACTGGCGGTCGAGATCCCGGCCGCCGCCCTGGTGCTCGCCGAGATCTTCGTGCTGCTGGCCGGCGTGATCGCCCGCTATGCTTTCCATGCGCCGCTGGTATGGGGCGACGAGCTGGCGTCGATTCTTTTCCTTTGGCTGTCCATGCTGGGCGCCGTGGTGGCGTTGCGGCGCGGCGAGCACATGCGCATGACGGCGCTGCTGGCGCGCTGCGCGCCGGGCACGCGCGCCTGGCTCGATACCGTGGCCATCGCCGCTTCGCTGGCCTTCCTGCTGGTGGTCTTTCCCCATGCGCTGGAATACGCCAGCGAGGAGGCCATCGTCACGACGCCGGCGCTGGAAATCTCCAATGCATGGCGCGCGTCCGCCTTGCCGATCGGCTTCGGGTTGATGGCGGTGTTCGCGCTGCTGCGCCTGCTGCGGGTGGGCAGCGCGAGACAGGTGCTGGGCGCGCTGGCGGCGGTGGCCGCCATCATCGGCCTGCTCGTGCTGGCGCAGCCGCTGCTGGCGGGACTGGGCAAGATCAACCTCGTCATCTTCTTCGTCGGCGTGGTGGCGGCCAATGTCTTCCTGGGCGTGCCCATCGCCTTTTCCTTCGCCCTGGCCACGTTCGGCTACCTCGCGCTGACCACCCATACCCCCATGATGGTGCTGGTGGGCCGCATGGACGAGGGCATGTCGCATCTCATCCTGCTGGCCGTGCCCATGTTCATCTTCCTGGGCCTGCTGATCGAAATGACCGGCATGGCGCGCGCGATGATCGGCTTTTTGGCCAGCCTGCTGGGCCATGTGCGCGGGGGGCTGTCCTATGTGCTGATCGGCGCCATGTACCTGGTCTCGGGCATCTCCGGGTCCAAGGTGGCGGACATGGCCGCCGTGGCGCCGGCCTTGTTCCCCGAAATGAGGAAGCGGGGCGCCCAGCCCGGCAACCTTGCCGCGCTGCTGTCCTGCACCGGCGCGCAGACCGAGACCATTCCGCCCAGCATCGTGCTGATCACCATCGGGTCGGTGACCGGGGTCTCCATCGCCGCCCTGTTCACCGGCGGCCTGCTGCCCGGCGCGGCGCTGGGCCTGGTGCTGGCGCTCATCGTCTGGCGCCGCAGCCGCGGCGAAGACCTGTCCCAGGTGCGCCGCGCACCCGCGCGCGAGATCCTGCGCCTGATGGCGGTGGCCTTGCCGGCCCTGCTGCTGCCTTTCTTCATACGCGCGGCCGTGGTCGAGGGCGTGGCCACGGCCACCGAGGTGTCGACCCTGGGCATCGCGTATTCGGTATTGGCGGGCCTCTTGCTGTACCGCCGTTTCGAGTGGCAGCGCCTGCCGCGCATGTTGATCGATACGGCGGCGCTGGCCGGCGCCATCATCTTCATCGTCGGCGCGGCCACGGGCATGGCCTGGGGGCTGACCCAATCGGGTTTCTCGCGCGACCTGGCCGATGTCATGGCGCGCCTGCCGGGCGGCGCCATCGGCTTCCTGCTGGTGTCCATCGTTGCGTTCACCATCCTGGGCAGCGTGCTGGAGGGCATACCGGCCATCGTGCTGTTCGGCCCCTTGCTGTTTCCGATCGCGCGCGCCGTCGGTGTCAACGAGGTGCACTACGCGATGGTGGTGATTCTTTCCATGGGCGTGGGCTTGTTCGCGCCGCCGTTCGGCGTGGGCTATTACGGCGCCTGCGCCATCAGCAAGGTCAGTCCGGACGAGGTCATGCCCTATATGTGGGGCTACCTGGGCGCGCTGGTGGTCGGCGTCCTGCTGGTGGCTTTCATTCCCTGGATTTCCACGGGTTTTCTCTGATCGAGGTTGCAACGCTATGAGTCGATTCTTTGGCGAGGTCCGGCAGGCCGGCTACGTCGTGCACGATATCCACAAGGAAATGAAGCATTGGAGCGAAGTGCTGGGCATAGGCCCCTGGTACTACGCCGATCGCGTGCCGGTGAAGAATTTCCGCTACAAGGGCGAACCGTCGCCCATTGAGGTGTCGGTGGCGCTGGCCAATTCGGGACCCTTGCAAATCGAGCTGATCCAGCAGCGCAATGACGCGCCGTCCATGTACAAGGCATTCCTCGACGCCGGCCGCACGGGCTTGCAGCATCTGGCCTACTGGACCGAGAACTTCGACGAGGACCTGGCGCGGCTGCGGGCGCGCGGCCTGGAGGTCGGCATGAGCGGCGAAGTGGGCGAGCGTGGCCGCTACGTCTATTACGAGACCGAGACCCATCCCGGCACCGTCATCGAACTTTCCGAGGTGGCCGGTCCCAAGGGCAAGTTGTTCAAGCTGATCCGCGAGGCCTCGATAGGCTGGGACGGCAAGGATCCGGTGCGTCCCTTTCCCGATCTTTCCACGCTTTAGCCTGCTTGCAGGCATCCGCTCGTACAGGCCACGCCATGAATGATGTCCCGCGCGCCGATTTCCGCGCCACCTACCTGATCGAAACCCCTTTCCCGCTGGAGCAGGCGGCAGAGGTGCTGGCTGGCGAACAGTCCAGCGGCACCTTCGTGCGCGTGGCCGGCGAGACCGACGACCTGCGGGCGCGTTCGCGCGCCGTGGTCGAGTCCATCGAGCAGGTCGGCGAGTCCGCCGTGCCCAGCCTGCCCAATGCCTACCTGGAACGTCGCGGCGTGGGCGGACCCTACCGGCAGGCTCGCATCGTCGTTTCCTTTCCGATCGACAACGTCGGCGCCAATCTGCCGACGCTGGCGGCCACCGTCGGCGGCAATATCTATGACCTGGGCGAGATGACCGGCGTCAAGCTGCTGTCGCTGGACCTGCCCGCCGACTACGTGCGGCGGTTCGATGCGCCGCGCCACGGCGTGGCGGGCACCCGCGCCTTGACGGGACGCGCAGCCGGGCCCATCCTGGGCACCATCATCAAGCCCAACGTCGGCATGTCGCCGGCCGCCACCGCCCGTACGGTGGCGGGCCTGTGCGCGGCGGGGGTGGACTTCATCAAGGACGACGAAGTGATGGCCAACCCTCCGCATTCGCCGCTGGCCCAACGGGTGGATGAAGTCATGCGCGTCATCAACGACCATGCCCAGCGCACCGGTCGCAAGGTGATGTATGCCTTCAATATCTCCGACGACCTGGACGCCATGCGCCGCCACGCCGACCTGGTGGCCGCGGCGGGCGGGACCTGCGTCATGGCCAGCCTGAACTGGTGCGGCTTCTCCGCGATCCAGGCCTTGCGGCGCGGTACGCCGCTGGCCCTGCATGGACATCGGAACGGCATGGCCATGATGTCCCGGCATCCCGCGCTGGGCATGGATTTCCAGGCCTACCAGGCGCTGTGGCGGCTGGCCGGCGTGGACCAGCTGCACGTCAACGGCCTGGGCGGCAAGTTCTATGAAAGCGACGACAGCGTCGTGGCGTCGGCGCGCGCCTGTCTCGCCCCCATGGCCGGCGGCGATGCCGTGATGCCGGTGTTTTCCTCGGGCCAATGGGCAGGCACCGTGCCGGCGACGTTCGCGGCGCTGGGCGGTCAGGACCTGATCTTCCTGTCCGGCGGCGGCATCCTCGGCCATCCGGACGGCCCGGCGGCGGGCGTGCAAAGCATCCGCGATGCCTGGGAGGCCGCCGAGGCCGGCATCGCGCTGCCTGAATTCGCGCGCCAGCGGCCGGCGCTGGCGCAGGCGCTGGCTTTCTATGGGTAGCGGGGCCGGCGCCACGGCAAGCGGGGCGCTGGCGCACGCGCGGCCCCGGGTGGCCTTCTATGGCGACGACTTCACCGGCTCCACCGACACGCTGGCCGCGGCGGTGACGGGCGGATGGCGCGCCGCGCTGTTCATGGACGTGCCCAGCGCCGAGGACCTGCGCCGTCACGGCGCGCTGGACTGCATAGGCGTGGCGGGCAGCGCGCGATCCCTGTCGCCGGCCGCGATGGACCGCGTGCTACCGCGTATTTTCTCCGGCCTGGCGGCGACCGGCGCGGCAGTGCTGCATTACAAGACCTGCTCCACCTTCGACAGCGCGCCGCACGTCGGCAGCATCGGCCATGCGGCCATGCTGGCGCGCGCGGCGTTGCGGCGGACGGCCGATGCGCCGCCCGCCCCAGCGTATATCGTCGGTGGCCAGCCCAATCTTGGACGGTACTGCGCCTACGCGAACCTGTACGCGCGCGCCGGCCAGGATGGCGGCATCCATCGCATCGATCGCCATCCCACCATGCGCCATCATCCCGTCACGCCCATGGACGAGGCGGACTTGCGCGTGCACCTGGGCAGGCAGGGGCTGCGGCCGTGGTCCTTCGACGCGGAAATGCTGGAACTACCGGAGGCCGAACAGGATGTTCGCCTGGACGCCATGCTGCGCGAGGGCGCCGACGCCGTGCTGTTCGATGTGACGCGGCCCGCGCATCTGGCGGCGATAGGCCGCCTGCTATGGGCACGCTGTCCGGGCGACGGGCCCTTGCTGGCGCTGGGGCCGACCGGCGTGGTGCAGGCCTTGCTCGCGGGGACCGGCGCTGGATCTCCCGCATCCATGGCGGCAGGCGGCGCGGACAAGGCGCAGGCGGCCAGCGGTCCCACCGCCGCGTCGGGGGGCCGCGTGTCTCCGGCTGCCGTGGCGCAGACCTTTATCGTGGCGGGCAGCCGCTCGCCCGTGACCGCGGCGCAGATCGACCGGTCCGTGCAGGACGGCTTCGTGTCCGTCGAGGCCGATCCGGCGGCGCTGGCCCGCCATGGGGAAGGCCATGACGAGAGCGTCGTCGCGGACCTGGTCGCGCGGATCGTCGACGCGCTGCGCACGGGCCGCAGCGTGGTTGCGCACACGACCTTCGCCGACGCCGGCGCGGCCCTGCGTCCGGGCTACACGCAGGCGCTGGCGGTGGGGAGCGGACGCCTGATGCGGGACGTGCTGGCCCGCCATCCCCTGCGGCGCGTGGGGTTCGCGGGCGGCGACACGTCCAGCCTGGCCGTGCAGTCTTGGGGAATCGCCGCGCTGACGCTGGCCTATGTCCTGGCGCCCGGCGTGGCGGTGTGCCGTATCGACGCCCCGGGCCAGGACCTGGATGGCGTCGAGCTGATGCTCAAGGGCGGCCAGATGGGGCCGCCGGCGCTGTTCAGCGACTTGCTGGCCGGCAGCGCCTGAGCGTCGCCAGCCAGCCGCTCATGCCGCCAACGCGATCGAGACGGGCTCGTTGGCTTCGCAGGCCCGCAAGGCGCGGCGCAGGCGCACGATGCCTTCGGTGATCTGCGCTTCGTTCATGGTGGCGAAGGAAAGGCGCATGGCTTGCGCGTCGGCCTGCGCCGGGTCGCTATAGAACGCATTGCCCGGCACATAGACGATCTCGTGCTCGATGGCATGGGGCAGCAGGCGGGTGCTGTCGATGGCCCCGGTCAGCCGGGCCCAGCAGAACATGCCGCCCTGCGGTTGCAGGAAGGTGATTTCGTCGCCCATGTGGGTGCGCAGGGCATCGCCCAGGGCGGCGCAGCGCGCGCCGTAGGCCGCGCGGATGCGCGGCACGTGCTGGTCGTAGTGGCCGTCGGCCAGGTATTGCGCGACGATTTCCTGGATCCAGGCCGAGCAGGCCATATCGTCGGCGGCCTTGGCGCCCGTACAGCGACGGCGCACCTCGGCCGGGGCGATCATCCAGCCGATGCGCAGGCCCGGCGCCATGGTCTTGGACATGCTGGAGATATAGGCGGTCCACTGGCGGGCCTCGCCCGTGGCCAGGGCGATGATGGGCGGCACGGCCGCGCCGGAGAAACGCAGCTCGCCGTAGGGATCGTCCTCCACCAGCAGGAAACGGTGTTCGACGGCCACTTCGAGCAGGCGCAGGCGTTTTTCGCGCGTGAGCGTGGCGCCGCAGGGGTTGGAGAAGGTGGCGACCACGCTGACCAGCTTGGGCTTGTGGATGGCCGCCATGCGCGCCAGCGCCTCGACGTCCACGCCTTCCGGGCCGGACGGCACGGTGAGCACCGTGGCGCCCGTGTGGCGCATGGTCTGGGCCGAGTTGGGAAAGCCCGGGCTTTCGACGAAAGCCACGTCGCCCGGTTGCAGCATGACGCGGGATAGCAGCGCCAGTGCCTGTTGCGAGCCGCCGGTCACGGCCAGCTCGGTGTCCGGGTCACAGGAAATGCCGCGCTGCGCCGACAGCCTGGCCAGCGCGTGCCGCAGGCTGGCCTGGCCCTCGATGTTCGAATATTGCAGGCAATCGACCAGCCGGGTGCCCACGTTCGCGGCGGCGGCATTCAGTCCGGCGACGTCGAACAATTCCTGGGCGGGGTAGCCGCCCGCCATCGAGATCGTGCCGGGACGGTTGGCGTAGGGCGCGAGACGGCGGATGGGCGAGGTGGGCGGGTGCGTGAAGGGTGCCGCGAACGCATATTCGGGCACGGTAGAGGACGGCATGGTGGTCGCTGGGGAAGAGACGATGATCCGCCGGGGGCGGGCCGGACTGCGTACGACATCCCGGCGTGGCGTGCGGCGCGCGTGTCGCCGGCGGACCGGCCCCACGACCACCGCGGTAAACATGGCTTACCGGGCGTGAACGATTCTAAACTAGAAGCCCCTCGTGGTTCCGTTGTGGGAGCCCGTGGATGCCGGCATGGGCCGAGCCTGTTCCCGCTACGTTGTTTTTCGTCCATTTCATCTCTCTGGTCACCGTGTCCGACTCCGACTACGCTTTTGCCGCCCGCTTCGCCACCCGCCTCGCCGCCATCCAGGCGCGCATCGATACCGCTTGCCGCCGCGTGGGGCGCGATCCCGCCGGCGTGGCGCTGTTGCCGGTCAGCAAGACTTTTGGCGTCGATTTGATTCGCGCCGCCGCGTCATGCGGACTGCGCCGCTTTGGCGAGAACCGGATGCAGGAGGTCCGGGAAAAAGCCCCGCTCCTGGCCGACTGCGCGATCGATTGGGTGGTGATCGGCCATTTGCAGACCAACAAGGCCAAGGATGCCGCCGCACTGGCCGCCGAAGTGCAATCGCTGGACCGCCTGGACCTGGCGCAGGCCCTCGATCGCCGGTTGCGCCCGGCAGGCCGCGTGCTGGACGTGCTGGTCCAGGTCAAGACCTCGGACGAACCTTCCAAGTTCGGGCTGGACGGCGATGACTTGCCGGCCTTCCTGCGCGCGCTGGCGGCGGACCATCCCAGCCTGCGGGTGCGCGGCCTGATGACGCTGGCGGTGAACAGCGATGACGAGCAGGCGGTGCGCGCATGTTTCCGCCGCCTGCGCGAGCTGCGCGACGCCGCGCGCGCTGGCGGCCTGGTGGCCGCCGCCTGGCGCACCGAGGGCGACCAGGGCGGCCTGGACCGGCTGTCCATGGGCATGAGCGGCGATTTCGAACTCGCCATCGAGGAAGGCTCCACCGAAGTCCGCATCGGCAGCGCGCTCTTCGGCGCGCGCGACTATCCGGCGGCTTGACGCCGCCCGCGCTCAACGCATGAAAGTCTCGGGGTTCCCCCCGAGGCTGCCGGTTGACCGGAACGAGGGGCGTGGGGACATAATGGCGGCAGGGTAGCCGCCGCAGGCATTGCAGGCGTTACAGGCGACTGGGTGGACGGCGGGCCCGCCATAACGACATCAGGAGACAGCCATGCCTTTCACGATCCGGCGCCTGCTGGCGCTGGCCTTGACCTGCCTCGCCGCCAACGCGTCCGCCCAGAACTGGCCGACCCAGCCCCTGCGCTGGATCGTGCCCTATCCCGCCGGCGGCGGCTCGGACGTGGTGGCCCGCGCGGTGGCCGCCGGGCTGGAGCAGCCGCTGGGCCAGACCATCGTGGTCGAGAACCGGCCCGGGGCGGCCACCATCATCGGCGCGACCGCCGTGGCGCAGGCCGATCCCAATGGCTACATGATAGGTACCGCCGATTCCGGCACCCTGGCCTACAACCCCGCGCTGTATGCCAAGCTGTCCTACGATCCGCAACGTTTCACCTATATCGGCGGACTGGCCCAGCTGCCGCTGCTGCTGGCGGTCAATGCGAAGTCTCCGTTTCATTCCGTCGCCGACGTCATCGCCGCCGCCCGGCGCGAGCCGGGCAAGCTGACCGCCGCGTCGGCGGGCGCGGGGTCGCCCCATCACCTGGCCTTGGAACTGTTCAAGCAGCGCGCAGGCGTCAATGTGCTGCACGTGCCCTACAAAGGCGCGGCGCCCGCCATCCAGGACCTGCTGGGCGGCCAGGTCGACATGATGTTCATCGATCTCGCCGCCGGCCTGCCCAACGTCAAGGCCGGCAAGCTGCGCGTGCTGGCGACGGCCACGCCACAGCGCCTGCCCATCCTGCCCGATGCGCCCACCATGGCGGAGCAGGGCGTCGGCGATTTCACCGCCTATGCCTGGCAAGGCGTGGTCGGGCCCGCCGGCCTTCCGGACGCGGTGACGAAGAAGCTGGGCGCGGAATTGGCGCGTACCCTGGCGACGCCCGCCGTGGCGGACAAGCTGCGCGACATGGGCGTGATACCCATGCCGATGTCGGGCGCGGACTTTCGGGCCTACGCGGACCAGGAGCGCGCGCGCTGGTCCGAAGTGATACGCAAGGCCGGCATCCGGCTGGATTGACGCGCGGTCCGGCGAGGAACCATTAGGTCAGCGGAGATACGAAAAATCCAACTCCGCTTGTCCCTTGCCTGTCTTCCTGTCGGTGGCCCGCATGACCTATCTTGAAACCTTTGCGTCTTTTCTACGATCCCGACTGCTGGTTTTCCTGGGCGTGTCCACGCCCCTGCCGCCGCTCCCGGTCGAAGGGTTGGACCGGGAGACCGCGGCCACGCTGCGCGACCTGCGCAGGAAATACCGCAGGGATCCCGTCCTGTTCCAACAAGGCCTGGTCCTGCATCGGCAAGGCAGGAGCCGGGACCAGCTCAACGCCATGTTCGATGCGGTGACGCATTATCACTGGGATATCTGGGCCGGCCCCTGCGACGTGTCCAGTCCGGAGGAAAAACGGATACGCGAAAAAGTCCTTGTCGCGCTGCTGCTGCGGGACTGCCGGCCAGCCCTGGAACGCTACCCCTCCCTGATGACCTATATCCTCGGCGACGAGGGGTGAGCGCCCGCAGGCTGGTCTCAGTGCGACGTCTTCGAGTGGTCCATGCCCGACATGCCGCTCATACCGCCCATACCTGTCATCCCGCCCATGTCGTGGCCCATGCCGCCGCCGTTCGCCGGTTTGTAATTGATGGCCTGGACCTTGAACTTCACGTCGACCGCGCCGGCGTGTTCGAACACCAGCGTGGCCGGGACTTCATCGTTCTGCTTCAACGGCTGCTTGAGCTTGAGGAACATCAGGTGATAGCCGCCCGGCATGAATTTCACCTCGGCGCCCGGCGCCACCGTCACGGGACCGGTCGGACGCATGCTGGACACGCCGTTTTCCGTACGCGTCTCGTGCATCTCCACGCTGTCGGCGATGGGCGACTTGACCGACACCAGGCGGTCGGCCTCCTTGCCGTTGTTCTCGATTTCCATGTAGCCGCCGCCGACGGTCTGGCCCGGCGCCGTGGCGCGCATCCACAGATCGTCGATCTCGATGGCGCCGGCCTTGAAATCGTGCGCGTGCGCGGCGCCTTGGGCTGCCAGCGCCAGCATGGCGGCCAGGGCGAATTTGCGTAAGGTCATCGATAAGTCTCCTGATGAGAGGGTGGGCGCCGAACAGGACTCGGGGCCGAAGGTTCAGGCCCGGCTCCGGCGGATCAGCGTGCGGGAGGCGGCGAGCACCGCGTCGGTGAGGGCCGACATGGTGTCAGAGTTTACCCGCCAATGTTGCCAATACAGCGGCGCGTCCTCGTAGGCGCGGGCACGCAAGGGAACCAGGGTGCCGGCGTCCAGTTCCTGCTGGATCAGGGCCAACGGATTCATGGTCCAACCCAGCCCCGCCAGCGACGCGCGGACGAAGGCGCGCGCCGACGGCAGCCACCAGATCGGCGGTTGCCAGGGCGTCTTGCCCATGATCTTGCGCGCGAAGCGAGCCTGCATCGCGTCCTTGCGGTTGTAGACCAGCACCGGCGCCTGCCCCAGCGATAGTGCATTGACGCCGTTGGCGAAATAGCGCCGATGGAATTCAGGACTGCAGGTGGCGACGTAGCGCATGCTGCCCAGGGTATGCAGCCGGCAGCCCTGCACCGGCTCGGACAGCGTGGTGACGGCGCCCAGCACGGTCCCGTTGCGCAACAGCGCCGCGGTATGGTCCTGGTCTTCCGCGCGCAGGTCCAGCGTGGCCTGGCTGCCATTGGAAAACCGGATGGCCGCGTCCATGAACCAGGTTTCCAGGCTGTCATGGTTCACCGCCACGGGCAGGGTGGCTTGCGGGATCTGGTCGGCCAGGATGCCGAGCCGAGCCAGCGCATCGTGCTCCAGCAAGGCGGTCTGTTCGGCGTACTGGACCAGGACTTGGCCGTCGGCGGTCGCCACCGCGGGAACCGTACGCTGTACCAGCAGCCGGCCGGTGCGGTCTTCCAGGGCGCGGATCCGCTGCGAAATGGCCGATGGCGTGACGTTCAGCGCCTGCGCGGCGCGGTCGAAGCTGCCCTCGCGGATGACCGCCGCCAAGGCGCGCACATGGGAATAGTCGAGGTTCACTGTATATGGGCAAGCAAGGATTTGATCGGGACAGGGAGACAGGTGAGTCGCATGAGCGCGGGCAGGGTTCCCGGAGACCGCGATATCCCGGGTGTCCCGGGTAGCGCGGCATGCTGGCAGGGCGTTAATGACATTAGAAAATCTTAATACACCTTATAAAAATTAGCTTAACTAATGTGGTGCGCCCCGGCAAAATCACGCCCATGTTTACGATAGCTTCCACCTCTTTTTTCGATTTACAGGCCTGGCTTGCCGGCCTGCTCACCGGCCTGGGCCTGTTCGCTGCCGTGGGCGCGCAAAGCGCCTTCATCCTGCGCCAGGGCCTGATGCGCGCGCATCTCCCCAGCGTGCTGCTGGTTTGCGGGCTGGCCGACGCCGTCGTCATCTTCGCCAGCGCGCTGGGCCTGCGGGCGCTCGACCAGCAGGCGCCCTGGCTGATGACGGCGCTGGGTTGGGGCGGCGCGGCTTTCCTGGCCTTCTATGCCTGGCGGTCGGCGCGGCGGGCCATGCACGCGGGTGACGGGTTGGCGCCCGCCGCGCGCGTGGCGCATACCCGGCGCGGCGCGGTGCTCGGCGCACTGGCCTTCACCCTGCTCAATCCGCATTTCTGGCTGGACATGGCCCTGGTCGGTGCCTTGGCGCACAACTTCGGTTCGGCCAGCCTGGCTTTCGCGGCGGGCGCGGTGTGCGCCAGCGTGCTGTGGCTGCTGGTCCTGGGCGGCGGCGCGCGCCTGGCCGCGCCTTTGCTGCGCGACGCGCGCACCTGGCGGGTGCTGGACGGCGGCATCGCCGTCGTCATGGCCGGCATGGCGCTGCGCCTGCTGCTGCGGGTGGCCTGACCGGGACAAGCCCGCAAGGCGCTACTCCGGGGCTCGATCGCCGGGGGGCGTCCCGCCCGCCGGGCTACCGGACCATCGCAACGCCGAGCCGCCGGATCCCGGACCGCTGCATCCGGGACCGCTCGGACCACCGGACCGCCGGATCGCCGGATCGCCGGATCGCCGGATCGCCGGATCGCCGGATCGCCGGACCGCCGGACCGCCGGACCGCCGGATCGCCGGACCGTCCCATCCCCGCCCATCCTGCATCGCAACTTACGTGAACCTTGCGGCGACGCGGGCAATCCCTAGTGCATACGGCATTGAGCCCTCGCCGCACTGTCACTATCATTTACACCAAGGGTGCCGCCCATCGTTTTCCTTACCTCGGAAACGACGCGCGTGAAGACGCCCGACCAGAAAAAGACGGGAAGGGAAGACAAGACACCGACATGCGCCGGCCGGCGCGCGACGCCGAGCGCTCGCGCGTCCAGGGCGCCGCTCGCCCGCGCGACAGTTCCAGTTCAGCGATTCAAGCAGGTAGGAAAGTCTCGAGAAGCACGCGGTTCCACGCAGTAAAAATCATAAAGGAGACATCAATGAATCATCGCATCAAGCTGCTCGCCGGCGCCTTGGCCCTGGCTTGCGCAGGCGGCGCCTATGCCGCCGATCCCATCAAGATCGGCGTCAGCGGCCCCTATACCGGCGGGTCCTCCTCGATGGGCGTGAGCATGCGCGACGGCGTGCGTCTGGCGGCGGAAGAAATCAACAAGAAGGGCGGTGTGCTGGGGCGCCAATTGGTCCTGGTCGAGCGCGACGACGAAGCCAAGAACGAACGCGGCGTCCAGATCGCGCAGGAACTGATCAACAAGGAGCAGGTCACCGCGGTCGTCGGGTATATCAACACCGGCGTGGCGCTGGCCTCGCAGCGCTTCTTCCAGGATGCGAAGATCCCGGTCTTCAACAACGTCGCCACCGGCAGCGTGATCACGCACCAGTTCAAGGCGCCCGAGTATCCCGACAACTACGTCTTCCGCAACGCCGCGCACGACAGCATCCAGGCGCCGATGATCGTCGAGGAAGCCGTGGTCCGCAGCGGCTACAAGAAGGTCGCCATCCTGGCGGACTCCACCAACTATGGCCAGCTGGGCCGCGAGGACCTGGAGAAGGCGCTGGCCGCCAAGGGCGTGAAGGCCGTGGCGACGGAGAAGTTCAACATCAAGGACGTCGACATGACGGCCCAGCTGTTGAAGTCCAAGGAAGCGGGCGCCGAGGCCGTGCTGACCTACGGTATCGGCCCCGAGCTGGCTCAGATCGCCAACGGCATGGCGAAGCTGGGCTGGAAGGTACCCATCGTCGGCAGTTGGACGCTGGCCATGGCGAACTACATCGACAACGCCGGCCCCAATGGTTCGGGCGCCCGCATGCCGCAGACCTTCATCCAGGAACCCAACACGCCCAAGCGCAAGGCCTTCATCGACGCCTACCTGGCCAAGTTCAAGCCCAAGAACAACCGCATCGATTCGGCGGTGTCGGCGGCCCAGGGCTACGACTCCGTCTACCTGCTGGCGGCGGCCATCACCCAGGCCAATTCGACCGAGGGGCCCAAGGTGCGTGCCGCGCTGGAAGACCTGAAGACGCCCGTGGAAGGCGTGGTCATGACCTATGACCATCCGTTCACGCATGATGACCACGATGCCATTACGTCCAACCTGGTGGTGTTCGGCGAGGTCAAGGACGGCCGCGTGGTCTACGCCTATCCGGACGACATCAAGGCGACCGCCCAGCCGCGCAAGAAGAACACCAGCGCGTCGGTGGCCGCGGCGAAATAGGCGCGCCGGCAACAAGTCCAGGCAGCAACACCAGGCAATAAGCCAGGCAGTAAGCAGGCCCCCGCCCGTCAGGGCGGGGGATGGGTTTCTTCGCGGAAAATCCGATGATTCTCTTGCAACTCATCTACAGCGGGATCGCGTTGGGCATGATCTACGCGGTCATCGCCTTCGGTTATCAACTCACGTTCGCCACCTCGGGCACCCTGAACTTCGGCCAGGGCGAAGCCCTGATGCTGGGCGCGCTGGTGGGCCTGACGCTGGTCGGGCTGGGCGTCAACTATTGGGTGATGGTACCCATCGTCTGCGTCTTCGGTTTCATCCAGGGCGCGGTGGTGGAGCGCATCGCCGTGCGGCCCGCCATCAAGACGCGGTCTGAATTCGGCTGGATCATGGCCACCATCGCGCTGGGCATCATCTTCCGCAACGTCGCGGAAAACGTCTGGGGCCGCGACGACCTGCCTTTCCCCTCGCCGCTGCCCGTGGCGCCGATCAAGGTGGCCGGCGCCAACGTGCTGCCCATGGAGCTGCTGGTGGTGGTCGGCGCGCTGGCCATGATGCTGCTGGTGGAGCTCTTCAACCGCAAGTCCATACACGGCAAGGCCTTCGTCGCCACGTCCAACGACCGCGATGCGGCGGGCCTGATGGGAATCAACACGGGCCTGGTCATTACTTTCTCGTACGCGCTGTCCTCGCTGACGGCGTCCTTCGCGGGCGTGCTGATCGCGCCGCTCACCCTGACCGGCGCCACCATGGGCGCCGTCCTGGGCCTGAAGGCCTTTGCCGTCGCCATTATCGGCGGCCTTTCCAGCGGTACTGGCGTGGTGGTCGGCGGCCTGATCCTGGGCATCGCCGAGACCACCACCGGCTTCTACCTTTCGACCGGCTACAAGGACGTGCCGGGCCTGGTGCTGTTGCTGCTGGTCCTCGCGCTCAAGCCCGCCGGCCTGTTCGGCAAGACCGCGATCAAGAAGGTCTGATGATGAAACCGCTTACCCTGATCGCCTCGATTCTTGGCATCGCCTTCCTGGTCGGCATGCCGCTGGCCGTGGGCAACCCGTATTACCTGCACCTGGTCGAAACCATCATGATCTACGCCATCCTGCTGTTCGGGCTGGACATCGTGGTGGGCTACACGGGGCAGGTGTCGCTGGGCCATGCCGGCCTGTTCGGCATTGGTTCCTATGCCGTGGGCGTGCTGTTCTTCCACCTGCAATGGCCGATCTGGCTCACGCTGCCGGCGGCCATCGCCATCGCCGCCTGCTTCGGCGCCATCCTGGCCCTGCCGGCACTGCGGGTGATCGGCCCCTACCTGGCGATGGTCACGCTCGCCTTCGGCACCATCATCCAGATTCTCATCAACGAGATGAGCTTCCTGACCGAAGGGCCGATGGGCATCAAGCTGAACAAACCCGTCATCGGCGGGCACATGCTAGACAAGCGCGAATACTTCTGGCTCGTCGGCGCCCTGCTGGTGTTGTCGCTGCTGGTCGTGCACCGCATCCTGAAGTCGCATATCGGCCGTACCTTCGAAGCGCTGCGGGACAGCCCCATCGCCGCGGACTGCATGGGCGTATCGGTGTACCGCTACAAGGTGGTGGCCTTCGTCATCAGCGCCGGCTTCGCCGGCCTGGCGGGCGGGCTTTATTCCTACTCCGAACAGTACATCTCGCCCAACACCTACAACTTCGAACTCACCATCCTGTTCCTGCTGGCCATCATCATGGGCGGGCGCAAGACGCGCGTCGGCGCGCTGCTGGGCGCGGCCATCGTGGTGCTGCTGCCCAAGATGCTGGATGACATCGCAACCTTTCGCCTGATCGCGCTGAGCCTGGCGCTGCTGGTGGTCATAGGCGGCGCCGTGGCGATCGCGAAGCAGCGCACCACGCCGCGGCGCATGGCGGTGCCGGTGATCGGCACGGTGGCCCTGACGGTGCTGGCCTATTGGATGGAGGCGCTGACGGACTGGCGCCTGACCATCTTCGGCCTGATGATTCTTTTCGTCGTGTACTACCTGCCGGACGGCATCGTCGGCTTCGTGCGCAACCTGTTCTTCAACACGCACCGGGCGGCGCTGGCGGTGAAGAAGGAGCTGGTGCGCGACGCGGACGCCGTGCCGCAGGCGCGCGCCGACCAGGGTCAGGAACTGCTGACCGCGAAGGGCATCCTGATGCAATTCGGCGGCCTGCGCGCCTTGAACCAGGTGGACCTGGTGGTGCGCCGTGGCTCCATCCATGGCTTGATCGGTCCCAATGGTTCCGGCAAGAGCACCATGATGAACGTGTTGAGCGGCATCTATGTCCCGACGGCGGGCAAGGTGGAGTTCGGCGGCCGTTCCCTGGTGGGCCTGGTGCCGGCGCAGATCGCGTCGGCCGGCGTGGCGCGGACGTTCCAGAACGTGGCGCTGTTCGGCGAGATGACGGCGCTGGAAAACGTCCTGGTCGGCCTGCATCACACCTTCCGCACCGGCCTGACCAACATCGCCTTGCGCACGCCGCGCTGGAAACGCGAGGAGAACGCGGCGCGCGCGCGCGCCCTGGCCCTGCTGGAGTTCGTCGGCCTGGAAAACCTGGCGGACGAGGAAGCGCGCAACCTGCCCTACGGCAAGCAGCGCCTGCTGGAAATCGCCCGCGCGCTGGCGCTGGACCCGCAGCTCCTGCTGCTGGACGAGCCCGCCGCGGGATTGACGGCGCCCGACATCGCCGAGCTGCTGGTGATCATCCGCAAGGTGCGCGACCACGGCATCACCCTGATCCTCATCGAACACCACATGGACGTGGTGATGGGCGTATGCGATACGGTGTCGGTGCTGGACTTCGGCCAGAAGATCGCCGAAGGCTTGCCGGCCGAAGTGCAAGCCAATCCCAAGGTGGTGGAAGCCTACCTGGGCGGATCGGCGGCCTGAGGCCGGGCGCGACGCATCGAAGAACGGAAACCGGACATGTTATCCATCAAGAACCTCGAAGCTGGGTATGGCAAGGTCAAGGTCCTGCACGGCATCAGCATGGATGTTCCCAAGGCCAAAGTGGTGACCTTGATCGGCTCCAACGGCGCCGGCAAGACCACCACGATGCGTGCGTTGTCGGGCATGATCAAGCCCACGGCCGGCGAGATCACGCTGGGCGCGCAGCGTATAGACGGGTTGGACTCGCACCGCATCGCGCGCCTGGGCCTGGCGCATTCGCCGGAAGGACGGCGCGTGTTCCCCACCCTGTCGGTGTCCGACAACTTGCGGCTGGGGGCCTATCCGCGCCTGACGGGCAAGCGCCCGCGCGGCGACGTCGATGGCGACCTGGAGCGCGCCATGGACCTGTTCCCGCGCTTGAAGGAGAGGCGCACCCAGCTGGCAGGCACGCTGTCCGGCGGCGAGCAACAGATGCTGGCCATGGCGCGGGCGGTCATGCTGAACCCCGAACTGGTGCTGCTGGACGAGCCGTCCATGGGACTCGCGCCGATTCTGGTCGAAGAGGTCTTCCGCATCATCGGCCGACTGAAGGAGCAGGGCGTGACGATGTTGCTGGTGGAGCAGTTCGCCGCGGCGGCGCTGAACGTGGCGGACTATGGCTACGTGCTGGAGAACGGCCGCATCTCGGTGCACGGCACGCCGGACAAGCTACGGCACGATCCCGCCGTCGTGGCGGCGTATCTCGGCGGGTCCCACTGATTTCCGGGCGCCCTGGGCGCCGGGGCCGGGCTCGGCGCCCGGGTCAGCTCGCCGGACCGGCGGCATTCCAGCCCCCGGCCAGCGCCTTGTACAGGGCGATGGCCGCGGCGGCGCCGCGTGTGTCGGCGTCGGCGGCGGCATCCTGGGCCTGCAACTGCTCGCGCTGCGCGTCCAGCAGTTGGTAGTAGTCGATCGCTCCCGCCCTGAAGCGTGCATCGGCCAGGCGGACGGCCGCCGCGCTGTCGCTGGCGGCGCGTTGCAGGTGCCCGGCTTCCTCGCCTATGCGGGCCGAACGCAATAAAGCGTTTTCGGTGTCCTCCAGCGCCAGTTGCACCGTCTGCTGGTATTGCGCCAGCAGGCCGGTGGCGTCGGCATGGCTGGCGGCAATGCGGGCGCGCACGCGTCCGATATCCAGGAATGACCAATCCACGCCCAGGGCGATGAGGTTGGTGTCGCTGCCGGAACGGAATACCCCATAGGAATAGCTGGCGCTGCCGATCAGGCCGCCCAGCGTGAGCCGGGGAAACAGGTCGGCGGTGGCCACGCCGATGCGCGCCGTGGCGGCGTGCAGGCGCGCTTCGGCGGCGGCGACATCGGGCCGCCGACGCAGCATGCCGGCCGGGGTGCCGGGATCGATGGCAGGGTCCAGGCGCGGCAGCGGCCCGGGCGCGTCGAGTTCGCGGATGATGGACTCGGCGGGCCGCGCCGTCAGGACGGCCAGCCGGTGCTCGGACACGCCTATCGTGGCCTCGTGGACCGCGACGCGCGAGGCCGTGGTTTCCCACTGCGCCCGGGCGCGCGCGAGGTCCAGGTCGGACCCGCGGCCGGCGTCGATGCGGGCCTGGATGAGCGTCAGCGTCTGCTTCTGGTTCTCCGCGTTGGCGCGTGCGATGCGCAGCCTGGCCTGCGCGCCGCGCAAGGCGACATAGGCGCTGGCCACTTCGGCCGCCACGGCCACGCGCATCGCCCTCGCGTCGGCGGCGCTGGCGGCGACTTCCGCCTGTTGCGCCTCGATACCGCGGCGCACGCGGCCGAACAGGTCCAGCTCCCAGCTGGCGTTGGCCTGCAAGCTGGACGTCGGCGTATCGCGTTCGGACCGTGGCGCGCCGAAGGCCTGGTCCTTGCTCAAGAGCTGATGGCCGACCTGGCCGCTGGCGGTCACGGTCGGATAGCGGTCCAGCCTGGCGTTGGCCAGTAGCGCGTTGGCGGCGTCGTAGCGGGCCAGCGCCAGTTTCAGGTCCTGGTTCGCCATCAGTGCCTGGCCTACCAGTGCCGCCAGCCGGTCGTCACCGAAGCCGCGCCAGAATTGGGCGTCCGCGTCGGCGGGCGGCTGCGCGGGGGTATTCATATCGGTACCCGTATCCGTACCCACCTCCATGTCCGCGCGCGCGAAATGCGCGGGCACCGCCTGCACCGGCCGCTCATAGTCCGGCCCGACCGCGCAGCCAGCCAACAGCGCCAGCGTCAGTGGCAAGGCCAGCGCCGGCATCGCATGCTTCATCATTGCCGTACTCATTCATGTACTCCTTCGACCGGCCCATGCGAGACCAGGGCCCGGCCGCCGGCCAGCTTGCGGATGGCGACATAGAACACCGGCGTCAGGAACAGCCCGAAAACGGTTACGCCCAGCATCCCCGCGAAGACCGTGACGCCGGTGGCGTAGCGGATCTCGCTGCCTGCCCCGCTGCCGACCAGCAAGGGCACGGCGCCGGCGACGAAGGCCACCGATGTCATCACGATGGGACGCAGCCGCAGCCGGCAGGCTTCCAACGCCGCCTGCACCGGGTCCTTGCCCGCGCGCAGCTCCAGCTCGCGGGCGAACTCCACGATCAGGATGGCGTTCTTGCAGGCCAGCCCCATCAGCACCACCATGCCCACCTGCACGAATACGTTGTTGTCGCCCCCGGCCAGCCAGACGCCGAACAAGGCCGCGCACAGGCATACCGGCACGATCAGGATCACGGCCAGGGGCAGGGTCCAGCTCTCATACAACGCGGCCAGCACCAGGAAGACCAGCAGCAGCGCCAGCGGGAACACCACCACGGCCGCATTGCTTTGCGTCACCTGCTGGTAGCTGAGGTCCGTCCACTCAAGCGCGATGCCGGTCGGCAGCACTTCCCTGGCAAGACGCTCGATGGTCGCGATCATCTCGCCCGACGACATCGCCTTGGGATCGACCGAACCTATCAGGTCCGCCGCGGGATGGCCGTTGTAGCGCAACACCGGGTCGGGTCCGTAGTCGTCCGCCAGTGTCACCATCGAACCGATGGGAACCATGTCGCCGGCCGCGTTGCGCACGCGCAGGCGGCCGATATCCTCCGCGGTCTGCCGATGCCGCACATCGGCCTGCGCCATGACGCGGTAAACGCGGCCGAAGAGATTGAAGTCGTTGACGTATATCGACCCCAGGTAGACCTGCAAGGTAGAAAACAGGTCGTTCAGCGCGACCCCCTGGGCCTTGGCCTTGACGCGATCGATCTTGACCTCGATCTGCGGGATGTTGGCTTGATAGGTGCTGACCGGGAACCCCATGCCGGGCGTGCGCGCGATGGCTCCGCTCAGCTTGTCCAGGGCCTGTTGCAAGGCGCCATAGCCCAGGCCGCCGCGGTCTTCGAGATACAGGGAGTAGCCCGAGCCATTGCCCAGGCCCGAAATGGGCGGCGGCATCAGCGCGTAGGCGAAGCCGCCGCGCAGGCCCGCGAGCCTGGCGCTCAGGTCGGCGTTGATTTCCCGGGCGCTGCGGGTACGCTCGCCGAAGGGTTTCAGGATGATATAGAGATTGGTCGAATTGGGCGTGTTCGTCATCTGCAAGGCGTTGAACCCGCTGAATCCGGGGACCATTTCCACGCCGTCCGTGTGCAGGGCGATGTCGGTGATCTGCCTGGCCATTTCGTCGGTGCGTTGCAGCGACGCGCCCTCCGGAAGCTTGGCGCCGGCGAACAGGTAGAGCTTGTCCTGGTCGGGAATGAAGCCGGCCGGCACGATGCGCAGCAGCAGGACGCTGGCGCCCAGCAGGGCCACGTAGACGAGGAAGACCACGCCGCGATGCTTGAGCGTGCGGCCCACCACGCCGTGATAGCCGTCCGAACTGCGCTGGAAGAAGCGATTGAAGGGCTTGAAGAGCCAGCCGAAACCGGCGTCGATGGCGCGTGAAAGCCGGTCCTTCCTGGCGTCGTGAGGACGCAGCAGCCTGGCCGCCAGGGCGGGCGACAAGGTCAGGGAGTTGACCGCCGAGATCACCGTCGAAATGGCGATGGTCACCGCGAACTGCTTGTAGAACTGCCCGGTCACGCCGCTCATGAAGGCCATGGGCACGAAAACCGCGCACAGCACCAGCGCGATGGCGATGATGGGTCCCGAGACTTCGCGCATGGCCTGGTGCGCCGCGTCGCGCGGCGACAGTCCACGTTCGAGGTTGCGCTCGACGTTCTCCACGACCACGATGGCGTCGTCGACCACGATGCCGATGGCCAGCACCAGCCCGAAGAGCGTCAACGTGTTGATCGAGTAACCCAGCAGGTACAGCCACGCGAAGGTGCCCACCACGGACACCGGCACGGCCAACAGCGGGATGATGGACGCGCGCCAGGTCTGCAGGAAAAGTATGACCACCAGCACCACCAGCAGCACCGCTTCGATCAGCGTGTGCTGCACCGCGCCTATGGACTCGCGCACGAACACGGTGGGGTCCCAGACCGGCTTGTAGGACATGCCGGGCGGGAATTTCTTCGCCAGTTCGTCCAGCTTGGCGTAGACCGTCCTGGCCACCGCCAGGGAGTTGGCGCCCGGCGTCAGGAAGATGCCCAGGGACGCGGAAGGATGCTCGTCGATGAAGGACCGCAACGTATAGTCGCTGGACCCCAGCTGCACCCGTGCCACGTCGGCCAGCCGAACCACCTGGCCGTCGCCGCCCTGTTTGAGCACGATGCCGCCAAATTCCTCCGCCGTGCGCAGCCGGCCGCGGACATTGATAGGGACCAGGAAATCGTTGCCGCGCGGCGCCGGCTCGGCGCCGATCTGCCCGGCGGAGACCTGCACGTTCTGTTCGCGCACCGCGCCGATGACATCGCTGGCCGTCATGCCGCGCGCCGCCAGGCGCTCGGGGTCCAGCCAGATGCGCATGGCGTATTCACCCGAGCCCAGCAGGCTGACGTCGCCGATGCCGGCCAGCCGGGAGAGCTCGTCCTTGACGTGCAGCGTCAGGTAGTTGCGCAGGTAGAGCGAATCCAGCTTGCCGCCTGGCGAATGGAAGCTTACGTACATCAGCGGCGTGGGCGACTGCTTCTGCGTCGTCACGCCGTATTGCCGTACCTCTTCCGGCAGGCGCGACAAGGCCTGGCTGACCCGGTTCTGCACGCGCACCGCCGCGGTGTCGGGGTCGACGCCGGCGGCGAAGGTGATCACCACCTGCAGGCTGCCGTCCGAACCCGCCACGGACTTCATGTACAGGATGCCTTCGACGCCGTTGATCGCTTCTTCCAGCGGAACGGCCACCGATTCGGCGATTTCCTTCGGGTTGGCGCCTGGGTAGGTGGCGCGCACGACCACGCTGGGCGGCACCACCTCCGGGTACTCGCCCGCGGGCAGCAATGGGATGGCGATCGCGCCCAGGGCGAAGATGATGATGGACAGGACGATGGCGAAGATCGGCCGGTCGATGAAGAAGCGGGAAAAGTCCATGTCGTCTTCCCTTTATTTCGCGGACGCGCTCTGCGTGGCGTAGGGAACCGCCTTGACCGGCGCGCCGGAATAGAACACCTTCTGGGTGCCGTCCACCGCCACCCGGTCGCCGTCCCGCAGGCCCGCTTCGATGATGCGCTGTCCGCCGACCGCGCGCCCCACGGACACTTCGCGGCGCAGCGCCTTGCCGTCCGCCGACACCACGTACAGGTATTTGCGGTCCTGGTCCGTCAGCACGGCCTTGTCATCCACCAGCAGGGCCCGCGGCGCGGTGCCGGTCACCAGCTGCACGCGCGCGTACAGGCCGGGGGTGAATATGCCGCCAGGGTTGTCCAGCCGCACGCGGGCGCGTATGGTGCCCGTCACCGGATCGACCTGGTTGTCGAGGAAATCGACGCGGCCCGCGTGCGGGAAGCCGGCTTCGTTGGCCAGGCCCACGCGCACCATATTGGCCGAGATGGCGCGGTCCTGGGAAGCGCCGCGGGCGGCGGTGTAGCGCAGGTAGCTTTGCTCGTCGCAGTCGAAATAGACGTAGACGGGGTCTTGCGCCACCACCGAGGTCAGCAGGGACTGGTTGGCGACGGCCAGGTTGCCGGCTGTCAGCATGGCCCGGCCCGCGCGCCCGGCCACCGGCGCGCGCACCTCGGTGTAGTCAAGGTTCAGGCGGGCATCGGCAACGGCGGCCTCGGCGGCCTGTTCGTCGGCGCGGGCCTGCTCGGCCGCCGCGCGCGTGGTGTCCAGCTCCTCCTGGGATGTCGCGCGCGCCGCGTACAGGGCGCTTACGCGCTTGAACTGCACCTGGGCCAGCCGCGCCGTGGCCCGCGCCCGCTGTAGCTGCGCTTGCGCGCGGTCCAGCGCGATGCGATAGGGCCGCTGGTCGATCACGAACAGCACCGCCCCCTGGGCGACCTGCTCGCCTTCCTTGTACGCCACGCGGTCCAGGTAGCCACCGACGCGAGGCAATATGCGGGCTGCGTTGACCGCCTCGACGCGGCCGTTGTATTCATCCGTCAATTCGACGCTGCGCGGCGTGACGGTGACCACCCCCACCTCGGCGGGCGGCGCCGGGGCATGCTGGGCCGGTGGATCGCAGGCAGTAAGGGCAAGGGCCAGCGCGGTGGCGAACAGGGAGGTTGCCGGGGACGGCAGGCGACGGGTTGCGGGCATTTTTCGCATGACTCGGGACAGGGCCGGGCGAATGTACAAGTTAAAGTAAACTTGAAGTCAATCAAGACCACGTCCTTGAAAGGGAGTCATGATGACCGCTCCAGCCTCCACCAACAGCCGTCCCGGCAAGACGGCCAGGAATCCCGCCGACGGCCGCGCCAGTGCCCGGCCGGCCGATCCCCTGCTCCCTATCAGCGAGGTCGCCAGGCGCAGCGGGGTGGCCGCGTCGGCCCTGCGCTACTACGAGTCGATGGGGCTGATCGCCTCGTCGCGCCAGGGCAGCTCCCGGCGCTATTACCCGCGGTCCACGTTGCGGCGCGTGGCCTTCATCATCTTCGCGCAGAAGATAGGCTACAGCCTGGAGGACATCGGCCGGCAGCTGGCGCGGCTACCTACCGACACCCTGCCCACCAACCAGGACTGGCGGCGGCTGTCGCGCGATTGGAAGCAGCATGTCACCCAGCGGATCGAAGAGCTGCAGCGCCTGAACATGGACCTGGACCACTGCATAGGCTGCGGCTGCCTGTCGCTCAAGCACTGCAAGCTGGCGAATCCCGACGACCTGGTCGGCCGGGGCGGTCCCGGCGCGCGCCGCTGGCTGGGCGCGCCCTATCCGAAGGAGCTGAAGGAAAAGCTGGAAAAGGCGGGTTGCGCCTGAAGGAGAATGCTCAGGGAAGACCCTTGCCCGCCAAGGGATCCTCCCCGTAATGCTTCAACCCTTCCAGGTCCAGGACCCGCACCCCGCCATATTCCACGCGCAACAATCCGGCTGCCTCCAGCGCGCCCAGGGCCTGGTTGGCGCGCTGGCGCGACACCCTGGCCAGGTAGCCCACCTCTTCCTGGGTGATGGCCAGCTTCATGCCCATGCCGGGGTAGAGCAGGGGATTGAACAACTCGGCCAGGCAGCGCGCGACGCGCGCGTCGGTATCGAGCAGGCGGTCGTTTTCCGCCTTGCCGATGAATTGCGCCACCCGTTCGTTGAGCTGCTGCAACAGGTAGCGGTTGAAGGGGATGCTGGTATCCAGCAGGAATTCAAAAGTCGCCGCCGGCAGGCGCGCCACGACGGAGTCGCGCAGGGCGACGACATCGTATTTGCGGATTTCGCGCTTGAGCAGGGTGCCTTCGCCTATCCATCCGCCCGCCGGCACGCCCGTCAGCGAAGCCAGCTTGCCGTCCGCGTTGCCCACGGAAACCTTCACCAGCCCCGCCAGGACGCCTATCCAGGCCTGGCCGGGCTCGCCCTTGCGCTCGATGATGGTCCCCGCGCTTACCTGCTGGATGGTGACATCCTTGAGCACGCGCGCCTGCTCCTGCGCGGTCAGCACACGGAGCCACGCGGCGGCCAACTGCAATGATTCGGCATGCTGCATCGGGATATACCCTAAAAGGCTATGAAATGTCGTAGGAGCGACAGTTGGCGGGTTTTTAACCTTATACCTTAAGCGCAGCCCGATACCTACAACGACCAGGGCCGGAGGCCGCGCCAGGAGGTGTCCCGATCCCGCCATCGTGACGTCGGAACCAGCGATGCGTCCGGACCCGCAGAGGAGACAACGTGGCGCAAGACCTGTTTGCATCCTCGCCGATGCCGGAGGTGACGGACACCTTTCCCTCCCTGCTGATGGCGCATGCGCGCGTGCGCGGCGACCGTCCCGCCATCCGCGAAAAGGACCTGGGTATCTGGCAGGCGCTGACCTGGACCCAGGTGGCGGCCCTGGCGCGCCGCGTCGCGCACGGCCTGGCCGCCCAGGGCGTCGTCCCCGGCCAGCACGTGGCCGTGGTCGGCGAGAATCGGCCGCGTCTCTATATTTCCATGATGGCGGCCCAGGCGCTGGGCGCGATACCGGTGCCGATGTACCAGGACGCCGTCGCGCAGGAAATGGCCTATGTGCTGCAGGACGCCGCCATTGGCGTGGTGATCGCCGAGAACCAGGAGCAGGTCGACAAGATGCTGGAGTTGCGGGAGTCCTGCCCGGACCTGCGCTGCGTCGTCTACGACGATCCGCGCGGATTGCGCCACTACAGCGACCCCATGCTGATGTCCTTCGACGAGCTGCTTGCCGCCGGGGACGAACACGCGGCGCGGGATGACGGGTTCTTCGACCGCGCGGCACAGGCCGTGCGCCCGCAAGACACCGCGGCCATGTTCTACACCTCCGGTACCACCGGCAAGCCCAAGGGCGTGGTGCTGACCCACGCGGCGCTGATCGACCGGGCCCGCGCGGTGCAGGACATGGAAAAGCTGACCGACCGCGAGGACGTGCTGGCCTATCTGCCGCCGGCATGGATAGGGCAGAACATGTTCTCGTACACGCAACTCCTGGTCACCGGCTTTACCGTCAATCACCCGGAGTCGCCGTCCACCGTGGCCATCGATATGCGCGATATCGGGCCGACGTATTACTTCGCGCCGCCGCGCATCCTGGAAGACCTGCTGACGCGCGTGCTGATACGCATGGAGGACGCCGGCTACCTGAAGCGCCGCCTGTTCAAGGCCTGCATGAACCTGGCGCGCCGGGTCGGCGTGCGCATCCTGGACGGGGAGCCGGTGGGCCTGTACGACCGCCTGCGCTATGCGCTGGGCGACGTGCTGATCTACGGTCCGCTGCGCAACGCGCTGGGCATGAGCCGCGTGCGCGTGGCCTACACCGCCGGCGAGGCCATCGGGCCGGACCTTTTCACCTTCTATCGTTCCCTGGGCATCAATCTCAAGCAGTTGTACGGGTCGACCGAGACATCGGTGTTCGTCTGCGTGCAGCCCGACGGCAAGGTGCGCGCCGATACCGTGGGTCCGCCGGTGGCGGGCGTGGAGATCAGGGTTGCCGACAACGGCGAGATCCTGGTGCGCAGCCCGGGCCTGTTCAAGGAGTACTACCGCAATCCGGCCGCCACGCTGGAGGCCCGCGGCGAGGATGGCTGGTTCCATACCGGCGACGCCGGCTACCTGGACCAGGACGGCCAGCTGAAGATCATCGATCGCGCCAAGGATGTCGGCAAGCTGGCCGACGGCAGCCTGTTCGCGCCCAAGTACATCGAGAACAAGCTGAAGTTCTTCCCGCACATCAAGGAAGTGGTGGCCTTCGGCGCCGGCCGCGACCAGGTCTGCGCGTTCATCAATATCGACCTGGAGGCCGTCGGCAACTGGGCCGAACGGCGCGGGCTGGCCTACGCCGGCTATACCGACCTGGCCGGCAAGGACGAAGTCCATGAGCTGATCCTGGGCTGCGTCGAGCAGGCGAACGCGGACCTGGCGCGCGATCCCCGCCTGGCGGCGTCGCAAGTGCGGCGCTTCCTCATCCTGCACAAGGAACTGGACCCGGACGACGACGAATTGACGCGCACGCGCAAGGTCCGGCGCGCCTTCATCGCGCAGAAGTACGCCGTGCTGGTGGACGCGCTGTTCGCGGGGCGGGCCACGCAGTATATCGAGACCGAAGTGAAATTCGAGGATGGTCGCACCGGCCGCATCGCCGCGGACCTGAAGCTGCGCGACGCGCGGGTTTTCCCCGCGCTGGCCGGGGAGGCGGCCTGACATGAGACTAGCCGTTTCGATGCCTGGCACCACCGCCGCCGCCACGGGCGCCTCCACGGCGCTGCGCGACACGGTCGGCGCCGCGGCGCCCGCGCCGCCGGCGGGACACGCGGACGCCGCCAGCGGGGCTTCCGCGGCGCCGGGCGCTCCCGTCGGCGCCGCCTCCGCCGCCGCGGACCGGATCGTCCCGGGGCAGGGCGCGCGCACGCGGCGCAGCGGCGGCGTCATCCTCGACATGCAGAACATCTCGCTGTCCTTCGGCGGGGTCAAGGCGCTGACGGATATTTCCTTCAACGTGCGCGAGCACGAGATCCGCGCCATCATCGGGCCCAACGGCGCCGGCAAGAGCTCCATGCTCAACGTCATCAACGGCGTCTATACGCCGCAGCAAGGCGCCATCGTCTTCGCCGGCCAGCACTATGCGCGCATGACGCCGCGCCGCGCGGCGGAGATGGGCATCGCGCGCACTTTCCAGAACCTTGCGCTGTTCAAGGGCATGAGCGTGCTGGACAACATCATGACCGGCCGCAACCTGCGCATGAAGAGCGGCTTGCTGGCGCAGGCCCTGCGCATCGGCCCGGCCGCGCGCGAGGAAAGCCGCCACCGTGAATTCGTCGAGAACATCATCGACTTCCTGGAGATCCAGGCCTACCGCAAGGTGCCGGTGGGACGCCTGCCCTACGGCTTGCAGAAGCGCGTCGACCTGGGCCGTGCGCTGGCCATGGAGCCGCGCCTGCTGCTACTGGACGAACCGATGGCGGGCATGAATATCGAGGAAAAGCAGGACATGAGCCGCTACATCCTGGACGTCAACGACGAGTTCGGAACGACCATCGTCCTGATCGAGCACGACATGGGCGTGGTGATGGACATCTCCGACCGCGTGGTGGTGCTGGACTACGGCAAGAAGATCGGTGATGGCGAGCCCGACGAGGTGCGGGCCAATCCCGATGTGATCCGCGCCTATCTGGGCGTCGCGCACTGAGGCGCGGAGGAAACGACATGGGCTTTTTTCTCGAAACGCTGTTTGGCGGCCTGATGAGCGGCATGCTTTATGCCCTGATCGGCCTGGGTTTCGTGCTGATCTTCAAGGCTTCCGGCGTCTTCAATTTCGCCCAGGGCGCCATGGTGCTGGTGGCGGCGTTGGCGATGGCGCGTTTTTCAGAGTGGATTCCGCGCTGGCTGGGTTTCCAGAACGCCTTGCTGGGCAACGTGCTGGCGTTCATCGCCGCGGCGGCGGTGATGTTCGCGCTGGCGGTGGCGGTGGAGAAATTCGTGCTGCGCCACCTGGTGAACCAGGAAGCGACCACCTTGCTGATGGCGACGCTGGGCATCAGCTATTTCCTCGACGGCCTGGGCCAGATCTCCTTCGGCAGCTCGGTGTATTCGATCAACGTCGGCATGCCCAAGGACCCCGCCATCATCCTCGACTCCGTCTTTGACGGCGGCCTGCTGATCAACCTGGAAGACCTCACCGCGGCGGTGGTGGCGGCGCTGCTGGTGGCTGCCCTGGCGCTGTTCTTCCAGTACACGTCCACCGGCCGCGCCTTGCGCGCGGTGGCCGACGACCACCAGGCGGCGCAGTCCATCGGGATACCCCTGAACCGCATCTGGGTGGTGGTGTGGAGCGTGGCGGGACTGGTGGCGCTGGTGGCCGGCGTGATCTGGGGATCGAAGTTCGGCGTGCAATTCACGCTGTCCACCGCGGCTTTGCGGGCCTTGCCGGTGGTGATACTGGGCGGCCTGACCTCGGTGCCGGGCGCCATCCTGGGCGGCCTGATCATCGGCGTGGGCGAAAAGCTTTCCGAGGTCTACCTGGGGTCGCTGGTCGGCGGCGGCATCGAAATCTGGTTCGCCTATGTGCTGGCGCTGGTCTTCCTGCTGTTCCGGCCGCAAGGCCTGTTCGGCGAAAAGATCATCGACCGCGTCTAGCGTCCAGCGTCAGCGTCCAATCGGGCAGAGGAGACAAGTCATGCTGTACCGCGAGAACGGCCAGTTCAAGACCAGCTACCTGGCCGACCAGCAGATTTTCCCGATCCGGCAGGATCGCATCTTCATTCTGCTGCTACTGGCCGTGGCCTTCGTCGGCGTGCCGCTGCTGGCCAGCGACTACCTGCTGCGGGCCATCCTGATCCCTTTCCTGATACTCTCGCTCGCCGCCGTGGGCCTGAATGTGCTGGTGGGGTATTGCGGCCAGATTTCGCTGGGCACGGGCGCGTTCATGGCGGTCGGCGCGTATGCGGCCTGGAATTTCGGCGTGCGCATCCCCGCCATGCCGCTGCTGCTGCAGATCGTCCTGGGCGGCCTGTGCGCCACCGTGGTCGGCGTTGTGTTCGGAATTCCCAGCCTGCGGATCCGGGGCCTGTACCTGGCGGTGGCGACGCTGGCCGCGCAGTTCTTCGTCGATTGGGCATTCCTGCGCATCCCGTACTTCACCAATTATTCGTCTTCCGGCAATGTGTCGGTGCCCCCGCTCAGCGTCTTCGGCCTGCCGCTGCAAAGCGCGATGGAGAAGTACCTCTTCGTGCTGGCCCTGGTGTGCGTGTTCACGCTGCTGGTCAAGAATCTCGTGCGCGGCGCCGTGGGGCGCGAGTGGATGGCCATACGCGACATGGACGTGGCGGCGTCGGTGATCGGCATCCGGCCCATGCACGCCAAGCTGACCGCCTTTGCCGTCAGCTCCTTCATCGTCGGCGTAGCGGGCGCCCTGTGGGGCTTCATCCACCTGGGGTCCTGGGAGCCGCTGGCGTTCGACCTGACCCGTTCGTTCCAGCTGCTATTCATGGTCATCATCGGCGGCCTGGGTTCCATCGTCGGCAGCTTCTTCGGCGCGGCCTTCATCGTGCTGGTGCCCGTGCTGCTGTCGAATATCCCTGGCATGCTGGGCCTGCCGCTGGCCGTGGACACGGCTTCGCACATCGAGCACATGGTGTTCGGCGCGCTGATCGTCACTTTCCTGATCGCCGAGCCGCATGGCCTGGCGCGCTTGTGGAGCATCGGCAAGGAGAAATTGCGCTTGTGGCCGTTTCCGTATTGAGACGGCCGCGACGCGGAGCTTGGCGCATCCGGCACGGTACGCCGCAGGCGATACCGGCACTGGCTGCACGCGTTCACCCGGCGCGGACCGGGTCTATCACGGTGCCAGAGAGCACCCCCTGGAGGTAGTGGAGATGAAGCGTTTGAACCTGAAATACGCGGCCGCCGCGCTCGCCCTGGGCGGCGCGCTGGGCAGCGCCAGCTTGCCGGCGCTGGCGGACGAGCAGTTCGTGCCGCTGTTGGTGTACCGCACCGGCTCCTTCGCGCCCCTGGGCATTCCCTGGGCCGACGGCAAGCTCGACTACCTGAAACTGGTCAATGAGCGCGACGGCGGCGTCAACGGCGTCAAGATCACCTACGAGGAATGCGAAACCGCCTACGCCACCGACAAGGGCGTGGAGTGCTACGAGCGCCTGAAGACCCATGCCCCGACCGGCGCATCCGGATTCGACACGCAATCCACCGGGATCACCTTCGCGGTGACGGACAAGGCGCCGCTGGACAAGGTGACGGTGGAGACCGTGGGCTACGGCCTGTCGCAGGCCGCCGACGGTTCCGTCTTCCAGTGGAACTTCCCCCTGCTGGGCACCTACTGGACCGCCGCCGACGTGATGATCCAGGACATCGCCAAGAAGGAAGGCGGAATGGACAAGCTCAAGGGCAAGAAGATCGCCCTGGTCTATCACGATTCGCCCTATGGCAAGGAACCCATCCCCTTGCTGCAAAAGCGCGCCGCCGCCAACGGCTTCGAGTTGCAGCTGTATCCGGTCACGGCGCCCGGCGTCGAGCAGAAATCGACCTGGCTGCAGATTCGCCAGGCCCGGCCCAACTACGTGCTGTTGTGGAGCGCGGGCATCATGACGCCCACCGCCATCCGCGAGGCCCAGGCCAGCGGCTATCCGCGCGACAAGATGTACGCGATCTGGTGGGCCGGCTCCGAGGGCGACGTCAAGGACCTGGGCGAGGTCGCCAAGGGGTACAACGCGATCACCATCCATAACAGCGGCGAGCAGGGCAAGGTCATGCAGGACCTGAAGAAGTACGTCTATGACAAGGGCCAGGGCAGCGACCGCAACAACACGACGCTGGGCACCATCGCCCACACGCGCGGCATGATTATTTCCATGTTGCAGGTCGAGGCCATACGCACGGCGCAGGAGAAATACGGCAAGGGCAAGTCCGTGACGCCGGAACAGGTGCGCTGGGGCTTCGAGAACCTGGACATGACGCAGGAGAAGCTGGACAAGCTGGGCTTCGGCGGCATCGTGCGGCCCTTCAAGACGTCCTGCGCCAACCACATCGGGGCTGACTGGGCCCGCATCGTGCAGTGGGACGGCAAGCAGTTCAAGGTGGCGTCGGACTGGTACCAGGCCGATCCCAACATGGTCGGACCGCTGGTGAAGTCCGAGGCGGCGAAGTACGCCAAGGACAAGAACATCACGCCGGTCAATTGCGGGGGGTAGGCGGGGCGCGGGCCATGCGTGCCACCGCACGCATGGCCGTGGCCGGCCCAGGGGTTTTGCAAGGAGTTCCTGTATGAACACATCGCCTCCCGTCGCCGGGGATGCCGCGGCGCCGCCGGTGCTGCTGGACGTCAACGGTATCGAGGTCATCTACAACCATGTCATCCTGGTGCTGAAGGGGGTATCCCTGCAAGTGCCGGAAGGCAGGATCGTGGCCTTGCTGGGCGCCAACGGCGCGGGCAAGACCACCACCCTGCGCGCCGTGTCCAACCTGCTCAAGGGCGAACGCGGCGACGTCACCAAGGGCCAGATCCGCTATCGCGACGAGCGGGTGGAGCGCCTGTCGCCGGCCGAACTGGTCCAGCGCGGCGTGGTGCAGGTGATGGAGGGCCGGCACTGCTTCGCGCATCTCACGGTGGAGGAAAACCTGCTGGCAGGCGCCTATACGCGCCGGCTCGGACGGGGCGACACCCAGGAGGCGCTGGAGCGCGTGTACCAATATTTTCCCCGCCTGAAGCAGCGCCGGACCAGCCAGGCGGGCTATACCTCGGGCGGCGAGCAGCAGATGACGGCCATCGGGCGCGCGTTGATGGCCAGTCCCAACATGATCCTGCTGGATGAACCCTCGATGGGCCTGGCGCCGCAGATCGTCGAGGAAATCTTCCAGATCGTGCGCGACCTCAACCAACGCGAGGGCGTCAGTTTCCTGCTGGCCGAGCAGAACACCAATATCGCCCTGCGCTACGCCGATTACGGCTACATCCTGGAAAACGGCCGCGTGGTCATGGACGGCGCCGCCGATGCATTGAGCGCCAATGAAGACGTCAAGGAGTTCTACCTGGGTATTTCCAGCGGCGCGCGCAAGAGCTTCCGCGACACCAAGTTCTATCGCCGGCGCAAGCGCTGGCTGGCGTGAGGGATTCCCCTGCGGCGGCCGCGAACGCCGCCGTCCTTTGACGGAGACCGGGCATATGTCCAATTTCTTCGATGGCCTGGAGACGCGCGCGCCCGAGCAGCGCGAGCAGGCCTTGATGACGGCCCTGCCGGGCGCCATCGCCCATGCGCAGGCGCGGGCGCCGGCCCTGGCGCGGCAGCTGGCCGGCGTCGACGCGCGCGCCATTACCTCGCGAGCCGCGCTGGCGGCCTTGCCGGTGCTGCGCAAGCATGAATTGCTGGAAGGCCAGCAGCGCAGCCGCGCCGCCCCGGGGCCGGCCAGCGCGGAAAAGGCCTTCGGCGGCTACGCTACCCTCGGATGGGGGCGGGCCTTGCGGGTCTTCGCGTCGCCGGGCCCCATCTACGAACCGGAGAGCGGTCGTCCCGACTACTGGCGTTTCGGCCGCGCGCTGTACGCCGCCGGCTTTCGCGAGGGACAGCTGACCTACAACTGCTTCTCCTATCACTTCACGCCGGCCGGATCGATGATGGAGACCGCCGCGCATGCCGTTGGCTGCACCGTCTTTCCCGGTGGCACCGGGCAGACCGAGCAGCAGGTCATGGCCATCCGCGACCTCGGGCCCAGCGGCTACACGGGTACGCCCAGCTTCCTGAAGATCATCCTGGAAAAGGCCGAGGAACTGGGCGTGCGGCTCGATACCTTGCGGCACGCGCTGGTTTCCGGCGAGGCCTTTCCCCCTTCGCTGCGCGACTGGCTGTCGGCGCGCGGCGTGCAGGGCTACCAGGCCTACGGCAGCGCCGACCTGGGATTGATCGCCTTCGAGACCGAGGCCCGCGAGGGCCTGGTGGTGGGCGAGGACATCATCGTCGAGATCGTGCGCCCGGGCACCGGCGATCCTGTCCGGGAGGGGGAGGTTGGCGAGGTGGTGGTGACCACGCTCAACCCGGACTACCCGCTGGTGCGCTTCGGCACGGGCGACCTGTCCGCCGTGTTGCCGGGCCAGTCGCCCTGCGGCCGCACGAACCTGCGCCTGCGCGGCTGGATGGGGCGGGCCGACCAGACGACCAAGGTGCGAGGCCTGTTCGTGCATCCGTCGCAAGTGGCGGAGATCCTGCGGCGTCATCCGCAAGCCGGGCGCGGTCGGCTGGTGATCACGGGGGCGACGGGGGCCGACCGCATGGTGCTGCGGGTCGAGGCCGACGGGGCGCCCGCGGAGTTGGCGCAGGCCATTGCCGAGTCGGTGCGCGACGTCACCAAGCTGCGGGCGGAGGTCGAAGTGCATGCGCCCGGCACCTTGCCTAATGACGGCAAGGTCATCGAGGACGCGCGATCCTACGACTGACGGGGCGGCTACGCCCTGGGCACGTTGCATGCGTGGCGCGACCCCTGCGCGACCCCTATGCGGCCCCTATGCGGCCTCTATGCGACCCCTTTCTCAGGGCGCGTGGCCCGGGCGGGCCGCAGGGGCGCGACGGCCGCTGATCCTTATAGCTCGAACTCATTTACGATCCGCTTATCCGGCGCGCTAAGCTTATGCCCCGGCGTCTCGCGGCTCATCGCCCGACCCCCCGCCCGAATTGCATAAAAGGACTCATCATGCGTATCGTCAAGGCCCTCATCGGCGCCGCCGTCCTCGCCGGCGCCGCCCATGCGGCGCAGGCCGCCCCGGAACAAGGCAAGACCCTCGACGTGGTGCGCCACCGCGGCACCCTGCTGTGCGGCACCACCACCGGTTTCGCCGGCTTCTCGGCGCCGGACGCCCAGGGTAACTGGAAAGGCCTGGACGTCGACCTGTGCCGCGCCGTGGCCGCGACGGTGTTTGGCGACGCCAGCAAGTTCAAGGTCGTGCCGCTGAATTCGCAACAGCGTTTCACCGCCCTGCAATCCGGCGAGGTGGACGTGCTGGCGCGCAACACCTCGGTCACGCAGCAGCGCGACACGGCCCTGGGCATGGTCCATGCCGGCGTCAATTTCTACGACGGCCAGGGCTTCCTGGTGCCGAAGTCGCTCAACGTCAAGAGCGCCAAGGAACTGAACGGCGCCACCATCTGCCTGCAGGCGGGCACCTCGAACGAGAACACGCTGGCCGACTGGGCGCGCGCCAACAGGGTCGAGTACAAGCCGGTGGTCATCGACCAGTTCAACGAGGTGGTCAACGCCTTCGTGGCCGGACGCTGCGACGTCTTCAGCACGGATGCCTCGGGCTTGGCGTCCATACGCATCTCCAAGCTGCAGAAGCCGGACGATTACGTGGTGCTGCCGGAAATCATCTCGAAGGAACCGCTGGGGCCGTTCGTGCGCCAGGGGGACGACAACTGGCTCAATATCGTGTCCTGGTCGCTGTCGGCCATGATCGAGGCGGAAGAGTATGGCGTGACGTCGGCCAACGTGGACCAGCAGCTCAAGAGCGACAACCCCAATATCCAGCGCATCCTGGGCGTGATTCCGGGCGCGGGCAAGAACATGGGGGTGGACGACAAGTGGGCCTACAACATCATCAAGCAGGTCGGCAATTACGGCGAAAGCTTCGAACGCAACGTCGGCCAGGGCAGCCCGCTGAAAATCCAGCGCGGATTGAACGCGCAATGGAACAAGGGCGGCCTGATGTACGCCCTGCCGATACGCTAGGAAGGTTCGCCAGCCATCACAGCGGCGGGCATCCGGCCTCTCCATGCGTTAGTCGGAGAGCAGCGTCTTTCGCCATCGAGCCGCGATTCCATCGCTGCCCATTCGCCAGCTGCCGGAATTTCTCGCGATACCAACGCTCGACACCCGTGGTTCCCGCGATCGCGTCCCGCGTGGGGACCTCGAAGACCAGGCCGGGCTTCATGGTGGTGAAGATATTGAGGGTGTCGCAGTGCCCCTGGTTGGCTTCGACGCCGCACATGGCCTTGGCGATCTTGAACGGCGAGGTGTCGTCGTTCTCGCCCAGGTACACCCGGTTGGCCAGGGCCACGATGGAAGAGTCGTCGACCGTGCTTACATACGTGGAAGCGGGCAGGATCTTGGGCCCTGGGGGCCAGCAGTCCCGTCCGTGGTAGTGCTCGTCCGTGGATTCGGTATAGGGGCGGCCACAGCGGTCCCATTGCTGGGTGGCTACCGAGGCGAGGGGGGCGGACATCGAGGCTCCTTGGGTAAAACGCCAAACCCTTCCGTGGGGCATGACATTGTTGGTTCTGAAGCTCGGGCGGGGAATAACGCCGGACCAATATCGTCCGGAATACGAAACCACCCGGAATCAAAATAGACCTCAGTACCAGCAGAGCCTGGATGGTTCCCGCGCTGTACGTAAGCGTTGTACGTAAGCGTTGTACTTAGGCAATTTGCTTACGCGATGTGCTTCCCGCGATCCGCGCCGGCCGCTCAACCCGCGCGCCGGGCCGCCATCGCGTTGCCCGCCCGGCTGGCGGATTTACGGTCCAGGTGGCCGGAGATCCATTGCCCCGTATCCACCACCGCATCGAAATCGATGCCGGTTTCGATGCCCAGGCCGCGCAGCATGTACAGCACGTCTTCCGTCGCCACATTGCCGGTGGCGCCCTTGGCATAGGGGCAGCCGCCCAGGCCCGCGACCGAGGTGTGGAAAATGGCGATGCCGGTCTCCAGCGCCGCCAGGATGTTGGCGACGGCCTGGCCATAGGTATCGTGGAAATGGCCGGATACGCGCGCCGGGTCCACCTTGGCCGTGACGGCCCGCATGACTTCGCGCACGCGTGCCGGCGTGCCCACGCCTATCGTGTCGGCGACGTCGATCTCGTCGCAGCCCAGCGCCAGGTAGCGCTGGGCGACATCCACCACCGCGGACACCGGTACCTCGCCCTGGTAAGGGCAGCCCAGCGCCGTGCTGATCGATCCGCGCAGCCGCAAGCCGGCCGCCTTGGCGGCTTCGGCCACGGGTTCGAAGCGGGCGATCGATTCGGCGATGGAGCAGTTGATGTTCTTCTGCGAAAACGCCTCGCTGGCGGCGCCGAAAATCACGACCTCGTCGGCCTTGGCGGCCAGCGCCGCGTCGAAACCTTTCATGTTGGGTGTCAGGACCGAATAAATGACGCCCGGCTTGCGCGCAATGCCCGCCATGACTTCGGCGCCATCCGCCATCTGGGGCACCCACTTGGGCGATACGAAAGACGCCGCTTCGACGTTGGGAAAGCCCGCGGCCGTGAGGCGGTCCACCAGTTCGATCTTGACCTCGGTGGGGATGATGGCTTTTTCGTTCTGCAGACCGTCGCGGGGCGAGACCTCGACGATTTTCACGCGTTCGGGGAAGGGCATGGCGATTCCTGTTCTTGGTTCTGTTCGTATGACTCCTGGGGCGGATTTTAGTCCTTGCGGCGGGCGGCGGGCCTGGCGGGGGTGAGTTGGAAGTACCCACTTTCGCGATGCGCCACCCGTCCCGCCAATTCCAGCCGCAGCAGCGCGGCATCCAGGTCGGCGCTGCACAGGCCGCTTCGCTGCATCAAGGTTTCCCTATGCACGGGATCATGGTTCATGCAGGCGAGCACGGCGGTCGTTGACGCATCGCCGCCATCATCGGCGTCAGCGTTGGCATTGGCACTGGCATTGGCATCGCCATCGCCGTCGCCATCGCCATCGCCATCGCCATCGCCATCGCCATCGGTCCGCCGCGCCCCACCTGCATCCTGCCGGGACGCATCGCCCCTGCCTGCGCCGCCGGAAGCCGCCGGGACGGCATTCGCCGCTTGCCCTGGCATGCCCAGCTCGTCCGTGATGTCCTCGACGCTTTCCACGAGTTTCGCACCTTGGCGGATCAGGGCATGGCAGCCGCGCGTCAAGGGCGAGTGGATGGACCCGGGTATGGCGAAGACTTCGCGGCCGTATTCGCCGGCCAGTCGCGCGGTGATCAGCGAACCGCTGCGGCTGGCTGCCTCCACGACCAGCACGCCTCGCGCCAGCCCCGCCACCAGGCGATTGCGGCGGGGAAAATGGTGGGGCAGGGCCGGCGTGCCCAAGGGAAATTCGCTGATCACGGCGCCACTGCGTGCAATGCGGTCCGCGAGGCCGGCGTGATGGGCGGGGTACGCCACATCGATGCCCGTCCCCAGCACGGCGACCGTGGCGCCGCCCGCCGCCCCCGCGGCCAGGGCGCCTTCGTGGGCCGCCGCGTCGACGCCCGCCGCCATGCCGCTGACCACGCACCAGCCCTGGGCCGCCAACTGGCGGGCAAAGGCATGGGCGTGGTCGCGGCCGTCGAGGCTGGCGTTGCGCGAACCCACGATGGCCAGCGCCTGCCTGCCCAGCAGGGCGGGATCGCCCCGCACATACAGCAGCAATGGGGGATCGCCCACGTCAAGCAAGCTACGGGGATAGGACGGGTCGCCCAGGCAGAGCAGATGATGGCCCGGCTGGTCGCACCAGTCCAGGGCCGCCGCGATGCGCGCTGCGAGGGCTGCCGGGGGCGGCGCGGCCAGTTGCCGAGCGAGCCGGCCGGGGACCCAGCGTGCCAGTCCCGCCTCCGGGTACGCATAGAGGTGCCGCGGCGAACCCACGCCGCCAAGCAAGGCGTAGGCATCCGCGGGATTCAGGCCGGGTTCCAGCGATAGCCGTAGCCAGGCTGCGCGGTCCGTGGGGTCGTGGGGGCTGGGCATGCGGCAGTGTCGCATGCGCCTCGGCCAGCGACGGCGCCCCCGTGACGGAAACGCGCGGCTGCACCGGACCGCATCCTTACGTCCCCTATATTCCTTTCTTAGCCGAAAACTATTAGAAATCAACCCGTTGTTGATTTATCATTACGACATTCCCACCCTTACATTGCTCCTGCCGCGGCGCCCCCCCGGCAGGAATACGTCATGGCATTGCTGAATATCCTTCGTTACCCCGATCCGCGTCTGCACAAGAAGGCCAAGCCGGTCGCCGAGGTGGACGAGCGCATCCGCACGCTGGTGCGCGACATGGCCGAGACCATGTACGCGGCGCCCGGCGTGGGCCTGGCCGCGACCCAGGTCGACGTGCACGAGCGCGTGGTGACCATCGACGTATCCGAGGAAGGCAACGACCTGCTGGTCCTGATCAACCCGGAAATCACCTGGAAGAGCGAAGAGCGCAAGCGCTACGAGGAAGGCTGCCTGTCCGTGCCGGAGATCTACGACGAAGTGGAGCGCGCCGCGCGTATCCGCTTCAAGGCCCTGGACATCGATGGCAAGCCCTACGAGAAGGAAGCCGACGGCCTGCTGGCGGTGTGCGTGCAGCACGAGCTGGATCACCTGGAAGGCAAGGTCTTTGTCGAGTACCTGTCCTTCCTCAAGCAGAATCGCATCAAGACCAAGCTGCGCAAGGCCGAGCGCGAAGCGCTGCGGGCCTGACGATGCGCGTCGTCTTTGCCGGCACGCCGGAATTTGCCCGTCTTGCGCTGGACGCCATCCTGGCGGCCGGCCATGAAGTCCCGCTGGTCCTGACCCAGCCCGACCGCCCGGCGGGGCGCGGGCTCAAGCTTACCCCCAGCCCCGTCAAGCAGGCCGCGCTGGCCGCCGGCATACCGGTGGCGCAGCCGCGCAGCCTGCGGCTGGACGGGCGCTATCCCGAAGAGGCCGCGCAAGCGCGCGAGCAATTGCTCGCCGCCGCGCCGGACGTGATGGTGGTGGCGGCCTATGGGCTGATCCTGCCTGCCTGGGTGCTGCAACTGCCGGCCGCGGGTTGCCTGAATATCCACGCCAGCCTGCTGCCGCGCTGGCGCGGCGCGGCGCCCATCCAGCGCGCCATCGAGGCGGGTGACGAACGTACCGGCGTGACCATCATGCAGATGGATGAAGGACTGGACACCGGCGACATGCTGCTGGTGCATCCCGTCGCCATCGGCGCGGAACAGAATGCGGCCGAACTGCATGACGCGCTGGCGGATGCCGGCGCGCAGGCCATCGTGCAAGCCCTGGCGCGCTTGCCGACCTTGCGGCGCGAGCCGCAGCCCCCAGATGGCGTGACCTATGCCGCCAAGCTGGACAAGGCCGAGGCGGCGCTGGATTTCACCCAGGCGGCGGCATTGCTGGCGCGCCGCGTGCGCGCGTTCAATCCCGTGCCCGGCGCCACCACGCGCCTGCCCGGCCTGGATGATCCGGTAAAGGTCTGGCGCGCGCGCGCCATGCCGGCCGACACGGCCAACACCGCCCCCGGCACGGTATTGCACGCGGGCCCGGAGGGCGTGGACATCGCGACCGCCGATGGCATCCTGCGCCTGCTGGAATTGCAGAAGGCCGGCGGCAAGCGCCAGCCCGTCGACGTCTTCATACGCGGCTGGCAGCCCTGACGGGCGCCCCCCCGTGCCGCGGCTCGTCAATACAAGGTCTGCTTGACCCGTTCCGGCAAGGCCTTGTCATAGGCCTCGCCGTCGAAGCCGTTCTTGCCGATATCGCTGATGATCCTGCCCGTGCTGGGCAGGGCGCTGCGATCGATCTGGATGGCCGGATCCCACAAGCGCGAACGCACCAGGGCCCGCGAGCATTGGAAGAAGACGGTTTCCACGTGCACCACCAGGACCGAGCGCGGTGCCTTGCCGTCCATCTCGAAGCGCGCCAGCAGGTCGGGAGCCACGCTGATTTCCGCGCGCCCATTGACGCGCAGCGTTTCGCCCACGCCCGGCACCAGGAATAGCAGCGCCACGCGCGGATCGGCGATCACGTTGCGCAGGCTGTCGACGCGATTGTTGCCGCGCCGGTCGGGCAGCAGCAAGGTGTGGTCGTCGGCGATGGCGACGAAGCCGGCGGGATCGCCGCGCGGCGACACATCCAGCCCTTCGGGGCCGCTGGTGGCCAGCGCCATGAAGGGCGAGGCCTCGATGAAGGCCCGATAGTGCGGGTGGATGTAAGAGGTTTCCTTGAGCAGGGACGCTACACTGGGCTGCCCGTACAGGGTGGCCAGCGTGTCCAGGTCGGCAATGCGGTGGGCGGCGTCGATTTTCATGATCTACAGGCTGGCGCGGTTGAGGTAGTCCAGCACGGGACGCAGGGCCGGCAGGGCGGGCGCGCCCGCCGCGATGGCGGCGCGGTCGGTCCAGGGATAGGGCAGGGCGGTGATCCAGTCGAATACCGCGCCCGCCGCGTCGGCTGGCAGCATTTCCATGGCGTCGATGGTGATGGTCAATTCGCGCACGCGGTGCGGATCGGCCTGGAAGCGCCAGTCGTAGCTGCCGCAACCCACGCGCACCTGGCCGCTGGCCTTGTCCGTCATCGCCACCATCCAGTCGCACACGAACTGGTCCAGCCGTGCTCCGGCCGCGGGCCGCGCCAGGTAGAAGGTGTACACGTTTTCGTAGGTCTGGCCGAACTTGCGCGCCAGCGTGTCGGCGATGCCGGGTTCGCCTTCGACTTCCGACGGAAAAGCAATGGCCTGGGTCTTCAGGATCATGCGCAGCCGCGCATCGGGCGCGAAGGCTCGCGCGATGTAGAGAGGACGGTTCTCGTCCTTGCCGTGGAAGTAATCGCGCAGCAGCTGTTCGCTGGTGGGTTGCGGGTGGGTCATGGTGTCACTGCTCTCCGCGGGTGATCCATTTGGAAACGGTGGGCGCCGTGTAGTGCGCGAAGCGGTCCAGCAGCTTGCCGGGGTCGCTTTCCACCATCAGCATCGCGCGATGCTCGGGGCGCATGAAGGCTTCGTCGCGCGCATGGTCCAGAAACTCGGCCAGCTTGTCGTAGAACCCGGCGATGTTGAGCAGGCCGCAGGGCTTCTTGTGCATGCCCAGCTGCGCCCAGGTCCAGGTCTCGAAGATTTCCTCGAACGTGCCGGCGCCGCCGGGCAGGGCGACGAAGCCGTCGGCGCGTTCGACCATCATGGTCTTGCGCTCGTGCATGGAGCCGACGATGTGTTGTTCCGTGAGACCGGCATGGGCCATTTCCTTCTGCACCAGAGACTCGGGAATCACGCCGATGACGCGGCCGCCAGCTGCCAGGACCGCGTCGGCAAGCACGCCCATGGTGCCGGCGCGCGCGCCGCCATAGACCAGGCCCAGGCCGCGGCTGGCGAGCTCACGGCCGAATGCGGCGGCCTCTTCCACATACACAGGTTGACGGCCCGAATTGGAGCCCAGGTACACGCAAATATTTTCAAGTGCCATGGATACGTCGTAAATGCGGAGGGAAGGACAGCAGGGGCGCGGAACGCCTTTTTTCCCACTGGCCGGTCCCATGGCGGCGGGGACGGCCGCCCGGCCGGGCCGGTATGCGCCCGGGGCAAGCCAGGTAGTTTACGCATATTTCCAGCCGCCCACGCCGGGGCGGCCGACGGCCGGGCATGGCGCTTGCGAAGGGGCCTTCCTCAAAGCGGTGCCCGGGCGGGCCTCCTGCTCAACAGGAGAGCTGACCCGAGGATGCCGCGGGCACGGCGTCGCCAGGCGCCGTCCATTCACCGCAACGCGATCAGGAGAGTACGCCATGGATATGTCCACTCAGTCGGCCGGAAAAAGCGATTTCAAGATCGATGTCGGGGCTATACGGAAGAAGGCGCGCAAGGATATCGAGGATGGCGCGGTGACCGACAGCTACCAGGCGGATCGTGAAACCGTGCTCAAGCTGCTCAACGAGGCGCTGGCAACGGAAATGGTCTGTGTGCTGCGCTACAAGCGCCATTTCTTCATGGCTCGCGGCATGAACGCGGAGCCGGTCGCCGCCGAATTCGCCGAGCATGCGACGGAGGAACAGCAGCACGCCGACAGCCTGGCTGAACGCATCGTGCAACTGGGCGGCGAGCCCGACCTGAATCCGGACCACCTCAGCAAGCTCAGCCACTCGGAATATGTCGAGGCGACGACGCTGGAGGACATGATCAAGGAAAACCTGATCGCCGAACGCATCGCCATCGACAGCTACAAGCAGATGGTGGCCTACATCGGCCAAAAGGACCCGACCACGCGCCGGCTGCTGGAAGAGATCCTGGCGGTGGAGGAAGAACACGCCGACGACCTGGCGGACTTTCTGGGTTAAACCGGTGGGCTAAGCCCGCGCCAGGCGATGGAGAACCCGCGCGCCGCGAAAATTCGCGGCGCGCGGGTTTGTGCTATTGGACGCGGATCTGGCGCATGTACTCCGTCGCATGGACTCCGCTCACGCACCCGTCGTATCGATCTCATCGGCCCAAAGATCGTACTCGTCCGCGTCGGTCACCACCGCGCGCACCATGTCGCCCGGTTTCAGGTCGCGGTCCGACGACAGATAGACGCTACCGTCGATCTCGGGCGCATCGGCGCTGCTGCGGCCGACGGCGCCGTCTTCGTCGACCTCGTCGATCAGCACGTCGATCTCGCGGCCCACCTTGGCTTGCAGGCGCGCGGCGGAAATGGCCTGCTGGTGCGCCATGAAGCGCTCCCAGCGTTCCTGCTTCACTTCATCGGGCACGTGTCCGTCCAAGGCGTTGGCCGGCGCGCCTTCCACCGGCGAATACTGGAAACAGCCGACGCGGTCCAACTGCGCTTCGCTCATCCAGTCCAGCAGGTATTGGAAGTCTTCCTCGGTTTCGCCGGGGAAACCGACGATGAAGGTCGACCGCAGCGTCAGGTCCGGACAGGTCTCGCGCCAGCGCTTGATGCGCGCCAGTGTCTTGTCCTCGAAGGCCGGCCGCTTCATCGCCTTGAGCACGCGCGGGCTGGCGTGCTGGAAGGGGATGTCCAGGTAGGGCAGGATCTTGCCCTCGGCCATCAGCGGAATGACCTCGTCGACGTGCGGATAGGGGTAGACATAGTGCAGGCGCGTCCACACGCCCAGGTCGGACAGGGCCGCGCACAGTTCAGTCATGCGGGTCTTCACCGGCCGCCCATTCCAGAAGCCGCTGCGGAACTTGACGTCGACGCCGTAGGCGCTGGTGTCCTGCGAAATCACCAGCAGTTCCTTGACGCCGGCCTTGACCAGGCGCTCGGCCTCGTTCAGCACGTCGCCCACAGGCCGGCTGACCAGGTCCCCGCGCATGGAGGGGATGATGCAGAAGCTGCAGCGGTGATTGCAGCCTTCGGAGATCTTCAGGTAGGCATAGTGGCGTGGCGTCAGCTTGACGCCTTGGGGCGGCACCAGGTCCAGGTAGGGATTGTGGTCGGCCTTGGGCGGCGCGGCGTCATGCACGGCGCGCACCACCTGCTCGTACTGCTGCGGGCCGGTGACGGCCAGCACGCTGGGATGGACGTTGCGTATGACGGCCTCCTCCACGCCCATGCAGCCCGTCACGATGACCTTGCCGTTCTCGGCGATGGCCTCGCCGATGGCGTCCAGCGACTCCGCCTTGGCGCTGTCGATGAAGCCGCAGGTATTGACCACCACCACATCGGCGTCGTCATAGGACGGCGTGACTTCATAGCCCTCGGTGCGCAGCTGCGTGAGGATGCGCTCGGAGTCGACGAGCGCCTTCGGACAGCCCAGGCTGACGAAGCCCACGCGGGGCGTGCGGCCGCCTTGGCCATCGTTCCGGCCACCATTACCGCCGCTGCCTTCACCGCCGTGCTTGCCGCTGCCGGCGCCGCTGCCGCCCCCGGCGCTGACTGCCGGGGCGGTGCCGGGCGTTTTATCGGCGTTCACGCCGGGACGGGATTTTTCCAGGATTTCCAATCTATTTCACCGTGAGGTCGCGTAGCAGCTGGCGCCGTGCGCGGAGTCTTCGTTCAATGTCGTGCAGCGAAGCTGCCCGACGGGCTCATTTAAATTCAGGCAGGCTCGTCCGCATGCCAGCGTGGCAGGTCGCGCAGGGTCTGGGGGTGTAGCATCGCCACCTGCAGCAGCGTCTTGGCCGCGCCGGAGGGATTGCGCCGCCCCTGCTCCCAATCCTGCAGGGTGCGAACACTCACCCCCAGCAAGGCCGCGAAATCCGCCTGCGGCAAACCGACGCGGCCGCGCGCTTCGCTGATATGCGACGCCTGCCACCGCGGGGGATGCGCCGGCGGGGCTGCTTTCTTCATGACTCGATCAAATTTGCGGGCAGCGCGATATGCCGCCGCTACCCTGGTTCAGGCCGCCGCGCCGGGGTGGGCAACGGGGATGGGGCGCAATTATACGGCATTGCCGTAGGTTTGCTAGGGCGGGGGCTGGCAGGCGGGGCCCAGCGTGCCGGCGTCCGACCTCCGGGGCAACCGGATAGTGAATTTCGTACGCGCTTTATCCGACTCGGCCGTAATCGACCCTTGGTGCGCGACCGTAATGCAGCGGCAAATGTAAAGACCCAGGCCGGCTCCGGCCGCCATGTCGCGATGCCCTGTGACCGCGTTTATCCGTGTCAACGGGTCGAATATCGTGGGTAGTGCCTCTGCCGGGATGGGCGTACCTGCATTCTCGACATTGATCTCTATTGTCTCTTCATGCTCGTGGGCGGAGAGCCTGATCTTTCCCTTTCCGTACCGGGCGGCGTTGGAAAGCAGATTGGCCAGGAGCTGGGCGATGCGGCCGCGGTCCCATACGCCATCCAGGTTCCCGGAGGTGGTGACATCGATGGTTTTTCCGTCAAGCACGGAACCCATTTCTTCCGCCACCTCCCTGCAAATTTCTCCCATGTTCTGGGGCGATGCGGCCAGGGGCAGTTCGTCGCCAAGCCGGGTGCGGGCAAACACCAGCAGATCATCTATCAGCACATTCATGCTTGCCGCACTGCGCTGGATGAATCCGGCGGCCTTTGTAAGTTCCGGGTGAGTGTCATTCGTGCGCGCTATTAGCGTGGCCGCATTGACGATCACCCCAAGCGGAGCGCGCAGATCGTGCGCCAGTATCCCGGCGAAGAGGTTACGCGCGCGTTCCGCTTGCTCGACATACTCCTTCACGGACTCGCTGAGTACTTGGTCGATTGCTTCATGAAAGCGCTCCATTTCCTCAATACTGAGTGCGTCCGCATCGGTGCTGGCGCGCCAGCGGCGCATTACGCTCGCGCGCAGGGCGCGGAATTCCGCGACGATATCGCTCAGCCCGAACCCTTGTCGCAGCCGGTCCTGGGCATGCAATTGGCAGACACGATCGAAGTGCTCATCAGACGCTCGTTTTTCGCCATGCGACTTGTCGATCGCTTGTTGCGCTGTTTGTGATTGGCACATGTTCGCTTCGAGCGCAGCCAGGATCTCCGGAGCGGAATCCCGTAGGTCGTGTTCGGACAGTCTGCTTCGACCCTCATTCAGCGCCAGGGCATAAGCGACCCAGTCATCGATCAGGACCCCGGAATGGGTTCGGATGAAGTCGGAAAGCGAGGGCATACGACGTCTCCCGGGAGGTACTGCGGGGTAGTTCTTGAATCTTAAACCCGGCGCAGCAGGGCATGGCGACGAGATTGGCGTGTTGCGATCCTGGCTATCGTATCGATGTATGGATACCATCCATGCTCGCTGTCGCCACCAGGTGTCTTCGTCGGTGCAGGCGGCGTTGCGCGGGTCCCTCCTCAAGCGCAGTTTGCGTAGGAGATATGTCAGCCTCTTACGGCATAGCGCTTGCTCTGCCTGCCCAGGTCCGAGACCAGGAGCAGAGTATGGCATCAATCGCATCGACCGCATCAGCGCAAAAACCCAGGCAGGCCCGGCGCCGGCTGGGCGGCTGGCTGCCGGAAAAGGAAGCCGCGCTCGGCGCCTTCAGGAAAACGTTGATGGCGGCTGCACGGGAACGGGCCCAACGCTGCCAGCCGACGACGGTCATCCAGGAATTCCAGGCGGCAGTGAATGCCGATGCGGTGTTGCGCATGCACCTGACTCGCGCAATCGAGGAAGCGCTGGCGGAAGGCTATGTCCTGGGCTACGAATCCATCGAGGACCTGATGGTCGTCATGGACTATGTGACCACCTACGCTCCGCCCTTCAGCGAATCGAGCTCCATTATCCTTCCCCTTAACGGCCTGCTCGAATGGCCCATGTGCATGCCTGGCGGCTACGCGGTATTTCGCGATCCGGTCTTCAATCGCCACCTGAAGCGGGTCCTCGACGTCTGGTGTGGTTTCCTGGACGGTCCCCACTCGCGTGCGCACCTTAACGCCGATCCCCCTTCGGGCTGGTTCAGTCCCGAAGCGCTGCGCAAGACCGGGATGGAGCAATTCATATGCAATCCGTCGGAACCTTATTGGGGCTTCGCATCCTGGAATGACTTCTTTACCCGGCGCCTGAAAGCTGGCCAACGCCCCGTTCATGAGAAAGAAAACCCCAAGGCCATCGTCAGCGCCTGCGAGGCCGCCCCATACAGCATCCGCGACGACGCGCAGCTGCGGGACAGGTTCTGGATCAAATCGCAGCCATATTCGCTCGAGGACATCTTCACGGGACGCGAGGCGAGCCTGGCGCGGGAATTCATCGGTGGCAGCGTCTACCAGGCCTATCTGGGCGCCTGCAATTACCACCGCTGGCATGCGCCGGTCGCCGGCCGTATTCGTCGCGCCTACCTGGTGGACGGCACCTATTACTCCGATATCGAGGCCTACGGCGAGGACCCTGGCGGATTGAATGATTCCCAGGGCTATTCGACGGCCGTCGCGGCGCGCGCCATTATCGTTATCGATGCGGATGACGCGTCGATAGGCGCGGTCGCCTGCGTCTTCGTGGGCATGGCGGAAGTGTCGTCCTGCGTGATCGACGTGGTCCCGGGCCAGGCCGTGGAGAAAGGAGACGAGTTGGGATACTTCCAGTTCGGCGGATCAACGTACTGCCTGATCTTCGCACCTGGCGTGATCGAGTCCTTCGGCCCGAAGCCGCCATTTGACGACAACGCGCCACCGCTTGCGGTCAACAGCTACCTTGCCACGGCCCGTTGAAGATCTTTTCAGGATTATTGCGCCTTCAGAGGGCGCGAGAACGATCAACTGCCAATCACGAGGTGCGGCATGAATCAAATCGAACGGACCGCCAGATTCATGAATCAGAACGGATTGACACTCGTCACCGCCGAATCGTGCACGGCAGGGTTGATCGCCTCGACGATGGCCGACCTTCCCGGGGCCGGCAGCCTGCTCGATTGCGCGTTCGTGGTGTATTCCCCCGAAGCGAAAGTTCGCTGCCTGGGCCTGGAGCCATCCCTGCTGGAAAAGCATAACCTGACCAGCGAGGCAGTTGCACGCGCGATGGCGCTGGGCGCCGCCAGGCGCAGCCCGGCGAACGTGGCCATCGCCAACACCGGCGTGACGGACAATGTCGATGACGAGATCCCGGCCGGGACCCAATGTTTTGCTTGGGTCTTCAAGCAGGGCGCGGCCGATGCGCATCCCACCGTCTTCACCGAAACGCGCCGTTTTGACGGTGGCCGCCACGGCGTGAGAAAAGCCGCCGCCGAATTCGCGCTGGGCAGAATAATGGAGCTTTTTCCCGAGGTGGATCGTGCGAGCAGGTGATCAAACGCCGCGGCATTGCTCGAAGATTTGACGGGCGGCGCGGTCGTCGCCCCGCAGGGATAGCTAGGGAGCGCGGGGATGCTCCAGCAGATCGAAGACCCGGGACTGGGTATGGCCGGCGGTTCGCCCTCATGCCTGGACGTGGAACCCGGAGGCGGTGCGAGTGACCTATCTCGACTTCGATCGCCGATAAGGAAACCCGAGCGATGCATGTCAACACAAATGGTGCGGTCCCCCAGTCTGAGTTCCAACGCGGAGAGCCGCAACGCCACGACGCGCGGGGCACGACAGGAGAGGGCGCCGCCGCCCTGTCATTCAGGAGCTTTCCGGCTTCCGCCGCGGGGCGAGCCGCCACGACGTGTTGTGGCGGCGAACTGTTCTGGCCCGCCGCGTACACTGAGCGGAAGGCCATCGAGATAGCGGCGGCCAACGAGAGCGCATCGCGGACCGTTGTCCACGCGCAATTCGCTTTGCGTGAGGGTGAAGGCCCCTCGCCCTATATCGCATTCCCCCCAGGCGCGGCCGGGACGGAGGCAGTTCCCCTGGAGTTGCCCAATCTGCGGGCTTATTCGGTGGGCGACAGGTGGACCGTCATTCCCAGGCCGGGGAAGATCTCGATGCTTGAATGCCTGCTCAAGGCCGCGATTTGCGATGGCAAGCGTCCGGAAGAAGCCAGGAAGATACTGGCCGAGAAACCCAGGTTCGGTCCTGACGATCTCGGTAGCTGGGGCATCCATGAAACTCTGCTCGGCGAGCGATCAGGCGTCCAGCGCTACGGGTCGTGCGAGATGCTGGAATCGATGGACAGGGAAAGATGGGCCAAGCTTTGGAGTGTCGTTAAACCGGAGCGGAGATTGATCCACGAGAGAATGGCTGCCGATCTGGTGCACCAGGCCTTGGAGTCGAAGTTCGACATGGCCCGTGGGGAAAGGCAGGAGCCGAAATTCGACTATGTCCTGTTCCTTAGCCAGTCGCATATCCCCGATAAGACTTGGGGTCGGCCCACGCTCGCCTACCAGAAGTTGAAGCTGGTGCATGGCGTAAACCTGCGGGAATGTGTTATTTCCTTCCGCGAGCTGCCATCGGGAAAGTGCGAGACGGCGCCCGTGTTTGCTTTCGACGACAACATAGAATCCTGGACGTTCTACGGTTTCAAGAAGAACAAGGATTGACCGTGGGTCGAGCACGAGGCCGGCAGAGCTAGGCGAGCAGCCGCAAGGCCTCGTCCAGCGAGAGCACGGTGCTGCGGGTGTCGAACGCCGTCGAGAAAAGATGCTCGTGCACGACCAGGTCGGGGTCGTAGCAGCAATCCTTCACGGTGTACAAACGGAAATCGGCATCGCTCGCATGGGCGACCGAGGACAGCACGACGCCCGTCGACGCGATACCCACCATGATCAGGGTGTCGACGCCTTGCGCGGAAAGACGCAACTGCAGGTCGGTGCCGAAGAACACGCTGGCGCGGTGGGCGATGATCGTCGGTTCATCGGGCTGCTGGCCCAGCTCGGGCGAGATCCTGTCATCGACGAACAGGCCCAGCCGTTTGATACCTTGCCCGTTCCTGTTCAAGGGACTGACTTCCGGGTAGCCGGGACCGAAGTGGATCTTCGCGAAGTAGACACCGACGCCCTTGGCCCGCGCGGCGTCGCATAGCGCCCGCGTATTGGAGAGCAGTGTGGGCGCGACCGCTGGAAACAGCGCCAGGATGTCCGTCTGGTAGTGCATGACCACCAGGGCGGTCCGCGCTGGAACGAGGGCGGAAACATCAGCGGAACGGGCCAGGATATTGGCGCTCGCCGTACTGGGAGTTGCTCGCGTGGGCACCTGCGTCTCCGGATCTTTTCAGGGAGTACGCCGCCCGCGTCGCGGCGGCGGCATGGCCGGAATTATACGATCGGCCCGCCGCCCGGCCAGCCTTTATTGTTGTGCCTTGAACCGATTGCGCAGCTCACGAATCTGATCGTGGTTGCGCAAGACGCCCTGGTACTGCCGCTCCACCACCGCGCGAACTTCCGGTGTCAGGTCTCCCTTCAGCGCATCGGTGTATTTTTCCTTGGCGTGGTCTTCGCCGCGCTCGCACTCCTCGAGAATGGCGGTGTCGCTGCGGCCGGTGACGGTGGACTTCAGTTCGGTCCATCCACGGTGCATGGCGCCAGCCACACTGCCGCCCGTCGCGGGGTCGCCGCCCAACTGGCGCACGATGGCCTGCAACTCAGCCGCGCCCGATGCGCAATCACGGGAGCGGCTTTCGAAGAGGGCCTTCAGCTCCGTGTTCTTGGTGTCTTCGGCGGCCTTGGCAAAGCCCTTTTCGCCGTTCTTGGACGTTTCTATCAGTTCGTTCAGTACTTTGACGACGTGGTCAGCCATGGTCATCTCCGGGTGAAATGGAGCCCTGGAAAACAGGACCCTGGTAAAAAACGGCGGATGCGGAGGATCCGCAACCGCCTCGGCTCACGCGTGAGTCTTACTTGTTGTATTGCCGCTTGGCATTGGCCACGCAGGCGTCCTTCGCATTACCGGACATCGTGTCGCACTTTTCCTTGGCGACCTTGTAGTCGGCGTCGTTCTTGGTCTTGTTGGCATCGCGGCTCGCTTCGGCCTGCTCCTTGTTTTCCTTCAAGTCGGCCTTGGCCTTGTCGCGTGCGGCCTTGGCTTGTTGCTCGCACACGTCCTTGCTGTCGCCCTTCATGGCGTCGCATCGTTTTTGCTCCGTCTTGTAATGGGCGTCGATGTCCTTGGTGGTGGTGGCCGTCTGCGCATGGGCACCGAAAGACATCATGCTCAGGCCGAAAATGGCGGCAGCGAAAACAGGTTTGAAGTTGTTCATAGGGTTCTCCTTTGATCAGGCGTCACCGGCAAGCCCCCTCGGCATTCCCGGTCGCCTGGATACTCGGGCGGTATGGCGCCACGCCCGATGAGCTAAGCAACCCTCGTGCCTGGACCGCCCACTCCATCCACGCATCAGACTGCGAAGTGCTGTGCAGCACCCTGCAGTGCTGCAGGGGTGCCGGCATACCCGTTCGGGATCGCGCTGGTCGACGGCGCCGTCGGCATCCGGCGCTTTACCGCCGAGCAGGAGCGCCCCTGCGGCGATGGCCTGGGCGTCGCGCCTGCGTACCGTGGGGGCGGAAGATTATGCCGGCCACGGCGGTACCGCCAGCTCGCATGACCTTGACGTTGGGCCCGCTCAGCGATGCGTGGAGGATGCTGCCGCGGGAACAGGAGAGAGGGACTGTCAGCGCTAGGCCGGTGTCCGCGGGTACAGGTGGCACGCCACTTCCCGCCCTTCGATTTGCCGCAACACAGGATATTCCCGTTTGCAGACATCCATGGCCTTGGGGCAGCGAGGGTGGAAATGGCAGCCCGTGGGCGGGTTCAGGGGGGACGCGATGTCGCCCTCGATCTTGGCCACGGTGATCCGGTTGCCGGGGTCCGGCACGGGCGAAGCCGCGCGCAGTGCCTGGGTGTACGGATGCAAAGGATCCTCGAACAGGGTATCGACGCCGCCTTTTTCCACGATGCGGCCCAGGTACATGACCGCCACGTTGTCGCAGAAATGCCGCACCACGCCCAGGTCGTGGGAGATGAAGACGAAACTCAGGCCCCGCTTGCGCTGCAAGTCTTCCATCAGCAGCAATACCTGCGCCTGGATGGAGACGTCCAAGGCCGATACCGGCTCGTCCGCCACGATCAGCTTGGGATTCAAGGACAGCGCGCGCGCGATCCCCACGCGCTGGCGCTGGCCGCCGGAGAATTCGTGGGGATACTTCTGCATGGCCTGGGCGGGCAGGCCGACCTCCAGGAGCGCGCCCTCGATCTTCTCCTTGACGTTGGCGCGGGTGGCCACCCCGTGCAGCAGCATGGGCTCGGCCAGCGTCTGGCCTATCGTCATGCGCGGATTCAACGACGCATAGGGATCCTGGAAGATGATCTGGATCTCGCGGCGCAGCGCGCGCAGGCGGTTGGCGTCGAAATCGACGATGTTCTCGCCCTGGTACAGCACCTGGCCGGCGCTGGGCTCGGCCAGGCGCAGCAAGCTGCGGCCGGCGGTGGATTTGCCGCAACCGGATTCCCCGACGATGCCGAAGGCCTCGCCCTCGGCCACCTGGAAGGATATGTCGTGCACGGCATGCAATACGGCCTTCTTGCCGCCCATGAATCCCTGCTTCACGACGAAGTGCTTGGACAGGTTCTTGACTTCGAGGAGCGGGCGATTCATGCGGTGGCTTCCATACAGGTGGTTTCCGCGCGGACCCAGCAGCGCGCCAGGTGGCTCGGGTCGCCCGCCACGGGGGCCAGGGGCGGCATGGCCTGGCGGCAGCGGGATTCGGCCAGCGGACAGCGATCGACATACCGGCAACCGGGCGTTTCCATCGTTATGGGGGGCACCTGGCCCGGGATGGGGCGCAGGTCGGCGCGCGGGCGATCCACGCGAGGCATGGATCGCAGCAAGGCCTCGGTATAGGGGTGCGTCGGACGCGAGAAGAGCGATTTGACGTCGGCTTGTTCGATGATGCGGCCGCCATACATGACGGCGACGCGGTCGGCGATGGAGGCCACCACGCCAAGATTATGCGTGATGAAGACCATGCCCATCTGGCGGTTGGCCTTCAGGTCGGCCAGCAAGGCCAGGATCTGCACCTGTATGGTCACGTCCAGCGCCGTGGTGGGTTCGTCGGCCAGTAGCAGTTGCGGTTCGCAAGCCAGGGCCATGGCGATCATGACCCGTTGCCGCATGCCGCCGCTGAACTGGTGCGGATAGTCGTCATAGCGGCTCGCGGCGGCGGGGATGCGTACCCAATCCAGTAATTCCAGCGCGCGCTTGCGGGCGTCGGCACGGGATGCCTGGCGGTGGTAGCGCAGCGATTCGGCGATCTGGCTGCCCACTGTCATGACAGGATTGAGCGAAGTCATGGGCTCCTGGAAGATCATGGCCATGCGGTTGCCGCGGATCTTCTCCATTTCCGCTTCCGGGCGGGTGAGCAATTCCTCGCCGTCGAGGCGGATGCTGCCGCGCGCGACGCGGCCCTGGGCCGAGGGGATCAGACGCATCACCGATAGCGAGGTAATGCTCTTGCCGCAGCCGGATTCGCCGACGATGGCCAGCGTTTCGTTGCGCCCCACGGTGAAACTGAGGTCACGGATGGCGGGCAGCCACCGGCCCTGCACGCGAAACTCGGTGCTGAGGTTCTCGACCGCGAGCACGGGAGGGGCGGAAGTCATGTCGAAGTCACTCATTGCGCAGTTTCGGATCGGTGGCGTCGCGCAGGCCGTCGCCCAGCAGGTTCAGCGCAACCATGATGACCAGGATGGCGATGCTGGGGAAGATCACCAGCCATGGGGCGTCCAGCATGTTCTCGAAGCCGTCGCGGATCATGCCGCCCCAGGTGGCCGTGGGCGGGCGCACCCCAAGGCCGATGAAGCTGAGCGAGGCCTCGGTACGGATGGCGGTGGCCAGCCACAGGGATCCCAGGACCAGGATTTCGTCGAGGATATTTGGCAGGATGTGGCGCAGCATCAGGCGCATGTCGGAATAGCCCAGCGCGCGTCCGGCTTCGATGAAATCGCGCTGCTTGATGGCCAGCGTCGGCGCGCGGGCGATCCGGGCGAAAGGGGCGATGGCCGTGAAGGCGATGGCGATGATCAGGTTGCCCATGGACGGCCCGAGCACCGCCACCACCAGCAGGCCCATGACCAGGCTGGGGAAGGACAGCAGCATGTCCATGCACGACATGATGAGGCGGTCGACGCGTCCGCCCCGGTAGCCGGCCAGGATACCCAGCAGGCCGCCCACCACCATGGCCACCGCGATGGACGCCACGCCGATGGCCAGCGATACGCGTGCGCCGTACAGGATGCGCGACCACACGTCGCGTCCGAACGTGTCGGTGCCGAGGAAATGCTCGGCCGACGGCGGTGACAGCTGCGCCAGGATGTCCTGTTCGTTGGGATCCTGGTGCGTCAGCAGCGGCGCGAAGATGGCGGCGAGGACGACCAGCAAGGTGACGAAGGCACCGAAACTGGCGGCCTTGCGGCGCCAGCACAGGCGCGCCAACCGGCGTATCGGTGAAACGCGGGAGAGGGCGATAGCGGTCATTGGTTGCGTACCTTGGGATCGATGACGCCGTACATCAGATCGGTGAGCAGGTTGGCCAGCACGATGACGAAGGCGTAGATCACCAGCATGGCCTGCAGGGTCGGATAGTCGCGCGAGTTCAGCGCGATGACGATCAGCTTGCCCAGGCCTGGCCGGTTGAAGACGATTTCGGTCAACACCGAGTTGCCGATCAGCACGCCCAGGTACAGGCCGATCACCGTGATGATGGGAATGAGCGCATTGCGCAGCGTATGGCGCCAGATCACCCAGCGCGCCGGCACGCCCTTGGCCCGGGCGGTGCGGATGTAGTCCTCGCCGATGACGTTGAGCATGCTCGAACGCGTGACCCGGGTGATGTACGCCACCATGATCAACCCCAGGTTCAACGCGGGGAGGACAAGGGCGGCGAGCCGTTTTCCGGGATCCGCATAGCTGGCTTCGCCGATGACCGGCAGCCACTTGAGCTGGATTGAAAACAGCAGCAGTAGAAGGATGGCCGAGATGAAAGCGGGGAAGGACAACCCCAGCAGCGAGACGCAGCGGATGATGAAATCGGCGGCCCGGTTGCGGTAGCGCGCCGCGACCACGCCCAGCGGCAAGCCCAAGGCCACGCCGATGACGATGGAGGCCGCCGTGAGTTCGATGGTGTAGGGCAGCACGCGCCACACTTCGGACAGGACGGGCCGGTTGGTGATCATGGACCGGCCCAGGTCGCCGGTCAGCACCTGGCCCATGAAGTTCAGGTATTGCTGCCAGATCGGCACGTCCAGTCCCAGCTGGGCATGCAGTTGCTCTATCGCCTGCCGCGTCGCGTTCTCACCGAGGATGACGACGGCCGGGTCGCCAGGGGCGATACGGACGATGACGAAGACGATGGTGAGCACGCCCAGCAGCGTCGGAATGGCCAGTAGCAGCCGCTTCAGCGCGTACAGGAACACATTGAGACCCCTGAATGAACCCCCTCCCGCGCCAGGCGCGGCCCCCGGGGGGCGGCAGGGCGGACCGGCGACCGGACTGCCCTGCCTGTGATTTGGCCGCACCCGCTTGGGAACCGGAGGGTGTACGGCGGTGGGCGCGGAGGCGGGCCCTACACGGTTGTGAATGGTGCATCAGCATGAAAGAATCGTCAATATGAAATTTTCACTTGCGTGATTCCATCACCAGTGGAAGAATCTGCGCTGTTGCATTTTTGATGGAGCATCATGCCTCCCGCCCAAACATACGAAGCCCGCAGCGTCGCCGATCTCTGGCTGGGCCAGCAGATACGTCAGGCCCGCAAGAAGCAGGGCCTGTCGATTTCCAAGCTGGCGGAAATGTGCCAGGTCTCGGTCGGGTTGCTGAGCCAGGTGGAACGGGGCATCAGCTCGCCTTCGGTTCGCATGCTGCGCGCTATTTCGGATGCGCTGGCGATTCCCAGTTCGACCCTGCTGGAGTTCGGCGACTCGCCCGCCGTCGATGAAAAAGGGATCGTGGCGCGCGCGGGCAGCCATCCGTCGCTGAAGGCGCCGGAAAAGGGGATCGAGAAAGTCATCATCACCCCGCAGCCCTCGGCGGGCATCAACGTCTACCGGGCTTTCATCGAGCCCGGCGGCTCCACCGGCGAGGAGTTGTTCACGATCGAGCGGGGCGAGCAGGTCGGCCTGGTGCTGACCGGCACGCTGGAACTCTGGATCGAGGACAAGAGTTTCACGCTGCATCCGGGAGACAGTTTCCGGTATCACAGCAAGGCGCCGCACCGCTGGCGCAACCCGGGCGCCGAACGCGCCGAAGTCATCTGGGTGGTGGCCGCGACGCCCCTGGTCGATCACGCGCCGCCGTCTTCCATGACGCTGGCCGGGACCGCCGGACCGGGCCCGGCCAGCGCCTGATTTTTCTGTCTGGTTACAAGCAAGAAGGGGAAGTCATGTCGTTGTCTCGTTTCAAGCAGGCCGCTTTGTTCACCGCCCTGATGGGGGTGTCCTCGCTGGGTCCGGTCGCGGGCCAGGCCCATGCCGCCCAGGTGCTCAACGTGGGCATGGCGGCTTCCGATCTGGCAACGCTGGATCCCTACCGTGCCTCGGCCACGCAGGAAAAGATCCTGATGCCATGGATCTACAACGGCCTGACCCGGTTCAAGCCGGGCTCGGTATCGCTGGAAGACATTGAGCCGGACCTGGCGCGGAGATGGGAAGCGTCCGCCGACAAGAAGGTCTGGACGTTCACGCTGCGCGACGACGTCCAGTTCCAGGCCGGTTTCGGCAAGATGGGCGCCGACGACGTGGTTTTCTCGCTGGACCGCGCCCGCGATGCCAAGACGTCCACCTTCGCGGCCGACTTCAGCAATATCGACAAGGTCGAGGCTGTCGACCCGCATACCGTGCGCATTACCCTGAAATCCCCATCGGCCGACCTGCCTTATCTGCTGGTCGGCTACCAGGGCGGCTTCATCGTCAGCAAGAAGGCGGTCGAGCAGCGCGGCGACAATTTCCGACTGCAGCCGGTAGGCACCGGTCCCTTTGAATTCGAGGGTTACCAGGCCAGCCAGTCTGTCACGCTGAAGGCCAACAGGCAGTACTTCCGCGGCGCGCCAAAAATCGACCAGATCGTGTTCCGGTACATCCGTTCGGACGCCAGCCGCGACCTTGCCTACGAATCGGGCGAACTGGACCTGGTCTATGGCCGCCAGGACCAGCGCTGGGCCGAGCGCATGAAGGACCGCGCCGACACCAAGCTGGATATCATCGAGCCGGCCTACCAGGGGTTGGCGTACCTGAACACGTCGCGCAAGCCGTTCAATGACCTGCGCGTGCGCCAGGCCGTGGCCTATGCCATCGACCCGGCCCGCATCGTCGCCTACAAGGGCAAGCTGGTCGCGGCCGAATCGCCGACGGTGATTCCCAAGGCCACCCTGGGCGCGGACCTGGATGCCAAGCTGCCGCCGCCGGACGTCGAGAAGGCGAAGGCGCTGCTCAAGGAGGCCGGCTATGCCAACGGGCTCACCTTCAAGGTGATCCAGACGCAGAACGCGGCCACCCTGGGGCCGGCGCAGATCATGCAGGCCCAGTTGAAGAAGGCCGACATCAACATGGACATGGACGTGGTGGAGCATGCGACCTATCACCAGCAGATCCGCAAGGACCTGAGCGACCTGGTCATCTATGCGTCCTCGCGCTTCCCCATCGCGGACAACTACCTGAAGGAGTTCTACCTCTCCAGCGCCAGCCCGGGCCAGCCCGGCGCCGCCGCCAATTTCTCGCACTGCGATGCCGCCGACGCCGAGATCAAGGCCGCCGCGCTGGAACTGGATCTGGCCAAGCGCAAGGAACTCTGGAGAAAAGCGCAGGAAAAGATCGTTGCCGCCGTCTGCGCGATTCCGCTATTCGAGCAGAAGATCGTCTGGGCAAGCCGCAATACGCTGGACTACGGCTATGACCTGCAGGGCTCGTTGTCCTACGGTCCGCTGATCACCGAGAAGACGTCGCTGAAGAAGTAAGGAAGGACTGTCATCATGCGCCCCACGCTCCCGTCCCTGGACGGACGCGAATTCGATATCGCCATCATCGGCGCCGGCATCAATGGCGCCGCTGCCGCCCAGGCGGCAGTGGCCGCGGGCTATCGTGTCCTCATCGTCGACAAGGGCGACTATGGCGCCGGCTCCAGCGCACGGTCCAGCCGCCTGCTGCACTGTGGCCTGCGCTACCTGATGCCGGGCGGACCGGTTACCACATGGTTGAAGCACCCTGGCCGCTTCCTCGATGCCGTCAAGACCATCAAGCGCTCGATGGCGGTGCGCAGCGAGCTGGTGCGGGGGCACAAGGCGGGACTGAAGCCGTTGCGCATGCATTACCCGTTGTTCACCGACGGTCCCTACAAGCCCTGGATGGTGGACGTGGCTTTCGGCATCCTCGGCGCGGTCTCCGACGGCAAGGTGGCGCTGGACTACAAGCGCAGCAGCGCCGCGCAGGCCCGCGCGAGCAATCCCTTCCTGTCCTTCCTGGCGCGGCCGGAGCGCATCGCCAGTATCGCGTCGTACACGGAATATCAGTTCGATTGGCCGGAACGGGTGGTGGCGGACCTGGTATTCGAAGCTGAGCGCCTGGGCGCGACGGCACGCAACTACACGCCTGCCACGTCGCTGGCTTTCGAAGACAACGGCTGGACCGTGGGCTTGAGCGATGCCATGGACGGAGGCGCCGCGCGCGTCCGTGCGCGTAGCGTGCTGAACCTGGGCGGGGCCTGGGTCGACAAGGTCAACGCGTTGAATGGGCAGCCCGTTACGCGCAAGGTCACCGGCACCAAGGGCGCGCATCTGGTGTTCCGCCTGCCCGCCGCCTGCCGCGGCCAGGGCTTCGCGGCCATGTCCAGCAAGAACCGGCCCTTCTATTGCATGCCGTGGCGCGACCTGCATTTCTTCGGTCCGACAGAGACCCTGTATGAGGGCGATCTGGACGATGTCTATTGCGACGCCGATGACGTGGCTTTCCTGCTGGGCGAAGTGAACCATCTGTTCCCGGCCTTGGGGCTGGGCCGCAAGGATATCGTTTCGACCTGGGCCGGCGTGCGTCCCCTGACCTACGATGCCGCCTTGCCGATGGGGCATCGATCACGCCGAATCTACGACATGGCGGCCGAAGGCATGCCCGGCGCGTATGCGCTGACCAACGGCTCGCTGGGCGCGCACCGCAAGACCGGCGAAGACCTGGTGGCGGCGCTGGCCGCCCGGCTGGGGCCCGGTTCCGCCAGCGGCGCCCCCGTGCCTGGTGTCCAGGCCCCGGCTTCATCGGCCGGAGATCCGCTGGCGCAGCATGTCGTCACGTTGGAGGATCAGCTGGCGCGGCGCGTCGGCCGGGTCTGGGACGCCGACCGCGGCCTGGACGATGCGGCCGCGACGGCCGTACGCCTGGCCGGCCACCTGGGCTGGTCGCAAGAGAAAACCGATGCCGAACTGGATGCGTTCAAGCGGCTGGTCGAGCATTTCTATGGCGTGCGCTGAATCCGTGTGGCCAGCATGACTGCCTTTCCCCCGCCGCTGCTGATGCGCGTCGGCATGCCGGTGGGCGCCGACGGTGATGTGTCCTTTCATCTGAACGGCATGCCCTGTACGGCCCGACGCGGCGACACCGTGCTGACCGCCATCCTGTTGCAGGGCGATCGCCTGCGCGCATCGCCCTTCAGCCTCGCGCCGCGCGCCGGGTTCTGCCTGATGGGGGCTTGCCAGGACTGCTGGGTCCAGTGCGCCGACGGTAGCCGCGTACGTGCCTGCACCACGTTGGTCGAGGCCGGCATGGCCTTGCTTTGCCCGCTTCCGCCGACGCCGACGCCGGCCGTGCGGGCGGGCACGGACGCTGTTCCAGGGGACGTGCCTCCAGGGGACGTGCCATGAGTGATTGGCGTCCTGTCATCGTGGGCGCCGGCCCGGCTGGCGTGCGCGCCGCGCAGACGCTGTTGCGCCACGGCGTGCGGCCCGTCGTGATCGACGAGGGCGAGCGCGCCGGCGGCCAGATCTATCGCCGCCCGCCCAGGGGCCGCGAGGTATTGCCCCGCAAGCGCTACGGTTTCGAATGGCGCCGCGCCGTGGCGCTGCACGAGGCGGGCGATGCCGTGGCGGCGCAAGCGGATTACCGTGCAAGGACGCTGGTATGGAATGGCGTTGGAACGCCAGGCGGCGACTACCTGGTGGCCGACCCGCCGCGGCCCGGCCACCCGCGGTCCGCCATGCCGGCGCCGGGAACAACCTCGCCGCGCGGCGGTGTCCTCGATCTTTTTCAGGAAGGCCGCGTCGTCGAGCTTTCCTACGAGAGCCTGTTGATCGCCACCGGCGCGACCGACCGCGTATTGCCCTTCGATGGGTGGACGCGGCCCGGCGTCTACACGCTCGGCGGCGCGCAGGTCGCGCTCAAGTACCAGGACACCCTGCTGGGCCCGCGCATCGTGTTTGCCGGCACCGGTCCGCTGCTTTACCTGGTCGCCTATCAATACGCCAAGGCCGGCGCGATGGTGGCGGCGGTACTGGACACCACACCGCTGTCCACGCAGGTCCAGGCATTGCCTGGCATGATGGCGCGTCCCTCCCTCCTGGCGAAAGGCGTCTACTACACCGCCTGGCTGCGCGCCCATGGGGTTCCCATCCATCACGGTGTGCGCCTGGGCGCCGCGCTGGGCGAGCCGCGCGTGACGGGCCTGCGCTACGCGGCAGATGGCCGGATGCGGGAAATCCCATGCGACGCACTGGCCGTCGGTTTCGGCCTGCGCTCCGAGACCCAGCTTGCCGACCTGCTGGATTGCGCCTTCCACTTCGACGCGCTCAACCGGGCATGGTTGCCGGTCCTCGATGCCGAAGGCCGTAGTTCGGTCGACGGCGTCTACCTGGCCGGCGACGGCGCCGGCATCGGCGGCGCGGATCACGCGGAGTGGGCGGGCGAGCTTGCCGCGCTGGCCATGCTGTCGGATCGCGGCGTCAGGGTGGACGCCGCGAGACAGCGCTGGCTGAGGCGCCGGCTCGATCGTTCACGCCGTTTCCGCCGGGCACTGGAGCAGGCGTTCCCCTTGCCGGACACGCCTGCCATGCTGGCGGATGATGTCCTCCTGTGCCGTTGCGAAGAGATATCCGTCGTCGAGGCGCGGGCTGCCGCGCAGGCCTGCGGCATCCAGGAAATGAATCGCCTGAAGGCCTTGTCTCGTGTCGGCATGGGGCTGTGCCAGGGCCGCATGTGCCAGGTGGGCGCCGCTGAATTTTTGTCCCATGCCTGTTCCCGCGGCATCGGGCAGGTCGGACGGCTGCGCGCGCAGGCGCCCATCAAGCCGCTGCCGCTGGGCTGCCTGCACGCAGGCCAGCACACCGGCCCATGCCCCGGCCCATCCGCAGGCAGGCCCTCGTGACGAAGCCCATCGTGACCGACGTCGCCGTCATCGGCGCCGGCCTGATCGGCGCCGGCGCCGCGCTGGCCTTGCGCCGCGCCGGCTTCCAGGTTGTCCTGGTCGACCGCGACGTCGCCGGGGCCAAGGCCAGCGGCGTGAATTTCGGTGGCGTGCGCCGGCAGGGCCGGGGGCTGGCGCAACTGCCGCTGGCGCAACGGGCGCACCGGATCTGGCCGCGCTTGCGCGAACTGATCGGCACCGACGGCGAATACGTCCGCTCGGGCCATCTGAAGGTCGCGCGCACGACGGCCGACCTGGACGCCCTGCGCGCCTACAAGGAAAGAACGGCGGCCTTCGACCTCGGCCTGGAAATCATCGAGGGCCGCGAGTTTCGCCGCCGCTTCCCGGCCTTCGGGCCGGACATCATCGGTGGCTCATTTTGTCCCGAGGACGGGCAGGCCAATCCGCGCCTGGTGGCGCCTGCCTATGGTCATGCCGCCGCGCGCGCCGGCGCCCGGCTGCTCCAGGGCGGCCGTGTGCTTGGCGCGTCCGCGCTCGGCGAGCGCTTTCTCATCGATATCGAAGGCGGCACGCAGGTGGTGGCGGACTATGTCGTCAACGCCGCCGGCTCCTGGGGCGGCGAGGTCGCCGCCTGGTTCGGCGACCGCGTGCCCCTGGTCGTCAAGTTTCCCACCATGGCGGTGACCGAACCCTTGCCGCCCCTGGTGTCGGTGTCCATCGGCGTGGAGGGCGGCGGCTTCTACGGCCGCCAGGTGGCCCGCGGCAACGTCGTGATGGGAGGCGGCTTCGGCGACGCCTTGCCGGACGACCGTTCGCGGCCCGGCCGCCCGGCCATGGACGCATTGGCGCGCAATGCGCCGCAAGTGCTCCCGGCGCTGGCGCGGGCGCACATCATCCGCTTCTGGTCCGGTCGCGAAGGTTATTTCGCGGACAAGAATCCGGCCGTCGGTTTCAGTCCGCACGCGCCGCGCCTGCTGCATGCCTTTGGCTTCTCCGGCGCCGGCTTCCAGATTTCTCCCGCCGTGGGCGAGATGCTGGCCGAAATGATCCGGGGCCTGCCGTGTCCCGAGTACACCAACGCCTTCGCCGTCGATCGTTTCGCGACGGCGCCCCCTGCCACAGGAGATACCGCATGAGTCTGGTGCTGATACGCAAGACCGCGCCCACCGAAGCCTGGCTCGCCGCCCTGCGCGATGCCTGTCCCGGCCTCGACGTGCGCGTATGGCCCGATACCGGCCCGGTGGAGGACGTGGAGTTCGTCCTGACGTGGGCCGCCGATCCGGGTGTGATCGCGGGCTTTCCCAATCTGCGCGCCATCTTCTCCCTGGGCGCGGGCGTCGACCATATCCTCAAGGACAGCACGGTGCCGGCGGCGCTGCCGGTCGCGCGCATGGTCGACAGTTCGCTGACGATGGGCATGGTGCAGTACGTGACAATGGCGGCGCTGCAATACCGCCGTGGCTGGGAGGCGATGCGCGCGAGCCAGCGCGAGGGGCAATGGCGCCGTCCCGAATTGGGCGGCGCGCGCGTGGGCATCCTGGGCCTGGGTGAACTGGGCGGCGCCTGCGGCAAGGCCCTCGCCGCGCTGGGCTTCGAGGTGGCGGGCTGGAGCCGTAGCGCCAAGGATATCGCGGGCATCCGGGCGTACACGGGGCAGGACCAGCTGGCCGGTTTTCTTGCGCGCAGCGACGTGCTGGTCTGCCTGCTGCCCTTGACGGCGGAGCTGGAGAACTTCCTGAACCGTGCAACGTTCGATCAACTGCCGCGTGGCGCATATCTGGTGCATGCCGGACGGGGCGAACACCTGGTCGAGGCAGACCTGCTCGACGCCCTCGATCGCGGCCAGCTGAGCGGCGCGGTGCTGGACGTCTTTCGCCATGAGCCCTTGCCTGGCGGCCATCCGTTCTGGGCACGCGAGGACATCATCATCACGCCGCACAACGCCAGCCAGACACATCCCGCGACCGCCGCCGCGCACGTGGCGGCCAACGTCGCGCGGGCGCGGGCAGGGCAGGCGTTGATCGGCCAGGTCGACCGCGCACAGGGCTATTGAGCGGCGCCGCGGGGCGGGCTGGTGACGCGCTGGCGACACGCGCGGGCGTTCGATGGGCGGGATGACGCCCGATCAGTTGTCAGCGGCGTGCGACTGCTTCACCAGCTGCCTCCACTTCGCCGATTCGCTCGACAGAAAGCCGCCGAGTTGCGCGGTGGTCATGTCCATGGGAACCAGTCCCAGGCCGTTCAATCTGGTGCGCACGTCCGGCGTGGCGATTATCTTGCGCATTTCGGCGCGCAGCCGGTCGACGATGGGCTGGGGCGTGCCGGCGGGGGCCATGAGGATGATCCAGCCCTGCAGATTGAAATCCTTCAAGCCCTGCTCCTGCAGGGTAGGAACGTCGGGCAGGGAAGGAATGCGCGTGTTCGCGCTGACGCCTAGCGGCTTCACCACATCCTTGGCGAGCAGCCCCGCCACCACGGGGACGTTGTCGGAGATGAAATCGACCTGGCCGCCGACCAGGTCGGTGGCGGTCTGCACCCCACCTCGGTAAGGGATATGCGTGGCGGTGATGCCCGCCTGTTCCAGCATCGCCGAGATGACCAGGTGCGGCGTCGTGCCCACGCCGGACGAACCGTACTTCAGGTGTACGCCGGGCCGCTTCGCGTACGCCAGCATTTCCTGGAACGTGGACGCCGGAAAGGATTTGCGCACCACCAGTACCTGCGGCGCCCAGGCGACCGCCCCCACGGGCACGAAATCCTTGGCCGGGTCATAGCCCAGCGTGCCGGGATGCAGCCATTGCCCGATGGACATGGGGCCCGTCGATCCCATGGCCAGCGTGTAGCCGTCCGCCGGCGCCTTGGCCGCATAGGCGGTCCCGATCGCGCCGCCGGCGCCGGTGCGGTTTTCCACCAGGACGGTCTGGCGCAGGCTGCCGCTGAGCTGTTCCGCGACCAGCCGCATGGAGACATCCGACGAGTTGCCCGGCGGGAAGGGCACGATGATGCGGATGGGATGATCGGGCCAACCCTGCTGCGCGGTCGCCGCGAGCGGAAGGGCCGCGGCGGCGCCGCAAAGGGCCAGTAATACCAGGTGTTTCCTGCATGCCTGCATGGTCCGCATGGTTTTCATGAGACTCCCCTTGATAGGCTTGCGCGTGCCGTTCGGCCAGTCGCTCAAGCGTCCCGCGCATCCCGCGCGACGTGCGCGCTGGCGCCGGACAATTCACCCAGCAGGGCGGTGCCCGCCGCGATCTTTTCCGCGTTGGCGCGCTGCCGCGCCTGTTTCGCCTTGGCCATCGCGGCGACTTCCGCGACTTCCCAGGGCGGCAGCACCAATACCCCGTTCTCGTCGGCCAGGATGACGTCGCCCGGATTGACGACCACGCCGCCGCAGGACACCGGCATGTTCAACATGCCGGCCAGGTCATAGATGCGCGTGGTGATGGGCGAGATGCCGCGGCACCATACGGGCATGCCGAAGGCGGCGATTTCCCCTGGGTCCGTGCAGACGCCGTCGACCACGGCGCCGGCCGCCCCGGCCTCGCTGGCCTGCTGCGTCACGCCGCCGCCCCAACAGGCGTGCTTGCGGTCGCCCAGGCGGTCGATGACCACCACATCGCCGGGCCGCAGCAGGCCCAGCGCGTGGTGCAGCAGGGTGGAATCCTGCGCCGGCAGCGCCAGGGTGACCGCCCGCCCGATGACGCGGGCGGGCGTGCCCAGGGCCTGGATCGCCGGGTCCATGAAGCCCCAATGGCGGAAGTGTCCGACCGTCGCCGTCTCGACCCCGTCGAGCAGTTGGAGTATTTCCGGGTCCAGGGCGGCGGGGGCGGGACCTATCGCATATTTCTTCATGTCAGAGCACCTTGTGGCTGGCCAGCGGGATCTGCGCGCGTATGCGCCGCAACAGCGCCGTATCTATCCTGGCGGTAACGAACCCTTCTTCATCGGACGCCTTCGCGATCACATGGCCCCAGGGATCGCAGATCAGCGTGTGGCCATAGGTGTGGCGCCGCTCGCCGTCCTGCGTATAGGGACCGACCTGGGCGGGCGCGAGGAAATAGCATTGGGTTTCGATGGCCCGCGCGCGGCACAGCACTTCCCAATGATCCTTGCCCGTTTGCAGGGTGAACGACGCCGGCAGCAGAATGACCTGGGCGCCCCGTTTCACCAGCATCTGGAAGAGCTCGGGAAAGCGCAGGTCGTAGCAGATGGCCAGGCCGAATACGACGCCGTCGACCTCCGCCACGACGGGTTCGTGGCCGGCCATCACCGCGTCGGACTCGCCGTAGCGCAGCCCGTCGGGGGCGACGATGTCGAACAGGTGTATCTTGCGGTAGCGGGCGATTTCCCGGCCCTGCGGATCGAACAGGACCGAGGTGTTGTAGACCTTGGCGCGATCCGGCGACCGTTCGTAGAAACTGCCCGAGTGCACATGGATGCCATGGTCGACGGCAAGGCGGCGGCACATGTCGTAGGCCGGCCCGTCGCGCTCCGCCTCGCCGGCGGCGACCTTGTCGGCCACCGTGCCCCCGGCCCAGTCGAAGTGTTCGGGAAACGAAACGAAGCGGGCGCCGTCCTCTTCGATGGCACGGTGGGCGAGCCGTCGCGCGGTCTCGATGTTCCGCTGCTTGTCGGCGACGGAGTTCATCTGGATGATGCTGGCTTTCACATGTCCTCCTGGACGCTGTCGGTGGATTCGTCTTCCCAGGCCCACGCGGGGTTGGAAGCCTGGCAGTAGAGCTTGGCGGCCTGGCGCGCCAGCGCGGCCACGCCGCGCGGCAGGTCGGAGTGTTCGCGGTCAGCGAATACCGCCACGTAGTTGACCGCGACAAAGGGTTTGAGGACGGGCAGTTCGACCAGCGCGCCGCTGGCTATCTCCTGCCGCACGACGGCGCGCGGCACCGCGCAGATACCGATGCCGGAAGCGACCATTTGCACATTGGTGGGCACCGCGGCCGAGGCATGGATGACCACCGTCTGCTGGGCCTCGTCGGCGAAATAGCCGTCTATCCGCGCCTGCGAAGGCGTGCCGCGGGGATAGCCGATGATCGGGTACCTGGCCAGGTCCCGGGGCGTAAGCGGCGCATCCAGCGGAATTCCCAGCATCGGGCTGGCGACGAAGCACATCGAGAAGCTGAGCAAGGGAACCACCACCATGCCGGCATCGGCGGGAGGCGTGATCGACACCAGCACGATGTCCCGGCGTCCGGCTTCCAGTTCGGCGAGCAGCAATTCGGACAGCTGCGTCGTCACGCTCAGCGAGATGTGGGGGTACTCCTCGCGTATGGTCCTGACCAGGGGCGGAAAAAGCGTGGGGATCAGTGTGCTGACCGCGCCCACGCGCACCTGGCCGCGCATCTCGGCAGGGTCCAGCATCATGCGCCGCAGTTTCTGGTAGTCGTCGATGATGATCTGCGCCTGGTCGATGAAGCGGCGTCCCTCGGCGGTCGGTTCGAAGCCCTGTTCCGAGCGCACGAAAAGGCGCACCCCCAGGTCCGACTCGATGGAGGCGATCCGGTTGGAGATCGCCGTATGCGTGATGCACAGCTTGTCGGCCGTTGCCTTGATGCTGCGCAGCCTGGCCAGCCACAGCACGGTCTCCAGGAAGCGGATATTCATGGCAGGTCTCGATCGGTATGGAACCGTCGATCATGCCGTATCCCTGGCCGCGCGCCATTGGTGACTCTCCTCACAGCGGCAGGCCGGCAGGCGTTTCGGCCATGCGCGGCTCGTCGCCTTCCAGCGTCGTGCGGTGCATGGTCCGCACATACCGCGTGTCGTCGAACCCCGTCGCGCAGTGCTGGGTGCAGCGGTTGTCCCAGAGGATCGCGTCACCCGCCCGCCATTGCTGGCGGAACAGGAAGCGCGGCTGCTGGGCGAACGCCTGCAGATAGCGCACCAGCGCGCGGCCCTCGTCCCGCGGCAGTCCTTCCACATCGCAAGCCCAGCGGCCAATGTAGAGCGACGTGCGGCCGGTCACCGGATGGCGGCGTGCGAGCGGATGGTAGACATCGGGACGCTCGCGCTTCTGGTCTTCGGTCAGCGGATCCATCAGGGGATAGTGGACCGCATGCAGGTCGATCCGGCTGTAGCGCGCCCGGCGGCCCGCCATGGCCTGCCGGATTTGCGCCGGCAGCGCTTCATAGGCCGCGTACATATCGGCGAACAGCGTGTCGCCGCGCTCGGGCGGCACGCTCCTGGCGTAGAGGAATGAACCGGCGTTCGGAATGCGCTTGTCCTCGCCATCCGTGTGAAAGCCTTCGCCGGCCCGTTTCAGGCCGGCATCGCCGGCGCCTTGTTCCTGTGCGATGGGCCGGGTCGGGTCCTCCTTGCTGGCGTTGGACACTACGAAAATCTCGGGATGGCCCGGCAGGTTGAACTTCAGCGGGGTCATGATGTGCAGGGGGCCGAAGCGCCGGCTGAAGGCCACGTGCTGTTCCGGGCGCATGCCCAGTCCGCGAAAGCGCAGGATGCCGTGCGCCCCCCAGGCCGTCTCGATTATCCGGAAGTCGTCATCCGAAACCTGCAGGTCCGGCGGTACCCCGCCTATATCGGCGCCGAAACCGCGCTCGAACGGTGTGACGGTTACTGCCATGGCCGTGGTCTCCCCAAAGTGTCCGATGGAAGCCTTGCAGGCGCCGCGGCGATGGCGGCGATCGTGGTGTCGCGGTGGGTGGGCGATCGGCCGTGCCGGCAAGGTGATGCCAGTATCTGGCCGCAGAGCGAGTAGCGTCGAACGCTTTTTTATTGCAGGCCGCGCAAGATTTTCTTGCGCCGGCAGGGCAAGGCGGCGGTTTGCACGCCGATGAAGGCCGGCGTCCAGGGTTACCATATCGGTCTTTATCCGGCTATTGCACATGTCTTCAGCTCCTTCCACCCCCCGCTCCAGCGCGCCTTTGCAGGACCTCTTGCTGGAGAGCGCCGAGGTGGTGCGTGCCGTGCAGGCGGGGCGGTCAATGACCGACGCCATCGCCCAGGTGCCGCCCGAGTTCCGTCCGGGCGCCCAGGCGCTGTCCTTCCATGCCATGCGCCACCTGGGCGAGGCCCGCGCGCTGCGCCGGCTGCTGGTGCCCCGCGATCCCCCCGAGGCGCTGGTGGACGCGCTGCTGCAAGTCAGTCTTGCGCTCCTGCTGCCAGGCGGGGCCGCCGACGCGCCGTCCTATACCTCTCATACCGTCGTCGACCAGGCCGTGCGCGCCGCCGCCAGCATGCGCCGCCTGCTGCCCTTCAAGGGCCTGGTGAATGGCTGCTTGCGCGGTTTCCTGCGCGATCCGGCCGGTCTGCTGGCCCAGGCAGCCAAGACGGTCGAGGGGCGCTGGAATCATCCCCAGTGGTGGGTGGACAAGCTGCGTGCCGCGTACCCGGATGCGTGGCAGGAACTGCTGGCGGCCGCCAATGTGCCGGCGCCCCTGACCCTGCGCGTCAATCGCCGCCGCGCCTCCCGCGAGCAGGTGCTCGACGCCTTCGCCGCCGCCGGCATCGGCGCCGAGCCCAGCGGCGCTGCCGGCCTGGCGCTGGCCCAGCCGCGTCCGGTGGCGCAACTGCCCGGTTTCGACCTTGGCTGGTGGTCGGTGCAGGATGCCGGCGCGCAACTGGCCGCGCCCTTGCTGGGAGTCCACGATGGCGAGCGCGTGCTGGACGCCTGCGCCGCGCCGGGCGGGAAAACGGCCCACCTGCTGGAACTGGCCGACGTCGCGCTGACCGCCCTGGACGCCGATGGCATACGGCTGCAGCGCGTGCGGGAGAACCTGGAGCGCCTGGACCTGCGCCGTCCCGACACCGTGCTGCGGCGGGCCGATGCGGCCGACCTGGAGGACTGGTGGGACGGCGTGCCCTATGACGCGGTGCTGGCCGACGTGCCGTGCACCGCCTCCGGCATCGTGCGGCGCCACCCCGATATCCGCTGGCTGCGCCGGGCCGACGACGTGGCGCGCACGGTCAAGCTGCAGACCCGCATCGTCGATGCCCTGTGGCGCACGGTCGCGCCCGGCGGGCGGCTGCTTTATGTCACCTGCTCGATCTTCCCCGAGGAAAACGAGCGCCAGGCCGCCGCGTTCGCCGCCCGCCACCCGGATGTCCGGCGCCTGGAGGCGCCCGGCCAGCTCCTGCCGGTGGCGGGAGATACAACACCGGCGGCCCAGCGCGACGGCTTTTTCTACGCCTTGTTTGCCAAGCTTTCCTGAATCGCCAAGAATAGCGGGATCTTCGCGCAAATGTTCCGTATGCTCCTACTTCCGCGCCTGTTCCTGGCCCTGGTCTGCCTGTTCACGCTGTTGCCGTGGAGCGGCGAAAGCATGGCGTCCGAGCCCAAGGTGGTGCGGATCGATCCGGCGCTGCGCAATGGCCGCGTCGAGATCGATGCGGACATCGAAATCCAGTTGAACGACCAGCTGCGTGAAGCGGCCGAGCGCGGACTGCCGCTGTATTTCACCGCGGACCTCACCATCACCCGCTCGCGCTGGTGGTGGCTGGACAGCACGGTGGCCGACACCAGCATGACCTGGCGCATTGTCTATAACGCATTGACACGGCAGTGGCGCGCCGGCGTCGGCGAATTGTCGCTGCCCGTGCGGTCCCTGGACGACGCCATGGACATGATCCGCCACATTCGTGGCTGGGCCGTGGCCGATGCCGGCGACTTCAAGCCGGGCGTCAAGTACGAGGGCCAGCTGCGGCTGCGCCTGGATACGTCCCTGCTGGCGCGGCCCTTCCAGGTCAATGCCCTGAACAGTAGCTCCTGGTCCCTGTCCACGCCCTGGACCAGCTTCGACTTCGCCATCGCCGACGACGGGAATCCGGACCGATGAGAAAACTGCTGCGCTTCGCGTTGGTGGCAGGGGCGCTGGCAGGCGTGCTGTTGCTGGGCCTGTTGGCCTGGTCCACCGGCAACGCCTCCCGCCTTGCCCGCTTTTACGATGCCTTGCTGGTCCTCAATGGCGTGGTCGCGTTCGCGCTCTTCGCCTGGGTGGTGGCCCTTACGGTCAAGCTGGTGCGGCAGATCCGGCGGCGCCAGTTCGGCGCCCGCCTGACCGCGCGCTTCGCCCTGGCATTTACCCTCATCGGCGTGGTGCCGGGCGCCCTGATCTACACCTTGTCGGTGCAGTTCATGTCGCGCTCCATCGAATCCTGGTTCAACGTGCGGGTGGATTCCGCCCTGGAGGCGGGCCTGAACCTGGGGCGGGCCGCCCTCGATTCCCTGTTGGCCGACCTCGATGCGCGGGCCCGCTCCATGACCGCCGAACTGAATCGCGCCAGCGACAGCAATATCGCGCTCACCTTGACCCGCCTGCGCGAGGCCAACGGGGTGCAGGAGGCGATGGTCTTCACCGGCAGCGGCCGCATGGTGGCTTTCTCGACCAATCAATACGGGCAGCTGATGCCCGCTCTGCCGCCGGCCACGGTGCTGAACCAGCTGCGCCTGTCACGCGGCTACTCGGCCGCCGAGGCCGACGACCCGATGCAGTCGGGGGGCGGCACGCTGCACCTGCGGGTGGTCATCCCCCTGCTACCCAACGAGCGCTTCGATGGCCTGCTCGGGGCCTCGGTCGAGCCGCGCTGGCTGCAACTGGTGCAGCCGGTGCCCGACCAGATCGCCCATAACGCCAACCTGGTCCAGCAGGGCTTCCGCGACTACCAGGAACTCGCCCTGGCCCGCCTGGGCTTGCGCAAGCTTTACGGCATTACGCTGACCCTGGCCCTGCTGGTGTCGGTGTTCACCGCCATTGCCGTGGCGCTATCGCTGTCCAAGCGCCTGGTGCGTCCGCTGCTGCGGCTGGCGGCCGGCACCCAGGCCGTGGGCGTGGGCGATTATCGTCCGCTGCCGGAGCCGCCCGAGCGCGACGAGGTGGGCCAGCTGACGCGCTCGTTCAACGCCATGACCCGCCAGCTGGACGAGGCGCGCCGCATGGTGGAGAGCAACCGGCAGCAGCTGGAGCGTTCCAACGTCTACCTGGAAAGCGTGCTGTCCAACCTGTCTTCCGGCGTGCTGGTCTTCGACGAGGCGTTCCGCGTGACGACGGTCAACCAGGGCGCGCAGACGATATTGCAGAGCGACCTGCGTTCGGTCATCGGCCGCCCGCTGGAGACCATCGACGGCCTGCTGGCGTTCGCGCAGGTGGTGCGGCAGGCCTTCGCGGCCCACGCAGCCGTGGGCTCGGAACGCCAGCACTGGCAGCAGCAGTTCGAAATCCAGCCCGCGCAAGCGGACGCGCAGGGCGGCACGCAGGCCCACGCGCAATCCCTCACCCTGCTGGCGCGCGGCACGCATCTGCGCGTGGATGGGCGCGGCAACGGCTACCTGGTGGTGTTCGACGACATCACGGAACTGATGTCGGCCAACCGCACCGTGGCCTGGGGCGAGGTGGCGCGCCGCCTGGCGCATGAGATCAAGAATCCCCTCACGCCCATCCAGCTCTCCGCCGAGCGCCTGGCCATGAAACTGGCCGATCGCCTGGAGCCGGCGGACCGGCAGATGCTGGAGCGCTCCACCAATACCATCGTCAACCAGGTCAGTTCGCTCAAGCACATGGTCGACGATTTCCGCGAATTCGCCCGCACGCCGCCCGCCGTGATGCAGCGCATCGATTTCAACGCGCTGGTCTCCGACGTGTTGTCGTTGTATGGTTGGGATCCGGTGGAGGGGCTGGTGCGCGACCACGTCAACTCGCTCAACCTGGAGGTGGACCTGGCGCCCGGGCTGCCCGCGATCGAGGGCGACCCAACCCAGTTGCGTCAGGTCATACACAATCTCCTGGCCAATGCCCGCGATGCGATCGCGGGGCAGGACGAGGGGCGGGTGCGGGTGTCGACCCAGTTGACGCAGGCGCCGCAGGGCGGGGGCGAGGACCATCGCGCGGTGCGTTTCATGGTGTCCGACACGGGTCCGGGCTTCTCGCAGCAGGTCATGCAGCGGGCGTTCGAGCCCTACGTGACAACCAAGTCGCACGGGACTGGGTTAGGATTGGCGATCGTCCGCAAAATCGTGGAAGAACACGGCGGACGTATCGATTTGGCGAATCGCCGCGAGGGCGGAGCGCGTATTTCTATACTATTGACCCGTCTGGCAGGCGCGGTCGATACTCTGGACGCATCCGCACAACAACAGGATAATGCGGCTACGCAATAGGTGGATGGGCTTATGGCCAGAATTCTGGTGGTTGACGACGAAGTTGGCATTCGCGAACTTCTGTCTGAAATCTTGTACGACGAAGGGCACACGGTGGAGCTGGCCGAAAATGCGGCGCAGGCCCGTGCCGCCCGCCTGCGGGCACGTCCCGACCTGGTGCTGCTCGACATATGGATGCCGGATACCGACGGCGTCAGCCTGCTCAAGGAGTGGGGCTCCCAGGGGCTGCTGGACATGCCCGTCATCATGATGAGCGGCCACGCCACCATCGATACCGCGGTCGAAGCCACTCGCATCGGCGCCATGGACTTCCTGGAAAAGCCGATCACCCTGCAAAGGTTGTTAAAAACTATTTCGGCAGGACTCGCGCGCGGCCGCGCGCCGCAGTCCGTGCCCATGCCGGCGGCGTCGGTCAGTCCGGCCGTCCGCGACGACGATCTCGATGCCCCCATGGGCGTGGGCGCGACGGCCGCTGGCGCCAGTGCCGGCGCGGCCGCTGCCGCCGCCGAGTTGCCGGGCAACGGCAACGGCCAGCTGGGCAGCATCTCGCTGGACCAGCCGCTGCGCGAGGCGCGCGACGCCTTCGAGCGCATCTACTTCGAATATCACCTGGTGCGGGAAAGCCATAGCATGACGCGGGTTTCCGAGCGTACCGGGCTGGAACGCACCCACCTGTACCGCAAGCTCAAGCAATTGGGCATCGAGTCGGCGCGCAAGCGCAGCTCCTGAGCCGCCCGTGAAAGTTCTGATCGTCGGCGCTGGTCGTGTGGGGACCAGCGTTGCGGAAAACCTGGTATCGGAACAGAACGACATCACGGTCATCGACACCGATGCGCGCAACCTGCAAGGCCTGCAGGAGCGCTATGACCTGCGCGGCATGCATGGCGACGGCACCCAGGTCGCCGTGCTGGAAGCCGCCGGGGCCGCGGACACGGACCTCTTCATCGCCTGCGCTGCCTCGGACGCCGTCAACATGGTGGCCTGCCGCATCGCGCGGCAGCATTTCAATGTGCCGCGCCGCATTGCCCGCATCCGCGCCGCGGACGTTGCCGAATATCCGGCGCTCATGGGCGAGGACGGTTTCTGCATCGATGCCTTGATCAGTCCGGAGCGCAGCGTAACCACCTACCTGCACAGCTTGATCGAATTCCCCGAGGCCTTGCAGGTGGTGGAGTTCGCGGAAGGCCGGATCAGCGTCATCACGGCCCGCGTCAGCAGTGGCAGCGCCATGGCCAACCGGCCCGTGGAGGCGCTGCGCGAGGCCTGGCCGGATGTCACCGCCTGCGTCATCGACGTGCTGCGCGGCGGCCGCCCCTTGCAGGCCGGCATCCAGACGGTCATCGAGCCGGACGACGAGGTCGTGCTGCTGGTCGACACCCGTCATGCGCGCCGCGCCGTGCGGCAGCTGCGCGAGGCCGAGAAGACCGTGCACCGCGTCATGATCGCCGGCGGCGGCAATATCGGCCTGCGGCTGGCGCGCCAACTGGCGGAGGAAAGCTATAGCGTGCGCCTCATCGAGCGCGATCCGGCGCGCTGCGAATACCTGGCCGTGAATCTTCCCGGCAATGTGCTGGTGCTGCAGGGCAACGGCACCGACGAAGACCTGCTACGGCGCGAGAATATTGGCGACATGGACACGTGGCTGGCGCTCACCAGCGACGACGAGGACAACATCATGTCCTCGCTGCTCGCCAAGCGGCTGGGCGCGCGCAAGGTAATCGCGCTGATCAACCGCCCCGCCTATGGCGAGTTGATGCAGGGCAGTCATATCGATATTGCCGTGTCGCCCGCGCAGGCGACCATGAGCGAACTATTGCGCCATGTGCGACGCGGCGACGTGGCGGCCGTGCACCGGCTGCGGCAGGGCGTGGCCGAAGCCGTCGAAGCGGTGGCCCATGGCGATCGCAAGACCTCCCACGTCGTGGGGCGGCGGGTGGGCGAGGTGCGCCTGCCCAAGGGCGCGAGCATAGGCGCCCTGGCGCGTGGCGAGGACATCATCATCCCGGACGGCGACACCATCATCGAATCGGGTGACCACGTCATCGTGTTCGTGCCCTCCCGGCAGCAGATGGCGCGCGTGGAGAAACTGTTCCAGGTTTCCCCGTCATTCCTCTAGGCGTCCACAGGTTTCCGGCCCATGCCCCTCATGTCACGCTCCCGACGCCCTGGCACCGCGGTGCCGGGACAGGCGCCCGTGCGCGCGACGCCCTTGAACCGCCTGCTGGCCCTGGTCAACCTGGTCGGGCTGACCATGACGCTGTTCGCCCTGACCATGGCGGTCCCGCTGGGAGTCTCCGTCTACCTGGGTGACGCCGCGCTGTCGGCCTTCGTGGACGCCTTCCTCGTGGCCCTGGGCGTGGGCGCCGCGCTATGGCTGATATCGCGCCGCCACCGTTATGAATTGCGGCCGCGCGACGGCTTCCTGCTGGTGTCGCTGGTCTGGACCGTGCTGCCCTTGCTGGCGGCGTTGCCGCTGCTCATCTACTTCGACCGCGCGGGCCTGCGCCTGTCCTTCACCGACGGCTATTTCGAGGCGATGTCCGGCCTGACCACCACCGGCGCCACCATACTGACCGGGCTGGACAAGCTGCCGCCCTCGATCAACCTGTGGCGCGCCACGCTGGTGTGGCTGGGCGGCATGGGCATCCTGGTGCTGGCCGTGGCCATCCTGCCGCTGCTGGGCGTGGGCGGCCACCAGGTGTTCCGCGCCGAAACGCCAGGTCCGATGAAGGACGAGAAACTGACGCCGCGCATCGCCGGCACCGCCAAGGCGCTCTACGCGGTGTACTTCGGCTTTTCGCTGCTGTGCTTCCTGGCCTATCGCGCGGCCGGGCTGCCCTGGTTCGAGGCCTGGTGCCACATGGCCACCACCATGGGCCTGGGCGGTTTCTCCACCTGGGACGACGGTTTTGCCCACTTCGATTCCGTGCCGGTGGAAATCGTCGCCGTCGTTTTCATGTTGATCGCCGGGATCAACTTCGCCACGCACTTCAGCGCCATCAGCCAGCGGCGCCTGCGGCCCTACCTGGTCTGTCCGGAAACCATACCTTACCTGGCGCTCACCCTGGGCACCGCCTTGCTGGTGTCGGCCTACCTGTACATCGAGGGTGTCTACACCGCGCCGCTGGAAGCCTTGCGCTACGGCATTTTCAATACGATCTCGGTGCTGACCACCACGGGCTACGCCAACGTCGACTACGCCGCCTGGCCCATCCTCGCGCCCTTGGCGATGCTGCTGCTGTCTGGCGTGGCGACCTCGGCGGGATCAACCGGCGGCGGCATCAAGATGATACGGGCGGTGCTGCTGGCCAAGACCGCGGGGGCCGAACTCAAGGTGATGCTGCACCCGCAGGCAGTCAGCCCGGTGCGCATCAAAGGACGCGTGGTCAATCCCCGCATCCTGGCGTCGGTGCTGGCCTTCATGGTGGCCTATGGCTTTTCCATCGCGGCCCTGACGGGGCTGATGCTGGCGTCGGGCCTGGACGCGCTGACCGCGTTCAGCGCCGTGGTGGCCAGCGTCAACAACACCGGCCCGGGCCTGGGCGCCATCGGCCCCATGGGCAGCTTTACCGTGCTCAGCGACTTCCAGACGTGGGTTTGCACCTTTGGCATGCTGATCGGGCGCCTGGAATTATTTACCGTCCTGATGCTCTTCACGCCCGGTTTCTGGCGGACGTGAAACGTTCGGGAACGATTCCTGCGGCACATGTGACGAAACAGTTCTGCCGCGCGTGGGGCCCTCGGAATGGCTAGGGATTTCCCCAGGCACGTAAGCGCTCGCTACGCGAAAGACGGCATGAACGCGAGGAGATCGCCGCCGTTGCTTATAAATGTCACGTTTTTCACCTACGATGACGAAAGTGTGCAGCTAAACTGCCACCTCGTCGCGCCACGTTGAGAGATGCCCCCCGGGCGGTTTCCGGGCTTCAAGGCATGGTGGCGTCCTCCCCCCACATAAGTTACTAGGAGCCGGAGATGGAACAGATTCCGTTCGTCCCTTCCGCCCCCAACACCCTGGGCATCGAACTAGAACTGCAACTGATCGACCCCCGTACCTTCGATTTGACGGCCGCATCCGACGAATTGCTGGCCCAGATGGCGAATCATCCCATTGCAGACCGGGTAAAACCGGAAATCACCCGCTCGATGATCGAGTTGAATTCGTCAGTCCAGGAACATCCCATGGGCCTGCTGGCCGAAATGCGCGAAATGCGTAGCGCCCTGTGCGAGGCCGCCGACGCGGTCGGCGTGACGGTGGCGGGCGGTGGCGCCCATCCTTTCATGCGCTGGCAGGAGCGGTCGATTTCCGACACGCCGCGCTTTCAGTACCTGGCCGAGATGTACGGCTACCTCGCGCGCCAGTTCACGGTGTTCGGGCAGCATATCCACCTGGGCGTCGCCAATGGCGACGAGGCCATCAAGCTGACCCGCCAGTTGTCGGCCTATGTGCCGCACTTCATCGCTCTTTCGGCGTCCTCGCCCTATTACGAAGGCGTCGATACGCTGTTTTCCTGCTGCCGCCTGAACGCGGTGAATAGTTTCCCGCTGGCGGGCCACCTGCCGCCCGAGGTCAACGACTGGTATCAGTTCGAGGCCCACCTGTCGCAGCTGCGCACCTACGGCCTGGCGGAAAGCATCAAGGACCTCTACTGGGATATCCGTCCCAAGCCCGAGTTCGGCACGGTGGAAATCCGCGTCTGCGATACACCGCTGACGGTGGAGCGCGCCTGCCAGATCGCCGCCTTCGCGCAGGCCCTGGCGGTGCTGCTCAAGCGGCAGCCGCAGTCCGAGAAAGGCTTGTGGCTGGCCTATCGCAACAACCATTTCCAGGCCTGCCGTTTTGGCTTGCAAGGCAGCTATGTGACGGGCGACGGCCAGCGCCTGCGCCTGATCGACCACCTGCGCAGCGTGTTCGGCCTGCTGGCGCCCATCGCCGATGAACTGGGCACCAGCGACATGCTGGGATCCCTGCGCGACGATGCCTTGAAGAGCGGCAACGACGCGCGCTGGCTGCGCGGCCAGTTCCACCGCCTGCGCGACCTGCCCGCGGTGGTGGACGCCATGGCCGTGGCTTTCCGCGGCGACGGTGGCATGGCTGGAGCGGTGGGCCTGTCCGGCGCCGATCCCACCGCCGTGGCCCGCCGCCGCGTGCGCGCCACGTCCGAGCCCCTGTTCAGCAACGTGGGCGTGCAAACGCTCGCCGAGCCGGACGAGACCATCACGCCCCAGCGGCTGCACTGAGCCTGCGTTGAAAAAAAGCGGCGCCGGGATGAGTCTTGGCGCCGCTTTTTTCTTTCCGCTCGGGCTGAAGGCGGGCGATGGCGAGGGCTTCCTTGCGGAGCGCCCGCGCGCCCGGCCTCATTCCGTCTGGATGTGGGCCTTCTGGATCAGGTCATGCCACTTGGCCACTTCCGCCTTCTGGAAGGCAGCCAGCTTGGCGGAGTCCATGCCCGATCCGTCGATCGCCATGGTGGCGAACTTTTCCTTCACGTCAGGCTGGCGCAGGATCTTGAGGATTTCCGTCGACAGGCGATTGACGATGGGCGCCGGCGTGCCGGCCGGGGCGAACACGGCTTGCCAGGAGACGATTTCGTAGTCCTTCAGGCCGACTTCCTGCATGGTGGGCACGTCCGGCAGGTTGGGGTCGCGCTTGGCGGAGGTCACCGCCAGTGCGCGGATCTTGCCCGACTTGATCAAGGGCAGCGTGGGGGGGATGTTGTCGAAGGCCATGGACAGCTGGTTGCCCAGCAGGGCTTGCAGCACGGGGCCGCTGCCCTTGAAGGGCACGTGCATGATGTCGACCTTGGCGATGGATTTGAACAGTTCCCCGGACAGGTTCTGCGAGGTGCCGTTGCCGGCCGAGCCGTAGCTCAGGTGGCCGGGCGTCTTGCGCGCCGCCGCCAGCACGTCATCCACCGTCTTGTAGGGACTTTCGGCCGGCACCACCAGCACATTGCCCAGCTGGCCCGTCAGGGCCACCGGCACGAAGGATTTCACCATGTCGTACGGCATGTTGCGATACAGGCTGCCGTTGATGGAGTGCGAGCTGATGGTGCCGCCCACCAGCGTGTAGCCGTCCGGCTTGGCCTTGGCCACGAATTCGGAGCCGATGTTGCCGCCGGCGCCGGGCCGGTTTTCCACGACGATGCTGGTGCCCAGGACCGGGCCCAGCTTGGTGGCCACGATGCGGCCGATCACGTCGGTGGCGCCGCCGGGCGCGAAGGGAACGACGTAGGTGATGGGTTTGCCGGCGGGCCATTCATCGGCGGCCTGGGCGCTGGCGCTCAGGCCGAGTGCGCAAAGCAGGGGCAAGGCAAGGCGGATACCGAAACGCATGTTGTCTCCATCGTGGTCTTGGATGTTCAGGGGATGGCGTCTGAAGCGCCATTTTTTGCCGCAGGGCCGTCCCAAGGCAAAAAGCGCCCCCTCGGGGGGCAGCAAGCGGCGTAAGCCGCGCCGCTTGGGGGGCACCTTTCTGCCGATAGCATACCCGTGGCACGGTCGACTCGTCGGCCCGCGGCCCCATCGTTAACCCGAACCAGCGAGGATGCGGCCGCGGGCCGGCGCCCCGGTACGGGCGCTTCCATCCTGCAGGGCCGGCCTAGCCGCGGCGGCCGCCGATGGCGCTCACCGACAGGCGCGTTTCTCCCGGGGCCGTCTGCCGCGCGGCGGCGCGCCAGGCGTGGCCGTAGGCGACCTCGATGCTCAGCTTGATGAGACCGTCGTCGCCGCGCTGCCTTTCCAGCGCGGCCTGAAGGCGGTCGCGCCAGGCGGGCGTGGCCAGCCCGCGCCGGCGCCCGCTGGCGGGGTTGCCGCCCAGCGCTCGCACATCTTCCAGCAGGCGCTGCGGCGTGCGATAGGTGAGGGTGAGGGTTTCCTGGTCCATGACGGGATCGGCGAAACCGTTCTCCACCAGCAGGTCGCCGAAGTCGTGCATGTCGACGAAAGCGGGCGTGGCGGTGCGCAGGCCGGCGTCGTCCAGGGCCGCACGCAGTTCGCGCAGCGTATTGGGACCCAGGCAGGAAAACATCGCCAGTCCCTGGACCTTGAGCACGCGGCGCCATTCGGCCAGGGCGGCATGCGGTTCGGGATGCCAGTGCAGGGCCAGGTTGGACCACACCAGGTCCACCGACTCCGGCGGCAGCCCCGTCGCGGCCAGGTCGGCCAGCAGGAATTGCGGCCGGACGGCGGCCTTGCCGGTCAGGCGTCCGAGCATCCCGGCCAGGCCGGCCGGGGTGTGGCGCGCGCGCGCGATGTCCAGGAGCGGCGCACACGCGTCCAGGCCCACGTAGGCCGCGTCGGGATAACGCTCGCGCAGGCGGGGCAGGGCGGCTCCCGCGCCGCAGCCCGCGTCGAGCACCCGTTGCGGCTGGATGCGGATGTAGCGCAGGCGGTCCAGCATGCGGCCGGCGATCTCCCCGTAAAGGAACTGCGCGTCTTCCAGGTCGCCGCGGCGGGCGAATTGGCGCGCCACGTCGGCGCTGTTCAGGGGGAGGGATGAAATCGAGGCTGGTGACATAACGGGCGCCGCGGCCGCCGGCGCGGTGCGAGACGTGTTCAGATGAATATCCGCCATTATTGCGCACCGGGCGGCGCGGCCGCGGGATCCCCGCGAAGCGGGGCAGGGTATGCGCCCAGGACCTTAGCGAAACCGGAGGACAAATGCAGCGAACGGCATCGGCATCGCCATCGCCATCGGCATCGGCGTCTGCATCGGCATCGGCGTCTGCCGCCGGGCCAGCGTACGACCTGCCCGGCGCGTCCGCGCTCCGGTGCCCGCGCGGTTCGCCGGCGGCCGGCTGGGCGCGGGCGCCGTCCCGCTGGCGCGCGTGGCTGGCCGGAATCGCATCGGACTGCCCGATGTGCGCGGGTCCCGCCCGTGGTGGCGGCTTGTGCGATGGCTGCCGGGCCGACGCGCGCGCCACCATGCATCCGTCGCAGCGCCGTTGCGGCCGTTGCGCGCTGCGCCTGGGTTGGGCCATGCCGGAATGTCCGGACTGCGCCCGCCGGCCGCCGGCCTATGGACAGGTGGTGGCAGGCTGCGACTACGAAGCGCCGGCGGACCTGCTGATCACGCGGCTCAAGGGCGAGCGGCGCTTCGCCATGGCCGGCCCGCTGGCGGCCTTGATCCTGGACGCCCTGGCGCAACCGGGCGCGCCGGCGCGCCCGCCCGATGCCGTGCTGGTGCCGGTGCCGGCGGCACGTGCCTCGCTGCGCCGTCGCGGCTTCAATCCCGCCGCGGAAATCGCCCGCGCGCTGGCGCGCGCCACGGGCCTGCCCGTGCGGCAGGCCTGGCTGCGACGTGTCGTGGAGGGGCCGCGCCAGGCCTCGCTGGACCGCGTGGCGCGGCTGGATGGGGTGGCCGGGGCGTATGCCTGTCCTGTCGGCCTGCCGCCTTGCACGGTACTGCTGGTCGACGATGTCATGACCACCGGCGCCACGCTGGACGCCGCCGCCCGTGCCCTGCGCGCGGCGGGCGCCAGCGAGGTCCTGGGCCTGGTGGCGATGCGGGCGCCCGCCGAGGACGGAGGCGCCCTGGCACAATATCGCCTGCCCTAGCCGTTACCCGCGCCCGCGGCGCCTGATATCAAGCGACGGGCCTTCGTCCTGTTCTCCGGGCTTTCCTGCTTCTTCATTCGCGCCATGTTTCACGTCATCCTGGTCCATCCCGAAATCCCGCCCAACACGGGCAACGCGATACGCCTGTGCGCCAACACGGGATCGCAATTGCATCTGGTGGAACCGCTGGGTTTCGAATTGGACGATGCGCGCCTGCGCCGCGCCGGCCTGGACTATCACGAATGGCAGCCCATGCAGGTGCACAAGACGCTGGAGGACGCCCTGACCCATACTGGCGCGCCGCCAGACCGCATCTTCGCCCTGACCACGCGCGGGGCGCGCCCCATCGCGGAGCTGGCCTTCCAGCCCGGCGACGTCTTCGTCTTCGGCCGCGAGACGGCCGGGTTGTCCGAGGAGGACCTGCGCCTGTTCGGTCCGTCCCAGCGCCTGCGGCTGCCGATGCGGGAAGGGCAGCGCAGCCTCAACCTGTCGAACGCGGTGGCGGTGACAGTGTTCGAGGCCTGGCGCCAGAACGGCTATGCGGGTGGCGTTTGAGGGACGGCCACGGGCCTCAATCCAGCGAAAGATTCAGCTTTTCGATGACCTTGTCCCAGCGCGCTTTTTCGTCACGCATGCGGGTCGTCAGCTCGCCGGGGGACGAAGGGGCCGGCGTGAAGTACTGCACGGCCATCAGCTGGCGTACCTTGTCGCTGTCGATGATGCGCGCCAGTTCACTGTTCAGGCGCTCGACGACGATGCTGGGCGTGCCGGCCGGCACCAGTACCGCGTCCCAGGAAATCGCCTCGAAGCCGGGATAGCCCTGCTCGGCCATGGTCGGCACGTCGGGCAGGACGGGCGTGCGCTGCAGGCTGGTCACCGCCAGCACCTTGACACGGCCGTCGCGCGTTTGCGGCATGGCGATGGCCGGCACCATGAACCCGGCCTGGATGTCGCCGCCGAGGATGGCGCCGACCACCTGCGGGAAGCCGGCATAGGGAATGTGGGCCAGGTCCAGGCCGGCCTGGCTCTTGAACATTTCCATGGCCAGCTGCGACGCGCTGCCCGGGCCCACCGAGCCGTAGTTCAGCGCGCCCGGCCGCTCGCGCGCCATCCTGACGAATTGCCCCAGGTCCTTGACGTTGAGGTCGCCCGGGACGGCCAGCACATTGGGGCTGGTGGCCACCAGGGTGACCGGCGCCAGGTCGGTGAAGGGGTCGTAGCCCAGCGTTTTCTTGTACAGCGTGGGCGCCGTCGTGAGCGGCCCATTGATGGTGAACAGCATGGTGTAGCCATCGGGCTTGGCCTGCGCGGCCATGCGCGTGCCGATGTTGCCGCCGGCGCCCGGCTTGTTCTCGACGATGATGGGCTGGCCCAGCGCCTGGGACAGCGGTTCGGCGACCATGCGCGCCAGCAGGTCCGGCGACGAGCCTGCCGGGAAGGGCACGATCATGGCGATGGGCCGCTCGGGCCACTCCGCCTTGGCGGGTCCGCCCGCCGCCAGGAAGCAGACGCTGGCCAGGCCAAGACAAAGCGCGCGCAGGCGCTTGCCGATGTTGGGACGTACGGGGGACGTCATGATGGGGGTCTCCAAGGGTTTTATGGGTATGGGTTTTCCGGGTGTTTTTCTGGCTGTTCTTCTGGGTATATGACGGGCTCGATCGGCTGGCGGGCTCAATCGGGCGCGCGCAGGTTGCCGCCTTCGTGGCGCGCGTCGCGCGCCAGCAGCGTGGAGACCGCCGTCATCGGCGCGACGCCGTCGAACAACACGGCGCAGACCGCGGCGGCGATGGGCAGGTCGACGTTCAGGGCGCGTGCGCGCGCCAGGGCCGCGCGGGCCGCGTAGGCGCCCTCGGCCGTCATGCCGCCGGCCAGGATCTCGTCCAGCTTGCGGCCGGCCCCGATTTCCAGCCCCACGCGGCGGTTGCGCGACAGTTCGCCGGTCGCGGTCAACACCAGGTCGCCCAGGCCGGTCAGGCCCGCGAAGGTGTCGGGCCGGGCGCCCAGCGCCACGCCGAACCGGGTCATTTCCGCCAGCCCGCGCGTAATCAGGGCGGCGCGGGCATTGGTGCCCAGCATCAACCCGTCGGATACGCCGCAGGCGATGGCGATGATGTTCTTCAACGCGCCGCCCACTTCCACGCCGACGACGTCATCGCCCGCATAGACGCGCACCGCGCCGCCGTGCAGCGCGGCGGTGGTGCGGCGGCAGACGGCTTCGTCATCGCTGGCGATGGTCAGCCCGACGGGCAGGCCCTGGGCGACTTCGCGCGCGAAGGACGGGCCGGACAGCACGCCGACCCGGATCTCGGGCAGGCCGGCCAGCGCATCGCGCACGATCTCGTGCGGCAGGCGGCCGTCGGTCTTCTCGAAACCCTTGCAGGTCCAGACGATGTGGGGCAGGGGACCGGCCAGCGTGGGCAGCAATGCCCGCAGCGCATGGCAGATGTCGGCCAGTCCCGAGACCGGCACGCCCAATACGATAAGGGGTTCGGCGTCCGGCGCGTCCAGGTGACGCAGCGCCTGGGCCAGGTCGGACGTCACCGCCAGTGCGGCGGGCAAGGAAACGCCCGGCAGATACCGGGCGTTTTCGCGGGCGGCGCCGATGTCTTGGGCCTGTTCGGCCTGGCGTGCCCATAGCATGGTGGGGTGGCGGCGTGCCGCCACCGCCGCCAGGGCGGTGCCCCAGCTGCCCGCGCCCAGCACGACCACGCGCGGCGAAGCCGCCGCGGGAGCTTTCACCGTCCCCGCGGCGGCCGGCTGGCCGCCTTGCATGGCCTGTGCCGTCGCGCCGGTTTTATTGCCGGGTGGCATTGGGCGGCAGGATGATGCCGGAGTCGTTGCCGTTGGCGCCGCCGCCCTGCTGCTGTTGCTGGGCCAGCTCGGCCAGGCGCTGCTCGTACAGGGCCTGGAAGTTGACTTCGGCCAGGTGCACGGGCGGCAGCGAGGTGCGGGTGATGGCGTCGGCGATATTGGCGCGCAGGTAGGGATACAGCATGGTCGGGCAGACGATGCCCAACAGCGGATCCATCTGGTCTTCCGGAATGTTCGCCAATTCGAAAATGCCGGCCTGCGTGGCTTCGACCAGGTACAGCACCTTGTCGTTGATGCGGGTGGTCACCGTGCACGTCACGGAAGATTCGAAAATGGTTTCCGCCAGGCGCTGGCCGCCCACATTGATGTTGACTTCGACTTGCGGCGTGTCCTGTTCCAGGAACACATGGGGCGCGTTGGGCATTTCCAGCGACAGGTCCTTGAGATAGACGCGCTGGAGATTGAACGACGGCTGGTTGGTTTGGTCCTGATCGGCCATGAGTATTTCCTGGTGGATGAATGGGTGCTGCGTGTAGGAGTGGTGCTATGTACGATGCCATGCGCCGCGGCGGCGCCCTTGCGCCGTCGTGGCGACGGGGACGAACGGCGGCGCCGGCGCGCGTCAGGCAGCCAGCAGGGGAACCAGCTTGCCGGCGCGGTCGAGCGCGTACAGGTCGTCGCAGCCGCCGACATGGTCTTCGCCGATGTAGATCTGCGGTACCGTGCGGCGACCCGTGCGCTGCATCATGACGTCGCGCTGGGCGGGATCCTGGTCGATGAGGATTTTCTCGATCTGCTCGACGCCGCGCTGCTTGAGCAGCGCTTCGGCGCGCGAGCAGTACGGGCAGTAGCCAGTTGCGTACATCACGACTTTCTTCATTTTGCGTCTCTAGGCTTACCGTGGGATGAAGGCGGATGCCATCCTGCCCACGCAATGAATTCGGAATCGGAGGACCGGCGCCTTGGGGGCCGGTCCGTCAAGCGCTTAAAGCCTGCTGACTTCAGATCCACGGACTTCAAGCCCGTGGACTTCAAGCCCGCTGGGTAACCGGCAGGCCGGCATCGCTCCAGGCCTTCATGCCGCCGTCCAGCGCCACCACGTCGGCGAAACCCTGGGCCCGCAGCGCCGCCACGGCCTTGGTGGCATCGCGGCCGACCTGGCCGACCACCACCAGGGGCTTGTTCTTGGGCAGCGACGCCGCCTTTTTCTCGATATCGCCAGCCGGCACGCTGCGTGCCTGGGCGATATGACCCGCCTGGAACTGTTCCACCGGCCGGACATCCACCCAGACGGCCTGGCGCTGGTTGATCATCTGGATGGCCTCGGCGGTGCTGACGCCACCCGACCCGCCCTTGCGGGTGGACATCAGCAGCATGACGCCGGAAACCACCGCGACCGCAAGGATGAAGATGTTGTTCTGGCTCAGCAAGAAGTGCAGAAAATCCACGGAAGGTCCTGAAATATCACGGTTTATCCACGATCTTCGATCGTGGAGGACGAGGCTGCGACCCCGTTCGGCTGCCAGGCAGGAAGGGGGTGTCAGCGGGCTACAAGCCGGCAATTATAAAATGAGCGCCAATCGCGGTTTTTTCAACTTCCGTTTCATGTGATCCCACCATGCACAAACTTGTCCTGATGCGCCACGGCGAAAGCCAATGGAACCTCGAAAACCGTTTCACCGGCTGGACGGACGTGGACCTGACCGAAAAGGGCCGCGCCGAGGCACGCGCCGCCGGCGAGCTGCTGAAGAAGGAAGGCTACGTCTTCGACGTCGCCTTCACATCGGTGCTCAAGCGCGCCATCCGCACCTTGTGGATCGCATTGGACGCGATGGACGCCATGTACACCCCCGTGGGCAACAGCTGGCGCCTGAACGAACGGCACTATGGCGCCCTGCAAGGCCTGAACAAGGCGGAAACGGCCGCGAAGTTCGGCGACGAGCAGGTGCTGATCTGGCGCCGCGCCTATGCCATCGCCCCGGAGCCCATCGCCCTGGACGACGAGCGCCATCCGCGTTTCGACAGCCGCTACGCCAAGGTGCCGGCCGACCAGTTGCCCGCCACCGAATGCCTGAAGGACACCGTCGCGCGCGTGCTGCCGTTCTGGAACGAGTCCATCGCGCCGGCGATCAAGGCGGGCCGCCGCGTGCTGGTGGCCGCGCACGGCAACAGCCTGCGCGCGCTGATCAAGCACCTGGACAACATCTCGGACGACGATATCGTCGGCCTGAACATCCCCACCGGCCAGCCGCTGGTCTATGAACTGGATGACGACCTGCGCCCTATCCGCCACTATTACCTGGGCGACCCCGCGGCGATCGAAGCCGCGATGGCCGCGGTGGCGGCGCAAGGCAAGGCGAAGAAGGCCTGATAGCGATGCGCCTGGCTGCATCCCTGGTATGGTCGGTGGCCCTGGCGCTGCCGGCCGTGGCGTCCTGGGCCGCGCCCGCTGACCTGGAGCAGCGCCAGACCGAGGCGCAGCGCCAGCAATCGGCGCTGCGCGACCGCATCCAGTCGCTGCAGAAGACCATCGAACAGCGCGAATCGGACCGCAAGGAGGCCGCCGACTCGCTGCGCCAGTCCGAGACGGCCATTTCGCAGATCAACCGCCGCCTGGCGGAGCTGGGCCAGCAGAGCCGGCAGGCGCAGGCCGACCTGGCCAGCCTGGAAAAGCAGCTTGCCGGCCAGCAGGATGTGCTGGCGCAGCGGCGCGCGGAACTGGCGCGCCAGTTGCGCGCGCAGTACACCAGCGGCCTGTCGCCCTGGACCGCGCTGCTGTCCGGCGACGATCCCCAGCAGTTGGGCCGTAACCTGGCCTATCTGGATTATGTGTCGCAGGCCCGCGCGCAAACGGTGCAGGCCCTGCGGGAGGACCTGGATCGCCTGGCGCAGTTGCAAGGTCGCGCCGACGCGCGCCGCGCCGAGATCGACAAGGTCGTGGCCGAGACGGCCGAACAGAAAAATGCCCTGGTGGCGCAGCAGAAGGAGCGCGCCACGGTCCTGGCGCGTATCGAAGGGCAGATCAATGCCCAGCGCGAGGAAGCCACCAAGCTGGGGCGCGACGACCAGCGCATGAGCCGCCTGATCGACGACCTGCAATCCGCCATCGAGAAGCAGGCCGAGGAGGCGCGCAAGGCCGAGGAAGCCCGCCGCAAGGCGGAAGAGGCGCGCCGGCAAGCCGAGGCCGAGGCCGCGCGCAAGGCCGACGAGGCCCGCCGCAAGGCGCAGGAAGAGGCGCGCCGCAAGGCCGAGGACGCACGCCGCAAGGCTGAGCAGGCGGAACGCACGGCCCAGTTGGCCCGCCGCGCCCAGGAACAGAAGGAAGCGACCCAGGCGCGCGAGCAGGCGGAAGCTGCCGCGCACCGTGACGCCGCCGCCGCCGCCCAGGCCGCGCGCCAGGCCGCCGAGGCCGAAGCCGCCGCGAAGGATGCCGGCCGGCCGGTGGCGCGCGGCGACCTCGAAGGCTTAAAGCCGGTTGAACCGGCCCGCCAGCCGCCCGTTGCCGCGCGGCCCCAGCCGCCGGCCGGCCAGGGGCTGCGGCGCGGCCTGCCCATGCCGGTGAGCGGCGCCACCATCCAGGGCCGTTTCGGCCTGGGGCGTCCGGACGGGGGCACCTGGCGCGGCATCGTACTGCGTGCGGCCGAAGGCACCCCGGTGCACGTGGTGGCCCCCGGCACCGTGGTTTACGCCAATTGGCTGCGCGGCTTCGGCAACCTCATCATCATTGACCATGGTCAGCAATATCTGACCGTTTACGCTTATAACCAGAGCCTGCTTAAACAGGTGGGGGACCGCGTGGCGGCCGGAGAGGCCATCGCCACGGTCGGCGCCACGGGCGGTCAAGTGGAATCGGGCCTATACTTTGAAGTTCGTCACGGTGGCGCGCCAGTGGACCCAGCCCTTTGGTTGGCCCAGTAGAAGCGTATCGGCAAACCAAATTCAGGATGTGTGCATGGGCACTCGCAAGTATCGCAGTTTCGGTCTGGTATCGGTCGGTGTGGTTGCCGGCGTGCTGCTCAGTGTCGGAGTGACCGCCGTCGCACAGCGTGGCAGCCCCTTGCCCCTGGACGAGTTGCGTGCGTTGACCAGCGTGTTCGGCGCCATCAAGAGCAATTACGTCGAGCCCGTCGATGACAAGACCCTGATCAACAATGCCATCTCCGGCATGGTGTCGGGCCTGGATCCCCATTCCGCCTACCTGGACGCCGATGCGTATCGGGATATGCAGACGCAGACCCAGGGCGAATTCGGTGGGCTAGGCATCGAAGTTGGCGCCGAGGACGGTTTCGTCAAGGTCATCTCCCCGATCGAGGACACGCCGGCGGCGCGCGCGGGCGTGCTGGCGGGCGACCTGATCACCAAGATCGACGACACGTCCACCAAGGGCATGGCGCTGAACGACGCGGTCAAGCTGATGCGCGGCGCGCCGAAGTCGCCGATCACGCTCACCATCCTGCGCGCCAACCAGCCGCAACCCATCGTCCTGCACATCGTGCGCGACATCATCAAGGTGCGCAGCGTGCGCAGCAAGATGCTGGACGGCGGCGTCGCCTATGTGCGTATCGCCCAGTTCCAGGAAAAGACCGGGTCCGACCTGGCGCGCCAATTGACGGACCTGGGCGCGAAGCAGCCGCCCAAGTACCTGGTGCTGGACCTGCGCAATGACCCGGGCGGCCTGCTGACCAGCGCCATCGGCGTGGCCGGCGCGTTCCTGCCCAACGATGCGCTGGTGGTGTCCACCGATGGCCGCACGCCCGACGCGCGCCACAAGTACCTGGCCACGCCGGCGGAATATGCCCGCGGCGAAAGCAACTATCTGTCCGGCCTGCCCGCCTGGGTCAAGACCGTGCCCATGGTCGTGCTGGTCAACGTCGGTTCGGCGTCGGCGTCGGAAATCGTTGCGGGCGCGCTGCAGGATCACAAGCGCGCCAAGGTGATGGGCAATCGCACCTTCGGCAAGGGTTCGGTGCAAGTCATCCTGCCGCTGACCGAGGACACGGCCATCAAGCTGACCACGTCGCGCTACTTCACGCCCAACGGCCGTTCCATCCAGGCCACCGGCATCGAACCCGACTACGTGGTGGCCGACACCGCCGAAGGCGACCTGTTCCGCCTGCCGCGCGAAGCCGACCTGCAGCACCATCTGGATAATCCGCTCCAGCCCAAGACGGAGTTCAAGTCCAACGCGGCCGACATCACCGGCAATCCGCCGACCAAGATTTTCGAGTTCGGCGGCAAGGACGACTTCCAGTTGCAGCAGGCCATCAATTCGCTGGAAGGCAGGCCGATCCAGAAGGCCCAGCCACGCACCGCGTCCAACCAGGATGCGAAGGATGCCACCGCGGCGGCCGCCAAGGCAGGCGCGTCGGCGCCGACCGCGCCGACCGAGCGCATGATCATCACGCCGGACGGAGTGCAGCCCCGCAAGGCGAAGTAAACGGTTCGCGTCGACATGGACGACCAGCAGTTACTGCGTTACGCGCGCCATATCCTGCTCGACGAGCTGGGTATCGAAGGCCAGGAAGCCTTCCTGGGCGCGCGGGCCCTGGTGGTGGGCGCCGGCGGGCTGGGTTCGCCGGCCGCCATGTACCTGGCCAGCGCCGGGGTCGGCCACATCGTGCTGGCGGACGACGATATCGTCGAACTGAGCAACCTGCAGCGCCAGTTGCTGCATGCCACCGATCGCCTGGGGCAGTCCAAGGTGGCTTCCGGGCGCGCCACCTTGCAGGCGCTCAATCCCGATGTCGACGTGCGGATCATCGAGCGCCGCCTGCTCGACGCCGACCTGGATGAACAGGTCGCCGCCGCCGATGTCGTGCTGGACTGCTCCGACAATTTCACCACCCGTCACCAGATCAACCGGGCCTGCGTGCGGCACCGCAAGCCGCTGGTCTCCGGCGCGGCCATCCGCTTCGATGGGCAGGTCGGCGTCTTCGATCTGCGCGACGATGCCGCGCCGTGCTACCACTGCCTGTTTCCCGAAGCCGACGATGTCGAAGAGGCCAATTGCGCCACCATGGGCGTGTTCGCGCCCTTGGTGGGCATCATCGGCAGCATGCAGGCCGCCGAGGCGCTCAAGCTGCTGGCGAGCCTGGGCACCAGCCTGTCGGGCCGCCTGCTGCACCTGGACGTGCGCAATATGCAGTGGCGCAGCATGAACGTGCCGCGCGATCACGAGTGCGCCGTGTGCGCCGGCCGCTGATCCCGAATTCCTATCCCCGGGCGTAGAACATGACGAAGAATATTGCTTCCCAACTCGTCGAGGCGCTGGGCGCCGACGTGGTCACCATCGATCCCGACGGCATCGCGCCGTGGCTATCCGACTGGCGCGGTATCTACAAGGGGCAGGCCCAGGCGGTGGTGCGTCCGCGCACCGTCGAGCAGGTATCGCGCTGCCTGGCCCTGTGCCAGCACGTCGGCGTGCCGGTGGTGCCGCGCGGCGGCAATACGGGGCTGTGCGGGGGCGCCACGCCGGACGGGTCGGCCGATAACGTGATCCTGTCGCTGGATCGCATGAACGCGGTGCGGTCGCTGGATACGGTGGCCAATACGCTGGTGGCCGAGGCTGGCTGCATCCTCGGCAACTTGCGCCGCGCGGCGCAGGACGCCGGCCGCCTGCTGCCCCTGAGCCTGGCGGCCGAGGACTCCTGCCAGATCGGTGGCAACCTGGCCACCAACGCCGGCGGCGTGAACGTAGTGCGCTACGGCATGACGCGCGAACTGGTGCTGGGCGTGGAAGCCGTGCTGCCCAACGGCGAAGTCTTCCACGGGCTGCGCCCCCTGCGCAAGGACAACACGGGTTATGACCTCAAGCAGTTGTTGATCGGTTCCGAGGGCACGCTGGGCGTGATCACCGCGGCCTCCCTGCGCCTGCTGCCGCGCGCGGACGTGCGCGCCGTGGTGCTGGCGGCCGTCTCCTCTTCGCAGCAGGCGCTGCAATTGTTCGAGCTGCTGTACGGACAATGCGGCGCCCGCCTGCAGGCCTTCGAATTCTTCACGGGCGCGTGCGTGGACCTGGTGCTTACGCATGCCGCCGGCGTGCAGGAGCCGTTCGCGCAGCGCTATCCGGCCTATGTGCTGGTGGAGCTGGCGGACAGCGTCGACGAAAACGGGCTGGGCGCCTTGCTGGAGGCCGTCATGGGCCAGGCCCTGGAGCAGGAGCTATGCCTGGACGCGGCGGTATCGGCGTCCCTCAGCCAGTTGCAGGCCTTGTGGAAGCTGCGCGAGGAGATTTCCGAAGCGCAGCGTGCCGACGGCCCGCATCTCAAGCACGATATTTCGCTGCCGATCGAGGACATACCGGCCTTCATGGCATCCTGCGAAAAGCGCCTGCAAGCCGTGGACGCCGGCGTGCGACCCTTTATCTTCGGCCATTTCGGCGACGGCAACCTGCACTACAACATTTCGCGTCCCGCCGGCGCGCCCAGCACCTGGGCCGCCGAACAGGGCGAGGCGATCACCGCCGAAGTGATGGACGAAGTCATGCGCTACAACGGCAGCATCAGCGCCGAGCATGGCATCGGACAGCTCAAGCGCGAGTACTTCCATCGCTACAAGCATCCCCTGGAGTTGCGCTTGATGCAGGACATCAAGAAGCTGCTCGATCCGGCCGGGATCATGAATCCGGGCAAGCTGCTGTAGCAGGGGCCCGCGTAGCGCGCAAACCTCAGGGCTCGATCGGCGGCAGTTCGCTTTCGATCAGCGCCAGCGCCGCGCGCAGGGTTTGCGCATAGCGCGCCTTTTCCGCCGCGATGGTTTCCGGCGTCCACTTGAAGAAGCCTTCACCCGTCTTCATGCCCAGCTTGCCGGCCGCCACCCGTTCCGTGAGGACGGGGAAGGGGCCATCGGCCTTGGACAAGGAAGGGTAAGTGGTGGCGGTGGCGGCGCAATGGACTTCCAGGCCGGCGTGGTCCCGCTGCAGGATGGGCCCCGCGGCGAGAAAGCGGAAGCCGAAGCCGAAGCGCACGGCGGCGTCGACGTCCTCGGCGCTGGCCACGCCATCCTGCACCAGCGCGAAGGCTTCGCGCGTCAATGCGTGCTGCAGGCGGTTGCCGAGAAAACCCGGCACGTCCTTGCGCACCAGTACCGGCACCATGCCGCAGCGGCGCATGAAGGCATGCAAGGCATCGCCCGCGGCTGGATCAGTGTCGGCCGATAGCACCACCTCCACCAGCGGCACCAGGTGCGCCGGCATGAAGAAGTGCAGGCCCAGCATGCGCTGGCGCGTCGGCAGGCCGGCGCCGATCTGGCTGATGGGAAAGCTGGAGCTGTTGCTGGCCAGCAGGGCCTGGGCCGGCGCCAGCTTCACCAGCTCCGCGAACAGCGCCTGCTTCAGGGGCAGCGATTCCGGTATGCATTCGATGACCAGGCGCACATCGGGCCAGGCCACCGCGTCCAGGGCCGCCACCACCTGCACGCCTGCGGCATGCCGTTCCAGCCCGCGCTGCGCGAGATTCGCGCGCACGCTGTCGAGGATGCCCGCATGGCGCGTGGCGTCACGCTCGACGACCGTCACGCGGCAGGCGGCGCGCGCCAGCACCACGGCGACGTCCGCGCCCATGGTGCCGCCGCCGACGACGACGGCATGGCAGGCGGAGGGGGCGGGCAGGATGGCTGGACTCATGTGTGGTCTCCGGATGAACAGCTTGGGATACGGGTGCGGCCTGGCGGCATTCAGGCCGCGGGCGGATCGGCCAGGTGCCGGTTCGCCGCGAGATAGGCGTCGCGCGACGGCCGCAGGTGCGCACGGCACAAGGCCACCAGGTCTTCCCGGCGCCCTTCGCGCAGGGCTTCTATCATGGCCCAGTGCTCGTGCCTGGCCTGGCGGCGGTATTCGGACGTCACCAGCGTGCCAAAGCGTATCGGGTGCGTCTGGCGCGCGTATTCGTGTATGGCGCGCACCAGCACGCCATTGCCGCACAGGCCGAACAGGGCCTGGTGGAAGCGCAGGTTGCTGCGAAAAACCTGGCGCGGATCCTCGGCGTCGACGGCGGCATCGTGCTCGTGCTGGATCTCGATGAGGGCATGCAGGGCCTCGGGGCTGGCGGGGCAGGGCACCAGCCGCGCCGCCTGCGTCTCCAGCAATTCGCGCATGTCATACAGTTCGATGACTTCGCGCGGCGCGAAGGACCGCACCTCGGAGCCGATGTTCTTGCGTCTCTCGGCCAGCCCCAGCCGCGCCAGTTCAACGAGCAGCTCGCGCACCGCGTGGCGCTTGAGGTCGAAGCGCTGCATCAGATCGTCTTCGATGAGCCGTTCGCGCGGATGCAGGCGGCCCAGCACGATGTCTTCTTCCAACGCCTGCACGGCCCGTTCCAGCGCCGTCTGTGCGGCAGGTTGGGCGAAATCGGGCGTATCGGCAAGACGGGACATGGTCGATCGGGTACGGCTGGGCGGGGGTGGCGTCAACGCGAGCCCGGGATTTTCCCGCGAATCTCGGCGGCTCGCAAAAAGTCGAAGTCCACGCCCTGGTCGGCCTGGGTCACGGACTGCAGGAACAGCTTGCGGTACCCGCGCGGCGCGCTGGGCGTTTCTTGCGGTTGTTCGGCGGCGCGGCGCGCCAGTTCGGCGTCGTCCACCAGCAAGGCGAGCTCGCGGTTGGCCACGCTCAAGCGGATGCGGTCGCCGGTGCGCACATAGGCCAGCGGACCGCCGACGGCGGACTCGGGCGTCACATGCAGCACGATGGTGCCGGCCGCCGTGCCGCTCATGCGGCCGTCGGAAATGCGCACCATGTCCTTGATGCCGGCCTTGGCCAGCTTGCGCGGAATGGGCATGTAGCCTGCCTCGGGCATGCCCGGCGCACCCTTGGGACCGATCATCTTGAGCACCAGGATGTCCTCGGGCTGGACGTCGAGGTCGGGATCGTCGACGCGCTGCGCCAGGTCCTCGGCGTTCTCGAACACGACCGCGCGGCCCTCATGCTCCATCAGCGCCGGCGCCGCCGCCGATTGCTTGATGATGGCGCCGCCGGGCGCCAGGTTGCCCTTGAGCACGGCGATGCCGCCTTGCGGATAGATGGGCTGGGAGAAGGGCCGGATGACATCCTGCGCGAACGCCGCCGGGGCGGCGTCCAGTTCCTCGCCCAGCGTGCGGCCGGTCACGGTCAGCGCGTCCAGGTGCAGCAGCGGCCGCAACTCCCGCAGCAGGGCCTGCATGCCGCCTGCCTTGTGGAAATCTTCCATGTAGTGTTGGCCGGACGGCTTCAGGTCCACCAGCACGGGCGTTTCGCGGCTGAGCGCGTCGACGCGCGCCAGGTCGACCTCGAAACCCATGCGGCCGGCGATGGCGGTCAGGTGGATGATGCCGTTGGTCGACCCGCCGATGGACAGCAGCACGCGCAATGCGTTCTCGAAGGCCTTGGCCGTCATGATGCGGTCCGGCGTCAGCTTGCTGCGGGCCAGCTGCACGGCGGTGGTGCCGGTCACCTCCGCCACGCGCACGCGGTCGGCCGTCACCGCGGGCGCCGAGGCGCCGCCGGGCACCATCATGCCCAGTGCCTCGGTGATGCACGCCATGGTGCTGGCCGTGCCCATCACCGAGCAGGTGCCGACGCTGCCGACCAGGCGGTTGTTCACGTCGACGATTTCCTCGTCGTCGATCTCCTCGGCGCGGTACTTGCCCCAATAGCGGCGGCAATCGGTGCAGGCGCCGACGCGCTCGCCCCGATGCGAGCTGGTCAGCATCGAGCCGGTGACCAGCTCGATGGCGGGCACGTTGGCCGAGGCCGCGCCCATCAACTGCGCCGGCACCGTCTTGTCGCAGCCGCCTATCATCACCACCGCGTCCATGGGCTGCGCCAGGATGGCTTCCTCGGTGTCCATGGACATCAGGTTGCGCAAGTACATGCTGGTCGGCGACGAAAAGCTTTCGTGGACCGAGATGGTGGGGAAATCCATAGGCAGGCCGCCGGCCATCAGCACCCCGCGCTTGACCGCCTCGATCAGTTGCGGGGCATTGCCATGACAGGGGTTGTAGGCGCTGCCCGTGTTGACGATGCCGATCACCGGCCGGTCCAGCGCATGGTCGGTATAGCCCGCGCCCTTGATGAAGGCCTTGCGCAGGAACAAGGAAAAACCGGCGTCGCCGTAGCTGGTCAGGCCTTTGCGCATGCCCTTGGGATCGTCTTGGTCGGTCATCGCCGCGTCTCGTCAGATTATTGATAATAATGTTGACGATAGTATCATCAACTTTCTATCATGGTCGCTCAAAAAATGCGTGCCTCACCAGGCGCGCGATAAAACGGAGACTAGACCATGCGATCACACCGCGTACAGTTCCTGCGCGCCCTTGCTGCCGGGACTTTGGCGTTGGCCATCCCCCTGGCCGTACCCATGGCGGCGCAGGCCGCCGCGTATCCCGACAAACCCATACGCCTCATCGTGCCCTATCCCCCGGGCGGCGCCACCGACGTGATAGGGCGCGTCGCCGCCCAGGCGCTGGGCCAGGAACTGCACCAATCCGTGGTGGTGGAGAACCGCGCGGGCGCCACCGGCAACATCGGCGCGGCGGCCGTTGCCGCGGCGCCTCCGGACGGCTATACGCTGCTGATGGGCGCCCTGACCAGCCACTCCATCAACGCCGCCCTGTACGGCAGCAAGGTGCCTTACGACCTGCAGAAGAGCTTCGCGCCGGTCTCCATGCTGGGCCGCGTGCCGCTGGTTTTCGTGGTCAATCCCCAGGTGCCGGCCAAGAACCTGCAGGAGCTCATCGCGCTGGCCAAGTCCAAGCCGGGCCAGTTGACGTTCGCGTCGTCCGGGAACGGTTCCCCCCAGCACCTCGCCGGCGAGTTGTTCAAGGTGGCGGCCGGGGTCGACATGCTGCATGTTCCCTATCGCGGCAGCGGTCCCGCGATGACCGACCTGGTGGGCGGACAGGTATTGACCATGATCGAGACCGCGCCCGCCGCGCAGCCGCAGATCAAGGCCGGCAACCTGCGCCCGCTGGCGGCCGCGTCGGCCAAGCGCATTCCCACCCTGCCCGACCTGCCCACGGCCTCGGAGGCTGGCCTGCAAGGCTTCGAGGTCAGCTCCATGTTCGGCATCCTGGCCCCGGCCGGCACGCCGCCGGCCGTGATCGACACGCTCAATGGCGCCTTGAAGAAAGTGTTGTCCAGCGATGCGGTCAAGGCCCAGATGCTGGAGCAGGGCGTCATCGCCGAGTACGCCACGCCGCAGGGCACGGCAAAGGAGATCAAGGCTGAAATCGACAAATGGACCATGGTGATCCAGAAGGCGAACATCAAGCCCGAGCAGTAATCCCCGGCCTGGGGGATCCGGGTCTCAGCCCGCCGTCCCCAAGGTCAGCCGCAGTTGTTCTTCCATATGCGCCGTGGGCGGCACGCGCCAGCCGCTCTGCGCATAGCGCAGCCAGCGGCCCAGCACGAAGTGGGTGAGCAGGCTGGCGTGGGCGGCGATGTCGGCATCCGCGGGCAGGCCGCCGTCCTCGACGGCGGTGCGCAAGGCCTGCTTGATCGAGGCCTCGATGCGGTCGTTGATGTGATTGATGCGTTCCTGCAGGCGGTTGTCCTCGGTGACGAGGGCATCGCCGGTGAGCACGCGCGTCATGCCCTTGTTCTTCTCCGAAAAGGACAGCAGCATGCCGATCATGCCGCGCGCCTGTTGCACGCCGCTCGGTTCGGCGGCATTGATCTGGTTGACCAGCGTGAAGATGGTCGTCTCGATGAATTCGATCAGGCCCTCGAACATCTGGGCCTTGCTCGCGAAATGCCGATACAGCGCCGCTTCGGAAACCTGCATGCGGCCGGCCAGTGCGGCGGTGGTGATGCGCGCGGCGTGCGGTTGTTCCAGCATCTCGGCCAGCGTCTGCAGTATCTGCGTTTTTTTCTCGCCGGGTCTGCTTGCCATGGCTGTCGCCGCGTCGGACGCGGATAGTCAAAAGGTTGGGGGAGGAACCGGGGAACCTATCGCAGGGGCCGCCGGCTCAGCAGCAGCTCGCTGACCGAGTTTACCCGCAAGTCCACGTAGGACGGCCGCTGCCGCAGGCCGCTTGCAAACGGGGTGCCGGGGTGGAACACATGGACCGTGCGCAGGCCGGCGCGGCGCGCACCCCGCAAATTGGCCAGCGTGTCCTCGACCAGCACGGTGTTGCGCGGCGCCGCGCCTTCGCGCGCCAGCACGTGGCGCAGCAGGGCGGGGGAGGGCTTGGGCCGGAAACCGCCGTGCCAGCGCGTGTGCTCGATGGACCAGAGGCTTTCGAACTGGCGCAGGACGCCCATGTGCCGCAGCACCGCGCGCGCATAGTGATAGGGCGCATTGGTCAGCAGTACCTTGCGGCCCGGAAGGCGACGCAGCTTGGCCGCCAGTCCGCTCTCGGAGCGGATCAAGGGCCTGACGTCGAAATCGTGGCTCATCCGCAGGAATTCGTCCGCGTCTATGCCATGGTGCTTCACCAGCCCGATGACGGTGGCGCCGTAGCGCTGCCAGTACTCCTTGCGCAGCGCGTTGGCGGTGGCCGTGTCCACGCCCAGGGCCTGCTCCACCGCGCGCGTCATCCCCGCGTCGATGCGCGGGAAGATGGCGTGCGAGGTGTTGTGCAGCGTGTTGTCGAGATCGAACAGCCAGAGGCGACCGGCGCCGGTGCCCGCGCCCGCCCCGACGCGGCGGGAACGCCGCAGGCGAGCGGCCGGCCGCAGCAGGTTGCGTCGTGCCAGCATCAGCGCGACGTGATCATGGTGCCCACGCCCTGGTCGGTCAGCAGTTCCAGCAGCAGGCAGTGCGGCACGCGGCCGTCGACGATGTGTACCGAGTTCACGCCGCTGCGCGCCGCGTCCAGCGACGAGGAAATCTTCGGCAGCATGCCGCCCGAAATCGTGCCGTCGGCGAAGAGCTCGTCGATGGCGCGCGCCGACAGGCTGCGCAACAGCTTGCCGTTCTTGTCCAGCACGCCCGGGGTGTTGGTCATCATCAGCAGCTTTTCGGCGCCCAGCACCTCGGCCATCTTGCCGGCGACCACGTCGGCATTGATGTTGTAGGCGGTGCCGTCCTGGCCGTAGCCGATGGGCGAGATGACGGGGATGAACTGGTCGTCCTGCAAGGCCTTGACCACCGCCGGATCGACCTGGGTGATGTCGCCGACGAAGCCGATATCGATCGGCTCGGCGGGATTCTCCTTGTTGTCCATCAGCTTCTTGCGGGCGCGAATCAGGCCGCCGTCCTTGCCGGTCAGGCCCACGGCCTTGCCGCCGACCTCGTTGATCATCATGACGATGTCCTGCTGGACCTGGCCGCCCAGCACCCATTCGACCACTTCCATGGTCTCGGCGTCGGTGACGCGCATGCCCTGCACGAACGTGCCCTGCTTGCCGATGCGGCGCAGCGCGTCGTCGATCTGCGGGCCGCCGCCGTGCACCACCACGGGGTTCAGGCCGACCAGCTTGAGCAGGACGACGTCATGGGCGAAGCTGCGTTGCAGCCGCTCCTCGGTCATGGCATTGCCGCCGTACTTCACCACGATGGTCTTGCCGTGGAATCGTCGGATATAGGGCAGGGCCTCGGACAAAACACTGGCCTTGACGGCGGGCGTCAAGGAGGCGGCAGGATCTTGGATGTCGGTCATGGCGGTGCGTTACCCTGGGAATAAAGGGAGATGAAAAAAAGCCTGCGAGGGTGGCAGGCCGTTTCCGCCGGCGGGCGACCGAGCGCCAGCCGACGAAGCACAAGCGCGATTGTAGTACCCGTCGGGGCTTATGCCAGCGCGCTATGTGAATATGGGATACAAATAAGTCCGCTTCATGTAGATTCGGCCCCCTGGGCACTGGCCCGGCGGCGCCGCGGGGCGTCGGCGGCCGCGGCGCCCGGCATTACGGTCCGGCACTGCGGTCCGGCACCACGGTCCCGCACGACGGCCCGGTTCACTGCCCGGTTCGCTGGCCGGTATTACACCTAGGAGGAAACTGCTCATGTTCAAGACATCCCTGCGTGCATTCGCCGCCCTGGCGGGCGCGCTCTTGCTGGCCGGCACCGCGCCGGCGGCGGACAAGCTGGTGATCGCGGCGACCCAGGTCCCGCACGCCGAAATCCTGGAATTCGTCAAGCCGACGCTGGCGCGCGAGGGCGTGGACCTGGACATCAAGGTGTTCAGCGACTACGTCCAGCCCAATCTGCAAACCGCCGACAAGCAGGTCGACGCCAATTTCTTCCAGCACAAGCCCTACCTGGATACCTTCAACAAGGATCGCGGGACCCACCTGGTGCCGGTGGCCGCGGTGCACGTCGAGCCCTTCGGCGCCTATTCCCGCAAGATCAAGAAGGTCGCCGACCTGAAGGACGGCGCCACCGTGGCCATTCCCAACGACCCCTCCAACAGCGGCCGGGCCTTGCTGCTGCTGGCGAGGCAGGGCCTCATCACCCTCAAGGACCCCTCCAATATCCAGGCGACTTCCCTGGACGTGGCCACCAATCCCAAGCACCTGAAGTTCCGCGAGCTGGAGGCGGCGATGCTGCCGCGCTCCCTGGACGACGTGGACCTGGCGCTGATCAATACCAATTACGCCCTGGAGGCGGGGCTGGTGCCCACCCGCGACGCGCTGTTCATCGAAGGCGCCGATTCGCCCTACGCCAACCTGATCGTGGCGCGCGAGGACAACAAGGGCTCGCCGGCGCTGGCCAAGCTGGTGCAGGCCCTGCACACCCACGAGGTGAAGAAGTTCATCCTGGAAAAGTACAAGGGCGCGGTCGTTCCGGCATTCTGATGGCGGAATGCGCGGGCGGGTTGGCCGGGGGCGCATCGCGCCGCGCCGGGGCCGCCGGCGCGGCCGAGACAGGCGGCTAAAAACAAAGCCCGGCACATGCCGGGCTTGGTCTTTGCGCGCCGCCGGGCTTCAGCGCCGCGGCGGCGGCAGCATGCGCCGCAGCGCCTCGAAGAACAGGGTCGACTGCAGCCGTTCGCCGGCGGTCTGGTCAGCCACGAATTGCGCCATTTCGGGCGCGACGGGCTCCAGCGGCAGGCCGGTGGAGCGGGCCAGCACCTCGGCCTCGCAGGCGCGCTCGACGAAGTACAGGTCCTCGTAGGCATAGTCGATGCGCTCGCCGCAGACCACCACGCCGTGGTTGCCCAGGAACGCGATATCGGCGCCGTTCATGGCGCGCGCGATGCGCTCGCCCTCGGCCGGCGTGAGCGCCAGCCCGTTGTACTTGCCGTCCGTGGCGACGCGGCCGTGAAAGCGCATGGCCGACTGCGACAGCGTCGTATCCAGCATGCGCCGAGACGTCAGCGTGAGCGCCGTCGCATAGGGCATGTGGGTGTGCAGCACACAGGCCTTGCCGGCGATGCGGTGCACGGCCGCGTGGATGAACATGGCGGTGGTCTCGACTTCGTGATGGCCGGCCAGGCGCTTGCCGTCACCGTCCACCATGACGATATCGTCGGCGTCGATCTCGCTCCAGTGCAAGCCGCGCGGGTTGATCAGGAAGCGGTCCGAACCATCGGGAATCACCACGCTGAAGTGATTGCAGACGCCTTCTTCCAGGCCATGATGCGCGGCCGCGCGCAGCGCCAGCGCCAGGTCGGCGCGCAGGGACAGGGTTTCGAGCGGGTGGGCGACGATATCGCGAGACAGGGTATCCATTGGGGGCCGAGGACAGGGAAAGAGGAGCGTGGAAACGCAGGCGTACCGGCGGCCTTGCCGCCTGGCCGCCCATTTAACCGCCAATCGCCGGCCGATGGAAGTTGGCCCGCCGGTACGGCAGGGATATAATAACTAGCGTTACTACTTTGCTCCCCACCCACGCATCGCCGCCGCTTCCCATGACGTCTTCTTTCGAGCCTTTCGAACAGGCCATGCGCGACCTGGCGCAGCGCCTGGCTTCGCGCCAGCAGTTGCGCGAATCGGTACTCAGCCGCCTGGTCCTGCATCTTGCCACAAGCATGGCCGACTATATGGACGAACCGTTGCGGGCGCACGGCTTGAACTCGACGCTGTGGACGTCCCTGGTGGTGATCTACGCGGCCGAAGGGCACAGGCTCAAGCCTTCGGAACTTAGCGTTTTCATGAACTCGTCGCGCACCAACAGCACGCGGGTGGCCAAGGAGCTGGAACGCCAGGGCTTCGTCGAGCGCTTCGGCAGCGAGCAGGACCGGCGCCAGGTGTTCCTGCAACTGACGCCCAAGGCCCTGGATTTCGTGAAGGAGAACATGCCGCGCCGGCGTGCGCAGTTGAAGGAGATGTTCGAGCCGTTCGAGCCGGGCGAGATCGATGAACTGGAGCGCCTGCTGCGCAAGCTCCTGGCACGCTTCAGCTGACGGCATCCGGCGGGCGCCGCCCAGCGGCGCCAGGTCGGCTTTTTTTTAGGCAAGTAATAACGCTAGTTATTAATTTGGCGGCCACCAATTTGGCAGTCGTCCTACTCGCAGTGATTTCTCCATGAATACCGAATCGCAAGCCTCGGCCGTCCCCCACCGTTTGATGATCACGGTGTCGGTCATGCTGGCCACCATCATGCAGACGCTGGACAGCACCATCGCCAACGTCGCCTTGCCCCATATGGCGGGCGGACTGTCGGCGTCGCAGGACCAGATTACCTGGGTGCTGACGTCGTATATCGTGGCGGCGGCGATCGCCACGCCGGTGACGGGCTGGCTGAATGGGCGCTACGGCCGCAAGAAGGTGTTCCTGGTGTCCATCGCTGGCTTCACCATCATGTCGCTGGCCTGCGGCGCGGCGGGCAATATGCTGGAAATCGTGGTCGCGCGCCTGTTGCAGGGCGCTTTCGGGGCAGCGCTGGTGCCGCTGTCGCAAGCCGTGATGCTGGACATCAACGAACCCAAGGACCATGGCCGCGCCATGGCGGTATGGGGCATGGGCGTGATGCTGGGCCCCATCCTCGGCCCCACGCTGGGCGGGTGGCTGACCGACAACATGAACTGGCGGTGGGTGTTCCTGATCAACTTGCCGGTGGGCGTCCTGTCCTTCTACGGTGTCTACCGCTACATCCACGAAGAGGCGCCGCACGAGCGTCCCAGGCGCTTCGATGTCTTTGGCTTCACCACGCTGGCGTTGTCCATCGGCCTGCTGCAGCTGCTGCTGGACCGGGGCGAGCAGGTCGACTGGTTCGATGCCATCGAGATCCGCACCTATGCCATCGCCGCCTTCATCGCCTTCACGTTCTTCCTGCTGCACACCGCCACGTCCGGGCGCGATTCCTTCTTCAAGGTAGACCTGCTGCGCGACCGTAATTTCGCCATGGGCCTGGCCTTCTACTTCCTGGTCGGCCTGCTGCTTTACGCGACCCGGGCCTTGCTGCCGCCCATGCTGCAGACCATTCTTGGCTATCCGGTGGTCACCACCGGCCTGGTGACCGCGCCCAGCGGCGCCGGCACCATGGTGTCCATGCTGTTCGCCGGGCGCATGGTGGGACGCATGGACGGCCGCTTGATCATCGGGTTGGGTTTTGGACTGACGGCATTGTCGCTATGGCAAATGGCGGGTTATACGCCGCAGGTTACCGAATGGGAGATCGCCTTTCCGGGCTTCGTCCAGGGGCTGGGCCTGGGCTTCATCTCCGTACCGCTGACCACGATGACGTTTTCCACGCTGGACCGGGGTCTGCGTCCGGACGGCACCGCCATCTACAGCCTGTCGCGCAATATCGGCAGCAGCATCGGCATTTCGGTCATGCAGAGCCTGTTCGTGCGCAACTCGTCGACCATGCATGCGTCGCTGACCACGCTGGTCTCGGCCGAGACCCTGATGCAGCATCCGGATGCCCTGGCGCAGGTATTCAACCTGAACGGCCAGGCCGGCATGGCGGGACTCAACGCCCTGATCGACAACCAGGCGGCCTTCGTCGCCTACCTGGACGATTTCCGGCTTATGCTGTGGATGACCCTGGCCGCCATCCCCTGCCTGGTCTTCATGCGCGTCAATAAAAAGGCCCCACCCCCCTCTGCCGAGGAGATGCACGTCGCAGCTGAGTGAGGCCCCCCCACCGCGCGTAGCGCGGCCCCCCAGGGGGCGAAACCAGCGGACCGGGGGACCCGGATCCGCGGTTTCCCTTCGGCCGGGGTTCTTTAGTGCGGGCTGTCAGCCGCGCTGTCCGCATTCTCGCCAGTCATATTCTTGCCACGGGGGCGTCATAGGATGGCGCGATCCATTGCGACCGATTCCTGATTCCTGATTCCTGATTCCTGATTCCTGGAGCCTGACGTGTCCCCCATCGATCCCGACCTGCTGCGCCGCCTGCACCGCGACCTGGCCGACCATTACGACGAAGAACTGGAGCTGGAACTGGAAGACCGCACGTTCGAGGAACTGGAGGGCCGCCCGCAGCCCGACGACGAGGAGCGTGCCTGGCGCCACCGCTATTTCCGCGAACTGCTGCGCTTGCAAGGCGAACTGGTCAAGCTGCAGAACTGGGTGGTCGCCACCGGGCACAAGGTGGTCATCATCTTCGAAGGCCGCGACGCCGCCGGCAAGGGCGGCGTGATCAAGCGCATCACCCAGCGCCTGAACCCCCGCGTCTGCCGCGTGGCCGCGCTACCCGCGCCCAACGATCGAGAACGCACGCAATGGTATTTCCAGCGCTATGTGTCGCACCTGCCGGCCGCCGGCGAGATGGTGCTGTTCGACCGCAGCTGGTACAACCGTGCCGGCGTCGAGCGCGTGATGGGGTTCTGCACCGACGATCAGTACGAAGAGTTCTTCCGCTCGGTGCCCGAATTCGAAAAGATGCTGGTCCGTTCCGGCATCCAACTGATCAAGTACTGGTTCTCCATCACCGACGACGAGCAGAACATCCGCTTCCTGGGCCGCATTCACGACCCGCTCAAGCAATGGAAGCTCAGCCCGATGGACCTGGAGTCGCGCCGCCGCTGGGAAGACTACACCCGCGCCAAGGAAGTCATGCTGGACCGCACGCACATCCCCGAGGCGCCATGGTGGGTGGTGCAGGCCGTGGACAAGAAGCGCGCGCGCCTGAACTGCATCGACCATCTGCTCCAGCAAATGCCCTACGTCGATACCGAGCCGCCGATGGTGGTGCTGCCGCAGCGCGAGCGCCACGAAGACTATGCGCGCCATCCGGTGCCGGAAAGCATGATGGTGCCCGAGAAGTACTGACGCGGCCGGCGTCAGCCTGCTGCTTTCAGGAACGCCAGCAAGCGTCTTTCGTCCGCATTCAAGCCCTTGGGGCTCGCGGGCGCGGGGCCCCCGGCCTTGAGTTCGCCGGCGAGATAGGTTTGCAGCACGAGCGGGTGGATATAGCAATCGCGGCATACCGCGGGCGTGTTGCCCAGGCGGCGGGCCACCTCCTTCACCACGTCGACCACCACCCGCTTGGCCTGCGTCTCGCTTTCCCACGGGCGCTGGCGCAGCATGGCCAGCGCCAGCACGGATCCCGCCCAGGTGCGATAGTGCTTGGCCGTGAAGTCGGCGCGGCCGGCGGTACGCAGGTAGTCGTTGACGCTGCCCGAGTCCACGCCGCGGGGTTGGCCTTCGTCGTCCAGGTAGCGGAACAACTCCTGGCCGGAGATCTCCATGCACCGCTTGACCACCGCCGCGATGCGGCGGTCCGCCACGGTCACGTCGTGTTCGACACCGCTCTTGCCGCGAAAGCGCAGGCGGATGCGGCCGCCCGCCACCGTGATGTGCCGCCGCTTCAGTGTCGTCAGGCCATAGGACCCGTTGGCGCGTGCATAGGCCGGCGTGCCGATGCGCACGAGGGTGGTCTCCAGCAGGCGCACCACCACCGCCACCAGCTTCTGCTGCGTCAGCCCGGCGCCGGCCATGTCGCGCTGCACCTGGCGGCGGATGCGCGGCAGCGCGGCGGCGAACTCGGATAGCTGTCCATACTTGTTGGCGCCGCGCAGTTCCTGCCATGCCGCGTGGTAGCGATATTGCTTGCGGCCGCGCGCATCGCGCCCGGTCGCCTGGATGTGGCCATTGGCCTTGGGGCAGATCCAGACGTCGGCATAGGCCGGCGGGATCGCCAGCGCGTCGATGCGCTTGATCGTTTCCGGGTCGCGGATACGCTCGCCGGAGGCGGAAAAGTACTGAAAGCGTCCGCGCACGAGGCGGCGTGTGACGCCGGGCTTGCGGTCGTCGACATAGACCAGGCCGGCCTCGGCGAGACAGGTCTGGGTGGCGGCTTGCGGCATGGGGGCTCCAGCGCTCCGGCATGGGGCGGCCTCCATGCAAACCGCGTGCCCATATGTCCTGTCCGGCCTGTACGCCCTGTCCGCCAGGACTTCCCGCCTGCGTGCGCGGCCCATGCCCGCCGCGAGGAAGGCGCCGCCGCGACGTGGATCCCGGGCGTAGCCTACACGTGCTTCCTATACATGCGTTTCCTATACATGCGGCACGTCGCCGGCAGGTCCATGGTGTTGCGCGTCGCCATTACGGGGCGCCGAGCTGCTGGCGCGTTGCTGCGCGGGGCCCGACGCCGCCTTCATCAGGTTGTAGCCCGTGTTGATCAGGCCGATGTGCGAAAACCCCTGCGGGAAGTTGCCGACCAGGCGCTTGGCGACCGGATCGTACTCCTCCGCCAGCAGCCCCAGGTCGTTGCGCAGGCCCAGCAGCCGGTCGTACAGCGCGCGCGCCTCGTCCATCCTCCCCTGCATGACATAGGCGTCGGCCAGCCAGAAACTGCACGCCAGGAACACGCCCTCGCCGTCGGGCAGGCCGTCGTCGGTCTGCTTCGTGTCGTAGCGATAGACCAGGCCGTCGCGCAGCAGGCGCTGTTCGATGGCCGCGATGGTGCCTTCGACGCGCGGATCGTCGATGGGCAGGAAGCCGACTTGCGGAATCATGAGCAGGCTGGCGTCCAGCGCCTTGCCGCCATAGGACTGCACGAAGCTGTTGAGCTTGGCGTCGAAACCGTGCCGGCAGACATCGTCATGGACCTTGTCGCGCAGGGCGACCAATTCTTCCTTGGAACCGTTCAGGTCCAGGTTGAAACGCTCGATCGACTTGATGGCGCGGTCGAACGCCACCCAGCACATCACCCGCGAATGGGTGAAGGCCCGGCGCGGGCCGCGCACTTCCCAGATGCCATGGTCGCGCGTATTCCAGTGCTTCTTCAGTGGTTGCAGCAGCACGCGCTGCAGGCGCCAGGCATGTTCCACGGGCGCCAGCCTGGCTTCGCGCGCGGCATGCAAGGCCTCGATCACCTCGCCATAGATGTCCATCTGGATTTGCGTGGACGCCGCGTTGCCGATGCGCACCGGCCTGCTGTTCTCGTAGCCGGGCAGCCAGGGCAGCTCGAACTCCGGCAGGTGCCGCTCTCCCGATACGCCGTACATGATCTGCAACTGCTCGGGCAGGCCGGAGGTGGCGCGCATCAGCCAGTGGCGCCAGGCCTCGGCCTCGTCCCGGTAGCCGCCGTTGAGCAGGGCATACAGGATCATGGCCGAATCGCGCAGCCAGCAATAGCGATAGTCCCAGTTGCGTTCGCCGCCCAGCCGTTCCGGCAGCGATGTCGTCGGCGCGGCCACCATGCCGCCCGTGGGGCTGAACGTCAGCAGCTTGAGCGTGATCATCGAGCGCACGATGGCCTCGTGCCACCGGGGATGGTTCTCCGCATCGCCACGGCAGCGCTTGGACCACTCGCGCCACCAGGCGATGGTGCGGTCCAGGCTCTCGCTGCGATCGGGGACGAAATGCGGCTGCTTGTGCGATGGATGATAGGAAAGGGTGAAGGCCGGCGTATCGCCCTTGTGCACGGTGAAGCGGGACTTGGTCTTCATGTCCTCGCCGCTCAAGGGTAGCTGGGTATGGAGTTCCACGGCATCGGGGCCGGCCACCGCGCTCAGGCCATAGTCGCGCCGGCGGACCCAGGGGACGGCCTGGCCGTAGTTGAAGCGCAGGACCAGTTCCATCTCCATATCGACCCGGCCTTCGTCGCCCCGGATCAGGCGCACCACATCCACCCGTTGTTCGTCTTCGGACAGCGGCATGAAGTCGAATACCGTGACCTTGCCGGTGTCCGTTTCGTGGACCGTCTCCAGCACCGCCGTGCCGGGCACATAGCGTCGCGTCGTGCGGCAGCCGGGATCGCGCGGCCGTATCTGCCAGCGGCCGTGCGATTCGTCGCCAAGCAGGGCGGCGAAGCAGGCCGGTGAATTGAAATAGGGCAGGCACAGCCAATCGATGGAGCCGTCGCGCGCGACCAGCGCGGCCGACAGCATGTTGCCGATCAAGCCATAGTCTTCCAACGGCTTGGAGGGGGAGGACGTGTGTGGACGAGGCATAGGATAAGCAGCCTAGCATGGGCCCGTAACCGCCTCATCCCGCGGTGCAACCTGGCGTAACACCCGTAGCGGCGGAGGGAATTGAGTAACATTCTCGACGCCCGATTCGCTCGTTGTTACAAGTGGCCGGACGGGACGTGCATCGCCTGTATAGACTGGGTCGTCCACTACAGCGTTCCATCAGGAATATGCATTTATGGAAAAACGCGAGACGACCGTTCCGACGGCGGACACCACCGCCAACGCGGACACCGACCCCATCGTGGTGCTGGCGCCGCGCGGACGCGACATGCGCGCGCTGAGCGCCGTGCTGGCCGAATACGGCGACCGCGTACGCGCGTGCCCTAACTTCGAGGCATTTCTCGACGGTCTCGGCAACGCGGCCTGCGGCCTGATCGCGGCCCAGTCCCTGGGTACCCACGAGTGCGATCGCCTGGCGGCGTGGGTGCGGGCCCAGCCGTCGTGGTCGGACTTTCCCTTCATCGTCCTCAATGGCGCCAGCGGCCCGCCCACCGGCGTGGAGGCCCTGGGCAACGTTACCTTGCTCGAACGCCCCTTGCGCGGCGACGTGCTGCGCAGGGCGATCACCGCGGCATTGAGGGCGCGCGCCCGCCAGTACCAGGCCCGCGAGCAGATGGGGCGGCAGGGGGACATCGAGGAGGCCTTGCATATCCTCAACGAGACCCTGGAAAGCCGCATCGGCGCGCGCACCCACGACCTCGCGCGCGCCAATGACAGGCTCATGAAGGAAGTGCGCGCCCGCGAAAGCACGCAGAGCGCGCTGGTGCAGTCGCAGAAGATGGAGTCCATCGGCCAGTTGACCGGCGGCCTCGCGCATGATTTCAACAATCTGCTCAACATCATCATGGGCAGCATCGAACTGATCGACCGGTCCACCGACGATGCCCGCATACGCCGCCTTACCGGCAATGCCCGCCAGGCGGTGTTGCGCGGCGGCCGGCTGACCAGCCAGTTGCTGGCCTTCGCGCGCAGCCAGACCATGAACCTGCGGGTCACCGACGTCAACGCCCTGCTGAGCGGCATGCGCGACCTGCTAGGCTTGTCGCTGGGGGCCACCGTCACCGTTGTCACCCATCTGGACCCTTCCATTCCCAAGGCCATCGCCGACGCCAACCAGTTGGAACTGGCGGTGCTGAACCTCGGGATCAACGCGCGCGACGCCATGCCGGCGGGGGGCACCGTCACGCTGACCACCTCGCTGCGCCATGGCGAAGGGGACCTGCCCGAAGGCGATTACGTCGTCATCGCCGTGGCCGATACGGGCTGCGGCATCGCCCCGGCGGTACTGTCGAAAGTATTCGATCCTTTCTTCACCACCAAGCCGGTCGGCAAGGGGACCGGACTGGGGCTGAGCCAGGTCTATGGCATCGCCCGCCAATCCGGAGGCACCGCGCGCATAAATAGCGAGCTGGGCAAGGGCACGGTCGTCGAATTGTGGCTCAGCATCGCGCCGGGGGAGGCGCAGGCCGCCGGCCACCAGGCGGCGGAGAAGGCGTCCGGCGCCGCGGCCGACAGCGCGGGAGGCGATGTGCTGGTGATCGACGACGATCCTGTGGTGCGCAACCTCATCGTCGAGTGCCTGCAGACCCTCGGCTACCAGGTGCGCCAGGCGGCCGACGGCGAAAGCGGCCTGCGCCTGATCGCCGAACGGACGCCCGATGTCCTCATGGTCGACTTCGTCATGCCGGGGATGAATGGGGCGGAGGTGATCGAGCGCGTGCGCGCCGAGCTGCCCGACCTGCCCATCATCCTGGCCACGGGCTACGTCGACGCGCAGCTCAGCGCGACATTGCTCCAGCGCGAGCGGATCCTGCAAAAACCCTTCGACATCGATGAGTTGGCCGCCACGGTGCGCCAGGCCCTGGGCCGCGGGTAAGGTGTCCGCGCTGTCGCCGGCCCTGGCGTCGGGGCGCGGTCCGGGGCCGGACCGCGCCCCGCGGGCTCATGGTGTCGTGGCGTTGGCGTTATTCAACGCCACGTCCTTCTTGATGGCTTCATGGCGCTTTTCCATTTCCTGGCGCAAGGCGCGCCGCTGTGCCGCCGCTTCGTAGCGCTGCTTCTCTTCGTCGGTGCGCAGTTCCAGCGGGGGGACGGGGGTCGGATTGCCCAGCTCGTCCATTGCCACCATCGTGAAGTAGCAGCTGTTCGTGTGGCGCACCAGTTTCTGGCGGATATCTTCCGTCACGACCTTGATGCCGATCTCCATCGACGTGCGCCCGGTGTAGTTGACGGACGCCAGGAAGGTCACCAGTTCGCCCACGTGGATAGGCTCGCGAAACACGACCTGGTCGACCGACAGCGTCACCACGTACTGGCCGGCGTAGCGGCTGGCACAGGCATACGCCACCTGGTCCAGGTACTTGAGGATATGGCCGCCGTGCACATTGCCGGAAAAATTGGCCATGTCCGGGGTCATGAGGATGGTCATCGACAGCTGGTGGCTGAAGGCTTCGTCCATGATGCGTCGCCAGAAAGGAAGTTGGGAGGGAGCATTGCCCGTTTGCTGCATTGCGGCAAACGCGCGCCTGGGCGCATGTTAACAACTTGTCGTGTCGTATTGCGCCGCGTCGCGCCGCCGCGGCCCATCCACGCGTCGTGCCGCGGCGAACAACGTATTGAGAATCGATCCAGCCGCGTTCAGCGGTCTTCCTACGTCATCTTGACGTCGCGTTGACAAATCCCACCTATACTTGCATACGCATGAGCACTCGGAATGAGTCGAGCATTCCGTCCGGTGCGCGCGGGGCGATCCCCCGCGCTGCCGGCCAGCGTAGAAAATCCAAGGAGTAACGTTCCATGGTTAAGATGAACCGGCGCCAATTCTTCAAGGTGACCGGGGCGACACTGGCGGGATCCAGCCTTGCCGTGCTTGGGGTCTCCCCCACGCCGGCCCTGGCCGAGGTCCGAGCCTACAAGCTCGCCCGGATGACCGAAACCCGCAACACCTGTCCGTACTGCTCGGTCGCCTGTGGGATCCTCATGTACAGCCTGGGCGACGGCGCGAAGAACGCCACCGCCAGCATCACGCACATCGAGGGCGACCCGGACCATCCCGTCAATCGCGGCACGCTCTGTCCCAAGGGCGCCAGCCTGGTCGATTTCATCCACAGTCCCAACCGGCTCAAGTACCCGGAGTACCGTGCCCCCGGTTCCGACAAGTGGCAGCGCATTTCCTGGGACGATGCCCTGAGCCGCATCTCCCGGCTGCTAAAGCAGGACCGCGACGCCAACTTCGTCGCGAAGACCGCCGATGGCAAGACCGTCAATCGTTGGCTGACCACCGGGATGCTGGCCGCGTCCGCGTCCAGCAATGAAGTCGGCTACATCACGCACAAGGTAATACGCAGCACCGGCATGCTGGGGTTCGACAACCAGGCTCGTGTCTGACATGGCCCGACGGTGGCAGGTCTTGCCCCGACGTTTGGCCGTGGCGCGATGACGAACCATTGGGTCGACATCAAGAACGCGGATGTAGTGTTGATCATGGGCGGCAATGCCGCCGAGGCCCACCCTTGCGGGTTCAAATGGGTTACTGAAGCCAAGGCCCACAACAAGGCCAAGCTTATCGTCGTGGATCCGCGCTTTACGCGTTCGGCATCCGTGGCGGACTTCTACGCGCCCATACGGACCGGCACCGACATCGTGTTCCTGGGCGGGGTGATCAACTATCTCCTCGCCAACGACAAGATCCATCACGACTACGTCCGCAACTACACGGACTTCCCCTATCTCGTGCGCGACGACTTCGCGTTCGACGCCGGCCTGTATTCCGGCTACAACGCCGAAAAGCGTACCTATGACAAGACGTCCTGGGACTACGAGAAGGGCGCGGACGGGTACGTGAAGACCGATCCGACGCTGCAGGATCCGCGCTGCGTCTACCAGTTGTTGAAGAAGCACTATTCCCGCTATACGCCGGAGATGGTCGAGCGCGCCTGCGGCACGCCCAAGGACAAGTTCCTCAAGGTGTGCGAGATGCTCGCCAGCACGGCCACGGCCGGCCGCGCCGCGAGCATCCTGTATGCCCTGGGCTGGACGCAGCACTCGATCGGCTCGCAGATCATACGCACCGGCGCCATGGTCCAGCTGCTGTTGGGCAATATCGGGGTTGCTGGCGGCGGCATGAACGCCTTGCGCGGACACTCCAATATCCAGGGGCTGACCGACCTGGGCTTGATGACCAACCTGCTGCCCGGCTATATGACGCTGCCCAACGAGCCGGAGCAGGACTTCGACCAGTACATCGCCACGCGCGCGCTCAAGCCCTTGCGTCCCAACCAGCTCAGCTACTGGCAGAACTACAAGAAGTTCCACGTCAGCCTGATGAAGGCCTGGTGGGGCAAGTCGGCCACGGCGCAGAACAACTGGGCCTACGACTACCTGCCCAAGCTGGACCGCAGCTACGACATGCTGCAGGTGTTCGAGCTGATGAACGAGGGCAAGGTCAACGGCTATATCTGCCAGGGGTTCAACCCGCTGGCGGCCGCGCCCAACAAGAACAAGCTGAACGGAGCGTTCGCGAAGCTGAAGTTCCTGGTCATCATGGATCCGCTGAACACCGAGACCGCGGAGTTCTGGCGCAATGCGGGCGACTACAACAACGTCGATACGGCATCCATCAAGACCGAGGTGTTCCGGCTGCCGACGACCTGCTTCGCCGAGGAAGAGGGTTCGCTGGTGAATTCGGGCCGCTGGCTGCAATGGCACTGGAAGGGCGCCGAGCCGCCGGGCGAGGCGCGCAGCGACATCGAGATCATGGCGGCCCTGTACGCGCGCCTGCGCAAGATGTACCAGGACGAAGGCGGCGCCTACCCGGATCCCATCCTCAACCTGGACTGGCCGTATTCCAACCCGCTCAGCCCCACGGCGGAAGAGCTGGCCAAGGAATACACCGGGAAGGCCATCGTCGACCTGGCCGATCCCAAGGATCCGTCCAAGGTGACCCGCAAGGGCGGCGAGCAGTTGTCCGGCTTCGCGGAGCTGCGCGACGACGGCACCACGTCCAGCGGCTGCTGGATCTTCGCCGGCGCGTGGTCGCAAGCCGGCAACCTGATGGCGCGCCGCGACAACAGCGATCCGACCGGCATCGGCCAGACCCTGAACTGGGCGTGGGCCTGGCCCGCCAACCGCCGCGTGCTATACAACCGCGCATCCTGCGACCCGTCGGGCAAGCCGTACAACCCGGACCGCAAGCTGATCAGCTGGAACGGCAAGACCTGGGGCGGCGCCGACGTGCCCGACTTCAAGCTCGACGAGGATCCGGCCGGCGGAATGGGGCCCTTCATCATGAACCCCGAAGGGGTGGCGCGCTTCTTCGCGCGCGCCGGTATGGCGGAGGGGCCTTTCCCGGAGCACTACGAACCCTTCGAAACGCCCATCGGGTTCAATCCGCTCAATCCCCAGCGACCGGAAGTCACCAACAATCCGGCGGCGCGCATCTTCAAGGACGACCTGGCGCAGATGGGCAAGGCCGACCGCTTCCCATATGCGGCGACCACCTATCGCTTGACGGAGCACTTCCATTACTGGACGAAGAACGTACGGTTGAACTCTGTCATCCAGCCCCAGCAATTCGTCGAAATCGGCGAGGCCCTGGCGCAGGAGCTGGGCATCGCCAACGGCAGCATGGTCAAGGTTTCCTCCAACCGCGGCTATATCAAGGCCGTGGCCCTGGTCACCAAGCGCATCAAGCCGCTGACGATCGAAGGCAAGAAGGTGCATCACGTCGGTATTCCCATACATTGGGGGTTCGTGGGGATAGCCAAGCCCGGCTACATCGCCAACACGCTGACGCCCTTCGTGGGCGACGGCAATTCGCAGACGCCGGAATCCAAGTCCTTCCTGGTGAACGTGGAAAAGGCTTGAGGGGAGAACCGATATGTCCATGCAATCCCTAGATATCAAGCGGCGCTCCGCCACCACCACGCCCATGCCGCAGGTCCGGGAGCCGTCCACCGGTTCCGTGGCCAAGCTGATCGATGTCTCGAAGTGCATCGGCTGCAAGGCCTGCCAGACCGCGTGCATGGAGTGGAACGACCTGCGCGACGAGATCGGCACCAACGTCGGCGTGTACGACAATCCGGCCGACCTGACCGAGCATTCGTGGACGGTGATGCGCTTCTCGGAATACGAGAACCCGGATTCCGGCAACCTGGAGTGGCTGATCCGCAAGGACGGCTGCATGCACTGCGAGGACCCGGGCTGCCTGAAGGCCTGCCCCTCGCCGGGCGCCATCGTCCAGTACACCAACGGCATCGTCGATTTCCATGAGGAAAACTGCATAGGCTGCGGGTACTGCATCACCGGCTGCCCGTTTAACGTGCCGCGGATTTCGAAGAAGGACAACAAGGCGTACAAGTGCACCTTGTGTTCGGACCGCGTGGCCGTCGGCCAGGAGCCCGCCTGCGTGAAGACCTGTCCCACCGGCGCCATCGTGTTCGGCACCAAGGAGGACATGACGCACCATGCGGAGGAACGGATCGAGGACCTGAAGTCGCGCGGCTTCGACAAGGCCGGCCTGTACGATCCCGAGGGCGTGGGCGGCACGCATGTCATGTACGTGCTGCATCATGCCGACAAGCCGACGCTGTATCACGGCTTGCCGGAGAACCCGCGCATCAGCCCGATGGTGTCGTTCTGGAAGGGTATCTCCAAGCCCCTGGGCGTGGCCGCCATGGCGCTGACGGCGCTGGCGGGCTTCTTCCACTACGTACGCGTCGGCCCCAACGAAACCGACGAGGAAGACGAGCGCAAGGCCGAAGAGGAGGTGCGCCATGGCTGAGAACCCGAACCGCGCGGACCCGCCGCGCGACCCCTTGCTGTACGGCGACAGGGCTGACGGCGCGGCCGCTGGCCAGGGCGGGGTGCGCTGGTTGCAGCGCTATACCGCCGGCGAGCGCACCAACCACTGGATCGTCGCCATCACGTTCGTGCTGCTGGCCGCTTCCGGGGTGGCGCTGTTCCATCCCTCCCTGTTCTGGCTGGCCGATGTGCTGGGGGGCGGGCCGTGGGTGCGCATCCTGCATCCCTTCGTCGGCCTCGTGATGTTCGTCTGCTTCCTGCTGCTGGCCCTGCGCATGTGGCGCCACAACCTCATGCAGGCGCGCGACGTCCAGTGGCTGAAGCAGATCGGCGACGTGCTGAACAACCGCGAAGACCGGCTGCCCGAGGTGGGCAAGTACAACGCTGGCCAGAAGGTGTTGTTCTATGTGCTGATCCTGTGCATGCTGGGCCTGCTGGCAAGCGGCATCGTGATCTGGCGGGCCTATTTCAGCTTCTATTTCCCCATTGGCGTCATCCGGGCTGCCTCCGTGCTGCACGCGGTTTGCGGTTTCGGCATAATCTGCGCGATCATCGTACATATTTATGCGGCCCTGTGGGTGAAGGGATCGGTAGGCGCCATGGTGCGCGGCAAGGTGACCTGGGGCTGGGCGTGGAAGCATCATCGCGCCTGGTTCCGCGAGGCCGTGTCCGGCCGCGCGCGCAAATAGGCGGTTCTTGCGTGCGGCGGACGCTTTTCATGTCAGGAGCACGCAGTGCAACGTATTCTGCCGCGGGGCGAGATAGAGGCCCTTGACCATAACAACATTCCGCGGCTGATCGCGCCGGTGCGCGCCGAGGTCTTCCGCCTGCGGGCCGCGCGCCTGCGCCACCTGGCGCAAGACAATGCCATCGGAGATTATCTGCGCCTGGTCGCCGTGCTGGCCGAAGCCCAGCACGCCGCCCTGGCGGATTGCCGCACGCCGGCCGTGGACGCGCAGCGCATCGCGCTGGCCCAGGCGCATGGCATGGCGCCGGTGGCGGCGGGCGATATTCCCCGCGACCCGGCCTGGCGCGACATCCTGTTGCAGGTGCTGGACCGCCTGGACGCCGCGGCGGGCGTGCCCGCGCCCGCGCGAGCCATCAGCGCCGACCTGCGCCTGTCCGTCAGGGACGATCCGGAAGGGCTGGACCGCGCCGCCGCGGCCCTGGTGGGCGAGGGCGGTGGCCAGATAGACGTGGCCACGGCCCCTTTCCTGATGGCGGCGCTACAGGTCTACGCCACCGACCAGGCCTGCCGTTTCGACGCCGGGCAGTTGCCCGTGGTCAGCCCCTACGGCCTGTGCCCCGTCTGCGGGTCGCTGCCGGTCGCCAGCGTGGTGCGCGTGGGCGGGCAGCAGGAGGGGTATCGCTACCTGTGTTGCGCGCTGTGCTCGACGCAGTGGCACGTGGTGCGCGTGAAGTGCACCACGTGCGAGGAAACCAAGGACGTCGCCTACCAGGGTATCGAGGCGCCGGGGCGCGCGCCGGAGAAGGAGGCGGCCCGCGCGGAGACCTGCGAAAGCTGCCATACCTATCGCAAGATCTTCTCCCAGGACAAGGACTACGATGTCGATCCCATCGCCGACGACCTGGCCACGCTGGGCCTGGACGTGCTGGTGGGCGAGGCGGGCTACCAGCGCGCCAGCGGCAATCCCTTTCTGTGGCAGGGGGACGACGAGGCGCGGGAGTAGGCCATGGCGGACGGCATGCTGCGTATTCCCTCCGTCGATCGCCTGCTCGCGGCGCCCGCGGTCGCGGCCCTGATGGCGCAATATGGGCGCGGCGCCGTGGTGGCGGCGTTGCGGGCGCGATTGGACGAATTGCGGCCTATGGTGCGGGCAGCGGGCACCGAGACGCCGGCCATGGCCGCGCACGGCGAGGCCCATGCCGTCGGGGACGCCAGCGGACGCTCCGCCCCGTCCCTGGCCGACCTCGGGACGGAACTGGTGCCCGCGCGGTTGGCGGCTTTCATCGAAACCCGGCTCGCGGCCCTGAATGCACCACGCTTGCGCGCTGTCTTCAATCTCACCGGCACCGTGCTGCATACCAACCTGGGCCGCGCCTTGCTGCCCGAGGCCGCCGTGCAGGCCGTCGTGCGCGCCCTCACCACGCCGGCCAACCTGGAATTCGACCTGGCCAGCGGCGGCCGCGGCGATCGAGACGATCTCATCGTCGACCTGCTGCGTGAACTGACGGGCGCCGAAGCGGCCACCGTGGTCAACAACAATGCGGCGGCCGTGCTGTTGATGCTCAATGCCCTGGGCGAGCGCAAGGAAGTCGTGGTGTCGCGGGGCGAGCTGGTGGAGATAGGCGGCGCCTTCCGCGTGCCGGACATCATGAAGCGGGCGGGCGCGCGCCTGGTGGAAATCGGCACGACCAACCGCACCCATGCCGCCGACTACGAAAATGCCATCGGCCCGCGTACGGCGATGCTGATGAAAGTACATTGCAGCAACTACGCCATCACCGGGTTCACCCACAGCGTGGGCATTGCCGACGTGGCCCGCATCGCGCATGGCAAGGGCCTGCCCGCGGCGGTGGACCTGGGCAGCGGCACCCTGGTCGATCTGACCCAATGGGGGCTGCCACGCGAGGATACGGTGCGCGAGACGATCGCGGCCGGCGCGGACCTGGTGACCTTCAGCGGGGATAAGTTGCTGGGTGGTCCCCAGGCGGGCCTCATTGTCGGCCGCGCCGACCTGATCCGGAAGATCAAGAAGAATCCCTTGAAACGGGCGCTACGCGTGGGCAAGCTGACGCTGGCCGCGCTGGAGCCGGTGCTGGCCTTGTACCGCGCGCCGGAGCTGCTGCCGCAGCGGCTGACCACGCTGCGCCTGCTGACGCGGCCCCAGGCCGCGATGCAGGCGCAGGCGGCGCGTCTGGCGCCGGTTCTGCAGGCCGCCGTCGGCGCGGCCTATGACGTGGACGTGGCGCCGATGTTCAGCCAGATCGGCAGCGGCGCCTTGCCGGTGGACCAATTGCCCAGTTGCGGCCTGGCCGTGCGCGCCGCCGGCAAGGCGCGGGCGGGGCGTGCCCTGGGCCGGCTGGAGGAAGCCTTGCGCGGCCTGCCGCGCCCCGTCATCGGCCGCCTTGCGGACAACGCCCTGTGGCTGGACCTGCGCTGCCTGGAGGCGGACGAGGAAGCCGTTTTCGCCGCGCAACTGCCGGCGCTGGCGGCGGGATTGCGTCCCGCGCCGGCCTCGTCCTCTCTGTCTTTTTCCGCGCCGGCCTCGTCGCCGTCATCCGCGCCGCGCGCCGCGCCGGCATCCAATCCGGACGCGTCCGTGCTGGCGTCGCACGCGGACCCCACCGGCAAGGTGCGCCCCTCGTGATCATCGGCACCGCGGGACATATCGACCATGGGAAATCCACGCTGGTGCGCGCGCTTACCGGCGTGGACACCGATCGCCTGAAGGAAGAGAAGGCGCGCGGCATTTCCATCGAACTGGGCTATGCCTACCTGCCCGCGCCGGACGGGCAGGTGCTGGGCTTCATCGACGTGCCTGGCCATGAGAAGCTGGTGCATACCATGGTGGCGGGGGCCAGCGGCATCGATTTCGGGCTGCTTGTCATCGCGGCGGACGACGGCGTCATGCCGCAGACGCGCGAGCACGTCGCCATCCTGGAACTCGTCGGCGTGACCCGCGGCGCCGTGGTGCTCACCAAGATCGACCGCGTCGACGCGACGCGCGTGGCGGAAGTCGCACGGCAAGTACAGGCCTTGCTGGCCGACACGCCCCTGGCCGATGCGCCCGTGTTTCCTGTCAACGCGCAGGGCGGGACCGATGGCGACGGCGTGGCGAGCCTGCGGGAACACCTGTTTGCCTGCGCGGCCACATTGCCCGCGCGGCGCGAGGACGGCTTCTTTCGCCTGGCCGTGGATCGCGTTTTCACGCTGCCGGGCCACGGTACGGTGGTGACGGGGACCGTGTTCGGCGGGCGCCTCGAGGTGGCAGGCGGCAAGGCCGCAAAGCTTGAGGCCGGTGTGCGAGGGAGCGGCACGCAAGAGACCGGCACGCAGGAGACCGGCACGCAGGAGGCCGGCACGCAGGAGGCTGACACCCAAGAGGCTGACACGCAGGAGGCTGACGCGCAGGACGCCCGCGCGGGAGAGGACAGCGCGCGAGATGGCGGCGCGCGAGAGCACAGTGCGCGGGAGGACGGCGCGCGAGAGGACGGCGCCGCCGCGGACGGCGAAGCCCGCCGCAGCGGTCCGCGGGTAGGCGGCGATGCGACGGCGCTGGTGCTGGCGCCGGCCGGACTGCCCGTGCGCGTGCGCAGCCTGCATGCGCAGAACCGCGCGGCCAGCGCCGGTGTCGCGGGCCAGCGCTGCGCCTTGAATCTCGCCGGCATCGACACCCGCGCGATCGAGCGGGGCGACTGGATCGCGGATGCTCGCGCCTTGGCGCCGTCCACGCGTATCGACGTCGAGTTGCGCTTGCTGGCCGATGCGGGCACCACCATCAAGGCCTGGACGCCGTTGCATATCCACTGGGGTGCGGCCCGGCGCCTGGCGCATGTCGTGCCCTTGACGGCGGACACCGTGGCGCCGGGCGCGCACGGCCGTGTGCAACTGGTCTTCGACCGGCCTGTTTGCGCCAGCGCGGGCGACCGCTTCATCGCGCGCAATGCCCAGGCCACGCACACCATAGGCGGCGGCGTCGTGCTCGACCCGCAGGCGCCCGACCGCAAGCGCCGTTCTACCGCGCGCCTGGCGTGGCTGGATGCCATCGCTTCGATGCTGGCGGATGGCCGCATCGACGGCGTGCTGGCGCAAGCGCCGCTGGGCGTGCGGCTTGCCGACTTGCAACGCCTGGCCGGCCGGCCCTTGGATATCCCCGAGACCATGGGGTCCGGCGCTGCCGGGACGGCGCTGGATAGGGCCGTGTCCGACTCGGATCGTGCCGCGGCAAACGCGGCGGACATGACGGCCGCGACCGCTGCGACCGATGCGGCCGATGCGGCCGAAGCGGCAAATTCGTCGAACCCGGCGCCTGCGCCGAACGCGCCGGACGCACCGAACGCACCGAACGCACCGAACGCACCGAACGCACCGAACGCACCGGGCGCACCGAGCGCACCGAGCGCACCGGGCGCACCGGGCGCACCGGGCGCACCGGGCGCACCGAGCGCACCGGGCGCACCGAGCGCACCGGGCGCACCGAGCGCACCGAACGCACCGAACGCACCGAACGCACCGAGCGCCGTGCCGGCCGGTTTGCCGTCGGACGTCGTGCGTATTGGCGACCTCGTCATCCTGCGCCGGCATCTCGACGCCTTGCGCGTGGCGGGACTCACGGCCTTGCGCAAGTTCCATGATGACTTGCCCGATGAACCCGGCGCCGATATCGGCCGGCTGCGTCGCATGGCCTGGCCCACGATGGACGACGGCCCCGTGCGCGCGCTGGTCGGCGGCTTGCTGCGCGATGGGGAAATCCAGCGCAATGGTCCCTGGCTGCACCTGCCTGGGCATAGCGCGGCGCTGAGCGAGGAAGACGAGGCATTGGGGCAGCGCCTGCTGCCCGATCTCCTGGCGGGCGCCTACGACCCGCCCTGGGTACGAGACCTGGCGCGCCGGCACAACCAGCCGGAGGACCGTGTGCGCGTCCTGTTGCGCAAACTGATGCGGCGCGGCGAGGTCAGCCAGATCGTCAAGGACCTCTTCTATCATCGCGATCGCGTGCGCGAACTGGCGGCCTTGCTGGCCCGGTTGGTGGCGACGGGTGCGTCGCCGGCCAAGGGCGTGGCGGGCGGCATCGAGGCGGCGGCATTCCGCGACGCCACTGGCCTGGGCCGCAAGCGCGCCATCCAGATCCTGGAGTTCTTCGATCGCGTCGGATACACTCGCCGCGTGCGAGACACTCACATCCCGCGTGCCGACGCACACTGGGAACTGTGACGGCCGGCGCGAACCAGGAACGCCAGCGCGCGGCGATCATCGTCCACCGAGGAAGGCATCCGTGCCCGGTGGCACGGCCGGGCTTCAAACCCGGTTGGGGGCGTCAGCCGTTCCCAGGTAGGTTCGACTCCTGCTGCCTTCCGCCATTGATCGAACGCGGCCTATCGTCAAGTCGCCTGGATACGGGCAGCAGCGCCGCCTACGGCGTGGCGCAGACCGATGACCGGGTGAGGAAGCGCTTTTCGCGGCCGTTGTCCAGCGAGAACATGCCGCCGCGTCCGGGGACGACGTCGATGATGAGGTCGGTGTGCTTCCACGCTTCGTATTGCGCGCCGCCGATGTAGAAGGGCGCGCCGCCGATTTCACCGAGCAGGACGTCGTGGTCGGCGAGCAGGAACTCGCCCTGTGGATAACACATGGGCGAGGAGCCATCGCAACAGCCGCCCGACTGGTGGAACATGATGGGGCCGTATTCCGCTGTCAGTTCCGCGATGAATGCCAGCGCGGCCGGCGTGGCCGTGACCTTGCCGGTACCGCCGCCTGGCTCGATGTTCGCTAGTGACATGATGGCTTGCTCCGATGTTGTCGCACGCCGCGCACGCGTGTGGGGGCGCCCCGTGAACGGGACAGGACGGCGCCCCCGCGCCGTCCCGCCTTGCTCCCGTAGCGCCGCCCTGCTTCAGAAAAAGCCCAGTTTCTTCGGGCTGTAGCTGACCAGCAGGTTCTTGGTCTGTTGATAATGATCCAGCATCATCTTGTGCGTCTCCCGTCCGATGCCCGATTGCTTGTAGCCGCCGAACGCCGCGTGCGCCGGATAGGCGTGATAGCAGTTGGTCCATACGCGGCCCGCCTGGATGGCGCGACCCATGCGGTAGGCGGTATTGCCGTCGCGCGACCAGACGCCCGCGCCCAGGCCATATAGCGTGTCGTTGGCGATGGCCAGCGCATCGTCGGCGTCCTTGAACGTGGTCACCGCCACCACCGGCCCGAAGATTTCCTCCTGGAACACGCGCATGTTGTTCTTTCCCTCGAACACGGTGGGCTGCACGTAATAGCCCTCTTTCAGCTCACCCTGCAGTCGCGCGCGCTCGCCCCCGGCCAGGACCTTGGCGCCTTCCTGCTTGCCGATGTCCAGGTAGGACAGGATTTTCTCCAACTGTTCGCTGGAGGCCTGCGCACCTATCATGGTGTCGCCGTCCAGCGGATTGCCCTGCTTGATCGCGGCCACGCGCTGGAGAGCACGCTCCATGAAGCGGTCGTAGATCGATTCCTGTACCAACGCGCGGCTGGGGCAGGTGCAGACCTCGCCCTGGTTCAGCGCAAACATGACGAAGCCTTCGATGGCCTTGTCGAAGAAGTCGTCGTCCTGCGCGGCGACGTCAGCGAAGAAGATGTTGGGCGACTTGCCGCCCAGTTCCAGCGTCACGGGAATCAGGTTTTGCGAGGCGTATTGCATGATCAGCCGGCCGGTGGTGGTTTCCCCGGTGAAGGCGATCTTGGCGATGCGCTTGTTCGACGCCAGCGGCTTGCCTGCCTCCAGGCCGAAGCCGGTGACGATGTTGAGCACGCCCGGCGGCAGGACGTCGGCAATGAGCTCGGCCAGCACCATGATGCCGGTGGGCGTCTGCTCGGCCGGCTTGAGCACCACGCAGTTGCCGGCGGCCAAGGCGGGCGCCAGTTTCCAGGCCGCCATCAGGATGGGAAAGTTCCACGGGATGATCTGCCCGACTACGCCCAGCGGTTCCTTGAAGTGATAGGCCACGGTATCGGCGTCGATTTCCGACAGCCCGCCCTCCTGCGAACGGATGGCCGCGGCGTAGTAGCGGAAGTGGTCGACCGCCAGGGGCAGGTCGGCGGCGCGCGTTTCGCGTATGGGCTTGCCGTTGTCCCAGGTTTCCGCCGTCGCCAGCAGTTCCAGGTTGGCTTCCATGATGTCGGCGATGCGGGTCAGCATGCGGGCACGTTCGGCCACCGACGTCTTGCCCCAGGCCGGCGCGGCCTTGTGCGCCGCATCCAGCGCCAGTTCGATGTCCCGCGCGGTCGAACGCGCGCTGCGCGTGAGTACCTGCCCGGTGATCGGCGTCAGGTTGTCGAAATACTGTCCTTCGGCGGGCGCGACCCAGCGGCCGCCGATGAAGTTGTCATATTGCTTTTTGAAATTGACGGGCGTGCCGTAGGCATCCGGCGCGACACGGGTTGCGGTGTCCATGTTGTCTCCTTGTCAGTCATCCTGGCGGGGGTGGCCCTGCTCGGGCCTATCTGTTCTCTTGCAATATGCATGCCAAGTGGCGCCGCCATGCAGTCCGAACATCCGGCCCCGGCATGGGTGCCGTATGAGAACAAGTACATGGCGACAACCCTGAGGAGCAACCGTATGGGAACGTTACGCGCGTGGACAAGGCCCTGGGCACGTGCGAAAGTACGCCGTAGTCGCCGGCCGCTAGCGCGAGCCGGACCGTCTTGTCGCGTTTTGCGACAGTGGACGGCGACAGGTGTCGCAGAACGCCTACCGGAGACCATCATGTCCCTACCATCCCATCAGGCCGCGCTCAGCGCGGCGCGGCGCTTGTTCCGGCAGAAGGGCGTCGTGCCGGATCGGGTGCTGGCCGACCCCATCCTGCGCTCCTGGCGCCGTTGCGCCGAGTCCGGCCAGGATATGCGCGATGTCCGTCTGCCCGAACTGTTGACGCAGGGCGAGCTGCGCGAGGAACTGGATCGCCATGCGGCCCTCCGGCGGCTGTGCGCACCGGTCATGGCGGAAATGAAGCAGCGGGCGCGGGATGCCGGCGGGCTGGTGGTGTTGACCGATGCCGCCGGCCTGGTCCTGGACAGCGGCGGCAGCGCCGACTTCCTCGACCGCGCCAGCCGGCTGGCGCTGGCACCCGGCGCGTCCTGGAGCGAAGCGGCGGCGGGGACCAACGCCATCGGCACGGCCCTGGTGGAGCGCCATGCCATCGTCGTGCAGGGCGCCGAGCACTATTTCGAGCCCAATCGCGTGCTCACCTGCGCGGCCATGCCCATCCTGGATCCCACGGGCCGCACCCTGGGCCTGCTGGATCTGACCTGCCATGCGGACGGGCGCTGGCGCGGCGCGGGCGACAGCCTGCGAGCCGCCATCGACCGGGTGGAGCGTGGATTGTTCGAGGACCTGGCATCGTCATGCATGCTGTTGCGCCTGCATGAACAGCCGGGCGGGCTGGCGCAGGATGCCGCGGCCATGCTGGCTTTCGATGGCGACGTACTGGTCGCCGCGAATCGCCATGCGTGTTCCCTGCTGGGCATCGACCGCGCGGGCCTGGGCGTATTCCGGTATGACGATCTTTTCGCGGGCACGCCCGGCCAGGCCGCGGCCGCCGGACGCTTGCACCGGCAGGACGGACGGATGCTGCACGTGTCCGTGCGCTGGCCCGGGGACGAGCAGGGCGGGCGGCGTGGCAAGCTGAAGGTCATAGGGATAGGCGGCATTCCTCCTATCAGCCCGGTGCGGTCCGATCCGCCCGTGCGGCCGGTGGCGCCGGTGCCACGGGTTCCTCCCGCGGCGCCGGTCACCCGAGACCCTGACCATCCCGCGCAGGATCTGCCCATGTCCGACGTCCCCGCGCAAGACCGCCGCGCGCGGGGATCGCGCGGGCAGGACGATGCCGCACGCAGCCGGCCTGGCCGGCCCACGGCCGCGCGCGGTGCCAGGATGCCGGACGCCGGCGCCATGTCGCCCGCCTCGTCCGCATCCTATTGGTTCGATCCCGTCACCCTGGGCGAACTGGGCCGCACCGTGCGGCTGCTGGACGCCGGCGTCGCGGTGCTGCTGCAAGGCGAAACGGGCGTGGGCAAGGAAGTCTTCGCGCGCCAGATGCACCAGCGCAGCGCGCGCGCCGGCGGCCCCTTCGTCGCGGTCAATTGCGCCGCCCTGCCTGAAACCCTGATCGAATCGGAATTGTTTGGCTATGAGGATGGCGCTTTCACGGGCGCTCGCCGGCAGGGCAGCAAGGGTTTGCTGCGCCAAGCCCAGGGCGGCGTGCTCTTCCTCGATGAGATCGGCGACATGCCCCTGACTTTGCAAGCGCGCCTGCTGCGCGTGTTGCAGGCGCGCGAAGTCACGCCGCTGGGCGGCGGCCGCGCGGTTCCGGTGGATTTTGCTTTGATATGCGCCACGCACCAGGCGCTGGACATCGGCATCGGGCGTGGCGCGGTGGTCGACGGCGGCGGTCTCGGCGCGGCGGGGTCGGGTGGCGTGGCGCCGACCGGCCGCGTGGGCGCGACCGGAGCGCCGCCCGTGGCAGTGAGCGGGCCGGTGCGCAGCGACCTGTATTTTCGCATTGCCGAATATACGGTGCGCCTGCCCGCCTTGCGCGAGCATGCGGACCGCGCCTCGATCGTGCGTGCACTATGGCAAGCGGCGTGTGGTGATGGCGGTCCGCGCTTGTCGGCCGACGTGGTGCGTCTGCTGTCCGATTACGCCTGGCCGGGAAATTTTCGCCAGTTGTCGACGACCCTGCGTACGCTGCGCGTTCTGGCGGGTGACGAAGACGTGCGGGTGGATATGCTGTCGGCCGATATCCGCGGCGCCTTGCCGGTATTGGGCGCGGAGGCCGTCGCCGGGACGCTGCAAGGCATGACCGACGCGGCCATCCGTACTGCCTTGCAGGCCTGCGACGGGAATGTCAGCCAGGCGGCGCGCCGCCTGGGCGTGCACCGCAGCACCTTGTACCGCCGGGTCAAGAGCGGCGCGGACTGAACGCACCGCCTGGCGCGGCGGCATGATCGCCGCCGCATATCCTCGGTGTCATCGGCGCCGTGTGCTGCACGCCTGTGACCGATCCAATGTGATCGACGCCATGTGATCGACGCCGATTGCCACGGGCCCGCGCCTTCGTCAGGCGATCAGGCGCGCCAGTTCCGCGCCCGGATCCGGCGCGCGCATGAAGGCTTCGCCCACCAGGAAGGCATCGACGCCCTTGCCGCGCATCAGCTGGACATCCTCGGGCTTGAGGATGCCGCTTTCCGTGACGACGCGGCGGCCCGCGGGTATGCGGGGAAGAAGGTCGAGCGTGTTGCGCAGCGACGTTTCGAACGTGCGCAGGTTGCGGTTGTTGATGCCCAGCAGCGGCGTGCGCATGCCCAACGCCACATCCAGTTCCTGGGCGTCATGCACTTCCACCAGCACGTCCATGCCCAGCTCCATCGCGCACGCTTCCATGTCCTTGAGCTGGGACGGCGTCAGCGCGGCCGCGATCAGCAATACGCAGTCCGCGCCCAGCGCGCGCGCATTGATGATCTGGTAGGGATCGATGACGAAGTCCTTGCGCAGGACCGGCAGCGGGCACGCCGCGCGGGCTTGGCGCAGATGGTCGTGCGAGCCCTGGAAGAACTGCACGTCGGTCAGCACCGACAGGCAGGCGGCGCCATGCATCGCGTACGACGCCGCGATTTCGGCAGGGTTGAAGTTTTCCCGCAATACGCCGCGCGAGGGCGAGGCTTTCTTGATTTCGGCAATGACACCGGGCTTGCCGGCGGCGATCTTGTCTTCGATGGCTTGCGCGAAACCGCGCACGTCCTGGCGGGCTTGCGCTTCGCGCAGCAGTTCCGCTTCGCTGCGCAGCTGGCGCGCGGTGGCGACTTCCTCGGCCTTGACGGCGAGGATCTTCGCAAGAATGTCGTTCATTTCAATGTTTTCCCGTTCATACCTTCCGGGTGTAGGCGCAGAATTGTTCCAACTTGTCCCGGGCAGCGCCGTTAGCAATGGTTTCAAAAGCGAGCTTCAAACCCGCGTCGATGGAAGGCGCGCCATTCCCGGCGTAGATCGCCAGGCCTGCGTTCAATGCGACGATGTCGCGCGCGGGCCCGGCCTTGCCGGACAAGGCCTCGACGATCAGCTCGCGCGATTCCTCCCGATTGGACACCTTGATGCCGCGATTGGACATCATGGATAGCCCGTAGTCCTCGGGATGGATCTCATACTCGCTGACCACGCCATCCTTGAGCTCGCCTATCATCGTGGCGGCGCCCAGCGAAGCCTCGTCCATGCCGTCCTTGCCATGCACCACCAGCACGTGGCGGGAGCCGAGCCGCTCCAGCACACGCACCTGGATGCCGACCAGGTCCGGATGGAACACGCCCATCAACTGGTTCGCCGCCCCGGCGGGGTTGGTCAATGGACCCAGAATATTGAAAATGGTTCGCACGCCCAGTTCCTTGCGCACCGCCGCGACGTTCTTCATGGCGCCGTGATGGGCAGGCGCGAACATGAAGCCGATGCCGGTGGCCTCGATGCATTCCGCCACTTGCGCGGGCGTCAATTGCAGGTTGGCCCCCAGGGCTTCCAGGACGTCGGCGCTGCCGGAGGAGGACGATGCGCTGCGGTTGCCATGCTTGGCGATCTTCACGCCGGCCGCGGCGGCCACGAACATGGCCGTGGTCGAGATATTGAAGGTGTGGCTGCCATCGCCGCCGGTGCCGCACATGTCCAGCAGCCGTTCCGGATAGGGCGTTTCCACCGGCGTGGCGAACTCGCGCATGACCTGGGCGGCGGCGGTGATCTCGCCTATGGTTTCCTTCTTGACGCGCAGCCCCATCAATAGCGCGCTGGCGATCTGCGGCGACATTTCACCGCGCATCAGCAGGCGCATCAGGTGAAGCATTTCGTCGTGAAAGATTTCACGGTGTTCGATGCAGCGGGTCAGTGCTTCGGTGGGAGAGATGGTCATGGTCTATGCCTTTGCGGCTTATCGTCAGATATTCAGGAAGTTGCGCATGAGGGCGTGGCCATGCTCGCTCAGCACCGATTCCGGGTGGAACTGTACTCCGTAAATCGGCAGTGTTTTATGACGCACGCCCATGATGTCGCCATCCTCAGCCGTGGCGGTCACTTGCAGGCAGTCCGGCAGCGTGGCGGGGTCTATGGTCAGGGAGTTGTAGCGGATCACCGTATAGGGCGAGGGCAGGCCCGTGAAGATGTCCGTGCCCGTATGCGTGATGCGCACGGTCTTGCCATGCATGATGTGCGGGGCGCGCACGATGTCGCCGCCAAACGCGGTGCCGATGGCCTGGTGGCCCAGGCATACGCCCAGGATGGGCAGCTTGCCGGCGAATTCCTTGATCAGCGCCACGGAGATGCCGGCTTCGTTCGGCGAGCAGGGGCCGGGCGAGACGCAGATGCGGTCCGGCTTCATGGCGTGGATCTCTTCCAGCGTGATCTGGTCGTTGCGGGCCACCTTGACGTCCTCGCCCAATTCACCGAAGTACTGCACGAGGTTGTAGGTAAAGGAGTCGTAATTGTCGAGCATGAGCAGCCGGGACATAGTCAACCTCTGGAGCGGGAGCGCGTAGCGGGGAAAAGGGAGAAAAAGCAGGGCAGGGCGGGCTGCATGGCGCACGCATGGCTGGCGCGGGCCGGGCCGGCGGCTGGCGGGGAGGGATGGGTAAGGCGGTGAGGCATCGGGCAATCTCCTGGATTCTTGGAGCCGCCGTGCCGGATAGCCGTCTGGATGGGACCTTGCTGCCGGTACGGCGGCAAGGTGCGATCTACATACGCAACAACGTGCCGCTTCTTAAAAGAAGCGCCACCACTGAGTGTTGAGCGTTGCGTAAGTCATCACGGATGAAAGTACCGGAATTGGATGCGGGAGCGATTCCGCTTGCGGGTTGCCTGACCGCCGCGCACTGTGTGCAGCCAGTCAAACGCCGTCGAGTGTATCGCAAGTCGCGCGCGCCTGTCGACTGCGCATTTATTAGATGATGTCCATCATATTAAATAGTATGATGATCATCATCTAATGGCGGGGCGTCCTGCCCGCCATGCAACCGGAGTGCTTTTCCATGCAGAACAGTCAGGCTGCCGGCGACGGGCCGGCCGCACCCGAGGTCGTCCGCAAGCGGCGGCGGCTGCCCCTGGTCCTGCTCATGGCGGCGTGTGTCGCCGCGATCGCGGGCGGGGCCTATTGGGGATTGGAAGGACGGTTCCAGGAGTCCACCGACGATGCCTATGTGGGCGGCAATGTCACGGTGATCTCACCCCGTGTGTCGGGCTACGTCGCGCGCATCCTGGTGGAGGACAACGCGTTCGTCCATGCGGGCCAGCCCTTGCTGGAACTGGATCCCGCCGACTTCCAGGCGCGCCTGGACGCCGCCCGCGCCGAAGCCGATGCCGCGCGCGCCGCGTTGTCTCGCCTGGCGGCGCAGGCGGACCTGGCGCGGGCCGATATCGACCAGGCCCAGGCCCAGGCCGCGGTGGAACAGGCCGCCATCGACCTGGCCGAGCGGGACGACCGCCGCTACGCCAACCTGGCCGATACGCATTCGGGGACCCAGCAAGACGCCCAGCGCGCACGGACCACCTTGACGCAGGCGCGGGCTCGCTTGCGGGCGGCGCAGGCCGCCGTCAGTGCGCGCCAGCACGAGGCGGCCGTGGTGGCGGCGCAGGCGGGCGAGGCGCGTGCGCGCGTCGAGCAGGCCGATGCCAGCCTGCGCGCGGCCAGCCTGAACGTGGGCTACACGACGCTGATCGCGCCGATCGATGGATACGTGGGCAACCGCTCGGCCCATCCAGGCACGTTCGTCGCCGCGGGCACCCAGCTGATGTCGCTGGTGCCGGCGCAAGGGCTGTGGGTGGATGCCAATTTCAAGGAAGACCAGATCCGCGACATGCGGCCCGGCCAGCCCGTACGCATCGCCGTCGACGTCGATAGCGGCCTGCGCGTCACAGGCCGCGTACAAAGCGTGGCGCCGGCCACGGGCGCCATCTTCAGCGTCATTCCGGCGCAGAACGCGACAGGCAACTTCACCAAGATCGTGCAGCGCGTCCCCGTGCGTATCGTGCTGGACCAGGCGCTGGCATCGGTAGGGCCGTTGCGGGCGGGGCTGTCGGTGACCGCCACGGTCGACATCCGGGATGCCCGGCCATGAACGCCGCTGCCACAGGCGTATCGGGCGGGGCGGCGCCGTCGAGTGCGGGGGCTCCCCCGCATCCGCCGGTGCTGCCCTTCGCGATCATGTGCATGGGCATGTTCGTGGCGCTGCTGGACATCCAGATCGTCGCCGCGTCGCTGCAGGATATCGGTGGCGGCCTGTCGGCGGGACAGGACCAGATCGGCTGGCTGCAAACGGCCTACCTGATCGCCGAGATCATCGTGATCCCGATGTCGGGATGGCTGACGCGCGTGTTCTCCACGCGCTGGCTGTTCTCGGTTTCCGCGCTGGGTTTCACGGTGGCCAGCCTGCTGTGCGGGCTGGCCTGGAACATCGAGAGCATGATCGTGTTCCGTGCGCTGCAGGGCTTGATCGGCGCATCGATGATACCGACGGTCTTCACGTCCACCTTCCACTACTTTCCCGGCAAGCGCCAGCCCCTCGCGGCGGCCACCGTGGCGACGATCGCGTCCGTGGCGCCGGCGTTGGGGCCGGTGATCGGCGGCTGGATCACGGACACCCTGTCCTGGCGCTGGATCTTCTACATCAATCTGGCGCCCGGCCTGCTGGTGGCATTGAGCACGGCCTCCCTGGTCGACATCGACGAGCCCGATTTATCCCTGCTAAAGGGCGCCGACTATCCCGGCATCGCATTGCTGGCGGTCTTCCTGGGATTTCTGGAATACGTGCTGGAAGAGGGCTCGCGCTGGAACTGGTTCGACGATGCCGGGATACGTCGCGCGGCATGGATAGCCGGGGCGGGAGGCGTGCTGTTCGTCTGGCGCAGCCTGGTGTTTCCACGGCCCGTGGTGGACCTGCGCGCGCTGGGCAACCGCAACTTCCTGATAGGCTGCATCCTGTCCTTCATCACCGGCATGGGCATCTTCAGCACCATCTACCTGTTGCCCCTCTTCCTCGGCTACGTAAGAGGCTTGTCCGCCTTGCAGACGGGGAGCATCGTCTGCGCGACGGGACTCGGCGCCCTGCTGGGAGTACCGGTATACGTGGCGCTGGCGCGCCGCGTCGACGCGCGATTGCTGATGACCGCGGGACTGGCCATGTTCGGCCTGTCCATGCTGAGCTTCAGCCGCATCACGTCGGACTGGGACGGCGACCAGTTGTTCTGGCCGCAAATCATCCGCGGCTTTCCGCAGGTGTTCGCGGTGGCGCCCGCCGTGACGCTGGGATTGGGCAGCCTGGCCATGGCGCGCCTCAAGTACGCCAGCGGGCTGTTCAACATGATGCGCAACCTGGGCGGCGCCGTCGGCATCGCCCTGTGCGGCGCGATATTGAACAACCGCACCAACCTGCATTTCGACCGCATCGCCACGGCGTTCAACAGCGCCAACGCGGCGATGCAATCGCTATTGGATGGCACGCAGGCCCGTTATGGCCAGGTCCTGGGCGACGCGGCCCATGCGCAGGCCGCGGCCCTGGCGCAGCTGCGCGCGCTGGCCTATCGCGAAGCGTCGACCATGGCCTACGCGGACGCCTTCATCGTCATCGCCACCGCCTTTGCCCTTGCCGTCCTGCTTGCGCCCATGCTGCGCAAGGTCGGCGCGCGCCCGGCCGGTACTGATACGGGACATTGAGATGGATGCCTTGAATAAACGAAACAAGTGCAATGATGGGCGCGCGCGGCATATGCGCGCGATGGTGGTCGCGCTTATCGGCGCCTCGCTCCTGGCCGGCTGCATGGTGGGACCGGACTACATCCGGCCCGATACCGCCATGCCGGGCCGCTACCGGGCCGACACCGCGTCGCTCGCGCGCGACCGCGTACCGGCCGAGGACCTGGCGCAGTGGTGGGCGGGATTCCACGATCCCGTGCTGGCGGGCCTGGTCCAGCGCGCATTGGGACAGAACCTCGACCTGGCCGCCGCGCAGGCCCGCGTGGCGCAGGCGCGGGCCGCGGCCGGCGTAGCCTCCACGGCATGGCTGCCGCAAGGCGCGGTGGACGGCAGCGTGACGCGCGAGCGGCAGTCGACCGTCGGCGCCCTGGGCACCATCGCCAGCCAGTCGCCCGGGTACGACCGCAACCAGACCGTGCGCGCGCTGGGCGCCGGCGCCAGTTGGGAACTGGATCTCGCGGGCGGCCTGCGGCGGCGGGCCGAGGCCCTGCGCGCCCAGGCCGAGGCCGCGGAGGCGGCTAGCATGGGAGTGCGGATATCCGTGGTTGCCGAGACAGCCGATGCCTATTTCCTGCTGCGCGGCGCGCAAGACGCACTGGCGCTGCTGCAATCGCAAGTGGACGCGGATGCGCGCTATGTCGCGGTCATGGAGGACCGGATGCGCCAGGGCGTCGCCGTGGATCGCGAACGGGACGACGCGCTGGCGCGCCGTCGGCAGGACGAGGCGCTATTGCCTGCCTTGCGCGCGCAGGTGGAGAAGCAGGGCAATCGCCTGGACGTGCTGGTGGGCGATCATGCAGGCACCGATGCGGCCGGCCTGCGCAAGCCGGAGATTCGCGCCCTGGTGGCCTTGTCCACGGCGAAGGGACCCGCCCTCGGTGTCGCCGACACTGAAGCCGACACCGAAGCCGACACCGACACCGGCGTCACGGGACGGCTGGCATGGACGCTGCCCGCCATGCCAGGCAGCCTGGAGCCCGCCGCGCTGCTGCGGCGCCGGCCCGATGTGATGGCCGCGGAGCGCCATCTGGCGGCCGCCACGGCCGGCATCGGCGTGGCGCTGGCACAGTACTACCCCGACGTATCGCTGGCCGGACTCCTGGGCTACGAGCGGCTGGGCAATGGCAATCTATTTTCCAGCCAGGCTTTCCAGCCGTCGGTGCTGGCCGGCCTGCATGGGCGCTTGTTCGATTTCGGCCGCGTGGATGCCGAAGTGCGGCAGGCCCGCGGTGCACGGGCGGAGGCATTGGCCGCTTATCGGCAGGTGGTGCTGCGTGCCGGCGAGGACGTGGAGGATGCACTGGTGACGCTGGCCCAGGTCGATGCGCAAGCCGGCGCGTTGCGGGCGGCGGCCGATGCCGATGACCGCGCCGAGCAATCGGCCCGGCGCGCATACGGCCAGGGGACGGCCAGCCTGGCCGAGATCCTCTTGCGCCGGCGCGAGCAACTGCAAGCGCGGCGTGCATGGGTGTTGGCGGAGGTCGATCGCGCCCGGGCCACCGTGGATGCCTATCGCAGCCTGGGCGGCGGCTGGGATCCCGGCGTTGCGTCCGGGGAAGGGGCGCTGGCCGATGGCGGCTGAGGGTGGCCGCGGCCGCAGCCGCGGCCACGGGCCGCACTCATGATATGTTGTATGTCATCCCATTGAGGTCCAGACCATGCGATATCGCCCCGAACATAAAGAGGAAAGCCGCCGCAAGGTGTTGGCGGCCGCCGCGCGCGCCATCCGCGCGCAGGGGCCCGATGGCGTCAGCGTTGCCGCGGTGATGGGCGAGGCCGGCCTGACCCACGGCGGCTTCTATGCGCACTTCCCGTCCAAGAGCGCGCTGATCGCGCAGAGCATCGATTTCATGTTCGAAGAGATGGCGGCGCGCCTGGATGAAGTCATGCGGGGCAAGCCGCCGCGCGAGGCGCTGGCGGCATACATCGACAGCTACTTGTCGGGCCGCCACTGCGAGATGCGCGATGCCGGATGTCCCGTCGCGGCCCTGGGATCGGAAGTGCCCCGGCTGGACGCGCCGGCCCGCGAGGCCTTCGCACGCGGAATGGCCCGGCGGCAGCAGCGCCTGGCGGGGCTGCTGGCGGCGATGGGCGTGGCCGATGCCGATGCCAGCCGCGAGGCGCGGTCCATGCAGTCCGAGCTGCTGGGCGCCCTGGTCAGCTCCCGCCTGGTGGAAGATGCCGACAGCGCCGCCATCCTGGATATTTCACGCCGCGCCTTGCATGCGCGCTACAAGCTGGACGGGGCCAACTGAGGGCGCGCAGGGGGATGTGCTGAGAGGCAGCGTCTCTTGGCACGCGCTGCCAGGCCCGGCTCAGGCCTCATGCTGCGCCCAGCTTCATGCCCGGGCCGTCAGGCCTTGCGGATCCGGCCTATTGGGCCTACCTGTCGGGCCTACCCATTGGGCCTACTTACTGGACCTACCTATTGGGCCTACCTATTGGACCTATTGAGGCGGCGCGGCCGCCTTGTCGACGAACCACAACAGGTCCCCGCGCGGCGCGACCAATCCCGCCGGTGTGCGGGCGTCGTGGCGCCGGGCCCGCGCGATCGGATCGCGCTTGGCCGCGCCCTGTGCCAGGAACAGGACGGTGTCGGCGCTGTCCAGCACGGGATACGTCAGCGTGATGCGTGGTTCGGATTTTTGTCCGACGACCGCCACCGCCCACTCCTTTTCCTCCAGCAACTGCGGCGCGCCGGGGAACAGGGACGCGGTGTGGCCGTCGTCGCCGATGCCCAGCAGGTTGACGTCGAACAGCGGTCGATTGATGTCCAGCTTCTCGGTGCCATAGAAATCGCGCAACGTCCGTGCATAGCGCTGCGCGGCCGACTCCGGCGTGCCGTCGGTGGGCACGGGGTGCACGTTGGCGGGCGGGATGGGCACGTGGTCGATCAGCGCCTGTTTCGCCATGCGGTAATTGCTGTCCGGATGATCGTGCGGCACGAAGCGCTCGTCGCCCCAGAAGAGGTGGACGCGCTGCCAATCGATGCGGCTCGCCAGGTCGGGCCGGGCGAGTCTTTCATACAGGGGCTTGGGGGTGGACCCCCCGGACAAGGCCAGGGCGTAGCGGTCCTCGCTGGCCTCGATGTGTTCGACCAGCCATTTGGCGGCACCCTCGATCAATTCGGCGGGCGTCGCGTAGACATGCAAGGTGCCGCTGGCGGCGGGGGTACGGGAAGATCCGGTCATGGCTTGCTCCAGGTAGAGGACGCTGTGCACAGGTCCTTGGGGGTTGGGGCCAGGGTGGCGGTTTCATCCAGGTAAGGCCGGTCCGCGGCCATGCCGGGGCCGGCGCCCCGGACATGCACGCGGCATGCCCAGGGTCGATGATGCTAGTCCTTCTTTTCAATATGACCGCCGAAGCCGAACCGCATGGCGGACAGGACCTTGTCCGCATACGTGTGTTCCTGGCGTGAGCGGAAACGCGCGAACAGGGCGCCGGCCAGGACCGGCACCGGTACGGCCTGCTCGACCGCGGCGTCGATGGTCCACCGGCCTTCGCCGCTGTCGGCCACTTCGCCGGAGAAGGTGCTCAGCTCGGCATCGCGCGCCAGCGCGATCGCCGTCAGGTCCAGCAGCCAGGACGACACCACGCTGCCGCGTCGCCATACTTCTGCAACGTCGGCGACGTTGATCGACAGGCGCTGGTCTTCCGGAACGGCGTCCGTACCCTTGGAGCGCAGCAGGTCGAAGCCTTCCGCGTAGGCCTGCATCAAGCCATACTCGATCCCGTTGTGCACCATTTTCACGAAATGCCCGGCGCCGGCGGGGCCGGCGTGGATATAGCCCTGCTCGGCGCGCGGATCGCTGCCCTCGCGGCCCGGCGTGCGGGGGATGTCACCCAGCCCGGGCGCCAGGCAGGCGAAGATGGGATCGAGATAATCGACCACTTTCTTCTCGCCGCCTATCATCATGCAGTAGCCGCGTTCCAGGCCCCACACGCCGCCGGACGTGCCGACGTCGACATATTCGATGCCGCGTCCGGCAAGGTCGCGGGCGCGCCGCATGTCGTCCTTGTACATGGTGTTGCCGCCGTCGATGATGACGTCGCCGGCCTGCATCAGCCCGGCCAGCTCGTCGACCGTGGCTTGCGTGACGGCGCCGGCGGGCAGCATGACCCACACCACGCGAGGCGCGGGCAGGGCCTGCACCAGTTCGGCGACGCTGGCCGCGCCGCCGCCGCCATCGGCGCGCAAGGCGGCCACCGCGGCCTCGGCGCGGTCATATCCGGTCACGGCATGGCCGCCGCGCAACAGGCGGCGGGCGATGTTGGCGCCCATCCGGCCCAGGCCGATCAATCCTATATGCATATTTCTTCCTTCCATGGCTGGAGCTAGCGGGGGAGGCGACGCTGGCCGCCGCCTGGCCCGATTCTCGATACTTTATCGCGCTGGCGGGACTGACACCCAGCTGACGTTCACGGGGACGGCCTGAAGCGCGGTGGCGGAGAAATGTCGGTGCTGCTTTTATACAGGTAACCTTTGAAGGTAAACTTCATATATTCCATTGCGGGTCCATGGTCTGTACCCCATGGCAGGCACCCGCCCTCGAAGGACACCCATGAATACCCCTCCAGCCCGATCGGGCACCCAGGAGACGCTGCGGATCGCGGCCGACCTGCGCACGTCCATGAGCCGCCTGCGTCGGCGGCTGCGTGACGAGGCGCCCGCCGCCGAACTGACCTGGCCACAGATCAGCGTGGTGTCGCAGCTGGAACGGTTGGCGTGCGCCACGGTGAGTACGCTGGCGCGCGCCGAAGGGGTCAAGCCGCAAACGATGGGCGCCCTGGTGGCCGCGCTGTACGAAGGCGGCTATGTGGACGGCGTGGCCGACCCACACGACGGGCGCCAAACCCTGTGGTCGCTTACGCCCAAGTGCCAGGCCTGGTTCAAGACGCACCGCGCGGTGCGGGTCGATTGGCTGTCCGGCGCCATACATACGCAGCTGGACGCGACCGAACGCAAGACACTGGCGCAGGCGGTGCAACTCCTGGAAAGGCTGGCACAGGCATGAAAGCAACCTTGCCCCGCGTGCGCAACTGGGGCCTGCTTATCGCCGTGTCCGCCACGCTGGCCGCGCTGCTTCATCACGCCGGCCTGCCGGCGGGCTTGATGCTGGGCCCCATGCTGGCGGCCGTGCTGGCGATGGTGGTGGGCATGCAGGTGCGTTTGCCCGGTCCCTTGTTCGTGGCGGCGCAAGGCGTGATCGGCTGCATGATCGCGCGCGGCATTCCGCCTTCCGTGATCGGCACGGTGGCTGAAAAATGGCCCTTGTTCTTCGGCGGCGTAGCCGCCGTGACCATCGCGGCCAACGCGCTGGGGTGGGTGCTGGCGCGCTTGCGCGTCTTTCCGGGGACGACCGCCGTGTGGGGAGCGTCGCCGGGCGGGGCCTCCACGATGACATTGATGGCGGAGTCCTACGGCGCGGATACGCGCCTGGTCGCGTTCATGCAATACCTGCGCGTGGTGTGCGTGGCCGTGGTGGCTTCGCTGGTGGCGCATCTGTTCGTGCAGGGCGGTACGCCGCAAACGCCCCCGCCCGCGGCGGTGGTGGACTGGTTTGAGCCGGTCTCGCCCTGGCCCTTCCTGGCCACGCTGGTCCTGGCGGTGGGGGGCGCGTGGCTGGGGGGCGTGCTGCGTATCCCGGCCGGCGCGCTGCTGTTGCCCATGGCCCTGGGCACTGCCCTGCACCTGGTGGAAGGCGTGGCACTCGAACTCCCGCCCTGGCTGCTGGCATTGGCGTATGCCTTCGTCGGCTGGAACATCGGCATGCGCTTTACGCGGCCCATCCTGGCGGTGGCGTGGCGAGCCTTGCCCAAGGTGCTGATATCGACTTTCCTGTTGATCGGCATCTGCGGACTGTTCGCCTTGGCACTGGTGGACTGGGCCGGCGTCGATCCGCTGACGGCCTATCTGGCGACCAGCCCGGGCGGCGCCGATTCGGTCGCCATCATCGCGGCCACCAGCCATGGCGTGGACATGCCCTTCGTGTTGGCGATGCAGACCTTGCGTTTTGTGCTGGTGATGTTCACCGGTCCCGCGATCGCGCGGTTCATCGCGGGACGGGTAACGCGTGCGCGGGCGGCCACGGGCGTGTTGCCGTAGAGCCCGTCCGCGGGTTCGCGCGTTCAAGCCACTGGCAGGAGCCGCGTGCCGGCTGCCGCGATCGTGTCGGTCATCGTGCGAGGGTCGTGTCGTCCGCGTCGATAAAGGGAATGTCGCTGAAGCCTTCCTCGGACAGTTTCCGGTATTCGCCCGTTCCGGCCAGTTCAGTCATTTCCTTCATTTCTTGCTTTTCGGCCTGGTACGGCGCGCGCGGCACGGGCGTGCTGGCCGGCGCGGCTGCATGGCTTGGCGCCGACATGGTCCAGGCGCGGAGTTTCGCACTCACGCGATCGAAGAGATTCGCGATGGCGGCCGGGATGTCGCGCACGCCGCGCTGGATCCGGGTCCAAAGGCCGGCGATGAACGACGACGGGGCCGCCCCATCTCGCAGCGTCGCGGCCGGTGACGCCCCGTTCCTGGCATACAGCGGTTTGGGCGAGATTTCGCCGTCCGATGGCGGCGTGGTCAGCGCGGGTACTTGCAGGGTTTCATGCTGTGTTTTCTGCACCTGCTTGAGCGCTTGCTCCAGGCTGCCCAGATGCCGCATGTAGTCCGTTCGTAGTTGCACGTACCCGTCATCGCCGCCCGCGATCTTGGCTTGCTCCCTGTCGCCTTGCCCGCTATTGGGTTGCTTCGCATATGCACTCTCATTGCCCCAATGCGTCAGGAACGCGGAGGTCCGTGGCCAGTCCGGGAACGACGCGAGCGCATCCTTGTAGTTGGAGTCCAGATTGCGGCAGAGCGTGGCGACGCTGCGTAGCGGGCCGTCTCCCGCTCCTTTCGGTTTTCCTTCCTCGGCCAGCCCGCCGTTTCGGTAGTAGTCGTGTTGCTCCTCCAGGCTGCTGAGCTTGGGCAGGTCCTGGTACAGCTGGCGCGCCTTCGCCCAGGGTTTCTCCAGCATCCCCACGCGAATGGACTCCGGCGCTTCCTGCATAAGCCGTTCGGCCAGGGTGGCTTGGGCGGCGGCGCCGACTTGCGTGACCGGGCCGCGCGGCGCGGTGCCCGGCCGGACCGGCATGGCCGCCTCGGCGGCCGGGCCTCGTCTCTCGCTGTCCGGCGTGGCGCGCGCCGGTGCCTCGTCAGTCCCGCTGTGATAGCCGTCGTCCGAGGAGGCCTCGGAGGAGGCTACGGAGCCTTCCGATGCCCTGCGGGCAGCCAGCACGGCATCCTTGTGGCTGTCGGAGGATGGAAATGCCGCAAGGACGGCTTGTGGGGCCTCCGTATCCTGGCGGGGCGACAGGGTAGATGCCGGCCTCGCGCCGCAAGGCGCGGCGCGTTGTGCCGGGTGCGGGTCGACCCTCAGGACGCGCGGTTCGCGAACCCTGGACGCCAGGGGACCCTCGTTGGTGCGAAACAACGCCCTGCGCCTACCGTGCCTGGCCGTGACGGTCAGCGCCGTGCTGTCGGACTTCAGCAGCCCGCGGAGCCGGGACAGGTCCGATGCAACGTTGAGCAGGCTTGGTCCAAGGGAAGGGATGGAAGAGAGAGGAGAGAGCGGGGGCGAGGACAAGAGCATGATGGCGGACTCACTTTCAGCGTTTCAACGCTTGCACGTTTCAACGAGTTGAGCGCCAGGCCGGGCCGCAAGACCCGGCCTGGCCGATTGCGCTGATGAGTAACCACCCAAGCCGATAGGTTCGCTGCCCGCGCGCAACGCCGCTTGACGCCGCGTTGACGCTTGCCCCTTAAAGCCGGCATGGCGTGCCGATCATGCCTTAGATCGGTTCGTCCAATCCGTTCTGCACCTGCTCGGCCGCGCGCAGGACGGCGCGCGCCTTGGCCTCGGTCTCGGCCCATTCCGCTTCCGGGCTGGAGTCGGCGACGATGCCGGCGGCTGCCTGCACATACAGCGTGCCATTCTTGATCACGCCCGTTCGGATGGCGATGGCCACGTCCATTTCGCCGCCGTAGCTCAGGTAGCCCGCCGCGCCGCCATAGATGCCGCGGCGCACGGGCTCCAGTTCATCGATCAGTTCCATGGCGCGTACCTTGGGCGCGCCGGTCAGCGTGCCGGCGGGGAAGGCCGCGCGCAGGACGTCCATGCTGGTCATGTCGGGGCTCAGGTTGCCGGCCACGTTGGAAACCAGGTGCATGACGTGAGAGTAGCGTTCGATGGCCATGGTGTCGGTCACCTTGACCGAGCCCACTTCGGCGACACGGCCGACGTCGTTGCGCGCCAGGTCGATCAGCATCACGTGTTCGGCGATTTCCTTGGGGTCGGCGCGCAGTTCCGCGGCCAGGGCGGCATCCTCCTCGGGCGTGCCGCCGCGCTTGCGCGTGCCGGCCAGCGGACGGATGGTGATCTGCGACTTCTCGGCGCCCTGGTCGATCACGCGCTCCTGCCGTACCAGGATCTCGGGCGAGGAGCCCACCACCTGGAAGTCGCCGAAGTTCCAGAAGTACATGTACGGTGACGGATTCAACGAGCGCAGCGCCCGATAGAGCGACAGCGGGGCGTCGCGGAAGGGCTTGGCGATGACCTGTCCCACCTGCACCTGCATCAGGTCGCCCGCGGCGATGTACTCCTTGGCGCGCCGTACGGCGGCCAGGTAGTCTTCCTTCTTGAAGTCGCGCCGCTCCTCGGTCTGCATGCTGGCGTGGCTATAGGGAATTTCCACGGGCTTGCGCAGCTTGGCGCGCAGTTCGCGCAGGCGTTGCTGGGCTCGTCCGTAGGCCTCGGGCTGGCGGGGATCGGCGTAGACCATCAGGTAGATGCGGCCGGCCAGGTTGTCGACGATGACCAGTTCGTCGACGTGCAGCAGCATGATGTCCGGCGTGCCTTCGTCCATGCCGGCGGGAAAGGGCTTGACCGCCGGACCCAGGCGCGGCTCGATGTGGCGCACCGTGTCATAGCCGAAATAGCCGGCCAGGCCGCCGGCGAAGCGGGGCATCCCCGGGCGCAGCGCCACCTTGAAGCGGGCCTGGTATTGCTCGATGAAGGCCAGCGGATCGCCTTCGTGCGTCTCCACCACCTGGCCGTCGCGCAGGACTTCGGTCAGCGTGCCGCGGGCGCGGATCACGGTGCTGGCGGGCAGGCCGATGAAGGAATAGCGGCCGAAGCGTTCGCCGCCGACCACCGATTCCATCAGGCAGCTCATGCGGCCGCCTTGCGGGCCGGCGTGGGCCAGTTTCAGGTAGATCGCGAGCGGGGTGTCCAGGTCGGCGTAGGTCTCTGCCACCAGGGGGATGCGGTTATAGCCTTCCTTGGCCAGCGCTTTGAATTCCAGTTCGGTCATGTCGGTCTCGGGTGGGGGTTCGTTGCCAGCCGGGTGTAAACAGCAAAAAGCCCGGCCATCATATGGTTCCGGGCTTGGGGATTGTCCTGCTGTGTGCGGCGCCGTGTACGGATACGTTCAGCGCGGCGCGTCGGTCATCGCCACCCGGAAGACAAACGCCACCAGCGCCAGGTGGCGCGAGCGGGTTGCGACAGGGTCAGGGCGATCATGATCGTTGACGTTTGCGGTGTGGGGGCTGCGTGGGGATTGCTTGCGAGAAGGCAGTCTTCAAAGGCAGTCTTCAAGCCAGGCAGTCTTCAAGCCGTTTTCGGGATGGCGCCATCGCGCGCGATCCAGTCGGCGGCGTCGACCAGCGAGGCAACTATACCATCGACTTCCAGCGTACGCACGTCCACCCCCTCGTTGTAGCCGTAAGGCACCACCAGCACCCGCGTGCCCGCGCCGCGGCCCGCCTGGGTGTCGTTCAGGGAGTCGCCGATGGTGACGGCGCGCGCCGGCGGCACGTCCAGCAGGGTGCAGGCGTGCAACACGGGCTGCGGGTCGGGCTTCTTGCGTTCGCAGGTGTCGCCGCAGACCACCGCCTGGAAAAAACCGGCCAGGCCGGTGCGTTGCAGCAGGGGCAGCGTGAATTCGGTGGGCTTGTTGGTGACGACGGCCAGCTTCAGGCCCAGGTCGCGCATTGCTTTCAGGCCGTCCAGGACGCCGTCGAACACCACGGCCTTGTCGCCGTTGACCAGATGGTAGTGGCGGTAGAAGGACTCCCGGCCTCGCTGGAACAGCGCTTCGTCGCACGCATCGCCTTCCAGCGAGGCGGCCAGCGTGCGGCGCACCAGGTTATCCACGCCCTTGCCGACGAAGGTTGCGATGACGTCCTCGCGCAGCACGTCCATGCCCAGCTCCACGCGCATGGCGTTGGCGGCCATCGCCAGGTCGGGAATGGAGTCGAGCAGGGTCCCGTCGAGATCCAGCAGGGCGGCGCGGAAGGAGGTCATGAGCGTGGGTTCCTGCACAAGAAGGCGTAAGAGAAGGCGTAAGGACCGCGGCGGCGGCCGTCGTGGATGGGATTGCGGGATCAGGCGGGCAGCGTCTTGGCGCGCGCCAGTTCCTGGCGCATGGCGTCGATGACCGCCTTGTAGTCGGGCTTGCCGAAGATCGCCGATCCGGCGACGAAGGTATCGGCGCCGGCCGCATGGATCTGCGCGATGTTCTCCACTTTTACGCCGCCGTCGACCTCCAGCGCGATGTGATGGCCGCCGGCTTCGGTCCAGCGGTCGATGCGCGCGCGCGCCTGGCGCAGCTTGACCAGGGCGTTGTCGATGAAGCTCTGGCCGCCGAAGCCCGGGTTGACCGACATGATCAGCACCAGGTCCAGCTTGTCCATCACATAGTCCATGTGCTCCAGCGACGAGGCCGGATTGAAGACCAGGCCGGCCTTGCAGCCATGGTCGCGGATCAGCGACAGCGTGCGGTCGATATGACGCGTGGCTTCCGGGTGGAAGGAAATGATGTCGGCGCCGGCCTTGGCGAACTCCGGGATGAGCGCGTCCACCGGCTCGACCATCAGGTGCACGTCGATGGGCGCCTTGACGTGCGGACGGATTGCGGCACAGACCATGGGGCCGATGGTGAGGTTGGGGACGTAATGGTTGTCCATGACGTCGAAGTGGATCCAGTCCGCGCCGGCCTCGACGACGTTGCGCACTTCTTCGCCCAGGCGGGCGAAATCGGCGGACAGGATGCTGGGGGCGATGCGGGGGGCGGGAGTCAGGGACATGATCGGCGGCGCTCGTGCAAGGAAGGAGGGCGGCGGGAATTCAGGGGATAATGTGCCATTATTGCAGTTTGCCGCGGCGGACGCGGCGGGCGGGGCGGCCTCCTGGCCGCGCGGCGTGTTCCCGTCCTTCCGCCGGGCGGGCTGTCACGCCACCCTGGAGAGCCGGAAATCCCGTGAAACCCTACGATCTTTCCGTGACGGTCGAGCCGCGCTTCGTGCCCGACCAGTCCGACCCCGGCGAGCAGCAATATGTGTTCGCCTACACGGTCCGTATCACCAATACCGGGCAGAACCCGGCGCAGGTCATCAGCCGCCACTGGATCATCATCGACGGCAACGAGCGCGTGCAGGAAGTGCGCGGCCTGGGCGTCGTCGGCCAGCAACCCCTGCTGGCCCCGGGCGAGACCTTCGAATACACCAGCGGCTGTCCGCTGCCCACGCCCGTCGGCACCATGCGCGGCACCTATCATTGCGTGGGCGAGAACGGCATACCCTTCGAAGTGGCCATCCCCGAATTCCTGCTGGCGATGCCGCGGACCTTGCATTGAAAGCGCCCCGCGCGCCGGCCTCATGACGACGATCATGCCGGCCGGCGGCGGCGTCCGCCCGCATGGGCCGCCGGCCCCTGTGGCCATTCCGGCCGGACCTTACCCGTATGTCTCAGAATTCCCGAAGATTTTCCCGCATGAACCGTTACGTTTTCTTGACCATGGGCCGTCCTGGGGCGAAAACGCCGCCCGCGACAGTCCATGACGCCGGCCGCGCGACGCGAAGACATGCGCCCGTGGCCGCGATCCTGGCCGCGACCGTCGTGCTGGCCGGCTGCTCGACCCTGGAGTCCGAACCCGAGACGCCCGAAACCCCGAGCGTGCCCGCCGTCATCGCGCCGGAAAGCCCCCTGACGGTGCCGCCCCTGTCGGCCCTGCCGGACACCGCGCCGCGCGCCCTGGCCGGACGATTCCAGCGCGTCAACTACGCCGACCTGCCGCGTTGGCGCGACGACGACCTCGCGCACTTCTGGCCGCTGTTCCTGCGCAATTGCAAAGGCCTGATGCGGCCGACGTCGGGCAGCCTGGCGGTGCCCGCCCGCGCGGCGCCGCGTGCCTGGCAGCCGGTCTGCGCGGCCGCCATCGACCCTGCCCGCATGCCTGCCGCGAACGACCCCGAAAGCGTCCGGCGCTTCCTGCAGGCCTACCTGCAACCATGGCGCCTGCTGGGCGCCGACGGCAAGCCGGCCAGCAATACGGTCACCGGCTATTACGAGCCGCTGGTGCGGGGCTCGCGCACGCAGGGCGGGCTGCACCAATGGCCCCTGTACGCGCCGCCGGCGGACCTGCTGACCATAGACCTGGGATCCATCTATCCGGAACTCGCGGGCAAGCGGGTGCGCGGCAAGCTGGACGGCAAGCGCGTGGTGCCCTATGACACCCGTGCCGCCATGGACGCCAATCCGGCGCGCCGGCCGCCCGCGCTGGTCTACGTCGACGATCCGGTGGACAACTTTTTCCTGCAAGTGCAGGGCTCCGGTCGCGTCCTGCTGACGGACGGCCCGGACGCGGGCAAGACCATACGCCTTGCCTATGCCGATCACAACGGCCAGCCGTATATGTCGATCGGCCGCTGGCTGGTGGAAAAGGGCCAGATGACGGCGGACCAGGCGTCGATGCAGAATATTCGCGCCTGGGCGCAGCGTAATCCGGGCCGCGTGCAGGAAATGCTCAACGCCAATCCGGCGGTGGTGTTCTTCCGGGAAGAGCCGGTGACGGATCCCGAACTGGGACCGCGCGGGGCCTATGGCCTGCCGCTGGCGCCCCGCCGGTCCGTCGCGGTCGACGCCAGTTTTGTCCCGCTGGGCACGCCCGTATTCCTGGATACCACCATGCCGGCGTCGGAGCAGCCGTTCGACCGGCTGGTCTTCGCCCAGGATACGGGGACGGCCATACGCGGGGCGGCGCGCACCGACCTTTACTGGGGCTACGGCGACGAAGCCGGACAACTGGCGGGTCGCATGAAGCAGCGCGGCCAGATGTGGGTGTTGTGGCCCAAACAGGCAGGGGAGCCGTCGGCGCGATGACCAAGGAAATTCTCGTTTGCGGCGCCGGCATCGTCGGCCTGGCGACCGCGCTGGCCCTGGCCAGGCGCAAGCAGCCGGTGGCGATCCTGGCTCCCGCGGCGGCGCCGCTGCCGGCGGCCGGCGACCCGTATTTCCCGCGGGTGTACGCCATTTCCCCGGCCAGCCAGCGTTTCCTGGCCGAACTGGGCATCTGGGACGCGCTGCCGGCCGACCGCATCATGCCGGTGGATGCCATGGAAATCCATGGCGACGCCGACGGCAGCGTGACGCTCGACGCCTGGCAGGCGGCCGTGCCGCGCCTGGCCTGGATCGCCGAGTCCAGCGAAATCGAGCGTGTGCTGATGCAGGCCGTCCGCTGGTCGGGCATTTCGTGGGTCCAGGACCGCTGCGTCGGCTACCAGGGCGGCGCGGTGTTGACCGAGCAGGGCGGGCAATTGCGCGCCAGCCTGGCCATCGGCGCCGACGGCGCCCGGTCGCCCCTGCGCGAGGCAGCAGGCTTGCAGCAGCAGTCGCGGCCCTATGACGACATCGCCCTGGTCACGCACCTGGATGCGGAAATACCTCATCAGGGCGCTGCCCTGCAGTGGTTTCGCGAAGATGGCGTGCTGGCGCTGCTGCCCTTGCCGGACAGCGCGCGCGGACCACAGGTCTCGCTGGTCTGGTCGCTGCGCAGCGACGCCGCCCGGGCCATCCAGGCATTGCCGCCGGCGGAGCAGGCCGTGCGGCTGGAGGCCGACCTGGCGCTTGCCACCGCCGGCCGGCTGGGCCGGTTGACCGTCAACGCGCCGATACACGGATTTCCGCTGTTCCTCGAACAATCGCAAATGATCGCCCCGGGCGTTGCCCTGGTGGGCGATGCCGCGCATCGCGTGCATCCGCTGGCCGGACAGGGGTTGAACCTGGGCCTGGGAGATGCCCAGGCGTTGGCGCAGGCCGTGGCCGACCGGGAATCGTTCCGCGAAGCCGGCGACATCCGGGTGCTGCGGCGTTATCGCCGCGCCCGGGCCGAGCCGCTGCTGGCCATGCGCCTGGCCACCGATGGCCTGCACCGCCTGTTCGGCAGCCACGCCACGCCCCTGGCCTGGCTGCGCAATGCCGGCATGTCCTGGGTGGACCGGACGCCCATGCTCAAGCGTCGCCTGATTGCGCAGGCCTCCGGGCTATGATCGGCAGCCGTGGTCCATGGATATCGCCGACTCGCTCGGCCGCCATCGCCCGGGCCGTGGATCCCTGGACCCATGAACCCTCTGGATGGATCGGTGTCCAACGCCTATGTCCTGTCGGTATCGCGGGAAAGCTGTCGTCGCGTCCTGTCGCTGTGCCGCTGTCTGTGTCGCCGTCTGTGTCGCTTTAGGAGATGTAATGAATTTTCGACTCTGGTCCGCCGTCGCGGCCCTGGCGGGCGCGCTGGCCCTGTCCGCGCCCGCGCAGGCGCAGGACAAGACCATTTCCACGCAATCGGCTGGCCAGCCCGCCGGTCCGGGTGAAAAAGTCACCGGCACCGGCCAGCCCGCCGGCCCGGGCGACAAGGTCTATGGCACCAACCGTCCGGCGCCCGCCGGCGCCAAGGTTGTCGGCACCAGCCAGATGCAGGGGTCGGCCGACCCGGCTGCCGACGAGGTAAAGCGCCGTTTCGCGGAGCGCTTCCCGGACATGCAGGTCACCGCGGTGCGCCGCACCCCCTACGGTCCCTTCGAGGTGCAGCTGGGCATGGACCTGGTCTATACCAACGAGGCGGTTTCCTGGGTGATGGAAGGACCGCTGATCGACGCCGCCACGCGCCGCGACATGACGCGGGAAAGCCAGGAGAAGATCGGCGCCGTCCCCTTCGACCAGCTGCCGCTGGACCTGGCCATCAAGCAGGTGCGGGGCAATGGCTCGCGCAAGGTGGCGATTTTCGAGGATCCCAACTGCGGCTACTGCAAGCAACTGCGCCACACCCTGGAAGGGCAGACCGACCTGACCATCTATACCTTCCTCTACCCCATCCTGGCGCCGGACTCCAAGACCAAGGTGCGCGATGTCTGGTGCGCGTCCGACAGGGCCGCCACCTGGGACGACTGGATGCTGCGCGGCAAGACGCCGCCGACCGCGAATTGCAGTGCGCCCGTGGACAAGCTGCTGGCGCTGGGCCAGCAGCTGATGGTGCGCGGTACTCCCACGCTGTTCTTCGCCAACGGCGCGCGCGTCAGCGGCGCCTTGCCGGTCGAGGAATTGCAGGCACGCCTGAACGCCAAGTAGGCGCAGGGTCATGCCTTGCCCGGTGTCGGGCAGGGCAAGCGTCCATGCACGTCGCCGTCGCTTTGCGACGGCGATTCTTTTATGCTCGCAGGAAATACGGGATAGCCTCAAGAAGTACCGACCAGGAGCGGTACCGCACCCAGGGAATTCCGGTATCGGCAGATCTGCCTCGGCTCGCGCCCCCTCATTTTTCCCTCCCCAGGAGACGGCTTTGAATATCGCGATTCTTGACGACTACCACGGCGTCGCCGCCGATTACGCCGATTGGTCGGCATTGGGCCCGCAGGCCAAGGTGCAGGTTTTTCGGGAGGCGCTGGCCGAAGCCGACCGCGCCAGCGCGCTGCAACCTTTCGACGTCATCGTCATCATGCGCGAGCGCACGCCGTTCCCGGCCGCGCTGGTCAATGCCCTGCCCAACCTGCGCCTGCTGGTCACCACCGGCATGCGCAATAACTCCATCGACATGGCGGCCTGCAAGGCGCGCGGTATCACGGTCTGCGGCGCGCCCGGCGCGGGCGATGCCGTGAACGCCACCGCCGAACTGGCATGGGCGCTGATCCTGGGCCTGTTCAAGAACCTGTGCACCGAGGATGTGAACATGCGCCGTGGCGGCTGGCAGACGGGCTTGCCCCTGCCGCTGGCCCGCAAGCGCCTGGGCGTGCTGGGCCTGGGCAAGCTGGGCCAGGCCGTGGCCCGCGTGGGCAAGGCCTTCGACATGGATGTGGTGGCCTGGAGTCCCAACCTGACGCAGGAACGGGCGCAGGAGGGTGGGGCGACCTATGTGAGCAAGGAGGACCTGTTCGCCACGTCGGATGTGGTCAGCGTCCACCTGATCCTGTCCGACCGGACGCGCAATGTGGTGGACGCCGCCTGCTTCCAGGCGATGAAACCCACGGCCTTCCTGGTGAACACCTCGCGCGCCGGCCTGGTCGACCAGGATGCCTTGATGAGCGCGCTGCGCCACAAGCGCATCGCGGGCGCGGGCCTGGACGTGTACGACCTCGAGCCCCTGCCCGCGGACGACCCGGTGCGCCATCTGGACAACGTGGTCCTGACGCCGCACCTGGGCTATGTCAACGAAGACAATTTCCGGGCCTTCTACACCAATGCCCTCGCCGCCATCCAGGCCTGGGCAGCCGGCAAGCCCATCCGCGAACTCTGATACGCCGCGCAGCCTGCGGCTTCAGGCCGGCTGCACCTGCGCGCGCACGGCGTCCGTTTCGTCGGCAACGGCCGCCGTCGCCGCCTCGGGCGGCGGCGCCGTGCGCTGGCGCAGGTGGATCGCGTGCTCCGCGCCGCTGTTCCAGATGCCGGCATGGACCCGGGCAAGCACCACGGGGTCGTCCAGCAGCTTGATCTTCTGCGGTTCGGTCAACACGTCCACGCCCAGGTCCAGTACACGCTCGACCTGCTGCCGCCGCTGCGCCTCGTTGAGCGCATTGGGGCGGTGCCGGCCGCCGGCCATGGCGCAGGCCAGGGCATTGACGGCCGGGTCGGCCACCGCGTCCTCGAACGTGGGAATGCGGGGCACGCCACGGTTTTGCGCGGTGTAGCGCCGGGTCGCCTGCAATTCCGTCGGCGGCTGGGTCTCTTCCGGAATGCGGAACAGGCGGTCCAGGTAGGCCCGGCGGCCCAGGTCGACCCGGCTGGAGTAGACCGACAGCGGGATGATCAACAGCAGGGCGGCCAGGATGGGCGCCATCCACAGCAGGAAGACGGGATTGAGCCAGGCCACCAGCGCGGCCCAGCAGATACCCAGCAAGGTCTGGCCGCCGTGGCGCTTGAGCGCGTCGCCCCAGGTGGTCTGGTCATTGTCGCGCGCCGGCGAAATCCATTTGGCCGACAGGCCCAGGAAGGCCGCCACCACGAAGCGCGTGTGGAACAACATGCGCACCGGCGCCAGCAGCATGGAGAACAGCACTTCCAGGAGCATGCTGCGCAAGGCGCGCTCGCGGCCGCCATACAGGCGCGCGCCGCGCGCCCAGACCAGTACCACACCCAGGATCTTGGGCAGGAACAGCAGGACGAAGGTGGTGGAGAACAGCGCGATGGCCTTGTCCGGATGCCACTGCGGCCAGATCGGGAACAGCTGGCGCGGCTCGACGAAGTACTGCGGCTCGGTCAGCGTATGCACCGCCAGCAGCGCGGTGGACAACAGCAGGAACAGGAACCATAGCGGCGCCGACAGGTAGGACATCACCCCGGTCAGGAACACGGCTCGGTGCACCGGGTGGAAACCGCGGATGAAGAACAGCCGGAAGTTCATCAGGTTGCCGTGGCACCAGCGCTGGTCGCGTTGCAATTCCTCGAGCAGGTTGGGTGGCAGTTCTTCGTAGCTGCCCGGCAGGTCGTAGGCTATCCATACGCCCCAGCCGGCGCGCCGCATGAGGGCGGCCTCGACGAAGTCGTGCGAGAGTATGGCGCCCGAGAACGATCCCTTGCCGGGCAAGGGCGCCAGCACGCAATGGCGCATGAAAGGCGCCAGTCGGATGATGGCGTTGTGTCCCCAATAATGAGATTCCCCCAGCTGCCAGTAGTGCATCCCGGCCGTGAACAGCGGACCGTAGACGCGCGTGGCGAACTGCTGGATGCGGGCGTAGAGACTGTCCATGCCGCTGGCCTGGGGCGAGCTCTGGATGATGCCGGCATCGGGGCTGGCTTCCATCAGCTGCACCAGCTTCTTGAGACAGTCGCCGGTCATCACGCTGTCGGCGTCCAGCACCACCATGTAGCGGTAATTGGCGCCCCAGCGGCGGCAGAAGTCGTCGATGTTGCCGCTCTTGCGCTTGACGCGGCGGCGACGGCGGCGATAGAAGATGCGGCCGAAACCCTGCACCGCCTTGCACAGCTCGACCCAGGCGCGCTGCTCGGCCACGCAGATGTCGGCCTTGTAGCTGTCGCTGAGGACGAAGATGTCGAACCGGTCCAGTGAATCCGTCTGGGCCAGGGACTCGTAGGTCGCCCGCAGCCCGGCGAAAACGCGGGAGACGTCCTCGTTGCAGATCGGCATGACGATGGCCGTGCGGGCATTCGGCTCGATGGCCTTGTCGTCGAGCCCGCGCGCCGAAATGCTGTAGCGGTCGCGGCCGATGAGCAGTTGCAGGAACCCCATCATGGCGGTCCAGAACCCCGCCGACACCCAGCCGAACAGCAGGGCGAAGAGGAAAAGGATGCCGATTTCGAGGATTTGCCTGCCCTGGTAGGGCAGCACGCCCTTCATGTAGTAGGTGGCAATGACCGTCTGCACCACGACCAGGAACAGCAAGGCCAGGCGCCGGCGGCTGCCGGCCTGGCGCCAGCGCGGATCCATGCGGGGGGCGACGGCGTTGTAGTCCTCGGCCGTGCTCGGGACCTGGCCGCGCAGGCGGCGCCACCCGCGTACCAGCGGATTGGTGATCCAGGGCTCCGGCGACATGGGCGTGCGATTCAGCGGCGGGGCCGAGGGCAGGCAGATGCCCGAAAGCTCGGTCTGCGTCGCGCGCTGGGCCGCTTCCTGGTCCACCGCGTCGCCGGCGGCCAGCCGGCCGCGCGCCGATGCGGCCACCACGTCGTCCGCCGGCGGCGCGCCGTCGGCAAGCTGGCGGTGCACCGCGGACAGCGGTGCCTCGCCCGCGCCAGCCGCCTGCGCCGCCAGCCGCTCGAACGCCGCCCGGTTTTCGGGCGGGAGGGCCAGGCGGTTCAGGTAGTCGGAAACGTCGTCCAGGGAAGAGGGGTTATTTTGCTTCGGGTTCATTGGGCAGGCGGTAGCTCCAGGTTTCCGACAAGGGCGCTTGGCCGTTGGTCAGGAAAGCCCGCATTTCCACCGGTTTGGTCTGGTCTTTCACATTCACCCTCAGCGTCAGGCGGCGGCCGCCTGTCACGGTGTTGGGACGTACGCTGTTTTCGACGATCTGGCCGTTGCCGTCGACCCAGGTGTCGGCGGTGACCGTGGCGTCCGCGGCCAGCGACTTGAGCGAGTCGCCGACGAAGTCCACCACGAAGGTGATGCTGCCGTCGGAGCGGCGCACCAGGTCCGCGCCCTTGACTTCGTCGCGCGACCGGCGGGTCTGCGCGACCCAGGCCAGCGGCGTGGTGTGCGCCTTGCTGTCATTCATCGTCCAGGTCATCCGGTAGTCCGCGTCCAGCGGCTCCCCCTTGCCGGGCGGTTTCTCCGGCACCCAGAAGGCGACGATGTTGTCATTGGTTTCATCTTTGGTCGGGATCTCGATCAGCTGCACGCTGCCCTTGCCCCAGTCGGTCTTGGGCTCGATCCACAGGCTGGGCCGTTTTTCGTAGTGATCGTCCAGGTCTTCATAGCGGCTGAAGTCGCGGCCGCGCTGGAGCAAGCCGAAGCCCTTGGGGTTTTCCGCCGAGAAGGCGCTGACCTGCAGCCGGCGCGGATTGGTCAGCGGGCGCCATATCCATTCGTCGTTGCCGGTATGAATGGCCAGGCCATCCGAGTCGTGCATTTCCGGGCGGTAGTTGGCGACCGGCGAGGGCTGGTTGGACCCGAACAGGTACATGCTGGTCAGCGGCGCCACGCCCAGGCGGCCCACCTGGTCACGCAGGAAGATGCGCGCCTTGACGTCGATCACCGTGTCCTGGCTGTTGGGTCGCAGCACGAAGCGATAGGCGCCGGTGGCGCGCGGCGAGTCGAGCAGGGCGTAAATGGTGAGGTAGGTGTCCTCGGGGGCCGGGCGGGCGATCCAGAATTCGCGGAAGCGCGGGAATTCCTCGCCCGAGGGCAGGGCCGTGTCGATGGCCAGGCCGCGCGCCGACAGGCCATAGGTCTGGCCCTTGCCGATGACGCGGAAGTAGCTGGCGCCCAGGAAGGAGGCCAGTTCGTCGTCCTTCTTGTCCGGGCTGTTGACCGGATACAGCACGCGGAAACCGGCGAAGCCCAGGTTCTTCAGGGCCGACGGGTCCAGTTTCAGGCTGCCGTAATCGAAATCGCTGGGATCGAACTGGATTTCATGCACGCCGGCGGCGTCGATCTCGTTGATCTTCACGGGGGTGTTGAAGTGCATGCCCTCGTGATAGAAATTCAGCTGGAACTTGGTGCCCGCGCCACGCCAATGCAGGCGGTCATTCTTGTAGCGGACTTGCTGGTAGCCGGCGAACTTCAGTTCCTGCAGCGAGTCGGGCAGGTTGGGCTCGGGCGCCTTGTAGCTTTTGTCGGCCAGTTCCCTGGCTTGCTTCATGACGTCGAAAAACGAGAAGGCGCGCGCGGACGGGGCGTACCCGATTCCGGCGATGACGGCCGTGACGGTCGCGGTAAAGACAAGGGCAGACAACGCGCCGGTCAGCCGGCGATAGGAAAGCGAGAACACGTGGGTCGGCCTCTGGCTCCGGGAGGTGGGAGGGATGTTACAGCGCGATTTTTGCACAATGTCCATGCTTGTTGGGCTGGCGGCCTGGGAAACGTGAAATAAATTCTTGCGAGGCGTTATGCCTTAATTCCGCGGGGGCGATGTCGACAATTCCAGTTAATGGAAATTTGGGGGACGAAATGGCGGTCTTGGCTTGGTCTTGGCTCGGTCTTGGGTTTTACACTGCCGGACACGGGCAGGATGCCGCGCGGCGCTGCCTTCCCATGGCTTGAACCCGGAACAGGCAGCACCTCCATGCATATTGCGATTCCCGACGACTACCAGGATTGCGTGCGCGGCCTGGATTGCTACGCCTCGCTGGCGGCGCACCAGGTGACGATCTATCGCGACCACACCAAGGACCCGGACGAACTGGCGCGCCGCTTCGCCGACGCCGACGCCATCGTGCTGACCCGGGAGCGGACGGCGGTGGATGCGGCGCTGCTGGACCGGCTGCCGCGGCTGCGCCTGATCAGCCAGATCGGCAAGACCGCCGCCCACATCGACCTGGCGGCCTGTACGGCGCGCGGCATCGCGGTGGCCGAAGGCAGCGGCAGCGGGGCCGCCACGGCCGAATTGACGTGGGCCTTGATGCTGGCCAGCCGCCGCCACCTGGTGAGCGAGGTCAACGGCCTGCGCGCCGGCCGCTGGCAGGCCTCGCTGGGCCAGCAGTTGCGTGGGCAGCGCCTGGGCGTATGGAGCTACGGCCGCATCGGGCGCCAGGTGGCGGCCTACGGGGCGGCCTTCGGCATGAAGGTATGGGTGTGGGGCGGTCCTGGATCAACCGCGGACGCGCGCGGCGACGGCGTCGAGGTGGCGCCCACGCGGGAGGCCTTCTTCGCGCGCAGCGACGTCGTGACCCTGCATTTGCGCCTGAGCGGCGCCACCCGCGGCGCCGTCACCGCGGCGGACCTGGCGCGCATGGGGCCGCGAGCCCTGCTGGTGAATACCAGCCGCGCGGAACTGATCGAGGCCGGCGCCCTGGAGGCGGCGCTGCGCGCCGGCGCGCCAGGCTACGCAGCGGTCGATACCTTCGAGTCGGAACCCGTGCTGGGTGCCGACCATCCCTTGCTGCATCTGGACAACGCGCTCTGTACGCCCCACCTCGGTTTCGTCGAAAAGGACAACTACGAAGCCTATTTCGGCACGGCCTTCGACAACATCAACCGCTTTTTCGCCGGTACGCCGGCGAACCTGGCCAACCCGGAAGTGTTGGGGCACTTGCGCGCATCGTAGTGCGCCATAGTGAGTGCGCCATGGTGCGTCATGGCACGCACGCAACGGATGCAAGACGCATGGGGCCGGGCGGCGGCCGGGCCAGCCGCCCGGATGCCTATTGCTCGAAATCCCCAGTTCCCAGCGGCGTGATGCCGTCGGTAGGCGCGTTGAGGGCTTCCTCGGCCGCGGCGCGTATGCGTTCGCTGCCGCGTTCAAAGGCCTTGAGCAGGGCGCTGCCCGTGCCGTCCTCGGCACCGAAGCACTCCCGCAGCGCATCGCCGGAAATTTCAAACTTGCGTGGCTCGCCCTTGATGATCAGGGAAAAGACGATGTCATCGTCCTTGACCTGGGCCTTGGTCGCGCTGGCAAAAGTTCCCATGTTGCGTCTCCCGTGCGTGAAGCGAGCGTCATGCGCAAGGCCTCTCGGCATGTGCGCATGACGATCAGAAACGGGCCGCCGCCTGCCTCGGCGCAAGCCGGGGCGAGGGCGGCCTCACGCTTAGCGGGAGCCGCCGGTGGCGGGGGCGGAATTGCTCGGCTCGGCCATATTACCGCCGGTGCCGGGATTCATGGTGCCGGAACTGCCGCGGTTCATGGTGCCCGAACCGTGCGTGCTGCCCGATTTGCCGCTGTGATGAGTGGCATCGCTGTTCCGGGTGCCCTTGTGCGTATTGGAGCTGGGCGTGGCGCCGGAGTTCTTGGACGTCGGATTGGCGGTGCCGGGAGGGACCTTGGCGTTATTGGGCGGGGTCGCGGTGGTGTCGTTCGGGGTGGTCGCCGGCGTGGTGGGCGACGAGCTCTGTGCCTGGGCTGCGCCCGCGACGCAGAACGAGGCGATGGCCAGAGCGGTGGTCAGGCGGCGTAGCTTCATGAGTAACTCCTTACCGGTGGTTGGATCGAGCCTTCCACCCCGCAAGAGCCGTGCCGTCCCTGCCACATGCGCGTGTCGTCGCCGCCCTGCAGAGCAGCGCGGTCACCCGCCTTGCGTCGGCGGCGGGTGCAGCCTGGAGCGGGGACCGGCCTTCAGCAGCTGGCTGGGCACGTCATGGCCCACCATCGCCGGCAGGTCGGCGCCGATATCCAGCAGCTGCTGCACGTCGATGCCTGTGTCGTAGCCCATCAGGTTGAGCATGTGCACCAGTTCCTCGGTGCAGGCGTTGCCGCTGGCGCCGGGCGCGTACGGACAGCCGCCCAGTCCGCCCAGGGAGGCGTCGAAGCGGTCCACGCCCTCGTCCAGCGCCGCCAGCGTGTTGGCCAGCGCCATGCCGCGCGTATTGTGGAAATGCAGCGTCAGCGCCAGGTCCGGGAACAGCTTGCGCGTCTCCCGGGCAATGCGCGCCACCTGCGACGGATAGGCCATGCCCGTGGTGTCGCAGAGGGTCACGCCATGCGCGCCCAGCGTGGCGAAGCGGCCCACCAGCTCGAAGACCTGGTAAGGGTCGATGTCGCCTTCCATGGGGCAGCCGAAGACGGTGGAGAGCGACACGTTGATGGCCACGCGGCTGTCGCGCACCGCCGAGATGACGTCTGCCAGCTGGTCCAGGGACTGGGCGCGGGTCATGCGCAGGTTGGCCTGGTTGTGCGTTTCGCTGACCGACATCACCAGGTTCACTTCGTCGACATTGCATTCCAGCGCGCGCTGCGCGCCCCGCACATTGGGCACCAGGACGGTATAGACCACGTCCGGATTGCGCTGGATGCGGTGCATGACGACTTCGGCGTCGCGCAGCGCGGGTATGGCCTTCGGCGAGGTGAATGACGTCACCTCGATCTTGGCGTAGCCGGCGGCGGACAGGCGATCGATGAACGCGATCTTGTCCTCGGTTTCGATGAACTGTTTTTCGTTCTGGAAACCGTCGCGCGGGGCGACTTCCTGGATGTGCAGTTTCTTGCCGCGATGGGGCTGCTGTGCAGGCATGGTGCCGCTCCTCAAATGATGCCGCGCGCGCGCCAGTCGGCGCGGCGCTGCGCGTCCACGCCCAGGGCATCCAGCACTTCGTCCGTATGCTGGCCGAGGGTGGGCGCGGGACTGCGCACTTCGCCCGGCGTGGCCGACAGCTTGGGCACGATGCCGGGCAGCTGGATGGGCGTGCCGTCCGGCAGCTGGTCGTCCAGGATCATGCCGCGGGCGCGGTAGTGCGGATCGGCCGCGATATCGGCCACGTCGTAGATCTTGCCGGCGGGAATCTGGCCTTCGTTCAGGCGCTGCAACACCTCGTCCATGCCATGGCGTCCGGTCCATTCGGAAATCGCCCCATCGAGCATTTCGACATGGCGCACGCGGCCGCTGTTGCTGGCGAGTTCAGGCAGCTCGGCGAGGTCGGGCCGGCCGATCACGCCCATCAGGCGCTTGAAGATGCTGTCGCCGTTGCCGGCGATCAGGACATACTTTCCATCCTGGCAGCGATAGGCATTGCTGGGCGCGATGCCGGGCAGGCTGCTGCCGGCGGCCTGGCGCACCTCGCCGAACACCGCATATTCCGGCAGCAGGCTTTCCATCATGTTGAAGACGGATTCATAGAGGGCCACGTCTATCATCTGGCCCGTGCCGGCCTGGTCGCGGCTGCGCAGCGCCAGCAGGATGCCGATGACGCCGTGCAAGGCCGACAGCGAGTCGCCGATGGAAACGCCCACGCGCACCGGGGTACGGCCCGGCTCGCCGCTGAGATGGCGCAGGCCGCCCATGGCCTCGCCGATGGCGCCGAAGCCGGGCAGGTCGCGATAGGGGCCTGTCTGGCCGTAGCCCGACACGCGCAGCATGACCAGCCGCGGATTGATGGCGCGCAGGTCTTCCCAGCCCAGGCCCCACTTTTCCATGGCGCCCGGCTTGAAGTTCTCCACCACCACGTCGACGTCCTTGATCATCGCGCGTATGAGGTCCTGGGCTTCCGGCTGGCGCAGGTCCAGGCTGACGGACTTCTTGTTGCGCGACTGCACCTGCCACCATACCGAGGTGCCGTCGTGCAGCAGGCGCCAGTTGCGCAGCGGGTCGCCCTTGCCGGGGGGTTCGATCTTGATCACCTCGGCGCCGAATTCGGCCAGCATCTTGGCGGCGAAGGGGCCGGCAATGAGTTGGCCGAGTTCGAGCACGCGGATGCCGCTCAAAGGTTTGGTTGACATGATTGCCTCTTGAATCAGTGTTTCTGCTTGCCCAGATAGGCTTCGCGCACGCGATCGCTGGCCAGCAATTCCTGGCCGCTGCCTTCCATGACGATGTTGCCGACTTCCAGCACGTAGGCGCGGTCGGAGATGGCCAGGGCCTGGTTGGCCATCTGTTCGACCAGCAGGATCGTCATGCCGCTTTCCTTCAGGGACTTGATGATGCGGAAGATCTCCGCCACGATCAGCGGCGCCAGCCCCAGCGAGGGTTCGTCCAGCATCAGGATGCGCGGCTTGCCCATCAGCGCGCGGCAGATCGCCAGCATCTGTTGTTCCCCGCCCGACAGCGTGCCGGCATACTGGCCTCGCCGCTCCTTCAGGCGGGGGAACATCGCGAAGCAGGCTTCGATTTCCGGCATCAGCGCATCGACCGGCTCGCGGCGCAGGAAGGCGCCCAGCAGCAGGTTGTCGAACACGGTCTGGTCCGGGAAGACCTGGCGGCCTTCGGGCACGTGGGCGATGCCCAGGCCCACCCGCTTGTGGGCGGGAATGCCCGCCACGTCCTGGCCGTCGAACAGCACCTGGCCGGTGGATTTCTCGATGCCGGACAAGGCCCGCATCATGGTGCTCTTGCCGGCGCCGTTGCCGCCGATGATGGTGACGATTTCATTGCGGTCGACGTGCAGGGACACCTGCTTCAGGGCGTTGACCGCCCCATAGCTGACCGCGAGGTTCTTGATCTCGAATAATCGGGTCATGGCCGTCTCCTATGCTGCCGCGCCCAGATAGGCTTCGATGACTTTGGGATTTTCCTGGATGTGGTTGGGCAGGCCAGCGGCGATCTTCACGCCGTAGTCCAGCACCACGATGTGGTCGGAAATGGCCATCACCAGGTCCATGTGGTGTTCGATCAGCAGCACGGTCAGGCCCTTGGCGCGCAGCTTCACGATGAGTTCGGTCAGTTCGTCGGTCTCGGCCGGATTCAGGCCGGCGGCCGGCTCGTCCAGCAGCAGCAGGTCCGGCATGGCGGCCACCGCGCGGGCGATCTCCAGGCGCCGCTGCAGGCCGTAGGGCAGGCTGTTGGCGATGTCGTCGGCATAGCGCTGCAAGCCGAAGAACGAGAGGATGGCATAGGCTTCGCGCCGCATGCGGCGTTCTTCCGCCAGGGCGCCCGGCAGGCCCAGCAGGTTGGCGAGGAAGCCGGATTTCTGCACCCGGTAGAAGCCGACCATCACGTTTTCCAGTGCCGTCAGGCCTTCGAACAGCTTGAGGTTCTGGAAGGTGCGGCCGATGCCGGCGCCGGCGATCTGGCTGGCGGACAGGCCCACCAGGGCGCGCCCCTGGAAATGGATGGAGCCGGCGTCAGGCTTGACCAGTCCGGACAGCAGGTTCAGCGTCGTGGTCTTGCCGGCGCCATTGGGTCCGATCAAGGACACGATGTCGCCGCGCTTCAGCGAGAAGGAAACCTTGTTGGTCGGCACCACGCCGCCGAAGGCCTTGTACAGGTCATGGACTTCCAGCAGGGCGCCGCCCGCGGCGGCGTGGCCCGCGGTCGGCCGGGTCGGCGACCAGTCGCCCGCCTGGGCCCGGTCGGCGTCCGACAGCTTGCTGCGGCGGGGCAATACCTTGGCCAGCAGGCCGGACAAGCCTTCGGGCATCGCGTACAGCGCGAACAGCAGGATCAGGCCGTAGGCGAAATGCTGCACCTCGGGCCAGCGCGCCAGCATGGCGTCGATGATGGTCAGCACCACCGCGCCCAGGAAAGAGCCGGCCGGCGTGCGGCCGCCGAACAGCACCAGCACCAGGAAGAACACCGACAGGTTGAAATTGACGAAGTCCGAATTGATGTACTGGTTCTGCTGCGCCACCAGGCCTCCGGCGATGCCGCAGGTGATGGCGCTGATGGCGAAGGCCAGGATCTTGAATCGGTAGACGCTGATGCCCACGCTTTCGGCGGCAATTTCCGACGTGCGCACGGCGGCGAAGCCGCGGCCGAAGCGCCCGTTGAGCAATAGCGACGTCATTGCGTGCAGCAGCAGGCCGATCGCCACCACCACGATGACCCACTGGCGGCCGTCCAGCGGCGCGCCGTTCAGGGTCAGGCCGGTGATGCCGTAGAAACCTTCCTGGCCCTTGAAGACGTCGGTCCATTCCGAAACGATCTTCTCGATCAGCAGGCCGAAGGCAATGGTCACCATCGCCAGGCTGGGGCCTTTGACCTTCAGGGCCGGGATCGCGATCAGCACGCCGAACACGCCCGACACCGCCACCGCGGCCAGCAGGGCCAGCCAGGGGTTGACCTGGTAGTTCACCGTCAGCAGGGCGACGGTATAGGCGCCGACGCCGAACAGCCCGGCGTGGCCCAGCGACTTCTGGCCGGTCTGGCCGACCAGGATGTTGAAGCCGGTCGCGGCGATGTAGTAGATGCCGATGTTGAAAAGGATCAGCAGGTAGAAATCGTTGAGGCCGGAATAAGCGACGCCCACGACCAGGGCGGCGATGACCAGCGGCGCGAGGATTTTGGGGAGGTTCATACTTTCTCCGCGTGCACGCGGCCCAGGATGCCGGCCGGACGGAAATACAGCACGACGATGATCAGGCCGAAGACGGCGATCTCGCGCAGGTTGGAGTACCACAGGCCGATCAGGGATTCGAGCAGGCCGATCAGGAACCCGCCGAAGATGCAGCCGCGCGGATTCTCCAGGCCACCGAGGATGGCGGCGGAAAAGGCCTTCAGCGACAGCAGCGTGCCGACGAACACGGAAGCGGTGGCGATGGGGGCCACCATCACGCCCGCGACGGCGGCCAGCGCCGAACTGATGGCGAAGACGCCGATGGCCACCGCGTTGGCATTGATGCCCATCAGGCTGGCGGTGGTCTTGCTGAACGCGACGGCGCGCACGGCCTTGCCCATCTTGGTCTTGTGCAGGATCCAGTCGAATACGAGCATCAGCACCAGGGTGGTGCCGAACACCAGGATTTCCTGCGGCCGCACGCCCGTGCCCAGCACGTTGACGATCCCGTCGCCCAGCGGCGAGGCCAGCGCGATCGGGGCCGGGCCCCAGATCAGCAGCGCCAGGTTCTGGATGATGATGCCGAAGCCGATGGTGCTCATGACCCACGACAGGCCTGCCTCGCCCACGAAGTGCTTGATGGCGGTGGCGTACAGCAGGTAGCCGAGCAGGGCCAGCACCAGCATGGCGGCCAGCAGGGCGAAGAGGAAGGCGCCCCAGGTGACGTCGGCGGGATCCGGAAAGCCGGTCAGGCGGCCGTGGCTGAACAGCACGATGGCGCTGACGCCGATCAGGCCGGCCAGCGCCAGGAACGCGCCCTGGCCGAAGTTGAAGGTCTTGGTGGTCGTGTAGGTAATGCTGAAGCCGAACGCGACCAGGGCATAGACGCTGCCCATGGCCAATCCACTCAATATGGCTTGTAGTATCTGCATGCTGGGGCCCCTCGGGCGCCGCCGCCCCCGGTGGCCGTGGCGACGGGGGCGGGACGGGGTAACGATGGAAACGTGGTGCTTAGAGCTTCAGGTCGGCCGGCGTGATGGCCTTGGTGATGTCGTCGTCGACCGAAACCACCTTGCCGTCGATCCAGCGCACCAGGCGGAAGTCCTTGACCGACAGGGCTTCGTGGTTGTCCGCGGTGAACGGTTTTTCATAGGTCTTGATCACGCCCTTGGCCTGGGCCAGGTTTTCCAGCGCGGCCTGCACCTTGTCGCCGTCGGTGGACTTGGCCTGCTCCATGGCGGCGGCGAACAGCTTGACCGAGTCATAGGCCTGGGCCGCCATCACGTACGTGGGCAGGCGCCCTTCGCGCTTGAGCAGGGTCTCGTACAGGGCCTTGGACTGCGGCGAGGAATCTTCCGTGATGGAGGCGGTGAAGATCATCTTCCTGGCCAGGTCGGGGCCGGCGATGCGCAGGAACGGCGAGCTGAGGTTGGCCCAGGAAGCCAGCGTCACCGGGAAGTAGTTGATCTTCTCCAGGCTGCGCATGACGTGCGCGTTCGAGTCGGCCAGGGCGTAGACGATCAGCGTATCGGCGCCGGATGCCTTGATCTTGTTCAACTGCGAGGTCATGTCCGTGTCCTTGGGACCGAACTTCTCGTTGGCGACCGGCGTGATCTTGTGCAGGGCGAGGATTTCCTGCGCGTCCTTGGCGCCTTGCTGGCCATAGCCGGTGGTGTCGGCGATGATGGCGACCTTGCCGTTCTTGCTGGCGCGCGCGGCATAGGCGGCCAGCAGGGCGATCTGGTCGCGGTCGCGCATGGACACGCGGAAGATGTAGTTGGGCGGCTGCTTGGCGTAGCGCGCGGTGATATCGGTGGCGGTGGCCACGGGAGAGATCGTCGGGATCTTCTTCTGCTGCACGATGTGCAGCCAGGCCAGCATGTTGCCCGAGTTCACGCCGCCTATCATGGCGCTGACTTTCTCGTTGTCGACCAGTTCGTTGGTGTTCTGGATGGCCTTGGGCGGCGCGCCGACGTCGTCGCGGGCCACGATGACGACCTTGCGGCCCAGCACGCCGCCGGCGGCGTTCAGCTCGTCGGCGGCCTGGCGGGCGCCGGCCAGTGCGGAAATGCCGAAGTCGGCGCTGCCGGTGGCGGACATGTCGCTGTTGAAGCCGATCTTTAGGTCGTCGGCCAGGGCGGCGGCGCTTGCGCCGGCCAGGGCGGCGGCCAGCACGGTGGCGTGCAGGCGTTTGATGAAGGTCTTGTTCACTGCGTCTCTCTCCTTGGGGGACACCGCCGGGACGGCGGGGGTCGCGATAGCTATCGGTTCTGTATTGACGGGGACTGCGTTCGCGGCGGGCTACGTTCCTAACCCTGCCGGATCAGGTCGGCGCCCTTGTTGCCTATCATCATGGTCGCCGCGCAGATGTTGGCCGACGGCATGGCCGGGATGACCGACGAATCGACCACGCGCAGCGCCTGCACGCCGCGCACGCGCAGCTGCGGGTCGACCACCGCCAGCGGATCGTCCGCCGGGCCCATGCGCGCGGTGCCGTTGACGTGATAGGACGACACGCCGTAGCGGCGCGCGAAATCCAGCAGCTCGTCGTCGGACTGGCACAGCGCGCCGGGCAGCGATTCGCCGTCGAAATACCGCGTCAGCGCCTGCGATTGCAGCAGGCTGCGCGCCAGGCGGATGCCGCGCACCAGCGTGATCTGGTCATCGGGATGCGCCAGGTAGTTGGCGTTGATGACCGGGTCCTGCATGGGGTCGTTGGAGCGCACCCGAACCTGGCCGCGGCTTTGCGGCCGGTGCTGCCACACGCCGGTGGTCATGCCGGGGAAGTCGTCGAGCACGCCGACGTAGCCTTCCTTGTAGCTGGCGGGGGTGAAGACGCCTTGCAGGTCGGGCGCGTCCAGGCCGGGTCGCGACTGCCAGAAGTAGTGCAGCAGCGAGGGGCTGAGCGCCATGATGCTGGGTTGCTTCAGCAGCCAGCGGCTGATCTGGCCGGCCAGCCGCAATCCCTTGACCAGCTGGTTCATGGTCTGCATGTTCTTCACGCGCGCCACCACCCGCACCGAGTAATGGTCGCTCAGGTTCTCGCCTACCCCGGGCAGGTCTCGCACGACCGCGATGCCTTGCTCGCGCAGGAAATCGGCGGGGCCCAGGCCGGACAATTGGAGCAGCTTGGGCGTATTGATGGCGCCGCTGGACACGATGACTTCGCGGCGCGCCTTCACGGCGCGCGTGGCCGTGGGCTGGCGCGGATCGCAGTAGGCCACGCCGGTCGCGCGCAGCCCGTCGAACAGGATGCGGGTGGCCTGGGCGTAAGTGCGTACCGTCACCTTGTGGCGCGCCTGGGCCGGCTTCAGGAAGCAGCGCGCCGTGCTCATGCGCCAGCCGCGGTCTATGGTGCGCTGGAAGTAGCCGACGCCGGCCTGGCTGGCGCCGTTGTAGTCGGGGTTGCGCGGCATGCCCAGCTCCTGCGCGCCGGCCATGAAGGCTTCGCACAGGGGATGTATCCAATCGATGTCGCTGACGGGCAGCTCGCCCTGGCGGCCGCGATAGCAGTCGTCGCCGCCGACGCGACGCTCCATCGATTTGAAATAGGGCAGCACGTCCTCATAGGACCAGCCGGCGTTGCCCAGGCTGGCCCAGTGGTCGTAGTCGGCCGCCTGGCCGCGGTTGTAGACCAGGCCATTGATGGACGTGGATCCGCCCAGCGTCCGGCCCTGCGGGATGGGGACGCGGCGGCCATTGGTCAGGGGCGTGGGTTCGCTGGAAAACTGCCAGGCATAGGTCGGATTGAATACCGCCTTGATGAAGCCGGCGGGGATGTGCAGGAAGGGACTGCGGTCGGGCGGGCCGGCCTCCAGCACGCACACCGAGGCGCCGCCGGCGCCCAGGCGATTGGCCAGGATGGAGCCGGCCGCGCCGGAGCCGACGATGACGTAGTCGAAGGTGTCGGCATCGCGCAAGGATGCCTGTTGTGCTGGATTCATGATCTATACCCAGGCGACGGACGCCCGTTCATGCAAGGCAAAAAGGACCGGAAGCGAACGTCGCCCGCATTCCGGACAAGACCTGACACTGAGTTAGCGCGCCGCGTTGAGCGACTTGCCCGCGAGGCAGACATACTTGAGTTCGAGGAATTCCTCGATCCCGTACTTGGAGCCTTCGCGGCCCACGCCGGATTCCTTGATGCCGCCGAACGGCCCCACTTCGTTGGAAACGGCGCCAGTATTCACGCCGACGATGCCGTACTCCAGCGCTTCCATCACGCGCCAGACACGCTCCAGGTCGGCGGTATAGAAGTAGGCGGCCAGGCCCGACTCGCTGTCGTTGGCTCGCGCCAGCACGGCGGCTTCCGATTCGAAGGTGCACAAGCCGACCACCGGGCCGAAGATTTCCTCGTGGGCGATATCCATGTCGTCCGCGATGCCGTCCAGCAGCGTGGGCTGGAACAGCAGCGTGCCGGGCTGGGCCAGGCGGCCGCCGGCCAGCAGGCTCGCGCCCTTCGCCGTGGCGTCGGCTACCAGGCGGCTGACCTTGTCGACCGCGCGCTGGTCGATCAGCGGGCCGATGGTGACGTCCTGGTCCAGGCCATTGCCCAGGCGCATGCGTTCGATCTCGGCGCGCAGCTTCGCGCCGAAGGCCTCGGCCACCGTGCTGTGCACGTAGACGCGATTGGCGCATACGCAGGTCTGGCCGGCGTTACGGAACTTGGACGCCATCAGGCCTTGCACGGCCTCGTCCAGGTCGGCGTCCTCGAAGACGATGAAGGGGGCGTTGCCGCCCAGCTCCAGCGACAGCTTCTTGATGTTCGATGCGCTCTGCTGCATCAGCAGGCGGCCGGTGGCCGTGGATCCGGTGAAGGTGAGCTTGCGCACCGTGGCGTTGCCCGAGAGCTCGCTGCCGATGGGCGCCGGATCTCCGGTCACCACGTTCAGGACGCCGGGGGGAATGCCGGCCTGTTCGCCCAGCCAGGCCAGCGCCAGCGCGGTGTAGGGCGTCAATTCCGACGGCTTGAGCACCACGCAGCAGCCGGCGGCGAGCGCCGGGCTGACCTTGCGGGTGACCAGGGCCGACGGGAAATTCCACGCGATGATGGCGGCCACGACGCCCACCGGCTGGCGGATCGCCATCAGGCGCTGGTCGCCGCGCGGCGTGGGCAGGACATCGCCGTAGATGCGCTTGGCTTCCTCGGCGAACCATTCGACGAAGGACAGCGCATAGTTCAGTTCGCCGCGGGCCTCGGCCAGGGGCTTGCCTTGTTCCAGGGTGAGCAGCAGGGCCAGGTCGTCGCTGTGCTGTTCGATCAGCTGGTGCCATTTGCGCAGGATGGCCCCGCGCTCCTTGCCGGTCTTGGCGCGCCACGCCGGCAGGGCGCCATCGGCTGCCGCGATGGCACGCGCCGTTTCGGCCGCGCCCAGGTTGGGAACCGTGCCGAGGGGACTGCCGTCGTAGGGATTGCGCACCGTAATGGTGGCTTTGCTGTCGGCATCGCACCAGATGCCGCCGATATACGCCTGCTGCCGCAGCAACTGGCCGTTCTTCAAAGTCATGCCTGTCTCGCTCACTTCTTCCGGCGGCATACGGTTTTCCGGGAGGAAGCCGCCACTTGCTGGATTTTTTTCGAGTCTAGCAACGCCTCTAGGCCGGTCAAAAGCAGCCATTTGTGATGCTGCCATCGCCGTTTGCGATGGCAGGGGCGCGGGGTGGCTACAATAGGCGCGTATCTTGTCTCGTCCCTGCGTGCCATGCGTCTCGATCCGCTCTCCCTCAAGCTTTTCATCAGTGTGGTCGAACTGGGCACCATCGCCGCCGCCGCCGAGCGCGAGCATCTCGCCGCGGCCGCGGTCAGCAAGCGCATCAGCGAATTGGAAGAGACGCTGCGCATCCGGTTGCTGATACGCACGAACAAAGGCATACGGCCGACGCCGGCGGGGATGGAGCTGTCCACGATGGCGCGGCGCGCCTTGCACGAGCTGGATGAAATCGCCGTGCACATGCGCGAGTACGCGGTCGGCCTGCGCGGCTTCATCCGCGTGCAGGCGAATATTTCCGCCATCACCCAGTTCCTGCCCGACGACATCAAGCGGTTTCTCGCCGAGTATCCCAATGTGCAGGTGGACCTGGAGGAGAAGATCACCTCCACCATCATCAAGTCCGTGGCGGACAACGCGGCCGACGTCGGCATTTTCTCGGGGGAAGCGACCGGGTATGACGTGGAGGTGTTTCCCTATCGCGAGGACGTGCTGGCCCTGGTGGTGCCGGCCGGTCATCCCCTGACCGACAAGCCGGGGTTTCGCTTCGCCGATGCCCTGGACTACGACTTCATCGGCCTGCATCGGGGCAGCGCCATCAACCGCGTGCTCACGAACGCCGCCAATGACGAGAAGCGCAATATCCGGCTCAAGGTGCAGTGCACCGGCTTCGACGCCCTGTGCTTCATGGTCAATTCAGGGCTGGGCGTGGGGGTGTTGCCACTGGAGCTCGCGCAACGCTATTCGGTGATGTTCGACTTCCGCATCATTCCCCTGTCCGAGGCATGGGCGCGGCGCAAGATCCAGCTTTGCGTGCGCGCCTTCGATGCCTTGCCCACCGCCGCCAAGCTCTTCGTCCATCACCTGGGCAAGCCCCTGGAGGCGGAGCCTGGGCACGGCAAGGCCATGGCGCGGTGAGCCGCGCGGCGCTTCAGGGCGACGCGGGTATCCATCCGAGCAGCTTGAACCATCCGTAATCCAGCGGCACCAGCACGACGAAGGTGATGGCGGCGATGACCAGGCATAGCCGGAGCCCTTCGCGCGGCGGCACCTTGCCCATGCCCATGGCGACGACGAAAGGCGCGGCCTGGTAGGGCAGGACCGGCGTGGCGTAGCCGATCACTTGTATCATGAGCACCGTCAGCAAGGGCAGGCCGCTGGCATCGGCCAGGGCCTGTGCCAGCGGGGTGTACAGCGCCGGCACGCCGTTGGCCGTGACGACGAAATTGAGCACCGTGGTCAGGCCGGCCAGCGAATAGAACGTGCGCAGCGGTTGCGCCGGGTCCAGCGGCAGCAGGGCCAGCAGCCAGCGGCCGATGGCGTGGCCCAGGCCGGAGGCGGTGACGAGGGCGGCCAGGCCCAGGATGGCGGCAACGTAGAGGCAGGTGCGCACATTCACGCCGGCGGCGAATTCGTCGCCGTTCAGGAAGCCCACGCGCGGAAGCAGGCAGACGCAGGCGGCGGCCAGGCCTACCCAGGCGGGCGAGATGCCATGCCAGGCATCGGTCATCCACAGCACCAGCGTGATGACCAGCAGCGCGCTCAGGCGTTTTTCGGCACGGCTCAGGGTCGTGCGGGGGGCGCCGGCGGCGCCGGCTTGCGGACGGGCGGGGAACATCAGGCAGATGCAGGCCAGCAGCGCCAGCCCCTTGAGGATGCCCATCACGGGCGTATGCAGCCAGAGATACGAGAGATAGGCGAAATGCAGGCCGTAGGCCTGTTCCGCCGCGCCCGCCATGACCAGGTTGGGGACGTTGGCCGGCAGGATGCTGGCCGACAGTTGGTAGGTGCCCATGCCCACCGCCAAGGCCAGGCCGATGCGTCCGCGGCTACCCTCGGCCAGCCCGGCGTGGTCGGCCAGCGCCATCACGATGGGCATGAGCAGGGCGATGCGGCCCATGTTCGACGGCATGACGAAGGCCAGCCCGTAGGTCAGCAGGATCACGCCGCCCACCATGCGGGGCCATGAGCCATCCAGGCGCGCCGCCAGCGCGCCGGCCATGCGATCGGCCAGGCCGACCTTGCGGATGGCCAGGCCCAGCACGAAGCCGCTCAATACCAGCCAGAACGCCGCCGACGCGAAGCCCGAGAAAATGACGTCTACCGAAGAGATATGCAGGATCGCGGCGGCCGCGAAGAACAGTAGCGCGACCAGGTATTCGGGCAGGCGCCCGGTCGCCCACAATACGATGGTCACGGTCACCAGGATGGCGGCCGGCAGCAAGCCATGATCCACGACGTTCTCCTCACCCTATCTTCATGTTTGGCGCGGAGAATAAAGCGAAACCGTGAATTTGGAAAATCGCGCGGATCGCGTGGCTGGCGGCGCGGGGGACGGCGCCGTCGCCCCGTGTCGCTTCACGGTGCAGCTATTGTCATGCCTTGCGCGAGGGTATCTGCCGATACACTTCGTTCTTGTCGCGACGACCCACTGACAAGACCAGTACCGTGATGGTACGGTCATGCACTTCATAGACCAATCGATAGCCTGCGTCGCGCAGCTTGATCTTGGCGCCAGTCCTTCAGCGCGGCTTCGTGGAATTCGAGCTTATAAGTCGTCAAGTGTCACCTTGACTGTCTTTCCGCCACGTCGTTTTCGGACGGTATCAGCCAGTTCCGCGTCCTCCAGCCGATCCATCAGTTCCTCGTAGACGCGAGCCGAAATCACATAAGCCGTGGCACGGTTGTGATTCAGGACGGCCACTGGTGCTTTATCCGCCTCGTCAATAACGGCGTTGGGATTGCGGCGCAAATCGGTGATGCTGACAGTAAACGGCGCAAGAATGGGGCGAACGCTCATGGCAAAAGCCGCTTTGAAATGCTGCATTATTGTATGCATTATTTTGTGCTATTTCAGAGCAGGCTATAAACGAGCGGATGAGTTTGATCAATGACCTACATGGCGTGTTGCGCGCATGTTCAGCCTGAGTGGCTTGAAGCGGGTGGCGGTTCCCGGAGCAAGGCGGTTTTTCGAACGCGTACAAGGCGTCCAGGACGCTTCTTGCGCGCGGACGCGGAGCCGCGCCCTCTCCGGGGCATGTGATGGATGCCCGGTCAGGCAGAGATCCCCAGCTTGCCGACCAGCGCCTTCCACTTGGCGATATCCGCCGCGATCAATGCGCCGAACTGGCCGTTGCGCGCGAACGCCGGCTCCACGCCCTGCATCTGGAGCTTCTTGCGGAAATCCCCTTCCTTCAAGCAGGCGTCGATGGTATCGCCGAGCGAGGCGGCGAGCGTGCCCGGTAGCCGGGCCGGCGCCAGTACGCCGTACCAATTGTCGATCAGGTAGCCCTTCAGGTCAGGCGTGTCGGCCAAGGGGGGGACGCCCGGCAGCGAGGCCAGCGGCGTAGCGCCGGTAACGCCCAGGGCCCGCAAGGCGCCGCTCTTGATAAAAGGCAGCGCGGTCGACACGCCCGCGAAATAAAGCTCGACCTGGCCGCCCACGGTATCGGTCAAGGCCGGTCCGCCACCCTTGTAGGGAACATGCAGCATGTCGATCCCGGCCAGGCTGCACAGCAGGGCGCCGGCCAGGTGCGTAGGGCTGCCGACGCCCGCCGACGCATAGGTGATCTTGCCCGGCGCGCGCCGGGCCGCCGCGATGACGTCGGCGGCGGTCTTGTAGGGGCGTGCGGGATTGGCCACCATGACCATCGGGCTGCTGGCCACGCGTGCGATAGGCGCGAAATCCCTCATCGGGTCGTAAGGCAGGTTCTTTTTCATGGCGGGGCTGATCGTCATGGCCCCGGCCGAGGCAAACAGCAGCATGCTCCCATCGGCCGGTCCGCGCGCCACATAGGAGGCCGCCAACTCGCCGTCGGCGCCCGAACGGTTTTCCACCACGATGTTGCGCTTGAGGCGCTCCGACAGGAGCGGTGCCAGCAGGCGCGCGATCAGGTCATTCGGCCCCCCGGGCGGGAAGCCGACGACCAGGGAAACCATCGAGGGCGCGGGACCCATGCCCGCAAGCGGGCTGCCGTGCCAGCCGGCCAGGGTGGCGACGCCCATGGCTGCCAGCAGGCGTCGCCGGCCATCAAGGGCGTGCATGCGGTGGGCATTATCATGCGCGGCGCGGAGGGGCTTCACGAGTGTTCTCCTCAAGTATCGGCATGCCGAAGGGGGCAAGTCGGGCGCGCAGGCCCGCATGGCAATTTCCTAACATCCAGCCAGTTCGTCGATCAGCCCCTGCACGGTGTCGAACACCCGTGCGCCGGCGTCGCGCAGGGTGCGCTGTTTCGAAAGCAGCGAGCCGCGCTCGCCCATCACCATGGCGCCGGCGTGGCCCATGGTGACACCTTCCTTGGCTTGCGCCCCGGCGATCAGCGCAAGAACCGGCTTGGGGCTGCCCAGCGCCTTCCACGCATCGGCGAACGCTTCTTCCTCGTCGCCGCCGATCTCCCCGACCAGCACCACGGCGTCCGTACGCGGATCACGGGCGAAGTCCGCGGCCAGGTCGGCAAAACGTGTCCCCTTCACGGGATCGCCGCCGACGCCTATCCAGGCGCTTTGCCCCAGGCCCATGGCCACCATGCGCCGGCCCACCTCGTAGGACAGCGTGCCGCTCTTGGACATCACGCCTATGCGGCCGGGTCGCAGCGACACGTCGGGCAGGAAACCCATCTTGATCCTGCCCGGGATGCACAGTCCGGGCGTGGATGCGCCCAGCCAATGCATGCGGGCCGACCGGGCCAGGGCATGGATGCGCAGGGCATCGTGCACGGGCACGCCTTCGGCCACGGTGACGACCACGGAGATCCCGGCGTCGGCGGCTTCGGTGACCGCGGCCAGCGTGGCCGAGGGCGGCACCAGCGCGATGCTGGCCACGGCGCCTGTTGCCCGAACGGCCTGCGCGCAGTCGGCGAATACCGGAAAGAGCGGTGTTTCGCCGGGTTTGGCGCGGCCCGTGCCGCCCACGATGCGCGTGCCATAGCGTTGCATCAGTTCGGCATGTTTCTGGCCCATGCGGCCGGATATGCCTTGCACGATGACGGGCGTTTGTTCATTCAGGTCAAGCAGCATGATGAGCCCGGGACGAAAGCGGGTTGGCCAGCAATCCGGCTGTCAGCGCGATGGCGCGCTCCAGGTCCGGCTCGAAGTGGATGTGCAGGTCGGGATGGGCGGCGATGATGCGTTGCGCCGCCGCTTCGCCATTGCCCACCAGGCGCGCCACGATGGGGCGTCGGGAGGCGGGCCGTTCACGCAGCGCGTCGATCAGTAATTGCGTGAACTCGGACAGGTCGGTAATGCCGGCGAAGATGTTCACCAGGATCACGCGCACGTCCGGCGCCGCCTCCAGCCAGTCGAAGATGCGCAACAGGCGCGCGGGGCTGCCCCGCATCTGGCCCGTGCGCATGTCGCAGAAGTTGAAGGGCTTGAGTCCGCGCCCGACCATTTCATCGATCAGCATCATCGACAGGCCGGCCCCTGTCGTCACCAGGCCGATCTGGCCCTGGCGGTCGATTTCGACGAAGTCGAAGTCCTCGGCCAGCTTGCGCCAGGCATCGGGATAGTGGTCCTGTCTTCGTTCGATGATTTCGCGCAGTTCCGGTTGCGCGGGCAGGGCATTCATGTCGATGACGACTTTCGCGTCGCCGGCGACATAGCGGCCGTCCGGCAGGGCGAATAGCGGATTGATCTCGGCCAGCATCAATTGGCGTTCGAAGAACAGGTCGGCCAGCCGGGCGGCCGCCGTGCGCAGTCCTTCCTGCCGGTGCGCCGGCAGGCGCCGGACCAGGCGGGCCAGGGCGGCCTCGACCGCCTGCCTGTCCAGGGGCAGCAGTTCGTTGAAGTCATCGGTGGCGCCGGCGTGGGATTCCACATTCATCCCGCCCTGCACGCTGTGCATCAGGCGGATGCCGCCGGCGCCGGCGTCGACCATGATGGAAAGATAGTGCTCGTCGCCCGACGACACCTCCTCCACCAGGACCTCGCGGGTAACGCAGCCCTTGATCTCCAGTCCCAGCAGCTTGTCCAGCACGCCGGGCAGCGCGCGCTGATCGGCCACGGGCAGCACGCCGCCCGCCTTGCCGCGACCTCCTGCCGGCACCTGGGCCTTGGCGATCCAGGGGCCCGGGCCGGGCAGGGACGCGGCCTGCGCCCCATCGGCCAGCAACACGCCCTCAGGCGTGGCGATGCCTGCCGCGCGGAACAACTGCTTGCCGTCCGCCTCCAATAACAACATGCGTGTCTCCTCTTGGTCCGTTCATATGCGGATCTCAGGGGTCAAAACTTCGGGGTCGAAAATTCGGCGTCAAAACCTCGGGGTCAAACCATGGCCAGGGACAGGATGCCGTCCGGCGAATCCCCCTCGTTGATGACTTTCTTGGCGATCAGGTCCTTGAGCGTCTCCGTGGCGCCGCCGCCCAGCGTGCCGTAGCGTGCGCCGCGGAAAAGCCGCGACACCAGGTATTCGTCCGTGAACCCATAGCCGCCATGCACCTGTATGGCTTCGCTCGTGACCTTGATGGCCGTTTCGTTGCAGGTGATCTTGGCCACCGCCGACAGGAAGGGGTCGGGAAAGGGGTTGGCCGACAGGCAGGCCTTGTACAGCAGGCCGCGCGCCCCTTCGATTTCCCGGTACATATCGGCCATCTTCCAGCGCACGCCCTGGTAGTCGCTGATGTGCTTGTCGAAGATCTTGCGATCCTTGACGTACTTGACGGCCTCGTCGAAGGCGCCTTCGGCCAGGCCCAGGGAAATGCTGGGGTTGAGGCAGCGCTGCGTATTGAACGCGGTCAGCAGCTTGCGGAAGCCGTCTTCGCGGATGACGAGGTTCTCCAGCGGCAGCTCACAGTCATTGAACTGGACTTCGTGCAGGTTTTCGCCGCCCATCGTGTGATAAGTACCGGTCACCGCGAATCCCGGGGTGTCGGGCTCGACCAGGACGCAGCCTATGCCTTCGCGTCCGGGCTTGCCGTCGACGCGGGTGAAGACCACGAACATGCCGGCCTCGGCGGCGCGGCTGATCAGCGTCTTGGTGCCATTGAGCACCAGGCGGTCGTTCTTGACGACGGTATTGGTGCGGTAGTTGGCGACATCGGTGCCGGCGTGGGGCTCGGTCATGCAGACGGCCAGGATGCATTCGCCCGTGCAGACCTTGGGCAGGATGCGCTCGCGGATTTCCTTGGGGGCGTAGGTGGAGATCACGCGGGTTTGCACGCCTGCCTCGCCCAGCACCGCCATGGCCGTCACATAGCAGACCTTGGCGATTTCCTCCAGGATCAGCGCGGTGTCGAAGACGGGCAGGCCCAGGCCGCCGTACTCTTCCGGCACGGACATGCCCAGCACACCCAGATCGGCCAGCTCCTTGATGTTTTCCCAAGGGAAGGTGCCGTCGAAGTAGCGCAGGCCGCGTTCCCTGAATTTGCCTTGCGCCAGATTGCGCACCGACTCGATCATGAGCCGACGTTGTTCGTTGATGATGGGGTCCACCAGGCTTCCTCCCGCAGGGTCGGTTTGTCGAGAGGCAGTCTAGGGCGGACGATCGGGGGCTACAAACGATCTTATGTAGGCCCGAGGCTTACCTTTGGTTAGCCTCGGCGATGGGTGGGGCCGGGATTTCGGCCGCGTGACTCTCCAGCCAGCGGAAAAAGGCTTCGATCTTGCTTTTCCCCGCGCTGTCGTGGCGGACCAGGGCGTAATAGCCCAGGTCGCGCCGCAGCACGATGTCCGACATTTCGACGAGATTGCCGGCGGCCTGCTCTTCCTCGATATAGCGCCGCTGGGCCAGTGCCACGCCCAGGCCGCGGCGCGCGAACTCCAGCGCGACGGTGAGGTCTTCGAAGGTCTGGATGCCTTCCCGGGGCGGCTTCAGGCCGCTTAGCGCGAACCAGTCGGCCCAGTCCTGGCGCCGCGCGTCCAGCAGCAGCAGCGGCATGCGCGCGATCTGTTCGGGCGTGGACAGGGCCTGCTTTCCGCGCCCGTTCTTGACCAACCGCGGGCTGCACACGGGGACCAGCTCGTCCTGGAAAAGCAGCGTGGCGCGGGCGTAGCCGGTCCACTGTCGCGGCTCGCCGTAGCGGATCGTGATGTCGCTTTCCTTGCGGGGGGACAGCGTGGCCGGACCGCTGATCAGGCGCACCTTGATATGGGGATGGCGGGCCTGGAAGTCCGGCAGCCTGGGCACCAGCCAGCGCACCAGGAAGGTGGTGTAGCCCTGTATCGTCAGGATGATGGACGTATGCTGCGTGCGGAACTCTTCGGTGGCGGCGGAAATCTGCCGGAACGCCTTGCCCAGGGCCTGCGAATAGGCCCGGGCTTCCGGCGTCAGCGTGACACCGCCTGGCTCGCGTTCGAAGAACTCCACGCCGAAATAGTTTTCCAGCAGCTTCACTTGCCGGCTGATGGCGGCAGGCGTGACCGAAAGCTCCGTCGCCGCGCGCGAAAAACTGCCATGCCGGGCCGCCGTCTCGAAAGCGTGCAGGGGATTGAGAGGAGGGATGCGACGCGCCATGGGGGTGCCAGTGGGGGGGCATGTAATGGCGTCGATCGTATCACCGGGATAGCAACCGCGATATTGCGATAGTCACTGACCGGCCGAGCGTCGCTGAGTATTTTTGGGGCCGCTTGGTAATCTCGACATTCCAGGAATCCATCAGCCGTGTCGCATCGTCATAGTGAAGTGAGGCCAGCATTTGCGGCGCCTCGACAACTTCACGAAGGACATAGCCATGCTGCTCATAACCGGTGGAACGGGCCAAAATGGCCGCGCAACGCTCAGCGAGTTCATCCGCGAGAAGCGGAACGTAAGAGTCCTGGTTCGAAGCCTGGAAAAGGCGTCCGGATTGGGACTCGACAAATTTCCCCAGGTCGAACTGGTTCAGGGGGACATGGGCAAACCCGGGACTCTTCAAGCCGCGCTTGCGGGCATCGAGCGCGTCTTGATGATTTCATCCCCAACACCGGACATGCTCGACACCCAATGTCGCTTCATCGATGCGTGCAAGAGCAATAACGTGCGGCACGTGATCAAGTTTTCCGGCGCGGAATCCGGCATCGGTTTCGACCCGTCCAGGTTTCGATTTACCCAGATGCACGAAGATATCGAAGACTATCTGGAAGGGTCGGGCCTGGCTTGGACGCATGTCCGTCCGTCGCAGTTCATGCAGGTTTACCTGCGCGAGGCCGGTGACGTCGCGAAAGAGGGCGTGTTGCGGCTACCCTTCGGAGAGATCGAGCTGTCGCCCATCGATGTTTCGGATATCGCAAAGGTTACTTATCGTTTGCTTCGGGAAGGCGGGCACGAGGGCGTGAGCCTCGATATGACAGGTCCCGAGGCGTTGACGATGAGTGACATTGCCGAGCGTATCGCCGCCGCCACGGGTGCCCCTGTTCGCTACGAGCCTATCACCGCGCGGGAGCGCCGCGAGAGGTTGCTGGCCAGCGGCATGCCGCCGAGCCTTGTCGATGCACTCGATGAACAACTGGCGGAACGCCTTGCGCGGCCGAAATCTCGTGTCGATTTGAGTGCCCACGCGATGTTCGGCATCTGGCCAACCACGTTCGCCGAATTCGCCAAGCGGCACGCGGCGGCCTTTCGTCCTGGTGTTTGACCGCATAGGCTCCGAAGGTGCTACGCGCCGACCGCATAGCGTACGACGGCGATGCCGCATGCATAGGCGTCGGCGCCCAAGAGGCGGAAACGGCTGACACCTTCGGCAAATATCGTACGGCCATCGTGCACGGTCGCCGGATTAACAAAGAGTTGAAGCTCGTCCACCAGGCGGAGCCGCAACAATTCCGAAGCGAAGGTCACGCCACCGAAAGTGAGGATATTGCTTCCGGACTCCGCCTTGAGTTCCGAGATCGTCGAGGCCAGGTTCCCGACCACGGCGCGCGTCCGTGGCCATCTGGGCGAAAAGGCATGCCGTGACGCGATCGCTTTTTCGATTTTTCCGACGCGGCGGGCAAAATCAAAGGCGGGATTGCCCGCTTGATCCACTGCCATCCTGGCCCAGTGATCGATGAAGCCGCCTTCCGCCATGTTGCGGCTCAGAAGCACGCAGTCTGCCTTGGCATATTCGTCGTTGAAATAGCGCTGCAGCGGAACATCCCAGGTGCAGTCGGGGCCCCAGTTCCAGACCTGCCATGGTTTGCCATCGGAAGCTTCGACAAAGCCGTCCATCGTGCTCTGCATCTGCAAGATCAATTTACGCATCTTCTTCTCGCCTTGTTACTCCAATAACAACCACATCAAGTCGTCATGATGACCCGTCCGGCGTCCCATGCGCGATCACTTCCGCGTCCGCCACCGCGTACCGGGCGTGTCGAAAGTCCCGGATACTGCATATCCTGGAGCCGTCGAATTCAAGCAGCACAAAGTAGCTCGGCGTCGCCGCCGGCTGCTGGGGATCAAACACCAGCAATGCCGCTCGCCCGTCCACCAATCCGGGGACCAATCTCCAGTCGAACACTTGGGAGTAATTTCCGAAATAGGTCGAAACCGACGGCTTGCCTTTCAGGTGCGTCCGGGTCACCACTTCGAGCCGCACGTCGTCGGCGAGCATGTCGCGAACGGCATCGAAATCTCGCGCGTTGAAATGTTCGACATATAGGGACAAGCGCGCCAGGTCGGCCTGGCTCAGGTGGACGTCCTCGCGCGTGGGCGGTTCATCCGCCAGTTCGCGCAGACGCGCGCGCCCGCGGTGAAGGGCGGCCTTGATCGCAGGTATGGTCATGCCCGTGATCGCCTCGGCCTCCTTGAGGGAATGGCCCAGCACATCGACCAGGGCGGTGCATCCGCGCTGGGCCACGGGGAGCCGCATGAATTGGCGCAAGCCCGCACGGGCGACGATACGTCGCGTAGCATCGGCCTGGTCATCGATGGTCATGTCGGGATCCTCATCCGAGGAAAACTTGTCCATACGCGATCGACGCCTGATGAAGTCGATCGCCGCGTTGTGGGCAATGTGAAACACCCAGCGCTCGACACTTTCGAATTCCTGGTCAGCGTAGGCCGTCAGGGCCTTTACCAAGGTTTCCTGGACAACATCCTCTCCATCGATGACCGAACCCACCATGCGTGCGCAAAACCGGTGCAGCGCCGGGCGCAGGTCCGCGAGGCGCTTTTCAAAGGCATGCCGTCTTAGGGCAGTCTGGTTCACGTCTGTCAACTGCGGCCTCCCCTGTGGAATGGATCGAAAGCTTCCTACGTAGTGCGATGATGATTTCGCGGCCGTTGCTACGCTGCATGACTTCAAAGTGAAGTTTTTCGCGCTGTCTATATCTATAAAGACGGCTCGGCGGGCCAGAAAGATTCTCTCGGGGAAAATTTCTTCACACGACGCAGCGGCTTCAGGGCTGTGCCACCCTGCCCACGTCCAGATCGCTCCAGGCCGCGGGCGCGGCCAGGCCCTGCAGCGCGGTGCCCATCAATTCCCGCAAAACCAGCTCATCGTCCTCCAGGTCGATCATCGGGTCCGTACCGGCCAGGGTCTGGAACTTGTGCGACAGCGGGTCGCAGTTGGCTAGCAGGTGCATGGTCAGGCCGCGGATGAATTCATAGCGCCAGATCAGTTCGGCGCGGCTGAAGCGCGGCAGCGTCTCCGCCAGGGCATCGATGAACAGTTGCGCATAGACGTCCATCTGGTGCGCCATGAACTGCGCGTAGTCGCTGCCGGGCACGGCGCGCAGATGGCTCTGCGTGCGGATGATCAGGCGGCCGCCGTCGGCGCCGCGCTCCGCCGCCACGATGGGCCGCAGCATTGCGTCCAGGATGTCCGGCACGGGAATGGGTGCGGGTGTGAACCGGCGCCTGGCGGCCGCGAGGCGCTCCCGGCGGTCAATGTTGACCGGCTCAAGAATGGACAGCAGCGCAGCGCGGACCAGAGCGTCCTTGGAGCCGAAATAATAATGCACTGCAGCAACATTGGCGTTCGAGGCCACGCAAATATCGCGAATCGTGGTCGCCACGGGGCCTTTTTGGGCGATCAACGTCCTCGCTGAACGAAAAATGCGGGTAGATGCATCATGATCGGCGCTTTTCGGACTATTTTCCGGCTTCCCAGGTACTGCCTCCGATGCGGATTCAGGCGGACTCATGTTCCCTCCCGCTTAAATTGATCGTTTGGTTTTCAATCTGAAATAAAGGTCGATCGCAGCAAAATTTATGACAAAAATGCCGAAACACAGGGTATTTACCAATATTGCTCGCCTTTAATCGTTCTCAGAATAAAACAAATGTTTTATTTGTGCATGACGAGCAAACCACAATGACAACGGTAATGTGCGATTGCAGCATCGCGTGCTACCGACATTTCAAGGGGTTGAGCATGTCCGTGAGCACCGCAGCCTCGGCGGGAGAACCCGCTACGTCCGAGCAAATCCTCATCCTGCTGCAGCAGGCTGAATTTGTCTTGCCCGAGCCTTACCTGTCCGAAATTATCAGCGCCTACGGCTACGTGCGGCGCCTGGTGGCGCGCATACACCGCGGTTACCGGTTCGACGAGGAGCCGGCCCATGTCTTCAATCCGCTGGCCTTCGGCCGCGCGGCCGCCGCCGAGGTGGCGAAATGAGCGACGACCTTTCCTTCCTGACACTAGCCGAGGCCAGCCGGCTTGTCGCCGCCCGGAAGCTCTCGCCCGTGGAGCTTGCCGAGGCCTGCCTGGCACGCACCGAGGCCGTCGACGGCGCGCTGTGCAGCTTCATCACGCCCACGCCCGACCTGGCGCGACAGCAGGCCAGGCAGGCCGAAGCCGACATCATGCGCAGCGGTCCCCGCAGTGCGATGCACGGCATTCCATACTCGCTGAAAGACATCTACGAAACGGCGGGCATCCGCACCACGGGCCAATCCCGCACGCTGGCCGATAACGTCCCGTCCACCGACTGCCATATACACTGCCGGCTGGTCGAGGCTGGCGGCGTGCTGATGGGCAAGGCCACTACCTGGGAATTCGCCCATGGCGGGCCGGCCTGGGACGTGGTGGCGCCGCCCGCGCGCAATCCGTGGGACATCTCGCGCACACCAGCAGGCTCGTCGTCAGGCTCGGCCGTCGGCGTGGCCGCTGGCCTGGTGCTGGGCTCCATGGGCTCCGACACTGGTGGTTCGATCCGCCAGCCGGCGGCGGCTTGCGGCATCGCGGGCATCAAGCCCACCTACGGGCGGCTCAGCCGCCGCGGCATCCTGCCCAACTGTTTCACGCATGACCATGCCGGCCCGCTGGCCTGGACCAGCGAAGACCTGGCGATCCTGATGAACGCGACGGCGGGCTACGATCCCCTGGACCCGGGCAGCGTAGACCTGCCCGTGCCCGACTTCCGGGCATCCCTCAACGGCGATGCCAAGGGGCTGGTCATCGGCGTGCCCTGGAAATGGATCGACGAGGAATTTCCCGTCTCGCCAGCCAGCCGCAAGGCCCTGGCCGACGCGCTGGAAGTGCTGGCCGGCCTGGGCGCCACGGTGCGGCACATCGACCTGCCGCCCATCCTGGCGTTCAACGACAGCAAGCGCGTCATCGCCATGTCCGAGTTGTTCTCCATCCACGAACCCATGCTGCGTACGCGACCGGACCTGTTCGGCCGCAGCCTGCGATATCGCATCATGTGTGGCGCCCTGCTACGCGCGGAGGACTACGTGCAGGCCACCCGCATGCGCGCCCGCCTGGCGAGCGCCGTGCAAGCCGCCCTGCACGACGCCGACGTGATCGTTCTGCCGTGTGCCGAGCCCGCCGGCAAGCTTGAGGCGGCCAGCCCCGAGTCGATGTTCGACGACCCCAGCTACACCGTACCCTTCAACGTGTCTGGCAACCCGGCGCTGTCGGTCTGCAACGGTTTCTCGGAAAGCGGCATGCCGTTCTCCATGCAGATCGCCGGCCGCCTGTTCGACGAGGCCACGGTGCTGCGCGTGGGCGACGCCTATGAAAAGGCGACCGCGTGGCGCCAGCGCCGCCCCCACCTCGCCGACCTGGCAAGGCAGTCCACGCAGGCCCAGGCAGCATAGCCGGCGCCGACGTCCCGTTTTCCTGGCTTTCCGGGCAGGCCCTTCACCACGCTCCCCTTCTATCGTTTCTTCCCGCAGTCGAATAAAGCCGCACGGCTTGCGCTTTACTACTGGAGAAATACCTTGGCCATCAAACGATACGTGGCTGCGCTTTGCGCCGCGCTCGCCCTTGTCCTCCCCACGCTCGACGCCCACGCGGAGAAAGTCCTGCGCGTGGCCTCGACCATGGCCGACATTCCCTTGACCACCGGACAATCCAGCCAGGGCGGGGAGGGTACGCGTTTCATCGGCATCACGCTATATGACCAGCTCATTCGCTGGGACCTGTCGCGCTCCGACGTGCTGGCCAAGCTGGTGCCGGGCCTGGCGCTGAGCTGGTCGGTGGACGAGGCCACCCACAAGGTCTGGACGTTGAAGCTGCGCCCAGGCGTGAAGTTCCACGACGGCTCGGACTTCAATGCCGACGCCGTGGTCTGGACCTTCGACAAGCTGCTCAACCGCAAGGCGCCGCAGTTCGACCAGTCGCAGGCAGCGCAGATCAGCCAGTACATCGCCAACTTCGACACCTATCGGGCCATCGACCCGATGACGGTCGAGATCACCACCAAGGTGCCCGATGCGACCTTTCCTTACATGCTGGCGGGCATCAACATCGGCAGCAGTCCCGCTCGCTACAAGGAACTGGGCGGCGATTGGAGCAAGATCGCGTTCAAGCCCTCGGGCACCGGCCCGTGGATGCTGGACAAGCTGGTTCCGCGCGAGCGCGCGGAGATGGTGCGCAACCCCAACTATTGGGACCCCGCACGCGTGCCCAAGTCCGACCGCATGATCCTCTTCGCCATGCCCGACCCCAACACGCGCGTCGCGGCCCTGCTGTCGGGCCAGGTCGACTGGGTCGAGGCGCCGCCGCCCGACACCATCCCGCGCCTGAAGTCGGCGGGCATGCAGATCATCACCAATGTCTACCCGCACGTGTGGCCCTACATCCCCAATCTGGGCCCGGCCTCGGTGTTTCATGACATCCGCGTGCGCAAGGCAGCCAACCTGGCCATTGACCGCGTGGGCCTGTCGGAATTCCTGGGCGGCACCGCCATGCCCGCCCAGGGCGCCATCGACCCCAAGCATCCGTGGTTCGGCAAGCCGAATTTCAAGATCGAATACAACCCCGAGGAAGCCAAGCGCCTGATGAAGGAAGCGGGCTACGGTCCCGACAAGCCCGCCAAGATCCGGATCGCCGTGTCGACCTCGGGCTCGGGCCAAATGCAGCCGCTGCCCATGAACGAGTTCATCCAGGAAAACCTGAAGGAAGTCGGCTTCGACGTCGAGCTGGTCGTCATGGAATGGGAGGAGCTGCGCTCGCACCGCCGCGCCAGCGCTGACGAGCCGGCCAACAAGGGCATAGACGCGCTCAACAACAGCGTGGCGTACTGGGACCCCTACAGCGGCCTGATAGGCGTGGCCGATTCGCAGCTGCGTCCGCCCCGCGGCTACAACTGGGGGGGCTACAACGACCCCGAGGCCGACCGGCTGGCGCGCGCCGCGGCGGTGGAGTTCGACCCCGCCAAGCAGGACAAGCTGCTGGGACAGCTGCACTCCCGCATCGTCGACCAGGCCATGTGGATCTGGGTGGTGCACGACTTGAACCCACGGGCGCTCAGCCCCAGGGTCAAGGGTTTCGTGCAGGCACAGAGCTGGTTCCAGGACCTGACGCCCGTTTACGTAGAGTAGGACTCGTCACCATGCTGCGTTATGTGCTGCGTCGCATCCTGTATGCGATCCCGATCGCCCTCGGCGTGTCGCTGGTCTGCTTCTCGCTGGTCCACCTGGCCCCCGGCGACCCGCTCAGCGCGGTGCTGCCCGAGACCGCCACGCCGGAGCAGATCGCCGAGATCAAGGCCGACTACGGTTTCGACAGACCCCTGCCGATTCAATACCTGAAGTGGCTGGGCCGGGCGCTTGTTGGCGACCTGGGCTCGTCCATCAAGACGGGCCGGCCGGTAATGCAGGAGATCGCGCCAGCCATCGGCAACTCCATCCTGCTGGCGGTGGCGGCCATCTTGCTGGCCTTCTTCGTCGGCTCTGCCCTGGGCGTGCTGGCCGGCTACGCGCGCAGCCGCGCGGCCGACAGCGTGGTGACGGCCGTGGCGATCACCGGCGTGTCGATCCCGCACTATTGGCTGGGCATGGTGCTGATCGTGATCTTCTCGGTCGAGATGAACCTGCTGCCCGCCTCGGGCATGGGTGCGGCGGACTGGCAGCACATGATCCTGCCGGCGGTCACGCTGGCCTCCATCCCCATGGGGATCATCGCCCGCTCGATACGCGCGGCAGTCATCGAGACGCGCAAGCAGGAGTTCGTGCAGACGCTCTACGCCAAGGGGTTGCCGAGCCGGAAAGTATTCCGCCACGTGGCCAAGAACGTGGCGCCCACCGTGATGGCCGTCATGGGGCTGCAGTTTGCCCAGATGCTGGGCGGGTCGATCCTGGTTGAGACCGTGTTCGCATGGCCCGGCACGGGCTTCCTGATGAACTCGGCGATCTTCACGCGCGACCTGCCCATTCTGCAGGGGACGATCCTGGTGCTGGCGATGCTGTTCGTCGCCATGAACCTGGCCGTCGACATCCTGCAGATGCTGATGGATCCGCGGATCAAACGCAACTGATGACGGGTACGCCATGAACACGATCACGACCTCCGCTACCGCTACCGCCACCGCGTCGGCCCCCGCCGGGCCAGCGGCGTTCCGCCGGGCCAGCAAGGGCTTCTGGCACACCGTGGGGCGGCGCCTGGCGCGCGACCCCATCACCATGATCTGCGCGGTCATCCTGCTGCTGATCGTGTTGGCCGCGGTCTTCGCGCCCTGGCTGGGGCTGGACGATCCCTTCAAGCAGAGCATGGCGCGCCGGCTCAAGCCTTTCGGCTACCAGGGCCACTGGCTGGGCACCGACGAGCTGGGGCGCGATATGTTGTCGCGCCTGGTGTTCGGCGCCCGCATGTCGCTGTTCACGGGCTTCGTGCCTGTGGCCCTGGCCACGCTCATCGGCGGCTCTCTGGGCGTGGTGGCCGGTTATGCCGGCGGGCGCGTCAACATGGTCATCATGCGCTGCATCGACGTGTTCTACGCCTTTCCGTCGGTGCTGCTGGCCGTGGCGATCTCGGGGTTTCTCGGCTCCGGCCAGGTCAACGGCCTGGTTTCGCTGACCCTGGTCTTCGTGCCGCCTGTTGCCCGCATCTCGGAAAGCGTCACCACCCGCGTGCGCAACGAGGACTTCGTCGAGGCAGCCCGCGCCACGGGCGCCCCGACGCTGTCCATCCTGTTCACGCACGTGCTGTCCAACGTACTTGGCCCCATCCTTGTCTATGCCTCCAGCCTGATCAGCGTCAGCATCGTGATCGCCTCGGGCCTGAGCTTCCTTGGCCTTGGGGTCACGCCGCCCAACGCCGAGTGGGGCCTGATGCTGAGCACGCTGCGCCAGGCCATCTACGTCGCGCCGCTGACCGCCATCCTGCCCGGCGCCATGATCTTCATCACGTCGATGTGCTTCAGCCTGATGAGCGACGGCTTGCGCAACGCCATGGACGTCAAAGTCTGAGAGGGAAACCATGATCCTTGAAGATATGCACCGCGCCCCCGTGAATGCCCCGATCGGTCATGTGGCGCAGAGCGGCGAGTCCGACCCGAAACGCGACCGCGGCGGTCCGGCGCAGCCCATGCTGATCGTGCGCGGCCTGAAGAAGCATTTCGAGATCGGCGGGTCGGCGCTGGGCAAGAACAAGACCGTGGTGCGCGCCGTGGACGGCGTGAATTTCTCCGTGGGCAAGGGCGAGACGCTAGGCATCGTCGGCGAATCGGGCTGTGGCAAGTCGACCACGGCGCGCCTGCTGATGCACCTGATCACGCCGGATGCGGGCGACCTGATCTTCGACGGCGAAGAGGTCGGCAGCGTGCGCGGCATCAACGTCCGCGACCTGCGGCAGAACATGCAGATGGTGTTCCAGGATAGCTACGCCTCGCTGAATCCGCGCCTGACCATCCGCGACAGCATCGCCTACGGCCCGCGCGTGACCGGCATCGGCAAGGCCGAAGCCGTGGCGCGGGCCGAGAAGCTGCTCGGCATGGTCGGCCTGGAGCCTGGCATGTTCGCCCTGCGCTATCCGCACGAGCTGTCCGGCGGGCAGCGCCAGCGCGTCAATATCGCCCGCGCGCTGGCCATGGAGCCGCGCATGTTGATCCTGGACGAGTCGGTCTCGGCGCTGGACAAGTCGGTCGAGGCGCAGGTGCTGAACCTGCTGCGCCAGCTCAAGCGCGAGCTCAACCTCACCTACGTCTTCATTTCGCACGACCTGAACGTGGTGCAGTACGTCAGCGATCGCGTACTGGTGATGTATCTGGGCCAGGTGGTCGAGTCGGGGCCGGTCGGCGCCATCTACGGTGGCGCGCGCCATCCCTACACCACGGCACTGCTGTCTTCGCGGCCTTCGATGGATCCGCGCCGGCGCGTCGAGACGCCGCCGCTGTCTGGCGACCCGCCCAATCCGATCAATCCGCCCAGCGGCTGTCGTTTCCGCACGCGCTGCCCACATGCGCAGGCGCGCTGCGCCGAGGAGGCGCCGACCCTCGCTCCGTCGCCATTGGACCCGAACCATCTGGCGGCCTGCCATTTTCCACGAGCGGCCGCGGCCAGGGCCGCCTGACTGGAGTTTCATCATGACCCATATGCGTTCGCAGGCGGCCGGGCCGCTGGTGCAAGTCGAAGACCTGTCGGTACGCTTCGTGTCCCGCGACATGAACGTCCCCGTGGTCAACGGCGTCTCGTTCACCCTGGATCAGGGCGAGGTGCTGTGCCTGCTGGGCGAGTCCGGCTCGGGCAAGAGCGTGACCATGCGCGCGCTGATGCGCTTGCTGCCTCCCACCGCGCAGCTGGGCGGCAAGATCGTCGTCGACGGCGTGGACGTGCCGGCCCTGCCGCGCAACCGCCTGGGCGAGATCCGAGGCTCGCTGGTCTCGATGATCTTCCAGGAGCCGCTGACGGCCCTGGACCCCGTCTACACCATCGGCCAGCAGATCGGTGAGGCCGTGCGCGAGCACGAAGGCGTGAGCCAGCGCGACGCGATGCGTCGCGCGCTGGAGTTGCTGGAGCTGGTCCAGGTGCCCTCGGCCGCGCGCCGCCTGGCCGCCTATCCGCATGAACTGTCCGGTGGACTGCGCCAGCGCGCCATGATCGCCCTGGCCCTGTCGTGCCGTCCCAAGCTGCTGCTGGCCGACGAGCCGACCACGGCGCTGGACGCCACGGTGCAGATCCAGGTGCTGCTGCTGCTGCGGGAGCTGCAGCGCGAACTGGGCATGGCCACCATCTTCGTCACCCACGACCTGGGCGTGGCGTGCGAGGTGGCCGACAAAGTGGCGGTGATGTATGCCGGCCGTTTCGTCGAGACCGGCTCCATCGAGGACATCATGGACCGGCCCGCGCATCCCTACACCCAGGGCCTGTTGAATTCGACGGTGTCGGAAAACGACCGCGACCGCGACCTGGTCTCCATCCCCGGCGCGCCGCCCGACCTGACGGCCCTGCCGCCGGGCTGCAGTTTCGCGCCGCGCTGCGCCCAGCGCCGCCCCGAATGCGAGGCCCGGATGCCGGCGCTGTCCGGGCCGGCCGGGCACCAGTCACGCTGCATCCTGCCCGCCATACGCGCGGCGGCCTGAAACCGGCGGCATGACGCCGCCATGTTGTGCGAGGAACCACGCATGAGCACCCCGGAGTTGCATTTCCTGACGGCGAGCGAAGCTGGCCGCCTGTTGCAGGCGCGCAAGCTGTCGCCCGTCGAACTGCTGGACGCCTTCCTGCAGCGTATCGAGGCCGTCGACGGCAGGCTGAAGAGCTATCTGCTGATGACCGCCGACACAGCGCGCGCCGCTGCCAGGAAGGCGGAAAGCGACATCATGGCCGGCCGCTGGAAGGGTCCGCTGCACGGCATCCCCTATGCCGTGAAAGACAACTACTACACGCGCGGCGTACGCACTTGCGTGGGCTCGCGCGTGCTGATGGATTTCGTGCCCGACCACACCGCCACGGCCATCGACCGGCTCGATGGTGCCGGCGCCATCCTGCTGGGCAAGCTCAACACCTGGGAGTACGGCACGGGCAACGGCGGGGTGTACTTCGACCTGCCTTTCGAACCGGCCTGCAACCCGTGGGACCTGGACCGCTTCACCGGTGGCTCCTCCACCGGCTCGGGCGCCTCGGTCGCGGCCGGCACCGCCATGGCCGCCCTGGGCTCCGACACAGGTGGTTCGGTGCGCCTGCCCGCGGCGGCCTGCGGCTTGCAGGGTATGAAACCCACCTATGGCCGCGTCAGCCGCCACGGCATCCTGCCCAACTGCTATACCCTGGACGCGGCCGGGCCCCTGACCTGGACGGTCGAGGACAACGCGTTGATGCTGCGTGCGATCGCGGGGCACGATCCCGCCGATCCGGGATCGGCCAGGGTCGACGTGCCGGATTTCCTGGAAAACCTGGAAGCCGGCGTGCGCGGCATGACCCTCGGCGTGGTGCGCTACCTGGACGACGCCGATTCCGCGCTCGATGACAGCAACCGGGCCGCCATGGAAGACATGATCGCGGTGCTGGCAGGGGAGGGCGCGCATATCGTGGAGGTGAGGCTGCCGGTCCCGCTGGCGGAATACCGTAAGGTCACGTCCGTCATCAACTGGACCGAGTCGAGTTCCATCCACGAACAGGACTTCCTCGCGCATAACGAGCGGATGGGCCAGGCCCTGCGTGAGAAGATGATGGCCGGCTCGATGACCCGTGCGGTCGACTACCTCGCCGCCCAGCGCCGCCGGCGAGAGCTCGCCAACGCCACCAACGCCCTGGTCTGCAGCGTCGACGCCCTGGTGCTGCCGTGCGCCTTGCACGTCGCGCCGCCGTTCTCGGACTTCGACCGGGTCAAGGCGTTCACCACCGACACGGCCTGCCCTCCATTCAATGCCTCGGGACACCCGGCCATGTCGGTGTGCACCGGCTTTGACGCCGACGGCGTTCCCACCAACGCGCAGATCGTCGGCCGCTGGTTCGACGAGGCCACCGTCTATAAAGTCGCGCGCGCCTATGAACGCGCCACGGGCTGGCGCGCCGTCCGCCCCCAACTGTGAACGGGAGCGACGCAGCATGTCCAACACCGAATTGTTCCACCTGAGCGCGGGCGAGGCCGGACGCCTGCTGCAGGCGAGAAAGCTGTCTCCCGTCGAACTGGTCGAGGCATTCCTGCAGCGCATCGACGCCGTCGACGCCCGCGTGAAAAGCTACCTGCTGGTGATGGCCGACGCGGCCCGCGATGCTGCCAGGAAGGCGGAGGGCGACATCATGGCCGGCCGCTGGAAAGGCCCGCTGCACGGCATTCCCTACGCCGTCAAGGATAACTACTACACGCGCGGCGTACGCACCTGCGCGGGCTCGCGTGTGCTGATGGATTTCGTGCCCGGGTACAACGCCACGGCGATCGACCGGCTCGCGGACGCGGGCGCCATCCTGCTGGGCAAGCTCAATACCTGGGAATACGGCACGGGCAACGGCGGTGTGTACTTCGACCTGCCCTTCGAGCCCGCCTGCAACCCCTGGGACCTGGATAGATTCACCGGTGGCTCGTCCACCGGCGCGGGCGCCTCGGTCGCCGCCGGCACCGCCATGGTGGCGATGGGTTCGGACACGACCGGCTCGGTGCGGCTGCCCGCGGCCTCCTGTGGCCTGCAGGGCATGAAGCCCACCTACGGCCTGATCAGTCGCCACGGCATCCTGCCCAACTGCTTCAGCATGGACACGCCCGGCCCGATGACCTGGACGGTCGAGGACAACGCCATCATGCTGCGCGCCGTGGCGGGCCACGATCCCGCCGATCCCGCCTCGGCCCGGCGGCCGGTGCCCGACTATCTGGCCAATCTGGAAGCCGGCGTGCGTGGCCTGACCATCGGCATCCTGCGGGAGTTCGGCCCCGAGGGCCAGCACCTGGACGACGCAAACCGCGCGCAGCTGGAGGACATGGCCGCCGTGCTGGCGCGCGAAGGCGCCCGCATCGTCGAGGTCGAACTGCCCGCGCGGATCGCCGACTATCGCCGCGTCACCACCGTGATCGGCCACAGCGAGTCCGCCACCATCCATGAGACCGACCTGCTGGCGCGCGGCGCCGAGATGGGCTTTGCGTTGCGCGACAAGCTGATGTCCGGCGCCATGATCCGCTCGCTGGACTATCTGGCCGCGCAGCGCCGCCGGCGCGAACTGGCCTGCGCCACCGACGCCATGGTGTGCTCGGTCGATGCGCTGATCGCGCCGTGCGCCTTCCATGTCGCGCCCCCGTTCGCCGACAACGATGTCCTGCGGACCCTGACCAGCCAGAACTGCTGCCCGCCCTTCAATGTGTCGGGCCACCCTGCCATGACCGTCTGCACCGGCTTCGACGGCGACGGCCTGCCCACCAATGCCCAGGTTGTCGCCCGCTGGTTCGACGAGGCAACGGTCTACCGCGTGGCCCGCGCCTACGAGCGCGCCACGGCCTGGCGCGACAGGCGTCCCGTCCTTTGACACTTTTTCGATTCCCTTCAGGAGACCTGCCATATGAACACCGATACGACCGGAAGCTGGACCTACGACGAGATCGTGGCGCACTGCAGGCGCTACGGCATCGTCCTGCCTGAAGCACAGATCAAACGCATGCACGAGCTGTCGGCCACCGTGTCCCAGACGGGACTGGGTATTCCGCGCATGCCGTCGAAAGACCGCGAGCCGGCCCTGACCTTCGTGATGCCCACCGAATAAGCCCCTTTTCCAGGAAACGCCATGGAACCCTATGAGTTGACCGCCACCGCGGCCTCGAAGCTGATCGCCGAGAAGAAACTGTCCTGCGAAGAACTCGCCCGCTCGACGCTGGCGCGCATCGAGGAACGCGAACCCGTCGTCAAGGCCTGGAGCTACGTTGACCGCGATATGGTCATCCGCAAGGCGCGTGACCTGGACAAGACGCCGCCGAAGACTCCGCTGCATGGCCTGACCTTCGGCGTGAAGGACGTGATCGAGACCGTCGACATGCCTACGCAGCAGAACTCGCCGCTGTACGCCGGCCACCAGAGCGGCCAGGATGCCGCCTGCGTGGCGGTGGTGCGCCACGGTGGCGCGCTCATCGTGGGCAAGACCGACACGGTGGAATTCGCCTCGGGAGGCCGTATGGCCGCGACGCACAATCCGCACAACGGGGCTCACACGCCGGGCGGCTCGTCCTCCGGCTCCGGCGCGGCGGTGGGCGACCTGCAGGTGCAGTTGGCCTTCGGCACGCAGACTGGCGGCTCGCACATCCGCCCGGCCGCCTTCAACGGCATATACGGCATCAAGCCCACGCACGGCGCGGTCAGCCGCGAGGGCGCCAAGAACTACTCTCACACGCTGGACACCATCGGCTGGTACGGCCGTTCGGTGGACGACCTGGAACTGGTGGCCCGCGAATTCCGCCTGTTCGGCATCGATGCGCCGGAGACGGTCGCGCTGAAAGGCCTGCGCGTCGGCTTGTGCCGCACGCCCTATTGGGACAAGGCCGACGGCTATGCCAAGGCGGCGCTGCTGGAAGCGGGCCGCCGCCTGGAGAAAGCCGGCGCCATCGTGGTCGAGTTCGACCTGCCCGCTTCCTTCGCCGGCCTGGACGACGCCCAGCACGCCGTGATTTACGGTGAAGGCCGCGGCGCCTTCCTTCCCGTCTACCTGGGCCCCCAGCGTCACCTGTTGGCCCAGCACTTCGTCGACATCGTCGAGAATACGAAGAACGATCCCCAGATCACGCCGAAGATGCTGGTGGACGCCTACGATCTCGCCGCCAGGTGCCGCATGGAGTTCGACGCGATGATCCCCGGCACGGTGGACGTTGTGATGGCGCCGGCCTCGCCGGGCGAGCCGCCCGAAGGACTGTCCTCGTCGGGCAACCCGGTCTTCAATGCCATGTGGACGCTGCTGCACGTGCCCTGCCTGGCCATCCCGGTGGGCAAGAGCCCGCGCAACCTGCCGCTGGGCATCCAGCTGGTGGGACCGCGCTTCGCGGATGCCCGGCTGATCCATATTGCCCACGCCTGCGCGCCCGCCATCCACGAAAACAACGCGCTGGGCGTTATCCAGGCTTGACGCAGGCAATCCACACCGTGCCCTCCCGATCCTGTGTTACGCAATGGGGCCTGCTGGTCCTGTTGTCCGCGTTGTTCGGTACAGCCGCCGTGTCGGCCGGACTCAGCGGCGGCGTCCTCGTCTCCGCCATGGCCGCCTCGGTCCTCATGGGCTTGCGCGGCGCCCGCATCGCGGTGCCGCTGCCGGTCTTCGGCGTGGCCCAGGGCGTCATCGGCTGCGTCATCGCTTCCACGCTGGAAATCAGCGTGCTGCAGAGTGTCGGCCTGCACCTGTGGCCCATGGTTGTCTCGGTCACGCTGACGATGCTGGCAGCCGTGGCTACGGGCGTCGTGCTGGCACGCTGGGGATCCCTGCCGGGAAGCACTGGGGTCTGGGGCATCATGCCCGGCGCGGCGTCGGCGATGTCCGCCATGTCGGCGGATTTCGGCGGCGATCCTCGCATCGTCGCGCTGATGCAGTACACGCGCGTGCTGATCGTGGTGCTTTCGACCACGGCGGTATCGCATCTGCTGATGCAGCCGGGCGAACCGGCCCCACCCCTTACGGCGGCGGGCGTGCACACCGCGCAGGGATGGCAGGCGTGGTTTGCCGCCGCCGCAACCCTGCTCATCGCGGTGGCGGGCGCCATGCTGGGGCGTGCCATGCGCATGCCGGCGGGCACGCTGTTCATGCCCCTGATGCTGGGCAGCGTATTCAAGTTGAGCGGCACGATCGACCTGCACGTGCCTTACTGGTTGTCCATTCTGGCGTTCTGCACCATCGGCTGGACCATCGGCCTGAAATTTCGCCGCAACCTGCTGCTGCCCCTGGTGCGGACCATGCCCGCCATCATCGTGGGCATCCTGGCGCTGATCTTCCTGTGCGGGGTGTCGGGCTGGGTACTGACCCTGACGGCCGGGGTCAGCCCCATGACGGCCTACCTGGCCACCAGTCCGGGCGGGCTGGATTCGGTGTCAGCCCTGGCGCTCAGCGTGCAGGCGGACATGCCATTCGTCGTTGCGCTGCAGACATTCCGGCTGTTCGTGGTGATCCTGGTGGGGCCTTTCGTGGGGCGCTGGCTGGCCAGGGCTGCATTGGCCTGAGCGCGAGCCGTTCCAGGACCGGGCCGGGCAGGGCGCGGCCCCGCCCGGCCGGACCCGCTTACGCGGGCTCGATCACGCCCAGCGCATCGTTCTCGTGGATGGCCGGCGCGCAGGCCCGAGCGATGTCCAGCACGCGGTCGTCGGCGAAGCGCGGCCCCACCAGCTGGACGCCCAGCGGCAGGCCTTTCGGCGTCTTGCCCACGGGAATTCCCACGCACGGCACGTGCAGCAGCGTCCACATGGAGTTGAAGATGGGGTTGCCCGTGTCGCCCAGCCCCTGCGGCGGCTCGCCGGGTGAGGCCAGCGCCAGCACCACGTCCAGCCCGGGGCCGAACAAGGCCTCGAAGTCCATTCGGCATCTCGCGGCCAGGTCGTAGGCCGCGCACATCTTCTGGGGCGTGATGCCGTGCAGGTTGCCGACCACCTCGCGATAGTGTTCGGCCAGCAGGTGGCTGCGGGGGCCGAGGTAGTCCGCCAACAGGGCGCCGCGCGCCTCGCCATACATGATGGTGTTCTGCGCGTCGAACATGCCGGCGAACGCCGCGGGCAGCGCCAGTTCGGTGACGATGGCGCCGGCGGCCTCCAGCCGGCGGCCGGCCGCCTTGAGCGCGGCCCGGCCGTAGGCGTCCGCGTGCTGCCAGGCGGGAGATGGACACAGGCCCACCTTCAGGCCCTTGAGCGCGACTGGCCGGGCCGCCTCGGTGCCGAACAGCCGATAGGCCTGGGCCAGTAGCGCCAGGTCGTCCACCGACCGGCCGTACCAGCCGATGGTGTCCAGCGTGTGCGAGGTGTTCTTGGCGCCTTCGCGGCTGACCGCGCCGTGCGTGGGTTTCATGCCGTAGATGCCGTTATAGGCGGCCGGGCGGATCACCGAGCCCGCCGTCTGCGTGCCGAAGGCCAATTGCACCTGCAGGTCGCCCACTGCCGCACCCGAGCCCGAGGACGAGCCGCCCGGCGTGTAGTCCAGGTTGTGCGGGTTGCGCGTGGCCGCCTTGCGGCCCCGGAAGGCGAATTCGACCGTGTCGGTCTTGCCCACGATGAGTGCGCCGCTGTGGCGTACCACCGCCACGCAGGCGGCATCCTGGCCGCTCTGGTGGCCCAGGTACAACGGCGAATTGTGCTGCGTCGGCATGTCCGCCGTCTCGATGATGTCCTTCACGCCTACCGTCAGCCCGTGCAGCGGGCCCTTGGGCGGCGTCTTGTCCAGCTCGCGGGCGTTGCGGATCACCATGTCGCGGTCGACGTAGCTCCAGGCCTTGACGAGCGGGTCGCGCGCCTCGATGCGGGCCAGGGTCGATCGCGCCAACTCCTCGCACGACAGTTTCTTCTCCGCGATCAGCGCCGATGCCTGCGACGCGGTCAGCTCATACGGTTCCATGCGTTTTCTCCAGGAAGGATCTTGTTCACTCGACGTAGACCGGCGTCAGGTCCTGGTACCAGCTCTGCGCCTGCACGAAACCCTTGACCTTGGGTCCCAGGGCGCGCGGGTTCAGGTCGTGCACCACCCAGATCCACATGGCCTGGTCGACGATGCGCGCGTGCAGCTGGGCCAGTATCTCGTTCTGCTTGGCGGGATCGAATTCGTTGAACGCGGCATCGACCAGCCTGTCGGTCTCCGGGTCGCTGAAACCGCCCCAGTTGTAGCCCGCCGGCGGGCGCAGCTTGGAGCCCGCCACGCCCAGCAGGCCGATGAACGGATCCCAGTAGCCGAAGCTGTTGTTGATGCCCGCGATGCCCTTGTTGGACGGGTCGTCCGAGCCGGCGCGCCGGTGGGCGCGCAGTTCCTCCCACTCCATTACCACCAGTTCGGCGTCGATGCCGACTTCCTTGAAGTTTTCCTGGATGAACTCGTTCATGGGCAAGGGCTGCATCTGGCCGGATCCCGCGGTCGACACCGCCAGCTTGATCTTCAGCGGCTTCTCGGGCGTGTAGCCGGCCTCTTTCATCAGGCGCCTGGCTTCCGTGGGGTTGTATTCGATCTTGAAGTTCGGCTTGCCGAACCACGGGTGCTTGGGATCGACCATCCCTCTGGCCGGCATGGCGGTGCCGCCCAGGAATTCCGACAGGCCCACCCGGTCGATGGCCAGGTTCGCTGCCTTGCGGATGCGGATGTCCCGGAACGGCGAATCCGGCGAGTAGCTCAGCTGATAGGGCCAGATATGCGGATAGATGTTGGTCACGATCTGCATGCCGCCGGACTTCAGGCGCGGGATCGTGTCGGGCGGCGGCGCCTCGATCCAGTCGACCTGGCCCGACAGCAGTGCCGCGACGCGCGTATTGGAGTCCGGCATGGCGAGCACCACCAGGCGGTCGGACTTGGGCACGCGCGCCGGGTCCCAGTAATTGGGATTGCGCACCATCTCGATCTTCTCGCGCGGCACCAGCTTGTCCAGCATCCACGGGCCGGTGCCCGAGGGCTTGAACGCGATCTTGCTCCAGTCTCCGCCCAGTTCCTTGTAGCGGGCCGGACTGCTGATCATGATGCCCGCCACCATATATGGAAACGTCGCATCCGCTGCCTTGGTGGCGATCTCCACCGTCAGCGGATCGACCACGCGGTAAGAGGCGATGTTCAGCACATACTGGCTGGCCTGCGTGGCCTGGGCCTGGTCGAACTGCGCCGCGCCGCGGTTGAGCACTTTGTCGAGGTTCCAGACCACGGACTCGGCGTCGAAGGCCGAACCGTCGTGGAACTTCACGCCCGGCCGCAGCTTGAACGTCCACACCTTGTGCGTGGCCGCATCGGATGACCAGCTCTGCGCCAGGCCCGGCGCCAGGGAGGCGGCCACGTCGGCGCGCGACAGATCCCACCGGATCAGCGCGTCATAGAGCTGATAGCCGACGAACCGCTGGCCCTCGCCGCCCTGGCTGGGCTGGCCGGTGGTCAGGGGTATGTCCGCGAAGGTGGCGGCGACCCGCAGGACTTTTTCAGCCTGCGCGCCGGCCGCGGGCGAGGCAAGTACCAGGGCGGCGCAAAAAGAGGCCGCAAGACGTTTCACCGCCGAAACCGCGGATCCAGGCATGGCAGAATTCCCCTGTTTGGCAAGCCTGCCCGCCGCGCGGGGTGCGCGTCAGATCTGGGATTGCCAGTGTTGTATTGGCCAAAAATAAAACATTTGTTTTACTCTATAGGCCAAGCCGGCGTCTAAATATTGGGGTTTCCACTTAAAATATCGCGAAATGGCGCGTAGATCCCCTCAGTGGTGAGCGCTGTGCTTATAAAACAAAACAGGAAATTCAAACATAAGGAGGAACCTGTGGCGAACTTTCCCCTGCTGCGCGCCGACGCGGCCAGGCCCGGCACGCCCGACGTCCCAGCCCCCCCAAGCGGCGCCGATTCCCCCGTCGCGGAACGCATCCTGCAAGCCGCCCGGCAACTGATCGCCCTGAAGGGGCCTGCCACCACGACGGTGCGCGACATCTGCGACGCCTCCAGCGTCAACGTCGCCGCCGTCAATTACTACTTCGGCTCGAAAGACGCGCTGGTCCGCGCGGCGCTGATGTCCATCCTGGAGCCCGTCAACATCGAGCGGCGCAGGCTGCTGGAGGATGCCAAGCAGCGCTTCCGGCCGAACCCGGTGCCGATCCCGGTCATCCTGGACGCGCTGTTCCGGCCGATCGTGCAAAGCGAGCGCGCCGCCGACGGCGGGCGCCTGTTCATCCGTGCCGAGAACCACCTGCGCGCCGTGCCGGACAGCGACTACACCTTGTACATAGGCCGCCAGTTGAACGACTACGCGGAGATCTTCATCGACGCCATGGCCGACAGCCTGCCGCAACTGACGCGGGCGGAGCTGATCTGGCGCTATGAATTCGCCCGCGGCGCGGCCATGCACCTGCTGTCGAACTGCGATCCGTTGTCGAGGAAATTCCAGGTGCTGTCCGGCGAAGGCGCGATGATCGACCTGGACGACGACGAACTGGTGCTGCGCGAACTGGTCATCAGCACCCTGCTGGGACTGAGCGCGCCCGCCGTATGGAGCGACCAGGACCTGCGTCCCGGGCAGGGCGCGCCAGCGCTGCGCGAAAGCGCGCCCGCCGAGCCGGCGCGCTGAGGGATGCCGCGGACCACAGCGCGGGTCCGCGTGGCCTGGCGCCTTTAGCACTAGTGCGCTCACCCGCTTGGCGAAAGCCGCCGGATCCGCAATCTGCGGGCCCTCGGCAAGCTCGGGGCGGTCAATCACACCGCGTACGAAGCGCAGGTACGCGAGTGACAGCCGCTCGACGCCGTCCATGATGAAGACGCGAAGATGTTTACCGAAAACGGTCTGTGGTTCGATCCCAATACCGTAGGGTTGACAGGATCGCGGCGCGTCCCATCGCGTTGGATGCAAGTCCATCGTACCTATACGTCAGGTGCGTTCAAGCGAGATTCCAACGCTTCGATGACATGCAGCACGTCCTTGATCTCAGGCAACGGTCCGAAGATCATCCCACCCATCGCCACGTAGTCGCGTGCAAGGGCCTCGCGCATGGACTGCGACGGCGTCAGGGTGAAAGTGCCGTGTGCTGCAGTATCCAGTCCCAGGTCGGCGCTGCCGAAGAACAGTCGGGCGTGCCGCGCGCAGTCTTGCGCCAGCTCGCGGTTGGCCCGCCAGGCCGTCACGTCGGGATGCTGCAGCAGGCGGTAGATGTCGTAGTAGTGCCGCGAGACGCGCTGGCCACCCTGACGCAGTTGCCCCCGGCGGTCGTGCCACTGGAGCAAGCCATGCAGAATCATGATCTTGTCCCAGAATGTGCGTTCAGGCTTGACGGTAGTGACGTTGTGCACGGCCATGTCGAGGTCGGGTAGATCGTCGGCGATGTAGGGGATGACGGTGGCCGCTTCGTGCGGGTCAAGCGCCGATTTGGCGCCGGCCTCGATCTTCACGGCTGAGCGGATGTAGTCGCCCGGTGCGGCAGTCACGGCGGGGTACCAGAAAAGCAGCGTTTGCTGGTCGGGATCGTCGGGGTCCAGGTCCACGCGGAAACGGTCGGCGGGTATGGCCCGCGAAGCGATCTCGCGGAGCTGCACTGCCATGCCCTCGACGATGTATTGCTGGCAGGCCACGCGGATGCGTTCGAGCCGGATGCGCCGCTGCTTGCCGCTCAGGGCGTCAAGATCCGCGGCCTCGATCGGCTCGCCGATGTCTTGGCGAAACACAGTGATGTCGATGTCTTCGGAAAACCGCGAAATCAGTCCGAATGCCTTCGACAGCGACGTGCCGCCTTTGAACAGCAGCCGCGGGCCGCCTGGCGGCATGCCGTTGAACAGCGCATCTAGGGTCCAGCACACCCAGAAGTCCTTCTCGACGTTCTGGACCGCTGTGCCCAAGCGAGCGGCCGCCGTCAGGAACAGGCCGCGCCGTTCCTCGTCGCTCGCCTGGATGATCGTATTGAAATTCGGGTTCATTCCAGGGCCTCGGCGCGAGTGCGGCGCCCGGGAGAGCCGGCCGCCGACGCCTCAGATGCGCCGGCCTGCGGGTCGCAGCCGGGCAGTTCGCGGACGACGGCCTGCATCCACGCCGGCAGCGTGTGAAAACCGGCCAGCAGGTCTTGGCGGATTGCGTCGCCCTGCGCTGGATCGTCCAGCAGCGCGGACAGCCGCTTGACGATGCGCGGCTTGTCCGCCGGCAAGGTGTCCTTGATCCAATGCAGCGCCTGCACGACGCGCATGGCCGGCCGGCCGGCCCAATACAGGCGGCTCGGCGCCGTCAGCTTGAACTGGATCGTCAGTTTGTCGAGTTGGATACTGCGCCGGCGCGCGTCGGTGTGGATCGTGACGTGTGCGGGCACGGCATCGGTCAGGCCCAGGTCGTTGGCTGCGGTCATGCCATCGACCAGCAGGCGCAGTTGATCGCGGCGGGCGATGGCGTCCACGACCGCGCGGTAGTCCGGGGCCGTGGGCTTCTTGGTCAGGCTGTTCATCTTGGGGCGGTCGTACAGGCCACGATCGATGCGACGCAGTTGGTCCGATGCGACCAGGCGCTGCAATGCCTTGTCCACGGCATCGCGGCCGCCAAGATGGACGAAATCGGTCGGCACCCACACTTGGCCGGGGGAGGCCGTGTCCATGTGGGCCAGGATCTGGCTCTTGAGAACGGTCATAGAGTACCTCTGTCCGATATTTGTATATCTTTTTCGGACTATTGGCAACCGTGTCCGAAATTTGTGATCAATCCCAGACAGAAGATGCCCATGTGAGCCTTCAACCGTCCCCGTGACCAATCTGGAACGAACGCTCATCGATATCACGGTACACCCCGCCTATGCCGGCGGGGTGTTCGAGGTACTCAATGCTTTCCAATTGGCTAAAGAACAGGTGTCGGTCGATGCCTTGGCAGCCATGATGAAGGTGATTGGCCACACTTATCCCTATCACCAAGCTATCGGATTCTATGTGGAGCGAGCGGGTTATCGGTCCAGCTTGTTGGATCTGATCAGGCAAGTGCCGATGAACTATGGGCTTGCCCCGTTCCGCCGGACAGGTTGTTTAACCTAACAAGTCGCCGCCTGGAACTGCATGGGGCTGACGTATCCCAGCGTTGAGTGCTGGCGTCGTGCGTTGTAGAACCGCTCGATGTAGTCGAACACGTCGGCGCGACATTCATCTCGGGATCGGTGGATTCGTCGGTTCAGGCGTTCGGTTTTCAGCGTGGAGAAGAAGCTCTCCATGGCGGCATTATCCCAGCAGTCCCCCCGCTTGCTCATGCTGCACACGATCCCGGCGTCGGCCAGCAGCATCTGGAACTGCTCACTGGTGTACTGGCTGCCCTGGTCGGAGTGATGCAGGACTTCGCGCGGTCGGCCTCGCCGATGCAACGCCATCATCAGGGCGTCGGTCACCAACTGCGACGTCATGCTGGCCTGCATGGACCAACCGACGATACGTCGTGAGTACAAGTCCATGACGGCCGCCACGTAAAGCCAGCCCTCCGCGGTCCAGACGTAGGTGAAGTCAGCCACCCATTTCTGGTTGGGCGCGCGGGCCGTAAAGTCTCGATCCAGCACGTTGGCGGCGATCGCATGAGCCGATCTTGGCCCCGTATCTGACGGATGGCGACGGCGCCTGGTTCGTGCCACGAGGTTTGCGCGACGCATCAGACGTGCCACTCGATGCCTACCGCAGTGCTCGCCCCACGCGCGCAGATCCCGCCATACCCGAGGGCTGCCGTATGTCCGATCGCTGGCCTGGAAGCTCTCTCGGATACGGCCAGTCAATCGCTCGTTGGCCTGTTCCCGAGCGCTGGGCGAGCGGCCATGCCATTCGTAAAAGCCGCTGCGCGATACGCCCAGGGTTCGACACCGCTCGCTGACCGACCAGACGGCCCGATGTCGGGCGATAAACGGATACTTCATGTCTGGTCCTTGGCAAAGTATCCGACCGCTTTTTTTAGTATGTCCCGTTCGGTCTTGACCTTTGCCAATTCCCGGCGCAACTGCTCGATTTCCTGCTGTTGGGCGCTCTTGAGCGGTTTACCAGCAGTCGGCTCCCATGTGCCGCCACGCATTTGCGTCACCCACCGACGCAGTACGCTGGGATCTACCCCAAGATCCTGGGCGATTTTCGATACGTTGCTATCCGGCTGTTCAGCCAGGCGTACCGCCTCGCGCTTGAACTCGTCCGTGATGGTTCTTCTGGTCCGTGCCATATTTCTGCTCTCCAGGCATCATCATGCCATCTGATGTGTCCGGAGAGATAGGGCAAGCCCACTGTGCGAGCGCTTGAATATCTCGCCCCGTACGTTGGAGAATATGGTGAATGCCGGCACCTTTCCGCCATCCGTACGGGTAGGGAAGTATGTCTACTGGAGCGAAGTTTCCGTGAATTCTTGGCAGCGCCGGATGTTTTCGGCGCAGGAAGCTTGGACGCTGCATTAGTGACTTGCCAGGCGCCCAATAGCCTGAGCGAGGGTCCTGGCTTGCAGTGGCAGCGCTCCAACTGCCACCATACTGAGCCCCTAGCTCCCGCGAGCTCCTTGGTGCTTGGGCTCTTCGGGAGATCTACTCAGGACAACTTCTGGGTGCTGCAGACCGGGTGGCCTGCCGACGCTATACCTCATTATCCGGCAAAGGGATAATTGTCCTGCTGCCGGATAATGAGGTATAGAAAGCCCTGGGGCCCGTCTTTCATCCTCATGAGCTAGCCGCAGTGGCGAGAGGGCAGACTGGACATGATTTGTGCAAAAGAAAGGCAACCTCTACTCGGGTTCGTAGGTTAGGAGCGTTACCTTGTGCCCAAAGTCCTGAACCAAAGTCTGTTCGTAGATTGTCTCAGGCTGATGAGAGCGACCCGTCGGCTCCGCAAGCCACCAGTGGGCTTCAATTTCGTGCCACTCCTCCGGGTCGCTCGTGGCGTTACGGCTGGGGCTTTGGGCAGGTAGCCGGTCCCCCTTTCGAACGCTTAGCCATTCTGTGAAGAACTCGCTGCGAATTGTGTAGCGCACAACGTCGTCCTTGGAGAAGACAACTGCGCAAGCATAATCATTGAGCTCCACGACTCGCCGAGCGGTCATCTCAAAACTAGTCCCGAACTCGTCGCGCAGCTGAAGAATGTGGACGAGCTCAGGCTCCTTGAGCGGGCGAAGCAAGCGCCTGACCAGCGGTTCCGGCGCGAGCAACTCTGCGGCGAATTGGTTTGCCTGGAGTTCCCAATCCTTTTTGCTTCGCGAACTGATGTCCTCCGCTGTGCACTGAAAGGATGTCTGCCGATGCCACGGGAGCAAAAAATGCCCAAGCTCATGGCCGATTGTGAATCGCTGGCGTGGGCGAGGGCTCAGTGAGCTGAAAAAGATGGCTCCCTCCGACTTGGTCGCATTGGTCAGGAGGGCGCCCTCGAATCCGACGCTGTCAAAAGCCTCAATCTTCGAGATGCCTGCCAAGTGCGCCAATTCTTCGATGGGCACCGGGATTGGGAGCTGCGGATTCTGCCTAAGGATTTCCGCAACAAGTTGTTCTGGCCGAACAAGGTCGGCAAGTTCAATTAGGTCAAGTTGAACCATCTATCGGCGCCTTCTTGCTTTTAAAAAGCTGCAGCGTTTGCTTCAACACGTCCTGTTCAGCTTCCGATAGAGACTTGAAGTCGCGGAAAAATTGTTGCGCCTCGACGTCCTCCAGTGTGGATTCGTCGTCTGTGCCTGCCAGATACGACATTGGCACAGAAAAATGGTCAGCTAACTTGCGAAGTAGTTCCAGAGACGGGTTCCCACTGCTGCCCTTCTCCATATGCCATATATGCGTCTTGGACACGTCCGCCGCATTGGCAACGTCTTGCAAGGATTCGCCTTTACGCAGGCGCAACTCTGTCAGTTTGGCACCTAGGGACATTGCGTGCTCCTAGCCAACGAAATGCTTCTCATCAAAGAATTCTATGTCAAAAACGACTCGTATCACAATAGTTGACGACAATGAGATCGTTAGATTAATATAACGACGCGTTCTCGGAAGGTGTGAGGCCGCAGATGCTTCCGCCCCTAGGGGTGCTTTCTTACAAGGAAAAAGTTATGAATTCCGAGCATTCCGCAGAACAAACGGCCGCCGCTCCTAGCAAGGAAAAAACGTACGACATCGTCATCAACGGCCAGCAAGAGACGGTGTCTGACCATCATCTGACGTACGAGCAGGTGGTGCGTCTCGCCTTCCCTGGGGGCCCGTTCGACATCCTCTATTCCGTCAGCTACGCGAACCCGCATGGTCATGATGGCACTCTGGCCCCGGGCCAGAAAACCGTAGTCAAAGACGGGATGAGCTTCAATGTCATCAAAACCAATCGCTCCTGATTCGGGCCTGCAACAGCTTGTTGACGCCGGCTACGAAGTCGAAATGCGCCAGCAACATTTGCTGGTGCACCGCGTACCCTACGTAACGGCTGACAAGCAGGTCAAGCTGGGCATGATGGTCTGCCTTTACCTTCAAAGCGGCGGCAGCGTGATACCGCCCGACAACACAAGGGGCGATACGCACCAGGTTTGGTGGGCGGGCGAGTATCCCTGCTTCGCGGATGGTAAGCCGATGTCGCAGCTTGAAAACGAACACACGCGCCAAGAGCTCTTTCCCGGCTGCACCATTGACCATCGCTTCTCCAACAAGCCCTTTGGTACTAACGGCTACCAGGACCATTACCAGAAGGTCACGCACTACGCGAACCTGATTCAGGCTCAAGCGCGCGTGTTGGAGCCTTTGGCCACCGCGCAGACAGGCCGCCTAACCATTGCAGAAGAGGGGACATCGGTTTTCCGTTACGCGGACACGGCGTCGGCCAGGGCGGAAATCATGACGACGTCTGCTCGCCTAGCCATGGAAAAAGTCGCCGTCGTCGGCTTAGGGGGTACGGGCTCCTACGTGCTTGACCAGCTCGCGAAGACGCCTATTCATGAGATTCATATGTTTGATGGCGACCTCTACATGCAGCACAATGCCTTCCGGTCACCCGGTGCCGCTACCGCAGAGGAAATCGACGCGAGGCAATTCAAGACGGAATACTTCCATGGCAAATATGATGCCATGCACCGAGGCCTGAAAAGCCATCCATACTACCTGGACGAGTCGAACGTCAACGAGCTCCAAGGTTTCGACTTTGTCTTCATTTGCGTGGACAAGGGTGCCGCGCGCAAACTCATCTTTACCTACCTCCTGGCGCAGGGCATCCCCTTCATTGATGTTGGGATGAATTTGCAACTAGTGAAGCAGTCTATGAAGTTGCTGGGCAGCTGTCGGGTAACAATCGCGACCCCAGAGCGGAACGACCACTTGGAGCAGTGCGTCCCTACGGACGATGGTGACGAGGATGTTCTATATCGGCAGAGCATCCAAGTGGCGGACATGAACGCACTGAACGCTCAGCTCGCAGTCATGCGATGGAAGCAGCACTGCGGTTTTTATCAGGCAGACTTCGACACAAACAATATGCTGTTCTCCGTCAATATGCCCTCCCTTGCAAGGCAAGTACCTACCGTCGAGACGCAGCCATGAAGTTGGATGCGATCAAGCCGAAATTCGTAGAGTTTGTCCCGAAGGTGCTTGAGCCTGGAGTCTTGTATATCAGTCAAAAATACAAGACCGCATCTCATCTTTGTGCGTGTGGTTGTGGGGAGAAAGTGGTGACACCTCTCTCGCCTGTGGAGTGGCAGCTACGAAATGAAGGTGGTCTAGTAAGCCTTTATCCATCCATCGGCAACTGGAACTACGCGTGCCATTCGCACTACTGGATTCGGCGCAATCGAATCGCTTGGTCCGGTGGCATGACCCAGCAGCAGATTGCACGCGTTCAAGCACGCGACCGTGTAGACAAGACCCGATACGTTGCGATGGTAAACAAGGAGAAAGACCGTGCTGCGCAGGCAGAAAGCGCGAAAACGGAGACCTTGGGTTCGGTCATCCGACGGCTCTGGACTGCATTGCTGCGTTGGTTTGGCTCGTAATTGATTCGTTCGGGCGGTGCCTCACTGTGCCTGATGGTCGCCGAGTGATGGGCTTACCGTCCCAGAAGGGCGCGGCACTGTTCTAACTCTTTAATGAGCGCGTCTATCTCCGATTGCAAGCCCGCCGAGCGCCTGAGTAGTTGGCCAATTTGATACCAGTAGGCATGCCCGATGTCACCGTCAGCTACACCTAGCTCGTGAAATTTCTGAAGCGCAATCTCAATATCAATGCCGTTATCTTCGGTCATGCCGTAGCCACCCCTGTCAACTAGACAACGGCCGATAGAGATTCGGAGCATGGGTTAGCCGGGGCATGTACTGCACCGGCGGGACGCCACCCAGGGCTTCATGGGGACGGTATTCGTTGTAATCGACCAGCCACTGGTCGGTGATGGCCTGGACCTGCTCCAGGTTGGCGAACAGATGTGCATCGAGCACTTCCGTGCGGTACGTTCGGTTGAAACGCTCGATAAAGGCATTTTGATTGGGCTTGCCCGGCTGGATGTATCGAACCGCGATGCCTTTTACCGCAGCCCATTCGGTGAATGCTTGGGAGACTAGCTCCGGCCCGTTGTCCAGCCGTATGGCATCCGGCGCGCCGTAGCAGTCGACCAAGCGACTCAAGACGCGGATCAGCCTGGCAGATGGGATCGACGTGCCAACCTCGATGGCCAAGCATTCCCGATTGGCCTCGTCGATCACATTGAACGTTCGGAACCGCCGGCCTCAATACAGGGCGTCGTGCATGAAGTCCAATGCCCAGCAGCGGTTTGGCTCGCTTGCCAGGTCCAGCGGCTGGCGAGGGCGGTCTGGCAACCGCTTCTTGCAACGCCGAGGCAAATTCAAACCCATATCGCAGTACACCCGATGCACACGCTTTTTGTTCCAGCAGCGGCCATCGAGCCGCAACCGGGTAAAGCACTTCCAGAATCCCCAGCGCCCGTGCCGGCTGACGATGGCATTGAGCGCTTCGATCACATCGGCATCTCGCTCAGATGCCGAGGCCGGCCGCTTGTAGTACGCCGCCCGCGACAGGCCAGCAATGCGACAGGCACGCGTGATCGACAAGCGGGCTTGCACCAACTGCTCGACCACCTCGCGCCTGGCCGACGGCGTCAGGATTTTCGGTTCAGAACATCCTTGATCGCCGAATTCTCCAGGGCGAGATCGGCGTACATGCGCTTAAGCTTGGCGTTCTCGGCCTCCAGCTCGCGCAACCGTTGCAGCTCGGACACCTGCACGCCCGAGTACTTGCTCTTCCACTGGTAATACGTGGCGTTGCTGATGCCGTGCTTGCGGCACAACTCGGCGACCGGAACTCCGGTCTCGCCTTCCTTCAACACCGCAACGATCTGGCTTTCTGTAAACCTGCTTTTCTTCAAGGGAGTCTCCGACTTTGGAGGCTCCGAAATTCTACTGGCTGATGCCTACCCAGTGGGGGGAGCTTACGGGACCACCAGTAGCACCGACAGAAAAACGTCAGAACACATCCCAGAAAGCACTTAGCCCAGCGCGGTGGCTGGGCTAAGTATTTGATTCTATTGGGATTCTTGGTGGCCTGGGGCGGAATCGAACCACCGACACAAGGATTTTCAATCCTCTGCTCTACCGACTGAGCTACCAGGCCAACGAAGTCCGCAACTATACACAATTTTTTGCTCTCGTGCAGACCAAGCCGCAGAAAATTTGAGGAAAGCCAAGGTTCCTTCTCGCCCAGCCCGTCGCAATCTGTCATTTTTACGCCAAGCGTTATAATCGTTTGCCCTGGGAGTCCCGCGTCTGGCGATCCGCCCGGTTCCACCACGCCCCGGCTCCCCCGCCCGCGTTGCACGCGGATTACGCCCAAATGTCGGTAGACGTCCTTACTTTCGGCCTGAATCACACCTCCGCTCCGGTTTCGGTGCGCGAGCGCGTGTCGATGCCCGTCGACCTGCTGCGCCCGGCCCTGGAGGGCCTGCGCGCCGCGTTCGGCGGCAAGGTGCGCGAAGCGGCCATCCTGTCCACCTGTAATCGCACCGAGGTCTATTGCGCGGCCGAGCCGCAGGTGGCCGAGCAACTGCCCGCGTGGCTGGCCGACGTGAACCGCATCCAGGCCGTCGACCTGCAACCGCATCTGTACCGCCACCAGCAGGACGGCGCCGTGCGCCACGCCTTCCGTGTGGCCAGCGGCCTCGATTCGATGGTGCTGGGCGAACCGCAGATCCTGGGCCAGATGAAGGACGCCGTGCGCGCCGCCGGCGAAGCCGGGTCGCTCGGCACGCTGCTGCACCAACTGTTCCAGCGGACCTTCTCGGTCGCCAAGGAAGTGCGCTCGCAAACCGCCATCGGCGCCGAGTCGGTGTCCATGGCCGCCGCCGCGGTGCGCCTGGCCGAGCGCGTCTTCGGCAATATGGCCGATGCCCGCACGCTGTTCATCGGCGCGGGCGAAATGATAGAACTCTGCGCCACCCATTTCGCCGCCCAGAAGCCGCGCGAGATGGTGGTCGCCAATCGCACGGCGGAACGCGCCGAAACCCTGGCGGGCCGCTTCGGCGCGGGCACCATGAAGCTGGCCGACCTGCCGGACCGCCTGGCGGAATTCGACGTCATCGTGTCCTGTACGGCAAGCTCCCTGCCCATCCTCGGCCTGGGGATGGTGGAGCGGGCTACGCGCCAACGCCGCCACCGCCCCATCGTCATGATCGACCTGGCGGTGCCGCGCGATATCGAGCCCGAAGTCGGCCGGCTGGACGACGTCTACCTGTATTCCGTCGATGACCTGGGCCGCGTGGTGCAGAGCGGCGCCGACGCGCGCCGCGCCGCCGTGGTGCAGGCCGAATCCATCATCGAGAGCCGTGTGCAGAATTTCATGCACTGGCTGCAGACCCGCGCCGTCGTGCCGGTCATCCAGGACCTGCACGCCGCCGCCGACGATGTCCGCGCGGCCGAGCTGGAACGCGCCCGCCGCCTGCTGGCGCGCGGCGAGTCTCCCGAGGCCGTGCTGGAACAACTGGCCCACTCGCTGACACAGAAGTACCTTCACGCGCCGCTGGCCGCCCTGAACCGCAGCGAGGGTGAAGACCGTACCCAGCTGCTGGCCATGGTGCCGCGCCTGTTCCCCGGCCGCGACAACCGGCGTTAGCGACCCTCGTCGCAGATCGCCCCGGCGCGGCCGTCCTGGTCCGCGCCCTTGTTTCCCCGTTTTCCCTTCCTGCGCTGACCTATGAAATCTTCCATGCGTGACCGCCTGGAGCAATTGTCCAGGCGGCTGATCGAGCTGGATGCCCTGCTCGCCGAGCCCGATGCCGCGTCCGACATGGACCGCTTCCGCAAGCTTTCGCGCGAACGCGCGGAAATCGAACCCGTGGTGCAGGGCTTTGCCGCCTATACGCGGGCCGAGGACGACCTGGCCACCGCGCAGGAGCTGCTCGCCGATCCGGAAATGAAAGCCATGGCCGAGGACGAGATCAAGAGCGCCAAGGCCAGGATAGAAGAGCTCGGCGCCTCGCTGCAGGTGCTGCTGCTGCCGCGCGATCCGGACGACGGCCGCAGCCTGTTCCTGGAAATCCGCGCGGGAACCGGCGGAGACGAAAGCGCGCTGTTCGCCGGCGACCTGCTGCGCATGTATACGCGCTATGCCGAACGGGTGGGCTGGAAGGTCGAGCTCATGTCGGAAAGCCCGTCCGAACTGGGTGGCTACAAGGAAGTCATCGTCCGCATCGACGGCGATGGCGCGTACGGCCGCCTGAAATTCGAATCCGGCGGACATCGCGTGCAGCGAGTCCCCGCCACCGAAGCGCAAGGACGCATCCATACGTCGGCATGCACCGTGGCGGTGATGCCCGAAGCCGACGAGATGACCGATATCGTCATCAATCCGGCCGACCTGCGCATCGATACCTTCCGTGCCAGCGGCGCGGGCGGCCAGCACATCAACAAGACCGATTCCGCCGTCCGCATCACCCACCTGCCGACCGGGCTGGTGGTGGAATGCCAGGACGACCGTTCCCAGCACCGCAACAAGGACAAGGCCATGCAGGTGCTGGTGGCGCGCCTGCGCGACAAGGAGCAGCGCGAGCGGCAGAGCAAGGAAGCGGCCCAGCGCAAGAGCCTGATCGGCAGCGGCGACCGGTCCGAACGCATCCGCACCTACAACTTCCCGCAGGGCCGTCTGACCGACCATCGCATCAACCTGACGCTATACAAGCTGCTGCAGATCATGGAGGGCGACCTGGATGAACTGATCGGCGCCTTGATCGCCGAGCACCAGGCCGAACTGCTGGCCGCCCTGGGCGAGGACTGAGGAAGTGGCCACCGCCAAGGACATCCTGTTCGCCGCCGGCTTGCCCCGGCTGGAGGCGCGCATGCTGCTGGAACACGTCCTGCAGAAGCCGCGCAGCTGGATCCTGGCACACGACACCGACCCGCTGCCCCCGGAAGCGGTGCGCGCCTACACCGTGCTGGCGGCCCGCCGCGCGGCCGGCGAACCCATCGCGTATCTGCTGGGCGAGCGGGAATTCATGGGGCATGCGTTCAAGGTGGGGCCGGATGTGCTGATCCCTCGCCCGGAAACCGAACTGCTGGTGGAAACCGGGCTGGAATGGCTGCAAGGCTTCGACTCGTTGTCGGTGCTGGACATGGGCACGGGTAGCGGCGCCATCGCCATTTCCATCGCGCTGGCCCGGCCTGACGTGGCGGTGCTGGCCACCGACTACAGCCTGGCCGCGCTCAAGGTGGCGGCGGAAAACGCGCTTCGGCTCAAGGCCAGGGTGCATTTCGCCCCGGGCGACTGGTACCAGGCCCTGACGGCGGTGCGCAAGTTCGACCTCATCGTTTCCAACCCCCCTTATATTTCCCGCCAGGACCCCCATCTGGAACAGGGCGACCTGCGGTTCGAGCCGCGCCAGGCCCTGACCGACGACGCCGACGGCCTGGCTGCCCTGCGGACCATCATCGCAGGGGCGCCCGAGCACCTGAAACCGGGCGGCGCCATCTGGGTCGAACACGGCTGGGACCAGGCGCCCGCGGTGCGCCGCTTGCTGGAGGCGGCCGGCCTGCGCGGGGTCGCCAGTCGGCGGGACCTGGCCGGCATAGAGCGGATTTCCGGCGGGTACCTATAATCACCCCATTGATTACCCATTATTCATACCCCCCATTCTTTCCATACGGGCCAGCCGGCCCAGCGAGTGAGCCATGAGCGACGTTCAAGAATTCCTCCGTGAAACCGTCACCCAGCACCCCGTGGTGCTGTTCATGAAGGGCACGGCCCAGTTTCCGCAATGCGGTTTTTCCGGCCGCGCCATCCAGCTGCTCAAGGGCTGTGGCGTGAAGAAGCTGGTGACCGTCAATGTGCTGGAGGACGACGAGGTCCGCCAGGGCATCAAGACGTTTTCGAACTGGCCCACGATTCCCCAGCTGTACATCGCCGGCGAATTCGTCGGCGGTTCGGACATCATGTCCGAGCTGAATGAAAGCGGCGAGCTGAAGAAGATGCTGGAAGCCGCCGGAGCCACTGCGTGACGCAGTCCAGGCGCCGGCTGGTGGTCGGCGTGACGGGCGCCACCGGGTCTCTCTACGCGGTGCGCCTGCTGCAGGCGCTGCAAGCGGTTCCCGACGTCGAGACGCACCTGGTGGTCTCGGCGTCCGGCGTGCTCAACGCCAAGCACGAACTCGACATGGGCCGGCAGGCCCTGCATGCATTGGCGGACCATGCTTATAGCGTGCGCGACGTCGGCGCCACGCTGGCCAGCGGCGCGTTTCCCACCGCCGGCATGGTGATCGCGCCATGTTCCATGCGCACGCTGGCGGCGGTGGCGCACGGCCTTTCCGACAACCTGATAACGCGTGCGGCCGATGTGACGCTCAAGGAGCGTCGCCGCTTGGTGTTGATGGTGCGCGAAACGCCCTACAACCTGGCGCACCTGCGCAACATGACGGCCGTCACCGAGATGGGCGGCATCGTCTTTCCGCCCTTGCCGGCCTTCTATTTCAAGCCGTCCTCGATCGAGGAAATGGTCGACCACACCGTGGCGCGGGTACTGGACCTGTTCGGTATTTCCGTGCCCGCCCCGCAGTGGGAAGGCACCTGACGCATCATCGACCGGACGCCGCCGCGGACGATGCGCCACGGCGGCGCCGGCGGTTCATTCGAACCTGACGAAGGTCAGTCTTGCCTCGCCGTCCTGCGGCGAGGAGGGCGCGCAGCCGTCTTCGCCGCCAGGCGCCTGTCCGTCGCCAGGCGCTTCCTGGTCGAACGCCGTGTCCCCGTTCGCGTCAGGCCGCCCGGTGGGACGCAGGCCCGCGAAATCGAAGAGCTGGCGGTCCATGAGGTGCGAAGGCGCCACGCTGGAAAGGGCATTGAAGACGCTCCAGGAGCGCCCCGGGTACTTGCGGTCCCACTCCCGCAGCATGCGCCCGACTTCCTTGCGCTTGAGGTTTTCCTGCGAACCGCACAGGTTGCAGGGAATGATGGGGAAGTTCTTCTCCGCCGCATAGGCCGCGAGGTCGGATTCCTCGATATAGGCCAGCGGGCGGATGATGGTGTGGCGGCCGTCGTCGGACACCAGCTTCGGCGGCATGGCCTTTAGCTTGCCGCCATAGAACATGTTCAGGAAAAACGTGCCCAGGATGTCGTCGCGGTGATGGCCCAGGGCGATCTTGGTACAGCCCAGTTCGTCGGCCACACGGTACAGGATGCCACGCCGCAGGCGCGAGCATAGCGAGCACATGGTCTTGCCTTCCGGCACCAGCCGCTTGACCACGGAATACGTGTCGCGCGTCTCGATGTGGAAGGGGATGCCCAGTCCACGCAGGTAGTCGGGCAGTACCTCGGAGGGGAAGTCCGGCTGCTTCTGGTCGAGGTTGACCGCGATCAGCTCGAAGGGAAAGGGCGCGCGTTCGCGCAGCCGCATCAGCACGTCGAGCAGGCTGTACGAGTCCTTGCCGCCGGACAGGCAGACCATGACGCGGTCGCCGGCCTCGATCATGTTGTAGTCGGACAGGGCGCGCGTGGTTTCGCGTGCCAGCCGCTTGGCCAGTTTGTTGGATTCGAGGCGGGCCTTGGAGCGGGTGGCCTTGGCGGCTTCCGCGACCGCGGTGGAGTCGGGGGCGTTCATGATGGGGCAGGGGAGCGAGGGGCCAGCGGCTGAGTCAGCGGTTGAGTCATCGACTGAGTCAGGGGCCGAGGTCAGGGGCTGAATCAGCGACTGGTATAGATCTCCACGCCGACGGCGGCGCAATCGGAAAAGGCCATGGGCTTGCTGATGCGGATGCGCACTGCCCGGATGTCCTTGAAGTCCTTCATCAGGCGCTCCGCCACCTGTTCGGTCAGCGTTTCGATGAGATTGACGTGCGAATGCGTGCAGACCGCCACGATGGCCTCGCGCAGCGCGCGGTAGTCCAGCACGCTGTGGATGTCATGGTCGTCCACGTCGCGCGTGATGTCGACGTCGATTTCGGCATCGACGTGCAGCGGTTGCGTGGCGCGGCGCTCGTGCTCCAGGATGCCGATGCGGGCGTCGAGGGCGAGGCGGGAAAAGATGATGCGGCGGGTAGGCATGATGGCGGGGAGAAGAATAAGCCCCCGCATTGTAAATCCGTGGCGGGGTATGCCGCGTCGGCACGCGCCGTGACCCGCGCCGGCGGCGCCTGGCGGCACGCGGCCCGGAGAGCGTGCGCGGGGCCGCGCCCCAATGTGTGTGGTGCCCCAATGTGGCTCCTCAATGTGGGTCCCCGCTGGGGCTGCCATGAGAGGCGGGCCGTCGCCATGCGGATCCGCTGGAGGCCGCCGCTACAATTCTCCTCATATCAACTTGAGCAAAAATTGAAATGCCGCAATACAGCGACGCCATCATCGTGGGAGGCGGCCCGGCAGGGGCGTCTTGCGCCGTTTGGCTGGCCCGGCTGGGGCTGGCGCCGCTGCTGGTGGAGACCGGCGCGCGCCCGGGCGGCCTGCCCAACGACAATCCCTTCGCGGACGATTGGATCGCCGCCTTGCCGGGCGTGACTGGCCAGCAGGTGGGCGCCAATATCGCCCGCAGCATAGAGGCGGCGGGCGTGCCGGTGCGTTGCGGGCGCCGCGCCGTGGCGGTGGCGCGCACGGACGAGGGGTATGCCGTGACGGTGCAAGCTACCGGTGCCGGCGGACAGGCCCCGCATGGCGCGAGCTGCGTGGTCGATGGTGCGTCCGATAGTTGGCGCAGCGCCGGCGCGCGTCCCGACGTCGGGAGCGAAGGCCTCGAAGTGCTGTACGGCCGCCACCTGGTCATCGCCTCCGGGGTGCGCGCACGCAACCTGGCGGACGCCGCGCCCGGAGACCGCTGGCCCGGCGTGCTGGTGGGGCCCGGATCCGCCATCGTGGAACAGGACTATGCAGGCCTGTCGGTGGCCGTCCTGGGCGGCGGCGACAACGGTTTCGAAAACTACGCCTATGTGAAGAGCCGCGGCGCGCGCACCGTGCATCTGTATGCCCGCACCGTGCGGGCGCGACCGCAGCTGGTCGACGCCGTGCCGGCAGCGGACCTGCGGCTGGGCGCGTACCGGGCGGATCCCCACGCGCGCCAGGTCGATGGACAGGCCTACGACCTGCTGCTGGTGTTCCACGGCTGGGAGCCGCAGGCGGATTTCGCCGCCTCGCTGGCGCTGCGGCGCGACGAGCGCGGATATATCCACACCGACTTCGCCACCGCGCGTGCCAGCGCGGAGGACGTCTACGCGATCGGCGAGGTCGCCAATCGCATGCACCCCTGCGTGGTGACCGCCATGGCGGACGGCGTGGTGGCGGCCAAGGCAATACAGGCCGCCATCGAGCGGCAGGCCGGCCGGGAAGGCGGCACGCGTCCGTTCCGCCGGTAGGGGCAATAGATGTTATTTATCGATGGAATAGCCGTATTTGCTAGTTTTTTGGAAAAGTGATTTAGCGGTTCAAGGGTTTATCCCTAGTCCCAGCCGGCGCAGAATGCAGTCATCGGGAACAGCAACAGACCCCTACGGAATGACCCGAACCGGTCTGCTCCCACTGACAAGGACTAGGAGAACTGCCATGAAGACCATCGCTACCTCGCTGATTGTTTCGTT
>NZ_PYAL01000006.1 GCF_004121055.1 Achromobacter aloeverae
GCCGTTGGTGATGACGCCGACCAGGTTGCCGCGGCTGGTGTAGCGCACCGCGTTGACGGGGTCCGCGACGATTTCCTCACAGGCCGCCGCCACACCGGGCGTGTACGCCAGCGCCAGGTCGCGCTGGGTCACCAGGGGCTTGCTGGCGGTAACGGAAATTTTCCCGGGCACGGGAAACTCGTGGTAGTCGAGTGCGGCCTTGCGGTCGTTGTCGGTGGTCATTGTTTTCCTCTCCTTGCGCCCAGGGCGCTGTCCTGGGATGCATTCTAGGCCGCCAGGCATAACCCTAAAATTCTGAATTGCTATGATTCCATAATATTTTCCTGATGATATGAGGGAGCTTGCCCCGGGCCATGGCCGGATTCGAACCTGATGAGGTGCTGCGCCGCCTGGCGTCGCGCCTGAAAATGCGCCACCTGACCCTGCTGCTGAATATCCGCCGCTATGGGTCCCTGACCCGGGTGGCGGAGCGCATGGCCAGCAGCCAGCCGGCCATCACCAACGCGCTGGCCGAGCTGGAAAGCATGTTCGGGGCGCCGCTGTTCGACCGCTCCGTGCGCGGCATGGCGCCGACAGCCCTGGGGGAGGTGGTGCTGGCCAGGGCCGGCGCCATGGTCCACGACCTGGAGCACCTGGTGCGGGACATGGAAACCGTGGTCGCCGGTCACGCCGCCCATCTGCACATTGGGGTCATCCCCTTTATTTCCGGTCGCCTGCTGTCCGCCGCCATCCAGCGCACCCTGCCGGACGGCTCGCGCCGGCTGACCGTGACGGTGCACGAGGGAGCCAGCGACCAGCTGCTGGCGCGGTTGCGGGAACACGATGTCGATATCGTCATCGGCCGGGCGTCGGCCACGCTGGACCTGGAAGGCGTGGCGTTCGAACGCCTGTACCAGCAGCAGCCGCGCCTGATCGCCAGCCGCCGCCTGGCCGCCCGGCTGGGACGCGCCCGCCTGGACTGGCCGGTGCTGGCGGAACTGGACTGGATCCTGGGGGCGCCGCATACGCCCATGCGCGAGCAGGTGGCCGACATGTTCCTGGGTGCGGGGCTGGCGCCGCCCACGCCCATCGTGGAAAGCGGTTCGGCCCGGCTGATCGGCGAGATGATCGCGGCCAGCGAGACGGCGGTTTCCATCGTGCCGTCGGATGTGGCCGATGAACTGGTGCGCATCGCCGGGGTGGCCATCGTGCCGTATTCCTTCAACTGGACCCTGCCGCCCATCGCGCTTTTCACGCGGGCGCGGGACGCTCGCCCCGTCGATACCCTGTTCACGGCGTCCTTGCGCCAGGTCTGCCGTGAAACCTATGGCGGCGCTCCCGCCGGCCCGCCAGGGAGCCGGGGACAGGCGGATTTGTCGATCAGGTAAACCCCTCGCCGGTCATTATTGATTTTTCCGCAAGAGTCTTTCGCTCGGGCGATGGTGTCTGGACGGGGCCAAATCCGGCAAACTTCAGCTTTATTTTGCTGTGCAGCATTTTGCTGCCCTCCCGGATCCCACCATGTCTGATCTTTCCACCTCGACCGCGCGTTCCCGGACGGACGCGTCCGCCGGTTTCGCGCTTTTCGCCCTGGCGGTCGGCGCCTTCGGCATCGGCACCACGGAATTCTCGCCCATGGGCCTGCTGCCCGTCATCGCCGAGGGCGTGAACGTCTCCATACCCAGCGCCGGCATGCTGGTCAGCGCGTACGCCATCGGCGTGATGCTGGGCGCGCCGCTGATGACGCTGGCGCTGTCGCGGTGGTCGCGCCGCACCGCGCTGATCGCCTTGATGAGTATCTTCACGGTGGGCAATCTGCTGTCGGCGGCCGCCCCCGGCTACTACACCCTGCTGCTGGCGCGCCTGGTGACCAGCCTGAACCACGGCGCGTTCTTTGGCCTGGGCTCGCTGGTCGCGGCCAGCGTGGTGCCGCGCCACAAGCAGGCCAGCGCGGTCGCCACCATGTTCATGGGGCTTACCATCGCCAATATCGGCGGCGTTCCGGCCGCTACCTGGCTGGGCCAGACCATAGGCTGGCGCATGTCCTTCGCGGCGACGGCCGTGCTTGGCGTGCTGGCGATGAGCACGCTGTGGCTCGCCCTGCCCAGGGGCGAGAGCGGCCGTCGTCCGGATGTGCGCGCCGAAATGTCGGTGCTCACCCAGCCCGCCGTGCTGGTGGCGCTGCTGACGACGGTGCTGGGGTCCGGCGCCATGTTCACGCTGTATACCTATATCGCGCCCACCTTGAAGTCCCTGACGGGCGCCAGCCCGGAATTCATCACGGCCATGCTGGTGTTGATCGGCATTGGTTTTTCCATCGGCAATGCGGCCGGCGGCAAGCTGGCGGACCGTTCGCTGGCGGGCAGCCTGATCGGCTTCCTGGCGCTGTTGATCGTCGTGATGCTGGCATTCCCGTTGCTGGGCCGCTATCACGCGGGCGCGGCCATTTCCTTGCTGTTGTGGGGCATGGCCACGTTTGCCGTCGTGCCGCCGCTGCAAATGGGCGTGATGCGGGCGGCCGAGCGCGCCCCCGGCCTGGCCTCGTCGGTCAATGTGGGCGCGTTCAACCTGGGCAATGCCTTGGGCGCGGCGGTCGGCGGCGCCACGATTTCGGCGGGCCTGGGCTACGCGGCCGTGCCGCTGGCCGGGGCGGGCATCGCCATCGCCGGCTTGCTGCTGGTGCTCGTGCAGGTCTCGCGCCGCCGCCGGCCGGTGGCGGCTTGCCGGGCCTGACCTGGCCAGCCCGGCAGGGCCGGCGCTGCGCGCCGATCCACTCGCAACCCTGCATTCAACAAGGAACAAGGAACAACCATGTCTCTCTCCACCATCCCCTCCTTTGGCCTCGGCACCTTCCGGTTGAAGGACCAGGTCGTCATCGATTCCGTGCGTACCGCCCTGGAGCTGGGCTACCGCGCCGTCGATACCGCACAGATCTATGGCAATGAGGCCGAGGTCGGCCAGGCCATCGCCGAGTCCGGCGTGGCGCGCCAGGATGTTTTCCTGACCACCAAGATATGGGTGGACAACTACGCGCCCGCCAAGCTGGGGCCCAGCCTGGAAGAAAGCCTGCGCAAGCTGCGCACCGATTACGTCGACCTGACGCTGATCCACTGGCCGGCGCCGGGCAATGGCGTGCCGCTGGAGGCCTATATGGGCGCGCTGGCACAAGCGCGCGAGCGGGGCCTGACGCGCCAGATCGGCATCTCCAATTTCAATATCGCGTTGACGCGCGAGGCCATCGCCGCGGTCGGCGCGGGCAATATCGCGACGAACCAGGTCGAGCTCAGTCCTTATTTGCAGAATCGCAAGCTGGCGGAGTTTCTCCAGTCGCAGGACATCGCCGTCACGTCCTATATGACGCTGGCCTATGGCAAGGTGCTGGGCGATCCGGTCCTGGCCGAGATCGCGGCGCGCCACCAGGCCGCGCCGGCGCAGGTCGCGCTGGCCTGGGCGATGCAGCTGGGCTACGCGGTGATTCCGTCGTCGACCAAACGGGCCAACCTGGCGGCGAACCTGCAGGCCCGGACCTTGCGCCTGTCCGATGCCGACATGGCCGCCATCGCCGCGCTGGAGCGCAATGGCCGGGAAGTCAGCCCGGCGGGTCTCGCACCCGAGTGGGATTGACCGCCGCTCCCGCGGCCCGAAGACCCTCTGCCGCCGGCCGGCCATGCCGGCGGCGCGCCCGGCCCGACGCCGGGACGATACCAAGGTATATCCCGCGCAGCCTGTTTCGCACGCGCCGCCCGCCCTACACTACCTCCCGTTGATATCGAACAAGGAGTCCGCCGTGGACGATGACGGATGTAGTAGCGCCAGCGGCGCGCACCGGGCTTCGTAGGTCTACGCCGCGGCTCTTGCCCAGCGTCCCGCCGGCCCGGTCTGGCGGAGATACGCCGCCGGGATTTCGCCTCGGATTCCCGGCTCATATCCTCCCTTCCTTGCTTCCCTTGCTCAGGCCGGACGTTTCGTCCGCGCCCATGGGGGCATGCGCGCGCCCAATTCACCAGTATTGATTCCGGGTCACTCTTGCTTCCTAGGAGACGCGCATGTTGCCGCCTACTCCCCACCGCCGCGCGGCCGCCGCGCCGGCCTTTCTCAACGTCACGTTCTACGGCTCGGCCATCGAACTGGCCATCATCCGCAAGCGCCTTTACCTGGCCTTGCGGGCGCGGCCGGAAACCGTTGCCCAGGTGCGCGATTCGGCCGACGGCGCCCAGGCCTCCACGATGGTGCGCCTGCGCAGCGATGACGGCGATGTCTCGTCCCTGCTCGGCTGGTTGAGCGCGTTTTGCAGCGAGCTGCGCATCAACGCCCTGCATGCCACGCCGGGCGACGGGATGCCGCAAGTCGCGGCCACGCGCAGGATATCGGCTTCGCGGGCTGCCGGCGATGCGCCGCGGCTGGCCGGTCCTGGCCATCGCGGGCAATTCGCCGCGGAGGTGACGTCATGAGCGAGATCTTCGAAGCCATCAAGGACTTTTCACGCGACCGGCATGAGTGGGCGGTCGAACTAGAGCTCCGCTCTCCCGCATTGCGAGCCTCCCACCCGTCGGCCGCCGACCGCGTGACCGGCGGACAGGCCGATACCCGGGGTTTCCTGGGGCTGCTGCTGCCGATGCTGGTGGCCTGGGTGGTGATGGTCATCGCAGCGGTACTGGCCATCTGGGCATGACTCCTGCACCAGCCCGGCCAGGGGAGGGCGCCGTGGCGACCCACGGCAAGCCCTGGTATAAGCTAACGGACCGGCGGACGCCGGTCCGCCGCCTGACCCTGGACCGGCGGACGCCGGTCCGCCGCCTGACCCTGGACCGGCGGACGCCGGTCCGCCGCGCTGCCCTGGGCGCGCCTGGCGTCCCGGCGCTCTTTGCCCTTCGTTCTAGTCCTCGCTATATGTCCCTGGATCAGGTCTCACGCCGACGAGGTCGCGCCCAAGCGGGCGTGCTGCTGCTCGCGCTCTTGATGGCGGCGATTTTCCTGGCGGATACGCTGACGCGGCTGGAAGTGGCCATGGCCGTGTTCTACGTCGTGGTCATCCTGCTGGCGCTCAGCCTGCTGCCGCGGCGGGGCGTGATCGGGGTAGCGCTGATCTGCGCCGCGCTGACAGTCTTCAGCCTGTTCCTGACGCCGGAGGGAGGATCCCTGCGCAGCGTCGGCCTGGTCAACGCCGCGATCAGCATCGCGGCCATCGGCATCACCGCCTACCTGGCGCTCAAGCGCGCGGCGGCCGAGGAGGCCGCGCAGGAGGCTCGCGTCCAGCTCGCGCGCCTGTCGCGCGTCCAGAGCATGGGGGAGCTGACCGCCTCCATCGCCCACGAGATCAACCAGCCCCTGGCCGCCATCGTGACCAGCGGCAGCGCCTGCCAGCGCTGGCTTGAGCATGATCCGCCCAACCTGGAGCGCGGACTACGCGCCCTGCAGCGCATGATCGACGACGCCAATCGCGCCAGCGAGGTCGTCAAGCGCATCCGGCGGCTGCTGCGCAATGCCGAGCCACGGATGGCGTCGGTGGACCTCGCCGACATCGCCGCGGAGTCGGTGGACATGACCCGTGGCGAAATGCAGCGGCGCGGCGTGACGCTGAACGAGCGCATCCAGGAAGGCCTGCCCGCCGTGCGGGCCGATCCGGTGCAGATCGGGCAGGTGATCATCAACCTCTTGCTCAACGCCATCGAGGCAATGCGGGACATGCCGTCCGGCGAGCGGCGCCTGACCTTGTGGGTGTCCGTCGCCGAGCCGGGGCAGGTGCAAGTGGTCGTCGCCGACACCGGACCCGGGCTGAGCCCGCAAGCCCGCGAACGGCTGTTCGACGCCTTCTGGACCACCAAGCCCGACGGCACTGGCCTGGGATTGACCATCAGCCGGGCCATCGTGGAGAGTCATGGCGGACGTTTGTGGACCGAACCCGCCAAGCGTGGCGGCGCGACTTTCTGCTTTACGCTGCCCGTGACCGCCAAGGATGCCGTCGCGGACAAGGATGCCGTCGCGGACAAGGATGCCTGATCATGACGGAAGACCCGATACGGAAAACACACTCGCCGCCGATGCGAAATACCAAGCCCGGTTCACGCCAGACACCCCATGACGGCTCGCCCATCGTCTATATCGTCGACGACGACACCTCCCTGCGCGAGTCGCTGGAGGACCTGATGAGCTCGGTCGGGTTGGCGGTGCGGGGATTCGGCTCGGTGCAGGAGTTCCTGGACGGCGACACCGCGGACGGCCCCGCATGCCTGGTGCTGGACGTGCGCCTGCCCGGACAGAGCGGCATGGATTTCCTGCGCCGCATGGAGCAGGCGCGCCGCCGCGTGCCCGTGGTGGTGATCACCGGGCATGGCGATATCCCCATGTCGGTGGCCGCCATGAAATCCGGCGCCGTCGATTTCCTGACCAAGCCCTTTCGCGACCAGGACCTGCTGGACGCCATCCACGCGGCGGTGGAAAAGGATCGCGCGCAACTGGCCGACATGACGCGCGCCGACGACGTGCTGGCGCGCTGGAACACCCTGACCGAGGGCGAGCGGGCGGTCATGGAGCGGGTGGTGCGCGGCATGCTGAACAAGCAGATCGCCGCCGAGCTGGAGGTCAGCGAAATCACGGTCAAGGTGCGGCGCGGCCGGGTCATGCGCAAGATGCAGGTTCGCACGCTTGCCGACCTGGTGCGGGCCGGGGGCCAGGTCAAGGGACAGGTCCCGGAGGCGTAGAATACGGCGGTCCGCGCGTCCAGCCTGGCACGCGCGCTTCCGCAGCGAGGCATCCGTGCAAGATACCTGGCAGTATCAGATACGCCTGCGCGTCACCGAGGCCCTGGCCGCGCGGCTGCGCGACCATCCCGATGCGCCCGAGGACGCGCCCCTGCGCGCCGTCCTGGCGCGCCACGGCGCCGCCATCAAGTCCCAGTACCAGGCCTTCGCCGATTATGTCGCCGAGGCCGAGCGTGAAGGCGTGGCGCAATATCCCCTGTACCGCTGGACGCGCGACACCATCGAGGACCCGGCCAAGCAGGCCAAGTACCGGCGCGTCTATACCGCCTATGTGGGCGGCCAGGAAGTCTATGACGGCGCTGCCGCCGAAGCCCTGCGGGTGGAACTCGCGGCGTTGGGGACGGATGGCGGCATCGAGGGCGTGACCAAGGTGGACACCAATCCCGCCAACAATCCGCAACCGCCCGCCGCGCGCCGCTGATTCAGCGCCTGGACAGGCGCCGCGCCCGGCGTCCGGACAAGCGGCTACTATATTCGACGAAAAAATCCGACCAAGAAAATCGACCGAGACAATGAGCAATTCCTACCGCAAACCCCTCGCCGGTACTTCCGTGGACTATATCGACGCCCGCGCGGCGGTCGACGCCCTGGCGCCGGGCGCCTGGGACCAGCTTTCCTATACCGCGCGCGTGCATGCCGAGAACCTGGTGCGGCGCTGCGATCCCGCCATCCTCGATGAGTGCCTGCGGCAGATCATCGAGCGGCGCCGCGACCGCGACTTCCCCTGGTACCCGGTGCGCGTGGTCTGCCATGACATCCTGGGCCAGACGGCGCTGGTCGACCTGGCCGGCCTGCGCGATGCGATTGCCGCCGAGGGCGGCGACCCCGCCCGGGTGAATCCCGTGGTCCCCGTGCAATTGATCGTCGACCACTCGCTGGCCGTGGAGTGCGGCGGATACGATCCAGACGCCTTCGCCAAGAACCGGGCCATCGAGGACCGGCGCAACGAGGACCGCTTCCACTTCATCGACTGGACCAAGCTGGCCTTCGCCAATGTCGACGTCATTCCGGCGGGCAACGGCATCATGCACCAGATCAACCTGGAAAAGATGTCGCCGGTGGTTTACGTGCAGGACGGCCTGGCCTTTCCCGACACCTGCGTCGGCACCGACAGCCACACGCCGCACGTCGACGCCCTGGGCGTCATCGCGGTGGGCGTCGGCGGCCTGGAGGCGGAGAACGTCATGCTGGGTCGCGCGTCGTGGATGCGCCTGCCGGAAATCGTCGGCGTGCGCCTTGCCGGTCGCCGCCAGCCCGGCATCACGGCCACGGACATCGTGCTGGCGCTGACGGAATTCCTGCGCAAGGAAAAAGTGGTTGGCGCCTATCTGGAATTCTTTGGCGACGGCGCGCGCAGCCTGACGATCGGCGATCGTGCGACCATCTCCAACATGTGCCCGGAATACGGCGCGACCGCCGCGCTGTTCTCGATCGACGAGCAGACGCTGGACTACTTGCGGCTGACCGGCCGCGAAGAAGCGCAGGTGCGCCTGGTCGAGACCTATGCCAAAACGGCGGGTTTCTGGGCCGACAGCCTGCGCGACGCGCGGTACGAACGCGAATTGCAGTTCGACCTGTCGTCGGTCGAGCGCAATATGGCGGGGCCGTCCAATCCGCATCGCCGGCTGCCGACCGCCGCCCTGGCCGAGCGCGGCATCGCGACCGGACCCGGGCTGGAGCAGGCCAGGGCGCAAGAGGTGCTGGGGCTGATGCCCGACGGCGCCGTGATCATCGCGGCCATTACGTCCTGTACCAATACGTCCAACCCGCGCAACGTGATCGCCGCGGGTCTGCTGGCGCGCAACGCGAATCGGCTGGGCCTGACGCGCAAGCCGTGGGTGAAGTCCTCGTTCGCGCCCGGCTCCAAGGCCGTCGAGCTCTACCTCAAGGAAGCGAACCTGCTGGGCGACCTGGAGCAACTGGGCTTCGGCATCGTCGCCTTCGCCTGCACCACCTGCAACGGGATGAGCGGCGCCCTGGATCCGGTGTTGCAGCAGGAGATCATCGACCGTGGCCTGTACGCCACCGCCGTCCTGTCCGGCAACCGCAACTTCGACGGCCGCATCCATCCCTACGCCAAGCAGGCCTTCCTGGCGTCGCCGCCCCTGGTCGTGGCCTACGCCATCGCCGGGACCGTGCGCTTCGATATCGAGAAGGACGTGCTGGCGGTGGTCGACGGCAAGGAGATCCGCCTCAAGGACATCTGGCCCAGCGACGAGGAAATCGACCGCATCGTCCAGGCCGCCGTGAAGCCGGAGATGTTCCGGCGCGTGTACGAACCCATGTTCGCGCGCGACATTTCGGTCGAGACCGCCGTGAGCCCACAATACGACTGGCGCCCACAGTCCACCTACATCCGCCGGCCGCCCTATTGGGACACGGAGGGCGTTGGGGCGCTGGCCGCCAATCCACGCACGCTCAGGGCCATGCGGCCGCTGGCCATCCTGCCGGACAACATCACGACCGACCACCTCTCGCCGTCCAACGCCATCCTGGCGGACTCGGCGGCCGGCGAGTACCTGACCAAAATGGGCGTGCCCGAGGAGGACTTCAACTCCTACGCCACCCACCGCGGCGACCACCTGACCGCCATGCGCGCCACCTTCGCCAATCCCACGCTCAAGAACGAGATGGTGCGCGACGCGGACGGCCAGGTGCGGGCCGGATCGCTCGCCCGCGTGGAACCCGGCGGCCACGTCATGCGGATGTGGGAGGCCATCGAAACCTACCTCGACCGCAAGCAGCCCCTGATCATCATCGCCGGCGCCGACTACGGCCAAGGCTCCTCGCGCGACTGGGCGGCGAAGGGCGTGCGGCTGGCCGGCGTGGAGACCGTGGTGGCGGAAGGCTTCGAGCGCATCCACCGCACCAATCTGATCGGCATGGGCGTGCTGCCGCTGGAGTTCCAGGCCGGCGTCGACCGCCACACGCTGGCGCTGGACGGCACCGAAACCTATGACGTGGTGGGTGAGCGCACCCCTCGCGCGACCTTGACGCTGGTGGTCCATCGCAAGGACGGCACCAGCGCCAACGTTCCCGTCACGTGCCGTCTCGACACGGCCGAAGAAGTGTCCGTCTACGAGGCGGGGGGCGTACTGCAACGCTTCGCGCAAGATTTCCTCGCTCAAGAACAAGGAGCCTGACATGGCCGCTGACCATCAAATCAAGATTCCCGCGACCTATATGCGCGGGGGGACCAGCAAAGGGGTGTTCTTCCGGCTGGATGACCTGCCCGAGGCCGCGCGCCAACCGGGTCCCGTGCGCGACGCCATTCTCCTGCGCGCGCTGGGTAGTCCGGACCCCTATGGCAAGCAGATCGACGGCATGGGCAATGCCTCGTCCAGCACCAGCAAATCGGTCATCCTGTCGCGCAGCACGCGGCCCGGCCACGACGTGGATTACCTGTTCGGCCAGGTGTCGATCGACCAGCCCTTCGTGGACTGGAGCGGCAACTGCGGCAACCTGTCGGCGGCGGTGGGGCCCTGCGCCATCCACATGGGCTTGATCGACCCGGCGCGCATCCCGCGCAATGGCGAGATCACGATACGCATCTGGCAGGCCAATATCGGCAAGACCATCGTCGCCCACGTGCCCGTCGTGGACGGCCAGGTGCAGGAGCTGGGCGACTTCGAGCTCGACGGCGTGACCTTTCCCGCGGCCGAGGTGCGCCTGGAGTTCCTGGACCCGGCGGACGAGGGCGAGGAAGGCGGCGCCATGTTTCCGACCGGCAAGGTGGTCGATCGCCTGGAGGTGCCGGGCATCGGCACCCTGGACGCGACGCTGATCAACGCCGGGATTCCTACCATCTTCCTGAACGCGGCGGACATCGGCTACACCGGCCGCGAACTGCAGGACGCCATTAATTCCGACGACGCGGCCCTGGCGCGCTTCGAAACCATACGCGCCCACGGCGCCCTGAAAATGGGCCTGATCAAGGACCTGGCCGAGGCCGCGACGCGCCAGCACACGCCCAAGGTCGCCTTCGTCGCGCCGCCCAGCGCCTACACCGCGTCCAGCGGCAAGCAGATTGGCGCGGGCGACGCGGACCTGCTGGTGCGCGCCATGTCCATGGGCAAGCTGCACCACGCCATGATGGGGACCGCCGCGGTTGCCATCGGCACCGCCGCCGCGGTGCCCGGCACGCTGGTCAACCTGGCCGCCGGCGGCGGCGAACGCAATTCGGTACGTTTCGGCCATCCGTCCGGCACCTTGCGCGTGGGCGCCGAGGCCAGGCAGGTGGATGGCGACTGGAAGGTGACCAAGGCCTTGATGAGCCGCAGCGCGCGCATCCTGATGGAAGGCTGGATCCGCGTGCCGGCGTCCTGCCTGTCGGCTCGCTGATCTGCTGCCTGATCGGCTGCCTGAGCGGCTACCCGGTTGCCTGCCTGAGCTGCCGCCTGAGTTGTCGTCTTGGCGGCCCGCGTCACGGATGCCAGGTCGCCCGCGGCCTGCCCGCGTGACGCGCCGCGCCGGCGTCGTAGCTCAACATCGCCGACAGCGATTGCGCTGCCTGCAACAGCCGCGGCGCGTAGGCCTGCAAGCGCGGCGCGACGCCGGGGCTGGCGGGCATGCCGATACACAGCGCGCCCGCCACGCGCCAGCGATTGCCGAAGACGGGCACGGCGATGCTGGCCGAGGTCCGCCGCGCCTCGCCCACCGTGACGTGATAGCCGCGCGCGCGGATCTCGTCGTAGAGCGGGCCCGTTTCCCCCATGAAAGCCAGCAGCACCAGGCCGGACGCGCCGCGATCCAGCGGCATGGCCTCGCCCACGCGGGCGCTGTTGTGTTGCGCCTGCGGGCACCGCACCTTGACCAGCCGTATGCGGCGGTCGCCATCGCGGACGAAGAAGGACATGTCCTCGCCGGTTTCATCGGATAGCTTGCGCAGCGCCGGTTCTATGCTTTCCCGCACATCGAAGGCCATGGTGTAGCGCGAACCGAGCGACGCGGTGGCAGGGCCCAGGCGCCATTGCGCCTGGTCCGTGCGCGCCACGTAGTGGCTGGCTTCCAGGGTCTTGAGCAGGCGCAGGGCGGTGGTCTTGGCCAGTCCGACGCGGCGCGCGATCTCGCTCAGGCCCAGGTGCGGCTCTTCCATGCTGAACACATCCAGGATGGCCAGTGCGCGGGTCGCGGCCGTGACCAACTCGTCAGGGTTTTCACTCATCGCTGTGTCCTGCTCCATGTCCGTCCGGGCCTGGCGCGATGGGCGCGGCGCCGATGTTCGAGCGCCTATCTTATATCGGTCCGCCAGGCGGACCGATATTGTCCCGGCCATCCGTCGCGCCTACGCTGCATGGGTGCACGGAGACGTGCCGGGACCAAGGAGGCCCCGGCATGCGGGCCGGCCCGCGGCGCAAGGCGCGCGGGTCCGACGCAAAAAACGGATCCGGCACGTGCGGGCAGAAGACCTGCACGACATCCGAAAAGACAGCGACTAGACAGCGAAGACAACGGGAGACATCATGCATCTGCGTCCTATCCGCGTGGCGTTGGCCGCGCTCGTGCTCTGGAGCGGCGCCGCGGGCAGCGCCTGGGCCGACTACCCCGACAAACCCATCCGCCTGGTCGTCCCCTATGCCGCGGGCGGCGGCGTCGACAACATCTCGCGCGTGGTGGCCACCGAGCTGGGGGCGCGCCTGAAGCAAAGCGTGGTGATCGAGAACCGTGGCGGCGCGAACGGCAATATCGGCACCGAGTATGTGGCGCGCGCCGCGCCCGACGGCTACACCGTGCTGATGGGCGCGACCTACCTGGGCTTCAATCGCGCCACCATGGCCAATCTGCCCTACGACGCCGCGAAAGACCTGCAGCCCGTGGCGCGCACGGGGCGCGCGCCTTTCGTGCTGGTGGTGCCGGCGACGACGGCCATCCATGACGTGGCCGGTCTCGTCGCCTGGATGAAGGCGAATCCGGACAAGGCTTCCTACGGCGCGGTCGGCGCCGGGTCGCCGACCAATCTGCTGTTCCCGCAAAACACCGGCACCAAGCCCGTGCAGGTGCTGTACAAGGGCGGCTCCGCCGCCTTGCCCGACCTGCTGGCGGGCCGCCTGACCTTCATGATCCCCACCGCCAGCGAGGTCGTTCCCCTGGTGGAAAGCGGCAAGCTGCGCGCACTGGCGGTCACGGGGTCGGAGCGTTTCCACCGGCTGCCCGACGTGCCCACCATGGGGGAGGCGGGCGTGCCCAACCTGGAGCTCATCGGTTGGTGGGGCATGTTCGCGCCGGCTGGCACGCCACAGCCGGCGGTGAAGAAACTGTCCGACGCCATCCAGGCCGTGATGGCGCAGCCGAACGTCATCGAGGCGCTGAACAAGCTGGGCGTCGAGGCGGCGCCGATGCCTACGCAGGCGTTCACCGCTTTCTATAACCAGGAATTGAAGACCTATGCCGACGTGGCCCGGCAATTCGGCCTGAAGGTCGAGTAGCAGGAATGCGGGTCACCCGCGGGACCAACCCCAGCACAACCACCAGGACAACATCATGATCATCGATTGCCACGGGCACTACACCACCGCGCCGGCCGCGCTGAAGGCCTGGCGCGCCCGCCAGACAGACGCCTATGCCGCGGGGCAGGTGCTGGTTCCGGACTTCCACATCAGCGACGACGAGATCCGCGAGTCGCTGGAGCCCAACCAGCTGCGCATCCAGCGCGAGCGCGGCGTCGACCTGACGCTGTTCTCGCCGATTGCCGGCGCGATGGCGCATCACGTCGGCGACGCCACCACCAGCGCCAACTGGACGCGCGCCTGCAACGACCTCATCCATCGCGCGGTGGAGCTGTATCCGGATCAGTTGGTGGGCGTCTGCCAGCTGCCGCAGTCGCCCGGCGTCAGCCCGGCCAATTGCATCGCGGAGCTCAAGCGCTGCGTGCTGGAGCTTGGCTTTGTCGGCTGCAACGTCAACCCCGATCCCAGCGACGGCTACTGGACCGATCCGCCGCTGACCCAGAAGCATTGGTATCCGCTGTTCGAAACCCTGGTGGAGCTGGACGTGCCGGCCATGGTCCACGTCAGCTGTTCCTGCAATCCCAACTTCCACCATACCGGCGCGCATTACCTGAACGGCGACACGACGGCCTTCATGCAGTTCCTGATGGCGGACATCTTCAAGGATTTCCCCACCCTGCGCTTCGTGATCCCGCACGGAGGCGGCGCGGTGCCGTTCCACTGGGGACGCTATCGTGGCCTGGCGCAGCAGTTCAACCGGCCGACGGTGGAGGAGTTGATGAACAACGTGTTCTTCGACACCTGCGTCTATCACCGGCCCGGCATCGAACTGCTGCTGGACGTGGTGCCGCCGGACAATGTGCTGTTCGCGTCGGAGATCATCGGCGCCGTCAAGGGCATCGACCCCCGCACCGGACACTATTACGACGACACCAAGCGCTACATCGATGCCGTCGAGTGGCTGCGGCCCGAGCATCGCGCCAAGGTGCTCGGGGAGAACGCCTTGCGCGTCTATCCCCGCCTGGCGCAACGCCTGCGGGCGCGCGGCCGCCTTTGACGCGGACGTTCCTTACCGGCTGAGGCAATCCGCGTTGCGCGGGTTCTTCAGCGCGCGCCGCGCGTAGTAATCGAAGGCCACGGTGTTGCGCTTGGGACGCAGGATCCAGTCGTGCGCTTCCTTGCCCAGCGCCGGGTCGATCGGCTTGATTTCGCCGGCGGCCTGCGCCAGCAGCTGCATGCGGGCGGCGCGTTCGAAGGCAATGGCCAGGACGCACGCTTCCTCCACGCTCTGGCCGGCGACGAGCAGGCCATGGTGCGACAGCATCAGCGCGCGCTTGCTGCCCAGCGCGCCGGAGATGAGTTCCCCTTCTTCGTTGCCGACGGGGACGCCGGGCCAATTGGCGACGAAGGCCACGTCGTCGTACAGCACGCAGTTGTCCATGTGCGAGACGATCAGCGGCTGTTCCAGCATGCCCAGCGCCGCGGTGTGCACGGCATGGGTGTGGATGATGCAGTTGACGTCGGGGCGGGCGCGGTAGACCCAGGAGTGGAAGCGGTTAGCCGGATTGGGCATGCCGTCGCCTTCCAGCACGTTCAGGTCTTCATCCACGCGCAGCAGGTTGCCTTCGGAGATTTCGTCGAAGCCATGGCCCAGGCGCTGCGTGTAGAACTCGCCGGGCGTGCCCGTGCGCGCGGTGATCTGGCCCGCCAGTCCGGAATCATGACCATTTTCGAACAGGATGCGGCAGGTCAGCGCCAGCTTCTGGCGCAGCGTGTAGGCGCTGTCGGCGAACTGCCGGTCCATTTGCGCGGTCGACTGGTCGACCAGGGTGGCCTTGTCGAGCTGGAAGGTATCTTGGGCGTTCATGATGGTGGACCTCGGTTGGGGTTACGGCCCGTTTTCTGCGGGGGAGCGCCGGGCTTGCATCGGCTGGCCTGCCCTCGCATTTTCGGGCCCTGATGCGTGTCTTCGTTCTAATCGAGTCGGGTGCCGGCGGCCTGTATGACCTTGTACCACTTGTCCGTCTCGGCTTTCACATGGGCCTGGTAGGCGGATACGCCGGTGGGCAGCGGATCGATGCCCATTTCGGCCAGGCGGGCGACCAGCTTGGGTTGCGCCATGGCGCGGGCCAGGGCCTGGTTCAGCACGTCGACCTGGGCCTGGGGCGTGCCGGGCGGCGCGACCAGCGCGTTCCAGGAGCCGACCTGGAAGTCCTGCATGCCTTCCTCGACACTGGTGCGCAGGTCCGGCGCGACCGCGTTGCGCCGCTGCGCGGCCAGCGCCAGCATGGTCAGGCGGCCGGCCTTGTCCTGCGGCTGGATGACGGGCAGCGCGTCGATGACCACTTGCACCTGGCCGCCGACGGCGGCGTTGACGGCCTCGACGCCGCTCTTGAAGGGAATGTGGGTGATCTGGGCGCCGGTGATCAGCTTGAACAGCTCCAGGCCCAGGTGTGGGGAACTGCCGTTGCCGGCCGAGCCGAAGTTCAGCTGGTTGGGATGGGCCTTGGCGTAGGCGGCCAGTTCCTTCAGGTCGCGCACGCCGTCGATGCCGTGTATGGCCAGGACGAAAGGCGCGTTGCTCACCAGGGACACCGGCGTCAGCGCGGCGGGGTCGTAGCTCAGCTTGCTGTAAAGCATCTTGTTGACCACCTGCGTGCCGACCGTGCCTAGCAGCAGGGTATAGCCGTCCGGCTTGGCCTGCGCCAGTACCTGCGCGGCGATGGACCCGCCGGCGCCCGGGCGGTTCTCGATGATGATCTGCTGCTTGAGTTCATCGCCCAGGTATTGCGCGACCAGTCGTCCCGCGACGTCGGTAATGCCGCCCGCGCCGAAAGGAACGATCAGGCGTATCGGCTTGTCCGGGTAGGTATCGGCATGCGCCGGCGCCGACGGCGCCAGCGTTGTCGCCAAGACGGCGGCCAGGCCCAGGCGGGCCGAGGGCAGAAAGGCCCGTAGACGGGAACGGAACGACATAAGATACCCCTTTTATAAATAAGCGGCGACCCGTCGCGGCCGCCTCCGTTTTCGCGCACAAAGCGAGAAGCAACATCTTTTCCCAAGATCGGGAGAGCCAAGAAGCCGCACCCCTCGGCCCCTGGTTCAGAAGTCCCAAGAAGCTGCACCCCTCGGCCCCTGGTTCAGAAGTCCCAAGAAGCCGCACCCCTCGACCCCTGGCCTGCCAATGTCGAGGGCTACGCCCTCGGCCGCTGGCTCGGGAGGGGAGGCTCCTTCCTTCGACCCCTCTATTGGGGGAGCTTCGAGGGGCGGAGCCCCTCGATTCCTTTTTCCCTGCCTCGGCTTGCCGAGTAGGGTGGGGACGCATGTTCAAATACGTGCGGTCGACCTAAAGAACTCAAGTGTAGTTTAGGACACTTGTGTCATTCAGGAAAAAACTATTTGAAAGTGTCATGCGCAAGCATGGTCACGACGTATTGGAAAGGAAAGGCATGTCCGTCAAATTGAAGTTGCTGCGCGTACAGGCCGGGCTGACCCTGGAGGCCCTGGCGCAGGCCGCCGAACTCACCCGCAGCTATGTGTCCAAGCTGGAACGGGGCGTTTCGACGCCGTCGATCAGCGCCGGCCTGAAGATCGCCAAGGCGCTGGGCGTCACGGTGGAGGAGCTGTTCGCCGACACGCCCGATGATGATCCGGTCGTCATCAGCCGCGCGGCCAAGGGGGAAGCGCGCACCGCCGACGGCACGCCGCGCCCGCCCCGCGTCGTGTCCGGCGCGCAGCCCAGCCACCGCATGGTGGCGTTCGTCATCGCGCCCAGCGACGAGCCCGTGCGCAACCATCCCATGAGCCATCACAAGGGCGAGGAACTGCTTTACGTCCTGAAGGGGTCGATAGCCCTGCGGCTGGCCCGTCGCACGGAAACCTTGCACGCGGGCGACAGTGCGCACTTCAATTCCAGCATTCCGCACAAGATCACGTCGGTGGGCAAGGTGCCGGCGTCGGTGCTGCTGGTGATCGCCCAGGACGAATAGCCCTGCGACGCGGCTCGGCCATGGCGACGGCCTTGCCCCATGGCGGCGTGCGCCGCCTTCTACAAGGCCAGGTGCTTACGCGCTTCCTCGCGCACCAGGTGCAGCGCGTGGCGCTTGATTTCGCCGTAGGAAGGGTCGGTGGCCAGTGCCTCCGCGTCGCGCGGCATGGCGAACGGCACGCGAATCTCCTCGCGGATGCGTCCGGGGCGCGCCGACATCACCAGGATGCGTGTGCCCAGCAGCAGGGCTTCCTCGACGTCGTGCGTGACGAAGAGGATGGTGGTGCGCTCGCGCGCCCAGGCCTCCAGCAGCAGTTCCTGCATCAGGCTGCGGGTCTGTGCGTCGAGCGCGCCGAAGGGTTCGTCCATCAACAGGATGTCCGGCCGCATGATCCACGCCCGCGCCAGCGCCACGCGCTGGCGCATGCCGCCGGACAATTCCCAGGCGCGCGCGTCGTGATGGTTTTGCAGGCCCATCTGCCGCAGCAAGGTCTCGGCCTGCGGACGATAGGTGGCGGCGGGGATGCCTTGCATGCGCGGGCCGAAGGTGACGTTCTCCAGTACCGTCAGCCAGGGATAGAGCAGCGCTTGCTGGAATACCATGCCGCGGCTGGGCGCGGGACCCATGACCGGTTCTCCATGCGCCAGGATGCGCCCGCGATCCGGGCGTTCGAAGCCGGCGACCAGGTTCAGGATGGTCGATTTGCCGCAGCCCGACGGTCCCAGCAGTATGACGAACTCGCCCGGCTCCACGGTCAAATCGAACCCGGATAGCACCGGGGCGCCTGCCGGGCCGCGCGGCGAGGGGAAGGAGAAATCGACGTTCTCCAGGATCAGGTGGGACATGGCATTCGGTGGGCGTGGACGGCCAGCGCGGGACGCTTTCCGCAATTCATGGGCCGCGTGCGCGCGGCGTGCATCGATGTCATTGCTTGCCTGCCCAGGGAACGCAGCAGCGTTGCAGGCCTACCAGGGCCAAATCCAGCAAATAGCCGGTGACGCCCAGGATGAGTATGCCGATCAGCACCACGTCGGTACGCAGGTAGGCGCCCGCATTGACGATCATCCATCCCACGCCGGATGTCGACGCCACCAGTTCCGCCGCCACCAGCGACGTCCAGCCTATGCCGATGGACAGGCGTATCGTCGTGAACAGGTCCGCCGCGCAGTGGGGGAAGACGACGTGCCAGAACACCTGCCGCCGCGTCAGGCCCAGGGTCCGCGCGACGCGGATATGGCCCTGCGCGACGCCTTGCACGGCGGCGGCCGCGCCGACCAGGATGTTCAGGAAGGTGGAGATGAAGATAAGGAAGAACTTCGATGCTTCGTCGATGCCCAGCCACACGATGGCCAGGGGAATCAGGGCGATCTTGGGCAGCGGCCTCAGGAACTGCACGAACGGATCGAGCAGGGCCGCCAGCGTTGCATTCAATCCCATGGACAGGCCCAGCGGCACGCCGATGACGACGGACAGGGCGAAGGCCGACAGCGCGCGAGCCAGGCTGATGCCGATGTGCTGCCACAAAGGTATCTGCCCATAGCCGTTGCGCCAGATGTCGGCCCAGGTGGAGACCAGTTCGGAAGGCGGCGGCAGGAACAGGGCGTCGACCCAACCCCGGCTGCCGGCGAGCTGCCATAAGGCCAGCACCGCCACGACGGCGGCGGTGCTGACCGCCAGGCGGTAGGCGCGTCGATTCTGCCGCATTACTACCGTATCGCTGGATCCAGGCGGCCGTCGCCGCGATGTCGGCGTGCGGCAGGGCTTGCGTCGTCGCTGTCGCGCGTGTCTGGATGCATGCCAGCCGTCCTCGGTTTCAGCGCGCCGCGCTGGCCGGGGCGCCGGCGGCCGGAACGGCTTGCGCCTGGGCGCCCCGCAGGTGTAGCGCCAGCTTCAGGTAGGCCGGATTGATGGCGCCGGAGAACGAGGCGGGGATGTCCTGCTTGCGGATCTGGTCGACACTGCCGAGGAATTCCGCCGTCTTGCGCACGGCGCCCGCCAATACGGTCTGGTCGGGGTGGCTGCCGTCACCGAACCAGGCCGGCCGCAGTTGCTCGTCGATGGTCGGATAGTTGTTGCCGTCGATGGACTCGCGTACCGCCTTGGGGGTCGAACCCAGTTCCTTGGCGATGGCCGCGGCGACGCCGTCCGGGTCCTTGCGATAGTTCCGGACCTCCTGCTCCAGCACCAGCAGCAGCTTGGCGACCAGTTCGGGATGCTTCTGGCCGAAGGCGCGCGAGACGGACAGGCCGTTGAAGATCAGGTAGCCATCCTTTTTCAGGTCGCGGGTGTGGAAGATGGCGTGGCCGCCATCCTGTTCCAGCGTCGAGTTGAAGGGGGCCCAGACATAACCCGCGTCCACGTCGCCGCGCCGCCACGCTGCCACCAGTTCGTCCGGTTTGAGCGGCACGAAGCGGATCTTGGAGCGGTCGATGTGGTTCAGCGCGATGGCCGTGTCCAGCGCATACTGGGCGGTCGAGTTGGCGGGATAGCCCACGGTGTGGCCGGCCAGGTCGGCCAGCGAGTTGATGTTCTTGTCCTTGCGCGCCACCAGCCGTTCGTAGGTGGCGATGTCGGCCGAGATGCCCACCAGCTCGATCGGCAGCTTGCGCACGATGGCCGAGACCGTCGGGCTGGAGCCGAAGTTGGCGATATCGATGCTGTTGCTGGCGAACAGGTTGAGCACGTCCGCGCCTGTGCCGAACTGCACCCACTTGACCGGCACGCCCAGGGCTTTCTCCAGCGAGCCGTCGACCTTGGCGTTGACGATCAGCTGCGCGCCGCCGCTATAGGCGATGCGGACTTCCTTGGGTAGGGGTTCGGCCGCGGGGGCCGAGGTGGCCAGGGCGGCGAAGCCGGTGGTGCCGACAGAGCCGGCAAAGAGCAGGGCGCGAAGCAAGGCTTTCATGAGAGCACCGGTAAATGGAACGGGCGCTCATCTTAGGGACGGCGTGCTGGATCGGAAACGATTCGATAGTGATAAGGAAATCACGCGCGGTCCCCGGGGTCCGGGCTGCCGCGACGGTCCGACGGCCCGTGCATGGCGGGAGTCCCCCTTGCCGCGCTATGCCTCGCCGCGCAGCGATGCCGCGAATTCCGAGCGGGCGCGTTGCGCCAGCAGCGTCACCGTGACGTCCAGCATGGGCGTGGGTACGCCTGCCAGGCGGCCGAGGTCCTGTACCGCGCGCAACTGGGCGTCGATTTCCATGGCGCGTCCCGCCAGCAGGTCCTGCAGCATGGACGGCGGATGGCGGTTGTTGCCGCTGGACCGGATCTGGGCATCCAGGTCGAAGCCCGCATCGATGCCATGGGCGGCCGCCACCGCGTGGGTTTCTTCGCCGAGCTGGCGCCAGAGTTCGCGCGCATCGTCCTGGGCGAAGATTTCCGGCGCGGTCGACACGGTCAGCGCGCAGGTCAGCGAACTGGGCACGTTCAGGACCAGCTTGGCCCAGATGTCGCGCCGGATATGCTGGCTGGCACGCGCCCCGGGCAGGCCGGGCTGCAAGGCGGCCACCACCGCCGCCAGCCGCGGCGACGCGCTGTTGTCCGGCTCGCCGATGGTGAAGGTGTTCACCGTGCTGGTGCTGCGCACCACGCCGGGCGCCGCCAATTCGTTGGGCGAACGGATGACGCAACCCAGCGCGCGTTCCGCACCGATGTGGCGCCACAGCTGCCCTTCCGGATCGAGGCGGGGTAGCCGCGCCGCGGCGGGCTGGTCCGCGCCATCGGCGGGCAGGCCATGGAAGTACCACCACGGGATGCCGTTGAGCGCGAACACCACCGGGGTGTCGGACCGCAGCAGCGTGGCCAGGCTGGCCGCGGCCGGTCCCAGCGACTGGGCTTTCAGGGTGGAGATGACGAGGTCCTGCGGGCCGAGGTCGGCGGGATTGTCGCTGGCGGCCACGGGGACGGTGAAGTCGGCGTCCGGTGCGACAAGGCGCAGCCCTTGCTCGCGGATGGCCGCCAGGTGCGGGCCGCGCGCCACGACGGAAACGTCCAGTCCGGTTTGCGCCAGGCGGGCCGCGATATGGCCGCCGACCGCGCCGGCGCCGTAGATGCAGATCTTTTTCATGAGGTCCTGGATAGGCAGATTACGTCATGGCGTCGGTCCCGGCCGCCGCATGCGCGGGCAATCATCGACCTGGGGCGGTGCTTTGTCAACGCACCAGAAGGCGGGCCGGACTGGCGCGCCTGTCGCCCGCGTCAGGCCACCCTGGCCGCCGGCATGGGTACGCCCAACCGCTCGGACCACTGGGCCAGCGACGCGACGATGCCCGGCGCCAGTTCGATGCCTTCTTCCTGCTGCCGGCGCGCCGTGGCCATGCCTTTCTGGCCCGGCACGCGCACGGCGTCCACGCCTGGACGCGGCGGATTCTCGCGGCAGGCCTGGGCGATCCATTCCATCTGCTGTTCGAAAGCGCGCAAGCCACCGAAGGCCTCCGGATCGATGACCTGGAGATAGACGGTGTTCGCCATCAAGCCGTTTTCCTGCGACCTGCCCTGGTCGGACAGGCCGGCCGTCAGGCCCTCCGCCAGCAGCGCCAGCCCATAGCCCTTGTGGCCGGCCTCCAGGCCGCCCAGGGGCAGCAGGCTGCCCGCAGGGTTGCCGCCGATCACGGCGGGATCGTCGCTGGGATTGCCGTCCGCGTCGAGCAGGAATTTGCCGGGCAGCTTCCTGCCTTCGCGCTGCAGCTTTTTCACCATGTTGTTGGTGGTGATGGACGCAGAGATATCGACCAGGATGGGGTCGGTCGCCGCCGGCAGCCCGATGGCGATGGGGTTGGGTGAGAACACCGGCTTGCGGCCGCCGAAAGGGGCCACGCTGGTCGCGCTGGGTGCGGACGACACCAGGTGCAGCACGACGCCGCGTGCCGTCGCGCGCCGCAGATAGGTCGCCAGGCTGCCGATGTGGTGGCTGTTCTTGATGACCACCGTGCCGGTGCCGTAGGTGGCGGCGCGTTCGATGGCGCTGTCGAGGGCACGCAGCACCAGCCAGGCCCCGGGCAGGCGCTTGCCATCCCAGATTTCGACCGCCGGCCGCTTGGAGATCACCTGCGGTTCGCCCTGCACCTGCATATGGCCTTTCCGCACGTGTTCCAGATATTGATCCAGCAGGTTCAGGCCGTGGGTGGGGCTGCCCATGAGATCGGCTTCAACCAGGATCCCGGCCACGGCGGCAGCCTTGTCGGACGGCATGCCGGCTTTTTCCAGCAGGGCGCGCGCGTGGTCGGTCAGCGTGCCGGCTTCGTAACGGGTGGATGGTGACATCAGAGGCTCCGTTGGGCGAGGGCGCGTTGCAAGCGTTCCAGAAGATAGTCGATATCCTTCAGGTCCAGGGGACTCAGGCGCGGGCCGGGCGCGCGCATGACCGCGGAAGCGATGGCGCCGCGGCGGCGCAGGATTTCCTTGCGCACGGCAACGCCCCATTGGGCCTGGTTCTCGAAGTTCAGCAGCGGCAGGTAGAGGTTGAACAGGTCGAAAGCGGCGTCGCGCTGGCCCCGGCTGTACAGGTCGTAGACGCCGGACAGCATTTCCGGATGCGAGAAGCCGGCCATCGGGCCTTCGATGCCGCGCTCCAGTTCCTGCGGCAGGAAGACGGCGTTATTGCCGGTGAGGATGGGCACGTGGCGCGGCATGGCCTCGCGCAGTCGCGTGATCTTGGCCGCGCTGGGAATGTCTTCCTCCTTGATGGCCTGGATCTGCGGAAAGCGTTCGACCAGCCGGACCATGGTGGGCACCGACATCCAGACGCCGGTGGAGAAGGGGAAGTCCTGCAGCACAGTGGGCACGTCGCCGATGCGGTCGAAGACGGCCCCGTAGTAGCCGATCACGTCTTCCTCCGTGCGCAGGCCGGGAGGCGGGGCGATCATGACGCCGCTGGCGCCGGCATCGGTCACCGCCTGGGTCAGGGTGGCCAATTGCGCGACGCTGGGATTGCTCACGCCGGCGATGACGGGCTTGCCCTGGGCGCGTGCCACGAAGCGCCGCACCGCGTCGACCGATTCGGTTTCCGACAGCTTGGCCGCCTCGCCCGCCACGCCCAGCACGGTCAGTCCGGCCGCGCCGTGTCCCAGGTAGAAATCGGTCAGCGTATCGATGCTGGCCAGGTCCAGCGCGCCATCGGCGGCGAATGGCGTCTGCGCCACGACATATAGCCCTTTCATCTGCGTCATCATGATGCCGGTGTTTCCTCTCGTTTGCTTGGGATCGTGTGTGTGTCGGTGTGATCGTGGGTTCGTACGCCGGTGCCTGCGTGGAGGCCCGGCCTGGAGGGCGGGCTGAGCCCGTCAAGGATATCGCTTGGAGGGGATTCTGCGCGATAGCGCCTGGGGACGGGCTCCCGGGATCTACCGGCCCCGCCGCGGCGCGCGGGCGTTGCGCGCGATCCAGTCCAGGATCAGGTCCGCTACCTGAAGATTGTTCTTGTCCTGCATCATCATGTGCGAATTGCCGTGGATGCCCAGCGCCGGCAGGCTCATCAACTGGCCCTTGCCGCCGGCAGCGTTCAGGGCGTCGATGAAGGCATGGCAGGCCTTCAGGCGCGGCGCCCACCGGGGGAATTCCTCGATGTGGTCGCCGAAGACCACCAGGACGGGAATGCCGGTCAAGGGCTGAACGTCGCCGGGCTTGGGGCATTCGCCCGGTTCCACCGACACGATGGCGGCGATGCCCTGCGTGTTCATCGCGGCGGTCTGGAAGGGATAGATGCCTGATTGCGAGTGGCTAAGCAGCACCGTGCCGCCGAGCTTGATGGCCAGCTTGGACAGGTTGGCCACGGTGGGGTTGGGGGTGGGCAGGGATGCCAGCCAGTCGGGGACCATCTGCTGCCACAGCCCGGCTTGCGCCTGGACGGGGAATTGTGTGTCCTTGAAGGCTTCCGGGTAGCGCGGGCCGAAGCGGAAAATCGCCCATGCCGCTTCGTGTCCGGCGGCGAACAGGTCCGGCAGCGTGCTGGGCGGCGCCTTGCCCAGCTTCACCGCATTGATGGCGGAGATGTCGGTGGCGGAACGACCCCGGCCCGATTGGTCGATGACGTAGGTCGCATAGCCCTTGCGCAAGAAGTACTCCTCCCAGCCCATGCGGCCGTCGGGCGTGGTTTCCCACGTCATCCCGGTCAGGCAGCAACCGTGGATCAGCGTGATGGGATAGCGTTTCGCGCGCTGGGGGATCTGGTAGCGCACATACATCTGGTCCACCGTGACGGTGCCGTGCGCGTCGTACTTGGGCGTCAGCGACAGCGTGTCGGACGTCACGTCGCGTCCGCCGATGAAGAAGCTGCCCTGCGCGGACAGGGTCAACGGGCCCGTGGGCGTCTTCGGCGCCTGGGCCGGCGCGGCGTGAGCGGTATGGAACAGGACGCTGGCGGCGGCGCAAAGCACGGCCAGGATGCGACGTATCGACATGGAATCTCCTCGGTGTTGTTGTTCGAGAATGTTCGCCACGGCGAAGTCCTTCGGGGGGAGACAGGCATCGACGCATGGCTGGTCGATGATACTCCGCGGGCGAACGTCAGCGTGCCATCTCCGCTTGCCGACCTGCCAGCCGCCTCACTCCGTCTGTATATGCGCCGCCGCCACCACGTCCTTCCACGTCTTGGCGTCCTGCGCGAGCATGGCGGCGAAGTCCTGGGGGCCCATGGGAGCGAGGTCGGCGCCGCTGTCGGCCAGGCGCTTGCGCAGGTCGGGCGCCCGCAGCGCCTGCATGATGACCTCGTTGAGCTTGTCGATGACGGCGCCCGGCGTGCCCTTGGGGGCCATGACGCCTATCCAGACGCCGCTGTCGGCGCCTTCGATGCCGGTTTCCTTCAGCGTCGGCACGTCAGGCAGCGCGGGGTTGCGCGCCGGGCCGGCAACGGCCAGCGCGCGTACCTTGCCCGAGTCCAGCAGTGGTTTGGCGCTGGCCAGCAGGGTGAACAGGATGGAGATGCGTCCGGCGGCCAGGTCGTTCAGCGCCGGCGCCGCGCCGCGATAGGGAACGTGCAGCAGCTTCAGGCCGGTGCGGTCCTCGAAGAGCGCGGTGGCCAGGTGCGAGACGCTGCCGTTGCCGGGCGACCCGTAGCTGATTTCGCCAGGATGGGCCTGGGCCTGCTGGCGCAGTTGCTGCATGGTGGTGGCGGGAAAGTCCTTGGAGACGAAGACGATGTTGGACGTGTTGACCAGCAGGCTTACCGGGACCAGGTCCTTCAATGGGTCGTACGGCAGTTTCCTGAAGTAGGCGCTGGCGATCGAGGTCTGGGCCGCCGTCCCCAGCAGCAAGGTGTAGCCGTCCGGCTGCGACCGCGCCACATAGTCCGCGGCGATCTGGCCGGCCGCGCCGCCGCGGTTGTCGATGATCAGCGTCTGTCCCGTGCTGGCCTGGAATTTCTCCGCAAGCACGCGGCCGACCACGTCCAGGGACCCGCCGGCGGCGTAGGGAATGACCAGCCGCACGGGCCGGTCGGGGTAGGCGGCCTGCGCGTGGCCCCGCGCGGGGAGCAGGGTGGCGCACAGGGAAGCAAGAAGGGCGATCAGGGTCAGGGCGGATTTGCGCATGGTCTTCGTGGGCGGCTCGGGCAGGGAAAAACACGGAGCGGGACCAGGCGGCAAAAGGCGATCATGCGGCGATCGCCTCCACGCCCAGGCCGGCGTAATAGTGGCCGGTACGCGTACCGAGGAAGTCTTCCAACGGCACCTGCTCCTGCGACACGAAACCGCGTCCAGGCAGCATGCCTTCCTTCAGCAGCTCGAAGGCGCCCACGATGCCGGCCGCCGTCGTCAGCTCGATGGCCGTACGCCGCTTGCCGCGCAGGTTGGCGCCGTGGCAGCGCAAGGTTCGGCTGTCCTGTTCGTAGCGCCCGCCGCGCATGCCGCTGGCCGACGCGTGGATGATCACCAGGTCGTCGCGGCTGTGCGGGACCGCGTATTCCAGGACGTCGCGCAGGATGTCGCGCCGTTCGATCAGGCGCAGGTCATGCAGCAGGAAATTCATCGCGTCCCGGTGGCCGGGATAGCGCAGGGTCTTGTAGTCGAGGTTACGGACCTTGCCTTGCAAGGTGTCGCACAAGGTGCCCAGTCCGCCCGATGTGTTGAACGCTTCGAGGGGCTCGCCGTCCAGCGTCAGCGTTTCATAGCCTTCCATGGGCTGCACCGACATCAGCTTGCCGTCGACGATGGCGACGCAGGGATTGCAGTATTCGTTGATGACGCCGTCTATGCTCCACGTGAAGTGGTAGCGCAAGCCGTTGTTGGCGCTGCGCGTCAACGCGCCGACCCGCAGGCGCAGGTCGTGCAGTTCGTCGAAGCCGCGCGCCAGGTCATGGCCCAGCATTCCGATCACGCCCGGCGCGAGTCCGCATTGGGGCATCAGCGTGGCGCCGGCGGTGGCCGCGATGCGCTGGATGGCGGTCGTGGCCGCCACGTCTTCCGTCAGGTCGAAATACGGCACGCCCAGGCGGCCGGCCTGGGTGGCGACGCGCTCGGCCAGGTAGAACGGCAATGCGTTGAGCACGGCGCCGTGGCCTCCGATGACGGCGGCCAGCGCGACGTCGTCCATCACATCGCATTGCACGCGGCGCACCAGGCGGTCATCGCCGGGAGGGGCCGCCGCAAGGTCCGCCAGTGTCACCGGCAATTCATGATAGTGCGCCAGCATGTCGGCGATGGTTCCGCCTATCTTGCCGGCGCCCAGGACGAGTACGTTTTCGATGCGTGATGCCATGATCGATTCCCCTTATCTCAAATGATGGACGTAAGGAATCGTACGGAGGGCGATTGTCGGTTGGTAGCGTACAGAGCGTCGAAATGTCGGGTCGTTTCGTCGTTTCGACGAAATTTGTCGTCGAAATGACGATGGGCAAGCCGGACCTGGCCGCAACGGCATCCCGTCGCCAGGCCGCGCCTATTGGCAGAGCGCCGCACGGCGGTCTATCTTGCGGCTCAGGACGATGGAGCTCTGGGTATGGTTGACCCCCTCCACCTGCCCGATCTGGTCCAGCAGGGCGTCGAGTTGTTCGACGCGCGAGCACCGCAGCAGCGCCAGGTAGTCGAAGACGCCGCTGACCGCGGACAACTCCTCCACCTCCGGCAGGCGCTTCAAGGCGGCGGCCACCTGGGCGCCGGTCTTGGGACGCACGCTGATGAAGCAGTAGCTGCGCACCACGTTTTCCTCCAGCGCCTGGCCCAGTCGCACGCCATAGCCGGCGATGACGCCGTTCTTTTCCAGCCGCGCGATGCGCGCCACCACGGTGGTGCGCGCCAGGCCCAGCTTGCGGGCGAGCAAGGCGACGGGTTCGCGCGCGTTGGCCTGCAACAGGGTCAATAGGTGGCGGTCGGTGACGTCCAACCTTGGGTCCGGATGTTCGATGCTGGCCTGTTGCATGGCTTACCCCTTTACTTGTACGGGCGCCGTCCTCACGGAGGGCGTCCGCATGATGGCCCGATCATAGGAAAGGGCGCGGTGCGTGTCCTATACCCAGATATCGTAAACGTATAACGTCGCGTTAAGGGACCGGGCGGGACACGGGTTTTCAGGGGCTTGCCTCGATGGAGCGGGGGATTAGGGAGTTTCCCCAGGCCGTGGCGCGATGGCGTCAGGCCCGCCTTGACGCCGGCGCAGATGACGGGGGCCCAGGTCGGACGGGCTGAGGACGCCCAGCAGGGCCATGTTGCGCGCCATCTCCGTGGCCAGTATGCCGATGGCGTGCGTAACGCCCGCCATGCCGGCGACGGCGCCCGCGTAATTGAAGGGCCTGCCGATGAAGACAAACCTGGCGCCCAGGGCCAGGGCCATCAGCACGTCGCCCCCGCGGCGGAAACCGCCGTCGATCATGACCGGATAGTCGGGGCCCACTGCCTCGACCACGCCCGGCAGGGCACGCAGCGGCGCGATCGCGCCATCGAGTTGCCGTCCGCCATGATTGGAGACGATGACGCCGTCCGCGCCCATCTGCCGCGCCAGGATCGCGTCCTCTGGCGCAAGTATGCCCTTGATGATGAATCTGCCCTTCCAGCGCTCGCGCATTTTCGCGATGTGGGCCCAGCTCAGATGGTCGCGGGCGCCGAACTCGCGCATTACCTTGGACGAGATGATGGGCGCGCCACGCTTGGCCTGGGAGTTCTCGAAGTGCGGCATACCGTGACGCAGCAAGGTTTTCAGCACCGTGCCCAGCAGCCAGCGCGGATGGGTGATGCCATCCCACGCCAGTCGCGGGCTGGGTCGCAACGGCGTGGAGAAGCGCGCGCGGACATTGTTTTCCCGGTTACCGGACACCGGCACGTCGGCGGTGACCACCAGCGTCTTGAAGCCCGCCGCCGCCACGCGGTCGACCAGCGCCGCGATGCGGTCCGCCTCGCCGGGCACATAGGCCTGGAACCAGGCGCGCGGATTGGCCGCGGCCACGTCTTCCATGCGTATCAGCGACGAGCCGCTCATGATGGCTGGAATCCGCGCGGCGGCGGCGGCCTGGGTCTGGATCAGGTCGCCGCGATAGGCGGACAGCGCGCTGATCCCCATGGGCGCGATGCCGAACGGCGCGGCCCAGTGTTCGCCGAACAGCGTGGTCGACAGGTTGCGGCCCGAGGTGTCGTTGAACACGCGCGTCACCCAATCGTAGTCGGAAAAGGCATCCTCGCTGGCGCGCAAGGCGCGATTGGTTTCGCAACCGCCGCTGACGTAGGCGAAGATGGGCGCGGGCAGGTGCCGGCGCGCCGCGTCCTCGAAGTCCGCCAGGGACAACACCCGTTGCAGCCGCCGCGGGATATGCCAGCCGCCGGCTGCCGAGGGCTTGCGGGGCGCCGTGTGGCTGGCGATGGGATAGTCCTGGAGACGAAGTTCGTTCTGCATGGAAGAGGCCGTGACGGGCGCGGGCATGGCTGCTGCCGACGAGGAGCCGGCGCGGACAGGAGCGGCCGCGGGTGTAGGGAACAGCCCTGCATGCTAGCCAGGTAATGGAAAGGGATGGGCGATAATTCGTCGATCCATAAGCAAGTAATAATTGACAATGAAGTGTTGACAATGAAGTATTGACAATGAAGCTCCAGTATCTCGCCACGCTTTCCGCCGTCGTCGCGCGCGGCAACCTGACGGCCGCGGCGGAACAGGTCAATCTGACGCGCAGCGCGGTCAGCCTGCAGATGAAGCAGCTGGAGGCCTGGTTCGGACAGCCGCTGTTCGACCGCTCCGGCCGCAACGTCCAGCCGACCGCGTTCGCGCACGAAGTGGTGCGTACCATCGACCGCTCGATGGCCGAGCTGGAGTCGCTGCGCCGACCCACCGCCGGCGTTCCCGCGGGCCGCGTCAGACTGGGAATCACCGATTCCGCGCAGACCACGCTGCTGCCGCTGGCGTTCAAGGACCTGTTGCGGCGGGCGCCCAAGGTGGAGTTGCATATCCAGCGCGGCACCACGCCCGTGCTGCTGGAAGAATTGAAGGCGGGCAGGATAGACGTGGCGGTGCTGGTCCGGCCGCCCACGGGCGGATCCAGCCGGCTGCTGTGGACCGGCCTGCTGGACGAGGAAATGGTGCTGGTGGTGCCGCGCGGGCTGCGCGATGCGCCGCCGGCGCAAATCCTGCGCGAGCAGCCCTGGATACGGTTCGATCGCGGGCTGGTGGCCGGCCGCATGGCCGCGCAGTTCGTCGAGCGCCAGGTGCCGCATTGCCATGCGCTGGTGGAGATCGCGGGCGTCGACGCGATCGTCGCGCTGGTGGCCGCGGGCATCGGCGTGTCGGTGCTGCCGCGCCTGCGCCGCGAGCATGTGCGGGCGTACGCGGTGCGTGAGATCCGCCTGGGACCGCAGGCCCCCATCCGGCGCATGGCCATGGTGCGGCGCAAGGCCGAATCCGATCACCGTCTGCTGGACATCGTCGAGTCGGCTTTCCTGGAGGCGGCGGAGACGCTGAAAGGGGCGGGATCTCGATTGCTTAAGTGACCTGGGTTTGCTGCCTCGTCATGGAGGCCGGTTCGACACGTTCGACGATGTGCCGAAAATCCGCAACAGGATTCCTGTCACTTTTACGGATTTTTCCTGCTCGATCGGGGCAGCACGCCCGGGGCGCCCGGGCCGGCGACTTGTCCAGGCAGCCGGCCTGACCACGGAGCATGGGCGGCCGTGCCGGCGCAGCCTGCCCCCGCAGCGGGGGACGTGGAATAATCCGGGACTCGTTGTCCTTCCTATTCCACATATCCCTACTAGCGCGATGAAAACTGCTCAATACCGATGGATGGCGGCCGCGGGCGCGGTCTGCCTGGCCGTGACGGCGCAAGCGTTCGCCGCCGACGCCAAGACCGCCGACACCGGCGTGATCGCCAAGGCCGGCACGCTGGAGGTGCAGCGCGGCGAAGTCGAGAACATGCTCAAGGGCCTGCCGCCGCAGGCTCGCGCCGAGATCAAGGCCAACCACGGCATCGCGGAGCGCCTGGTGCGCTCGCAACTGGCCGACAAGGCGTTGATGCAGCAGGCAACCGCGCAAAACTGGGCGCAGCGCCCCGAGATCAAGGCGCAGATCGAGGCCGCGACCAAGGAAATCGTCTTCCGCAGTTATCTGGCTTCGGTCAGCGCGGTGCCGGCGGACTACCCGTCGGACAAGGAGCTGCAAACCGTCTATGACCAGACCAAGGGGCAGATGATCAAGCCGGCGCTTTACCGTGTCGCCCAGATCTTCATTCCCGCGCCGGCGAACGATGCCAAGGCCGTGGCGGACGGTCGCAAGGACGCTGCCGATGTCGCCCGGCAGGCGCAGGGGGCCAAGGCGGACTTCACCGCGCTGATGAAGAAGTACTCGCAAGATCCGTCCGCGCAGAAAGGCGGCGACACCGGGCTGATCCCCTTGGGACAGCTGCTGCCGGAAATGCGCCCCGTCGTGGCCAAGCTGAAGAAGGGCGAGGTGTCGGCGCCGGTGCAGTCGGCGCAAGGCTTCCACATCCTGAAGCTGGTGGAAACCACGCCGCAGTCCACGCCGACGCTGGCCGAGGTCCGCGATAGCCTGCGCAACGCCATGCGGCAGAAGCGCCAGCAGGAGGCGGCGGCGGCTTATCTGCAAGGCCTGCTCAACAACCAGACTGTAACGGTGGACGGCCCTGCATTGAATGCCGTCGTGGACGCGGCGATCAAGTAAGGTTGGGCCTCGCCGTCCATCGGCCGTGGGCGCCGGGACTTCATTCTCGACCCGATGACCATCCCACGGCCTGCTCGATACAGGCGATCAATTCCGTATCGGCGAAAGGTTTTTGCAGGAAGCGCGCGGCGCCCGCTACCCGCGCCCGGTCGGCGTAGCCCGTGTGCTCGACGGCGGTCATCAAGATGATGGGCATGTCCAGCCCGCACCCGCGCAGCGTCTGGCACAGATCGAAGCCGTTGACCCCCGGCATGCGCACATCCGTCACAATGCAGGCGAGCTTGTCGATATCGGCGTCGTCCAGCAAGGCCTGGCCGCCATCGTAAAGCCGCACGCACAGGTCGGCGGAGCGCAGCAGCCTGCCCAGCGCCATGCGAACGGACAGGTCGTCGTCGACGATGGCGACGATGGGAGCGGCGGTCACGCGGTTGTCCTCCTGGATCAGGCGCCGGCGGCTCCCGGTCGCTGAAACGTCACGATTCTTCCGTCGGCCGCGGGGCGGGCTCGGCCTTGGGCGCCGCGGCCACCCCCGTGATGCGCGGCACGCATTCCTTGTGGAACCAGGATATCGAAACGGGTTCGCCGTTGAGCATACGGCGCACCGGCGGCACGACCTGCTCGCCGATCAGCATGCCGAGCAGCCCGATCAGCGCGACGACGGGCGGGGCGGGCGACCGCACGTTCAACAGCGCATAGATGATACCGACCAATATGCCCGTGGCCAGCGAAATGATATAGAGCTTCATCTTATTTCCTTGAATGTCAGGGGATGCGCGGGTCGATGCCCGCATGGGTTCGGAAATCGATGCGGGGGCTGCGAAGGGACTACCTCGATGCGGATGGCGCCGGCGGCAGCCTCACGCCCAGCAGGTGCTGGACTCGCGGCGGCGTGCCGCCCTGCTGGAAACGCAGTAGTTCGCGTTGCAGGTCGGCGTCCGCGTTATGCACGCGGCGATGCTGGCGCATGTGCTCGGCCCAGGACTCGACCAGGAACCATTCGACCAGGCGTTCCGGATCGTTGGGGTCTTCCATCACGCACCAGTTGAAGGCGCCGTCGCGCAGCCGCTCTTCGGACAGGCGACGCACGGCGACCAGGAAGTCCTGGCGGTCCGCGGCAGCGACGCGATAGTCGATCTGCACCAGTACGGGGCCGCGATCGTCCTCGATCTTCACCGCCATGCGCGGGTCGGGCCAGGCCTGCGACGGCGCCAGGTCGTCTTCTCCTTGCGGCAAGCGGAAACGCTGCGCCAGCAAGGAACTCAGCAGCAGGAACACGGCGGCCGCCAGGAGACCGGTGGGCACGCCCACACGCTGCGCGACCGCGCCCCATGCCAGGCTGCCGGCGGCCAGGGCGCCGTTGAACACCATCTGGTAGACGGCCAACGCGCGGCCGCGCACCCAGTCCGGCAGGATGGCCTGCGCGGCGCCGCCCAGGGTGGTCAGCGCGGCGATCCATGCCACGCCCAGCAGCAGGAATAGCGGCAGGGCCAGCGCCAGGGGGGGCGCCAGGCTGAGCAGGCCCATGGCGGCCGCCGTCGCCACGGCGGCCGCCAGCAGCAACCTGTCCGCATCGAGCCAGGCTTGCAGGCGCGGCAACAGCAAGGCGCCGACGATGGCGCCGCCCCCGACCATGCCCAGCAGCAAGCCATAGAGTCCCGCGCCGCCGGCGAACAGCTGGCGCGCCACCAGGGGTAGAAGCGCCCAGATGGCGCTGCCGGACACGAAATACACCGCCGCGCGGAACAGGACGACGTGCAGCTTGCTGTGCGCGCGGGTATAGCGCAAACCGGCGCGCAGCGCGCCGAAGAAGTGTTCGCGCAGCGGGTCGCTGGCGCGCGGCGGACGCCGCCACCAGGCCAGCGCGCCGATGACCAGGATATAGCTGACGAAGTCCACCGCGTACGTCGCGGCCGCGCCGAATGCCGCCAGCAGCACGCCGCCGGTGGCCGGGCCGATGGCGCGCGCGATGTTCACGCCCAGGCCGTTGAGCGCCACGGCGCTGCGCAACTCATGGCGGGGCACCAGTTCTGGCACGATGGACTGCCAGGTGGGCCCCATCATCGCCGCGCCGATGCCGCCCAGGAATGCCATGAAGATGAGGATTTCGATGGTTAGCGCGCCGCGCCACGCCAGCATCATCAGCGTGCCGCTGACCAGCCCCAGGGCGACCTGGATCACGATGAGAAAGCGTCGCCGGTCGAGGATGTCGGAGAGCACGCCCGCGGGAATCGCCAGCAGGAAGACCGGCAGGGTGGTGGCGGCCTGGATGGCGGCCACGGCGGTTGGCGAGGTCGACAGGTCGGTCGCCAGCCAGGCATTGGCCACATCGCGCATGAAGCTGCCGACGTTGCCGAGTATGGTCGCCACCCAGAGAACGGCGAACGTGGCGTGCGCCAGCGGCGCGAAGGGCCTGGGCGCGGATTGCTGGGCGGGGGGCGCAGCGTTCATCGTTGCGGCGCGCCTGGTTCGCGCTCGGGCGCCATGCCATTCCCGCCCACGCCTTTCCCGCCTCGCACGCCTTCCATGCCGCCGTCCCGCGCCGGCCAGCTGGCAAGCGCCACCAGCAGCCAGCCGCCCGTCAACGCCAGGTGCTCATAGAAGCTGTTGGCTTGCGCGAAACGCGCTTCCGGCGGCGCGGCCCAGTAGCGATTGGCGATGAAGGTGGCAAGCAGGGTGAACAATCCCAACGCCAGGGCGCCGAGGCTACGCGCCCGCCCGGACAGCACCAGCAGCGACGCACCCAGTTCCAGCGCGATGGTGCCGGCCGCCATGACCGTGACCCACGGGTCGGAGGAGGCCAGGCCGAAGTGCCGGATCTCTGCCAGCGCGCTGTCGAAGTCGGCCAGCTTGACCAGGCCTCCTTGCAGATACGGCGCGCTCAGCAGCAGGAGACCCAGCCACCACAGCGGCCGGTACCGGGTGGCCGGCGCCCATGCGGGTGCATTGGATATCGCGGTCATGCTTGCCTCCGTGACGGATGGACGTGGGACGCCAGTGCGGGTGGATGCGTCTAGAAGGCCCAGCAGGAGCACCCCAGCGCACCCCAGAACGTGCTTTCCTCGGACGTCGGCGCCTGCGCGGACCAGGCCCGCGCATGTCCATGGCCGTGCACGCCGCAGGCGCTGGCGCACGCGCAGACCGGCATCATCCGCGCGCTGCCGAGATTGGCGCGGGCCTGGTAGCCGCCCACGTGGCGCACCGGCGACCAGTCGGGCATCGGAGGCGCCAGTTCCGGCGCGAGGTCGCTGTAGTCGCCCTCGCCATGGACCACCTCGCCGCCCAGCAGGGTCAGCACCGACGTGATGTCCTGGATCTCGTCGCCGGGAACGTGGAAATAGTCGGCCGAAAGCACCGCCAGGTCCGCAAGCTGCCCCGGCTTGATCTGGCCTTTCTTGCCGGTTTCCGAAGAGAACCAGGCATTGGCTTCGGTCCACAGGCGCAGCGCGGTCTCGCGGTCCATCACATTGGCTTCGGGATACAGCCGCAGGCCGCCTACCGTCTTGCCGGTCGTCAGCCAGTAGAGCGACACCCACGGGTTGTAGGATGCCACCCGCGTGGCGTCGGTGCCCGCGCCAACCTTGACGCCCCGCTCCAGCATGCGCCGGATCGGCGGGGTGGCTTCGGCGGCGCGCGCGCCGTAGCGTTCGACGAAGTATTCGCCCTGGTAGGCCATGCGATGCTGCACGGCGATGCCGCCGCCCAGCGCCGCGATGCGGTCGATGTTGCGGTCCGTGATGGTCTCGGCGTGGTCGAAGAACCAGTTCAGTCCTTCGAACGGGATGTCGCGCGCGACCTTCTCATAGACGTCCAGGGCGCGCGAAATGGTCTCGTCATAGGTCGCGTGCAGGCGCCAGGGCCAGCGTTTTTCGGCCAGCAGGCGGATCACCGGCTCCAGGTCGCTTTCCATCGACGGCGGCATGTCGGGGCGCTCGACGCGGAAGTCCTCGAAGTCGGCCGCGGTATAGACCAACATTTCGCCCGCGCCGTTGTGACGGTACAGGTCATCGCCCTGGCCGGGTTGCACCTTGTCGGACCAGTTCTTGAAGTCGGCCAGTTCTTCCTTGGGCTTTTGCGTGAACAGGTTGTAGGCCAGGCGCACCGTCAGGTGGCCTTCCTTGTGCAGCGCTTCGATGATGCCGTAGTCGTCGGGATAGTTCTGGTAGCCGCCCCCGGCGTCGATCACGCCAGTCACGCCCAGGCGGTTGACCTCCCGCATGAAATGCCGCGTCGAGTTCTTCTGGTACTCGGGCGGCAGCTTGGGACCCTTGGCCAGGGTGGCATAGAGAATGGTGGCATTGGGCTTGGCCAACAGCAGGCCGGTGGGATTGCCCTGCGCGTCGCGCACGATCTCGCCGCCTGGCGGGTTGGGCGTGTCCTTGGTATAGCCGACCACGCGCAGCGCGGCCGCGTTCAGGATCGCGCGATCGTACAGGTGCAGGATGAACACCGGCGTGTCGGGCGCCACGGCGTTTATCTCGTCGATCGTGGGCACGCGCTTTTCGGCGAACTGGTGCTCCGTGAAGCCGCCCACCACGCGCACCCACTGCGGCGCGGGCGTGCGGTCGACCTGGTCCTTCAGCATGCGCATCGCATCGGCCAACGACCGCACGCCGTCCCAGCGCAACTCCATGTTGTAGTTGAGCCCGCCGCGGATGATGTGCATGTGGCTGTCGATCAGGCCGGGGATGGCGCGGCGGCCCTGCAGGTCGATGACGCGGGTGGCGGCGCCGGCCAGCCGCATGATGTCGTCACGTGCGCCGACCGCGGCGTAGCGGCCGTCGCGGATGGCCACTGCGTCGGCTTGCGGGCAGGCGCGGTCCAGCGTGGTGAACTTGCCGTTGACGAGGATGAGCTGGGGCGTGAGGGGGGCGTTCATGGCATGTGTCTCGAAAAGGACGGCCGCTCGGGGGCGCGGCGGGGCCCGGACGGGCATGCGCCCGACGGACCCATGCCTCGTCCCGGCGGCATAAGACCTAGCGTTTCAGGAACGCGAGCAGTTCCGCGTTGATCCTGTCGGCGTGGGTGACGCACATGCCGTGCGAGCCGCCCTCGACGACCGTCAGCGTGGCTTGCTTGACGATCCTGGCCGACAGGCGGCCGGCGTTGTCGATGGGCACGATCTGGTCGTCGTCGCCGTGCAGCACCAGCGTGGGCACGTCGATTTTTTCCAGGTCCGGCGTGTAGTCGACCTCGGAGAACTCGTGGATGCACAGGTACTGGCCCAGGATGCCGCCAGCCATGCCTTGTGCCCAGAAGGCGTCGATGGTGGCCTTTTCCGGCGCGGCGCCCGGTCGGTTGAAACCGAAGAAGGGGATGGCCAGTTCCTGGTAGAACCTGGACCGGTTGTCGGCCACGCCCTTGCGGATGCCGTCGAATACGTCCTTGGGCAGGCCGCCCGGGTTCTTGTCGCTCTTCACCATGATGGGCGGAACCGCGCCGATCAGCACCGCGGCGGCGATCCGGCTGGTGCCATGGCGGCCGATGTAGCGCGCCACTTCGCCGCCGCCGGTGGAGTGGCCGACGAGGGTGGCGTCCTTCAGGTCCAGGGCCTCGATGACCGCGGCCAGGTCGTCGGCATAGGTGTCCATGTCGTTGCCCTGGGACGGCTGGTCGGAACGGCCATGGCCGCGCCGGTCATGGGCGATGACGCGGAAGCCGTTCTGCGCCAGGAACAGCATCTGGTTGTCCCAGGCGTCCGCGTTCAGCGGCCAGCCGTGAGAGAACACGACCGGGCGGCCCTGGCCCCAGTCCTTGTAGAAGATTCGGGTGCCGTCCCGGGTGGCGACGAATGCGTTGTCATGCCTGCCGCCCTGGGCGGCGCTCGATGCGGAGGAGGTGGATGCCGTGGTCATGATGGAGCCTCGATAGGATGTAGTCGGAACGCGGTGCGGGATAGGCGCGGCGCCTGCGACAGGACGGTCCGCGCCATCACCGCGATCAGCGGGCGGCCGTCGCCGCGGGCACGGGCGCCAGCGCTTCGTGCGGGGTGGCGGTGCGCTGCCCGGCCTTGTGCACCATCGTGTAGGCGTAGTCGACGCCCATGCCGTAGGCGCCGGAATGCTCCTTCACCAGGCCCATCACGGCGTCGTAGGTTTCGCGGCGAGCCCAGTCGCGCTGCCATTCCAGCACGACCTGCTGCCAGGTCACGGGCACCGCACCGGCCTGCACCATGCGCTGCATGGCGTAGTCGTGCGCGTCCTTGGATGTGCCGCCCGAGGCATCGGCCACCATGTAGATTTCATAGTCGCCTTCCAGCATGGCGCATAGCGCGAAGGTCGTGTTGCACACTTCCGTCCACAGGCCGGAGACGACGACCTTCCTGCGTTTGTTGGCGGCCAGGGCGTCGCGCACCTTCTGGTCGTCCCAGGAGTTCATCGAGGTGCGTTCCAGCACCTTCTGCTCGGGGAAGACGTCCAGCAGCTCGGGATAGGTGTAGCCGGAGAACGAGGTGGTCTCGACGGTGGTGATGGTGGTCGGGATATTGAACACGCGGGCCGCCTTGGCCAGGCCCACCACATTGTTCTTCAGCGCCTGGCGGTCGATGGACTGCACGCCGAAGGCCATCTGCGGTTGCTGGTCGATGAAGATGATCTGGCTGTTCTGCGGAGTCAGCACTTCGAGCTTGGGATTGGACATGGCGGGATTCCTGGAGGGGGTGGACGGAGTCGTGCGCGCGGGCATGCCGGGTATGCGCCCGCTGCGCGTTCGCGGCGGGTGCGCCGCATGGTCGAAGCGTCGGCGCGGTAGGCGACGCGACCGCCGATAGACTAGATGGTCCGGGCCTCGCCGACCATTATTCGATGGTATTACCCGGATGGGCCCTGGCCGGCGCGAAAACGCCCGCGCTGCCATCGGGATGTCATCCTGGCGTGATCGGGAATGGCGGGAAGGGGCCTGCGGCCGTGTGCCTGGCCGCGTGCCCTCCCCAGCTCGGGCGTGTTACTCACGGTGACAAGAAAGCCGGTCAGCCCCCCCATCCCCTCACACGAAGGTATGGCTTGCGGTCGCTACAGGCCGGCGCCGCGCCTATATAATTCGCGCCTGATCAGGCCGCCCGGGTCGGTCAATTCGGCCGGCGGAGGCCGCCATTGGCAAACCGGGCGGTACTCCCGCCGACCGCATGGCCCCCGATACGAGTGGAGAGCTCACCGTGATGTCCGCGACCCTCGAACCCCTGGCGGTGGTTTCCATCGACGATGCCGTCGTGCTGGTCGTCGACGACGATGCCGGGCTGCGCCAGGCATTGGGCAGCCTTTTCCGCTCGGTCGACATCAAGGTGCGTTCCTATGCATCGGCCGCCGAATTACTGGACGACGAATTGCCGGACGTGCCGTGCTGCCTGCTGCTCGATGTGCGCCTGCGCGGCGCCAGCGGGCTGGACCTGCAGGCGCGGCTCGCCAAGCTGGGCGTGGAAATTCCCATCGTCTTCATGACCGGTCACGGCGACATCGCCATGACCGTCACCGCCATGAAGGCGGGCGCCGTCGACTTCATCACCAAGCCCTTCCGCGACCAGGACCTGCTGGATGCGGTTGCCACGGCGCTGGACAAGGACCGCCAGCGCCGCCTGGGTTCGCAGCGCCTGAGCGCCTTGCGCGCGCGCCACCAGACGCTGAGCCCGCGCGAAGCCGAAGTCATGGGCCTGGCGGTGCGCGGCCTGCTGAACAAGCAGATTGCGGGCGAGATCGGCATCAGCGAGGTCACCGTGAAGATCCATCGTGGCCAGGCCATGCGCAAGATGAAGGCGCGCACCTTCGCCGACCTGGTGCTGATGGCGCAGCAACTGGGCGTGCGCGTCGCCGTCGATTGAGCGCGCCCCGCTACCGGCCGATTGTCGGCGCCGGAGAGCGCCGGTGCAATCACGCGGCGTCCATCGGCACGCCGGCCGGCAGCGCGAACCGGAATGCCGTGCCGCCGTTCGCGCGCGGCCGTGCTTCCAGGGTGCCGCCATGCGCCTCGATGATGGAGCGGCAGATGGCCAGCCCCATGCCCATGCCCTGGGGCTTGGTCGTGTAGAAGGCGTCGAAGATGCGCGGCAGGGTTACGGCCGCGATGCCGGCGCCGCGGTCCTTGACAACGACTTCTATGCGGCCGTCGCGCAGGGTCGACGATACCTCCAGTTCGCGTTCCGCCGCCGGCGTATCGACCATCGCGTCCAAGGCATTGATGATCAGGTTCAGCATGACTTGCTGCAGCTGCACGCGGTCGGCGTCCACGCGCGCGGCGCCCGCTTGCAGGCGGGTACGCAGTCGCACGCCTCGCGCATCGATATCCATGCGCACCATCTCCAGCACCTCGTACACCATGGCGTCCGGATCCAGCGGCTCCACCACGGCGGGCGCCTGCTTGGCGAGGGCCCGCAGCGCGCGGATGATGTCGGCGGCGCGCACGGCGTTCTGCCGGGCGTGCTCCATGGCGTCCAGGGCTTCGCCGGTGTCGGGCGTGGCCCGCTTGAGCCAGCGCGCCCCTGCGTCCACCGAGGACATGATGGCGGTCAACGGTTGGTTGACCTCATGCGCGATGGAGGCGGCCAGGCTGCCCATGACCGTCAGGTGGGACGTGCGCGCCAGGTCCGCGCGGGCGTTGCGCAAGTCCAGTTCGGCGCGCGCGCGGCGGTTGTTCTCGTCGATCAGGCGTTCGTAGAGCTGCGCCGTCTGCAGCGTGATGGCCAGTTGCGGCGCCAGTACCTCCAGCGCGGCCGTGCGCGCTTCGTCGAACACGCCGGGCGCGGCGTTGTTTTCCAGATAGAAGATGCCGATGAGCTCGCCGCCGCGCAGCAAGGGCAGGCACAGCACGGAACGCAACAGGCGCGGCGGATCCGCGAGGTCCAGCAGCGATGGAGCCTGCTGGGTGGCGTCGGCCAGCACCAAGGTCTGCCGGGTGCGCAGCACGCTTTGCAGCACTGTCATGGGCAGTGCGTGATCGGTCGGCGCGCTGCTGCCCAGGTGCACCGAAACCTTGTCGTGCAACATCCGCGCCGAAGCTTCTATGGTCGGGCCGCCCGCGCCCATCAACAGGAGCAGCCCGTACTGCGCGGCGGCGTGCGTCACGATATTGGTCATCAGCGATTCGAGCAGCCGTTCCATCACGACTTCGCCGGACAGGGCCTGCGCCGCCTTCAGGCCCGAGGCCCAGGCCGCTTCGCCCATCTTCTCGGCAGCGCCGCGGCGGGCGCCGCCATACGCCAGCGTATCGCGATAGGCGCGCTCCATCTGCGCTGCCTTGGAGTCCCCGCTCAAGGCGCGGTAGCCGGCCTCCGCGGCGCGCAGGTGCTCGACGGCCGCCGTGCGCAGCCCATGTTCGTCGCAGAGCCGCGCCGCCAATTCGTGCGCGAGCGCCCGTTCCTGCGGAAAATTGGCCAGGCGCGTCGCCTCGACTGCCTGTTCGTAGTGGCCCAGCGCGGCCAGCGCGTCGTCCCGCAGCCGGGCGAGCTCGGCATCGATCAACAGGAGCTTGCCGCGGAAAGTCAGCGGGTTCAGGGCCGCCCAGCGCTCGAAGCCGGCGCGCAAGCCGGTGACGGCGGCCAGACGGCCCTCGGGGTCACCGTCGCCCGAGGGAGCGCGCGCCAGGGCCAGCGCAAGAAAGAGCCTGCACTCGGCCACATTGATGTGCGCGGGCGCCGACCATTCGAGATCGTGCGCGATGAGCAGGCTGGCCTTGGCGGATTCCCACGCGCCAAGGTAAGCGTGCGCCATGCCGTCGTAGAAGGCGATCCAGAAGCGCGTGGGCTGCGACCGGCTCTGCGCAATCCGGTCCGCCAGCGGCATGCCGGCGGCTTCGTCGGGCGCCGTTCCCTTCATTCCGCGCACGAAGCGCTGCTGCGCCAGCAGGATGAGTTCGATATCGCGGTATCGCGCGCGGCGGGTCAGCGCCAGGCCGCGTTCGATTTCCTCCTCCACCAGGCGCAGGGTCTCCCCCATGGCCAACAGGTCGCAGACGATATGGTGGGCGGCGTGGCAGGCCATGCCCAGTTCGCCGGGCGCGGGGCCTTGGCGCACGGCTTGGCGGGCATGTTCCAGGGCGAACCATAGCGGCCGCGTCCAGGGGCTGACCTGGTCCACCGCCACCAGCGTCGCCAGTTGTTCGGCCTCGTAACCATGGCGGGCAATCAGGTCCTTGGCGGCCATGCCGTAGGACAGGCCGTCCTCGTATTCCTCGTAGAGACTGGCGATGAACACGCCGAACCAGGCCAGGCCATAGGGCGATTGCGGCGTGACGCCGTGGTCCAGCGTCAGTTCCGCCATCTTGGCCACGTGCAGGAAGCCGAGACCGTCCTTGACGGACAGCGAAGAAATCAGCGTGGAAAGCAGGCCCATGGCCGACTGCACGCGAGGGTCGTCGGTGGCGGGCAGGTTCGCCAGGCTGGCGAGGTCGTGCGCGCCGCGCCGGGCGCGCGCGCGGGCGACCGCGTCGTGGGCCTGCCGCAGCGTGTCCGGGTCGGGATGCCTGCCCAGATGCACGTCCAGCATGTCCAGGCCGGCGAGGGCGGTGGCGATGGCGCCTTCGTAGTCCGATTGCGCCGTTTGCAGCTCCGCCTTCAGGCGCAGGACGGCGGCGCGGTCAAGTACCGGCAGCGCGCGCGCCAGCAGGGCGTCGATTTCCAGTTCCGCGCGCGGTATGTCCGCTTGCGCCATCAGGCGTGTGCAGCGCGGCAGGCTGGCTTCGCAGGCCGGTTGCCCATGCCGCCGCAATTGATCTTCGCGGCCGTACGACGCTTGCATGGGTGCATCGGCGGGTGCGCCGGGGGAGGCGGCGGGGGCAAAGGTGCTTCCGCGCATTGGAAGGGCATTACGTGTCATGGAAGGGCAATGAAAAGGCCCGCAGGGTGTATTCCCAATAGTATTCGGGAATGGATCGCGGCCTGTCCTGCTGTATGTCCACCCATTGAAACTCCGAGTGTTCCTCGCTCCGGACGTCCTCCAGGAAGCTCGAGTTCACCTCGCGGGTTTCTTGCGAACAGGACTTTTCCCTGAGCATCGCTCAGGATGGCCTTGACACTTATCGGCTCCATGTTCTCCACCCGCCGCTGAAAAACGTTCAGTTGAGTTCCGACACGAGGGTATCGGTTCCGGCGTCCCTAGGGGGCTGCCTGCCGCGTCCGTCTCGCGCCGGCCGTGGGCGTCGCGGAAGCCCGGTTGTGGCGGCGGCGATACCAGTGCGGTTGCTCCGCCGCGAGGGGCGAGGCCAGGTCGGGAGTGCGTTCGTTCTCCAGCTTCTGGAACAGCTCGGTCAGGAAGTCGATGAACAGGCGTACGCGGGGCAGGCGCCGCTGGCTGTGGCGATACAGCAGATTGATGGGGGGCGCCTGGCGAGTGTGCCAGTCCATCAGGACCGGCTCCAGCAAGCCCTGCCGCAGGGGCTTCCGGATCGACAGGTCGGTGAAGCGCGCGACGCCCTGACCGGCGATCACGGCGTCCAGGATCACGTCGCGGTGGCTGCTGACCAGCCAGCCGTTGACCGCCACCGCCTCGGTCTGCCCGTCGCGCTCATGCTCCCAGTAATCGATGATCGTTCCTTCGTGATCCCGGAAAAGCAGGCAGGGATGATGTTGCAGGTCGCGCGGCGTTGCGGGAATGCCGTGCCGTTTCCAGTACTCGGGCGCCGCGCAGACCAGCAGGCGCGTGTCGGCCAGGTGGCGATGCACCATGCCCGCCTGCTTGGGCCACCCGTACAGGACCAGCACCTCCGCCGTGCTGGCTTCCGGCGCAGTGACCCGGTCGACGTTGCGCACATCGACCTGGATGTCCGGGTAGCGGGCATGGAAATCGGGCAGGGCGGGCAGGATGGAATGCTGCGACAGGATGGGCGAGGTGCCTAATACCAGCGTGCCGCGCGGCCGCTGCACCCCGCCGCGCACGGCCTCGTCGGCGGACGCCAACTGCTCCAGCAGGGGCTGGCAGGCATCGAGGTAATTGACGCCGTCGGCGGTGAGCGTCAACCCGTGCACGGTGCGGTCGAACAACGCGACCCCCAGGCTTTTTTCCAATGCGCCGATCAGCCGCGCCACCGCCGGCACGCTGACGTCCAGCTCCCGGGCGGCGGCGGTGAAACTGCGCTCATGGGCCGAGGTGATGAAGTACTGCAGGGCGCGCAGTTTGTCCACGCAGTTTCCACCTAGGGTTTACGCTGGGCCGGCGACAAGGCAGGCGCGTAGTCGTTAACTAAAAGTTAACGCCGATTTTATCCCCCTGAGCATTCCTTGAAATCCGTACCCTCCCTAAGCTTCTTTCCACGGAATATCCACGGAGAGAACAGCGTGATCACCATAGGCAGCGACATAGGGGGAACGTTCACCGACTTCGTCGAGGTGAACGAGGCGGATGGCAATGTGCGGGTCTACAAGACGCTGACCACGCCCGACGATCCGTCGCGGGCCATCGACCAAGGGGTCCAGGCATTGACGGCCGGGCGCGACGGCGCGGCGCGGACGGTGGACGTGATGGTGCACGGCACGACGCTGGTGATCAACGCGGTGATCGAGCGCAAGGGCGCCCGCACCGGCCTGATCACCACCCGCGGCTTTCGCGACGTGCTGGAAATAGGCCGCGAGAAGCGCTTCGACGCCTACGACCTGCAGATCGAATTTCCCGTGCCGCTGGTGCCCCGCTATATGCGCATGGAGGTGGACGAGCGCCTGCATGCATCGGGCGCCGTCGTGACGCCGCTGGACGAGGACAGCGTGCGCCGGGCCATCCAGGCGCTGAAGGACGAGGGGTGCGAGTCGCTGGCGGTGTGCCTGCTGCATGCCTACCGCAACCCCGCCCACGAGCGGCGCATCGCCGACATTGCGCGGCAGATGATGCCTGGGTGCCCCATCAGCCTGTCCAGCGACGTGCTGCCCGAGATGAAGGAGTACGAGCGCACCACCACCACGGCGGTCAATGCCTACGCCAAGCCGGTGGCGTCGCGCTACCTGTCGCGTTTGCAGGACCGCCTGCGCGACCAGGGCTTCGAAGGTGAAATGCTGATGATGATGTCCAGCGGCGGCATCAATTCGGTCGACTTCGCCCGCGAGTTCCCGGTGCAGATCATCGAGTCCGGCCCCGCCGCCGGCACGCTGGGCGCCGCGCACTTTGCCCGCCTGGCCAACCTGGACAAGGTACTGGCCTTCGACATGGGCGGCACCACCGCCAAGCTGGCCCTGGTCGAGCAAGGCCAGGCGACCCTGACCAACGATTTCGAGGTCGCGCACGTGCACCGCTTCAAGCCCGGCAGCGGAATCCCCGTGCGGATTTCGGTGGTGGACCTGATCGAGATCGGCGCGGGCGGCGGCAGCATCGCGCGGCGCACCCCGGTGGGAACGCTGCAGGTCGGTCCGCAAAGCGCGTCGGCGGTGCCGGGCCCTGCGTGCTACGGCCAGGGGGGCACCGACCCGACGGTGTCCGATGCCGACCTGGTGCTCGGCTACCTGGACCCCCAGCACTTCCTGGGCGGCCGCATGGCCCTGGACAAGCCGGCCGCCGAACGGGCCATCCATACGACGCTGGCGCAACCGCTGGGCATCTCGGTCGAGGACGCCGCCTTCGGCGTGCATGCCATCGTCAACGAGAATATGGCGTCCGCGGCGAAGGCCTACGTCAGCGAGAAAGGCGAGAACCCCAAGTCTTGCGCGTTGGTCGCCTTCGGCGGCGCCGGACCGGTGCACGCTTGCGACCTGGCCGCCCGTCTTGGCGTGCGGACGGTGCTGATTCCGCCGCGCGCCGGCGTGGCGGCGGCCTTCGGCATGATCGTGGCGCCCGTCATGTATGCCGCCGTCCGGTCGCGGCGCACGTTGTTCAAGGACCTGTCCGTCGAGAAGCTGGAGGCGGTCTTCGCCGAGATGTTCGAGGAGTGCCGGCTGCGCCTGCCGGGCACGGTCGATCCCGCCCAGGTGGCCTATGAGTACAGCGTGGACATGCGCTACCTGGGCCAGGGCTACGACGTCACGGCCCCTTACGCCAGGACGGGCCACCATGCGGCGCAGCTCGCCGCGATGCGGGCCTCCTTCGAAAACACCTACCGGCGCCTGTACGGGCGGATATTCACGGACCTGCCGCTGGAGATCATGAACTTCCGCGTGACGGCCAGCGCCGCCCGGCATGTCGCGTCGGCCGGATCGGAAGCGGCCGGGGCCCAGGGCGACGGCAAGATCGGCACGCGCAGGGCGTTCTGCACGCGCACGCGCCAATGGATGGAGTTCGCGGTGCACCGGCGTGCCGGGATCGCGCCGGACCTGCCTTTCCCCGGGCCCGCCATCGTCGAGGAAAACGAGTCCACCACGGTCGTGCCCAGCGGTGCGCGTATCCGGGTCGACGCGCACGGCAGCCTGATCGTCGAACTCTCACATTAAGAAGGAACGGACCATGACCTCGCAACACCAGATCGACCCCGTCACGCTGGAAATGCTCTGGCGCCGGTTGATATCCATCGTCGGCGAGCTGGGCTCCACCCTGCGCCGCACGTCCTTTTCCACCGTGGTCAGGGACATCGGCGACTTCGGTTGCGCCGTCTTCGACGCGGAGGCGCGCCTGCTGGCGCAGACGCCGGCCAGCACGCCGGGACTGTGCGGGCCGCTGGGCACGATGCTGCGGCATATCCTCGCGCGCTACCCCAAGGGCAGCTTCCAGGAAAACGACGTCTTCATCGGCAACGACCCCTGGGCCGGCAGCGGCCACCACAACGACATCACCATCATGGTGCCCGTGTTCTTCAAGGGGCGGCACATTGCCTACGTGGTGACCTGCTGCCATCATGTCGATATCGGTGGCCGCCGCGCGACGACGGAAAGCCGCGACAACTACGAGGAAGGCCTGCGCATTCCCATGTTGAAGTACTACCGCGCGGGAGTCCTGAACGAGGATGTGCAGGCCTTCATCGCGTCCAACGTGCGGTCGCATGAAACGGTGCTGGGGGATTTGCAGGCCCAGGTTTCCGCCTGCCACGTCGGCGGCGAGCGCCTGGGCGACATCTGCGACGAAATGGCATGGGCCGACCTGCAGGGACTGTCCGACGAGATCGTCGCACGCAGCGAGGTAGTGACGCGCGAGGAAATCAACCGGCTCAAGCCCGGCGTCTATCGGCACGAGGCGAAGCTCGATATCGTGGGCGGCGACACGGTGACGATAAAGACGGCAGTCACGATAGGCGACGGCCGTATCGTCGTGGACTTCTCCGGGTCGTCGCCGCAGGTCAAGCCCGCCATCAACTGCACGCTGGCCTACACGTCCGCGTATACGTACTTCGGCGTGCTGTGCATGTTGAACCTGCCGGTGTCCATCAACGAGGGCACCTTGCGCCCCATCACCATCGTGGCGGAAGAGGGCAGCGTGCTCAATTGCACGTTTCCCGCGCCGGTGTTCGGCCGCACCGCGATAGGCACCTTCCTGCCCGACCTGGTGTACCTGGCCGTCGCGCCGGGCGCCTCGGATCGTATCTGCGCCAGCGCGGGCGCCACGCCGATGTGGGGCCAGTACATGTTCGGCAAGCGCCGCGATGGCGAGGACTTCGCGCCTTTCAATGTGTCCAGCGGCGGCCTGGGCGCGCGCGCGAACAAGGACGGCGTGTCCTGCCTGGCCTTCCCCTATAACGTCGGCAACACGCCCGCGGAAGTGATAGAGAGTGAAGTGCCCATGCTGGTCGAGGAGCGCTCGCTGTGGGTGGATTCCGCCGGTCCCGGCAAGTTCCGCGGGGGTTTTGGGCAGAAGTACGTGCTGCGCCTGCTCGATGGCGACCTGGGGCCGGTGGGCGACGTGCTGGCGAGCTTTCGCGGCGGGCGTTTCATCTATCCGCCCGAGGGCGTGCTGGGCGGCGGCAGCGCGCCGCGCGCCTTGCTTTCCATAAGGGGCGTCAGCGAGGATGCCGGCAGGCAGGTGACGTTGCGGGCTGGCGACCGCGTTGCCAGCCATATTCCGGGCGGCGGGGGCTATGGCGATCCACGGGAACGCAGTCCCGAGCGCATCGCGGAGGATTTGAAGAACGGGCTGATCACGCCCGAGCATGCACGAGAGCGCTACGGGTACGCGGCATGATCCCACGCGCTTGAACGGAGTCCGGGCCCGGCAAGGGGCCCGCTTGTGCTTGCGCGTCACGCGCGGGCAAGGCTAAACAGCAAGGGGAATAGTCAAATGAAGAGCCTGCTTGGTAAGTGTGTTTTGTCCGCGGCCGCCTTGGTGGTGACAGCCGCGGCGGCGATGGCGCCGGCGTCCGCGCGCGCGGCTTATCCGGATCATCCGATCAAACTGGTCGTGCCCTTCACCGCCGCCGGCACCGTCGACATGGTGGGACGGGCCCTGGCGGAGAAGCTGTCCGCCAAGCTGGGCCAGCCGGTCATCGTCGACAACAAGGCCGGCGCCACGGGGCAGATCGGGTCGAGCGAGGTCTCCCGCGCCGAGCCGGATGGCTATACCCTGCTGCTGATGTCGGCCACGGTGCACACGGTCTCGCCCAACCTGAAGCAGCATTTCCCCTTCGATCCCATCGATGGCTTCACGCCCATCTCCGAGGTGGTGTCGTTTCCCTATGTGATGGTGGTGTCGGCGTCCAGTCCCTACAAGACGGTCGCGGACCTGGTCCGCGCGGCCAAGGCCAAGCCCAACGCCATCTCCTACGGGTCCTTTGGACCGGGCAGCGGTCCGCACCTGATCAGCGAGTTGTTCGCCCTGTCGACCGGCACCAAGCTGCTGCACGTGCCCTACAAGGGCGCGGCGCCGGCATTGACCGATGTGATGGGAGGACAGATCACCTTCTTCATCGATTCCCTGCCGTCGCCGCTGGGGCAGATCAAGGGCGGCAAGCTGCGTCCGCTGGCGGTGACGACCCTGCAGCGCTCGCCGACCGTGCCGGACGTGCCGACCATGTCGGAGACCATACCCGGATTCGAGGCGATCGCCTGGCTGGGCGTCGCCGCGCCGCCCAAGACGCCGCGCCCCGTCGTGATGAAGCTGTACCAGGCCCTCGCCGAAATCTCCAAGGACCAGGCTTATGGGGATAAGCTGCGCGCGGTCGGCCTGGAACCGGTCGTCAGCGAGAGCCCGGAGGCGTTCCGTACTTGGCTGCTGGCGCAGAAGCAGTATTGGGGCGACGTGGTACGCAAGGCCGATATTCCCATGATCGATTGACGCACCGCTCCCGGGTCTCGCGCTTCCTGCGGCGGGGGAGTACCACGGCCATCTCGATCGCGGTAAGCTTCCTTGCTCATCCATGATCAAGGAACCGGAGTGCCCTCCATACCGACCATCCAGGCGGTTGACGCCAAGCTGACACGCGCCGCCATTTTCCTCGTGGTGACCCTGGACGCCGGCGCCCAGGCCGAAACCGCCGTGCGCGAACTGTGCGCCGACCTGTCCTCGCTGGTCCGGGGCGTCGGTTTCCGCTCGCTCGATGGCGGCCTGTCCTGTGTGACCGGAATCGGCGCCGCGGCCTGGGACCGCCTCTTCGGCGAGCCCACTCCGAAGGAGCTGCATCCCTTCCGCGAGATCCACGGCGTCCATCACGCGCCCTCCACCCCTGGCGACCTGCTGTTCCACATCCGCGCCGCGCGCATGGACCTGTGTTTCGAGCTGGCCACCCATATCATGGCGCGCCTGGGCGACGCCGTGGTCACGGCCGACTCCGTCCATGGCTTCAAGTATTTCGACGACCGCGACCTGCTGGGCTTCGTCGACGGCACGGAAAACCCCGTGGCCCAGGCCGCGCTCGATGCGACGCTGATCGGCGACGAGGATGCCGCCTTCGCCGGTGGCAGCTACGTCATCGTCCAGAAATACCTGCACGATCTCGGCAAGTGGGATGCCATTCCGGTCGAGCAACAGGAAAAGATCGTCGGCCGCAAGAAATTGTCGGACATCGAACTGACCGACGCGGAAAAGCCCAGTTTCGCGCATAACGTACTCACCAACATCGAAGAGAACGGCGAGCAGTTGCAGATCCTGCGCGACAACATGCCGTTCGGCGACGTTGGCAAGGGCGAGTTCGGCACGTACTTCATCGGTTATGCCAAGTCGCCCACCCGCATCGAGCGGATGCTGGAAAACATGTTCGTCGGCGATCCTCCCGGCAACTATGACCGCCTGCTCGACGTCAGCCGCGCCGTCACCGGTACGCTGTTCTTCGTGCCGACCACGTCCTTTCTCGATGCGGTGACGCCCGAAGCCGCCGCCGCGCCCCTTGCTGCCCCCGATGATGCCGCCACCCTGCCGTCCGCGCCCGACGGCTCGCTGGGTAGCGGCTCACTTCGTATCGGCTCCCTGAAATCGTCCCATTGAAGGAAACCCGCTCCATGAACAATCTGCATCGCGAACTCGCCCCCATCTCCCATGCCGCATGGGAACAGATCGAGGAAGAGGCCGGCCGGACGCTCAAGCGCTATCTGGCGGCGCGCCGAGTGGTGGATGTGCCCGAACCCCAGGGGCTGGCCTATTCGGCGGTCGGCACCGGCCACGTCGAGAAAATCGACGGTCCCGGCGATGGCGTCCAGGCCGTGCGGCGCGAGGTCAAGCCACTGGTGGAGTTGCGGGTGCCGTTCAAGCTCTCGCGGCAGGCCATCGATGACGTGGAGCGCGGCTCCGACGACTCCGATTGGGAGCCGTTGAAAGAGGCCGCGCGCAAGCTCGCTTACGCGGAAGATCGCGCGGTGTTCGACGGCTATGCCGCCGCCGGCATCGTCGGCGTCCGCCCGGGGGCGAGCAACCCGGCCTTGAAGCTGCCGTCCGCCGCGATGGGGTATCCGGGCGTGATCGCGCAGGCGTTGAACCAACTGCGCCTGGCCGGCGTCCAGGGGCCGTACCGGCTGGTGCTGGGCGCCGACGCCTACACCGCCATCAGCGGCGGCAATGAAGAGGGCTATCCGGTCCTGCAGCACATCCAGCGCCTGGTCGACGACGAAATCATCTGGGCGCCTGCCATCACGGGCGGCCTGGTGCTCACCGCGCGCGGCGGGGATTTCGAGCTGAAACTGGGCCAGGATATCTCCATCGGCTACCTCAGCCACTCGGCCACCGCCGTCGAGTTGTACCTGCAGGAGAGCTTCACCTTCCGGCTGCTGACCACCGAGGCGGTTGTCGCCCTGGCCGCGCCCGCGGAGGCCGCGTCTCGTTGATCGAAGCCGGGGCCGCGCTGCATCGCGCGGCCCCGGCCATGCGCGCAGCGGGCGTAGTATGTCGGTTTTCAGGAACCTCCGGTCCAGCTTCGATGCGCCTGTTTCGATCCCTGCCGCCGCTCTTGTCGCTACGCGCTTTCGAAGCCGCCGCCAGGCACTTGAGTTTCAGCCTTGCGGCGGCGGAACTGTTCGTGACGCAGAGCGCCGTCAGCCACCACATCCAGAAGCTCGAAGCCGACCTGGGCGTGGCCTTGTTCGAGCGGCGCACCCGCGCGGTCGCGCTGACGCCGGAAGGCGAGGCCTACTACGCGAACGTCCACGCGGCGTTCGAACTCTTGCGAGGCGGCACGGAGGCCATCCGCGCGCAAGCGATAGGCGCCGCGACGCTGACCGTCGGCGTCCTGGCTTCGTTCGCGACCCGTTGGCTGGCGCCCCGGCTGCCTGCATTCTCCGCCGCCTATCCGGACATCACCTTGCAATTGCGCCCGGAGATCGCGCTGGCCGACGTGCCGGCCGGCGCCGTCGACGTGGCGATCCGCTATGGCCGCGGCCGCTGGCCGGCAACGCGCGCGCGGCGCCTGATGGCGGAGCGCCTGTTTCCGGTGTGCGCCCCGTCGCTGCTCGCCGGCGGAAGCCGTCCGCGGCGGCCGCAGGACCTGGCGCGTTTCCCCATCCTGGCTTCCTATTCGAAGAATGCGTTCGAGTGGGATTGCTGGGCGCGCCATGTCGGCCTGGATCTCGGCGCCATGCAGACGGTGCAATTGCACGACTACAACATCGTCGTGGAAGCCGCGTTGGCGGGGCAGGGGATCGCCATGGGGCGGCAGCGGCTGATCGCCGGGCAGCTGGAGACGGGCGCCCTGGTCCCGGTCTTGCCGGACGCGGTCCTCGACGACGACAGGATAGGCTGGTGGCTGGTCTCGCCCAAGGGCACACCGAAACGGGCCGCGTCGGCGTTTTGCGACTGGCTGGTGCAGGCCGCGGAAAAGGACGCCCTGGATCCCATGCATTAGTTCCATTCATGCGTGGCTCGCAAGGATTGATTGGTCGGCGACCCGCGAATTGCCTAGGATGGGACGTCCTGTATTCCGTGAGCCCCATCCCATGACGTCCTCGATCTCGGCCCGCCTTGCCAGCCTTGGCCTGAACCTGGAGCCCGCCGCGCCGGCGGCCGCCAATTATCTTCCCTATGTCCTGGAGGGCCAGCTGCTGCATATTTCAGGGCAGATTTCGCGCGTGGGCGGCTCGCCCGCGTATCGGGGCCGCCTGGGCGCGGACCTGTCGGAGGAGGACGGCATCGCCGCGGCGCGGTCCGCCGCGCTGGGCGTGCTGGCGCAGATCGCGGCGGCCACGGGCGACCGCCTGGAGCGCGTGGCCCGCATCGTGCGCCTGCGCGTGTACGTTGCCAGCGCCCCGGATTTCCAGCGCCAGGGTGTCGTCGCGAATGGCGCGTCGGATCTCATGGTCCAGGTATTCGGCGAGGCGGGGCGGCACGCGCGCAGCGCTGTCGGCGTGGCCGCGCTGCCTTCGGGCGTGGCGGTCGAGGTCGAAGCGCTCGTATCGCTCGTATCCCTCGCCTAGATGCCCGGATACCTGTCCGGAATCCTAATCGGATAACCCCGCGGATAATCGCCCGCTCCGACGGCCGACCACGGCCGCACCACGGCCGCGCACGTGGTCGCACCTGCTCCGGGCCAGCCTTGAACATCGACATGAACACACTTCCCCTTTCCCTCGACGCGGTGGAGGCGCTCCGGGCCCGTACGCCCGGCGCCGAAACGACCGTCCATTTCAACCACGCGGGCGCGTCCTTGCCGTCCGCGGCGACGCTGGAGGCCATACGCAGCCAATTGTGGCGCGAAGCCACGCTGGGTCCCATGGAGGCCGGCGCCGTCGGCCGCGAACAGGCCGAGCGTGCGCGGCGCCTCGCCGCCCGCCTGCTGAATGCCGATCCCGCCGAGATCGCGTTGACCACCGGCAACTCACCCGGCTGGGGTGCGGCGTTCGCCGCGCTGGAACCCCTGCGCGCTGGCGACCGCATCCTGGTCGGTCGGCATGAATGGGGCGGCAACCTGGCGGCAATGCGGATGGCGGCGAAGCGCGCGGGCGCATCGATAGCAGTCATCCCCTGCGATGAGACCGGCCGCGCCGATCCTGCCGCACTGGACGCCATGATGGACGAGCGCGTGCGCCTGGTCGCGCTGACGTGGTTGCCCGCCAACGGCGGCCTGGTCAATCCGGCGGCCGCCATCGGCGCGGTGGCGCGGCGCCACGGCGTTCCCTATTTCATCGATGCGGCGCAGGCGGTGGGGCAATTGCCGGTCGACGTCGCCGAGCTGGGCTGCGACGTGCTGGTCGGCGCGGGCCGCAAGGCCTTGCGCGGTCCGCGCGGGACCGGACTGCTTTATGTCCGGCGGGATTTCCTCTCGCGGCTGTCGCCGGCCATCGTCGACACGCGGTCGGCGCCCCTGGGACCCGACGGCGAGCCCCTGCTGCGTGACGATGCCGCGCGCTTCGAATCGGCGGAAGCCGCGCTGGCGCTGCATTGCGGGCTTGCCAATGCGCTGGCGGAGGCGCTGGAGACCGGCATCGGGGCGATACGCGCGCGTATCGACGCCATCGCGCGGCGGCTGCGCGAACAGCTCGCGGAGATTCCCGGCGTCAGCGTGCTGGACCTCGGCGTGGAGCGATCCGGACTGGTCGCGTTCAACCTGGCGGCTCTCGACGCGGGGCAGGTGCAGGCGCGCCTGGCCCAGCGGGGCATCGCCATCGTCAGCAACGGCGTGGCTTATACGCCTCTCGACATGGCGGCCCGGGGACTCACGCAGGTCGCGCGGGCATCGGTCAGCTACCTGACGGCCGACCACGAGATCGAGCAGTTGCTGGACGGCGTGCGGGCCTTGGCGTCCTAGGGCGGCGCGGCGCCCTGCAGCTTTTTCTGTATCAGCCTGGCTTCCTTGTCCAGGCGTTGGAACAACGTGGGCCAGCGCTCGGCGGGCATGCGGTGGTTGACCGCCGAGATGCTCAAGGCCCCCAACGGCCGGCCGTCCCCCGTACAGACGGGCACGGCGATGGCCGTGACGCCCAGCGTCACCCAGTTGCCGCACACCGCGTAGCCGCGTTCCCGCGTCTCCCGCAGCAGCATGCGCATGATGTCCAGGCTCATGCGGTTGTACCGGTCCAGCTTGGGTTCGCTGCTCTGGATGATGGCCTCCGCTTCTTCGTCGGGCAGCCGGTTCAGGATGGCCAGTCCGGCCGCGCCCACGCCCAGCGGGCGCCGGCTGCCGATGTCCAGCGTGAGGACTCGGATCGGGGACACGCCCTCGCGCCGGTCTATGCATACGGCATCGAAGCCGCTGCGCAGGGTCAGGTAGCACGTGTCCTGGGTCTCGGCTTGCAGCCGGTCCAGGGTATCGCCGCACACGCCCCGGATGTCGCAATGCTCGGCGGCCGCCAGTCCCAGCTCGAACGTCAGCGGCCCCAGGCGATAGATCTTGGTGTCCGCGTTCCAGGCGACCATGCCCATGTCGGTCAGGTGCCGCAACAGGCGCAGCACCGTCGGGTGCGGAAGCCCAGTCAGCTTCGATAGTTCACTAAGTGAAAACCCGCGTCTCATCGGCGCCGATAGCGTTTTCAGGATTTCGATCGATCTTCTCAGGGATTGGGCAGTATCCCTGGGCGCGGGAGCGGGGTTGGATTGCATGTTTACTAAGTGAACAATTTAATTGAGGCGGGGAAGTGATTTTCCTAAAGTTCGCATGCACTTTGTACATTGATTTGGACATTCAGGAAGCCACTCATGACCGCGAAATTCCCCAATTACATGCCGGCTGGCGTCATTCCCGCAGCCTTGATGCCGTTCAACGAAGACCTCTCCATCGACGAGCAGGCGTTGCGCTCGCACATCCGCGACCTGGCGTCGGTACGCGGCATATCCGCGTTGTGCGTGAACGGCGTGTCGCAGGAGATCCCCGGCCTGACGATGGATGAGCAGCGCCGCGCCCTGGACATCATGGCCGACGAAGTGGGCGACCGGGTGCCCTTGATGCATGGCGTGTACGCGCATGGTCCCCTGGATGCGGCGCGGATCGCCAGGCAGGCCGAGGCGGGAGGCGCGTCGTGCCTGCTGGTGTTTCCGCCGGCGGTCTTTGCCCGCGGCGCGGCGATGCTGCCGGAGATGGCGCTGGGCCACTACCGGTCCATCGCCGAAGCGACGGACTTGCCGCTGATCGTATTCCAGTACGAAACGTCGACCGGCATGGCGATTCCGCTGGATACGCTGCTCAAGCTGTCCGAGGAGGTCCCGTCCGTGAAGGCCATCAAGGACCGCAGCAACAATCCCATCGAGCACGAGCGTAATATCCGCACCCTGCAGAACCTGCCGCGGCCGGTGAATGTGCTGACGACCCATAGCGCCTGGCTCATGCCGTCGCTGGTGCTGGGCTGCAACGGCATCCTGTCCGGTTCCGGCAGCGTGCACGCGGACCTGCACGTCGCCCTTTGGGAAGCCGTGCAGGCCAACGACCTGGCGACGGCGCGCGCCATCAACGACAAGATCTATCCGATGTCGAGCTGCTTCTACAGTGCGCCCACTCTGGATATGCATACGCGGATGAAGGAAGCCCTGGTCATGCTGGGACGCCTTCCCAGCGGCCGCGTGCGCCTGCCCTGGGTGGACCTGAGCGACACCGAGCGCGCGCGCGTGCGGGCCGCGCTGGTGCAGGCGGGCAAGCTGGCGGCCTGACGGGTGGATAGCCGGGCGGCTTGATGGGGCGCCGGCGGTCGGAGACCGCGGCTTCCAGGTCTTGCTGGCCCACGGGCCGGCAAGACCTGGCACTGCCTATGCCAAACGCGGGCAGGGGACCGGCGACCAAAACAAAAAAAGGAGGAGAGATTGAACGTCATACTGAAAGGCCTGATAACGGCCGCGTTGGCGCTGGGCAGCGCCTTGGCATCTGCCGGACCCGCCGAGACGTTTCCGCAGCGTCCGGTCACCATCGTGGTTCCGTTCACGCCAGGCGGCGCCGTGGACATCGTGGCGCGGGCCGTGGCTGCCGGCCTGGGCGAGAAATGGTCGCAGTCCGTGGTGGTGGAGAACAAGCCGGGCGGGGGCGGCGCCATCGGGATCCAGTACGTGACGCGGGCGAAGGCGGACGGCTATACGCTGCTGCTGGGCTCGGTCGGGCCGGTTACGGTGAATCCCAGTCTTGGCCCCGTCGGCTATGACGTGGCGAAGGACCTGGCGCCCATCGTGCTGCTCGCGAAGACGCCCGCGGTGCTGGTGACGCTGCCCTCCACCCCTGTGCATGATGGCGCCCAGTTCGTGAAGTGGGCCAAGTCCAAGCCGTCCGGCTTGAACTATGGATCGGCGGGCACGGGAAATATCACGCATCTGGTCAGCGAGTATTTCCTGAGCAGCGCCGGCCTTACGGCCAACCACATCCCGTACAAGGGAAGCGCCCCGGCCATCACCGACATGCTGGGCGGCCGGCTCGACTTCATGTTCGATGTGGTGCCGACGGCGCAGCCCCTCATCAAGTCTGGCAAGTACCGGGCGCTTGCCGTCACCACGATCAAGCGTTCCGACGTGCTGCCCGACGTGCCGACGCTGGACGAGCTGGGATACAAGGGCTTCGACGTCAGCTCGTGGTTCTCCTTGATGGCGCCGGCGGGCACGCCCGCGAACGTCATCGCCCAGATCAACGCGGCGGTCAACGACGTGCTGCGGTCGAACGCGGCGCGCGAAAGACTCAGCGCCATCGGGGCCTACAGCGCGGGCGGCACGCCGGAACAACTGGGGCAGTTCGTGGCATCCGAGACCCAGCGCTGGAGCAAGCTGATCGAGGATCGCGGAATCCACGCGAACTAGGAAAGGTCCGGGGAACGACCCTTCCTCCGCAAATATCTCTACGGCAAGGCCGCGGTTCGATAGAACGAATCCGCGGCCTCTTGCTGTCCATTCCCGACAAATCTCCCTGCTGACGCCGGCTCGTCTTCCCTGCCGCGTCGCCTGGTCTTCCCTCGCGTCGCAATAGAGAAATTGTGAGCGGAAATAACCAGCGCAGATTAAATCCGGATGGTATCCAGACCGATTTCTTTTTGGTCTTGGATGGTATCCGCGTGCATCGTTTTAATGGCTCGGATGGTATCCGGCATTAATTATTTAATAACACGGATGGTATCCACTCGCGCGTTTTCAATAGCCCGGATGGTATCTCGCTATTAATGCTTGGTATTGCAAAAAAATAGGTATACATTGCGCTCTTTTTTCCGCCAGCTCTTCAATTTGTTCAAGCTTTCCAGTTACTTAATAAAGCTTTTCAGGCGATTCAGTAACTTTCTCAGTATCTATTTATTAATTCAGGGAGGATGAGAGTTGTTGATATACGGCAAGCAGAAATGGTTGAAAGCGACACTGGCCTTGAGCGCGACCTATTGCGGCGGTGTCATGGCCGCGGACCTGACCGTTACGGCGGGCAATACGCAAGTCTTCGATAATTCGGCCAGTTTTCCGGGCGGTGTCGATGTCGGCGGGGGCACCTTGGTGGTCGGCGGCAACGGCGGCGGGTCAGGGGTGGCCATCACCGGGAACGTCTCCGCGACCTCGAACGGCGTCATCGCGGGTTTCGGCTCGATCAATGGTGATCTGAATGTGGCCGGCAACGCGCATGTCGCGCCTGGCTATTCCGTCGGTACACCGACCGGCGTTTCGAACGGCAACCTCGTCGTCACCGGCAACCTGTCGATGAACAATGCCGTGTTCGACTTCGAGACGGGTTATGCCGGGCTGCCCATCACGCAACCGGGCACCGGCGACAACATCACCGTGGGCGGCAATGTCGCCCTCAACAACACGACGCTGAACGTGTCGGTGAATACCTTGGGCGTCAATGGCGGCTACTACCGCATCCTGTCCTACGGCGGCACCTTGAGCGGCAGCGGCCTGACCCTGGGTTCGGTCACCGGCGATTCCTTGCCCGGGGCTACCATCCAGACGCTGACCGGGGACAAGCAGATCAACCTGATCCTGGGACCGAGCACCACCAACCTGTGGAACGGCGACGGTGCGGCATCCGCCACCCGGTCGGGCGGCGGCAACGGCACGTGGACCGCCACCGGCACCAACTGGAACAGTCCAACCAATGCCACGGGTGCTTTGCCTGACGGCGGATATGCCATCTTCACCGGTGCGACTGGTACGGTGACCGTCGATGGCGGCGCCGGCGCCGTGCGGGTTTCCGGCATCCAGTTCGCCAGCGACCGCTATCGTGTGCAGGGCGACCCCATTACGTTGGTTGCCAACGGCGGCAACCAGCCGGCCCTTGTCGTCGGCGACGGCACCTATGCCTCGGCCCAGTACGTCGACACCATCGCCAACCCGTTGCAAGGCACCAGCGGCTTCGTCAAGACCGGGCCCGGCTCGCTGATCCTGACCGCCGACAGCAGCGGCCTGAGCGGCCCCATCCTGATCGCCGACGGCGCCCTGGAAATCGATGGCAAGCTGAACGGCCCCATGGATATCGGCCGCGAGGTCGTGCTGGCGGGCGTGGGCCAGGTGGGAACCACCAATCTCTATCCCACCGCCGTGATTTCTCCCGGCAACGATGCTTCCCCCATCGGTACGCTCACTGTCAATGGCAACCTGACCTTCGGCCAGGACACGATCTATCGGGTGCATGCCGATCCGGCTAGCGGCGCGAGCGACCTCATCCACGTCACCGGCGTTGCCACGCTCGACGGCACCGTGGCGCACGTGGGACCCGACGGCAATTACGCGCCGAGCAGGACCTATACCATCCTGACGGCGGATGGCGGCATACAGGGCCGGTTCACCGGAGCATCGTCGGCCTATGCCTTCCTGACTCCCACGCTCAGCTACGACACGAAGAATGCATTCATGACGCTGGCGCGCAACGACGTGCCGATCGGCAGCGTGGGCAACACCGGCAACGAGAGCAGCGTGGGCGGGGCGTTGAATAACGAAGCGCCGCCTTCGTCGGGTAGCGGGGCGTCTTCGTCCGGAAGTGGGTCCGCATCGGGTGCGGCGGGGAGCGGCTCTTCGTCGGCGGGTAGCGGTGGCGGATCGTCGTCGGGTACGAGTGGAAGTGCGGCGCCGTCGGGTGCCACTGCCAGCGGGTCGTCAACGGCGACGGCAGGCAATGGGGCAACGTCTTCCTCGACCGGCAATGCGGCCACGTCGACCGCGAGCTCGGCCGGCAATGCCACTGCCAATGGCGACGGCAACGGCAACGGATCATCGTCCGCCGCGAACGGAGCCGGATCGTCCCCGGCCACGATCGCGGATGGATTGCCGTCGGGGGCGAGCGTCGCCGCATCGAACCGTGTCACCGGCGCCAGCCAGGTGGCGGCGTCGGTGCTTACCATGACGCCGGGCGAAGCGCGCGCGGCCTTGAAGCTGCTTTCCGGCGAAGCGTACGCGAGCACGCCCAGCGTGTTGCAGAACCTGGGCGACACCGTGCGCACGCTGCCGCTGGCGCACTTGCGCGGCAACCTCGACGAACCGGCGATTGCCGGACGGCCCACTGCCCGGATGGGGCCGTCGTCGCGCGACGCCATGCCGCAAAGCGGCGCCTATCCGGTCTGGGCGCAAGTGTTCGGCAACTGGAGTTCGTTCTCCGGTGACGGCAATGCATCCAGGGTCAGCCAATCGGACGGCGGGATCTTCGTCGGCGGTGACGGCGCGGTGGGCCGTGACTGGCGTGTGGGTGGCGCGCTCGGCTACATCGGCAGCCATAGCTCCATCGCAGATGTATCGTCGCGCACCAATGTCGACAGCTATACGGCGACGCTGTTCGGCGGACGGAATTTCTACGTCGGCCCTGGCCACTTCCGCTTCATGGCGGGCGCGGCCTACACGTGGCACGACATCGACACCAAGCGCAATGTGGCGGTCGGTAGCCTGAACCAGCAGTTGAAGTCCTCCTACCACGCTTCTTCGACGCAGGTGTTCACGGAGCTGGGCTACAACGTGCCGGTGGGCGATGCCTACTCCATCGAGCCGTTCGCGGGAGTGGCGTGGAACCAGCTGCGCACGCGCGACTTCGACGAGTCGGGCGGCACGGCCGCCTTGCACGGAACGGGCGCCACCAACGACGTGACCAGCACGACGCTGGGCTTGCGCGGCGCATGGCAGTTCGGTGCCGATCGCACGCCGGGCCGCCTGACGGCGTCGCTGGGCTGGCGCCACGCGATGGGCGACGTGAAGCCCACGCAGGAACTGGCGTTCGATGGCGGCAGCACGTTCTCGGTGACGGGCGTTCCCATCGCCCGCGACGCCGCCGTGCTGGGGCTGGGCGCGGAGATGGCGGTCACCCGCAACACGACGGTAGGCGTCTCCTACGACGCGCAGTTCGGCGGCGGCAACCGGCAGCAGTCGGGCCTGCTGAGGCTGGCCATGCGGTTCTAGTAGCGGATGGCAGATTCCCCGGGCATCGTGGCGTGGTTGCGTTGCCTGGGGTGGCGGGGGCGGCCAAGCCGTCGCCCGCAAGGTGGCCCGCTTAAAGGGCGCGGCCGTCGAAATGCTTGACCGGGAGGGCGTCCAGGTCGATCCCTTCAATGCAGCGCAGGTTGATCGCCACCATGGCCTGCCCCGACGGCGCCGTGCCTTCCGCATAGGGATGCATGCCGCAGGCCGGGCAAAACCGGTGCTTGATCAGATGCTTGTTGAACAGATAAGTGCTCATGTCCGATTCCGGCGTCAGCAGGCGCATGGCCTCAGGCTGCACGAACCACATCAGCGCGCCCTTGCGCTGGCAGATCGAGCAATTGCAGGACATGGCCTGGCCGATCTCGCCCTCGGCTTCAAACCGGATCCGGCCGCAATGGCAGCTTCCTTCATATTTCATGGCAAACATCCTTGATTGAGAATCCGTCGCCGCGATCATGCCGCAATCGCCATTCGCTGTCATCAGCCCAACATGCCTGGTGCGGAAATTCTTTAACTCCACTCCGAGGCGCTGGTCAATCTGCATAACCTTTGGAGGCATGGCAGTAGCGCTTACGGCCAGTCGAGGCTGATACGACGCTCAGGGTGCTCCAAGCGATGGAGTCGATGCGTCCGGCCGGAGACTGCTTTCGGCTTTGTCGAAAGACCGCTTTGGGTCGGGGCGAAGGAGCCGTACCAACCCAAAGCGCACCTGGCCGACGTGTCAAGATTCTGCTGGCTCCGCTTTCATGATCAGAGATTCGTCTGTTGTGGACTTCGAGAGCGCGGCCGCTAGATTGTGGTCTTTCGCATCAGGGCATTGGGAACGACCACGCCACGTTGTATGGGTGTGCGCAGTTCCACAATCAGGAAGCCGTGAGATTCGAAAAAGGGCTGGGCGGTGCGGCTGACATCAGCACTTAGTTCCCGGATGCCGCGCTTGGTGGCTTCTTCGTGGATCCGCGCCATGAGGGCATTCCCTATCCCTTGTCTTGGATGGAAGCCAGACACGAAGAAATGATCGATGTAGCCATGATCCTGGAGATCCGCGTAGCCCACAATGCAGCCGTCGATCTGCGCGATGAAGGGGCGTATGCAACGCATGCGCTCACGCCAGATGTTCTGGTCGAGGTCGGCGGGTGCCCAAGCCTGGATCTGTTCGGCGGTGTAGTCCCGCGCGGCGATCCGGTGAATGGCAGAATAGAAAATCCCAAATAAGGCCGACTCATCGCCGATTTCAAACCGTCGGATATGCATGATGTTCCGATGTCGTGGGAGCCCTCGGGGATTTTAGCTATGGGACGGGGATTTTCACAACGGTTGTGTGATAAGTCTGACACTCCAGAAATTTATAGCGAAGTTCACGTACCTTGGAGTCCCGAGTCCTGAAAATAAATGGCTTATATCGAGAGTGCCCAAACAGGACGAAATTCTTTGTTCAGCTACGGTGGAACTTTGACGTCTCCGGTCTACCCAGTCTGATATTTTTCCTTTCGACCCACTCCGCCGGCCCAACATGATCTCAACGGCTTGGCGGTGACCGTTACCGGCCAGGAGCGGCCTGTTGCTGCGTCAAGAACCGGTCGATCAACGTTGGAGTGACGGCTCGCGGGGCCATTGTCGGAGGACTCGATCAAGTGCCTGTAGTACAGGCTCAGCACGCCCCATTTCGCTGTTGGCGCTATGCTGTTACATCTGGGAGCGAACCTCCATTGCATGCTGCCTGCTGGGTCAGTCGTCTGGCCTGATCGACAAGTTTGCTTTGCCACTGTTTGAACTATTCCCCCTTACCTCGCTCGAGGTACATCAACTCAGGCACAAAGCTCTTGTTTTTGAGGCCTTGTGAAACGAACTCATGTCTTCTGATTCTCATTCCTTGGATGTTCACTAAGTCATGAGCCTCCGCAAGGAAGTGCCTAATGAGGGCTCTTTCCGTAAGAGCTAGCAGTTTGTCGATCTGTTGTCCACGTTTTGGGGCCAACCTCGCCGTGAAGATTACTCGCTTGCCATTCTTTGCATCTCGAATGTGGCTCATGAGCTTGAGACTGTTTAGGTGCCCCTTAACCCTGCCCCGAAGTGACTTTGATCTACCAACGTACAAAGCTTCGAACCCCGCTCCCCAGCTTCTTGCAAAGACGTATAGCCCTGGCCCGGCGGGAAGCTCCTCAAGATCCAGATCATAAATCCGAGCCTTGTCTTTCGATTTCTTTAGATGGACTGGTGCGTCCCAATCAACTGCGATCTCCATAATTCTTCCTTGTCTGCGAGATTACCGAGCGTGCTACGTCCGCGCGATCTAGTGCGTCGCGCGTTGCATGACGTAGTAAAGCTAAGGAGCGGTGCGATAATAATCGTTCTTCCAGAGCGCCTGCACTGGGGAAACTATAACCTTGCGAAGGCGTGGAAACTTGGCACTTAACGGGCAACCTCCGCTGGACGGGGCATCGTAACCGCTTCGAGGCGCAATAAACATCGTCGCCTTAGGTCGAAAGCGAGCAATTTCGAAGATCCACTTCCGGCCACAAGCCGTCTTCCACGATTGACTGCTTTCGAGTAGGCTCTGCCCCGATATGGAGCCTTCCTGATTGCCAAGGCCATCCGACCTGCCTTCGCCTAGCCGGCCTTGAGCAAGACCGAGTCGTCGACTCACATTGACGCAAAGGTATAGATGCCAACATTGCGAATAAACAATCGCGACGTGAAGCCCCACAAGGCCACAGTCAGTCCTAATCTGGGTGCTCGCACGGTCCTGACCAACAGTCACTGGGAGTACGTAGCCCTTTGGCTCCGTCGTGCCAAAAAGTCCAATGCGTTGTTCTATTGGGAGCAAGCGCATTCGTTCTTTACGGCATCACAGGGAATGCCAGTCCAGTCTGCCCCGCTGTTGCTCTACTACACGTTCATGAACGCCACGAAGGCATTGCTCTCTGCCAAAGGTGTCGTTTTCGATGAGCACCATGGTGTTCGCGCGCACAACATGAGGGGATCTTCCAGGAGGATCGCTCTGTCAAACGAAGGAGTAAGAATCATGCAGAAGGGTATTGCGCCTGCACTGTCGCAGTACCTAGGTGAATTGGAGGCATCGCCGCACCACAGTTTGGAGGAGATCTTTTTCAACTTGCCGTGCATCCATCGAACCTTCTGCCTGAGCTATGCGAACCAGCGCGATCTGTTCGTTCCGCTGACGGACTGTGAGATTAGGTTTGATGCGTCAACTGGGGCTGCCTACTTCTCGGCACTTCTGTCGAAGGACTTCACGGGGTCGGCCCACATGCGTCGCCTTCCGCCCTCGCTCATTGCCGATCCAACAGTGAACGACGGAAGAACGATCAGGTCTGTGGCGACGGCGATAGTTACTGGAATAGATGCCAGCTCGGCAGCCGATAAAACCGCCGTCGCAGGACTGTTGCGCGGACTTCGGCCCGACATCAATTACCTTGCCGGCGCCCAGACGCTTTGGTATGCGAAATGTGTCGTCCCTGGCCCGTCTAGACTGAAACGTTCGCCCCTCACACTGACGCTACTCGCGATGCACAGGCTCAGCGAGATTTGCCGCTATCGGCCGATCGAACTGGCCTCGTTTCTAAATGGCCAAAAGAACTGGTTGTTGACGGAGTTTGTCCGGATGTCGCCGGCTCAGTTTCTTGACGAACTGGCAGCTGAACTGACTGGTCAACAGTTCATGTTTCCCAATGTGCGCCCCTCAAGCTGAAGTGCACCTCTCACAATGAAAATCTATCTGGCATGCGGGCTGACGCACGTACCCCGCTCCGAGTTTCCTGCCTACGTCAACCTTTTGCAAAGCCTGGCGGTGCACTTGACTGACATGCATGGTATCGAGGTCAAGTACGCCCTTCGCGACAGTGATCCGCAACTTGGGCAGAAACCGTTCGCTGATCGAGCCCGACTCTGCTACGCGTGGGATAAGGAAATGGTCGAGTGGGCGGACTTGGTTGTTGCCGAAGCAAGCTTTCCGTCCACAGGACTCGGTATCGAGCTGCAAATTGCTTGTGCTCGCAACACTCCAATCATCGTCGCCTTTAGGCTGGACGAGAGGCACAAGGCCCCGCCCGTCGAGTATCGAACTCCGGATCAACGCCTTCATAGCCTTCAACTCGGAGAGGGGTACGTTTCACTGATGGCTCTGGGCTTGCCAACGATCGCTAAAGTGCTGTCGTACAGAAATGATGCCGATGCTCTTTCAAGGGTCGGTGCAGCTGTCGACGCGTACCGCTAAAGTTCAAGCCTACTGGCGTCAGCCCCGGCGGGTTTTCAATGAACATTTCATTGCACCCGGGATAACTCTTGGCTCTTCTGGATGCGAGAGGCTGTACGTTCGTTTTCAGGCGCCGAAACTTGTTCTGTCGACCGACAGCAACGGGTCGGAAACGCCCCGTCATCAACGACTCCCCGCGGCCAGGAGGAGTCAATCGACGGCTTGAGTCTTCCGACATTCAGGAGACGACTATCGAACGCAACACATCCCTTTCTCGCGTCTCGAAGAACACGTGCGTGGTAAATTATTGTCCGATTACGAAAAAAGGGGTGACGATGGCCGACTTTGCATATACGACGGTCCCCGGAAAGCTTTCGGGATTGCTAGAAAAAATCCGTCAGGTTGGTGTGCCGCCTAAGGCGTCTACACAATGGCTGAAGAGCTTGGGTTTCACGTCGAGCAATGATGCTTCCTTGCTGGGAGTACTGAAGCAGATCGGGTTAATCGACCCATCGTCCGTGCCGACAAGTTCGTGGCAACAATATCGCGGTGCACACCACAAAAAGACCTTGGGCGATGCGATTCGCAGCGGTTATGCGGATTTGTTTGCTGTGTATCCTGATGCGTGGCAGAGAACGCAAACTGAACTCGAGCATGTGTTCAGCACCAGTACAACGGCTGGCAAGCAGGTAGTGGCAAAAACTGTAACGACGTTTAAGAATCTCTGTGCTTCCGCAGAATTCTCGCCCGTCGCCGAGCAAACGAACCTGTCTGTACATACGGACCCCCTACATACTGCCGTAACGTCCAAACCCGGAAATGTACACTCCAATGGAATTCATGGCATTCCTGCCGTCCACATAGACATTCAGGTTCATATTTCTGCTGATTCCTCGCCCGAACAGATCGACCAAATTTTCAAGAGCATGGGTAAACACCTGTATGGTGTTGGATCAGATGCGTGACCCGGCTCCCATAAATGCCTTGAAAGCCGCTAAGGCGATTCAGGAAGATGTTCGATTTCAAATGGGACCACCCGAGGAGGGGCTTCGCTCCCAAACGTCTAACGTTATTCCGTTTGCATTAGTTCGCGGAACTCGGGGTTATCTGGAAAAAGTCGCAAACCAAGCAAATGGCTGCTACGAAAATGGTTGGTACGACGCTGCCGCGGTAATGATCAGGCGTCTGCTGGAGACGCTCATTATTGAAGCGTTTGAGAAGCATGCGATAGCCCATAAAATCAAGAATAGCGCCGGCGAGTTCTTCTATCTACGGGACCTGATTTCCATCACTTTGTCAGAGACCGTTTGGAATCTCACGCGCAACACGAAACAAGCGCTTCCACGGTTGAAAGACATTGGTGATAAATCAGCACACAGCCGGCGTTTCAACGCGGTGCGGGGTGATATTGATCCTCTATTAGCGGACCTGCGGGTATCTGTGCAAGAACTCTTGTACCTTGCCGGGCTCAAGTAAGCACAATAACCCGCGATGCGATCGCGTTACCTGAGCGGCCTATATCTTCAAAGCAGTCATTAAACCCATGTGAGTCTAAATGACCGAGAAGGGTCGGAACCGGTCGGTCCTCGATGGCGCCTTCGGCCAGGAGCAGTCAGTCGGCCAAGCCGGAGAATTTAGCCAATGGCGTCCGCGTGATTGGCCATCTCACAATCGCACACTTCAGCGGAAGCGTTTCCAATTGATGACGGTCATTCATCGATCAGGGCCCCTGGCACCAATCAGACCGCGGATGGCAATGGCCAGCATCAAAAGCGCCAAGCCGGCGGCGGTCAGGATTGCCGCCGTGTAGAAGCCGATCAGGGCCCAGTAAAGGAAGGGCTGCTCGGCTGCAAGGATGTCAGCTCCTTTACGATTGTCGAGCACCCCGGTGTGCAGGCTTTCCACCACTTCGGTCGCTCCCACAAAGCAACCCCAACCGATCAAGGCCGCGACGGCGAGGGCCGCCATCGACTGTATCCACGGCCGGCGGCGGCCCTGGGCATCCGGACGGCCCGTCATGTGCTCACTGCTTTCCAGCTAACCCGCGTAACGCAGATGGATCAAGGGATAAGGCCGCCCCTGTGCATCCACCTCCGAACGTCCCATTTCGACGAACCCCATCCGCTGATAGAAGCCGACTGCCTGAGAATTCTGCATGTTGACGTCCGTGGTCAATGCGCCATGCCGTGACAATCCATGCTGCAACAATTGGCGACCGATACCGTTTCCACGGACTTCGGGATCGATGAAGAGCGCCTCCATATGTGTCCCGTCGATCAGCATGAAGCCACGGGGCTTGTCATTTTCATCGACGGCAACAGTCACTGGCGCATGGGGCAGAAAACCACACACTTCGGCATCAATGGCCTTTCGATCCTCCGCACTGAGAAAGTGATGGGTGGCGTCCACGGAGCGCCGCCAAAGATCAACGAGGGCGGCGCCATCTTCAGGACGTGATATGCGGAGTGTGTACATGGCAACCTTCAAAAAGAATTCAGATTTGGGCGGAGTATGACTGTTTACGCCTGCCCAGTCGCCGTCGCCGCTCCGCGGCCGGGCCACGGTATCCAAAAATTCTATAGGTGTCTTCAAAAATCGGTATTTCCTTTCGTCCGGCGCAATCCGCAGAATTGCACTGCATAAGACGGAGGAGACCCGATGATATTCAAAATACCCACGCGGCGCGCGCTCCTGGCGGCCGCGGCCCTGCTGATGGCCGGCGCGGCCGTCGCCGACGAATACCCCGCCAAGCCTATCCGGCTGGTCGTGCCCTTTCCGCCGGGCGGCCCCACCGATACCTATGGCAGGCTGGTCGGCAAACTGATGGGCGACGCCTTGGGGCAGCCCGTCATTGTGGAAAACCGCAACGGAGCCACGGGGCTGATCGGCACCAATATGGTCAAGAGCGCGGCGCCGGACGGCTACACGCTCCTGTACACCTCGAATAGCGCGCAGGTCATCGGGCCGCTATTGAGGACCCCGCGGCCGTTCGACCCCGTGGCCGATTTCACGCCCATCGCCGAGCCGCTGCGCTACTCACTCTATTTGCTGGTTTCCAGCAAGGTGCCCGCGAACACGTTCAAGGAATTCGTCGCCCTGGCCAGGTCCAAACCGGGAAAGTTCTCGTATGCCAGCGTGGGAACCGGCAGCGTCGGCCACCTGGCCTGCGAGTTGATGAACGGGGCGGCCGGCATCGAGGCCTTGCACGTGCCTTACAAGGGCGCGGGCCCCGCCCAAGTATCGGTCGTCGCCGGCGATACCGACTATCTATGCGACTCGGTGGGAAACTCGCAGCCCATGGTGCTTGCCGGAAAACTGAAAGGGCTGGCGCTGACGGCGGAGTCCCGCTCCGCGTCGATCCCGGACATTCCGACGATGACGGAAGAAGGCGTGCCGGTCGTTGCCTATGTCTGGCAGGGGGTATTCGCTCCCAAGGGACTGCCAGACGACATACGCGCCAAGCTGGAAGCAGCGATCGCCAAGGCCATCAACACGCCCGAGTTGCGGGAGCGGATACGCAATGATGGTTACGAGGCGGTAGCGCAATCGCACGCCCAGCTCACCAAGGACATCACCGCTGAATCGGCAATGTGGGAAAAGATCATCCAGACCAAGGGCATCAAGGTCGAAAACGGCGGCTAGCCAAAGGGAAACACGAGCATGTTCGAATACTTCGACAACAACTACACGTGGAATATGGCCGTCAATCTGGCCTTGGGAATGGGGGCCGAAATCGGCGAGATCGCCGACGTGTCCGCGCCGGTCAAGGAAGCCTCCATGCGCGGTGATCCTCATGCCGCCGAAGTCCTTTTCCAGGCATGGGGGGGACTGGCGGACAAACTGAAAACCCTGGCAGAGCAGGATGTGCAGCGAGGACGGCCGCTGAGCGCGGGCAGGAAATTCCGCCGGGCCGCCATCTACTATGTACAGGCGGAACGCATGCAGGCGCCCGGCATGGCGGCGCGTCCTGAAGCCTATGAGAATATGCTGGCCTGCTTCCGCCAATATGCGGTGCTGACCGGACAACCCGTCGAATGGGTGGAGGTGCCTTACGGCGATACCACCTTGCCCGCCCTCTACGTGCCGGCCAAGGATATCCCGGCCGGCGGCGCGCCATGCATGGTTCATTTCGACGGATTGGATGTCAACAAGGAAATTCTCCATCTGGTTGGCATGGGTGACGCCCTGCGCGAACGAGGCGTTTCCGTGCTGCTGGTCGACAATCCCGGCGTGGGGGAGGCGCTACGCCGGCAAGGCCTGACCAACTTCCCGGAGGCGGAGATTCCCGCTTCGGCGTGTGTCGACTACCTGGAAAGCCGCGGCGACGTGGACGCCGCGCGCATCGGCATCATGGCGCTTTCGCTGGGCGGATTCCACGCGCCGCGTGCCGCCGCCTTCGAGCCCCGCCTGCGTTGCTGTGTTGCCTGGGGGGCCAACTACGATTGGGGCGCGATTCAACGCTACCGTTATCAGAGCCGTGACCCGCGCCTGCCCGTGCCGCATTACTGGAACCACGTCATGTGGGTGTTCGGCAAGGAAACCGTCGAGGACTTGCTGGAGACCGCGGACCGCATGACGCTCGCCGGCGTGCTGGACCGCATACGGTGCCCCATCCTGGTAACCCACGGCGAGAACGATCGCCAGATCAAGCTGGCGCAGGCGGAGCAGCTGGTGGCGGAGTGCGTGAACAGCCCCAAGGCCGAGCTGTACGTCCATACCCTGCGCGACGGTGGCGCGGAGCATTGCAGCGTGGATAACCTGGCGATGGGCGTGGATGCCATCGCGGACTGGGTCAGCGAGACGATGGCCGAACTGGCCGCCGCTTGATTTTCCACTGTTCGAGCACGGTTTGCGCATGGCGGCAACCGTGCCGCGCGCGCTCTAGCGAGGAGGCGGGACCCTTATTCCTTGTCCCGGGACCGGCGAGTCGCGCAGCGCCGCGATCAGCAGTTCCTGGAATTGTGTCATGGCCAATGTCGGCGTCCTGTCGGCACGCCGTACCAGGTAGCGCGAGAACAGCAGTCCTTCGATGGGCCCCCCATCGAAATTGCCCTGAAGGATGTCCTTGCTGATTCCGGAGCACGGCGATATATGCGCGCCCAGGCCTTGCCGGACCAGGTCCTTGATGGCCTGAACGGCATTCGTTTCCACGATGATGTTCAGCTTCAGGCCCAGGCGGGAGGCCTCCCCCTCGATGTACTCGCGCACATGATGCGGGCGTTCGGTCTGGATCAGGGGCTGGGCGGCGAGCTCGCTCAGCTTATAGGTCCTGGGGGTGGGGAGGCCCGGAGAGCGGCGTGGCTGCAGCACCCACAATTCCTCGTCGCACAGGTGGGTACCCGCCAATTTTGGATCGTCGTTCACGGTCAATACCGCCAGATCCACCTCGTCGGCGAGCAAGGCCGCGCGCAACTCGTTGCCGAGTCCTTCGCGCAATGCCAGGGTCGCGCGGGGATAGCGCTGCTGGAAGTTCGCGGTGACCCGGCCCAGGATGACGCCGCCGAGAGACGGCGGAATGCCGACGCGCAAGGTTCCTTCCACGGTGGCATTCAACGCCGATACCTTGGCGGTCACGTCGTGCACGAGCTGGAAAATCGCTTCCGCGCCTTCGAGCAATTGCAGGCCGGCGGCGGTCGGCTCGGCGCCACGACTATGCCGCACAAGCAGCTGAACGCCCAGTTCTTCTTCCAGCAGCAGCACTTGCCTGGTCAAGGCGGGTTGCGCGATGTGCAGGGCGGCGGAGGCCTTTGAAAAACTCTTCAGTTGCGCGACCCGCGTGAAGTATCGAAGCTGGACCAGATCCATCTGGGCTATTCCTTCGTTGTCTTCAATACATCCACCAACTCGTCGCCTGCCGCGACGAATATCTCTTGGGCTGTTATGTACAGGCCGCTCATCTTTTGCTCCCCCGAAATGTGTCGGCAATGACGCCGACAGGCCGACATTTTAGCTTCCACGGTAGGCATTATTCGGCGCCTTTTTGTATTACCAAGGACCAAGACCCGCACGGACATCTCTGGGAAATCGTCTGGAATCCGCAATGGTCGGGGTGAAAGCTGACCGGGCGCGGTAACTGGAGCCGGTGGCCCCGAAACCCGCAGCAGTCGGGTCCGGTCAGGCGCTTATGCCGCCGTCGACCAGGATTCCCGAACCGGTGACATAGGCCGCGCCAGGTCCGGCCAGGAAGGCCACGGCTTCGGCGACCTCCCTGGTCTTGCCGTAGCGGGCGATAGACAGGCTTGGCAGTATGGAGGAAGCAAGAGGACCGTCGGCAGGATTCATGTCAGTATCGATGGGGCCAGGACGAACCAGGTTGACGGTGATGTCACGATGACCAAGCTCACGGGCCAGCCCACGGGTAAAGCTCTCCATCGCGGATTTGGTAGCCGCATAGACCGCGATGCCGGCGAATGGCACCGACAGGCCGGCATTGCTGCCGATAGTGATGATACGGCCGCCATTGGGAAGGTGTTTCAGCGCGGCCTGGGTGGTCATGAAAACGCCGCGTACATTGACGTCGAGCTGCAGGGTTATATCGTCCAATGACTGCTCGGACAACGGGCCTGCAATCAGGACGCCGGCGTTGTTGACAAGGATGTCCAGCCCGCCTAGGTCCCTCACTGTCTGCTCTACCGCGGCCTTCGCGGCATCAGGGTCGGCTGCATTGGCTTGGATGGCGACGGCGTTGCGGCCGAGGGCGCGAATCTCGGCAACCAGGGCTGCGGCCTTTTCAGCCGATTTCTCGTAGGTGATAGCGACGTCCGCACCGTCCTCGGCCAGCTTGAGCGCAATGGCCGCGCCGATGCCACGCGCCGCACCGGTAACTAGCGCCCGTTTACGGGCGAGAACAAGGAATGGATTTTTCGAGGCAGTGTTCATGACATTAGGCCACTTATGTGTCGACGGTTAGTCTGGCACGCGCTTACAGACCATCATGCTTAGTATGGCGGCCAGTGCCAGCGACGCCCCTATGGCCAATGAAGCCACCGCGAAGCCGAGCTGCACGTCGTGCGCGCTTGCTCCGTCAGGCGCGATCGCGATGAATAGACCGCCGAACAAGGCGACGCTTACGGCGGCGCTGATCTGCAAGGTGGCGTTTACCAAGCCCGAGGCCAACCCCGCCCAGCGTGTTTCCACATGGTCCACGTTCAAGCGCACCAGCGCGGGAAGGGCTATCCCTTGCCCGACGCCAACCAGGAACAAGGGCAAGACAAGCCAGGACGATGCTCCGGCGAAAGCCAGCGCTGCGACCATGACCAGACCGGACACCTCCAGAACCATGCCAAACCCGGCGGTACGTGAGCCCATGCGCCGGGCGATGCGCGGACTGCACAGTGGACCCAGGAAAAACCCGATGCCGAGCGGCAGGATGGCCAAACCGGCCGTCAAGGCGTCATGGCCCAGGCCGGCCTGTTCGTACACGGCGAATACCAGGAAGAACGCGGCGAGCGCATAGAAGAGGAACGTCGATGCCAAGCTGCGTCGCAACCCACGCAAGGCCAGAAGCGAGGGCAGAACCAGAGGCGTGCCGCCTGCGCGTTCCCGTGCCTTTTCATACTGCCAGAAGAGCCATAACAACGGCAGGCTTGAAACCAGCGGCACCATGCACCACCACGGCCAGTGGTGTTCCTGTCCTTCGATAAGCGGAACCACGAGCGCCAGCAAGCCAACCGCCAGCAGCAGCGCCCCCGGCACGTCCAGGCGAGGCGAACGTTCGGCTCGACTTTCACGCAGGAGCATCATTGCAGAGGGAACGGCAACGATGATGATGGGAAGATTGATCAGGAAGACGCTGCGCCACCCCAGCCCCCACGGGCTGGTCGAAACCAGCACCCCCCCGAGCAGTTGTCCGCCCACGGAGGCCAGGCCGAACGTCGCGCCGTACAGGCTCAGCGCGCGATTCTTCTCGCTTGCCGGAAAGATGGCGTGTATCGAGGCCAATGATTGCGGCGCCATGATCGCTGCCGCTATCCCTTGCAGCAGCCGGCCGACGACAAGCATGCCCGGCGACGGCGCCAGGCCACACCACGCCGAAGCGACGCCAAATCCGAGCATGCCGGCTATGAACACGCGCTTCCGGCCATAGAGATCACCCAGGCGCCCGCCCAGGATCAGGGTGACGGCATAGGCCGCGGCATACACCGAGATCACCAACTGCGAGACGTCGGAAGAAGCTTGCAGGTCCGTCCGTATGGCAGGTAGCGCCACGTTGACGATGAAGAAGTCCAAAGGCGGCAGCAGCGTGCCGGTCAGCAGGACGGCCAAGGCGAGCCAGCGGCGGGAGTCAGGGGCTGCCGTTCCGGTGGTATGGGTCAATGTATTCATCATGGCGTGGCATGATGAACCAAACAAGATTGTCGAGATACTGATATCCATGTACATTTTGCGTACATTTTTGTACGGACAGGCTTGGCATGGAATGGAACGACGTTCGCATCTTCCTCGCAGTCGCCCGCGGTGGGTCCTTCGGCAAGGCCGCCCAGGCGCTGGGCGTGAGCCATCCGACAGTGGGGCGCCGCATAAAGGTGCTTGAAGACGAGGCCAAGCAAGCACTCTTTCGTAGAACAAAGGACGGACTGGTGCTCACGGATGCCGGTGACACCGTGCGGGCACTGGCGGAGTCCATGGAGGATTCCGCGCTGTCCATGGAAAGGCGTCTGACCGGGAACGACCAACGCCTCGAAGGTATCCTGCGGATCTCGTCAGCGGAATGGTTCGCCGGCTATGTCCTGGCCCCAGTCCTGGTCGAGTTGAAACGCCGCCATCCCGCTGTCGTGCCGGAAGTGATTGCAAGCCATCGCTTACTCGATCTCTCACGCCGGGAGGCCGACGTGGCCTTTCGCATCGTACCTTTCAGCGAGCCGGATATTGTTCAGCGCCGCCTGATGCGAATGTCATATGGGGTGTATGCGTCGGCGGGGACCGCCCAGGCATTGGAGGACGATCCAGCATCCGTAGGGGTCATTCTCATGAATACCGCGCAATCGCATTTCCCCGATGTGGCGTGGGTATTGGAGAGGTTCCCGCTTTCCCGAAGTACTTTCACAAGTACGAGCCGTTCGGTCCAGGCACAGATGTGCTTGAGGGGCATGGGCATCGCGGTGCTCCCAAGGCCAATAGGCGATGCAGTCTCCGGATTGCAGCGTATCGACACACCGGATCAGCCTCCGACGCGGGATATATGGGTCGGCTATCACCAGGACCTGCGGCACATGGATCGCTTGCGGGCGATGCTGGATATCGCCGACGCGATGCTGTCGGAGCGAGACCCGTCCTAGCCATCACGGAAGCCTCATGTCCATCCCCAACATCCTGGCAAGCCCGAAGGCGAGAAGCAGCACGCCAGCGAGCGCCAGGATGAAGATGACCGCCACCTTGCCGCTCGTGCGCAGCAGCGCGCGCCTGTCCTTCCCCTTCTTCCCTTGGTCGTAATGCCACTTGATGGCGAAGAACATGCAGGTGGCGAATACGAGAACCTTGAACGTAATGAAGACTACCGGGATCCAATCGATCATTTGAGAATTTCCAGCTTCTGACTTGACACTGTCCGCCCCAAGGAGCACTACCTCCAGGATGAGAAAGGCGAAAACGTCAGCGGCTGCTATCCTTGTATGGAAGTCGCCGCGCGTTATCGGACATACTACTAAAAAGCAATTTCCATACATCGACACGCAACGTCGCCCCTGAAAACCATGCAAAACGACAATTCGCCCACCTGGCCGCCCCGATTGGCCGTCCAGGGCGGACCTCGTTTTTTGCAGATCGCGGATGCCTTGCAGGCGGCGGTGGCGGAAGGATCGCTGAAACCGGGTGACCGCCTGCTTCCGCAGCGCCAACTGGCGGCACGGCTGGGCGTCGACCTGACGACGATCACGCGCGCATACCACGAAGCCAAACGCCGCCACTTGCTGGAGGGGCGCGGCGCCCGGGGCACCTATGTCGCCGCCCCGAAGGTCGAATTGACCTCGATCCTCGACCTGAGCATGAATACCCCGCCACCGCCGGATGGCGTGGACTTCGACGACCTGTTGAAACAAGGCCTGGCTCAGGTGTTGATGAGGGCCGATACCGAGTTGCTCATGACTTATCACCTGGGTGGGGGTAGCGACTCCGACCGTAAGGCTGGAGCCAAATGGCTGGAGCCGATGTTTGGTTATCTGGATGCTCGACAGGTTGTCGTCTGTCCGGGTGCGCAAGCGGCGATCGCCGCATTGATCCTTGCGCTGACGGAGCCCGGCGATGTGATACTGGCGGAGCCAGCCAGCTATCCCGGCTTGCGCGCCGCGGGGACTCAGTTCGGCCGGCGCATCATCGCAGTGGAAGTGGACAAGCACGGGATGGCGCCCACGAAACTCGATCAAGCGTGCCGCCGGCACAAACCCGCGCTGATCTACCTCAATCCGACATTGCAGAATCCGACGGCCATCACCATGCCGGAACGCCGGCGCAAGGAACTCGCCACCATCGCGAAGCGCCGCAATGTACGCATCGTCGAGGATGATCCCTACTGGCTTCTTGCCGATGGCCCACCGCCACCTATTGCAACGTTCGCCCCGGAACAGGTGTACTACATCTCGACCCTGTCGAAATGCCTGACGCCCGGCTTGCGTGTCGCCTTCGTGCTTATACGCGACCCGGACGAACGCGAACGTTTCCTGGTCGCGCTAAGATCATTCGCGCTGATGGCCGCCCCCCTGACGGCCGCGCTTGCCACGCAGTGGATCCTCGACGGCTCGGCTGACGGATTGATGGAAGGCGTACGCAAGGAGGCGCGCCTGCGCCACCGGATGGCGAGGGACATCCTGGCGGGACGGTACGACGGCGCTGGAGACGGCCTGCACGTATGGCTGGAATTGCCGGGGTATTGGAGCTCCTCGCAGCTTGCGCGCGCAGCCGAAAGCGAGGGCTTGGCGGTCACGCCGGCGGAGGCATTCGCCACCGGCAGCGGTTGCGTGAATGCCGTCCGGATCTCCCTGGGCAGCATCAAGGACCGTGGACGTCTACAGGCGGGACTTCAACGGCTCTCTCAGCTGCTTGCGCGTCGGCCCGAGTCCCTCGGCGCCGCCGTGGTGTAGCTGCCCCGGAAACACGGGATGACTGGCCGACAACGCGGCGCAACGTTCCTGCAGGAACGCATGCAATGCGCCGAGCGCCGGCGTCAGCTGTGCTCGGTGGGCACACACCAGGTGCAAGGGTGCGGGCTCGCAATGCGCCTGCGGAAACAGCTCCACCAGCCGTCCCGCCTTCAGGTCCTCGATGAGATCCAGCCGCGATTTGTAGACCAGGCCTTCCCCCGCGATCGCCCAGCGGCGTACCACATCGGCATCGTCGCTGACGCGGTTGCCCGTGACCGTCACGGCGCGGTCGCCACCGGGCAGGGTAAACCGCCAGCGTTCATGGATCTGCTCGCCCCATACATAGCGCAGGCAGTTGTGCCGCCGCAGGTCCTCGGGCTTGGCCGGCGCGCCATGTCGTTCGATGTACGCCGGCGCGGCGCATAGCGCGCGCCGGTTGTCGCCAGCCAGCTTGAGGGCCAGGAGCGACGAGTCCGGCAGCAGTCCGTAGCGTATGACGGCATCCAGCGGCTGGCGCATGAGGTCGGCCGCGCGGTCGCTTATTTTCAGGTGCAGCGACAAGCCGGGATGCTGGTGCTGGAATTCGTCCAGCCAGGGCAGCAGCAGGTTGCGCCCGAAGTCCGACGGCGCCGACAGCCGCAGCGGACCGGACAGCGCGGATCGCCCGTCCGCCAGGGCGTGCTCGCCTTGCTCTCGCGCCTCCACCATGGCCCTCGCATGGGGCAGATAGCGCTCTCCCGCCTCCGACAGCTGCATGCTGCGCGTGGAACGCGTGAACAGGCGTGCGTCCAGGGCTTTTTCCAGCCGCTGCACCGAAGCGCTGGCCTGCCCGGGCGCGATGTTCAGGCGGCGCGCGGCTTCCGAAAAGCTGCCGGCGTCCGCGGTGTGCACGAAGATCTGCACGTCATCGAGGCGGATGATTTTCATCGAAACGCAGAAAGTATTTTGGTTTTTCGGGGATTTATCTGTAAATCACGGAAAAATAACATGGTGTCCTGCATCCATGAAGGCCGGCGGCCTTCTGGGCCCTCCGTCCGTTTTTCCAAGGAGTTTTCCATGAAGGCCATAGGCTTCCATCAGAACCACCCCATCAGCCACCCGCAGGCGCTGCAAGACATCGAAGTGCCTACCCCGGCATTGCGTGACCACGACTTGCTGGTCGAGGTCAGGGCGGTGTCGGTCAACCCGGTCGATACCAAGGTCCGGCTCGGCGGCGATATTCCGGCGAACGGCGCGCGCATCGCCGGCTGGGATGCCGCGGGCATCGTCCGTGCCGCGGGCCCGCTGGCCACGCGCTTCAAGCCGGGCGACCGCGTATGGTATGCCGGCGACATCACGCGGCCTGGCTGCAATAGCGAGCTGCACGCCGTGGACGAGCGTATCGTCGGCCCCATGCCGGCCTCGCTCGACTTCGCGCAAGCCGCGTCCTTGCCGCTGACGGCCATCACCGCCTGGGAGCTGCTGTTCGACCGCCTGTGCGTCCAGGCGGCCGACCCGACCGACCATAACGTGCTGCTGGTGGTCGGCGCGGCGGGCGGCGTGGGCTCCATCCTGACCCAGCTGGCGCGCGCGCTGACGGGCATGACCGTGATCGGCACCGCCTCGCGGCCGGAAACCCGCGAATGGGTGCTGGATCATGGCGCGCATCACGTCATCGATCACCGCCAGCCCTGGGCGCCGCAATTGGCCGCGTTAGGCTTGGAGCACGTCACGCACGTGGTCGGCTTGAACCAGAGCGCGGCCTATGTTCCGCAGATTGCCGCGGTGCTGCGCCCGGAGGGCCAGTTCGCCCTCATCGACGACCCGGTGAGCCTGGATATCGGACCCTTCAAGGCGAAGTCCATTTCGATCCACTGGGAGCTGATGTTCACCCGCGCCATGTTCAACACCAGCACCCTCGCCCGGCAACACGCCCTGTTGCGCCGCGTGGCGGAGCTGGTCGATCGCGGCGAGATCAAGCACACGCTGACCCGCCGCATCGACGGCATCGACGCCGCCACGCTGATGCAGGCGCATGCGCTGGTCGAGGCCGGCAACATGATAGGCAAGGTCGTCGTCGCGCGTCCCTGAGCCATACCGGCTGCGCGCGTCCCTATGACAACGCAAGGCAAGGGGACGGCCAGGGCTCGCACGGCCTGGGCGTCCAAGGGCTAGCCCAACTGGTCGCCTTGATGGCGGACTTTGATGGTGAATTTACGCGGGCGCAAACCGCGTGGCGATGTGATGCGCGTGCGAGCCTATCGACGTTTCGATTCGGCCTGGCGGACCTTGGCGGACCGCGGAGGACATTCTGGCTGACCGACACGGGGGCTTGCCCGACGCGGGGCAGTGATTCACGCTCCAAGGGACGCATGGCGCCGCGATGCGCCTGGCGTGGCCATGCTAGGCAGGAAGGGCGACCGGTGGTGCGCACGGACAGGGGCGCGTGCGCATGCGCGACGGAACCGGACGTCGAAGAGGCTCTACTCAGCCCCGACATTGCATCGGACAGCAAGCAGGAGCCTTTATGTTGGGATCATTGAATTCGAGTAGGGAAAGCACCGCAGCCTACGCAGGCCTTCAATCGCAGGACGAGAATACCGCCCGGGCGGCCAGCGACGTAGGCCGCCGCGCAACCGGCGCTCGACATGACGGACCCCATGCTCTTTTCGCTCCTGCCGCTCGTTCCGCCGGCCCGGCCAGCCTGGTCGACGCGACGCCGGGCGGCCAGCGGCGCGCGCAGGCTACCGGCCTCGCCACCGCCGGGCCCGGGGCTGCGTCTTGCCAGGGATGGGAGATGATCGACGGAGACACGCGCAGCGACTCCGGGTGCGAGAGTTCTGGTGCCGACGCTCAGGACGACACCCTTATGCAGGATTGCAGCCTTGTGCCGAATTACACCCTCACCAGCGAGGCGGAGTTCGCGCTCGTCAGCTCCGCCGAACATCCCGTCGTGACCATGGATGATTCCCTTGAGAACATGTCCGAGGCCGACGGCGGGAGCTTCGCAGGGGGCAAGAGCATGTTCGGACCGGACGACTTCCACGAGGGGCCCATCGTCAACGGCGCAAGTCTGTGGGACTACAGTCTCGTGACCAGGACGCAGGCAGCGAACGTAGCACTGGCGGACGACGGGGCGGTCGTTCATAACGCGAAACAATGCCTGGACGCGGTATACCGCATCTGCGTTGACTCGCGGCGTCAGCGGCTGACCGGGACGAACGGCGCCGGGAATGGGAAAAAGCTGTTCAAGGCGCTGGCGGGCGCCTTGGGCATGGATGCCACAACCCCCTACATGAAAACGGGCGAGTACCTGGGAAACATGAGGAAGGTTGCCACCACGTTCTGGGAGGGGCAGGGCACGGATGCTTCGGCGGCCGCGGGCCTGGTGGGACCTAACGCAGGCGTGTTCTACACGGCGCTTCAGGAGGTTCCGGACATCCAGCTTATACGCCTGCATAGGGAGATGACAGACCGTGACGTCACCCGGCCCGGTCAGGAAGCGATCAAGCGTCTTTTCGAAATCCTGGAAGTCGATCGTGACGAAAGGCCGGCATTGGGCGCGCAGCTCGAAGGCATGCAAATGGCGATCAAGGCGATGGTTCGCGAGCGCTTTATTCTTCATCCCATGCGCGAGTTGTTGAATTTGTTCAGGATCGAAGGTCAGGCCATGAACGAAGGCCGGCGCCCCCTCAGCCAGGAGGAGAAAAAGGAGCGGATAGAAGCCTTGATCGAAACGCTGATGCTGGGCATGTACGATGGGGTGTCCCTGCCCGAGGGGTGCAATACGGTGCTGAGCGCCTGGATGTATGTCGATGAGTGTTTCATGGAGCACTTCAATAAATCGATGGCCTCGGGGCTCGCGAATTTCCGATTAACACCCGAGCAGGAAGCGGTGCGGAAAGCCGAGTTGGCAGCCGGCCTGCAAGCCATGCGCCAGGGCCTGTCGGCGTACCTTGAAGAGCAATTGCAAGACCAACGGCAGTCGGGGCGTTTTTCCCAAGGCTTGTTGGGATATACGGGGTCGAGGGCGATGTCCGTGCACGTCGAACGCGCCGTGTTGGTACTTCAGCAGGTTCTTTCCGGCAACGCGGGCGGCGTGCCGGCCAGCCTCTTGGAGAGAATACGGACAAAAAGCGCGGCCGAACTGAATCTGGCCATGCCGCCCACCTCCGACGAGCTTGAAACGCGGATGCCGCACACGCGCGTGTTCTCGGCCGTGAAGAAGTGGATTACTTATTTCTTCACGTCCCGGGCTGGACGCAAGGCGATCCGTCGCGCGCATCTTGAGCAGCGATTGAACGGGGCCATGGACACCTTGGTGGATACGTTGCTCACCGAGCGCGCCGGCAAGCCCGGCCGTCTAAAGTCGGATTTCAAGCAGGTGATGCGGGCGCTCTATGCGATGCGAGCCGAGCATGACCGGCAACATCTGGAAGCCGGACTGTTCGATGAGTCCGCGATCCTGGAACGGGCTATCGGCAGTCGCCTGAAGGAAGTGCAAGCGGCAGGTATCCGGGACGCGATCCTGCGCGCTGGTGCGAACGATGATGCCGTCTCATCCCTGTCCACGGACGCCTTCCATCGTCCGTCCGGCATGCTCGCCAAGGGCTGGCATGATTTCCGCCAGAAGCTGCGCAGCGCATTTACGGATGCTTCGTCCATCGACCGCGTCGCTCGGAGCACGCGCCTCCCTCCTCCGGACGGCTGGGCGCTGTTGCGCATGAAACTGGGCAGGGAATTGGCCGAGCGCGCGGAGTGCAGTCGAGCCGACGCATTCATCGGCGCTTGTCTGAATGATGGGGATAGGTCCGACCAACAGATTTATCAGGAACTGGCCTATGAGGCACTGATCGACTGGATAAGCTGGTGCGGCTACGCCGGCGGCGGGCAGGCGGTGGTGCCGCGAGACCAGATCGGGCTTGCCTTGTCCAGGCGCTCGCCGGACGACCTGAAGCGCCTGCGGCAGGTCTTGTCCACGCACCTCGCCAGCGAAGAGGGCGGCGCGGCCTCCATGTTCCGCCAATTGAAAATGCGCCAGGATGATTTCTGGTTCCTGGATTGCCATCTGGCGCATATGTTGGAGGCGATAGGGACAGCGTTGCGCCGAAAAGAGCCGTCGGCGATGGGTGTCCCCGCCGCGCCTCTCGATGTTGCGCCCGTGCCGGCATTGGCGAGCGTCGCCACCGCCGCGGTAGCGCCCGCGAACGCGGCGGACCCGTTGGCCCTTGCCCAGGCCTGAGGTGCGGAATAAAAAAGCTGAAAAAGAAGAGGCGAAAAAAAGGCGAAAAAAAGCCGAAACGAAGGTTTCGGCCTTTTTTCTACCATCCATGGACTTCGCTAGCGTGTCCACAGGAGAGAATTCTGGAGCGGGAAACGAGTCTCGAACTCGCGACCTCAACCTTGGCAAGGTTGCGCTCTACCAACTGAGCTATTCCCGCATTTTTATCGCCAGCGCTGCGTAGTCGTAGTGCACGGCGTCGTAGTGCACAGCGCTTCGATAAATTCGCCGCTTCGAAAAGCGGCGAGAAAGAGATTATACACAGATTTTTTGCTTTGTCGCGCGTTTCGTCATCGATACGCAAAAAGACGCAGGGCGACGGCGCCGGAAGCGTGCCGCCGCCACGCAGGACTCACTTCTCGATGGCGCTGCGATTACGCTGGACGACGTCTTTCCACAGCGCGATGTCCTTGTCGATGAACTGCTGGAACTCCTGCGGCGTCTCGCGCTTGAGCACGATGCCGCTGCGGGTGGTCAGCGCGTCGACGATGGCGGGATCGGCCAGGGTTTCATTGACCGCTGCATTGATCTTGGCGACCACGTCGGCCGGCACGCCCGCCGGCGCCATCAAGCCGTAGTACACGCCCAGGTCGTACTTGGGATAGCCCAGTTCACCGAAGGTAGGAACGTCGGGCGACAGCGGCGAACGCTTGTCGCCGGAGATGGCCAGCGGCACCACGCGATCGGACGCGGCGTCGCCCAGCAGGGGATTGATCAGGACGTCGACCTGGCCGCCGAGCAGGGCGCTCAAGGCATCCGCGCCGCCTTTGTAGGGGATGTGGGTCATCGAAATGCCGGCGATCTCGTCGAACAGCACGGTGGCCATGTGGGGCGTGCCGCCGATGCCCGAAGAGCCGTAGTTCAGCACGCCGGGATGGGCCTTCGCATAGCTGACCAGGTCGGCCAGCGTCTTGAAGCCCCGCTGCTTGCTGACCTTCAGGATGACCGGGCCGATGCCGACATAGGCGACGGCGCGCAGGTCCTTCTGCGTGTCGAACTTCAAGTCGGGATACAGGGCCGGGGCGATGGCGATGCTGTTGGCCACCACCAGCAGGGTGTAGCCGTCCGCCTTGCTGCGCGAGACGTAGTCGGCGGCCAGGTTGCCGCCCGCGCCGGCGCGGTTTTCCACGACGATGGACTGGCCGATCTTCTGCGACAGCTTGCTGGCCACGGTGCGCGCCACCATGTCGATGCTGCTGCCGGCGGAGAAGCCGACCACCAGGGTCAGGGGCTTGTCGGGAAACGCGGCGCCGGCGGCGGCGCCAAAGGCGAGGGCGGCCGCGGCGGCGGCCGTGGTCAGGAGTTTGCGGATTAGCGTCATGGTCGAGATCCCCCGGAAATGGATCCAGGTAGTAGCGGTTGTGCCCTTGGACGGGTCAGGTCCCGAGGCGATAAAAAGGTGCGCCGATGCACTGCCACATATAGTAAATAATTATTTCATTCCGCTCCGTTATAAGCATATGAAATATGCGGTGCGAGCGTGGCCGCAGAGGCGGTCGCGGGACTCGCGGGTCCGGTCGTCCGCCCCAAGGGCGGACGACATGCGCGATTTGATGCCATCGCGATGGGTCGAAGACCGAGGATCCCGGAAACGAATGACCCGAAGCGTATGCCTTCCCCAGCGCCGGACCGCATCCATTCCATCCGCGCGCCGTCTCGTCCGCCGGGAATCAATCGGCGACGTACCCCAGCCGCGCATCCTTCGCCCGCGCCTCGGCCCGACGCCCGGCCGGCGCGCCATAACCGCCGCCGCCGGGCGTGCGCAGCGTCACCTCGTCGCCCGGCTGCAAGACCTGCGGCGTGCGTGTGTCGATGGCCACGCCGTTGATCAACACCGCGCCCGGCGCGCCCTCGCCGCCGCCGGCCAGGCCGGGCGCGGCAATGCGTATGCGCTCGGTCAGGAAGACCACGCCCAGCGGCGTCGGATGGCGGTTGACGTAGCACACCTCCTCGCCCAGGCCGCCGCGCCAGGTGCCATCGCCGCCCGATCCCGGCACCAGCTTCTTGTAGCGGAACAACAAGGGCGAATCGCGCTCGGCCACTTCGATAGGCGTGGGCGAGATATTGCTGGGCCAGGACATCACGTTGGCCCCATCCTTGCCCGCCGTCGCCCCCATGCCGCCGTTGTAGAACAGCACGGTGGCGAAAGGCTTGCCGTTGGCGCGCACGCCGCTCATGTTGGTGATCCACACCGGCGACCCGACGCCGGCCATGACGCGGCCAGGCAGGGCCGCGTAGAGCGCGCCGAAGACCACGGTAGGCACATAGTGGCCGGTGCAGGACCGGCCGCCCACCGGCGCGGGCGCGACGGGGTTGAGTATGGAGCCCGTCGGCGCCGTGGTGCGGACGGGACGGAACAGGCCGTGGTTATTGGGGAGGTCCGGCACCAGCAGGCTCTTGATGGCGTACTGGGTCATGGCCTCCGTGTACGCCAGCACGCAGTTGATGGCGCGCGGCTGCTGCGGCGAGGAACCGGCGAAGTCGCATTCGATCTCCCCGCCGGCCACGCGCACCGCCACCTGGAAGTGGAAGGGCTCGGAGAAGCCATCGGTCTTCATCCCGTACTCGTAGACGCCGTCGGGCAGGGCGGCGATCGCCTTGCTCATGGCGTGCTCGCTGCGTTCGAACAGCGCATCGGCCAGGTCGTCCACGCCCTCCAGGCCGTATTCGGCCAGCAGGGTGGCGACGCGGCCGGCGATGAGTTCGGTGGCGCCCACATGGCACCAGATATCGCCGGTGGTCTGCTCGGGCGTGCGCACATTGGTGCGCAACAGGGTCAGCAAGGTCTCGTCCGTTTCGCCGGCGCGCAGGAAGTGCATCAGCGGCATGTGGAAGCCTTCCTCGTACAGTTCGCGCGCATCGACCGAGCGGATCTTGCCGCCGATATCGGGCACATGGCCCGCCGTGGCGGCGAAGCCGATCACGCGGCCGTCGTGGAAGATGGGCTTGACCAGGCAGACGTCGTTCAGGTGGCCGGTGCCTATCCACGGATTGTTGGTGATGTAGACATCACCGTCGCGCATGGTGTCCAGCGCGAAGCGCGCGATGGTGGCGCGCACCGTCTTGCCCAGGGTGCCGATGAAGGACGGGATGGCGCCGGCGTTTTCCGCCAGCGTCTGGCCGCGCGAGTCGGTCATCACCACCGCGAAATCGTTGGCCTCGGAGGACAGCGTCGAGAACGACGTGCGCACGATAAGCTTGGCGGCCTCGCTCACCACGGAGCGCATGCGGGTCCAGAAGACTTCCAGGAAGATGGGGTCGGCGGCGGGGGCGACCCTGGCGCTGCTCGCGGCCTTGGCAGCATCGGCCTCCTTGGCCTCCTTGGCCGCATTGGCCTCATTCCGGCGCGAACCCGCTTCCGCCGACGTGGCGGTCTCGGTGCCTTCCCCATCCGCGGGCGCGGCGCCTATCGTGACCACCAGATTGCCGTTCACGCTAAGCGTGACTTGTGCCAACGGCCCCACCACCAGCGTCGTGCTGGGCTCCTCGATCAGCAAGGGGCCATGCGCGGTGAAGCCGGGGGACAACTGTTCGCGCCGATAGACAGGCGTGTCGAAATACCGGCGCTCTTCATGGAAATACACCTGCCGGCGCGCTTGCGGCGCCGGCGTGGCGCCGGCGGGCAGCGGCGCCGGCTCGAAGGGCTGGCGGGGTGGCGCTTCGGCCGTGGCGCGCAGATTGACCAGTTCGATGGGCACGTCCGGCGGCGTGCGGCCGAACTTGCGCTGGTATTCACCTCGGAATGCCCGGTCCAGCGCGGCGCGCCAGGCGTCCTCCCCGGCGGCATCGTCGTAACGGTAGGGGCCCGCGGGCAGGTCCACCGTCAGGTTGAAACCCTGGCCGATGAAGCGGCCATCGGCGCGGCGTTTCAGCGCGATCGGGCTGAAGGTGTCCGTCAGCGATTGCAGCGAAGCGCTGGCGCTGGCTTCAAGCGCGGCATACGCCTGCTCGATTTTTTCGATGGGGTCGGTGGCGGGCTTGAAGCTGACCGTGCGCGAGCGGTCGGCGCGCGCCGGCGCCACCAGCAGGCCGAAGGCCGATGCCACGCCTGCCTCGGGCGGGCAGATGATGGTGCGCACGCCGATCTTGCGGGCGACGTAATAGGCATGCAGCGGCCCGCCGCCGCCGGTCGCCACCAGGATGAAGTGGCGCGGATCGCGGCCGCGCTCGGCCACATGCACGCGCGCGGCGGCCGCCATGTTCTCGGCCACGATGTCGTGCACGCCCCAGGCCACGGCCGTACGGTCGCGGTCCAGTTCGCGGGCCAGCTTGTCATAGCCCTGCTCGGCCAGCGCCGGATCGATGGCCAGCGTGCCGCCCGCGAAATAGCCCGCGTTCAGGTAACCCAGGGTCAGGTTGGCGTCGGTCACCGTCGGGGCGTCGCCGCCGCGGCCATAGCACATCGGGCCGGGTTCCGACCCGGCACTGCGGGGACCCGCCTTGAGCAGCCCCAGCTCATCGCGATGCGCGATGCTGCCGCCGCCCGCACCGATCTCGATCAGGTCCACCGTGGTGATGTTGATGGGCATGCCGCTGCCCTCGGCGAAGCGCTTGCGGCGGGCCGCCTCGAAGCCGAAGGCGATGGACGGGCGGGCATCTTCCACCAGGCACAGCTTGGCCGTGGTGCCGCCCATGTCGAAGGCCAGCAGGTCGCGCTGTCCTTCGCGCAGGCAATGATGGGCGGCGGAAATCGCGCCGGCGGCGGGGCCCGATTCCAGCAGGGCGATGGGATGGGCGCGGGCGTCGTCCAGGTGCGCCAGGCCGCCGTTGGACAGCATCATCAGCACGTCGGTGTCCAGGCCCAGTTCGCCCAGCCCGGCGGCGAGCGTGCGCAGATACTGCTGCGCCATGGGCTTGATGTAGGCATTGGCCAGCGTGGTCGACATGCGTTCGTATTCGCGGATGACCGGCGCGGTCTCCGAGGACAGCGTCAACGCCAGGTCCGGATGCCGCTGCGCGATGGCATCGGCCAGGCGGCGCTCGTGGCTGTCGTTCACATAGGCATGCAGCAGGCAGACGGCCAGGGATTCGATGCCGGCCGCGACCAGGCGGTCCACCGTGCGCAGGGCGTCGTCGATTTCCAGCGCTTCGAGCTCCGCGCCGGTGGCGTCCAGGCGGCCGCCCACCTCGCCGCGCAGGTCGCGCGGCGCCAGCGGCGCGGCGCGGTCGAGCTGCAAATCGTACAGGTCGTACTTGCGCTCGTTGCCCATCTCGATGATGTCCATGAAGCCGCGCGTCAGCAGCATGCCGGTGCGCGCGCCGCGCCGTTCGATCAAGGCGTTCGTGAACAGGGTGGTGGCGTGCACCACGCGCTTGACGTCGGCCGGCGCGATGGCGGCACCCTGCATCAGGCGGCCCACGCCATCGATGACCGCCTGCGTGGGGTCTCCGTGCGTGGTCAGCACCTTCAGGCTGTGTTGCCTGCCGCTGTCATGGTCCTGGGCGACCAGGTCCGTGAATGTTCCGCCGATGTCGATGCCGATTGCCCACTGCGCCACGCCTTGCTCCTGAAATCCGTCTGAACCCGATTCCCGCCGGGACGTGAAGGACGCCCGAGGGGGAGGGAAGCGAATTGTAATGAATGCGCGCCTGGAACTCGTCCCAGGCGCGCATTACGCGGATGTTCGTTCTGGCAGGCAAGGCAAGCGGCGGCGCCGGGCAAGGCCGCCCGACGCCACCCGACGCCGCCCGTGAATGCGATCGCGCCTATGCCGTCGCGGCCACCTCGGCGCCGGCCGGCTCGCGCACCGTGACCTCGGTCAGCGCAACATTCAGGGGCGCCACCGACTTCGCCTTGAAGGCGCCATTGGCCAGGACCAGGATGTCGCCCGCCTTTTCCTCGCCCACCGCCGCGCTGGCCAGCGACATGAACTTGCGCTCGATCTCGCTGTGCGGCATGGGATTCTCGGGCATGCCCAGCGAATAGTCCACCTGGCGCGTCAGCACCTTGCCCTGGCGGGTATGGATGGTGACCTTGCCGCCGTAGATGTCGGGATAGGCCCGGTCGATTTCCGGATCGATCTCGATTTCCACCCGCTTGGACAGGTCGAAGACCTGCTTTTCGACGATGCGTTCGGGCGTGAACTGCTCCAGGTAGGCCTGCCCGTCCGTCATCGCCACCGCGATGTTGTAGCGCAGGCTCATTTGCGCATTCAGCACGGAATCCGCGCGGTAGTCGAATCCCGTCTGCGTCCGCACCACGCTGGGGATGCCGGCCACGATGCGCGCCACGTCGGCGACGTCCAGGTCGTTCTCGCGGACCAGGGCCAGGGCGGCATCCACGCAGGCATGGTTGCTGCCGCAGCAGGCGTGCGGCTTGAAGCAGGTCGCGTCGGCATGCCAGAAGGACCCGAGGTCCTTGGTGATCATGCCGGGACGCGGACTATCGGACATGCCGAACAGCAGGCCGCCATCCTCGGCTTCCAGGATGTAGCGCGGGCCCACGAAACCCCGGGCCGCCAGTAGCGCGGCCGCCACCCCGGCCTCCGCCGAACGGCCGGGATGCATGCGCTTGCTCATGCCGCCGTCCGCGGTGAACGCCCAAAGCCCGGCGGATTGCGTGCCGGCCAGGCCCAGCGCGCTGGCCGTGGTGGCGGCGTCCAGGCCCAGTATCACGCTGGCCGCGGCGGCCGCCGCCAGCGTGCCGGTGGTGCCGGTAAGGTGCCAGCCGCGCATGCGCGCACGGCTGGGATTGGCGGCCTGGCTGACGCGGTTCATGGTCTCGTAGCCGGCCGCCATGGCGACCATCGCGGTCCGGCCATCCACGCGCTCGCGTTCGCCCAAGGCCAGCACCACGGGCACGACCAGGGCGCCGGGATGGATCTTTGCGCGGCTGTGGTCGTCGAAGTCGAAGCTGTGGATCGCCGTGCCGGCCGCCAGGACACTGTTGTTCACGCTGACACGCGCCTGTGCGCCCCACAGACCCGCTTCCGCGGGGCCCTGGCGGTCCTTGGCATAGTCGCGCATGATGCGGCCCCAGGGCGTGGTCAGGCCATACAGCCCGCAACCCACCGTATCGACCAGCGCCTTGGCCAGGACGTCCTGCGTATGCCCGGGCACGTCGCGCGGCCGCAGGTTCGCGATGAATTCCGCGAGGGCCAGGGTGATGCCCCGGTGTTCCGCCGCGAGCGCCTTCCAGGATTTCAAGTCATCCATGTCCATCTCCCGTACTTTTCCCGTACCTATGCATGTCAATCGCCCTTCGCGCCCGACGCGCGGGCCACCTCGCCCCAGCGCACCGTTTCCGACTTCATGAACCCGGCAAACGCTTCCGGCGATTCCTGGGTAAACGGCTCGATGCCCAGCTTGTTCAGGCTGGCTTTCACATCGGGCGAATTCACGGCCTGGACCAAGGCCTTGTGCAGCTTGTCCACGATGGGTTTGGGCGTCTTGGCGGGGGCCATGACGCCGAACCAGTTGAAGGCGAGCACCGTGGGCAGGCCGCCTTCCACCGATGTGGGGATGTCGGGCATGATCGAGGCGCGGTGGTTGTCGGTGACCGCGATGGGACGCAGCTTGCCTTCGCTGACCATGGCGAACAGCGCCGGCAGGTCGACAATGATGCCGTCCACGTGGCCGCCGACCGCGTCGGTGATGGCCGGGCCGGCGCCCTTGTACGGCACGTGGACGATGCGGCCCTTGGACGCGATCTTCAATAGCTCGATGGCCAGGTGCGGCAGGCCGCCGTTGCCGGACGAGGCCAACGTGATATCGCGCTTGCGCGACAGCTCCACCAATTCCTTCAGGCTCTTGGCGGGAACATCGGGATTCAACGCGATCAGCTCCGGCGTGGCCGCCACGGTCGTGATGGCGACCAGGTCCTTGAGCGGGTCGAACGGCATATTGCTGTACGTGTGAGGGCTGATCACCAGCGGGCTCGCGCTGCCCAGGGTGATGGTGTAGCCGTCCGGCGCGGCGCGCACCGTGTATTCCGTGCCGATGATGGCGTTGGCGCCGGCTCGGTTGTCCACGATGACCGAACCGCCCAGGATCTGTCCCAGCTTCGGCGCGATGATGCGCGCGACGATATCGTTGGAGCCGCCGGGCGGGAAGCCCACCACCAGGTGGATGGGGCGCGAGGGGTACTTGTCCTCGGCGGCGGCCGGTCCGGCCAGGCAGGCGGCCGCCAACAGGGCGATGGCGGCGGCGCCGGCGCCGGCGCGTATGGAAAGCAGGGATTTCATGCGGTTCAACATAGTGTCTCCTTATTCTTTTGCTTACGTGTCCGGACCGGGTGGCCCAAGACCAGGCCGATTGTCATCCGCCGTGTGCGCCGGAACCATCGCCAGGATGGCGGGAGGGGCTAGGGCGCGCCCCATCCACCGCGAGGGCTGGGAACCCGCCGACGGCCCCTCCGCGGCCTCCCTGCGTTTTCCTTATGCCCGCTTGGCCGCGCTCGATGGGATATCGGCGAACAGGCGCATCAGTTCCGCCACGTTGTCGACGTTCTCGATGTTCGCCACGGTTTCCGCTATTTGCGCCGAACGCTGCGCGCCGAGTACCGGTTGAGTCAGGCTGTCGAACTTGCCGCGCAGCTCGTCATCCGACATCGCGTTCTGGATGGATCCCTTCGGATAGTCCACCTGCGACACGTAACGCGTGCCGTCGTCCATCTCCATGGTCATGCGGCACGACACCCCGCGCGGCAGGCTTGGGTCCACGGTGATCCTTACCCGCTCCGACAGCTTCGTCAGCATGGGCTCCTTCAGGCGCGCGTTGTTGTACTGGGGGAAAAGCGCCTGGCCGTCGGTCAGCGCCACCGCCACCGAGTAAGGCAGGCTGACCTGCGCCTCATGGTAGGTGACCGGATTGGCGTTCTGGTGATACAGGGCCCAATCCGGGTGCCGGGCCATCTCGATGTGCTTCACCTTGTCCAGGTCGGGCGCATGCTTGCGACGGACCTCCAGCGCGCAATCGATGGCGTTGTGGATGGGGCGCGCGCACGAATACGGCTTGAATTCGATATCGAGCGGATATTCGCGGTCCAGGCCCGCCACCAGCTGACCGGGATCGTTCTTGTCCGTGAAGGCCTTCAGGAAGCCGCGCTCACCTTCGAAAATGGTGGCAGCGCCGGTGAAGCCCAGGTGCGCCATCAAGGCTGCGGTCACGCCGTTGCGCGCGGCCGGGCCAGGGTTGAAGCGCTTCTGCATGGACGGGCCGTACATTTCCATCAGGCCGCTCGCTTGCGCGCCGGCCAAGCCCAGCGCCGAGACCATCTGGTCCGCGCTCAGGTTCGCCAGCAAGGATGCCGCCACGGTGGCGCCGAATACCCCGCACGTGGGCGTTGTGTGAAAGCCGCGATTGCGCAGCGAATTGTTCGCCGCCTTGCTGACGCGCTCCATCATTTCGCAACCCGCGGCCAGCGCCGACAGCAGTTGCCTGCCGGTGGCCGAGCCGCGTTCGGCGGTGGCGAGCGCGGCGGAGAACACCGGAGGGCTGAAGTGGAACAGCGCCAGCACGTCGATGTCGTCGAGTTCGACGCTGTGCGACGAAATGGCGTTGGCGAACGCGGCCTGCATGGCGGGCACACGCGCACCGTCGCCGATCAGCGTGGCTTCGCCGTTGCCGCCCGAGGAAAGCGCGAACTTGCGCGCCGCCACGCCACTACCTGTCTGGCTGCCCGACACGGCGACGCCGAGGTAATCCAGCAGCAGGCGCTTCATCGCCTTCCTGTTGGCTTCCGGCAGCTTTTCCGGCTTGAAGGAGAGGAAATGGTCCGCGAGTTGTTGGGCTACTGTCTTTGTCATGATGTTCCTGTCTTGACTGGGGATGAATAAGGGAAAAAATTCGGGAGGAAAGATTCGGGAGGAAAAATTCGTGGCCGGCCGCCGCTTCACCGGCGCGCGGCGGCGAGCAGGGCGATCAGCGCCGCTGGGCTGTCCAGCGTGTCCAGCCGCGCGCATAACTGCACGACCTCGTCGATGTCGGCCGCGCGGAGGCAGGGCGCGGCCACATTGCGGAACTTGTATTCCACGTCTTCCGGCTTCAGCGGGTTCTCGGGACTGCCGCGTCGGTTCAGGATCCGGTGCGCCAGTTCGCGGCCGTCGCGGGTGCGTACCCGTACCGTGGCGGCATGGCGGTATGCGGGGCCCATGGCGTCGATCTCTTCGTCCGCCCGCGCGGTGATGCGGCTGATGAAATCCAGCAGCTTCGGATCCTTGAGGCGGTCCTCGCGGTACTGGTTGACGAACGCCATGCCGTCGTGCGCGATCACGGCCAGCCCGTAGTACAGGTTCATCTGCGCCGCCGTCACGCCCTGGGCCTTGTAGTCCCATGCGCAATGCACGAAGGTCATCTGGCTGACGCCTACATCCAGCGCGGCGATGTCGTCGGGCGCCAGCGCATGGGCCTGCATGATGTGCGCCAGGGCGTCCAGCGCCGAATGGATGCTGGTGACGCTGGCATGCGGCTTGTAGCCGGTCTTGGCCGTTTCCCACACCGTGCCCAGTCCTTCGGTCAGGCGCGCGGCGTTCGGTTCGTCCGAGTACGTGGACAGGTAGCCGCCATAACTGGCTTCCAGCACGTCGGTGATGCCCGTGAAGGCCTTGGCGGCCAGCTGCGCGGCATATACGCCGCTCTGGGCGGCGCGTCCGGAATGGAAGCGCTTGACCATGGCGCCTTCCTGCGCGGCCATCAGGCCGCCGGCCTGCGAGCCGACGATGCCCAGCGCATGCAGCATCCGGTTCGCGTCCAGGTCCAGGCTCCTGCCCGCGGTGCCGGCGGCCACGAAGGCGCCGGAGGTGCCTTGCGGATGGAAGCCGCGGAAGAACAGGCTCATGGTCGCCGCATTGCCCACGCGCGTGCCGACCTCGTAGCCCGTGGCCATGGCGGTGATCACATCGCGCCCGGTCCAGTTGCCGTCGCGCTCGGCGAAGGCCAGGGCGATCGGCGTGGCGATGGAGCCCGGGTGGACGATGGACTCCTTGTGGATATCGTCCAGCTCGAACGCATGGCCGGCGGTCGCGTTCACCAGCACGGCGCCGGCCACGGAGGTCTTGCTATCGCTGCCGAAGATGGACGCGACGGGGGCGGCGTTTTCCTCCTCGACCATTTCCCGCACCTTTTGCGTCCAGGGCAGGGTCGCGCCGTACAGGCAGCAGCCGATGCTGTCCAGCGCGCTGGTCTTGATGCGCGCCACGACCTCGGCGGGCAGGTCCTCATAACGGATCGACGCGGCGAACGCGGCCAGGTCGCGCGTGGCGTTCTCCAACAGGGGCGGCTTGGAACTGCTCATGAATGTGTCTCCATAACGGTGTTCACGCGGTGTTCATACGGTGTCGACGGCTAGTCGATGTGGGTGCCCGAGGCCTTGATGGCCTTGGCCCATTTCTCCGACTCGGCCTGGAGGAACGCGGCGGTCCTGTCCGGCCCCTCGTTGATGATGCTGACGCCCGCGTTGCCGAGGCGCTGCCGCAGGTCGGGCGATTTCAGCGCTTCGTCGAACTTGGCGGCCAGCGTGGACACGATGCCGGGCGGCAGCTTGGCTGGTCCCAGCAGCATGTACCAGGTGGTCACCGAATAGCCCTTCACGCCGCCTTCGGCGATGGTGGGGATCTCCGGCGCGATGGGCGAGCGCGTGCTGCCGGTCTGTCCCAGCGCCCGCACCCGGTTGTCGCGGATATACGGCAGGCTTTCCGAAATGGGCAGCATGGTGATGTCCACGCGATTGCCCAGCAGGTCGGTCATGATGGCGCCGCCGCCCTTGTACGGCACGTGCAGGTAGCGCAGGTCCGACATCGATCGCAAGACTTCGGTGGCCAGGTGCGACGAGCTGCCATTGCCCGAGCTGGCGAAGCGGATGGCGTCGGGGCTGGCCGAGCTGGCCTTCACCAGGTCCGCGATGGAGTGGATGGGAAGGTCGTTCCGGACCATCAGCACCAGCGGCGCCTCGCCCACCAGCGCGATCGGCTTGAAGTCGCCCAGCTTGTATTCGACCTTGCGATAGAGGCTGGGATTGATGGCGATGCCCGGCGTGCTGAACAGCAGGGTATAGCCGTCGGCCGGCGCCGTGGCGGCGGCGTCGAAGGCCAGGTTGCCCCCCGCGCCGGGCCGGTTCTCCACGACGAAGCTGTAGCCGGACAGTTCTCCCACCTTCTGCGTGACCATGCGCGTCACGATGTCGGCGCTGCCGCCGGCGGGGAAGGCCACCAGCACCCGGATGGGACGCGATGGATAGGTGTCGGCCTGCGCGGCGGGCGGCACGGCGCAGGCCAGGGCGGCGGCGGCCAGCCAGGCGCGCACGGGTAAGGTGAGGGGCATAACGGGTCTCCTGGTGGTCGCCATGGGTGGCGTTTGTTATTCGGACGGCATCACGTCAAGCCGAACCGCGATGTCCCGCAGGTCTTCGGACGGCGCCGGATAGCGCCGCATGACCAGCGGGTCGTGGCCCGGCACGATGTGCCGGGGCGAGGCGGCGAGCCTGTGCAGCGTGTCGTAGCCTTCCAGCGCCTGGCCGACGTTGAACATGGTCGTGAAGGCGCGCTTCTTCTCGAAGTGCTCGTAGAAATGGCTGGTGTCGGAGGCCAGCACGACCCAGCCGCGCTGCGTATGCACGCGCACGCATTGCAGGCCGTGCGTGTGGCCGCCGATGTGGTGGATGCTGAGTCCGGGCGCCAGCTCCGCATCGCCGGAATGGAAGACCACGCGGTCCTTGTAGACCATGCGCACCATGCCCGTCACTTCTTCCACCTCGTAGCCATGGTTGAACTGGCGATGCCGCATGTGGCGTCCGGTCGCGTAGGCCATCTCGGCGTCCTGCAGGTGGAAGCGGGCCTTGGCGAAGGTATCGAACGTGCCGACGTGGTCGTAGTGGAGATGCGTGATGATCACGTCCTCGACCTGCGACACGTCGACATCCAGCAGCGCCAGGCTGTCGGCCACCGTGCGCAGCAAGGTGCGGCCGCGCTTCTGCGCGACGTCGGCGCCGAAGCCGGTGTCGACGCAATACACGCGGCCATGGCCGCGCACCAGCCATACGAAATAATCCATGGGCATGGGCGCGTCGTGCGGATCGCCGCCGATGAAATGGTTGTGGCGCCGGGCGTCGCGGGTGGCGTAGCGGATGGCGTAGACCTCGTAGGACGGCAGGTTGGAAGCTCGGTGGGTATCGGTCATTTTTTCTGCTTGGCGTGGGTGTAGCGACGGGAGGGGCGTCGGCGATAGTGGCGGGAGAGCGGTAACGAAAGGGGCAGGGGAAGCGATCGGCGCGGATGCATGGCTGGGGGCGCGGCGTGTGTCAGGACGCGCCGCGCAGCAGGTCGCCCAGCGCACCGGCGGCCGGCAAGGCCTCCAAGGCAAGAACGGTGTCGCGGACGGGACCGACGGCAGCCCCGTGCACGCCGGCCGCCACCGTCTCGAATTTGCGGACGATGTCTTGCGGCGACATGGGGTTCTCGGGCTCGCCCAGGGCGTGGTCCAGCGTGTGGCGCAGCGTGCTGCCGTCTTCCAGCGTGAGCTCGACCACAGCCGGCCGACGGTCGGGATAGCCGGCGTCCAGGCGGTTGTCCGCGCGCACGTCGGTTTTCTCCATCAGCGCGCGGACGCGGGGATCGGCCAGCATGCTGGCGGTGAACCGCGCGGGCGTGGCATCGCCCGCGACCAGCATGGCGGCGATCGAGAAGCCGATGGAGAACTGCGCCTGGTCGGCGTTCAAGGGGGGCTCCACGGCCGCCGCGAACGTGACCGTGTCCACGCTTACGCGTAGGCGGGCGATCCGTGACGCCGTGACGCCTTGCGCGCGCACCAGCGCCGCGACGGCGTCGACCGGCGCATGGTTGCCGCGGCAGCCGCCGTGCACCTTCACATAGGTTTCACCGATATGCCATCGTTCCCCGAGGCCTGCGCCCGCGCGGTCGGCGCGGGCTTCGTCGGCGTAGGCCTTCAGGAATCCATTCTCGAAAATGTCCGGCGTGCCGGTGGCGCCCTGGTCCGCGTACATGGCTGACAGGAGCCCGCCCTCGCTGCTGCGGCCTACCTGCAAGGGCTGGCTGTCGGCGCTCTTGAGCGCCACCTTCAAGCCCGCGCCGTGACTGCATGCAATGGCGACGGCGTGGGCCGCGCGTGCGGCGGGTAGCCCCAGCAGATTGGCGGCCGCGGCGGCCGTGGCGGGAGCGGCCAATATGGCCGTGCTCTGGAAACCGCGTCGTACCGTGGAGGGGTAGATGGCGTGGCCCAGTCGCAGGAACACCTCGTAGCCCACGGCCACGGCTTCGAGCAGCGCCCGACCGGATGCGCCGCGCGCCTGTGCCAGGGCCATCGTCGCGGGAATCACGGCCGACGACGGATGGCCGCCGGTATACCGCGAGCCGTCCTCGAAATACGTGGAGTGGGCCAGCGCGCTGTTGATGATGGCGGCGTCGCGCAAACCGCGGCCCTGGCGGGCGCCCCAGATCGGGAGGGGGCCGTCGCCCTGCAACAGGTTCAGCAACCGGGTGGCGTTGCCTGCCAGCAGGCCGCTGGCGGACGCGGCGATCGTGTCCAGGATGCGCAGCTTCACCGCCTGCGCCACATCCTGGGGCAATGACGCGTAGTGCGTAGCCGCTGCGAAGGCACCCAGGCGGGCAGCCAGCAGGGGCAGGGCCGCGGCGCGGGAATCCAGGGTCTTGGCCATGGCGCGCTCCCTTCAATCCGTTTTCAGGCCGATGGCGTGGATAACATCGCGCCACTTCTGCACTTCCGAACGCACCTTGGCGTTCGCGTCATCCGAACTGTCGGCGATGACCTCCGCGCCTTGCTCGTTGAAGAAATGCTCGATTTCCGGCGACTTCAGTACGGCGACCACGTCCGCGTTCAGCTTCGTGACCACATCCAAGGGCGTGCCGGCCGGCGCGAACAGGCCGTACCAGGTATCGGCCTCGTAGCCCTTCAAGCCGCTCTCGGCCAGCGTGGGCATGTCGCGCAGCATCGAGGGCCGCCGCGCGCTGGTGGAGGCCAGCCCCTTCAGCTTGCCGTTCCTGATCAGCGGGATGACGACGGGCGCGTTGGCGATCATCATCTGCACCTGGCCGCCCAGCAGGTCCGTCATGGCGGGGCCGCTGCCCTTGTAGGGGACGTGCGTAATGGACACACCGGCCATGCTCTTGAATATTTCCGCGGCAAGATGCGGCGGCGTGCCATTGCCGGGCGACGCGTAGTTGAGGACGCCGGGCTTGGCCTTGGCCAGCGCGATCAGGTCCTGCACCGACCGCGCCGGCACCGCCGGATTGAGCACCAGGATGTTGGGCGTATTGGCCACCAGCGTGATTGCCACCGTGTCGCGCGTGGCATCGAAGGGCAGGTTGCGGTACAGGCTCTGGTTGATGGCATGGGTGCCGACGGTGCCCAGCACCAGGGTGTAGCCGTCGGCCGGCGCCCGCGCGCCCGCCTCGGTGCCGATGTTGCCGCCGGCGCCCGCGCGGTTCTCGATGACGACCGGTTGGCCCCACTTCTCGCCCAGTTTCTGCGCCATCGGGCGCGCCAGGATGTCCGTGCCCCCGCCCGGCGGGAACGGCACGATCAGGCGCACGGGACGATCGGGGTAGGGGCCGGCTACCGCCAGGCCGGACAGCGGCAGGATGCAGGCCAGCAGCAGGCCCGAGGCCAGCAGCAAGGCCGTGCTGCGCCGTGCGGCGGACCGGCGCGCGCGGGCGTCCACGCTCAGCGCCACCATCCATGCATCGCGCAGCGCCGCCAGGAAATCCCCCGGTGCGTTGCAGTCGCCGACGCGGGCGTAGGGCACATCGGCCGCCTGCACGGCTGCCACTGCGTCGGTGCGTGGACGCGGGCCGGTGGCAAATACCAGCATGTCGCCGATTTCGACGCGACAGGGCGGCTCTCCCTGCATCTGCACCTCCAGGTGCCGGTCCAGCACGCGCAGGATGCGACATTGGGTGAGAATGCGCGCGCCGCCGGCTGCCAGCCGCTCGACCAATTCGAATTTGTTGTTGCGCGCCATGCCGTTTGCGATCGTTGCCTGGATTTCAACGAGGGTGACGTGGACGCCCCGCTCGCGCAGCGCATCGGCTGTCTCCGCGCCCACCATGCCGCCGCCTACGATGGTTGCTTTCATGCCGGGGCGCAGCGCTTCCAGGTCGGCCAGCAGTTCCCACGCATGCAGCACCCGTACGGCGGGCGCCAGTGCGCCGACGTCCATGGGCGGTGGGGCGGGTTGGGCGCCGGTGGCCACAACCACATAATCGGGCGCATGGGCCCGGATGCGCGCGGCATCGGCCTCGATGCCGGTCAATACTCGCACGCCCAGGCGGCGCGCCGCGTTCCAGCGATAGCTCCATACGGGCTCGACTTCCATCTTGTCGGGCGCGGCGATCGCCAGCGGAACCTGGCCACCTGGCGCGTCGCCCTTTTCCCAGACTTCCACGTCGTGACCGCGGCCCTTCAGGATGCGTGCAGCCTCCATGCCCGCTATGCCCGCGCCAAGCACCAGGACGCGCTGGCGCGGCTCGGACGGCGCGGCGAACAGTTGCGGCTCCGCATGCTCCAGCGCTTCGAATTCCGTGCCTATCATCGGATTGGTCGCGCAGGAAACGTCCTTTTCCAGCGTCAACCGCTCGAAGCAGACGTTGCAGGCGATACATTGCCGGATGGGCGCGTCCAGCTTGCCGAACGCCTTCAGGCACCAATGCGGGTCCGCATACAACGCGCGTCCAACCGATACGAAATCGGCGCTGCCCGATGCCAGTACCGCCTCGGCGTCCGCGGGCTCGACGATGCGTCCGGCCACGAAGACGGGAATCTTCACCGCCTGCTTGATCGGCCGCGCCGTATCGGCGAGGCACCCGCGCGGAAAGGACGGCGGCTGGATGCAGAACTTCGACAACTGCGGGCTTTCATTGCTGCCGCCTGAAAGGTCGATGGCGTCGGCGCCTTCCTGTTCCACCGCTTGCGCCAATGCCACGATGTCCGCCTCGGTATAGCCGCCTTGCGCGAACTCGCTGGCGCTCAGGCGGATGACCAGGCGCAGGTCGGGCAGGGCATCGCGCAGGCGTCGCATCGTCTCCAGCAGCAGGCGCATGCGGTTGGCCAGGGATCCGCCGTAAGCGTCATCGCGGTGGTTGATGCGGGGGCTGAAGAATTGCTGGAACAGGTAGCCGTTGGCGGCGTGGATCTCGACGCCGTCATAGCCCGCCAGCCAGAGCCGCCGCGCGGCCGCGACGAACAGCTTCTGTATTTCCACGATCTCGCGCACCGCCAGCGCCCGCACCTCGTCGCCCGTGTTCGGATTGAACCAGGGCGACGGACCCACCGGTTCCATGTTCAGCACCGACCGGCGCAACAGCGCGCCGCGATGGTTCAACTGTCCGAACACATGGCAGTCGTGCTGCTTGATGGCGTCGACGATGCTGGCCAGGCCGGGGATGAACCGGTCGTGATAGCAGCACAGGGAATTGTTGTGGGGCCGCGCCCGCTCGGTCACCACCATGGCCTCGGTCATGATCATGCCGACGCCGCCGCGTGCGCGTTCCGCGTAATACTGCTTGTCGCGCTCTGTGGACAGCCCGTCGGTGGTGCTGTAGTTGGTGCCCATGGGCGCCATGACCACGCGGTTCTTCAGGCGCAGGCCGCCTATGAATCCAGGCTGTTCGAGCAGCATGGGCAAGGTCTCCTAGTCTTTTTTCTGGTCCTTCCTAGATGCCGTGGCGCGGATATCGTCATGCATCGAAGCGGTCCAAATCAGTCTAATTGTCGTGTTCAGTGCGATCAATCTGGCGAAAATAAAAACACTGATGAACTTGGTTCAGTAATTGAGGCGTGCGAGCCCGCGCGGCCCTATCCCCTCGCGACAGGCAGCCTAGACGCCCAGATAGGCTCGGCGCACGGAGGGGTCCGCAAGCAGGTCCTGGCCGCTGCCCGACCGCGTGACGGCGCCCTGTTCGAAAACATAGGCTTGCGCCGCCAGGCTCAATGCCAGGCGCGCGTTCTGTTCCACCAGCACCACCGAAATGCCGCTTTCCTCGTTCAGGCGCTGTATGGCAAGCGCGATCTCCGCGACGACCTTGGGCGCAATGCCCAGCGACGGTTCGTCCAGCATCAGGATGGACGGGCAGGACATCATGGCGCGGCCGATGGCCACCATCTGCTGTTCGCCGCCGGACAGCGATCCGGCCATCTGGCGGCGTCGTTCGGCGACCTTGGGGAACAGGGCGTAGACCTGCTCCAGGGCGTTGCGACGCCGCGCGCCGTGGCGCACGGTGTGCGCGCCTACTTCCAGGTTCTCCAGCACGCTCATCCGGGGAAACAGGCGGCGTCCTTCCGGCGACAGCGCGATGCCGCGCGCCACGCGATGCGCGGCGCTGGTCCGGTCGATGCGCTCGCCGTCCATCGTCAACGTGCCGGAAGACAGCCGCTTCAGGCCCATCAAGGCCTTCAGCGTGGTGCTCTTGCCGGCGCCATTGGACCCGATCAGCGCCACGATACGGCCAGCCTCGATCGTGAAGGAAGCTGCGCGCACGGCGGCGAGCGCTCCGTAGTGGACGACGATGTCCTTGGCTTCAAGCGTCGGCATGTTGCGGGGTTCCCAGGTAGGCTTCGATCACGGCCGGGTCGTCGCGGATCTGTTGCGGCGTGCCCTCGGCGATCTTCCGGCCCTGCACCAGCACCACAATGCGTTCGCAGGTATCCATGACCAGCGCCATGTGGTGCTCGACGAAGAGCAGGGTCAATTTGTATTCGCTGCGCAGGCGCTTGAGCAGCCTGCCGAATTCCGCGCATTCTTCCTGGTTCAGGCCCGCGGCCGGTTCGTCCAGCAGCAGCAGCGTCGGTCGCGTTGCCAGGCCGATGGCCACGCCCAGGCGCTTCTGGTAGCCGTAGGCCAGCTCGCCCGCCAGCTTGCCGCCGTAGCGGTCCAGGCCCGTTACCGCCAGCACTTCGTCCGTGTGCTTTCTCAACGCGCGCATCGCGTTGCGATAGGCGCTGCCGCCCAGCAGCTGGCTGAACAAGGACGCATCGAGCGTCGAGATCGCTCCGCGGAAGACGTTTTCCGCCACCGTGGCGGCGGGATAGACCGCGGCGGACTGGAAGGTGCGCGCCAGGCCGTGCCTGACCACCTTGCTGGCTTGCATCCCGGCGATTTCCCTGTCGCCGAAGATGACGCTGCCGGCGCTGGGCCGCAGCGCGCCGCTGACCAGATTGAATGCCGTGCTCTTGCCGGCGCCGTTGGGGCCGATCAGGCCCATGATCTCGCCCTCGTTCACGTCGAAACTGAGTTCGTCCACCGCCTTCAGCCCGCCGAAGAATTTGGACAGGTCGCGCACCCGCAGCAGCACGTTCATGTTTGGCCCCCGCGCCGGCGCGACGAGAAGAGGCCGGCAATGCCTTGCGGCAGGAACTTGAGGATCAGGATCAGCGTGATCCCGTAGAAAATGTTCTGCGATTGCACGGCGCCGCGGAACAGCTCGGGCAGCGGCGTCATGATCAGCGCGCCCACCAACGGCCCGAGGACTGAATGGCGTCCGCCGACCACCAGCATGATGATGGCCGCGATGGACACCTGCGCATTGAAGGACTCCGGCGATACGTAGCCGACATAGCGCGCCAGGAAGGCCCCGGCCAGCCCCGCCATGGCGCTGCCGGCGACGAAGGCGAACAGCTGGTGGTCCTGCACGCTCAGGCCGCTGGCCTCCGCCAGCGCCGGGTTCTGCCCGACCGCGTCCAGCGCGTGCCCGCGCGGCGTGCGGAACAGCGCCCACAGGAACAGGATGGACAGGGCCGCCAGGGGCGCCGCCACGCAATAGAATGCCGGCTTCGTATCGAGCACGAAGCCGAACAGCGAGGCCGGCGGGATGTTGGCGATGCCGTTGGCGCCTCCTGTCAGGTCCGCGGCTTCCAGCAGCCCCAACCGTACCAGCTCCCCGAATGCGAACGTGATCAACACGAAGTACACGCCGCGCAGGCGCAGGATGGCCGACCCCAGCAGCCAGGCCAGCAAGGCCGCGGCCAGCACGCCCGCCGCCGTCGCGGGCAGGAAGGGCACGCCCAGCTTCATGGACAGCAGCACCGACACATAGGCGCCCACGCCCATGAAGGCGCCATGGCACAGGGACAGCTGTCCCACCCGTATCAGCATGGACAGGCCGCTGACCACCACCACGTTCAGGCAAACCAGCACGGCCAGGTGCACGTAGAACTGGCTGTCCGTCAGGAAGGGCAGCGCCAGGAGCACCAGCACCGCCAGCGCGGACAGCGGCGCCCGCCGTCCCGGCGGCGCGTCGCGCGCGTCGGACAGCGCGCTGGCGGGCATGGTGTTCTGCTTCTCCATCGTTATCACTCCGCTTTGCCCAGCAGGCCCGTCGGCCGGAATATCAGCATCACGATGACCAGGGCGAAGATCATCATGTCGGCCGTGCTGCCGCTGAAAAAGGTGCTGCCCAGGCTCTCGGCCAGCCCCAGCAGCAGGCTGGCCAGGGCGGCGCCCGGTATGCTGCCCAGCCCGCCCAGCACCACCACGATGAAGGCCTTGAACAGCGGCGCGCCGCCTATGAAGGGCGACACCGAGAACACCGGCGCCATCAGCGCGCCGGCGATGGCCGCCAGGCCGACGCCCAGGCCGAAGCCCAGCGGGTACACGATATGGGAGCGGATGCCCTGCGCCGTGGCGATCTCCATGTCCTGCACCACCGCACGCAAGGCGCGGCCGCTGCGCGTATGCATGAGGAACAAATACAGTGCCGCCAGTACCAGCGCCGAGAACACCACCACGTAAAGACGCGACACGGGCATGATGATCTCGCCCAGCGCGATCACGCCCTCCGCCGGCGCCGGCATCGATTGGGGGTCAGGGCCGAACAGCATCAGCGCGCCGTTCTGCAGGATCATCGCCAGGCCCAGCGTGGCGATCAGGCCGTTCAATTCGTCGCCGCGGAAGGACTTGAGTATGAACACCTCGACTCCCCAGCCAAATGCCAGCGCCAGGACGAAGGCGACCAGCACCGCCACGAGGAAAGGCATGCCGTACTGCGTCACGCAGACGAGCGCGGCGAAGGCGCCCAGCATGTAGAACTCGCCATGGGCGAAATTGGCGATGCGCATTACCCCGAAAACCAGGGTGAAGCCGATGGCGATCAGCAGGTATAGCAGGCCGATGATGATGCCGTTGGTCAGCGCCTGGCCGAGGAGGAAGGTGAAGTTCACGGCGGTTCCCCGTACGGCCTACCGGCAGGCGGCAAGCGTGCATGTCGCGGCTATCGCTTCCTTGCCGTCATGCACCTTGGAAAGGAAGAAGGGCGCGTCGATCTGCTGGTTCGAGCCGTAGATCGCCTGGCCCGTCCAGTTGCTGGTGCCCAGGATGCCCCTGTAGTCCTTGATGTCGATCAGCGCCGTGCGGACCTTGTCGGAATCGCTGACGGTGCCCGCGTCCGAAATGGCCCGCAGCAGCATGTGGGTGCCGTCATAGAACGACGGGCTGAAGCCGTTCATGGTCTTCTTGTACTTTGCCTGGTAGCGGTCCGCGTAGGCCTTCACGGCCGGGTTGCCGGGATCGAACTGGGTGTAGACGATCATGCCCTCCACCGCCTTCGGTCCCGCCACGGCCACGATTTCCGCGGTCGCCGGGCCGCCGCTGCGTATGAACATGCCCTTGAATCCAAGCTCCCGCGCCTGTTTGGCGATCAGCCCCGCGGTGGCGGGCGAGATGCCGTTCAGCTCGATGGCATCGACCCCCTTGGCCATCAGGCCCGTGATCAGGGGCACCATGTCTACGCGGTCGCGTTCGAAGTAGGCGTAGGCCGCGAAGGGATACCCCGCTTTCTGGTATGCCTTGGACAGGTATTCGTACTGTTGCTGGCCCGACTCGTCATTGACGAACAGTCCGCCGACCTTGTGCGCGCCCGCCACCTTCGTCACCCAGTCGATCATGGGCTGCGCGGTCTCGACGCTGGTCAGCACCGGCCGGAACGAAAACGGTTTGTCCGGCGCCAGTGCCTTGGACGTGAACGCCAGCATCATCAGCAAGACCTTGTTCTTCTCGGTGATGGGAGCCAGGGCCAGCACGGGCGCGGACCCGGTCGGCCCGATGATGAACTTCACCTTGTCCTCGTACACCAGGCGGTTCATCGCCGTCACGGCTTCATTGGCCTGGTACTTGTCGTCGTACGCCACCAGCTCGACGCGGTACTTCTTCCCGCCCACGTCCAGGCCGCCCTTGGCGTTCACGTCGTCGGCGGCCAGCTCGGCGCCGTACAGCATGCCTTGTCCCCAGGCCGCCCCGGGACCGGACAGCGTCACGACGGCGCCCAGCTTCAATACTTCCTGTCCTTGCGCTGTTCCAGCAGCGCACAACAACGCGGCAAGCAGATAACGCTTGATCATGATCGTCTCCCGAAAGATCGGCCTGGCGCGGTCCGGCCGCGCGGCGCTCCATAGTTAGTATTCTGTCGGTGCCGTCGGTACCTACTCACACGCTTGCACCGAGCACCGTGCCCGGATCTCTTCCTTGCCGTCCTTCACTTCCGCCAGGTAGTAGGGCACGTCCACCTGGTGAGCGATGCCGTAGGCTTCCTTGCCCGTCCAGTTGGTCACGCCCATGATCCCCTGGTAATTCCTGATGGCCTCCAGCGCCTTGGCCACCTGGTCGGTATCGGTCACCGTGCCGGCTTGCTGCATGGCCTGGAACAGCATGTGCGTGGCGTCATGGAAGGACGGGCTGAAGCCGTTCATGGTCTTCTTGTACTTGGCCTGGTAGCGGTCGGCATAGGCCTTGATGGCGGCATTGCGAGGGTCCAGCGGCGTATACACGATCATGCCTTCGGCCGCGGCCTTGCCGGCCACGTTCACGATCTCGGGCGTGGCGGGACCGCCGCTGCGGATGATCAGCCCCTTGAAGCCCAGCTCGCGCGCCTGTTTCACGATCAGGCCCGACGTCGTGGGCGCGTTGCCGTCCAGTTCGATCGCGTCCACGCCCTGCGCCATCAGGCGCGTCAGCAAGGGCGCCATGTCCAGGCGGTCCCGTTCGAACAGTTCCTTCGCCGCCAGCGGCGCGCCTGCCTTCGCATAGGCCTTTTCCAGGTCGACGATGATCTTCTGGCCCGTTTCGTCGTTCGGGAACAGTGCACCGACCTTCTTGATGCCCCGGGCCCTGGCCACCCAGGCGATCTGCGCGGGCGCCGTTTCACTGGTGGTCAGGATGGGCCGGAATGAATACGGCTTGTCCGGGCCGAGCGACAGCGGCGTGAAGGCCATGGTCATGGTGATGACCTTGTTCTTCTCCGTGATGGGCGCGATGGCCAGTTGCGTGGCGCCGCCCATCGGCCCGATGATGAACCTGACCTTGTCATCGAAAATCAGCCGGTTGACCGCGGTGACGGCTTCGTTGGCCTGGTATTTGTCGTCGTAGGCGACGACCTGCACCTTGTAGCGCTTGCCGGCCACTTCCAGTCCGCCCTTGGCGTTCACGTCGTCGGCCGCCAGTTCGGCGCCATACTGGATCGCCTGGCCCCAGGCCGCGCCGGGACCGGACAGGCTGCCCATGGCGCCGATCTTCAGCACTTCCTGCGCGTGTGCCCCGCCGGCCGCGAGCAGCAGCACGGCCGCCGTCATCCATCGCATTTTCATGGTCCTGGCTCCTCAGTTCGGCTTGGCAGGCTGGAAGGCTGCCGACGTGCCGCCGTCGATGGGCAATACGGCGCCCGTGACGTAGCGCGAGGCATCGTCCAGCAGGAAACGGATGACCGGCGTCACATCGGCCGGCATGGCCACGCGCCCCAGCGGCGACAGGCCCGATACGGTGTAGCCGTTATGGCCCGCGTCGGCGGCCAGCTTGCGAGTCATGGCGGTGTCCACCGTCGACGGCGCGACGGCGTTCACCAGGATGGCCTTGGAGGCCAGCTCCACGGCCAGCACCTTCGCGATCTGCGTCAGCGCCACTTTCGACGCCCCATAGCCGCCGCCCCCCACCTTGGGGCGGATCGCCGCGATGGACGCCACGAAGACGATCCGCGACGGCGCATCCGCGCTGGCGCGGCTTTCCAGCAGGGGCAAGGCGTGCTTGGCGCACAGCCACGCTCCCTTGGTGTTGACGTCGAAGAGCGCGGTGAAGTCTTCTTCGCGCATCGACAACAGGGGGCCCGTGCGGAAGATGCCGGCGGAGCACACCAGCGCGTCCACGGCGGGCGTTTCCTTCGCGATGGCGGCGAAGGCCTTGGCCACCGACGCGGCGTCCGCCACGTCGCACCGCAGCGGAACGAAGCGTCCGCCGGCGTCGCCTCCGGCATGCATGGCCGCGGTTTGCGCCAGCCCGTCGTGCGACACGTCCATGCCATACACGGTCCAGCCGCTGGCGAGCAATTCGCGGCACACGTCCTGTCCTATGCCTGAACCAGCCCCGGTCACGACAGCATTCTTCATGGCATCGGTCTCCTAGTTCATGGCCGCATCGCGGCCTTCGCACCACCTCACCAGGCGCTGGATGCCTGCTTCCAGGCTGACCTGCGGCTCCCATCCCAATGCCTCGCCGATCGCCTCGCGGCTGAAGGCCATGTGCTTGCCCACCGAGGCTCGCACGTGGGTAGGGGTGCTGCTGTATTCGGGCTGCAGGTCCGACCCCATGACCTTCAGCAGCGTTCGCACCAGGTCGTTCAGGGAGGTGGCCGTGCCGGTCGCCACGTTCAGGCTGACGCCCGATATGTCGGCGGCCATGGCCATGACATTGGCGCGGGCCACGTCCGCCACGTGGATGTAGTCGTGAACCTCTTCGCCGTCGTCCGGAATGACGGGCCGTTCGCCACGCTTGATGCGGTCGTAGTTTTCCAGGATGTATAGCGCGTTCACGCCGCGATAGTGCTGGCGCTCGCCATACACCGTGGAGTAGCGCAGTGCGACCGACTGGATGCCGTACTTCTGGTGGTACAGGCGGCACAGGTTCTCGCCGATGATCTTCGAGGCCGAATACAACGCCGCCGCGGGCTGGAAGGCGGCCCAGTTGAACGCCGTGTCCTCGGCCATGACGCCGGCTACGGGTTCGCCGTAGATGGCGGTGGACGACGAGAAGATCACGCGCTTCACCCCTTGGTAGCGGCAGGCCTCCATGACGTTGGCCTGTCCCTGCACGTTCACCGACAGGCCCAGCCCGGGATTCCGCGCCAAGGGTAGCGTCAGGAACGCCGCCACCGAGAACAATCCCGAAGCGCCCTCGCAGGCGTCGTAGAGCTCGTGCATGCGCAGGATGTCGCCCCGCACCACCTTGATGCGCGGATCGGCTTTCAACGCCTTCACGGCCTCCGGCGCGCTGAGCGAATAGTTGTCGAACAGCAGCACCTGCCCGGCGCCGGCGTCCAGCAGCTGCTCGGTGATATGCGAGCCGATGAGGCTGACGCCACCGGTGATGACGAATTTGTTGCCTGCGATTTTCATCTGGGTTTTCCTCTTTTTCCCTTGTTCGTTGCGGGCCGGGAGGCGTGGGTCAATCCTGCGGAGGGATGCCCGCCGCCTTGATGAGCGTCCCCCAGTTGTCGATCTCGCTTTTCAGGAAAGACGAGAACTGGGCGGGTGTGGATTGCTTCACCGCCAGGCCTAGCGCGGCGTATTTCTGCTGCAGGTCCTTGCTGTCGAGCGCCGTGTTCAGGGCCTTCGAAAGGCGGGCGGTCACGTCGGCGGGCAGCCTGGCGGGGCCGCCCAGCGCGAACCACACGACCAGCTCGTAGCCGGGCGCGCCGGATTCATTGATGGACTTGATGTCGGGCACGACCGGAAAGCGGCCCTTGGTGGTCACGCCCAGGGCCTTGAGCTTGCCGCCTTCGATCTGCGGGATCGCCAGCGAGAGGTCGACGAACATGAAGTCGACGCGGCCGGACATGACGTCGGTCAGCGCCTGTGGCGAGCCCTTGTAGCCCACCGGCGTGGTCTTGATGCCGCCCATGCTGACCAGCTTGGCCGCGGCCACCTGCGCGCTGCCCGATCCGTAGCCATAGGTGAGCTTGCCGGGATTGCCGCGGCCCAGGTCGAACAACTGCGCCGTGTCATTCGCGGCGAAGCCGGGCGCCGCCACCAGCACGATGGGCGACTCGGCGATCATGCCGATCGGCGTCAGGTCCTTCAAGGGGTCGTACGGCAGCTTCCTGAACAGCGACACGTTGCTGGCGCCCGTCGTCACGCCCAGCAGCACCAGCGTGTAGCCGTCGGGCGCCGCGTTCACCGTGGCGTTGACGCCGATGATGCCCTGCGCGCCCGGCTTGTTGTCGACGATGATGGGTTGCCCCAGGTCCCTGGACATCTCGTCGGCAACCTGGCGCGCGACGGTATCGGTGGCGCTGCCCGCGGGAAAGGGCACCACCAGCTTGATGGGGTGGTCGGGATACGTTGCGTGCGCGGCGGCGAAGCCGCAACACAACGCCAGCGCCAGCCCCGCGCCTAGTTGCTTGAGCCGGTCCAGCGCCCGGGCGGCGTGCGATCCTGCTGTGTTCTTGTTCATGGGTTTCTCCAGGAGGCCATGGGCCGATGCCAGGATCGGCGCGCGACAGGCCATATCGCGCGTGAAGGCGGGGAGCCGGCCCTATCGCGGCGGCAGGTCGAGTCGCGCCGCGATGCCGGCAAGTTCCGGCGATACGCTGGGATAGCGTTCGAGCACCAATGGGTCATGTCCCGGCACCACATGGGCGCGCGATTCGGCCAGGCCGATCAGGCGCCGGTAGCCCTGCAAGACGTCTCCCACGTTGAACACCAGGGGAAAACATCGGTCCTGCTCGAAATGCTCGTAGTAATGGCTGGCGTCCGACGCCAGCACCACCCAGCCGCGCGCGGTATGGACACGGACCGCCTGCAAGCCGTCCGTATGGCCGCCGATGCGGTGCAGGCTGATGCCGGGCGCCAGGTCGGCGTCGCCGTCGTGGAACACCACGCGGTCGCCGTAGACCAGGCGCACCATGCGTATGACGTCATCGGGTTCGTAGGCGCGGCGGATCATGTCGCAGCACATGTGGCGGCCGGTAGCGAACGCCATCTCGGCATCCTGCAAGTGGAACCGGGCCCGCGGGAAGTCCGGCAACGTGCCGGCATGGTCGTTGTGCAGGTGCGTAATGACGATGTCGGTGATTGCCGCGGCATCCACGCCGACCAGGCGCAAGGCGTCGGCCGGTTTGCGCAGCAGCGTGCGATGGCGCTTGACGGCCTGCTCTTCGTCGAACCCCGTATCGACCAGGACCAGACGGTCGGTATTGCGCACCAGCCAGACGTAGTAGTCCATGTGCATGGGCGCATCGTGGGGGTCTCCGCCCAGGAAGTTTGCCGTTCGCCGCGCATCGCGGGTGGCGTACTTCAGCGCGATGATCTCGTAGTCAGGCAAATCGGCGGGGCGAACGGATCCGGACGCGCCGGCGGGGCCGGGCGGCTGCGAGTGCGGCATCTATTGTCTCCTTGTGAGCCCGATGTTGCTTGCACGATGCCGCCGCAGTGTCCTGGCGGTGTGCAGCCCCCGGGTCTTTAGTCATCGAGCGCAGTCTAAATTGCGGTGTGCGCGCCGATCAATCGGCTAGAATTAAAAACACTACTGACTCAGGATCAGCAATCAAGCGTCGCCATGGAAAACCTGAATGCGTTGCGTGTATTCGCCAAGGTCGCCGACACACGCAGCTTCACCGACGCGGCAAAGCACCTGGGTCTTACTTCTTCCGCGGTCAGCAAGGCCATTACCCGGCTGGAACGCGAGCTGGGCGTGCGCCTGCTCCATCGCACCACGCGATCGGTGGGCCTGACCGCCGACGGCGCCAGTTTTTTCGAGCGCTGCCAGCAGATCCTGGCCGACGTGGAAGATGCCGAGAATGGCTTGAACCGCTCCATGGCCGCGCCGCATGGACGCTTGCGCGTGCACATGCCTGTCGGTTTCGGCCGCCGCGTCATCGTGCCCGCGCTCAGCGGTTTTATCGAGCAATATCCCGACCTGGTGCTGGATGCCGAATTGAGCGACCGCATGGTCGACCTGGCCTACGAAGGCATCGACGTCGCCGTGCAGATCGGCGAGTTGGCCGATGCGCGCCTGATCGGCAGGCGCCTGTGCAATCTGCGCTTCGTCGCTTGCGCGTCGCCCGATTACCTGGCGCGCCATGGCGAGCCGGGCACACCGGAGGAGCTGGACCAGCACCACTGCCTTGCCTACGTCATGATGCATACCGGCCGTTATCGCGAATGGCAATTCGTGAAGGACGGCCAGACGTTCGCCAAGACGGTGTCCGGACGCTTGAACATCAATAACGCCGAGTCCTTGCTGGAAGCGGCGGTGGCCGGACTCGGCATTGCCATGATCAGCAATTTCATCGCCGCCGACGCCTTGCGCGCCGGACGCCTGCGTCCCATATTGACGAACTACGTGGCCTTGGGGCCCAAGGTGTCGGCGGTGTACCTGCCCGGCAAGAACCTGTCGCCCAAGGTGCGCGCGTTCGTCGAATTCCTGAGCGACGTGATCTCCGGCAATCCCTATTGGGAAGAGGCTGGCGCCACGGCGGCCGGTGCCACGCCGCGTACGGCGCCCGCCAGCGGAAAGCGGAAGTAGCGATCGCGCCGGCAGGTGTCGGCGCGCGCCGCGGACCGTCCGCGTCAGCTTATTCCCGACCCCGCATACAGATTCTCCCGCCCCAGCACGTCCCGCGGCCGTCCGCTGGCCAACAGCCCGCCGCGTCCCAGCACCAGCAGCAGGTCCGCGTCCCGTATCGTCGACAGACGGTGCGCGATGACCAGCGTGGTGCGATGCTGCATGAGCGCATCCAGCGCCTGGCGCACATGCGTTTCGCTCAGCGTGTCAAGGTGCGAAGTGGCTTCGTCCAGGATCAGCACCGGCGCGTTCTTCAGGAAGGCGCGCGCGATGGCGATGCGCTGGCGCTGGCCGCCCGACAACTGCATGCCGCGTTCGCCAACCCGCGTGTCGAGTCCCTCCGGCAGGCGTCGCACGAAGTCGCTCAGCGCCGCCTGGTCCAGCGCGGTGGCCAGTTCCGCATCGGTGGCGCCGGGACGCGCCAGGCGGATGTTGGCGGCCAGCGTGTCGTTGAACAGATAGGTGTCCTGCGACACCAGCGCTACCCGCTCGCGCAGGGCGTCCAGGTTCAGTTCGCGCAAGTCCACGCCATCTAGCTTCACGCCGCCTGCTTGCGGATCCCAGAAACGCAGCATCAGGTTGGCCACCGTGCTCTTGCCGGCGCCGGACGCGCCGACCAGCGCCACCGTCGCGCCGGCGGGTACCGCGAAGCTGAGTTCCCGCAGCGTCGGCGCGGCCGCGCCGGGATAGGTGAAGGTCACCTGGTCGAAGCTGATGGACAAGCCGTGGGGCGACGCCGGCGCCGGCAAGGGGCCGTCGGTCACGGGTTCCGCCTCGCCGTGCACGACATGCAGGCGTCGCGCCGCCGCCACCGTGTCCGCCAACTGCCGCGACACCTGCGAGATCTCGGATACCGGCAGGAAGGTCGCGACCGCGATCAGCACCAGCAAGGGCAGCATGCCGGCCGAGAGGGTACCCGCCGCCACCTGCAAGGCGCCGACCACGGCAACCGCCACGCCGCCCAGGCCCATGGCCACTTCGAACCATGCGGTCTGCGTCGACAGGTCCGCCAGGATCGCCAGCCTGCGCTTGCCGTAGGCCTGCGCCACTTCCAGGAAGGAGGCGCGGCGCCGGCCAGTGGCCTGGAACGCCTGCAATTCGCCCAGGCCCTGGATGGTGTCGGTGACGTGCGCGCTCATCTCGCCCAGCGCCTGGCGTGCGCTGGCGCCCAGCGCGTCGACGCGACGGCGACCGCGCACGGGCGACAGCAGGGCGTAGCCCAGGAAGGGCAGCAACGCCAGCGCCACCGGCCAGCTGTACACCGCGAGAAAGCCCAGCACGCTCAAGGGCACCAGCACGGACACGATGGCCGGCGCGATGGTGTGGGCGTAGAAGTACTCGATCATTTCGACGTCCTGCGTGGCCAGCGCCACCAGGTCGCCGGAGCGCCGGCGCAGCAGGTAGGCCGGGGCCAGGCGTTCCAGCTTGTCGTAGAGCTTCACGCGCATGTCGGCCAGCAACTGGTAGGCCATGGCATGCGCCAGCCACGACTCCAGCCAATGAAACAGCGCGGCCAGCGGGGCGACGATCATCAGCGCCACGACCAGCATGCCGGTGGGCCGGCCATCGCGGACGGCGGCGACCACCAGGGCGCTGGCCACGCCCACGCCTATATAGGCCGCGACCCGCGCCACGCCCAACAAGATGGTGGCGATCAGCGTGCCACGCCACGGGCGGACCACGGACATGAGCGTGGCGATCACGGCATGCCAGCCGACCTGCGCGGCGTCGTCGTTCAGCGCACGCAGGCGCGGCGTCTTGGGCCCATCGTCGTTGCCCCCACTATTGAGCCCACCATTGCCCGCGCCGTTCCCGGCAAGAACGGGGTTGGCTTCCTCGTTCACGGCCTGGTCGCCCGATGCGCCGGCGAGCACGGCGCCGCGGTCGTCGGCGGCTGTCGCCCGCGCGCCGTCCTTGCCACCGGCACCCTGCGCGGCGGCCTGTTCATGCATCAGCGCGTAGTAAAGGCCGCCTTGGCGCATCAACGCATCATGCTTGCCTTCCTCGACGACGCGCCCGCCGTCCAGCACCAGGCAGCGGTCCGCGCCGATGACGCTGGCCAGGCGGTGCGCCAGGATGATGGTCGTGCGGCCCGCCATCAACCTGTCCAGCGCTTCCTGGATGATGGCCTCGTTCTCGACATCGACGGAGGACAGGGCTTCGTCCAGGACCAGGATGGGCGCGTCGCGCAGCAGGGCGCGGGCGATGGCGACACGCTGGCGCTGGCCGCCCGACAATTGCAGGCCGCGCTCGCCGATGCGCGTGGCATAGCCGTCGGGCAGCGACAGGATGAAGTCGTCGATATTGGCCGCGCGCGCGGCGGCGCGCAGTTGCTCGTCGCTGGCATCGGGCCGGCCCAGTCGCAGGTTTTCGGCGATGGTCCCGTGGAACAGCGTGATGTCCTGGCTGACCAGCGCGATCTGCGAACGCAGCGTCTCGCTGTCCAGCGTGGCGATGTCATGCCCCCCGATGCGGATGGCGCCGCCTTGCGGTAGATGCTCGCGCAGCAGCAGGCGCACGATGGTCGACTTGCCCACGCCGCTGGGCCCGACCACGCCGACCCGTTCGCCGGCCGCGATGCGGAAGCTCAGGCCGTGGTGGGCGCGCCGCTGCGGGGTATAGGAAAACTCCACCGCGTCGAATTCGATGGTCGGCGCCAGGGCCGCGGGCTTCAGGCCCCCCTGGATGGGCGTGGCCGAGGCGGCCGGCGTGGCGTCCATCAGCGCATGGATGCCCGCCGCCGCCGATTGCCCCAGCATGCCGCGATGCAGGACGCTGCGCAGGTCGCGCAAGGGGCGGAAGATCTCCGTGCCCGCCATCAGGACGATCAGCAGCGCTTCCACGCTCATGGCGCCGTGGCCGACGCGCCAGGCACCCAGCGTGAGCGCCAGCGCCGCCCCCAGCGTCACGCCCAGGTCGCTGATGCCGCGCGTGAGCAGGCTGACGGACAACACCCAGAAGGTGTGGTTGGACAGCTCGCGGGCCTTGTCGGCCAACCGCTTGCCCCACGTCTTGCCCTGGCCGAACGCCTTCAAGGTGGGCAGGCCCTGGACGGCGTCGAGAAAATCCTCGCCGAATGCATTGAGCGCGCGCGTGCGCGCCAGGCTGGCGCGGCGGTCCAGCATATGCACCGCCATCGGGCCGAACAGCGACAACAGCGCCGCCAGCAGCAATACGGCCGCGGTCGGCATGTCCCACCAGGCGATGGCGGCGAAAATGGCGAAGGGCGCCGCGATGGAGATCGCCAGTTGCGGCAGGTATTGCCCGAAGAAGGTCTGCAACTGCTCGACGCCGTCGACCACCGTCAGCATCACGCCGCCCGTGCGCTGGCTGCCCAGCCAGGCCGGCCCCAGCTCGGCGATGCGGTCGAACAGGCGCGCGCGCAGGACTTGCTGCACCTGGGCCGCGCTGCGGTTGGCCTGATTGGTGCGCAAATGATCGAGCAGCGCGCGCAGCACGATCATGGCGACGGCCGCGATGGCCGGCCTTACCCATTCCGCCGCCGGCGCGCCGGCGAACACGCGGGCCAGGATCTGGCCCAGGAAGATGTAGCGGGCGATGCCGGCAGCCAGGGCCAGCAGGCCAAGCAGGATGCCGCACGCCATGCCGGCGCGCAGGCCGGCCGTCAAGCGCCAGAGTCTTGAGTCGAAATACATGGTTTGCTCCCTCTATGCCCGGCATCTTCGCCTAACGATCGCCATACAGAAAGCGATAGTTTTTCAATCGTGGGTTGAGATAAACTAAACCCACTATGTCCATCGCCGACGATCTTGCCGCCCGCACACCGCCGCTCGCAGCGTTGCGTGCCTTCGAGGCCGTCGCGCGCCTGGGCAGCCTCAGCCGGGCGGCGGCGGAATTGAATGTCACCAAGAGCGCCGTCAGCCACCAGTTGCGGGGCCTGGAAGCGGAACTGGGCGCGTCGCTCCTGCATCGCGGCGGCACCGTGCGCCGTGCCGAACCCACCGAGGCGGGCGCCGCGCTGCTGGCATCCGTGCAGCAGGCCTTGACCCTGCTGCAGACCGCATGCCGCGACGTGCGTTTGCGTTCGCGTGGGCGCCGCCTTCAGCGCCTCAACCTCTCCGCCAACCCCTCGCTCGCCGCGTTGTGGCTGGCGCCGCGCATCGGCCGTTTCGCCGAACTGCATCCGGACATCGAGATCCAGGTGCACTTGCACGCCAGCCAGGAACCCGCCTGGCATGCGCAGGAAATCGACATGGCCCTGTTGCACGTGCAGCCCCGGGGGCCGCGCGATTCCCTGCCCGGCGACATCCTGCTGATGACCGAGACCGTGGTGCCGGTCTGCCATCCCGATCTGGTGCCGCCCTCGCGCCGCGACGACCCCAAGGTCTTCCTGGAGCATCGCTGGCTGGAGGAACGCCACATCGACAGTCCGGAAACCGGCTGGGATACCTGGCGCGGCCGCCTGGGCTTGAGCGATGCGCGGGCCCATCCGCCGCTGGTGTTGAGCGGCATGGCGACCATCGTGTCGGCCGCCAGCGCCGGGGTCGGCATCGCGCTGGGCCGCGCGCCGTTGGTGGACGAGGCGCTGGAGAGTGGCCGGCTGGTCGCCTTGATGCCAGGCTTGCGTTTGCGCGGATCATGGGGATACGTGATGCGCGTGCGGCCCAATAGGCCTATCGACACGGCGCTCCCGGCGCTGGTGGACTTCCTGTTGCAGGAAGCTGAAGCCGGCCACTAATGCCGTTGACGAAGGTTTGGCTTGGCCTGTTACCAGGTCGGAATGGTGAATGAACCATTTGGGTACTGGTTGCACATGAATTCTACGAACGCGCGAACTTTGGGACTTTGCAACCGGCGGGACGTGTGCAGAACCCAAAGTTCGACTTCGTCGCCGGCAATGCCCCACGTCACCAGTTCACCCCTTTCCAGCAGTCCCCCGATGATGGACCGCGGCAGCATTGCCGCGCCGGCACCGGCAACAATGGCATCACGGACCATCAGGAGCGAAGACAGGCGCAGAACAGGCTGCGGTTCGATCGTGAACTGACCATTGCGGACAGTCCAGACGTCGCCGTCGCGGTAGGTTGGCATGACGACGGCCGGAACCTTGAAGGGCTTATCGCCGCGCCCCTTGGGCATTCGCACCGATGGTGCGGCGGCAAGAACCAATCTGTCTTTAGCAAAACATCGGCCGACCAATACGCTGTCCTTGCCCGGATCGATGCGGATGGCGACATCGAAATGCTCGTCAACGAGATTGACGAAGCGATCCTCGGCCACGGCCTCGATCTCCACCTCGGGATAGATTGCACGAAACTTGGCGGCAAGCAGGCCCAATGCTACTTGCGAAAACAGAATCGGAGCCGCAATACGCAGGCGTCCGCGCGGCGTCGAGAGACCATCGCGTGCCGCGGCTACTGCGTCGACAAGCTCGTGCATCGGCCCCTCTGTCCTGGTTCGCAGCAGTTGACCGGCTTCCGTCAACTCCAGGCTGCGCGTGCCTCGCTCGATGAGCCGGATGCCGAGTGCGTCTTCGAGATCGGCAACACGACGCGACAGCGTTGCCTTGGATCGACCGCTAGCGCGGCTGGCTCTACCGAACCCGCCATGCGCGGCCACCAGTTGGAAGTCCTCAAGGGCATTGAGATCCATGTATGTCTCATTTTTGATACGACATGTCTATATTTTAGAGTCTTTGTTTTGAATATGAAACTCACTATTGTTCGGTTGTACGCGACTTGTCGTACCCAAACCTCAAAGGAGTTTCTTATGAACAGCGTTCGTGCATTGGCACTTACCGAATACGGCGGCCCGAGCGCCGTCAAGGTTTCCACAATCGACGCTCCGACGGCAGTTGCCGGCCAGGTGCTGGTCCGCGTCCACGCCGCCGGGGTCAATGGACTGGATTGGAAGGTCCGCGAGGGCTACGTCCGCGACGCCTATCCGCTGCAACTGCCCACCGTCCTTGGGATCGAACTCGCCGGGGTCGTCGAAGCAGTAGGCCCGGATGTCACCAGGCTGCGCAAGGGCGACCGCGTGATGGGGCCGCTCGGCCGGCTGGGCGCTTACGCCGACTTGGTGGCGGTCAACGCCGCCTATCTCTGCGTGATTCCCGATGCGCTGGACTTCGTGGCCGCGGCCGCGTTGCCGATCGCTTCGGTGGCTGCGTCGCAAAGCCTGACGCTGGCCGGTCCGATCCGCACCGGCCAGCGCATCCTGATCCACGGCGCTGCGGGCGGTCTGGGCAGCTTCGCAGTGCAGTACGCACGTCAGGCCGGTGCCGTGGTGTATGCCACCGCCCACAGCCAGCATATCGACTATGTCCGCAGCCTGGGCGCGGATCACCTCATCGCCTACGACAAGGAGCAATTCGAGGCCACGGCAAGCAACATCGACCTCGTCATCGACTACGTCGGCGGCGAAGTGTTGAATCGCTCGTGGCCCGTGCTCGCTGATGATGGCGTCATCGTCAGCACCGCGACGCCGGCCATCCTGGCGAGCACCCCTGCGGGACGCCGCGGCCTCTGGTTCGTGAACCAGCCAGATACGGCGCGGTTGCAAGCGATCGCCGACGACGTGGTGCACGGACGCTTGCAGTCCAACGTCGGTGCCGTCGTTCGCTTCGACGAACTGCCGGCGGCGATCGAACGCAATCGCACCCAGCCGCAGGTTGGCAAGACGGTCGTGAATTTCATCGCGTCCTGAATTTTCCAGAGAAATAAATCAAGCCAGGAGTCATCATGACCATTCTCATTACCGGTGCGACTGGCACTGTCGGCGGCCAGGTCATCGAACAGCTCACCAAGCGCGGCGCCAATGTTCGCGCGCTCGTTCGCGATCTATCGTGATTTCGCCCGCGAAAGATCGGGGCCGAGCCAGTAATCCTTGGATAGCCGGGACGCAGAGGGCCTGACAATGGAACCACGGCATCTCCGCTGTTTCCTCGCGGCCGCACCGGGACCGACCGACACCGCCATGATCGCGGCGGCGTCCGACGAAGTGCGCGAGACGCTGGCGAAGCGGATCCCGCTCGGCAGGATGGGGCGTGCCGACGAAGTGGCATGTGGCGTGGGCAACGTTCCCATGCCCGGCCTCGGCCCGCAGCCCCGGTTTGGCCACGGACCGGACGGGGTTATTTGCTTATAAGGAACTAATGCAGAATAATCCGGCGGCCCCTTTTTTGGGCCGAACTGTGACGGCAGGCGATTTCTTCCCCTTGCACGGCAGTTCATGACACCATGAATCCGCTGCTCCATTCTTCTTCCAAGACGCCGCCAGCCGGACGGCTGCGTTTCTTCCGGCCCATGCTTGCGGGCGCGACCGCGCGGGAACGCATCATTGCCTGTATCGGCGCGCTGGCCTGCATCGGCCTGACCGGCCTGATCTGCGCCGTGATGCTGGGCAACGGTCCGCAACTGCCCTTGCTGGTCGCTCCCATGGGCGCATCGGCGGTCCTGTTGTTCGCGGTGCCCTCCAGTCCGCTGGCCCAGCCCTGGTCCATCATCGGTGGCAATACGCTGTCCGCCTTCGCCGGCTATATCATCGGGCAGGTCGTGCCCAATCCCATCATGGCCGCCGGCGCCGCGGTGGCTTTCGCCATCGGCGCCATGTCGATCGCGCGTTGCCTGCATCCGCCAGGCGGCGCCGCCGCGCTGACCGTGGCGCTGGGCGGCCCCGCCGTCGCCAAGTGGGGCGCGCTGTTCCCGTTGGTGCCGGTAGGCCTGAATTCCTGCATGCTGGTGCTGCTGGGCATCTTCTTCCACAAGCTGACGCGCCGGGCCTATCCGCACAAGCCGGCGCCCGCCGTCAATCCGCACGGCACTACCGATCCCTCGCCCGCCGACCGGGTCGGACCGCGCCAGGAGGACGTCGAGGCCGCGCTCGCCAAGCTGGGAACCACCTTCGACATCGATCCCGATGACCTGCAGCAGCTGCTGCATGAAATCGAAGTGCAGGCGCTGGTGCGTACGCATGCCGACCTGCGCTGCGCCGACATCATGTCGCGCGACATCATTTCCGCCCGACCGGACACCACGCCCGCGCAGGCGCAGGAGCTGTTGCTGCGCCACGATATCCGTACGCTGCCGGTGCTGGACGAGCATGGCCACCTGCTAGGCACGGTCGGATTGCGCGACCTGCTTCGCCCCGCCGCGACGGTGGCGGACATCCTGGCGTCCGCGCGGACGACGAGCGCCGACCAGCCGGCCGCCGCGCTGCTGCCGGTGCTCACCGACGGTCGCACGCACGCGGTCATCGTCACCGACGCCGCCGGCCGCGTGGCCGGCATCATTTCCCAGACCGACCTGCTCGGTACCCTGGGCCGCGCGCCCTTCGCCGGCATGGCCGCCTGACACGCGGGGCGCCATGGCGGGCGCGGCCCGGCCAGGCGCGCCTCGCTATGGCCCCTGGACTTCCGCCTTCTCCAGCAGGAACGCGATGCATGTGCGCACCGCGCGCGTCTGGTGGCGGTTGGACAGGTAGAGCAAGTACATGTGCGTACCGAAGATGCTGAGCCGGTATTCCTCCAGCGTGCTCAGTATTTCGCCCGTGGCCAGCTTGTCCTGCACCACGTAGTCCGGCACCAGCCCCACGCCCAGGCCCGCCAGGATGCTTTGCCTCAGGAAGGGGAAGTGCTCCGAAACGAGCGTGGGTTCGAGCATGAGCATGTGGCGCTCGCCATCCCGGTAGGCGGACAAGCGCAACTGCTTGCCCATTACGCTGGACGTGATCAGCGGCGAATCGCGCAGCGCTTCCAGCGTGTGCGGCAGGCCGTGCGCCCGCACGTACTCGCGCGAGGCGCACGCCACGTAGTGGACGTCGCCCAAGTGGCGCGCGACCAGCGACGGCGGCGGTTCGGGCAGGATGCGGATGGCGATGTCCACGTCATCGCGCAGATTGTCGGCGCGATTCTCGAACAGCACGTCCAGGACGATGCCGGGATAGAGGCGCTTGAACTCGATCAACCAGTCGCTCACCACCAGTTGTCCATAGCCGCTGGGCACGCTGATGCCGATGCGGCCCACCAGCCCCTGGCTGAGATTGGCGATGGTCTCTTGCGCGGCCCGCATTTCGTTGCGGATGGACAGTCCGTGCTGATAAAGGCGCGCGCCTACCTCCGTGGGTTCCACCCGCCGCGTCGTGCGATGCAGCAACTGCACGCCGGCGGCCTTTTCGAGCTGCGCCAGGTGGTAGCTGACATTGGCCCGCGTCACCTTCAGCTTGCGCGCGGCTTGGCTGAGGTTGCCGCTGTCGATGATCTCGACAAGCATGGTCAGCGAGGCGAGATCCATGGCTCGGTGTCAAATAAAATTGAACGGATTGTCAATGTCTTGCTGGATTGTAAAGGGATTTTGTCGATGCCAGAATCCTGGGCTTCCACGTGGCACCAGGGGCGCAACCGGTTCCCGCCGCGCTGGAATGTCTGGAGGACGGATGGATGGATCTGCAATTCACGCCCGAAGAGCTGGCTTTTCGCGATGAGGTGCGCGGCTTCCTGAAGGACCAGCTGCCCGAGTCGCTGGCGTACAAGGTGAAGAACAATCTGCACCTGTCCAAGGAGGACATGGAGGACTGGCAGGCGCGCGTCAACGAACGCGGCTGGCTGGCCAGCCACTGGCCCAGGGAGTATGGCGGCACCGGGTGGAGCGTGTTCGAGAAATTCATTTTCGAGACGGAGTGCGCCATCGCCGGCGCGCCGCGCCTGCTTTCCTTCGGCCTGACCATGCTGGGGCCGGTGTTGATCAGGTACGGCAGCGAAGCGCAGCGGCGGCATTGGCTGCCGCGCATCCTCAATGGCGCCGATTGGTGGTGCCAGGGCTATTCGGAGCCGGGCGCGGGGTCCGACCTTGCTTCGCTCAAGACGTCCGCGTTGCGGGTCGCCGATCCCGCGGGCGACTATTACCTGGTGAATGGCCAGAAGACCTGGACCACCCTGGGACAGCACGCCAACATGATTTTCTGCCTGGTGCGCACCGACAAGGACGCGAAGGCCCAGCAAGGCATCAGCTTCCTGCTCATCGACATGAAGACGCCCGGCATCGAGGTGCGTCCCATCGTCACGCTGGACGGCGGGCGCGAGGTCAACGAGGTGTTCTTCACCAATGTGAAGGTGCCGGTGGGTAACCTGGTCGGCGAGGAGAACAAGGGCTGGACTTGCGCCAAGTACCTGCTGACCTACGAGCGCACCAATATCGCGGGCGTGGGCTTTTCCATGGCCCTGCTGGAAAAGCTCAAGACCGCGGCGGGACGCCTGCGCTACCAGGGCCAGCCCCTGCTGCGCGACCCGCTTTTCGCGGCCCGGGTGGCACGGGTCGAGATCGACCTGGAGAACATGAAGACCACCAATCTGCGCGTGCTGGCCGCGGTGGCCGGCGGCGGCGCGCCCGGCGCGGAAAGCTCCATGCTGAAGATCAAGGGCACGGTGATACGCCAGGAACTGCTGTCGCTGATCCGCCGCGCGATGGGGCCCTACGCCGCACCGTATATCGAATCGGCGCTGCGCTACGGCCATGAGGACCCGCCGGTCGGTCCGCCCGAGGCGCAGTCGGCCGCGGCGGCCTATTTCAACTACCGCAAGCTGTCCATCTACGGCGGCTCCAACGAAATCCAGAAGAACATCATCTCCAAGATGATCCTGGGCCTGTAAGACGCAGAGACACCGAGACACCGGGTGGCGATATGAATCTGGAACATACCGAAGACCGCCGCATGCTGGCGGACACGCTCAACCGCTTCATCTCGGAGCGGTACGGCATCGAGACGCGCAACAGGATCGCCTATGGCGAGGAAGGGCACAGCCCCGCCCTGTACGCGCGGTTTGCCGAGCTGGGCGCCATCGCCGCGCTTTTCCCGGAAGAGGCGGGCGGCCTGGGCGGCCGTGGCCACGACATCGGCGTGGTGTTCGAATGCCTGGGCCGGGGCCTGGTGGCCGAGCCGCTGCTGGGCGCGCTGGTGGTCGGCCAGGCGCTGCTCCATGCCGGCAGTCCGGCGCAACGGGGGCGGCTGGACGACATCATGGGCGGCGGCTGCCTTGCCGCGCTGGCCCACGACGAACCGGGCAGCCATTACGAACTGGAGAACGTCGCCGTCACGGCGCGCCGGGACGGCGAAAGCTGGGTGATAGACGGCGTCAAGGGCGTGGTGGGCTTTGGCGACAAGGCCGACCTGCTGCTGGTGTCGGCGCGCACCGCGGGCCACCCGGGGGACACGGCCGGCATCAGCCTTTTCCTGGTTCCGGGCGACGCGGCGGGCCTGGCCACGCGCGGCTACAGGCGCTTCGAGGGTGGCCGCGCGGCGGAGCTGGCGTTCAACGGCGTGCGCGTGGGCGACGACGCTTTGCTGGGGCGCGCGGGCGCCGGCTTTGACGTGCTGGAGCGCGTCAGCGGCTATGGCATCCTGGCGCTGTGCGCGGAAGCGCTGGGCGCCATGGACGTGGCGAAGGAACAGACGCTGGCCTACCTGCGCATCCGCAAGCAGTTCGGCGTGCCCATCGGCAGCTTCCAGGCCTTGCAGCATCGCATGGCCGACCTGCTGCTGGAAGTGGAGCAGGCGCGCTCGGCCGTCATCAATGCCGCGGCCGCGATCGATTCGGACGATCGCGTGGCGCGCGAGCGCGTGTTGTCGGCGGCCAAGTACAGTACCGGATACATCGGCACGCTGGTGGCGCAGGAAAGCATCCAGCTGCATGGCGGCATCGGCATGACCTGGGAACTGCCCCTGGCCCACTACGCCAAGCGGCTGGTCATGATCGACCACCAGTTCGGCGACGAGGATCATCACCTGGCCCGCTACGTGGCGCTTGCGAGGGAGGACGCGGCGGCGTCCGCAGGGAGCGTGGCCTTGCGGGCATAGGGACCGTCAGGCGATACGGCGTCGCGCGGCGGCCGCCATCGCCGTCGCGACCACGAATAAGGAGGAGACGAAGGTGAACCAGACGCGAACGTCGCCCATGGCCGGGCAAGGCGCGGCCCGTCCGTTGGAAGGGGAGGGTACGGACTTGCCGCTGGAGGGCATCCGGGTCCTGGACCTGTCGCGGGTGTTTGCCGGACCCTTGTGCGGCCAGGTGCTGGCGGACTTCGGCGCCGAGGTGGTCAAGGTCGAGCACCCCGCCCGCGGCGACGACACGCGCGATTGGGGGATGCGCATAGGGAAGACGGAATCGACCTATTACTCAGCCATGAATCGCAACAAGCAGTCCGTCACCCTGGATCTGCAAAGCGAGGAAGGGATACGCATCGTCCACGAACTGCTGCCGCGCTTCGACGTGGTGCTCCACAACTTCAAGCATGGCGGCGCGGAGAAGCTGGGGCTGGGCTATGAACGGCTCAAGGCCATCAAGCCCGACCTGGTCTATTGCGCGATCGCGGGCTACGGCAGCGACTCGCCCGAAGCGGGGCGGCCCGGCTACGACCTGGTGATCCAGGGGGAGAGCGGTCTCATGGCCATCAATGGCGAGGCCGCCCAGCCGCCGCTGAAGTTCGGTGTGGCCGTGGTGGACATGATGACGGGCATGTGCGCCGCGCAGGCCGTGCTGGCCGCGCTGCTGCGGCGCGGGCGCACGGGCCGCGGCGGGCACATCGAGATGTCGCTGTACGACTGCGGCGTCCTCACCACCAGCTATTACGGCCTGGACGCGATGCAGCTGGGGCGCGATCCCCAGCGCTATGGCAACGCCCATCCCTCCATCGTGCCCTATGGCATGTTCGAGGCCGCCGATGGGCCGCTGATCATCACGGTCGGCAACAACGTGCAATTCGAAAAGTTCTGCCGCCAGGTGGTGATGCGACCGGACCTCGCCGACGATCCGCGCTTCGCCACCAACGTCGAGCGCAGCAGGCACCGCCAGGTGCTGCAACCCATGCTTATCGAGGCTATCCGCGCCTTCCCGCGCGAGGTGCTGCTGGCGCGCCTGGCCGCCTGCGGCATTCCGTGCGGCAGGGTGGCGGGACTGCACGAGGCCTTGACCGGCGAACGCACACGGCAGGCGGGCATGCTGCGCGAGATGCCGCATCCCGTGGCGGGCAGTACCTACACCTTCGCGCCGCCCTACCGGTTCGACGGCCAGCGCCTGCCCATACGCAACGCGCCGCCCGTCCTGGGGCAGGACACCCGCGCCGTGTTGCAACGCCTCTTGAGCCTGCCGGACGAGGAGCTCGCCGCCCTGCGCGATCGCGGCGTGCTGACCTTGCCTGGCGAGCCGGCCTGAGTTTTCAAGCAGCAAACCACGACGCGCCACCCGGCGCCGTGAGACTAAAACAGCCGGACCCATCCGGCAGCATTGGAGACGATATGAACCAACCCACGCATCCGCGGCGCGCCCGCCTGAAAGCCCGCCTGTTCTCCCTGGCGCTGGCCGCCACGGCCTGCCTCGGTGGCCAGGCACGAGCCGAGGCGCCCTGGCCCAACCGGCCCATCCATGTCGTGGTGGGCTATACGCCCGGGGGCGCGACCGACATCGTGACGCGCATCATCATGGAGAAACTCGGGGAGCGCCTGAAGCAGACCATCATCGTCGAGAACAAGCCGGGGGCCAACAGCCAGCTGGGCGCCGCCTACGCCGCCAAGGCCGAGCCGGACGGCTATACCTTCCTCAGCATCCTGCCCGCCTACGTCATCAACAGCCACCTCTACAAGGTGTCCTACGATCCGGCGAACCTGGTCCCCGTGGTGCACATGGCCGACCTGCCGCTGTTCCTGTTCGTCAGCAATTCCGTCCCGGCCAACAATATGAAGGAACTGGTGGAATACGGACGTGCCCATCCGGACAAGCTCACCTACGCCTCCAGCGGCACGGGATCCAGCGCGCATATGGTGGGCGCCGATTTCGCGCTGCGCGCCAAGATGTCCATGACCCACGTACCCTACAAGGGCAGCGCCCCCATCCTCACCGATTTGCTGGGCGGCCAGGTCTCCATGGTGTTCGATCCCATCCTGGTGCCCATGCAGTACGTCAAGCAAGGCAAGCTCAAGGCGCTGGCGTTGAGCCACACGGCCCGCTGGCCCACCGAGCCTGGCATCCCGACCATGGAGGAGGCCGGCTTCCCCGGCTTCACCACCGAGTCGTGGGTCGGCCTGCTCGCGCCCAAGGGCACGCCTCAGCCCGTCATCGACCGCATGGCCAACGAGATTACCGCCATCACCAAGAATGACCCCGACGTGCGCCGCAAGCTGATGGAGCAGGGCCTGATGCCGGCGGGCGGCACGCCGGCGGCGTTCGGCGAGCTGATGCGCAAGGACTCGGCGCACTATGCGGACATCATCAAGGAAGCGCGCATCACCGCGCAGTGAGGGGACGCAGTGAGCGGGTGCAGTTAGGAGGAGTGAGGTGGCAGTGCGGAAGCGCGATGCGCGAGCGCGGCGACCACCGGCGCCGGCTCGTATCCGGCTGCGCCCCGCAGCCATTCCATCGCGCCGCGGCAGCCGTCCCATTGTGCCGCCGTGGTTGCAATCGCGCGTCGGGCGGGGCGCCGTCCCTATGCTAGATTGGCGCCAACGCCGCCCCCACGGATGACGCGGCGCTTGCTCGCGGAGATCGGATGGACCCCAGCATCGAAGCCGCCGCCCGCGCCCTGGCCGCGGGCGATCCCTTGAGCGCGCTGAACCGCGTCGCCTTGCGCGACGATGCCGCCGCCCTGGCGCTGCGCGGCATCGCCATGGCCCAGATCGGCGACATGGCGCGGGCGCGCGGGCTGGTGCGCCGTGCCGCGCGGGCCTTCGGGGCCCAGGCGGCCGTCGCGCGGGCGCGCTGCCGCCTGGTCGAGGCGGAAATCGCGCTGGCCACGCGCAAGCTGGCCGGATTGGAGCAGGCACTCGATGACGCGCAAGCGGTCTTCGACTCCCACGGCGATGGCGTCAATGCCCTGTATGCGCGCTTGCTGCAGGCACGCCGCCGCTTGTTGACCGGCGACGTCGAACAGGCGCGGGCCGCCTTGGTGGCAATCGATGCCGCTGTCGCGCCGCCGGCGATGCGGGCCCTCCATGCCCTGCTGCTGGCCGGTATCGCGCTGCGCCAGATGCAGGCGCGGTCGGCGCGGCTGGCCCTGGACCGCGCGGCACGCGCCGCGCACGGTTCCGGCGTCGCCGCCTTGATTGCCGAGGTGGAGGGCATGCGCCGGGCGCTCGCCGCGCCGACCGCTTGCCTGCATGTCGATGGCGCCGTCCGTCTGCTGCGGCTGGATGACGTGGAGGCCTTGTTGAACACCTCCACGCTGGTGATCGACGGCTGCCGCCATGCCGTGCAATCCGGCGCCACCACGATATCGCTGGCGCGGCGACCCTTGCTGTTCCGCCTGGCTCGCGCGCTGGGCGAGGCGTGGCCGGGCGATGTGCCGCGCGCCGCGTTGGTGCAGCGGATCTTCCGTGGCAAGGCCGCGGACGAGTCCTATCGGGCCCGCTTGCGGGTGGAAATCGGCAGGTTGCGCGCGGCGTTGCGGCCGGTCGCCGGCATCCGCGCGACCGCGGCGGGCTATGCCTTGGCGCCGGGCGTCGATATCCCCGCGCCGGCATTGGCCGTCGCTGTGCTGACGCCGCCCGTCGACCTGCCCAACGCCGACCTGCTGGCCCTGTTGGCGGACGGCGAGGCGTGGTCCAGCTCCGCGTTGGCCCTGGCCCTGGGCGTCAGCCAGCGCACCCTGCAACGGGCGTTGGACAGCCTGGCGGGGCAGGGACGGGTGCGCGCCCTGGGACGAGGCCGCGCCAGGCGCTGGACGGTGCCGCAGGGCGCCGATATCACGACAAATTTTTTACTCACGGACGCGCCGGCCGCCGCGTAGCATGACCTCAAACCAACCAAGGAGCGAGCATGAAACGATCCAACGCTGAAATTGTCCGTGAGTACGGCCCCATGCCTGGCGTGTCCGCCGTACATGGCCTGACCTATGACGGCCATCACGTCTGGTTCGCCTCGGGCGAACACCTGCACGCCCTCGATCCGTCCAGTGGGAATACCGTGCGCAAGCTGGACATCCCGGCCGCCGCGGGCACGGCGTTCGACGGTCGGTGTCTCTATCAAATCGCCGGCGAACACATCCGCAAGGTCGATCCGGAATCCGGCAAGGTCCTGGCCACGATCCCCACGCCCGGTGGCGCCGCCTCGGGCCTGGCCTGGGCGGATGGCATGTTGTGGGTGGGCCAGTACCAGAAACGCCAGATCCTCCAGGTGGATCCCGCCGACGGCAAGGTCCTGCGCACGCTCGGGTGCGATCGCCATGTGACCGGCGTCAGCTGGGTCGGCGGCCAGCTGTGGCACGGCACCTGGGAGGACAACCATAGCGAATTGCGCCGCGTCGACCCCGAGACGGGCGAGGTGCGGGAGAGCCTGGACATGCCCGAAGGCGTTGGCGTATCCGGGCTCGAATCCGATGGCGCGGGATTGTTCTATTGCGGCGGCGGCGATAGCGGCAAGATCCGCGTGGTGCGGCGGCCGGCGTCGTAGGCGGGACCGGGTCGTCGACGCGAGGTCAGGTCGTCGCGATCAGCAGTTCCTCGGCGTTCTCGGGCGGCCGCAAGCCATCGCTGCGGCCTGAGAAATAGCGGCGGCCCAGTTCGGCCGCCGTGACATGCCGGACTGCGGCGAATCCCGCGTCGCGCGCCAGCGCCTGTATTTCCTCGGGCAGGAAAAAGCTGATGAACGGCGTGCCGCTGGCGCGGGCGCCTTGCTCGGCCAGTTCCAGTCCGGGCCTTACCGCCGGATCGGCCATGTGCAAGGGCAGCAGGAAAGTCATGGCGAAGGTCGATCCCGGCGCGAAGGCCGCCACCTGGCGCAAGGTGGCCAGGTTCGCCTCCTTGCTCAGGTACATACTGACGCCCGTGGAGACCACCACGGCGGGCCGCCCCATATCGAAACCGGCTTGAGCCAGCTTGTCCCGCCAGTCGTCGCCGGCCTCGAAGTCGACCGGGACGAAACGGGGCTGGCTGGATGGCCCGTAATCCAGTTCGGTCAGGCGCCGACGCTTCCATGCCTGCGGCCCGGGCCGGTCGATCTCGTAGACCGTCACGCGCCGCACGTGGTCATCGGCTTGCGGCCGGCGTTGCGCGTAGCTATCCAGCCCGGCGCCCAGGATCACGTATTGATCGACGCCCAGGGCCGCCCGCTCCGCGACCAGGTCCTCGATGTAGCGCGCCCGGGCGACGATGGACGCGCGGAATGGGCGCGTGAAGCCGGGGTGCATGTCGCCACGCTCGCGCCAGTTGGGATCGGGCGCCAGCAGTTCGAGTCCTATCCTGTCTTCCAGGATGGGCGGTGGGGCATCCACCTCCAGGTGCAGCGCCCGCCACAGGGCGACGCGTGCTGCGCTGCTTTCCGGTTCAGGGGCTGGCATCTTCGTCATGATGGGTGCTTCCGTGCATGCATGCATCGATGCGTACTGCTTGGATGCATGCTGCTCGGATGCATGCGTGCTTCGGTGCTTGCGGGAATGACCAGTATAGCGACGCAGGGCAGGCGCTATCGCGCCGCCGTGCCGTCCGCCTCGGCATCGCGCTGCAGGCGTCCGCCCGCCGGGGGCGACTCGCTGCCCAGCACATGGCCATTGATCTCCAGGCCGTAGAGGGTATCGTCGTCGTCGTGATAGCGCTTGCGGGTGGCCGCGACCGAGTCCTTGTAGCGTGGATCCTGGGGCCGTTCGTGGGCGTTCATGAAATAGGCGACGTCCCAGGCCTCCTGCGGGCTGAGCAGCCCGGCTTGCGCCAGGGGCATGTTGGCCAGGATGAATCCCGCGGCATTGCCGATCTGGTGCATGCCGGCGCCCCAGTTGTAGGAGTCAGGCCCCCACAGGGCGGGAAAGACCCAATGGTCGCCCTGTTTCTGGCCTTGACCCTGGGAGCCGTGGCAGGCCGCGCAGAATTGGCCGAAGACTTCGGAACCGCGGACGTAGTCGGGTTTTTGCGGCGGCGGCGCCAGCTTGGGGTACCCCTGGCCGGCCAGCTTGACGCCAGTGGGCGCCTCTTGCGCCAGCCAGAACATATAGGTCTGCAAAGCGGTCAGCACCGGATCGTCGGCGGCGGGCGGCTTGCCATTCATGCTGAAGCGGAAGCAGCCTTGCAGGCGCTCGGCCAGGGTATTCACATGGCCGTTCTTGGCGCGGTAGGCGGGATAGACCACGTAGGCGGCCCACATGGGCGCGGAATCGGGGCGGCGGCCGGCGTCCAGGTGGCAACTGGCGCAGGTGAGGTTGTTGCCGACGAAGCCGGGCGCCAGCTCCGGCGTGCGCAGGAAGATCTGTTCGCCCTGGCGGACGATCTTGCCGAAGGCATTGTCGGGTATGGCCGACGCGGGGGGCGGGGTGAAGAGGGGAGGCTGGGTGGGCGCCGTGTCCATCGCGTGGGCGGCGGTCGCCGGCGGGGTGGCCGCGGCGTTCGTTGCCGTCGGGGCATTGGATGCGGTGGTTGTGGGGGCGGTGTTGGCGCTGCTGCTGCTGCTGCTGCTGCTGCTGCTGCTTTTGCCGCGCGCCGGCAATTGTGCATAGTAGGCCGCCACGGCCTGGATTTCCTGGTCGTCCATGCGCGTGGCCACGGCTGGCATGAGCGCCAGGGGGCCGGGAGGCCGATGGCCTTCGCGCCACGCCCGCAGTTGAGCGACAAGGTAGGCGGCGGGCTGTCCCGCCAGCGAGGGAAACTGGCTGCCCACGCCGATCCCGCCGGGCCCGTGGCACTGATTGCAGGCGGGTAGATTACGTCCCCATTCGCCGCGTGTCGCCAGCCAGGCGCCGCGATCCGCCGTGCTGGCGACATCCCGGCCCGTGGCGGCCAGTCCGTCCACGTCCAGCGTCGTCGGCAACTGGGCGTAATAGCGCGCCAGCGCAGCGCGTTGGCCCTCGTTCAACTGCTTGGCAATGGGCGCCATTACCGGACTGGTACGGCTGCCATTGGCCAGCGCTTCCAGTTGCTCGCGCAGGTATTGCTCGCCTTGGCCGGCCAGCCTCGGAAAGCCGGCTGCCGCCATGCCGCCACCCTGGGCGCCATGACAGGAAGCACAGGCGGGCACGGAGCCCATGCCCTGCGACGCCAATGCCTTGCCTTGGTCGGCGTCCACCGAGGCGTGGGCGACGTTGGCGCCCAGTGCGGCCACCGCCGCCAGGAGGATGCTCGCCATGCGTGGCATTCCGGTTCTTATTCTCTTCCCCCATCCTTGCGCATCGTCATGGCGATGGCTTGCCCGGTCCTTCACGCATCTTCTCCTTGCGGTGGTTTTTTAATTACTATTAATAATAAACAAATGTCTTGAAGGAATAAAGAAATTGGGCGCTGGTCTTATGCAGACGCCGCGTCTGCTGGGACGCGCCTGTCGGCGCGTCCCGGGGGGTGGTAGCTGGGCCGCTGGCCCAGCGGCCCAGCGGTCCAGCGGTCCAGCGGCCCCGCCGCCCCGCCGCCCCGCGGCCCACCGGCCCAGCGGCCCAGCGGCCCAGCGGCCCAGCGGCCCAGCGGTCCAGCGGCCCCGCCGCCCCGCGGCCCACCGGCCCAGCGGCCCAGCGGCCCAGCGGCCCAGCGGCCCAGCGGTCCAGCGGTCCTGCGGTCCAGCGGCCCAGCGGCGCGACGGCGCGACGGCGCAGCAGCGCAACGGCCCAGCGGCCCAGCTGACCCGCAGGCGACTTTCCAGGGTTTCTGTTGGCATCGACCCCGACGGACAACCGTCTTCCTTGTCCATGAGGCGCGGTCGCATCGATCCGGTATTCGGGTTTCCACCGGGATTGTGATGTCTGGAAAACCGGTGCTAGGATTCCTTTGTGACCATGTGGTCACATTTGGGCCATTGCCACCATGACCATCGGTGTTGCGGCATTTGGAGAATATGCAGGCGCGGCCGTGCATGACGCGGTGTTGGGCGCGGAACTGCTGGGGCGAGGCGCGATCGGCGGCTTCGCCGTCATGGCCGTGCTCGATGCAACGGGCGCGCTGCAATACCGCGTCACGCAACGCGGCGGCGTGTGCGCGTTGGAAATGCCCGCGTCGTGGCAGTCCGCGCGGGTGGCCGCGATCATCTCCAGCGGTCCGGACCGCCCCGAACCCCTGACGCAATTCCTCGCCGGCGCGGGCGGCGTGGGCCTGGTCACCGGCCATCGCCTGCCCAACACACAGGGCGAAGACGGCACGGCCCTGAATCGTGCCGCGCTCGACCGCCTGGCGGAAGGCCAGGCGCCGCAACAGGCGGTCGACGCCGTGCTGCAAGCCCATGCCGAATGGGATGCGGGGCTGGTGGCCATCGATGCCCAGGGTCGGCTCGGCATGGCCAACAGCGCCCGCGCGCGGCGACGCGACGACCTGGGCGAGTTCCGCCGCGCAACGGCCGGCGCCAGCCTCGGCCTGCTGCACAACTCCATCTATGCGCGCGGCGACCTGGCCGCGCAACTGGGCGAACTGGCATGGTCCCGCCTGCGCGGGCTCGCGCCCCGGTCGTGCTTCCTGGTCCTGGTCGACGCCGTGCCCTTGGTGTCCGCATCCAGGGACTGCGTGCATGTGGACGCGCAGGGCACCATCGTCGCGCTGGAAACCGCCAACCCGCGCCTGGCTGGGCTGGACCGGGTCAGCACCGCGGTCTACCTGGGCGCCGACGTGCGGCGCGACGGTGTCCTGGTCGGGGCGGCGGCCACGGAACTCTACGTGCGCATCCGCGCGGGCGCGGCCTGCCCGGTGGCGCTGCCGGCCCAGAACCGCTTGCTGGCGAGGATGAACGATGTCGAGGCGTGAGCAGACCGAACGGCAGATCCTGCAGGCGCTGGAAGACCAGATCCGCGCAACGGGTATGGCCGGTGTGGGCGTGAACGCCATCGCCAAGCGCGCCGGCGTCAGCAAGGAGCTGATCTACCGCTATTTCAACGGCTTGCCCGGCTTGCTGATGGCCTGGATGCGCGAACAGGATTACTGGACCGGCCGCTCGGACCTGCTGAAGGCCGGCGAGTCCAGTTCGCGCCCACCGGCGGAACTGATACTGTCCATGCTGCATGCCCAGATCGAGGCACTGGGCGGCAACGAGACCTTGCGCGAAATTCGCCGCTGGGAACTGATCGAAAGCAACGAGGTCACGGCCCAGCTGGCGGGCCGCCGCGAACGCGCCGCACGGGCGTTCATCGATCGCGTCGACGGCCTTACCGACGAGGCCGACGTGCCCGCGCAGGTGAGCATCATGCTGGCCGGCGTGCTGTACCTCATGCTGCGCTCCAAGACGGAAAGCCATTTCCTGGGCGTGCCGCTGCGCACCAATGAAGGCTGGGCGCGCCTTTACGCGGCGCTGGAAAGCATGGTGGGCAACCTGCCCGGCGACTTGCGCGACACGCCGCTGTGCGACCTCGAGGCGGCGCGCGCGCAGCCGGGTGCGGACAAGAGAGAGGGCTGACGGCATGCATATACTCGTGATCGGCGCCGGCATCATCGGCATGACGTCGGCCTATGCGCTGGCTCGCGACGGCCACGCGGTGACGGTGGTCGACGGCGCGGCCCAGGCCGGCGTGGGGACCAGCCGGGCCAATGGCGCCCAGCTGAGCTACAGCTTCGTGGCCCCCCTGGCCGACGCGGGCGTGCTGCGCAAGCTGCCCGCATGGCTGGCGCAGCCGAACTCGCCCCTGCGGCTGCGCCTGCGCGCCGATCCCGCGCAGTGGCGCTGGGCGCTAGGTTTCCTGCGCGCGTGCCGCCGCGATACCGCGGACCGCACCACAGCCGAACTGCTGCAATTGGGCCTGCACAGCCGGCGACTCATGCATGACCTGGTGGCCCGGGAAGGCCTGCGCTTCGATTTCGCGTCCAGCGGCAAACTGCTCGTCTACCAGGACAGGCAGGCCTATGACGCCGCGCGCGCCCTGATGGACTACCAGGCCAGCCTCGGCTGCGAGCAGCAGGCCCTGGACCGGGCCGCATGCCTGGCGCTGGAGCCGGCCCTGGCGGACATCGCCGAGCGCATCGTGGGCGGCATCTACACGCCCAGCGAGGACGCGGGCGATTGCCTGGCGCTGTGCGGCGCCTTGCAGGGAAGGTTGGCGCAAGCGTCCGGCGTGCGCTTCCATTTCGGTACGCGCGTGGAACGCCTGCGGACCGAGGGCGGTCGCATCGTGGCCGCGCAGACCAGCGCCGGCGCGCTGGAGGCGGACGGCTATGTCATCGCCAACGGCGTGGGCGCGCAGGCGCTATGCCGCGAAGTCGGCGTGGATCCGCTCATCTACCCGCTCAAGGGCTACAGCCTGACCTATACGCTGACCGATGCCAGCCGGGCGCCGCGCACCAGCCTGAGCGACGTCCACAACAAGGTGGTCTATGCGCGCCTGGGCAACCGGTTGCGGGTGGCGGGCATGGTCGATATCGGCGCCCGTTCGGGCGACGTGGATACGCGCCGCATCGCCGGGCTGAAGGTTCAGGTGCGGCGTTATCTTCCCCGGCTCAACGAGGCGGGGCCGCCCGAGGAGTGGGCGGGCTTGCGGCCGGCGCGCCCGGACAGCAAGCCGCTGATCGGCGCCACGCCCTATCGCAACCTGTGGATAAACGCCGGGCACGGCGCATTGGGATTCACGCTGGCCGCCGGCAGCGCGGGCGTGCTGGCGGACCGCATCGCGCATCGGCCGTCGGCCGTCGCCGATCGCTTGTTCATGCTGTAGCCGGGGCGACTGCCCGAAATACTCACCGGCAGGGCGGCCGGGCATACCAACGACACAAGGGAATGCATCATGAAGCTGAAACTGAACCTGCGGCGGGGCGTCCGCCAAGTCTTCCTGGCCTCGGCACTGGCGGGCGTTCTGGTGGCCAGTCCCGCCGCGCAAGCGGAAACGGTGACCGCCGTCATGCAATCCGGCCTGCGTGTGCTGGACCCGATACTCACCACGGCCTTCCTGACGCGCGATCATGGCTACATGATCTATGACACCCTGCTGGGCCTGGACGAGCATTTCAAGATACAGCCGCAGATGGCCAGCTGGCAGGTCAGCGATGACCAGAAGACCTACACCTTCACGCTGCGCGACGGCTTGAAGTGGCATGACGGCAAGCCGGTCACGTCGGAGGACTGCATCGCGTCCATCAACCGCTGGGCCAGCGTCGACGCCACGGGGCAGGTCTTGATGACCATGGTGCAAAGCATGGACGCGGTCGACGCCAGCCACTTCAAGGTGGTGCTCAAGCAGCCCACGCCCCTGCTGCTCGAAGGCCTGTCCAAGATCAGTTCGCGCCCTGCGTTCATGATGCCCAAGCGCATCGCCGACACGCCGGCGTCCCAGCCCATCACCGAGTACGTCGGCTCCGGCCCGTTCAAGTTCGTGGCGGCCGAGTTCAAGCCCGGCCTGAAGGTGGTGTACGAAAAGAACAAGGATTACGTGCCGCGCAGCGAGCCGCCCAGCTGGACCGCGGGCGGCAAGGTGGTCAAGGTCGACCGCGTGGAGTGGGTGGGCATGCCCGACCAGATGACGGCGGTCAACGCCTTGCAGAACGGCGAGGTGGATTTCATCCAGCAGGTGCCGTTCGACCTGCTGCCCATGGTGGAGAACCACGACGGCCTCAAGGTGGAAGTGATCGACAAGCTGGGCGCCTGGACCTACTTCCGCATGAACCACCTTTACCCGCCCTTCGACAACAAGCTGGTGCGCCAGGCCGCCATGGCCGCCGTCAGCCAGGAAGACGTGCTCAAGGCGCTGGTGGGCAATCCCAAGTACTACAGGACTTGCGCGGCCGTGATGGGCTGCGGCAATCCCAATGGCGACAACTATGGCGCGGATTGGGTCATCCCGGGCAACCTGGACAAGGCCAAGGCCCTGCTCAAGGAAGCGAAGTATGACGGCACGCCCGTGGTGGTCCTGCAGCCCACCGATATCGCCATGCTGTCCGCGCAGCCCGTGGTCATCGGGTCGGCGCTGCGCAAGGCGGGCTTCAACGTGAAGATGAAGACCATGGACTGGCAGACCGTGGTGACGCAGCAAGGCAACCAGAAGTCGCCGGAAGAGGGCGGCTGGAACATCTTCTCCACCTACAGCATCCTGGCCAGCAGCGGCGATCCCTTCGGCAACACCACGCTGGCGGCCAATGGCCGCAAGGCCTGGGCCGGATGGCCCGACGTGCCGGAGATCGAGGCATTGCGCGTGAAGTACGCCCAAGCGGCCGACGCCGCCGAGCGCAAGCAGATCGCCGCGCGGATCCAGAAGCTGGCGATCGACGAAGGCGTCGTGGCCCCGCTGGGCCAATTCCAGATTCCCGCAGCCTATAGCACCCGGTTGACGGGCATCGTGGCGGCGCCGGTGACGGTGTTCTGGAATCTCAAGAAATCGGACAAGTGAGGCGCTCATGCTGAGCTACGTGGTGCGCAGGGTGATCGCCACCGTGCCGGTGGTGGCGATGGTCGCGGTGGTGGTCTTCGCGCTGCTGCGGCTGACCCCGGGCGATCCGGCGGCGATCCTCGCCGGCGACGACGCCAGCCCGGCGCAACTGGCGCAGATCCGCAAGACCATGGGGCTGGACCAGCCCATCCCCACCCAGTTCGTGGTGTGGGGCGGCCAGCTGCTGCATGGCGACCTGGGCGTATCCTTGCTGTCCGGCACGCCCGTCACCAGCATGATCGCGGGCCGCGTCGGTCCCACCCTGTCGCTGGCGGCCTGCACCATCGTCTTTACGCTGCTGGTGGCGATCCCGCTGGGCGTCATCGCGGCCGCCCGCCGGGGGAAATGGCTGGATCGCGTGGTAATGGCGCTGTCGGTGCTGGGCTTTTCCGTGCCGACCTTCGTCATCGGCTACCTGCTGATCTACCTGCTGGCGTTGAAGCTGGGCTGGTTTCCCGTGCAGGGATACAAGCAGGCGGCCGCCGGCTTCTGGCCCTATGCGCAGCGGCTGGTGCTGCCCACCCTGGCCTTGAGCGGCATCTACATCGCGCTGGTCGCCCGCATCACCCGCAGCAGCATCATCGAGGTGCTGGGCGAGGACTTCGTGCGCACCGCCCGCGCGAAGGGCGCGCGCGAGACCGCCATCCTGCTGCGTCACGGGTTGCGCAATGCGGCCGTGCCCATCGTCACCATCGTCGGCATAGGCATCGCATCCCTCATCACGGGCGTGGTCGTCACGGAATCTGTCTTCAACCTGCCCGGGCTGGGGCGCCTGGTGGTCGAGGCGGTGCTGGCGAGGGATTATCCGGTGATACAGGGACTGATCCTGTTCTTCTCCTTCACCTACATCATGATCAACCTGGCGGTAGACCTGCTCTATACGCTGTTCGACCCGCGTATCCGTTATTGACGGCGCGGTTTCCAGCCTGGTCGGGACGTTCCATGAATATCGAACCTACGAAGGACATCCAGATGGGCGCGCTCGCGGCCCAGGTCGTGGCGCCGCCACCGGGAAGGGCTTGGGCCGCACGCTGGCGCCGCGAGCTGAGCAGCCCGCTGGTGGCGATCGCCCTTGCCGTATTCGCGGCGGTGGTGTTCATGGCGGTGTGCGCGCCGCTGCTTTCCCATGCCGATCCCGTGGCCATCGACCCGGCGCAGCGCCTGGGCAAGATGTCCGCCGAGCACTGGCTGGGCACCGACGCCTTCGGGCGGGACACCTATGCGCGCCTGCTCCATGGCGCGCGGGTGTCGCTGGTCGTCGGCGCGGGCGCGACGCTGGCCAGTGCGCTGCTGGGGCTGTTCATCGGCGTGGTGGCGGGCTATTTCCGCCGCGCCGACGCGATCATCATGCGCGTGATGGACGGCATCATGGCCATCCCCAGCATCCTGCTGGCCATCGCGCTGGTGTCGCTGACCGGCGGCACGCTGGTGACGGTGCTGGTGGCCATCACCGTGCCGGAGGTCCCGCGCGTGGTGCGTCTGGTGCGCGGCGTCATCCTGGGGGCGCGCGGCGAGCCGTACGTGGAGGCCGCCATTTCCATGGGCGCGCGCGCCCACCGCCTGCTGTGGCGGCACATGGTTCCCAATACCATCGCGCCGCTGGTGGTGCAGGGGACTTTCACCTTCGCCTCCGCCATCCTGACCGAGGCCACGCTCAGCTTCCTGGGCGCCGGCCTGCCGACCGAGATTCCTTCCTGGGGCAACATGATGGCCGACGGCCGCATGTACTTCCAGCTGGTGCCCGGCCTGGTGCTGTATCCCGGCATCGTGCTGGCATTGACGTTGCTGGCGGTCAACATCCTGGGCGACGTCCTGCGGGACGTGCTCGATCCGAGGCTCGCGGCGAAATGAAAACGACCGATCGGAAGGCGACCGATTGCCGACGCCCCATGACCCCCATGCCGCCCCATGCCGGCCCATGCCGGCCCTTGCCGTTCGACCTATCCACCCGATGCGAGTAGCGTGCCATGAGCCCGACGATTTCAATACCCGCCATGCCCGCCGCGCAGGCCGCGCCGGATAATCGCGCGCCCGTGCTCCAGGTGCGCGACCTGGTCGTGCGCACCGCCGGCGCCCATGGCCGCGAAGTCGTGCGCGGCGTGGGCTTCGATATCCGCCCGGGCGAGACGCTTTGCATCGTCGGCGAGTCCGGTTCCGGTAAATCGGTCAGTTCCTTCGCGATCATGGGCCTCTTGCCGCCGGACAGCCTGCGAGCCGCCGGCGGCAGCATCCTGGTCGATGGCGAGGACGTCTTGCAGGCCTCGCCCGCGCGGCTGCGCCAGTTGCGCGCCACGCGCATGGCGATGGTGTTCCAGGAGCCGATGACCGCCCTCAGCCCGGTCGAGCCGGTGGGGCGGCAGATCGACGAGGTCCTGTGCATCCATACCCGCCTGGACCGGGCCGCCCGGCGCGCGCGGGTGCTGGAAATGCTCGCGGCCGTGCACCTGCCGGACCCCGAGCGCATCTATGCGTCCTATCCGCACCAATTGTCCGGCGGACAGCGCCAGCGCGTCGTCATCTGCATGGCCCTGATCTTGCAACCGCGCCTGCTGATCGCCGACGAGCCCACCACGGCGCTGGACGTGACTACGCAGAAGCAGATCCTGGCCCTGATCCGCGAGTTGCAGGTCAAGCACAACACCGCCGTGCTTTTCATCACGCACGACTTCGGCGTGGTGGCGGAAATCGCCGACCGCGTGGTGGTGATGCATCGCGGCAGCGTCGTCGAAACGGGCGCGCGCGAAGACATTCTTGCGCGCCCGGCGCAACCCTACACGCGCATGCTGGTGTCCTCGGTTCCCAGCCTGGTGCCCGAGCCCCGGCCGCCGAAGACGGCTGACGTGGTGCTGGACGTGGAGGGCGTCGCGAAAACCTACGAAACGCGGCAGGGTCTCCGGCGCCGCGCGGTCGCGGCGGCGGTGGATATCCACCTGCGGATCCGGCGCGGAGAGATCCTCGGCGTGGTCGGCGAGTCCGGGTCCGGAAAATCCACCGTGGCGCGCTGCGTCGCCCGTCTGCACGAACCCAGCGCGGGCGCCATCCGGGTGCATGGGGAAGATATTACCCACAAGCGCGGCGAGGCGCTGCGCCGGATGCGGCGCCGGGTGCAGATGGTGTTCCAGGATCCGTATCGGTCGCTCAACCCGCGCGTGCGCATCGGCGAGTCGCTGATCGAGGGCATGAGCAACTACGGCGAAGACGAAAAGCGGGCGCTGCACCGCGTCCGCGAGCTGCTGGCGCTGGTGGGCCTGGACGACGACGCCATGGCGCGTTATCCACACCAGTTCTCGGGCGGCCAGCGGCAGCGGATCTGCATCGCGCGGGCGCTGGCGCTGGAGCCGGACATCCTGATCGCCGACGAAGCGGTGTCCGCCCTGGATGTGTCGGTCCAGGCCCAGGTGCTGGCCCTGCTGGACGAGGTGCGCGCCCGCACGGGCGTGGCGGTGCTTTTCGTGACGCACGACTTGCGGGTGGCGGCGCAGATCTGCGACAGCATCGTGGTGATGCAGAAAGGGCATATCGTGGAAAGCGGGCGCGCGCTGGATGTGCTGACCGCCCCCAACGCCGCCTATACGCGCACCTTGCTGGACGCAGCGCCGGGCAGGCATTGGGACTTCCGGCATTTCCGTCCCGCGCCGGCGGCTTGATCTTGCCGGGAATTTCCACGTATCGGCTGGCGGGCCCGGTCCGGCCGGTATATCGACGACAGTCACATCGACGACAGGCATAACGCGATGAACGCTTCCAAGCATGGCAGTACCCATGACATCCTGATCCGTGGCGCGGACGTGGTGGACGGCACCGGCGCTCCGCGCTACACGGCCGACGTCGCCATCGACGGCGGCTACATCGCGCGCATCGGCGACCTGGCCGGCGCGCGGGGTCGAGAGGAGATCGCCGCGCCAGGCTTGACGGTCACGCCTGGCTTCATCGACGCGCATACGCACGACGACCGCGTCATGCTGTCCGACGGCGACATGGCGCCCAAGGTCAGCCAGGGCGTCACCACCGTGATCGGCGGCAACTGCGGCATCTCGCTGGCGCCCATGCCGCCCATGCGCGACGGCGTACCCGTTCCGCCCCTGGATCTCCTGGACGGCAGCGGCCGCTGGTACCGGTATCCACGTTTTGGCGACTACCTGGACGGCCTGCGCGCGCAACCCGCGGCCACCAATTGCGCCATGCTGGTGGGGCACACGAACCTGCGCGTCATCGAAATGGACGACCTCGGGCGACCCGCCAGCGGGCAGGAAATCGCGCGCATGCGGGACCGCGTCGAAGAGGCGATGGAAGCGGGCGCGATCGGCGTATCGAGCGGCCTGGCCTACGCGCCGGCGGCGGCAGCCACCGTCGAGGAGCTGATAGAAGTCTGTCGCCCGCTCACGCCGCGGCAGGGTCTTTACTGCACGCACATGCGCGACGAGGGCGACACCGTGATGGCGTCGCTGGAAGAGAGCTTTCGCGTCGGCCGCGAGCTGGGCGTGCCTGTCGTCATCTCGCACCACAAGGTGGTGGGCGCGGCCAACCACGGCCGCTCGGTGGAAACCCTGGCGCGCATCCGCGAGCAGATGACGCGGCAGGCGATATGCCTGGACTGCTATCCGTACAACGCGTCCTCCACGATCCTGACGCACGACCTGGTCGATGGGGCCTCGCGCGTCATCGTCACCTGGTCGCGAGCCTTGCCACAGTACACGGGCCGGGACCTGGACGAGGCCGCGCGCGAACTGGGTTGCGGCCTGCACGAGGCGGTCGACCGCCTGTCGCCCGCCGGCGCGATCTATTTCCGCATGGACGATGCCGACGTGCAGCGCATCCTGCAGTTCGATGACACGATGATAGGTTCCGACGGCTTGCCGCACGACGAGAAGCCGCATCCGCGCTTGTGGGGCACCTTCCCGCGCGTACTGGGCCATTACTCGCGCGGCCTGGGCTTGTTCGCGCTGGAGAAGGCGGTGCACAAGATGACCGGCCTGACCGCCGCGCGTTTCGGGCTGGCCGGCCGGGGCGTCCTGCGGGTAGGCGCGCCGGCGGACGTGGTGCTGCTGGACGCGGGGCGGGTCGAGGACCGCGCCACGTTCGCGCAGCCGCTCATGCCGTCGGTGGGCATCCATACCGTCTGGACCAATGGACAGGCGGTATGGCGCGATGGCCGCGCCACCGGTGCGCGGCCCGGCCAGGTGCTGCGCCGGACGCCGCAATGACCGCGGGACGCGGCCTCAGTTGGCCATCAGCTGCGCCAGTCCCACCGCGCTCTTGACCTCCAGCTTGGCGAAGATACGCGCACGATGCACTTCGACCGTGCGCACGCTGATGCACAGCGCCTCGGCGATCTGCCGGTTGCTGCGGTCTTCCACGATCTGCTGGGCGATTTCGCGTTCGCGCGGGCTCAGCGTCTCCAGCAGCGCGCCGGACCCGCGCGCTGCGTTCTCGGCCACCCGGCGGACGTGCGCCAGGCTTTCCTCCACGCGGTCGACGAGCTGGTTGCCCGAGTGGGGCTTCTCGAAGAAATAATAGGCGCCGCCCCGCAGCGCCTCGACCGCCATCGGGATATCGCCATGGCCGGTCAGGAAAATCACGGCATGATGCGGCGCCAGGCCGTGCGCCTTCAACTGCTCGAAGAGCTCCAGGCCGCTCATGCCCGGCATGCGCACGTCCAGGACCAGGCAGGAAGGCGTGTCCGCCAGCGCCTCGTCCCGCCAGGCCCGCAGGAACTGGTCCGCGTTCGCGTACCCCCGCAGCGCGAGGCCGCGCGAGCGGAACAGCGCATCCAGCGCATCGCGCACGACCTCGTCGTCATCGACCAGGTGGATATTGGATTCCCGGGTCATTCGGCCTCCTGTAGCGTGTCCATCCCCGCCGCGGCCGGCAGGTCGAAGTAGAAGCGCGCGCCCACCTCCGCGGTCTCGTAGCGCAAATGCGAGCGCATCATTTCCAGCGCGGAGCGGCATACGGACAATCCCATGCCCATGCCCTCCGGCTTGGTGGTGAAGAAAGGCGTTTCCAGCGCCTGCTCCAGGTCGGCGGCCAGGCCGTGGCCCCAATCGCGCACTTCCACGCGCAAGGGCCCGTGGCCGTCACCGCCCACGTCCATCGCGCGGACGGAAATCAGCACTCGGCGAGTCGCCGGCGGCAGGCCGGCCATCGCCTCGAACGCATTGCGCGTCAGGTTCAGCACGACCTGTTCCAGCAACACCCGGTCGACCAGCGCGCGCGGCAGTCCCTCCGGCACCCGCAGCTGTATCGATTCGCCGCCGCGCGTGGTCTGCAGGCGGATGAGCGGCAACAGGCCGGTAATGACTTCGGCCAGGGAGGCCGGGGCCAGCGTCAGTTCGGCCTTGCGCACGAAGCTGTGGACGCGGCTGATGATGTGCCCCGCGCGTTCGGCCTGGGCGCGGGCCTTGGAGACCATCGCGCCGATGTCGCCATGCACGTCGCGCGAGGCGGCCGCGTCCCGGTCGGCATGGCGCAGCAGGTTGTCGGCCGCCGAGCAGTAGCTGTTGATCGCCGCCAGGGGCTGGTTCAGTTCATGCGCCAAAGCGGACGCCATTTCGCCCAGCGTCATCAGCCGTGAGCGGTGATTGATGCGCTCGTCCTGCATGCGGCGGAAATCCTCGGCTTTCTTCTGCTCGGTGACGTCCATGATGGACGCCATCCAGCCGGTCTGCCTGCCATTGCCGTCCAGCAGCGGCGCTTCGCTGACCAGCACGGACAGCCGCGTGCCGTCGCGGCGCAGGTAGACGGATTCGAAGGGGTCGGAACGCAGGGTCCGTGCCAGCAACTGTTCGTGGCGCCGCAGGGATTGCTCCGTGTTCTCGGGGGCCCAGTATGGCATGGGAGGGCGCGAGCCGATGAGTTCGGTTTCGTCGTACCCGACCATGTCGCAGAAGGCGGGATTCACATAGGTGATCATGCCGTCCAGGTCGCGCGCCCGCAGGCCGGACATCAGCGAGTTCTCCATGGCCTGCCTGAAGGCCTGTTGCTCGCGTAGCGCCCGTTCGGTGCGCATGCGGCGCTTCAGGTCCTGGCCCAGCATCCACACCGACCATGCCAGCAGCAGCGCCAGGGCGATGACCGCGCCCGCGAGCAGGTTGGGCACGACGCGCGGCAGTTCGCGGGTGCTGTTGGCGTTCAAGGAGAATTCCAGGCCCGCGATGCCGCTGTCCATGCGGTGCTGGTAGACGCCGCGTCCCTTCACGCCAGGGTCGCGCACGGCCAGGACATTGCCGTCGAGATCGGTCAGCGTGACTTCATTGTCGTGCGCGAACCACCACGGCAGGGTATCGCTCAGAAGATGGGGAAGGGAAACCAGCGCTACCAGCGCGCCGTCGTCGACCGGGACCGCCAGCAGCACCATGCCACGGTCGGAAGCGCCGCGCCAGAGGTCCGCGGCCGGATGCTTCAGGCGCCAGGCGCGGTCCGCCACGCCCATCCACGGTTCGGCCGACTCCAGGCCGGCGGGCGGCCGTTGTGGAAAGCATTGCCGCGGCGGCTCGCCCGGCGCCAGCCGGCATAGCAGGCGCATCTCGGGGCTGCGCTGTTGCAGTTCGGCCGCGCGCCGCGCGAAGAGCCCCGGATCGCGCCCGCCGTCCAGCTCCACGTCGCGGTACAGGACCTGCAAGGACTCGATCAGGCGATTGGTCTCGAAATCGATCGACTGCCCTGCCCACAAGGTGTCCGAGATCATCTGCTCATCGCGGCGCTCGTGTTCGATTCCGCGCGATATCAGCAGTGCGGCGATGGCGCCGGCCGCGATAAGCAGGATGACCGCCAGCGGCAGGCCGACGCGCCATTGGGTCGCGGCGTCGCTGCGCCAGCGCGAAAAATGTGGGGAATACGTATTGTCCGGCTTCGTCTGCCCCGACATAATCCGACTCCAATAAGGGCCCCAGAACCCCACAGAATGCCCCCAGGCTGCGCCTGTGCCTTGGGCGGCCTGGCGACAAGAAACAACCCGGAGGAGACTAACCATGAAAATGCGATATTTGATCGCCACGCTTTGCCTGTCAACCTTGGCCGTGGCGGGCACGGCCAGGGCGGACGGACCCATCGTCATCAAGTTCAGCCACGTCGTCGCGACCGACACCCCCAAGGGCAAGGCCGCCGAACAGTTCAAGAAACTGGCCGAGGAACGCACCCATGGCAAGGTGAAGGTGGAGGTTTACCCTAACAGCCAGCTATACAAGGACAAGGAAGAACTCGAAGCGCTGCAACTGGGCTCGGTGCAGATGCTCGCGCCGTCGCTGGCGAAGTTCGGTCCCCTGGGCCTGAAGGAGTTCGAGGTCTTCGACCTGCCGTACATCTTCGACAACTACGACGACCTGCACAAGGTCACCGACGGGCCGGTCGGCAAGTCGCTGATGGGCAAGCTCGAATCCAAGGGCATCGTCGGCCTGGCGTTCTGGGACAACGGCTTCAAGGTCATGACGGACAACAAGCCGCTGCGCGAACCCGCCGACTTCCGCGGCCACAAGATGCGCATCCAGTCCTCCAAGGTCCTCGACGCGCAATTCCGCGCCCTGGGCGCCATTCCGCAGGTGATGGCCTTCTCCGAGGTCTACCAGGCCATGCAGACCGGCGTGGTGGACGGCTCCGAAAACACGCCGTCCAACGTCTACACGCAACGCATGCATGAGGTGCAGAAGTACCTCACCCTGTCCAATCACGGCTACATCGGCTACGCCGTGATCGCGAACAAGAAGTTCTGGGACGGCCTGCCGGCCGACATCCGCACGACGCTGGAAGGCGCCATGCACGACGCCACGGTCTACGGCAACGACATCGCCAAGAAGGAAAATGACGAAGCGTTGCAGAAGATCAAGGACGCCCGCACCACGCAGATCATCGACCTCACGCCGGACCAGAAAGCCGCGTGGAGAAAGGCCTTGGCCAAGGTCCACCGCGACCAGGAAGGCCGTATCGGCAAGGACCTGATCCAGCAGGTGTACAAGGCCACCGGCAAGCCGATGTAATCGATCCGCGCATGGCGGCGTCACGCCGCCGTCGCGCCGCAATGCCTGGCCGGCCGACGCCGGCCTTCTACCGTTTTGGACGGCGCCTCGCGCTGCGAGACGCCGTCCCGGGATGACGTCGATGATGAAATTGCTCGACCACCTGGAAGAATGGCTGATCAGCTTCCTGATCGCCGGCGCCACGCTGGTCATCTTCCTGGCCGTTCTACACCGCTACGCCTCCGGCGTTCCCATACCCTTTTTGCAGGACTGGCTGCTGTCGATGGACGTCAGCTGGACGCAGGAGCTTTGCATCTACATGTTCGTCTGGATGGCCAAGTTCGGCGCCGCCTATGGCGTGCGCTCCGGTATCCATGTGGGCGTGGATGTCCTGATCAACCGCCTGCAACCCAGGACACGCAAGGCCTATATCGTGGTCAGCCTGCTCGCGGGGGCGCTGTTCACCGGCGTGGTCGGCACGCTGGGCGCGCGCTTCGTGTGGGCGCTGTCGCACACGGACTCGACTTCCCCGGACCTGGAATGGCCGCGCTGGATCGTCTTCCTCTGCGTCCCGCTGGGATCCTATCTGATGTGCTTCCGTTTCCTGCAGGTCTGCGTTCGTTTCCTGCGCACGCACGAATTGCCCAAGCACGATCATTCGCAGGTGGAGGGCCTGGAGGCCGCTGGTTTCGCCGATTCCCCTGAAATCCTCCAGTCGGGAGCGCGCACGTGAGCCAGACTTCCCCCATAGCCCTGCCCGCGCAGGGCAATCCGCGCAACACGCGCCTGGCCATGCTGATCCTGGCGGTGTTGCTCGCCGGCGCCATCCTGGCCTTCGGCAAGTCGGCCTTCATTTTCTGCCTGCTGGTCCTGCTGCTGTTGACCGGCATGCCGGTCTCCATCGCCCTGGGCCTGACGGTGCTGACCTATCTTTTCACGATGACCGACGTGCCGCTGGATTCGGTGGCGCTGAAGCTGTTCACCGGCATCGAGAACTTCGAGATCATGGCCATCCCGTTCTTCATCCTGGCAGGCGCCTTCCTGACGCACGGCGGGGTGGCGCGGCGCATGATCGATTTCGCCAACAGCATCGTCGGCCACATGCACGGCGGACTGGGCATCGCCGGGGTGTTGGCGTGCGCGCTGTTCGCGGCGATTTCGGGGTCCAGCCCGGCGACGGTCATGGCCATCGGCTCGATCATCCTGCCGGCCATGGTGAAGCAGGGCTTTCCGCCGCGCTTCGGCGCGGGCATCATCACCACGTCCGGTTCGCTGGGCATCCTGATCCCGCCGTCCATCGTGATGGTGCTGTATTCGGTATCGACCAACACGTCGGTGGGCGACCTTTTCATGGCCGGCGTGGTGCCGGGCATCCTGCTGGCGCTGCTGCTGGGCGGCGTGACCTGGTTCATCGCGCGGCGCAACAACTATCCCCGCCACCGGGAGTTCGAGCAGCACAGCTCGATGCAGGCGACCGCCAATGCGCTGTGGGGCCTGTTGATGTGCGTCCTGTTCACGATCGTGCCGCCGGCCCTGATCTGCCTCGCGCTGTATGGCGTGCTGCGCGTGGTCGTGCCGGAAGCCGCCCAGGGCATCGGACTGTTCGGGGTCGTCATTTCGCTGGCCTGGCTCTACGTCGCGTATCGCATCGGACGCAGGTTCAGGCATCCGCGCCTGTTGCGCTACGAGGCCCAGCGCGTCTGGACCACATACTGGGAAAGCGTGTGGGGCCTGCTGCTGATCGTCGTGGTGATGGGCGGCATCTACGCCGGCATCTTCACGCCGACGGAAGCGGCCGCGGTGAGCGCCGTGTACGCCTTTTTCGTATCGACCTGCGTGTATGGCGACATGCGCCTGCGCAACATCCCGCGGGTGCTGCTGGACTCGGCCAGCATGAGCGCGATGCTGCTGTACATCATCACCAACGCCGTGCTGTTTTCCTTCCTGATGACGTCGGAGAACATCCCGCAGCAGATGGCTGCATGGATGCTGGCGCAGGGCCTGGGGCCGATATCCTTCCTGCTGGTGGTCAATGTGCTGTTGCTGCTGGCGGGCAACGTGATGGAGCCGTCATCCATCGTGCTTATCATGGCGCCCATCCTGTTTCCGGTGGCGCAAAAGCTGGGCATCGATCCCATCCATTTCGGCGTGCTGATCGTCGTCAACATGGAAGTGGGGATGTGCCATCCGCCCGTAGGGCTGAACCTGTACGTCGCCAGCGGCATTACGCGCATGGGAATCACGGAACTCACCGTGGCGGTGGCGCCGTGGCTGATCGCGATGATAGCCTTCCTGCTGCTGGTGACCTACGTGCCGGACGTGTCCCTGTGGCTGCCGCGCCTGCTGCACTAGCCGGTTCGGCGTATCGATAAAACGGCGATGGAATGAAACAGGGGCGCAATCTTTCGATTGCGCCCCTGTTTTTTTGCCGCACTCGGCCTTACCCGGACTCAAGCCGGCCACGCCGCATCGCCGTAAAGTTGCGCCGCGGTGATACCGGTGTCCACGCGCTCGATGGGCAGCGGCGGCGGGTCCAGATTCAAGCGCAGTCGTTGGTAGGCGCCCGCGCTCGACAGGTTGTAGGGCGTGGCGTCGTCGTTGTCGAAGGCGAAGAAAACCCGTTCGGCGCCCGTCATCACCAGCGCCGCGAGGCACATGGGGCAGGGGTGGCCGCTGGCATAGACCGTGCAGCCGGCCAGCGAGGGCGTGCCCATCTTCCGGGTGCCGGCGCGGATGGCCTGCATCTCGGCGTGCGTGCTGGGATCATGCGTCTGGATGATTTCATTCACCCCGGTGGCGACGATCTCGCCATTGCGCGCCAGCACGGCGCCGAACGGACGACCGCCGCGCAGGCGGTTCTCGTGCGCCAGGTCGACGGCCTGGCGCATCAATGCAATGTGATCGGACATGGGGGCTCCAGTGTCGAAGGCTGAGGACGGGATGGGCCTTCGCACTCTACCATGGCGCGCTTCGGGCGTGCCGTTGATGCGCAGGCCCGCCGTTGGTGGACAGGCTTAGCGCCGCGGGGACGCGCCTTGGACGCCTTCAAGGTAGGCGTGGAACATGTCGGCCATCGCATCGGCGTAGGCCTTGATCTCCGCCTTGGTGCGCCGGGTCTGCGAGTAGCTGCTGCCGACCGCGCTGAGCGTCGTGAAAACGAGATCGCCCGCCAGCTTGCGGGTTGCGGCGGACGCCTGCGGCAAGGCCTCCCTCATGAAGGCATCGATCATCTGGTCTCCGTCTGCCCGGGCCTTGCGTGCCTCCGGGCTGTCGCGATAGAGCGGAGCCGCGTCATTGAGCGCTCCGCGCACCTCCGCTTCGTCGCACTCGGACCGAAGGAAAGCATGCACGAGGTTACGCAGGCGGTCCAGGTGAGGGATGCTGGCATCCTCCAGGATGCTACGCAACATCCTGCTTGTCTGCGTCCATTCATCGACCTGGAGCCTGAACAGGATGGACGCCTTGTTAGGGAAATATTGATAGAGCGATCCGACGCTGACGCCGGCCTTTTCGGCGACGCGCGCCGTGGTGAACCGGGGGGCGCCTTCCTCGGCCAGAACCTGGGTGGCGGCTTCCAGGATGGCAGCGACCAGTTCAGTCGAGCGCGCCTGTTGCGGTTGCTTGCGCGAGACGATCTGGGGACGGCGGCGAGTGTTCATGGTGGCGGGGAGATACAGGTCTCAAGCACGGGGATCCGTTCGTTTCGTCGCGCGCTTTAATGCGACGTAAAAATCGCATTTTAGCGCAGCATCGGACGTGGTGGCGCCCGTGCCGCTTTTCCTGACGGAAAACCTGAACCTTTCCCGCGGCTCCCGCGTCCGGCTATTGGAAAGTAGCCGAAGAAAGCCATTTTTCCGGGGATTCCGGGCGATTTTCCGTGCACCGGGGCCGGCACGAAAACACGAATGGCAATACGAATTTCGAATGCGATGAATTAATCATATTATTTGCGTAATGCGAATATTTAATCGTATTCAAGGCGGCTTGCCACAGGCGCCTTGCGTCCCCAACCATCGACAGGACAACGCCCATGACTTCCACACTGACCACCGCGCCGCTGGCGCCCTTGCTGCAACGCCTGTTCGAGCAGGCCGATCAGGCCGCCAGCCCGGACCTGGACGGCATCCCTCGCGAAGAGCACGAGCGACTGATGCGCAGCAAAACCGAATATCGCGACTTCTACAGCCGCGCCAAGGACTTGTGGCTGCCTGTATCGCGCGAGACCGGCGTGCTGCTATACCAGCTGGCGCGCAGCACGAACGCGCGCCACATCGTCGAGTTCGGCACTTCGTTCGGGCTATCTACCTTGCACTTGGCGGCAGCGCTGCGCGACAACGGCGGCGGCCGCCTGATCGGCACCGAGTTCGAGCCGTCGAAGGTCGCGCGGGCCCGGCTACATCTGGCCGAGGGCGGCGTGGGCGATCTGGTCGAAATCCGCGAAGGCGATGCCCTGGAAACGCTGGCTGGCGGCCTTCCGGCATCCGTCGACCTGCTGCTGCTTGATGGCGCCAAGTCCCTCTACCGCGAAGTGCTCGACCTGGTCGAGAGCCGCCTGCTGCCGGGTGCGCTGATCGTTGCCGACAACGCCGACTACTGCCCGGAATACCTGGCGCGCGTGCGTTCCCCGGAGAACGGCTACCTGTCCGTGCCGTTCGGCGAGGATGTGGAGTTGTCGATGCGGCTGGGTTGAGTCAACACCGAAGACGCTGCCGGGGCTCCCGTCCCGGGCCTGTTCGTGGATCCGGATCCGCCCGGCTGCTACGCCGGTGGATCCGCAACGCTGGATTCCTGAGTATCCCATGTCTCAAGTACATACTTCCTCAACGCCGGCCGCGCCGCTACCCGGCGGTGCCCAGGTCTTCATGACCTTGCTGCCTATCACGCTGGCGGTTTTCGTCGGATTCCTCACCATCGGCGTGCAGATGCCGGTCCTGCCGCTGCACCTGCATGAAACGCTCGGTGTCGGCACGCTGGTGATCGGCGTGATCGTCGGCTTGCAGTTCGCCGTTGCGCTGCTGTCCCGCCCATGGGCCGGCAATCTTGCGGACCTGCGCGGCCCCAAGCGCGCGGTCATCATCGGCTGCCTGTTCGCCGCCGCTTCCGGAGTGGCCTACCTGGCCTCCATGGCCTTCGTCGCGACGGCCGCTACGTCGGTGTGGTTCGTGGTGCTGGGTCGCATCCTGTTGGCGCTGGGCGAGAGTCTCATTGCCACCGGGGCGCTGGGCTGGTCTCTCGGGCTGGTAGGGGCGCGGAACGCCGGCAAGGTCATGGCCTGGATAGGCATTGCCATCTATGGAGCCTATGCTCTGGGCGCTCCCCTCGGCGTCGCGGTGAATGACCGATGGGGGTTTCTTGGCGTGGCCGTTTGCGTGACGGTCATGGCTCTCGTGGCTGCGTCCCTGGTGTCCGGCGTGCGCGCCGTCGCCCCGTCGGCCGCTCGTCGCACACCCTTCTACAAAGTGCTGGGCGCGGTGCTCTGGCCTGGAATAGGGCTGGCGCTGTCCAGTGTCGGCTTTGGGCTGATCACGGGCTTCATCGCCCTGCTGTACGCAGCCAGGCAGTGGGGGGACTCGTCGCTGGCATTCACCGCTTTCGGAGCAGCCTTCATCGGTGCTCGCATTCTCTTTGGCCATCTGCCGGACAAACTGGGAGGCGCGAAGGTGGCGCTGGCGAGCGTCGCCATCGAGGCGGTCGGGCAGTTCTTCATATGGGGAAGCGACACCGCGTCCATTGCCTATCTGGGGGCGGCGCTGACCGGATTCGGCTACTCACTCGCGTTTCCCGGCTTTGGCGTGGAGGCCGTGCGACGCGCACCGCCACAGACCCGCAGCCTTGCGATGGGCGCTTATGTGGCATTCCTGGATATCGCGCTGGGCATCACCAGCCCATTGGCTGGCGCATTGGCCAGCGCGCGGGGTATCGCCTCGGTCTATCTGGCGGGGGGCATCGCCGTTGCACTGGCGTGGGGGGTTGCCTTGCGCCTGGCCTGGCGAGCGGAAGATCGCTAGTGTGGGAGGATATTCCTGCCATTCGCGGAAATGAAAAAAGGAGCCGAAGCTCCTTTTTCAATGAATCTACAGACGCTAGTGAGGGTCTGTAGATCAAAATCTGGAGCGGGAAACGAGTCTCGAACTCGCGACCTCAACCTTGGCAAGGTTGCGCTCTACCAACTGAGCTATTCCCGCGCATCGCGTAAAATCAGCGAAGAAAGAAACTATAGCACAGGTGACCCCGTACATGTCAAATACCCCGGCCTCGTCCGGCACCGCCCAGTCTCCCTCCCGCAACAGCACGTCCGCGCCCGCGCGCCATCCCGGCGCCGGCGAGGGCCAGCCCCTTTCCTCGTGGGCGCCGCAAGCCGCCGATCTCACGCCGTTCAACACCTTCGGCCTGCGGTCGCGCGCGGAAAACTACGTGCGGATCGACGACCTCGCGCAATTGCCGGCCTTGTCCGACCTGGCCGGGCGTCATGGGCGGCTGCTGGTGCTGGGGGGCGGCAGCAATATGGTCCTGCCGGCGGAAGTGGACGGGCTGGTGGCCCATATGGCCTTGCGAGGCGTGCGCCTGGTCGAGCAGCGTGCCGACGCCTGGATCGTCGAGGCCGCCGGCGGCGAGGTCTGGCACGATTTCGTCCAATATTGCCTGGCCCAAGGGTGGGACGGCCTGGAAAACCTGTCCCTGATCCCGGGCACGGTGGGCGCCGCGCCGGTGCAGAACATCGGCGCCTATGGGGTCGAACTGGACAGCCGCTTCGAAGGGCTGACGGCCTGGGACATGGCGACGCGGGAGTGGGTGCGCATGGATAAGGCGGACTGCCGTTTCGCCTATCGCGACAGCCGTTTCAAGCACGAGGCCGCCGGCCGCTGGGTGATCGTGGCCGTGCGCTTCGCACTGCCGCGTCCGTGGCGGCCGGTGCTGGACTATCCCGACCTGCAGCGTCACGCCGGCTTGGCCGCGGCTATCGCCGCCGATGCGGCCGCGGCCGCCGGTGCCAGTGCCAGTGCCGATACGCCCTCGGGTGTCCCAACGACCGCCCAGGCGGGCGTAACGGCCAGTGCCATTGCCGCCGCCGTCTGCGACATCCGCCGCGCCAAGCTGCCCGACCCCGCCCGCATCGGCAACGCCGGCAGCTTCTTCAAGAATCCCATCGTGGATGCGGCGCAACGCGACGCCCTGGCCGCGCGCCATTCCGGCCTGGTGTCGTACCCCCAGCCGGACGGCCGCTACAAGCTCGCCGCCGGCTGGCTGATCGACCAATGCGGCTGGAAGGGGAAAAGCCTGGGACCGGCGGGCGTGCACGAACGGCAGGCGCTGGTACTGGTCAATCGCGGCGGCGCCCAGGCCGCCGACATCCTGGCGCTGGCCGGCGCCATCCAGGCCGACGTGCAAGCGCGTTTCGGCGTGGCCTTGGAGGCGGAGCCGGTCGTGGTGTGAGGAGGGGAGGGCGCCAGCCCCGCACCGAGGCGCCGAGTCGGCGCTTCGAGCCAGGACTGTGAACTACGGTTCCGAACTGGGGCTGTGAACTACAGCCCCAGCACCGCGGGCATGTCGTACAGCCCGCTGGCCTTGTCCGCCAGGAAGGCCGCCGCACGCACGCTGCCTTGGGCATAGGTCGCCCGGCTGCTGCTGCGGTGCGTGATTTCCACCCGCTCGCCGGGGCCGCAGAAATACACCGTATGGTCGCCGACGATATCGCCACCGCGCACCACCGAGAAACCGATGGTGCCCGGCTCGCGCACGCCCGTTTCGCCATGGCGAGTCCAGGTGGCTACGTCGGGCAGGTCGACACCCCAGGCCTGGGCCACGGTCTCGCCCATTTTCAACGCGGTGCCGGACGGCGCGTCCACCTTGTTGCGGTGATGCGCCTCGAAGATCTCGACGTCATAGCCGGAATTGAGTATGCGCGCCGCGAGATCGAGCACCTTCAGCGTGGCATTGACGCCTATGCTCATGTTCGGCGCGAACACGATGGCGATGTCCTGGCTGGCGCGCTGGATGGCGGCGCGGCCGGCGTCGTCGAATCCCGTGGTGCCGATCACCATTTTCACCTTGTGCCGCACGCAGGCTTCCAGATGGACCAGCGTGCCTTCCGGGCGGGTGAAATCGATCAGGCAATCGGCCTGGGCAAGGGCGTCCAGGTCGTCCGTGACCCGCACGCCTGTATCGCGGCCCAGGAAGGCCCCGGCGTCCGCGCCAAGGTCGGCGCTACCCGGGCGCCCCAGCGCCACGGCCAGCACCATGCCCGGGGTGTTCAGCACGGCTTCGACCAGCATGCGGCCCATGCGGCCGCCCGCGCCGGCGATTGCGATGCGCATAATGAAGTCCTTCGAATCGGCGGTTTGAATCGGCGGTTTTACAGCGGCTGCGGCGAGTTCGAGCCCGGGATGGCGCCAGGCGTGGCCGCGTCGGTGGAAGGCGGCGTGATCGTCACGTTGCCATGGGACTTGTCGTCTTCCTTGGCGCGCTGGGCATCCTGCAGCGTCTGGCGGTTTTCCGCATCGGCGCGCTTGACGTCCTGGTTGGCCAACTGGAAGGGCTGCAAGTCGGGCTGTTCGTCGCCCGCCCAGCGCACCAGCTTGTCATCCTGGAACCAGACCGTGAACTTGCGCTCTTGCGACTTGCCGTAGCCGGGTTTGTAGTAATAGGGGAAATCCCAGCGGTCGGCGTGCAGCACGCTGGTGAGGGTCGGGCTGCCCAGCGCGAAGCGGACCTGCTCGCGGGTCATGCCGGGCTGCAGCAAAGCAACCTGCTCGCTGGTGACCCAGTTACCCTGTTGTACCGGAGCCTTATAGGGAAACCCCCATTTTCCGGAGGCGCAGCCGGCCAGCGCAAAAACGAGGGTTGCGGCGGCGAAACCCGCCTGCAGGCGGCGCGAAGAAATGCGGACGATGGTGGACACTAACGGGCCCCCGTAATGGATACTGGCAAAACCGGTATCATAAAGGTTTAAATCAAATCCAGTGCTGGCGGCGGACAGGCTGCGCGTCGTGTTCATCGACGGCAGGTCGGTTATCCCCCCCTCGGCGGGGCGGCAACATCCCCTCCGGCGTCGGCGCAGCGGAAATTAACACACCATGACCGATCAAAGCGAATTGAAGACCATGGGTTTGAAGGCGACGTTCCCGCGCCTGAAGATCCTGGACATTTTCCGCAAGGCGGAGCAGCGCCATCTTAGCGCGGAAGACGTCTACCGCGCGCTCATCAACGAGAATGTGGAAATCGGCCTGGCCACCGTCTATCGGGTGCTGACCCAATTCGAACAGGCCGGCATCCTGGCGCGCAGCCAGTTCGACAGCGGCAAGGCGGTTTTCGAGCTGAACGACGGCGATCACCACGACCACCTTATCTGCACCAACTGCGGAAAAGTGGTGGAATTTTCCGATACGGACATCGAAAAGCGCCAGCACAAGGTGGCCAAGGACAACAATTTCACGCTGGAATCGCACGCCATGGTGCTCTACGGCGTGTGCGGGGATTGCAGCGGCAAGCGCTGATATCCCCGGCCACAAGTACAAACGGGCTCGCCGACTGGCTCAGTTCGCCAGCATTTCCCTGGCATGCTTGCGCGTGGTGTCCGTAATCCGGATGCCGCCCAGCATGCGGGCGATTTCCTCCACGCGGTCCGAGGCCGCCAGCTCAGTGATGCGCGACTGCGTCGTGCCCTTGCTTTCGGCCTTGCTGACCCGGTAATGGGCGCCGCCGCGCGCCGCCACCTGGGGCAGGTGGGTCACGCACAGGACCTGGTGGCGCTGGCCCAGTTCGCCCAGCAGGCGGCCGACCACCTCGGCGACCGCGCCGCCCACGCCACTGTCGACTTCGTCGAAAATCAGGGTCGGCACCCGCGCCGCGCTGCTGGCGATGACGGAGAGCGCCAGCGAAATCCGCGACAATTCCCCGCCCGAGGCCACCTTGGCGAGCGGGCGCGGCGTCACGCCGGCGTGGCCCGCCACCTGGAATTCGACGATGTCGTCGCCTTGCGCGGACGGCGCGCCGGCGCCCACGTCCACCTCGAAGCGGCCGCCTTGCATCGCCAGGGTCTGCATGGCCTGCGTCACCAGCTTTCCCAGGTCCTTGGCGGTCTTGCGGCGCGCCGCCGTCAGCTTGGCGGCGGCCTTGGCGTAGTCTGCCTGCGCCGCCTCGGTCTGCTTGCGCAGCGCGTCGACATCGCCGGCCGCCTGCAAGGCGTCCAGCTGCTGGCGCAGGTTGGCGCTCAGCTGCGGCAGGGTTTCCGGCTCCGCCTTGAATTTGCGCGCGGTTTCGAACACGTCGCTCAGGCGCTGCTCGGCCTGCGCCAGGCGCGCCGGATCGAGTTCGACCTTGCTCACGTAGTTGTTCAGGTCGGACACGGCTTCGGTGATGGCGATGCTGGCCGATTCCAGCTCCTCGCAGACCCCACGCAGCGCCGGATCGTGGCGCAACTGCTGCTGCAGCAGGTGCAGGGCCGCGTTGACCCGGTTGCTCGCCGAATCCTCTTCGCCGTCCAGCGCCTCGATGGCCTGGGCGGCGCCATCCAGCAGCGACTGGGCATGCGACAGCCGGCTATGTTCGGTCTGCAGGGCTTCCCATTCGCCGGGTTGCGGGGCCAGGCGCTCCAGTTCGCCGGCCTGCCAGGCCAGGCGTTCGCGCTCGGCCTCGCGCGACGCGCTGTCGCGCTCGGCTGCTTCCAGCTGCTTGACGCGCTCGCGCCAGGTTTTCCACGCCTGCGCCACCGTGCCGCGCAGTTCGCCGTGGCCGCCGTGGGTATCCAGCAGGTCGCGCTGCGCATCGGCGCGCATCAGGCTTTGGTGCGCGTGCTGGCCGTGGATGTCGACCAGGCTGTCGCCCAGCTCGCGCAGTTGCGCCACCGTGGCGGGCACGCCGTTGATGAAGCCGCGGCTGCGGCCCTGCGGATCGACCACCCGGCGCAGGACCAGTTCGTCCTCGGCTTCGATCTCGCGGTCGGCCAGCCAGGCGCGCAGGTGATCCGGGGTGTCGAAGACCGCGCTGACATCCGCCCGCGCCGCGCCTTCGCGCAGCACGCCGGCATCGGCGCGGCCGCCCAGCGTCAACGCGAGCGCGTCGATCAGTATCGATTTACCGGCGCCGGTTTCGCCGGAGAAGACAGTGAATCCCGGGCCGAAATGGATATCGGCCTGGTCGACGATGACAAAATCCCGGATATGCAGGGTGCGCAGCATGTTCGGAGGCGGGTTATTCGGGCGTCTCGGTGCCTTGGGGCATCAGGTTCCAGTGCAGCTTGCGGCGCAGCGTGGTGAAGAAGCTGTAGCCTTCGGGGTGCAGGAAGCGGATGGTATGCGGCGCGCGGCGGACGACGATGCGGTCGCCGGGCTGGAGGTCGGACCAGGTCTGCATGTCGAAATGGCAGGATGCGCCGCTCTCGACCCGTCCCATGGCCGTCACGGTCATGCTCAACTCGCTGGTGACCGGCAGGGCGATAGGGCGGTTCGACAGCGTTTGCGGCGCCACCGGGACCAGCAGCATGGCGGCGATTCCCGGATGCAGGATGGGACCGTTGGCCGACAGGGCATAGGCGGTCGACCCGGTCGGCGTGGCGACGATCAGGCCGTCGGCGCGCAGCGTGTACATGAAGACGCCGTCGAGTTCGACGCGCACTTCTATCATGCCGCCGCGGCCGGCGCGGTTGAGCACCACGTCGTTCAGCGCCGACGCCGAATACATTTCCTTGTCGCCCCGCCAGATGCTGCCCTGCAGCAGCATGCGGTCCTCGGCGACGAAGTTGCCTTCCAGCACGCGCGCCAGCGCGTTCTGCGCATCCTGTAGCGGAACGTCGGTGATGAAACCCAGGCGGCCATGGTTGACGCCGACCAGCGGCACGCCGAACGGCGCCAGGTAACGCGCGGCGCCCAGCATGGTGCCGTCGCCGCCCATCACGATGGCCAGCGCCGCCTGCTTGCCGATCTCGTCCAGCGTGGCGATCGGATATTCTCCCAGGCCGGTATTGCGGGCGGTGTCGGCTTCTATCAGCACCGCGCGCCCCGCCTGCGTCAGCATGTGGGCGAGCGCGCGCAAGGGCGCGTCCAGTCCTGTGTCCTGGTGCCTGCCTATGAGGGCGACGGTGGGAAAATGCATGGTCTGGCGCCGAAGTGGGTCTGGATTCAAAGCGATTTTGCGTCGATTATATGGGGCCATATTTCCGTTTGCTGGACAAAATTGGCACCGTTGCAAAAAGATTCCTTAGAATAGCGCCATGGACGACCGGGCACGCGCACTACTGAAGGCGTTGATTGAACGCTATATCGCTGATGGACAACCCGTCGGCTCGCGGACGCTGTCCAAGGTATTCGACCTGTCTCCGGCCACCATACGCAACGTCATGGCGGACCTGGAGGAGAGCGGCCTTATCCACAGCCCCCACACCTCATCGGGCCGCGTGCCGACGCCGCGCGGCTACCGCCTGTTCGTCGATTCGCTGCTGGCGGTGCGCGGCTACGAGCTGGAACCTGCCCACATGGGCGAAATGCTGACGGCGGCGGAGCCCACGCGGGCGGTCAACGCGGCCGCGGCCCTGTTGTCGAACCTGACGCAGTTCGCCGGCGTGGTCCTGACCCCCAAGCGAACCCAGGTGTTCCGCCAGATCGAATTCATCCGCCTGTCGGACAAGCGCGTGCTGCTGATCATCGTCACGCCCGACGGCGACGTGCAGAACCGCATCCTCTTCGTGCAGCGCGACTATGCGGAGCACGAACTGGTCGAGGCAGCCAATTTCTTCAATATGCACTTCGCCGGCAAGTCCTTCGACGCCGTGCGCCGCACGCTGGCGACGGAGCTGGCGCAATTGCGCGAGGATATTTCGCGCCTGATGCAGGCGGCGGCCGAGGCCGGCGCCGAGGCGGTGGAAGAGGGCGATGCCGTCGTGATCTCGGGCGAACGCAAGTTGCTGGAGGTGACGGACATCGCCTCCGACATGGACCGCCTGCGCAAGATGTTCTCGCTGTTCGAGAAGAAGACCGACCTGCTGCAATTGCTCGACGTGTCCAGCCGCGCGCAGGGCGTGCAGATATATATAGGCGGCGACTCGCAGTTGATGCCTGTCGAGGAGGTCTCGGTCATCACCGCGCCCTATGGCGTCGATGGCAAGGTGGTGGGCACGCTGGGGGTCATCGGCCCTACGCGCATGGCCTACGAGCGCGTCATCCCCATCGTCGACATTACGGCCCGACTGCTGTCCAACGCCTTGAGCCATAACCAATAACACCGCGTCAACGCCGGCGCGCGGGGTGCCGGCGCCGCGCCCACAACGAGGTGATAGTGTTCTTGCGCGCGTTCAAATACATCTGGCCGGAACGTTTCCTGCCGGAAGCCGAGCAAAAGGATCCCTTCGCCGAACAGGCGCCGGTCGGTCCCGGAAAAACAGGGGTGCTGCTGGTCAACCTGGGCACCCCCGACGAACCCACGGCGCCGGCCATCCGGCGCTATCTGGCCGAATTCCTGTCGGATCCGCGGGTGATCGAGATCCCCCGCTACCTCTGGATGCCCATCCTGCATGGGATGGTGCTGCGTGCCCGGCCGAAGAAACTGGTGCCGCGCTATCGCGGCATCTGGATGGACGGCGGATCCCCGCTGCTGGTCTACAGCCGGCGCCAGGCCGAAGGGCTGGCGGCTCTCCTGGCGCGGCGCGGCCTGCAGGTCGACGTCGAGCTGGGCATGCGGTATGGCAATCCGGCTATCCCGGCGGCCATCGACCGGCTGCGGGCAGCCGGATGCGAGCGCATCCTCGTGGTGCCCCTGTATCCCCAATATGCCGCCAGCACCACGGCCACGGTGGTGGACGCCGTGACGCGCCATGCCGCGCGGCTGCGCAACCAGCCGGAGCTGCGGTTCATCAAGCGTTTCCACGACGATGCCGGCTACCTGGAAGCCCTGGTGGCGCGTATCGAATCCTATTGGCGTGACCATGGCCGGCCGCAAAAACTGGTGATGAGCTTCCATGGCCTGCCGCGCTACTCGATCGAACTGGGCGACCCCTACTACCAGGATTGCCTGCGCACCGGGCGGCTGCTGCGCGAGCGGCTGGGCCTGATGCCGGAGCAGGTCGAGGTGACGTTCCAGAGCCGTTTCGGGGCGGCGCGGTGGCTGGAACCGTATACCGAGCCGACCTTGCGGGAATTGGCGCGCCAGGGCGTGAAGGAGGTCGATGTCGTCTGCCCGGGCTTCCTGGCGGATTGCCTGGAGACGCTGGAGGAAATCGGCCAGGAATGCCGTGAGGCCTTCCTTCACGAAGGGGGCGAGCGTTACCGTTACATTCCCGCCGTGAACGACGATGCCGTATGGATAGACGCGTTGGGCGACCTGGTGCAGCGGAACCTGCAAGGGTGGCCGGCCTTGAAGTAGGCGCCGGCCCGGGCACGAAGTTGGCCGCGGAGCGGCCGCTCGGCGTTACCATGGTTCGTTCCACCTCCTACACCCGTACCTGGAGCCGATCATGAGCAAGCCTGCGCAGCCCCACGAACCCCGCAAGCCCGCCACGCCGCCGGCGGGCAAACCCTCCACGGGAAAACCCGCTCGCGAGCAGACCGTGGAACAGGACCTGGACGAGGCCCTGAAGGAAACCTTCCCGGCCAGCGATCCCATCGCCGTCGACCCGGAGCCCCGCCGCCGCCCCTGACGCCCCGGCTGTCCCCGGCGGCCCCAGCCCCCCACGCCGCCCCGGCCGCTCCGGCCGCTCCGGCCGCTCCGGCCGCCACCTCGGCGCTCCGTCACCGTGTCCGGCCGCCCGCCCAGGGCGGCCTGCGTCCCTCTCCACATCCGTGGGGAGAAAAAATCCAAGAAAATCAGCCGTTTATTCCGCCTGCCCGAGCAAAACCCCGGATCGTTCTTTTTTTTCGCATTTTCCCCCATGTCCCCGCTTGAAACGCGGGCTTTGACCCCCATACTGGTTCGCGAACGACATTTGTTTCCGGAGGAACTGTCTTATGACGGCACAGAACGAGCCTGCCGATAAAGGGCCCGAGATCGACCCCGCCACCCAGGCCCCCGCGTCCGGCGACGCCGCCGCCACCGACCCCCTGCTGGCGCTGCAAGCCCAACTGGCGGAGGCGCAGGCCAAGGCCAACGAACACCTTGATCAATTGCTGCGCACCCGTGCCGAGGCCGAAAACGTCCGCCGCCGTGCCCAGGAAGACGTCTCGAAGGCCCACAAGTTCGGCATCGAGTCGTTCGCCGAGAGCCTGGTGCCGGTCAAGGACAGCCTGGAAGCCGCGCTGGCCCAGCAGGAACAGACCCTGGACGCCCTGCGCGAGGGCGTGGAAAGCACCCTCAAGCAGCTTAGCAGCGCCTTCGAGCGCAACCGCCTGATGGAAATCGCCCCGGCTGCTGGTGAAAAATTCGATCCGCACCAGCACCAGGCCATCTCTTCCGTCCCGTCCGACCAGCCCGCCAACACGGTGGTGCAGACCCTGCAGAAGGGCTATCTGATCGCCGACCGCGTGCTGCGTCCGGCGCTGGTCATGGTTTCGGCCGGCCAAGGCTGAGCAGGCCCGTCCATGTCCAGCCCCCTGGCCTTCGACCCAGCGCGGATGTTCGCGGTCTTCGGCATGCGCGCCGTTGACTCCGCCGGTTTCGACCGCGAAGTCGTGCAGGCGCCCGGCGACGACCTGCGCTGCGTCTTCCTGTGGGGCAAGGACTGCTACAACTGCAATGTGTTCAAGCAGACGGCCATGTTGCACAAGGATGCGCTGCTGGACCTGGGCCTGACCTGGTTCGAATGCAATGTGTACGACGACGTGGCGCTGGGCCAGCGATTCTCGCTGCACGGCGTGCCGGCTTTCATGATGTTTCGCCACGGCAAGCGCCTGGGGCGGATTTCCGGCTGGCCCGGCCTGCCCCAGTTCACGGAGGCGGTGCGGCGGTTGCGGTCCGGGCCGGCGGCGCCCCCAGCCCCGGCATCGACGCAATAAATGCTTGAAAAGTCAGCGGTAGGCACCACTTAGTCCAGGAACGAATTTTCCTTTCCATTTTTCAGAACAATCCTTCAAGGTAATCCATCATGAGCAAGATCATCGGCATCGACCTTGGCACCACCAACAGCTGCGTGGCTGTGATGGACGGCGCCTCGGTCCGTATCATCGAAAACGCGGAAGGCGCCCGCACCACCCCCTCGATCATCGCCTACATGGAAGATGGCGAGATCCTGGTGGGCGCGCCGGCCAAGCGCCAGGCCGTCACCAACCCGAAGAACACCCTGTACGCCGTCAAGCGCCTCATCGGCCGCAAGTTCGATGAACAGGCCGTGCAGAAAGACATCCACCTGATGCCGTACAAGATCAGCAAGGCTGACAACGGCGATGCGTGGGTCGAAGCGCAAGGCAAGAAGATCGCGCCGCCGCAGGTGTCGGCCGAAGTGCTGCGCAAGATGAAAAAGACCGCCGAGGATTTCCTGGGCGAGGAAGTGACGGAAGCCGTGATCACGGTGCCGGCCTACTTCAACGACAGCCAGCGCCAGGCCACCAAGGACGCCGGTCGTATCGCGGGCCTGAACGTCAAGCGCATCATCAACGAGCCCACCGCCGCGGCCCTGGCCTTCGGCCTGGACAAGACGGAGAAGGGTGACCGCAAGATCGCCGTGTATGACCTGGGCGGCGGCACGTTCGACGTCTCGATCATCGAAATCGCCGACGTTGACGGCGAGAAGCAGTTCGAAGTGCTGTCCACCAACGGCGACACGTTCCTGGGCGGCGAGGACTTCGACCAGCGCATCATCGACTACATCATCGGCGAGTTCAAGAAGGAACAGGGCGTTGACCTGTCCAAGGACGTGCTGGCCCTGCAACGCCTGAAGGAAGCGGCGGAAAAGGCCAAAATCGAGCTGTCGTCGGCCCAGCAGACCGAAGTCAACCTGCCGTACATCACGGCCGATGCGTCCGGTCCCAAGCACTTGAACCTGAAGCTGACCCGCGCCAAGCTGGAAGCCCTGGTGGAAGAGCTGATCGAGCGCACCATCGAGCCCTGCCGCGTGGCCATCAAGGACGCCGGCGTGAAGGTGTCGGATATCGACGACGTGATCCTGGTCGGCGGCATGACCCGCATGCCCAAGGTGCAGGAAAAGGTCAAGGAGTTCTTCGGCCGCGATCCGCGCAAGGACGTCAACCCGGATGAGGCCGTGGCCGCCGGCGCCGCGATCCAGGGCTCGGTCTTGTCGGGCGACCGCAAGGACGTGCTGCTGCTGGACGTGACGCCGCTGTCCCTGGGTATCGAAACCCTGGGTGGCGTGATGACCAAGATGATCACGAAGAACACGACGATTCCGACGAAGTTCTCGCAGACCTTCTCCACCGCGGACGACAACCAGCCGGCCGTGACGATCAAGGTCTTCCAGGGCGAGCGCGAAATCGCCGCCGGCAACAAGGCGCTGGGCGAGTTCAACCTGGAAGGCATTCCGCCGTCGCCGCGCGGCACGCCGCAGATCGAGGTGACCTTCGACATCGACGCCAACGGCATCCTGCACGTGTCGGCCAAGGACAAGGGCACGGGCAAGGAAAACAAGATCACCATCAAGGCCAACTCGGGTCTGTCGGAAGAAGAGATCCAGCGCATGGTGAAGGACGCCGAGGCGAATGCCGCCGAGGATCATCGCGTTGCCGAACTGGCCAAGGTCCGCAACGAAGGCGATTCGCTGGTTCACCAGACCCGCAAGTCGCTGACGGAGTATGGCGACAAGCTCGAGGCTGCCGAGAAGGAAAGCATCGAAGCCGCCATCAAGGACCTGGAAGCGATCCTGAAGGACGGCGACAAGGAGGCCATCGAGGCCAAGGTGCAGGCCCTGGCCACCGCGTCGCAGAAGCTCGGCGAAAAGATGTACGCCGACATGCAGGCGCAGCAGGCCGCCCAGTCGCAGCAGGCGGCCGACAACGCCAAGCCGGTGGACGACAATGTCGTCGATGCCGACTTCAAGGAAGTGAAGCGCGACCAGTGATGGTCGTGATGTAAGTGAGTAAATACGCCCGGCCCCGGATCATTCCGGTGTCGGGCGCGGTCGTATAAGCGGCGGGCTTGCGGGCCGTCCGGCGGGTAGCCGGGCCAACCGGGGCGGCGCCCGTCGAATCCAGCTTCTGGAAGATCATGGCAAAACGTGACTATTACGAGATTCTGGGCGTCGCCAAGAACGCCACGGACGATGAAATAAAGAAGGCCTACCGCAAACTGGCCATGAAGTACCATCCGGACCGCAACCCGGACAACAAAGAGGCGGAAGAAAAGTTCAAGGAGGTCAAGGAAGCGTATGAGGTCCTGACCGACGACCAGAAGCGCGCCGCCTATGACCGCTATGGCCATGCGGGCGTGGACCCCAATGCGGCCGGCGGCATGGGCGGAGGCATGGGCGGCGGTTTCGCCGACGCCTTTGGCGATATCTTCGGCGAGATTTTCGGCGGCGCCGCGGGCGGCCGTCGTGGCGGCCCGCAGGTGTACCGCGGCGCCGATCTCAAGTATTCGCTGGAAATCACGCTGGAGCAGGCGGCCAGTGGGTTCGATACCGAAATCCGCGTGCCCAGCTGGGAAAAGTGCGATACCTGCCATGGCTCCGGCGCCAAGCCGGGCACGTCGCCCAAGACCTGCCATACGTGCGGTGGCTCGGGCGCGGTGCGCATGCAGCAAGGTTTCTTCAGCGTGCAGCAGACCTGCCCGACCTGCCATGGCACCGGCAAGGAAATCACCGACCCCTGCGTGGCCTGCGACGGCGTGGGCCGCATTCGCCGCAACAAGACGCTGCAGGTCAAGATCCCGGCGGGCATCGACGACGGCATGCGCATCCGCTCCAGCGGCAACGGCGAGCCGGGCGTGAATGGCGGACCGTCGGGCGACCTGTATGTGGAAATCCACATCAAGCAGCACAAGATCTTCCAGCGCGACGGCGACGACCTGCACTGCGAACTGACCATCCCCTTCACGACGGCGGCGCTGGGCGGCGAGTTGCAGGTGCCCACGCTGGGCGGGAAGGCCGAGATTTCGATACCCGAGGGGACGCAATCCGGCAAGACCTTCCGTCTGCGCGGCAAGGGCATACGCGGGGTGCGCGGCAGCTATCCGGGCGACCTGTATTGCCATGTCGTCGTGGAGACGCCGGTGCGCTTGAGCGATGAGCAGAAGGCGATCCTGCGCCAGTTCGAATCGTCGCTGAACGATGGCGGAGACCGCCACTCGCCGCAAAGCAAATCGTGGACGGACCGGGTGAAGGAATTCTTCAGCTGACCCTTTCCGCCGTCGCGTCCGGGCAGCGCCGGGTCGCTGCGGACGAGCATGGAAAAGAGCCGGGGCATGTTGCCTCGGCTCTTTTTTTTCGTCAGCCGCCCCGTGCGCGGAACCCGCGGCCCCGCGCGATCTACCCATGTGGGCGCTGCCGGCGCGTTCATGTCCGGGGGCGCGGGGAAGCGAACGGCGGGTCCTGGTCGGCAGGGCAGCCGAAGCGCTTTGGCTTCGGTGCGTGCTGGCGCAGCGCGCGTGGAACTGGAAAGGGATGATGAAATGAATTGCGAAACACGAGATTCGGGTGTGGTGGCCGCCGGAAGGGCCATGACGGTCTTGCTCGACCCGGGGACGGGCGGTGCCGAGGCCAACTATCCCACGCGCCCCATCACGCTGGTCCTGGGCGCGGCTCCCGGCAGCGGCGCCGATATTCTGGCCCGGGCGCTGTTGCCGGACATCGCGGCGGAGGTCGGGCAGCGCCTTGCCATCGACTACCAGCCCGGGGCGTCGGGCAATATCGGCGCGGCGCGGGTTGCGCGCGCGAGGCCGGATGGCCATACGGTATTGCTGAGCACCCGGTCGGCCAGCTTGCACAAGGTGATGTATCCCTACATGGACTACGACTTCGCGCGGGATCTCAAGCCGATCGCGATGGTGGCGACGATGCCCATCGTCGTGGTCATGGGCAATCACGTCGCCGCCAACGATATGCTGGACGCCATGGAACTGGCGCGCTTCAACCCCGGCAGGTACGTGTGCGCGTCGGTCGGCGTGGGAACGACCAACCACGTGCTTTGTGAAATCCTGCAGGCCTCGGCTGGCATGCGCATGCAACATATTCCCTACCAGAGCTCCGCGGCCGCGTTGAACGACGTCGTTGCCGGCCTGGTTGATTTCCTTTTCACGCCCTTGTCCGCGGCGCTGCCGCACATCAAGTCGCGCCGCGTCTGCGCCGTGGCGGTGACCTCCCAGCTGCGCATCGACGAGATTCCCGACGTCCCCACCATAGAGGAAATCGGCTTTTCCGAGGCGGGCGCGGACGACTGGTACGCCCTGATGGCGCCCACGGGTACCGCGCCGCGCATCGTCGCCCGGCTCAACCGCGCCCTGAATGCCGTCCTGGCCAACCGGGATGTGCGCCAGCGTCTTGCCCGCCTGGGCTATATGGCGCCTGGGTGAGGGAGGGCGGCGTCCGGCCGCCTCGTTCGCGGAACCCGATACGCGTTTCTGTTTACCCATGCCTCTATTGCCTGTTGGGTCCGGATCGCGCCCCAACAAGCCATGTTTGACGGTGGACGGAGGCGGTAATGAGTTTGACCAAGCGTGAGTTGGCTGCGTTGATCATCGTGGGCGGGGCGATTCCCGCCCACATCATGGCCGCGGAGCGTCCCGATGCGACGAGCTATCCGGGGCGGGCCATCACCCTTATCGTGGGGACGGCGCCGGGCGGCGGCACCGATATCCTTGCCCGCCGCATCGCCACGCACATGACCGAGGACCTCGGGCAGAAAGTCATCGTCGACTACCGGCCCGGCGCCTCGGGAAATATCGCAGCGCTGGCGGTGGCGCGTGCCGACCCTGACGGCTACACGCTGTTCTTGAGCACCCGCGCGGCGACCTTGCACAAGACGATGTATCCGCACATCAGCTATGACTACGCGAAGGACCTGGCGCCGGTGGCGCTGGTCGCGAAGATGCCCCTGGTCATCGTGGCGGGGCGGCATGTCGAGGCCGAGGCCGCCACCTTGCCGGACGCCATCAAGGCATCGAGGGCGCATCCGGGCAAGTTCAGCCTGGCGACCATAGGCGTCGGAACGACGAACTACCTGCTCTCCAGGATTCTCCAGGAAGCCGCGGGGGTCGAGTGGGTCCATGTGCCATACCAAAGCGCACCCGTGGCGCTCAGGGATGTCATTGCCGGCCGCGTCGAATTCCTCTGCCTGCCCTTGTCCTCGGCGCTTGCGCACATCAACGCGGGCAGCGTGCGCGCGCTGGCGGTGATGTCGGCGCTGCGGGTCGCCGAGGTGCCCGATATCCCCACCGTCGCGGAAGCCGGGTTCGCCCAGGCGGGCGCGGAGGACTGGTTCGCCGTCATGGCGCCGGCGAAGACGCCGTCGCCGGTGATCGAACGCCTGTATCGTTCGGTCAACCGGGCCTTGGCCGACCCGGCCGAGCAGGAACAACTGTCGCGCCTGGGGTTCGTCGTGCCGTCGTCATCGCTGGATCCCGTGGCCGTCGGGGCGTTGATCGCGGAAGACACCAGGAAGTGGACAGCCATCCTGGAAGCCTGGCAGATCAAGGGGCTGCAATGAGGCAGGCGTCGGCGCAAGCGTGGCGCAGGGGTCGGACGTGCCGCGCCGATGGCCACGGATAGCGGCGCTTCCCGTAGGGCGAAGGCCGCCGACGCCGCGGCGCTATTTCCGGAGCGGCCTGTTACCGTGGTCATCGGCTTCCCGCCAGGCGGCGGCGACATGCTCATACGGGAACTCGCCGCGCACATGGGCGAAGACCTGGGGCAGGAAATCGCCCTCGATTATCGACCCGGCGCGGCGGGCAACGTCGGCGCGGCCTCGGTGGCCAGGGCGGAACGCGATGGCCATACCATTTTCCTGGCGGCGCGGCCGAACGTGCTGCACCGGCTCATGCACGACGAAATCGACTACGACTTCTCGTTTGACCTGGCGCCGATCGGCCTGGTGGCGAGGATGCCGTTCGTCATGGTCGCGGGCAAGCGCACGGCCCTCAACAGCCTGAACGACATCATCCTGTCCGCGAAAACCGCTCGGGGAGGCCATACCTGTGCCTACGCGGAGGTCGGCACCACGTCCCATCTACTGGGCGGCTTCCTGCAGCAGTCCGTGGGCATCCGGCTGGTGAACGCGCCTTATGTGGGCGTCGTGGAGACCATGGCCGATATCATCGGCGGCCGCACCGATCTCCTGATCTTTCCCCTGCCCATGGCGCTGCCGCTGATCCGGACCGGCTATATCAAGGCCCTGGTCGTCATGTCGCGCCAGCGCGTTTCCTTGCTGCCAGATGTTCCCGCCATCGACGAGTTCGGCCTGCCCGGCGCGGACGCCGAAGGCTGGTATGCCCTGATGGCGCCGGCCCGGACGCCGCGCGCCATCATTGCCACGCTGAACCGTTCCATCAATGTCGCGCTCTCACGGCCAGGGCTCAAGGAAACGCTCGAGCGCCTGTCCTATATCCCCGCTCATCCCGCGGAAAACTCGCCGGAGGCGCTGCGTGCGCTCATCGCGCTGGAAACCGAGAAATGGATGGCCGTGTTGATGGACAGGAACATCCATTCCCTGCATTGAGCGGGATGGAACCCGTAGCGGCGCATCGCCTACCCAAGCCCAGGGTAGCGGTCTTGCATCGGCCATTTCCCGGTTCCACATCCCTGGCAGTGGAGGTGAAGATGAGTCTAGGAAGAAAGAAGCTGGCGGCGCTGATCCTGGCGGGAAGCTCGGTCCCCGTGGCGCCGACGGCCGCAGAGGCCGCCGAGGTCGAGTCTGTCTATCCGCAACGTCCCATCACCGTCGTCGTGGGATTTCCGCCCGGAGGCGCGTCCGACCTGATCGCGCGGCACATGGCCGCCTACATGACGGAGGAGCTGGGCAGCAAGGTCATCATTGAAAACCGGGCTGGGGCGGCGGGAAACATCGCGGCGGCCGCCGTGGCGCAAGCGCCTGCCGATGGCTATACGCTATTCCTCGCGGCGCGGCCGAACACCACGCACAAGCTGATGTACCCGTTCATCGACTTCGACTTCGCGCACGACCTCGCGCCCATCGCCCTGCTGGCGACGGTGCCCCTGGTCATGGTCACGGGGCGGCAATCCGACCTGGATGACCTGCCCGGCGTCGTCGCCGCGGCGAAGGCACGGCCGGGCGAACTCATTTGCGGATCGGCTGGCGTCGGATCGACCGAGCATCTGCTGTGCGAGGTGTTCAAGAAAGCATCGGGCACCGACATCGCGCATATCGCCTATCGGGGCAGCGCGCCAGCGTTGGTCGACCTCATGGGAGGACGCACCGATATCCAGATCACCCTCGTGCCCGGGGTCATTTCCCAGATCAGGTCGGGCGCGGTCAAGCCCCTGGTCGTCATGGCCAGCGGCCGCATTCCGGCCTTGCCGGATGTTCCCGCCATCGAGGAGTACCAACTGCCTGGCAAGGACGGCGGGACGTGGTACGCGCTGGTCGCGCCGGCTGGGACGCCTGTGGCGGTAATCGCGCGGTTGAACCGGTCGGTCAATACGGTCTTGCGCAATCCGACCTTGAGGCGGGTGATGGAGGACCTGGCCTTTACATTGCCGGCATCCCGAAATACGCCCGACGATGTCCGCGTGTTCCTGGCCGAGGAGATCGCCCGATGGACCGCGGTGCTGAGCGAGGCGAGGGTCGAACCGCCACGCTAGGCCGGCCGTCCTCGAACCTGATATAAATTCAGGCTCATCGAGGTCGTGCGCGCGGGTATGGGCGCGATCTCCTCCACCCTCGTCCAGGAGTCCACATGCAGGTCGAAACGCTCAATCGAACCGTATCGCCCAGCCCCCAGGGCGCCCGCTACAGCCGGCCGGCCATCATTCTGCATTGGCTGGTCTTCCTGCTGGTCGCCCTGGCCCTGTTCGCGATCGAGATCCGCGGGCCGCGCGGCAGCGATACGCGCGCGCTGTGGACGGGCATCCACGTCTGGGCCGGCTGTACGGTGCTCGTCGTGACGGCAATTCGCCTGGCGTGGCGCCTGGCGCATGGCGTGCCGGCGCCGGAAGCGGAAGGGGGGACCTTTCTGGTCCTATGCGCCCGCGCGCTGCACTGGCTGTTCTATCTTGTGCTGATCGCGCAGCCGCTGCTGGGTATCCTGATGACCAATATGGCGGGGCGGCCCGTGACCCTGATGGGAACCGACTGGTCTTTTTCCCTGGTCGGCGAGCATCCGGACCTGCGGCCCGGCGTCAAGGCCGCGCACCTGTTCATCGGCAACGCGCTTTATTACCTGATCGGCCTGCACGCGCTGGCCGCCTTGTGGCATCAGTTCATCCGCCGCGATGGCACGCTGCGCCGGATGCTTTGAAGCGACGTGGGCAGGGGCAGGTCAGCCGCGCACGTAGTAGACGCGCATGGCCTGCTGGCGCTGCGTGCCGTCCAGGACCTTGATGGTCACGGTGCGAGCGACGAAGCCGTCCGGCAGCACCAGCGAGCCGCTCATGTGCTGGTAGCGGTCCAGGTCCAGCGGGATGGCTTCGGGGGCGATGGTGTCGACGCGCCCGTTCGGATAGCGGCCTTCGATGGCGAACTGAACCGTGCCCTTGAAGGGCGCGCCCGCCTTCGCGTTGTCACGCATGATCAGGACCTGGTAGCCAAGCTGGCCGGGTTCGCGCGTCAACAGGGCCGAGCGCACGCCGATGTTGCTGCCGCGGGGATCGGGCGGGATGGCTTCCTGGAACAGTTGCAGGTCCTTGTTCAAGGCGGTGATCTGCTGTTGCGCCTGCGCCAGGTCGGTGGTCAGCTTGCCGTGCGTGCTGCGCGCCGCGTCGCGCTGCTGGGTGGCTTCTTCCAGCTGCCCTTGCAGGCGTTGCCTGTCCAGGTTGGCGGCGCTCAGCTCGCTGTGCAATTGCTCGGACTGTTCGACGGTCAGGCGTTGCGGACCGTAGTTGGTTTGCAGGAACAGCACGCCTCCCGCGCCCAGGACGATGCCCACCAGCAGCAGCACCAGCCAGCGCGGCATGCGCCGCGAGCGCTTGCCGGGCTGATATACCGAGGGTTTGAAAACAGAGCGCTGCGACCGTCCGAACATCCCATCCGTCCAAAAAATACTGTGTTTCATGCAACGAGCGCGGCCGGTACGCACCGGCCAGGCCCGCCAAAGGCGCTACAGGATACCCGTTACGGCCTGAGCATAGGCACTTCGACAAGCATCGTTGCGCTCATTGATATTGTGAAATACTCAAGATTCCCAAGTATTTCGTCCCGCAGGCCTTACCGCCCCGGCGCTTCCACGGACCCGAGCGTGAGCATGGCGTCCAGCTCGGCCAGTCTTTGCGGGGTGCCGACGTCCACCCAGGTCCCGTCGTGGCGTGCGCCGTGTGCCGTGCCGCGCGCGATGGCGTCGACCAGCAGCGGGGCGAGCCGGGCCGGCGTGCCGGGCGGCAATCCGGCAAACAGGCTGGGATGGTAGACGCCGATCCCGGCGTAGGTCAAACGGCGCCCGCCGGCCGGGGCGAGGACGCCGTCTTCCAGCAGGTGGAAGTCGCCTTGCGGGTGGTGCGACGGATTGTCCACCATCAGCAGCCACGCCTGTCCGCCCGTCGAGGCCAGCAGGCCGGCCAGCGCGGGCGCGGCCGTCGGGTCCCAGTCGCACCAGACATCGCCGTTGACGACCAGGAAGGGCGCGTCGCCCAGCAGCGGCAATGCCTGCGCGATGCCGCCCGCGGTCTCCAGGGCCCGCGCCTCCGCCGAGTAGCGCAAGCGGGCTCCCCAGGCGCTGCCGTCGCCCAGGGCTGCCTCGATCCGGTCGCCCAGCCAGGCGTGGTTGATCACGATGTCGGTCATGCCGGCCGCCACCAGGCGGCGGATGTGCCAGACGATCAGCGGTTCGCCGCCGACGCGCAGCAAGGGCTTGGGCAGGGAGTCGGTCAGCGGGCGCATGCGTTCGCCGCGGCCCGCCGCCAGTATCATCGCGCGCATGGTCACGGCCGCATCAGAAGGTGTAGCCCACGGCGGGCTGGCGGTCGTCCAGCCTGTCCAGCAGGCGTAGCAGCGGCGCGAAGACGCCATAGCGGGCGGCGACCTGGCGAACGTAAGCATTCACTCGCGGGATATGGGCCAGGTAGCCAGCCTTGCCGTCGCGATGGTGCAGCCGGGCGAAGACGCCCAGGATACGCAGGTTGCGCTGCAGGCCCATCCATTCATAGGCACGGTGGAAGTCCGCGAAGTCGGCATCCACCGGCAGGCCGGCCGCGCGTGCCATTTCCCAGTAGCGGATGGCCCAGTCCAGCTGCTGGGGCTCCTCCCAGGTGGTGCGGGCATCCATGACCAGCGACGCCACGTCATAGGTGATGGGGCCGGCGAGCGCGTCCTGGAAATCGATGACCCCCGGGTTCGGGCCATAACGGTCCTCGTCGCAGACCATCAGGTTGGGGGAGTGGAAGTCGCGGTGCACCAGCACCGGCGGCTGCGCGCCATTGCTGGCCGACAGCAGGGCGAACACCTTGTCCAGGTCCTGGCGGGTCTTGTCGTCCATCCGCATGCCATGATGGCGGCCGACGTACCACTCCGGAAACAACTCGAGCTCGGCGGCGAGGCGGGCGGTGTCATAGGCGGGCAGGCCGGTGGTCGCCGCCTGCTGCACCCGGACCAGGGCCGCCAGGGCCTGGCGGTACAGCGTCTGCAATTCAGCGTCGTTCACGCCCCGCTGGATGCGCTGGTAATACGTGTCGCGGCCCAGGTCGGTCAGTAGCAGCAGGCCCTGGTCCAGGTCCTGGGCCAGGATGCGGGGCACATTGAGGCCCGCGTGCTCCAGCAGGCCGGCGACGTGGATGAACGGCCGGCAGTCCTCGTGCGCGGGCGGCGCGTCCATGACGATGAGGCTGCGGGGGCCGGCGTCCAGGCGGAAATAGCGGCGGAAACTGGCATCGCTGGAGGCCGGCGCCATGGAGTCGATGTCCAGGCCCAGTTCGAGGGGCAGGCTGCGCAGCCAGTGACGGATCTGGTCCTGGCGAGGATCGGGTGTCGAGTTCAAGAGGGGGCGACCTGGAGGAAAAATGCTGTTTTAATCGCGTAACCCGTCCATTTTAAGGGCGGGTCGCGCCGCCACGCGGCTTCTCTATAATACCGGCTCGCCGCGGTGGGCGACGGAACCCGGTTGTCCGTTCCAAGCCTGGCTGCCATCCCATTTTTTTCAGGTTTCCTCATACGTGCGCATGGTCCGGTGGTTGATCCTATTCCTTGCTGGCGCGGCTGCCGCCGCTCAGGCGCAAGTCCCCACGGACTCGTCCGTCAACCAGTGGAACAACGCGTCGTCCAAGAACTTGTCCAAGCAGAACGCGAAGGCCAAGCCCACGGCGCCCGCGCCCAGCTCGGTGGAGGTCCTTGGGCTCAAGGACAGCACCGGCTTGCGGTCTTCCACCGGGCTGCGGACGCACAGGGTCGACGGCGACTCGCTGGCGGGCTTCATGGAAGCCGACCAGATCGACGGTGATCCTGACTCCAATTTGACGATGATCGGCAATGCCCAGGTGCGCCGGATGGATACGATCATCAAGGGCGATACGATCAAGTACCGCCGCATGGAGGGCGTCGCCACCAGCGAAGGGCATGCGCGGCTGGTGCGCGATGGCTCCTTGGCGATCGGCCCGGCCATGAGCTACAACGTCGACACGAATACGGGAGCCCTGGAGCAGCCCGATTTCTGGCTGGGCGCCACCGGCGGCCGCGCCCAGGCCCAGCATGCCGATATCTTCAGCCGGTCCACCATGCGGCTGAACCAGGTCACGTATACCGCCTGCTCCTGCGACAAACCGGCGTGGTACATCAAGGCCGATTCGATCGACCTGGATTTCGACGAAAACGAGGGCCTGGCGCGCGATGGCGTGCTGTATTTCAAGGACACGCCCATCCTGGCGTGGCCCTACATGACCTTCCCGGTCAAGAAGGAGCGCAAGTCGGGGTTCCTGGTGCCCACGTACGGTTCGAGCAGCCGCAGCGGCTTCGACCTGCAGGTGCCGTACTACTTCAATCTGGCGCCCAACTACGACATGACGCTGACGCCGCGCTACCTGAGCAAGCGCGGTCCGCAGCTGGGCGGGGAATTCCGCTATCTCGGTCCGACCTACAGCGGTACGCTGATGGGGACGTACCTGTCCAATGATGCGCAGACCGGCGAGAGCCGTTATCTCTACAGCACCAAGCACTTCCAGAACCTGGGCAACGGCTTCTACACCAGCTGGAATATCTCCGGCGTGTCGGACGGCGATTACTTCCGCGATTTCACGTCGATAGGCGTGAATGACGCCTCTACGACCTATCTGCCGCGGCAGGGCATGGTGGGCTGGAACAATCGTTACTGGCAGTCCTATGTCCAGGTCTACAAATACCAGACCCTGCAGGATCCGGACGCCCCCATCGTGTCGCCATACAACAAGGAACCCGAGCTTTCCTTGAACGGCCAGCGCTACGACCTGAACGGCTTCGACCTGGAATTCGCCAGCACGGCCACCCGCTTCTCGCGGCCGATCTTCGAGGGCACGCATTACGGCCCGGATGGCGACCGCCTGATAATGTATCCGACCATCTCGTATCCCATCGTGCGGCCGGGTTGGTATATCACCCCCAAGGTCGGGGTGAATTTCACGCAGTACCAGAACACCAAGTGGTACGCGGACGATAACGCGGGCTTCGGCAACGGCGCCTACGATTATCCCCGCAGCGCATCCCGCACCCTGCCTATCATGTCGCTCGATGCCGGCATGACCTTCGAGCGCAAGACGACCCTGTTCGACAAGGACGCCATCCAGACCCTGGAGCCGCGCTTGTACTACCTGCGCGTGCCGTATCGGGACCAGTCGAAAATGCCGGTCTACGACACGTCGCTGGCGGACTTCAGCTTCTCGCAGGCTTTCGAAGAGAATATCTATTCCGGCGGCTGGGACCGTATCGCCAATGCCAACCAGGTGACCGCGGCCTTGACCACGCGCTGGCTGGATGCGGATACCGGTTTCGAGCGCATGTCGTTGTCGGCCGGACAGCAGTACTACTTCGAAGACCAGAAGGTGACGCTGCCGGGCGAAGAGCCCCGCACCGACGTGCGTTCGGCCTATCTGGTCGCCGCCAGCGCGGCGTTGACCGATACCTTGTCCACGTCCATTGAGGGACAGTGGAATCCGTATGACTCCCGCTGGTCGCGCGGCCTGATTTCCGCACGCTGGTCGCCCCAGCGCGCGACATCGGTGTCGCTGGCCTACCGCTACCAGCGCGATCCGCAGACGGTGGCCGGTTACACCAGCTACCAGCCGGCGGGACAGAACCAGGTCAGCCTGGCCTTCCAGTGGCCCTTCTCCAACCGCTGGTCCGGCGTCGGCCGCGTCGATTACTCGATGCGCGGCGGCGACGGGGTCCTCGACCCCTATACCGGCCAGCCTGCCCAACGGCGCGTGACCCAGGCCATCGCCGGCGTGGAGTACAAAGGCGATTGCTGCTGGACCGGACGTTTCGTGTTCCAGCGCTATGCTGTGTCGTCAACCGATGTAAACAATGCTTTCTTCTTCCAGCTTGAACTGACCGGCCTGGGCTCGCTAGGCACGGATCCGCTGAAGCTGATGAAGAAGAACATCCCCGGGTACGAGATGGTCAATCCTCCCGTGCAGCCCGGAACGAGTTTTGAAAGGTACGAATGATGCGTCGTGTGTTTGCCCCCCGTGCCGCCTGGCGCGGTGTCCTGTCCGCCGCCCTGTTGGCGATCTACGCCGCGACGCCGTCGCCGGCCTGGTCGGCTGACACGTCCGCCAAGTCTTCCTCGCGCGGCAAGGCCGCGGCGCCCGCCGCTGCGGCCGCGCCTGCCACCCCCGCGCCGCCGGCAGAGCAGTTCGCCGACGGGATCGCGGCGGTCGTCAACAAGGACGTGATCACCATGCGCGAGGTGCGGGAAGCGACCCAGGTGGCCGCCGCCGAACTGTCGCGCCAGAAAATCCAGTTGCCGCCTCAGGACATCCTGCAGCGCCAGGTGCTGCAGCGCCTGATCATGCAGCGCCTGCAGCGCCAGGAAGCCGCGCGCATGAATATCAAGGTGGACAAGGCGACGGTCGACCAGGCCATCAGCACCGTTGCCCAGCGCAACAAGCTTACGGTGGATCAACTGCGCAAGGAAGTCGAGAAAAGCGGCATCACATGGGAGCAGTATCGGAAGAACATTTCCGATGAGGTCTTGTCCGATCGCCTGCGCTCCCGGACCGTTGATGCCAATATCATCATTTCCGACGCGGAAGTCGATGCGTACCTGAAGGAGCAGCAGCGGCGTCGCGGCGGCGCCGGGATGGCCGCGCTGCAACAGCAGGCGGCGCCCCAGGCGGAGCAGGTTGCCGCCGCGCCGTCCGATCGCGTGGCCCTGGCGCAGATCCTGGTTCGTGTGCCGGATGGCGCCTCGACGGAGCAAGTCGCGGTGCTGCGCAAGAAGGCCGAGGACCTGCTGGCCCGCGTCAAGAGCGGAAGCGATTTCGCCAGCGTGGCGGCGGCCGCTTCCGATGGCCCCGAAGCCTTGCAAGGCGGGTCCATGGGTGTTCGTCCGCTGGACGGCTGGCCCGACCTGTTCGTGCGCGCCATCGCCAACCTGCCCAAGGGCCAGGTGTCCGGCATCATCCAGAGCGGCAATGGCTTCCATATCCTGAAGGTGCTGGATCGCGCCGGCGGCGCCCCCGCGCAGGCGCCTGCCCCCGCGCCGCAAGCCATGCCGCAGCAACCGGGGAATCCCGCCGCGCCGCAAGGCCCGATGCAGGTGACGCAGACCCATGCGCGCCATATCCTCATCAAGACGTCCACCGTGGTCAGTGACGCGCAGGCGCGCCAGCGCCTGGAGCTGCTGCGCCAGCGCATCGTGTCCGGCGGCGAGGATTTCGGTACCCTGGCCAAGCAGAACTCGCAGGACGGCTCCGCACCGCAGGGCGGCGACCTGGGCTGGCTGAACCCGGGCGAAACCGTGCCGCCGTTCGAGGCGGCGATGAACGCCTTGAAGGTCGGCGAAATCAGCGAACCCATCCAGTCGCCGTTCGGCTGGCACCTGATCCAGGTGCTGGAACGGCGCGAAAAGGACGTGGCCGACGAAATGCAGCGCATGCAGGCGCGCCGCATCCTGTTCGAACGCCGTTCCGAACCCGCCTTCGAGGATTGGCTCGATCAGTTGCACGATCAGGCCTATATCGACAATCGACTCGAAAAGCAGGCCAAGCGCGACCAGGGTGACCGTTGACCGGGCGGGGACGCGATTCATGACGCGGCATCAGGCTCGTAAACGTTTTGGCCAGCATTTCCTGGTCGATGAAAGCGTGGTGGATGCGATCGTGCGGGCCATCGCGCCCGCGCGCGACGATCGCTTGGTGGAGATAGGCCCCGGCTTGTCCGCGCTCACCGCGCCCTTGTTGCGGCAGGCGGCGCGCCTGACGGTCGTGGAAATCGACAGGGACCTGGCGCAGCGCCTGCGCGGCCAGTATCCGGCCGATCGCCTGACGGTGGTCGAGGCGGATGCGCTGACGGTGGATTTCGGGACTTTCGGCGAGGCGCTGCGCGTGGTGGGCAACCTGCCGTACAACATTTCCAGCCCCTTGCTCTTTCACTTGATGGCGTGCGCCGATCACGTCCGCGACCAGCATTTCATGCTGCAGCGGGAGGTCATCGACAGGATGGTGGCGCAGCCGTCATCGGCCGACTACGGCCGTCTGTCGGTGATGCTGCAATCGCGCTATCGCATGGAGAAATTGTTCGACGTGCCGCCGGAAGCCTTCGACCCGCCGCCGCGCGTGGTGTCGGCCGTGGTGCGCATGGTGCCCCTGCCGGCGGAGCGTCCGCGCCCGCGCAGCGAAGCCGCGTTGGAGCAGGTGGTGGCCAAGGCCTTCTCGCAGCGCCGCAAGATGCTGCGCCGCGCGCTGGGAGACTGGGCCGCCGCGGTGCCCTGGGATGCGCTGGGCATCGCGCCGACCGCGCGGGCGGAAGAGGTTCCGGTCGAGCGCTTCATCGCGCTGGCGGATGCCTTGCAGGACGCAGGCCTGGTCGGGCCGACCCGTCCGCACAGCGCCGAGCTCGACGGCTGAGCGTGCGCGTGACGCGCGTGGCGCTCAGCCGCGCGGTTCCGCGCTCGCCGGCGCGCTGGCCGGCTTGGGGCGTCCCGGCTTCGGTCGCCCCGGCTTGGGTCTCCCCCTTCGCTACGCCCGTCCGCGCGCCTGTCCGGAGAGGAACAGGCGAGTGACATCGCGCGCCCGGTCGGCCAGCAGTTCGGCCGCACGGGCGCAGGCCTGGTCCAGGGTGATCGGTCCGGGCGCCAGGCTGAAGGCCGCCACGATGCCGGCCTCGTTCAAGCGTTCATAGCCCGGGCCCAGCGAACCGGCCAGGGCCACCACCGGCACGCCAGCCGCCTTGCCGATGCGCGCCACGCCGGCGGGCGTCTTGCCGTGCAGCGTCTGTTCGTCCATCCGGCCTTCACCGGTGAAGGCCAGGTCGGCGCCCTGCATGGCGTCCGCCAGGCCGCCAAGTTCCGCAACCAGTTCCACGCCGGGTCGGAAGCGCGCTCCCAGGAAGGTGTGCGCGGCGTAGCCGAGGCCGCCCGCCGCGCCGGCACCCGGGGCGTCGCGTTCATCGCGGCCCAAGGTGCGTGCGCAAAGGTCGGCGAAGACTGCCAGCGCCGCGTCCAGCTCGGCCACCTGGGCCGGCGTGGCGCCTTTCTGCGGGCCAAAGACCGCCGAGGCGCCCTTGGGGCCGCACAGGGGATTGTCGACGTCGCAGGCCACTTCGATGCGGACCCGCGCCAGCCTCGGGTCCAGGCCGTCGGTCTCCAGGCGGGCAGCCCGCGCGAGCGCGCCGCCGCCAGGCTCCAGCTGCTTGCCGCCGGCATCCAGGATGCGCAGGCCCAGGGCCGTCAACAGGCCCGCGCCGGCATCGTTGGTGGCGGACCCGCCCAGCCCCAGGATGATGCGTTGCGCGCCGGCGTCCAAGGCGGCGCGCAGCAGTTCGCCGACGCCGTGGCTGGTCGCGCGCAAGGGATCGCGGCGCGCTGGCGGTACCTGTTCCAGTCCCGCGGCCGCGGCCATTTCTATCACCGCGGTTTGCGGTTCGACCCAACCCCAGGCGGCCTCGATCGGTTCCCCCAGCGCATCCTGCACGCGGGTGCTGCGCCATTGCCCTTGCGTGGCCTGCAGGACCGCATCGACCGTGCCTTCGCCGCCGTCGGCCATCGGCACGCACACGATCTCGGCGTCGGGGCAGGCCGCAAGCACGCCGCGCGCGATCGCGGCGGCGGTATCGGGTGCGGACAGGCTTTCCTTGAAGGAGTCTGGGGCAATGACGATTTTCACGTGCGGTCTCGTTACGCGGGAGGATGAAATTTATCTTGCCGCGCCATCATACCCGCGCGCGGTCATAGAGCCCGCGCGCGGGTAGGCGTACCATATGACGCTTGCCCAATGACAAGAGGATCCACCATGGCAGTGCTGCGTCGCACCAAAATTGTTGCCACCCTTGGACCCGCTACTTCGAGCCCGGAACGCATCGAGGCGCTGGTGCGTGCAGGCATGGATGTGGCCCGGCTGAATTTTTCGCACGGGGAGGCGGATGACCACCGCCAGCGCGCGCAACTGGTGCGCGAGGCGGCGGAAAAGCAAGGCCGCTTCGTCGCCTTGATGGGCGACTTGCAGGGGCCGAAGATCCGCATCGCGCGCTTCAAGGACCGCAAGGTGACGCTGCGCGTGGGCGCCACGTTCACGTTGTCGAACAGCCATCCCAACGAAGAGGGCGATGAAAACATCGTCGGCATCGATTACCCGGAACTGGTGCAGGACTGTCGGCCGGGCGATGAGTTGCTGCTCGACGACGGCCGCGTGGTATTGCGGGTGGACAGCGTGGACATCGATTCGGTGCACACCACCGTGATGGTGGGCGGGCCGCTGTCGAACAACAAGGGAATCAACCGGCGGGGCGGCGGCTTGTCCGCGCCCAGCCTGACCGACAAGGATCGCGCCGATATCAAGGTGGCGGCGGAATTGAAGCTGGACTATATCGCGGTGTCTTTCCCCCGGTATGGGTCCGATATCGATGAGGCGCGATCGCTGGTACGCGCGGCGGGCAGCGAGGCGTGGATCATCGCCAAGATCGAGCGGGCCGAGGCCGTGGCCGACGACGAGGCGCTGGACGCGCTGATACGCGCCAGCGACGGCGTGATGGTCGCGCGCGGCGACCTGGGCGTGGAGGTGGGCGACGCGGAGCTGGTGGGCATCCAGAAACGCATCATCCAGCACGCGCGCACCCTGAACAAGGTGGTGATCACCGCGACGCAGATGATGGAGTCGATGATCAGCAGCCCGGTGCCCACGCGCGCCGAGGTGTCCGACGTGGCCAATGCGGTGCTGGACTACACCGACGCGGTGATGTTGTCGGCGGAAAGCGCCTCCGGGGAATATCCGGTGGAGGCCGTGGAGGCCATGGCGCGCGTCTGCCTGGGCGCGGAAAAGCATCCGACGACCACCCATTCGCATCACCGCCTGGGCGAAACCTTCAGCCGCTGCGATGAAACGATAGCCTTGGCGGCGATGTACGCGGCGAATCACTTTCCCGGCATCAAGGCCATCATCGCCCTGACCGAAAGCGGCCATACGCCGCTGATCATGTCGCGCATCCGGTCGGGCGTGCCCATCTATTGCTATAGCCCGCATGGCATCACGCAGAACCGGGTGGCGATGTTCCGGGGCGTGTCCACGGTGCCCTTCGATCCCACGGCCTACGACCCGGCCGACCTCAGCAATGCCGCCATCGGCGAGTTGAAGCGCCGGGGCCGCGTGGAGGCGGGCGATTGGGTCATCCTGACCAAGGGCGATTTCTACCGCGACAGTGGCGGCACCAATGGAATGAAGCTGCTGGCGGTGGAGTAGGGCGCGTCGGCGTGGACAGGGCGCGGTCAAAACTGGAAGTAGATGAACTCGGTTCGCCCGAACACGCCGAACAGCAGTACGTAGTACGCCAGGCCCACGCCCGCCACGGTGCTCGCCGTGCGCGAGGCGGCCAGGCGCGCCAGGCGCTCGGGCCGGTGGACCAGTTGGTAGTCCACGCAGGCCAGCAACACCAGCGACATGGTGAGGGTAGCGATCTGGTAAGCCGACAGGCCCAGCGCGTTGAACCTGTCGTATGTGAGGCTGCCCAGGCTGCCCAGGTGGTGGAAAACGTCCAGCGCGTCCTGCAGCGATTGCGCCCGGAAGAAGACCCAGCCCGCCAGGACCAGCAGCAGCATCCATCCGCGCCCCAGAACCGCCGACAGTGCCGGTAGCGCATCGTCCAGCCATTTTCGCGGCGCCGTACCGCGAAACCATCGTTCCACGACCAGGCCCACGCCGTGCAGCGCACCCCAGATAACGAAAGTCCAGGCCGCGCCGTGCCAGATGCCGCTGACGATGAAAACCAGCAGCACGTTGCGTGTGGCCTTGGCCTTCCGCCGGCTGCCCCCCAGCGGCATGTACAGGTAATCCCGGAACCAGGTCGATAGCGATATATGCCAGCGCCGCCAGAAGTCGGTCAGGCTGGACGCGAAATACGGCTGCCTGAAGTTGACCATCAGCTCATAGTCCATGATGCGGGCCACGCCCCGGGCAATATCCGAATAGCCGGAGAAGTCGCAGTAGATCTGCGCCGCGAACAGCAAGGCCGCCACGATCTGGTAGCTGCCCGGATAGGCCGACGGATGCTCGTATATGCCCGCAATGAAAGGCGAGATGGCATCGGCCACGCACATTTTCTTGAACAGGCCGTAGCCGATGAGCCAACCGCCGCTGACGACGTTGTCGTAGCGCAGCACATGGGTGCGTCGAAACTGCGGCAGCATGTGGCCGCCGCGTTCGATGGGCCCGGCCACCAGCTGCGGAAAGAAGGATACGTACTGCGCGTAGGTAATGAAATCCCGCTCCGCGGGGATGCGACGGTTGTACACGTCCAGCGTGTAGCCCACGGACTGGAAGGTGTAGAACGAGATGCCGATCGGCAGGATCAGGTTCAGTGCGTAGGGCGGGATGTCGAAGCCGAAGAATCCCGTCAGGCCCGCAACGTTCGAGATGACGAAATCCAGGTACTTCACGGCGCCCAGGATGCCCAGGTTGATGATCAGCGCCGTCAGCATGGCCCCCTTGCGCGCACCCGTGGAACGCGCGTTCTGCATGGCCAGCGCGGTCGTGTAGTCGACCAGCGTGGTGAAGGCCAGCAGGATGGCGAAGGACGGTCGCCAGCCCATGTAGAAAATATAGCTGCCCACCAGCAGCACCACGCCCTGTTGCCTGGCGGGCACGCCGAAATAGAGGGCTAGGAAGGCTGCGAAGAATGTGAAGAATTCAAATGAGTTGAATAGCACCGTTTCCCCCGCGTGGCATGGGCCGCGTTACTGGATCCGCATCAATCGAATACCTTGGTCAGCGCGACCAGGCGGGCCAGGTCGCGGGTATACGCCGAGGCGCCCTGGGGATTCATGTGGACGGGGTCCGAGTATTGCGCGGGCGGATAGACCCAGTAATCCGGTCCGATAACGCGGAAGCCGCTGTTCCCCGGCACCCGCGTGCTGCGCGCGTCGTCGATCCGCGGGGCCGGCGCGGCGGCGTGGTCCCGTGTATTGCCCGGAATCAGGACCACCTGGAAGCGATGGCGCCGCGCCAGCTCGCTCAACTCATCCAGCATGAAGGACGTCCGCGGGATGGCGCGGGCGAGAAACTGGGACGGGTGGTCGGTGGGCAGGCTGTATCCCTCCGGCAGGTCGCCGCTGGCGTAGTAGCTCTGGCCCTTGATGTAGTACCAGCCACGATTGGCCAGCATCTTGTCGCGTTCCTGCACGGCCTCGTCGTACTTCTGCTTGAAATGCAGATGGCTGGCGGCCGCGAATACGACGATGTCGCGCGGCAGGTCGCGGAACGGGATCAGGTCATAGAGGATGGTCTCCTCGTCACGCAGCCGGTCAAGCAGCGTCGGCCTGGGCTTGTCGTCCCAGGGGATGGTCAGGAATACGTGCGTGGGCACGTTGCCCGCGTCCAGCGCGGTCTTCAGGATGGGCAGGAAGCGCGCATCGCCCGGCAGCCCCAGGTTGTACGAACGCACGCCGTCGCCGAAGGCCTGGTCGAATTCGTCGGGCTTGAAGCCCGCCAGGGTCTTGCTGTTGCCGAAAACCAGTACGCGGTAGCGGTCCTCGGGCAGGAAGAGCTGGCTCCTGGCGAGCACCTTGAGCTTGGTATCCAGCACCACGTCCGCCCCTGGGCGGATCATGGGCAAGGTCTCATAACAGACGTCGAGCAGTATCCATACCAAGGCGAACAGGCCCGCGAAGCGGATCACCGACTGGATACGCCGCGTCGAGCGCGCGGGGCTGGTGGAGGTCGCCGTCGAAATGTCGGCGGACTCCAGGACTTTCACGCTTTCAGTCTGCATGATGGGGATCCTTGACAGGGTCATGCGAAAACGCTGGCAAATAGTCGCATGCCATCGTGCGCAGTCTCCATCGCCCGAAAGGCGTGGAAACGCACTAGCGACGGATGAGTTTGTCAGGTCCCCCCCGTTCCATCTCCGTCATTCGACGGCGGCGGTGACGATGATTTCCACCAGGATGTCCTTCGCGGCGAGGTCGCATTGCGCCGTCGCGCGGGTCGGCGCCGCACCGGGCGCGGTCCACGCATCCCAGACTTCGTTCATGCCCGCGAAATCGCGCTCCAGGTCCTTGATCCAGATTTGCGCCGTCAGCAAGCGGCTCTTGTCGGTCCCGGCTTCCGCGAGGAATTTTTCGATTTTTGCCAACGTCTGCCGCGTCTGCCCGCGGATGTCCTGGCTGCGGTCGTCGGCGGTCTGGCCGCCCACGAAAACCATGTTGTTGTAGACGACGGCACGGGAACGGCGGGTATCGGTGGCAATGCGCTTGATTTGCATGAGTGAGGCTCGCTCGATAAATAGGGAAAAATAAGTGGAGAAAAACCAGGAGCGGAGAAGCACGTCCTGAAGGACTATGGGTCGAGGTTGGAAAGTTCGCCTAGCGTGATGGGCTTGATGGGAGGCCGGATCCGGTAGTACCCGACTTCCTGCGGACTCACCTTGCGCTCGCTGGCTATCATCTCCGTGACCGTCAGCCCGCATAGGCGGCCTTGGCAGGGACCCATGCCGCAGCGGCCGAAGGCCTTGGTCTGATTGGGTCCCAGGCAGCCCACCGCAACGTATTGCCTGATCCTGGCGGCGGGGACTTCCTCGCAGCGGCAAACCAGTACGCTGTCGTCGGCAGGGATGCGGTGTTCGTCCCTGGGACGGTACAACTGATCGAGCAAGGGCCGGATCCGCACCTCTCTGTCCAGCCTGGCCTGGAGTTCTTCCCGACGACCGCGCGCGGCCGGGATTTCGATCTTCTTCAGTTCACGCGCGACGGCCAGCGCCGCCAGGCGGCCTTGCGTGGCAGAGGCCTTCGCGCCCACGATGCCACGGCTGTCGCCCGCGATGTAGATACGCGTCTCCTCGATCTGGCCGTCGCCGTCCGTCACCGGCGTCCAGCATAGTTGCCTGGCGTCCCACCGATGCTCGGCCCTCAGCGACCAGCTTAGCTGGGTGTTGGGGACGACCCCTTGATGGAGCAGGATCAAGGACGACGCCAGGCGTATCCGCTTGCCCTTGTGGATGAATGCGAGGGCTTCGGCCTTTTCGGTCCCCTCGATGGCAAAGGCGCTGGCGCCGGCGTAGGTCGCGACGCCATGGGCACGGATCTTCCGCAGCATCTTCGCGCCCTTGGCCAGGTCGCTCCAGCCTCGCAGGGCGCCCAGGATATGCGGCGCGGCGCGCAGGTAATCGTCGGCGCCCGTGGTCTGGACCAGCGCCTTGATCTTCACGCCCGCGTCCAGGTATTGCTGGGCCAGGAGCAGCAGCAGCGGTCCGCATCCGGCGATGACGACCGGTTCGGCCGGCAGCGCCCCGGATGCCTTGTACAGGATCTGGGCGGCGCCTGCCCCCATGACGCCCGGCAATGTCCATCCCGGGATCGGGAAAGGCCGTTCCATCGCGCCGCCGGCGATCACGATGCCGCGACCTTGAACCGTCTTGCCCCGGCCATCCTGAAGATAGGACACGGTCTTATCCCTATCGACGTTCCAGACCGCGGCGCCCGCCAGATGGGCGGCGCCGCAAGATGAAAATGCCTTGGCCAATTCCGCGCCCTGCGCATAGTCCGGGCCCAGGACCTCGCGCCGACGGTCGGATGCGTTCTCGATGGCGCGATATATCTGCCCGCCGACTCGCTGCTGCTCGTCCAGGACCGCGACGGTCAGTCCAGCGCGGCGGGCCTCCACGGCGGCGGAAAGGCCCGCCGGCCCCGCGCCGATGACGACGAGGTCAAATAGTTCGACATTCGAATTCATATCAGACCTCTACGCTCCAGGCCTGCGCGCGGGAATCGCGCGGTTCCACGGCCCCTTCCTGGCGCCTGATGGCCATGCCATCGCGCGCCGGGACGAGACAGGATTGCCGGCCCGGGCGGCCGTCTATCTCAACGAGGCATTCGAAGCACACACCCATCATGCAGTAAGGCGCGCGCGGGGCGCCGGATACGGGGGTGGACCTGAATGAACGCACGCCGCAAGCCAGCAAGGCCGCGGCGACGCTGATGCCCTCGGCAACCTCCAGCGGCCTGCCTTCGAAGTGGATGCGGACCTTTTTCGCGCGCGGTTCATGCTCCGTCGTGAACAGGGATACAGGTGTTTCGTGGGTGTCAGTGGGCATTGTTGAATTTCCTGTTCGGGTCAAGGAAACGCTCGCCGGCGAACTGCCCCACATCGTCGGGGGCAGGCTGGACGCCGGCGATCCACGGCCCGATTTCATACGCATGGGCGCCGGCCAGGGACACGCCGCTGTGGCTGGTCGCGATGAACGCCCCCGGGAATGCCGGCGATTCCTGGTAGATCGGCGCGCCGTCGGGCGTCATGACGCGCAGCGCGCCCCATGCCCGGACCAGTTTTACCGAAGACAAAAGAGGGAAAGTCATGACTGCGCGCCTGGCGATCCATTCGATGGCGGCCACGGTCGTTCCATCGTCCAGGCCTACGTCTTCGACGGAGAACCCCAGCTGGACGGTGCCTTCCGCCGTCTGGCGCGCCTTGTTGGTGGGATAGGGCAGGAATTTCTTCAGCCTTTCGGTGATGAGCACCTGCCCCCGGTTGGCCAGCACCGGGGCATGCAGGCCCAGTTGCGAGGCCAGCTTGTCGTTGCTCAAGCCCGCCGCCAGGACGATCCTGTCGGCCCTCCACACACGGCCGTCGGCTGACCTGGCCTGGAAGCGCCGGGCGCCTTGGTCCGCTCCGACCTCGTGCACGTCCACGCCGTTGAACACGCGACCGCCATGAAGCTTCAGGCCGGCGTGCAATGCATGAAGCAGCTTCAATGGATTTACGTGACCATCCAGGTGGCACCAGCTGCCACCGACGACACGCGGTCCGATTTCGGGCAGGCGCGCCTTCAGTTCCTGGTGATTCAACATCTCGAACGGCGTGCGGCCGTCAGTGTCGATGGCGGCCAGCAGGGCTCGCCGCTCGGCGACTTCCTGCTCGCTGAACCCGATCCAGAAGCCGCCGTTCTGCTGCAGATCCACGTCGACACCCGTGAGATCCAGCAGTTCCCTGGCCAAAGGGCCCCAATGGTCTACCGCATCGCGGCTCCATCGCGCATAGCGCGGGAACCCGGCGCCCTTGCTTTGCAGCCAGACCAGGCCGAAGTTCCCGCGTGAAGCGCGGTGCGCGATATCTCCCTGGTCCAGCAAGGTTACGGCAGCGCCCGTCTTGGCCGCGCCGTACGCAATGGCGGCGCCGACCAGGCCGCCGCCGACGACAATAATTTCATTTGAAGGCATAAAAATTCATTGGAGCTATCGAGGAGGATCGGCTCCCCGCCAGTACGCCAGGCGCCCGCGCCGGGAAGGGAGCGCTGCGCCCGTCTTATTCGAGCGTGATGTGGTTGCGCTTTATCACTTCGCCCCATCGAGCGCTGTCGGCATCGAGCATCTGCTTGAATTCCGCGACCGACGCCGGGGCCACTTTCGCGCCGAGGTTTTCGTGCTTCTTGATCACGGCGGGATCGGCGAGTACCGCGTTGATTTCGCGATTGAGCCTGTCCACGATTGCCGGGGGCATATTGGCCGGGCCGACGACGCCGCCCCAGGTCTCCATTTCCAGCGCCGGGTAGCCTGCCTCGCGGACTGTCGGCACGTCGGGCAGCGACGCGGCGCGGGTCGGCCCGGTGATCGCCAAGGCATGGATGCGGCCGGCCCGCACCTGCGGTTCCATGGAAGTGAAGTTGCTGAACATCATCTGGATTTGTCCGGTCGACAGATCCAGTTCGGCCGCGGGGGCGCTCTTGTAGGGCACGTGGGTCAGGTGGGCGCCGGAAAGATTTCCGAACAAGGCGCCCAGCACATGCAGCGCGGTGCCCGTACCCGTGGATCCGTAGAACACCTCGCCGGGGTGCGCCTTGGCGTAGTCCACGAACTGGGCGACCGTCTTGACGGGGAGCTTCGGACTGACGCCAAGCAGGTTGGGTTGCGTCCACTGCCTGGCGATGGGCGTGAAATCTCGCGCCGGATCGTAGGGCAGCGACTTCGCCGTCAGCGCCGTTACCGTGTACGTCGCAAGATTGGCGTTGCCGATGGTATAGCCGTCAGGCGCGGCCTTGGCCACGACTTCCAGGCCGATGACCCCGGACGCGCCGGGTTTGTTGTCGATGATGATGGCTTGCCCTAGCCGCTTGCTCAGGCCCTCGGCCAGCACGCGGGCCGTGCCGTCCGCCGCGCCGCCTGCCGCGGCGTTGACGACGAACCGGATGGGCCTGTCGGGCCACTCGGCGTGGGCCGGCAGCGGGCCCAGGACCGCCCCCAAGGATATGGCGGCCAGCCATGATCGACGCGCGATGCTCAAGACCATAAGGATTCCCCATGTGAATTATTTGAGGCTCCATCCTAAAAAGTCATCGCGCGGACATCCATGGATGCTAGGTGATCAACCTATGCATGGATGTTATGTTTTCCCCATGCGCCGCGGCAACCAGGCGGATAAGTTCCCGTGCCGGCGGGGATAACCGCGTATCGCTCATTGCCGTCGCATAGACGGTGTAGACCAGCGACGGCCTGAGGGGCAGGGTCACGCCGCCACGGGCCTGGTGCTTGATGCCGGTCAGGCGGTCCACGATCGCGACACCCAGGCCTTCCAGGCAGAGATCGCTGATGGATTGGAAGAGCGAGGCCTCCACCATCGCATCGACCCGCAGGCCGTTGGCGCCCAGCCAGGCATTCAGGCGCGAACGGAACGTGCCTATCGGAAGTATGAAAGGCAGCCCGGCCAGGTCTTTCGCCCCCATATGGCTTGCTTGCGGGTCCAGCCACCGGGACGTGCCGATGCAGACGCAGTCCGCGGAGAACTCCGCGACGGTTTCGAGGTTCCCCAGCGAAAGCGTGTCCCCGGTCAATCCGATATCGGCCCGGCGTGTCTTGACGTGGCGCGCCACGTCCCCATAGGAAGCGACCTGCAGGCTGACCAGGACGTCAGGGAATTTTTGCCTCAGCTGGGCAACGACCCAGGGCATGATCGAATGGCCTATCGAAGGGATGGTGCATATGGTCAGGTGCCCCAGCTTCTGCTTTCTGAGCTGTTCCGAGAAATCGACGATCTGTTCCAGGCCCAGGAAGGACTGCTGCACCTTGGCCATCAGCGCGTGCGCTTCATCGGTGGGCTTGACCGTGCGCCCGCTCTTGGCGAACAAAAGGAACCCGACGGATTTCTGCAGGTCGGTGATCAGCCTGCTCATCGCGGGCTGGGAAATCCCGAGCGCGTCGGCCCCGGCGCTGATGCCGTTGTTCAGCATCGCCGCCTGGAATGCTTCGATCATCCGGTAGGTCACGTTTCGCTGGTTCATCAACCGAGTCCGCTTATCTCACAGGCCAGGAAAATGCCGGGCGGTTGCCACGGCGGGCGCGGCGTTTATCCGAAAAACCAATAGCACACACCGATCGACGCCAATACTCCGGCCAGGTCCGCCAGCAGGGCGCATCCCACCGCATGCCGCGCCCGGCGGATGCCGACGGCGCCGAAGTACACCGCCAGGACATAGAAGGTGGTTTCCGTGCTGCCCTGCATCGTCGCGGCCAGCAGGGCCGGAAAACTGTCCACCCCGAAGTGGGACATGGTGTCCAGCATCATGGCCCTTGCGGCGCTGCCGGAGAAGGGCTTGACCAGCGCCGTGGGCAGCGCGTCGACGAAACGGGTGTCCAGGCCCGCCGCGTGGGCCAGCCAGCGGATACCGTCCAGCAGGAAATCCAGCGCGCCCGACGCCCGCAATACCCCGACCGCGCACAGCATCGCCACGAGATAGGGCAACAGGTCGCGGGCGATGTCGAAGCCCTGGCGCGCGCCGTCGATGAAGCTTTCGTACAGCGGCACCTTCTTCCAGGCGCCGGCCACCAGGAAGGCCATGATGATGCCGAACAGCGCCAGGTTCCCCAGCAGGGACGACAGCGCGTTGATGGCGACCGACGACAGGCCGGCCAGCAGCGCGCCGAAACCGCCCAGCACCAGCGCCGCCCCGCACAGCCACAGCAGCACCACCGGATCGTGCAGGCGCAGCCGCTGGCAGCAGGCGACGGCCAGCAGCCCCGTCAAGGTGGACGCGCAGGTCGCCAGCAGGATGGGCAGGAACACCAGCGTCGGATCGGCGGCCCCCTGCTGGGCCCGATACATGAACAGGGTGACCGGCAGCACCGTCAGCGACGAGGCATTGAGCACCAGGAACAGGATCTGTGCGTTGCTGGCGGCGTCCGGCGTGGGGTTGAGCGTTTGCAGCTCGCGCATCGCGCGCAGCCCGATGGGCGTGGCGGCGTTGTCCAGCCCCAGCCCGTTGGCGGCGAAATTCAAGGTGATCAGGCCGATGGCGGGATGACCGCGCGGGACTTCCGGCATCAGGCGGGCGAACAGCGGACCCAGCAGGCCCGCCAGGCGCTCCACCAGGCCGGCTTGTTCGGCGATGCGCAGGAACCCCAGCCAGAGCGTCAGCGTGCCGAACAGCAGCACCATGATTTCCACCGACAGCCGCGCCATGTCGAACAGCGCGGCAACCATGGCGGCGAAGACCCGCGGTTCCCCTCCCAGCCAGCGCGCCAGCGCGGCGCCCGACGCCGCGACAAAGAAAGCCAGCCAGAGCCGGTTCAGCATGCTCTCAGTCGTCGCTGTTGGGATCGAGATGCGGGAACAGGACTTCCGTGTAGCCGAGCCGGGTCAGGTCGGTCATGCGGGTCGGATACAGGCGGCCGATCAGGTGGTCGCATTCATGCTGCACCACGCGCGCGTGGAAACCCTCGGCCTCGCGCTCGATGGGGGTACCCGCCGGATCGAAACCCGCATAGCGGATGTGGCGGTAGCGCGGCACCACGCCACGCAGGCCGGGCACGGACAGGCAGCCCTCCCAGCCTTCCTCCATCTCGTCGCCGATCGGCGTAATGACGGGATTGCACAGGATGGTGCGCGGCACGGCCGGGGCGTCCGGATAGCGCTCGCTGCGGTCGAAGCCGAAGATCACCAGTTGCAGGTCGATGCCGATCTGCGGCGCGGCCAGACCGACGCCGCCGGCGGCCGCCATGGTCTCGAACATGTCTTCGATCAAGGCCTGCAGCTCGGGCGTGCCGAAGGCCTGCACCGGCTGCGCCACGCGCAGCAGGCGCGGGTCGCCCATCTTGAGGATCTGGCGAATCATGTCAGTCGGCCTGGTTGCCGCGCTGGATGAATTCGATCTTGTAGCCGTCCGGGTCCTCGACGAAGGCGATGACGGTGGTGCCATGCTTCATCGGGCCGGCTTCGCGCGTCACCTTGCCGCCCCGCTCGCGCACCTTGTCACAGGCTTCGTAGGCGTTGGCGACTTCCAGGGCGATATGGCCATAGCCATTGCCGAGGTCGTAGCTGGGCGTGTCCCAGTTGTGCGTCAGTTCCAGCACGGCGCCGTCTTTTTCATCCTGGTAGCCGACGAAGGCCAGGGTGAACTTGCCGTCGGGATAGTCTTTCTTGCGCAACAGGCGCATGCCCAGCACATGGGTGTAGAACTCGATCGACTTTTCCAGGTTGCCGACGCGCAGCATGGTGTGAAGAATACGCATGGGGTAGGACTCCTAGTGCAAAGCGATATTGTAGAAGTAGCTGATCATAAACCCATGGCCGTGGCTCGACGCCGGAAACGCCTAGAACGTCGGCAGGGACGCGGGGTCGTGGCGACGCAGGATGTCCCGCGCCTGTTCGTAGTCGGGCAGGATGTGGCCCACTTCCGCCCAGAAATTGCTGCTGTGGTTCATCTCGCGCAAATGCGCCAGTTCATGGGCGATGACATAGTCGATGATGGCCGGCGAGAAATGGATGAGCCGCCAGTTCAGCATGATATGGCCGTCGCTGGTGCAGGACCCCCAGCGCGTGGCCGCGGAAGACAGGCGCCAGCGCTTGATCTTCAGGCCGCTCACTTGCAGGAAATGGCCCAGGCGCGCGCCGAACCAGACGCCGGCGCGCTGTTGCAGCCACGCCTGCGCCGCGTCGCGGATGCGCGGCCCGTCGGCATCGGCCGGCAAGGCCAGGCGCAGCAGGTCGCCGTCGGCCGGCTGGTCGGCATCGCCGGCCAGCGCCGCATGGCGGTCATGCGAGCCCAGGGCAATGACGATGCGCTTGCCCAGGTAGGGCAGGGCGCCGCCTGGTTGCCAGCGCGTCTGCGACAGGGCCAGCTGTTCCTTGCGATCGTGCCAGGCGCGCAGCTTGGTGACGATCCAGCGGGATTTCTCCAGCACCGCTTCGTCGATCTGTTTCAACGTCACCCAGTTCGGCGCGGTCACCCGCAGGCCGTCGTCGGTGATGACGAAGCCGATGCTGCGGCGGCGCGAACGTTGCAGGATGAAGCCGATGGCCTGCTGCGGCGCTTGCACCACCCGCCAGCGCGCCCCGTCGGGCAAGGTGGGCGGGCAGGGCGTGGGGACTTGCAGCAGGGGGCTGGACGGCGCCAGGGAGAAACCCGGGCCGGGGCCGCCGCCCTTGGGCGCGGCGGTGCCGGCCGGCGATGTTTCGGCGCGCTCCCCGGGTATGCCAGGCGTTCCGGCGGCGAGGGGAGGGGCAGCAGGGGTAGCAGGGGCAGCAGGACTGGCCGCGCCGGCAGGGCCAGGGATCGCGTCCAGGCCGGCCCCGGAATCCGGGACCTGGCCGAGAGACGGCGCGGCAGCGACAGGCAAGGGCTCGGCAGCGTCGCCGGCATCCGGCGCCGGCGCGTTGAACAACAATTCGAGCTGGTTATTCCTTGCCATACCTTTCGGGGTTGAGGCGACGCATCTCGCCTTCTATCCATTCCTGAACCTGGCGGTTCAGTTCTTCTGGGGTCTTGCCCTGCGATTCTATCGCGGGACCGATGCTGACCGTGATCAGGCCGGGCCGCTTGATGAAGGCATTGCGGCGCCAGCATTCACCCGCGTTCAGGGCGATGGGGACGACGGGCGCGCCAGTGCGCGAGGCCAGCAGCGCGCCGCCCATCTTGAAACGGGACGTCTTGCCGGGCGCCACCCGCGTGCCCTCGGGGAACAACAGCGGCCAGCGGCCTTCGTCCAACCGCAGGCGCCCCTGGCGCACCACTTGTTCGAAGGCGTCGCGGCCCTTGCTGCGATCGATCGCGATCATGCGCAGCAGCGCCAGGCCCCAGCCGAAGCAGGGCACCCAGTGCAGCGAGCGCTTGTAGACGAAGCAGACTTCGCGCGGCATGTGGGCGGGGAAGAACAGCGTCTCCCAGGCCGACTGGTGCTTGGACAGGAGAATGGCGGGCCCGTCGGGGAGGTTTTCCCACCCCTGCACGCGCCAGCGGATGCCGCAGATCACGCGCGCGCCCCACACCGCCAGCCGCGGCCATCCCACCGTCAGGCGGTAACGCCAGTGCTGCGGCAGCGGCGCCCACAGGAGGCAGGCGAGGGCATAGGGAATGACGGTGATGGACAGGAACAGCAGGTAGACGAGAGAGCGCAGGAAGGCCAAGGGTTCAAGCCTCCCCGAGCAGGACGTCGACCACGGCGGCGAGGTCATCGGCCACGCGCGTGCCTTCCGGCAGCCCGCCCTTGGCCATCGTCTTGATGCCGTTGCCCGTCTTCACCAGCCAGGGCACGCAGCCCATCGCCGCGCAGGCCTGCAGGTCGCGCAGCGAATCGCCGACCGCCGGCACGCCGGCCAGGTCCACGTCGTAGCGCGTGGCGATCTGCCTGTACATGCCGGGCAGCGGCTTGCGGCAATCGCAACCCTCGTCCGGCAGGTGGGGGCAGATGAAAATGGCGTCGATGGCGCCGCCGGCCACCGCCACCTCACGCCGCATCTTGGCGTGGATGGCCGTGAGCGTGGCCATGTCGAACAGGCCGCGGCCCAGGCCGGACTGGTTGGACGCCACCACCACGGTCCAGTCGGCCTGGCTCAGGCGCGCGATGGCCTGCAGCGAACCGGGCAAGGCGATCCACTCGTCGGGCGATTTCACGAAGGCGTCGCTATCGTGGTTGATGACGCCGTCTCGGTCGAGAATGATCAGTTTCACTGGGCCAGCCTGGAAATGTCCGCCACTTTGTTCATCAGGCCATGCAGCTGGGCCAGCAGGGCCAGCCGGTTGGCGCGCACGGCCGGGTCGTCGGCCATGACCATGACGTCGGCGAAGAAGGCATCCACCGGCTCGCGCGCCTGGGCCAGGGTGCTCAGGCTGGCGGCGAAGTCGCCGGCGTCGAATTGCGCCTGCGCGCGCGGGCTGAGGTCGGCGATGGCCTTGGCCAGCGCCTGCTCGGCCGGCTCGGTCAGGCGCGCGGGATCCAGGTCGGCGACGCCATCCTCGGCTTTCTTGAGCAGGTTGCCCACCCGCTTGTTGGCGGCCGCCAGGCTGGCCGCTTCCGGCAGGGCGCCGAACGCGGTGACCGCGCGCACGCGTGCCGAGACCTGGTGCAGCGGCGGCGTCAGGGCGATGACGGCATCCACCGCGGCACGGTCGAAGGCGGCCAGCTGGTTGCGGTAGCGTTCGTAGATGAAGGCGCTGACCTCGGCGACCGCGTTCTTCAGGTCGGCCGGCGCGATCTGGCCGGCATCGAAGGTGGCGGCGGCCAGGTCCAGCACGCCCGCCAGCGTCAGGGGGCCGTTCTCGCTGACCTTGAGCAGGCCGCCGGCGGCGAGTTGCTCGAAGGCGCTGATCAGGCCCAGGGCGGCGCGGCGCAAGCCGTAAGGATCGCGCTCGCCGGTGGGCGCCAGGCCGATGCCCCAGATGCCGACCAGCGTCTCGGCGCGCTCGGCGATGAACAGGATGGCGGCGGTCAGGCCGGCGGCGTCGACCGGCGTGTCCATGCGGTTGCGGTACTGCCCGCGCAGGGCCGCCACCACGTCCTCCGGTTCGCCGTCGGCCTGGGCGTAGTAGGCGCCCATGATGCCTTGCAGCTCGGGAAATTCGCCGACCATGTTGGTGCCCAGGTCGGCCTTGGCCAGCAGCGCGGCGCGGTCGGCGCGTTGCGCGTCCGCGCCCAGCGCGGCGGCCACGCCGCGGGCGATGGCGCGCACGCGCTCGACGCGCTGCAACTGGCTGCCCAGCTTGTTGTGATAGACGATGCTGCCCAACTGCTCGACGCGCGCGGCCAGCGGCGTCTTGCGGTCAGTGACAAAGAAGAACTGGGCGTCGGCCAGGCGCGGGCGCACCACGCGCTGGTTGCCTTCGATGATGTTGACTGGGTTGGCCACTTCCATATTGCTGACGATGAGGAAACGGTTCGTCAGCTTGCCATTTTCAAGCGAGAACAGCGGGAAGTACTTCTGGTTCAGCCGCATGGTCAGGATCAGGCATTCCTGCGGGACGTCCAGGAATTGCGCCTCGAACTCGCCCACATAGACGGTGGGGTACTCGACCAGCGCGGTGACTTCGTCCAGCAGGGCGTCGACCTCGGGATCGTCGCCCAGGCCGGCCGCCAGGGTGGCGCAATGGGTATCGAGCTGGCTCTTGATGAGGGCGCGACGCGTATCGAAGTCGGCGACGACGCGGCCCTGGTCCTGCAACTGCGTGGCGTAGCTGTCGGCGTCGACGATGGCGATCTCGCCCTTGCTCATGAAGCGGTGGCCCAGCGTCTTGCGGCCGGCGATCAGGCCCAGCGTGGCCACCGGCACGATATCGGCGCCGAACAGCGCCACCAGGCCGTGCGCGGGGCGCACGAACTTCACCGTGGTCTGGCCGTCGGCCAACTGGTAGCTCATCACCTTGGGAATGGGCAGGCCGGCGATGGCGGCATCGATGGCTTCCTGCAGGCCGGCGGCCAGCGCCGCGCCGGGCGCCTTGCCGCGCGCCACCAGCACGTCCTGCTTGCCGTCGGACTCGCGCGCCAGCGTGGCGGCATCGATATGCTCCAGGCCCTTGGCGGCCAGCTTCTTGAGCAGCGCGGGGGTCGGCTTGCCGTCGGCGTCCAGGCCGATCTTCACCGGCATCAGCTTCTCGGCGTACTCCTGGTCGGGCGCCTGCGCCAGCACGGCCGACAGGCGCACGGCCAGACGGCGCGGCGTGGCGTAGGGCTGCACGGAGCAGCCTTCGGCCAGCAGGCCGCGCGCGGCCAGGGTGGCGCGCACGCCTTCGGCGAAGGCGACGCCGAGCTTGCGCAGGGCCTTGGGCGGCAGTTCCTCGGTCAGCAGCTCGACCAGCAGGGGGCGTGTGGATGCATTCATCGTTTGGGACATTACGCGGCCTCCGTCTTCGATGCCGTTGCCAGCATGGGGAAGCCCAGCCGTTCGCGCGATTCGTAGTAGGCCTGCGCGATGGCGCGCGACAGGTTGCGGATGCGGCCGATGTAGGCGGCGCGTTCGGTCACGCTGATGGCGCCGCGCGCATCCAGCATGTTGAACGTGTGGGCCGCCTTGAGCACCGCTTCGTAGGCCGGCAGGGCCAGCGGCACGTCCATCAGGCGCTTGGCCTCGGACTCGTAATCGTTGAAATGCGCGAACAGCATGTCGGCCGAGGAATACTCGAAGTTATAGGTGGACTGCTCCACTTCGTTCTGGTGGAACACGTCGCGGTAGTACACGGGGCGCCCATTGGCGCCCTGGGTCCAGACCAGGTCGTAGACGCTCTGCACGTCCTGCAGGTACATGGCCAGGCGCTCCAGGCCGTAGGTGATCTCGCCGGTGGTGGGCGTGCAGTTCAGCCCGCCGACCTGCTGGAAGTAGGTGAACTGGGTCACTTCCATGCCGTTGAGCCAGACCTCCCAGCCCAGGCCCCAGGCGCCCAGCGTGGGGTTCTCCCAGTCATCCTCGACGAAGCGGATGTCGTGCTGGCGCGGGTCGATGCCCAGCGCTTCCAGCGAGCCGATGTACAGGTCGAGGATTTCCGGCGGCGCCGGCTTCAGGACGACCTGGTACTGGTAGTAGTGCTGCAACCGGTTCGGGTTCTCGCCATAGCGGCCGTCCTTCGGGCGGCGCGACGGCTGCACATAGGCCGCGCGCCAGGGCTCCGGCCCGATGGCGCGCAGGAAGGTGGCGGTGTGCGACGTGCCAGCGCCCACTTCCATATCGTAGGGCTGCAATAGCGCGCAACCCTGCTTGTCCCAGTATTCCTGGAGTTTGAGGATGATTTGCTGAAAAGTGAGCATAGGGCGTGGCGAGTTGGCCCGGACGCGCGCTCGCGGCCGGCTGTCGATGACAAACCCGGCATTTTAACTGGAGCGGCCGGGGGACGTATTATGCGGAATCCCGGGCGGCCGGCCCCGACGTTGGACCCCGACGGTCGATCTCGTCGTTCGGCCCCGGCGTGGCCCCCGGCGATCGGGCCCGCCCGCCGGGGCGCGGCGGCTTGCCGCCGGCAGCGCCCGCCGCCCGCACGATCATCTACAACGAGGAGCTACATCCATGTCCGACCTGATCAAGGTGGAAGTCACCGACGGCATCCAGATCATCACCATCAACCGCCCCGATGCCCGCAACGCCATCAACCTGCCGGCCGCCCAGGCCATGGCCGCCGCCCTGGATGAGCTGGACAACCGGCCGGACGTGCGCATCGGCATCCTGACCGGCGGCGGCAACACGTTTTCGTCGGGCATGGACCTGAAGGCCTTCGCCCAGACCGGCGAGCGCCCGCTGGTCGCCGGCCGCGGCTTTGCCGGGCTGAACGAAGCGCCTCCCCGCAAGCCCCTGATCGCGGCCGTGGAGGGCTATGCCCTGGCCGGCGGTTGCGAGATGGCCCTGGCCTGCGACCTGATCGTGGCGGCGCGCAACGCCAATTTCGGCCTGCCGGAGGTCAAGCGCGGCCTGGTGGCGGGTTCCGGCGGCATGCTGCGCCTGCCGCGCCGCCTGCCGTACCACATCGCGATGGAAATCGTGCTGACCGGCGACATGTTCAACGCCGAGCGCGCCCACGCCTACGGCCTGGTCAACCGCCTGACCGAGCCGGGACAAGCCCTGGAGGGCGCGCTGGCGCTGGCCCGCGCGATCGTGGAAAACGGCCCCTTGGCCGTGCAGACCGCCAAGAGCATCGTGTCGCAGTCGGGCGACTGGGAGCAGGCCGGCATGTTCGACCGCCAGCGCCCGCTGATCGCGCACATTTTCACGTCGGCCGACGCCAAGGAGGGCGCCACCGCCTTCGCCGAAAAGCGCAAACCCGTCTGGCAGGGGAAGTAGACCCCCCCCTACCCGCTGACGCGGGCCCCCCCAGGGGGGCAAAGCCAGCGGACCGGCAAAGCCGGCTCCGCGGCTTTCCCGCTAGGTTCTTAAGGGGCGGAGAAGTAGGCCCCCCTACCCGCTGACGCGGGCCCCCCCAGGGGGGCAAAGCCAGCGGACCGGCAAAGCCGGCTCCGCGGCTTTCCCGATAGGTTCTTAACGGGCAGAGTCTTGCCGGGTCCGCTGTGCCTCCCGGCTTCGGAGTCCGGAGTCCTTTCAGCGTTAAATCGTGGGGGTCGTACAATTCGGCCGCCGTTTCTTTTTCCAACTCCGTCACCAGTTGCCAGTTGCCATGACCGTCACCATCAAGGAAGAGGATTTCATCCAGTCGATCGCCGATGGAATCCAGTTCATCAGCTATTACCATCCCGTCGACTACATCCGCCACCTGGCGCGCGCCTACGAGCGCGAGGAAAGCCCGGCCGCCCGCGATGCCATCGCCCAGATCCTGACCAACTCGCGCATGTGCGCCGAGGGCAAGCGCCCGCTGTGCCAGGACACCGGCATCGTGAACGTCTTCCTCAAGGTCGGCATGAACGTGCGCTTCGATACGCAGCGCAGCCTGCAGGAACTCTGTGACGAAGGCGTGCGCCGGGGCTATACCAACCCCGACAACCCGCTGCGGGCCTCGGTGCTGGACGATCCGCTGTTCTCCCGCCGCAATACCAAGGACAACACGCCCTGTATCGTCAACGTCGAGCTGGTCCCCGGGGACAAGGTCGACGTGCAACTGGCCTCCAAGGGCGGCGGTTCGGAAAACAAGTCCAAGTTCGCCATGCTCAACCCCAGCGACTCGCTGGTCGACTGGGTGTTGAAGACCGTCCCCACCATGGGCGCGGGCTGGTGCCCTCCCGGCATGCTGGGCATCGGCGTCGGCGGCACGGCCGAGAAGGCGGCGCTGCTGGCCAAGCAGTCGCTGATGGACGACATCGACATGTACGAACTGCTCGAACGGGGCCCGCGCACCAAGCTCGAGGAACTGCGCATCGAGCTGTACGAAAAGGTGAACGCGCTGGGCATCGGCGCCCAGGGCCTGGGCGGCCTGACCACGGTGCTGGACGTCAAGATCGCCACCTTCCCGACGCACGCGGCTTCGCTGCCCGTGGCCATGATCCCCAACTGCGCCGCCACGCGCCACGCGCATTTCGAGCTGGACGGCTCGGGCCCGGCGCACCTGACGCCGCCGTCGTTGTCCGAATGGCCCGAAGTGCACTGGGCTCCCGACTACAACAAGTCCAGGCAGGTCGACCTGAACACGCTGACGCGCGAGGAAGTGGCCAGCTGGAAGCCGGGCCAGACCCTGCTGCTGTCGGGCAAGATGCTGACGGGCCGCGACGCCGCGCACAAGCGCATCCAGGACATGCTGGCCAAGGGCGAGCCCCTGCCGGTGGACTTCGCCAACCGTGTCATCTACTACGTCGGCCCGGTCGATCCGGTCCGCGACGAAGTGGTGGGCCCGGCCGGCCCCACCACGTCCACCCGCATGGACAAGTTCACCGACATGATGCTGGACAAGACCGGCCTGATCGCCATGATCGGCAAGTCCGAGCGCGGTCCGGTGGCGATCGAGGCCATCCGCAAGCATGGCTCGGCCTACCTGATGGCGGTGGGCGGCGCCGCCTACCTGGTCTCCAAGGCCATCCGCGGCGCCAAGGTGCTGGGCTTCGCGGATCTCGGCATGGAAGCGATCTACGAGTTCGACGTGAAGGACATGCCGGTGACGGTGGCCGTGGACGCCCAGGGCACGTCGGTGCACACCACAGGTCCGAAGGAGTGGCAGGCCCGCATCGGCAAGATCCCCGTAGCGACGGCCTGAGCGAAGAGCGCTCTAGCTCAGGGCAGGCGCTCGATCGCCTGCCCGCCTAGGCCCGTCAGCAGCGCGGCGGCGGGGCCTTGTGCCAGCACCAGGCCGGGCGCCAGGTCCAGCAGCGGGCGTAGCACGAAGGCGCGTTCGTGCAGGCGCGGGTGCGGCAGCGTCAGGCGCGGGTCGTGCATGACCCGGTCGCCATACAGCAGCAGATCCAGGTCCAGCGTGCGCGGCGCGTTGCGGTAGGGGCGCTCGCGGCCATGACGGTGCTCCAGCGCTTGCAGCAGGTCCAGCAGGGCCAGCGGCGCCAGGGTGGTGCGCAGGCGCGCCACCGCGTTTACAAAGTCGGGACCGCCGGCATCGACCGGCGCCGTCCGGTAGAAAGGTGAGGCCTCGCAGGCTGCGATCCCCGGGCTGGCGGCCAGCTCCAGCAGGGCCTGGCGCAAGGTCGCGCCGGCATCCCCCAGGTTGGCGCCCAGGCCAATGTAGGCCATGACCTCCCCGGGTGCCGATCCAACTCCGGCGCCCGCGCTTTTGCCGGCGTCCGGCGCCGCATCCCCCCCCACTGACGCGTGAGCGCCCGAGGAGCGATCCGGCGGGCCGCCGCGGGTCATGCTCCGCTGTCCTGCGGCGCCGAGCCGGCGACCGGCTTGCGGCGCGGACGGCGCCGGCGGCGTGCCGCCGGTTCGTCATCGCGGCCGCGCGGCGCGCGCGACGCTTCGTCGATCATCTGCGCGCGCGTGATGTCGTCGCCGTTGGCAAGGTCCATCCACCATTGCGCCAGCACGCTGTCGAATTCGCCGGCGGCGGCGCGCAATTGCAGGAAGTCACAGGCGGCGCGGAAGCGCGGCTGCTCCAGCATGCGGAACGCGGTCTTGCCGACGCGCCGTTCGAAGCGCGGCTGCATGAACCAGATCTCGCGCATGTCGGACGAGAAGCGGCGCTGGATGGCGAGTTTTTCGGTCTGTTCTTCCAGCACCGAATCGGCCGCCTGGATCAGCGCGGGGATGGTGTGTTCGCCGCCCTTGGACAGTTGGCGCCAGCGCGACTCCACCTGCTGCCACAGCAGCGCGGCGAACAGGAAGCTGGGGCTGATGCTCTTGCCGGCGCGTACGCGGGCGTCGGTGCGTTCCAGCGCCAGTTCGACGAAATTTTCGCCGCCGGGCTGCTCCAGCACCACGTCCAGCAGCGGCAGCACGCCATGGTGCAAACCCTGGGCGCGCAACTGTCGCAGGCAGTCCATCGCGTGGCCGCAAGTCAGCAGCTTCAGCATTTCGTCGAACAGCCGCGAAGCGGGGACGTTCTCGATCAACTCGGCCATGGTGCGGATAGGCTCGCGCGTGGCCGGATCGATGGTGCCATTGAGCTTGGCCGCGAAGCGCACGGCGCGCAGCATGCGCACGGGGTCTTCCCGATAGCGCCTGTTCGGATCGCCGATCATGCGCACCACGCGCTTCTTCAGGTCGGCGACGCCGTTGTGATAGTCGATGACCTCTTCGGTCAGCGGATCGTAGTACAGGGCGTTCAACGTGAAGTCGCGGCGCGCCGCGTCTTCCGCCTGCGAGCCGAAGACGTTGTCGCGCAGGATACGGCCGTGTTCGTCGGTTTCCTGGTCTTCCGACGCCGGAGCGCGGAAGGTCGAGGTCTCGATGATCTCCTGGCCGAACACCACGTGCACCAGTTGGAAGCGTCGGCCGATGATGCGGGCGCGGCGGAACAAGGGGCGGATTTCCTCGGGCGTGGCGTTGGTGGCCACGTCGAAGTCCTTGGGTTCGATGCCGACGATCAGGTCGCGTACCGCGCCCCCGACGATATAGGCTTCGTAACCGTGCTGGCGCAGCACCTCGCACACCTTGATTGCATGCCGCGAAACGTTGCGGCGATCGATCCCGTGCTTGTCTTGCGATATGCGCAGGGGACCGCGAGCCGGGAACAGCCGGCCGACAAATTTTCTTATGGTTTCAGTGATCATCGATTTTCAGGACTTGGCATCTTCCATGTGCGCGAACAGGTCCAGCACGTCCCAGCCGCGCGCTTGCGCGATTTCGCGCAGCGCCGGGCTGGGGTTGGCCGCGACCGGATGGTTGACGACTTCGAGCAAGGGGACGTCGTTGACCGAGTCGCTATAAAAGTACGTTTCGGAAAAATCCGCAAGCGCCAGCCCCATGCTGGCCAGCCAGTCGTTGACCCGCAGCACCTTGCCTTCCTTGAAGCTGGGCACGCCTTCGATGCGGCCGGTGTAGCGGCCCCCGACGTACTCGGCCTCCGTGGCGATCAGGTGCGGCACGCCAAAGGCGCGCGTGATCGGCGCGGTGACGAAGCGGTTGGTGGCGGTGACCACCGCGCACAGGTCGCCGGCTTCCAGGTGCGATTGCACCAGGCGCACGGCCGGCAGCGAGATGGCGGGGCGGATGACGAGCGCCATGAACTCCTCGTGCCAGGCCGCCAGGTCGAAGGGCGTGTGCGCCGCCAGCAGGCCCAGCATGAACTCGGCCGACTGTTCGGCGGTCAGTTCGCCGCGGTTGTAGCGGTCCATCAGGTCTTCGTTGCGGGCGCGCGCTTCGATGGGATCGCCGGCGCGGCCCGTGCGCGCCAGGAAGTCGGCCCATTGGTAATCGCTGTCCAGCGGTAGCAAGGTGTGGTCCAGGTCGAACAGGGCCAGGCGGCGGGCAGAACTCATTTCGTATGTATATCCGGATCTGCCAGCATGGTGCGCAGCAGGGAGATGTTGATGGGCCGGCGGGTAGCCAGCGAGTAGCGGTCGAGCGCGTCGAGGAGGGTGGCGAGACGGCGCATGTCGCGATCGTAATGCGTCAGCATCCAGTTGAGCACTTCCGGGCTCAACTGCAATCCCCGTTCGGCGGCCTGCCTGCCCAGCGCCTCCAGCTTGTCGGCGTCGGACAACTGGGCCAGCCCGTAGACCAGGTCCCAGCCCAGCCTGGTGCGCAGGTCCTCGCGCAGCGGCATGGCCAGGGGCGCGCGGTCACCGGCGACGGCCAGCGCGAAGGCGCGCCCGGTGGCGGCGGATTCGCGCCAGCGATTGTACAAGGCAAACAGCGCGGCCTGTCCGGCGTCGTCCATGAGGTGGATGTCGTCGACGGCGATCACCGTCGGCATGGCGGCCTGCGCATCGCTCTGGGCCAGGGCGGGCAGCGCGGCGCGGGCTTCCATGCCCGCGGTGATGTAGCGCGCGCCGGGCACGGACGCCAGGGCGCGCAGCAAATGGGTGCGTCCGCAACCGGCCGCGCCCCAGAGATACAGCGCCCGCCCCGGCGCCAGCGCGCGCACGGCCGCCAACGCCGGCTGGTTGGGGCCAGGGACGAAGTTGGCCAGCGTGGGCGCTGACTCGGGAAGGACGGATAGCAACAACTGGCGGTTCATGACGACTGACTGGCGAAGCTGGCTGAGGGCAGGGCCCTGGGCAAGCCCAGGCGCAGCCCTTTAACCTTGGGCAAGCCCAGGCGCAGCCCTTTAACCTTGGGCAAGCCCAGGCGCTGCCCTTTGACCCCGGGCAGGGCCCGTCGCGGCACCCTGAACAAGGCCGCGCAAGGACCCGTGACACCGGTGGCGCGCGGCGGGCGGCGTGCAAGCGGCGGCTTCATCGTAAAATCCTGGTGGTTTACCCAAAAAATCCTGCAATTGTCACACACCCGACGGTTTTTCTCATGACAAATCAACCCCAAGCTCCGTTGACCTATCGCGACGCCGGCGTCGACATCGACGCGGGCGACGCCCTGGTCGACCGCATCAAGCCGTTGGCTGCCCGTACCATGCGCGCGGGCGTGCTGGCCGGCATCGGCGGCTTCGGCGCCCTGTTTGAAGTGCCGAAGAAATATCGTGAGCCGGTGCTTGTGTCTGGCACCGACGGCGTCGGCACCAAGCTCAAGCTGGCCTTCGAGTGGAACCGGCATGACACCGTCGGCATCGACCTGGTGGCAATGAGCGTAAACGACATTCTGGTCCAAGGCGCGGAATCGTTGTTTTTCCTGGACTATTTTGCCTGCGGCAAGCTGTCGGTGGATACCGCGGCGGCCGTCGTCGGCGGGATCGCGCGCGGCTGCGAACTGGCCGGCTGCGCCCTGATCGGCGGCGAAACCGCCGAAATGCCGGGGATGTATCCCGATGGCGAGTACGACCTGGCCGGCTTCGCCGTCGGCGCTGTGGAAAAGTCCGCCATCATCGACGGCAAGTCGATCCGGCCGGGCGACGTGGTGCTGGGCCTGGCGTCCAGCGGCGCGCATTCCAACGGCTTTTCCCTGCTGCGCAAGATCGTTGACCGTGCCGGCGCCAAGCCGACCGACGATTTCCATGGGCAGCCCCTGGGCGAAGTCGTCATGGCGCCCACCCGCATCTACGTCAAGCAAGTGCTGGCCGCGCTGGCCGCGCACGGCACGGCCATCAAGGGCATGGCCCATATCACCGGCGGCGGCCTGCTCGACAACGTGCCGCGTATCCTGCAACCCGAGCTGGCCGTGACCTTGCACCGCGATGCCTGGGCCATGCCCCCGTTGTTCAGCTGGCTGCAGCAGCAAGGCGGCGTGGCCGACACCGAAATGCACCGCGTGTTCAACTGCGGCATCGGCATGGTCATCGTCGTCGAGGCGGCGCAGGCCGACGCCATCGCCGCCACGTTGCGGGCGCAGGGTGAAACGGTCAGCCGCATCGGCGAGGTCGTGGCCCGCCAGGGCGACGCGCCGCAGACGGTGGTGGTGTAAGCGGCCTAAGTGGCCTAAATGGCCTAAGCGGCCCAAGTGGCCCAAGTGGCCTAAGCGCCACGGCCGGGCACGCTCCTTCAGCCGCCCGGCCGCGTCTCCAGCAAGGGCGCGCAGGCATCGATCACCTGCGCGACCGCATTGCCGGCCAGGCAGTCGATGATGGTGCGCCCCGGCTGCGCCCGCAGCCAGGTGATCTGCCGCTTGGCCAGTTGCCGCGTCGCCGCGATGCCGCGCTCGCGCGCTTCAGGCAGGTCGATTTCGCCTTCCAGGTAGTCCCAGAATTGCCGGTAGCCGACGCAGCGCACCGACGGCAAGCCCGGGTGCAAGTCACCGCGCGCCCGTAGCGCGCGCACTTCCTCGACCAATCCCCCCGCCAGCATGGCGTCGAAGCGCTGTGCGATGCGTTCGTGCAGACGCAGGCGGTCCGAGGGCTCCAGGCTGATCGTGACGTAGCGGAGGGTTGGCTCGTTCTCCCCGTCGCGGTTCTCCCCGCCGCGGTCGCTTACCTTGCCCAGCAGGGCCGACATCGGCTGGCCGCTAAGCAGGCAGATCTCCAACGCGCGCTGGATGCGCTGGCTATCGTTGGGCGCCAGGCGCGCGGCGGTGACGGGGTCCAGCCGCGCCAGCTCGGCATGCAGGGCCGGCCAGCCCGTGCGCGCCGCGCGCGCCTCCAGGTCGGCGCGCAATGCGGCGTCGGCTTGCGGCAGGTCGTCCAGGCCCTCGCGCAGGGCCTTGTAGTAGAGCATGGTGCCCCCGGCCAGCAGGGGAATGCGGCCGCGCGCCTGGATGGCGGCGATCAGCGCCAGCGCATCGGCGCGGAATTCCGCCGCCGAATAGGACTGGGCCGGATCGCGGATGTCGAGCAGATGCTGGCGCACCTGCCTTTGTTCATCGGGCGTCGGCTTGGCGGTGCCGATGTCCATGCCGCGATAGATGGTGGCGGAATCGACGTTGATGATCTCCAGAGGCCAGCGACGCGCCAGGGCCAGGGTGGCGGCGCTCTTGCCGGCCGCCGTGGGGCCGGTGAGGCAGATGATGGGTGTAATGGCCATGCGGACGGGCAAGAGAGGGGCGGGCGGGGCGGTCAGTCGCGGGACGGGCCTATTGCGGGACGGGCCTATTGCCCGCGCAGGAACAGCTTGTCCAGGTCGGACACCGTCCACTGGACCCAGGTCGGCCGGCCATGATTGCACTGGTCGGCGCGTTCGGTGGCTTCCATCTGGCGCAGCAGCGCGTTCATCTCGTCGAGAGTTAGGCGGCGGTTGGCGCGCACCGAGCCGTGGCAGGCCATGGTGGAGAGCAGTTCATTGCGTTGCTCGGTCAGCAGGCGGGACACGCCCACCGCGCCCAGGTCGCGCAGTACCGCGCGGGCCAGGGTCTCGACGTCGCCGCGCGCCAGCAGCGCCGGCACGGAGCGCACCGCGATGGCGGTGGGGCCGGCGGGGCGCAATTCGAAACCCAGCTCGGTCAGTTCGTCGCGATACTCCTCCACCAGCGCCACGTCTTTTTCCTGGGCATTGAACACCACCGGCACCAGCAGGTCCTGGCGCGGCAGTTCGCGCTGGTCGAGCGCGCCCTTGAGTTGCTCATAGACCACCCGTTCGTGTGCCGCATGCATGTCCACGAGCACCAGGCCGCGCCGGTTCTGGGCCAGGATGTAGATGCCGTGCAACTGGCCCAGGGCCATGCCCAGGGGCTGTTCGTCGTCGACGGGCAGCGCCGGGCGGCCCGGTGGCGGCTCGGCCGTTTGCAGCGGCGGACTCGCCGCGAAGGCCTGCTCCGGGGACAGGTAGCTGAAGCCTGCCCGGCCGGCGCCGTTCGCCGATTCCGGTTCTTCGCTGGCCGAAGGGGCGGAGTGGCCAGGTTCGTGGTGTTCGGGACCGGGCGCGTCGTGGGGCGCCGTCCCCACGCCCGTGGCGTCGTTCGCGGCCGCGCCGTCCAGGCCGTCCCGCTGCGTGCGCGGCACGGCTGGATCGCCCGGGTACGGCGCGTGACGGGCCGCGGCATCGCCATGGGCGGGCGGCATGTCGCCGCGTGCGCCGGCCGCGACTTCGTCGCCCAGCGGGCGATAGAGCGTCTGCCAGTCGCCGCCGCCCGCCGGCGCATGCAGGCGGAAGGGGACCTGGGTATGCGGGCGCTGAGTGGTCACGCTACCGGTCCGGCTGCCGGTCGCGCCAGAGGCCGGGCGTGCAAACCCCGCGCCGGCCGCCGGGGCCGCGGTCCCGGCGGAGCCGGGATAGGCCGCGCTTCCCGCCGCGCCGGCCGGCCGCGCGCCAGGATCGTCGGCCGTCTTGGCCACGCCTGCAACCGCCTGGCCGGCCGCCACGCCATTGTGCCCACCCGTCTGGGCCAGCACCTGGCTCACCGCCTGCGTGACGAAGCGATGGACGGCGCCGCTCTCGCGGAAGCGAACCTCGCTCTTGGCCGGGTGGACATTGACGTCGACCGCGGCCGGATCGATTTCCAGGAACAATACATAGGCCGGCTGGCGGTCGCCATGCAGCACGTCCGCGTAGGCGGCGCGCAGGGCGTGGCTGACGGTGCGGTCGCGCACGAAGCGCCCGTTGACGTACAGGTACTGGCGATCGGCGCGGGCGCGCGCGGCCGTAGGGCGCGTGATCATGCCGGTCAACGATACCGGTCCCACCTCATGCGATAGCGGCAGCCCGTGCTCGGAGAATTCCGCTCCCAGCACGTCGCGGATGCGGCGGAAGGGATCGGTCGGCAGCCATTGGCGATGGGCGCGGTCCTGGTTGAACAGCCGGAAGGCAATGCCGGGATACGCCAGCGCGATGCGTTCCATCGCGTCCAGGCAATGTCCGAATTCGGTGGCCTCGGCACGCAGGAACTTGCGGCGCGCGGGCACGGCATCGAACAATTGGCGTACGTCGATGGTGGTGCCCGCCGGTCCGGCGGCTGGCGTCGGCGCGCTGCCGCCCCCCTGGATCTGCCAGGCGTTCTGGCTATCACGAGTGCGTGAAGTAATCGTCAAACGCGCAACCGAAGCGATCGAGGCCAAGGCCTCGCCGCGAAAGCCCATCGACGCAACGGATTCCAGTTCATGCAGGTTGGCGATCTTGCTGGTGGCGTGGCGCATCAGCGCCAGCGGCAACTCCTCGGGCGGAATGCCGCTGCCGTCGTCGGTTACCGCGATCCGCCGGATGCCGCCGCCCTCAAGCCTGACCTCGATGGCCCGGGCGCCGGCGTCGATGGCGTTTTCCAGCAGTTCCTTGAGCACCGACGCGGGACGCTCGATCACCTCGCCGGCGGCGATCTGGCTGATGAGGAGGTCGGGCAGGGCTGCGATGGGACGGCGATCGGACATGGGCAGGACGGTGGGCAGGGGCCGGGGATCCCGGCAGGCCGGCAATATGGGGGAGAGCGTGGCGGCGTATCGCCGCAACACAGGGTTTGCGATTGATTTTAGCTGCTTGCCGCAGTCGGCTATATTCCCGGGTCACTCCCAATGTTTTTGCTGAAGCCGATCACATGCTCGATTTACTGAATATGGTGTTGCATATCGACCAGACCCTGGGGATCTGGGTTGCGAAGTATGGGGCGTGGGTGTATCTCGTGCTGTTCCTGATCGTTTTCGCGGAAACCGGCTTCGTGGTCATGCCTTTCCTGCCGGGCGATTCGCTTTTGTTCATTGCGGGCGCGTTCGGCGCGTCGGGGCATATCGATCCCGTACTGCTGGCGGTGCTCCTGGTCATCGCGGCGGTGACGGGGAATACCTTGAACTACATCATAGGGCGGGCCATCGGGCCCAAGGTCTTTTCCACGAACCTGCGTTTCCTGGACCGCGATGCATTGATGCGGACGCACGCCTTCTACGAGAAGCACGGCGGCAAGACCATCGTCATGTCGCGCTTCATCCCGCTGGTGCGCACGTTCGCGCCCTTCGTCGCCGGCGTCGCGGAAATGAGCGTGGCGCGCTTCCAGCTTTTCAATATCACCGGCGGCTTGCTGTGGGTCGTGAGCCTCGTCGCCGCGGGGTATTTCTTCGGCAACATCCCGATGGTCAAGGAGCATCTCAACCTGATCGTGCTGATCGGCCTCGGCGCCGCCATCGCGCCCCTGATCCTCGCCGGCATTTGGAAGATCATCAAGAAAAGGCCATTCCCCCGCCGCGCGTAGAGGCCCCCCGACCGCAAGAGCCCCTCCGCGATCATAAGAGTCCACCCTGATCGCAAGAACCCCGCCCCGATCGCAGACACCGCGGATCCGGGTCCCCCGGTCCGCCGGTGTCGCCCCCCTGGGGGGGCCGCGCTCCGCGCGGTAGGGGGGGGGCCTAACTCACATCGCCTACGCGGGCGAGTGGCGGGTTGGTCGTCAGGTAGCGCTGGATGCCCGTGAACATGGCCATCGCCAGCTTGTCCTGGTGCTGCGCGGACCGCAGCAGGGACTCTTCGTTGGGATTGCTGATGAAGGCCGTCTCCACCAGGATGGACGGGATGTCCGGCGCTTTCAGGACCGCGAACCCGGCCTGCTCCACGCTGTCCTTGTGAAGATGGTTGATCTTCTTGATCTCTTGCAGGAAGACCGAGCCGAGCTTGAGCGAATCATTGATCTGCGCGGTGGTGGACAAGTCCAGCAGCACCTTGGCGACCTGCTCGTCGTGCGAGCCCAGGTTGACGCCGCCGATCAGGTCGGCGGCATTTTCCTTGTCCGCCATCCACCGCGCGGCCGCGCTGCTGGCGCCGCGCTGCGACAGCGCGAAGACCGACGACCCGCTGGCGGTGGGCTTGATCCAGGCATCGGCGTGGATGGACACGAACAGGTCGGCCCGCACGCGCCGCGCCTTCTGCACCCGCACGTGCAAGGGCACGAAATAGTCGTCGTCGCGCGTCAGGAAGGCGCGCATATTGGGCTGGGCATCGATCAAGGCCTTCAGGCGATGCGCGATGCGCAGCACGACCTCTTTCTCGCGCAGGCCCGTCGCGCCGCTGGCGCCCGGGTCCTCGCCGCCATGGCCGGGATCCAGCGCGATGGTCAGCATGCGCTTGCGGCCGGCCAGCTTGCCTGACGGCTTTTCCACGGCCGGCGGCGGCAGCGGTTGGGACGGATTGGGCAGTGGGGCCGGCTTGGGGATGGACGCGGTCTGCGTGTTCGGGCCCGGCGGGTTGCGGGAAATGTCGTCCAGGATCCGCGCCAGCGGATCGTCGACGTCCGGGCCGGCGGGCTGGTTCTTCAGGATCGCCATCAGCGGATCCTGGGCCACCTTGGGATACAGGTCCAGCACCAGGCGGTACTGGTAGTCCGCGACCGGCTTGAGGGTGAAGACCTGCGGCGCCACCGCCTGCTTCAGGTCGAACACCAGGCGCAGCACGTTGGGGCGATTCTGCGCGATGCGCAGCGACCGGATGTAGGGGTCGTCCTTGCGGATGCGGCCGGCGAGGTCGTTCAGGGCCTGGCTCATGGACAGGCCCTCGATATCGACCACCAGGCGGTCCGGATTCTCCAGGGTGAACTGTTCGGCCTTGAGCTCGCTGTCCAGCTCCAGCGTAACGCGGGTGTATTCGTCCGCCGGCCAGGTGCGCACGGCCAGCAGGGTGGCGGCCTGGGCAAGACGGGGGATGACCGGCAGGACGATCAGGGTGGCGGCCGCCCCAATGAGGCGGCGCCGGGTCATGGCGCCGCGGGAGACGGGGGCGCCGGGTTCGGGACGATCGCGTTCAGCCATAGTTGCCCTCTAGCGGTGTAAGCGGTCAACGTGGCATCGCGCCCCTGGTCGGCATATGCCAGGGAAATTTGCAGATCGGGAGGGGAGAGCAGGCCCTCCGCCTTTTCCGGCCATTCGATCAGAACGACCGCGTCGTCCCGCAACAAATCGCGAAAACCTGCGTCCAACCACTCGCGCGGATCGCTAAATCTATAGAAATCAAAGTGATAGAAGTATAAGTTAAAAACTTTATAGCTTTCAAGCAGGGCATAGCTAGGACTTTTGATCCGGCCCTTTATGCCGCATTCACGCAACAGGGCCCGGGTGAACGCGGTTTTACCGGCGCCCAGCTCGCCGGACAGGTGTATCCGGCCCCCCGCCGGGACGCCCGCCGTGCGGCCGTCGAGCAGGGGAGCGAGTTGGCGCGCCAGGTTTTCGGTGGCGTGCTCGTCGGGCAGATGGACGGTCAGGCTGGAGGGGGCGGACATGGTGGCGGGGCGAGTGGTAAAAACAGGGGGATTATAGGTAGGGGCCGGTTCGCGCCCGGCGCATCGGCGTGTCCGTCCCCTCCCTTGCCGTCCATTCCAGTGCTTCAGTGAACTGGGTCGATTACCAACCCTGCCCCCCGCGTGCCGAGCCGGCATGCCTGCGGCATCAGAACGGAGCTGTACCGACATGAAAACGCGCACCGAAAAAGATACTTTCGGACCGATCGAGGTTCCCGCCGATCATTTGTGGGGGGCCCAGACCCAGCGCTCGCTGCAATTCTTCGCGATTTCGACCGAGAAGATGCCGGCTCCCCTGGTCAATGCGATGGCGCGGCTCAAGCGCGCCGCGGCCCAGGTCAACGCCGAGCTGGGCGAACTGGACGCCGGCATCGCCAAGGGCATCGTCGCCGCGGCGGACGAGGTCATCGCCGGCAAGTGGCCCAACGAATTCCCGCTGTCGGTGTGGCAGACCGGTTCGGGCACGCAAAGCAATATGAATATGAACGAGGTGCTGGCCAACCGCGCCTCGGAAATCCTGGGCGGCGAGCGCGGCGAGGGTCGCAAGGTGCACCCGAACGACCACGTCAACCGTGGCCAGTCGTCCAACGACACCTTCCCCACCGCCATGCATGTGGCGGCCGCGGTGGAGGTCGAGCAGCACCTGTTGCCGGCGCTGAAGGCGCTGCGCGCCACGCTGGCCGAGAAGAGCGCCAAGTTCTACGACATCGTGAAGATCGGCCGCACGCACCTGCAGGACGCCACGCCGCTGACCCTGGGCCAGGAACTGTCGGGCCACGTGGCCCAGCTGGACTTGTCCGAGCAGCAGATCCGCGCGACGCTGCCGGGCCTGCACCAGCTGGCCATCGGCGGCACCGCCGTGGGCACCGGCCTGAACGCCCATCCCGAATTCAGCGTCAAGGTCTCGGCCCAGCTGGCGCACGATACCGGCGCGGCTTTCGTCTCCGCTCCCAACAAGTTCCAGGCGCTGGCGTCCCACGAAGCCCTGCTGTTCGCGCATGGCGCGCTCAAGACCCTGGCCGCGGGCCTGATCAAGCTGGCCAACGACGTGCGCTGGCTGTCCAGCGGCCCGCGTTCCGGGCTGGGGGAAATCAGCATTCCGGAAAACGAGCCGGGCAGCTCCATCATGCCGGGCAAGGTCAATCCCACGCAGTGCGAGGCCATCACCATGCTGGGGGCCCAGGTGCTGGGCAACGACGTGGCCATCAATATCGGCGGCGCCAGCGGCAATTTCGAATTGAACGTGTTCAAGCCCCTGGTGATACACAACTTCCTGCAATCGGTGCGCTTGTTGACCGACGGCATGCACAGCTTCAACGAACATTGCGCCAAGGGCATAGAGCCCAATCGCGAGCGTATCGCCGAACTGGTCGACCGGTCGCTGATGCTGGTGACGGCGTTGAATCCGCACATTGGCTACGACAAGGCCGCCCAGATTGCCAAGAAGGCGCACAAGGAAAACCTGTCGCTCAAGGAATCCGCGCTCAAGCTGGGGCACCTGACCGAGGAGCAGTTCAATGAGTGGGTGGTCCCCGCTGAAATGACCAACGCAAAACGCTAGGGGATAGGTAGGGGAGAGGCCCACCCCCTACCGCGCTGCGCGCGGCCCCCTCAAGGGGGCGACACCGGCGGACCGGAAGGAAGGCCCACCCCCTACCGCGCTACGCGCGGCCCCCTCAAGGGGGCGACACCGGCGGACCGGGGGACCCGGATCCGCGGTGTCCCCGATGGGGGTGGGGTTCCTTGACGGCTGATGTAAAAAAATGCTGCTATTCTTCGTGGTGTGAAGGACTGCGCCTGCCAAAAGCAACTTTTATTACCGCATCCGGAAACAGATCAGCCCGCAAACGGGCGGGTTGGAGACTTAGGAGGATTTTCCACAATGATTAAAAAGCGTACGTTGGCCGCGGCCATCGCCCTGGGAATTTCTTTTGCCGCCACGGGCGCGCATGCGGCGGGGGCTTATCCCAACCACGCCATCCGCGTGATCGTTCCTTTCGCGCCCGGTGGATCGACGGACATCATCGCCCGCCTCGTCACGCAGCGCATGAGCCAGGAGCTCGGCCAGCCCCTGGTGGTCGAGAACAAGGGCGGCGCGGGCGGTGCCATTGGCGCGGCCGAAGGCGCCAAGGCCGCGCCGGACGGTTATGTGCTGTCGATCGCCACCGTGTCGACGATGGCCGTGAATCCGGCCTGCCGCCCGAACGATCTGCCCTACGACCCGATCAAGGACTTCCAGCCGGTCACCAACTTCGCGAACACCGCCAACGTGGTGTCGATCAATCCGAAGTTCCCGGCCAAGGATTTCAAGGAATTCGTCGAGGTCCTGAAGAAGAACCCGGACAAGTATTCGTACGGCAGCTCGGGCACGTGCGGCGTGCTGCACCTGATGGGCGAGTCGTTCAAGATGGCCACCGGCACGAAGATCGTCCACGTGCCCTACAAGGGGTCGGGCCCGGCGCTGGCCGATGCGGTCGGCGGACAGGTCGAGATCCTGTTCGACAACCTGCCTTCGTCCATGCCGCAGATCCAGGCCGGCAAGCTGAAGGCCATGGCCGTCGCGTGGCCGACGCGCATCCCGAACATGAAGGACGTGCCGACGTTCGCCGAAGTGGGTTTCCCCGTGCTGAACCAGCCGGTGTGGTACGGCTTGCTGGCGCCCAAGGGTACCCCGATGGAGATCGTCAACAAGCTGCGCGACGCCGCCGTGATCGCGCTGAAGGATCCCAAGGTGATCAAGGCCCTGGATGAACAGGGTTCCTCGCCGTCGGGCAATACGCCGGAAGAGTTCGCCAAGGAAATCCAGCAGCAATACGACTGGGCGAAGGACGTCGTCAAGAAGCAAAACATCAAGCTGGAGTAGGGCCCCCCGAAGGCGCTGCGCGCCTTCCCCCCCAGGGGGGCGCCACTGGCGGACTGGCAAAGCCAGCTCCGCGGTGGCCCCGGTGGCTGCGGTTCTTTAGCGGGGTCGTTTGGTGACGCCCTGCCAGCTCGCCTGGCAGGGCGTTTTTGTGTCCGCTGTCTTAGAATCGGCGAACCATGAGCAAAACACGCCACGTTTCCGAAACGCCCGCCACCCAGTTCCTGCGTCAGCACAAGGTGGCGTTTACCGAGCATCCCTATGATTACGTCGACCACGGCGGCGCCCGCGAGTCGGCGCGGCAACTGGGACTGGACCCGCATGTGGTGGTCAAGACGCTGATCATGGAGGACGAGGCCGCGCGGCCGCTGGTGGTGGTGATGCACGGCGACCGCGAGGTGTCCACCAAGAATCTGGCCCGCCAGACAGGCGCGAAGAAAATCGCGCCTTGCCATCCGGAGACCGCGCAGCGCCATTCAGGCTACCAGGTCGGCGGCACGTCGCCCTTCGGAACGCGCAAGCGCATGCCCATATGGGTCGAGGCGACGGTGCTGGACATTCCGGTGGTGTATATCAACGGCGGCAGGCGCGGCTACCTGGTGGGGATAGACCCACGCGTGCTGGTGGATCTGCTCGGCGCGAAGCCGGTCAACGCCGCCCTGGAAGACTGAGCCCGACGCGGATTCATGCCGGCTTCAATGCCCGGCCGGGGGGACGAACAGCCCCCCGCGCAACCTACAGCATCGCGACTTCGTTCTGCACGAACTTGCGGATGCGCACCGCATCGGCGACACGCGAATACTTGCCTTGCGAGTCGAGCAGCACGATGGCCAGGTCGCGACCATTGATACGGGCCAGCATGACCAGGCACTCGCCGGCTTCATTGATATAGCCGGTCTTGGATACCTTGATGTCCCAATCGGCATTGCGCACCAGGGCGTTGGTATTGCGGAAGGTCTGCATGCGGCCCTTGCGCATTTCCACGTCGTATTCGGTGTCCGTGGTGTAGCGGTGGATCAGCGGGCGCTGCGAAGCGGCACGCAGCAGGCGCACCAGGTCGCGCGGCGACGAGACGTTCTCGCTCGACAGGCCGGTCGGCTCGACGAAGTGGGTGTCCAGCATGCCCAGTTCGCGCGCCTTCTCGTTCATGGCGCGGACGAAGGCCGGCATGCCGCCGGGATAGTAGCGGCCCAGCGCATGGGCCGCGCGGTTTTCCGAGGACATCAAGGCCACGTGCAACATGTCGGCGCGACTCAGGCGCGTGCCCACCGGCAGGCGCGACGCCGCATGGCGCAGGCGATCGATATCGTCGTCGCTGACTTCCAGCATTTCATCCATGGGCAGGTTGGCATCGACCACCACCAGCGCCGTCATCAGCTTGGAGATGGAGGCGATGGGGCGCACCGTGTCCTCGTTCTTGGAGAACAGCACCGTCGACGTGGCCAGGTCCTGCACGTAGGCGACGCTGGAGCGCAGGGCGGCCGCCTGCGAGGACGGGGTGGTCAGGCGCGCCACCGCCTGGCCGGCGTCGGCCGCGGCCGTGGTGCGCACGGGCGACAGGGTGCGGGTGGTCACCGTGGCGGGCTTGCCGGCCGCGGTCTTGATGACGGTTTCCTTGCGGCCGGCAACGGTCTTGGTCGTGGTGACCGTCTTCGTGGTGACCGTCTTCCTGGCCGGCGCGGCCTTGGCAGCGCTTTTGGCGGCCGGCTTGGTGGTGCTCGCGGCCGCGGTCTTGGCGGCGGGCTTTTCCGCCGCCGTCTTGCCGGCGGGGGCCTTCGCGGACGTCTTGGCCGGCGCCTTCTTGGCGGCCTTGGCCTGCTCGGCCTTGCAGGCCGCCGACTTGGCGTTCACTTTGCAGGGGTCGCTAGCGGCGTGCGTGGCGGAAGAGTACAGCGTCGATAGCGCGAACAGCAGCGGCGCCGCCGCTGCGTAGACCGATCGTTTCCAGGAGTGCGCCATAGGTAAAACGTGACTTGTCAGGGTGTGAAGAGATGTTTCGGTACTGGCTGCGGCGAAAAATTGATTTGAATTATAGGGTTAGGCGAACAATTTAAACAATCTTTTAAGGCCAGAGTGTGTGAAAACGTAATCCTGTCATGCCGAGCGACGCTTGTCGGTCGGTGAAATCCCGCGGATGTCAATAAGGGACGGAAGACGGGAGGGGGCCCGAGACTGAAACGGCGGGCCGGACAGGTGCAAACACGACGGGGATGGCGATATTCGTCCGTGAAAGAACGCTTTGGTTCAATCCGGGTTGTAACGCCGCGGGATGCCGAGTCGCAGTCGCGCGGCGCCTTGGTTGCCTGCCCTTGACACGCTGGCGTCCGGAAGGAACTTGCGAAACCCATTGGGGACAGATGCTCCGCGGTTACGCATCCGGCCCAACGTCAAGGGCAATCCACGGGAAACCATACATGTCCGACGCAATATCGTCCGCCGCTAACGCGGCCTCTTGCCTGTCCTCCATGCAAGGAGGCCTGACGTTCCGGTCTCCACCATGCATGCTTACCGCCGACAGCGGCGACGAGGCCCGTCTTGCCGCCGCTGGCGACGGGGCCGCTGGCCTACGCGCATTGGACGCGGGAGCAGCTCCTTCGATCGTGACATTCGGCAATTTCATTTCCGTGCCGACGCGTACGGAGGCCTTTGGCGACGACCTGCGCGCCGCGCTCGACGGTTTCGTCGCGGACCTCCGCAAGCTGGTCGTCAAGCGCATCGAACTGGTCACCTGTACCTGGAACGAATCCCCGTCGGTGGCGCGGGCGCGAGCAAGCGCCGTCAAGCAATACCTGCTTCGCCATGGCGTGGCGGATGCAGACGCCATCCAGGTGCGCGCCAACTGCACCGCGGAGCCCGCGCGGATCTCGCTGCGTCTTTCGCTGCGGCGCGAGGTCGAGGCGCGGGTCGCCGCGGCGCTGCCCGAACCGCCGCCGCGCAATGCCCTCTTGTGGCCCTTGCCGCCGGTGGTCCTGAAGCGGCTGCCCCAGCGGCCGCAGGACTTCGACGCGGTCTCGATCCGGCGCCTGGATCACGCCGCGCGGGACTACAAGAATACCGGGGTCTCCTGGCTGGAAGTCAGCATCATTGCGCCGCGGCAGGGGCAAACCGGCGTGGCGCCGGAGGACCTCGATGCCTATGTCGCGGCGGTCCACCTGGTGAAGGACTACCTCGTCGGCCGCGGCCTGGATGCCGCCATGGTGCACGTGCGGCCCTGGCCGGGCCGGCACCTGGCGCCCGGCGGCACGGCCACGCAAGACCAGCACGTGGTCCTCATCGAAGCGTGGGCGCCCGAACCGGATCCCATGCCCAGGCTCGCATTTACCGAAGGGTATATGCCGGCGCTGCGCGATGTGCGCCGCTACGCGTGACGGCTGCCGTCCTTGCCGGCCTTATTCCCGGCTAGCCTGCCGCCGTGATGGCGAGCACCGCGTCGATGTCCGGTTCGTCGATCTGGTCCGGGCTCATGTACTGCTTCGCATATTCGCGCCATACCTCGGACGTCAGGAATAGATCGAGCAGGTCGGGGTCAAGGTGGCGATCGCGTTTCATGGCGCCCATGATGCGTATCGCCTCGCTCAGTTTCTTGCCTTGCTTGTAGGGACGGTCGGCGGCGGTCAGCGCCTCGAAGACATCGGCGATCGCCATGATGCGGGCGACCACGCTCATGTCGTCGCGGCGCAAGCCGCGCGGATAACCGGTGCCGTCCATTTTCTCGTGGTGGCCGCCGGCGTATTCCGGCACATGGCGCATCGTTCCGGTCAGCGGCAGGTCTTCCAGCATGACGATGGTGTGCTTGATGTGCTGGTTGATGAGGTAGCGTTCCTCGGTGGTCAGGGTGCCGCGGCCGATCGACAGGTTGTAGCGTTCGCCCAGGTTCAGGCGATGCTCGGGACGCTGCATCGTGAAGCCCGCCTTGGCCCCGAGTTCGGTGAGCAGGCTGTCGTGATGCGCGATGAGATGGTCCGGACGGTCGTCGAGCAGTTTCTCCCGTGTCGGCAAGGGAGGCGCGGGCGTAAGGTCCTTGCGCGACTTTTCGTCGCGCGAAATGCCGATGCGGTCGTCCAGCGTGCGGGTCCATGCGCGGTCGCCGATGGCGTGCAGCCGCTGGATGTGTTCCTCCGCCATGGCTTCGCCGCCTTCGTTGCATGCGGCCACGAAGGCATAGTCGCTGTCCAGTTCCGCCAGGGTCGCATCCCGCACCCCGGCCAGTGCCTGCGCATCGCCGCCTTCGGCCACGCCGCGCCAGTAGGCGGTCCATGCGTCGGCCTTGAGCAGCTCGAAGCGCATGCGGATCTCATGGATGCGGTCGTGGATGGTCTCCAGCTTGGTGGCCTTGTCGACGATGTATTCGGCCGTCACCAGCTTGCCGCAATCGTGCAGCCAGCTCGCGACGCGGATCGCCTCCCATTCGTCCTCGGTCGGGTTGAAGTCCGCGAAGGGGGCGCTGCCCGACCGGCTGGCGGCTTCGACCAGGGCCGCGGTCAGCATGGGAACCCGATGGCAATGGCCGCTGGTGTACGGGGATTTCGCGTCGATGGAATTGGCGATCATGCGGATCACGGCGTCGAGCAGCGACTTGCGGTCCTTCAGCAACAAGGTCATCTCTAGCGTCATCGCGGCGGTGCCGGCCAGCGCCCGCACCAGCTCCAGGCTGGCATCCGGCGCCGCGCCGGTCTGGACGCGGGCGGCCAGGACCAGGGCGCCGATCACCGCGTCGGAATGGTTGCGCAGGGGCACGACCCAGTAGCGGAACATCCGCGCCTGCTCAAGCGGCGCCGGGTTCACCAGGCCAGCCAGGAAGGGCGGCAATGCGCGGTCGTCGCGGTCGAAATGCGTGACGGTCTGGCCGGCCAGCGCCCGCAGGACCTGATCGTCGATGTCATGCCGGGCGATGGCGCGCGCCCCTGTGTCGTCCGGGGCGGCGTCGCGCGTGATCACCGACAGCGTGGCGCCGTCGTCCTCCGTCATCAAAAGCACGCCCCCTTCGGCGTCGGCGACACGGATCGTTTCCAGCAGCAGGCGCCGCATCAGTCTCACGGGATCGCGCTCCGAGGCAAGCGCATGGCCGATTTCGATGAAGCGCTGGATGGTGGCGCTGGCCTTGCCTATGGACTGCGACAGGCTCTTGATTTCGCGTACGGAGGTATGTGCTTCCGTCGGCGCGGGCGTGAACTGAAAACGCTGGATATGTTCGGCGTCCCGCGCCAGCTGCGCCAGCGGCTGGCTGATGCTGCGCGAGGCAATCCGCACGACAGCCATCGCGATGACCGCCACGGCCACGCCCAGCCATAGGAGGACCGACACCAGGTCGCGGGCGCCGGCCAGCATTTCGTTGGACGGCGTGGCCTTGACGATGCGGAACGTCCAGGGGCCGGATTGCAGAGGGGCTGAACGTATGACCCAGTTGGCGCCCTGGTGATTGATGGTGCCGACCTTGGCGTGTCCGTCAGCGGCGGCGCTGGCGAAGGCGAGCATGTCGGGCCCGATGGACGGCGATGGCCACGACGCCCTGGCGCCGGCGCTGCCTTGCTCGAACGGGATGCTGCTTGCCACGATTTCATTGCGCTCGTTGAGCAGCAGCAGGGCCGCGGACGGCGTGTCCTTCATCTGCCGCAAGGCCTGGGAGAGGTCGGCGAGACCCAGGTCCGCGCCCACCACGCCCGCGCCGGAGTCCAGGCTGCGCGCAACCGTGACGCCGCGTTCGTTCGTGACGAAGAACCAGTACGGGTCGGTGATGATGGACGTGCTGGCCTTCTTGGCGGCCTGGTACCAGTCGCGCAGTCGGGGGTCGAAGGGCGTCGCCGGCGCATCGGCGCGCCCGATGGTTTTCAGCTCATGGTCGAGGAAGGACAGTTCCATCCGTGCGCCTTGCACGATTTCCAGGAAGTAGCTGGCGTTATCGGGCGCGGCCAGCGCCTGGCGGGCGGCGGGGGAAGTCAATCGCCGCAGCAGCACGAAACCGCCGTCGTCGTAGCCGACGTAGAAGGCGGACAGGAAGGGCGAGGACCGGAGCAGGATGCTCAGTCTTTCGATGAAGGCGGGCTGGGAGGCGCTGGCGAAATCGTAGGCTTGCGGATCGGCGGCGTAGGCCTGCAGCAGGTCGTCGGCCCCGCTGATGCTTTTGTTGATCTGGATGCGGCTTTCGTTCGCCATGTGGTCGAACAGGGTGTGGGAGGCATCCTCGACAAGGCCGCTTACCTGGCGATGCACGTAGAAGACCAGTCCCAGCACCGCCACCAGCACGGTAGCCCCGAACACCAGCGCGAGATGCGTACCCAGGCGCCGGTCGCGCCACGGGGAGGATGCCTGAACGGGGCTGGCCATAAAAACACCTTGGAAATTTTCCGAGCCAGTGGCGCGATCAGGTGCCTCAGTGCCGGGGCCGTGGGGCGGGAGGACGCGTTACGGGCGCTAGGGACGATGGGAAGATGACCGCACCGTTGGCGTGCTATCTCCCCGCTATGTCAATAGTAGCGACATGGTGTTGCATTTAATAATACTCACACGCCGAGGAAACCGTGCGGAAACTTTGAGGAATCTGGCCTGGCGGGAAAACCAGACGGATGCTTCAAGGGGAGCGGTTGCGCGCCCGCCGTACCTGCTCCTGGCTGGCGGGGCGTCGCTGCGCGTGGGGTGGCGGGGCCGTGGGGTGGCGTTACGAGGAAGGAGGCCTTGGCCTCGCCGGGTGGAATCGAACCACCAATTGACCCTTAGGAGGGGCCGGTTATATCCATTTAACTACGGCGAGTCGCTGAACAGCGGAGGCGGCGAGGGCCGCGTCGGTGGGGACCGAGATTCTAACATCGGCGGAAGGCGGGGACCAACGGCGTGCGCCGATCTGCTAGAATTCGCGGTGACGGGCCCCTTCGCATGGTTCGGCGGTGAACCTGGTCAGGTCGGGAACGAAGCAGCCATAGTCGTTTAGGATCAGTGCCGGAGTAAGGCTCGTCAACGAAATTCCCATAGGGACGGGCCATGACGGAACCGCGTACAAAGCGCAGGTGTTCGTCGTGGCCCGTCCCTTTCGTCTTTCAGGCCCGGCAGGCTCTACAATCCGCGCATGACCTATCTCGTACTGGCTCGCAAGTGGCGGCCCCGATCCTTCGACACCCTGGTGGGGCAGGACCACGTGGTGCGCGCGCTGACGCACGCGCTGGATACGCAGCGCCTGCACCACGCCTGGCTCTTCACCGGTACGCGGGGCGTGGGCAAGACCACGCTGTCGCGCATCCTGGCGAAATCGCTCAACTGTGAAACCGGCATTACCTCCAAGCCTTGTGGCGTATGCCGGGCGTGCACGGAGATCGACGCCGGCCGCTTCGTCGACTACCTGGAGCTGGACGCGGCGTCCAACCGCGGCGTCGACGAGATGACCCAGTTGCTGGAGCAGGCGGTGTACGCGCCTGGCGCCGGGCGCTTCAAGGTCTACATGATCGACGAAGTGCACATGCTGACGGGCCACGCCTTCAACGCCATGCTGAAGACGCTGGAAGAGCCGCCGCCCCACGTCAAGTTCATCATCGCGACGACCGATCCGCAAAAGATCCCGGTGACGGTGTTGTCGCGCTGCCTGCAATTCAACCTGAAGCAGATGCCGCCCGATGCCATCGTCGGCCACTTGAGCCACGTGCTGGGCGAGGAACAGGTCGCCGCCGAGGTACCGGCCCTGCGCCTGATCGCGCAGGCGGCGGCCGGCTCGATGCGCGATGCGCTGTCGCTGACCGACCAGGCCATTGCGTACAGCGCCGGCAACCTGACCGAGGACGCCGTGCGCGGCATGCTCGGCACCATCGACCAGCGGCATCTGGTGCGCCTGCTCGACGCGCTGGCCGCGGGCGATGCGCTGGCGGTGCTGGCGGTGGCCGACGAGCTGGCCACGCGAGGACTGTCGTATGGCGGCGCGCTGGCCGACCTGGCGGTGCTGCTGTCGCGGGTGGCCATCGAGCAGCGAGTGCGCGGGGCGACGCCGGCCGACGATCCATTGGCCGCCGACGTGGCGCGGCTGGCGGGCGCGCTGCACGCCGATGCGGTGCAATTGTTCTATTCCGTGGCGGTGCACAGCCGGCAGGAGCTGGCGCTGGCGCCGGATGAGTACGCCGGATTCGTCATGGCCTGCCTGCGGATGTTGTCGCTGAGTGGCGAGGCGGGGCCGCCGCAGACCCTGCCGCCTTCGGGGCGCGGTAGCCAGGACGCCGCGGGGGCCGTCGGCGCCGCTGGCGCCGCATCCGCGCCGGCTGTCCCGGCCGCCGCCCCGGCCGTGGCCGCCGCGCAAGCGCTGGCGCCGGGCGGCGTTGTGCCCGCGTCGCAGGCGGGTTCGGCTGGGCCTGCCGGTGCCGTGCCCGCTTCGCGGACGGGTTCGACGGCTGCTGCCGCGAGCGCTCCCGCTGCGCCGCCGTTGGCGGATGTTTCCGCCGCTCCCGTTGCTCAGGCGGCTGCCGGAACTGTTTCCTCGACGGTTCGGGGCGGTGCCGAAACTGTCGCTGCCCATCCGGGCGTGGCTGGCGTGAACGCTACGGCGGACGCTGCCGCTTCGGCGGCCTCGGCCGGCATGGCCGCGCCCGCCGCCGTGCAGGCGGCGCCTGGGGCCGGGACGTCATCGGCGGCATCCGGGACGTCGGCTGGCGCTGGCGGGCAGGCGGCCGTCGCGCCCGAGCCTTCAGCTCCATCCGCGCCTGGGGCGACCGGGGTTGTTGAAGCGGGTATGCCGGCCGCCGGCGGTGCGCCGCCTTGGGACCAGGCGGACGCCGCGACATCGACGCGGGCCGCGACGCGAGGTGGCGCCCAGGATCGCTCGGCGGCAGGCGTAGCATCGGCCACGCCGACGGCAGAGGCCGGCCAAACCGCATCGACTGCACCGGCAGCATCGCCCGCACAGCAAGCATCGACTGCACGGCAAGCGTCGACCGGGCAGCAGGTACCGACGGCACGGCCGGCACCGGCAGCGCAACAAGCCCAACAAGTCCAGCCGGCCCAACAGGCCCAGCAAGCTTCCGCAGTTCCCGCAGCGGACGAACCGCCATCCTGGGTCGACGAGGTCATCCCGGACGATGCCGAAGGCTATGCCGGCGGCGACGGTTATTTTGGCAACGACGACGGCTACACCGCCACGGCCGACGAGGACGAATTCGAGACGCTCGGCAGCGCCGGCGGCATGCCGGCCGCCACCGAAGCGCCCCGCCGCGGCCCGGTGGCGAACCGCGGGTCGACGCCGCGGACCGCGCGCGGTCCGCGGCTGTCGGACATGGACGCCGCGTCCTGGCCGGCGCTGGCGGCCCAGTTGCCGGTGACTGGCCTGGCCGCCGAAGTCGCGCGTCAAAGCGAATGGGCGGGCCTGCATGGCGACCTGGTGCGCCTGCGCCTGGCGGTGCGCACGCTGGTCGACAGCGCCAGCAAGCAGCGCTTGCAAACCGTGCTGTGCGAGCACTTCGGCCAGGCCGTCCGCCTGGAGGTCGAGTTCGGCGTCACGGGCGACGGGACGGCCCACGCCGTCGCGCAGCACGAACGCGCCGCCCGCCAGCAGGCTGCCGAGGAGGCGGCCGTGGCCGACCCCTTCGTGCAGGCATTGGTCGATAATTTCGGCGGCAAGATCGTGCCCGGCTCCATCCGGGCCATCGAGCCGCCCCTGGCGGCCGCGGCATGAGGCGCGTCGCCAACCGCGCGGCCGTCGTGCGGGGCGCGCACGCAATATGCGGCGCGGCGCTGGCCCGCCCATATCCGGTCCGGCGCGAGGGCGCCTGACGCGCCCGCCGTCCCGGCCACGCTACGAGTTTCAGATTCCAGACTTCATTCAGTCATCCCATTTTCCAGAAGGACGTTTCCATCATGATGAAAGGACAATTGGCCGGTTTGATGCGCCAGGCGCAGCAAATGCAGGAAAACATGAAGAAGGCCCAGGAAGCGCTGGCCGAGATCCTGGTCGAGGGCGCCTCGGGCGGCGGCCTGGTCAAGGTCACGATGTCCTGCCGCCACGACGTCAAGCGCGTGGCCATCGACCCCAGCCTGCTGGGAGATGACAAGGACATGCTGGAGGACCTGGTCGCGGCCGCGTTCAACGACGCCCTGCGCAAGGCCGAAGCCACCAGCCAGGAAAAAATGTCGGCGGTGACCGCCGGCATGCCCATGCCCCCGGGCATGAAGTTCCCGTTCTGATTCGACAGGACCGCATGGAACCCCTGCTGCCCGAACCCGAACCGCTGCTGGCGCTGATCGAGGCGCTGCGCCGCCTGCCCGGCGTCGGCGTGCGGTCGGCGCGCCGCATGGCGTATCACCTCTTGCAGCACGATCCGCAAGGGGCCGACCTGCTCGGCCGCGCGCTGGCCGGCGCCACGCAGAACCTGCGCCACTGCGCGCGCTGCAACAGCTTCTCGGAAGACGAGATCTGCGCGACCTGCGCCAATCCGCGCCGTGATCCCACCCAGCTGTGCATCGTCGAGACGCCGGCGGACCAGAACATGATCGAGTCCAGCCACGGCTATCGCGGGCTGTATTACGTGTTGATGGGACGGGTTGCGCCACTGGAGGGCGTTGGGCCGCGCGAGCTGGACTTCGATCGCGTGCTCAGGCGCGCTGGCGATGGCGTGGTCACTGAGGTCATCCTGGCCACCAATTTCACCGCCGAGGGCGAGACGACTGCGCATTTCCTGGGCGAGGCGCTGCGCGAGCGAGGCTTGTCGGTAACGCGCCTGGCGCGCGGCGTGCCCGCGGGCAGCGAACTGGAGTATGTCGATGCCGGCACCATCGCCTGGGCGCTGATGGAGCGCAAGTCGGCGTAAAGCGGTATCCGCGGTGCAAGCGGTGCAAGCCACCCCGGCGTCAGCCCGGAGAAGACCATAAGGAGACGCCAGGATGTCAGCCTTGGCCGGATTGAAAGTCCTCGAACTGGGCACGCTGATCGCGGGCCCCTTCGCCGCACGCCTGTTCGGCGAGTTCGGCGCCGACGTGATCAAGGTGGAGACGCCCGCCGGCCCTGACGGCAAGGGCGGCGGCGATCCCATACGCACCTGGCGGCACCTGCACGAGGGCAATTCGCTCTGGTGGACCGTGCAGGCGCGCAACAAGCGCTCGATCGCGCTGAACATGAAGGACGAGCGGGCCCGCGACATCGCCTTGCGGCTGGCGCTCGACGCCGATGTCATCGTGGAGAACTACCGTCCCGGCGTGCTGGAGAAATGGGGACTGGGCTACGAGCAGTTGCGCGCGCGCAATCCCGCCACCATCATGGTGCGCCTGTCAGGCTACGGCCAGACCGGTCCGATGCGCGACATGCCCGGCTTCGGCGCCATCGGCGAATCGATGGGCGGCCTGCGCTACGTGTCGGGCCACCCCGACCGCCCGCCGGTGCGGGTGGGCATTTCCATCGGCGATTCCATCGCCGCGCTTCATGGCGTCATCGGGGCGATGATGGCCCTGCGCCATCGCGACGCCACGGGCGGCCGCTGGGATGGGCAGAGGGGCGGCCAGGGCCAGATGGTCGACGTAGCCCTCTACGAATCGGTCTTCAACATGATGGAAAGCCTGGTGCCCGAGTACGACGTGGCCGGCGTGGTGCGCGAACGCACCGGCGGGGCCTTGCCGGGCATCGTGCCGTCCAACACCTACACCACGGCCGACGGCCAGAACATCGTCATCGCCGGCAACGGCGACGCCATTTTCCTGCGCCTGATGCATGCCATCGGCCGCGCCGACCTGGCCACCGATCCGGACCTGGCGCGCAACGACGGCCGCGCCCGCCGGGTGGCCGAAATCGACGGCGCCATCCAGCAATGGTGCGACGGCCGGCGGATCGAGGAGGCGCTGGAAACCTTGCGGCGCGCCGATGTGCCGGTGGGCAAGATATACAGCGTGGCCGACATGTTCAGCGATCCGCAATTCCTCGCGCGGGCCATGATCGAGCAGCATCGCTTCCGCGACGGCACGCCGGTAAAGCTGCCGGCGGTCACCCCCAAACTGTCCGCCACGCCGGGCGGCACGCGCTGGCTGGGCCCGGATTTAGGGGAACATACCGAGGAAGTCCTGCAGGGGCTGGGGTATGATTCCGCAGCAATCGCAGAGCTGGCCCGGTCCGGCGCGATAGGAATCCGCCGTCCCCGGGACGCGGCACCAACATCGGAGACACAACAATGACAGTCACTCGCCGTGAACTGCTCAAGCTCGCCGGCTCGGCCGGTGTCATGAGCCTGGCCCCCGCCTTCGCGCGGGCCGCGAAACTCGAAAAGACCAAGGTGGCGATCGCCGTCGGCGGCAAGGCCCTGGTGTATTACCTGCCCTTGACCATCGCCGAGGTGCGGGGCTATTTCAAGGACGAAGGCCTGGATGTCACCATCGCCGACTTCGCCGGCGGCGCCAAGGCCTTGCAGGCCGTGGTGGGCGGCAGCGCCGACGTGGTGTCGGGCGCGTTCGAGCACTCGCTGAACCTGCAATCCAAGGGCCAGTTCTACCGCAACTTCGTGTTGCAGGGCCGCGCGCCGCTGATCGGCTTCGGCGTTTCGACCAAGACCATGGCGAACTACAAGTCGCCGGCCGACCTCAAGGGCAAGAAAATCGGCGTCACGGCGCCGGGTTCCTCGACCAACATGGTGGTCAACTTCTTCCTGGCCAAGCACGGCCTGAAGCCTTCGGACGTATCCATCATCGGCGTGGGCGCCGGCGCCGGCGCCATCACCGCGCTGCGTTCGGGCCAGGTCGACGCCATGTCCAATACCGACCCCGTGGTCACGGCGCTGGTGAGCTCGGGCGACATGAAGGTCATCGCCGATACGCGCACCCTCAAGGACACCCGCGACATTTTCGGCGGCAACATGCCGGCCGGCACCCTGTACACGGCGCAGAGCTACATCGACGCCAACCCCAACACGGTGCAGGCCCTGGCCAACGCCATCGTGCGCGCGGACAAGTGGATCCAGAAGGCCGGCATCGACGAGATCGCCAAGACGGTGCCTTCGTCCTACCTGCTGGGCGAGCCGGAGGTCTACAAGGCGGCGCTGAAGGCCAGCCTGGAAGGCCTGTCGCCGGATGGCATCATCCCCGAGGATGGCGCCGCCACCGCGGTCAAGGCCCTGGCCGCCTTCGTGCCGGATTTCGATCCGGCCAAGGTCGATCCGTCCAAGATCTGGACCAATGAATTCGCCAAGCGCGCGAACGAGAAATACCCGAATGGCTGAAGCAGCACTCTCGCTGGACAACATCACCTGCACGTTCATTTCCCGCGACGGCGGCGGCCAGCGCTATACCGCCGTGCGGGAAAGCACGCTGAATGTCGCCCCTGGCGAATTCGTCTCGGTGGTGGGACCGACCGGTTGCGGCAAGTCCACCTTGCTGAACGTGGGCGCGGGCCTGCTCTCGCCCACCACCGGGCAGGTGAAAGTGTTCGGCGTCCCCCTCAAGGGCATCAATCGCCGTGCCGGCTACATGTTCCAGGGCGAGGCCCTGCTGCCCTGGCGCAATGCGCTGGACAACGTCAAGGCAGGGCTGGAATTCGCCCACGTACCGGCCGCCGAGGCGGAGGAACGCGGCCGCGAATGGCTGCGCCGCGTCGGCCTGGGCGGTTCCGAGCATCGTTACCCGCACCAGATGTCGGGCGGCATGCGCAAGCGCGTCATGCTGGCGCAGACGCTGATCCGCGACCCCGACGTCATCCTTATGGACGAGCCTTTTTCCGCGCTCGATATCCAGACTCGCCAGTTGATGGAAAACGAGGTGCTGGACCTGTGGATGGCCAAGCGCAAGGCCGTGCTGTTCATCACGCACGACCTTGACGAAGCGATCGCCATGAGCGACCGGGTGGTCGTGCTGTCGGCCGGGCCGGGCACGCATCCTATCGGTGAATTCCATATCGACCTGCCTCGTCCGCGCGACGTTGCCGAAGTGCGCGCCCATCCGCGCTTCGTCGAGTTGCACGCCGCCATCTGGGATGTGCTGCGTGAAGAGGTCCTGAAGGGCTACGCACAGCAGAAGCGGGTGTAAGGCCCATGTCCACTATGATCAAACCCGGTTCCAAGACGCTGCGCGCGTGGCAGTTGTCGTTGTTGATAGTCCTGCTGCTCGCCTGGCACCTGGCCTCGCGCAGCCAGAACGTCGCGTTCTTCTTCGGCGAGCCCATCAAGGTTGCCCAGCGCATCTGGGCCTGGTTCGTCACCGACGCCGACGTCTACCAGCACCTTTGGGTGACCTTGTCCGAGACGGTCCTGGCCTTCATCATCGGCACCGTCGCCGGCCTCGGCTGCGGCCTGTGGCTGGGGTTGTCGCAGGGCTCCAGCCTGATCCTGGACCCCTACATCAAGGCCGCCAACTCCATGCCTCGCGTCATCCTGGCGCCCATCTTCGGCATGTGGTTCGGCCTGGGCATCTGGTCCAAGGTGGCGCTGGCGGTCACGCTGGTGTTCTTCATCGTCTTCTTCAACGTCTACCAGGGCGTGCGGGAAGTCAGCACGACGCTGCTGGACAATGCCCGCATGCTGGGCGCGGATCGGCGCCAGCTGCTGCGCCACGTCTACCTGCCTTCGGCCACCAGCTGGGTGTTTTCCAGCCTGCATACGTCGGTGGGGCTGGCCTTCGTCGGCGCGGTGGTGGGCGAGTACCTGGGGTCGGCCAGCGGCGTCGGCTACCTGATCCTGCAGGCGGAAGGCACGCTGGACGTGAATACCGTCTTCGCCGGCATCGTGGTGCTGACCGTATTCGCGCTGGTGCTGGATGGCCTGGTCACGCTGGCGGAAAAGCGGCTGATGAAATGGCAGCCGCGCGCCGGCGAAACCGAGAAACTCTGACCATCCCCGCATAGGACGCCGACATGGCCCGCCTGCCGTACGCCGATCTGCACAACGAAGAAGCCAAGCCACTGGTCGAACGCATCGTCGCCGAGCGCGGCAGCGTGCTCTTGCTCTATCAAATGCTGCTGCACAGTCCGCCCGTGGCCAGCGGATGGCTGACCTACCTGACGTCGATACGGCAGCTGAGCACCTTGCCGGGTGATATCCGCGAATTGGTCATCATGCGCGTGGCCGGCATGAATGGCGCGCCTTACGAGGCCGACCAGCATGCGCCCATCGCGTTGAAGGAAGGCATTACGCAGGCGCAGCTCGACGCCTTGGATCATTGGCAGGATGCTCCGCTGTTCGATGCGCGCATGCGTGCTGTGCTGGCCTATGCCGACGCCATGACGCGCCAGGTCCAGGTTCCGCAAGCCGTCTTCGACGCGGTCCTGGCGGAACTGGGCCAGCGCCACACGGTCGAGCTGACCGCCACGGTGGCGGCCTACAACATGGTTTCCCGCTTCCTGGAAGCCCTGCAAGTACATACCCACGACGAAGGGGCCCCCCCTACCCGCTGACGCGGGCCCCCAGGGGCAAAGCCAGCGGACCGGAAGGGCAGGCCCCCCCCACCCGCTGACGCGGGCCCCCAGGGGCAAAGCCAGCGGACCGGCAAAGCCGGCTCCGCGGCTTTCCCGATAGGTTCTTAAGGGGCGGAGTATTTAAAGGGGGGGCGGGATCTTCCGGTTACCGCAGCGCGTCGATCAGCTTGTCCAGCTTGATGGCGTCGGCCGCGAAGGCGCGGATGCCCTCGGACAGCTTTTCGGTCGCCATGGCGTCGTCGTTGAGCAGGGTGCGGAAGGGAATTTCGCTGGCGTCCAGGGGCGCCGGCGCAGCGCCGCCGGCGTCGGGCCGCAAGCGCACCGGCACGTCGCCCTGCGTTTCCGACAGCGTGGTCAGCAGTTCCGGGCTGATGGTCAGCAGGTCGCAGCCGGCCAGGGCCAGGATCTGGCCGACATTGCGGAAGCTCGCTCCCATGATTTCCGTCGGGATGCCGTGGGCCTTGTAGTACTGGTAGATGCGGGTCACCGACTGCACGCCAGGGTCGTTGGCGCCCGCGCGCTCCGCTTCGTTCCAGTCCGCGCCCGCGGCCTTCTTGTACCAGTCATAGATGCGGCCGACGAAGGGCGAGATCAGCTTGGCGCCGGCGGCGGCGCAGGCCACGGCCTGCGGCAGCGAGAACAGCAGCGTCATATTGCAGTTGACCCCTTCCTCCTGCATGACGCGGGCCGCCTGGATGCCCTCCCAGGTGGACGCGATCTTCACCAGGACGCGCTCGCGGGGTATGCCGGCGGCTTCGTACAGCGCGATCAGGCCGCGGGCCCGTTCCACGGTACGCCGGGTGTCGAAGGACAGCCGGGCATCGACCTCGGTGGAAACCCGCCCGGGGACGATTTTCAGGATCTCCGTGCCGAAAGCCACCAGCAGGCGGTCAAGGATCTGCTCCGTGGGCAGGTCCCGGTGGTCGCGCACGGTGCGCTCCAGCAGGGGACGGTAGGCTTCTTTTTGCACCGCCTTCAGGATCAGGGACGGATTGGTGGTGGCGTCGGTCGGACGGTAGGCGCGCATGGCCTCGAAGTCACCGGTGTCCGCCACCACGGTGGTGTGTTGGCGCAGGGAGTCGAGCTGGCTGGTCATGAGAGTCTCGGCGATCGGTTGTGTGTGCGGCGCCAAGGGCGCTGCCCGGTTGTCTAGCGTAGCACCGCGGGACCGCCGGCGGGGCGCGCCGGCGACCTCGAAAACGGGCCGTTCAGCCATGATTGGCGCGGCTTTCCGGGGAAAAAGGCCTTTCAAGGTATAATTCCAAGGTTTGATTACTGATTCTGAAACCGGGGTTTACTGTGCTGCCGCAACTTTTTCCCGAGGGAACTCATCGTTCTTCTCCCGCAATCTTGGCTCTGGCGGACGGTACCGTTTTTCGTGGAATTTCAATTGGCGCGCCGGGCCATACCGTGGCCGAGGTCGTGTTCAACACGTCCATGACCGGCTACCAGGAAATCCTTACCGATCCCAGCTACAACGGCCAGTTGGTCACGCTCACCTACCCGCACATCGGTAACACCGGTGTGAACGGCGAGGACGTCGAGGCGCGCAAGGTGTTCGCGTCCGGCCTGATCGTGCGCGACTGCCCCGCCCGCGTGTCCAATTTCCGCGCGACCAGCTCGCTGCCTGACTACCTCAAGGCCCAGGGCATCGTCGCCATCGCCGGCATCGACACCCGCAAGCTGACCCGCATCCTGCGCGAAAAGGGCGCCCAGGGCGGCTGCATCCTGGTCGGCGACGATACCGACCGCGCCATCGAGCTGGCGCGCAGCTTCCCCGGCATGTCGGGCCAGGACCTGGCCAAGGTGGTCAGCATCGAGAAACCGCTGGAGTGGACCGAGGGCACCTGGAACCTGGGCCGCGGCTTCGACAAGCCGGATACCTCCAAGTACCACGTCGTCGCCTATGACTTCGGCGTGAAGCAGAACATCCTGCGCCTGCTGGCGGACCGCGGCTGCCGCGTCACGCTGGTGCCGGCGCAGACGCCCGTCGAGGACGTGCTCAAGCTCAATCCGGACGGCCTGTTCCTGGCCAACGGTCCCGGCGACCCCGAGCCTTGCGACTATGCCATCGAGGCCACCCGCGCGTTCCTGGACCGCAAGCTGCCGGTCTTCGGCATCTGCCTGGGCCACCAGATCATGGGCCTGGCGGTGGGCGGCAAGACGCTCAAGATGAAGACCGGCCACCATGGCGCCAACCACCCCGTGCAGGACGTGCAGAGCAAGCGCGTCTACATCACCAGCCAGAACCACGGCTTCGAGGTGGATACGGCCAGCCTGCCGGGCAATACCCGCGTTACCCATGTGTCGCTGTTCGACGGCACGCTGCAGGGCTTCGAACTGACCGATCGTCCCGCTTTCTGCTTCCAGGGCCACCCGGAAGCCAGCCCGGGACCGCACGACATCATCGTGTTGTTCGACAAGTTCATCAGCCAGATGGCCGGCCAAGTTAAGACCGCGTAAAGATTGCACCATGCCCAAGCGTACAGACATTAAAAGCATCCTCATCATCGGGGCCGGCCCCATCATCATCGGCCAGGCCTGCGAATTCGACTATTCCGGCGCGCAGGCGTGCAAGGCCCTGAAGGCGGAGGGTTACCGCACCATCCTGGTGAACAGCAACCCCGCCACCATCATGACCGACCCGGAAACGGCCGATGTGACCTACATCGAGCCCATTACCTGGCAGGCGGTCGAGAAGATCATCGAGCGCGAGCGTCCCGACGCGCTGCTGCCGACCATGGGTGGCCAGACCGCGCTGAACTGCGCCCTGGACCTGGCCCATCATGGCGTGCTGGAGCGCTACAAGGTCGAGCTGATCGGCGCCAACGAGCAGGCCATCGAGAAGGCCGAGGATCGCCAGAAATTCAAGCAGGCCATGACCGACATCGGCCTTGAGTCGGCCAAGTCGGGCGTCGCCCATTCGATGGAAGAGGCCTGGGACGTGCAGCGCCGCATCGCGGCCGAAGTCGGTACGTCCGGCTTCCCGGCGGTGATCCGCCCCAGTTTCACCATGGGCGGTTCGGGCGGCGGCATCGCCTACAACGCCGAGGAATTCGAAACCATCTGCCGACGCGGCCTGGAAGCCTCGCCGACCAGCGAGCTGCTGATCGAAGAGTCGCTGCTGGGCTGGAAAGAGTTCGAGATGGAAGTCGTGCGCGATCGCGCCGACAACTGCATCATCGTCTGCTCGATCGAGAACCTCGATCCCATGGGCGTGCACACCGGCGACTCCATCACCGTGGCCCCGGCGCAGACGCTGACGGACAAGGAATACCAGATCATGCGCGACGCCTCCATCGCGGTGCTGCGCGAGATCGGCGTCGATACCGGCGGGTCCAACGTGCAGTTCGCGGTCAACCCGGCCAATGGCCGCATGATCGTCATCGAAATGAATCCGCGGGTGTCGCGTTCGTCGGCGCTGGCCTCCAAGGCCACCGGCTTCCCCATCGCCAAGGTCGCCGCGCGCCTGGCGGTCGGCTATACGCTGGACGAGCTGAAGAACGAAATCACGGGCGGCGCCACGCCGGCCTCCTTCGAGCCGACCATCGACTACGTGGTCACCAAGGTGCCGCGCTTCGCCTTCGAGAAATTCCCCACCGCCGACGCCCGCCTGACCACCCAGATGAAATCGGTGGGCGAGGTGATGGCCATCGGCCGCACCTTCCAGGAGTCCTTCCAGAAAGCCTTGCGCGGCCTGGAAGTGGGCGTGGACGGCCTGAACCAGAAGACCACCGACCGCGAGAAGCTGCAGGCCGAGCTGGGCGAGCCCGGTCCGGAACGCATCTGGTACGTGGGCGACGCCTTCGCCCAGGGCTTTACCCTGGACGAGGTGCATGCGCTGACCCATATCGATCCGTGGTTCCTGGCGCAGATCAAGGAAATCGTCGATATCGAGCTGGCCCTGGAGCAGAAGACCCTGGCCGACCTCGACTACGACACCTTGTGGCAGCTCAAGCGCCGCGGCTTCTCCGACCGGCGCCTGGCATTCCTGCTCGACACGTCGGAAATGGAAGTGCGCCGCCTGCGCCACCAGCTCAACGTGCGTCCGGTCTACAAGCGCGTGGACACCTGCGCGGCCGAATTCGCCACCCGCACGGCCTACATGTACTCGACCTACGAGGAAGAGTGCGAGGCCGCGCCGACGGACCGCAAGAAGATCATCGTGCTGGGCGGCGGTCCCAACCGCATCGGCCAGGGCATCGAGTTCGACTACTGCTGCGTGCATGCCGCCCTGGCGTTGCGCGAGGATGGCTATGAAACCATCATGGTCAACTGCAACCCGGAAACCGTGTCGACCGACTACGACACCTCCGACCGCCTGTACTTCGAGCCGCTGACGCTGGAAGACGTGCTGGAGATCGTGCACAAGGAAAACCCCGTCGGCATGATCGTGCAGTACGGCGGCCAGACGCCGCTGAAGCTGGCGCGCGCGCTGGAAGCCAACGGCGTGCCCATCATCGGCACCAGCCCGGAATCGATCGACGTCGCCGAAGACCGCGAGCGCTTCCAGAAGCTGCTCAACAAGCTGGGCCTGCGCCAGCCGCCCAACCGCACCGCGCGCACGGAAGCCGAAGCCCTGGCGCACGCCACCGAGATCGGCTACCCGCTGGTGGTGCGTCCCAGCTACGTGCTGGGCGGCCGCGCCATGGAAATCGTCCATGAGCAGCAGGACCTCGAACGCTATATGCGCGAGGCGGTCAAGGTCAGCAATGATTCGCCGGTGCTGCTGGACCGCTTCCTGAACAACGCCACGGAAGTCGACGTCGACTGCCTGGCCGACGGCCACACCGTCTTCATCGGCGGCGTGATGGAACACATCGAACAGGCCGGCGTGCACTCGGGCGATTCCGCCTGCAGCCTGCCGCCGTACTCGCTGTCGGCCGATGTCATCGCCGAGATCAAGCGCCAGACCGGCATGATGGCCAAGGCCCTGAACGTCAGCGGCTTGATGAACGTGCAGTTCGCCATCCAGGGCGGCGACGTCTACGTGCTGGAAGTGAACCCGCGCGCATCGCGTACGGTTCCCTACGTGTCCAAGGCCACCGGCCTGCAACTGGCCAAGATCGCCGCGCGCGCCATGGCCGGCCGCACCCTGGCCGACCAGGGCGTGACGAAGGAAGTGGTGCCGCCGTACTTCTCGGTGAAGGAAGCGGTGTTCCCCTTCGTCAAGTTCCCCGGCGTCGATACGATCCTGGGCCCGGAAATGAAGTCCACCGGCGAAGTCATGGGCGTGGGCACCAGCTTCGGCGAAGCCTTCGTCAAGTCGCAGCTGGCGGCGGGCGTGCGCCTGCCCGATTCCGGCACGGCCTTCATCAGCGTGAAGAACCAGGACAAGCCGCGCGCGGTCGAAGTGGCCCGCGGCTTGCACGCCCTGGGCTTCAAGCTGGTGGCGACGCGCGGCACGGCGTCCGAGATCGAGGCCGCCGGCATTCCGGTGCAGGTGGTTTCCAAGGTCACGGAAGGCCGGCCGCACGTGGTCGACATGTTGAAGAACGGCGAAATCTCGCTGGTGATCAATACCGTCGAGGAACGTCGTAACGCCATCGCCGATTCGCGCACGATACGTACGCAGTCGCTGGCGGCGCGGGTGACGTTCTACACGACGATCGCCGGCGCCCGGGCGGCGGTGGAAGGCTTGCAGTACCTGCGCCAAGGGCATGGGTTGCAGGTCTATCCGCTGCAGGAGCTGCACGCGTCGCTGACCAAGGCGGCGTAAGAACGGGCCGCTACGGCGGCCCGCGAACGGTAAAGGGCGGCGCAAGGCCGCTCTGTTCGTTGGAACGGTTGGATGTCGTCAGGAGTCGATCATGAAATGGTGGATACTCGCGTTGTTCGTGGTATGTGCCTTCGTCGTGCACTATCGTGGCCGTGTGCGGCACGCGTTCGCGCGCCAGGCGCTGGATCACTCCACGTTCACGTCGCCCATCAACGTCTTCATGTACGCGTTTTCGCGCGTGCCCAACCAGCCCTACCTGCCGCTGTCGGAGTTTCCGGAGCTGAAAGTGCTGCAGGAGCGCTGGGAAGAAATCCGCGCCGAGGCCGAGCAGCTCTTTTCGGCGGGCCACATCAAGGTTTCCGACAAATACAACGACGCCGGCTTCAACTCCTTCTTCAAGAGCGGCTGGAAGCGTTTCTACCTGAAGTGGTACGGCACCGACCATCCCTCGGCGACCGCGCTGTGCCCGGTGACCACCCGGCTGCTGGCCGATATTCCTTCGGTGAAGGCCGCCATGTTCGCGGCGCTGCCGCCCGGCAGCCGCCTGCCGCGGCATCGCGATCCCTATGCCGGCTCGCTGCGCTATCACATGGGCCTGATCACGCCCAACGATCCTGCCTGCTACATCGACGTGGATGGCCAGACATACTATTGGCGTGACGGCGAAGCGGTGATGTTCGACGAGACCTTCATCCACTACGCCGAGAACAAGACCGACGTCAACCGCATCATCCTGTTCGCCGATATCGAGCGGCCGATGCGCTACCGCTGGGCCCAGGCGGTCAACCATTTCCTGGGCGGCCTGCTGCTGCGCGCGGCGTCCTCGCCCAACCAGGAGGGCGACCGCACGGGTGGCATCAACCGCATCTTCGGTTCGGTCTACGCGGTGCGGCGCTTCGGCAAGGCGGTCAAGAAGAAGAACAAGCCGCTGTACTACGTGATGAAGTGGGCCCTGGTGCTGGGCATCCTGGCCTGGATCTTCCTGTGATGGGGAGGGCGCGGCGGTAGCCATGCCCTCCGACCGAGGCCAGGCCGCAAGCCTGGCCTTTTCTTTTCAACCGCGCTTGCGCTTGTGGATATGTCCGTCGTCCCGGCCCTGCCGGGGCACGCACGGAGCGCCGGCGTTCGCCTTATCCAAGGCGGCACGGACAAGGGAGGCCTCATGCCGAAACATGTATTCATCACCGGGGCCAGCAGCGGGCTGGGCCACGCGCTGGCCGAGCACTACGGCCGGCAGGGCGCCACGCTGGGGCTGCTGGGTCGGCGCGGCGAACGCCTGCGCGCGCTGGCCGACAGCCTGCCCAATCCCGACGCACATGCCTGCTACGGCGTGGACGTGCGGGACCGGGACGCCCTGCACGCGGCCGCGCATGATTTCATCGCGCGCAGCGGCGGCCGGGTCGATATCGTCATCGCCAGCGCCGGCATCAGCGTGGGCACGCTGACCGAGCATCCGGAGGACCACGACGTCTTTGACGCGGTCATGCAGACCAATGTCATGGCCATGGTGGCGACGTTCGAGCCTTTCATCGGCGCCATGCGCGAAGCCGGCGGCGGAACGCTGGTGGGCATATCCAGCGTGGCCGGCGTGCGCGGCCTGCCGGGGGCCGGCGCCTACAGCGCCTCGAAGGCGGCGGTCACCGCCTATTGCGAAAGCCTGCGTAACGAGGTGGTGGCGGACGGGCTGCGCGTGGTCACCATCGCACCAGGCTACGTGCGCACCGAGATGACCGCGCACAATCCGTACGCCATGCCCTTCCTGATGGACGCGGACGATTTTGCCCGCCGGGCGGCGGATGCCATCGCGCGTGGCGTTTCCTATACGGTGATTCCGTGGCAGATGGGCATCGTCGCGCGCTTGATGCGGGTGTTGCCGAATGCGGTGTACGACCGCCTGGCCCGCAAGGCGCCGCGCAAGCCGCGGCAAGGCGAATAGGGCGGCAGGGCCGCCGGGCGAGCAGGAGACGGCTCTGGCCAGTCCCGCAGTCCCTCATGCCGAGGCGCGCTGGTATTCGAATCCGGGCGGCCAGGCGGCTCAGACGATATCGTCGCCTGCCGCGTCGATGTGGCTGATGTCGCCCCAGCCCATGATGCTCCAATGCCCGTCCGCATGACTCAGGCGGTTGACGGCGGTATTGAGCAGCACGGCGTCGCGCGGGTGGTTCAGCGGGATGCGCTGCGCATGACGCCAGGCGATGTCGAGTACGCCGCCATGGGCGAACAGCAGCACGCGGGCGTCGGGATGGCGGGCGACCACGTCTTCCATGGTCGTCACCACGCGGTCGCGGAACTGGCGCAAACTTTCGCCGCCTTCCAGCTGGCGGTCGGGCTCCCGGCTGCGCCAGGCCGCCGCGGCCTCGGGCTGGTGTTGTTCGAGTTCATCCATGGCCAGGCCCTCCAGCACGCCGTAGCAGCGCTCGCGCAAGCCGGGTTCGGGGCGCACGCGCAGTTGCAGCAGGTCGGCCGCCGCCTGGGCGGTATCGTGGGCGCGTTGCAGGTCGCTGCTGTAGATGGCCTCGAACGGGCCGGTCTGCGCATCGCGCGTCAGGCGCCGGGCCAGCTTCGCGGCCTGGCTGGCGCCTTCCTCGTTGAGCGGAATATCCTTCCAGCCTTGCAGGCGGCGGGCGCGATTCCAGGGGGTTTCGCCGTGGCGGATGAGCCAGATTTCGGTAGTCATGGGGAATGGCGGGGCGCGGCGGCCGGGCGTGCGCGCCAGTACGGTCAGGTCGGGTTGGCAACACCCGCGATGGTACCGAGAAATGGACAAGGGCGCCTTCGCGCCCGTGTAAATGGACAGAGGCGGCCGAGGCGTCCTTGTGAACGGATAGGGGGGCCGTGGCGCCCTTGTGAACGGACAAGGGGGGCGTGGCGCCGTTGTGAACGTATAAGGGCGCCGTGGCGCCCTTGTGCTTGTCCGTTGCCCCCGTCCTTCCTCAGGCGGTGATCGAGCCGCTCGCTTCCTGGGCGATCTGCTGCTGGAGCTGGGTGATCTGGCCTTGCAACTGCATGGCCTCGGAGTTCAGGGACTGAAGTTGCGCGTTCTTTACGTCCTCCGACACATTGCTGGCCTGCAGGCGCTGGATCTGCTGCTGGACCTGGCGCAGTTGCTCCTGCAGCTTTTCCAGTTGCTGCTGTTCCGCGCTGGAATCGCTGGAGGAGGACGACGAGGCGCCCGCGCCGCCCATCGCGCCGGCGCCGCCGGCCTTCTGGCTGCTGGCGGCGCCCGAGGCACCCGCCACGCCGCTGGCGGCCTCGGTGCTGCCGGAACCGTCGGTGCCGTTGGCCTGGCTGGACGATTGCGTGGTCCGGGAATTGACTTGCGTATAGGACGCCAGCGTGCTGGTCAGGGAGGAAATCGACGTCATGATGGAAAGGCTCCGATGTCAGATTGGCCGCCGCTCGCCGTCCATCCGCATTGATGAACGGTCCCCGCGGCGCGCGGGACGCTGGCGTGGCGGCTTGCTCCGAAGCGCGCGACCAGCTGATAGTGCATAACGATTAACGACGGGCTTTCAGAAAACCTTAAGCGCCTCTAAACTTGCGGCCGCCTTGTCATCCATGTGTTTGGATGTAAATAAGGCGTAACGACGGCGGTAATGTATCCGCACTATTCCTCCGTTGTTCCTAGCAGCCTTGCAACTTCATCAATCTTTCGCAATTGATCGCGAGCCTATGGCCGCGATCCTGCGGCCTATCTTCATAAAACCTGCCTGATTCAAACCGGGGGAGTGCATGCCAGGTTCCTACTTTCCACGCTGGCGACTGATCCGGGAGCTGGTGCCCGGGACCGTCATGGCGCCCGATGAACGCCTGCCCTGGCCCAAGACCGCCGCCATGGGCTTGCAGCATGTCGTCGCGATGTTCGGCTCGACGGTGCTGGCGCCCCTGCTGATGGGGTTCGACCCCAACGTCGCGATCCTGATGTCGGGCGTGGGCTCGCTGGTCTTCTTCCTGTTCGTCGGCGGCCGCGTGCCCAGCTACCTGGGATCCAGCTTCGCCTTCATCGGCGGTGTCATCGCGGTGACCGGCTATGCCGGCGCCGGGCCTAACCCCAACGTCGGCGTGGCGCTGGGCGGCATCATCGCCTGCGGCGCCGTCTATGCGCTAATCGGCGCCCTGGTCTGGGTGGCCAATGCCAGGACCGGTGGCGGGGCAGGGTGGATCGAGGCCTTGATGCCGCCGGTGGTCACCGGCGCCGTGGTGGTGGTGATCGGCCTGAACCTGGCGCCGATCGCCGCCAAGGGGGCCATGGGCGCATCAGGCTTCGACGCCAGCATGGCCATCGTCACGATGCTGTGCGTGGGCATAATCGCGGTGCGCGCCAAGGGCATGCTGCAGCGCCTGCTGATCCTGGCGGGCCTGGTCGCGGCTTGCGTGATCTACGCCATTTGCGCCAATGTCATGGGCCTGGGCAAGCCGATCGACTTCTCGGCCGTCGCGGCGGCGCCCTGGCTGGGGCTGCCGCGGTTCGCCGCGCCGGTCTTCTCCGCGCCCGCGCTGGGCTTGATCGTGCCGGTCGCCATCATCCTGGTGGTGGAAAACCTTGGCCACATCAAGGCCGTCAGCGCCATGACCGGCCAGGACCTGGATCGCTACCTGGGCCGCGCCTTCGTCGGCGACGGCGTGGCGACCATGCTGTCGGGCGCGGTCGGCGGGACGGGCGTCACCACCTACGCGGAAAACATCGGCGTCATGGCCGTGACGCGCATCTACTCCACGCTGGTCTTCGTGGTCGCCGCCTTGATCGCCATCCTGCTGGGTTTCTCGCCGAAATTCGGGGCATTGATCCAGACCATACCGGGCCCGGTGCTGGGCGGCATGTCGGTGGTGGTCTTCGGGCTGATCGCCGTCGCCGGCGCACGGATCTGGATCGTCAACCGGGTCGACTTCGCCGACAACCGCAACCTGATCACCGCCGCGGTGACCGTGATCATGGGCGCCGGGGACTTCACGGTCCATCTGGGCGGATTCGCGCTGGGCGGGATCGGGACAGCCACTTTCGGCGCCATCATCCTGTACGCGCTGCTACGCCCGGCACGCTGATTCGGAGATATTGGGGACGGCTTGCAATTCCCCTGAAAGTTGCCGACAATGTCATCTGCTTGCCCCGGTTCAGATCCGAGCCGGGGTTTTTTGTCGCCGGGCCGCCCCATGACAAGAAGCGTCCCTGTTGCATATCTCCAGGGCCGCAAGCGGCGCGAGACGCGCCAAAAGGGGGCGGTTTTGTTTTTTGGTCGAAGCTTGCCGCCGCCGGTTCGATTACGGCTCAGGAAGAGCGGGCTCGAGGCGAGGAGCGTATCGGATTCCCCCTGTCGCGGTGCGCCGTAAGACGCACTCCCGCCTGGCACGACCTTGGTCTGAACGCTCCCTGGTGGGGCGTTTTCTACTTTGTTGGGAAAAGTTATGTCTGCGATTCCGTTGACGGTGCGCGGCGCCAAACGCCTGCACGAAGAGTTGCACCGGCTCAAAACCATCGAACGGCCTTCGGTGATCAATGCCATCGCCGAAGCGCGCGCGCAGGGCGACCTGTCCGAGAACGCCGAATATGACGCCGCGCGCGAGCGCCAGGGCTTCATCGAAGGCCGCATCGCCGAGCTTGAAGGCACCTTGTCCAACGCGCAGATCATCAATCCGCAGGAACTGGACACGGACGGCCGTGCGGTTTTCGGCGCGACGGTGGAGATCGAGGACCTGGATTCGGGCGATCGCGTGGTCTACCAGATCGTCGGCGACGTGGAGGCCGACATCCGCGCCAACATGATTTCCGTGTCCAGCCCGGTTGCCCGTGCGCTGATCGGCAAGTCGGAAGGCGATGTGGTGGAAGTACAGGCGCCTTCTGGCTTGCGCGAATACGAAGTCATCAGCATCCAGTACCTGTAATCCCTGGCCGTCGTCCAGGCATGAGCCAGGATGACGGAGGCCCCGCCCGAAGGCTTGGATAGTGGCCTGGACGGATGGTGGCCTGGATATATGGCGGCGGCTTGCAGCCGCCCCCGCGTCAGCGCTTGGCCGACTTGCGTCCCACCGTGCCGCGCTGGATGCCGGAACGGGCGCCGGCCCGCAGGCTCAAGGCGCTGCCGGTGCGGCGCGGAATGCCGTGCGCCGGGGCGGCGGTCTTGCGGGTGCTGGGGCGCATGGGCTTGCCGGCCTTGTTCAGTTCGGATGCCGCATAGCGGTTGCGCGGCGCCTCTTCTTCCTCGCGGCGCGGCGCGCGAGAGGGCTTGGTCAGGGTCTTGCCGGCGGCGGCCAGCTTCTTCGGCACGTGGGGCTCGGACGCCTTGCGCTTCGGGCGGGCGTCGCCCGCGGGCGCGGCTTGTGGCAATACCGACACGCCGTTGGCCAGCGGACGATAGAGAATCAGCATTTTGCCCAGGTGATGCACCGGCGCGCAGGATAATACGTCGCAAATGTGCGCCAGCATCTCCTCGCGGGCTTCGCGGTCGTCACCCCCCGCGCGCACCTTGATCAGGCCGTGCGAAGTCAGGTTCAGATCGATTTCCTTGAGCACCGCGTCGGAAAGGCCCTTGTCGCCGATCAGGACGACGGGGCGCAGCGGATGGGCGGCCGAGCGCAGGGCGCTACGTTCGCGGGATGTAATTTCTAATATAGGCATGGCGGAATTGTACGGGAATGGCCAAGAATAAATTCTCCAAAGACTGGTTGCACCAGCACATCAACGACCCTTATGTGAAGATGGCGCAACAAAAGGGTTATCGGGCGCGCGCGGCCTTCAAGCTGCTGGAAATCATCGAAACCGAGAAACTTCTCCGGCGGGGCGACATCGTCGTCGACCTGGGCTCCGCCCCCGGCAGCTGGTCCCAAGTGGCGCGCGAGCGCCTGGTCGGCCCCGGCGGGGTGATAGACGGCCGTATTTTCGCCCTGGATATCCTGCCGATGGAGCCCATCGCGGGCGTCGAATTCATTCAAGGCGACTTCCGCGAGGACGCCGTTTTGAAACAATTGGAAAATCTTTTGGAAGGCCGGGCGGTAGACCTTGTAATTTCCGATATGGCCCCCAACCTGTCGGGAGTCGAGTCCGCCGACGCCGCGCGCATCCAGCATGTTTGCGATCTCGCTCTCGAATTTTCACGCGCCCATCTGAAACCGGACGGCGCCCTTATCGTCAAGGCCTTCCATGGAAGCGGGTTTTCGCAGATTGTCGAGTCGTTCAAGAAACGCTTCAAGCGCGTGGTCGAGCGCAAACCCAAGGCGTCGCGCTCGAACTCCTCGGAGACCTTTTTGGTTGGACGGACCCTTAAAGCCTAGCGAGGTCACTCCTCATTTCAGCCATACGCCCCTTTTTATGATCCACTCGAATTAATCGACGATCCTTAGGGATCAGCCCACGCATGCCCTCCACGGGGTAGAATGGCTATTGACATACTTGTGGTTGTGTCCTATGGCAATGCTTGCCGCAGCCACCGGTCAGAATCGAAAGCAGGAGATTCGCCTTGAACAATTCATTTTCCAAAGTCGCGGTCTGGATGGTGATCGCACTTGTGCTGTTCACGGTATTCAAGCAGTTCGACGGACGCACCCAATCGCAGGACGGCGTCAGCTATACGCAATTCATGGATGATGCCAAGGCTGGCCGCATCCGCAAGGTGGACGTGCAAGGCGACGTGCTCTACGTGACGCCGGACGCGGGCCGCCCGTATACGCTGACTTCGCCGGGCGACTTGTGGATGGTCTCCGACCTGCTTAAGTACGGTGTGCAGGTTTCCGGCAAGGCGCGCGAAGAGCAGTCCTTGTTGATGAATATTTTCGTGTCGTGGTTCCCGATGCTGTTGCTGATCGGGGTCTGGATATTCTTCATGCGGCAGATGCAAGGCGGCGGCCGCGGCGGTGCATTCAGCTTCGGCAAGTCGCGTGCGCGCATGCTGGACGAGAACACCAACCAGATTACCTTCGCGGACGTCGCCGGTTGCGACGAGGCCAAGGAAGACGTGCAGGAACTGGTGGATTTCCTGCGCGACCCCAGCAAGTTCCAGAAGCTGGGCGGCCGCATTCCCCGCGGCGTGCTGATGGTCGGTTCGCCGGGTACCGGCAAGACGCTGCTGGCCAAGGCCATTGCCGGCGAGGCCAAGGTGCCCTTCTTCAGCATTTCGGGTTCGGACTTCGTCGAAATGTTCGTCGGCGTGGGCGCGGCTCGCGTGCGCGACATGTTCGAGAACGCCAAGAAGCATGCGCCCTGCATCATCTTCATCGATGAAATCGATGCGGTCGGCCGCCAGCGTGGCGCGGGCCTGGGCGGTGGCAACGATGAGCGTGAACAGACCCTGAACCAGATGCTGGTGGAAATGGACGGCTTCGAGTCCGGCCAGGGTGTCATCGTCATCGCCGCCACCAACCGTCCCGACGTGCTGGATCCGGCGCTGCTGCGCCCGGGCCGCTTCGACCGCCAGGTCGTGGTGCCGCTGCCCGATATCCGCGGCCGCGACCAGATCCTCAAGGTCCATATGCGCAAGGTGCCGCTGTCGCCCAACGTCGACGCGTCGGTGCTGGCGCGCGGCACGCCGGGTTTCTCCGGCGCCGACCTCGCCAACCTGGTCAATGAGGCCGCCCTGTTCGCTGCCCGTCGCAATGGCCGCACGGTGGACATGTCCGACTTCGAAAAGGCCAAGGACAAGATCATCATGGGCGCGGAACGCCGCTCCATCGTGATGCCCGAGGAAGAGCGCAAGAACACCGCGTACCATGAATCCGGCCACGCCATCGTCGCGCGCATGCTGCCCAAGACGGATCCCGTGCACAAGGTCACCATCATCCCGCGCGGCCGTGCGCTGGGCGTGACCATGCAGCTGCCGGAAACGGACCGCTACAGCATGGACAAGCTACGCTTGCTGAGCACCATTGCCGTATTGTTCGGCGGCCGTATCGCCGAAGAACTCTTCATGAACCAGATGACGACCGGCGCGTCGAACGACTTCGAGCGCGCCACCGCCATCGCCCGCGACATCGTCACCCGCTACGGCATGACCGACGAACTGGGCCCCATGGTCTATGCGGAGAACGAAGGAGAGGTGTTCCTGGGCCGCAGCGTCACCAAGACCACGCACGTGTCGGAAGCGACCATGCAGAAGGTCGATTCCTCGATCCGGCGCATCATCGACGAGCAATACGGCGTCGCGCGCAAGATCCTGGAAGACAACCGCGACAAGGTCGAGGCCATGACGGCCGCGCTGCTTGAGTGGGAAACCATCGACGCCGACCAGATCGACGACATCATCGCCGGCCGTCCGCCCCGTCCGCCCAAGACCCCCCAGGGTCCGTCGGACTCCACCGATACGCCGCCCAGCGGCCTGGCGACCGGTGGCAGCACCGCCGCGGCGGTTTGAGGGCGGTACGGTCAGTAGACTATGGCCAATAATTTTTTGTGCGGGCGCTTCGAGTTCGACCTTGAGCGCCCGCTGGTCATGGGTATCGTCAATACCACGCCCGATTCGTTTTCCGACGGCGGTGCGCACGACGATCCCGATTCCGCCATCGCGCATGCGCGCAAGCTGATCGCCGATGGCGCCAGCATTCTCGATATCGGCGGCGAATCCACGCGCCCCGGCGCACCGGAAGTCTCCGAGCAGGACGAGCTCGCGCGCCTGCTGCCCGTGGTCGAGGGCCTGCGCGATTGCGGCGTGCCGCTGTCCATCGACACCTACAAGCCTGGCGTGATGCGCGCGGTGCTGGACGCCGGCGCGGACATGATCAACGACATCTACGGTTTTCGCCTGCCGGGCGCCATCGAGGCGGTCGCGCGGACGCGCTGCGGCCTGTGCGTGATGCATATGAAGGGCGAGCCGCGCACCATGCAGGACGACACGACGTATGCGGACCTGCTGGGGGAGATCGGCATCTTCCTCGGCGCCCGTGCGCAAAAGCTGCGGGCGGCCTGGGTCGACCCGCGCCGCATCGTGCTCGATCCCGGTTTCGGGTTCGGCAAGACGACCGAGCAGAACTATCAGTTGCTGCGCCGGCTGGCCAGCCTGCGCGTCTCCAGTTATCCGCTATTGGTGGGACTTTCCCGCAAGTCCATGATCGGCAACGTCACCGGGCGGCCGGTGGGCGACCGCCTCGCCGGCAGCATCGCCGGTGCGCTCGCCTGCGTCGCCCGGGGCGCCTCGATCGTGCGGGTGCATGACGTGGCGGAGACCGTCGATGCTTTGAAGATTTGGCAAGCCGTTGAACAGGGAGCTGCAGCATGAGTCAACGTAAGTATTTCGGCACCGACGGGGTGCGGGGCGAAGTGGGCGGCCCGGTGATCAATGCGGAATTCGCATTGCGCCTGGGCTACGCCGCCGGCCGCGTGCTGGCGGGCAAGTCTTCCACCGCGGGACGTCCCAAGGTGCTGATCGGCAAGGACACTCGCATTTCCGGCTATATGCTGGAGTCCGCCCTGGAAGCGGGCTTGTCCGCGGCCGGCATCGACGTGCTGCTGGCCGGCCCCGTGCCGACCCCGGCGGTTGCCTACCTGACGCGCGCGCTGCGCCTGTCGGCCGGCATCGTCATCAGCGCCTCGCATAACCCCTACCAGGACAACGGCATCAAGTTCTTTTCCTCGGGCGGCATGAAGCTGCCCGACGAGGTCGAGAACGCCATCGAGGCGGCGATCGACGAGCCGCTGGGTTGCGTGGGCTCCGAGGCGCTGGGCCGTGCGCGGCGTATCGATGATGCCGCCGGCCGCTATATCGAATTCTGCAAGAGCACCTTCCCCAACGACCTGGATCTCAAGGGATTGACGCTGGTGGTGGACGCCGCGCATGGCGCCGCTTATCACATCGCGCCCCATGTTTTCCGGGAGCTGGGTGCCGAGGTCCACGCCATCGGCGTGCAGCCCGACGGCTTCAACATCAACAAGGGCGTCGGCGCCTTGCATCCGGACTCGCTGGCGGCCGAGGTCCGCGCGCGTGGCGCCCAGCTCGGCATCGCGCTGGATGGCGACGCCGACCGCCTGCAAATGGTGGACGGCGATGGCCGCATCTACAACGGCGACGAGTTGCTGTACGCCATCGTGCGCGCGCGCATGCAGCTGGCTCCGGTGGCCGGGGTCGTCGGCACGTTGATGACCAACTACGGCTTCGAACGCCAATTGCAGAAACTGGGCGTCGGTTTCGAACGAGCCGCCGTCGGCGACCGCTACGTGCTGGAGCAGATGCAGGCGCGCGGCTGGCTCTACGGCGGCGAGAGCTCCGGCCACCTGATCTGCCTGGATTGCCACACCACCGGCGACGGCATCATCGCCGCGCTGCAAGTGCTGACGGCGCTGCGGCGCAATGCGGCGACGCTGGCCGAATGGCTGGGCGAGCTGCGCATGTATCCCCAGGAGATGATCAACGTGCCGTTGACGCCCGGCGTCGACTGGCGCACCCACGCTGGCCTGGCCCAGGCGCGCACGGACGTGGAAGCGCAGTTGGCGGGACGCGGCCGCGTGCTGATACGCGCATCGGGGACCGAGCCCAAGTTGCGGCTGATGGTGGAGGCCGAGGATGCGCGACTGGCCCGTGCCAGCGCCGAGCAATTGGCGGCATCCCTGGCCGGATAGGACGTAAAAAGGGCCGCCATGGCGCAAGCGTGCGGCCCGTTCCCCCCGATTTGTGACAGTTTTTTGATACTGAAGTCGTATAAACGACTTAGTCCTTAGTCAATACTGCAGACTTATTCTTTTCGGGTAAAAAGCCGTAAAACCCGGCCAGGCCGACCCGCCACGAGGCTTCACAGTCACGTAACATGTCGGTCAATTACCTGACATATAAGGCGTCCACACTATGCGGACACCCTAGGAGTTGGCCCAAATGCTCGAACTAGTTCGTATCGAATCCGATCGCACCACGGCGGAAGCCTGGTCCGGTCCCGCCTCGACGGGACTGGTTGTCGGCCTCGCTCGTACGACGGAAGAGATCGAGGAAATACAGCGCTTGCGCTACCGCGTCTTCACGGAAGACATGGGCGCGGTTTTTCCGGATGCCCAGGACGGCATTGACCAGGATCGTTTCGATCCCTGGTGCGAACATCTCATGGTGCAAGAACTGGACACGGGTCGCGTCGTCGGCACCTATCGCCTGCTCACGCCGGAGAAGGCGCGCGAAGCGGGCGGGTACTACTCCGCCTCCGAGTTCGACCTGACTGGCCTGGGCCCCTTGCGCGACCAACTGGTCGAGGCCGGACGGTCCTGCACCCATCCCGATCACCGCAACGGCACGGTCATCATGCTGCTGTGGTCCGGCGTGGCGGAGTACATGCGCCGCGGTGGGTACCGTTATCTGCTGGGCTGCGCCAGCGTCAGCCTGCGCGACGACGGCGTGACCGCCGCCGAAGTGTGGCGCGCCGTCGCGCCCCATCTGAAGGACAAGTTGCTGCCCAGCGTCGAACCGCTGCATCGCTACCCGGTCGATAAGTTGAACAGCACGACCCTGCCGGCCCGTGTGCCGCCGCTGATCAAGGGTTACCTGAAGCTGGGCGCCAAGATCTGCGGGGAGCCGGCCTGGGATCCCGATTTCAATGCCGCGGACTTCCCGGTCTTGCTGGACATGCTGGCCATGGACGAGCGTTATCGCCGGCACTTCGGCCTGCCGGCAGTCTCGGCGGAACAAGCCGCCCAGGCCGACGGCCTGGCCCGCAAGGTGGCCTAGCCGCCGGGGGATCGGCGGCATTTATCCTTTATCCTGGACAGGACGATGCGCCGAACCCTTAGACGAATGAAGATCCGGCTGGTACGGCGGGCAACCCGCCGTTTTCGCCTAAAGCTCAAGCAGCTCGAACGAGAAACCTACTTTTCGCCATTCTGATTCCTCGCTCCGCAGGGTGAAGTCGCTGAGCGGGTGGGCGGCCAGCCATTCGCTGTCGATCCGGACCACGATGGACTTGTCGCGCACCGACAGCGTCAAGGGCAGGGTGGCGAGATCTTCGCGGCGCCGCAACAACAGCACCGCCAGGCGCAGGCACAGCACCGCCAGCCACTGGTCGCGCGTGCGCACCAACGGCTCCAGCTTCGCCAGCTTGCCCTGGTGGCCCAAGGCCAGCATGGCAAGCACCTGCTGGTCGGCGCGGGAGAATCCCGGCATGTCGGCGTTGCCCAGCACGTAGGCCGAATGCTTGTGGTAATCGTTGTGTGCGATGGACAGTCCGACCTCATGGAGGTCGGCGGCCCAGCCCAGCAGGTGCTTCAACTCTCCGCGCTCGCTGTCCGGCGACGTCAGTCCCGAGAACAGCGCCAGGGCGCAGCGCCGAACACGCGCCGCCTGGTTCAGGTCGATGTGATAGCGCCGCATGAACTGGCGCACCGATTCATCGCGCTTGTCGTGCTGGTCGTCGCGGCCGAGCAGGTCGTACAGCACGCCCAGGCGCAAGGCGCCGTCGCCGGTGTACATGACGTCGATGTTCAACTCATCGAACAGCGCGCTCATGATGGCCAGGCCGCCGGGCAGCACATCGGCGCGTTCGGTCTTGATGCCCGGCAGCTCCGACGGGATGACGCGGCCCGAACGGATGATGCGGTCCTTGAGCTTGTTCAGACCGGCGCGGGTAATGCCCGTCGTGGAAAAACCACATTCCGTGAGTATGGCGAACAGCGCCTTGGCGGTGCCGGACGAGCCGTAGGCCTCTTTCCAGCCCATCTTGCGATACTGCTTCGAGATGACTTCGATTTCGCGCCGCGCGGCCAGTTCGGCCTGCTTCATCTGGTGCGAGTCCACCACGCCATCCTGGAAGAACTGGCGGCTGTAGCTGACGCAGCCCATGTACAGCGACGACATCAGGCCCGGTTCGAAGCCCTTGCCGATGATGACTTCGGTGGAGCCGCCGCCGATGTCGATCACCAGCCGCTTGTTGGCCGAAGGGGGCAGGGTGTGGATCACGCCGGAGAAGATCAGGCGCGCTTCCTCGCGGCCCGCGATGACCTCGATGGGAAAGCCCAGCGCCGCTTCGGCGCGCGGCAGGAAGTCGGCGGTGTTGCGGGCAACCCGGAAGGTATTGGTGGCGACGGCGCGCACCCGGTTGGGATGGAAGCTGCGCAGCCGTTCGCCGAAACGTTCCAGCACCGCGACCGCACGGTCGATGGCCTCCGGGGACAGGCGCTTGTCGGCGTCCAGGCCGGCAGCCAGGCGCACGGTTTCCTTGAGGCGGTCGATCTGGTAGATCTGTTCGGAACCCTCCTGCTGCGTGACTCGGCCTATGGAGAGGCGGAAACTGTTGGAACCGAGGTCGACGGCGGCGAGAAGATGATCCATGCGGCGCTGCAATAAAGACATTGATGCGCTCCATTATAGAGACCCAATATGACCGCGCCCCGGGAAGGGCGCACGAGTGTGAAATTCCGGTTACGCTTATCGCGCTCGTCATGGAACTGTCACGAAACTGAAGTAAAAAGCCCCCGCGTCTCACTGACATAAACATAACGGACTCTGCATGACTCAGAAAGCGGTCGAGCCCTGGTTCCTGAATCGGGAACTGTCGCTGCTCAAATTCAATGAACGTGTTTTGGCGATGGCCGAGAACCCCGCCACGCCCCTGCTGGAACGCCTGCGCTACGTCTGTATCGTCAGTTCCAACCTGGACGAGTTCTTCGAAATCCGCATATCGAGCCTGAAGGCGCAGCAATTGCAGACGCCCAACCTGGTGGGCAGCGACGGACTGACGCCGGGCGAGGCCTATGCGCAGGTGCAGGAAGCCACCCACGCCCTGGTGGCGCGGCAATACGACCTGTTGAATGACGAGATCCTGCCCCGCATGGAACGCGAAGGCATCACGCTGCATCACGCTTCGGAATGGAACGAGGCGCAGCTGCAGTGGGCCCATGCGACCTTCACGCGCGATGTCATGCCGCTGCTGACGCCGATCGGCCTGGATCCGGCGCATCCTTTCCCCCGCGTCTACAACAAGAGCCTGAACTTCATCGTGCCGCTGTCGGGCACGGACGCTTTCGGACGCAAGGCGTCGATCGCCATCGTGCAGGCGCCGCGCGCCTTGCCGCGCCTGATCCGCATGCCCAGCGAGCTGTCGGGCCACGAGGACAGCTATGTGCTGCTGACGTCGCTGATGCGCGCGTTCGTCGGCGAACTCTTCCCCGGCATGACGATGGCGGGCTGCTACCAGTGGCGGGTCACCCGCAACAGCGACCTGTACGTCGACGAAGAAGAAGTAACCAACCTGCGCCTGGCGCTGCAAGGCGAACTATCGCAGCGCAATTTCGGCCTGGCCGTGCGGCTGGAGATCGACAAGCTGACCCCGCCGGACCTGGAGGCCTTCCTGCAGCGCGAATTCTCGCTGGGGCCTTCCGACACCTATCGCGTCAACGGGCCGGTGAACCTGTCGCGCCTGATGCAGCTGTGCAATGTCGCCGACCGGCCGTCCCTGCTGTTCCCGACGTACCGCGCGCCCGTGCCGGCGCCCTTCGATCGCACCCTGGATCCGGGCGAGATGTTCGACGCCATCGCGGCGGGCGACCATCTGCTGCACCACCCCTACCAGTCCTTCCAGCCTGTCATCGACTTCCTGACTGCCGCCGCGCTGGATCCCGAGGTCATGGCCATCAAGCAGACCATCTACCGCACCGGCGAGGACTCCGAGCTGATGCAGATCCTGCTGGCGGCGGCGCGCGCCGGCAAGGAGGTGACGGTGGTCGTGGAGCTGATGGCGCGCTTCGACGAGCAGACCAATATCAACTGGGCCGCCAAGCTGGAGGAGGTGGGCGCGCACGTCGTCTACGGCGTGGTGGGGCACAAGACGCACGCCAAGATGGCGCTGGTGCTGCGCCGCGAAAAGGGCCGTTTGCGCCGCTACGCCCATCTTGGCACCGGCAACTACCATCCGCGCACGGCCCGGCTATATACGGACTTCGGCCTGCTGACCGCGGATCCGGCCATCTGCGAGGACATGGACAAGGTGTTCTCGCAGCTGACCGGCCTGGGGGCGCGGCGCAGCCTGAAGGCCTTGCTGCAATCCCCGTTCAGCATGCATGACGGCATGGTGGCGTTGATCCGCGCCGAGGCGCGGGCCGCGCGCGAGGGCAAGAAGTCGCGCATCATGGCCAAGATGAATTCCTTGCTGGAAGCCGGCGTGATCCAGGAGCTCTACGAGGCCAGCCAGGCGGGCGTGAAGATAGACTTGATCGTGCGCGGCGTGTGCGCCCTGCGGGCGGGCGTGCCGGGCTTGTCCGAGAACATCCGCGTGCGTTCCATCGTGGGCCGCTTCCTGGAGCACTCCCGGGTTTTCTACTTCTACGCGCAGGGCAAGGAGACGGTCTACCTGTCGTCCGCGGACTGGATGGACCGGAACTTCTTCCGCCGGGTGGAGATTGCGTTCCCGATCAACGACAAGGCGCTGAAGAAGCGGGTGATCGACGAAGCCTTCACCTATGCCTTGCGTGACAACCAACTGTCCTGGCAGCAGCAGCCCGACGGCAATTTCACGCGCGTACGCAGCCGCGGGACGCCGTTTTCCCTGCATGAATACCTGATCGAGCGCCTGGGCGTCTGACACCTGCGCAGGGGGCGGCGCCGCGGCCGGGCGCCGTCAGTCTCGCTTAGTCGCCGGGCCGCCTGGACGGGATCGGCCGCCGGGTATTCATATTGTTTCAAATTATTTCCATTTTCGTTGCGTGGCCCGGGAGCGCTCTGTCCCCGTCACTTTTTGACCAGTATGTGACTGTCACTATCGTGTCACATAGCCTCCGTAAGATCCGATCCCGTGACACAAGACAGGCGTGTTGACGTCTGCCGCACTTCACCAACAAGCACGAGAAGGAATCCACGATGCGTGTCTTCAAGCAAATTTCCGTTGGCTTCGCCCTGAGCGCCGCCGTCTTCGCCGTCCAGGCCGCCGACGTGACCGGCGCCGGTGCGTCGTTCCCCTATCCCGTCTACGCCAAGTGGGCGTCGGACTACAAGGCCGCCACGAACAATGCCGTGAACTATCAGTCGATCGGTTCGGGCGGCGGCCAGCAGCAGATCATCGCCAAGACCGTCGATTTCGGCGCTTCGGACGATCCCATGAGCGGCGCCGACCTGGACAAGAACGGCCTGCTGCAATTCCCCGCCGTGATCGGCGGCACCGTTGCCGTGGTGAATATCGACGGCGTGCCGGCCGGCAAGCTGAAGCTGTCGGGCCAGGTCCTGGCTGACATCTTCCAGGGCAAGGTCAAGAAGTGGGACGACGCCGCGATCAAGAAGCTGAACGGCGACATCAAGCTGCCGTCGGCCGACATCATCGTCGTGCACCGTTCGGACGGCTCGGGCACTACCTTCGGCTGGACCAACTACCTGTCCAAGGTTTCCGCTTCGTGGAAGGCGGAAGTGGGCGAAGGCAAGTCGGTCAAGTGGCCCGTGGGCCAGGGTGGCAAGGGTAACGAAGGTGTCGCCGCCTACGTCGGCCAGCTGAAGAACTCCATCGGCTACGTCGAATACGCCTACGCCAAGCAGAACAAGCTGGCCTGGACGCAGCTCGAGAACAAGGACGGCAAGTTCGTCCAGCCCGAGCAGAAGGCTTTCGCCGCCGCCGCCGCCAACGCCGACTGGAAGAGCGCGCCCGGCATGGGCGTGGTGCTGACGAACGAACCGGGCGCCGCTTCGTGGCCCGTGACGTCGGCCACCTTCATCCTGGTGCACAAGGTGCAAGACAAGCCGGTGCAAGGCAAGGCCGTGCTGTCGTTCTTCGACTGGGCCTTCAAGAGCGGCCAGCAAGCCGCCGAGGCGCTGGACTACGTGCCGCTGCCCGAGGCCGTGACCACTGAAATCCGCGCCTCCTGGAAGGAAATCAAGGGCGCCGACGGCAAGGCTGTCTGGCAGTAAGCGGGTGGCATGAACGGATCGCCGGGTAGCAAGACCGGGGTCCGGCCATCCGGCGCAGCAAGCCCGAGGGGATGCTCATCCCCTCGCACCACGGGCTCGGGCAGGTCGTCCGGGCCCGCTTTCTCAGCAAGGAAAGCCCATCCATGAGCGCGGTAATGGATAATAATGTGCCGGTCTCATCCGCTGAGCCGGGCATAGCAGCCCAAGGCACACCTTCTCCCATGAAGCAAAATTCAAACGCGCTGATGGATGCGCTGTTCAAGAACCTCACGCGTCTATTCGCTTTTCTCGTATTCAGCCTGTTGGCGGCGATACTCATATCGCTGATCTACGGCAGCCGCGAATCGCTGGCCAAGTACGGACTGTCCTTCCTCTGGACCAACGACTGGGATCCGGTCAAGCAGAGCTACGGCGCCGTCGTTCCCATCCTGGGCACGCTGGCCACGTCGGCCATCGCGTTGATCATCGCGGTGCCGGTGTCCTTCGGCATCGCCATCTTCCTGACCGAACTGTCGCCGCGCTGGCTGCGCCGTCCGCTGGGCACCGCCGTGGAAATGCTGGCGGCCATCCCGTCCATCATCTATGGCATGTGGGGCCTGTTCGTCTTCGTTCCGGTGTTCCAGCAATATGTGCAGCCGGGTCTGATCGAGGTGTTGAGCAGCATTCCGCTCATCGGCGGCATGTTCGCGGGCCCGCCCTTCGGCATCGGCATCTTCACCGCCGGGTTGATCCTGTCCATCATGATCACGCCCTTCATCACCGCCGTGATGCGCGACGTGTTCGAGCTGGTGCCGCCCATGCTCAAGGAATCCGCGTACGGCCTGGGCAGCACCACCTGGGAAGTGATGTGGAAAGTGGTGCTGCCGTTCACCAAGAACGGCGTCATCGGCGGCATCATGCTGGGCCTGGGGCGCGCCCTGGGCGAAACCATGGCGGTGACCTTCGTCATCGGCAACTCCTTCAACTGGACGGGGTCGCTGTTCTCGCCGGGCAATTCGATCGCGTCGTCGCTGGCGAACGAGTTCAACGAGGCCGGCGGCCTGCAGAAAGCGGCGTTGCTGAACCTGGGCCTGGTGCTGTTCATCATCACCACCATTGTCCTGGCCCTGTCCAAGGTATTGCTCCTGCGCCTGTCGCAGAGCGAAGGCAAGAAGAGCTGAGGAGCAGAACCATGGCCACGTCCGTACTCAATATGCAGAACTCGATCTACCGGCGCCGCAACCTGGTGAACAAGGTCATGCTGACCCTGTCCATGGGCGCGCTGGTGTTCGGCCTGTTCTGGCTCTTCTGGATCATCGTCACGCTGCTCGCCAAGGGCGGCAGCGCCTTGTCCTTCACGCTGTTCACCGAAATCACGCCGCCGCCGGGGCAGGCCGGCGGCTTGATGAACGCCATCGCCGGCAGCTTGCTGATGGCGGGCGTGGGGACCTTGATCGGCACGCCGGTCGGCATCCTCGCCGGGACCTACCTGGCCGAATACGGCCAGCGCGGCTGGCTGGCGCCGGCCACGCGCTTCCTCAACGATGTGCTGCTGTCCGCGCCGTCCATCATCATCGGCCTGTTCATCTACGCGGTGTACGTGGCGCAGGTCGGCCACTATTCCGGCTGGGCCGGTTCGGTGGCGCTGGCCATCCTGGTGGTGCCGGTGGTCGTGCGCACGACCGACAACATGTTGCTGCTGGTGCCCAACGGCCTGCGCGAGGCAACCGCCGCGCTGGGTTGCCCCAAGTGGCGCATGGTCACCATGATCTGCTATCGGGCGGCCCGCTCCGGCATCATGACCGGCGTCCTGCTGGCCATCGCCCGCATCGCGGGCGAGACCGCGCCGCTGTTGTTCACGGCGCTGTCCAACCAGTTCATGTCGTTGAACATGAACGCGCCGATGTCCAATCTGCCGGTGGTGATCTACCAATACGCCGCCAGCCCGTTCAAGGAATGGAACAACCTGGCCTGGGCCGGTGCGACGCTGATCACGTTGGTGGTGCTGGCCATCAACATCATCGCGCGCAATATGTTCCGCAAGCACTGATCGCCCGTACTGAACTCATATTGCCGCGCCTGGCGCGCGGCACTCGGGAAACGAAATGGAAAAAAACGCTACCCTGGCCTCGAAGATCGAGGTGAAGAACCTGAACTTCTACTACGGCAAGTTCCATGCGATCCGCAACGTGAACATGTCGATCCGCGAGAAGAAGGTCACCGCCTTCATCGGCCCGTCGGGCTGCGGGAAGTCGACGCTGCTGCGCACGTTCAACCGCATGTTCGAACTGTATCCCGGCCAGCGCGCCGAGGGTGAAATCCTCATCGACGGCGAGAACCTGCTGACCACCAAGACGGATATCTCGCTGATCCGCGCCAAGGTCGGGATGGTGTTCCAGAAGCCGACGCCGTTTCCCATGAGCATCTACGACAACATCGCCTTCGGCGTGCGCCTGTTCGAGAAGCTCAGCAAGGGCGAGATGGACGAGCGGGTCGAATGGGCCCTGAGCAAGGCGGCGCTGTGGAACGAGGTCAAGGACAAGATCCACCAGAGCGGCAGCAGCCTGTCGGGCGGCCAGCAGCAGCGCCTGTGCATCGCGCGCGGCGTGGCGATCAAGCCTGAGGTCCTGCTGCTGGACGAGCCCTGCTCGGCGCTGGATCCGATTTCCACCGCCAAGGTGGAAGAACTGATCGCCGAGCTGAAGAACGAGTACACCGTGGTCATCGTGACCCACAACATGCAGCAGGCCGCCCGCTGCTCGGATTACACGGCCTACATGTACCTGGGCGAACTGATGGAATTCGGTGAAACCGACCAGATCTTCGTCAAGCCCAAGCGCAAGGAAACGGAGGACTACATCACCGGCCGCTTCGGCTGAGGATGGGAGGCCGGGCGCCGAAGGCCGGTGCCCGACCCACGCAGGAGAACGGCGCGGGTTACGCGCCATTTTTTCGACCCCGTTTTCTTAAAAATGGGGACGCATAAACTCATGCGAACTATGAATTAACGGCCGCGATTTCGCCCGATTAAGGGCTGAAGCCGTTTTGACCGGGGTATTCCGGCCTTTTTTATGGCGTTTGGCCGACGAGGTGGCTGACTAGAATGGCCAGGTCCCGTGTTCCACGCGACCCGGCAGGCCCGGAGGCCTGGTCCGGCCGCCTCTTTAACGGCCCCGTATTCATGAATTCCTCGACCCTGATCGGTATCGGCGTTGCCTTGGCGATGCTGGCGGCCGCCATCTTCGGCTCGGCGCCCAGTGCTGTTGCCTTCATCAACCTGCCTGGCCTGGGCATCGTGCTGGGCGGCACCATCGCCGCGCTGTTCATCGGGTATCCGATCAGCGAAATACGCCGCATCCCGCAACTGCTGCGCACGGTGTTCCGCAATGAGCGGGTGGATTCGCAGCGCGACATCGATGAATTGGTGACCCTGGCGCATAGCTGGGCCGGCGCCGACGTGCACAATGTCGAGCGCGAGTTGCAGAAGGTCAGCAACCCCTTCCTGCGCACCGGCGTCCAGTTGATCATCGACAATACGCCCGAAGAGCAGATCGTCGAGCTGCTGCAGTGGCGCATCGCCCGCATGCGCGCCCGCGAGCAGGCCGAGGCTCAGATGTTCCGCACCATGGCCAGCTTCGCGCCGGCGTTCGGCATGCTGGCCACGCTGATCGGACTGGTCAACCTGATGACGGTGCTGGGCTCGCAGGGCATGGACGTCATCGGCAAGCAAATGGGCATCGCGCTGATCGCCACGTTCTACGGGATCCTGCTGGCCAACCTGATCTGCAAGCCCATCGCCATCAAGCTGGAGCGCCGCACCGAGCAGCGCCTGGTGTTGATGAACATGGTGCTGCAAGGTATTTCCATGATGTGCGAGCGCCGCGGCCCGGCGATGGTGCGCGAGACGCTGAATTCGTTCATGCAGCATGTCGAGGACGAAATCCGCGAGCAGCCGGCAAGCCGTGGCGGGAAGGGCACGCGTGGGGGCTCGGCCGCTCGCGCGACGCCTTCGGTGTCGGCCGCGGCCACGGCGCCGCGCGCCGAGGCGGCGACCACGAGCGGCGCGCGGCGCGCCAGTTCGCCGCCGCCGGCCAGCGCCGCCGCCGCCTTCGATGCCGCGCTGCGCAACCGCGCTTCATCGCGATCCTGAGTTCGACGGATTCCGCACGTCTCATGGCCACTACCCACACCCGGGCATCCTGGATCGATATCGCCGCCCGCAACAAGGCGGAAGTCGAGCGCCAGCAGCGCGACCGCAGCAAGACCGTGCGCCGCAACCGCTATGAGCGGTGGCATGTGCCGGAAACGCTGGAGCGCGAGCCGGACAACTGGCTGATGACCTACCTGGACCTCATCACGCTGTTGCTGGCGCTGTTCGTGGTCATGCTGGCGTTGACCCGATTGGGGCCGGGCCTGGCCGCCAAGCCCCCGGTGTTGGCCGCCGGCGTCAGCCTGGCCAAGCTGCCGGCGCCGCCGGTCGAGGAGTGGGAAAAAAACCTGCCGGTGATTCCGGCCGAATGGGCCACGCTACCCGACCCCGCCCCGGCCGTCCCGCCGACCACCGCGCCGACCGAGCCGCTGGAGCAGGACAAGATCGAGCCGGTGAAGATGCCTACCGCGGAGGAGCTGGGCCTGAAGGACCTGGGCAAGGCGGTCAACGTGACCATCAACCGCCAATCCGTCAGCTTTCGCATCAGCAACGAACTGTTGTTCACGTCGGGGCAGGCGACGCTGAGCCCGGAGGGCGTGCCCCTGATCAAGAAGCTGGCCGAGGTCATCAATCACAGCAAGTACCCGGTTTCGGTGGAAGGGCATAGCGACAACATTCCCATCCTGACCCGCCAGTTCGCATCGAACTGGGACCTGTCCACCAGCCGCGCCACGTCGGTGCTGCGCGAACTGGTGCGTGATGGGGTCGAACCCAAGCGCTTGCGCGCCATCGGGTATGCGGATACCAAGCCCCTGGAGACCAACGACACGCCGGCCGGCCGCGCCGCGAATCGCCGGGTGGAGCTGATCATGCGCATCGATCCGAAGGCGCCGGGAGAGGAATAGTTCCGGCGCGTCGCTGTACGACGCCGCGCATTCGACGGCATGAGTTTGCCGAGCCGGAAACTAGCGGCTGTTGGCTCATGCCGCTCGGCGTGTCTCCAAATACTGACTCGGCGTTTCCCCGAGTACCCGACGAAATGCGGATGAGAATGCACTAGGACTTGCGTAGCCCAGGTCCAATGCGACGCGGGTCACAGATTGCCTTCCACTTAAACGCTCGATGGCTGTGAGCAGGCAGACCTGCTGGCGCCATTCGGCAAAGCTCACGCCGGTCTGCGCACGGAAAAGTCGGGTAAAGGTTCGCCTGCTCATTCCGACTTCGGCGGCCATCATGTCGAGCCCGACCGTAATCGACGGCGCATTAAACAGACGCTGGCATGCGCGCGCGAGACGAGCATCGCTCGGCAGCGGTGCATGAAGTGAGAGACGCGGCATTGACGCTATCTCCGCGACGAGCAGATTCATCAGCTTGCCGGCGCGCCCATCAACGTCGTACATGGCCGGCAAATCGATGGCCTCCTCGAGCAATCGCCTGAGAAGTTCCGAGACACCGTAGACGCAGCAATGGCCCGGCAGTTGCTCGGCCTTCGCTTCTTCCAGTGACACGAAAGCGTTGAGCATGGTTACTGGCCCGCCCATCGTCATTTCGTGGGAAATGCCGGCCGGTATCCAGCAAGCCCGCCGAGGCGGAACGAGCCACCGGCCTTCAGGGGTGGCCACGCTGATCGTACCGCGAGAGGCGAACGCGAACTGACCGCGTCGATGCGCGTGGACTGGAAATGATGAGCCGGCGGCGTAATCGTTCGCCGTCACGACCACGCTGCGCGGGATGTCCTCGAAGGGATCGACCAAGGTATTTCGCATGGCCCAAATTCTACATTTAATGACCCGTTACCGAAGGCGGGCCTGTGTCGGTCAGCTTACGATCACCGCACCTGTCGCGCGACGGCGCAATAAAGTCTACGGAAAATTCGCGTCGCGCCGGGTGCAGACCACATCCCATTCGCATCGGAGTCAATGTGCCTAATACATTTCATCGCGTGGGGAACGGCCCCCACCCAGTCCTCGTTCTTCACGGCTGGTTCGGCGACGCGCACTCGTTCGAACAGATTGAGCCGTGGCTGAATAGCCACGCGTTCAGCTACGTATTCATGGATTATCGCGGCTACGGGAGCATGCGGGAGACGCGCGGCGCGTACACGATCGATGAGATCGCGTCCGATGCGCTGACGCTTGCTGATGCACTCGGATTCCACGCCTTCAGCCTGATCGGTCATTCGATGGGGGGCATGGCGATCGAGCGGATTGCAACGCGCGCGCCCGATCGAGTACGAGCACTCGTTGCCGTCGCGCCAGTTCCTTGCGGCGGCATTCCGTACGACGCGGCGACGCGTCGCCTACTCGAAGATGCTGCCCAGCACGTGGGCAATCGAAGAGCCATCATCGACCGCAGCACTGGCGGACGGTTGCCCTCATCCTGGGTCGAATGGAAAGCGGCGTATTCGGCAACGCATTCCTCTCAGGAAGCGTTCGCTGCGTACTTACGTGCATGGGCCGATACCGATTTCAGCGATGAGATTGCCGGATGGCATCCGGTAAAGGTGCTCGTGGGGAAGCACGATCCAACATTCAATGCCGGGTTGATGGCTAAAACTTACCTTCGACGCTATCCCCATGCCACTGTTGAGATCCTGGAGAACGCTGGCCACTATCCGATGAACGAGACGCCGCTCGCGCTCGCCAGCGCCATCGAATCTTTCCTTACCGAAACAGCCACGTCGTAGATATGGACTCGCCCGCCCAGTGACGATGGCAAGAGGCAGAGAGCTCGATGTTGAACCGCCTTCGATCTGGAAGTCCGCATGCCCACAAGCTGAATCGGTGAAGAACCTTTCTTTTGCCGCCGGGCCTGCATCAAGGAAATAAAGCTCCCGTGGCGCGGCAAGCGGTTTGAGGGCGGGTTATCGCGTATCTGTCGAAAAAAGCGACGGACATGATCAAAAACTCCCGCGCTTTCGTCATTAGGGTGTCCCTGGCCATCTTTAAAGTCGCTGAACATTCCCCACCACGGACCGACAGCTGACTGTATGGAACCCCTCATTCAAGACCTGAAAGAAAAGAACAAGACGCGGAGCAGGCGGCTGGGACGCGCGATCGTCATGTCGCTGGCCTTGGCGATCGCGCTGGCCGGCTGCTTCGATGGCGGTTCGGATTCATCGTCGGCTTCCAGCGCTGCCCCGGCCTCGCCCGACACCGGCACTGGCACGGGCCCTGGCGCTGGCACAGGCACTGGCACGGACGACACGCCGGCGCAAGCAGGCGTCAGCCGCGTGCTGGTGGTCGGCCTGGACGGCGTCACCTATGGCGCCCTCCAGGCGGGGTTGGCCAATAACACCCTGCCGAACTTCGCCAGGTTGAAAGTCTCCCTGGCCTATAGCGGCGGCGCGCCCGGCGGGCAGACGCAGCAAGCCAATCTGCACACGCCGGGCTGGGCCACGCTGCTTTCCGGGAACTGGGCCAACCTGCACCAGGTAACGTCCGATGCCACGGGCCTGGCCATCCAGGGAGGCAGCGTGTTCGAGGCGCTCAAGGCCAAGGGCACGGGCGCCAATGGCGCCGCCGTCGCTTCCGCGAACATAGCCGGCCTGCTCGCAAGCCAGCATGACAGCAATGCGCTCGATACGCTCTACGACTGTTCCGGCAGCGCCGTCGCCGACGATTGCGTGACCCAGCAGGCGCTGGGACTGATAGCCGGCACCTACACCACGGTGGTGGCGCAGTACCACGCGGCCACCGATGTGGCGCTGGCTTATGGCGTGAATTCGTCGTCGTATGCGAATTCGGTCAAGCGGCTCGATGACGCAATAGGCAGGCTGCTGGCCGAGACCGCCAAGAAGCCCGACGACAAATGGCTGGTGGTGTTGACGTCGGCCTATGGCCTTAGCGCGACGGGCAGCGTCGATGGGCTGCCCCTGCTGCCCGAGTCCACCACCTTCATCGCGCTGAACCAGGCGTTCAACAACGCCGCCGGCGTCAATGCCGCGGCGCCGGCGACGTTGAGCGCCTTGTACGCCTACCCCAGCATCGCGGATGTCACGCCCACCGTGCTGGCGTATTTCAACGCCACGCCGCCGCCCGCGGCCTACACCCTGTATGGTAGCGAGTTGGTCGGCGACCAGGCGGTGTCGCAGTTGAACGTGGCCCTGAGCACGACCAATTTCAACCAGCCCGGTGCCAACGCCACGTTGAGCTGGACGGCGCCGGACACCGGCGCGATCAGCGTGCTGCGCGATGGCGAGGTCATCGCCACGCTTCCCGCCGGCACGGCGCGCTACGTCGACAATGGACTGCGGGACTACATCACCGGCCTGTACCGCCAAGGGGGGACCCACACGGTGGGCTACACCGTCCAGGCCGGCGCGGGTGGAGGGCTGCGTGCGATCAGGTCCGCGCCGCTGTCGTATGTTCCCATCCTGGCGTCCGTCGCGAATGGCCTGTTCGTGTACTACCCCTTCGGCGATACGCTGCCGGCCATCGACGCCAAGGGCAGCTCCACGCTCGGGCTCTTCGCCAGCGATCTCGATCCCGCGGCCGGCGTGGTCGTCGATGGGCCTTTCGGCGCCAACAGCCATGGATTGAAGGTGAGCCTGAAGTACACGGACGCGGGCAACCAGGAGGGGTATGCGCTGACGTTCAACGGGCAGGCGCTGGATCCCACCAATGCCGCGGCGCCGGTGTTTTCCGTGGGCTTCTGGACCAGGATCCCGCGTGATTCCTGCATTGTCGGCGGCGATTATCCCTTGATGGGCAACAAGAACTTCAAGTCCGGCGCGAACCCGGGCTTCGCCATGGCGATCTATGGCGTGGCCGCCGGCACGGGCTGCACGCTGCGCGTGAACTTCGCCGACAACACCAATCGCGTCGACTCTTCGGCCGCGGTTTCGAACAACCAGTGGGTCTATGCGGCCGTGACCTTCGACGGCGTGAGCAAGATGGCCAACTGGTATGTGTACGACCCGATACTGGGCTTGCGCACCGGCGCCTTGAATGGCGCGTCCATTGACATGAGCAAGCTGTACACGGGCCTGAATGCCGCCCCCATCAGCGGCAAGAACGGGTACGCCTCGTGGGGCCTGGGGACGGACGGCACGGGCATGTACTACTACAACCAGACCGACGCCAACCGGCCGAAATGGAACGTCGCCACCGGCGGCGTCACCACGGCCACGCCATCGCGCGACTACGACGCGGCCTTCACCGAGCTGGCCTTCTGGAATCGCCTGTTGACCCCCGCCGAAGTCGCGTCGATCTACCAGTCGCAGATGCCGCTGTCGACCGTGCTGGGCAACTGAGGAGGCGACCATGACCCTGAACGCCTTCCTGCCGCGCCGCGCCTGCCTGGCCGCCGGCGCGGCCTGCGTGGCGCTGTTGCTGGGCGGCTGCTTCGATGGCGGCGGTTCCGACGACGATACGCCCGCGGAAACGCCCATCGTGGTGCCGCCCTCGGCTCCTGTAGCCGATACAGCCGGTGCAGCCGACACGGCCGGCGCGACCGACACCTGCGACTGCGCCGTCAAGCAGCGCGCCTGCGCTCCCTGAACCGTTTCCGTACCCTACCCATGACCAACATACATCGACGTGCTTTCCTGCGCGGCGCCGCCGGCGCCGCCACGCTGGCTTCCTTTCCGTTGTCCATCCAGCGTGCCCTGGCCATCCCGGCCAACAATGCCACGGGCACCATACGCGACATCGAACACGTGATCATCCTCATGCAGGAGAATCGTTCGTTCGACCACTATCACGGCACGATGCCAGGCGTGCGGGGCTACAGCGACCGCTACACCATACCCATGGCCTCGGGCGATCCGGTATGGCTGCAGCGAGCCGGCGACGGCACCATCATCCAGCCTTATCACCTGGACTACACCCAGGGCCAGGCGCTCAACGGCAGCCTGGCGCATAGCTGGGCCGACCAGCAGAACGCCTGGAACCACGGCCGCATGACGGGCTGGCCGGTGGCCAAGGGCAACAAGACGATGGGGTACCTGGACGAGGTCGAGCACGAAATGCAGTTCCATCGCGCGCTCGCCAATGCCTTTACGATATGCGATAACTACTACACGTCCTGCTTTACCGGCACGTTCCCCAACCGCCTCTTCCTTTGGAGCGGCACCAATGGCGCCAACGTGTCGGACCATGTGGTCAACTCCAACGCCTCCTGGGGCTATACCGTCACCGGCGGCACGATACAGTCGTCCGCCAACGGCCTGACCTGGACGACGTATCCGGAGCGGCTGGAAGCGGCCGGCATCAGCTGGAAGGTCTACCAGGGCTACAACAACAACAGCAACAACAACCAGTTGGGGGCCTTCGCCAGCTACCGCGCGGCGGTGGAGCGTCTCAATGCCCAGGGCTACCCCATCAGCACCGGGTATACGCCGGAGCTGGCTGCACTGGAGCCCTTGATCAAGGGCGTGGGCAATACCATGCCGGACCCGGTCAACCTGACCGCCTTCGGCGATGACGTGGCGGCGGGCCGGCTACCCCAGGTCAGCTGGATCGTCGCGCCAGGCGCCTACAGCGAACATCCTGGCATGGGCACGCCGGAGCAGGGCGGCTGGTACATCCAGAAGATATTGAACTACCTGACCGCTTATCCGGAGGTCTGGAGCAAGACCGTGCTCATCCTCAACTACGACGAGAACGACGGCTATTTCGACCACGTGCCGCCGCCGGCGCCGCCGTCGCCCAACGGCGACGGCTCCTACGCGGGCAAGTCGACGGTGGATGTATCGCGCGAATACTTCACCATGTCGCACTTTCCCTATGATACGGACCAGTCGCTCGGGCCCGACGGCCGTCCGTTCGGCGCTTGCGCGCGCCTGCCGACGCTGGTGATTTCGCCGTGGAGCGTGGGCGGGTGGGTGAATTCGCAGGTGTTCGACCACACGTCGACCCTGCGTTTCCTGGAGCAGCGTTTTGGCATCCCCGAGCCGAACATCAGTCCCTGGCGGCGCGCCGTATTCGGCGACATGACCGGCTGCTTCAACTTCAAGACGCCCAACGACGCCTTTCCGGCCATCGTCAGCCTGCCCGCCGACAAGACCGCCATCGACGCGCTGAATACCAGCCAGAAAGCCGCCGGCGCCGTGCCGATACCAGTGGCCGGCTCCCTGCCGCTGCCCGCGCAGACGCGGATGGCGCGCCCTTCGCGCGCGCTTCCCTACGAACTGCACACCAGCGCCAACCTGGACACGGCCATGGGCCAGGTATGGCTGACCTTCAGCAACACCGGTGCGCAGGGCGCCGTGTTCCACGTCTACGACCAATACAACCTGGACCGGATACCCCGCCGCTATACGGTGGAGCCGGGCAGGCTCATCTCCGACGCGTGGGTGCCCGCCAGCTATGCGGCGCCCAATACGGGCAAGTACAAGCTGTGGGTGTTGGGGCCCAATGGCTACCATCGCCTGTTCGAGGGGGACGTCGCGCGGGCGCTGGCGGGTGACAACGTCGAAGTGCGGGTTTGCTACGAGGCGGCGGCGAACACGGTGGCGTTGACCGTGATGAACGTGGGCACGCGCACCGCGACGGTCACCGTCAGCGCCAATGCCTATCGGGACGCTGCGCCATGGACGTATGCGTTGAGTCCGGGCAAGCAGATCGAGCGTTCGTGGAACCTGGACGGCTCGAATGGCTGGTACGATTTCACGCTGACCATGGACGGCGGCTATGCGCGCCGCTTCGCCGGCCGCCTGGAGACGGGGAAGGACGGCTACAGCGATCCCGCGATGGGGGCGGCGTGAAGGCTGTCTTGCGACGGCATGCCCGTCCTGCTGCCGAGGTGAGACAATTTGGACACTCCTGGCGCAGATACGCCTTGTGACTTCCGCATAATGGCCGCCGGCCTTGCCGGACATTGCTGTCCGGCAAGCACGACCTGAATCGACATGGAGTATGACGCTATGCAAGCAAGGACGAGAAAGTGGGCCCTGGCGGCCACGGTCGGCGCGCTGATGCTGTCGATTGCGCAGCCCGGTCGGGCGGCGGAAGACCTGGAGGGTTCCAAGGACCATCCCATGCTGACCCGCTTCGCCGGGGCGTGGATCAACGCCTATAGCGTGCAGGACTACGACGAGGCGCAAATGCCCAACCAGGCCATCGTCGATCACGAGAACATCAAGGTCATGCCGCTGGAAGGGAAGGTGACGCGCATCGGGTATCGCATCGATGGTGGCAAGTCAGCGCTGGAGGTCTATCGCAACTACACGGCGGCGCTGAAGGACGGTGGTTTCCAAACGCTCTTCACTTGCAAGAACGACGAGCAATGCGGTGGCGAATTCCAGTCCTATGTTTTGAACGGCGACAAGGTGCGCCCTGGCGGGGCGGGCGACGCCGTATTCGGCGGCAACTATTACGCGATCCTGGCGAAGAAGGCCGCGCCGGCGGGCGATGTCTATGTGTTCCTGGACATCATGCACGACGACTCCAACAACATCACGCCGGTCTTCCAGCAGGTGGTCGAGACCAGGCCCATGCAGCAGGGCCAGGTGAAGGTGCTGGACGCCAGCGCCATGCAGCAGGCCCTGGACCAGTCTGGCAAGGTGGCGATCTACGGCGTGTATTTCGACACCGACAAGGCCGGGATCAAGCGCGAGTCCAAGGATGCATTGGACCAGATGGGCAAGCTGCTGAAGGGCAATCCCAAGCTGAAGGTGTATGTGGTGGGGCACACCGACAACCAGGGTACGCTGGCGCATAACAAGACCCTGTCCCAGCAGCGTGCCGACGCGGTGGTCAGGGCCCTGACCGACGAGTACCACATCGACGGCAAGCGGCTGGAGGCCTATGGCGTGGCGTCGCTGGCGCCGGTCGCCAGCAATGACAGCGACCGGGGGCGAGGGCAGAATCGCCGGGTCGAGCTGGTGAAGGAGTAGGGGGAATACACCAGTCGCCGGGAATTTCCGCCAGGCTGTGGATAACGTGTCGGGCTGGCTTCTGGTATATTTGCCAACCTTCGGGGCGTAGCGCAGCCTGGTAGCGCATCTGCTTTGGGAGCAGAGGGTCGCGAGTTCGAATCCCGCCGCCCCGACCATATAAATCAAGGCCTTACAGAGATCGCTCTGTAAGGCCTTTGTTTTTAGAGGGTTTTTACCCCACCTTTTACCCCACCTGGTCGCTAGCGATGTCATCTGTTGCACTGGGCGCCAATCGCTCCCGTCCCAGAAAAACACTGGGGTTCAAGACCCCGGCTGAAGCGTTGGATGAAATGTTGCACTGACCGCCTGAATCCACACCCCGGATTTTCAGGGGGCATTACAGCCCTAACGAGTCAGTTTCAGCCGATTGGCAAAATCGCTGGCGCTTGCACGCAAGGCACACTCAAAGGCTTGCCTCTGCTTCGCATATCGCTCGGTCGGCAAGACGACTGAAACCGCTAGCAGGGTTGAGCCGTGGACACCGACCGGCAGCCCTATCGCACAGGAATTCAGTGCATGTTCTTCCATGTCGTAGGCAAAGCCTCCCGCACGGATGGCATTGAGCTGGGAGACCTGAACCCCCTTGTTGGGATCATCCTTCATGCCGGCCGAGCAGCGGCATGATGCGCGCCGGGGACCAGCTCGGCCCGGCCAGCCGGACATCGATGACAGTCGGTTCGCAGGCGTGCCGGCCTCGCTCGTGGTCGATGCTGCGCTCGGCGCCCCGCGTTGCCGAACGTGAAGGACTTTGCAGCCGATGCGCTGCGTGCATTGAACGTGAACAGCTTCTCGGCTCTGACCAGGGCATCGGCTTTCGTCATCGCTGATACAAGCCCTCAGCGACCCGTAACGGCTTCACGCTCCGGTACAGCCTCATCCCCCGACTCCACTCTGACGGCCGACGTACGAACACGCCCTGGTATTTGGGCCACATGTCAGACTTGGGCGGAATACCTCCATGCGTCCGGAAGAACTTCTCCATCTGCTCGGCTTTCTTTAGGCGGTGTAGTGGAGCACATGTGTATGGCATCCTTCGTTGACCGAACAAGTTTACGGGCTATATTCCATTCCGACGCAAGCGAAAAGGACGTGAAAGATGATGGACCAATTAGCGGGACCATTAGCAAAACATAGCGTCACGCTGTTCCAGCTAGTCTATCGAAGGATAGTTCCACCGAAGTTTGGGTATCGGATCGCGCCAAGCGACATATTGGAAGTGATTAGTCCATTCACCTACTTGGGAAAGGTGATCGAACTACTCGGTCAGCCGCACCAAACGTTCGATACCGATGAGGGCCGGGTGCTCGCCTACCGGTTCCGAAATGCTCTATTGCAAATCAACGTCAAGATGGAGTCAGTCGTCAGCGTTGCTCTCGTTTCACTTCGTCTGCGGTGGCCAAACCGCTTCAAGGTGTTCCCGCTGGGCCTGCAATTGGGCCGCGATACCTTCGAAAGCGTCTATAAGATTAAGGGCGAGACGTCTCGGCGGTTCCGCACTGACAATAGTTCGAAATTCTTCACGTACTCGCAGAAGACATGGTTCGGATTTCCCGGGCGATACTTCAATTTTCACTTTGCCGCGATGGAAGCCGCCACATATCCTCCTATCCGGATGCCCGAAGTTAAATTCGAGCGAGTTGAAGACTTCTATTCCACCTTGCTAGAGGCCAAGGCCAAATTCAATGCGGTTGCAATCACTAGAGACGAGGATGAGACGTTTCCTTTCAGTTGGGAATATTTCAGCTGATGGGGACACCGCTGGCGGTCCAGCGCCATCCCTGCTAGGCAATTCAATGCCTTTTGAGTAGACCTAGGGGCCTTCAACCATCATTCTGAGCCAGGTCAGCGATTGGCACCTCTGCCCCACCACGCAGCCCCACCACGCAGCCCCACCACACCGAGGTAGAGACAGACAAGGACAGTTTTACGATAAGCGGGGCCTTGCACGTCATAGGCAAGCCAATCCCTGATATCGGCTGCCAGCAGCTTTTCTTAGGTGGCTAGATGCCCATTGCCGCTCCCACCGTGGAAGAAATTCCCTAACGGGAATATCTTGGATAGAACGGTTTCCTGGCGATAAAATGTTCCCGAAAGGGAATGTTTATGGAGATCAACTGTGCTTGCTGATAAAAACTTCCCGAACGGGAAACTCGTGGGCCTGCCGGCAGTCGTGCGTCGGGCGGACGACCTTGGGAGGCTGGCCAGGCAAGCGCGCAAGCAACAGCAGTTGACTCAACGCGATCTAGCCGGATTGGCGGGCACGGGGCCGAGGTTCATGGTCGAACTGGAACAGGGCAAACCCACTGTTCAGCTGCAAAAGGCTTTGGATGTCCTGGCACTGCTGGGGTTGGAAGTTGTCATTCGCCCGAAGGGCGGCGTCGAGGGGCTGGAGCGATGACCTCAATGAAAGAAGAATCTCAGGGCATCCCGGATAGCTTGGCGGTTTTCTGGGACAACATCCGGGTAGGGACGCTCCATCACACAACTCCGCTCTCATTCTCTTATGCGACTGAATGGCTCGCCAGCGGGAGGTCACCATTAGCGCCTGGACTCCCCTTGGGTCCAGGGAAGCACGACGGTCCTGAGATCCACGCTTTTTTTGAAAATCTACTGCCCGAAGGCGAGCAACGCCGCTTGATCACCATGCGGCACCATGTTTCATCGGTCTATGGACTCTTGGCGGTTGCCGGCGGCGACGCGGCCGGCGCTATTGTCTTGCTTTCGGAGGGCCAGGCACCGCAATCGCCGCAATACCAGAAACTCAGCTGGGAACAGGTCAACGCGCTGATGCATGCCGACGAAAAAAACTTGGTAATGCGGCAGGCAATCGAGGACGAGGCGCGAGCCTATGCTGCCCCACGGCTTTCGATCTCGGGTGCTCAGGTGAAAATGTTGCTCTCGCTTGATGCCGAAGGCAATCCATTGCGACCCATGGGCGCCACGCCTTCAACACATATCCTAAAGCCCGACATCGTCCGAACAGATATTCACCTGTTTGCCACTGCGGCAAATGAAACCTTGATCATGGCGGCAGCGGCGCTATGTGGTTTGCCTGTTGCCTGTGTTCAGTATCAGCCTATTGTCGATGCGTGCCTGGTTGAGCGATATGACCGTGTCAGGCGCGAAGACGGTTCTTTGGCCAGGCTGTGGCAGGCCGATCTATGCCAACTGCTCGGGCGGAATTCAGATGGCAAGTACGAAATTGAGGGCGGGCCGAGTTTTGCGGAGTGCTTCGAAATGGTGGGGCGTCTATCCAGTAAGCCCGCGGTGGATCAAAGGCATCTCCTGAGATGGCTTTTTTTTAATCTTTACGTTGGGAACAATGATTCCCACGCAAAGAATCTATCGTTGATCGTCAGCAACGAAGGACTGCGTCTTGCCCCGTTTTACGATTTGATGGCAACCCGAGTCTACTCCGGGCTGGGGCCGAATTTTGCGTTTAGCGTCGGTGGCGAGTTTGAGCCTGGCAAGATCGGGCCGCAGCAGCTTGCTGCGATGGCTGCCCAGCTCAAGATCTCCCCCAAGTATCTGGTTGCGGTCTCGCAAGACATGGCTGGTAAGGTGAATATCGCTATTCCTGAGGCGGCAAACAGCCTACTGCCCTTGCTCAACCCATCTCGGGCAATGCTTGCCGAGCGCGTCGTGTACAAGGTTCGATCCTTGGTCAAGCAGACACAGCGCCGTCTGTTCAACGGGATGGATGCGGAAGACGAGTCTGGCTATCTCCCTCCTGTTGTTGAACGGAAGGGGCGAAATCGGCCACGCGGTTAAGGGTTAACCGCAGGAGCGTCATGCGAGGGGCTCAGGGCGCCATATGGCCTTGAAGGCCTGCGTCGAAACGACGGTCGTCTCGGGCCCGGCGTGACTGGCACAATATGCGTTTTATGAGGTCCGATTATGGGGAATACCGGTCCCGTGACGCTGCTGCTGGCGCTTGATCTCGCTGGTACCTTCGTGTTCGCGCTCAGCGGCGGGATTGCCGGCGTGAGACAGCGCCTCGATCTTTTCGGCGTTTTCGTGCTGTCCTTTGTCGCCGGGAATTTTGGAGGCATCGCGCGCGACATCCTGATCGGGGCGGTACCGCCCGCCGGCATCAGCGACTGGCGGTATCCGATGGTATCGATGCTGGCCGGCCTTATCACGTTCTATTGGACTCCCCTCATAGAGAAGCTGGTCAGTCCCGTTCAGATCTTCGATGCCGCGGGCCTGGGACTCTTTGCCGTCTCCGGCGCGCAGAAGGCGCTGGCGTTCGGGTTGAATCCGTTGATGGCGGCGTTCCTGGGCATGCTGACCGGCATAGGCGGCGGGGTCGCGCGCGATGTTCTCCTGGCCCGGATTCCCACCGTGCTGAAGGCCGAGATTTATGCGGTCGCCGCCCTGGCGGGCGGCGCCGTCGTGGTCATAGGGAAGTTCCTTGACGTTCCCGCCGCGATCGCCACCCTGGCCGGCGCCTTGCTCTGTTTCGGACTGCGCCTGATCGCCATTCGCCGCCGCTGGCGTCTTCCCGTGGCCAGGCGCGGCGCGCAGGGGGAGGCATCGACGCAGCAGGACCTGAAGGATCCTCGTTGACGAAGACGCCGTTCTCTTGGCGACATGGCAACCGGTCTCGCCAGCGCGGCGTCGATCGCGTCAACCGGGTGCGCCATCCCTCCCGGACCGGCGTTCATCGACGCCGGATATCCCCTGTCGAAGCCCAGCCGGACGGCTGTCGACAGTCCGCGTCAGGCGCCGTCCGCCGGCAGGCGGGCCGACGGGAAATCCGGCGTCCGCTTGTTGCGCACGGCATCCAGGCCTTCGCGCGCGTCCGCGCCCAGGAAACCCAGCATTTCGGTCGCCAGGGAGTTGTCGAAGATGGGGCCGGCGATACGCATCCAGTTGTTGATGGACTTCTTGGTGGCGCGGATGGCCGACTGGCTGCCCCGGGCGAGCTTGGCGGCCACGGCCAGGGCTTTTTCCATCAGTTCCTCCTTGGGGACGCAAAACGTCACCATGCCCAGGCGCTCGGCTTCCTTGCCGTCGATGAAGTCCGCGGTCATCAGGTAGTACTTGGCCTTGGCCACGCCGCACAGCAAGGGCCACACGATGGCGGCATGGTCACCCGCGCCCACGCCCAGGCGGACGTGGCCGTCGGTGAAGCGCGCCGTCTCGGCCATGACGCTGACGTCGGCCAGCAGCGCCACCGCCAGTCCGGCGCCAACCGCCACGCCGTTTATCGCGGAGATGATGGGTTTTTCGCAGGCGAGCATGTTGTAGACGATGTCGCCGGCTTCCTTCATCACCGCCGCGACCACTTCGGCGTTACCCACCATTTCCTCTACCCAGCCCAGGTCGCCGCCCGCCGAGAACGCGCGGTCGCCCGCCCCGGTGACCACCACCACCTTGACGCCGGGATCGTCGTTGACCACCGGCCAGATCCTGGTGAGCTCCCAGTGCATGCGCGCATTGGTGGCATTCATGGCTTCGGGGCGGTTCAGCGTGATGAGCAAGACGCCGTCGGCATGGCGTTCGAAGAGAAGAAACTGGAAATCTTCGTATTTCATGGTCGTCCGTTTATATAAGTAGGCAGGCGGGGCGCCCTCGGGGCCGCATGGTCTTCACGGCGGCGTCCATGCTTCAGTACAGCTCCCGGATCATATTGCGGGCGATGACCAATTGCTGGATCTGGGTCGTGCCTTCATAGATGCGGAAGAGCCGGACATCTCGATAGAAACGTTCGATGCCGTATTCGCTCATATAGCCGGCGCCGCCGAAGATCTGTACGGCCCGGTCGGCAACGCGGCCGCACATTTCGGAGGCGAACAGCTTGGCGCAGGACGCCTCGGTGCTGACCGGAAGCCCGTCGTCGCGCCGGCGCGCCGCGTCGATCACCATGCTGCGCGCAGCGTAGATCTCGGCCTTGCTGTCCGCCAGCATGGCCTGCACGAGCTGGAATTCTCCGATGGGCTGGCCGAACTGGCGACGCTCCACGGCGTAGCGCAAGGCTTCCGCCAGCATGCGTTCGGCCACCGCCACGCAGATGGCGGCGATATGGATGCGGCCCTTGTCCAGCACCTTCATCGCCGTCTTGAAGCCGCGGCCTTCGAGCCCGCCGATCAGGTTGGCGGCGGGCACGCGGCAGTTCTCGAAGATGACATCGCAGGTATGGGCGCCTTTCTGTCCCATCTTCTTGTCGCGCTTGCCCAGGTGGATGCCGCTGGAACGGGCATCGACGATGAAGGCGGAGATGCCGGCCGCGCCTTTCTGTTCAGGATCGGTGCGTGCCATCAGCGTGTAGATGCCCGCTTGCGGCGCATTGGTGATGAAACGCTTGGTGCCGTTGACCACGTAGTCGTCGCCGTCGCGGACGGCGGCGGTGCGCAGCGAGGCCGCATCGGACCCGGAACCGGGCTCGGTCAAGGCGAATGAGGCGATCAGATCTCCCGTCGCCAGTCGCGGCAGGTACTTGGCTTTCTGCGCTTCGGTACCGTCGAACAGGATGCCTTGCGAACCAATGCCCACCGTGGTGCCGATCAGGGAACGGAAGGCCGGCGAGGCCTGGCCCAGCTCCAGCATGGCCAGCACTTCTTCTTCCATGGTCAGTTGCAGCCCGCCATACGCCTCGGGGATGGTCAGGCCGAACAGGCCCATCTCGCGCATGTCCTGGACGATATCGGCCGGTATCTCGTCGGTCTCGGCGACCGTTTCTTCATTGGGAATGAGCCTCTCCCGGACGAAGCGGGAAATGTTGGCCAAAAGCAGATTGAGCGTTTCCTGGTCTCGGATCATTGCGGTGCCGTCTAGGTATTTGACGAGGAATGCTGCGGCCGCGCTGAATCCAGCGTCAACGCCGCTGCGGCTATTGTTCCGTACATTGGAAATAAGCATCTTCTTGCGTGAACGCAATGGCGCGTTCCCCAGGCGAGCAGGGGTGTCCCACACGCATTCCATAGTACGGAACATTGACTATTCTTCGTTGACGGGCTCCAGGTGCGGGCATGTAATCGTGCCCACAATTACTAAACCTTCAGTGGAGACAGACATGTTGAGGAAGACCGTAAGCAGCATTTCCTGCGTGGCCTTGCTGGCGATGTACGCGCCACTGTCGCAGGCCGCCGATGAAATCAAGCTGGGCCTGTCCGCGCCGCTGTCCGGGTCGGGTGCGGCCTGGGGCATGGGCGCGGAATGGCTATGCGGCAAGGCCGCCGCGGAGATCGCGGCGGCCGGCGGTGTCAAGGTCAAGGGGCGGGCATACAACTTCAAGTGCATCACCTACGACAACAAGTACAACGCGGCCGAGGGCGCCAAGGTGGCGCAGGCGCTGATCACCAAGGACGACGTCAAGTTCGTCGCCGGCAGCATCGGCACCGCGCCGGTGCGGGCCCTGCAATCGCTGACCGAGCGCAAGGGCGTGCTGATCTTCACCACCGCGTGGGGCGCCAGTATCAAGGGGCCGAAGTTCCCGCTGACGTTCACGCAGATGAATACGACGCTTGAGATCTCCGGGCCGATCACGGCCTACGTGGCGAAGGCGCATCCCATCAAGACGGTGGCCCTGCTCAACCCCAACGACGCCACCGGGCAGGATACCGAGAAAATCGCGCGCAAGGCCTGGGTAGCTGCCGGCGTGAAGGTGGTATCCAGCGATTGGTACGAGCGTGGCAGCAGCGAATTCCAGCCGGTCGCGGCGAAGCTGGGCTCGCTCAAGCCGGATGCCGTGGACCTGTGTTCCACGCCGTCCGCGGACGCCGGACTGGTCTTCAAGGAAATGGCCGGCATGGGCTGGAACGGCGTCAAGGTCATACAGGTCGGCACGGGCGCCGACGGCCTGATCGCCACTGGCGGCAGGACGGTGGAGGGCGTGTACATGGGCGCGGCAATCAGCCTGGACAGCCCAACCGCCACGCCGCGCCAGCGAGCCCTGGACGAAGGGGTGCGCAAGGCCACGGGCGAGTCCATCAACGCGGTCCAGATCGGCATCTACGACGCCGTCTACGCCATCAAGGCAGGCATCGAGAAGGCGCAGAGCATCGAGCCCGGGGACGTGGCCAAGGTGCTGCCGGCGCTGAAATTCGAGTCCTTCTACGGCGACTCCGGCTTCGGCGGCAAGGATACCTACGGCTCGCCGCAGCAGATGCTGCTGCCGGTGATCGTGACGCAGCTCAAGGACGGCAAGCTGGTGGAAGTCGCCCGCCTGCCTTCCAGCGAGCTGCGCTGAGTCCGGCGGCGCGTGCTCGGGAGCAACGGCACTCATGCAGAATTTTCTCCAACTGGCTTTTACGGCGTTGCAGATCGGCGCCGTCTACATTCTGTTCGCGCTTGGCCTGACGCTGATCTTCGGCGTGCTGCGCATCGTCAACTTTGCGCACGGGCAGTTCTTCACGCTGTCCGCGCTCACCGTGTCGATCGCGGTTCCGTGGCTGGCGCAGCAGGGCTGGCCGGCCTGGGCGGCGTACGCGGTGGCCTGCGTGGCCGGGGTGGCGTTGACGTCAGTATTCGGCGCGGTGGTGTACGAGTTCGGCTTCAAGCGCGTGGAGCGCGACATGACTGGGTCGTTCATCCTGTCGACGGGCCTGGTGCTGATGGTGGAAGGCGTGCTGCTGAAGGCCTTCGGCGGCGGCGTGCGGCCGGTGCCGCCGTTGTTCGAGGGCGCGGTCGACGTGTTCGGCGTCAGCATCGCGATCCAGCGGCTGGTGTTGTGCGCCGTGGCGGTCGGCATGACCGTGCTGCTTACCGTGGCGCTGGGCGGCACGCGCTTCGGCAAGGCCTTGCGCGCGGTGTCCATCGACCACGAGGCCGCGATGCTGCAAGGCATTCCTTACCGCCACATTGCCTTCCGGGGCTTCCTGGTGGCCTCGGCCATCGGCGCGCTTGCCGGCGCGCTGATCTCGCCGGTGGCGGCGGTCACGCCCACGCTGGGGGACGCCTACCTGGTCAAGGGCTTCATCGCCGTGGTCATAGGCGGCATGGGCAGCGTGCCGGGCGCGATCCTGGGCAGCCTGTTCATCGCCTTCGTCGAAAGCTTCGTGGGTTTCCATTTCGATCCGTCGGTGGCGAACCTGTCCATCTTCGTGCTCGTCATGGCCGTACTGCTGGTACGGCCGAAAGGACTGTTTGGCCATGACTGACCATTTCTTCCGCAAGGGCGGGCTGATCCTGGCACTGGCCGCGCTGCTTAGCGTGGCGCTGGGCTCGGGCTACGGCGCCAGCCTGATCACGTGGATCGCCATCGCCGCCACGATGGCCTGCAGCCTCCGCTTCGTGCTGCTGATCGGCGAACTGAATTTTGCCGTCGCCGCTTTCTTCGGCCTGGGCGCGTACGCCTGCGGGGTGACCGCGACCATCTGGGAACTGCCGTTCTGGGTGTCGCTGCTGGCAAGCGGCATGCTGGCGCTGCTGGTCAGCGCGGTCTTCGGCTACATCACCCTCAGGGTCAAGGGACCGTATTTCCTGCTGATCGGCTTCGCCTTCACGGAGGCCATGCGCATCCTGTACACCCGGTCCGAATGGCTGGGAGGCAATTCGGGCATGGTGGGCATCTTCCCGCCGGAATGGCTGTCCGACCATTTCCCGACCTTCGTCGTCGTGTTGTGCGGACTGCTTATCCTGGGCATGGTGCGCATCGAGCGTTCGCACCTTGGCCGCGTCTTTGTCGCCATTCGAGACAACGACAGCGTGGTGCGCTCTGTCGGCATCCCGGTGCATTTGACGAAGGTGCTGTGCTTCTGCATCGCGTCCTTCGCGACGGGCGTCGCGGGGGCCCTCCAGGCATACTCCAACAACGTGATCAGCCCGCTGGACTTCAGCTTCCTGCTGTCGACGTTCGCACTGGCCTACCTGAAGGTGGGCGGAGAAGAGCACCCCGCCGGGCCGGTGGTAGGCGCGGTGGTGCTGGTGTTGCTGGCCAGCGTGGCCCAGGGCATGGGCGGCGGCGAACACATTTTCTACGGCGCGGCCATCGTCATCAGCGTGCTGTTCATGCCGCGGGGCCTGGTCGGCCTGGCCGGTCGCTGCCGCCGTCCCCGCAAGGCGGCGTTCAAGCCATCCCCCGGAGCACAGCCATGAGCGCCCTTGTCGATCAGCCCGCTACGCCCTTGCAGGCCAGCCACCTGTCCCGGCGCTTCGGTGGCCTGCTGGCGGTGGCCGACATGAGCCTGGAAATCCGCGACCGCGAGATCCTGGGACTGATCGGCCCCAATGGCGCGGGCAAGAGCACGACCTTCAACCTGCTCAGCGGATTCCTGGTTCCCAGCGGCGGACAACTGCGCATCCTGGGCCGCGACGTCACCGGCAAGCCGCCGGAAGCCATCAGCCGCCTGGGCCTGGTGCGCACCTTCCAGCACGGCAGCCTGATGCGCAGCATGAGCGTCGCGGACAATATTCTCATCGGGGCCATAGGCGGCCTGCCCGGCGGCGGGCGCAAGGACCGCGAGCAGCGCGTGCGCGAGACCGCGGCGCTGGTGGGGCTGGAACGAGTACTGCACGCGACGGCGGGCAATCTGCCGCATGGCATGCAACGCCTGGTGAGCATCGCCATCGCCTTCGCCCCGCGGCCGCGCCTGCTGTGCCTGGACGAGCCCTTGACCGGCCTGAACCAGACCGAGGTGGCGTCGGTGCTGGACATGTTCCGGCGCATCCGCGACGAGTTCGGCACTTCCATCCTGCTGGTGGAGCACAACATGAAGGCCGTGATGCAGGTCTGCGACCGGCTTTACGTGCTACATCATGGCAAGCTGCTGGCCACGGGCACGCCGCAAGCCGTCCGCAACGACCCGCGGGTCCTGTCCGCTTATCTGGGGAAAGCGAATGTCAACTGAAACGCCGACATTGGAGATCGCCGGCCTGCATGCGGCCTACGGCGTGGTGCCGGCGCTGCATGGCGTGAGCCTGCGGGTGATGCGTGGCCAGGTGGTGACGCTCATCGGCGCCAACGGGGCCGGCAAGTCCACGGTCCTGAAATGCATCAGCGGACTGCTGCGGTCGGCCCGCGATGCCGTGCGCCTGTTCGGCGCGCCGGTGGGGGGGGCCGCGCCCAACGAACTGGTGGCGCGCGGGCTGGCCCTGGTGCCCGAAGGCCGCAGGCTGTTCGGGGCGATGACGGTGCGCGAGAACCTGGAGCTGGGCGCCTTCCTGCGTCCGGGCAAGGAGGCCATCGCGCAAGGGCAGGAGCGCTGCCTGGGATTGTTCCCCGACTTGAAGGCCAAGCTGGACGTGGCGGCGGGTGCGCTCAGCGGCGGCCAGCAGCAGATGGTGGCCGTGGCCCGCGCCTTGATGGCCGGCCCCCGGCTGCTGCTGCTGGACGAGCCCACCATCGGGCTGGCGCCGGCGGTCGTGGACCAGATCGCGAACGTGGTCCGCGAAATATCGCGGGACGGCGTGGACGTGCTGCTCGTGGAGCAGAATGCCGAGGTCGCGCTGGGGATCGCGGACTATGGCTACGTGCTGGAAAGCGGCGCGGTCGTCGCGCAGGCTCCGGCCGATGAACTCATGCGCAACGACGAGGTGCGGCGAGCCTATATGGGGCTGTAGCGCCGTGCGGTAAACGATGACATTCCGAGGTGGCGAGAGGATGGATGCAATGGCTGATACGTGGAATCCCGTGCCGGGCGACTGGGACAGCAGTGGCGTGGCCGGCCTGGTCCGTGCCCTGGGCGTGGCGGGCTACGACGATCTGCTGGCCGTCGCCAGGCAGGATCCCTGGCGTTACTGGCGCACGGTCATGCAGGAGGCCGATTTCGTGTGGGAGACGCCGCCGACGGCCTATATGGAGGCCGCGACCCGGCCGGAGTTCCCACGCTGGTTTCCCGGCGGGAGGCTGAACTGGGTGAATTCCGTATTGGCCTGGGGCGGGCGGCCGGACACGCGTACGCGCCGGGCCATCGTGGCCGAGCGCGAGGACGGCCGGATTACCAGCATCGGCTACGAGGAACTGGGCGCGCAGGTGAAGCGCTTCGCCGCCGGCCTGGCGGCGCTCGGCGTCGCACGGGGCGACCGCGTTGGCCTGCTGATGGAGACCGGGGTGGAGTCCATCATCTCGCTGCTGGCGGTCGCGTCGATGGGCGCGATCGTCGTGCCCTTGTTCAGCGGTTTCGGCGTCGATGCCATCGTTGCGCGGCTGTCCGCGGCCGAGGCCAGCTGGACCATTGCATCCACGGGTTTCAGGCGCCGCGGCAAGCTCGTGGACGTGCAGGGCGCCCTGCGCGCGGCCTGGGAGCGGCTGCCCACGCTGCGCCACGTGGTCTGGAAGCGCGAAGGCGACGAGACCCTGGGCGATACGCGCGACGTCGACTGGCGCCAGGTAATGGAGATGGCGTGCGATAGCCGCCTGGAGCCGGTCGTGCTGGACCCGAACGACCCCTTCATGGTGATCTACACTTCGGGCACCACCGGCAAGCCCAAGGGCGTGGTGCACACCCATGGCAGCTTTCCGTTGAAGATCGCGCACGACGCCATCGTCCACTTCGACGTCAGGCCCGGCGACGTATTCTGCTGGCCGGCCGATATGGGCTGGATCGCGGGGACGCTGGTCGTCGGCAGCGCATTGCTGCGCGGCGCCACGCTGGTCTGCTACGACGGTGCGCCCGACTATCCGGACTGGTCGCGCATGTCGCGCCTGATCGAACGCCACGGGATCACGCACTACGGGTCAGCGCCTACCTTGATAAGAGGGCTGGCCAACCACGAGGACCTGGCGCTGCAAGGCGATGTTTCCACGGTGCGCCTGCTGATCACCGCCGGCGAGGCGATCGACCCGGAGCATTTCGCCTGGTTCCAGCGCCGCTTCGGGCGCGGCACGCAGCCGGTGATCAACTACACCGGCGGCACCGAGGTATCGGGCGCCTTGCTGTCCAGCGTGGTGTCGCGCGCCATTCCGCCGGGTGGATTCAATACGGTATCGCCCGGCGTGGATGTGGACGTGGTGGATGCCCAGGGCAGGCCGATCACGGGCGCCGTGGGCGAGGTCGCCGTGCGCGGGCCCTTCATCGGCATGACGCAGTCGTTCTGGAAGGACGATGCGCGCTATCTGGACACTTACTGGAACACCATCCCCGGCATCTGGGTGCACGGCGACCTGGCCCTGCGCCGGCCCGATGGGGTGTTCTTCATGATGGGCCGATCCGACGACACGCTCAAGGTGGCGGGCAAGCGCCTGGGGCCGGCCGAGGTCGAGGAGGTGGTGCTGGAACTGCCGCGGATCGCCGAGGCCGCGGCCATTGGCGTGGACGACGCCGACAAGGGCCAGAAGCTTGTGGTCTTCATCGTGGCGAGGCCGGACGCCGCCGATGCCGCCGATGCCGCGCCGGGCCTGGGGCAGGAGGTGATGCAGCACGTGGACAAGCGGCTGGGCCGTCCGTTCCGGCCTGGCGCCGTGCATGTGGTCAGCCAGCTTCCCAAGACACGCAGTTCGAAGATCATGCGGCGCGTCATCCGCAGCGCCTATTGCGGGCTGCCGGCAGGCGATCTGTCGTCGCTGGACAACCCGGCGGCGGTAGAAGAGATACGACAATTGCCGGGAGCCGCCTGAATCGCGGTCCATCGAGATCACCGTCCACCAGGAGCAGCAGATGCCGGAAAAAGTCGCCGGGGCAGACGCGTCGCGCATGCTGGTCGCGCCCTTCGCCCGGGCCTTGTCCATCCTGGCTTCCTATACGCCGGGCGACCGCTGGCTGGGGAACCGCGACCTGTCGGTGCGTACCGGGCTGCCTGCCTCCACGGTGACGCGCATCGCGCAGACCCTGGTATCGCTGGGCTACCTGTTTCACGAGCCGGAAGGGCGCCGGTACCGACTCGCGCCTTCCGCGCTTGCACTGGGCTACGGCGCCACCGCCAATTCCGACGTGCAACGCCTGGCGGGCGTCTGCATGCGTTCTTTCGCCGAGCGCCACAAGGTCCACATGAACCTGAGCTCGCGCGACCGCCTGGACATGATCGTGCTGGAAACCTGCCATAGCGCGGAGTCCAGCCTCGCTCTCAATCTGCACGTGGGCGTGCGCGTGGGCATCGCTTCGTCGCCCATGGGGTGGGCGCTGCTGGCGGCCTTGCCCGAGCTGGAGCGCTACTACCTGCTGGAGAACGTCGAGCGACGCACGCCGCGGGAGTGGCCGCGGGTGCGGCGGCGCACCAGCGAGGCGATCGCCCAGGTCTTGAATACGGGGTTCTGCACGTCGCTGGGCGAATGGGACCGGGATATGGGCGTCGTCGCCGCGCCGTTGATGATAGAAGACCATGCGCCGCTCGTCCTGGCCTGCGTGGGATCCAGCCAGCAGATGACGCGCGCCAGGGTGGAGCGCGAGATCGGTCCGCAGTTGCTGGCGATGGTGTCGTCCATCCAGCAGAAGGTGGCCGGTTGATGGGCGCTGGAAACGATGCCTCGGGCGCGACCGTGCTAACCGTCAGGCGCGGCATGCAGGTGCTGCGTGCCTTCCGCTCGGAGCGGGCGCCACTGTCGAACGCCGAGCTGGTGCGGCGAACCGGCCTCTCGAAGGCGACGGTGTCGCGCCTGACCAGCACGCTGCTGCACCTGGGCTTCCTGCGGCACGTCCCTGGCGGACGTGAGTTCGAGCTGGCGGCCGCGCCGGTTGGCATCGGCCATGCGTATCTGGCCAGCAGCGACCTGTTGCGCATTGCCAATCCCCTCTTGCAGGAGCTGGCGGACGAACTCAATGTGTCGGTCGCGCTGAGCATACGGGACGACCTGGAGATGCTCTACGTCGGCTACCGGGTCAGCCACAAGGTGAGGACCTTGCGCCTGGGCGTGGGCTCCGTGCTGCCGCTGGGAACCACGTCGATAGGGCGGGCGTATTTGTGGGGCCTGCCCGAGGCGGAGCGCGAGGACCTGTTGGCCCGCCTGCGCACGCACGCGGGCTCCGCGGCGCCTGGCCTCATGCGCGGCATTCAGCAGAGCTTCGACGAGCTCAGGCGCATCGGGATCTGTTCGGTGCTGTCCGGCTATCAGCGCGATGCCTATGGCGTGGCGCTGCCGGTGCGGGTGGGACGCAAGCGTATCTTGATGAGCATGAGCTGCGGCAAGGCGGATGTGCAGCCGAATCTGGCCGAAGAGAGCAAGCGCATCGCGCCTGTATTGCGCTGCGCCGCGGAGCGGTTTCAGGATCTGCTGGCTGATTTCGATGGCGAGCTGTGAATTTGCGGGACCAGGATGAATATGGAAAAGGTACTTGCGGGTGTGAAGGTGCTGGACTTCGGCCGTTTCATTGCGGGGCCGTTCTGCGCGGCCTTGCTGGCCGACTTCGGCGCTGACGTGATCAGGGTGGATCGGGTCGGTGGCAGCGAGGACCGGTATGTCATGCCGGTGACCGGCGAGGGAGAGGGCGCATTCTTCTTGCAGGTGAACCGGAACAAGCGCTCGATGACGCTGAACCTTGAGGCGGAAGAGAGCAGGGACGTGTTGCGGCGCTTGCTCCAGACCGCCGATATCGTCGTGGCGAACATGCCGCCGCGCACCATCGCCAGCCTGGGGCTGGACTACCGCAGCCTGTGCGAGGTCAAGCCCGACATCATCCTGACGGCGTCCTCGGCGTTCGGGTCCGACCCCGTGGTGCGGGATCGCGTGGGCTTCGACGGCGTGGGCCAGGCCATGAGCGGGGCGGTGCACATGGCGGGCTTCCCCGACCAACCGATCAAGGCCATGGTGCCCGTGGTCGATTTCGCCACCGGCATGTCTTGCGCCTTCGGCACGGTGATGGCGCTGTACGAGCGCCGGCTGAGCGGCCGGGGGCAGGAGGTCGATGCGTCGCTGCTGCGCACGGCGCTGAATTTTTCCAGCGGCAGCCTGATCGAGGAGGCCTTGTTGAAAGTGGGGCGGGCGGCGACGGCCAATCGCAGTCCCAACTACGGACCCTCCGACATCTACAAGGTGAAGGACGGCTGGATCATCGTGCAGGTGGTCGGGGCGCCCATGTTCAAGCGCTGGGTACGCCTGATGGACAAGCCCGAACTGCTGGAGGATCCGCGCTTCGAGGATGATGCCAAGCGCGGGGAAAACGGCGCGGTGCTCAGCGACATGATGGGGCGGTGGTGCGCGCAGCGCACCCGGCAGGAGGCCTTGGCCACCCTGGAGCGCGCGCGCATTCCAGCCGGACCCGTGTACTCCCCCAGCCAGGTGCTGGATGACGATATCGTGCGCGGTTCCGGGGCGTTCGAATGGACGCGCTATCCCGGCGTGAGCGAGGAGGTGCCGCTGGTGGCGTCGCCGGTGTCGCTGTCGCGCACGCCTCCCCGCATCGAGCGACGGGCGCCGCGGACGGGCGAGCATACCGACGAGGTGCTCGCGGAGGTGGGCTATTCGACGAGCGATATCGGGCAACTGCGCGAGCAGGGAGTGATCTGAATCGCCAGGGCTGCCCGCGCGCAATCGATACGCTGGGGCGGCCGTTGCGGAATTAGGAGGAGATGGACATGGATCTTGGACTCAAGGGACGCAAGGTACTGGTGACGGGCGCTTCCCAGGGCATAGGCGAGGGCCTGGCCAAGGCGTTCGCGGCCGAGGGTTGCGAACTTTACCTGGTGGCGCGCTCCGGCGAGAAGCTCGAACGCCTGGCGCGCCGTATCGAGGTGGAGCATGGTGGCCGCGCGCACTTGCTGGCGTGCGACCTTACCGCCGCCGGTGCTGTCGGCCAGGTGCTGGACTTCGCGGGCGAGGCCGACGTGCTGGTCAACAATGCGGGCAGCATTCCGGGCGGGACGCTGTGGCAAGTGGATGAAGCCCGCTGGCGCGAGGGCTGGGAGTTGAAAGTGTTCGGCTACATCAACCTGACCCGCGCCTTCTATCCGGCGATGCAGGCGCGCGGGTCGGGCGTGATCCTCAACAACATCGGCAACGGAGGAGAGAACTTCGACTTCGACTACATCGCCGGGACGACGGGCAATGCGGCGCTGATGGCGTTCACGCGGGCGCTGGGCGGCCGCAGCCTGCAGCACGGGATTCGCGTCGTCGGCGTCAATCCGGGGCCCGTGGCGACCGAGCGCCTTGCCCGGGTGGTGCACGCCCGCGCCGAAAACGAGCCGGACGGCCAGGCCGCGGTGCGAGCCATGATGGGAGCCTGGCCGCTGGGCCGCGCCGCCACCGTGGAAGAGGTGGCCGACCTGTTCGTGTATCTGGCTTCCGACCGTTCGCAGTACACCAGTGGCGCCATTTTCACCGTGGACGGCGGCATTTCGTCGTGCCGGTCGATTACCTGAGGCTGGTGGACTACGACCGGTCGGCTCATTTATCGCCAGCGCCGGTTCCGAAGGCGGCTAACTCATCCTCCAACTCCGTTGGGTCGTGATCGACCACGGGAATTCCGCGAGAACTGACATGTTCAAGGAACTGCGGCACGGTCATGCGCGCCAGCTTGGCCGCCCGTCCTTGTGTCAGTGCACCGCACTTGAACAGGCTGACGGCCAACGCGGTATGGACGCCTGCTTGCAGCAGGTCCTCTGTAAAGGGAACGCTGACCGAGACGGAGATGGGCATGTCCCCTGCCTTGGTCGACGCCCCTTTTCACGGGCGCGGACAGACCTACTGCGTGGCAATCCACCAGGTCGTTCCCGCGGCGTCCTGTACGCCGCCGCGCAGATCGTCGTCCGCGCGCTTTCGCTGCAGCGCTTGCACCACGGTCGCACCGGCGGCCACCGCGCGATTGAAGGTCGCTTCCACGTCCGGTACGTAAAGATGAATGTGCGGCCCACCGGGTTGCGCAGGCGCGCCGCCACCTATCATCAGCACGCTGTCGTCTATCCGGATTTCCGCATGCATCAGTGAACCGTCCGGTCGATTGAAGCGGCGCAGCAGCACTCCTCCGAACGCCTGTTCTACAAAACCGATGTATGCCTCCGCGTCCGAACAGACGATGTACGGACTCATCGAGGGATAGTTCCGGGGCTTCCAAGTCATGGGTTTTTCTCCTTCGATGTAGGGCTGCGTGGAGTCGCCGCCGCCTTCAAGGAAGAAGCGCCGGCGCGATGGAAGTCGCGATAGAACTCAAGAGGGATTATTGCACCGTCCATCGGGCCAGGACGATGTGCGCATGGAGCGTGTCGCAGGCTAGGCAGCACATGGCGCGGAATGAGCGCGCTAATCCATTCCGAGGAGCCGCTCGGTTTCTCTCGCCAGGCCGACGAGCTTCGGTCCGATATCGGCCGCCCGTTCGCGGTAGGGACCGTCGTCGGCTGGTACGCCGCAGTTGAAGACATACAGCAGCGATTGGTATGGCCTGCTCAGCGGCGCGGCAAAGCCGTGGGCATCGCAGCGCCATTGCCTGTTGTTGCCGCAGTACCCCTTGCTCTCCAGGTCGCGCCTCGCTGCCGGCAGGGTCTCGATGTGCGCGGCATAGTATGCCGGATCGGCCACCCGTAATTGATTCAGCACGGTGGCGCGGTCGGTCTCGGGCGCGCGGGCGAGCCAGGCCTTGCCAGCCGCGCTGGATAGCAGGGGCAGCGCCGCCCCGATGTCGGGACGTGTTTGCAAGGCCTCGTTGGAGCGCGCGGTTTCCACATACACCATCTGCAGCCTGTCGCGCACCACCAGGGAAACCGCGCCGCGCGCATGATCGGCCAACTGCTTCATCAAGGGGCGGGCCAGTTGTCGTATTTGCATGCTGGCCAGCAGCGGGTAGCTCAACGCGAGCACCGACGCGCCGAGGCGGTACCTTGGCGGCGTTCCCATGCGCCGCAGGTAGCCCAACGCTACGAGCGTGTGCGTCAGCCGCGCCACGGCGCTCCGGGACAGTCCCGTCTGTTGCGCGAAGTCCTTGTTGGCCAGTATCGGCCGGCCAGCGCTGAAACAGGACAGGATGTCGATGCCGCGCGCGAGGGTGGTGGCGAAGTCCGGATTGCCGCTAGCCATCGCTCGTCTCCGTGGCGATCGCCTTCTCCATGCGGGCCACCAGTGTGAGCAGGCGCGGCGCGATTCGCGAGCGCAATTCCTTGCCCCGTATTCTGCGCCGCGGCACGCCGCAGTTGAAGACCAGGGTTTCGCCGTCCACCTGCCGGCGCAGCGGCACCGCGACTGCATGCACGTCGGCATGCCAGTCACCCTCCGACACGCAATATCCGAAGTCCGCATAATCGCGCCTGGCCTGCTCCCAGGCCGCTTGATGGCGGCGCCAGCCGGCAGGATCGGCGCCGCGCAGGGCGTCCAATATGGCAATCCCTTGCCGATCATCGCGCGCGACCGCCTGCGCCAGCCAGGCCCGGCCCATGGCCGAGGGCATTAGGGGCAGCAGGGCGCCAATGTCCGGCCGAAAGGCGATGGCATCATGGCCCCGGCACGTCTCCAGGTAGACCATGTGCATGCCGTGATGCATGCCCAGCGACGCCGAGCCTCCGGCAGCCTGCGCCAGGCGATACATGGCGGGACGGGCAAGTTGCCGCAATTTGATGCTGGTCAGCAAGGGATAACTCAGGGACAACAGCGCCGGGCCCAGCAGATAGCGCCGCAGGGACAGATCGAAGCGCAGCAGCCCGCGCTGCATCAGCGTGGTGGTCAGGCGCGAAATAGTGGCCTTGGACAGTCCTGTCCGCTCGGATAATTCGCGGTTGCTGAGCGCGGGTTCCCCATGACGAAACGTCTGCAGCACGGCAAGCCCGTGCGCCAGGGTCGTCGCGAACGCGGGGTCGGCGTGGGTGGGCATGACGAGTCTCGATGGGGCCGCTAAGGTGGTTCGATGATAGTACGCGCCGGCTTCGGATGGTTGCCCCGGCGTTCAAGATATCGAAACACTAGTCTCGCAGTAGGTGTCGTTTTGCTAGTCTGCTCCAACCGTGTTCCCGGCCGGGCGCGGCGATAAGTGAGGAGACAACGATGATCCGGGACCCTGAAAGCTTTGCCGCTTTCATCGATTCCTTGCGGCGCTTCGTGCGAGAGCGCCTGGTTCCGCGCGAAGCCGAGGTGGCTCGCCTGGACGATGTGCCGGCCGACCTGGTGGCCGAGATGGCGGCGCAAGGCCTGTTCGGCTATTCCATTCCGGAGGCCTACGGGGGCGCGGGCATGACCACCGAGGAATTGATCCTGGCGGCCCTGGAATTGTCCCAATGCGCCGTGGCTTTTCGCGCCCGCGTGGGCACCAATACGGGCATCGGCTCGGAGGCGCTGGTGGCGGACGGCACCGAGGCGCAGAAGGCGCGCTATCTGCCCAGCCTCGCCAGCGGCGCGGTTACGGGCTGCTTCGCCTTGACCGAACCGCAAGCGGGGTCGGACGCCACCGCACTGCGGACGACCGCAAGGCGCGACGGCGACAGCTATGTATTGAACGGCGAGAAGTGCTTTATCACGAACGCGCCGCTTGCCGGCCTGTTCACCGTGATGGCGCGAACCGATCCGGACGAACCCGGCGCGCGCGGCATCACTGCCTTCATTGTCGAAAGGGGCATGGCGGGCCTGTCCACGGGCCAACCCTATGAAAAGATGGGGCAGGCGGGATCGCCGGTGTCGGCTGTCTACCTGAACGATTGCCGTGTGCCGGCGGCCAACATCATCGGCGGACGGGAGGGGCAGGGATTCAAGACCGCGATGCGGGTGCTGAACAAGCAGCGCATACACCTGGCTGCGCTATGCATAGGCCCGGCGATCCGCATGCTGGACGACACCATGCGCTTCGTGGCCGAGCGCGAGCAGTTCGGACGCCCACTCATGGAGTTCCAGCTGGTGCAGGCCATGCTGGCCGATTGCCAGACCGAGATACAGGCGGCGCGCGCGCTCGTGCTGCAGACGGCGAGGGAGCGCGATGCCGGACAAGACGTGACGCTGAACGCGTCCATCTGCAAGTATTACGCCTCGGAGATGTGTGGCCGCGTGGCCGACCGCTGCGTCCAGATGCATGGCGGCTACGGGTACATCGCCGATTACGGGATCGAACGCTTTTATCGAGATGTCAGGCTGTTCCGGCTCTATGAGGGCACGAGCCAGATCCATCAGCTGACCATTGCCAGGCATACCTTGAGCCAGGCTGGCTACATCGCTGGCAGATAGTTACTTCCAGGGACCTCGGTCGTGCAAGAAACCGATGGCCCGCTCACCAAAGGAGACGTCCATGTTCAAGCATTTTTCAAGATGGGTCGCGGTTTTGGCGGCTGTGGCCGCCTTCGGCGGCGCGCCGGCTCGCGCAGCCTATCCGGACCGGCCCATACGCCTGATCATCCCATTTGCACCGGGAGGTTCCACCGATGTGCTCGGACGCCTGCTTGCCGAGGCGCTGCATCCCATCCTGGGACAGGCCGTCATCGTGGAAAACAAGCCGGGCGCGGGAGGCAACATCGGCGGGGATTTCGTCGCCCGCTCCGCACCCGATGGGTATACGCTGCTGCTGGCGGCCGCCGGGCCCACCGTCATCAATCCCAGCCTGTATCGCAGCATGCCGTTCGATCCCGCCAAGGACCTGGCGCCGATCAGTTGCCTGGAGCGCGAGCACAACCTGATGGTGGTCAACAAGTCGCTGCCGGTCGCCAACCTGCAGGATTTCCTGAAGTATGCCCGCGCGCATCCCGGCAAGCTGTCCTTCGGCTCTCCCGGCAATGGCTCGCCAGCCCAGCTGGCCGGCGAATTGCTCAACCAGCGGGCGGGATTGCAGACCCAGCACGTGCCCTACAAGGGCACGGGACCCGCGGTTACCGACCTGGTGGCCGGCCATATCGATTTCATCATCGACAACATGCCGGCCTTGCTGCCGCAGGTGAAGGCGGGCAATCTGCGCGCGCTCGCCGTCCCCAGCGACCGGCGCGCCACCGCCGCGCCGGATATTCCCACCTTCGACGAGGCGGGGGAGAAAGGCTTTGTCGTGATGGCTTGGAAAGGCCTGATGGCCCCCGCCGGCACCGATCCGGCGATCATCGAACGCCTGCACGCGGCCGTCGTCAAGGCCTTGCAGGATCCGCAGTTGCGGACGCGCTTCCAGGACTTGGGCGCGGAGCCGCTGGGCAGCACGCCCGCTGAGTTCGCCCGGCAAATCTCCGAAGAAACCGCCTGGTGGGCGAAGCTGGTGAAGTCGACGGGTACGCAAATCCAATAAGCGAGGGACCAGCCATGCAGCAGCAAGCGAACGAAGTCGCCGACCTGTGCGCGCGCGTGCGCCGCTTCGTGGACGAGGTGGCTATTCCGGCGGAGTCGCCGGCCATCGCACGCGATGTCGAAGCCTTGGACCGGACCGTGGCGCGCTTGCGCCAGCAAGCGCGGGAGGCCGGCCTGTACGCGCCACAACTGCCGCCGCATCTGGGCGGCCTGGGACTGGGATGGAGGGACCTGGCGCAGGTGCTGGAGGAAGCCGGGCGGGGCTTCCTGGGACCGGCCGCCTTGCATTGCGCGGCGCCGGACCAGCCCAATATGCTCACTCTGCTGCACCTGGGAACGTCCGCGCAACAGGCGCGTTATCTGGAGCCCTTGGCGCAGGCGACCCAGCGGGCGTGCTTTGCCATGACCGAACCCGGCCCGGGCGCGGGGTCCGATCCGTCCATGTTGCGCACGCGCGCTGACCGGCGCAACGGCCGATGGGTGCTGCGAGGGCACAAGAAGTTCATCAGCGGCGGCGTGGGTGCGAACTTCGCCCTGGTGCTGGCGCGCGCGGATGAGGGGCCAACGCTGTTCCTCGTTCCCGCGGATACGCCAGGCTACCGCGTGGCGCGCGATATCGGCATGGTGACGGGTTATCAGATCGGCGGTCACGCCGAAATATTCCTGGATGACTGCGAAGTCCCCGACGACGCGGTCCTGGGGGTGCCGGGGCAGGGGCTGGCGCATGCGCAGCTGCGGCTGGAGCCGGCGCGGCTCCTGCACTGCATGCGGTATATCGGCCGCGCCCGCCGGGCGCTGGCGTGCGCGCGCGAGTACGTGGTTCAGCGCGTCTCCTTCGGCTCCCGCCTGGCCGACCTGCAGCAGGTCCAGGCCATGGTAGCCGACTCGTACATCGAACTGCATGCCAGCCGGCTCATGACGCTGGAATGCGCAAGCAGAATGGATGAGGGCCTGTCCGTCAAGCAACACAGCGCCATGGCCAAGGTTTTCGTGTCCGAAACGGTGAATCGGGTGGCGGACCGCGCGGTGCAGATGATGGGGGCGCTGGGAATGTCGGAGGATAGCCCCGTGGCCATGATCTGGCAGGAGTTGCGGCCCTTCCGCATCTATGACGGCGCCAATGAGTTGCATCGCGCGACGCTCGCGCGGCGCCTGTTGTCAAATTATCCATCCCGGGAGGGCGATACGCATGGCGAAAGATGAATTCCTGGCTTATCGGCTGCATGCGGGCAATGAAGCGGGGGCAGCGCCGCAAGGGCGTTTCGAGTCGCTCCGGACGGAAGACCTTTCCGGGGGCGACACGCTCATTCAGGTTGCGTATGCGGGCTTGAACTACAAGGACGCGCTGGCCCAGGCGGGACGAGGCAAGATCATTCGCGCCTACCCGCGCGTGGGGGGGATCGATTTTTCCGGCACGATCGTGCATTCCTCCGAAGCAGCCCTGGCGCCGGGGACGCCTGTCGTGGTGCATGGATTCGGCGCGGGCGTGGACCACGACGGCGGCTATGCGGAGTATGCGCGCGTGCCTGCCGAATGGGTGCTGCCCTTGCCCGCCGGGATGACCTTGCGGGAGGCCGCCGCGCTGGGTGCGGCGGGCTACACTGCGGCCCTGTCCCTGCACTGGATGGAACATTGCGGCCTGACGGCGGGCGACGTACTGGTAACGGGCGCGACGGGGGGCGTGGCGGGCATCGCGATCGATATCCTGGACCGCCGGGGGTTTCGGGTCTGTGCCATGTCCGGCAAGCCGGGCGTGCAGGCCTACCTGCGCGCCCTGGGTGCAGCCGACGTGATCCCGCCCCTGGATGAGGGCGCGCCCTTGCGGCCCTTGATGTCCGCTAGATGGGATGGCGTGGTCGATTCCGTCGGTGGCCGGCTGCTCGCCCAGGTGATCGCATGCCTGCGGCCCGACGGCGTGGCGGCCGCCTTCGGCAACGCGGGCGGGGCGGAACTGCCGGCGTCGGTCATTCCTTTCATCCTGCGCGGCGTCAAGTTGATCGGCATCAACGCCAACAGCCCCATGCCATTGCGCAAGCGCTTGTGGCACAGGCTGGCCAACGATTATCGGCCAGCCCGGCTGGACACCGCGACGCGCGTCATCGAGCCGCGCGAATTGCCGCAAACCCTGGCCGCCTTGTTGGCGCGCGAAAACATCGGCCGTTGCGTCGTGCGTTTCTCTTGAAGTCTTCCTTGGATACTCCAACTCATCATGATCGAGCATAACGATGACTCGCTGTCCCGCTTGTTCGCACCGCGCGGCATCGCGGTGGTGGGCGCATCCGCGACGCCTGGAAAGATAGGTGCCATGCCCGTCACGCTGTTGCGAAAATACGGCTACGACGGCCGCATCCTGCCGGTGAATCCTCGCGTGGACGAGATTCAGGGGTTGGAAACCTATCCGGACCTGGATGCGCTGGATGACGTCGACCTCGCGATCCTGGCCGTTCCAGCAGCCCACGCGGCGGCGGCCCTGGCCCGCGCGCGCGTCGGACAGATAGGCGGGGCGGTCGTCTTCACCTCCGGATTCGCGGAGACCGGCGACGAAGGCGCAGCCTTGCAGGCGCGGTTGTGCGCAATTGCTGCCGAGCGCCGGATCCGCTTGCTGGGTCCGAACTGCCTGGGGTTCATGAACGTACGCAGGCAGGTCTATGCCACTTTTTCCCCCGCGCCAGCCAATGGGGCCATCGCCGCCGGCGGCATAGGGATGGTCAGCCAGAGCGGCGCATTCGGGGCGTATGCATTCTCCATGGCGCGCGACCGGGGATTGGGCCTGTCGCACTGGATCAGTACCGGGAACGAGGCCGATATCGATGTCGCCGACTGCATCGCCTGGCTCGCCAACGATGCGCACACACGCGTCATCATGACCTACATGGAAGGCTGCCGGGACGGCGAGAAGCTTCGTCGCGCGCTTGCCACCGCTCGCGCCGCCGGCAAGCCGGTGGTCGTCGCCAAGATCGGGCGAACCCAGGCCGGGGCGCAAGCCGCTGCGTCGCATACCGCCGCGCTTGCCGGCGACGATGCGGTCTACGACGCGCTGTTCCGCCAGTATGGGGCGGTGCGCGCCCGTACCGTCGAGGAATTTTTCAACCTGGGGTATGCGTTCGATACGTGGCGCAGTCCACCGCGGGGGAAGCGGCTGGCGGTCCTTACCATTTCGGGAGGCGTGGGCGCGTTGATGGCGGACGAGGCCGTCGATGCGGGGCTGGCATTGCCCGCGCCCTCGGAGGCCGCGCAGGCGCGTTTGCTGGCACGGATCCCTTTCGGTAGCGCACGCAATCCCATCGATGTCACGGGGCAGGCGGTGTCCGAACCGGGCCTGCTGCTGGACGCCGTGGAGGAAGCGCTGGAGGGCGATGCCTATGATGCGATGGCGGTATTTCTGGCCGCCGCCGGATCGTCGGAGGCCTTGTGGCCCACCTTCGAAAACTTCGCACGGACCATGCAGGCGCGTCATCCCGGTGTGCCGCTGGCCATCAGCGCGCTGTTTTCGCCTGAGCGGCGACGCGCATTGGAGGCCTTGGGGTGCCTGGTGTTCGCCGACCCTAGCGCGGCGGTCAAGACCATAGGCGCCATCGCCGCGCGGGAAGCACGCGACGAGCCGCTTGCTGCCGGGGACGCGGCGCCCGGCGAGCGACTTGAGGAGACCTATAACGAGGTGCGGGCGATGACCGTGTTGGCGCGTGCGGGAATACCCGTGACACCGTGCCAGTTGGTCGCCAGCGCGGATGCCGCCGTCGCGGCGGCTCGTGATTTTTCCGCGCCGGTGGCCATGAAGATCGTTTCCGCCGATATCCTGCACAAGAGCGACGTGGGCGGCGTCAAGCTGCGCCTGCGGGGCGAGGCCGCAGTGCGCGAGGCCTACGATGCGATCGTCCAGGCCGTGCGGCGCAATTGCCCCCAGGCGCGAATAGACGGCGTGCTGGTGGCTCCGATGGCGCCGGCCGGCGTGGAGTGCATCGCCGGCGTGCACCGGGACCCGGTCTTCGGCCCTGTCGTGATGTTCGGGCTGGGCGGCATCTTCGTGGAAGTGCTGAAGGATGTCAGCTTCCGTATCGCCCCGTTCGAACGACCGGAGGCGCTTGCGATGATACGGGACACCAAGGGGCACGCCCTCCTGCAAGGGGCGCGAGGTATGCCCGCGGCCGATATCGGCGCCCTGGCCGACGCCCTGGTCGCGCTGTCCCGATTCGCGCACCGGCATCGCGACACGCTCGACTCGGTAGAGATCAATCCGCTGCTGGCGCTGCCCGCGGGCCAGGGCGTGCTCGCGCTGGACGCGGTGCTGGCCGGACGTTCGGCGGATAAGGGCACATAAGGAGGGTACATAAGGCGACCGAAACCCGCCTCCGCCAGAAATTGCGCCATGGGCATACCGGCAACACGCACCGATACACTGATGGCGGTGCTCTTGCGCCGGGCCGGCGGCGGGCGCGTGCCCGCCAAGCGCCTATTCGGGCGTCGACACGACTTCCCGCCGACGTGGCGCGACAGGCGCCATGTCGGCCAGGGACGGCGCGGACAGCCCTGCCGAGTGTTCCCGCAGGAACCGCTGCGCCAATCCCTCCACCCAGTCGCGAAACGCAATGACGACCGGGGAATCCTTTTTGTATTCGGGATACACCACGCAATATCGCTTGGCGTGCTTGACCGCGATGTCGAAGGGAATGGCCAGGTCGCCGCGCTTGAGCTCGCGGTCGACGTAGAACCGGGGGACCAGTCCCACCCCCAGCCCCGCGCAAGCCGCCTCGATCACCATCGAGTACAGCTCGAAGCGCATGCCGCGTAGGGCGCGATCGTCGCGCACGCCCGCGGTCTCGAACCAGCGCCGCCACACATCGTTCTTGCCGGCCTTGTGCAGCAGGGTAAGGTGCCCCAGGTCGGCCGGATTCCGCAGTGAGCCGAGATCGTGGTGATGCGGGCTCAACACAGGGACCACTTCCTCGTCGAACAGTTCAAGCTTGACCACGCCGGTCCACGCCGGATGGTCGAAATGCAGCGCCGCGTCGAAATGCGTGCCCCGAAAAAGAAAGGGTTCGGGCTTCTCGCTGAAGTTGATCGTGATGTCCGGATGCAGCGCCCGGAATTCATGCAGGCGGGGCAACAGCCAGCGGCTGGAAAAAGTCGGAATGACCGCCAGTTCGAGTATGCCGCCCGCGCCGCGATTGGCCATCAGCGTCTGGGTGTGAAGTTCGATTTCCTCCAGGTGCGGCGCGATGCGGTTGGCGTAGTAACGGCCCGCGTCGTTCAGCACTACCTGCCGGCCGACCCGGGTGAACAGCTTGGCGTCCAGATAGGTTTCCAGGGCCGAGATCTGGCGGCTGACCGCGCTTTCGGACAGGCACAGTTCATCGGCGGCCCTGGCGAAGTTCTCGTGCCGCGCCGCGGCTTCGAAGATGGACAGCGCCACCGTGCTGGGGATCTTGCGCTTCATGTGGGCCTCCTCCGCCTGAACCAGATCGATGACGAAACCGCATCTATTGCTGATGATTCATCAGTTCCGCCCCTGGGATGTCCTGATCATAATCGACGAACTGATTCGATAACCGCAATTGAAGAGGGCCGGGACAAAATGGAGCAATTCAAGCTTTTCATCAACAACGAATGGGTGGACGCGCAGGCCGGCGAGTCCTTCGAGACGGATGACCCCTACACGGGAAAACCCTGGGCCCAGGTGCCGCGCGGCCGGGCGGCCGACGTGAACCGCGCCGTGGCGGCCGCCAAGGCGGCCTTCGAGGACGGCCCGTGGTCCCGCATGTCGGCCAGCGACCGGGGCCGCTTGATCTACAAGCTGGGCGAGCGGATCGAGCGCGACGCGCAGCGCCTGGCGGAGGTGGAAAGCCGGGATAACGGCAAGCTGATGAGCGAGGTGCTGGGCCAGGTGAAGTACTGCGCCAAGTATTTCTACTACTACGGCGGCCTGGCCGACAAGATCCAGGGACACGTGGTGCCGATGGACAAGCCGGGCGTGTTCAATACCGTGCGCTACGAGCCGATCGGCGTGGTGGCCAGCATCACCCCCTGGAATTCGTCGCTGCTGCTGACGGCCTGGAAGCTGGGACCGGCGCTGTGCGCGGGCAATACCATCGTCTGCAAGCCGTCGGAATTCACGCCGGCGTCCCTATTGGTACTGGCCGAGATGGCCAGGGAAGTGGGCTTTCCGCCCGGCGTGATCAACGTGCTGACCGGCTACGGCGCCGAGGTCGGCGAACCGCTGATTCGCCATCCGGACGTGGGCCGGGTGGCCTTCACCGGCGGCGATGCGGCGGGCCGGCGCGTGTACACGACGGCGGCGGAAGGCTTGAAGCGGGTGTCGCTGGAACTGGGCGGAAAGTCGCCCAATATCGTGTTCGACGACGCCGACCTGGATCGCGCGGCCAACGGCGTCATCACCGGTATTTTTTCCGCCGGCGGACAGACCTGCATGGCGGGTTCGCGCCTGCTGCTGCAGGAATCCATCCACGACGAATTCCTGGCGCGCATCGAGAAAATTACCCGTTCGGCCAAGATCGGCGACCCCAGGAAGGCCGATACGCAGATCGGTCCCGTCGCCACGCGTCCCCAGTATGAAAAGGTGCTGCAGTACATCGATATCGCCAAGCAGGAGGGCGCCCGCTGCGTGACCGGCGGCCGCGCGCTGTCGGGGCCCGAATACGGCGCCGGCCAGTTCGTCGAGCCGACCATCTTCGCGGATGTGAGGAACGATATGCGCATCGCGCAGGAAGAAGTGTTCGGACCGGTGCTGGCGGTGCTGAAGTTCAAGGACGAGGCGGATGCCATCCGCATCGGCAATGACATCCGCTTCGGCCTGGCCGCCGGCGTCTGGACCCGCAGCCTGCATCGGGCCATGCTGATGTCGGAGAAGCTGCGCGCCGGCACGGTATGGGTCAACAACTACCGGTCGACCAGCTATATGACGCCGTTCGGCGGGTTCAAGGATAGCGGCCTGGGACGCGAAGGCGGCTTCGAGTCGGTGAAGGAGTACATGGAGGTCAAGAGCGTGTGGATGTCCTCGGACCTGGACATGCCGAATCCGTTCGTGCGCAAATACTGACCATCTATGCCGCCAGGAGTGGAAATGAGCGAGACAAACATAAAAAACCAGGCCCGCGAATACGACGTCGTCGTGGTGGGCTGCGGCATCGCGGGGCTGAGCGCCGCGGTGACCGCGATGCAGGCCGGTGCGCGGGTGGCGATCCTGGAGCGCGCGCCGATGGAGGACCGGGGCGGCAACACGCGCTGGACCGAAGCCATGATGCGCATGAAAAGCGAGGCCGAGGTCGCCGACGATTTCGAATCGCATTTCGCCGAGAATGCGGGCCATTACCTGGATCCCGAGCTGGTGTCCGAAGCCGCCGGCGCCTACGAGAACTGGTCGTCCATCGTCAAGGTGCTGGGCTTCGCCGACCCCGAGCTGATATCGACCTTCGCCGACAATGCCGGCCACGCGATTGCCTGGCTCAAGACCTTCGGCGTGCGCTTCGATTTCCTGCCGGGCTATTTCATCACGACCTGCACCAGCCGCATGGGACCGGTGGGAGGCGGCCTGGCGCTGGTCGAGGCCCTGGCGGCCTGGGCCGAAAAGCACGGCGCGGATTTCTACTACCGCACCACGGCGCGCGAATTCCTGCGCGGCGACGACGGCACCATCGCCGGCGTCGTGGCGACCGGTCCGGACGCCCGCCCCTTCGCGCTGCGCGCGCCGGCGACCGTGCTGGCGTGCGGCGGCTTCGAGGGCAACCCGGAAATGCTGGCGCAGTACCTGGGACCGCGCGCACGCTATCTGCGCCCCGTGGCGCGCGGCGGCTACTACAACAAGGGCGAAGGCCTGCGCATGGCGCTGGCCGCCGGTGCGGCGCCGTCCGGGGATTTCGGCCAGTTCCACGCCGAGCCGCTGGATCCGCGCTCCGGCGCGCCCGAGCCCATCGTGCTGGTCTTCAACTACGGCGTGCTGGTCAACAAGCGTGGCGAGCGCTTTATCGACGAAGCGCCCGCCACCGTGGATGCGACCTACGAATCGATCACCCGCGTGATCCACGAGCAGCCCGACGGCATCGCCTGGGCGGTGTTCGACGCGCGCATCGAGGATGTTCCCAACTGGCGCAGCAGCGTGCGTTCGGACCAGCCGCCCATCCGCGCCAATAGCGTGGCGGAGCTGGCCGCGGCCCTGGACGTGGATGCCGCCGGCTTGCAGGCCACCCTGCAGGCCTACAACGGCGCCTGCGGCGGCGGCGCGTTCGATCCCTTGAAGACGGACGGCCTGGCGACGCGCGACGGCTACCGGCCACGCAAGTCGAACTGGGCGCGGCCCATCGACCGTGCGCCGTATATGGCTTATCCGATTATTTGCGGAAACTGCTTTACCTTCGGCGGATTGAAGGTGAATATCCGCGGCCAGGTGCTCAATACCGACGGCGATCCGATACCGGGGCTGTATGCCGCCGGAGAAACGGTGGGCCTGTACTACGGAACCTATACGGGCGCCACGTCGGTGCTGCGCGGCGCCGTGTTCGGACGCCTGTCCGGCGCGGAAGCCGCGAGGCTCGCCAAGCCGGGTTGAAGGGCAGGCCAGTAAAAACGATACAAAAAATCCCCAAGGAGACAATCATGCTAGGCAAATCCCTGCGCCATCGTCTGGCGGTGGCAACGTTCGCCCTCCTGCCGCTCGCCGGCCACGCCGCCGATACCACGGGCATTACCAAGGACACCATCCGCATCGGCATGTTCGGTCCGCTGACCGGCCCGACCGCGGTCGGCTCGCTGCCGCTGCTGGGCGCGACGGCGATCTACAAGAACGTCAACGATAACGGCGGCATCAACGGCCGCAAGATCGACGTGGTGGTGGAGGACGACGCCTGCGATCCGAACAAGACCATCGCCGCCACCAAGAAGCTGATCGCGCAGGACCAGGTCTTCATGATCCACGGCGGCTGGTGCAGCGGCACCGTGATGGCGATCAAGCCTGAGCTGAAGAATCATCCGGATCTGCCGTTCATGGTGCTGGGTGCGGCCAGCACGGCGATCTCCTCGCCGTTCCAGGCGAATATCTTCCATCCGGTCGCGACCACGGCCACGGTGGCGAATGCCATGGTGGATTTCGCGCTCAGCAAGCCGGGCGCCAAGCGCGTGGCCATCATCAGCCACTCGGATGAATGGGGCAAGTCGCACATCGATCCCGCCATCGCGGCGCTGAAGGCCAAGGGCCTGGAACCCGTCGAGACGGTCTACCTGGAGCGCGGCAGCACCGACGCCACGTCGCAGCTGTTGCGCTTGCGGGCCGCCAAGCCGGACGCCGTGCTGGCGATCCTCTATCCCCCCGAGCTGACGATCTACCTGCGGGACGCCAACAAGTACGGCATCAAGGCGCCCACCATCGCGACGCAGGGCGTGTCGCTGGAGGACATGGTCAAGCGGGTGGGCAATCCGGCGGCGACCAGGGAGCTGTTCGTGTTCTATCCGCTTTCCGCCACGCTGGATGCCGCGGGCTTCAAGAAGTGGAAGGACATCTACACGGCCGCCCATCCCAAGGACCCGGTCGAGACCTTGAGCTTCATGGGCATGACGGGCGCGCTGGCGATCGTGCAGGCCCTGAAGAATGCCGGTCCGGACCTGACGCGCGAGAAGTTCATGGCCGAGCTGGACAAGCTGAACAACTTCGATCCGGGCATCCAGTCCGGGCCGCTCACGTTCACGGCGCAGGACCACGCGGGCATCAAGCAGGGCAAGATGATCTACATGAAGGACGGCAAGCCCACGATCGTCTCGGCCTATCCTTCGGGCCTGTGAGCGCGCGGGGACGGTAAGCCATCATGCTCGCGCAATTGATCGTCAGCGGCGTCGCGGTGGGGTGCGTGTACGCGCTGATCGCCCTGGGGATGACCATCCTCTTTCGTTCCACCACCATCGTCAACTTCTGCCACGGCGAATTCTTCATGCTGGGCGCCTTCGCCGTGCTCGTGCCCTTGCAGACCCTGGGCTGGGGCTATGGCTGGAGCCTGCTGTTCTCGCTATGCCTGCTGTTCGCGGTGGGCATGGCGGTGGAGCGGGGGTTGATGCGGCCGCTGCAGCACGCGCCGCATATCAGCCTGGCCATGATGACGGTGGCGCTGTCCTACCTGTTCAAGGGGATCGCGCGCTTTTTCTACGGCCGCGAGGTCGTCGCGCTGCCTCCCCTGATGGCGGGCGATCCGGTGTTCTTCGGCGACGTGGTCCTGGCGCCGCAGGACATGCTCATCATGGGTGTGGTGCTGGTGGTCGTGGCCGCGTCCTTCGTCTTCTTCCAGCGGACCGAGCTGGGCAAGGTGGTGGAGGCCGCGTCCGAGACGCCGCGGGGCGCGTCCCTGTCGGGGATCAACGTGCCCTTGCTGCGCAACCTGATGTGGGGCGCGGGCGCCGCCATGGGGGCCCTGGCGGGCATCCTGATCGCGCCCAATACCCTGGTCTATCCGGACATGGGCGGGCACATGCTGGTGCGCGGCTTCGCGGCCATGACCCTGGGCGGCTTCGGTTCGCTGCCCGGCGCGGTGGTGGGCGGCATCACGCTGGGCGTGGTGGAGAACCTGGCGGGCGGCTACGTGTCCAGCGCGCTGGTGGAGATCACCGCGTACGTGGTCATCATCATCGTGCTGCTGATACGTCCGCAGGGATTGTTGGGAAACTGGAGGCGGGATCGTGGCTGAACGACAGAAGAAAAACAAGCTGCCCTGGCTGGTCGCGCTGTTGCTGCTGCTGGCCTTGCCGCTGGCGGTGAACAACTATGTGCAGTTCGTGGTCAACACCATGCTGGTGTACAGCCTGGCGGCCATCGGCTTCAACGTGGTGATCGGCTACCTGGGCCAGCTGGCCTTCGCCAATGCGGCGTTCTTCGGCATCGGCGCCTATGCGGCGGGCCTGTCGATGGCGCACCTGGGCCTGCCCTATCCGCTGGCCTTGGTGGCAGCCGCGGTGGTGGGCGGGCTGGCGGGGGCGCTGGTGGGCCTGCCGGCCCTGCGCGTGCGGGGATACTACCTGGCCATCGTCACGCTGGCCTTCGGCGAGCTGATGCGCTGGGTGTATGTGCACGCCGACGGCATCACCTATGGCGCCAGCGGCTTCAACGTGCCCCAGGTGTCGCTGTTCGGGCGCGGCCTGAACGAAACCGGCAAATATTATGTTTTCCTGCTCGTCGTCCTGCTGGGCCTGGGCGCTACCCGGGGGCTGGTGAAGTCGCGCGTCGGCCGTGCCTTCGTGGCGGTGCGCAACAGCGAGGCGGCGGCCGCGTCCACCGGCGTGGCGGTACTGCGCACCAAGGTGGTCGCCTTCGCCTGGAGCGGCCTGATCGTTGGCCTGGCGGGCGGGCTGTACGCCTTGCTCAATGGGCGGGTGTCGCCCGATACCTTCGGCCTTTCGCAGATGCTGATGCACTTCGCCATCGTCATGATAGGCGGACTGGGCAGCCTGGCCGGCTCCATCATCGGGGCGGTGCTGCTGACCGGCGCGCCGGAGCTGCTGCGCAATTTCCCGGGGCTGGAGGAGATCGTGTTCAGCCTCTTGCTGATGGCGGTGCTGTTCCTGATGCCGCGCGGCATAGGCGGCTTGATCGCCGACCGTATTCCAGGCGCCCGCGAGCGCCTGTACCAGGAGTAGCCCCATGCTGCGTGTCGAGAACATGACGGTGCGCTTCGGAGGATTGACCGCCGTCAACGATCTGTCTTTCCAGGTGGAACAGGGCGAAATCTTCACCATGATGGGGCCGAACGGCGCAGGCAAGACGACGGCCTTCAATGCCGTTACCGGCTTCGTGCGGCCGGCGGCGGGACAGGTTTCGTACAAGGGCCAGTCCTTGCTGGACCGCGCGCCGGACGACATCGCCGCGCTGGGCATTCGGCGCACGTTCCAGAACAACGGCATCCTGCGCGAGATGACCGTGCTGGAAAACGTGTTGACCGGCCTGGAGCTGGCCATTCCGCACGCCTTCTGGCGCACCGTGGTGGGCGCGCCGTCGGCGCGGCGGGCGGAGCGCGAGGCGGTCGCCCGGTCGCGTGCCATCCTGGCGCGCCTGGGCATCGCGGAACTGGCCGACCGCACCGCCGGCGACCTGTCCTTCGGCCAGCAGCGGCTGGTCGAGATCGCGCGCGCCCTGGTGGCCGATGCCCAACTGATCATGCTGGACGAGCCGGCGGTGGGGCTGTCGCCCAGCGACCGGCACCAGCTCGGCATCGTCCTGCGGGGATTGGCCGGGCAGGGCATCGCCATCGTGCTCGTGGAGCACGTGCAGGATCTGGTGATGGCCGTCTCCGATCGCATCCTGGTCCTGAACTACGGCAAATGCCTGGCCGAGGGCGAGCCCGAGGCCGTGCGCAACAACAAAGCGGTGCTGGAGGCCTATCTTGGTCAAGAGTGACATCCTGCTCGAAGTCGCCGGCTTGACGGTACGCCATGGCCGGGTACCCGCGCTGGCGGGCATCGACATCGAATTGCGCAAGGGCGAGGCCGTGGGCCTGCTGGGCGCGAACGGCGCCGGCAAGACGACGCTGCTGAACGCCCTGTCGGGTTTCCTGCCGCATGAAAGCGGCAGGGTGATCCTGTTCGGCGAGACGATGCGGTCCGGCGCGCCGCATCGGATCGCGCGCGCCGGCCTGCTGCAAGTTTCGCAGGACCGCGACCTGTTTCCGGACCTCAGCGTGCGCGACAACCTTCGCCTGGGCTGCCTGGCGCGCGCGAAGTCGCGCCATGCGCGCAACCTGGAACGGGTGTTCGGCTATTTCCCGCGCCTGAAGGAGCGCATCGACCAGCGTGCCTGCACCATGTCCGGCGGCGAACAGCAGATGCTGGCCATCGGCCGCGCGCTGATGGCCGAGCCGCGCGTGATCCTGCTGGACGAGCCGTCGGCGGGACTTTCCCCCCTGTTCGTGCAGGAAATCGGCGCCATGATGCAGGCCTTGAAACGCGAGGGGGAAGTGGCGCTGGTGCTGGTGGAGCAGAACATGCGGCTGGCGGCGCGGGTGGTGGATCGCTTCTATATGCTGCGCGCCGGGCAAGTGGTGGCGCAAGGCGTGGCCAGCGAACTGGAGCGCGACCACGAGCATCTGGCGCGGGAGTATTACCTTTAGACGTAACCGGGGGATGTACTCCCGGGGCGCGGCGCGATATGCTCCGGGGCAACGGGACTTCTCGCCGGGGAACGCAATCGATGGGTGCGCCGTCTTACGCCCTGTTCGGGGCTTATTTTCCGCACTGGTTGTTCAGTGCGGTGCTCGGTATCTTCGTCGCCTTGGCGGCCCACCGGCTGTTCGTCGCCACGGGCTGGTCGCGAACCATTCCCCTCCAGCTTTCCGTTTGCACCGCCATCGGGCTGGTGGCAGCGGTGCTGGCCTGGGCGCTGGGCGCGGGCTGAACCGATGAAGCTCGCGGGTGTCGGCAAACCTACGCTCAAGGGCCGCGTCATCGCCGCGGTGATCATCGTGCTGGGGCTTGCCGCGCTGGTCTATGCCTACCAGCGCAGCGCCAGCTATCCGTCCACCGACGATGCCACCATAGACGCCGACCGCGTGCATATCGCCTCGCCGGTGGGCGGCCGCATCGTCCGCCTGCCGGTCCGCGAGAACCAGCGCGTCGCCAAGGGCGATATCCTGTTCGAGATCGATCCGGTGTCCTATCGGCTGACCGTGGCCCAGGCCCAGGCAGACGTCGAGGTGGCGCAGGCCGCGCTGGCGTCAAGGCGCCGGACCCTCATCGACGAGCGCAGCCGCGCCGCCGTCGCGCAGGAACAGCGGCAGCGGGCCGAGCAGAACTACGCGCTGACCGCCCGCACGGCGCAACGGCTGGCGCCGCTGGCCGCGCAAGGGTACATCCCCGCCCAGCAGTACGACCAGGCGCAGGTCGCGCAGCGGGACGCGGCGGTGTCGCTGCGGCAGGCACAGGAACATGAGAAAGCGGCGGTCCTCACCATCGGCGACGATGCCGACGCGGTGGCCGCCCTGCACGCGCGGGAGGCCGCGCTGGCCCGCGCCCGGCACGCGCTGGAGGACACCGTGGTGCGGGCGCCGCACGATGGCTACGTTACCGGGCTGTCCGTCCTGGCTGGCGAGACGGTGCTGCCCACCCAGCCCATCTTCACGCTGATCGATGCCGGCGTATGGTACGCCGTGGCCAATTTCCGCGAGACCGACCTGACCGGCATCGCGCCGGGCGACTGCGCGACGGTCTATTCGATGATCGATCGGCGCGTCGCGCTGCCGGGCAAGGTCATCGGCATCGGCGCCGGGGTGCTCGATACGGGCAGCGTAACCTTGCCGCGTGCGCTGCCCCTGGTGGAAAAGTCGGTGAACTGGGTGCGCGTGGCCCAGCGCTTTCCGGTCCGGGTGCGGTTGGAGGAAATCGACAGCAAGCTGCTGCGCGTGGGCGCCAGCGCCATCGTCGAGGTGCGCCATGGCCCGGCCTGCCGCTGACCCGCGGGTGTCGCCCCTGCGCGGCCTGGCGGCGCTGTTGGCGCCGTTTCCCGGGCGCGGCGCGATGTCCTTGCGGCTGGCGCTGATCTGCGCCCTGGCCGTGTTGGTGGCCGCCCTGTACGGCACGCCGGAAATGGCGCTCTCGGCCTATGTGGTGTTCTTTCTCAACCGGTCGGACCGGGTGACGAGCATCATCCTCGTCCTGCTCATGATGACGCTCGTTACGCTGCTTATCGGGCTGGTGATGCTGATCGCGATGGCCAGCCTGGACTATCCGGTGCTGCGGCTGGGCTTCATGGCGGGGCTGTCCTTCGTCCTGCTTTATCTGACCTCGGCAAGCAAGCTGCGGCCCGTCGGCGGCATCATCGCCATGGTCGTCGGTTTCGCGCTGGACGAGCTGGGCTTGCTGCCTTACGGAGAGGCCGCCACGCGCGCCCTGTTGTACATGTGGCTGGTGGTGGCCATTCCCGCCGGGCTGACCATCATCGTCAACCTGCTGTTCGCGCCTTCGCCCCGCCGCCTGGCGAGCCTGCGGATCGCCGCGCGGCTGACGGCGTCGGCACGGCGCCTGCGGCAGCCGGAGGCTGGGCGGGAGGCGTTCGACGCCTGCCTGCGCGAAGGCAACGGACAGGTCGAGACCTGGCTCAGGCTGGCCAGGCTGGAGGGCAGCGCCGACGCGGCCGATCTCGCTGCCCTTAAGCAGGCCGCGTCCGCCAGCACGGCCATCATGCTGGCCGTGGCGGCCCTCGATGGCGATCCCGCGGCGGAAGCGTCGGCTACGCTCGGTGAACGGCGGACGGCCGAGCGGGTGACTGAGCCGATGGCCGACCGGGTGGCAGGCGTGCTCGATGCCATGGCGGGCATGCTGGCGCAAGGCGGCTACCCCGTGGACATCGCGCTGGAACTGCCCGAGGCCGACGACCTGCCGCCCTTGGCGCGGGCGGCGTGGCTTTGCCTGGGCGAGGCGATCGTGCATTTCACGGCGGCGCCCGCACCCGCCGGACCCGCGACGCCCCCTCCGCAAGCGGGGCATAAGGATGGATTCTTCCTGCCCGACGCGCGCACCAATCCCGATCATGTCGTCTATGCCCTGAAGACGACGGGGGCGGCGATGTTCTGCTATCTGCTCTACACGCAGCTGGACTGGCAGGGCATACACACCTGCTTCATCACGTGCTACGTAGTGTCCCTGGGCACCACCGCCGAGACCGTGCAGAAGCTGACGTTGCGGCTGGCGGGCTGCGTGGTGGGCGCGGTCGCCGGCAGCGTGGCGGTGGCCTTCATCGTGCCGTCCATCGATTCGATCGGCGCATTGATGCTGCTCGTCTTCGCGGGCGCCGCGGCGTCGGCCTGGGTCGCGGTGGGCTCTCCGCGCATTGCCTATGCCGGCTTGCAGATCGCCTTCGCCTTTTTCCTGTGCGTGCTCCAGGGACCGGCGCCCGGCTTCGACCTGACCGTCGCGCGCGACCGCAGCATCGGCATCCTGCTTGGCAATCTCGTCGTCTACCTGGTCTTCACGCGCATCTGGCCGGTAAGCGTGGCCGCCCGTATCGACGACGCGCTCGCGGCCTTGCTGCGGCAGTGGCGCAGCCTTGCGCAACTGGCCGATCCCGTGGCGCGCCGCGCGCGGGCGGCTGACGCCCTGGCCCGCGGCCAGGCCATCGAAGATGATCTCGTGGTGATTCCCTACGAGCCTTCGTGGGTGCGTCCCGCCCCGGCCTGGATCTCGTCCCGCCGCCAGGCATTGGCCGAACTGGCGACGCTGGAGGCGCCGCTCTTCCTCGCGGGCGGGCAGGCACCCGATGCCGCGGGGGCGACACGGGCACGCCTGCATCGCCTCGATGCTATTGCCGCCCGCCTGGCGCACAAGGAGGCCGCCGTCCATGCGTCGGCCTGACGTGTACGCCAAGACCGCCTCCTTCATCGTGCTGGCCGCCGCCCTGGGCTTGGCGGGCTGCGCCACGTCCTCGCTGGACCTGGCGCCGGCGCAGCCCGGGGGCGCCTGGCATCCCAGCACGGATGGCGAGGGCGAGATCCTCGCCGCGCCACCCACGCTTGCGGGTGGCAAGGGCAGCGGCGACTACACCCTGCCCGCCAACAGGAAGCTGGCGCAACTGCCTGCCGCCGCGGACCTGGATCCCGCGCATGACTATGACCTGCCCGAGTTGATCGACCTGGCGCAGTCGTCCAATCCACGCACGCTGGTCGCGTGGAACGCCGCGCGCAACGCCGCGCTGGCGGTCGGCATCGGCAAGAGCGCCTACCTGCCTTATGTGGCGGCCACCGCCATGGGCGGCTATTTCACCGGCCATGGCGATACGTCGACCCGGCTTTACTCCGGCTCGTCGCTGGATTCCACGATACATGGCGGGGTCGCCGCGCTGTCCCTGCAATGGCTGCTGTTCGACTTCGGTGGCCGGGACGCGCGCGTGCAAGCCGCCGAACAGGTGTCCATCGCCGCCAACATCGCCTGGACCGGCGTGCACCAGCAGATCATCCACGAGGTCAGCATCGCGTACTACCGGTACGATGCCGCGCGCGGGCGTACGCGGAATTATCGCCAGGCGCTGGACAATGCTGGCATCCTGCTGGACGCGGCGCGGGCCCGCTACAAGCGGGGCGTGGGCACGGTCATCGAAACCGCCATGGCCGAACAGAATGTCGCGCAGGCCAGGCTGGCGCTGGTTTCCTCGGAGGGCGTGGAAAGCGATGCGTATCTGGGCCTGGTCACTGCCCTGGGAGTATCGCCATTGTCCAAGCCGCGCATCGCGGCGCTGCCGCGGCGGCCCTTGCCGGCGAGCCTGGACCATTCGGTGGACGCGCTTGTCTCCGAGTCGCTGGCGCGCCGTCCCGACGTGCTGGGCGCCTATGCGGCCATGAAGGCGGAGCAGGCCAAGGCCAAGGCCGCGGAGACCACGTTCCTGCCCAAGGTCTTCCTGTCGGCCTCGACCGCGTACAACTCCAGCCACTCCGCCATCAACGCCATTCCCGCCGTCGGGCAACAGTCCGCCACCGTCAATCTGGACAACCGCCGGTACGGTTCCAGCGTCTTGCTGGGCGTGACGGTGCCGCTCTATGACGGCGGACTGCGTTCGGCCGTGCTGGCGCAGGCGCGCAACGATGCCGCCAGCGCCGAACAGCGGCTGGCGCGCGCCCGGGACGAGGCGGCGCGGCAGATCGTCGCCGGCCAGAATGCCTTGCGGACCAGCCTGGCGTCTCATGACGCGGCCACCGTCCTGATGAAGACCTCCCGCACCGCGTACGACGCCGCGCTGGCCGCGTACCGTAGCGGCGTGGGATCCCTGATCGAAGTCACGCAGGCGCAAATCCAGATACTGGTGGCCGAGAATGCCTACGTGGACAGCTATAGCGGGGCATTGTCGGCGATCGCGGGACTGGCGCTGGCCACGGGCGAGGCGGGTCCTGCGCAGAAGCTGTCGGACCTGTCTCCCTAACCGTGTCCGCCACCAAGGCGCGCGCGGACAAGATCTGGCGCCGATTGGTGAATCTGTTGTACCACTGTATGCGGAATAGCTATCTTCTCAATCGATAGCCGACGTCCTAAAGTGTCATGCAAGCCGGTGTCATGCACGCCGGCGATATCGCCCGCGAGACGGACACTTTCAGAAACGCGCCGTTGCGCGGGCCTTGGCGCCGAGCCTGACCGGCGTATCGGTCCACGTATCTCCCGCGCAGGAAACCACATCCATGAACCCATCCCCCTCCTCCATGGCCGACGCCGTCGCGACCCTTACGGTGCGCCAGCAGGCCTTCGTGCCCATCGCGGCGTTCGCGGCCGCGGGCGACATCGGCCGGCTCGGCGCCGCGCTGGAATGCGGCCTGGATGCAGGCTTGACGGTCAGCGACGCCAGGGAAGTGCTGGTGCAGCTCTATGCCTACGCCGGCTTCCCGCGCAGCCTGAATGCGCTGGGCGAAATGATGAAAGTGCTGCAGGCGCGCAGGCAGCGCGGCATCCAGGACGCCCCCGGCAGCGCGCCCAGCCGCCCCATACCCAAGGGCGATGCCTTGCTGGCGGCGGGCACGGCGAACCAGACCGCCCTGTCGGGGGGACCGGTCGAGGGACCCTTGTTCGAGTTCGCGCCGATGGCCAACGAGTATTTGCGCGCGCATTTGTTCGGCGACATCTTCGAGCGGGACAACCTGGATTGGCAAAGCCGCGAACTGGCGACCTTGGGCATGCTCTCCGCGCTGCCCGGCGCCGAAGCGCAATTGCAGGCGCACATGCGCATCGGCATGAACGTGGGGCTCACGGCGTCGCAGCTGCGGCAGGTCGCCGACGTGCTGGCCGACCGCGTGGACGCGGACGCCGCGGCGCGGGCGCGGGAAGCGCTCCAGCGGCACCTGGCCACGCTTGCGCCTTCGTCCGCGAAGAAGTAGGGGGGCGGGCGTGGCGGCCACCGCCCGGCCGGACCTCAGGGCGCCGTCCAGTACTTCTCCAGCAAGGATTCGAGCCGCTTGCTTTCCTGGGTCACGTCGCGGGTGAAGTCCTCCGGCGTGCTGAAGACCGGTTCGCCGCCATCGTGGCGGATCTGGGCCACCAGGTCGGCGTCCTGGGATGCCACGCGCACCGCGGCGGAGATTTCGTCCACGACCGGCTGCGGCGTTTTCTTCGCGACGAGAAGCCCGTACCAGGTTTCACCGTGGACGTCGTAGCCGGCCTCGGCCAGGGTGGGCGCGTTCGGGACCTGGCTGGAGCGGCGGTCGGAGCCCACCGCCAGCAATTGGAACAGGCCGCCCTGGATCTGCCCCAGGCTGGAGGTCACGGCCGGCACGGCCATGGCGATGTGCCCGCCGGCAACGTCGGTCATCATGGGGGCGGTGCCCTTGTACGGGATATTGATCGCATTCGGGATGCCCGCCACGTCCATCAACTGCTTGCCGATCAACTGCGCATAGGCGCTGCCGGATCCCCAGGAGCAGTCGGCGCGGCCTGCCTTGCACAGCGCCACGTAGTCGGCCAGGGTCTTCACCCCCAGCTTGGGAGAGACGCCGAACGCCAGCGGCGAAGTCTGGATCTTGGAGATGTAGCGGAAGTCCTCGACGGCATTGACCCGGGCCTGGGGCATGGTCTTCTTCCAGAGCATCATCTGGCTGATCTGGAACAACAGGGTGTAGCCGTCGGCAGGCGCCCGCAGCACCCGCTCCGATCCCACCAGGCCTTCGGCGCCCGGGACGTTCTCGACGATGACGGGGATTTTCCAGCGCTGCGAGAAGTTGCGCGCCAGTTTACGCGCGACGGTATCGGTGCCGCCGCCCGCCGGATAGGGGACGATGATGGTGACCGGCTTGTCGGGATAGGCGGCATTGGCGGGGGCGGTGGCGACCAACGCGAGCACGCTCAGCGCGATCGAGGCGAGGATTTTCAAGGTAGTCTCCGGTGTGTTTGATTGTTGGTGTGGTCATTGGTGAGGATCGTTGGCGACGGGCGTTGGCGTCGGCCATTGGCGTCGATGTCCGGCATCGATGGCCGGCGCGGCTACCGCCGCAGGCCCGCATCGAGCGCCCGCATGAAGTCGCGGCAGCCCTGCGCCGGCAGGTCACGGCAGCGCTCCAGCAAGGCTTCGCCCCCGGCGCCGAAGCCGCCCCACGCGAGACAATCGTCGAGCTTGGCGCACAGGGCCTGTTCGCTCAACGGCTGTTCGTGCGAGCCGTTGAGGGTCCGCACTTGCCGCGTCAACCGGCGGCCGTCGCGCAAGTCCAGCGTGACGCGGGCCCAGCGCGGGTTGATCGGGCCCGCTGTTTCCTCGGATGTAACCAAGGCCTGCAGGCGCTGGACGGCGGGGCGTTGCACGGCCTCGTCGGTGAAGCTGGATAGCCGCACATGACCATCCAGGATCGCCGCCGCCATGGCATAGGGCAGGCTGAACTTGCCTTGCAGGCCGGTGGCGGGGCGGGGGTGGATCAAGGGCAGCAGGGCGGCATGGCTGGTCTCGACATGGATGGCCACGACGTCGTCGGCGACCACGCCGTGCGCTTCGCGCAGGGCCAGCACGGCGTCCAGCGCCCGGTGCGTGGCGTAGCACATCGGGTACTGCTTGACGTCCAGGCCGCTGCGTTCGAGTTCCAGCGCGTCATCTGACCAGGGTTCGAGCGCGGCGTCCGGCGTGCCGGCGTAGAGTTTCAAATAGCCTTGCGGATGCTCCAGGGCATGCGTGCCGGCTTCGAGCCCCGCCGCCGCCAGGCAGGCGGCCCGCAAGCCGGCGGCGCCCGCCTGGCCCGCCTGGAACGCCTTGGCCTGGCTGCCGACATTGGCGCGCGCGCCGGCGGCCTGGGCCAGGGCCAGGCCCAGGGCATGGCGGGTGCGCGCCTCGTCCAGCCCCAGCAGGTGCGCGCAGGCGATCGTCGCCCCGAGGATGCCTATGCTGGCGGTGGTGTGCCAGCCATGCTCGTATTGACGGGAGGCGAAAGCCCGCGAGAGTTGGCAAATGGCCTGCATGCCGATGGCGAAGGCCGAGCAGGCTTGCCGGCCGGTCAGGTCGCGCGCCTCGCCCAGGGCCAGGATGGCGGGCCACAGGACGACGCTGGGATGGCCGCGCATGGGCACGGTCACGTCGTCATAGTCGAGGACATGGCCGGCCAGGCCGTTGGCCCAGGCCGCGATCTCCGGCGCGGCGCGATAGGGCGCGCCCCACAGCGTGGACGAGGCCGTTGCGCCGTCCAGCGTGAGTAGGCCGGCTTCCTCCAGGTAACGGTGCGCCGCGGTGGTGGCCGGCTCGGCGCGGCCCGCCAGGCACACGGCCACGGTGTCGGCCAGCGAACGGGCGCAGCATTCGGCCTGGGCCGCCGTGAGCGCCAGCGGCGGGCGGACGGCATAGCCGGCAAGGATGGCCGTCGCGCTGGTTGAATGACCCGCCTGTCGCTGCGCGACTTCCTCCCCGAGGGAGGATTCGCGCTTGGGGCGGCCCGGCCCGCTCATAGGGCCTCCCGGCGCACGTAGGCGGTGCCGGCGATCAGGCGGCGCGCGGTTCGGCCGAAACCGAGGCGTTCGTAGCGGGGTTGTTCGGCGCCGGCGCCCTGGCCGTCTTGCGCCAGGCGCACGACCACCTCCATGACGCCCAGCGGATGGCCGATGCGCAGGCGATGCCTGTCGCCGCCGCCCGCCGCTTCGTGCACCAGCGTGCCGGCAATCGCCGACATGGCCGCCGTGCACATGGAACCGGTGCCGGCCATGCTCTCATGGCACTTGTTGTAGAAGATCAGGCGCGCGCGCAGGTCCATGGCGTCGCGCGGCACGTCGCGGCCCTCGCTGTCGGCGTAACCCGCGGGGGGCGCGACGATGACGACGAGCGGCAAGGCAGGGGAGTCCGACTCGGCCTTGTGCCAGTCCGCGCAGAGCCCGATGCGCTGCGCCGCCTTGCCGCGCAGTTCGCGCAGCGTGTCCAGCAGTGCGTCATTGGCATTGATGGCGTCGGGAAGCTCGCTGCCGTCCAGGCCCAGGTCGGCCGCGCGCAGGAAGACACAGGGATTCGCGACGTCTCCCAGCGTCGCGGCCAGGCGGCGCCCGTCCTCCAGCTGGAATTCATCGACCGGCTTGCCGGTGGGCAACACGCGGCCCGTCTTGGCGCCCGTGGTGGCGCGATAGTCCATGAAGATCTCGGCGCCCTGGCCCGGGACCCCCGGGATGGCGAAATCGCCTTCCACGCGGACGCGGCCGTTGCGCGTGGGCACATGGGCGATCAGGATCTTGCGGGTATTGGTGTTGTGGATGCGGACTTCCGTGACGCCGTCGCCCGCCGGCACCAGGCCCGCCGCGATGGCATAGGGGCCGACGGCCGCCGAGATATTGCCGCAGTTGCTCGTGTAGACGACGATGCCCCGGCCCGGCGGCACGATGCCGTAGGTGTAGTCGACATCGGCGTCGGGCCGGCTGCTCTTGCCGACGATGGCCAGCTTGGCCGTCACCAGGCGCGAGCCGCCCAGGCCGTCGATCTGCAGCAGGTCATCGCTGCCCATGACGGCCTTGAGCAGTGCGTCCCGCCGGGGGCCGGCCGGCGGCAGGTCCTCGGCGTTGAAGAATGCCCCCTTGCTGGTGCCGCCTCGCATCAGCGTGCACGGCACGCCGATTTCCTCGTCCGGCCAGCGCCAGGGATGATCGGCCTGGTCCCGGGCCTGCCATTGCCGGATATCCGCCGCGCGGAGCAAGGTCTGCTGGATGTCGTCCAGTCCTTCGAGCAGCGCCGCCCGCCGCAGCGGATCGACGGTGAATGCGACGGATGCCCCGTCGGGCGTGGTAATGCGCTGCGCTTGCAGGTCGACCCGGAAGCCCGGTCCGGCCTGCGCGGCCAGGCGGTGGACCTGCTCCTCCGGCAGCACGATGGGCAGCAGGCCGTTCTGGAAGCAGTTGTTGAAGAAGATGTCGCCAAACCCGGGAGCGATGACACAGCGCACGCCACGCGCGGACAAGGCCCAGACCGCGCCCTCGCGCGACGAGCCGCAGCCGAAATTGCGGCCCGCCAACAGGATGGGGCTGGGATCGCCGGCCGTGAACGGATAGTCGGGCGTGCCTTGCAGCGATTCGAAGACCACGTCGCCCAAGGCGTCCCGGGACAAGGTGCTCAGGCGCTCGATGCGGATGATGACGTCGGTGTCGACGTTGTCGCGCATGAGCGCGGCGGCGCGTCCTTCGACGGTGGAGTAGGGTTGCATTCAAAGTCTCCCGGCGGCGGTGATGACGCCCGCCAGCGCCGAGGCGGCGACCGTGGCGGGGCTGGCCAGGTGGGTACGTACCCGTGGACCCTGCCGGCCGACGAAATTGCGGTTGGTGGTGGAGACGACCCGCTCTTCCGGCGCGGCGATTTCGCCATTGGCGGCGACGCACATGCTGCAGCCCGGCTCGCGCCATTCGAAGCCGGCGGCGCGGAAGACCTGGTCCAGTCCTTGCGCCTCGGCCGCGCGCTTGACCGCTTCGGAACCCGGAACGACCCAGGCTTGCACATGGGCCGCCACGTGCTTGCCGCGCACCACGCGTGCGGCGGCTTCCAGGTCGGAGAGGCGGCCGTTGGCGCAGGACCCTATGAAGGCCCGGTCGATGCGCTGGCCGGCGATGGGCGCGCCCGCGGCCAGGCCCATGTAGGCCAGTGCGCGTTGCCGGGCGAGGCGGTCGTCGGCATCGGCGCAGTCGCCGGGGTCCGGGATCCGCCCGTCGATGGGCATGACGTGTTCCGGACTGGTGCCCCAGGTAATGGTGGGCGAGAGGGCGGTGATATCCAGGGTCTCGTCACGGTCGAAGACCGCGTCGGCGTCGCCGCGCAGCGCCAGCCAGGCCTGGGCGGCGGCGGGCCATTGCAGGGGCGAGGGGGCATGGGGCCGGCCGCGCAGGAAGTCCAGGCAGCGGCTGTCCGGCGCGATCATGCCGATGCGCGCGCCCATTTCGATGGAAAGATTGCATACCGTCATGCGCTCCTCCATCTCCATTTCCTCGATGATCGGGCCGGCATATTCGATGGCGTATCCCGTGCCCGCGCCCGTGCCGAGCACGCCGATGGCGTGCAGGATGACGTCCTTGGCCGTCACGCCTTCGGCGCGCGTGCCGACCAGGCGCAGGCGCATGGTCCTGGGCTTGCGCAGGCGCAGTGTCTGCGTGGCCAGCGCGTGCGCGAGTTCGGAGGTGCCGACGCCGAAAGCCAGCGCGCCCAGCGCGCCGTTGGTGCAGGTGTGGCTGTCGCCGCATATCGCCGTCAGGCCGGGCTGGATGAGACCCAGCTCCGGTCCCATGACATGGACGATCCCATGGCCGGGCTGCCCGATGTCGAAGAAGCGGATACCGGCCTCGTCGCAGCGCGCGCGCAGGTCGTTCCACAGGCGGCCGCCGGGCGGATAGCTGTGCGGGCCGCGTCCCGGCGCCGACGACACCGCGTGGTCCGGCGTGGCGAAGGCCAGCGTGGGCTGGGCGACGGGCAGCGCGCGCCCACGCAGCGCATTCAGGCTGGCGGTGCCGGACAGGTCGTGCAACAGGACCCGGTCGATGTGCAGCAGCACCCAGCCGCCGTCCAGCACCTTGACGACATGCTGGTCCCAGACCTTATCGAACAGTGTTTTCGCGCTCATGTCCGGCGTGCTCCGTATCGAGATTCGCGGCGGCCTCCGGCGGCTCGCGAAAGCGTGTGCGCAGGGCGTTCCATTCGTCGGCGCCGAAGCGCCGCGAGCGTTCCTGCAACTTCGGACCGGACTCGGCGCTGGGCGCCACGCCGGTACGCTGGAGGTCGCCCAGCGCCTGGTCGCACGCCTGCACCACCGCCACCAGCAGCAGGCTGGGGAGGATGGTCAGCTTGTAGCCGAAGCCGCGCAGCTGTTCGAGGGTGACGTCCGGCGACTTGCCGCCCTTGACCAGGTTGAACAGGCAGGGACCCCGCACCGCCTTGGGAACAAGGGCGATTTCCTCCAGGGTCTGCGCGGCTTCCACGAACGCCATGTCGGCGCCTGCCGCAAGGGCCGCGTTGGCGCGCCACAACGCTTCGTCCAGGCTTGCCACGGCGCGCGCATCGGTGCGGGCGATGATGGTGAAGTCCGGGTTGCGCCGCGCGGCCACCGCCGCGCGTATCTTGGCCAGATAGTCCTCGCGCGACACGAGCTCCTTGCCGTCCAGGTGCCCGCAGCGCTTGGGCGACACCTGGTCTTCGATGTGCAGGGCGGCGACCCCGCGCATTTCGTATTCCTGGACGGTGCGCGTGACATTGAGCTCGTTGCCATAGCCGGTATCGGCGTCGGCGATGACGGGAATGCGCGCGGCGCGGGCGATGAGGCCGGCGTTGTCGGCCATCTCGCTCATGGTCAGCAGGCCGAAATCGGGATAGCCCTTGGACGCCGACGTGCCCGCGCCGGTCATGTAGACGGCCTGGAAGCCCGCCTGTTCGGTCAGGCGCGCGGTGATGCCGTCGAAAGCCCCGGGCGCGACGATCATGCCGTCCGCGCGGATCATGGCGCGTAGGCGGCTGGCTTGGTTCATGCTGGATACTCCTGCGGTGGTCAATCGGGAATTCATTGCTCGCTGATCCCCGCGTCCCGCACCGCCCGCGCCCAGCGTTGCGTCTCGGCTTGCAGGAAGCGCGCGAAATCCGCGGACGCCATGGGCGTGGGTTCGCTGCCGGCGGCGCGCACGATGCGAATGACGTCCGGGTCTTGCGCGGCCTGGACCAGGGCATCGTCGATCTTGCGGACGATCTCCGGCGGCATGCCCGGCGGGCCCATGACGGCGCTCCAGGAGCCGACCTCGAAGCCCGGCACGGCGGCTTCGGCGAGCGTGGGCACGTCGGGAAGTTCCGTGTAGCGCTTGCCGCTGGATACCGCCAGTGCGCGCAGCTTGCCGTTGCGGATCTGGGGCAGCAGCAGATTGCCCGCGTCCATCATGACCTGGACGCGTCCGCCCAGCAGGTCGTTGAGCGCGGCGGGCGACCCCTTGTAAGGCACATGGACGATGTCCAGCGCGGCTTCGTGCTTGAGCATTTCCATGGCCAGGTGCGCCGTGATGCCGATACCGCCGGAACCGTAGCTCAGTTTTCCGGGGTGGGCCCGGATGTCGTCGAACAACTGGCCCAGCGTCCGGTAGGGCGAGTCGACGGGCACGACCAGGTAGAGGCGGCCCAGGGCGCCCAGGCCCAGCGGCGTCATGCCGTGGACGGGGTCGTAGCTGAGCTTGCGGTAGACGGCGGGATTGATGGCCAACTGGCCCGAGGTGCCGAAAAGTACCGTATAGCCGTCGGGCGCGGCCTGGGCGACGGTCTGCGCGCCCAGGATGCCGTTGGCGCCGGGCTTGTTGTCGACGTAGACGGATTGCTTCAGGGTCTTCGCCATCGAGGCGGCATAGGCGCGCGCCGTCACGTCCACGGTCTGGCCGGGGGGATAGCCCACCACGATGCGTATGGGATGGCTCGGATAGGCGTCTTGCGCGTGAACGACGGCGCCGAAGCACAGGGCGGCGAGGGAGAAGAGGGCGGCCGCGTAGCGGCTGCGTGCCGTTCGCCGGCAGGGGGGCGGCGTAGTCATTGCTTGTCTCGTCCTTGGAATTGTATTGAAAAAGTGTAGGACAAAATAGCTAGACAAACAAGGGCCATCCATGGCGCCTGGACGACTTTCCTGGAGGATTAATGGATGTTCTTCCAAAAAACCCCCTTAAAAGTGTCCTACAGTAATAGAGAGAATTTTACCAATTTTGCTATAGAAAAATGCCCCTGCAGCCATCGCGCCGGGTCGCGAACGGGTGTGGGTACGCATGCCCCCGGCCGGGCGCCGGGTAGCGTGCGGGTCGGACACGGTGGAATCAGCCGTTGGGGAAGAGGTCGGCGAAGCCCAACAGGCGGTCAGCGGCGTGGCCGAGGTGGGTGTGCATGTGCTTGCCGGCGGCCTTGGGGTCATTGGCCAGGATGGCCTTGGCGATGGCCATGTGCTCGCGGCGCGAGCGCTTGAGGTAAGCCGCGTCCAGTGATCCGCGGATCTGGTAGCGCACCAGCGGCAGCAGGAGCTGCTGGATCAAGGTCTCCAGCTGCGGGTTGTCGCTGAGCCTGAGGATCGCGTTGTGGAACTCGCGGTTCTCTTCGGAGAAGGGGCGTTGCGTATCCTGCTTGCCCGCCGCGATCCTGCGCAGGGTGGCCGCTTCGTCAAGATGAACGTCGGCGCGGAAGTGTTCCGCGGCCAGGCTGGCCGCCAGCCCTTCCAGCGACTGCCGGATACGGAAGACGTTGAGGATTTCGCGCGAGGTGAAGCGCTTCACCAGCGCGCCCCGGTTCGGCACGAAGTCGACCACGCCCTCGGTGGCCAATCGCCTCAGGGCCTCGCGGACGGGGCCGCGGCTGACGCCATATTCGCGCGTGAGATCGGCCTCGATGAGGCGCTGGCCCGGCGCGTAGCGTCCCTCCTGGACCGCCTGGCGCAGCCGGTCGAACAACTGGTCGACGGTGGTGCCGCTGCGGCGCTGGACGGTAACCGTCATCGTCAGAATCCCAACGCGATGGCCAGCCCCGCGGCGGCCAGTGCAATGACCAGCACGCCCGCGACCAGGGTGGCGAGTTCGGCGGCCCGGAAAGAGCGGGCGACCATGGCCAGGGAGGGCAGGCTGACCGGCGGCAGCGTCATGAGCAGCGCGGCGGCGGGGCCGGCGGCGATGCCCAGCGAGAGCATGGCCTGCACGATGGGCACCTCGCCGGCAGTGGGAATGACGAATAGCAGTCCCGCCACCGCCAGGCCGACGATCCACGGCAGCTCGTTGCCGATGCCGGCATCGACGTGGGGAAAGAGCCAGGCGCGGGCCGCGCCCAGCAGCAGGACCAGGACGATGTATTCGGGAATCAAACGCAGCGCCATGCGCACGAACAGGCGCAGCCAGCGCGCGAAGGGATGCATACCGTCTTCGCCGCCGTTGCCGTCAGCGGCGCCCGCCTGCATGGCCCGGGCCTGTGCCTCGTCGAAGCCGCGCGTTTCGCCGCGGCTCATGCGATTGATCAGCCAGCCCAGGCCGAACACCATGACGATGCCCAGCGCCAGGCGCAGTCCGGTCCATTTCCAGCCCAGGACGAAGCCCATGAAGACCAGCGTGGCGGGATTGAGCATGGTATTGCCCAGCCAGAAGGCGACAGCGCTGCCGGGCGCGGCCTGGCAGCGCCGCAAGCCGGCCACCACCGGCGCGGCGCAACAGGTGCACATCATGCCGGGCAGGGACAGCAGGCCGCCGGCGACGACGCTGCCCAGCCCCGTGCCGCCCAGGGCCCGTACGATCCAGCGGCGCGGCAGCAGCGCCTGCACGGCCGAACCCAGCAAGAGGCCCAGCACCATGGCTTGCCAGATGGCCTTGCCATAGGCCAGGGCATAGTTCAGGGCGGCCGCCAGCGACGGCGCCGGCGGCGCGGCGTCGGCGCCCATCAGGATGGACGCGCCGATGGAGTGGTTCTCCGCCGCCACGAAGGCGCGCTGGTAATAGGGCGACCATTTCACATAGAACAGGCCCGCGACGGCGAGCAGGACGAAGACAGCGATACCCAGTCCGGGATGGACGGCACGGCGTTGGTCGGAGGTAGTGGTCATGGTGGGAAATCGGTGGCCAGGATGGGGCTAATCCGTCCGAAGCATGGACCGGCCGGACGCCCGCTGGCATTGTAAACATGTCGCCCGGGCCAGACCGCGCTTGCCGGCGGTATCCAATAATCGTAACCATGTGCATTTGTGCGGGATCTTGCCCCGTGGCGCGGCTACCATTCGCCGTACCGTTCAACGTATGGAGGAGCAAGCTCATGGGCATTTTTTCCACGATACTCGCGAAGATCTTCCCGTCGGATCATCCGGCCAATACGGAAGCCCCGGCGGCAAGCGGCGGCGCGTCGGCGCCCGCGGCCGCGCCGGCCGGCGCCAGCCTGCCTCCCGTCGATGTGGAGGCCATCCTCGCCGCCAAGCAGGCCAGCAGCGGGCAAACGCTCAATTGGAAGACGTCCATCGTCGACCTGATGAAGCTGCTGGGCCTGGACAGCAGCCTCGCGGCACGCAAGACCCTGGCGGGCGAGCTGGGCTACACGGGCAACACGGACGATTCGGCGGCCATGAATATCTGGCTGCATAAGGCCGTGATGACCAAGCTGGCCGAAAACGGCGGCAAGGTGCCGGACGACCTGAAGAACTGAGCGTCCAGGCAGTGCATCCCGCGCCGCATCTTGCGGCGCATCTTCGACGGCGGCCGCATTCCCGTGCGGCTGCCCTCTTGCGACAACCGCGCTACGCGGACGTCGTGGTCGTTGGACCAGGAGGCCCATCATGGGTTTCGATCTCGGCAACCTGCTTTCCCAGTTCGTCAATGCGGCCAACGGCAATAACGCCAACGCCGCGCCCCCGGCCGGCGACGTGTCCGACCATTTCGACCAGGCGGCCCAGAACGCGCCGTCCGATCTCTTGAGCCAGGGCCTGGCCGCGATGCTGCGGTCCGACCAGACGCCGCCGTTCGCGCAAGCCGCGGCGCAGATGTTCGGCCAGGCCAATCCGAACCAGCAGGCCGGCATGCTCAACCAGCTGTTGAGCGGCATGGGGCCCGCGGTGCTGGCCTCGCTCATGAGCGGCGCCGCCGGCAGCGGGCTGGCTTCCCTTCTTGGCCAGGCGGCGCCGCGGGACGGTGGCAAGCCGACCCTCACGCCTGAACAGGCGTCCACCGTCACGCCCGATCAAGTGGCGCAGATCGCCAGCCATGCCGAGCAGCAGAATCCGGACATCATCGAGCACATGAGCGCGTTCTATGCCGAACACGCCAGCCTCATCAAGACGCTGGGCGGCGCCGCGTTGACCGTGGCGCTGGCGAAGATGGCCGAGACCCACCGCGGCTGATTTTCTCCCGGCTGGCCTTCTCTTGGTTTTTTTCGCGGCCGCCCCGCGCGGGGCTCGCCGCGGCGACGGCGTCCGGCGTCGTTTCGTGCAACAAGTGCACGAAATGGCCCGCCGCGGCGCTGAGCGGCCGATTGCGCGGCACGATGCTGCCGAACGCGGTGAGCGCATTGTCTATCGTGTAGGGCAGGATGGCCAGCAGGCCGTGTCGCGCATAGCGGCTCGCCACCGATTCCGGAATCACGCCCAGCATGGCGGACTTCATCACCAGGTTGGTGGTGGTCAGGATGGACGCCGATTCGATCAGCCCCTTGGGCGTCTCGTGGCCGTGGGCGCGGAATTCCTGTTCCATGACATCGCGCATGGGGCTGCCATGCGGCTGCAGGATCCAGGGGTAGGCCTGCATGGCTTCGAAGGTGGCGCGCTTGCGGCGGACCAGCGGATGGTCGACGGCCGCGATGACGGACAAGGCCTCCTCGCCGATGGGACGGAATACATAGTCGCGCTGGGATAGCGTCACCATGCGGCCGATCACCACGTCCAGCCGCCCCTCGTCCAACTGCTTGATCAGCAGGTCGCTGGTGCCGGTGGATATCTCCACGGCCAGCAGCGGGTAGGTCTGCTTCAGCCGTAGCAGGGCGTCGGTGAGGTGGCCGGGAGACGCGGCCATGATGCTGCCGATGAACAGCTTGCCCGCGCTGCCCAGGCGCAGCTCCTCCAGTTCGCGTCCGAGCGAGGAGACCGTGCCGCGCATGCCGCGGAAATACCCCATCACGCATTCGCCGGCGGCCGCCAGCACCAGGCCCCGGCCCACCCGTTCGAACAGCGGCTGGCCGATCGCCAGTTCCAGCTCGTGCAGCATCTTGCTGGCGGCCGATTGGGTCATGTTCAACTGCGCGGCGGCCGCGCGCAGGGTGCCGCGTTCCTCGATGGTGAGCAGCAGCACGATCTGTCGCATGCGCAGCCGCGTCAGCAATCCGGGCATGTGGGCGAGACGTTCCATGATTGATCGCCTGTGGTGAACGGTTGGTTCGAAAGTTTCATTTTACGGAAACAGCGAAGCTTCTTAAGATGGGCGCACAAAAACAGGCGTCCGCGTCATGGCGCGGACGCCCATCGGAACGAGGAGACCATCCATGAAAACTCGTCTGCTGGCCGCGCTGGGCGCGGTGGCGTTCTGCCTGGCGGCGCAGGCCCAGGTCCAGGCACAGGGCCAGACCCAGGGGCCGGCCCAGGGCCCGGCCTTGAATTGGCCGACCAAGCCCCTGCGCCTGCTGGTGGGGTCGGCCCCCGGCGGCGGCACCGACGCCATGGCGCGTGCCGTGGCCGACAAGCTGGGTCCCTTGCTCAAGCAAAGCGTGGTGGTGGAGAACAAGCCGGGGGCGTCGAACACCCTGGCCGCCGACCTGACCGCCAAGTCCACGGACGGCCATACCCTGGTGATGGGCGTCTCCACCGCGCACGCCATCGCGCCGCACCTGCTCAAGCTGGGGTACGACAACGACCGCGACCTGGTGCCGGTGGCGTTCGTCGGCGCGGTGCCCAATGTGCTGGTGGTCAACAACGACCTGCCGGTCAAGTCCGTGCAGGACCTCATCGCATTGCTCAAGCGCAAGCCGGGCGAGTTGAACTACGCGAGCAGCGGGGCGGGCAGTACGCAGCACATCGCCGCCGAGCTGTTCAAGGACGCCACCGGCGTTTCGATGACCCATGTTCCCTATCGCGGCAGCGGCCCGGCCATCGTCGACCTGATGGGAGGGCAGGTGCAGATGACGTTCGAGACCGCGTCGTCCGTGATCCCACACATCAAGAGCGGCAAGCTGCGCGCGCTGGCGGTGTTGAGCGCCCGCCGCAATCCGCAGATCCCCGATGTGCCGACCATGGCCGAGGCCGGCGTGCCGGGCCTGGAGATGAGCGCCTGGTATGGCATCTACATGCCGGGCACCACGCCCCCGGCCATCCAGCGGCGCCTGCACGACGCCGTCAACGAGGTGCTGGCCATGCCTGAAACGCGCAAGCGCCTGGAAGCCATAGGCGCCGATATCACCCCGATGACGCAGGCGCAGTTCATCCAGTTTCAGCAGGCGGAGAACCAGCGCTACGCCGCCATCATCAAGAAGAACCATATCTCCGTGGAATGACCCATGCAGACCCGGCAAGCGCCCATGCAACAAGATCCCATGCAACAAGAAACCCTGCAAAACAGGCCCGGGCAACGCAAGCCTGTTGTCGCGCTGACGCTGGGCGACCCCGCGGGCGTCGGCCCCGAGCTCATCGCCCGGCTGCTGGCCCTGCCGCAAGCCTGCGCCCGCGCCAATATCGTCCTGGTCGGCGACCCCTGGCTGTGGCAGGCGGGGCAGCGCGTGGCCGGCGTGACGGTGGCCACCCGCGCCGTGCCAGGCTTCGGGGCCGTGCGCGACCGCGTCGATACGCACTTGCCCGCCCTGCTGGCCATGGAGACGGTGCGGGAAGATGAAGTGACCGTGGGGCAGGCCGGGGCGCCGGGAGGCGCTTCCGTGCTGCGCGTGCTGGACGCCTGCATGGACGCCGCGTTGGCGGGGATGGCGGACGCGATCTGCTTCGCGCCCCTGAACAAGCACGCCATGAAGCTGGGCGGCCTGCGGCATGGCGACGAACTGCATCACTTTGCCCAGTACCTGGGCGTGACCGGCTACTTCTGCGAGTTCAATACGCTGGGAACGCTGTGGACTTCGCGGGTATCGTCCCACATCCCGCTCAAGGACGCGGCCGCCGCGCTGAGCGTGGACGGCATCAAGGACGCCGCGCGGCTGATATACCGCTCCCTGGTGGCCAACGGCGTCGCGCGGCCGCGCGTGGCCGTCGCCGCGTTCAATCCGCATGGCGGCGACGGCGGCACCTGCGGCCGCGAGGAAGTGGACATCATCGAGCCGGCGGTGCGCGCGCTCAATGCCGAGGGGCTGCCCGTGCAAGGGCCGTTTCCTGCCGACACCATCTTCCTGAAGGCGCAGGCCGGCGAATTCGACGCCATCGTCACCCTGTATCACGACCAGGGCCAGATCGCGCTCAAGCTGCTGGGTTTCTCGCGCGGCGTCACGGTGCAGGGCGGCCTGCCCATTCCCATCACCACGCCGGCCCATGGCACGGCCTATGACATCGCCGGCCAGGGCAAGGCCAATGTCGACGCCATGGCGCAGGCGCTATGGATCGCTTGCCGCATGGGCCTGGCCCATCGCGCGGAGGGCTGAGCGCCGCGCATGTCCCGGCCTTGCCCGTCTCCCCGCGCTTTCCTTTTCGCCCCTTTTTTGCCCCTTTTCTTGTCCCCCGAGGCCTCCACGCTGGAACTCCGCCCATGAAGATCAAATCCGTCCGCGCCCGCGTTTATGAATGGACCGGCAAGACCGTGCCGCCGCAAGGCAATTTCTGCTCCAACGCCATGGACCTGCTGTACTCGCCGCAGGAAACCATGAGCACTTTCCGCTTCCATGGCTGGACCGTGGTGGAGGTGGAAACGGACGACGGCATCGTCGGCCTGGGCAATGTGGCGCTGGCGCCGCGCGTGGCCAAGACCATCATCGACCAGTATCTCGCGCCCCTGGTGACCGGGCAGGATCCCTGGGACTACGAATACCTGTGGCAGCGCATGTACCGCGCCACGCTCGCGTGGGGACGCAAGGGCGTGACCATGGCCGCCATTTCCGGCGTCGACCTCGCCATCTGGGACATCCTCGGAAAGTCCGTGGGCAAGCCGGTTTTCAAGCTGCTGGGCGGCCGCACCAAGGAGAAGATACCTTGCTACTACTCCAAGCTCTATCGCACGGACCTGCGCGCCATGCAGGAGGAGGCGCAGACCTACCTGGACCAGGGCTTCAAGGCCTTCAAGATGCGTTTCGGCTATGGCCCCGCGCATTTGCAGAAGGGCGTGGTGGAAAACCTGAAGTCGGTGGAAGCGGTGCGGGAAGTCATCGGCTACGACAACGACCTGATGCTGGAGTGCTATATGGGCTGGAACCTGGAGTATGCCAGGCGCATCCTGCCCAAGCTGGAGAAATTCCAGCCCCGCTGGCTGGAAGAGCCCGTGATCGCCGACGACATCGATGGCTATGCCGAACTGAACCGGCTGACGTCGATTCCCATCTCCGGCGGCGAACATGAGTTTTCGCTGCACGGCTTCAAGCAATTGCTGGACCGCAGGGCCGTGTCGGTGGTGCAGTACGACACCAACCGCGTGGGCGGCATTACCGCGGCGCACAAGATCAACGCGCTGTGCGAGGCCTATAGCGTGCCGGTCATTCCCCATGCCGGCCAGATGCACAACTACCATCTGACCATGAGCACGCTGGCCTCGCCCATGAGCGAGTATTTCCCCATGTTCGACGTGGAGGTGGGCAACGAGCTGTTCTACTACATCTTCGACGGCGAACCGGTGGCAAAGGACGGCTTTCTCGACCTGGACGACAACAAGCCGGGGCTGGGGCTGACGTTGAAGACGGACTATCTGGGCGACTTCAACATCATCGAATAACCCTCGATCGAACATCCAGCAAACAGGGAGCAAGCCCCATGACGACGACGCGAACGCCGCGCTATCGCGGCATTTTTCCGGTCGTGCCCACGACCTTCACCGAAATCGGCGACCTGGACCTCGCCAGCCAGAAGCGGGCGGTCGACTTCATGATCGACTCGGGGGTGGACGGCCTGTGCATCCTGGCCAATTTCTCGGAACAATTCGTCCTCGCCGACGACGAGCGGGAGGTGCTGTCGCGCACCATACTCGAACACGTGGCCGGGCGCGTGCCCGTGATCGTGACGACCACGCATTTCAGCACCCGCGTCTGCGCCGAGCGCAGCCGGCGCGCGCAGGAGATGGGCGCGGCCATGGTGATGATCATGCCGCCGTACCACGGCGCGACCATACGGGCGCCGGAGGACCAGGTCGTGGGTTTCTACCAGCGCATCTCCGACGCGATCGACATTCCCATCATGATCCAGGACGCGCCGGTCAGCGGCACCCCGCTGTCCGCGCCGCTGCTGGCGCGCATGGCGCGCGACATCGCCCAGGTGTCGTATTTCAAGATCGAGACCGCGGGCGCGGCCACGAAGCTGCGCGACCTGATCGCCCTGGGCGGCGAGGCCATCGAGGGACCGTGGGACGGCGAGGAAGCCATTACCTTGCTGCCGGACCTGGATGCCGGCGCCACCGGCGCCATGACAGGCGGCGGCTACGCCGACGGCATCCGTCCCATCATCGAGGCGCACCGCGCGGGCCGGCGGGACGAGGCCTGCCGGCTGTACGAGCGCTGGCTGCCGCTGATCAACTACGAGAACCGGCAGGGCGGCATCCTTACCGCCAAGGCGCTGATGAAGGCCGGCGGCATCATCGCCTGCGAGGCGCCGCGCCATCCTTTCCCGGCCATGCGCCCGGAGGTGCGCGCCGGCCTGCTGGAGACGGCGCGGCGCCTGGACCCGCTGGTGTTGCGCTGGCTAGGGTAAGCCATAGCTGCCCCTTGCCCGATTTGGCGCTACGTTGTGACAAATATGTTTATCGTACAAAGTCCGGTATGCCGCGAGATGCCGGGTCACGACTTTTGGAGCGCAACGTGTAGCAGGCCAACTAGTGCAAGGGGAAAGCAATGGAGCGTCGAAGCGCATTGAAAATAATGGCGCTGATAGCCGGGATGGGCCAGGCAGCCAGGACCTGGGGGGAAGGCGGCGCCTATCCCGCCCGGCCGATAAAAATCATAGTATCGGCGACGCCGGGCAGCGCCACGGACCTGGCGGGACGCCTGGTCGGCGATCTGCTCAACGTCAAGTACGGCCAGGGCGTCGTGGTGGAGAACCGCGCCGGCGCGGGAGGCGTGATCGGCATGCAGGCCGCCGCGTCCTCCCGGCCCGACGGTTATACGCTGGCGACGGGCGGCCTGGGTAATAACGTGCTGCCGCCAGTGACCCTGCGCGGCCTGCCGCTGGATATCCCGGCGGCGCTGCGGCCTGTCGCCCAAGTCGCGGAGTTCGTCAATGCATTGGTGGTGCGCGTGGACCATCCGGCCAATTCCGTGCCGGAACTGATCGAGTACCTGCGCGCCAGCAAGCGCAAACCCCTGTATGGCAGCAATGGGGTGGGCAGCTCCTCGCAGATGACCGCTGAACTCTTCGCCTTGCGCGTCGGCATGAAATTCGACCACGTGCCCTATAAAGGGGCGACCGAGGTGCTGGTCGGCACGGCCAACAGCGACCTCGATTTCTGTTTCATGAACCTGCCTCCCACGCTGCCCATGGTCGAGGGGCGGCACCTGAAGGCGCTGGCGGTCACCAGTTCCTACCGGGCCCGGCAGCTGCCGGGAGTGCCCACGATGCAGGAGCAGGGCGTCAAGGACTTCGACGTGACCAGTTGGCTGGGTATCTACGCCCCGTCCAAGGTCGAGCCCGCCATCATCGACCAGCTTTCCTCCGCCATTGTCACGGGCCTTGCGACGCCCGAATACCAGAAGCGCATCATCGGCGCCGGTTTCGAACCCAAGCTGCGCAACGCCGCCGAATTCCAGGCGTTTTCGGCGGCGGAGCTCAAGCGCTGGGGCGACGTGGCGAGGCAGGCCGGGATTGTCGTGGAGTACGGCGGCGCGAAGGGGTAGCCGGGGGACGTCAGGCCGCGGCCTTCCAGGTCTCCGGATTGACCATGGCCGCGGGCTGCCTGCCGCCCAGCGCATCGAGCAGATTGGCCACGGCCAGGTCTATCATGGCGCGCCGCGTTTCATGCGTGGCACTGCCGACGTGGGCCTGCAGCACCACGTTGGGCAGTCCGCACAGGGGATGGGTCGCCGGTAGCGGCTCCTGCTCCATCACGTCCAGGCCGGCGCCGGCGATGGTTCCTGCGCGCAAGGCGTCCACCAGGGCGGCCTCGTCCACCACCGGGCCGCGCGCGGTGTTGATCAGGTAGGCGGTGGGTTTCATCAACGATAGTTCTCGCTTGCCCACGGAGTGACGGGTCTGCGCCGAGAGCGGAATGTGGATGCTGAGGACGTCCGCCGACTTGAACAGTTCGTCGCGTTCCACGAACGTTGCCAGGCCCCCGGCTTCCGGATCCTCGCGCCGGTTGTGGTAGATCACCGGCATGTCGAAGGCCCGTGCGGTGCGCGCCACCACCCGGCCGATGCGGCCCATGCCCAGCAAGCCCAGCGTCTTGCCGCGGATGTCGCGCGTAAGCGGGAACGGGCCCTGGGCCCAGGCGCCGCTGCGCACGAAGGCATCGCCTGCCACGAGGTTGCGGGCCAGGCACAGCATCAGGCCGATGGTGACGTCGGCCACGGCGCCGTCCAGCACGCCGGGCGTATTGCAGATCAGCACCCCGCGGGAGGTGGCGGCGGCGACGTCGACGTTGTCGAAGCCGACCGCGAAGTTGGAGCTGACCTTCAGCGCCGGCAGCGCGTCGAGCAAGGCCTGGTCGATCCTGGTCTTCATGGTGCAGACCATGCCGCTGACCTGGGCCCGCACGTCGGCGGGAACGGCGTCCGCGGGGGACTGGCCCATCGGGACGTCGACCAGGTCGCAGGCGGCGGCCAGGCGTTCACGCAGGTCGGGCGGCAGCGGCACGGAGACGATGACTTTGGGTTTCTGGCTCATGGGGATTCCAAGGGTTCAAGTTTCGAGGGTGGCGACGTCGGTGGCGAAGACCTGTTGCTCGCCGGCATCGATGAGGGAAGGGTCGGTCGGGTGGTCGATGTAGCGCACGATCAGCCAGAAGCCGTCCCGCGGATTCTCGACGATCTCGGCGAGCGCGCCGTCGTTCATGCGCACGCGCATGCCGGCTTGCAGTTCGACGAGATTGAGGGTTTTGTTGTCGGCCATGCGTTGTTCCTTGCTATATCCCTTTCCCGGTCGGCCCGGCTACAGTTCCAGCTGGGTAGCCGGGACGCGCACGCGGATGCCGTCCAGCCCCTGGGTCATGATGACCTGGCAGGACAGGCGGCTCGTGGGACAGCGTTCCGGCACGACTTCCAGCAAGGCTTCCTCGGCAATTCCCGGCGCTTCCAGGCGCGCGTACCATTCGGCCCCGACCTGTACGTGGCAGGTGCCGCAGATGGCGCCGCCGCCGCACTCGGCGACGATGCCCTGCAGGCCGTCGCGGCGGGCGGCTTCCATCAGGGACCAGTCTTCGGGGACATCGAGCGTCTGCTCGGCGCCATCGGGCAATTCGAATACGGCTACAGGCATGATGCTTCCTCTCGTGCTCAGGCGTAGGCTTGCGGCGTGCCGATGCGTGGCACGCCCTTGATGAATTCGACCGGGCTGTCGACCGCCTCCACCGCTGCCAGGCGGTCTTGCTGGTAGCGTTCGACCAGCCACCCCCTGGCGGTCGTGTGCAGGATGTCGCGGCAAGGCAGGGCGGGGTTGACCAGCCCGGCCATCTGCAGGCGCCGGCCATGCTGTTCGGACCAGAATGTCGGTGGCTTGGCAGCGGGTACGGCCGTGCCGGCGATGACGGCGGCCACGATGCGTGCCTGCATCAAGGCGTTCTGCACGCTTTCGATGCGGGCGTGGCGTTGCAGCTCCTCGCGGTAGGCGCTGGCGCAATCGCCGATGGCATAGACATCCGGAGCCGAGGCGCGGCATTGCGCATCGACCACCACGCCGTCGCGGCAAGCCAGCCCGGCAGCCTCCGCCAGCGTGGTCGCCGCGACGGCGCCGATCGATACCAGCACCAGTTCGGCCTCCTCCGTGCCGCCATCGGCCAGGCTCGCGCGCCAGATGCCCGCTACGTGGCGCCAGGCGGCCACGGTGACGCCATGGCGGATGTCGATGCCGGCGTCGCGATGCAGGGCGCTCATGCGTTCGGCGGTGGCCGCGGATACCCTGCCTGGCAGGATGCCGTGCTGCTGTTCCAGTACGCGCACTTCGGCGCCCAGCTTGCGCGCCGAGCAGGCGGCCTCCAGGCCCAGGTAGCCCGCGCCCACCACCAGCAGCCGCCGCCCAGGGCGGATGGCCTCGCGCAGGCGGTGGGCATCGTCAAGGCCGCGCACCGCGTGGACATGTTCGCCGTCCAGTCCCGCGATGGCGCGCGCGCCCGCGCCGGTGGCCAGCACGCAATGCCGATAGCCCACGCGGCGGCCGGCGCGGGTGTGCAAGACGCGTTGCGCCGTATCGAGGTGGACGACGGGGTCGCCGCTCGCAAAGTCGATACGCGATTTTTCGTAGGCGTCGCCCGCTCGCAGGGCGATGCGGTCGGCACTGGTGCCGCCGGTCAGCAAGGACTTGGACAACGGCGGGCGCTCGTACGGCGCATGGGGTTCGGCGCCGAACAGCATGACGCCGTCCTCGATGCCGGCAGCGCGCAGCGCCCAGGCGCACTCCACGCCCCCGTGCCCGGCGCCGATGATGGCGGTATGTACGTGTTGCGTTGAAACGGTCGGCATGGGATCAGGTTCCGAATTTCAGCGAGATGTCGGCGCGTTGGGCGACCTGCTTCCAGCGCGCCAGCTCGGTGCGATTCAGTTCGGCGAAGGCCGCCGCGGTGGAGCCCTTGGGCTCGAAGCCCGCCACGCTGAGCGTTTCGCGCGCCCTGGGCGTGGCCATGCCTTCCTGCAAGGCGGCGCTAAGGGTCTGTACCAGTGCGGGCGCCATGCCGGCAGGGCCGTACAGGCCCAGCCAGCTGGTGACGTTGAAATCGGCCAGCCCCTGTTCCGCCATGGTCGGCACATCGGGCAATTGCTGGCTGCGATAGCTGCTGGTCACGGCGATGGCGCGCAGGGAGCCCTTGCGCAGCAGTCCCTGCACGGGGGGAAGGTTGCTGAAGCTGAAGTCGAGATTGCCGTTGATCACGTCGACCAGCATCTCGTTGCTGCCCTTGTAGGGAACGTGCAGCAGGTGCAGTCCCGTGCGCTGCGCGAAGAAGGCCGTGGTCAGGTGCACCGACGTGCCGATGCCGTTGGAGCCGTAGCTCAGGCCCTCCTTGCTGCGCAAGCGCGCCAGCGCGATCAGGTCGTCGACCGTGCGCAAGGGCGAGTCGGCCCGTACGATCAGTACGTTGATGAACTCGGCCATTTCGCCGATGGGGGTGAATGCGCGCGACGTATCCAGCGGCAGGCCCGTGACCGTGGCCATGGGAAGCACCATGCCGCCCAGGCCGTTGAGCAGGAGCGTGTAGCCATCGGGCGGCGCGGCCGCTACGTGCTGGTTGCCTATCATGCCATTGGCGCCTGGCCGATTCTCCACCACCACGGGCTGGCCGAAACGCGTGGAGAGAATATCGCTCGCGAGGCGGCCGGCCACATCGGTCACGCCACCCGGCGGATAGGGCACCACCAGGCGTATCGGCTTGGTGGCGTAGCCGGACTCCGCGGCACGGACGGTCCGCATCCATGTGAACGGGGCCGGGACGGCGCTGGCGGCGAGCAGTTTCAATAAGGAACGTCTTTGCATGCTGGCGGCTCCAGGTACGGACGAACCAGACCCGCCGCCGGGGCGGGTCGTCGTGAAGGGACAGGGTGGCGTGTGCCGGCACGCGGGCCGGCGCACCGCGGCCTCGTGCTAGAAGAAGATGGTGAGCGCCTTGGAAAGCAGGACGTTCTGGTCCAGGTGGATTTCCCGGGAGAGCAGCGTCCAGCGGCCATCGCGGCGCCGCAGTACATCCTCGCGCTTGCCGGCGTAGAGATTGACTTCGGCCTGCAGCCGGTTCTGGTAGATCAGGAAGCGCGAGCGCACGCGTATCCGTTCGCCGCCGCCTGCCTCCGGTGCGACATCGAGCACGCGTATATTGGTGACCAGGTGCGAAACGCGCGAGGCGGGTTCTTCCGCCCAGTGGATGCCGGTCTTGAGCTGGGCCACCCGTTGGCGCAGCGTTTCGATGCCTTCGTCGAACCAAGCCACGTCGCGCGGGCCTGAGTACTCCTGGCTGGTGGCGTCGCGACGCACGTTGCGGGTCAGGGGCATGCGGTAGGCGATATCTTCGTCCAGCAGCTCCAGCCATGCCTCGAATTCGCGGTGGTCCAGCAGGTCGGCTTCGTAGTGCAGGAAGCGTTGCGCCTGCCACCAGATCTCCATGTCGTCCACGCTTGCATCCGTGGCCGACATGGAGGCCACGACGGGCACGGCATCCTCGGTTGCGGTAGGCGCGTTCATGCGGCTTGCTCCTCGATGCGCACGGCGCGCGCCATCAACTGCGTCCAGTCCCTGCCGTTCATGAATTGACCCCATCGGCGGTAGAAGGCGCGGGCGTTTTCCTCGGTGTACTCGCCGTTGACGGCGCAGCCGGGGATCTCGGGCACCGGCTGGGCATGGCCGACGCCCATCTGGTAATTGAAGTACAACTCGCGCGACATCGTGCCCATGCTGGCCTCGGTGGCGCCGGTCCAGTTCTCCATGTCGTCGGACTCGGTCATGCCGCCGGGCCCGGAGTAGCGCAGGAAGTAGTGGCGCGCCGCCTCCTTGACCGCGTCCGGCGCGTCCTTGTCCACCAGGTACATGCGCCACATCTCCATTTCGGTCGGGCTGATGGGATGGAATACGGCCAGTGTGCGCGGCTGGCGTCCGTGGAAGGACATATTGGGGAAGATGGTTCCGACGCTGGTCTGCACGCGCATGGCCGAACCCAGCGTTCTCGTCCGCTTTTCGTGGATCTCGCGGTAGTAAGCCTCGACCTCCGGGTAACGGGCGTACTGCGGCGCATAAGGGCCTTCTTCATGATAGGGCAGGCGGCCCAGCAGGCCATGGCCAAGATCGGGGAAGCAGATCGCGGAGCGGCTGACAGACGGATCGCGCCGTCCCTTGCCGCCGCCGGGCCCGATGCCGACGATGTCGACAGAGCGGTGGCTGATGTCGTGATAAAGATCGCCGATGAAATTCTCGGGCGCGAATTTCCAGTTGCACTTGACGCGCCACTTCTGCACGCCGCCGATGACCTCGGAGCCGCCGGGGCTACCGTCGCGGTGATCCAGGGCGGCATCCAGGTACAGGCGCATATTGCCCAGGTAGTCGAGAAAGGGCGGCGCGCCGGGATCCCAGGTTGCCCAGATGGCGCCCTTGTAGTTCACGACCTTGGCGACGGTCTTCAGGCCCCACTGCTTCTTGTCCAGCTCTCCCTTGTAGTGGGTGGCATGGCCGGGCACGCCCACCAGTTCACCCGGACGCTCCACCAGCTTGCCGTCAGTGGAAAAACTCCAGCCGTGATACGGACAGGTGAAGGTACGGTTGTTGCCGTGGTCGTAGCGGCATAGCTTCATGCCGCGGTGCGTACAGCTGTTGAGCATGACCTGGATCTGGCCCTGGCGATCGCGCGTCAGGATGACGGATTCCGTGCCCATGCGCGACACGAAATAGTCATCCGGCTTGGGCACCAGGCTTTCATGCCCGACGAACAGCCAGGCGCGGGAGAAGATCTGCCGTAGCTCCTGCTGGAAAATCTCGTCGTCGACGAAAATGGATCGGCTGACCAATCCTTCGTCAGCCCGCACCAGTTCATCTATCGATTTTTGCCCCATCGTCCATTCCCCTTGGAATCGCGGCCGGCCGCTTTATGCCTTGTCGGTCGTGGCAGCCGCCGTGCGCAATCTGGATTCGGTGTTGTCAACGTGCGTGCGAGCCTCTTGGCGGGCCAGCTCCGCATCGCCTTTATTTATGGCGGTGAAAAGCGCTTCATGTTCCTTTTGCGCCTGGCTGCCCCGGCCGGCGATCTTGGCCGAGCGGGAGCGCGAGACGCGCAGGTTCTTCTTGAGCAGTACCGCCAGGAAGTCGAAGAAGTTCAGGTAGTGCTCGTTGCGAGTCGCGCGAGCGACGCAGCGGTGGAATTCCATGTCGGCGTCCACGCCGATGGCGACGTCGCCGGAGGCAATGGCGTCGCTCATCTTGCGCAAGGCCTGGCGCATGGCGGCCAGGTCGTTGTCATCGCGCCGTTGCGCGGCCAGGGCGGCCGCCTCGATCTCGAAACCGCGGCGCAACTCCACGATACGCAGCACCTGGTCGGCATCGCCGACGTCGGCGGCCTGCATGCGCAGCACCGACGGCCGCGTCGTCTGCATGACGGTGAGTCCGCGTCCTTGCTTGCTCTGGACGACGCCGTGCACCTTCAGGCGGGAAACCGCTTCGCGCAGCACGGTGCGCGAGACGCCGAGGCGGGTGGCGATGGCTTGTTCCGGCGGCAGGACTTCGCCGACCAGATAGTCGCCGCTGGTGATTTCGTCCAGCAGCATTTCCGCGATGCGGTCCGTCAGGTTGGGCTCCGACTGGGCGGGCGCGGCGGCATTCTTCTTCAGCAGCGGGAGGGAAGGCGATGTCGGCATGAGCAGGTTCGTTTTCGAAAAACGTCCGTGAGCGTCCATAACTGCCTGTGGCCGCGGACTGCGGGGCGCCTTGCGGGCCGGCCGTCCGTCGCCGTTGAAAATACGATAATCGTACAGCTGCCGATGCGCCTACTAGGGAAAGCCCGCGCCACAGCGTGGCCGGTCGCGGCGTTTTTGTATCGCACTGTATGTCTCCCCGGGCCAGACACAAGGAAAAACCAAACGCTGGTCACGGTTCGCTAAAAAGTCTCCAACGCCGGAGCGCCCGTCGGCGCGATCGGTTCCAGACGGGCTCGGGCGCAGCGATCACGCGCACCTTACCCACCTCTATTTGGAGCATGCATCATGTCGAACCTTCCGAATTCCCAACGCCGTCGCCTATTGGGCTCGACCTCGGCCCTGGCCGCCCTTGGACTGCTGGACCTGGGCCTGGGCCGGACCGGTGCCGCCCGTGCGCAAGGCGCGCCGCGGACGGATGCCGGAGCGGGGCGGGCAGGGGGGGCCAGCGCATTCGGCGCGATCCGCCAGGTGGAAGCGGGTACGTTGGATATCGGCTATGCGGAGGTGGGCCCGGGTAATGTGCTACAGAGGGAGCCACGGAAGGAACCGGACACGGCGCCCGTTGCCATCCTGCTGCACGGCTGGCCCTATGATATCCACAGCTTCGCCGACGTCGCGCCCATGCTGGCGGCTGCCGGCTATCGCGTGATCGTGCCCTACCTGCGGGGTTATGGCTCGACGCGTTTCCTCTCGGCGGATACCCCGCGCAATGGGCAGCAAGCCGCGGTGGCCCTGGACATCATCGCCCTGATGGATGCCTTGAAGATCGAGAAGGCGGTGATCGCCGGCTTCGACTGGGGCGCGCGCACCGCCGATATCCTGGCCGCGTTGTGGCCGGAGCGTTGCCGCGGCCTCGTGTCGGTCAGCGGTTATCTGATCGGCAGCCAGCAAGCCAATGCCAAGCCCTTGCCGCCGGCCGCCGAACTGCAATGGTGGTACCAGTTCTATTTCGCCACGGAGCGGGGCGCGCAGGGCTATGCGGCCAATGTGCACGACTTCAACAAGCTGATCTGGCGACAGGCTTCGCCGAAATGGGCGTTCGACGATGCGACGTACGAACGGTCCGCGCGGTCCTTCGACAATCCCGATCATGTGGCGGTGGTGATCCACAACTACCGCTGGCGCCTGGGCCTGGCGCAGGGCGAATCCAGGTACGACGATTACGAGCGCCGCCTGGCCGCGGCGCCGAAGATCACGGTTCCCGCCATCACGATGGAGGGCGATGCCAACGGCGCGGCCCATCCGGCGCCGGCGGCCTACGCCCGGCAGTTCACCGGCAAATACCAGCACCGCGATCTCCGGGGCGGCATCGGCCACAACCTGCCGCAGGAGGCGCCGAGGGAGTTCGCGGACGCGGTGCTGCAAGTCGTGAAGTTGTAAGGCAGTCGCGGCCGCGGCGCCGTGCGGCGTCGCGGTGATCATGACCTCGAATACGCTCTCCTTCACGGTCGTGGACGAGGCCAGGTTCAACAAGCTGCCCGACGAGACCTTCCTGCGCTGGCGCGCGAACGGCTGGCTGCCGCTGGTTTACTGCCATCTGCTGTCGATCAACACCTGGCCGGCCCAGATCAACCAGGTCCAGCCTGTCGCGGAGACTGGGACGGCAACCTGAGTTCCGCGGACAAGCCGCCGCCGGGACGGTTGCTCAGGACCAATTCCGCGCCTAGCGCCGCGGCCAGTTGCCTGGCGATGGCCAGCCCCAGGCCCGTGCCGCCGGTTGCGCGGTTGCGCGAGGATTCCACCCGATAGAACGGCTCGCAGACCGCGTCCAGTTCGCCGGGCGGAATGCCGGGGCCACGGTCCAGCACGAAAATCGAGACGGCGCCGTCGCCATGGCGGCGCATTGCCACTTCGGCGGCGCCCGAGAACTTGAGGGCGTTGTCGATCAGGTTGCTCAGCACCCGTCGCAAGGCCTGGGGACGGGTGGACCAGGGCAGGCTCTCCTGCCCCGCCAGGGTGACCCTCCGCCCCGTGTCCTCGTAGTCGTACACCAGGCTTTCGACGAAGGCGCCCAGGTCCGTGCGGGCTTCCTTTTCCTGGCTGCCATGCGCGCTGCGCGCATAGTCGATGCCTTCGCGGACCAGTCGCCCCACCTCGTCGAGATCGCGCTCCAGCTTGTCGCGGTCGGCGCTCTCGTCCATGCTTTCCACGCGCAGCTTCATGCGGGTGATGGGGGTCTGCAGATCATGGGAAATCGCCCCCAGCATCTGCATGCGTTCGGCCATGTGCGACGCGATGCGGCGTTGCATGGCGTTGAACGCCGTCGCGGCGCGCGCGACCTCGCGCGGGCCGTCTTCCGGAACGGGAGGCGGCTTGCGGTTCGGGTCCATGGCATCGGCGGCCTGGGCCAGGCGCGTCAACGGCCTGACGGCCAGCCGCACGGCCAGCCACGCGCATCCCACCAGCAGCAGCAACTGCAGGCACAGCACGACGGGCAGCCACCGCGCCAGGGCAGGCATTTGCAGGTGGATGTCCAGCACCGCGGTGCTGCCGTCGCCCAGCGTGACCTGCGCCTGGATGTGGCGGGGATCGTCCGCGTCGGCCAGGATGGCCAGCGGTCGCCGGCCTCCCAGCGCATCTTCGATGGCCGCGGCGGCGGTGCGCTGCGCGGCCGACTCAAGCGGCTGGCGCACCGTCGCCGGGCCGGGCAGGTATTGCTTGTTGCCGTTCGTCAGGCGGGGATACCAGGCGGCGCGTTCCTGCGGGGGCAGCCGGTCCAGGATGTCCATGGCGATGCCGACATCGCGCTCCAGGTCGCCCAGCATCATCATTCTGGTGGTGGTGTAGCGCTCGTAGAACAGCAGCGAGAACGACAAGGCATGGGCCACCACCAGCCCCAGGACGAAAATCAGGAAGAGGCGCGCGACCAGGGTGCGAGGCCAGAGCCGCGAGAGCGGCGGGCGGGGGGATGGCTGTGATACGGGGGCGGTGGGGGACATGCCGGCGCTACGCCTCCAGGACTTCCACCGCCGACGCGAAGACATAGCCCTCGCTGCGCACGGTCTTGATGAGGGCGGGATCGCGCGCATCCTCGCGCAGCCGCTGGCGCACGCGGCTGACCAGCAGGTCGATGGAGCGGCCGAAAAGATCCGCCTCGCGGCCGTGGGTGAGATTGAGCAGCTGGTCGCGGGTCAGCACGCGCTGCGGGTGGTCGAGGAAGACCCGCAGCAGGCGATACTCGGCGCCGCTGAGCGATACGATGGTGTCGTCCTTGTCCAGCAGATGGCGGGCCGTCGTATCCAGGCGCCAGTCGCCGAAGCGCAGATGGCGGCCCGGCTCCGTGACCTGGAAATTGGGCGGCAGCATGCGGGTGCGGCGCAGTACCGCCTTGATGCGGGCCAGCAGTTCGCGCGCCACGAAAGGCTTGGTCAGGTAGTCGTCGGCGCCCATTTCCAGGCCCAGCACCCGGTCCATGTCGTCGGCGCGGGCGGTCAGCAGCAGGATGGGGATGCGGCGATGCTTGCCGCTGCGCAGCTCCCGGCACAGCACCAGGCCGTCGTCGCCCGGCATCATGATGTCCAGCACGATCATGTCGAAGGTCCCCCGTTCCAGTTGCGCCCACATCTGCCGGCCGTCGGCGGCGAACGTCGCGTCCATGCCGTTCTTGCGCAGGAAATTGCCGGCGAGCTCGCGGATCTCGCGGTCGTCGTCGACGATGAGGATGTGGTCGGTGTGCTCCATGCGCGGGGTCCTTTCGTGTATGCCTTGGCGTTGGTCTTTTCTTGACTGCTTGCGGGGTCCGGCCGGCCGAGCCATGCGCCGACCGCCTGTCCGACGCAAATGTACGGCAGGCGGTGGGCAGGGGAAAGCGGCTTTTGTACGCCTATGTATCCGGAGCGGGCCGCGATATGCGGAGCGGGAGGATGGGGACGCCGCCTTATGGTCCGGACCGCCTGCCGGGCGCCTCGCGCCGCCGCGCCTGCGTACTGGGGACCAGGTCGCACTGCAGCGGCCTGGCCGCCTCGGTCGCCAGGCCGCCGAGCAGCAGGGCGAGCACCGCGAGCAGGCGCCTCATGACCACACCTCCTGGGTGTCATCGCGGAGTATTCGCGGCGGCGGGGCTCCCGTCCCGGACGCCAGGTCGAAAGGCAGCGTCCAGGCGTCCACGTCGCTCGGGCCGGCGCGTCGCCGCGCCGGCTCCCCGGCGGAGAGCGGCGCGGCGGGCGCCGCATGGGCGAGCCGGGTGTCGTGGCGGCGGAAAGCGGGGAGAGTCTGGGCAGCCATGGGTGAGCTCCTTGCGGGTCTTGTGTCGGGGAGAGAAAGCAATCCGTAGCCGCTTTATAGCCACCGCCCGCAAGGCTTGTGTACCGCAATGTATCGGCCCCGGCGCCCGATACACAAACTCGAAAAAAAGGCCCATTTCGGGCACAGGCCGGATACCTGGCCCCGTTGAAATGGCGTCATCCGGCACCGCGCCGGCCCCCCGGGGCGGCGCGCCGGGATCACCGACCCTTTACAGCGATCGCACAGGAGCCCACCATGCTCAAGACCTTGAAGAAACTGGCGCTGGCCACCGTTTTCCTCACATCTGTCGGCCACGCCGCCGCCATGCCCAACGACCCGGCGCCCGAGTTCACCGGCATCGAGAAATGGCTGAACAGCGCACCCTTGACGATGGCGCAATTGCGCGGCAAGGTCGTGCTGGTCGATTTCTGGACCTACACCTGCATCAACTGCATCCACACCATTCCCTACGTCAAGCGCTGGCACGAGAAATACAAGGACCAGGGCTTGACCGTGGTCGGGGTGCACACGCCGGAGTTCCCCTTCGAACGCCTGGAGACCAACGTGAAACAGGCCATCGAACGCTTCGGCATCACCTATCCCGTCGCCCAGGACAATCGCTACGCCACATGGAAGGCCTACAGCAACCTCTACTGGCCCGCCTTCTATCTCATCGACAAGCAGGGCCGTATCGCCTACACCCATTTCGGCGAGGGACGCTACGAAGAGACCGAAGCGGCGATCCAGCGCCTGCTTGCGCAGTGACCGGTCGCCGCCCGCTCCGCGCGGTGCGCAAGAGGGCCCCGGCAGTCCTGACTGCCGGTCGACAAGCCTCAGAAGCGATAGCTGACGTTGACCAGGCCCGTGTTCTGGTAATTGCCGCTGCCGTACTGGCCGGCGTAGGTCAGGCTGACCTTGGTGCTGCGCGTGACCGCGACTTCCGCGCCCAGTTCCAGTGCCATCGCGTTGCGCGCGATGGGGGCGCCCGCCACGGAATACGACGTGTCGCTGCCCTGCAGGGCCAGCGTCGTGCGCGGCTGCACGTCGCCGAAGGCATGGCGCCAGCCCACCGTGGCGCGCAGCGTGCCCGCCATTTCGCCGGCGTTGAAGTCGGTGCTGGCGTGCAGGCCCAGGGTGGTGGTGGTGGTCTGGTTGCGCTCGCTCTCGCCGTCCAGCGCCGCGCTGCCGCCCGACTCCGAGAAGCCGCGCAGGCGCATGTCGCTCCAGACCGCGCCGACGAAAGGCTCGACGCTGGCGCGGTCGGCGATGGGCAGCTTGTAGCCCAGTTCGGCGAAGAGCTGGGAGGTGCTGCCGCTGTAGTCGGCCGTCAGCGTCTGGTTGATCGTGCCGGCGTTCACGCCGCGCTTGGTGCTCAAGTCATGCCAGGTGTAGGCCGCGCCGCCGCTCAGGCGGATCTGGCCGGGACCGGCGGCATAGGCCTTGCCGCCGTACAGGGTGGCGGTGTAGCTGTCGACGTCGGCCTTGGAATCGACATCGCGCGTGCTGAGGTGGCTGCCGGTGTAGCCCAGCGCTCCGCCCAGGCGCAGGCCGCCGCCGACATCGCGGTCCGCCCCGATATAGACCCCGCCGTCGGTGCCGGACGTCTTGGCGATCCCATCGCTGCCGCCTACCTTGTTCCAGTTGCCGAAGACCTGCACCCAGACCGGATAGGCGCCCGAGGTCGGCAGGGAAGACGCATCGCCCTTGCCCAGGTCCGCGGTCGGCCGCCCGGGCAGCATGCCGGCGTCCATGTTGGCGCGCAAGTGCGACAGCGGCAGGCTGACGGCCGTGGTGGAGACCGTCTGCAGGGCCGTGACGTTGCTGGCATGGGCTTCGCCCGACAGCAGGTTGAAGGCCTTGGCCGCGTCGCCGCCGGACAGCGTGACGACTTGCTGGTACAGCGAGTTCGATAGCGGCAGGCCGTCCAGCGAGCGGGCCACGGCGCGCTGGTTGCGCGTCATGCCCAGGGCTTCGAAGGACGTGTCGTTGCGCTCTAGCGTCATGTCGACGTTGTTGGCCGTATAGGCCAACGTCGGCGTGAGGAAGGCGTAGTTGGACTGCACTGAACCGAAGGTGCCGCTCAGGCCGCCGTCCGAGGTCAGGATGGTGTAGCTGCGGAAGGGCGCATAGCTGCCGTCGGTGCCGATGTGGACCACCGACCCGGCCAGCGTGGTCAGGCCGGTGACGTGGACCAGGTCGCTGGCGGTGCTGGCGGGATCGGCCTGCACGGCGTAGGTCGATCCCTGCGCGAACGTCAGGTCGCCATTGACGGTCAACGTGCCGATGCTGCTCACGCCGGCTGCGCTCATGGCGCCCGGCGACAGCGTCGACCCGCTGGCCAGCGTGGTGCTGCCTACCGTCCCTGTGCCGGCCAGCGTGGCGCCGCTGCCGACGTTGACCGCGCTGGCGACCGAGCCGTTCACCACCAGGGCGCCGCCCGTGTCGACGCTGGTGGGGCCAGTGTAGGTGCTGGCGCCGGTCAGCGTAGTGGTGCCGGCGCCGATTTCCACGCTGGCAAGGTTGCGCAACGCGTAGTCATAGGTGAATGCGTTGCCGGCGCCCGGGGCGATGGCGACGGTGCTGGTACCCGTGCCGCCGTCGATATCGCCGATGATTCGCGCACTGCCGCCCAGGATACGCAGGCTGCTGTTGCTGCTGCCGAAGTTGATGGCCAGGCCGCTGCTGTCGGCCTTGATGGTGCCGTAGTTGACGATGCTGGTGTTGGTCACCCCGGTGTCGATGGCCGCCGCCGTCGCGCCGCCGCCTTCGATCAGGCCGCCGGCCAGGTTGTTGATGGTGACCGTGTGGGTGGTGGCGCCGCCGGTGATGACGATGGCCGAGTCCGTCTGGCCGCGGATGGTGCCGCTGTTGGTGATCACGCTGTCCGCGTAGATGCCCTGGGCGGGAAAGGTCGTCGTGGTGCCGTCGTCGTTGTCGATGTGGTCGATGCCGGCCAGCGTGATGCCGCGGCCGAGGCCGCCGCCGACGTTGTCGCCCTCGATCAGTCCGCTGTTGATGATGGTTCCTCCGCCGACCGTCACGCCTTCGCTGACGTCGTTGTAGGACTGCTTGCCGATGATGGTGCCGGTATTGACGATATGGACGATGCCGTCCACGTCCACCCCATCGCCGTCGCCCGTGCTGTTGTTGCCGATGATCGTGCCGTAGTTGGTAATCGTGGCGACGGAGGTGACGCCGTCGATGTTGATGCCGGAACCCGCCTGGCCTTCGATGGTGCCGCCCAGGTTGTTGGTCACGGTGATGACGAAGGGCGTGCTGTCGTCGGCCGCGCCGCCGGTGATGCCGTGGCGTGAGCCGATGATGCGGCCGGTGCCCGCCGTCGTGGCGCCGCCATTGCTGGCGTTGACGATGGTCACGCCGGTATTGTTCTGGGCATCCACGCCATCGTTGGCGTCCGCGGTGTATATGGATTGGATCAGGCCGTCGTTATAGACCGCGCCGTTGACCCCCGGCCGCACGGCGTCGGCGTCATAGGCCTGGATGACGCCGGTGGACAGGTTGCGCAGCACGTTCGCGCCGGTAGTGATGGCGTTCCAGTCGATGGCCTGGCCGCCCTTGGTCGTGCTGTTGCCGGAGATGATGGTGCCCGCGTTGGTCAGCGTGACGTTGCTGTTGCCGACGTTCATCTGGAAGGCGTCGTCGGTCGTGGCCTGGATGAGGGCGCCCGCGGCGTTGGTGACCGTCAGCGTCAGGCTGCCGGTGTTGTCCCGTATGGCCCGCTTGCCGGTGGACACGATGGTGCCGTAGTTGCTGACCGTGGCGTTACCGTTGATCGAGACGGAAATGCCGGAGGTTTTCAGCGTACCGCCCTGTTCCACGGTGCCGGTGTCGCCGGTGGCCAGTGTCTGGGCCGTGGTGCTGGTCGTGCCCGTCGCGATGTCGAAGCTGCCCCCGGCGGCGAAAACGACGGTGGACGGAGCAAGGGCGGGAAGTGCGGCGGCGATGGCCAGGGCCAGTGGCGAAAAGGCGAGACGTTTCATGCGCTTCGTTGTTCTGTATCGGTTGGTTATAAGTGGCCGTGAATTGTCGGGATACCGTGTGACACTTCCATGACGAAGAAAAAAAGATGAAAAAAAGGGCCCGCGAGTCGAGATTCGCGGGCCCCGCCGGTTGGAAAGCGACAGGATTCAGTCGGCGGGCAAGCGCCGCCTGGCGACACTATTAGGTCCCGCAGCGTCCGGGCGGGATGGCGGTCGCGCACCGCGATCACGAAAGGGAACGTGGAGACGGTGGACAGGAAGGGTGAAGTCCTTGACCGGGTCGTAGGGCGCGCGGGCGCGGGCGCCAGGCCGGTCGCCGCCGCCAGGGCGAACCCGGCGCGTAGCAGGTGTCGGCGATGGATGTCCATGTGTTCTCTCCTCCTGGTGCTTGCCATCTGGGTTTTTGCTTTTTTCTTGTCCCGGTATTCGCGGATTATGCGGACGGTGGCGTACCGCCATCGAAATGCGCGGTGAAACCGTTCCAGACCGCGTCGGTGAAGGGCGCGGTCTGCCAGGCGCCGGCGGAGATTTCGTCGAAGCGCCGGTGCATGGCGGAAGGACGGATGCGATACATCCACGTGCGCAGGTTGTGGTCGCGCGGCGTGGTGAATGCCGACCCGGACAGCAGTTCCGTGTACAGGCCGTGCGGTGCGCGCTGCGGGGAATTGCGGCCCACGGGTAGCGCGCCGGCAATCGCTTCCGTTTCGAAGCGATTGCCGAAGCCGCTGAGGTAAGTGAGCGCAGGGTGGGTAAGCGCAGGCGTGGCGGTGCCGGCCATGGTTGTCTCCTTGTCGTCAGCGTCCGCTGGGCGGCGCCTTTTCTTCGGGGGCGGCGTTGGCGGCGGAGATGCGGCCCCGGCACTCGCCGAAGCCGATGCGCACGCGTCCGGCCGCGCTGCAATAGCCGGTCAGCGTGATCTCGTCGCCGTCGGGCGAGAACCGGGTGTAGGGCAGGTTCTGGATGGGGAAGTCGCAGCCCGGCGCGTTGGCGGATGCCACCCAGCTGCGCAGGTCGGGGTCATGGGTGGCGTCGATCGAGGCGTGGATCGTGGCACATTCCGCTGGGCCGCGTGACGTCGCCGCAAGACGTGGCCGACAGCATCCTCGCCGCCGCCGCCTTGCTGAAGACCGCCACGGGCACCCGGCCGTAGGTGGATTGCAGGACCTGGGCGGCGCTCGCATGGGCGTCATCGTCGGCGAGCGGCAGGCGCAGCGCCAGGTGGCCGGCGCCGGGCAGTTCCGCCAGCAAGGCTTGCGCGCGGTCGGCGCCCTGGTGGTAGCCGATCGCGACCGTCGCGCCCTGGGCGGCGAATGTTTTCGCCGTGGCGGCGCCGATGCCGCTGCTGCCGCCCGTGACCAGGGCGATCTTGCCCGCCAGGAGGGCGGCGCTGGAATTTGTCGTCATGAATCTGTCCGTATAGTGAACGTCACTGCCCGGCGGGCTGGACCGCCTGTTGTGCTGCCTGTCGTGCCCGGTAGGCCGGACTACAAGCCGCTCCCAGCCTGGACGCCTGGCTGCGATTGTTTTCTAATCGGCCGGATCCGAACAGGGGGAATTCCGATAAATGGACATGACTGTGGAGGGAGGCTCCCTCAAGCGCGGGGTCTTGCTGCTCAAGATCCTGGCCAGCGCGGGAATGCGGGGGCTGGCGTTGACCGAGATCGCCGCGCGGGCCGCCTTGCCGCATCCATCGGCGCACCGCGTGCTGCGACAACTGGTGCAGGAGAGGCTGGCGGACCATGACGGCGAGACGCGCCGCTACCGGCTGGGTCCGCTGGCGTTCGAGCTGGGCGTGGCCAGTTCGATGATGTACGACATACGGGACCTTTGCGAGCCGGCCATGGCGGCCCTGGCGAAGCAGACCGAGGACACGATCTACCTGGTCGTGCGCAGCGGCTTCGATGCGGTGTGCATGCACTGCCACGAGGGCAGCTTCCCGATCAAGACGCTGGTGCTGGACGTGGGCAGCCGCAGGCCGCTGGGAATAGGCGCGGGCGGCCTGGCGATCCTGTCGGCCGTGCCGCTGGAGGAGCAGGCCCACATCATCGAGCGCATCGCGCCTTCGCTGGACCGCTATCGCAACCTGACCGTGGAGGATCTCGCCGCGGCTTGCGCCCAGGCGCGCGAGGCGCGGATGGCGGTGATACGGAACCGCCTGAACCTGGGGGTGAGCGCCGTAGGCCTGCCCTTGCGCAATGCCGCCGGCCAGCCGGTCGCGGCCCTGAGCGTGGCGGCCATGAGCCAGCGCGTGACGACGCGGCGCATCCCCATGCTGGCGGATCAATTGCGCGCCGCGGTGGCGCAGGCCGAGACGGCCCTGCGCTGGGCCGGCGTTTGAACGCCCGCTGCCTTACATGTGATACCGCAGCGTCAGCATCGCGTTGCGGCCGTCGCCATACACGCTGTAGAAGCGGCCGGGTGGCCGAATGTAGTAGTCGCGGTCGAATATGTTGTTCAAGGCAATCGACACGTCCACGTTCTTGTTGACCTGATATCCCAGCGTCGCGTTGAAGATGGCGTACCCGCCTTGCGTCACCCCGCGCGTGATGGCGGTCTGCGCCAGCATGCCGCCGCCCACGCTGACGTCTTGCAGCGGGCCGTCGGTGAACTTGTACTTGGTCCACAGCTTGAAGAGGTGCTTGGGGTCGGTGCCGTCGGTCAGGTTGGCCTGGTCGTTGTCGAACTTGACGTTCAGGTAGGTATACCCTGCGTAGACGTTCCAGTTCGGCGTCGGCTGGCCGTTGAGCTCCAGCTCCACGCCCTGGTTGCGCGCCTTGCCGCCCGGGATGCTGCCGGTGGCATGGTCGGGGTCGGCGACCGCGCGGTTATTGTCGTTGATGCGGAACAGGGCCACGGTGGTGTTCAGGCGGTCGTCCAGGAATGAATTCTTCACGCCGACTTCATATTGTTCGCCGGTGCGCGGCGGCAACAGGGCGCCGGTGTAGGTCGTGTCCGTCTGCGCCGTCATGAAGCGCGAGAAGTTCGCGTAAGCGGTGGTCGACGGCGCGATGTCCCAGACGATGCCCGCCGATGGCAGGAAACGGTGGTTCACGTCGGCGATGGTGTCCCAGCTGGGCTGGTCCGCCATCATGTTCTTGGTGCGTTCCTTCAGGAAGGCCTCGCGCGCGCCCAGCACCAGGGTGAGGGGATCGGCGACCTTGACGCGGCCTTGCGCGTAGAAGCTGTACTGTTCGAGGCGGTCCTTGGCGTCATTCTTGAAGGGGACGCTGACTTCGGGGACCTGGTTGGGGTCGTAGAGGCTGAACAAGCCGCCCGGGTATGGCCCGGGCACGGAGACGTAGCCGGATTTATTGCGGTCGTTCGCCTGGGCGTAGTTGGCGCCCACGGTGAGGATATGCGTCTGGCCGAAGGCCTGGACCGGTCCGGAGGCGTGCGTGTCGAAGCCGGCCCAGTCCAGGGCGGAGAGCTGGCGCTGGTCGCCGAAATACGCGAGCCCGTCGGCCGTCGCGGCGGGGCCGGAGTAGGCGTACTTGGAGCTGAGGTCGGCTTCGCGGTAGAACGCGGTCGAATCCCAGGTCCAGCCGTTGTCGAAGCGATGCGTCAGGTTGGCGTTGGCCTCCTTGATCGCTTCGTAGGAGTGGTTCCAGTCGGGACTGTAGTTGTCGTGGTAGGACCCGGGCACCCGGCCGACCAGCGCCGTGCGGGCATCGTTGATGACGCCGCCCGCGCCGTAGTCCTGGCCGGTGATCTTCGTGACCTGGTAGCCGGCCGAGAAGGACAGGATCGTGCGCGGCGAGAAGTCGTAGTCCAGCGCGACATAACCCATGCCGTTCCTGTTGCGCGTGGTGTCGATCGACTGCCCCCAGTTGTTGCCCGCCAGCACCACGCGGCCGCGCAGCGTGCCTTCCTGGTTCAGCGGGCCGCCCACATCGAATACCTGGCGCGCGCCGCCGAAGGTGGTGGTCTGCGTTTCGCTGGAGAAATGGAATTCATCCTGCGGGCGCTTGCGCACCAGGTTGACCGTGCCGCCGGGTTGCCCCAGCGCGTCGTCGGTGACCCCGGCCGGGCCGCGCAGCACTTCGACGCGGTCGTACATGGCCATGTCGAACTGCTGCTGGTACTGCAGGCCGTTCATGACGGATACGCCATCGAATTCGATGCCCATCTGGTTGCCGCGCGCGCGGAAGTACCCCGTGCCGTCGCCGTAGTCCACGGAGCCGACGCCGGTCACGTAGCGCAAGCCTTGCTGGATGGTGGCAATGTTCTGGTCGTCCATGCGCTCGCGCGTCAGGACCGATACCGACGCGGGGATTTCCTTGATCGGCACGGGTATCTTGCCCACGGTCGCGGTGGTGGCAGCGTAGGAACCGGTGCCCTCCGTCGTCCCGTCGGAGATGGCCTTGCCCGTGACGCTCACGTCGGGCAGCGTGGCGGCGGCGATGCGCGCCGGACGCAGCAGGTAGCCGCCGTTGTCCTGGCGCACGGCCTCCAGGCCGGTGCCGGCCAGCAGGGACGCCAGCGCGGCGTCCGGCGTATAGCGGCCCTCGATGCCGGGGGTGCGTTTGCCGCTGGTCTGGTCTTCCGTGAAGGTCAGCAGCACGTTGGCCGAGCTGGCGAGCTTGCGCAGTGCCGGCGCCAGCGAACCGGCGGGAATGTCGTAGACCTGGGCGGCCGCCTGCGCCGTTGTCACGCCCGCCTGGGCCTGGGCTGGCGCGGGCAGGCCCGCATATAAGGCCAGGCCGCAGGCGGCCGCGGTGACGCAAGCGACGGCGCGGGGCTGGGACGCAGCCAGGCGCGGCGGGACGGGATGGGAGTGCTGGCTACGGTTCTGGTTGGTGAAACGCGCGCGGCGACGGCCGACGATAGGCATGGATACCCCACAGGATGGCGGTTGAAACGAAGTCCTTATGGGAGAGGTGCCGCCAGAAGGCGGATCGGGCAGTCGCCGGGGCTGTTTTTCGAAAGAAAGTTGTAACGGCGGTGGGTTGCCATGTCGGCTTTCTCCGCCACCCTTGCCGCGGCCTTTCGTGCTGCCCCGCCGCGATCAGGCGGCAAGTTCGAGCGTGACCCAGTAGCGCGTGAGTCGCCGGATGCGCACCGGCAGCACCCTGGTCACCATATCGAGGATGCGGTCGGTGTCCGCCAGCGGGAAAACGCCGGATACGCGCAGGTCGGCCGCAGCGGGGTCGCAGCGCAGGAACCCGGTCCGGTAGCGGGCCAGCTCGGCGAGGAAGTCGGCCAGCCTTTGATCCTCGGCGACGATCTGACCGCGCGGCCAGGCCAGGTCGCGGTCGGATAAGGCCGCGGCGCCCTCGACGGCGTAGCGGGTAAAAGTGGCGCGCTCGCCGGCGCGCAGCAGGCGGAGCCCGGCGGCATCCTCGACGGGCACGATCTCGACCGCGCTTTCCAGCACGGCCACCGCGCTGTAGCCGTCGTCCTGGCGCACCATGAAGCGCGTGCCCAAGGCCCGGATACGGCCTTCCTCCGTTTGCACGATGAAAGGCCGCGGATCCGGCTGGCCGTCGACCAGCGCGTGGCCGGTGATGATCATGGCTTCACCCGCGACCAGCCGCAGCAGGCGGCGCTGCCCATCGAATTTCACGTCGATGGCGCTGCCGGTATTGAGCAGGATGCGGGTGCCGTCGCTCAGCGCCACCGCGTGCTGCTGGCCGACGCCGGTGCTGTAGTCGGCCGCCGCCTGCCGCCAGGCTTGCGTGCGCGAGGCCAGCAGGGCGGACGTGCCGAACGCGGTCCCCCACAGCAGCAGGCGCACGGCTTTGCGGCGTCCCCGAGCGGCAGGCCCCGCATAGGGAGACAGCGTCCGGTAGGCCGCGCGCGGCTGCATGGCCGACAGCCTTTGGGTCACCGCTTCGATGTGGCGCCAGGCGAGTTCGTGCTCGGGGTCGGCGGCGCGCCATTCCTGCCAGCGCTGCCGGTCGCCGTCGGTGGCCGCGCCCGACATCATGAGCGTCAGCCATTCGGCCGCGGCGTCGGCGGTGGCCTCGCTGATGGGCTGCCCGCAGGCCATGGGCGGCGCGCCGGCGGCCGTGCCCGTCGTGCTTCCTCGCGTCGACATGCGGTGGTCGGCGGACGCGGGCGGCGACGGGGGCTGCGCGGCGGGGCTGGGTATCGGCATGGGGCAGGGCTGATCTCTGGGCGGACGGCTGTGCATCGGCACTAGAACGCCAGGGCGAACAGGCATTGCCGATTGGCTCGAGTCAGGTACTGCTTGACGGAGCTGGCGGACACGCCCAGGCGCGCCGCGATGTCGGCGTAGCTGAGGTCTTCGAGGTGAGCCAGCAGGAAGGCTTCCTTCACCTTGGGCGGCAGGCCGTCGAGCACCTGGTCCACCTGTTGCAGGGCCTCCAGCGCCAGCAGCCTGTTTTCCGGCGAGGGCGCCAGCGCTTCCGGCAATGTCGCCAGCATTTCCAGGTAGCTGGATTCGAGCAGGTGGCGGCGGTGGCGGTGCGCCACCAGGCGGCGCGCCACGGTCGCGAGAAAAGGACGGGGCTCTCGAATGGCCGGTGCCGCCTTCGCCGTCATGACGCTTACGAAGGTGTCCTGCGCCACATCGGCGGCGTCGAAGCTATTGCCGAGTTTCTTGCGCAGCCAGCCGAGTAGCCAACCGTGATGGTTGCTGTACAGCGTATGCAGATCCTGCTGCGCCGGGAGGTTGGCGGTCGGCATCGGTCAACCGCTGGTCACGCGGTCCTCGGAATTGAATAGGAATAGTTATCATTTATAACCTGATCGGTACAGGTTGGGCAATGAGTTATGACTTTTATCAACACCCTTCACCTAACATTGCGTATTCTTGTTCGCTGGTTCACAGGTCTGTTGGTTCGCGGTCGAATGCTTACTTTCCCGGAGGTATGCCATGCCTAGCACCATGATTGCAGCGGTTGTCGAGAAGTTGGGCCAACCGCTGGTTCTACGCGAATTGCCGATTCCCGCCCCACGCCGTGGCGAGATCCTGGTGAAAACCGAAGCCTGCGGCGTCTGCCATACGGACCTGCACGCCGCCAAGGGCGACTGGCCCGTCAAGCCTCACGCACCCTTCGTCCCCGGCCATGAAGGCATCGGCCGCGTTATCGCGGTGGGCGAGGGCGTGACGACAGTCAAGGAAGGCGACCGGGTCGGCGTCCCCTGGCTGTATTCCGCCTGCGGCCATTGCGAGTTCTGCCGCAAGGGGTGGGAAACGCAATGCGACAGCGCCGAATACGGCGGCTATACGCGCAACGGGGGGTTTGCCGAATACATACTCGCCGCCGCCGACTATGTCGCGCGGATCCCGGACCGCATCGATCCGCTCCAGGCCGCGCCCATCGTGTGCGCGGGCATCACCACCTACAAGGGCGTCAAGGAAACGGAAGCGCGGCCGGGCGAGTGGATCGCCATTTCGGGCATCGGCGGGTTGGGCCACCTGGCCGTGCAATACGCCAAGGCCATGGGCCTGCACGTGGCGGCCATCGACGTCGACGACGGCAAGCTCGAACACGCGAAGAAATTGGGCGCCGACCTGGTCTTCAATGCGAAGAACGGCGATCCCGCGGCCGCGTTGAAAAAGGAAATCGGCGGCGGCGCGCATGGCGTGCTGATCACCGCGCCGTCCATCCCGGCCTTCCACCAGGGCATCGCCATGACCCGCAAGCTGGGCACCTGCGTCCTGGTCGGCCTGCCGCCCGGAGACTTCCCCACGCCCTTGTTCGACGTCGTGCTCAACCGCATCACCATCCGTGGCTCGCTGGTCGGCACCCGGCAGGACATGGTGGAAGCGCTGTCCTTCGCCGACGAGGGTTCGGTCAAGGCCGACATCGAACTGGCTCCCCTATCCGACATCAACTCGGTGCTGGACCGCCTGGAACACGGCAAGGTCCCGTCGCGCGTGGTGCTGGACCTGCGCAACGGCGTCCAGGCCGCCGGCGCCTAGCCGCGACGTGCCGGTCGGGCGTCCAACCGCCCGGCCGTCCGACCGCTTCAGACCGGAATCGGATCCGCGACCACGGCCGCGTTGAACTGGTTGACCAGCGCGTGCTCGTCGGGGCCGGGGTTGGCGCGGAAGGGCTTGACCGCGTCGACGATGATTTCCTCGGCGTCGCTGCCCAGCCTGGCCAGGGTCTGTTCGATGAAGGCGTCCAGCGGCATGGCGCGCGGGTCGCCGCTTTTCCGGATCAGGTCGGTATCGACCCAGGGCGGCGCGATCTCCTGGACGCGCACGCTGGTGTCGCGCAGCATGAAACGCTGCGACATGGCATAGGAGTGCAGCGCGGCCTTGGACGCCGAGTACACGGCGGTGGCGGCCAGCGGTACGTAGGCCAGCATCGAGGTATTGTGGATGATCGTCGCGCGCGGCTGCCGCTTGAGATGCTCCACCAGCGCCGACGTCAGGCGGATGGGCCCCAGCAGGTTCGTGTCCAGGATCCGGCGCGAGACGGCGTCGTCGATTTTCCCGCCGGCGTCGTCGAAAGGCATGATGCCGGCATTGTTGACCAGCACATTCAGCGACGGATAGCGCTCCATCAGCGTGGCGGCCGCGGCGTCGATGCTGGCAAGGTCCGACACATCCATTTCGACGGCGCCGATGCCGGGATGGGCCGCGGTGATTTCATCCAGCAAGGCCTTGCGGCGCCCGCCGATGATGACGGTGTTGCCCAGCGTGTGCAGGGCCTCGGCCAGGGCGCGCCCGATGCCGGACGTGCCGCCGGTGATGAATATTGTGTTACCGGTCATGTTCATGATGCATCCTTGAGTGGGGAACGAAGCCATCTTAGGCAGGCTTGCTCATTTCTCAAATGACGTATATGGTCGTGTTTTAGGACGCGAGCGGAATCGATACGGACATGCACAGGATCGGCTATCTGCTGAAGGACGGTTTCCAGTTGATGTCGCTGGCGACCCTATCGGTCTTCGAATTCGCGAACCTGGCCGCCGGCGACGATTTCTACGAAATCGCCCATTACTCCCTGCCGGGCGGCAGCGTGCGCGCCTCGTCCGGGGTGCCGGTGATGACCGTCAAGGTGACGCCTTCCACGTATGCGGACACCTGGATACTGGGCGGGGTGCTCAACCCGATCGAGCAGCCGTCCCTGCCCCGGGAACGGGCATTCGTGCGGCAGGCCGCGCAGGCGTCGCGCCGGATGGCCGCCATATGCACGGGCGCCTATACCCTGGCGGAAGCGGGCCTGCTGGCGGGCCGCCGGGCCACCACCCATTGGCTCTACGCGGACGCGCTGCAGGCCCGTCACCCGGACATCCAGGTGGAAGGCGACCGCATCTACATCGTCGATGGCTCGCTATGGACGTCGGCGGGCATGACGGCGGGCCTGGACCTGGCGCTGGCCATGGTGGAAAAAGACCTGGGGCCGGACATCGCGCGCCGCGTGGCGCACAAGCTGGTCATGCACCAGCATCGCTCGGGCGGCCAGTCGCAACATTCCGAGATGCTGGACCTCGCGCCGAAGTCGGACCGCATCCAGACCGCGTTGAACTATGCGCGCAAGAACCTGGCCCAACCCCTGACCGTGGAGGTGCTGGCGGAGCAGGTCCACCTGAGTCCGCGGCAGTTCAGCCGCATCTTCACCGAGGAAATCGGGCTGTCGCCGGCCAAGGCGATCGAGGGGTTGAGGCTGGAAGCGGCGCGCCTGATGATAGAGCGCAGCCGCCATCCGATGGAGGTCATCGCGCGCGAGACCGGATTCCGCGACCGCCGCCACATGCGGGAGGTATTCCTGCGCGGCTTCGGCGTGCCGCCGCAATCCCTGCGCAGGGATGCGCCGCCGACGCTCAGCGCCTGAACCAGCGGATCGACAGCAGGCAGGCAAGCAATAGCAGGAAGGCCGCCGTGGCGGCGAGCAGCGCGCTGATTTCGGTATCACGGCGTTCCAGCGAGAAACGGGTCGTTAGATTGCTGTAGACCTTGCTCAGGTCGCCCGACGATCCCGCCAGGAAATATTCGCCGCCCGTCAGCTTGGCGATCGTTCGCAGCGTGGGTTCGTCCAGCTGCATGAAATACGACCAGCCGTCGCCGCCCACCATCCCGCCTTGCGGCGTGCCAAAGCCGACGGTATAGACGCGCACGCCCCGACGGGCGGCCATGCGCGCGATGCCTATGGGATCGGGGCCAGTCGTGCGGCGGCCGTCCGTAAGCAGGATGATGGCGCCGTTCCGGTACGACCCGGGTTCGACGGGAGGCCTTTCCTCTTCCCGCTTTCGCGCCGCTTCCACTTCGCTGTTCTTGCCCAGCGGCGCCGGTATCCCCCCGAAGCTGGAGAACTGGTCGTTAAGCAGCAGGGCTTCGAGATTCGCCCGCTCATCGGGGAGCAGGGTCGACAGCGCGACGATGAGTCCGCTGCCCGTGGCGGTGCCCGTCTGCAGTTCGAACCGGTCGATGGCTTCGATCATGTCCTGGTGATCTTCCGTCGGCGGCTGCACCACGGTGGCCGACGCCGCGAAGGAAACGATGCCCAGGCGCACGCTGGACGGCAAACCCTCGACGAAATGGCGCGCCGCTTCCTGCGCCGCGCTGAGGCGCGTGGGCGCCACGTCGCCGGCCTCCATGCTGCGTGAAACGTCCATCGCCAGCACGAGCGTCAAGGTATCGGCGGGCAGCGTGACGGTCGCGCTGGGCCGCGCCAATGCCAGCAAGGCCATGGCCAGCGCCAGCCAGCAAAGCAGCGGGGGGATATGCCGGCGCAGTTTTTGCGCAGGCCCCATCGCGGTGCGCGCAAGCGTCAGGTTGGGGTAAACCACGACCGCGCGCTTGCGCCGCGTCATGACATAAAGATATGCCGCTGCCAGCAGGGGAAGTGCGAGCAGCAGCCAGAGTAACTCCGGCCAGAGAAACCGCATGTCGTTCTCCTTGGCGGGTCGGTAGGACGATGGTACTTTAGATCCACGACGGGACGGAACTCCGGTGGCAACCATGAAACGAGTTGCGCGTTACGGATGGTCGGCGGCGGCAATCGCGCTGGTTTTCGTTGCAGGCCTGGGAACTGCCTGGCTGATGCAGCCGCGCTTGCGCACGCTGACGCAGGACGATATCGATTCCGCCGTGCTCCACACTCTGCAGACCAAGCGCCTGCCTTCGCGGCCGGCACGCGCCGCCGAGGCCGTGCGCGCATCCGTTGTCGAAATCATCGGTTACCCGAAGCCCGCCGAGAAGCCGGCCGGAAATTCCGCCGAGAAGCCGGGCGAGAGGCCCGGCGAAAAGCCGACCGCTCCGCCCGGCAGCGGCAAGCCGCCGGGGCCGGACGGGCAGGGCAAGGCAAGCCCCGGCAAGCCGGATGCCGGCACGCCGCCGCCAGGCAGCGCCGACCCGCCCAAGGCCGATCCGCGACGGGCGGACCAGGATAAGGCCAAGGATCAGGCCAAAGACCCGGCCAAAGACCCGGCCAAGGACCCGGCCAGGGAACAGCCCAAGGATCAGGCCAAAAAGGGAAACGATGAGGACGACGAGCGCGTCAACATAGGTTCGGGTGTCGTTATCACCGAACAAGGGGTCATCCTTACCAATTATCACGTCATCGCCGGCGCCGCCCGGCTCAAGGTCCGGTTCTATGATGGACAGGAATCCGACGCCACGGTGATAGGCGCGCAACCTGAAAAGGATCTCGCCGTCATCAAGGCGGCGTCGCTGCCGGACGACCTGCCGGCGGCGACGCTGGGGTCCAGCCGCGACCTGGCGCCGGGCGACGAGGTGGTGGCGGTCGGTTTTCCCTTCGGCATCGGCCCTTCGGTATCGGCCGGCGTGGTGTCCGGCCTGGACCGCGAATTCGTGTCGGAGGAAAACCACCAGGACCTCGATCACCTGATCCAGTTCGACGCGGCGGCCAATCCCGGCAATTCGGGCGGCCCCCTGGTGAACATGAATGGCGAAGTGGTGGGCATCGTGACCGCGATACTCAACCCCACCAACGCCAAGACTTTTGTCGGCATCGGCTTTGCCACGACCATAGAAAGCGCGGGCAGCGCCGTGGGAATTTCACCTTTCTGAGGGCGGAGGACTATGAACCAACCAGTCATGGGCGCCGTGGACAGCGCCAACCTGATGGAACGCCTGCTGTACGAGGTGAAGCGCATCGTCGTCGGGCAGGATCATTTCCTGGAGCGGGTGCTGGTCGCCATCCTGGCGCGCGGCCACCTGCTGGTGGAAGGCGTGCCCGGCCTGGCCAAGACCTTGACGGTGAACACGCTGGCCAGGACCATGCGCGGATCGTTCAAGCGCATCCAGTTCACGCCGGACCTGTTGCCGGCGGACCTGGTGGGCACCCGCATGTACAACCAGCGCACGGGCGAATTCTCCACGGTGCTGGGGCCGGTCTTCGCCAATCTGCTGCTGGCCGACGAAATCAACCGCGCGCCGGCCAAGGTGCAGAGCGCCTTGCTGGAGGTCATGCAGGAGCGCCAGGTGACGATCGCCGGGGAAACCCATGCCGTGCCCACGCCCTTCCTGGTGATGGCCACGCAGAACCCCATCGAGACCGAGGGCACCTATCCCTTGCCCGAGGCGCAGATCGACCGCTTCATGATGAAGGTGCTGGTCGGCTATCCCAGCGAAGAGGAGGAAGTGGTCATCGTCAATCGCGTGACGGGACCACGCATCGACGTGAGTCCTGTCGCCATACCGGAACAGCTGGTCTTGCTGCAGGACGAATGCCGGCGCGTGTACGTGGATCCCCAGCTCATCCAGTACGCCGTCCGCGTGGTGGCCGCCACGCGGGCGCCCGCCAGTTGCGGGCTGGCGGACATGCAGCGCTACGTCACCTTCGGCGCGAGCCCGCGCGCCAGCATCGCGTTGATCGAGGGCGCGCGAGCCCTGGCGTACTTGCGCGGCCGCGATTACGCCTTGCCGGAGGATGTGGTCGACCTGGTGCCCGACGTGCTGCGGCATCGGCTGGTGCTGTCGTACGAGGCCTTGTCCGACGGCGCCAGCCCGGACCAGCTTATCGGCCGCATCCTGCAGGCCTTGCCGGCGCCCGAGCGCCCATTGGAAAGCCATGTTCGGGTGGCGGCGGGCTGAGCGGCGCGGGGCGCCCGCGGGCGCCGGGGGCCCCGTCGCGCCGGCGGCGGGGCCGGCGGACGCCTTGCTGCGCAAGCTGGAATGGACCGTCGTCCGCCGTCTGGACGGCCTGCTGCAAGGCGACTATCGCACCCTGTTCCGTGGCGCGGGCCTGGACTTCGCCGACCTGCGCGAATACCTTCCGGGCGACGACGTGCGCTACATGGACTGGAACGTCACCGCGCGCTTGCAGGCGCCGCACGTGCGCGAATTCCAGGAAGACCGGGAGATCGCCGCCTGGTTCCTGCTGGACCTCAGCGGTTCCGTGGACTTCGGGTCCGGCGACGTGCGCAAGCGCGCCCTGTCCACCGATTTCACGGGCGTCATGGGGCGGCTGCTGACCGGCCATGGCAACCGCGTGGGCGCCATGCTGTACAGCGGCGGCGCGGGCACGCGGCCTGCCGTGCTGCCTGCGCGATCCGGCCGGCGGCACCTGTTGCACGTGCTGGACCGCTTGCGCGCGACGGCGGCCGCGCCACGCGGCGAGACGCGCCTGCGGGAGCTGCTGGACCACGCGCGCGGCGTGCTCAAGCGCCGGTCCCTGCTGTTCGTGGTGTCGGACTTCATCAGCGAACCGGGCTGGGAGGCGCCGCTGGGCATGTTGAGCCGCCATCACGAGGTGATCGCGGTGCGGCTGACGGACCCGCTGGAAACGGCATGGCCGGATGTCGGCCTGGTGATGCTGGAGGACGCGGAGACCGGCGACCAGCTGCTTGTCGATACGCACGATGCCGGCTTCCGCGCCCGCTTCAGCGCCGCCGCCGACGCGCGCGAGACCGCGCTGAAAGAGGCTTTTTCGCGTTGCGGCGTCGACTGCCTGTCGTTGACCACGGCGCAGCGGCTGGACCAGGCCTTGCTGGAATTCGCCCGCCGCCGCAAACGGAGATGAAACCAACGGTGCCGTCATGCAGGCTATGCTCAACCACCTCCCTACGATCAATTTCCTGTGGCCCAGGATGTTGTGGCTGCTGGCGCTCGTTCCCCTCGCGGCCTTGCTGTTCGTGCTGCACGAGCGCCGCAGGCGGCGGCGCGCGGCCGCGCGCCAATCGGCGCTGAACGTCGCGGGGCTGGTCTTGCAGGGCGCGTCGGGTTGGCGCCGCCATGCGCCGCCGGTGCTGATGCTGCTGGCGTTGACGGCTTTCCTCTTCGCGGTCGCGCGTCCGCAGGCCACGATGACGCTGCCGTCGCGCATCCAGACCGTCATCCTTGCCATGGACACGTCGGGCAGCATGCGAGCGCAGGATATCAAGCCCGACCGCATGCATGCCGCGCGCGAGGCCGCCAAGCAGTTCCTGGCTGAACAGCCGGTGGGCGTGAGCGTGGGCCTGGTTTCCGTGGCGGGCACCGCGTCCGTCGCGCAACGTCCCACGCGCAGGAAGGACGATGTGATCGCCGCGCTGGATCGCCTGCAACCGCAGCGCGGGACGGCGCTGGGAAATGGCCTCATCATTGCCTTGGCCACCTTGCTGCCCAAGGGGGAAATCGACGTCGACGCCTTCATGCAGGCATCGGCCGACAATGCCGCCAAGTCTCGCGGCGCGAAGCCGCAGGCCGGCCCCCGCATGGACGGAGGCGCGCCGGGCCGGCGCGGCGGCGGCAACGCGGCGGTCGGCAGCGAGCGCGGCGGTTTCGCCAGCGATGCCGCGCGGGCCGGCGGCGGCACGAGCGACAAATCGGCCGGACCGGGATCGAATCGCTCCGTGGCCATCGTGCTGCTTACGGACGGCGACAACAACACCGGCCCCGAAACCGTGGATGCCGCGCGGGTCGCCGCCGACCACGGCGTGCGGGTCTATACCGTCGGCATCGGCAGCCCCGAAGGCGTGGTGATTTCCGTCGAGGGCTGGTCGGCGCGCGTGCGGCTGGAAGAGCAGGCGCTGAAACAGGTGGCGGACATGACCGGCGCCGAGTACTTCCGCGCGCAGGATGCCGAGGGCCTGAAGCGCGTCTACCAGTCGCTCAGCGCGCGGCTGGCTTTCGACAGGACGGAACTGGTGGAAATCTCCAGCCTGTTCGCCGCCCTTGGGGCCTTGCTGGCGGCGTGCGCGGCGCTGTTGTCGCTATGGTGGTACGGGCGGGTCCTTTAGACGCCGCGGGGCCTGCGGGCGCCGCAGGTCCCGCGAGTCGTGCAAGCCCGCGGTACGCCTGTACCATCTCGCGCTTCCAGCCGATGGCGCGCATCATCCCGTCACTTCGTCCAGCACCCGGTTCCAGTCGTCGATGAAACGCGGCATGCCGAAGCGTTCCAGGGCGGTCCTGCGCCCGGCCTCGCCCCATTGCCGCGCCAGGGCCGGCTCTTCGAGCAACTGGCGCATGCAGTCGACCAGCAACCGGCGGTCGGTGTGGACAAAGCCGTTCACGCCGTTGACGATGACGGTGGGCAGTTCCGTGGCCGCCACGCCCACCACCGGCACGCCTATCAACATCGCTTCGACCAGCGCCAGGCCCAGGCTGGTGTAGCGGATGGGCGTGTAGAAGAAGCGATAGCTCGCCACCCGGCGCGCGACTTCCAGGTTGGGCAGCTCGCCCAGCCCGCCCAGCGCCTCCGATTGCATGCCGATCAGGTCCAGCGGAACCTGCTCGCGCGTCCACTGGAAGAGATCCGCGCCCATGCGCCGCCCGCGTTGCGCGAGGCCGTTGATCACCGTAATGCCGCGCGCCTGCTCTCCGGTGTGGACCAGTCCCGCTTGCACCGGCACGCCGTGCTCGATGACGCGGGTGGGCATACCCGCGGCATCCCAGGCCAGGTCGTTGTAGTGCGTGACGTGGACCAGTACGCCCCGCTCATGCCGGAAACCGTGCGTGGTATTGGTCGGATGCGGCTGCGGCGGATCGTGTTCCAGGTAGATGCTGGGAAGCGCGCGCTGCAGCGGGGACAACAGGGTCAGGCGATCTTCTTCATACACCTGCCGCGATTGGTAGATGACGCAGTCGACGTCCTGCCCGGCAATCTCTTCGGCGGGGCATGCGGTGATGTTGGAGCCCCAGGGGATGCGGGGGCCCAGCGGCGAGTAGCCCGGAACCGTGCCGGGCTTGTACGGAATGACGAAGTCGTGCGGGATCCGCGTCAGGGAGTAAAGGTAGTTTCCGTGCACGTGCCAGGTGAGTATGCGCAGGCGGCGGCGCGGCGAACGCAGGTGCGTGGTCGGGGCTTGCAGTGTCATCGGCGAGGCTCCTTGTATCCATCCGGGTGGCTGGCCTGCCAGCGCCAGCCATCGCGGCACATCTGGTCCAGGCTCCGGGTGGCGCGCCAGCCCAGCTCCTGTTCCGCCAGGGCGACGTCCGCCCAGAGTTCGGCGACGTCGCCCGGGCGGCGTTGCGCCGTGACGTAGGGGATATGGGCATGGGCTTGCCGCTCGAAGGCGTCCAGCAATTCCATGACGGTGCTGCCCTGGCCCGTACCCAGGTTCAGCGCGCGCCAGCCGCCGCCGGGCCGGTCCCCGCACAGCGCCTTCACGTGGCCCAGTGCAAGGTCCGATACGTGCAGGTAGTCGCGCACCGCCGTGCCATCGCGGGTCGGATAGTCGCGGCCGAAGACGACGAGATGCGGGCGCAGGCCCGTCGCGACCTGCGCGATGCAGGGAAAGAGATTCGACGAGGGGGCGGCGGGCGCTTCGCCTATCCGTCCCGACGGATGCGCGCCCACGGGGTTGAAATAGCGCAGCACCGTGGCGCGGAAATCCGCGCGCGCGTTGCAGACGTCGGCCAGCATTTGCTCGACGGCGCGCTTGCTGTGTCCGTAGGGCGTGCAGGGGGACAGCGCCGCCGTCTCGCGGATGGGCAAGCGGGCAGGCGCGCCATAGACGGTGGCGGACGAACTGAAGACCAGGTGTCGTGCGTCGTAGGCCAGCATCGCCCGCACCAGGTTCGTGCTGCCATGCAGGTTGACGTCGTAATACTGGAGCGGCGCCGCCATGGATTCCGGCACGGATTTCATGCCGGCCAGGTGTATGACCTGGCGGATGGGGTCGCCGGCCCGCCGCCAGGTCTCGAATATCCGGCGCAAGGTGGCGGCCGAGCGTACGTCGCCACGCCAGAGCGGGATCTCCATGCCCGCGAGCAGGCCGGCTTGCGCCACGGCGGCGGCATTTCCCGTGGCGAGGTTGTCGAGGACGACGGGACGGTGCCCGGCCTTCGCCAGTTCGACCAGGATGTGGCTGCCGATATAGCCCGCGCCGCCCGTCACCAGTATGCGTTCGCTCATCGTCCATCTCCGTGCAGGCTGGGGCCGGCGGGCAGGCTGGTGCTTGCATTCGGGGCCGGTCCGTGGAGCCGGCGCCACATGGCCGCGACCGCGTCCGGCACGACGCGCCTCCGCGGCAACACCCAGGGCATGCCCAGCAGGGTCTCCCATACGGTGCGCACTCCTAGGCGCAGGCCGGTTTGGCCCGACAACCGCAGTTGCTGGACGGTTTCGCGCCAGGCGCAGGCGACCGGCAGGCGCAACCAGGCCACCCAGATGGCATTGCGGGCAAGCAGCCAGCCGCGCCGGCGTGCGTCGCGCGCGGCCGAGGGATAGTGATGGGTCGCCACTTCGTCGGCATACGCGATCCGCCATCCGACCGCGACGAGGTCCAGGCACAGCAGCGTTTCTTCCGCGCCCAGGAAGAAGCGGGGTTCGTAGCCGCCGGCATCCAGGAAGGCCGACCGGCGCGCCACGCAGGCGCCGGCCATGAACCCGAGCAGGACCGGCCAGCGGTCGGCCACGCGGCCCAGCGGACTGCGCGCCATTTCCTCGCAAGTCGGATCGACCCGCTGCGCCGCGCCGACGAGTACCTTGCCGCTGACGATGGCGAGGCCAGGATGGGCGTCCAGGATGTCCGCGGCGCGCGCCAGCGCACCGGGCGCCCAGCAGGTATCGTCGTCGCAGAAGGCGACATAGGGCGTCGCGCAAGCCTGCACGCCGACGTTGCGGGCCGCCGCGCCCATGTTGTGGTCCGTGCGCAGGACCTGGATGCCGGGAAAGTGCCGCGCCAGCGCCGCGGCCGTGCCATCGGTGGAATGGTTGTCGACCACCACGATGGGGATATCCGCCTGCGTGCGCGCCATGACGCGCAGGTTGGCGATGAGTTCTTCCCGACGGTTGTAGGTGAGGACGACGATCGCCACGCGCGGCCGAGGCGGGTCGGCCGAAGCCGTGGCCCCCGGCAGGGCTTGCGTCGTGGGCTGCCCGGTGGGGGCTGTCATGACCTCTGTCATCGCGTCTGTCATGGGTTCCCTCCTGCCCGCTCCTCGTCGAGCTGCCAGTAGCGCTCGGCCGGCAGCGCCGCGCCATTGGCGTCGGCGCCGGCCAGGCCCATTTCGCCGAGCTGGCTTCGATAGTGGCGCAGGGCGCGTTCCTTTTCCGCCAGGTCTTCGCGGGTGGGGGCGTCCACTGCCAGCGGCGTCAACCGGCGCCCCAACGCATGCAGGCCGGCAAGCCGCTCCTGCAGCAGCCCCCGCTTGCGTGCATAGGGAAGGTCTTCATAGCAAAGCCAACGCCGCTGTGCGCCCCGATCGCGTGTCCGGGCGCGCAACGCCGCTTCGTGCGCCTGGAAATGATCCGAGTGATAGAGGCCCAGAGGAAGCAGCACCGTGTCCGGTCCGATTTCCATCAGCAACGCCAGGATGGCGGCAGCCAGGTCCTTCTCCGTGTGGGTGGGCCCGTATTGCGCATCCAGGAAATCCAGCTGTCGCGCCACGGCGCCCAGCTGGCCCACCGCCGCCCGGTCTTCACGGCGCCGCGCCTGCATGGCCTGCCGGGCGGATGCGAAGCCGCAGCGCCGGTCCCAGGGCGTCAGCGGCGGATCGCCCTCCGGTTCGCCGGCCAGCAAGGTGGCCGCGACCGCTTCGCCGCTGTGCCCCATCGCCCAGGCGCAACTGAGCACGGCATCGTCAAGATGCGGCGAAATCACGAGCAGGCGTCGGCTGAACGGGAGCATCGATACGCTCCAGGCCAAGTTGACGGAAATAGGCGACGGTGCGACGCAAGCCGGTTTCCAGGTCGATACGCGGCTGCCAGCCCAGCGTGGACCGCGCCAGCGCGATATCGGGACAGCGTTGCGTCGGATCGTCGACAGGCAGTTCCCGGAACTGGATGGGCGGAGCCTCGTCTTTTCCCACTTCGCGGAGCACGTGGCGGGCCAGCGTCAGCATGCTGATCTCTTGCGGGTTGCCCAGGTTGACGGGCCCCGTCACGGGCGCGGGACTGTTCATGAGCCGGACCAGGCCTTCGACCAGGTCGTCCACATAGCAGAAGGCGCGGGTCTGCCGTCCGTCGCCGTACAGCGTCAGCGGCTGGCCGCCCAGGGCCTGGACGATCAGGTTGGAGACCACGCGGCCGTCGCCGACCGCCATGTGCGGCCCATAGGTGTTGAAGATGCGGGCGATCTTGATGGACAGGCCATTCTGGCGTCCGTAGTCGAGGAACAGGGTTTCGGCGCAGCGCTTGCCTTCGTCATAGCAGGACCGTGGCCCGACAGGGTTGACGTTGCCCCAGTAGTCCTCCCGTTGCGGATGCACGTGGGGATCCCCATAGACCTCGCTGGTCGATGCCTGCAGGATGCGGGCGCCTGTCCGCTGGGCGAGGTCCAGCAGCCGTATCGCGCCCTCGACGCAGCTGCGCAGGGTGTGCACGGGATCGATCTGGTAGTGCACGGGCGACGCGGGGCAGGCCAGGTTGTAGATCTGGTCGATGTCCCGCGCTTCATACGGCACGATCACGTCATGGCGCACCAGCGTGAAGCCCGGATGATTGCTCAATGCCGCGATATTGCGCAAGGAGCCGGTGCGCAGGCTGTCCAGGCAGATCACCTCGTGGCCTTCGCGCAGAAGGCGGGCGCATAGATGCGACCCGATGAAACCGGCGCCGCCGGCGACCAGGATACGTTTCCCGCCATGTTTTCCGCCTTGCATCGGCGCAGGGGCGCGCATGTCCATCATCATGATGTACTCCAGGTAACGGGTTGGGGCTTGGGGGCGTCGCAGATGCCCAGCTTGGCCTGGACCGCGGCCAGCACGTCCTCGACGCCGACGGCGGTGGCGCAGGGATGTCCGATCGGACATACCCGATGGGCGCAGGGCCGGCAAGGCAGGTCGTGGAAGAGCACCTTGTGGCGGGTGCGGTCGAGCGGCGCCCAGCGGGCGGCATCGCTGCCGCAGGCGATCACCACGCTGGGCGCGCCCACGCCGGCGGCGATGTGCGACACGCCGGTGTCATTGCAGACCAGCAGGGCGCAGTCGCGCATCAGGGCCGCCAGCGCGCCCAGCTGCGTGCGTCCCGACAAGTCGACCGCGTCGGAACCCAAGGCGGCGCGGAGCGTGGCGGCAAGGGCCGCTTCGTCGGACGATCCTGTGATCGCCACGCGCCAGCCTTGCGCTTGCAGCGCGCGGCCCACGGCGGCGTATCGTTCGACCGGCCAGCGGCGCGACGGCAGGCGGGCGCCAGGGTGCATCAGGATGGTCTGCGCGGGCCGCAATCCCGCTTGTCGGGCCAGGGCCTGGCCGGCGATGCGATCCGCGGCGGTCAGCGGAAATTCGAGGTCGTGCGAGTCCACGCGCACGCCCAGGTGGTGCATGAGCGCGGTATAGCGCAGCGGCTCCGGCAGTCCGTCGGGCCACAACATGCGACAGCCCGCGCGCGCCTGGCAGGCGTCAGGCACGAAGCCGGCCCATCGCGTCGAGCCCAGTCCCTCGACGATGGCATTGGATTGCCGGCCGCTGCCGTGCAGCTGTATGGCGAGATCGAAATGGCGGGCGCGGGCGCGGGCATAAAAGGCCGGGAGTTCATCCTCCCGCGCCGCCTGCTCGGGGAACGCGGCGATGCCGGGGAACACCATCAGTTCGTCCACATAGTCGCCGAAGCGCTCGACGAAGGGCGCTGCATTGGGCAGCCCGACCAGCGTGACATGGGCGTCCGGATAGGCCTGCCGCAGCGCCCGCAGCGCCGGGACGCTGCACAGCAGGTCGCCCAGTTGCAGCGCGCGGAAGACGGCGATGGCGTGCGGCGACGCGGAGGCGCCGGCGATCGGGTCGGCCGGCGTGGCGGTGTCGATGACCGTGCTCATGGAAACCCCGCGCGGTAGGCGAGCGACCCGACGATGCGCCAATAGATGGACAGCGGCGGAATGGCGATGGACGTGATCAGGGTCTCGACCAGGTGCGGCAGGTCCTTGCGCGTGGGGCGTATGCGGCGCAGGAAAAAGCGCGCGGTCAGGACCAGCCAGCCAAGCCCGGCGGCGACGGCGAGGCCCCGCTGGCCGGCGGCCAGCGCCAGCACGACGACGGCCAGCAGGGCGCAGATCGACAGATAGTGCCAGGGCGGCCCGCGGCGTATGCGCTCCCGGTACAGGCGAGGGTATTTCTTGTACAGGAGCGTGTCGTAGCGGACCTTGCGCTGCGCCCGCAGCGCGACCGCGTAGGGCGCGGGCCGCAACGGGTGCTCCACGATCGCGGCGGGCGCGCGCTCGATGTCGTAGCCGCCTTCCAGCAGGGCGAACTGCAGGTCGGAGTCCTCCCGCCAGGCCATGCCATAGCGCGTATCGAAGCCGCCCACCGCATCCAGCGCGGCGCGGCGGACCAGGCAATTGGCGGTCGCGAACTCGGCCTCCTGCAGGTGGCTGGCGTCGAGCTCGTAGTCGCTGGGATTGGGCGGGATGGGCATGACGATGGCGCCGGCCACCGCGTCTACGCCCGGCCGCATCGCGGCGAGGCCCGCGGCCAGCCAGTCCGGCCGCGGCACGGTGTCGTCGTCGGTGAAGGCGATGATGGGCGCCTGCGTGGCGCGCCAGCCGGCGTTGCGCGCGCCGGCGGGGCCCTGCGTGGCGGTCACCGGCAGGTAGGCCAGCGCGGGCGCGCCCGGGCGCCGGGCGTGGCGCAGGACGGTTTCCCGCATCACTTCGTCCGGCCCATCGTCGCAGACGATGATTTCGTATTGGGACGAGGGCAGGGTTTGCGCGCACAAGGCGCCCAGGCAGCGGTCGAGCAGGTCGGCGCGCCGGTAGGTGGGCACGACCACCGCGACGACGGGGGAGGACGGAGGGGTCGCTTGCCTCATTCCACGCCCTCCTTGTAAAGGAAGAAGGACCCGATGGACAGGGCGTCCAGCGGCGACGTCCAGAAGCATTCGATCGCGTCGCGCGGGGTGCAGACGATGGGCTCGCCACGGGTATTGAAGGACGTGTTGACCAGGACCGGTATGCCGGTCAGGTCCTCGAATGCGACGAGCAGGTCGTGGTAGCGCGGGTTCTGGTCGCGGCGTACGGTTTGCACGCGTGCGGTGCCGTCGACATGGCGCACCGCGGGTATGCGTTCGGCCGCGTGGGGCAGTACGTCGTAGACGAACAGCATGAACGGCGCGCGCAGCGGAACGTGGCCGCGGGCGTCGAACCATTCGTGCGCCTTGCTCTCCAGCACCACCGGCGCCACCGGCCGGAAATCCTCGCGGTCCTTCAGTTCGTTCAGGCGTTCCTGCATCTGGGCGTGGATGGGCGAGGCAAGGATGGAGCGCGCGCCCAGCGCGCGGGGCCCAAACTCCATGCCGCCCTGGAACCAGCCTATGATCCTGTCGCCGGCCAGCAGGCGGGCGGCCTCCCGGGCCACGTCGTCCACGCGCCGGTAGGGCAGGCGGGCGCGGCGCAGGAAAGCCTCGATTTCGTCGTCGCAATAGGCGGGCCCCAGGTAGGCATGCGTCATCTCCCAGCGCCGATCGCGATTCCCCCGTTCCGCGTAGTCCAGCCACAACGCCGCGCCCAGCGCCGTGCCGGCGTCGCCGGCGGCGGGCTGCACCCATATATCGTCGTAGATGCCCAGCGCATCCAGCCTGGCGTTCATCACGCAGTTCAGCGCCACGCCGCCGGCCAGAACCAGGTTGGGCGCCCCGCTGGCCTTGCGCAGCCAGCGCGCCATGCCGCAGACGGTCTCTTCCAGCGTTTCCTGTAACGAACGCGCGATATCGTAATGGCGCTGTTCGAGCGGCCCGCCGCGCTCGCGGGCGGGACCGAATTTTTCCACGAGGTCGACCGGCTCGATACGATAGCCGCCGTCGTTGTCGGTACGGACGATGTCTCGCAGCGCGTCGCGGAAAGTGGGCTGGCCATACGATGCCAGCGCCATGACCTTGTACTCGTCCGACGAGCGCAGGAAGCCCAGGTACTGCGTGAAGTCCTCGTACAGCAGGCCCAGCGAATGGGGCATCTCGACCTGCTTCAGCCGCTGGAAGATGCCGTCACGGAAGACGCCATGGCTGGTGGTGACACGTTCGCCGCGTCCGTCCAGCGACAGCACCGCCGTCTCCTGGAAGGGGGATGCCAGGTAGGCGCTGGCCTCGTGCGCGGCATGGTGCTCGACGAAGCGCCAGCCCGCGCGGACCTGCGCGTGGGTGGCATCGCGCCAGCGCGCCCGCAGGTGGTGCGGCACGCCGTCGACCAGTTGCCGCGGCGCGTTGGCGATATAGGACAGGAACAGCGCCTCCCAAGGCGAGTGGCCCGGGTCGACGCGCGGCGCCGCGGAGGGTTCCAGCGGCAGGGTCATGCTGTCGGGCAGGCGGCCTCCCGGCACGAGCAGGCGCGGATCGAAGGCATAGGCGTAGCGGTCGACCTGGGCCAGCGTGATGCCGGCGCGCGCCAGGCAGTCATCGATCGCGTGATAAGGCAGCTGCCACGTCGAGAACGGTACAGGCCGCTTGCCGTGCTTGACGTGCGTGTAGCGTTCCTCCTCGGAGGCCGCCAACAGGATGCCGTCCTGTACCAGGGCGGCGGAACAATCGTGGAATGCGGCGTTGATGCCTAGCGTATACATGGTGACCTCGACGATTCACGGCAGGAGGAAACGGGGCGACGGGCCGGCGACGGCGCCGTGCGCCACCGGAACGACAGGAATGGCGGGAATGGCCGGCGACAGTCGGGCGGGCGGGGCCCCCGGGCTGGCCGGCCGCGCGGTATCCAGCAGCGCCTCGGCTGCCGCGATGACTTCGGCCGGCGTCACGGAGGCCAGGCAGGCGTGGTGCCCCTCCGGGCAGATGCTGCGGTAGCAGTACTTGCACGGCACATCGTGATAGAGGACGCGGTGCGGCACCTCCCACGGCGTGTGCTGGGGATTGGTGAGTGCGTACAGGACAGCCACGGGCGTACCCAGCGCGGCCGCCATGTGGACGGGGCCGCTGTTGTTGGAGATCAGCAGGGCCGCGTCGTCGATCAATGCCGCCATCTCCCCCAGGCTCAGTGCGCCGGCCAGGTCGACGGCGGCCTTGCCGGCCTCCCGCGCAATGCCGGCCACCAGCGCCTTTTCCTCGGAGGATCCCGTGAGCAGGACGGGCCCGTGCCGGTGCCCGAGATGCGCGATGACCTCCGCGTACTGCGCCGCGGGGTAGCGGCGCGATGGCGCGGTGGCACCGCAGTGCACGACGATACGGCGACTGGCGGCCGGGACGCCGAGAGCGTCCAGCTTGCGGCGCAGGCGCCGGCGGTCACCCGGCGGCACCGACAGGGAAAGGCGGGCATGGCCCGGCCGGCAGCCGACGTGGGCGACCAGGTCCAGCTGCCGTTGCGCCTCGTGGCGCAGCCGCGAGTCGGGTTCGGTTTCCGGAACCCAGTCGCTCAGCAGGTGATAGGGATTTTCCCGGCAGTGCGCCAGCACCCGGGGTATTCCGGCCAGATGGCAGGCCAACGCGGCCGGCAGCGAGCTTTGGCTGTAGACCGTGAAGATCACGGCGGCATCGTAGGCGCCGTCGCGCAGGGCCTCGACCATGGACAGCGTGTCGTCCGGCCTTGCGCAGGGGACCTTCATCCATGGCACGCGGGCGACCACCGTATGGTCGATCTCCGGCACCATGCGGGAGATGGCCGCGCCGGAAGGCGAGCACCAGAGCCCGATGCGCCGCTCCGGCGCGGCGTCGCGCAGCGCGCGGATGGCGGGCGTGGTCATCAGCACGTCGCCCATATTGTCCAGGCGCACGCAAAGCACGCGGCGGGCATCGCGCCAGGCGTCGTCGGATAGTCGGCTGTCCTTCATGCGGCCTCCGGCATGCCGGGCGCGGCGCGCTCGGCCGCATTGTCGTCGAGCCGCGCGCGCTGCTCGATGGCGCGGGCAGCGGCATCGAAATCGGTAACGCACAGCGTAGGCCGGCGCAAGGGGCCATCCAGCCATTCCGTCTCGTTGCCATTGTGGACCAGCACGGTGCGGCAATCCGCGCGGGCGCCCGCCTCGACGTCGTCGAGGATATCGCCCACCATCCACGAACGTGCCAGGTCGATGCCGTGCTCGGCCGCGGCCCGCAACAGCAGGCCAGGCGCGGGCTTGCGGCAGGTGCAGGGCTCGAACCCGGGGTAGCCGGCAGGGCGGTGCGGACAGCAGTACATCGCCGTCAGCGTCGCCCCGGCATCCCTGAACATGACGGCCAGCCGGCGACGCACCGCTTCCAGCGCGTCGATATCGAACAGCCCGAAGGCGACGCCGGGCTGGTTGCTGACGACGACCAGGGGCCAGCCCAGCCGGGCCAGCCGGCGCAACCCTTCCTCGACCCCATGCTCGAAGCGCATGCGGTCCGGGTTGACGTTGTAGGGCACGTCGCAAAGCAGCGTGCCGTCCTTGTCCAGGAAAATGCCGGGCGTCAGGGCCATGACGTCTCCTTCATCGGCAGCACCATGATCTCCGGGATCACCGTGGCCTCGGGCTGGGTCAGTAGGAAGCGCACGGCATGGGCGACGTTGGCGGGCTCCTGCAGCGTCTCGGGGTCGATGTCGGGGAAGCGGTCCAGCAGGAAAGGCGTGCGCATGCCGCCCGCGATCAGCGCGGATACCTTGATGCCGCGCGGTCGCAACTCCGCATGCAAGGCATGCGACAGTCCCAGCAGTCCCCATTTGCTCGCATGGTAGGCCGACGCATTGGGCCATGCCCGGCGCGCCGCCGTCGAGGCGATGTTGACGATGTGGCCGCCGCTCTTCAGATGCGGGCAGGCCGCGCGCGACAGCAGGAACGGGCCGGTAAGGTTGGTGCGCAGCACCCGGTCCCAGTCGGCGACCTGCAGTTCCTGCACCGGCAGGGTGACGTCCACGCCCGCGTTGTTGATGACGGCGTCGAGCTGGCCGTAGCGATCGACGGCCTGCGCGACGCAGCGCGCCACGCTGTCCGGATCGCCGACGTCGAGCTGCACCGCAAGCGCCTGTTCGGAGGACAGCGACCGGGCGCAGGCGCGGGCGCCTTCCAGGTCCAGGTCCGCCAGCACGATGCGGACGCCTTCCTCGGCGAGCATTTCGCAGATGGCCTTACCCAGGCCGCGGGCGCCGCCAGTAACCAGGATGACTCGGTCGCGCAAGGTGGAAGTGGTAGTGAGGGTCATGCAGGCTCCTTAATCATGCAAAAACGTTGAGCAGGGACGTTAGGCAAGGACGTTAGGCAAGGACGTTAAGCAGCGCCGTTAATCAGCGCCGTTGAGCAGCAACATTAAGCGGCGACATTAGGCAGAGCCGCTAGGCAGGTACGCGCTCGCGGCGCGCGGCAGGGGCACGCTCGCGAGCTGTGGACAAAGTGGCGTTGGTCGCGGAGGAGGGCACGAGGTCGGCATACACGGCCAGCAGTTGCTCGGCGACGTGGCGCCAGGTGAAACGGCGGCGGGCGCGGCGCAGGCCGGCCTCGCCCATGCGCCGCGCCAGCCCGCTGTCGCGCGCCAGTACGGCAAGCTGGTCCGCCACTGCCGCCGGATTGCGGGTAGGAACCAGGAAGCCCGTTTCGCCATGCACCACCGAGTAGCGGATGCCTCCCGTATCGCTGCCTATCACCGGGCGGCCGCAAGCCATGGCTTCCAGCGGCGTAATTCCGAAGGGCTCGTACCAGGGCGTCGTCACGAAGACGTCGGCGGCCGAGTAGTAGGTGCGGAGCTTCGAGCGGTCGCGACGGCCGATGAACTCGACCTGGTCGGCCACGCCAGCCTCATGCGCAAGCTTGCGCAAGCGGCCGATCTCCGGCGTGAGCACTTCGCAAGGGGTATCGCTGTTGCCGCCCACTACGCACAGGCGTGCGTGCACCCCGTGACGCTCGCGCAACCGGGCCACCGCCAGCACGACGTCCTCCACGCCCTTGCGAGGAACCATGCGGCCCAGTTGCAGGATGGTGAACGCCTCGGCGGGCCAGCCCAGTTGCGCGCGTGCCGCCAGCCGGTCCTGGGGCGTCATTTCCTTGGGCTCGTAGCCGCAGGGGACGGTGGCCAGGCGCCGCGGATCGGCATGGTAAAGGTCGAGCAGGTCGCGCCTGTCCTGCGGGCACTCCGCGATGATGCGGTCGGCGTGGCGCACGATATCCTCTTCGATATCGAAGCGGCTGTCGGGGAAGCGGTCGGCGTCGCCCTGGTATAGCCGCCGTACGCGTCCGAGCGCATGGAAGGTCACCACCAACGGAATACCCAGCGACTGGGCGACCGGCTGCGCGGCCATGGCCGACATGAAGAAGTTGGCGTGCACCACGTCATAACCGTGCCCATGCAGCAGTTGACCGTGGAACCACTGGCGCAGGTAGCGGCTGAACTCTCCCATGTACGGCAGCAGCTCTTCCTTCGGCACCACGCGGGGGGGGCCGGCGGGGACGTGGACGATGCGCACGCCGGGGCGCCATTGCACGATGCGCGGCGCGAGCACGTCTTCCTGGCGCGTGAAGACATCGACATGGTGTCCGGCGCGCGCGCAGTATTCCGCGACTTTTCCGACATAGATGTTCTGGCCGCCGCTGTCCACGCCGCCCGCCATGGCCAGTGGGGAAGCGTGCTCGCTGATGAGGGCGATCTTCAGCATGAGGGTCTCCAGGTGCGCGGCCATATCGACCGCTCGTTGCGCGCCGGACTTTGTGCGCGGACCTCCCTCACGGCAACGGGCGTGCCACCACCCTTCTCGTAAAGCGCAAACGCGCTGCACACACCACGGTTCTCCTATGGAGAAGGCATGGATATTTTTCTTTGGTGTCCGTCCGCGCCGCCGCGGTCGGCGGCATTAGGGCCGGTATATTGATTTTCACGTCCCCATGAAAGCGAGTAGTTCGCTACTCTGCCTTTGGACGCTTTACTCAGCGTTGGCGCGAACCGGCTGTAAACGATGCGCGGTGGCGGCCAGCACCTGGGCCTGATGCACCAGATCATCGCCGACGGCGCCGCGTGGCACATGGGCCTGGTAGCCCGCGAGCAAGGCGCGCAGGCGGCCTTCGCGCGCGGCGGGGCTGGACACGGCAATCGCCGGCAGCCGGCCGGACAGCGGGATGCCGCGCTCGGTCTCGATGACGCGCAGCGCGCCGATCAAGGCATAGCCGTCCATATCCTCAAGCACCACGTCGGCCACCAGCACACTGGGCCACTCGGCGGGAACGTGCGTTCTGAACCAGTCGAGCAAGGCGTGACCGGATCCATACACGTCCACGCGCGCGCCGGCAGCGGAAAGGCGGTCCTTCAAATCCTCGCGTTCCGCCGCATTGCGCGCCGTCAAGGCGATATGCAGCCCCTGCAACAGCCTGGGGCCGGCCAGCATGGGCGTGGAGGGAATGGCAGCCGTGTCCGGCGCCGTGCGTTGAGGTAGCTCCAGCCAATACGTGGCGCCGTAGCCGCCGGCCGGGCGTTGCACGCCGAAGGCGCCCCCCGCCTGGCGCACCTGCGCGGCCAGGCGGCCCGGATCGGGCGGCGCATGATCAGGCGCCAGCGGATGGCGGCGTTCATCGGGCGATTGCGCGGCCGCGTCGGCGGGCGCCAGCCGCCCGTCGGTGATGGCGATGCGCACCTTGCCGTCGGCAGGTTGCAGCCGGATCTCGATGCGGCCGTCCGGCGGCGTCACCGCCACGGCATTGGTCAGCAGTTCCCACAGGACGTGATGAACCAGGCTGGGATCGCCGGTCACGCGGCTGCCGTCTCCGCCCAGCTCGGTATAGAGGCGTATGCCTTTCTCTTCCATGGGACCGCGCACGATGTCGAGCAGGTTGGCCACCAGCGCGCCGAGATGGATGGGTTGAGGCGGCAGGCGTGATTCGGCGGTGATCAATGCGGCCTCCTGGCGTTGCAGGTTCCACATCTGGTTGTAGATGCCGCCGGCCGCAAGCAGTTCGTCATGGGTACCGCGCTCCACCACGCGGCCCTGTTCGAGGACCAGGATGGTGTCGGCCCCGACGACGGTGGACAGGCGGTGGGCGATGACCAGCGTGGTGCGTCCGCGCGCGACGCGTTCCAGTTCGGCCTGGATCGCCCGCTCGGTGCGGGTATCCAGCGCGGACGTGGCCTCGTCGAAAACCAGGACCGACGGATTCTTCAGCAAGGCGCGGGCGATGGCGATGCGCTGCCGTTCGCCGCCGGACAGCTTGACGCCGCGTTCGCCCACCACGGTTTCGTACTGGGCCGGCAGGCTCTTGATGAAGTCGTGCACGCGCGCGCCGGCCGCGGCCTCGATGATTTCGGCCATCGATGCGCCGGGCCGGCCATAGCCGATGTTGTAGGCGATGGTCTCGTTGAAGAGTATGGTTTCCTGCGGCACGATGCCCAGCGCGGCGCGCAGGCTGGCATGTTCCACTTCACGCAGGTCCTGGCCGCCCAGCGTGATATGGCCGCTATCGGGATCGTAGAAGCGGAACAACAGGCGGGCGAGGGTGGATTTTCCCGAACCACTGCCGCCCACCACCGCCACCGTGCTGCCGGCCGGAACCGCGAAGCTGACGCCGTGCAGGATTTGCCTGCCGGGCTCGTAGCTGAAGTCGACCTGTTCGAAGCGCAAGGGCCCACGCGGATCCCGCAGGACCCGCGCGGCGGAGGGCCCGCCGCCGGCGGGGGAGGAAACCTCGGAGGACTCGGTGGGCAAGGTCAATAGCTCGCAGGCGCGTTCGGCATTGACGGTGGCTTCGCGGGTCTGGCGAAAGACCATGCCCAGCGTATTGAGCGGCAGGCAGATCTGGATGATGTAGGCGTTGACCAGCACCAGGTCGCCCACGGTCAACTGTCCGCCCAGTACGTCCTGGCCGGCAAGCAGCATGACGGCGCCCACGCCCAGGGCGATGACGGCGCTCTGGCAAATATGCAGCGTGGACAGCGCTCGTTGGTTTTCCTCGCCGACGAGCGTCCACTCGTTCAGCGTTTCGCGCAGCCGGCGATCTTCGAGCGCCTCGTTGTTGAAATATTTGACGGTGTCGTGATTGAGCAAGCCGTCGATGAGGCGGCCGCCCGCGCGCGAGTCCAGCTCGTTCAACTGGCGCTGGTAGCGCGTGCGTCGCGCGGTCAGCAGGGACGTGATGGTGGCGTAGATGACGAATGTCGCCCCGATGATCCACGTGAAGCCGACGTTGTAGCCCAGGGCAAGGATGAGTACGACTGACACGATTTCAACGAGCGTGGGCAGTACCGTGAAGAGCGCGGTGCCCAGCAGGAAGTTCAAGCCGACCGTTCCCCGCTCGACATCGCGGGCCAGCGCGCCTGTCTGCCGTCCGGCATGGAAGCGCGCCCCCAGCTGGTGTAGATGGGCCGCCAGGCGCGCGTTGAAGTGCGCGACCGTGGTAAGCGCCACGCGGGCAAACACAAGGTCGCGCAGTTCCGTGACCAGCCCGCCCGAGAAGCGCAAGACGGCATAGCCCAGCAAGAGGAAAACGGGCAGCACCGCGACGGCCGGCGCGCTGAGGTGATCGACGATGCGCTTGAGCACCCAGGGCACGGCCACCGTCAGCAGCTTGGCGACGACCAGGAGCGCCAATGCGGCGCCGACGCGGCGATGGTAGCGGTGCAGGGCTTCCCACAACAGTCGCAGGATTTCGCGGCGGGCGGCGCGCGATGCGATTGATCTTCTGGCCATCCTTGGTCCTCCGTGCGCGGCGCATCCGAATGGGACGCAGCGGGGACGCAGCGGCAGCAAGAGCGGTTCCCGCTCATGCGGGGTATGGGGCTTGCGCGCGAGCCGTCCCGCGAACCGCGCTTGCCTCGGTGCCCGCATTCCGCGGCCCATGCCTATAGAGGAGTAGCCACCATGAAAGCTGTTGTATTCCACGGCATCGGCGATATACGCCTGGACGACGTCGCCGAGCCCACGATCGCGGAGGACACCGACGCGATCGTGCGCCTGACCACGAGCGCCATCTGCGGCACCGACTTGCACTTCATCCGCGGCACCGCGGAAAGCGTCGAGCCCGGAACCATCCTGGGACACGAAGGCGTGGGCATCGTCGAGCAGCTGGGCCCTCAGGTGCGCAATCTGAACGTGGGCGACCGCGTGGTCATCCCGTCGACCATCGCGTGCGGATATTGTTCCTATTGCCGCGCGGGCTATTACGCGCAATGCGACAACGCCAATCCCAACGGCAAGGCAGCCGGCACGTCTTTCTACGGAGGGCCGAAGCAGACGGGGCCTTTCCACGGCTTGCAGGCCGAGAAGGCGCGTATACCCTACGCCGCCGTGAACCTCGTCAAGCTGCCGGACGAGGTGGATGACGAACAGGCGATCATGTTGTCGGATATTTTTCCGACGGGCTATTTTGGCGCCGACATGGCGGGTATCAAGCCCGGGCACACGGTGGTGGTGCTGGGCTGCGGCCCGGTGGGACAGTTCGCCATCGCCTCGGCCAGGTTGATGCACGCCGGCCGCATCTTCGCCGTGGACGCGCTGCCGGATCGATTGGGCATGGCGCGGGCGCAAGGGGCGGAGGCCATCGACTTCGAGAAGGAGGACCCGGTCCAGGCTGTCAAGAAACTGACCGGGGACATCGGCGCGGATTGCGTCATCGACGCCGTCGGCGTGGACGCGCAGCATGCCCACCATGGTCCCGCGCACGATCCCGAGGCCGCGCAGGAACAGGAAAAGCAGTCCCGGCAGATCGCCCCGCATGCCCATCCCCATGACGGCAACTGGGTGCCCGGCGATGCGCCGTCGCAGTCGCTGGAATGGGCTGTGGAGATGGTCGCCAAGGCGGGCACCATTTCCATCATCGGGGTCTATCCGCCTACCGCGAAGACCTTCCCCATCGGCATGGCCATGAACAAGAACCTGACCCTGCGCATGGGCAACTGCAACCACCGTAAATACGTGCCGATGCTGGTGGACCTGGTGCGGACCGGCAAGGTGGACCCTGTCGCGATCCTGACCCAGCGCGAGCCGTTGAGCTCGGCGATCGAGGCCTACGAGGCCTTCGACAAGCGCGAGCCCGGGTGGATCAAGGTTGCGCTGGAACCGGCGGAATAACGCCGACGCCGTGGAGCAAGGCCGGCGCCATAAGGCAAGATGGCTGAGAAGGTGGCCGACCAGGCGGCTGGCAAGATGCTGGCAGGGGCGCCGGCGAGGGACGTGCACGGCGCTTGCCTGCTGGTTCCATGGCGCCGCGCCGCTGCGGCGCGTACTTCCATGCAAGGAGATAGCCATGGCAACGCGATCCGGATCGAAGGGCATCATGCGGCCAGCCTTGCTGGCGCTGCTGGCCGCCACATTGGGAATGGCAAGCGGCGATGGGCGGGCGGGGGCGCCCGCCCAGTCAGGCGCGCCGGTGCGGGTGGCCCAGCTGCCAGAGGGCGGCCAAGGCGGACAATGGAAACATCCGGAGTCCGGCGCTACCAGTCCATCGGGATCGGGCGCGGTCGGACCGGGCGAGCACCAGGGCGATCGACGGGATGCGACGCCTCCGACGCCACCGGCGCCACCTGTACCGGAGACGCGCCGGCCATCCGACCCACCGCCTCGAAATCCCGGTCGGACGCAGCCCCCGCCGCCCTCGCCGGCGCCCCAGATTCCGGCGCCCCAGGTTCCGCACAAGACGAATATGCAGCAATAACCCGGGTCGCGTTGAAGCGCCGCCGTGCCGCCCCGCCGCTGCTGCGGACGGGGCGCAGTCATGGGCATGGGCGCGGTCCTCGCCGCCGTCAATGCCCTCCGGCGTAGTACTGCGCCAATGCCGCCGTGTCCGCCGGCGTGAGGCGCTGCGCGATGGCCCGCATCGTTCCGACGTCATCGTTGGCGCGGCTGCCGTTGCGGAACGCTTCCATCTGGCTGGTGAAGTACGCCGGGGGCTGGCCGGCCAGGCGCGGCAGCAGGGGGGATTCGCCGGACCCGCGCGCGCCGTGGCAATTGGCGCAAGCGGCGAGGGCAAGGCCGTTATCGCCGAAGTCATGCAACTGCTGGCCACGCCCGCCAGACACCGCCGCCGGCAAGGCGGGCGGGGGCAGGTCGCCGTAGTAGCGTGCGAGCGCCCCTATCTCGCCCTCGTCCAGCCCTTTCGCGATGCTGGCCATGATCACGTTCTGGCGCGCGCCGCTGCGGTAGTCCATGAGTTGCTTGGCCAGATACTCCGGCGACGACCCCGCCAGCGCGGGGAAGTTCGTGCCCGCGGCCGGTATGCCCTGCGCGCCGTGGCAGGATGAACAGCCGGCCAGTCCGGCCGAAGACTTGCCGCCGTTGGCGATCGCCAGCGCCGTGGCCTTGTCCGTGCTGGCATCCAGGGCGTGGCGCCAGGGTTCGTCGACGGCTGAAAAGTCCGTGCTCTTGCGCGGCGGCGGGGCGGCGACCTGGGCGGCCCGTGGCGCGGCGGACCCAGCCCCGGACCCAGCCCCAGCCTGGCCCGCGCCAGGCGCGGCGGGCGTGTTGCCCTGGCCTCCCGGCGCCGGCGCGTTGGCGCCTACCTTGCCCGCGGGCGCGCCGGTGGGCGTGCCGCCGCGACCTGCCCGTGGCCCTGCGTCGGGCGACCGGTCCATCAGCGTCGCGATGATAGCGATCGCCACGCCCACCACCACGATTACGGACAGTGCGCCTTTGGACAGCGCGGCCATGTTGGCGTTCATGTCAGACTCGCACCAGGGGGCCCGGCGCCTTCAGGTATTCACGCTTGATCGCGTCGACGATCCAGTACGCCGTCGCGCCCACGGTGCCGGTGGGGTTGTAGCAGGAGTTCTGCGGGAACAGGGACGCGCCCGTGACGAAGACGTTGGGCACGTCCCAGCATTGGCCATAGCGGTTGACCACGCTGGTGCGCGGGTCCGCGCCCATGGCGGCGCCGCCGGTCAGGTGCGTCGACTGGTAGGTGGCGGCCGAATACGGCCGCGTGCGCGGCGCGGGCTCGGTCTTGACGACGCCGCGCATGGCCTTGCCGATTTCATCGCCCTTTTCCGTGACGAATTTCGACATGCGGATATCGTTGTCGGGGAAATCGTAGGTGATGCGCAGCAGCGGCTGGCCCCAGGCGTCCTTGTAGGTGGGGTCCAGGTCCAGGTAGCTGCCGCGCGTGGGCAGGGCCGATCCGGTAATGGTGATGGGAATGGAATGGTTGTAGTAGCGGCGCACCGCCTGCTTCCATTGCGTGCCCCAGCTGGGCGTGCCGGCCGGCACTGGATGGTTGCCGATGGGCGCGCCGCTCACCACCTGGATTTGTATATATGCACCGCCGACGAAACCGTGCGGCCCATGGTCGAAGTTGTCGCTGCAGAAATCGTCCATGGTCACGGCCACCGCGCCCGCGCCCATGAAGGGGTTGATGGGCGTGTTCTCGTCGAAGAACAGGCCGACGCCGGACGTCGTCTGGTGCGTGTAGTTGCGGCCGACCACGCCTTCGCCCTTGGCGGGGTCGTAGGGCTTGCCGATGCCCGACAACAGCAGCAGGCGGACATTGTTGATGCTGAACGCGCACAGGAACACCAGCTCGGCGGGCTGGAATACCTCCTGGCCCGACTCGTCGATATAGGTCACGCCGGTGGCGCGCTTCCTGTCCTTGTCCAACTCCACGCGCAGCACGTGGGTGCGCGTGCGGATCTCGAAGTTGGGCAGCTTCATGGCCACCGGCAGGATGCACACCTGCGGCGATGCCTTGGCGAAGTGCTCGCAGCCATAGTTGGAACAGAAGCCGCAGTAGACGCAGGCGTTCATGTGCAGGCCTTCCGGATTGACGTAGGGCCGCGTACAGAGCGCGGACGGCTGTACGTAGGGGTGGTAGCCCAGCTTGCGCGCCGCCTCGCCGAACAGCGCCGGGGCATAAGGCACTTTCATGGGCGGATTGGGATAGGGCTGGGACCGCCACGGCTCGAAGGGATTGCCGCCGTCCTGCTTCTGCCCTTTCAGGTTGCCGGCGTAGCCGGATGCCCCGATGAGCTTGTCGAAGCGGTCGTAGTAGGGCTCCAGCTCCTCGTAGCGCACGGGCCAGTCCTGCGCGGTGATGTCGTCCTCGAAAATCCCGGCGCCGTATTTCTGCGTGTAGTGGGAGCGCAGCTGGAACTCGACCTCGTCGAAGCGGTAGTAGGCGCCTGACCAGTGATTGCCCGCGCCGCCCAGGTGCGTGCCCGGATAGGCGAAAGTCCAGCGCCGCATGGGCAGGGCGGTCTGCCCGGTGTTGTTGCGGAAGGTGTAGGTTTCCTGGGCCGCGTTCTGGTGCAGGGCATGGCGGCGGGTGTACTTCAATTCGTCGTGCACCATCGGTCCCTGGAAGTCGGGCGACGGCCAGCGTGGTTCGCCCCGTTCCAGCACCACGACCTTCTGGCCGTTCGCGGCCAGCTCCTTGCCGATGATGGAGCCGGTCCAGCCGCCCCCTATGATGGCGACGTCCACGGCGGGCAGCGTGCGGGTCATCGCGGCTCCTTGGTCTGGGGGCGGGTGGCGGGGGAGGGCGCGGCGCCCCGGGGCGCCGGCGCGCCGGTGCCGTGTGCGCCCGACGCACCCGACGCACCATGCATGTCCTGCATGTCCATGCCGTGCCGCGGACCGTCGGCGATCGAGACGGGCGCGCGCACCAGCGCCACGCCATGGCGTTCGATGTCATTGGAATAGCTGGCGTAGGCGCCCGGGAACTGGACCAGCTTCCAGCCCACCATGTCGCGGTTGCCGCCATGGATGGGATCGGAAAAGAAGCCTTCGATGGTGGCGTCCAGCAGGGCGGCGAAGAATATGGCCGCGGGCAGCGGCGAAAAATCCAGCTGGCCGGCCTGCATGCGGGTGAGCAGCGCGTCCTGGGCGGCCGCGTCCAGGGCCGCGAAGTCCTGGCCCCCGTGGGCGCGGCCGACGGCATCGCGGAAACGCGCCAGCCCGGTACGGAACATTTCCGCCGGCGTATAGGACAGCTGGTAGCCTTGCTGCGGCGTGCCTGGCGCGTAAGGACCGTTGCGGTAGAACTGGTCGCCCGTGCCCCAGGCGCCGGCCAGCTGTCCGTCGATGAAGGCGGTGACGCCCGCCTCCTTGGCCCCCGGGCCGAGGTCGTCCGCGGGTATCAGGCGCGCCGCGATGGCGTCCATCAAGGCGGCCTCTTCGGCGTTGAAGAATTTCCAGGTGGGAGCGGCGGCGGGCGGCGCGGCGGCCGTCGTGGCGGAGGGATCGGCGGCGGGGGCCTGGGCCCGCGCCTCGGGCGCCAAGGCCAGCAGCGTGGCGCCTGGCAGGCCCGCCCCCAACGTCTTGAGCATTTGGCGCCGGGTGACCGGATGATCAGGCTTCATCGTCGCTCCTTCGCGGTGGAAGCCGCGCGGTCAGCAAATCATATACCCGGGCACCCCGTCGGGTGCCATCGCTACGGCTTCGGTTCGCCGTCCTTTGCCGGGTCGCGGCTCTCCGACGCTTCGGCTTGCATCACTTCATTTCCACGCAGGATGTTCTGGATAATGGAGATCATCTGGTCCAGCGGCGCCGGCTTGCCTACATGCGCGGCAAAGCCGGCGGACTTAGCCTGGTCGATGTCCTTCTTCGCGCCGAAGCCCGTCAGCGCGATCGCCGGCATCGAATGCCCCACGGCCCGCATTGCCGCGATGAAGGCATAGCCGTCCATTTCAGGCATGCCGATGTCGGAAATCACGATGTCGAAAATACCCTCGGCCAAGGCTTCCAGCCCCAGCTCGCCGCTACTCGCGGTCTGCACCCTTGCGCCTTCCATGCTGAGCAATTCGCCGAAGGCGTCCAGCAGTTCGGGCGAGTCGTCCACCAGCAGGATGCGGATGCCTTCCAGCTGGCCGCCTGTCTCCTCGTCCGCGTCTTGCGACGCCGGGCCGTAGACATGCGCCGCCAGGGGCAGCCAGACGGTGAAGGACGCCCCTTTCCCTTTCCCTTCGGACGTCACGTGGACGTGGCCTCCGTGCGCCTGGATCAACTGGTTCACCACCGCCAGGCCGATGCCCAGGCCCATCCGTTTCTGCGGCCCGTCCTGGGTCTTGCCCTGGCTATACATTTCAAACAGGCGTGGCAGGAAATCGGGCTCTATGCCTTCACCCGTGTCCGTCACCACCAGCCGCGCCATGCGTTCGTCCTGCGCAAGGCCTATCGTCACAGATCCGCCCGGGGGCGTGAACTTGATTCCGTTATTGATCAGGTTCCACGCAATCTGTTCGACACGCACGGGATCGGCGTCGATATACAGCGTGTCGTTGAGTTCGTAATCCTTCAACAGCGTGATGCCGCTGTCGATCAGGGTCGGTTGCAATGTGTTGACGATGCTGTCCACCGTGGCGGTCAGGCTGACGATGGATTTGTTCAGTTTCAGCTTGCCTGTCTGGGCGCGGGCGATGTCCAGCAGGTCCTCGATGATGCGCGCCTGGCTGCGCACGGCGCGCCTGGCTGCGCACGGCGCGCCGGATGGCGTCGGCGGCGCGCGCGGCCGCGGGACCCCCACGCACCTCGGGCATGCGGGACAGCAGCTCCGCGTTCAACTGGATCAGGTTCAGCGGATGCTTCAATTCGTGCGACATGACGGCGAAGAACTCGTCCTTCAGCGTACTGTCGGCGCGGCTGCTCTCCAGGCGGTTGACCTGGTCCATTTCCAGCTGCTTCTGCGATGTGATGTCGCGGGCGATCTTGGCGTAGCCTGGTGCAACGGGGTCGTCGATGGGATTGACGCCGCCGACGCAGAAAATGCGGGTGCCGTCCTTGCGGCGGTGCCAGCGCTCGTCGGTGGCATAGCCATGCTCGCTGGCCCGTCGAAGTTCGCGCGCGGGAACGCCGGCATCGATGTCCGCCTGCGTGAAGATGATGGACAGGTCCTTGCCCAGCGCCTCTCTTTCGGTATAGCCGAACATCAGCTGCGCGCCGGCGTTCCAACTGACGATGCGGCCGTCTTCCGACATCGTGATGATGGCGAAATCCTTGGTGCTCTGGGCCATCGCATTGATGCGCGCTTCCGCATTGCGGCGATCGGTCACGTCGATGAAGGTCAGCACGGCGCCTTCGATGCGATGCTCGGCGCTGCGATAGGGCAGCAGGCGGGCCAGGTGCCAGCGGTTGTCGGCGCTGCGGACTTCGCGCTCTATGGTTTGCAGCGACTCGAAGACCGCGGCGGCGTCGCGCGCCAGGTCCGGATATTCCAGGCGATGGGTGATGTCCAGCAGCGAACGTCCCGCGTCGTTGGCGATGACGCTGAAGATGTCCGTGGCGCGCGGCGTGAACCACTTGATGCGCATGGACCGGTCGACGAAGACCGTCGCGATGTCGGAGGATGCGATCAGGTTCTGCAGGTCGTCGTTGATCTTGGCCGTTTCCTCGACCTTGCTCTTCAACTCGGAGTTTACCGTGATGAGCTCTTCATTGACCGACTGCAGTTCTTCCTTCCCGGTTTCCAGCTCTTCGGTGGTGGAGCGCAGCTCCTCATTGATGGCCTGCAGTTCCTCGTTCGACGCCTTTAACTCCTCCGTCGACGTTTCGGATTGCTCCATCGTCAACTGCAATTGCTCCTTGGTGCGCTGGAGCTCCGCTTCCAGCTGGGACAGCACGCTGGACGGCACCTTCGCTTCGCCATCGCCTTCGTTGATGCTCATGACCGCATCGACTTCATCGAAGATCACGAGCATGAAGTCGCCGCTGGTATCTTCATGGCGGAAGGGCCGCACCACCATATTGATGTAGACGCTGCGTTCGCCAAGCTTCATCGCGACGCGGCGGGCCTCCACGCTCTTGCGCGAGTGCAGCGCCTGGAACAAGGCCGTGCGCAGTTCCATGCGCAAGTCGGGATAGACCAGCGCCGTCAGGTTGCGGGAGGGTTCGCCGCCCACATGGCGCAGGAACCTGCCCGCGCGCTCCGACATGTGGACGATGTTGGAGTCATGGTCGACGATGACGCTGGGGGGCGCGTACTGCTCCAGCGCCTGCTGGTGGATGTCGGCGAAGGAAACGCGGCGTCCGCGTACGGCCAAGGCGGGCGCGGTGGTCAGCGGCACGCGGTCGGAAGCGGGCAGGGGCAGCAAGGGAACTGGCCGGTGCTGCGAGGCCGTGTTCTTCGCCTGGTAGATGCGATAGCGCTTGTCGACGACCGAAAACAGGTTCTCGCAGGCGTCGGCGGATTCGGAGCTGCCGAGGAACAGGTAGCCGCCCGGCTTCAGCGCGAAATGGAACATCCTCAGCACATCGGCCTGCACCTCGCGGTCCAGGTAGATGAGCAGGTTGCGGCAGCTGACCAGGTCCAGCTTCGAGAAGGGCGGATCGCGCAGCACATTGTGCGGCGCGAAGAGCACGCGTTCGCGCAGTTGCTTCTTGACCCGGTAGTTCACCCCCTCGCGGGTAAAGAACTCCTGCAGCCTGGCCGGCGAGACATCGGTCTCGATGGCGCTGGGATAGACGCCGGCTCTTCCCATGGCCAGCGAAGTTTCGTCGATGTCCGTGGCGAACACCTGGATCTTCGGCGGCGTCTCCATCGCTTCGGCATGCGCGCAGAGCAGCATCGCCACGGAATAGGCTTCTTCTCCGCTGGAGCATCCGGCGACCCAGGTACGCAGGGGCGCGGGCGATTCCCCCTTGCCATCTTCCAGCAATTTCAGGATAACGCGCTTCTCCAGGATTTCGAAGGCGTCCGTGTCGCGGAAGAATTGCGTAACGCCGATCAACATGTCGTTGAGCAGCTTGGGCGTTTCGTCGGCGTCCTCGTGCAGCAGCGTGGCATAGGCCGGCATGTCGGGCAGGCCGGTGACCTGCATGCGGCGCTCGATGCGGCGCAGCACCGTCGCCTTCTTGTAGTGCTTGAAGTCGTGGCCGGTGCGTGCCCGCAGCACGGTCAGGATGTCGCGCAATGCGTTGCGTTCGGCCGGGGTTTCCGCGTCCGGGTTCTGCTCGTCGGGGTCCAGGACCTGGCCGATGGGGGCCGGCATGTGTATGCGGGACATGTTCTCCGCGATGCTGCTCAGCCGGTCGGGGAGGTCGGCGACGGGCAATATGATGTCCACCGCGCCGGTGGCGATGGCGCTGCGCGGCATGTTGTCGTAGGCCGCATCCTCCGGCAATTGCGCCATCGTGATGCCGCCCCGCTCCTTGATGCGCGCCAGCCCGACCGAGCCGTCCGAGCCGCCGCCGGTCAGCACGATGCCCACCGCGCGCTGCCTGTGGACGTCGGCAAGGGTGCGGAAAAATTGGTCGATGGCTACCGGATGTCCCTGCCGCTTCATCGGCTTGGTGCGGAGGTAGCTGTCATTCATTTCCAGGCTGGCTGCCGGCGGAATGACATAGACGTGGTCCGCTTGCACGGCGATGCTGTCGGTCACCTGGATCACGGGCATGTCCGTGGAAGCCTGGAGTATGCGGTCCAGCACGCTGTCATGCTCGGGCGACAGGTGCAGCACGACGACGAAGGCCATGCCGGGGCTGGCGGGCATGTGCTCGAAAAACTTCCTCAACGCTTCGATTCCGCCCGCGGACGCGCCGATTCCAACCACTGGGAAATGCAGGTCGCTGGGAATGACAGGCGTTTTCTTCGGCGGCTGGGCGTCGTCGGTGGACATGGCTGGTGGGGAGGAGGTTGGTTTCGAGCCATCATAACCGCCGTAGCCCGCCGGATGACCGTTGGCGGCACGTAAAGATGGTTCGTTATCTTCATGCTGCGGTCAGCAATTCGCGGACCGGCCTCCCACCATGCGCGGCCCTGCTCAGCGGCCGCCCGCCACGTCCAGTATGGCGCCGTGCACATAGGACGCCTGCGCCGAGGCCAGCCACAGGGCGGCCTCGGCGACTTCGTCGGCGCTGCCTGCCCGGCCCATCGGGGTGGTCCTGCCCAGGGTGTCCACCGCCGTGGCGCCGCCGTGGATTTCGTGGATGTCCGTATGGATGAGCCCGGGACGCAGGGCGTTGACCCGTATGCCTTCGGCGCCGACTTCCTTGGCCAGCGCCAGCGTAAAGGTGTCGATGGCGCCCTTGCTGGCCGCATAGTGGCTGCCGCCGGGCAGGCCGCCCAGCCGCGAGGCGACGGACGACAGGTTGACGATGACCCCGCCGGGGCCCCCCAGGCGCGTGGACATGCGACGGACCGCCTCGCGCGCGCAGAAGAACATGCTGTAGACATTCGCGCGGAACAGGCTGTCCAGCGCTGCCTCGTCCATGTCGGCGACCCTGCAGTTCCCCAGCACGCCGGCATTGTTGACGAGCACGTCGACGCGGCCCAGCAAGGCATCCGTCTGCTCGAAGAGGTGCGTCGCTTCGTGCTGGACGCCGACGTCGGCCTGCACCGCGATGGCCTCGCCGCCTTCCTTCAGGATTTCCCGCAACAGCGTGGCGGCGGCGTCGCCGTTACGCACATAGTTGACGCAGACCGCGTAGCCGGCGCGGGCGGCCTGTCGCGCGATGGCCGCGCCTATGCCGCGGCCGCCGCCCGTAACGACCATGATGGGCCGGTTCGTCTTCGCTTTCTCGGTCATCTTGCTTGCTCCGGCTGGTGTCGTGGATGCCGCCTGCTCATTGCGGCTGGATGCCCGCCTGCTTCACCAGCGCGCCCCACTTGTCTATCTCCGCGTCGATGAAGCGGGCCAGGGTGGCGGGGTCCTGCCAGGCGGGCGCGATGCCGCTTTCCACCATGCGCCGGGCCAGGCCGGGGTCCGTCAGGGACTTGTGCGCGGCATCGGACAGCTTCTGCACGACATCCCTGGACATTCCCGCGGGGCCGACCATGGCGAACCAGGCGGTGATGTCAAAATCCGGGATTTCCTGCGCCAGCGACGGCCAGTCCGGTGTCAACGGGCTGTGGTCCTTGGCGGTGGTGGCGATGGCGCGCAGGCGGCCGCCCTTGGCTTGCGCCAGGGCATTGGCCGCGTCGACGAAGGTGAAGTCCAGCGTGCCGCCCAGCACGTCCGTGACGGCATCGGGAATGCCCTTGTAAGGCACCGCCAGCACGTCCAGTCCCGCCTTCGATGCCAGCATCGCCAGCGAGACCTGGGAGCTGGACGAACCGTAGCCGGCCGACAGCTTGCCCGGGTGCTGCTTGACGTAGGCGATGAATTCGCGCGTGTCCCGGGCGGGGAAATCCTGGCGCACCATCAGCACCAGCAGGTTGGCGCCCAGGCCGGCGACGGGCGTGAAGTCCTTGCGCGGATCGTATGGCAGCTTCTTGAACAGGCTGACGTTGGCGGCGATGGCCGTGTTGGCGCTGATCATCAGCGTGTAGCCATCCGGCTTGCTGGTGGTCAAAGCGTCCACCGCGATGATGCCCTGGGCGCCAGGCCGGTTGTCGATGATCAGGGGCTGGCCCAGGATCTTCTGCATCTCGCCGCTGACCAGGCGGGCCAGCTGGTCGGTGGCGCTGCCGGCCGGGAAGGGGACCAGGATACGGATGGGGCGGTCGGGATAGGGGGAAGCGGCGCCGGCGGCGGCGCCCAACACGGACGTCGCCGCGATGGCGGCAAGCAGGGCTCTGCGCAGCATGGTTGTCTCCTCGTTATATTGATTCTTGCCGGGGGGCGGCCCGGGTCGTCGGTCAGGCGGGTGCGGCGGGCGATGCAGGTAAGTCGGGTGAGGCGGGTCAGGCAGGCGAGGCGATTAGCGGCATGGCCAGCAAATGGAAGGACAGCGACTTCCCATGCAGGTCCAGGTCCAGCGAGTCATTGACGCCGCCGTCCAGCACGTCCTCCAGCACGAAGTTCATGGCGCCCAGGCGCGGCAGGAGATAGCGGTGCACCGCGCGCGGGCGCCGATGGGCGAAGTGGGCGGCGACGCGCTCGGGGGTAACGTGGCGGACCAGCAGTTCGTAGTCCTCCCCGCGATAGGCGATCAGGCTGATGTTCGAATGATTGCCTTTGTCGCCCGTGCGGGCGTGCGCCAGGTCATAAAGGGGAGTGGACGCCGGCCAGGAGTGGCCGCTTGCCGTTGTCGTCGCCGCCTGTGGCGTGGTCGCTGTTGCGCTTGCCGTTGCCGTGTCGATCATTGCGCCGCCTCCGGATCATGGAAGTGGAAGGTCGCCGGCGCAAGTTCGCGCGGGACCATGAAGTTGACCATTTCCAGCCGCTGTCGCTTGCTGGTCTTCACCCCTCCGCCGCCGGCCGGTCCGCCTGTCCACAAGGCCGTCACTTCGCGGTGCAGGCGGTCTATCCATGCCACGTCGGCGTGCCGCGTCGCCACGCGCAGGCGCACGTCGGTCGCCTTGCCGGCCGGGGTGGCGGCCAGCATGCGGCCGGCGTCGTCACCGAGGATGCTGCATACGCCGATGAGATCGAAGCGCAGGACCAGGTCGCCGCCCAGCCGCTTGCGCAGGATGTCCATGGCCAGGCGGGCGCGCCCTTCGGCATTGGGGCCCGCGTAGGAAATTTCCGCGTCTCCCATCCAGCCGCCCTCGAAGAAGGCCGCTGCCTTCAACGTGGGAGGACGCTCATGACCGCGCACGCCCGCCAGGCGCACTTCATCCGGTCCGATCTCGTCGACGGTGGCCTCGCTGATGTCCGCGACCACGTCGGGCGTCAGGTACGCGGCAGGGTCGTGGACCTCGTACAGCAATTGCTCCTTGACCGTGCGCGCGTTGACCGCGCCGCCAGTGCCCGCGGCCTTGCCGATCACGCAGGTGCCGTCCGCCGCGATGCGTGCGATGGGAAAGCCCACGTTGTCCATGCCGGCGACATCCTTGCGGCCGGGGTCCGCGTAATAGCCCCCCGTCACCTGGGCGGCGCATTCGAGAAGGTGGCCGGCCATGGTGCCGCCGGCCAGCAGGTCCCAGTCGTCCCACCGCCAGCCATGGTGCGCGATGGCGGGGCCCAGCGTCAGCGACGGGTCGGCGACGCGGCCGGCGACCACGATCTGCGCGCCGGCATGGATGGCGGCGGCGATCTGGAACGCACCTTGGTAGACGTTGGCGCTGACGAAGGGATCGGCGTCATAGCGTGGTCCGACCAGGCGCCGCAGCAGGGCGGGGCCGCCCTCGCCGCGTGTCATGTCGTCGCCTTCCAGTACCGCGATGCGTGGCGGCGCCAGGCCCAGTTCGGCCGCCAGCGCCGCGATGGCGCGCGCGGCGCCGGGCGGGTTGGCGGCGCCGAAGTTGCCGACCAGCGTGATGCCGTGCTCCACGCAGGCGGCCAGGATGGGGCGCAGCAAGGGGACCAGCAGGGCCTCGTACCCGAGGCCGGGGTTCGCGCGGCGTGCGATCTGCGCGAAGGCCAGCGTGCGCTCGGCCAGGCATTCGAACATCATGAACCTGCGTCCGGGCAGGCCGATCAGCGTATCCACGACCGGGCCGGGCGCGTCCAGCCTGTCGCCGGAGAAACCGGCGCCGCATCCCACGTAGAGTTCTTCCATGGCGTCTCCTGCTATGGCTACCCTGTTTATCGGGGTGTCCCGTCCGGCATCGTTCGACGACTGCTGGTTCGTGACTGCTGGTTCGTGACTGCTGGACGGACGCCTAGCTTGCTGGAGGGCGGGAGATAAGTAAAATCGATTTATCCGAAGAATTATTTAGAAAAACAGGATAAACGACTGGCATGAATATTTCGGGACGATTGCTCGACGCCTTCATCGCATTGGCGGAGACAGGCAAGTTCGCCGTCGCGGCGCAGCGATGCAATGTATCCGCGTCGGCATTCAGCCAGTCCATCGCGCGGTTGGAGGAACTGGTCGGTGCGCGACTGTTCGATCGCGACACACGCAATGTCAGCCTGACCTCCGAAGGCCAGATCTTCCTGGTGGGCGCCCGCCGCATGCAGACCGAGCTGCAGGCATCGCTGTCGGCGATACGCAACCAGGCGCTCTTGAACGAGGGGCAGGTGGCGATCGCCGCGCCGCCGTCCCTGTGTTCCGACTGGCTGCCGCGACTGCTGGCGGCGTTCCGCCGCGATCATCCGGGCATCGTCCTGCGCGTGCATGACGCGATCTCGGAGCAGAGCCTGGACCTGATCGCCGCCGGCGACGTGGATTTCGCATTGAACGCGGTGCCGGGCAGCGACCTGGAATTCGAATCGGCCTTGTTGTTCAACGAGCCCTTTCACCTGCTGTGTCACCGCGACGATCCGGTGGCGCGGCGACGTTCGATCGCCTTGAAGGACCTGGCCGGGCGAGTGGCCGTGCAAACCACGCGATTCGGCAGCGTATGGCACTACACGCGGCCGCTGCTGGCTGCCGCCGGCATCCGCGATAGCGGGCTGGAGGTTGCGCAGTTCGGCTCGCTGGCCGGCCTGGTGGCCGCCGGCTTTGGCATCAGCATCGTGCCGCGCTTCGCGCTGGCCTTGTGCTCGCGGCCGGAACTGGCCGCCGTGCCTATCTCCGACCCCGGCGCCTACCGGCCGATCTATCGCATCCGCCAGCGTGGCCGCAGCCTGTCGGCGGCCGCCGAGGCGATGTGGAAACGTATCGGCGCGGCGCCGCTGCCGGGCCGGTGAAGGGATGCCGCGGCACCCCTGCGCCTTAATGCAGGATCTGGCTCAGGAAGAGCCTGGTGCGCTCGTTCCGCGGATTATCGAAGAACGCGTCGGGGGCATTCTGCTCTATGATCTCGCCGCGGTCCATGAAGATGACGCGATTGGCCACCTTGCGCGCGAAGCCCATTTCGTGGGTCACGCACAGCATGGTCATGCCGCTTTCCTGGGCCAGCGTCACCATCACGTCCAGCACTTCCTTCACCATTTCCGGATCCAGCGCCGAGGTCGGCTCGTCGAACAGCATGACCTTGGGATTCATGCACAGCGACCGCGCGATGGCCACGCGTTGCTGCTGGCCGCCGGAGAGCTGGCCCGGGAATTTCTTCGCCTGGTCCGGGATGCGCACGCGTTCCAGGTACTTCATGGCGGTGGCCTCGGCCTCGGCCTTGGACTTCTTCAGCACCCACACCGGGCCCAGCGTCAGATTCTCCAGCACCGTCAGGTGGGGGAACAGGTTGAAGTGCTGGAACACCATGCCGACGTCGCGGCGGATGGTCTCGATATTCTTCAGGTCGTTGGTCAACTCGGTGCCGTCGACGACGATCTGGCCCTGCTGGTGTTCTTCCAGCCGGTTGATGCAGCGGATCATCGTCGACTTGCCCGACCCCGACGGGCCGCAGATGACGATGCGCTCGCCCGGCGCGACGTCGAGGTTGACGTTGCGCAGGACGTGGAACTGGCCATACCACTTGTTGACGCCTTGCAGGCGGATGATGGCATTGGACATGCCGGTGCTCCTGTATTTTGGAGCCGGGCGCGACGCGCGCCCGGCGGAATTCTAACCAGCGGCGGACCAGGGGCGCGAGGCTGTCCCGAGCCGCCGATTTGGCCAACGATTTGGCCAACGATTTGGCCACCGATTTGGCCACCGATTGGACTTTTCAACGCGCGTGGCCGGTGGCGAGGCGCCGCTCCAGCGCCTGGCTGTAGCGCGACATCGCGTAGCAGAACACGAAGTAGATCAGCGAGATGAACAGGTAGGCCTCGACCCCGAAGCCGCGCCAGGCGGCGTCCGACAGCGCGGCCTTGGCCGCCAGCGTCAGGTCGAAGATGCCGATGATCACCACCAGCGACGTATCCTTGAACAGCGCGATGAAGATGCTGACCAGCGGCGGGATGACGATCTTCAACGCCTGCGGCAGGATGATCTTGCGCATCTGCTGCCAGTAGGTCAGGCCCAGCGAATCGGCGCCCTCGTACTGCCCTTTCGGAATGGCCTGCAGCCCGCCCCGCACGGTCTCCGCGATATAGGCCGCGGCGAACAGGATGATGGCGATCTGCGCGCGCAGCAGCTTGTCGATGGAGAAGCCTTCCGGCAGGAACAGCGGCAGCATCACGGACGACATGAACAGCAGGCTGATCAGCGGCACGCCGCGGATCAACTCGATGTACACGACGCACATGGCCTTGATCGCCGGCATCTTCGACCGCCGTCCCAGCGCCAGCAACACGCCGATGGGAAAGGCGAAGGCAATGCCGAAGGTGGCCAGGATCAGCGTCAGCGGCAGGCCGCCCCAGCGACCGTCTTCCACCGGCGTCAGGCCCAGCACGCCGCCCCACATCAGCACGGCCACCGCGACCAGGCCCACCGTCCAGATGACGGCCAGCCCGCGGTTCCAGAAACGGCGCATGCCGCTCATGACGATGACGGCGATGAGGATGAGCGTGGCCAGCAGGGGACGCCATTGTTCGTCGTAGGGATAGGTGCCGAACAGAATGAGGCGATGCTTCTCCACGATGAAGGCCCAGCACGCGCCGCCGGCGGCGCGGCATTCCATCGCATTGGCCGCGTGCACGCTGGATTTCACGAAGGCCCATTCGACCAGCGCGGGGATGGCCATGAGCACCAGCCACGCCAGGATCACGGTCAGCAGGATATTGCCGGGCGACGAGAACAGCCGGGCGCGCAGCCAGGCCCAGGCGCCCGATTGCGTCGCCGGCGGCGGCAGTTCGGCGGCGCGGGATGATATCGAGGCATTCATATCAACGCTCCACCAGCGCGATGCGCTTGTTGTACCAGTTCATGAAAATCGAGATCGACAGGCTGACCGTCAGGTAGGCGGCCATGATGATGAGAATGCCCTCGATGGCCTGGCCGGTCTGGTTCAGCGTGGTGTTGACCACCGACACGATGTCCGGATAGCCGATGGCCACCGCCAGCGAGCTGTTCTTGGTCAGGTTCAGGTACTGGCTGGTCATGGGCGGGATGATCACGCGCAAGGCTTGCGGCAGCACCACCAGGCGCAACACCAGGCCGCGGCGCAGGCCCAGCGAGCTGGCGGCCTCCGTCTGGCCGTGGTTGACCGCCTGGATGCCCGAGCGCACCACTTCGGCGATGAAGGCCGAGGTGTAGATCGTAAGGCCCGCCAGCAGCGCCGCGAATTCCGGCGTCAAGGTCATGCCGCCCTGGAAGTTGAAGCCCTTGAGCACGGGCATGTCCAGCGTCAGCGATGCGCCGCTGGCCAGCCAGCCCAGCGCCGGCAGGCAGACGACCAGGCCCAGCGCGGCGCGGCCCAGCGGGAAGACCTTGCCGGTGGCGTCCTGGCGTCTTGCGCCCCAGCGGTGCAGGCCGACGATGGCGACGATCGCCAGCGCGAGCCCCCACAGCATCCAGTCCAGGGCGTCGCCTTGCAGCGCCGGCAGCTTCAGCCCGCGGTTGGAGATGAAGACGCCGGGCAAGGGATGCAGGGCCAGGCGCGGCGCCGGCATGTTTTCCGTGATCACCGCGTACCAGAAGAAGAGCTGTATCAACAGCGGCACGTTGCGCATGACTTCGACGTAGACCGAGGCCAGGCGGTTGATCAGCCAGTTCCTGGACAGCCGCGCGATGCCGATGAGAATGCCCAGCAAGGTGGACAGCACCAGGGCGATGAGCGCGACGCGCAGCGTGTTGACCAGGCCGACGACGATGGCGCGGCCATAGGAATTGGCCGGACCGTAGTCGATCAGGGTCTCGCCAATGGCGAAGCCTGCCTCGCGCCACAGGAAGCCGAAGCCGGTGGCGATGTTGCGGGCCGCCAGGTTGTGCAGCGTGTTGCTGACCAGGAACCAGATGACCAGGCCCACCGCCGCGACGGCCAGCACCTGGTAGGCCACGGCGCGCACGCCGGGGTCGTTCCAGGACAGCCGGCGTCGCGCCCCCGGGACGGGGGCGGAAACGGATTTCGTGCTCACGTTTCAGCCCGCCATCAATTTGCCGACAGCGGCGGCCAGGCGGTCCATGCCCTGCTCGATGGTCTGCGTCGACGTGGCGAAGGAGAAACGGACATAGGGCGACAGGCCGTAGGAGCCGCCGTCGATCACCGCCACGCCGGCTTCGCGCAGGAAGAAGAGGCTGGCGTCCAGGTCGTTCTTGATCTCGCCGGCGGGGCCGTGGCGGCCGATCAGGCCGCCGACGTTGGCGTAGACGTAGAACGCGCCGTCGGGCGTGGCGCAGGAGATGCCGGGGATTTCGTTCAGACGGCGCACGATCAGGTCGCGGCGCTGCTTGAAGAGGGCAACCATTTCGCCGACGCTGGACTGGTCGCCTTCCAGCGCGGCCTGGGCGGCGGCCTGCGAGATGGCGCTGGCGCAGCTGGTGCTTTGCGAGATCACGGTATTCATGGCCTTGATCAACTCGACCGGGCCGGCGCCGTAGCCCACGCGCCAGCCGGTCATGGCGTAGGCCTTGGACATGCCGTTGACGACCAGGGTGCGCGATTGCAGCTGGGGCTCCACCTGTACGGGCGATGCGAAGGGCTCGCCGCTGTAGCAGAAGGGCGCGTAGATTTCATCGCTGAGGATCCAGACCTGGGGGTGGCGCAGCAGCACTTCGGTCAGGCCGCGCATTTCGGCCTGGCTGTAGACCGCGCCGCTGGGGTTGCTGGGCGAATTCAGGATCAGCCAGCGCGTGCGCGGCGTGATGGCGGCTTCCAGGCTGGCCGGCGTCAGCTTGAATTGCTGCGACTCGGGGCACTGGACGATGACCGGCTTGCCTTCGGCCAGCAGCACCATGTCCGGATACGAGACCCAGAACGGCGCCGGCACGATGACCTCGTCGCCCGCCTCCAGGCTGGCGGTCAGCGCGGCGCCGATGATCTGCTTCGCTCCCGCGCCGACGGCGATCTGGTCCAGGCCGTATTGCGCGCCCAGGCTGCCCGCCAGGTAGGCGATGATGGCCTTGCGCAGGCCCGGCGTGCCGTTCGGGCTGGTATAGCGGATATCGCCGCGCGCGATGGCTTCCTGGCCGGCCCGCGCGATGTGCGCGGGCGTGTTCATATCGGGTTCGCCCAGCGTGAAGTCGGCGATCTCGCGGCCTTCGCGGCGGAGTTCGTCGACGACGATCTTGGCGGCCATGCTGGGGGAGGGTTTGATCTGTTTCAGGCGGGCGTTGACGATGCTGTTCATGGTGATGCGGAGGGAGGTGAGGCGGGGCGTAAAACGAAGATGGCCGCCCGCGGGTAGCTGGGCGGCCATGGTGTGTTGCGAATTAACGGACGGGCCAGCCGTACATGATGCCGCCCTGCGTCCACAGGCGGTTCAGGCCGCGGTCCAGCTTCAGCGGGCTGTCCTTGCCCATGGCGTGGTCATAGCTTTCGCCATAGTTGCCGACCTGCTTGATGATGTTGTACGCCCACTTGTCGTCCACGCCCAGGTTCTTGCCCATGCCCGGCGTCACGCCCAGGATGCGTTGCACGTTCGGGTTGCTGCTCTTGAGCATTTCGTCGACGTTCTTCGAGGTAATGCCGTATTCCTCGGCTTCGATCATGACGTTCAGCGTCCAGCGCACCAGGTTGAACCATTGCTCGTCGCCCTGGCGCACCATGGGACCCAGCGGTTCCTTGGACAGGTTCTCCGGCAGGATTTCCCACTCGTCGGGCTTGGCCAGGCGGGTGCGCATGTTGGCGGCAGTGTTGGACTTGTCGTTGGTGTAGGCGTCGCAGCGGCCCGATTCCAGCAGGCGGAAGTTTTCGTCGTAGTTCTCGACCAGCACCGGCTTGAAGCTGATCTTGTTGCCGCGGAAATAGTCGGCCAGGTTCAGTTCGGTGGTGGTGCCGGGCTGCACGCAGATGGTGGCGCCGTCCAGGTCCTTGACGCTCTTTGCGCCCAGCGACTTGCGCACCAGCACGCCTTGGGCGTCATAGAAGTTCACGCCCACGCCGATCAGGCCCAGCGTGGTGTCGCGCGTCAGGGTGAGGGTGGTGTTGCGCGAGAGCATGTCGATTTCGCCGGATTGCAGGGCGGTGAACTTGGCCTGCGCGGTCAGCACGTTGCCCTTGACCTTGGAGGCATCGCCGAACATCGCGGCGGCGACGGCGCGGCACATGTCCACGTCGATGCCGGTCCATTCCCCCTTGCTGTCCAGCACGGAAAAGCCCGGAATGCCGGCGAAACCGCACTGCACGAAGCCTTTTTTCTTCACGGCGTCGAAGGTGGTGCCGGCATGGGCGGCGCCCGCGACGCACAGCAGGCCTGCCGCCAGGGCGGTGCTCAGAAACTTACGCATGGAACTGATCTCCCGAGGAGGAATGGATACGGCTGGTTGTATGACAGGTGCATCGCCCGGGGCGGCGGTGCGGGGCGATACGTCCCTGGCACCCTTCTTTCCCGTGCGACGGAGTGGGCAGGCGCAAAAAAGGGAATGCCGGTCATTGCGGGCACTCCCTGGTCTTGCTCGCTCATCATTTATATGATGGCAGCCATCATACAAGTATGTAATCAGGAATTACCCGAATTCCTGCCAGGCGCGCTTCCCTGGACCGGAACCCGGCGCCGTGCGCGCGGGCCCCGGCGATGCCGTTCAGCGGCGCGGGTCGGCGGCCGGTTGCGACAGCAGCTTGCGGTAGCGGGCGATACTGTCGCCCAGGTGGCGCGACATGGCCGCGCGCGCGGCGCCCGGGTCGCGCCGCATGATGGCGGTGAGTATGGCCTCGTGCTCCACCGCGTTGCGCGCCTCGTACAGTTCCAGCTCGTCGGGCGTCTTGCCGCCGTGCTTGATGTTCAGGTCCAGCATCACGTCGCCCACCGCGGCCTGCAGGAGGGACGGGAAGTGGGGGTTGTTGGAGGCGCGTGCGATGGCCAGGTGGAAGGCGAAATCCGCCTTGACCGCGGCCTCCATATCGCGCGAAGCCCGGTTGAAATCGTCAAAGGCCTCGACGATGGCGCTGAGTTCGGCGGCGGAACGACGTTCCGCCGCCAGTCCACAGGCCTCGATTTCCAGCCCGGCGCGCAATTCCATGATGTGCAGCGCCCAGCGCGCGTCGGTGGCCGCGGGTTCCACCACGAAGTCGATGGGCTTTTCGCGGTCTTCCGTCACGAACACGCCTATTCCTGGCTTGCTCACCAACTGCCCGCTCAGGCGCATGGACGCCACCGCTTCGCGCACGACGGTGCGGCTGACCTGGAATTCCTCGCAGAGGGCGTGCTCGGAGGGCAGCTTGTCCCCCGACCGGTAGGTGCGGTCTTCAAGGCGCTTGCTCAATGCCTCGATGACGACATCCGTGAGGCGTGAGCGCGGGCGGGAGGGCTTTTCCATGGGCGATGTTTCTTGGACGCCGCGAATCGCGGCGCCGGGGAGCGTGGGTGGGGCGGATACGGGCGCGGACGCCGGCGCCGGTCGGGGTACAGGCGAGATAATAACGCCAGGTACTGTATGACAACATACAGGTCTACCCGCAGACATGTCGGTCAACTTGGTTGTTAGCGCATGCCCAGGATGCACAAGGCCGTCCCCTGGGGGGGACGGCCTTACTGTGCTGGCGCCGTCCCCGGGGACGACGGCCTTACTGCGCTGGCGCCGTCCCCCAGGGGACGGCCTTGCCGCGCTGGCGCGGGTACCGGGGGCGGTGCCCGCAGGATGGCGGGAGCCATGCCCCTGCCAGCGCGCCGGGGGCGTGCGACCGCCGCGCCCCGGCTTGATTTACTGTGGACCCAGCTTCTTGATCAGGGCGCCGAGCATTTCCTCTTCTTCGCCGGTCAGGTCCGTCAGCGGCGCGCGCACGGGGCCCGCGTCATGGCCTACCAGCTTGGCGCCGGCCTTGACGATGCTGACGGCGTAGCCCGCCTTGCGGTTGCGGATTTCCAGATAGGGCAGGAAGAACTCGTCCAGCAGCTTGTTGCAGGTCGCGTCATCGCCGCTCGACAGGGCTTTGTAGAACGCCATCGCGGTCTTCGGGATGAAGTTGAAGACGGCCGACGAGTAGACCGGCACGCCCAGCGCGCGATAGGCGGCGGCATAGACTTCAGCGGTGGGCAGGCCGCCCAGGTAGGAGAAGCGGTCGCCCATCTTGCGGCGGATGCTCACCATGGCTTCGATGTCGCCCACGCCGTCCTTGAAACCGATCAGGTTGGGGCACTTGTCGGCCAGGCGTTGCAGGTGGGCGGCGCCCAGGCGCGAGTTGGCGCGGTTGTAGACGATCACGCCGATCTTGACCGATTTGCAGACCTGCTCGACGTGGGCGGCGATGCCGTCCTGCGAGGCTTCGGTCAGGTAGTGCGGCAGCAGCAGCACGCCCTTGGCGCCCTGGCGCTCGGCTTCCTGCGCGTACTGGATGGCGGTGCGGGTAGGACCGCCGGCGCCGGCCAGGATGGGGACCTTGCCATCGCAGGTTTGCACGGCCGTGCGGATCACGTCCGAGTATTCCTGGGGCGCCAGGGAGAAGAACTCGCCCGTGCCGCCGGCCGCGAACAGCGCCGTCGCGCCGTAGGGGGCCAGCCATTCCAGGCGGGCGGCATACGACTTGGCGTTGAAGTCACCGTTCTTGTCGAAGTCGGTAACCGGGAAGGACAGCAGGCCGTCCGAGACGATGGTTTTGAGTTCCTGCGGCGTGGTCATGATGGAATCCGTCTGGAAGTGGAAAAGGAAGCAGTGAAATAAAAGCCCGGTTGCAAGCCCCGGTGTTCGTTGGGGCAGGATCGCTGCCCCGGGTGGCCGGTCCTTGCGGCCCTGGCCGGTGTTCTTTTCAATGACGCTGGCAGTCATTGATGTATGTCATCGTACAACATACTTGGGCGGAAAGGAACCGCTGAATTCCTTGTTCCTGGCCATGTGCCGTTTTCCGTTGTGGGAAAGGGACGCCGGGCCGCGCGTTTCATGGCCGGACGCGTGCGCCAGGGGGCAGGCGGCGCAGACGCCACCCGGCCGGGACCGGGGCCGGGGGGGCGGCCGGTCCCGGAACCGGGACGTTACGCGGCCGGGGTCAGCGTGCCGTCCACCAGGCGGGTCAGTCCCAGCGGATTGGCTTGCTTGATCCAGTCGGGCAGCAGCGCGTCCGGCAGGTTCTGGTAGCAGACCGGGCGCAGGAAGCGGCGGATGGCGGTGGCGCCGACCGACGTGGTGGCCGCGTTGGACGTGGCGGGGAAGGGGCCGCCGTGGACCATGGCGTGGCTGACTTCCACGCCGGTGGGATAGCCGTTGGCCAGGATACGGCCGGCCTTGCGTTCCAGCACCGGCAGCAGCGCGCGGGCGTCGGCCTCGTCGGCGGCGTCCAGGAACAAGGTGGCCGTCAACTGGCCTTCCAGGTGTTCCGCGACCTCGCGCACCTGCGCCTGGTCCTTGCAGGCGACCACGAGGGACGCGGGGCCGAAGACTTCCGCTTCCAGTTCACGGTGCTTCAGGAAACGGTCGGCATCGGTGCCGAACACCACCGGACCCGCGGCGCTGGCGGCCGGATCGGACGCGGCGCCCCGGCCCAGCGTCTTCACGCACGCATTGCCGGCGAGGGCGGCTTCGCCGTCGGCGTAGGCGGAGAAAATCCCGGGGGTGAGCATGGTGGCCGCGCCCTTGGCTTCCACCGCCTTGGCGGCAGCTTGGCGGAAGCGTTCGAGGTCCGGGCCTTCGATGCCGATCACCAGGCCGGGGTTGGTGCAGAACTGGCCGACGCCCATCACCAGGGAGTCGACGAAGCCCTGGGCGATGGCGTCGGCGCGCGCCGACAGCGCGGCCGGCAACAGGAAGACGGGATTGATGCTGGACATCTCGGCGTAGACCGGGATCGGCTCGGGACGCGCATTGGCCGCGGCCAGCAGGGCCAGGCCGCCACGGCGCGAACCGGTGAAGCCGATGGCCTTGACGGCGGGGTGCTCCGCCAGCGCCGTGCCGATTTCATTGCCGGCGCCGAACAGCAGCGAGAACGTGCCTTCGGGCAGGCCATGCGTGGCCACGGCCTGCTGGATGGCGCGGCCCACCATTTCGGCGGTGCCCGGGTGCGCGTTGTGCGCCTTGACGATGACGGGGCAGCCGGCGGCCAGGGCGGAGGCGGTGTCGCCGCCGGCGACCGAGAAGGCCAGCGGGAAGTTGCTGGCGCCGAAGACCACGACCGGGCCCAGCGGAACGTTGGCCAGGCGCAGGTCCACGCGCGGCAGCGGCTGGCGCTCCGGCTGGGCGGGGTCGATGGTGGCGTCGAGGAAGTAGCCGTCGCGCACCACGCGGGCGAACAGGCGCAGTTGACCGACCGTGCGGGCGCGCTCGCCCTGCAGGCGGGCCAGGGGCAGGCCGGTTTCCAGATGGGTGCGCTCGATCAGCGCATCGCCCAGCGCCAGGATGTTCTCGGCGATCGTTTCGAGGAATTTGGCGCGGGTTTCCAGCGGAACGTTGCGGTAGGTGTCGAAGGCGGCCTGCGCCAGGGAGGCGGCGCGTTCCACGTCGTCGCGCGTGCCCGCGGGGAAGGCGGGCTCCAGCTTGACGCCGCGGGCCGGGTCGATGGCGTACAGGTCGCGGCCGCTGCCGCGCACGGCCGAAGCGCCGATCAACATGGATCCGGTGAGGTTCATGCATATCTCCGAGATAAGCGCGCGCCGGGGACGGCCGGCGCGGGTGGGGTGTGGGGAAGGGTGATGCCCGGCCGCGGGGGCGGACCATAGGATCATTGCACCTGCGAGGGACAGTTCTCGTATGTCATCGTACAACAACGCGAGGCCAGCCTCAATCCAGCTCTCCAGCTATCCAGCCATCCATGGCGAGCGCCGACGCCGGGCTCGTCACGGTCCGCCACCGTCCGCCAGGCGTCCGCCGGTCGCCGCGGGCAGCCTACAGCAGGAACAGCGCGGCGCAGGCGATGGCGGTGGGGACGAGGGCGCCCAGGAACAGGCCGCCCACGCTGACCGCGCCGTCGCGGAAATTGCCGCGCAGCAGGGAGACGCCGGCGGGGTTGGGGGCGTTGGCGATGACGGTGAGGCCGCCGCCGGCCACGGCGCCCGCGACCAGCATGTACTTGGCCTGGTCGGAAATGCCCTGGATCAGCGATCCCAGGTAGGTCAGGGCGGCGTTGTCGGTGATGGCCGTCAGCGCCGCCGCGCTGAAGAACAGCACCTTGGGCTCCAGCGCGCTGACGATGGGCTGCAGCCACCACTGCTGCATGCCGCCCAGCACCACCAGGCCGGCGAGGAAGAATCCGACCAGCAAGGCTTCCCGGATGATGAGGCGGTCCTGGCTTTTCTGGTATGCCTGCGTGTAGCCGATGAAGAACAGGAACAGCCCCATGAAGATGATGGGGTGGTGCGCCATCACCACCACCAGGACCAGGAAGACCAGGTGCACGGCGATGGCCGTGGCGGACACCGGCCTGGCCGGGGCGGCGCCGCCCAGGGTGTCCGTCGAGCGCAGGTGGCGCCGCAGCAGCAAGGTCGCCAGCGTGCCGTTGACCGCCACGGCGAGCGCCGCCTTCCAGCCGAAGTGCTGCAGCATGAAGGCCGAGTCCCAGCCCCAGGTATGGGCCACGATCAGCACCGGCGGCGCGGCATACGAGGTCAGCGTGCCGCCGATGGAGATGTTGACGAACAACACGCCCAGCGCAATATATTTGAGTCGTTCCGGCATCTCGCGATGAAAGACCTGCGGGGCCAGCATCAGCGCCGCGATGGTCATGGCCGCGGGTTCGGTGACCAGGGAACCCGCCAGCGGCACGACGCTCAGGCACAGCCAGGCCTTGGCGACCGGGGTGGGAACCGGCAGCCGGCGAGCGGCGGTTTCCACGCAGCGCATCACCGCCGTCAGCACGGGCAGCGACGCGGCGATGACCATCACCACGAAAACGAAGACCGGCTCCGTATAGTTGCGTGTCTCCGCATACTTCAAGGCGCCTTCGCCGCTGTCCACGAGGGCCATGACCATCAGCAGGATGGCGGCCCAGAACCCGAAGACCACTTCCACTTCGCCGAGCAGGTGCAACAGCCCGCTGTGGCGCGTGCTCTTATGGGCGGCCTTGAGAAAAAGCGGCGCGCAGAAAGTGTGAAGCAGCGCGACCGCGAACAGCGCGGCCGCGACGTAGTTCATCGTCGACACTCGGTTCTTCCTTTTTCTTGCGCCGGCGTGGCACGGCACGGTGCACTGAGTTGCAACCTTGCGCGGAGCCGGTCAGCGGGTGGTCAGGAAGTTTACCAGCGTCGTTTATGCGGGTCGTCAGCCGCGTCCACCGCTTCCACAGTGCCTGGACGGCCGCAGCACGGCGCCCGTGCGCGAACCGGTGCCCGCGCCATCGCGCCAGGCCATGGACCCGTTCACCAGCACGCAATCGATGCCCCGCGCCTGCCGCGTCGGCGACGACCAGGTGGCGGTGTCGGCGATGGTCTCGGGATCGAAAACCACGATGTCGGCGTAGTGGCCGGGCTTGAGCAGGCCGCGTTCGGGCAGGCCGAAGTAGCCCGCCGTCATGCCGGTCATCTTGTGCACGGCCTCTTCCAGCGTGAATAGCCGCATCTCCCGGCAGTAGTGGCCCAGCACGCGCGGGAAGGTGCCCCATAGCCGCGGGTGCGGCGCGGGATCGTGCGGCATGCCATCGGAGCCGATCATCGTGCCGGGGTAGGCCAGGATGCGCTCGACATCGCGCTCGTCCATGATGAAGTAGATGGCGCCCGCCGGCTGCAAGGCGTCGACCGCCTCCTCGGGCGTCACCCCCAGGTCCGCGGCAATCTTGTCCAGGTCCCAGCCGGCGTATTGCGGGAGCGGCGCCGACTTGGTGACGATGACCCGACTGGACACGGCCAGGCGGTCCTTGCGCAGGATGGTCGACCCCGCGACATAGGGATAGGCGTCCAGCCGCACGGGCTGGCGCGCGGCGGCCTCGGCGATATGGGCCAGGGTTTGCACCGAGCGGCCATGGTTGGCCGGCCCTATCAATTTGTGGTGGGACACCAGTACCGGCGCCTGTCCCGCCGCGCCGACCGCGAAGGCCTCGTCCAGCGCCGCGAAGATCTGGTCGGCTTCGTCGCGGATGTGGCTGGCATAGATGCCGCCGTATTCACGCAGCACCTGGGCGACGCCCATCAACTCGTCGGTGGTGGCCGGCATGGCGGTGGGATAGGCCGTGCCGGTCGACAGGCCGATGGCGCCCGCCTGCATGGCTTCGCGCAAGAGCGCCTGCATGTGGGCGATTTCCGCATCGTTGGCGGGCCGGTCCAGATCGTCCATGGCGGCCGCGCGCAGCGAGGTATGGCCGACCAGGCAGGCGGCATTGACGGCGGCGGGGTGGCGCTCCAGGTTTTCCAGGTACGCGCGGAAGGTCGCAAAAGGAAAATCGGCTGCGTCGGTGCTTAACAGGTTGATCGGCGCGGGCACCTCCTTGCGCTTGCCGGGCAGCCACGGCGCCTGGCTCAGTCCGCAGTTGCCGGTGACGACGGTGGTGACGCCCTGGCTGAGCTTGGCGGGCATTGCCGGGTCCACGATCAGGTAGCGGTCGTCATGCGTGTGGGAATCGATGAAGCCGGGCGCCACGACCTTGCCGGTGGCGTCGATCACCCGGTCCGCGCTGGCGCCAGCGAGGTCGCCGATGGCAGCGATGCGCTGGCCCTCGATGGCGAGGTCGGCGACCTGGCGCGGGCCGCCAGACCCGTCGACGAGCATGCCGCCTCGGATGACGATGTCGTAGTGCGATCGGTTTGCGCTGCGTGACCGGGCCGCGCTGTGAGGGTGGGCTGTGCTGGGCATGGTTGTCCGGAAAAAAAGCGCCGTCGCGACGGGAGCCGCGGATGGCCCCTGTTGTCGGCGACGGCGCGGGCGGCATGGAACCGGGGGGCCGAATTACGGCGTCAATCGATGTGGACGTCGGCGTCCTTGATCACCTTGGCCCAGACCGGGCGCTCTTCGTGGGCGAGGTCGAACAAGGCTTGGCGGGGCTTGATCGCCGGGACGTAGGCGAGCGTCTTCAGTTTCTCTTGCACCTCCGGCTCGGCCAGCGCCTTGTTCATGGCGGCGTTCAGCCAATCGAGGATCTTGGGATCGGTACCCGCGGGGGCGACATAGCCGGTCCAGGCCACGGCACGGTAGCCTTTCAGGCCCAGCTCGTCCAGCGTCGGCAGGTTGGGCAGCAGCGGGTCCCGCGTGGCGCCGGTCACGGCCAGCGGGATGACCTTGCCCTGGTCCATGAAGGACGCGATGGAGGAGATGTTGTCGAACACCAGGTCGGCCTCGCCGCGCAGGACCGCCAGGTCGGCCTCGACCCCACCCTTGTAGGGCACGTGCATCATCTTGACGCCCGCCATGGTGCCGAACATCGCGGCGCTGAGGTGGCCCGTGGTGCCGTTGCCACCGGACGAGAAGACCAGCTTGCCGGGTTCCTTCTTGCCGAGCGCGATCAGGTCGGCGACCGTCTTCACGCCCAGGCTGGGCCGTACCGCCAGCACGTTCTGCACCGAGCCGGTCAACGCGACGGGCGCCAGCTGCTTGTCGGCGTCATAAGGCAGTTTGGAATACAGCGATTGATTGATCGCCAGCGTCGCCACGTTGGCGAAGGCCAGCGTATAGCCGTCGGCCGGCTGGTTGGCGACGTACTGCGTGCCGATGATCCCGGACGCGCCCACCTTGTTCTGCACGACGAAATTGCCCCCGGTGTCCTTGCTGATGACCGACGCCAGCAGGCGGGTCACGATATCGGGCGTGGTGCCCGTGTTGAAGGGAACGACGATGGTGACGGGGCGGTCGGGATACTCGGCGTGCGCGGCCAGGGGCGCCGCGGCCGAGGCCACGACGCAGCCGGCGGTGAACAGGCGCACGGCGCGCCGCATGAACGAAGACGACATGATGGTTCCTTCCTTGGACTGTTATAGAAGTTTTTTGGCGGCGCGCCCCCTGCGAGCGGCGCGCCTGAAACGACTGAGGTGTTGCGAATAGGTGTTGCGAATAAGTGCTGCGACTACGGTGCTGCTGTTGGGCCCTGCCACTACGGTGCTACGACTACGCTGCTACGACTACGGCGCTACGACTAAGATGCCGTGGCCACGATGCGCGCCAACAGCGGCAGGTCGATGTTGCCGCCCGACAGCACGACGACAGCGTCCTTGCCCTGGGTGGAAACATGCCCGGCCAGCAGGGCAGCCAGCGCCACGGCCCCGCCGGGTTCCACCACCAGGCGCAATTCCTCCAGGGCGAAGCGGACGGCGGCCGAGACTTCGTCATCGGTCACGGCCACCGCGCCATCCAGGCGACGGCCATTGATCGCATACGGAAGTTCAGCCGGAATGCTGGCCATCAGGGCGTCGCACAGCGTGGTTGCCCCGGGTACATTCGACACGCGCTGGCCGCTGGCCAGCGAACGCACGGTATCGTCATAGCCGGCCGGCTCCGCCGCCACCAGGCGGGCATGCGGCGCCAGGGCTTGCAGCGCCAGCGCGCACCCGGCCGCCATGCCGCCGCCGCCGCAGGGCGTGGCGAACAGGCCCAGGTTTTCCAGGGCAGCGGGCGGCAGGTCGCGCAAGGCTTCCAGCGCCAGCGTGCCCTGCGCGGCCAGCACATCGGGGTGGTCGCCCGGCGGCACCAGCGTGGCGCCGGTTTCCGCCAGCAGGCGCATGCCTATCGTCTCGCGGCTCTCGCGTTGGCGGTCGTATTGCACGACCTGGGCGCCATGGCGGCGCGCCTTGTCCACCTTGTTGGCCGGGGCGTCCGCCGGCATGACGATGGTCGCGGGAATGTCCAGCGTGCGCGCGGCCCAGGCGACGGCCTGGCCGTGATTGCCCGTCGAGTAAGCCACGACGCCGCGCGCGCGCACGGACGGCGGCAGATTGAGCAAGGCGTTGAAGGCGCCGCGCGCCTTGAACGATCCGGTGACCTGCAGGTTTTCCAGTTTCAGCCAGACGGGCGCGCCCGCCAGGTCATCGAGCGTGGGCGAGCGCAGGAGCGCGGTGCGGCGCACATAGGGCGCGATACGGTCGGCGGCGGCCAGCACATCTTCGTAGCCGGGCACGCGCAGGGTGCCCAGCATTTCATGCTCGATGGTGGCGGGGAGGGGCGTCAGGTTCATGTTGGATGTCAGGGCTGCGTAGGGGTCCACACCGGAGGCGCCACGCTGCCGGTCTGTTGCGTGATCCGGCCATAGGCTTCGGGCCGGCGATGCTTTTCGAAATTGAAGATGGTGGTGCGTCCCAGCTCGCACATGTCCAGATTGCAGTCGGCCACGATCAGCTCGTCGTCCCACGAGGTCGCCATGGCGATGATCTCGCCTTGCGGGTTGACGATGATGGAGTGGCCGAACAGTTCGAAGCCGTCCTCCGTGCCGGCCTTGGCCACCGCCACGCCGAAACAGGCGTTCTGGTAGCAGCCGGCCTGGATCGACAGCTGCGAGTGCGCCACCCGCAAGTGATGCGCTTCGAAGCCGCGGTTATCCTGGTTCATCGCGGGCGTGTTGTAGCCCAGCATGACCAGTTCGACCTGCTGCAGGCCCAGCACGCGCCAGGCTTCCGGCCAGCGGCGGTCGTTGCAGATCAGCATGCCCACGTTCACTTCCAGCCCGGACCGGCCGATCGGGGCGCGTACCACCGGGAAGCCCAGGTTGCCGACTTCGAAGTAGCGTTTTTCGAGGTGCTGCACCTTGCGGTGGGCGGCGAATTCCGCGTGGCCGGGCAGGTGGACCTTGCGATACTTCAGGATGACCTCGCCGTTCGGCGCAATGATCACGGACGTGTTGAAGCGGCGCTTGCGCGGGATGCCTTGCTCGTCGGCCTCGTGGGTGACCTCCGCATAGCCGAGGTAGATGGTCAGGCCATAGCGGCGGATGGCGTCGAACAGCGGCTGGGTCTGCGCGGACGGCAGGGTCTGCTCGTACCAGTGATCGGCGTCGTCCAGGTTCTCCGTGTACCAGCGCGGAAAGAACGTGGTCAGGGCCAGCTCCGGAAACACCACCACCTCGGCGCCGCGTTGATGGGCCCGCTCCAGCAGGCGCAGCATGCGGCCCACGGCGACCTCGCGGCCTTCCGATTTCTGTATGGGGCCGAGCTGGGCGGCGGCGACGGTGATGGTGCGGGACATGGCAGGCGGCTCCTCGGAGTGTTCGTGGCGTTGTTGCGGTGAAGCATGGGCCGTCGCGCCGGGGGTGTAAATCCAAGGGTAGACCCTGGTGCGGCGCAGCATCGATGGCTGCGGGGCGCGGCAAGTCGTTGATAAGAAAGAAGGATTTTTGACTGTCCCGACAGGGCAGGGGGAAACCCGGATGCGCTTTTTGTTATAGGCCCTGGGCAATTCATCATGCGTGGCTGTTGCGTGGACCGCAGCGGCGTCCGCTCGCCCACCGCCTGCAGCCACCGCCTACAATCGCAAGCTTGTTTCCGTCCTTACCTGAACCATGACCGGCCTGCATCCCCAGGGCGCCGCCCTCAGCCTGCGGCAGATCGAAGTCTTCCACGCGATCATGCTGACCGGTTCGCTGAGCGAGGCGGGCCGCATGCTGTTCGTCACCCAGCCGGCTGTCAGCCGCATCCTGGCGTCGGCGGAAAACCGCCTGCGCTATCCGCTGTTCGAGCGGGTCAAGGGCCGCCTGCGGCCGACGCCGGAAGCGCGGCGGCTGTTCGAGGAATCCGAACAGGTCTTCGATCGCGTCAGCCGCTTCAACGCCCTGGCTACCGGCCTGGGGTCGGGCGCGGCCGGGACGCTGAGCCTGGTCTCGAGCCCCAGCTTCAGCGAGTGGCTGATTCCCCGCACCATCCAGCGCTTCCGCGAGAAGCATCCCGGCACGGCGATACGCTACCGGCCCCTGGCGTTCGATATGCTGTTGCCGCACATCCTGCTGGGCCATGCGGACTTCGGCATCGCGTCCATGTCGCCGCCCGCCAATACCAACATCGTGGCCGAGGAAATCGGGGAGGGCTGGCTGGGCTGCGCGATTCCCCGCGGCCATCCGCTGGCCGCGCGCTCGCGTATCCGCGCGGACGACCTGCATGGCCATTTGCTGATCGGGTACGAGGCGCAGACCCCGTTCGGCCGCCTGGCCGCGCGTTTCCTGAACTCGGGCACGAGCCCTGTGCGGCCCGACATCGAAATCCGCGCGACGCCCGAGGCATTGGCGTTGGTGCGGCAGGGCGTGGGCGTGGCGCTGGTCGAGTCCTTCGGCTACCACCCCGACTTCCAGCGCGATTTTGTCTTTCGTCCCACGGACCCGGTCCTGTCGCACAAGATCCAGCTGCTGCACGCGGCGAACAGTCCGTTATCGACCACGGCAAGGCGCTTTGCCGGCGCCTTGCGCCAGGTGATCAAGGAAACCCCCGCTTCAGCGCTGGAAATCGCTAAACGATGATCCGCAGTTCCAGCAAGTTGTGAACTGCGGCTCCAGCCATTCGCGGCAGGACCCGCAACGCCAGCGCACCGGTGAACTGCCGGCCAACGACGCCTCGCCGTCGATGATGCCCGTCGCGGCGGGCAGGTCCGCCGCATGTTCCAGCCAGACCTCCGGCCCGCATTGATCGACGGGAATGTCGCCCATCGCGCCCTGCATGTACCGGTTGTGCAGCTCGCACGGGATGCGGGCCTGCTCCAGCAGGTTGATCCAATGCTGGGCTATCAACAGATTGGGCGCGCGCCGCAGTCTGATCATGATGTCTCCGATGGATGTGGGCCGGTCTTTCTCGACGATAAGGCGATGCGGTTGCCGCGTTGCCGGGCAAGCCGTGTGATACGGGATGGCGCGACGCGTTTAAGCATGAGCGTTAATAAAGTTAGATAAGTCGCATTCAATTTTCCGTCTTCTGAAACTATCTGGGCAAGTGAGTTACTGATCGCCTCGAATGTAAAGGTTGAGTCGCTAGTTGGCTCATTTCATTGAGCATTGGAATAGGTGGTCAAGATGTCGTCCATTAGAAGATATGCTTTACGAAGATCCCGTCAACCTGGGACGTTTCATGAACTGCGGGTACGCCGAGCGATGCAGCGACCGCCGAGACGGCGTCTGCGCATGGCATTGGCGTTGGGGGTCACGATGGGCGGGACGGCCGCCCTCGGCGGCGGCGATGACGCCTGGGCGGGCAGCCTGGAAATCCATGCCGCGTCAACCCGATCGAAGCGAGGGGGCCCTCTCGATCCTTCCGGGCGGCCACGGGACGGGGTGCTCAGGGTGACGGACTATGCCTACACGTGGAACTCGCCTTGGCACAGCGACCTGAATTTTGAGATGGGGGGCCGCGGCGGGGCCTTCCTATTGAGCAATCGCGCAAAGCCCCCCAAGAGCGTGACCTTTCTGGGCAAGTACGGACGCCTTGAATTGCAGGACGAAGGACGTCACGAGCTTGGCCACCTGGACATGGGAACCAATAACGCCTTGGAAATGATCGTGGACAAGAACAGGGGGCAGACGATACATGCCAACAGCGCGACCGGAAATCGGACGCTCCTGGTCCTGCAGCCGCGGGATGGCGTGGCGTCGGTGCCGCGCCCGGGAGAGATATTCGAACTTGGGACCGGCGCATTCGCGGCTGACCAGCAGGGCGGGGTAGGAATCAAAACCGTGCAATGGCACGCCGGTGTCGACGACGCCGTGCGGGAATACACTCCGGTGCTGGTGTCTTACCAGTCCCCGGAGAACGAGAGGAAGCTGGGCGTGACGACGACTGTGCGTGCCGCGCCGACGTTTCACTACATCTACAAAGAGAAAGCCGGCCAGCCCGGGCTGGACCCGCGGCCTCCCATGCAAAGCCTGGATGTCGCCCAGCATCCGCCGCACATCCTGTTCGAGGAGGTGATCGGGGCGAACGATTTGCCGAAAGGGCGCTATGTGGTGACGCCGCCGACACGCCCGGGCGGCGATGCAGCCCCGGAGCCGGTACTTGTCGTCCACGTTCCCAGGAGCACAGGCTTCAACGACGATAAGACGGGCCCCGTTCTCGTCCACGATGCGGAGGATGCATCGGCGGATACGAGCGTGTTCGAGGGCGAGACTATCGAGGGCGGTGGAACGGAGCCGGTCCGCGTGGAGGAGGGGGGTGGCGTTGCGGTCAACCCGGCGGTTGATGGTCCGATGGCGGGCCGGCCGGCCGCAACGGGTCCAATGGCGGTCGATCCCCCGGCAGCCGGTCCGGCTCCGGCCGCCGCGCCAGCCGACCATCCGGCGCAAGCCGATACAGAGGCGAAGGGTCCACGCGCTACCCGTCAAGAGACTGCGGATCCGAAAGCAAGCGATCCACAAGAAAGCAATCCAAAGGGAAGCATTCCACAAGGAAGCAATCCAGAAACAACCAATCCGCAAACAACCGATCCACGAGCAGCCGATCCACGAGCAGCCGATCCGCAAGCAGCCGATCCGCAAGCAGCCGATCCGAAAACAGCCAATCCGAAAACAAGCGATCCGAAAACAAGCGATCCGAAAACAAGCGATCCGGAAGCGGACGCCGACCCGCATTCGATCGCCGAAGCGGGCGCCACCGCCGCCGCGATCGTGGAAGACGTCCCTCTCCCCATCCAGGCGGAGGCCTCCTTCGAGGAAACCCCGCCCGCTCCCAAGCTTGCCGACTTCCTCACCACCCCCAACCAGAAGTCCACGGCCGCTGCCGTGGACGCCTTGCCCGCCTCGCATCCGGTCCGGCAGGCCGCGCTTGACCTACTTGCGATGGACCCGAGCGCCCTGGCGTCCTTCACCAATACGGTCTCCGGCGAACTGCACCCCACGGTGGAAGCAGGCATGCGCGCTTCCATCGACACGCAACGGGAGCTGCCCCTGGCACGGCTGCGCGCAAGCGTGCATGGCCGTCCCGAACCGGGCGCCTACACCGCCGACGCGGGCCTGGGCGATGCGGAGCCCTTGGCGGACGTCTTGCCATCCACGGCGAAGCGTCCGGTCTGGGCGCAAATCGTCGGAAATTGGCAAAACCTGGGCGGCCGCGCACACAGCGCGAAAGGGCGCCAGAACAGCGCGGGCGTCTTCATGGGGGCCGATGCGGCGGTCGGCGACGGCTGGCGCATGGGCGGCGCGTTGGGCTACATGGATAGCCGCCTGAGCGTTCCCAGCCTGCGCTCCTCGGCCACGATGGCCAGCTACAGCGCGATCGTCTACGGCGGCAAGGCCATCCCCGCGGGACCGGGCGCCATCCATCTGGCGCTGGGCGGCGCCTACACCTGGCACGACGTGCGGACCAGGCGCCGGGTGTCCGGCGGCGGCCTGGACCAGCAGCTGCGCGGCGACTACGCCGCCAACACGGTGCAGTTGTTCTCGGAGCTGGGCTACGACACTCCGGTGACGCCCGAACTGACCGTGCAGCCCTACGCGGGCCTGTCCTATTCCGACTACCGCCGCCGCGCCTTCACGGAGCGCGGCGGTAGCGCGGCGTTGTCCGGACGCCGTCAACGCGGCGATACCACGACGGCGACGGTGGGCGTGCGGGGCGCGCAGGCGCTGAAGCTGGGCCGCCATGAAGCGCTGGCGACGGGTGCGCTGGCGTGGCGCCGCAACGCGGGAAACCTGCGGACACGGGCCTCCCTGTCCTTCGACGCGGGCGACAGCTTTACCGTCACCGGGGCGCCCGTGGCGCGCGATAGCGTGCTGGTGGAAACGGGGTTCCAGGTCCGGGTCGGAAAGTCCACCGCGGTCAGGGTGGACTATGCCGGCCAGTTCGGCGGCGGCGCGCGCGACCATACGGCCAGTGTGAACCTGACCTGGCGCTTCTGAGGCGAGCCTCCTCAAGCCACCAGGTTGTACAGGCAATCCCCCCGTTCCGTCAGGGTCGGGAATCGGCGGCAGGACACGATGCCGCTGGCCGGAAAGCGCAGGGTGACGGGCTCGCGCAGTGGCGTGTGATGCGGATGGAGATACCCGGCCAACTGGCCGGCCTGTACCTCGCTGCCCACCGCGACGAGCGGCTCGAACAGGCCCTCCTCCGGCGCGTAGAGGAAATGGCCGCGGCCTTGCGATTGCTTGACGCGCAGCGGCGGCGCGGGCTCCACGTCCAGGCCCGGCACATACCCATAGTGCTTGAGCACGCGCCGCACGCCTTGTTCGGCGACGCGCAGGCCTAGCGGTATCAACGTGCCGCCGCCGCCCAGTTCGGTCGTCAAGGCCGGAATGCCCAGCTGGGTCGCGGCCGCGTACAGCGTGGTCGACGCGCCGCCGCCTTCGCCGGTGGTCTGTATGCTGAGCGGCGCGCCGAAGACTTCCAGCAGCTCCAGGATCTCCGCCTGGGCGGCCGCGTCGCGGCCGTGGCGCGCCAGCGCGCAGGGCGTGTACTCCAGCGACTTGCCGCCCGAGTGCAGGTCGATCACCAGGTCGCTCAAGGGGAACAGCACCGTCTGCACGTAGTGCGCGATCATCGCCGTGGGGGCGCCGTTGGCATCGCCAGGGAAGAGCCGGTTGAGATTGCCGTCATCGATGGGCGAGGTGCGCCTGCCCGCCGCGACCGCCGGGAAGTTCAAGGCCGGCGCGATGAGGATGCGGCCGCGCACGGCGGACGCATCCAGTTCGCGTGCCAGGCGCAGCAGGGCAACCTGGCCCTCGTACTCGTCGCCATGGTTGCCGGCCGTCAGCAATACCGTCGGCCCGTCGCCGTTACGCACGCACACCAAGGGCACGGGTATCCATCCGTAGGCGGACTTGTCCGAGGAATAGGGCACCCGCATATAGTCGGCTTGCTTGCCGTCGGCGTTGAAATCGATGGCGGTCCAGACTCGGCTGGCTGATGACATGACATTCTCCTTGTCGGTCCGCGCATGGCGCGGCCGGATAGATGGGTGCGTGGCGGCGCGGGCGTCCGCGCCTGGCATTTCAGCGGCGCGCCGGCGCCAGCAGCCGGTTCTCCAGCACGCGTACCGCCTGGGCGATGGCCACCGCGAGAACCAGGAAGATGATGCCTACCGAGACCATGGGCTCGGGATAGCGGAAGGTGTCGGAACCGACCTCCAGCGCCAGGCCCAGCATTTCGGGCACGGAGATCACGGCCAGGTAGGGCGTGGCCTTCAAGGCCGACACGAAGTAGTTGGCCATGGGCGCGGCGACGTTGCGCAGCATCTGCGGCGCGATCACGTAGAGCATGGCGTCCAGCCGGCCCAGGCCCAGGGCCTTGGCGGCGGCGAACTGGCCGGCGGGAATGGCCTCGATGCCGCCCTTGAAGACTTCCGCCAGGTATCCGCTGTAGTACACGCTCAGGCCCAGGACGCCGACCACCAGCGCCGGCAGGGTGACGCCGTACTGCGGCAGGACGAAATAGAGGAAATACAGTTGCACCAGGACCGGCGTGGAGCGGATGAAATCGATGACGAAGCGCATGACGTAGCCCAGCCAGCGATTGGACCGGCGCAGCATTTCCAGCGTGAAGCCGAGCAGGGCCGATCCCAGGCTGGCGGCGGCCGCCACCCAGATGGTGGTCCACAGCCCTCGCAGGATGGTGGGCATCACCGACAGCGCGAAGGACACGTCAAAATTCACGATTCCCCCTTTGCCCGGCGCTGACGCGGCGTTCCAGCCAGCGGCCGAGGATGGTGGCCGGATAGCACACGACGAAGTAGGCCACCAGCAGCGCCGTGTAGATGCGCGCGGGCGCGTATTCCAGCTGCGAGATCTGCTTGGCCCGGAACGTCATGTCGGTCAAGGCGATCAGGGAAACGAGGGCGGTGCCCTTGACCAGCTGGATGAACTGGTTGACGAAGGTCGGCATCATGGCCGCGAACGCTTGCGGCAGCTCAATGGCCACGAGGATCTGCAGGCGCGTCATGCCCAGCGCGCGGCCGGCCTCGACCTGGCCGCGGTCCAGCGCCTGCAAGGCGGCGCGCACGGCCTGGCTGCCATAGCCGCCGATGTTCAGGCCCAGCGCCATCGCGCCCACCGCCACGCTGGACAGCACGATGCCGAAATCGGGCAGCGTGTAATACAGCATGAACAGGAGGATGATGACCGGCGAACTGCGCCAGAACTCGATGATGGCGGTGACCACCGCGTGCGCGGTCCCGCGCGTGAAGTACTGCAGCACGCCGAACGCCACCGCGAAGGGAACCGCGTACAGCATGCCGTAGGCGGTGACGAGGGCGGTGATGCACAAGCCCTCGAAAATCGCCCCCAATGTCGCCAGGAAGTCCATGGCAGCCTCTCCCGCCGGGCGCCGTGCTCAGTACTTGCCGTCGCAGACGGCCGCGGTGGTCACGGCCGGCGGCGCGACATCGTCGTCAGTGAAGCCGTACTTCCCCATGATCTTGCGCACCGTGCCGTCGGCCTTGAGCTGGGCCAGGCGCTGGTTATACAGGTCGCGCAGGGCGGTGTCCTCGGGGCGGAAGGCGATGGCCGTGTACATGGCCGCAGGCACGCCGTTGCGGACGAGGCCCGTGAACGGCAGGGCGCGTTCCACGCCCTTGACCTTGGGGTCCTGCAGCACCGACACCACGCTGGGCGCGGACAGCGTCGCGGCGTCGATACGTCCGGCGATGACCGCCGAGACCAGCGCCTCGGTATCCTGGAACTGGGTGATCTGGTCCTGCGGCACGCCGGCGTCGATGGCGTTCCTGGTATTCAGGGTGCCGCGGCCGCCGCCCAGGCGTATCTTGGGATTGGCCTTGATGTCGGCGTAGCCGTGGATCTTGTAGGGGTTGCCGGTGGCGACGATGAGGCTGTCGCCCACCGCCAGGTCGGGCTCGCTGAAGATCACGGCCTTGCAGCGTTGCGGCGTGATGGCGATGCCGGACGCGATCATGTCGGTGCGCTTGGCCATCATGCCCGGGATCAGGGCGCCGAACTCGCTGACCACGAATTCGATTTTCTTCACGCCCAGCGGCGCCAGCGCGGCCCGCACCAGGTCGGGATGGAAGCCCACGGCTTCTCCCTGGTCGTCGCGGTAGCCCCAGGGCGCGCGGTTGTGGATGCCTATGGTCACGCTACCTTTCCGCGCCAGGGCTTCCTGGGCGCTAGCGGCCTGCGCCGTGGCGCCGGCCAGTGACGCGCAGGCCAGTGCGAGCGCGGAGGCGGCGCGATGGAATCGGCGGAAGGCTGGCGATGATTCATGCATGGATTTCCCCTTGATGTTCCGGCGCGATGGCGTGGCGCTCGTGCGCCGTTCAGGCACTGCCGCCGGACGGGCAGTGTCGTTCCAGATAGTCGAGGAGGAGGTCGATATCGGCGGCCAGGTCGTCCTCGTCCTCCAGGCCCACGCTCAGGCGCAGCACGGTGTCCGGGTCGGTCCACGCGCGCACGCTGCGCACGGCGCGCACCGGCATGGGCGCGGCCAGGCTGCGCGTGCCGCCCCAGGAAGCCCCGATGGCGAAGGTCTTCAACACGTCCAGGGCGGGGCCCACATGCGGCGCGGCCGCCGCCGTGAAGACCACGCTGAAGACGCCGCTGGCGCCGCTGAAGTCGCGCTTCCAAAGGTCATGGCCGGGCGAGCCGGGCAGCGCCGGATAAAGGATGCGGTGTACCAGGGCGTGGCCTTGCAGGCGTTCGACCAGCGCGCGGGCCACCCGCGCGCTGTGGTCCATGCGCAGCGCCATGGTCTCCATGCCGCGCAGCACCAGCGAGCAATCGTCGGGCGACACGCCTACGCCCATGCGGCCCAGGCCGGCTCGGATGCGCGTGGCAATGGCCGGATCCTTGACGGTCAGGGACCCCATCAGCACGTCCGAGTGGCCCCCGAAGAACTTGGTCAGCGCCTCGACGACGATGTCCGCGCCATGGCGCAGCGGCTTGAAGTACAGCGGGGAGGCCCACGTGTTGTCGCAGCCGACCAGCGCGCCGCGCCGGTGCGCCAGGTCGGCGATGGCGGACAGGTCCTGCACTTCCATCGTGGTCGAGCCGGGCGATTCCGCCCAGACCAGGCGCGTGCGGTCGTCGATCATCGCCGCCAGGGCGTCGAGGTCGGTGGGGTCGTAGTAGCGGGCCGCGATGCCCAGTCGCCCGAGATCCTGGTCGGCGAAATCGCGCACCGGCGGATAGACGGTGTCGGGAATCAGCACGTGGTCCCCTTGTTCCAGCAGGTGCAGCATGGCCAGCGCGATGGCGGCCTGGCCGGAAGGCGCCAGCAGCGTGCGCACGCCGCCGTGCAGGTCGGTGATCTTCCGCTCCAGCGTCCGCGACGTGGGCGTGCCGTACAGCCCGTAGCTGTAGCCTTCCTCGCCGCGCTCGCGCCGGGTGGCGTAGGCCTGGGCATCGGCGAAGGGGATGGTCGAGGCGCGGTAGACGGGCACGGCCAGGCTCGCGAAACCTTCGTGGCTGACTTCGGGGGTGACGACGCACCGCGTCCATTCGTTCATGAGGCTACCCAAGGAGGCCGTGTGAGGCGGGATGGAGAGGATTACAGCACCCGATGTTTATTCCGTCTAATATTAAAAAAAGGCCAGGCTATTCGTGCAGGTTATAGGAAAAAATGAACCAGCGACAGATCGAAGTCTTCAACGCCGTCATGCTCAACCAGACCGCCTCGCGCGCGGCGGAGGTGCTGCGCATTTCACAGCCGGCCGTGAGCAAGGCGATACAGGAGCTGGAGCGCTCGGTGGGGTTCGCGCTGTTCGACCGCATCAAGGGGCGCATGGTGCCGACGCCGGAGGGGCAGCTGCTGTTTCGCGAAGTGGCGCAGTCCTTCATCGGCATGGTCCAGCTGCGCAATGCCGCCGCGCGCATTCGTGACTTCGGCACCGGCGAACTGCGCATCGCGTCGTTGTCCGCCTTGAGCACCACCTTGCTGCCGATGGCCCTGCGCGGCTTCCAGCTGCAGCATCCGGATGTGGCGATCACCTACCAGGCACGCATGTCGTCCGAGGTCCGCGAGCTGATGGCGACGGGCCAGTTCGACCTGGGCCTGGCGGCCGACGAGATCGATGCGACGGCGGTGGACGCCAAGCCTTTCGGCAAGATGCGGGCGATGCTGGCGCTGCCGCCGGGGCATCCGCTGGCGGCCAGGCGGGAAGTTCGGCCCAAGGACCTGCACGGCGTTCCCTTCATCGCCTTGGCGCCGGAGGACACCACGCGACGCGAGGCCGACGAGATCCTGCGAGCGCAAGGGGTCCAGCCGCGGCTGGTGCTGGAAACCCCTTTTTCCGTCACGGTGTGCGCGATGGCGCTGGCGGGACTGGGCTGCGGCCTGGTCAATCCGCTGACCGCGCGCGGCTTCGTGCCGCAGGGGCTGGTCTTGCGTCCCTTCGCGCCGGCCGTGCACTTTCGCACCCTGCTACTGCTGCCTACCAGTCGGCGGCCTTCGCGCATCGTGCGGGACTGCCTGGGACATCTGCAGCGCGCGGCGCGCGAGCTGGACATGATCATGGCGTAACAGGACGGGCTCAGAGGGGTGGCGGTGGGCAGGGGCGCCAGCGTAGCGCGTCGGCCGGACGCGGCGGAAGCCCACGCTCGAAGCCGTCACCGCTTCCAGTCGGCATCGCGGAACCAGGCCCGCAAGTGCTCGACGAACAGCCGCACCTTGTTCGGCAGGTTGCGCCGCGTCTGCACGATGGCGTAGATGTCCAGCCCCTCCGGTTCGTATCCCGGCAGGACGATGCTCAGCGTGCCGTCGGCGATGTCGTTCTCCACCATGTACCGGGGATGCATGGAAATGCCGTGGTCCAGCTTGACCAGGTTCTGTATCGATTCGCCCAGGTTGGAGCTGAAGCTGCCGTTGACGCGCACGACGTGGACGGCGCGCTGGCCGTCCGTGAATGTCCACTGGCTGGTGGGCGCCTTCAGGTTGTGCACCAGGCAGTTGTGCCGTTCGAGGTCGCGCGGCGTGCGCGGTTCGCCATGGGCCTGGAGATAGGCCGGGGTCGCCACCAGCACTTGCGGGACCACGGTGATGCGATAGGCGATCTGGTTGGTGTCCTTCAGGCGAGGGGCGATGCGCACCGACAGGTCCAGGTTCTCGGCGATCAGGTCGCTGCGGCCGTCGTCCAGCAGCAGCGATACCTTGATGGACGGGTAGCGGCGCAGGAAGTCCTCGATGGCCGGCACCAGGTGCACGGCGCCGAAGAAAGGCGGAGTGCCCAGCCGGATCCGCCCGCTGGCGGTGCGTACGGGACCCTGGACCAGTTCCTTCAGGCCGCGCACGCTTTGCGCCAGCATGTCCGCGTTCTCCAGCAGCAGGCGGCCGCTTTCGGTGAGACTGACATGCTTGGTATTGCGGTTGAGCAGCTGGACCTCGAAATGCGCCTCCAGCCAGGCGATTTTCTTCGTCACGGACGAGTTGCTCACGCCCAGGCTTTCGGCCGCCTTCGAGAAGTTCAGGCTCTTGCCGACCTCGACGAAAACGTCCAGGCAGTCGATCAGGTTCACGCTGTCTCCGGGTCGAGATTAGTTTTTCCAGATTGGAAAAAATCATTTCGTTTTCCGCTAGTGTCGCCGATTCCGCGCGCTGCATACACTGTTTCTTCTTCGACAAGACCGCGTGAGAGAAGATGAGCGGCCCGCGACCCGACGACCTTACCTTCGACTACCACCTGTTCGGCACCCATGTGCGCTTCGGCGACGGCGTGGCCGCCGGGCTGCGTGCCGAGCTCGACGCCCTGGACTGCCGGCGGCCGCTGATCCTGACCCAGGACCGCATCGCCGCGACGCCACGCTACGAGGCGCTGGCCGCGCAGTGGCGCGACCTGGCGCACCTGGAGCTGGGCGGCGTGCCGCCGCACTCCAACGTGGACCTGGTGACCGGGCTGGCGGCACGGGCGCGCGACTTCGGCGCTGACTGCGTGGTGGCGATAGGCGGCGGCAGCGTGGCCGACAGCGCCAAGGCACTGGTGCTGCTGCTGGCCGAAGGCGGCGAGCTGGCCGACCACGTGACCCGTTACGAGCCGACGCGCGGCGTGCATATCCCGCGCCGCGTGCGGCCGCAACTGCCTGTCCTGGCCCTGCCTACGACGGCTTCCGGCGCCGAGGCGACCTGTTCCTTCGGGGTGGCCGATGGCCACGGCAACAAGTTGATGTTCTGGAACCGGCGGGTGTCGGCGTCCACGCTGCTCATCGATCCCCTGCTGGCCGAGGATATCGCGCCGGCCCTGCTGCGCCAGAGCGCGATGAACGGCATCGCGCATTGCCTGGAAGGTTTGTATTCGAAGGGTCGTTCTCCCGTGTCGGATGCGTTGGCCGTGCAGGCCCTGGGCCTGTTCCAGCAGGCGCTGTCCGCGACGGATGCCGCCGATGCCGCCGATGCCGCGCGCCGGCGCCGCGCCGTCCTTGCCGCCGCGCACCTGGGCGGCATGGTGCTGGCCATGGCGCGTAGCTGCCTGCACCACGCCATCTGCCATGTGGTGGCCACGCGCTACCGGCTGGGACATGGCGCGGTCAATAGCGTGGTGTTGCCGCATGCCATTGCCTACAACGAAGCGGACCCCGTCGTGGCCGCACGGCTGGCGCCCGCGCTGGCGGCGGTGAATGGGGCCGCGGGGGCAGCGGTGGCGGAGGCGGCCATAGGAGCCGTAGGGGTCATAGGGGCCATAGGGGTCATAGGCCCCGCCGACGCCGTGGAAAACGCCCCCGGCGCGGCGCCGCATGCGTCGCTGCGCGACTGGCTGCAAGCCTTGCAACACCGCCACGCATTGCCCGGGCGCCTGCGCGACCTGGGCATTCCGGCGGACGACCTGCCGGCCCTGGCCGCGCACGTCATGACGGAGCGGGGCCTGGCACTGAACCCCCGTCCCATCAGCGACCCGGCCGATGTGCTGGCCATCCTGCGCGCCGCATTCTGAATCATTCCTGGAAGGAGACAACATGGACATCATCCCCCTGGGCACGCCGCTGGGCGCACGCATCGAGGGCATCGACCTGGCCCGGCCGCTGGCCGAGGCCGACTACCGCGCCATCGAGGCGGCACTGGGCCGCCACGGCGTCGTCAGCTTCCCGCGGCAGCATTTGAGCGCCGCGCAGCTCAAGCGCTTTTCGGAGAACTTCGGCAAGCTGGAGGTCAACGTCGCCAACATGTACCACGAGCCCGATCTGCCGGAGGTGATGATACTTTCGAACATCGTGGAAAACGGCAAGCCGATCGGCCTGAGCGACGCCGGCCAGGACTGGCATACGGACATGTCCTACAGCCGCACCATCGCCTTCGCCAATGTGCTGTTCGGCATCCGCATTCCCGTGCGCGACGGCAAGTCGCTGGGCAATACCGAGTTCTGCAATATGCACGCGGCCTATGAAGGCCTGCCGGAAGACCTCAAGCGCGAACTCGACGGCATGACCATCACCCACGACTTCAACAAGTTCTGGGAAATGATGCGGCGCGAAAAAGGCAGCACGCGGCCGCCCCTGACCGAGGAGCAGCGCCGCCGCAAGCCCCCGGTTTCCCATCCGGTCTTCCTGACCCATCCGATCACCGGGCGCAAGGTGCTGTACGCGAATCCCGGCTACTCGATGCGCATCAACGAACTACCGGAGGCGCGCAGCGCCGAGGTGCTGGATTTCCTGTTCCGCCACCAGTTGCAGGAGAAATACCGGCATCGCCACAACTGGACCGAAGGCGACGTGTTGATGTGGGACAACATGGGAACGATCCACAACGCGGTGGCCGATTACCGGCCGGACGAGCCGCGGCTGATCAAGCGCTGCCAGGTCATGGCGAACAAGTATTTCCCCGAGATGTACGAGTAGCGCGCCCGCCCCGCGCCGCCCGGCGCCGCAGGACCGGATACGGCGCGGCCGCGACCGCGTCAACTTTTTTGATGCACGACATCGATGCGCGCACGAACGCGCATCGCCGATACGAGGAGACACGCATGAGCATCCATAAACCCCTGGCCGTCATGGCCGCGGCCGCGCTGGCCGCTTGCATGCTGGGCGGAACGGCCCGCGCCGACGACTATCCCTCGCGCCCCATCCGCATGGAGATCGGCTACGCCGCCGGCGGTCCGACCGACGTCCTGGCCCGCATCCTGGCCAAGGAGATGGGCGATATCCTCAAGACGTCCATCGTCGTGGAGAACAAGCCGGGCGCCAGCGCGTCCATCGCCGCGTCCGACGTGATGCGCTCGGAGCCGGACGGCTACAAGGTGCTGGTCACTTCCTTGACCTGGAGCGTCAATCCGCTGCTCTACCCCGGCCGCTACAACTACGACCCGGTCAAGGACCTGACGCCGGTCAGCAATATCTGCAAGCTGCCCATGGTCCTGGTGACCAGCTACAACTCGCCGTACAAGGACGCCAAGAGCCTGGTCGCCGACGCCAAGGCGCATCCGGGCAAGCTGACCTATGGTTCGTCGGGCGTGGGCGGGTCGGCCCACCTGGCCGGCGAGATGCTGGCGACCTCGGACAACCTGACCATGGTGCATGTGCCCTTCAAGGGCAATGGGCCGGCCTTGCAGGAAATGCTGGCGGGGCGCATCTCCTTCATGTTCTACCCCAGCGTCGGCATCGCCAACTACGTGCAGCAGAAGCAGCTGCGCGTGCTGGGCGTGGGCACCAAGGAGCCGCTGCCGGACTTTCCCGGCGTGCCCACCATGGAGTCCCTGGGCTATCACGACTTCGACGAGGGCGCGCCCTGGGTCGGACTGCTGGTGCCGCCCGCCACGCCGCGCGCCATCGTCGACAAGCTCAACAAGGCGGTGAACGAGGCGCTGGCCCGTCCGCAGGTGCGGCAGCAGTTCGCGTCCCTGGGCGCGCAGGCCGTCGGAGGCACGCCGGAGCAGTTCCGCGACTTCCTGGTGCAGGACAAGGCGCGCTGGGCCGAGGTCATCAAGCGCGGCAATGTGAAGGGCGAGGAATGAGCAAGGCGCTGGCTCCATGACACGCACCCTGGACGATTGCTATTCCATCGAGCGACTGCGACAGCGGGCGCGGGCGCGCCTGCCTCGCCCCATCTTCGATTTCTTCGACGGCGGGGCGGAGGACGAGCGCACGCTGCGCGACAATGCCGAGGCGTTCGCGTCGGTGCGCCTGGCGCCCCATGTGCTGCGCGATGTCTCTCGCGTCGACCTGTCCGCTACCTTGCTGGAGCGGCCGGCCGGCTTGCCGCTGGCCATCGGGCCCACCGGGGCGGTGGGTTTCGGTTGGCGCGGCGGCGACGTGATGCTGGCGCGCGCGGCCGCTGCCGCCGGCATTCCGTATGCGCTGTCCACGTCGGCGACCGCGGCCATCGAGGAAATCGCCGACAAGGCGCCGGGGCGGCTCTGGTTCCAGGCCTATATCCTGCAGGACAAGGACCGCCTGCACGACCTCGTGGCGCGGGCCGGTGCGGCCGGATACGAGGCGCTGGTCATCACGGTGGACCTGCCGGTGGGCGGCAAGCGCGAGCGCGACCTCGCGCATGGCCTGGCCTTTCCGATGAAGATCCGGCCGCGCAATTTCTTCCAGTTCGCCCGCAAGCCCGCCTGGTCGCTGGACATGCTGTTGCGGCGGCCGCCGGTCATGCCCAGCCTGGCCGGCTTGAACCAGGTGGCGGCGGACCGCAAGGCCATGCGGTCGGTGGCGGGACGCAACTACGACCCAAGCTTCGACCTCGCTGCGCTGGCGCGCTTGCGCGATCGATGGCCGGGCAAGTTGATCGTCAAGGGCGTGGTGCATGGCGGCGACGTCGACGCCATTGTCAGGCTGGGCGCCGATGCGCTGGTGGTGTCCAATCACGGCGGACGCCAGCTCGACGGCGGCATCGCCAGCCTGTGGGCCTTGCCGGAGATCGTGGCCGCGGCCGGCGGACGGGTTCCGGTCCTGCTGGACGGCGGCGTGCGGCGCGGCAGCGATGTCTACAAGGCGCTGGCGCTGGGCGCGGCCGGCGTGCTGGCCGGCAGGGCAACGCTGTACGGCGTGCTGGCCGGCGGCGAGGCGGGCGCGACCAAGGCCTTGGCCATCCTGCGCGATGAATTGGCGCGCACCATGCAGTTGTGCGGCACGCCCACGCTGGGCGCCATAGGTCCCGATGTGCTGCGCCTGCCGCAGCCCTTTCCCCCCTTTGCCTTTCCCCCCTTTGTACGTGGCGTCCCTGGTCCCGATCACGGCGCCGCCGCCCCGGCCGCGAGCGTGCGGACCATGCCACGGGAGATCTGAATATGACCGAGACACGACAACCCCTGGACCAGGCATTGGAAGGCGTGGCCTGTGCCGAGGCAGCCTCCAAGGCGGCTGCGCTGGCCCTGTGCCATAACCAGGTGATGGCCTTCTATCGCGACCTGGACGAGAACCGCTATGAAGACCTGGCCGGCCGGCTGGCGCCCGATGGCGCCTGGCACCGGCAGGGCAAGGTGCTGGACAGCCGCCAGGCCGTGCTGGACGCGCTGGCATCGCGCTCCAGGACGCAGCGCATCCATCACCTTATCGTCAACCTGGTGGCGGATAGCCAGGATGAGGGGCATTGCCGCATGCGCGCCTACATGCTGGTGCTGCGGCACGATACCGGCAGCGCGCCGCAAGGCCCCTCTCCGCTGACCGGCATCGAGAACATACGCACCCTGCATATCGACCTGGTTCGTGCCGGCGAGGCATGGTTGATCAAGGAAATGCGCGGCGATGCGCCGACCTTCGCCATGCCCGCGGCGGGCGCTTGAGGTCCCACGGACACTGACGATCAAGGAGACGAGGATGAAATGGATACGCGCCCGCCTGGCTGACGGCAATGACGAAAAGGGGAGTGCTTGCGCGCCGGGGGCCTTCCATGCCCTGCTGGAAGACGATCGCGTGCTGCCCGTGCGCGGCGATCCCTACAACGGCCATGAGCGGACGGGAGAAATCCTGCGTCTCGATGACGTGCGACTGGACGTTCCGGTGGTTCCGCCCACCTTCTACTGCGTGGGCTTGAACTACACCAAGCACATCGCCACGGAAGGGCTGAAGATCCCGGACAAGCCGGACGTGGGATATCGCGCCAACAACGCGCTCATCGCGCACGGCGAGGATGTCATCATGCCGGCCGACGCCACCAAGGTGCACTACGAAGGCGAACTGGTCGTCGTCATCGGCAAGCGGGCGCGCAGCCTGAGCCCGGACGAGGCGCGCGGCTGCGTGCTCGGCTACACCATGGGCAACGACGTCAGCGAGCGCAACTGGCAGAAGTCGGACCGGACCTTCTGGCGGGCCAAGAACACCGACACCTTCAAGCCCATGGGGCCGTGGATAGACACGGACGTGGACATCGAGAACATGGAAACCGTGGTCAAGGTGAACGGCCGGGAAAGCACGCGCTTTCACACCAACGACATGCTGTTCGGCATCGACACCTTCATCAGCACCATGAGCCGGTACCTGACGCTGTATCCCGGCGACATCCTGTGGATGGGAACCGATGGCCACTCGCCCGACCTGGCCGATGGGGATGTCGTGGAGGTGTCGCTGACCGGGCTGGGGACGCTGCGCAACCGCTTCGTGCGGGAGCGTTGAACGCTGACTGCGCGATACGCAGTACGGGATAGGCGATAAGCGATGCCAATGCCGGATGTCGATGCCGAATGTCGATACGGGGGTGTCGATGCGGGATGTCGATGCGGGATGTCGATACGGGATGTCGATGTGGGAAGCTGGATGGCGCGGGGCCTATTTACCGCGCACCAGGTCTATCAGGCGGCGGTCGCGCTTGGTCGGCCGGCCGTCGGTGATGGCCTGCGCGGGTTCGGGCGCCAGACGGCGCATTTCCGCGGCATGGGCGCGCGCGGCCGCGCTTTCGGGCGTTTCCTCGTAAAGGGTGCGGGCCACGGGCGCCGGCCCGCGCACGGCGCTGACCGCGATCACGCGGACGTGCATGGCCGGCGTTTCCTTGCGCAGTGTGATAGTGTCGCCGGGCCCGACCTCGCGTGCCGGCTTGGCGGGCTGGTCGTTGACCAGCACCCGGCCCTTGCCGATTTCATCGACGGCCAGGCTGCGCGTCTTGTAGAAACGCGCGGCCCATAGCCATTTATCGAGGCGCAGTTTGTCCGTCATGAGGATAGCCGTGCTTTATTGCGGGTGGGCTGTCATGATAGCGCGGCCTCGGTGTGGGCAGGCGCCGCCGGCGTCGCTGTCGCCCGGGAGCATAGCGCTCCGGGCACGCTCCAGCCTGCTTGCACCGGTTCACTTGCGCCAGCCTCCACTTGCGCCAGCCTCCATTTGCGCCAGCCCCAACTTGAGCTAGCCTTACTTGATCTAACCTTCACTTGCGCCAACCCTCACTCGCGTCACCCTTCACCCGCACCGGTCCGCCTGCGCCGGCGCTGCCAGCGCCTGCTCGCGCTGGTGGGCGAACGCCTTGCACCTGCACGGCGTCCGGTGGCGATCCAGGCGCGGTGCCCACATAGCGCGCGCGGGGGCGGATGAGCCGTCGCGCCTGCGCCTGCTCCAGCGCATGAGCCAGCCAGCCGACGCAGCGGCCCAGGGCAAACAGCACGAAGGGCGCGTCGACCGGCAGCGCGTGCCGTGCGGCGCCGGCGGCCAGGGCGAAATCGACGCTGGCGATTTCTCCCACGCTGTGTTCCACATAGTCGGCCAGGCGGCGGTATGCCGCTGGCGGGCCGCTGGTGGCCAGCAGGGTGGCGGCACGGGGATCGCCGTCCGGATAAAGCGGATGACCGAAGCCGGGCAGGGGACGGCCCTGCGCCAGCCATGCGCGCGCCGCCACTTCGGCGCCCTGCTGGCGAGCCTGTGCGGCCAGGGCGGCGACGGCCTGGGTCGCGCCCGCATGCAAGGGACCGGAGAGGGCGGACAGGCCCGCCAACACACCCGCCGCGAGCGACGCGCCGGTGGAAATGGCGACGCGGACGGAGAACGCCGATGCGTTCAGCTCGTGGTCGGCCATCAGTACCAGGGCGCGCCGTACGAAGGTAGCGGCGGCCGGCCGCTTCCATTGCGCGCAGATGTGGTCATGCAGGGCCATGCCGGCCGGGACCGGCGCATCCAGCATGGCGGCGCAGAGCGTGGCCATGACATCGCGAGCCTCCACGCGCAGCATGGCCGCCGAGCGTCCCAGGGTGGGCAGGTCCTTGCCCGCGCGCCGGGCCATGGCGGCCAGTCCCGCCGCCAGCGCGGGGCCGGGACTCATGTCGTTGCCGTGGCTGTCGCGGGCATCGGTGTCCCGCGCATTGCTGCCGCTGGCACGGCTGCCTCGGCCATTGCTGGTGCTTCGGGCGGCGGGCGCGCGCGTCAGCGCGGCGGCTGCCGAGCGGGAGGAGGATGGGCGGGATGTGGATGGGCGCGGCGTGGACGGGTGGGATGTCGATGCCTGGGACAAGGATGGACCGCCCTGTGCCGTGGGCGCGAACCATACCGGACCTGTCTGCCACAGCAGGGCAGCGATGTCCTCCAGCCGCGCGCGTGCAGCCAGCGCGATGGCGTCCTGGCCGCGATACCAGTGGCGGCCGTCGGCCACCGTGCAGATGGAAGACGGCAGCACCGGGTCGCCCCATTCGATCGCCTCGGCCGCGATGGTGGCCACCTTGCGCCGGCCACGCGCCTGCCGCGCCGCGCGCAGGACATCCTCTTCGCGATACTCGCTGCGGCGGCTGTCGCGCGGGTCGGGCCGCGCGCGGATGCGGCCGCGGCTCACATTGGCATAGAGCGTCTGTGGACGCACGCCCAGGATGCGCAGCGCGTCTTGGGCGTTCAACCATGCCATGACTGTTCTCCAGGCGTTTGTTCATAAGCCGGCTTCGGGCCCTCTTCGCGCCGGCTACACACGCGCAGCGGTGGCATGGGCATCGCCCGGCTACTGCTTCGCGGGGGGGTATTGACACGATTGCGCAACGTAAGGCCTTGATATTGATGAATAACATCAAGATTGACGTCAATATTGCAGCGCTTATGCTGGCGGCAAGGCGCATCGCGTGTCAAGCGCGGACGGATGTGTCGATGACGGAACAGGCATGCCAGAGGAACGCAACCATGACGAACAGCGCAAGAACAGATCAGGCCGCGGAGCGGGATCAGGACGGGGGCCAGGACGGTCCGGACCAGAGCCAGGACAAGGGCCAGGACAAGGGCCAGGACAAGGGCCAGGACAAGGGCCAGGACAAGGACAAGGACCAGGACGCGCCGCTGAGCCGCGAATTCCTGCATCGCGTCGCGGAGGCACTGCGCTTGTCGCCCCGTGACCTGGAGGACATCGCTTTCCGAGGAGCGGGCGTATTGCCCTACGTGCTACCCGTCGACGACTTCGCCGCGGGCACCGTGGCCGCGGCCGGAGCCTCCCTGCGCGCGTTGATGGGGCTGCACGCGCCGTTTGCCGCCCCGGCCAGCGCCGGGGACGCCGCCACCGCGGGCATCGACGCTGCCTGCGGCGTCGCCGTGGACACGCAAACCCGCCATCCGTCCGCGTCGCTCCCGCGGCTGACCATAGACCGCCGATTGGCCGGACTGTGGTTCGGGACGTCCCTGCAACCGACAGGTTGGACGCTGCCGCCTATCTGGGATAGCGTTGCCGGCGACTACCGCGCTGCCGATGGTTGGATACGCCTGCATACGAACGCGGACCGGCATCGCGCCGCGGCCTTGTCCGTCCTCGGTTGCGCTGAAGATCGCGCCGCCGTGGCCGCCGCGGTCGCGCGGTGGTCGGCCCAGGACCTGGAGAGCGCCGTGATTGCCGCCGGCGGCTGCGCGGCCGTGATGCATACCCGTGCGCAATGGCGCGCCCATCCGCAGGGCAAGGCCGTCGCGGCGGAGCCGCTGATTGCATGGACCGAGCATCCATTGCCTGCCGCACCCGCTTGGCGTCCGGCCCCGAACCGTCCGTTGATGGGCGATCCGTTATCAGGCCATCCGTCCACAGGCCATCCGTCCACAGGCCATCCAGCGACGGCCCACCCATTGGCGCCCCGTCCGCTGGCAGGCCTCAAGGTGCTGGACCTGACCCGCATTCTGGCCGGACCGGTATCGACCCGCTTCCTGGCAGGCTATGGCGCGGATGTTCTGCGCATCGATCCGCCGGGCTGGGACGAGCCTTCCCTGGCGCCGGACATTACGCTAGGCAAGCGTTGCGCGCGCCTGGACCTGCGCGTCCCGGCGGATCGCGCACGGTTCGAGTCCCTGCTGGCGGGCGCCGACGTGCTGGTGCATGGCTATCGTCCCGGCGCGCTGGCGGGCCTGGGCTATGACGCCGCGGCCCGGCGCGCCATCAACCCCGCGTTGATCGACGTCACGTTGGATGCTTATGGATGGAGCGGCCCGTGGCAAGGACGGCGTGGTTTCGACAGCCTGGTGCAAATGAGCAGCGGCATCGCGCATGCCGGCATGGTGTGGCGCGGCGCGGACAAGCCGACGCCCATGCCCGCGCAGGCGCTGGACCACGGCACCGGCTACCTGATTGCCGCTGCCGTGCTGCGAGGCCTGGCCATGAGGCTGACGCGCGGCATTGCCGTCGACGCGCGCCTGTCGTTGGCGCGCACCGCCGAAGCCTTGTTCGACCTGGCGGAACCGAGGGACGACCAAGCGCGCGAAGAACGACTTGGGGAAGAACGCGGGGAGATCCTCAGGGAGGCGGGGCAAGAGGCGGTCCAGGAAGCACGCGAAGCGGCGCGCAAAGAGACGCGCAAAGAGACACGCGAGCAAGCGCGCACAGACGGGCCCCTGGAAAAACACGATGCCGATTTTTCGGTGGATCAGGAAGCGACGGCATGGGGGCCCGCTTTGCGCGCCCGCCCGCCGCTGGATCTGGCGGGCTCACCCATGCATTGGGACTATCCGGCCGGCCCCCTGGGCGCCGCCCTGCCCGAATGGAAGCCCTGACCCGGCAACCCGCCGCAACGTCGCAACGTCGCACGATGGCGCGGCAGGCAGCACGGAAGGCGCTTCCGCGCCCCGCTGCGATGGTGCCGGGCCGCGGTCTTGCAGCCGTGGTCCACGGACTCCCGGCAGCGCCTGCAGGGACGCGCGGGGGCTGCCACGAGCGCAGGCCGCATCGCCCGCACCCTTGTGTCAACTGCCCAGCGTATAGAACTGCTGGCTGGCGATGAGCGTGGCGCCGCAGGAGGTCTTCATGCCCTCGACCGCGGTCTTGCGATCGGAGCCGACGTCCGGCGTGCCCTCGACAATCACGTGCGTGCCGCTGCATTTCGGGCAGGTCACGCGATCGCCAACGCGGGCCATGGGCTGGCCGAAGACCGTGACGGTATCGTCGCCCTCGACGACCACCCCGCCGTGGGAGGTGCGGTCGCCTTTGCGTATGACAGGACGGGCCATGAAACATCGACTCCCGGTGCGTCTCAGCCCAGCGTGCCGTCCGGCGCCATGCGCACTTCGCCCGAGACGAAGGAGCCGTCGGGCGCCCAGCGTACCGGCGCGTCGCCGCCGATGTAGCGGCCGTCGGGCGTGCGCTGCGGCTTGCCCGCGACATAGGTGCCATCCGGCGCTCGCGTGATCGCGCCCTCGCCGCCAAGATAGGTGCCGTCGGGGGCGCGGCGCGGCGTGCCGCGGTAGTAGTGGCCGTCGAAGGCCAGGCGGAAATCGGAACTCATGGCGGGGCAGCCCTTATCGTGAAGACGGAAGAACGCAGGCCGATGGCGCTGCGGGTCCAACGCAGCGACGATGATATGGGCCTTCCCTGGCGCCTTGATCACTAACCGTTACTCAAGTTGTAAGAGAGCGTTTCCTCCGCCTTCTGCTTGCGGCGTCGCTATGGGATCATCCCGTGTCCCATTTCCTGCCTGGAGAAGGAGGGCGCCCGAGCGTGCGCTCCCTGTCTCTCTTCCCCAAACAATGACAGACCTCGATACGTTATTGCAGCCGATCCCGGGCGAGGACCCGTGCGGCGAAGACATGGTTTTCTCCGCCGAATTCGACCAGATCCGCGAGGCGCGCCGCTTCGACGAGCCGGGCCTGGAGCAGGGCGACTGGATCATCGACCTGAAGGAAGCCGATTGGCCCCTGGTGGCGCGCCTGTGCGGCGATATCCTGCGCACGCGCAGCAAGGACATCCGCGTCGCGGCATGGTTGACCGAGGCATGGGCGCGCCGCGAGGGCTTTGGCGGCCTGCGCGACGGTTTTCGCCTGGTCGAGGCCCTGTGCCGCGACTACTGGGAAGGCTTGCATCCGCGCGCGGAGGATGGCGACCCCGCGCAGCGCATCGGCAACCTGGGGTGGCTGATCAGCCAGTCGCGGCAATTGGTCGCCGAGATTCCGCTTACGCGTGCCGAGGGCGGCCGTTATGGCCTGGCGGTGTGGGACAGCGCGGTGCAACTGGCCAATGCCATCAAGCGCGCGCCGCAGGATGCGCCCGAGCTGGCGCGAGGCAAGGTCACGCAGGACCAATTCGATGCCGCGCGCCGCGATACGGCGCCGGCCTTCTATTCCGAACTGCTGGTCGACCTGGACGGTTGCGCGCAGGCCCTGGACGCCCTGGACCAACTCTTGCAGGACAAGCTGGGCGACGAGGGGCCGTCGTTCTCCGCCCTGCGCGAAACCCTGCGCAAGGCAGCCGACCTGGCCGCCCGCTTCGCGCGGGAGGCAGGGCTGCTGGTGCGCGCCGACGCCGCGACCTCCACCGGCGCCGACACGGCGGCCGGCAACCCGGCCGCTGCCCCCGCCGACGCCGCCGCGCGTCATCCCACGGAACGCCTGGAGCCCACCATGACCATTCCGCCGTCGTCCGCGACCGCCGCGTCGGCCGTGCGCGGCCCCATACAGACGCGCGACCAGGCCTTGAACCAGCTGCGCGAAGTCGCCGAGTTTTTCCGTCGCACCGAGCCCCACAGCCCTGTCGCGTATCTCGCCGACAAGGCCGCCAGTTGGGGCGAGATGTCCCTGCACCTATGGCTGCGCACGGTGCTCAAGAACGACCAGGGCCTGTCGGACCTGGAAGAGCTGCTGGGCGTTCCCAAGAGCGGGAACGAGGGCTAGGGCCAACGCGGGCGGCGGGGCCGGCTGCGCTGGCCCTGTAGTAGTTGGCCCTGTAGTTGGCCTTGTACTTGGCCCGGTACTTGGCCCGGTACTTGGCCCAACGCTTGGCCCGACACTTGGCTCAATAGTTGGCTCAGTCGTTGGCTCGACAGCCGGCTTAGCTCCCCGCCCGGAACTCGATGCGCCGGTTCTTCGCGCGGCCTTCCGCGGTGGCGTTGGTCATCAAGGGCTGGTCGGGGCCCACGCCCACCGCGTCGAAGCGTCCGGCGGGCAATCCCTTCTCCACCATGTACGCCTTGACCGCGTCCGCCCGCGCCTGGCTCAAGGCCAGGTTCGTCGCCCGGCTCCCCGAGCTGTCCGTGTGCCCGATGATCTGCACCTTGTCCGCCCGGATCCTGGGCAGCACGTTGGCCACCTCGTCCAGCAGTTCGCGGCCGCGCGGCGTCAGCGTCGCGCTGCCTGTCTCGAATTCCACCGTGCGGTTGGCCAGCAGGTTGTCGAGCATTCCCTGTTCGTCCTTGGCCGCCGCCACGCGCAAGCCGTTGACGATCTTGTAGGTCGGATTCAGGGCCGTCGCCAGGCTGCTGGCGATCTGCTGCCGCGACGCCTCGTTCTGCACCTCGCCGCGCAGGCTGATCTGCGTGCCGTCGATGTCCAGTTGCCCGCGATTGATCTGCTTGAGCGGCGGCGAGATCATCTTGCCGACGTGCGTGCTCCAGTTGGGCGGCGCCACCACGCCGCCCACGTCGATGCGGTCGATGACGTTGCCCACGCCATACAGTTGTTGCAGCCTGGCCAGGACATCGGCCTTGGTCGCCTGGTCGGGAACGGCGCCGCTGGCGACCACTTGTCCGGGCTGGGGGACCACATTGGCGGGCACCACCGTCGCCGCGTCCTGGGCGGCGCAGGCGCCGGACAGCGCGAACGCGGTGGCAAGGAAAACCAGGCGCATGCTCATGCTCCGATAAAGACTTCGCGGAAGGTGTCGAGCGCCGTGCGCAGCGACAGCTTCGGTTGATCCAGATAACTGGACAGCTTGGCCAGCCCATGGCTGGCGGTCACGTGCTCGCTGACCCAGGGCGCCTGGTCCAGCACGATGTTCTGCGCCGCCAACGCCTGCGGCGTCGACAACAGGCTTGCCAGGGTATGGGGCGACGCGCCGCGAAAGCCGATCACCAGGCGTGGCTTGCCGCCGATGTTGCCGATGAAGGTGGCCACCTCGAAATCCGCCAGCGCCAGGAACGGCGCCACCAGCGTCATCCAGTAGGCCGCCACCAGGTTCGCGTACATCGGATCGCTGGGCAGCGGCAGCGCCAGCCCCCGGTCCAGGTGGGAGGCGCCGCTGTTCATCACCGGCTCCAGCAGGATGCCCAGCGCCAGGATCACGTCGTGCAGCCGCACCTGGTGTCCGTCGCCGCGCAGCATCTGCTCCACGCGCTCCAGCGTCTGCACGTCGGCGAAGGTGTCGAAGCCATCATCCGGCGCGATGTGGATGGCGCCTTCCAGGCTGTTCAAGGACTGCAAGCCGGGGTTGGAGTCGGCCTCGGTCATCAGCGTCGTCGTCACCGCGTCCAGCCGGTTCCACAAGCGGCTGAACGACACCGGGCTGCGGGCCATGAATTCCTGCGGCCGCGAGACCTCCAGCGATGTCGCGCTGAGGAAGGGGAAACGCCGGCCCGACTGATCCTGGCTGGGGCGCAAATGCCCGGCCACCGCGATCTTGCTGCGCGGGCCCAGGAACGCGAAGTTGAAGCCCGCCGCCTCGTCGTACAGCGTTTTCCAGTGCGGGTCCTGCGCCAGCAGCTCCATGGTGTTCGCCGCCCAGGCATCCAGGCTGGCCATCAGCTGGGGATGGGTCGTGCTGCGCACGAAGTCGCCGCGCGACGGAATCTTGCCGAAATACGCTGCGCGGTAGGTCGGCGATTGCAGCGGCGCGTTCATTGCTTGCCCCCCGTGCGTGCCGGCGCGGGCCGGCTGTCGGCCAGATTGGCCGGCGTGTCGGACACCACGGCCGCGGGCAGGCGCAAGTTGCGCAGGCCCTGGCCGCTGGAGGGTTCGCTGGCGCCGGAGCCGGCCGCCTGGGCATTGCTGATGATGCGTAGCGTGACGGGGACCGAAACGCCGGCTTTGGACCAGGTCATATTGAAACTGCCGTCAGGATTGGAAGTTCGTTGCGCCGAGCCGATGAGCTTCTCCAGGCCATAGCGGCCGGGTTCGTTCACCACGTCGACCGTGCTGCCGTCGAAAGCGGTGGCCGTGATGCGGGCGCCGGGCGCGCCCTGCGGGTTGGGCCATACGAAGTTGACCCATTGCGGCGGCGTATTGCGGTAGCGCAATTGCTGGCCATCGATCTCGATGGTGTACTCGGTCACGCCCTGGGCGGGCTTGGGCTGGATCTGGAACAGCGTCTGCGGCTGCGCCGCCGCGCCGCCGCCGCCGGCCGCCGCGCCTGACAGCGGCGCCACCCACTGGGCGAAATTCGCCGTGAAGGTGGGCAGCAGGTTGACGCCCAGGTCGCCCCAGGTGCGCGCCGTCAGCACGTCGCCGCGGCGCACGGTCAGCGGGCTCAGGGTATCGGACACGAACTTGGCGATGGCGCCCTGCGGGCCGAAGATCTGGCCGATCTCCTGCGCGCTGGCCTCCACCGTGGCGTTGGTGGAGAAGGGATACTTCTCCGCCAGGTCCTGGTTGAACGGCTGGTAGATCTGCGCCGTCCACACCTTGTTCAATTCGCGCTCGGCCGGCTGCAGCGTGACGGCGTAGGCCTGCACCAGCGGACGGACCAGCAGCGGACGCAAGGTGACCCGCTGCGTGTCGGTCAGCCCCGCCAGCATCTGCTCGTCGACCAGCTTCAAGGCGTCGGCGAGTTCCGATTCCTTGCCTTCCAGCGTCTGGCGCATCAGCACCAGCGCGCCCGGTCCGGGGTCGCCCTGGTTGTTCAGCAGGTTGAAGCGGGTGCGTATCCTGGACAAGGCCGCCATGTAGTTGCCCAGCAGCGACTGGTTCTCGTGCGCGACCACCAGGCGCGCGACGTCCGAGAACTCGCGGCCGACCGGCCCCATGGGCAAGGTGTTGCCGGGATTCTCCTTGACCGTGGGCGTGGGGTTCTGGCGCAGCACCTCGCGCTTGAACCAGGCCACCACGCCGGTCTGCGTCTGCTGCAGCCCCGTGCTGATCAGCGAAGGATTGTCCCAGGACGTCTGGTCGTACGCCGTGTTGATCAACTTGGCGATGGGCGAAGTCTGCGGATCGCCCAGGCGGTTCATGGCATCGACCGCCTGGCTGAAGCTGGTGAAGGGCTGGATGCTGACGCCGCCGAGGAACTTCTTCCATTCCTCCGCGTACTCCGTCTTGTACATCGTCTCCAGGCTCTTCTGGATCTGCTCGGGGCTGCCTTCCAGCGTCAGGTCGTCGCGTGCGTTCACGCCCAGCACCCAATCGGTGGTTTGCAGCTCCTTGCTGGAAGCCTCGCGGATGGCGGGCTGCACGTACTGCTCCCAGGCCTCGCGCGTGAAGGTGCCGGGGATGGCGTAGCTGCCGGCCATCACCACGCTGTCCTGGTTGCCGACGATGCGCGCCACGGTCATGGTCTGGAAGCGCGTAGCGGCGCGCGCCTTGATGGTGGCATAGGCGCGTTCTCGCGCCGGCATGCCCTGCATCACGGTGCGCAGGCTGCCGCGGGTCTTTTCCACGAGGGCCAGGTTCAGGTTGATGCGTGGCCATTCGGCGTCGGCCGAGCGCGAGGAATAGAAAGAGATCATGCGCTCGGCGTTGCGGATCAACGCATCGCGCGGCATGGTGCCGCGGTTGGTCTCCAGCCACCCGCGCCAGAAACGCGTGATCTGGTCCGACAGGTGGGTGGGGTCGACGTGCTCCCGGTTGGACATCATCAAGTAGGTCTTGAGCGCGTTATAGGCGTCCTGGGCGTTGTTCGGCGAGGAGTCCTGGAACAGCGTGTCGGGCGCCGCGGCCGCCACCGGCACGGGGCGCGCCGGGGGTGGGCCGCCGGCGCCGCTGTTCTCGCCGAAGTTGCCGACCCGCGCCAGGTAGTCTTCCAGGCTGCCCTTGACCGGCATCAGCATGATCTGGTTCAGGCCCGCGTAGTACTCCTGCAGCAGCCTGTGGCGCAGCGCGTCGCCCTGGTACAGCCCCAGGCCCAGGGAAACCGGCCGGCTGGTCGCGTAGCGGTCCAGTTGCTCGATGCGGTCCTGCAGGATATCCATCGCTTCCAGCCGGCTCTGCAGATCCGAACCTTCCTGCTGCATGCGCACGACCTTGTCGAGATCGGCCTGCACGTTGGTAGCCAACTGGCGGTTGCCCATATAGGACCAGGTCCAGCCGCCGAGCACCAGGCCCAGCGCCAGAACGAGGCCGAAGAAGCCCAGGTAGCGCATGCGTACCTTGCCGGGGCTGGCGTGCTGGCGCACCAGTTTCTTGTCGGCGAAGATCACGTTGGAGAACAGGTCGCGCAGGAAGAAGCCGTTGTGCGAGGACACGTTGTGCGTGGCTTCCCGCCGCGACGGCGCCAGGGCGAAGCGCTCGGCCAGCTTATCGGTGGAGATGCTGCGGGCGGCGCCCTCCTGCAAGGCGCTGGTGAAGTAGAAGCCGCGGAAGATGGGCTTGTACTGAAAAGGATTGGTCTCGAACAGCGTGGCCAGGAAGGTGCGCAGCGCCGGCTTGATCGACGCGAATTCCAGCGGAAAGGTCAGCAGGCCGGGCGGCAGGTCGCCGGCGCGGCGCAGCGAGATCTGCGCGGTGCCCATTTCCTTCAACCCTTCATACAGCTCGTCGAAACGGGCATCGAATAGCGACAGTACGTCGCGGCTTTCCTCGGCGCCATAGGGCAGGGTGGCGCCCCAGACGCGATTGCGTTCGCGTTCGTCGCTGTCGGCGAAGAACTCGTCGAAGCCGGCGATCAGGTCGGCCTTGGTGAAGATGATGTAGACCGGCGCGAAGACCTCCAGCCGGTCGATCAGTTCCTGCACGCGCTGGCGCAGGTTCTTGGCCAGTTCGATGGCGAACTCCGGCCCGGACGCAGAGAGCTCGTCGATGCTGGCCGCCACGACGATGCCGTTGATGGGCGCGCGCGAACGGTGCTTTTTCAGCAGGTCCAGGAAACCCAGCCATTCGTCGCGGTCTTCCTCGTGCACCGAATACCGGCCGGCGGTATCGAGCAGGATGCCTTCAGTGGTGAAAAACCAATCGCAGTTCCGCGTTCCACCCACGCCGCGCACCGCCGCGCCGTTCTTGTCGGCGAAGGGGAACTGGAGGCCGGAGTTGATCACCGCGCTGCTCTTGCCGGCGGCAGGGTTGCCGATGACGATGTACCAGGGCAGCTCGTACAGCGCCTGGTTGCCGGACAACTGGCCGATCTTGGACGTCTTGATGGTGCGCACGGCCTGCGACATGCGTTCACGCAGGGCCTGCACGTCGCCGCGCGTGTTGCTCTTGCCCGTCTGGGCCTGCTTTTCCAGCACGTCGCCCAGCTGGTCATTGGCCTTGCGAGAGCGGGCGCGGCGGACCAGGAACACCAGCAGCCACAGCGCCAGGAAGATGCCCAGGGCCGCGCCCGCCCATGCCAGGCCCGTCTCCGGCGTATCGGCCAGGAGGAACAGGAAGACCAGCAGGGCAATCAGGCCGAAGAAGATGAACGTCTTCGGGCTGGACGCGATGCGGGACAGCCAGGAGCGGATATCGCCCAGGAGGCTGGTGAAGCTGGAAAACAGTCCGGAAGGGCTGGTCATGTTTGGGATGAAGAGGAAGGATGCGTAGGAAGATACGTTTCGAAGTCGGCCACGACGGCGATGCCGCGCAGCCAGGGGTCCTGGGTCAGCGCGGCCAGCACCGGGGCATCGAGCTCCTCGCTGGCGTCGACGGCCAGCGCCAGGGCCAGCAGGGGGGCGGCGGCGCCGACATGGCCGCAACGGTTGCCGGCGGCCAGGCAGTCCTGGTTGGGATCCAGGTGCGGCGCGACGGCGGTGGCCAATTGCAGCGTCTCGATGGGCCGGCTGCCACGATGGTCCGCGTCGCTCACCAGCGACGCCAGGCTGTCGGCGGATACGCCATGTTCCTGCAGCAGCGCCTGCGCCAGGGCGGGCAGGGCGGCGTCGGCCGCGGCGCCGCGCGCATCGGCGGAGATCGTCCGGCGCGTAGAAGGCGCGAACATGACGATGCGCTGCCCCTGGTCGGGCGCCGGCGCGGCGGCGAGCAGCAGCGCGGCCGCGGCTTCGCCCGGCACCAGGCCCTGCGGCTGGTCCGTCGTCATCAGGCGGCGCTGGCCCTGCCACGCATGGGCGCGCCCCTGGCTGATATAGGAGTCCGCGGCGGCGACGATGCGCAGCGAAGGCGGCGCCGACGCGGCGATGGCGTGGCCCCGGGCGCCGGTGCGCGCGGAAGTGTCCCCGGCGGCGGCGCTCGCCGCCCGCGGAACGTCGTCATTCGCCGTGCCGGCGCGCGCGGCCAGGGTATGCAAGTGGGTGGGCACGGTGCTGTCGTCGACGACCTCATGGGAGACCACGGCCAGGCGGGCGGGCGGCCAGGCGGCGCCAGGGGCGGCCACGCCACGCAAGACCGCGCCCGCGACGGCCATGGCGCGCTCGCGCGCGGCGGCCGGCCACGCGCCGGGCAGCATCAGGTCCACGTGCAGCATGGGCCATGCTTGCTCCTGCTCGGCCGGCCCGTCCGGCATGTGGGTGACCAGCAGGTGATCGACCGCGCGATCGCGCGCGTCTTCGAGCACGGCGCGCAACAGGGCGGTCGCGCGCAGCGGTTCGTCGTCCAGGGCCGCCGCTGGCGCTTCGGCTGCCTGCGCCTGCGCCCGTAGTTCGGCGGTGTCCAGCGTCGACACGCGCGCCGCGAAGACCGGGAAGCCCCGCAAGTCCTTCAGTTGCGGATCGAGGTCGGGGCGTGCCTGCTGCGCCAGTGCGGCGCGTGTCGCGGCAGCGCTGTCGCCCGCGGCAGTGCGCGCCGCCACGCCCAGCACGGCCAGCCGGGCGGGAGGCGCGCCGGTCGGGGGTGCGGTTTCCGGCGCGGTCGCGGGTACGCCGGCTTCGGGCCTGGGCGCGCCCGCGGCCCGTGCACCGCGCAGTCCCAGCCATCCTAGGCACAGAAGCGCCAGCGGCAGCGCGAACAGGAACACGCCGATGTCCATCGCCGTGGGCAGCGCGCGCGTTTCCTGCCACCAGATGATGACGGCCAGCCACACCACGCCAAATACGAGCGCGATGATCAAACCGGACTTGAGGAGACGAGGCATAGTTGGAAGACGAGGGCAGCGTTGTGTTTATGGTCTGTAGACAAGGGGCGCAAGGGTCAGCGTGGCGGCGGCATCCCCAGCTTGATCCCGGGTTTGCGGTACTCCACATGGCCAAAGTCCATGAGCTTCCAGCGGCCGCCCCAGGTCAGGCCCACGCGCTCGGCCACTTCGCCATAGAGCTGGTAGCCGCGCAGCGCCCAAGGATCCTTTTCCGATATGACGATCTTGCCATCGCGCAGGAATGCGTTGTCCGCGGCCAGGCCGTATTGGTGATAGCTCTGGTACGCGCCGGCGTTGGTGACGGCCGGGCCGTCCTTGTCGCGCAATTCCTGCTGGCGCTCGGGGCTGCGATAGCCTTCGATCAGGGCCATCTGGTAGCCGTACTGGTCGCGCATGATCTGGTAGGCGAGCAGCAGGCGCTGGCGGAAATCCGGATCGAGCAGGTCCCAGTCGCGGCTGGCGGTGACGATGTTCGGGCGGATCATTACCACCTCGGCGGTGGTGAAGGCTTCCGGAGGGACGGGAGGCGGTGGAACCAGCCGTTCCCCAGCGAGAAGCGCTTCAATTTGTACGCTAGGATTTCGTAAATCCGGCTCGTAAACAAATGTGTGATTGTGTCTCATGAGGAAAGCAAAAAGGGTCGGAAGAGACACGACCGCCAGCACGGCAGCTGTTTGCCAGCGGTGGCTCTTTACATATCCGCTTACCCCACGGGTGACCCGCGCATAGCCGTTCGCCAGCCAGCCGATGCCGCCCCCCAGATGTCCGCCCGCGCGCTCCGTCGAGCGGGCTACGCCCCGCCGCAGGCCGTGCAGGCAGGCACGCAGCCCGCGCAGCGTGGTGGCGCGCAGCGCGGGAAAAATCAGCCATGCCGAGATGCAGACGGCGGCCAGGAAGTAGACGGGCAAAAGGAAGAGCAAAAGCGGTCACCATGGGAAAGGCGTAATCTTTTGTCTTAACTGCGGTTGAAGCAATACCGGCAACGCCTCAAACTCGCGTCTGAGTTCCTGAAATCGTAACAAGGTGCAATGCCTGACATGCATGGCGGCGCCGCGTTCGACTGGCGGGATAAACGGAGGGATGCACCCTCGGGACACGGATGGACGCATGGCACTAGACGACGCGACATCGGCCGCTGCCGGCCGAACGCCCAGCCTGTTGGCGGGGCGTTCGGACGCGGGCGCGCGCGATTCCCAATCGTCAAGAATCCTGGCAGCGCTGGAAGGCCGCGCGCCGCAACCGGAGCGGCGGCACATGCCTGCCGCTCGCGCGCGTCCGTCGCGCGCGCGATGGTGGTTGCTGCTGCTTTTGTTGTTGATTCTCGCTGGAGGCGGTAGCGCATGGTGGCGCATGCAGCAGGCATCCGGCGCCGCGGGATCGCCGGGCGCTTCCATTATGGCCAATGCCAACGGGGCTGCCGGCGCGAATCCGGCCCCGGCGCCGGCCAGCGGGCCATCATCGGTATCCGTGGCCGCTCCCACGGCGAACAGCCAGGCCGCCCCGCGAGCGTCCGTCGCCGAGACGGCGCCGGCCGCCATCGTCGATGCGCCGGGTTCGAACCGCGGCGCGACAGCGGAGGCCGCGTATGCGGCCCGCGAGGAGGGGCGCAAGGAAAACGACGGCCCGCCGCAGAATCCCTTGTCGGCGCTGGCCGCTGCCGCCCCCGCGGCGACGCCGAACGATGCGGCCCTTGCCGAAAAGGGCAAGACGCCGGAAGGCAAGGCCGCGGAAGGCAAGACGAACAACGGCAAGGCCGAGGCGAAGACCGCCTCGCGTGCGAATCACACCCCCAAGGCGCGGAAGAAAGCCGATGGCGATGCGGCGCTGTTGTCCGCGTTGATGTCCTACGGCCTGCCGCCCCCTTCCGCCGCGGCCGCGGCCACCTTGCCTGGCACGCCGCTGGGCGAGCGCCTGCAGCAGTGTCGCCGCAAGCCCTTCCTCGAAAGCGAGCAATGCCGCTTGCAGGTCTGCGCCGGGCAGTGGGGCCTGGCGCCCGAATGTCCCAACCCGCAGGCACAGACGCAAGCGCCCGCGCGCCCCTGATCGCCTTGTCCGATACGCCTTATTAGCCCCCGATGCGCCGACCATGACGACGACTGCACTGGCCGACCTGCTGAGTTCCAATGCCCGTCTCTACCGCCTGGAAGGCGAGGGAGCGCTGGCGCGCCTGCATGTCGAGGCCTGGATCGCCCGCGAGGCGCTGTCAGGCCTGGGCGAGATGCGCATCCTGGCGCTGGCCGATGACGCCGCGCTGGATCTGGACGACATGGTGTCGCGCGCGGTCACGTTATGGACGACGCGCGCCGACGGCAGCCGCTATGGACGCAGCGGCGTGCTGCGCCAGGCCGAGCTGCTGGCCGGCGATGCCGGCTTGGCGCGCTACCGCCTGACGGTCGTGCCGTGGCTATGGCTGGCGACGCAGCAGCGGCGCAGCCGTGTCTTCGAGCAGCGCGCCTTGCTCGACATCGTGCAGCATGTGCTGGATGGGTACGACGGCTGCGCCAGCCAGATCGCCGACGATGTTCGGACGTATCTGGCCGATCTGCCCGTGCGACCCTACACCACGCAATACCGCGAATCCGACTACGATTTTCTGTCGCGCCTGCTGGCCGAAGCCGGCCTGGGCTGGACGTCCGTGGAGGACGAGGACGCGCCGCTCAGGCACGCCGTGCGCATCTTCGCCGACAGCCGCGGCTTGCCGGAAGATCCGGAGTCGGCGGAACACGGCGTGCGCTTTCATCGCGCCGACGCCACGGAGTCGCGCGATACGGTGCAGGCGCTGGCGCGCCGCTTTCGGCAGGGCGCCAGCCGGGTCACCGTGCTGGGCTGGCATGCCGGCGGCAAGCATGCCGTGGCGGGCGAGGCCAGCGCCAGCGATGCGGGCGAAGACGATGCGCTGGCGCCCGAATGGTACGAGGCCGCGGGCCACGGCGCGTTCGAGAACGAAGCCCACGCGCGGCGCCAGGCCGCGGTCGCGCTGGAAAGCGTACAGGCGCGCAACGAGATCTTCACCGGCAGGAGCGGCGTGCGCACTTTCCGTTCCGGAACGCGCTTCCGCCTGCAGGATATGTCGCCGCTGGGACCGTCCGGCGAGGCGGGCTTCGAGCCCGTGTTCGCGCTGGACCGCATCGAGCATGTCGGCCTGAACAACCTGCCGGTGGCCGCGCAGGCGGCGTTGAAAAGCCGGTTGGGCGGCATGGCGCGATGGCTGCATTACGATGCGCCGCCGCCCGCGCCCGGCGGTCGCCCGGAAGCCGGTGCGCCGGCTGGCCCGGACGATTTCGCGGAGCGCGGCCAGTCCCCGACATGGCGGCAGGATCTGGGCGGCGGCGCGGACGATGCGGCGCTGGCGCCCGATCCCGCCGTGCTGGAAAAGGCCCGCGCGGTAGGCTATGCCAACGCCTTCGACGCGTTGCGCTGCGACCGGCCCTGGCGGCCGGCGCTGGCGGGCGGCCGCGGCGCCCGCTTCAGCGGCGCCGCGTCGGTCCATGGCGTGCATACGGCCCTGGTGGTGGGCGCCGAGGGCGGGGCGCAGGCCGACGACCGCGAGGAGATCCATCGCAACCGGCGCGGCGACGTGCGCGTGCGCTTTCACTGGCAGGAAGCGCAGTGCGACGGCGAGGCGCACAGCCGGTGGGTGCGCGTGGCGCAACGACAGTCCGGCGCCGGCATGGGAATGACATTCGTGCCGCGCATCGGCCAGGAAGTGCTGGTGCGTTTCCTGGACGATGACATCGACCAGCCGGTGGTGGTCGGCGCGGTATACAACGGCCGCGGCGAGGGCGGGACGCCGCCCACGCCGGGCGGGCGCACCTTGCAGGAGGCCGATACGTCGGCGTTCGCCGCCGCGCGCGACATGATACCCAGCGGCCAGGCCAACCTGGCCGGGGGCAACTCGCCCGCCTGGCATGGCGCGGCGGCAGCCGACGACGCGCACCGCAACGCGGCCGCGCTCAGTGGGTTCAAGAGCAAGGAGTTCGGCGGCGCGGGCTACAACCAGATGGTCTTCGATGACAGCGACGGCCAGCAGCGCGTGCAGCTCAAGAGCACGCAGTCCGCGACGGAGTTGAACCTGGGCCACATCATCCACCAGGCCGGCAACTATCGCGGAGGCGTGCGCGGGACCGGCGCGGAACTGCGTTCCGATGCCTATGGCGCGGTGCGGGGGGGCGCTGGCGTGTTGATCACGTCCTACCATGGCGACGCCGCGGATCCGGCGGGCGAGGCAAGCGCAGCGCAGGCGCTTGCCAGGCAGGCCGACAAGCTGGCGCGCAGCCTGGACAAGGGCGCCGCGGATCATCAAGGCGTGCGCCTGGCCGCCGCCGCGGGCACCGAGCAACCGGACACCAGCATCCTGGATGCAGGCAAGGCTCCGCTGGCCGCCATGCACGCCGCCGTCTCCACCAGCGTCTCGGGCGAGGACCTGTCCTCGGCGCAGGGCGACGCGGCGCGGATGGATACGCGGACCGGCGCGGGCAAGGTGCCGCACCTCGGCGGGTCGACGGTCGTTGTCGCGGCGCGCGCGGGGCTGGTGCAGACGGCCGGCGAGCATATGCAGGTCACCGCCGGCGAGACCGTGCACTGGTCCGCGGGACGCCACCAGAACCTGGCTTCCATGGGCCATTTGCGTGTGCATACCGGACAGGCGCTGGGCGTGGTGGCGGGCGTACAGCGCGGCGGCGAACCGGCGCTGAGCCTGGTCGCCGGTCAGGGCCCGCTGCTGGTCCAGGCGCAGCAGGACATCCTGACCGTCACCGCGCGCGAAGCCGTGCATATTGCCAGCGCGTCGGCGCAAGTGGAACTGGCCGCGCCCAAGCGTATCCGCATCGCCACCGCGCAGGGCGCCAGCATCGTGCTGGAAGGCGGCAACATCACCGTCAACGCCCCCGGCCGCATCGACGTGCACAGCGCGGACAAGCAATTCACGGGGCCCACGCGAATTCCCTATCCGCTTCCGCAGTTCAGGGTTTGCAAGAGCTGCGTGCTGGACGCCCACGACGCGGTACAGTCCATCACGGACAAGGCGTGAGGACGACGGGGATGAACGTATCCTGGGAGGCGACGCTGGCTGACCTGGTCGCCGAACTTCCACGGTATCGCGGGCCGCACGGCGAGGCCGCGCGCGCCTGCGTGGTTGTCGATTTCCGCGGCCATCCCGACTTGCTCGCATTGCTGCTCAAGGCCGGGAACCTGACTTTCGGGTCGGTGTGGGCCCAGACCGGGCTGGACGTCTACGGCGACGTGGCGCCGATGATCATCGAGCTCGATGGGGCGTCGCAAGACGTGCTGGGTGGAGCGCGCACCGGCGATGTCTCCACGACGCTGCTACGGCTGCTGCACGCCTTGCACGAACGCGATGGCGGCCGCTACGCCATGATCGGTTTTTGTTCGGCCGCGCCGCTGGAGGCGTTGATCGCGCATTTCGGCCATTTCTGCGATTACGCGCTGCCCGATGGCCGGGAATTCTTCGTGCACTGGTACGACAGCCGTATCCTGGTGCGCGCGCTGCAGGTCTGGGACGAAGCCCAGCGCGCCGATTTTCTCGCGCCGCTCGGCACGCTGGCCTATGCGCAGCGTGGCGGGGACTATGCGCGCGTGCAGGGCGGCGCCCTCGCGTCGGTCGATCCGCACGGGGATATCCTGCGCCTGACGCCCGGGCAGCATCAGCTTTTCTTCGACCTGGATTATCCCGACAAGCTTGCGGTACAGCTGCGGCGCCTGTATATGGGAATGCTGCCCGGCGACCCAGGCCAGGATGCCTTGGTGCCGCGGGTGCGGGACCAACTGGAACGGGCCAGGGGACATGGCGTCGCGGGTGACAAGGACACGTTCGACTACGTCGCGTGGGGAATCTCGATTTCTCCACGGTTCGACGAGCATCCCTTGATCAAGGCGGCCCTTGCCGCCTACCGCCCGGATGCCGACGGCGGGTTGTCCGGCTGCCTGGCGCATGTGCCGGACAGCGTGTGGGATGAGCTGCAGAGCGCGGAGGATGCGAATACCCATGGTTGACGGGTTGCGCGATTGGACGTGCGAGGCGGCCCGCCACGCGGTGGGTAGAGCCTAAGATTTTGGAGTAGGGAATGCGCAAGCTTCTGATGACGGTCCTGATGTCGCTGGGACTGCTGGCGGGTTGTAATGGCGAGCCTTCATACAAAGGCGTGAGCTTTATCGCCTATAACTACACGCAGTTCGACATGGACAGCGTGTCCGTCACGGACAAGGCGGGTGAAAGCGCCGCCACAATGCAGGTAAGCGTGGGGGCGGGCGGCGGCTCGGTGGCGTGTTGCTATACGCTCAAGGGCACGGAGTTCACGGCCGAATGGCGCGCCGCCGACCCCGAGGTCCTGGGACAGCACCTCGACGATGGAAGGATGCAGGAGTTTTTCTTCACTCGGAAGAAAAAGGTGACCTTCGCCCCCGCCGGAATCCCGTCCGGCGACGGGCCACTGGTTCTCGAACTGCATATCTATCCCGACGAGCACGTTGAAATGGCGCTTAGCCGCAAGCTGGTCAACGGCCGCCTGCCGATCGTGGACACGACACGCTGGCTGTGGCGCACGCATAAAGACGCCTTGACCGGTTTCAGCGACGTCTATGAAGTCTTGCACACGGTCGCGCGCGTCACCAAGACTTCCTGGGGCAAGTACCGCATCGAGGACGCCGCCGATATGCGCGAGTACATGAAGATGTACTTCACCGTGGCCTCCAATTTCGACCAGGATCCGGAGGTCAATGCCGTGCTGGAAAAGAAGGATCGTCAGCCGGGGGAGTTCGCCCGTGCGATCGAAGCGCTTACGCCTGAACGCATCGCTGCCATGAAGAAGTCGGGCAGCGCGCCGGGAGATAAAAATGGCTGAACAGAATTCGGGCGCGGCCTCATCCGTGGACCGCACACCCGCCTCGGTGCTGAAGGCGATGGCGCAGAATGAGGCCGCCTATCCCAAGGACGATTGCCTTGAGTGCGCGGCGGTCATCCGGATGGGATTCTTCTTCGATGGTTTCGGCAGGAATCGTGATGTCGACAAGACGCATCCCACGTTCTATTCGAACATCAGCCGCCTGTGGGAGGCGCACCACGCGCAGGACGACGTCGACCGGCCCCAGCATCAACACTGGTTCCGCTTTTATTATTCGGGCCTCGGCACCACGCTGAACGAAGACGCCAAGAACGACGACCTCATCTATGCCGCCACGACGGCGGGCGCCAAGCTCGCCAGCGAGGCCGCCAAGCAACTCAAGAACGCGGCCCGGAACGTCGCCCGTCTCGACGAAGTGCCCGAGACCGATATCGTCAAGCGCTTGCAGGGCGCGACCCAGAAGTCGGTGCAGGGATGGTCCTACCAGCCCTTGGTGAAGGCCTACAAGGACGTGGTGAAGGATGTGAAGACCCTGCCGGACAAGGTGGTTCGCATCTGGAACGTCTGGGATCCCGAGCGCCTCACGAACCGCGTCCGAGGCACGCTGCGAGGCGCATGGGCCGGTTTCAAGAAGAACCCGTTCAAGGTCGCCTGGACCGTGGGGAAGGAGGCGGCCAAGGCCGCCGTGCTGGAAGGCGTTCCCATCGTCCGCGATAACGAAACCGTGGCCTATTTGATGGGGACCGGCGTCGATGTGCGCGTGGACGCGGCCTTGCGCCAGTTCAAGGCAGCCTACGAGACCGTGAATGCGGAGTCGCACGTGGGACGCATCGAGATCACCGTGTTCGGCGGCGATCGCGGCGGCGTGCTCGCCAAGCAGTTCATCAACGACCTGGTCAAGAAGTACAAGCGTCGCAGCGACGTCGACCTGGCGATCATGGGCGACAAGACGGCCAACCGTCCGGACACGCCTATCGCCATACGATTCGTGGGCCTGCTCGACTCCGTGGCCTCGATCATGGATGAAAACACGTTCCTGGGATTCCTGCCGTTCACCGACCTGCTGAAGCAGACGTACAAGGACCGCACGCTGACCATTCCGGCGGCCGCGGAGTATTGCGTGCATTTCGGCGCGGCGCACGAGCTGCGGCGCAACCAGAGGCTGGACAGCCTGGAGAAGACGCGCGGCGAACAATACCTGTATCCGGGGTCGAGCGGCGACGTGACGGGGGTGAGCCCGGAAGGCGCCCTGGGGATGCGCGGCGAACTGTCCCGTGTCCCGCTGCGCGACATGCTCAACCTGGCGTTGAGCCATGGCGCCGCCATGTTCAGCATCGAGGGCCTGAGGCAGGCGCGCAGGGCGACCTATGACAAGTTCGCGATGAGCCAGCCGATCTCCGCCGACGGCCAGACCCTCAACATCAAGGAATTGGTCGACGCCTACCGCGAGGTGGTCCCGCACAAGCCGGGTATCGACTTCACGCCGCACATGGAGGTGTTCCTGCGCTGGCTCGCGGTGCGCTACCAGGATCCCGTATTCAAGAGCGAGCTTTCCGATCCAGCCGAGAAATGGATCAAGGACCGGGATTTCTTCACTCCCCAGCAGGAATATAACGAGGAACTGCGGCGCGTCAGCATGATGTCGCCCGAAGAACGCGCGAAGCCGGAAAATACCGCCCGGTTGCGCGAACTGGAAGCGTTGAAGAACGAACGCTGGGACCGCGCCGAAGCCAGCCGGGGCGAACTACCGCCACAACGCTTCAAGCCTCTCTGGCAGCGCCTGGAGGAAGAGATCAAGACCCTGGGACAGTCCGAGCGGGACGAGGCCAGGATGGACGAGCGCAAGAAATGGATGGAAGCCAACCGTCCCGAGGCGGTGCGGAGGATCCAGCAGTATGACCAGGACATGCTCGACCGCGAGCGCGCGCGCAACCGGTCCATGGGCAAGGGCGACGAGGAGCCCAAGCTGGATGATCCGTTCGCCGAGGCGAAGGCCAGGCGGGGAATCGAGAAGCGCTTGCTGGCCGCCTGGCGCGAGGCCGCCGACGGCAAGAACCCCTTGCCGCCCAAGGTCATGACCCTGTTCGACTGGCTGGTGCATGATGCGATGCTGAGCAGCTGGCCCGACCATTTGCTGGCCAGCACCACGCTGTATTTCCGCGTGCGCGACAAGGACGTGTTCGGCGCGACGGACTTCAAGGCGGAGATGAAGCAGCGCGGCCAGGACATGCAGTCCGCGCAACGGGTCGACGAAGCGGCCGCCCGCCAGGCGCAACTCGGTCAGCGTCCGCCCGCCGTCGCCGCGCGCTGATTTCCCGCCAGGCATCGCCCTGGCGGGTGTTCAACCGCCGTCGTCGAACATCGGCGGATCGATGGCTACGACACTTCGTCGCCGAACTTGAACTTCGCATACCGCAGCGCGTACTCCAGCGGCTGCGACTCTTCCGTATGCACGCGCTCGGTCGAGCCCGCCGGCGGCGTGTCGCCCATCCAGGTATCGGCCTGCGGCTTATGCCGCACCGTGAATGGCATGTCTTCGAACTTCTCTCCCAGGGCGTCGTTGTAGACCACTTGCTGGGTGTAGGTCCCCGTGCGCGCCGCCGGCAGCTGGGGCAATTGCGCGGCGTCGGACGCGGGGCCCTCGAAACTGTGGCTGGCGCCCTTCACCGAGAACAGGCCCGGCGACTTGAACACGATGTCGCCGCCTCGCAGCGTCACGCTCGCGCCGGCGGCGACCAGGGTCACGCTGTCCTTCGCCAGCACCTCGATGCCGTCTTCGGTGGACGTCACCGTTACGCCTTGGTCGGCCAGCAGCTCCAGTGCGTCCGTATGCGCTCGCAGGGACACCGGCGATTGCGCGGCGATGGCGCGTATGCCTTCCTGGTCCGCATAGAACCCCGCGGCCTGGCCCGCCACCACGGCATGGGTCTGGCGCGCCGAGACATGCACGTCCTCCTGCGCCGAGGCGTGCAGGTCGCCCGTCGCATGCAGCACGGCGCTGGCGGGCGTGGACAGGTTCAGCGACATCGGCGCGTCGAGCACCACGCGCGCGCCGTCGATGCCGTCCACGGGATCGGTGCCGCTACGGCTCTCGCGGCCGGCCTTGTTCGCGGCCTGGCCATTCACCGAGGACGGCAGCTTGCCGTCCTGCGCCGGGTCCACCGCCTTGATGGCGTCCCCGAAGCCGTCGTTGGCCCGCAAGGCCCGCGCATTGCGTCGGACGGCGGTGGCATCCAGGCGCTGCGAAATATTCTGTGCCTGCCGCAGGCGCTGCAAGGTGTTCGGCGTGGCCAGCGTCGCCGTCGCCTGGGGATCGGCGGCGGAGGTCAGCAGCATGCCCTGGCCGGACCGCAATACCGTCCAGGCATCGCTGCGCAATTCGAAGCCGCTGCCGCGCCACGCGCCGCGATTGCCGTCCGCGGCCGATTGGGCCACGAGGTGGCCCAGGTTCAACTGGCTGGCCGCGGTCGACGTCGCCATCTGCATGCGAAGTTGCCCGCTGGTGTCGTCGAACAGCCATTGGTTGTGGCCTGACCCGTCCAGGGCCTGGCTGTGCCAGCCGCTGAGGACACCGCCGTGGTTGGCGCCGCCATCGACGCCGGCGGAGTAGGGCGGAAGATCGCTGTCGTTGTACAGCTGGGCCGCGATCACCGGCTGGTCGATATCGCCGTCGAGGAACTCGACGACGACTTCGGTGCCGGAACGCGGAACATGGTGTCCACCCCAGTTCGGGCCTGCCTGGCCCGTGGCCACGCGCAGCCATGCGCCGCTGGCGTCACTGCCAGGCGCATTGCCGCGCGTATCGCCATGGCTGTTGTGCGCCAGCCCGCCGGCCAGCGGCCGTTCGCCGCGCTGCCAGGGGAATTGCACCTTCACGCGCAAGTCCCGGCCGGACGAAATCGGCGCGTCGTCGGTCGCCACGACCTGGGCGATCGTGGCCTCCGGCGCCGTCGGCCGCGCGCGCCAGGCGGGCAGCACGGCGGCCGCGCGCGGTTGTGCCTCGAAGCGGTTGCGATAACGCCCGCGTTCCAGGTCGGTCGAGCCCGCCAGGCCGGCGGCCTGGCTGCCCAGGTTGTTTGCCGCCTCGTGGATGACGCGCAGCACCGTGTATTCTCGGCCCAGCTCGTCAATGGCCTGTCCGCCGTCGCCGCCGTAGCCGCCTTTAGCGGCGTTGCCGCCGCCCTGGGCGCCATAGCGGTCATGTCCCGTCATTTCGAAGGTCTCGCCGGGGCTCAGCTGGCGTACGGTGCCGCTGCCTTCGTAGCGCACCTGGCGCGCCTCCAGCGTGCGCAGCCGCAGCAGCGCGACCCGGCTGGCGTCGTCGCCGTCGGCATAGCGGCCGTGACCGTCGTAGTCGTAGTCCTCCAGGCTGGGCAGCTTGCCGACGTTCTCGCTGGATGCCAGCCGCGCCGCGTGCGCCTGCAAGGCGCGGTCGTCCCAAGCGCTGCGCGTCACGACATTGGACTGCACCGCGAGGGCTGAATGGAAGCGGGTGATCGTGTCGCTCGTCTCAGTGGCGTCGCTGCGATGAAAGCGGATGGGCGAGGCGGCGTTGGCGGGCAGGTCGGCGCCGGCGTCGAACACCACCAACTGGTGCCGCGCGGAAGAGGAGGATGAGCCGTCGTCGTCCCCCTGCCGATGGACGAAGCGGAAGGCCAGGCCATCCTCGGCCAGGATGCGCTGCACGAATTCCAGGTCCGATTCGCGATACTGCGTGCGTATCGCGCGCTTGGGCGGCGTCGCGTTGACCTCGAACGCATACGACGATAAAGGATAGTCCGCGAAGATTTCCGCCAGGATGTCGATCGATGTCTTGTCCTGGAAGAGGTAGCTGTCGCGTCGCAGGGCCAGGCTTTGCAGCCAGGGACGGCCATGGATGCGGTAGCGCGCCAGGCCGCCGTCCGCCCCCAGGTTGTCGACGCCCGTGACCATGGCGTGCCAGCGCCGCGTCGACCGGTCGGCAAGCTGCAGGTCGATGCTGATTTCGCGTCCCAGCAGGGGCGTCGCATCCAGTTGCGTGGATGTCGACAGGCAGTCGAGCGTGACAGTGAACAGGCGGGATATCCCTTCGTCCAGCAGCAGCCGCTCGGCGACGAGCGCGTCGCCCAGTGGCGTGCTGACGCGCAGCAGGCGGGTGTCCTGCGTCAACAGGGCCGTGTTCAACGTGGCGTAGGCGAGGGCGGTATCCATGGCGGGGCGAATCGAGGCCGGCCGAAGCCGGGAAGGGGACGATGAATGGGGGCTGATGCGTCAGGGCAGCGAGATGGTCAGGTGCGCCACGCGCGGCCCGAGCTTGACGATGTCGTGGTAAGGGGCCATGGCCGTCTGCATGTCCTTGCCCAGCTGGCGGTCAAGGCCGAAATACGCCAGCAGGGCCAGCAGGGCGAAGGTCGCGCCCACGGTCCACAGCGGCACGTCGCGCCTGATCGCGTGGGCGACCTTGTCCGGGATGGCCCAATGCGGCGCGAAGCCGGCGCGCTTGCCGCGCAGCAGGGCGATCTCGTCGCCCAGGCGGGCGGTGAGATACCCCAGCTTTTCCTGCCCTTCGATCAGGTACTTGCCCTGGAAGCCGAGCAGCAGGCACATGTAATAGACCTCCAGCGATTGCAGCCTGCGTCCGCCTTGGGCGCGCAGGTCCTCCAGCCGGTTGAAGAAGTTCTCGCCCGCCAACTGCTCGCCGAACAGCGCCAGCTGCAGCGGCTGCAGCATCCAGCTGTCGCGAATGGCGAACCGGGAGTTCAGTACGGTCTCGTCCACGGCGGCGCAGAAGGCGTACTTGGTGGCGTAGATGTCTTCGGCGGGCAGGTCCTGCTTCTTGGCGGCGCGTTCGAACTCCGCCAGGAATTGCTGCACGCGCGCGGAAAACGATGCGGCGTCCTTGGGCTCCTGCCCGCTCTTGAGCAGGAACAGCATAAGGAAGCCGTCGTAGAGCATGTCCATCAACGACTTCGACGTGGAAGTGGCCATGAACTCGGCGGCGCGCGGCGGCAGCTGTTGCGGATGCTGGGCGCCGGACATCAGGGAGGGCGTGTTGTCGGTCATGAGAAATCAGCGGCAGGTCAGTGGGCGACGGCGATCAGATCCAGCTTCAGTTCGGGAATGCCCGCCGGCGCGTAGATGGCGATGCTCTGCGCCTGCAGCATGCGGTCGTAGAGCGCCCCGCGTGCCTGCAGGGCGAAATAGCAGGCGCCCGGCTTGACGGGGATGGCGGCGGGAACTTGCGGCGTATAGACCAGTTGCACGCCGGGCATTGCCGACAGCACAAGCTTTTCGGCATCGTCGGGCGCACCCACCTTGAAGCGCAGGGGCACCATGTCGGCCAGCTCGGCCGCCGGCGTGGCGGCGGATACGGCCAGGTAGAAACGGGTCTTGTCGTCCACCTTGCCGGAATCCAGGCGACCGGTATGGAAGGACGGCCGCACCTCTTCGAGCACGATGGAGAAGTAACGCGTCGAGATGACGGTATCGAGCAGGTCACGCAGGATATCGTCCAGGCGCGCGAAGGCCGGTCCCGGGATCTCATGGCGATATTGCGGCAGGTCGGCCAGCGCATATTCCTTGGAGAAAGTCATCAGCGCCCCGGCCAGGCGCAGCAGCTCCTGGAACAGCCGTTCCGGATGCAGGCCCGGATGGTGATACAGGTGCGCCAGCGCGGCGTGAGCCTCGTTGGCGGTGTGTAGCAGCCAGAAGGACGCGACGTCGCCCGAGCGGAATTCGATGACGTTCTTCGAGGGCTCGCGATGCAGGCCATACAAGGTGCCGACCTTCGCCTCCAGCGCGTCCAGCAGCCGGCGCAAGCGGTCGTGCAGGGCGGCGCATGCGTCGATGGCCACGCAGGGCGCGATGAATTCGTGGTCCAGCTCATAGCCGGAACTGGCGTTGCGGCGCACCCGCGCCACCGGTATCGCCAGCAGTTCGTCGCGCGGATCGAACTCCGAGACCAGGCGGACGTTCTTGCGCAGATAGGTAAGGTCGGCGGTGCTGGCGTTCGTATAGAGGTCGGGCGCCGGGCGTTCGCCGCGCTGATAGCGCGCATTGAAATCGTGGCCGTCCTGCGGCGCGGCGCAATTGCCGCCCACGGCCTTCAATGGATGCATGGCAAGGTAGAACACGGCCTCGGAGGCGCCGTCCAGGCTGTTCATCGAGACGGGTGGCGGCAGGGCGTCGTCGTCGGGCGCCGAATAGATTTCGCCGTCGGGGAAAATGGCCGAGAGCTCCGTGGCATGCAGCATGCCGTTGGCCAGTGCCGCGGCGTCGAAGTGCACGTTGCGCAAGCCCCAGGAATAGGGATGCAGCGCGCGCGCGGTCTGCGCCAGGCGGGCCTCATGGTAGGCGTCCTGGCGTTGGAAGTGTTGCGGTCGAAGGAACAGGCCTTCGCCCCAAAGTATCTTGGCTGACTGGCTCACGGGTGACTCTACTCTTCTCTATATAGCGATCTGTAGCCGGCGCTGATGGCGACAGCGCTGGCGGGTTGCGAAGGCGAAGGCGGATGGCCTTGCCGGCGGTCGGTCAGACGGGACATTGCAGCGAACCCAGGCGCGAGGCATCGAAAGGCGGCGAGCCCAGCGGCGGCGATACCTTGCCGGTGGCCACGGTCAATGCGCAGGCATGCGCCCCCAGCACGATGCCGGTGTCCTTCGCGTCCTTGATATCGAAAACATATTTCCAGCGATAGGGCGCGGGCGCGAAGAACAGCGCCGCCACGCCGATGGCCGTGGCGTCCTTCGGCACCTTCTCGGTGTTCTGGTAAACCTGGCCGGGCATCAGCGTGACCTCGCGCTTCGCGATGACGCTGTCGCCCAGCCTGTCCTTTTCCTGTTTCTCATCGATAAGGGAGGACATGGGCGCTTGCTTGAAAGAGTCGGAATTCTTCAGGTAGTAAATCTTAGTAACGACAGCCATGGCCTGTCCGTTACTTATATTTAAATTTTGTCCGGCCTGGATGGAAAATTTCACATCCGTCGGCGCGTTGTCCGGTTTCTTGAGGCCTGTCGCTTCCAGTAACGATCCTGTGGCGCTGGCCACCGCGCTGACCGCGCCGGCGGCCGCACAGCCCCCGAGAACCGGCGTTCCGAGCGCGATACAAGCCCATGCAGCGGCACGTTGGAAAGGGATACGTTTATGCATGGCTCTTTATACCGGAAGCCTTAAAAACAATACAGAAGCCTTCTATTTCGAAGAACTTGCGTCTAAGTAACATTGAGAAAACTTATGTAGTGTCGTATTTACACGGTGTTGGTGAAATACGCCTCCTCGTAACAAGACCCCCGTTAACCAGATTTTTCCGACCTTTCTCCCCATGCAAATCCGCCGCCTGGCCTTAATCGCGGGACTCGTAGCAGTGCTCGCCGGTTGCACAACGACGCCGAAGACTCAGGAGCCTCAATCCGACGCGGATTTCAGGCAATCGATTTCCGAAGCGGAGAAGACTTTTGAAACGCAAGGCCCCGATGCCGCCGTGGCGCAGTTCGAGACCATCGCGCAGCGCAATCCGACACGTGGCCAGCCGTGGTCCTATATCGCCAAGATACGTTTCGACGAACACAAGTACGGCGAGGCCATCGTCGCCGCCGACGAGGCCTTGAACCGGGACCCCACCGATTTCATCGCCAAGTCCGTGCGCGCGGTGGGTGGCTTGCGCGTAGCCCTGCAATCGCTGTCGGACCTGCGCGCGGACTCGCTGCTGGCGGGCAACGCCCGCAATGACGCAGTGGCGCTGGCGCAATCGCTGCGCGACACGCTGGGACAGGATGTGTTGTTTCCCGAAGGCCAGAAGCCCCGGCGGGGCACGGGCACGGTGCGCCGTCCGCCGCCCAAGCCCGCCGCCGACGCCGCGACAGGCGCGGCGGCCACGGCGGCCACGACTACGACCGCGGCGCCCGCCGCGTCCGGCGTGGGCCAGGCCGTCGATGCCGCGGCCAATGCCGCCAAGCCGGCCGCGTCCCTGCCCGCCAAGCCGGCGACGCCCAGCGTGCCGTCGACCGGCGCGGCCGCGCCCGCGCCCAATCCCTTCGGCAATCTGCTGAAGTAACTCTTCCACGGAGCCGCGACCATGGCCAAGAAAGAAAGCATGCAGAAGCGGTTGCAGAAAGTGCGTCCGCCCCGTGTCCAGCTGACGTATGACGTCGAGAAGGGCGATGCCATCGAAAAGAAGGAGTTGCCCTTCGTGGTTGGCGTTGTCGGCGACTTCAGCGCCCAGTCCGAAGCCGAGCTGCCGCGATTGAAGGACCGGAAGTTCGTCAACGTCGACGTGGATAACTTCGACGACGTCATGCGCGGCCTGGAGCCGCGCGCCGCCTATCGCGTCAAGAACGAGTTGACGGAAGAGGGAGGCACCTTCGGTGTCGACCTCAAGTTCCGGTCGATCGAGGACTTCCGCCCGGAAGCCGTGGTGCGGCAGGTCGAGCCGCTGCAGAAGCTGCTGGAGATCCGCACCAAGCTGGCGGACCTGCGCAACAAGCTGGCCGGCAATGACAAGCTGGAGGACCTGCTGGGCGAGGTGCTGAGCAATACGGAGAAGCTGGCGCAGCTGACGAACGAGGCTGCAACGAATGGGGCTGCAACGAACGAGGCTGCAACGAAGGACGCCACGACGAAGGCGGACGACAAGGGAGACAAGCATGAGTAATGCCGCCGCCCAATCCGCCGCCGTCGCGCGGACCAGCGAGGACGCGGGCCTGCTGGACCAGATCGTCGAGCAAAGCCGCGTCGCCAAGTCGTCGGCCGAGCACGACCGCGCCAAGGATCTGATCGGCGAGCTCGCCCGCGAGGTGATGAAAGGCACCGTGGTGGTGTCGGACAATCTCTCGGCCATGCTGGACGCGCGCGTCGCCGAACTGGACCGCCTGATCTCGGCCCAGCTGAGCCAGGTGATGCACGCCCCGGAATTCCAGAAGCTGGAGAGCACCTGGCGCGGCCTGCACTACCTGTGCTCGGAAAGCCAGACCGGCACCATGCTCAAGATCAAGGTGCTGAACGTTACCAAGCGCGATTTGGTGCGCGACTTCCAGACCGCCATCGATTTCGACCAAAGCCTGATGTTCAAGAAGGTGTACGAAGAAGAATTCGGCACCTTCGGCGGATCCCCGTTCGGCGCCCTGCTGGGCAATTTCGAGATGACGCGCCAGCCGGAGGACATGTACTTCATCGAGCAGATGTCGCACGTGGCCGCCGCCGCCCATGCACCCTTCATCGCGTCGGCCTCGCCCGAACTGCTGGGCCTGGACAGCTTCGCCGACCTGGGCAAGCCGCGCGACCTGGCCAAGGTATTCGACACCGTCGAGTACACCAAGTGGCGCAGCTTCCGCGACTCCGAGGATTCGCGCTACGTCGGCCTGACCATGCCGCGCTTCCTCGGCCGCCTGCCTTACGATCCCAAGGAAGGCACCTCGGTCGAGGGTTTCAATTTCGTCGAGGATGTCGACGGCACCGACCATTCGAAGTACCTGTGGTGCAACGCCGTCTGGGCGTTCGGCGCGCGCCTGACGTCCGCGTTCGCGGACTTCGGCTGGTGCGCCGCCATCCGTGGCGTCGAAGGCGGTGGCCTGGTGGAGAACCTGCCCACCCACACGTTCAAGACCGACGACGGCGAGGTCGCGCTGAAGTGCCCGACCGAGATCGCCATCACCGATCGCCGCGAGAAGGAGCTGAGCGACCTGGGCCTGATTCCCCTGGTGCATTGCAAGAATTCCGATTACGCGGCCTTCTTCGGCGCGCAGTCGGTGCAGAAGCCCAAGAAGTACAACACCGACAGCGCCAATGCCAATGCGGTGCTGTCGGCGCAGTTGCAATACATCTTCTCGGTGTCCCGGGTGGCCCATTACCTGAAGGCCATGATGCGCGACAAGATCGGCAGCTTCGCGTCGCCGCAGTCGGTAGAAAGTTTTCTGAATCGCTGGGTATCGCAATATGTCTTGCTGGACGACAACGCCACCCAGGAGCAGAAGGCGCAGTTTCCGCTGCGCGAGGCATCCATCCAGGTCGCCGAGGTTCCCGGCCGCCCGGGTGTGTTCCGTGCCGTGGCGTTCCTGCGCCCGCACTTCCAACTGGACGAGCTGTCCATTTCTCTGCGATTGGTGGCCGAGCTGCCCTCGCAAGCCCAGAAATCCTGAGCTTGGACATCGTCCGTCCATGCCCGTTCACACTTAGAGGAAAGCGATGAAGGACATCTACATCAAGTTTGGCAATCCGGCGCTCAAAGGTGAGTCCCAGGACAAGGACCACCCCGACTGGATCGAAGCCAGCTCCTGGCACCACGAGATCATCCAGCCGCGCTCCGCCACCGCGTCGACCTCGGGAGGCCATACCGCCGAACGCTGCGATCACGGCGAAATGGTGTTCGGCAAGGACCTGGATGTGGTCAGTCCGCTGCTGTACCAGCACGCCTCGGGCGGCACGACGTTCGATGAAGTCACCGTCGACTTCATGCGCGCCGACGGCGAGGGCAACCGGGTCAAGTACCTCGAAATCAAGATGAAGTACGTGATCATCGCCCGCGTCGCGCCGCAGATCGTCGGCGAGGGCGTGCCCACCGAGACGCTGTCGCTGAAGTACGCCGCCGTGCAGTGGAAGTACACCCAGCAGAAGATCGGCGGCAACCAGGGCGGCAACTCGCAAGGCGCCTGGAGCCTGACCAAGAACGACAAGACCTACTCGGCCTGATCGCCAGCGGCGGTACCGAGGGAGACTGTGGCCCCGGGGGGCCGCAGTCTCTTTTGATTTCACGGGGATCGCATGAAAGGGTTCGAGCCCAGCCTGTTCGACAAGCTTTTCGGTGTCGACGGCGAGTCACCACATGCCCTGCGCCGCTTGTCGGTGGAGGAGATGAAGGAAACGGTGGCGCGCGACATCGAGGCCCTGCTCAACACCCGCATGGTGTTCTCGGAGGAGGCGCTCAAGCGCCTGCCGGAATGCCAGCGCTCGGTGCTGACATACGGCCTGGCGGATTTTTCCGGCCTGAGCCTGGCTAGCCACTACGACCGCGAGCTGATCTGCCGCTCGCTGGAGCAGGCCATCGCCCGCCACGAGCCGCGCCTGGCGCAAGTGCGCGTCATGCTGTTGGTCGACGGCCGTGCCACGTCGGTGCTGTATTTCGCCATCAACGCCATGCTGGAAGTGGGGCCGGCGCATGAGCCGGTCACGTTCGACGCCACGCTGCAGCCTTCCACGCTGCAGTATTCGGTCAGCAAGGGCTGGGCCAAGACCGCGGTCGCCGCCTGATACGGGCCGACGCAAGCAGACCGGGGGAGGGAAGCATGGAAGACCTGTTGCCGTACTATGAACGCGAGCTGAACTTCCTGCGCAGTTCGTCGCGTGACTTCGCCCAGCGCTATCCCAAGATCGCGTCGCGGCTGGGGCTGTCCGCCGAGAACAGCGAGGATCCGCATGTCGAGCGCATGATCGAGTCCTTCGCCCTGCTGGGCGCGCGGATCAACAAGAAGCTGGACGACGACTACCCCGAGTTCACCGAGGCCTTGTTCGAGGTCCTCTATCCGCATTACCTGCGACCGTTCCCCTCCTGCTCGGTCGCTTGCTTCGATGCCGGCCAGGTGGCCGCGCAACTGACCGCGCCGGCGCGCATTCCCCGCGGCACGGAGTTGAAATCCCATCCGGTGCGAGGCGTGGCCTGCCGTTTCCGCACGGTCTACGACGTGACCCTGTTGCCGCTGGCGATAACGGAGGTCAGCTATGTCAGCAGCGCCAGCGCGCCCGCCGGCAACCTGCCGGCCGGCATGACGGGGCGGTTGTCGATACGCCTGGAATGCCTGGGCGAGGCCATGAATTTCGCCGCCTTGCCGGCGAGCAAGGTGCGCGTTTATCTGCACGGCGAGCCGTCTTTCGTCGCTGCCCTGCGCGACTGCCTGTTCCTGCGCACGGCAGCCGCGTACGTGGAGTCGCGCCCGGGCCGCTGGGAGGCGGTCGCGGGGATGCCGATCAGCGAAGTGGGGCTGGCCGACGACGAGGCGCTCATCGACTATCCCGCCCGCTCGCACCCGGCCTATCGGCTGCTGGCCGAGCACTTCGTCTTCGCCGAGAAATTCAACTTCGTCGATATCGACCTGCAGTCCCTGCGGGGCGCCGTGGGCGCGGCGCGGGCCTTTACCCTGCACCTGGCGGTGCGCGGCGTGCGCGCTGACTCCAATACCGCGCGGCTGCTGGAGAGCGTCGGCACGGACAACCTGCGCCTGGGTTGCACGCCGGTGGTCAACCTGTTCAAGCAGCGCGCGGACCCCATCCGGGTGACGCACATGGCTGCGTCCTATCCCGTGGTGGCCGACGCGCGGCGGGCCTATGGCTATGACATCTACGCCATCGACCGCGTGCGCCAGGTGCGCCAGGGCGCGCAGGGCGAGTCGGTGGTGGAATTCCGGCCCTTCTACTCGCTGCAGCATGGCGACACCCCCGAGGGGGCTGGCCATTACTGGACGGCGCGCCGCGACGAACTGGTGGCGCAGCGCAGCCCCGGCTACGAGACGGAGATCTCGCTGGTCGACATCGACTTCGATCCCTCGGTGCCCCAGGTCGAGACGCTGAGCATAGACCTCACCTGCACCAATCGCGACCTGCCGGCGCAACTGGCGGCCGGCCAGCCGGGCGGCGACCTGTTCCTGGAGGGCGGCACGGTGGCGCGCGCCATCCGCATGCTGCGCCGCCCGACCCACAGCCATCGTTTTCCCCAGGGACACGCGGCCCATTGGCGGCTGATATCGCACCTGGCGCTGAACCACCTGTCCCTGGTGCAAAGCGGCCTTCCAGCGCTGAAGGAAACCTTGCGCCTGTACGATCTTTCGCATTCGGCGGTGGCCGCGCGCCAGATCGAGGGGCTGGTCGGCCTGGACTATCGTCCCGCCACCCATTGGATGGCGGGCGAGCCTTTCGCCACCTTCGTCCGCGGCATCGAAATACGCCTGACACTGAACGAGGACAACTTCGTCGGTACCAGCCTGCATGCTTTCGTGGCGGTGATGAACCGCTTTTTCGGCCTCTACGTGCACGCCAACAGCTTCGTGCAGCTGGTGGTGCTGTCGCGCCGGAATTCCGATGAACTTCTACGGTGCCCCCCATGCAACGGCGACGCGATACTGGCGTAATCGAATCGCTGCTGGCCGAGCCCCAGCGCTACAAGTTCTTCCAGGCCGTGCGCCTGCTGGAGCGGTGGTTCTTGCGGCGCCAGGACGGCCGCGCGCGCGACGTCGTGGCGGGACGCCTGCAATTCCTGAATTCCCCGTCGCTGGGTTTTCCGGCCAGCGAGATCTCCGGCATCCAGGCCTACGACCGCGACGACAATCCGCTCGCGGACGCGCAGGCGATCAAGACCGCGGTGGCCAATGGCGACGTGGCGCGCGTAGCCCTGACGCCGGCGTTCTTCGGCCTGCTGGGCGGCCAGGGCGCCTTGCCGCTGCACTATACGGAAAACCTGGCCCTGCGCGAAAGCCTCAGCCGCGATCGCGGCGCGCGCGCCTTCTTCGATATCTTCGCCAACCGCGCGGCGGCGTTGTTCTACGGGGCCTGGAAGAAATACCGCTTGCCCCTGCGGCACGAGTCCGACCGCGACCACCACTATCTGCCCCTGTTGCTGGCCCTGGGCGGCCTTGGCCATCCCGCGCTGCGCGACCGCCTGCGCGCCGGCGGCGGCGCGGTGTACGACGAGAGCATGGCGCACTATGCGGCGGCCATGCGCCAGCGTCCGGTCTCCGGCACGTATTTGCAGCAGGTGCTGCGGGACTATTTCAAGCAGGCGTTGCGGGTCGAGCAGTTCGTCGGCAAGTGGTACACGGTGCCGCCGGAACGTCGCACGTCGCTGGGCAGCCCGGGCGCCGTGCTGGGCGTGTCCGCCTTCGCCGGCGACCGCATCTGGCAGCGCGACCTGCGCATGCGCATCTGGATCGGGCCCTTGTCCGGCGAGGTGTTCGCCGACTTCCTGCCGGGCGGCGAGCGGGCTCGCGCGCTGGAGAAAATGCTGACCATGCTGGCCGGCGTCAGTTTCGAGTACGAGGTGCGCCTGATCCTCGCCAGGGAGGCGGTGACCGGCAGCGCGCTGGGCGGCGACGCCGCGGGCGGCGGCGCGCGCCTGGGCTGGAACACCTTCCTGTGCAGCGAACCGGCCACCGAAGACCGGGACGACGCCAGTTATGAATTGCACACCATCCACTGAAACGACCCTACAACTTCCCGGGAAACGCCGGTACGCCGGCGCCTAGCACATGGCCATACCCCTGAAGACGCTGATCGCGAAACTGAACAACACCTGCCGCCAGGCCGCGGAGCGCGCCGCCAACCTTTGCATGTCGCGCGGCCATTACGAAGTGGACCTGGAGCATCTGTTCCTGGCGCTGCTGGAGCAGCCGGGGTGCGATGTGGGGATGATCCTGCGTCACGGCGATATCGATCCGCTGGCCGTCGAGGCGGACCTCAACGCGGAGCTGCGCAATTTCAAGGATGGCAACAGCCGCACGCCGGTGTTCTCGCCCCACCTGACCAGCCTGTTCGAGCATGCATGGCTGATCGCGTCCCTGGACACGCAGACCACGCGCATCCGCTCCGGCCACCTGTTGCTGGCCCTGCTGACCGAGCCAGACCTGGCGCAACTGGCGCGCCGCGGCTCCACGCGTTTCGAGCAGGTCAAGCTGGACGCTCTGAAGCATGATTTCGCCGGCGTGACCGCGGGCTCCAGCGAGGCCTCGCAGTCGGTGGGCTTCGCCGACAGCGCGGCGTCGGCCGACGCGGGCAAGGCCCAGGGGGCGTTGTCGCGGACGCCGGCGCTGGACCAATACACCACCAACCTGACCGAACGCGCCCGCGAGGGGCATATCGATCCGGTGATCGGCCGCGACGGCGAAATCCGCCAGATGATCGATATCCTGACGCGGCGCCGGCAGAACAATCCCATCCTCACTGGCGAGGCCGGCGTCGGCAAGACCGCCGTGGTCGAAGGGCTGGCCTTGCGCATCATCGCGGGCGACGTGCCGCCCTTGCTGGCCAATGTCACGCTGCGGGTGCTGGACATGGGCCTGTTGCAGGCGGGCGCCAGTGTCAAGGGCGAGTTCGAGAACCGCTTGAAGAACGTCATCGAAGAGGTCAAGCGCAGCCCCACGCCCATCATCCTATTCATTGACGAGGCCCACACGATGATAGGCGCGGGCGGACAGGCCGGGCAGAACGATGCCGCCAACCTGCTGAAGCCGGCGCTGGCGCGCGGCGAGCTGCGCACCATCGCCGCCACGACGTGGAGCGAATACAAGAAGTACTTCGAAAAGGATGCCGCGCTGGCGCGCCGTTTCCAGGTGGTCAAGGTGGAAGAGCCCGACGAGGTGCTGGCGGCCAGCATGCTGCGGGGCATCGCGGCGCTGATGGAAAAGCATTTTTCCGTCCGGGTGCTGGATGAGGCCGTGACCGCCGCCGTACGCCTGTCGCATCGCTATATCAGCGGCCGCCAGCTGCCGGACAAGGCGGTGAGCGTGCTGGATACCGCCTGCGCGCGCGTTGCGCTGGGCAACAGCACCACCCCGGCCCTGATCGACGACACGCGGCAAAAGCTGGTCCGCCTGGCGGCCGAGCAAGGCGCGCTGAAGCGCGACGCGGCCGCCGCCGGCGGCCATGAGTCGCGCCTGGCGGAACTGGAGACGGAAATCGCCGCGGCTGGCGCCCTGCTGGAACAGGCTGGGCAACGCCTGGAGCAGGAACGCGCGTTGGCCCGCGAGATCCAGGCCTTGCGCGACGCGCTGGAGCGGGAAGGGCAGGAGCGGGACGGCGCGGGCGGGGCAGCGGACCAGCCGACCTCCTGGCCCGGCGCGAAGCGCAAGTCCGGCGGCAAGGCCGCGGCGCTCAACCCGCGCCAGCAGGAATTGGCCGGCCTGCTGGAGAAATTGCGCGTCCTGCAAGGCGAATCTCCGTTGGTGCCCGTTTGCGTGGACGCCCAGGTGGTGGCCGAGATCGTCGCCGCCTGGACCGGCATCCCGCTCGGCCGCATGGTCAACGACGAAGTGCGCACCGTGCTGGACCTGCAGCCTCTGCTCGCGGAACGGGTGATCGGCCAGGACCACGCGCTCGAAGCCATCGCGCAACGGGTGCGCACGTCGCGCGCGGGACTGGAAGATCCGGACAAGCCCAAGGGCGTTTTCCTGTTCGTCGGCCCTTCCGGCGTAGGCAAGACCGAGACCGCGCTGGCGGTTGCCGACATCCTGTACGGCGGCGAGCGCAAGCTCATCACCATCAATATGAGCGAGTACCAGGAGGCGCACAGCGTGTCTGGCCTGAAGGGTTCGCCGCCGGGCTACGTGGGCTACGGCGAGGGCGGCGTGCTGACCGAGGCCGTACGGCGCCAACCCTACAGCGTGGTGTTGCTGGACGAGATAGAGAAAGCCCATCCCGATGTGCTGGAGCTGTTTTTCCAGGTGTTCGACAAGGGCTTCATGGACGATGCCGAAGGACGCGAGATCGACTTCCGCAATACCTTGATCATCCTGACGTCGAACGTCGGTTCCTCGACCATCATGCAGGCGTGCCTGAACAAGACGGCGGAGGAGCGGCCGGCGCCGGATGCCTTGCATGAGGCCCTGCTGCCGCAGCTATACAAGGCCTTCAAGCCGGCCTTCCTCGGTCGCATGAAGACGGTGGCGTACTACCCGGTGGACGATGATGCGCTGGCGCGCATCATCACGCTGAAGCTGCAACGCATCGCCGCCCGCGTGCTGGCCAACCATCGCGCCGTGTTCGAGTGGGACGAAGCCCTGGTCGAGGCCGTGCTGGCCCGCTGCACCGAGGTCGATACCGGCGCGCGCAACGTCGATCACATCCTGAACGGCACCCTCTTGCCCGAGATTGCCGGGCAGGTGCTGGCCCGCATGGCCGAGGGCGCCGCCATCAGCCGCATCCGGGCCAGCGCGGGCGAGGCCGGCGATTTCAGTTTCCGTGTGGACTGAGGGGCGCGCCAGGATCGCGCCCCGGGAGAGCAAGCTTCATGTTCAGCGACACCCCAGACCTTACACGCCTGTTGACCGCCGCCTTCGAGCAGGGCAACCGGCTGCTGGACCTGTCCACGCCGCTGGGCGCCAATCGCCTGCTGGCCCAGGAGATGCGCGGCAGCGACCGCATCAGCCATGGCGGCTATCGACTGGACATCACGGCGCTGTCCGACGACGCGCATATCGCCTTGAAGGATATGCTGGGCCAGCCCGCCAGGCTTACCCTGCAGACCGCGCAAGGCCGGGACGCCCCGCGCGTCTGGCATGGCCATGTGACGGCGGCCAGCTTCGACGGCGCCAATGGCGGACTGGCGCGCTACCGGCTATGCGTGGAGCCTTGGTTGGCCTTCCTGCGCCAGCGCCGCGACAGCTACGTATTCCAGGACATGAATGTCTGCGACATCGTGGAAAGCGTCTTCAACGATTATCGCGACCAGGGCGCCCTGGCCCCCGCCTGGCGTTGGGCGTTGAAGGACCGGACGGTCTATGCCAAGCGCAGCCTGACCATCCAGTATCGGGAATCGGATTTCGACTTCGTCGAGCGCTTGCTGGCCGAGGAGGGCCTGTATTACTGGGTCGAGCACCAGTCCGGCGAGGAAGACGGCGGCGGTAGCCATACCGTGGTGATCGCCGACGACAACGACGCCTTCAAGGCCGGCCCGCAGGACCGCGTGCGCTTCCATCGGGCGGACGCGACGGAGACCGAGGACACCATGCAGCGCTGGGGCCGCGCGCGCCGCTGGTTGACCAATGGCGTGCGCCTGGCCAGCTGGGACTACCGCGCCGCCGGCGGCCGCGTGGTGTCCGTGCAGGCGCCCGGCGACGGCTTGAACAACAAGATGGCCCTGCTGGACGCCGACTATCCCGGCCAGTATGCCTTCGAGGACGACGCCCAGGGCGACCGGTTGGCGCACAACCTGCTCGCCGCCCTGCGCGTGCCCGCGTCCACCTTTGAAGGCGCCGGCACGGTGCGTACGCTGGCGGCCGGGCAGCGCTTCACCTTGACGGATCACTATGCCGACGGCACGTCCGACGGCAATGAGTTCCTGGTGCTGCGGGTCGATCACGCGGCGCGCAACAACCTCCAGGCCAGCCTGGGGCAGGCATTCGAGGAAGCGGCAGGGAAGGCCGGCGTGGCCATGGGCGGCCAATCCGCCGATGACGCGGTGGATGCGCCGGCCGACTTCTACCAGAACCGCGTTACCGCGATTCCCGCGACCGTGACGTATCGCAATGCGACCCTCGACGGCCACGGCCAGCGCATCCATCCCCGTCCCACCATCCTGGGCACGCAGACCGCGCTGGTGGTGGGCGCCGACGATCCCGTTCATACCGATCGCGACCACCGCATCCGTGTCCAGTTCCACTGGCAGCGCGGCGCTGCGTCGAGCAGCCGCCAGGCGCATCCGGCCGGCGTCGATAACGCCCCGGCGCGCAGCGACCTGGGAGCCTGGGTGCGAGTGGCCGAGCCCGTGGCCGGCGGCGACTGGGGCGGGCATTTCGTCCCACGCGTCGGCCAGGAGGTGCTGGTGCAGTTCCTGCACGGCGACATCGACCGGCCCGTGGTGGTCGGCGCGGTGTACAACGGCGCCGGCGGCGAGAACGCCGCGTACAACCAAGTGCAATCCGGCGCCGCGCGCAGTACGGGCAATGCCCCCGCCTGGTTCGCCGGCACCGAGGGCGCCCATGCGCACAACGTGGTGATGTCCGGGTTCAAGTCGCAGGAGATGTCCAGCAGTTCAGCCGGATCGGGCGGCTACAACCAACTGGTTATGGACGATACGCCAGGCCAGTCGCGCCTGACCGCGTCGACGACGCAGCAGGACAGTCGCCTGAACCTGGGCCGGCTCAAGCAGCAGAACGACAACGAACGCCTGGACGATCTCGGTCACGGCGCGGAACTGGCCAGCAAGGCCTCGCTGGCGGTGCGCGGCGGGCAGGGCCTGCTGGTCAGCGCCGACGCGCGCCCCAATGCCAGCGGCGCTGCGCTGGACAGCAGGGAAGCGGCGGCGCAGGTGGACAAGGCGTCGGAGCAGGCGCGTGGCCTGGCCCGGTCGGCCGCGACGCAGCAGGCCAGGCTGGAGGGGGATGGCGAACCCGTCGACCTGCCGGCGCTGCAGGGCTTGGCGCATGTCGGCGAAGTGCTGCGGCAGACGCAGACTCGGCCGCGCGCCAATAGCGGCGCGGGCGGCACGGGCGGCACGGCCAGCGGGACAGGGGATGGCGCTGCCGGCGGCGATACCGCGACCGCATACGGCGAGCCGCACTTCCAGGTCAGCGCCCCCGCCGGCATCGGCCAGTACACACCCGCCAGCGCCTTTCTGGCAGCCGGGGCCACGCTGGCCCACGTGGCGCCCGACGTCAACTGGAGCGCCATCGGCGACGTGGTGGCCGATGTGGCCGGCGGTGTCGTGCTGTACACCGACGGCAAGGGCGGCGCGGCCGGCCGGCCGGCCAGCCAGCGCGGCCTGATGCTGCACGCGGCGGCGGGCAAGCTGGCGATGCACGCGCAGCAGGATGCCGCCACGCTCAATGCCCGCGACACGGTGACGATCAGCTCCACGCACGCCACCGTGCAAATCGACGGCAGCACCCGCATCCTGGCGACGGCCGGCGGCGCCTACCTGCGCCTGGAGAATGGCCAGGTCCAGCTGCATGCGCCCGGCAAGGTGACCTTCCATGCCGGCTCCCATTCCTGGCAGGGCCCGCAATCGGCCCAGGCCGGAGCAGGCTTCGGCGGCGGCCCCTTGTGCGACGCCCGAGTGCGCGGCGCGGCCCAGCAAGGCGGCGCCGTGGTGCCGATCTAAGGGGGGAGGATGTCGCTCGTCTACGCCGACCTGCGCGAGTATGCCTACGCCATCGCCGATGGCGCGCTCGCGCACGCCGGGCCGGCGCGCATGGCCAGCCAGGCGCTGGTGCCCGCCCAGCTGGCGCGCAGCGCCGGTGTGATGCCGCGCCTCTACGACATCGCCAGTGCCACGCCGTTGACGCGCGAGGCCGCCCTGGCCATGGCGCTGGCGCAGGAGGCCGACGGCGAGGCGCTGTGGCTGTGTGGCCTGCTGGATGTCGACGAGGGCGTCGACCAGGCCACGCTGGCGCGGGCGCTGACCACGCGCCTGGTCCTGCCCCTGCCCGCCGTGGGGCCCTGCTTCTTCCGCTATTTCGACCCGCGGGTGCTGATCCAGCTGCAATGGCTCTTTACGCCGGCGCAGATGGCCTGGCTGATGGGACCGGTGCGCTGCTGGAAGTACAGCATCGGCGGCGCCTGGGAGGACATGCGGCGCCCCGAGGTCTTCGCCGCCGAATCGCCCGGCATTACCCGGCGCCAGGCCTTCGCCCTGCAACGAATGAATGTCATCAATACCCTGCTGGAACGGCTGCGGCCCGCTTCGGTGGCGGCCTTGCGCGGCGCCGGCCAGGACATCCTGCGGCAGCTGGAAAAGGCGCGCGACCATGGCCTGGCGCGGCTGCAGGACCAAGAGGAATACGCCTGGCACGGCGTGACCGTGCATCCCGAATTCGATCGTCATCCGCGCATGCAGGCCTTGCTCGCCAACCTGCCCGCGGACGCCGACTACCCGTATCGCGTGGCGACGGCCGATTTGCGGCCGGAGGATTTCGACCGCATGCGCGAGGACTTGAACGACCCAGCCGGACACACGCATGAACGCTCCTTCTCCTGACGCGACCAAAGACAAAGGCCCCTACGTCAAGTGTGGCGAGGACTGCCCCTATCACCGCGTTGGCCTGCCCATCTTCCCCGTGCGCTACGCCGTGCTGCGCAACAACGCGCATTCGCCGGCGGCATTGACCGGGGACCTGGCGCATCCGGCGCTGGCCGCGAAGGAGCGGCAACTGGGCAATGCGGGACGCTACGGCGTACGCCTGCTGAGGCCAGGCTTCGTCTATGTCTACGATGAGGCGCGCGACAAGCTCGATGGCTATTACGTCAACGGCGATAACACGCTGTATCGCTTCAAGCCGGGAAAAGTGTTGAAGGACGGGGAAAACAACTTCCCCTGCCACTCATCGGAACACCAGGCCATGGCGTCGATGATCACCATCCCGGATGCCAGGAGGGCCACCAAGGTCTGGCTGACCTTGTCCGACGTGCAGTGGACCCAGGACGTCTGCGACAGGCATATGGGCGCGGGCGGTGCGGCCGAGCGCGAAAGACACATGGTTCCATTCGACGTGCAGGCGTGGCTGGGGAGCAAGAAGCATCCCCAGGCGCACCCGATGGTCAATATCAAGGACGTGGTCGCCGAGTACTTCACCGAGTCGCGCCACAACCTGGGTTTCGACCAGATGCAGGACCAATACGATTGGACGACGGTGGATTGGATGAGCCGCCAGTCGTGGATGTACGAATTGGTCGAGAAGGCGTCCAACTGGTTTTCTCCGGGGAAGGGCGTGATGCTAGCCCTGCCGGACCCGACGGGTATCGCGCAAGACCTGGCGCGCTTGATGCGGCATAGCTTCGATGCATTTACCAACGATCCGGCCGATATCCGGGAACTGACGGTGTCCAAGTCCATCGAATCCCTGCGCGAGCTGGTCGCCGACAAGGCCGAATCGGACCTCCTGGAGAAAGCAGACCGCAAGGCGTCCAATATCGAGGTCTACGGAGACGAGCAGCCCATTTTCATGGGGCCGGGAGGAATGGGTAATTCCGCCGTTGGAATGATCCTCGCGGACAAACTGAATCCGCAGCTCAAGAAGGAGCGAATGGAGCGCGCCGCGAAGGCGCGCGAACCCGGCGCCGCCGCGCGCAATGCCGCGCGCAGCGAGAGTTGGACGAAATACATGAAGGACTATGACGAGCCGGCGCGGGTGGCTTGGCAGGCGGAATTCGACAAGAAGCTCAAGGCGTTCGACGTGGGGACCATCATTCCGCTGGCCACCGCGCATGTGTCCTGGATGAAGGGACCGGAAATGCTGGCCAACTTCCAATGCAACTACGACGACGAGGACGTTTTCAGCGGCGAGGTTTATCTTGCGGTCTTCATGCTTTGCATAGATGGCGTGCAGAACAAGAAGATATGCTTCGAGATGCTGTTGGACTGGTTGGTAGGCTGGGAAACCGACAACACGAACCTGTTGCTGCGGGCAATGTTCCATAACCAAAAGCTGGTCGCGAGCAAGGTGCAGGAAGCTTCGCAGACCACGTTGGACTGGAAGGGCCTGCCATGGGGCAACCTCACCGAAACCTATAAATCCGCCCTCAAGCAATTGGAGAACACAGGCGCGGCCGCCATGACCGCGCGACTGGTGGAGCAGACCCTGGGCCCGATTACCCGCGTGCTCAATTCCGGCGTGGACAGCAAGGTGGCGCAACGCATGGCGGTGCGCCTGGGAGTGATTTCGCGCAGCCGGATTGAAATTGTCGAAGTAACGGGCAGCAAGAAGGACTTTCGGGCGGCCTTGATACGCGAGACGCTGCGCCAGCATGACGGCAAGGTCGACCAGCGAAAAATGGAAAAGGCCGTCGCCGACGAACTGCGGCGCATGGGCGTGTCCGGGCAGAGCGTCGAGGGCTCGGAGAAGAAATACTGGTTCCGCGTGGTCGACAGCGAGGCCGCGGCGGCGGTGCCCAAGACCGGCAACGCCGCGGACCGCGCCGCGGCCCTGGCGCAGACGTCCATGAGCATGGAGCAATACGAGGCGCGTGAATTGGTGCGCTGGCGCACCACGATCAATACCGATGTGCGGGTAGGCACGGTCGGTTGCGTGTTTCAGGGCGTGGCGCTCTACAAGTTGTGGAAGGATATGCAGGGTGGCATGGACCACGAAAGAACCGATGCATCCTGGAAGTTCGTGGTGGGCATCGCCAGCGCCGGCGGGTCCATGGCTGACGTGCTGGGCAATGTCCTGAAGGGCCGAGCCGCCGCCGTGGCGATGCGATACGGTGTCGAACCCACGGTCAGCGCCGCGACCACGAGGCTGCTTTCGTTCGGGGGGCGGGCCGGCGTGATCACCGGGATCATCATGGCCTGCTTCGACCTGAAGACCGCCAAGGACCAGATCATGGTCGAGCACAACGGCTTGATGGGAGGGCTGTACATAGCCTCCGCCGCGTTGAACCTTATCGTCCTGTACGCTTTCTGGTCGGCGAGCACCGGTTGGGGTATCGTGCTGACGGTCGTGCTGGTGATCGTGGCGATACTCATCGCGGTTTTCCAGGACGATAAGATCCAGGAGTGGCTCAAACGCTGCCTGTGGGGGAGGTTCCAGGGGAAGGGAACGCCAGGGATCGACTACTACACCGTGCTCCAACAGGAAATCAACAACCTCAATACTGCCTTGGGCAGCTGATAACCAACGACGGACGCCGCGGCGCGGTTGTCGGCCGCGGGCGAGCCATGGAGTCGACAGCAGTAATGGATAACACAGGCATCTATCCCAAGTTTCCCAATAATCGTCCGCTGACCCAGTGGGAGCGCGACAAGCAGCTCAAGCAGAAGCAGCGGCTGGAGGTGGCCCCGAGATCAGAACTCGCGGTGGTCAAGCTGAACTCGACCTACCTGCTGTCGGTGGACCGCTGGTACCGCCAACGTGGGTTCCTGACATTGCTGGGGTTGGCCATCGCCGGGGTGGGCCTGTACTGGGTCGTTGATTTCCTGTGGATGGTCGCGACCGGAAAGGTGCCGAACGAGAATGGGCTTTGGCCCGTCATTTTCGTGGGTTGCGGCGTGTTGGCGATAATCGCCGTGCTCGGATTGTCGATGGCGGGAAAGGAATTGTTCCGCTGGACCTACTATCCCATTGCGCTCGACCGGAAGCATCGCATGGTGCATGTGTTCCGCTTGAACGGGACCGTGCTCAGCGTTCCCTGGGACGAGGTCTTCTTCACGCTGGGGCGAGGCAAGGGTATCTTCGGCGCGCTGAACTGGGATTTGCGTGGCCTGGTGCTCGACAAGGACCGCAAGACCGTGCGGGAGACATTCGCCTTCAGCATCGTCATCGACCAGGAGAAGGCGGTCATCGCCCACTGGGAGTTCTTGCGTCGCTACATGGAAGAAGGGCCGGCCGCCGTCATCGATGCGATCAGGTTCTGCATGCCGGTGGACGGCCAGCGCGAGCCGGCCGCCGCGGGCCGCGAACGGATATTCGTCAACGATGCCGGCATGTCGGGCGCGATGTGGTTGATCATGTGGCCGTTCAACACACTACATGCCTGGGCGCGCATGCTGGCGATGCGCACCAGCCGCATTCCGCGGTGGCCGGCCGATATCGCCGCCACGCTGACGGTGGCGAAGGATGATCCTTACGTGCGCGATGCGAGCATGAACCCGCCCGATCTGCGCTGAACGCCCGCGCCACTTCAGGCGTTGTTGACCACATAACGCAGGAAACCACTGTGCGGCGTGTACTTGTCGTACAGGCCACGCGCGCGGTAGTTGTTCTCGGCGGTGTTCCAGTACAAGCGCGACCAATTCTCGGACTTCATCTTCGCGACCAGCCAATCGATCAGCTGCTGCCCCACCCCTTGGGCGCGGATCGTGGGATCGACGAAGAGGTCTTGCAGATAGCACACCTGCGTCAAGGTCCAGGTATTGTCGTGCAGGATGTAGTTGGCGATGCCCACGACCTTCTTCTCGCCGTTCTCGTCGGTTTCGGCGACGATCGCGTTCACGGGCGAGGCGGGATCCATGATGCGGGTCCAGGCCCGCTCGTTGACCTCATCGCTGGGTTCGCGCTTGTAGAAGCGCATGTAGGCATCGAACAATTCCTGCCAGCGCGCGCGGTCTGCGCTGGCGACGGGGCGGACGGTAACGGTCATGCTGAACCTCGGCTGGTTGACGGGATACATAGGCGAGCAGGCATCTTACCCAAAGCTGTCAGCGGCGCGGCGTCTTGTTGCAGCGCACATATCATTGGCTCCAGCAGGGCGCGCGAAGTGGCCCCGATCCGGCGCGGAACTGCCGGCCTGGCGTGCTTGGAACAGGCGCCGCAATGCCGGCGAGGTCCTCCGCCCGGCTGGTGTGAGCGGCCCCGACGACAGGGGCCGATGACAGGCTCAGCGCGGATAGAGCTGGTCGTAGATCACGCCCGCCAGCGCTTGCACCTCGGACGAGGGCAGGGCGGCGCTGAGGGCATAGCCGTAGCCGTTCTCGATCCAATAGAAGGATTCCGTATCGCCATTGCGCACGGACCGGAAGGCGGTCTCGCGAGGTTGGGTACGTGCCGGAAACACCGCGACGTAAAGCGTCACGCGGCGGCCACGCGCGTCCTCGTACATGAACTGCGCGCGCGGCGCGGTGGCGTCGTCGCCATCGCCCGTCAGCAGGCGGCCGCCCAGCAGCCGATAGCCCTGCGCCTGCAAGGCCGGCGCCGTCAGCGGCCGGCCCAGGCGGCGGCTGAGCCATTGCACCAGATGCGCCTCTTCCTGCGCGGGCACTTCCACGGCATGGCGGACTTCGGGCGCGAAGACGGCATAGGCCGTGGCGGCATCACGCACGAATTGGGGCGCCGTGGCCGCGCCCGAGGATAGCGTTGCGGTGGCCGCCGCCTGGGAAGCCGACAAGCCTGGCTGGCGGGCCCCCAACGTGGTCCAGAGCGTGCCTCCGGCCGCGCCCGCGGCCACCAGCAGCAAGGCCGCGACGGCCTGGCCCCAAGGGCGCCAGCGCTGCCGCCGCGCATGTCGCTGCACGACGGACGCGAGGGTCGCCGGTATGGGTTCGGTGGCGGTATCGCGATACGCGCGCCGCAGTTGCGCACGCTGGGCCTGCCAGGACGCGGCGCGCACCGCGGCATCCGGGTTGGCCTGAAGATGGCGCAACACCGCCGGCACGCGGTCGGCGTCCAGTTGTCCATCGACGAAGGCGTGCAGGTCGTCGTCACTGACCGCGGCGTCCTTTTCCATCATCGCTTCACCAGGTGCAAGGGGTGGGTTCTTTGCGCATCGCCCGGCGCGTCCATCGACAAGCGTACGGTTTCCCGCGCGCGATGCAGGCGCGACATGATGGTGCCGACGGGGACTTGCAGGATTTCAGCGGCCTCGGCGTAGGTGTATTCCTCGACCGTGACCAGGAGCAAAACCGATCGTAGCGGCGGCGTCAGGCGTTCCAGCGCGCGCTGCAGGTCCAGCATTTCCGGCGCATGCGCCAGCGGCTGGTGGGAAGGCTCGGGGCCCTCATCGAGGGCGGCATGGCCATCGTCGTGACGCCAGTCGCGCACGCGGTTGAGATAGAGGTTGTGCATCAGGGTCATCAACCACGCGCGCAGGTCGGTGCCCGGCCGCCATAGCGACCACTTCGCGCAGGCGCGCTCGAGCGTGTCCTGCACCAGGTCGTCGGCGGTGGCGGCGTCGCCCGCCAGCAGGCGGGCATAGCGGCGCAGGGCCGGGATGTGGCCCAAAACCTGGGCCACATCCGTGGCTGCGCCCGCGGTCACGGCTTGGCGGCGTGCCAGACGTCCTTGAAGCCGTCGCCGGTCTTGTCGCCGGGGGCCTTGTCCTTGGTCCAGTAGTAGAGCGGCTTGCCCTTGATGGCCCATTGCTTCGAGCCGTCATCGCGAGTGATCACGGACCAGTCCCCTTCGGCCTTGGCGCTGGCGGGCGCGGCGAAGGGCGGCCAGTTCGTGGCGCAGCCGCCGTTGCAGGCGCTTTTGCCGTCCTTGTCGTTGTCGAAGGTGTACAGCGTCATGCCTTTGTCACCAACCAGCACGCCGTTGCTGACTTTGGCGGGAGGCGCGGCGAAGGCGGTACCGGTCATGAGAACCGCGGCCAGGCCGAGGGCGGAGAACGAGAAAGTGCGAACCATGTGACCTCCTGAGGGTGGGTTGCATGGGAGTGAACACGGGGACGGGTGGTTTTATTCCCCGGGTGGCGAAAATTTTTCCCCGCCCGGGGGCGCGGCGCTTGCCGGGGGTACGGCCAGGACCCGCCAGCCGGGGCCGGTTCACGCCGGCGCCACCGTCATGGAATCCGCCCTGGCTGGCCGGTTTTCCTTGCCGGTTACTCGTGCAATGCCGCTTCCAGCCTGTCCACGGCCGCTGCCATTTCTTCCGCCCGCCACGCCGCGAACCCCAGGAAGAGGCCGTGGCGGATGGGCGTTCCCACATAATGCCGCGATAACGGGCGCGCGGATACCCCGGCCGCCGCCAGGCGCCGTACTACGTCGGTGTCGTCCTGGCCGCCGGTGAAAGTGGCCAGCACCTGCATGCCGCCAGGCGGCGTTTCGACCTGCAGGAGCTTGCCCAGGCGACGCCGCAGCAGATCGACCAGGTGATCGCGTCTTTCGCGATACACGCGGTTCATGCGGCGGATATGGGCGGAAAAGTGGCCGCGTTCGATGAACATGGCCAGTCCCGCCTGCAAGCTTGGCGCGACGATCTGGCCGGTCTGGCGCTGCGCCAGGACGAAGGACGCGGCGTAGGCCTGGGGCACGACGGCGTAGCCGACCCGGATATCGCTGATCATGGCTTTCGCGAAGGTGCCGACATAGAAAACACGGCCGTCCGCATCCAGGCCCTGCAAGGCCGCCACCGGGCGGCCGTCGTAGTGGAACTCGCTGTCGTAGTCGTCTTCCAGTATGGCCGCGCCGGCGCGCCGGGCCAGGTCGAGGAGGGCTTGCCGCCGGGCCGCCGACATCAGCACGCCCGTGGGGTACTGGTGCGATGGCGTGACGAAGATGGCCTTGGGGGGCCTGCTGTCTTTCCCGGGTGGGGCGCCGGTTTTCTTGGATGGGCCGCCGTCTTCCGTGAACGGCAGGCCGTCTTCTTGCCACGCGCCGTCGGGCAGCACCATGCCTTCTCCGTCGACCGCCATGCCGCGCAGCGCCGCGCCGGCATTGAGCAGGGCGGCGCGGGCGCCGCCGTAGCCGGGGCTTTCCATCCATGCAGCGTCGCCGCGGTCGAGGACAAGGCGCGCGCAGAGGTCCAGCGCCGCCTGGGCGGAGGGGGTGAAGAACAGCTGGTGCGCCTGGGCCCGCACGCCGCGTTCGCGCACCAGATGCGCCAGCAGGGCTTGCCGCAGCGGCTGCCGGTTGAGGTCGGCGGTATCGCGGGCATCGGCCCGGCGCGCGCCGCCGCGCAGGCAACGGGCCCAGAGGTCGTGCGGGAATTCGCGCGGATCGGCCATGCCGGGCGCCAGGGGGACCCCTGACGGTTCCTGCCGGAAAGGCCAGTCGCTGCTTGCCAGGGCCGCGGCCCAGCGGGAAGGGCGGGGCGACGTGGAAGGCGATGACGACGCCGATGCCGCCGCTGTCGGTGCGAGTGCCGACCCCGATGCCCGCGCGGCGCGGCTTCCTGTGGGTGGCCGTCCGCCGGGCGCGCCGTGCGTATCGTCCCCCAGCGTCCGCAACGCCGTGACCATGGGGCGCCTGCCCTGGCGGATATCCAGGAAGCCCTCCATGGCAAGTTGCGCCAGGGCGTCCGCCACCGTATTGCGCGCGACGCCCAGGGCGGCGGCCAGTTCGCGGGTGGAAGGCAGTTGCTGGCCGGATTGCAGCCGTCCCTGCAGGGCCGCGTCGCGGAGCTGATCGCAGATCTGCCGCTGCAGGGAAATCCCGCCAGCGCGGGTGAGCGTGAGTCCCAGCGGACCGCCGGGGCGGGATAACAAATGGATCACGGCGCTTCCTCAGTGCGTTGGAATGCTTCCGCGGCACGTCCTGGGCGTTGTTCAACTGGCTCAATCAATTTTTAAAAACTTTACCTTATTCAATGATCCAGTCGTCGCTACATTGCCGCTCATCGCCGAAATATCTGCGTCCCGACTCCCGGCTCCCTCCAGGCATTCCGTCATGTCTCCCGCGCTTTCCCGCCGCCAGGCCCTTTTCCTTTTTGCCCTCGTCATCCTCACCTGGGGCATGAACTGGGTCGTGACGAAGTCCATCGTCCAGGGCGTGCCGCCACTGTGGACCACCGCCATCCGCTCGGCGATCGCGTGCGTCGTCCTGCTGGCCCTGCAACTGGCACGGCGCGACTTCATCGTGCCCAAGCGGGACGACGTGCCGGTGATCCTGGCCATCGGACTCCTGCACATGGTCGCTTTCTCCACGCTGGTTGCGGCCGGCTTGCGTCACGTCACGGTGGGCCGCTCCATCGTTCTTGGCTATGCGACGCCGCTCTGGGTGGCGCCTTGCGCCTGGCTGCTGCTGGGCGAGCGCCTGGACCGGCGGAGGCTGGCGGGCATCGCGCTGGGCCTGGCGGGCCTGCTGGTCCTGTTCAACCCGTTCGTCGTCGATTGGCGCGACACGGACCAGCTGGCCGGCAACGGCATGATCCTGCTGGCCTCCTGGTGCTGGGCGGCGAGCATCCTGTACGTGCGTAAACACAAGTGGCTGGCGACGCCCTTCCAACTGGTGTTCTGGGAGGCCCTGCTGGCGGCGGTCGTGCTGGGCGCCATGGCCTTGGGCACGGAAGGGGCGCCGGTTTTCCCTTGGGGCGCCGGGCTGGTGGCCGCCTTTGCCTATGCGGGCGTCTGCGGCACGGCGCTAGGCTATTGGGCCATGGCGACGATCAACCGCAGCTTGCCGGCCACCACCACCGCGCTGGGGATGCTGGCCACGCCGGTGGCCGGGATCGCGGGGTCGATGCTGTTCCTGGGCGAACGGCCGGACGCGGCCTTGCTGGCGGGGATGGTCATGGTCCTGGCGGGGATAGCGCTCGGTAGCGCGCGGCGGTCCTGAGGGTTGCCGTTGACGGCGCCTCCGGATGGAAATCCCGAATGGACGCCCCTGAATGGACGCCCACGAATGGACGCCCACGAATGGATGTTTCAGGGGCGCGCGGACCCACGCCGGCCCCCCGGATTACACGCGCGCATTACGCCGGCTCCGGCCCCGGCCCCGGCCCCGGAACCGGATACGCCACCATGCCGTCCTTCCGTACCACGGCGCCCTCCGTCAGCCGTGCCGGTTCCAGCCGGTGCTCGCCCATCAGGTGGAAAACCGTCTCGCCGCGCGCCAGCAGGTAATCGGCGACGATACGCCGGTGGCAGCGCCACCACACCGCTTCGGAACACATCACCGCGGCGCGCCGCTCCCGTCCCAGCGCGATCAAGCGGGCCAGTCCCCGCTGGAAATTCTCGGTCAGCGCATGGTCGGCGTAGTTGTGGAAACTCTGGTTGTGCCAGAGTCCATTCACCTCGGGCGCCACCGTCTTGCTCTTGCCGCGCAGGCCGCCCAGTTCCTCGATGGCTTCGTATGCCAGGCCATATGCCGCCAGTCCCGTGGGCAGCACGTCCTGCCCGTACTGGGGATTGGTGCGCGACTTCCGCACCGTGCGGATGTCCACCAGCAATTGCACGTCCGCCGTCGCGAGCAGGGCCGCGAGCGCCTCCAGGCTGCGAGTCGAATGGCCAACCGTATAAAAAGGCAGGTTCATGTGCCTTTCCCGGGCGGGCGGCGATGCAGCGCCGACCCCTTGTGCGCCGCGATGTGGTCTGTCTTGTCGCTCTTGATTTCATACTGGGGATCGTCAGGGGTGGCGCGCCGCCTGTGACCCTTGTAGTCGAAGTCGCCGTGGTGGACCGCCGTGATGGTGCCGCTCACCCAGCCTGCTTCAGAATTCCAATGCACACGATCGCCAATCTTGAATCGTTCGCTCATAGGGTGGTCTCCCTGTATCTGGCAGGCCGCCCCTTGTGCCATGACATGGCGGCGGTATGCAAGACGTGTTCCAGGGTAGGAGCAGTTCCTGGTCAAGGCAAGCCGGGGATCAAGGCAAGCCTGGCCGCCGCGTTTAAAGCGAAGGTCAGGTCTTTGGTCTAATATATATATAACTTATAGATGTTTGACATCTATAGGCCTGTATCCGCCTCCCTGTATCCGCCCCGTTCCTACGCCGTACGCAGCGCCCGCATCATGTCCACGCCATCAGGCACCCTAGACGCATCCTCCCGTTCCCCCCAGGTTACTTCCGCCCCTGCCGCCCTGAGTCACCGCGAAATCATGCGCGTGATCGGCGGCATTATTCTTTGCATCCTGCTGGCCTCGCTGGACCAGACGGTGGTGATCCCGGCGGTGCCGGCCATCGCTTCCGACCTGAACGGCTTCGGCCATCTGTCATGGATCGTGGCGGCCTACCTGATCGCCGCCACGGTGACGACACCGATCTACGGCAAGTTGTCCGACATTTACGGCCGGCGCGGGATGTTGACGGTCTCGATCGGCGTCTTCGTGGTGACCTCGGTGATGTGCGCCATGGCGCAGACGCTGGACCAGCTGATCTGGTTCCGCGCCTTGCAAGGCCTGGGCGGCGGCGGGTTGATGTCCCTGGCCCAGGCGGCCATCGCGGATGTCGTGGCCCCGCGCCAGCGTGGCCGCTACCAAGGCTACCTGGCGGCGGTCTGGGGCGTGGCCTCGATCGCGGGCCCGCTGGTCGGCGGTTACGTCTCGGAGCATTTGTCCTGGCGCTGGCTGTTCTGGATGAACCTGCCGCTGGGCCTGATCGCCATGTATTCCTGCAACCGCGGCCTGCGCACGCTCAAGCCCAAGGGCGGCAAGGCGCGGCTGGACCTGATGGGGTCCCTGCTGCTGGCGCTGACCATCGTCAGCTGCCTGCTGGCGTTGAGCTGGGGGGGCGCCGCCTATTCCTGGCTGTCGCCGGAGATCATGGGCCTGGTGCTGGTGACCGTGCTGGCGCTCATCGGGCTGGTATGGCAAGAAAAGCGCGCGCACGATCCCTTGCTGCCGCCGCGCATGTTCGCCAACCGGACCTTCACCTGCGGCGTGGCGGTGTCCTCCACCGGCGCACTGGCGATTTTTCTCTGCATTTTCTCGTTGCCGCTGTATTTCCAGCTGGTGCGCGGCACCAGCGCGTCGGAGTCGGGCCTGTTCGTGGTGCCCTTCCTGCTGTCCAACGTGGCGGGCAATGTGTTGAGCAGCAATCTGGCCCGGCGGGTCGGCAAGCTGCGCGGCATCCTGTCGGTGGGGTTGGCGGTGGCCGTGGTCGGCCTGTGCGCGCTGGCCTTCATGGGACCTTCGACGCCGTTGGCGCTGGTGCTGACCGTGACGCTGCTGGCCGGCGTGGGCCTGGGCCAATGCATGGTGGGCACGATCATGGTGGTCCAGAATGCCCTTGAACCGCGCGACATCGGCGCGGGCACGGGGTCGGTGCTGGTGCTGCGCTCCGTGGGCAGCGCCTTCGGCAGCGCGCTGGCGGGCAGCCTGCTGGCCTTGGGGTTCGCGGCGTCGCTGGCGAAGGCCGGCATCGTCCAGGAGATCGACCTGGGCGCCTTGCGCCATGGCAGCGACGTCCTGTCGCAGCTGGCGCCGGCCGCCAAGCTGGCGCTGATGGATGGCGTTGCGTCCACGTTCCGCATGATTTTCGCGTTCGGGGCGGCGATCACGCTGGTCTCGCTGATCATCGTGCGGCGCATGCCGGACCTGGAGTTGCGCGGCTCGACGGGGCACCAGCACCTGCCTATCGGCGAGTGACCGCCGCCCCTGCGGCGAGAGGCGTCTACTGCACCAGCGAGAACCCGATCCCGATCTGCGACCTGTGCCGCTGGTCGTAGCCCAGCAGGGTCTCGCCGTAGCCGTTGAAGTACTGCAAATGCACGTAGCCGTTCATGTTGAGCCACGTGCGTTTCAGCGGCCACGCGAAATCCAGCTGCGTGGTGCGGCGCGAACTGGCGCCCTGGCGATACATCATGGAGGCGATCAGGCCGTTGTCTTGCGCCCAGCGCAGGTTCCAGTCGACATGGCCGGCGTAGTCGGCGTAGTCCGAGTTCTCGTCGGCCACGCCGAAGTAGGCCTTGATGCGGGGCGCGAAGGTCAAGGTGCTGCCGCCATCGAAGCGGTAATTCACCGCCGGCTGGACGAACACATCGTTGACCGAGCGTGAGTCGTCGCCGCCCTTGCCGTTGGAATTGTGCTCCACGCCCCCCTGCAGGCCCATCCGCCAGTTCTGGTTCTTCGACGTCCACATGTTGTCGTTCAGCCAGAACAGGCTGGGATTGAAGGTCGTGTCGATGAAGGGCCGCGAGTCGCCTTGCAAGTCCCACAGCGATGTCTGGGTATAGCCCAGGTAAAGCTTGTCCCAGAAGCTGGGGTCGGCAGGGTCGGGCCGGAACAGGCGGTACTTGAAGCTCAGCTGGAAGCGGGCGGTGGTGCGGTCCCGCGTGCGGATGTCGAAATACATGGGCTGGTACTCCGACAGTCCCGCCAGCACGCCGCTCAGGCGGTTGGGCTCGGCCGGCACGACGGTGGGCGCCGCCTGGATCGGTGCCGGGCCCGCGGCGGGAGACGCGCCGGCGGCGGCGACTTCCGGCGCCGGCACGGGGCGGCCCGTGGCCGGATCGACGACAGGGACATCGGCGGGCCTGGATGCGACGATGGCGCCGCCGCCGGCGCCGGTGTCCAGCGCCATCAGCGCGGGCTCGCCTTCGATGGAGACGGCCTGCAGTCCCCGCGCCTGCGCCGGCACGACGGCGGTCCAGGACATGCGGGCGAAATTGTTGACCGGTACGTTCATGTCCAGCGCATCGGCCTGGGCCCGCGCCGGCGTGCGGATGATGGCGCCGTCGGGCGAGCGCCATTGCAGGATCAGATCGCGGGGCGGCTGCCAGCGCGCTCCGGCGGTTCCGTCATTGAAGTACACCGCCTGCACCTGGACGGTGGTTCCTGGTGCGGCGGCGGCGCGGTCCAGGGTATAGCTGATGCCGGCGTCGGCAGGTCGGGCCAGGACGGCCAGTGCGCCCAAAAGAAGGATGTCGCGCGCGCGGGACGAACGGTTCATGGCGTCGGAAGCAGTAGGGGGACAGGCACTGTATCACCGCAAGTTACGACGACTGAAACGGTCTGTAATGCAATGTTTATGGGACGCCTTTCGCTGCTGCTGCCGCCGCTTTGGAGGGCGCCCTGCAAGCCATGTAAAATGCGGCTCCGAATCGAACCGCCGAACGATGAAGCGATGGCGCTTGCGCATCGGCTTCCCCCGGTCCGGTTCCGGCGCCCCAGCGTCCTCGCGCCGCCCTTAGCTCAGTTGGATAGAGCACTCGCCTTCTAAGCGAGCGGTCACACGTTCGAATCGTGTAGGGCGGGCCAATAATTTCCTCCCTGGCCACGCCGAATGGCCCGATAGCTTCCGGAATCCCGCGGGCGTTATGACCTTGCATCAGCTTTTGAAGGTGCCGGCTGACGAGACGCGCGCTTTTCCCCGCCGCACTGGCCACCCCACCATATTTATCAAAAGCCCCCCCAGCACCAGGCCGGCCGCCAGCAGTTTGCGCGCGGTCAGTTCCTCGTGGAAGATCAGCATCGATCCAAACATACCGAAGATGGGCACCAGCAGGCTCAGCGGCGCGACCAGCGGCGTCGGATATTTGCGCAACAGGTAATTCCAGGCGGAATAGCCCAGTATCGTGGTGGGATAGACCAGGTAGCCGACTGCCAGGGCCCCATGCCAACCGACGTTCGACAGGTCGGCCGCCACGCGGGCCGGGCCGCTTATCGCCAGCGCGATACCCAGCAGCGGCAGGGGAGGCACCAGGCTGGACCAGACCGTGAATCCCAGCATGTCGGACGCCCCGGATCGCTTGACGATGATGTTGGCGATGCCCCATGACGCGGCGGCCCCCACGACGAGCGCGATCGCAAGGGTGCTGCCCGCGCCGTCGGTTCGTGTCACGGCCACGACACCGGCAAACGCCAGCAGCATGCCCGCGAACTGGCGCGGCTTTATCCGCTCACCCAGGGACAGGGCGCCGAAACCGATCGTGAAGAAGACCTGTAATTGCAGCACCACGGACGCCATCCCGGCGGACAGCCCCAGCCGTATGGCGAGAAACAGCAGGCCGAACTGCATGACGCCCAGCACCAGTCCGTACCAGAACACGTGACGGAACGGCGTACGGGGCCGCTTGATCACGAATACCCAGGGCAGCGCGCAAAACAGGAAGCGCAGTGCCGCGAGGACGAACGGGTCGAAGGCGCCCAGGCCTATCTTGATGATGGAAAAATTGATGCCCCACAGGGCGGTGACGACCACCGCCAACAACAGATCGCGCAGTTTCATGCGGCTTCTCCCGGTAAGACCGCTATCTTCGGGAAGCCGATGCCGCCGCGTAAAATGACCAAAGATCAATGATCTGTACAAATCACCATGCAAACGCCGCCCCGTTCCTTTCCATCGTTCGCGTCGCTAAGGGCATTCGAGGCCGTGGCGCGGCTGGGGCAGGTGGCGCGGGCGGCTGAGGAACTGAACCTTACGCCGAGTGCGATCAGCCACAGGCTGAAGGACCTTGAACGGCATCTGGGCATATCGCTGTTCAACGGCAGCCGCAACGGCATCACGCTGACGGACGCGGGCCGCGGCATCGCGGTCAACTTGAGCGGGCTGCTCAACAGCCTGGACACGGTCTTGCGCAGCGCCGCGCCCAGCCTGCCGCGGCACAAATTGACCGTCAGCGTGCATCCGTCGTTCGGGTCGCGCTGGCTGGCTCCCCGTCTCGGCCTGTTCTGCGAGGCTCATCCCGATTTGCTGCTCGACCTGCGACTGACCCAGGCGCTTACGCATTTCAGCATGGACGACGGCGTCGACGCGGCCATCCGCTACGGCGCCGGGGGCTGGCCCGGCCTGCATACGACGCCCCTGCTCCAGGATCGCCTGATATTGGCATGCAGCCCCGCGTTCGCAGGGGGCGCCATCCCCCGTTCGCCCGCCGACCTGGCGGGCCTGCGCCTGATACGCGATAGCCATGACTCCCCACGCGACTGGTTCGAGCATTTCGATCTCGCGTTTCCCGCGATGCGGGAAATCGTCGCCGACGATCCCTCGTTCGTCGCGATGGCCGTCATCAACCGGGCTGGAGTTGGGCTGGTGCGGGAGACACTGGTGTCGGACGCGCTGGAGGCGGGGACGATCATTGCCCTGTTCGACATGGCCTTGCCGACCCGGTATGGCTATTTCTTCGTTTGTCCTCTCGCGCGCCACGCGGAGCCCAAGATCGCCACCTTACGCGCCTGGTTGTCGGATGCAGTGACGTGACCCGCACGCGACCCCCAGTGTCATGAGCCTTCCTATCCGACCTCCGCGGCAGGAGCAAGGCCCGAGACGCGGATACCCCATCCGCGCCCGGGCCTCGGCCATCCATGGCCTATCTAGTTCGTGGTGATATGGCCGACTTCGATCACGCGCTTCCAGCGATCGTATTCCTCGGCCTGGAACTTGGTGAATTCCGCGGGCGTGTTGCCGACGATTTCAAAGCCCAGTTCCAACAGCTTGGGCTTGATGGACGGATCGTTGAGGCTTTCGACGATCGCGGTCCGCAGCTTGTCGCGGATGGTCGTGGGCAGGCCCTTCGGCGCGGCGAAGGCTTGCCAGGAGGTCACCGTGACTCCCTTGAAGCCCAGCTCTTCCATGGTCGGCACGTCGGGAAGCAGGGGAGAGCGCTTGGCGCTGGTCACGGCCAGCGCGCGCAGCTTGCCGGCCTGGACGTGCGTCAGGCACGTGTTGATGTTCGAGAATGAGGCATCCACCTGGCCGCCCAGCAGGTCGACGATGGCGGGCGCGCCGCCCTTATAGGGCACATGCGTCCCTTCGGTATGCGTTTCCTGCCAGAACAATGCGGCGGTCAAATGATCCGACGTGCCATTGCCCGCCGACGCGAAGGTCATCTTGCCCGGGTTGGCCTTGAGGTAATCCATCACATCTTTCAATGAATGGAAGTTCGATTTCGCATTGACGACCAGGACGTTGGGCGCCTGCACCGCCACGGTGATGTAGTCGAAATCCTTGCGCGCGTCGTAGCCCGGATTCGACACCAGGTGCGGCGAGATCACGAACGGGCCCAGCGACGATACGAGGATGGTCGAGCCGTCAGGCGCCGCCCGCTTCGCATAGGCCGCCCCGGTGGTGCCGCCGGCGCCCGGCTTGTTCTCCGTCAGGAACGTGCCGCCCAGTTTCTCCCCGACTTTCTGGGCCACGGCGCGGGCGATGAAATCCGTCGATCCGCCCGGGGGGAACGGCACCAGGAAGGTGACCGGCTTGCTGGGCCAGTTGGCGGAAGCGTCCGCCGCGGTGGCGACAGCCGGGGCCCCGACGGTAATGCCCAGGGCGAGCAGGGCGGCGAGTATGCGGCTCTTCATGCAGGTGTCTCCTCGAACGATGATGTCGGCGGGCGTCAGTGCGCCCGTATAGGTATGGAGGTACCGAAGTACGGAAGTACGGAGGTATGGAGGTATTAAATATGGCGTGTGATGCATGGCTCCCCGCTGGATGCGGGGGCCGCGGATAGGCCGCCAGGCGCTCAGGCGCGTTTGCCCACCTCGACTTGCTCGCGTGTCCAGGCGCGTGCCTGGTCCGTCAAGGTCAGCCCCAGGCCCGGACGGTTGGGCACCAGCATGCGGCCGTCGCGCGTTTCCAGGCGCTCGTGGAACAAGGGTTCCAGCCAATCGAAATGCTCGACCCACGGTTCGGTCGGGTAGATCGCCGCCAGGTGGACATGCAATTCCATCGCGAAGTGGGGCGCGAGCATCAGGCCGGCCTGGTCGGCTTGCGAGAGGATCCGGAGGAAGGGCGTGATGCCGCCGACGCGCGGCGCATCGGGCTGGATATAGTCGGCGCCGCGATGGCGTATGAGGTCGCCGTGTTCAGCCGCGCTGGTCAGCATCTCGCCGGTGGCGATCGGCGTATCGAAGGACGCGGCAAGGGCGGCGTGGCCTTCATGGTCATAGGCATCCAGCGGCTCTTCGATCCAGACCAGGTCGAACTGCTCGAAAATGCGGCACATGCGCTGGGCGGTCGGACGGTCCCATTGCTGGTTGGCGTCGACCATCAGGGGAACATGGTCGCCGAGGTGCTTGCGCACGGCTTCGACGCGACGGATATCCAGTTGGCGGTCCGGCTGGCCAACCTTGAGCTTGATGCCGCCTATGCCTTTTTCCCGGGACGCCGATGCGTTCACCAAGAGCTGTTCGGTCGGCGTATGCAGGAAACCGCCGGACGTGTTGTAGCAAGCCACGGAGTCGCGGTAGGCGCCGAGCAGCTTGGCCAGGGGCAGGCCGGCACGGCGCGCCTTCAGGTCGTAGAGCGCCACATCAAAGGCCGCGATGGCCTGGGTCGACAGGCCGCTGCGACCCACGGAGGCGCCGGCCCAGGCCAGCTTCACCCAAAGACGGCCGATGTCGCTGGGGTCCTCGCCCAGCAGGACCGGCGCGATTTCCTTTGCGTGGGCAAATTGCCCCGGCCCGCCCGCCCGCTTCGAATAACTGAGGCCCAGGCCTTCGTGCCCGTCCTTGGTCTGCACTTCGACGAACAGCAGCGCGACCTCGGTCATGGGCTTCTGGCGACCCGTCAATACCTTGGCGTCGCTGATGGGCGTCGCCAGCGGCAGGTAGACGGAAGAAATGCGCATCCAGCTGATGCTGTCGGATGTGTGGGCCTGGCTCATTGGACTCCTCCGGAAGTCTGGATCCTCAACGCCGGAAACGCCGGAACGCTGATGGACAACGTTGTCATTTTTGCGGGAAAAAATCAGCACTGGCGGGTCGACGAGACGGAAAAGGAAAATTTTCCACCGGCGCCCCGAATGAGCAGTGCTGCACCGGGAAAAATGATAACGTTGTCCAACTGTCCCGGCAACGAAAAATTGGACCGGGGAACGGAATTTTTTACCGGGGTTTACCCTGACAGAAGCGTATGGCGTCCATCAAGCAGAAATCGATCACCCTGCATGACGTGGCCCGCGAGGCGGGCGTCTCCCTCATCACTGCATCGCGCGCGTTGGGGAACCCCGATCGTGTCTCCGCCAGGACGGTGGCGCGCGTGCAGGCCGCCGCCGACGCCGTGGGCTATATCCCCAACCTGTTGGCAGGCGGCCTGAAGTCGCGCCGCAGTCGCATGGTGGCCGCCTTGGTGCCCATTATCTCGGTACAGCAGTTCCTGCCCACCATACAGGCATTGACCGAACAGCTCGACCGGGCCGGCTACCAGTTGCTGCTGGGGCAGACGGGCTATGACAGGGCGCGCGAGACGGATCTGCTCAATTCGATGGTGGGGCGCCAGGTCGACGGCATCGTCATGGCCGGCCTGCTGGGCGACACGCCGGCCAGGGCCCGGATCCGGGCGGCCGGAATCCCGCTGGTGGAGACCTGGGATACCACGGAGCAGCCATTCGATATGCTGGTCGGTTTCTCCCATCTCGACGTCGGCCGCGCGGTCGCGGAGTACTTCCTGTCGAAAGGGTGGACGCGCGTCGGCGCGGCGACCGGCGACGACCAGCGGGCCTTGATACGCAGGCAGGGTTTCGTCGAACACATCGGCCATGAAGTCGCCACCGCCGTCGTGCCGGCGCCCAGCAGCCTGGGCTCGGGGCGGCAGGCCGGCGCCGAGCTATTGCGCAAGGACCCCGCGATCCGGGCGATTTTCTGCAGCTCGGATACGCTCGCGGAAGGCGTGCTGACGGAAGCGCGCGCGCGGGGCTTGCGCGTCCCCGAAGACCTGGCCGTATGCGGCTTTGGGGGCACGCATTTCTCCGGTTACCTTGCCCCCACGCTCACGACCGTGCACGTGGACGGCGCCCGCATAGGCGCCGAGGCCGGCCGGATCCTGCTGGAGCGATGCCGGGGCGAGACCCCCAGCCCTGGCGTCATCGATGTGGGCTTTCGCATCATCGAAAGGGAGTCCACGGCGGGGTAGGGGCGAGGGAAGTTGTCCGGCAAGGGCCGCAAGCCAGGGAGACGCTATACTTTTTCTTCTCCGCCTGGCCATCCCCGCATGGCCCCCTTACACCTGTACGCAGCCGATCCACGCTCGATCGGCGAGCTTTCCCGACACGATTTCCACGTATGTCCCTGAATGCCGTTGCGGCCATTTCGCTCGATCTGGACGATACCCTGTGGCCGTTCGCGCCTTCCGTGGCCCGCGCCGAGTCGGCGTTGCAAGCATGGCTGGTGGCGCATGCGCCGAAGACCGCCGCCCGGCTGTCGGCGCCCCGTGCGCTGGCGCTGCTGCGCGACGAGTATGAAGCGGCCCATCCCGAACTGGTCGGCGATTACCGGGCGCTGCGGTTGGGTTCGATTACCGAGGTGCTGGCGTCGGTCGGGGAAGACACCGCGCTCACCCAGCCCGCCTACGATGCGTTCTACGCCGCGCGCAACGACGTGGAGTTCTTCGAGGACGTACTGCCCGCGTTGACGTGGCTCGGGGCGCGCTTTCCCCTGGTCGCGGTCACGAATGGCAATGCCGACCTGGCATTGACGGGGGGCGGGGAATTCTTCATGGGCGCCTTGTCCGCGCGGCAGTTCGGCGCGGCCAAGCCGGACGCGGCGATTTTCCACGCCGCGGCAAGAATGGCCTCCGTCTTGCCGTCGGACATGCTCCACGTGGGCGATGACTTCGATCTCGATGTCGTCGGCGCCACGAATGCCGGCCTGCAGGCCGCCTGGCTGGTGCGGCGGCACGATGGCGCGGACATTTCCGTGCCTTCCCGCGCCGGCACGCACGTGACCGTGAGTTGCCTGCTGAACCTCTGCGCCCTGCTGGGCCGCAGGGACGGATCTTGAAGTTGAAGGACGGCTACGGCCTGAGGCCGTAGCCGCGGATCTCGGGTTAGATCCGCGGCTTAGACCCACGGCCCAGGCCCGCAGCTCAGGCCGTGCCCTTGCGCATCCCCGCCAGGAACCGGTCGATACGGCCGATGGCTTCCGTCAGGTCGTCCACGTGCGGCAGGAACACCATGCGGAAGTGGTCGTGCCGGGGCCAGTTGAAGCCGGTGCCTTGGACTATGAGCACCCGTTCCTGGTCCAGCAGGTCGTAGGCGAATTGCTGGTCGTCCTGGATGGGATAGATCTTGGGATCCAGCCTGGGAAACAGGTATAGCGCGCCCTTGGGCTTCATCACATGCACGCCGGGAATCTGGGTGAGCAGGTCGTACGCCAGGTCGCGCTGCTTGCGCAGCCGGCCGGCGGGCCCGACCAGTTCGTTGATGCTCTGGTAGCCGCCCAGCGCGGTCTGGATCGCCAGTTGCCCCGGCGTGTTCGAGCACAGGCGCAGCGACGCCAGCATGTTCAGGCCTTCGATATAGCTCTGCGCGTTCCGCTTGTCTCCGGAGACCACCATCCAGCCGGCGCGGTAGCCGCAGGAACGATAGTTCTTGGACAGGCCGTTGAAGGTCAGGATGAGAACGTCGTCGGCCAGCGAAGCCATGCTGACGTGGGTGTGCTCCTCGAACAGCGTCTTGTCGTAGATTTCGTCGGCCAGCACCACGAGGTTGTGTTCGCGGGCGACCTGCAGGATTTCCAGCAGCACCTCGCGCGAATAGAGCGCGCCGGTCGGGTTGTTGGGATTGATCACCACGATGCCGCGCGTACGCGGCGTGATCTTCGCGCGGATGTCGGCGATGTCCGGCATCCAGTCGGAGGCTTCGTCGCACAGGTAGTGGACCGGACGCCCGCCGGAAAGCCCTGTCACGGCGGTGTACAGCGGGAAGTCGGGGGAAGGAATGAGTAGTTCGTCGCCATCGTTCAGCAGCGCGTTGATGCTCATCGAGATCAGTTCCGACGCGCCATTGCCCAGGTAGACGTCGTTGACGTCCACGCCATGCACGCCCTTGCTCTGCATGTAGTGCACCACCGCCTTGCGCGGCGCGAAGAGTCCCTTGCTGTCGGTATAGCCGGCCACGTCGGCGACGTTGCGGATGATGTCCTGGATGATCTCGTCGGGCGGCTGTATGCCGAAGGCCGCGACGTTGCCGATGTTCAGCTTGATGATGCGCTGGCCCGCTTCTTCCATCTCGCGGGCGCGGTCGAGGACGGGGCCCCGGATGTCATAGGCGACAGCGTTGAGTTTGGACGACTTCTCTATGGGTTTCATGCCACGGCATTCCTAATGTGCCACCCATCCGAGGGATGGCCGATGTGTTATCGCCAAGGTTCCAGTTCGCGGGCGACGTGGACGGCATGATAAATCATGGCGGCGCGTGAGGCCGGCGGCGCGATTTTTCCCATTCCAGCCAGCGGCCAGGCTGCTCTACCGTAACCTCGCAGTCTGTGGGGGCCAGGGTTTTCCCGTATGATGCCGCCTGGGCTCGGCCGCGCAGGATCCCTGCGCCCCCGACCCCGACGGCCGATTTCCCTTCCTGCCCCCCCTCGGAAGGCGACTTTCCCCGCCGCATCAAGCCATCAATTCAGCAAAACGTCAGGCTGAACCCGCAGTCAAGAGAAGGACAGACATGAAAAACCGTCTAACCCTGGGCATCGCCATCGCGATGATCCTGGGAGTCGTCGTAGGCTACGCCTGCCATACCCGCATTACCGACGCCGCGGAGCTCAAGGAAGTGGCGGGGTATTTCTCCATCGTCACCAACATCTTCCTGCGGTTGATCAAGATGATCCTGGCGCCGCTGGTCTTCGCTACGTTGGTGTCCGGCCTGGCCGGCCTGGACAGCGGCAGCGACGTCGGCCGGATCGGCCTGCGGTCGGTGGCCTGGTTCCTCTGCGCCTCGCTTATTTCGCTGGCCATCGGCCTGGTCATGGCCAACGTGACGGGACCGGGCGCCGGGCTGCACCTGTCAGCGGGCACCGCCGAGGTGAACACGGGCCTGAACACGGCCGGCCTGAACGTCAAGGACGTGGTCACCCATGCGTTCCCGACCAGCGTGCTGGACGCCATGGCGCGCAACGACATCCTGCAGATCCTGGTGTTCTCGGTGTTTTTCGGGCTGGCCTTGAGCGCGCTCAAGCGCGACCCCAAGGCCGCGTTCGTTATCCAGGCGGTGGATGGCCTGGTGCCCGTGATGCTGCGCCTGACGGACTACGTCATGCGCTTCGCCCCGCTGGGCGTGTTCGGCGCGATCGCGTCCGTCGTGACCTTGCGCGGTCTCGACGTCCTGTTCACGTACGGCAAGCTGCTGGGTTCCTTCTACCTGGCGCTGGCGATCCTGTGGGTAGTGCTCGTGGCGGTGGGCTATGCCTTCCTTGGCCGCCGCATCGGCACCCTGCTCAAGGCGGTGCGCGAGCCGGCGATGATCGCCTTCTCGACCGCCAGCAGCGAAGCCGCGTTTCCCCGCCTGACGGAGAAACTGGAAGAATTCGGCGTCGACAAGAAAGTGGTGGGCTTCACGCTGCCGCTGGGCTATGCCTTCAACCTGGACGGTTCGATGGTCTACCAGGCCTTTGCCGCGATCTTCATCGCCCAGGCCTACGGCATCGACATGTCGGCATCGCAGCAGGTGGTCATGTTGTTGATCCTCATGCTGAGCAGCAAGGGCATGGCCAGCGTGCCGCGCGGCTCCGTCGTGGTCGTCGCCGCGATCGCGCCCATGTTCGGCCTGCCCGCCGCGGGCGTGGCACTGGTGCTCGCCATCGACCAGTTGCTCGACATGGGCCGCACGATGACCAACGTGATCGGCAACAGCATTGCCACCGCCGTCATCGCGAGGTGGGAAGAAAAGCGGGAAGAAAAGCGCCCGGCGCCATCCGCGCGGGTCGCGCGCGAGCAGGCCTGACAGGCGCAGGGCGCGGGCGCTTCAGGTCCCGCGCGCGCGCAGCCGGCGCGGGCGCCATTCGCTGACGAGGATGGCCAGCACGATCAAGGCCCCGCCGATCAGTGCCAGTCCCGGCAGGCGCTCGCCGGCCAGGCGGCCGAAGAGGCCGGCCCAGATGGGCTCTCCCGCATAGATGATGGCCGCGCGCGAGGCGTCGACCGTCTTCTGGGCCCAATTCATCGCCACCTGGATCAGCGCGCTGGCGCACCCCATGCCGCCCGCGAATGCCGCCAGCTCCCAGGACAGCGCGGGCGTCTCGTGCTCGCCCACCAAGGGGCGCAGCGCGAAGGCGAACAGCGCCGTGAAGGCAAGTTGCGCCACGGTCACGCAGCGCACGTTCACGCGCGCGGCGTAATGGCCGATGGCGCAGATCTCCAGCGCGAATGCCACCGCCGCCACCAGCGTCAGCGTCTGCCCCGTGGTGAAGGACAGGGCCAGTCCCTGGCCGCCGTCGGCGAAGCACAGCATGCCGGCGAAGGCGCATGCCACGCCAGCCAGGCACATGATGTGGGGCGGCCGCCGCCAGAACACCCATTGCAGCAAAGGCACCAGCGGCACGTACAGCGCGGTGAGAAAGCCCGACTCGCTGCTGGCCACGTGTTGCAGGCCCATGGTCTGCAAGCCGTAGCCCGTGACGATGCAGGCGCCGATGACGGCGCCGGCCCGGACATCGCGCCAGGCGATGGACCGCAGCGCGTGGCGCGAGACCAGCCCCACCGCCAGGGCCGCCGCCGCGAAGCGGCAGCCGACGAAGAATAGCGGCGAGCTGTAGGACAGTGCATGCTGCACCGTCAGGAAGGTGACGCCCCAGATCATGGTTACGCCGACCAGGGACAGCTCGGGCAGGCGGCGAGCCAGGGCCTTGCCCGGTGGGGATGCAGCGACGTCGGGGCGGTTCACGCCTGGCGCCTACAGGCAGTCGTAGGCCGCGCGCACCAGGCTCTCCACCACCGGCGTCACGCCGCTGGCCAGGTCCTCGCGCAGGGCGTAGGGATAGGTTTCGTTCATGTAGGTGGACTGGCACATCTCCAGCTGGATGACGTGCACATTGCTTGCCGGATCGCCGTATTGGCGCGTGATATAGCCCCCCTTGAAGCGGCCGTTGATGGCCCAGGTATAAGGGCAGCCCTGTTCCAGGCGCGCGCGGATGGCCTGTTCCATGGCCGGGGCGCAGCTGTCGCCGGCGGCGGTGCCGATGTTCAGGTCGGGCAGCTTGCCGTCGAAAAGGCGCGGCAGCACGCTGGCGATGGAGTGTCCTTCCCATACCATGACCTTGCCATGCTGGGCGCGCAGGCGATCGATTTCGGCGCGCAATTGGTCGTGATACGGCTGCCAGTAAGTATGCAGCCGCCGGGCGCGCTCGGCGTCGGTCAGCACCGACTCGTCCTTGTACAGCGGCACGCCGTCGAACGTGAGCGTGGGGCACAGCCCGGTCTTGGTCTGGCCGGGGTAGAGGTTGCCGTCATCGGGCGACCGGTTCAGGTCCACCACGTAGCGTGAGTAGCGCGCCCACAGGAAGGATGCGCCGATGGCGCGCGCGAAGGCATAAAGGGTGTCCAGGTGCCAGTCCGTATCGCCCGAGCGCAGGCCGGCTTCGGTCATATGGGGCTTCTGCTCGTCGGCGATCAGGCTGCCCAGGTGGGGAATGGAAACCAGCAGCGGCGCCGTGCCGCGTTCGAAGTGGAATATCTCGCTCATGCTGTCCTGCAGGTAAGGCTGGCCGCCGGGCCCGTGACCACGGCGGCAATGACAAGGAAACCGGAAACCGGGATGGGTGATTGTATTGCGACCGGGCAGGGCGGACGCCCGGCGCCGGCCCCGGGCACGGACCTTGCGACGGCGCCTGCGGAAGCCGCCGATCCCCGGTGGCAACGGAAGGAGCGTTCATCATGAACAAGGACCAAGTGAAGGGTGTGGGCGAACAGGTCAAGGGCAAGATCAACGAAACCGTCGGCAAGGCCACGGGCGACACCTCCCAGGAGTTGAAGGGCGACGTCCAGCAGGCGGCCGGCCAGGCCCGCAAGGCCTGGGGCGACGCGAAGGAAGATGCCAAGGACGAAGCCAAGAACGAGGCTCGCAAGCCGCACTAATTCCTGTGCATCCTGGACGGAGGGTGAGCGGCTCCGCTTCGGAGCCCCACCGTCGATAGGGAAAGCGCCCCGCGCGACGATGTCGGCGGGGCGCTTTTTTGCGTGGCGCTGGAGGATTTGGCTTGCCGGTTCGACGATGGGGCGGCGTCGACCGGCTCCGGCCCCGGTTTCGCCTATTTCGACGGTTTTTCCTTCTTCACGCTCTTCTTCACGATGGCCGCCGCTTCGCGCGCCGGCTCCGGCGTTTCCTCGTCGGTCAATGCTTCCTCCAGCTTATCGAAGACGCGTTGGGTGGGGCCCTTGGCCTGCAGGGAGAACAGCAGCAGCGACCGTCCAGTCACCTGGTAGACATCGCCCGATGCGAACTGCGGCAGTTCGGCCCGCACCGGCGCGTTGGTGTCTATCAGGCAGGTCCAGCGGTCATTGCCCGGAATCTCCGGCAGGGTGAAATCCACCACGTCGTGATAGGCATTGAAGATCAGCAGCAAGGTGGCGTCGGATGCCGGCCGCCGTATGCCCGTGGCGCGTGCGCGGCCGTCGATGATCAGCCCGAAGCAACGCATATTGGTATCCGCCCATTGCTCGGGCGTGAGCGCCTCGCCGGACGAACTCAGCCACTTGACGTCGGCCACGTCCATGCTTTCGTCGTAATCCCCGGTCAGGAAGCGGCCCCGCCGCAGCACCGGCAAGGTATGGCGCAGGGTGGTGAGCTTGCGCAGGAATTCGATCAGGGCCGCGCCATCCTCGTTGATTTCCCAATCGACCCAGCTGATCTCGTTGTCCTGGCAGTAGGCATTGTTGTTGCCTTGCTGGGTGCGCCCGAACTCGTCGCCCGCCACGATCATCGGCGTGCCCTGCGAGAAGAGCAGCGTGGCGAGCATATTGCGCTTCTGCCGCTCGCGCAGCGCGCGGATGTCCGGATCGTCGGTCGGGCCTTCCGCGCCGCAATTCCAGGAACGGTTGTCGGAATGGCCGTCGCGGTTGTCCTCGCCGTTGGCTTCGTTGTGCTTGTCGTTGTACGAGACCAGGTCGTTCAGGGTGTAGCCGTCATGCGCGGTCAGGAAGTTGACGCTGGCCCACGGGCGCCGGCCGCCATGGTTGAAATCGCCGCCTGATCCCGTGATGCGTCCGGCCAGTTCCGGAGCCATGCCTTCGTCGCCTTTCCAGAAGGCGCGCACCGTATCGCGATAGCGGTCGTTCCACTCGGCCCAGCCGGGTGGGAAGTTGCCCACCTGGTAGCCGCCGGGGCCACAGTCCCAGGGTTCGGCGATCAGCTTGACGCTGGACAGGATGGGGTCCTGGCGGCAAGCCTTGAGAAAGCCGCTGTTGTAGTCGAAGCCGTCCGGCTCGCGCGCCAGGATGGTGGCGAGGTCGAAGCGAAAGCCGTCGACCTTCATTTCCGTGACCCAGTAGCGCAGGCTGTCCATCACCATCTGCAGTACCCGCGGGTGCGACAGGTTCAGCGTATTCCCGGTGCCGGTGTCGTTGATGTAGTAGCGCTTCTGGTCCGGCAGCAGGCGGTAGTACGAGGCGTTGTCTATGCCGCGGAACGACAGCGTCGGCCCCAGTTCGCTGCCTTCGGCCGTATGGTTGTAGACCACGTCCAGGATGATCTCCAGGCCCGCCTCGTGGAAGCGGTCTATCATCTGCTTCAGTTCCGTGATGGCGCCGGGCACCTGCGAGAAATAGCGTGGGTCGGGCGCGAAGAAACCTATGGTGTTGTAGCCCCAGTAATTGGTCAGTCCCTGTTCCAGCAGGTGGCTGTCGTTGACGAAGGCGTGGATGGGCAAGAGCTCCACGGACGTGACGCCCAGGCTCTTGATATGGTCGATCACCGCATCGCGCGCCAGGCCGGCGAAGCTGCCGCGCAGCGCCTCCGGCACGGCGGGATGGCGCATGGTGTAGCCCCGCACGTGGGTCTCGTAGAAAATGGTGCGTTCCCAGGGCACGCGCACGCGCGTGGCGTGGGTCCAGGTGAAGCGCTGGTCGACCACGCGGCACTTGGGCACGAAGGCGGCGCTGTCGCGCTCGTCGAAGCCCAGGTCGGCCTGTTCGTCGCCGATGGGGTAGCCGAAGACGGCGGGGTCCCATTTCAACTCGCCGACGTAGGCCTTGGCATAGGGGTCCAGCAGCAGCTTGTTGGGGTTGAAGCGATGGCCGTTCTCGGGCTCGTAAGGCCCATGCACGCGGTAGCCGTAGACCGTGCCGGCGTTCAGGCCGGCGACGTGGACGTGCCAGATCTCGTCGGTGAATTCGGGCAGCACGATGCGTTCCGTTTCCTGTTCGCCCAATTCATCGAACAGGCAGAGCTCGACCTTGGTGGCGTGAGCGGAGAACAGCGCGAAATTCACGCCGTCGTCATCCAGGGTCGCGCCCAGGGGGAAGGGCGAACCTTCAGTGATTCGGGGCTGGTTGGGCATAAGCGGGAATCCATGGCAGACGCGCCTGGAGCCAGGCACGGGGCCTGGCTGTCGCAAGTGGCGTGCCCGGTCGGTGTCCCCGGTTTCTCGCCTTTTTGCCTGCCCGCGCCGCTGTTGCCAGTCTACGACCGGGGCGCCGCGCGGCCGATCACCATATCCTCGATATCCCGCGCGGGCGCCGGTCGGCCCAGCAGGTAGCCTTGCAGCGAATCGCAGCCGAGTTGCGTCAGCAGGGCCTGCTGGTCGTCGGTCTCCACCCCCTCGGCGACGATGTTCAGGTTCAAGGTCTCGCCCAGCGCGATGATGGACGATACGATGGCCGCGTCCTCGCTATCGGCCGTCAGGTCGCTGATGAAGCCGCGGTCGATTTTCAGTTCGCTGGCGGGCAGGCGCTTCAGGTAGAGCAGGCTGGAGTAGCCGGTGCCGAAGTCATCGATGGAAATGCGCACGCCCAGCTCGCGCAGTTGCCGCAGGGTGGCGAGGCTGGCCTCCACGTCGCGCATGGCGGTGGTTTCCGTGATTTCGAGCACCAGCAGGTCGGCGCCGATGCGGTGGCGTTCCATGGCGCCGCGCACGGCGGCGATGAAATTGGCGTGGGCAAACTGGACCGGCGAGATGTTCACGGCCATGGTCAGGTCGGTGCGGCCGCGGGCGCGCCAGTCCGCCAGTTGGCGGCAGGCTTCGTCGATCACCCATTCCCCTATCGTCACGATCTGGCCGGTGCGTTCGGCAAGGGGGATGAAGTCGTCGGGCATGATCATGCCGCGCTTGGGATGGCGCCACCGCAGCAGGGCTTCGACGCCGGTCAGCGGGCCATCGGGCGCACGGAATTTCGGTTGGTAATGCAGCTCGAATTCCTGGCGCTTGAGCGCCAGCCGCAGATCCTGCAGCAGGGCCAGATGGCTGGCGCCATGGGTCTTCATGGACGTTTCGAAGAAGCAATACTGATTGCGCCCGAGCGACTTGGCATGATACATCGCCGTATCCGCGAACTTGAGCAGGTCATCCGGGGTGCGCCCGTCGTCCGGGTAGATCGCGATGCCGATGCTGACCGTCACCAGCAGGTCATGGCCCTGGATGACCACCGGCTCGTCGATGATGCGCACCAGCGCGTCGGCGAGCGCGGCGGCGTCCTGCGGTTCGTTGATCGTGGCGACCAGCACGAACTCGTCGCCGCCCACCCGGGCCACGGTATCCTGGGCGCGCACCCCATGCCGGATGCGCCCGGCCACCTGCACCAGCAGCTGGTCGCCGGTCTGGTGGCCGAAGGAATCGTTGACGCCCTTGAAACCGTCCAGGTCCAGGAACATGACCGCCACCTGGTTCCGGCTTGCCTCCGCAAGTTCCACCGCCTGGTTCAGCCGGTCGCCCAGCAGCAAGCGGTTGGGCAGCTTGGTGAGATTGTCGTGCAGCACCAGGTGCGACAGTTCCTGGTTGGCTTCGGCCAGGGAACGCGACAACTGCGCCGTGCTCATTTCCAGGCGCAAGTCCAGCACCGACGTGATGAGGGCCACGCTGAGCACCGCCACCGTGGCCACGACGATAGGCAAGGACAGCCCGCTGGTGTTCAGGCCGCCATCGGCGACCGCGCCGCAGATGGCGCCCAGCGGGAAGCTCGCCGCCGCCATGCCTGTGTAGTGCATGGCGACGATGGCCAGCGCCATCAGCACGGCAGCGCCCATGCGCAGGTGGCGCACGCGCTTGCTGTACAGCCGAAGTTCGTGGGCGATCCAGAGCGCCGCGCCGGCCGCCAGCACGGCGATGGCGACGGATGCGGCGACGAGCCCCGGCGAGTAGTCGATGCCCGGCAGCATGCGCAGCGAAGCCATGCCCGTGTAGTGCATGACGGAAATGCCCGCCCCCATCAGCAGCGCACCGGCCGCCAGCCGGGGCCAGGGCAGGCGGTCGCGGCTCGCCAGCCATAGCGCCAGCATGGAGGCGCCGATGGCGACTAGGAGGGACAGCACGGTCTGGGGCACGTCGTAGGCCAGCGGGATGGGCAGGCTGAACGCGATCATGCCGATGAAGTGCATGGACCAGATGCCTATGCCCAGCGCGGTGCCACCGCCCAGCAGCCACCACCGGGCGGCGACGGGGCCGGCGCTATGGATGCGGCCGACCAGATCGAGTGCGGTGTAGGACGCCAGTAGCGCGACCAGGATCGAGCACAACACCAGCGGTGTGTTGTAGCTACCGGATAGCATCGACAATCTCCTACGGCTAGTACCGCTTATGCCAGTCGAGAGAGGGTCGTGCACGGCGGCGCCCGGTCCGGCCCGGGCGCCGCCGTGTCAAAAGGCGAGGATACGTCTACCCGCGTGTCCTGGTTCCCGAGGTCGGCATGGCGGGATTTCCCGGGCCGATCGCTGACAGATCTGAGGCAAAGACCGCAATCATGTCATTTTTCCGTGCCCCTTGCTGAAAACTCCTCGATAGGAATGCTAATTGCTCCGCCTGGTGTTGTTTTCCGGGAGGTCTGCCTGCGCAAGCCAGCGAGCACCTTGCCGCGCCAGCGGGACGCGGGGACGACCCGGCGCTGACGCAATTCGAAGAGGAGACCATCATGGCTTTGATCGTTGCGGCACGCTACACCACGTTCGACCAGGCGCGCGAAGCCGCCCGCGCGCTGTTCGCCGGCGGTTTCGCCGAGGAGGACGTGCATATCTTTTACGTCAATATGGCCGGGGCCCACGCCACCTATCCGATAGGCGGGGACCGCCCGGCGGATCCCGATGCGGGGCCGGCGCAATACGGCGCATTGCTGGGCGGGGCGGGCCTGGGCCTGATCGGCGCCGTCGCCGGCGGCCTGATCGGCGCGGCATTGACCCTGACGCCCCTGGCGGTGCTGGCCGTGGCGGGGGTGGGCGCCTACATCGGGTCCTTCCTGGGCGCCATGTTCGTGGTGGGAAGAAGCAAGCCGGGTTCGGCGCCGCGCGCCAGCGGCCAGCCCCACCATCCGGAAGCCCGCCATGCCGGCGTGCTGCTGGCCCTGCACACCGATCCCATGCGGGAACAGGAGGCCTGCCGGCTGCTGCGCGGCGCGGGCGGCGTCGACGTCGAACGCGCCAATGGCCGGTGGCAGGATGGGCATTGGGTGGATTTCGATCCCCTGCGGCCGCCGGAGCGCGAGCCGGATCCGGTCTCCACGCCGATGGCTGCCACGACAGCCGTGCCGCCGTCGTCCATGGCGCCGAGATAGCGGAGCAGGGCGCCTGGGCCGTCGGCGCGGGGGCCCTTGGGGATCAAAGACCGATCGCGGTCAGCATCAGGAAGGTCAGGAACAGCACCAGGTGGGTCATGCCCTCGATGGCGTTGGTCTGTCCGTCGTTGAGGTTGATCGCCGCCACCACCAGCGTGATGACGGTCATCACCGCCTGCGCCGGCGTCATCGCCATCTGCAACGGCAGGCCCAGGCACATGGCGAGCAGGGTGATGATGGGGATGGTCAGCGTGACGGTCGACAGCGATGCGCCCATGGCGATATTGACCGTGGACTGCATACGGTTGCGCAGGGCCGCGCGCAGGGCGGTGATGATTTCGGGGCCGGCCGAGATGATCGCCACGACCAGGGCCAGCAGGGCGAGGGGGGCGTGAGTGCCTTCCAGCGCGATCGGCATCGAGACCGACAGCGACTCGGCCAGCATGCCCACCACCGCCACGCCGACCAGCATGATCACGATGGACACGGCGGTGCGGCTCTCGGGCGCCGCTTCCGTGTCCGCCCGTGGCGGGGGGCGCCGTTTGTCGGGGTAGCTGTAGCTGAAGAAGTAGCTGTGCGGTCCCACCTGCATGCGCAGGAAAACGCTGTACAGCAGCACCAGGGCGACCATGGTGAAGACATCGTAGAGCGCCCAGGATGGCGGCGGCACGAATTCCGGCACCACCATGGCGATGCCCATGGCGGTGAGGATCATCACGGTATAGGTGCGGCCGGAGTCGTCGTTATAGGACTGCTCGCCGTGCTTGAAGCCGCCGATCAGGGCGGCCAGGCCCAGCGTGCCGTTGATGTCCAGCATGACCGCCGCGTAGATGCTGTCGCGCGCCAGCGTGGGCGATCCGTTCTTGATCAGGACGATGGCCAGCACGATCACCTCCACGACTACCGCGGAGAGGGTCAGCAGCATGCTGCCGTAGGGGTCGCCCACCTTGTGCGCGAGCTGTTCGGCATGGTGCGCCACGCTCATCGAAACGGTCAGGATGGTGGCGACCAGCACGACGGACACGATCAGCGCCGCCGGCCAGCCGCCCGCGACCATCTGTTCCAGGACGGCCGAGTGCGCGGCGAAGGCAATGACCAGGGCCAGTACCACGAACTTCTCTTGCTTGAGCAGGTGCATAGTCTTGTGCGGGTTGGATGCGAGGCAAGCAAGCAATCAAGCATACCAAAGCAAAACGCCGCCCGAGGGGGCGGCGTGGCAGGGCGGGACTGGGTGACGTCCGGGGGCGTCCGGGGGTGTCCAGGGGTGCTCGGGGGTGTCCGGGCGTCCGAGGCCTAGGCCGCCATCGGGCGCAGGTACTCGCGCTGGTAATGCACCGTGAACGTTCCCAGGGCTTGCAGGGCCTTCAGCGGATCATGCCCCTCCTTGACGACGAAGCTGTCGAAACCGCAGCGGGCCTGGTAGTGGATGGTGTCGATCAGGATGTCGCCCACCGCGCGCAATTCGCCTTCCCAGCCGTAGCGCGACCGCAGCTGCTGGGCGATGGAGTAGCCGCGGCCGTCGGTGTAGGCCGGGAAGTCGATGGCGATATAGGCGATCCCCGTGGGGTCGATGTGGCGCCCGTCATCTTGCGCCAGGGCGGCGGGGTCGGCATCCGGCCCCAGCAGCACGGCGACCGGATGCCGGCGGGCGCGCAAGGCGTCGCGTCCGGCCAGCCAGGTTGCCAGCGGCACTTCCCAACCCGGCTCGTCGGCCGGCAGGGCGGCGGCATCGCCCTCGGGCGGAACGAAGCGCTGGGTGGTATTGGCGATGAGTTCGCCGTAGCGGATCAGGTTGTTCATGATGGTCGGGGTATCAGGCATGCGCCGGCTCGCCGGCTTTGTCCTTGGCGGGTTCGTTGTACACGTCGGCCTTGAAGGGGTCGATGCCGACGCGCGTGACCACGTCGACGAAGCGTTCCACCTCGCTGTCGCGCAGGCGCAGGTAGGTCTGGATGAGCTTCTCGACGACGTTCGGCACTTCCTCCCGGGCGAACGACGGCCCGATGATGCGGCCGATGGCGGCGCCGCCGGCGCGCGACGGGTCGACCACGTTCAGGTCGTCCGCGCCGCCGTGCTGGCGGCCGCCGATGGTGACCTGGTACCACTCCTCGCCGGCCTTGTCCACGCCCAGGATGCCGATGTGGCCGACGTGATGGTGGCCACAGGCGTTGATGCAGCCAGAAATATTCAGGTCCAGCTCGCCGATCTCGAACAGATAGTCCAGGTCGTCGAAACGGGCCTGGATGGCCTGCGCCACGGGGATGGAGACGGCGTTGGCCAGGGCGCAGAAGTCGCCGCCCGGACAGGCGATGATATTGGTCAGCAGGCCGATGTTGGGCGTGGCCAGCCCCAGCGGCTTGATCGCCTCCCACAGGGCATGCAGACGGTCCCGGCGGACGTCCGGCAGGATCAGGTTCTGCTCGTGCGACACGCGCAGTTCGCCGTGCGAATAGTCGTCGGCCAGGTCGGCGATGGCGTCCATCTGGGCGTCGGTCACGTCGCCCGGCGGCACCCCGGTAGCCTTCAGCGACAGCGTGACCGACGCATAGCCGGCCACGCGGTGCGGATGGGTGTTCTTGCGCAGCCAGCGCGCGAAGGCCGGGTCCGCGGCCGCCTGCCCGGCCGTCGGGTCGGCGGCGGACGCGGCATCGGCGTCGTATTGCGGCCAGGTGAAGCGGCCGGCGATACGGTCCAGGTCTTCCTGCTTGAGTCGGTTGGGGCCGTCCTTGATGATGGCCCATTCTTCCTCGACCTGCCGTGCGTATACCTCGGGCGTCAGGTCCTTGACCAGGATCTTGATGCGGGCCTTGTACTTGTTGTCGCGGCGGCCGTGCAGGTTGTAGACCCGCAGGGCGGCCTGCAGATAGGTCAGCAGGTCATACCAGGCGACGAAGGGGCGGATCAGCTTGCCGATGATGGGCGTGCGGCCCATGCCGCCGCCCACCCAGACCCGAAAACCGATGACGCCGTCCTGCTCGACGGCCTGCAGGCCGATGTCGTGCACGCCGACGGCCGCGCGGTCTTCCAGCGCGCCGCTGACGGCGATCTTGAACTTGCGGGGCAGGAAGGCGAATTCCGGGTGCAGCATGGACCACTGGCGGATGATCTCGCACCACACCAGCGGATTGGTCACTTCGTCGGCGGCCACGCCGGCGAAATGGTCGGTGGTGGTGTTGCGTATGCAGTTGCCGCTGGTCTGGATGGCGTGCATCTGCACCGTCGCCAGGTCCGCCAGGATGTCGGGCACTTCTTCCAGCTTGGGCCAGTTGAACTGCATGTTCTGGCGGGTGCTGAAATGGCCGTAGCCGCGGTCGTACTTGCGGGCGATGTGGGCCAGCATGCGCAACTGGCGCGAGGCCAGCATGCCATAGGGGATGGCGACGCGCAGCATGGGGGCGTGGCGCTGGATGTACAGGCCGTTTTGCAGGCGCAGGACGCGGAAGTCGTCCTCCGTCAGCTGGCCCGCCAGGAAGCGTTGCGTCTGGTCGCGGAACTGGGCGACGCGCTCTTCGACCAGGCGTTGGTCTATGGGGTCATACACATACATGATGCTGCGCCTCGATACGCATGGCAGGGCCCGACAGCGGCCGCAAAAAAAGCCAAAAACGCAATCGTAGCGAATCTTGCGCGCTTGTGTCGGCCGACCCCCTGGCTGGGTTATTTGCTTAAGGCCTGGATTTATATGGAAATTCTGCTGCGAGGCAACAAACGGGATCTGGCGGGCGTGCCCTGAACGTAAAAAACCCGCCTGACGGCGGGTTTTGCAAGATCGGGCAGCAGGCGCGTTCCGCGAACGAAGCGCGCCGCCAGCCTGGCCGCTTTACTGGGCGGCGTCCTTCAGCTTCTTCAGCGGACGGACCTTGACCTTGACCGAAGCCGGCTTGGCCGGGAACCAGCGCTCTTCGCCGGAGAACGGATCCTTGCCGAAGCGCTTGGGCTTGGCGGGAACCTTCTGCACCGACACCTTGAACAGGCCGGGCAGCGCGAATTCGCCAGCACCCTTCTTGTTCACGGACGCCAGCACGGCGCCTTCCAGGCTGGCCAGGACCAGCTTGACCGACTTGGCTTCGACGCCAGTCTGCTCGACCAGGTGGGTCACCAGTTGGCTCTTGTTCAGAGCGGTCTTGATCACGGACACGGGAGCGGCCGCTTTCTTGGCGGGAGCCGCCTTGGTGGCAACGGCCTTCTTGGCCGGGGCCTTGGCCGGAGCCTTCTTGGCAACGGTGGAAACTTTCTTAGCAGGAGCTTTTTTAGTGGCCATGGTCGATGAAAGTTAAGGTTGATATATACGTGCCGCACGCCATGCGCCGGCTGAACGCGATGATAGCGGAAGCGACGCGACTATGTACATGATTTGCGCGCTATTGCGGCATAAATCGCGCGGAGAGGCGCAGGAACAACGGTTCTGGTCTCCGCGAGCCCTAAAAATACGGGATTTTTACGTGATGTAATGCTCTGCGTCGAGCTACCGCACAATGCAATCCGGGTCGGCTTCGCGTGCGTGCCGTTGCGTTCGAACGGTGGCGACATGTTGAAAAAAGCCTCTGTACAAGGGGTTTGCGCACTTCCCGCGGTATGCGCGCATCGGCGGCCGAGGCGCCGATGCACGGCATGCCCTATGCCGCCGCGCAAGCGCGCGCTCGCGGGCGCTCCGCGTCGGCCGGCAGGTGCGCCGCCGCCATCAGCGTGACGACTTCGCCCATGACGATCACCGCGGGGCTCTCCAGCCCCGTGCGCGCGATGGCCTCGGCCATCACGGCCAGGGTCGTGACGATGTGGCGCTGGTAGGGGCAGGACACGCGGTGCACGACGGCGACCGGCAGCGTCGGGGCGAACCCCGCCGCCATGCATTCCCGCGCCAGGCTGCCGGCGTCGCTCATGCCCATGTAGCACACGACCGTCAGGCCGCTGGCGGCCAGGCCGCGCCAATCGGGACGCGAGCCGTCCATGGTGTGCGCGGTGACCAGCGCCACGCCGCGACTGACGCCGCGGTGGGTCAGGGGCAAGCCCAGCGCAGCGCCCACCGCCAGGCCCGCGGTCTGCCCGCCGACGGCTTCCGCCGCGATGCCGCGGGCCGCCAGCCAGGCCATTTCCTCGCCGCCGCGCCCGAAGATGAAAGGATCGCCGCCCTTGACGCGCGCGACGACGCGGCCCTGGCGGGCATGGCGCGCCATCAGCCTCAAGATGAAATCCTGCGGCGTAGAGCGGCAGCCGCCGCGCTTGCCGACCTTGATCATGCGGGTGCCCGGGGCGGCCAGCGCCAGGATGCCGGCCCCCACCAGGTCGTCGATCAACCAGACCTGGGCCTGTCCGAGGACGCGGGCCGCCTTGACCGTCAACAGGTCGGGATCGCCAGGACCGGCGCCCACCAGCCAGACCTTGCCGGGCGCGGCGCCGGTTTCATTGGATGCGTGCGGAATCGTCATGAGTGGCCTTCGTGGTACGTGCGCACGAGATCATGCGCGAGATTTCGGGAGCGCAGGAGCCGCAGCCGGTGGCGCAGCCCAGGGTCTGCTTCAAGCCGTCCAGGTCCAGCCCGTCGGCGATGCCCGCCGCGATGGCCCGGTCGGTCACGCCCACGCACACGCAGATCGTGCGTGCCCGCGGCGTTCCGGCGTCCTGCCCCATCAGCAGCCGCGCCAGGCTGGCGGGCGCGGCGCCGCCGTCGGCCCAGGCGGCCAGGGTGTCGTGGGCCAGCAGGTCGCCGGCCAGGAAGAAAGCGCGCGGCCGGCCCTGGTCCAATGCCGCGCGGCGCAGCTTGCCGCGCGCGGGATCGTCGTAGACGGCGACGGCGCCCGTCGCGCCGGCACCCAGCCCCAGCGCGTCGTACAGCGCCGCCAGCTCCGTCGCCGCCGGCGCCCGCGCGGCCCCGATGGCCACGCACAGCCCGCCGCCGGCGATGGCGCTGGGCAGTAGCACCGCGTAAGGAAAGCGGCGCAGCCAGGACGCCAGCGCGCGGCGCAGGGTCGCGGCGTCGCCGCGCACCCAGCCGGCGGCTCGCCAGGGCAGGGCGGCCGGCGTCACGGCGATCGCGCAATGCTTCAGTTCGGGCTGGCGCGAAACGGGGTCGCGCGCCGGATTGGTCAAGGCATTGATGCCGTCGCCCGCCATGAATGCGCTGCCCCAATGCATGGGCAACCAGGCCTGGCCGCGCCGCAGGCTGGCGTCCGCGCGCGCCGGCAGGACGACTTCGCCGCGCCGGGAACGCAGTACGGCCAGGGCATCTTCCGCCACGCCCAGTTCGCGCATGTCGTCCGGGTGCAGGGACAGCCACGGCGCTTCCACGTGGCGCACCAGGGACGGCGACAGCGCGGTGCGCGCCAGGCTGTGCCAATGGTCGCGCAGCCGGCCGGTGGTCAGGCGCAGCGGGTAGTCCGCCGTCACGGGCTCGGCCACCGGCGCATGATCCACGGCGACGAAACGCGCCCGGCCGTCGGCCGTGGCGTAGATGCCGTCGGCGTACAGGCGACGCGACGGCGGCTGGCCGGGGCGGTAGGGCCATTGCTGCGGACCCAGCTCGTCCAGGATGCGGTACGTCAGCGCGCTGTAGTCCAGGTCGCGGCCTGCCGTGCTGGCCGCATGCTCGGCGAAGACCGCGGCTTCGTCCGGATACGCGAACAGCGCCGCCCGCGCCGGCGCGATGCGCGCGGCCAGGCGTTGCGCCACCCCCGCGGCCAGCCGCCAGTCGGACCGGGCGTCGCCGGGCGCGACGATGGCGGCGCGCACGCGGCTGATGCGGCGTTCGGAATTGGTGACCGTGCCTTCCTTTTCCGGCCAGGTGGCGGCGGGCAGGACCAGGTCGGCATAGTCCAGGGTTTCACCGCCCGTGTAGGCTTCCTGCACGATGACCAGCTCGGCGCGCGCCAGCGCGGCCCGCACCCGCGCCTGGTCGGGCAGGGACTGCGCCGGATTGGTGGCCGCGATCCAGATGGCCTTGATGCGCCCGTCGTGCAGGGCCTCGAACATCTCCAGGGCGGGCAGGCCAGGCCGCACCGGCAACTGTTCGACGCCCCACAGCGCGGCCACCTCGGCGCGGTGGCCTGCGTCGGCCGGGTCGCGGTGGCCCGGCAGCAGGGTAGCCATGCCGCCGGCTTCGCGGCCGCCCATGGCGTTGGGCTGGCCGGTCAACGAAAACGGCCCGGCGCCGGGTTTGCCGATCTGCCCCGTCGCCAGGTGCAGGTGTATCAGCGCGGCGTTCTTGGCCGTGCCGCTGCTGGACTGGTTCAAGCCCATCGTATAGAGCGACAGCGCCGCGCCGGCGCGGCCGAACCAGCGTGCGGCCGTGGCGATGTCGGCGGCCGGGACGCCGCAGATATCCTGCGCCAGGGCGGGCGGGCAGGCGGCGATCCGTTCGCGCAGGGCGGCGAAGCCGGTGGTGTGGCGCGCGATATGGGCGTGGTCGAGCAGCCCTTCGTCCTGCATCACGTGCAGCATGGCGTGGAACAGCGCGACGTCGCTGCCGGGCAGGATGGGCAGGTGCAGGTCGGCCAGCTCGGCGGTGTCGGTACGGCGCGGGTCGACCAGGATGATCCTCATGTCCGGCCGGGCCTGTTTCGCGGCCTCCAGGCGGCGGAACAGGATGGGGTGCGCATGAGCGGCATTGGAACCCGCGATCAGCACCGTGTCGGCCAGGCCGATATCGTCGTAGCACGCGGGCGGCGCATCGGCGCCCAGGGTCAGCTTGTAGCCGGCCACGGCGCTGGACATGCACAGGCGCGAATTGGTGTCGATGTTGTTGGTGCCGACCAGGCCGCGGGCCAGTTTGTTGAAAACCGCGTAGTCCTCCGTCAGCAACTGGCCGGAAAGATAGAAGGCGACGGCATCCGGGCCGTGGCGGCCGATGATGTCGGCCAGCCGGTCGGCGGCCAGGTCCAGGGCGGCGTCCAGCGCGATGTCGCGGCGGGGCGCCGCGCGGCTGTCGCGCCACTGCGCGCGCAGGACGCGGGCGCCGTCGTCGCGCACGGTATCGGCCAGGGCGCGGCCCTTGCTGCACAGCTTGCCCAGGCTGGACGGGTGGCTGGCGTCGCCGCTGACGCCGGTGACGCGGCCGCCCTCGGTGTGCACCCGCACGCCGCAGCCGGTGCCGCAGTAGCAGCAGATCGATGCCGTGGTGGCGGCCGGCGGCGCCGGATGGCGGAATAACGGGCTGTCCATGTTCATCGTCCCGTCTTTTGTCATGCAGCCTGCCGCGCGGCATGGGCGTGGCCGGGCTCGTGGCCGGCATCGCTCGCAGCGCCGGCATCGTTGGCGGCGTCCTCGCCGCACATCAGGCGGTCGCGCAGGGCCGCCACGTCGCGGCCCTCGCGGATCAGGCGCAAGTACCAGGCGCCGTCGGCGGTGTCGCCATACAGGCAGGCACCCACCAGGCGGTCGGCCTTGAGCACCAGTTTCTTGTAGATGCCGGCCAGGGGATCGGTCAGCGTAATGGTCTCGGTGTCCGCGCCACCGATGAAATCCCCGGCCGAGAAAACGTCGATGCCGGTGATCTTGAGCTTGGTCGACAGCACGCTGCCGGGATAGCGGCCGACGCCGACCCGCGCCAGGTGGTTCGCGGCCACGCGCGCCTGTTCGTAGAGGGGCGCGACCAGGCCATAGGCCACGCCGCGATGGCTGACGCATTCGCCCACCGCGTAGATACAGGGGTCGTAGGTCTGCAGGGTATCGCTGACCACGATGCCGCGGTCGACGTGCAGGCCGCAGGACCGCGCCAGCGCCACGTTCGGGCGTATGCCCACCGCCATCACCACGAGGTCGGCGGGTATTTCGGCGCCGTCCTGGAAGCGTACGGCGCGGACGCGGCCGTGGCCGTCGTCCAGGATGGCGTCGGTCTGGCGCGCCATCAGGAATCGCAGGCCGCGTGCTTCCAGCGTGGCGCGCAGCAGGTTGGCCGCCGCGTCATCCAGCTGGCGGTCCAGCAGGGTCGCGCCCAGGTGCGCCACGCTGACCCGCATGCCGCGCGCGGCCAGGCCGCTGGCGGCTTCCAGCCCCAGCAGCCCGCCGCCGATGACGACGGCGTGGCCGCCCTGGGCAGCGGCCGCGATCATGCGCTGCACGTCCTGGATGTCGCGAAAGCCGATCACGCCGTCCAGCCCATGCCCCGGCACCGGCAGGATGAAGGGCGTGGAACCCGTGGCCAACAGCAGGCGGTCGTAGTGCGCGACCGTGCCGTCGTCGGCGTGGACCAGGCGGCGCGCCCGGTCGATGCGGGTCACGGTGCGGTTCAGCAGCAGGCGGATGCCGTGGGCCGCGTACCAGCCGACGTCATGCAGCACAATGTCATCCACCGTCTGCTCGCCCGTGAGCACGGGCGACAGCATGATGCGGTTGTAGTTGGGATGGGGCTCGGCGCCGAACACCGTGATCTCATAAAGATCGGGCGCGATCTTCAGCAATTCTTCCAGTGCCCGCGCGCCCGCCATGCCGTTGCCGACGAGCACCAGTTTCGGCTTGTCCATCGCTGCGTGTCTCCGTGAGGGCTAGCCGACACGGCGCAAGGCGCCGGCGGCGGGCGATCCGATGGCGGGCGTGCTGGCCACCACGTGCAGGCCGGCTGGGACGGCCTGCTCCTCGCGCGCGGCGGCGCGCGCCGGCGCGGCGGATTCCAGCGCCGCCGACGCGGCCGGATTGCCGTGGCGCCGATGCAGGAAGTCGACGACCGCGGCCCGGCAGGCCAGGTAGCGCGGGTCATTGGCCAGCGCGACCCGGTCGCGCGGACGGGCCAGCGGCACGTCCAGGACCTGGCCTATGGTGGCCGCCGGGCCATTGGTCAGCATGACGATGCGGTCCGACAGCAGTACGGCCTCGTCCACGTCATGGGTGACCATGATGGTGGTGCTGCGGGTCTGGGCCACGATCTTCAGCAGCTCGTCCTGCAGGTGCGCCCGGGTCAGCGCGTCCAGCGCGCCGAAGGGCTCGTCCATCAGCAACACCTTGGGCTCCATGGCCAGGGCGCGGGCGATGCCCACCCGCTGCTTCATGCCCCCGGAGATCTCGCGGGGCAGTTTCGCCTGCGCGTGCGCCAGGCCCACCAGTTCCAGGGCCGCAAGGGTGCGGGCCTGCAACCGCGCCTTGCCCTCGGTCTTGGCGAACACGCGCTCCACGCCCAGGTAGACGTTCTGGTAGCAGGTCATCCACGGCAGCAGGGAATGGTTCTGGAAGACCACCGCGCGTTCCGGACCCGGACCGGCGATTTCCTTCTCCGCGCAGATCAGCACGCCCGAGGTGGGGCGCGCCAGGCCGGCCACGAGATTGAGCAGCGTGGACTTGCCGCAGCCGGAATGGCCGATCAGGCTGATGAACTCGCCCTGCGCCACCGTCAGGTCGATGTCGCGCAGCGCCACGAATGGCCCGTTGCGGGTCTCGAAAACCTGGCCCACGCGTTCGATGCGTACGAATTTCTGCATGGTCTTATTCCTCGGTATAGGTGTAGCGGCGCGCGAGCTGCATCAGCAGGACTTCGAGCAACAGGCCGACGATGCCGATGACGAAGATGGCGATGACGATGTGCTCGACCTTGAGGTTGTTCCATTCGTCCCAGAGCCAGAAGCCGATGCCGGTCCCGCCCGTCAGCATTTCCGCCGCGACGATGACCAGCCAGGCGGTGCCGATGGACAGGCGCACGCCCGTCAGGACGTAGGGCAGCACGGCCGGCAGCAGGACGCGGGTCAGGACTTTCCATTCCGACAGGTCCAGCACCCGCGCCACATTCAGGTAGTCCTGGGGCACGCGCGATACGCCGACGGCGGTGTTGACGATCATGGGCCAGATCGAGCAGATGAAGATGGCCCAGATCGCGGCGGGATTGGCGGCCTTGAAGAGGAGCAGTCCCAGGGGCAGCCACGCCAGCGGGGAGACCGGCCGCAACAGGCTGATGATGGGCGACATCATGGCATTCAAGGCCTTGAAGCGGCCGATGGCGAAACCGACCGGGATGCCGATCACGGCGGCCAGGCCGAAGCCGGTGGCCACGCGCTGCAGCGACGCCAGGATGTTCCAGCCTATGCCCTGGTCGTTGGGGCCGTTGTCGTAGAAGGGATGGGCGAACAGTTCGCGCGCGGCATCCCATGTCTTGCCGGGTGTGGGAATGGCCGGGGCCAGCAGGGCGATTCCCTGCCAGACCAGCACGAAGATGGCGAAGCCGGCGGCGGGGCCGACCAGCGCGCGCAGCAGGGCGCCGCAGGCGGCGTCGATGCGCGCGCGCACGCGCCGCAGGGGCGCGGCGGCGGCCATGATGGGGGTGACGGGCGTGTCCATGCGCGATCTCCAGGTTCAGGCCTTGACCTTGAAGCCGTCCGCATAGGCGGCCGGGTTGCTGCCGTCCCAGACCACGCCATCGATGAGCGTGGACGAGCGGTTCTCCGATTTGGGCAGGGTTGCGCCGGCGGCGGTGGCGGCCTGCTTGTAGATGTCCATGCGGTTGATCTGCGTGGCCACGCCTGCGTAGTCGGGATGCTCCTTCAGCAAGCCCCAGCGCTTGTGCTGGGTGAGGAACCACATGCCGTCGCTGAGGTAAGGAAAGTTGACCTCGCCGTCCTGGTAGAAATGCATGGCGTGCGGATCGTCCCAGGTCTTGCCCAGGCCGTCGCTGTAGCGGCCCAGCATGCGGTCGACGATGATGTTCATGTCGGTATTGATATAGGACTTCGCCGCGACGGTCTCGGCGGTCTGGCGGCGGTTGGAGGCCGACGCGTCTATCCACTTGCCCGCTTCCAGCACGGCCGCCGTCACGGCGCGCGCGGTGTTGGGGTTGGCCTTGACGAAGTCGGCGGTGGTGCCCAGCACCTTTTCCGGATGGTCGGTCCAGATCTGCTGGGTGGTAACGGCGGTAAAGCCTATCTTGTCGGCGATGGCGCGGGCGCCCCAGGGTTCGCCGACGCAGAAGCCGTCCATATTGCCGACCCGCATGTTGGCGACCATCTGCGGGGGCGGGACGGTGATCACCTTGGCGTCGCGCATGGGGTTGATGCCGTAGGCCGCCATCCAGTAATAGAGCCACATGGCGTGGGTGCCCGTGGGGAAGGTCTGCGCGAAGGTGTACTCGCGCTTCTGGCTCTGCATGACCTTGGCGAGGGACGCGCCGTCCGTGGCGCCCGCTTCCTTCAGTTTTTCGGACAGCGTGATGGCCTGGCCATTGCGGTTCAGGCCCATGAGCACGGCCATGTCCTTCCTGGGACCGCCGATGCCCAGGTGCACGCCATAGACCAGGCCATACAGCACATGGGAGAAGTCGAGTTCGCCGTTGACGAGCTTGTCGCGGACGCCGGCCCAGGAGGCTTCCTTGGAAGGCGTGATCTTGACACCGTATTTCTTGTCCAGGCCCAGCACGGACGCCATGACCACGGACGCACAGTCCGTGAGAGGAATGAAACCGATCTTGACCTCGGTTTTTTCCGGCGCGTCGGAGCCGGCGGCCCAGGCTCCCGCGCGCACCAGCGGATCGACCAGCGTCAGCAGGCCGGCGCCGGCGAGGCCGCGCGCGCCCTTGCCCAGCCAGTCGCGGCGGCCTAGGTCGATGGCAGCGGCGGCCGGGGTGGAGGTCGTCGGGGATGTCTTCGAGTCTACGGGCTTCATTCCAGGGCTCCAGGGGCAGGGCGGCAAAGGGGCTAGGGGCTTGAGGGCCACGGGCCGGGCAAAAAAAAAACGTCCCGCGCGCCAGGACAGGGCCTGGTGCCGCGGAACGCCTTTGTTCCATGTGCCGCGATCGTCGATGGCGGCGACGGCCTGTCGTGGATCAAGATGAGTGGGCCGTCCTCCTGGCTAAAGCAATCGATATGCCAACTTTTGCGGCGCTGCTGGGTCGGCCATAAGTTATTGTTTTTGCGACGGAAAATTTCTTTCGGTCTTGGCGGGTGCGCGGGTCCGGCGGCGCCCCGCTGCATCGTGGTGCGGTCATGCCCAGGGTTCTGCGCCACGCCGGTGCGTCGCGGCTGGCGGCGCTATGCGACAGAGCGGGTCGCGCGCCTGATCATTTTTTCCAATTGCCGCGATCCAAAATCACAGTTGGCCCAGGGGATGGAGGCTTGCTCATAATCATTTCTCCATTCAAGCAAAGGGGAACGACTTGAGCACCGCCGCAAGCACGGGATACGAGGCACGCCAACTGATACGCGCGGGCAAGCACGCCACGCAGACGTCGACGCTGGCGCCTGGCTATGTCCAGGCCAACCTGGCCATCCTGCCGTCCGCGCAGGCTGCCGACTTCCTGCGGTTCTGCTCCCTGAATCCCAAGCCGTGTCCCTTGCTGGCCAGCTCCGACGCCGGCGACTGGCGCTTGCCGACCTTGGGCAAGGACATCGATATCCGTACCGACCTGCCCAAGTACCGGATCTGGCGCAAGGGCGCGCTGGAGCGGGAAGTGCCCGATATCAAGGATTACTGGCGTGATGATCTCGTGGCCTTCCTGCTGGGCTGTTCCTTTTCCTTCGAGGATGAATTGCTGCGGGCTGGCCTGACCCTGCATCACCACGAGCGCGGCTGTGACGTCCCGGTCTACCGCACGTCGGTGCCGACAACGCCGGCGGGACCTTTTTCCGGTCCCCTGGTGGTGTCCATGCGTTCGTTCAAGCCCGCCGACGCCATACGGGCGATCCAGATCACTTCCCGCATGCCGGCGGTCCATGGGGCCCCCGTGCACATCGGCCTGCCGGAAAGCATAGGCATCGCGGACATCGACAAGCCGGACTATGGCAGCGCCGTGCCCATGGAAGACGGCGAGTTGCCCGTGTTCTGGGCCTGCGGCGTCACGCCGCAGGCCGTGGTCGAGGCGGCGCGGCTGGACTTCTGCATCACGCATGCGCCGGCCCATATGCTGGTTACCGATTTACGCAATTCGGACTTCGCCGTGTTGTAGCCCCGCGCGGCTATTGCCTAGAATGAGTGCGCGCCGCCGGCATGCCTCTGCGTGCCGGCGGCGCGCACTTATTGGGGGTTGTGGGCGATATGCGGGATTTGCGGACTTTCGAAACCTTCTACTGGGTCGCGAAGCTGGGCGGCTTTCGCGCGGCGGCGGCCAAGTTGCACACCACCCAGCCCGCGGTTTCCGCTCGCATCGCCCAGCTGGAGCAGGAACTGGGCGTGGATCTGTTCGACGCCAATCGCCGCCGTGCCACGCTGACGGCGCGCGGCGCCTTGCTGGTCGAGTATGCCGAGCGGCTGCTCAAGGTGCGCGATGAATTGCTGGCGGCGGTGGCGCAGCCCGCCGCCCTGCGCGGCAAGTTCACGATAGGGACGTCCGAGACCTTGGTGCGGACCTGGCTATCCAGCCTGATCGAGGACATCAACGCACGCTATCCCAACCTCATCATCGACATCGCCGTCGACAATTCGCCGGAGTTGCGCCAGCGCTTGCTTGCGCAGGATATCGACCTGGCCTTGATGACGGAGACCATCCCGAATGATGGCGTGCACGGCGTCAAGCTTTGCGACTACGAAGTGTGCTTCGTGGTCGCGCGCGGCCTGCCGCCGGTGACGCCCCCACCCGGCGATGCGGCGTCCTGCCACGGGGGCGAGGGCGACCATGCGCAACGGCCGGACGACGAGCTGTTCTCGCGTTATCCCATCATCACGTGGCCGGCGTATACGCTGCTGAGCACCAATGTCCTGGCGCGCATACGGGAAGCCCTCGGCTTGTCCGATATACGTATCTGGGGCGTTTCTTCCGTGCAGACCATCATCGACATGGTGCATGCCGGCCGTGGCATCGCGGCCCTGTCGTCCGTGCTGGTGCAGGGCGCCATCGATAGCGGCGCCTTGCGCGTGCTCGATACCTCCGTGGCGCTGCCGCGGCTGGATTACTACGCCGTCTACCTGGACGGCACGTCCAACAACGCATTGAAGCGTTCGATCTGCGTCCTGGCGCAGGAGGCCGCGGCGCGCCATTGCGGCGGGGCCACGGCGGGCTGAGCGCCTCGCCGGGGCGATGCCCGTCCGCGCTGGTCCGGGCTGATGCGTCGATGCCACCACAGCGGTGACGCGATCCAGTTTTTTGATCCATTCGATAAAAAATGACAGTCGGTGCCGCGTCTCCTCGCGCGGCATAATCGAACACGCATCGTCAGTTATGCGCCGCGCGGCAAAGCACCCCGCGGCGTCGGATCAATATCCGGATCGGGTCGCGTCTCGTCATCGGTGGCGGGCCGGCGGTCACGGATCGTCATTAGGGGAATGACATGCCACACGGAAATTCACGTCCCGTGCGAGCCTTCGCGCGATCGAGGTCCCGGCGGATTGGAGGCGCCCGATGAGAAATTCCATCCTGTCTCCCGAACCCGCGGCCATTGCGCAGCCGGCCGCCGCTACGCACGCCGATGCATTGGGACAGACCTCCCATGCCGTGTATCGCAAGATCGCGTGGAAGGTGCTGCCGTTTCTCATCATCTGTTACCTCTTCGCGTACCTCGATCGGGTCAACGTGGGTTTCGCCAAGCTGCGCATGCTGGAGGACCTGAAGTTCTCGGAGACGGCTTATGGCTTTGGCGCCGGGTTGTTCTTCATCGGGTACCTGATCTTCGAGGCGCCCAGCAATGTCTGGATGATGAAGGTGGGCGCGCGCAAGACCATCATGCGCATCATGCTGCTGTGGGGCTTGTTGTCGATGGCCTTCGCCTTCGTGCAGACGCCCGTGCAGTTCTACGTGTTGCGTTTCCTGCTGGGCGCGGCCGAAGCCGGTTTCTTTCCCGGCATCGTCCTGTACCTGACGTTCTGGTTTCCGTCGCGCGTGCGCGGACGCATGCTGGGCTTGTTCATGGCGGCGATACCCTTGTCGGGCGTCATCGGCGCGCCGCTGTCCGGCTGGATCATGCACAGCATGCACGATCAATCGGGGTTCGCGGGGTGGCAGTGGCTGTTCCTGATGGAAGGCTGCCCGTCCGTGGTGCTGGCCTTGCTGGTGCCGTGGATGCTGACCGATGTGCCGGCGCAGGCCAGCTGGCTGACCGATGACGAGAAAAGGCAGGTGCACGCGGACCTGGATGCCGACGCGAAGGCCAAGGACGCCATGGGGGGCTTTCATCCTTCCATCCTGGCGATGCTGGGCGACGCGCGCGTGTGGGCCATGGTCGCGCTGTGCATCTGCCAGGCTATCGGCAACTACGGGGTCAGCTTCTGGCTGCCGACCCTGGTGAAGGACCTTGGATATCAGGATCCCTTGATCATCGGCCTGCTATCGGCGATCCCATTTCTGGCCGGCGCGATCGCATTGAACCTGGTCGCGCGTTCGTCGGACCGGCGTCTTGAAAGGCGCTGGCACTTGATAGGGGGCTTCCTCGTATCGGCCACGGGCTTGACCGCCAGCGCGCTGCTGCACGCGAGTCCGATGCTCGCGCTGGCTGCCTTGACGGTGGGTACCGCCGGTGTCTACATGGCCACCACCATGATGTGGATGCTGCCCAGCATCTTCCTTGGCGGCGTCGGCATGGCCGCGGCGATCGGCATCATCAACTCGCTCGGCGGCCTGGGCGGCTTCGTCAGCCCATATCTCATGGGGATGGTGAAGGACGCGACCCAATCCACGGCGGGCGGTATCTACTTCATCGCCGGCGTTGCCGTGGTGGGGGCGGTCCTGGCGTATCGCTTGCCCCGACGCCTGGTGAACCGTTGACGCGTCGCTACGCCGGGAGTGGTAAGGATCCTGTCTCGCGGGTTTGCACCGGCAAGCCTGTACGGAATTTCAAAACGGTAATGCGTTCTTTGGAAAGCGTCCCTGGCCACACAGGGATATAACGCAAGGGTCCATCCTGGAATCGCCTTGAGCGAACGTGGAGTCCCATGGCGAATCTTTGTGTCGGCACCCCGAAGATTACTGTCCGAGATAATCGCGGGCTGGACGTGCGCACGCTGCGGTACAACCGCAACGCCGAAGGCGCCGTGGCGACGCAGTATGTCGACGCGCAAGCGCACAACGCGCTCGGCCAACCGGTTTCGTCGCAAGATCCGCGATTCTTTGGTGGCTCGACGCTGAATTTCCAGTACACGCCGGCCTTGTCCGGGCAGGTATTGCAG
>NZ_PYAL01000007.1 GCF_004121055.1 Achromobacter aloeverae
ATTGCTCGATGGTCGCGCGATCCGCATCAAGCGCCCACACTTATCGGTTGTTTCGTTGTTAAAGAGCGGTACTGCCAACTGCCTTTCGCTGTTTGCCTGACTCGCTACGCCGTTTTCGTTGCGTCGCCGTGTCAGCAGCAGAGAAACGAGATTATGAAGCAGTTTTTTGAAGTTGTCAAATTCATTTCTGAACTTTTTTACTTCTTTCAAACGCTGCGTGCTTCTTCGAAGTCACCGCCTTGCATCTGAAACCTGCTTACTTCTCACCTCACCTTCGCTACCTGACTGGCGCTTGGGAACCGTTGCTGGTTCGTTGTCGCGCTTGCGTTTTAGCAGCGAAGAAAGAGACTATAGCACGATTTTTTTGGCGTGCGCAAGTCGACAAAGGGAAAAGATAAAAAGTCGCTGGGAATTCTCCCGACTCGCTCCCACAGCCATCTCCCACGCCCATTCCGTGCGTACCCAAGGCGTCTGCCTGACGCGAGGCTATCGCCCCTCCAGCACCAGTTCGGTGGTTTCCTTCAATTTCTGCAACGCGAAGCTGGATCGCATATCCACCACCGCCGGATGCTGCATCAACGTATCCATGGCAAAGCGGGAAAAGTCGGCGAGATCACGGACCTGTACTCTCAATAGATAGTCCATGTCGCCGGTCATGGCGTAGCAGGCCACCACTTCGGGCCAGGCCTGGACGTCCCGGGCGAAATCCGCCATGGGCGCGTGGCTGGAGCCGCTGTGTTTGTTCAGGCGGATGGTCACATACGCCACCAGGCCGAAACCCACCTTGTCCGGATCGACCAAGGCGACGTAGCGGCGAATGTAGCCCTCTTCTTCCAGGCGCCGCACCCTGCGCAGGCACGGACTGGGAGACAGCGAAACACGGTCCGCCAGTTCCTGGTTGGATAGGCGGCCATCCCGCTGCAACTCCGCCAGAATGCGGCGATCGGTTTTATCGAGTGCAATTTCCGGCACTTTCTGCCCCTAAATTTTTATATCCGGCAATTTTATTGCTCCTCAAGGCGTTTTGCTTGGTATTTTCGCAATCGCGTGCCCACCGAGTTTCCCTACAATTTTCCCTCTACGCCGGTGCCCGCACCGCCCGTCATCGACCACAAGGGGACACGCATCATGACGACCGCCTTCCAGCCCTGGGACAATCCCATGGGGACCTCCGGGTTCGAATTCATCGAGTACGCCGCGCCCGATCCCGCCGCGCTGCGCCGCGTGTTCGAATCGCTGGGCTTCAAGCCCATCGCGCGACATCGCCACAAGGATGTCATCGTCTATCGCCAGGGCGGCATCAACTTCCTCGTGAACGCGGAACCGGACTCCTTCGCGCAACGTTTCGCCCGGCTGCACGGCCCCTCCATCTGTGCCATCGCCTTTCGCGTCGACGATGCGGCCGCGGCCTATCGCCGCGCGCTGGAACTGGGCGCCTGGGGCTTCGATTCGCACAGCGGGCCCATGGAATTGAACATCCCGGCCATCAAGGGCATCGGCGATTCATTGATCTACCTGGTGGACCGCTGGCGCGGCAAGACCGGGCATGGCGGCATAGGCGACATCAGCATCTATGACGTCGACTTCGAACCCATCCATCCGGAAACGGCGAAAACCGACCTCAACCACGCCGGCGCCGGCCTCACCCTGGTGGACCATCTCACCCACAACGTGCACAAGGGGCGCATGGCGGAGTGGGCCGAGTTCTACGAACGCCTGTTCAACTTCCGCGAGGTGCGCTACTTCGACATCGAGGGCAAGGTGACGGGCGTGAAGTCCAAGGCCATGACCTCGCCTTGCGGCAATATCCGCATTCCCATCAACGAGGAAGGGACCGAGGAGAAGGGCCAGATCCAGGAATACCTGGACCGCTATCACGGCGAGGGGATACAGCACATCGCACTGGCGACGGAGGATATCCACGCCACGGTGGAAGCTTTGCGCGCCAACGGCCTGCGCTTCCTGGACACGCCGGCGACCTATTATGAGTTGCTGGACAAGCGCCTGCCGGGCCACGGCGAGGATACGCCGCGCCTGGAGCGCAACGGCATCCTGCTGGATGGGGCGCCCGGCGGCGGCTTGCTGCTGCAGATATTCACCGAGAACCAGATCGGTCCCATCTTCTTCGAGATCATCCAGCGCAAGGGCAACGATGGCTTCGGCGAGGGGAATTTCAAGGCGCTGTTCGAATCGATCGAACTGGACCAGATGCGACGCGGCGTCCTCAAGCCCGCGGATACCGGCGCCTAAGGCCAGTCACGGCCGGCGCGCAGGCCCTGCCAGCTATGGCTTGTTCGCGGCGGGCGACGATGCAGGCGACGTTGCAGGCGCCGATGCAGCCGCGGGCGCCAAGGTCAATATCCATTGCGCGATCTGCCGGGCCTCGTCCTGGCTGACCTGCGGCTGCGCGGCCATCGAAAGTTTTCCCCAGCGGTAGCGGCCGCCGTTGCGTATGGACTGCTCCAGGTACTCCAGCGCCTGCGGCTGGCTGCCGTAGCGCTGGGCCACCGCGCGAAATGGCGGTCCCACCCTGGGCGTATCGACCTGGTGGCACCCCAGGCAGACCTTGCTTCGCAGCAGTTCGGCAACCTGGGCCGGAATCCCGGCCTGCGCCGAGGCGGGCTGGGCCACGGCCGCCAGCAGGCCACACCATGCCAGGCGCCAGGCGACATTCATCCTATAAAGCATCGGACACTTCCATGACAAGATTCATGGCGGTCGATCGTACCTGAATTGCCCGCGGCGATCAGCGGAACCCGACCCGGTTAATATCGGTCAACCTAGAATCGACCTCCCCGTTTATCGAACCTCGCCATGCTGCGCTATCCCGAGTTCAATCCCATTGCCCTACAGATCGGCCCGCTGGCCGTGCACTGGTACGGCTTGATGTATTTATTCGGCTTCGGCCTGGTCTATCTGCTGGGCCGCTGGCGCCTTGCGCACGGCAAGGTCGCCGGCGGCTACACGCCGCGCGACCTGGAAGACCTGATTTTCTACAGCGTGGTCGGTGTCGTGGCCGGCGGCCGCCTGGGCTATGTCCTGTTCTACAAGCCGGGCTACTACTTTTCCCACCCGCTGGAAATCCTCTACCTGTGGCAAGGCGGCATGTCCTTCCACGGCGGCCTGATCGGCGTCATCCTGGTGATGCTGTTCTTCGCGCGCCGGCGCAAGCAGTCGCTGTTCATGGTCAGCGACTTCATCGCGCCGCTGATTCCGCTGGCGCTGGCCATGGGACGATTGGGCAACTTCATCAACGGCGAGCTTTGGGGCCGCCCCACCGACGTGCCCTGGGCCATGGTGTTTCCGCAATCGGGCGACGGCGTGCCGCGTCATCCTTCGCAGCTGTATGAGCTGGGCCTGGAAGGCATCGCCCTGTTCATCATCATGTGGGTCTTCGCGCGCAAGCCGCGCCCCACCGGCCAGGTAAGCGCGGTTTTCCTGATCGGCTACGGCTGCTTCCGCTTCCTGGTGGAATTCACGCGCGAACCCGACAATTTCCTGGGCTTGCTGGCCGGCGGCTTGAGCATGGGCCAGTGGCTGTCCGTGCCCATGGTGCTCCTGGGCATCGGACTGTACGTCTTCACTGCAAGGCGATCGTCCCCGACACCTCAACCGAAACCGTAATGGTGTCCGGACGCAGCGGCACATCGGCGGCGGGCGCAGCGCCGCCGCCCTTGGCCATCGCCATCATGGCGCGCGGCATCGGCGTTACGTTGCCGCTGCCGCCCCCCAGGTCCAGCTTGATGATGCGGTAGCCGGAAAAGCCGAAGGCCGACGCCGCGGCCGAAGCGCGCTGGCGGAAGCTTTCCGCCGTCTCGGCCAGCAATTTGCGCTCGGCCGCGTCGTGCGCCTTGCGCGAAAGCCGGAAGGTGATATTCGCGATCGCGCTCTTGTCGGACAGCTTGGATGCCAGCGCCGACGCCGCATCGAATTGCGTGGATTCCAGCACGATGCTGCCCTGCCCCCGCCATCCCCCGATCTTGCCCTTGTCGGTATTGACCGGCCAGACCCCGTAACCTTCGGTGCGCACCGTCACGTGCTCGACGCCGCCGGCGCGCTTGACGAGATCATCGAGCGCCGCGCTCAGCTTGCGACCCGCACCGGGCTGGTCGGGCGCCTCGACTTCCGCGTTGAGCGTGATCAGCACGGTATCCGGCTGAACGTCCGTGGACGCGGAGGCCGTAAGCGCCATCTGCGGCGCGGTGGCACTGGGCGCCTGCACGGCGCCCGCCACCGGCGCCGCATCGTGCGTGGCTTGCGCCTGCGCCATGGGCGACGCGCTGGCCACGGCGGCCAGCGCGAGCGCGCTGCGACTCAGAAGACGTTCGAATGGGGACGAGATCGTAAGCTTGCGCATAAGGAACATGCTCCCTGTAAAAAAACTTCCACGCGGCGCCGTTGCGCCACGGACTCCCCCGCGAAGAGGACGCTTACCCGCCTTGGGCTCGCCAAGGACAAAATGGAAGGACGCAAAAGAACGATGCGCCAGAAAGACCAAAGCGGACCTGCCACCCGGCAGGCCCGCTCGGAAAGATGCCCCGCATGTGCCGTCAGGACCGGCATCTCGAACCCTGAGGTTCAAGGTGGTCGCGATCGGAGGAACATTGGGTTCGTCTGACAGAGAGACGATCACGCTAGCTCCACATTCACACAACCGGTATGCCGTAAGACATAGGTTCAGAGAATGTATGGTCCAGTCACGAACACAGCAGGGACAAACTGAAACCAGCGGTTGGAAGGCTGGTTTGAAAACTTGTCGCGCTGAGTACAGCAGCTATTACCTAGAGCAACTACCTACAGCAACTACCTACAGCAACTACTACGGCAACAGCAAGGCAACTACTACAGCAATTTCTCCTGACCCGACAACGCGTCATCGAGCAAGGAGTTCATGTCCTCGATTCTACGCTTGAAGTCGCCGACTGCCAAACCACCCAGCGGGCCATCGGGCGCCTTCATGGCGAGCAGCTCGCCGGCAATCTGCAACGCCGCCATCACCGCGATGCGCTCATTGCTTGAGACCTTGCCCGTCCCCTGAATACGCTGCATCAGTACATCGACGTGACGCACGGCGGCCAGCAGTTGCGGCTTTTCCTCGGTCGAGCAGGCCATGGAATATTCACGGCCCAGGATCGAAACCTCAAAGCGTTCCATGCTCATGCCTGTTCTCCCGCCGAAGCGCCGGGCAAGCGAGCGAGGACGGCATCGATGCGCTCGCGCGCGGCGACCGCGGCCACGCGCAGGCGCTGCATGTCGGTATCGCGCGCGGCAAGGCGCGAGTGCCATTCGCTTTCGCGCGCGGCGGCCTGCGACTCCAGCGACTGCAACTGCTGCACATGCCGTTCGAGTTCGGCGCGCAGCGTCGCTTCGGCCTCTTCGGCCTGGGCCAGGCGACCACCGATTTCGCTGTCGTGATTCTGCAATCGCTCCTGCAATTGCCGGACTTGCACGTCCGCGTCGTCGCAGCGGGTACGCAAGGTACGCACTTCCTGCTCCGCCTGATGCAGGCGTGCCCGCAAGGCATCGCGCTCAGCATGAAGCTGGCGCGTGCGTTGCACCAATTGCCCGATCCGGGCAGCGAGATTGTCGAGGTCTTGCAGCATGGGCGCTATCGTAAACCATCTGGCGGCGCGAAACACGGGGTAATGCACCGTGTGATACCTGGCAATATTCAGTAGGAAGCGACGCGAGCTTCGGGAGGTGGCCAGGCAGGCGGCGCACTGCGGTGGGCGTCCATCGACGCGGTTGGCGCGCCGCTTTCCGCCAGTGCCCGGTTGGTCCCTGGTGTTCTCATATATAGGGAGACGGAGGGCCCGCTCCACGCCGTGACGCGGGCGCCTTGGACGCTGCGACGGGACACTGCGACGGCCGCGGCGACCAGGACGCCGCGACCCGGCAGTTCCTCTCCGGACGCCGCGGTCCGGATACTGCGTCCAGACGCCGCCCCGAGATACGCGGCGCGCATCCAGCGGCTGTCCCCGGCCTGCCAGCGACACCCCGAGCGGCTCATTCCCCCGCTGCGTCCGCGTGCGCATCCATCTATTCCCGCTTTCTATTGGCGGGCCCCCGGCGCCTGGCACGACAGAAGTGCCGGGCGCCCTGGAGCGGGCGAGCCCCGTTGGAGGCCTGTCAATAACTCCCGGATTTGAAAGCTTGAGTTCGGGCACTCAGGGCTGAATCTGGTGACAGATATTCGACAGTTTGCCCGACCCGAGGCCTGCGGGTTCGCCGCACTATGTATTTTTCATGGGACAAACTTTCTGGGATACTTTCCGTCTACTTTCTTTTTACTTTCAACTAGCTTTCATTGAGCTGCCATTTTGGCGTAATCCTTACAACTTCCTGCCCGTTGGGCCATAAATCTAGGGAAAACCATAGTCTTTCAGCCAAATTACAGGGTTTCAGTTTGGCGGCCTAGCCTTTACCATTCGCCCATCTTCGGGCTTTGAATTTACTTTCACTTTGCACACACTCACCTGAACATGTTTATCACATGCTGTAACTAGGAGCAGACAATCATGCAGCTACGCAACAGGCAGGACTTCTGGTCCGGGGCGATGTTCATCGTCCTCGGACTGGGGTTCGCGTTTAAAGGCGCCAGCTACCAGATGGGCACCGCTGCCCGGATGGGGCCTGGCTATTTCCCCTTCTGGCTGGGCATCGTCCTCGCCCTCCTCGGCGCCATCGTCCTGATCGGCTCCCTGATGCCCAAGGCCACCGAAACCCATGTCGACCGCTTCGACTGGCGCGTCGTGTTCCTGGTGATCGCCTCCGTGGTCATGTACGGCCTCGTACTGAAGTTCCTCGGCGTCTATATCTCCGTGTTCCTCCTGGTGGTGGTCAGCAGCCTGGCCAGCCACGAGTTCAACTGGAAGGTCGCCGTCGCCAACGGCATTTTTCTCGTGGTGTTCTCCTACCTGGCGTTCATCAAGGGCCTGGGCCTCATCTTCCCGCTGTGGCCGTCTTTCCTGGGTTCGAATTAAGGAGCGCCAGACATGGAATTGCTTGATCACCTGATGATGGGTTTCGGCGTGGCCTTCACGCCCGAGAACCTGCTCTACGCCCTGATGGGTTGTATCCTGGGCACCCTGATCGGCGTGCTGCCGGGCATCGGCCCGGTCCCGACCATCGCCATGCTGCTGCCCATTACCTATGTGCTGCCGCCCGTGGCCGGCCTGATCATGCTGGCCGGCATTTACTACGGCGCCCAGTACGGCGGGTCGACCACCGCCATCCTGGTGGCGTTGCCAGGGGAGACATCGGCGGTGGTGACCGTGCTGGACGGGCACCAGATGGCACGCAATGGACGCGCGGGCGCCGCGCTGGCCATCGCCGCCCTGGGTTCGTTCTTCGCCGGTTGCGTGGCCACCCTGCTGCTGGCCGCCTTCGCGCCCCCGCTGGCCGAAGTCGCCTTCAAGTTCGGTCCCGCCGAATACTTCTCGCTGATGTGCCTGGGCCTGGTCGGCGCGGTGGTGCTGGCGTCGGGCTCCCTGCCCAAGGCCATCGCGATGATCATCCTGGGTCTGCTGCTGGGCATGGTCGGCACCGACGTGAACTCGGGCGTGGCTCGCTTCGACTTCGGCATCCCGGAACTGCAGGACGGCATCGACTTCGCCATCGTCGCCATGGGCGTGTTCGGCTTCGCCGAAATCATGACCAACCTGGAGCAGAAGGAAAACCGCGTCGACATCACCGACAAGATCGGCTCGCTCTACCCCAACAAGGAAGAGTTCAAGGAAGCCTGGCCCGCCGTGGTGCGCGGCACGGCCCTGGGTTCGGCCCTGGGCATCCTGCCCGGCGGCGGCGCGGTGCTGTCCTCGTTCGCGTCCTACACGCTGGAAAAGAAGATCGCCAAGGAGCCGCAGCGCTTCGGCAAGGGCCACCCAGCCGGCCTGGCGGGTCCGGAATCGGCCAATAACGCGGCCGCCCAGACCTCCTTCATTCCCCTGCTGACCCTGGGCATCCCGGGCAACGCGGTGATGGCGCTGATGGTGGGTGCGATGACCATCCACAACATCCAGCCCGGCCCGCAGGTGATGAGCAGCCACCCGCAACTCTTCTGGGGCCTCATCGCCTCGATGTGGATCGGCAACCTGATGCTGGTGGTCCTGAACCTGCCGCTGATCGGCCTGTGGGTGAAGCTGCTCAAGGTGCCCTACCGCGTGCTGTACCCGGCCATCCTGGTGTTCTGCACGATCGGTGTGTACTCGTTGAACTACAACACCTTCGACATCATGACGACCGCGGCCTTTGGCGTGATCGGCTATGTCTGGTCCAAGCTGAAGTGCGAAGGCGCGCCCCTGCTGCTGGGCCTGGTGCTGGGTCCCATGATGGAAGAAAACTTCCGTCGCGCCCTGCTGCTGTCGCGTGGCGACTTCACGACCTTCGTCACCCGTCCGCTGTCGGCCAGCCTGCTGGCCCTGGCGATCGCGCTGATCATCGTCGTGGCCCTGCCCTCGATCCGCAAGAAGCGCGAGGAAACCTTCGTCGAAGAAGGCTGAAGCGCTGGCGGGCCGGTCACGGCCCGCTCGGCACCCTTTTCAAGGGCACCGCAAGGTGCCCTTTTTTTGTCTGGAGGCGGCGCCGGAAAAAATGCGCCGGCCCGGACGCGGCCCCGCAGGCACGGCCTGCCGCTGAATTGGTGCAGCGCACACAATCGCTTACGCTAAAGTACGGGTTTACCCCGTACCCGTCTCCGTCCCGAGCCCCCCTATGACCTTCGACTGGCACAACCCTTACCGCACCACCCGCGTCCCCGTCTTCGCCCGCAATGTCGTTGCCACGTCGCAGCCCCTGGCTGCCCAGGCCGGACTGCGCGTCCTGGAGCGCGGCGGCAATGCGGTGGACGCGGCCATTGCCGCCGCGGCCGTATTGACGCTGGCCGAACCTGTCAGCAACGGCCTGGGCTCGGATTGCTTCGCCATCGTGTGGGACGGCGCCCGCCTGCATGGCATGAATGCCTCGGGCCGCGCGCCGTCGGCCTGGTGCGTGGACTACTTCAAGCGCAAGCACAACGGCGCCATTCCCATGCGGGGCTGGGACAGCGTGACCGTGCCGGGCTGCGTCGCGGGCTGGGCCGCCCTGCACGAGAAAATGGGCAGCCTGGCATTCGCCGACGTGCTGGCGCCCGCCATCGAGTACGCCGAGCGCGGCTGCGCGGTGTCACCCGTCGTGCACCAGAAATGGGCCGCGCAGGCCGACAGCCTGCAACCGCTGCCCGGCTTCGCCGAGCATTTCCTGCCGCGCGGCCGGCCGCCCGCGATCGGCGAAAACTTCGTCCTCAAGGGCGCGGCCGATACGCTCAAGCGCATCGCCGCCACCGGCGGCCGCGACTTCTATGAAGGGGAGACGGCGCACAAGCTGGTCGCGCATGCGCAGGCGCACGATGCCGCGATGGCGCTGTCCGACCTGCGCGACTACAAGCCCGAATGGGTCACGCCGCTCGCGCAGGCCTATCGTGGCCATACCCTGCACCAGATACCGCCCAATGGCCAGGGCATCGCGGCCCTGATCGCGCTGGGCATCCTGCAGCATTTCGACGTGGCGGCGCGTCCGGTGGACCATCCCGATACGCAGCATCTGCTGATCGAGGCCATGAAGCTGGCTTTCGCCGACGTCTATGCCCACGTGGGCGATGCCGCGCACATGGAACTGAGCGCGGACACGCTGCTGGACCCGGCCTATCTGGCTGAGCGCGCACGCCTGATCGACATGAACCGCGCCCAGAACTTCAGCACCGGCCATGCGCCCCGCGGCGGCACCGTCTACCTGACCGCCGCCGACCGCAACGGCATGATGGTCAGCTTCATCCAGTCCAACTACATGGGCTTCGGGTCGGGCGTGGTGGTGCCGGGCACGGGCGTCAGCCTGCAGAACCGCGGCCACGGCTTCAGCATGCAGCCCGGCCATGCCAATGTCGTCGCGGGCGGCAAGCGCCCTTTCCACACCATCATCCCCGGTTTCCTGATGCGCGACGGCGCGCCGGTGATGAGCTTCGGCGTGATGGGCGGGAACATGCAGCCGCAAGGACATATGCAGACCCTGGTGCGCATGCTGGACTATGGGCAGCAGCCGCAGGCCGCTTGCGATGCGCCCCGCTGGAAATGGAATCACGGACGCTCGGTGGACGTCGAGGCCGCGATGCCCGCGGCCGTGCAGGAAGCCCTGCGCGCCCGCGGCCATGTGCTGGAGGGCCTGGACGACCCGTACATGGACTTCGGGTCCGGCCAGTTCATCTGGCGGCTGGGGGATCCGGCCGTCGACGGCTATGTCGCCGCCAGCGACAGCCGCCGCGATGGCTTGGCCGCGGGGTTCTGAATGCCCTTGAATGCCCGCCAGCCGGGACGACACCCGGCAAGGATCGGCCGGCGCGCGGCGACGACGGCCATGACCGTCCCTGGCGCTTGCCCTGGCCGCGTCATCGCCGTAAGGTACGGCTCCTGAGAAACACCTCTACACACGCACCGCGCGCGGCGCGACGCGATGGCGGCAAGGCCACGGTATTCGGTCCGCCGCGGCAATTCACGGCTACCTAGCCTTCTATCCGGAGATTATGCATGGCATCCATCGGCACCAAGACCTACGACACCGTCGCCCCCAAGAAAGTAGCCTTCCTCGGCCTGGGCGTCATGGGCTTCCCCATGGCGGGACACCTGGCGCGCGCCGGCCACGCCGTGACGGTCTACAACCGCACGGCGGCCAAGGCACAGGACTGGGTCAAGGAATTCGGCGGCAAGGCCGGGGCCACCCCGCGTGAAGCCGCGGCGGGCGCCGACATCGTTTTCGCCTGCGTCGGCAACGACGACGACCTGCGCAGCGTGGTGCTGGGGGCGGACGGCGCCTTCGCCGGCATGGCCAAGGGCGCGGTCTTCGTCGACCACACGACCGCTTCGGCCGATGTCGCCCGCGAGCTGTACGCGCAAGCGCGCAAACAGGAACTGCAATTCGTCGACGGCCCCGTCTCGGGCGGCCAGGCAGGCGCGGTCAACGGCGTGCTGACCGTGATGTGCGGCGGCGAGCCGGCGGTCTTCGACGCCATCAAGCCGGTCGCGCAGGCCTTCGGGCGCGCGGTCACGCTGGTGGGCCAGCCCGGCGCCGGTCAGCTGGCGAAGATGGTGAACCAGATCTGCATCGCCGGCCTGGTGCAAGGCCTGTCGGAGGGCGTGGCCTTCGGCCAGGCCGCGGGCCTGGACATGAAGCTGGTGCTGGACGTGATCAGCAAGGGCGCCGCGCAAAGCTGGCAAATGGAAAACCGTGGCGGCACGATGGTCGACGACAAGTTCGACTTCGGCTTCGCGGTCGACTGGATGCGCAAGGACCTGGGCCTGGTGCTGGCCGAAGCCCGCCACAACGGCGCGCGCGTGCCGGTGACCGCCCTGGTCGACCAGTTCTATGCCGACGTGCAGAAGATGGGCGGCGGTCGCTGGGACACGTCCAGCCTGGTCAAGCGCCTGCGGGATTGAGGGCGACGGGGCGGCCACGCCGCCCTGCCCCACGCGGCCTCAATAGCCGCGTTCGCGCGCGACCACGCCGGTGAACGGTTCGCCGCGCGCCATCTGGCGGATCTTGCCGGCGATCTGCACGATGGTTTCCTCGCGCAGGGTGCTGGCCGCGATGTGCGGCGTGACATGCACGCGTGGATGCTTCCACAGGCCGCTGCCGGCCGGCAGCGGTTCCGTGCGGAACACGTCCAGCGACGCGCTGTCCAGGCGGCCTTCCTCCAGCAGCGCGAGGATGTCGTCTTCTTTCTGGTGCTCGCCGCGCCCCACGTTGATCAGGTGGGCATGAGGCAGCAGTTGGCTCAACGTGGCGCGGTTCAGGATGCCTTCCGTTTCCGGCGTCAGCGGCAGCACGTTGACCAGGACGCGCGTGCGCGCCAGGAAGGCCGGCAATTGGTCCATGCCGGAATATGCCTGCACGCCATCGATGGCGCGCGGGCTGCGCGACCAGCCGGCCACCGGATATTCGAAGGCCGCCAGCGCTTCGGCCACCCGGGAGCCCACCGCGCCCAGGCCCAGCACGCCCACGGGCCATTGCTCGCGGCGCAGGCCCTCCAGCGGGTCCCAGCGGCCCGCGGCCTGATCGGCCTCGTAGCGGGCGAACGAGCGCGACTCGCGCCATAGCGCGTACAGCACGTACTCGGCCATTTGCACGGACATGCCCGCGTCTTCCAGGCGCACGATTTGCACGTGCGGGGGGATTTCCGGCATCTTCAGCAGCGCGTCCACGCCGGCGCCCAGATTGAACACGGCCTTCAGGTTGGTCTCGTGCTTGAACAGTTCAGCCGGCGGCTTCCACACCAGCGCCACGTCGGCATTGGACGGCGGGCCGGCAGGATCCCACACCGATATCTTGAAATCGGGCATTTCGGCTTGCAGGCCAGGCAGCCATTCGTCGGGATTGCGATGGGGAAGCGCGAAAAGTACGTGCATGGGGAATCCGGTTGAACGATGTGACGATGGAAGTGCAAAACCATACCACGCTGAGGCAGGCGGCCAGCCTGATGGCTCGCGAATCCGAACAGCAAATGCCGCCGCTACGCGGCGGCATTGCCAGAGGAAGACCTGTGCTCCGCACGGGCCTTCCCTTGCATCCGCTCGTACTGCCTCGTCATTAAAGACTGTCGAACCTGTCGGCGAACGCACCTCGCCAAGAAAAAAGACCTGTGCAATGCACAGGTCTCCTAGATCGAGGACACCGCGGATCCGGGTCCCCCGGTCCGCTGGTGTCGCCCCCTGGGGGGCCGCGCTTCGCGCGGTAGGGGGGGGCGTTCCTCAAGCTGTTTTCGGCAGCATATCCTTCTTGCCCTTGCCCTTGCGCAGGCGGGCCCAGATCTGCACGACGATCAGCAGGGCGCTGGCCGCGACGAACCAGGCGCTGATCGGACGCTGGATGAAGATCATCATGTCGCCGCGCGACAGCAGCAGGGCGCGACGGAAGTTTTCTTCGACCATGGGACCGAGCACGAAGCCCAGCAGGATCGGGGCAACCGAGAAGTCCAACGCCATCAGCAAGGCGCCGATGACACCGAAGGCCAGCACTTCCCAGATCTGGAACAAGCTGTTCTGCGTCGAGAACACACCCACCGCGATGAAGAACAGCGCGGACGGGAACAGGTACTTGTACGGCACCTTGAGCAGCTTCACCCACACGCCGATCAGCGGCACGTTCAGGACGATCAGCAGCACGTTACCCACCCAGAAGCTGGCGATCAGGCCCCAGAAGATGTCCGGGTGCTCGGTGATCAGCTGCGGGCCGGGCTGGATGCCCTGGATCAGCAACGCGCCCAGGATCAGCGCCATCACCGCGTCGCCGGGGATGCCCAGGCTCATCGTCGGGATGAAGTCGACCTGCGTCTTCGAGTGCGAAGAGGCTTCGGGAGCGGCCACGCCAGCCAGCATGCCGGTGCCGAAACGCTCAGGCGTCTTCGAGACCTTGCGCTCCAGCGCGTAGGCGATGAAGGTGGTGATGGTCGGACCGGTGCCGGGCATGGCGCCGAACAGCGTACCCACCAGCGTGCCGCGCACCATCGGCATGAAAGCCTGCTTCATTTCAGCCATGGAAGGCCGCATGTCGCGCAGCTTCAGCTTGGTCGAGGTGCTGATGATGGACATCTTGTTGACGCTGACCAGGAAGTCGGCGGCGCCGAACAGGCCCATCGAGATCGCCACCAGCTCCAGGCCGTCGGACAGGTCCAGCAGCCCGAAGGAGAAGCGGATGGTGCCGGTGTTGACGTCGGTACCGACCACGCCGCACAGCAGGCCGAACAAGGTCATCGCCACGCCCTTCAGGGGCGAACCGCGCGACATCGTGGCGCCCGCCAGCAGGCCCAGCAGCATGATGGAGAAGATTTCCGTCGGGCCGAACTTGAAGGCGACTTCCACCAGCAGCGGCGAGCAGAAGATCATCACGATGATGCCGACCGAAGCGGCAAAGAACGACGAAATCATCGTGATGCCCAATGCCGTGCCGCCCTTGCCGGCCTTGGTCATGGGATACCCGTCCAGACACGTCACCGCATGCGGCGGGTGCGAAGGCAGGTTCAGCAGGATCGCGCCGATCGCGCCGCCGTACTGCGAGCCGTAGAAAATACCGGCCAGCATCAGGATGGCGGGCACCGGGTGCATCACATAGGTGAGCGGCAGCAGGATCGAGATGGCCGACAGCGCGCCCATGCCGGGCAGCACGCCGATGAGGTTACCCACCAGCACGCCGAAGAACGACCACATCAGGTTATGGGGTTCGAACGCGACGCCAAAACCGTACCAAAGGTCAATTAGTGCTTGATGCATGGCGATCAACCCCAACGAAACAGCGGAAGCTGCAGTTGCAGCGCCCACCAGAACACGACGATGGCGATGACTACCATGGCCAAGGACAGCAGAACCGCCTGGAAGATCGTGTTCTTACGATCGCCAAGGGCCGCAATGAAAGTAATGGCGAACGTCGCCGGCAGCAGGCCGCCGTATTCACCGAAGCCGATAAACGCCACGATACTGAGCAGGATGCAAATGCCCCCGCGCAGGTCAGGCATGCCATGGGCGTGGCCGCCCGGGACTTGTTCCGCCGGCTTATCCGAACGTGCGCCTAGCGCGATCAGGATGCCGGTGAGTACCAGCAAGCCTCCGACAGCCGCCGGGAAGAATCCCGGTCCCATGTGGCTCAGCGAGCCGACGTTATAGCTCATGCCGCCATAAATCGCCCCCAAGCCAGTCAGGACCATCAGGGCGCCGCCGTAATAGTCCTTGTTAATTGTTCTTTTGGATGTTTCCACCGCAATCCTCCGAAAACCAGGGCTCGAACCTGCCCGTGGGAAATGCCCGGTTGAGCATGCCCCTCTCACAACCCATGTGAGCCTGGAACGGAGAATAAGGAGGGAAGCTGCTAATCCGCTTTCTTTATGCTGTCTAGACCCTGAATCACAGGGTTATCCCTTAAGAGGGGAATCCATAATATGGCGCAAAGGCCAACCCCGCCCTGGGCGTTGGGCTCGCCATCCCGCAGCAGGATGTCGCCGCCGTTGCGCCGCGCATAGGCGCGCGCGATGGCCAGTCCCAGCCCCGATCCGCTGGAGGCGCGCTGTCCGGTGTCGGCGCCCGCGCGATCGAAACGTTCGAACGCGCGCGCGCGTAGCGCGGGCTCCAGGCCGGGTCCGTTGTCGGCCACGCGCACCTCGATACGGTCCCCGGCACGGACCACCGAAACCGTGATCTGCGCGCCGGGCGGCGCGTAGTTGACGGCGTTGTGGACCAGGTTGGAAAGGGCTTCATGCAGTTCGACCTCGCTGCCGGCCACCGCCGTGGCGGCTGTCAGACAGCTTTCGTCACTTTCTGCACCAATCTCGTCGCCTTTGAAATCCTCCGGCACGCCGTCCCAACCGAGATCCTGCTGCTTCTCGTGGGCCAGCGGCAGGTATTGCAAGACGACATCCCGTGCCAGGGCGTTGATGTCGAGGATATTATGCTGTGTTACTTCACCCTGGCTGGCATGGGCCAGTTGAAGCAGTTGCTCGGTCAAGCGCCGGCTACGCCCCAGCTGGGCGATGATGCCGCGCAGCCCCTCGCGTATGCCCTCGGGGTCGCGTTCCCGCAAGGCGTATTGGGCCTGGGTCAGCATGATGGCCAGGGGCGTGCGCAACTGGTGCGAAGCATCGTCCAGGAACTGCGTCTGTTCCTGGAGCATGCGCCGGTGCCGTTCTATATGGTGATTGACGGCCTCGACCAGGGGCGCGACCTCCGAAGGCACGCCGCTGGCATCCAGCGGCGTCTGGTCGTCGGGCGGACGGGCGCGGATGTCGCTGCGCAAGCGGTTCAGTGGCCGCAGCGCCCACGCCACGCCCCACCAGACCATCAGCACCACCAGCGTCAGCATGCGGGTGTCGCGCAGGAACTCCTGGCGCTGCGCCGCGCGTTCGGCCTCGATCCGCTTGCTGGTGCTTTCGCCGATCAGGACCAGCACCTGGCGATGAACGCCGTGGTAGTAAAGATCGCGCACGATGGCCACCAGGCGCACCGGATCGTCACGATATACGCCGTCGTAGAACACCGGCATGCCGTTGCTGCGGGGCCAGTTGGCCGGCCGCGGCAAATCGGGCATGCCCAGGAGAGTGCGACCGGCGGACTCCGGCGCGGCCTGCCCGTCGGGCAGGGGCGGGTCGATTTCCTCGATGCGGTAATACTTGCGCAAGCCCGCCCGGGATTCCAGCATGACCTGGGCGTAAAGAGGCGTCGCCACCTGCAACGCGCCGTCGGCCGTGAATTCGATGCTGCTTTCGAGGACGCGGGCTGGCTCCAGCAAGGCGCTGTCGTAGGCGTCGTTGGTGATTTCGGAAAGCGTCTGGTAGTCGTTCCAGCTGTCTATGACCAGCAAGGCGACCACACCCGGCAGCAGCAGCATGAAGAGCAGCGTGCGTATGCCCAGGCGCGGGCGCAGCAGCCGCAACCGGGCCGCGCGGGCGCTAGGCGGGCGAGCCATCGCGCCGCGCCCGGATGCCCGGCCTGCCAGGAACGGCCACGAACTAGGCCTCGGCCGATTCGCTGGTGCTGGCCACGCTCTCCAGCATGTAGCCCAGCCCGCGCACCGTCACGATGCGGATGTCGCTGCCGGCCAGCTTCTTGCGCAGCCGGTGCAACACCACTTCGATGGCGTCCGGATTGGCTTCGCTGTCGTGGTTGAACACCTTGCCGAACAATTGCGACTTGTCCACGGGATAGCCGCTGCGGGTCAGCAGCGCCGCCAGGGCGGCATGCTCGCGCGGGGTCAGGAACAACAGGGACCCGTCCAGCGTGAAGGCACGGCTTTCGCTGTCGTAGGCCAGCGACCCGCATTGCAGGCGCGGATGCTGGCGGCCGCGACTGCGCCGCACGAGCGCGGTCAGCCGCGCTTCCAGTTCTTCCAGGGCGAAGGGCTTGGTCAGGAAATCATCCGCGCCCAGGTTCAGGCCCCGCACGCGGTCCTGCAAGGCCCCCTGCGCCGTCAGCAGCAGCACGGGAGTACGGTCGTCGCGGTTGCGCATTTCGCGCAAGACCACCAGCCCGTGCTTGTCGGGCAGGCGCAGGTCCATCACGATGGCGTCGTACTCGGTACCGGCCATGAAAGCCTCGGCCGTGCGCGCGTCCGCCGCGTGATCGGGCACGAAACCACTCTGAGCCAGGGCGCGCACCAGCCACGATGCCATATCCCTTTCATCTTCAACCAGCAATATGCGCATGCCCGTCGGCTCCTCCGCCCGAGTTTTCGCTGGCCCGTTGCCCGTGCACACGCTGGCGCAGGTAACGGGTTTCATGGTGACGCCGGAACAGAATCGTCGACAGCTCGTTCAAGGCCTGGGTATAGACCTCGCGCTTGAACTCGATGACTGCGTCCAGCGGCACCCAGTACTGGCTCCAGCGCCAAGCGTCGAATTCCGGGTGCTGCGTCGCCCTCAGGCAGACATCGCTGTCGCGCCCGATCAGACGTAGCAGAAACCAGATTTGCTTCTGCCCTTTGTAATGGCCACGCCATTCGCGGCGGACGAAATGGTCCGGTACGTTGTAGCGCAGCCAATCGCGTGTACGCCCCAATATGCGGACATGCTCGGGATTCAACCCTACTTCCTCATGGAGCTCGCGGTACATGGCCTGTACGGGACTCTCCCCGTACTTGATGCCACCTTGCGGGAACTGCCAGGCATGTTCCCGGATCCGCTTACCCCAAAAGACCTCGTTTTTGCTATTTACGAGAATGATGCCGACATTGGGACGGTAGCCTTCGCGGTCCAGCATGGGCCACCCCCAGCAAATTCAATACAATTACGCCTGATTATACGTACCTGCCGCCACCTGGAAACCATGCGCGCCTCCAACTATCACATCAATACCCTCAAAGAGGCCCCGGCCGAAGCCGAAGTCGTCAGCCACCAGCTCATGACTCGTGCGGGAATGATCCGCAAGCTTGCCGGCGGCATCTATACGTACATGCCCTTGGGTCTGCGCGTCATCCGCAAGATCGAGAACATCGTCCGCCAGGAAATGAACGCCGCCGGGGCCATCGAGCTGCTGATGCCGGTGGTGCAGCCGGCCGAGCTCTGGCAGGAATCCGGCCGCTGGGTGCAATACGGCCCCGAATTGCTGCGCATCAAGGACCGCCATGACCGGGATTTCGTCCTGCAGCCCACTTCCGAGGAAGTGATCACCGATATCGCCCGCAACGAAATCCACAGCTGGCGCCAGTTGCCCGTGAATTTCTATCACATCCAGACCAAGTTCCGGGACGAACGTCGCCCCCGCTTCGGCCTGATGCGCGGCCGCGAATTCACCATGAAGGACGCCTACTCCTTCGACCGCGACGAAGCCGGCGCCCTCGCCAGCTACGACATCATGTACGGCGCGTACATGAAGATCTTCACCCGCCTGGGCCTGGAATTCCGCGCCGTGGCGGCCGACACGGGGTCCATCGGCGGCACGCGCAGCCACGAGTTCCAGGTCATCGCGGAGACAGGCGAGGACCTGATCGTCTACAACCCCGACAGCCAGTACGCCGCCAATATCGAATTGGCCGAATCCGGCCCGCTGATCGCCGAGCGCGCCGCGCCTGGCCGCGACCTGGAAGCGGTGGCCACGCCCGGCGCGGCCAAGTGCGAGGACGTCGCCGCCTTCCTGAAGATCCCGCTGGAAACCACGGTGAAGTCCATCGTGCTGGCCACCGAGCCGGCGGAAGGTCCGGCCCGGATCTGGCTGCTGCTGCTGCGCGGCGACCACACGCTGAACGAAATCAAGGCCGCCAAGGTGCCTGGGCTGAAGCAAGGCTTCCGCTTCGCCACGGAAGCCGAGATCGTCGAGCATTTCGGGTGCAAACCCGGCTATCTTGGCCCCATCAAGACGGTAAAACCCGTCCATGTGGTGGTGGACTCGACCGTGGCCATGATGCATGACATCGTTTGCGGCGCCAACCGCGAGGACTTCCACTACGTGGGCCTGAACTGGGGCCGCGACCTGCCGGAACCCGAGGCGGTCGCCGACCTGCGCAACGTCGTCGCCGGCGACCCCGCCCCCGACGGCAAGGGCACCCTGGCCATCCAGCGCGGGATCGAGGTCGGCCACGTGTTCTTCCTGGGCACCAAGTACTCCGAAGCGCTGAAAGCCACCTTCCTGGACGAGTCCGGCAAGCCGGCCACGATCCAGATGGGCTGCTATGGCATCGGCGTGACGCGCATCGCCGCCGCGGCGATCGAGCAAAATCACGACGACAAGGGTATTATCTGGCCCCGCCCCATCGCCCCCTTTGAAGTGGTGATCTGCCCTGTGGGATGGGGGAAAAGTGAAACTGTTCGTAACACCGCGAATGATCTCTACGAAGCGCTGCGCGAGCGCGGCATCGACGTCCTGCTCGATGACCGCGACGCCCGCCCGGGTGTCATGTTCGCCGAATGGGAGTTGATCGGCGTGCCCTTGCGCGTAACAGTTGGAGAGCGCGGCCTCAAGGACGGCGTGCTGGAATTGCAGGCCCGGCGCGAGTCCGAAGCGACCAAGGTAGGCTTGGACGAAGCGCTGGATCAGGTATTGGCCAAGCTGGACACCCTTTGAATTCCTTTTCCGCACAGGTTTCGACGCTGGTCATCCGTGTCTACTACGAAGATACGGATGCCGGCGGAATCGTCTTCTACGCCAACTACCTAAAATTCATGGAGCGCGGGCGAACGGAATGGCTACGTACCCTCGGGTACGACCAATCCCGCATGCTCGCCGACACCGGGCGGCTCTTCGTGGTGGCGGGGCTGGACATGTCTTACCGCAAGCCGGGGCGACTGGACGATCTCCTTACTGTTGAAACCTGTGTCACACGACTGGGACGAGCTTCGATACACTTCGCGCAGCGAGTGCTCCGTGAGGGGGAACTGCTGGCCGAAGGGAACATCCAAGTGGGTTGCGTGGATGCCACCCGCTTGAGACCCGCGGAACTTCCCAAGGACCTCCGCGCCACACTGGAATCTATTCAGGGATAAAAATGCAAGTCTCCAACGACATGTCGTTGATTACGCTGATCGGCCACGCCAGCGTGCCGGTCCAGTTGATCATGCTGCTGCTTCTGGGCATTTCCATCATGTCCTGGACGTATATCTTCGCCAAACTGATCGCCATCAAGCGGGCGCATCAGCAGACGCGCCGCTTCGAAGACGATTTCTGGTCGGGCGGAGACCTGTCCATGCTGCAACAGGCCGTCGCCAGCCGCCGCGCCGAACAGGGCGCGCTGGCCCGCATCTTCGACGCCGGCATGACCGAGTTCCTCAAGGCCCGCCGCGGCAGCGCCAGCGCCGAAGCGCTGCTGGACGGCCCGCGCCGCGCCATGCGCGCCGCCTACCAGCGCGAAATGGACGCGCTGGAATCGCACCTGAACTTCCTGGCGTCCGCCGGCTCGGTCAGCCCCTACATCGGCCTGCTCGGCACGGTGTGGGGCATCATGCACGCCTTCATCGGCCTGTCCAACATGCAGCAGGCCACGCTGGCCTCGGTGGCGCCCGGTATCGCGGAAGCGCTGATCGCCACGGCCATCGGCCTGTTCGCCGCCATCCCCGCGGTGGTTGCCTACAACCGCTATACCAATGACATCGACCGCATCTCGATCCGCTTCGACAGCTTTGTCGATGAATTCCTGAACATTCTGCAACGGCAGGTGCGCTGATGGGATCGATGCGTTCGGGCGGCCGCGCCGGCCGCCGCATGAAATCCGACATCAATGTGGTGCCCTACATCGATGTGATGCTGGTGCTGCTGGTGATCTTCATGGTCACCGCGCCCTTGATCACGCCCGGATTGATCAACCTGCCGTCGGTGGGCGCGGCCTCCGATGTGCCGGTCAAGCCGCTGGAGGTGCAGATTTCGTCCAACGGTGAAATCGCCCTGCGCATGCGTGAACCGGGCGCCAATCCGGAGACCATTGCACGCGCCGAGCTGGTCGCCCAGGTGCGCCAGCGCATTACCGCGGATACGCCCGTGGTGATCGCGGCCGACGGCAAGGTGCCCTACGAATCCGTGATGAAGGTGATGGACGAGCTGCGCGTGAATGGCGTGACGCGGCTGGGCCTGCTGGTCGACCAGCAGTCTTCGACGGGCGCCGCAGCCAGCGCCGCCGGCCAGCCGCAGGCGCAGCCGGCCAGGCGCCGCTAAGGCGGCCAGCCCGCCAGCCCCGCCCCGTCGAACTCCCACCGCAATATTCATGACGCCTCCTCCGATCATCAAACACCAAAGCGGCCCGCCCGAGCGCCCGCCTGCCCAGGACAACTGGAAGGCGCTGGGGCTGGCTTTGCTGGCCCACTTGTTGTTGTTCCTGATACTGATCTTCGGCATCAATTGGCACACGGAGAACCCTGGGCCGGTGCAGGTGCAGTTGTGGGCCAAGGGCGACACGCCCGATGCCGCGCCGCCGCCGCCCCAGCCTCAACCCAAGCCGCAGCCCCAGCCCCAGCCGCAACCGGAAACCCCGCCGCCGCCGCCCAAGCCCGCGCCGCCTCCGCCGCCGCCCACGCCGACGCCGCAGGCGCAGCCCAAGGACGAACCCGATCCCGAGATCGCGCTGGAAGAGGCGCGCAAGAAGAAGGAGCAGGAAGAAAAGGATCGCCAGGCTGCCGAGGCCGCCAAGGAAAAGGCGCGCCTGGAGCAGGAGCGCAAGGAAGCGGCCGAGAAGGAAAAGGCCAAGCTGGAGCAGCAGCGCAAGGACGCCGAAAAGGCCGCCGCCGCGAAGGCTGCCGCCGACAAGGCCGCGGCGGACAAGGCTGCCGCCGAGAAAGCGGCCGCCGAGAAAGCGGCCGCCGAGAAAGCCGCCGCCGAAAAGGCGGCCGCTGACAAGGCCGCCGCGGAGAAGGCCGCGGCCGACAAGGCTGCTGCCGAGAAGAAGGCCAAGGACGACGCAGCCAAGAAGGCGGCTGCTGAAAAGGCGGCTGCTGAAAAAGCCGCCGCCGAAAAGGCGGCCGCGGACAAGGCTGCCGCCGAGAAAGCGGCTGCCGAAAAAGCCGCTGCCGCCAAGAAGGCCGCCGCCGACAAGGCCCTGCGCGACGCTTTCCGCAATGACGCCATGGGCGCTGCGGGTATACCAAACGGCACCGCCGACCGCAATCAGGCGGGTGGCGGACGCGACGATGGATATGGCGCCAAGGTCCGCGCCTGCATCCAGCCCGGCGTGGCCTATCCGACGCCGCCGCGCGCGGGTTCGCAGAATCCGACGGCCGAATACCGGGTACAGTTACGTTCGGATGGGAGCGTTTCGGGTCTGACCCTGACGCGCTCTTCGGGCAACACGGGTTTCGACCGCGCGGTCGAGACCGGGATCCGCCGCTGCAATCCGTTCCCCAAGCCTTCGACGGGACGGTACGAGCCGCTGATCGACGTAATTTATCGAATGTACGACTGAGAGGAGCTTGCTATTCATGAACCCCGTCTCTAGCCGACCTGCGCAATACACCGCGTTGCGGATGTATGCCCTGGGCCTGCTGCTGTTGCTGGCAGCCCTGTTCGCCGGGCGGCCGGCCCATGCGCAACTGCGCGTGGATATTTCCGGCACCGGCGCCACCCAATATCCCGTGGCCATCGCTGATTTCGCCGTGGACGACGCCCATGGCCGCGCCTTGGCCGAAGTCATCCGCGCCGACCTGAGCCGTACCGGCCAGTTCCGCCTGGTCAACGCCGCCGGCGCCGGCCTGAACGTCGACAGCCCGGTGGCGTACGACGACTGGCGCGGCAAGGGTGCCGACTTTCTTGCCTACGGCAGCATCCAGCGTGGCGCCGACGGCCGCTACGACGTGCGCTACCGCCTGGCCGACACGGTCAAGAAGGGCCAGCTCGACGGCGTGGCCTTCTCCGGCACCGAACAGGAACTGCGCCGCGTGGCGCACCAGATCGCCGACCGCATCTACGAAAAGATCACCGGCGTGCGCGGCGTGTTTTCCACCCGCATCGCCTACGTGCTGAAGCTGGGCAATACCTACGAGCTGCAGGTCGCCGACGCCGACGGCCAGAATCCGCAGGTGGCCCTGCGCTCGCGCGAGCCCATCATTTCGCCCGCCTGGTCGCCCGACGGCAGCCGCCTGGCCTACGTCAGCTTCGAATCCGGCAAGCCCGTGGTGTATATCCGCACCTTGTCGTCGGTCGCGCGCGTGCCGGTCGCCAACTACAAGGGCAACAACAGCGCGCCGGCCTGGTCGCCGGACGGCAGCATGCTGGCCGTGGCGCTGACCCGCGACGGCCTGTCCCAGATCTATGTCCTGAATGCCGACGGCTCGAACCTGCGCCGTATCACCCGCTCGCCGGGTATCGATACGGAGCCCACGTTCACGCCCGACGGCCGTTCCATCATCTTCACGAGTGACCGTAGCGGCGGCCCGCAGATCTACCAGGTAGGTCTGGACGGTGGCGAGCCGCGCCGCCTGACATTTAACGGCGGTTACAACATCTCACCCCGTATTTCCCCAGACGGTTCGACGCTCCTGTACGTTGCTAGACGCGACGGTGCGTTTCGCATCGCTTCGTTAAACCTGTCGTCCGGTACTGAAACTCTGCTGACTGATGGTCGTGATGATCAGTCGCCCAGTTTCGCGCCGAACGGAATGCAGGTACTCTACGCCGCCATCCAAGGCGGACGTAGTGTCCTTGCGGGGGTATCGAGCGATGGCCGCGTACGGCAGACGCTTTCGGTACTGAATGGGGAAATACGTGAACCAACTTGGGGCCCATTTACCCGATAACACGTGTGACTCTCTCTTCAAAGGAACTATCATGAAGTCGCGCATTGCCAAAAGCCTAACCATTGCCGCTCTGGCCGCCACCCTGGCAGCTTGCAGCTCCGTCCCTCTCGACGATAAAGCGGGTCAGGGCGCTGGCGCTGGCCAAGGCTCGTCCGCCAACACCGGCGAGATCCTTGATCCCTTCAACCCCCAAAGCATCCTGGCGCAACAGCGCTCGGTGTACTTTGACTTCGACAGCTACACGGTGTCGGACCAGTACCGCGGTCTCGTGGAAACCCACGCCCGCTACCTGGCTTCGCATCCGCAGCAGCGCGTGAAGATCGAAGGCAACACCGACGAACGTGGCGGCGCCGAGTACAACCTGGCCCTCGGCCAGCGCCGTGCGGATGCGGTTCGCCGCACGATGACGCTGCTGGGTGTCAGCGATCAGCAGATCGAAACCATCAGCTTCGGCAAGGAAAAGCCGAAGTCGACGGGTACGACCGAAGCCGATTTCGCGGAAAACCGCCGCGCGGACATCAACTATCTGCGTTAAGCTCAACGACGCCTGATATTTGATAGCCCCACAATGCGTCGGGACGGTCTGTCGGCCGCCCCGGCGCTTGTTTTTTGTCGCTCGGGATGGTGGCCCGCTACCAGCCTGGCGCATTGTGGGGTCCCCTTCTTTCCCAGGAATTTTTCATGAGCGATCGAGTATCCCCTTTGCGTCTCGTGGCCGCGGCCACCGGCCTGGCTTTTGCCGCCTTGTCCCTCCCCGCCCACGCATTCGCCGATGACGATGCGCGCAAGGCCATTCTTGATCTGCGCCAGCAACTCCAGCAACAAAACGAACAGAACGTGCGCGCCCGCCTGCAACTGGCGGACCAGATCCAGGCGCTGCAGACGCAACTCCAGCAATTGCAGAACCAGCTGGAGCTGGCCACGCGCCAGCCCGCCGGCGGCAACAGGCCCGCGGGCGGCGGCAATCCGGGCGATACCGGCAGCGCGACCGCCGCCGATGCGCAAGAACAATCCGCCTATGACGGCGCCATCGACCTGTACCGCAAAGGCCAGTACAAGGATGCCGCCGAATCGCTGACCGCCTTCACCGCGCTGTATCCGAATAGCGAACTGGTGCCGTCCGCGCAGTTCTACCTGGGCAGCAGCCGCTATGCGCAGAAGGACTTCAAGGGCGCCATCGAGCAGTTGAACAATATGGTGCAGAAGGCACCCGACAATGCCCGCGCGCCCGATGCCCTGCTGGTGGTCGCCGGCAGCCAGATCGAGCTGAACAACCGCGCCGGCGCCAAGGCGACGCTGCAGCGCATCGTGAAGGACTACCCCACTTCGCCGGCCGCCACCACGGCCAAGAGCCGCCTGCAGCTGCTGCAGTGACGCGCTGAGGCCGACAGCCGCCTGGGCCTAGGCCGCCGCCAATGCCACGTCCGCGACCGGTGCGCCGGTCATGGCCTGCAACTGCGCGGGCGTCATGGCGAACACGGCATTGGGATGACCGGCGGCCGCCCAGATGACGTCATAGCGAAACAGGTCCTGGTCCAGCAGGCAGACCGGCGCCACGCTATGCCCGATGGGGCAAACCCCGCCTATCGCATAACCGGTATTTTCCCGCACGAAGCGCGCGTCCGCCTTGGCCAGCGCACCCAACCGCCCGGCGACCTTGGCTTCGTCGACCCGGTTGACGCCGCTGGCGATCACCAGCACGGGCGCGTCGTCCTTGGCGCGGCGGAAGATGATGGACTTCGCGATCTGAGCGACTTCGCACCCCAGGCCGGCGGCGGCCTCGGCCGAGGTGCGGCCGGTGGCAGGCAGCAGCACGACATCGCGGTCGTGGCCCAATGATCGCAGGAGGTCGGCCACGCGCTGCGCCGAGGCCGGGAGGACGATGACGCCATGGGCGCCGGAATCTGTGGATGCAGGATCGGACATGGGAAGGGTCGATGATGGTCCCGCCCGCACGGGCGGGCGTATCGTAACGGGCCCACCGAGTGTATCAGTCCGATCCGGAGCGCTAGAATTCGGGGAACACGTCCTCGCGCGCCACCGTGGCGCCGCGCGATTCCGCCATTCCGCCGCCCGCCGTTCACGCTGCCCCGATGCGATCCGACTTCACGCCTGAAATCCTCCACGCCGATATCGGCAGTCATCCGCTGGCCTATGCGACGGCCGGCCAGGGGACGCCGCTGCTGTTCATACATGGCTCGCTGTGCGACCTGCGCTACTGGAAATACCAGATGCCGCCGTTGGCCCGCTGCTACCAGACCTATAGCGTCAGCCTGCGCCACCACTGGCCGGAACGGTGGAACGGCGACGGCGACGATTTCTCGCTGGAGCAGCACGTCGACGATATGGCGGCCTTCCTGGCACGCGTCGGGGGGGACCGCGCGGCGCATGTCGTGGGCCATTCCCGCGGCGGCCGCGTCGCCTTCGAACTGGCGCGGCGCCACCCCGCGCTGGTGCGCAGTCTGGTGCTGGCCGACCCCGGCCTGTCGATCAGCGACGAGGAAGACCGGCGCGGCGATTTCCGCATGCACGCGATGGAAGCCATCCGCGCGGGCGACGTGGAAGGCGGCCTGGCCCTCTTCATCGACACGGTGACCGGTCCCGATACCTGGCGGCGCATGGTCCCGTGGTTCAAGGACATGGTTGTCGACAATGCCAACACCTTGCTGGGCCAGGGCCGCGAACCCGGCTATCGGCTGAAGGAAAGCGCCGCGCGGACCATGGACAAGCCCGTGCTGCTCATAGGCGGCGCGCTCAGCCCGGCCCCCTATCCCGCCATCCTGGACATCCTGCAGAACCTGCTGCCCAACGTGCGCCGGGTCGACATTCCAGGCTCATCCCATGGCATGAACCTCGGCAACCCACGGGCCTTCAATCACGCCGTGCTGGACTTCCTGGCGGCCTGCGAACACGCAACGGCCTGCGCCTGAAACAGGGGCTGCGGGCCGCGCCAGGCACGATATTTGCTGATGGCGCGGCTTTTGCCGATACAGTAGGTAACGTGCAGTACTATCCGGGACATTTGGCCCCCCTCACCCTTCGTACTCCCGCAACCCATGCACACTGAAAGTAAAGACGATATGCCGATATTTATCGGCATCGCCGCCCTAAGTGCGTTGATTTTCGGTATAGACATCGTCACAGAGCTGGGCATCGCGGTATGGGTCTTCTACATCATCCCCGTCACGCTGAGTGTTTTCCAGCGCAATAAATACCTGCCCCTGGTCGTCGCCATCATCGAAATGGCGCTGATCATCGCCGGCATCTTCCTGCCGCTGAACAACGACATCCAGCTGCGCAACGTGATCAACCGCAGCTTCGGCGTCGTCACGATTTTCGCCACGGCCACGCTGGCGATGCAGGTGATCGCCGCCCGCATCAAGGCGCAGGCCATCGCCTGGTTGCAAGAGGGCAACGCGACCGTTTCCAAGGACCTTCTCGGAGAACAGGGCGTCGAGGACGTAGCGCGCAATGCGCTGTATGCGCTGGCCCGCTATGTCGACGCGCAACTGGGCGCCCTTCACCGCCTGGAGCGCGGCGCCCTGACCTGGATCGGCGGCTATGCCTGCGAACGCGTCGATGCGCCGGCCAGTGCAAGCCTGGCCCAGGAGGTCGCGTCGCACGGGGAGCCCTTGGTCGTGCGCGATCTGCCGGACAACTACGCCGCCGTGCGGTCCACGGTCGGCCAGGGCCAGCCGCGCACGCTGATCCTGGCGCCGGTACGCGCCGAAGGACGCATCCAGGGGGTGGTCGAGCTGGCCTTCCTGCGCCAGGGCGATTTCTCCCAGGTACTGACCCTGCTCGCCAGCGTGGGCGAGGACATCGGCGTGGCACTGCGTTCGGCCATGTACCGCGAACACCTGCGTGACCTGCTGGAAGAGACGCAGCGCCAGAGCGAGGAACTGCAAACCCAGCAAGAGGAATTGCGGGTGTCCAACGAGGAGCTGGAAGAACAGGGCCGCGCCCTGCGCGAGTCGCAGCAGCGCCTGGAGCAGCAGCAAACCGACCTGGTCCAGAGCAACACCCAGCTGGAAGAGCACACGGCGCGGCTGGAGCGACAGAAGCGCGACCTGCTCAAGGCCCAGCACGCGCTGGAAATCAATGCGCAGGAATTGCATCGCGCCAACCGCTACAAGTCGGAATTCCTGGCCAATATGTCGCACGAGCTGCGCACGCCGCTCAACAGCTCGCTGATCCTGTCTCAGATGCTGGCCGGCCCCAAGTCCGCCACCATGCCGGCCGAGGAGATCCAGCGCTATGCCCGCACCATCCACGCGTCGAACAGCGACCTGCTGTCGCTGATCAACGACATCCTGGACCTGTCGAAGATCGAGGCCGGCCACGTCGATATGGACACGGGCACGGTGTCGCTAAATGGCCTGCTGGGGTCCGTCCGCCAGATGTTCGATCCCATCGCCGCCAGCAAGAGCCTGGGCTTCCGCGTGGTAGTAGAGGAAAACGCACCGCCCACATTGGTCACCGACAGCGGCAAGCTGCAGCAGGTGCTGAAGAACCTGCTGGCCAATGCCTTCAAGTTCACCGAGCAGGGCGAGGTCACGCTGACGGTGGCGGACGCCGGAGAGGGTCGTGCGTCCTTCGCCGTCACCGATACCGGTATCGGCATCCCGGAGCATCAGCAGGCCGTGATTTTCGAGGCCTTCCGCCAGGCCGACGGCACCACCAGCCGCAAATACGGCGGCACCGGCCTGGGGCTGTCGATTTCGCGCGAACTGACCCGCCTGCTGGGCGGCGAGCTGCGCGTGCACAGTTCGCCCGGCAAGGGCAGCACCTTCACGGCCACCATCAGCACCAACCTGGACCAGGCGGTCATCGGCCAGTCTGTCCCTGGCGGCGTGAACGACGGCGCCGGCGCGGCGCCGCGCGACGCCGTGGCGGACCTGCTGCCTACGCCGGCCAGGCCGCCGGCGCGCGCCGACGGCGGCAATGCCGAGCACGCCCCTGCCGTCCCGGCGCCGCTCGCCGCGCGGGATATCGCCAGGAATGTCGACAATGACGCCGCCAATGACGCCGTCACGGCATCCCCGCCGCGCGGCGACGTCGACGGCCGCCACCATGATCGCCTGGTGCTGGTGATCGAGGACGACCAGCGCTTCGCCGACATCCTTTACGAAGTCGCGCACGAACAGGGTTTCGATTGCGTGCTAAGCGCCAATGGCGCCGACGCGCTGCGGCTGGCGCGCGAGCTGCGTCCCTCGGGCATCCTGCTGGACGTGGGCCTGCCGGACCAATCAGGGTTGAGCGTGCTGGACCAGATCAAGCACGATCCGGCGACGCGCCATATCCCCATCCATATGATCTCGGTGGCCGATCACATGCAGACCGCGCTGGAGCTGGGCGCGGTGGGCTACGCCATCAAGCCGGTGGCCCGCGAGGAACTGGTCGCGGCCTTCGCCAAGGTGGAGGAAAAACTGCAAACCCGCGCGCGCCGCATCCTGGTGGTGGAGGACGATGCCACGCTGCGCGAAAGCATCGCCCTGTTGCTGCGCGCCGACGACGTGGAGATCACCATGTGCGGCACCGCGGCGCAGGCGCTGGAACAGGTGGCGGCGCATACCTTCGACTGCATGGTGATGGATCTCATGCTGCCCGACGCATCGGGCTACGACCTGCTGGAAAAGATGGCGGGCGGCGGAAAATACGCCTTCCCGCCGGTCATCGTCTACACCGGCCGCGCGCTCACCCGCGACGAGGAGACCCGCCTGCGGCGCTATTCCCGCTCCATCATCATCAAGGGCGCCAGGTCGCCCGAGCGCCTGGTGGACGAAGTCACGCTGTTCCTGCACCGGGTCGAGGCCTCGCTGCCCCCGGACCAGCAGAAGCTGCTGCTGCAAGCCCGCCAGCGCGACGCGGTGTTCGAAGGCCGCCGCATCCTGCTGGTGGAAGACGACGTGCGCAATATCTTCGCGCTGTCCAGCGTGCTGGAGCCGCTGGGCGCGCAGATCATCGTCACGCGCAATGGCCGCGAGGCGCTGGACTTCCTGGCACGCGACAGCGCCGTGGACGTGGTGCTGATGGACCTGATGATGCCGGAAATGGATGGCCTGACCGCGACCCGCGAAATCCGCAAGCAGCCGGCCCTGCGCGACCTTCCCATCATCGCCCTGACGGCCAAGGCCATGGTGGACGACCGCAAGAACTGCCTGGACGCCGGCGCCAACGACTATATCGCCAAGCCCATCGACATCGACAAGCTGGTGTCGCTGTGCCGCGTGTGGATGCCCAAGTAAACCGGCGCACCGCCATGGATGCCATTTTCGATATCGAACTCAAACTGCTGCTGGAGGGCGTGTACCTGCGCTACCAGCACGACTTCCGCGGTTATGCCGTGTCGTCGATGCGTCGCCGCGTGCAGCAGGCCATGGACCACTTCGGCTGCGCCACGATCTCCCAGTTGCAGGAGAAGGTGCTGCACCAGCCGGCGGTATTCGCCCAGATGCTGCAATTCTTCACGGTGCAGGTCAGCGAGATGTTCCGCGACCCCTCGTATTTCCGCGCCTTGCGCGAGACGGTGGTGCCGGTGCTCAAGACCTATCCGTCCGTCAAGGTATGGGTGGCGGGCTGCAGCAGCGGCGAGGAGGTCTGGTCACTGGCCATCCTGCTGCGCGAAGAGGACCTGTTGTCGCGCACGCTCATCTACGCCACCGATATCAATCCGGACGCCCTGCGCACGGCGGAAGCGGGCATCTATCCACTGGACCGCATCGCCCAGTTCAGCAAGAACTACCGCGCGGCGGGCGGCACGGGATCGCTGTCCGACTATTACACGTCCAATCTGCACGATGCCCGCTTCGACCGCAGCCTGCGCGAGCATGTGGTCTTCGCCGATCACAGCCTGGCCACGGACACCGTATTCTCGGAGGTGCACCTCATTTCCTGCCGCAACGTCCTGATCTATTTCAACCGCGAGTTGCAGAACCGGGCCACGGCCCTGTTCCACGAAGCGCTGGTGCGGCGCGGCTTCCTGGGCCTGGGCGCCAAGGAAAGCCTGCGCTACACCGAACAGTCGGCGCAATTCCTGGAACTGGATCGCGACGAAAGAATCTACCAGCGCATATGAACCCGCCCCGGCCCTCTCCATCCCCCGCTGCGGCTCGTCCCCGCGTCGAACTGGTCGCCATCGGCGCCTCCGCCGGCGGCGTCGAGGTGCTGAGCACCCTGCTGGGCGCCCTGCCGGCCGGCTTCCCGGCGGCGCTGGCCATCGTGCTGCACATCCCGCCGGACCGCGACAGCCTGCTGACGTCGCTGTTCGCGCCGCGCTGCGCCCTGCCCGTGCAGGAGGTCGAGGACAAGGCCCCCATCGAGCCGGGCACGGTCTATTTCGCCGCGCCCGATTACCATATGCTGGTCGAACCGGATCGCAGCTTCGCGCTGTCGCAGGACGAGGCGGTGAATTTCTCCCGGCCCTCCATCGATCTGCTGTTTGAATCCGCCGCCGTCGCCTATCGCGAGCAACTGCTTGCCATCATCCTGACGGGCGGCAGCGCCGACGGCGCCGATGGCTTGCAAACCGTGCGCCAGATGGGCGGCCGCGCGTGGGTGCAGGATCCTGCCAGCGCCGACGCCCCCGCGATGCCGTCATTCGCCATCGAGCGGGCCGGCGCCGATCTGGTAACCGGGCCGGCGGCGCTCGCGCGCAGCCTGGCCGCGCTGACTCATTCCATGCTGCCTGAATCAAGGGACCGTTAACCGTGACCGAAAACATCAATATATTGGTCGTCGACGATATCGCGCAGAACCTCGTCGCTTTCGAGGCGCTATTGAGCCGGCCAGGCATCACGGTGCTGAAGGCCAATTCCGGCGTCCAGGCGCTGGAGCTCTTGCTGGCCAACGAGGTCGCCCTGGCCCTGGTCGACGTGCAGATGCCCCGGATGAACGGCTTCGAACTGGCCGAACTGCTGCGCGGCAGCGACCGCACGCGCACCGTGCCGCTGATTTTCCTTACCGCCGCCACGCACGAGCGCGAAGCCCATTTCCGCGGCTACGAGGCGGGCGCGGTGGATTTCCTGTACAAGCCCATCGACACCAAGGTCCTGCTCAGCAAGGTCAACGTCTTCGTCGAGCTTTATACGCAGCGCAAGCAACTGGGCCGCCAGTTGGAGGAATTGCGCCAGGCGCTGACGTTGAACGAGATGTTTACCGCCGTGCTGGGCCACGACCTGCGCACGCCCCTGTCCGCCATCCTGCACGGCGCGGAACTGATGCTGCGCACCAGCGATGACCCCAAGGTCGCGACCAACGCCCGGCGCATCCAGTTCAGCGCCGGGCGCATGGCCAAGATGGTGGACCAGCTGCTGGACGTGGCGCGTATCCGCTCCAACGGGCTGGTGCTGGAGCCGGCCCAGATCGACTACCGTGACGCCTGCCAGTCCATCATCGACGAGATCGCCGATCCCCGGCAACGCGCGCGAATCGAACTCTCCGCACGCGGCGATACGGCTGGCAAGGTCGATGTCGACCGGTTTTCGCAGGTGCTGTCCAACCTGATCGGCAATGCCCTGCAACACGGTACGGAAGATGCGCCGGTATCGGTGGATATCGATGGTGGCCAGCCCGGCCACATCACCGTGCGCGTGCGCAACGGCGGCGTGATTCCGCCCGGGCAGCTACCGCATCTGTTCCAGGCTTTCCAGGCCAGCATGGAAAGCCGGGTATCGCGCAATGGCCTGGGCCTGGGGCTCTATATCGTCAAGAAGTTCGTCGACGCGCACGGCGGCACCGTGCGGGCCGCTTCCGCCCCGGATACCGGGACGGTGTTCGAAATCATCATGCCCCGCGCTGCCGGCGCCGGAACGCTCCGGCCAGACGCCTGAGCCCCAGCCACTGCTGCGCGAAGAAGCCGCGGCCGTAGTCGCGGCCACCGCCCTCCGGCAACTGGTCGGCGATGCCCGTGGCGCCGTAGTTGCCCTTGAAGCATGCGGTGCGGAACAGGATGTCCCAGATAGGGAACAGCACGGCGTAGTTGTTGCCGATGACCTTGCCGGTAGGCGTGGTTTCATAGGCGATGGCGTGATGTTCCCGATGGAACTTGGGACCGACCAGCAGGCGCTGGCCGATCTTGCCGAAGCTCACGCGCAGATTGGCGTGCGACAGGCTTTCGACCAGCTGGGTGATGGCCACGATGGCCACGAACTGGGCCGGCGGCACGCCGATCAACTGCGAGATCACCACGATAGCGGTGTCGTGCAGCAAATCGTCGAGCAGATGGTTGCGGTTGTCGCTCCACATCGTCATCTGCCGCGTGCTGTGATGCACGGCATGCAGCTGCCACATCCATTCGACGTTGTGCTGGGCGCGGTGGTACACGTACTCCACCAAGTCGAAGATCAGCAGGTACACCACCAGGCTTACCAGGGCATTGTCGGTGACGCCCGGCCACAGGTTGTCCAGTTGCAGCGCCGACAGGCCCCATACATGGAGCTGGCCGAACACGCTGTCCCAGAGCGGATCGATGGTGAAGAACAGCGCCACGCGGAAAAGGCCTAGACGGTGGATGAGCGTGTACAGCACGTCGAGCCGGATTTCCTTGCGGTCCAGCACCTTTTCCACCGGCCGCCAGCGTTGCAGCGGGCCGATCAGGCAGACCAGCACGATGATCTGCGCGACGCCCGCCAACAGCCACAAGGTACCGTCGTAGGCGTCTTCCAGCGCGCCGGCGAAGCCCAGCTGATACAGCACCGGCTGTATCAGGGTCTCGAACAACCAGGCCTGCGCCATGCCGATAAAATGATTGATGGTGTCCATGCGATGAAAAGCTCTGGGTCCTGGGTATTAATTCCGGGGCGTCGGCGCCGCCACCCACTGGCGGTATTGCGGATGCTGGGCCAGGGTCTGGAAACAGAAGCCCCTGGCCTGCAAACCGGCCACCAGCGGTTCCAGCACCGCCGGCGCCCACGGGTCCTGGCGCGACCAGATGCCCAGGTGGGCCAGCAGGATGTCGCCAGGACGGATGTTTTCCAGCGCGCTTTGCAGCAGGCGCTGGTTGGGATACTTGTCGCTGGGCAATTCATCGCCCAGGAAGCCGTTGGGCGACCAGCCGACGTGATGGTAGCCGCAAGCGAGCGCGGCCTTCAGCAGCGCGGGCGATACGTGGCCGCCCGGCGCGCGAAACAGCGGCGCCATGGTGGCGCCCGTCATCTCGTGAAAACGCCGGGCCGAGGCCTTGATGGCATCGCAATACTGCGCCGCGGTGAACACTTCCTTCTTGCCGGCGTTGGGGCCGGCGCTGGGTCGCACCAGGAACTTGCCCTCGGGCAGGTCCTTGAGCCAATAGACGTGGTCGTAGGTATGCGAACCGAAGACGTCGCCGTCGGCGACGCGCGCCTTCCACCAGGGCGCCCATTGTTCGTCGAGCGACGACCCGTTGGTCAGCGTGCGCTCGTTGGCCAGGAAGAACGTGGCCCGGATGTGGTGCTTCTCCAGGACCTGCGCCACCAGCGGCGCCACGCCCATGTGTCCCGTGTCGAACGTCATGTAGACCGGCTTGGCGCACGTCGCCGGCGCGGCGCTGGCCGCCTGGCAGGCGGCCGCGCCCAGGAGGACGGCGGCGTAGGCCTTATTGCATCGAAACATGATCCAAGGTCCACACGCCATGCGGCGAGCGTCCCACACTGGTCTGGTGGGCCACGGACTTCTTCTCGAGGTCGATCACCGTCAGCTTGCGGATCCAGCGCGACGTCACCAGCAGCGTCTTGCCGCCTGCCAGCACGTCCATGCAGTCCGGGCCACCCGGCGCGGGATATTCGTCGGTCACCTTCAAGGCCTGCATATCGATGCGGCTGATGGTGTTGGCGGCGCGATTGCTGACGAAGATGTGGCGGCCGTCGCCCTGCGTGCGGAAGGCGTGGGCGCCGTTGTTGGTCTTGATGCGGGTGATGAGCTTGGCCGGCGACTGGGTGATGTCGTAGGCCTCGACATAGCTGTCGCCGGTCAGCGCCACCAGCATCACCTTGTCCCCGGGAACGATGTAGACGTCGGCCGGGGTCTTGCCGACCGGCAGGATCCACTTCACTTTTTGCGTGGCCAGGTCGATGGCATAGACCTCGTCGCTGTCCTGCATCGACACGTAGGTGGTCGTGCTCTTGCTGTCGATGCCGATATGGCTGGGGGTCTTGCCGGTGTTGACGCGTTTGAGCAGCTTGAGGTCGAAGCCCGTCGCCTGCGGCACGTATTCGTAGATGTCGACGTGGTTCAGGCGGTTGGCGGCCGTCACGAAGTACTTCATGTTCGGCGAGAAACGCAGCTGGTACGGATCGACGATGCCGGTCAGCGTGCGCTGCACCTGGGCGGTGCGCGGATCGATCAGGGTCAGGGTATCGCTGGTCGCGTTGGCGACGATCAGGGACTTCTGGTCCGGCGACAAGTACAGGTGGTGCGGCTCCTTGCCGGTGGGAATGCGGCGCAGCTCTTTGTAGGTGCCCGGTTCGAGCACGCTGACCGACGCGTCCAGGGAGTTCAGGACAAAGATGGGGTCGGACTGGGCGGCGCGCGCGGGGACGGTGTAAGCCAGGCTGGCGGCCAGGAGCGTGCCGGCAAGAGCACTAACAGCGGAAGGCAGGAGCTTCAAAGCGTGTCTCGTTAATAAGCGGAAAGTAAGCAAAGCAAATTTTGACATGATGGCGCGTGCCGGCCACGGCAAATTCTCTCGGCGCGCCCGTCGTTGCGGCGCAGCAACAGCCGCGGTCCCCCGGCGTGCGCTGAGATTCTACGAGAGTCTTCCGGCTTTTGCCGCAGGCACGTAAAACCTTTACAAATCATTGATCTATGTCAATTGCTTGAGCCATCGCTTCAAGTCGATCGGGGGACAGGAAGACCGTGTGCCGGATAAACCCGGCCGACCGGCTAAGATGGCGGGCGCCAGGGACGGAGAGGACCACCCTCCGTTTCGGGGCGCCGCGCTTTTTTCTGCAACTTTCGGAGTTTTCATGACCCCCAGCCCCGCGGCCGACCCTGCCACCTTGCATTGGGTCGAGGATGGGCAGGAACGGCACGCCGCCTGGCGATCGGAGAACGGCAGCCCGCCGCCGCGCCGCGTGGTCGTCGCCGATGACACCATGACCGCCGACGCCGCCTACCGCCTGGTGAACGAAGGAACCGCCCTGCTCTGGCGCGGCGACTTCCAGAATGCGCGGCAACTGATGCAGGCGCTGGCGCGCCGGCTGGACAGGAAAAAGGCCGGTGCAAAGCCAACAGCGGGCATGGCGGCCAACAGGAAGGCGGCCGCTTCCGGCCAGGACGCCACGGCAGGCCTGGCAGGTTCGCCGGCAGCGCCGGCCGATCCGCTGGACAGCTACCCCCATGCGTTTCACCTGCACCGCCAGGCAAAGGCCCAGCGCGCGCGCCTGCTGGGCATGATCCTGCTGCCCTTCGAACCCGGCCATGTCCTGCCGCTGCGGCGGGCGCCCGACGTCCGGGATGCCTGCACGCAGGCCCACGGACCGGCCGGGGAATCCTATGTGGCGTCGCTGCGCGAGTTGCTGGGCCTGATCGGCGCCTGGCAGTGGCGCGAGCAAGGCGTGCCGGTGGCGGCCCTGGGCGGCGCACGCATCCACCCCTGGTATGGCGTGTATTCACCGGTGCGCGGCGAATACCTGGACCTGGTGGCACGGGCGCCCTTGCCGGCCGACACAGGCCTGGCCTACGACATCGGCACCGGCACCGGCGTGATCGCCGCCGTGCTGGCGCGCCGTGGCGTGGCGCGGGTGGTGGCGACGGACCAGGACGCGCGCGCGCTGGCTTGCGCCGCCGACAACCTGGCGCGCCTGGGCTACGCGGACCGCGTACAGCTCGAACAGGCGGATCTCTTTCCCGCCGGCCGCGCGTCCCTGGTGGTCTGCAATCCGCCCTGGGTGCCGGCCAAGCCCAGCGCCCCCATCGAATATGCGGTCTACGACCCCGACAGCCGCATGCTGCGCGGTTTCCTGGACGGCCTGGCGGCGCACCTGGCGCCCGGCGGCGAGGGCTGGCTGATCATTTCAGACCTGGCCGAGCACCTGCGCCTGCGCCGCCGCGAAACGCTGCTGGAATGGATAGCCGCCGCGGGCCTGGAGGTCGCCGGCCGGCTGGACGCACGGCCGCGCCACGGCAAGGCGCGGGACGCGGAAGATGCCTTGCATGCGGCGCGGTCGCGCGAAGTGACGTCGCTGTGGCGCTTGCGCGCCGCCGCCCCGTCAGCCTAGCGTGAAATTGACCACGGCCAGCGCCGCCACGATGGAGACGCCGAAAATGGTGGCGCCGACCGCGCGGCGCTTGTTCAGGCCGACCCACAGCAGCACCCCGGTCAGCGACAGCAGGATCATGGCGCCGGCGATGGTATCCGCGATCAGGACCCAGGCCACGCCGACCCCGTTGGCGCGGTGCAGGTTTTCCAGGATGCCCATGATGCCCGGCTCGACGCGCCGCACATTGACCTGGCTTGCGCCCACCCAATATTCGGCCTGCGCCATGTAGTTGGGCGCACGGAAATTGAGCTGCCAGCGTTCGGGCTGGACCGCGCTCTGGTCGCCCCATGCCACGGGGCGGGACTTCTCGCGCTGCACGCGCTCGGCCGGCCGCGGCAATTTCAATTCCTGCTGCAACCAGGCGTCGAGCTGCGCGGGATTCTCCGGCGCGGGCGACGGCAGGTTCAGGTGCAGCGTCGTCACCTGCTGGCTGCCCGCCTCTATCTTCATCACGGCCCGGTGGTTCTGGAAAAAACCGGTAAGGCCGAACATGAGGCCCAGGAGCGCGCCCCAAAGGCCGATCCAGCTATGCGTCTTGCGCAGCCATTTGAGGAAGAGGCCGCGACGGCCCTGGACAGCAGGGGCGGACGACTTGCGCAACACGGGCTCGGCGGCCAGCGGCGCGACAGTGGAATCTTTCATGAAAAACGCTAGGGGGAAGGTAGCCAAGGCATGATGATATTGCATATCAACCTCATTTACCGTGCCAATGCCTACCACCGCGCCAGAAAACAACGCGCCATGAAGTACCGGCCTATCGATCAACGCGTCATTCACCTGCGCCGCGCGATCCAGCGGGGCGGCGGCGAGCGGAGGATCGCTACGCTCGCGCCCGTCCCCGACACTGCAGTGCAACAAGCCACGGCGCCGGAAATTTGTCAGAATCCACTCTCACGCCCGGACCCGGGCTCGCTCACAGGGGAAGCACCCTCGCATGACCACGCATACCGGCGCATTGCAGGACCGCTACGCACTTCGTGGCGGGGCCCGGCCCTAGCATGAACACGCTCCCCATCATGATTGCCGGCGCGGCCTGCGCCGGATTCCTGCAAGGCTTGACCGGTTTCGGTTTCAGCATGGTGTCGCTTTCTTTCTGGGCCTGGGTGCTGGACCCGCTCCTGGCGGCCACATTGGCCGTGTTCGGCGGCTGGGTGGGGCAGATGCTGGCCGCCTTCGCGGTCCCGCGCAAGGCCAACTGGCGCAGCGTCCTGCCTTTCGTGCTCGGCGGCCTGGCGGGAGTGCCGCTGGGGTTGCGCGTGCTGTCGCACCTGGATCCCTTGCTGTTCAAGGCCTTCCTGGGGATCCTGCTGGCCGTGTGGTGTCCCATCATGCTGCTGGCACCCAGCTTGCCGCGACTGTCGGTGGGCGGCCGTGGCGCCGATGGCTGTGTCGGCATCGTCGGCGGCGCCATGGGCGCCATGGGCGGCTTTTCCGGCGTCATTCCCACCTTGTGGTGCACGCTGCGGGGCTTCGACCGGGATACCCAGCGCGGCGTCATCCAGAACTTCAACCTCACCATGCTGACGGTGACCCTGGCCACCTACTGCGCCACCGGCGTGATAACGCGCGACATGCTGCCCAATTTCGCCATGGTCGCGCCCATCGTGCTGGTGACGTCGCTACTGGGCGGACGGGTCTACGTCGGCGTCAGCGACGCGACCTTCCGCCGCATGGTCCTGGGCACGCTGACCGCGTCCGGCATCGCGATGCTGGTCGCGTCCCTGCCCAAGCTGCTTTGATGGAGCCTGCCATGACACAGATATCGCCCAACGCCGCCCGGCCTGCCGCCGGGACGACGCGGTAACCCAACCGATTACCCCTATATCCGCCCGCGCCAGGCGCGCGGCACCAAACCGAGGAGAACATACCGTGGCACAACCCTTTGATCCGAGCGTCGCCGCCGGCCTGCTGGTACAGGCCGGCCGAGAGGGGCGACAACTGACCGAATTACCCGCCGATGCGCGGCCCGGCACCCTGGAGCAAGGCTATGCCGTCCAGGCCGCCTACGCCGACGCGCTGGGCGAGACGCCCAAGGGCTGGAAGCTGGGCGTGGGCAGCGTGGCCGCCATGGCGGCCGGCAACCTGGAACGCCCCCTGGTGGGCCGCCTGTTCTCGCAACGCTTCCATCCGCCGGGCTCGACCGTGCAATTGCCCTGCGCGGCGCCCGTCACGGTGGAGTTCGAGATCGCTTTCGTGCTGGGCCGAGATATCGCGCCGGGCACGGCGCCCGCCGACGCCATGCGCGCGGTGGCTTCGACGCACGTGGCCTTCGAACTGGTGCAGTCTCGCTTCGTCGACCGCCGCGCGGTGGGTTGGCCCAGCTTCGTCGGCGATAACGTGGGTTTTGGCGCGCACATCCTGGGCGAGCGCATCGACCCCGCGCACATCGGCCGCGTGGTGAAGACCGTGGAAGAACAGGTCGATGGCCTCACCGTGGGCCGCGGCCTGAGCGGCGACGATGGGATCGATCCGGTGCAGGCGCTGCGTTTCCTGTTCGAGCACGCCAGCTATCACGGCATCACGCTCAAGCGCGACGATGTCGTGACGACCGGCGCCGTCGCCAAGCCCTTCGATGTCGGCCCTGGCAGCGCGGACGTCGCGGCCCTTTACCTGGGCGGCGCGCTGGCGGTACGCGTGACGACGCCGCAGGGCTGATCCGCCGCCCCGCACCCATGCGGGGCCACGTCTGTCAGCCCGCCGCAAGGTTGCCGGCGGATACCCATGTAACGGCTCCTTGGTGTACCGTACGGCAGAGTTGCCCCGCGACAGGCGGGGCGCGCGGCGCGCCAAGGAGGACATCGCACATGAAGCCCGGCATTCTCGCTATCGACATCGGTGGCACCGGCCTGAAGGCCACCGTCATCGATGACCATGGTCATATGCGAGCCGAGCGTGTGCGCATTCCCACGCCCCATCCCTGCCCGCCGGCCCTGCTGCTGGAAAAACTGCGCGAGATGGCGGCGCCGCTGCCGGACTACGACCGCATCGCCATCGGTTTTCCCGGCGTCGTGCGCAATGGCCATGTCTACACGGCCGCCCACCTGGATAGCCCGGAATGGATAGGCTACGACCTTGCGGGCGCGGTCTCCCGGACCCTGGGCGGCAAGCCCGTCAAGCTGCTCAATGATGCCGACCTGCAAGGCCTGGCGTTGATTTCCGGCCATGGCCTGGAGCTGGTGATGACGCTGGGCACCGGCGTCGGCACGGGCCTGTACCGCGACGGCGAACTGATGCCGCACATGGAAATCGCCCATCATCCCATCCATAAGAACAGGACTTACGACGAATACCTGGGCGAGGCCGAACGCAAGAAAATCGGACGCAAGCGCTGGAACCGAAGGCTGGCGCGCGCGCTGGAGCTGATGAATATCCTGCTGCGACCGGACCGCATCTACCTGGGCGGCGGCAATTCCGCGCGCGTGGACCTGAAGCTGGACAAGCATGTGTTGATCGGCTCGAACGATGCCGGACTGGAAGGCGGCGCCTTCGTGTGGAAGTCGGACCAGCGGGGCAAGACGGGCACGACGGCGGCGGTGGCGGGAAAAGTGGTATTGAAGAAAGCGGCATCGAAGGGAGCGGTAACGAAGAAGACGGCGCCGACGAAGCGGGCATCGAAGACGCAGGCAGTGAAGAAGCAGGCACCGAGGAAATCGACCGCAAGGAAATCGACGGCAAGGAAAACCTCCGCCAGGTAGCGGGCCAGCGCCGGAAGGCGCCGGCGCAGCGGTCGCCGGCACACGGCTTGCTGTCTCGTGCGGTTCACGTCGCTGCAATGACGTGCGATTCAACTAGCCGGGTTGCGGCCTATCCAGCGCGGCGCGCCCCGCCGGCCGCCGTCCTTCCTCCGCGGTGACCGCAGCGCGGCGATTCTCCACCGGCATCCCGAGAGAGCTTCGATGAACACCTCCCCCTCCCCCCCTTCCGACCCGCTCGACCTGCTCGCGATCAACACCTTGCGCACCCTGGCGATGGATGCCGTGCAGAAGGCCAACTCCGGCCACCCCGGCACCCCCATGGCCCTCGCGCCGGTGGCCTACACACTGTGGAGCCGCTACCTGCGCTACGATCCCGCCCATCCCGACTGGCCCAATCGCGACCGCTTCGTGCTGTCGGCCGGGCACGCGTCCATGCTGCTGTACGGCCTGCTGCACCTGGCTGGCGTGGTGGAGCTGGATCGCCACGACCAGCCCACCGGTCAGCCGGCCGTCAGCCTGGACGACATCAAGCAGTTCCGCCAGCTCGACTCCAAGACCCCCGGCCACCCGGAATACGGCCTGACCACCGGCGTCGAGACCACCACCGGGCCGCTGGGACAAGGCTGCGCCAACAGCGTCGGCATGGCGCTGGCACAGCGCCATCTCGCCAGCCGGTACAACCGCGACGGCCACACGCTGTTCGACTACAACGTCTACGTCATCTGCGGCGACGGCGACATGATGGAAGGCGTATCCGGCGAAGCCGCGTCCCTGGCGGGACACCAGAAGCTGGGCAATCTCTGCTGGATCTACGACAACAACACGATCACCATCGAAGGCCACACCGAGCTGGCCTTCTCGGAAAACGTCGCCGCGCGCTTCGCCGCCTACGGCTGGAACACCGTGCACGTGCCGGACGCCAACGATACCGAAGCATTCGCGCGCGCCATCGAACACTTCCAGGCCACCAACGACCGCCCCACCCTGATCGTGGTCGACAGCGTCATCGGCTACGGCGCGCCCAACAAGCACAACACGGCGGCCGCGCATGGCGAGGCCCTGGGCGAGGACGAGGTACGCCTGGCCAAGCGGGCGTACGGCTGGCCCGAGGACGCCAAGTTCCGGGTGCCGGACGAGGTGCGCCACCGCCTGCGCGACGCCATGGACCGGCGCACAGGCGGCGCCTGGCAGCAGTGGCAGGACAAACTGGACGCGCTGGACCCGGCGCTGGCCGGCGCGCTGCGCGCCCAACAGGAGGGCACCCTGCCCGCGGACTGGGACAAGGATATCCCCGCCTTCCCCGCCGATGCCAAGGGGAAGGCAACGCGCGACACCGGCGGCCAGGTGCTCAATGCCTGCGCCCGGCACATCCCCTGGCTGCTGGGCGGGGCCGCCGACCTGGCACCCTCCACCAAGACCCTGCTGACCTTCGAGGGCGCGGGCAGCCTGCAACCCGGCACGCCGGGCGGCCGCAACATGCACTTCGGGGTGCGCGAACACGCCATGGGCGCCATCGCCAACGGCATGGCGCTGTGCGGCCTGCGCCCCTACACCGCCACATTCCTCATCTTCAGCGACTACATGAAACCGCCGATGCGGCTGGCCGCGCTGATGGAACTGCCGGCGATCTTCGTCTTCACCCACGATTCCATCGGCCTGGGCGAGGACGGGCCGACCCATCAGCCGGTCGAACAGATGTCCCAGCTGCGGGGAATACCCAGCATGCGCGTGCTGCGGCCCTGCGACGCCAACGAGGTCGCCGAGGCCTGGCGGATCGCCTTGCGGCAGACGCATCGCCCGACGGCCCTGGTGCTGTCGCGCCAGCCGCTGCCCACGCTGGACCGCGAGAAATACGCCCCGGCCAGCGGCGCGGCGCGCGGCGCCTACGTGCTGGCCGACTGCGCTCCCCAGGCACCCGCCGTCATCCTGATGGCCACGGGCAGCGAAGTCGCGCTATGCCTGCAAGCCTATGAACAATTGACCAGCGAAGGCATTGCCGCCCGGGTGGTCTCCATGCCTTGCTGGGACCTGTTCGAGGAACAGGACGCCGCCTATCGCGACAGCGTACTGCCGCCGTCGGTGGCCGGACGAGTGGCCGTGGAGCAGGCCGGCCCGCTGGGCTGGGACCGCTATATCGGCGCAACTGGCGATAAGATCGTGATGAACAGTTTCGGCGCCTCGGCGCCATTCGCGAAATTACAAGCCAAATTCGGCTTCACAATAGAAAATGTGGTTCGCGCGGCGCGCGACCAGGCCAAGAAGCACGGGAGTATTCAATGAGCAAGGACAGCAACAACAAACTGCGCCAACTGGCCGAGGCCGGCCAGGCCATCTGGCTCGATTTCCTCAGCCGGGACTTCATCGCGAACGGCGGCCTGGCCAAGCTGGTGGCCGAGGACGGCCTGACCGGCGTGACGTCCAACCCCTCCATTTTCGAGAAGGCCATCGGCCACGGCAATGCCTACGATGGCGCGATGAACGACTTCCTGGCCAAGGCGGACGCCGATGCCGGCACGGTCTACGAGCACCTGGCGGTCCAGGATATCCAGGCCGCCGCCGACGTCCTGCGGCCGGTCTACGACCGCCTGGCTGGCCAGGACGGCTACGTCAGCCTGGAAGTCTCGCCCTACCTGGCCTATGACACGGACGGCACGCTGGCCGAGGCGCGCCGCCTGTGGCGGGCAGTCGATCGCCCCAACCTGATGATCAAGGTGCCCGGCACGCGGGAAGGCGTGCCCGCCATCCGCCAGCTCATCGCCGAAGGCATCAACGTCAACGTGACCTTGCTGTTCTCGCGCGACGCCTACGCGCAGGTGGCCAACGCCTATATCGAAGGCCTGGAGCAGCGCATCAAGGCGGGCGGCGATGTCAGCCGCATGGCCAGCGTCGCGAGCTTCTTCGTCAGCCGCATCGACACGCGCATCGACAAGGCCATTTCCGACCGCCTGGCCGCCGGCGACGCCGAGTCCGCCGCGCTGAAGGCCTTGCAGGGCAAGGTGGCGATCGCGAATGCCAAGCTGGCCTACCAGGACTACGAGCAGTTGATCACCAGCCAGCGATGGAAAACGCTGGCCGAGCGCGGCGCGCGGCCGCAGCGCCTGCTGTGGGCATCGACCGGCACCAAGAATCCAGCCTATCCGGCCACGCTGTACGTGGACACGCTGATCGGGCGGGACACCGTCAACACCATGCCCTCGGCCACCATGGACGCCTTCCGCCATGGCGGCGACGTGTCCGCGTCGCTGACGCAGGACGTGACGGGCGCGCAGCACGTCCTCGACGAGGCGCAACGCCTGGGCCTGCGCCTGGACCAGGTCACGGCCGACCTGGTGGACGATGGCGCGCGACAGTTTTCCGACGCTTTCGACGCCCTGCTGGGCTCGGTGGCGAACAAGCGCAACGCCTTCCTGGGCGATCGCCTGAACGGCGTGGCCTATCACCTGCCCGAAGCACTGGAAGAAGCCGCCGGCAAGGCCCTGGAACGCGCGCGCGCGGAGGGCTGGTCGCGCCGCCTGTGGCAGGGCGATGCGACGATGTGGACAGGCGGCCCCGAAAGCAAATGGGTGGGCTGGCTGGCCGCCGGCCAAGGGCGCCAGGCCGATCCGGCCGCCATCGCCGACCTGGCGCGGGCGGTGCAGGCCGACGGCTACACCCATGCCGTGCTATTGGGCATGGGAGGTTCGAGCCTGGGACCCGAGGTGCTGGCGCAAACGCTGGGCGTCGCCGGCAAGGGCTTGAAGCTGCATGCGCTGGACTCCACCAACCCCGATGAAATCGGCGCGGTCGAGCAGTCCATCGATATCTCGCGCACGCTGTTCATCGTCGCCAGCAAGTCCGGTTCGACCCTGGAGCCGGAAATCCTCAACGCCTATTTCCACGCCGCCACCGTCAAGGCGGTGGGCGCGGGCGATGCCGGCCGCCATTTCGTCGCCGTCACCGACCCCGGATCCAAGCTGGAGGCCGCCGCCAAGGCAGCCGGCTATCGCGCCATCTTCCTGGGCGATCCCGCGATCGGCGGACGCTATTCCGTGCTGTCGGTGTTCGGCCTGGTGCCCCTGGGCGTGCTGGGCCACGATGTCGCGGCCTTCATGCAGGCGACCCAGCCCATGGTGCGCGCCTGCGGCCCGTCGGCGCCGCCGTCCGCCAACCCGGGCGTGCGCCTGGGCGCCATCCTGGGCGCGGCCGCGACGTCCGGCCGCGACAAGCTCACCGTGTTCGCATCCCCGTCGCTGGCCAGCGTGGGATCGTGGCTGGAACAACTGGTGGCGGAATCGACCGGCAAGCACGGCAAAGGCATCGTGCCGGTGGACCTGGAGCCCGTGGGCAAGCCCGGCGACTATGGCCAGGACCGCATCTTCGCCTATCTCTACCGCGAGGGCGACGATCGCCAGCTGGATGCGCCCATACAGGCGCTGGCCGACGCCGGCCATCCCGTGGTGCGCATCACGCTGCCGCGCGCCGAGGCCATCGGCCAGGAATTTTTCCGCTGGGAAGTGGCCACCGCCGTGGCCGGCGCCGTGATCGGCATCGACCCCTTCGACCAACCCGACGTCGAGGCCAGCAAGGTCAAGACCCGCGCCCTCACCGACGCCTATGAAAAGACCGGCGAGCTCGCGCCCGAAACCGCCCTGCTGACCGATGGCGACCTGTCGCTGTACGGCGACGCCGCGCTGCGCGCCGACGGCACGCTGGAAGGCGCCCTGGGCGCGCACCTGGCGCGCCTGCGCGCCGGCGACTATGCCGCGGTGCTCGCCTATATCGCCCGCAACGCGACGCACGAGCAGGCCGTGACAGCGTTGCGCACGCTGATCCGCGACCAGCGCCGCGTCGCCACGGTGGGCGGCTTCGGTCCGCGCTTCCTGCATTCCACCGGCCAGGCCTACAAGGGCGGCCCCAACAGCGGCGTCTTCCTGCAGATCACCGCCGATCCCGCCCACGACCTGCCCATCCCGGACCGCAAGATCAGCTTCGGCACCGTGCAGGCGGCGCAGGCCATCGGCGACTTGCAGGTGCTGGCCGAACGCGGCCGCCGCTACCTGCGCGTGCATATCGCCGGCGGCCGCGTCGAGGCGGGCCTAGCGCGCCTGGTGGAGGCCGCCACGCGCGCCCTGCGGCCACGCTGATCCCGGATACCCCGGCACCGCGCGGCGTATGCCCTTTCCGGCGCACGCTGCCCCCACCGTCCAGACAGGAGAATGGCAATGCAACTCGGACTGATAGGACTAGGCCGCATGGGCGCGAATATCGCGCGCCGCCTGATGCGCGACAAACACGACGTGGTGGTCTACAACCGCAGCCTGGACAAGGTCAAGGCCCTGCAGGACGAAGGCGCCATCGGCGTGGACAGCGTGGAGAAACTGGTGGCGCAGCTGGCCAAGCCGCGCGCGATCTGGGTCATGCTGCCGGCAGGCAACGTGACCGAGCACATGATCGATACGCTGGCCGGCCTGCTCGAACCCGGCGATATCATCATCGACGGCGGCAACACCATGTACAAGGACGACATGCGCCGCGCCAAGGCCTTGAAGGCGCGCCAGCTGGAGTACGTCGACGTCGGCACGTCCGGCGGCATCTGGGGCCTGGAGCGCGGCTACTGCATGATGATAGGCGGCGAGGACAAGGTGGTGCGCCATCTGGATCCCCTGTTCTCCTGCCTGGCGCCGGGGCTGGGCAATATCGAGCGCACGCCCGGCCGCGACGGCCGCGACGATCGCCCCGAGCGCGGCTACATCCATGCCGGCCCCGCGGGCGCCGGCCACTTCGTCAAGATGGTGCACAACGGCATCGAGTATGGACTGATGCAGGCCTACGCCGAAGGCTTCGACATCCTCAAGACCAAGAATTCCGACCAGTTGCCCGAAGACCAGCGCCTGGACATCAACGTCGCCGACGTCGCCGAGGTCTGGCGGCGCGGCAGCGTGGTGTCGTCCTGGCTGCTGGACCTGACCGCGATTGCCCTGGCCAAGGATGCCAAGCTCAACGGCTTTTCCGGCGAGGTCGCCGACAGCGGCGAAGGCCGCTGGACCGTGGACGCGGCGGTGGAGCAGGCCGTGCCGGCGCCCGTGCTGGCGACGTCCCTGTTCGCGCGCTTCCGCTCGCGCCAGGACGCGACGTTCGCCGACAAGGTCCTGTCCGCCATGCGCTTCGGCTTCGGCGGCCATGTGGAGGAAAAGAAATAATGGCAGCAAGGAAACCCAAGCCCTCGCGTACCGAGAAAGCGCCGCCCGTCGCGCTGTTCCTGTTCGGCGCGCACGGCGATCTCGTCAAGCGCCTGCTGGTGCCTTCGCTCTACAACCTGACCCGCGACGGTCTGCTGGGCGACGCGCTGCGCGTGATCGGCGTCGATCACAACACGGTCAGCGACGAGGACTACCGCAACCGCCTGGCCGACTTCATGCGAGAAAATCGCCCCAAGGCCAAGGAAGGCGGCCACGACGGCGACGGCTTCGACCAGCAGCTCTGGGACGGCCTGGCGCCCCGCATTTCCTACCTGGAAGGCGATTTCCTCGACGAGGGCACGTATCGGCAGATCGCCGAGCGCATCAAGGCGTCCGGCACCGCCAACGCGATTTTCTACCTGGCCACGGCGCCGCGCTTCTTCTGCGACGTGGTGCAGCGCCTGGCCCATGCCGGCCTGCTGGAGGAAGGCGAAGACCAGTTCCGGCGCGTGATCATCGAAAAGCCGTTCGGTTCCGACCTGCGGACGGCGCAGGAGCTGAACGCCCGCATCCTGTCGGTGATGGACGAAAAGCAGATCTACCGCATCGACCATTACCTGGGCAAGGAAACGGTGCAGAACATCCTTGTCAGCCGCTTCGCCAACGGCTTGTTCGAGGCGTTCTGGAACAATCACTACGTCGACCACGTGCAGATCACGGCGGCGGAAACGGTGGGCGTGGAGACTCGCGGCAATTTCTACGAGATCACCGGCGCGCTGCGCGACATGGTGCCCAATCACCTGTTCCAGCTGCTGGCCATGGTGGCGATGGAGCCGCCCGCCGCGTTCGACGCCGACTCCGTGCGCAGCGAGAAAGCCAAGGTGATCGCCGCCATCCGTCCACAGGAAGTCGACGAGGCCCTGCGCAACTCCGTGCGCGGCCAGTACACCGCCAGCGAGGTCGACGGCAAGCACCTGAACGGCTATCGCGAGGAAAACCGCGTGGCCCCGGACAGCACCACCGAGACCTACGTCGCGCTCAAGCTCTGGGTGGACAACTGGCGCTGGGCCGGCGTGCCTTTCTACCTGCGCACCGGCAAGCGCATGGGCGTACGCAGCACGCAGATCGCCATCTGCTTCAAGCCGGCGCCGATGTCGCCTTTCCGCGATACCCAGGTCGAGGAACTGCGTCCCAACTACCTCATCATCCAGATCCAGCCGGACGAAGGGATGTGGTTCGACTTCCAGGCCAAGCGCCCCGGCACGTCTCTGACGCTGGACAACGTGGGGCTGGGCTTCGCCTACGCCGACTTCTTCACCATGCGGCCGTCCACCGGCTACGAAACCCTGTTGTACGACTGCATGACGGGGGACCAGACGCTCTTCCAGCGGGCCGACAATATCGAGAACGGGTGGCGCGCGGTGCATCCCTTCCAGGAAGCCTTCCGCGATTATCCCCACGTCGAACCCTATGCCGCCGGCAGCGGCGGGCCCAAGGCCGCCGACGACCTGCTGGCGCGGGACGGACGCTCATGGCACAGCCTGAAATAGACGACGGCGGGCCGCGCCCCAGCCAGGACAGCGGCGCCACCGCGCGGGTGCGCGTGCGGGCCGGCGTGGCGTCCGAGAAGCCGGTGAACGCGTCCGGTATCGCCCTGCTGGTATCCGACGTGGACGGCACCCTGCTGCGCATGGACAAGAGCCTGGCGCCCGCCACGATAGCGGCGGTGGACCGCCTGCGCGCGGCGGGCGTGCGCTTCACCCTGGTCAGCGCGCGGCCGCCGCGCGGCATGCTGCCGCTGATCCAGGCCTTGAACATCAAGGTGCCCACGGCCGCCTTCAACGGCGGCGCCATCGTCGGCGCACGCGGCGAAGTGCTGGAATCGACGAGGCTGACCAGGCGCGACGCCCGCATCACGCTGGACCTGCTGCTGCGCGAACCGGTGGAAACCTGGGTCTTCGCCGACGACCAGTGGCTGTTGCGCGACCCGGCCGGCGAATATGTGCCGCTGGAAAGAATGACCCTGGGCTACGACGGCGTGGTGGTCGAGGACTTTTCGCCCTGGGAGGACCGGATCGACAAGATCGTCGCGGCCAGCGCCGACCCGGCCTTGCTGGCGCGCCTGGAGCAGGCGCTGAACGCCCTTATCGCGCCCCATGCGCTGGCGCTGCGTTCGCAGGCCTACTATCTGGACATTACCCATGCGCGCGCCAACAAGGGCGATGCCCTGTCGGCCCTGGCGCGCCAGGTCGGCGTCCCGTTGACAGCCACCGCCGCCATCGGCGATGGCGACAATGACGTTCCCATGTTCAAGCGCGCCGGCCTGTCCATCGCCATGGGCCACGCCAATTCCGAGGTACGCGCGCAGGCGCGCCGCGTCACGGCATCCAACGAGCAGGACGGGCTGGCCCAGGCCATCGACCGGATCATCCTGGCCGGCGCCGGAGCCGGGGCCGGCCAGGCGCCCAGCCGCGGTTGACGCGCGCCTCGCCCCCCTCAATCCGACAGCGCGCGCATTTCCTTGATCAGGTCCGCCTTGCCCTCGAAGCCGATGCCCGGCAGGTCGGGCATGGTGATGTAGCTGTTCTCCACCTTCACGCCGTCGGGGAAACCGCCATAGGGCTGGAACAGGTCCGGATAGGATTCGTTGCCGCCCAGGCCCAGGCCCGCGGCGATGTTCAATGACATCTGGTGGCCGCCATGCGGAATGCAGCGGCTGGGCGACCAGCCATGCTGATGCAGCATGTCCAGTGTGCGCAAATACTCCACCAGGCCATAGCTCAAGGCGCAGTCGAATTGCAGCCAGTCGCGGTCCGGCCGCATGCCGCCGTAGCGCACCAGGTTGCGCGCGTCCTGCATGGAGAACAGGTTCTCGCCGGTGGCCATGGGCTTGTCGTAGTAATTGCGCAGCGTGGCCTGCAATTCGAAGTCCAGCGGATCGCCGGCCTCCTCGTACCAGAACAGGTCGTACTGCGACAGGGCCTTGGCATAGGCGATCGCGGTATCCAGGTCGAAGCGGCCGTTGGCGTCCACGCACAGGCGCTGGCCGTCCTGCAGCACGCTCAGGATGGAATCGATGCGGCGCAGGTCCTCGTCCAGCGAGGCGCCGCCGATTTTCTTCTTCACCACCGTGTAGCCGCGGTCCAGGTAGCTGCGCATCTCGTCCTTCAGCTTCTCGTGGTCCTGTCCGGGGTAGTAGTAGCCGCCGGCGGCATAGACGAAGACCTTGCGGTTGGGCGTGCCCGTGCCGTAGCGCTCGGCCAGCAGCTGGAACAGCGGCTTGTTGGCGATCTTGGCAACGGCATCCCAGATCGCCATGTCCATGGTGCCGATGGCCACCGAGCGCTCGCCGTGTCCGCCCGGCTTTTCATTGATGAACATCGTCCGCCAGATCTTGTGCGGATCCAGGTTCTCGCCGCTGTCGTCGACCAAGGTATCGGGCTTGGCTTCCAGGATGCGCGGAATGAAGCGCTCGCGCATCAGCATGCCCTGCCCGTAGCGGCCGTTCGAATTGAAACCGTAGCCCACCACCGGCTTGCCGTCGCGGATGACGTCGGTGATGACGGCCACCAGGCTCAAGGTCATCTTGCTGAAGTCGATGTAGGCATTGCGGATGGGCGAACTGATGGGAACGGTCTTTTCCCGGATTTCTACGATTCTCATGAAGTCTCCTGCGATATCGCCATTGAACGAACGCCGCCGCGCCCCACGGTCCGCGAGGGTGCGAACCCCGCGCGGCGCAACGTGCCATGGCGGCTAGAGTAACGAATCGGCGGGAGACGATTTTTCACTTATATGAAAAATATCCTTCACTATCAGTTATAAATAGGCGATGAAAAACGACGCGTCCTCGGAACTGGTCTTCTTCGCCCTGCTGGCGCGCCATGGCAGCCTGTCGGCCGCCGCACGGGCCCTGGACATCACGCCCCCGGCCGCCACCAAGCGGCTGGCGCAGATGGAGCAGCGGCTGGGCGTGCGCCTGGTCAACCGCACGACGCGGCGCATCAGCCTGACCAGCGAGGGCGAAACCTATCTCGAGCACGCGACCCGCATCCTGGCCGACATCCGCGCCATGGAAGACCAGGTGGCGGGCAGCCGCGCCGAGCCGCGCGGCCTGCTGCGGGTGAACGCCACGCTGGGCTTCGGCCGCACCGTGATCGCGCCGCTGGTATCGGACTACGCGCGCCTGCACCCCGACGTCCAGGTCCAGTTGGAGGTCACCGACCGGCCGGTGGACCTGGTCCAGCAAGGCTATGACGTGGCGGTGCGCTTCGGCCAGCCGGCCGACAGCCGGCTGAGCGCGCGCCGGCTGTTGAGCAATCGGCGCTTCCTCTGCGCCTCGCCCGCCTACCTGCGTCGCCATGGCGTGCCGCAGACACCCGCCGCCTTGCAGGAACACCGCTGCATCATCCATCGCCAGAACGACGAAGCCTACGGCGTCTGGCGCTTCACGCGCGATCGCCAGACGGAAGTGGTGAAGGTCGGCGGCGCGCTCGCCAGCAACGACGGCGATATCGTGCTGGGCTGGGCCCTGGACGGCCATGGCATCCTGGTCCGTTCGGAATGGGACCTGGCGAAGTACCTGGAGACGGGGCGGCTGCGGCGCCTGCTGGCAGCCTACACCCTGGAACCGGCGGATCTGTTCGTGTATTACCCCAGCCGGCACCACATGTCGGCGCGGGTGCGCAGCTTCATCGATTTCCTGGCGGCCCGGTTCGAACAGCCCGCGTAACGGCGCAACACGGCGCGGCCTGCCACGGCGCGACTCAGACGGTCAGGCGCGGACGGCCACCGGAGCGGGGCTGGGAGGACAGCAGGTCCTGCTGGCGCGGATCGACCTCCGGCGCGACGATGGCTTCGCGCATCCGGAACTCCAGGACCCATACCCACGGATTGACGGCCCAGGCGCGGGCGCCATAGGTTTCGCACCAGCTGAGGGCGAAGATGGACTTGATCGGCATGCCCGGCAGGAACCCACCACGCGACGTGGCCTGGTTGACACAGCCTTCCGCAGCCACGTCGGCGTCGCTGATGTCCTGCAGGCGTTGCAAGCGCAGGCCGACCAGCAGCGCCAGGGCGAAGGCATTGCCGTCTTCGTCATAAAGGGGAATGGTCTGCCCGGGTTCGCCGTAGGGGCAGACGGCGCGCCGGACTCGACGGCGCGCCGGCCTGCCCGGCACCGTCTCCTCGACCGCCACCCACTTGGCGTTCGGTCCCATCTCGCGCAGCCAGCCCGAGGTGCTTTGCGGCGGCTGCGGTTTCAGGATGCGGCGCGTCTGTACTTTGCGGCCATCCAGGATGGCCGCGATCAGGTCTGCCGCGAATCGTAGAGGTTGCCCTTTCATTGCTCAGCGAAGCTAGAAAATCGGACCGGATGATACCGCAGTGCAGGCATGGGCTCGCCGAAACCGGCTGGAGCGACGGAATTATGCACGTTTTTCAATGCCTTATCTGTATCAAGGCCCGGTTCGTGGCAAATCGACGGGCCTTTCGTGCACCCTAGTCGTCTGTACGTCTCCCTCTTCCTGGTTTTCTTCGGGTTTTCCCTGGAATTTCCCGGGGCTTCCCTCCACTCCTTTATCAGGGATGCTCGGCGCTCCATCGCCCCAGGAAGTCGAGGAAGATCTCGTCGACACGTCCGGCGTTGCCGTCGGAATGGCCGGCGGCATGCGGCGTGGCGATGACATTGGGCATCCGCCACAAGGGCGAGTCGGCCGCCAGGGGCTCGTGCTCGTAGACATCCAGGTAGGCGCCGGCCAGGCGGCCCTCGCCCAGCGCGGCGATCAATTCCGCCTCACGCACCACCTCGCCGCGCGCGACGTTGACCAGGCAGGCGTGCGGCGGCAGGGCAGCCAGCATGGCGCCATCCACCAGGAAGCGCGTGCGTTCGGTCAACGGGCAGGCCAGCACCAGCCAATCGGCGTCGCCCAGGATGGACGCCATGTCCCCGAACGCCACGCATTCCTGCACGCCCTCGACCGGCTGCGCGCTGCTGCGCACCACGGAAATGCGCAGGCCCAGCGCGCGCAGCATCTCGCCCAGGCGCTGCCCGATGACGCCCCAGCCGACGATCACCGCCTTCTGGCCCCTGAGGTCGCGCGGCATGGTCAGCTCGCCGGCCTTGAGCCAGCGGCTTTCGCGCTGGGCCCGCATCATTTCGGGGAAGTTGCGCGCCAGCGCCAGCAGGCCGGCCAGCGCGGTCTGCATGACCGGCTCGGCGTTCGCGCCGGAAGACGGCGTAACTTTTACGCCCCGCGCCATCAACTCCGGAAATATGGGCCGGTCCAGTCCCGCCGAATGCACGTGCACCCATTGCAGCGTGGGCGAGCCTCGCAGCGATTCGTAGAAGGCCTCCAGCGATTCCGTCAGAACGTGTTTGGTGGAACTTCCGGTAACTTCGCGCGAAATGTAGGCGACGTCGGCGTTACCATGGGCATGGCCGCGCGTCGGCTCGGCGATCAACAATTCATGAGGACGTCCTCCCAGCACCTTTTCCACGCGTTCGCGCAGGCGGTTCGCCGTGGCGCGGGAAAGCAGGATGCGTAGCGCTTGCTGGTTGGTCATGCAAAGTCCCCTTGATATGGTGTATTCCCGTTGAAGGCGCCCGGCCCAGCCTCGATGAACACGGCGGCCGCGATAGCGCGCGGACCCGGCAAGGCGCCAGGCGCCGCTTATTATCGCCGGATCTGTTAGCCGCCACCTGAACGACAGGAGCATGACCATGAAAGGACCCCTACTTCTCCGCTGCGGCGCGGCCACGCTGGCGCTCGCCCTGGCCGGACCGGCTGGCGCGCAGATGCTTAACAAGCTGGAGGGCGTGCTGGGCGGCAGCGGGAACGGCGCGAGCGCCGGCAGCGGCGGCGAGTCCGCGCTCGGCGGCCTGGCATCCGGCAATCTGGCGTCGAGCAGCCTGGGCAACGCCACCGGGGTCCTCCAGTACTGCATCAAGAACAACTATCTCAGCGGCAACGGCGTCACGTCGCTGAAGGACAAGTTGAGCAGCCGCATCGCCGGCAGCAGCGGCAAGCCGGTGGAAAAGAACGACGACTACCTGTCCGGCGCGAAGGGACTGCTGAAGACCGGCGACGGCAAGAGCGTGGACCTCAGCGGCGACGGCCTGAAGTCGCAAGTGACCAAGAAGGCGTGCGACGCCGTGCTGGCGCAGGCCAAAGGCTTCCTGTAGAAGCGGCGCGGGCGCCGGGCGCCGCGACCGCGGCGGCCGGGCTCAGCGCCCGCGGGCCAGCTCGCCACCCGCGCCGCGCGGCATGCGCGCGGTCACGGGCACCGATGCCGCCGAGCACAGCCCCAGCACCAGGAAGGCGGGCCAGAAATCCGTCCAGACGATTTGCGGATGCCCCTGGACGTAGTGCGAAACCTGCAGCACGATGCCCGCCACCACCACGCCCAGGCCCAGCGACATCTGCTGGATCACGGACGCCAGGCTGGTCGCCCGACCGACATCCGCGCTTTCGATGTCCGCATACGCCAGCGCATTGAGCGCCGTGAATTGCAGCGACGGAAACACGCCGCCGAACAACACGGTGAACCAGATGGCCAGGCGCGACATGCCGGGATGGAACACGCCGTAGATGGCGATGGCCACGCCCGAGAGGATGGCGTTGACCATGAGCACCGTGCCGAAACCAAAGCGGCGCAACACCGGCTGCGCGACCATCTTCATGAACAGCGCGCCAAACGCCGAAGCACAGGTAATGGTGCCGGCCTCGAAAGGCGTCATGCCCAGCCCTTCCTGCAAGGCCAGCGGCAGCAGGAAAGGAATCGCGCCCAGGCCGACGCGGAACAGGGAACCGCCGATCACGGCCGTGTGAAAGGTGGGAACGCGCAGGAAGCTGAGGTCCAGCACGGGATTGCTGGCCCGCCGCGCATAGAACCAGTACGCCAACAGCAGGACGATGCCCGCCCCCAGCATGATGAGGTTGTCGCGCATGGCCATGATGTCGCTGCCAAGCAGCGACATGGCCAGCATGAACAGCGCGGCGCCCCCGCCTGACAGGACGAAGCCCATCCAGTCCAGTTTCCCCGGGTGCGGCATCCGCGTGTTTTCGATGTGGCGATTGGTGAGCCAGATGCCGAGGATGCCGATAGGCACGTTGATGAAGAACATCAGGCGCCAGTGCAGATAGGTCGTGATGAAGCCGCCCAGCAAGGGGCCCACCACGGGTCCCAGCAGCGACGGGACGGTAAGGTAGTTGACCGCGCGGACGAAATCCGCGCGCGCCACCGAACGGAAGATGATGATGCGCCCCACCGGCACCATCATGGCGCCGCCCACGCCCTGCACGAAGCGCGCCAGCACGAAGGTGAACAGGGACGTCGAGGCCGCGCACAGCAGCGAACCCGCGATGAAAACGCCGATGGCGGCGCGAAAGACCGTGCGCGAGCCGAAGCGGTCGGCCACCCAGCCGCAGATGGGAATGAAGACCCCAAGGCCGACCACGTAGCTCGTGACCGCCAGTTTCAGGGTAATCGGATCCTGCCCCAGGTCGCGCGCCAGTTCTGGCAGGGACGTGACCAGCACCGTGGCGTCGACGTTCTCCATGAAAAGCGCGCAAGCGACGATCAAAGGAACGATGAAGGCACCCAGGGCGAGTGGCATGGCGGACTGGCAGCGGCGGTTAAGGCAGGCCGTGATTATGCACCGCTGCCGGCAATCCCGCATTTTTCAGGGCTTTGTCAACGCTCCGACAGCTATCGTTCAGAGAGTGCCGCCAGGCAAGGGATCGTACGCATGGCCCGCCGCCGCCCGCCGCGCCTTACCGCGCCAGCGGCTTCCAATTCAAGGCCTCGCGGGTATAGGGCTGCGCGGCCCCCGACAGCTTCAACGCCATGATGACCACCAGGTCATGCGTGCGCGCTTTAGGCACGACGGTATAGCTGGCCAGGGCGGACAACAGGAAGCCGAGCGCCACGGCGCCCACGCGCAGGCCGGAGCGATGCGCGGGCCATCTGGACAGCACCACGCTGGAGACGATGCCGCCGACCAGCAGGCCCAGCACGACCTCGGACGGCGAATGCGCGTGCAGGTACAGGCGCGAAATGCCGATCGCGATTGCTAGCAGCGCGCCTGCCGCCGCGCCCCAGCGCGCGGCACGGTCGGAACGGACCTTGCCCAGGGCATAGCCCAGCACGGGATAGATGGCCGCGCTGACCATGGCATGGCCGCTGAAGCCCGTGAAATCGATCGCCTCCCAGCCATAGCCCCAGCCCAGGAAGGCCAGCTTGGACACCAGCACCACCAGCGCGGCCGCCGCGAAGCCGCAGGCCCATTTGAAAACCGTGGCGCGTTCCGATGCCACCAGGAAGAGGGTCGCCACCACGGCGGCCGGAACCAGCAGGCGAGACTCGCCGACCGCCGACAGAAATACCCAGAAAGAATGCATGCCCTGCCCAGGAAAAAATTGAGACGTCGCCCATGGTCGTCATGGTGGCCGCCGCGCCAGCCGCCGCGTTCACTGCCCGCTCTTGTAGCGGGCATACAAACCGATGACGTCGCGCACGTATTGCCGCGTCTCCGCGTAAGGCGGCACGTCGTCGTACTTGGCCACGGCGCCCGTTCCCGCATTGTAGGCGGCCAGCGCGAGGTCCAGCCTTCCGGGATACAGGTCGAGCAGCCGCCGCAGGTGGCGCGAGCCCGCGCCGACATTGGTCGCCGGGTCCACCAGCGCCGCCTCGATATCGTCCTGCTTGAGCAGGCTCGCTGCCGTCGCCGGCATCAATTGCATCAGCCCCACCGCCCCCTTGGGGGAGCGGGCGTCCTTGCGGAAACCCGACTCCACCGCGATGACGGCGCCCAACAGCGCGCTGTCCACCCCGGCCTCGGCGGCGGCCTTGGAAATGATGCCGCGATAGTTCTCCATTCCAGGATGCGCCAGCAGGTCATCCAGGCGGTGGGCCTCGTCGCTGGGGTGCAAGGCCGCCTTGCCCGACTGCATGATGGGCCCGCCCGCCAGCACGCGCCCGCCGGACCGCGCCTGGGCGCGCAGTTGCGCCCGTTGATAGTATTTGGCGTAACCCTTGGGCACCGTCATGGCGCGCGGCATGCCGAAGGGATCGCGGTAGCGGTAGATTTCGCCGGCGACGGCGCGATCGGGCCACATGGCCAGCACCACCGCGATCAAGAGGCCCGCTACCGCGACCCAGCGTACGAAACCCGGTCCTGCCGGGGATGGCCAGCGTGTCATCGTCATCGTCGCAATCCGTGGCCCGACGCCTGCGCGCGGTCCCCGGGCAGCGCCATGCGCCGCCTGTATCCGCCCCCGGAAAACGCATGATGACCCAGCGGCGGCCCGCTTGTCTCTCGGACCGATGGGCGAGAGGGCTTGCCCCTACCTCACCCTCGCTTCGTCAGCTGTCCCGGGCCGCGTCGTGCATGAAGCCCAGGTCGCGCCCGTCGAAACGGCGGAGGTTCGGAAAAACGTCATCGAGGGACGCGGCGCCGGCGCCGAACCAGGTGGCCAGCGTGGCGCCGAACTGGTCCACCGCGACGTCCGGCAACATGCGGCCATGGTCGACGAAACCCGGCCCATCCAGCGCCAGGTCCGGGTGCCTGCCATAGAAGCGCCCGCCGCGCACCGCGCCGCCCAGCACCAGGTGATGCCCGCCCCAGCCATGGTCCGAACCGTTGCCATTGGAGACCAGGGTGCGGCCGAACTCGGACGCGGTGAACGTGGTGACCTGCCCCGCCACGCCCAGTGCGTCCAGCGCCTGCTGGAATTCGGCCATGGCGCCGCCCAGTTCACGCAGCAGGCCGGGATGCACGTCGTTCAGTCCGTCATGGTTGTCGTAGCCGTTCTGCGTCACGAAGAAAACCTGGCGCCGCATGCCCAGGGTCTCGCGGGCGGCGATCATGCGGGCCACGATCTTCAACTGCGCGGCCAGCGGCGTCGCGAAGGCGCCCTGCACCGCATCGCCCGCCAGCGCGGCGCGCAGGCGCGCATCGGCGCGCATGGAGCGCGCCACGATGGCCGCGTGCTGGCGCTCGAAGAGGTGCTCGCCGGACTGCGTGATGAGGAGGCGCATGAGATCGGTGCAGGTGGTCGAGCCGTAGGTATCCCGCTGCAGCAGCTCGATGGGCGTGGAGCCCGCTGGGCTGACCCGGTAGGCGCTGACGTGGCGGCCCGCCAGCAACAGCGCGCTGCCGCCGGCGGTCACCCCGGTGAACGTGGCGTTGGCATTGGCGGCGATGAAGAGATCCGCCAGGCGGCCGCCCCACCCCGACGCCGCGCCTTCCGGCGCCAGCGCCTGCCAGTAGGACTGCTGGTCATTGTGCGAAAACAGCTTGGGCGGCAAGGGCACGCGGGCGCCGATATAGTCTCGCTTGCTGGTGGGCGCGGCCAATGGCCCTACGTTCAGCTGCACGGCCAGCTGGCCGCGCTCGAACCAGGGCAGCAGGGGCGCCAGTCCGGGCGCGAGGGCATAGGCCTGCTGGCCCGGCAGCGGATCCTTGGGTTTCAGTGCCGTGGCGGCCAGCTTGTCGCGCGCCAGCGCGATGTCCGCGCGCGCCTGGAAATAACGCGCATGGCGCTCGGGATCATAAGGAACGATGGTGTTGTACGGGTCGTTGCCGCCATAGAGGAAGATGCAGACCAGGGCCTTGTAGTGGCTCACGGAATTGCCCACCGCATTGCCCACCGCATCGCCCGACGTGCCCGCGGCGGGCGCCGCACCCGGCGCCGTCCCCTGCGCGGGCGGGGCCGCCGCCGCGGCGGCGCCCACCGCGGCCATCTGCAAGGCCAGCGGCGCGGCCGTGCCGCTCATGCCCAGCAAGGAGGCCCGCCTGAGGAATTCGCGTCGTGTGGCCTTCATGGCCCTCTCCCGGGATGATGACCCGTCATTTCTGCACCAGGTATTCCGGCGTCGCCGCCACCAGCATGATGGCCGCCCGCACGCGATCGAGCCGGCGCGGCGCCGGGATCTCCGCCACCGCGTCCGCGATGATGCGCGCGGTGGCCTCGCTGAAGGCATCGCCCGCCAGCAGCAGCACGATGCGCCGCACAAGCGCGTGCGTGTCGCCGGCCAGCGCCGCCTCGGCCGCGTAATCGGTCTGCACGTCCTCCCAACCCCGGTCGACGTAGATGGCCACGAAATTCAGGTACCCCGCCACGCTGGTCTCGTCCGTGATCTGGAACTCGGGCGCGACCAGCCCCGCCTGCGCGATGGGTGTATTGGGCGGCGTGAAGCGGGGGCGGAAGAAGTTGAAGACCGACGGCGCCCGCAACGGACTCTGTCCCAGCCGTATGGTGCTGTCCGTCGTATCGGGCATGGCCCACTGCCCGTTGCGCGAGGTGGCGCCGAAGGCCCGTGCCCAGGCGGCGAAGCGCACGATGGGCTCGCGCACCTTGCCCCATGTGGGCGAGCCCAGGTCGGGCTGGCGCGCCTCCGGATCCAGCAGCACCGCGCGCAGCACCGCGCCCAGGTCGCCGCGCCGTCCCTTGCCGTTGTCGGCGAATACCGCCGCGACCCGTCCCACATAGGCCGGACTGGGATTGCTGGTGACCAGCCGCTGGATCAGTTGCGTGCCGATGAAAGGGCCGACATTGGGATGGGCGCACAAGGTGTCCAGTGCGATGCGCAAGGACTCCACGCCGCCGGTTCCCGGCGGGATGACCGTGCCCAGGAAGCGCTTTTCCGACATCGAATGGTTGGCCGGGTTCAGCGCCATGGGACGACGCTGGAATTCGGCATCCGTTTCCGGGCCGCCCAGGTCCCAGCCGGTGAAGACCTTGGCAAGGCCGCGCACGTCGTCGTTGGTGTAGGTCTCCACCGCCTTGCCGTCGCGCAGCTTGAGCGTGCCGTCGGGGTTCAGCTCGTACAGGCCGATGGTGAAGAGCTGCATCACCTCGCGCGCATAGTTCTCATCCGGCGAGCGGCCGGTCCTGGGATCTTCCTTGCGGCTGCCGCGATAGGTGAGCATGCAACCCATCGCCACGCTGCGCGTGACGCCTTCCAGCATGTCGCGGAAGTTGCCCAGGCTGTGCGCGGCCAGCGTGTCCATGAACGCGGCGGCGCCAAACATGGGCCACGAGGCCGAGATGGACAGCACGTTGACGACGAAGATCTCCGAGAAGGCGAAGGCGGCGCGCGTGCGCAGCTGGTCGGGCGCCGCGATGAACTTGCGCCACAGCGTGGCCTCCAGCGGCTCATTGATGCCGTTGCCCTTGTAGGCCTCGGTGTTCTTGCCCATCGCCACCAGCCAGTCGAAATGGGTCTGCGACGGCGGCGCGGCCAATTGCTGGTCTATCCAGCGCGCATACCCCAACGACACCACGCGGTCGATTTCGTCCGGCGTCGGGCCGAACGTGGCCTGCGCCAGGAAACGGGAAGCCTGGCCAGGTGTAGGACGGGTAGGCGCGGAGGACGGCGTGGGCATGGCGGACAGCGATGAAGGCATGCGGGCATGGCGCGTCGTCGGCGTGGCCGGTCATGGGGAACAAGCCGGGTCCCCATGCCGCGCCGCAGCGAACACCACGGATGTGAACCACCTTAGCCATGTCGCCGCTGGCTAACAACCGCTGCATTTGGACGAGGAAGACTAGGCCAGGCCGGCGTTCTCATCCCTATGGCGGAGTAAGCACGGCCGCGACCGCCGCAAGGCAATTTTTCCCACACTTGGCGCCGACGAAAGCAGCCGGTACTCATCCATCGGACGGGTGGCGCGCGGACCGCACTACTGCGTAACCTCGATCTTTCGCGGAGGCCGCACCCGGCCTCCGGCCGATTCGAAGGTACGCGGCGCCCTATCCCGCGGCGGCGCGCCTTCCGGATTTCCCCGCATGCACGGCCAGGCACAGGACTTGCTCTGGTGCTGCGCCGCGCCATTGCGGCAACCCGCGGACTAGGAGAATGTTTATGGACAAAGCAGAAATCCCTCTCGCTCAACGAGACGCGCTGGGCCTGATGCTGGATGATCACTGCAAGATCAAGCACTTATTCAAGGCGTTCAGCCGCGAAAAAGATGCCGAGGCGCGCGAGGCCATCGCTCACGAAGCCTGCCTCACGTTGACGCTGATCGGGCAAATCGAGGAAGAACTCTTCTATCCCTACGTCCGGATGCGCAATGAAGCGGCTTTCGGCCACCTGATCGACAAGGCCCTGGTGGAGCATTCGTGCATTCGCGGCCTGATCGCGCAGATCCAGGGCATGACGTCCGAGGACAGGCTGTTCCACGCCAAGGTCACGGTGTTGGGCGAACTGGCCAGCCATCACGTGAGCGGCGAGGAAGGCGAGTTGTATCCGAAACTGATGGTGATGAACGAAGACCTGCGCGACATCGGCGCCAGGATGCGGCAACGCAAGGACGAAATTACCATCGAGGCACATATTGCCTGAGATGAGCGGACTGGGGCGCGATGAAGATACTGACTAAGGAAACCCAGCAGTCACGGGCTACGTTATGGCTGGAGCCGGTGACACAGGGCGGGTTTCGGTGGGAAGTGGAGGTCGTCGACACGGGTAAGACGACCGTGCCCCATGTCATCCAGTCCGAGCATGTCTTCCGAACGCCGACGGATGCCGCCTTGGACGGCATCCGTGCGTTGGAGTCGCTGGCAGTCTCCCAGTGACGTCGGACGTGCCCAGGAAAACGCACCGCGTGGCGGTGCGTTTTTTTTACCTATTCACTTGCCGGGCACGACGTTGGCGGGCGCCGCGGGCGAGGCCGGGGAAACCGGCGACACGGGGACGGACGGCGAGGGCGCAGGCGTGGACGGCGGATTAGCGGGCGCGGGCGGCGATGGATGCTCGCCCACCCAGCCGCCGGGACGGTTGCCCGAAACCGTCGTGCGCAAGGCGCGGCCGTCATCGAGGTGCCTCTTCAACGTCGGCAGGCCCTTCCCGGCAAAGGCCTTGACGTCCGCATCCCTGGCGTTTTTCGCCGCATCGGTGAAGAGCTTGACGGCGTCGCGATGGGCGCTGACCGCCACCTTTTCCGCGTATGTCTTGTCGAATTTGTTGCCCTTCGAACTCTGCAATTGCTTGAGCAGGGACTGCTGGGCTCGCGACGGCTCTTGCGGCAACTGGACGCCCTTGGCATCGGCCAGGGCCCGCAAGTCCTGCGCGAGCGCCCCGTGATCGGTCACCATCATCCCGGCGAACCGTTTCACGTCGCCATTGTCGGAATGATCCCCGGCCAGCTTGCTGGCGGCGATCTCGAACAAGCCCGCCTGCGCCGCCTGCTCCATGAAGCGCTGGTCCTGGCGCGCCGGCCCGGCAGCGTGGGCCGGCCACCCTACCCCCGCGGACACCAGCAAAGCGGCGCACAGCGCGGCCTTCCTCAGCAAGATACGATGCGTCTCGTTCGGATAATCCATGGTTGTCTCCTGGCAATCACTCCCGATTCGTGACCGGCGCACCAGGGCAACGACATCCAAACAGCCCTCAGTGCCTGTTTTCCAGCATTTCCGCCACCTTGGCCGTCAGTTCGCCGACCTCGAAGGGTTTCATCAGAACGGACATGCCCGGGTCCAGGGCCTCGCCGCCGCCTACCACCGCATTGGCCGCGTAACCGGTCATGAACAGCACCTTCTGGCCGGGCAGCAATTCACGCGCCGCGTCGGCCAGCTGGCGGCCATTCAAGCCGGGCAGGCCGACATCGGTCAGCAGCAGTTCGGGGATGACGCCGCCGCGCAACACCGTCATCGCGGATGCGGCGTCGGCGGCCGCGATGGTGCGATAGCCGGCATCGGCCAGCACCTGGGTCACCAGGTCGCGCACCATGCTGTCGTCGTCCACCACCAGCACCAGCGGATTGCCGGCGATGGCGGTGATGCGGCCCGGCTCCTGGACCGGCTGCGGCAAGGCCGCCACCTCCGGCAGCAGTATGCGCAGCCGGGTTCCCTCGCCATCGCGGCTGTGCAACGCAATATTGCCGTCGGACTGCTTGACGTACCCGTAGACCATCGACAGCCCCAGGCCCGTACCCTGGCCGATCGGCTTGGTCGTGAAGAAAGGGTCGAAAGCGCGTTCGCGCACGTCCGGCGTCATGCCGCTGCCGTTGTCGACGACCGTCAGGCAGGTGTAGGCCCCGGGCGCCAGGTTCTCCGCCGCGGCGCCCTCGTCGGTCAAGACCTCGCGCGTCAGCGACAACGTCAGCGTGCCGCCATCTGCCATGGCGTCGCGCGCATTGGCGGCCAGGCCCAGCAGGGCGTTTTCCAATTGGCGGGGATCGCAGAGGGTGGGAGCCAGGTCTGGCGCAACCTCCATGACCAGGGCGACGTCCGAACCCAGGACATTGCGCAACGCAGGGTCCATGGCGCGCAACAGCGTCGCGACATCGACGGGTTTGGGATCGAGGGATTGGCGCTGCGCGAAGGCCAGCAGGCAATGGGTCAGCCCGGCGGCGCGGCGTCCGGCGTTCAGGCCGGCGTCGATCAGGCGCCCGGCCTTCTCCGTTTCGCCCGTCGCCAGGCGCCGCTGCGCGAGCTGCAAGGAGCCCAGCAAGCCTTGCAGGATGTTGTTGAAGTCATGCGCCAGGCCGCCGGTGAGGTGGCTCAGGGCATCCAGTTTGCGCTGTTGGAACAGGGCATCGGGAAGCGACGCTACGCGCGGCTCGTCCCCCTGATGTTCCACGGCGAGGTCTGGCAGTTCGGCGTCCAAAGGAACTGCCGGTGGCTCAAAAGGAATCGCCGGTGGCCCCGGCGCCAGCGTGTTTTGTTCGGATGGACGTGGCATGGACTTACTGGGGCCTGTTAACCCGGATAAAAGCCTGGCACTGGCCGGAGACAGGCCGGCGAACCATGGCGCAAGTACGTCATGCTCGCACCACCGTTGTACGGACGGAGTATCCCTGTGTTACTAGAGGTTAAGCCGCTCTTTTCCTTGCGCTTTGCTTCCTTTCCTTGCGGTCTTTGCTTGGTTCTTTGCTTGGTTCTTTGCTTGGTTCTTTGCTTGGTTCTTTGCTTGGTTCCTTGCTTCTTCTTTCCTTGGCTCCTCTTCCCTTGCTTCTTCTTTCCGCGCGGAGTTCATGCGCGCACCCTCATGCGAACAACAGCCGCGCCTGCTTCAGCAACTCGCTTTTGTTGAGCACGCCCACCAGGCGTCGCGACTCGGGGTCGGAAAGCACCGGCGTGCGTTCCGCGGGCGATTCCACGACGGTCTGCCAGACATCGAACAGCCGCTGGTGGGCATAGACCACCGGCAGGTCCGGCACGTAGGCCGACGTGTCGATGGCCGCATCGGCCTCGCCCGCGTTCACGCGGGCCACCACGTCCTGCAGCCAGACGGCGCCCTCGTAATGCCGGGCATCGTCGACCACGAAGACGAAGCGGTTCTTGCCGGCCAGGCCCACCTCCATGGCGACGCGCAGCGGCGTGTGCCGCGCCACCGTCCTCGCCACGGGGCGCATGACGGCGCCGGCGGTGGCGTCGGCCAGGCGGCTGCGGCGGTCCGAACGGGCGCGATGACGCGCGATCACGGAATAGGTTCCGCTGTCGCCCAGGGCCATGGAGGTGGCATAGGCCACCACCGTCGCCAGCATGAGCGGAAAGACGAAGGACGACTCCTGCGTCATTTCGAAGACCATCAGCGTGGACATGAGCGGCGCCTGGGTTGTCGCCGCCAGCCCGGCGGCCATGCCGGCCACGCCCAGCAGCACCGCGCTGTCCGGCACGCCCAGCCATTGCGCCGCCAGCGGGGCGCAGGCCGAACCGGCCAGCGCGCCTATCATCAGCGATGGCGTGAACAGGCCACCGATGGCGCCGGCGCCGACGGTCGCCGCGGTGGCGAGTATCTTCAACGCCAGCAGCACCAGCAGGGGCGTGGAAAGGGCCTGGCCGTCCAGCAGCTTGACGATGGGGGCGAAGCCGTTGCCCGTGACGTCCGGCGCGACCAGGGTGATCAGCCCCACCAGCAGGCCGCCCACGGTCATGCGCACCACCAGTGAACCGTGCAAGCGCGTAAATCCCGTACGGGCCAGACGCAGCACCCACAGGAAGATGGCGCCGGACGCACCCGCGGCGACACCCACCAGCATGATGGCGAGCATCCCTGGCCCCGTGACGTCGAAGGCGAAAGGCGGCAGGGCGTACAACGGCGTGTAGTGGCCCATCGCGCTGACTACCCAGGTAGCCGCCGCGGCGGCGGTGAAGAGAAAGCCCACGCGCCGCAGTTCGAGGCCGCCATAGGCGATTTCAGCGATGAAGATGGCGGCGGCCAAGGGGGTGTGATAGACGGCCGCCAGCCCACCCGTGGCCGCCAGCGCCACCGCGAGGCGGAAGTCCTCGCCGCGCAGGACGGACATGCCGTCGGCGGCGCCGCCCAGCGCGCGGAACGGGTAGCACAGCCAGGACGCGGCGGTGGCCGACAGCTGCACCATCGCGCCTTCCTTGCCGATGGAGCCGCCCGACACGATGGAGAAGAAGGAAGACACGCAGCGCAGCAGGGACGGCACGACAGGTATGCGGTCGGTCTTGCCATCGATGGTTTCCAGGTATTCGGACACCGTGCCCTGCGCGTGTTCGCGACGCAAGGCCTGGGCCAGGATCAGGGCGGCGATGGCCGCGCCCACGGCCGGACAAGCGATGCGCACATACCAGGGCAGCGCGGCGAAGACCTGCGAGATATCGCCTTCGCGCCCGAACAGCCACGTGGTGGCGTTGTCCAGGCCGGACCGGAAGGCCTGGGCGGCGAGCGCGCCCAGGGCCCCCATCGCGGCGGCCACCAACAGGCCGCGCACGTAGATGAGCGCGCCGCGCTCGGTGGCCTTGACGCTGGAGGCGTCGGCGCTGGTGCGGAAGAAGCGGGGAATCTTCATGCGGGACTTCCATCCGTGTTCTTGTTGGCCCGCTGCAAGGCCTCGCGCATGGCCTTCATCGGCGGCGACCACGCCGCGCTGCGTCGCGCCAGCAAGGCCACCTCGCGCCGCAGGGGCAGTGGCGGCGATGCCGGCAGGGCCATCACGCCACTGGCGTCCTCCAGCAAGGCGGCGGGCGCCACGGTCAGCCAATCGCCGCCAGCCACCAGCTTGAGCGCGCCCGCCGACACGAAATCGACCTCCAGCACGGGCGTCGGCGGCGCCAGGGCGGCGGCGGCATAGGCCGCGTCCAGCTGCTGGCGCAGCAAGGAGGTGCGTTTGGGAAGAATCCAGCGTGCGGCCGCGAGCAGTTCCAGGCTGGCCGGCGCCTGTGCCAACAAGGGATGGCCGCGCCTGGCGACCACCCGCAGGTCATCGCGGCCAACCGGCTGCTGGCGCAGGGCAGCGGGCACCGCGCGCTCCATCGGCGCGACGACGACATCCAGCGCGCCCTGTTCCAGCAGGTCGTGCAGTTCGTCGGCCACGCCCATCGTCAAGGTGACGCGCAGGCCGGGGCGCTCCGGCAGCAGGACCTCCAGCGCGGGCAGCACCGCCGTGTCCATGGTCGCCGCGGTGCTGCCCACGCGCAGCAGTCCGGTGTCCCCGGCCGACAAGGCTTGCGCGTGGCGGATGGCGTCTTCGTACTGCTCGACCACCTTGCGCGCATGCTCGGCGAAGGCCAGGCCGGCGGCGGTCGGACGCACGGCTCGCGCGCTGCGGTCGAACAGCGCGAGGCCAGTCTCGTCCTCCAGGCGCTTGAGCGACTTGGACAACGCCGGCTGCGTCACCGCGCATGCCGACGCCGCCCGGCCCAGATGGCCATGGGCCACCACGGCGAGGAAATAGGAGAGATCGCGCAAGGACGGGTTCATGGATGTATCAGGGCGGTAATCGAGGCGGGAGCCAAGACTGGCGTCACGACTGGAATAAACGGCTGGAATAAAGGGCTGGAGTCACCGCTTGAGTCACGGCGCGGGTCAAGGCAAAACCACGGCCAAGTCCCATGAACATCATTCATGCCGATAATAACTTTCAGGAATGAAAGTGTAGCGCAGGCGGCCGGGAACAGGGAATGGCTAGAATGGCTGCCATGCCTGCATCCGCGCCAGATTCCCTCGCGTCGTCCCCGGCAACGGCCGGCGCCGCCTATACGGTCACCCTGGAGACCAGTGGCTGGACCTATGCCGCGCGCGCCGATGAAACGCTGCTGCAGGCGGCGCTGCGGGCCGGCATACGCCTGGCCAGCTCCTGCCGCAACGGCACCTGCCGCGCCTGCATGTGCCATCTGGCGTCCGGCGACGTCGCCTATGTCGTCGAGCGACCGGGCCTGAGCCGCGACGAAATCGAGGAAGGCTGGATCCTTCCCTGCGTGGCGCAGGCCCGCGGCGATGTCACGTTGGCGGGCGACAGCGCGCAGCGCCTGGCGGAGGAAGCGCCACGCCCGCTGCCCCACGGACCACGGCGCTGAACGCCCTTGCCCCGTCCGGCCCGGCGCGGGCAGGAGACCCGCCGACGCATGGCGTCGGACCGAGGCAGGCTCCGTGCCGCCCGCTTACGCAGCCCGCGGCGCCGCGCCGCTGACATTCCACGACGCGAAAGCCTGCACCAGGTAGTCGAGAAACACGCGCACCTTGCGCTCCTGGGTGGCGCGCTGGGGAAACAATGCATGCAGCTCGACGTCGGGCCAGCGCGTCCAGTCGGGCAATACGCTTTCGAGCGCGCCGCTGGCCAGGTGCCGCCCGATCAGCATCTGCGACGCCAATACGATGCCCGCGCCATTGACCGCCTGCCTTATCAAGGTGGCCGACTCGTTGGCCACCAGCACCGGCCGCACGGTGATCTCGCTGATTTCGCCGCTGCCCGCGTGCCGCAGCCGCCATTGCGCCAGCGGCGCATCCCCCCCGCTGCTGAGCAGGTCGTGCCGCCGCAGGTCGCGCGGATCGGGCGGCCGCCCGGCGCGCGCCAGATAGGCCGGACTGGCGGCCAGCACCGCGCGCGACAGCCCCAGCTGGCGGGCCGCGTACGTGGTGTCGGGCAGGGGTCCGATGCGGATCGCCACGTCGTAGCCATGAGCGACCAGGTCCAGCGCTTCGTTATGGTAGGTCAGCACCAGTTGCACGCGCGGATGGCTGGTCCGAAACGCGGCCAGGGTCGGTTCGAGGACCAGCAGCCCCAGTGCGTACGGCACCAGCACGCGCAAGGTGCCTTCGGCCTCGGTGCGCAGGCTGGCCACCGAGGCGCGCGCATCGGCCAGGACCTGTTCCGCCTGCAGGCAGCGGGCGTAGAAGTCGCGTCCCGCGTCGGTGCTGCGCACTTTGCGCGTGGTGCGGTAAAGCAGCTGCACGCCAAGATCGTCCTCCAGCGCCTTGACCTGCCGGCTGACGCTGGTCAGGGGCATGTCCAGCAGGGTCGCCGCGCCGGAAAAGCTGCCGGCCTCGACAACGCGCAGGAAGACCTGCACATGTTCGAATTTCATGGCTGTGCCGTAGGGGTTACACGTGGCGGGCTATACCTGTCGGGCTTTATACCGTTTGAGGCAATAGAAATTCCCGATTCCGCCAGTTTATTCCATTCCGGGGGCGATCTAGACTGGCGGCATCATGGCCAGTTCTTCCCCCAGCGCGCCCACCGCACCCCGCCGTTTTCCCGCCCTGCCGTCCTTCATGGACGTTCCCGGGCTGGGATTCGCCGTCCGCACCACGGTGGCGTCGCTGCTGGCGTTCTATCTTGCGCTGCGGATGCAGATGGACAACCCGAAGTGGGCCGCCATGACGGTCTGGATCGTCGCCCAGGGCACACGCGGGATGAGCCTGTCCAAAGGACGCTACCGGGCCGTCGGCACCCTGGCCGGCGCGACGGTGGCGGTGGCGCTGGTGGGCACCCTGTCGCAGGCGCCCTGGTTGTTCCTGGCCTGCCTGGCGACCTGGCTGGGCGTCTGTACCGCCCTGGCCACCGGATTGCGGAACTTCAGTTCCTATGGCGCCGTGCTGGCCGGCTACACCGCGGTCATCATCGCGATGGACAGCGTGCCCCGCCCCGAGGAGGTTTTCGACATCGCCGTCGCGCGCGTCTGCTACATCCTGCTGGGCGTGGCGGTGGAGGCCGTGCTGGCGGCGGCCTGGGAACCGGACCGCGGCCTGTCCGATATCCGGCGCCGCCTGGACGACTACCTGCGCAAGGCGGCCGAACTGACCCGCCGCATGATGAATGGCGAGGCGCCGGGCAACGCACCGCACCGCCTGTTCGTGGCCGGGCTGGACGTGGATACGGCGGCCCAGTTCGCCGCCGCCGGCTCCCTGGAAGTGCGCCGCCGCATGGGCCATGTGCGGGCCGCCACGGTGGCCACCATGGCCCAACTGGTGGCCGCCCATGCGCTGGCGGAGGAACGCGGCGACACCCCAGCCGCCGTGCCGCCGGCGCTGCTGGGTTTGGTGAGCGATATCGCGGCGCAGCCTGCCGGACACGCGGACGCGGCGCGCCAACAGGCCCGGCAGGCCACGGTCGCGCTGGCGAACCAGATGGCGTCCTGGGACGGCGGCGCGGACTGGCGCGCGAGGCTGGCCGCCGAAAAGCGCCTGGCGCTGCTGCGGGCGCTGGAGACCGCCACCCAGCGGCGCGAGGCCATCTGGCAAGCCCATCCTGTTTCTGCCCGGGAACGCTATGCCACCCACCTGGACCGGACCGCCGCCGTACGCAACGGCATCCGCGCGGCCGTCGCGCTGATGCTCGCGGCCGCCTTCTGGATAGGATCGGCATGGCCATCGGGGCCGGGCTTCGTCACCATCACCGGCGTGGTCTGCGCCCTGTTCTCGACGCGGCCCAACCCGGTGGCCGGCGGCATGGGCTTCCTGCAAGGCACGGCCCTGGCGTCAGCGGCGGCGATGCTATGGGTATTGCTGGTGATGCCGCTGGCGCACGACTACGCCAGCTTCGCCCTGCCCTTGTCCCTGGTGCTGGTTGGCGCCGGCCTGGCGATGCGCCGGCCGGCGACAGCGGCGATAGGCGCATCGTTTTCGATTTTCCTGTGGGACCTGCTGGCGCCCGGCAATGGCAGCTATGCCGATATCCTCGGCCAGTTGAACGGCTCGATCACGCTGATGGTGGGCATTGCCTGCGGCGTGCTGACCTTCACCCTGTTGTTTCCGACCGACCGCCGCGCCGCGCTGGCGCGCCTGCATGCGGCCATCCGCGCCGACCTCGCCGGATTGGGACAATCGCGTCGCGCGCCGTCGGCCGCGCAACTGCACAGCCGGACGGCCGATCGCATCCGCCAGCAGATGGCGCAGGGCATCCAGGTGCCGCCGGCGCAAATGGCGCGAGACCTGGACGGCATCCTGGGCGCGCTGGCGATCGGCGATGCGGTCATCCGCCTGCGCCACCAGGGCGGCGCCGGCGGGTCGCTCGCCGGCGCCGCCCTGACCGTACGCGAACGCGACGCCCTGCTGCTGCGCCTGCGACGGGCGCAATTCAGCGGCGTCGCGCGCGTGGCCACGCGCCTGGCGGACCGGCTGGCGCGGCGCCTGCGGGAAACGGAAACGGCCGCAACGGGTGCGGCCGGTGCGCGCCTGGCGCAACTGCGAACGATATTGCTGCTTCGCGAAATCGCCGCTACCATCGCGGCGCATCGGGCCTTCCTGGAAGGACGGCCCTGGAACGACGTCCCTCATGCCCAAAGTGCATGACACCAAACACGGTTGCTGAGGGCAGCAAGCGGCGTGGGGGCCGCTTTCGCCGCCGGGCCGCCCCAAGGCGAAAGAGCCCTCTTGGCGGCAGCACGCCGCGCAGCGGCGCGGCGTGGGGGCTTTTCCCCGATCAACTCACCGAATAGCCCCGGCCCGTCATGCAGGCGGACATGGCGCGGTTATACGAATCGACCTGGACGTTGTTGGAATACTGCGTCACCGCCGACGGGTTGAAACCGCTCTGGTTGACGGCCCAGTTCTGGCATTCGTAGCGATCGCGATTCTGCTGGGCCTGCGTCTGGCCCCGGCTCGGATAGGCGATCAGGTCGCCGGTCGAGCGGGCGGGCGCCGCATACTCGGTCTGGGCGACAGGCGGCGCCGCGTATACGGGGGGCGCGGCATACACGGGCGGCGCGGCATAGACAGGCGCCGCGTATGCGGGCGCGGCGTAGACGGGGGCCGGCGCCACGTAGGTCGGTTGATTGGCGGCGATCAGGGCGCCAGCGGCGACCAGGCCCAGGGCGCCGGCAACCCACCAGCCGTCGGAACTGCCGCCGTGGTAACCGTGATAACCGCCGTGGTGGTAGCCTCCCGCCATCGCCGGGCTGGTCGCCGACGCCAGCACCAGGGTAGCGGCGGCAAATGCGGAAAGAGTGAGCTTCTTCATGTTCGTACTCCGGACATCCTTCAAGCGGATGTACACGGCTTTACTTTACCCAGATACAGCCACCCCGAGTGCGAAAAAAAATGGAAGGTTGACGACGGACGTTTCAGTCCATTTCCCGGCTCGGAAAGATTTTTGCCGAAGGCGCGCAAGTATCGCATCTTGTAGCGCCAGCGGCCAAAAATTCAGCCTGCATTCAGCTTATTGCCGGCGCCCGAAGGCCGCGCTGGCACACGGGCCACGCGGCGCCTCGCATTGGCGCCCGCGCCGCGGGGACAGGCCATGCGGAGGGAGCGTCGCATCACGCCCGCAAATCGCGCAAGGTGCGCAGCAGCGTCTCGATCTCGGCTTCGGTATTGTAGAAATGCGGAGACACCCGCACATGGCCCTCGCGCGCGGCGGTGACCACGCCGGCGCGCAAGAGCGCCAGGCGGCATGCCGCGGCGTCGTGGCGCGGATGGCGAAACACGACGATGCCGGACTGGAAGTCGCGGCGGTCGGCCCCGCCCTGCACGTGGCAACCGGCCTCCAGCAGGCCGCGCGCCAGATGGTCCGCGTGGCGCCGCAAAGCGGCCTCCACCCGCGCCGGCCCGGCGGCGCGCAGCAGTGCCAGGCTGGCCCGAGCGCCCACGATGCCGTGGAAACCGAGAATGCCCGTCTCATAGCGCGCCGCGCCCGCGCGCGGCTCGTAGCGGTGATCGAAATACGAGTCGCGCGGCGTCAGGCTGCGCGGCCCGGCGGCGGACAGGGCCAGCCGTTGCGCCAGCCTTTCGCCGACGTAAAGCCATGCCACGCCCTGCGGCGAGAACATCCATTTGTACGCATGCACCACCAGCGCATCGATAGGCAGGTCGGCGACGTCCAGCTGCAAGGCGCCCACGCCCTGCACGCCGTCCACCACCAGCAGGATGTCCCGCTGGCGGCAGGCGGCGCCCAGGCGCGCCAGGTCAAGGCGGCAGCCGCTGCTGAACTGCACCCATGACACGCACATCACGCGCGTAGCGGCGTTGCACGCGGCCACAAGCGCCTCCACCTCGACGCGTCCGTCCACGCACGGGACCTCGCGCACCCGGACCCCGCGCTCCCGCAGCGTCATCCAGGGCAGCACCACGGAGGGAAAATCGATGGCCGGCACGACGACCTCGTCGCCGGGTTTCCAAGGCAGCCCCGCGGCGATCAGGCTGACGGCAGCCGACGCATTGGCCGCGTGCGCCACTTGCGCGGGGGGCGCGCCGATATACGCGGCGAACTCGACGCGCGCGGCGTCGGCGATGTCATGCAGGCCCGGATGCGCCAGCGAGCCGCGCCGGCCCTGCTCGGCCAGGCTGTCGGCCACCGCCTGCGCCGTAAGGCGCGGCGTGGGTCCGAGACTCGCATGGTCCAGGTAGGCCAGGTCCCCGGTGACGGGAAAATGCGCGCGCCAGGCCGGGCCATCCAGCGGCGCCGAGACGGGCGGAAAAGCCTCGGCGGGCGGCGCCGTGGGCAGGTCGACGGAGGCGAATGGGGCGACAGGCGGCGCGACAGACGGGGCGAGGATATCCGGCATGGCAATGGCGCGATGAGGCAGCATGGAGTGGCGGGGCGCGAGCGGACGGCGCGCGACGGACCACGGACCACCGTGGCAGCACGATGATAGCGCCGGCGGGGCACGCAACGGCGGGGCGGCGGTGCCGTGGAATTGCGGACAGCGCTCGCGTGACGGGTCCCCCGGGCTAAAGCTGCGCTGGCCTCATGGACGAAGGCGTATCCGGACGAACCGATACTGTGGACTTAAGCGACAATAGGCGATCGGCGGACGTCCGGCCCCGGCCATACCGGCCGGGGCCGCCGGCCTCCCTGGAGAAGAAATGGTTGCATCTCACGAAAACGTCAGCATGGCGCTGTTCTGCGATTTCGAGAACGTGGCGCTGGGCGTGCGCGACGCCAATTACGAAAAGCTCGATATCCGCCTGGTGCTGGAGAAGCTGCTGCTCAAGGGCAGCATCGTGATCAAGAAGGCCTATTGCGACTGGGATCGCTACAAGGGCTTCAAGGCCGCCATGCACGAGGCCAATTTCGAGCTGATCGAAATTCCCCATGTGCGCCAGTCCGGCAAGAATTCCGCCGACATACGCCTGGTGGTCGACGCGCTGGACCTTTGCTACACCAAGTCCCACCTGGACACATTCGTGATCATCAGCGGCGACTCCGACTTTTCGCCCCTGGTCTCCAAGCTGCGCGAGAACGCCAAATACGTCATCGGCGTGGGGGTGAAGCAATCCACGTCCGACCTGCTGATCGCCAATTGCGACGAATTCATTTTCTATGACGACCTGGTCCGCGAGACCCAGCGCTCGGCGGCGCGCCGCGACGCGCGCGACAATGGCGCCAGCCGCCGGTCGCCCGAGGACGAGCGGCGCCGCAAGGAAGAGATGGATGGCCGCCGCAGCACGGCCATCGAACTGGCGGTGGAGACCTTCGACGCGTTGGTGGCCGAACGAGGCGACAGCGGCAAGATATGGGCGTCCGCGCTGAAGGACGCCATCAAGCGCCGCAAGCCGGATTTCAACGAGTCCTACTACGGCTTCCGGGCGTTCGGCAACCTGCTGGAGGAAGCCCGCGCGCGCGGCCTGCTGGAGATCGGTCGCGACGAAAAATCGGGCACCTTCGTATACCGCGGCGCGGGGGCGGCCGACGCCGCGGGCGCGGGGGAATCCGACACCCAGGCGGCGCGCAACGAGGGGCGCAATGAAGGGCGCCAGGATGGTCGTAGCGAAGGTCGCGGCGAAGGACGCGGCCAGGACGGACGAAGGAAGGGGCGGGAACGCGGCGCGGGCAATGGTCGGCGCGATGACGCGCGCAATGACATGCACAACGAACGCAGGGACGCCGATCGTGCGCAAGGTGGCGCGGAACCGGAAGACGAGTCCGAAGGCCGGCCCGGCGCCAGCGCAGGCCGGTCACGGCCACGGCCGCAGCCACAGCCGCAGCCACCCACGAGCGATACCGAGATCGCCGCGCTGGAAGCGCCCTTCCTGCCGACCGGCGCTCCCGCCGACACCGGCTTGATGGATGATCCCACCCCTGCCGTGCAGGATGCCGGCGCCAAGCCGGCCCGCAAGCGCCATCCCGTGCCGGCACGCACAGCCAAGGCCGCCGCGAAAAAAGCCGCGCAGGATGCGGCGCGACAGCCGGAAGCGCCGGAGTCATCCGCAACGGCCGACCTGTTCACGCCCGCGCCGATCGTGGACGAGGCGGCGGCGAACGAAAGCGCCGGCAATGCAGCGGCGGTAGAGACGGCAATGCGGCGCACGGAAGCCGAGGCAGCCACGCCGGAAGCGGCCGTCAAGACCGGGGCCAGCCGACGCGGCGCGGGCCGGCGCACAACGGCCGCGAAGAAAAGCGCCGGACGTGACGCCGCCACGGCTGAGCCGACGGATGCCACACAGGATGCGCCGTTGGATACCGCGGCCGCCGAGGCCCCCGCCGCCAAGCGCGCACCCCGCAAGACCACGACACGCGCCCGCCGGCCCCGCAAGGACGACGCCGCCTAGCGCCAGCGGGGTTGACATGAATCGCACGGTGCAGATGAGGGGCGTGGCCGCGAAGGCGCGCCGTCGACAGCGGACGGACGGCGCGGCCCGACCGCCTTGCCCGCCGGCGCGGAAGGCAGGCCACGAACCTGCGGTCGCGCGGCAGTTGGTGCAACTCCTTGCGGGTGAGCGACCACAGGCTGGCCGGCCGAGGCCCGCGGCGCCCACCAGTGCCCCCCCGCATCCGGGCGCGCTCCGCCTCTCCCGTCCATGACGAAAACGATGAAGAGAACGTCCGGCCTGTTGATCCTCCTGCTGATGCTGGGCGGGGGATGGCTGGAAATCTCCTGGTACATCGGCAAGCGCGCGCAGCGTGCCAGCCAGCAATGGGTCGAAGACGCCGACCGGCGCCTGCACGCGGCCGTGCCCGGCATTCCGTTGTCGATCGAGCCCGTCAGCTACGAACGTGGCCTGCTCTCCTCGCACGCCCGCTATGCGTTGCGATTGCGGCTACCAGAGGTCACGGACGTGCCCGCGCCGCCCAGCAGCGGCCAGGACCTGGCGTGGGCGAGCGTCGATATCAACCATGGCCCCTATCCCCTGCGCCCGGCGAATTCGCTGGACGGCAAACCCGGGGCGCGAGGCGGCGCGCTGTTTGCCTCGTCCCGCGTGGTCATCGAGATCAAGGGCGCGCCCGCGCTGGCCGCCGCCCTCGATATCCCCCAGCCCATGCCCCTGGCCACCATCGACGCGCGTGTCGACTACGCCGGCGGCGCCACCGTGCAATGGCGCATGCCGCCCTGGCGCTCGGGCACGCAAGGTCCTTACGTCAACTGGCACGGCGCGACCGGCCAGGGCCGCCTGGAGCCGGACGGCGCGATGCACATGACAGCGCGGGCGGAGGGGCTGACGGCGGGCACATCGACCACGGTCGCTGAAAACGCGGCGACCGAAAGCACAGCCGCCGAAAGCACAGCCACCGAAGGCACAGCCACCGAAGGCACGGCCACCGAAAGCACGGCCACCGAAGGCACGGCCACCGCGACCTCCGCCCTCACGGGGCTGACGCTGAAGCTGGAACTGGCCGCCGGCGACTTCGTCCTCCGACCGGGCACGGTCGACATAGAGATAGCCCGCTGGCGCGACACCTTCCTGGACGACGAAGGCAAGGCCCAGTCATGGGAAGCGCGAGACCTGCATTGGCATAGCGAGGTCACACAGGACAGCGGCGGACAGGACCTGCGCGCCGCCTACCGGCTGGGCGCGCTGCGCATCGGCGCGCGGGCGTTGGGACAGGGCTCGGGCCGCCTGGCGCTGACCCACCTGGACGGCGACGCCCTGACGCGCGCGTGGGACAACGCACGCCTGCTTGCCAGCGCGCTGGTGCTGGGCCAGGTCGCGCCCGACGCGGTGAGCGAGGCCGTCACGAATCTCTCGCGGGCGGCCTTGGCGCTGCTGGATCACCAACCGCGCCTGGCGCTGGAGGCCGTGACGTGGCAGCCGCCGCACGGCGACCAGGCCACGCTGGACATGGCCCTGCGGATGGGCCCTGCGCCGGACCACGCGTTGAACATCAGTCCCTTGTGGGCAGTGCTAGACAGGATGCGCGACTTCGAGTTCAAGGCCCACGTTCCGGGCGCCCTGCTGGGCGATTTGCCGGGCCTGCGCGCGCCCTTGCTGGAGACCGGCTTCTTCGCCGATGACGGCACGGGCCTGGCGGCCGCCCTCCATGCCGCCGAGGATCGCGCAACCATCAATGGCGTGGAAATGCCCACCACACAATGGCTGGCGCGCTATGCCGGCACTCGGCCGGCCCCGGGCCCCCTGCCGCAATCGCCGGCCATGCCGACCATGCCGGCCCGCCCCTGACGCCCGCCCAGTTCCCCTACCCAGCTCCCCTACCCAGTTCCCCTACTCAGTTCCCCCGCCCAGTCCCCCCACCAGGTCCCGTTCGCAACCCATATCTTCCCCGTGCCCGGTCCGGCCCGGTCCGCCGTCCACTGCCGCCATCCCGACCCGGCCCGCCAGCCGCCACCGCGGCCGGCTCAGCGGGCCGCATGGGTCGCATGGGCTGCATCGGTCGCACGGGCCGCGCGGGCCAATAGCTGCTCGCGTTCGCGTGCATTGTCCGTCAAGGCGGCGGCCCGTTCGAAGGCCAGGCGCGCTTCGGATTCCCGCCCCAGCTTCCCGAGCAGGTCGCCGCGCACCGCGTGCAGCCAGGGATAGCCGTCCAGGGCGCCGGCCACGGCCTCCACCTCGCTCAGCGCAAGCGCCGGCCCTTGCAGCATGCCCAGCGCCACCGCGCGATTGAGCCGCACGACCGGCCCCGGCGCGACACGGCCCAGCACGTCATACCATCCCACGATCGCGGCCCAGTCCGTGTCGGCGGCCCGCCGCGCCCGCGCATGGCAGGCCGCCAGGGCCGCCTGGATGGCATACGGTCCCAGGCTGTCGCGCGACGCCGCGAGCGTCAGCGCGCGGTCCAGCGCATCGAGCCCGCGCGCGATGGCGGCGTCGTCCCAGCGCGTACGGTCCTGGTCCGCCAGCAGGACCACCCCGCCGCGCGCATCCACCCGCGCCGCCAGCCGCGAAGCTTGCAGCTCCATCAACGCCAGCAGGCCGAATGTTTCGCTGTCGTCCGGCGCCAGGCGCGCCAGCAGGCGGCCCACGCGCAAGGCCTCTTCACAGAGGGCGGGACGAGCCCAGTCCTCTCCCGCCGTCGCTGCATAGCCTTCATTGAAGATCAGGTAGATCACCTCCAGCACCGCATCCAGGCGCTGCGCGCGTTCGGCCGCGCACGGGACCTCGAAAGGCAGCTTCGCCTCGGCCAGGTTGCGCTTGGCGCGCACGATGCGCTGCGCGATGGTCGCTTCCGAGGCAAGGAAGGCGCGCGCGATTTCCGCCGTGCTCAAGCCGCCGACCAGGCGCAGCGTCAAGGTCACCCGCACGTCGCGCGACAGGACCGGATGGCAGGCGACGAACATGAGGCGCAGCACGTCGTCACCGATCTCGTCCTGCCGGGCGGCGTCGAGCGCCGCCACGAAATCGGGCTCGACGGCCGCGCCCAAGGCATCGAGGTCGGCGCCTATCTGTTCCTGCTTGCGTGCGTGCAGCGCATCCTGCCGCAAGCGGTCCAGCGCGCGATTCTTGGCAGCGGTCATCAGCCAGGCTCCCGGATTGTCGGGCACGCCCTGGCGCGGCCAATGCTCCAGGGCCGCCACCAGCGCATCCTGCGCCAGGTCCTCGGCCAGGCTGACGTCGCGCACCATGCGCGCCACGCCGGCGATGACCTTGGCGGCCTCGTCACGCCAGGCGGCCTCGATGGCGGCGGCGACGTGCACCGTGGACACGGCGGGCCTCATCGCCCGGCCCATCCGTGCGTGTGGCGCGCAGGCTCGCCCGCCTTGACCGGGCGCCCATGGCAACGACGAACGGACGCGGCCGATTTCGACAAGGCGGGGCCGCGCGCCGGCGATCGCGCACCCGGCCGGGCGCCGGGCATGCCGCTACCGCTATTCATAGCAAGGCGCGACCCGTCGCACCTCCACCGTGCTCCATTCGGCGGCCGGGCATTGCGCGGCGATCCGCAGCGCCTCCTCACGCGACTCGCAGTCCAGCAGGAAGAAACCGCCGACCATTTCCTTGGCTTCCGTGAACGGCCCGTCGATCAGCCGGCTGCGCCCTTCGCGCACCTGCACGCGCACGCCTTCCGTATCGGTGGCCAGGGATTCGCAAGCCAGCAGCTTGCCCTGCGCCTGCAGGCCCCCGGCGAATTCGACCATGCGGGCATAGACTGCGCGTCCCTCCTCGGGACTGCGGGCGGCGCGCTGGCCGGGGGGTTCGACGATGAGCAAGAGATAGCCAGCCATGGGGGCCTCCTGGGGCGTGCGCGCAGGCTCCGACCCCGCGCGCTTCCCGCAGTCTAAACGACCATGCCGCCGATCATGCCGTGTTTCCTGGCGCAAATGCGCGGCGCCGCCTGGCCGTGGCGCCGCCGTCCGCGAAACCTGCTCAGTGCGCCAGTCGCGCCGGCTCGCCGGCGCCGTTCATCCGCGTAAGGTCGTCGGTGACGCCTCCCAGCGTGCTCGACTGGGCCAGCGACACATCCACCACCTCGGCCATGATCTCGGTCACGCGCCGCGACGATGCGACGATATCGTCCATGGTGGCGCCGGCCGACTGCACCAGCGACGCGCCGCGCTCGATCTGCTCCACCGACGCCGTGATCAGGCCCTTGATTTCCTTGGCCGCCGCCGCGCTGTTCTGCGCCAGGCTGCGCACCTCCGCCGCCACTACCGCGAACCCCTTGCCATGGCCGCCGGCGCGCGCCGCCTCGACGGCGGCGTTCAGCGCGAGGATGTTGGTCTGGAACGCGATGCCGTCCATCACGCCGATGATGTCCGAAATCCGGCGCGAGCTCTCCGAGATCGCGCCCATGGTGGATACCACGTCCTTGACGGTGCGCCCGCCCGCCTCGGCCACCTGGCAGGCCGCCTGCGCCAGTTCGTTGGCCTGCGACGCGCGTCCCGCATTGTCCGACAAGCCTTGCACGGCGATGCGCAGCTTCTGCGCCGCGGTCACGCGACGGGTGATGTCGGTGGCGTACTTGACCACCTTGAACGGGCGCCCCTCGGCATCGAAGATGGGGTTGTAGCTGGCTTCTATCCATACCTCGCGCCCGCCCTTGCCGATGCGCCGATACTGGCCCGCGTCGTAGCTGCCGCCGGCCAGGCGTCGCCAGAACTCGGCATAGGCCGGCGTCTTGCGCTCGTCCGGCGATATGAACATGGAATGATGGCGCCCGATGATCTCCGCCTCGTCATAGCCCATGGTGCCGAGAAACAGGGCATTGGCGCCCAGGATGGTGCCGTCGAGCTGGAATTCGGCAATCGCCTGCACCTTGCTGATGGCCGCCAGCTGCCCGGCGCTGTCGTCGCTGCGGCGCTGCTCTTCCGTCACGTCGGTGGCGTACTTGACCACCTTCACGGGCACGCCGTCGGGCGACAGGATGGGGTTGTAGCTGGCCTGCAGCCAGACCTCGTGGCCGTCGCGCCGGATGCGCCGGTACCGCCCGCTGTCGTACCTGCCTGACGCCAGCTTCTGCCAGAACCGCGCATATTCCGGGGTATCGTGCTCGGCCGGATCGACAAACATGCGGTGATGCTTGCCGACTACCTCCTCCAGCGTGTACCCGAAGGTCTCCAGGAATTTGTCGTTCGCCATCTGCACATAGCCGTCAAGATCGAATTCGATTACGGCCTGGGTCTTGTTGATGGCGGCGACCCTTCCTGCCAGATCGGCCTTGGTATACGGATTTTTTCCTGCGGACCGACGGTTCCAGGCAAAAAGTCTCATCACGACATTCCTCCCACGCGTGCTTGGGTGATGCTGCGGACAGGACAAACAAAAAATGCTCATCTGTACTGAACTGAAAAGCTTTGAATCCCCAAAGAAACAAATAGTCGTTTTGCGTAAGATAATGCTTCCATGAGGGTGTGCGGTCAAGCAAAAAACAATGCTTTTCTGGCTTATTTCGTGCAATCCACCCTTTTGCGGCTGCCGTTCCCCTGAATGGGGCGGAAGAGCCGCCCTTAGCGGCGGTATTTCCCCGATTAACGCTGCGACGGCAGGGTTAACCTAAGCCCGGATCCGTCGCCGCGATGCGGCGGATCCACCATGGCGCCGTTCTCTCAAACAGTACTTTGTCGACATTCTGGACATTGCTCGGATAGCGGCTTTCCCTTTCACGCTGGCCGGCCCCAGGAGCCCCGTCGATGCAAGCCCTGCCCTCCCGTCCCTCCTTACGCTCGTCCCGCCATTCCTTGCGCCGCCGGCTGGCGCCCATGCTGCTGGCCCTGCTGGCGCTGGCCCATGGCGGCGGCGCGATCGCGCAGAACATCGCGGCGTTGCGCCAGCAATCCATCACGAGCAACACGCAGCAGTGCCAGGCGCTGCTCAAGCAAACGCCCCGGCTGGATCCCTACGCGCCCAGGGACAACAACATGCAGGCCACGTATTGCGGCTGCGTGGCGCGCGCCTACACCGCCGCCATGCCGGACACGTTGCTGATCGCGCTGGCCAACGGCAAGCTGCAGGACAAGCCGGGCGATGCGGCGGCCCGCGCGCGCGCCGCTGCCGTCCATCTGGATGCCGCGCGCCGGCAGTGCGCGGCCAAGCCATAGCGCATGGCGGCCACCGCCGTGCTCAGGCGCCCTGCTTGAGCCGGTCGAGGAACCAGCGTCCCGCCGGTCCCGGCGGCGTTTCCTTGCGGTAGACCCCGTGCATGGACAGGCGCGACAGCGACGGCGGCAGGCTGCCCAGGTCCAGGCGCACCAGTTCGCCGCTGGCCAGGTCGGCCTGCACCATGGGCGCGGGCATGTGGCCCCAGCCGAAACCGGCGCGCAGGAAGGCGTGCTTGGCGCCCAGGTCGGCCAGGCGCCAGACCTGGGGCGACAGCACGCCATAGGTCTGGCCTTCGCTCAACGAGGAGCGATCCGTCAGGATCAATTGCACGTGCTGCTCCACGTCGGCCGCGCTGACCGGCCCGGGCAGCGCGGCCAGCGGATGCCCCGGCGCCACCACGGTCACCAGCGGAACATCCAGCAGGTATTCGGAATCCAGGCTGGGCGGCACCACGGGCAGGGTACCCATGACAGCCAGCCGGCAGGTCCCGTCCATGACCGGTTTCACGACGGCGCCCAGGGCCTCCACGTAGAGGCGCAGGGGCGTGTGCGGAAAGGCCTCGCGGAAGGAGCCCACCGCGACGGTGAGGGTCGCCATCGGGTACATCACGTCCACGCTCACCGACAGCTCCGGCTCCAGCCCTTCCGCGATGGCGCGCGCCCTGGACTTGAAGCCCTCGACACCGCGCACCACCCCGCAGGCCTCGCCCAGCAGGGCGCTGCCGGCCTCGGTCAGGCGCGGATAGCGCCCCGAACGGTCGAACAGCACGACGCCCAACTGGCCCTCCAGGTTGGCCAGCGTCTGGCTGACCACCGATTGCGCGCGCCGCAGCTTACGGCCGGCGGCCGAAAAACTGCCTTCCTCGGCGGCGGCCAGGAAGGTTCGTAGCTGGTCCAGGGAAACGCCATCCAGCATCTATCGCTCCTTTCGATGGATTCCATCGAAATATATAGGCTTCTCCTGGAGAACGGCTAGCCCTACGCTTACGCCATCGTTGTTCAACCGACACCCGGGCGCCACGCCCATCCCCGCGCGCCGTGCCAGGCGCCACGCAAAGGAGTTCCCCGACATGGCCAAGGTCCTCGTTCTGTACTACTCGTCCTACGGACATATCGAAAAGATGGCCGAAGCGGTCGCCGAAGGCGCTCGCGGCGCCGGCGCGCAGGTCGACATCAAGCGGGTGCCGGAAACCGTGCCGGAGGAAATCGCCCGTGGCGCGCATTTCAAGCTGGAGCAGGCGGCGCCCGTGGCCGCCGTGGCCGACCTGGAAAACTACGACGCCATCATCATCGGCACGGGTACGCGCTTTGGCCGCATCTCGTCGCAGATGGCGTCCTTCCTGGACCAGGCCGGCGGCCTGTGGATGCGCGGCGCGCTCAATGGCAAGGTGGGCTCCGCCTTTGTGTCGACGGCCTCGCAGCACGGCGGCCAGGAGACCACGCTGTTCTCCCTCATCACCAACCTGCTGCACTTCGGCATGACCATCGTCGGCCTGCCGTACAGCTTCCAGGGCCAGTTGACCCTGAACGAAGTCACGGGCGGCTCGCCCTACGGCGCGACCACCCTGGCCGGCGGCGACGGCTCGCGCCAGCCCAGCGCGAACGAACTGGACGGCGCGCGCTTCCAGGGCGCCCTCGTCGCCCAAACCGCCGCCAAGCTGTTCGGCTAAGGCCCCGCTGCTCCCCGAGCAGGGGCACAGCGGAGCCGGCTCCGCCGGTCCGCCAGTGCCGCCCCTTGAGGGGGGCGCGCACAGCGCGCTGGGGTGGGCCTACCCTGCCGGTCCGCCAGTGCCGCCCCTTGAGGGGGGCGCGCACAGCGCGCTGGGGTGGGCCTACCCCTCCAGCAGTTTGACCAGGGTGTGCAGCAGGCTGTTGACCGGCGTCGCGATGCCGTGGGCTTGCCCACGGCGCGCGACGTAGCCATTGAGATAGTCGATTTCGGTCGGCTTGCCGCGCATCATGTCCTGCGCGGTCGACGAATACTGCCCCGCCATCGACTTCGCGATCTGCTCGATCGCGGCCCAGCTGTCGCCGGGCACTGTCACGCCATCGGCTCGCGCCACCGCCAGGCACTCCTCCATCACCGCCCGCATGGCGTCGTTCACGCCAGGCCCCTGCACCAGGACCCCATACGGCAGGCGAGCAATCGCCGACAAGGCGTTGTACGCGCAATTCACCAACAGCTTGGCCCATAGCGCGCCCATCACGTTGTCGGACACTCGGGTCGGCACCTGGGCGGCTTCCAGCATCTCGGCAATCCCGGCGCTGCCCGGCGATTCCCCGATCACCAGCTCGCCCCGCCCATGATGCTTCACATGGCCGGGTCCCGCCATCTCCGTGGCCACGTACACCACCGCCGGCACGACGGTTTGCGGCAGCACCGCGCGCAAGCGCTCGGCGTTGTCCACGCCATTCTGCAGGCTTAGCACGACGGCGTCGGGCGCGAGTTGCGGCAGCAGGGCACGCCCCGCGGACGCCGTGTCCGCCGACTTCACGCAGAACAGCACCAGGTCGGCGCCGCGCGCGCCCTCGGGATCCGTCGTGGCGACCACCGGCACGTGCTCCTTGAACGTCCGCGCCTCCAGGAAGAGGCCCTGCCGCCGCATGGCCTCGACGTGCGCCGGCCGGCCGATCAAGGTCACCGCGTGGCCGGCGCGCGCAAGCATCCCGCCGTAATAACATCCCACGGCGCCGGCCCCCATCACTGCTATCTTCATGCTGGTCTCCCCAGATATCGCCCAGGCCCGCGGCGCCCCCGAAGGGCTCGCGGCCTGTCCAGGTGCGATCATAGGCGACGGTCCATGCTATTAGAATGGACCGGACCCTACCGACCCATCCCTGGAGCCATATTGCCCATCGACCCTCGCCGGACATCCCTGCGCCGCATGAAGAACCTGGCCCTGGCCTCGCTGGCCGTTACCCTGGCCGGGTTCGCGCTGAGCATCGCGATGGGCGCGCAAGGCGCATGGTCCTGGGTGCGCGCGTTCTGCGAGGCCGCCACCGTAGGGGCGCTGGCCGATTGGTTCGCGGTGGTGGCGCTGTTCCGCCGGCCCCTGGGCCTGCCCATTCCGCATACCGCCATCATCCCCGCCAACAAGGCGCGCATCGGCGACAGCCTCGCGGTATTCGTGCGCGACCACTTCCTCGACCCCACCACGCTGCTGGAAAAAATCCGCGTCTTCGACCCCGCCGCCCGCCTGGGGCAATGGCTGGCCGACCCACGCCAGGCGCGCGTGGTGGCCGGGTCGGCGCGGACGTGGGCCGTGCATGCCCTGAACCTGCTGGACGAACAGGCGGTGCACGGCGCCATCCAGGCCTTCGTGGTACGCAAGCTGCGCGAATGGAACGCCGCCGCCACACTGGGCGAGGTCCTCACGGTCCTCAGCCGCGACGGCCGCCATCATGTGCTGCTGGACGAGGCGCTGGAGCGCCTGGGCGCCTATCTGCACGAGGAACAGGTGCAGGAACGCGCGGCGGCCCTGATGGTCAAGTACGCCCGCAAGGAATGGCCGCGCATCGCCAAGGCCGTCAACCTGGTGAAATCGGTCGACGATATCGCGGACACCCTGGCCGACCGGCTCGCGCGGGCCGTGCTGGACGAATTGCACGATGTGCTGGCGCAGCCCGACCATCCGCTGCGGCGCGACTACGAAGCCTGGGTCGGCGCCTACGTGCGGCGCCTGCGCGACGATCCGGACCTGCAGGCGCGCGTCGACGACTTCAAGCAGCGCATCATCGACCACCCGCAATTGCAGGAATACGTGCGCGGCGTCTGGCGTGAGATCCACGACAGCCTCAAGCGCGACCTGTTCAGCGAGGACTCGGTGCTGGCGCGCCACCTGGAGCAGACCTTGATGGCGCTGGGCCGCAACCTGGGCGAGGACCCCGAACTGCGTCGCGCCATCAACCAGCATGTGCTCTCCGGCGCGGAGCGGCTGGCGTCGACGCTGCGCAGGGGGGTCACCGACCATATTGCGCAGACTGTGAAAGGATGGGACGAACGCCACCTGGTCGACGAACTGGAGTTGAGCATGGGCCGCGACCTGCAGTACATCCGTTTCAACGGCATGATCGTGGGGGGCGTGATCGGCTTGCTGCTGCATGCGGGCGTGATACTCGCGGGCCGGTGAATCGCCAAGATGTATCAAGATCTGCCAGCCGCGGCGCCGCTCCTCGCACGACCTCGGGCGCGAACACAGGACGGGCCCGCGATGCGCAACGGGTGTACGTCCTCTTCGTGCCAGGCCGGCCGAAGACTGTAGTAACAACCTGAAACCTCACCGTCCCGGCATTCGTTTCTTCACGTAACTCCGATTGGTACGATCGGGCGGCCTGGGGAAAACGAGAGAGGAATCGCCATGTCCGCTTCGACGTGGACCATCGTCGCGGCCGCCGTCGTGGCGGTCGTGCTGCTTTACATCGTGGCCACCTACAACGCGCTGGTGCGCCTGCGCAATATGACGCGCGAAGCCTGGAGCGGAATCTCCGTGCAGTTGCGCCGCCGCACGGACCTGGTCCCCAACCTGGTCGAAACCGTCAAGGCCTACGCCGCGCACGAGAAAGGCATATTCGAGGACATCGCCACGCGGCGGGCCACCAGCATCGCCGCCGGCAGCGTAGCGGAACAGGCGCGCGCCGAACAGGCCCTGGGCATGGCGCTGGGCCGCCTGATGGCCGTGGCCGAGGCCTATCCCGACCTCAAGGCGGACGCCAACTTCCGCAACCTGCAGGACAGCCTCGCCGAAATCGAGGACCAGCTTCAGATGGCCCGCCGCTACTACAACGGCGCCGCGCGGGAGCAGAACATCCGCGTCGAATCCTTCCCCGCCAACATGGTGGCGCGCGGCTTCGGCTTCGCCCGGGAACCCTACTTCGAACTGGACAATCCGGCCGACGCCGCGGTGCCTCATGTCGCGTTCTGACGATCGCCGCCGCCTGTCCGCCCTGCGCCGTCCGCTGCAACACGTCGCCCGCCATGCGCGGCCCCTGACCGCGGCGACGGGCGTGGAAACGCCCCGCCGGCGCCGCCTGCTGCCCTGGATGGAACGGCGCGACCCCGCGGCCGAGGACACGCGGCGCGGCGTCCCCATGCCGCTGCGCGTGGTGCTGGGCATCATCGCCAGCGTGGTTGCCACCGTCATGGCCGTGCTGCTGCTGGCCACGCCAGCCAACGCGCAGTCCACCAGTGATCCAGGGGAGATGGCGACGCGCGCCTATCCAGGCCGCGAGTTCATCATCGCGTTCGAATCGGACATCGACGTACAGCGCGATGGCGATCTGCTGGTCACCGAGCGTATCGCGGTCAACGCGCTGGGCAGGGAGATCAAGCGCGGCGTCGTGCGCGATTTCCCCACGCTCTATCGCTCCCGGGACGGGCTGAACGTGAGGGTCGGCTTCGACGTGCTGGGGGTGGACCGCGACGGCAAGCCGGAACCCTATGCGCTGGAAAAACAATCCAACGGCGTACGCATCCGCATCGGAGACCCCGACCGGTGGCTGGCGCCAGGCACGCACGTCTACGAGATACGCTATCGCACCACGCGCCAGCTCGGCTTCTACCAGGACCACGACGAGCTGTACTGGAACGTCACCGGCAACGGCTGGACCATGCCCATCGCCCACGCGGTCGCCCGCATCCATTTGCCGGAGGATGCGCCTGTCCTGAGAACCGCGTTCTATACCGGGCCGCAAGGCGCCACGGACAAGAATGCGCGGGTGGTGGAGAGCAAGCCTGGCGAGGTCACTTTCGAGAATACCGTCCCGTTGCGCATGCGGGAAGGGCTGACGATAGCGGTGTCCTGGCCCAAGGGTATCGTGCAGGCGCCGTCGCGCCTGCAAGGCATCTACTACCAGTTGCGCGACAACCTGGCGGCGCTGGTGGCCGTGGCCGGTTTCATCTTGCTGGCGGCGTATTACATCGTGGTCCATGGGCGCACGCGCCGCCGCGCGCACGCCCCCGCCCATATCGTGCCGCTGTACGAGCCGCCCGAAGGCATGTCGGCGCCGGCCGTGCGCTACATGGCGCGCAAGGGCAATGACGAGCGGGGCTTTGTCATCGGCGTCATCGAGTTGATCGCCCTGCGCGCCTTGCGCATCGACCGCGACGACGGCAAGCGGGGCACGGGCAGGGAAACGCGTTTCGTGCTGCTGCAGCCCGATGCCCAGGGCCAGCGCGGCATGGCGCGCGACACCCTGCTCGGCACCCTGCTGCACAAGATGTTCGGGGCGCACACCAGCTTTTACCGCAGCAGCGCCGGATCGGCCCGCCTGCGCGATGCGCGCGCCACCCTGTCCAGCTCGCTGGACAACCTGTATTCGGGCTACATCGCCGATCACGGCAAGCGCGCCCGTCGCGGTCTCTGGCTTTGGCTGCTGTATCTGGCCGCCTGCATCTACACCCTGGTCCTGCAAGGCGGCGAGGTAGGCGGGACCCTGGCGTCCCTGCCCTTCCTGGCGGTGGGACTGGGCGTGCTGGCCATCACCTGGGCCATGGTCCGCTCGAACTTTTCCTGGGGACCGGTGGTGTTCTGCCTGCTGTTCGGCGTGCCCTTCCTGCTGGGCGGCATCGGCGTGCTGGCGGCCGACAACGCTGTCACGCCCGTGCGCGCCCTGTCGGCGCTGCTGCCGGCGTTGATGCTGCCCGTGGTGGTGCGCGCCTTCCGTTTCCTGCGTGGCTACACGGAAGAAGGCCACGAGATCATGGACCGCATCGCCGGCTTCAAGCAGTACCTGACGCTGGCCGAAGGCCCACGCCTGGAAGCGCTGGCGACCGTCGACGAAAAGCTGCGCCTGTACGAACGCTACCTGCCCTACGCCGTGGCGCTGGACGTGGGCAAGCGCTGGGCGGCTGCCTTCGCTGGGCTGGCGGCCACGGTGGCCGGCGCGGCGGCGGTGCAGGCGATGCAGGACATGTACGGCGGCCATGACTTCTACCGGGACGCCCCGGGACGGGCACTTTCCGGCATCGGCAGCGATGTGACGCCGCCGCCGATCTCGTCCTCGTCCGGATCGCCCGGAACCAGCGGCAGCTGGTCCGGCAGCAGCGACTCCTCTTCGAGCGGATCATTCGACAGCGGCTCGTCCGGGGACGGCGGCGGAGGCGGCGGCGGGTCGGGGTGGTGAGATGCGGGGCGGCGCTGCTGTTATGCGCAAGAAGGCTTGAACTGTATCTGTCCTGATGAGCGGACCTGGCGCAACATGGTCGGATTTACTTACCGGGTGGCGACCCATTTCCGCCGCCGTCCGGACTGGGACCGGGAGTCTTCATGTTGCGCCGCTATGTCACCGTCGATGTTTTCACCAACCGGATCTTCGCCGGCAACCCGGTGGCGGTCGTGCTCGATGCGCAAGGCTTGTCCACGCGCCAGATGCAAGCCCTGGCCACCGAATTCGGCTATTCCGAGACCACCTTCGTCCTGCCGCCCGCGGACCCCGGCCATACCGCCCAGGTCCGCATCTTCACGCCCGACCGCGAAATCCCGTTCGCCGGCCACCCCAACCTGGGCACGGCCTACGCCCTCGCCGACGACATGACGGCACGCGGCATCCCGGTGCCGGACATCTTCACGTTCGAGGAAATCGCCGGCAAGGTGCCCATCGAGCTCTGGCGCCAGGATGGCCGCGTGGTGGGCGCCGAGTTGCGCGCTCCGGAACCGCTGTCCTGCCGGGCCCAGGTGCGCGCCGCGCAAGCGGCCGCCTGCCTGTCATTGAAGGAGCCCGACATACGCATCGACGCGCATGCGCCCCGGGTGGTCTCGGTGGGCCTGCCCTTCCTGGTGGTGCAGCTCGCGTCGCGCGACGCATTGGCGCGCATCCAGCCGGACCGCGCGGCGTATTCGCGCGTCCTGCCGCTGGACGGCGCCCATTCCATCTACGCGTATGCACTGGATGGCGCGCGCGGCGCGCCGGACGTCCATGCCCGCATGTTCACCGGCCGCATGACCGAGGACCCGGCCACGGGCAGCGCCACGGGCGCCATGGCCTGCCTGCTGGCGCGCCTGCGGGGGCTCGAAGACCTGGACCTGCTGGTGGCCCAGGGCGATGACGTGCGTCGCCCCAGCCGCCTGCACGTCCGGGCCCGCGCCCAGGATGGCGCCTGGCACGCCCATGTGGGCGGGCATTGCGTGTCCGCCTTGAATGGCACGCTGGCGCTGGATGGCGAAATCGACCAGGCGCCGTTGGCCATGGCCTGAGGGGTTCCGCCCCCACGCCGCGCGGCTGGCGCCGCCTGCTGCCCCAACAACGCGTTTGCCCTGGTCCGGCTGAGCCACCTCATCCTGGTCTGTTTATAATTGAGGATCATTCTTATTCTCAATTCCAGGATACGGCAGGCCTGTTTTGGAACCCGACGAATCCATCCCTCTCTCCTCCGGCGCCCTCGCCAACGCCGGCCCCATGGCCGTGGCGTCCTTGTACCGGGAGCATCACGGCTGGCTCTTGAACCTGCTACGCCGCAAGCTCCACGGACACCACGCCGACGCGCTGGACCTGGTGCAGGACACGTTCGAACGCCTGCTGCGCCAGCCCCGCTGGATCCGGCCGGAACGCCCGCGCGGCTACCTGAGCGCCATCGCGACGCGGCTGCTCATCGACCGCCACCGTCGTCGCGAACTGGAGCAGGCCTACCTGCAAAGCCTGGCCCTGCAACCCGAGGCCACGGCCCCCGCGCCGGAATCCGTGCTGCAAGTCATCGAACAACTCGCCCAGGTCTGCCGCATCCTTGACCGCATGCCGGCGCGGATGAACCGCATCTTCCTGCTTGCGCGCATCGACGGCCTGCCTTACGCGGATATCGCCCAGGCGCTGAACGTCAGCGTGAACGTGGTACAGAAAGACCTGGTCCAGGCCTGGCAGCGGCTCTATCTTGCCTTCGATGCCTGAGCGTTCCGTCGCCCCACCGGCCAGCGCACGGCGGCGCGCCATCGCCGAGGCCGCCGAATGGCTGGTCCGCCTGCAAGCCGGGGCCGATGCCGCGACCTTGGAAGCCTGGCGGCGCTGGCACGACGCGGATGCCGAACATGCCGCCGTCTGGCGCCGCTACGGCGAGTTGCAACGCATGCTGCCGCCGGCCGCGCAGGGCGCATCGCCTTGCGCCATCTCGCCCGGGGCGCGGGCGCTGAAAGCGGTGGCCGGCCGCCGCGGGCGGCGCCAGGCCATCAAGCTGCTATGCGGCGGCGCGATCGCCGCGACATCCGGCGCCGTGGCCTGGCGCCTGGCGGCCAGCCATGGCTGGCTGGCCCGGACGCGCACCGCGGCGGGCGAACAGCGCGCGCTGACGCTCGCCGACGGCACCCGCCTGCTGCTGAATACGCGCACCGCGATAGACATCCAGGAAAACCACCCCGCCGGCGCGGACGCCCCCCGCATCGAGGTCATGCTGCACGCAGGCGAAATGCTGGTGGACAACCGCCAGGGCGGCGACGGCGCCGGCCTGCGGCTGCACACCCGGCATGGCTACGTCGATCCCTACAGCGCGCGCCTGCTGCTGCGCCAATTGCCGGAATGCTCGCCGCCGGAGACCTTCGCGGCCGTACAGGAAGGCACGGCGCGCGTGGTCGCGGGCGGACGCCTCGATGCCGCGCTGCAAGCCGGCGAAGCGCGCCGCTTCGACGCCGCGGGCTTCCAGCCGCCGCAAGCGTGGCAAGAGCGCGACCTGGCATGGACCCAGGGCGTGTTGATCGCCGACGGCATGCGGCTGGACGACCTGCTCACGCAGCTCGCCCGCTACCGGCGCGGCTTCCTGGACTGCGACGAAGCCGTGGCAGCGCGCCGCGTGACCGGGACCTTTCGCATCCACGACATCGACCGCGTGCTGGAGGCGCTGGCCCAGCACCTGGGCTTGCGGCTGCAATACCGGACGCGCTACTGGGCGATGTTGCGGGCCTGATGGACAGGGCCGCGCTGGCCGATAGTGCTGCCGATGCGCCCGATCGAAGTGAAACGACTTGCAACTTCCAGGCAGATTCCCGCGAGTCCTTCGTCATGACCGGATGTAGGCCTGCACACCGGCCCAACCCTCAACGAAGATCGCCCATGTTTTCCTCTCCCGTTTCACGCCCGCCGCGCATTGCGCCCCGGCGCCCCCTTGCACTGGCCCTGGCGCTGGCCTGCAACGGTCTGGTCGGTGCGCCGGCCATGCTGCTGGCCACCGCCGCCGAAGCGCAAACGACGGCGCAGCCGGCCTCGCCGGCCCCGGGCCAGCGCGCCGTGGCGCCCGGCCCGACCGTGCGCATCCAGCTCCCCGCCCTGCCCTTGCGGGAAGCCTTGCTGCGCTTCGGCCAGCAAGCCGGGATCACCATCATCGGCACCGCCGACCTGGGCAAGGACCACAGCGCGCCCGCGCTGGATGGGCAATACAGGATCGATGAGGGCCTGGACCGGCTGCTGGCCGGCAGCGGCCTGCGCGCCCGCCCCAATGCCAACGGCGAAGGGTATCGACTCGAACCCTTGCCTCCCTCGTCGGACAGCGTCGCCGCCTTGCCTCCGGTCGCGGTGACAGCCGACGGCATGCGGGAAATCGGCACGCTGTCGTTCGACAGCCGTGCCGGCACCAAGACCGATACGCCCCTGGTGGAAACGCCCCAGTCAATCTCCGTCGTCAACCGCGAAATGATGGACATGCTGGGCGCCACCAACTCCGCCGATGCCTTGCGCTATAGCGCGGGCGTGAACATCGGCGGCTATGGCGTCGACAGCCGCGTCGACGAAATCTCCGTACGGGGCTTCCGCACGGGCAGCTTCGCCAACAACCTCTATCTCGATGGCCTGCGCCCGCCGGGCAGCAGCAGCGGCGCCACGGCCTCGGCCACGCAATTCGACGGCTATGGACTGGAACGGGTCGAAGTGCTGCGCGGCCCGTCGTCCGTGCTGTACGGCCAGATCGCGCCGGGCGGCCTGATAAATGTGGTCAGCAAGCATCCCACGGACCATGCGCGCGGCGAGGTCGGCGTCGCCACGGACAACAACGGCCTGGCGCGCTTCAACGGCGATGTCAGCGGCCCCCTCGATGAAGACGGCAAGTGGCTGTATCGCGTGGTCGGCACCGCCTATCACAGCAATACCCAGGTCGACCACGTCGATCTCAATCGCGTGATGATCGCCCCCAGCCTGACATGGCGGCCCTCGTGGCGCACCCAGCTGACGCTGCTGGCCAACTACCAGCAGGATCGCGGCGGCAGCACGTACCAGTTCCTGCCGGCGCATGGCACCTACTACAGCACGCAGTACGGCAAATTCGGCTCCAACCGCTTCCTTGGCGAACCGGGCTTCAACCGCTATGACCGTACGCAATCCTCCCTGGGCTACGAGTTCAGCCATGCGTTCTCCGACAGCGTGAAGTTCAACCAGAAACTGCGCTACATGCGCGTGGACACCGATAACGCCGGGGTCAACCGTTCCGGCGACCTGCTGTCCGATGGCCGCACGCTGCCGCGCACGGCCTCGTCCAACGAGATCCGTTCCGAAGGATTCACGATGGACAACAACGTGCAGTACGACTTCGACCTGGGGCCGACGCGCAATACGCTGCTTACCGGGGTCGACTACCGCACCCAGACCATACGCGTGGCCTCGGCCAGCGGCAAGGCCGGCACGCTGGACGTTTTCGATCCCGTGTACGGCGGCCCGGTCACCATGGGCAAGATGACCCCGTCGCGCCGCGCCGATAGCAACCAGACCGGCCTGTACGCGCAGGACCAGTTGCGCTGGGGCCGCTGGGTCGCCACTTTCGGCCTGCGCCACGACTGGTCCGAGGACAACTCCCTGGTCCGCGCCACCGGCGTGAAGACCCGCTACACGGATGAAGCAACAACCTGGCGCACCGGACTGGTATACCTGTTCGACAACGGTTTCGCGCCGTATGTCAGCTACGCCACGTCCTTCGAGCCGGTCAACGGCGTCGGCTACGGTGGCACGCCCTTCAAGCCGACCAAGGGCAAGCAGGTCGAGGCCGGCATCAAGTTCCAGCCCACCGGCAGCCGCAGCATGGTGACGCTATCCGCCTACGAGATCCGCCAGCAGAACATCCAGACACCGGACCCCGATCCCACGCACCTCTGCGACGGCAGCCAGTGCTACGTGCAGACCGGGGAGGCGCGCGTGCGCGGCCTGGAACTGGAAGGCAACGCGGTGTTGACGGACCAGTGGACCTTGATCGCCTCGGGCACGTTGATGGACAGCAGGGTCACCAAGAGCAACAGCACGGACCTGGGGAATCAATTGCCCCGTGTTCCCAAGCGCACCGTCAATCTGTGGCTGGACTACAAGCTGCCCAACGACATCCTGCCGGGCGTCAGCGTGGGCGCCGGCATGCGACATACCAGCGGCGTGTATGGCGACACTGCCAACCAGTACCACATGGCGGCCGTCACGCTGTGGGACGCGGCCATCCGCTATGACTTGTCGGCGCTGAACCCGGCGCTCAAGGGGCTGCGATTTTCGTTGAACGCCACCAACCTGACGGACAAGGAGTACCTGGCGAGTTGCTCGGGTGTGTCCAGCTGCTACTACGGCGCGCGCCGGTCGGTGACGGCCAACCTCAACTACGCATGGTAGGGGCCCCCCCCCTACCGCGCGGAGCGCGGCCCCCCAGGGGGGCGACACCAGCGGACCGGGGGACCCGGATCCGCGGTGTCCTCGATGGGGCCGAGGTTTTTCTGAAGATTTTCTTGTTGCGCTGCGCGCGCCCCCTCAAGGGGCGGCACCGGCGGACCGGAAGGAAAGACCACCCCAGCGCGCTGCGCGCGCGCCCCTCAAGGGGCGGCACCGGCGGACCGGAAGGAAAGTCCACCCCAGCGCGCTGCGCGCGCGCCCCTCAAGGGGCGGCACCGGCGGACCGGGGGGGCCCGGATCCGCTGTGCCCCGGACGTTGGAGTTCTTTAGTGAGGTTATATGCAGCGCGTTCTGAATACACACGAAGGAGTGATTGCATGTCCATGATTACAGCCACTCGGGCGCGCGCACGCGGCGCCAGCCGGCCGCGGCGCGGCGGTTTCCGGTCCGCGGCCACGGCCGCCGCATCGGCCTTGCTGGTGGCGATGGTCCCCGCCATCGCCGGTGCCGCCGCAACGAGCGCGACGGGCACTCCGGTAGGCGCTCCTCCAGGCGCTCCTGCAGGCGCTCCAGTGGGGGCTTCAGTGGGGGCTTCAGTGGGCGCCCAAGCGGGCGTTCCAGCCCGCCCGCAGGGCACCCATGGCGCGGCGCCGCAAGGCGCCGTCATGCATGGGCGATGGGACGAGCCGGTGGGACCGACGGTGGCGGACCGGCCTTCGGCGGATTACCGATACGAGAAGCACCGGCTGGATTCGGCCGACGGCAAGCGCCATTACCGGATCGAGATCGCCATTCCCCGGCAAGCGGCGCCGGCCGGGGGCCACGCCGCCCTTTACATGCTCGACGGCAACGCGGCCATGGCCACGCTGACGTCCGCCGATCTGCAAGCCATGGGCACCGCGCATCCTCCGGTACTGGTGGCGATAGGCTACGACATCGACACCCGCAACGACGTGGTAGCGCGCGCCTACGACTACACCCCCCCGGTGCGCGACGCGCAAGGCCGAGAGATCCCGGCGCCCGTGGTTCGCGGCCGCGTGGGCGGCGGCGCCGACGTCTTCCTCGATTTCATCGAGACCCAGGTGCGCCCGTTGGCGCGGTCGCGCGCCAGCATCGACCCCGGGCGGGAAATGTTGTGGGGCCACTCCTACGGCGGCCTCTTCACACTACACGTGCTCTACACGCGGCCGCGAGCCTTCAGCGCCTACATCGCCGGCGATCCCTCCGCCTGGTGGCATGACGGAGCCTTGATACAGGAATGGCGCGCCTTCGATCCGGCGCGCGCCAGCGGATTGCGCGTAGCCATCCTCGCCGGCACGAAACCGCGTGCGGACGGCAAGGACCATCCAGGCACCTCGTCGCCTACCACGACAACGACGACAACGACGACAACCCCGGCAACCCCGGGGTCCAGCCCCGACCCGCGCGACGTCGTGGCCGGCATGGCGCAAAAGCTCAGGTCGGCATCCGTCGATGCCACCTACGAAGCATTCCCGCAGTTCGGACACGGCGAAATGATACGCGCGTCGCTGGCGCGCGCCCTCCAAATCGCTTCGGGAGCGACCTCCATCCAGCCGTAACGGTGCCGGCGCCGCATGACGCCCGCCGCGCGTGCAGGCAATGCGCGCCCGGGAGGGAGGGTGTACGCTAGAAGTCCAGCTCCACCAGCTCTGGCGGACTCCCGGAGTACCGACATGCCTACCTCTGCCCTCCCCCTGCCCTTCGTGCGTGCCAGCGCCCTTGGCCTGGCCTTGGCCCTGGCCGGCTGTGCCAGCCCGGACAGCGCCAAGCCCGGCACCTTGCTGTCCGACATGGAAAAACAGTATGGCCCGCCCAGTACGCAATGCCCGGCGCCCAACGGCGGCCAGCGCGTCGTCTGGTCCCAGCAGCCCGAGGGCAGCTACGCCTGGAGCGCCGACATCGATTCCGACGGTCGCGTCGTGCGCGTGGCGCAAGTCCTGAAGGAAGAGTTCTTCAAGAACATACAGCCCGGCTGGAGCCCGGACCAGGTCCGTTGCGTCTTCGGGCCACCGGCGAAGACCAGCGTCACCGGCCTCGGCGAAAAGCGCGAAGAAATCTGGACCTATCGCTATGTGCAGGACCTGCGCTGGCACATGGTGATGTATGTCTACATGGGCCGGGACGGGAAGGGGGTGACGCACTTCCACACGGGCCCCGACGAACGCTACCAGAGAAGCGAATAGCGGTCGCCCCCCCACGAGCGGCGCGCCCCTTCCCGCGACCCCGGGGGCCATCCGTCCCAGTCCCAGTCCCGCTACCAGACCGCGGGGCGCGGATCAATCGCCCGTGAAGGCGAAGCCCATGGTGCGCGCCTCGTAGTACAAGCCTCCGTCCTGCACGATGAGGAAATCGGCGCGGCGCGAACCAGGGTTGTGATGGGAGTGCGGCGCCCCGGCCGGGGTCACCAGCGTGGCCCAGTCGGACCACGGGCAGTCCTGGCCGTCGACGCGCGAATGGCAACCCTCGCCCGCGACGACGAGGGTCAGGGCGGCGGAATTGTGCCGGTGCGAGGCCTGCGCGCAACCCGGCGGCAAGGTGTTCAGCGACAGGGTAAGCGCCGGCATCAGGTTGCGCCGCTGCTGCATCGTCTCGCTGGAGAACACGACCGCCAGCCCCGAGGTCCCCGCGTCCGGCACGCTGCGATGGATGCGGTCGATTTCCGCGGCGATATCCGCGGACCTGAAATGCACCGGCGCGTCGCCGGGACGCGACGGGCGCAGGCCATGATAGGCCAGCAAGGGCTCGTCCGTGACCAGCCACAAGACAGCCGCCCGCGGGCCGCCGGCCCGCAGTATCGCGGCACCCGCCGGCAGGTAGAAGACGTCCCCGCAAGCCCAGTCGAGGACCTCGCCGGCATCGGAGCGCGCCTGCCCGCTACCCGCGATCACGTACCAGATCGACCCGCTGGCGACGAAATCCGCATCCAGGCTGGCGCCCGGCGCAATGCGTGCATAGCGCGCCAGCATGAACGGCGTGGTGGCCGGCCAGGAGCACCCTAGCCGGGCCGATTGGTCGCAGGCAAAAAAACCCGTGGTCGCCGGCCCCGCCGGCCCATCGACGCCCAGCGCGGCAGCGGCTGGCTCGGTGAAGACCCGCGCCGGCACCGGATCCAGGTGTATGTTGAAGGCATTCGCGGAGTTGAAATAGCGTGCCCGTTCCTGCGCCGCATCCGCCGGCATGGCGCAACGTCCCGGCGGCAAGGCCGCCATCGACCGCTCATTTCCAGAACACATATCGCTTCTCCAAGGCATTCACCGTCCCGAAGAACACCAGGCTGATGGCGGACGCCACGAAGATGGCGGCCCATACCTGCACGAAATCGATCTGCAACACCGCCTGGAATATCGTCCATCCCAGACCGCCCGTGGCGCCCAGCATTTCCGTGACGATGGCGACGATCATGGCCCGCACCGTCGACACCCGCATGCCCGCCGCCGTCAGGGGGATGGCCGCCGGCAAGCGCAGGCGCCAGAGGATGGCCGCGCGATCCGCGCCGAAACTGCGCATGAGGTCGACCGCGCGGGGATCGACCCGGTCGAGCCCCGCCAGCGCATGCAGGAAGACGGTAAACCCCACCGCCAGCGCCACCATGACGATCTTGCTTTCCGGCCCCATGCCGAACCACAGCAGGATGAGCGGCGCATAGGCCACCACCGGGACGGAATTCAGCGCGGTGGCGACGGGAAGCACGCTACGCCGCACGGCCGGCAGCATGGCCAGGACAATGGCGAGAAGCAGCCCGGCCAGCGAGCCGGCGGCAAAACCCGCCACGGCTTCCATCACCGTGATGCCCGCCGCTTTCAGCAGCAGGGCGTGCTGCGCCACGATGGCTTGCAGGATGCGCGTCACGCTGGGCAGCACGTAGGCGGGCAGGTCCAGGCCGCGCGCCGCGCTCTCCCACAATACGAACACCCCCGCCAGGCCCAGGACCGCCCGCCGCGCGGTCCGCGTGGGCCAAGGCAAGCCGGAAAAGGAAAGCAGGGGAAAAGACGCTGTCTTCACAGTTCGCTCCTCCAGAACACGGCCTTGTGCTCGACCCATGCCACCAGCCCGTAGAAGGACGTCCCCAGCAGCCCCGCCATCAGGATGGCGGCCCACAAGGCCACGAATTGCTCGTTGTACATGGCTTGCAGCAGAAGCACGCCCAGTCCGGTGGTATCGCCGAACCATTCGCCGGCGATGGCGCCCAGCAGGCTCAACGTACAAGCCAGCCGCAGGGCGACGAAAATCTGCGGCAGCGCCGACGGCAACAGCAAGCGGAACAGCAGCTGGCGGGAGGTGGCGCCGAAGCTGCGCAGCAGGTCCACCTGCCGCCGGTCCACGGCTTCGAGGCCGTTCAAGGTATTTACCGTCACCGGAAAGAACGTGAGATAGAAGGCGATCAGCGCCTTGGCCAGGATGGTGTTGCCGAACCAGAGCACCACGACCGCGCCGAAGGCAATGACGGGAATGGTCTGCGAGATGACGAAAAGTGGAAATATCGTCTCGCGTAAAAGGCGCGAGCGATGGAACAGCACGCCGTTCGCCACGCCCACCAGCGCGCCGGCCGCGTAACCCAGCAAGGTCTCCGACAGCGTCCGCAGGAAGCCCGCCAAATAGGCATCCGGCAATGCCACGATGGCGGCGAGAATGGCCGACAGGCGAGGCAGGTAATAGGGCTGGATGCCGGCGGCCGTGACCACTGCCTCCCACGCCAGGCCGATGATGGCGATCGTCACGACGCCGCGCAGGACGATCGCGGCGGCGCCGCCCCTCGGCGCCCCTTTCTGGCGGGGGGGAGCAAGGGCTGGCGTAGCGGCCTTGGGCATGGCGGACGGAGCTATACGCATGGGAGATCCTCATGCCGCCCGGGGGCGGCCGTCGAAGCGAAACGGATGGCGCCTCACGGCGCGTTACGGCAGGCGATCCGCCACGGGAATGGCCTTCAGGAAGCTGGCGTCAAAGGCTTGCGCGACATCGACAGGCTTGCTCACCACGCCGTTCTTGAGCAGGAAGTCCTCGGCGGCCTGCATGGCGGCCGGATCGATCCAGAACAGGCCCTCCGTCCTGGCCTTGCCCTCCGTCATCAGGCGATAGGCTTCGGTCAGCATGAACTCCTGGTGCGTGCGATCCAGCGTCGGCGCCACCTTCATCACCGCGTCCACCGCTTCCTTGGGATGCTTCATCGCCTCGCGCCAGCCGCGGATGGACGCACGCAGGAAGGCCGTGACCAGCTCGGGCTGCGTTTGCGCCGTCTTGCGCGACACGATGAGCGTATCGCGCGGGAAGGTAATGCCGTAGTCCTCCGCCTTGAAAAGGCGCAACTTGTCCTCGCCCACCCGCTGGCGGATCGTATAGAGCTCGTTGTACCAGGTCGCGGTGATGACATCGACGTCGCCGTTCACGAAAGGCGTGACGCTTACCTGCTGCGGCTGGATGTCGACCTTGGCGCGGTCGATGCCCTTGTTGGCCAGCATGCCGAACAGCACATAGTTGGCGCCGGTGAACCAGGCCGTCACCTTCTTGCCCCGGAAGTCTTCCAGCGTCTTGACCGGACCGTCCTTGCGCGCCACGAAGACAAAAGGCGTAACCTGGTGCGCCACCCCCACCGACACGATGGGCATGCCCTTGTCGATGGCGGCCAGCACGCTGTCCGTGCCGCCGGACAGGCCGAACGTGTCCGCGCCCGTCGCCACCAGGTTCTCGGTGAGCAGATTCGGGCCGCCCGGATTGATGGTGAGGTCTATGCCTTCATCCTTGTAATAGCCCTGGGCCAGCGCGTAGTAGAAACCAGCGAACTGCGTCTGCGGCAGCCATTTCAACCGCAGCGTGGCCTTGACCAGGTCCTTGGCCATGGCCGGCGCGGGTGCCGCGGCCAAGGCCGCGAACAGGGTCGCGGCCCACGCCATCGAGGCCAGCAGGCGTCGTGTATTCCGGATGACGGTCATTATGATTCCCCTTGTCGATAGTCGATTGCGTGCGTGATATGCCGGAGCAAGGCGCGGGTTTCAGAAAGGCCGGGTGCCGGCCACGGTAGTGCGGTGCATGACGCGCCGATACTTGTTGTCGTCGTAGGGCGTGGCGCAATGCATGGTGCAACGGTTATCCCAGATGACGAGATCGCCCTGGCGCCAGCGGTGCCGGTAGACGAAGGCGTCGCTGACGGCATGTTGGTTGAGCTCGGCCAGCAGGGCCTCGCTCTCGGCGGGCGGCAGGCCGTCGATCTGCTTGACGATGTCCTCGCCGACGTACAGGGACAGCCGGCCGGTCTCCGGGTGCGTGCGCACGACGGGATGCACGACGTCCGGCGTGCGCGCCTTTTGTTCGTCGGTCAGGGGCGCCCGGTCCGCGAAGGCCTTGCCGTAGTAGCCGGCATAGGAATGCGTGGCGGTCAGGTTGCGTATCCGCGACTGGGTCGCGGGCGGTAGCGCCTCATAGGCCAGGTGCATGCTGGCGAACAGGGTATCGGCGCCTTCGGGCGGCACTTCCACGGCGTAAAGCAGCGACCCCATGCTCGGTTCGGCGACATACGAGAGATCCGAATGCCAGTTCCAGCCTTCCTTGTGGTTGCCTATCGGCTTGCCGTTCTCCGAGACGTTGGAAAGCACATAGATTTCCGGCAGGCCCGTGGTCAGGAACTGCTTCAGCACGTGGGTCATCAGCGAACCGAAGCGGCGGCTGATCTCGACGTGGCGGGCGTTGCTCAATGACGCGCCGCGCACCAGGATCAGCGAGTGCCGTGGCAGCTCCTGGACCAGCTGGTCGATCGCATCGTCATTGGCGGGGTCGGCGAGATCCAGGCCCAGCACTTCGATGCCGAAGCCGGGATGCAGGGAACGGGTCTTGAGCATGCTTGCACCTTCGTAAGGTTGGTTTTCGTGTTCAGGTCTTGTAGGAGGGGTCGACGCGGTCCAGTTGGCGCAGCAGCGCGGGCCACTCCCGCTCGCCGGCCACCAGGATGTCGCCCTTCTGCTCCCAGAACTGGCGCGCGGCCTTCTCGCAAACGTCCCGACCGGGTTGCAGGATGGGACCCGCGCCACCCGCCGCGGCGGCCTGCATCGACAACTGGATGCGCGCGGCCCGTTCGAAGTAATAGAGCAACATGAAGGCTTCGCCCGGCGTGCGGCCCAGTGTCAGCACGCCGTGGTTGCGCATCAACATGACGCGGTGCTCGCCCAGGTCGGCCACCAGGCGCGCCTGCTCGTCCATGTCGATGGCCACGCCCTCGTAGTCGTGGAAGGCCTGGCGGCGATAGAAACGCATGGCGAACTGCGACAGGGGTAGCAGTCCCTCTCGCTGCGCCGACACCGCGATGCTGGCGTCCGAATGGGTATGCAGCACGCAGGCCGCGTCGCGCTTGGCCTGGTGGATGGCGCCATGGATGACGAAGGCGGCGGCGTTCACTTCGTAGGGGCTGTCGCTGAGCTTGCGTCCCTGCGGATCGATGCGCACCAGGCTGGACGCGGTGATCTCCTCGAACAGCATGCCGTAGGGATTGATGAGGAATTCGTCGTGCGTGCCCGGCACCCGCAGGGAGATGTGGTTGTAGATCAGGTCATCGAGCTTCAGGTTGGCGACCAGCCGGTAGCAGGCGGCCAGGGACACGCGCGCATCCCATTCCGCCCGCGGCATGCCGGCGGGACAGTCCGTCGGCGCAACGGCCGCGGGCGTGTGGAAGGGTGCCGTCATCATGCCTGCCCTCCCGGCGCGCCGCTGGCGCGGAAGGACTTCATGCTCTCTTCCTCGATCGCGTCCAGCAGGGTGCGCTTGAGCGCGATGAACTCCGGCGCGGTGACGATATCGGCGCGGCGCGGACGCGGCAGATCGACCTTCTGCTCGATCTTGACGCGGCCGGGACGCGCGGCCATCACCAGGACGCGATCGCCGAGGAATACCGCCTCGTCCACGTCGTGCGTAATGAACAATATGGTGCGGCGGTGTTTCTGCCAGACGTCGAGCAACCAGCGCTGCATCATGCTGCGGGTCAACGCGTCGAGCGCGCCGAAAGGTTCATCCAGCAACATAAGGTCCCGCTTGAACATGAAGGTGCGCATCAGCGCCACGCGCTGCCGCATGCCGCCGGACAGCTGGTGCGGGTACTGGTTCTCGAACCCGGCCAGGCCGAACTCGGGCAGCATCTCCAGCGCCTGGCGGCGGGCGTCCGCGCGCCGCACGCCTTCCAGTTCAACGGCCAGGATGGCGTTGTCGATCACCGTACGCCACGGCAGCAGCAGGTCGCGCTGCGGCATGAAGGACACCTTGCCCAACAGGTCGGCCGCGCGGCAAGGCTTGCCGAGGAAGCGCATGCTGCCGCCGGGATCCGGCTCTTCCAGCCCGGCGACGATGTTGAAAAGCGTGCTTTTGCCGCAGCCGCTGGGGCCGACCACGGTAACGAACTCCCCCGGCGCGATGTCGACGCCCAGGCCGTGGAGCGCCTGGGTAGCGCCGAAAGTCTTGGAAATGCCGTCCAGGCTGAGCAGGGCGCCCGCCGCGCCGGCATTGCGGGCGTTCGTGCCGGCGTTCGTACCGGCGTGCGTGCCGGCGTTCACGGCGGCCGGGGCCGCGGCGAGGGTGGCCGCGTTTGCGCTCGGCGCCGCCGTGCCGGCGGCCTCCCCCATCCGGGTCATGGCGAACATCATCGTTTTTCCTCTCGCGACAGCACATGGACGGCCGGTGGCCGCAACGGATCCAGGTCGAAAACGGAGGCGGGCATCATGGCTGTCCTGTCGACATGGCCAGCTCGGCCAGGACATCCGCGAGCACGCAGGCCCCGGCATACAGATCGGCGGGCTCGGTGAATTCCGCCTCGTTATGGGTAACGCCGTCGCGGCTGGGAACGAACAGCATGGCGGACGGACAGATGGGGTGCAGATAGCGCGCATCGTGCCCTGCCGCGGAAAGCAGGTCGCGGTGCGCCAGGCCCAGGCGGTCGGCCGCCGCTCGCAAGCGCGCGCGCATGGCCGCGGGAAATGCCAGGGAATCGGCCGCGGACAGCCGCGACACCTCCACTTCGCATGGCCCCGCGGCGGCCTCGCAAGCGGGCGCCACCAGCGCCGACAATCGCCGCAGTTCCTGGCTGTCCGGATGGCGCAGGTCGACGGAAAAGATCACCTGGCTGGCCACCACCGACGGCGCGCTGGGCGTCACATCGAAGCGGCCGACCGTGAATTTCGTGACATCGGCCTCGTCATGCAAGACGCGCGCAAGGGCCTGCACCATGGCCGTGGCCGCCAGCAGCGCATCGCGCCGCTCGGCGCGCGTGGACGTGCCCGCGTGCGCGGCCTCTCCACGCACGGTCACGCGAAACGTGTGCTTGCCCTGGATGCCGCTGACGATGCCGATCGGACAATGGGCCCGCTCCAGCTCCGGCCCCTGCTCGATATGCGCTTCCACGTAGGCGTAGGGCGTGCCGCCAAGAGGCCTCGTGGCAATGCCCGGCAGGGCCGCGGCGGTGCTTGCCAGCGCCGCTTCCACCGAAATGCCGGCCTGGTCCCGCACGGGCAGGATATCGGCCAGCGCGCGAGCGCCGCCATAAACCGCCGCGCCCATCATGCCGGGGGCGAAACGCGAGCCCTCTTCATTCATCCACGCCACGATCTCCACGGGCCGGCGCGGCGCAAGCCCGGTCTCCTGCATGGCCTGGACGGCCTCCAGCGCCGCGATCACGCCAAAGACACCGTCATAGCGGCCGCCGGTGGGCTGGCTGTCCAGGTGGGATCCCGATACCAGCGGCGCACCGGCGCCCGCCTCCCATCGCAGGAAGAAATTGCCGGCGGCGTCGCGCGTTGCCCGCAGCCCCAAGGACGCCCCCCACTGCGCCATCAGCGCCTGCGCGGCCGCATCCTCGGCGGACAAGGCCGCACGATCGACGCCGCCCGACACGGTTGCGCCGATACGGGCCATTTCCATGAGGCGGCCGACCAGGCGTTGCTGGCTGACGCGGCGGGATGGCAGTTCGTTCGAGCGCAGTTCGTTCGAAGGCTGTTCGGTCATAAGGGACGACGCTCCTGCAAGGACGGCCGCACTCATTGCGTCTTCATGATCTCTGCGGGCGCGGACCGGGGATCGCGCGGCAGCCACTTCCCCTGCTCCACCGTCGCCAGGAAATCGCCGACGAACTGGTTGAACAGGCCCGGTTCCTCGATATTCAAGGTGTGTCCCGCCTTCGGCAGCACCAGCAGGCCGCTGGCCGGCACGGTCCGCTTGAGAAACAGCCCCGGCTGCAGGCAATGATCGTCCTCGTCGCCAACGATGACGAGGGTGGGCACGGCCATCCGCTTCAGCTCGTCTTCCAGGTCATAGAGCGAAGGCCGCCGCGCCTGCACGCCGCGCATGGTGTTGGCCGAACCGGTGGCGTCGTGCTGGCCCAGCTGCGCGGCGAACTCGGCCCAGCCGCGCGGATCCTTCAGCTGGAATGCGATGCGCGACGCCGCCGTGGCATAGACGCCGGCGAACGCGGGCGCGCCCATTTCCTCGAACTTGCGCGCGACTTCCAGCGAAACGCCGCGAAAATAGTCTTCATACTGTTTTTCCGCGCCATAGCCGGCGCCGGCCACCACCAGCGACAATGCGCGAGCGGCATGGCGCAGGCCGAAATGCAGGGTAGCGAAACCGCCCATGGACAGGCCCACCACATGCGCGCGATCCACGCCCAGGCCGTCCAGTACATCGACCATGTCGTTGACGGCGATCTCCTGCGAATAGCGGTCCGCGTCGGCCGGCACGTCCGACGGCGGGTACCCGCGCGCGCTGAATGTGATGCAGCGATAGCGGCGGGCGAAGAATCGCATCTGCGGTTCCCAGCTGCGCCAGTCTCCGCCGAACTCGTGCACGAACAGCAGGGGCGTCCCGCTACCGCACTCCTCGTAGTACAGCTTGATGCCGTCGCGCGTGGTGATGGTAGGCATGGCTTGCATATCCTCGTATCGTTGCCGGCGCGGTGGGCGGCGCCGGCCTGGCTGACGTTGCGGCTAGAACAGGGCGACCGGGTCCGGGTGCTTGCGGGCGTGCTCGACCATGGCCGGCAGCAGCTCGCAACAGCGGTCGGCCCATGCCTCCGGCACGGTCAGGCTGATCTTCACGAAACGGTCGCCGAAACGCTTGGTGTGGTAGGTGCCCTGGCGGATCATCACGCCCTCGGTCTGGTAGGACGCCACCAGCGCCTCCGGCCTCACCCCCGCGTCCCCCGTCTCCACGATCAACAGGTTGGCCTGGGAGGGATAGACGGGCAGGCGCAGGCCGTCCACCCGTGCAACGGCCTCGGCCAGCGCGGCCTGGTTGCGCCGCAAGCGCCGCTTGACCTCGGGAAACCATTCGGCCTTGGTCTTCAACCCGGCAATGGCCGCCCTCTGCGACAGCACATTGCTGCCCAGGTTGTTGGGCGGCGCGCTGGCCAGCCGTTCGATGATGTCGGCGTTGGAAATCACCGCGCCCAGACGCATGCCCGCCAGCCCCAGCCACTTGGAAAAGCTGTAGGTCATCACCGTCTTTTCAGGATAGAAGCGCCAGGCCGGCGTGAAGTCGTCGGCGAATTGCGAGTACGTGGCGTCGTGGATGAGATAGGCGCCCACCGAGCGGGCGATCTCGGCGATCTCCCGTATCTCCGCTTCGGTATGGCAGGTGCCCAAGGGGTTGTTGGGGTCGACCAGGTAGATCACGCCGGTGTCCGGCCCCACGGCCGCCCGTAATTGCGCGGCGGTCAGCTTGTACCCTTGCGCCGCATCGTAGATCGGCAATTCGACGACGTTGGCGCCGGCCTGCCGCGCGAACGCCATCGGCCAGGCCCAGCTGGGATCGGTGGTGACGAAGTCCTTGCCCGGTTCACAAACATGGCGGCAGACGTTGTAGAGCGCTTCCACCGCCCCATCGGTCACGAAGGCGCAGGCCTGCGGCACCCCGGCGTCGCGCACGATCAACTGACGCAGCTCCTCGAAGCCGGCCGGCGGCGCATAGGCGTGGTAGTCGCCGCGCGCCAGGGCCTGGGTCACCGCGTCGACGACGGCGGGATGGGGGTCGAAATGGTTGGTGTTCTGGCCCAGCCACATCAGGCCCGGCGTATTGCAGAGCCGGTCGAAGTAGGCGTTGCGTTGTTCGAAGTTGCGCATGGCGTTCCCGTCGATCAGATGATGGAGCGGCGCGAGGCGATGCCGCCGTCGATGGTCACGATCGTGCCGGTGATGTAGGCCGCGCGCGCGGACGCCAGGTACACGATGAGATCGGCGACCTCCTCCGGGCTGGCCGGCCGCTTGGCGGGGTACTTGTCGAACAGCTCTTCCCAGCGGCCCTCATCGCCATACCAGTCCAGCGCGCGCCGCTTCATCAGCTTGACCATGCGATCCGTGGCGACGGGCCCGGGGTTGACCCCCACCACGCGGATGCCGTCGTCCAGGCTGCGTCCGCCCACGCCCCGCGTGAAGGCCATCATCGCGGCATTGCCGGTGGTGCCGACGATGTAGTTGGCGTCCCAGTTCTCGCCCGAGTTGCCGATGTCGTTGACGATGACGCCGTGTCCGCGCGCCTTCATGCGCGCATAGATCTCACGGGTGAGGGTCACGTAGGAAAAGATCTTCATGTCCAGGCTGTCGCGCCAGGCCTGGTCCGGCAACTGGTCCAGCGGACCCGGCGTGGAGTCGGCCGCGTTGTTGACCAGGATGTCGGCGTCGCCGCAGCGGTCCGCCAGCGCCAGGACATTGGCGGTGACCGAGAGATCCAGGGCATGGACCTGCACCTCGACGCCGTACTCGGCCGAGAGCGTCGCCTTGGCCGCAGCCAGTCCGTCGGCCGAACGCGCGGCCAGGTACAGGCGGGACACGCCCTCCCGGGCAAAGCTGTGCGCGGTCGCCAGGCCTATGCCTTTCGAAGCGCCCGTGATCAACGCCGACTTGCCGTTCAAACCGAGATCCATCGCTACCTATCCTTGAGTTGGGTTCCGGGCCGAATCATGTATGCGAGATTAATGTATGCAAGATTCGAATCAGATTTGCCTTAAGCGGGCGTCACAGCTTTCATTTCTGGGCTCGACACCGGGCGCATGGATTTTCAAAAGCAACATCCATGCCAACTTCTTCTGCCGGGACCCGCATGAATACTGGACTTTCCCTGCCCCAACCCAGGGCGTAACGTGGTGCAAGGGTGGTGCAAGGCCGCCACGTTTTTGTGCATACAAGATTATTTAACTTGCATACATTAAGCGCTAAAATGACTTGGCGCCTGCCTTGGGCGACTATCCTTCCTCGACGACGAGCCTTCCGTGTCTTCCGCTCCATCTTCCGTAACGACATCGCGCGGCGCCAGCCGCGCCGCCCAGGTCCAGCAGATCCTGGAAAGCGAAATCCTTGCTGGCACGCTCGGGCCGGGCGCGCGCCTGGACGAAATGGAGTTGGCCGAACGGTTCCAGGTCTCGCGCACGCCGGTGCGGGAAGCGCTGCGCCATCTGGCCTCGACGGGATTGATCCAGATCCGCACGCGGCAGCCGGCCCTCGTGGTGGCGCTATCGGCCACCCGCCTGATCGAGATGTTCCAGGTCATGGCGGAACTGGAGGGTTTGTGCGCGCGCCTGGCGGCACGCCGCATCAACGCGGCGCAATTGGCGCAATTGAGCCGCTACCAGGAAGAGCTGGCAGCGCTGGCCGGCACGGATGAAGTGGAAGCGTTCTATGAGATCAACCGGCGCTTCCATGAATTGATCTATGAAGCGTCGCAGAATGCATTCCTGGCGGAGCAGACACGCACGTTGCGCAACCGCATCGGCCTCTATCGCAAGATGGTGACGCAAAAGCCCAGTCGCCGCGCCGATACGCTGACCGAACACGCGGCCGTGCTGCGCGCGCTGGCCACCGGCGACGAGGAAGGCGCCGGCGCGGCCATGCGCGGCCATGTGAACCTGCTGGGGGAAAAGCTGCTGGACTTCATCGCGCTGTTCCCCAAGGCGCAGTAACAGTAACGGCCCGCGCCGCGGGCGTCCCGCCTAGCTGCGCGCCAGTTGCGGCATCGGCGGCAGGTTGATGCCGCCGTTGCGATACGCGTCCAGGAACAGACGCAGTTCGTCCTGCGGCATGCCCAGGGCGATCAGCGATTTCAAGAGGCGCCGCACATCGGGCTGGGCGGCCTGCGCGGCCGTCAGGCGATAGCGGCTGAGCTCCCAGTCGACGATCGCCACGGCCGGCCGCGGGCCGGAAAAGTCGACGAAGACTTCCTTGGGATACAGATGGCCATGCTTGCGCCGGGCGCGGTGCAGGGCTATCAGCGCGCCGGCGACCGCGCGCAAGGCCTCGGCGCGCTGTTCACAGGACCAGAGGTTTTCGGCGTAGGCCCGCTCCAGGCTGACGTAGCCTTGCAGGCCGCGCGTCACCAGGATCGATTCCCAGCCCGCCTCGCTCTTGCGCATCTCGAAGAAGACCAAGGGCGCGGTGGGCACGCCTATGCTCTGGCAGAAACGCATGCTCTGCCATTCGCGCAACAGCGTGGGGCGCCCCGTTGGGTAGCGGACGCTGCGGAAAAGATGATTGCGCTGGCGCTTGACGTAATAGCAACCGCCCGCCTCCGGCACAAGCACCCGCTGGACGCCGCTGAAACCGCCGCGCCGATTGTTGGGCTCTTCCACCCACTCGCCCTGTACTGACCACCAAAAACTCGATTCTTGCGGACGCATTGTCCGACACCTCTGTTCGCCGGGGGCGCGAACCATGCCGCACCACTCCATCCACTACCTGGCGCACCGGCGGGATTGCCAGGCCGTTGCGGTTATGTTGTTCGATGCCTTAACAAAAATGGCCAAACTGTTGCGAGCTTACAAACTTCAGAGGCCTCAGTAAAATTTTCGTCAAATATGGGAAATTTTGTGCCCGAATAACAACATTTTCGGCCTGACGAAGTCACACACAATTTTTCCCTTGGACGTGTTCCGGACTTCCCGGAAGATGGTGGCATTCTGAAGACCGGACCGGGACGCAGGCCGCGCGTCCGGGACGGTGCGCGCAGCCGGCGGCCTTTTCTAGCTATTCGGTGTTTGATGAACGTTTTACGCCTTGCCGCGTTGACGTGTGGTCTTCTGTCGGTCCTCGCCGCTGGCGCCCGGGCCCAGACTGTTGCTACGCCTGTTTCCCGCAGCCCCGCCGTCGTCCTCGCTCCCCCGACCAGCGCGCCCGCCATGACGGCCGCCCTGGACAAGAACGCCACGGCCACGGTGGACAACCGCTGGGATGCCAGCCTGGCCGCGTTCGCGGCGGCCGACAAGGAACACCCGCCCAAGCCGGGTGGCGTGCTGTTCGTGGGCAGTTCCTCCATCCGCCTCTGGAACAACCTGGAAGCCGACTTCAGTTCCTTGCCGGTGGTGGTCAAGCGCGGCTTTGGCGGCTCGCGCATGCTGGACTGCACGCAGCACCTGCATGCCCTGGTCGCACCGTACAAGCCACGCCTGGTCCTGGTGTATGCCGGCGACAACGACCTGGCAGAAGGACGCACGCCGGAACAGGTCCTGCAGAGCTACCGCAAGTTCGTGGATGGCGTACGCGAGGACCTGCCCAAGACCCGGATCGCCTACATCTCGATCAAGCCCAGCCCCTTGCGGGCGTCGCTGATTCCACGGATCAAGGAAACCAACGCCTTGATCAAGGCCTATACGCTGACGGTCGCCAACGCCGATTTCATCGACGTCTACTCATCGATGCTGGATGACAAGGGCGAACCGCGCATGGAGCTGTTCCGCGAGGACAAGCTGCACCTGAACGCGGACGGCTATGCGCTGTGGAAGCGCATCATCACCGCCCACCTCGATTAGCGCCCCGCTCGCCGGCGGCCCGGACGCCAGGCGCCGTGCCGCCGGGGCCGGCGCCAGCCAGGACCGTTGCCGGCCTGGCCTGCTGGCGCGACGTCGCCGCGGCCTTGCCGGAACGCATGATCACCGCCACGCCATAAAGCAGGGTCACGCTGCCGATATATAGGGCGGCGTCCAGCCAGGACGAGCGCGCCGGCGTGGCCACGCCGACCACGCACAGGGCCAGCAGCACCACCACCAGATGGGCGCAGAACACCGACAGCGATGACTGGCCCATGGTTTCCAGGAAGGGCAGGCGCGGCAGATAGCGCTTCAGAGCACCGTCGTAGTGCATGGCCAGGATGACCAGCGAGAAGAAATTCAGCAGGCGCATCGGCCCCAGATGCCACTTGTCCCACAGGAAATTGATGGGGTCGCCATCGGGAAACGGCGCCTGTCCGGTCAGGTGACGCCAGACCAGGAACGTTCCGGCGATCACCGCGGCGCCCAGCACCAGCAGGCGAGGGAAAGGCCGGCGCTGCTCGGGCGGCACCCGCGCATGGGTCGACCCCAGCCACAAGCCGAAAATCCACAACAGCTGCCAGCCGAAGGTTTCGAACGCGCCCGTTTCGCTGAAGGGGACCGGCAGCCCCGTCAGGTCGACCAGCCAGGAATAGAGGGATTGGGACAGGCCGAATTGCGTGGCGAACCACAGCAGCCCGCTGATCGCCAGGATGGCGCGCCAGCCATGCCGCAGACCGATGGACAGCACCCAGGGGCTGATCAGCATGAACATCACGTAGATGGGGAGGATGTCCAGCAAGGGCGGGTTGTAGATCAGCGCCAGCGCGGACAGGAAGGCGGTCGTGGGCTGCTGCAGGTAGTACCACATCAAGTGCTGCACGTCCGGCTGAGGAATGGCCAGGCCCAGCACCGCGATAAGGGTGAAGAGGAACAGCAGGCAGGCCGCCTGGCAGGCGTAGACCACCAGAGCGCGGCGCAGGAAAGCCTTGTGCATGGCCGCGATGCCGTCGCGCATGTAGCGCCGGGTGTAGACCAGCCCGGCCATGTAGGCCGACAGCATGACAAAGCCCTCGGCCGCCGAAACGAAGCCGAAGGGTTGGGAAGCGGGAATGGCGAACTTGGTCGGCAGGTGGGTGGAGAGCATCAGGACCAGCATCAGTCCGCGCACCGCATCCAGCTCCCACATGCGCGGCCGGCCAGCCTTGGCCGCCGCTGGGGTGCGAACGCCGGAATGGAGGGGAGCTGCCGGGGGGGAAGGATTTGCCGCCATGATCTGCTTCTGCCTTCGACATCGCCGGTGCGCACGCAAACGGGGGCAGGCACGGGCACGGTCACGGGTGCCGCCGGAGAGGTTCGTCTGGTGTCTCGCCGGCCGCGCATTTCTGCGTTGCACTATCGGGTAAACCCCAGCTTACCCATAGATGGACCGGAATTGTTGAAGTTCGTCGTCGAAAACGTAACCAGAAAACTCCAGCCATTGCCTCGTTCCCAGGAAAGGGCCCGGCGGTCGCAACGAGCGGTCAAGGATTGCATGGCAAGGCATGCGACAGCCGCGATGGCGGGTCGCGCCGGGTGTCCGACCGGGCCCCGGACCGGATCCCGGTCCGGGGCAGGAAGAAGCGCGCCGGCCGCCCGGGGTGGACGCCGGCATGCACTCTGATAGACACTCCGGAATACGGTTCGACACCCAAGGCCCGACCATGAACAAAGTCCTGTTGATCACCGGCGCCAGCCGGGGCATCGGCGCCGCCACGGCCCTGCTCGCCGCGCGGCGCGGATACACCGTCTGCGTCAACTACAAAAGCAATGAGGAAGCCGCGTCCAGCGTGGTCGCGCGCATACGCGCGGCGGGCGGCCGGGCCGAGGCCTTCTGCGCCGATGTCGGCCAGGAATCGGAAATCGTCGAGCTGTTCGACGCCGTGCAGCAGCGCTACGGGCGTCTCGACGGCCTGGTGAACAACGCCGGCATCCTGGAGCAGCAGGCCAAGGTGCGGGACATGAATGCCGCGCGCCTGCGCCGCATCCTCGATGTCAACGTGGTCGGCCCCTTCATCTGCTGTCGCGAGGCGGTGCGCCGCATGTCGATCAGCCTGGGCGGCGGGGGCGGCGTCATCGTCAACGTATCGTCGGCCGCGTCGCGGCTGGGATCGCCCAACGAGTACATCGACTATGCGGCGTCCAAGGGCGCCCTCGATACCTTGACGATAGGCCTGTCCAAGGAGGTTGCCGACGAGGGCATCCGCGTGAACGCGGTCCGCCCCGGCATCATCGACACCGACATCCATGCCAGCGGCGGCGAACCCGGCCGCGTGGACCGCGTCAAGCACATGGTGCCCTTGCGGCGCGGCGGCACGGCCGAGGAAGTGGCCGGCGCCATCATGTGGTTCTTTTCCGAGGAGGCGACGTACTCGACGGGCGCTTTCCTGGATGTATCGGGGGGGCGCTGAGGGATCCCGTGGGCCATGCCTTGAAGCGCACCGGGGATCGCGCGGGCGGCGCCTATGCTTGCGGATTGCGGCCGACCGCCTTGCCCTTGCGGCCCTTGCCCCCCGTTGACGCCCCCGCTCGGCGCGCCGGCGCGGCGCCGAAGAATTCCCGCGTGGCATCGACCCAGGCGCGGGCCGCCCGCGATAGCTGGGCATGGCGGCGCCAGCAGGCCACCAGCTGCCAGCGGATTTCCGGCTGCGAGATGGGCAGGGAAACGAAGCGCCGCCGGTCCAGGCGCTCGCCGTAGAGCGCCGGCAGCAGCGCGATGCCCATGCCGCACTCCACCAGGGTCACGATCAGGTCCCATTGGCTGCTGCGGCAGGCCAGCCGCGGCGTAAAGCCCACCGAGCGGCAGGCCTGGGCGATGGTCTCGTTGAGCTGGAACGTTTCCCCGTACAGCAGGAAGGGTTCGTCCGCCAGGTCCGCCAGGCGCACCGACGATTGCGTCGAATGGCCCTGCCAGCGCCCCTCGCGCGGCGCCAGGAGGTGCAGCGGATAGTCGCAGATGGGTATGCCTTCCATATCGTCGGGCACGGGCGCCAGGCAGATGCCGACATCCAGCTCGCCCTCGCGCAAGGCCCGCTCCACGGCACGCGCGCCCGATTCCAGCAGCTTGAGCTCGACGCCGGGCCACTGCTTATGGAACGCGGCGATGGCCGGCGCGACCAGCGATGCGCCCAGCGGCGGCAGGCCTATGGTCAGGCTGCCGCGCGTCAGATCGCCGAGCGCCTCCAGGTCGTCGCGCAGCAGGACCTCGGTGGCGAGCATTTCCTGCGCGCGGGCATAGACCCGCCGGCCGGCATCGGTGGGCGTGACGCCCCGCTTGCGCCGGCCGTCGTCGCGCGCCAGCAGGGGCACGCCCAGTTCGTCTTCCAGCACCTGCACCATCTTGCTGACGGTGGGCTGGGTCACGAATAGTGCGTCGGCGGCAGCGGTAAAGCTGCCCAGGCGCACCACTTCGGCGAAATATTTCAACGCGCGTAATTCCACCACGGATCTCCAGACGATACGGTCGCGCACCGCGGCGGTGCCGCGTGCGCTTTGGGCCCTGTCGTTGAGCCTTGTCGTTGGGCCTAGCCTTTGAACCTTATTATGCCAAAACAGAATAATAAAAATAGAAATAATTCACTGGATACATCAAGCGGGCGTGCCTACACTTCCCCTATCGATCCGTCGACGCACGCGGCCAGCGGGCCCTGCCGGAGGCTTTCCGGATAATGGCGGCAATGGCAATACGCGGTGGCAGCAATCGGCGGCGACAACAAGCAGCAGCAACAAGCAACCGCAACAAGCAGCAGCAACATGAAGTCCTCCCCCCTCACCTCTCCCCTGGCGGCGCGCCTGCGCCCCCATGCCTCGCGCCTGGGCCAAAGCCTGCTCCTGGTCCTCGCCTTCGGCGCGGCGGAAGGCCTGACCGCCTTGCTGCACCTGCCCCTGGCGCCGGGCGTGGTGGGACTGCTGGCGGTGCTGGGGCTCTTGCTCACTGGCATCGTCAAGGTCGAATGGATCAAGGGCGGCGCCAACTGGATGCTCAACGAGCTGGTGTTGTTCTTCATTCCCAGCGTGGTCGCGGTGGTCAAGTACTTCGACCTGTTCCGCCGCGTGGGCGTGCAACTGGTGTTGGCGATCGCGCTGGGAACGCTGCTGGTGATGGCGGCCACCGCGTTGGCCGTGCATGCGGGACGCCACCTGGAAGACAGGTTGGCGCGCCGCGGGCAACGCCAGGCCGACGCCAAGACGGCGTGACCACGCCTGCCCCACTGACTGACTGATCCGCGGCCCCACGCACCGACGCACCGACTGACCGACGCACCGATTGACCGATTGACCGATTGACCGCCGCAGTGAATACCCTCTTGCCTGTCTTGTGCCTTGCCTGGACGCTGCTGCTGTATGCCGTGGCCAAGCCCCTGTACCTGCGTTATCGCAAACCGTGGCTGTCGCCGGCCATCGTCGTGCCGGCGCTGACCATCCTGCTGATGCTGCTGGCCCACATTCCCTATGCCTCGTATTTCGAGGAAACGCACTGGCTCACCTGGCTGATGGGACCCGCCACGGTGGCTTTCGCCGTTCCCATCTACGAATACCGCGGCGTTGCGCGCCGCCATGCCTTGTCGCTGGGACTGGGCGTGGCCGCCGGCATGGTGATGGCAATGGTGAGCAGCTGCCTGCTGGCGCGCCTGTTCGGGTTCGGCCCCGAAGTCACGCACAGCCTGATGGCGCGGTCCATCTCCACCCCTTTCGCCGTCGCGCTGGCCGAGCGCACGGGCGGCTCGGCGGAACTGGTGTCGTTGTTCACGATCATCACGGGCCTGGTGGGCATGCTGGCCGGCGACAGCCTGCTGGCCGTATTGCGGCTGCGCTCCACGCTGGCGCAAGGCGCGTCCTATGGCGCCGGCGCGCACGGCTTCGGCGCCGCCCGCGCCCGCGAACGCGATAGCGAGGAAGGCGTGGTCGCCAGCCTGACGCTGGTCATCGCCGGCATCGGCATGGTCGTGGCCGGGCCCGCGCTCAGTAGCCTGGTCAGCGGCCTGGTCAGCCGCCTGCCGGGCGCCTGAGCGCGCAGGCCGCCGCCGCGCCGACGTACGAACGCCCGCGTCCGGCCTGCTTCTGTCGTCACGACAACGCCAGCCGCGTCCATCGCCCGGACAGCAGCGTGGCGCCGCGGCGCCGCCGCCGGCCGGAATCAGTATGATCGGCCGTTTCGTCATTCCCTGATCCAAGGGGCGCGCCGCCGGGTTGGTCCGAGGTACGCCGCGTCCCGCGCCCGGAGCCCTGGCCGCCATGAAAGCCATCGATATGAAGGACTTCGGCGAGGCCGACGTCCTGCAACTGCAAGATGTCGCCGACCCCGTCGTCCGCCCGCACGACCTGCTGGTCCGCAACCGCGCGGCCGGCGTCAACCGCGCCGATCTCAACCAGCGGCGCGGCGCCTACGGCCGCGCGGATTTCGGCGACTCGACGCTGATGGGCCTGGAGATCGCCGGCGAAGTCATCGCCGTCGGCGACCAGGTGCAAGGCTACCGGCCGGGGGACCGCGTGATGGGCATCGTCGGCGGCGGCGGCTACGCCGAGATCGCGCGCATCGACTACCGCATGGCCATGCCCATTCCGTCCAGCCTCGACGATATCCACGCCGGCGCCATCCCCGAAGTCTTCGTCACCGCCCACGAGGCCATGCTGCACCTGGGTCGGCTCGAAGCCCACGAGACCGTCCTGGTCCACGCGGGCGCCAGCGGCGTCGGCTCGGCCGCCATCCAGCTGGCGCGCGCGGTGGGCGCCACCGTGCACGCCACCGCGGACGGCGCCAAGGCCGCGCGCGTACGCGAGTTCGGCGCCGACCTGGTCATCGACTACAAGAACGAGGACTATGCCGAGGCCGTGAAGCGCGCCACCGGCGGACGCGGCGTGGACGTCATCGTGGATTTCGTCGGCGCGCCCTATCTGGAGCGCAATGTGCGCAGCCTGGCCGATGGCGGGCGACTGGTGCAAGTGGGATTGATGGGCGGCAAGTCCGCCACGCTGCCCATGGACCGCCTGCTGTTCGGCCATTTGCAGATCATGGGCACGGTGATGAAGTCGCGGCCGCCGGAGGTCAAGCAGGCCATGGTCCGGCGGTTCCGGGAGCGCTGGCTGGACGCCTTCGCCCGTGGCGACATCAAGCCCGTGGTCGACAGCGTCTTCCCGCTGGCGCGGGCCGCCGACGCGCATCGCCGCATGGAAGCGAACCAGAACATCGGCAAGATCATGCTCAACGCCGGTTGACCACGACAAAGATCGTCATTCGGGCCGGATGTTCGCGTCCCGCGCGACCTTCTGCCACTTGACCATCTCCGACTGGATGAAGTCGGCGAAATACCGCGGCGACTGGGTCACGGGTTCGATGCCCATCTGCGCCAGGTTCTGCTTCACGTCGGGCGCCGACAAGGCCTTGTTGATTTCGGTATTGAGCTTCTCGATGATGGCGGGCGGCGTTCCCGCCGGCGCCAGCACGCCGCCCCAGGTACTCGTGTCATAGCCCGGCAGGCCGGCTTCCGCCATGGTGGGAACATCGGGATAGGACGCCGCGCGATGGGTGGTCGTGACGGCGAGAGGCCGCACCAGATGGCCGGAGACCGGCGCATGCAGCGCCGCCAGCGTATCGAACATGATGGACACGCGGCCGCTGGTCAGGTCCGGATGCGCCGCCGTACTGCCCTTGTAGGGCACGTGCACCATGTCGAGGCCAGCCATGCTCTTGAACAGTTCGCCGGAAAAATGGGGCGCGCCGCCCGGGCCGCTGGACGCGAACGTCAGTTCATGGGGATGCGCCTTGCCGTAGGCGATCAGCTCGCGCACGTTGTTCACCGGCAGGCTCGGCGTCACCACCAGCATCAGCGGCACCGAGTGCGTCATGGCCACCGGCGCGAAACTCTTCACGGTGTCATAGGGCAGCTTGAACATGGACGGGTTGATGGCGTGCGAACTGGCCGCCAGCACCAGGGTATAGCCATCAGGCGGCGCCTTCGCCACGTAATCCTCGCCTATCGTCCCGGTGGCGCCCGGCTTGTTGGTCACCACGATGGACTGGCCCATCGAGAGGCTCATTTTCTGTCCGATCAGACGCGCGACCATATCGATGGCGCCGCCCGGGGACGCGGGGATGATGATGGTGATGGGGTGGTCGGGGTAGGTGCCGGCCGCGACTGCCGGGGCGCATGCCAACGAGGCCAGCCCGGCCAGCGAGGACATCCAGGCGGCGAGGCCCCGGAAGATGCGGCGGCGGGCGGGGGAAATGACGGCCGGGGCGGCCGGGGCGGGATGGATCGCGGGCATGGGATGTCTCATGGGTGTAGTTGGTATACTAAAATACTAAAATATTAGTTCCGCGACCGCAAGCCGATCATCCACGGCAAGCCGATCAGGTTTCCCGGCCGGCGCCGCCACCGGCATCCAGCCACCAATACCGCTCCTCGGCGCCGGCGGCGTCGGACGTATGCACGCCGACGGCCCGCAATTGGCTGGCATAGGCCTGCACGGCCAGCCGCTTGCGATCCGGATCGCCGGGGGTGGCGCACTCGACCGGCGTCGCGCGGATGCGTCGGCGCCCCAACTGGCCCAGCACGCGCTGCAGGACGCCGGCCCGATACCGATAGAACATGTCTTCGTAACCCAGCCACAACAGTCGCGGCCGCCGTGCCATGACCAGCAGGGCGGCCTCGCGCACCCGCTCATGGTCGCAATGATGCAAGCCCAAGGGCATCGCCACCACGTCCGGCGCGTAGTCATCGATGATCATCGCCAAGGCCTTGGCCAGGCGCTCCCGGCCCGGCAAGGGCGCATACTGGCTGTCGAGAAATCCCAGGTAGCCCGTCTCGGCGCCCAGCAAGGCCATGGCGCGCGCATCCTCCAGCAGCCGGGCGCGCATCGCGGCCTGGCTATCGCTGAAGCCACAGTCGCGGTCCCATTTCGTCAACATCGTCCCATCGGCCGGCATGCCGCTATAGACGGTGGCCACGTATGCCCGCGTGGCCACCGTCAACAGCATGCCGCAGCCCAGCGCCGCGTCGTCGAGATGGGGCGAGATCACCAGCAATCGCCCGGCGTCGAATAGCGCACGCATGATAGCGGCCTCAGGCGACAGCGGCGGCGCGGTCGTCATTATCGGCCAGGCCGGTGACGAAATCGGCAAAGCCGCCGACGACGCGCCCTACCCTGCGCGCGCTGGTCACCACGCGCGGCAAGGCGGTCCACGCGACCGAAGCGCCATTGGCCAGCAAGGCCTCCACCAGCGCGACATCCTCGCCCAGGCTCAGGCCGCGGAAGCCGCCTGCAGCCTTGTAGGCCGACGCGCTGACGCCCAGGTTGGCGCCATGCACATGCCTGTGGCCATCCCGATATTGATAATGGGCCTGGTAGCGCGAGCGCACCGCGCTGGAATGCATCGACCAATCCTCCACCGTCACGCAGCCGCACACCGCATCGCACGCCAGGGAAAGCTGGTCGGCCAGCCAGCGTTCGTCGACCAGGGAATCGGCATCCGTGAACGCCAGCCAGCGCGCTCCCGCCGCCAGCAGGTGCGCGGCGCCATGGGCGCGCGCCATGCCTACGTTGCGGGCGTCCAGCCGCAAGCCGGTGACCGCCCTGGCCATGACGATTTCCGCCGACCTGTCGTGGCAATCGTCCAGCACCACGACGATGCGCACCTCCTCGCCGTTCAGCAGGGGATGGCGAGCCGCCCGTCGAAGGGCGCCGAGGCAGGCGTCCAGGCAGGCTTCCTCGTTATGCGCGGGCACCACTACGCCTATCATGCCAGCCCCTCCCGGCGCGCCAGCGACCGTGAGTCCCGGCTCCACACCTGCAGCAGGAAATCCTGCTCCGCATGGTCGACCAGGGGAAAAAGGCCCGCCAGTCGCGCGATGGCGCCGTGCACCGCATGGGTATCCAGGCGGCGCTCCGCGAAATCATGCAACCAGTGGCAGGCCACGATGGTGCCGCCGGGCGCCAGGCAGTCCATGACGCGCGTCGCCAGGCAAGCCCACGATCGCGCATCGAAGTAGTAGCCCAGTTCGCTCAGCACGATGAGGTCGAAACGTTCCTCGGGAGCGACGGGCCACTCCTCGGGCAATACCGCCCGGCGCAAGACGACGTTGCGCATGCCGGCAGCGTCCAGCCGCAGTCGCGCCGCGTCCAGCGCGCGCTGGCTGAGGTCGCTGGCAAGCACGTGATCGGCACGCCCGGCCAGGTCCAGCGTAAGCACGCCGTTCGCGCAACCGGGTTCGAAGACGCGCCCCCACCGCTCGTTGGGCAAGCTGGCCAGCAGCAAGGCGCGCTTGCGCGCTTCGTACCAACGCGTGGACAGGCCCCAGGGATCGTCGCAGCCTGCATAGAGCCCTTGGAAGTACGCCGTCTCTACAGCTGCCATGTGTCCTCCAGCAAAGCGCCTCGCGCCACGTCGTGGCCCAGTTGCGCCAGGTCGCGCTCGGCGTGGCTCTGGCGCAGGAAGATGGGAAGATCCGCATAGCGGCGCGCCAGCGCGGCATCGCGACAAAAGGGCGCGGGACCCAGCGCCTTGCCGGCCGCCTCCAGCACACCCGATGCGGCCGCCTCGGCGGCCGCGCGTACCCGCAGCGCCCATGTCCGCGCATCGCCGCGCGGGTCCTGGTCGATGGCCCCGGCCGTTTCGCGCAGCAGCGCCGCCACCTGGCGCAAGGACATATCGACCCTGCCCAGGTGGGCAAGCGCATGGGGCTCGGGGCGGCGCGCCTGCGCGGCGGCGAGCGCCCGCGCCAGCGGCAGGGCGGCGCCATACCAACATGCGGCGATGCCTGCGCCGCCGTGCCAGAAGCCCGGACGCGAGACATAGGCGCCAGCCTGGCCGACCGGCCACGCCGGCGTCCTGTCGAAGCACACGTCGACGCTGCCGGTGCCGCCCATCCCCACCGCCCGCCACCCCTCGTCGGTGACGCGTACGCCGGGCGCCCCCATATGCACCGCCGCCAAGGCCGCGTCTCCCGCCTCGTCGAAATAGGTCACCAGCGCATGGGTGACCCAGGCCGCGCCGGAGCACCAGGCCTTGCGGCCGGTCAGCGTCACGCCCTCCTTGCTCGCGGCGCCCTCCACGCGGGCGTCCGGCGGCTGGGCCGCCCAGACGGCCCACACCGGCGCGCCGTCGACCTGGGCGCGCGCCATGCGGTCGTGCCGGCCCGCCGGGTCCAGTTCGGCCAGGATGGCCACGGCATCGGCATGCCCTTCATAGAGCTTGACCGCGGTCACGTCCATGGCGGCCACATCGGCCAGGACGCGCCATCGGTCCAGGCTGCGGCCGGCCCCCGGCAGGGGCAGGTCTCCAATGTGGCGTATCAATGCGCGCAGGCTCGCGGCCGGATCTTCGGCCGACCAGGGGAAAGAGGCCAACGAGGCAGATGGCATGCGGGAAATCCTCTGTTTTCCTTGTTTTTGGCTCGGCCCTGGCAATCACCATGCCCGCTTCCGGCCGGTTGATATGGGGCGTTACTAATAGATCACATCAGTAACCTGTCGCGCGGATGCAAGCGGAGCGCGGCTCTCCGGGCATCCAGCGCCCTGTCCGCGGTCCCGCCGGGAGGGTCGCCCTGTCACGGTAGATACATATTGGGGACGGCGTTGGCATAATCCGACCGCGGCACCGCGCCGCGCGCGTCCTGCCGGCTGACGTCGGGACCGCCAATGAAAAATGGGCAGCTGTGGCGCCGCCGCGGTCGTCACCTGAGAGAAGAATCATGAGCTGGTTGCTGGCGTTCCTGGGTTTCCTCTTCGGCGCGGGCTTCGCCCTGAGCTATGACCTGCCCATCTTGTCGGTCGCCGTGCTTTGCGCGGCGGTCGGCTTCGCGCTGCCACACCTGGCCAGGCGCCGGGCCGCCGCCCCTCAGCCGCCGGACGCGGCCGGACAGGGATCGCGAACGGCCTACCTGCCCCTGCCCGAGCGCGTGCTGCGCCTGGAGCGCGAAGTCGCGCAACTACGGGCTGAAATGGCACGGCTGCGCGCGCACGGACCCGCCGCAGGGGGCGCGGCTGACGTCGCCGGTGCCGGCGCCGGCCGGGCCGCGGACGATGCGGTACCCCCCGCCACCGCAGCCGCCGCTGGCGCGGCGGATGCGCGAGGCCTGCCGCCGCTGGTCCAGGAGGATCCGCAAGCGCTGCCCTCCAGCGCGGACGCCGAAGTGTTTCCCGCCGCGCCGCCCACGCCCGCCGTGGCAGCGGCAATGGCGGCCGGCGCGGCAGGCGCCGCCGTGCCCATGCGGGCCGTTTCCCCGGTTTCGTCAGTGTCGTCCGCGCCCCCGGTCGCGGCGCAGGCCGCGTCCGACGACGATGTCGACCTCGACGCCTACCTCGATACGCCGCTTGATACCGCCCCCGCCGCCTCGCCGCGCGTCAAGCTGCGCGAGCCCGACGCGGTGGAACGTGCCGTGGCCGCCATCCGCGGGTGGCTGCTGGGCGGCAACACGGTCGTGCGGGTCGGCATGATCGTGCTGTTCTTCGGCATCGCCTTCCTGTTGAAGTACGCCGCCGACAACGACATGTTCCCGGTCGAGTTCCGCCTGGCCGGCGTGGCGGGAGCGGCCATCGCCCTGCTGGCCGTGGGCTGGCGCCTGCGCGACCGCCGCCATGCCTACGGGCTGGTGCTGCAAGGCGGCGGCGTCGGCGTTCTTTACCTGACGGTCTTCGCGGCGACGCGCCTCTACGCGCTGCTCCCCGCTGGTGCCGCCCTGCCCCTGATGATCGCCATCTGCGTGCTGAGCACCCTGCTGGCCGTGCGGCAGAACGCGGCGATGCTGGCCTTCATGGGCAGCGCCGGCGGATTCCTGGCGCCGGTGCTGCTATCCACCGGCGGCGGCAGCCATGTCATGCTGTTCAGCTACTACGCGCTGCTCAATGCCGGCATCCTGGCGATCGCCTGGTTCAAGGCCTGGCGTCCGCTGAACCTGCTGGGCTTCGTCTTCACGTTCGGCATCGGCGCGGCGTGGGGCGCATCGGCCTACCAGCCGGCGCTGTTCGCCAGCACCGAACCCTTCCTGCTGCTCTTCTTCCTGATGTATGTGGGCATCGCCCTGCTTTACGCGATACGCCGCAACCTGGCCCTGAAGCACTACGTCGACGGCACCCTGGTCTTCGGCACGCCCCTGGTCGCCATCCTGCTGCAGGCCGCCCTGGTGCAGGGCAAGGAATTCGCGCTGGCCTACAGCGCCCTGGCGCTGGCCGCGTTCTACCTGCTGCTGGCGGCGTGGTTGCGGCGCAGCCACGGCCGCCTGGCATTGCTGTTCGAAGCCATGCTGGCGCTGGGCGTCATCTTCGCAACCCTGGCGGTGCCGCTGGCCTTCACCGGCCCCACGACCAGCGCGGTATGGGCCATCGAAGGCGCCGCCATCGCGTGGGTCAGCGTCCGCCAGCGCCGCCTGCTGGCGCTGGGCTTCGCCCTGCTGCTGCAGATCGCCGCGGGCCTGGTGTTCTTCAGCCTGCAGACGTACTACAGCCAGGCGTCGGTGCCGCTGCCGGTGCTCAATGGCAATTACATCGGCAAGGTGCTGATCGCGGTGGCCGCGTTGTTCACCGCCTGGCTATTGAATGGCAAACCCCTGAACGGCAAACCAGCGGCCGCGGCCTGGCGACGCGAGCTGCCCGGCATAGGCGCGGCGATGGCCGTCTGGGGCATGCTGTGGTGGACTGCGGGCGGTCTCTACGAGATCCATCAGTATTTCGACCTTTACCCCTACGCCGCCAGCGTCTGGCAATACGCGCTGGATGCCGACATCCTGTTCCTGGTGCTGACCGCATGGATGGCGCATGGCCTGTGCCGCGCCCTGGACTGGCCGCTGGCGCGCTGGCCCGGCGCCGCGCTGCCGCCGGCGCTGGCCATCGCCGGCGCCCTGGCCAGCCTGGCCGCAGCCCCGCTTTCCACCGTCGTGGCGCTGCCCGTGGGACTGGCGCTGTCGTGGCTACTGCTCTATCGCGAACGCGACGATCTGCCGCCGCGCCTGCTGGACGCGCTGCACACCCTGTCGTTCTGGACGCTGTGCGGCCTGCTGACGATGGAAGGCTATGCGCGGCTCGGCGCCTGGGTGCCGGAAGGGACCTGGCAATGGAGCGCATGGGCCTATGGCTATGGCCTGATGTTGCTGCTGCTGGCTGGCCCCGGCGCGCGCCTGGCGTGGCCCGTGCGGCGGCACGCCCGCGCCTACCTGGTCTGGGGCGCGACGCCGCTGGCGGTGCTGCTGTGGGGTTGGAGCCTGCTCAGCGTCTTCTCGGACGGCGACGCCGCGCCGCTGTTCTACCTGCCGCTGCTGAATCCGCTGGACGTCGCGATCCTGCTGGCGGCACTGGCCGCGACGGTATGGGTGCGGCGGCTGGATGCGCTGGACCTGCGCCCGGCCGGCAAGCCGTATGGTCGCGGCAGCCCGCTGCCGCGCGCGCTGGCGGCGTTGACGGCCTTCGTCTGGCTCAATGCGATGCTGCTGCGCACGCTGCATCATTGGAGCGGTGTCGCCTATGACCTGGACGCGCTGAGCGCATCGACGCTGGTGCAGGCCGCCGTCTCCGTGTTCTGGACGGTATGCGCCCTGGCCACGATGATCCTGGCCACCCGCCGCGGCAGCCGGCCGCTGTGGTTCACCGGCGCGGGGCTGCTGGCCATCACCGTGGTCAAGCTTTTCCTCTTCGACCTATCCTATCTGTCGGGCATTTCGCGCATCGTCGCCTTCATCGGCATCGGCGTGCTGCTGCTCCTGATCGGTTATTTCTCGCCCCTGCCGCCCCGCAAGACCGGGGCCACGGAGAATTCCGCATGATCCCGTCGTCCTTGCCTGGCCCCTCTCGACAGCCGCGCCTCGCGCGCGCGGGCGGACCGCGGCGCGCGCTGGCGGCCATCCTGGCGACGGCGGCGGCCCTCGCCGGCGCCGCCATGACGGCCGCAACGGCAGCGCCGTCCACGACGTCCGTCGCACCGGACCCGGCCCCCCCGGCCCCTGTTCGGCGCTATGCGCTGGAGCAGCTCGCCAGCGCCCCCTACTACCGGGTCACCCTGAACGACGCGGTCTACGCCGCCAGCCTGCGCGGCGACCTGGGCGACCTGCGCATCCTGAACAGCGCCGGCGAGTTCGTGCCCTACTCGTTCGACAATACCGCCGCACCCACGCGCCCCGCGACGCGCCGGCCGCTGCGCTGGTTCCCGCTTCCGGCCGCCGCCAGCCCGGGCGCGGCGGACAGCGCGCTCAGCGTCACCATCGGCCCCGACGGCGGCCTGCGCGCCGCGGCCAAGCCGCCGCCCGCCGCCACGCGCGGCGGTGACGTCATCGACCTGGGCGCGGACAGCCCGCCGTTGTCGGCGCTGTTGATCCATTTGCAGGACAGCAGTTGGCAAGGCCGCGTGGATATCTCCGCCAGCGAGGATCTGCGCGCCTGGACACCCGTGATCCAGGCGCCCTTGCTGAAAGCCGCCAGCGGCGACGCCACGCTGGCGCAGGAACGGGTGGACCTGGACGGCCTGCGTGCGCGCTATGTGCGCCTGCGCTGGCCCGACGGCGCCCCTGCCCTGGCCGGCATCGAGGGCGAGTCCATTCCCGTCGATGCCACGCCGCCCACGCGCGCCTGGCGCGGCGGCATCGCCACGCGGGCGGGCGCCAGCCCGGGCGAGTACCTGTTCGACACCGGCGGCGCATATCCCGTGGACCGCATCCAGTTCGACCTGCCGCAAGCCAACACGGTTGCGTACGGCCAGCTCTATTCGCGCAACGATGCGCGGCAGCCATGGCGCATGGTGGCCGCGGGGCAGTTGCTGAGATTGCAGGGCGGGTCTGCCACGAATGCGGCCGGCGACGAGCAACGCAATCCGCCGTGGGCCGTGCCCGTCGACACCGACAGGCAGTGGCGCCTGCTGGTCGACACCCGCGGCGGCGGCCTGGGCAGCGGCCAGCCCACGGTGGCGCTGGGCTGGCGGCCCACGGTCGTCACGTTCGTGGCGCGCGGCGCGGGCCCCTTCGTGCTGGCGGTGGGCAATTCCGCATGGGAGCCCGTGGCGGTGCCGCTCGCCGACCTGATGGCGGTGGAGGCCGCGGCGCCCGCGCAAGCGCGGCTGGGCCAGGAACTGGCGCCGATGCCGGCCGCCTTGGCGGCCCGTCCCGCGGACCCCGACTCGAACCGCCGTTATGTCCTGTGGGCGGTGCTGGTGGTGGCCGTGGTGGTGCTGGGCCTCATGGCCTGGCGCCTGTCCCGCGCGAATTCAGGGTAAAGCGCCACGCCGCGAACGCCGGGAACCACGCGGGCCTGGCTAAGACTTGTCTCATTTACATGATGACCGGACTCTGGTGATATAGCTGACTCCCTCGTCGGTCGCAACGCAAGGCAGGCGCCACGATCCGGCACCAGGGCCGAACGCCGCGACCGCGCCCACCCTACCCCTACCATCGGGACTCGCCGTGCCTGACCGCCAGACATTCAAGCGCAGACTGTGGGGCACGACGCTGACGATACTGGGTACGCTGGCCCCCATCCTTCTCATCCTGCCCCTGATCACCACCGAGGCGCGCCGCCAGGCCGCCAACGAAGCCGGCATCACGGCCGCGGTGGTCCGCAAGCAGATCGAGAACATCCTCATGCACGCCGAGGACGCCACCCACAGCCTGGCCACGACCAGCCTTGGCCGCCCCTGCGAGGAAGTCAGGAACCGGCTCATGCGCATGGGCACCCTGCGGCCCTACTTCCGGTCCCTGGGACTGGTGCAGGACAACCAGATCTATTGCTGGTCGGTCTACACGGACATCACGACACCCCTCTACGCCATTTCACCCGAGGGGGAGATCGGCCCCGGCCTGACCATCACGCCTGTCGCCGGCACCCTGCTGGTGCCGGACCGGCCCGCCGTCCAGGTGTCCTATGGCCGGGCCGCCGGCAGCGGCGCGGTGGCTTTCGTCGATGCCCAATACCTGTACGACCTCAAGAGCGCCGCTGCCCGCGACGGCCTCTATGACATCGAGATCCTGCTCGGCAAGCGCCGCCTGCCCCTGCTGGATGCCGGCGAACGCGAACGACCCGCGCACGAGGTCGGCGACGAGACCCAGGTGTCCTCGTCGCGCGCCTACCCGGTGGACGTTCGCGTCACCGTCCTGAACCACCAGATCGATTCGTTCCGCCGGGATATCTGGCACAACTACCTGGCTTTCCTGGTCCTGGCCTGCCTGGTGTGCGGTTACCTGACACGCCGCTATTTCGACCGTCGCATGACCTTGGCCACCGACATGCGCAAGGGCATGCGCAACGGCGAGTTCCACCTGGTGTACCAGCCGCTGGTCGAACTGGGGACCGGCGCGTTCTCGGGCGTCGAGGCCCTGCTGCGCTGGAATCATCCGTCCGCGGGACCGATACGGCCCGATCTCTTCATTCCCGTGGCCGAGGAAAACGGCCTGATCGTCGAACTCACCCGCCACGTCTTCGCCCTGGCCGCCGCCGACCTGCGCACGCTGGGCCTGCCGCCGCACGCCCACCTGGGCCTGAACGTGTGCGCCCAGCACATGGCCCGGACCGATTTTGTCGACGATGTCGAGGCGCTGCTGCGGCGTATCGAAGGCCTCGGACCCATCACCCTGGTGCTGGAAGTGACGGAACGCGCGGCCCTGCCGGATTCCGAGGTCGTGCGGGCCAACATGCGACGCCTGCGCGAACGCGGCGTACAGTGGGCCATCGACGATTTCGGCACGGGGCATAGTTCGTTGGCCTATATCGAGCAGCTGGAGGCCGACTTCCTGAAGATAGACCGCGCCTTCGTCAACAGCGTGGGAACCGATGCCGTGTCGGCGGTGGTGCTGGAGACCATCATCACCCTGGCACGCAAGCTGGACCTGAGGATGGTGGCCGAAGGCGTGGAAACCGCGCGGCAATCCGCCTTCCTGCGCGCGCACGGCGTGCAATTCGGCCAGGGCTACTACTACGGCCGGCCCATGCGCGCGCGCGATCTCGGCGCGTGGCGCCAGGCCTTCGTGCTGGACCCGCCCGGCAAGGATGGGGCGCCGCTGGTGGCCTGAGCCGGCGGCGCCGCGAGCCCGCCCCGCCAGCCGGACGCCGCGCCGGCCCGGCTCAGCCGAAGCGCAGCCGCATGAAGCTGGCGATGCTGGCCAGCCCCGCGAACAACGCGCCCAGCCACAGCGCCATCAAGGCTCCCTCCGTACTGGAGGCATGGAAACAGGCCGCGACCAGCGCCGCGCCGCTGGACTGGCCCAGCAGACGCACGGTGCCCACCATGCCGGACGCGCCGCCGCTGCGCGCGGGCGGGGCCGACGTCATCAGCGCGCGCACATTGGGCGACTGGAAGAAACCAAAACCGGCGCCGCACAGGGCCATGCGCCAGCAGATGTCGAACACGCCGGCGGACTCCGGCAGCAAGGCCAGCAGCATCATGCCCAGGGCCAGCACCGCCAGGCCGACGCCCGCCAGCAGGCCGGCCGCATAACGGTCCGACAGGCGTCCCGCCACGGGTCCCAGCACCGCCACCAGCACCGGCCAGGGGGTAATGAGGAAGCCGGTTTCCACCTGCGAGTAGCCCATCCCGTTTTGCAGCAGGAAAGGCAGCGACACGAAGGACAGCGATTGCGTGGCGAACGTGCACATGGCGGTCGCGGCCGACAATGCGAACATCGGCCGCTTCAGCAGGTCCACGGCCAGCAGCGGCGCGGGATGGCCCGCTTGCCGGCGCAGCAGCACCAGCAGGCAGATCGCCGCGCCCGCGGCGCTTATCGCGATCATGCGCGGCGGCGCCACGTGCGCGCCCTCGTTCAGGGCGAAGACCAGCAAGGCCAGGAAGCCGGCGGCGAACACCGCGGCCATGCCGTCGAAGCGATGGCCGCTGCCGGCGCTGGCAGGCAGCGACAGGAAACAAAGCCGCAGCGCGATCAGGCCCACGGGAACGTTGATCAGGAACAGCCAGTGCCAGCTGGCGACGGTGAGGATCAGGGATGCCACGGTGGGGCCGGCGGCAAAGGCGAAACCCACCACCAGCGAATTCAAGCCCACGCCCGCGCCCAGCAAGCGATCCGAATAGATATAGCGCAGCATGGCGATATTGACGGCCATGATGCCCGCTCCGCCCAGCCCCTGCGCCACGCGCGCCGCCACCAGCCACGGCAGGGTGGGCGACAGGCCGCAGGCCAGCGAGGCCAGCGTGAACAGCACCATGCCGGCCACCATGATGCGTCGATAGCCGATGATTTCCCCCAGCGACGCGAGCGGCAGCAGCGCCGCGACCATCGCCAGCTGATAGGCGCTGATGACCCAGATGGAATCGGCCTCGCCCACGCCCAGGTCGCGCGCCATCGCCGGCAGCGCGGTATTGGCGATGGCGGTGTCCAGGCTCGCCATGCAAACGCCCAGCATCACGGCCAAGGCGGCTCGGCGCCGATCCGCGGCCGGCAGGCCTTGTCCAACGGGTAGGGGTTGTTGCAATGAGAACGACAGGCGCGACGCGGGCATGTGCAGCTTGAGGAAAGAGGGTCGGCGGCGCCGGCCGCGTTGCACGGCCGGACATGAGGAGCGGGTAAGGGTGTACTCCCGTAACCCGCCGGCTGTCAAACCCGCGCCGGCCGCCGGCCGGCCTTATACCGCGGGCGCCTGTGCGTCGAACCGCGCGTCCTCCATGGGGAACAGGGGGCGGGCCCGCTTCGCGTAGGGAAAGATGGAATAGTCCGACGTAGTCACTCCGGGGCTGTCGATTTCCACCAGGCCCGCCGAGATGGGCACGAAGACGGGGCGGCAGTACATGCGCGATTTCAGCAGCAGGAAGCGGGCGCGGCGGGGATCCCGGCCGACGCTTTCGAACACCCCCAGGTCCCACGGCTCATGCGGCAACTCGGACACGACGACCACCGCCGCGCCCATGTCGAGCACCGCGCAGCGCCCCATGCCCACCCGCATGCCGGTATAGGCCGGCCCCGTGATCACGTACTCGCCATCGGTGATGGCGCGCACGATGCCGCTGGCCTGCATGGGTCGCGCGTGGATGCCGATATTGTCCAGGGGGCGCTTGTTGCCCAGCGGCAGCGTGACCCGCGCGCCGACGCCGGCCGCGATCATGGCCGCCACCGCCTCGGGATCGCACAAGGGACCCGCCAGGATGCCCTCCATGCCGGCGGCCAGCGCCGCCTCCAGCACCGCCGTGGTATCGCACGTGCCGCCGGAATTGCAGTTGTCGCCGTGATCCAGCAGCAGGATGGGCCTGTCCTGGCCCTGTGCCCGCGCGGCGCCCTCGCGCAGGGAATCCGCCATGGGCGGACTGCGGTACACGAAGCCGTCGCGGGCCTTCCAGATCTCGTCGGCCAGGCGCGCCGCGGTGCGGTCGGCCAGTGCGAGATCGCCGTCGGCGACCACGATCACGCTGATGCAGGGCTTGGCGATATCCGCCAACCCGAAACCCGCCAGCACCGAGGCGGCCACGACGGCGTCGTCGGCCGCCTCGGCAGCCCTGGCCGCGCTGACCGCCGCCTGCATCGCGCCAGCGTCGGTCGCCGAGCGCAGCGTATGCGTCATCAACGGCAGGCGCCGCCAGGCCATCACGGGACGGAAATCGCCGGCGATCATGCGCCAGAGCAGGCGGCCCGCGTGCTCGCCCGTCTCGTACATGTCGACGTGTGGATAGGTCTTGAAGCTGACGATGACGTCGGCGTTGTCGATGATGGTCGGCGTCACGTTGCCGTGCAGGTCCAGCGCCACCGCCAGCGGCACGCCGGGCGCCGCCTTGCGCACGCGCGCGAGCAGGTCGCCTTCGCCGTCGTCGCTGTTCTGCGCCACCATGGCGCCATGCAGGTCAAGGAAGATCGCGTCGCAACCCGGCACGGCGGCAAGGATGCGTTCGCACATGGCGTCATAGGCGTCCGCGTGCACGGGCCCGCTGGGGTTGGCCCAGGCCGACAAGGGCGTCACCATCCGCGCGCCATGGGCCCGCGCCAGGTCGATGAAGGCCGACATGGCGGTGCGGCCGCCGTCGTTGTCGCGCAGGGCGTCATCGTCATAAAGCGGGCCGTTGCGGCCGAAGGACGACAGCGGCGTGGGAACCGGCGAGAAGGTATTGGTCTCGTGGTTCATGCGGGCGATCAGGACTTTCATGGGCGGCTCCTCAGGTCAGCCCGAAGGGGGCGCGCGCCGGCGAGGGCGCACGTGCAAGCTTGCTTCCGGAAGGCGTGGGCCTATACCCCTGCCCGGCTCACCATGGCTTGCAGCAGGACATTGCAGCCGGCCTCCAGATGCTCGGGCTTGGCGTCCTCGATTTCATTGTGGCTGATGCCGTCCTTGCACGGGACGAAGATCATGGCGGTGGGCGCCACGCGCGCGAGGTACACGGCATCGTGGCCCGCGCCGCTGACCACGTCCATGGCCGACAACCCGAGGGCCCGCGCGCCCTCGGCCAGCTTGGCGATCAAGGACGGCTCGAAGGCCTGGGGCGGGAAGTACACGACTTCGCGCAGGTCCATGGCGACGCCGCGAATCGCGGCGATGCCGTCGCGCAAGGCCGTGGCCATGCGGTCCAGCGTGGCGTCGTCGGCGGCACGCAAATCCACCGTCATCCCCACGCGTCCGGGAATGACATTGCGCGAGTTCGGATAGGTATCCAGGCAACCCACGGTGCCGCGCGCGTGCGGCGCGTGCTCCAGCGCGATGCGATTGACCAGCTTGATGACATCCGCGGCGGCCAGCAGGGCATCCTGGCGCAGGGCCATGGGTGTCGGGCCGGCATGGGCTTCCATCCCGGTAATGGTCAGGTCGTACCAGCGCTGCCCAAGCGCGCCCTGCACCAGCCCGATCACCACATCGGCCGCCTCCAGCACCGGGCCTTGCTCGATGTGGGCCTCGAAGTAGGCGGCCACGGGTTGGCCGCCTACGGCATCGGCGCCGGCATAGCCGATTTCCCGCAGCGCCGACCGCACGCTGACGCCATCGCGGTCCACCGCGTCGAGGGCATGCTCCAGCGTGAACGCGCCCGCGTACACCCCCGAGCCCATCATCACCGGCACGAAACGCGAGCCTTCCTCGTTGGTCCACACCGCCACTTCCAGCGGCGCCTCGGTGCGCACGCCATGGTCGTGCAAGGTGCGCAGCACCTCGATGCCCGCCAGCACGCCATAATTGCCATCGAACTTGCCGCCGGTGGGCTGCGTATCGATATGGCTGCCCGCCATCACCGGGGGCAGGTCGTCGCGGCGGCCCGCGCGGCGCATGAACATATTGCCGATGGCGTCCACGCGCACGCTGCAGCCCAGTTCGCGCGCCCACCCGGCCACCAGGTCGCGCCCCTGCCGGTCGAGATCGGTCAGGGCCAGGCGGCGCACGCCGCCCTTGTCCGTGGCGCCGATGCGCGCCAGCGTCATCAGCGACTCCCACAGGCGAGCGCCGTTCACGCGCAACGATAGGGTGTCGAGAGTAGAGGTATCCATGTCATGCCTTCCAGATAAAGCGTTAAACCACGGCGTCGCCACCGGCGCCGCAAGTGCCGCAAGTGCCGCAAGTGCCGCGAACGCTGCGTACGCTGCGTACGCTGCGCGGGCCCATCGTCATGAAGCCACGCCCACGCCCAGGTAGCGGTCCTTGATGCCGGCATCGGCCGCGAAACTTGCATTATCGCCCTCGTACACGATGGCGCCCTGTTCGATGATGTAATGGCGGTCGGCCAGCTGCGTGCAGACCTCCAGGTTCTGTTCCACCAGCAGGATGGACACGCCTTCACGACGGATCAGCTTGAGCTGAGCGACGATCTCCTCGACGATGACCGGCGCCAGGCCTTCCACCGGTTCGTCCAGCATCAGCAGGCGGGGATGGTTCATCAGCGCCCGGCCGATCGCCAGCATCTGCTGCTCGCCGCCCGACAATTGCGCGCCGCCGTTGCGGCGGCGTTCGCGCAAGCGGGGGAAAATGCGGTAGATATCTTCCAGTTGCCAGGGCGAGCGCTTGCGCGCGCCCAGCAGCAGGTTTTCCTCCACGGTCAGCAGGCGGAAGACCCCCCGGTGCTCGGGCACCAGGCACAGGCCACGGCCCGCCACCTTGTGCGCGGGCAATCCGTGCACCGCCGCGCCCCCGAACACGATATCGCCGCGCGCCGGCCGCAAGGCGCCCGCGATGGTGCGCAGCGTCGTCGACTTGCCCGCGCCGTTGCGGCCCAGCAAGGTGACCACTTCGCCCTCGCCCACCCGCAGCGACACGCCTTGCAGGATATGGCTCTTGCCGTAGTATGCATGGACGTCGCGCAGCGACAGCTCGCCCGCGCCATTTCCCGAGCCAGTTCCCGCGCCTTTTCCCGTGTCAGTCATGCGCGGCCTCCGGTAATCATGTTGCCCAGGTAGGCGGCGCGCACGCGGTCGTCGTCCCGGATGGCCGCCGGCGCGCCCTCCACCAGCACGCGGCCCTGCTGCATGACCGTCACGGTATCGGAGATGTCCATCACGATGTTCATGTTGTGCTCGATCAGCAGCACCGTGTGGTCCTGCGCCAGGCCACGTATCAGCGCCTTCATGCCGTCCAGGTCGTCCACGCCCATGCCGGAGGTCGGTTCGTCCAGGAAAATGGCGCGCGGCCGCGCGGCCAGCGCCATGCCGACCTCCAGCCGCCGCTGCTGGCCATGCGACAGCGCGCCCGCCGCGCTGCCGGCGCGCGCGGTCAGGCCCAGTCGCTCCAGGATGGCGTCGGCGAGCTCCAGGATATCCCGGTGCCGACCCGGCGGGCGCCACATATCGAAGGCGCCGGCGGCATGCGCGCCTTGCGCCGCCAGGCGCAGGTTCTCGCGCACGTCCAGGTTGGCGAACAGGCTGGTCACCTGGAAGGATCGCGCGATGCCGCGCCGCACGCGCACGTTGTCCGGCTCGCGCGTAACGTCGTGTCCACCGAAAAGAATGGTGCCCGCGGTGACGGGCACCGTGCCGGTCAGCGCATGGAACAGCGTCGTCTTGCCGGCGCCGTTGGGTCCGATGACGGAATGCACCGTACCCGCGCGCACGCGCAGGTCGACGCCCGCGATGGCGGTGAATTTTCCATAGCGCTTGACGATGCCGCGCGCGTCGAGCAGCGGCGCGGCGTGGTCGGCGGGCTTGGCCGCGTGGGCCGTATGGCCGCCCGTGCCAGGAGACTGATCCAGGCTCATGCCCTCTCCTCCCCGGCGCCGGCGCGCGACCGCAGCGCCGTCCAGCCCCGTTGCAACAGGCCCCACAGCCCCTTGTGCATGAACAGGCTGACCCCGATCAACAGCAGTCCCAGCAGCAGGAGCCAGCGCGGCCACAAGGTCGACAACCAGTCGGACATCAAGACATAGAACGCCGCGCCGAGCACCGACGCGAACAGGTTGCCGGTGCCGCCGATCACCGTCATCACCAGGATCATCTCGCTGGTGTGGTATTCGATGTTCGACAGCGGCGCGATACCCGTCATCAACGCGTGGAAGGCGCCGGCCAGGCCGGTCACCGCGCCCGACAGGGCGAACGCGGCCAGCTTGAAACGCCGCGTGTCGTAGCCGACGGCGCGCGCGCGCGTCTCGTTTTCGCGGATGGCCAGCAGCGTGCGGCCGAACACCGACGCCGTGACCCTCTGCAACAGCCAGAACACCACCAGGAAACATGCCGCCACCAAGGCGTAGAAACGCCATGGGCTGTCCAGGGACCACAGCGTGACGCCGAACAGCGCCAGCGGCGGCCGGGGGATGTTGAGCAGCCCATTGTCGCCGCCGGTCCAGTCCGGCAGGCTGTAGGCCAGGAAATAGAACATCTGCGCGAACGCCAGCGTCAGCATGACGAAGTACGTGCCGCGCTGCCGGATGGCGAACCACCCCACGGCGGCGGCCGTCAAGGCGCCCGCCAGCAAGGCCAGCAGCACCGACAGCGGCAGTCCCAGGCCCGCGCGCGTCATCAGGATGCCCAAGGCATAGCTGCCCACGCCGAAGAAGATGCCCTGCCCGAAGGACAGCAGCCCGGTATAGCCCAGCAGCAGGTTGCAGCCGAGCACAGCCAATGCATACACCAGCACCTCGGTGGCCAGCGTGCCCGAGTCCAGCGCCAGGGGCAGGACCAGCACGACGGCCAGCGACAGCCACCAGCCGGCATATCCGCCGGACAGCGGTCGCCTGGTCGCAGGGGCCCGCGCGGCCGACGAGGCATCCGGCCCCAGTGGCGCGGCTTGGCGGTTCGCGGGATCGGAGGCGGCCATCATCCCCTCCCCAGCAGGCCATGCGGGCGCAGCAGCAACACCGCCGCCATCGCCACATAGATCATCAGCCGCGCGCCTTCCGGCCACAGCGTGCTCATCACGCTCTGCACGATACCGATCAAGAGACCTCCCACCAACGCGCCGGCGAAACTGCCCATGCCGCCGACCACCACGATGACGAACGCCACGCCCAGCGCCTCCAGGCCCATGAAGGGATCGACACCGCGTATGGGCGCGGCCAGCGCGCCGGCCAGCGCCGCCGTGCCCGCGCCCAGCGCGAACACCAGGCCGAACACGCGCAAGACGTTGATCCCCAGCAGCGACACCATTTCCGTCGACTCGCTGCCGGCGCGCACCGCGCTGCCCAGCCGCGTGCCTTCCAGCAGCCACCAAAGCAGCAGCGCGAACACGGCGGTGAACGCGATGACGAACAGCCGGTATTTCGGATAAATGAAGCCGCCCCACATGACCACGCCCTGCAAGGACGCCGGCGTGGCGACGTTGTCGCCCAGCGGCCCCCAGGCCAGGATCACCACTTCCTGCAGTACCAGCGCCAGGCCGACGGTGATGAGAATGTGGAACTCATGCGGCTGGTCATACACCCTGCGCAGCAGGGTACGTTCGGCCAGCCAGGCCAGCAGGGCCACCACCAGCGGCACCAGCACCAGCCCCAGCCAGAAGTTCAATCCCCATGCCACCGCCTGGTAGCAGAAGTAGGCGCCCAGGAGATAGAAGGCGCCATGGGCGAAATTGACGAAGCGCAGCAGCCCGAAAATGATGGACAGCCCGACGGCCAACAGGAAGTACAGCATGCCTATGCCGATCCCGTTGACCACCTGCAGCAGATAAACGGTCACAGCTTGCAGCCGGTCTGCGCCACGGGCAGGAAGGATTTGCCGAAGCTGAGGATGTCGGCGTAGTCGTCCTTGTCCTTCATGGCCGACTTGGCCTTGCCCTTCAGCAGGTAATAGTTCTTCAGCACCTGGTGGTCCTCGGGGCGGATTTCCTCCTCGCCGGTCAGGCCGGTGTACTTCATGCCCTCCAGCACCGGAATCACCTTGGCGGGGTCGTCCGAACCCGCCTTGATGATGGCGTCGATGAAGATTTTGGTGCAGATGTAGGATCCGGCCAGGCTGTAGTTGGGGTTGAACTTGAACGTCTGCTGCGTGCGCTGGACCAGGTCCTTGTTGCCGGGCGAATCGATGCCGTGCCAGTATTGCGCGCCGAAATACACGCCCTCGCACAGATCGGCGCCGAGCGACTCGAACTGCTCCAGGCCCGAGGCCCAGGCCATCAGGATGGTGGTGTTCTGCTTCATGCCGAAGCTGACCGCCTGGCGCAACGCGTCCGAGGACTGCGAGCCGAAGTTCAGCAGCAGCAGCACGTCCGGCTTGGCCGCCATCGCATTGGTCAGGTAGCCGCTGAACTCTTTTTCGGTCAGCGAGTGATAGCTGTTGCCAACGTGCTCGATGCCCTTTTCCTTGAAGATGTTCTTGGCCGCGTTCAACAGCCCGTCGCCGAACACGTATTGCGGCGTGATCGTGTACCAGCGCTTGGCCTTGGGCATCTGCTCGATCAGCGGCCGCACCGTGCGTTCGATGGCGCCGAAGGTCGGCACGGACCAGCGGAAAGTCGACTTGTTGCAGTCGGCGCCCGTGATTTCATCGGCGCCCGCCGTGGTGATGAACAACGCGCCGTCCTTCTGCGCCTCCTTGGCCATGGCCAGGGCCTCCGACGACAGGATGCCGCCGGCGAAATAACGCGCGCTTTTCTGCTGCACGAGTTCCTGCAGCTTGCGCACGGCGGTGGCCGGCTTGGCTTCGGTGTCCAGCAGCGTATAGGCCAGGGGTCGGCCCAAGGCCTTGCCGTATTGCTCGATCGCCAGCTTCATGCCCAGGTCCGCGTATTTGCCGTTGGCGGCGAAAGCGCCGGACATCGGCACGGGACAGCCAAACTGGATGGTCTGCCCGGCCGACTGCGCCAGCGCGGCGCGCATGGGAAGACTGCCCGGCACGGCCGCCAGCGCGGCAAGTTTCAACAGTTCACGGCGATTCACGGTATTCCCCTAGGCTGGTGCCGGCGCCCCGGGCGACGGCAGTGGGCATGGAAGCACGGGCACGGCCGTACGTTGCGGCGCGCACCCGAACGAGACCCCGTGCAGGCCGCGGGCAGGCCGGCGTTGCGCGGGAGGGCTGTCGTATCTATCGCTATTTATCATGATAAATACGATGGAATTGATAATATAGAAGCGTCAATTTCGCCGTCAACGGGGCGCGCATCAGGTTAAACCCTGGGCAGCGCGGCCCGTCGATCCGAAACAGAATGGGGAGCAGCAGGTCATGGCCCGACCGACGAAATGCACCATCGGCACCGCCGGCACCACCGCCGTCGGCGCGGCGCGCGCACCGAGGGCGCGCCCCAAGCGCGCCGACCTGGTGGCCGAGGAAATCAAGCGCCTGATCACGGACCGCGACCTGCGCCCGGGCGACAAGCTGCCGCGCGAAGGCGAACTGCAGGAAATGTTCGCGGTGAGCAAGAGCACCATGCGCGAGGCGCTGAAGTCCCTGGAGGTGCAGGGGCTGGTGACCATCAGCACCGGACCGGCCGGCGGCGGACGCATCGTCGAGGTCACCCTGGACCGGACGTTCCAGCTGATGCAGAACTACCTCTTTTTCAAGGAGGTGACCATCGACGACATCTACACGGTGCGCAAGCTGCTGGAGCCGGAACTGGCGGCGGGCGCGGTGCCGCATCTCACCGACGCCGATTTCGAGGCGTTGGAACACAGCATCGAATGCTGCGACCCGTCATCGGGGCATACCGCGGACGTCATCGCGCAACGCAAGGAAGACCTCAACTTCCACGACATCCTGGCGCAGGCCAATCCCAACAGTTTCCTGCGCTTTACCTGCCAGTTGATCAACGAAATGCTGCGCCAGCTGACCGTGTTCGAAAACGATACGCCGCTGCGCGCGCAGCGGCGCTTCGGCGATGCCAACGTCACGCTACACCGCCGCATCACCGCGGCGGCGCGCGCCCGCGATGCCGCAACCGTGCGCGCCCTGATGGCAGAACACATGCAGGAGGCATCGGGCTTCGTGAAGCAGCTCAATGGCAAGCTGCGCGGCCGCCTGATCCTGGATTCCGACATGTCGCGCCGCGCGGGGCCGCGGCGCGCCGTGCGACGTCCGGCGAAGGGCGCGGTGACGGGCCAGGCCTAGGCACTGCCGCGCAGCCTGTCCAGGTCCGTCGCATACGCCGTGCGCTTGCCCTGGTAGACGCGGGCGGGACCGCGCAGCGCCTCGCACAGCGCGACCAAGGCCCGCTCGGCGGCCATGTATTCCGGCAGCGCCGGGAAGGCTGGAAGGACCGGGAGCGCGCCGTCCACGGACACCGTGCCCGGGTCCGCGCTTGCCATGGCTGTGGCCGCGGCGGCGGCCGCTATACCGCCTTCTACAGCCGCGGCAGCGGCCGCCGCCACGGTGTAGGCCTTCATGGCAGCGAAGAAATCCGCCTCGCACGACCTCAGCGCGCGCAGGGATTCGGCGTCGACGGCGTGCGGGGTCGCCTCGCGCACGAAGGCGCGCACCTGGCGCGCCGCGGCGCTGTCGTCCTGGCCCAGGCTCTCGAAGATGCCGGGCAGGTCCCGCCTCACGGATTTCGACGAGAGATAGGCCCGGCTTTCGCGTTCAGCCTTGTCGGCGTCGCCGTCCTTCCTGTAGCAGTTGTCCAGGCGCATCAGCACCGAGCGGATGGCGTTGCTGCCCATGACCGTGGCCAACGGCACGGTGTCCGTGTTCTGCGCGCCGTCGATCCGGGCCAGCACCCGGACGTACTCCATGTTGAAGCCGGCTGCCTGCCTGGGTTGATCGGAGGATGCCTGATTGCCCTCGTCCCCCGCCGTGTCGGCGAGCGGCCTCGAATATCGGATGGCCAGCACCAGGTGCGCGCCCGCGCCTAGCGAGGGGGAAATGGCCTTCAGCGCGCCGTTCAACTTCTCCATCATGACGGCGGGCACGCCGGCCTCCGCCAGCGCGCTCATGGCATGGCCCAGGTGGTCGCCCATCCAGGCCATGAGGGGTTTGAAGACGGCGGCAAGGTCCAGCTGACCGGAAAGGCCCACGGCGACCTCCACATCGATGAAATCCCCTTCCTTCAGCGCATTGAAATGCGTGACGCGGGAACTCCGGATCCTGCCGCTGACATCGGCGGCGACGGCCAGCAGCGGCAGGCTGATACCCGCGTCGGCTCCCAGCGCCATCTCGACTTGCCAGGTCTCGATCGGCAATATGTTCCGGAACCCCGTGGCGCGCTTCATCAGGGGGCTGTCGTACTGCATGGCAGGCGCGGCCAGGCGGGCCGACAGCGCCTCGCAGGCGGCCGGCGGGGGCTGTCCCGTGGACCGGGCATGGTGGGCGGCCAGGGCGGTCGTGACGGCGAGCGCGCGCATGTAGCCATAGGCGCCGTGACTGCGTTCGACGCCCCAGGCCCGCTCCATGGACCGGGCCAAGCCGCGGGCATGCTTGTCGGCCGGTCCGTGCCGCGCCGCCTGGCAATACAGGTCGTGTTCTGCCACCAGCGCTTGCAAGGCATGGTTCATGTCGGCGCCCGGCACCGGCGGATCGCCGGGTTTCCAGGTCGACAGGGCGTCGAGGACACGGGCGACGTTCCCGAGCCGTGACGTCGCGGTCGCTGGCGCGGGGGGTGGTGTTGGTGCTGGCGTTGGTGCTGGTGTTGGTATTGGTGTTAGCCCTGGTGCGGGCGCCGCCTCGGCCGCCGCCGGGCCGACCGAGGCGGCACTGGCCGCCGGTCCGCGGTGATACGCTTGCAAGGCCCGGACCATGGGCGCACAGGCCGCACGCAGCGACGCCAGGCGCACCTGTATCGCGGCCTCGCCCGCCTGTTCCGCTTCCTGGCCGTCCAGGGCATCCCAGACGGGAACGTAGGTCCGGATGGCGGTGCTCGACTTCGAACCGCCCCCTTCGAGTTGCCCGTGGACGCGGAGCATCCGCGGCGCGCCGGCCTCGTCCGCGCCGCCGAGCATGGCGCCCCCCGAGAGCCTGAGGCCCGTTGTCACCACGCTGGAGGGCGAACCGGCGCCCATCGCTGTCCGATGGCTCTCCGCAAGCGGATGACGTGCATCCTCCGCCTGCGGGGGCGCCACCACGATGCCCAGCATCGCCGCCGTCTTGGCGAACTCGTCATGGCGGGCGTAAGCCGCCAGCCGCACCCTGTCCAGGCTGTGCAGGGAAAACGCCTTCGGCATTCCCAGCCAGGAGCGCCACCTGGCGGTGCGCCCTGGGCCCCACGCCCGGTTGTTACCCGGGTCCCGACTCAGGTCCCGGCTCAGGTCCCTTAAAGCCCCGACATCCCGTTCGGCCCGATAGGTGCTGCTGCCCGGCGCCTGCAGAAGGTGGTCAGGGTCGTAATAGCTGCGGCCGTGGCTCCTGGCATGCCGGCCCGTCAGTGCCAGGTCCAGCCTTAGGAAAAAGGCCTTGATGCGTCCGATGATCCCCAGCCGCGCCTCGACCGTGCGGCTTTCGGATATCCACAGGTCTTCGCCCACCTCCACGCCACTCGAATAGGTGGCGCCTACCCTCGGCGATACGGACGCGCTCAACGGCAAGCCCGGGAGGGCGAAATCCGCTCCCAGACGGAAGGTGCTCGCGGCGCCCGCGTGCGCATACCGGCCCACGCGCTGGCTGGCCGATGCCACCAGCAGCGGCCGGCCCAGGCTGGCGCGCGCGCCCAGCACCTGTTCGCCTAAAACGCGGACCGCACGCAGCGCGACGCTGTCCTGCTTGCCCAGCAGCGCCTCGGCGCGCGCCAGCTTCTCGGTGAGGGCATGCAGTTCCCGGTCGGTCATGGTGCCGTCGTCCGGGGTTCCCTCGGCGGTCGCGGTGGCGGCGGCGGCGGTGGCTGCATCTCCTGCGGCTGTGGGATCCTCTGTAGCTGCGGCACCCGTTGCGGCCGCCACATCCGCTGCAGTTGTGGCATCTGCTGCGGCTGCGGCATTTGCTGTAGCTGCCGCACCTGCTGTAGTTGCCGCACCTGCTGTAGTTGCCGCACCTGCTGTAGCTGCCGCACCTGCTGTAGCTGCCGCACCTGCTGTAGCTGCCGCGGCCGATCCGGAAGTGCCATCCGCCGCGAGCAGTTGTTCGATTCGCTGCCACAGCGCGGTGGCTACATCCCGTCGCAAGGAGCCGTTGCTCCCATACAGCGTATCGAAGGTCTTCGGCCCTTCCTCCTTCCATGCGCGCACGACAGCCGCCCTGGCCTCCTGGACGGCTATCGCGTCGCCGGCCGCGCCCCCTCCATGGCGTCGAGCGCGGGCCGCCGTGCCGGGCCACGCGAACAGCGGCTCGCGCCGGCGTTCGCTGGAAATACGGGCCCCGCCCATCGGGCGCGCGGAAACGCCCCGGCCCGCGCGCGGCGGCATTCCCGGCATGACGACGACGGTGGCGCGCGCGTCCGCGTGTGCCCCGCTCCCCTCTTCCGCGGGACGGGCCGCGCCCGCGAAACAACGACTCAGCCCATTGACCATGGCCTGCCCTATTCAGGACTCGATGCAAACACGATAGGAGCGGACCCGAAGGGCGCACATGAGAAAGTCGCGGATGGACGCCGGCCCCGCCGGCGAGCGCGCGTGAGATACGCACGCACCATCATGCCGAATTTTCCGACGCCCTCCACACGGGACGCGGACAAGGCGACCCGCGGCGCCGGACGATCGCGATCGTCCGCCTATCCCCCGTCGGACGATCGCGATGCGGACTCGGCCGGCCTGCCCCATCGAATGATGCGACGCTGCCGGCCCATCCCCGGCGGACGGCTAACATCCAAAAACCAGTCAAAATTTGGGAGCCAATTAGCGTTAATGCTAGTCTTCTAGAAAAAAATACCTCGCCGGCCACGTTTCCTATTGCTTAATGGCATGGAATTCCTGCGTCCCGCGCGTACTATACCCACTCGAAAATACACAACCGTGAGACACGCCGGCCGCAAGCGGGCCGGCGCAAACACCATCGCCATGGGGAATGCAATGCCATCATTGCCGTTGAGCCTGGACCATACCGGCCTGATCATCCGCGACCTGGAAACCGCCCGGGCCGCCTTCGAAAAGCTGGGCTTTCGCCTGTCTTCCCGCAGCATGCACGCCGGCAGCATCACTCCCGGCGGCCCGGTCGAGCCCTGGGGCTCCGGCAATCACTGCGCCATGTTCAAGCACGGCTACTTCGAACTGCTGGGCCTGGTGGATCCCACGCTATACAGCACGGCCAAGCAGATGATCGCGCGCTACGAAGGGCTGCACATCGTCGCCATGGACTGTGCCTCCGCCGATGAAGCGCATCGCCGGCTCCAGGAACAGGGCATTCCCGCGGCGGCGCCCGCCCGCCTGGAACGCGACGCCGCCTACGGCCCCCACGACGAGGAAACCCGGCGCGCGCGCTTCAGCAATGTCTACCTGGACGGCGAACAGTGCCCCGAGGCCCGCTTCATCGTCATCGAGCATGGCACGCGCGACGTGCTGTGGCAGCCGCACCTGCTCTCGCATCCCAACGGCGCCACCGGCCTGGCCGCCATTTATTTCTGCCCCACCGACCTGCCGGCCACGCTGGCCCGCTTTGAACGGCTGCTGGGCGCGCCCACCCGGCACGGCGACGCCTATTGTTTTGCCTTGGTGCGCGGCGTCTTCTGGGTGCTGAGCCCGCAAGCCATGCGCGCCGCCTGCCCCGTCCTGGCCAGCCCCGCCGACGATGCCATCCACCGCGTCTCGGCGGCTTGCATCGAGGTCGCCTCGCTGCCCGCCCTGCGCGGCCTGCTGCGCGAACGCGGCATTGATACCTTCGAAGCTCCCACGCTGGACGGCGGCCGGCCGTCGCTGTGGGTCCATCCGTCGCAGACCAGCCACGCCGCGCTGCAGTTCATCGAAGCCAGCTAGATACACAACACGTCGTACGCAACACCTCGTACCTCGTACACAACACTTCGTACGCGGCACCACGCATCATTTTCCGCATCATCCAAGGGAACACGAAAAAATGAAAGCAGCAGTCATCTACGAACACGGCGGCCCCGGCAGCATCAAATACGAGACCCATTTCCCGGATCCCGAAGCCAAGCCCGGAGAGGTCATCGTCAAGGTCCACGCCACCACGCTGAACTACCACGACGTATTCACGCGCAATGGCATGCCCGGCATCACCGTGCCCATGCCCATCATCATGGGCCTGGATTTCGCCGGCGAGATCGTCGAGGTGGGCCCGGACGTCGAGGGTGGCTGGAAGGTCGGCGACCGCGTCATGATAGATCCGTCCGACCGCAAGACCTTCGGCGGCGTCATCGGCGAGGCCCGCCATGGCGGCCTGGCCGAATTCTGCGCGGTGCCCGATCATCACCTGGTCAAGCTGCCCGACGACGTCAGCTACGAAACCGCCGCCTCCCTGCCCGTCGCCTACGGCACCGCCTGGCGCATGATGCTCACCATCGGCCGTATCCGCGCCGGTGAAAAGGTGCTGGTGCTGGGCGCATCCGGCGGCGTGGGCACCTGCTGCGTGCAGTTGGCCAAGCTGGCCGGCGCGGAAGTCATCGCGGCCGCCTCCTCGCCGGAAAAACTGGCGCGACTGAAAGACCTGGGCGCCGACCACCTGCTGGACTACAAGCAGCATGACTTCATGAAATGGGTCTTCGAGCACTTCGGCAAGCCCCATCGCCGCTTCGCCGACAAGGGGATGGACGTGGTGGTCAACTTCACCGGCGGCGACACCTGGGTGAAATCGCTGCGCACCCTGCACCGCGGCGGCCGGATACTGACCTGCGGCGCCACCGCCGGCTACGATCCCAAGGAGGACCTGCGCTTCATCTGGAGCTACGAGTTGCAGGTGCTGGGCTCGAACGGCTGGCAGCGCGATGAGTTGCTGGCCCTCGTCGAAGAAGTGCGCCAGGGCAAGCTGAAACCGGTGATCGACAAGGTCTACGGCTTGTCGGAAGTCAATGAAGCCTTCAGGCTGCTGGAAGACCGCCAGGTGTTCGGCAAGGTAATGGTGAAGCCATGAGCAATGCAAATACCGCCAAGGCGGAGCCCAGGAAACTCGAACGCGCCGACATCGGGGCGATTTTCAAGCGCTCGCGCTTCATCAGCGCCCTGAACCTGGAAATACTGGAAGTGGACCATGCCGCGTCGCGTTTCTCTGTGCGCATGCCCATGAGCGACAACCTGGAAAGAGGCGCTGCGGGATCCGGCCAGTTCCACGGCGGCGCCATCGCGTCGCTGATCGACGTGGTCGGCGATTTCGCGATCGGCATGCTCGTGGGCGGCGGGGTGCCGACCATGAATTTGCGGGTAGACTACCTGCGCCCTGCCATGGCGCCCTATGTCGAGGGCGTCGCGGTGGTGCGCAAGGCAGGCCGCAGCGCGGCGGTCGTGGATATCGACGTCATGTCGGCCGACGGCAAGCTGGTCGCCGTCGGCCGCGGCACCTACGTCCCCATCACGGGATGACGCGGGTCATCGTCACAACAAGGTGAAGGCATGTTGGTGAATCTGGGCAAACTGGTGGACACGGCGCAGCCGGCGGACGAGATCGCGATCATCGATTGCGTCGATCCCGCCCGGCCGCGCATTTATACGCATGGCGATATAGACCGGCAGGCCGACGCCTGCGCGCGCGGCCTGTTGCGCAAGGGTCTGCCGCGCGGCGCGACCGTTGCCCTGATGAGCCTGAACCGCGCCGAGTTCGTCATTGCGTACCTCGGCATCATGCGCGCCGGCATGGTGGCGGTCCCGGTCAACTACAAGGTCTCCGCCGACACCTTGGCGTTGATCCTGGACGACTGCAAGGCCAGGCTGGCCTTCGTCGACGGGCCCCGCGTAGCGCTGCTGCCGCCGGGCACCCCGGCCCAGCGCCTGGACGACGACGCCGCGTGGCAGGACTTTCTCGACCCCGGCCCGTTCGCGACCGTCGTGCCCGCGCCGGACGAGTGCGCGATGATTCTCTATACCTCGGGCTCCACCGGCCGTCCCAAGGGCGTGCAGCTGTCGCACGAGGGCCAACTCTGGACGCTGCGTTCGCGGCTGGCGACCCGCGCGTCCTTCCTGGGCGAACGCTTCATCGTGGCGGCGCCGCTGTTCCACATGAATGCCCTGGCCTCGGTCAAGTTCGCGCTGGCCGGACATGCCTCCGTCGTGCTGCTGCCGCAATTCGACACGCAGCAATTCATCGACGCCATCGGCCGTCACGGCGTCACCTGGATTACGTCGGTGCCGACCATGATGGCCATGGTCGTCAAGGAGAGGGAGGCGCTGTCCCGCATTGATACCAGCAAGGTCCATTACGTCCGCATGGGTTCCGCGGCAGCCTCGGCCAGCCTTTACGCGGCGGTCAAGCAGGCCTTCCCCAATGCCTCGCTGGCCGGTGGCTACGGCACCACGGAAGCGGGCCCCATCGTCTTTGGCCCGACCGAGGGCCGCGCACTACCTCCGGGCGGCGGCCTGGGCTGGCCACTGCCCGGCGTCGAGGTCCGCCTGGTCGACGCGCAAGGCCTGGACGTCGGCCCGGACGACGAGGGCGAACTCTGGATGCGCACGCCCGCCAACATGCTGGGCTATCTGAACCTGCCCGAGAAGACCGCCCAGGTACTGACGCCGGACGGCTGGTACAAGACCGGCGACGTCTTCCGGCGCGACGCCAGCGGCTGCTACTACTTCGTCGGGCGCGTCGACGATATGTTCAATTGCGGCGGCGAAAATATATACCCAGGCGAAGTCGAACAGGTCATCGCGCGCATCCCCGAGGTCATGCAGGCCTGCGTGGTACCGGTGCGCGACGAGCTGAAAGGCCAGAAACCGGTCGCTTTCGTGGTACGCCATGCCGGCAAGGAATTGAGCGAGCAGCAGGTCAAGGATTTCGTGCTCGCGCACGCGCCCGCCTATCAACACCCGCGCCGCGTCTACTTCCTCGACGCGCTGCCGTTGGCGCCGACCAACAAGGTCGACCGCAAGGCCCTGATGGCGCGGGCCGAACACCCCTGACGCCCGAGCACGAGCGCGTCCAACGCGGCGGATCAGACGCGACAGATCACCCGCGACAGATCACCCGCAACAGGAGGGCAGCCCCCACAAGGGCTGCCCTTTGTCTTGCGTGCTTGCGACGATCGGCGCGCGCCTGCGCTCCAAAAGCCCCGCCGTCCGCACATTCCAGTTTCCATGGAAAACCCTAGGATTGGAAAAAAAATCTCCCTATAGCCGCCAGCAAAGAATCACATACGAATTTCCCCGGCCAAGGCAAACGATTGGAGCACGTTATTCCCAATCCCCGCGCGTACCATGAATCCGCATCCCGGCGCAGGCCGCGTCCGGATAGCGACGACGACAACGTCCGATTCCAAGGGGAACCCATATGCGCAACACCACGCTACACCACGCAAGCGCCGTCGCCGCGCTGGCGGCCGGCCTGATGCTGGCATCGCCGGCCGCCAATGCGGAACCGACCAGGATCCGCTATGGCAACGTCACGGAGATGACCCTGTCGCAAGCGCCCATGGTGGCGGCCAAGCGCCTGGGCTACTTCAAGGACGAAGGGCTGGACGTCGAGCTCATGGGCTTCAAGGGCACGGGCACCCTGATCCCGCAGATGCTGGCCAAGCGCATCGACATCGGCTATCCCAATCCGGATACGCTGATACTCGCGCGCGCGCCCGGCGCCGAACGCCTGCCGATCAAGTTCTTCTACAACGCGACGCGCAGCTCCGGGTGGGAATTCGCCGTGCTGGAGGACTCCCCCATCAAGACGCTGAAGGACCTCGATGGCAAGCATATCGGCGTGGGCGCGATGACCTTCGGCAATGTCCCCATCACCAAGGCGGAGTTCAAGGAGGCCGGCATCAGCGCCACCATGGTGCCGGTAGGCATAGGCAGCGCGGCCTTTTTGGCGCTGACCACGCACAAGATCGACGCGCTGAACCTGTTCGACGCCCAGCACGCGACGCTGGAGACGCAAGGCACCCGCATTCGCCGCATCGCCCAGATTCCCGGCTTCGCGGCGCTGTTCAGCAATGGCTTCGTCGCCCACGAGGACATGCTGCGCGACAAGCCGCAGGTGCTCGCCGGCTTCGGCCGCGCCATCGCCAAGGCCACCGTCTTCTGCGAGGCGAACCGGGAGGCCTGCGTAAAGATGTTCTGGCAGGAGTATCCCAATACGAAGCCGGCCGGAGACGAGGCCAAGGCATTGAGCGACAGCGTGAAGATATTCTCCGCCCGTTTCGACAAGATGCTGGATTTCCCCGCCGGACAGCCGCGCCGCTGGGGCGAGTTCCCGACGCAGGCATGGACGAATTTCGCCAAGGCGCTGCATGAGGGCGGCCAATTGAGCACCGCGGACGTGGACGTCGCCAGCTGCTACACGAATGCCCTGGTCCCACGTTTCTCCGACTTCGACGCCGCCCGTATCGTCGCCGCCGCCAAGGCCTACAAGGATTGATGCCGTGCTCGCGAAAACCCCGCCGGCCGTCACGGTTGCCACGTCCAGGGCCATCTTCCGCGCCGAAGACCTGCAAGTCACCTATCGCTCTTCCCGTGGCCCGGTACCGGCCCTGAGCGGTTTCAGCACCGCCTTGCACGAAGGCGAATTCCTGTCGGTGCTGGGCCCTTCGGGTTGCGGCAAGTCCACCCTGCTGAAAGTCGCATCGGGCCTGCTCAAGCCCAGCGGCGGCATGGCCGAACTGGGCGGCACCCGCATAGAGGGGCCGCGCAAGGATGTCGGCATCGTGTTCCAGCACGCCACCCTGCTGCCCTGGCAGACGGTGCTGGAGAACGTCCTGCTGCCGGTGCGCACGCTGGGCATGGATCGCAAGCAGGGCTTGCAACGCGCGCGCGAGCTGTTACGCATGACGGGACTGGAGAATTTCGAGCATCACTATCCGCACGAGCTGTCCGGCGGGATGCAGCAGCGCGTCGGCATCGCGCGTGGCCTGGTCCACGACCCGAGGCTGCTGCTGATGGACGAGCCCTTCGCCGCGCTCGATGCGATGACGCGCGAGAACATGATGATGGAGCTACAGCGCATCTGGACCGAAACGCGCAAGTCGGTGCTGTTCATCACGCATTCGATCCCGGAAGCCGTCTTCCTTTCCAGCCGCATCATCGTGCTGTCGCCCCGCCCCGCGCGCATCGTCAAGGAGATGCATGTGGACCTCCCCTTTCCCCGTGACGAGGCAACGCTGGGCAGCCCCCGCTTCGGCGAGCTGTGCGCGGAACTGCGGGCGTTGTTTTCTTCCCGCGACGCGACTCCTGGCGGTTCTGCTTCCCGGGGTTCCGCTTCAACTTCTCATTGAGGCTCGCGCATCATGGAAAGAATCAAATCCGTGGTCTACCCCCTCGTCCTGCTGGGGCTGCTGCTGGCGCTGTGGACCGCCGCCGTAAAGTACTGGGCCGTGCCGAATTATGTCCTGCCACCGCTCGATGGCGTGCTGGCCGCGCTGTACCGGGGCTATGTACAGGGAGCGTTCTGGGGCGATTTCGGCTACACCCTGGCGTCGATGTCCATAGGCTACGCCGCCGGCTGCTCGCTTGCCTTCGTCGTCGGCGTCCTGTTCGCCGAATTCCGGTCGCTGGAACGGCTGCTGTATCCCTTCGTGCTTGGCCTCCAATCCATGCCCAAGGTCGCCCTGGCGCCGCTGATCCTGGTGTGGTTCGGCTTCGGCCTGGAATCCAAGGTGGTCATGGTGGCGCTGGTGTGCTTCTTTCCCATGTTCGTCAACACGGCCGTGGGGCTGAAAGCCACCGATCCGGCGCTGATCGACCTCATGCGCGCCTTCTCGGCGAGCCGATGGCACATCCTCACCCGCATCAAAATCCCGTCGGCCGCCGGCCACATCTTCGCGGCGCTGCAGATTTCCATCGTGCTGGGCCTGATCGGCGCGGTGGTCGCGGAATTCGTTTCCGCCACCCAGGGCTTGGGGTACCTGATCAACGCGGCGACGACCACGCTGGACACCAGCACCATGTTCGCCGCGTTGATCAGCCTGGCCGCGCTGGGGATAGGCGGCAGCCAGCTGATCAAGGCGCTGCATCGCCGGTTGGTGTTCTGGGACCGCAGCCTGGCCGCGCGATCGCTGTCAGAGTAGCGGCCTTTCCCCGACCGGTCGCCAGGCTGGTCGGCAATGAAACCGGCCGGCCTGGCTGGCCGGCCGCCGCTCAGCCCGCCAGGCCGGCCACCGCGCGATCGATGATGCCTTCCGACTGCGCCAGCACGCCGACCCGCCACTCGGGCGTACTAGGGTAGAAGGCCTCCCTCACTTCGCGCATCAGGCGCGCACGCAAGTCCTGGTCGGCCGCCGGCGATGCCCACAGCCAGCGCGCCGCCATCGACGCGCGTTGCATGAGCGGCCGCGGCAGCGTGCCGAACTCGACCACGACCGCCGTGGTTTGCGCCCGCGGCAGCATGGCGACGAAGGCGTCGACCAGCAGGCCTTGATACGTCGCGACGGCCTTGTGCGTCACGCCCTCGCGGTTGACCGCGCGTTCCCCCCACCAGGCGCGCGCCCGCTCATATCCGGCGCTGCCCGGCGGGTGGAAACACAGGAAGACGTGGCCGCGCTCCGGGCCGATGCCCGTATGCAGGTCGATGATGGCGGCTGCCTGCGCATGCGCCAGGTGTTCCTCGATGGCCCGTCGGAACGCCGCGTTGGCCCACTGCTGGCGCGCGCCGCCATAGAAGATGCCGTCGGCGTGCGTATATTGGCCGCCATTGAAGGCATCCGAATAGGCCTGCTCGCCGATGCGTGCACGCAAGGCCGACAGCCGCTGGAAGATCCCGTCCACCGCGGCGTCGTCCCAGTCGGGCAGCGCGATCAGCGCATGGACGTCCTCATATCCAGGATTGGCGGGCAAGGGCGCCGCGAAATCGACGAAGTTGCGGTTCAGGTCGACGTTCTCCTCCGTGAAGCGCAAGGCGTGTGCAAAGCCCCAAGGGTTGTGCGCATGCAGGAAAAGCACGGCGGTATCCGCGGGCAAGGTCCGTGCGGCCTGGCGGCGCAGCCAATGGGTTTGCGCCGCCGATCCCGAATAGCCTTCGATGCCATGCGTGCCGCAGCCCACTACCAGTATCCTGCGCGCATCCGCGGCGCCCAGCAGGGCGGCATCCAGGTACAGCCGCTCGCCCTGGGGGCCGCGCTGCGCGGCATGTTCGTAATGGGTGATGCGCGCGCCGGCGTCCGTCGCCGCGTCCAGGAACTTGGCCCGGGCTTGCGCATAGGTTTCGGAAAAAGGGTCTAGGTCCGTCAAGGTCCGGCTCCATGGAAGTGACGTCAGGGATGGAACCATTCTACGAACCCGGCCTGGAATGGCGTCCTAATCTGGCGCCCAAATCCCGCCCTGCGCGGTGGCCAAAGGCGCCGAATCGTACTTTCGTTAGAACCGGTTTGTTCGCCCGGCCGCTCCCGTCCCGCCGCCGCCGGTCAATACATTCCGCCAATGGCGCGCAGCGTAGAAATCCTTGCTCACCAGCCCCCCCCAGCGAAGCAAATAAGACGCCTTTTTTCCACAGCGCCCCGCGTAGCATGACCACATCGAGATCAAGGAATTCTGCTCATGCTGATCAGCACCGTTGCGCCGGCCTCCCAAGCCGGCCGTTCCATCCTGGGCGATGTGGGCGCCGCGATCGCGCGCGCCATCGACGCGACGCCGGCGGAACATCTTCCTCGCGCCGTGTGCGACATCTTGCGCGACCACCTGCCCGCGACGGGCCTGCTGAGCGCGCAACAACGCCAAGGCCAGGAAAACCGCTATACCCGTCACGTCCTGTATGCGCATCCGCAGGGCCTGTTCACCATCGTGGCGCTGGTATGGCGGCCCGGACAGCTTACGCCGATCCACGGGCATTACACCTGGTGCGCCTATTTCATCCTGGAGGGCGAGATGCAGGAGGAACATTTCGCCTGGGACCCGGCCGCGCAGTGCGCGAGGCCTTGCGGTAGCGTCGAGCGGCCGCAAGGCGATGCCGCCGCCAGCCACGCGGGCATGGACCAGATCCACCGCTTGCGCAACGACAGCGCCGACACCGCGATATCCATCCATGTCTACGGCGTGGACGGCCCGCGCGTGTCCACGCACGTCAACCGCATCGCCGAACTGGCGCCGGCCTGAGGCGCCTCGCGGACCTCCGCGGCTGTGCCGGCCAGGCTCAGCCGCAATAGTCCACAGGCAAGGCCGTCGTGTACTTGATCTGCTCCATCGCGAACGAGGAACTGACATCGTGCAGGTCCGCGATGCGGATCAGCTTCTTGTACACCGTATCGTAGGTGGCGATATCGGGCACGACCACGCGGATCAGGTAATCGACATCGCCGCTCATTCGGTAGAACTCGATGACCTCCGGAATGTCCTTGACGTGGTTGGCGAACTTGTTGAGCCAGGCTTGCGAGTGCTGGTTGGTGCGCACCGAGATGAATACGGTCACGCCGACGTTCAGCATGGCGGAATCGCACAGCACTACCTGCTTCTTGATGACGCCCAGTTCCTTCAGTTTCTGCACGCGGCGCCAACAGGGCGTGGTCGACAGGTTGACCATGTCCGCGATGGCCTGGATGGGCGTTTCCGCGTTCTCCTGCAGGATCGAGATGATCTTCCGGTCTATGGCATCCATGATATTCCTGGGCTGGTTATCACCATCGGCACGCGCGCAACAGTCGGGTATTGTCCACGCACGAATTCAACCTGACAACAGGAAAGGCGCTGAAAATAGCATTTCTTGATAAATTTCTTAATATACGGCTAAGCGAAAACCCTGAAATAACTGATAAATAGAAAAAATTTTCACGTCCGATTTGTCTTGTCCGCGCCGGGCGCGACTATATTTCCACCGAAGCGACGCATAATGCTTCCTGCAAATGCGCTCGCATTCGTACGCACGCGTCTTGCGCGTCTTGCATTCGTAACGCACGGCAGGTCGCGCGCGCCATCATGGCACCGGCGCGCGACCCGGACCTTACTACTCCAAGGGGAAAGAATTCATGCAGCATCGCGCACACACCGGCCTCGCGGCCTGCCTGTTGGGCGTCGTCATGGGCACCGCGACCGTCGGCGCCCAGGCGCAGGAAGCAGCCGCTACCGCGGCCGGCTATCCCACCAAGCCCGTCACGCTGATCGTCTCGTTCCCGCCGGGCGGCAGTTCCGATTTCTTCACCCGGCTGGTGGCCAACGGCCTGGGCAGGATGTGGAACCAGCCGGTGGTGGTCGAGAACCGCCCGGGGGCGGGCGGCAATATCGGCGCGCAGCTGGCGTCGCGTGCGGCGCCGGACGGCTACACGCTCTACATGAGTTCTATCAACACGCACGGCATCAATCCCGGCCTGTACAAGGACAAGCTGGGCTACGACCCGGTGAAGGATTTCGCGCCCATCTCGCGCATCGCGACCGTGGCCAATGTGCTGGTCGTCAACCCCGCCGTGCCCGCGAAATCGGTCGGCGAACTGCTCGCGTATTTCAAGGCCCATCCGGACAAGGCCTTCTATGCCAGCCCCGGCTCCGGCACGTCGCCCCACCTGTCGTCGGAACTGTTCAAGCGACTGACGAATACGCCGATCACCCACGTCGCCTACAAGGGCAGCAACGCGGCCCTGACCGACGTCATGTCCGGCATGGTGCCCATGGCCATCGACAACCTGCCCGCCGCCATCGCGCTGATCAAGGCCGGCAAGCTGCGCGCCCTCGCGGTGACCTCGCCCCAACGGTCGCCCGAATTGCCCGACGTGCCCACCATGATCGAAAGCGGCGTCAAGGGCTATGACGTCACCTCCTGGTGGGGGCTGTTCACCCGCGCGGGCACGCCGGCGCCCATCGTCGCCAAGATCAACCACGACGTCGTGGCCTTGCTGCAGGACCCCAAGACCAAGGAAACCATCGCCTCGCAGGGCGCCGTTTCCGCACCCTCCACGCAGGAGGAACTGGCGCAATTGGTGAACTCGGAAATCAGCCGCTGGGGCAAGGTTATCGCGGACGCGCATATCACCCTGGAGTGATGCGGCCAGCCGGACTGGCGCGCACTCCGGCCCTCGGCGCGGGCGCCGCGCCGAGGGCCGTCGCCCGGACGGCCGCCGCGCGCCCCTGGGAAACTGCCCAAAAGAGCGGAATAGCCGGCAAATACCGGCTCTTTACCGGGTATTCCCGGGCCCGGTGGTGTCATACAGTCGGAAGACCGATAACAATGGGCGGACGAGCGCGCGTGGGCGCAGGGCCGCCTGCAGTCTAGAGACGCCGTCATGCGCAATAACTTGCCCGTTACGCAGCGGGAGTTCCTGTTTTCCGACAAGCTGCACCTGGTCTCCGCCACCGATCTGTCCGGAAATATCCGCTACTGCAATCCCGCCTTCGTCGCCGTCTCCGGCTACACCAAGGAAGAATTGATAGGCCAGCCGCACAACGTCATCCGTCATCCGGACATGCCGCGTGCCGCCTTCGCCGATATGTGGGCCACCATCCAGGCGGGACGGCCCTGGACCGCGCTCGTGAAGAACCGCCGCAAGGACGGCGACCATTACTGGGTGCGGGCCAACGTCACGCCGGTGGTCGAGCATGGCGTCGAAGTGGGCTACCTGAGCGTGCGGGTCCGCCCGTCGCGCGAGGAAGTCGAAGAGGCTGAAGCCCTGTACCAGTCCATGCGTGAAGAGACCCTGCGCGGCCAGCGCCTGCGCGAAGGCGTCCTGGTGCGCACGGGGCTGGGCGGCTGGCTGGCCAGCTTGCGCCGCCAGCCGGTGGGACGCCGCGTCGGCATGGGCTATATCCTGACGCTGCTGCTCACGCTGGCCGGCGGCTGGGCAGCCTATGGCGGCCTGCCGCCACAGCCCTTCTGGCTGGGCTGGGGGGCGGGCCTGCTGGGCAGCTTGCTGAGCACGTACCTGCTGTCGCGCCAACTGTCCGCGCCGGTGGACGCGATGTCGGTCTTCGCGTCCCAGATGGCGGCGGGCGACCTGACCGCGGACATGGAAGTCGAACGCCGCGACGACCTGGGCGACGTGCAACGCGCCCTCAACCAGTTGCAGGCCAATCTCTCGGCCATCGTATTCGACGTGCGCGACCAGATCGGCGGCGTGATGCAGGCCGCGCACGAAATTTCCGCGGGCAATATCGACCTCTCCAAGCGCACGGAGGAACAGGCCACGTCGCTGGAGCAGACCGCCGCCGCCATGGACGACCTGACGCAATCGGTGCAAGGCAATGCCGACGCCACCCAGCGCGTGCTCAGCCTGGTCGATGAAGCCCAGGCCGCGGCCGACGACGGCGGACGCATCGCCGCCCAGGTCGAGCAGACCATGGCCGGCATCACGTCCGCCGCGCAGCGCATTTCCGACATTACCGGCGTGATCGACGGCATCGCCTTCCAGACCAATATCCTGGCCTTGAACGCGGCCGTCGAGGCGGCGCGCGCCGGCGAGGTCGGCAAATCCTTCGCGGTCGTGGCGGCCGAGGTGCGCAACCTGGCGCAGCGTTGCGCCGCGTCCGCGCGCGAGATCAAGACCGTGGTCGACAGCAGCGTGCAGCAGATCGCCGCGGGGACCGAGCTGGTCGGACGCACCACCAACCAGATGCGCGCCATCGACCAGGCCGTGCACCGCGTGGCGGACGTCATCCACGAGGTCGCCGACGCCAGCGGCAACCAGGCCAGGGGCATACGGCAGGTCAACGATGCCGTGGCCCACCTGGACAGCGCCACCCAGCAGAACGCGGCCCTGGTCGAACAGGCCGCGGCCACCGCGCAACGGCTGGTCGAACGCGCCGACGTGCTGGCCGACGCCATGCGCCTGTTCACCGTGGGACAGGCGACGGTGCATGCCGAACCCTTGCTGGAACGGGACGCGCGGCGCCTGTCCGTGGCGAGCCTGCCGGCTTGAAGGCAGCCGGTTGCCGAGGGCCGGGGCTTCCCGGCCGCGCCCCTCTTATGGCCGGTTGCGGAACACGGAGACGGCGTGGCCTGCCTGGGATTGCAATCTTCCGATATGCAGTAGTATGTTCGGAAAAAACATTGCCACCAGGAGGGTCGAAATGCAGACAGCAACCGGACGGCTTGTGCGACAAGGGGTCTTGCTGACCCTGCTCTGTCTACCCGCCTGGGGATACGCCCAGGGCTACGGCGCCTTCAACAACGACACGATCTATGGGACGCTGAAGAAGGACCAGCGGGATTCCTTCGACAAGGCCGTGGCGCAAGTCCTGAACGATGCGCGGAACGACCAGGTCCTCGATTGGAACAGCGCGACGGCCGGCGGCAAGAACCCCGTCTCCGGGAAGATTTCCACCAATGGGTCGCGTCAGCAGAACGGCATGCCCTGCCGCAACCTGCATGCGGGATTGAGCCGCGGATCGGCGCACGAGAACTGGAGTTTCTGGTTCTGCCAACGGTCCGACGGCCAGTGGAAAGCGATATCCCAGACGCGGCAGTAACGGCGCGGGGGCGTGGGCGCCGGTCACATCAGCCACGTCAGCGGCGTCAGCGGCGTCAGCGGCGTCAGGCCGGCAGCTTGCGCGTGTGGATGGCCGCGGTGATGTAGGGCACGGCGATTTCGTCGCGACCTGACAAGGTCGGCTCATTGTCGACCAGGTGCCGCAGCTCGCGGTCCAGGGCCGCGCGGCGCTCCTGCGGCAAGGCCGCGACGAAGCTGATCGAATGCACGCGGTGGAAGATGACGTCTTCCGGCTTGCCGACGTGCAGATGCTCGTAGCGACGCTCCACCAGCGGCCCGAACCCCGGGCACGGGAACACGTTGCGCCAGGCCCCGGTATGGACCCGCGGGGCATCGCCCTCGTAGCGGTTGATCAAGGCGGACAGTCGCGCCACCCACGGCAGGCGCGTATCGGACAGGTTCCAGATCATGGCCAGGCGGCCGCCCGGCTTGAGCACGCGATGAATTTCCGACAAGGCGGCGGGGCCGGCAAACCAGTGGAAGGACTGGGCGCACACCACGGCGTCGACCTCGCCATCGGCCAGTGGAATGGCCTGCGCCGCGCCGGTCAGCGCCTCCACGCGGGGAAAGGTGGTGGACAGCCTGTCCAGCAATTGCGTGACCGGTTCGATGGCTACCACGTCGGCGCCCGTGGCCAGCAGGCGCGGCGTCATCTTGCCGGTGCCCGCCCCCAGGTCCACGACCCGCGCGCCCCGACCCAGCCCGATGTCATCGCGCAGCCAGTCGGTCAACGCGTGCGGGTATTCCGGCCGGCCGCGCACATAGGCTTCGGCGACGGTGGAGTAGCCGTTGACGGCGTGATGGACGGTACCGGAAGGATTTTCCACGGGCAGGCGCTCCTTCCGCCGCGGGCCGGCACGGTATTCGGGGCGCAGGGAAGCCGTTAGCATGGGATGGATGGCGTGATGTCACAAGCTTTTCACGAGCCTCAACTTTATCGCCATGATGTTTTCGGCCGGCTGAACATACGCCTACAGCCAGCTTAAATCCGTCTCCGGCCATGCGCGCAGGCGCTGCGGGCCGGCATGCGGCGTGCGATGATGCGCCTATCCCGCTATACCCACCGCGACCCACCGCGACCCGCGATACCCGCGATACCCGCGAGACCGGCCTCCGGTCCCCACGAAAGGAGACGTCCGCCCATGTCCGAAGCCGCCCCCGCGCTGCCCGCCGAGCCCACCCGCGAGGCCGTCGACGCGCTGCGCGCCCCCACCCTGCTGGAATTCGGCGCCGGCTGGTGCCCGCACTGCCAGGCCGCGCAGCCCCTGATTGCCCGCGCGCTGTCGGCTTATCCCCACGTCGGCCACATCAAGGTAGAGGACGGCAAGGGCCGGCCCCTGGGCCGCTCGTTCACCGTCAAGCTGTGGCCCACGCTGATTTTCCTGCGGGAAGGCAAGGAGGTCGCCCGCCTGGTGCGCCCCCAGGGCGAGGACGCGATCCGCGAGGCGCTGGCCATGCTGTGAGCCCGCGCCGCGGTGCGTCCCGCCTGCCGTTCAGGTACCCACGCGCAGCGGGCCGCTGAGCTTGCGCAGCACCGCCAGCACGCTCTGCGCCGTAATCCGGCCCGTCTTGGGATTCTCCGACGGGATGTTCTGGATTTCCATCGAGAACGACGCTGAATCGGCGTCCACCACCACGCGGTGCGTATTACGTTCCAGTTGGGGATCGGCCCAGATCTCCAGGGTCGTGCGGTCCGGACCGATACCGGCCAGCGACACGCTGACGGCCACGTTCAGGTTGGCCGGAAAGCCGACCGCCGCGTCACGCGGGGTGCCCCGGAACACCAGCGTCGGCTCGGTAATGCCGGACAGGTCGATGTTGTTCGCTTCCAGGTAGGGCGCGCCCAGCAGCCCGCGCACCGGCTTGCGCGTGATCATGGTGACCGAGTGAATGACGCCCTCGGCCGCCGCGGTCAAGGCATCCAGGCCCAGGATGGCGCCCGACGGCACCAGGATCTGGCCACCGTTGGCGCGCGCCAGCTCGATCAGGTCCGGGTGCGAGAGCAAGGCGCCCGAACTGAGCACCACCAGTTTCTTGCCGGTGCCGAGGATGGGCCTTGCGATCTGCCCGAACACGGCGGCCGGCGCGCATTCGATCACCACGTCGCACAACGGCTCCAGGCCATCGATGGTGGTGAACAGCGGCGCCTGGCCCTGCCAGGTCGCCGCCGCGTGACGCAAGGGATCGCGCACGGCGATGGCCGCCAGCGCCAATCCGGGCACGACGCCCGCATCCAATGATCTCGCCACCGACTGTCCGATGGCGCCAAAGCCTGCAATACCGACTCGAATCCGATTCATGTACGTCCTTGTAGAAAAAACCGCCGGCGCTGCTCGCCGCCGCGCCGCGACACCATCCTAGACGGGCGCCGACGCGGGCGGCAAACGATTATTTTTGCGCGCCAGCCACATCGATACTCATGAGTCCTTCGGGAGGGGCGGCCGGACCGGCGGCGCAGGACGGGGGTGAGGCCGGCGCCGGCGAATTCTCGCGCGGCTGGGCGGCCGCCTGCTCCAACACCCAGGCGCGGAAAGTCTGGATGGCCGGCCGTTCCAGCGCCGTCCCCTGGATCAGCAGGTAGTACTCCCCCGCGCTCTTGACCGGCCGCGCCGGCCGGAACGGCACGACGAGATCGCCGCGCCCGGGATAGCCATCCAGCAGCACATCGGGAATCAGGGCCACGCCCTTGTGCTCCTGCGCCGCACGCAAGGCGATGTAGAAATGCCCGACCTCCAGGTTGGCGCGCCGGCGCGGCGGCGCCGCCCCCTGCGCCCGCAGCCAGTCCCGCCAGGCATTGGGCCGACTCGCGGTGTGGATAAGCTCGAAGGACACCAGGTCGGCCAGGTTGTCGATGGGACCGCCCTGCTCGTACAGCCGGCGCGACATCACCGGCACCAGCACATCGTCGAACAGGTAGTCCGCGCAAACGCCTTCCCAGCGCTGCACCAGCGTCAGGTCTATGCCGGGCAGGTCGCGGGCGTAATGGCGGCCGGCCAGGGGACCGACGCGGATGGCGACGTCGATGCCGTCGGCCTGCATGTCCAGCGGACGGATATCCGACACCACGCGCACCTCGATGTGCCGGTGCGCGTCGGTAAACGACGCCAGCCGGGGCATCAGCCACAGCTGGCCTATCGTGGGTATGGTGCTGATGATCAGCAGTTCATTGCGATCGCGGCTGCGCATGCGGCGGGTGGCGTTTTCCAGGTCCGCCAGCACCCGCCGGCACGCTTCGAAATAGACCGCGCCATCGGCGGTGAGCTCGACCTTGCGCGGGTGGCGCAGGAACAGCTTCTTGCCCAGGTAGGCTTCCAGTTTGCGCACCTGCAGGCTGACCGCGCCCTGGGTCACCGCCAGTTCGTCGGCGGCCAGCGTGAACGAACCATGGCGCGCCGCGGCCTCGAAGGAACGTACCGACGACAAAGGCGGCAGATTGCGCGTCACGGCCATGGCCGCATGGACTCCCCGGGGTTATTTCAATTCGGTTATTGCCATTCGGCTATTGCATTTCGATGTGGGCGTCGCGGATCACATCCGCCCATGTCTTGCTCTCGGCCTGTACGTAGTCCGTGAAGGCGGCCTGGGGCATGGGCAAGGGATCGATGCCGCGCGCCCGGAAGTCCTTCTGTAGCGCGGGATCGGCCTGCGCCGCCGCCAGGGCCTTGGCCAATTTGGCGACCACGGGCGCGGGCGTGCCCTTGGCCACGAACAGGCCGAACCAGGTGCTGGCATTGTAGTCGACCCCCAATTCCTTCAAGGTCGGCACATCGGGCAGCGTGGACGACCGGACATCGGTGGTGATGGCCAGCGGCCGCACGCGCTCGGCCTTGACGTTGCCAAGCGTGGTGGGCAGCGGGTCCACCAGCAGCGCGATCTGCCCGCCGATCAGGTCGACGGTCGCTGGCGCGCCGCCCTTGTAGGGAATATGGCGGAAATGCGTGCCGGCGCGGATATTGAGCATTTCCGCCTGCATATGGTGGCTGGTGCCGAAGCCGGCCGAGCCGTAGTCCAGCGAACCCGGCTTGGCCTTGTCCGCCGCGACCAGGCTGGCGAAGGTCTTGTAGGGGGAGTTGGCGGACACGATGATGACGCTGGGCACCGAAGCGATGCCGCCCACGGCGATCAGGTCCTTGGCCGCATAGCCGGCGTTGCGGTACAGGTTGGGCGCGACGGCGATGGTGCTGGCCGCGCCCAGCAGGATGGTGTAGCCGTCGGCCGGGCTGTTGATGGCGCTGACGGTGCCTATGGTGCCGCCGGCGCCGGGCTTGTTCTCGATGACGATGTTGGCCTTCAGCGTGTCGCCCAGGGTCTTGAACATTTCACGGGCCACGATGTCGTTGATGCCACCCGCGGGGAAAGGCACCACCGCGCGGATCGGCCGCGAGGGATAGTCGTCGCCCGTTTGCGCTGCCGCCAGGCCCGGCGCGAGCACCACGCATGCGGAGAGAAGGAGCCCCAGTTTGTATCGTTGCACGTCACGCATCTGCAGAACTCCGAATAGGAAGAGGCTCGCCGGCGGCGGCGCCAGGGATGGAGTGAAACGGATGGGACGAAGTCTAGGAGCGGCGCAAGGCCGCGGGCAAGCGATTAAATGCGCGAACTGGTGCGAGTAAAACTCATGCACAGACCTGGTTCAGGCGCACCAGGACGGGGCAGCCGGGATGATTTGCGGCATTGCCACATGGCCACCGGCGCCGCGCCGCAACCCTCGGGGAGCGGCCTCGCCCCCGCCCCGGCTCCCGCCCTCAGTCATCCCGGTCCTCGCCGTTCACATAGCTGGCATTGCCCAGGCCGGTGCCTATCGTCAGCACCGCCCACCGGGAGACGTCGCGCATCCAGGGCAGCTCCGACAATCCCTGGACCACGGCGTCGTTGTGCAGGCGCACATGCGGCGGAATGCCGTTGATGGACGGCAGGACCTCCATCAACTTCTGGGGCAGGTTGAAGTTCTCGTGCTCCCAGTCGCCCGGCAGGTTCTGCGCGCCGCTGGTGATCAGGCCCTCGCCATGGATGTGGCCAGGGCAGGCGACGCCCACCAGCGGCGCCAGGTTCAGGCCCTTCCTGTCCGCCTTGTCGATCAGCCGGGTCAGCATATCGGCGATGCCTTGCACCAGGTGTTCCCGGTGCGTCGTCTCCTTGTCCTCCGCGTGCCCCCATTTGCGCAGGCTGCCGACACGGGCGGCATCCGGGTCGCGCGGCTTGCGACCGCTCTCGCCAGGCACGCGGACGATGCCGCAACGCACGTTGGTGCCGCCGATGTCCACCGCCAGCATGCCATCGTAATGACGCCACAACGCGGGCGGCACTGCATGCACCCAGCCGATCAGCCCGCCCTCGTCGGAATGATGATGCATGGCGCGCAAGCGGATCTCCACCTTGGCGTCGCGCAACAACTGGTCCGCCCGGCGGATGGTGTAGCGGCCCGCCAGGCTTTGCTTGAAGCCGCCGCCGATGGCCACCCGCTGCACGCCCTGCCAGGAGGCATGGCGCGCGAAGCGCCGGACGACGCGCGCGAGCTGCGCCGCGTGGTCCTCCATCGCCGACAGGATGACGGCCGCCGCATCGCCTTCTTCGCGCAGCCAGGTATCGATGGTGCGTTTGCCGAAGTCCTCGGTTGGCGCTTCGCCCAGCACGTCTTCCGCGAGCAGGCGGCGGTACAGCTTGCGCCAGCGGTCCAGGCCTTCGCGAAAGGCGGTGCGGCTGGCGCGGTCGCCGACGAACCCCTTGCCTTCGCGCAATTCCAGGCTGTAGCTGGCTATCGTCACGGCAGGCAGCCGGGGGCTGCCATGCGGCAACCTGAGGGGATTTTTCTGCATGGAAGACGCTCCTGGGCGGCCGGAGCGGCAAAGGCCGCCCACGTCGGCAGCGGATGAGCACGCCGCGTGCCCGGTGTCGATGCGGCCTGGTGTCGCCGGCTGGCGGCCGAGCCTGGCGGCGACCCCGCTAACCGTCGGATGGCTCCTGGCGGGGGAGCGATGGCGCGCCGGAGGGCTCCGCGTGCCGCTCGCCCGGTCCGCCCTGGCCATCATGCATGCCGTGATCGCGCACGATCCGCACGGCGCGGTGGCGCGGCGCGGGCGCGTCGGCCAGCAGCGGCCGCCAGGCCGCGGCTGCGCCATGGCTGGCCCACGAGACCAGCACGGCCAGCTTGCCCGGCGTATAGATGCTGGCGAACACGCTGTAGTCCAGCAGGTCGGCGCTGCCCAGCGGCAGGCCAAGCCGCAACGGAAGCTGCTCGCGCCACGACGCGTCGGCGGCCTGCTCGCCGCCGTCAAGCTCGGTCAGGGTGGCCCATCGGCCTATGCGGGTGGCGGGGTCGGCGCGCACCAGCCGGCCGGCGCGGTCCTGGAAGGGAATTGCCGCGCGCGACGGCGGATGGCTGTCGTAGCAGACGTCGCCGACGCGGACGTGATAGTTGGCGAAGATGGCGGCCCGGCCGTGCGCCTGTGCCGCATGGTGCTCCACCGTGGCCTGCCAGCGCGTGACGGCCTTTTCGTCGCGCCAGAGGGAATGGGACAGCAGCCACCCAGGGCGCCGGGTGTCCTCGAAACGCTCGTTGTCGATCAGGCCATCGACGCGCCGGTCGACCCGCGGCTTGAGGGTGCTGGCCAGGCGCAGGTAATCCGCGTAGCGTTCCTGCTTGGGCTGGACTTCGAAGAGCACCGAGTACATGACTGTCTCCAACGCCGGGGTGACTGGAAACCAGGGTGACTAGAAAGCCAATTGCAATGAAAAGAAAGGAATGGAAAGTTAGCCCGAATTCCGACTATAGCGGCAACTTCGGCGCTTGTGGTTTCTTTTTACTTTTTACGCACACGCGTCGCCATCGGCCAGCGGCGATAATCGACGCGCCGCCTGCCAGCTTGGCGGCGGACGGTTAGCGTTCGGGTCGGCGCGCGCGGCATGGACCGGCCGCCCGGACAAGACAGACAGGAACAGGCGCGGATGAAAACGATCATCTGGATGATCTTCGGACTGCTGGCCATTATCTGGACCGGCATCGTGGCGATGGCCCTGAAGCTGGTGCGCTGGCTGCTGGGCAGCATAGGCGACGTGCAGGTGCCTGTTCCTACAGCGCCGCCGACGGCCGCGCCGCCGCCCGACTGGATGCCGCCCTGGGTCGACGCCAACTGGGTGCATGCCTTGCAGGCGAGCATCGCCGACGCGCTGAACCACATCAACCATGCCCTGCCCATCCTGAACGGCCTGTCCGGCTGGCTGACGGTGCTGGGCTGGTTCACCTGGGGGGTGATCATGGCCTTGCTGCTGGTGCTGGCGCTGCTGCTGCACTGGCTGGCAGGCCGCGACTGGAGCGGCCGGAAACCGCCGTCGAGCGGGACGCCGCCCGGTGGAGCGCCACCCGGCTCGCCTCCGCCGCCCGAGGGTGGCGGCCAGCCACCTCGCCTGCCGTCCGCCTAGGAGCCCCCGCGCCCGCAGCGGGTTTTACTCCTGCGCCCGGGGCGGCCTGCCCTCGCCCACGTAGGGGATGGCCTTGTCGATGGTGTCCCAGATGAAGCGCCCGGACGGGCTCTCCTGTTCCTCGGCGACGTGCGCGACCAGCCCGGCCGCGCGCGAGATCACCGCGAAGCCGCGCATCAGCGCGGTGGGTATGCCCAGCTCCCCCAGCAAGGCCGCCACCGCGCCCGTGGCATTGATGGTGATGTGGCGCCCCGCCACCTCGTCGACCGCCGCCGCCAGGCTGCGAAGCGCCCGCAACGACGTGCCCGCCAGCTCCGGTTCCGCCTCGGCCAGCGCCAGCAGCTTGATCGCGCGCGGGTCGTCGGGCTTGTGCAGGTGATGGCCGAAGCCCGGCATGGGGCGCCGCTCCGCGCGCAACGTGCGCGCGATGTCCAATGCCTCGGCGCGCGGATCGGCGGCGCTCCCGATGCGGTCCAGCAGGCGCGAGCAGTTCTCCATGGTGCCGACGAAGGAGCTGCCGACCGCCAGCAAGCCCGACGCCACCGCGCCCTGCAGGTTCTCCGGCGCGCTCATGTAGACCAGGCGGGTGGCGATGGCGCTGGGCGTGAGGCCATGCTCCATCAGCGTGACCAGCACGGCGTCGACGATGCGCAGGTCGACCGGCCGCGCCTTGCGCCCCGTGATCTGCATGAACATCACTTCGGTGAAGGTGGCCTTGCCGATCAGGTCCTCGACCAGGTCGGCGTCGCGGTAGAACATGCCGGTGAGGTGATGGGCGCACAGGCGCGTCACGGGCGTGTCGCCCTTGGCATCGACCCTGGTATCGACCTTGGCGGCGCCATTGCCGCCAGGGACGGCTTGCGCGGGATTCGAGGGGGTGCTCATGCGATCTCCTTCAGGGCGGCGTCACGCACCGCGTTCTTCAGCACCTTGCCCACCGACGACCGCGGCAGGCTCTGGTAGATATGTATGTGCTTGGGCGTATGGACCGGCCCCAGCAACCCGCGTACATGCAGCTTGAGCGCCTCGATGTCGATGGCGACGCCGGCATTCGGCTGGACGGCGGCATGCACGGCCTCGCCCCATTTGTCGTCCGGCACGCCGAACACCGTGCACTCGTAGACATCGGGGTGCGAAATCAGCGCGTTCTCGACGTCGACGGGATAGACGTTGAAGCCACCCGTGATGACGACGTCGCGCAGGCGATCCTTGAGGAACAGATAGCCGCGTTCGTCCACCAGCCCGGTATCGCCGGTGCGCAACCAGCCATCGACGACGGTCTCGGCCGTCTTCTCCGGCAAGCGCCAGTAGCCGGCCATCACCAGGTCGCCGCGCACGGCCACCTCGCCGATCTCGCCGGCGGCGCAGGGGCGGCCATCGGCGTCCAGGATGGCAAGGTCCGACAACCACGTCACGCGGCCGACCGAGCCGAGATTCGCCGCGTCTTCGAAATCGGCCGGACGCATCAACGTCACGATCTGCGGCGCTTCCGTCTGTCCGTAGGTGGTGCCGAGCACGGGGCCGAAAAAGGCGCGGGCCTGCTCGAACTTGCCAACCGGCATGGGCGCGCCGCCGTAGATGAGATGACGCAGCCTGGGGAAGTCCGCCCTCGTCACGCCCTCTTGCGCCATGATCATGTAGATCAGGGTGGGCGGCATGAAGCTGAGCGTGCCGCCGCGCTCGCGAAAAGCCGCGGTGATGGTGGCCGGACTGGACGCGCCGACCAGCAACAGGGCGCCGCCCTGCGCGAGCAGGGGCAGGATATAGGTTCCCGTGCCGTGGGTGATGGGCGCGGCCACCACGTAGCGGTCCTCCGGCCCCAGGCTCCAGCCGTGGACCTGGTTGATGATGCCTGCATTCCAGGCGCGCGCCGGTTGCATGACGCCCTTGGGCAGGCCGGTGGTGCCGCCGGTGAACTTGATGGCCTGGATGGCTTCGCGGTCCATGGGGTAGGCGACCGGGGCGGCGCCCGCGTAGCGGTCCAGCAAGGCGGGCAGGTCGTATGCGGAGGCGCCCGGGGGCGCCGCGTCCGCTTCCGCGTCCAGCCGGATGCGATGCGCCGCGCATGCGCCGTCCACCAAGGGCGCGCCGGCGGCGTCGATGACGACGATGGAAGGTTCCGTCGCCGCCAGGATGCGGCCTATCTCCATGGGCGTGCTGCGGTAGTTCAGCGGCACCCAGGTCTTGCCGGCCGCCAGCGTCGCCAATAGCGCCAGGACGTGTTCGACCGTGTTGCCCGCGCAGATCGCGACGCGCGTTCCCGGCGCCGGATCAAGGCCCTGCATGGCGGCGGCCAGCGCCCGCACGCGAGCGGCCAGGTCGGCGTAGGTGACGACGCCGGCCGGACCATCCAGCGCCGTATTGCCGGGATAGCGCTGCGCGGCGCGGAAAAAGAAATCTATGGGGTACACCTGGAACTCCTCGTATGACAAATGACTGCTCGTGCCGCACCGCCGGTGTGCGAACGAACCGCCCTGCGCGGCCCTATTCCGCCTTCAGGTCGGCCGTCTTCACCACCTTGGCCCACTTCACGGTCTCGGCCGCGACGAAGGCGCCGAAGGCCTTGGGCGAGTTGTCGTCGGCCGGCGGCACGAAGCCGCTCTTCTCATAGGTCGCGCGCAGTTCCGGATCCTTCAATGCCTTGTTCAGGGCCGCGTTCAGGCGCTCGATCACCGCCGGCGGCGTGCGGGCGGGCGCCATCAGGCCGAACCACGATTCCACCGAGAAATCGGGCAAGCCGGATTCCGCCAGCGTCGGCACGTCCGGCGCGAAACCCACCCGCTGCCGCGACGTCACGCCCAATGCGCGCAACTTGCCGGCGCGCACGTGGGGCAGCGAGGAAGGCATGTTGTCGAACATCGAATCGACCTGCCCGCCCAGCAGGTCCGCGACCGCGGGACCGCTGCCGCGATAAGGCACGTGCAGGATGTCCGTGCCGGTCTGCATCTTGAACAACTCGCACGAGAGGTGGATGGACGAGCCGCTGCCCGACGATGCGCAGGTCAGCTTGCCGGGATGCGCCTTGGCGTAGGCGATGTACTCCTTGACGTCATGCACCGGCACCTTGGGGTTGACCACCAGGATGTTGGGCACCGAGGCCATCATGCCTATGGGCGCCAGGTCCTTGTTCACGTCGTAGTTGAGCTTGCTGTAGAGCGTCATGTTGATCGTGTTGGCGATCGAGCCGACGTAGAGGGTGTAGCCGTCCGGCGTGGCGCGCGCCACGGCCTCCGCGCCGATGTTGCTGTTCGCGCCGGTGCGGTTCTCGACCAGGAAGGTCTGGCCGAAGGCCTGCGACAGCGACTTGGCCAGCAGGCGCGCCACGATGTCGGTGGCGCCGCCGGCGGCGTAGCCGACCACGAGGGTCACGGGGTGGTTGGGGTAATCGCCCTGGGCCCGGGCGGTGCCCAGGGCGCCCAGCGTGGTCGCGGCGGCCAGCGCGTAAGCCGTCAGCGCACGCGCGCAGCGTGTGAAGGTCATCATCTGTCTCCGTATATTTGTCTAAATTTTGGACAACGCCATGTCTGTCGGCGTCTATGATGCTTGCCGGAGGAAGGCAATCAAAGGCCGCTTGTCCAAAAAATGAACAACCTGACAAAGACGCTGGCGCGACGGCAAGGCGCGCCCGTGGCGGACGACGCGCCACGCGAGCGCGACGGTGGTCCCCGCACGTTAAGGCGGGGCCTGCATATCCTGGGCGCGCTGCGCCGGGCCGGCAGCGCCGGCCTGCACGTGACTGAAATCGCCGAGCAGACCGGCATGCAGCGGTCCACCGTGTATCGTTTCCTGGACGTCCTGGTCGACGAAGGCTATGCGCTGCGCGACGGGGACAAGCCGCGCTATCGCGTGCTGCAAACGGACGCCGACAGCGGCGACCCGCATGAACAGGCGATACGCCGCTGGCGGCCGGCGATGCGCCGCATCAGCGACGCCATCGGCGATTCGGTATTCCTGATCTGCCGCGCGGGCGACGATTCGCTGTGCCTGCACAGGGAAATTGGCAACTACCCCGTCCAGGTGCTGACGGTCACCGTGGGCCATCGCCAGCCGCTGGGGGTGGGTGCCGCCGGCCTGGCCCTGCTCGCCGCGCTGCCGCCGGCGGAAGCGGCCGACATCATTGCCCGCAATGAAACCGCGTGCCGCACCTATGGCGGCCTGACGGCAACGCATATCCGGCGGCTGGTGGAAAGCACGCGCGACCGCGGCTGGTCCGTCATCGGCAATACCGCGGTGCCGGGCGCGCTGGGCGTAGGCATGGCCTGGTGCGATGCCGAAGGCTATCCGCGACTGGCGATCAGCCTGTCGACCTTGATCGACCGCATGCCCGCCGCCCGCCAACGGACGATCGCCGAGGTCCTGCGCGCGGAACTGACGCGGCGGTAATCGACGCGGCGGTAGCGGACGCGGCGGTAATGGACGCGGTGATGATGGACACCGCGCCTGAGCAGGCCGGCATGGACGCCGGCCTCGCCATCATCAATCCAGCTTGGCGCCGGATTGTTCGACGATGGTCTTGTAGCGACCGATCTCGGACTGCATGAACTGGCTGAACTGGGCCGGCGTGCGGGGCTCGGCGAGTTCCGCGCCCATCGCCGTCAGGGTCTTGCGAACCTCCGGCTCGGCCAGGATCGCATTGATTTCATGGTTCAGCTTGTCGACGATGTCGGCCGGCGTACCGGCGGGCGCCACCACGCCATACCAGGCCGACGCATACATGTCCTTGACGCCGACTTCGTCGAACGTGGGCACGTCGGGCAGTTCCGGCAGGCGATTGCGCGAAGCCACCGCCAGCCCGCGCAGCGCGCCGGCCTTGACCTGCGCCAGCGATCCGGTATCGAGCATCATGTCGACCTGGCCGGCCAGCAGGTCGGAAACCGCCGGGCCGCTGCCCTTGTAGGGGATGTGCACGATATTCACGCCAGCGGCATGATTCAACATCGAGCCGGCCAGGTGCTGCGACGACCCGATGCCGCCCGAACCATAGTTCAGCTTGCCCGGATTGGCCTTGGCGTAGGCCAGCATTTCCTGCGCCGTCTTGAAGGGCGACTTCTTCGGCACTTCCAGGATGTTGGGGATGGAGGCAACGAAGGCCACGGGCGCGAAGTCCTTCCGCGCGTCGAAGCCAAGGTGGCTGTACAGATGCGGGTTCGCGGCATTGGTCGAGCTGGTGGCCATGAGCAGCGTGTAGCCATCGGCCGCCTCGCGCACGAAGGACGCGGTGCCGATATTGCCGCCGGCGCCGGCCTTGTTGTCGACGATGACCGTCTGCTTCAGGCGGGTACCCAATTGCTGCGCAAGGATGCGGCCCAGCGCGTCGGTGGCGCCGCCGGGAGGCCATGGCACCACCAGGCGTATGGGACGCTCGGGATAGCCGGCTGCCATGGCGGCCGGGGCATGCGCGACCAGCAAGGCGGCGGCGGCGCAGGCCGCGGCGCCGGAAGTGCGCAACAGGGAAAGCAAACGCATGGAAAGTCTCCAGTTCAATGAATTATGTTCGGGACATGTTCGCGACCCCAGGTCCCGTTTCGGGTCTTGCGATAGGGCTTGCAACAGGGCTTGCAACGGGCCTTGCAACGGGCCTTGCAATAGGCCTTGCACCAGGCCTTGCAATAAGCCGCGACAGGCCTTGCAACAGGGCGGGCCGGCAAACGGACCGGCCCCAGGCGCGCCCGGGAGCGAGATGCTCAGCGTCCCAGCGCCGCGTCCACCCAGCTGTCGTCATAGGTCCCGGCGGCGATGTCGGCCAGCGTGCGCGTCTCGTCGGCCAGCTTGGCGCGCGCGGCCTGGGCCACGGCGGCGGCCTGGGCCGGCGGCACGAACACCACGCCGTCCTCGTCGCCCACGACGATGTCGCCATGTTGGACCACCACGCCGCCTATCGTTACGGCGCAGCGGGTCTCGCCCGGACCGTTCTTGTACGGTCCACGATGCGTGACGCCGGCCGCGAAGCACGGAAAGGCATCGCGTCGGAAGGCCGCTTGATCGCGGATGGCGCCGTCGATGACGAAGCCGGCGCAGCCGCGCTTGCGGGCCACCTGCATCATGATCTCGCCGACCAGGGCGCGCTCCACCGAGCCGCCGCCATCCACCACCAGCACGTCGCCGGGCCGCAGGTGGCGCAGGGCCTCATGGATATGGAGGTTGTCGCCCTGCCGCACCCGCACCGTGTACGCCGTGCCCAGCAGGGGCGCGTCGCCATGGCGCGCGTCCAGGCCATGGGTGCCGGCAATGCGCTGCATGCAGTCGCTGATGAGTGACGTGGCGAGGCCTTCGAACAAGGCTGGGCTGGGGGCGCCGGCTGCGGACATGCTATCTCCGATTATTGATGGTGATTCTGTGAGGCCGGATCCTAATCAACGCGGATAAAGAAAAAAAGCGATAAATTTGCAAGCTTCTCCATGAATTTTTCGCACCATGTTGACCCTCAAGCAGATCGAAGCCTTCTTCTGGGCCGCCCGCTTGTCCAGCTTCTCGCGCGCCGCCGCCAAGCTGTGCATGACGCAGTCCGCGCTGTCCAAGCGCATCGGCGAACTGGAAGAGGAGTTGAAGACATCGCTGTTCGACCGTTCCGCCTACCGCCCCGCGCTGACCGACGCCGGCCGGGCGGCGCTGGAAACCGCCGAACGCATGCTGGAGCTGCGCGAGCAGATGTACACCCGCACCGGCGCCGACGCGACGCCCGCGGGCCTGGTGTCCTTCGGCGTCACGGAGGTCGTGGCCGGCGCCTGGCTGCCCAGCTGGGTGGCGGACATGCGGCGCGAATATCCGGACGTGACGCTGGAACCCTATGTGGACGTATCGGCGGCGCTGGCCGCCCGCCTGCGCGCGGGCGAAATCGAAATGGCCGTCATGCCGCGGCAATTGTCCGGCCCGGAGTTCACGTCCATGAAGCTGACCGAGGTCGCCTTCTCCATGATGGCCGCGCCCGAAGTCGTTCCTACCGGCGTGCTCACCCGCGAAGCGCTGGCGCGCCTGCCCGTGTTCGCGCAATCGGGCGGATCCGGGTTGACCGAGGTGTTCGACAGCTGGGCCCGGGTCAACGGCCTGAGCATGCAGCGCGTGCTGGCCAGCAACAGCCTGGTGGCGATCAGCGAACTGGTGCTGGCGGGCCTGGGCATCGCGCTGTTGCCCATGGACTACTACCGCGCGCACCTGGACAGCGGCCGCCTGCGCGCGGTGGCCGGTCCCCTGCCCTGGCCGCGCCTGCCCTACTACCTGGTGACGCGCACCGGACCCGGCAGCGGCCCGCTGCGGGCGTTGCAGCAAGTGGCGCTGCGGACGGACCGTACGGACCGGACGGACGCGCGCCGCGACGGCACGCCGGCGGTCAAAGCCCGTTGAACAGGTCGCGCTCGTTCAGCAGCGCATAGGAGATCTCGGGATGGCGTTCCAGGCAGCGCCGCACGGCGGCCGGGATCGAGGAGCGGACCTGGCGGCACAACCCCACCTGCTCGTCCACCTTGATGATGAAGCCGCGCACCGTGCGCACTTCGAAGGGCCCCGGTTCAATGCGCAGGGTGATGCCGAGCAACTGGAACAGCTTCCTTTCCATGTGGCGCAGGTCCGCGAGACTGGCAACGGCCTCGATGCGCTCGAGCAGGCGCTTTTCTTCCTGCTTGTTCAACATCAGCACGCGACGGTCGCCGGCGGGATCCTGCAAGAGAATCTCGCGCCGGCAATCACAGGCGCCCGGAGGGCATTCCTGTCGTAGCGGGATGGTCATCGTATCCACATCGTCTCCATAAGGCGACGATGATAACGGAGAGGAATCCGTCCCCGCTACGCACTTGGCCGCGACACACCTGCCCGCTACGCTCCGCGCATTACGTCCCGATCATTACTGCGTGCCGGCCGCCTTGCCGCTCGTGCGCTTGACCGAGTCCAGGCCCGTCTTGCGCACGGTCAGCTGCACGCCGTTGGACGACAGGTACTTCAACAGCTCGGCGGCTTCCTTGGGATGCGGCGCGTCCACCGGTATGCCCGCGGCGAAGCGCGTGACCGATTGCGCCTCCTCCGGAATGCGGCCAACGAAGGTCACTCCCTTGACCGGCAGCAGCTCGGCCACCTGCTGGAAGCCGATCTGGTACTTGCCCTCGGCCACCATCTCTGCCACCGGCGTCTTTTGCACGCGCGTCGACTTGGGCTTGAGCTGGTCCTCGATGCCCATCTTCTTGTACATCTCGTTCTCGATGTACACGCCGCTGGCGCTATCCGAATACGCCACGGACTGCGCGGCCAGCAGCGTCTTCTTGAAGGCCGCCATGGTGGAGATGTCCGGCTTGGGCTGTCCCTTGCGGACCACCATGCCGATGCGCGAGTCGGCCAGTTCCACGCGCGAGCCCGGAATCACCTTGCCCTGCTTGATCAGGTCGTCCAGCGCATAGCCCACCATGATGACGACGTCGAGCTTCTCGCCGCGCGCCAGGCGATTCGGAATCGCCTCGTCGGACTTGCCCATGGACGGCCCCAGCTGCGTCTTCAGCGTATTGCCGCTGGACTTGGCCCATTTGGGACCGAGGATCTTGTAGGCGGCGGTGAAGCCGCCCGATGTCACGACGCTGACTTCGGCGGCCTGGGCAGCCGTCGTGAAAACGGCGGCTGCCAGGGTGGCTCCCAGCAGGCCGGCGACCTTGGTCGACAGCAGGCGCGGATAAAGTTTCATGTAGGGATCTCCTCTTTCTATCGGCGTAAGCCGTGCTCGGTAAAAAACCGTGATTGTTGTAGTAGTACGGATTTATACACGCTCCCGGGGCTGGCGCGGGAGCGACGTATGCCGTGGTGTCGCGGGGTCGTGGCTCAGGGCCTGGCCGCGACGGCCTGGGCACTATGGACCTTCCCGCCCTTGCGATACACCGCCAGTGTGGCGCACAGGGCGCAGACGGCCGCGAAGGTCATCCAGTAGCCCGGCGCCGCCCGATCATTGGTGACGTGTATCAGGTAGGTGGAGATCTCCGGCGTGAAGCCGCCGAAGATGGCGGTGGCCAGGCTGTAGGCCAGCGAGAAACCGGCCACGCGCACCGACGCGGGCATGATCTCGGTCAGCGCCGGGATCATGGCGCCGTTATACATGCCGAAGATGAAGGACAGCCACAGCAGCACGCCCAGCATCTTGTGGAAGGTCGGCGCCTGGGCCAGGTAGGACAAGGCCGGATAGGCGGTGGCGATGGCCAGCACCGCGATTGCGATCAGCAAGGCCTTGCGACCGATCTTGTCCGACACCGCGCCGCCGATGGGCAGCCAGATGAAGTTGGAGATGCCGACGAAGAAAGTCACCGTCAGGCTGTCCTCCGTGCTCAGGCGCAGCACCGATTTGCCGAAGGTCGGGGCATAGACGGTGATCAGGTAGAAGGTGCAGGTGGTCAGCGCCACCATCAGCGCGCCGGCCAGCATCAAGCCCCAGTTGCGCAGCAGCGCGGTCCAGGACTCGCCCAGGGTCGGGCGGTGCTGCTGCTTCTGGAAAGCCTCCGTTTCCTGGAGGCTGCGGCGCAACACGAAGATGACGGGGATGATCATGCAGCCGACGAAGAACGGGACGCGCCAGCCCCAGGCCGAGATCGTGTCCTTGTCCATCCACTGGTCCAGGCCATAGCCCAACGCGGCGGCCACGATGATGGACACCTGCTGGCTGCCCGATTGCCATGCGGCGAAAAAGCCCTTGTGGCCCGGGGTGGCCATCTCGGACAGGTAGACCGACACGCCGCCCAGCTCCGCGCCGGCGGAAAAACCTTGCAGCAGGCGGCCCACCAGCACCAGCGCCGGGGCCAGCATGCCTATGGTCTGGTAGCCGGGGACGAAGGCGATCAGGACGGTGCCGCTGGCCATCAGCAGCAGCGTCACGATGAGCCCCTTGCGGCGCCCGACTTTATCGATATACGTCCCCAGGAAGACGGCGCCCAGCGGCCGCATCAGGAAACCGGCGCCGAATACGGCGAAGGTCTTCATCAGCGCGGCGAAATCGCTGGAGGAAGGGAAGAAGACGGCGGAAATCTGGGTGGCGTAGAAGCCGAAGAGGAAAAAGTCGAACTGTTCCAGGAAATTGCCTGCCGTCACGCGCAATACGGTTCGCATGAGTGCAAGAGGGGAACCGTGCGCCGTGTGGCGCGCGGGCTGCGTTGAAGCAGAAGGCTGCATGATGGTCGATCCTAAGGACATTCTCCGGCGGCGAGACAACGCGGCATGGCCTTGATGTTCTTCTCAGGCGCAGCGCGCAGGCCGGATAGTGAAGGTCGACGGTAAGGGTTTTTCCTGACTCGGGCATTAATGCGCGAGTCAGCCTGTCCTCGGGGTTCGTCCAGTATTGCCAAGTATGTACGCGCGCAATACCCCGGCTCGTACAAAACGCAGGCCGGCCCGACACTTAGCGTTGGAGGCCCAGCCGGCGCCGCATCATTTCCTGACAATTCAACTCCTAGATTTCTCCACAATCCGCCCGCCATCGAGGATCGGCGGACGGATGACGGCGGCGGCGCGTGCCGCACCGGCGGCCGCTGGCAAGCGCCCGTGCAGCCGGTGAACGCTTCAGCCGCCTGCCCGGTCCAGGGTACGGCGTACACGCGCGGCCAGTTGCGGAATGGTGAAGGGCTTTTCGAGCAAGGCCACGCCGGGCATCAGGGCGCCGTCGCTGACCAGGGCCTGGGAGGCATAGGCAGACGTGAAAATCACCGGCAGTTCCGGTCGCATCCTGTGCACCTGTTCGGCCATCTCGCGGCCGTTCATGCCGCCGGGCAGGCCGACATCGGAGAACACCAGGTTGATCTCGGCGTGCGCTTCGACCAGGCGCAGGGCCGACGGGCCATCGCCGGCTTCCAGCACGCGGTAACCCAGTTCGCGCAGCGCCTCGGTGGAAATGCGGCGCACATCGACATCGTCCTCCACCACCAGCACCGTCTCGCCGCCGGGCGACCGGCAATCGATGCCGCTGGCGGCGGCCAACGCCACGCCGGGGGCGTGGGCGCCCCGCGCGTCCCGCGGCAGGAGCAGATGCACGGCCACGCCCTGCCCCGCTTGCGACACCAGCTTCACGTGGCCGCCACTCTGCTTGACGAAGCCATACACCTGGCTCAGGCCCAGGCCGGTGCCATGGCCTTCCTTCTTGGTGGTGAAGAAGGGATCGAAGGCCTTCTCCAGCACATCGGGCGGCATGCCCGGGCCGGTGTCGCGGACGATCAGCTCGACATAATCGCCAGGGGTCTTTTCGGGATGCTGGCGGGTGTAGGCCTCGTCCAGGCTGCGATTGGATGTGGATATCGTCAGCCGTCCGCCGCCTTGCGGCGCCATCGCGTCGCGTGCATTGATGGCGAGATTGATCAGCGCGTTTTCCAGCTGGTTGGGGTCGACGTAGGCCGGCCACACCGAGGCCGCCAGCTCGGTCCGCAGCTCGATATGCGCGCCCAGCGTCTGGGTCAGCAGGCCGACCAGGCGCGTCGTCGTTTCGTTGGCGTCGACGGACTGGGGGGCGAGCGGCTGCTTGCGCGAGTAGGCCAGCAATCCCTTGGTCAGCCTGGCGCCGCGTTCCACGCCCTTGAGGGCATTGTCCAGCCAGCGCCGTTCCCGTTCGGAGCCGGCCACGCCCAAGGTGCGCTGCAAGGTCTGCAAATTGCCCTGCACGATCATCAGCACGTTGTTGAAGTCATGCGCCACGCCGCCGGTCAGCTGGCCGATGGATTCGATCTTCTGCGCCTGCCGCAGTTGCGCCTCCAGTTCCAGGCGCTGCGTGATATCGCGGCCGGTGCCGCAGATGCGGCCGTCCTCGGTCCGGACGAAGGTCCAGCTGACATTGCGGTTCGGCCTGCCGTCGGCCGTGAGCATTTCCAGGTCCACATCCTCCACGTAGGCCTGGCTGTCCAGCATGGCGCGCGCGGCTGCCGCCCGATCCTGGCTGCCCGGGGCCACCATGGACGCAAGGCGGCGATCCAGCAGGTCGGCATGGGACCAGCCCAGCATCTTGTGCCACGCGGGATTGCTGTGACGGATGTAGCCATTGCCATCGCAGATCGCCACCAGTTCATGCGCCAGGCGCCAGACCAGGTCGCGCTCCGCGGTGCGCGAGCGCACCATCGCCTCCAGCTCGGCATTCATGTCGACCAGGCCCTGCTCGGCCCGGGCCCGGGCCTGGCGCTGCTCGCGCTCGGCGAGCGCCCGCAAGATGGCGGAAGGCAGCCGTTCCTGCCGGTGCTTGATGATGTAGTCGGTCGCGCCGTGCTTGAGCGATTCGATGGCGACTTCCTCGCCCAGCGTGCCCGATACGAAGATGAAGGGCGTCTCCGGGCTCAGTTCGCGGGCGATGGCCAATGCGCCGAGGCCGTCGAAACCCGGCAGCACGTAGTCCGCGAGGATGACGCCATAGGACTTCTGGCGCAGCGCGGCGCGAAAGTCCGCTTCCTCCCAAACCCTGTCGATATGGCAGTTCAGGTTCGCGCGTTCGAGGCGGCGGTGCAGCAATTCCGCATCCAGATCACTATCTTCGAGCAGCAGGATATCGATCGCGACGGCATCGGTACTCACGCTTCGGTCACCTTCATGGGACCGACCCGCAACTGGCCGGGCGAGGGCTCGTTCAGGAGAGCCCAGAACATGCCAAGGCCGCGAATCGCCTCGAAGAACTCCTGGAAGTCCACGGGCTTGACGACAAAGGCGTTCACGCCCAGATCGTAGCTGCGCACCAGGTCGGACTCCTCGCGCGAGGCGGTCAGCATCACCACGGGCACATGCTTGACGGCCGGATTGCCCTTGATCGCCGCCAGCACCTCCAGGCCATCCATCTTGGGCAGCTTGAGGTCGAGCAGCACCACCGCGGGATCGTCGGCCGGCCGGCCGGCGTGCGTGCCGCGCCGCAACAGCCAGTCCAGGGCCTCGATACCATCGCGCGCGGTGACGACCTCGTTGGCGAGGCGGCTGCGCTCCAGCGCCACCAGCGTGAGTTCGAGGTCTTTGGGATTGTCCTCCACAAGGAGGATTTGCTTAAGCACCGACATTTTCGGCGGTCTCCCGATTGGGGATCGAAAAAAAGAAACTGGCGCCCTGGTCGACGGCGCCTTCAGCCCAGGCCGAGCCGCCATGGCGCTCGGCGATGCGTCGTACATTGGCCAGGCCGATGCCCGTGCCCTCGAAATCCTCCATGCGATGCAGCCTTTGGAAAACACCGAACAGCTTGCCGACATAAGCCATGTCGAAACCCACGCCGTTGTCCTCGACCTTGAAGACGGTGGCGGCGCGCGTGCGGGTCGCGCTCACGCTGATCTTAGCCACCTCGCGGCCCTTTGTGTACTTGATCGCATTGCTTAGGAAATTCTGGAAGACCTGCCGCAGCATGGTGGGGTCGGCCTGGACATGCCCAAGATGGCCGACATCGAACTCCACCCGGCGGCCACGCAATTCGGGTTGCAGCAAATGGCGGCACAGCGCCACCATGCGGTCCACGTCCACATCCTCGCGCGCCAGGCTCACGCGCCCGGCTTGCGAAAAACTCAGCAGTCCATCGACCAGTTTCCCGGCGGTGTGGGCGCTTTCGATGATGGTGTCGATATAACGGAGCGAGCGGCCGCCGGCGCCTGCTGCGCCTTCCCTGGCTGCCGCGGCGTCCTCTTTTGGCTGCAGCTCATCCTTAAGCAATTCGGCGTAGCCCACGATGTGGCGGAAAGGCGCGCGCAGATCGTGGGAGACCGAATACGAAAACGCCTCCAGTTCCCGATTGCTACGCCTCAGCTCATCAGTAAGGTCCGCCAGCTCCTCGGCCTTGCGCATGACAATGCCGATGATGGCGTTGCGCAGCAGCGCCGCCGTGTCCAGCTGCGGTTCGGTCCAGGGCGCCGACCGGTGGCGCACGGTTTCCTGCCAGCTTTCGAAGGACAGGCGCGGATGAAGCCGGCCGGCGCTGACCGTCTTGGCTTGCCGCGGATCGCCGCCCCAGCGCACGGTGCGCACCACTTCCGGGCGGAACCAGAGCACATAGCTGCGATGGACCTGCGAGATCTGCACCGCCAGCAAGCCGGCGACAGCACCCTCCCCGCCCGCCAGTTCCGCCATCCCGGGATAGGCCTCGGCCAGGCTGTCGGTGCTGTAGATGTCCCGGTCGCCGTGCGCCTCGGCCAGCCATGCCACCAGCGCGGCCACGCCGGCCTCGTCCGGCGCGGCGCCGACAGTGTGGCAGGCATCGTTGAGTACCACGGCGGCGCCGTGCGCGTCCACCAGGGAAAGGAAATCCTCCGGATGCCGGACCAGGCCCTGCACGAAGTGCTCTTCCCGTGCCATGGAGGCCAGCAGCCGCGCCTGCACGGCCTGCCGTTCGACGCGCTCCGCGGCATGCGAACTTCGAGTATGGGCCTCGATCTGCATGGCCATGATCTGGGCCAGGAAATCGCAGGCGGCCCGGACATGGTGCGGCACGGAGCGAGGCTGCGCATGATGCGCCGAAATCAGCCCCCACAAGCGCCCCTCCACCACGATGGATACGGAGAAGGACGAAGCCGTGCCCATATTGCGCATGTACTCGACATGGACGGGCGACACGCTGCGCAGCACCGCGTAGGACAGGTCCAGCGGCGGCAAGCCGGGACCCTCGCGATCGAGGATGGGCACCGGCGCGTAGGCGGCATCGGCGATCAGGCGCAGGCGATTCAAGCGGTAAAGTTCACGCGCCTGCGCGGGAATGTCGCTGGCGGGGAAACGCAGGTCGAAATACGAAGGCAGGCGGTCGTTGCGGTCCTCGCCCACCACGACGCCGTTGTATTGCGCGTCGAAGGCATAGACCAGGGCCCGGTCGAAGCCGGTCAATTCCCGGACGATGCGCGCCGTATTCTGGAAGAGCGCGGCCGGGGTGGGGTCTTGCTGCAAACTCTCGATGGCCGCCCGCATGTCCGGGTAGAGCAAGTCCAGCGATCCCTTGAAGGCGGGGTCGATGAATTCGCACTCGATGACGCGCTCGTCGCCCGACACATGGGAGGTGACGAGATAATGACCGGTCGTGAACGCCGCGATGCCGTGGGTGCGGGACAGCCGCGGCTGGGGTTCGTGCGCCAGGATATCCGTCAGCAGCACGGCCGGCAGCAGCCCCGTGGCGTCGAGCGGGCGTCCAAGCAGGTCCCCAGCGTCGACGCCGGTGCATGAACCGGCATTGGCGCTGGCACGCAGTACCTCCGTGCTCTTCCTATCGATCGTAAGAAGGAAGCCCTGTGGCTGGATATGTCCGGGGACGCGTATGGGTTCTTGATCGCAGGCGGGCGGGTCTGTCGTCATTGAGAGGGGAGAAACGGAGGATATCGTCCGATTATATATACGCTCCCTTGCCCACCTTGCCGCCCCGGCAAGCCCCATGAAGGATGACACTTCCCGGCGGCCGCGGATGGCCGCCGGGAAGTGTCGCGGTCAGAACTTGATGCTGGCGCTCAGGCTGAACGTGCGCGGATCGCCCGCCTTGACGTAGTCCGCCGACTGGTACAACCAATAGCGCTTGTCGGCCACGTTGTTGATGCCGGCGCGGAAGGTGGTGTCGTAGCCATGAATACGGGTGTCGTAGGTGGCGCCGATGTTGAAGATGGTGTAGTCGTCCACCTTGACATTGTTGGACGCGCCCAGCATCGCCGATCCCGTGTACTTGGCGTCGGCACGCAGCTTCAGTCCCGGCACGCCGGGCACGGCGTAGGCGATCTGCGCCGCGGCGGTCCAGCGCGGCGCGCCGGCCACGCGATTGCCCACGTAGTCCGATCCCTTGCGGTATTCCGTATCCAGGAACATCAGGCTGCCGCCCACCGTCCAGTCGCGCCCCAGGCGCCTGGACCCCGCCAGCTCCACCCCCTGATACAGCGACTCGCCGTTCTGCACCAGTTCGTTGCTGGCGTTGGTGTACTCGGATTTCTTTTCGATGCGGAACACGGCTGCCGTGGCGGCCCAGTCTTCCTGGCCGGTCTTGATACCCACCTCGTACTGCTTGCTCTTGAGCGGGTCGAGCAGCGCGCCGTAGTTGGCGTAGGTGATGCCGACCGAGGAACCGGGCTCCAGCGCCTCCATGTAGCTGGCGTAGGCCATGGTACGCGGCGAGAACTTGTACATCAGCGCGACGGTCGGCGCCGGCACGCCGTCCTTGCTGTAGCTGGATGTTTCCGCGCCCGTGGTGGAGAAACCGCGCTGGCTGTAGTCGGTGTAGCGCACGCCCGCCAGCAGGGACCAGGGGCCGCCGAGGTCCATGGTGTCGCTGGCGAACAGCGACTTCTGCGTGATCTCCGCCGCGCGATAGAGGTCCAGGCCGCCATCGCTGTAATAGGCGTTGGTGTTCTGGCTGTACAGGTTGCCGATACCCGCGGGGAAATAGACGCCATCGACGCTGTAGTCGTTCTTCTGCTTGGACCATGACGCGCCCAGCACCAGCTGGTGATTGACCGCGCCCGTGCGCACGCGGCCCTGCACCATGCCTTGCCACTGGTTGTAGGCATAGGCTTCGCCGTAGTCGGACAAATAATCCTCGTAGTCGCCCGCCTGGTTCTGGAGGAACAGCACGGACTCGTTGCGGCGCGTGCGGGTGGAGCTGTAGCTGTAGTTGGTGCTGAACGTCCAATCCGAATTCAGGGCGTATTTCAGGCCCGTCGAGTAATAGCGGAACTCGTTCTCGGCGTACTGCCCCTTGGCGTTGAGGGTCTGGTCGTTGTTGCGCAGGGGGCTGGGCAGGCGGTTGCCGGTCAGTTGCGCGGCATAGATGGTCGGTTCCTGGTCATGCGCGTCGCGGTTCTGCACGAGCGTCTGGAAATCCCAGGTCAGGCGATCGGACAGCCGCGCGTCCAGCGCCAGCGACAAGGAGTTGCGGTTCAGGCGGCCGTCGTTGTACGTATTGCCGTTTTCATGCGTGGCGTTCAGGCGGTAGCCGATGGCGCCGCTCTCGCCCACGCGCCCGCCCAGGTCGACGTGTTCGCGCAGCAGGCCCTTGGATACGTAGCCGATGTCCATGCTGCGCAAGGGCTCGTCGGTCGGCTTCTTGGTGACGTAGTTGATCAGGCCGCCGGGGGAGCCGAAGCCATACATGAAGGCCGTGGCGCCCTTGAGCAGGTCGACCTGCTCGAAATGCTCGTAGGGCAGCAGGGTCACGTAGCTGATGAAGGGGTTGCCGTCGATACGGTAGGAGTTCTGCCAGTCGAGCGGCAGGCCGCGCACGGTCAGGTAGCTGGCCCAGGCGCCGTAGGAGGAGCTGTTGTCGGTCACCGACGCATCCAGCGCGAAGACGTCGCCCAGTTTATTGACCTGGCGGTCGCTGATGTCCTGCGCGGTCACCACCGTGCTGGAGAACGGCGTTTCCAGCACGCTGCGCTGGCCCAGCGCGCCATTGTTCACGGGTGCGTCGACGTGCAGCACGCTTGGGTCCTCCACTACGCCGGTGACGGTGACCGTGGGCAGGGTCGTCGAGGCGCCGGCGGATGCGGGGGACTGCCGTTGATCGGTCTCCTGGACCGCGTCCTGGGCCTGGGCCTGCTGCATGGCCACGGACACGGAAGCCAGTCCCAGGATGGCCGCCACTAATGGACGGGTGGAAGATGGACGGGTAGAGGAAAAGGGCCATCTGGCCCCGTGCTGCGTGCGTGAACGGACGTGGCGTGCCACGGTAGACCTCCCGGAGTTTCATTATTTATGAATTAATATTGAGACTCAATATCAAATAAGAATGATACCGATTTGTATCTGTTAAACAAAACGAAAGAATTGTGCAGGCCGGCGGTGTGGTGTCCGGCCCACGGCGAGCGAGGAGCGGGGTGCTACCATCGCCCCGCTCTGCCTCCATGACGACGTTGCCCTCATGACGACACCATCCGCCGCAACGCCGACGCTGGCGCCCGTCCCCGCCATGGCCACGGCCGCCGACATCTGGCGCGCCATCCAGGCCCATATCGCCGCGGGCACGCCCGCCGCCGCCGGCCCCCTGCTGCATGCCTACGCCGCCACTGCCCCCACCGATGCCGGCACCTGCAACGCCGTGGTCGCTACGTTCTCGCATTGCGGCCTGGCCGCTGAGTCCCTGCCCTATGCCGAACGCACCGTCGCCCTGCACCCGCGCAATGCCATCGCGCGCAGCAATCTGTGCGAGCTGCTGCGCCGGGCCGGGCGCATGGACGAGGCGGTCGACCATGGCCGCCATGCGGTCGGCCTGGACCCGGCGCTGGCCACCGGCCACTACCATCTGGGCATGGCCTGCCACGAGACACTGCGCATGGATGACGCCATCGCCCATCTGCGCCAGGCCGTCGCGCTGGATCCGGCCTTTGCCCAGGCGCATTTCGAATTGGCGGAGGCCCTGCTGCTGACGGGGCAATTCAAGGAAGGCTGGCGGGAGTACGAGTGGCGCTATGCCATGCGGCACGTCAAGCCGCTGCTGCCGCCGGACCATGCCTTGCCGGCGTGGGACGGCAGCCCCTTGCCCGACCGCACGCTGCTGCTGGTCTGCGACCAGGGCTATGGCGACGTCATCCAGTTCTGCCGCTATATCGAGCACCTGGTGGCGCATTGCCCCCATCTGGTGGTGGCCGCCAGCCCGCCGGTGCTGCCGCTGGTGCGGCAACAATCTTCCAGGCCGCGCTATTTCTCGCACTGGCAGGATGCGGGACACGCCGACTGCCATATCCCGCTAAGCAGCCTGCCGCGCATCTTCAACGCGGGACCGGGGCCTATCCCCCTGCGCATTCCCTATATCCGGGCCGAGGCGGCGCACGCCGCGGCCTGGCGCGAACGGCTGGACCAGGCGGCGCCGAACGCGCCGCGGCGCCGCATCGGCGTGGCCTGGGCCGGTCGTCCCGAGCACGACAACGATGCCCGCCGTTCGCTGACGCTGGCACAGCTGGCGCCGCTGGCCGCCCTGCCGGACACGACGCTGGTCAGCCTGCAGGTGGGCGCCGCGCGCGAGCAGGTGCGGCAGTATCGCGGCCGCGCGCCGCTGCTGGATGTCGGCGGATTGCTGACCGACTATGCCGAGACCGCGGCCGTCATGGCGGGTCTGGACCACGTCGTCTGCGTCGACACGTCGGTCGCTCACCTGGCCGGCGCCATGGGCGTGCCGGCATCGGTGCTACTGCCCTATGCGCCCGACTGGCGCTGGATGCTGGGCCGCGCCGACAGCCCCTGGTATCCGAGCCTGCGCCTGTATCGCCAGGGGCAGCCCTGCGACTGGAGCGGCGTGGTGGAAGCGGTGGCGACGAACCTGCACGCGCGGGCCGCCTCCGCATAGGCCGCGGCATTGGCCGCCACGACGGCGCCCCGCATAAGCCGCCGGGAGGAACGAACGCGGCCACCGGGCCGGATCTACTCAGCAATTCGTTACAAGATCTCCTGCTCTTCGCCGTCGCCGGGGCGCGGCGCCCGGGCAAGAGACAAATCCCGTAACGAATTGCCGGACGACGCCGGGCTGGAGAGATTGTCCCCCTATCCGCGGCTCGGATAAGATCCCCCGGCACCTCGGCGGGCCGCGGCACGGCCGCCGTTCTGCCGCGCCACGCTCGCGCCCTGGCGGCCGCGGCGCCCCCTCCCGGATGACGGACACCCCATTCATGGCCAAGGACACCGCGCAAGACGGACGCGAAATCGAAGTATTGGGCACCTGCATGACGCAGCCCGCCATCGACGCCCGGCACGAGCACGACATCCCGCCGGCGCTGGTCTGGTCGTACGCCCAGGAAGAGGCGTTGATCGGCGTCAGCGAGCAGCATGCGCAGGACCAGTGCTACCGCCTGCTGCCGGACGCCGAGGACCGCGCGCGCCGCATCGCGGCCCGATATGCCGGCTTGTATTTCAAGAGCGCCAGGAAATCGCTCGGCAAGGTGCAGTTCTATTGGCCCGCGCTGGCCGCCTTCGTGGTCAAGGACATTGCCGAGGCTTACCGCTTCGACCGCGAAGGCGTGCTGGAAGGCGGCTGGGACACGGCCGCGCGCACGTCGCTGGTCCCCAGCCTGGTCTCCGAGGGATTGTCGGGCGCGTCACCCTATGCGCATGCGATGCGCGTCTACGCGGCGCTCGCCAAGGGCAACCTGTGGCTCTACATGGATATCTATCCGTGGCTGTATTTCTTCATGCGCTTCGGCATGAACAAGGACGGCAGCCTGAACGAAGCGCGGCTGCGGGACCACGTCACCAAGCGCAAGTCCACCGAATACCAGCAGCAGTCGCGGGCGGCCGTCGAGCAGTTGCCGTTCGGCCGGCCCTGGCTGGGCCGACAGCAGGCGCGCCAGGCCAAGGACGCCGTCTACGAGCGCGCCTCGCGGTATTTCAACACGCCGCCCGTGTGGGCCGGCATGGACGGCGGCTATGGCGCGCACGCGGCCGCCGCCTCCCAGGCGCACAATCACATCAAGGCCAACATCGCCAGCTACGACGACAACTACCTGCTGCCCGTTTCCAAGTACTGGAGCAAGATCCGCGAGGCGTTCTACGTCATGGACGAGGCGCGCAGGGAACTGACGCGCATCGCCCAGGATGGCGCCGCGCTGGAGCGGCTGGAGAAGGTCGCCCAGTTCCCGGTGACCGGCGAGATACAGAAAACCTACGAGTACCTGATCTCCGAGGCCAGGGAAAGCCGGCCCGCCGCGAAAGCGGCGATCCAGCTGAATGAACTGAAGATCATCGCCGTGCAGGAGCAGCTCAATATCCTGCAGCCGCTGATCTACGACGACAAGAAGCTCAAGGAAACGATGGACATGAACCATCGGTTCGCGCGCATGAGCCAGGGCTTGATGACCACCAAATACCGCGTCATCTACAGCGCCGCGCCCACCACCGACGACCCTGAGCTGCAAACCGTATTCGACCCGCCCTCCGGCTTCTGGAGCGGCGCCTGGGATGGCATCAGGAACAGGCAGCAAAGCCTGCCGAATCCCGATGACCGGATGAAATACGTCGAGCAGATCGCCAGGGACTTCCATAGATTGATGCAGACCAGACGCAGCTACATGGATCGAGAATTGAGGACGATCTGGGGCTGGGGCGACGAGAACAAGGATGAATAGGCGGGTCTTTCTACGCAAGGGAGCGCTGGGCGCCGGCCTGGCGGCACTTTCCACCCTCACTCATTTCAAGGCCAAGGGCGCACAAATGTCTGAAATCCGTTTCGACCTGGGCAGGAACATCGTCGAGACCGCCAAGCATTCCGGCGTGCCGGCTTTCCAGAGCAGCAATGTCGATGGGCTGGTCTCCTACAGCGTCAACGACGTGCCGCCGCAAGTGACGGCCGTCTATACCCGTCCGGGCTACGAGATCCGCTGGCAGCAGTTGTTCGCCTTCACCTTGCGCGCCGACAAGAAGCGGTCGCCCGATGTGTTCGTGGAATCCGCCACGCTGCAGCACCGCGCGGACTTCAAGAGCCACGCCGAAGCCCAGGCGTTTGTCATGCGGACGCTGGAGCAGTTCAAGCAGGGAAAATGGAAACGCGCCTTTCCCGGCGACGGCGCCAGGCTCACCGGCCGCTCCTCCCTGCTCGACGAAAATGGCAAGGTCGACGGCCACGCATCCAGTCCCGACCCCTACTACGAGATGTCGCCGGAAGACTGGCAGGCGCTGATGTATCTCGGCGCGCAGTGGTATTGGTCCGGCGACGGCATCCTCGCCACGCTGGACGTCTCCACGACTGGCGCGAAGGCCGATGGCACGCCCCATTACAGCGTCGCCCTGGACTTCGATATCGAAAAGATCCAGCAGGAAATCCTGCAGCGCAACGTCGAGTACGAGAACAGGCAGCAGGCGGGATATGGCGTGGACATTGCCGCGCGCGACAAGAAGATCCGGGAAGAGCAGGAAGCCCGCAACAGGCGCCTGGAGGAGAACGCCATCAAGCGCGGCGACAAGGTGCTGCCGAAGTCGTCGTGACGCGGGATCATCCGTCTTGGGATGTAAGCCAGATACCGCGGCGCGGCGATGACAGCGGGCGCGCCGGGCGTGACGCCCATGGCGCGACGCAGCATGACAGCTTGCGTCCCCGACCTGACAGCAAGACGTCAGGCCAGGGCATGCGTTTTGCTCGATGATGAGGGTTCCGCGCGAGCGCGGCGTCATCGAGGAGAACCAACATGATCAGGAATCTGATGGTGGCATTGCTGGCGGCGCTGGCCCTGACCGCCTGCAACAAATCCGACGACAAGTCCGCTTCGGGCGGTTCCACGCCGCCGGCGGGCCTGTCACAGTTGGGCGGCCATACCGGTCCCAACAGCAAGTAGGGGTGCGAGGGGGCGACGCAGCGCGGAGCGGCGCCCCGCGATGACGCCACTGGATGACGCCCACCGGCGATGCCACCGAGCGACGCGCCTCACAGCTTGGCGAGGTCCTCCGCATAGGATTTGCGCAAGGCCCGCAAGGTGTCGCCCAGCTTGTCGCGCTGGCTGGCCAACGTGCCGATGGCGTTTTCCGAATCGGCCATCATCTGCAGATAACGGCGGCCCAGTTCGCTGTCCTGCGGCACCGCGCCCAGGTTCTCGCGCAGGCGTCCCTGGTCGTCGTTGCGCGCGGACAGCTTCTGTTCCAGGTCGGCCAGCGACTGCTCCGCTTCCGCGACCTTGGCCCGGGCCTGGGCCAGCTGCTTGAGCTTGGCCGCCAGCGTCGGGTCGGCCGGCGCGTTGGACCATGCCAGCAGGGCCTGCGCGTCGGCGTCGGCCAGCGCATAGGTGGACGCGCCCGGACGCTCGTCGACCACATCCACCTTGGTGGTGGCGCCCGCCGCTACCTGCACGCGCAGCCGCTGGTGCGTCGGCGTGGCGGAATCCAGCTGCTCCGATTTGGTGGTCCAGCCCGACAGGCGCGGATGCTCGATGACGAGCGTGCGCGGCGCATCGGGCGCGCCCTTGATGGTGTAGGTGGTCACGCGGCGCGACACGGTCTCCGCGCGCAGCATGCCCTGGCTCACGGACACCTTGACCGTGCGCTGTTCGGGCTTCGTCTCGGTCGAGACCTCCACCTTGCGGTCGGCGGCGAAACTGGCCAGCCGCTGTTCGTTCACGGGCAGCGCGGGCAACTGCGCATCGCCCACGAAACCCGTGTCGGCGTCATAGACGGTGAGTATGCCCGTGGGCAGTGAAACGCCCGCGGCGTTCTTCAACATGACCGCCGAAACGGGATAGCGGCTGCCCAGTTCAGGCTGGTAGACCGCCAGGCGCTCGGCCGGCACGTCGGCGTCGACGAAAGGCAGGGACAGCGTCTGCCCACGCGGCAGGCTCACCGGATGCGGCAGGTGAAAGCTGACGCTCACCAGGTTTTCCTGGGCCACGGGCCCGGCGACGGCGCCCGCGACCGGGGCCGGCGCAATGGCCGCATCCATCATCGGCGCTGGCGCCGGAGGAGCGATCGGCCGGGGCGCCATCATGCGCCGCTCCGCCATGGCCGCCTTGGCTGCCGGCGCATACTCCTGCACCACGGCTTCGTCGTCGGTGCGCGGCCGGTCCGCCGCGCCCGCCACCAGGGGCAGGTCGGGTCGCTCGCGCCAATAGCGGTCATGCAGTTTTTGCGTCAGGGTCACGGGCGCGCCCGAGGTCAGCGTCAGGTCGACGTTGTTCCAGTCTTCGCCCGTGGCGTTTTCAAGCACCGCCCAGCCCTGCAGGCGGGCCTTGCCCGACTTGTCCAGGATCAGCCGGAAGGCCGGTTTCCATACGGGGGCGGCGCTGACGTATTCCAGCCCCAGCTGGCGCGCGCCGCTGCCCTTCACCGCGATGGCGACATTGCGATAGCGCTCGGCGCCCGCGCGGCCCAGGGCGGCCACCGCGGCGGCGAAGCGGTCGCGCATGCCGTCATCCAGCACCTCGACCGACGTGTCCGCGCCCAGGCGCAGGGTGTCGATGCGGCGTTCCGCCGTCAAGACCGACAGCGTGCTTTGCGGCAAGGTCGTGTCGCCCTGCTTGCCGTCCACCGTCTGCGTGCCGAGCACGGCGCCCTCGATGGTGCGTCCGCCCGAAGTGGCCCGCACGCGCGTCCCCGGCATTTGCCGCAGCAGGTCTGGCAGCGCGCCCAGCAGGCCTGCATCGAAAGGCAGTTGCGCGAAGGCCTCGTCCACCGGCGCGGGGCCGTCCAGCGTGACCGATTCCAGGGCGCCGGCGGGATCGCGCACCAGCAGGCTTTTCAGGACATCGTCGATCTGCGCGGCCGGCACGTTGATGCGCACCACGCCATCGCCATCCACCCGCACCTGGCGATGCACCTGCGCCACGCCCCCCGAGGACAGGGTAATGCGGTCGATGGGAGCCGCCGTCGTCTGCGCCAGCAGCGGCGCGGCGGGGGCCAGGAACAGGGCGACAGCCAGGGGAGACAGCGCTGCGGAGGGCATGGGCAAGTCCTAGGGGCGAAAAGGAGAATGACTGTAGCGGAAATCCCCGCGCGCGAGCAGACGCCTGCTGGCTACAAAACTTTACGGCGTGGCCGGCGCGGATTCATGCGGACCTGCGTACTGGGCCGCGCGGCTGGCGATGAAGGCACGGCTGGCGCGTGGCTCCAGCCCATGCTCGCCGCGGACCACGAACAGCGCCGCCAGCCCCTGCGCATTGGCCATGCGCAGGCCGGCCTCCGCGCCCAGCACGGTCAAGGCGGTCGCCCATGCATCGGCGTGCATGCAGCTGTCGTGCAATACCGTGACCGATGCGGTGCCGTTGTCGATGGGTCGACCGCTGCGCGGGTCCAGCGTATGGGAGTGGCGCTTGCCGTCATGCTGGAAATAGCGCCGGTAGTCGCCCGACGTGGCAATGGCCTGGCGATCCAGCACCACATGGTCGGCATGGCCGCCGCCATCGGGCCACTCGATGGCGACGCGCCACGGCAGGCCATCGGGACGCAGCCCCTGCGCGCGCAGCTCGCCGCCAACTTCGAGCAGGAAATCGCCCACGCCCAGCGCCAGCAAGGCGCGCGCGCCGCAATCCACGCCGTAGCCCTTGGCGATGGAGGAAAAGTCCAGCAGCACGCCGCCGTCCTGCCATGCGTGGCTGCCGTCGCGGCGCACGCGCGCCCAGCCGCAGCGCGCCCGCGCCGCGTCGATGGCGGCGGCGCCGGGGGGCTCGTAGGCGCGCTGGCGCGGGCCGAATCCCCATGCGCTCACCAGCGCGCCTATCGTGGGATCGTAGGCGCCGCCGGTCAACCGCGCGACCGCCAGCCCGCAGTCCAGCACGTCCAGCATCCGAGCCGGCAAGGCCTGCCAGCCCACTTCCGCGCGGTTGTAGCGCGTGATGGCGGTGCCCTCTTCCCAATGGCTCATCTGCGCCACGACGTCGTCCAGCGCGGACTGGATGGCGCGCCGCGCCACGGACTCCGCCACGCCGACCGGCAGCACGAGCCGGGCTGACCAGGTGGTGCCCATGGTGGCGCCCGCCAGGGCGCACGGCAGGCCGCCCACGCGCGCATAGCGCACCGTGGCCGGCGCCATGATGGCGGCGGGCAGGGCCCGGGGACGATACGAGACGGACAGAGAGGCCACGGACGTTAGGACGTTAGGACATTCGGACATTCGGACATCGGGACATCAGGCCATTACTGGGCCAGCACCTCGAGGGTGCCCGAGTACGACAGCCGGCGCTTGGTGGCACGCGGCACCGTGGTCTTGTCATCCTCCAGGGACGCCTCGACCCAATACATGCCCGGATGCGGCCACTTCACCTGGAACGCGCCATCCTGGCCCGTCTTCAGCTTGATCTCGTCGAGCTTGTCGCGATAGCGGCTGCCGCCCGGCACCACGTTCACGTCCAGCCCGGCGGCGGGCTTGCCGTCTATCCGCATCACGAAGGTGGCGGATTCCCCCGCGTAAAGGTCGTTGGGATGGGTCACCGGCACCAGCTCCATGCCCTTGCCGACGGGCTGGACCTTGCCGGGCTTGCCGGCGGTGACGAAGGTTTCGACGCGGCCCATGACCTGGTTGATGCCCAGCTCCTGCGCGTTGGCGGGAATCTTGTCCAGGCCATCCGCCTTGCCGAACAGGCGCTTGACCTTGCCATCCTCCTTCCAGTGGGCGAACACGCCGTCGTTCACCACGGCCACGCGATACGTGCCCTGTTGCTTGAGCTGCAGGTCGAAGGTGCTGCGCAACTTGCCGCGGGCCTGGTTCTCCGCCTCGGCGGCGCTGCCGTCCGGCGCGACGATGGCCAGGTTGTCCAGGCGCATCGGCGCGTGGTTGAAATAGAACTTGTCGTTGCCTACCGCGGCATCGACCGTCACCCAGTTCTGCTCGCCCGACAGCACGGTCGACGAGGGCAGCAGCCACATATCGTGGGCGTGCGCGGCGCCCGGCAGGGACAGGCCGGGCAGGGTCAAGGCCAGGATGGCGGCGATACGGTTTGCGTGCTTCATCGGGGATTCCTCCAGGCGATCGGATTTCGGAATGCGGTTCAAGGCGCGGCGCTGACGACGATGGCGCCCAGCTCGTGTTCGCCGCGCTGGGTGGACTGGGCCGGCTGGGCGGGCGGCCACTCGAAAGGCACGCGCACCAGTTCACGGCCGCCGACTTCGCGCGCGGCCTCCACCACCAGGCCGTAATGGCCGGGCTTGAGCGCCGCCAGCGCGGGCGACTTGCCGTCCAGGCGCAAGGCCTGGACGCCGGCCGGGCGGGTGGCGCCGCTGACGCCGTCCACCGGGAACTGCTGGTTGCGCCCGCTGCGGCGCCACCACTGGCGCAGGTCCTTGAGCCATTCGGTGCCTTCGTTATTGCGCTTGGCGACGTCGTACCAGACCGCGATGTCGGCCGCCACGCTCTGGTCGGCGTTCTCGATCCAGATGGCGACATAGGGCCGGTGATACTCCGCCACGTCCAGCCGCGGAATTTCCACGCTGACGTTGAGTTCGGCGCCATGGGCCACGCGCGTGATCGCGCCGGCCAGGATGGCGGTGAGTAGCAGTTTGCGCATGCGGTCGCTCCAGGAAAGGTCAGGATGGGTCAGTGGATGAAGAAGAGGGCCAGCAGGACGGGGACGAGCAGGCCCACCCCTACGGTGGGCCAGGTGCCCAGGCGCCGGCCGGCATGCAGCTTCAACAGCAGCAGCCCCGTCAGCGTGAACACCAGGCAGGCCACGGCGCAGGCGTCGATGAACCAGCTCCAGGCCACGCCGGTGCGGCGGCCCTTGTGCAGGTCGTTGAAATAGGCGATCCAGCCCCGGTCCGTGGACTCGTACTCGACCGCGCCGCTTGCCAGGTCCAGCGACACCCAGGCATCGCCGCCGGCGCGCGGCAAGGAGACGTAGATTTCATCCGGCGACCACTCGGCCAGCCGGCCGGCCGCATCGATGCCCATGCGGTCGGACAGCCATGCCAGCGCGGCGGGGGGCAGGCCGGCCCTGCCCTGGCCATTTCGGCCACGGCGCGACGTTCCGGCGTCCCGCGCTGCCGCGGCGGCGCCGGCAGCCTGCATGCGCACGAGCGATTCGCGCACGTCCGCGGGCAGTTCCGCATGTAGCGTGGTCACGCGCGGCTTGGCTTCGATCAGGGCCGCGTTGTTCAGCGTCAGGCCGGTCAGCGCGAACAGCATCATGCCCGCCAGGCACAGGGCGGCGCTGACCCAGTGCCACTGGTGCAGGGTCTTGAGCCAATACGCGCGGCGCGAGGGAGATTTATTCATCTGAGTGTCAGCCAAAACAGCCGGCATTCTAGATGATGAGAATCAATCTCACTAATAAAATCAGGCGAGCGCGCGGCCCGAGTCTGTTTCAGTCCGTTTCGAAGCTGGGATTCTGGGCGGCCGAAGGCGGACGGGTCATTGGAGTGATGCCGAGGGGCCTTCCGGCCCACTTCGACACTCCAACCCTATCCAACCATTTGATAAAAATGGCATTCCCGGCCATGGACACGACGGGTGAGCAGCCCGATGAGCGGGCGTCGGTGGCATCACCGCGGGTAAACCGGTCAGGCCATGGGCGCGTGCCCTGGCGACTAGCGCGAGGCCCGCAGGAAGTTCACGCCATGCCCAAGCTGGCAGCGGTAGGTGGTCTTGATCTTGATCGGCTTGTCCGAGGCGCTGCCGCGCTTCGCCATATGGAGCTTGACGATGCCATCGGGCGTCAGGCGATAGCGAAGGTATTCGGTCACGGCCTCGTATTCGCCCGAGCCGGTGGTGGTCTCGTGCAAGGTTTCGTGCGTGTCCGAGAAGGCGATGGTCTGGTCCCGCGTCACCAGGAAGCTGCCGATGCGCATGCCGCCACGCACGGATGGTCCCGCGCGGCCGTCGGCCTCGCCACGGCAGGTGGCCAGGTCGACCGTGACGGTCACGGGCTGGCCTTTCATCAGGGCGCCCAACACCGCCTGGTAGCTATTGAGGCCGTGTCCCCCCTTGGGGTCCGTGGGTCTGGCGTCGGTGGGTTTGGCGTCAGCGGGTTTGGCGTCAGTGGATCTGGCATCAGTGGACCTGCCGTCGGTGGGTCTGATGTCGGTGGGTCTGACGTCGGTGGATCTGGCATCAGTGGATCTGGCATCAGCGGACCTGCCGTCGGTGGATCTGGCGTCAGCGGGCCTGGCTTCCGGGGCCTTGAGGTTCGCGGAAGCGGCAGCGGCGCCCGGCTCTGGCCAGGCAGGCGCGGCAGGCGTGGCGCCGGCGGCGGCGACGGCCGGCGCATCCACGGCGACCAGCGCGGCGGTCAGCATCTGCATCCCGCTCTCGGGGGTGATCATGACAGCCCGCGCCGGCGTGGCGGGCACGGCGGCCAGCGCCGTGGCCATGGCGGCTAGCCCCGCGGCGGCCCGCCGGGCGCCCCGCTTCCCCGCGGCAGGTCCGCGATCCCCGTGCGGACGCCCCTGCGCATGCATATGCGGATACGGATGCGGATGCGGATGGACGGTTATTTGCTGTTCCATGAAAGCGTCTCCTCTGGCAAACCGGGTCGGTGTCCGTTTCCCCAGCGATGGTTCCAGCACATCGCCGCGCACCCGCTGCCGGAAACCGGACGCCGGCGCCCGCGCTGGCGATGGCCGGAGGAGGGTCGACGGCGCCCTACTTCCGCCGGCGGCCTCGCTGGCCGCTATGATGGCGCGCATGATTCCCGTCGCCCTGCCTTCCGCGTCCTTCCTCCTCCTGATGGCGGCCTCCTTTTGCGCCCTGGCCGGGCTCGCCTGCTGGCTGGGGCTGCTGGCGGTCGCCAGGGGAAGCCGGCGCGCGTTTCGCGCGGCGCCCATCAAGCACGGCGCGGCGTTCGCGGTGGTGACCTTGTTGAGCGCGCCCGCGCTGTCGTTTCTTTATTACAGCTGGCAAATCGACCGCGAATTCGCCCGCCAGCAGGCGGCGCGGCGGATGACACTGGCGCAGGCCGCGCGCATAGGCGCCATCGAGATGCCGGCGGGGACGCGCCTGGTGCTGGCACGCGCCGGAGCGCCCGAGACCTTCACCGCCGCCGATTTTCCACGACCCGTCGCCGTCGGCGGGATGCAAGCCACGCGAGTAACGCGGGAACTCACGGACGAGTACGACGATACGTCCCATGAGGTCGCGACGACCTATCCCACCGCGCTGGCGGCGACCGGCGCCGGCACGCAGCAGGTGGACGGCTGGCGCTGCGATGCGTCCCGCGCGGTGACGTTCGACACCGCGCGGGACGGCACGCCCACGGCATTGGCGCACTGCGTATTGGCGACGGGCAACGTGGCGAGCATGCCGCCGGGCCGCGATGGCTTCCCGGCGATCGCGCTGCCGGCAGGCGCCGAGCTGCGCGCGACGACCGGCACCCGGTACGTCGACGGCTACACGGACGCGGACCGCTGGGACATCCAGCCACCGGCAGGCACGGTGTTGCGGGTGGCCGGGCTGGCGGTCCTGGACCCGCTGGTCCGGCTCGACGGCGAGCGGCGCTACTACGAACTGCCGTCGGGCAGCCTGCCTTGCAGCCTGGACCTGGGCGAAATGCACTACCCCGCCGGCACGCAGGTTCGCTCCGCGCCGCGCAACTGGCGCGGGCCGCACCCGGATGCCTGGGTTTTTTCCCCGTCGGACGGCGCGTCCGCGCGGTGGGATGGGCATGCGGATGTCGATGGCACGCAGTCCGTGGTGCAGGCGCCGGATGGCAAGGTGCTGGCGGTCGCCGCCAGCGCGGCGGTGGGGGTCTATCGCTATCCCGAAGTGACCTTCGGGGACGCGCCGGCCCGGCCGCCCGCGGTGCAATGCCCCATCGCGGACGGCTGACGGCGGCGGTCAGCCTTCGGCGGGCTTGGTCCGCGTGGTCTTGCGAGCGGGTTTCGCGGGGGTCTTGCGGGCGCCGGAGGTGGCCTTGCCGCCCGCCTTCGTCGCGGGCTTTGCGGCCTCGCGCGGTGGTATCGCGGGCACCACCATGGGTTCGAGCCAGGACAGGACGTCCACGTAGGCCAGGAAGTGCTGCAGATAGCCGGGCGCCAGTTCACGCATCAAGGTAAGGGACCGATGCACGAGGTGGCTGGAGTTCAGGGGGCCGGCGTTGTCAGGCACCTGGAATTGCGACTCCTGCACGCGCATCGACGCGCTCACGCGCGACCAGAGCTGCTGGAATTCGTCGAGCAGCGGCAGCTCGGGATAGTGCGTGGTCCAGGACAACGCGGTTTTGTTGCCGGCGGCGTGGGCGACCAGTTCATCGCGCAACAGGGCCAGGGCCGTCGGGGCGACGGCGGCGTCCTTGCCATGCGCCGTGTTTCCGACGATCGCGCGGTTTCCAACGATTGCGTTGTTTCCGGCGGCGGTCGCGTTTTTGGCGATCGCGGCGTTTTCGGCGGCTGCGATGTTTGTGACGCCCTCGGCATTTGTGACGGCGGGAGCGCTCGCGGAGGCCGGCGCGTCTCCGGCGGCCGCTGTCGCGGCTCCGCCGGCCTTTTCGATGCGTGCCGCGTAAGCTTCCACCAGCGCCGCCAGGCGCGCGTCCAGGCGCTGCCGCGCTTCGCCTTCCTGCGCCGCGGCGCGGCGGGCTAGCCCTTCCATGAAGACGAAGGAGACCGTATCCAGCCGCGCCCAGCCCTGCTCGCGCCAGGCAGTCAGCAATGCCTGGACCGAGGACTGCCCGCTGGCCGGGTCAGCGCTCATGGGCTCGGGCTTCATGCCGGCGCCGGTCATCACGGCGTGCCGGCCTTGCCAGCCGATACGGCCCGCGGCGCCTGCTTGCCCGCGGACTGGCCGGCCTTGTTGGCGCCGTCGTCGGTCTTGGCAGCGGTCTTGGCCGGTGCGGATGCGGACGCTGGAGCGGATGCCGATGCGGACACTGGCGCCTTGCCGGTGCCGGCGGCCGCCGCACCCTGTGCACCCTGCGCACCCTGCACGCCATCCGAGGCCTGCCGCGGAATCGGCGCGATTTCCACGCGGCGGTTCCTGGAGCGGCCATCCTCGTCGTCGTTCGACGCCACCGGCTGCTCCGCGCCGAAGGCGGCGGCGAAGACGAGGGTGCGCGGCACGCCGGCATCGATCAGCGCGCGCGTGACCGTCAACGCGCGCTGCGCGGACAGCTCCAGGTTGTCGGCAAAGCGCCGATTGCCTTCACGTATCTGCTGGTTGTCGGTAAAGCCGCTGACCATGAGAATCTCGGCATGGTTGCGCAAATAGGTCGTCAGCGGCAACACCAGGCTTTGCAGCACCTCGCGTCCCTCGGGCTGCAACTGGTCCGAGTTCAGCGCGAACAGCACGCTGCCGCTGATGCCGATGCGGCCGTTGACCAGCGTGATGCGGCCCTGCGCCAGCGGCACGGCCAAGGCTTCCTCCAGCGTCTCGCGGCGCTGCGTTTCTTCCTGGCGCTGCTTGACCTCCTCCTGCAGCTTGGTGCTCAGGTCCAGCTGCATGCCGATCACACCCAGCAGCACCAGGACGAAGGCCCCCAGCAAGACCGACATCAGGTCGCCGAAGACGGCCCAGGCCGGTGCGGAAGTCTCGACGCCGGCGTCGATATCGTCGCTCATGCCGCCTCGGTACCGTTATCCGCCCGCGCGGCAGCCAGCTGTTGCAGGTCTTCGATGATCTGCTTCTGCGACATCACGCTGAGGTCGACCACTTCGCGCGCCTGCGCCACGTAGTAGGCCAATTGTTCATCGCTGCGCGCCAGCGACTTGTCCAGCGCGGCCTCGATGCGCTGCAACTGCTCCACCAGGGCGCCGTTGGATTGCCCGAACAGCTGCACGGCGGCGCCGAAGGCCTCGCCCATGCTGCCGATCTCCGCCGCGCTGGCGGTGACCTGGGCGGCGATGCCGGCCAGCTTGCCCGTCTCGGCCTCGACATGGCCGGCGAGCTTGCCCGTTTCCTCCTCGACGCGCGCCGTGAGGGCCGTGGTCTGGTTCTCCACGTGCGTGGTGAAACCGACGCCTATTTCCTGCAGCAATTCGGCGGAGCGGGTGACGAGCGCATCGACCGCGCCGCGCTGCTCGGTGGCCGCATGGTTGACGGCATCCAGCAGCGTGGACACGGTTTCCAGCAGGCGGCCGCGCTCTTCCAGCATCGCGTTGTCGCGCTCCATGCTGGCGGAAAGGTTGTCGCGCAGCTCCGCGATCACCGTGGCCGCGGCGCGCGGCGCCTCGGCGGCCGCTTGCAGCAGGCTGGCGATCTCGGCGACGGTGTCGCGCGCCTGGTCTTCCGCCTGCGCGGCCATGTCGCGCGCGGCCTGGGCCAGGGTATCGCTGATCTCCTCGGCCCGCGTGGCGGCGCGCCGTTCGATCTTGTCGAGCTGCTCCTGCAATTCGGCGGTCATGCCGGCGAGCGCCTCGCGCCATGCCTCCAGGCGCTGCTGCTCCTCGGCGGCGGCGGCGGCGCGGGCTTGGGACTGGTCCTGGGCCAGGGTCCGCAGCAGCGCCTCGGCACGCTGGGCGCCGGCCTGCGCCTGCGTGTCCAGGGCGCTTTGCCAGGCCTGCGTGACGCCGGACGTGGCGCTCTCCAGATGCAGCGCGACTTCGCCCAGCAGGCGTTCGGTACGTTCCTCGAACGCCGCGGCATAACGGTCCAGCGTCGCGCCCAGCGCCTGCGCCAGCTGCTCGCTGTCCTGCCGGTGCTGCGCCAGCGCATCGGTCCACACCTTGGAAACATCGCCCGTGGTGGTTTCGAAATGCGCGGCGAGGCCGGCCAGTTGTTCGCGCACCGAGTCGGTGACGGTGGCGCGCCAGGTCGCGGTTTCGTTGGCCAGGCCGTCCAGCGTCGCGCGCACGGCCGGCTGGATCGCCTCGCCCGCGATGCGGGCGCTGATGCCGATATTTTCCTGCAAGGTCTGCCGAACCGTCGCGGCCAGGTCCTCGTAGGCGGTAGCGGAGCGTTCGTGCAAGGCTTGCTGGCTGGCGGCAAGGCGCTCGGCCAACGACTGCTGGTGTTGCTCCAGGCGCTGGTGCAAGGCCTCCTGGCCGGTCGTCAGTTGCCCGGCCAGCGCTTGCTGCCCGCCGGTCAACGCGCCGTTGAGGGTTTCGTAGCTGGCGGCGAGGCGCGCGTCGAGGTCCGCCTGGCTCGCGACCAGTTTGTCGGCCAACGCCGCGTGGCTCGATGTGAGCTTTTCGCTCAAGGCGGCGTGGTTGGCCGCCAGCTTGTCATTCAGTTCGGCCTGGCCCGACACGTAGCGGTCGTTCAGCGTGGCATGGCCATGGACCAGTTTCTCGGCAAGCGCGGCCTGGCCCGTGACCAGCTCGCCCCGCAAGTTATCGAAGCCCGCGCGGATGTGATCGTTCAGTTCGGCCTGGTTGCCCGTCAGCGCCGCATGCAGGTCCGCATGGCGGCCGGCCAGCCGGTTTTCCATGGCCTCGATCTGCACACCGTGGCGCTCGGCCTGTTCGGCCTGTCCCTGGACCAGGGCGGCGCGCAGGGCTTCGTGGCGGCTGTCGAGTTGCTGGTTCAACGCGCCATGATCGGCGGCCAGCCGTTCGTGCAGCGCTTCGTGGCCGCGGCCCAGGCGCTGGTCCAGGGCCTCGAAGCCATCGCCCACCCTGGCGCCCAGGTCCGCGAGGCTGGCGCCCGTGGCGCGGCCAAGTTCGTCCAGCCGTCCCCCGACGCGTTCGGTCAGGTCGTCCAGGCGGCTGCCCACGCGCTCGCTGAGGCCGTCGAAGTTGCCGCCCAGGTCGGCGCCCAGGGTCGCCAGGCTGCCGCCCAACTGCTTGCTCAGGGATTCGAAATCGCCGGCGATGCGGGTATTGAGCGTGTCCAGGCCACCGCCGACGCGATCGCCCAGGGCATCAAGGCCGCCGCCCAGGCGTTCGGCCAGCGTGTCCAGGCTCCCGCCCAGGCGGGCGGCCAGGGCCTCCTGGTTCGCGGCCAGGCCTTGCTGCAAGGAGGCCTGGGCGGCGCCCAGGCGCTCGCTCAGCGCCTGGTGGTCGCCGACGAGCCGCGCGGACAGCGCCTCATGGTTGCCCGCCAGCCGGGCGTTCAGGTCCGCATGGTCGGCCGACAGGCGCTCGGTCAGCGTCCTGCTCTGCGCCTCCACCGACTGCGCCACGGCTTGCAGGCGCTCGACCAGGGCCGGCATCAGTTCGGCCTGGCGCTGCATCAGGCGGAAGGCTTCCTCGCGCTGGTGCTGGCGCGTGTGGCCGCCCATGGTCAGGGCGATGCGGCTGTCCAGCTCTTGCGAGACCAGGATGCGGTCGCGCCGCGCCAGCGCGGCCAGCAGGCCCAGCGCCGCCGAGGTGGCCACGCCGGCCACCGACGTGCCGAAGGCGAATCCCAGGCCCTTGATGGGCGCGGCCAGCGAAGCGCGTATGCCTTGCAGGTCCGACGCCGCTTCCAGCGCCCCGCCGGTGCCGCGCAAGGTCGCCACCATGCCCAGGAAGGTGCCCAGCATGCCCAGCAGGACCAGCAGGCCCACCAGGTAGGGGGTCAGCGATGGGCCGGGCAGCGCGACGCGTTCGCCGTCCATGCGCAGCCGTACCGCGTTGCGCAGGCTGGGATGCAGGCGTTCGAGCCAGGCGCCGGTGTCGGCCGGCGGGCTGGCCAGGTCGGCCACGCCGCGCGCCAGCGTTCCGGTCGCGCGCTGGTAGCGCTGTAATTCCAGCACGCCTCCCAGGTAGAAGGCGGCGATCAGCAGGGTGACCACCAGGGCCAGGGTGTTGGTATTGGCATAACCCGCGCCCACCCAGCCGACAACGGCCAGACCGGCCAGGAACACAACGAAGTTGATCAGGTATTTGGACATAGTGTCCCGTTATCAGGCGCGAAAGGCGGAAAGCAGCCCTTCGACCGGTTGTAAACGAAGCGCCAATTCGGCGTGCATGACGGCGCGCATGTCCCTGCGAAACGCATCCAGCCAGGCACCCGCGCGCACGGGCGCCGGACGCTGGGCGGCCTCCGCCTCGGCGAGCGCGGTCTGCTCCTGCTGGCGCAGGTCCCGATAGCGCGTTTCCAGCAGGCCCGGCACGCCGGCCAGCAGATTATGCTCGCGCGCGCCCAGCACCCTTTCCATGACGGCGTCCAGCACCGCCAGGCGGGTCATATCGGCCGCGCTGGCGGCAAGCATGGTGCGCAGGCGCACGCGCAGGCTGCCGATGGCGTTTTCCATCGTCTGCTGCAGCGTCAGGTAGCGCTGGCGGTAAATGGAGAAATCCGTCGGCTCTTCCACCTGGACGCCGCGTCCCGTGGGCGAGGCGCGCCGTCGAGGCGTAAAAACCCCCTCGATGGACTTCTCCAGGTAAGCACGAACGTCGGCACAGGCGCGCGTTTCTTCGCCATCCTCGCCACGCGCGCTGGTCGGCACCGCGGGCGGGTTGCCATCCAGGGCCGCCGACAGCGCAATGGCGTCGGTCCAGGCCAGCCAGGAGCCCAGCCGGTCAGTGGGCGACTGCCCCGGCGGGGTCGCCTCGATGTCCGTCAAACGCGCGAGCAGGCGGATGAGCGCCGGGCCGCTGAGACCTGTGCGCCGTGGTTGTTGCCCCATAGCACCCGAGTCAAAAAGCCAGAAGTGTAGCAGGGGCGGCTTCCCGCGGCGGCCCCGGGAGCTCAGGTGCGCGCAGGTGAAATGTGTGCGTGGGTGACGGGGTCCGTCCCGGGGCCGGCCCGAGTGAATGAGCATTTTCCCATCGATAAGCTTCTCAGTCATTTGATAAGATTCTGAGAAGATTATGAGAGATCCCTGCTAATAGAGAATCTCGTTAATTCCTCATCATCCTTTAATCTCATCGCGTACTGATACGATTATGATAAGATTTTGATAAGATTAATCATGGTTAGGACATGCGTTGGGCAACCCTCTTTCCTCAGTCATCCTGGAGTACGTCGTTCACGAGCAACGGGCAGGTTCGCCCGGAGTGCCCGCCCGAGCCATCCAGGCCCACAGCGGCCACTCCAGGCCGACCGTCAATCGGGCACTGGCATCCCTGGTAGCGGCAGGCGACCTGGAACGGCAAGGTGCCGGACGGTCCGTGACCTATTGCGTGCCGCTCTCCCGACCGCGGGCGGGGGCTGGCGCCGCCGTGCCGGATGCGCGTGGCGTAGCGTTCGCCTCGCCCGCGTGGAGCGCTGCGGGACGGCACCTCATCTCCGCACTGGCAGCCCCCATGGGCACGCGCCACCCTGTTTCCTACCAACGCACTTTTGTCGACCGCTATCAGCCCAATGCTTCCAGCCTGCTGCCCGGCACGCTCGCGGCGGAGCTCCACGGCCTCGGCAAATCGAAAGACCAGCAACCCGCCGGCACCTATGCCCGCAAGGTGCTGGAGCAGTTGCTCATCGATCTGTCCTGGTATTCGTCCCGGCTCGAAGGAAACCGCATCAGCCTGCTGGATACACGAGCGCTGTTCGAAAAGGGCCGCTCCGAGAGCGATGACCGAGACGCCACGATGCTGCTCAATCACAAGGACGCCATCGAGTTCATGGTCGACGCAGTGCCCACCGAGGGCATCACGCCCCCCGTGTTGCGAAACTTGCAGAGCCTGCTCATGCGTGACCTGCTGCCTGACTCAGCCGACCTCGGGGCCATCCGGCAGAAAATCGTCAACATCCAGGATACGGTCTATGTACCGAGCCAGGTTCCCCACCTGCTGGAAGAAACGCTGCGTGCAATCGTCGACAAGGCGCGAGCTATCCACAATCCGGTCGAGGCTGCATTCTTCCTGTGGGTCCATCTTGCGTACCTACAGCCCTTCGTTGACGGCAACAAGCGCACTAGTCGTCTGGCCGCCAACATGCCGCTCATGCTGGCGAACTGTTCGCCGCTATCCTTTCTGGATGTGGGACGGACTGACTACGCGCTGGCGATGCTGGGCATCTACGAACGGCTTGATGTGACCCTAGCGGTCGAACTCTTCGACTGGACCTACCGCCGCTCCATCGCCAAGTACCAGGCGATCATCGAATCCATGGGCGGACCAGATCCATTGCGGGTTCGCTACCGGGAACAACTCGGCGAGGCGATTCAGCAAATCGTCCACTTCGGGAGGAGCCTCGAGTCTGCCGTGCAAGCTCTTCATGTCGCGGAGACGGATGCGGCTGCATTTCGCGCCATGCTCAATACCGAACTGACGCACCTCGAATCCTATAACTGCGCCCGTTACCGGCTGCCCATCGGCAAGACGCAGGCGTGGATAGACCGTGGGCGCCCGCATTAGCCCCCGAGCGCCCCGGAGACGAGGCGGCCGCGGGGACGCGGCCAGATGGGACGGGCAATGCCCGCGCCGCGCCCGTCACCGCATCTGCAGGATGATCACCTCGCTGCTGGCCGGATCGGTCCGGTCCCGCAGGTCCTTGACCGCGGACTGCGCCACGGCGCCGCCCTGGTTGCCCCAGGCGGTGCGCACGAACGTCAGCACGTCGGCGATTTCCTTGTCGGACAGCTGGTTACGGAACGGCGGCATGCGGTAGGCATCCGGCGTGCCATTCGCGACGACGCGCCCCGAGCCGTTCAGGGTGATGTTGATGCTGGACGCGTTTTCCTTGCTCATGGACGACACCGCGCCCGCCAGCGGCGGGATCCACGGCGCCTGGCCGCGACCGTCGATACCGTGGCAGGCGCTGCAACGCGCCGCGAAGGTCTGCGCGCCGGGCACCTTCAGCCGCTCGCCGACGGCCAGCGACGCGGTCGAGGACGCATCGTACTTCCATGGCGGCCCGTCGCGTTCCGGCGCGCCCGGCAAGGATTTCAGGTAGTGCGCGATGGCCTTCAGGTCCTCGTCGGACATGAACTGCGTCGAGTTGTTGACCACGTCAGTCATCGAGCCGTACACCACGGCGTGCCGGTTGCGCCCCGTCTTCAGGAACTGCTGGACATCCTCCTCGCTCCAGCGCCCCAGGCCGGTGTTCGGATCGTTGCGCAGGCTGGGCGCGTACCAGCCGTCCAGCAAGGCGCCCGACACGTAGAGCGGGCTGCTCTCGTCGAACGCCCGCTCGTTCATCGCGAACCCGCGCGGCGTATGGCAGCTGCCGCAATGGCCGGCCGCCTGCACCAGGTACGCGCCCCGGTTCCACAGCGTGCCCTTGTCGGCATCCTGGACGGGCGCGGGAGGCGGCTTGGGCCGGTACGTCTCCGACGGCGCGAAGACCGCATTCCACACCGCCAGCGGCCACCGCATGTTCAGCGGCCATTCGATGCCGCCGGGGCGATTTTCCCGATGGGCAGGCTGCACGCCATGCATGAAATAGGCATAAAGCGCCTGCACATCGTCGTCGCTGAGCTTCACGTACGACGGATACGGCATGGCGGGATACAGGCGGTGGCCGTCGCGCGCCACGCCGTGGCGCATGGCCCGGTCGAAATCGGCCAGGCTGTACGCGCCTATGCCCGTCGTCTTGTCCGGCGTGATGTTGGTGGTGTAGATCGTTCCCAAGGGCGTTGCCATCGCCAGCCCCCCGCTGAACGGCGCTGCGTCGGGCACGCTATGGCAGGCCACGCAATCGCTGGCCCGGGCCACGTATTCGCCGCGCTGGATCAGGCGCGCGGAAGCGGTGTCGACGTCGGTCTTGCCATCGAAAGGGGATGCCGGCGTGTGCGCCACGTAGGCGGCGCCCGCGACGACCGCCAGGACGGCTATCGCCGCCACCGTGGCCAGCTTGCGGCCGAACCGTTTTTTCTTCATATGTTGTCGCTATTCCCGGATGCGGGGGGGGGGGGTCAGGCCTTGAAGGTGAATTTCGACAATGGCATGCTGCGGATGCGCTGACCCGTCAGCGTGGAAACCGCATTGGCCACGGCCGGCGGGATGGCCGGCAGCGGCGGTTCGCCGATGCCGCCCATCTTCTCCCCGCTTTCGACGATGCGCACGTGCACGCGCGCCATGCGGCCGGGCGGCAGGATGGGGTACATGTCGTAGTTGCGCGCCACCGGCTTGCCTTGTTCGTAGACCGCCTGCTCCAGCAGCACCTGGGACAAGCCCAGCGCCACGGCGCCGCTGACCTGGTGCTCGATGATGGCTGGATTCACGATGGAGCCGGGATCGATGGCTTGCCAGACATCATGCACCACCACCTGGCCGTCCTTGCCGATGGACACTTCCGCGATGGCCGCGGCCTGCGATCCGAAGGGCGACGCCATTGCGACGCCACGCGCGCGCCGCGTCCCGTCCTCGGCCACATAAGGGCCGCGCTTCCATCCGCCTGACAACTCGCCCACCGATTGCAGGAGCCGGGTGAGACGCTGGTTGCCTTCCAGCAATTTCATGCGCAGGGCGTAGGGGTCCTGTCCGCCCTTGTCGGCAAGCTCGTCGAGGAACGTTTCATAGAAGAAATCGTTCATGGAATTGCCCACCGACCGCCAGTACCCCAGCATCATCGGCGTCTTCACATACAGCTGCGCGATACGCCGGTTGGCAATGGCGTATGACTTGCCCGCCAGCCCTTCCACCGCCGAGGGGTCGTGCTTGTCGGCCTTCTTGTTGGCGATGCCTTCGGTGGGGCCTTCCGTGGCGCTCACCGCCTCCAGCGCCACCGGCATGCCCGCCGCGTCCAGCGCGGCGCGGAAGCGGACCGCTGCCATGGGACGGCAGACGTCGCGCAGGAACTCCTCCTCGCGGCTCCAGATGACCTTGACCGGCCGCCCGACCGCCTTCGCCAGCGCGATCGCCTGCGGGAAGGGATTGGCGGTGTCGTAGAGAAAATGGCGGCCGAAGAAGCCACCCAGCAGCGGCGAATGCACGGTGATCTGCTTGGGATCCAGTCCCGTGCGCCTGGCGATGTCGGCCAGGAAAATGTCCTGCGCCTGGTTGGGTATCCACAGCTCCAGCGAGCCGTCCGGATTGAAACGCGCCAGGGTGGACGGCGGTTCGAGCTGCGCATGGCGCAAATACTGGCTGTCGTAGGTCGCGCTGACCACGGTCTTGGCGTTCTTGAAAGCCGCCTCGACGTCGCCTTGCTTCTCCGCGTCGACGCCCTGCCCCGACTGGCCGGCCAGGCTGTCGCGGAACGCGGCCGTCGAGAAGTCGGCGGGCATGACGCGCAAGGTCGAATCGGCCGCCGCCTCGCGCCAATCGACCTGCACGGCTTCCACCGCGCGCTTGGCGTCCCACCAGCGCTGCGCGACCACCGCCACCGCGCCCGGCAGCACGTGGACGGAATGCACGCCCGGCATGGCCTTGACCTGGTCTTCGTTGCGCAAGGCGCCGGCCGTCATGCCCAGCCGGGGCGCATGCTGCACGGCCGCGTGCAGCATGCCGTCGACGCGCATGTCGATGGCGTAGAGCGCCTTGCCCGTCGACTTGTCGCGCACGTCCACCCGCTGCACCGGTTTGCCTATCCAGCGAAATTGCGCGGGGTCCCGCAGCGTCACGCTGTTCGGATCGGGCACCGGCAGGTCCATGGCAGCCGTGGCCAGTTCGCCGTAGGCCAGGGACCGGCCGCTGGCGGCGTGCACCACACGGCCCGGCTGCGTGGTGAGCTCGGTCGCCGGGATGTCCAGGCGATTGGCGGCGGCCTGCAACAGCATCGCGCGCGCCAGGGCGCCCAGGCGGCGCATGTTCGCGTAGCCGAAGCGCACCGACGAACTGCCGCCGGTGATGCGTCGGCCGCTGTCCATGACGACGTAGTCGCTGCCGGGCGGCGCGCATTCCACGATGAAGGTGGCGGGATCGGCGTCCAGTTCCTCGCCCACGATTTGCGCCATGGCGGTGTAGACGCCCTGGCCGCCTTCGGCGAAGGCGCTTTGCAGGCGGATGGTGTTGTCGGGCCGGATCTCCAGGAAGGCCGGTACCTTGGTCGCCCGGGCCGGCGCGGCGGCGGCTGCCTGGGCGCGCGCGGTGCCGACGGGCAGGCCGAAACCGAGCACGAAGGCGCCCGCCGCGGTGCCGGCCGAGGCCAGCAGGAAGCGGCGGCGGGAGATATTCGTGGGTTGCGCCAACGGGAAAGCATCGTCCGCGCCGGCGGGATCGGAGAGATGGTCCATTACACGTTCTCCTGCTTGGCGGCGGAGACGGCGGCCGTCTTGCCGGCCGGGCCGGCCAGTTCATGCACCGCCGCGTTGATCGCGTTGTACGTGCCGCAGCGGCACAGGTTGACCATCGCGGCCGCGATCTCCTCGTTGGTCGGATTGGGGACCTGCTTGAGCAGCGCCGTCGCGGCCATGACCTGGCCGGATTGGCAGTAGCCGCACTGCGGGACCTGGTGCTTGATCCAGGCGGCGACGACGCGCTTGCCGACGCTATCGTCCTCGATCGCTTCTATGGTCGTGATGTGCTTGCCGGCCATGCCGTCGACGGGCGTCACACAGGAACGCATCGCCACCCCGTCGACCATCACCGTACAGGCGCCGCATTGGGCCAGGCCGCAGCCGTACTTGGTGCCCGTCATGCCCAGTTCGTCGCGGATCACCCACAGCAAGGGCGTATCGGCGCTGGAATGTACCTGATGCATCTTGCCGTTGATTTCGAGTTCCATGGCTCTTTCCTCGTTGCCGTGAGGACGGGCTGGACCTGGCGTGAAAACAACGGTCGCGCACCGCCGATCGCGGGAACCATATCACGCTGGCAAGGGGGTGGGTTCGAAAAAATTCGCCTTGCTGGAAGGGGGTGGGGACGGGCCGGCCGCGTGGGCTGGAGAAAAAGGCAAACGGGATTCGGAGGAGGCGGGACGGTGAGTGGGCTGCGCTACAGTGAGCCGGGATATTGCGCCTTTACCTGATCGATATATCTGTTTGGATACAGCGTATTTGCGGAATAAGGTTAGGCAAATTTTTTGTGTGGATTTTCTTACAAGATTTTCTTGATGCCAGCCGGCTATGGGCCTGCTCCCCCTGACGGGGGAGCAGGTTGTCCGTGGAAGAAACCGCACCCCGTTGGAGCGCGGCTGCTTGCGGTGGCCAAGGACGGTGGCCTGGGGAGCCCGGCACCACTGTGTCCGGGCAAGGCGCGCCGGCGTTCAGCGCACCAGGCAAGGACGCTTGTTGTCGAACTTCCATCCCGGCACCAGGAACTGCATGGCCATGGCGTCGTCGCGCGCGCCCAGGGCGTATTGCAGGTACAGCTGGTGCGCCTGCTCCACCGCGTCCATGTCCAGCTCGATGCCCAGGCCGCCGCTGGAAGGCAGCTGGACATAGCCATTCTCGATGCGCAAGGGATTGCGCGTCAGCTGCTGCCCATCCTGCCAGATCCAGTGCGTATCGATCGCCGTCACGCGGCCCGGCGCGGCAGCGCCCACGTGCGTGAACATCGCCAGCGAGACATCGAAATGGTTGTTCGAATGCGAGCCCCAGGTCAGCCCGAAGGCCTGGCAGGTCTGCGCCACGCGCACCGATCCCTGCAAGGTCCAGAAATGCGGATCGGCCAACGGGATATCGACCGACTGCAAGGACAGGGCATGCGCCATTTCGCGCCAGTCCGTGGCGACCATGTTCGTGGCCGTGGGCAGCCCGGTGGCGCGGCGGAATTCGGCCATGACCTCGCGGCCCGAGTACACGCCCTCCGCGCCGCAGGGATCTTCCGCATAGGCCATCACGCCATGCAGGTCGCGGCACAGGCGCACGGCATCCCGCAGCAGCCAGCCGCCATTGGGATCCAGCGTGATGCGGGCGCGCGGGAAGCGTTCGTGCAGCGCGCGGATGGCCTCGACCTCCTCCTCGCCGCTCAACACCCCGCCCTTGAGCTTGAAGTCCTCGAAACCGTAGCGCGCATAGGCCGCTTCGGCCAGCTTGACGATGGCCTGCGGCGTCAACGCCTCTTCGTGGCGCAGCCGCAGCCAATCGTCCTGCGCCTCCGGCGCGCTCTGGTAAGGCAGATTGGTCTTGCGCCGGTCGCCCACGTAGAAGAGATAGCCCAGCATCTGCACCGACGTGCGCTGCACGCCCTCGCCCAGCAGCGCCGCCACCGGCACGTCGAGGAACTGTCCCAGCAGGTCCAGCAGCGCCGATTCGGCCGCCGTCACCGCGTGGATGGTCACGCGCAGGTCGAAGGTCTGCTGGCCTCGACCGGCGCTGTCGCGCCCGCCGAACTGGCGCCGCATATCGTTCAGCACGGCCTGGTAGTCCCCCAGGGCCCGACCGAGGATGAGCGGACGCGCGTCTTCCAGCGTGGCGCGGATCTTCTCTCCCCCGGGCACTTCGCCCACGCCCTGGCGCCCCGAACTGTCGGTCAGGATCAACAGGTTGCGCGTGAAGAAAGGCGCATGCGCGCCGCTCAGGTTGAGCAGCATGGAGTCGTGACCGGCGACCGGCACGACGCGCACGTCGGTAATGACGGGCGTGCGACCCGGGGGTTGGTGGGGAGAGCAAACGGACATGATCGGATTCCGGCGAGAGGATGACGGTAAGGGCGGTGCAATGCTGGCGGTGGAATGCTTACTGCAACGTGATGTGGCCCGCCTCGATGACCTGCTTCCAGCGCGCGCTTTCCTTGGCTTGGAACCGCGCGAAATCGTCCGGCGAGCTGGCCACCACTTCCAGGCCGACATCGGTAAAGGGCTTGCTGACGGCGGGATCCTTCACCGCGTCGATCAGCGCATCGCTGATCTGCTTCTTCAGGTCGGCCGGCAGCCCCTTGGGCGCGACGATGGCCTGCCATGCATAGACCTCCAGGCCGGGCATCTTCAGTTCATCGAAGGTCGGCACGTCGGGCAGCACCGGCGAACGCCTGGAGCCCGTGATCGCGACGGCCTTGAGCTTGCCGGCCTTGATATGCGCCAGCACCGCGTTGAGGTTCTGGAAAGACATGTCGACCTGGCCGCCCAGCAAGTCCGAGATCGCCGGCGCGCCGCCCTTGTAGGGCACGTGCAGGCCCTTGGTTCCCGTCTTCTGCCAGAACAGTTCAGCGGTCAGGTGGTCGGACGAACCCGCGCCCGAGGTGGCGAAACTGATCTCGCCCGGCTTGGCCTTGAGCAGCGCCAGCACGTCCTGGATGGAATTGATCCTGGGCGCCAGCTTGGGGCTCACCACCAGCACGTTGGGCGTCTGCACCGCCACGCTCAGGTACGTGAAGTCCTTGTCGGGGTTGTAGGGAATACTGGGCATCAGGTGCTGCGCCACCACCAGCGGCGCCAGCGAGGACACCATCAAGGTATAGCCGTCCGGCGCCGAGCGCGCGACGAAGGAAGCGCCTATGGTGCCGGTGGCGCCGGCCTTGTTCTCGATCACGAAGGACTGCTTGAACTTGTCCCCCAGCTTGTTGAAGACCGCGCGGGCCACGGCATCGGTGGCGCCGCCCGGTGGGAAGGGAACCACTACGTTGACGGTTTTGTCGGGCCACGCGGCATGGGCCGCCGAGGACAGCGCCGCCGCGGCGCAAAGGCCCAGCGAGAGGATGCATTTCAACGCCTTGGACTTCATACGGGATGTCTCCTGGAATAAATCTTCTTAGATGTCTGGCGACACGTTCATGCGACGCTCATGACGCCGTTGATGACGTCGTCGATGCCGAAGCCAGCGCCGATGTGACTGTCGATGTCAATGTCGATGTCAATGTCGATGTTAACGTTAACATGTCGCTATCGCCGTAGTATTGAGCCTCTCGCCCGGGAAATACACCAGGGAATACCCTTAGCCGCCCCAAGCGGGGTTACGTCGCACGACGCGTCTCGATCCGTGTAACCTGCCGAGCCGCCCTACCCGATACCCATGACCGCTACTTCCGACCCCTCTCGCCATCCCGGCCGCGCCCAGGACAAGGGCGGCGTCACGCTGCGGGAAGTGGCGCGCGCCGCCAACGTGTCGATGATCACGGTGTCGCGCGCCATCAACAATCCGCGCCAGGTATCGGCGATCACGCTGGAAAAAGTCAACGCCGCCATCCAGGCGCTGGGCTACGTGCCCAATCTCATGGCGGGCGGCCTGCGTTCGTCGCGCAGCTATCTGGTGATGGCCCTGGTGCCCACCATCGCGGGTTCGCTGTTCAGCGGCATGCTGCAGGCCCTGACCGTATCCCTGGAAGCCAAGGGCTACCAGTTGATGGTGGGCCAGATCGGCTATGAACCGGACGACGAAACATCGCGCGAGGATGCGTTGCTGCGCGCCATCATCGGCCGGCGACCCGACGGCATCGTACTGACCGGCATCATGCACTCGGCGCAAGGCCGCCAGTTGCTGAAGTCCTCCGGCATCCCCGTGGTGGAAACCTGGGACAGCACGCCCACGCCCATCGACATGCTGCTCAGCCTGTCGCACGACGCCATCGGCCGCGCGGTCTGCGACTACCTGCATGCGGCCGGCAAATCGCGCTGCGCCATTCTCACCGGCGACGACGAACGCGCGCGGCGCCGCGCCGCGGGCTACCGTCGGCGCGCGCGCGAGCTGGGCCTGCCGGAACCCCTGGTGCATCCCGTGCCCGCGCCCACCACGCATGCGGACGGGCGTGCCGGCCTGCGCGCCGTGCTGGCCAGGGACCCGTCGATACAGGCGGTCTTCTGCACATCGGACATGATGGCCATCGGCGTCATTACCGAAGCCGTGGCGCGCGGACTGTCCCTTCCCGGCCAGCTGGCGGTGATGGGCTTCGGCGACATGGATATCGCCGCCTCGATGACGCCCAGCCTGACCACCGTGCGCGTCGACGGCGCCGCCATCGGCGCCACCGCGGCCGAGATGATCGCCACGCGCGCCAACGGCCGCGCGCCGCCGCAAGCGGTGGTCGACATCGGCTTCAGCATCGTCAGGCGGGACAGCGCCTGAACGGCGCCTCTGCCTCCGCGCAGCCCGGGAAGAAACCCGAACCCATGGGCGGGCGACGCCGCGAACGGCTCAGCGCCCTTGCATTCAGCGCCCCTTGAAAACGGGCGGGCGCTTTTCCAGGAAGGCCTGGCGCGCCTCGCGCGCGTCCTCGCTCTTGGCGACCTGCGCCGTCATGTCCTGCTCGTAGCGATACCCGTCGCGCAAGCTCATATCCTCGATGGCATTGGCGGTCTGGATCATCAACTGCACGGACACCGGACTCTTCGCGGCGATCTGGCGCGCAATGGTGCCTGCTTCGTCCAGCAGGCGCTCGACCGGCACGCAGGCCTCCACCACGCCCAGGCGATACAGCTCGGCGCCGGACACGCGCATTCCGGTCAGCATCATGCGGCGCAGTCGCGAATGGCCGAACAGGCGCTGGGCATGCTTCACGCCGCCCAGCAGGCCGACGTCGACTTCGGGCAGCGCCAGGCTGGCCGTCTCCGCCGCGACCAGGATGTCGCAGGACGCGGCGATACCCAGGCCCGCGCCCAGGGCCGGACCATTGAGCGCGGCGATGACCGGCTTGGGACATTCGCGGATGGCGTGGAACAACTCCCGGGTGCGGCGCGAATGCTGCGACAGTCCGCCGGGCTGATCCAGCATCTGGCCGCGATTCTTCAGGTCGGCGCCGGCGCAGAAGACCTTGCCCTGCCCCGTGATGACGACGCAGCGCACGTCCGGATCCGCGCCGAACTGATCCAGGGCCAGGGTGAGATCCTGCAGCAATTGCGTATTGACGGCATTGACGGGCGGGTGGTCCAGCCACACGGTAGCAACGTAATCCTGCAGTTCGACGCGCAGGGTTTCGAAACGGTAATCGGGCATGATGCTCCTCTCTGGTCTGGGTACGGCGATAGGATGGGAAAGCAAGGCGGCCGGCGTTGGCGATCCGTGCGGGATCAGGCGGCGGGATCAGGTGACGTGATCAAATGGCCTGCTCCGCGCGCAGCCCGTCGATCTCGGCTTGGCTCAGTCCCAGCTCGCCCAGGACTTCGTCGGTATGCTGGCCCAGCGTCGGCGGGCCATCGCCCAGGCGCAGTTCGGTATTGCGGAAACGGAAGGGACTGCGCACCTGCGGCATTTCCATGCCGTCCGGATGCGGCACCGCAAAGCGCATTTCCCGATGCCGCACCTGCGGGTCCTCGAAGATGTCGCCTATCGTATTGATCGGCGCCGAAGGCACGCCTTCGCGCTCCAGGGCCGCCAGCAGCGTCGCCTTGTCATGCCGGATCAACTGCTCGTCCAGCCACGGATCGAGCAGCGCCAGGTTGACCACGCGCCCGGCATTGGTGCGGAAGCGCTCGTCCTCGGCCATTTCCGGATGGCCCAGCACCTTGCACAGCTTGGCGTACTGCGCGTCCGAGCCGATGGCCATGATGATGTAGCCATCGCGGCACTGATACACCCGTTGCGGCTGGATGTTGGGATGGCGGTTGCCGCGCCGCGGCGGCACCTGCCCGGTCAGCAGGTAGTTCATGGCCTGGTTGGCCAGCAGCGTCACGCCTACGTCCAGCATGGACATGTCGATGTGCTCGCCCTCCCCGCTTACCTCGCGCCGCGCGAGCGCGGCCAGGATGCCCGTCGCCGCGTACAGGCCGGTGATGAGGTCCACCATGGGCACGCCTATCTTCATCGGCCCGCCGCCGGGCCGGTCGTCCGATTCGCCGGTGATGCTCATGAGGCCGCTCATCGCCTGGATCATGAAGTCGTAGGCCGGCTGCCTGGCGCGCGGGCCGGTCTGCCCGAAACCGGTGATCGAGCAATACACCAGGCGCGGGTTCTCCTTGCGCAGTTGCTCGTAGCCCAGGCCCAGGCCGTCCAGCACGCCCACCTTGAAGTTCTCCAGCACGACGTCGGCATCGCGCGCCATGCGGCGGATCAAGGCCTGGCCGCGCGGCGATTTCAGGTTGACGGTGACCGATCGCTTGCCGCGATTGCAGATAAGGTAATAGCCCGACTCATTGGACTTTTCGCCGTCCGGCCTGCGCAGGAACGGCGGTCCCCACGCGCGCGTATCGTCGCCGACGCCGGGCTGCTCGATCTTGGTGACGGCGGCGCCCAGGTCGGCCAGGGTCTGGCTGGCCCAGGGGCCGGCCAGCACGCGGCTGAGGTCGAGCACGCGGATATGGGACAGGGGATGGGACGGCTGGCGTGACATGTCGCGGAGGACTCCAGTTACTGTTTCGGAATATGGGCTTTCTCGATCACTTCGCGCCAGCGCGTCTGCTCCTTGCGCAGCAGGTCGGCCATCTGGTCGGGCGTATTGGCGATGGCCAGGATGCCCTGCTCCAGCATGCGTTGCTTGACGTCGGGCTCGGCGATGGTGGCCTGCAAGGCGGCGGCCAGCTGTTGCACGATGGCGTCCGGCGTGGCCTTGGGCACGGTGATGTAGTTGACCGGCGACGCGTCGTAGCCGGGCAGCGTCCTGGACAGCGGCGGCACGCCGGGCAGCAGCGGCAATTCCTGGGGCGTGGTGACGCCCAGGGGAACCAGGCGGCCGTCCTTGATGAAGGACGTATAGATGCCCACCGTGTCGATGGCGATATCGCCGTTGCCGCCCACCAGGTCCTTCACGGCGTCGCCGGTGCCCTTGTAGGGAATGTGCTCCAACCGTATGCCCGCCAGGATCTGCAACAGCTCGCCGTTCAGGTGGCTGGATGCACCGATGCCGGCGCTGACGAAGTTCAGTTCACCCGGCTTCTTCCTGGCGAGATCGATCAGTTCCTGGACGGTCTTCACGCCCAGCTTCTTGTTGACCACGAGCACGCTGGGCGCCAGCGACACCTGCGACACCGGCCGCAGGTCGGCGGGATCGTAGGGCATGGCCTTCATCAGATAGGGCAAGGTCATCTGCTGCCCGGGCGTCGTGTAAAGCAGCGTATAGCCGTCCGGTTCGGCACGCGCCACGGCGGCGGCGCCTATCATGCCGCCGGCGCCTGCCTTGTTTTCCACGATGACAGGCTGGCCGAGCTTCTTGGCCAGGGTATCGGCGACCACGCGGGCGGTGATGTCGGCGCCGCCGCCCGGCGCGAACGGCACGATCATGCGTATCGGATGATCGGGGAAGGCGGCATGCGCCACCCCGGCCACACTGGCCATGAGGGCCATGAAGGCCATGAGGGCCAATGCGCGGACGCGCGTCAGGAAGCGAAACATGGTTGTGTCTCCTCGGTGCGTGCCCGCGCAGGCGGGCATGTTGTTGTATTCATCGTGCTTACATCGTGTCCTTGCGTACCGCGGCGTCCGCCTGCATCATGTGGCGTCACGCGGCGTCCGGCGGCAAGGCGTCCAGGCTCGCCAGCGACGCGCTGACGATCTCGCGCAACAGCCCCGTCACCACCTTCACCGCGCGGGTCGGCCGGTCCGTCAACATCAGCGAAACCAGGCGCAGCACGCCGGGCTGGACGATTTCCGCCGCCTGCAATTCGCCGCGCTGCACCTCGGCGCCGACCGTGTGCCAGGGCAGCACCGTATAGCCCGCGCGCTTGACCACCATCTGTTTCTGGATGAAGCCGGAATCGGCCTCCACCGAGACGCGGATGTCGATGTCGTGGCGGCGGCCCATCTCGTCGAGCATCATGCGCACGGACGAAGGCTTGCGCGAGAGCACCAGCGGCAATCCATCGAGTTTCGCGAAAGGGACTTGCGGGCCCGCGGTGACCTGGTCGCCCGGCGGGCCGATCAGGTACGACGGCAGGCGCAGCAGCACTTCCTCGCCGGAGCCCAGCGCATCGTGGCTGCGGTACGGCAAACCGATATCGATCTCGCGCCGGTGCAGCCACGTTTCGATCTGCCCCGCACCGCTTTCGACGATCTGCATATGGATGCCGGGGTACTCCCTGCCCACGCGCAGCAGCAGGGGCACGATCAGCGCCTCGCTCAACGAAGGCAGCGTGCCGATGCGCACCGTGCCGGTGACACGCCCGTGCGCCGCGGCCACCACGTCGTTCAGGGCGTCGGCGCCGGCCAGCACCTGCTCGGCCATCGGCAAGACCTGCTGGCCCAGTTCGGTCAGTCCCACCCCCCGGCCATTGCGGGTAAACAGGTAACCGCCGCACTGCTTTTCCAGCATGGACAGGTAGCGGCTGACGGCGGGCTGGCTCACCCCCAGGTCGATCGCCACCTTGGTGATGCTGCCGCTGCGCGCGACCAGGGAAAGAATATGCAGCGCGCGCAGGTCCCAGCCCTGGGCTTCATTGTTCTTGGCCATGGGAACGCTTATTCGATGGACAGGTGCTCGGCGGCGATGATCGCGTTCCAGCGCTTGACCTCGCTTTCGAAGAAGGCCTGGAAGGCGGGCTGGTCGCGATAGATCGCCACCGCGCCCATTTCCCGCGCGCGCTGCCGCACCGCCTGGTTTTCCACCGCCTTGCGCAAACGCCCCTGCAATTCCTGGATGACGGGCGCGGGGGTCCTGGCGGGCACGAAAATGCCCCACCAGCTGGAAGCATGGACGTCGTGCACGCCCAGTTCGTCCAGGGTCGGCAGGTCCGGCGCATCGGCCAGGCGCTCCGGCGCCGCGACCGCGACGGCACGGATGCGTCCGGTCCGTACATGCGACATCGCCTGCATCGTGTCGAAGTAGGCGTCCACCTGTCCGCCCAGGAAATCGTTGATCGCCGCCGACGTGCCGCGATAGCTGACGTGCGTCACCTGCAAGCCCAGCTGCCGCGCGAACAGCGCCGCGGCCAGGTTGGGGCTGGACCCCACGCCGGAATTGGCGAAGGTCAGCCGGCCCGGGCTTTGCCTGGCGTAGGCCACCAGCTGATTGATATCGCCCGGAAGATCGGCGCGCACATAAAGAATGAGCGGACTGATGGCGACCTGGGCGATGGGCACGATGTCCCCGGGGGCATAGGGCAGCGCCTTGATCATGGCCGGATTGGTGGCGGTGCCCACGCTGCCCAGCAGCAGCGTGCGGCCATCCGGCTTGCTCTTGGCGACGAAGGCCGTGCCGATGGCGCCGCCTCCGCCGGGACGGTTGTCGGCCAGGATGGGCAGCTTCTGGTCGGCCTGCAACTGCTCCGCCAGCAAGCGGCCATAAAGATCGGTGACGCCGCCCACCGCGTAGGGAATGACGATGCGCTCGACCTGCGTGGTGTCAGGTGGCGCCGCGCTCGCCACGCCAGCCAGGTTGCACAGGAAACCGCTCGCGGCGGCCACCAGCCATGTCTTCCAAACACGCATCTTCTTGTCTCCGTATGCAGCCGCTCCGCGAGTCGCCGTGCGTGGTCCCGGAACGGCGGGGCCACCGGGAACCCGGCTGTGCCGCGCCGTCAACCCGGGACGCGTCGTCGTGGGGCCTGGCTGAATTGTTTTGGTCTGGAGGCATTCTAAGGACCTTGCCCTGCCGGTATCACAGGGCATTTGTAATAGCTGCTCTCAGTGGTCCGTTATGAATCGGTCCCCGCGGCCTGCCTAGAATTCCGCCACAACGATTCCTGGAAGGACCAAGATGACGGCTCTCGATTCCCACACGCTGTTCGGGCCTCTGCCCCACCACGCCGATTTCATGGACGCGGCGGCGGGCCTGCTGGCCCACGTCTCGCCCCTTGCCCGCCTGCGCGCGTTGCGCGGCACGACGCCCGGCTGGGACAAGGACACATGGCGCGCGCTGGCCGAGGCCGGCTGGATCGGCGCCGTGGTGCCGGAATCCCGGGGCGGCCTGGGGCTGGACCTGGAGGCCCTTGGCGCCATCGCCACGGCCGTGGGGGAATCCCCCCTGCCCGAACCCTATCTGGGGGCCGGCGCGATGGCCGCGCTGATCCTGCCCGCTTTCGCCGACCATGCTCCCGTGGCGGACCTGCTGCATGGCGTGCTGGCCGGCGATGTCATGGCGGGCCTGGCCTGGCAGGAAAACCCGGGCGAAGTCGTGCCGACGTCCGTGTCGACGTCGGTCAACCACGACAACGGCCGTGTGCATGTGGTGGGCGCCAAGCGTTGGGTGGCGCCCGCGGGCGCCGATGGCTGGCTGGTGCACGCGCGCCTGGGCGAACTGCCCACGCTGGTATGGGTGCGGCCCGACGACGCCGGCGTCACCGTGGATACGGAGCCCCGCGCCGACGGCAGCCTGTTGTGCACGCTGCACATCGACGCGTACCTGCCGGCCGCCCGCCTGCTGGCGCAGGGCCCGCAGGTCGACCGCGTCTGCCAGCAGGCGCTGGAGTCGATGCGCCTTCTGCAATGCAGCGAGCTATACGGCATCGCGCGCCGCGTCTACACCATGACGCTGGACTACCTGAAGACGCGCGTGCAGTTCGGCAAGCCCATCGGCGCGAACCAGGCCTTGCAGCACCGCATGGTCGACGCCTACATCAGCGTCATGGTCTGCGGCGCACTGCTTGCGGAGGCCTGGCGCGAGGGCGCCGCGCAACCCTCGGCTCTTCCCCGCATCGCCACGCTGGCGAAGGCGCGCATTGCCGAGCGCGTCGTCGCGCTGTGCCGCGAAGCCGTGCAACTGCACGGCGCCATCGGCTACACGGACGAATACGACGTCGGGCTGTATCTGAAGCGCGCCTTGCAGGCGGCGAGCTGGCTGGGCAGCCCGCGCACCCTGCATGGCCGCTACCTGGCGCTGCGCCAGCAGCACGGCGGCCCGGCGCAGCCGGAAGGTCCCGCCGCCAGCGGCACGGACTACGACGCCATGACCGACGACGGCTTCCGGCTGATGGTGCGCGCCTTCCTGCGCGACCACTATCCCCAGGCCTTGCGCCATGTGCCCCGGCGCCTGCGCCTGCACGAGGCGCGCGACTGGTACATGACGCTGTCGCGCCAGGGCTGGCTGGCGCCGGCGTGGCCGCGCCAGCATGGCGGCATGGCCCTGTCGCCCGCCAAGCTGCTGATTTTCTTCGAGGAGATGGAAGGCTGGGGCGCCGCGCGACTGCCCGACCAGGGCATCATCAACCTGGGACCCGTCCTGATCAAGCACGGCACGCCGGCCCAGCAGGCGTACTACCTGCCGCGCATCCTGGCCGGGCAGGACATCTGGTGCCAGGGCTACTCGGAGCCCAATGCCGGCTCGGACCTGGCGTCGCTGCGCACCGAGGCGGTGGCCGATGGCGACGACTTCATCGTCAACGGACAAAAGATCTGGACCACGCTGGCGCACGACGCCACCCACATCTTCGCGCTGGTGCGCACCGACAGGAACGTCAAGCCGCAGGCCGGCATCAGCTTCCTGCTGATCGACCTGTCCACGCCGGGTGTCACCATCCGTCCCATCACCAACATCATCGGCGAGCAGGAATTCTGCGAAGTGTTCTTCGAGAACGTGCGGGTGCCGCGAGCGAACCTGGTGGGCGGCCTGAACCAGGGCTGGACCATCGCCAAGGACCTGCTGGGCTACGAGCGCATTTTCGCCGGCAGCCCGCAGCAATCGCGCCAGGCCTTGCATCACCTGGAGCAGTTGGCGGAAAGCCAGTCGCTGTACGACCTGCCGGAGTTTTGCCAGGTCTATGCCCGGCTGCTCGGGGATGTGCGCGAGCTCGAAGCGCTGTATGGTCGCTATGCCGACATCGTGCGGCGCGGCGAACTGCTGCCGCCGTCGGTTTCCGCGCTCAAGGTGCTGGCGACCGAGACCTATGTGCGCATCGCCCGCGAGATCGTGCACTGGGCCGACGATGCCGGCGCTTCCTGGCAAGGCCTGCCGATGGCCGACGGCACGGCGCTGACGCCCTGCGCTCCCTTTTTGCAGTCGCTGGTCACTACAATCTACGGCGGATCCAGCGAGATCCAGCGCAATATCGTCGCCAAGGCGGTATTGGGCCTGCCGAACCACTGAAAGGAGACCAGCATGCGGGCGGCGTATTACGAAAGACGAGGTCCGGCGCGCACGGTGTTGCACGTCGGCGACCGTCCTGTCGAGGAACCCGGCCCCGGCATGCTGCGCGTGCGCATCGCCGCGTCGGGCATCAATCCTTCCGACGTGAAGACGCGCGGCGGCAGCAGCCCGCGGCCGCAACCCTGGCCCTGGGTCATCCCCCATCATGATGGCGCCGGCACCATCGATGCCGTCGGTCCCGGCGTGGATCCGGCGCGGGTGGGGCAGCGCGTGTGGCTCTATGAATGCCAGATCGACCGTGCCGGCGGCACGGCTGCCGAATGGGTCACGGTGCCCGAGGACCAGGCCGTGCCCCTGCCGGGCAAGGTGTCCTTCGATATCGGCGCGGCGCTGGGCGTGCCGGCCTTGACCGCCTGGTTCTGCGCGGATCGCGCGGGCGCCGCCCCCGGCCGCGACATCCTGGTGCATGGCGCGGTGGGCGCCGTCGGGTTCTACGCGGCCCAGATGGCCCGCCTGCGCGGCGCCCGCGTGCTGGGCACGGTCTCCAACGACCAGCAGGCGGCCGTGGCCCAGGCCGCCGGCATCGCCACGGTACGGCGCGGCGCCGACCTGCCGCTGCGCGCCCGCGAATGGCTGGCGGCGCAGGGACCGGCCGGCGGCGGCGCGGCGCAAGTAGCGACCGACAAGGCGGCGACGGGCAACGCCGCCACCTATCGCGGTTTCGACGGCATCGTCGACCTGGACTTCGCCGCCAATCTCGCCGCCAACGTGGAGCTGGCCGCGATCAACGGCCGCGTGGCGGTGTACGCCTCCGACACCGAGCTGGAGCCGGCGGTGCCCGTGCGGGCGCTGATGCGCCGCAATCTGCAAGTAGCCTTCCTGTTGATCTACACCCTGCCGCGGGAAGAAAAGCGCCGCGCCATCGCGGAACTGACCGGCTGGCTGGCCAAGGATGCCTTGCGGCATCCCGCCATCCACGCCTATCCCCTGGACGACATCGCGTCCGCGCATGAGGCCGTGGAGACGCGGCGGCATGTGGGCAAGGTGATCGTCAGGCCCTGAGACGGCCGGCGGGCCGCCCCGATGGCCTGGTTTCAACGGATTTCATGCCCGGCGATTCCGAAATCGACTGAAATGCGCGCGTGGAGGCCGCGGCTTCCGCGCGGCGCGTATGCACAGATAATGGAATCGCACTGCACGCATCCATCCGGATGCCAGTTCCAGGAAGGAGCAATGATCATGAAAACCATCGCCAGGATCGCCACGTCCGCCGGTATCGCGCTGATCGTCAGCCTGGGCGCCATGACCGCGCCGGCCTCCGCTCGCACCGATGTCAGCATCAGCATCGGCGTCGCGCCCCCGCCGCCCCGCGTGGAAGTGGTTCCCGCGCCGCGGCCGGGATATATCTGGGCGCCGGGCCACTGGGAATGGCGTCATGACCACCATGTGTGGATAGGCGGCAGCTGGCTGCGGGCCCGCCCGGGCTATGCCTATCACGCGCCGGAATGGCGCCAGGCCAACGGCCGCTGGGTCTATGCCGCGTCGCGTTGGGATCGCGATGGCGACGGCGTGCCCGACCGCCACGACCGCCATCCCGGCAACCCCTATCGCCGTTGAGCGCGGGCGGCTTGATCCGCCACGACGGCGGGGCGCGGCCCCGGCTTCAGGCCAGCCCCTCCTCGCGCAAGGCCCGCTGCACGGCGGGCCTTTCATGCATCCGCGCGTACCAGGCCTGAAGACCGTGCAGGTCGTCGAAGCGGATGTCGGCGTTGTAGTGGGACTTCATCCACGACGCCTGTCCCCATCCCGTCAGCGCGTAGAGATAGGCGTCCGCGACGCTGTAGCGGTCGCCCATCAGCCACTGGCTCGCCGTCAATTGCCGGTCTATCCACTCGTAGCGCCGCGCCAGCTTCTCCTTCGCCACGCCCGCGTAGGGGCCCGCCTGCCGGGCATAGAGCAAGGGGATGAAGCCCTTGTGGATCTCGCTGTTCAACATCCCCAGCCACTCCTGTAGGCGGTAGCGCGCCATCGTGCCGGCGGGCGCCGCCAGGCCGGCGTCCGGCCTGCGGTCGGCCAGGTATTGCAGGATCACCGGGCCTTCGCGCAAGCGGGCGCCGTCCGCCAGTTCAAGCATCGGCACATAGCCCAGCTCGTTGACGTCGTAGTAATTGCCGCCGGCCTGGGTGGTGTGCGTCTTGTAGTCCACCCGCACAAGCTCGATGTCCAGCGCCAGCTCGTTCAGCACGATGTGGGGGGCCAGCGAACAGCTGGTGGGGATGTAGTAAAGCTTCATGCGATGCGTCCTTGGAATCTCTACCGGGTCGTGTGGGATATGGACCCGGCCCCGGGGTTATCCACAGGGCGCGCCCTATTCTAGGGAGTAGAAATAAAAAAGGAAGAAGGCATTAATATGTCATGTAGGTACAAAAAATATACCTGGTTTGATCCAGTTTCATTCCCATGAAGAACACATTGACCGGTTGCTCGGTGGAAGAATCCATGCGTCTGCTGGGCGGCCGCTGGCGCCTGCTGCTGGTCTCCTACCTGCTCGATGGACCCAAGCGCTTCAGCGACCTGCGCCGCGATATGCCGGCCATTTCCCAACGCATGCTGACGCTGGACCTTCGCGCCCTGGAGGATGCCGGCCTGCTGCGCCGCACGGTATATCCGACGTCGCCGATCAAGGTGGAATATGCGCTCACCGAAGACGGCGAGCGCATGAGACCGGTGGTGGAAGTCATGCGCGAATTCGGCCTGTGGCTGAAGGCGCGCCCGCCCGGTCAGCCGAAGGTGAAGGCGTAGGCCGCGGCGCCCGCATCGAGGAATTCGATGGCGAAGGTGTGGTCGCCCACCGGCCCCTGCTGGCGCACCAGTTGGTAAAGCCGCTGTTCGGTCACCGTGCCGCTGCCGTCCGCCGCGACGTCCGTGCCGTGCGCGTTGCCAGGCGCCTGGCCGTCGACCGTCACGCGAAAACGCACGGGCTTGTTGTCCGCGCCGGGGCCCAGCACCAGGTGCAGGTCGCGCGCATGGAAGCGATAGACGATGCGGCCGCCCGCGCGATCCACGCGGGCCCGCTCGTCCTCGACGGTCCAATCGCCGGAGAGGCCCCACTGGTTCAGCGCCAGGCGGTCCGGCGCGGTGTACGTCGCCGTGACGTCCGGGGTCACGCGGCCCGACGCGTAGCGTTCGCCGCGGGCATAGCCGACATAGGTCTCGGGCGATCCGACCTCGGCCATGTCCGGCGCCATCTGCGCGCCCTCGGCGCGCACGTCGGCCACCTGCGTCGGGACGCCTTGCGCGCCGGCCTCGCGCAGCAGTTGCTGGATGACGCGCTCGGATTGGTCGTATTCGCCTTCGCCGAAATGATGATGCCGGATGCGGCCTTGCGCGTCGATGAAGTAGTGGGCGGGCCAGTACTGGTTGTTGAACGCGCGCCAGATCGCATAGTTGTTGTCGATGGCGACGGGATAGTCCAGGCCCAGTTTGGCGGCGGCGCCCTTGACGTTGCCGACGTCGCGCTCGAAGGCGAATTCCGGCGCGTGCACGCCGATGACCACCAGGCCCTGGTCGCGATACTTGTCGGCCCAGGCCTTTACGTAAGGCAGGGCGCGCAGGCAGTTGATGCAGGAATAGGTCCAGAAGTCGACCAGCACGACTTTGCCGCGCAGCTGCGCCATGGAGAGGGGGGGCGAGTTGAGCCACTGGACCGCTCCATCCAGGGCCGGCGCGGGACCTTCGTCGGGCAAGGAAAGCGCTGGCGGCGCCTTGGCCTGCATGGCGCCGGCCATGGCCTTGCCGGGTACCGCGCCGGCGGTCATCGCACTGGCGTTCATGGCACCGGCGTTCATGGCGCCGCCGGTCATGGCGCCGCCCGGGGCTCCGGCATCGGCGCCGGGCGCGCCCGGCATCCGGTCTCCCGCCAGGCGCGTCAGCAAGGACTGCTCCAGGTCGCCCGTCGATGCCGTCGATACGCGCGCCAGCACGCCCGTGTCCCAGCCCATCGAGATGGCCGCCACGCCGGCTAGCATCAGCACGCCCAGGCCGCGCCGCAGCCACTCGCCGGCGCCCAGCGACCGCTTCATCGCCGCGAAAACGCGGCCGCCCGCCAGCAGCGCGAGCCCGAGCGAAGTGGCCGCGCCCGCCGCATACGCCAGCAGCAATACGGTGCTGCCCACATTGGCGCCCTGCAAGGCCGCGCCGGTCAGCACCAGGCCCAGGATAGGACCCGCGCAAGGCGCCCACAGCAGGCCGGTCGCCACGCCCAGCAACAGGGCCGCCCAGGGACGGCCCTGCCCCTCCTGCGCCGTTTGCGACAGGCGGTTGCCGGCCGACACCAGCGGCTGGGTCAGGCGCTCGGCGATATGCGGGAACAGCAAGGCCACGGCGAACAGGGCCATCAGGGCCAACGCCAGCCATCTGCCGTACTGGTTGGCCGTCACCACCCAGCCGCCACCGACGGCCGCCAGCGAAGCCACCAGCGCGAACGTCAGCGCCATGCCGACCAGCAGCGGCAGGCCGCTGAGGCGGAAGGGCTGGCTGGCGCTGGAAAAGACGAAGGGCAGGACCGGCAGGATGCACGGGCTGACGATGGTCAGCGCGCCACCCAGGTAGGCGAGGAGGATAAGCAGCAACATGGTCGGGACTCCCGGAAGCATCGATAGCCGTGGCCGAGGTCAGGCCCAGCGGATGTCCGAAGCGTAGCCGCGCGTCACCCTTGAAGTCCTCACGCAAAGTTAAACGTTTCGAGAGGAAGTGGGCCCCCCAGGGGGGCGACACCGGCGGACCGGGGGCCCCGGATCCGCGGTGTCCTCGATCGGGCCGAGGTTTTTCTGGAGACTTTCTTGTTGCGCTGCGCGCCCCTCTCCCAGGGGCCGGCATTGCCGGACCGGCAATGCTGGCTCCGCTGTGCCATCGATGGGGCCGAGATTCTTGAGACTAGCGTCGGCGGAGCGCAGCTGGAGCGCTGGCGTCGGCGGCTCAGGTCGAAGCGGGGGCGACGGCGGCGCCTTCGATGTTGTGGCGTTTCAGGGCTTCGGCGACGAAGCCGCTGGCCTTCATGTCCTCGACAAACGTGGCCAGGACCTGGGCGGCGGCTTCGCCGCGGCCCTTGGGCAAGCCCATGGCCTGGCGGATGACCATGAAGCTGCCAGGCACCATGCGCAGGCCCGGGATGCGCTTGAGGTCGCTTTCCAGTTGCTGGCGCACTCCGGCCGCGACATCGGCCTTCTCCGAGATGAAGGTGTCGACCACCGCGGGCGAGGTGGGCGCGCGCAACAACGTCGCATGCTTCAATTCGCGCGTGAGATAGAGGTCATAGGCGCTACCCTTGCCCACCATGACGGTCGTCCCCGCCACGTCGACCTGGTCCAGCGCATGAACCGGAGAATCCTGCCGCACGGCGTAGGCCCCTTCGATCAGCACATAAGCGTCGGTAAACGCAATCCCCGCGCCGCGCACAGGGTCGATGGCGAAGAAACCGATGTCGGCCTGTTCGGCCGTCACCGCGTCCACCGACTTGCCGGCGCTGTCGAAGACCACCAGGTCCAGCGGCACGCCCAGGCGCTCGGCGAAGGCATGCGCCAGGTCCACCGACACGCCGGCCGCCCCCGACACCGGATCGCGCCGCGCCAGGATGGGATTGCCGACATTGATGGAGGCCCGCAGGCGCCCCGTGGGTGCGAACTTGGCGACGATGGAGGAATCGATGGAAGAAGTCATGGGTTTTCCGTTTCTACGTTCAGGAACATCAGAAGAATGAGAAGGCGCGGCGACGGCCTGCGCGTAGGCAAGACGGCTGGCGGGCACGACGACGGCCGCCGCCGCTCCGAGCAGGCAACGCTCCACGAAAATCCGGCGCGACGAGATACGCATTATCCACCCCGCTTTCGCATTTCTTTTGTCAGGTAGCTTGATTTTTCCAGGCAGCTTGATCGACACGGACCGGCAGTCCGTTCACGCACTGTAATGCACGGTCTCGCCACCGCAACAGAGGTCGACCAGGCCGCCCTCCAACGTTTCCCCGAACCAGGTCCGGATGGCGGCGCGCCGCTCGCCCAGGTACTCGGGCCGCCCCTCGGCGTCCAACACCATGCACAGGTCGTGGCCGGGCACCAGCAGGGTGCCCGGCACGCGCTTCCAATAATCCCAGATGACGGCCAGGCTGGCGCGGCTGGCGTCCTTGTCGGCCGTATCGGCGACCGTCATGGACAACAGCTCCGCGCGGTTCTTGGCGGCGTCGCCGGTGAACAGGATGGGACGCTCGCCCGCGACATGGAACAACAGGTGGCCGGGCGTGTGGCCGGGCGCGTCGATGGCCGTGAAGCCCGGCAGGAAAGCGTCGCCATGCCGCACGCGCCGGGCGCGGCGGGAGGCCGCCAGCTCGCGGACATAGAGCTCGGGCAAGGGGTTGAAGCCAGGCGGCTGGGCCGCCGCCCAGGCCAGTTCCACATCGCCTATCCACACCGTGGCGTTGGGAAACAGCGTGAAGTTCACCGCATGATCGTAGTGCGCGTGCGTCAGCACCACGTCGGTAATGTCCTGCGCCTTCACACCCAGGTCGTCGAGCTGCTTGTGCAGATAGTGGCGCACGCCGAACGCGCCCACGTCGACCAGGATATGCCGCCCCTCGCCGCGCAACAGGGTGGTGGTGCTCCAGCCCAGTCCGCCATGGAACAGCGCGCGGCCGGGAAAGCCTTGCACCAGCACATCGATGTTGTACATGTCTCTCTCCACGCCGGCTCGCGGCGTTTTATTCGGCCGTCACGCCAGTCTGGCGTATCAATGCGCGAAAGCGCTCCAGGTCATCGCGCAGGGTCCGCGCGAACGCCTCCGGCGTACCGGCCACGATATCGTTGCCGCCTTCCGTTTCCAGCTTGTGCACGACATCGGGCTGGCGCAAGGCCTTGACCGCCGCGTCGTGCAGGCGCGCGATCACGCGCGGATCGGTGCCCGCCGGCGCCAGCAAGCCCTGGAACTGGGTGACGTTGAAATCCTTATAACCCAACTCCTCCATGGTGGGCACGTCCGGCAGCACGCCCGCCCGCCGCGGCCCCGATACCGCATAGCCACGCAAGCGCCCGGCGCGGATGTGCGGAACCGAGGTGACCACGGTGTCGAAGGTGAACGTCAGCTGCCCGCCCAGGACATCGGTCAAGGCTTGCGCGTTGCCCTTGTAGGGCGCATGCGTGAGCTTGGCGCCCGTCATCACGCCCAGCAGTTCGCCCGCCAGGTGGCCGCCGGAGCCGATGCCCGCCGACCCATACGTCACCTGTCCAGGATGTGCCCTGGCCTCGCGCACCAGGTCGTCGACGCCGTGGATGGGCGAATCGCGCGGCACCACCAGTACGTACTGGTAGCTGGTCAACTGCGAGATCGGCGCCAGATCCTTCAGGGGGTCGTAAGGCGTGCTCTTGTACAGCGACGGATTGACGACCAGCGGACCGCTGGCGTCCAGCAGCAAGGTATAGCCATCGGGCGCGGCCTTGGCCACCATATCGGTGCCTATCATGCCGTTCGCGCCGGGCTTGTTCTCCACCACCAGGGCCACGCCCAGTTCCACCGACATCTTCTGCGCCACCACGCGCGCCGTGATGTCGGCCGCGCCGCCGGCGACATAGGGCACGATGACCCGGATCGGACGCTCCGGATAGCGGTCCGGATTGCCTGCGCGCGCCGGCGCGACCGCCGCCATGGCCCAGGCGGCCAGCGCCAGCGAAATCGCCATCCTTCTCCCGCGGGCGGCGCGAGGGGCGCGTCCCGGGGACTCCTTCTTGTTCATTGTCTGCCTCCTCGCGCGGATACCGCCGTACCAAAGCAGGCATGTTCGCCACGCGATATTTAATGTGCGGCCTGTGACGTACCGGCCGGTGATCTACGGCCTCGATCTACGACCCCGATCTACGGCCTCGATCTACGGCCTCTGGTCTACGGCCGCCGCTCAGGCCGGCGCCTCGGCCGCATGCTGGCGCAACATCGTCACCACCGCGCCGTCCAGCGCGATGCCCTGCTCCCGCTGGCGCCGCATCTTGTCCATTTCGATCTCGCCCGGCACGATCACCGGACGATCCGCAACCGCCGGCGCGCTGCCGTGCAGGATCGCGGCGAAGTCCTTCATCCGTTCGGCCAGCCATTGCGCCGAACCCAGCCGGGCCGTATCGATGAGAATGAAGAAATGCCCCAGGTTCTGCGCCTGCTCCGGCGCATCCGACCACGATTGCACATGGGTCAGGTAGGCGGCGTTGGACAACAGCCCGGAGAACAGGTCCACCAGCAGGGCCAGGCCGTAACCTTTGTGGCCGCCGATCGGCAGGAGGAAGCCGTCCAGCGCGGCCTTGGGATCCGTGGTGGGCCGGCCCGCCGCGTCCGTGGCCCAGGTGTCGGGAATGGACTGGCCCGCCTTCAGCGCATTGCGGATCTTGGCGCGCGCCACCACGCTCATGGCCATGTCCAGCAGGAAGGGATCGCCGTCCGGGTTCGGCACGCCGAAGCCCAGGGGGCTATTGCCCAGGCGCGCGTCGCTGCCGCCCCACGGCGCGATCGTGGTCGTGGCATTGCTGCCGATGATGCTCGCGTAGCCCTCTTGCGCGGCGAGCCAGCCATACGGCGAGATCGGGCCGAAGTGATTGCTGCCCCGCGCGAATGCCACGCCCACCCCTTGCGTGCGCGCGGCATCCATCGCCGCGCGCAAGGCATGCATGCCGACCAGGGGCCCCACGCCGTTGTCGCCGTCGACCAGGCGCAGGGCCGGGGCGGGTGCATCCACCTGGATGCGGGCACGCGCATTGATGCCGCCCAGCTGCAAGCGGTCTCCATAGGACTCGATGCGCGAAAAGCCATGGGTGGACAGGCCGAACATATCGGCCAGCAGCAGGACGCGCGCGACATCGGCGGCATCCTCGCGCGGCAGCCCCAGGCCCTGGAACGCGCGCGTGCCCAGTTCGGTCAGCTCGGTTTCGTTGAAACGCGGCGCGTCCTGCGCGGCAGCGGTAGCGGTAGAGGTAGCGGCAACAGTCATGATCTGGTGTATCCCATACGAACGTCATCAATCCGCGCGCAGATGCGCGCGGCGCACCACCTCGCCCCAGCGAACCTGCTCGCTGGCGATGAAGGCGGAAAACTCCTGGGGGCCGGCGCCCGACGGCGTGCTGGAATCTTCTTCCAGGCGGCGCCGCACGGTGTCGGACTGCAAGGCGACGAGCGCGGCCCGATGCAGGCGGGCTATGGCTTGCGGCGGCGTGCCGGCCGGCGCCAGCAGTCCGAACCACTGCACGCTCTCGAAGCCCGGGTAACCCATCTCGGCCACCGTGGGCACGTCGGGCACCGCGGCCAGGCGTTGGGCCGAACCCACCGCCAGCAGATGGATCTTGCCGGTGCGGGCGTGCGGCAACAGGCCCGGCAGCCCCGCGGCGGCGGCGTCGATGTTGCCGGACAGCAGATCCGTCAACTGCGCGCCGGTGCCTTTGTAGGGCACATGCACGACGTCGATATCCGCCGCCGTCTTCAACATTTCAAAAGCCAGGTGGCCCGCGCTGCCGTTGCCGGCCGAGCCGTAGTTCAGCTTGCCCGGCGCGGCCTTGGCCATGGCCACGAAAGCGGGCAGGTCCTTGACCTTGAGCTTCTCGTTGACCGCGAACACCATGGGCAGCTTCGCCAGCAGGATGATGGGCGCGAAATCCTTTTTCGGGTCGTACGGCAACCTGGACATCATGGCGGGATTGACCGCCAAGGTGCCGACGTGGCCCAGCAGCAGCGTATAGCCATCGGGCGCGGCGCGCGCCGCTTCCTGCGTGGCGATCGTGCCCTGGCCGCCGCCCTTGTTCTCCACCACGATCTGCTTGCCCAGGTCGCGCGACATTTCCATGGCGATGGCGCGCGCGATCACGTCGGAACTGCCGCCGGGGCCGTAAGGCACCAGCAGGCGCAAGGCATGGTCGGGCTGCCAGCCGTCCGGGCCGGGAGATGGCTGTTGCGCGACGGCGGATGTCGATGCGGCCGCCAGCGACAGAGCCAGCGACGGGGTCAGCAACAGGGTCCGCAACAGCGGCAGCCGCGGCGAACGCGGGACGAGCGTGTCCAGCGCACGGCGGCAGCGCGCGCGCAGGTGTACGGACTGGAACATCTGGAAGGTCTCCTTTCCCTTTCTTTGCGTCGGTATCGTCACGGCGAAGACGGCCGGCGTCTCGTCGTCGTGCGAAAAGGATGATGCGGGTGCGCCGTTATCCGGTAAAGTGCAAATATTCGATTGATTAATGCATCAAACACAAAACTCGACCCAAGCTCCATGAAATTCGATCTGGCGGATCTACGCGGCTTCCTGGCGGTGGCCGACCTGGGCAGCTTTCGCGCGGCGTCGCTTTCCCTGCACCTGTCCCAGTCCGCGCTGTCGCGGCGCATCGACAAGCTGGAGGATGCGCTGGGCGTGCAGCTGTTCAACCGCACCACCCGCAAGGTGGAGCTCACGGCCATCGGCCGCGGCTTCGTGCCGCGCGCCCGCAACGTGCTGAACGAACTGGAGTACGCGCTGGTGGGCATCCAGGACGTGGCCGAGCGCATGTCGGGCCAGGTCACCATCGCGTGCGTGCCGTCGGCGGTGGCGTACTTCCTGCCGGCCGTCGTGCGCGAATACCATCGGCAGTATCCGCGCATCCGCATGCGTGTGATCGACGAGTCCTCGTCGGTCGTCCTGACCGCCGTCGCGCGCGGCGACGCGGACTTCGGCCTGACCTATATCGGCACCCAGGATGCCGACATCGAATTCCGGCCGCTGCTCGAAGAACCTTTCGTGGCTGCCGTGCACAAGGACCATCCCTTGGCCAGGCGGCGCCAGGTCAGCTGGAAGGACCTCAGCGCCTACGAATACATCAGTCTGGCGCAAGGCAGCGGCAACCGCTTCCTGATCGACCAGGCCTTGGCCCGCAGCGAGATCAAGCCACGCTGGGCTTGCGAAGTCCAGCACGTCCCGGCGCTGGTCAGCATGGTGGAGGCCGGCGTGGGAGTGGGCGTGGTGCCCCGCCTGGCCATGCCGCCTGGACGACATGAGGCCCTGGTCAGCCTGAAGCTGAACCAGCCGGTGGTCAGCCGCACCCTGGGCCTGATCCAGCGGCGCGGACGCGCGCTCAGCCCGGTGGCGCAACTGCTATTCGATATGTTGGTGAAGCGGCGAGGCGGGATCTGAGCGCCGCGTATCCCGACGCTGAACGTCAGGCCCCGGGCCGCGTTCCCATCATGGCGCGTGACAGCCTTTCGGCGGCCCCCAGCACGGCCGGCTTGTGCCGGTGCAGCGCTTCCTCGGTCAGGCGCGACAGCGGTCCCGAAATGCACAGCGCCCCCAACAGCGTCCAGTTCAAGCCATATACCGGCGCCGAAATGCTGGAGACCTCCGGATCGCGCTCGCCCAGCGACATCATGTAGCCCTGCCGGCGCACGGTCTCATAGGGCTCGCCCGGCTCGCCGGAGAAAGCCAGGATGACGCGTCCCGGACTGCCCAGGTTCAAGGGCAGGCCCGCCCCGACGCGCACGTGATGCCGGATGGCCTTGGGCCCCTCGACCCGCACCACGCAGATACGCTGGTTGCCCTCGCGCACGTAGAACGTGGCGCTTTCGCCCGTGGCGATGGTGAGTTCGCGCAGCACGGGCTCCACGATGTCATGCACGTTGAACGTGGCTTGGTAGCAGGCGCCCAGCCATCCCGCCGCGCGCGCCAAGCGCCAGCTGCCGTCGGGACGCTGGGCCATGTAGTCGTCCAGCGCCAGCGTGCGCGCCAGGCGGAGAACGGTGGAACGGTGGTAGCCGGTGCGGCGACTCAGCTCCGCCAGCGATAGATGAGGGTCATCGACGCCGAAGGCCTCCAGGATGCGCATCGCGCGGCGCACCGCCACCACGCCTTCCTCCGCGTCGCCCGCGGCGTCTTCTGCTTGGGGATTTTGTTTCATAGGGCACGACATGTTCCGACATACGAAACGCTATTGTATTCTCCGGAACAGAATCACAGAATGGGCGCACCAAAAATAATCATCACGGAGACGCCCATGTTCACGCTACGCCGCCTGCCCGCAGGCGCCGCGCACCGCCGCCTGACGCTTTGCGCCCTGCTTTGTTCCCTGCTTTGCGCCCTTGGTCCCGCGCGGGCCCAGGCCGGCACCTACCCCGACAAGCCCATCCGCGTCATCGTGCCTTTCCCACCAGCCGGCGGCACGGACCTCATCGCGCGCGAAATCGTGCGCGAGGTGGCGCAAGCCAAGGGATGGAACTTCGTGGTGGAGAACCGTCCTGGCGCCGGCGGCAACCTGGGCATCGACGCCGTCGCGCGGTCCGCGCCCGATGGCTACACCATAGGGCTGGGACAGACCAGCAACCTCGCCATCAACCCGGTTCTCTATCGGAAGATGCCCTACGACGCCGTCAAGGACCTGGCCCCCATCGGCCTGATGGCCGGTTCGCCGCTGGCCCTGGTTGTCTCGGCCAACAGCCCCTATCACTCGCTGGCGGACCTGGTGGACGGCGCCAAGACGCAAACCCTGGCCTTTGCCTCGCCCGGCAACGGCACGGTCGCCCATCTCTCCAGCGAAATGCTGCAGAAAATGGCCGGCATCAAGTTCATGCACATCCCGTACAAGGGCTCGACCCAGGCGGTGGTGGATCTCGTGGGCGGCCGCGTGCAGCTGTACATGTCGTCCGTGCCGACGCTGATCGGGCACATCAAGGACGGCAAGTTCCGCGCGCTGGCCGTGACGTCCTCGCATCGCGTGGCGGACCTGCCGGACGTGCCCACCGTCGCCGAGGCCGGCTATCCGGGCTACGAAGCGCTGACGTGGTTCGGCTTCGTCGCGCCCGCCGGCACCCCGCGGGAAATCATCGATACGCTCAACACGGAAATGAACAGGGCCTTGAAGCAGCCGCGCCTGGTCAAGGTCCTGCAGGAACAGGGCGCCGACGTCATGGGCGGCACGCCCGCGCAGTTCGGCACGTTCATCCAATCCGAGATCCAGCGCTGGACGCCCGTCATCAAGGACGCGGACGTCCATGTCGACTAGGCCCGCACCCGGCGCAGGCACGGGTCCGCGCCGCATCGCGTTCCATCACCTCTCCTTCTCCAGCAGGAATTCCCATGTCCATCCCTGATATCAACAAGCAATTCGAACGCGTCCCTGCCGCCACCGTGCGCGAAGCCGCGCAATACCAGCCCGCCATCCTGGCCGACGTGGCGGGCCGCCGTGGCGCCCTGCATGGCCGGATCCAGGCGCTGCGCCCGCGCATGCGCTTTGCCGGCGCCGCCTTCACGGTGGAGGTGCGCCCGGGCGACAACCTGATGATCCATGCGGCGCTCGCGCTGGCCCAGCCCGGCGACGTCCTGGTGATCGACGGCAAGGGCGACCAGACCTGCGCGCTGATGGGCACCATCATGATGAACGTGGCGCGCGAACGCGGCCTGGCCGCCGTGGTCATGGATGCCGCGGCACGCGACAGCCTGGATATCGACGAGATGGACTTTCCCGTCTTCAGCGTCGGCACGAATCCCAACGGCCCCACCAAGCAGGTGGGCGGCCGCATCGGCCATCCGGTGTCGGTGGGCGGCGTCACGGTGCATCCGGGCGATTTCATCTGCGGCGATGCCGATGGCGTGGTCGCGGTCGAGCGCGAGAAGATCGAAGCGCTGCTCCCCCTGGCCGCGCAAAAGGTCAGGTCGGAAGCCCATCGCATCGAGGAAATCAGGAAGGGCAATGTCGACGCGCCCTGGCTGCATGCCGCCCTGGTGACCGCCGGCGTGCTCAAGCAAGGAGAATCGCTGTGACCGAGGCCGCCAAACCCCGCGTGCTGGTCACGGCCGCCGACCTGGCGCCGGCCGCACTGGAGTTACTGCGCGACTACCAGGTCGAATATGCAGGCGCCCGCTTCTCCGAGGAGCAGCTCGCCGGCCTGGTCGAGCGGCATGACCCCGTGGCGCTGATCGTCCGCTATGGCCAGATCACGCCGCGCGTCATCGGCGCCGGCAAATCGTTGCGCGTCATCTCCAAGCACGGCAGCGGCACGGACAATATCGACCGCGACGCCGCGGCCGCGCGCGGCATCGCCGTCAAGGCCGCCGTCGGCGCCAACGCGGCAGCGGTCGCCGAGCACGCCATCGCGCTGCTGCTGGCCTGCGCCAAGTCCATCGTGGCCATGAACGCGCGCATGCACAGCGGCCATTGGGACAAGGCGACGCACAAGAGCATCGAACTGCGCGGCAAGACGCTGGGCCTGATCGGCCTGGGCGCGATCGGACGGAACACCGCGGCCATCGCCCATTCCATGGGTATGCGCATCCTGGGACACGACCCGTATGCCAGGGACCTGCCGGACAGCATCGCGGCGGTCCCCCTGGACCGGATCTGGGCCGAGGCGGACGCCATCTCGCTGCACGCGCCGCTGACCGACGAAACCCGTTGCGTGATCAACGCCGACACGCTGGCGCGCTGCCGCGACGGCGTGATCATCGTCAATACCGCGCGCGGCGGCCTCATCGACGAACCCGCGCTGGCCGCCGCCGCGCGCAGCGGCAAGGTCGCCAGCGCCGGCCTGGACAGTTACGCCCAGGAGCCGCCGCCAGCCGACCATCCCTATTACGGCATTCCCAATCTCATCCTCAGTCCGCACGTGGGCGGCGTCACGCGCGACGCCTACGTCAGCATGGGCACGGCGGCCGCCAACAATGTGCTCGCGGTGCTGGGCGACACGAAACAGGTTTTCAATGGGGGGACCGTCCAGTGAACTCGCCAGGCCATATCGAGGACGAGCGCCGCGACGCGCAGCGCGTAGCCGCGCCGGCGGACGCGCCCGCCATCCGATGGCGGCAGCGTCCGCCCGGATCCAACTGGGGCGATTTCGGCCCCGACGACCAACGCGGGCGCATGAACTGGGTGGATCGCGGCAAGGTGCTGCAAGGCATCGCGGAAGTGCGCGAGGGCCTGACCTTCTGCCTGTCCCTGCCCCTGGACTACCCGGGCGGCACGGCGCTCAATCCCAAGCGCCAGCCACCGCGCCGCTATGCCACCTTGCGCGACGGCGCCAGCGCGGGCAAGCAGAGCTTCTGCTTCTCCTATGCCGACGAGGATGAGCGCATCACCGACGTCGTCTGCGACGATACCGTGTTGATGAGCCTGCAGTACTCCACGCAATGGGACAGCCTGGCGCACATAGGCAGCCGCTTCGACGCCGATGGCGATGGCGAACCGGAGGCCGTCTTCTATAACGGCTATCGCGCCGGCGTGGAATTGCAGGCGGCCAGGGAGGACCCCGAAGCCGAACCCTGGGCGCGTTATCCGGAGCCGACCGCGCACGCGCTGGGCATCCAGAACCTGGCGGAGCATGGCGTGCAAGGACGCGGCGTCATGCTGGACCTGCATCGTCATTTCGGCGAGGCGCAGCGCCGCGTGGGCTACGACGACCTCATGCGCGTGCTGGATGCCGACGCGGTGGAGATCGAGCGCGGTGACATGGTATGCGTGCATACGGGATACGCGCAGCTGCTGCTGGACATGCGCAAGCAGCCGCAAGTGGACCTGCTCAAGCGCGCGTGCAGCGCCCTGGACGGACACGACGCGCGCCTGTTGAACTGGATCAGCGACAGCGGGCTGGCCTGCCTGGTCGCCGACAACCCCGCCGTCGAGGCGGTGCGCGTGAACCTCCAACCGGGTATACGCGCGCCGCGCCTGCCTTTGCACGAGCACTGCCTGTTCAAGAACGGCATCCACCTGGGGGAGCTCTGGTACCTCACCCCGCTGGCGCGCTGGCTGGCCCAGCACGGCCGCACGCGCTTCCTGCTGACGGCGCCACCGCTACGCCTGCCCGGGGCGGCGGGATCGCCCGCCACGCCGATCGCGACGGTCTAGCCCACGCGCCGGGCAACCCCGGCCAGGACGTTGGCCAGACCCCGAAGATCCCGCGCCGAGGGACAAGGAAATCGGCGACAGAAAAATGAGCAACAGAACGGAGACGACATGAAAACCTTGCAAGGCCTGTTCGCGCTGGCCGCCATCGGCTACGCCTGCGCGGCGACGGCCCAATATCCCGACCGCCCGCTGAAGATGGTGGTCCCCTACTCCGCGGGCGGCGCCGCCGACGTGCAGGCGCGCCTGGTCTCGGCCAAGCTGGGCGCCCTGCTCAGCCAGCAGGTCGTGGTCGAGAACCGGCCCGGCGCCAGCGGCACCATCGGCGCGGCCTATGTGGCGCACGCCCCGGCCGACGGCTACACCGTGCTGTACGACGCCACGGCGCATGCCGTGAACCCGGCGATGTACAAGTCGCTCACCTACGACACCCGTCGTGACTTCATGCCCGTGTCGCTGGTGAGCCTCACGCCGAATCTGCTGGTGGTGCCGGCCGCCTCGCCCGCGCGCACGATCCAGGACCTGACGCAGGCCGCGCGCGCCAAGCCGGGCCACGTTACCTATGGCTCACCGGGCATAGGAACGGCGCAATACCTGGCCGCCGAACTGTACGCCCACGGCTACGGCTTGAAACTGACCCACGTGCCCTACAAGGGCGGCGCGCCGGCACTGTCGGACCTGATGGGGGGCCAGATCGACATGATGTTCAGCAATATGGCCGCGTCTTCGCCGCTGGTGCGCAGCGGCAAGCTGCGCGCGCTGGCCGTCAGCGCACGCAGCCGCGTGGCCGCCCTGCCGGACGTGCCCACGGTCGCCGAGTCCGGCATCGCGGGCTACGAAATGTATGAATGGAACGGCGTGTTCCTGCCGGCCGGCACGCCGGCGGCCGTCGCCAGCCGCCTGGAGCAGGCCGTGCGCCAGGCGGTCAACGACCCCGCCACCAGGCAGAAGCTGACCGAACTGGGTGCCGAGCCGGTCGGCTCGTCGGCGCACGACTTCGCCGAATTCGTCGATCGGGAAATGAAGCGGTCCGCCCAGGTGCTGGCGGACGCGGGCATCCAGCGAGGAGAACAGCCATGAAGCTATCCACCCTGATCGCCGGCGCCGCACTGGCCCTGGCGGCAACCGCCGCCAACGCGGCGTGGCCCGACCATCCCGTCCGCATCGTCGTCCCCTATCCGCCCGGCGGCGCGGTGGACGCGGTCACCCGCAAGGTGGCGCAGCAATTGACCCTGCAGACCGGCCAAACCTTCATCGTCGACAACAAGGCTGGCGCCACCGGCACCATAGGCGCGGGCCAGGTCGTCCATGCACAGGCCGACGGCTACACACTGATGGCCAACGACACGACGTATACGACGCTGCCCTTCATTTTCCAGTCCCTGTCCTGGGATCCGCGCACGGCGCTCACGCCGGTCAGCGCTTTCATGTTCGCCCCCATGGCCGTGGCCGTGCGCAAGGAGTCCCCTTTCCATACGCTGCAGGGCCTGCTCGCGGCGGCCCGCGCACAGCCGGGCAAGGTGACCTTCGGCACCGGCGGCATAGGCACCACGCCGCATTTCGCCACCGAAGCCATGGCGCAAGCCTCGCATACGACGTTGATGCACGTGCCTTTCAAGGGCGCGGGCGAGGCGACGGTGGCGGTGCTGTCGGGCACCGTCGATTTCCAGATCGCCTCCACGCCGGGCGTGATCGCGCAAGTACAGAACGGCACCATGCGCCTGCTCGCCATCAGCGGCGAGGAGCGCCTGAAGGCGCTGCCCGACGTGCCGACGTTCAGGCAGGCCGGCCTCGACGACGAAGGCGTGATCAATTTCACCGGGCTGTGGGCGCCCAAGGGTACGCCGATGGCCGTGCAGCAGCGCTTGCAGGCCGAGGTCGCCAAGGCCATGGCCTCGCCCGACATGCAACGATTCGCCGCCACGCTGGGGGCCGATCCGCGCGCGGTGGCCGGCGAGGACTTCCAGCGCATGGTGGCCCAGCGCCAGAAGGTGTGGGAAGCGGTATCGCGCCAGATCAACCTGCAGAAGCAATGACCATGATGACACTGTTCAAGCAACCCGAATGGCGCGATGCAGAGGTCCACTCCGCCATGCCGGCGCATTACAGGCGCACGGGCGTACGCTCGGCATGGGCGGACGCCAACCGTGGCGGCACGCCCATCGACTCGTTTCTCGAAGGGCCCGTGTTCGACGCGCAGGGCAATCTCTACGTCACCGATATCCCCTATGGGCGCATTTTCCGCATCGACCTGCAAGGGACGTGGGACCTGGTCGCCGAATACGATGGCGAGCCGAACGGCATGAAGTTCCTGTCCGGACATGAGCTGCTGATCACCGACTACAAGAACGGCCTGGTGAAGCTCGACTTGCGCAGCGGCCGCACGGAGGACTACCTGGCCCGCCGTAACACCGAGCGCTTCAAGGGCGTCAACGACCTGGTGTTCGACAGCAAGGGCAACCTGTATTTCACCGACCAGGGGCAGTCCGGCATGCACGATCCCAGCGGGCGGGTCTACCGCCTGGACCCACGCGGCAAGCTGGACCTGCTGTTGTCCAACGTGCCCAGCCCCAACGGCGTGGCGCTGTCGCCTGACGAGAAAGTACTTTACGTCGCTGTGACCCGGGGCAATGCGGTGTGGCGCGCGCCGTTGATGGAAGACGGCAGCGTGGCCAAGGTCGGCCAGTTCTTTACGTCGTATGGCCCCAGCGGCCCGGACGGGCTGGCGGTGGACACGGCCGGCAATGTGGTGGTGGCCAATCCAGGGCTGGGCTATGTCTGGCTGCTCAACCCACGGGCGGAGCCCATCGCGGTGTGGCGCAGCCCCAAGGGGATGTCGACGACCAACATCGCCTATGGCGGCGCCGACCGCAAGACCTTGTACTGCACCGAATCGGTGTCGGGCACGATCCTGAAGATGACAGCCCCGCAAGCCGGCCTGACGCTGTCACGGCCGCGATAGGCCGCCGTGGCCGGACGCGAGCCAGCGCGGCAAGCCGCGCGGCGACACGCCCGACGCCGTTCGCCTATTGATACGAACATCGTGTCGCACGCAATGCGACCCCGGAGACTGTCCATGAGCTTGCGTAATTCCTTTTCGGGCCATTCCTTTTCGCGCCATTCCTTTTTCGGTAATTCCTTTTTCGGTAATTCCTTTGTCGGTAATTCCTTTGTCGGTAATTCCTTTTTGGGTAATTCCTTCGCCCGGCGGCTAGCCCGCCTCCTTCCGCGGGCGGCAGCTTGGCTCGTGCTGGCGGGTGTCATGCCGGCCCAGGCGGCGGAAACCACGCCGTATCCCGGGCAGCCTGTCCGGATCTATACCGGCTTCGCCGCGGGCGGCCCCACCGACGTCATCGCCCGATCCTTCGCGCAATACGCCGGGACGGCGCTGAAGCAGCCCTTCATCGTCGAGAACCGGCCCGGCGCCAACACCATCCATGGTATGGCATCCTGGCGCCGGCAGGCACGCCCGCCGCCGTCCTCGCCACGTTGCAGCAGACCGCGCGAGCCTATGTCGCCGACGACAGGACCCGGCAGACCATGGCCGCGATGGGCCTGGAGGCGGCCAGCGTGTGCGGCGCCGACCTGACCACGCAAATCGCGCGGGAGATCGACACCTATACGGGTATCGCGCGCAAGTTGAACCTATCGGGCAATTGAATCCGGATTGGACCCCGGGCCTATCCCGGTTGAATCCCGATCGAACCCGGATTGACATTGAAGGGCGGCTGAACTCGCATCCAGCGCGCCTCGCAAGCGGACCGGGGGCGCCGCGTCAGAAATCGATCTGCGCCGACAGCAGCACCGTGCGCGGCGCGCCCACCGTCGCGTACGTGCCGCTGGTCAGCCAGTAGGTCTTGTTGAACAAATTCTCGATCGTGGCGCGAAACACCACGGGCTTGCCCATCACCCGCGTGGTATAGCGGGCGCCGACGTCATAACGGGTCCAGCCGGGCAGCTTCATCGTGTTGGCGGCGTTGAAGTACATCGAGGAGGTGTAGATCATGCGGCCGTTCAGGCTCAGCCCCGTCACGCCCGGCACGTCCCAGTCCAGGCCCAGGTTGTAGGCGTGGTTGGGCACGCCGTTGGCGTCGTTACCTTCATTGACGCCGCCGGCGGTCTTCTTCAGCGTGGCGTCGTAGAACGTGCCGCTGGCCATGAAGCGCAGGCCTTCCGTCACTTCGCCGAACGCCGACAACTCCAGGCCGCGGTTGCGCTGCTCGCCATCGAAGCTGTAGATGTTCGTGGCGGGGTCCGTGATGGAATTGGGCCGCGTGATCTGGAAGACCGAGGCCGTCGTCGTCACCGTGCCCCAGTCCACCTTCACGCCGGCTTCGTACTGCTTGGACTTGAACGGCGGGAAGACCTCGCCCGCGTTGGCGGCGGTGGTCGGCGCGATGCCGCCGCGGGTGAGGCCGGACGTGAAGTTGCCGTACAGCGAGACGTTCTGCCACGGCTTGACGACCAGGCCGGCCACGGGCGAGATGGCATCTTCGTTGTAGTAGGAGGTGCGCGCGCCCGTCGCGGTGGAGAAATTGGTGAGCTGCACGCGCTGCTGGCGCAGCCCCCCGGTCAGCAGGATCCTGTCGTCGAGAAAGGACAGCGTATCGGTCAGCGCGATGCTGGACAGCACGGTGTCCGAAGCCTTGCTGGGCCGCTGGCGATCGGCGGTGATCGGGGCCAGCGGCTGCGGATAGTAGAGGTTGGACGCGCGCGTGCCGCCCGTCACATAGGCCGTCGACTGCTGTTGTTGCAGCCGGGTGATGTCCAGCGACAAGGTGTGGCCGATCGAACCGGTGCGGAATTTGCCGCGCGCGCCCACGTCGGCCGAGGTGGTATTGCTGTTCGAGTCGTAGTAGGCGTTCAGCACGTTCATCGCCCCCGTCTGGCTGGCCGGCCCCGAAGGGAAGGTCTGGCTCGCCTCGCCGTATCGGTAGCCCACCGCGCCGTAGACCATCAGGTTATCGGTGACGTCGTACTCCATGCGGGTCGCCACCACCGAGTCCTGCAACTTCAGTTTGGTGCCGGGAAACCAGTTGGCATGGCCGGACGGCGGCGACGGGATATCGGTGACCGTGGACGCGAAGCCGGTCTGGGGACGGAAGTTGTCGGTGTCCTCGTGCTGGGTATAGGCATCCAGCGACCAGCGCAGCCGGCGCCCCGCGTAATCCAGGCCCACCGCACCCAGGGTGGTCTGCTGCCTGCCGTCATCGATGGCGGTGGCGCCGTCGCGATACAGGCCGTTGACGCGGATGCCCCATTCGTTGTTTTCCCCGAAGCGGCGGCCCACGTCGACCTGCGCGCCGCCTTGGCCGGGACTCTGGTAGGTGGTGGTGACCCGCGTCAGCGGTTCTTCGCCCGCGCGCTTGGTCACGATGTTGATGTTGCCGCCCACGCTGCCGCTGGGCCCCATGCCATTCATCAGCGTGCCTGGCCCCTTGAGCACCTCCACCCGTTCCATGATGGCCGCCGGCATGCGGCTGGCCGAGGCCAGGCCATACAGGCCATTGAGACCGACGTCGGTGCTGGACACCGTGAAGCCGCGGACCTGGAAGTCCTCGCCAAAGCCGGTGCTGGCCGTGAGCATGCGCACCGACGATTCGTTCTGGACCACGTCGGCCAGCGTGCGCGCCTGCGCGTCGTCCAACGCTTCGCGGGTGTAGTTGGTCGTGCTGAACGGCGTATCCATGATGTCGGCCGTCCCCAGGATGCCCAGGCCGCCGCCACGCGCCACCTTGCCACCCGGATAGGCTTCGGGCAGCGCGTTGGCGATGCCGCTGGCGTTGACCGTGACGGTAGGCAACGTGGTAACGTCCGCCGCGCCGGCGGGAACCGCGGGGCGCGTCAGCAGGTAGCTCCCATTGCCCTGCCGGGTCGCGTCGATGCCCGTATTGGCCAGCAGGGCATCCAGGCCTTCCTGCACCGTATAGCGGCCCCGCAGGCCAGGGCTCATGCGGTCCGCGGCGACCTCGGGCTTGAAGGCCAGCATGATGCCGGACTCGCGGCCGAAGCGGCCCAGGACTTCCTCCAGCGTGCCGGCCGGGATCGCATAGGTGCGGGCGGGGGCCTGGACCTGTGCCTGGGCTTGAGGCGGGGTCTGGGCCTGCACGGCCTGCGTTGCCGCCAGCAGCGGCGCGGCCAGGAGCGCGCCGCTGACGACGCGCCCGAATGCGTGCCCGAATGCTTGCCCGATTGCGTGCCCGAATGCTTGCCCGATTGCGCGCCCGAATGCTTGCCCGATTGCGCGCGCCACGGCCGCCTGGCGGAATGCTGGACTCGACTGGCGGCGCGGCGCCCGGAACTGACCCATGATCTGACCTTTATCGCGTATGTATGGAAGATGGAAAAATGCGTTCTCATCTGCCATGACCCGCAAGATCGGAAAACGGCTCAGGCCGGGACCAGGTATTTTGTAACGGCCGCTCGAAACCGGCGCGCGAGGCGCGGGCCGCGCGTCAGCTGCGCAGCGATCCTGGCGCTGTCGCAGGCACCAGGCGCACCGAACGGGCGCCCCAGAATCGCGTCAGTGTCTTGATACGCACGCCCAGCGTCATGCTCAAGGTGTCCAGTACCCGGCCGACATCGCCCACCGGAAAGGATCCCGAAACGCGCAGGCCGGCGACCTCCGGGTCGCAAGCCAGCGGAACCAGGCTGTAACGCGCCAGCTCGTCGATGAAATCGCCCAGGCGCATGCCGCGGGCGACGATGTATCCCTCGCTCCATGCCACCGCGGCATCGTCGACCGGCCTGTCGTCCATCACCGCGTTGGCCGTATAGCGGACGCGATGCCCCGCGCGCACTACCTGGGCCCGCGCCGCGTTGCGCGCCGGCTGGATGCGGACCGCGCCGGCAAACACGCTGACATCGGTTTCGCCGCGCTGCACGCGCACGGCGTAGCGTGGCCCCAAGGCCAACGCCGTTCCCTGCGAAGTCTCGACCACGAACGGCGGCGTGCTGTCCCAGGCGTTGGCGGTGCGCACCAGGATTTCGCCGGCGAGCAGGCGCACCAGGCGCTGCGCGCCGTCGAAGCGCACGTCGACCGCGCTGTCGGTATTCAAGATCAGTTCGCTGCCGTCGGCCAGCACCAGAGTGCGCCGCTCGCCCACCGCGGTGCGATAGTCAGCCATCCACGCATGCCACGGGATGTACTCATGCGCACCCCATGCCACGCCGCCCACGCCGGCCGCCAGCACCAGCGCCTTGAGGGCCTGGCGCCGGCCGGCGGCCAGGCGTTCGCGCCCGGGCGCCAGCGTGGCGCGCGCGATGGCGGCATTGTGGGGCGAGGCCAGGTGCGTCAGGCGGCCATTGACCGACTCGATACGCTGCCAGGCCGACTCATGCGCGGGGTGCTCGGCGCGCCAGTCGCGCCAGGCCGCCAAGGTCTCCGGCGAGACGTCGGGCGCCTGCAATTCCAGCAGCCATTGCACGGCCCGTTCGGCGACCTCGGGCGCCATGCCCGCGGCATCGGCGGTAGTGCTGTACCAGGGTGAAGCGGACACCTGTGAGGTAGACATATTTGAGGCAGGCATATCCCTCTATGCGGTCGATGCCCCGGAACGCCAGAGCGCGCGTGGGCAGCATCATGCCATCGAAAGATCGGCAAAGTAACACCGTTGCAGCGCTTTGACGATATGCCGTTTTACGGTAGGGATGGAGATGCCGAGCGCCGCCGCGACCTCCGCGTGGCTGCGGCCATCGAGCTGAGATAGCAGGAAAGCGCGCCGCACCGCGGCCGGCAGGCCGTCCAGCAGGCGGTCCAGTTCCACCAGCGTTTCCAGCACGATGGCGCGATCCTCCGGCGAGCACGCATACGCCTCGGGCGTGCGGGCCAGCAGGTCCAGATAGGTTTTTTCGAGTTTTTCGCGCCGCCAGTGATTGGACACCAGGTGCTGCGCCACCGTGGTCAGGAACGCGCGCGGCTCCTTCAGCGTGGCGGGCACCCGCTCGCTGCTCAACAGGCGGATGAACGTGTCGTGCGCGAGATCGGCCGCCTGCTCCGCGTTGCCGAGACGGCGCTGCAGCCAGCCCTTGAGCCAGGAATGATGGTCGCTGTAGAGGACGCCCACGGTGTCGGGCAGGCACATAGCCGGGGAAGTCACGATCCGCCTTTTTGCGCGCGCCGCTGCCATCTATAAACGCCGCGACGACGATTGGCGCCAGCCGGCTGCACACAAGTAACAATGAATAAAAATCGTTCTTATTTAAAAGCTGGCGGCCGGACATTGTCAACCGGATGTTGTGGCCTTGCCGCATCGGCCCGAGGGTCGCGGGCACTGGTGGAAACCATGATGCGCGGTGCGGGGGCTTTTGGCCTAGAATTGCGGAAACGTTTACGCAGACACGGCGCATGCCGCCTGCGCACGACAAAACGACAGAACGGCAACAACCGCGAGACTGGAGACAAGATGAGCTTCCTGCTGGGCGCCGCGCGCCAGGTCGGCTACGTGGTCAAGGACATCGAGAAGGCCATGGCGCAATGGGCCCGGCTGGGCGTGGGTCCCTGGTTCTACAAGGAGGACGTGGGCACCACCGAGTTCCGCTACTACGGCAAGGACTCGCCCCCGCCCGCCTTGTCGATCGCACTGGCCAACTCGGGCGACTTGCAACTGGAACTGATCCAGCAGCGCGACGACGCGCCCTCGCTCTACCGCGACACCCTGCGCCAGGCGGGTGAAGCGGCGCAGCACGTCGCCTACTGGACGCTGGACCGCTACGACGAACACGTCGCCACCCTGCTGGGCCTGGGCTATGTCGAGGGCCATGGCGGCCGCATGGGCACCCGCGGACGCTTCGGCTACTTCGTGCATCCGGACCTGCCCAGTGCGATGATCGAGCTTTCCGAACTGACAGGCGGCAAGGGCGAGCATTTCCAGCGCGTGCGCGCCGCCGGCGCGGACTGGGACGGCCGCGATCCCGTCCGTCGCCTGACGGCGACGGGCAGCCCGCAGGCCTGACCGTGCGAGCTTAAGAGAGAACCGGGAACCGCCACGACACCATGCCTCACCCTCCCAAGCCCCGTGCCACCATACGCGACGTCGCCCGCCAGGCCGGCGTTTCCATCGGCACCGCGTCGCGCGCGCTCAATCGCACGGGCCGCGTCAGCGACCAGACGATCGCCCTGGTGGCCAAGGCGGCCCGCCAGCTGGGCTACGCGCCGGACGGCGTCGCGCGCAGCATGCGCACGCGCAGCACCGGCGTCGTGGGCATCCTGGTCTCGGACCTGTCCAATCCGCTTTACGCAGCCATCATCACCGCCGCCGAGACGGCCTTCCAGGCCGCCGGCTACTCCCTGCTGGTGGCGAGCACCCACAACCGGCAGGCCAAGGAACGCGCCCTGGTGGACGTGTTCCGCGGCCGCCGCGTCGACGGCCTGATCCTGGGCGCCTGCGAGACCGAGTCGGCCGACATGCTGGGCCGGCTGGCGGGCGACCTCCCCGTCGTCGCCCTGGACAGGGATTTCGGCCCCGATTGCGCGGGCGTGCACGTGGATCACTATCATGGCGCCCTGAAGGCGACGCAATACCTGCTCAACCTGGGTCATCGCCGCATTGCGCTCTTCACGCCCGGCGCGCATTTGCGTCCGGGCCGCGAACGGATCGCGGGATTCCGGGACGCCTACACCCAAATGGGCCTGACGCCGGGTTCGGACCTGGTGCGCATGGAGCGGTCGGCCATGGAATTCGCCTTCAGCGAAGCGCTGGCCCTGCTGTCCAGCGATCGCGCGCCCAACACGTCGCCCACCGCCTTTATCTGCCTGGGCACGCGCATCATGGCCGGCGTGCTGCAGGCGATACGCCATAGCGGGCGCAGCATTCCGGACGACGTCAGCATGGTGGGCGTCGGCGACAGCGATCTCTCGCAATTGGTCAGTCCCAACATCACGACGCTTACCTGGAACCTCGGCGCCGTCGGCACGGCGGCGGCGGAATTGCTGCTCAAGCAACTCGACGGCGGCGCGACGCGGCCAGCGCCGGAGCGCGTGCTGATCACCACGGACCTGATGTTGCGCGATTCCTGCGCGCCCTTGCCCTTGCCCCAGCCAGCGCGATCCGAGGCCAGGAAGGGACGCGGCTCCGCCGTCCGCCCTTGACCCGCGCTGCCGCGCGGCAACCCGATCCCAGCAGGCCTTAGCAGCCTCAACAGCCTTAACAGCCCTAACAGCCTTAACAGCCCTAACAGCCTTAACAGCCCTAACGCCCACCTGACCAGGAGACCACCGTGACCCAGCCAACGCCCACGACCCAGCAAGAACGGCTGCTGTCCGTCAATATCGAAGACGGCGTGGCGCTGCCCGGCTCCGCGCCCGGCTCGACCATCATCCCCCTGTTTCTTGACCGCGAGAACGGCGTCTGGGTGCTGTACGGCCGGTTCGAGCCCGGCACCCGCCTGCCCACGCACTTTCACACCGGCGTCGTGCACTTCTACACCACCAAGGGCGAATGGCATTACGTCGAGTATCCCGAGGATGTGCAGCGGGCCGGCAGCTATCTGTTCGAACCGGGCGGGTCCGTGCACACCTTCTGTGTGCCCGAGGACGCCGAACAGGCCGCGGAAGGCTTCATGGTGGTCTTCGGCGCCAACATCAATTTCATCGACGACAAGTTCGTCGGCATCCGCGACGCCGGCTTCATCGAGGACGCCATACTCGAATCGGCGCGCAAGGCGGGCCTGCCCGTCCCGCGCTACATCCGTCCCAAGGGGGGCGCCGAGTTCACCAGAGGCTGAAGGCCGCCCCTTTTTTTATCCCGATGCGTAAACGTTTCCACAACGGACGTTTCCACGCCTGGCGTGTCCACGCCCAGACGCCGCAGCAACACGCAGTCATGAACGCGCAGTCATAACAATGAACGAGGAGACAACCCCATGTCTGGATTCCCGCGCAGGTCCCTGGTGACCGTGCTGGCGCTGAGCGCCGGCCTTGCAGCGCTACCCCTGTCCGCTCACGCGGACGACTATCCCAACCATCCCATCACCCTGGTCCTCCCCTTCGCCGCGGGCGGCGGGGGCGACGTGCTCGGCCGCCTGTTGGCGGAATCCTTCAGCAAGCAGCTGGGCCAGCCTCTCATCGTCGAGAATCGTCCGGGCGCGGGCGGCGTCATCGGCACCCAGTACGTGGCGCGCGCCAAGCCCGACGGCTACACCATCACCATCGGCGGAATGACCACTCACTTGCTGGCGCCCATCACCAATCCCAGCGTCCAGTACAACCCCATCAAGGACTTCGCGCCCATCGGCGGCATCGGCAACTCGCCCATCGTCATGCTGGCCGCGAACGACTTCCCGGCCAACGACATCCGGGAACTCAAGGCATTGGAGGCCAAGCGCAAGCACCCGCTGCAATACGGCAGCTGGGGCCCGGGCTCGACCGGCAACTTCTGTGGCGAGATCCTCGCGTTGAAGGCCGGCCTGCGCATGGAGCACGTGCCGTATCGCGGCACGACGGAGGTGGTCACCGGCCTGATCGGCGGCCAGATCCCGGTGGGCTTCGTCGACATGGCCACCGCCGTGCCGCAGGTCCAGGGCGGCAAGCTCAAGGCGCTGGCCCTGTGCACCAAGCCGTCTCCCAGCCTGCCCAAGGTCGGCGGCTACGTGGACCAGGGCATAGATTTCGACCGCCCGCTCACCTGGGTGATGTACGCCCCGGCCGGAACGCCGGCTCCCACCCTGAAGCGGCTGTCCGACACGCTGGCCGCCGCCTTGCGGGAAAAACCCGTCCAGGAACGCCTGCTGTCGCTGGGCATCGAACCGGGCTTCGTCCCCGGCCCCGAGCAGCACGAAATCCTCAAGCGCGACTATGCCAGCTGGAAGCAAGTGGCTGACGACGCGCACATCCAGGCGCAATGACTACCCCGAAACAGGACTTTTCATGACCGCATCCCTGCAGGAAACCCGCATCGACACCGTACGGCGGCACATGGCGCTCGAATGCGTCCAGGATTGGAAGGGAGTGCTCGACACGTTCGAGCACCCGCGCTACGAGATGCACGGCAGCGGCGCCGTCTATGACGGCACCGATGCCGTCATGGGCTACTTCGAATCCTCGCGCGAGGCCTTTCCAGACCTGGTCAACGAGATCATCTGCATCGCCGCCACCGGCGACACCGTGCTGGTCGAATTCTGGTTGCAAGGCACGCACCTGGGGCCGCTGGTCGCACGGGGCCAGCGCTACGAGCCCACTGGCCGCACCTTCCGCGTGCGCATGGCCGCCAGCTTCGAATTCGCGCCGGGCAGCGACAGGATCGTCTGCGAACGGCCCTATACGTCGGTCGACGCGAAGCTGATCGCCCTGCGGTTGCTGTAGCCGCCTTTCCGAGGATTCCCCCATGAAGCTGCTGCAAGACAAGATCGCCATCGTCACCGGCGCCGCGCGGCGGCGCGGCATCGGCCTGGCCACGGCCAGGCTGTTCGCCGCCCATGGCGCGCGGGTGGCCATCCTGGACCTGGACCCGGACGAGGCCCGCCAAGCCGCCGCCGAACTGGGGCCCGGCCACCTGGGCCTGGCCTGCGACGTCACCCGCCGCGACGCCTGCCAGGCCGCCGTGGACGAGGTCGTGCAACGCCACGGCGGCATCGACATCCTGGTCAACAACGCCGGCGTCACGCAGAAGCGCGGCATCATGGAGGTCAGCGACGAGGACTACGAGCGGGTGCTGGACACCAACCTGCGCGGCGTGCTGCACATGTCGCAGGCCGTCATCCCGCGGCTGAAGGCGCGTGGCGGCGGCAGCATCACCTGCGTCAGCTCGCTGTCGGCGCTACAGGGCGGCGGCGTCTTCGGCGGCAGCCACTACTGCGCGGCCAAGGCCGGCATCCTGGGGCTGGTGCGTGCCATGGCGCTGGAGCTGGGACCGGACAACATCCGCGCCAACGGCGTCGCGCCGGGCCTGATCCTCACGGACTTCTCGCGCGGCGGCACGTCCGACCAGGACAAGCATGAAAGGGCCAAGGGCTTTCCGCTGCGGCGGGTCGGGCAGCCCGGCGATATCGCCGGCGCCTGCCTCTACCTGGCCAGCGACCTGGCCGCCTACGTCACGGGCATCACGCTGGACGTGAACGGCGGCGCCTATATACGGCCTTAGTACCTTGGTACGTACGGCCCTGGTACTGCCCTAGGGCGGGCCAATGCCCGCACGATGCGCAAACAGATACGCAAGCCGATATCCAAACCGACACCCAACACGGCCGCTCGGCGCAGCCGCCCCGGAGCCACATCCGCATGAAATACCGATTGCAAGACAAGATCGCCGTCGTCATGGGCGGCGGCGCGTCCGCGCCCGAAGCCGGCATCAGCAACGGCCAGGCCGTGGCACTGACCTATGCCCGTGAAGGCGCGCGCGTCGTGGTTGCCGACCTGCACCTGGCGGCCGCCGAGGCCACGGTGGAGATGATACGGGCCGAAGGCGGCGTGGCCGACGCCGTGCAGGCCGACGTCAGCCGTCATGACGATACCCGGCGCGTCATGGCCCATGCGGTGCAACGCTGGGACCGCCTGGATATCCTGCACAACAACGTCGGCATCGAATACCTGGGTGGCCCGGTCGACACGCCGGAAGAAGCCTGGGACCGCGTGCACGAGGTCAACCTGAAGAGCGTCTTCCTTGCCTGCAAGGAAGCCATCCCGCTGATGGAGCGGCACGGCGGAGGCAGCATCATCAATGTTTCCTCCACGGCCAGCCTGCGCTATGCCGGCGTTCCCTACCTGGCCTACAACTCGTCGAAGGCGGCGCTCAACCACGTATCGCGCATCATCGCGCGCCAGTACGCACCCCAGCAAATACGCTGCAACGTGGTGGTGCCGGGCTACATGGACACGCCCCATATCCGCACCTTGTACCGCCACCTGCCGCCAGAGCGCTTCGCCGAGGTGATGCGCGAACGTGACGCCAAGTGCCCGATGGGGCGGCAGGGGTCCTGCTGGGACGTCGCCCGCGCCGCCCTGTTCCTGGCCTCGGATGATGCAACTTATGTAACAGGCACCTTGCTGATGGTCGACGGCGGCGCCTCGATATAACGCCGTGGGCGCCTGCCGCTGCGCAGGCGCACCGCCAGCGCAGCCGCCTCGATGTTGCACTGCACATCAACCTCTCGGCGGGGCCACCTTCCATTTGTTGCGCCGCAGCCATAGTCGAAGGCAGAAGCCGCGCCGAATGGACGGCGAAAGCGTATGATTCCAAAATGCGTTACATTGAGAAATAAACGCGCAGATTTTGGAATATTAATGGCCGCGTTGCCTCAGCAGATACAGAACGCCTACGCCCGTCTCTCACTGGATCCTGGCGCCGATGCGCAGGCCATCCAGCGCGCGTATGCCCATGCGCTCAAGCAGATCGACCAGGAAAGCCAGGCCGAAGCCTTCGACAACCTGCGCGCCGCCTATGAAACGGCGATGGCGTGGGCCTGCGAGAGCGAACGACGCGCGACGGCAGTGGAAACCGCTACGCCGGCCGAGGACAGCGAAGCAGCTTGGCATGCATGGCTGGAGCGCCTGCTGGACCGCGAGCAAGCGCATCCCCAAGCCGTCCTGGCCGCAGCGCTGCGGGACGAGCGCCTGGGCGCCCCCGCCGCGCAAGAGGCGCTGGAGACACGCATCGCCACGGTGCTCGCCCATGATCCCTGGCAGCGCCTGGACCTTTTCGATGCGGCCGTGGCGTGCTTTCATTGGGATACCGGCAATGGCAGGCAATTGGCGGATCGCTGGACTGCGGCGTGGATCGCCCAGGCCTGCAGCGAATCGCTGGCGTGGCGCGCGCAACCCGAGCGCGACCGCCTGCGCCAGCTCGATGCGGTCAACGCCGCCCTGGCGAACCCGACGCCCACCACGGCCCTGCTGACCCGGCATTTCTTCGCCATGGACGAACTCATGAGCCACTACGGCTATTGGCTCATCCTGCGCATGCCGAATCACATCCTGCAGGCCTGGTCGCAGGCGTACAACGCGCCCGGTTTCCAGCGGCCGCCGGCGCCCAAGGCCGTCGCGCCGCGCGCGTCGTTCAAGCTGAACATGCCCATGGTCGTGGTCCTGCTGATGCTGGCCATGGCGGTGCTGCGCCTCATCTTCTATCCCAAGGGGTAGTCCGCTGGCGTACGCGTGGTCGGGCCACCGAGCCAGCGCGGCGCCGCCGAAAGCGGCGGCGAAAAGTTCGGAGATGATTCGGCATGTTCCTTCACAATATGCTTAAATGTAAGCACATTTTTACAGCCGAGGGAGCAAGCAATATCATGAACCGTCGATCGGGACTGATCGCCATCCTTGCCGTCACCGCCGGAATGCTGGCCGGTTGCGCCAGGCCCAGCTATGAAAATATCGAGGAGAAATACGGCAACCTGCCCGCCGGCCAGGGCCGCATCTACTTCTACCAGCCGTCCAGCCCGGGCGATCCGGCGACGGGACAGCCCTATGTCCTGCTCAATGGCTGGAAGACGGGCCGCACGGCGCCCGGCGACTTCTTCTTCGTGGACCGTCCCGCCGGCCAGCACACGGTCAGCATCGACCTCAGCAAGACGCCTCCGCTCACCTTGCAACTGGCCGCGGGGGAAACGCGCTATATCCGCATCAACAAAGGCAGCACCAGCCTGACCTACAACGAAGAGCCGAAGGAAAAAGCCGAGGCCGAACTGGCCTCGATGAGCTATCACGGCGCCGGCTCGCGCGAACGCAGGGCGATCAAGCGGGCCTATCCCACGTCGGGCTATACGGTGCCGCGCACGCCTACGCCGACCTCGCCGCAGACGCCCTCGCCGCAAACCTCGGCGCCGCAGTCCTACCCGGTGGCGCGGTAAGCAGCGTCTAGCGGCGCGCCCGGGTATCATGCCCGCGTCATCGTCGCACGCCTGGCTCCGGCCTGGCGTGCGGCTCAGCCGGGACGTGAACCCGGACGCAAACCCAGGACGCGTACATGTCATCCCTCTTGCGGGTTCCCTCGGGCCAGGCCGACCTGGCCGTGCTGACGGCCGGCGACGGCGCGCCGGTGCTCTTCCTCCATGCCGCCATTTGCGACCATCGCATGTGGCGGGAGCAAGTGGCGGCGGTCGGCGACGCCGGCTATCGCGCCATCGCTTATGACCGCCGCGGCCATGGCACGACCAGCGCCATCGCGCAAGCGCATTCGCCCGTGGCCGATGCGATGGCGGTGCTGGACGCTCTCGCGCCGGGCCAGTCCGCAGTCCTGGTGGGCTGCTCGCAAGGCGGACGCATCGCGCTGGACGCGGCCCTGCGCCATCCCGCGCGAGTGCGCGGACTGGTGCTGGTCGACAACTCGGTTTCCGGCGCGCCCGACCCGGTGCATCCGCCTGCGATCCAGGCGCTGGGCGATGCGGTGGCGGCGGCGCGCGCGGCGGGCGACATCGACCGCGTCAATGCCCTGCTGGCCCGCGTATGGCTGGACGGCGTGCTGGCGTCCGAAGGGCGCGTAGCGGGGCCGGCGCGCGAGCTCTTCCTCGACATGAACGGCCGCATCCTGCGCGCGGCGCCGGTGGGCGAGTCAGTCGATACCCAGACGGCCTACGACCGGCTCGGCCAGATTGGCGTGCCCACGCACGTCATCGTCGGCGATCTGGACTATCCGCACATTCAGGAACGCTGCCGCCACGTGGCGGCGACCGTGCCGGGCGCCACGCTGCAGGTGGTGCATGGCGCTGCGCACCTGCCCAGCCTGGAACAACCCGGGGCGGTGACGCGCGGCATTCTGGAGCTGCTTGCCCGTGCCCGGCAGGCGGGCTGAGGGTACGCGGCCAACGGTCGCGTCGCGCACGGCGGCTTATCTAGTCAAGCACGGCGGCTCGTCCCGTTAAGCATGGCGGCCTGTCCTGTCGCGCACCGCGGCTGGTCCCGCGTTCAGTCGGGAATTTCCGGCTCGACCAGTTGCGCCAGCTGGAGCAGCGATTCCTGCCAACCCAGATAGCAGGCTTCCACCGGAATGACCGCCGGCAGGCCTTCCTGCACGATGTGCAATTCGGTCCCGCAGCTGACCGGCTTCAGGGTGATGGTTGCCAGGATCTCGCCCGGCAAATTGGGGTCGTCGAAACGATCCGTATAGTGGATCTTCTCGTTCGGGACCAATTCCTTGTACTCGCCGCTGAAGGCATGCGACTTACCGCTGCGGAAATTGCGGAAGGACATTTTGTAGCTACCCCCCACCCGCGCGTCCATGTGATGGACCTCGCAGGTGAAGCCCGCAGGGGGCAGCCATTTCGCCATGGCCGCGGGTTCGAGGAAAGCGCGGTAGATACGATCGGGCGGGCAGCGCAGGACGCGGTGAAGTCGGACAGTACCGGTAGCCATGATGGTTGCTCTCTCAAAAGTGAAAAAGGGAGGGTCCTACCTGCACGACGAATGGCGCCTGCGCGTTTCGACATCGCGACGGTGCGAGCTTACCCTCGGAGTGAGCTCACGGAATAAAGTTCGCCTTTTTTGATCGTAGGAGGCACGTCGATTTCTTGTGGCTAGAAGTCCGCCTTTCCGAAAAGCGCATTTTCGGAGTGGTGGGTTTTATGTCAGAGTTCGCCTTTTTGTCAGAGTTCGCCTTTTTTATAGGCACCGTCTTAACCGCGCAGCACCTCGAACGGCGACTTGTGTGTCGTAGACGACGTCCGTTCTCGGCCAGAAGCGGTCACCGCGTACGCGGCCGAGGTTTTGTGCCCGTCGACCGCACTTGTTCGATAATGATGCAAGCGCATTCATCGCTCTCGTCGAATCTCAATGGCCACCAAACGTCCTCAAATCGAAACCGCTGCTGAGCTCAGCGAGCTGCTGCTTCACTCGAAGGCGCCACGGCCGCTAACCCTCGAGCAGATGGCGGAACTGGAGCGTATTTCGAAGTACGACGTATCGACCTATTCGGAGGAAGACGTTCGGGCGGAGATCATTGACCCCGTTATTCGGATCCTGGGCTATGCCAAGGAAACTTATTTCTCCACGCAGCGTGAAAAGCACCTGAAGGTTGCCGACGGCGACTTGTTCATCGACTACCGAATGACTTTGTGGTCGCAGGCCTTCTGGGTCATTGAGGCTAAGAAGGTTAAGCGCAAGCCGCTGAAATTCACCTCCGCAGAACTGCAACAGGCGCTGCTGTATGCGGGGCATCCGGAAATCGACGCTGCTCTCGTTGTGCTATGCGACGGGCGAGTTTTTGAGGTGTACGACCGCGATGAGAGTGTCACCCGGCCAGCCGCACGCGTGGAGGTCAAGAAGCTGCCGGAGCAGTTTCACGTGCTTCAGGCTCTACTTGGTCCATGGCAGGCTTGGTTCTTTCAGAAGCGCCGCGCGCTCAGGGTAGCTAACCGCGTCTTGCAGCTAGAGATGACGCCTGGTCGAATTGATGAGTTTTCGGATGCCATGCAACGGCGGGTACAGGACGCGCGTGCGACGGTGTATGACAATTGGCGAAAGGTGAAGCCTTCTACTGATAATGACGCGAAACGGCGCAGTGCGCTTGAAAAGGCGTCTATCAGAGACATTGTCGCGACCGAATTCTTTTCGGGACAGACAGCGTCCGGCCTGGGGGTTGTCGCCCAGTGTCTGGTGGACAAGGCGAAGCCGGGCGCCTTCGAGTTGATGTACGCGATGTTTCCGGATCATCCTGGAAATTTGAACGATCACTACGTAGCGCAGGCTTTACGAACCCTGATCGAGTTCGGCAAGTCAGGACGTGAGGCCAGTTGGATGCCTGCCTGGCTGGGTGCCCAGCAGCCAGGTGCCAATCTGGATGCGCCGATCAAGAAATTGATTGGACTCTCACTTACGGCCTTTCTGGCTGCGCCAGAGTTCAGGGCCGTGCTCCAGTTTGCGGCCTGCGCGCGAAGGTTGTCGAAGGTTTCGATGGCGCTCATCCCGACGTTAACGCAGCTTGGGCACATCCGACACCAGCAAGTGCGCCACTTTTTTGATGAGTTGGACTATGCACAGTTCATGTCGACACCCGAGGGACATAACCTCCGGCAGCTCGATGTGCACGCGTATCTGCTCACCGAGCGGTTCGTGCACGCGTGCGCCGACAAGCATCAATTTCGTAGCCGCTTCAACTTGGACCGGGCGCATACGCTCCTGAAGGACTCATGGAATGCTGAACGTCTGCTGCTCAGTGACGGAGCCGACTACTGGAGGAGCCTGGACGGCCGAGGACTAGGGGATGAGGTTTATCCGACGGAGCACAACTGGGTCGATTACGACTCGTTGGGCCACATCGTGTTGTGCGTGTTGAAAGACATCCCTGATTGGCGCGAGTACGTACTTACCAACCACAGCGGCGACGTCCAGCGGATTGCGGCTTGCGGTTCGTGGGCAGCTCGTGAAATTTTGGGAGTTGAACAAGATGCGAAGTTGCCGGGTTTGCCGGATACCGAGAGTGCTAAACGGTTCTTCGATGGCGACGTCGCGCTTTTCACGGCGCTTCGGGATGCATATTGGAACCGGAAGCCGAAGACTTGAGTCGCAAAGCTGTGGCTGTTTGATGCTGCCAACATCGAGCCGGCACTAGCTGGTCAGCCACGAAATCTCGAGCGTCCCCGCATAACTTGCCTGCTTGGGAGCGCTGAGCAGCATAGTCCAACCAGCATGGTAGGGCACCAACAACCGCTAGGCATCATGCAAGAAGAAATCACACGCCCCGAACCGAACTACGAAGATCCCAAAGAAGTGTATGCCTTCTTTGGTTTTGCCTTTTACAAAGCCAACGTTCTTGAACATGGTGTCCTCAATCTCGCAGTGGCCCTTCTAGCGCAAAGAAACCTTGGCGTAACCGTCGACGACGTCAACCGGCTATACGAGTCATTCGAAACGAAGACCTTTGGCCACATTCTGCGTGTCGCGAAAGAGCGCTATAGCTTTAGCCAAGAGTTCTCGCGGGAGCTGGGCCAAGCACTGGCTCACCGCAATTACCTCGCCCATGGTTTCTTTAAGAAGCACGACATCAATCACATGAGCAAGTCCGGCCGGAAGGTAATGATTGACGAGTTAATTGATATGTGGATGCACTTAGCCACGGTAGACAAAATCATGGATGAGTATTGGATGTCTGCGTGGAAAGAACACGGGATCACTAAAGAATGGATAGAGAAGCAGATGCAAGAGTATGTGAAGGCGGAGCGGCCCAATGATGCCTGACCCTTTCATCGGGGGGACGTTGAACGATCGCTTTCCAGTAGCGAGTGGCAATCAGGTGTCCGCTCTGGGTCGGCTACGGAAGTTCGCAGGGCCAGTGACATCAGCTGCCCGACTACCGACGAACCTCGGCATCTGCTGGCAGGGGCAGCGGCACCATCGTGCGTTACCCCCAATAACGCCGACCAAATTCTCGCAGCCGGTGGAGCGTGTCAATCCCCCCGATGTGGGCATACTCGAACGCGTGCCCATGCAAATCCGTGAGATCGACGATGATGCGAGCCGTATCGCCTACTCGGTCCACGAAATATGGACGCCGGCGCGCTACGCCCCGGATTTCCCAACGAGGCTCAGAAATATCGTGCGCGAACGCGTTGCGGATTTGGTAGACCAGTTCTGCGAAATGCTCCCCCTCGGAGGTCGGTACATCGCGATAGGCTGCTCGCAGCAACTTGCCGCTGGCTTGCTCATCTTCTTCCCTGCAACGATTCAGGGTGATTGCGGCGGCACCGAATGCGACCGAGAGTTGGTTTGCGCAGGCTAGTTGAAAATCGCTATATGAGCTGAAGAGATTGTCTGGAAGGACCCAAGCACTACGTCCATCTTCGAGCGTCAAAGGCTTGTCAAGCTCCGCAATGTCGACCTTTTCCCGCTCAGCGCAGTCATAAAGCTTTGCTGCGAAGGCCAGTTGAGCGAATGCAGAGTCCAGATAGTTCATGGTTTCCGCTAGTTCCTTGCGGGAAAATTCACAATCTTGGGTTTCAGGTCCTATCCGGCCGATGGCGCAAGCAATGACTGAAATAGTCAACAGGGTTAGCCATCCCTTAGATCCCGAGCGGCTCGTCTATGTTGAAAATGGGTCGTGGATGCGATTGGATCACGAGACCAAAGGGGCTGACTGCCGCCCGATGTGGTCATCTGTGGCCGGCCGAGAGCGGATTTTTGATTGGGTAGGGCAGCTGACCGCTCCAGACTGAACCCTGATATTTGCGTCCAAACAGCTGTGCTTGAAATCATCGATATTCCTTTCAATCGCGACTCAGAGCGCCTGTTGCATGATCATACTGATCATGCAACGCTGACCCGAGTCTAAACGGACTTCCTCATAAGTTCAAAGAAAGTGGAGCGGAAGGGTTCAATAGAACTATCCTAGGCCAATGTATAAGCCATGATCTAGCATAGGGAGGCCCACAATTTAGGGAAAATGGGTAAGAAGAAGCAAAAGAAGCCATTCGGTACGGTGGTCAGGAATTCGCAGGGAGTGCCCTGGGCGCCGCAATGATGAGTTGTTCTTGAATAATTGCAAAGCAAGCCCAAGATTTCCGTCTCTCAATTGGTCAATACCATGGTGGACCAAGCGATGCCGGATGAATCGTCCAAGAGAACGTTCGCATCCCATTGTTATTTCTTACTTGCAATTCACTCCAAAAGGAAATGAAGTATGAGCCGACCACCCGCACCGTTCCACACTGTCGCCTCCTCAAAAATGGATTACCTTACGTTGATAGAGCATGATGTGCACCCTCCTATTGCCTTCAAAAGCAAAGCACACCTAGACGCCTGGGTTAAATCCTACGACCTGATATGCGAGCCTCTTGGGCGGAGAAATGCGGCCAAAGATGTCGTTCTGATTCACGGCAAGATCACCCCTCCTTTTTTTGATGGAGGGTTGTTCTACGGGCAAATATGGGTGAGCATTAATTATCGCCAGTACCGAAATGCCATCAGATTTCACGTTAGAAATACAGAAGGAAATGACAAGAACATTGGCATATACGATGCGGATCATGCTGTAGGACGAAAGCGTCTCCAAGAGATATGGCCCGACGCTTGGGTGAATTTGATGCTAGCGAATAGCGGGATAAATCGTTCCATTGGAACAATGATGGAAAAGATTCCTCTAAGAATTCTTGAAAACCAAACAGAAATCCATCTTAATACGGAAAGTATTCTTAAATTGCTTTTTAAGAAAACAACCAAACTATCCAAGGAAAAAATAAGCGAATATTTCTCTGAAGCTGCGAACAGCTTCATTCAAGAGATAGATACATCATCAAACGAAAGCGCTATTTACTCATTTCTCATGAGAGAGAATGCAAATAACATTCTCTATGAAATTGCAAAAGAAAACAGCCTGCTCATTAAGATTGAATTTCCGACAAAAGCTCTCATAATCACCTCAGACACCCCTCCGTCGGCGGCGTAAATTGAATTCGCGTCCAGTTATCCGAGATGAGATCTGGTGTAAATGCTCCTAGCGTTAGTAGGAGAATTTCATCGAATAACCCTCGGCCACTTTATGAGTTATCTCATGATAATTGGCCAGATCGCGGGTCCATCAAGATGACGGAATCAACCGGAGTTCGCGCCAATGGATCGCTATGTGGGTTCTTCCTTGGCGAGTTATGAGCACCGGTACACTGGCAGTGGCAGCAGGACGAAGCAGACGTTCGACGTTTTATGTAGAGTGGCAGACGAAGTCCCGCTCCGGAGTATCCGCTCGATGACAGGACTAGGTCACTGGCGGCAAAGGAAGGGCCGTTCGTTTCAAATCACCATTGATGATCTGCATCCGAAAGAGCTTAGCGTTTGAATATTTCTTTACGAGCAGGTCGCGCAAGAGCCTTTCGGTCCCGTCCGTTGAACGCACCCCGAGCGTGACTGACTCTAATTCCTCTGGGTAAAACAGATAGTCACCGTGTTGCTTGGTGACCTCATTAGGACGCCAAGTAAGGCACCTCCATTCTTGCTCATAGGACCAACCAGTCTTCTTGGTGTAGCAAACCGCATGAATTGTTCTTGCGCGTAATTCAGGGCTATCACCATATAGAAGGAAATCCAATCCAGAACCGACTATAGGCTGGTCTTCGCAGTAGGAGACTTGCTGGGCTTCAAGTAACGGCGTCGAACGTTCTGCTATATGTCGGAAACCCAATACGCAACCCGTATGAGACTCCGCATAGTTTCCCCACATTGCATCATTCATGTAGGTCGTAGTTACGCATAGCACGCGTGCTCGGTTTAAGCCCCTCTGCTCAAAGAACCGACGAAGCTCTCTTTCTACTTTCTGGTCCGCGTCAGGCTGCTCAACACGCAAGAGTTCAATCAAACGTGCTCTTGATAGACCGTTTCCAACAAGGTGCCTGGCACACTCAAGCAACAGCTTCATTGGTGCTCCCATCCGCTCCTCATCTATCGCGACACCGTCAAATACGACAGATGCGATTAGTTCGGACAACAAAGCGTTAGCGTCCGCGATAGTGGGGTCAAATCTTGGCATCCGCTGAAACTCCGCCACATCGTTAAATAGCAGCGGACTGGACCAGCGGAGACGAGAGCTTTCGAGCACTATTGAAGCAGTATTCGCCGACGTGTACTTGTAGAAAACCGATGGATGCATGGTGCTGAGAAAAACCTGAGGTTTTGATTTAAGCGGAGCGGTCGTGCGTCCGTTTAAATAAAAGGTTATAGGGTACCGTTCTTATGAGGGTTTGTACTTCCTAGCTCTCGATATGCAGTTTTCGACGAAGCTAATCCGGCTTTACTCTCGCTGCCCATATTCGGAGCTGCTTCCTACGCTGCTCGCATCACGGACGCTGTAACTTGTCGTATACGCCGTTTTGCATGACCGGTTGAATGCACAGCCGAAGTCGGCCACTTGCCACAATCGCCTCCGTGCCATCAACACAAAGCACGACGTTTCCTACTCTGGTCCCAGTTGACTACCGAGTGCCTCGCGGCGCCTGCATCTCCTCCACGATGCACGTCCGGGGTACCCAAAATCCACGGCTAAGACTGCTGTGTCAATTTAACCGCGCTTATTGCAAAATTCGCCTTTTCTTCAGCCTGCAGACCGTACATCCGCGCAAAAGAGAAGAAGATGTGCGCGCAATGGTTCGTGGTGCCCGCCAAAGCCAAAAGGCGAACTTCAACGGAAAAAGGCGGACATTATTCGTGCTGCACTCGGCAGCGCGGCACACATGAAAAAAGGCGTCGATGCCATCGACGCCTTCCGCTTGCGGCAGGGTGATCCGCCTGCCCATCAGCGCCTGCCTTTTAGCGCCAGCCCGTCAACGCCCGCCCTTTTACCTGCACGGCTTGGGCCCCACCTTCATTTCGAAGGCGCCGATGCCGTCGACGCCGCCGGCCACCACATCGCCCGGCCGAATGGCGCCCACGCCCGCCGGGGTGCCCGTGAAAATCAGGTCACCCGGCTGCAAGGCCATGGATTCGGAAATATAGGAAATCACCTCGGGCACCGACCAGATGAGCTCGGACAGGTCGCCCTGCTGGCGCACGTCGCCGTTCACGCTCAGCCAAATGCGGCCGGTGGAGGGATGCCCCACCTCGGCGGCCGGCTTCAGCGGCGTGACGGGGCCGGACACGTCGAAACCCTTGGCCCACTCCCACGGACGGCCCATTTTCTTGGCCACGGCCTGCAAGTCGCGGCGGGTCAGGTCGATGCCCACGCCGTAGCCCCAGACATGCTCCAGCGCTTGGGCGACCGGAATGTTCGTGCCGCCCTTGCCGATGGCGACGACCAATTCGATTTCGTAATGGAAATCCTCGGTCTGCGGCGGATAGGCGATGGCGCCCTCGGCCGGCACGATGGCGTCCGCGGGCTTGCTGAAGAAGAACGGCGGATCGCGGTCCGGATCGTGGCCCATTTCGCGGGCGTGCTCCGCGTAGTTGCGGCCCACGCAATAGACGCGGCGGACGGGAAAGCGCTGGCTGCTGCCGGCGACGGCGACCGAGGCCTGCTCGACCGGGGAGATGACGTAGGAAGACATGCTAGGACTTGCTCCAGACTCCAATGGGAGTCCAGAGTCTAAGGGCCTATCCGTCCCGGAACTTGGACAGGCTTGCTCAGGACTTGGAACTTTCCACGCAAATCCAGCCGCGCGGGCTCACCCCTGGCGCCGGAACTCGCGCGGCGACACGCCGGCGTGCTGGCGGAAACGCCGCGAAAAATAGGCTTCGTCGGCGAAACCGCAGGCGTGGGCCACGTCGGCCACGCGCTTGTCGCTGGTCAGCAGCAGGGACTTCGCCCGGCTCATGCGCCGCTCCAGCACCAATTCGGTAAAGGTCCGGTCCAGCTCCTTGCGCAGCAAATGCGCCAGGTAACTGGGCGACAGGTAGGCCGCTGCCGCCGCGCTGTTCAAGGACAGGTCGGCATTGCCCAGCTGCTGCTCGATATGCGTGCGCACCCGCGCCAGGGCGTCGCGCCGCCCGCTGCGGGGTGCGTCGCGGCGCGCCTGGGCCTGCAATGCGGCCCCATGGCGCAGGCACACCTCGCCGATCAGCTGCAACAGGAAGCCGCGCAAGATCTCGGCGGACCCGAAGACGCGGTCCTGGTCCGCCCGCCGCATGCGCTCCAGCAAGGCCTCCAGGGCATCCAGTTCGGCCTCCGGCACCTGGTAGTCAAGAAACTCCTGGAAGCGGAAAGGCGCCAGCTCGGGCACCTCGTTCAAGGGCACGTCCTCCAGGTCCAATGGATCGCAATCCAGGCCCGGACGCAGGAACTGCTGGGAAAAATTGACCACCATGAAGCGGCCGCCCTCCGGATGCGGAATCCGGTGCATGCGATGCGGCAGGATGAAGGCCAGCATGCCTTTCAGGAAAGGCCGGGTCACGCCGCTGATCTGCTGGACGGTGTCGCCGCCCAGGTTGACCTGGATCTGGAAATAGTCATGCCGGTGCATCTCTTCCAGCGGCCGCCGCGCATCCTGCGCGCGGATGTAGAAGTCCGCGCGATCGCTGCGCTCGCGCATCGCATAGGTGCGGACCAGGCCGGAACGGGATGCGGTCCCGGCGCCGGGGACGGAATCGACGCTCATAGGAAAGGAAACGGCGAAAAGGAAACAGCAGAAAGAAAACGGCAATGAACCATGGACGGCTGGCGGCATCCGGCGCGACATCGGCGCACCTTGACCCACCCTGGCCCGCCGGCGTCACCCGGCACCGCCTGCCGCGGGCGAACCGACATTAGACCCGGAACCGCCCCGGCCGCAAAATCGGTACGATACGGCGAGGATCGATACGATAGCCGGTATGTCGATACGACAGATACGACAGGGCAAGGCCAGCCTACAGGAGCTTACGTGGCGCACATCATTCCGGATGGATGGGAAAACCTGCAACGCAGCGGTCCGGCCCAGCGCGAGCTGGAAACGCTGGCCCGCCTGAAAAAAGCCCTTCCCGACGACTACACGGTCTACCACGCCATCCACTGGACCAATATCGAAGGCCGCCATGCCATCCATGGCGAAATCGACTTCGTGATCGTCAACCGGGGGGGCGACCTGCTGGTCATCGAGCAGAAAACCGGCGCCCTGGACGAAACCGCCCAGGGCCTGGCCAAGCGCCACGCCGGCAAGGCCCAGCTGCTGCCGGTGCAGATGGCGCTCACCGCCGACACCCTGCGCGCCAAGCTGGCCCGCGGCCTGGGCCTGGACAGCGCCGACGTGCGGCTGGACCATCTGCTCTATTGCCCCGACCACCGCGTGCTGGCCCCCACCACCGCCGGCCTGTCGCCGGAACGCATCGTCGACGCCAGCCGGCGCGATACCTTGGCCGCCGTCATCCGCGACATCCTGCCCGCGGGCGAGCCGTCGCCCCGCCAGGCTCGCGTCGACCACTTCCTGCGCGACATCATCCGCCTGGAAACCGACGTCAGCGCGCTGATCGGCCAGGCTCGCGCCTGGGTCACGCGCCTGGCCGGCGGCCTGGCCCACTGGGCAAGGCAACTGGATATCGTCCCCTATCGCCTGCGCGTCACCGGCACCGCGGGATCCGGCAAGACGCAGCTGGCCCTGGCCGAGTACCGCGACGCCATCGACCACGGCAAGCGTCCGCTATACGTCTGCTTCAACCGCCCCCTGGCCGACCACTTCAACCACATCGCTCCGGCGGGCGGCCTGGCCGTGTCCTTCCACATGCTTTGCGACCGCCTGCTGCGACACGCCGGCCGCAGTCCGGATTTTTCCCAGCCCCGGGCCTTCGAACAGCTGGTCGACGATGCCGGGGCACTGGCCGTGCCGCCGGATTTCATGTTCGACACGGTGATCGTCGACGAAGGACAGGACTTCAACGCCCGCTGGGGCGGCATGGTGCTGCGCCTGGCCAGGCCGGACGCCCGCGTGGTGTGGCTGGAAGATCCCATGCAGAATCTCTACGGCCACCTGCCCCCGGAAATGCCGGGCTGGGTGCGGCTGCGCGCGCAAAGCAATTTCCGCAGCCCGCGCCCCGTCGTCAACCTGCTGCAATCCCTGCTGCCCGATGACATCCGCATCGATGCGCAGGCGCCCATCACCGACAGCGACGTCGAAGTGCTGTCCTACCATGACGAGGACAGCCTGCTCCTGGCCGTGAAGCAGGGCATACGCAAATGCTATTCGGACGGCTTTCGCGCCGACGATATCGCCGTCATCAGCTATCACGGCCACCAGCGCTCGCGCGTGCTGGCGCACGATCGCCTGGGGCCGCACGGCCTGCGCCGCTTCACGGGAAGCTACGACCTGCTGGGGCTGCCGGTCTACACGAACGGCGACATCCTGGCGGAATCCGTCTACCGCTTCAAGGGCCAGTCGATACCGGCCGTGATCTTCACGGAGATCGACTTCGAGACGCTGGACGAACGCGCCATCCGCAAGCTGTTCGTCGGCGCCACGCGCGCCACGCTCAAGCTGATCCTCATCGCCACCGAACCAGCCGCCGCGACGCTACGGCAGAAGCTGGGAGGCTAGGCGGGCGTCGCCTTTACGATCACCCGCCGTCGCGGGCCATGCGGCATCCCGCGATACGGACCTCAGATCCAGGCGACGGCCTTGCCCACCTGCTCGCGCGCCTCGATGCGGGCATGTCCTTGCGGAATGTCCTCGAAGGCGTAGCGGTCGGTGATCTCGATGCTCAGGCTGCCGTCCAGGATGGCGGCGAAGACATCGTCCGCGCGGCGCTGCACGGTGGCGGCGTCCGCCATGTGGTCGGCCAGGCGCGGCCGCGTCAGGAACAGCGAACCGGCCTCGCCCAGCTCATAGGGGTCCAGGTCCTTCACCGAACCGGACACATTGCCGTAGTTGATGACCAGCCCGCGCTTGCGCGTCGCCCGCATGCTGTCGCGCAAGGTCGCCTTGCCCAGGGAATCGAACACCACATCGACGCCGCGTCCACCCGTCAACGCCCGAACCTGGTCGGCGAAGCCGCCTTCGTCATAAGGCAGCGCCGCCGCGGCGCCGCGTGCCAGGGCCACCGCGCGCTTCGCTTCCGAGCTGGCGGTGGCGTAGACCTCGATCCCCATGCGCGTGGCCATCTGGATGAGTAGCTGGCCGATGCTGCCCGAAGCCGCATGGACCAGGCAGCTGCCTCCCGCCTTCAGGGCCGCCACGTCGTGCAGCAGATAGTGCGCCGTGCATCCCTGGAACATCGCCGATGCGGCGGTGTCGAACGCGATTGCGTCAGGCAGCACGGCCGCCAGCCGCGCGGGTATCGCCGCATACTCGGCGAAACTGCCCCATGCGATGCACCAGGCAACCCGCTGGCCCACCACCGGGCGCGTGACGCCCGGCCCCACCGCCACCACCTCGCCCGCGCCCTCCATCCCCAAGGTGCAGGGAACGCGCACGGGATAGGTCTGCGAATTGGCGTACTTGCCCTGCCGGGTGTGTATGTCCATGAAGTTCACCCCGGCGCAGGCCACCCGCACCAGGATTTCCCCTTCGCCCGGAACCGGCACCGGCGCGTCGTCGCGCACCCGCACCACATCCGGACCGCCATGACTTTCGATGGTAATGGCCCGCATTGTCTGCCTCATGTCCAGGTTCCGTCCTTGGCGCCGGCCGCTACAGCAGCGCGACGAGTTCATCGAGATTGGGCAAGGCATCCAGCCGGCCCGCCAGGTCGGCGATGCGGCGCGCCGTATCGCCCGGCACCCGCTGCGCCACGTTCAGGAAGAACTTGTCCTCGACCTCCTCGCGCGCCACCGGGTTCTCCGGGCTGCCGCGGCGCGCCCAGGCGTCATGCGCGTACGCCGCGCCCGATTTCGTCAGCACGCGCACGGTGGCCGCGTGGCGGAAGGCCGGCCCGCGCTGCTCGATGCGCTCGTCCTCGAACGCGTGAATGCGGCGCATGAAGTCCAGCACATCCTGGTCGGCGATGCGTTCCTCCACATAATCGCCGGCGCCCAGTTTACCTCTCAAGGCCAGCACGCCAAGGCCGTAGAACAGGTTCATCTGCGCCGCCGTCACGCCGGCGGGCTTGTAGGGCCAGGCCACATGCACATAGGTCATGCGGCCACAACCAACCTCGATCCGCTCGATATCCTCGGCCTTCAATCCGTGCGCCTGACGCAAGTGGACGTAGGCATCGAGCGCGGCGTGCATGCTGGTGACGTTGGGGTACATCTTGAAGCCCACCTTGCCCGCCTCCCAATCCTGGCCCAGGCCTTCCGTCAACCGTTCTATCCGATACTCGCGCGCGAACGCGCTGAGGTAGCCGCCATACTCAGCCTCCAGGATATTCTCGATGCCGGTGAAGCCGCGCTGCGCCAGGAAAGCCGCCTGCACGCCTGCCTGCGCGGCGCGGCCCGCGTGCAGGCGCTTGACCATCGCGCCCTCCTGCGCCGCCATCAGGCCAGACCCCAACGACCCCGCGATGCCCAGCGCGTGCTGCATCGCCGTGGCGTCCAGGCCCAGCAGGCGCCCGGCCGTCGCCGCCGCGACATAGGGCCCGGTGACCCCCTGCGGGTGAAAACCGTTGAGAAACAAGGCAGTCGTCGCGGCGTTGCCCGCGCGCGTGCCTACCTCATAGCCGGCGATGATGGCCGTCATCACATCGCGCCCGCTCAAGGTGGGATGGGCTTGCGCCAGCGCGAACGCGACAGGAACCGCCAGCGAATTCGGGTGCACGATGGATTCCTTATGGATGTCGTCCATCTCGAAGGCGTGTCCCGCCGTGCCGTTGACCAGTGCCGCCTGCGACACCGACACGCGCGTCCTGCCGCCCTGCCCCCATAGCGTGGCCACGCCGTTGCCGCCCTCGGCCCGCACCATGTCGGCCACGTGGCGCGTCCAGGGCAGTTGCGAACCATGCAGGCAGACGCCGATGCCGTCCAACACGTGCAGCCGGATCCGGGCCACCAGGTCGTCCTGCAGGTCCTCGAAGCGCAGGTTGGCGGCGAACGCCGCCAGCTGCGCGGTCTGGCGGCCGGCAAGCGCGCCGGCGGCCTTGGTATTCGTGGTGCTCATCGTCGTCCTCGTATGCTCTCGTCTGCGTCACTCGGGTTTGATGCCGGCAGCCGTGACCGCTTGCTGCCAACGCGTGGTTTCCGTCTGGATGAACCGGTTCAAGGCGCCGGCCTCGATGGGCAAGGGATCGTGCGCCGCGGCCGCCAGCGATTGCGTGACGACGCCCTGGCGGGCCGCTTGCGCGAACGCCGCCGCCAGCGTGCCCACCACCTCGGTGGGCGTGCCGCGCGGCGCCAGCACGGCATTCCAGGCATAGACCTGGAAATCCGGCACGCCTTGCTCGGCTACCGTCTTCAGGTCCGGAATCGCGGGATAGCGATCCAGCGTGGACACCGCGATCGCGCGCACCTTGCCGGCATTGACGAGCGGCAGCAGCGAGCCGCCGGAATCGAACAGGATCTGCACGTCTCCGCCGATCAGACCGTTGAGCGCCGCCGGCGAACCCTTGTAGGGCACATGAAAGGCGTCCAGCCCGGTCGCCGACTTCAGCATCTCCATGGCCAGGTGCGACGTAATGCCTATCCCGCCCGACCCGAAGCGCAGGGTGCCCGGATGCGCCTTGGCATAGGCCAACAGCTCGGGCAGGCTGCGCACCGGCAGGTCGTTGTTGACCACCAGGAAGAGACGGCCACGCGCGATGGGCGCGACGGGCGCGAAGTCCTTCGCCGTGTCGTAGCTGAGATGCGCGTACAGGGCCGGGTTGATCACCATCTGGCCCGAGGTGCCGAACAGCAAGGTATAGCCATCCGGCTCGGCGCCCTTCACGAACTGCGCGGCGACGATGCCGTTCGCGCCCGCCTTGTTGTCCACGATGACGGGCGTCTTCAGGATCTGCTGCAAGGCGGCGGCGTAGGCCCGCGCGATGACGTCGCTGGTCTGGCCGGGCGGGAAGCCCACCACCATCCTGATGGGACGCGCGGGAAAGCGTTCGGCGCCCAGGGCAACGCCGGAAATCCCGGACGCCACGGGCAGCGCCGGCAGCAGCATCGCCATGGCAGCCCGTCGCAGGATACGCCTGCGGCCGGGCGAGGACGCGACGGGGGTGGGGTAGGCATCCGCGTCAGCCGGGCCGGCAATTTCTTGCGCCCCGTGGGCGGCATCATCGGTCTTATGGTTCTTCATCCTTGTCTCCTTACACGACCGAGAGGCAGTCTAGACACGCAATACCTGCGTGTCTAATATATTGCGCACCTATTCCCAATACAGATTTTGTATGGACTTGCGCCGTCTTCGCTATTTCCTGGTCGTCGCGGAAGAACTGCATTTCACGCGCGCCGCGCAACGCATCGGCATCGCGCAGCCGCCCCTGACCTACCAGATCAAAATGCTGGAACGCGAACTGGGCGTCAGCCTGTTCGACCGCCAGCCCGGCCACATCCGGTTGACGGAGGCGGGCATGGTGCTGCGCGAGGACGCGCGCGACATCCTGGACCGTGTGACGCAGGCCGCCACGCGCTGCCAGCGCAGCGCCCAGGGCCTGATCGGGCGCATCGGCGTGGGATTCACGGAGTCGGCTTCCTTCTGCGCCGAAGTGACCACGGCGCTGCATCGCTATCGCGACCGCTATCCCCAGGTGGAGATGTCGCTGGAGGAAAACCGCTCCATGCCCCTGGTGCAGTCCCTGCGCCAGGGGCGCATCGATGTCGCGTTCGTGCGCCTGCCCATCGGCATGGACGCGGACGTGCGGTTCAAGCTGATCTCCACCGAGCCCATGGTGGTCGCGCTGCCCCGCACGCACCGGCTGGCGCGCCGCAAGAGTCTGCGGCTGCATGAACTGCACGACGAACCTTTCCTGCTCTACCCGCGCGCCACGCGCTTCGGGCTGTCGGACATGATCGTCACCGCCTGCGAGGCGCGCGGCTTCAGCCCGCGCGTCGTGCAGCAGGCGCCGCAAATCTCCTCCACCATCAACCTGGTCGCCAGCTCGCTGGGCATCACTATCGTGCCGGCCTGCATGCAGCAATCGCGTATCGACCAGGTGCGCTACGTGCCGTTGAAGGAGGACGATCTCAGCGCCAGCCTGGGCGTGGCCTATCGTTCCGGCCCCTTGCCGCCGGCCGTCGCCAACCTGCTGGCCATGGTGCCGGCTCGGGCATAGCGCCGCCGGCGCATTTGCTCATAAGCACTAGAAAAGAACCAATCCGTCGTTTGACCGGAACCTCCGCGGACGTAGAGTCTTCAACGCCAGGCTTCAACGCAAGCCTTCAACGAGAGCCTGCAGCGTTACCCCCTCGTTGCTTACGAGTCCGGCGCACGCGTGCCGCCGCCGATGGCGTGCGCCGCCCGCGCCATCGCCCCCATCCGGAGAATCCGCATGAACGATAGCCTGAGCCGTATCCGCGCGTCCCGCTCCGCCGCCGTCAAGGCGACGCTCGACTACCCCGTCATCGACACCGACGTGCACGTCAACGACTACGCGCCGATCCTGGAGGACTACGTGCAGCATTACGGCGGCGCCAAGCTGGTCGATGCCCTGCGCCGGGCGCTGGGCTCGCGCCACAACACCAAGACCAACGGTCGCGACTGGTATGCCCAAACACCGGAGGAACGGCGGTACCACCGCACGCTGCGCGCCCCCTGGTGGGCCCGCGTCACTCGCAACACCCTGGACCTCGCCACCTACACGCTGCCGTCGCTGCTGCACGAGCGCCTGGCCGAGCAAGGCGCGGACTACTCCATCCTGTTCCCCAACGACGTGCTGGCGCCGCTGGCCGCGCGCGACGATACGCGCCAGGCCCTGCACCGCGCCATCAATCACTTTCATGCGGACCAGTACCGCCCCTACAGCGACCGCCTGACGCCCGTCGCCGGCATCCCGCTCAACACGCCGCAAGAGGGGATAGAGGAGCTGGAGTTCGCCGTGAAAACGCTGGGCCTGAAGGTCATCAACATCGCCGGCGGCGTGAAGCGGCCCATCAAGGCCATCGCCGACAAGTATCCCGCCGACCAGTTCCCCGAGATCGCCAAGTACGCGCACTACACCGATTTCTACGGCATCGACAGCGAGTACGACTACGATCCCTTCTGGGCCAAGGTGGTCGAGCTGGGCGTGCCCGTGACCACGCACTACGGCAGCCAGGGGTGGACCGGCCGCCAGTCGATCAGCAACTATATGAACAACCACATCGGCCACTTCGCCGATGGCTCGCAGGCCTTCGCCAAGGCGCTGTTCTTCGGCGGCGTCACGCGGCGCTTCCCCGGCCTGCGCGTCGCCCTGCTGGAGGGCGGCGCCGACTGGGGCTCGCATGTCTATACCCACCTGGTGGACAGGTGGGAGAAGCGCAACCGCGACGCGGTGCAGAACTACAACCCCGCCAACGCGGACCTGGGCCTGCTCAAGGCCTTGTTCGAGCGCCATGGCGCCGATTTCATCCGCGGGCGCGACATCAATCCCGCCCAGCTGCTGCGCGACAGCCTGGGCATCTCCGCCCTGCCCCATAGCCGCGAGCCCCACGCCGATGAGATCGATGATTTCGCCCTGGCGGGGATAGAGAAGGTCGAGGATATCCGCGACCGCTGGGTGAACAGCTTCTACTTCGGGTCCGAGGCCGACGACCGCACCGTCGCGGCCGCCTTCAATGACCGCGTGCACCCGCTGGGCGTGAAGATCAACGCCATCTGGTCTTCCGACGTCGGCCACTGGGACGTGCCGGACCTGACCGAACCGCTGGCCGAGAGCTGGGACCTGGTCGAGCAGGGCGTCATCAGCGCCGCCGACTTCAAGGCCTTCGTCTTCGGCAACCCGTACCGCTTCTACACCGAGGCCAACCCCAACTTCTTCGCCGGCACGGAGGTCGAGCGCAAGCTGACGTCCGCCGCGCGCAAGCAGGCCGCCTGACGGCGCCGTTGGTCGCCGTTGATCGCCATGGGCGCCGGCGGCCGTCTCTTCCCCGTACCTGGAGCACATGCATGAACAAGTTGGCACGGTGGGCCGCGCGAGCGGTCCTGTTCCTGGCGTTTTCCGGCGCCGCCGCGTCCGCGCTGGCCGCGGACGTGATCCGTATCGGCGTGGCCACCGCCGGCGGCGGCGACCCGATCACCTGGGGCGGCTCGCCCGGCGGCGTGGTACGCGCCAACCAGTGGCTGGAGGATGCGTTCAAGGCCGATGGCGTCAAGGTGGAATGGCTGTTTTTCAAGGGCGCGGGTCCGGCCGTGAACGAGGCGCTGTCGAACAGGCAGATCGACTTCGCCTACCAGGGAGACCTGCCGGCGGTGGTCGGGCGGGCCAATGGACTGAAGACCAAGCTGCTGGTGATCAGCGGCGCGCGCAACAACCTCTACGTGGTGGTGCCGCCCGACTCCAGGCTGTCGCGCATCGAGGACCTGAAGGACCAGCGCGTATCGATCTTCCGCGGCACCAACGGCCATCTGGTGGCGATCAATGTGCTGGCCGATCATGGCCTGGCCGAACGCGACATCAAGGGCGTGAATCTCGATTCCGGCAGCGCGCAGGCGGCCCTGGTGTCGCACGGGGTGGACGCGGCTTTCGGCGGCTACGAGTGGTTCAAGGTGCGCGACCAGGGCCTGGCCAGGGTGATCTATTCCACGCAGGGCCAGGACCCGGCGTACACGCGCCAGGCGGCCTTGCTGGTGCGCGAGGACTTCGCCAAGGATAATCCGGCGCAGGTGCAGAAGGTGGTCGATGTCTTCGTGCGCGCCTCCCGTTGGGCCTCCGACGAGAAAAACCGCAACGCCCTGTTCAAGATCTGGGAGAAAAGCGGCGTCCCCTATGCGTCATGGGCGGCCGAGTTCGACAAGCAGGACCTGTCCGCGCGCAACTCGCCGCTGGTCGATGACTTCATCGTCGCGCGCTACAAGGCGGTGGTCGCGGACGCGCTGAAACTCAAGCTGATCCGCCGCGAGGTCTCGGTCGATGACTGGTTCGACACCCGCTATCTCGACCAGGCGCTCAAGAACCAGGGACTGGAACACTACTGGACCCGCTTCGACGCCAAAGGCAAGCCGGCGTCATGAGCATACTCACCTTGCCGCGCGGGGGGCGCGCCGATCCGGACGCCCGCGCCGCGCCGCGTCTGCGCGCGTCCGCGTGGCGCCAGCGCGCCGCCTGGTTCATCGCGCCCTGGCTGTTGCCCCTGCTGCTCTTCGCGCTATGGTGGCTGGGCGCGGACCGGGGCTGGATATCGTCCCAGGTCCTGCCTCCGCCGGCCTATGTGGGGGACACCCTGCGCGACCTGTTCACCAGCGGCGACCTCTGGATCCATCTGCGCGCCAGCCTGCTGCGGGTGCTGGTTGGGTTCGCGGCCGGCAGCCTGCTGGGGCTGGTCCTGGGCACGGCCATGGGCCTGTGGCGGCCCTTGCAGGCCTATCTGCTGCCCACCTTCAACGCCCTGGTGCAGATTCCCGTGCTGGCCTGGCTGCCCTTCGTGCTGCTGCTGGTGGGCATAGGCGAGCCCTTGAAATACATCCTCATCGCCAAGGCGGCGCTGGTGCCGGTCACCTTGAACACCTTGCAGGGCTTCCGCCTGGCCAGTCCGGCGCTGCGCGAGGTCGCGCGCGTCTATGGCTACAGCCGCCGCCAGGAGGTACTGGAGGTGGTGCTGCCGCTGGCCACGCCGACGCTGTTCACGGGCCTGCGGCTGGGTTTCACCAAGGCCTGGCTGTCGCTGGTGGTGGTGGAGCTGGTGGCCTCCAGCGAAGGCATAGGCTATCTCATCGTCTACGGCCGCCAGCTATTCCAGCTGGACCTGGTGATGGCGGCCGTCATCGTCGTCGGCGCCATCGGATTTCTCATCGACCGTCTGCTGGACGCCCTGGAAACCCGCCTGCTGGGCCCGCGGCGCGCCACCCAAGCCGGCGCCCGGGCGGAGATCATTCCATGAGCACGGCGGCGGACCAGACCAGCGCCGCGCCCACGGGCTCGGCAGGCGAACAAGGCGAACGCGGCGCGCAGGGCGGACGCTGGCGCGGCTGGGACAGCTGGCGCGGCTGGCGGGGCCTGGTGCTGCCTGTGGCCGCGGTTCTGGCCTGGTGGGCCTTGTCGCGGGCCGGCCTGGTCAACTCGGCGCTGCTGGTGTCGCCCGCCAAGGTGCTCGACACGGGGGTAGCCCAGATCCTCGGCGGCAAGTTCTGGCGGGCGCTGGCCGCCAGCCTGGCGCGGGAGTTCGCCGGTTTTCTCATCGGCACGGCCGCCGGCCTGGTGCTGGGCGCGCTGCTGGGCCTGTCGCGCGGATTCAACCGGCTGGTGGGGCCCAGCTTCAACACCTTCAAGCAAATCTCGCTGTTCGCCTGGATCCCGCTCATCTCGGTGTGGTTCGGCCTGGGCGATACCGCCAAGGTGGTTTTCCTCTCGCTGGCCGCGCTGGTGCCGGTCGTGGTGAACACCTGCGACGGCATACGCGGCACGCCCGAGGCCCTGCTGGAAGTGGCGCGCGTCTACGGCTACAGCCGTACGCAGGCGTTTTTCCACGTCGTGCTGCCGGCCGCCACCCCGGCCATTTTCACCGGCGTCTACCTGGCCCTGATCTATTCGTGGCTCGCCACCATCGGCGCGGAGTACCTGCTGGTGGCCGGCGTAGGCATAGGCAACCTGCTGATCGAAGGCAGCGAGCACTTCCAGATGGACCTGGTGATCTTCGGCATGATCGTCGTCGGCGTGGTGGGCTGGCTCATGAACGCAATCACCCGGAAACTCGAACACCGGCTTGCGCGGCTGCGCGGCGCCGCCCAATGAACACGGATTTCTCACGCATGACCCATGCATCCCCTTCCCCCTTGAATCTGGACCTGCGCGGCGTGGGCAAGCGCTACGCCAATGCGCAGGCCGAAGGCGGCGTGCTCCAGGTGCTGGACGGCATAGACCTGAGCATCCCATCCGGCGAATTCGTCGCCGTGGTCGGCGCCAGCGGCTGCGGCAAATCCACCCTGCTGCGCCTGATCCTCGGCCTGGACGACCACTACGACGGCCAGATCGTGCTGGGGGACACTCCCGTGCACGGCACCGGGCCGGAACGCGGCATCGTCTTCCAGGACCACCGGCTCTTTCCCTGGCTGACCGTGGAGCAGAACATCGCCGTGGGCCTGCGCAATGCGCCGCACGCCGCCCCGCGCAAGCGTGAACTCGTGGCCGAGCACGTGGCGCTGGTCGGCCTGGAAGGCTTCGAAAAATCCTATCCGCACCAGATCTCCGGCGGCATGGCGCAGCGGGTGGCGATCGCGCGCGGCCTGGTCAACCGGCCGCGCGTGCTGCTGCTGGACGAACCGTTCGGCGCGCTCGACGCACTGACGCGGACCCGGCTGCAGGTCGAACTGCAACGGATCTGGCAGAGGGAACGCATCACCATGGTCCTGGTTACCCACGACGTCGAAGAAGCCGTCTTCCTGGGCGATCGCGTGGTCGTCATGCGGCCGCGGCCGGGCCGCATACACCGCATCGTGCCGGTGCCGCTGCCCCATCCGCGCAACCGCAGCGATCCACGCTTCATCCGGATACGCGACGACGTGCTGGCCGATTTCCTCGCCCCTGATGGCGCACCCATCGCCGGCGACGAACCGCTGGGCGACCTCGCCGACGCGGGCGTGCCACGGCTGCCTTCGCTGTCCTCGCTGCGCATGGCGTGGTAGGGCTCGCATTCCCCCTTATCCAGACGGAGATCAAGACGTGTCATCCCGCCAATTCAAGCTCGGCGCATTCCTCATGCAGACCGGCCACCATATCGCCGCCTGGCGCCACCCCGGCGCGCAGGCCGACGCGGCGGTCAACTTCCGCCACTACGTGGACCTGGCCAGGCGCGCGGAAGCCGCCAAATTCGACGCCATCTTCCTGGCCGACTCGGTCGGCGTGCGCAACCGCGACCTTCCTTCCCTGTCCCGCACCGCACGCAGCGATCATTTCGAACCGCTCACGCTGCTGTCGGCACTGGCCGCGGTCACCGAGCGCATCGGTCTCATCGCCACCGTCTCCACCACCTACAACGAGCCCTATCACGTAGCGCGCAAGTTCGCGTCGCTGGACCAGATCAGCGGCGGCCGGTCCGGGTGGAACCTGGTGACTTCCAGCGGACAGGGGGAGGCGCAGAACTTCAACCTGGACGAACACGTGGAGCATGCCAGGCGCTATGCGCGCGCGGCCGAGTTCCATGATGTCGTGCTGGGCTTGTGGGATAGCTGGGAGGACGACGCCTTCGTTCGCGATCGTGAAAGCGGCGTCTATTTCACGCCGGAAAAACTGCATCCGCTGCATCATCGCGGCGAGCACTTCCAGGTGCGCGGGCCGCTGAACGTGGCCCGCTCGCCGCAGGGCCGGCCCGTCGTGGTGCAAGCCGGGGCTTCGCCGGCCGGCCGCGACCTGGCCGCACGTACGGCCGAGGTCATCTTCGTGGCGCACCAGACCTTCGATGAGGCCCAGTCCTTCTATCGCGACATCAAGCAGCGCGCGCAAGGCTACGGGCGCGATCCGGACAGCGTCAAGATCATGCCCGGCATCTTCCCCGTGGTGGGCCGCACGCAGGCCGAGGCCGACGAGAAATTCGCGCGGCTGCAAGACCTGATCCATCCCGTCGTCGGCGTGCAGCTGCTGTCCAACATGCTGGGCGGCTACGACCTGTCGGGCCTGCCCGTGGACGGCCCCTTGCCCGACCTGCCGGAAACCAACGGCGGCAAGAGTCGCCAGCGGCTGCTGGTCGACCTCGCGCGGCGCGACAATCTCAGCATCCGCGATCTCTACCTGCGCATCGCCGGGGCGCGCGGCCACCAGCAGGTCGTGGGCACGCCGCAAAGCATCGCCGATCAGTTGCAGCAATGGTTCGAGGAGGAAGGCGCCGACGGCTTCAACATCATGTCGCCATGGTTGCCCGGCGGGCTGGACGACTTCGTCGAATTGGTGTTGCCCGAACTGCGCCGGCGCGGACTGTTCCGCACCGAATACGAGGGCCGCACGCTGCGGGAACACCTGGGCCTGGCGCGCCCGGCGCATCGGGCCGCGGCGGCCCGCGCGCACGCCGTGGAGGAGGAGTCCTTGCGCGCCCTAGGGTAAACACGGTCTCGCATCGGCCCGGTATTTCAGTACTCTCGCCCTCACCATAAAAAAAGTGAGGAGAGAATCGATGAGCCTGACATTGACCCGTCGCCTGGCGGCGTTGTTCGCCCTCGCGGGCGTAGCCGCCTTGCCGGCCGCCCACGCGAAGGATACGTGGCCCGACCACCAGATCACCATCGTGTCCCCATACGCCCCGGGCGGAACCACCGACATCCTGGCACGCCTGCTGGCGCCGCGCCTGCAAGCCAAGTTCGGCCAGCCCATCGTCGTCGAGAATCGCGCGGGCGCGGGCGGCAACATCGGCACGGCCTACGTGGCCAAGTCCAAGCCGGACGGCTATACCTTCCTGCTGGCCGCCAGCGGCCCCATCGTGATTGCGGGCACGCTGTACAAAACGCTGCCCTATCGTCCGGACAAGGACTTCACGGCCGTGTCGCCGCTGGCCGACACCAACTTCGTGGTGGCGGTCAACGCCAAGTCCGGCTTGAACTCCATCCAGGACGTGCTCACGAAGGCCAAGACCGGTGACCTGTCCTTCGGCTCGGCCGGGTCGGGTACGCCGCAACACATCATCGGCGAAATGTTCAACGTCGCCACCAAGCAGAAGATCCAGCACATTCCGTACAAGGGCTCGGGTCCCCTGCTGAACGACCTCGTCGGCGGCCAGGTGCCGTTGGCCTTCGAAAACCCGCTGCCCATCATGCAGCAGGTCAAGGCCGGCAATCTCAAGGTGCTGGCCGTCACCGGCTCCAAGCGGTCCGCCGCGCTGCCCGACGTGCCCACGCTGGCGGAGGCGGGCATCAAGGGAGTCGATGCCAAGCCCTGGTATGGCTTTCTTGGACCGGCCGGCCTGCCCGACAGCATCACCACGCGCATGAACGAGGCGATCCAGGAAATCCTGGCCTCGCCCGACGTCAAGGCGCAGCTGGCCAGCCTGGGGGTGGAACCCATGGTGATGAAACCCAGGGAATACCAGGCCTTCATGGAAAAGGACATCGTGAAGTGGGGAGCCGCCGTCAAGGCCTCCGGCGCCACGGTGGACTAAGGCGCGCGGCCGATACGTTGCCGCGGATCCGCGGCTGTGCATCGGCGGACCTCTGTCGCTAGACTCCACGCAAGATCCGGCGCGCGCCGTCGAAGCCCACGCGGAAAGAGATGAACGCAGCGCCCCGCTGGTGACGCCGCCCGCCGCGGGCACGCGGCTGGACGAATGGCAGGCCAAGCGCATGCTGCGACGCTACGGCTTGCCCATATTGGCCGAAGCGCTATGCACGGACGCCGACGCCGCCGTCAACGCGGCGCCGGCGTCCTCATCTCTGGCCGCATTCCGGCAGGCCCTGGTCAGCCTCTCGCGCCTCGCCCACGACTGGCGCGACGTCCTGGCGGGCGTGGATGTGAATCCCTTCGTCCTGCGGCCGGACGGCGGCGCCTGCCTGGACGCGTTGATCACGCTGAAGGATCACGGCGAGGCCGGCATCGAGCAGGAGCGTCATGCGCGCTTGCGGCATTGCGCACTTGACGCGCACATCAAGCTTGGTAGAATTCGATGCTTCGGAACGACGGACCGACTGAGATTGAACGTTCCCCAGCAGCGCAAGCTGTACTCGCGCGAGGCGGGTTGCAAATGGTAGTCGGATCGGAAGTAAACAAAAGGCGCCGTCGGCGCCTTTTGTTCTTTCAGCGCCTGGTATGTGTCCGCTCGCCCAGGAAGACCTTTCCGCAAAGCAGTTGAAATGCCATGGAGCCGTTAAGCCTGGGCCAGGTGGTCGAGGAGCCCTGCGGATAGGCGCTCTCCACGGTCAACCTAAGTTCTTGGCGATGACGCAGGGCCGCTGTCGCTCGAGCCAGGTCAAAGAAAACGTAGTACGGGTCCGGAATGCTCTCAACGCGCAACGTGTGGCACCAGTTGCGTTCCCGGGCCGTCTCCCAAACCCTAACCCCCGGATTATTCAATGCGGCGATATGCGCCGGCAGTCCATGGGACAGTCGATAGCGTACAGGACAGAAGACTCGCATTTGCCGCCTCGCGTCAAGCAAGGTGGGCCAACCTGTCGTCGCGACAGGATCGTACTTCTTCGTATAGCAGTGATTCGAGTAAGTCACATGTACGCGCAAATTCCTCTTCGCACGCTCGCTATGAAAGTCGAAGGTGAACGGCTCCAGATGATCCAAAGGGTAAACCACCCCTCCCATCTGGACAGGAGTGAAGTACGGCATAGCCTCGCCACGGGGATTTTCCGAAAGCACTAGGTGCCATGTGCTTGGGAAGAAGTTTCCCTGCGAGACGTGAAATCGACACTGACAGGCAAGCGCGCGCTCGAGGTGCGCAAGCTGCGGATTCTGGGGAATGGGGCGTAGCCACGCGCTACGTGGGATCCCCTCGCAGCCCCGCCGCCTCCACCCCGTGCATGGCGCACAGCTCGTCGTTGTCCGACGTTTCGCCGCTGACGCCGACCGCGCCCACGACCTCTCCCGCCGCGTTGCGTATTAGGATCCCGCCGGGCGCCGGCACGGCCTTGCCGTCGCTCATGGCTTGCAAGGCCGTGGTGAAGTAGGCGTTGCGCGGCGTGCGATCCGCGAGCTTGCGGCTGCCGAAGCCCATGCCCAGGCAACCCCACGCCTTGGCGCGTGAAATGTCGGCGCGCAGCAGGCCGGTGCCGTCCTCGGCCAGATAGGCCTTGAGCGCGCCGCGGACGTCCAGAACGGACACGGCAATGGGCGTCATGTTCTGGCTGCGCGCGTAGGCGATGGTGCGCTGCGCAATTTCGAGGGCGGCCGGCAGGGAAATGGTTTCCAACGCGACTGTGGTCATGGTTTCCATAATTGAGCTTTCCAGTTGGCTGAGGCATGATGCGACAAAGAAAACGCTAGCGCCGGTCCGCCCGGTCTCCCCGTTTGGAACCCAAGCATCTCGATATCTTCCTGCTGCGCTGCCTGACGGCATTGATCAGCGAGGCGCACGTCACCCGCGCGGCATTGCGCATGGGCATGACGCAACCTGCCATGAGCGCGACGCTCGCACGGCTGCGCGCCTTGTTCAATGATCCCCTGCTGGTGCGCACCGAAAAAGGCATGGTGGCGACCGCGCGCGCCCTGGCGCTGGCGGAGAGCGTGCGCCAGGGCATCGCCCTGATCGACCACGCGCTGGTCCCGCACGACGCCTTCGATGCCGCGCGGGCGGACAAGCGTTTCGACGTCGCCGCGACGGAGTCGGTCGGCTTCGTCCTGATCCCCGCCTTGATCGCCCACCTGCGCGCGGTCGCCCCCGGCCTGCGCCTGCGCTCCCATGTGCCGGAGCTCGCCCGCGCCAGCCACGAGCTGGAGGAAGGCTATTCGGACCTGTTGATCAGCTTCATGCGGCCCGTTCCCGACGGCCTGCACGTGTCCCTGCTGCTGCGTCAGAAGCTGGCGGTGATTGCGGCGCGGCACCATCCCGACGTGCGCGGCAGCGTGGACCTGGAACAGTACACCCGCTGGCCCCATGTCTATTACACCCGCGGGCGGGAGGGGAATGCGACGCTGGAAGCCACCGTGGACGAAGCCCTGGCCGCCGTCGGCCTCGACCGGCGTATCGGCGCCTGGCAGCCATCCATCCTGTCGTCCGCCGCCGTCGTCGCGGCGTCCGATATGCTGGCCACCGTGCCCGAGCACCTGGCTCGGCACTTCGAGGCCACCGCCGGCGTGCAGGTGTTGCCGCCGCCGGTGCCCATGCCCGACGTGGATATCGCCATGTACTGGCACGACCGCATGCACAAGGACCCAGCCCACCAGTGGTTGCGGGGGGCCTTGCGGGATGTCGCGGCGCGGGTGCGGGCAGCTTGATTCCATGGGGGCGGGAAGGGTGTAGGCCATCCACACTACCCCCAGGCGGAGCCCGGCACCATCGCTACCGGCCCATGTCCACATACGTCGCCAGCGATGGCGGCGGGCGGGGTGCCATCCCATAATCATTCCGACCCTCAGCCCCGCTGCGCGGCAGCATCGCGAGTACCGGAATGCAAACATCACAATCCATGGACGACATCGGCGTGCGCGCCCACGCCGCCCCTCTTCCCGAGACCCACGCCAGCCACATTACGGTCCTGGCTGACCGGCAGCTCTACGCGCTGCACAACGTCATGCGCCTGGCGGGCCACGTCAGCGCCTACCCCTCCACGGCGCGCGGTTATGCGCCGTCGAACTGCTACCTGCTCAAGCATGACGATCGTGCCCTGTTGCTGGACAGCGGCTATACCGCGCACCAGCGGTCCCTGCTACGGCAGATCGGTTCCTTGCTGGAAACGAACGATGCGCTGTCGGTCTTTCCCATGCGCATCAACGAGTACATGTCGGTGTGCAATGTGGAAGCCATCGCGGCTGCCTTCGACGTCGAACAGTGCTATTCGGGCAATGCCGATGCGGCCAAGTGGGTGGACTTCGGCGGTCGGTCCGACGCCGCTCCCGGGACGGCCGGCGCCGACCGTGACTACGCGCTGAAGACCACGCTGGTGGGACGCGCGGCCACCTTGCACGTCGGCCGCGGCGAGAACCGCCCGCTGGTGGCCTTCCAGGCTCCCATACGCCTGATCAGCACCCGCTGGATGTACGACGCCGCCACGCACACGCTATTCACGTCCGACACGTTTTCGCACGAGTGGTCGCAGGAAGAGGATGGGCCGTGGACCACCACCGCCGCCGACAACCGGACCAGCGCGGCGCATATCCGCAGCTTCCTGTTGAACACGCGGTACTGGTGGCTCGAAGGCGGAAGCACCGACGCGCTGCGTCGCAAGCTGGCCGATGTCTTCGACAAGTACGACATCGAGACCATCGCGCCGGGCTACGGCCGCATTCTCCAAGGCAAGGACCTGGTGCGGCGGCAATACCAGATGCTGGACGACGTGTTGCGCGGCCTGGACAAGAGCCAGGTTCAACCCAAGTACGTAGACCGCGACGAGGTAAGGTGATGACGATAAGCAAGAAGCAGATGCCGCGTGAACTGGCGCCGGGCGTGTTCTGGCTGGGCGACTGCCTGGAACAGCAGGCCAACGGCAAGATCTATCATACGTACAACGCGGCGTTCCTGCTGATCGGCGAAAGTGCGTCCATGTTGATCGAGACCGGGCATCCCAAGGATTTTCCCCTGATCAACGCCCAGATGGAAACGCTGCTGGCGGGCAAGGCGCCGCTGAAGCACCTGTTCGTAACGCATCAGGAAACGCCGCATTCCGGCGGCCTGGGCCGCGTGCTGCACCGTTATCCGGAAGCGCTGGTGTGCGGCGATATCTGCGACTACCACCTCGCCTTTCCGCAGTATGCGCATCGCCTGCGCGAGATGCGGGGGGGCGACAAGGTGGACCTGGGCGGACGGGTGTTCGAGCTCGTCGAGCCGGTCATCCGCGACCTGCGCACCACGTGGTGGGGCTTCGACCACGGGGCGCGCGTACTGTTCCCCGGCGATGGCTTTGCGTACAGCCACTATCACGAGGACGGTCATTGCGGCCACTTCGCGGAAGAAGCCATCTCCTTGAATATCCCGGAAGTGTCGGCCGTCTTTGCCGACCGCGCGCTGTTCTGGACCAAGTTCACCGACATGAATATCTATGTCGACCGGCTGCAATGGCTGCTGGATACGCTGGACGTGAAGGTCATCGCGCCCACGCATGGCCTGCCCATCCTTGATCCGCGCGCCACCGTGCCCAAGATCAAGGAAGGCTTGCTGTACGGCAGTTCCGTGCCGGAGTCCGGGACGGAGAACGGACTGGCTGCCGCCGCGGCGGCCAAGGCGGCGGCAGCCGCGCTGGCGGTGCCCAGCTAGGCGGGACGGCGGACCCGGCACCGCGCGACAACTCAAAAACACGGAGACGGATGATGAACGAGGCCAAGGCAAGGAGGCAGTACAAGTGTGATCACCCCAGGGGAAGGCTGCGCGGCCGGGGGGTGTCCATCCTCATGGCCGCGCTATCGCTGCTATTGCCCCTGGCATGCGCCTGCGCTGCCGGTGCGGCCCGGGCCGGCGGCTATCCCAGCGCGCCCATCACCGTCATCGTGCCGACCAGCGCGGGCGGCGGCATGGACCTGATGGCGCGCGTCGTCAGCATGAAGATGGGGCAGTTGTTGAAGACCTCGTTCGTCGTGGAAAACGTACCGGGCGCCAACGGCATCATCGGCGCGGCGCGAGTGGCCAACGCGGCGCCGGACGGCTACACCATCCTGCTGGGCCAGACATCGCAGATGGTGATCAACCCCTATCTCTATTCCAATGTCTCCTACGACACGTTCAAGAGCTTCGTGCCCGTGGTGCGGCTGTCCAATGCGCCCAATGTGGTCGTCGTGCCCAACGAGTCGCCCTTCCATAGCCTGACCGATATCGTGGCCGCGGCGCGCAAGGCCAATGCGCAAGGCAAGAGCCTGAACCTGGCGACCCCGGGCAGCGGCACCGTATCGCATCTGACCAGCGTGTTGTTCCAGCAGGCGGCGAGGATCGAGTTCTCGCACATTCCCTACAAGGGCGCCAGCTCGGCGATCACGGACACCATTGCGGGTCGCGACGACCTGATGATGTCGTCGATTCCCACGTCGTTCGGCCAGATCAAGGCCGGCCAGCTACGCGCCGTGGCCGTGTCGGCCGACAAGCGCAGCACGTCGCTGCCCGATGTTCCGACCATCGCCGAGGCGGGTTATCCAGGGTTCAACGCCGGCACCTGGTACGGCTTCTTCGTTCCCGCGAAAACGCCTCCCCACATCGTCGACCTTCTCAACAAGGCCGCCAACGAAGCCCTGCAATCGCCGGACGTCGTGAAGACCATCCAGAGCGACGGCGGCGACGTGATCGGCGGCACCAGCCAGGCCTTCATGGCCGTCCTGGAGGAAGACGCGGCCAAGTGGTCCAAGGCGGTGAAAGAGTCCGGCGCAAAGGTGGACTGAGGTGCGCCGAAAGAAAAAGGCGCGGGCAGTTCACCACCGGTGGCGTGGATACACCTGTTCCTGCTGTCCTATCCGTCTACTCATCTTCACTAGGAAGCTCCCGCGAGCATAAGGAAAATTCCCTTTCCCGGTTGGAACTTTTCATATCGTCCGCTCACCAACCCGGCTCCATCCATGACCTTCGAGGAGCTAACGATGAACGACCCGGTTGTCCGCGATGAGACGCCTACAGAAGACGAGACCTTGATGGAGCTTGCGCTGCATCCCAACATTCTCCAGGAGCTTGATTCACTATTCAAAGTCTCCGCGGTAGACACGCTGGCACTTGGAGATACCCGCCGGTGCTAAGTTAGCGATAAAAGCGGTTCGCATATGCTCATGCGGACCGCCTTTTTTGCAACACTACCAAGCAGCACATACATTCATGCTCATTTGGAATCCTCTTTATGAGGTCACGTTTGGCGACCGTGACTTGCTTTTTCGCAGCGAATGCGAATTGATTCAGCTACAACGTCCGTCCAGAATGAACAGTTGGGGAATATTGCATGAACTGAATAAGGGAGTGGTTGCTAGCGAGGGAGCCTCATCTGCCGCCGAATGGGCACTGATCACTTTTCTCTTAAAAAAAGCACTTGTTGTCGTGTTGCCCGATCATCAAGTTGGCACCCCTATAGACAGATGTACGGGGCACTTTCTTTCTTTTACGTCCTCCCCTATCACTGCGCTACGCAGGCTTCGAGAGGCCCGCGTATGCATATTAGGCCTCGGTGGCGTCGGATCCATCGTCCTGCAGCATCTGGTGGGAGCCGGAATACGCCGGTACGTACTTGTCGACAAGGATCAGGTTGAAGCATCCAACCTAAATCGCCAGTTTGTGTATTCCAATTGTGATGTAGGAAGGATGAAGGTCGATGCATGCAAAAGTTATATAGCTTCTCGTCATGACGATTTTGAAGTAAGCACGTACGCCACATCCATAGAGTCCGTTGAATGCCTTGCTTCAAGGCGGCTAGAAGCATGTCAGTTGATTGTGCATTGCTTGGATACACCGAGATCTTTGATCGACGATGTGGTCTATTCATTTGGCGCCGAAAGAAAGATCGCCGTCACAACTGCCGCCGTTGGTGTCGAATTCGGTCACTGGGGGCCAATCATTAGTTCAAACGGTCGGATATCGTTCAAAGAATGGAAGGCGCAGTTCCGCGGCACCAGAGAGGGGGGCCTACAACAGAATAACGAGCCGACCCCATGGTCGTTTGGGCCTACCAATACGTTGATCTCTGCAAATTTGGCGCGTGATTGCATCGAATGGCTGGCAGGTAGCAGGCGAGTTGCTTCGGTCGATGCCCGCCTGGTGCAGTGCTTCGCAAATAATAAGGTGTATCGCTATGGCGTCTCACAAGAGTGCCAGCAAGAGGGGAGTCCGTGCGTTGCGTAACGTTCCTCGAGTCCGATTGCCTCGTTGATAATCTTGATTTCCCCCCGCGACTAGACCATGCATGGCTTCTTATTGCACGAGGGATTCACCTTCGGTTGTTTCGGAAAATCACACCGAGAAGGTTTGCTCCGTCAGCTATTCGGACGTTCTCGCAAACATCCTCGCACTCGTATCGGTTATCAATCGATCGCCGCTACAGCTGGACTGATGGCGATCTCCTTAACGCCTACGAGGTCGAGATAGCGCTTGTTCGTGGAGTGCTACTCGGTGTGTTTACATCTGTGAGCGCTATCAACTTCGAAGAAGTCGAAGTTTCCGTTCCCCCAAACTTCCGATTGACCGAGGAAGTTCTTGCGAGCCCAATTTTTACCGTCACTCCATCGTGTAGGCCTGAAGGGTCGAGGCCCGCACGTACGTGTGGTCCTTATGCGCTGGAAAGTCGAAGCCCGGACAATCGCATCATGACTTTCAAGCGAAGACCGGAGCATCCGGCCGCTGGAGGAGGGCCGGAGCGAGTGGGTATCGTCGTGACGAAAAGCAGAGACCAGGGTAGGCGCCTGCTTGCGTCAGGAAGACTTCATCTAAGTTGCCCGTTGGGGGCAGACCCCGGTACGTTTCGGCGCATCTGGCCGCTTAATCCCTTGACGAATGAGTTGACCAACCTAGGGGTATTCATCGTATCAAGAGTACACGTTCCCTTAATTGAGAATTGGAACTTGATGAGGGTCATTACGTGCGCACTTGATCGACACAAATTGGCTGAACTCACCGCCGGAACGTTCGTTCCCATGATCAACGTCTCACAGCTGTTTGACTTCACGGCACCAAGCATAGAAAAAGTCACCTTCTCCGATGATGGCCGCGATCAATCGAGGCCCGAAATGTTGGTCAATGGGCGGCGCCGTCGGTCGGCCTTTCCCCTTTGGTATGTTGACTTCGAACCAAATGGAAAGATTGCAGCCGACATATGTGCGCAGCTTGATCGGTTCGGAATCGACTGCCGTCCCGTCAGGATTTCATATGACGACTATTTAGCATCCCGGCTACCGAAGGAAGATGGACTTTCGCTAGAGATCATTCAACCTGCACTCACGGAAGAGTACTTTCGTGAACGCTGGAATGTTGTGGAAATGCGTGCTCCCTCAGCCCGAACATCGGAGTGCCATGGAGCTAATTTTTCAGGGGCGAAGAATTTCATCATTCCGCTTTTGCAGGCGAGGACTTCGTTGATGTCTGGCTACAAAGCATATGTAGGAAGAAGGTTGGCGGATTGCGAAGGGCTGGTCGATTGGAATGTGCTGTAACGCATAGCGTTGGCGGTCCCACGGGATCGATAACCCCGATAATTTCGCGTTTACAGGTATTTTCATGGCTTGGCAGAGCGGGTGCAGTCTGGACGCACGGCGAAGGATGGAAAAATAAGAATGCTTTTTTTTGAAAGAAATGGGCGAGCTTTTGTACGTGTACTTTGCTCTGAAACCCTGAATACGGCCTCGACTTCAGTCCTTGCCATCGCAGCTCCGCTCGTCGCGATATCCGCCCTGGGCGCCACGGTGTTCGAAGTCGCGATGTTGGCGGCAGCCTCGTCGGCGGCGCCACTCTTTTTCGGGCTGTCGGTCGGTCCGATCGTAGATCGTCTCGACCACAAGCGCCTCATGATCGGATGTAGCCTTGCACGGCTGCTCTGCGTTCTGATAGCCAGTGTTCTTTTCGTGGTGGGCTGGATGAACATCACTGTTCTTGCGGTCATAGGATTCGCGTTGTCCGCGGTGAAACTGCTGTTTGACACCGTCATGATCTCCGCCATGCCAGCCGTCGTAGCGCGAAGCGACCTAACCAAGGCGAACAGCTGGTACGAGGGCGCCAACTCTGCGGCGTCGACGGGGGCGCCGGCTACGGCCGGTTGGTTGCTGCAGCTGTTGCCGGCTGCCACGGTCTACATTATCGGGGCGTGCCTGTATCTGCTGAGTACAACGCTATTAAAGACAGTTTCGCTGCCCACGAAGCCAAATACTGAAATCCCGAAACGATCACATTGGGCCGACATCGCCGATAGCGTGCGGATACTCTGGGATAACCGGGTCCAGAGAGTCATCGCGATCGCGGCCGGTATTTTTAATTTTTTCCACTCGGCTTTTTTTGCTGTTTTCGCGCATTACGCCATAACGCAGCTCAAGTTCGATGCAGCTTCTTATGGAACCATGCTCTCGTTTGTGGGAGCCGCAGGCCTGCTAGCTGCATTGTTCGCTCCTCGCCTAGTTTCAAAAGTCGGCCCCAGGGGCACACTAGTCTGGTCACTATTGTCGATTGGTCCGCTAGGCGTTCCCCTTATCCTCCTGGAGGGGGCATCGCTACCCTACCAGGCGACGATAATCGTATTGTGCTTCGCAGTCTGGGACTTCATGATCGTCCTGCATCTGATCGTCGAGCAAACGATCAGGCAGGTCACTGTCGACTCAAGCCAGTTGGGGCGCGTGAGTTCCACGACGCGATTTGTGAGTTGGGGCGCCGATCCAATAGGTGCCCTGTCCGGAGGACTGCTTGCTTCCACGGCTATCGGTAGCCGCGGCGCGCTAGCCGTATGCCTGGTGGGATTCCTTGGCTCAGGCGCGACACTTCTCTTCTCCCGAACGATCGCGGCGCTCCCTGTCTCACAGGCCATGAACGATACATTGGCTGCAGGGCGATAAAGGAAGCGCCGATCCACCTTACTCCAGGGAAATATTCCGGTCCTTGATCAGCGTCGACCAGCGCTTGACCTGGTCGTCGATGTAGGCCTGCGCGCCGGACGGAGGAATGGTGCTGGGGTCGATGCCCAGGCTGTTCAGGCGCTTTACCACGTCGGGCGAGCTGATGACCGCCTGCACCGCGTCGGCCAGCTTCCTGGCGACGTCGGGCGGCGTGCCGTGCGGGACGAATACGCCATGCCACTCCAGCACCTCGAAGCCGGGATAGCCGCTTTCGGCAACCGTGGGAACGTCGGGCAAGGTGTTCAGGCGCTTGGCCGACGACACCGCGAGCGCGCGCAAGGTGCCGTTGCGCACATAGGGCAAGCCGGACGAGGCATTGGCGAAATAGGCATTCACCTGCCCGCCCACCAGGTCCACCAGCGCGGGCGCGCCGCCCTTGTAGGGGATGTGCAGCATGGTCAGGCCCGCGTCGCGCGCCAGCAGTTCGGCGGCCAGGTGGGCCGCGCTGCCGATGCCGTACGAGGCATAGGTGACCTTGTTGTCGGGATTCTTCGCCAGCGTGACGAACTCGGCCAGGTTGTTGGCCTTGACCTTGGGGTTCACCACCAGAATCAGCGGCGCGGTGGCCGTCAGCGCCACCGGGGTCAGGTCCTTGGAGGGATTGAAATTGAGCTTGCGCAGCGACGCGTTCACCGCATACGTGAAGGTGTCGTACAGGACGGTGTAGCCGTCCGGCGCGGAGCGGGCGACCACGCCTTCGGCGATGGTGGCGCCCGCCCCCGGGCGGTTTTCCACGATGATGCTCTGGCCCAGCTTTTCGCCCAAGGGTCCGGCGATGACGCGCGCGACGTTGTCGGCGCCGCCGCCCGCGGCATAGGGGACGATGAGGCGGATGGGCTGGTCGGGCCAGGCGGCCTGGGCGGCCAGGGGGGCGGCCGCCAGGATGGCGGACAGGAACAGGCCCCTGCGGATGCGTTGGAAGCGTTGCATGGATGTCTCCGGATGATTTTCAAGGCTGGGCGCGTCTGGTCCGATCATGGTTGCCGTCCTGGACGCGGGGTACCGCAAGGCTGGCGCCTTATTTGAAACCGTATAGCTGCTCGGGATTATCGACCAGTATGCGCTTGCGCTGGCCGGCATCGGGCACCCAGTCCTCCAGGACGGCCAGGGTGCTCGCCGTTTCCGGCGGCGTGGGCATCTCGGTCGGGTGCGGCCAGTCCGATCCCCACACCATGCGCTCGGGCGCCGCCGCGGCCAGCCTGCTCGCCACGTTGCGCGCCGTGGCGGCGTCGGCCGCGAGGTAGTGGCCGGAGAGCTTGACCCAGGTCCGGCCGGTTTGCAGCCGGTCCTGCACGATGGCCCAGGCGCGTTCATCCAGGGGGCCGTCCGCCAGGCGCGCCATGTGGTCGAACACGATGCCGCAAGGCAGCCGTTCGATGATGGCCTGGCTTTCGACGATCTGCGCGGGCGTCATGTGCAGTTGCACGTGCCAGCCCAGCGCATGTACGCGCGGCGCGAGCGCCGGCAGCATGTCGATGCGCGTGACGGCCGTGCGGGGAATGGCGACGGTAAAACGGATGCCGCGGATGCCGCCGTCGTGCAGGCGTTGCAGTTCGGCGTCCGTCACGTCGGGAAAGACCACGCCCACGCCCCGCGTGTCGCGCGCGCCCAGGGCCTGGATGGCGGCCAGGGTGACGCGGTTGTCGACCACATGCGGCGCCGGCGTGACGATCACCGCGCGTTGCAGGCCCAGGCTGTCGCGCAAGGCGCGATAACGGCCGGCCGTGCAGCCGGCCAGCGGATTGGGAGCCGCCGGAGCGTCGATGATCGCCGTGTCGTAAAGGTGCAAATGGGAATCGCAGGCGCCGGATGGCAATGCCTTCGGAACGTGCGTCCCCGTGGCGAGCGTTGTCTCTTCCATCTTTCTTTCTTGAGCCAGCCACCCGCGGCCAGCCATTTCATGTTCGAACGGAAGCCATCTTAGCCATTCCGGACGTCAGCGAATATTGAGTTTTTGTTTATCGCTAATGCAGTTTTCCTAATGAAGAGGAGAACGATCCGGCTGGCAAGCTGATGAACGGACCCGGTCTTCGCGCCTCGCTCCCTGGCTCAGGCCAAGGCCAGTGTCATCAGGTATTCGTCCTGGTAGACGCCGTCCACGCACAGGCCCTCCACTTCCTCGCCGTAGACCACGAACCCCAGCCGGCGATACAGCGCCAGCGCGGCCGTATTGGCTACATTGACGGTGAGATTCAGGCGTCGCACGCCCGGCATCGCGCGAGCCAGGCCGATGGCCGCGTCCAGCAAGGGCGCGGATACGCCCTTGCCCCGGTATGCCGGGACCACATAGACCGACACCAGGTAGGCCTTGTGCCTTTCCTTGCCGCCGCGAGCCCGGAATACGCAGGCGATGCCGACCAGGGCGTCCCCTGCGTATGCGCCCACGCCGCCCGCGCCGCCATGATCCGGTGGCGCGATGCGCTGGGCGACCTCGCTCAGCGACAGTTCCCGCTCATCCGCCAGGCTGGCGCCGAAGGCCGTGGGACATTCCTCCAGCGCCGCGAGCCGCAGCGCCTGGAACGCCGGCGCGTCATCGGCGGTCAGTTTGCGTACGGCGATCGATTCTGGCTGGTCGGGCATGGTCTTGGTCCGTCGGATGTTGGTTCGCGAGCGGGCTACGGTCCAGGAGGCGCGTCGTGACCGCCCGCCCCGGCTTGCGCCTCGTTGCCGAACAGCCGCGTCAATCCGCCCCGCAGGTGGTTCAGCATCGCCACGCGCGCGGCGTCGGGATCGCCGGCGCGGATGGCGTCGTCGATGGCGCGATGTTCGTTGCGCACGTCGACGGCGCGCCGCACCATGGGCTGTGGCGACAGCTCGCGCACCAGCTTGATCGATACGCGGGTCTGCTCCGCCAGCGCGTTCATGGTCATGCTGAAGAACCGGTTGCCGCTGGCCGCGGCGATGGCGGCATGGAAGGCGATGTCCTCCTCGATGCCCGGCTCGCCGTGCGCCAGCGCGCTTTCCAGCAGGCGGCGGCGCCGGGTGATTTCGTCCTGCAACTGCGGATCGCCGCAACGGGCCGCGCAGGCCGCGCTTTCCGCTTCGAGCAGGCAGCGGAATTCCAGGAAGCTGCGCACGTCGGGAATGCTGTGCAGCGGACCGAAGGCGGCGCTTTGCAGCGCGGGCGGCTTGCCCACGAAGTTGCCCGCGCCGCGCCTGGCATAGACCCAACCCTCCGTGCGCAGCCGCGCCAGTGCCTGGCGCAGCACCGGCCGTGATACGCCCAGCTGGCGCGACAACTCGTCTTCGCTGGGCAGGCGCTGGTCGGGCGTCATGCCCTCGACCATGGCCAGCACTTGCTTGTAGGCGAAATCGCTCAACGGGGAGATGGCCACGATGACCTCGCTCGATCCGAAGTAGTAAACGAAGTAGTAATACTAGTCAGGCAATTAATTGACATGGTAGCGCCGCGCCACGAGGATGCCTATAGCCGCGGCGGCAGGTTTGCCGGATAGCCACGCCGCCGCGCCTTTCCGTTTACCAGCACAGGGCAGCGCATGGCGACCATTACGGCATTACGCAGCATCCGCATCAACGAGCGTCCCAATCTCATCTGGGTGGAAATAGAGACCGATGAAGGCCTGGTGGGCCTGGGGGAATCCTTCCGCGGCGCCCAGGCCGTGGAGGCCGTCCTGCACGAACAGGTCGCGCCCTGGCTGCTGGGGCGGGATGCGCGGCATATCGAGGCGGTATCGCAGCAGCTCATGAATCCCTATCTGGGTTTCCACAGCGCCAGCGCCGAAGTGCGTGCCGCGAGCGCGGTGGATATCGCGCTGTGGGACCTGGCGGGCCAGCGCCAGGGCGTCCCGGTCTATATCGCCATGGGCGGCGGCGTGCGCGACCGCATCCGCGCGTACAACACCTGCGCGGGGTATTCGTACAACACCGCCGGCACCGTGCGCCGCAGCACGGACGGCTCCGAAGCGCCCAAGGGCCCCTATGACGACCAGATCGCCTTCATGCGCGACGCCGGCGAACTGGCCCACAGCCTGCTCGATGAAGGCTACACCGCGATGAAGATATGGCCGTTCGACGGCTATGCGGCGGCAACCGGCGGGCACCTGATCGGGCCGGAGGATTTGCGGCGCGGCCTGGAGCCCTTTCGCAAGATCCGCGATGCCGTCGGCGACCGCATCGACGTGATGTGCGAGCTGCACAGCATGTGGACGGCCGGCGCGGCGGCGCGCATATGCCGCGGACTGGAGGAATACGGCGTGTTCTGGGCGGAGGATCCCATCGCCAAGATGGACGACGTCCAGGCGCTGGCCGACCTGCGCCGCCAGACGCGCGTGCCCGTCTGCGGCAGCGAGACATTGGCGGGATTGGTGCCTTTCCGCGACCTGCTCGCACGCGACGCGGTCGACGTGGTGATGCTGGACCTGGCCTGGTGCGGCGGACTGACGGAAGGGCGCAAGATCGCCGCCCTGGCCCAGGCTTACGCGCGCCCACTGGCGCCGCACGATTGCACGGGCCCGGTGACGTTGATCGCGGGCCTGCACCTGGCCATGCACGCGCCCACGGCGATCTTCCAGGAAGTGGTGCGCGCTACCTTGAGCACGTGGTATCGGGACCTGGTGACCGAGCTTCCGGCGGTCGAGCTAGGCATGGTGCTCGCCCCCACGGCGCCCGGCCTGGGCACGCGGCTGCACCCCGATGTGGCCAGGCGCGCCGACGCCGTGGTGCGCACGAGCAAGAGATAGCAGACCCGGAATAACAAGGCAGGGGAACATCCCCGCGAGGAGACAGACATGAAACGACTACTGACGGGCGTGCTGCTGGCCTGCGCCGCGTTTGGCGCGACGGCGCAATCCACCTGGCCCAAGGACCATCCGGTGCAGGTGGTCGTGCCTTTCCCCGCGGGCGGGGCCACCGACGCCATCGGCCGCATCATGGCCGAACAGTTGCAGAAGCGGCTGGGCGGCAATTTCATCGTGCAGAACCGCCCCGGCGCGACCGGCACGATAGGGGGCGGTTTCGTCAGCCGCGCAGCCCCGGACGGCTACACCTTGATGATGTCCTCGCTGGGCACCTACGTGATCGCGCCGCACCTGATCAAGTCCATGCCCTATGACGCCCTGAAGGACTTCGACTACATCACCGTCGCGGTGCAGGCGCCCAACGTGCTGGTCGCCGGACCGGACAAGAAGGCCCGCACCGTCCAGGATGTCATCGCCGAATTGCAAGCCAAGCCGGGACATGTGAGCTTCGCCAACTCGGGCTACGGCGCATCGGATCACCTGTCGGCCGAGGTCTTCCTGCAACAGACGAAAACGGAAGGCATGCACGTGGCCTACAAGGGTGGGGCGCCCGCCATCAGCGACCTGATGGGCGGCCAGGTCGACTATTCTTTCCAGAACGTCAATGCGGTGCTGGGCCTGGTCCAGGCCGGCAAGCTCCACGCCATCGCGGTGACGGGCGCGCGGCGCTCGCCCGTCCTGCCGGACGTGCCCACTTTGGCCGAGGCCGGCGTGCCCAATGCGGTGATCTACTCCTGGCAGGCCCTGGCCGCGCCCAAGGGACTGCCGCCCGACATCAAGTCCCGCCTCGCCGCGGCCGCCATCGCCAGCATGAAGGACCCGTCGGTCGCCAGCAAGCTGGAAGAACAGGGCCTGGAGATCGTCGCCAACACGCCACAGGAGTTCACGGCGTTCCAGGCGCGGGAATACAAGCGGTGGAAGGACCTGATCGAGGAAAGGAACATCCACATCGAATAGGGAGCGGCCGGGCCAGGTCCCGCTCAAGCGACAAGCGCCCCGACGCTCAGGCCAGCGACTTGAAGAAGTACTTGGGCGAGTCCTCGTAGCCTTGGCGAAGATAGAAGCGATGGGCGTCGACCCGGCGCGCATGGCAATGCAGCTCGATGCGGTCGCAGCCCCGCTCCCGGGCGATTTCCACCGCCCGGCCTTCCAGCAGGGCGCCCACCCCTTCGCCACGCGCGTCCTCCGACACGCAGAAATAGCTGATGCGGCAGAAGTCGCCCGCCAGGGCCAGTTGCGGGATGAAGTGCAGGGAGATGATGCCAAGCACGGCGTCGTCCCGCGTCGCCGCCAGCATCACTTCATCCGGATGGGAAATCAATTGGGCGATGCGCCGCTCGATGAAGGGGGCCGTGCCCGGGTAGCCCAGCGTAGCGAGCAGGCGCGCGATGGCGGCGGAGTCCGCCACGGTGGGGGTCCTGATTTCGATGCGTTGCGTCGTTTCCATGATCTTGCGTCCAGATTTGAAGATAGACGATAAAAGATATAGACGATTGGATGAATCACGCATCATATTGCGCCGCCATGACACCCAGGTTTCAGGCGTCGCCGGGGTCGGCCAGCGTGGCGTCCCAGGAGAACAGTCCCGCGCCGGCCCGCTGCGCCATCGCCTCGACGATACGCCGCGCCAGCGCCGGCACCAGGGGATGCGGCGGCTGTCCGGCCAGCGTGGCCATGCCCATGTCGTACCCGATGACAGGCCGGAAGGGCCGGGCGGCCAGGCCGGTATCGAGGCACGTGTCCATGCACAAATGCGCCAGCAGGCCGTTGACGATGGACACGCCGACGCCGCGCGCCGCCAGCCGGCAGGCCATGTCCACGGAATGCACCTCCGCCCGGATCTGCGGTGCCAGCCGCCCCTGCCTGAAGGTCTGGTCGATCTGCTGGCGCAGGGATCGCTGCCGTCCCAGCAGCACCAGGTCCATGCCTTGCAGGTCGGCGGGCGTGACGGCGGCCAGGCCTTGCAGCGGATGGCCGGCCGGCATGACGCAGACCGCCTCGGTGGAAAACCGCAGCACCATCTCCAGCCCGGAGTTCAGCGCCGGGGCCCGTACCAGCGCCAGGTCCGCCTCGCGGCCCAGTACCGCGGCCTCGCTGGCCTCATAGGTCCCCACGAGGATCTCCACCGCCACGTCGGGATGATCGTCCAGGAAGGATTGCGCCACCTCCGGCATGACGGTCTGCGCCACCGTGCTGGGCAATTGCACGCGCACCAGCGTGCGGCGCAGGCCGCCCAGGCGCAGCTGGTTCACGTGGCGGTGCAACGAGGCCGCGCCCAGCATCATGTTCTGCACGTCCGGCAGCAGGGATTCCGCCTCCGTGCTGGGATAGAGCCGTCCCTTGCGCCGCACGAAGAGCGGCAGGCCCATGGCGGCCTCGAACTGGCTCAGCAAGCGGCTGACAGCCGGCTGAGACGTCTGCAGGCGCTGCGCGGCTTCTATCGTCGACCCCGTGGTCATGAAGGCGACAAAGGCCTCCAGCTGCTTGAAGTTCATCCTGTCTCTATCGTCCGTGGGCGCCGTCGGGCCGGTTTCCTAGGGTTAACACCCAATTTTCCTGAATTCACATAGGCGTATACCGGGTCCGCATACGGTTGCCAGGCCAGCCTGGCCGACCGAACATGCGGCCATGGCTGATTCTGCTGAATCACACCACGCTAATCAACAGCCGCCCGCCAGCCCCGACCCGAGAAGAGCCCGCATGCGTGACTCCGCCTTCCGCCCCTCCTGTTGCCGGAGGACGCCATGACCGCGTTCATCATCCGCCGGCTGTGCCAGAGCGTCGTGATCCTGTTCCTGACCTCGCTCATCGTCTTCGCCGGCGTCTACGCCATCGGCGACCCGATCGAAATCCTGGTCCCCGCGGACGCCTCCCAGGCCGAGATCGCGCAGGCCGTGCAGTCGCTGGGCCTGGACCTGCCGCTGCACCAGCAGTACCTGCCCTTCGTCGCGAATGCCTTGCATGGCGACCTGGGCACGTCCTTCGTCTTCAACCAGCCGGCCATCCAGCTGATCCTGCAGCGGCTGCCCGCCACGCTGGAACTGGCCTGCGTCGCCTTGGTGCTGGCGCTGGCCATCGGCCTGCCGCTGGGCCTGGTGGCCGGGCTCAAGCCGGACTCTGCCCTGGACCGCGGGATCATGACCGGGTCCATCCTGGGATTCAGCCTGCCCAATTTCTGGCAAGGCATCATGCTGGTGCTGGTTTTCTCCGTCACGCTGGGTTGGCTGCCGTCGACGGGGCGCGGCGCCACCGGCACGGTACTGGGCATCCATACCAGCCTGGCCACCTGGGACGGCGTGCGCCATCTCATCCTGCCGGCATTGAACCTGGCCCTCTTCAAGATCGCGCTGATCGTGCGGCTGACGCGGGGCGGCGTGCGCGAGACCATGCCCCTGGACTACGTCAAGTTCGCGCGCGCCAAGGGCCTGCGCGAATCGCGCGTGATCTACATGCACGTGCTAAAGAACATCCTGATTCCCATCGTCACCGTGGTCGGCATGGAGTTCGGATCCATGATCGCCTTCGCCACGGTGACGGAAACCATCTTCGCGTGGCCCGGCGTGGGCAAGCTCATCATCGACAGCATCATGAAGCTGGACCGGCCCGTCGTCGTGGCCTACCTGTTGATCGTGGTGACCATGTTCATCCTGCTCAACCTGCTGGTGGACATCGTCTACTCCTTCCTGGATCCGCGCGTACGCCTGGGAGCCGCCGATTGAAGCCCGCCTTCCTCAAGCATCTCAGCCGCGACACCACCCCCGGCCAGGCCGTGCACGGCGTCCTCGACAGCCGGCCGGCCACGCTCGCCGCCATCGTGCTCCTGCTGCTGGTGCTGGCCGCGCTGCTGGCGCCCTGGATCGCGCCGCAAGATCCCTACAACCTGGCGTCCATTACCATCCTGGACGGCCGCATGCCGCCGGGCAGCACGGGAATCTATGGCGATTTCTACAGCCTGGGCACGGACGCGCAAGGCCGCGACATGCTGTCGGCCATGATGTACGGCCTGCGCACCAGCCTGAGCGTGGGCGTGCTCAGCGGCCTGTTCGCCATGGCCGTGGGGACCGCGCTGGGCCTGTGCGCGGCCTACTTCGGGGGCCGTATCGACACGCTGATCATGCGCCTGGTCGATCTCATGCTGGGTTTTCCCACCATCCTGGTCGCGCTGATGATGCTGGCCATCCTGGGCCAGGGCCTGGGCAAGGTCATCCTCGCGCTGGTGGTGGTGCAATGGGCGTACTTCGCGCGGGCGGTGCGGGCGACCGCCGTGGTCGAACGGCGCAAGGAATACATGGAGGCCGCCCTGTGCCTGGGCTTGAGCCACCGGCGCGCACTGTTCAGCCAGCTGCTGCCCAATTGCATTCCGCCGATCATCGTCATCGCCATGATCCAGACCGCCAACGCCATCGCGGCGGAAGCCACGCTGAGCTTCCTGGGCATCGGCCTGCCCGTGACCCAGCCGTCGCTGGGATTGCTCATCGCCAACGGCTACCAGCAGATGCTGGCGGGCCTGTACTGGATCAGCGTATTCCCGGGCGTGTTGCTGCTGGCCGTGGTCTTCTCCATGAACATCGTGGGCGACCGCGTGCGCGAGGCGCTGAATCCGCGCCTGCAGAAATAGGAAGGCCAGCCGCCATGCCCATTCCCATGCCCATGCCCGCGCCCATGCCCACGCTTTCCGTCCGCAACCTGCGCACCTGGTTCCACACCCGCGCCGGCATCGTGCGCGCCGTGGACGACGTAAGTTTCGACGTCCACCCTGGCGAGATCGTCGGCCTGGTGGGCGAGTCCGGCTCCGGCAAATCCATCACCGGCTTTTCCGTGCTGGGGCTGATAGACCCGCCCGGCCGCATCGACAGCGGCCAGGTGCTGTTCAAGGGCACGGACCTCGCCACGCTGTCGCGCGAACAACTGCGCCAGCTGCGCGGCAACCGCATCGCCATGGTCTTCCAGGACCCGATGATGACGCTGAACCCCGTGTTCCGCATCGAGACCCAGATGGTGGAAACGATACGCAGCCACGAGCGTTGCAGCCACAAGGCGGCATGGGCGCGATCGCGCGACGCCCTGGCCGCCGTCGGCATCCCGTCGCCCGAAGAGCGCCTGAAGGCCTATCCGCACCAGTTGTCCGGCGGCATGCGCCAGCGCGTGGCCATCGCCATCGCCATCCTGCACAAACCGGACCTGATCATCGCCGACGAACCGACGACGGCGCTGGATGTCACCATACAGGCCCAGATCCTCGCCGAGATGCAGAAGCTGTGCGCCGACACCGGCACGGCCATGGTATGGGTCAGCCACGACCTGGCCGTGATCGCCGGCCTGGCGGACCGCGTCTGCGTGATGTACGCCGGCCGCATCGTCGAATCCGGCCCGACCGACGATATCCTGGACCGCCCCCGCCACCCCTATACGGTGGGCCTGATCGGATCGGTCCCCAGCAATGCGCGGACCGGCCCTCGCCTTTACCAGATCCCCGGCATGGCGCCGTCGCCGCTGTCGCTGCCGGCCGGCTGCGCCTTCCATCCCCGCTGCGGCCACGCGACCGACCGCTGCCGCGCCGAGCAGCCCGCCATCGAGACCGACGGCGCGCGCGCGTACCGCTGCTTCCATCCCCGCCCAGGAGACGACTCTTGACCTCGCCCCTCTTGATGCAGGCCGAGCAGGTCTCGCGCCTGTTCGTCAGGCGCCCCGACTACGCCGAACGCCTGGCCGGCCTGCTGGGCGTCAAGGTGGCGTCCCACACCGTGCATGCGGTGGACCGCGTCGACCTCTCCATCCACGAGGGCGAGGTCGTCGGCCTGGTGGGCGAATCCGGCTGCGGCAAGTCCACGCTGGGCCGCCTGCTGGCCGGCATCCTGCCCGTCACGTCCGGCACCGTACGCACGCCCGCGGGCGAACTGGGCCGCCTGCATGGCCGCGCCGCCCACGCCCAGCGCATGGCGACCCAGATGATTTTCCAGGACCCCATGTCCTCGCTCAACCCGCGCAAGCGCATCCGCGACATCATCGGCGAAGCGCCGCTGGCCCACGGCATGACGGACCGCGCCGGCTACGACGACTATGTCGTCGACGTGATGCGCCGCGTGGGCCTGGACCCGGACTACCGCAACCGCTTCCCGCACCAGTTCTCCGGCGGCCAGCGCCAGCGGGTGGGCATAGGGCGCGCGCTGGCGGTCAAGCCGCGCTTCCTGATCTGCGACGAGTCGATCGCGGCGCTGGACGTGTCGATCCAGGCGCAGATCCTGAATCTCTTCATGGACCTGCGCGAGGAACTGGGCCTGACCTACCTGTTCATCAGCCACGATCTCGGGGTGGTGCAGCGCATCAGCGACCGCACGGTCATCATGTACCTGGGGCGCATCGTCGAATCCGGCCCGACGCGGGATATCTTCGAGGCGCCACGCCATCCCTATACGCAAGCGCTGCTGGAGGAAGTCCCCCGGCTGTCCAACCGCAAGCGCCGCTTCCATGGCATCAAGGGCGAAATCCCCTCGCCCCTGCATCCGCCCCCCGGCTGCCATTTCCATCCACGCTGTCCGCATGCCATGCCCCGCTGCCAGGCTGAACAGCCTTTACTGCAAACCGTGGGCGAGGCGCATCGCGCTGCCTGCCACCTGATAGACCAGCCCCTCACCGCGCGGGCGGGAGCCTTGCCATGAGAACCCTGTTATTGGCCTGCGCGCTGATGCTTTCGAGCGTCGTCGGCCCTGTCCCGGCGCAGGCCCGACCGCTGCTGACGATAGGGCACTCCAGCGAGCCGTCCTCCATGGACCCCCTGTTCTCGCGCACCGGCAACAACCAGGCGGCGGCGGAGAATATCTTCGAACGCCTGGTGTCCACCGACGAGAACATGCAGATCCGGCCGGGCCTGGCGCTCTCCTGGCGTGCGCTTGAACCCACCTTGTGGGAAATCAGGCTGCGGCCGGGCGTGCTGTTCCACGACGGCACGCCCTTCACGGCGGACGACGTGGTGTTCTCGATGGACCGCGCGGCCAAGGTGCCCAACAGTCCCGCGCCCTTCACCGGCGCGGTGCGCGCGATCGCCGGCATCGACGTGGTGGATCCGCTGACCTTGCGCATCCACACCCGCCAGCCCACGCCGGACCTCATGGAGCAGGTCGGCCTTGTCTACATCCTGTCGCGCCACGCCGCGCAAGGCAAGCGTTCCGAGGACTACAACTCGGGAGAGGCCGCCATCGGTACCGGCCCCTACAAGTTCAAGCGGTGGCAGCCGGGCGACAGCCTGGAGCTGGAGCGCAACGACCGGTACTGGGGCCGCCGTCCCGACTTCGACCGCGTCGTCATCCGCTACATCGCCAACGACGCGGCGCGCGTCTCGGCCCTGCTGTCCGGATCGGTCGACATGATAGACAGCGTGCCGCCCAACGACGCCCGCGGCCTGGAGCACAAGCCCGGCTATACGCTGTTCCGGTCCGCCTCCGCCCGCCTGATCTACCTGGCGCTGGATTCCTCCCGCGACGCCAGCCCCTATGTCACCGACGCCGATGGCAAGCCCACGACCGTCAACCCGCTGAAGGATGTGCGGGTGCGGCGCGCCATTTCCATGATGTTCATGCGCGAACCCATCACCACCCGCCTGCTGAACGGCGCCGGCGTGCCGGCCGGCCAGATGGTGCCCGAAGGCCTGGGCGGCTACGACCCCGACTTGCCGCCGCCGGCCTACGATCTACAGGGCGCGCGCGCCCTGCTGGCCCAGGCGGGCTATCCCAAGGGCTTCGGCCTGACCATCCATTCCTCCAATGACCGCTTCGCCGGCGACAGCGACCTGGCCCAGGCCTTGGCGCAGATGATGGCGCGGGCGGGCCTGCGCATCAACGGTGTGGTTACCCAACCCTACAACGTCTACGCGGGCGCCAGCAGCAAACAGCAATACAGCGCCTTCATCTTTTCCTACGGCAACAGCACCAGCGACTCGTCGAACGGGCTTACCAATGTGCTGGCGACCTATGACAAGGCCGCCGGCACGGGCGCCTTCAACCGCGCGCGCTACTCCAACCCGGAACTGGACCGCCTGCTGGCGAAGGCAGCGGTCGAATTCGACACCGGCAAGCGCGATGCCCTGTTGCGGCAAGCCGCCGAGGCGGGTTTCAACGATGTCGGCATCGTGCCGCTCTATTTCCCGGTCGTGTTCTGGGCCGCGCGCGACGGCATCGTCGTCCGCGCCAACAAGCTCGAACGCACATCCATGCTCTATATCGAGGAAGCCAAATGACCGCATCCGCAGATCCCGCCGCCGGCCACGTCTTGAAGAACCAGATGGTGCGCACGCGCGACGGCGTGCACCTGGCCACGGACGTCCACTTCCCGCCCGGCTACCGTCCGGGCCACGACGCGCCCTTGCCGGTCATCCTCGAACGCACGCCCTACGGCAAGGGCGAGATATCCCGTTCCGAGCAGATCGACGGCACGCTGGGCGTGCCGCGTCCGCGGGTGGCACGCTATTTCGCCGCGCACGGGTTCGCCGTGGTTTTCCAGGACTGCCGCGGCCGCTACGACTCCGAGGGTCACTTCACGAAGTACCTGTCGGAAGGACAGGACGGCTACGACACGCTGGCGTGGATCGTGGCTCAGCCCTGGTGCAACGGCAAGGTGGGCACCATGGGCCTTTCCTACGCCGCCCACACGCAACTGGCCCTGGCCTGCCTGAATCCACCGGGGCTGGCGTGCATGGTGCTGGACTCCGGCGGTTTCTCCAATGGTTACCAATGCGGCATCCGGCAGTCGGGCGCCTTCGAACTGAAGCAGGCCACTTGGGCATTCAAGCAGGCCAGGCTCAGCCCGGCCGCGCAGCAGGACCCCGTGGCGCGCGCCGCGCTGGACGCCCAGGACATCCGCCAGTGGTTTACGCGCATGCCCTGGCGGCCGGGCCATTCGCCGGTCGCGGCCGTGCCGGAGTACGAGGACTATCTGTTCGAGCAATGGCGGGCCGACACCTTCGACGACACCTGGCGCCAGTTGGGAATCTATGGCCAGGGCTACTACGACCGCATTCCCGACGTGCCCGTGGTGCTGATGTCCAGCTGGTATGACGCCTACGTGCGCACGACCATGGAGAACTACGCCGGCTTGACGGCAGGCCGCCGTGCGCCCGTGCGCCTGATCATGGGCCCGTGGCTGCATGGCGACCGCAACATCACCCACAGCGGCGATGCCGAATTCGGCCCCAAGGCCGCGTTCGACGGCAATGTCGCCGCCGATTGGCTGAGCTTCCGGCTGGCCTGGTTCCGGCATTGGCTGCAGGACCGCCCCGCCGAATCCGCGGCCGATCCCGTCGCCCGCCTGTTCCTGATGGGCGGCGGCAGCGGCCGGCGCGACGCCCAGGGACGGTTCGACCATGGCGGCAGCTGGGTGCAGGCAGACACGTGGCCAGTGCCCCAAGCGACGCCCACGGCCTACTACCTGCATGCCGACGGCGGGCTGCGTACCCGCAAGCCCGCCGAGGCCGGCGCGCGTATCCGCTATCAAGCCGATCCGCGGCGCCCCGTCCCCACGATAGGCGGGTCCCTCACTTCCGGCCAGCCGGTGTTCGAAGGCGGTGGTTTCGACCAGCGCGAGGACGCCCGCTTCTTCGGCGTGGAGCAGCCGGGCCTGCCCCTGTCCTCGCGCGACGACGTGGTGGTCTTCCAGACCGCGCCGCTGGAAGAAGACCTGGCGGTGGTCGGCCCCGTCACGGTGCGGTTGTTCGTCTCGTCGGATTGCCCGGACACGGATTTCACCGCCAAGCTGGTCGATGTGTACCCGCCCAACCCGGACTTTCCAGCGGGCTACGCGCTGAATCTCACCGACGGCATCTTCCGCTGCCGCTTCCATGCCTCATGGGAGCAGGCCACGCCGCTGGAGCCGCACAAGATCTATGAGATCACCATAGAGCCCTTCGCCACCTGCAACCTGTTCCAGCGCGGCCACCGCATCCGGCTGGATATCGCCAGCAGCAATTTCCCCAAGTACGACGTCAATCCGCAGACCGGCGAAACGGCGGCCGATGCAAGGGAGAAGCGGATCGCGGTGAACACCCTGCACCTGTCGGCCGTCCACGCTTCCAGCGTGACGCTGAGCGTGGCGCGGCCGCGGGACTTGCGGCCGCTGTAATCGCCGCGCGGCGTGGGGGAGCGAGTGCACGCCAAGCCGCCTGCCCGGCGCGATGGACGCCGATGCGCCTTGCGCGTTGTGGACCGCGGGCTGGCAAAGGCCTAGCCGACCGCGAACTCGTCGAACAATTGCGCGACCAGCGGATTGTGCGCATCGCGCCGGCTGACGCCATAGGTTTCGGACCTGGCCTGCACGCCTGCCAAGGGGCGGAACACGGCCCCCCGCAAGGCCGAGTGCCGCAAGGCTTGCGGCACCACGCCCACGCCCAGGCCCTGCGCCACCAGCGACACCACGGCCAGCCAATGGCGCACTTCGTGCCGCACGTCGGGACGGAACCCCGCCTCCGCGCAGATCGCGAGAATGCGGTCGTGGTAGTCGGGCGACACGCTCTGCGCGAACAGCACGAAGGGCTCGCCGGTGAGATCCACGGGCCGCACCGCCGCGCCCCGCGTCAAGCGGTGCCGCGCGGGCAGGCAGCACACGAAGGGCTCGGACAGCAGCAGGCGGCTGTCCAGTTCGTCGGGCATGCGGCTGGTATGGATGAACCCCAGGTCCAGCCGGTCGTGCATCAAGCCCGCGATCTGGTCACCGGAATTGAGCTCCGTCAGCGTCACGCGCACCCTGGGATAGCGGGCCTGGAAATTCCGCAGCGCCTGCGGCAAGCCGCGATACAGCATGGCGCCGACGAAACCGACGCGCAGCCGCCCCGCCAGGCCGGCCGCCACATTGCGCGCCTCCAGCGACGCCTCTTCGGCCTGGGCCAGGATCTTGCGCGCCGACACGCGCATCGCCTGTCCGGCGGCGGTCAGCCGCACCTCCTTGTTGTTGCGCTCGAACAGGCGCGCGCCGACGCTCTCCTCCAGCTGCCGTATCGCGACGGACAGCGGCGGCTGCGAGATCGACAGCCGCGCCGCCGCGCGGCTGAAATGCAACTCCTCGGCAAGCACGGAGAAATAACGCAAATGCCTCAATTCCATGAGGAACCTCCTGTCCCGCGGAACGACGCCGCCGCCTGGCCCGCTGGGACGGGACGACGCCTTCTATATTTATTGCCTATCGTATAAAACAAAATCAATATTGGATAGCTATAGTTCCCCTGCCTAGAATCCCTCGCATAACCATCCAGCCGAGGAGACACGGCATGCCGCAGGCCGAGCAACATCCCATCCCCGACCGCCGGGGCGAGAACTTCTACACCACCGACCAGGAGCTGCGCGCGCTGCTGCCGCTCTACCTGCCCGACGACCTGCTGCGCCACATGGCGCCCCACTTCGCGCGCATGGGCGAACTGGCCGGCGGCAAGGTCGACGACCTTGCCGGCATCGCCGACCATCATCCCCCCACGCTGCAATACCGCTCGCGCAACGGGCTGGACGAACAGCGCGTACTCAAGCATCCCGCCTATGTCGAGCTGGAGCGCATCGCGCTCAGCGAATTCGGCCTGGGCGCCATGTCGCACCGGGAAGAGACCCTGGGCTGGCGCGGCCCCATGCCGGCCACGGTCAAGTACGTGCTGACCTATCTCTTCGTGCAATCCGAATTCGGCTTGTGCTGCCCGGTGTCGATGACGGACTCGTTGACGCGCACCCTGCGCAAGTTCGGCAGTCCGGAACTGGTGGCGCGCTATCTGCCGCGCCTGACGTCGCTGGATTTCGAGGACCTGGCCCAGGGCGCCATGTTCATGACGGAACAGGCCGCCGGCTCGGACATCGCCGCCACCACGGCGCGCGCCCAGCCCGCCGGCGACGACAGCTGGCTGCTGCACGGCGACAAATGGTTCTGCTCCAACCCGGACGCCGACCTGGCCATGGTGCTGGCGCGCCCGGACGGCGCCCCGGCGGGGATGAAGGGCATTTCCCTTTTCCTCTTGCCCCGCCGCCTGGAAGACGGCAGCGCCAACCGCTACCGCATCGTGCGGCTGAAGGACAAGCTGGGCACGCGCTCCATGGCCAGCGGCGAGATCCGCCTGGAAGGCGCGGTCGCCTACCTGGTCGGCGAAGCGGGCCGGGGCTTCGTGCAGATCGCCGACATGGTGAACAACTCCCGCCTGTCCAACGGCGTGCGCGCGGCAGGGTTGATGCGGCGCGCCGTGGCCGAGGCCGAGTTCATCGCCCGCGAACGGCACGCCTTCGGCCGCAGCCTGCAGGACATGCCGCTGATGCGGCGCCAGCTCGACAAGCTGCGCGTGCCCGCCGAACAGGCGCGCACAATGATGTTCCAGACGGCGCGGGCGCTGGCGCGGTCGGATGCGGGCGAGCCCGGCGCCTATGCCCTGCTGCGCATCCTCACCCCGCTGATCAAGTTCCGCGCCTGCCGCGATGCCCGCAAGGTGACCGGCGATGCGATGGAAGTCCGGGGCGGCTGCGGCTATATCGAGGAGTGGAGCGATCCGCGCCTGGTCCGCGACGCCCATCTGGGTTCGATCTGGGAAGGCACCAGCAATATCGTGGCCCTGGATGTGATCCGCGCCATCAAGCGCGACGACGCCCTGCCGGCGCTGCGCGCGCACACGGACGACCTGCTAGGCCAGGCCGCCGGCAAGCTGGCGCCGGATTTCGCCGACACGCTGCGCCGGGCCATGGACGGCGCCTGCGCCCTGGCCATGGCCGCGGCGGGCGACGGAGATGGCAGCGATGTATTGGCCCGCCAGGCCGCCTCCGCGTTGTATCACTGCGCCAGCGCCATCGCCATGGCCTGGGAGGCCGTCACGGGCGGCTCGGTCGACCGCCTGCGCTGGGCCGGGCTGGTCTTGCAGCACCGCGTCCTGCCCCGCGACCCGCTGGCGCCGGACGCTTGAACCCGTCGCCGCGATCCCATCGCGGCGGCGCACGATAACAACACGGAGACTACCCACCATGAACAAGCGCAGCTTCATCGCCGCCCTCCCCGCCGTTCTAGCCGCGGCGGCCGCCTTCGCGGCCACGCCGGCCCAGGCCGCGGCCCCCTTTCCCGACAAGCCCATCACCCTGGTGATTCCCTATCCGCCCGGGGGGCCCACCGATGCCATGGCGCGCACGCTGGCCAACGAGATGTCGACCCACCTGCCGCAGCCGATGATCGTCGAGAACCGCGCCGGCGCCAACGGCAATATCGGCGCGGAATATGTCGCGCGCGCCGCGCCGGACGGCTATACGCTGATGTTTGGTACGTCGGGACCGCTGGCCATCAATGCCAGCCTGTACCAGGGCCTGGGCTACGACCCGGTAAAGAGCTTCGCGCCCATCATCCATGTCGGCTACCTGCCCAATGTGCTGGTGGTGAATCCCGCCATCCCGGCCAAGACGGTGCCGGAGTTGGTCGCCTGGTCGAAAACGCATCCGCGCGCGCTGTCCTTCGCCTCGTCCGGCAGCGGTGCGTCTTCCCACCTGGCCGGCGTGATGTTCAACAGCGTGGCGGGCACCGACTTCCTGCACGTTCCGTACAAGGGCACGGGCCCGGCGCTGAACGACCTGCTGGGCGGGCATGTCGCCATGAGCTTCACCGACGTGCTGACGGCCAAGCCCTTCGTGGAAAACGGCAAGCTGCGCGCCCTGGGCGTCACCACGCTCAAGCCCTCGCGCGCGCTGCCGGGCGTGCCCACCATCGCGGAACAAGGCTACCCGGGCTACGACGTCAGCGTGTTCTTCGGCGTCGTCGCGCCCGCGGGCACGCCCGCTGACCGCATCGAGGCGCTCAACCGCGCTTTCGTGCAGGCGCTGAGGTCGGAAAAGGTCAAGGCCCTGTTCGCGTCGCAGGGGCTGGAGTCCGCGCCGGACAGCAGCCCGCGCGCCCTGGGCGCATTCATCGCCCAGGAGAAGGCCAAATGGGCCGACGTGGTCAAGCGCTCCGGCGCGCAAATCAACTGAGGACGGCGAGATGACAACTGCGGACGGCGACACGACGCAAGCAGGTCCCGGCAGCCTGGCCGGCATCCGTGTACTGGATCTTTCCCGCATCCTGGGCGGCCCGTATTGCGGGCAGATCCTGGGCGACCATGGCGCCGATGTGCTCAAGATCGAGCCGCCGCAAGGCGACGACACCCGCACCTGGGGGCCGCCCTTCCGCGACGGCGTGGCGTCGTACTACTACGGCTTGAACCGGAACAAGCGTCTCCAGCACCTGGACTTCGCCACGGAGGCCGGCCGTGCGCGGCTGCTGGAACTGCTGGCGCAGGCCGACGTGCTGGTGGAGAACTTCAAGGTCGGCACCATGGAGCGCTGGGGACTGGGATACGAGACGCTGGCGGAGCGCTTTCCGCGCCTGATCTGGTGCCGGGTTTCCGGTTTTGGCGCCGACGGTCCGCTGGGGGCGCTGCCCGGCTACGACGCGGCGATACAGGCCATGAGCGGCATCATGAGCGTCAATGGCGAGGCAGGCGGCGACGCGCTGCGCGTGGGCTTGCCGGTGGTGGACATGGTGACGGGCCTGAACGCCGTGATCGGCGTGCTGCTGGCGCTGCAGGAGCGCCAGCGCAGCGGCCGCGGGCAGTTCGTCGAGGCCGCGCTGTACGACAGCGGCATCTCGCTGCTGCATCCGCACGCGGCCAACTGGTTCACGGATGGCCGCACGCCGCGCCGCACCGGCAACGCGCATCCCAACATCTACCCTTACGACACATTCCGCACGCGCACCGATCCGCTGTTCCTGGCGGTGGGCAACGATCGCCAGTTCGGCGTGCTGTGCGCCGTCATCGGCCGTCCCGGCCTGGCGAGCGATCCACGTTATGCCGACGCGGGCGGCCGGTCCGTCCATCGCGGCGAACTCAAGCAGGCACTGGAAGCCGCCCTGGCGGACTTCGACGCGGACGACCTGCTGCAACGCCTCATGGCCGCCAACGTGCCGGCGGCGCCGGTGCTGGACGTGGACGCGGCGCTGACGCACCCTCACACCCGTCATCGCGGCATGGTGGTCGAAATGGAGGGCGGCTATCGCGGCCTGGGCGCGCCGGTGAAGCTCAGCCGCACGCCGGCGACGTACCGCCATGCGCCGCTGGCCACGGGCACGGATTTCGCGCCGACGCCGCTGCCGCCGGCGTCCGAGGCCTCCTGAATATCAGCCCGCTGATATCCCCGCGCCAAGTCTTGCCGCGCCTTTCCGGCATCCCTATTCTCGTCGCCTGACCACCGTGCAGGCCGCCACGCGCGGCCCTGCACGCCAAGCAACGAGAAGGAAGAGACCATGCTTACGCGGGATCTCGGCGCACGCATCGCGCGCGCCGCCGTCGCCGGCACCTCCCACGCGGCGAGGGTCGCCGCGCTCCCCGGCGTCATCGACACCATCGGCACGATGCTGGCGGGATCGGCCGAACCTCCACCGCGCACCCTGTGCTCGGGCCTCGCCCCGCTGCCGCCAGGCCAGGCCTGGGAATGCGTCGGCGGCACGCGCGTCGACGCCGCCAGCGCCGCCCTGGTCAATGGCATGGCGGCGCATGTCCTGGACTACGACGACGTCGCGCTGCGCGGCCATCCCAGCGCCGTCATGGTGCCCGCCATCCTGGCGCTGGGCCAGGCCCTGGGCCGCAACGGCCGCCATGCCCTGGACGCCTATGTCGTCGGCTACCAGACCTGGGGCGACCTGGTCGAGCGCGAACGCGGCATGCATCCCATCAAGGGCTGGCATACGACCAGCGTCTTCGGCGCCGTCGGCGCCGCCGCGGCCTGTGCCGCCCTGCTGCGCCTGGATGACGTACGCGCGGCCCACGCCATCGCCCTGGGCGCGACGCAAGGCGCCGGCCTGATGGCGAATTTCGGCAGCATGGCCAAGTCCTACCAGACGGGCCGCGCGGCCCAGGCCGGCGTGCTTGCCGCGAAGCTGGCCGAAGCCGGCATGACGGCCGGCGCCGACGTATTCGAGCATCCGCAAGGCTTCCTGCGCGCCCACTCCCCCCAGGGCGACGTGGACACGGCGTCCCCCCTGTCCAGCACCGAAAACGAAAGCGGCTGGCTGGTCGAGCAAACGCCCGTCAGCATCAAGCGCTATCCGACCTGCTATTACACGCATCGCGCGCTGGATGCCATCCTGGCCTTGCTCGCGAACACGCCGGTCGATATTCGCGATGTCGAGGCGGTGCGCGTGCGCATCAGCCAGGAGCACGCAACCATCCTGCGCAACCATGCGCCGCGCACCGGGCTGGAAGCAAAATTCAGCATGGAGTTCGCCATGGCCTGTGCGCTGCTGCACGGCAAGGTCGGCCTGACGGAGTTGACCGATGCCTGCGCGGGTGCGCCGGCGATGCAGGACCTGATGCGCCGCGTGCGCGTGGAAACCGTCGTGGCGGACTCGGCCGAATGGCATGGCGCCGCCGCGTTCGACGAGGTCATCGTCGAACGCGATGGCGTGCCGCCCCTGCGCAGCGATCCGGTCAGCCATCCCGCCGGCCATGCCAGGCGGCCGCTGACGCCCGCGCAGCTGGATGCGAAGTTTCGCGACTGCCTCGACCACAGCCCTTATGCCGCCGCGGGGGACGCCTTGCTGAGCGCCCTGCACAAGCTGGAAGACACGCCGCTCACCGATTTTCAGCCCGCGCGCTGATTCCCTTTCTTTCTTCGGACACTTTCCATGACGCATACACAACACGCTTCCGATACGTCCCTCTCCATGGCGCTGGGCGAGGACTACCCCGACATACGCGATTCCGTACGCCGCGTATGCGCCGACTTCCCCGCCGACTACTGGTCCAGCCTGGACGAACGGGAAGACTATCCCACGGACTTCATCAAGGCGCTGACGGATGCCGGCTTCCTGGCGGCGCTGATCCCGGAGGAATATGGCGGCACGGGGCTGCCCCTGCGGGCGGCGGCGGTGATCATGGAGGAGATCTGCGCGGCGGGCTGCCATGCCGCCGCAGGACATGCGCAGATGTACATCATGGGCACCGTGCTGCGTCACGGCAGCGATGAACAGAAGCGCAAATACCTGCCGCGCATTGCGTCCGGCGAATTGCGCCTGCAGGCTTTCGGCGTCACCGAACCCACGACCGGCTCGGACACCACCCAGATCAAGACGCGCGCCACCCGCAGCGCCAACGGCTACGTGCTGAACGGCCAGAAGGTGTGGACGTCGCGCGCCGAGCATTCGGACCTGATGCTGGTCCTGGCCCGCACCACGCCCGCCAACGAGGTGGCCAAGCGCATCGACGGCATTTCCACCTTTCTCATCGACATCCGCGCCTGCCTGGGCCGCGGGCTGGAGATCCGTCCGATCAAGGCGATGGTCAATCACCACGCCACGGAAGTTTTCTTCGAGAACCTGGAAATCCCCGCCGACGCGCTGGTGGGCGAGGAAGGCCGGGGCTTTCGCTACATCCTGGACGGCATGAACGCAGAACGCATGATCACCGCCGCCGAAGCGCTGGGGTCCACGCGCTGGTTCCTGCGGACCGCCACGCAATACGCGCGCGACCGCATCGTGTTCGGTCGCCCCATCGGCGCCAACCAGGGCATCCAGTTCCCGTTGGCGCAGGCCTATATCCAATCGGAAGCCGCCGACATGCTGATCCGGCGCGCCACCGCCATGTTCGAAGCCGGCCTGCCTTGCGGCGAGCAGGCCAATATCGCGCGCTATGTGGCGGCGGAAGGCCTGTGGAATGCCGCGGAAGCCTGCATGCAGACGCATGGAGGCTTCGGCTTCGCCCGCGAATACCACGTCGAGCGCAAGTGGCGCGAGGCCCGCCTGGCACGCATCGCGCCGGTGTCCACCAACCTGATCCTGGCCAATATCGCGCAGCACACGCTGGATCTGCCGCGCTCCTACTGAACGGAATGGACATGTCTCCCGATACTTCCACGGCAACCACGACATCCGCGCACGATTATGCCGAATGGCTGGGCAGGACCGAAACCCGCGACGACGAAATCGGCCTGACCCTGGCGCGGCGCGCGGCGGTACTCAGCGACCTGGACCCCATGGCCTATCGCCGCGGCTCCGCCATCCCGCCGCACTGGTACTCGATGTTCTTCACGCCCAATGTCCCGGCCGCGCGCATCGGCCATGACGGCCATCCGGCCAAGGGCGATTTCCTGCCGCCGATCGCGCTGCCGCGCCGCATGTTCGTCGGCCGCGAAGTGTCCTTCCTGCATCCCTTGCGCATAGGCGCCGAGGCGGTGAAGACCTCCCGCATCACCGCGATCACGCCCAAGACCGGCCGGTCCGGATCGCTGGTGTTCGTGCAGGTCACGCATACCATCAGCGTCGACGGCCAGGACGCCGTCATTGAAAAGCAGAACGTCGTCTATCGGGAAGCGCCGTCGTCATCGACAGCCGGCGCGTCGTCGGCCGCCGCCGCGGACCCTTCCTTGCCGCCGGCGGCATGGCGGGAGCAGCGGCTGATCGACCCGGTGCTGCTGTTCCGCTATAGCGCGCTGACCTGGAACAGCCACCGTATCCACTACGACGCCGACTATGCCCGTGACCAGGAAGGCTACCGGGGCTGCGTCATGAATGGCGCGCTGACGCTGCACCTGCTGATCGACGCGGCCCTGCGCCGCGTGAACGGACGATCTTTGCGTCGCCTGGAGGCCCGCCTGTCCAGCCCGCTTTTCCTTGGCGACACGATGACGCTGGAAGGCACGGAACCGGCGCCCGATGGCGAAACCGGGCCGGGTGCGGGACTAGATACTGGACTGGATGCGGGACTGGATACGGCGCAGGCCCGTGTCCTCGACCCCCAAGGTCGCATTGCCGCCCAGATCACCTTGGGCTATGCGCCCGCCGCGGAGCTTGGCCATGTCGCACGTTGAATTGCCATTCTGGCGATCGCTGCTGTTCTGTCCCGCCAACGCGCCGCGCTTCATCGCCAAGGCCCATGAACGGGGCGCCGACGCCATCATCCTGGACCTGGAGGATGCGGTCGCGGTCGCCGAGAAAGCCAGCGCCCGCCAGGGCGTCGCACAGGCGGCCGCCCAAGTGGGCAGCGGCGGCGCCGACGTGCTGGTCCGCATCAATCGCGAACTGGACCTGGCGGTCGCCGACATCGCCGCCGCCGTCGGGCCCGCCGTCCGGGGGCTGGTCGTGCCCAAGGTGCTCGGACCCGAGCACCTGCAATTGATCGCCGAAGTCATCGATGCGCGGGAGGCCGAACGCGGCTTGCCGCGCGGCCATACCCGCCTGGTCGCGCTGGTCGAAAGCGCGGCGGGCGTCACCCGGCTGGACGCCATCGCGCACGCGCATCCGCGGCTGGTCGGCATGGCGGTGGGCGGCGAAGACCTGGCCACCGATCTCGATGCGGAGCCGTCCGCCGACACGTTGTATGTCGCCAAGATGATGGGCGTGCATGCCGCGCGCGCGGCGGGCATCCTGCCGCTGGGCGTGCTGGCCAGCGTAGCCGGCACCCATGACGACGATGCCTATCGCCAGATGGTGTTGCGATCGCGCCGGCTGGGCTTTGCCGCCGCCACCTGCGTGCACCCCCGCCAGGTGGCGATATTGAACGAAGCCTTCAGTCCGGGCGCGGCGCAGGTAGAGCGCGCCCGCGCCGTGGTCGCGGCGTACGAGGCCGCCGTGGCGCGGGGCGCCGGCGCCGTCGCGCACGAAGGCGACATGATAGACAGGCCGGTAGCGCTGCGCGCCATGCGCCTGCTCCAGCGCGCCACCACCGTGGCGCCCTCCCACAAGGATTCCTGATATGTCCAGTGCACACCCCCTGCGGGGCTATGTCGTCGTCGAACTCGGCCATAGCGTGGCCGCTCCCTATACCGGCCTGATCCTGGCGGAAATGGGCGCCGAGGTCATCAAGGTGGAGAACCCGGACGGCGGCGATGCGGCGCGCGGCTGGGGACCACCCTTCGTGAATGGCGCCGGTCCCCATTTCAGCGCCTTCAACCGCAACAAGGCCAGCCTGGCGGTCAACCTCGCCGACGAGGGCCAGCGCGATGCCCTGGTGTCGCTTATCCTGGCGCGCGCCGACGCGGTGGTCTGCAACCTGCGCGCCGGCGCGGCGGCCAAGCTGGGCGTCGATGCGGCCCGCCTGCGGGCGCTGAAACCGGCGCTGGTCTATTGCGACCTGGGCGCCTTCGGCAGCGGCGGCCCGCTATCGCACAAGCCGGGCTATGACCCCTTGATGCAGGCGTATTGCGGCGTGATGAGCGTCACCGGCGAAAGCGCCGAACGGCCGCCCGTGCGCGTGGGCGTTTCCATGGTGGACATGGGCGCGGGCATGTGGTCGGCGATCGGCATCCTGGCCGCCCTGCTGGAACGCAAGGACACCGGCGTGGGCGGACATGTGGAGACCTCGCTGTTCGAGACCGCGCTGGCCTGGGTGGCCACGCCCATGGCCCGCCACGCCATGGGCGGCGGACCGCAGAAGCCCCAGGGCTCCGGCGCGGCGGGCATCGTGCCCTACCAGGCGTTCCGTACCCGCAGCGGCTGGCTGGTCATCGGCGCGGGCAACGACCGCCTGTATGGCCAGCTCTGCCGCGTCATGGGCCGTCCCGACCTGGCCGAGGATCCCCGCTACCTGCGCAATGGCGACCGAGTGGTCAACCAGGCGACCCTGCTGCCTGTCATCGAGGCCTACGCCGCGCAGTACGACAGCGATACCTTGTCCGCCATCCTGGACGAGGCCGGTATCCCCAACGCGCCCGTCCAGACCATCGCCCAGCTGGCGCGGGACGAGCACGCCCGCCGGTTGGGTATGATCCAGGAAAAAGACGGTCACGAAACCGTCGGACTGCCGATACGCTTCGACGGCTTGCGTCCGCCGCTGCGCACGACTTCCCCCGCGCTGGGCGAGGCCAACGAGCGGCTGCTTGGAGACAACCACGATGCACGGTGCGGATGACCTGCCGATCACTGCCTATCTTCCCAATGACCCCTACGGCAAGTCCGTGGGGGCGGTCCACCGCGGACTGGAGATCCTGGAACTGTTCGCCGTCGAGCAGACGCCGCTGACGGTCAACGAGATTTCCCGCAAGCTGGGGTACCCGCAATCCAGCACCTCGGTGCTGCTGCACGGCCTGCACAATCTCGGCTACCTGCTGCACGACCGGCGCGCCCGCACGTTCTATCCCAGCGTGCGGGTGGCCTTCCTGGGACTGTGGATGCACCATCGCCTGTTCAACGAAAGCAGCCTGCTGCAGTTGATGGAGCAGCTGGCGCAGGCCACCGGCCATGTGGTGCTGCTGGCGATCCAGAACGGACTGTATGCCCAATACATGCATATCGTGTCCGCGCGCGCGTCCCGGGTCGGCTTGAAACCGGGGCTGATGCGTCCCATCTGCCGCGCCGCCGTGGGCAAGGTTCTGCTGAGCCTGCGCGACGACGACGAAATCCTGCGCATCGCCCGCAACGCCAACGCCATCGACAGCGAAATCGCCGCGCCGCTGGATCTAGATGTGCTCATGGCGGAGATCCAGGCCTGCCGCCGGACCGGTTTCGCGTATAGCCGGGAAGCGGTCACGACGGGCTCGTCGGTGGTCGCCACGCGCCTGCCCATCGATGTCGCCGATGCGCCCCTGGCCATCGGCATTGCCGTGCATGCGCACGAGTTCGAGTCCTCGCGCGAACGAATGGAAACCATCTTGCGCGAAGGCCTGCGCCGGCACTTCGATCCCGCCGCGGCGGCCACGCATGACCGCCCGGCGGGCGCTCCGCCCCCCCACGGGCGCTATGCCGTGGGCAAGGGCGGCTGAATCAGGGGCCCACGTTGGGAGACCCACGTCAGGAGACCCACGTCAGGACGTCCACGCTATTGCAGCGTCAAGCCGGCCGCCTTCACCAGCTGTCCCCACTTCGCGTTTTCATCCTTGATGGCCTGCGCGAATTCCTCGGGCGAGCGCTGCCTGGGTTCCAGGCCCTGGTTGATGAAGTATTGCTTCAGGTCGCTCGACACCAGCGCCTGGTTGACCTGATCGTTCAACTTCTTCACCACGGCCGGATCCAGGCCCTTGGGCGCCAGGATCCCGTTCCAACCGACGGCCACGCAGCCCGGCACGGTCTCCACCATCGTCGGGACATCGGGCAGGGACGACAGGCGGTCCTGGTTGAAAATGCCCAGGGCCCGCAACTCACCGCCCTTGATCATGGCCAGGGCCGACTCCAGGCTGACGATGGCCACGTCCACGTGATGGCCCATCAGGTCGTTCAGCGCAGGCATGCTGCCCTTGTAGGGCACATGCAGCATTTTCACGGACGCCTTGGATTCGAACAGGACGCCGCCCAGGTGCGCCGCGCTGCCCAGTCCATACGAGGCGAACGACACCTGGCCGGGCTTGGCCTTGGCCTTGTCGACGACGTCCTGCACCTTCTGGAAAGGCGAATCCTTGGTGGTGACCATCACCAGCGGGATCTCGGACAGCAGCGCGATGGGCGTGAAGCTGCTCGCGGGATCGTAGTTGACCTTGTACAGGTGGGGATTGATGGTGAACGAGCTCGATGCGTACAGCAGCGTGTTGCCGTCCGGCTTCTGCGTCGACACGTAGTCGGTCGCCAGGATGGTATTGGCGCCCGGCTTGTTCTCCACCAGGATGTTGCGGTCGCCGCGCTTGTTCATGCTGGTGGCGACCAGGCGCCCCAGCGTGTCGGCGCCGCCGCCCGGCGTGTACGGCATGATCATGCGTATGGGGGCATCCCCCTGCGCCATGCCGGTCAACGGCGTGCCCAAGGCCCCTGCGAGCAGGCCCGCCACCAATACTCTTCTTGCCATTTCCACGGATGTCTCCTCTTTTCGGAATGGCGTAAGTATTGGAATGGGCTCCTTTCCGGTCAATACGGGACGCGAGGATATCAGGCTGCTGATATCTGCGTGTCCGGGAACCCTGCCGGGATTTCGTGGTCGAGGGCGCGGCCCGCGTCAGCAGTCGAAGTCGCGCGCCAGCTTGCGGGCGGCGTTGGCGAACAGCAGCACGTCCACGCCCGTGGCCACGAAGGTGCAGCCGAGCTGCAGGTAGCGCCGCGCGAGGGCGGGATCGGACGTCAGCGTGCCGGCCGCCTTTCCCGACGCCACGATGGTCCGCATGGCCTGTTCGATCGCGGCCTGGACCTCCGGATGCCCCGGGTTGCCGCGGTGCCCCATGGACGCGGCCAGGTCGGCCGGGCCGATGAAGACGCCGTCCACGCCGTCGGTGTCGCACAAGGCCTGCAGATTGCCCAGCGCGGTGACGGTCTCGGCCTGCACCAGCAGGCAGACCTCGTCGTCGGCCACGCCCAGGTAATCCGTCCGCAGGCTCCATTGCGATGCGCGTCCCACCGCGCTGCCCACCCCGCGGATGCCCAGCGGCGGATAGCGCGTGGCCGCGACCAGCGCCCGCGCCTGTTCGGCGGTATCCACCATCGGTATCAACAGCGTGCGCGCGCCGATATCCAGCAGGCGCTTGATGCCCGCCGTATCGCTGTCGACGGCCCGCACGACCGCCTGCGACGGATAGGGCGCCACCGCCTGCAAGGCATGCAGCGTGGTGCGCAAGTCATTCGGCGCATGTTCCCCGTCGATCAGCAGCCAGTGGAAGCCCGCGGTAGCCGCCACTTCGGCCAGGTACGGGTCGGCCATGGACAACCAGAGGCCGATGCGCGGCGTCCCCGACGCCAACGCGGATTTGAATGGATTCAGTGCGGGCATGGCATGTCCTGATGGAAACAGAAAAGGAGGAGAGGAAAGGAAGGCAATGGCACGGCCGGTGCACGTCGAAGGGCCTCAGCTGACCACGCCAAGGTGCCAGGGCACGAACTCATGGTCGCCCAGGCCCAGGCGCTCGCTCTTGGTGGCCCGGCCCGACGCCGCCTGGAGGATTTCTTCGAAAATCACCTGCCCCATCTGCGCCACGGTCAGCTCGCCGTCCAGCACGCGTCCGCAATTGATGTCCATGTCCTCCTCGAGGCGGCGGTACATGGGCGTATTGCTCGCCAGCTTCAGGGTCGGCGCGGGCTTGGAGCCGAACATCGAGCCCCGTCCCGTGGTGAAGCAGATCAGGTTGGCGCCGCTGGCGATCTGCCCGGTCACCGCGACCGGGTCGTAGCCCGGTGAATCCATGAATACCAGGCCCGCCTGCGTGATCGGCTCCGCGTACTCGTACACCGCCTGCAAGGGCGTGCTGCCGCCCTTCATCGCCGAGCCCAGCGATTTCTCGAAGATGTTGGCCAGGCCGCCCTGCTGGTTGCCATGCCCCACCTTGCCGTTGAACTGGGCGTTCTGTCCCGCCGTGTAACGCTCCCACCAGGCCAGCCGGGCGAGCAGCTTCTCCCCGACGGCGCGGCTGACCGCGCGGCGCGTCAACAGATACTCCACGCCGTGGATCTCGGGCGTCTCCGACAGGATGGCCGTGCCGCCGTGCCTGACCAGGATATCCATGGCGGCCCCCAGCGCCGGATTGGCGGTGATGCCGGAAAAACCGTCGGAGCCCCCGCACTCCAGGCCGATCTTCAAATGCCTGGCCGATACCGGCACGCGGCGACAGGCGTTCGCCGCGGGCAGCATCTCCCGCACCGCCGCGATGCCCGCCGCGATGGTGGCGCGCGTGCCGCCCGTGTCCTGCATTACCAGCGTGCGCACGCGCGGGTCCTGCGCCAGGCCTTGGGACTCGACCAGCGCATCCACCTGGTTGCGTTCGCAGCCCAGGCCCACGATCAACACGCCCGCCAGGTTGGGATGGCGCGCATAGCCCGCCAGGGTACGGCGCAGCACGTCGAAATGCTCGCTCGGCGAGGACATGCCGCAACCGCTCGTCTGCGCGAAGGCGGCCACGCCATCGACATTGGGATACGCCGCCAGGGCTTGCGCGTCGAAGTGCGCGGCGATGTTCCGGATCACGGTCGCCGAACAGTTCACCGAGGACAGGATGCCGATGAAATTGCGCGTGCCCACGCCGCCGTCCGGCCGGAGATAGCCCATGAAGCTGGCCTGTTCGGCCTCCGGCAGGTAGTCGACCGGCGCCACGTCCTGGCAGAAACCCGGGTCGCGGTGGATATCCGCCAGGTCGACGTTATGCGTGTGCACATGCTCGCCGGGTTCGATGTCGCGCCCCGCCACGCCGATCACCACGTCGTACTTGCGCACCGCCTCGCCCCGCGCAATGCGCCGCGCGGCGATCTTGTGGCCGGCGGGGACCTGGGCGCGCACGCGCAGGTCCAGGTCCGGGATGGCCTGGCCCAAGGCCAGGCCATCGCGAGCGATCAGCACATTGTCTTCGGGGTGCAGCCGGATAAGCGGGGAAAGCGTCACGGGTTCAGCCTTGTTGCAATAGCGCCTTCAGGCCCAGGCGGGCGATCAGCCGGGTCTCCTGGTCGTAGACCTGGGACACGTAGCGCTGGTAGTCGGGACCGTCCAGGTACATGATGGGCGCGTCGATGGTATCGGTGATCTTGCGGAAATCGTCGCTGGCCACCGCCTGCCGGAAGGCATCGCGCAGGACCTTGTCCACGGCCGGATCCAGGCCCTTGGGCGCGCCCACGCCGTTGGGCGCGTCGACCACCACGTCGTAGCCCAGGTCCTTCAGCGTGGGGCTGTCGCGAAAGCGCGGCGGACGTTGTTCGCCCCACGTGGCCAGCAGCCGCAGGTTGCCGGACTCTACCTGGGGCGCCCAGGAGCTGGAGTCGGCCAGCATGTCGATCTGCCCGCCCAGCAGGTCCTGCAAGGCCGGCGCGCCGCCCTTGTAGGCAATGGCATTGAGCTTGATGCCGGCGGCGAGGGCGAACTGCTCCATGCCCACGTGCGTCGCGCCGCCCACGCCCGCGTGCCCATACGAAACGATGCCGGGGTGGTCCTTGGCGTACGCCACCATGTCCGCCAGCGTCTTGAAGCGCGAATTCGCCTTCACCACGATGCCGAAGGTCTGGCCCGAGGTGCGCGCGATATACGTGAAGTCGGTGCGCGGGTCGGCGGCCAGCATGTTCAATTGCGCGAACCGGGTGACGGAGATGGGGATCTGCCCGATGGTGTAGCCATCCGGCTTGGCGGTGGCGATGGCCTTGGCGCCTATCATTCCCGACGCGCCCGCCCGGTTCTCGACCACGATGGTCTGGTCCAGCACCTTGCCCGCGGCCTGGCACAGCACGCGCATGGATTGGTCGGCCGTACCGCCGACCGCCCACGGACAGATGAACGTGATGGGACGGTTGGGAAAACCCGCCGCGCGGGCGGCGCGCGGCAGCAGCGTCGACGCGGCCATGGCGGCACCGCCCAGCAATAGCGTCCTGCGCGACGGCAGCGTCGCAAGTGTGTTCTTCATGGTCTCCTCGCTCTGTTTTTCTACCGCGCGGTGGCCTCGCGGACGTGCCACGGGCCGGTTCGCGGCGGTGCTGTCAGCCCGGATCGGGGCGCCCGAGCGTGCTCGCATTGTGGCTGTCCTTTCCATAACCTTCCATTCGAATATCGGCATTGCTGCATAACATCCCTGTTAAGTACACTCACCGCCATGGCCCAACTCGACCGTGTACTGCGCAGCAACATCAAGCTGCGCCACCTGCAATTGCTGGTGGCGCTGGACCAGTTTCGCCACCTGGGACGCACATCCGAATTCCTGTCCGTGAGCCAGCCGGCCGTCTCGCGCATGTTGACGGAAATCGAAGCCATGCTGGGGCAGACGCTGTTCACCCGCTCCACGCGGGGCACCGAACCCACGGCGGCGGGCGGCGCCATGCTGCGCTTCGCCCGGTCGGTGCTGGCGCAGTACGAACGCACCCGCGACGAGATCGGCGCGCAGGAAAGCGGCGCGGCCGGCCGCGTGCGCGTCGGCGCCATGGGCGTGGCGCTGTCGCCGCTGCTGGCCGACGCGGTGGATACCTTGAAGGCGCAGTCGGCGCGCGCCACGGTGCTGATCGAAACAGGCGACCTGACGGGCCTGCTGCCCAAGCTGCGCCTGGGCGAAATCGACCTGTTCGTGGGCCGCCTGGAGCCGGGTTACGCCGCGCCGGACCTGACGACCGAAGCCCTGTATGAGGAACCCATGGTGGCGGTCGTCGCGCCGGACCATGCCCTGTCGCGGCGGCGCAAACCGGGCTGGGCGGACATCGCCGCCCTGCCCTGCGTCATGCCGCCGCCGTGGGCCTCGCTGCGCGTGAAGCTGGAGCAGCAATTCCACCGCCATGGGGTGCAGCCTCCCGGCGACGTCATCGAGTCATCTTCCTACCAGGCAATCGTCCTGTTCGTGCAGCGGCGCGGCGCCGTGGGCTTCCTGGCGGCCAGCGCCGCCCGGGAGCACGCGAAGGCCGGCGCGCTGCGCGTGCTGCCCCTGGACGTGCGGCTGGACCTGCCCAGCGTCGGCATCATCGCCATGCGGAACGTGGCGCCGACCGCGATCGCGCTGCGTATGACCGAATGCCTGCGGCTGGCCGCACGCGGCATGCCGGCACGGGCAAAGCCGCGTCGGTCTGCCCGATAGAGACGCAACCCAATGGCTGCCGGGTCCGCCGGGGAAGCCGTGGCGGCGCCCCTAGTGCGCTCCCGACGCGTCCGCGCCACCGCCGCCCTTGGCGGGCCGCGTGATCCAGATCAATGGAATGATCAGCAGGAAGATGATCGCCGAGACGAAAAAGATGTCGTTCAGCCCCATCATCGCCGCCTGCGCGTTGACGGTGGAATCGAACAGGTTGTTGGCCGCGTTGGTGTCCAGGTGCAGCAGCGAACGGATCATGTCGATCTGGTGCGCGAACAGCGGATTGTCGGCATTCGCCGCTTCCGTCAGGCGCTCGTGGTGCAGGACGGTTCGGTCGTTCCATACCGTGCCCGCGATGGAGGTGCCGATGGCGCCGCAGAACACCCGCACGAAGTTCGACAGGCCGGCCGCGGCCGGGATGCGGTGCGGCGGCTGGCCGGACAGGATGATGGCCGTCAAGGGAATGAAGAACAACGCCATCGGGATGCCTTGCAGCAGGGTGGGCAGCACCAGGTGCCAGGTGTCGATCTCCAGCACGTAGTCGGCCCGCATGTAGAACACGCCCGCGAACGTGAGAAAGGCCACCGTGGCGATGATGCGCGCGTCCGACTTGGGCAGCAGCTTGCCGACCACCGGGGACAGGACAAGCGCGAAGATGCCCAGCGGGGCCATCACCATGCCGGCATCCACCGACCGGTAGTTCAGGTATTCCTGCATCCACTGCGGCAGCAGGACCAGGTTGCCGAAGAAAACGCCATAGGCAATGGAAATGGCGACCGTGCCGCCCAGGAAGTTGCGTTGCCCGAACAGGCGCAGGTCGACGATGGGATGCGCCTCCGTCAGCTCCCAGATCACGAAGAGGACGAAGCTGACGAAGGCCGTGACGGCAAGTCCGACGATGAGCCCGGAACTGAACCAGTCCAGGTCGCGCCCCTTGTCCAGCATGATTTGCAAGGCGCCCACCCAGGTGATGAGCAGGCACAGGCCGACCAGGTCGATGGGCAGCTTGCGCGTGGGCGATTCGCGATGGCGATAGATGCTCCAGCTCACCAATGCCGCGAAGATGCCCACGGGAATGTTGATATAGAAAATCCACGACCAGCTGTAGCGGTCCGTTATCCAGCCCCCCAGCGACGGACCCGCGATGGGTCCCACGGTCGCGGTCATGGCCCATAGGGCCAGGGCCATCGAACTCTTTTCCTTCGGATACGACCCCAGGAGGATGGCTTGCGACATGGGTATCAGGGGACCCGCGACGACGCCTTGCAGCACCCGCGCGAACAGCAGCACGGGCAGGTTGGGCGCGATGCCGCAGAGGAAGGACGCCAGCGTGAACAGCGCCACCGCGCCGACGAACAGCTTGATCTGCCCCAGCCGCTGCGTCAGCCAGCCCGTCAAGGGAATGGACACGGCATTGGCCGCGGCGAACACGGTGATCACCCAGGTGCCTTCATCCACGGACACGCCCAGGTTGCCCGAAATCGTCGGAATCGCCACGTTGGCGATCGAGGTGTCGAGCACGTTCATGAAGGTCGCCAGCGCCACCGCGAAGGTGGCCAGCACGAGTTGCCCGCCATGCAAGGGCGGATAGGGAGCGGGTTGTTGGGTGGCCATGGCTGCGGAAGGTGAGGAACGCGAATTGCGGTGCGGCAAACGATATAGCGTCGCATGAATAGCTGAATATGGCCTGAGTCCAGTTGGCCTCGGGTATCGGCCCCGAGCTATTCTTGCGGTGCGTCCCCGCTTTCACCCCGGCTGGTCCGGCGGCGAAAGTCCCCCTGAAAATCTCCGGCGGCGAGCAATTGCGCTCCCCCAGGGCCGTGGCCTCACGGCATAGGAAGCGTCCATGAATGGCGAGGGCATGTCCGGCTTGACCCTGTTTTCCATGTTGGCCCAGGCCAGCCGGGCCGCGTTGGCCTCGCTCGGCCGGGAGCTGCGCGCCTGGCGCCCGTCGCGCGAGCGCGCCATGTTCGGCATCGAAGCCTTGCTGTCCGTCGCGCTCGCGGTGGCTGCAGCGCATGCGCTGCAGCTGACGCACACGTGGTGGGCGGCGCTCAGCGGCTTCGCCGTCATGCAGGCCAATTTCTCGGCATCCCTGCAACGGGCCGCCTATCGCATCGTCGGCACGGTGGCCGGCGCCGCCATAGGCACGCTGGCGGGGCCCTGGACGGGCGACGCGCCCTGGCTCTTCGTGCCGGCGATGGCCGTCATCGGCGCCGTCACGGTCTATAACGTGAACGCCTCCCGCTGGGCCTATGCCTGGATGCTGGGCGGCATCACGGCGCTGATGGTGATGTGCGAAGCACGGACTGGGCCGGGCTTGCAGCTGACCGCTGAATTCGCCACGCTGCGCGTGGCCGAGGTCGTGGTCGGCACGCTGGCCTGCGTGCTGGTGGCGACACTGTTCCATTGGGGCGCGAAGGCGTACTCGGAGTACCGGATATCGGTCGAGATCGCGCCTGCCGGCACGGCGGGAACGGGGCCGGGGCCGGTGGCCGAGGCGAGGGCCGAGGCAAGCGCCAAGTCAGGGGCCGAGGCAGGAGTCGAGGCAGGGTGGGCAGTATCACCGGACACGGCAGCGACGGCGACCACGGCGGGGCGGTGGACGCCCACCGCCGACGGCAAGGCCCCGGCCGACCCACCGGCCGACCCGCCCGCCACCGCGACGCCGCCGGCGTTGCGCCGCCTGCTCGCCATGCAGGCCGCGCTGGCCATCGCCCTCATCGCCGCGTCCGTGCAATTCCTGCAGCTCCCCGGCTACGAGCAGGCCATGGTCACCGCGATCGCCGTGTTGATGCTACCGGCCGGCCAGCACCCCGACACCGTCCACAAGCCCATGTTGGAAAAGATGACGCAGCGCGCCATCGGCTGCCTGCTCGCCGGCATCATAGGCGTCGCCATGCTGCCCCTCATGAGGGGCCATGCCGTCCTGTGCCTGATGGCGCTGGCCGCGGGCGTGTGGGCGGGCTGCCATGTGCAGACCGGCAAGGAAGGCGCCAGCTACGTCGGCCGCCAATTCGCCATCGCCTTCCTTATGGTATTCGTGCAGGACCAGCTATGGTCCGCCGATCCGATGCCCGCGCTATTGCGCCTGGCGGGCATCTTCGCCGGCATGGCCGCCCTGCTGGCCGCCGTGCTGGCGACGTCCGCCTTCCGGTTCGCCAGGGACCCATCTCCGCCCGGTTAAAAACGCGCTGCGCGCGAAGCGTCTCCCGTCTCCTGGCGGCGGCCCGGCCCGCCGCGGCCGTCCCTCCTACGCCGCCACCGCGTGCTCGGCCTGCCCCACGGGCCGCAGGCCGTAGTGGTCCCGCAAGGTCGTGCCGGTATAGTCCTCGCGGAACAGGCCGCGCTTGCGCAGCAAGGGGACGACCTCGCTGGCGAACAGTTCCAGCTGTTGGTTGATGATGGGCGGCATGACGTTGAATCCATCCGACGCGCCGGACGTGAACCAGTCCTGGATGATGTCGGCGATCTCCTCCGGCGTGCCGGCCACGGCCAGGTGGCCGCGGGCGCCGGCCAGCCGGCTGAGCAGCTGGCGCAGCGTCAGGCCCTCGCCCAAGGCCAGGTTCACGTAGCCGATGGAACGGCTCTTCGATGCCTGCACCTGGTTGGGGTCGGGAAAATCGTCCCGGGTCAGCTTCCTGTCCAGCGGAATGCCCCGGAAGTCGTGCCCGCCGAAGCGGTCCGACAAACGGGCCAGCCCGACTTCCGGATGGGTCAGCGCATCCAGTTCTTCCCATACCTGCCGCGCCTCATATTGGGTCGAACCGATGGCGGCGCTGATGCCGGGCAGGATGACAATGTCTTGCGCCCGTCGGCCATGGCGGGCGGCGCGCCCCTTCACGTCGCCATAGAAGGACTGCGCCGATTCCTTGGTCAGGTGCGCGGTGAAGATCGCCTCGGCCCATTTGGCGGCGAAGTTGCGGCCATCGTCGGACTGACCCGCCTGCACGTACAAGGGCCTTCCCTGAGGCCCGGCGGGCACGTTCAGTGGACCGCGGGTCTTGATGTACTGGCCGTCGTAGTCGATGGGCTGGATCCCGGACATATCCAGGTAGCGGCCGCCATCGCGATCGTCCAGCACGGCGGCGGCGGGATAGCTGCGCCATAGCGCATCCACCGCCTCGATGAATTCCTCCGCGATGCGGTAGCGGTCGCCATGCCCCACGTTCTCGGTGTGTCCGTAGTTGGCGCCGGCTCGCGGCAGCCAGGACGTGACGATGTTCCAGCCAGCCCGGCCCCCGGACAGGTGGTCCAGCGACGCGAACTGGCGCGCCAGCGTATACGGATGGTTATACGTGGTCGATGCCGTGCCGATCAGCCCGATATGCCGGGTGCGCGCCGCCAGCGCCGTCAATAGCGTGAGCGGTTCCAGCGCACCGTTGGCGACCAGGCCGCCGTTCTCGGCCACGGCCAGCGAATCCGCCAGGAACACGGCGTCGAATTTCGCCGCTTCGGCGATGCGCGCGGCGTCGGCGTAGAGGTCGATGTCGGTCAGGGCGCGCGGGCTGGAGCCGGCATGGCGCCAGGCGGCCTCGTGATGCCCGCGCGCCATCAGGAAGAGGTTCAAGTGCAATTGTCGAGCCATGGCATATCCTTTTTTCTAGACGGGCGTCTGTTCCACCCCGAGGCTGCGCAGCAGCCTTGCCCTGAGGGCGACGAAGGCCCCGTCGCCGGACTGTCGGGGATGGGGCAGGCCGACGACGTGATCTTCTTCGATACGGCCGTTGCGCAACACCAGCACGCGGTCCGACAGCATCAGCGCCTCGTCCACGTCGTGGGTGACCAGGATCACCGTGGGCCGCTGCCGCTCGACCAGGCGGAACAACAAGGCGTGCATGCGCAAGCGCGTCAGCGCATCGAGCGCCCCGAACGGTTCATCGGCCAGCAGGACGTCCGGCTCGCGCAACAATGACCGGGCGAGCGCGGCCCGCTGCTTCTGGCCGCCGGACAGGGTCGACGGCCACATCGTCGCCTTGCCGCCCAGCCCGACGGCGTCCAGCATGTCCAGGGCGGCCTGGTCGGCATCCGCGCGCCGCAGGCCCAGCTTGAGGTTCTCGATGACCGGCAGCCAGGGCAGCAGCCTGGCGTCCTGGAAAAGCACGGAGACGCTGCCCCGCACGTGCAGGCTGCCGGACGTCTCGGCGGCATCGTCCAGGCCCGCCAGCGTGCGCAGCAAGGTCGTCTTGCCGGAACCGGACTCCCCCAGCAGGGCGACGAACTGGCCGCGCGGCACGCTGAGCGACAGCTGGTCCAGCACCGCCTTGCCGCCGAAGCCGCGCGACAGGCCGCGCAGCTGGACGGCGCTTTCCGTGGAAAAAGAGGCCGTCATGATCCCAGCGTACGCCTGTAGGAGAGCGCGCGGCTTTCCAGCAGCCTGACCACCGCGTCCGAAGCCAGTCCCAGCGCCGCGTAGATCATGATGCCCACGACGATGATGTCGGTCTGCCCCCAATCCCGTGCCCGGTTCATCAGGTAGCCGATGCCAGTCTGGGTGTTGATGAGCTCCAGCACCACCAAGGCCGTCCAGCACAGTGCGACGGCCAGCCGCAGGCCGGTGAAGAACCCGGGCAAGGCGCCCGGCAAGGCCACCTTCCTGATGAACTCCCCTCGCGTCAGGCCCAGCGTCTGCGCCAGTTCGATGTGTCCGATGTCCATCCCCTTCAACGCGGCATGCGTGTTGATGTAGATCGGCACCAGCACCGACGTGAAGATGAGGAAGACCTTCATGGCCTCGCCTATGCCCAGCCAGATGATGGCCAGGGGGATCAGGGCCAGCGTGGGAATGGCGCGCTTGATCTGCACCAGGCCGTCGATCAAGGCTTCGCCGGTGCGCGTCAGCCCAGCCGCCAGCGCCAGCGCGACGCCCGCGACGATGCCCAGGAGCAGGCCGCCATAGGCGCGCGTGGCGGAAGCCAGCAGATGCGGCAGCAGTTCGCCGTCGGCGAACATGCGGGCCGCCGTGGCCAGCGCCTGGCTAGGCGCGCTCAAGGTCGACGGCGAAAGCCAGCCCAGGCGTGCGGCTCCCTCCCAGGCAAGCAAGGCGATGAGCGGACCAAGCAGGCGCATGCCGGCCGGCAGCCGCCGCGGCGCGTAGCGCCTGGCGCCGGCGTGATGCGAGCCGGGCTCGCCCGCGGCCTCGGATTCCGCCGCGGATTTCGGCGCGGTTTCCGGATAGGCGCCAGCCTGGGTAAGGGAGGATGACAGCGAGGGTGGCGACATCGTATTTCCTCGATCGAATACCCGGCGTCAGCGCTGCGCGGCGATGACCGCGTCGTAGGCGTCGGTGAAGGATTGCGTCGCGTCCAGGCGCTGCTTGATGGAGCCCGCGGCATACAGGATGTCGATGAGCTTCTGGTGGTCCGCCACGGCTTCGCGCGACGTCTGGAAAACCAGCGGCGACTGGGACGCGAGGATGGCCGCCGTGCTTTGCGGATCCAGCCGCTGGAAGTCCGTGTAATAGGCCTTCCCCCATTGCTCCTGGTGCGCGTTGCTCCACTTCCCGGCGCGCACGAGCGCGCCGACGAATGCACGGATGGCGGCGGACCGGCGCGGATCGGCCAGGACTTCGGGCCGGGCGTAGATATAACTGACGCCCGGCAGGAGCTGGCGCTCGACCGGGTCCCGCACGGGCGTCGCCCCCACCTGCTTGGCCAGCCGGGTGACATAGGGTTCGTTCAGCACCGCGACGTCGATGGCGCTCGAGCGGATCGCGTCCGGCAGGTCGGCGATGCGCAGCGCCACGGGCTCGATATCCTTGAGGGTGAGACCCGCGCGGCTCAAGGCCTCGATCAGGAACACCTGTCTGCCGGAACCCTCGATATAGCTGATCCGCTTGCCCTTGAGCTGCGCCAGCGTGTCGATCACCAGGCCGGGCCGGCTGACCAGCCGGTACGTCGACAACTGCCGCGAGATGGTGGCGACGATGGGCAACAAGGTGCCCGCCGCCCGCGCCTGGATGGGCGGCGTGTCGCCGACATAGGCGATATCGAGCGCGCCGGCCCGCATGGCCTCGAAGATGGCGGGGCCGCCGGCGAAATTGGGCAGTTGGAGGTCGAAATCCAGCGTTTTTCTTTCCCCGCTGGCCTCAAGCAGGACACGCACCAGTTCGCCCTGGTCGGCAAGGACCAGCCTGGTCTTGGGATCCACCGCCGCTTGCGCCAAGGCGCGCGCGCCCCACGTACCCGAAAATACCGCCGCCGACGTCGCGGCAAGGAAAGTGCGCCTGTCCATATCATCCGAATCGAAAAGAGTCGGATATGTTAAGAAGCAGGCACGGCGCCTAGAAATACAAAATGCGCATGAGCTAATCCGTGGACGGTGCCGGGGCGCCGCCCCGCCGCGTCACTCCGCCGCGTCACTCCGCCGCGTCACTCCGCCGCGGCTTCCAGCGCCTGCGTCAGCGACAACGCCTGCCGTTCGAACAGGTTCCGGTAGACGCCCCCCGGCCGCTGGATCAGCGCATCGTGCGTTCCTTCTTCGATGATGCGGCCCTTCTCCAGCACGATCAGCCGGTCCAGCGCCCGCACGGTCGACAGCCGGTGCGCGATGACCAGCGTGGTGCGGCCCACCATCAGCCGTTCCATGGCCTGCTGGATCAGCATCTCGCTTTCGCTGTCCAGGCTGGACGTGGCCTCGTCCAGGATCAGGATGGGCGCGTCGGCCAGGAAGGCGCGGGCGATGGCGACGCGCTGCCGCTCGCCGCCCGACAGCTTCACGCCGCGCTCGCCCACCAGCGTGTCGTAGCCGCGCGGCAGCGCGGCGATGAAATCGTGGGCATTGGCCAAACGCGCGGCCGCCTCGATATCGGCCTGCGAGGCGCCAGGACGCGCGTATGCGATGTTCTCCGCCAGCGTGCGGTGGAATAGCACGGGGTCCTGCATGACGATGGCGATCTGCGCACGCAGCGAGGACTGCGCCACCTGCGCGATATCCTGGCCGTCGATGCTGATCGTTCCGGTATTCACGTCGTGCATGCGCTGGATCAGCTTGATCAGCGTGGTCTTGCCGGAGCCCGAATGCCCCACCAGGCCGATGCGTTCGCCCGGCGCGATATGCAGGGAGAAGTCCCGGTACAGCGGCGTCACGTGGCCGCCGTACTGGAAGGTCACGTGCTCGAAGCGGATGTCGCCCTTGGTGATGACGATGGGCCGCGCGCCGGGACGGTCGGCGATACCGGGCGGCTGGCGCTCCAGGCCCACCAGTTCTTCCATGTCGTTGACCGACCGCTGCAGGTTGCGCACATGCATGCCAACCTCGCGCATATAGCCGTGCAGGATGAAATACATGGTCAAGGCGAAGGTGATGTCGCCCGCGCTGGCTTGCTGGTCGGCCCACAGCAGCAGCGCGGCGCCGACGATGGCGGTGCGCATGGCGATCAGCAGCGCGCCTTGCAGGCCGCCGTTGATCGTGCCCCGTATCCATCCGCGATAGGTGCGGTCGCGCCATTTCGCCAGGATGCGGCCCAGGCGCGCCTCTTCGCGCGGCTCGGCGCCGAAGGCCTTGACCACCGCGTTGCAGCTGATCGCATCCGCCAGCGCGCCGCCCAGCCGCGTATCCCAGGAATTGGCCAGCCGGGCGGCCGGCGCGACGTAGAGCAGGGACAGCGTAACGATCACCACCAGGTAGATCACGGCCCCGCCGCCCACCACCAGCCCCATGACCGGCCAGTGCCAACCCAGCAGCACGGCCGCTCCCACCAGCATCGTCAGCGAAGGCAGCAGGGCCACCAGCAAGGTATCGTTCAGCAGGTCCAGCGCCCAGATGCCGCGCGTGATCTTGCGGACCGTGGAACCGGCGAAGGTATTGGCGTGCCAGTCGCTGGAAAAACGCTGGACGCGGTGAAAGGCCTCGGCGCAGATGCGGTTCATCATGCGCACCGTCAACGCCGAGATCACGCCATACGACAGTTGTCGCAGCACGGTACCGGCCAGGCCCACGACGATCAGCAGGACGAAGGCCGACAGCGCCGATTTCCAGATGGCGGGATTGGAGGGGGGGCCCGCCGTCACCGCGTCGATGAGACGGCCGGCGAACAAGGGGGTGACCACGTCCGCCAGCGCACCGCCCAGCACCAGCAAGATGATGAGGGCGATGCGGCGCGGCTGGTGGCGCCAGTGATGGAAGGTGTAGCCGAGGACATCCTTGAAGACCTGTCCTCGCATGTCGATGCGCGTGCGCTTGGATTGACGTGGCATGGCGTAGTGGGCGGGGGCCCCGAGCAGGGCTGGCTGCCGCAGGCTGAATGAACGGTTTCCAGTGTATCCCGCCCTCCCCGCCGCGCATGCGTTGACCCCGCGAGCGCCGCTGCGTTACCGTGTCCCCCAAGGAAAGCGCACGGCAGGCCAGCCGTGGCGACTATCCGGACACCACGCTCATACAAGGGGAATCAACTTGAGCACGACCATCATCGACGCCCTGCGCGGCATCGACACGCCCACCGTCTGCAATGCCATGATCGTCATGGACCCCGCCTTGCGGGGCAGGAACTACACCCTCGACACCGTGGTCGCGGCCAATCCCGGCCTGCCGCCCTTCACCGGCTATGCGCTGACCGCGAAGATCGTGTCCTCGCAGCCCTGCACGGATAGCCCCGAGGTGATGGCCCAGCGCCGCTACGCCTATTACAAATACCTGGCCGACGCGGGCCGGCCCACCGTCGTGGTCATGGAAGACTGCGGCAGCCGGCCCGGCGTCGGTTCCATCTGGGGCGAAATCAACGCGTCGCTGCACAAGGCCATGGGCGTGGCCGGCGTGGTGACCAATGGCGCGATCCGCGACCTGGACACGCTGCCGGCCGGCTATCAGCTGCTCGGCGGCAACGTCACCCCCGGCTCCGGCTTCGCGCACCTCGTCGATTTCGATACGCCGGTGACGGTATTCGGCCTGGCGGTGCGCCCGGGCGACCTGGTCCACGCCGACCGCCATGGCTGCGTCGTCATCCGTCCCGACCTGGTCGAGAAACTGCCGGCCGCCATCGCCCGCGTGCAGCAGCGCGAGTCCACGCTGCTGAAGGTGCTGAACGGGCCGGACTTCGACTACGACAAGCTCATAGCGGCCTGGCATCAGTTCGAAATAAAGTAGCGCCCGCGCAGCACGGCATTGGCTGGATCCGAACACCTCCGGCCCACGACCGATGCCAACGCGATGGACAGCGCGATATAAACCGCCAGCATCAGCAAGCGCCAGTCGCCCGCCACTTCGGCGGCCGGCCAGGCGGTCCTGGCCAGGCCCAGCACGAGCAAATGCAGCAGGTAGAGTTCGTAGCTGCGCCGGCCGCAAGCCGCCAGCGCCCGCGCTATCCACCGCGCGGTTATCCACAGCGGCCGTGCCAGCCGGTGACGACCGGCGTACCGGCGCGGGCCCCGTCCGGCCTGCATCCGGCCTTCCCCCGCACCACAAGGAGCCGCTTCCTGCCTGCCGCGATCCTCGCGCCCCTCGGCGCCAAGCAGGAGCCACGCCGTCCCCAGCGCCATCGCCGTCACGCCCAGCACGTTGCTCTCGCCTATGGGCCATGCCAGGTACAGCACGGACATCGCGATCGCGACCAGGGCGCGCGCCGCGCGCGTCCTCGGCAAACGGACGCCGCCGCGACGCGCCAGCACCGCGCCGCAGCAGCCGATGGCGATGGCGTCGAAGCAGGCCAGGTAACCGTACAGGTAGGCCTCCGCGTCCCCCTGGTGGGCCAGCCGGTACCATGGCCCGGCGCAAACGACCATGAGCGCCAGCACCGGCAACAGCCACCTCCGCTGACGCGCCAAGCCGATGCACAGCAAGGGGAACAACAGGTAGAAAACGAGTTCGACGGAAAGCGACCACAACACGCCCAGCGGATAGTTGACCCAGCCCACGCGCGTGATGAGGACGTTCATCCAGAACGTCAGCGCGGCGGCATTGACGGTCCACAGCGATACCGGCGCATCCACCCGATTGTCGAAGATGCGCACCCCGGCCAACGCCAGCGTATCGACCACCAGCAGCACCAGCACCAGGCAGGGCAGGATGCGGGCTGCCCGCAAGACGTAGAAGTCGGCCAAGCGGATGCGCGCCAGGCTTCCCCAGCGCGCCAGCGCATTGCGCGTAATGAGGAAGCCGGACACGGCGAAGAACATCGTCACGCCGTAATTGCCGTTGCGCACGATCGCGTGCACCAGCGGCCAGCCCAGCCACGCGGCCAGCGTCGTACGTTCCAGGGAGTACGCGATATTGAAGTGATGCAGCAATACCAGCAGTATCGCGATCCCGCGCAGCGTATCGATGCGCCAGTCCCTTGCGCCGGAAGTCATGGGTTCGGCGTCACGGGCCGGCGTTCAACGGTGGCAGGCGCGTTCCGGCTCACACTCCGGCTCACACGCCGGCTCATTTGGCGCCGCTCCCCGCCGCGACCAGGCCAGGCAGGGCCTCGACCAGGCTGGCGCGGGCACGCAGGCCAGGGCTGGGCGTGGTCGCCTTCTCATCCTGGATCAGGCGGGCGAAAGCCACCTTGCGGCCATCCTTCTCCATCCAGCCCACGAACCAGCCGTAGGCCAGGCTGGCGTCGTAATGGCCATCGCTGCCCGGGGACCCGGCGCCCGTCTTTCCATACAGGCGCCAGCCGTCGGCGATCAGCCCCTGGTCCAGGATGCGGGTCGTCATGTCGTACGCATGCGCACTGACGGGCAGTTGGCGATTGACGATCTTCCGCATGAAATCGACCTGCTCGCGCGGCGATATCCGCAAGGAGGAAATGATCCAGGCCCCGTCCACGCCATCGTTCTTGCCCGGTTCTCCGGACACGTCCTCGTTGCCGAAATGGAATTTCGACGTGTATTCCTGGAAGCGCGCCTGCCCCAGCCGCCGGGCGACCTGCTGCGAATACCAGACGATGGAATACTTGATCCACCGCGCCGGCGTGGCGGGCTTGCGCCACTCCTCGCCACCCCAGTCAGGATAGCCGGGCTGGAAATTCCAGGCCGGCGTGTTCTCGTCCTGCAGGATACCGGCGTCGAATCCCATCAGGCTGATGGCGATCTTGAAGGTGGAAGCGGGCGTATAGCGCTCGCCGCAAGCCCCCTGTTCCGCCAGGACGCGGCCATCGGCGGCGTCGGCCACAAGGGTGCATATCGTGCGGGCCTGGGCCGGCGCGGCGTGGAAGGCGCAAGCGGCGAATACCGCGGACAGGAACAGGGGTGCGGCGGCGGCGCGCAGCGTCGTGCATGACGTCATGATCGAGGACCGGAAAGATCGAAGAGAGGGGTAAGGAAAGGAGGAAAAAAGCGCGCCGACGTGTCGTCGCTACGCGGGCTGCCGGCGCGCATTCAGCAGCACCAGCGTCAAGTCACGGTCGCGGACCTGCACGCGCATCACCAGGCACCGCCCCGCGCGCTCGGACGCGGCGGTCTTGGACAGGCGGATATCCCAGCCTTCCCGCCCGACCAGCGCATTGGTATTGCGATAGCGTATGACGCCGCCCGCCGCGTTCACGTCCTCATCCAGCGCGACGGTGTCGCGCACGATCGCCGGATAGGTCGCGGCCGCGCCGACGATGCGGGCGATATCGGAGGCGGTGGAACGGTTGGCGGACGACACGCCCGTCGGCTCCCGCAGCGTCGTGTGGGCCAGACCCAGCGCCAGCCGCTTGCGCTCCAGGGCCTGCTCGAATGCAGGCAAGCCGCCGGGGTAGCTGCGGGCAAGGGCATACGCCGCACGGTTGTCCGAGGCCATCAAGGTCAGTTTCAACAAGGTATCTCGCGTGGCCACCGTACCGACCGGCAGGCGCGACATCCCTTCCCGGGTGGCGACGGCGTCCGCTTCCTCGATGCGCACCGCTTGCGTCATGTCCAGGTTGGCGTCCATCACCACCATGGCGGTCATCAGCTTGGTCAGCGACGCGATGGGCACCACTTCGTTTTCCGCCCGCGCCGCCAGCCGGCCGCCGGACCGGGTGTCCACCACCAGCACGTGGGCTGCGCCGCTGGTCTCGACCAGCGACTGGATGGCCGGGTAGTCCGCCAGCACGCCGCGACTGTCATCCGCGCCTGGGGCGGCTTGCGCACGGCCCGGGTCCGCCGCCGACCACAGGCTCGCGCCGGCCATGGCCAGGACGGCCGCCAGCAGCGACGCCGCCATGCTCCGGCGCGCCGCCACACGCGGATGCACCAGGCGGCGGATGCGGTCCACCAGCGGACCATGCTTCGCGCCCTGCGCGAGGCCCACTCGCGCATCGTCGTCGCCATGGTCGGCCGAGCGGCTCAGGGCATCCAGCGCGCGGGCCAGCCGGCGCGGATCGCCGACCAGGCCCGCCGCGATTTCATCCGCGATCCGCTCGCGCTCCACGCGGATGCGGCGCGACAGCCACCATATCGAAGGATGGAAGAACAACAGGGCCTCGATGCCGTGCTGCAACAGGTTCACCAGGAAATCGAGACGCCGCACGTGGGCCAGTTCATGTGCCAGCAAGGCCTCCAGCAGATCCGCGGGCATGCCCGTGACCAGGTGCGCGGGAACCAGGATCACCGGATTGAGCCATCCCGCCGTGATGGGAGTGGACAGGCCGCGCGCGATGCGCAGTCCCACCGTGCGGGGCAGGCGCAAGGCCTGCGCCATCGCGGCCATCCGCGTCCGCCATGCCGCGTCGGTCCACGGCGTACTGGCGCTCACCACGCGACGCAGCCATGCGATGCCCAAGCCGGTGCGCAGCGCGACCAGCACGGCGCCGGCAAGCCAGCCGGCGGCCAGCCACACCGGCCAGTACGCCTGGACCGCTGCTGCCTGCCCACCGTCGGCACGCGCCATGCCTCCTTGCGCCAACGAGGCCAGTTCAATGCGATAGCCCTGCGCCACATCCACGGCAAACACCACGCCGCACGCCAGCAACGCCAGGCACGACACCACGTAGCGCGGCCTGGGGGCGCCGGCGCGCAGCGACAGCAGCAGCCCCATGGCCACGGCGTGGATGCACAATCCCTTCCACAGGAACACGGGCAAGGTCTTGCCCAGGGCCCACGCGAACACCACGAGCGACGGGCTCACTGCTTGCCCTCGTCGCGCAACAAGGCCTCGATTTCGGCGCGGTCCTGCTTGCTCACCTGGCCTTCGCGCAAGGCGGCCAGCACCAGCGCCTTGCCCGAGCCGGCGAAAGCCTTGCGGATCAGGTCCCGCACCAACCCTCCCTGCGTCGCATTCTGGCTTTGCGCCGCGGCATAGACGTGGGAGCGTTCGCGCTCGTCACGATCGAGCAAGCCCTTGCCGTGCATGATCTGCATCAGCCGCAATACGTTCGCGTAGGTCAGCTCCGGCCGCGTGGGGGCCATGGCCGCATGCACCTGCTTGACGGTGGACGGCCCGATCTCCCAGATCGTTTGCAGCACGTCGAGTTCGGCGCTGGTGGGTTTGACCGTCGGGAACGTGGACCGGGTGTTCATTATTCGGCCGCGGCGAAGCGGATTGAAGGATGGACGGGAGCAGGGGCGCGAAGCACGGGCCTCGGCTCCGCAGCGTCTTTCTAGAATATTCTTTCTAGAAAATATTGTCTAGAACGTTTTCGCGGCGTGCCCGCAACACCGATGCGCATTCTCCCCGGCCCCCCTACCCTACAGATTGCTTAATGCGTTCGGCCTAGTGATAATCCGCGAAATTGGCCGGCGGCTCCTCCTGCCCGCCCCTCGGAGCCCGACATGCTGGACCCCCAGACCGTCATCGGTCAGCTGTACGACGCCGTCATGGACGAGGACGCCTTTCATCCCGCGGTGGCCGCGTGCGGGCAATTGATAGGTCAGAGCCACGGCGTCCTGCTGGCCTGGAGCGGCCAGGCGACCGACATGCCCGTCGTGGCCTCGCATTTTTCGTCGGACCCCGACCGGCTGCAACGCTATTTGGCGGACTACGCGGCGTACTACCACTTGCTGGACCCCACCAAGGAACGCTGGCACGCGGCGAGCGAAGGGGACTGGCTGATCGACAGCCGCGATCTCACGCCCGGCCGCTGGAACAGCCAGGCCTTCTACCATGACTTCGCCCAGCCGCTGGGCATGGACGGCTGGGCGGCCTTGAAGGTGGCTGCGGCCCGGCCCCAGGCCGGATCGCCCGAATGGGCCTTCAGCCTGCTGCGCAACAAGGACGACCCCTCTTTTTCCAGCGAGGCCCTGGCGCTGGTGAACCAGGTGCATCCCCACCTGCAACGCACGCTGCTGCTGCGGCAACGCTACGCCGAACTGCGGCAGACCGCCGCCATGGGCCTGGGCGTGCTGGACCAGATCGCGCTGCCGATATGGATAGCCGAAGCGGATGGCCGCCTGCGCCACGCCAACGCGGCCGCGGAAGCGGCGCAGCGGCGGCCCGGCTTCCCCTTGCGGCAGTCCGGCGGCCGCCTGCTGCTTCCCGACGGCCGCCTGCAAGCGGCCTGGGAAGCCCTCTTCCATCCCAAGGCGGACCATGCCGCCGGCGGCGGCCTGAACGTCCCCGCGCCGGACGGCCACGATGTGCTGTTGCAGGTCCTCGCCCTGCCGGCGGGCCTGGCCGCCTCGGGCAGCATCGAACGTCCCTTGCGCATGGTGGTCGCGCATCTACGGAACGATGTGCTGTCCCCGTCCTGGCGGGCGATCCTGGCGGGTCTCTACGGCCTTACCACCGCTGAAATCGCGGTCGCGGCCGACCTGGCCCGCGACCACACCGTCACGGAGATCGCCATGGTTCGCGGCAGCCATGTCGAGACCGTGCGCTCACAGATCAAGTCCATCCTCAACAAGACGGGATGCCGGCGCCAGGTGACGCTGGTCAGGCTGCTTGACCGCCTGGGTGTCTGCGCCTATGCGGCGGACAATCAGCCCGGCAGCCCCAGCTTGCGAAACACGGCCCCGCGCACGCGGTCGTAGCCCGGCACGCACTTGAACTGTCCCTTGTGGCTGGGTTCCGGGCACACGTCCGAACTGCAGCAATAGATCTGGCAATCGCCCTTCACCAGCTCGAACTTGTGCAGCGGGTTCTCCTGGCGATACATCGCCCGCTTGCTCCATTCGATGGACATGTCCAGCACGATCATCTCGACATCGGTGGCGCCCGCCAGCACCGACAGGCCGTTCTGGTTGGAGACGAACAGGCGGCACTTGGCGATGGTGTAGTAGGTCTGGTCCAGCGACAGCGCGTTGACCAGGTTGCGGCACCCCTGCAAGGGCAGCGATTGCTTGCGCAAGGCGTCCGACGAACTGCTGACGTCCTTGCCCACCACCGCCACCGACAATCCCCTGGCCGCCAGTTCGTCGGCCAGGCGCTGCCAATGCTCGATGGGCCAGCTGCGGCTGGGCCAGGTGCGCGAGGTATTGAGCACGACATCGAAGGTCTCGGCGGCGTCCGGCTCCGTGGGGAAGTACTCCAGCTGCTTTTCGCGGAAACTCAACTGCCCCATGCCCGTGGGCAGGCTGATGAAATCGGTGGTGTCCATCGCCCAATGCTCGAACTTCTTCAGGTCGAACAGCTGTATCAGCTTGTTGTTCCGGTAGTAGTCCTGGATGAGCGGGCCGTCCGCAAAAGGATAGACCCTGTCCACATAGGGACAGGACTGGAACAGGTCCGGCTGCTTGGTGAAGATGTCGTACACCCGGGTCGACCGGGTCGCCGCATGAAGCTTCCTGATAACTGGAATGGCGTACAGGCAGTCGCCCATGCCCTCACAGGCCAGGGCGATGCCATAGCGATCAATTTTCATCTTTTCTACTTGCCAGCCTGCGCGGCCCGGCATCCGGGCGAGGGAGAGGAGCAGCGAAGTGTAGCGCTGTCCGCATGGAGGCAGCGGCAGGCGCTACTCAGAAATAGACGTCCACGTAGTCGGTCAGGTTGTCGCAGAACTCCATCTGTTGCAAACGCCAGTATTTGCGCTTGCCGCTGATGCGGAAATCGAAATCGCCCGTACGCTCGCAATTCCGGCCCTTGTCGGGGGCGTCGACGATCAGGATGGTGCCGCGGAAACGGAAACGGTCCGCCGAAATCGCCACCACGTCGCCCTTGATCTTCAAGGTGCCTTCGTAGTTCGACTGCGTGCCTTCCAGGCTGACCACGTCGTTGACATCGGTCGCCGTCAAGTGGCCGCGGTCGGCATGCCACAGCCACTGCACCGTGATGCCGCTGTTGTTCATCAGGCGCTCGTAGGCTGCCTGGTCCTGGACGATGGTCTTGCCCACCGGCGCCAGGGTCGGGCGTGGCGCATAGGGATTCATCGGGCCTTTCGTCACCGGCGTGGCGTAGGGGTCGCCGGCGCTGGCCGGCGCGGAAGGAGCGGTAGGCGGCGCGCCATGGGCGGAGGCCGGCGCGGCGGACGGCTGGGCCGTATCGGCGGCGCGCGGATGCGCGGACTGCGTGACGGCCGAGGCGCCGCCGTGGGCGGACTGCGTAATGCCCTGGGCGCACGCCGGCGCCGTGGCCGCCAATGCCATCGCGGCGGCGACAGCGGCGACGGCAGCGGCGACGGGCGCCCGTTTCACGGAGACAACAGCAATGCTCGGATCGCGATCGAGGTCTTTGTGCATTCTTTCTTATTCAGGCTTCGAGTGGATGAAGCGACAGCCCGCCAGCCCGGGCCGCCGTATGCGAGGCAAGAAGATATTCGGTTTGGATGGCAATCGGGCGTCGAGGTAGCAAACTGTTTCAACGCGCCCGGCGGCAGGAAGCGCCTCCGTACCATGCCGCCTCCCGGCGGGATCGCCGGCGCGCGTCACGCCGGTCCGTAGCCGAAATCCTCCCGGATGGGGGCTTCGCTGTCTTCCGGCAGCAGCAGTTGCGGCACCTGCGCCAGCGTCCACTCGCCGCCTGCCCGCTCCAGCAGCCAGATCATGTCGAAGCGGCTCTCCGGCCACTCAGCGGGAACCGTGCGCGCGCCGATGGCGCGCGCCAGTTCGGGCAGGGTGTCCTGGCGCCAGCTCACCAGCACGGCCCCCTGCGTGGCCGCGCTGCACAGGGTATCGGCCACCTTGGCCAGGGGCGGATCGGAACCGTAGTCGTCCCGCACCGGCAGGTTCAATGCCGCCGCCAGCGGCTTGACGGTATCCACCGGCCGCGTGCTGCGATGCCGCGCCGTGGTCGCCGCGGCGAAGATGAACGCCGGCCTGCACAGGCCGCGCTCGCGCAAGACCTCGTCCGAGGACGCGAAATACGCCGCCAGCAGCTGGGCGCGGCGCTCGCCACGCGGGCTCAATCCGTGCTGGCCCCCGGCCCCGGGGTTGTCCTGCGCATAACGCGGTTCGCGCAGGGGCTTCTCCGCATGGCGGATAAGCATGATGGGATGGAAGTGATTCATGGTCGACCTGCGATTCGGGTCATGCCGCCACCCACGGGGGGGCGGCATCAAGGACAACGACAACGACAACGGCAACAGCAACAGCAACAGCAACAGCAACAGCAACAGCAACAGCAACGATACGCCGCCCTGCCCGCCGCAAACGCCACGCCCGGCAGCGCGGGCCTCGGCGCCCGCGCTAGGGTTTTCACCAAGTTCCGGCATGTGCGACGCAACATAAAATCCGCAGCAGGTTCCATTTTTCAAGACATGGTTCCATTTTACGGAACTCAACAATGAGCATCCTCGACAGCGCCACCGACGTCCTGCGCCTGCTGGCACGCAGCGGCCGCGACCTTACAGTCACGGACGTGGTCAACGGACTGGACGTCCCCAAGAGCAGCGCCTCGCGCGTGCTGAAGCAGATGATGGAATGCGGCCTGCTGGAGCGCGACGTGCGCACCCTGGCCTATCGCCCCTCCCTGCTCATGCTCGAACTTTCGCACCAGGTGCGGGCGTCCTCCTCCACCCTGGACCGCATGGAAGAAGCCTTGCAGTCGCTGGTGCAGGAAACCGGACATACCGGCTACATCTCCGTCCTGGACGAGACCGGCCGCCACGTGGTCGTCCTGCGCGTGCGCCATGGGTCGCACCCCTTGCGGGTGGTGACGTGGCCTGGCCACCGTTCGCTCGCCGTCGCCGTCTCGACTGGCCGTACCCTGCTGGCTCGCCTGCCCGACGATGCCTTGGCGCGCGTCTATGGCAAGGACTATCCCTCGGTGCCGGACCGCGCGCCCGCCAGCCTGCCCGCGCTGCTCGAACGGCTGGAGCAGGTTCGGCGCGACGGCTGGTCGATCGCCATCGACGAGGCGCTGCCGGGCGTCGGTTCCATCAGTTGCTCGGTCGCCGATCCGGACAGCGGCGAGACCCTGGCCTTTTGCCTGAGCTTTCCATCGCCGCAAGAAGACCCTGACTTTGTCGCGGCCTTGACCCAGCGGCTCGTCGGCCATGCCCGCGCCATCGGACGCGCGGCGCGAGATGAATTCTGGACCGCGCGGTCCTGACCCGCCACACCACACAACAATCTGTCTTCACCGATACCAAATCAAGGGAAACCCATGCAAGCCTCGACCCATCCGCGCGCCTTGGCCGGCGGTACGCTGGTGCTATTGGCGCTATTGAGCGTCCTCGGCGCCATCATCGGCATCCAGTTGTTGACGTCCCTGGGCGTGACGCCAAATACGTCCATCATCGGGGCGCTCATCGCCATGCTGCTCGCCCGCGTACCGCTGTCCTTCCTGAACCGCTTCCGCTCCGTGCACGAGCAGAACCTGGCGCAATCGGCCATTTCCTCGGCCACGTTCGGCGCCGCCAACAGCCTGCTGCTGCCCATCGCCATTCCCTTCCTGATCGGCCGCAACGACCTCGTCGTCCCCATGTTCATCGGCGTTTCGCTGGCCATGCTGCTGGACGGCTACCTGCTGTATCGCATGTTCGATACGCGCATCTTCCCGGCCTCGGGCGCGTGGCCGCCCGGCACGGCGGCGGCCGAAGCCATCAAGGCGGGCGACACCGGCGGCAAGCAGGCCGCGCTGCTGGCCCTGGGCATAGGCGCGGGCGTGGCCGGCAGTTGGCTGGGCGTGCCGATGTCGGCCTTCGGGACCGCATTCCTGGGCAACATCTGGGCGCTGTCCATGTTCGGTATCGGGCTGCTGGCGCGCGCCTATGCCCAGCCCCTCGCGGGCGTGGACATCAACGCCGTCTACCTGCCGCATGGCCTGATGATAGGCGCCGGCCTGGTGGCACTGCTGCAGGTCATCGGCCAGATGCGGCAACGGCGCACGGCCGACGCCGTGACCGACACCGTGGCCAACACCGTGTCCAATACCGTGTCCAATACCGTGGCCGGCACCTCGGCCACGACGTCGGCCGCGCCGCCGGAGCTCGCCTCCCGGCAGATCGCCTACGACCTGACCAAGACCCTGCGTTTCGGCGCCATCGCGTACATCGTGCTGGCCGCGCTGATCGCCCTGGGCAGCGGCCTTTATGCCGAAATGTCCCCGCCCATGCTGGCGCTCTTCATCGTGTACGCCGCCTTCGCGGCCTTCGTCCACGAAATGATCGTCGGCATCGCGGCCATGCACTCGGGCTGGTTCCCGGCCTTCGCCGTCGCCTTGATCACCCTGCTCGTAGGCATGCTGCTGGGCTTCCCGCCCATCGCCCTGGTCATGCTGTGCGGCTTCTCGGCGGCCACCGGCCCGGCATTCGCCGACATGGGCTACGACTTGCGCGCGGGCTATATGCTGCGCGGCAACGGCGCGGACCCGCGCTTCGAGCTCGAAGGCCGTCGCCAGCAGCTCGCGGCCGGCATGCTGGCCTTCGTCATCGCCATCCCGATGGTGTATTTCTCCTTCGGCACCTACTTCGCGCAGGGGCTGATCCCGCCGGTCGCCAAGGTCTATGTCGCCACCATCAAGGCGGGGATCGCGCCCGGCGTGGCGGGCAAGCTGCTGCTGTGGGCCATCCCGGGCGCCCTCATCCAGCTCGCGGGCGGGCCGCGCCGCCAATTGGGCGTGCTGCTGTCCACCGGCCTGCTGATCCTGAATGCCAGCGCCGGCTGGGCCGTGCTGGTCGGCATCCTGCTGCGCCTCCTGATCCAGCGCCGCTGGGGCGAATCGGCCCGCAACAAGGCGGAAGTCTTCGCCGCGGGCTGCATCGCCGGCGACGCCCTCTACAGCTTCTTCAATTCGATGGCCCGCGCGAACCTGAAATCCAGGTAAGCCGCCACGCCAACCCAGAAAAGGAAACACCATGAGCCTTTCCCATACCCTCAAAGCCTACGAAGCCCTCGACAGCGCCTACTGCAACGGCCAGACGGTCGTCGACCTGCTGGCCCCCTACGCCCGCCACGCCAAGGTCACGGTCAAGACGATCACGGGGCCGAAGGGAAAGACCGACCTGGTGCGCGTGGAAATCGCCGGCACCGAAGGCAAGCAGGCCGGCGGCAAGGCCCGGACCCTGGGCATCGTCGGCCGCCTGGGCGGCGTGGGCGCGCGGCCCAGCCGCATCGGCCTGGTGTCCGATGGCGACGGCGCGGTGGCGGCCGTCGCCGCCGCGCTGAAGCTGGCCCACATGCGCGAACAGGGCGACGCCCTGCCCGGCGACGTGGTCCTGAGCACGCACATCTGCCCGGACGCCCCCACGCGGCCGCACGAACCGGTGGACTTCATGGACTCGCCCATGGACACCGAGACCCTGAACGAGAACGAAATCACCCCGGACATGGACGCGGTGCTGTCCATCGACACCACCAAGGGCAACCGCATTCTCAACCACAAGGGCTATGCGATTTCCCCGACCGTGAAGGAAGGCTATATCCTGCGTGTATCGGAAGACCTGGTGCGCATCATGGAAATGACCAGCGGGCGCCCCGCCGTGACCTTCCCGATCACTACCCAGGACATCACGCCTTATGGCAACGGCGTCTACCACCTGAACAGCATCCTGCAACCCTCCACGGCCACCACCGTGCCCACCGTCGGCGTGGCCATTTCCGCGCAAAGCGTGGTGCCGGGTTGCGGCACGGGCGCCAGCGACGAATACGACATTGCCGCGGCCGTGCGCTTCGCCGTGGAAGTCGCGAAGGAATACACGCGCGGCACCTGCCAATTCCACGACGAGGCGGAGTACCAACAGCTGCTCAAGCTCTACGGCTCCCTGGGTCACCTGCAAAAGCGCCAATAACGGCACGACAACGAGGAAACGAAATGACGGTTGCCTCCATCCCGACCTCATCCCGCAAGCGGCTGGGCACGCTGACCATCGGCCAGGCGCCGCGCGCGGACATCACCCCCATACTGGCCGCCGCCCTCCCCGAGGGCGTCGACTGCCTGCACCTGGGCGTGCTCGACGGCCTGTCGCGCGAGGACATCGCGGCCCGCTACGCGCCGCGCGCGGGCGAGCCCGTGCTGGTCACCCGCCTGCTGGACGGCGGCTCGGTCACGCTGGACAAGGCCGCCGTGCGGCGCGACCTGGACGGCAAGCTGGCCGAGCTGCAAGCCAGCGGCTGCCAGGTCGTGCTGATCCTGTGCACCGGCGAATTCCACGGCCTGAACCTCGACCCGGCCTGGCTGGTCGAACCCGACCGCATCGTGCCGCCCGCGGCGGCGGCCCTCGCGGGAGACCGCCAGGTCGGCATCATGGTGCCCCTGCCGCAGCAGGCCGCCAGCGAAGCCGGCAAGTTCGCGGCCCTGGCCAGGCCGCCCATATGCGCGGCCGCGTCGCCCTACGCCGACGGCCTGCGGGAACTCGAACGTGCGGCCGCCGAGTTGCGCGAGCGCGGGGCGCAGGTATTGTTGCTGGACTGCATGGGCTACACGGAGGAGCATCGCCGGGCCGCCGCGCGGGCCAGCGGCCTGCCCGTCATCCTCTCGAATGCGCTCATCGCCAAGCTCACCGCCGAACTGCTGGCTTGACTCGTCCGCCCGAGGCGCGGGCGGACAACGCCTTCGTCCCCCTTCTATTACCGATATCGACTCCTAGCCATGAACCTTCTTCTCCTCAGCAACTCGCGCTCGCCCGACGGCGGCTATCTGGACCATGCCGTCGAACTTGCGCGCGAATTGGCTGGCGGCCGCACCAAGGCGCTCTTCCTGCCCTTCGCCGGCGTCACCACCACCTGGGACGAGTACACGGACAAGGTGCGGCAGGCCCTGGCGCCGGCCGGGCTGGCGCTGACGGGCGCGCATACCGTCCAGGCCGCCGACATAGCCGCCTTCGAGCTGGTGATCGTAGGAGGCGGCAACACCTTCCAGCTCACGCAGCAGGCGCGGCAGCGCGGCTGGCTGCAGGCCGTGCGCCGCAGCGTCGCCGCCGGCACGCCCTATATGGGCTGGAGCGCGGGCGCCAACCTCGCCTGCCCGACGATCTGCACGACCAATGACATGCCCATCGTCGACCCCGGCGGCTTCGACGCCCTGGGGCTCATCGACATGCAGATCAATCCGCACTACACCAACGCCCTGCCTGCCGGCCACCAGGGCGAAACGCGCGACCAGCGCATCGCCGAGTTCCTGGCCGTGCGGCCGGAAATGAAGGTCATCGGCCTGCCCGAGGGCGACTGGCTGCGGGTGCGCGGCAAGCAGGTGCAACTGGGCGGCCCCCACCCCGCCCGCGTATTCCAGGGCGGCCGGGAAGCCGTGGAAGTCACGGCGCCGGCGCTGCTGGCCGGCTGATCGGGGCCTGGGGGCCAAGGAGCATCAAGCTATTGTCAGAAACCGACAATACACTGAAAGGAATTGAGACCTTACGACGTAATCGTCAAAAATGTTAGCCTACGAGGCGGCGTACACGCATCCCACCTGGGCGGCGCGACCAGCGCATTGCAAGACAAGAACGATATCGTGACCAGAACTCTCTCCTAAAGGTACGGAGCATCCATGAGCAGTTACCCCGACACTCTCCTCCTGATCGATAACGAATGGCGCGAAGCGCGTGGGAACAAGCGCATCGACGTCGTCAATCCGGCGACCGGAAACAAGATCGGCCAGGTGGCCAACGCCAGCAAGGAAGACCTCGACCTGGCCCTGGCCGCCGCCCAGCGCGGCTTTGAAACCTGGCGCGACATGTCGGCCCACGAGCGCTGCACCCTCATGCGCAAGGCCGCCCAGCTGGTGCGCGAGCGCGTCGACAGCATCGCCCGCCTGCTCACGCAGGAGCAGGGCAAGCCGCTGGCCGAAGCCCGCATCGAAGTCGCCGCCGGCGCTGAAATCATCGACTGGTTCGCCAACGAAGCCCTGCGCGTCTATGGCCGTATCGTGCCGGCCCGCAACCCCGCGGCCCAGCAGATGGTCCTCAAGGAGCCGGTGGGCCCCGTGGCGGCCTTCACGCCCTGGAACTTCCCCGTCAACCAGATCGTGCGCAAGCTGGGCGCGGCCCTGGCCTCCGGCTGCTCCTTCCTGGTGAAGGCGCCCGAGGAAACCCCGGCCTCGCCCGCCGCGCTGCTGAACTGCTTCGTGGACGCCGGCCTGCCCAAGGGCGTGATCGGCCTGGTGTTCGGCTCCCCCGCCGAGATCTCCAGCTACCTGATTCCGCACCCCATCATCCGCAAGGTCACCTTCACCGGCTCCACCCCGGTCGGCAAGCAGTTGGCCGCGCTGGCGGGCCAGCACATGAAGCGCGTGACCATGGAGCTGGGTGGCCACGCCCCCGTGATCGTGGCGCAGGACGCCGACGTCGAACTGGCCGTCAAGGCCTCCGGCGGCGCCAAGTTCCGCAACGCCGGCCAGGTGTGCATTTCGCCGACCCGCTTCCTGGTCCACAAGGACGTCAAGGCAGCCTTCGAGCAGGCGCTGGTCAAGCACGCTGAAAGCCTCAAGCTGGGCGACGGCCTGGCCGACGGCACCACGCTGGGCCCCCTGGCCAACGACCGCCGCCTGGTCGCGATGGACAAGATCGTGAAGAACGCCAGCGCCAAGGGTGCGAAGGTCGCCACCGGCGGCGAGCGCATCGGCTCGGCAGGCAACTTCTTCGCGCCCACCGTGCTGACCGACGTGCCGCTGGACGCCGACGTGTTCAATGAAGAACCGTTCGGCCCCATCGCCGCGGTCCGCAGCTTCGAGAATCTCGAAGACGCCATCAAGGAAGCGAACCGCCTGCCCTTCGGCCTGGCCGCCTACGCGTTCACCCGTTCGTTCAAGAACGTCACCGAACTGTCGCGCCGCCTGGAAGTGGGCATGGTCTGGATCAACCAGCCCGCCACGCCCTCGGCCGAACTGCCGTTCGGCGGCGTCAAGGATTCCGGCTATGGCTCGGAAGGCGGTCCGGAAGCGCTGGAGGCGTATCTGGTGACGAAGGCGGTTTCCGTCGTCGGCGTCTGATCGCGGACAGGCCATGGCGCCGGCGTGGGCCGGCCGCCGTGGCGCGCCGCCCCCGGCGGCCGCCGGGGGATGAGCGGCAATAGCACAGCAACAGAACAGCCAATAGAACAGCCAACAGAACAGCCAACAGAACAGCAACAAACGGGGCGCGCGTTCCATACGGGAACGCGCGCCCCATCTTCTTCTTAACGCCTTACCTATACCCCCAATGTTTGGGCAGCTTTTCACCACCGTCCTCGCGCCTATCCTTGGCCTTTTCGTCGTCGCGACCGGCAACGGCTTCATCTCCTCGCTGACCACCCTGCGCCTGGACTCCTCGGGCGCGCCGGCGCTGACCGTGGGCCTGATTTCGTCCGCGTACTTCATCGGACTGACGATAGGGGCATTCTTCAACGACCGGCTCATCGCGCGGGTCGGCCATATCCGGGCCTACAGCAGCTTCGTGTCGGTCATCTCGATCACCTTCCTGCTGCAAGGCCTCTTCTCCGAACCCGCGTTCTGGCTGGTGCTGCGCCTGGTCAACGGCTGGGCCACGCTGGGAGTCTTCCTCGTCGTTGAAAGCTGGCTGCTGCTGGCCGGCACGCCCAAGCAGCGGGGACGCCTGCTGGCGCTGTACATGATCGCCTTCTATGGCTCGACCCTGCTGGGCCAGCTGGTACTGGGCAGCGTCGATGCGGCCGGCCCGACCGTGCCCTTCATCGTGGGCGGCATGCTGGCTTCCCTGTCCGTGCTGCCCATGGTCATCATTCCGCGGATTTCGCCGGTCATGGATCCGGTCCAGCCGCTGCGCTTCGGCGACCTGCTGCGGGTCACCTCCACCGGCGTGGTGGGCTGCTTCGGTTCCGGCGTGGCCATCGCGGCGATCTATACGCTGCTGCCGCTCTATCTCCAGCACGTGGGCATGAACGTGGACCAGGTCGGCAGCCTGATGTCGGCAACCATCCTGGGCGCGATGGTGCTGCAATACCCCGTCGGCCGCTGGTCGGACCACAGGGATCGCCAGGCCGTGCTGATCGTGCTGGGCGCCGTGTGCGTGGCGGACTCGCTGCTGATTCTCGCGCTGCCCAGCTCGCCGGCCTGGCTGGTGCTGCCCCTGTTCCTGCTTGGCGGCGGCATCTTCGCCATCTATCCCGTCGCCGTCAGTCATTCCGCCGACAAGGCCGGTCCCGATGCGCTGGTGCGCATGATCCAGGGCCTGCTGTTGATCAACTCGGTGGGATCGGCCATCAGTCCGATGATCATCGCGTTGTTGATGGAACGCGCGGGCTCGGCGGGATTCTTCTGGGCCATGGCGGTCCTCAACCTGGCCATGGCGGCCTTCTTCCTGTGGCGGCGCAAGCAATCGCCCGTCGCCGCGCCGGTGGCGCCCTTCGAACCGGCCACGCAGATGTCGCCGGTAGGCGTGGAAATCCGCGTGACCGAGGACCTGATACAGGGCGCGATGACCCAGGCGATGGACCAGGCCAGCGATTAGCGGCCGCCGGCGGCGCGGGCGCCTCGCGCCGCTACACTCACGCCACTACACCATTGAGAACTGTTATCGTTGCCGCTGTGGCCGCCCCCGCGGCCGCTGACCAAGCGACGAAACCAAGGACGAGATCATGATGTATCGGGCGACGGCCTTGCTGCTGGGCGCATTGCTGGCCGGCTCCGTCCAGGCCCAGGCGCGGCAGCGCGTGGTGACCCTCGGCGGCAGCGTCACGGAAATCGTCTATGCGCTGGGACAGGGCGACCGCCTGGTGGGCGACGACCTGTCCAGCCTGTATCCGGACGCCGCCACGCGGCTGCCCCGCGTCGGCTACTATCGGGCCACGCCGGTGGAAGGCGTGCTGGCGCTCAAGCCGGACCTGGTCCTGGCATCGGAGCAGGCCGGCCCGCCCGATGCCATCAAGCAGTTGGCCAGCGCGGGCGTCCGCGTCGAAAGCGTTTCCGACCAGCCCTCGGTGCAATCCCTGCACAAGCGCATCGGCCAGATCGCGCAAATCCTGGGCGACGAGGCCGCGGGCCGGCGCCTGGTCGAAGCGGTCGACCGCGACCTGCAGGCCGCCCAGGCCCTGCCGACAAGCAATGCGCGCGCGCTGCTGATCATGAACCGCACGGGCACCCCGCAAGGCGCCGGCAAGGGCACCGCCGCCGGGTTGGTCCTGCGGCTGGCGGGACTGCGCAACGTGCTGCAGGACCAGCAGGGCTACAAGACCTTGTCGCCCGAAGCGTTCTCCTCGCTGGCGCCCCAGGTGCTGGTCATCACCCGCACCTCGCTGGAGGCGTCCGGCGGGCTGGACAAGCTGCGCGCGATGCCCGGCCTCGCCGGCACGCCTGCAGCTTCCTGCATCGTCGTCATGGACGACCTGCTCGCGCTGGGCACCGGCCCGCGCCTGCCGCAGGCGGTACGCCAGTTGAAGGAGACGGATTGTGTCGCTCGCCAGGGCCCGCACCGCACGCCCGGCTGACTCGCGCAAGGGCGACGCGGCGCTGCTGTGCCTGGCGCTGGCCCTCGTGGCCGTGGCCGTGCTGGCCGCGGCCAGCGGCGCGGTGCGCATTCCCGTCGCCGATGCGCTGCGCCTGCTGTGGTCGGCCACGCCGCAAAAGCCCGACGACGAACTGTGGCGCAACGTCCTGCTCAATATCCGCCTGCCGCGCGTGCTGTTCGCGGCCGTGACCGGCGCGGGCCTGGCCGTCTGCGGCGCGGCCCTGCAAGCCCTGTTCCGCAATCCGCTGGCGGAGCCCGGACTGGTCGGCATCTCAGCCGGCGGCGCGCTGGGCGCGGTCGGCGCCATCGTCCTGACCAGCGGCGGCTATGCGGTGATCGCGCCCGCCGCCTTCGCCGGCAGCCTGGCCGCCACCGCCTGCGCCTACCTGGTCGGGCGGCGCGCGCCGGGCGTGGCAGGCCTGCTGCTGGCAGGCGTGGCGATCAACACCGTGGCCGGCAGCCTTATCGGCCTGCTCACGTATCTCGCGTCCGACAACCAGCTGCGCGACCTGACGTTCTGGAGCATGGGCAGCCTGGCAGGCGCCAATTGGCGCCTGCTGGCCTTCCTGGGTCCCTGGACGCTCCTGTGTTCCGCATGGCTGCTCAGTCAATGGCGCGTCATGAACGCCTTGCTGCTGGGCGAGCGCGAGGCCGGCCATCTGGGCTATGCCCTGGTGTCGGTGCGGCGGCGGCTGGTCATGGCCACCGCACTGATCGTCGGGCCCCTGGTCGCCGCCACCGGCGGCATCGGCTTCATCGGGCTCGTGGTGCCGCACTTATTGCGCATGACGCTGGGCGCGGACCACCGCCGCCTGATGCCGGCGTCGATATTGGCGGGCGCGCTTGCGCTGGTGCTGGCCGACTGGCTGGCACGCGTCGTCGTCATCCCGGCCGAGTTGCCGATCGGCCTGGTCACCAGCCTGGTCGGCGGCCCGTTCTTCCTGTGGTTGCTGGCGCGAGGACGCAGATTCTGATGACGCTGGACGCCGACAACATCGACGTGGCGCGCGGCCAGGCGCGGGTGCTGCACCGGGTATCGCTATCGATACGTCCAGGCAGCGTCGTCGGCCTGCTAGGCGCCAACGGCGCCGGCAAGTCCACGCTGCTGGCCGCGCTGGCGGGCGAACTGCGACCGGACGCCGGACGCATCCTGCTGGACGGCGAAGACGCGCGCGGCGTACCCGCGCGGCGGCAGGCGCGCCGCCGTGCCGTGCTGCCGCAAAAACCGTCGCTGACGTTCGACCTGGGCGTGCGCGACGTCGTATCCATGGGCGCCTATCCCTTTCCCGAATTGAGCGCCGACACCGTCGATGCCCTGATCGACGGTGCGCTGGACCAGGCCGGCGTGGCCCACCTCGCCGACCGTCGCTATCCCGAACTGTCCGGTGGCGAGCAGCAGCGCGTGCAATTCGCGCGCGTACTCACCCAATGTCGCGCCGCCGCGCGCGACGGCGCCCCTCCCTACCTGCTGCTGGACGAACCCATCTCCAGCCTCGACCCCAAGCACCAGATCGAGTTGCTGCGCACGACATGGACGCTGGCGCACCAGGACGGCCTGGGCGTGCTGGTCATCGTGCACGACATCAACCTGGCGGCGTGCTGGTGCGACCGCCTGGTGCTATTGGCCGACGGCGCCGTGGCAGCCGAGGGCGTACCGTCGACAGTGCTCACGCCCGCGCTGTTGCGCGCGGTGTACGACCTCGACGCCGACGTCCTGCCGCATCCGCGCCAGGCCGGCAAGCTGCTGGTGCTGACGCGCGAGTAGTACGCCGATATCAAGTCGAGATGCGATATGCGATGAAACATCGCAACGCGGACCGATAGATTCGTATATCGCAGCGAAATCAAATACCAAAAAATCGCTGCGGAACGTTCGTCCGGCGTCCCTCACCTACACCACAGCGTACGCGCCCCGACGCTATCCAAGCCCGCGCTGCCGGCAATCTCGTCGCTCCCCGAGCGAGGACGGCGGCCGCTACGGGCTTCCAACGCGGCTGCCTCGCCGGCCGCGCTCACGACACGACTTGGGAAACACCAGACACATGAAACGTTATCCGCTTGCATTCGCCATCGCCGCGTCCAGCGTCTCCATGCCGGCGCACTCGGCCAGCGAAGTCCAACTCTATGGCGCCATCGACGCCGGCTACCAATACCTGCACATCAAGGGCCTGGGCCACTCCAGCGGCCTGGTCAGCGGCGGCCAGGGCGCATCCCGCTTCGGCCTGCGCGGCATTGAAGACCTGGGCGACGGCCTCAAGGCCCGCTTTCAGCTCGAAGGCAGCTTCGACGCCACCAACGGCAAGGCCGGCGTCCCCGGTCGCGGGGTGTTCGGCCGTACCACGTGGCTGGGCCTGGAAGGCGACTTCGGCGAGTTCCGCATGGGCCGGCAAACGCTGGCCGCCAGCGACATGACGGACGTCTTCAGCCCCTTCGGTTCCAGCTACAAGCTCGCCGGCGCCGGCAGCGCGATCAACAGCAACACCACGCCGCGCGCCGACAACACCCTCAAGTTCATCTCGCCGAACCTGGGCGGTTTCCAGGCCACGGCCAGCTACGCCTTCGACGCGCACCTGGCGCAGAACAAGGACGGACTGAACGGGACCTTCCTGGACAAGGACGCCCAGGACCGCGTATTCAGCGGCGCGGCCAGCTATGGAAGCCAGGCATGGAAGCTCGTCGCCTACTACCAGCAGGCGACGCTGGAGTCCCACACCAGCTCCTTCGGCAAGCACTACGACGTGTCCCCGCGCGAATACGGCCTGGGCGGCAAGGTTACGTTCGGTCCCACCACCCTGCATGCCGGCTGGGCGCAACACCGTGACGCCTATATCAATGGCGTGCATCCCAACAATCTTGGCCAGGCGTCCGTCTTCCGGGGGGGCGTGGTCAACGGCTATACGCTGGGCGCGTCCCATGAAATCGGCGCCGGCAAGCTGCTGGGGCAGGTGCAATGGAACGCTCCCAACCGCGACGTGCACTGGTTGGGCAAACGGGCCCACGACCAGAAGGTGTACAGCGTCGGCTACAGCCACGGCCTGAGCAAGCGCACCAATGTCTATACGTACGTCGCCTATCTCGACGGCGCCTGGTACGACAAGGATTGGAACGCCACCCAGTTCATCGTGGGGATGCAACACCGGTTCTGATCACCGATCTCGGCCTTCCCCGAACAGCGCGTTCAACTGCGCGCCCGACGCCGCATCGGCGAACCCGTCGAAGCGGCCCTGCACCAGCGCCTGGGCGGCGCGCATCGCGCCAGCCCAGGCGGCACGCGCCAGTGCGCCGCCCACGCTCACCCGCCGCACGCCCATGGCCGCTAGGTCCTGCAAGGTGAATTCGGACGGCGCGCTGACCAGCACGTTCACGGGCTTGGGGGCCACCGCCCTGACCACGGCCTCGATATGTTCGCGCGTCTTGATTCCCGGCGCGTACAGGCAGTCCGCGCCCGCGTCGGCGTAGGTCCGCAAGCGGACCAGCACGTCATCGATATCCGGCTTGCCCGTAAAGAAATTTTCCGCGCGGCCAACCAGCAAGGTATCACCGCCGCGCACGTCGATCGCGCGCCGCGCCGCCGCGATGCGCGCCACCGCCACATCCAGGGGAAAAAGGGAGCCGTCGGCCGCGCCGGTGGAATCCTCGATCGACAGCCCGGCCACGCCCGTCTCGACAGCCAGGCCCACGCTCTCGCCCACGGCGGCCGCATCCGCGCCGAACCCATTCTCGAAATCCGCGTTCACGGGCAGGGCGGTGGCCGCGACCATTTCGCGCAGGTGCGCAAGCACCGCCTCGCGCGTGACATGGTTGTCCGCGTGGCCCCTGGACCAGGCGTATCCTGAACTGGTCGTCGCGAGGGCCTGGAATCCCAGGCTGGCGAGATACCCGGCACTGCCCACATCCCAGGGATTGGGCAACATGAAGCAGCCGGTCGTGTGCAGGGCCCGGAAGGCCGCTCGTTTTTGCGTGATCGTTCGTGACATAAAAGTCTCCTGTGTAGGCATGGGCCGCGGCCTGCCCGCGCCGGCATCCGTCCGGCATCCGTCCGGCATATACGCAGTTTATGCCGGTATAAACATCACATGTCATTGCGGGTTCTGCAATTCCATTAAATTCGACCGAAATATTGCTGCTTGATAACTCGCACATCCAAGGGAGAAGGCATGGCGTACTCCATGCTGCACGGCGTCGCGCCATCGATCGCGACACCGATGCCGGCCGACCGCGCAGGCTGCCGGGAGCGTCAGCGATGACCGCCCGCGATACCGAAAAACACGACATCCGCATCATCAAGGGCCTGCGCATCCGCATGCGCGATGGCGTGGAGTTGAATGTCCGCATCACCCGGCCGGCCACACCAGGCCGCTATCCCGCGGTGCTGGAATACAACCCCTACCGGCGCCTGGATCATGCCCAGGCCAGCTTCCCGCCCGCCGTGCCCTATCTGGCCGAACACGGCTACGTCGTGGTGCAGTTCGACGTACGCGGCACGGGCAGCTCGACCGGCACGTCGACGGACGCCTACTCGGACGATGAACAGCAAGACGGCTACGACATGGTCGAATGGGCCGCGCGGCAGGACTGGTGCACCGGCGCCGTCGGCATGATAGGCAAGTCCTACGGCGCGACCGTGCAATGGCAGGTGGCCGGCAAGGCGCCGCCGCACCTGAAAGCCATCATCGTGCGGTCCGGCAGCAATGACATGTACGAGGACACCGCCTATCCGGGCGGCTGCCGGCGTCCCTGGCGCTTCGAGTTCTTCGCGCCGAACATGAACGCGTACAACTTCGCGCCGCCGGACCCCATGCTGACGGGCGCCGACTGGTCGCGCGTCTGGCAGCAGCGCCTGGACGGCAGCCAGCCCTGGAGCCTCAACATCTTTCGCCACGACACCGACAGCGGCTACTGGCGCGGCAAGAGCATCAAGGGCAACTTCCAGGACGTAGGCTGCGCCGTGTACCTGATCGAGGGTTGGGCGGATTGGTACGCCTATGCCGAACTGGACGCCTTCCGCGAACTGAATGCCCCCAAGAAGGTCGTCATCGGCCCTTGGGGCCATTACTATCCCGAGGAAAAATTCGCCCTGCCCGGCCCCCGCATCGACACCCGCATCGAGTACCTGAGGTGGTTCGACCACTGGCTCAAGGGTATCGCCAACGGCATCATGGACGAGCCGCCCGTGACGGTATTCGTCCGCCAGTGGCAGCAGCCCTCGCTGCTCACGCTGAACGAACCCGGGCACTGGCACAGCGACACGAACTGGCCGCCCGCCGCATCCAGGACCGTCGGCTACTACCTCGATCCCGCATCCGCGGGCCTCGCCGCCCAGGCGCCGGAGGACGGCGCCGTCAGCTACGACTACCGGCCCACCGTAGGCATGGCCAGCGGCCGTGTCGGCCTGGGCAGTACGTCCCCCTGGGGGATGCCCACCGATCAACGCATCGACGATGCGTATGCGGCCTGCTTCACCACGCCGCCGCTGGATGCGCCCCTGGCCTTGCTGGGGCAGCCGCAAGCCGTGCTGTTCGTTTCTTCCTCCGCCGAAGTGGCCTATTTCAACGTCAGGGTCTGCGATGTCGCGCCCGACGGCACGTCGCGCCTGCTCAGCCAGGGCGGCCGCCTGGCCACCCATCGTGCAGGCCACGACCGGCCCGAGCCGCTCGCGCCCGGGGAGATCTACGAACTTCGCGTGACCTTGCGCGACCTCGCCTATGAAATCGCCCCTGGCCATCGCCTGCGCATCGCTGTCTCCAGCGCGGACTTCCAGAATGCATGGCCGACCGGGATGCCGGCCCGTAATACCATCCATTGCGGCGCGGCCCATCCGTCGCGCGTCGAACTGACGCTCCTGCCCGCGGGTGGCCCGCGGCAGGATCCGCCGTCGTTCGCGCCCTCGCCGCACCCGCTGCCCGCCGCGTCGGAAGTGCCCAAGGCGACCTACACCCTTACCCACGACCTGGCCGCGGACACCGTCGTCTGCACGCTGGGCGCGACGGGCGACGGCACCGTGCGGCGCTCCGACTACACGGTCTCGAACCGCGACCCGGCACGCGCCTCGATCGTGGCGGAGGTCCGCTATCGCGCGCCGCATCCCAACATGGCCATCGACATCGAGTCGAATTGCCAGACCACGAGCACGCGCTCGGAATTCACGCACGCCGCCCAAGTCACCATACGCATCGAAGGCAAGGTGCATTTCCAGAAAAGCTGGGCGGAAAGCGTGCCGCGGAACCATGCATGACAAGGGGAAAGGACCATGTACTCGAAACGACGTGATTTTCTGCTGGGTACCGCCGGCACGCTGGCCGTACTGGCGAGCCCCCGGACGCTGCATGCCCAGACGCGCCAGGACACGCTGATCATCGGCACCCGCTCGGCGGCGACGTCCGCGGACCCGCACTATGCCAATACCCAGCCCAATATCGACTACGCCTCGCACGTTTTCGAGAAGCTGGTCGAGCGGGACGAGCACTCCAAGCCCACCAACGGCGGTCTCGCGGAATCGTGGAAACTGATTTCCGACACGGTGTGGGAATTCAAGCTGCGGCCCAACGTGCGCTGGCATGACGGCAAGCCGTTCTCGGCGGAGGACGTCGAGTTCACGCTCAAGCGCGTGCCCAACATCCCCGGCACCCCGGGCGGCTTCGCAAGCTATATCAACGCGATCTCGAAGATCGAGATCATCGACCCGCTGACGGTGCGCCTGCATACATCGACACCCTACGCGAACCTGCCGCGCGGCGTGGGCACGATCTACATCGTTTCCAGGCATGTGGGCGAAGGCGCCAAGCCCGAGGACTACAACACCGGCCGCGCCGCCATCGGTACCGGCCCCTACCGCTACGAGTATTTCAAGCAGAACGAGGAAGCGGGTTTCGTCCGCAACGACGACTACTGGGACCGGAAGGCGCCGTGGGCGCGCGTGCGCCTGCGCACGCTGGCCAACGACAGCACGCGCATCGCGGCCCTGCTGGCCGGCGACATCGACATGGCCGACCAGATCCCGACCTCCGACATCGCCCACCTGAAGACGGCGTCCAAGGTCAGTGTCGACCAGATCGACGGCATGCGCTCGATCTTCCTGTTTCCCAACGTCTCGCGCGACACGGACATGTCCTTCATCAAGGCCATGGACGGATCGCCGCTGCCGCACAATCCCTTGCGCGACCTGCGCGTCCGGCAAGCGCTCTCCCTGTCCATCGACCGGAAGCTGTTGGTGGATCGCCTGATGAACGGGGGGGCGGCGGCGAACGGCCAGTGGATACCGGCGGGCGCCTACTCCTACAACCCGGAGATTCCCGTCCCGCAAGCCAATCCGCAGGAGGCCAGGCGGCTGCTGGCCGAGGCCGGCTATCCGCAGGGCTTCCGGATCACCCTGCACAGCCCGAACGACCGCTATCCCAACGACGCGCGCGTCGCCCAGGCCATCGGGCAGATGTGGACCCGCGCGGGCCTGGCGGTGGATGTCGCCGTCATGCCCTACGCCGTTTTTGCGCCGCGCGCGCGCAAGCAGGAATTCGCCATCCACCTGATCGGCTGGGGCAATTCCGCGGGCGACGCATCGACGGGCCTCATGAACGTGGTCGGCACCTACAACGCCGAAACCGGATGGGGCGTGGCGAACGAAGGCCGCTACAGCAACCCCAAGCTCGACGCGATGACGGCCAAGGCGCTGGCAACCATGGATGACCAGTCGCGCGAGCAGCAATTCAAGGATGCCGTCAAGGTGGCCGTCGACGACCTTGCCATCCTGCCGCTCTACCAGGTCAATCCGGTATGGGCCGTGCGCAAGGGACTGCGGCATCATCCCAGGGCGGACGAGCGGACATCGGCGATCGACATGTCGGCGTGAGGCGTGAGGCGTGAGGCTGGGCCGGCCCTCGCGCCACGCCTCGGATAACATGTCGATTTTCAAGCAAACCAGGAAATCCGCAATGCTCCCAGTCATCCAGCCCGGCGCCGCGTTCAAGGACAACTTGCAGAAGCTGCCGTCCATCGACGGCGTCCAGCGCATCGATCTCATCGACGGCAAGGGCGCCGTCGTCGCCAGCATCGAGAACCAGCCCGGCAAGCAGGGCTCGCTGGCGATCTACCAATACCTGGCGCAGGCCTTCGGCAAGCTCGACGCCAAGGCGGCGGAGCACGGCCTGGCCGTCTTCGGCGAGCATACCGCCGATGCGCGCAACCGTCCGGGCGCGCATCCCAACGTCGACCGCCTGCTGGCAATCGCCGCGGGCGGCGCAGCCTTGCGCATCGAGGTCATCGCCGCGGGACGCTGAGCAGAATGCACAGGGCGCACCCATCCCGCAACGTCACGCCGTGGGACACATGCCCGCCTTCCGGGGCGCAGGATCTTCCTACGCGACGCTGACGGTAACGTCCGGCGTGCCCGCCGCGACGGTCGCGGTCACGACCTGGGCCACGACGTTGGCGCCCGTGGGCGCCGTGGCGCCATCGGACAGCAGCTTGTGGACCTTCTTGATCTGGCAGGTGAGGCTGGCGGGCGTCAGCGTGACGACGGCATAGCCCTGCGCGTCCGTATCGGCGTACTTGATCCACGAGCCCGATCCCTTCATCGTGGCCGATAGCGCGTCGCCGGTGTAGTTGGCCACGTCGGTCACCACCAGGCTGGCCATGGCATCGAAGGCGTGGTTGGCGTTCTTGATCGCCGCCGTATAGAAGCCCAGCAGCGACGTGCTGGATATGCCGGGCGTCATCAGGTCGACCATCACCGGCGTGGGCGTCGCCGCATCGTAGTCGTCCATGACCTGGCCGGCGAAGATGGCATGCAGGTCGCCCGTCAAGGCCACCACGTTCTGGATGCCGTTGCTCTTCAGGTGAGCCATCAACGCCTTGCGCTCCGCGTCGTAGCCGTCCCACTGGTCGCAGTCGAACAGGTAATTGGCCAAATACTGGAAGAAGGACGAATAGCCGCCATTGAGCGTGGACACCAGGCTGGCCGCGACGGCGGCGGCCGACGGCGCGTCCGCCAGCATCGTCACCAGGGCCTGCGTCCGCGCCAGGTCGCCTGCCGCGATGGCCAGGGTGCCGCCCTGCGCCTTGGCGAGCAGATATTGCGTGCCGAAGCTTTTCAGGTCGGCGGCGATGGCCGTGGCCAGCTGGGCCTGGGCGGGCGCCAGGGCCGGCACGGCGGCAACCACGCCGGCGGCCAGTTGCGGTCCCAGCCGCAGGGCGTTGACGAGATCCACCTGCATGCGCATCAAGGACACTTCATTGCCCCACAGCTTCCACGTGGTCTTGCCATTGGCGGCGCTCATCTGGTCCTTCCACCACTGGCGCTGGACATCGCCCAGCATCGATACCGACGCGTTGACGCCGCCGCCCGCCAGTTTCCGCGCCTCGACGGCCTGCAGCAAAGGCTGCGGCACCAGGTAGCGGCTGCCGATCTCGCTGCCGCCCGTATTGCTCTCCGGAATCAGATGGTCCGCGCGGTAGAGGCGTTCGTCGGTCATCACCAGCGTCGCCAGCTTGCCGAAGGTGAAGGAGCGGTAGATCTGGATATCCAGGTACTGGTCGCCGGTCATGCCGTCCGTGAACGTCACGTCGGCCAGCATGTATTCGTACCAGGCCTGGTTGGCGCCGCGGCGGCGGGCCGGCTGCGGCACGCCGGTGCTGGTGTCGCCGTTGTCGTTGTAGGTGCTGTCGTCGCCCCAGCAATCGTCCGAGAACTCGTGATCGTCCCAGATGGCGATGAAGGGGTAGCGGGCATGCAGGGCCTGCAGGCGCGGGTCGGAGCGATAGGTCTTGTACAGGGCGCGATAGTCGTCGATGGTGGTGGCGTACACGTCATCGCCCACCTTCGTGCCCCCCGCCAGCTTGTCGACCAGCGGCGGATGCACGTCCTCGCAAGCCACCAGGCGGGTCGCGGCCGCGCGTTCGTAGATATAGTCGCCGACGTGGACGATGAACTTGATGTCCGGGTCCTCGGCATTCACCAGGGCATCGAAGGCCCCCCAGTGGTTGGCGTTCCAGTCCTGGCAGGTGATGAAGGCGAATTTCAGGCTGGCCACGTCCGCGTCGGCGGCCGGCGCCGTCCAGGTGCGTCCGGTCGTGCTGGTCACCGCGCCCGTGAGAAAGCGGTAGTAGTAGTTGGTGTTGGGCGTGAGCCCCGTCACCTTGTGACGCACCGTGTAGTCCCACTGCGATACCGCGCTGACCTGGGCGTCCACCACCAGGGCCGTGAAGCCGGCATCGGTGGCCACCTGCACGCGCACCGCCACCGTGCCGCCCGAACCGCCATCGACGCGTGTCCACAGGATGACGCTATCGGGCGTGGGATCGCCCGACGCCACGCCCAGCGTGAAACCCGTGCCGGCGTTGGCGCCCGTTCCTGGATCGGCGCCGGCGCCGGCATCCGTGTCGTCGTCTTCGTGATCGCCGCCACAAGCGGTCAGCAAGACGGGGCTGACGGCCGAGACGCTGATGAATCCACTCCACTTGAGGAACCGGCGACGATCCATGACTATCCTTTTTTCGCGCTTCGCATTTGCGAAGCTGGTGTGTAGGCCGGGCATCCGTACGCAAGGCCGAATGCCGGAAAAGGCGCATTTACACACAGGGAGGTGTCACAGGAGTTACAACCGGGTCCGAGACGATAGCGTGTCGGGCGATCGTCGGGATACGGCCAGCTCCGGCCAGTCGGGCTTCAGGGAAACAGGGGGCGCTCGATAAGGGAAAAAACTTGACCTTGCCAGCATGGCAAGGTACAGACTGGCGGGTCCGCTGTCCACGTACGAGGATACCCAGTATGAAACAACGCCCCTTGCTGCTCGCGATGTGCACCCTCTCGCTCGCCCTCGCCTCGGGCCTGGCCCAGGCCCAATCCAAGCCGACAGACCCCGCGATGGGAACCATGGCGACGCACGGCCACGCGGCGGGCAAGCCGTCGTCGAATGCGGCGGTCCAGGCCTACCAGCAGGCTAACGCGAAGATGCATGGCGCCATGGCCATCGACTATACCGGCGATGCCGATGTCGACTTCATGCGGGCCATGATCCCCCACCACCAGGGCGCCATCGACATGGCGCGCGTGGAACTGGCGCACGGCAAGGATCCGGAAGTGCGTAAACTCGCGGAAAGCGTCATTGCCGCCCAGGAAGCCGAGATCGCGTCCATGCGGAAATGGCTGGCCGCGCGGGGGCATTGAGCCCGCCGTTCCAGGCCAATGACCCGGGCCAATAACCCGGGCCAGTGACCCGGGCCAGTGACCCGCGCTACCGACACCCAGCAACGCACCCGCAAAGGACCACGCATGCCAACGCCCGCCCCCCTTTCGGCCTACGACCAGCTCGTCGCCGCCATCGACCAGGCCTGCCGGGAAAAGAAGGATACCCCCGTGGTCGACGTCGCCGTCGCCCTGGACATGAAGGAAGTGGCCAGCAAGTGGAAGACCGCCTACTGGCAATATGAACTGGAGACCGAGGCCGAGGGCACCATCACCGTGATCCACGGCTGGAACGACGTCTCAGGCAGCAACCCGGGCAGCAACCCCGGCGGCAATCCGGCCCCGAACCCGGGCTCGTCCGAAGCCGAACTGTTCGAAATTTCCAGGACGCGGCCGCCCGCCACCTACCGCAACCAGTACGAATAATCGCCGCCGGCGCCGTCCCGCGCATCAAGCGGCGCCAGCGTCCGCCGCGCCCGCGGCCGGCGTCCTCGATCCCGCCGCCAGGCTGCGCGCGACCTCCAGCAGGGAGTGCAGCGCCGGATTCGCGTCATTGCGACGCCAGGCGATGGAGACCTCCTGGTCCAGATAGGGCGTGCGGTTCGAGATGGGCACATAGCAGACCTTGGGGTGGATGAGCGAGGTCAGGTTGCCCGACACCAGCGCGACCGACAGGCCCGCGGCGATCAGGCAAATGACGCTGGCCACCTGCGAGCACTCCTGCTCGATGTTGGGATGGAAACCCGCCGCCCCGCACACCGAGATCAGCTGCGCGTGCGCCGCGGGCACCTTCTCCCTGGAAAACGAGACGAACGACTCTCCCGCCAGCTGCCGCAGGTCGATGCGCTTGCGTCCCGCCAGCGGATGGCTACGCGGCAGCGCGACCACCAGCACGTCGCGCTTGTGAAAGCGCGTCTGGATCTGCGGCGCGGCGACCGGCAGCGGCGTGCGCAGCATGCCGACATCCAGCGCGCGCCCCTGTAGCTGCTCCAGCTGGTCCTTGGTCGTCATCTCGACGACGCGCAGCCGCACCTGCGGATATTCCAGCCGAAACCGGTTGATCAGTTCCGGCATGAAGCCATAGCCCACGCTGCCGATGAAGCCTATGGTCAACTGCCCTGTCTTGCCGCTGCTCGCGCCCACGGTGCGCTGTATCGCCACCTCTTCATAGCACAGCCACTGGTACGCCTCTTCAAGGAACACCGTGCCGGCCGGCGTCAGCGCGACCGACCGCTTGTTGCGCACGAACAGCGCCGTACCCACATGGGCCTCCAGTTTCTGGATGGCCTGGCTGAGCGGCGACTGCGCGATGCCGGCGCGCGCCGCGGCGCGGCCGTAGTGGAGTTCCTCGGCCACCGCGATGAATTGCCGGAGCACGCGGCTATTGATCATTTAAGACACGCCTTATCTCACAGACCCACAAATTATATGTTGGACGCGTTTTTTCCCGCTTTATAGACTGCCCTTCCCGCATTCGATGAAGATGGAGTTCCTGTCATGCAAGCGTCCCCTACCCTGTCCCACCGCGCCTGCGAGGCCATCACGGATCTGCTCGGCGCGCAGCAGCCATGGGAGGAGGCGCCGGCCGCCAGGCTGCGTTTTCACGGCACGGCGCCGGCGTTCGATACGCCGCACGCGCTGACGCTGTCGGCAGGCGCGGCGATAGGGGCGTATGCGCTGGCGGTGGAGAAATGGTGGCATCTGGCCACGGGCCAGCGCCAGACGGTCGCCATCGACTGGATGCAGGCGGCGTCCTCGCTCAATCCCGGGCACTTCCAGACCCAGAACGGCTACGGCCTGCCGGCCTTGTCCCTCCTGACCGAACTGAAGGCCGACTTCTACCGGACGGCCGACCAACGCTGGTTCTTTCCCATCGGCTCCTATCCCCACTTGCGCGACGGCGTGCTGGAGCTGCTGGACTGCGCCAATACCCCTGCCGCGCTGAGCCGCGCCATCGGCCGCTGGAAAGGCGACGACCTGGAAGCCGCCTTCGAGGAAAAACGCCTGCCCGGCGTCTACGCGCGCAGCACGGAGGAATGGCTGCGGCATCCGCAGGGCGCGCTGCTGGCGCAACGGCCGGTCATCGAAATCACCAGGATTGCCGACAGCGATCCGGAGCCGGCCCGCCCGGGCGCCCGGCCGCTGTCGGCGCTGCGCGTGCTGGACCTGGGCCACGTGATTGCCGGTCCCGTCGTCGCGCGCTCGCTGGCCGAGCATGGCGCCGAAGTGCTGCGCGTCACCCCGCCGATGAACCAGGATCCCTTCCGCCAGACGATAGACACGAACATCGGCAAGCAGTCCGCCTTTCTCGACCTGACGCAGGCCGCCGACCAGCAGCGCGCGCGCGAGCTGGTCAGCGGCGCGGACGTCGTGGTGCAGTCATGGCGGCCCGGCAGCCTGGCCCGCCGCGGCCTGGGCGCCGAGGACGCGGCCGCCTTGCGCCCGGGCGTGATCTACGTCAGCGTGAGCGCCTTCGGCGACAGCGGTCCCTGGGCCGAGCGCGGCGGCTTCGAGCAACTGGGCCAGACGGTCACCGGCATCGCCATCAGCGAGGGCGTGGCCGGCGGCAAGCCACGCGTCGTGCCGACCTACCTGCTGAACGACTACCTGACCGGCTACCTGGGCGCCGCCGGCGTCATGCTGGCATTGCTGCGCCGTGCCGTCGAAGGCGGCAGCTACCACGTCAAGGTGTCGCTGACCCGGACCTCGATGTGGGTGCAGGGCCTGGGACTGGAGCCCGGCCACACGCCGCGCGAGGACCGCCGCCATTTCGCGGAAGGGCTCCTGCCCTTGCTGGAAACCCGTCCCTCGGCCTATGGCGTGCTGCAACAACTGCCGCCCGTGGCGCAGTTCTCGCACACGCGCGCCCATTGGGCCCTGCCGCCCGCGCCCAACGGCGCGCATCCAGCGGCGTGGCTGCATCGCCCGGCCCTCACGCCATGACCGCCATGACGCATTAACGCATTAACGCCCACGCGCGCATCACCTTACCCATAACAAGGAGACACCCATGAGAACGACGCTGCCCCGCATTTCCCGCAAGCAAGCCGCCGCACTGGCGTTGGCGCTGGCCGCTTTTGCCGCCGCGATGCCCGGGGCGCAAGCCGCCGATGCCTATCCCAACAAGCCGATCACCCTGCTGATCGGTTTCGCGCCGGGCGGGCCTACCGATGCCATCGGCCGCGTGCTGTTCAAGCGCGTCTCCGAAATCCTGGACGTACCCATCATCATCGAGAACCGTCCCGGCGCGGGCGGCAATATCGGCACGCAGGAACTGATACGGGCCAAGCCGGACGGCTACACCCTGATGTACGGCACGTCGTCGGTGACCACCGCGCCCGCGCTGTTCAACCGGGACGACCTCGACCCCACCAAGGCCTTCGCCGTCGCCGGCTGCTCGGTATCCGTGCCCCTGATCCTGCTGGTGTCCAGGACGGAGGCGGCCGCCAACGCCGAGGACTTCTACAAGGCCGTCAAGGCGAATCCCGCGAAGTATTTCCAGGGCTCCTCGGGCAACGGATCGATAGACCACCTGGTGTCCATGGACATCGCGGGCAGGCTGGACCTGAAGTTCCAGCATGTGCCGTACAAAGGCAACGGTCCCGCGCTGTCGGATCTCGCCGGCGGCAACGTCAACTTCATGTACTCGGGTTCCTTCAACAGCGCGCTGCCCTTCATCAAGGCCGGCAAGGTCAAGCCGCTGGCCGTCACGTCCGGCCACCGGTCGCAGGCCCTGCCCGACGTGCCGTCGCTCAGCGAAAGCGTGGCGGGACTGCGCGGCTTCGATGCCGGCACCTGGCAGATACTGGCCGCGCCCAGGGGCACCCCGCCCGCGGTGCTGGCGAAACTGAACGACGCGATGCAGGCCGCCATGAAGGACGCCAAGGTCAAGGAGAGCCTGGACTTCCAAGGCGCCGAGCCGATGAACATGGACCAGAAGCAGTGCAGCGCCTACATCGGCCAGGAATACACGCGCTGGTCCGGCACCATCAAGCGGCTGGGACTGAAGTCCGAGTAGAAGGCGTCCGGACGCGGCGCGCCGGGCACTGATTCCCGCATCGAATTACTGCGATGCCAAATGCAAATTGGACCGGGCGGGAAGAACAAGCGACATTAAGCGCACAGAAGAACACACACACCGGAGACAAGCATGCGCAAGCCCTTCACGATGCGCCTGATGGCCGGCCTCGGCCTGGCCGCGGCCCTATCCTGGCTTCCTCTCGCCGGACACACGGCGCCGGTCTTTCCCGACAAGCCCATCCATCTCGTCGTGCCCTTCCCCCCGGGCGGCGGCACGGACACCCTGGCCAGGGTGCTTGCAGAACGCATGGGCGCGGAACTGAAAACCAGCGTGATCGTCGAGAACCGGCCCGGCGCGGGCACGGTCGTCGGCAGCGATTATGTCGCGCGTAGCGATCCCAGCGGCTATACCCTCCTGCTGAACACATCCGCGCACGCGATCAACGACACGCTGGCGCCCAGGCTGCCCTACGAAACCGAGCAGGCCTTCGCACCCATCGCCATCGTGGGGCGGGCGCCGAACGTCGTGGTCGTGCGGCCCGACAGCCCGTTCAAGACCATCGAGGATATCGCCGCCTACGCCAGGACGCACCCGGGCAAGCTGACCTTCGGGTCCTCGGGCAACGGCACGGCGGTGCACCTGGCCGCGGAGCTGTTCAAGGAGACGGCGCGGATATCGCTGACGCACGTTCCCTACAAGGGCGCCAGTCCGGCGATGACCGACCTCATCGGCGGCCAGATCGATATGTTCTTCGGCACCGCCGGTGCCGTCACTCCCCTGGTCAAGGCCGGCAAGCTGCGCGCCGTGGCGATCACCAGCACCGAACGTTCGCCTTACTGGCCCGGCGTTCCGACGATCGCGGAAACGTATCCGGGCTACGCGGCCGACGTCTGGTACGCCCTGTTCGCCGCGGCGAAGACGCCGCCCGCCGTCATCGACGCGCTGAACCGCGCCGCCATCGGCGCCACGCAATCGGACCTGTTCAAGCAGCGCATGGGCAGCGAGGGCATCACCAACAGCCCCAATACGCCCGCCGATCTGGCCCGGTACGTGCACGAGGAGATCGCGCGCTGGCGCAAGGTCATCCAGGATGGCCACGTCGCCATGGGCTGACCGCCCCACCGCGCGCACCCCACGGACGGCGGCGCGCGCCCATGAAATTCTCGTTGGAAAGGAAGTGCCATGAATGAAAAAGGCAGGCTGGCCGGCAAGGTCGGCATCATCGTCGGCGGCGGCCAGCAGCCCGGCGGAACCATAGGCAACGGCCGCGCGGTGGCGGAACGCTTCGCCGCCGAAGGCGCCACGCTGCTCATCGTCGACATCAACCCGGAATGGGCCGACGATACGCTGCAGGCCGTCGCCGGGCTAGGGGCGCGCGCGTCGGTCCTGCGCGCCGACATCACGAAGGAGGACGACTGCCGCGCGATCGCGCGGGCCTGCGTGGAGCGCTATGGCCGCATAGACATCCTGCACAACAACGTGGGCCGGTCCACGGGAGACCGGCGGACCACCGACCTGGACGTCGACATGTGGGACGCCATCATGGATATGAACCTCAAGGGCATGTTCATGACCTGCAAGCACGTCCTGCCGGTGATGATCGCCCAGGAATCAGGCTGCATCATCAATGTATCGTCCACGTCGTCGCTGGCCGCGCGCCCCACGCTGACCTACAAGACCAGCAAGGGCGCCGTGAACACGCTGACCCAGCACCTGGCCATGGAGAACGCGGCGCACGGCATCCGCGCCAATGCGCTGCTGCCCGGCCTGATCGACACGCCCATGGCCATCGAGCGGCGGGCCCGCGAGCGCGGCGTCCCGCGCGAACAGGTGCGGGCGGAGCGGGACGCCCTGGTTCCCATGGGCCGCATGGGAACCGCCCTGGACGTGGCCAACGCCGCGCTGTTCCTGGCGTCCGACGAGGCCAGGTACATCACCGGCGTGCTGCTGCCGGTCGACGGCGGCCTGCTGGTCAAGCGCGGCTGACCGGCGCCGGCGGGCGACCCGTTTCCAGCAAGGAAAGGACCCGCGGCAACAGGGGCAGCGTATTCGCCGGATTCCACACCGCCGAATACTCCGCCTCGACGGCGACGCCCTCGATCGGCTTGAATATCGCGCCCGGCAGGCCGGCGCGCGCGAACGATCGCGGCACCAGCGATACGCCGCGTCCCATCGCGACCAGGCTCACCACCGACACCAGGTGCTTGGCGTAGTGGACGATGCGGGGGCTGAAGCCCGCGCCCATGCACGCCGCGATGGTCAGGTCGTGGAAGCTGGGACCGCTGTGCCGCGGGATGGCGATGAACGCGTCCTCGGCCAGGTCCGCCAGGCGCACCTTGCGGCGGCGCGCCAGCGGATGCCCCGTCTCCAGCGCGACCACCAGGTCCACCCGCCCCACGGGTATGGACATCATCTCGCTCATTCCCCGCGATATCTGCGCGAAGCCGATGTCGATACGGTCCTGTTGCAGCGCCCGGATCTGCTCCGATGAACTCATTTCCTCCCACTGGGTCTCCAGGCCCGGCATCTTGCGTTCCAGCCCGAGTATCACCTCGCGGATGTCCATGAAGAGCACGGCGGCGACGAAGCCTATGCGTATCCGGCCGGCATTGCCGCGCTCGGCGCGCTGCACGGCGCGTATGGACAACTCGGTCTGCGTCAACAGCCGGCGCGCCTCCTCGACCAGCACATTGCCCGCGACGGTCAGGCGCACGCTGCGCTTGTTGCGGTCGAAGAGCGTGACGCCCAGGCGCTCCTCCATCTGCTGGATCGCCTTGGTCAACGGCGGCTGCGAGATGAAAAGGCGCTCCGCGGCCCGGCCATAGTGCAACTCTTCGGCCAAGGCGAGAAACATGCGCAGGAATTTTGGATCCATGGAATGGGGGTCGAGGTGCATGGAATCGAGGGCCTGGAGTTATGCATGCAGGATATTCAGCGCGGGATACTCACCGCAGAACACGCGCCGCGGCAGTAATTCCAATAGGGAATTACTTACATCCAAAAATGCAATTGGACGGATATCTGCCAGCTTAAGCAGAATCTCCCCACAAGACAACAAGGCAAACACCGAGGAGACTTTCTTGACCAAGCGCATCCTGCGTTGGCTGATCGCCATCGCCGCTCCCCTGGCCATCCTGGCAAGCGGCACCGCCGCCGCGGGCTATCCCGAACGGCCCATCCGGCTGATCGTGACCTTCGTGCCCGGGGGCGGCGCGGACCTGCTGGCGCGCTACCTGGCGAAGGCCCTCAGCGAGGACATGGGGCAGCCCGTCATCGTGGAGAATCGCCCGGGCGCCGGCGGGATGATAGGCGTGGAAGCCGGGCGCAACACCAAGCCGGACGGCTATACCCTGACGCTGATTTCATCGAGCTACACGGTCAACCCCAGCCTGTACCGGATGACCTTCGATCCCGTGGCCGACATCACGCCCATCGTGCAGGTATCGCGCGGCCCGCTGCTGGTGGTGGCGAATCCGGCGTTCCCGCCCAACTCCCTGCCCGAATTGATCGCCTATGCCAAGGCGCATCCCGGCGCCATCAACTATGCCTCGTCGGGCGAAGGCAGCGTCATCCACCTGGCCACCGAACTGTTTGCCCGCCAGGCCGGCATCCGCATGACGCACATCCCCTACAAGGGCGGCGGCAATGCGCAGACCGACCTGATGGCCGGCCAGGTCCAGCTCTACTTCGCGGCCACGGCCAGCGCCCTGCCTCATGTGGCGGCCGGAAAAATGAAGGCGCTGGCGGTCACCACGGCAAATCGCATCGCGGCCCTTCCCGAGGTGCCGACCATTGCCGAAAGCGGCCTGCCGGGCTATGACGCCACCCTGTGGTACGGCTTGATCGGCCCGAAGAACCTGCCCGTCGACATCGTCGAAAAAATCAATGCCGCGGTGAATCGCGCGCTGGTGACGCCGGAGGCCCACGCCAAGCTCCAGGCCGACGGCGCCGAGCCGGCCGGCGGCAGCGCGGCGGCCTTCACGACGACGATCGCCACGGGGATCACGCAGTGGGCCGGCATCGTGAAGGACCTTGGCATCAAGCCCGAATGAACGATGCCGGGAATGACATCCGGAAGCACCGTCCGCCAATGATTCCGGCCTTTCCCGGAAACCGAACAGGAGTCCATCCATGGCAAGAGTCCTCCCTCCCCTGGTCGAGGAAATGTCGCCCGCGCAGAAACGCGTGCACGACCTCATCGCCGCCGGCCCGCGCGGCCGCGTACGCGGACCGCTGGCCGTATGGCTGCACCGGCCGGCGATGGCCGAGCCCGCGCAGGCGCTGGGCCAGTTCTGCCGCTACGACAGCGCGCTGCCGCCGCGCCTCTCCGAGCTGGCCATCCTGGTCATCGCGCGCTGGTGGGGCGCGGAGTTCGAGTGGTGGGCGCACAAGAAGATCGCGCTGCAGGCGGGGGTGGACGTCGCGGTCGCGGACGCCATACGCGACCGGCGCCCGATTCCCTTCACCCGCGACGACGAAGCGCTGGTGCACGAATTCCTCACCGTGCTGCACGAAACGCGCGAAGTGCCCGACCCGGTCTATCGGCGCGCCGAGGCCATGCTGAGCCGCGACGGCGTGCTCGACCTGGTCACGCTGGCCGGGTACTACACCCTGATCTCGATGACCCTGAACGTATTCCGCATCGAACCGCCCGCGGGCGAACCGCAAGAGATGCGCGCCGGCGCCTGAACGCCGGGCGCGTCCCCTCACTCTCAAGGAGCCATGACGACATGAAAGGAAGACTGGAAGGAAAAGTGGCCATCGTGACCGGCGCCGGCTGCGTCGGCCCCGGCTGGGGCAATGGCCGGGCGGTGGCGGTCCGCTTCGCGCAGGAAGGCGCCAAGGTCCTGGCCGTCGATATCAGCGCGGATGCCATGGCGGAGACGCTGGCGCTGGCCCAAGGCGCGCCCGGTGAAATCCGCGCTTGGACCGCGGATGCCACCCGCAACGCCGACGTCCAGGCAATGGTCGCGGCCTGCCTGGACAACTACGGCCGCATTGACATTCTCGTCAACAACGTCGGCGGCTCGCGCCGGGGCGGCCCCGTCGACCTCTCCGAGGACGACTGGGACGCGCAGATGGACTTCAACCTGAAGAGCGTATTCCTCGCCTGCAAGCACGTGATACCCGTCATGCAGCAACAGGGCGGCGGCGCGATCGTGAACACGGCATCGACCTCCGGCATCCGCTGGACCGGCGCGGCGCAGGTGGGCTACGCGTCGTCCAAGGCGGGAATCATCCAGTTCTCCCGGGTGGTCGCGGTGGAATACGCCAAGCACAGGATACGCGTGAACACCGTGGTCCCCGGCCAGATGCACACCCCCATGGTGGAAGCCCGGCTGGCGAAACAGCGCGCGGGCGGCGACGTGGAGGCGCTGCTCAAGCAACGCCAGGCGCGCATTCCGCTGGGCTTCATGGGCGACGGCACCGACACGGCCAATGCCACGCTGTTCCTGGCATCGGACGAGGCCCGCTTCATCACCGGCACCGAAATCATCGTCGATGGCGGCATGAGCGTGCGGTGCGATTGAGCGGCGGCCAAGGATAGCCAACATGCCGGAACACGATATCTGGGATTGCCACACGCATATCTTCGGCCCCTGGGCGGACTTCCCCTTGCCGGAAAGTCCGACGTACCAGCCGGACGCCGCGCCCTACGCCGAACTGCGCGCGCTGCACGCCCGTTGCGGCATCACGCGGGGAGTCATCGTCCAGGCCACGCCTTACCGGGACGACCACGGCGCCCTGCTGGCGGCGCTGCAAGCCAGCGCCGGCGCCTATCGCGGCATCGCGCTCATCGATCTCGACACCTCCGAGGAAACGCTGGACAGCATGCATCGGCTGGGCGTGCGTGGCATCCGGCTAGGCATGATGAAACACTTGGCCGGCGCGCTGGACCTGGACCGGATGCGCGCGCTGCTGCAACGCATAAGGCCCTACGGCTGGCACGCCCTGGTCCATGCCGACCTGGCCGACGTGCTCGCCGCCGTGCCGGCGCTGGCCCCGCTGGGCGTGCCATTGATCATCGACCACATGGGCCGGATACCGGTCCACGCAGCCCATGACCCCGCGCCGCTGCTGCGCCTGCTCGACGACCCGGGGGTCTGGATGAAGATATCGGGCGCCGACCGCGTCACCGGGGGGCGCGACGGCTACCAGGCGGCGCTGCCGCTCATGCGGCGGCTGATCGCGCGTGCGCCGGACCGCATCCTGTGGGGAACGGACTGGCCACACGTCAATATCGCCTATGCCCGCCCGCGCGTCGAAGCCTTGTACGACCTGCTGCGCCAGGCTTGCGCCGATACGCCCCAGGCGTTGACGGCCATCCTGGGCACCAACCCCGCCCGCCTCTACGGCTGATTCCATCCACCAGGGACATGCATCATGTGGCAACCCTCGCAACGCTACCCCGACCCAGCCATCCGCGTGCTGGACCACCGCTTCGAGAAATACCATCTGGCGTCCACCGCCGTCGAACGGCTGGCGACCGGATGCCGCTGGGCCGAGGGACCCGTGTGGTTTGGCGATGGCCGCTACCTGCTCTGGAGCGACATCCCGAACGACCGCATCCTGCGCTGGGACGAGATCGGCAACAGCGTCCAGGTGTACCGTTCGCCGTCCAATCACGCCAACGGCAACACCCGCGACCGGCAGGGACGGCTCATCACCTGCGAACATCGTGGGCGGCGCGTCACGCGCACGGAGCACGATGGCCGCATCGCGGTGCTGGCGGACCGCCACGACGGCAAGCCCCTGAACTCGCCCAACGACGTCGTCGTCAAATCGGATGGCTCCATCTGGTTCACGGACCCGCCCTTCGGCATCGTCGGCTACTACCAGGGCGAGCCGGCGGTGCAGGAACTGCCCGGCAATGTCTATCGCATCGATGGCGTGACCGGCGAACTCACCGTCGTGGCCGAAGGCATCAACGGCCCGAACGGCCTCGCGTTCTCTCCCGACGAAAAGCGGCTGTACATCGTCGAATCGCGCGCGCGGCCGCGCAACATCGTCGTCCTGCGGGTCAGCGACGACGGGCGAGGCCTGTCCCGGCCCGAGGTCCTGATCGATGCGGGCCCCGGCACGCCGGACGGCTTGCGGGTCGACGTGGACGGCAATCTCTGGTGCGGCTGGGGCATGGGCACGGAGGAACTGGACGGCGTGCGGGTATTCACGCCGGAGGGCGATGCCATCGGCCACATCGCCTTGCCCGAACGCTGCGCGAACCTGTGCTTCGGCGGCCTGCATCGCACCCGGCTGTTCATGGCGTCCTGCACGTCCATTTATTCGTTGTACGTGAATACCCAGGGTGTCGCCGGCGGCTGAGCCGCCGCGCGCCTTGCCTGGAGGAGATACGACATGAAGAAGAATATCCGCCGCGCCATGCTGGCAGGCGCCATGATGGCCGGGCTGGCAGCCGCCGCCAGCCACGCCGCGCAACCCGTGCGGCTGGTGGTGGCCTTTCCGCCTGGCGGTCCGGCCGACACGCTGGCCCGCGTCCTGGCCAGGGAACTGGCCGACGACTTGAAGGAATCGGTCATCGTGGAGAACAAGCCGGGCGCCAACGGAGCCATCGCCATTACGTATGTGATGCGCGGCCCGGCCGACGGCAGCGTGCTGTTCCTCAGCTCGGCGGGCGCCATCGCCATCAATCCTTCCCTGTATCCCAGCCTGCCGTACAAGCCGCTGGAAGACCTGGCGCCCATTTCCCTGGTGGTGCACACGCCGGAGGTGCTGGTGGTCGCGCCCGGCAATCCCGCGCGCTCCGCCGCGGACTTCGTGGCCGCGTCGCGCCAGCAGGCCAAGCCGGCCAACCTTGCCTCCTCCGGCATCGGCAGCATGCCGCACATGGCCATCGAGCTGTTCAAGCAGCAGACCAAGGTGGGCTTCCTGCATGTTGCCTACAAGGGCGCTGCGCCCGCCATCTCCGGCACCATAGGCGGCCACGTGGACGGTTTCTTCGGCGACGTTTCGGGACTGATGCCCTTCATCGGCGACAAGCAGCTCAGGGCGATCGGCGTCGCGGCCCCGCGGCGCCTGAAGGCCCTGCCCGACGTGCCCACCCTGGCGGAGCAAGGCATACCGAACGTCGAGGCCAGCAACTGGTACGGCGTCTTCGGCCCGAAAGGCATGTCGCCGGAACGGGTGGCCAGCCTCAACGCGGCGGTGGGTCGCGCCTTGACCGCCAAGGCGCTGGTCGACAACCTGGCCACGCAGGGTGTCGAGCCCACCGGATCGACGCCCCAGGCGTTCCGCGAGCTGATCCAGCGCGACACGGAGAAATGGGCCAAGGTCATCAAGGACGGCAAGATCAAGGCGGAGTGACCCGCCGCGCGCCAGGCAATTGACGATCCGGGACCGGAAAACGACATGCGTCCGCGCCTAGCCCGCGGCAAGCGGTCCGGCCCCCATCAGCGCCGGAATCCGCGCGGCCAGCGCATCGATGGCCGCGCGGGTCTTGCAGCGCAGGTGGCGGGCCCGCGGCCAGACCGCGTGGATCTCCTGCGGCTGGATGGTGGTGTTCTCCAGCACCTGCACCAGCGCTCCGCGCTGGACATAGCGCGCCAGCAGCCAGGCGGGCATCCAGGCGAGACCCAGGCCGTCGGCGGCCGCGTTGGCGATGGCCTGGATATCGTCCATGCTGATCTGCGCCGGCACGTCCACCCGGCGCGCGCGCCCGTCGGCATCGCGCAGCGTCCATGCCGCGGTCGCCCCGCCATGCGAATAGGCGATGCGCACGTGGCCTTCCAGGTCGCCGACATCGCGCGGGGCGCCATGGCGCGCCAGGTAGGCCGGCGACGCGCCTATGCCCGTGTGCTGCGTGCCCAGGCGCCGCGCCGCCAGGGTGCTGCTGTCTTCCAGCGCGCCGATACGGATGGCCAGGTCGAAACCTTCCTCGATAAGATCCACGTAGCGGTCGCTGAAGGACAGGTCGACGTGCAGCCGTGGGTGCTGGCGCGCCAGGTCCAGCAGCACGGGCGCGACGCACAGCTGCCCGAATGCCTCGGGCACGCTGACGCGCAGCCGGCCGCTGGGCGCCATGCGCCCGCTGTCCAGGTCGGCTTCGCCCGCGTCCAGTTCGGCGAGCGCGCGCACGCAGCGTTCGTAATAGGCCTGGCCCTCGGCGGTCAGCGCCTGGTTGCGCGTGTTGCGCTGGATGAGCCGCACGCCCAGCCTGGCCTCCAGCCGGGCGATGGCCTTGCCGACCGCCGAGCGGGTCAGGTCCAGCCGCGCCGCGGCGGGGGCGAATCCACCGGTTTCCACCACCTGCACGAAGGTGGTGACGCCGTCCAGTTTGTCGATCATGGCACCGCCGATAGGCGTCCCGGTGGGGCTCGCCTGGGTCTGTATCGGACTCCCGTTGGATCCGAATTGGATCCTTACAGGATCAATAGCTAGGAATATATCTAGCCAATCTGGGAATTTTATTCCCATAAACTCCGTTCGTCGCGTCCTCGCCAGGAGCTCACGCCTTTTCCAGGAGCTGGACGCCTTTCCCTTACGGAGTGACAGCACCATGCAGGCCCGCGAAATCGACGTTCCCGCCACGGCCCCCACGGATCCCCGCCCTCGGCCCGCGTCGCGCGGCGCCTTCTCGCTCCGCGACCGCCTTGCCCTGCTGGCGGTGTGCCTGGCCGCCTTGATGTCCGGCCTGGAGATTTCCAGCGTGCCGGTAGTCCTGCCCATCCTGGAGCACACGCTGCAGGGCAGCTTCCAGGGCATGCAATGGATCATGAACGGCTACACCATCGCCTGCACCACGGTGCTGATGGCCACCGGCACGCTGGCCGACCGCTATGGCCGCAAGCGCGTGTTCCTCTGCGCGATCGTGCTGTTCGGCGCGTCGTCCCTGCTGTGCGGCCTGGCCTGGAGCACGCCCCTGCTGATCGCCGCCCGCGTCCTGCAAGGGGCCAGCGGCGGCGCCATGCTGATCTGCCTGGTGGCGGTGCTCTCGCACCAGTTCGACCAGCCCGGCGCGCGCGCCAGGGCGTTCGGCGCGTGGGGCATCATCTTCGGCATCGGACTGGGCTTCGGCCCTTTGATCGGCGGCCTCATCGTCGCCGTCTCCAGTTGGCGCTGGGTGTTCTGGGTGCATGTGTTCGTCGCCGTGCTGACGTGGGCGCTCGCCATGAGCAGCGTGCGCGAATCGCGCGATCCCCACGCAGGCCGGCTGGACGTCGCGGGTACCGTCACGCTCTCCCTTGCGGTGCTGGGGCTGGCGTACTTCGTGACCCAGGGGGCCGACGCCGGCTTCGACAGCGTGCCGGCCCTCGCCGCCCTGGCGGCAAGCGCGATTTCCCTCGTCGCTTTCCTGGCGGCGGAAACGCGCGCCGCGCACCCCATGTTCGACTTCACCGTATTCCGCGTGCGCAACTTCTCCGGCGCACTGCTGGGCTCGGCGGGCATGAACTTCAGCTTCTGGCCCATGGTCATCTACCTGCCCATCTACTTCCAGGGCGCCCTGGGCCAGGATGCGGCAACCGCCGGCGCCTCGCTGCTGGCCTACACGCTGCCGACGCTGGTCTTTCCCCCCTTGGGTGAACGCCTGGCGCTGCGCTATCGGCCGGGCATCGTCATTCCGGCCGGCCTGTTCACCATCGGGCTGGGATTCGCGCTGATGCGCATCGGCAGCGTAACCCCATGGCTGACCGTGCTGCCGGGCTGCCTGGTGGCCGGCGCCGGACTGGGCTTGACCAACACCCCGGTCACCAACACGTCGACCGGCTCCGTGTCGAGCGCGCGCGCCGGCATGGCGTCCGGCATGGACATGAGCGCCCGCATGATTTCCCTGTCGGTGAACATCGCCATGATGGGTTTCCTGCTGGTCGCGGGAGTCGCCACCCATCTGCGTACGGCCTTGCCCGCGCTGCCGGGCGGCGAGGTGGTCCAGGCACTTGCCAGCCGCATCGCCTCGGGCGACGCACGCGAGCTGGCCGTCGTGTCCACCGGCTTGCCGCCGGCAACGCTGGCGGCGATAGCCCGCGACGCCATCACGCACGGCTTCGGCTGGATCACGCTGTACGGTGCCCTCGCCGTATGGTTGCTCGCCTTGGCCAGCTACCTGACCATGCGCGGCGCAGGCGCAGGCAAATGATCCGCGCAGGCAGAGGCCGGCGAAATACGGCAAAATCGCGCAATACGGTGTTGCACTCTTTGCAAGCCCGTCCACCACCGCTCAGATTCAGCCCCGACCCGGGCTAACCCCCCGGCCCCACGCCACCATCCGCCCCTCATGCGCCGCGCCACGCTGTTACCGCTCCTGTCCGTCCTCGGCTCCGTGATCTTTCTCGCGCTGGGCACCTCCTGGGCCAAGCACACGCTTTTTCCACTGGTCGGGGCGCAGGGCACGACGGCCGTGCGGGTCGGCTTCTCGGCCCTGATCCTGCTGCTGCTGTGGCGCCCGTGGCGCTGGCCCCTGCGCGCACGCGACGCGCGCAGGGTGGCCTATTACGGCGCGGCGCTCGGCGCGATGAATCTTTGCTTCTACATGGCCTTGCGCACCATTCCCTTCGGCGTGGCGGTGGCCATCGAATTCTCCGGCCCCTTGCTGGTGGCCTTGCTCGCGTCCCGCCGTCCGCTGGATTTCGTCTGGGTGCTGCTCGCCATCGTCGGCCTGGGCCTGCTGCTGCCCATGGTGAACAACGTCAGCACCCTGGACCGCACCGGCGTCATGTTCGCCCTCGCGGCAGCCGCGCTTTGGGCCACGTACATCCTCAACGGCAAGCGCGTGGGGCATTTGCACGCCGGGCATTCGGTGTCGCTGGGCCTGACGGTCGCCGCCCTCGTCGTCGTTCCCATCGGCGCGGCGCAGGCCGGCACGGCCCTGCTGTCGCCCACGGTGCTCCTGGTCGGCCTGTGCGTGGCCGCCCTCTCCAGCGCGATTCCCATGTCGCTGGAAATGGTGGCGCTCAAGCGCCTGCCCAAGCAGGCTTTCGGCATCATGCTCAGCATGGAGCCCGCGGCGGCGGCGCTGCTGGCCCTGCTCATGCTGGATGAACATCTCAGCACGACCCAATGGCTGGCCATCGGCCTGATCATGGCGGCGTCCATGGGCACCGCCCTCACGTCGCAGCGGTCGCCGGTCACCCCGGCGGCGGCTTCGCTACAAGGGTAGCGCTGCGCCTGCGCGGGTCGCCGCTGCGCAGCGCCAGCGCGCCCCGCAGGTATCGCTGCGCGGGCTTCTCGATCCAGCGATAGCAGGCAGCCGCCAGCAGCAGGCTGGTTCCCAGCATCAGCGCCAGCAACCACAGCGACGTACCGGAGGACAGCGCATGGCGGTCCTGGATATGCAGCCCCCGCGACAGCACTTCGCTGGCCGCATGCTGCACCAGGCCATGGATCAGGTACAAGGCGTACGAGACCTCGCCCAGCCAGACCAGCGGACTGCTGTTCAGCCATGCCCCGATCCGGCTGCGGTTGGACACCACCGCCATCAACAATCCCGCGAACAGCAGGATCGCCATCAGGTCCGGCCCCTTGGCATGCAGCGTCAACAGCAGCGCGGCCAGCAGGCCTATCGCCACCGCGTCGCCGGACAACAGCGCGGCGCGCGCCGGCGACAGGTAGGCGCGATAGAGCAGCGTGCCGAGCAGGAATTCCGGCAGGCAGCGCAACAAGGTGGTGGGCCCGTCCCATTGGTTGAAATCGTCGCCGGTCCACCATGCCAATCCGGCCAGGATCGTGCACATGGCCAGCGCCAGCAAGGCCTGCGTTCGCGGACTGGCCCGCCATACCCACGCCAGCACGAAGGGGAAGGCCAGGTACGCCATGAACTCCAGGCTGATGGACCACGCCGCGTAGTTCCAGCTCAAGGTGCTGGCATGCAGGCCCTGCAGCATGAAAAGATTGGCGACCAGCGCCAGCAGGGATCGGACGCCTGTGACGGGGATGCCCGACAGGGGGCCGCCGGAGGCGTACTCCACGGCGCAGACCGCCAGCGCCAGCGCCACGAACAACCCCAGCACGGCGAGGTGCAGCGGATACAGGCGCGCGATCCGCGCCGACAGGAAGGCCCAATAGCCGCGCTTGTCGACCTGGCGCGAGAACGTTTCGCGATAGACGTGCGCCATCACGAAACCGCTCAGCAGGAAGAACAGGTCCACCGCCAGGTATCCCTTGTTCAGCAGGGCCGTATGCCTGTCCGGCCGCATCGCGGGAAAATAAAGCACGCCGTAGTGATAGAGCACCACCCAGACGGCGGCGATGCCGCGCAGTGGCGTCAGTGAAGGCAGGTGGGAGACGCGCCGGCCTGGCGCCGACGGCGGATTATCCAATCGCCCGGCCGCTCCCACGGCGTGGGCGTCCTCCGGAGGCGAGGACGATGTTTGCGAGATAGTGCGGTCCGTGATCGCTCGTTCCTCCTCGATTCAAGTTCCCGGGCAGGCTATCACGCGATGCCGGGGCGGGAGATCTCGATAACTCAAAGGATGTTTCCGTATCTTCCGTCTCTTCCGGGGCGGCCCAGGACGCGGGGACACCCGATAGCCGTTCTTCGTCAGGGGCGGCCACCTCTGCAGGACGGCTCGTCGCACGGCGGCACCTGTTACGGCTGGTGGCCGACCCGCCGGCCGCCAACCCTTCGGTTTTACTGAAGAGGGGTTGGACCAAAGTGAATGCCGGGCCGCGCCGAAGGGCGCAGACTCATTGGCGCAGTGCCACTGACATGAATAAAAACGACGGAGACTAGCCTGTGAAATCGATAAGCACCCGCCTTGCGACAGCCTTTCTTGGCATTTCCCTGATATCCGGCGCCGCCTGCGCGCAGTCCAAGGCCGCGGACAACTATCCCGACCACCCCATCAAGATCGTGGTGGGGTACACCCCCGGGGGCGGCAACGATGTCGCGGCACGCCTGCTGGCCAAGGAGCTGGCGAGCATCCTGCATGGCAACATCGTGGTCGAGAACCGCCCCGGCGCGGGCACCAACATAGGCGCGGCCTATGTCGCGCGATCGGCGCCCGATGGCTACACGCTGTCCCTGTCGTCGACGGCCCTGGCCGTGAACAAGACCTTGTATCGCCACCTCGACTACGACGCCGTCAAGGATTTCGAGCCGGTCGCCCTGTTCGCGGAGGCGCCCAACCTGCTGCTGATCAACCCCAAGCTGCCGGTCAAGTCCGTGTCCGAGTTCATCGCCTATGCCAAGAAGCATCCCGGCAAGTTGAACTTTTCGTCGGCCGGCAGCGGCAGCACGCAGCACCTGTCCGGCGAGCTGTTCAAGCTCAAGACCGGCATCGAGGCTACCCATGTGCCCTACAAGGGCTCGGCGCCCGCATTGACCGCGGTCATCAGCGGCGAGGCCGATTTCAGCTTCATCAACATCCCCAGCTCCAAGCAGCTGATAGAAAGCGGCCAGATCCGGGCGTTGGCCATCACGGCCGCCAAGCGCTTCCCGGCCGTGCCGGACATACCGACCATGGCGGAGCAAGGCGTCACGGGCATGGAAGTGGCCACGTGGTACTCCATCGTCGCCCCCGCCGGCACCCCCACGCCCATCATCGACAAGCTGAACAAGGCCATCAACCAGGCGATGAAGGAACCCGAGCTGCGCCAGCGCTTCATCGACCTGGGCATGGCGCCGATGGCGGAATCGCCGGCCTTCTTCAAGAAATACCTGGCCGACGAAATAGAACGCTGGCGCGTCATTGTGCAACAATCGCATGCATCCGTAGATTGATAGATGGCCAGGCGGCCCCGGACAGGGGTCCGCGCCGGCCCTGGACGCGCCTCGGCGACACCCGGCCGCACTCGCGCCCAGTTGTTGAATTCATCGTCCTCCCGATCACGCGCGGCGCACGTTGGTGCGTCCGCGCACCGCGTCCTTGTCATCCATGTCTTCCTCCGACACCCATTCCGCCGCGCCGCTCACCCCGGGCAGGGAGCGCGCCCTGCTGTGGCTGCTCGCGCTGACCCAGTTCACCATCATCGTCGACTTCATGGTGATGATGCCGCTGGGACCGCAGATCATGCATGCCTTCTCCATCACGCCGGCGGCCTTCGCGGCGGCGGTATCGGCCTATTCCTGGTGCGCCGGCATTTCCGGCCTGCTGGCGGCGACCTATGTGGACCGGTTCGACCGCCGCACGATGATGCTGGTGGTCTACGCGCTCTTCGCGCTGTCCAACCTGGTCTGCGCGATGGCGACGAACTATCACGCGCTGCTGCTGTCGCGCGCCTTCGCCGGCCTGACGGGCGGCGTATTGAACTCCGTGCTGCTCGCGATCATCGGCGACGTCATTCCTCCGCAGCGCCGCGGCGCCGCGATGGGCCTGGTAATGACTTCGTTCTCGCTGGCGGCCGTGGCGGGCGTACCGCTGGGCGTGGTCCTGGGCGCGCACTACGGCTGGAGTTCGCCGTTCTTCGAACTGGTCCTGCTGTCGGGCCTGATCTGGGCCGGCGCGTGCAAGGTGGTGCCCACCCTGACCGCGCACATCCGCATTCCGCCCGTGCCGCTTTCCCGGACGCTGCCGGAACTATGGTCCTTGTTGCGCGAGCCGTCGCACGTGCGCGGCTTCATCCTGACGGCCATCGTCATGGGTTCGCACATGCTGATCGTGCCCTTCATCTCGCCGACCTTCGTGGGCAACCTGGGCGTGGAGCCGGAGAATATCTCGCTGATCTACATGGCGGGCGGCTTCGCCACCTTCTTCACGTCGCGCCTGGTCGGCAGGCTTTCCGATCGCTACGGCAAGCGCCGGGTATTCCAGGTGGCCGCGCTGTGTTCCCTGCCGCCGGTCCTCTTCATCACGCATCTTCCACAGTTGCCGCTGTGGTGCCTGATCGTCCTTTTCCCCTTCTTCATGGTATCGGGAAATTCGCGCATGATTCCGGTCCAGGCGCTGCTGACCACCGTTCCGGAACCGCGCCGGCGCGGCGCCTTCATGAGCGTGAATTCGGCGGTGCAGCAGATCGCCACGGGCACCGGCGCGTGGATCGGGGGTTTGACGCTGAGCACTTCCGACACCGGGCGGATTTCCGGCTACGGCGTGAACGGGTGGCTGTGCTGCGCCTGCATCGTCCTTGCGATGTGGTGGATAGGCAGGGTGAGCCCTTACGCCGCCATGTCCAAAGGGCAGGCCGTTGCGCCCGCGACCTGAGGCGGGCGGAGAGTCCGCCCGCGCCTGCCTGGCGCGAGACGATCGCGTGGCCAGGCAGGCCGGCCTCGCCCTTGCAGCGTCGCCCTTGCAGCGTCCGCCTGTGCGGCCTGGCTTGGCCGCGCCAGGCCAGGCCGCCCTACTTGCAGCCCGCGACGCAGAGCCCCTTTGCATCGAAGGCCATCGTCCGGCCCGACAAGGGCACATGCACCGGCACGTGCACGGCCTTGACGAAGGCCTCGGTCTTGCTGCCTGGCCGGATCTTGCCATTGACGGTGCCCACCTCGTTGGCGTGCGAGGGGATGACCGAGGCGGGCTTGACCAGGCTGTTGACGATATAGGCGGCCTCGCGCGGCCCCGTGGTAAAGCCGTCGCCCATGTTCATCACCACGAGCTTGGCGTGGTACAGGTCGCGGACGACGAACTCCTGGTCGGCGAGCACTCCTGTATCGCCTGACAGGTAGGCCACCAGGCCGTTGCTGAACGTCAGCACGTAGCCCGTGGCCGGCCCGACATCGCCGGCGATGCCGGCATCCTTCATCTGCTTGCCCAGATCGCCGCCGATGAGATCCGGGTCCAGGCCGTTGCTATGCAGCGCGGCCACCGTGGCGATGCGCACGCCGCCGATCACCACGCTGCCGCCGAAGCGCGCCAGGACGGCATTGGCGGGGTCGCCGCCATTGGCCTTCAGCTTGGCGGCGAAGAACGGCGGCATTTCGCTGCCCGTGACGATCTTCGATTGCTTGGCCAGCGCGATATTGACGGCATTGGTGTTGGGCACGTCGGAGACCGACACGTCCGGCTTTTCGCAACTGCCGGAATTGGGCGCCTTGTTGTGGGCATTGCCCACGTGATCGCCATGCATGTGGCTGACCAGGATGATATCGATCTTGCCCAGGCGGGGATCGCCGGCGCCCGCGACGGTGCGGCCCGGGTCGTAGAGGATGCGGGTGCCATTGGGATCCTCGAAGACCAGGGCGCGATCCTGTGGGCAGAATTCACCGTCGATGCCGCCCAGCGGCGTGACGCGCACATTCCTGGAATCCGGCGAGGCGGCGACGGCCGGAAGGGTGGAAGCCAGGGTCAGCGCAGCAAGGAATACCGTGAGGGGTTTCATGTAGGGCTCCGTACGGGACACGCTCAGGACAGCTCAAGGACACGCTCAAGGGCACGCTCAAGGGCACGCACAAGGACACGCTCAGGGGAACACGCAAGGACAGCCGGGCACAGACAACCGCCGCGCTAGTCTAGCTTCGCCCGTCCTGGATTGCCATGCGGAATTCGCAGTATGCGGGGCATCTTGGGCGGCCCAATTGGTAGCCGGGATGGTGAGGGGACCAACTGGTCGCCATGGCGCCGGCGCCCCGTTCCGCCCGTTTGATGGTCGCGGTAGTATCGGGGCACCGGCGCGGGGCCGACGGCATCGCCGCGGCGCGTCCGGCGCAACGGGCGTTCGACCTTGGGAGCTATCACATGGATCTGGGTATCAAGGGCAAGTCGGCCCTCGTGTTCGGCGGCAGCCGGGGAATGGGGCGGGCCTGCGCGCGCCAGCTGGCGCTGGAAGGCGTGCGCGTGACGCTGGCGGCCCGCACACCGGCGACGCTGGCTGCCGCGGCCGACGAGATCTCCCGCGAGGCCGGCCTGCCCGTCGGCTGGGTGGCTGCCGACCTCACCCTGGACGCGGGCCGTTCGGCGGCCCTCGCGGCCTGCCCGGCGCCCGATATCCTGGTCAACAATGCCGATGGCCCCTTGCCCGGAGACTTCCGCGACTGGGAGCGCCAGGACTGGCTGGACGCGCTCGATGCCATGATGCTGGGCCCCATCGACATGATCCGCCGCACGGTCGACGGCATGATCGCGCGCCGGTTCGGCCGCATCGTCAACATCGTGTCGCGCAGCGTCAAGGCGCCGCATGCCGAACTGGGCTTGTCCAACGGCGCCCGTGCCGGCCTGGTCGGCTTCGTCGCCGGTCTGGCGCGGCAGACGGCGCGGCACAACGTCACCATCAACAACCTGCTGCCCGGGGCCTTCGCCACCGACGCGCAGGTTCGCCATATCCGAGGCCTGTCCGAGCAGACCGGCAAGCCGTTCGACACCCTCTGGGAAGAGCGCGCCCGCGCCAACCCCACCGGCCGCTATGGCCAACCCGAGGAACTGGGCGCCCTGTGCGCCTACGTATGCTCGGCACACACCGGCTACATGACGGGGCAGAACATCATGATGGACGGTGGCGGCTACCCGGGCACGTTCTAGACCCCTCCAAGGGATCAGCTCGGCGGCGCGGGATATCGGCCATGTCCGGGGCGCTGCCTTCCAAAGCCGCCTATCGTTTCCGTGGAGCCAAGATGGGCAGCCACGCACTATTCGAGCTTGATGTTGGCCTCCACGACCACGGTGTGCCACTTGTCGATTTCCGCCAGCAGCGCGCGATTGAACTCCTCCGGCGAACTGCCTACCGTTTCGATGCCGTCCTCCGCCAGGCGCGCCTTCAAGGCGGGATCCGCCAGCACCTTGACGATCGCCGCCTGCAGTGTGCGGATGATGGGCTCGGGCGTGCCGCGCGGCGCCAGGACGCCATGCCAGGCCGATGCCTCGTAGCCCGGCACGCCGGCTTCGGCGACCGTGGGTACGTCGGGTAGCAGGGGCGACCGCTTGGCGCCGGTGACGGCCACCGCCTTGACGTTCTTCGCCTGCGCTTGCTTGGACGCAGAGGCCGCGTCGCCGAAGGTCATGTCGACGGTGCCGCCGACCACATCCAGCAGGGCCGGGCCGGCGCCCTTGTAGGGCACCGCGTTGATGGAAATCCCCGCTTGCCGCATGAACAGTTCGATGGCAAGGTGCGCCGAACTTCCCTGGCCCGCCGTGGACACGGTCAGCGTCCCGGGCTGCCGTTTCGCCAGCGCGATCAGTTCCTTCAGGTTATCGACCGGCAATTGCTTCTTCACGGCAACGACGTACGGGTAGCGGGTCAGTTGCGTCACCGGCGCGAAGTCCTTGCGCGCATCATAAGGAAGCTTGCTGTACACCGACGGGTTGATGGCGTTCGGGCCGCTCTGGCCCAGCAGCAAGGTATAGCCATCGGGCTCGGCCTTGGCCACCGCATCCGTTCCGATGATGCCGCCCGCGCCCCCGCGGTTGTCGATGATGAATGCCTTGCCCAGCTGCTCGCTCACGCCCTTGAAGACCAGCCGCGCCACGATGTCCGCGCCGCCTCCGGCCGCGAACGGCACGATGACCCGGACCGGGCGTTCCGGATATGCCGCATGGGCGACGCTCGCGCCCAGCAGGGCTGCCGCGCACAGCGCGAGGCGTGGCAGCAGGCCGCCGCCGTTTCTTGAAAAACCGTACATCGATCGTCTCCGTGCTTGCTTTATGGCTTTGCTTTGTTCTTGGTTCTTGATCCGCCCTTCGTCCCGTCGCGCGCATGCGGACACATGAGCCAACCAGCGCGCAAAGACAGGCTACTTGGCGCCAGCCGCTTTCCCCCGCACCTCCACGCCAACTTCCTCTTCGACGTAGCGGATGATCTCGGTCATGTCCGCATCGTTGCCGAACTTGTCGCGCGCATCGTTCAACAGACGACGCGCGGCGTCACCCACGCGCAGCTTCATCCCCAGCTGCTCGCTCTCCTCAAGGCACAGGCGCACGTCCTTGGCCGACAGGCCCAGCGCGAAACCGAAATCGAACTTGCGGGTAAGCACGAAGCGCGGAATCTTGTCTTCGGACGCATTGCTGCGGCCGGAGCCCGCATTGATGATCCGCAGCATGATGTCCGGATCCAGGCCGGCCTTCACGCCCATGACCAGCAGTTCGGACGTGACGCTCAGCGCGGTGACGGAAATCAGGTTGTTGATGACCTTCATGGTCTGCGCCATGCCGGGCTTCTCGCCGACGTGGACGGATTTTCCCAGGACGCCCAGCACCGGTTGCAGCGCCTCGAAACTGGCACGCGGGCCGGAGACCATCAACGCCAGCGTGCCCTTACCCGCGCCCGCAACGCCGCCGCTCACGGGGCAATCGATGCTCTCGATCCCGTGCCTGGCCAGGCCCTCGGCCAACGCGCGCGCCGCCTGCGATCCGCTGGTGGACAGGTCGACCACGGTACGCACGGCCTTGCCTAGTGCCAGGCCTTCATCGCCCAGGGCGACCGCCAGGACGATGTCCGGCGTCGGCAGGGATACCAGCACCGTCGCCGCCGCGTCGGCCACTGCCTTCGGCGAGGCGGCGATGCTCGCCCCCTTGGCCGCCAGCGAGGCCAGGGCGGTCGGCTGCGTGTCGTGAATGGTGACCTTGTATCCGGCATTCAGCAGCCGCTCCACCATCGGGGCGCCCATGCGTCCGATGCCCACAAAACCCAGGTGCATATCCGTCGTCATTGAAGTCTCGCTCTCTTCGTTTTTCCAGGGAGAAGGCGGGGCGACCCGCCTCCTGTTTCCATCCGGCCCATCCAAATACAATAGGATTGTATTATAGTAATACGAATGGCGATGGCAACAGGAAGACCCATCGCCGCGGTTCAACCCTGGGAGAAAAGAGCATGGCAATGAGGCCGGAGTTTCAGTCCGAACAATTCAAGAAAGGCCTGGAAGTGCGTCGCGCCGTCGTCGGAGACGCCTATGTGAACAAGTCGCTGGACAGCGCCGATGACCTGACGGCCCCTTTGCAGAAGCTGGTCACGGAATACTGCTGGGGGGATGTCTGGACGCGGCCCGGACTGGAACGCAAGACCAGGAGCTTCCTGAACCTGGCGATGCTGATCGCCTTGAATCGGCCGAATGAGCTGCGCCTGCACATGCGCGGCGCGATCAACAATGGCATCACCAAGGCCGAGATCGTGGAGGTGGTGCTGCAGGCGGCCATCTATTGCGGCGTGCCCGCTTCGCTCGATGCCATGAAAGCGGCACGCGAAGTCATTGCCGAGATGGAAAAAGAGGGTCCGGTCGCCTGATCCGGACCGGGGCGCGCGGGGACGAACGCCGCGCCGCCCGCTACGTCACCGCTATTTATTGCACGGCGGCGGGCTGCGCCGCCAGCGATTCGCGGAGTATCGCTATCGCGACATTGGCGGCGTTGCGCACATGCAGGCTTCCGGCGGCCCGGGCCGCCTTGCCGTCGCGCGCCTCCAGCGCCTGCATCAGCACGGACAGCTCCGCGATACTCTGCTTGGCGCGGCCGGGCGCCTGCATGGACGTCGAGCGCAACAGCATGATGCGGGAGTTCAGCAGCCGCAGCGTGGTCATCAGCGCTTCATTGCCCGCGCCATCCAACAGGCACTGGTAGAACGCATTCTTGCTGGCGATCTGTTCAAGGGCGGTGCCGCGCGGCCAGCTACGCTTGAGCGCCTGGAAGGTCTCGCGCAACTCCGCGAGCTGGGCATCCGACGCGGATTCGGCGAACAGCTGACAGGCCAGGCCTTCAAGTTCCTCGCGTACCTGGTATATGCCCCGCGCCTGTTCCGGCGTCACTCGCGCGACCTCGGGCCCGCGATGCGGGATCACCACGATGAGCCCTTCGGATTCCAGCTGCCGCAGCGCCTCGCGCACCAGGGTGCGGCTGACGCCGGTCATCTCGCAAAGCTCGCGCTCGGGCAGGCGCTCACCAGGACTGAAGCGGCCAACGAGGATCGCATTACGGATACTGTCCGTGACGCGGTGGCGCAGCACCGAAGCAACGCGTTCGACCTTGAAATCGTCTTGTGTCTCTGCGTGAGAAGTCATGCGTCTTTAGGGAAAGTATGGTCCGGCGATCGATGGACGTGCCAGGACGGCTGCAAAACGTCCGCTTTGAATCATCCGCTTTGAATCATCTGGAAGCCGATAGTTTAGCCGGCAAATCCACGAGTCCCCGCGCGTCCTCCCATAACGTATAAGGCGCGCCTTGCGCATGCGCCGGCACACGACTAAGATCACTCAATCATACAATCCTCTAATAATACCCAAAACAAGTCGTGTGCAGACATGGCGGACATCATGAAAACCACAGCACCCTCTTCCGCTGAAGCCGCAAGTGCAAGCGCCAGCGCGACACTTGCCCGTTTCGTTGCCGACCATCCATGGCAGGACGTGCCGGAGCGCGTGCGCCATGCCGCATGCCGTGCCTTGTTGAATTTCTTCGCGGCCGCCCTTTCCGCCGCCCGCACGCCGACGATAGACGCTGCCCTGCGCACCTTTTCGCGCTTTTCGGGCCCATCACAGGCCAGCCTGGCGGGCCGTGCCGAGCGCGTGGACATGCCCACCGCCGCGGCGCTCAATGCCATGGCGGCGAATCTCTACGACTTCGACGACACGCATCATCCCACCATCATCCACCCCACGTCGCCGATCGCGCCGGCGCTGTTTGCCCTGGCCGAGACGCGTCCCCTGAGCGGCCAGCAGCTGCTGCACGCCTTCGTCCTGGGCGTCGAGGCCGCCTGCCGCATCGGCAATGCCATCTCGCCGGAGCATTACGCGCGCGGCTGGCACATCACGTCGACCTGCGGCGTCTTCGGCGCCGCGCTGGCCAGCGCGCGCTGCCTGGGACTGGACGCGGCGCGGAACGTCCACGTCATCGGCGCGGCCGCGGTCCAGGCGGGCGGACTGGTGGAAACGTTGGGTACGGCGGTAAAGAGCATCAGCGTGGGCAATGCGGCGCGCAATGGCCTGTTGTCCGCCTTGCTGGTCCAGGAGGGGCTGGACGGACCTGCCCAGCCCCTCGAAGGCGAACGCGGTTTCCTGCGCGTCGTGGGCGAAGCCCCCCGCCTTGGCGAGGTCACGGAAGGCCTGGGCGAACGGTGGGAGCTGCTGAAGAACGCCTACAAACCCTATCCTTGCGGCGTCGTCCTGAATCCCGTCATCGACGCCTGCCTCGAACTCGCGCAGGCGCCGGCGGTCGCGGAAGGCGGCTGGCGCCGCATTGCATCCATCGAACTGCGGGGCCACCCCCTGCTCAGGCAGCGCACCGATCGTCCATCGATTTCGAGCGGCCGGCAATCGCAAGTCTGCGCCCAGCATGCGGTGGCGGTATCGCTGGTCCGCGGTCGCGCGGGTCTCGCGGAGTTCTCGGACGAAGCCGTGGCCGATCCCGACCTCCGGGCATTGGGGTCGCGTGTCGTGTTCCAGGACGACGCCGCCATGTCCGTGGACGCCGTCCAAGTGCGCATCGATTTCCCGGACGGCCAGGTGTTGCGGCGCGAGATATCCACGCCGCGCGGCTCCCTCGCCCGTCCGCTGGAAGACCACGAAATCGAGCAGAAGCTGCGGGAACTGAACCGCTACGGCGGCGCCGGCATCGACGCCGACCGGCTGATAGAAGCGGTGTGGTCGTTGGAGCGGGCCCCCGATGCGTCCCTTCCCATGCGCATGGCCGCGCGTGCGGAACGTGCGGAAGGTGAGGAACGCCATCCATGATTCCATGATGGATTACCGAGGAGACATAGCGTGATAAGAAAAATATTGTGCGGCATGGCCACGGTACTCTTGTTCGCCGGCATGGCAAGGGCGGAATATCCGGACAAGGCCATCCGCCTTGTCGTGCCTTTCGCGGCGGGCGGCGGGGTGGATGTCCTGGCGCGCCCCTTCGCCAAGGAATTGGGCCAGATCCTGGGCCGCGGCGTGGTCGTGGAAAACAAGGCCAGCAACACGGGCCAGATCGGCGCCACCGACGTGGAACGCGCCGCACCGGACGGCTATACCCTGTTGCTGACCTCCGCGGCATTCGCGACGACGCCAGCGTTCTATCCAGACGTTCCCTATCATCCCGTCAAGGGTTTCGCGGCCGTCACCATCCTCGCCGCGGCGCCCCAGGTGCTGGTGGCTAGCAACAAATTCAACGCGTCCTCCCTCGCGGAAGTCGTCGCCAAGGCGAAACGGTCGGAAAAGATGAATTTCGCGTTGAGCGGCAGCACCGGGATACAGTCGCTGGCCACCGCGATGCTGGCGCAGCAGGCCGGCGTTTCCTTCATGAAAATTCCCTACAAGGGCGCGGGCGCCGCCTTCGTCGACCTGATCAGCGGCGAGGTGGACCTGATGATAGACAATCCCGCGTCGTCGCTGGTGCACGTCAGGTCCGGCAAGCTGCGCGTATTGGCCACGACAGGAAGCAAGCGCATGGCCATCCTGCCCGACGTTCCCACCGTGGCGGAGCTGTACCCGGGCTTCGAGGCTAAGAATTGGTTCGTGCTCGCCGCGCCGGCAGGCACGCCCGCGACCGTGATAGAAAAACTGAACGCCGCGGCGAGAACGGCGATGAATTCGCCCGCGCTGCAGGAAATGCTTGCGCGCGACGGCATGGACCTGGTGTCGAACAGTCCCGCCGAAGCGTCCAGCCTGGTGGCGTCCGAAGTACAGAAATGGGCCACGCTGGTCAAGCAACTCGACCTGCGCGCGGAATGAAAAAAGGCATCGAGGCGTCTTCGATGACGCCATCGATGCCGCAAGCCTGACGGGCAGGCACCGGCTGGAGCGACGCTCGAAGGGCGGCGCCCCCATGCTGGCGCCCTCCCTTCGCGGGCGTCATCCTTTCCGCCGGGCCCTCAACGCATGGGCGAATAATCCGTCGGCGCGAGAAACATATTCTCGATACGCTCGACAATGGCCTTTTCCGCTTCGCTGGCGGCGCGCTTGGCGATCCATTCCGGATCGGCCTGGAAGGCATTCCACTTGCGCTCCCGCTCTTCCATGTTTTCCCATTCCAGCATATAGGTCAACGCATGGTTGCTCGGGCCGACCAGTGTCGTCCAGAAACCGACGGCACGAATGCCGTGCTTCTTGAAGAAGTCCAGCGTGGTCCCGGAGAAGCGCTCGTGCAGCGCGGGCAGTCGCCCCGGCAGGCAATGGTAGATGCGTGTTTCGATGATCATGGTGGGGTCCTTGCTGCTTGGTACAGGACTCAGCGTCCCGCCTGGGCGTACTCGGGCTGCGGCAGTTCTTCCTGCCAGTCGGCCTTGCCCAGCGAAATAGCCAGGTGCGCCATGAAGGTATCGGCGGCCGCGCCATGCCAATGACGTTCGTTGGGCCGTATCCAGACCACGTCGCCCTGGCGGATTTCCTGGGGCTCCGAACCCTCGGAACAGATCCAGCCGCGTCCGGCGGTCACGTGCAGGACCTGGCCATACTCGTGGGCATGCCAGAACGTGCGCGCGCCCGGGGAAAAGAAGACGTGATTAATACCCACGTTGTCCTGGGTCGGCATGACCGGGTCGGCCCAGACGACGCCGGTGAAGGTGGGACCGCGCTGTTCCGAAGGCCTGCCCTCGTCCCGGCCGTGAAATACTTGCATGGCACTACTCCTTGGTTGAAACGCCATTCAAACGAACGCCGCCCGACACATCGCCGATGGCGTCCACCACACGATTGCTGATCTGGTCGCCATAGCCCAGCGCGGTGGCCAGGCCAAAGCAGGCCGCCGGACCCGCGGCGTTCAGCGACGCCACGCCCAGTTCGCGGACCATGTCCACATACAGCACCACATCCTTGGTCATTAGCTTACTGGTCAAACCGCCTTCCAGGTAGTCGCCGTCGACGATGAAGGGAAAGCGCTTGAGCGACGCGAAATTCACCCCGCTGCTGCTGTTGATCACATCCAGCAGGCGATGCAGGTCCAGTCCCGCCTTCTTGCCGGCCACCATGACCTCGGCGGTCGCCGCCAGGCTGACCGCGTTCAGGAAATTGTTCAACAGTTTCGTCACGTGCCCGGCGCCGCTGCCGCCCATCGTCACCACCTTGGCGCTGATCGGCGCGAACACCCAGTCCAGCGCTTCGATGGCCCCCGCGTCGCCGCCCACCATCAAGGTCAGCGCGCCCTTTTCCGCCGCGGCCGCGCCGCCGGATATGCCGGCGTCGACATAGCGCACGCCAGCCGCCGCGAAGCGCGCGTTCAGGCGCACGGTCGAGCTGGCCGCCGCCGTGCTGAGGTCGACCACGATCTGGCCGGGGCGGCAGTTCTCCAGCAATCCGCCGGCGCCCTCGACCACCGCCTCCACCACCTTGCTGTCAGGCAGCGACAGCAGCACGACATCGGCGCCGCCCACGACGTCTCCTATCGTCGAAGCCGCCTCGGCCCCGGCCGCGGCGGCGCGCGCCGCGTCGGTGTCATAGCCCAGCACCGCGATACCGGCGTCGACCAGGCGGCGCGCCATGCGTCCGCCCATATTGCCCAGGCCTATGAATCCGACCCTGTCCTTGTTCATTTTCCGTCTCCCTTCCCCGCGCCCGTCTCGGTCTCATACGCCCGGATGGCCTCGGAGGCGATGCGAAACGCCGCCAGCCCCAGGGGTACGCCGCAGTAGACCGCCGCCTGCATCAGCACGGCGCGGATTTCCTCCCTGGTCACTCCGTTGCGCAAGGCGCCCCGCACATGCACGCCCAGTTCGTGATGTTGGCTGGTCGCCGTGAGCATCGCCAGGTTGATGATGCTGCGCGTCTTGAACGGCAGCGCGTTGTCCCCCCAGATCTCGCCCCAGCAGTATTCCGTCACCAGCTGCTGCATGGGCCGGTTGAAGTCGTCGGCGGCCGCCCACGACCGCTCCACGTGATCCGCCCCGAGGACCGTCTTGCGATTCTCGAAACCCTCGGCAAACCGCTCGGACTGATGCATTACATGACCTCCAACGTCATCGATGCGCCGCCGCGGAAAGCAGCGGCGGAAAATCGCCTACTTGCCCGGCCAGATGGGCTGCGCGATGGCCTGGGCCTCCGGAAACACGGTGACCGGCACGCCGTCCTGCCACTGGATGACCGTGAGCGTCGCGCCGACGCGATGCCCCGCCTCGTCGAACTTGAGCACGCCGCCGGGGAAATACGGGCTGGGACCGTCGTCCAGCGTATGCATCGCCCGGCCGACCGCCTCCCGGTCCGCCTTGCCGGCGCGTTCCAGCGCCGCCTTCATGATCCACATATCGCCATAGGTGGAGATGGCGTTCTGCGTCATCCAGGGTTCGTTGTATTCCGTCTTCATGCGCTTGATGAGCGCTTCCTGGCCCTTGGCGCCCCAATTCCCCACGGCCGACATGACGCCATTGAGCAAGGCCGGGCTGACCGTCTTGACCACTTCGGGCTCGGCGATGGCGATGCCGAAGGAAATCACCGGCACCTTCACATTGGTCTCGTTCATCTTCTCCAGTATCAACTTGGCATCGGAAATAACCGTGGGCAGGAAGAACAACAGGTCGGGACGGCGCGAGCGCACCCGCTGGATCAGGGACGAGGCATCGGCCAGCGGCGGCGTGAAGGTCTCGTCGACGACAAGCTCCAAGCCGTTCTTCTTCAACAGGCCATCCTTCAGCGCCTTCACGGTGGACAACGAAGCCGCCGTGTTGTCGGTCACGATGGCCACGGTCTTGGGGCGTTTGCCGGAGGCCTTCTGCGCCAGTTCGAGTATGCTGGGCAAGGCGATATCGGCCTGCTTGCCGGCCGGCGCCGAGGTCTGGAAAACGTACTTGAACCCCCGCGACGTGATCAGGTCCGAATACGACAGCGTCAACATCGGCAGCCTGGCCCGCTCCGTCACTTCGGTGGCCGCCAGCGTGAAGGAGCTCAGGTAAGCGCCCGTCGCGGCGACCAGGTTGGGATAGTCGGCCACCATGCGCTCCGCAGCGCTCTTGGCCTTTTCGGTGGAGTCCCCGGAATCCACCACCACCAGTTTCAGCTTGGCGCCGTCCAGTGCCTTGATGCCGCCCTGGTCGTTGATATCCTTGATGCCCATCTCGGCGCCCATGCGCATGACCTGGCCATAGCGTGCATAGATGCCCGACATGGGCGCGATGAGCCCCACGCTGACGGGCGCCGGCTCGGCCCCGGCGGGCCCGGCCAGCAGCAGGCTGGCCCCCAGGGCCATGCCGATGAGACTGAAAAACGCGGATGTCTTCTTCATGTCGATCTCCTCGCCCTTTCCGCCTTGTTCCAGGCGGCTTGTGTGCTACATCCCAAGATATGCACGGCGAACACGGTCGTCCGCCTGCAGCGTCTGATGCGTGCCTTCCAGCACCACGCGCCCGGTTTCCAGAACGTAGCCCCGGTCGGCGTATTGCAGCGCCTCCGCCACCCGCTGCTCCACCAGCAGGATGGTCAGGTTCGTCTCCCGGCGAATATCCATCAGGCGTTCGAAAATGAAATCGGCGACGGCGGGCGCCAGTCCCATCGACGGTTCGTCCAGCATCAACAGGCGCGGCGACGATGCCAGGCCCCGCCCTATCGCCACCATCTGCTGTTCGCCTCCGGACAAGGTGCCCGCGAGCTGCCGCCCGCGCTGCTTGAGGACGGGGAACCAGGCATGGATGCGTTCCAGGTTGCGCGCCCAGTCCCGCCGTCCCGCCTCGGTATAGGCGCCCATCTCCAGGTTCTCGAACACGCTCATCGACGCGAATACCTGCCGTCCCTCGGGCACGTGGGCGATGCCCAGGTGCGGTCGCCGGTCGATGGGCACGGCCAGCAGGTCCCGGCCATCGAACCGGATGCTGCCCGCGCGCGCCGCCACGCTGCCGGAAATGGTCTTGAACAAAGTGCTCTTGCCCGCGCCGTTGGGACCGACGACGGACACGAACATGCCCTCGCCCACTTCGATCGATACGCCCTTGAGCACCGGCACGGCGGAATAGCCGGCCTCCAGCCGGTCGATTTCAAGCAGCATGTTGCGCGCTCCACTTCTTGCCCAGGTAAGCCTGCACCACCCGCGGGTCCTGGGTGATCGATTGCGGATCGCCCCGGGTGAGCACCTGGCCATGGTCCAGCACCAGGAACTCGTCCACCAGGCGCACCATGGTCTGCATCGTGTGCTCGATGATGACGACCGTGATGCCTTCGGCCGAGAGCTTGCGGATGGCGTCGACGATGTCCTCCACTTCGCCATGCCCCAGGCCGGCCAGGGTTTCGTCGAGCAGGAGCAGCTCGGGCTGTCCCGCCACCGCCCGGGCCAGCTCCATCAGGCGCAACTCGCGCGTGGTGAGCAGCGCGGCGACCTTGCCGGCGCAATCGGACAGGCCGACGCGCGCCATCGCCTGCGCCGCCAATTCCTGCGCCTGCGCCTCGTCCTTGGCACGCACGTACGCGCCCACCTTGACGTTCTGCGCCACCGTCAATCGCATGAAGGGCCGCATCACCTGGAAAGTGCGTCCCACGCCCGCCGCGCACAGCACGTGCGGCTTGCGCCCGGCCATGTCCACGCCATTGACCATCACCTTGCCCGTGTCCGGCCGCAGGAAGCCGTTGAGCAGGTTGAACAGCGTGGTCTTGCCCGCGCCGTTGGGACCGATGATGCCCAGGATCATGCCTCGCCGCACCGAGAAGCTGACGTCCTGCACGGCCTTGAGCCCGCCGAAGCTCCGCGACACGGATTGCACGTCCAGGATGATGTCCCCGGCGGCAGCCGTGGGCCTGTGCAGGCGGACCAGCCTCGCGGCGACGTCGGCGACGTCAGCGTCGGCCTGGCCGCCGACGGCGGCGGGCCCGACGCCGTCGGCCGGATGCGCAGGCGCGGCAGCAGGGGCGCCGAGCGCCAACTTGCGGCGCTGCAAGGTATCGCGCAACTTCCAGAACACGCCTTCCGGCGCCATCAGGATCACCCCGATGATGGCAAGGCCCAGGATCACGCCCTGGATGCCCGGATAGGTGGAGCCCAGCTCGGCATGCAGGAGTTCGCCCAGCGGCACCAGGATGGCCGCGCCGATGATGGGCCCCCACACCGATCCCACGCCGCCGAACATCGACACGGTAAGCGCCTGCGCCGACACCAGCATGCCGAACACGGACACCGGCGTCACCACCAGCAGCACGACGGCGTAGAAGGCGCCCGTGGCGCCCGCGATGGCGCCGCTCAGCGCGATCGCGCGCAGCTTCCAGCGCAGCGTGTCGATACCCGCGGCCTCGGCGGCCGCCTCGTTCTGCTTGATGGCGATCAGCGCCATGCCGAAGCGCGTGCGCTCCACGCGCAGGGTGATCGCCACGAATACCAGCAGCAGGACCAGTCCGACCACGGTGTAGTAGCGCCGGTCGCTGAACTGCATGTACAGCCCCGGGTGTTCGCGCTGCATCGGAAAAGTGACTTCCTGCAGGCCCAGCCATTCGAACACATACAGCAGGGCCAGCGGATACGCCAGCATGGCCAGCGCGAAGTAGTGTCCGCGCAGGCGGAACGTGGGCAGGCCCACCAGGACGCCGGCCACCGCGCCTATGATGGCGGCCAGGGGCAGCATCACCCAGGGCGACAGGCCCAGGTGTATCTGCCCCAGCACCGCCGCGTAGGCGCCCAGGCCGAAGAACGCGGCATGGCCGAACGACACCAGGCCGGTGTAGCCGCTCAGCATGTTCCATGACAGCCCGAAGCAGGCCCACACCAGTACCAGCGTGAAAATCAGTTGATGGTAGGCATTGCTCACCAGCAAGGCGGCGGCCAGGTAGATCGCCGCGACCAGCAGCAACACCAGGGAAGTCGGCAGTCGTTTCATCAGGTGCGCTCCGAAACCCGGCCGAACAGCCCTTGCGGCCGCAGCATCACGATCAGCAGGAAAAACACGAAGATCGCCGCGTTCTGCAACTGCATCGGCAGCACCAGCGACGACAGCTGCTGCACCAGGCCGATCACCATGCCGCCCCAGAACGCGCCGAGGATGCTGCCTATGCCCCCCAGCACCACGCCGGCATACATGATGATCACGTACTCCAGGCCCACGAAGGGATGGAAGGGAAAATTGGTCGCCAGCAGGCCGCCGGCCAGCGCCGTCACGCTGGTTCCCAGGGCAAACGCGATGCGGTACGAGCGATTGACGTCGATGCCCATGTAGGACGCGGCGACCGGATTGTCGGCCGAGGCGCGCAGGGCCTTGCCCAGGCGGCTGCGCGCGATCACAACGCCCAGCGCCACGATCGCGGCCACCGAGATCAAGGCGGCGACGGCGCGTCCCTTGTTGGCGAATACGCTGACATAGTCGCCCCACAGCGGACCGATCTCCCAGGCGCTGCTGGACAGGGGCGTGCGCAGCGACACCAGTTGCGGGCCGAACACCATCATGCCGCCGTTCTGCAGAATCAGGGCGATGCCCAGGGTCAGCACCAACTGGGCATAGTGGCCGTCGCCGTCGAGCGTGGCCCCGCGCCGCCCCGTGACGCGGGAAATCAGGAGCCGGTGCGCCAGGTACCCCACCGCATACATGACGGGCACGGCCAGCAGCACGGAGACATAGGGGACCAGCGCGGCGCCCGCCAGCCAGTGCGCGCCCAGCAGGATGAAGAAGTAGTACGTCACGTACATGCCGAGCATCATGAAATCGCCCTGGGCGAAATTGATGACGCGCATGATGCCGAAGATCATCGCCAGCCCGACGCACATCAATCCATACAGGCCGCCCACCAGGATGCCGGCGGTGAGCGCCTGCAGGAAGGCTTCGAGCTGGATTTGCAGTCCGGTCATTTCCATCGTGGCAAGCCCTTTCCCGGTTCCCGGGTCTGTGCCGCATGCGGCCGCGCTTGTGGCCGCTTCAGTAGCCTTGGACGGTCATCGCGCCGTCCACCTTGAGCGTGATGCCGGCCACCGTCGCGCTGGCCTCGGACGCCAGGAACACCGCGACGCCGGCGATATCGGCCCCGGTGGCCAGCCGGTTCAAGGGCGTGCGGGCACGCCGCTTGGCCCAGCCTTCCTCGGAGATCACGGAGCTCGCGCCCGGCGTGACCACCGGCCCGGGCGCCAGGGCGTTGACGCGGATGCCATGGGCGCCCAGTTCCACCGCCTGCTGCCGGGTCAGCGTGTCCAGCGCCCCCTTGATGGCGCTGTATACCGCGGCGTTGGTGATCGACACCGACACCGCGACGGACGACAGGTTGATGACGGCGCCGCCGCCGCGCGTCACCAGGTGCGGCGTGGCGGCCTGCAACGACCACAGCGCGCCCTTCAAGCCGACGTCTATCATCCGGGACACCTTGTCCTCGGGCATGTCCGCCAGCGGCGCGTAGTAGAAATAGGCCGCGTTGTTCACCAGGATATCCAGCCCGCCCGACTCGGCCACATAGGCGTCGACCACGCGTCGCACTTGCGCACGGTCGGACACGTCGCAGGGCAACGCCCGGGCCCCCGGCAGTTCCTGCTCGGCCTCGGCCAATGCCCGCGCGTCGATGTCGACCAATCCGACCTTGGCGCCCTCGCGGACGTAGGCGCGGGCGATTTCCCGGCCGATGCCGCCAGCCCCGCCGGTGATGATCGCGACCTTTCCTTCCAGCACTCCCATACCGCCTCCTTTGCGCATGCGCGTATCGCCTGTGCCTGCGTCTCACCGGGCACGCCCGTCGCGGCGCCGTCGATATCGATTTGTTCCCGGCCACGCTTTATTTTTGTACTATAGACTGATTGTATGATTGAATGCTTGAAGATTTGCGGCTTTGGTCCGGGTTTTTATTTGAGGATTTACCCTGAGTCCTGATGGCCTGAAGTCCTGGAATCCCGACCGCGGTCCCAGGGCATCGACAATGAAGCGCCGCCGGCGCACCGCCCCACAACAAGGAGACAACCGTGAGCAACGCCACCCCGCACACCCCCGGCCCGTTCGAGGTCTATGCCATCCGCTATGCGCATCACGCCAACCGGCGCGCCTCGGACAACTACCTGGGCACCGTCGACTTCCATGACGCCGCGTCCGGTCTCGACTACTTCGTCTGGGTGCTGCGTCGCGGACAGGAGGTCTATCTCGTCGACACGGGCTTCGGCGAAGAAGCCGCCACCCAGCGCGGCCGCGAACTGCTGATGCGCCCCGCCCAGGGCCTGGCGTTGCTCGGCATCGACGCCGCCGCCATACGCGACATCATCATTACCCACATGCACTACGACCACGCCGGCACGCTGGGCGACTTTCCGGCCGCCACCCTGCACGTGCAGGACGCCGAGGTTTCCTACGCCACCGGCCGCTGCATGTGCCACGCGCCCATGCGCCACCCTTACGACGTCGAAGACGTGGTCACCTTCATCCGCAAGCTGTACGCGGAACGCGTCAAGTTCCACCGCGGCACCGCCGAGCTTGCGCCCGGCCTGTCGCTGCACCTGGTGGGTGGGCACACCGCCGGCCTGCAGATCGTGCGCGTCTGGACGCAGCGCGGCTGGGTGGTGCTGGCGTCCGATGCCTCCCACCTGTACGGCAACATCGGGCGCAATGCCCCCTTTCCGCTGGTGCACAACGTGGCCGACATGATGGAGGGCTACGCCATCGTGCGGGCCATGGCCGACTCCGACGCCCATATCGTGCCGGGCCATGACCCGCAGGTGATGCAACGCTATCCCGCGCCGTCCGTGCAGCTCCAGGGCAAGGTCGTGCGGCTGGACGTCGCGCCGTCCGCATGATCCCGTCCGGGGGTCCGGCTCGCCGGGCCCGCCAGGGCCGATCGTGCCCACCCTGCCGACCGTGCCCGGGGCCGGTCGGCACCGTTGTCGCTTACTTCTTCGCACGCACTTTCACACCGGCCCAGTCTTCCACGACGCGGGCCACGTCGGCGTAGTCCGCGTCCTGGCCGCGAATGGCGGTGGTCATCACCAGCATCTCGCGCACGGAGGATCCCACCACCATGGGCACACCGCGCAGTTCGGCCTCTTCCAGGCACAGGCGCACGTCCTTGTGCGCCAGGCGCGCCGCGAATCCAACGTTAAACGTGCCGGTCAATACCGCCTTGGGGAATTTCTCCATGGTGGCGGAGTTGCGTCCCGAACCGGCATTGATGACATCGATCATGACGCTAGGATCCAGCCCCGCCTTCACGCCCAATACCATGGCCTCCGACGTAATGGCCACCGCGGTCGCCGACAGCAGGTTGTTCGCCAGCTTCATCACCTGGGCCTGGCCGGCCTCGGCGCCCAGGTAGAACGGCTTGCCGAAATTGCCCAGCACCGGCGTCAGTTGCTCATAGCGCGCGGGCGGGCAGGCCGCCATGATGGCCAGCGTGCCGCGCTCGGCGCCGGACACGCCACCGCTGATGGGCGCATCGACGTATTCGATGCCTTGCGCCGCCAGGATCTCGAAGGCGCGCCGGGCGGCCGCGGGACCGATGGTCGACAAGTCCACCACGCACTTGGCGCGGCTCGCCCGCGCGAGGCCATGCTCGCCGCCCAGCACCTTCTCCACCACCTTGCCGTCGGGCAGGCTGAGGAACACCACGTCGGCCGCGTCGCCCACCGCCCGCGCGCTATCGTGCGCGACGGCGCCGCGTGCCGCCAGCTTCTGCGTGGCGGCGGGATTGCTGTCCGTCACGTGCAGCGCAAGGCCGGCGTCGAGCAGGCGTCCCGCCATGGGGCCGCCCATATTGCCTAGTCCAATGAATCCATAGATCGTGTCGCTCATCGTTATCCTCGAATGAAAGAGTTCGCCGCGCCTGGGCGCGACGGTGGTTCAACGGGCCTCCAGGCCTATTTTCCTGGCCAGCTCGGCAAATTGCTTCTGGTCGCGCTTCAGGGTATTCGTGAAGCCGGCGGGACTGCGCTCCTCCGGTGACGGAACCTGCGCGGCCAAGGTGTCGATGCGGGCGCGGAAATCCGGCGTCTGCACCGCCCGGGACACCGCGTCGGCCAGTTTGGCCACCACGTCCCTGGGCATGTCCTTGGGTCCGACCAGCCCATTCCAGATCTGCAGGTCGAACTGCGGCACGCCGCCTTCGGCGAAGGTCGGCACATCCGGCATCTGCGGCAGGCGTTCCTTGGCGGCCACCGCGATGGCCTTGACCTGCTTGCCTTTGTGCAGGGGCAGCATGGTGACCGTCTGGTCCAGCACCGCCTGGATGGTGCCCCCCATCAGGTCGGTGATGGCGGGACCCGAACCACGGTACTGGATCAGGTCCGCCTTTACGCCGGCCATTTGCAGGAACAGGGCCTCGGCCAGATGGGCGGTAGTGCCGGGGCCGCCCGAACCGAAGTACAGCTTGAGCTTGCCGCTGCGCATGCCCGCCAGCATGGAAGGAAGATCCTGGATGCCGCTCTGGTTGCTCACGCTCAGCACCATGGGAACGTTGGCGACCGTGCCGACCGCCGTCGTGTCCTTCACGATGTCCAGGCCGGCCTTGGGATAAAGCAAGGGGATCAGCACCATGGACTGGTTGCTGAACATCAGGGTGTAGCCGTCAGGCGCCGAGCGGGCCAGCCGCTGGAAGCCCAGCAGACCGCCGGCGCCGGTGACGTTTTCCACCACGAAGGTACTGTTCGTGACCTTCCCCAGTTCGGTGGCCAGCAGGCGGGCCAGCGCATCCAGGCTGCCGCCGGGCGCCACGCCCACGATGATGGTGACGGGCCTGGACGGAAAGCTGTCGTCCGCCACGGCGGCATGGGCCAGCCCCAGGCACAAGGCGATGCTGGCAAGCGCGGATGCGATGCGTCGTTTCATACTGTCTCCTCTCCTCGCGTAATGGCGTAGTGGCGTAGTGGCGTAGTGGCGTAATGCCGTAATCGCCTTCACGGCCTTTGTTTTCAGTCTTCGCTCAACCTTCCAGACCTTTGTCCAGGCGCCGGGTCAGCGACCGGACGGTGTCGGCGCGATCCAGGCTCCTCACCGCATCCAGGCAGGCCGCGGTCGCGTGCGCCGGCAAGCCGGCCTGCGGGAACAGCCGCAGGAACTTGTCCTCGACGTCGCGCCACTCGATGCCGCGTGCGCCGGAGCCGCGCGGCGCGACGCACGTGGCGCGATGCACCGAACCGTCCTTCATGTGGATGATGACCGTGCCGCCATGGCGGTGCGGAAAGCGGTCCGGCAGAGGTGGTGGATCGGGATCGAACTCGACCTTGTCCTGCAGGGCGGCGATCGTCGGATCCGCCATCCTGGACTGCTCCATGTGCTGCCACGAAAAACCGCCGTCGACGATGGCCGCGGCGACGAAGTAGTGCAGGCTGTGGGCAGCGTCGACCAGGTTGCGCGGATGGGGCTCCCCCTTGAAATTGGTCCACTGCACCGCCGCCGACACGACGATGCGCGCGATATCGCCCGGCGCCACCCGGCCCGCGCGCGCGGCCTGCGCCGCTGCCTCCGCCGTCGCATGGAAGGGATGCGCGCCCGGCATGAGCTTGATCGCCATGTCGGTCACGATGTCCCAGGACGCGCCCCAGTCGCGCACGATGTCCTCGCGCGCCTGCCCGCCCAGGGCATCGAGAAAGCCGCGCGGCAGGTCCAGCACGCCCAGCTCCCCCTCGAATCCGTGCTGCGCCGCCAGCGCCGCGCGAATGCCCGTGCTCGCGGCAAGGCCGGCGTGGTACTCGCGCGCGCAGCTGGTGTCGGCGGCGATGGCCATGCCGCCGATGGAGGTGGCCGACAGCGCGATCGCGTGGGCCAGCCGCCGCGCATCCAGCCGCAACAGCAGGCCGGCGGCGACGCAGGCGCCGAATACCGTCGAAAAAGAGCCGTGGAAGCCGCGCTGCATGCGCACCGGCGTCAGCGACTCGTCGATGCGTCCGGCGACCTCGTAACCCAGCACCATGGCACTCAACACCGCCCGGCCGCCCGCGCCCTCGCGCTCTCCCACGGCCAGCGCCACGCTGGACACGATGGTGCCGATATGCGCGATGCTGCGCATATCGCTATCGTCCGAGGCCGCCGCGTCGCTGGCCACCGCGTTGACCCGCGCGGCGCCCGCCAGCGGCAGCCGGCCGCCATCGAACCAGACCGGCGCGGCCGCCACGCCACCGTCGGCGAGCTCAAGCTCACGGATGATGCGCGCCGATTCGATGCCCTGCCCGGCGGCGGCGCTGGCGAGCGTGCTGGCCAGGCTCATCTTGGCATGTTCGAGAGCCAGGGCCGGCAGTTCGCCGTCGCGTATCGACAGGACGTGTTCGGCCAATTGACGCGCCAGGGGCGGCGTCGCGGAAAGGGATTGCACAATAGGTTTCCTTCCTAGGACTCAGGACTAAAGGTGACGGCGAGGGGTTACCGTCAGCTCATTGCGCCGCCGTGCCAAGTTGCTTCAGAACGGGTACCCATTTGGCGAGGTCCTGGCGCACCAGGTCCTGGAAAGCGGCGGGCTTGGGAATCGGGGTATCGGGCAAGGTAAAGCCCTGGTTGATCAGCTTGTCGCGCAAGGTCCGCTCGCTCATCACCTTGTCCAGCGCCGCGTACAGGCGCGCGGACACGTCGGCGGGCAAGCCGGCCGGTCCCACCAGGCCCCACCATAGGGTGACCGAATAGCCCTTCAGGCCGCTCTCGTCCAGGGTCGGCACGTCAGGCAGCAGGGTCGAGCGCCTGGGTCCGGTGACGGCCAGCGCCCGCAGCTTGCCCGACTTCACCAGCCCGATGGCGGCCGGAAGGTTGTACAGGCCCATGTCCACGTCGCCGCTGAGGATGGCGCTCAAGCCTTGTGGCGCGCCGGTATAGGGCACGTGCATGAGCGGCTTGTCGAGGAATTTCGCCACGGTGGCGCCGGCGATGTGATGGCTGGTGCCCACGCCGCTGGACGAATAGCGGAAGGTCTCCGGCGGCTTGGCCTTGATGGCGTCCAGCAGGGCGAGCGCGCTCTCGTAAGGCGACTTCTCGGAAACCACCAGGAGATTCTGCACATCGGCGATCTCGCTGATGAAGCTGAAGTCCTTGATGGAGTCGTAGCCGGGCGAGGTATAGAGCACCTGGTTGTTGACGAAGGTGCCCTGCGCGGCGATGCCCAGCGTGTAGCCGTCGGGCTTGGCGCGGGCGATGTCCACGGTGCCTATGGTGCCGCCCGCGCCGCCCTTGTTGTCGACCACCAGGGGTTGGCCGAGCTGCTCGGCCAGCGCCGTCGCCACCACGCGGGACAAGGTATCCGCCGCGCTGCCGGCGGCAAAGGGCACGATGAGCTTGATCGGATGGTCGGGATAGGCGGCCTGGGCGCGCGCACCGACCAGGGTGCCGCAGACAAGCGGGAATAGCGCGAAGGCGAGCGCCATGCGTCGATGTGGCTTGGTCATTTTTGTCTCCACCTGGCCGGATCCTTGCTGCGGCACACAATGCAAATCCTGGTCCGACACTTGATTTGGTTTTATCTGGCAAGGCAGACTGTAGGCTGCTTCCTCCTCGGCGTCTGTGGAAACTTATTCCTGGATCGTTGAATCGACCTCAACAATGCACAAACTGAGAAATCGTCTCGGCCCTTTGCGGGTATTGGATGCCGTGCACCGTAGCGGCGGCGTCGGCAGGGCGGCCGAGCTGCTGCATATCACGCCGGGCGCCGTCAGCCACCAGTTGCGCAGGCTGGAAGACGAGCTGGGCGTCCGGCTGGTGCGCAAGGATGGCCGCGACATCGGCTTTACCGCGGCCGGCTCGGAGCTGGCCGTGCAGGCGGCGCAGTTGTTCGACCAGCTGGAGTCGGTGCTGGCCCGGGCCACCGAAGCGGGCGCCAATCGCCGCATCCGGGTCAAGGTCATCCCCAGCCTGGCCATCAAATGGCTCATGCCAAGGCTGGGTTCGCTGTACGCGCGCCATGGCGACATCGACATCGAAGTCGCCACGGTCGCCCGCGCCGACGACACGGAGCTGCACAACGCCGATTTCGTTGTGCGTTGCGGCAACGGCCAGTGGCCGGGGTTGAGCGCCCACCTGCTGTTCCCGGACGAGCTGGTGCTGGCCTGTGCGCCCGCGCTGGCCGAACGCCTGCGCACGCCCGAGGACGTGCCGCGCGAGACCTTGTTGAAATCGATGATCGCACCCGACTGCTGGGATCGCTGGCTGTCTTCGGCGGGCCTGGCGCCGAACGGCGACACACGCTTTCTTCCGCTGGCCAATGCCGTGCTTTGCCTGCAGGCCGCGGCCGAGGGCCTCGGCATCGCGGTCACGCAACGCGCCTATATCGCGCAGGACTTCGCCACCGGCCAGCTGGTGCAGCCGCTGGCGCACCGCGCGCTCAGCGGCGACGGCTACTACCTCGTCAGCGACCCCGCACGCACGGCCGGACGGCCATTCAGCACGTTCTCCGATTGGATATTGAGCGTGAGGTAGACGAGGCGGCCTCGTCGAGCCTCGCCGGTTACCGCGCGCGGCCGGAGGACGTGCGCTCGATTCCCGCCGCCGCCAATTCGCCGCGCATCAGCGCGGCGACCTCCCGCTGCCGTTGCAGCGGCAGGCGATCGTGCGGCGCCGTCACGCTCAATGCCGTGACGGGCCTGCGCGCGTTGCCGGCGATCGCGATGCCCACAGCCAGGACGCCCTGCAAGGCGTAGTTGCCCACGACGGAATAGCCCCGGGCCCGGCAGTTCTCGATCAGTTTCCTGATGGTCGAGACATGCAGGTTGCCCCACTCCAGATATTCAGCGGCATTGGCCGCCATCACTTCATCGCGTTCGCGCAGGCTCAACGCGCCCAGCATGGCAATACCGCCCGCCCCCACGCCCAGCGGCGATCGGCCACCGATCTGCAAGGACAGTATCTGCACAGGATGCGATCCGATCTCGCGGTGCAGGCAGATCAGGCTGCGGTGGTCACGACGGGACAGGAAGACCGCATTGCCCGTCTGGACGGCGATTCTTTCCATGATCGGCTTCATGCGCCGGATGAACAAGGCCCACTCGCTACCCACATCCACTTCGGGCGCGGACGCCAGGAACGCCTTGCCGGACTCGTCCCGCCTGACGAAGCCCTCGCCTTCAAGAATGTCCAGCAGGCGATACACGGTGGGCCGCGTCATCTCCACCGCCCGCGCAATCTCGGCGGGTCCGAGCGGGCGCGTGCTGCGCTGCAAATGCAGCAGGATGCGCAGCCCGCGCCGTAGCGCACCGGGACCGCCCGCCGCTTCGCTCTCTCTGGTCACGGCATCGTCCCCTCTTCGTCCGCTTCCTGCATCTGTATTTTTGTCCGTCTGCCAGACATTGTAGTTTCGCGCGCAACGCGATGTCGTCCTCTCCATGGGCCTTCCCGCGGTTTTTTTCGAGGTCTTTCCCACGGCGGTGTCCGAAATACGGACACCAACTCTTCACCCGGGGCGGCGACCGTCGAACAATCTCCCCCGATCGCCGGACCGCCGGACCGCCGGACCGCGGAATCGTAGACAACACCTTGCCCCACGCCCGGGCAAGTCACGGAGACATGGAGCACATGAAGGTACGCAAACTCTCATACTCGCTCGGAGCCGAAGTCCTGGGCTTTCAAGTGACCGACAAACCCTCGGCGGAAACGCTCGGTGAACTGAAGGCACTGTTTCACCAGTACCAGGTTCTGCTATTCCGCGACCAGGCCATCAGTTTCGACACCCATATCGGCTTCAGCGCCCTGTTTGGTGGACTCGACGACCACGCGCACGTTCCGGAATACCGGTCCGAAGGCCATCCCCAGCTGATCAAGGTGACGAACGAGGGCAAGGAACGCAAGACGGTCTTCGGGCAGCAGTGGCACTCGGACCATTCGCAAACCATCTGCCCCAGCATGGCGTCCCTGCTGCACGCGCACGAGTTACCCGAAGTCGGTGGCGAAACCATGTTCGCCAATATGTACATGGCGTTCGATACGCTTTCGCCAGGCATGCGGCGCATGCTGGAAGACATGCGCGCCGTGCACACCGTCGTCAACGCGAAGCACCTCAGGGGCATCGATGTCGAATCGCGGCGACAGAAGGAGCTGCGCAATCCTCCCGTGCTGCACCCCGTGGTGCGCACCCATCCAGACACGGGCCGCAAGGCGCTCTACGTCAGCGAAATGCTGACAAGCCGCTTCGAGCACCTGACGGAGGAGGAAAGCGCCCCGCTGCTGCAGTACCTGTTCAAGCATTCCGTCCAGCCGGAATTCGTCTACCGGCATCAGTGGCGCAAGCACGACCTGCTGATGTGGGACAACCGCTGCACCATGCACCTGGCCTTGATGGACTATGACCACGCGCAGCTGCGCAGACTGTTCCGCACGACGATCCTGGGCGATCACCGCGGGGAGTATCTCCAGAGCCAGGAGGCGGCGGCATGATCCACCGAAAGAACAATGTCCTGGAAGCCTTGAGGCAGGATCGCGTACCGGTGGGCGCGTTCGTGCAGATGCGGTGCCCCGAGATCGTCGAGGCGGCGGGCAATGCCGGCTACGACTATGCCTGGATCGATTGGGAACATGGTTCCTTCGAGCTCGACACCGTGGTCGACATGATCCGCGCGGCCGAGGCCACCGGGCTCACGCCCATCGTCCGCGTGCCTTGCGGCCAGCCCGCGGAGATCGCACGGGTGCTGGACGCGGGCGCCATGGGCATCATCGTGCCCCAGGTCTCGACGGCCGAGGCGGCCCGCCTGGCGGTGGCTTCGGCGAAGTACCGGACCGCCGCCTACGAGCCCGGACGCCGCGGCGCTTGTCCGCTGATCCGCGCCACGGGTCACCAGACCTTGGACTGGCCGACCTATGCCCGCTGGGCGAACGAGAACACCACGGTCTGGCTGCTAGTGGAAACGATGGAAGGCTTGCGCAACCTCGATGAGATCCTTGCCGTACCCAGCATCGACGCCATCGTCCTGGGCGCCTTCGACCTGGCCGTGTCGATGGGCAAGGACGGCGACCGGCGCGATCCGGACGTGGAGCGCGTTCTCGATGGCATGATCGAGCGCGTGCGCCGTGCGGGCGTGGAAGTGGCAGGCCTGTTGTTCGACGCGGATCTCGATGCCATGCGCGTGTCCCGCGAGCACTATATCCGTGCCGGTTGCCGCATTCTCGTGGCGGGCAGCGACCGCCGCATTCTCTCGAACGGGCTGGCCGCGGTCCGCGCCACGGCGGCCCCGGCGCCTGCCGCGCGGTAGCAAAAGCAGCAAGAACAGCAAGAACAGCAAGAACAGCAAGAACAACCAGATACTGGAGACATCCATGCAATTCAAATGGCAATGCATCGCTGTGTCGGCGATGCTGCTGACCTCGCCCGCGGTTCACGCCGAGGCCTATCCGTCCAAGCCGGTACGGCTGATCGCGCCGGCGCCTGCCGGCGGCGGCACCGATTTCCTGGCGCGTCAATATGCAATGCGCTGGTCCGGGCAAACCGGCCAGACGGTGGTCGTGGAGAACATCTCCGGCGCCAACGGCAACATCGGCGCGTCGCAGGTGGCGCGAGCGCCGGCTGATGGCTATACCCTGCTGGCCTCCTATGTCGGCACGCAGGCGATCAATCCCAGCCTGTACCAGGCCATGCCCTACAACTCCGAACAGGATCTGGTCCCCATCGGCAACCTGGCCACGTACCCTTTTGTCATCGCCGTGAACAGCGGCGTGCCGGTTCATAGCCTGGCCGAACTGGCCGACTACGCCCGCACCCACCCCGACAAGATGAGTTTCGGCAGCGCCGGCGTGGGCAGCGGCGGGCACCTCGTGGGAGAGCTGTTCAACACCCGGCACAACATCAAGCTGACGCATGTGCCGTACAAGGGCAGCGCGCCGATGATCCAGGACCTGGTAGGCGGCCAGGTCCAGGTCATCTTCGACACGTTGAGCACCGCCGGGCCCTTCATCAAGTCAGGCAAGATCCGCGCGCTGGCGCTCACCGCGGACGAGCGCGTGTCCAGCTATCCCGACATTCCCACCGTGAAGGAGCTGGGCGAGCCGGACATGGTGATCCAGGGCTGGTACGGGATCTTCGCGCCCAAGGGCACGCCCGCGCCGGTCCTGGACGTGCTCAGCGCAAGCTTGAAAACGGTCCTGGCCTCCAAGGACTACCAGGCGCGTGTCCTGTCAGCGGGTTACACCCCGGCGAAGTACATCGACCGTGACGCCTACGCGAAATTCGTGCACGCCGAAACGCAGCGCTGGGGCGGCCTGGTCAAGACCAGCGGCGCCACGGCCAACTAGTTCGCGGCGTACGCGCCTCACCCGGAACCCGTTTATCAAGGAATCATCATGACGATCACCCATCCCGGCGCAAGGCTGAGGGAATTGCTGCGCATGGACACGCCCGACGCCCTCATCGCGCCCGGCTGCTATGACGGCATTTCCGCCAAGCTGGTTGAACAGGCCGGCTACCAGGCCGCCTATATGTCCGGCCTGTGCGTGGCCGCCACGCTGGGCGAACCCGACGTGGGCGTCATCAGCGTCGATGCCATGGTCGAGCGGGTTCGTATCATCACCCGCGCCAGCAGCCTGCCGCTGATCGCCGATGCCGACTCGGGCTATGGCGGCGCGGTCAACGTCGCCCATGCGACGCGTGCATTCGAGGCGGCGGGCGCTGCCGCCATCCATATCGAAGACCAGCCTTTTCCCAAGAGATGCGCGGCGATGTCGGGCAAGAAGCTGGTCCCCGTGGCGGAGATGGTCGCGCGGGTGAAAACGGCGCTGGCCGCGCGCCGCGATCGGGACTTCATGATCATCGCGCGCACCGATGCGCTGGCGGTGGAGGGACTGGAAGCGTCGATCGCACGCTTGCGCGCCTATGAGGAAGCGGGCGCGGACGCGACCATGCTGATGTCCGTCTCGTCCGAGGAGGACATGCAGCGCGTCACTGCCAGCATGAAGATGCCGACCATCGTACTGATGGTGGAGGGCCTGCGGCCCACCGTGCCGGCAAACCGCTTGAAGCAGCTCGGCTATCCGCTGGTGCTCTATCCCGTGTCGCTGCTGCAAGCCCAGGCATGCATCCAGGCGCGATACCTGCGCCAATTGCGCGAGACAGGCGGCACCGAGGCGGCGGCCGCGTCGATGTGGTCGCTGGCCCGGATCGCGGCGCTGCTCGGCCTGCCGGCGGCCAATGCCACCGATGAGGCGTTTTCCCGTCACGCCGAAGAGGCGCTAGTGCCTACCCCGAGGATCGGGGCATGACGGCGGCGTATCAAGGGACCTCCATGCCGAACGTATCGCACCGGACAGTGGGCCATACCGCCGTCGAAAAAATCCTCGCGCGCGCGGCGAGGCGGGATCGGGTGCGCGCGGACGATGTCGTCTGGGCCGAACCGGACATGATCACCGCGCACGACCTGAACTACCACCGTCATCGGAAACTGATGGCCTCGCTGGGCTACCCCGACCTGGCCGTCCCCGAGAAAATGCTGGTCACCATAGACCACACCACGCATTCTTCGGCGCCGGGCCACCTGGAGGCGCAAGCCTACATGCGCGGGGACACGAAGGCGCAGAATGTACGCTGGTTCTTCGATACCGGCCGGCATGGCATCAGCCACAACCTGCCCCTGGAGATCGGTGCGCTGGCGCCGGGCATGCTGCTCGTGGCGGCCGACACGCGCGCCCCGGCGCTGGGCTGCGGGGGCGCCATCGGCATCGCGCTGGGCATGAGCGTTACGCTGGCCCTGGCCACCGGCAAGGTCTGGCTACGCGTTCCGCGCAGCATCCGGGTAGACCTGCACGGCACGCCGCGCGACGGCGTCATGAGCCGCGATATCGCACAATGGATCGCGGCACGGATCGGCGCCGATGCCGGCGACTACAAGTGCATCGAATTCTGTGGCCCCTACGTGCGCAATGCGAGCCAGGATGAGCGGCACACCCTGTGCAACGCCGTCGTGGACATCGGCGTCAAGACCGCCATCTGCCCGGACGAATCGACGCCCTGGCACAGTGACGACGACGCCGTCTTCGAGCGCCGCCTGGCCTGGGATGTCGGCGATATCGAGCCGCAGGTCTGCCTGCCGCCCGATCCCCAGCTCTGCGTGCCGCTCACCCAGGCGCTGGGAACGCCGATCACGTCGGCCTTCATCGGGTCCTGCATCGGGGGCAAGATGGAAGACCTGCGCGGCGCCGCCCGGGTCCTGCGCGGTCGGCGGGTGGCGGCGGGCGCCCGCCTGACGGTCATCCCGGCAACGCAGGCCATCTATCGGCAGGCCTTGAGCGAGGGGCTGGTCGCCGACATCTCGCTGGCCGGCGCCGAGATCGCGGTGGGCGTGTGCGGTCCCTGCTATGGCACCCATGCGCCGTTGGGCGACGGCGACACGTCCATCTGCACGGCCACCCGCAACGACACAGGCCGGCTCGGCAGCATGCAGTCCAAGGTCTACATCGCCAATGCCGCCGTCGTGGCCGCTTCGGCCGTCGCCGGCAGGATCGCCGATCCGGTGGCGTTGGAAGCGGGAGGCTGATCCAATGGGAGACTCGACCAACATGAAGCAACGGGGACGCGCCTGGGTATTCGGCGACGATGTACTCAATGATGGCCAGATCATGGACATCGAGATGACCAGGCAGGTCGTCTACGAACCCGAGCGGCTGGCGCCACTGGCGATGTGCGGACTGGACCCCACGTTCGCGAGCAAGGTCCGTCCAGGCGACTTCGTGGTCGCCGGAGAACGCTTCGGGCAAGGCCCCATGCACATACAGGGTCCGCTTGCGCTAGCCGCGCTCGGCGTCGCGGTCCTGAGCGCCTCGATGGCCCGCAGCTTCTATCGCCTGTCGATATCCGTAGGGTTGCGGGTGCTGCCCTTTGCGACCGGCATACGGCAATTCACCAGCCAGGGCGACGAACTGGAAGTCGATTTCCGGACCGGCGAAGTCGTCAACCTGACGACTGGCCATCGCCTGTCCGTCGCCCCGCTCACCGGCGCCGCCCTGGAAATCCTCGAAGCAGGCGGCGAGGCGGGCTGGCTCAGGGCGCATGCGCGCAGCGCGCAGCGGTCGCTCATCTTGCCGACGTGAGCGTAGCGATGCGGGTCGTCACGCCAATGTCGCGACGGTCTGGCCTTCCTCGACGATGTCTCCCTCCTGCACCAGTATTTGGGAAATGACGCCGGCGACAGGAGCCTGCACCGGGATTTCCATCTTCATCGATTCTAGGATCATGACCACGCCATCCGCCTGGACGGATGCGCCAGCCTGGACCTCGATCTTCCAGACCTTGCCGGTGGTGACGGCTTCGATATTCGTACTAGTCATGGGGACTCCTGCTACCGGGATGATCAATGAGGCGAGCGGGTTGGCGGGAAAGCGCTATTTGCCCGCCAGCACCTCGGCCGCCATGCCCGTGTGCACGTCGCCCGCGAGGAATGCGGGATGGCGCAGCACGGCCTGGATGAACGGAATATTGTTCTTGACGCCGGCGATCTCGAAGCGCGACAGCGCGGACCGCAGGCGATCGATCGCCTCGCCGCGATCGGCGCCATGGGCGATGACCTTGGCGAGCAATGGATCGTAGAAGGGCGTAACGGTACTGCCCTCGGCATAGCCGGTCTCCACCCTGATGCCCTCCCCTTCGGGAGGCGCGTAGCGCGCAAGCGTGCCAGGCGACGGCAGGAAGCGCACGGGATCCTCCGCGTAAACGCGGGCCTCGATGGCATGGCCGCGCGGCGTCGGGGCTTGCGGCAGCACATCCCGCAACCGATCACCAGCGGCCAGCCTGATCTGTGCCCGCACCAGGTCGATATCACAGACCATCTCGGTCACCGCATGCTCGACCTGCAATCGCGTATTCATTTCAAGAAAACCGAAATGACCGTCGCCGTACAGCATCTCGACGGTGCCGATCACGTCGTAGCCCAGCTCCGCCAGTATGGCGGCGATGCGCCCGCCCAGCGTGGCGATGGCATCACGCGCCAGGCCGGGCGCCGGGGATTCCTCGATTACCTTCTGGTGACGCCGCTGGACCGAGCAGTCGCGTTCATAAATATGCTGGACAGCGCCGTGGCGGTCCGCAAGGATCTGGAATTCAATATGGCGCGGCCGCGATACGAGTTTCTCGGCATACAGTTCGGTCTGGCCGAAACTGCGGGCGGACAGCGACGCGGCCCGTTCCAGCGCGGCCGGCAAGCCGGCCGCATCGGCCACGGGTATCATGCCGATACCGCCGCCACCACCGGCTGGCTTGATAAGCACCGGAAATCCGACCCGCTCGACGGCGCGCAGCTGCTCCGCCGGGGTACCGGCCAGGACCGGACTGGCCGCGCCCATGGGCATGCCGTGCGCCGCCATCAATTCGCGGGCGCGCGTCTTGTGCCCCATGGCATCCAGCCAGCGCGGCGCCGGCCCGACGAAACAGGCGCCGGCATCCTGCACCGCCTGCGCGAAACTGGCACTCTCGGAAAGGAAGCCATAGCCGGGATGCACCGCGTCGGCCCCGCTCTTGCGCAGCACATCCAGCAAGGCCTCCTGGTTCAGATAGCTGCCCGCGGGCGCGGCTTCGCCGATGCAATGCGTTTCGTCGGCCTGCGCCAGGTAGGGCAGCGTGCGATCGGCTTCCGAATAAACGCACACCGTGCGCAAGCCCATGGCCCGCGCGGTGCGCAACACGCGCGCCGCGATCGCCCCGCGATTGGCGATCAATATCTTGTTGAACGGCATGGGCTACCGACGCTCCGTCGTGACCGAACCATTGCGCTTCAATTCCTCGATGCGGGCCTCATCCAGGCCCAACCCACGCAGGATGCGCTCGGTGTCCGCGCCGATATTGGGTCCGGTATGGCGAATGGCGCCAGGGGTGCGGGACAGCTTGGGAACGATGCCCGCCTGCTTGACCGGCCCGAGATCCGGATGCGGCACATCCACCAGCATGTGACGGGCGGCGAAGTGGGGGTCCTCGTAGATATCCGCGATGGAGTAGATGCGCGCCGCGGGGATCGATTGTCCGACCAGCATGCGTTCGAGTTCAAGGCTATGGAATTTCGAGCTCCAGGCGCCGATGATGCCATCGATGGCCTTCATGTTGTCGGCCTGGCCGCGCGCCCGGATGGTCGCGAAGCGCGGGTCGGTCAGCAATTCCGGCTGCCCCATCAGGCGGACCAGCCGTTCATAGATGATGTCGCTATTCGCCGCGATCAGCATCCACTCGCCGTCGGCGGTCGGGTACAAGCTGTTGGGCGCCATGGTGGGAAGATTGGGCCCTACGCGCTTGGGGACGAATCCTAGCTGCTGGAAGGCTGGGACATAGGGCTCCATCTGGCTGAACGCGGTTTCGTACAGCGCCGCGTCGATCACCTGCCCCCGGCCGGACCGTTTGCGCTCGTGGATGCACATCATGGCGCCGAATGCCGCGTACACCGCGGTCAAGTAATCGGTGGTCGCCAGCGCCACGCGTGCGGGCGGACGGTCGGGATCGCCCGTCATGTGACGCACGCCGCCCACGGCCTCGCAGATGGCCCCATAGCCGGGCCGGTCCGCATACGGCCCATCCTGGCCATAGCCGCTGATCCTTACCATCACCAGGCCGGGATTGTCGGCGGACAGTACCTCATACCCCAGGCCCAGCCGCTCCATGACGCCAGGCCGGTTGTTTTCCACCAGGATGTCGGCGCCCTTGATCAATTCCTTCGCGATCGCCAGGCCTTCCTCGGACTTCAGGTCCAGGGCGATGGACTGCTTGCCGCGGAGAATAGTGGCGGCATAGAGCGAAATATCGCCCACATGCTTGCCCATCTGGCGGACCCCATCCCCTTGCGCGGGTTCGATCTTGATGACATCGGCGCCGAAATCGGCGAACAGGCGCGCGCACGCCGGACCGGCGATCGTCGTGCAGATCTCGACCACTTTCAGGTCGGCCAGCGGTCCTGGGGCTGCATGATTCATGGTGTCGTCTCTCATAGGGATCGCATAATCGTTTCCACGTGGCGGACCAGGCCACGCAAGCGAGGCCCGATATCCTGCTCCAACTGCCGCGGCGCCAACCGGAAGGTCGGAACGCCGCAGTTCAATGCCATCTGCACTTCATCGTCGCGGCGTTCCAGCGCCACGCCGACCGCGCGCGAGTCCTGGGTCAGGTCTTCGTCGGACATGCAGAATCCATGCCGACCGTAGTGCACCAGCGCCTGGCGGATACGCTCCCGCGTCGCTGCCCAACCCTGGGGATCACGGGCCTTGATCTGCTGCAACAGGTCCGCGCGCTCGGCCTCCGGCAAGGCGGCCAGATAGGCGCGGCCCATCGCGGTGCGCGCCAGCGGCACGCGCGAACCCAGGCCGACGATGACGGGACTGCCCGATGCCTCGCTGGCGCAACTCTCGATATACAGCATGGCCATGCCGTGCCGCACACCCAGCGACACCACGCCCTGCACCTGGTTCGCCATCTCCTGCATCAGCGGCCGGGCATAGCGGCGCACGCGCATATTGGCCAGCAAGGGATAGGCAGTGACCAGCACGGCCGATCCCAGCGAATAGCGAGACCGTTCCGCGTGGTAGTTCAGGTACCCGAGCCGTACCAGCGTATAGGTCAGGCGTGACACCGTCGCCTTGGAAAAGCCGGACCGCTCGACCAGGTCCTGGTTGCCCAGCAGGGGCTCCCCGGCTTCGAAACACCGCAGCAGCGCCAGCCCGCGCGCCAGGGTCGAGGCGAACTGGCTGTCCCCGCTTTCCTCTTCCAGGCTGCGGCGTCGGTAGTCCAGGTCGCGGCGCTTGTTGACCATGGCCGTCGCGCTACTGCCTGGCCAGGCCGAGGTCGGCCAGCACGCTACGGGTCGCGGCGTACTGCTGGTCCAGGTAGGCGGCCTCGCCCTTGGCGTCCAGATAATGGCTACGCCATTGATTGTGCGCGAGAAACTCCTGCCATTCCGGCTTGGCGGTGACCACGCGGATCGCGTGGTCCCAGAAGGCGATCTGCTCCGGTGTCATGCCCTTCGGCCCGATTACGGCCTGCGACGACACCGACACCACGTTCACCCCTTGTTCCTTCCAGGTAGGAATGCTGGCCAACGGCCCGTTCAGGCGCTCCGGCGCGGCGATCGCCAGCACCCGGATTTTTCCGGTTTGCAGGGGCGCCAGCAGGTTCGGGGTCGTCGCCGCGACGATATTGACGTGGCCGCCCAGCAGCGCCGTCATGGAGTCGGCCGACGACTTGAAGGGCACGATGGTCAGTTTGGCCACATCCACGCCCGCCGCCTTCAGCGGCCGTGCGATACCGACGTGGATATGGTTGCCTATCGACGTCGCGATGGCGATATTGGCCTGCCCGGGATTCTTCTTCAGCGCGTTGACCAGGTCCATGGCGGTATGCCAGGGCGAGTCGGCGCGGACGACCACCGCGACGTTCTCGTCCAACAGGTTCGCCACGGGCGTGTAGTCCGTGTATTTCTTGTTCAGCGAGCCGATTATCTGGTCGTTGATCAGCGAGCTGGTGAGGGTCATCAGGTAGTTGCCGTCGCCTTGCTTCTGGTCCAGGACGTTCAGCGCGATCGCGGTATTGCCTCCGGGACGATTGCTGACGATCATGTTGTCGACCAACCCTTCCTGCTGCATCATCTGTACGAGCTTGCGGGCGGCGAGGTCCAGCGCGGCGCCTGGGCCCGCCGGCACGATGTATTCCGCATGGTCCGGTTTCCAGGGTTTGGGCGCCGGCGGCGCCGCCGCGCAGGTCGACGCCCCCAGGAGGCCAGCCGCGAGCAGGCCCGCGGCGATGGCCATCAGCGGCGCGGCGCGCCGACTGTCGTGGATAGTGCTGGCCCTCATGCTTGTCTCCCTGGAAAGTGGTCCGGGTCGCCGGATCCTTGTAATGGCGTTAGCGCATCGGACGCGCCCGCGGTCCCAGCTGCGTGCGTGCCACCTCGTAGGCGTCCTCGACCCAGTCGCACAGCAAGGCGCGCGTCTCGGAAGGCTGGATGATATCCACGATGCCGAACTTCTCGGCGGTGCGGAAGGGCGACGCCAGCTTGCGGTAATAGGCTTCCAGCTCCTCCCGGCGCAACTCCGGATCGGGCGCGGCCTCGATCTCGCGTCGATAGGCGGCGGCGACGCCGCCTTCAATGGGAATGGAGCCCCACTGCGCGGATGGCCACGCGAAACGGTGGTTCAGGCTTTGCCCGGTCTCGCCGTACTTCGGTCCATGCAGGCCGCCGCCAACGCCGAAGGCACGCCGGATGACGATGGACACCCAGGGCACCGCCGCCTGCTCGATGGCGCCAGCGGCGCGATAGACCAGCGGCACGGTGCCGGCCGCCTCGGCGTCCGGCCCGATCATCAGCCCGGGCTGGTCCACGAAATTGACGATGGGCAGGTGGAAGGTGTCGCACAGATCGACGAAGCGCTCCATCTTCGCGGCCGACTGGTGTGTCATCGCACCACCCGAGACCATGGGATCGTTGGCCATCACGCCCACCGGATAGCCGTTCAGGCGGGCGAAGCAGGTCAAGGTCGACCCGCCATAGGCGCGCGACATTTCGAAAAGATCGCCATGGTCGAACAGGCGCTTGAGGATGTCGCGCACCATGTAGGGCTTGCGGCGATTCTCCGGTATGGCCTCGTTCAATTGAGGATCCGCCCGCGCCGGATCGTCCTCGCACGCGATCACGGGCGGCGCCTGCCACACATTGCGCGGCAGGAAGGAAAGAAAGCGGCGTATCTGCTGGAAAGCCTCCTGCTCGGTCTTGGCGACATTCGAAACCGTGCCCCCCCGCGCGGCTATCCTCGCGCCCCCCAGCTCATCCTTGTGCAGGGTCAACCCCAAGCCCTGGCGCACGACCGGCGGGCCGGCCGCGAAGATCTGGCTGATGCCTTCGACCATCACGGAAAAATGCGACGCCGACACCTTGACCGCGCCCAGGCCCGCGCATGCACCCAACGCCACCCCCACGACGGGGACCGTGCTCAACAAGGGAATCACTGGCCAGGTGGAATAGCCTGGGATCTTGGTCGCCTGCTGCTGTTCCAGCAGGCGCACGCTGCCGCCGGCGGTATCGACCAGCCGAACGAGGGGCATGCGTAGTTGATGGGCCATGCGCTCCGCATACACCCATTTGTCCGCGACGGAGGATTCACTGGAGCCGGCGGCGATGGTGTAGTCATCCCCCGCCACCATTACCTTCCCGCCATCGATCCGCCCGTTGCCGATCACGGAATTGGCCGGCTGGAGCTGGATCAGGTCGCCGTCGGCCGTGTACCTGGCCTTGCCGGCCAGCGTGCCGAACTCGCGGAACGTGCCGGGGTCGAGCAAGGCGTCTATCCGTTCCCGGACCGTCAGCTTGCCCCGGCCGTGCTGCTTTTCCACCCCTTCCGGCCCGCCCATGCCGCGGGCCTGTTCACGCCGCAGCGCCAGTTCCTCGTATGCCTGTTCCCACGCCATCTTCCGCTCCCTGTTTGCAGGCATTATGCGTGGACGGAAATTCGGGAACAGGAAAATCGATCAAATTTCGATATCCGAAATAATGCGGCGCAGCATACCCGGTGGCGGCAAGGGCATCAGATGAGTTTGCCCGGGTTCATGATCTGGTTGCGGTCTATCGACTGTTTCAAGGTCATCATCAGGTCGAACTCGACCGCCGATTTGTAATGCCGCAGCTCATCGCGGCGCAGTTGCCCGATACCATGTTCGGCGCTGATGCTGCCGCCGTTTTCGACCACGAGATCATGCACCACGCGGTTCAGCAGCACCGTGGCCGCCGCGGCGTCGCCCGTGGACACGTCCTTGGGCAGCAGCACGTTGAAGTGCAGGTTGCCATCGCCCAGGTGTCCGAAGTTGATGACATGGACCTGCGGCATCACCGACCGGATCGCGGACTCCGCGGCATCGACGAAACGGGGAATTACCGATACCGGCAGCGCGATGTCGTGCTTGACGACTTTTCCCGCCCGCACCTGGGCCGGCGAAATCCCCTCCCGGATCTTCCAGAACGCCTGGCGATGGGCCAGGCTGGACGCGATGGCCGCATCGTCGATGAGGCCATCGGCCACCGCCCGCTCCAGGCAGCCCTCCAGCAATGCCGACAAGCCGTCGTCGCGCGTATCCGCCACCTCGATCAAGGCATGAAAGGCGTGTGGCTGGTCGAGCGGATCCCTGACATCGGCGATCTGGTCCAGGATCAGTCGCAGCGACTGGCCGGTCAACATTTCGAAGGCGACGAGGCGATCGCCGCAGGTGTCCCGGACCCGGGCCAATAGCTGCACCAGCTTTCCGAGTTCGGCGCAACCGACCCAGGCCGTCGCGCGCGCGGTCGGCTTGGGAAACAGCTTCAACACGGCCGCGGTGATGATGCCCAGCGTTCCTTCCGACCCGATGAACAGGTCTCGCAGGTCGTAGCCCGTATTGTCCTTGCGCAAGCCCCGCAGCCCGTTCCAGATGCGGCCATCGGGCAAGACCACTTCCAGTCCCAACGCCAGCTCGCGCATGTTGCCGTACCTGAGCACGGCGATGCCGCCTGCGTTCGTGGCCAGGTTTCCGCCTATCGTGCAGCTTCCTTCGGACCCCAGGCTCAGCGGAAAGAAGCGGTTCGCACGATCGGCCTGTTCCTGGACATGGGCCAGCAGCACGCCTGCCTCGACGGTTATCGTGTTGTTCAGCGGGTCCACCTCCCGGATGGAACGCAGGCGCGTCGTGCTCAGGATGACCTGCGCGCCGCTCTCGTCCGGCGTGGCGCCGCCGCTCATCCCCGTGTTGCCGCCTTGCGGCACCACGGGCGTCCGTGTTTCGTTGCAGAGACGCATGACCTGGGCAAGCGCTTGCGTCGTATCCGGCCGCACGATGAAGCTACCCCTGCCCTTCCACTTCCCCAGCCAGTCGACCTCGTACGATGCCTTTTCGTCCTCGGCGGCCACGATGCCGGCATCCCCCACGATGGCACACAGCTTTTCTTCGAACGGCGTTTGAACCGATTGCTTCGCGACTGTCATGCCATCACCACCCCAGGCGCAGCCGGCCCAGGGCCATCGCGACCGCCGCCTGCGTGGGCTCGACGACGGGCAGTCCGACGGCATCCTGCAGCAGTTGCCGATAGGGCGCCATGCCCGCGCATCCCATGACCAGGACGTCGGCGTGGCACGTGTCCCGCAACGTGGTTCCGGTACGGATCATCGCGTCCAGCGTGGCCTTCCTGTCGGACAGCTCCGCCACCGTCCGGCCTATGGCCAGCTCTCCCACGATCCGGTCTTTCACGCCCATCGCCGCCCAGGTCCGCAGATGACGCGGAATGGAGATGTCCAGGATGGCGATGACGCCCACGCGCAGGCCCATGGACAGGGCGGTAAGCACACCGCATTCGCTGATGCCCAGCGCAAGCACGCCAGGAATCTCCCTGATCGAATGCAGCCCCGGATCGCTGAAGCAGGCCGTGACGAATCCCGCGGCATCGTCACGGTGCAGCTCCGCGAACTGCCTCACGAGGACAGACGCGCGGTCCACATCCTCCTGGGTCTGGATTCCCAGGGGCCCCTCGGCAAGCGTGACGCACTCTATCCGCGGGCCGTCAGCGCTTCTCAGGGGATCGAGCGCGGCGGCTATCCCGGCGGTGACATCCGTATTGCTGTTTGGGTTGATCACATACAAGGTCTTGGTCATGGTGCTCACCTCCGGATCGGGCGATCCTGATGAAAGAGCCGGGAATCTAGCCCAGCAGCGCGTCCTGCCGCGCGATCAGGCGCGTCAATTCCTCATGGTCGGTGCCGTCCAGCGCCGGTCCGGGCTTGCGGACAAAGGCCGAGCGGATCGCCCCCCGGCGACGCAAGGTTTCCTTGCGCAACGCCAGGCCTATGCCATACTGGAACTCATGGCGCAGCAGCGGCAGGTAGATGTTGAACAGATCCTCGGCCTGGTCGGCTTTTCCATCGGCGAACAGCTTGCACACTTGCACCAGCATCTCGGGATAGGCGAAGCCCGTCATCGCGCCATCCGCGCCGCGCAGCATTTCCTGCGGCAGGAACAGGCCGCCGTTACCCACCAGTATGCTGATGCGTCGGCGCCCCTCGGCCTCGCTCTCCTTGCGGATACGGGTCAGTTTGCGCATGCCCGGGAAATCCTCGTGCTTGAGCATCACGACCTGCGGGAATTCATCGATCAACCGATGGATGACCGCCACCGAGGTGTGGACCGCCGTCGACTGGGGGAAATCCTGCAAGCATATCGGGATATCCTTGCCCAGCAGGTTCGCGATGCCGGCATAGTAGCCATGAACCTGTTCGTCGGTCTTCAAGTTGGGCGCGGGGGCCACCATGACGCCCGCGGCGCCGAGCGACATGGCCTCGTTCGACAACCGCTGCACATGGCGGTTCGAGGAGTGGCTGACGCCGACGACCACCGGCACCCTGCCGTTCACGCGTTTAAGGATGCGCTCCATGACCGTCGTCGTCTCGGACTCGCTCAGTTTCGGCGCCTCGCCCATCATTCCCAAGATGGTGAACCCGGTAACGCCCTTCTCCAGGTAGAAATCGGTAAGGCTGTCGATACTATAAAGATCGAGTTCACCGTCGTCGCCGAAAGGCGTTGCCGCGATGATATAGACGCCGGATGCCTTTTCATCCAGGCGATGCGTGTTCTTGCTCATGTTTACCCTCACAAAAGAAATGCGCTGCGTCCCGGACGGGACCCGCTCCCCCGGCAGCAAACGCTGCCGCGCGCCCATTGGTTTCTTGGTATGTTTTCCCGTCAATGTGCCCGACGGTGCTGCAGGCGGCCCAGCCAACGGGTCAAGGGCCACAGCAGGGCGAGATACATGATGGCCGCCAACGTGATCGGCGACGGATTGAACACCAGCGACTGCGCATCCCGGGCCGCGCGCAGCAGCTCCGGCATGGCCACCACGCTGGCGATGGTCGTCATTTTCAGGATCTCGATGCTGTTGCCGACCAGGTCCGGAAGCACGTTTTTCACGGCCTGCGGGATCACGACGTAAAGCAGCGTCTGCCCATTTCCGAGCCCCGTCGAGCGCGCTGCTTCGGCCTGCCCCTTGGGCACGCCCTCGATCCCCGCGCGGAAGACTTCGGCGAAATAGCTGGTGTTGTTCAACACGAAGGCAATGACGACCGCCGCCAATTTGTTCAACTCGATGCCCAGGAATGGCCATCCGAAATAGATCAGGATAAGCAGGACCAGCGGCGGGAATGCCCGGAAGAAGTCGACGTAGGCAATGGCGGTCCAACGGATCAGGCGCCTGCGCGCCTGCGTCATCACGATGGCGAGCGCCAGGCCGCTTACCGCGCCGAGCGGAATCACGATGGCCGACAGCCATATCGTGGTCCACAAGCCTCGCAGCAGGTAGGGAAAGACGTCCGCGTAGGTCTTGAGGTCGAAGAAGGTCTGGATGATGTTTTCCATGTCATTGCCCCGTCAGCCGGCCACCCAGTGCTTCTCCAGCCAGCGCGAAAGCGCCACGAAGGGCAGGAAAATGATTACATACACGAATGCCGCCATCATCAGTGGCGTCGGGTTTCCCGACAGGCTGCTTGCCCCCTGGGCCACATTCAGCATCTCGTTCAGGGCCACCACCGATCCCAGCGCGGTGTTCTTCGTAATCGATATCACCCGATTGGTAAGGGTGGGCACGGCGCGGCGCATGGCCTGCGGCAGGACCACGCTGCCCATGGCCTGCCACCATCCCAGGCCGGTGGACCTCGCGGCCTCCATCTGGCCGGCGGGCAGCGAGGAAATCCCCGCCCATATGCTTTCTTCCGCATAGGCCGCCAGGACCAGGCTCAGCGCGAACCACGTGACGAAGAAGGACGACAGCGGCAGCCCCGCCTCCGGCAGCCCGAAATACAGCACGATCAGGATGACGAGCGGCGGCAGGGACCTGAACACGTCCGCGAACACGACGATGAAGAAGGTCACCGGGCGGTTGCGACGCGCCCTGAGCACCGCCAGGATGGTTCCGGCCAGCAAGCCCGTGACGATGACCGCGATGCCCGTTCCAACCGTAATGAGCGCCCCTTTCGCAATCGCGCCCGCATATTGGGACGCGACGCTGTGGTTGAAAAAGGTGAAAAGGAATCCGCTCGTCGCTTCCATCAGTGGGTGGACCTCGAAATGTAGCGGGACAGGAAGCTGCGCGTGCGCGTCTCGCGCGGCTGTTCGAACACGTCGGCCGCCGATCCCTCCTCCACCACCACGCCGCCGTCCATGAAGACGACATGGTCGGCCGCGGCATGGGCGAACCCCATTTCATGGGTTACCACCAGCATGGTCATGCCGCTTTCCCGCAGCTGCCGCATGACGCCCAGCACGTCGTCCACGAGTTCCGGATCGAGGGCGCTGGTCGGCTCATCGAACAGGATGATCTTGGGTTTCAGGGCGATCGCCCGCGCGATTCCCACGCGCTGCTGCTGGCCACCGGAAAGCTGGGCCGGCATGGCGTCCGCCTTGTGCGCCAGGCCCACGCGCTCCAGTGCCGCCAGGGCGGCGGCCTTCGTCTCCGCCCTACCCAGCTTCTGCACCTTGCGCAGCGCAAGCGAGACATTCTGGATCGCCGTCAGGTGTGAATAGAGGTTGAATTGCTGGAACACCATCCCCACATCCTGGCGCATCCGGTTCACGTTCGTCCTGGGATCGAGGACGTCATGGCCATTGGCCAGTATCTTCCCGGCGGTCGGCACTTCAAGCAGGTTGCAGCAGCGCAGCATCGTGCTTTTTCCGGAACCGGACGGTCCGATGACGCAAACCAGCTGGCCTGCATTGACCCGCAGGTTCACGCCGCGCAGGACCTCCGTCTGGCCATAGCTCTTACGCAAATCCGTGATCTGCAGTATCGGGCTGGAATTCATCTGGCACCCCTTGTTTTTTTTCGCGGGATCAGCGCATCATTTGCAGGTCGGCGTGACAGGCGTGGGGTCGTATCCGTCCATCCCCGGCACGCCCGTTCCCGCCGCGATGGCGACCGCCGAATCCGTCGGCTGCGGCGTAAAGCCGAACCACTTCTTCGCCAGCGCCGCGATCGTTCCATCCTTCTTCATGCACTTCAGGACATTGGAGACCTTCGCGCGACCGGCCTGGTCGTCCCGGCGGAAGGCCACGGCCCAGACCAGGCCGGTCTTGATGGTGTAGCTGGTCGCAAGCCGCGGGTTCTGCTTGGCCACCCAGGAGACGACGGTCGTGCCGGCCAGGTTGTAGTCGGCGCGCGAGGCAAGGACGGCCTGAACGGCATCGGCATTGGCGCCGTAGACTTCATACTTGAAGCCGTACTTCTCGGCGTTGTCCTTGGCCCAGGCCTCGTAGTTGGAGCCCTTGTTGACCGCGATCACCTTGCCCTTGAGCTGGTCCAGGGACGTCAGGGCGGGCGCGCTCTTCTTGCCGAGGAACGTATAGTCCGTATCCAGGTATCCCTCGGTGAAGAGCAGGGATTTGGCGCGCTCCGGCGTCACCGTCACCGGTGCGATGAGAAACTCGTATCTTCCGCTGTTGAGGCCCGGAACCAGCCCGGAAAACTCGGCGGGCTCGATGGTGATTTCGCGGCCCAGGCGCTTCGCGATTTCCTGGCCCAGGTCGATGTTGAACCCCTGAAGACCACCGTCCAGCTTGGACATCGCATGCGGCGCGAAAGTGGAGTCCACGGCCGTGCGTATCGGCCCGGTCTGCGCCATGCTCGCCGCCGCGCCCAGCAACAACGTACTTCCCAGTAAACATTGACGAATCAGTTTGGTGAGGCCTTGCATGGACGGCTCCTGAATAGAGGACGTGGCGGGTTGGGCTTGCTTGGGATTTGCTTGGCGCTGAATCGACGCTTGCGCGGCGCGCGCGCTGGATGCCTAGGGTTCGGTCGGGCCGGACGACAGCCCGACCAGCCCGCTGAATATGCCCCGCTTGCCGGAAGGCTTGCGGTCGACCATCGGTTCCGGCCGCGTTCGCGCAATGAACTGCCCGCTGCCGCGCGCCACCTGGAGTTCGTTGTTCCTGACAACGCAACGGCCGCGGCTGTACACCTGCACGGGCCATCCGTTCAGTTCGCGGCCCTCATAAGGGGTGTAGCCAACGCGGTCATGCAGCATCGCGGCCGTCACATGGACTTTCCGGGTGGAGTCCCACAGGGCGAAGTCGGCGTCGGCGCCCACGGCGATCGTCCCCTTCCTCGGGGCGAGGCCATACATCCTGGCGTGGTTCGTCGCGGTCAGCGCGACGAACTCTTCGATGGTGATACGCCCTTTCATCACCCCCTCCGAGAAAAGCAGGGGCAGGCGCAGCTCGATGCCCGGCACGCCGTTCGCCATTTCCTTGAAGGTCGTCGCATCGCCCTTGGGCAGCTTGCCCGATGCGTCGTAACGGTATGGGGCGTGATCCGACGAATAGACGTTCAACGTCCCGTCCTTGAACCCCGCCCAGACCGCCTCCTGCGACGCCTTGTCTCCCGGCGGCGGGCTGCAGCAGAACTTCGCGCCTTCCAGCCCCGGCAGGTCCGTGTCCTTGGCCTCGAGGAACAGATACTGCGGGCAGCTCTCGGCGAAGACCCGCGCGCCCAGCTGTTGCGCCTTGCGTATGATGTCGACCGTTTCCTCGCCCGCGACATGCACGATCAGCACGGGCACATCGACGAGCCTCGACAGCGTGATGGCGCGATGGGTCGCCTCCGATTCGGCCAGCGCATCGTGGGCGACCGTGTGATATTTCGGCGCCGTATGGCCACGCTCAAGCAGGCGCCTGGCAACCCAGCGGATCATGTCGTGGTTTTCGGCGTGGACCATCACCATGGCGCCGTATTCGCCGGCCACCGCCAGCACGTCCAGGAGCTGGTAGTCGTCGAGCTTCAGCCTGTCATAGGTCATGTAGACCTTCAATGACGTGATCCCGCCCTGGATGATCCTGGGCAGGTCATGGACCAGCGCCTGCTCGTCCGGGTTGGCCAGGATCAGATGGAAGCCGTAGTCGATGACGGCCTTTTCCTTCGCCCTTTGCGCATAGTCGGCCAGGACATCGGGAATACGGTCCTCGCGGTGCTGGGCGCAGAAGGAAAGAATGGTCGTCGTGCCGCCGAAGGCTGCCGCCACCGTACCGGAATAGAAGTCGTCGGCGCACATCACGCCCATGCCGGACAACTGCTCGATGTGCGTGTGGCTATCGATACCCCCCGGCAGCACCCATAGGCCCGCCGCGTCGACGTCTTCCCTGCCCGGCGGCAGACCCTGCCCGATCGCCGCGATGATGCCGTCGCGTACACCGATATCAGCGTGAAAGGTCTTGTCCGCGTTGCTGATCCGGCCGTTGCGGATGGTGAGGTCGAACGGCCCCGAGCCTTGATTGGAAGTCGCCATGGTGGGTGCTTTCTCCAGTTCTGCTGAAGCAGATTATTGAAAGGGCGGCCCACACCTGCCTATTGCTTCTTTAGGCACCTACATTAACTTTGTGTTAAGTCCTCCTGGTAACCCCCGGTGGACAGGCGCTTCGAATTCGGGTTTTCTCGGGGGTTTTCGGCATATAGTCGATCTGTCATGGCCGTAAGGCCGATTAGGTATTAACCCTAGGTTCATCCTCGACCCGGCGGCGGGCAAACCCTCTCCATGAAAATCAACCTCAAGCAGATCGAAGTTTTCCGGGCCGTCATGATCACCGGGACGATCCGCGGGGCATCGGAAATGCTCTATGTTTCCCAGCCCGCCGTCAGCCGGCTGCTCTCGCACACCGAACAGCGCATCGGCTTCCCGTTGTTCAAGCGCATCCGCGGCCGGCTGCAAGCGACGCTGGAAGCGAAGAAGCTCTTCCATCAAGTGGAAGCGGTCTACGACGGCGTCCAGCGTGTGAACGACATGGCGCGCGAACTGTACGAGCATCAGGAAGGCATCCTCAACCTGGTGGCCAGTCCCAGCGTGGGGCACATGCTGATTCCCTCCGCCATCGCGGCGTATCGCCAGACCCATCCCCACGTCAAGCTGACCTTCCACTACCTGAATCACACGCCGTTGACGGACAGGCTGCTCAAGCAGCACGCCGATCTCGCGGTGACGCTCCTGCCGATCAAGCACCCCAATCTCGAGCATGAGGAAATCGGCAGCGCGCGGCTCGTTTGCATCTGCCCATACAACCATCCGCTGGCCAGGCGGTCCATGCTGGAGGTCAAGGACCTGCTCGACTATCCCTTCATTTCATACGACAAGGGGTCGCCCTTCGGCCAGATGGTGCGCGAAATATTCGAGAACAGCGGACACGAAGTCCGCTCCGTGCTGGACGTGGGCTCGCCGCAGAATGCATGCGCCCTGGTTCAGGCCGGCGCCGGCATCGCCCTGGTCGACCAGTTCTCCGCCAAGAGCTGGACCGCCAGCGGCATCGTGACCCGCCCGATGGCGCAGGCGCCCACGTTGAACGCCTACCTGATACGGCTGCGCGACGAACCGGTTTCGCAGATTTCACAGTCCTTCATGGACGCCCTGAAGGCCACATTCCGCAAGGAAGGCGACTTCGGGAATTTCGATTTGATGCCGCCGGCCACGGCGATCTCCGATGCCGGCAAGAAAGCGGCGACGCCGCGCGCAAGGGCGGGCGCCGACGAAAAATAGGAGACGAGCGGATGGGCGCGCGCGGAGTCCCCTTCCCCCGTGCCGGCTGCTATCAATCTTTGCGCATCACCCATGCACCGCGGTTATGCCCAAGCCCGCCGGCGGCGCGTCAAAAAGATAAAAACCCCATGGAAAACAGGCGCTTACCCGAACCGCAGGCACGCGCCCCTTTTTCATCCCTGGGCATATCCCCGGGCTTCCCCTGAGCGTCGACACGATGCATTCTTGCGCCTGTTCCCGACACGACCCAGCCTCCCACGCGCGTGTGCGCGTTGCGCTGCCGCGCGGGATTCTTCCAAGACCATCCGATTCAGGGCGCCTCCACGAAGACGCCTGCCGAAATTCGAGGAGCCTACCATGAGCAAATCTTCAAACAGCCGAAAAATGGGCCTGGCCGTAGCCCAGATGGGCCCGGTCCATCTGGCCGACGACCGCGCCGCCGTGGTCAAGCGCCTGGTGGCCATGATGCGCGAAGCGGCTTCCCGCGGCGCCGAGCTGGTCGTCTTTCCGGAACTCGCCTTGACGACGTTCTTTCCCCGCTACTGGATGACCGAAGCCGAAGCCGTCGACCGCTACTTCGAGCGCAGCATGCCCAATGCCGACGTGCAACCCCTGTTCGACACGGCGCGCGAACTGGGGATAGGCTTTTACCTGGGCTACGCGGAAATCACGCCCGAGGGACGGCGCTTCAACACGTCCGTCCTGGTCGACAGGACCGCGAAGATCATCGGCAAGTACCGCAAGATCCACCTGCCCGGCCACGACGACCACAAACCCGATGCCCCTTTCCAGCATCTCGAGAAGAAGTTCTTCGAGGTGGGCGATCTCGGATTCGGCGTCTGGAACATGGACGACACCAACATCGGCATGTGCCTGTGCAACGATCGCCGCTGGCCCGAGACTTATCGCGTCATGTCGCTGCAAAGCGCCGAGCTGATCGTCCTTGGCTACAACACGCCATCCTGGAACATCCACTGGAACGAGCTGCTCCACTGGCGCACGACCACCCACGAAATCGTGCTGCAGGCCAGCGCATACCAGAACGCCGTCTGGATCGGCGCCGCCGGCAAGTGCGGGTCGGAAGACGGGCATCACATGATAGGCAGTTCCATGATCGTGGCGCCGTCCGGTGAAATCGTGGCGCGGTCCAGCTATGAAGAAGACGAAGTCATCATGGCGAAGATCGACCTCGGCCTGGGCCAGACCTTCCGCGACCATGTCTTCAATTTCGCCAAGCATCGCAGCCCGCACCACTACAAGCTTATCGTCGAGCGCACCGGCGCCGGCGACCCGCTGCCCACGGCTGGGCAATGATCCAGGATAGCCGCTCCGTGCCGGGCTATCCTTTCCCCACGGGCGCCATCACTCGCGCGTAGGGCAGGATGCCCGTCCGCGGGTGGCAGTTCACGTATTCGAACAGGTTGCCCATCCCCGGCACGAACAGCTCGTGCCAGGTCACCACTTCGCGTTTCTCCTTGTGCAGGCGGTTCATCGCGATCGCATGGCGGTATATCTCCAGATGGGTGTCGTGCGACTCGGCCCAGGCCTCCAGCTGGTTCAAGGACAGGAAAGCCGCGTACACCGACGTCTCCGCGCGCGGGCTGCCGTCTTCGTTGAGATTGGTCATGATGCGCAGGGACAGGCAGCCGGTACGCTCGCGCTGCTCGACCAGGTAGGCCATGCCCCGCAGCAGCTTGGGTTGCAGCGCGTTCATATAGTCGTCCAGCTGCTCCCGGCCGGCCCCTTCCCAGAACTGGCCCGAGCGCAGCACCGTCGCGTTATGCGGAAGCAGCGCGCACAGGTGGGCGCCACGGCTCGCATGGTCGGCCGTGGGAGGAAAAAGGCCGCCGCTCGGGCTTTCCAGGGTGTCGATGGCCGATAGCGGCAGACGGTCACGCGCCGCGCCGAAATAGCCGTTGGTCGTGATGGGCACGATCTCGGCATCCGGCGTCCGGGCGAGGCCGATGCGATAGCCGGGCGCGGAATAGATGGTCTCGTGGCGGTCGTAGGGCACGACCAGCGCCTCGAACCAATAGCCGATATCGCCGGTCAACCGGGCTGGATCGTCGAACCAGGGCCGAAAACCGGACGTCTCCAGCCAATGCGCATAGGTTCCCGGGTCGGTCCAGTAGGCGACCACGATGGTGTTGTCCAGGCCCGCTTCGTCCGTGCAGCGCATGACTTCCTGCGCCTGCGGACCGTGAGCCTCGGCCAGGAAGCCGCGCATGCGGCCGATGTGGCCGGCGGCCGACGCCGCCCCGGGCGGAGCCTGCATGCCGAAATAGGCGCTGACCAAGGTACTGCGGGGCGCCGTCCAACGCAGGGAGTAACGCGGCGCCGCGGGCTGGTGACCGGGCGGCCGGCGTTCCGGCACCGAGCGTTCGTATTTCCATTCGAAAGGCATGGCCTCACTCCTGGCGATGATCGGCCGGCCCGGCATGGGCGGGGCGTGGCGCGGGTACGGAGACACCGACGTCGCCGAGCGCCCCCCGGGTCCCGTCCACCGCGGCAACCGCCGCCATGGGCCGGTCCTCGACAGCAAGACGGAAGATATCGGCCCGCGCATAATGGCCGACCACGTCGAAGTCGAACTTCCCGCGGGTGCGGTCATCCGTATCGAGTTCGGCCACCAGTATCGTCTCGCCGCTGAAGTCCGGACCAGCCACGATGCGGCCCAGCGGATCGATGATCATGCTGCCTCCGCGCATCAACACCGCGTCTGGATCGTCCGTGATCCGGTTGTGTGTATTGGCCTGGAATTCCGAGCGCAGCATGTACTGGCAGGCCGACAGCACGAAGCAGCGGCCTTCCAGCGCGACATGCTGCATGGTGCTGGCCCAGCTGTCGCGGTCGTCAGCCGTGGGAGCGCAGTAGATCGAGATATCCTGTCCGTACATCGCCGTGCGCAGCAGCGGCATGTAATTCTCCCAACAGATGACCGCGCCCAGCCGGCCCCAGGGCGTGGGAACCGTGGACAGCGTGGAGCCGTCGCCGAAGCCCCAGCACAGGCGCTCCGCCGCGGTGGGCATGAGCTTGCGGTGCTTGCCCAGGTATTGGCCGTCCGGTCCCAGGAAGACGATGGTGCAGTATAGGGTGCCGCCGGCGCGCTCGATCACGCCGATGGCGGCGAACAGGCCGGCCTTGCGCGTGGCCAGGCCCAGGCGCTCCGTCTCCGGGCCGGGCACGTTGATGGATCGGTCGTAGTACTCGCGAAACTCGTCGCGACCCTCGGGCGTGCGCACGCCGATGGCGATATCGAAGGACGCGCCCTTGGGATAGCCGCCGACGAAGGCTTCGGGAAATACCGCGACGCGCGCGCCACGGGCGCCGCATTCCGCTATCAGCCCGACGGCCTTGTCTATGGTGGCGGCCGTATCCGGTCCGCTGGAAGCCTGCACTACGGCGGCCTTGAACTTTGCCATGCTCCAATTCTCCTTGCTGGCGCCAGCCGCGTCGCGGCCGGCCTTGGGGTTCATGATGAAACGCCGGGGCCCTTGCTCCGGCGCCGACATCCATGCCAAAACGGTTTAGGCGTCCCGGTGCGACGGATTTCAGCGCGCCGATGCCGCCAGGTCATATTCCGAGATACGTGCGGCGTATCTCGTCATTCGATTGCAATTCGCTCGCTGTCCCGCGCATCGCGATACGGCCGCTTTCCAGCACATACGCGCGTGTCACCACCTTCAGCGCGCTCGCCACGTTCTGTTCGATCAGCAACACGGCGATGCCCAGCGCATTGACACGCGATATGGCGCGGTGCACCTCGTCGACCATCATGGGCGCCAGGCCGTGGCTGGGCTCGTCCAGCAGCAGCAGGCTGGGACGGGCCATCAAGGCGCGTCCCAGCGCCACCATTTGCTGCTCGCCTCCGGAAAGCGTGCCGGCAAGCTGGGCGCGGCGCTCGCGCAGGCGCGGAAACAAGGCATAGCATTCCTCCAACGACACCGCGAGGTCCTCCCGCCGCCGGTGGAAACCGCCCATCATCAGGTTGTCGTGCACAGTCATGTCGGGAAAGACATGGCGCCCTTCGGGAACGCATGCGATGCCGCGGGCCACCCGGCGATGCGCGGGCAAGCGCCCCAGCGCCTCGCCCTTGAAGACGATGTCGCCCTGCACGCGCGGCAGCAGGCCGCAGATCGCCTTGATCAGCGTAGTCTTGCCGGCCGTGTTCGCGCCGAGGATGGCCACCGTCTCGCCGGCCGCCACGTCGATGTTCATGCCCTGGATAATGGGCCGGCCGCCGTAGCCGCCGGCCAGGTCACGTATGCTGAGCATGGTCCCCTCCCAGATAGGCGGCGATGACGTCCGGATTGGCCGCGACCTCGCCTGGCGATCCGTCCGCGATCAGGCGGCCGAAGTTCAGCACCAGCAGGCGCTCGGATAGACGCATGATGGCGCGCATGTGGTGTTCGACCACGATCAGGGTCAAGCGGTCCCGTTCGCGCAGGTCGCGCAGGGTGCCCATGACGCTGTCCATTTCCGGCGGCGTCAGCGCGGCCATGACCTCATCCAGCAGCAGGACGCGCGGGCCGGTGGCCAGCGCGCGCGCCACTTCGCCCAGGGCTTTCTGCGGGAAGGTCAGGTCGTCGACATCGGCGTCCGCGGCGGCGTCCATGCCCACCCGCGCCAGGCAGTCCGCCGCCACCGCGCGCGCCTCGCGCAGCGGATGCCGCAATAGCGCGGCGGTGGTGACGTTTTCCAGCAAGGTCATTTCGGGAAATAGCGCCGTATTCTGGAAAGTCTTGGTCATGCCCTGGCGCGCCAGCACATGCGGGCGGCGGCCATCGACGCGGCGACCGTCCAGCTGGATGTGGCCTTGCGTCGGTCGATAAAGGCCAACCAGCAGATTGAAGAGCGAGGTCTTGCCCGCCCCGTTCGGGCCGATGAGCCCGATGATCTCGCCAGCGCCGACGTCGAAGGAAACATCGTTGACCGCCACCAGGCCGCCGAACTTCAGGGTCAGTCCCTGCACCGACAACACGCTCATGGCTTGCCTCCCGCCTGGCTGGCGCCCAGTCCCGCATGCAACGTCCCGTCGGGCGCAAGCGCCCGCGCGCGGACCGGCAGCCCGGTACGCTTCGCGAACACCGAGACCACGCCGCGCGGCCGCAGCAGCACAATGGCGATCAGCGCCACGCCGAAAAGAAAGGGAGCGATGCCCGCCGCCGAGTTCGACAGCCACGCCGTCAGCAGTTCTTCCAGCGGCACGATGATCAACGCCCCCACCAGCGGCCCCGCCAGCGTCCCGACTCCGCCAACGATGGCGATGAGGGCGGCCCGGATGGAGATCGCCGAAGCGTTGAACACGCTGTCCGGATCGAGAAAGAAGACGAACTGGGCGAACAGGGTCCCAGTGGCGGCGGTCAGGGCCGCCGATATGACGGCGCCGGTGAGCTTTACCTTGAGCGTGTTCACGCCGGCCACCTCGGCGGCATCCTCGTTCTCCCGCACGGCGCGCAGCAGATAGCCGTTACGGCCGCGGGACAACCACGAGAACACAGCGTAGACCAGCACGAACAGCCCGGTGTACAGATACAGGTAATTGCCCGCGCCGCGAAATTGCATCATGGCCCAGGAGTTCCCCACGAAAGGCACGGAAATGCCCTGCGGACCGCCCGTGATGCCGGTCAGCGCAGTGGCGAGGATACGGCAAGCCTCGCCGAAAGCCAGCGTCGCCAGCGCAAAATAAGGACCGCGCAGGCGCATGGTCGGCAGTGCCAGCAGCAGCGCCGCGACCACCGCCAGCAACATGCCCACCGGCATGCCCAGCCAGGGCGACAATCCGTAGCGGATCTGCAGCACCGAGGACGTATAGGCGCCGATGCCGAAGAACGCCGCATGGCCCAGGGAGATCTGGTTGGCCAGGCCGCCCATAATGTTCCAGCACTGGCCCAGGCAGGCCGCCAGCAGGACCAGGCAGGCCACGCGCACGGCATAGCCGCGCGGTTCCAGCAACTGGGCCAGCGCCACGGCGGCGACCGCCACCAGGACGATAAGAATCAGGTCTTTTTTCATCTTGCCGCCTTGCCCAGCAGGCCTTGAGGGCGGAACGCCAGGAACGTGATGAACACCACGAACAAGGCCAGGTTCTGCAACTGGATGGGCATGAATAGAGTGGAAAGTGATTGAATGACGCCGACGATCAGGCCGCCCACCAAGGCGCCGAGCACGCTTCCCAGGCCGCCCAGCACCACGACGGTGAACATGAGCACCACGAACTGCGCGCCGGCGGTCGGGCTGACTGCCGTGTAGGAGAGGATGATGCCTCCGCCGAAGGCGCTCAGCCCGGTGCCCAGCCCGAACGCGATGGCATAGACGGTGCGCGTGTCGATGCCGAACAGGCGCGCCGCATCCGCGTTCTGCGAAGTGGCGCGGATGGCGCGTCCCACCCAGCTGCGGTTCAACGCCAGCCACAGCAGGCCCGAGACGATGAGCGCGGCGAGAAAGGCGACAAGGTAGGGCACCGATACGAAGAGCGGCCCGATCTCCAGCGCGATGGTCTGGTAAGGCGTTTGCACAGAGCGGAAAGACGACCCGAACAGCATTAGCGCGCCATTCTCCAGCACGGACATCAGTCCTACCGTGAGAAAGATCTGCGCCACCGGCGTGGCCTTGAGCACGTGCTGCACCAGCAGGCGCTGGCATAGCGCACCCACGATGAACCCGACGGCCAGCGACAGCACGGCGCCGACGATCGGGTCAAGCCCCAGCCAGTGCCAGGCAAGCCAGGCGACGTACATGCCCAGCATGAGGAACTCGGCCTGCGCGAAGTTGACGATCTTCAGCACGCCGAAGACCAGCGACAGGCCCACGGCGATCACGCCGTAGACGCCGCCGATCAGGACGCCGTCGACCAGCGTCTGCAGTACACCGATCATGATGATCCTCCCACCGGACGTGGCGCAGTTGCACTTGCCATCCGTGCGCCATCGCGGCGATCGCCTGCCGCGGTCGTGTTCGCGTTCATTTACTTGATTTCCTTGCCGTTCCAGCGCGGCGCCGCGGTTGCCGCATCGGCCGGGAAGACCGTGACCAGTCCCGGGCCGCGCCATTGCACGAAGATGGGATAAGCCGAGGCGGTCAGGCCAGTCGAGCCGAAGGACGTGCAGCCGCCCGGTATGCCGGCGGAAAAGCCGTCGCATTTCTTCAGCTTGGCGATGGCGTCCCGGATCTTGTCGGGGTCCGTGGACCCTGCCTGCTGGATAGCGGCGATCATGTGCTGAAGCGCGGCGCCGTACATGATGGCCTCGTGCGGCATGAAAGCGTGATAGCGTGCCTCGTAGCGCTTGGCGATGTCCGGCACCTTGTCGTAATTGGCAGGCGCGATGGAGTACACGTCTTCGGCGAACTCGCCCAGGCCCTGCTTGAACTCGGGAATGATGTAGCCCGCGGCCCCGCCCACTACGGGCAAGGTGATGCGCTGCTGGCGCATGGTGCGGATGATCAGCAGGCCATCGTTGAAGTAGGACACGGGAAAAACAACCTGGGCGTCGGAGCGGCGCAGCTTGTTGATAAGCGGCGCCACGTCGGTAATACCCAGGGGATAGCCGTCATCGATAACGACGTCCACGCCCGCGGCCTTGGCAGCCTTGCGTATGCCTTCGGCCTGGGCGGTACCATACGCCGTATCCTCGTAAAAGATGGCGATCCTGGACAATTTCTCGCCGGCCTTGGCGGCGATGTCGGCGGCGTACTGAAACTGTTTTTCGCCGAAGGTGCTGGCCCTGGGTGCCACCTGGAAGATATAGCGGTAGCCGCGCCCCGTGATCTGGTCGGCGAAGGAGTGCGTGATCATGGGAACGCCCGCGCGCTCGGTCACTTCGGAAGCCGCCAGCGTTACCGAACTGACGAAAGAGCCGATCACGCCCACCACCTGGTTTTGGGTGATCAGGCGCTGCACGGCAGCGCCCGCCGCATTCGGCGCGGGCACGTCGGCCGATACCAGGTTCACCTCCAGGCCTTTCAGCAGGCCGGCCGCCTTCATGTCATCCAGCGCCAGTTCAATGCCTTGGCGGGAATTGATGCCGAATTGCGCGTTGGGTCCGCTGAACGGAAAGACCAGGCCGATGTTGACCTTCTCCGCCGCGCCGGCCACGGGTGCGAACACGGCGGATGACAGCAACAGGAATGGCGTGAGCAAAGTGGCGATGCGGGGCAGGCGTGGGATGGAAGGCAAGCGGAGGTAGAACATGATTTCTCCTTGGACTGGAATTTTTTTGCGATGCGTCAATGCGACGGCAAAGTCTAGGATTTCTGTTTTCCGAGTGTCAATTGAATTTGACAAAAATGCCAACAACCTAGCGTATTCCCCTATTAAATAGGCTGTTTAAAGGGGCAATAATTCCATATATTGTTGTCGAACTTTATCGACAAAACATTTTTCGGGCATCAGGGGCGCAGAAATCCGATGAACAGGAGCAGACGACAATGACGGAGAAAATGACGGACCCGATGCGGGAAAAACTGGCCCTGTTCGGCTTGAACGACAAGGAACAGAACTTCTACCTGGCCGCCCTGCAGTTGGGCGCCGCCTCGGTCACCGAGGTGGCAGCGCGCGCCGGCGTCTCGCGCACCAACGGCTACGACCTGGTGGAACGGCTGGAAAGGCGCGGGTTGCTTGCCCAGGTGGGCGAGGCGGCGGGCGTGCGCAAGGTGGTGCCGGAAGACCCGAGCGTACTGATCAGGGACTGGGAGCGGTCCCGTCTGGTGCTGGACGAGCTGGTGCCCGAACTGCGGTCCATCTACAACGACAGCCGGACATCCAAGCCGCGCACGCGCTTGTACGAGGGCCGCGAGGGAATCAACCGCGCCTTGTGGGAAACGCTCGATTGCCACTCCAAAGTTCTGCTGGGGGTGCTGTCCATGCATGAACTGCTGGAAACGCCGGGGCAGCAGTGGATGGCCGGATTCATCGCGGAACGCGTTCGACGGGGGATCGAGCTGCGTGTCGTGCGTTCGCGCTCGCGTGAAACCGAAGCGATCTGGCCATCCGCTCACGAGGAAATGCGGGAATTGCGCTATGCGCCCGAGGACCTCGACCTCGGCATGACGATGTACATCAACGACGACACCGTCACCTATGTGTCATCCAAGGAAGAGAACTACGCAATGGTCATCGAAAGCCGCGAACTGGCGCGCTTGAACCGGGCATTCTTCCAATCGCTGTGGCTTGCGTCCTCGCCCCCCGAGCGCATGGCGGGCCCGCGATAGCCGCCGGATTGTCTTCACGATCCACGAGCACCGCGCCAGGCGGTCAGTGGCCGATGCCTTGCGCCCCGGCGGCAGCGCCCTTCACCGGGCGGGTAATCCAGATCAAGGGCGCGATGACGACGAACAATACGGCGGAAATCCAGAATATGTCGTTGAGTCCCAGCATCGCGGCCTGCGCGCCCAGGCTTTGCTCCAGCGCGGCGTACGCGCCCCGGACATCGGTATGCAAGGCCGCTTGCAGGCGCGCCAGCGCATCGCCGAAATTCGGGTTGTTCAAGCCGGTCTGCTCCGCGAGCTGCGCATGATGCAGGATGGTTCGATTGTTCCACGACGTGTTCACGATGGAAGTCGCCGCGGCGCCGGCGAAAACGCGGGTGAAATTCGACAGGCCCGCAGCGGCGGGAATCTTTTCCGGCGGCTGGCCCGACAGGATGATGGCGGTCAGGGGGGTAAAGAACAGCGCCATCGGTATGCCTTGCAGTAGCGTGGGCAGCACCAGCGTCCAGGTATCCACGCCGGTCGTATAGCGGGAACGCAGGAAGAACACGGCCGCGAAACCGAGGAATGCCAGCGTCGCCAGGCCGCGCGGGTCGGTCCTGGGCATGACCTTGCCCAGCACCGGCGCCAGCAGCACCGCGAAAATGCCCAGCGGGGCGGTCACGAGGCCGGCATCGACGGACCGGTAGCCGAGATACTCCTGCATCCATTGCGGCAGGATGACGAGATTCGCGAAGAACAAGGCATACGCGAGCGATATGGCGACGGTGCCGCCGAAGAAGTTTCTGCCCGCGAACAACCTAAGGTCGACGACGGGCTGTTTTTCCGTGAGTTCCCAGATCAGGAAGAAGACGAAACTCACGAGCGAGATCGCGGCCAGCGTCCAGATGACCGAGGAATTGAACCAATCGAGGTCCTTGCCCTTGTCCAGCATGATCTGCAGCGCCCCGACCCACACGATGAGCAGGACCAGGCCCAGCTTGTCGATGGGGATCTTGCGTGTCGGCGTTTCCCGGTCGCGGTAGATCACCCAGGTGACCGCGGCGGCAAAGAGGCCGACGGGAATATTGATGTAGAAGATCCAGGACCAGCTATAGCTGTCGGTGATCCACCCGCCGAGCGCGGGGCCCGCGATAGGCCCGACGGTCGCCGTCATCGCCCATAACGCCAACGCGGTCGACGACTTTTCGCGCGGGTAGGAGCCCAGCAACAACGCTTGCGAGAGGGGAATCAGCGGTCCTGCCACCGCGCCTTGCAAGATCCGCGCGGCCAGCAGCGTGAGCATATTGGGCGCCATGCCGCATGCCCAGGACGACAGCACGAACAGCAGGATCGCCCCGACGAAAAGCTTGACCGTGCCTATCCGTTGCGTGAGCCAACCGGTAAGGGGAATCGAAATCGCATTGGCCGCGGCAAACAGGGTAATCACCCATGTGCCTTCGTCCACGGAGACGCCCAGGTTCCCGGAAATTGTTGGAATGGCCACGTTAGCGATCGACGAGTCGAGCACGTTCATGAAGGTGGCAAGTGCGACGGCGAGCGTGGCGAGCGCCAGTTTCGCGCCGTGCAGGGGCGCGGGCGGCAAGGTGGGTTGATTCATGAGGATGGGGCCATCACCGCTGGGATAGGATCGAGCGACAGGATTTATTGCCCAATCATTATTTGCCTAGTCAATAAAATAGCTAAAAAATCGGTCACCTTGTGCGATGACCAAGTCTGGGACCTTGCGTCCGGGCAGCGCCCTTCAGCGGCGGGAAGCGGAGTATTTTCCGGCCCGAAACCGTCCACACAATAGCTGACTAGGCAACCAATGTCAACGACCGTTCCGGCTCAGAAGGCCACGCGGTAAGCCTCCAGCGCGGGCAGCTCGACGTCGACGCCGATGCCCGCCGCGTCGGGCAGCCTTATCCAGCCCTCCTCGTCAGCCACGGCCGGCAGGGTCCACAGGCTTTCCCGCAGGGGATTAGGATTGGCGTCGACCTCCACCATGCCGGCAGGCCCCATGGCAGCCCGCAGGTGCATGGACGCGGCCAGGCCGATGCCGCCGCCCAGCCAGTGCGGGCAGAAGGTCAGGCCGGCGAGTTGCGCATAGCGGGCCACGGCCATGCAGCCGCTGATGCCTCCCCACTTGCCCACGTCCGGCTGGACGAAGCGCAAGTGCCCGTTGTCGATGGCGGCCTCGAAATCCGCCTGTCCGCGGATGTTCTCGCCAGCGGCCAGCGCCAGCGGCGTCCCGCGCCCGAGGGCCTGCCAGTCCGCCAGCGATTCGTCGGCGGCCACCGGCTCTTCGACCCAGTAGGGGCGAAAGGACTCCAACGCCCTCAAGCGTTCAGCCGCGACGCCGGGCTCCCATGCCTGATTGGCGTCGACCATGATGCGCGCTTCGGGGCCCAGGGCATCGCGGATATCGCGGAAATTCGCCAGGTCGCGGGCCGGGTCGAAGCCGACCTTGAACTTGAACGCGGTATAGCCTTCGGCCTGCTTCGCCAGCGCGGTCTGCGCGACGTCGTCCGGTCCGATGCCGCTGGCATACAGCCGGATGCGGCCGTCCGCCGTCATGCCGGTGGGGCCGGCCGCCGCCGCCAGGACGCGCCACAAGGGTAGTCCGGCCCGCCGTGCCCGCATGTCCCAGAGCGCCTGGTCGATGGCCGCGACGACTTGCGCCATCGGTCCGGGTTCGCCGCACTGTATCGCCATCCGGCGCACGCGCGCGGTCAACAGGCGCCACGTCGACGCCGGGTCGTCGCTGGGGGCGCCGACCGCCATCGGCGCGACGACGTCGCGCGCCAGGCGGCCACGGTGTTCGGCTCCAACTGGCGGGAAATTGCAGAAGACTTCCCCCCAGCCCCAGGCCCCGTCGCTGGCCCATACCCGCAGGAAGACGGCGGGCCGGTTGCCGAAATGGCCGACGGCCGCCTGTACGGGCTTCGCGATGGGTGCGCGAAATACGTGGCATTCAATACGTTCTATCGTCATATGCTGTTGTCGGCCGCTGTCGTCGGTCGCTGTTGTCGGTCGCTGTTGTCGGTCGCTGTTGTCGGTCGCTGTAGCCGGTCGCTGTTCTCCGGCCGCCCGGCCTGTCCCCGCCGCGCGCTTAATCCGCCTTGATGCCGAGATCGTTGGCCACCTTGCCCCACTTCTGCAACTCGGCGCCGATATAGCTGCGAAAGTCTTCGGCCGACCCGGCGTCCGGCGTCAGGCCGGCCTCCACCAGCTTGGCATGGATGTCCTTGTCGGCCTGCACCTTATTAATGGCGCGGTTCAGCCTCTCGACGATGTCGGCCGGTAACCCGGCCGGCCCGGCCAGCCCTTGCCAGGCAATGACCTCGAAACCGGGCAGGTTGGTGGCCTCCGCGATGGTGGGAATATCGGGATAGTCGGCCGCGCGTTTCAGGCCGCCGACGCCCAGCACGGTCAGCTTGCCCGCCTTGACCTGCGCCATCATCGTGCCCTGGTCACCGAAGATCATGTCCACATGGCCAGCCACCAGGTCGCCGATGGCGGCGCCGGTGCCCTTGTAGGGCACGTGCAGCATCTTGGTCTGGGTGCGCGCCTCGAACAGCGCGGCCGCCATCTGCTGCATGCTGCCGGTCCCGGAAGAGGCGTAGCTCAAGGTCCCCGGATGCGCCCTGGCGTAGGTAATCAGTTCGGCCGCCGTGTGCACGGGCACCTTGCCGGGATTGACCACCAGCACGTAGTTCACGTTCACCGTCTTGCTGATCGGCGTCAGTTGCTTGAGCGGATCGAAAGGATTGTTCTTGTAGATGACGGGATTGATCCCCAGCGTCGCGATATTTCCCAGCACCAGCGTGTAGCCGTCGGCGGGCGCGCGCGCCACCAGTTCGGTACCGATGATGCCGCTGGCGCCGGGGCGGTTATCGACGACGACGCCCTGGCCCAGTTCCTTGCTCAGCGCTGGCGCGACGATACGCGCGTACACGTCCACCGCGCCGCCGGGCGAGAACGGCACGATCAGGCGGATGACCTGAGAGGGATAAGGTTGCGCGGCGGCCGCGGCCAGGGGCGCGCCCACGGACGCGGCCATGGCCAGCACGGCCGCGCCGTGCAGGAGCTTGCGTCGAATGCGTTGCAGGGAAGAATACATGGATGTCTCCAGCGTATTTGAATTGTCGAGAGCCCTTTCAGGCCGTCGGGCTCGCCTGGCGCCGCAGGACGACATGGGTGGCCTGCTCCGACGCCACGCGTTCGACGCACGCATACCCCAGCGCGCGCAAGTCCAGCCCTTCGAACAGCGCTTCCCCCCGGCCAAGCAGGACGGGCGAGATGGCAAGGTGCAGCTCATCGATGAGGCCCTCGCGCAGATACTGCCTGATGGTTTGCGGCCCGCCGCCGATACGCACGTCCCTGTCGCCGGCCGCCTCGCGAGCCCGGGCAAGCGCTTCGCGTATACCGCCGGTGACGAAGTGGAATGTCGTGCCACCCGCCATTTCGAGCGGCGCGCGGGCATGATGGGTCAGGACGAAGACCGGCACGTGGTACGGGGGACTGTCTCCCCACCAGCCCTTCCAGTTCGCATCGGGCCATGGCCCGCGGACGGGACCGAACATATTTCTCCCGAGTATCCACGCCCCCACGTTGCGGAAGCCACGGGCGGCGAAGTCGTCGTCGATCCCGGTGGTGCCGCCGCTCTTGCCGAACAAGGCGGACTGGAAGGTGCGTGTCGGCAACAGCCACTGGTGCAGGTCCGTTCCCCCTACGCCCAGCGGGTTGTCGATGTCTTGATCCGGACCGGCCCCATAGCCGTCCAGCGAGATGGTGAAACCCTCAACGCGAACTCGTGCCATCGCTTGTCTCCGTCGTTCTTCGTTGCTGTCCGCACTGCAGTTGCCTGCCCACGGAGTTGCCTACCCACGCAGTTGCCCACCTACTTCGGCGCCAGGCGGCAGCCTATCTTACGCCCGCGCCGCGCCGCCCCGCATCCGTTCGATCAGGTGCTTGCGAACCACCGCCGTCACGTCGGCGCGTTCGACCCGCTCCATGATGCCGATCCGACGCACCTGCGGCCGCCCCGGCAAGGGCAGGATGCGCAAGCCCAAGTCGGTCTGCCAATCGACGTGCCGCAGCATGGGGGAGATCGCTACGCCGACATCCTGCCTGACCAGTTCGGAAATCGCGGCGAGCGAATTGACTTCGAGGATGACGTTGGCCGCGATGTTGCTGCGCCTGAGGAACTGCTCCACCTTGGCGCCGGTCTGCGTCCTGCGGTCGAACTGCAGAAAGGGACGCGTGCGCAGCAGTTCGAGCGGATCGGCGCCCGGCCCCGCGGCGCGCCGGCTGGCGATCAGCATCAGCGGCTCGTCATACAGCCAGCTCCAATGCACGCCCGGCGGCACCGGCGCCGGGTCCTTCACCATGATGGCCGCATCGACCTTGCCCGCGAGGACCATGTCCGGCAACTCACCCGCATGGCCCACCAGCAGCCGTATCTCCAGTGCCGGATACCGGATCTTCAGGTCGACCAGGCTATTGGCCAGTCCGCCCATGGCCGAGACTATCCCGCCTATGGTGACCGAACCGCTGATGGTGTCCGCCTGCGATTGCCTGCCCAGCATCGACTCGTAATCCCGCAGCAACTGGCGCGCGTACGGAACCAGCGCCGCGCCATCGGCGCTCAGCCGGACATTGCGGTGCGAGCGATCGAACAGCGTGCGTCGCAACTCGTCTTCCAACGCCCGCATCTGCAATCCCACCGCAGCCGGCGTCAACGCCACGCGTTCGGCCGCGGCCGCGAACGTTCCGTATTGCGCGACGGCGAGAAAGGTCTTGAACAGGCGAAAAGTGGACATGCGAACCGCCGCGCCAAGCGCGCCCCCGATTCAAAAGCGTTTCTTTATATTTGATAAATATAATATAGATATTATTTTCCAATGCCGTCTGGAAGAATGGCCGGACCCTCACTCACGTACGTGGAACCGGTCCATTCATGTCCTCCGCAGCACAAGCCTCTTCCCAGCCGGATAGCGAACAACGCGGCCAGCAACTCTACGATCTCGGCGCGACGTCGGTGTTCAGCCTCGCCGCCGACAACCGCTTCGTCTACACGCTCTACGTTCCCGAATCCCTGGGCAAGACCGCGTCCCCTCCTCGACTGGTCGTCGCCGTGCACGGCACCGGCCGCCAGTTCGTCGACTACCGCAACGCCTATGCGGAGTTCGGCCGTTGGAACAACTGCGTCATACTTTGTCCGCTCTTCCCGATCGGCGTGCTGGGCGACGGCAACCGCAGCGGCTTCAAGTACATCCAGGAAGGCGACATCCGATACGACCAGGTCTTGCTGGCCATGGTCGATGAAGTCGCGCGCAAGTACGACCTGGATTTTTCCACCTTCGCGCTGACCGGTTTCTCCGGCGGCGGCCACTTCGTCCACCGCTTCAGCTACCTGCACCCCGAACGCCTCTGGGCACTTTCGGTCGGCGCCCCGGGCTCCGTGACGCTGATCGATCCCTCGCGCGATTGGTGGGTGGGCACGCGCGACCTGCAGGCCCGTTTCGGCAAGGCGCTCGACCTGGCTGCCTTGCGGCGCGTCCCCGTGCATATGATCGTCGGGAAGGTGGACCTGGAAACCTGGGAAATCACCCACAAGCCCGGTTCGCGCTACTACATGGAGGGTGCGAACGACGCCGGCGCCACGCGGCCGGAGCGCATCCAGGCGCTCAAGCGCTCGCTGGAGCAGGCGGGCGTGCGCGTCACCCTGGACCTGGTGGACAACATGTCCCACCAAGGCCTGCGCTCGGTCGAAAAAGTCCAGGCCTTCCTCGCCGCCGTCATCGGCGGCGAGATCCGGTAATCGTCTTCTCCCGCCATCAGCAGCCATGACTCCTACGCAAAATTCCACGCTTACCGCTCGCGCGGCGTCCTATGCGCCATCCAGGGACCGGCTGGCCCGCACGGTCGCCGACCTGTGCGCCCTCGGCGAAAAAGTCTCCGGCACCCCCGAAGAACAGCAGGCCTGCGACTACCTGACCGCGCAATTGCGGGCGATGGGGGTGTCCTACAAGGTCCATCGCTTCGACAGCTACATCAGCTATCCGACGGCCACGACCCTGACGCTGCTGGTCCCGGAGGCACGGGACATCCCGGCGGTCGGCGTCGCGTTCACGCGCGACACCGGCGCCGCCGGTATCGAGGCGGACATCGTGTGGGCCGGCGCGGGGGGCCCGGAACAGTATGCGGACCTGGACGCGCGCGGCAAGATCGCACTCATCGACAAGCTGCCGACATATGGCCTGTGCGAAGCCGCGCGCAAGGCCGGCGCCGCCGCCCTGGTCGGCATGTCGTCCGGACCGCAGCGACACAAGATGACGTGCTCGCCGATCTGGGGCGCGCCAGCCTCCAAGGCCGAAGTCGACGCCATGCCCGCTATCGCCGGCGCGTCGATCAACCGCCCGGACGGCGAATGGCTGCGCCAGCTGGCGCAGCGCGGCGGCGCGCGTGGCCGTCTGGTGGCGCGCGTCGACACCCGGTGGCGCGAAGTGCTGCTGCCCGTGGCGGAGATACCCGGAACCGAGCCCGAGTTCCTGCTCATGGGCGCGCATTACTGCACGTGGTTCGACGGCGCCACCGACAATATCGGCGCCGTCGCCATCCTGCTGGAACTGGCGCGCCTGTTCCAGGGCCGCGCCACACCGCCCCGCCATGGCATACGCCTGGCCTGGTGGCCCGGGCACACGCACGGCCGCTATGCGGGGTCGGCATGGTATGCCGACGAGTTCTGGCACGAATTGAACGACCGCGCCATCGCCTACTTCAACGTCGACATCAATGGCTCGCGCCGCGCCTACAACAAGGCCTTGCGCAACCAGACGGGGGAAGCCGCGGCCTATACCGCCGCCGTCATGCGCGACGTGCTGGGCGAGATCGATCCCGACCAGGCCGCCAGCATGCAAGCCTGCCTGCGCCGTCCCGAACGCTATGTCCATCACACGCGCCCGCATCGTGCATCCGACCAGAGTTTCTGGGGCGTGGGCCTGAGCGGGCTGCAAGTGAGCAGCTTCCTGCAAAAGGACGATCCGGACCGCCTGCCCAACAGCGGCCTGGCCCGCTGGTGGCATGCCGAAGAGGATACGGTGGAGAACTGCGATCCCGACGTGCTGCTGGAGGACGCGCGGCTGCACGCGCAACTGGTTCACGGCCTGGTCGACGCCGCCGTGCTGCCGCTGGATCTGCTCGGCATCGCGGGAGACGTCGACGACGCGCTGCGCGAGTACGCCGAGGCGGCGCCGGAATTGCGCCTGCTGGATGAAATCGCCGCGGCGGTCCAGCGCTTCCGCGGCGCGGCGCAACGCTTCCACGCCGCCGGCGCGCGGCTGGACCCGGCGGACACAGCCGCCACGGCCGCGTGGAACCGGCGGCTATTGCGGGCGATTCATGGCGTCAACCCCGCCGTCTATCTTCTCGGATCGCCTTTCCAGCAGGACAGGGCGACCGGCAGCCGGCTGCTGCCGGGCTTCAAGCCCCTCCTGGACTGGCAGGCGCTTTCCACCGACGAACGCCGCATGTTGCGTGTCGCCCTGCGCCGCGAAGTCAACCGGCTGGTACATGCGCTGGACGAGGCACGGCGCGTCATCGAAACCTGAATGTCGGCGCCGCAGGAAATGCAGTACCGATATCCCCACGCCGTCCTGGCGCGGGGCAACGACAAAATACCGACAAGGGCAAGCATGATGTTCTACGAATCTTCCCGCCGTGCCTTCGTGGCGGCGGCCGCGCGCTACACCGGCCTGGTCGCTGCATTGGCCATGGCTCTCGTCCCCTTCCCCGCCGCCCATGCCGCCGGCTATCCCGACCGCCCGATACGCCTGGTCGTTCCCATCGCGGCGGGCAGCGCCACCGACGCGGTCGCCCGGGCGTATGCCCAGGAGCTGGCGCCGATACTTGGCCAACCCATCATCGTCGAAAACCTGCCGGGCGCCAACGGCACGATAGGCACCTCCAACGTCAAGCGGGCGCCGGCGGATGGCTACACCCTGCTGCTGGGCACGATAGGCACGCACAGCGTCAACCCTTTGCTGTACAAGAACCTGCCCTACGACGCCGTCAAGGACTACACGCCGGTCTCCATCCTGTCCAAGGTCTCCAATGTCATCGTGGTGCCGGCCACCTCGCCTTATCGCACGCTGCAGGATCTCGTCGCCGCCGCGAAGAAAGCGCCGCACACCTTGAATTACGGTACGCCGACGGTAGGGAGCTCGTCCCAGCTGGCCACCGAAATGTTCCGGGTACGGGCCGGCATCGATCTCGCGAACATCCCCTACAACGGACCATCCCAGGCGGCCATCGACCTGATTGCCGATCGCATCCAGGTGCTCTTCGACCCCGTGATCAACGAGTTGGGCAACATCCGCTCCGGCAAGGTCCGCGTCCTGGCGCAAACCGCCAGCCAGCGCGTCCCCGCGCTGCCGGACGTGCCGACCGTCGCGCAAGCGGGCTATCCGGGCTTCGAGGCGTCCGGTTGGAATGGCATCATGGTGCGCGCCGGAACACCCGCAGCCGTTGTCGAGAAGCTCTCGGCGGCGATACGCCAAGCCGGCCAGTCCCAGAAGCTGCGCACGATCTTCGAGGGCCAGGGCGTCGAAATCGTGACCTCGCCCTCTCCACAGGACTTCAACGAGTTCCTGGTGCAGGACCGGAAGAAATGGGCACGGGTGATCGAAGAGTCGCATATCGCGGTCGAGTGAAACGCGCGGCGCCAGGAAGGGCCCGGCGCGACAGGCCGGAAAGAATTCGACACAAGATCGGGAACAGGGCCCACAGACGCAGCGATGGTATAAAAAAGGACTTTTGCAGCACCATCGATGCGTCGCTGCGTGGATTCAGCAGGAAGGGCAGATGTTCAATAAAGCGTTCAATAAAGCCTTGGTACGCGCCGGCGAGGCGCTGTTTCTTGTCGGGCTGGTCGCCGGTTGCTCATGGGGCGGATCCAGCTCTTCCTCCAGCCGGACCAGCTTGCAGTGCGCGGTGAGCAAGAGCAGCTGCATGTATGACGGGCCGTACGAACCGGGCGAAGCCGACTACGCGGAAAGCGAAGCGGCGAAATTGAACAGCCAGCAGCAGGTACGGCTGCGCGGCCGCTAGGCGCGCAGTGAGCGCGGGCAGCGCCGCCCCCCCGCGCACCGGTCGGCCCCGCAAGCCGGCGAGCGCAAGAAGCGCGGCGGCGCCCCGCCACAGGATGAGCGCGCTTCCCCGCTTACTTCTTCGTGACCTTGGCTTGCAGGGCCTTGGCCATTTCCAGGTGGGACTGCAGGGCCGGCAGCGTCTTTTGCGCGAAGGCCTTCACTTCGGCATCCTTGCCGTCCTTGATTTCCTTCTCGAACACCTTGATGGTGCTTTCATGCGCGGCCACGCCGATCCGGCGCGCGTACATGCTGTCGAAACTGTCATCGGTGACGTCCAGGGCCTTCAGTTCGCCCTTCTGCATGAGCGACGGCTCCGTGGGCGGCGTATAGCCCTTGGACTTGGCCAGCGCGGCCAGCTCCTCGCCCACGGCGGTATGGTCCTTGATCATCTGGTTGGCGAAGGTCTTGACGTCCTCGTTCCTGGACTTCTGCAAGGCCATCTGGCTGCCCTGGATCTCGGCGTACCCACCTTGGGCGGCGTCCTCCAGGAAGCTCTTGTCGGCGCTGGCGAGGTGCGATTCATTGGCCGTCTTCGGCGAGCCCGACAGCGTCTGGGCCGACGCGGCGAGGGGGACGGACACGGCAAAGCAGGCGCACAGTGCAAGACCGGATACGGAATTACGCATGGAAAGCTCCTGAGAGTGGTTGGCGCCCGGACTGACGCAAACGCCATGCCGCTACCGATGCCTGCGGTCGACACCCTGTTGATGAGCTTGCAGCTCCACCATGTCATGGCTGCAGAAGACCTGCACGGCCGTTCCGCTGGCGCGCTTCAGATCGCGCAGCCGGGACTGGTTCTCAAGACGGGATCGCCGGTCCTGTTCCATCATCCATTGATAGAACCGGAGCCCCGGCGTGCAATACGGCTCTCTCAAGTCCATCTCCCCGTGAAAGAAGTAGGCGTCGCCGGCGAGCAGTTTCCAGCCGGCCTGCTCTCGCACGGCCACCCCCGCGTGCCCGAGCGTATGGCCTGGCAGGGGCACAAGCGCGACCTCATCGCCCAGCCCATCGATGGGCCAGACGCCATCAAAGCCCTTCCAGCCGACGCCGCCCGCGCCGCCATAGCGACGCCACGACTCCGGCGCGGACCATTGCGCCGGCCTGAAGCGCTGCGCATCCAGCCAGGATCGTCGCCCGCTCGCCGTTATCCATTCCTTCTCCATCAGGTGCACCGTCGCGCCGGGGAAGTCGTCGAGGCCGCCCGCATGATCGAAATCCAGATGAGTAAGGACAATGTGGCGCACGTCCTCGATCTGGAAGCCCAGGCGCGATACGTGGTGCGCGGCTGTCATGTATTCGCTCAGGGCCGGCTTCACCATCGCACGGAAAAAGGCGCTCAGCCTGGAGCGGGGCGACTTCACGTCCCGCAAACCGAAGCCCGTGTCCACCAGCACCAGCCCGTTGGCGTCGGTTTCCACGAGCAGGCAATGGCAGGCGAGTTCGCCGCGGCATAGCACGCAGCGCGTTCTTCCATCCATCAGGCGGCCGCCTAGCGGGCAGGTGCACGTGCAGTTCAGGTGATGTACGCGCATGCGACGTCCTCCCGTCAGGCCGGCCGGGTGTTGCTCATGCGCGCTTCCTTGCTGTCGGCCGCGTTATCGTCGCCCCGGCCGAAGATGCGGCCCGTCTCGCCAGCCTCATACAACGTGCCCCGCCTGTCCCTGTTGGGCTCGCCGCGCTGCTGCCGGCCCATCTGCACCCGGCCCATCATGTCGGCCATGGACGGCATCAGTTTGCTGACCAAGGTATTGACGGTCGCCATCGCGCCCACCTTCACGTCCCTGGCCGGATCGGTCGCGGCGTCCAGGATCGCGCTGGCCACGGTGTGCGGATCGATCATGGGCGTGGGAAGCTTGGGCGCCTGCGGCATGGCGTTCCCTGCATGTTCCGGAAACGGCGTATTCACCGCGGTCGGCTGTATCAAGGTGATCGAGACCGGCGCGCCGTCCTCTTGCAGCTCGACGCGTAGCGCATCCGTAAATCCCTTTACCGCATGCTTGCTGGCGGCATACATGCCTTGCAGCGGAATGGCTTCTTCGGACGCTTCGCTACCCACGTTGATGAGGGCGCCGCCCTGCTGGCGCAACAGCGGCAAGGCAACCAGCGATCCGTGGACGACACCCCAGAAATTGGTGTCGAACAGGCGCCGGCTGTCCTCATCGGCCACGGCATCCAGCCGTCCGAAGATGGAGACGCCCGCGTTGTTGATCCACGTGTCCACCCTGCCGTAGTTGTCGAGGGCCGTCCGGGCAATGCGTTCAACGTCCTCCCGCCGCCCGACGTCCGCCACGGCGAAGCAGGCCTGGCCGCCCTGCTGGCGTATCCGGGATGCCAGGGCATCCAACGCCCGCTCGCTGCGGGCCGCCAGCACGACCCGCGCGCCGGCACCCGCCGCCGCAAGCGCGGTCGCCATGCCGATACCGCTGGACGCCCCCGTGACGACGACGACCTGCTGATCCAGAGGCTTTAGTTGTACTTTCATGATGAATCTCCGGGGGGAATGGCGCATTCAGCGAGCAGGCGCGGGGGTGCGCGGCGGCCCGGCATCCTGGTCATCCGATTCATTGGACGTATCCGGGCCGCCGTCCCTGTCCCCGCTCGCAGAGGGGCGGCCCGCAAGCTTGCCTGCGGGGTTTTCGCCCATCCTGCCGCTGCGGACATAGGGGCCGGTCCGGCCCGCCAGCTCCTGTTCGGCCTCGCGCTGCTGCGACGCCTGGGGCGCATGGCCCTGGCCTCCGCCGCTGAATTCAGCGCCCGGCGCCACGGCATAGTCCGCGCCGCCCTCGCTTGCATCGAGGCTGCCGCCGCCATGGCCGGCGGCACGGCGCCCTGAATGGGGAGTCTCGTAGCCCCGCGCATCCGGTTCAGTGGGCGTGGGCGCCTCACGATCGAGGTCGACCTCGTCCCCCGCACCGCTGGTTTGCTCGCGCTCCAGATTCTTACGCGCCGCCTCCCTGTTCTCGGGAGGAGGCGAGGTTGGATATTTCGACATGGCTGTCTCCATTGGTTCCAGGCGCGCGAGACGGGCTGTCCCCGCACCTACAGCGAACGCAACAGCGCGACCGCCGCGATGGCGAGCGCGCCCATTTTCAGGAGCCGCGTGGCATCGCGGTTCCCCGACGTCCGCCGGTATCCGCCATCGATGGCATGACCCTGGGATGGCGCGAATAGATTTCCTTCACTACGAGGCGCCGGATCGGCGCGCTTGAACCCGGCATCCATCAGCCGGCGCGTGACGCCGGCTGACAGGTCGGGCGCCACCGTGTGCGCCAGGCGCACCGGCCAGGCGACACTGCCCAGCATGGTGGACGGCTGCGGCCGGCGCGACAGCCGGACGAGCGCCTGGGCGACTTCCCGGGGGTCCAGCATGGGCGGCGGCGGACGCAGGGTCTTGCCCGAATAATTGGCGCCATGCCCCACGCCCGGCGTATCCACGAAAGTGGGATAGACCTCGCAGACCGCCACGTCGGGCAGGTCGGCCAGTTCCGCGCGCAGGGACTCGGAGAAGCCGCGCAAGCCGAACTTGCTGGCGGCATACGCGGCGGAGTAAGGAGCGGGCGCCCACGCGCCGATGGACACCATATTGATGATCACGCCGCGGCCGCGCTGGCGGAAATGCGGCAGCGCCGCGTGGCAACCGTAGATATGGCCCAGCAGATTGGCTTCGACCACGCGCCGGTGGGCGCTCAAGGGCACTTCCTCGAAGCGCCCCACGGCGCCGATGCCCACATTGTTGATCCACACGTCGATGCGGCCGCAGGCCTCCAGGGCGCGCTCCGCCAGGGCGACCACCTGGTCCGGCTCGGTAACGTCCGTAGGAACCGCGAGCGCGGACCCGCCCGCGCGCCGGCAGGCGCCGGCAACCTGCTCAAGCGCCTCGGCGCCGCGAGCCGCCAGCACGACAGTCGCCCCCTGCGAGGCAAATGCCAGCGCCGCCGCGCATCCGATGCCGCTCGACGCCCCCGTGATCACCACGATGGGGCCCGATGTCTGCATGGTGGGCACCGGTACGCTGCGGGATGCGCTTTCCTGGTGAACCGTGGTCGCGGCCATCGTGGTTTCGGCCTGGGGAGTTTCCGCCATCACGCTCTCCTTCGTCCGCGTGGACATTGAGAAGAACCGCGATCCCGCAACCCACATGCCCGCGATGCTAACCTTGCCAGGCGGCGCCCTTACCGATGAGCGTCCCTGAACCTGGAGCATGGCGCATGGCATTGATCCTGTACGACCTGGCGGCGGACGATACCGCCGTACGTTTCAGCCCTCATTGCTGGAAGACCCGCATGGCGCTGGCCCACAAGGGATTGCAGGCCGACTACCGTCCATGGCGCTTCACCGAAAAAGCGGCAATCGCTTTTTCAGGTCAGGAGAAAGTGCCGGTGCTGGTCGACGGCGATGAGACGATCCACGATTCCTGGCGCATCGCGCGGCACCTGGACAGCCGCTACCCGGACCGACCGGCCCTTTTCACGGAACAGCCGCCCATGCCCTTGGCGGAATTCGTGAACGCCTGGGCCGACAAGACGCTGGTGCCGGCCATCGCCCGTATCATCCTGCTCGATATCCACGCCTGCCTGCACCCGACCGACCAGGACTATTTCCGGGCCTCGCGGGAGAAGGCCTACGGGCAGGCACTGGAGTCCGTGGTGGCGGACCGCGCCGCGCATCTTCGCGCCCTCGGGCGGGCGCTGTCGCCGCTACGCCATATCCTGCAATCGCGCGACTACATCGACGGCACGGCGCCGGCCTATGCCGACTACTGCGTCTTCGGCATGTTCATGTGGGCCAGGTGCGTCAGCGCCATCCCCCTGCTCCAGCCGGATGATCCCGTCCACGCCTGGAGAGAACGCTTGCTGGACGCCCATGGCGGGATGGCGCGATCGGCGCCGGTGGCGGCCGCGTAGTATCAGCGCGACGCGGCGCGCAAGGCCTTGGCGGCCTGGACCATATTGGTCAGCGCGGGCAGGACCTCGCTCCATTGCCGGGTCTTCAGGCCGCAATCCGGGTTGACCCACAGGCGTTCGGCCGGAACCCGTTCCGCCGCCAGCTTCATCAGCTTCACCATGTACTCCTGGTTCGGAATATTGGGCGAGTGGATGTCGTACACACCCGGGCCGATTTCGTTCGGGTACTCGAAGCTCTTGAAGGCGTCGAGCAGCTCCATGTCCGAACGGCTGGTTTCGATGGTGATCACGTCCGCATCCATGTCGGCGATCGACTTGATGATGTCGTTGAACTCCGAATAGCACATGTGGGTGTGGACCTGGGTCTCGTCGGCCACGCCATTGGCGGTGATGCGGAACGATTCGACGGCCCAGTCCAGGTATTCCTGCCACTGCGCCTTGCGCAGCGGCAAGCCTTCCCGCAGCGCGGCTTCGTCGATCTGGATCACGCTGATGCCGGCCTTTTCCAGGTCCAGCACTTCCTCGCGGATGGCCAGGGCCAGTTGGTAGCACGACACGGAGCGCGGCTGGTCGTCACGCACGAAGGACCAGTTCAGGATGGTGACCGGACCGGTCAGCATGCCCTTCATGGGCTTCGTGGTCAGCGATTGCGCGTACTTGATCCACTCGACGGTCATGGCCTTGGGACGGCTGATGTCGCCAAAGAGGATCGGCGGCTTCACGCAACGCGAGCCATAGGACTGCACCCAGCCGAACTGGCTGAAAGCGTAGCCTTCCAGCTGTTCGCCGAAGTACTCGACCATGTCGTTGCGCTCGGCTTCGCCGTGCACGAACACGTCCAGGTCCAGCGCTTCCTGCTCCTTCACGCAGCGGGCGATTTCCGCCTGCATGGCGGCCTTGTACCCCGCGGCATCCAGGCGGCCCGCCTTGAATTCGCTGCGCGCATGGCGGATTTCGGACGTCTGAGGGAACGAACCGATGGTGGTGGTCGGGAAGGCCGGCAGCTTCAGCAAGGCCGATTGCTTGGCGGCACGCACGGCATAGGGGCTCTTGCGCCGGCCCAGCCGGGCGTCCAGCTTGGCAATGGCGGCCTTCACCGTGGGATTGTTGACGCGCGGCGAATTGCGGCGGGCCGCGATGGCCGCGGCGTTGGCGGCCAGTTCCGCCTGCACGGCGTCGCGGCCCTGGTTCAGCGCCGACGCCAGCACGGCCAGCTCGCCCAGCTTTTGCTTCGCGTACGACAGCCAGGATTTGATCTCGCCATCGAGTTTCTGTTCGCTGTCCAGGTCGACCGGAACGTGCAGCAAGGAGCACGACGGCGCCACCCACAGGCGATCGCCCAATTGCCTGGCAAGGGGCTCCAGCCATTCCAGCACGGCATTGAGATCGGTCTTCCAGATATTGCGCCCATTGATCACGCCCAGCGAGATCACGCTTTGCGCCGGCAGCGCGGCGATCAGCGCGTCGACTTCAGCGCGGGCGTTGATGGCGTCCAGGTGCACGCCCTGCACCGGCAGGCTCGCCACCAGCGGCAGATTGCCTTGCAGCTGGCCGAAATACGTCGCCAGCAGCAGCTTGACCTTGCCCGTGTTCAACGCCCGGTAGGCCTTGGTGAAGGCGGCGTCCCAGCCGGCTTCGAGTTCGGTAACCAGGATGGGCTCGTCGATCTGAACCCATTCCACGCCCGCGTCCGCGAGCCTGGCCAGCAGCTCCACGTAGACCGGCAGCAGGCGATCCAGCAGCGCCAGCTTGTCCGACTCGTCCTTCGCCTTGCCCAGCGCCAGGTAAGTCACCGGCCCGATGATGACCGGCTTGGCCTTCACGCCCTGCGCCGAGGCTTCGGCCAATTGCTCCACCAGGCGGGAGGCATCGAGCTTGAATGCCGTGTCGGCCTTGAATTCCGGGACGATGTAGTGGTAGTTGGTGTCGAACCACTTGGTCATTTCGCCGGCGGCCACCCCACCGCAGCAGGCGGCGTGCTCTTCGGCGCCTTGCGCCGAGCGGCCGCGGGCCACCCGGAAATAATTGTCCAGCGCATCGCCGTGGAAGCCCTGCACCCGGGTGGGCAGGTTGCCCAGGGTGAAACTCATGTCCAGGACCTGGTCGTAGAAGGCGAAATCGCCCACCGGCGACAGGTCGAGCTTCGATTGCAGGGCCCAATTTATCTTGCGTTGCTCGACGCCAACGGCCTTGAGCGCCTCGCGGCTCGACTGGCCCTTCCAATAGGATTCAAGGGCGAACTTCAGTTCGCGCTTCGCGCCGATGCGGGGGAAACCAAGATTATGAAAACGTGCCACGGCGACCATCCTGTCGATTCTGTAAAAGTAGCTGGCATGGTAGGGCCGCTAATTCATGAATGAAAATGGTAATATTTCATCGATCAATGAATTTCCTTCATGCATGGCCGCACTCGAACGCATCCATCTGGCTATCATTCGCGCCGTGGACCAATATGGTTCGCTGACGGCGGCCGCCGACCATTTGCATTTGACGCAATCGGCCCTGAGCCACACCGTGCGCAAACTGGAAGACCAGCTGGGCACGGCGATCTGGCACCGCGAGGGCCGAAGCTTGCGGCCCACCCAGGCCGGTGAATATCTATTGGCCGTCGCCAACCGCTTGCTGCCTCAACTGGACCATGCCGAGGAACACATCAAGCAATTCGCGCAGGGCGCGCGCGGCGCCTTGCGCATCGGCATGGAGTGCCATCCCTGCTACCAATGGCTGCTCAAGATCGTTTCGCCCTATCTCGCCGCGTGGCCCGCGGTCGATGTCGACGTGAAGCAGAAGTTCCAGTTCGGCGGCATCGGCGCCTTGTTTGGCTACGAGATCGACATGCTGGTGACTCCCGACCCGCTCTACAAACCGGGACTGGTGTTCGAGCCGGTGTTCGACTACGAACAGGTGCTGGTGGTCGGGCCAGGGCATCCGCTACGCAAGAAAAAATACATCGCGCCGCCAGCGCTGGCGAACGAGACCCTGATCACCTACCCCGTCGCGATCGACCGGCTCGATATCTACACGCAGTTCCTGATGCCCGCCGGCATTACGCCCCGGCGCCACAAGCCGATCGAGACGACCGACATCATGATGCAGATGGTGGCCAGCGGACGCGGTGTCGCCGCGCTACCGCGATGGCTGGTCGAGGAGTACGCCGACAAGTTCGACGTGGTGCCCGTGCGGCTGGGCGAGCACGGTATTGCCAAGCAGATTTTCCTGGGCGTGCGGGAAGCGGATGTCCAGATCGATTATCTGCGCGCGTTCGTGGAACTGGCGCTGGCGCATCGGGACGTCCGCTAGGACACCGCCCGTAGCCACACGCCCTGGACCCGCAAGGCCCACGACACGCCGGACATGTCAGGCAGCGCCGGGGCGCCAACCGGGGGCAGCCATCTCGAAGCTGGCGAATTCGAATCCGGGCGCGACGGTGCAACCCACCAAGGTATAGCGGCCCAGCGGTCGCGCTGCCTGCCAGACGTTTGCCGGCACCACGGCCTGGGGTCGCTGGCCATGCGCGAGATCCGTGCCCAGCGTGATTTCCTCCACCGTATTCCCGTCGGAAAGGCTGAGAAGCAAGGGGTCGCCCGCATAGAAGTGCCAGACTTCCGCCGCATCGCGGACGCGGTGCCAGTGGGAACTGTCGGCGGCCTCCAGCAGGTAGTAGATCGCCGTAGAATGGGCGCGAGCTTCCCCTTGGGCGCGCGCTCCCCCCGACGCATCACGAAAGGTCTCGACATACCAGCCGCCTTCCGGATGGCGCTGCATGCCCAGCGTTTCGATGATCTCGCTCGCTTCCATGTCGATATTCTCCTTGCCCCTGGGGCATTCCGCCCCGTCGTGACGGCCGCGGGGCGGGCCCTAGCATAGCGCGTCACGGCCTACGGATCAGTCATCGCGGATGACCCTCACCCAAGGGTAGGCGTCGCCATCGGCGGCACCAATACGGCCACGCTGGCATTGTTGCCGCCCGGCATGCGGGTGCGGCAAAATACCCAGCTTCCCGCCCCTCTTTCCAGGCGCCGGCCCTTCCCCCTCATGACCGACTCCTTACTCCTGTTCGATCGCCACCGCCCTCGCCTCCATGGCATTGCCTATCGCATGCTGGGCACCGTGGCGGACGCCGAAGATGTCGTGCAGGAAGCATGGTTGCGCTGGCATGTCACGGACCGCGCCGCGGTGGAGAACGCCGAAGCCTGGCTGGTGCGCGTCACCACCCGGCTGGCCATCGACCGCTTGCGCGTGGCCAAGGCCGAACGCGAGAACTACACGGGCGTCTGGCTGCCCGAGCCCATGCTGATGGCCGCGCCCGCCACGCCGGAACAACTCCATGAGCTCGCCGACGATGTGTCGGTGGCGTTTCTGTTCATGCTGGAGCGCCTGTCACCCGATGCCCGTGCTGCGTTCCTGATGCGGGAAGTGTTCGAGGCCGACTACGAGGACATCGCGAAGACGCTGGATAAGAGCCAGGCCGCCGCGCGGCAACTCGTCAGCCGCGCCAGACAGCAGTTGCGCCAGGGCGCGCCGCGCCGGTCCGTGCCGCGCGCCACGCTGCAACGCCTGCTGGAGACCTTCGCCGCGGCGATGCAGCGCAGCGATTTCCATGGCCTGCATGCCTTGCTGAGCGACGACGCCGAACTGATTGGCGATGGCGGCGGCAAGGTCGCCAGTTTCGCCCGCCTGGTCGGCGGCAAGCGCCTGGCCCAGCTGTTCTATGCCGGCGCGCGACGCTACCGCGATGCGCTGCGCGTCGAGGTGACACAGGTCAATGGACAATGGACCTTGTTGCGCTTCATCAACGGCGAGCTGGAATCCGTTCAATCCTACGAGAGCGATGGCGAGCGGCTGACCCGGGTGCTCGTACAGCGCAATCCCGACAAGCTGGCACGCATCGCCGACGCGTTCGCGCGAGGCTGACGCGCGCATTTCCTGCCGCCTTTGGTGAGGCCTTTGGTGGGGCCCTCGGCGAGGCCCTTGGTTGGGGGCTTTGGTGAGCGGCAGTCAACATGGTGATCCTTCCGGAGGATCTACCGGCACGGCATTCGCGCGCCTACGATGGGCCTGCCCTCCACTACCCGGAACAGATCATGTCCAAGACCATGAAATTCGGCTTGTCCCTGATGGCGGCAGGCGCCCTTCTGGCGCTTGACTCGCCGGTCAGCGCCGCTCCGCCCCATCACGTCACACCGTCCGCCGCCGCCCAACCCGTCGTCACCGAGCTCATGACCAGGTCGCTGCCGGACATGCCCGGCAAGGAGGGCACGATGCTGCTCGTCGACTATCCCCCCGGCGCCGCCGATCCCGTGCACCGGCACGAGGCCAGCGCATTCGTATATGTGCTGGAAGGCAGCATCGTCATGCAGGTACGAGGCGGCAAGGAGGTCACGCTGGCGGCCGGTCAGACTTTCTACGAAGGGCCGAACGACGTCCACACCGTGGGCCGCAACGCCAGCGCCACGAAGCCGGCCCGGTTCGTCGTCGTCCTGGTCAAGAAACAGGGCGTGCCGGCGTTGATTCCTGCTGAATAGAGGAATGCAGTCGTCGATCGCGCTCAGCGCGACGGTAGGTTGGCGACCTGCCTGCCGCAATACGCGTCCGACGATCAAAGGCATTACCTGTGTTATCCCAATCGCCGGCACTTGCCGGCGCATGCGGGTATTCATCGACTACATCACGGACCGGAGCCGCGGCTCGCCCTTGGTTGAACCGGTCCGTGGTTAAGCTTGGCCTCGGTTGAACCTGGCCTTGGTTGAACCTGGCCTTGGTTGAACCTGGCCTTAGTTGAACTTGGCCTTGTCCAGCCCATAGGCCTTGTCGGCCGAACCCGGCACGGTCTGGAAGCCCACGTTCAAGCGGTTCCAGCCGTTGATCGCCATCACCGCGAAGGTGAGGTCCGAGAGTTCCTTTTCGGACAGTTGCGAGCGCACGCGCTCATACACCTCGTCCGGCACGCCGTGCGCACCCAGCGTCGTAAGCGCCTCCGTCCAGGCCAGGCAGGCGCGTTCGCGAGGGGAGAACTCGTTCGATTCACGCCAGATCGCCACATGATGAAGGCGCAATTCGCGCTCGCCGTGGATCTTGGCCTCTTTCACATGCATGTCCAGGCAGAATGCGCAGCCGTTGATCTGCGATGCCCTGATCTCGATCAGGGTCAGGATCGATTTCTCGATCGCGCCCGATTTGACGAGCAGGCCAAATTCGATGAATTTCTTGAAAAGTTCGGGCGATTGCGCGAACGCGTTCAGACGTTGACTCATGATCATTCCTCCGATGAAAGGGCGTACCCGGCATTGCCCTGCCGGCGTGCTACGCATGCTTGAACAACGTCCAGATCGTAGGCGCGCGGCGCAGGCAGCGGAAGGCATGGCGAGAGGACCGTGGTGTTGCCTTCAGTGCAACAATGGCGGCGCCCTCCCTTGGCCGCGTCGCGGCGCCCTGCCCGGAGACCCTACAAGAAGCCTCCCGAAAGGCGCGACCAACGGGAAGCACGGGACGATGCGGTCAACACTGGGCGTGGAGTGCCGTGTAGGCGTAGGACCCGTCTGATTTTCGAATGGGACGTATCAGGAGCTTCCTGGCGGAGCTATGATGCGGTGCACCGGAAGGTAGTCATGGGCCTTCCTATTTTGAGCAGAGATCGATCTTGGGAACATACATACTTCGCGCCAGCCTCGGTCGAGGCCACCCGAATACGCGCACACGCCGCCGCTCCAGCGGCGATGGCCGTGGTACGGAAGTCCGTCTCGCTAAGCTCGAAGCAACCACAGAACATATCCAGCGCGATCTGTCTGATCTGAGGACGGAAGTTCGCGGACTCCGCACGGAAGTCCGCGCCGACTTTCGCCTGCTATTCGGCACCATCCTTACAGCAGCCGTGGGATTGGCAGGCCTGATGGTCAAATTGCTGGGCTGGTTTTAGGACGGCTGTTACCGCGCACCGTCCGGGCCCTCCGTGGCTGCCCCAGGCTGCTCATCACGGTCGCCTTCGAGTGGCGGCAGGCCAGCCTGGCGCCGCGCCTCGGGGCCGCGACCGTATTCGTCCTTGTTCTCCGGTCTCAAATCGCCCCCCGCCGGATAGCCCGAATTCGTCGCCTTGTCGGGATTCGGTTGGCCAGGGGGTTGGGTTTCCTGCGGTTGGGCGCTATGCCGGGAGCTTTCGTTCTCGACGTGGGGCATGACAGGGCGCGACATATTCCCTACCTCCTATACCTTGGCCTTCGCATCGGGTTGTGCGGCGAGTTGCAGGAACCGGCGCACAACGCCCGCCATATTGTGTTCCAGCCAGTCCGCCATCGCCTGCTCCTCCGGCAAGATCCTTTCGAGGACGGCCATCGTCTCATGGTCGCCCAGCGTGCGCGCTGCCTCGATAAGGTTGCGGTATGCGGCAATCTCGAAGTGTTCGAAGGCATAGCTCATCATTCCGCCCTTCACCACTTCGTCGCTGGCGAACATGCCCGCCATACCTTGGGCACCAGCCATGGCCTTGCCGGCCACATCCTTGAACGATGACGTGTCGCCGCCACGCCGCTCGATGCATTCCGCGACCAGACGCTTCTGGTTCCGGGTTTCCTCGAGATGCTCCTCGATACGGCGCTTCAAGTCCGGATAGTTTTCGAGGCGGCCGGCCTGCGCCTTCAACATGGTCTCGGCCTGCTCCTCCATTGCGTGCGCGTCACGCAGCCAGTCCATGAAATGCGACTCGGCGATTTCTCTCTCTTCCATTGCGGTCTCCCGGTGGGGGTGCACCCGCCGCGGTCGCGGCGTGGCAGGGACCACCATGGCACATATCATTCCCGCCCAAGAGGAGCGTTCCGCCGACACACGCCAAGCTCACATGCCTTATGCCGATATACACCGGTGCGTAAGATACGCTCATGAATGCGCTGGCTTTTTGAAAAATTCGGACGCAGGTACAGGACAGGCGCCCGGCTATGCACGGGCATAGCTTGCGCAAGTAGCGCTGAAGCACGTTGGGCGAAGATAGGACCAGTCTGATTTTTGAGCGATGAAGGTCTGGGGACGCTCGCGAGGGGCTGCGATTTCGCTCTGCGGTCAAATCGTCAGGATGGTCCCGGTCCGTAAGTGCAGGCCAAGGTTCCAGGATTATCCGAAATTATCCGCCACCAAGATAAGGCGGGTTACCTGGTCGGTGGTCTATGTCGATCTCTGGCAAGCGCGGCTGCGCCCTGAAGGTCATCGCTGGTCCACGAGCATGGTCGCTACGTCCTTGCCTGGAAGAAATCTCAAACGATCGCCACAGCTTCGACTTCCACCTTCAGGCCGAAATGCAGCGGCCCGGTGGGAACGACGGCGCGGGCAGGCCTGGACGTCCCCACCCATTCCGCATAGATGGAGTTGAACAAGGGCCAGTGCTCCATGGACTCGATGTACACCCGGACCTGCACCAGCTTCTCGATGCCCGTTCCACCGGCCTGCAGTGCGGCGGCGACATTTGCCAATGCCTGGCGCGCCTGTTGCTCGAACGGCGCATCGGTCAGTCGACGCCCATCCGCCGTGATGGGCAACTGCCCGGAAACGAATGCAAAGCCGTTAGCGACGACCACATGGCTGTAATGTCCACCAGGAGGCGCATTCGCTTCTACAGACGGGGTAAGCAAGCGGTCATTCGCCATGGCGTCGACTCCAGGATTGCACCGGGCGGCCAGGAACTTCCTGGGCCGCGACAGTCTTCAGTGTACGCATCATGCAGGTTCAGTCCTGCGCCTCGAATTTCGTTTTCAGCGCCGGGACATCGTCGCGCAGCCCCTTGGCGATAAGGCCTGTCACCGCTTCGGGCGCGGCCGCGCTTCCCGTGGGCAAGTCCACGCCGACGGCCGCCATCTGCTTCCGAAACTCCGGGTCCGCGGCGGCGGCGGTCAGGGCGTCCGTCAACCGTGCCATGACCCGCGCCGGGGTTCCCTTGGGCGCGAAGATGGCATTCCAGGATTGTACGTTGAGCGCATATCCCGCTTCGCTGGCCGTACCGACATCGGGGAGCTGCTTCAGACGCGCGTTGGACAGGACCGCCAACGCCCGGATTTTTCCACCCGCGACCTGCGGCAGCGCGGTGGTCGTCTGGTCGCACATGAAATCCGTCTGCCCACCCATCAAATCGTTCATTGCCGGCGCCACGCCCTTATACGGGACATGCGTGACATTGACCTTGAGCGATGCCAGCAGCAGTACGCATCCATAATGCGATATGGAGCCCACGCCGGCGCTGCCATAGGAAGCCTTGTCCTTGTTCGCGTTCAACCATGCGATAAAGGACGGCAGGTCCTTGGCTGGAAGGGTGGAGCGGCCGAGCAGCATCATGGGCGCCGAGCCGGCGAGCCCGACGGGCTGGAAATCCGCCACGGGATCGTAGGGCAGCTTCTTGTACAACGCGACATTGGCGACATGCGTCCCTATCGTGCCGAATCCCAAGGTGTAGCCGTCGGGCGCGGATCGGACCACCCGTGCCAAGCCTATCGTGCCTCCCGCGCCGGCCAGATTCTCCACGACCACGGCCTGGCCCAGGTTCTTGCCCATCTGCTGGGCGAATCCGCGCGCCAGGGCGTCGCTGGGTCCGCCTGGCGGAAACGGAACGATCAGGGTGATGGCGCGGCTGGGAAATCCGGCATCCTGGGCGTGGGCCGGCATGGAGGCTCCCAGCAAGGAGGCGGCGGCCAGCAGGCTGCCCAGGAGGAACGAGGGACGGCGGTGAGCAGGGAACATGGTTAGTCCTGAATAAGCGCGTCAGCGTACGGCGTGGAAGGATTGAAGCCAGGGCAAGGCGGGCGCCAGCGTGGGCGCTTGCAGGTCTGGCTCCGGCGCCCCCGTGGGCAAGGCCAGGCCAACCCGGTTGTGCCAGAACGTGCGCAGGCCGACCGCCGACGTGCCGAACATGTCGTAGCCGGATCCCGCGACGAAGGCGGCTTCTTGCGCGTCGACGCCCAGACGTTCGAGCGCCAGGCGATACGGACGGGGGTGGGGTTTATAGAAGCCAGCCTCTTCGGACGTAACGACGACGTCCCATTCGACACCCAGCAGGGCCGCGGCGCGCTCGCCGAGCGCGCGGGAGCAATTGGTGACCACGGCCAGCTTGCAATGCGGGCGCAAGGCCTGCAACAGCTCGCGGGCGCCGTCCCACGGAGGCAGCGTGTCCCACTGCGTTTCCAGTGCGACTGCCGCGGATGCGGGCAGGCCGGTATCGCTTGCCGCTCTACGCACCAGTTCTTCATAGGGCACGTATGCGCCACAACCATAGGTGAGTTGCAGGTAGCGGGCACGCCAGGTCCGGCCCTGTGTCTCCGAGCCCGCGGCGGCGTTCCAGATGGTCCAGGAGTCCAGCAAGGCGGTCAACAGGTCAAACAGCACCGCTTGCGGATATGAGGGAGTGGAAGTAGATGTCGAGTTCATGTCGCGCACTCTACCTGCCTGGCACGGGGCTGTGTTTTAATCATTCGACATCAATCGTTAAATTGAATTTAATGGTCCAGATCGACGATTTACAGCTCGCGGCGACGCTCCTCCAGGAGGAATCCCTTAGCGCCGCGGCGCGCGCGCTTGGTGTGACGCCTTCCGCGCTGTCGATCCGGTTGCGCAAGCTGGAGGCGACCCTCGGCTTGACGTTGGCGACCCGAAGCGCCCGCCGGTTGAACCTCACGGCCGAGGGCGAGCGCTTCGCCCGCGATGCAAGCCAGCTTCTTGCCCAATTGAATTCCCTGTGCGAGTCGCTGCAACGGGATGCGGGGCAACTCACCGGCTTGCTGCGTCTCGCCGCCCCTTTCGGTTATGGCCGCCGCCATATTGCACCGCTGATGGCGGAGTTCGCCCGTACGCATCCCGGCCTGCAGCTGCAACTCGACCTGTACGAGACACCGTGGCCGGACCGGCATGAGGCAGACGCCATCATCCATATAGGCGCGGTCCGCGACTCGACCTGGGTGGCGCGCACGCTGGCGACCAATGCCCGGTGGCTTTGCGCCAGTCCGAAATATCTTCGGAGCCACGGGACGCCGGGCACGCCCAAGGACCTGGTGAAACACGCCTGTATCTGCATCCGGGAAAATAACGAAGACGTGACGCTATGGCGCGTGCGCCCTGGCACGGGCGCCGGCGCGGATGGCGGCACGGGACAGGAGACCGTGCGGATTTCTCCGGCCTATTCGACCAACGATGGCGCGGTGGCGCGCGACTGGGCCGAAGCCGGCCTCGGCCTGGTATTGCGATCGGAATGGGATGCCGCCGAGGCGATCGCGCAAGGCAAGCTGGTCCGCGTGCTGCCGGAGTGGCACTTCGGCAATGCCCATATCATGCTGCTCGTTCCCACGCGCAAAGGCCGCAGCGCGCGGCTACAGGCATTGGTGGAATTCCTGGAGAAAAAGATAGGCGACCAGGCCCGCCATCGCGCTACTGCGTGACCGCGCGCGCGGACTTCGAACCTTCGGCTCAGGTGGTTTCCCGTTGTACGAGTCGAAAGCCCAGGTCCAGGTGGCGCTGCGGATTTTCCCTCCCCTCCAGTTCGTTCAAGAGCAGCGTGCCTGCCGAGCGGCCGATTTCGTAGCGGGGCGTGGCGATCGTGGACAGGGGCGGCGTTGTCCATGCGGCGCCGCTCAAGTCATGGAATCCCACCAGGCCCATGCGCGCGGGCACGTCGATGCCCATGCGTCCGCATTGAAATACCGCGCCTTGGGCAAGGTCGTCGTTGCAAAAGAACAGCCCGTCGCATTCAGGGTGATCGCGCAGCATGGCTTCGAGCAAATCGGCGCCCAGGCTTAGCGAGGACCTGGTCGGCGTCATGATCTCCAGTTCCGGCTCGTACATACCGGCGTCGCGCAAGGCCTGCCGGCATCCCTCGCACCGGCGCAGGGAACGCGGGTCCAACTGCGCGCCGATAATGCCGATATGGCGGTAGCCCCGGTCCACCAGATGGCGACCCGCCGCATAACCCGAGTCGAACTGCGAAAAACCTACGCTCATTCCCGAGTCGCCGGAAAGGGTCTCGATGGTATGGACCGTGGGTATCTTCAGCGATTCCAGCAGCTTCCAGGTGGCCGGCAGGTGGTCGATGCCGGTCAGGATCAACCCGTCAGGGGAGTGTTGCAGATAGGTGCGCAACAGCGCTTCTTCCGCTTCCGCCGAATAACCGGTCAGCCCGATATGCATGTGATAGGCATGGGCATCCAGGATCTCTTTTATGCCCACCACGATGTCCACGAACACCACATTGGTCAGGGACGGGATCAGCACCACAATGGTGCGTGAGCGCGCCGAAGCCAACGCGCTCGCGGCATGGTTGGGGACATAGCCCAGGCGGTCGCAGGCATCCTGGATACGGGCGCGCACCTCCGCCTGCACCTTGTCGGGCGTGCTCAACGCACGCGACACGGTGATGGGCGCAACGCCGGCGGCGCGAGCGACGTCGGCCATGGTGACGCCGTTGCGGTGGGAGCTCCTGGACCTTCGTACCGTCATGGGTGAGCAGAGGCAAAAGCTGCAAGTGTGACCCAAAGCCAATGTTGGGACAAACCCGAGCAGGGGTTGGCAAAACCCACATGGTAGCGCTACCATCCGTCCCGCGTCGAGAAAAGCCAAAAACGCAGGGAGACAACGATGCAAACCTTTCCTCCGCCGGACCCAGCGCCGCACGCCTACACCCGCGCGCTCGCCCTGGTTTTCCGCATCCAGAGCTGGCTGATGGTGGCGTGCCTGGTCACCATGGTCGTGCTGCTGTTCGGCAACGTCGCGTTGCGCTACCTGTTCAATTCAGGCATCAACATTTCCGACGAAGTGTCGCGGCTGGCCTTCGTGTGGCTGATCTTTATCGGGTCCGTACTGGCGGTGCGAACGCACACCCACATGGGTGTGACCATGCTGGTCGAGCGTTTCGGCCCGGCCGCCCGCCGTATCTCCCATCTGTTCTGCCAGGTACTGATCCTGGCGGTGCTATGCATGTGGATAAAGGGTGGTTGGGCGCAGACGCAAATCGGCATGGGCACGCAGCTTCCCGTGACCGGGCTGCCGGCGGGGCTCTTCGACCTGGCTTGCCTGTACGCGGCGCTTGCCATGGCCCTGCTGACGCTGGCCGACATCGTCTTGACGCTGGGCGGCGCCGAACCGCCGCTGGATGCCAGCGCCACCGACCCGCTCAGTTGATCCCAGGCCCAGGAGCGGCTTTCTCTTTCCGTGCGCGGCAGTGCCGCAATCCTGCGTATGGGCAACCATAAGCAGCTTCCATAAGCAGCCTTACGGCAGTCATCCCCCCCGGACGCCATGATCCTTTCCGTCTTCCTGATAGTCCTGCTTGGCCTGCTCGCCTTGGGCATGCCGATCGCATTCGCCCTGGTCATCAGCGCGGTGCCGATGATGTTCCAGCTCGATTTCGTCGATCCCCAGATCATCGCGCAGAACATGCTGTCCGGCGCCAACAGTTTCACGCTGATGGCCGTTCCGCTGTTCATGCTCGCCGGCGAGTTGATGAATGAAGGGGGAATCTCGCGCCGCATCGTCAACCTTGCGTCGATGTTCGTGGGCCATATCCGGGGCGGCTTGGGCTACGTGGCGATCTTCGCCAGCGTCTTGCTGGCCGCGCTCTCCGGTTCGGCCGTGGCCGACGCCGCCGCGCTGGGTTCGCTGCTGATACCGATGTTGCGCGAGAAGGGCTACGAGGCCGGCGACTCGGCCGGCCTGATCGCCGCGGGCGGCATCATCGCGCCCATCATCCCGCCGTCCATCTCCTTCATCATCTATGGCGTGGCGACCAACGTATCGATCACCAAGCTTTTCTTCGCTGGCATCGCACCCGGATTGCTCATGGCGCTTACGTTGATCGCCGTGTGGGCGTGGACCTCGCGGCGCAGCGGCGGTGCAAGCGTCGCGCCGACACCCAGGCAGCCGTGGTCGGCTCGCTTGCGGGCGCTGCGCGAATCCATCTGGGCGCTGTTCCTGCCTGTCATCATCATCGGCGGCTTGCGCGGCGGCATCTTTACGCCCACCGAAGCGGCGGTGGTGGCGGCCGTGTACGCGCTGTTGATCAGCCTGTTCGTCTATCGGGAAATCAGCTTCAAGGACCTGGGCCCGCTCTTCTTGCGCGCGGCGAACACCACCGCCATCGTCATGTTCCTGGTCGCGGCCGCCATGGTCTCCTCGTACATGATCACCTTGGCGGACATGCCGCAAGACCTGGTCGCCTTGCTGGGCCCATTTCTCGACCATCCGAAGTGGCTGATGTTCGCGCTGCTGATCGTCCTCACCCTCGTGGGGACCGCGATGGACCTTACGCCGACCATCCTCATCCTGGCGCCGGTCCTGACGCCGGTGATCACGAAAGCCGGGATCGATCCGGTGTATTTCGGCGTCATGTTCGTCATGGTCGGCTGCGTGGGATTGCTCACCCCGCCGGTCGGCACGGTATTGAACGTCGTCGCCAGCGTGGCGCGAATTCGCATGGAAACCATCATCCGGGGCGCCTGGCGCTATGTCGTCGCCTACACCCTGCTGCTCGTGGTGATGGTCATTTTCCCCGAGCTGATTACCGTTCCCGCGAAGTGGATCCACTAGTTCATCCGTATTGCAGCAACCCGTAGCGCGATAACCACCAAGGTAAAAACCCTGAGGAGACTCACATGTTCACTCGCACGAAAAAACTGATCGTCGCGCTGGCGGCGATATCGGCCTGCAGCGTGGCCGGCCTGGCCCATGCCCAGGAAGTAAAAACCCGCATCATTCGCTTCGGCTACGGCCTGAACGATGACAGCGTGCAAGGCCGCGCGGCGCGCTACCTGGCCGAGGAGCTGGGCAAGATCAGCGGCGGCAAGCTGAAAATGCGCACCTATGGATCGGCCAACCTGGGATCCGACGAGCAGATGCAGGCCGCGCTGGTGGGCGGCGCGCAAGAGATGATGGTCGGATCCACGGCGCCATTGGCCACCATGGTGAAGGAATTCGGCGTTTACGACCTGCCGTTCCTGTTCAATGACGATAAGGAAGCGGACGCGGTGCTCGACGGCCCCTTCGGCGAGAAGTTGCTGAAGATGCTGGATGACAAGGGCCTGGTCGGCCTGGTGTATTGGGAAAACGGTTTCCGCAACGTGACGAACTCCAAGCGTCCGATCGTGAAGGCGGAGGACCTGGACGGCATCAAGCTGCGGGTCATGCAAAACAAGATAGCGCTGGGCGTGTTCGGCGCCCTCGGCGCCAATGCAGTGCCCATGCCATTCTCGGAGTTGTTCACCGCGCTGGAGACGCACACCGTGGACGGTCAGGAAAACCCCGTCACTACCATCCAGAGCAGCAAATTCTATGAAGTGCAGCCCTACCTGAGCATGACGCGACACGTCTATACGCCGTGGGTCCTGATGGCATCGAAGAAGTGGTGGAACACCTTGTCGCCCGACGAGCAGAAATTGATCCGCCAGGCCGCCGCGTCGTCGCGTGACTTCGAGCGCAAGGACAGCCGCGCCGATTCCGCCAAGGCAATGGGTGTGCTGAAAGAGTCCGGAATGAAGATCAATGTGGTGTCGCCGGAAGAAATGCAGCGCTTGCGCGAGAAGTCGCAGCCCGTGGTGGACAAATACACCCAGGAACTGGGCCCGGACCTGGTCAAGCAGTTGCAGGAAGAAATCAACAAGGCACGCAAGGGCTGAATTGTTGTATCGCTCAGCCTGAGCCTTATGTCGAAACGCCGGGACCCGGGGCTGGCGCCCCGGGTCACCAGGCGGGAAAGCGCCGAAGCAAAGCAGGAGATCCACAGTGTCCGACACAGCAAGACGTTTGCGTAGCCAGAAATGGTTCGATGACCCTACACACGCCGACATGACCGCCATCTATGTCGAACGTTATCTGAACTATGGCTTGACGCGCGCCGAGCTGCAGTCCGGCCGCCCCATTATCGGCATTGCGCAGACCGGCAGCGACCTGGCGCCGTGCAACCGGCACCATCTGGAATTGTCGCAGCGTACGAAAGCGGCCATACGGGATGCCGGCGGCATCCCCATGGAATTCCCGGTACATCCCCTGGCCGAGCAGGGCCGGCGCCCCACCGCCGCGCTCGACCGCAACCTGGCCTACCTGGGGCTGGTGGAGATTCTCCATGGCTATCCCATCGACGGCGTGGTGCTGACCACGGGTTGCGACAAAACGACGCCGGCCTGCCTGATGGCGGCGGCCACGGTGGACATCCCGGCCATCGTGCTGTCCGGCGGCCCCATGCTGGACGGTTGGCACGAAGGCAAGCGTGTCGGGTCAGGTACGGTCATCTGGCACGCCCGCAACCTGATGGCGGCCGGCAAGATCGACTACGAAGGGTTCATGACGCTGGCAACCGCGTCGTCGCCCTCGGTGGGGCATTGCAACACGATGGGCACGGCGCTTTCGATGAATTCGCTGGCGGAGGCCCTGGGCATGTCGCTGCCCACCTGCGCCAGCATTCCCGCGCCATACCGCGAGCGCGGCCAGATGGCGTATGCCACGGGTCTGCGCATCGTGGAAATGGTGCGCGAGGACCTGCGTCCGTCGCGCATCATGACGAAAAAGGCGTTCGAGAACGCCATTGTCGTGGCGTCCGCCCTGGGCGCGTCCACGAATTGCCCGCCCCACCTTATCGCCATCGCGCGGCACATGGGCGTCGATCTGTCGCTGGACGATTGGCAACGGTGTGGCGAAGACGTGCCCTTGCTGGTCAACTGCGTGCCGGCGGGAGAATACCTGGGCGAAAACTTCCACCGCGCCGGCGGCGTGCCCGCTGTCCAGCATGAGCTGCTGGCGGCGGGAAGACTGCATGGAGACTGCCTGACCGTATCGGGCAAGACGGTGGCCGAGATCGCCGGGCCGGCCGTTACCACGGACCGCGACGTGATCCGTACCTGCGACGCGCCCCTGAAAGAGCGCGCCGGCTTCATCGTCCTGTCGGGCAACTTCTTCGATAGCGCGATCATGAAAATGTCGGTCGTGGGCGAGGATTTCCGCAAGGCCTATCTGTCCGAGCCCGGCCATGAAAATTCCTTCGAGGCGCGCGCCATTGTCTTCGATGGGCCCGAGGACTATCACGCACGGATCGATGATCCACAACTCGCCATCGACGAGCGCTGCATACTGGTGATACGCGGCGCGGGTCCTGTCGGCTATCCCGGTGGCGCGGAGGTGGTGAACATGGCGCCGCCCGCCAGCCTGATCCGCCAGGGCGTGGACTCCTTGCCCTGCATGGGCGACGGCCGCCAGAGCGGCACGTCGGCAAGCCCATCCATCTTGAACATGTCGCCCGAGGCTGCGGTGGGCGGCGGATTGGCCTTGTTGCGCACGGGCGACCGCATACGCGTGGACCTGGCCGCACGCACCGTTACGCTGGCGGTAGAGCCCGCCGAACTCGAAGCGCGCCGAGGCGAACCGACGTTCGAGATTCCACCGCCGCAGACGCCGTGGCAGGAATTGTTCCGCGGCCTTACCGGGCAGCTCTCGACCGGCATGTGCCTGGAACCCGCGACGCTTTATCTGAAGGTGGTGGAACAGCGAGGCGATCCGCGGCATTCGCACTAGGCACAATGCCAGGGAGATCCAGCTGAATGGCGGCGCCGGTACCGGGCGCCGCTTGCAGCACCACCACTCTGTGCCTAGATGACATAAAGATCCACGTATTCATGCACGGGCATCGCTTCCAGCCTGGCCTGATCCAGTGACACATCAAGGATTTTGTCCTGCTGCCGGGCGGGGAACTGGCGCGCCAGATTGGTCCGGAACTTGGCTTCCAGCAGGGGAATGCCGTCGGCGCGCCGGCGCTTGTGGCCGATGGGATATTCGCAGACCACCTCATCCAGCTTGCTGCCGTCCTTGAACGTCACCGTCAGCGCATTGGCGATCGAGCGCTTGTCGGGGTCGTGATAATCCTGGGTGAAGACAGGGTCCTCGACGCAGTCGATGCGATCGCGCAGCGCGTCGATGCGAGGGTCGCGGGCCACGTCGTCCTCGTAATCGGCGGCCGTCAGCCGGCCGAACAGGATGGGCACGGCGACCATGTACTGGATGCAGTGGTCGCGGTCGGCCGGATTGTTCAGCGGCCCTTTCTTGTCGATGATGCGGATGCACGCCTCGTGGGTGCGGATGGTGATCTTCTCGATGTCGTCGGCGCTCTTGCCGGCCTGCTTCAGCAGATCGTGTATGCGCATCGCGCACTCCACCGCGGTCTGCGAATGGAACTCCGCCGGAAAGGAAATCTTGAACAGCACGTTTTCCATTACGTAGCTGCCATAGGGGCGCTGGAATTCGAAGGGCTTGCCCTTGAACAGCACGTCGTAGAAGCCCCAGGTCCTGGCCGTCAGCACCGACGGATAGCCCATTTCGCCAGTGCGGGCGATGAGCGCCAGGCGCACGGCGCGGCTGGTGGCGTCGCCCGCCGCCCAGCTCTTGCGGCTGCCGGTGTTGGGCGCATGGCGATAGGTGCGCAGGCTTTGCCCGTCGACCCAGGCCAGGGATACGGCGTTGAGGATTTCCTCGCGCGACAGGCCCAGCATTTGCGCGACGACCGCCGTGGAGGCGACCTTCACCAGCACCACGTGATCCAGCCCCACTTTGTTGAAGGAGTTCTCCAGCGCTATGCAGCCCTGGATCTCGTGCGCCTTGATCATGCCGGTCAGCACGTCCCGCATGGTCAGCGGCGGCTTCCCGGCGGCCACGGCACTGCGCGAGAGCCAGTCGGCGGTGGCGAGGATGCCGCCCAGGTTGTCGGACGGATGGCCCCATTCGGCGGCCAGCCAGGTGTCGTTGAAGTCCAGCCAGCGGATCATGGCGCCGATATTGAAGGCGGCCTGGACGGGGTCCAGTTGGAACTGGGTGCCTGGCACCTTGGCGCCGTTGGGCACGATGGTGCCGGGGACGATGGGGCCCAGGAGCTTGCGGCAGGCGGGATATTCCAGTGCCTCCAGTCCGCAGCCCAGCGTGTCGATCAGGCAATTGCGCGCGGTTTCGTAGGCCAGCGGGCTGGCGATTTCATAGTCCAGCACATAGTCGACGATGTCGACGAGAACCTGGTCGGGTTGCGGACGCACATTCGATATAGCGGTAGACATGCTTTTTCTTCCGAGGGCTTATTTGCGTGACTCGATCGGCACGAACTTCTGGTCTTCCGGACCCGTGTAGTTGGCGGTCGGACGAATGATCTTGTTGTCGACGCGCTGCTCGATGATGTGGGCCGACCAGCCGGCCGTGCGCGCGATGACGAACAGGGGCGTGAACATGGCGGTGGGCACGCCCATCATGTTGTAGCTGACGGCCGAGAACCAGTCCAGGTTCGGAAACATCTTCTTGATGTCCGCCATGACGGTTTCCAGGCGTTCGGCGATGTCGTACAGCTTGGTGGTGCCGGCCTGCCTGGACAGCTTGCGCGCCACCTCCTTGATGACCTTGTTGCGCGGGTCGGAGACCGTGTACACGGGATGGCCGAAGCCGATCACCACTTCCTTGTTCTCGACGCGGCGGCGGATGTCGGCCTCGGCCTCGTCCGGATTGTCGTAGCGGCTTTGCACTTCGAACGCCACTTCGTTGGCGCCGCCGTGCTTGGGGCCGCGCAGCGCGCCGATGCCGCCGGTGATGGCCGAGTACATGTCCGACCCCGTGCCGGCCACGACGCGGCAGGTGAAGGTCGACGCGTTGAACTCATGCTCCGCGTAGAGGATCAGCGAGGTGTGCATCGCCTTGACCCATTCCTCGGGCGGCTCCTTGCCATGCAGCAGGTGCAGGAAGTGCCCGCCGATGCTGTCGTCGTCGGTCTCCACGTCGATGGAGCGGCCGTTGTGGCTGTAGTGGTACCA
>NZ_PYAL01000008.1 GCF_004121055.1 Achromobacter aloeverae
GCCGTTGGTGATGACGCCGACCAGGTTGCCGCGGCTGGTGTAGCGCACCGCGTTGACGGGGTCCGCGACGATTTCCTCACAGGCCGCCGCCACACCGGGCGTGTACGCCAGCGCCAGGTCGCGCTGGTTGGTCAGTTGTTTGGTGGGCGTAACCGAAACTTTGCCGGGGCGGCCCTGCTCGTGATATTCGAGCGCGGCCTTGCGTAAATTGGCGTCCATGATCGCTTTCAGGGTGGAAAAACTGGCAACAATGTTACTCCTTGCCATCCGGATGCAGCGCCGGGTGTGTCAAAACCGGCGCTGGGAGCCATGGCCGCGCGCTAGGGCGTCGGCGCGTCCGGAAACAGGCCGGCCGGGTCGAAAACGTCCTTGATATGCGCGTCCAGGGCTCGCGCCTCGGCGGGATAGGCAGGCGCCTCGCCGCCGTCCGCGTCCTTGGTCAAGTCCGCGGACGGGCAGGCCGCCGGCGACGTCACGGCCCCGCCGGCTGCGGACCGCTCGTGGTCCGGCACGGCCTGCAACACCACGCTCTCCACCCACGCCAGCGCGCCCTCGTGGCCCGCCAGCAGGCCCGCGAGGTTGGCCTCCGCCGGCGGTGGCGGCATCAAGGCATCGAGACGGTAGCGCGCCGGCCAACGCGCCTGGGCGCGGCACCAGCCCGCCCCCGCGCGCGTCGACAGGGTATACAAGGCTGGGATCAACGCCTGCCCCGAGGCGCTGCGCAGCGGCAATCCGCCGCTGGCGCCGAACGGCCCCAGCGTCTCCAGCGCGCCATCCGCCAACATGGCGTCAACGCTGACCAGGCCGGGCGGGCAGGCGAACCTCCCGCTGCCGGCCCCGCGGCGACGTCCCGCCAGCCAGGCCGCCACCGTCATGTCCGCCGGCAGCGCCGCGAATTGCGCCAGGCCCGCATCGGCCAGCATGGCCATGGTGACCCCCGGCGCCGCGCGCCAGCGCGCCGCGGACGCGGATGCCGACGACGGCGACACATCGTCCAGGCATCGCAACGTATCGAGCGCCCGAGGATCCACCCATAGGCAGGAGCGCCCCGCCGCCTGGCCGCGCGTCCCCGCCAAGGCCATGGCGACGCCATGCTCGGCGCATAGCGCACGTGCCGCGCGCACGTCCGCCAGGGACGCGGGCCGCCAATGGGCAGCGGCCGATGCCGTGGCGGAGGCGGCCGGCGCGGCGGGCGATGGCGCCGATGCAGGAACCGACCCGGCGTCCATTGCCTGCAATTCTCCCTCGCAGGCACGCCGCAAGCGTCGCAAAAAAACTGTCCACGGCGTTTCCGGCGGTCGACGGCCCATCAGAAACGCTCGGCGCGCTGCCTCCACTACAATCACTCCTTTCGGCCCGGACGATTTTCGTTCAGCGCCCACGTTTTCATGCCAGCCGGCCACGAAGTCGCGTGGACGGCCGCCGGTTCGCTTCCCCGCCAGCCTGGACCGGCCCACTTTGTTCTTGTTCCGGCGCCTGCTCGCGCTGGCGCCCAGTCCTCACGTTTCCGCCTCGAGAATCACCATGCCACGCCTTGCCTCCCGCACCCAGGACTTCCTGACCTTCCAGGTGGTCGAACTGTTCAAGCAGGCGCAGGCGCTACAGGCGGCGGGCCGGGACATCATCAGCCTGGGCATCGGCGAACCCGACTTTACCGCGCCGCCCCAGGTGGTGGAAGCCTTGGAACGCGCCGCCCGTGCCGGCCTCAGTGGCTATAGCGCGCCCGCCGGGCTCTCGGCCCTGCGCGAAGCCATCGCCCACTACTACGAAACGGAGTTCGGCGCCCGCGTCGATCCTTCCCGGGTGATCGTGACCAACGGCGCCTCGGGCGCCCTGGCCCTGGCCTGCGCGGCACTGGTCAATCCGGGCGCCGGCGTCATGATGCCCGACCCCTCCTACCCCGCCAACAGCAATTTCGTCCTGGCCAGCGGCGGCCGGCCGCAATTGGTGCCCAGCACGGCCGCCAAGCGCTACCAATTGTCGGCGCGGGACGTACGGGAAAACTGGAAACCGCATACCCAGGGGGTGCTGATCGCGTCGCCCAGCAATCCCACCGGCACATCGGTGGCGCCGGCCGAATTGGCCGAACTGCTGCGCGAAGTGCGGGAACGCGACGGCTATACCCTGATGGACGAAATCTACCTGGGCCTGTCCTACGAACAGGCGCCCCGCTCGGCGCTGACGCTGGACGACGACATCGTCGTCATCAACAGCTTCTCCAAGTACTTCACCATGACGGGCTGGCGCCTGGGCTGGCTGATCGTGCCGCAGGATATAGCGGGCATCGTCGAGAAAATGGCCGCCAGCCTGCATATCTGCGCGCCGACCCTGGCCCAGCACGCGGCGCTGGCCTGCTTCCTGCCCGATACCCTCAAGGTCTACCAGCAGCGGCGCGAGGCCTTTCGCCAGCGTCGAGATTTCCTGCTACAGGCCTTCGACGGCATGGACCTGAGGGTGCCGGTCAAGCCGGACGGCGCCTTCTATATCTATGCCGATCTTTCCAACCAGGGCCTGGACAGCACCACGTTCTCGCACCGCCTGCTGCACGAATCCGGCGTGGCGGCCGTGCCGGGGGTGGATTTCGGCCCGGCCCATGGCCATCACACCATGCGCTTCGCCTACACCGTGGGCCTGGACCGGCTGGAAGAGGCGGCGACGCGCATAGGTGCGTTCCTGGAAACCTTGCGCGAGCCGGCACTATAAGGCCGTGGACCTATACGGCCGATGGACCTGTACGGCCGTGGACCCATACGGCCGTGGACTGTAGCGCCGTGAGTCCCCGGCCCCTCGAACCCGAGCCGGATCAGTCGCGCGCCAGCGGGATGCCGGACGCCACCGCCAGCCGGCGGCGCTCGGCGAGCACCTTGTCGCCATAGCCGCCATCGTTGGGGCCGCTGGCGCCCACGTAGCAGGCCAAGCCGCCGGACACCGAGCCGCGGCGGCCGATGCAATCCTTGAGGATGCCGGCGCCGACCCGGATGTTCGCCACGGGATCCAGCGCGCCGTTCTTGCTGCCCAAGGTGTCGAACTTGGAACGGTGCACACTGGTCATGACCTGCATCAGCCCCTGGGCCCCGACGCTGCTTTCCGCGAAGGGGTTGTAGCGCGACTCGATGGCGATGACGGCCAGCAGCAGCAGGGGATCCACCTTCAGGTCGCGGCCCACCTTGTAGGAGGTATTGACCAGCACGCCGGTGGCGTCATAAGCCACCTTGTACTTGCGCGATATGTAATTGCGCAGGGCTTCGACCTGCGCACTGGTGGCGGCAACGTCCACGCGCGCCCGCGCGGCCGCCGGCGGATGGGGCAACGGAGTCAGGTATCCCGTGGCATTGCTGCCGGTCGTATCGGGCACGACCATGGCCACCGCGGCCCCGGTGTCGATATCCAGGTCGCCGGCGAGCAGGCCGTCCTGGTCCGAAGACGCATTGGACGGAACGGAACTTGGCGCAAGCGCCGTCAGCAAGGCTTTGTGCACCTGCAAGGCCTGGTCGCGCAGACCGGGCAAGGCAAATCCCATGCTTACCGTCACGATGACCGCGATACCCAGGTAGACCGAGCAAATACGCAGCCATTCGGCAAGATAGCGATGCACTCCTTGTGCCAGGTGCCTGAAGAGGACACTGGCGGCTGACGCATCGGGCATGGAAACCTCCTGCGTGAGTAGAAAAGGGAGGGTGATGTTAACCTTTATCGCGGGACGCGTATGTAACCAAGCCTCTAATAGGGTTGCAACTTTGCGCAATTTAACCTAACTCTCCTTCATCTTCCCGGGATTGCAGTGAAATACCGAGACCTCAGAGACTTCATCGCCCAACTTGAATCGCGCGGCGACCTCAAACGTATCCAGACGGCGGTCTCGACGCGCCTGGAAATGACCGAAATCGGCGACCGCGTGCTCCGCGCCGGCGGGCCGGCGCTGCTTTTCGAGAACGCCCAGCATGATGGCAAGCCGGCCGGCATGCCGGTATTGACCAATCTGTTCGGCACCCCGCAGCGGGTCGCCTGGGGCATGGGCGCCACCGATGTCGCCGCCCTGCGCGACACGGGCGAATTGCTGGCTTCGCTGCGCGAGCCGGAAGCACCGAAGGGCCTGCGCGACGCCTTCGCCAAGGTGTCCATGCTGAAGTCGGCGCTTTGGGACATGAGTCCGAAGGCCGTGCGTGGGGCGGCCTGCCAGGAAATCGTGCTGGAAGGCCAGGATGTCGACCTGGGGCGCCTGCCGCTGCAAGCCTGCTGGCCTGGCGACGTGGCGCCGCTGCTGACCTGGGGGCTGGTGGTCACGCGCGGCCCCAATGCCAAGCGCCAGAATCTGGGCATCTACCGCCAGCAACCCATCGGCCGCAATAAATTGATCATGCGCTGGCTGTCGCACCGCGGCGGCGCGCTGGACTTTCGCGACCACGCCCAGGCCTATCCCGGCCAGCCTTTTCCCATCGCGGTGGCGCTGGGCGCCGACCCCGCCACCATACTCGGCGCCGTCACGCCGGTGCCGGATACGCTGTCCGAGTACCAGTTCGCCGGCCTGCTGCGCGGCTCCCGCACCGAAGTCACGCAGGCCTTGGGCAGCAAGCTGTCGGTGCCCGCCTACGCCGAAATCGTGCTGGAGGGCCATTTGCTGCCGGCCAGCGACCCCCGTGCGGTGGCGCCGGCGGTGCCCGAGGGCGTCAACCCGCCGCCGGACACCGGCTACGAAATGGCGCTGGAGGGTCCCTACGGCGACCATACCGGCTACTACAACGAACGCGACTGGTTCCCGGTATTCACCGTCGACCGCATCACCATGCGGCGCAACCCGATCTACCACTCGACCTATACCGGCAAGCCGCCCGACGAACCGGCCGTGCTGGGCGTGGCGCTGAACGAAGTCTTCGTGCCCCTGTTGCGGCGCCAGTTGCCCGAAATCGTCGATTTCTACCTGCCGCCGGAAGGGTGCAGCTACCGCCTGGCGGTGGTGTCCATCCGCAAGCATTACCCCGGCCACGCCAAGCGGGTCATGTTCGGCCTGTGGAGCATCCTGCGCCAGTTCATGTACACCAAGTTCATCGTGGTGGTGGACGAGGACATCGATCCGCGCGACTGGAAGGAAGTGGTCTGGGCGATGACCACCCGCATGGACCCGGTGCGCGATACCACGCTGGTGGAGCACACGCCCATCGACTACCTGGATTTCGCGTCGCCGGTCTCCGGCCTGGGCGGGAAGATGGGCCTGGACGCCACCAACAAATGGCCCGGCGAAACCCAGCGCGAGTGGGGCACCCCCATCGTCATGGACAAGGCGGTCAAGGACCGGGTCGACGCCATCTGGGGCGAACTGGGGCTATAGGGCAGTAGGGCCATAGGGCCATAAGGCCAAAAGGGCTGTAGATATAGGTGCGGGCGGGCCAACATGATCCACGTCGTGATCCACGTCGGCCCGTCTAGGCCATATCGCGTTGGCCCGTCCAGGCTGTCCAGGTCCCTATGGACCCCTAGCGTGGCTTTCGTCGCTGTCGTCGCGCTTTTCACGCCAGACGCGCAGCGCTTGCCAGCCCACCAGGGCGCCGGCGGCCAGCTTGAGCAGCTTGGACTTCCGGTTACCCCCCATGACCAGCGCGGACGCGCTGGACAACACCATGGGATAACGCCTCAACAAGCCAAACACCTGCCACGCCAGCCTGCTGCCGCCACCGCCGCCTGCCAGGCCTTTCAGGCTGGCGGGCAGCATGTTACGCACCAGGTGCGAAGGGGACAAGGCCACCCCGGCTTCGGCCAGGTGATGCACCAGCGCTTCGCGCTCGACGGCCGCCTTGGCACGCAGCAATTCCAGGCGGACGGCGCGATCGATGGCGGGGGAAAGTTTCTTGCTCATCCAGACCCCCTATCAAAAACGCTCGCGCCGGGCCGCGCGGGCATGCGCGGCCGCCTCTTCGGCCGCTTCCTCGGCTTGCGCCGCGGCCCGGACACGATCGAGCAGTTGCACGTCCCGCCCCAGTTCTTCCAGGGTGGCGGCGAAGGGCGCCGGCCCGTGCACCAGATGACGCCAGACGACGGCAAGCAGGATGACACCCAGCACGGCATAGCCGCCCGCCAGCGCGCCCAGCGCCATATAGCGCGAGTCCGTGGGCCAGAAATAAACGGCCACCAGGATGGAAAACACCAGCACGGCCAGCGTCAGGAACAGCAGGGCCGCGAACGACAGCCCCAGCAGACGCAATAACCGGCCCTGTTCGACGCGGGCCTCCAGCGTCAGCAGTTCGAAACGCGTGCGGCCCAGCTCGACCAGGCTGGAGGCAACGCCCAGCAGGGATTTTCGAATAGCCATGGAGGATAGGGATGAAGAGAGAAGGAGTTGCGGCCAGCACTGCAAGCGCCGTGCCGCCCTCGCCCTCCGCCGGACAGGAAATACAGGCCGTCAAGGAAGACGGCCTGCCACCGTGAACAGCTGCGTGATCAGCGGCGGCTGATCAACAGGCCCAGCAAGAGGCCGACGCCGCCGGCGATGCCGATGGCCTGCCAGGGATTGTCATGCACGTAGTCGTCGGTGGCGCGAGCCGCCTTGCGACCGCGTTCCAGCACGGCGTCCTGCACGTCGTAGAGCGTCTCGCGGGTGCGCTTCAAGGTCGCCAGGGCGCGCTCGCGCAACTCTGCAGCCTTGTCGCCGGTGGTGGACGCCGCTTCGCGCAGCAAGTCCTCGGCGTCGTTCAAACTGCTCTTGACGTTATCGATCAGGGTTTCCTTGACGGCTTCCGGGGATTTTCTCGCGTTCATGTGTGCGCTCCTTGCGTTACGTGTCCGATGGGAACAGGCCCCGATGGGAATAGGCCCTTACCGCTCGATGATACCAGCCGGATATGCCCTGTTTGTCGGCAGCGTGACGCTTTTGCTACCGACTGCTACGGCAGAGCGGGCACATCCATGTAAGCCGCGGCGATTCCCGGCCGTTCTCAACCGGCCCGTTCAACCATATACCGCTATTTCAACTGCGTAATCTCCACCGACGACTTGATGCCTTGCTGGTCGATATCCTGCTTCATCACCAGGTTGACCGCCGGGCAATACCAATCGGTGACGGTGGAGGTGATGCCGGGGATGGGGATGGTCAGGCTCTTGAACGTCGCCATGGTGGGATCGGAGTTACGCTCGTACCGCACGGGGAAGCAGGTTTCCTTGCCCAGCGCGGTATCCAGGGCCTGTTTGGCGCCCACTGTCTTCTGGCCGATGCGCACCGTCGTCGTGGGCGTGCCGCCGACGGGAGCCTCCTTGCCGATGCGCAGGCGGAAGCTGGAGCCCGGCAGCTTCTGGCCGGCCGAGAGCTTGCCGTCATAGGCAAAGAGACCGAGCATGCGCAGGTCGAACTGCCCGTCGCCGCTGGGCTGCTCGCCGGCGTTCTCGTACTTCACGAAGCTTGCCTGGCCGGACTTGACCGTCATCAGGTAATCCAGCTTCGATTTGCCGGGCGGCAGGCCGGCATAGGAAAAAGTGGCCACCCCGTTGACACGGGCGCGGCAGTTGTCGCCATTGGTCTTGTTGACCTCGCTGAAGGCCAGGTCGGCGCCCAATGCCAGGTTGCCCCGGCCAGTCAGTTGCACCGCCCCGCCCTCGTGCATGAAGGCGGCGTCGCAGACGCCCGCCTGCGCGGCGCCAGCGCCCAGGAACATCGCCACGGCAGCCGCCGCCAGAATCTTGGAATCAGGAAACACCGTCGAACCCCGCTAACCGATAGGCGCCGCTACGTCATGGAGCGGCAATCATCTGCCGATACTACACTGTCCGGCATTGCGTCAGACTCCTCCGGCCGCCAGGAAGTTTTATGCCTTGTGCATATATTTTTTGCCAGTTTTATACATTTTAATAATATTGAAATTCCCCCTTGTTCGTTCGTTCAAGGACTGAACCCTATTTAGAATGCAGTTCGCGCGTCGCTCACGCCTGTGCTGGCCGCCACGGCCCTCTCGCGGCCTTCCCCCCCATCCTCGCCAGCCACGCCGCCCTCGGATATACCTCATGAAGCTGTTCCCGCTCTTCGCCGACCTGAATCAGCGACCGGTCCTGGTGGTCGGCGGCGGCGCCGTCGCCAGCCGCAAGACCCAGGCGCTATTGGAAGCGGGGGCGCGGGTGAGCGTCGGCGCGCCGCAGCTGACAGCGGACCTGGCGGCGCTGGCCGCCGGCGGCCGCATCGCGCACCTCGCCGGAGCGTTCCAGCCGGACTGGCTGGATGACGCCTGGCTGGTCGTGGCCGCCACCGACGACCGCGTGGTCAATGCCCACGTTTCGCGTTGCGCCGAGGCGCGCAGGATCTTCTGCAACGTGGTCGACGACCCGGCGCTGTCCTCCTTCCAGGTTCCGTCCATCGTCGATCGCTCGCCCATCACCGTGGCGATTTCGTCGGCGGGCGTGGCGCCCGTGCTGGCGCGACGGCTGCGCGAGCGCATCGAATCGATGTTCGACCACACCCTGGCCCCGCTGGCCCAGCTGGCCGCGCGCCATCGCGCCGCCATCCGCGCCGCCCGCCCGGACCTGGGAGCGCGCCGCCGCTTCTACGACTGGCTGCTGGACGGCCCCGTGGCGTCCCTGCTGCGCCAGGCCCGGCCGGCCGACGCCGAGGCGGCGCTGACGGAAGAACTGGAAACGCCGCAGATGGTCCCGCCGGGCAGCGTGGTGCTGGTGGGCGCGGGCCCGGGCGACCCCGGCCTGCTCACCTTGCGCGCCCTGCGCGCCCTCAATGAAGCCGATGTCATCCTGTACGACCGCCTGGTCAGCCCCGACATCCTGGCCATGGCCCGCCGCGACGCGGAACGGGTCGACGTGGGCAAGCATCCGGGCGAGGACCATCACGCCACCCAGACGCGCATCCACGGATTGATGGCGGACAACGCCCGCCTGGGCCGGCGCGTCGTCCGGCTCAAAGGCGGCGATGCCTTCATCTTCGGCCGCGGCGGCGAGGAACTGCAATTCCTGCGCGCGCGCAATATCCGCTACGAAGTGGTGCCGGGCATCACGGCAGCCCTGGCCTGTGCGGCGCATGCCGGCATTCCCCTTACCCATCGCGCCCATGCGCAATCGGTGCATCTGGTGACGGCGCATTCCAGCACCGAGGCCGACACCCTGGATTGGCCGGCCCTGGCCGGCGCCACCCAGACGTTGGCGTTCTACATGGGCGTGGGGCAGCTGGATGCCCTGGCGCGCCGCCTGATCCAGCATGGACGCGATCCGCTTACGCCTTTTGCCCTGGTGGAGAATGGCAGCCGGCCGCAGCAGCGCGTGCTGACCGGCCAGCTGGAGGACCTGCCGCGCCTGGCGCGCGCCCATGGCATCCATGCGCCGGCCATGCTGTTTGTCGGCGAGGTGGCGCGGCTGGGCGATGAGTTGCACTGGTTCGGGCAGCACCTGTCGGAGCGCGTGGACGCGACGACCTGAAGCGACGATCTGAAGCGGCGGCCTGGAACGGCGGCCTGGAGCGGCGGCGGCCGCCCAGGGCGGCCCGCGACCTATTCCTCTTTCTGCTTGGTCCCGAAGATCCGGTCGCCGGCATCGCCCAGGCCGGGGATGATGTAGCCGTCCTCGTTGAGCCGCTCGTCGATGGCGGCCGTATAGATCCGCACGTCGGGGTGCAGCTTTTCGATGTGGGCGATGCCCACCGGCGCCGCCACCAGCACGAGGGCGCGAATATCGCGGCAGCCGGCCTGCTTGAGCAGGTCGATGGTGGCCGCCATGGAGCCGCCCGTGGCCAGCATCGGGTCGATGATCAGCGCGGTACGCTGGTCCAGCTCTCCCACCAGCCGTTCCAGGTAGGTGTGCGCCTGCAAGGTCTCCTCGTTGCGGGCGATGCCGACCACGCTGACCTTGGCGCCCGGAATCAGGCTGAGCACGCCGTCCAGCATGCCGATGCCGGCGCGCAGGATGGGCACCACCGTGATCTTCTTGCCGGCGATCTTTTCCACCTCGATGGGGCCGCACCAGCCCTGGACCGTGCAGGGCTCCAGGGGCAGGTCCTTGGACGCCTCGTAGGTCAGCAGCGCGCCGACTTCCTGCGCCAGCTCGCGAAAGCTCTTGGTGCTCAGGTCGGCGCGGCGCATGATGCCCAGCTTGTGGCGTATCAGTGGGTGGCGTATTTCATGCACGGGCATGGCGGTCTCCGGGATAGATGCGGCAGGCGCATCGTAGCCCGATTGCAACGCCGCGCGCCAGCGCTCCGGCCGCGCTGCCCTACCGGTCCGCGAGCCAGGCGATCAGCGCGTCGTCGAAGGCCCGCACCGCCTCCGCCTGGGGATGGTTGACGATGCTCACCACGATATAGCGCTTGCCGCTCGCGCCCAGCACATAGCCCGCGATGGAGCGCACCCCGTTCAAGGTGCCGGTCTTCAAGTGCGCCATGCCCTGGGTGCCCTTGCCGCGCATGCGCCGGCGCACCGTGCCATCCAGGCCGGCGATCGCCAGCGAAGACATGTACTCCGGCATGAACGGCGAATTCCACGCCACCGTCATCAGCGAGGCCAGGCTATCGGCGGACACCCGCGCCACGCGCGACAGGCCGGCGCCGTTGTCAACCACCAGCTCCGGCATGTTCAGGCCCTGGCTGGCCAGGATGCGCTTGACCACCTCGCCGCTGCTCTCCACCGTGGCCGGACGGCGGCCGCCCTCGGCGCCCACGGTCAGCAAGAGCGTGCGCGCCATGACGTTGTTGCTGCGCTTGTTGATCTTGCGAATGATGTCGCCCAGCGACGGCGATTCGTGGGTGGCTACCACCACGGCGTCGCCGGGCACCATGCCGGCCCGCACCCGCCCGCTGAACGTGCCGCCCAGCTCGCGCCAGAGCAGGCGGAAGACTTCCGTTGCGAACTCCGGCTGCGCCAGGGCCAGGCGGTAGACGTCGAACTCGCCGCAGGAGCCAGCGACCTTGCCGGCGATGCGCAGCGATACGCCCTGCTGGGTAATGACGGGGTCCGTGTTGATTTCCGGCGATCCCGGGCAGCGGATATCGCTCCACTCGACCTGGCCGGTGATCTTCACGCCCGGTAGCGGCGGGTCCATGACCACATTCCATTTACGCGCCGCCGGGTCCGGCGTGAACAGCAGGCGCACGGCGCCGAAACCCACCATCAGGGCGTCCGGATTCGCGTTGTAGGGCCGGTCCGGCGCGCTGTCGAAGGCGCCGGGATCCACCGCCACGTTGCCGAACAGCGTGCGGTCTATGACCAGGTCGTTGATCTGCCGCACGCCGTGCAGGCGCAGGTCGCGCAGCAGGGTCCACAGGTCCTGCATCAGCAGCAGGGGATCGCCGCCGCCGCGCAGGTACAGCGGTCCGGGAAGAACGCCATCGGCGCCGGCGTGGGCGCCAGGTTCGGCCAGCAGTTCGGTGCGCCAGGTGTAGTTGGGGCCGAGGTCCGAAAGGCCCGCCCAGGTGGTCACCAGCTTCATGACCGAGGCCGGATTGCGCGGCTCCTTGGCGTTGATCGAAATCAGGCGCGGCCCGCCGATTTCCTGCACCACCAGCGACAGCGAGGAGTCCGGCAGCTTGCTGGCGCGCCAGGTCTGGGCCAGCTCGCGCGGCAAGACGTTCTGCGACGCCGGCGCCAGCCCCTGGGCCTGGACGCCCGTCGCCAGCGCCAGCGCGGCCAGCCCGGCCGCCATCGCGCGTGCGCCCCACGCCCGGATCCGCCCGCCCATCGTGCGCCCCATCGTTTCGATCATGCCCCGCCCTTCACTCGCTCGCGCCATGAGCCTGTGCCGCCCATGGGTCCTGTTCCGGTAAAACCGTGAGCATACAGGGAACGGCGGCCGCGGCCGCGCCGGCCCGCCCGGCCGCCACCGTACAATAAGGGATTCCAAGAATTTCCCGTTTCCTGTCAGTGTCTTCCCCGCTCACCGTCGCCGATTTCGACTATGCCCTGCCGCCGGAGCTGATCGCCCAGCACCCCAGCCCCGAGCGCGGCGGCAGCCGCCTGTTGCACCTGGATGCCCAGGGTCGCCTGCACGACCGCGTGTTCGCCGACCTGGCCGGCCTGCTGCGGCCGAACGATCTGCTGGTCTTCAACGACACGCGCGTGATCAAGGCCCGCCTGACCGGCCACAAGGCCAGCGGCGGCAAGGTGGAAGTACTGATCGAGCGCATCGTCGAGCCCGACCGCGCCCTGGCCCATGTCCGGGCCAGCAAGTCGCCCGGGCCGGGCACGGTGCTGCGCCTGGCCGACTGTTTCGACGCCACGGTGCTGGGCCGCGCGGGCGCCCTGTTCGACCTGCGCTTTCCCGGCGACGTGCTGGACCTGCTGCAGGCGCACGGCGCCACGCCGCTGCCGCCCTACATCACGCACGCGGCCGGGTCCGAGGACGATGAACGCTACCAGACGGTCTATGCCCGCGCGCCCGGCGCCGTCGCCGCGCCCACGGCCGGCCTGCACTTCGACGAAGCCATGCTGGGCCGCCTGGAGGAGGCCGGCATCGCCCGCGCCTTCGTCACCCTGCATGTCGGCGCCGGCACGTTCAAACCGGTCCAGGTGGAAAAGGTGTCCGACCACGTCATGCACGCCGAGTGGTACACGGTGCCGCAGGCTACGGCCGATGCCGTGGCGCGGGCGCGCGCCGCCGGCGGCCGCGTCATCGCCGTGGGCACCACCAGCGCTCGCGCGCTGGAATCGGCCGCCGCCCAGGCCTCGCCGCTGCGCGCGACGCAGGGCGACACCCAGCTTTTCATCACGCCCGGCTACCGCTTCCAGGTACTGGACGGCCTGATCACCAATTTCCACCTGCCCCAATCGACCCTGCTGATGATGATTTCGGCGCTGGCGGGCATGGAACCCATCCGCCGCGCCTATGCTCACGCGGTCGCCGAACGCTACCGCTTCTTCAGCTATGGCGACGCCATGCTGATCGAGTCGCCCCTGCCCCCCGCCTCCGCGGCGCCAGCCTCCTCGACACCGCCCTCGCCGGCATCCCCCCACTCGGCCGCTTCCGGCCCCGCAGCAGCATGAACGGACTGAACTTCGAACTCCTCGCCACCGACGGCGCGGCCCGCCGTGGCCGCATGACCCTGAACCACGGCGTGGTCGAGACGCCCATCTTCATGCCGGTCGGCACCTACGGCAGCGTCAAGGCCATGCTGCCGCACGAGTTGAAGGACGTCGGCGCGCAGATCGTGCTGGGCAACACCTTCCATCTCTGGCTGCGTCCCGGTAACGACATCATGCGCAAGCATGGCGGCCTGCACGGCTTCATGGGCTGGGACAAGCCCATCCTGACGGATTCCGGCGGTTTCCAGGTCTTCAGCCTGCAGGGGATGCGCAAGATCACCGAGGAAGGCGTCAAGTTCGCCTCCCCGATCGACGGGGCCCGGCTTTTCCTGACACCCGAAGAATCCATGGCCATCCAGCGCGCGCTGAACTCCGACATCGCCATGGTGTTCGACGAGTGCACGCCCTACGAAATCGATGGCCGCGCCGCCACCCCGGAAGAAGCGGCCAAGTCCATGCGCATGTCGTTGCGCTGGGCGCGCCGGTCCCGCGACGCCTTCGACAAGCTGGAGAACCCGAACGCGCTGTTCGGCATCGTGCAGGGCGGCATGTACGAGAACCTGCGCGACGAGTCCCTGGCCGGGCTGGTCGACATCGGCTTCCATGGTTATGCCATCGGCGGCCTGTCGGTGGGCGAGCCCAAGGAGGACATGCTGCGCATCCTCACCCACGTGGCGCCGCGCCTGCCCGTCAACGCCCCGCGCTACCTGATGGGCGTGGGCACGCCGGAAGACCTGGTGGATGGCGTGGCGCGCGGCATCGACATGTTCGATTGCGTCATGCCCACCCGCAACGCGCGCAACGGCTGGCTGTTCACCCGCTACGGCGACGTCAAGATCCGCAACGCGCGCTACCGCGACGACACCCGGCCCCTGGATCCCAGCTGCGGTTGCCATACCTGCGGCCACTTTTCGCGCGCCTACCTGCATCACCTGCAACGCGCCAACGAAATCACCGGGGCCCGCCTGAACACCTTGCATAACCTGCATTTCTACCTGAACCTGATGGACGAAATGCGCGGCGCCATCGCCGCCGGCACCTTCCAGGCATGGCGCGAGCAATTCGCCGCCGACCGGGCGCGCGGGGTGGATTAGCGGGGAAACCGCGGCCCTGGGCGGCCCGGCCGGACCCGCCGGCCACGGCCCGCTGGCCGCCCTGCGCAACATCGCTACAATAGCGGGCTGCCCTGTCCAAGGCTCGCGCTCAACAGTGGCTAAAAACATACCAAGATCCGCAAACCTGGATCCAAAACCTGCTCAGATCCGGATTCGCTTCGGATTCAACCAAGGAGAACCTTATGTCCCTCATCGATAACCTCGGCGTCGTCGTGGCTCAAGCCGCCGAAGGTGGCGCCGCCGGCAGCCTGCTCGGCATGGCCCCCATCATCCTGATGTTCGTGATCCTCTATTTCCTGATGATCCGTCCCCAGATGAAGCGCCAGAAGGAACACCGCAACCTGGTCGCCGCCCTGGCCAAGGGCGACGAAGTCGTGACCGCCGGCGGCCTGCTGGGCAAGGTCTCCAAGGTGACCGACAGCTACATCACCGTGGAAGTCTCCGAACTGGCCGACAAGCCGGTGGAAGTGGTGGTGCAGAAGACCGCCGTGTCGACCGTGCTGCCCAAGGGAACCATCAAGGCCCTGTAAGCGTCTGACTCGGCCGGCTCGCATAGCGGGCCGGCATGCCGCGCGGCGCCAGGGGGCGTGCGCGCGGCTTTCCCTCATCGCCCCCGCATTTCGTCCAGACTTAGAGTTACGGCCATGAACCGCTATCCCCTTTGGAAGTACCTAACGGTCCTGATCGCGGTCGTTATCGGCCTGCTCTATACGCTTCCGAATTTCTACGGCGAATCCCCGGCCGTGCAGGTTTCCGCCGCCAAGGCGACCGTCAAGGTCGACCAGGTCCTGCTGGATACGGTGCAAAGGACCCTGGCCGCGGCCAACATCCCGACCACGGGCGCCTATTACGAACAGAACGGCACGCTGGGCACGGTGCGCGCCCGCTTCGAGAATACCGACCAGCAGTTGCAGGCGCGCGACCTGCTCGACAAGACGCTGAACACCGTTGCCGGCGATCCGCACTACACCGTGGCGCTGAACCTGCTGCCGGCCTCGCCGAGCTGGATGCACAGCCTGGGCTGGTTCGAGCCCAAGCCCATGTACCTGGGCCTGGACTTGCGCGGCGGCGTGTACTTCCTGCTGCAGATCGACATGCAGGGCGCGCTGACCGCCCGCTACGACTCGATGGCCGCCGACGTGCGCACCACGCTGCGCGACCAGAACGCCCCTGCCACCAATGTGGAACGCAGCGGCCAGTCGGTGCTGATCACCTTCGCCAACGCCGACGCGCGCGACAAGGCCATGTCCGTCCTGCGCCAGCGCGTCCCGGACCTGCAGTTCACCGACGCCAACGATGGCGGCAAGGTGCAACTGAGCGGCGTGCTGAACCCGGCATCCGTCACGCGCGTGCAGGAAAACGCGCTCAACCAGAACATCAACACCCTGCATAACCGGATCAACGAACTGGGCGTGTCCGAACCCGTGATCCAGCAGCAAGGCACCGACCGCATCGTGGTGCAGCTGCCCGGCGTGCAGGACGTGGCCAAGGCCAAGGAATTGCTGGGCCGCACCGCCACGCTGGAAATCCGCATGGTGGACGACTCGCCGGCGGCGCAGTCGGCGCTGAACGCCAATACCGTGCCGTTCGGCCTGGAACGCTACAACGAACGCGACGGCCGTCCCGTGCTGGTGCGCCGCCAGGTCATCCTGACCGGCGAAAACCTGCAGGACGCCCAGCCGGGCCGCGACCAGCAGACCCAGCAGCCCGCCGTGCACCTGACGCTGGACAGCAAGGGCGCGCGCATCTTCCGCGACGTCACCCGCGACAACATCGGCAAGCGCATGGCCATCCTGCTGTTCGAGAACGGCAAGGGCGAAGTGGTCACGGCGCCGGTCATCCGCGGCGAGATCGCCGGCGGCCAGGTGCAGATCTCCGGCAGCATGACCGCCGAGGAAGCCGCCGACACCGCGCTGCTGCTACGCGCCGGCGCGCTGGCCGCGCCCATGTCCATCATCGAGGAACGCACCGTCGGCCCCAGCCTGGGCGCGGACAACATCGCCAAGGGCTTCCACTCCACGCTGTGGGGCTTCGTGGCGATCGCCGTCTTCATCATGCTGTACTACCGCCTGTTCGGCGCCTTCTCCACGGTGGGCCTGGCGGTGAACGTGCTGCTGCTGCTGGCGGTGCTGTCCATGCTGCAGGCCACGCTCACGCTGCCGGGCATCGCGGCCATCGCGCTGACACTGGGCATGGCGATCGACTCCAACGTGCTGATCAACGAACGGATACGTGAAGAACTGCGCAACGGCGCCACGCCGCAGCAGGCCATCCACCACGGCTTCGAGCGGGCCTGGGGCACGATCCTGGACTCCAACCTGACCACGCTGATCGTCGGCCTGGCGCTGCTGGCCTTCGGTTCGGGCCCGATCCGCGGTTTCGCGGTGGTGCACTGCCTGGGCATCGTGACGTCGATGTTCTCGTCGGTGGTCGGCGTGCGCGCCCTGGCCAACCTCTGGTACGGACGCAAGAAGAAGCTGACCAGCATCTCCATCGGCCAGGTCTGGAAGCCCGAGAGCAAATAAAAGCCGCCGGCCCGACGCAAGCAACGAAGCGTCGGAAGCAATCGGCAGTCATCGGAAATAACGGCCGCGGCCTCACCGCCGCGCCCTACAGCTAGTCAACGAACGCTAGGCATATCATGGAATTTTTCCGGATCCACCGCACCATACCGTTCATGCGCCACGCCCTGGTGCTGAACGCCATCAGTCTGGTGACCTTCCTGGCCGCGGTGTTTTTCATCGCCACGCGCGGTTTCCACTTGTCCATCGAATTCACCGGCGGCACGGTGATGGAAGTGAACTACGCCCAGGCCGCCAAGCTCGACGAGGTGCGCGGCGCGGTCGGCAAGCTCGGCTACGCCGACTTCCAGGTGCAGAATTTCGGTACCTCGCGCGACGTGCTGATCCGCCTGCCGCTGGCCCACGGCCAGACGTCGGCGGCGCAAAGCGACGCGGTGCTGTCCGCCCTGAAGGCGGCCGATTCGTCGGTCGAGCTCAGGCGCGTGGAATTCGTGGGCCCGCAAGTGGGGCAGGAGCTGGTGCACAACGGCCTGATGGCGCTGCTGTTCGTGGTGCTGGGCATCGTCATCTACCTGGGTATCCGCTTCGAATGGAAGTTCGCGCTGGCCGGCGTGATCGCCAACCTGCACGACGTGGTCATCATCCTGGGCTTCTTTGCCTTCTTCCAGTGGGAATTCTCCTTGTCGGTACTGGCGGGCGTGCTGGCGGTGCTGGGCTACTCGGTCAACGAGTCGGTGGTGATCATGGACCGGATCCGCGAGAACTTCCGCAAGCAGCGCAAGGCCAGCGTGCCGGAAATCATCAATGGCGCCATCACGCAGACCATCTCGCGGACCATCATCACCCACGGTTCGACCCAGATGATGGTGCTGTCCATGCTGTTCTTCGGCGGCCCCACCCTGCACTATTTCGCCATGGCGCTGACCATCGGCATCTGGTTCGGCATTTATTCGTCCGTCTTCGTTGCCGCGGCCCTGGCCATGTGGTTCGGCGTCAAGCGCGAAGACCTGGTCAAGCCGGTCAAGAAGGAAGGCCCCGAAGTCGCCTGATGACGGCTTCAAGAAGGACTAAGCCAGCCTGAGTACAGAGCCAGCCTGCAAGGGCTGGCTTTTTTCATTGCCCCGTGGCCGTGCCGCGACGGATGCGGTAGTCTCCCGCATGAGAAAAAGGAATCGCGTCCCATGACCACACGCCTGGCAAAAATCATCCTGTCCCTGTCGCTTGCGTCGTTCGCCTTCATGGTGACGTTGAACAACGTCATCGACTACGGCTCCAACTACGCTTTCGTCGAGCACGTGCTGTCCATGGACACGACCTTCCCGGGCAATGCCCTGATGACGCGCGCCATCACCGACCACGTGCTCTGGAGCGTCGGCTACTGGCTGATCATCGGCGCGGAAGGCGCGACGGCCATCCTGCTGTTCTGGGGCACCTGCCGGCTGTGGCGCGCTCGCCGCCGCGACGCGGCCGCCTTCAACCGGGCCAAGGGCCTGGTGATCCTCGGCTGCACGCTGGGCTTCCTGCTGTGGTTCGTCGGCTTCATGGTGGTCGGCGGCGAATGGTTCGCCATGTGGCAGTCCAAGGACTGGAACGGCCAGGAATCGGCGTTCAAGTTCTACATGGCCGTCCTGGGCGTGCTGATCTTCGTGAACCAGCCTGACCAGGACGTGGCGGGACGCTGACGGCGCCGGTCGACGCGCCTGTCCGCCCGCCTATCGCGGCGCCCGCTTGAACCACTGCCACGGCAGGCGCTTGGGCCATTGCCGGGCGGGGTCGAGAAAATAGGGGGAAAGGAAAACGACGACGACCAGGGCGATGAGCGCCGCGGCGGTGACGTCGGACGCGTAGTGGTCCAGGTTCGCCAGGCGGCTGACGGCGACCAGCGTGGATACCGCCAGCACGGGCCAACGACAGCGCGGGAACACGACGGCGAGGGTGAGGCCGACGCCAAACGCGGTCAGGGTGTGGCTGGACGGAAAGGACGTGTAGTGCTTGCCGCCGAACATGGCGCCCAGGCCGTAATAGCCATGCTCGAAAAACATGGAGGGACGGGCCCGCGCCACCAGGTGCTTGAGCACGCCGGTCACGATACCCCCCAGCGCCAGCACCGCCACCATCAGCAGGCCGCCGCGCGCCAGGCGGTCGTAGGCGCCCGCCCAGGGTTCCGACCAGCCGCGCCGGGTCGCGTACAGCGATAGCCCATAGACAAGCAGCGCGCACAAGGCGTAGTTCTCGCCCCGCTCGCCCAGTTGCCCGATCCGGTTGAAGGCCCCGTCGACGTCGGCGGATATCGTCTTGTGGATGTAGATGGCCAGGGGCAGGTCCACATAGGCGGCCAGCAGGGCCAGCACCACGGCGCCGGCCAGCAGGACGGCAACCCAGCGGGCGGGGGGAACGAAACGAACGATCCCTCGGCGGGCGGCGGCGGAAGAGGTGGGCGAAGAAGGCGATTCGCTCATCGAAAAGGAGTCCAGGCGTCGACAAGAAACGCGACGTCCCCGAACAGTCCAGTGAGCGTGCGCGACCAGGCTACGGCGGTCGCGGCGGTGATGCCGGCAACTGCCGGGCAGGCCAATACTCGGTTCCTTGACTGACGCGCCCGCCGAATAATAGCCCGCAATCCTGTCTCCCAACCAGGACAATAAGAAGACAAACGGCGGTGCAAGGTAAAATTATGTGTTTACCTCCTATCCGCCCCCGGGATCTACACCCGTCACGGCCCCTGACATGCAAGAAATCTCCCTCTCGCGCGAAGGCGACCGCGCCGCCGCGCCGTCCACGCCCGCCGCCAGCGCATCGGACACCCTGGCGCAGCCCCGCAAGCTCTTCATCCGCACCTTCGGCTGCCAGATGAACGAGTACGACTCCGAAAAAATGGCCGACGTGCTGCGCGCCGACCAGGGCCTGGAGCTCACGGACAATCCCGAGGACGCCGACGTCATCCTGTTCAACACCTGTTCGGTGCGGGAAAAAGCCCAGGAAAAGGTCTTTTCCGACCTCGGCCGCGTGCAGCACCTGAAAAAGACCAAGCCCGGTCTGGTCATCGGCGTGGGCGGCTGCGTCGCCAGCCAGGAAGGCGACGCCATCGTCAAGCGCGCGCCCTACGTGGACGTGGTATTCGGCCCGCAAACCCTGCATCGCCTGCCGGAACTCATCCGCCAGCGGCAGGCCGATGGCGTGTCCCAGGTGGACATCAGCTTCCCGAATATCGAGAAGTTCGATGCCCTGCCGCCGCCGCGCGTCGAGGGCGCGACCGCCTTCGTCTCCATCATGGAAGGTTGCAGCAAGTATTGCAGCTTCTGCGTGGTGCCCTACACGCGTGGCGAAGAAGTTTCCCGCCCCTTCGATGACGTGCTGGTCGAAATCGCCGACCTGGCCGACCAGGGCGTCAAGGAAGTGACCCTGCTGGGGCAGAACGTCAACGCCTACCGTGGCGCCATGGGCGACAGCGGTGAAATCGCCGATTTCGCCATGCTGCTCGAATACGTGCACGAAATCCCCGGCATCGAGCGCATCCGCTACACCACCTCGCACCCCAAGGAAATGACGCCGCGCCTGATCCAGGCGCATGGCAACCTGCCCAAGCTGGTGTCCTTCCTGCACCTGCCGGTGCAGGCCGGCAGCGACCGCGTGCTGGCAGCCATGAAGCGCGGCTACACCACGCTGGAATTCAAGTCCATCGTGCGCCGCCTGCGCGAGGCGCGGCCGGGCCTGACGCTGTCTTCCGACTTCATCGTCGGCTTCCCCGGCGAAGAGGAAAGCGATTTCGAAAAGACCATGAAGCTGATCGAGGACGTCGGTTTCGACACCTCGTTCTCCTTCGTGTACTCGCGCCGTCCCGGCACCCCGGCGGCCGACCTGCGCGACGACGTGCCGCAGGAACTCAAGCTCAAGCGCCTGCAGCGCCTGCAAGCCCTGATCGGCGAACAGGCGGCGGCCATCAGCCGCGGCATGGTGGGCAGCACGCAGCGCGTGCTGGTCGAAGGCCCGTCGCGCCGCGATCCCAACGAACTGATGGGCCGCACCGAGAACAACCGCATCGTCAACTTCCCGGCCCCGGCACGCCTGGTCGGGCAGATGGTGGACGTGGTCATTACCCAGGCCTATACCAATTCCCTGCGCGCCGAAGTGGCGGGCATCGAGCAGGCGCGCAGCGCCGCCGAAGGAGCACGACAAGGATGAGCAGCGCCCCGCGCAGCCGCGGCGCCCGCCGCGCCCTGCCTGTCACCGTGACATTGGACGGCGACAATACCCACTTGGCCAACCTGTGCGGCCCGCTGGACGAGAACCTGCGCCAGCTGGCCGACGGCCTGGCCGTCAAGCTGCAACGGCGCGGCAACCGCGTCCTCCTCGAAGGCGAGCAGGCCGACCTGGCCGCGCGCGCCCTCCGGCGCTTTCACGAGCAGGCCGTGCACAAGCCCCTGTCGGTGGACGACATCCAGCTGGGGCTGGTGGAGATCGGCGTGTCCCGCCCGCGCGACGAGGACAACGCCGCCCCCGCCCTCGATACCCAGTCCCTGCCGGACCTGGACGATGAAAGCGGCGGCATCGCCCTGCGCACCCGGCGCAGCGACCTGCGGCCGCGCACGCCGCGCCAGCGCGACTACCTGAACAATATCCTCAAGCACGACATCACCTTCGGCATCGGGCCGGCCGGCACGGGCAAGACCTGGCTGGCGGTCGCCTGCGCCATCGACGCCATGGAGCGCGACACCGTCCAGCGGCTGGTGCTGACACGCCCGGCGGTGGAGGCCGGCGAGCGCCTGGGCTTCCTGCCCGGTGACCTGGCGCAGAAGGTTGACCCCTATCTGCGCCCGCTCTACGACGCGCTCTACGACCTGATGGGCTTCGAGCGCGTCCAGCGCCTGTTCGAAAAGCAGACCATAGAGATCGCGCCGCTGGCCTATATGCGCGGACGCACGCTGAACCATGCGTTCGTCATCCTGGACGAAGCGCAGAATACGACGCCTGAGCAGATGAAGATGTTCCTCACGCGCATCGGCTTCGGCAGCAAGGCGGTCATCACTGGCGATCCGTCCCAGGTCGACCTGCCGCGCGGCCAGCAAAGCGGCCTGGCGCACGCCGTGGGCGTGCTCCAGGATGTGCAGGGCATCGCCACCACCCGCTTCACCAGCCGCGACGTGGTGCGCCATCCGCTGGTCGCGCGCATCGTCGACGCCTACGACCAGGCCGCCGAAGATGAAGCCTGATATCCCCGCGCTGTCGCTGGCGGTGCAGTACGCCGTGGCCGAGCCGCGCCTGCCGCGCTGGCGCCTGCGCCGATGGGTGGCCCATGCGCTGGCCGGCGCGCAAGCCGACGGGCTGGTGGACTTCCAGGGCGCGGAGATCAGCCTGCGCCTGGTGGGCCAGGCCGAGGGCCGGCGCCTGAACCGGGATTTCCGTGGCCGCGACTACGCCACCAATGTGCTGACGTTCGAATATGGCGTCGATCCGGCCGGCACCGCACGCGGCGACATCGTGCTGTGCGTGCCCGTGCTGGTGCGCGAGGCGCGCGAACAGGGCAAGACCCTGCTGGCGCATGCCGCCCACCTGACGGCGCATGGCACCCTGCACGCCCTGGGCTACGACCATGTGAAACCGCGCGACGCGCGCCGCATGGAAGCCCTGGAAACCGGCCTGCTGGCCGCCCTGCGCATCGCTGATCCCTACGCGCCCCGGTAGCCGCGCCGTCTGCCGGACCGCATCGGGTAATTACGATGTCCGGGTTACAAAACCGGCCGGCAACATCGGTTATGCTGGCCCATTCTGTAACTTGTCCTCTGGACGATGCCCGACCCTTACCCTGCCAACGAGGCCGACGCGACCCGCCCGGCCAAATCCTCCACCCGTTCCCTGCTCGACCGTATCCTGTCCCTGGTCCGACGCGAGCCCGAAGACCGCGAAGGCATCAAGGCGGTGCTGGAAGCGGCGCACGCACGCGACCTGCTCGACGCCGAGTCCTACACCATGATCAAGGGCGCCCTGGCCGTGTCGGAGCGCACGGTCGGCGACATCATGGTGCCGCGCTCGCGCATGGACCTGCTGGATATCTCCCAGCCGCTGCCCTACCTGTTGTCCACCATCATCGACACCGCGCACTCGCGCTTCCCCGTGTATGAAGGCGACCGCGACAACATTGTCGGCATCCTGCTGGCCAAGGACCTGTTGCGCTGCATGCTGGAGCCCGGCATCGAGGTCCGCTCCCTGGTGCGCCCGGCGGTCTTCATCCCCGAAACCAAGCGCCTGAACGTCCTGCTGCACGAATTCCGCGCCAGCCGCAACCACCTGGCCATCGTCATCGACGAACACGGCGGCATTTCGGGCCTGGTCAGCATGGAAGACGTGCTGGAGCAGATCGTCGGCGACATCGAGGATGAGTTCGACGAAGACGAGGAAACCACCATCTTCGCCGAAGGCGATAACTTGTGGCGTGTCCAGGCCACGACGGAAATCGCCAAGTTCAACGAGGTTTTCGGCAGCAACCTGCCCGACGACGACTACGACACGGTAGGCGGCTGGGTCAGCGCCCAACTGGGGCGCATCCCCCGCCGCGGTGAATTCGTGCAGCACGAAGACCTGCGCATCGAGGTCGTCCGCGCCGATGCGCGACGTCCCTTGTGGTTGCGCGTCAAGCGCCTGCCTTCCGCCCCGCCCCAGGCATGACGTCCGCGGTCCGCTACCCGCGCATGATGCGCGCGGCCGCCGTGCTGGCCGCTGGCGCCGTGCAGGCGCTCTCCTTCGCGCCGGGCCCCTTGCCCGACGCCGTGCTGGCGCCCGTGCAGGTGCTGGCGCTGGCGGTGCTGGCCTGGCATGTGCTGACGGCGCCGGGGCCGCGCCGGGCATTCTGGTTCGGCTGGCTGTTCGATACCGCCTGCTATACGGTCGGCCTGTATTGGCTGTTCATCAGCATGCATCGCTACGGCGATCTCGCCGCGCCGCTGGCCGCGGCCGGCGTCTTCCTGCTGTCCGCGTTTCTCGCCCTCTTCCCGGCCGCCGCCTGCGCCCTGGCGCGCTGGCTGGCGCCGTTGCCGCCCGGCGGCGGCGGTTGGCGCGCCCGGCTGCGGGCGGCGCTGGCCTTCGGCGTGGCCTGGGGTGCGCTGGAGTGGGTGCGCGGCAACCTGTGGACCGGCTTCCCCTGGCTGAACATCGGCTATGCCCATGTCGATAGTCCATTGGCGGGCTGGGCGCCCGTGCTGGGGCTCTATGGCATCGTCCTTATCGCGGCCTTCGCAGCCGCGGCCCTGGCCATGCTGTGGCAGCCCCGCCAGGATGCGACGCGGGACGCGCGCCTGGCCGTCCCCGCCGTGCTGGCTGTCCTGCTGGCGCTGGGCGGTTGGGCGCTGGGCCTGCGCACGTGGTCGCAACCCATGGGCGCGCCGCTGCAGGTTCGCCTGATCCAGGGCAATGTCGGGCAATCCGAGAAGTTCGATCCCGCACTGATGGAGCAGGGCCTGGTCCAGCACATGAACCAGGCTTCCATGCCGCCGGCGGCGGGCACGCCCGCGCCGCGCCTGATCGTATTGCCGGAAACCGTGCTGCCCGTCTTCCAGGACCAGTTGCCGCCGCAGGTGTGGGATATCTGGAAGCGCATCGCCGCCGAGCGCCAGGCCGACGTCATCATGGGGGTGCCGCTGCATCGCGTGGTCAACGGCAAGGACCGCTGGACCAACAGCGCCATCGGGTTCGACGCCAACAGTTCCGTCGAGGCCATGCGCAGCGGTGAAATCAGCACGCGCTATGACAAGCAGCATCTGGTGCCGTGGGGCGAATTCGTGCCGCCGGGCTTCCGTTGGTTCGTGGACCTGCTCAATATCCCGTTGGGCGATTTCGACAATGGGGCGCGCTGGCAGGCGCCCTTCCCCGTTGCCGACCAGCGCATCGCCTTGAATATCTGCTACGAGGACCTGTTCGGCGAGGAATTGCTGCCGGCGATACGGCCGGGACCCAACGGCGAAGCCGGCGCCAGCATCCTCTTGAACATCAGCAATCTTGGCTGGTTCGGCGATTCCTGGGCCTTGCGCCAGCATTTGCAGATCGGCCGCATGCGCACGCTGGAAACCGCACGGCCGATGCTGGCCGCGACCAACACCGGGATGACCGTCGCCATCGACCCGCAAGGACGCGTGGGGGCGGCCTTGCCGCCGATGACGCGCGCCGAATTGGCGACGCAGGTACAGGGAATGAGCGGGCTCACGCCTTATGTCCGCGCCGGCAACCTGCCTGCGGAAGTGTTGATCGCAATCGGGCTGGGAGCGCTGGCAGGGGTGCGGTTGCGGGCGCGGCAGCGCGGGTGATCGACACGCCGCCGCCCGGCGGCTACCCGGCGATCAGGGCAGGTTCAATCCGGTCAGGCCGCTGTTGCGCTCGTCCACCAAGGGCAGGGTCGCGCCCGCCAGCCTGGCGGGCGATACCGGCCCTGTTCCCACGCCTTGCGTCTCGATGACCGCGGCGATTTCCGCCATGTCCTCCGCATCCAGTTCCAGCGTGGCGGCGCCCAGCCAGCCATCGACCTGCGCCGGCGCGCGGGCGCCGACGATGGCGCCGGTCACGCCCGGCCACGCCAGCGTCCAGGCCACAGCGATCGCCGCCACGGTGGAGCCGTGGCGTTCGGCGACTGGCTTGAGCGCTTCTGCCAGGGCCAGGTTGCGCCGCAGGTTCGCGCCCTGGAATTCGGCGCTGTGCGCGCGCCAGTCGTCCGACCCGAGTCGCGCCGCCCGTTCCGCATTGAAGTGCCCGGTCAGCAAACCCGACTGCATGGGGCTGTAGACGATGATGCCCGTGTTACGCGCGGCACACCAAGGCAGCAGGTCCGCGGCCGCATCGCGGCGGATGGCGGAGAACGGCGGTTGCAGGGTATCCACATGGCCAAGGCGCTCGGCGTCCTCCAACTGGGCGACGTTGTGGTTCGACAGGCCGATGGCCCGCACCTTGCCCGCCTGCTTCAGGTCCAGCAAGGCTTGCCAATACTCGTCGATCGGCGCGCCGTCGCTGGAAGGCCAGTGCATTTGATAGAGATCGATGCAGTCGACGCCCAGGCGGCGCAGGGAGTCTTCGGCTTCACGCCGGATGCTGGCGGCCGCGCCCACGCGGCGTGGCGCGGCCCGGCGGTCATGCTCGTCCCACACCAGGCCGCACTTGGTGAAGACATACGGGCGCTGGCTGGGCGGCAGGTCGCTCAGCGCGGCGCGCACGATTTCCTCCGAGTGCCCCAGTCCGTATACGGCCGCCGTATCGATCCAGTTGATGCCGCGCCGGACCGCATGCCGGATGGCGGCGATGGACAGGTTGTCGTCCTGCGGGCCCCAGCCGGCGGCCCAATCGCCGCCGCCCACTGCCCACGCGCCGAAGCCGACGCGGGTGATGGACATTTCGGTGCGGCCCAAGGGGCGGGTGGGAAAGGAGGTATTGCTCATGCCGTGCTCCTGAGTTTGTTGTCCCATGCTTCGGTTGTCCCATGCAGCCGCCGCATGGATCGTGTCCATGCGGTGCCTCCCGCGCCATGCGCGGGCGTGTTCTTCCTGTTCTTCCCATGCGGCTGGGGCTGGGCCCCTCCTGCCCCGGTGCAGTCCGCGTACGCGTTGTCGCGCCTCTGGTCGTGCCTCAGGTAAGACCTGTCCGCCCGTCGCAAGTGCCGCGCCGAAAAAAAATTTCGCAGTTCACACAAATTTTTTTCACCCCGACTTGCACGCCCCAAAAAGTTCATGCATAATCTCGTTTCTTCGCCGACGGAACAAAACGAAGTCAGCAAAGACAGCGGTAAAAAGCGGTTCAGCGTGGTTTTTTGACCCGGTTTTTGCGGCAGGATTTGTTGAAGACGTCCGGATACGGGGGTATAGCTCAGCTGGGAGAGCGCTTGCATGGCATGCAAGAGGTCAGCGGTTCGATCCCGCTTACCTCCACCACTCCAGCCGGACGCGAAGTTGCAGTAAAGTAGCTTGCTTGTTTATGCAGTTCCAGGTCCCCTTCGTCTAGAGGCCTAGGACATCACCCTTTCACGGTGAGTACAGGGGTTCGAATCCCCTAGGGGACGCCAGTTCACTCTGGCTAGGTTGTAGTAATACATACCGCTGCGGAGCGGTAGTTCAGTTGGTTAGAATACCGGCCTGTCACGCCGGGGGTCGCGGGTTCGAGCCCCGTCCGCTCCGCCAGAATTCAGATCGTTGTTGTGACAACAGCGATCACGCAGAAAGCCCTGAAGCTTAATCGCTCAGGGCTTTTTTGCGTTCGGGCTTCCTGAGCAAGCGCCGGGAAGGCGCTCGCTATCTATCAATCGACGTGGATGTCCAGGTGCTGGATGAGTTCGCCGTTGGACTTCAGGTCGTGCTTGTAGATGGCGCTGAAGTCGTCCACGGTGTTGCGCACCGGGATGGCGCCCAGGGTTTCGAGTTTCTTGGCGCCTTCAGGAGTGTTCATGACGTCGTTGATGACGGCATTGAGCTTCGCGACGATCGCCGGCGGCGTGCCCTTGGGAGCCATGACACCGTACCAGGCCTCGGGCGAGAAGTCCTTCACCCCCACTTCCGCGAACGTGGGCACGTCGGGCAGTTGCGCGCTACGCGCCTTGCCCCCGATGGCCAATGCGCGCAACTTGCCTTTCTGCAGTTGCGACATCACCGTGCCCAACGTGGCGAACGACAGGTCGACACGACCCGCCAGCATGTCCAGCATGCCTTCGTTGCCGCCCTTGTAGGGAATGTGCCGGATCCGCAGGCCCGATTTCTGCATGTATTCGGCCAGCGCCAGGTGCGGGTCCGACCCATTGCCCGACGAGAACGCGGTGTACTGGTTCGGATGCGCCGCCGCGTCCTTGACGAAAGCCGCGTAATCCGCCGCCTTCACCGAAGGCCCCACCACCATCACATTGGGCATTTCCAGCACGATGCCGACCGGCTGGAAATCGGTCTCCGGATTGAACGGCAGCTTGGGCGTCAGCCATTTCAGGTTTACATGGCTGCGCGTGACGAAAAACAGCGTGTACCCATCGGCCGGCGCCTTGGTCAGTTCGGACGCCGCGATCGCGCCGTTGGCGCCGCCGCGATTCTGCACGATGATCCTCGCCTGCGGCCACTTCGTGACGATGCGATCCACCAGGAGGCGCGCCGCATTGTCCGCGGGACCGCCAGCAGGAAAGCCGACCAACAGCGTGATGGGCTTGGATGGATAGTCCTTGGCGGCATCCTCGCCGGCGGCATGCGCACTGGATGCGCCCAACGCGGCAAACCCCGCGACGGCCGTGGCCGCGATGAAGGTGGCAAAGCGTTGGCTCATGGTCTTCATGTTGTCTCCTTGTATGACGTCATGGTCCGCAGCGAACACGGAACATGCTTTTATTCATGATAGGGAGACGCGCCTCGCCTGCTATGAAAAATGGGCAAGGCTATGTTCACCAATGCGTGCATAACTGTCACGCGGCTTAACGCGAACGTCATCGCGTTCGTAGCCTAACGCCAGCGGTCACGCGCCCGCATGCACTTCTGTCGAGACCACACGACCTCGCGGCCCGGCACCGTTCGACTATTTGAGATAGGGCTTCACGGCCCGCATGACGATATCCAGGTCGCGCTGGCGCTGGCCCGGATTCGGCTCATGGACGACATGGTCGTGCAAGTGGCCTTCGATGAGAGCGCTCATGAAGCCATTGACCGCGCCGCGCACGGCGGCGGCCTGCTGCAGGATGGCTCCGCAATCCTCTTCCTGGTCGAGCTGGCTCTCCAACGCCGCCACCTGGCCCTTGATGCGTCGGACCCGGGCAAGCAGCTTGGCCTTGTCGCGGATGGTGTGCATGGGTGTCGCCTCGAAGATGGAGCGCGCTGGAAATACAACGCCGGGACCGTGAAAATTATCACGCAACATACTAGGGGGGAGTATATTGGATATCCAGGATCCGGCCACTTTCGCAGCGGGCTGGAATGACCGCGCGGGCACGCCGCGCGCCCTTGTCCCGCAACCCTCTTCATTAAGCGCCGGCGCCACCCCCTACCCCATGACCGACTTCACCACGCTTCTGCAACAAGGCAACGCCTGGCTCTTCCTGCCCAGCGCCATCGTGCTGGGCGCGCTCCATGGCCTGGAGCCCGGACACTCCAAGACCATGATGGCGGCCTTCATCGTGGCCATCCGCGGCAGCGTGATGCAGGCGGTGCTGCTGGGATTGTCCGCGACGCTCTCGCACACCCTGGTGGTATGGGTGGTGGCGATGGCCGGGCTGTACTTCGGCCGTAACTGGGATGCGCAGGCCAGCGAACCCTACTTCCAGGTCGCCTCGGGCATCCTGATCATCGCCGTCGCGGCGTGGATGCTGTGGCGGACCTGGCAAGGCCAGCGCATGGCGGACGCGCACGATCATCATGGGCACCACCATCATGGCCATCATGCGCATGGCGACCATGACCACGCTCATGACCATGACCAGGCCCATGACTTCCATGGGCAGGATCATCATGACGATCACCACCACGGGCATGAGCACCACGGACATGCCCATCACCCGCATGGGCACGGCCCCAACGACAGGCAGTCCAGCAGCGCGGCCGCGCTGCACGAGTGGGAAGCCGTCGCCCCGGCCTACCAGGACGCCCATGAAAAAGCGCACGCGGACGACATACGCCGCCGCTTCGCCAACCGCGACGTCACCACCCCCCAGATCATTCTCTTCGGCCTCACAGGCGGCCTGATTCCCTGCCCCGCTTCCATCACGGTGCTGCTGCTATGCCTGCACCTGAAGAAGGTCGCGCTGGGCGCCACGTTGGTCCTCGGCTTCAGCATCGGCCTCGCACTCACGATGGTGGCCTCGGGCACCCTTGCCGCCCTCAGCGTCCGCCACGTCGCCCGCCGCTGGAGCGGCTTCGGCGAAGTCGCCCGCAAGGCCCCCTACCTGTCCGGCGCCGTCATCGTGGTCGTGGGGTTGTATGTGATCTATCAAGGCGCAGTGGCACTACATCCCTGAACCGCCACAACCATTCCATGGACCTCGGTGGCCGACGGGGACGCCCGCACGCAACGTCACGTCCTGCGGGCCAAAAAAATCGCTCTCGGATCGAACTTTCTTCCAGCGTATGCGACGGACACCGCATTACGCCGGTAAAGTTTCTCCCTCGGGCGGATATACAATCTGGAAATGTATATCCAAGGAGAAATGCCATGCAAGTCGCCAAATGGGGCAATAGCTTGGCCGTCCGGCTTCCAGCCAGTCTCGTGGAGGTATTGCAATTGAAAGAAGGCGACGACATCGAAATCGTGGTCGATGGTCCAAGAAAGTTTGCGGTACGCAAGAAGCCGGGGGCCGATGCGCTCCTGGACCGACTGGACAAGTATCGGGGCAAGCTGCCTTCTGATTTCAAGTTCAATCGGGACGACGCCAATGACCGGGACTGAGCGGCCTGCATTCCTCGACAGCAATGTCTTGCTATACCTTCTGGCGGACGAGCCGCGCAAAGTGGCGCTCGTAAGAGCGCTGCTGAAGCGGCGTCCCACGATCAGCGTACAAGTGCTGAACGAAATCACGAACGTATGCAGGCGCAAGCTCGGCTTGGCCTGGGACGAGATCGGCGAACTCATCGATGTCATCCGGCAGCTGTGCACCGTAACGCCACTGTCGCTGGAGACCCATGACCTTGCGAGACATATCGCACCGCGTTATGGAATGGCTTTCTACGACGCCTGCATCGTTGCCGCCGCAATGCTTGCGGATTGCCGCATCCTGCACACGGAAGACATGCATCATGGCCTGAAAGTGGCCCCCAACCTGACAATCGTGAACCCGTTCAACTAGACCGCGGTTGAAGGGAACGACGTACACAGGGCGCGCCTGCTCACACATGGGCGCGCCCTGCGTAGTGCCCTGGCCCCAAGGCCGGGCGCATCGCCTCCGACTACTCCGCCGGCTGCATCAAGGCCGTGAACGCGCGGGCGTCGTGGACCTTTTCCAGGGACCAGACGGCGTCGCACAAGGCGGCGGCACGGACCTCGCCCAGGACCGGCGCAAGCAGGCCCATGGCCTTGGCCTGGACCTCTTCCCGCGTCATGGGATTCAGGGGCGTACCGCGCACGGCCTTGGTGTGCTCGACGACCGTGCTGCCGTCGTCCAGCGTGATTTCCACGATACCCTGGCGGCTGGGCATGGCCCTGGACAATTCATCGTCGCCCTCCAGCGTGATCAATGCACGCAGGGCCAGCACCCGTGGATCCTGCATGCGCGCCCGGTCGTGCGCCGTATGGAAATCGATATTGCCGTCGATCAGCATCATCGCCACCAGATGCTGCAGGCAGATCTCCGGCATCTCGCGGTTGTTGACGATGGTCAGCGACTCGTGCGGGATGCGCACGCGCACGGCCTTGATGGCATCGGCCTTCAGCTGGTGGCGATGCACCAGCGTATGCGTCGAGTCCAGGGGCGCCTGGATGGGCGAGCCAACGGTCCAGCGCTTGATGCTGGTGCCCAGGATCTCATAGCGCACGCCCAGTTCGCGCCCCAGCGCCAGGCGATCGGGATCATCGCCGAACGCATGATAGAAATTGCGCTCGCCCGAGAATACGTCGTCGACGCCGGTGCAGCCGCTGGCCACCATGATGGCTGCGCTCACGCCATTACGCGCGGCCATGCCGCCGAAGTCGAAGGATTTCTCGATGTGATCCTTGTCCCGCATCCAGCAGGCCACGCCGGACGCCTGTTGCGCGGCATAGGACATGACGTGGCGGCACTGCGTTTCATCCAGGCCGGCCAGCGCGCCGGCCGCCGCAGCCGCGCCGAAGTTCGGGCCGAACGTGTGGGTCGAATGGCCCGCCACGCGAAAATCGTACGCGTGCAGCGACAGCGTCAGGCGCGCGCAAACGTCATAACCCAACACCATCGCGCGCAGCATGTCCTGGCCGCTGCGGCCGAAGAACTCGGCGGCGGCCAGCACCGCGGGAACGATGCCGCACCCGGGGTGCGTCAGAGACGCCGCATGGGAATCGTCGGTTTCATCGGCGTGCGCGAACATGCCGTTGGCCAGCGCCGCATGCACCGGCGACGTGTACAGGCGGGTCCCGGCAACCGCGGACCGCGTGCCGGTTTCGCCCAGCGCCTTGATATAGGCGATGGCCGCGCTGCCCGCTTTCATCCGCGCGCCCGACACCATGGACGCGATGGTATCCAGCATGTGCGCCTTGGCCTTGTCGGCCACCTCGGCCGGCAAGGGCTGCTTGAGCGCGCGCGCCAGATAGGCGGCCAGCGCGGGCATGGGGGTCAGGGCGTCCTGGACGGGGTCGGCTTTCTTGCTATGGCTCTTGGTCATGCTTGCATCCTTGCAGGGGTGGCGCTCAACGCAGCAGCGCCACGAACTCGCGCACGTCGGAGATCTGCTCGAACGCCCACGTGGCCTTGGCGATGGCGGCGGCCTGCGCGGCATCGCGCGCGCCGTCCGCATTGGCAAGGAACTTGGCCTCGATGGCCGCATCCGACATCGGGTTGTCCGTCGTGCCGGTGGCGTGCTCGACCAGGGTTTCGAACACCTCGCCCCCGCGCCGGACGCGGCCCCATGCCTGGTCGCGGCGCAGCCCTTCGTCCACCCCGATGGTGATCTTGCCGCGCAGGGCCGCCACCTGCCCGTCGGCGGCGCGCGCGTCGGTGTACTGCGCAATGCCGGCGGCGCCGTCGATCATCGCCACCGCCGCGCTGTGATAGATGCTGAACTTGGAATGCAGCCCCGTGGTGGGCGCCACCGTGCCCGTAATGGTCACGACCGCGGGATTGACCTTGAGTTCGACTGCCTCGACGCCATCCAGCCGGCCGTCGAGCTTGGCGCGCAACTGGATCATGGCATCGATCGCCGGATGCAGGACGACCCCGCAGGCATAAGGCTTGTGCCCATTGGTGGCGATCATCCATTCCTGTCCCAGGCCGGCCGTCAGTCGCTCCAGCGCCGTGGTCTTGCTGTAGATACGCGCGAAGCCGCGCTTGCCTTCGACGATCTCCTCGGTGCTGTCGAAGCCCTTCTCCGCCAGCAACGCCGCCAGCAGGCCATTGGCGGCCGCCTTGCCCGCATGGAAGGACTTGCACATGGTGCCGCGATTCTGCTGCATCCCGGCCGCCTGCGTGCCCGCGATGCCCAGCGCGTGCGTCATGCGCTGCGCATCCAGCCCCAGCAGCTTGCCCACCGCCGCCGCTGCGGCGAAGGCGCCCAGCGTGCCGGTCAGGTGCCAGCCGCCAGGATGATGCTCCGGCGCCGCCTGGCCGATACGCACGCCCGCCTCGAACCCGGCCACGTAGGCCGCGATGAACGTGCGCCCATCGACCGGGCGCAGTTCCGCCGCGGAGAGCAGCGCCGCCAGCACCGGCGAACTGGCGTGCAGGATGACGCCGCCCATGTGGGTATCGTCGTAGTCCAGCAAATGCCCCATCTGGCCGTTTACCAGGGCCGCGTCGGTGTGCGACAGGCGCGCGGCGCGCGCCAGCACGGTGGCCTTCCCGGCGCTGCCGTTTTCCGCCAGCGCCGCCTGCAGCTTGTCCAGCGTCGGATGGCGGTACGCGGCAAAGGCGCAACCCAGCCAATCCAGAATGCCGCGCCTTGCGGCCTGCACCACGTTCGCGGGCAGTTCGTCATAGGTGAAGCGCGCCAGGAAGGCGGCCAGGTCCTGGGTATAGGCGGGACCATCGCCGCTGCGGATATGCATGCCCATCGTCTTGCTCTCTCTGTCCGGATCTCAATTGGCCTTGATATGCGCGTTCTTGATCACCTCGGACCAGCGCGCGGTTTCGTCGTCCAGCATCTTCTGCGCCTCGGCGGCGTCGCCCTTGGCGGCTTCCAGGCCGTAGTTGGCCAGCTGCTTGCGCATGTCGTCCGAGCGCATGCCTTGCTGGGCCTTCTGCTGCAAGGTCTTCAACACGTCGGCGGGCACGCCGGCCTGCACATAGACGCCGTACCACCCGGTTACCTGGTAGCCCTTCAGCCCCGCTTCGGTCAGGGTCGGCACGTCGGGGAACTGGCTGGTGCGCTCGGCGCTGGTCACGGCCAGCGCGCGCACCTTGCCGCTGCTCAGCATGGGGGCGGCTTCCATGGTCGACGAGAACATCATGTCGACTTCTCCGCCCAGGAGCGCGGTAAGCGCGGGCGAAGCGCCCTTGTAGGGCACGTGAACGATATCCACGCCGGCCTTGGCCTTGAACAATTCGCCGGCCAGATGTATCGCCGAGCCGGTGCCGGCGGACGAGTAATTCATCTTGCCCGGATGCGTCTTGGCGTTCTGGATCAGTTCAGCGACCGACTTGATGGGCGAGTCCGCGCGCACCACCAGCACATAAGGAGTGGTGCCGACCAGCGCGACGGGCGCGAAGTCCTTGGCGCTGATGCCGGATTGCGGATACAGCGCGGGCGCCGAGGCCAGCGCGATATTGCCCAGTAGCAGCGTGTAGCCATCCGGCGCCGCGTGCGCCGCTGCCTGGATGCCGATGGTGCCGCCGGCGCCAGGCCGGTTGTCCACCACCACCGACTGGCCCAGGGCCTTGCCCAGTTCCAGCGCTGCGGGACGCGCGGCGCCGTCCACCGCGCCGCCGGGCGCGAACGGGACGATCAGGCGCAAGGGATGCTCGGGAAAGGCGGCCTGCGCGGGCGCGGCGGCCATGCCCAATACCGAACAAGCCAGCATGAGCATGGTGGGCGCGATCAGGCCGCGTGCACGACGGACGGGCGGACAAGGAAAGGCGGCAACGCCGCCGGCGGACGCGAAATACATGTTTGTCTCCAGGTAACGACATATCAACGGGCCGGATTATGGGCGCGTGCCAGGGCGTCGGAAACGCTCTGCCGTAGAACAGGTCTTCACGATTTTTGATGACTTCGTCTTTCAACGTCGTTCAATTATCGGTAAGACTAGCTTTTTTATTCAAATTTTGGTATGCCATTTTTGGCATACCATTTTACAGGAGGACGGCCCTTTCCGGTTATGGATAGTGGTTGTCGAGCGCGCTGAGGAAAAGAGGAAAGAACGCCCGGCGCGTTTGGCCGGGAGAAGCTAGCCGGTTCGGGTAGATACAAACAGAAACAAATAAAAGCCCTGAAAAATTCCAGTGCATAGACGTCATGTTGTCGCAGCGGCGCGGCGAATTTCCGTCTTCGTGCCCTATCGCCTGCTTTCCACCTTCCAAGCTCCGCGTTTTTCACCCTTTGCAGATCCGGTTTGGTTGTTCCTACGATCGGCCCGCCTGGCCAACCGCCTACTGACGGAGTCCCCATGAACCCGATGCCTAGCGACATGCCGAACGACATGCCGGACGACATGCCAAAAAAGCTCCCCACGCCCGCCATGCCCCTGTCCACCACCGCCCCGTGGCGGGTCCAGGACATCGTGGCGCTTTACGAATTGCCTTTCGCCGAACTCGTGCACCGCGCCCAGTCCGTGCACCGCCAACATTTCGATCCCACGGAACTGCAGCTTTCCAGCCTGCTTTCGATCAAGACCGGGGGCTGTCCGGAGGACTGCGGGTACTGCTCCCAATCCTCCGTCCATGACGCAGGGGTGAAGGGCCAGCCCCTGATGCCGCTGGAAGAGGTGGTGGCGGCCGCGCGGGCGGCGCGCGACCAGGGCGCCCAGCGTTTCTGCATGGGCGCGGCATGGCGCTCACCCAAGCCGCGGCAGGTCGAGGCCGTGGCGCGCATGATAGGCGCGGTGAAGGCGCTGGGCATGGAGACCTGCGTCACGCTGGGCATGCTGGACGACGCGCAGGCGCGGCAGCTCGCCGATGCGGGCCTGGACTACTACAACCACAACCTGGATACGTCGCCCGAGTTCTACGGCAGCATCATCAGCACCCGCACCTACCAGGACCGCCTCGATACCCTGGCGCACGTGCGGGCCACGGGCGTGAAGGTGTGCTGCGGCGGCATCATCGGGATGGGCGAGAGCCGCGTGGTACGGGCGGGCCTGATCAGCCAGTTGGCGAATCTCGATCCGTATCCCGAATCGGTGCCGATCAATCACCTGATGCCCATCCCGGGCACGCCCCTGGCGGGAACGCCGCCGCTCGATCCCTTCGAGTTCGTGCGGACCATCGCCGTGGCGCGCATCACCATGCCGCGCGCCGTGGTGCGCCTGTCGGCCGGCCGCGAGAGCATGGACGACGCAATGCAGGCCCTGTGCTTCCTGGCCGGCGCGAACTCGATGTTCTATGGCGAAAAACTGCTGACGACCGGCAATCCCCGCCTGCAACACGACCAGGCCTTGCTGGAGCGCCTGGGGATGCGAGCCGCGGGAACGACGGCGGACGGCGCCGCCGAGCGGGCGTAGGCCGCATGCCGCAAGGCCCACGGGCGCGGGCCGGCGCATCCGAGCCAGCAGTACGTCACAGCGACGGCGGCCGCGCGCCCTCTCCTGCCGCGGGATCGGGCGACACCGCCGCCCCCGTCACCACGCCTGCCTCCGGACCGCCGCCAGGCACATCGGCATCGGGGGCGCCGTCGGTGCGGGCCGGCTGCGTGGCCGCGGCCGCATCCGGTTCCACCATTTCCAGGGTCTGGTCCACCGATGGATCGACGCGCGGATCCAGCGTCGCCGCGGCGGCCGGCGAACTCTGCAAGGTGTCGGGCATGGGGACGAAGTGCACCGGCGCTTCCTCCACCTGGTGCTTGCCGGTGACCCGGGCGGGACGCACCCGCCACACCAGGATGACCGCGCAGGCCGACACGAAGACGTAGTACATATTGGGCCCCGCCAGCGACATCAGGGCGCCCGCGATCAAGGGCCCGATGCAGGCGCCGATGCCATAGGCCATCAAGAGAATGGCGCTAAGGCCCACGCGTTTTTCCGCCTCGACATGATCGTTGGCGAAAGCCGCGCCCAGCGGATAAAGCGTGAATTGCAGGATACCGAACAGGCAAGCCAGCAGCAGCATCAGCCAATACGGCCAAACGGCCCAGCCCCACATGAGCGCGGTAAAGATGGCCAGCAGCAAGGCGTTGCAGCGGATCAGCCAGGCGCGGTTGATGCGGTCCGACAGCCAGCCCATGGGGAACTGCGACAGCAGTCCCGCCGTGACCGACGCCGCCACGAAAACCGCGACCTGGGTCGTGCTCATGCCGTGGCGCGCCGCGTACACCGGCACCAGGCCATAGAACGCGCCCGACAGATTGCCCGCCATGAACAGGACGGTCAGCGACAGCGGCACGCGGCGCGCGAAGAACTTGATATCCAGCGGCGCCGGCACCGGCGTGGCCGGATGGGTACGCGCCGTCAAGGCAATGGGCACCAGGCACAGCACCTGGAAGATCGCGACCAGGGTCAGCGGCCGCAGGTCCAGCGTGCCATACATCGTCAGCGACAGTTGCCCTAGCACCGTCCCCAAGCCGGACACCAGCATATAGACGGAAAACACCCGGCCCCGCAGCCGGTTTTCCGTCTGCTCGTTGAGCCAGCTTTCCAGCACCATGAATTGCGTCACCATGGCGACCCCGGCGACCAGGCGCAGCAGCAGCCATAGCGGCAGCACTTCGAACGAGGCCTGGGCCAGCACCATGGTGGCGGATATCGCGGCGCAAGCCACGAACGCGCGGATATGTCCCACGCGGATCAACAGCTTGTGGCCCAGGCGCGCGCCGCAAACCAGGCCCAGGTAGTAGCCGGCGATCAACAGGCCCACCCAGAAGGCGCTGACGGACTGCGCGGTCAGGCGCAAGCCCATGAAGGTATTGAACAGGCCAGTCCCGCACAGCATCAGCAAGGCGGCGGCGTAGAGGGAGGAAAACGAGTAAAGGGTCGAATACATGTGGCCGGGGGCATGTGGCCGGAAGCATGTGGCCGAGAGCCGCGATACTGCCTACTACATCCCAGGACGCGCCGCGGCGCGTCCTGGACGAAACGATCAGGCCTGGCCCAGCATGGTGGCCGCGTCGCTGACTTCGAACTTGCCTGCGGCTTCGACGTTCAGCTTCTTGACGACGCCGTCATCCAGCAGCATCGAATAGCGTTGCGAACGCACGCCCATGCCCCGCGCGTTCAGGTCCAGCTCCAGGCCCAGGGCCTTGGTCCAGATCGCCGAACCGTCGGCCAGCATGCGCACCTTGCCGTCGGTCTTCTGCTCGCGGCCCCAGGCGCCCATGACGAAGGCGTCGTTCACGGACACGCACCAGATTTCGTCGATGCCCTTGGCCTTGAGCGCGGCGGCGTTTTCGACATAGCCCGGCAGGTGCTTGGCCGAACACGTCGGCGTGAAGGCGCCCGGCACGGCGAACACGGCGATCTTCTTGCCCTTGACCAGGTCGGCGACCTGGAAGGCATTCGGACCCAGCGCGCAGCTGTCGGTCGCGGTTTCGATGAATTCGGTCAGGGTGCCGTCCGGCACCTTGTCGCCGACTTTGATGGTCATGACGATCTCCAGAAGTGAAACGCGGACGGTTGTCCGCGTCAGAAAACGTGTCTCCGCGCCGCTTGCATCGCGGAGCAAGATGCCCCGGCCTGTAGCGACCGGGACGGCTTTATGCATTTACGACATGGTAGCGCCTTCCTGCCCTCGCCGTCGAAGGCCCGCGCGCGCAAACGCGCACTCGGGCGCCGCACGGGAGGCAATCGGGGCGCGCCGGTATCTCACTTCAGCTTGTGCTCGCCGAACCAGTCCAGCGCGCGCTGCCAGGCCTGGTCGGCATCGGCCTTGACGTAGCTGGGCCGATAGTCCGCATGGAAGGCGTGGCCCGAATTCGGGTAGACATCGATGACCGATGCGCGCGCCGCCTTGTCGCCCTTCTCCAGCGCGGCGCGCATCGCGGCCACGTCGTCCTGCGTGATGCCCGTGTCCTTGCCGCCGTAGGCCCCGCGTATGGGCGCGTGCAGCTTGCCGGCCAACTCGACCGGAAAATGCGGGCGCAACTGGGGATCGGTCTTGCCGCGCAAGGGGCCATAGAACGCCGCGCCGACCTTCAGCCTGGGGTTGTGCGCCGAATACAGCCACACCATGCGGCCGCCCCAGCAGAAGCCGATGATGCCCAGCTTGTTGGCGTCGCCGCCGTGGGCGGCGGCCCACTTGGCGGTCGCATCCAGGTCGGACATGACATCGGCGTCCGGCACCTTCTGCACGACCTCGGCCTGCAGCCTGGCGATTTCCGTGTACTTGGACGGATCGCCCTCGCGCGCGAACAGGTTCGGGGCGACGGCCAGGTATCCCTGGTGCGCCAACCGCCGGCAAACATCCTGGATGTACTCGTGCACGCCGAAGATTTCGGAAACCACCAGCACGGTAGCCAGGTGCTTCCGGTCCTTGGGCGCGGCGCTGTACGCCCACATCTTGCCGTCCTTCACCGGAATCTCGACCGGCCCGGCCGTCAGGCCCTCGGCGCTGGTCTTGACCACCGACTGGGCCGCGACCGGCCCGGCGGCCGCGGCGAAGCCGGTCGCGAGCGCGGTGGCCATGAAACCTCGCCGATCCAGGCGCAAGGGAGGGAGAAGACTATCCAAGTGCTTGTCGTCGCTCATTGAATACGCTCCAGTAAGGTTGCGGATCATGTCTCCGCGGCGCCCGGCGCGCCGGGGAAGGGCCGGGCCGTTTTGGGATGCGGCGCCTGAAGTCGGGAAAGGAACGGGGACAGGGGCCGCGCGCAGGGAGCATACGGCCTTTTGCGTCCGCCAGGGTCAATGTTTGATGGAGAATTCGACCCGGCTGGGCGCGTCCTTGTCCTTGATGCCTTCGGCCGACAGCTCCGGCGCAACCACGAAAATCCGGTCCGCGGGGGCACCTGCCGCCTGCAAGGCCTCATAGACCGCCTGGGCGCGCGCGTCGGCCAGATGGCGCAGCTGTTCGTCGCCCACCGGCGCCGCCTTGCGCAGCAGGTCTTCCATCTGGTCGGGCGGCAAGGACTTGGCCATGCCTATGAAATTGCGCGGCTTGTTCTCCATCTTGGTGTTGTCGTAGACCGATTCCAGATACTTGGCGCGGTCGGCGGCCGACAGCGGCGCGTTGTTCAGGCGGGTACTCTTGCCGCTCGAACGCGCCTGCGCGGCACGGATACGCTGTTCGACCCAGGCCTGGCGCAGGCCCTGGTCATCGGTGGCCGGGTCGGCGCGCCCGGAGATATCCATCTGCAGCGACGGACGGTCGGCCAGGGCCGTGGCCAGCTTGCCCAACCGTTCGCGCGCGGTATCGTCCAGCGCGTCGCTGCCCGGCGCGAAGGTCACGTAGGACAGCTCTTCCCCGCCGCCGAAGGCGGAAGCCAGCAGGCTGAAGGGCGAGGTCACCGCCTTGACCACCAGGTTGCCGATGACGCCAAGAATGATGCGGCCAACCGAGAAGCTGGGATCGTCCAGCGACCCCGACACGGGCAGGTCGATGTCGATATTGCCATTACGGTCCTTCAGCAAGGCCACCGCCAGCATCACCGGCAGCGTCGTGGCGTCCTTGCTGTTCGTCTTCTCGCCGAAAGTCAGCTGGTTCAGCACCACGTGGTTGCTGGCCGACAGGGCGCGGTCCTTGATGCGGTATTCCAGGTCCACCGACAACTTGCCGCGCTTGATCGGGTAGCCGACGTACTTGGCGGAATAGGTGGTGAAGCGCGGCAGGTCCACGCCGCGCGCGGTGGCCTTCAAGTCCAGGGTCAGGAATTTGGCGAAGGGATTGACCACACCGCTGATGGACAGCGGCGCCGTGCGATAGACACGGCCATTGACGCTGACCTTGGCGGGCTGCGGATTCGTCGACGACAACGCCGAGACCGACCCGCTGACATTGGATAGTTCGGCCGTGTAGTTCGGCTTGACGAAGCGGTCGTTGAAGGTGGCGCGGCCATTCTTCAGCGTCACGCTGCGCACCGTGATGTCCGGCAGCCCTCCGCCCGCCGTCTTGCCGGCGGGCGCCGGACGTGGCGCGGAACGGGTCTGCGTGTCCTGCGTGATGGAGCCGCCGGCCTTGCCCGGTTCCGCCACCAGGTCCATGACGTTCAGCCGACCCTCGCCGTTGAGCAGCACATTGCCATAGAAATCGTCGAGAACGATGTCGCCCAGGTCCAGGCGCGGCTTGTCGCCCACGACCTGGATGGCCATGTTGCTGAAGGCGAGCGTTTTCCACGCCAGGAAGTCCGCGCGATTCACCCGATCCAGCAAATTCAGGTCGTCGACGTTGACGGCGCCCTTCCAGCTGGCCTGCATGGGCTTGCCGCCCGCCGCCGCCACGAACCTGGCCTCGCCCTTGGCGCCCACGGAAATCGACCGCACGGTGGCGTTCAGGCTGGACGCGGCATAGGGTGCGAAGCGCGCCAGGTCCAGCTTGGACAGGTCTACCTTGGCGCTGACCTGCAAGGGGTCCAGCGTAAAGCTGCCCTGGGTGGCCAGCACGCCCTGGCCCAGCAGGCCATCGGCCTTGAGGTCGAAGTTGGACGAGCCGGAGCCCAGGGTCCATTTGTCGACGGACAGGGCCAGTCGCTTGAGACCGACGTCGACGGCGGGCTTGGCGCTTTCGTCGCGCGCGGCGATATCGGCGGCATCGACCTTGATGTCGCTGGCATTGACCGCCAGCACGTTGTTGTGGTCGACCACATGGACCTGCGCCGACACACCCACCGTGCCGCCTTGCAGCAGCACGGGCGTCGCGTTGCGCACGGTTTGCGCAAAGGGCGCCAGCGGCAGGCTAGCCGCGCGTACGTCCAGGTCCAGGTTCAGGGGCTGCAGGATCAGCTTGCCCACGCCGCGCAGCTTTGCGCCATCGGCGTTGTCCACGGTCAGCCACAGCCCGATCGGCTGGTCCTTGGGCTGCGGGATGCGTATCTGCTGGACCGTGGCGTCCAGTTTTTCCAGGGTGTAGTCCACCTTGGTCGTGGCGTCGCGCAGGTGGAGGTTGCCGTTGCCGACGTTGACGGCGCCTATCGTCACCTGCCAGGCAGCGGGCGCCGGGGGCGGCGGCGGGGATGCCGGGGGCGCGGATGCCGTCTGGTCGGCCGCCGCTGTCTTGTCCGTGGCGGAAGGCGCCTTGCCCGTGGACGCCCCGTTTGCGGCCGCCTTGTCCGTGGCGGGGACGGCATTGTCCGTGGTCGCGTTGTCCGTGGTCGCCTTGTCCGTGGCAGGCGCCGCTGGCACCACGGTCTTGACCGTGGACACCTTGGGCGCCCCCTCGGTCTTGTCGCCCGCGCTCAAGCGCTGCAACTTGTCGATGACGTCCAGCCAGTTGATCCGCTGGTTGGCGTCCCGCCGCGTCTGGATGCGCGGGTCCAGCAACTCCACGTCGCCGATCGCCGCCGTCCGTCCGATGACATCCAGGTCGACCTGCCGCACGTTCAGGCTGCGCCAGGCCGCCAGGTTGTCGCCGGCGCTCTCGCGCAGGTCGAACTCACGCACGCCCAGGTTGCCGGTGACGCGCAGCCTGACCGGCGCGTCATGCGGCTGCTCGAACACGATGTGCAGGTCCGAGTCCAGCAAGCCATGCTGGAGCTTGACCGGCAGCGGCGCCGGCCAGGCATCGGCCCACTGGTCCAGCGCCAGCCCCGTGAAGACCACGTCCAGCGTCGAGGCCGGCACCTTGTCGAACGGCCGCGCCGTGCCGCGCAGATCGAAGGGGCTGCCGTTGATGCGCGCGTGGAAACGCGGCAGCACGTCGATGTCCGTGGCGTAGCCGAAGTTCGAAATGAAGGGCACGCCCAGGGTGATGTCGTCGATGACCTGCTTGCGGCCGGTGACCTTGTCATCCAGCGTGATGGCGCCGCCTTCAAGCAGCACGTTGTTGAGCGAGAACCGCGGCAGGGGCTTGTCCTTGTCCTCCTCCGGGGCCGGCGGCTGGGCCGCGGACATGTCGGCGACCTTCTGCTGGATGTCGGAAAAGTTGAAGCGGGTCGGCCCCTCGCGCACCAGCGCCACCTTGGGCTGGTGCAGTTCCAGGTGATCGACGACCGGCGCGAACCAGACCACGGATCGCCAGGCGACGCTGGCATTGGCCTCGCCCACCGCCAGCAAGGGCGTCTCCGACCCCGGCTGCGCGATTTTCAGGTCGTGCACGCGCAGGGTCAGCGTAAAGGGATTGAAGGAGATCTTGCCGACCTGGACCTCGCGGCCCAGCATTTCCGCGACCTGCCCCGTCAGCGCCTTGCGCGTGAAATTCGGCACCTGCCACGCCGCCAGGGCGAAGACCAGGAGTATGAAGCCGATGATACCCAGACCGATGCGGCCGAGCCGCCGCGAAAGCCGTATCCGGGGTATCCGCAAGGACATTGAAGGTCTCTCCTGTAGGGCTACGGGGCGATTATCACCCCCGACGCAGCGATGCGTCCATTATCATTGACGGCGCCGCCGGACCTCGGGGCCGCGTGTTGCGACGCCAGGAGGCCCAACGGTGAACCGGGTGCATGCCTGCCATTGGCGGCGGCCAGCCCTTTCCCGCATGGGCAAGGCAGGGCACCGCCAAGGCAAACCCGAATAGTGTCCGAATTCCGTGCCCGCGTGCGCCTTTATACCCGGGCAATTCGTTTCAAACCTTGACCACGAGGCCTGCCGGCCCTCCCCCGACCCCCCGGCCTCGCGGCCGCCTACCCTGGAGCCTCGCCGGCCTGTCACCGCCATGTCCACCACACCGCCCACATTGAGCCACCTCGACGAATCCGGCCAGGTCCGCATGGTCGACGTCGGCGATAAATCCAGCACCGCGCGCGTGGCCATTGCGTCGGCCCGCGTGCGCCTGAACGCCACGGCCTATGGCCTGCTCACCCAGCCCGGGCGCGGCAAGGGGGAGGTGCTGAACACCGCCCGCGTGGCCGGCATGCTGGCCGCCAAGCGCTGTGCCGACCTGATCCCCCTCTGCCACAGCCTGCCGCTGTCCTTCGTCGGCGTGGACTTCGCGCTGGACGATGACCGCCATGAGGTGGAAGTGCGCGCCACCTGCCGCACGGACTTCAAGACCGGCGTCGAGATGGAGGCCATGACCGCCTGCAGCGTGGCGGCCCTGACCGTCTATGACATGTGCAAGGCAGCCGACAAGGGCATCGTCATCGAGCAGGTCCGCCTGGAATACAAGGCGGGAGGCAAAAGCGGCGAATGGCGGGCCCCGACGGAGTAGAATGGCGGGTGGATTTCTGCCCGCCTGGGCACGGAGGTGCGCGGTGAACGGCGCGATTAACACGACAACCGACCCCGGTTCGTCCACGACTACCGGCCCCGGGTCATCCCCACCCAGCCCGGGGGCCATCCATCTGCTCTATTTCGCCCGCGTGGCCGAGATCACCGGCCGCCGCGCGGAGACCTATCCGCTGCCGGAAGGCGGCCCGCTTACCGGCAGCGACCTGCTGCTGCAACTGGGCCGGCGATATCCGGAACTGGCCGGCGCCAGCCGCCTGCGCCTGGCCGTCAACCAGACCCATGCCAAGCCCGGCGTGTTGATCCGTGCCGGCGACGAAGTCGCGGTGTTCGAGCCCGTCACCGGAGGTTGATCCCATGATCGTCGTCCAGGAAGCCGACTTCGACGCCGGCGCCTTGCAGGCGGTCCTGCGCGAGCGCTGCACCGGCGCGGCGGGCGCGCTGGTGACCTTCACCGGCTACGTGCGCGACTTCTCGTCCGAGGATGCCACCCGGACGCTGACGCTGGAACACTACCCCGGCATGTGCGAGCGCGAACTGGAAGACATCGCGAACCAGGCCTGCGAGCGCTGGCGCGTGCTGGACTATGTCATCGTGCACCGCGTCGGCACCCTGGCGCGCAATGACCAGATCGTTTTCGTGGCGACCGCCAGCGCGCACCGCGGCGACGCCTTCCAGGCCTGCGAGTACATCATGGACGCCCTGAAGACGCGGGCGCCCTTCTGGAAACGCGAGACCCTGGCCAGCGGCCGCAGTTTCTGGGTCGAGCAAAAGCAAAGCGATACCGACCGTGCCTGTTCCTGGGACGGTCATCCCTCGAAGGAAGCATCATGAACGACCAGAAAAACGACAAGAAAGTGTCGCTCGCCTGCGCCGTGCTGACCGTCAGCGACTCGCGCACCGCGGGCAACGATACCTCGGGCAACTGGCTGGCCGAAACCCTGGCGCGCGACGGGCACAACTGCGTGCGGCGCGACCTGGTCAAGGACAACGTCTACGCCATCCGCCGCATCATCAGCGAATGGATAGCCGATGACGCGGTACAGGTCATCATCACCAACGGCGCGACCGGCTTCTCGCATCGCGATGCCATTCCAACGGCGGTCACGCCCTTGCTCGATACCGAAATCCCGGGCTTCGGCGAGTTGTTCCGCCAGCTGTCCCATGCCGACATCGGCAGCTCGACCATCCAGTCGCGCGCCCTCGCCGGCATCGCCAACGACACCCTCATATTCTGCCTGCCGGGCTCGACCAGCGCCTGCGAAGCGGCCTGGAACCATATTCTTTCCGAGCAGCTGGACAGCCGCCACAAGCCCTGCAACTTCGCTTCGCACTTCAAACCCCGATGATCCCAGGGCCCGTGGCCCTGCCGGCCTGGCGCCGGCGGAGGCCGGCCCGCAGACGGAACGACGCCGCATGCTGGAATTCGACGACGCCCAACGACAACTGGCGCAGGGCGCGACCGCCCCCACCCGGACCGCGCGCGTGCCGCTGTACCAGGCCTCCGGCCTGGTGCTTGCCACCGACCTGACCGCCACCCTGGACCTGCCTCCGGCCGACAACAGCGCCATGGACGGCTATGCCCTGCGCTATGAAGACTACGTGGCCGCCGCCGGCAATCGGCACGCGCTGCCCGTGCAGCAGATCGTCTACGCCGGCCAGGAGGCGGCCGCCCAGGCCCCGGGTCAGGCTACGCGCCTGTTCACCGGCAGCCTGATGCCCGCCGGCGCCGACACCGTGGTCATGCAGGAAGACACCCGCGCAGCGGACGGCCTCGTCGAAATCCTGGCCGAACCCAAGCCCGGCCAGCACGTGCGCCGGCGCGGCGAGGACGTGGCTGCCGGCCAGCCGCTGCTGGCCGCCGGCACCCGGCTGGACGCGGCGCACGTCGCCTTGCTGGCATCACAGGGCTACGCCGAGGTCACCGTGCATCCGGCGGTCCGCGTGGGCATCCTCACCACGGGCGACGAGCTGGTGGCACCGGGCGCGCCCCGTTCAGGCCACCAGATCTACAACTCCAACGGCGTCATGCTGGCCGCGCTGGTCAACGGCATGGGCGCGCGCGCCACCCACGTGCTGCATGCTCGCGATGACGAGGCCAGCCTGAAGTCGGCCCTGCGGACGCTGACCGACGAATGCGATCTGGTGCTCAGCGTCGGCGGCGTGTCGGTCGGCGACAAGGACCTGGTCAAGCCGGCCCTGGAAAGCCTGGGCGGCACGCTGGCGCTGTGGAAAGTGCGCATGAAACCCGGCAAGCCGGTCGCCATGGCCCATGTGTCGGGCAAGCCCATCGTCTGCCTGCCGGGCAACCCGGTGTCGGCCTACGCGGTATTCACCGTGCTGGTGACGCCCTTGCTGCGCCGCATGCAGGGGCGCACGGAGATTTTCCCGCAGGTCAGCTACCTGACGCTGCGCACGCCCCGGCCGCGCCATGACACGCGCGAGGAATTCCTGCGCGTCAAGCGCGTGGTCAATGCGGGCAGCGTCGGGGAATTGCAGGTGTTCGACCGCCAGGGCTCGGGCGTGATGAGCTCCCTGCCCTGGGCCACCGGACTGGCGCGCATCCCGGCCGGCGTGCCGGTGTATGACGGCGAAAAAGTGGCGTACTACGACTTCCGCCACTGGCAGGCATAGCGCGGATCATGGGCTCATGACCAATGGCGGGAGCCCGTGGGCGGCAAGGACTGCGCCCGCGCAAGCTCGGCCATGGTGTTGAGATTCATGAAGGCAGCCTCGTCGTCGAAGGCCACTTCGACGCAGCCGTGGCGATCCTGCCAACGGTCCACCTTGCGCTCCCCGGCATCCAGGTAGGCACGCAAGGACGGCAGCAGGTCTATCGGCAACAGCATGCAGACCGATTGGCGATGGCCGCCCGCGCGGGCGACGGCGATGCGCGGCCTGCCGTCGGCTCCACTACCGTCGGTTCCACCACCGGCGCCATCGGCCGGCAAGGCCAGCGCCAGCGCCAGTCGCGCCACCAGGTCGCCAGGCAGGAAGGGCGTATCGCAAGGAACCGTCGCCACCCATGGCAAGGGACTGCCCGCCAGGCCCGCCGCGATGCCAGCCAGGGGGCCCTGCCAGAGGCCATGCGCCGGATCGTCGGCCAGCACCGGCGCGTAACGGGAATAGCTGTCCGCATTGCGGTTGGCGCTGACCACCAGCCGCGCCACCTGCGGCATCAGCACGCGAAGCACGTGCTCCACCAGCGGCACGCCGCGCAAGGGCGCGAGGCCCTTGTCGATCTCGCCCATGCGCGCCCCGCGTCCGCCGGCCAGGACCAGGCCGGCGATATTGCCGGCGGCGCCCGCCCGCGGCATGGCGATGCCGGGCGGCGCATGTATCGCTGGATCACCCACCGATATAGCTCATTTCGATCTTGTGCCCGCCGGCGGCCGTCAGGTCCGGACCCGCTTGCGCGCGGTGCTCGGAATAGTTGTCGCCCCGCCCTTGCCAGATGCCGGCCAGGGCGCGCATCAGCCCCGCCTCGTCGGCGCCGCCGCGTATCAGTTCGCGCAGATCGTGCCCCTGCGTGGCGAACAGGCACAGGAACAGCCGCCCTTCGGGCGACAACCTGGCGCGCGTGCAGCCGCCGCAGAACGCCTGCGTCACGCTGGAGATGACCCCGATCTCGCCGGCGCCGTCGGCATAGGCCCAGCGCGCGGCCACGCGGCCCATTTCCTCGTCCTGCACCGCGCGCAGCGGCCATGCCTTGGCCACGCGCGCCACCACATCGGCGCTGGGCACGACCTCGGTCATATTCCAGCCGTTGGTGCTGCCCACGTCCATGTATTCGATGAAGCGCAGGACATGGCCGGACCCGCGGAAATGCCGCGCCATCGGCAATATCTGGTCGTCGTTGACGCCCTTGCGCACGACCATGTTGACCTTGACCGGGGCCAGGCCCGCGGCCGCCGCGGCCTCGATGCCTTCCAGCACCCGGGCGACATCGAAATCGCTATCGCTCATGCGCGCGAAAACCGCGGGATCCAGCGCGTCCATGCTGACCGTCACGCGATCCAGGCCCGCGGCCTTCAATACGCCGGCCTTGCGCGCCAGCAGGCTGCCGTTGGTCGTCAGCGTCAGCTCCGGCTTGCGCCCCTCGGGCGTGCGCAGCTCGGCCAGCAAGGCCACCAAGGTCTCGATATTCCTGCGCAGCAACGGTTCGCCGCCCGTCAGGCGGATCTTGCGCACGCCCATGGCGACGAAAACACGCGCCGCGGCGGCGATTTCCTCGAAAGTCAGCAGGTCCCGATGCGGCAGGAATTCGTGATTCCTGTCGAACACGGCGCGCGGCATGCAGTAGGTACAGCGGAAATTGCAGCGGTCCGTGACCGAGATGCGCAGGTCGCGCAAAGGCCGCCCGCGCGTGTCGAGCAGGGGCTCGCCGGGCATGGGCAAATGCGCCGGCGCGGGGACCTGGGCCGGCGCCTGGCGATGATCGGTCAGGAAAATCACTCTGGACATGGGAACATCATAGCTTTTACGGCAACGTCCCGCCGCCGGGCTTTACCCGGACCCGCCGTCCCCGGCCAGGCGGTCCGACCGCCAGCCGCGCGACGCCGGCAGGTCGGCGAAGACGCCGGCATGGTATATACGCTTTTTCACCCCTAGTTCGGGCCCATGGCCGGCGTCGCCGCCGCCATCGTCCCGCCGGCGACATCATGGACACCGACCCCGCAGAGCATCCGACCTGGCTTCCGTCGCAAGTCCTGCGCGTCCGTGGCGGCCGGCTGGCGCCGGCGCCGCAAACCGATCAGCTGGCCGAAGAAACGCCCATCGCGCTGGAGTACAACGGCATCAGCCACGCCACCATGCTGGCGACGCCGGCCGACCTCGAAGATTTCGCGCTGGGCTTTTCGCTCACCGAAGGCATCGTGGGCAGCGCGCATGACGTGCGCGGCATCGAATGGCGCGCCGAATGCGATGGCATCGTCGTGCAGGTGGAAATTTCCAGCGCCTGCGCCGCGCGCCTGAAGGAGCGCCGGCGCGCGATGTCGGGACGCACCGGCTGCGGCCTGTGCGGCGTAGAGACCCTGCCCGAGGTCGTGCGCGACCTTACCCCCGTGCCTCGCGCCCACGCCCTGCCGCTGGCGTCGGCCCTGGCCGCCATGCAGGCCCTGCGCGGCCGCCAACCCATGCACGCCGCCACTGGCGCCACGCATGCCGCCGGCTGGGCGGATGCCGACGGCGCACTGCAACTGGTGCGCGAAGACGTCGGCCGCCACAATGCGCTGGACAAGCTGATAGGGGCCCTGGCCCGCGCCGACATCGGGCCGGCGCGGCGGGCGGGCAGCCTGGTCGTCGTGTCCAGCCGCGCCAGCTTCGAAATGGTGCAGAAAACCGCTGCCGCCGGCGTCGGCATGCTGGCCGCCGTCTCCGCGCCCACGGCGCTCGCGCAGCGCCTGGCGCAACGCCTGGGCGTGGGCTTGATGGGATTCATGCGCGGCGACGACGCCACCCTGTACGCCTGCCCGGAACGCATCGCCAGTTAAGGCACGCGCCGGCAGGCCAGGAAGGCATCGCCCCTGGTCCGGACACCGGGACACCATGGCGCCGCCTGCCGCGCGCCCGGCAGGAATCCCGCTTCCAGCACTTGCGCTACGTCCGGTCCCGCAGATAGGCGCTCGGCGCCGCGCCGAAGGTGCGGCGAAAGGCCGCGGTGAAGGCGCTGGGACTGTTATAGCCGTGCTCCAGCGCCACCTCCAGCACGGACGCGCCCGCCGCCAGCCTGGGCAGGCTGAGCAGCAGCTTGGTCTCCCTGCACCACTCGCCGAGGTTCATGCCAGTCTCGCGCAGGAACAGGCGCGCCAACGAACGCGGATGCATATGCAGCACATGGGCCCAGGCCGACAGGCTGACTTCCCGCGCCGGATCGCGCACCAGTTCCCGGCACAACGCGGCCAGGCCCGCGTGGGCCGGCATGGGTACGTGCAAGGACAGGGGCTGCGCGCGTTCGATCTCGTCCAGCACCAAGGTCATCAAATGTTCGTCGCGGCCGCCGGTCACATAGTCCAGCGGCAGGTCGACCGCCGCGATCACCAGTTCGCGCAGCAGGGGGCTGACCTCGAAGACCTGGCAGCTTTCCCATAAACCCGCCCGCAATCCCGGCTCCACGAACACCGTGCGCATGGCGACGTCGCCCGCCATCACGATTTCGTGCCGCGCGCCGGGCGGCACCCAGACCGCGCGCCCCGGGGGAACGACCCAGCTGCCGACCGCCGCCCGTACCAGCATCACGCCCGAAATCGCGTACAGCATCTGCCCGCGGCGATGCGCATGGGCCGGGATGACCGTGGCGTCGGGAGCATCCATCGCATAGGCGACCACTGGCCGGGCCGTCTGCTCCCCGTGCACCAGCGCGCGATCTCCCCCGCCGATATCCAGCCAGTCCTGGCTGTCGTCGACGACAGCGGGCGAGGCCCACGCGCGATCACGTGGAGACACCTGGATAAATAGCGGCGCCGCCCCCGGCCCGGCACCGGTGGCAGACGCGCGCGGGGATGCGTTGGAGGGCGGAGAAGAGCGTTTGTCCATTTCTCGATGACAAAAGTAGTTTTATAGAGAGAATTCCTTTATTCGTCTTTTTAGCATGTCTTTTTCTCGACGAAAGGCATTTCATGAGCGCGCATCACCACTCCCCCTCTTCCCATAGGCCCGACCGCGTCCGGCTCGGCCTGCTGACCAGCACGCATGCGGTCAACGACCTCTACCAAGGCCTGGTTCCGGCCCTCCTGCCTTTCATGGTGCTGGAACGCGGCTACAACTACACCGCGGTGAGCGGCCTGATGCTGGCCGCCACCGGCCTGTCCAGCGTCGTGCAACCCCTGTTCGGCCTTTATGCCGACAAGGCGCCGCGCGGCTGGATGGTGCCGCTGGGCTTCCTGGTGGCGGCGCTGGGGCTGGTGCTGGCCGGCATGAGCGGCGACAGCTATATCGCGACCTGGCTGGCCGCGGCGCTTTGCGGCCTGGGCATCGCCGCCTACCATCCTCCCGCGACGGTGGCCGCGCGCGCGGCGGGCGGCGGCTCGCAACGGGCCATGAGCGTCTTCGCGGTCGGCGGCACGATAGGCGCATCCTTCGCGCCCTTCCTGGCCAACACCGTCGTCGGCGGTGGCGCCCTGGATCGCAGCTGGCTGCTGGCCCTGCCGGCCCTGCTGATGGCGATGTTGTGGCTGGCCGCCACGACCGGCGCGCGAGCGCGAGGCCGTGCGCCGGCCCAGGCACGCAAGGCCGCCGATCACGCGACCAACGACTGGCGCGCATTCGCGCTGCTCTGCGGCGTGATCGTCGGCTGGTCGGTCACCTACGTCACCGTGCTGTCCATGCTGTCGCTGTACGTCATCAGGGAGCTCGGCGGCGCGCCGTACATGGGAGCGGCCGCCCTGACCAGCTTCACTGCCGCAGGCGCGGTCGGGACGCTGCTGGGGGGCTGGCTGGCCGACCGGTGGGGCCGCATGCCGGCCATCCGGCTCGGCTACATGCTGTCGCTGCCCGCCATGGGAGGCCTGGCGCTGGCGCCCGATGCCGTGTGGGCGTGGTGCTGCACGGGCGCCCTGGGCATCGCCATGTTCCTGCCCTTCTCGGCGCAGGTCACGCTGGCGCAGGACTACCTGCCGCGCAACCCGGCCACCGCCAGCGGCATCACGCTGGGCCTGGCCATGTCCATCGGCGGGATGGTGTCGCCCGTGTTCGGGCTGGTGTCGGATGCGCACGGCCTGCGCTATACCTTGACATGCGTCCTGGTCATCCTGGCCGCATCGGCCGCGCTGTCGCTGCGCATGCGCAACCGCAGCGTGTCGATGACGATAGGCGTCGAGCAAGCCGCTCGCGCGTAGGACGGGACGCGCGGACGGCAGCGTCCGCGCGCCTTGCTTCTCTCTTGCCTTACTTCTCTTTTTCTTCCTTGACGCGATACACGAGCACGCCCGTATGCGCCAGCGAAAGCACCTTGGCCGTCACGCTGCCCAGCAACAGGCGCGACAGGCCGCTGCGCCCGTGGCTGCCGATGAAGATCAGGTCGCAGCCGGTTTCCTGGGCGGCCTGCACGATGCCATCGGCCACATTGAAGTTGGACACCGCGCGCGACGTCGCCTTCACGCCGGCGGTCTCGGCGCGATCCATCACGGCCTTCAGGTAGCGGCTGGATTGTTCGGCCGAGGCCTTTTCATAATCCTCGTCGGTGATCGCATACGCGGCAGCCATGCCATCGAATCCGATGGTCGCGGCAAAGGGCTGGGTCACATACAGCGCGACCACTTCGGCGCCGATGGAACGCGCAAAGCAGACGCCGGCATTCGCGGCCTGGGCCGACAGCGGCGAACCGTCAGTGGGAATCAGGATCTTCTTGAACATGGTGCCTGCTCCTGGAAGTAGGAAATTTCAATTTACAGGAAAACAGGCATGCGCGGATGAGCACCCACCCAGGGACAACCCGACTATCGCGACGCGGGGCCCGCGCCGCCACGCGTCAGCTCTGCTGTGCGGCCAGGAAAAGATTGGTGCAGCGGGTACCGGAACGGCAATAGGCCAGGACGGGCGTGGGCAGGGTGCGCAGCAGTTGCGCGAAATGCGCCACGTCCTCGGCCGTCATGGCGCCGCTGACCACGGGCTGGTATTCGACCTGCAAGCCGGCGTTCAAGGCCGCTTCCGACACCTGGGCCGCGGTGGGCTGGTCCTGGCCGCCTTCGTAGTCCGGCCGGTTGATGATCACGCTCTTGTAGCCCGCGGCGGCCACGGCGGGCATGTCATCGGGCGTAAGCTGGGGGGCGACCGAGAAATTTTCGGTCAGCACGCGGACGGGAAGGGACATGATGAATTCCTTGAAGGGTCGAGAACCCGCGCCGCGCGAGGCGCGGCGACGGGCTTGAAGCCGACAGTATATTCAGGAATCCGCGTCCGTCCGACCCGGCCCGACCGCCGGCGCGCCGGGCCGGTCCGTGCCCGCGGGGCAGCTTGTCCCTGCTGCCCCGCCTTGCCGCCTTGGCTTGCCCTACCCTGCCGCCACGCGCTCAGCGATGGCCTGCCCGAGCTCGACCGTGGTGGCGCTGCCGCCCAGGTCCGGCGTGAGCGGCCCGCTACGCAAGGCCTCCTCGATCGCCTGCACGATGGCGTCGTGCGCGGCTCGGCACGCGCCCGCGCCATCGCCCAGGAAGTCCAGCATCATCGCGCCCGACCAGATCATGGCCACCGGATTGGCGATGCCCTTGCCGTAGATATCCGGCGCCGACCCGTGCACGGGCTCGAACAGCGACGGGAAGCGCTTTTCGGGGTTGAGGTTGGCGGACGGCGCCAGGCCTATCGTGCCCGTGCAGGCCGGCCCAAGGTCGGACAGGATGTCGCCGAACAGGTTGGTCGCCACCACCACGTCGAAGCGCTCCGGCTGCAGCACGAAGCGCGCGCAGAGGATATCGATGTGCTGCTTGTCGACACGGATGTCCGGATAGGACTGGCCGACCTCGTCGGCGCGCTCATCCCACCACGGCATGCTCAAGGCGATGCCGTTGGACTTGGTCGCGACGGTCAGCTGCTTGCGGGCGCGCGCACGTGACAGTTCATAGGCGAACTTCAGCACGCGGTCGGCGCCGAAGCGCGAGAACACCGACTCCTGGATGACGATCTCGCGCTCCGTGCCCGCATAGATGCGGCCGCCCAGGTTGGTGTACTCGCCTTCCGTGTTCTCGCGCACCACCACGAAATCGATATCGCCGGGCGCCTTGCCCGCCAGCGGGCAGCGCACGCCTTCGAACAGGCGCACCGGACGCAGGTTGATGTACTGGTCGAACTGGCGGCGAAACTGCAGCAGCGACCCCCACAACGACACGTGGTCCGGCACGGTCCGGGGCCAGCCCACGGCGCCGAAATAGATGGCGTCGACACCGGCCAGTTGCGCCTTCCAGTCCTCCGGCATCATCGCGCCATGGCGTTCATAGTATTCGGCGCAAGCCCAGTCGTAGTGCTGGAAATCCAGGCCGATGCCGAATTTCCCGGCGGCGGCGCGCAGCACGCGCAGGCCTTCGGGCATGACTTCCTTGCCGATGCCGTCGCCGGCGATAACGGCGATGCGATATGTCTTGTTCACGGGTGTCCCTCCTCGGTTGAAAAACATGGGCCCATCCCGGACCCGCGGCCCGGCCCGGGGCGTAGGACCAAGCGTGGCGATCCGCATCGTAGGCAAGTTTCCATTTCGGGCACAATATGATCACCGTGAATTGACTATGCACGCTACGTGAATGACGGGATCACGCATGAACGAATCACCCAAGACGCCCCTGAAGACACCGCTCAACGAAGACCTGCGCGTCTTCCTCGCCGTCGCGCGCAAGGCCAGCTTCGTGGCGGCCGCCAATGCGCTGGGCATGTCGCCCGCCTACGTCACCAAGCGCGTCACAACGCTGGAGCGCACGCTGGGCGTCACCCTGCTGCACCGGACCACGCGCCGGGTCGCCGTCACAGACCAGGGCGAGCGCGTGATGGCGCGTGCCCAGCGCATCCTGGACGACCTGAACGAATTGGTGGAGGACCTGGGCGTCACGCGCCAGGCCCCGCGCGGCAGCTTGCGCCTGTGCAGCAGCTTCGGCTTCGGCCGCCAGGTGGTGGCGCCCGCGATCGCCGACCTGGCACGCCATCACCCCGCCCTGCAACTGAGGCTGGACCTGTTCGACCGCCTGGTCGACATCACCGCGGAAGGCTACGACATCGACGTGCGCGTCGGCGACACCATTGCGCAGCATCTCATTGCCCGGCGGCTCGCCCCCAATCGCCGCATCCTGTGCGCGTCACCAGCGTATCTTGCGCGGGCCGGCACGCCACGCGGCCTGGCCGACCTGGCGGGACACGATTGCCTGGTCATCAAGGAACGCGACCATCCCTTCGGCGTCTGGCGCCTGCGCTCGCGCCACGGCGAGCAGATCGCCAAGGTCAGCGGCCCGCTGTCGTCGAATAACGGCGAGGTGGTGGCGCGCTGGGCCGTCGAAGGACATGGGATCTTCCTGCGTTCGATGTGGAACGTGGCGCCGTTGCTGGCCGCCGGCACGCTCGTGCAGGTGCTGCCGGATTGGTACCAGGAGGCCAATATCTGGGCCGTCTACCCGCCGCGCCTGGATGGCTCGGCCAAGGTCAGGGTCTGCGTGGAGTGGTTGCAGCAGGCCTTGGCCCCCGCCGCCAGCGGTTGAGCGGCAGCAGTGGAACGGCATCAGTGGAACGGCATCAGTCGCCGCGCGGCCCCATCAGCGCCGCCAGTTGCTTCCACGCCGCCAGGTTGTCCGCCATGCTGACCGTGAACCGCATATAGGTCGACGGCGCCTGCGTCGGCGAGAACAAGGTGCCGGGCGCGAGCAGCAAGCCACGCTCGGCCGCCATGCGCGCCAACGACTCCGAATCGCGGCAGCAATCCGCCCAGACGAACATGCCTGCCTGGACCGGATGCGGGACCTGGAAACCCAGCCGCTGCAGCTGCCGCACGCAACGCTCGCGGGCCTCGTCGACGCGATTGCGCACCCGTTCGATATGCAGGCGGTACTGCCCCTCGGCCAGGATCCGATGCACCACCCGCTCGCCCAGCTCCGACGAAGTCAGGCCCGACAGCATTTTCAGGTCGGTCAGCTGCTGTTGTATGGCCGGCGCCGCCGCCACATAGCCCACGCGCAGGCTGGCCGCCATCATCTTGGAAAAGCCGCCGACGAAGATCACGCGCTGCAAGCGGTCCAGCGTCGCCAGGCGCATGGCCTTGCCAGGATGCAGTTCCGCATAGGTGTCGTCCTCCACCAGCATGAAGTCGTGCTTCTCCGCGATGCGCAGCACGTCATAGGCCACGCCGCCGGACAGGCTGTAGCCGGTCGGGTTGTGCACCGCGCTGTTGACGATGAACAACTTGGGCTTGTGCTGCGCGGCCAGGCGCTCCAGCGCCGGCATGTCGTAGCCGTCCCGGGTGCGCGGCACGCCCACCACGCGGGCGCCAAAGGCCGCCAGGCGCGCGAAGATCAGGAACCAGGCAGGATCCTCCACCAGCACCGTGTCGCCTGGCCGCACCAGCAGGCGGGCGATCAGGTCCAGGCCCTCCGTCACGCCGGCGGTCGTCAACAGGTTCTCGTCGGGATGGGCGGGAATGTCCAGGCCCTGCAGTTGCGCCGCGAGCTGCTGGCGCAGGGCCGGAAAGCCCTGTGGATGGCCATAGCTCACCAGATTGCTGCGCACGCCGCGTCCGACCGCCCGTACCGCGCTGGCCACCATCTCGGGATCCAGCCATCCGGCCGGCAACAAACCGGCGCCGCCCGGCATGTCGGGCGTGGCCGACTCGCGGAACATGCTGCGCAGGAGCCACGCGATATCGATGCGCGCCGGCGCATGCGGCGCCTGCCGCGCGGCCGCCGGTTGCGGCGGCAGGGCCCGGGGCGCCACGAAGAACCCGGCGCCGCGCCGGGACTGGATCAAGCCGCGCGCAGCCAGCTTCTCGTAGGCCTCGACCACGGTGAAACGGCTGACGCCGGCCTGCCCGGCCATGGTGCGTATGGACGGCAGGCGCGCGCCTGGGCGCAGCACATCGTCCTCGATGCGGCGGGCCAGATCGTCGGCCAGTTGCGCCGCCAGGGTGGTGTCGGCGCCGCGCACCGGTTGCCAGGAAGACATCGTGTCCATGGTCGGGGAAGGGCTCGCGTGCAGGGTCGGGGATAACTGTCATGGTCGAGCGACCAGGCCAGTTATTTGAATTATCTGAAAAAGTGTACCGGTACTGTACCGCATACCTTACGTAGAGTGTCAGGCTTACGGGCAGACCGGCAATCCGGATTCGCCCGGATGCCGGAGACACGCATGCCACCCACCGCTACTTCCCTGTCCGCCCGGCCGGAGACTCGCTCCCCCGCCACCCAGCCCCATCACCGCTGGGATGGCTACGGCTACGGCCTGATGGGCGTCCTGATCTTCAGCCTCACCCTGCCGATGTCGCGCATCGCCGTCGCCGAATTGCACCCGCTGCTGGTCGGCCTGGGACGGGCGCTGGCGGCGGCGGTGCCCGCCATCCTGCTGCTGTGGCTGACGCGCAGCCGGCGCCCCAACCGCGATGAATGGCGCGCGGTCATCCTGGCGGCGCTGGGCGTGGTGGTGGGCTGGCCCCTGGCCTCGACGCTGGCCATGCGCACGGTGCCGTCGGCCCACGGCGCGGTCATCAATGGCCTGCTGCCGCTGTGCACCGCCGCCTTCGCGGCCCTGGGCAGCGGAGAGCGCCCGTCCGGTCGATTCTGGCTGTGGGCGCTGGCGGGCGCCGCGCTGGTCGTCGGCTTCGCGCTGCGCGAAGGCGGCGGCGCGCCCCAGCCTGGCGACCTCTGGCTGCTGCTGGCGGTGCTGCTGGGCGGCATGGGCTACGCCCAGGGCGCCCAGGCGGCCCGCACGCTGGGCGGCTGGCGCACCATCTGCTGGGCCCTCGCCATCAGCGCGCCCTTCATCGTCGCGCCCGTCGGCTGGCTGGCCTGGCACGCGCCTACGGCGCCGTCGCCCTTGACCTGGATGGCGCTGGGCTACCTTTCCTTCTTCTCCATGTTCATCGGCTTCTTCGCCTGGTATCGCGGCTTGGCCCAAGGCGGCATCGCGCGGGTCGGGCAGGTGCAATTGCTGCAGCCCTTCCTGACCGTCCTGGCCGCCGCCCTGCTGTTCCAGGAAACGGTGCCAGCCAGCACGCTGCTGTGCGCGCTGGCCGTGATTGCAGTCATCGCGGGCGGACGCCGTGCCGCCGTGCGGGGAGCGCGCCCATGAACGACTTCACCGCCAGCATCCCCTTGCTCTCCGGCAGCCTCCTTGCGCCGCTGGCCTTGTTCGCGCTGGTCAGCTCCATCACTCCCGGGCCGAACAACGTCATGCTCGCCGCATCGGGCCTGAATTTCGGCTTCCGCCGCACCCTGCCCCACCTGCTGGGCGTGTCCATCGGGTTCACCCTGATGATCCTGCTGGTGGGCGCCGGCCTGGGCACCGTCTTCCAGAATGCGCCGGTGCTGTACACCCTGCTCAAGTATGCCGGCGCGGCTTACCTGCTCTACCTGGCCTGGAAGATCGCGCGCGCGGGCGAGCTGAGCGAAGACGGCCGCCGCGCCCAGCCCATGACCTTCCTGCAGGCGGCGGCGTTCCAGTGGGTCAATCCCAAGGCCTGGGTCATGGCCGTCGGTATCGCGGCCGCCTACATCCCCGCCAACGGTTTCTACGCCAATCTGCTGGTGGGCACCGCGGTCTGCGGCGCCATCAACCTGCCCAGCGTGGGCGTGTGGGTGATGTTCGGCAGTTCGCTGAGGGGCTTGCTGCGCAAGCCCGCCGCCGTGCGCATCTTCAACGGCGGCATGGCCTTGCTGCTGGTCGCGTCGCTGTATCCGGTGGCGCTGGACCTGGTGCATGCCCTTGCCGGACGCTGACGGCAAGGCCCACGGGCCGGGGCGGGGAGCCAGGCGCGGGGCGGGTTAAGAACCAGGAACGGGACCAAGAACGACCAAGAACGCACCAAGAACGCACCAAGAACGGCGCGGGAACCTGGCCGCCGCCCGGCGGTCTATCTGGATATGCGCCCATCCAGACGCCTACTCCTCCCCGCCCTTCTGGCGCTGGCCCTGCTGGCCGGCGCCTGCGCCTATGGCTGGACCAGGCTGGACGCCTGGCAACGCCAGGCGATCTTCGCGTCCGCCACGGGCGACCAGCCCTGGTTCCGCGACCCGCCGCGCGGCACGGAGGTCTTCGACCTGGACGTGGCGCCGGGCCAGAAGGTCCACGCCTGGTTCTGGAAGAGTCCCGATTCCCAGGCCGCCACGGTGCTCTACCTGCATGGGGCACGCTGGAACCTGAACGGCAGCGCCTTCCGCATGACGCACTGGACGGAAATGGGCTATTCGGTGCTGGCGATAGACTACCGCGGCTTCGGCCAGTCCACCCCCTTGCTACCTTCCGAAAGCACGGCCGGCATCGATGCCGCCGCGGCCATGCGCGAACTGGCGCGCCGCCAGCCCGATCCCGCGCGCCGCTTCATATACGGCCACAGCCTGGGCGGCGCCATCGCCATCGACCTGGCGACGCGCCAGAACATGCCACCCTTCGCCGGCCTGATCGTCGAATCCAGCTTCACCAGCATCGACGCCATGCTGCGCCTGCGCCAATGGGGGCGTATCCCGGGGGCGGGCCTCCTGGTCACGCAGCCCTTCGATTCGATCGGCAAGGTAGCCCAGCTGCGCACGCCGGTCCTGTTCATCCACGGCACCGCGGATGCGGTCATCCCCCCCGCCATGAGCGACCAGCTCTATGCCGCCGTGCGCGACGTGACGCCAGCGCTGAAGCGGCTGGTGAAAATCGAAGGGGCCTCGCACTCCGGGGCGGTGCGCAGCGGCGCCCGCTATGACCATGCCGTGCAGTCCTTCGTCCGCGATGCGCGCGCGGCCTGGGTTACGATACCTCGGCCCGCCGACCCGCCGCTTCCGACCGACCTCACGAACCCTAAGCCCGCGCCCGCATGACCGCTGCCGCCCCGACCAAACGCCGTGCCGCCGACATCGCCTACGATGCCATCGAAAGCATGATAGCCACGCTGGAATTGCAGCCCGGCAGCGCCGTCGTCGAGGCCGACCTGGTGCAGCGCACCGGCCTGGGCCGCACCCCCTTGCGCGAGGCGCTCCTGCGCATGGTGGCCGCCGGGCTGATCCGCCAGGAGCCGCGGCGCGGCCTGCGCGTTTCCGATGTGCAGTTGGCCGATCACCTGGACCTGATCCAGACCCGCCGCGCGCTGGAGCAGTTGATCGCGTCATCGGCGGCGCGCCGCGCCACGCCGCCGCAACGAGAACAGATCCTGGCGTGCGGCCGGGAAATGATCCGTGCGGCCGATGGCGGCAACCTGGACGAATACATGCAGGCCGACCAGCGGCTGGACCACATCTGCCACGATGCGTGCCGCAATGCGTCGGCGGTCAACGCGGTCGTGCCCTTGATCATCCAGTGCCGGCGCTTCTGGTATGCCTACCAGCACGAAGGCGATATCGTCGAGGGCGCGCGGCGCCACATGGCCATGGCCGAAGGCATCGCCACCGGCGACACGCAGGCCGCGACGGCCGGCGCGGACCTGCTGATGGACTACCTCGAGGCCTTCACGCGCAAGGTCATCGACGCCTGATCGTCGCCTGGCAGCATGCGCGCGACGCGCAAGCCCTTGCGCAACAGGGCCTCGGCAAACCCGGCATCGTTCAACACCTGGAACTCGGCGCCACGCTGCGCCGCCATGTCAGTGTCGCCGGGATAAGGCATGGCCGGATGGCACATCAGCAGATCGCCATCGCGCATATTCTCCAGCCACAACGGCACCAGGGCCGCATAGGCTGCGCTGCCGCCCTGGAAATCATAGACGCCCAGCAGGCGCCGATTGGTGCGCAGGCCCGCCGCCGCGGCGGCGCGGCCGAAACGATACGCGCCCAGCGCGCCGATGACGCGCGCCTTCCAGCGCAGCGCGGCGGGCAGGCCCGCCTGGCGCCCCGGCGCCGAACACCGCACCCAGGGCGCATCCGCGCCATAGCGGCGCGCGATGGTCTGCAACAGGGCATCGCGTATCTGCGGCAACTGGTGCACATGCTGATGGCCGTCGATGAAATCCGGACGGCGTCCCATGGCCGCTTCGAAGGCATCGAGCTGGCGCTCGATCTGCCGGGCCAGGCGGGGCACATCCAGGGTGCGGGCATAGCTGCGGGCGATGAGCTGCGAGAGGGGCAGGTACAGGCCCGGCTGGCCCAGGGCCTCGGTGAAGTTCAGGTGCACGCCCGCATCGACGTCCAGCTGGGCCAGGCGCCGCGCGTCCTGCTGGAAAGCGGGCGCATGCGTCATGCAACCGACGGCGCTCAGGCGACGCTTGCGCGCAAGCGCGAGGATGCCTTCGTCGATGGCCGTGTTCATGCCAAAATCGTCGGCGCAGATGATAATGCGCCTCGGGCTGCCCGAGCGGGTACCATCGCCCTGCTCATTGCTGCCGGAGGCTTTCCCTACATGCGAGTCCTGATACGACAACTCGGCTGGTTCATCATCGTTGGCTGCGCGGCCGCCGCCACACACTGGCTGGTAGCCGTGAGCTGCGTGCGCGGACTGGAACTGCAGCCATTGTGGGCCAATGTCGCGGGTTGGGCGGTCGCGTTCGTGGTTTCGTTCAGCGGTCATTTCCTGCTTACCTTCCGGCATCAAGCCGGTGCCTGGCATGAAGCGGCACGCCGCTTCTTCTTCGTATCCGCGGGCGGCTTCGCGGTCAACGAACTTTCCTACGCCTGGTTGCTGCGACATACCGGAGTGCGATACGACATTCTGCTGGCGGCCATCCTCGTGGGCATAGCGGTACTCACCTTCCTGGTCAGCCGGCTGTGGGCGTTTCGCCGCAGTACTGCCGCCTGAACGGCTCCCCGCTTTCCATGTACCACACCTGACCGCGCGGCGTCGCGTATCTCGGCGCCTGGCCCTTCAATATCCTATAACTGTCGAAGTCGTGTCGAGGGTCGGCCCATATCCAGAAGCCCTGTCCATCGGGCGCCGCGCACATGCGTCGTCGCATTTCGGCCTCGGAAACAAGGAGCTGGTTCATGAGGGGCTTGTCGAACTGCCCCGCGTCGTACAGTTCCTTGCGCCAGTTGTCGCGCTTGGCGATATCCGCGCGGGTCCAGTCATCCACCACCCAGATGCGCTTGTCGGTATGCAGCGCCATGGCCAGGTCGTAGGGATAGAAGCGCATCGCGATCAAGGTGTCGCCGGGCCGGAACTCCGCCAGCATCTGGCGCCCCATCGCCACGTTGTTCGGCCGCGCATAATGCGCGGCCAGGACATTGGCCACCACGCACAGCACCGCCGCGCCCGACAGCGTCACGGCAAACAGGCGGTTCCGGCGATCGACGCGCTTGTCGGCGCGCACCAACCCCATGACGATGACTTCGGCCACCAGGGCGGCGATCGCCGGCAACACCGGCTGGATATAGCCCACCAGCTTGGACGCGGGAATCGAAAAAAACACCACGATCACCCCCAGCCAGCAGAGCATCAGCCAACGCACGTCGGCGGCGCGTATGGCGTCGGACGCCGCCTCCGACGCCTCGGCGACGGCAGGAGGGTTGGCCCAGAAGGCCTTGCGCAAGGCGCCGCCCAGCCACAAGGTCCATGGCAGCGCCAAACCCAGCAGCACCGGCACATAGAACCAGACGGGCTGGACGTTGTTGAAACCCGTGGCGGCGAAGCGCTCGAACTGCTGGTAGACGAAGAAGTACTCGAGGAAGCCCGGAAAGCGCTGCTGCATCACCCAGAACCAGGGCACCGTGACGGCCAGGAAAACGACGATCACGGGCGGCCACAGCAGCACGGCCAGGCCGCGCCAGCGCCGCCGCAGGAGGATCCACAGGACCAGGACCGCGCCCGGCAGCACCACGCCGATCAGGCCCTTGGCCAGGACGCCCAGCGCGGCCAGCGCGCCGGTGGACACCGACAGCGCGTGATAGGGCAGCCCGGCGTCGGCGCGCAGCACCGTCGTGGCGCCCGCCAGGATGGTGAGGCCGATCAGGCCGGCCACCAACATGTCCAGGTTGGCGAATTGCGCGCTGCCGAAGAAGAATGGCTGCGTCAGCAGCGCCAGCAGGCCGATGACGGCCGTGCCCTGCCCGCGCCAGCGGCGCAGGAAGAAATACAGCGCCATCGCCACGCCCCAGGCCCCCAGCCAGGAAGGCAGCCGTGCTGCCCATACGCTGGGGCCGAACAGGCCGTAGGCGGCTTCGGCCAGCCAGTAATAGAGTGGAGGCTTGTGGAAGAACGGCATCCCGTTCAGGGTCGGCAGCAGGTGCGTGCCGTGGCTCAGCATCTCCCATGCGACGCCGCCATAGCGGCCTTCATCGGGCAGGGTGAGCGGGCGCAGCCAGGAGAGCCAGAGCAGCCATGCGCCCGAGCCAAGACAAACCATCGCGCGGGAAGGCGCGATCAGCAGACGCCGCAAGGCGTCTGTACCAGTACGTCTCATTTGGCGGTCGGCTTCTCGGTAAAGACCCTACCGCGCTGTTCGCGGACGACATACAGCGGACGTCCTTTCACTTCGTCGAAGATACGACCGACATACTCGCCGACCACGCCCAGCGACAGCAAATTGATGCCAGCAAAAAACATCAGGGCCGCCACGATGGTGGTCCAGCCGGACAGCGGATTTCCATACAGCCAGAAATCGACGACCAGGTAGCAGCCATAAGCGAACGAAAGCACGGCAAACAACATGCCTATCATGCTGACGACGCGCAGCGGCCAGGTCGTGAATGCGGTGAGGCCCGCAAAGGCCAGCTTGAACAGCTGCCGTCCGTTGAAATGGCTATCGCCATGCGCGCGCTCGGCAGGGCTGTAGGGCAGCGGCTCGGCCTTGAAGCCCACCCAGGCGTACAGGCCCTTCATGAAGCGGGTGCGCTCGGGCAAGGCGTTCAGCGCCTGCACCACCCGGCGGTCCATCAGGCGGAAGTCGCCGGCATGCGGCGGCACCTTGACGCGGCGGCCATTGCTGAGCAGCCGGTAGAAGGCCTGGGCGCCCAGGCGCTTGGCCCAATGTTCGTCTTCGCGGTGCTCGCGCACGGCATAGACCATGTCGGCGCCAGCGCGCCAGCGCGCCAGCATTTCGGGAATCAGGGCGGGGGGATGCTGCATATCCGCGTCCAGGCAGATCACCACGTCCCCGGACGTATTCTCCAGGCCGGCGCTGATCGCCGCTTCCTTGCCGAAATTACGCGAGAGCTGCAGATAGCGGACGCCGTCGACGGCCGTCCACTCGCGCATCATGTCGGGCGTGGCGTCCGTGCTGCCGTCATCGGTGACGACGATTTCCCACGACGTGCAGAGCCGACCCAGCATGGAGATGAGGGCAGGCAACAGCACGCGCAGATTGGCGCTTTCATTCAGACAAGGGACGACACAGGAAATCCTGATGTCGTCGATATTCTCTGATCGGGGCGTTACGTCCGGCAACATACTGGGCGATAACGCCCCGGCCCGGGATTCGATATGCATGGCTCACCGCTAGGTAAAGGACTGCAGGCACGAATTATGGACACCCGGTCGTTGAATTTTCATCAAACGCAATACAAGCGCAAGATCGATAGAATTGGAACTTCAACCATTTATTTGTAACACTTTCCATTTAGCGTGCCTAGAAGGGAAAGTGTGGTCGGTGGCGCTTTCATTTCACCTTCACCTGGGCAAGACCCTCGGACTGGGCAGCGGACTGTTGCCAGCAGGCGACACAGCCAGCCATGAAGGACTGCTGCACCAGGTTGCGGCGCCCAGCCGGTCGAAATCATGGCGGTCCCTACCGGTATATCATCGGCGGCGCCGACGCGAACGTTCGCCCACCCGCGCGCATCAGCCCGACGTTCGCGGCCACCCGTACGCATATGCCGACTCGACACTACCTGATCTGCACCACCACGCTGGTGCTCCTGGCTTGCGCCACGTCGCTGGTCAGCGCCGACGCCGGCCCCGTCCTGCTCTACCTCACCGCCGTGATGGCCCTGGTGGCCATGGCCATCAACCTACATACCCGCCGCGAGTCCTTCCAGATCGGCGCGCCCATCGTGGTGGCACTATGCGCCCCGCTTGCGGTCATGCTGGCGGTCAGCGCGGTCAGCGGCACATGGGCGCCGTCGGAATTCGAGAAGCTGTTGCGCTTCGCCCTGGGCGCGCCGCTCGCATGGCTGCTGTTGCGCGCCGACCGGCGCTGGCTGCGTCACGTCCAATGGGCGCTGCTGTTCAGCGCATACGCCGGCTCGCTGATGCTCATCGTCATCGTCACCACGAATGAACTGGGCCGAATGGCGGTCGCCGACTATGGCGGCCGCTACAACGCCGTCGCGTTCGCGGACCTGACGCTGTTCTTCGGCTTCGCGTCGGCCTTGACCATGCCGTGGACATGCTCGCCCTGGCCGCGCGCCGAAGCCCTCCTCAAGGCCGTGGCCTGTCCGCTGGCCATCTATGCGGTATGGCTTTCGCAGACCCGCAGCAGCTGGATCCTGCTCGGCATATTGGCGCTGGTCGTCTTGCTGGAGAACACGCACTGGCGCCGGCGCGCCAAGCTCGGGTTCGCGGCGGCGACGCTGGCCCTCCTGGCCGCCGGCGCCGCGTTCTCCTGGCATTCGCCGGACAGCCGCATGAGCGCCGTATGGTCGGATGTGCAGCACTATGAACATCAGGACCGCGACACTTCCGTGGGCATACGCATGCAGCTGTGGCACGCCTCCTGGCTGATGTTCAAGGAAAATCCCCTGCTGGGCGTGGGACCGTCCCAGTTCCGCGCCGAGCTGGCCAGGTTCGAAAAGCAGGGAATCGTGACGCCCGCGGTGGTCGAGGGTTATGGCGAACCGCACAACGACTTCCTCAATGCCCTGGCGGGCTACGGGCTGTTGGGTTTTTTCAGCGTGTGCGCGCTTTACTTGCTGCCATCGGCCGTCTTCCTGAAGCGCTTGCGCGCCCCGGATATCACGGTCCGCACGGCGGCCCGGATCGGCCTGCTTTTCACCTGGGGGTATGCCTGCTTCAGCGTGACTGAAATGATGTTCCGCAACATGCGCAGCGTTCCCATCTATGCCATCACGCTGGTGATACTCCATGCCCTGGCCTCGCCGCGCCCGGAACGCTTGACCGCGCCGGTGCGCCCGGCGGGCGGCTGAGGCCCGCAGCAACCGTCGCGGAAGAGGGCCGCCAACGAATAGACAGCGGAAGCGCAGCCGGTGCGCGCGAATCCGCGGAAGGCCTGGGCCTTGGTTGGCAAGCGGGAGCAACGCGGTCCCGCAGCCGACCGCGAGCCACATCCTGTCCTGACGGTCGCAAGTCCGTCGGCCGCCGTGATGGTTTCCCCCTATTTCCCCCCTCTTGCCAAGCGCGAGCTGAATCCGTACGATCCGTAAATCGATTTAGTAAACCGATTTACTTGTCTGACTTCGCACACTGGATCGACCGATACCGGCCACATCGATGGCCGGAAAACATAACGACGACATTCAGGAGACAAAGTCATGAGGCTGACCCCGCCACCGGCACGCCCGTCGCGCCGCGCCTTTTTGCAGACCGCCGCCGCCGGCGCGGCCGCCCTCGCGGCGCCCAACATCATGGCGGCGCCCGCGCCCGTGGCGCTGCGCTGCTCGTCCTCGCAACCGGCCGACCAAAGCGCCGCCCAATTCATCTGGTACGACCGCTTCGCCGCCAATCTGCGCCAGTCGGTAGGCGACCGCATCCGCGTCGACTTTTTTCCCAATGGCCAATTGGGCAAGGAAGCCGATGTGGTGCAGCAGGTACGCCTGGGTTCGATCGACATGATGATCACCGGCAGCTCGATCTGGGCCACCGCCCTGCCCGAGCTGGCGCTGCTCGACATGGGCTTCCTGTTCGACAGCTGGGAACACGTCAACAAATCCGTCGACGCCGGCGTCGGCGCGCAGTTCGACAAGCTGCTGCAGGAGCGCACCGGCTGCACGTTCCTGGGCTGGGGCAATCACTTCAACGCGCGCAGCGTCTACACCAAGAAGCCGGTGCTGCGCGACGCCGACCTGAAGAACGTCAAGCTGCGCGTGCTGCCCACGCCCATCTTCGTGGAAACGTTCAAGCTGATGGGCGCCATCCCCACGCCCATTCCGGTCAACGAGCTGTACACCGCGGTGCAGACCGGCGTGGTCGACGGCTTCGAACACGACGCCGCCACGGTGCTGTCCAGCAAGTTCAATGAAGTGGTCAGCAACTGCTGGCTGACCAACCATCTGTTCAGCCCTTCCATCACCGCCATTGGCAAGCGCGGCCTTGCCAAGGTGCCCAAGGACCTGTTGCCGGCCTTCCACCAGGCCGCCAAGGACGCCGACGCGTTCCAGCGCCAGGCCTCCGGCACCAAGGGCAAGGAAGCGCTGGCCGCGCTGGAGAAAGCCGGCATTGCCTTCCACCCCATGGACCCGGGCGAGCGCCAGCGCATCCGCCAGACCATGGAGACCAAGCTGTGGCCCACGGTGACCGCGCAGTACCCGGTGACCAAGCCGATGCTGGACATCATCAACGCCCAGCGCGCATAAGCGGGCGCGCGCCGCCGGCCCTCCCCGGGGAGCGTTTGCCCTTGGGGACGGGCCGATGACGCAGAAGAAGAACAACCCGGGGAACAACCCGCGGACCGACCCGGAAATCAGGGCGGGAAAGCGGGATGGGAAGACAGGGCGGAAAAGAAAGGTCAAGGAGATGGAGACATGAGTTCACACGCAATGGCAAACGCCGCCGCGCCCGACGCCGCCGTGGCGCACGCCGCGCACGGGGCGACGGAAGACGACGCGGTGGCCGGGCATGGCATGCACGCGGGGCATGGCGCGTCCGCGACGCCAGCACCATGGCCCGCGCTGACCCGCCTGTGCAAGGTGATCGAATACTTCTGCGCGGCTATCCTCGCGGCCGACGTGGTGGTGGTGTTCGTGTCCGTCATCCTGCGCTACTTCCTGCATAGCCCGGTGGACTGGGCCGAGGAAGTCGCCCGCAACCTGATGGCGACGCTGGTGTTCCTGGGCGGCGCCACCGTACTCGCACGCCGCCAGCACGTGGGCATCGAGGTCTTCCGCGGCATGCTGCCGGCCTCGTGGCGCGAGCCCGCCATCCAGCTTGGCGGCTGGACCGTTGCTGGCGTGTCCGCGGCGCTGCTGTATTCATCCGTGCTGCTGCTGGAGGACTCGGTCAACGTGACCACGCCCATCGGCACGCCGCAATGGGTCAGCGTATTACCGGTCTGCGTCGGCGCGCTGTTCATGACGGTCGCCGGCATCGCCAATGCCATCAGCGGCGCCAAGCGCGCCACCTGGGCCACGCTGGCCGCCGCCATCGTGCTGTGCCTGGCCGTCTGGGGCTGGAACACGTTCGCGCCCGAGGCCTTGGCCATCCAGCCATGGCTGCTGCTGACCGTCGCCTTCCTCGCCAGCCTGGTCATGGGCATTCCCATCGCCTTCGTGCTGGCGCTGTCCTCGCTGGTCTATTTCCTGGCCGAGCCCAGCCTGCCCATGATCATCTATTCGCAGCAGGTGATGGCCGGCATGGACCATTTCGTGCTGCTCGCCATTCCGTTCTTCGTCCTGGCGGGGCTGATCATGGAAGCCAACGGCATGTCGTCGCGGCTGATCGAGCTGCTGGTGCGCATGTTCGGCCGTGTGCGCGGCTCCATGAACCTGATCTCCATACTCGCCACCGCCTTCTTCTCCGGCGTGTCGGGTTCCAAGCTGGCCGACATCGCGGCGGTCGGCGGGATCGTGGTCCCGGCCGTGCGCCGCACCAAGCAGGACGCCAACGAAACCGCCGCGGTGCTGGCCGCGTCGGCCGTGATGGCCGAGACCATACCGCCGTGCGTCAACCTCATCATCATGGGCTTCGTCGCCAACATTTCCATAGGCGGCCTGTTCCTGGCCGGCCTCGTCCCCGCGGCCGTGCTGGCCGCGGGGCTGTGCGCGATGGCCGTCGCCTTCGGGCGCAAGATCGATCCGCGGCTGGCCTTCCCGCAGCGCATGGCCCTGCCCAAGCTGCTGGGCGGCGCACTCATCGCGCTGGTCATGGTGGGCATGATAGGCAAGGGGGTGACCTCGGGCATCGCCACGTCCACGGAGGTCTCCGCCTTCGCCGTGGTCTACGCGCTGCTGGCCGGCGGCATCGCCTTCCGGGAATTGACGCCCCGCGCCATCGTCGGCCTGTTCGTGCGCGCCGCGTCCATGGCCGGCGGCATCCTGTTCATTATCGCCGCCGCGTCCAGCGTGGCCTTCGCCCTGACGGTGCAGCAGCTGCCGACCTTTCTGTCCGGCACCATGACCACGCTCGCCCACGACTACGGCAGCGTGGCCTTCGTGCTGGTGTCCGCCCTGCTGATGGTGATCTTCGGCGCCATCCTGGAGGGCGCGCCGGCCCTGATCATCTTCGGTCCCCTGCTGACGCCCATCGCGCAGCAGGTGGGCGTCAACCCGCTGCACTTCGGCACCGTGGTCGTGATCGCGATGGGCCTGGGCTTGTTCGCGCCGCCCTTCGGCCTGGGCCTGTTCGCCACCTGCGCCATGACCGGCACCCGCGTCGAGCAGGTCGCCCGTCCCATGATCAAATACCTGGTGCTGCTGGCCATCATGCTGGTGGTGCTGATATTCGTTCCTGCCATTTCGCTGTGGCTGCCGCGTATGTTCAACATGGCGTAAGGCCCTCACCCCGATGAATCGACGCGGCAATCGCGACAGTATCCCTACGACCCTATGACGACTATCCAGGATGTGGCTGCGCTGGCCGGCGTTTCGGTGAGTTCGGTATCCAACGTGCTCAACGGCCGCACCGAGCGGCTGGGACGCGAAACCTACAGGCGCGTCGAAGAGGCGATACGCCAGCTCAATTACCGTCCCAACCTGGTGGCCCGCCAGCTCAAGACCGGCAACGCGCCCTTGCTGGGCTTGCTGGTCCCCTCCACCGCCAACCCGATGTTCGGCGAACTGGCGGTGCATGTGGAAAAGGCCGCCAGCGAGCAGCACGGCTATCGCGTCCTGCTGGGCAACACGCATCGTGACCAGGACCAGGAAGCGCGCATGTTCGACGACCTGCTGTCGCAAGGGGTGCGGGGCGTCATCCTGGCGTCCTCGCGCACCGACGAAGGCCACTTGCACAGCGCCATCGAACGCGGGCTTGCGGTGGTCAGCTATGACCGCGGCGGCAACGGCGAACCGGACTCGCGCATCGACCACGTCTCGCCCGACAACATGAAGGCCGCGCGCCTGGCCGTGGAGCACCTGGTCGAGCAGGGCCACCAGCGGCTAGCCCTGGCGACGCCCGACGTCAAGACGATCAGCCGGACGCTCAAGCGCGCGGGCTTTCTCGACGCGGCCGCGGCCGCCGGGCTGGGCGACCAGGCCCAGGTGATCGAAGGCGCGACCGGCCCCGACTTCGGCGACTCGCACCTGGCCGACGTCGGCTATCGGCTGGCCACGCGCATCGCCGGCATGGCGCGGCGGCCCACCGCCATCATCACCATCAACGACATGATGGCGCTGGGCCTGATGGCGGGCCTGCAGGCGGCCGGCCTGTCGGTGCCGCACGATATTTCCGTCATCGGCATGGACAACCTGGTCATGGGCGCCTACGTGAACCCGCCGCTGACTTCGGTCGACATGCCCAGCGCCGACATGGCGCGCTGCATGGTCGACATGCTGATGCAACGCCTGGCGCAGCCGGATGCCCCGGCGCGCGAAGTGTTGTTCCAACCCTCGCTGGTGAAGCGCGCCTCGGTCGCGCCGCCACCGGCTGGCGCCCATCGCGCCGCTCCCCGTATCACCAGGAAGAAAAAGGCATGACCACCATTTTGTTGACGCATTCACCGCTGGCGCGCCAGAACTACTACGGCGACGCCGCGTTGCAGGCCTTGGGCGAGCTGGGCGAGGTTCGGCTGAATCCGGGCGCCGACCCGGCCGACCCCGCCGACCTCATCCGCCTGGCCCAGGGCTGCCAGATCATCGTCTCCAGCCGCCTGGCGGCGGCGCCGGCCCAGGTCTTCGACGCCTTGCCCGACCTTGTGGCTTTCTGCCGCGTGGCGGTGGACATCCGCAATATCGACGTCGACGCGGCCAACCGTCATGGCGTGTTGGTGACCCATGCCACGCCTGGCTTTGCCGCGTCGGTATCGGAATGGATCATCGGCGTCATGATCGACGCGGCGCGCGGCATCAGCCAGTCCGCCGCGGCCTATTGGCGTGGCGACGCGCCCGTCATCGCCATGGGGCGCGAATTGCGCGGCGCCACGCTGGGCATCATCGGCCACGGCCATATCGGCGGTTACCTGGCGCCGTTGGCGGGCGCCCTGGGCATGCGCGTGGTGATATCCGATCCCAAGCCGGAACAGGATCCGGGCGACCTGCCCCGCCTGTCGCTGGAAGCGCTGCTGGCCGAATCAGACTATGTCGTGTGCCTGGCGCCCGCCAATGCGCGGACCGCCAACCTCATCGATGCGGCCGCGCTGCGCCGCATGAAGCGCGACGCCTTCTTCATCAATGCCTCGCGCGGCGAACTGGTCGACGAGGACGCACTGCGCGCGGCGCTGGACGAAGGCTGGATCGCCGGCTGCGCCATGGACGTGGGACGCGCGCAGGACCAGATGCCGACGCCCGCGCTGGCCGGCCATCCCCGCGTCATCGCCACCCCGCACATCGGCGGCCTCACGCCGGCCGCCTCGATGCACCAGGCCATGGACACCGTGGCCCAGGTCCGTGCCATCGTGCGCGGCGAAGCGCCGCCGCATGCCGTCAATCTCGACAACGCGACCCGTCTGCGGCGCCTGCGCGCCTGACGCCACAAGCCTGAAGCCATAAGCCTGAAGCCTGAAATCCGAAGGAAGCCCATGAAGACTCCCGAACTGAAGGTACCCCAACTCAAGGCGCCCGCCGGCGCCTGCGATTGCCACATCCATATCTACGAACTGCACCGCTATCCCCTCGCGTCGACCGCCACCTTCGGGCCGCCGCAGGCATCGTGGGACGACTACCTGGAAGTCCGTCGCGCCCTGGGCCTGGAACGCGCCGTCATCGTGCAGGCCACGGGCTACGGCTTCGACAACCGCTGTGCGCTGGAAGCCCTGGCGCTGTCGCGCGGCACGGCACGCATGATCGCCACGCTGCGCGCCGATACGCCGCTCGCGGAACTGCGCGCGCTGCATGAAGCCGGCGTGCGCGGCGTGCGCTTCATGATGATCCCCAACAGCGGCGGCGTGATGCAATGGGACGATCTCGAACCCATGGCCGAACGCATCGCCGAACTGGGCTGGGTCATCAATCTGCAGTTGGACGGCCGCGAACTGCCCTTGTACGAGGACAGGCTGGCGGCCCTGCCCTGCCAGGTCAGCATCGACCACAACGGCAAGTATCTGACGCCGGTGGCGCCCTCCGATCCCAGCTTCCGCTCGCTGCTGAGACTGCTGGATCGCGGCCATGCGTGGGTCAAGCTGTCGGCGCCCTACGAAACGTCGCGCTCCGGCCCGCCGCGCTACGACGACGTCAGCGCCCTGGCCCGTGCGCTGGCCGCCGACTATCCGGACCGTTGCCTGTGGGCCAGCAACTATCCACATCCCGGCCGCGCGGACCGGCCCGACAACGCGGACATGCTGGACCTGCTAGCGCACTGGGCGCCCGGGGAGACGGACCGGCGCAAGATCCTGGCCGACAATCCGGCGCGCCTGTACGGGTTCTGAAACCGACGAGCCATGTCTCGGCCACGAGCATGGCACGCGGCAGCGGCTGCCCAGGTCCGGCGCCCAAAGGGCAGTCGTTCTATAGTTGTACATATCTTGTATTTCCAAATCGCCGATAGCGGGTATAGACCTCGGGTATACCCCTAGAATTTCCACGCATCGCGCTGAGTTATAAATCGTCTTGTACTTTTTATGTATCACCGACAAGGCGAAGTAATGAAAATTGCGATTCTGGGTTGCGGCGAAGTCGGCCATTGCTATGCGCAGGCATGGATGGCAGCGGGACACGTAGTGACCGCTGTCTGCGAACTGCGGCAAGACGAGGACATGCGGGCCCGGGTCGGGTCCTATGGCGCCACCCTGCACGCCACGCCCGGCCCCTGGCTGGCCGACGCCGACCTGGTCGTGTCGGCCGTCTTCGGCCACGCCGCGCTGGGCGTCGCCGAGCTGGCCCTGCCCCATATGCGCGCCGATGCGGGCTATGCGGACTTCACCACCGCCAGCGCCGGCGACATGCGCGCGGCCGCGGCGGTGGCCGCGCGTCACGGCATCGCCTTCACCGACGTCGCCATCATGGGCGCCATCGTCCTGCTGGGCGCTCGCACGCCCCTGCTGTGCGCCGGCACCGGCGCCGACGCCGTGGCCCGCTTCGCCGTCGCCAGCGGCGCTCCCGCGCGCGCCATCCCGGGCGAGGCGGGTGACGCCGTGCGCCTCAAGCTCCTGCGCAGCATCATGACCAAGGGCATGGAAAGCCTCACGGTGGAATGCCTGGTCGCCGCGGAAAGCATGGGCTTGCGCGACGCGCTCTACGAAGTGCTATCCGACATCGACCGCACGCCGCTCACGGCCTTCATGGACTCCTTCCTGCGCTCGCACGTCCTGCACGCGCAGCGCCGCCTGGCGGAAGTGCGCGAAGCGCGCGACCAGTTGACCGAGGCCGGCCTGCAACCCCTGGTGCTCAACGGCGTCGAAAGCCTGTTCGCCCGCACGTCGCAGGGCATCGAGGCGGCTCGGGCCGCGCACGGCGGCAAGCCGCTGGAAGTACCTGATACAGTGCCGGCGCGCCTGGCATGGCTGACCACGCTGGCACGGCAGGAGACCCCCGCCTCGGCATGAGGCATGGGGCGAGCCCGGGCGCGCCGGGTTGGCATGCCGGCGGCGGCAGCCCGGCGTCTTTACGATCCCCATGCATGCTGCCCGCATACTCCCGATACCCACAAGGTCCGGCCGCGACCCAGCGGCACGGCCATAAGAACAAGCTCTTGAGAGGAAGACAATGCGATTCTTGAAAAAACTGGTCGTCACGGCGACGCTGGCCCTATGCGCCCTCCCCACCCTGTCCGCCCATGCCGCGGACCTGAGCGGCGCGCCCGTCACCTTCATCTCCCCCTTCCCGCCCGGCGGCGGCACCGACATGCTCACGCGCATGGTCAGCAACGCCATCGGCCAGCACACGCACTGGAACATCGTCGTCGAGAACAAGCCCGGCGCCGGCGGCAACCTGGCGCTGGACGCCACCGCCCGGGCCCGGCCGGACGGCCATACGCTGGTCATGGCGCAGACCGACAACATCGTGCTCAACCCCTGGCTCTACAGCAAGTTGACCTACGACGTGTTCAAGGACTTTCGTCCGGTAGGCCTGGCCGCGTCCTCGCCCAGCGTGTTCGTGGTGCTGCCTGATTCGCCGTACAAGAATCTCGCCGACGTGGTCAATGCCGCCAAGGCCAGGCCGGGCCAGATCTCGCTGGGCATACCCGGCATCGGCGGCAGCGGCGACCTGATCGGCCACCTGTGGGGCAAGGCCGCCGGCATGGAGCTGATGCACGTGCCCTACCGCGGCTGGGGCCAGGCCTTTCCCGACCTGATGAGCGGGCGCATCGCCGTCTACACGGGATCGGTCGCCACGCTGCTGCCGCAAATCCGCGGCGGCAAGGTGCGCGCCCTCGCGGTGGTCGCGGAAAGCCGCTCGCCCGCCCTGCCCGACGTGCCCACCTTCGCGGAAAGCGGCTTCAAGTCGATCACGCAGACGATCTGGTGGGGGCTCTTCGCGCCCGGCAAGACGCCGGATGACGTGATCGCCACCTTGAACACCGAACTGAACCGCGCGCTGGCCCAACCCGAGCTGGTGCAAAAACTGGAGGAGGCCGGCTATAGCGTCATGAAGGGCACGCCGGCCGACCTCGCCAGGCAGTTGCGCGCCGACCACGACATATTCGGCAAGGTCGTGGAAGAAGCAGGCATTCCCAAACAGTAAGCGCGGCCGACTGCCCGCCCCCCCGCCGCGGTCCCTTTCTTCCTCAGGAGCCATCATGATCGGATTCGCCATCCACCCCCGCCAACGCGCCGTCAGCGCCGAGGCCGTGGCCCGTTTTCGCGACATTCCCGTCGCCAACGTCAGCGACTGCATGTCGCGCATGAGCGCCGGCGGCGCCCGCCTGCGGCCCATGCACGACGGCACGCCCATGGCCGGCCCGGCGCTGACCGTGCGCTGCCGCCCCGGCGACAACCTTTTGGTGCACAAGGCGCTGGACCTGGCCGCGCCCGGCGACGTCATCGTGGTCGATGCGGGGGGCGACCTGACCAACGCCATCATCGGCGAAATCATGGCTGCCTATGCGGCGACGCGCGGCGTGGCCGGCATCGTGATCAACGGCGCCATCCGCGACGCCGGCACGCTGCGCCAGGGTACGCTGCCGGTCTATGCCGCCGGCGTGACCCACCGGGGCCCCTACAAGGACGGTCCGGGCGTCATCAATGGCACGATCGCGCTGGACGGCATGACGATCGAGCCGGGCGATCTCATCCTGGGCGATGACGACGGCCTGCTGTGCGTCCCCTACGCGCAGGTGGAGGCGCTGTACCAGGCCGCCAGCGCCAAGCACAAGGCGGAACTGGAGATGCTGGCGCAGATTGCCGCGGGCAAGCTGGATACGTCGTGGATCGATGCGCGCCTGGCGGCCCTGGGCTGCGAGACGAAATAGGTTAGGCGGGGCACGACCCGCGCTCGCTGCGTAAAGGCCGCCGTACCCATGCTGCCCAGCAGGGGGCAGCCCATGGCGCGAGTGCCTTGCCGGCGCCCGCGAGGGAAATCGCGCTGGCGATCATCCCCTGGCCGGCGCCTTCCCCTTGCGCTGCCCGCGGAACAGCAGGTGGGTCGCCGACAGGTGAAAGCGCATGGCGGTCTCGGCATGCGCCGCATCCCCCGCCCGCAAGGCGGCGATGATGTCGCGATGATGCTCCACGCTGCGCAGCATGTCCTCGTGGCTGTAGAAGTAGAACGAGCCGATGATGATGGGCAGGTCCAGCAGGCTCTCCACCAGCGAGCGCACGCGCGCCGACTGCGCGGCCGCCAGCAAGGCATGATGGAAGCGGTTGTTGAGTTTCTGGACCCGGTCCACACGGTCGGCATCGTCCGACTCGGCGGCCGCCTTCATGCCGCGATTGATGGCTTCCAGCTCGTCGATCTCCGCCGGCGTGGCGCGCTGCGCCGCAACGCCGGCGGCATAGGGTTCCAGCAACAGCCGCAGCGCGAACGCCTCGTCGATATCGCGGTCCAGCCAGCCCAGCACCACCGTCCCGCGCCGCCCGTCACGCTTGACCAGGCCGTCGGCTTCCAGCCGCTCGATGGCCTGGCGCACCGGCGTGCGGCTGACGTCCAGTTCCTTCGCGATGCGTTCCTCGCGCAATTTCTCGCCGGGCAGGAAGGCGCCCGCCATCAGGCGTCGGCGTAACTCCCCATAAACCAGGTCGCGGGCGCTGGGCATCGATGCTCGAATACGGAAGGACTTGTGGAGTTGCCGACTATACCTGAAGGCCACCTGTCCGGACGCCGCCCGCCGCTCCGGAGGCCCCCGCATCCTCCAGCACGGGCTCCAGGCGCGCGCCCACCGATTGTTCGAAGGCGTAGGCCAGCCCCAGCAGGCGCGCCTCGTCGTGGGGCGCGCCCATGAAGGACAGGCCCACGGGCACGCCGGCGCGCGCCCGGCCCGCCGGCACGCTGATTTCCGGCAGGCCCGCCGCGCTGGCGACATACAGCGCGGCATAAGGATTGCCGGGGTGCTCCACATAGGAGGGATCGGGCTGGTCGTAACGCGGCGAAGCCGGACAGGAAAGCGTGGGGAACACCAGCGCCGTCACGTCCTCCTGCCGCATCCGCTGCATCAACGCGGCACGAAAGCCCGCCAGCGTGGCCTGCGCCCGCGCGCGCTCCACCGCCGTCTGCTGTCGCGCCGCCTCCAGCGCGCGCCGCATGCCGGCCAGCGTGCGCGGATTGACATCATGCGTGGGACAGGCCGCGGACCAGGCGGTGGCGGCATCGACCAGTTGCGCCATGGTAAGCGGTGCCGCACCCAGGCTCTTCTTCAGGTACTCATCCAGCTGCCCGGGCCATTCCGCGTCGGCGAGGGGCGCGAGCAGAATGGGATGCAGCGCCGTCGCCGGCGCGGGCACCCGCAGGTCCACCAGGACGGCGCCCAGGTCGCGCAGGCGGTCCAGGGACTGCCCGACGATGGCCTGGACCTCTTCGTCCTCGCCCGGGAAGTCCGCCACCACGCCGATGCGCTGGCCCCGCAGGGCCCCCGCATCCAGCGCGTCAAGATATTCGCCGCGCTCGCCACCCGGCACCGCGCATGCCATCGAACGCAGCAACAGCGCCACGTCGCGCACCCGGCGCGCCAGCGGCCCCACGGTGTCGAAGGACAAGGACAGCGGCAGAATGCCATCGACCGGAATCAGGCCCAGGGTGGGGCGCAGGCCAGCCAGCCCCGCCACGCAAGCCGGCGCCCGCACGGACCCGAAGGTATCGGTGCCCAGCGCCGCCGCCGCGAAGCCCGCGGCCACGGCCGCCCCGCTACCGCTACTGGAACCCGCCGCGTTGCGGGCGCGGTTGTAGGGATTCAACGTCAGGCCAGCCAGCGAGCCATAGCCGTAGCGCCCGTTGGAGCAGGCGAATTCCGACATATTGGTCTTGCCCAGCACGATGGCGCCGGCCTGCCGCAAACGCCGCACGACGCTTGCATCGCGGGCGGGGCGATGTTCGCGCAACAGCGCGGAGCCCGCCGTGGTCGGCAGGCCGGCCAGGTCGATGTTGTCCTTCACGACAATGGGGACGCCATGCAGCGGCCCGCGCACCAGGCCGTTCGCCCGCTCCTGGTCCAGCTGGCGCGCCTGGGCGGCCGCATCGTCGCACAGCCAGGTCATGGCATTGATGGCGGCGCCCTTCTTGTCGTGGGCCGCGATACGCGCCAGGTAGGCCTCGACCAGTTGCAGGGAAGTGGTGGCGCCGCTTGCGAGGTCGGCGCCCAATTCCGAAATGTCCTGGCTCAAGGGATCGTACACGGTCTCTCCTGAAGGCTGACGCGGCCGCCGGAAGGCGGCACGTTCGCCATCGTGCCGCAAGCCTAGCGGAAATGGCAAGCCACCCACTGGGTCGCCGCCGCCGCCGAGCCGTCCGCGCCGGCACCGTCCGGGCTGCGTGGCGACAGGACCGGCCGCTCCTTTTTGCAAATATCCTGGGCCAGCGGGCAGCGCGTGTGGAATCGGCAGCCGCTGGGTGGATTGGCCGGACTGGGCGGATCGCCTCGCAGCAGGATGCGCTGGCTGTGCACATGCGGATTGGGCACGGGCACCGCCGACAACAGGATCTCCGTGTAAGGATGGCGCGGCCGCGAGAACAGCGTCTGGCGGTCCGCCAGTTCGACCACCTGGCCCAGGTACATCACGGCCACGCGATGGCTGATGTGGCGCACCACGGCCAGGTCGTGAGCCACGAACAGGTACGCGATGCCGAACTCCCGTTGCAGGTCCGTCAGCAGATTGATGACCTGCGCCTGCACCGAGACGTCCAGGGCCGACACCGGTTCGTCGCACACGATCAGCTTGGGCCGCAGCGCCAGGGCGCGCGCGATGCCCAGCCGCTGGCGCTGCCCGCCCGAGAACTCGTGCGGAAATTTCTTCATGGCCTCCGGCCGCAGGCCCACCTTGGAGAACAGCCAGGCCACCCGCTCGGCCCGCGCCGCCGCGCCATGCCCCTGCGCGCTGCTGAAATTGCGCATGGGCTCTTCCACGATGGCGCCGGCCGTCATGCGCGGATTGAGCGAAGCGTAGGGGTCCTGGAAGATGATCTGCATATCGCGCCGGCGCTCGCGCATCGCCGCCGCATCCAGCCTGGCGATATCCTCGCCGTCGAGCTTGACCGAGCCGGACGTCGGTTCGATCAGGCGCAGGATGGATTTGCCGGTGGTGGTCTTGCCACAGCCGGACTCGCCCACCAGGGCCAGCGTTTCACCACGTTCGACGTCGAAGGACACGCCATCGACCGCCTGTATGGTCGGGCGCTTGCGGCCCAGCCAGCTTGCGGCCCCGGGATAGTGCTTGACCAGGTCGCGGACCTGCAGCAAAGGAACACTCATGCCACCACCCTCTCCAACTTACCCAACGCATCCGACGCGACGCGCTCCGCCTCGAAGCAGGCCACCACATGATCCTCGCCCAGCGCCCGCAGGGCCGGCATCTCGCGGCGGCAGCGGTCGGTAGCATAGGCGCAGCGCGGCGCGAAACTGCAGCCCGGCCCCAGCTGGGTCAATGGCGGCACCATGCCCGGGATCTCCGTCAGGCGCTCGGCGCTGTTCATCGACGGCATGGATGCCATCAGAGCGCGGGTATAGGGGTGCAGGGGGCGGTCGAACAGCTCCGCCACCGGCGCCTCTTCCACCTTGCGCCCGGCATACATCACCACCACGCGCTGGCAGGACTCGGCCACCACGCCCAGGTCGTGGGTGATCATGACGATGCCCATGCCCAGCTTTTCCTGCAAGCCGCGCAGCAGGTCCAGGATCTGCGCCTGTATGGTCACGTCCAGTGCGGTGGTCGGCTCGTCGGCGATCAGCACCTCCGGATTGCAGGCCAGGGCCAGCGCGATCATCACGCGTTGCCGCATCCCGCCGGACAGCTGGTGCGGATATTCGTTGACCCGGCGCTGCGGCTCGGCGATCTGCACCAGGCGCAGCATTTCCGTGGCGCGCGCCATGGCCTCGCGCTTGCCCACCTTCTGATGCACCATGACCGTCTCGGCGATCTGCCGGCCCACGGTCAGCACCGGATTGAGGGACGTCATCGGCTCCTGGAAGATCATCGAGATGCGGTTGCCGCGGATGTCGCGCATCTGCTTCTCGCTGAGCGCGAGCAGGTTGGTGCCGCGATAGCGCACCTCGCCGCCGGCGAAGCGCGCCGGCGGCATGGCCAGCAGGCGCATGATGGACAGCGCGGTGACGCTCTTGCCGCAACCCGACTCGCCCACCACGCCCAGGGTCTGCCCGGCCCGCACCTGGTAGGACACGCCATTCACCGATTTCACGATGCCGGCCACGGTATCGAACCAGGTCGACAGGTTATCCACTTCCAGCAGGACCGGCGCGGACGACGTTTCTGGAGTCATATCCACATCCTCCTACAGTTGGTTCGCCAGGCGCGGATCGAGCGCATCGCGCAGGCCGTCGCCGATCATGTTGATCGACAGCACGGTCAGCGCGAGCAGCACGCCCGGGAACAGGATGACCGTGAAGGCCACCGCCACGAAGTTGCGGCCGTCGGCCATCATGTTGCCCCAGCTCGGCACCTGCGCCGGCACGCCCACGCCCAGGAAGGACAGCACCGCCTCCGTCAGCACCGCGGTGGCGGCGATGAAAGTCGCCTGCACGACCAGCGGCGTGACGATATTGGGCAGGATATGGCGCACCAGTATCACCGGCAGCCGCGTGCCGATGGCATGGGCCGCCTCGACGAAAAGCTGTTCGCGCAGCGTCAGCGCCAGCGAACGCACCAGCCGCACCACGCGCGGCACCTGCGGTATGGTGATGGCCAGGATGACGGTGGACAGGCTGGCGCGTATCACCGCCATCAACGCGATGGCCAGCAGGATGTCGGGAATCGCCATCAGCCCGTCCATCACCCGCATGATGAGCGAATCGGCCCAGCGGACGAAACCGGCCATCAGCCCCAGCGCCACGCCCAGCGCGGTCGCCAGCACGGCGACCGCGATCGCCACCACCAGCGACACGCGACCGCCCCACACGGCGCGGCTGAACACGTCGCGCCCAAGCGCGTCGGTGCCGAAGAAATGTTCCGCCGACGGCGGCTTCAGGCGCTGCAAGGGATTGATGGCGGTGGGATTGTGCGTGGCGATCCACGGCGCGGCCAGCGACAGCACCACGATGGCCGCCAGCAACACCAGGCCAAGGATCAAGGTCGGGTGCTTGCGCAGCCAGCGCCAGCGCAGGGACGGCGGCGCCTGCGTGGCGGCGATCGTTGCGCCGGCTGCGTTGGCCGCGCCCGCCGCGTCCGTTGCCGAAGAAGTTTCAAGCATCTGGTTTCCCCTGGGCCGCATCAGTAGCGGATGCGTGGATCGAACAGGCGATAGCTCAGGTCGATCAGCAGGTTGATCAGGACATAGGTGGCGGCCGACAGCAGCAGCACGCTCTGGATGACCGGGTAGTCGTGGTGTTGCACCGAATCGATCACCAGGCGGCCGATGCCCGGTATCGCGAACACCGTTTCCGTGACCACCACGCCGCCGATCAGCAGCGCGATGCCCACGCCCACCGTGGTCGCGATGGGTATGGCCGCGTTGCGCAGCGCATGCCCCAGCACCGGCAGCACCGCCAGGCCCTTGGCGCGGGCGGTGCGGATGTAGTCCTCGTGCAGCACCTCCAGCACCGTGGCCCGCGTCATGCGGGTGATCAGCGCGATGTACACCAGCGCCAGGTTCACGCACGGCAGGATAAGGTTGCGCAGCCAGGGCCAGAGGCCGTTGGACAGGCGCGTATAGCCCTGCACCGGCAGCCAATGCAGCTGCACCGCGAAACCGTAGATCAGCAGGTAGCCGATCAGGAACACCGGCACCGAAAACGCCAGCACCGCGAAGATCATCACCAGGCGGTCGATCCAGCCGCCCGCCTTGTAGGCGGCCAGCACGCCCATGGGAATGGCGACCAGGATGGACAGGCCCATGGTCAGCAGGGCGATGGACAAGGTGGGCTCCAGCCGCTGGGCCAGCAGGCTGGACACCGGCACCTGGGTGAACAGCGACGTGCCCAGGTCGCCATGCAGCAGCTTGCCGGCCCACAGCAGGAACTGCTGCCACAGCGGCTGGTCCAGGCCCAGCGCGACGTGCAGGCGCTGGATATCCTCGGCCGTGGCCAGGTCGCCGGCAATCAGCGCCGCCGGGTCGCCGGGCGACAAATGAATGAGCAGGAAGACGATCACCGCCACCACCGCCATCACAGGCAAGGTGGCGAGGATGCGCCGTATGACATAGGCCATGCGAACTCCGTACTACGGGCTAGCGACGGCAACCGCCCCGCGCGGCGGATGGCCGTATCGTGTTGTGGCCGGCACGCCGCGGCACTGGGCGTGGCACGGCGCGGGATGGCTATCGACGCCGTGGCTACTTATCCAGCACCCAGACGTTGGGCAGGCCCCACAGCAGGTCGCTGTGCTTGATCGAGGCACGCACCGCGTGCACGCGATCGAACTGGCCCACGGCGATATACGGCAAGACCTCGTAGGCGCGCGCCTGGAACTTGTCCAGCAGCTCCTTGCGCTTGGCCGGATCGGTGGCGCCGACCCACTGCGTGCGCAACTCGTCGAGCTGCTTGTCGCAGGGCCATCCGGGCAGGCTGTTGCCGCAAGCCGCGCCCAGGTAGGTATTGTTCAGCGGAGAGTTGACGTTGTAGTCGGCCGCCGAGGACAGGTAGACGCTCCACCCGCCCTTCTCGACCGGGTTCTTGCTGGCGCGCCGCGCCGTTTCCGTGGCCCAGTCCATGGACTGGATATCCACGTTCAGGCCCAGGTCCTGCATGGCCTGGATCGCCACCAGCGTGGCGGAGTTCAGGTAGGCCACGTCGGTCGGCAGCATGACGGCGACCTTCTCGCCTTTGTAGCCCGATTCGGCCAGCAGCTTCTTGGCCAGCGCCATGTCCACCTTGCGATAGGGTTCGGCGCCGGCGCTGGTGTCGTTGGGGCTGCCGCAGATGAAATAGGTCGCGCAGTAGTTCATGCGCAGGTCTTCCGGGTAGCCCATGGCCGCCACGAATTTCTCCTGGTCGATGGCATGGCGCAGCGCCTGGCGCGCCTGCGCCTTGTCGAACGGCGGATTGAGGAAATTCATGATGAGATAGGCCTGCGACTTGCCGGTCACCCCCGTATGCACGGCGCTGTCGCCGCGCAAGGCCTTGATGTAGTCGGGCGTGACTTCCTCGATCATGTCGACTTCGCCGTTCTTCAACGCGGCGATGGCGCTGTTGGCGTCCGGCAGGATGGCCCATTCCACGCGATCCACATGCGAGGTCTTGTTGCCGGCCAGGCCCGAGGGCGCATCGGCGCGCCCCACGTAGGCGGGGTTGCGCAGGAACACCAGCTTGCTGCCAGGCACCCATTCATCGCGCTTGAACAGGTAAGGGCCGGAACCGACCACTTCGTTCAACGGCGCGGTGTCGGGCATCTTCGCCAGGCGCTCGGGAATGATGAAGGCGGGATAGCTGGCCACCTTGGCCAGGCCGTCCAGCACCGGCCCGAAGGGCTGGTCCAGGGTCAGCGTGAACGTCTTGTCGTCCACCGCGGCCCACTTGCCGCCGGCCGCGACCATGGCGCGGCCGATGTTGTCGCGCTTCTCCCAACGCTCCAGCGATGCCACCACGTCGGCGGAACGCACGGGATTGCCGTCGCTGAACTTCAGGCCGTCGCGCAGCGTGAAGGTCCAGGACTTGCCGTCCGCCGAGGTCTTGTAGGTGTCCACCATCTGCGGCCGCGGATTGCCCTTGGCGTCCGGCCCGAACAGCGTGTCGTACACCATGAAACCGAAATTCCGGGTGATGTACGCCGTGGTGAAGAAGGGGTCCAGCACCTTGAGGTCGGCGTAAGGCACCAGCCGCAGGGTCTTGCCCTCGGCCTGGGCGGGGGCGCCGGAGAGACAGGCGGCTGCCATGGACAGGGCGGCGAGCGCGGAGTAGAGGCGGCGTTTCATGGGGCGGCTCCGTAGGTCGGGGTCGAGGGGATGTCGTGGATTGTTCAAAGCGGCCATTTCGGCATGCGGATTTTCTTGTACACCAGCGTCTTCCAGTCCGGCGTGGCCACGCCAGGCGCGCCTACGTAGATCACGTGCCTGGCGATCTTCGAGTAGGACGCATGGAAGTGCTGGGCCGATTTCACCACCACCATCTTGTGCGCGGCAAGGTCGCAATCGAGTTGCGAGAACAGATCCGTGTTGATTGCCTGATTTCGATTGGATACCAGCACAATATCCACACCCTGCGCATGCACCAGCGCGCAATCGCCCATGGGCGCCGGGCTGCCGGTCAGGCTGGTCATTTTCATATCGCGGCGCAAGGCCCGCACGGTACAGGTCACGTCCACCGGGTCGCCGGACAAGGGGCCCACCTTGCCGCCCAGGCGCATGGGCAGCGTGGCCCCCTCGCCGGCGTCGAAGGCAATACGCACGGCGATGGGGTCCCACAGCGGTCCCATCGCGACGTTGGCGATGCCGCGTTCGAGCAGGCGGCGCAGCACATAGGTCGAGTCGCCGGGCGCACCGCTGCCGGGATTGTCGGCGCGGTCGGCCAGCACCACGGGGCCGCCATCGAAGGCCAGGGCCTCGTCTATGCCTTCGTCTATCGTGCGGTACTTCACCATCAGGTTTTCGCGCTGGCCGATGAGCTCGTCGGCCAGACGGCGGGCCAGGTCGCGCGCCTTGGCTTCGTCGGCGTCGGTATAGACCAGCACCTTGGCTCCCATCTCCGGCACGTCGCCGGTGGCGAATCCCATGGAGAACGACAGGGACAGGACGCCGTCCTTGCCTTCCATGGCGCGCAGGCGATCGACGAAACCCTTGGCCGGCTCGCGCGTCGTATGCATGGGCACCACCATTTCGCAATCGACCAGGGCGGCGACCGGACGGGTCCGGCCCTGCGCCTTGTCCAGGCAAAGGTCCAGCAACTGCTCGGCGCACCGGACGATATCGGTATGGGGATATTCCTTGTACAGCACGACGATATCGGCACTGTCCACGATCAGCGGGCTGAGGTGGGCATGCGGGTCCAGCTCGGTCCCGATGACGACCTCGGGCCCCACGATCGCGCGCGCCCGCTGCAGCAGGTCGCCTTCGCAGTCGTCGTAGCCGTCGGCCACCATGGCGCCGTGCAGGCCCAGCAGGACTATGTCCACGGGCAAGGCGGCACGCAGGTCGGCGAGGATCTGTTCGCGCAACGTTTCATAGGCCTCGCGGGTCGTGGTGCCGCTGGGCTGCGCCGAGGCCACCAGGCCTTCCTTCAGCGTCCATCCCAACGGCCCGCCACGCTTGCGCGCCACCCATAGCGGCGCGCCCTGCGCCGTCGGCGTATCAGGGTGCTGGCCCGCCGGGAAGTACTCCTTGCCGCGGAACGAATCGAGGCTGGTCGGCAGGGGAGCGAAGGTATTGGTCTCGGTGCCGAGACCGGCGCTGAAAATACGCATGGCGAATGTCCTTGGAGGGCCACGATGGGAGTCCAGGAGCGCATCATGCCGTTTGGGTTGGAGGCCGTACAAATAGCAATTGCGGCAGGAACCATAACCGATGGTTATCCGCTGGTGAAATAGCTAGGGTTAACGATGATATTTCCGAGGGAACTTGTGCGTTCCGGGGTCCCCGTACGAGGGTTTACCATGCCCTAAAGGTTATGTTTCGCCGCATCAGCGCCGGGCCGGCGCCGAGAGGCCTTCCCCCCACGCCCCTTTCCGTTTCCCGCCGCGCAGCCAGGTTATGGAAGGTACGGCGTTAGGCATTGGTCACCGCCGTCAGGCAAGCGCACAATGCCGCATCGTTCCCAGCCAAGGACCCCAAGCATGGACACGCAGCAACCGTACGACCTGATACTGCAAGGCGGCGACGTCGTCGACGGCACGGGCGCCCCGCGCCGCCGCGCCGATGTCGGCATCCGCGGCGGGCGCATCGCCGCCATTGGCGACCTGGCCTCGGCCCCGGTCCGCCCCCAAGGCAGGATGGATGTCACGGGACTGGTGGTCGCTCCTGGCTTCATCGACTGCCATTCCCACGATGACTGGGCAGTCCTGGAAATGCCCGACATGGCGCCCAAGGTCTCGCAAGGCGTGACCACCGTCATCAACGGCAATTGCGGCATCAGCCTCGCGCCGCTGCAATCGGAGGAGCTGCCGCCGCCGCCGTTGAACCTGCTGGGCGGCGGCTACCGCTTCGGCAGCTTCGCCGAATATCGCGCGGCCATCGACGCCCGGCCGCCCGCGGTGAACGTCGCCGCGATGGTCGGCCACTCCACCCTGCGTGTGCGCCATATGCCCGACCTGGATACCCCGGCCGACGCGGCGCAGATCGCGGCCATGCGCGCGGACGTGGAGCAAGCCTTGCGCGAGGGCGCGCTGGGCGTGTCCACCGGCACGTTCTACCCGCCCGCGGCCGCCGCCACCGAAGCGGAAATCATCGCGGTCTGCGAGCCGTTGTCGCGCCTGGGCGGCGTCTATGCCACGCACATGCGCGACGAAGGGAATCACGTCATGGACGCCATCGACGAAAGCCTGCGCATCGGCGCCGCCTTGAACGTGCCTCTCGTCATTTCGCACCATAAGCTGGTGGGCAAGCAGAACCATGGCCGCTCCGCGCAGACGCTGGAGCACGTGCGCGCGGCGGCGGCGCGCCAGGCGGTCTGCATGGACTGCTATCCGTACGACGCGTCCTCCACCATGCTGCGGCCGGAGCGCGTGGAGATCTGCGACCGCATCATGATCACCTGGTCCAAGCCGTTCCCGCAGGCCAGCGGCCGGTATCTGGAAGACCTGGCGGACGAATGGGGCTGCTCGCGGCGCGAAGCCGCCGAGCGCCTGCTGCCCGGGGGCGCGGTCTACTTCATCATGGACGACAACGACGTGCGCCGCATCCTGGCGTACCAGGACACCATGATAGGGTCCGATGGCCTGGCCGCCGACGCGCGGCCGCATCCGCGCCTGTGGGGCACCTTCCCGCGCGTGCTCGGCCACTATGCGCGCGGGCTGGGCGTCTTCTCGCTGGAAGAGGCGGTATTCCGCATGAGCGGGCTGACCGCACTGCGCTTCGGCCTAAGGGAACGCGGCCAGGTGGCGGTGGGCTTCCATGCCGACTTGGCCGTCTTCGATCCCGCCACCATCATCGACCGAGCCACCTTCGATGAACCGGAAACCCCGTGCGAGGGCATGCGGCATGTCTACGTCGGTGGTGTCGCGACCTGGGCGGATGGTGCGCCCACGGGTGCGCGGCCGGGCCGCTACATCGCCGAACGGATCGGCCGGTCCGCCTGAGCCGGCCCTGGCCGGAGGGGCGGCATACCCCGCAAGAAAAAAGGCCGGAGATCGCTCTCCGGCCTGTTTCCCTGATCGGACGATCAGCGCGGCGACGCGCGCATCAGGCTCCGATCGAGTCCAGCGCGGCGTTCAGCGTGGCGCTGGGACGCATGGCCTTGCTGGTCTTGTCGGCGCTGGGGCGGTAGTAGCCGCCGATGTCCACCGGCTTGCCCTGCGTCGCGCCCAGTTCCTGGACGATCTTGGCTTCGTTCTCGGTCAGGGTCTTGGCCACCGGCGCGAACTTGGCCTGCAGGTCCTTGTCCTCGGTCTGCTCGGCCAGGGCCTGGGCCCAGTAGAGCGCCAGGTAGAAATGGCTGCCGCGATTGTCCAGGCCGCCGACCTTGCGGGCGGGCGACTTGTCGTTGTCCAGGAACTTGCCGGTGGCGGCGTCCAGGGTCTTGGCCAGCACGGCGGCCTTGGCGTTCTTGTAGGTGTTGCCCAGGTGCTCCAGCGACGCGGCCAGCGCCATGAACTCGCCCAGCGAATCCCAGCGCAGGAAGCCTTCCTCGACGAATTGCTGCACGTGCTTGGGCGCCGAACCGCCCGCGCCGGTCTCGAACAACCCGCCGCCCGCCATCAGCGGAACGATGGACAGCATCTTGGCGCTGGTGCCCAGTTCCATGATGGGGAACAGGTCGGTCAGGTAATCGCGCAGCACGTTGCCGGTCACCGAGATCGTGTCCTTGCCGGCGCGGATGCGCTCCAGCGAGAACTTGGTGGCCTCGACCGGCGACAGGACACGGATGTCCAGGCCCTTGGTGTCATGGTCCTTCAGGTAGCGTTCGACCTTGGCGATGAGCTGGGCATCATGGGCGCGGTTCTTGTCCAGCCAGAATACGGCCGGGGCGCCAGTGGCGCGGGCGCGCGAGACGGCCAGCTTGACCCAGTCCTGCACCGGGGCGTCCTTGGTCTGGCACATGCGGAAGATGTCGCCGGTTTCGACGGCTTGCTCCAGCAGCACCTTGCCGGCGGCGTCGGTGACGCGCACCACGCCGTCAGCGGCGATCTGGAAGGTCTTGTCGTGCGAACCGTATTCTTCGGCGGCTTGCGCCATCAGGCCGACGTTGGGCACGCTGCCCATGGTGACCGGGTCGAAGGGGCCGTTCTTCTTGCAGTCCTCGATGACCGCCTGGTACACGCCGGCGTAGCAGCGGTCCGGAATCACGGCCTTGGTGTCGTGCAGCTGGCCGTCCGGGCCCCACATGCGGCCGGAGTCGCGAATCATGGCGGGCATCGAAGCGTCGACGATGACGTCGCTGGGCACGTGCAGGTTCGTGATGCCCTTGTCCGAATTGACCATGGCCAACGCGGGGTGGTTGGCGTACAGGGCCTTCATGTCGGCTTCGATTTCAGCCTGCTTGGCCGCCGGCAGGTCCTTCAGCTTGGCGTACAGGTCGCCGATGCCGTTGTTGGGGTCGAAACCCACCTGCTTGAGCGCGTCGGCGTGCTTGGTGAGCACGTCCTTGTAGTACACGGACACGGCGTGGCCGAAGATGATGGGGTCGGAGACCTTCATCATGGTGGCCTTCAGGTGCACCGAGAACAGCACGCCCTTGGCCTTGGCGTCGGCGACTTCCTTTTCCAGGAAGCTGCGCAGGGCCTTCTTGCTCAGCACCGAGGCGTCGATGACTTCACCGACCTTGACCGGGGTCTTTTCCTTCAGCACGGTGGTGGAACCGTCCTTGCCGACCAGTTCGATCTTGACGTTGCCGGCATCGGCGATCAGCGCCGACTTCTCGCTGCCGAAGAAGTCGCCGTTGTCCATGTGGGCGACGTGCGACTTGGAATCGGCGGTCCAGGGGCCCATCTTGTGGGGATGCTTGCGGGCATAGTTCTTGACCGACAGCGGCGCGCGGCGGTCGGAGTTGCCTTCGCGCAGCACGGGGTTCACGGCGCTGCCCTTGACCTTGTCGTAGCGCGCCTTGACGTCCTTGTCGGTGTCGTTCTTGACCTCGTCCGGGTAGTCCGGCAGCTTGTAGCCCTGCTCCTGCAGTTCCTTGATCGCGGCCTTCAGCTGCGGGATCGAGGCGCTGATGTTGGGCAGCTTGATGATGTTGGCTTCGGGCTTGGTGGCCAGCTGGCCCAGCTCGGCCAGGGCGTCCGACTGCTTTTGCGCGTCGGTCAGGTACTCGGGGAAAACGGCGATGATGCGGCCCGCCAACGAAATGTCGCGCGTCTCCAGCACGACGCCGGAGGGGCGGGTGAAGGCCTGGACGATAGGCAACAACGAATACGTTGCCAGCGCCGGCGCTTCGTCAGTGAGGGTGTAAATGATCTTCGACGTAGTAGACATTTTTCTCGTAGCCCTGACTCGATTAAGGGATTGCCAGAATTCTTGTGATGACGCGGAGTCGGCGGGTCGCATCGATGCGTATCGGACGCGGGGGACGGGCATGCGCACAGCAGCCACGGAGGAATGCGGAGACGGGTAAATCCCATCCGCGACCGCCGGGGCGGACCTGTTCGCTTGGGTCGAACCTGGACTCACACAGCGGTGTAAGAGTGTATCACCGAGTTTTCCTGGCGGCCGGCGGCGTTTCCCGGCGCCGCCAGCAGGGGCTTTCAGCCGGAAGAAAGGCGCGGCCGCGGCAGGCACGCAGGCCAGCCGTGCGCCCACCACGGCATTCCCGGCGAGGTTGCCGCGTCACCGCCTGCGCAGGCACAACCCGACCAGGACGCAAGCCATCATGGCCACGCCGGCGAGCAGGAAGGCGTCACTATAGGAAAGCAGCAAGGCATCGCGCTGGACCAACCTGGCCACCAGGCCGACCGCCTGGGAGAAAAACGGCTGCACCGCCGCATCCCCCCCCATGGGCGGCGACCCGACCCCGCCATGGGCGAACACGTTACCCAAGGCCGCCAGCCGCTCCTGAGTCGCCTGCGCGAACAGCGTCACCGATTCGCCGATGCGCTGCGCGTGGAATTTACCGCGGTCCACCACCACCTGGCTGAACAAGGCGATGCCGATAGCGCCGCCCACGTTGCGCACCATCGAGAACAACCCGGAGGCGGAGCCGATCTCCGCCTTCTCCAGTCCCTGGACTGCCATCACCCCCAGCGCCACCACGACTAGCGATTGGCCGATGCCGCGCACGACCAACGACGGCACGATGACATTCGCGGCCGCGTCGATATTCAGGGACACATTCATCAGGCAACCCAGGCCGGTGATGAGAAAGCCCGCGACGATGACCGTGCGCGCGCTTGTCCAGCGCATCAGCCGCGGCGTGGCGAAGGACATGACGAACTGCACCAGCCCGTAGGGAATCATCAGCAGGCCGATCTGCCGGGCGTTGTAGTCGTGGATCTCGGAAAAATAGTTGGGCACCAGGAAGACCACGCCGAACACCACCGCGCCGAACGTGAATTGCATGAGGCTGGCGATGCCGAAGTTGTACCGGCCCAACAGTCTCAGGTTGATGAAGGGATGTTCGCGCCGCAACTCGATCAGGACGAAGGCCGCCAGGCTGACGACGGTGGCGCAGGCGCAATAGACGATGGCCGGCGACGCGAACCAGTCGTAGCGCTCGCCCTCCTCCAGCAGGATCTGCAGCGCCGACAGGCCAACGGCCATGGTCGCCATGCCCCACCAGTCGCCCTGCCGCAAACGGCGCAGCTCGACAGGACGGGGGCGCACCGACCAACCGATCGCCGCGAGCAGCAGCACGCCCGGCGGCACCTGCAGGTAGAAAATCCAGCGCCAGGAAAACACGTCGGCCAGCCAACCGCCCAGCGACGGGCCGGCGGCTTGCGCGACATTGTTGGCGACGGCGAACAGCGCCATGCCTAGGGGATGCCTGGCCGCCGGCAACTCCGTGACGATGAGCTGGAACGACAGGGGAATCAGCACGCCGCCGAAGGCGCCTTGCAGCGCGCGCGCAAGTATCATCGTCTGGATGTTCGGCGCCAGCGAGCAGGCAATCGAGAACACCACGAAACCGGCCGTCCCCACCACCATGACGCGGCGCATGGAGAATATCGACACCAGCCAGCCTGTCATCGGAATGATGATGATCTCCGCCACCAGGTAAGCGGTGGTGATCCAGGACCCCTCCTCGAAGGTGGCCCCCAGCGAACCGCGCACGTCCGGCAGGGCGGCATTGGTCACATGGACATTCATGCCGGCCATGAAGCAGCCCACCACGCTGCCCAGGACGGCTACCCAGGTGCGCAGGGAAATTTCCGGAACGACCGGGGACGGCGGGCCCGCGACCTTGCTATTCATGACGCGTGTCCACCGACGCGATCACCGACATGCCGGGGCGGATGTCGCGCATCCGCGGCTGTCCCGCGTCCAGCACGATCTTCACCGGCATGCGCTGGACGATCTTGGTGAAATTGCCCGTGGCATTGTCGGGCGGCAGCAGCGCGAACTGCGCGCCCGATGCCGGCGCCAAGCTATCGACGTGGCCATGCAGCCGCAGCCCGTCGAAGGCGTCGACCTCCACGATCGCCGGCTGCCCAGGTCGTAGCTGGCCGACCTGGGTCTCCTTGTAGTTGGCGATGACATAAACGTCCCCGGGCACCACGGCTAGCAGTGGCGTGCCCGGCGCCACGGCGGCGCCCACGCGCACACTGCGCTGTCCCACCAGTCCGCCGACCGGGGCGCGCACGACCGTGTAGGACAAGGCGATACGCGCCTGCGCGAGCACCGCTTCCGCTTCTTCGCGCCTGCCCTGCGCTTTTTCGTATTCCGAGGCGGCCATGCGCTTCTCGGTTGCCAGCACCGAAAGTTCGCGTGTACGCGCCTCCAAGCCGGCACGGGCCGACGCCAGGACGGCATCGGCCTTGCGGGCGTCCGCCTGCGCGGCCTCCCATTGCTGCGCGCTGTTCACCTGGCTGTCGAAAAGCTGGCGCTGGCGGGCCCGCGCCTTCCCCGCACGCGCCGCTTCGGCCTGGGCTACGCGTACCGCGCCTTCGGCCTCGTCGATCAGGCTCTGCTGCAGGCGCGTACGGGCATCCAGGTTGGCGACCGCGGCCGCGCGAGCCTCGCGTTCCGCTCCGGCGGCGTGCAGCGCTGCAGTGGCCTGGGCCACTTTCGCCTGGTAGCCGCTGTCGTCGATGCGCGCCAGTATGTCGCCGGCGCCGACCTGCTGGTTGTCCCGCGCATCGACCGCCAGGATATGGCCGGCGACGCGCGCCGACACGGTGGAGATGTCCGCCCGTGCGTAGGCGTCGTCCGTCTCCACCATGTAGCGGGCATGCAGCCACCACCGCACGCCCCAGGCCACCGCCAGCACCGCGATGATCGCCACCGCGGCCATGCGGAATTGTTTCGACGCGAACGGGTTCGCGCGTCCGGCGGGACGAGTGCTGCCCTGCCCGTCCATGTATTTACTGTCCATGTCTTTCCAATCTGTATCGCGCGCTGCGTGCGCCGCCGCGTGCGTGGTTGCTCGCGTCATCACCCGCCTCATTCCGGGCGGCCTTTCTGATGGCGTCTCTTCCCTCACTGGCCGATTTCGCCCTTCCCGATGGACGGGCCGGCGGCGGCGACCCGGTCCGGGACAGCCAGGGCGACGGCCGGCGCCTCCCGCCAGCCGCCCCCCGCCGCCTTGAACACCTGCACCTGCGCGTCGATGAGCGCTGCCCGCGCCCCGGCCAGCCTTGCCTGCGTCGCCACGTCCTGGCGCTGGGCGTCCAGGTACTCGAGCGCCGACGTCTCGCCCGCCTGCCGTCCCAGCGTGGCCAGGCGCAAGGCCTCATCGCTCTGGCGCTCGGCCTGGGTCAGGTCGGCCACGCGCCGGGACGCGGCGTCATAGGCGATCAGGGACTGGCGCAACTCGCCCAGCGCGCGCAGGATGGCGCCGTCGAACCGCGCCAGCGCCGCGCTTTCATGGGCGCCGGCCTGCGCGATGCGGGCGCGCGCCGCGGTCATGTCGGGAAACGACCAGCTCAGCAGCGGACCGAGGCTCCAGACGGTACTCCGGCTTTCCCCGCCCCGGCCCACGTCCAGGACGGCATGCGTAATACCGCCGCCCAAGGCGATGCGCGGATAGAGTTCAGCGCGCGCCACGCCCAGCCTTGCGGTAGCGGCCGCCAGCTCATGCTCCGCCTCGCGCAGGTCGGGCCGGCGCCGCAGCATGGCGACGGGATCGTTCGCAAGCATGGCGCCGGACAGGGCAGGCGGCGCCTCGCACGTCCGCGCCTGCGCAGGCGCATCCTCGGGCACGCGCCCCATCAGCACCGCGAGCCGCGCCAGCGCCTGCCGTCGCGCCGCGGCCAGGTTCGCGGCATCCGCGCGCGTTTCGGCGATCAAGGCCCGCGCGCGCGCCACGTCCAGCGCCGACCCGGCCCCGGTGTCGCGCAGGCGATGCGCCAGCGCAAGGCCATCTTCGAGTAGACGGATCGAATGCTGCTGGATCGCCAGGCGGCTGGCGGTGCTGCAAGCCTGCAGCCAGGCCCGGGTGGTATCCGCGGCGACGAGAATACGCACACCGTCCCGGGCCGCCGCGGCCGACTGGGTGTCCTCCCGCGCGGCATCCGCCAGGTGACGCAGGCGGCCGAAGAGATCCAGCTCCCACCCGACGTCCAGGCTCGCACCGACACGGCTGCCGGTATGTCCCTCTCCCGCATCGGCCATCGCGGCTTCGGGCTGGCCGCTGGTGGCGTTGCCATGACCGGCCCACGCGCCTGTCGCCGCATGCAGTCGCCCGCGGTCGTCCACTTCGTCCTGCATCGCCATCGCCGCCAGCAGGTTCGCCGCGGCGACGCGCAAGTCGCGGTTGTGCGTCAGCGCCTCCTCGACGGCGTCGTTCAGTGCGTCGTCGCTGTATAGCGTCCACCATTTATCCGGCGTGTCCACGGCCAGCTTGGTGGTCGCGGGTTCGTTCGTAGGGGAAAGCGGCACAGTGGCCCGCGGCGGTCCGTCGGGTCCGACCGCGCAACCCGCGACAGCCAGCACCAGCGCCGCCGCCGCCGCGCGCAATGTTGTAGGAATGATCTTCATGCAACCTCCAGATTCGTCCGCGACACAGCGGGCGGCCGGCGCTGCGTTCACACTGGAAGCTCGACTACCTGGAAGTTCGACCACCGCGTACACGCAAGGCGTTCCGCCCATCGCGGGACAAATTCTGCGGCGGCCGGCGCGCCCGGAATCGACGCAATCCGACAACCTTCGTCGGGATCTGGACATGAACCGAATATGACGGCCGGAGGCGGACCTCGGACAGCTACCCCGGACATGGCACCAACCGGCGCGCAATTGCCAACCGTGCCAGTGAAAAAGACAAAAGCGTTGCCCAGGGCTTACCGGGGCGCGCAGGTTATGGATAATGAAGCCGGCCCACGAAGCCGCCCGGCTTCACGAGTAAGCGCATCACCTGCATTGAAATGAATTGCCTGAGTTGCACCCATCGGCGTTTCGAGGATTGCCAGCACACCCTGCGCCCCCTGGCCGCCATGGCCAGCAATCATCCGGACGGGGACTATATCGACCGGCACAGCCATCGCCGCGGACAGTTGCTGCACTCGCTGTCGGGCGTGATGATCACCAACTGCGAGCACGGCAACTGGTACGTGCCGGCCGGCTGCGCCATCTGGATTCCCTGCGGGATCGACCATGGCATCCGTATCTCGGGACCGGTGCAGATACGCACGGTGTTCGTCGAAGCGAATGCGCGCGCATCGCTGCCGCGGCGCTGCGAAGTCATCGGCGTCAGCTCTCTTCTGCGCGCGGCCATCATCGCGGCGGTGGGCTTGCCGCTGGACTATGCTCCGGACAGCCGCGCCGCGCACATCATGGACCTTATCCTGGACGAGCTGGAAATCGCGCCCCGGCAATCCACGCGCCTTCCCATGCCGCGCCATGCCAAGCTGGCTCATCTTTGCGCGCGCCTGCTCGCGGCGCCCGCCCTGCCCCTATCGTTGGAAGACGCGGCGCGCGGCGTGAACATAAGCAGCCGCACGCTGACACGCTTCTTCCATCGTGAAACCGGAATGAGCTACACCGCCTGGCGACGGCAGTCCCGCATCCTGCTCAGCCTGCCCCAGCTCGCCGAAGGGGCATCCATCTTGCGGGTGGCGCTGGACCACGGATACGACAGCCCCAGCGCCTTCGCTGCGGCCTTCAAGCGCGTGCTGGGCGTCCCACCCAGCGTCTATGCACGCGAGGATGACGGCGAACCGGACGGCCGGCCTGTGGATAACAGGGCTGCCCCTGCACTCGGCCGCATGCCCGAGTGCTCACAAATCGAGCAGTAAAGGGGAGCCTGACTGGGGACACCAGGCGACAATCGAGCAGCATCCTGCCTGCTCATAGATCCAGCAGCAGCAGACGGCCCGACAAGGGCGCTTCGGCGTTGTTTCGTGGACCGACCTGCCCACGCCCAAGGGCCGCCATCGTGAAGAAGCTGGAGGCCGCCATAATGCGCGGCTTCGCCGAGCCCGATGCCAAGGCGAAGCTGGAATCCACCGGCTTCGAGGTGGTTATCCGGGACAGCACCTGCGCCGGCCGTGGCGCCGAACGTGGCTAGGCAGGCGGCGGAGGACGCTCCCGATCTGGCGGCTGGCTCAGCTTCAGCACGCCAATATACAGATCGAGCGATCGTTGCACCGAGACCGCGACCAGGGACGTGATATCGGCGTAATCGCCGCGAACGCACGCCGTGTCCAGGACATCGTAGTATCCCAGCCGGTCTTCCTTGAGAAGGATCGCAGGCGGATAGCCCTCTTTCATCAATTCGAAGTTAAGCAGCAAGCGCCCGGTTCGCCCATTGCCATCGATAAATGGGTGAATCTTCACGAATCGTGTGTGCAGCTCCGCGGCCCGCTCGACCGGATGCAACGCCCCGGCGTGCCCGTACCAATCCAGTAGCGCGGCCATTTCGACGGAAAGGTGCAGAAAATCCGGCGGTGTCGTACTCGCGCCTGCGGTCACTACGTTTTCCTGCCGATACCGGCCAGCCTGTTCCGGATCGATGCCCTTAAGGACGAGTGAATGCAAATTGCGAATCTGCCATTCGGTAAGCGCCTCGTGCTTGGCAACGATATCTTCGACGTACAGGATCGCGTCGCGGTGATTGGTCGCCTCGAAGTGCTCGCGCAAGGACTTCCCGCTCCCGCCACACGGCCAATCTTTGAAGGGGCTGGTATCCATGCCCCCGGGCCGACGAATTGCTCGGCCGAATGACGTCCTTGTTCCGCTACGGACGCCCAATAAGCCGACTGGACCAGCATGGACGCAAAAAAGCCGGCGTCTCTGTCGAGGCCGGCTTTTCAACTTCGGAATTCCTGGTGGGCGGTACTGGGTTCGAACCAGTGACCCCTGCCGTGTGAAGGCAGTGCTCTACCACTGAGCTAACCGCCCGAAGTGAGACAGCGACTATAGCATGTCTTTTTGCATCATGGCAAGCATCGATGAAAAATCGCGACACGATCGTCAGCTACCGGCGCGGGCGGAAACGTTTGTCAGCCGGCCGGCGCTGCTTCCCCGGCGGGTGGCAAGGGATCGTAGGTTCGCCATACGCAGGCGCCCCCCACCGATTTGTCCAGGACCAGCAGATATTCTTGGTGCTCGGCCAGTTCCTCGGCCGCCGCTACGATCACGGGCAGGCCGGACGCATCGAAGCGGCCCATCACTTCGGCGCCCGCCTGCGCGCCCGTGCCGTCGTCTTCCACCTCGATCAGCAACGCATCCTGGCCGCGGGTCATCGCCAGCCACACCTCGCCCAGCAACTGCGCATCGAGCAAGGCGCCGTGCAGCGTCCGGTGGGCGTTGGAGATACCGTAGAAATCGCAAAGCGCATCCAGCGAATTGCGCTTGCCCGGGCGCCGCTGGCGCGCCTCCATCAGCGAGTCGGTGATCTTGCCGCAATACTCCACCATCGCGGGCTTGCCCAGGCGGGCCATTTCCGCATTGACGAACTTGGTGTCGAAGGCCGCGTTATGGATGATGATTTCAGCGTCCCGCATGAACTCCATCAGCTCATCGGCGATCTCCTCGAAGCGCGGCTTGTCGGAAAGGAATTCGGTGGTCAGGCCATGCACCGCCAGCGCCTCGGGATCGCTGTCGCGGTCCGGGTTCAGGTAGACATGCATATTGCGGCCGGTCACCGTCCGATTGACGATTTCGACACAACCGATTTCGACGATGCGATGGCCCTGGGCAGGGTCCAGTCCGGTGGTTTCGGTATCGAAAATGATCTGGCGCATGGAGGCGGTGCGGAAGGCAGGAAAACGGCAAGGCGACAGTGTACGCCACGACCCCGCCGGCGACGCAACGCCCCCGCAACGCGGCGGCAACGTCGCCGCGGCATCGAACCGCTATCCCCGCGGCAGGATCACTGCGCCACGGGACGCCGCGTGCTCTCCTGCCGGCGCGCCTCGTCCACGCCCCGATTGGCCAGCAGATCCGCCATTTCGTTGCCCGGATCCCCCGCATGCCCCCGCACCCAGCGCCATGTCACCTCGTGGCGCTGTACCTGCTCGTCCAGCAGGCGCCACAGGTCGGCATTCTTGACGGGCTTTTTCTCCGCCGTGACCCAGCCGCGCCGCTTCCAGTTGGCCAGCCATTCCGTCATTCCCTTCATCACGTACTGCGAGTCGGTGTGGATGGTGACGCTGCATGGCTTGTTGAGCACGCCCAGGCCCTCGATGACGGCCGTCAACTCCATGCGGTTGTTGGTGGTCGACATCTCGCCGCCATGCATGGTTTTTTCATGCGTGCCCGCGCGCAGCAGCACGCCCCACCCGCCAGGTCCAGGGTTGCCCTTGCAGGCGCCATCGGTCCAGATTTCCACTTCGGGGCGAGCATCAGTAGTCAAGACTATGTATTCCAATCAATTCGGAAAAAAAACCTGGCGCGCATGATACGCGCGGCCGTCAAAGATCGCCGACCCGGTGATTGGCCACCACGGACGCGGCCGCCGGCGCCTTGCGCTTCTGCTTCCATGCCGGACCGATCAGGCGCATGCCGGCCACCCGCTTGATGGCCGACACCACATATACCGCTCCGCAGACCGCCCACCAGCGGTCGCCCGCCGACTCCATGAACTTCCAGCGATCCAGCCAGACATCGGTGCGGCAGGCCGGCGCATAGCAGCCGAACCGCCCACGATCGACCTCGAAGGAAAGCAGCTTGAGCCAGTCCTTCACCCGCGCCAGCGATACCTGGGCCGACGGCGCATGCGGCAGCCACGGCTCCATGCCGGGCATGCGATTGCGCGCCCCCCAAAGACTCCAGGGATTGAAGCCCGAAATCACGACCCGCCCCTCGGGCATCAGCACGCGCTCCACCTCGCGCAAGATCTCGTGCGGCGCATCGGTGCACTCGAAGGCATGCGGCAGGACCAGCAGGTCGATGCTGCCCGATTCGAACGGCAAGGCATGCGGATCCGCCACCGTGCATGCCTGCCAGCGTGCGGCGACGTCAGGCTCGGGCATGACTTCGCCCACGTATGCCTTGAAGGGCATACGGTTGGCGCGCAGCAGATCCAGCTCGGCCAGCCCCACCTGCAGGGCGTTGTAGCCGAAGACGTCGGCCACTACCGCATCGAACTGAGCCTGCTCCCAGCGCAGCGCATACTGGCCGGGAGGTGTCTCGAACCACTCGGCCAGTTCTACAATCGGCGCAATTTCTTCTGCCACGCTTTGGATTCCTTAGATCATGCAAGCTACCCACGCCCCCGCTGGCGTCGGCGCACAGGGTCCCGCCATCCTGCCCGTGCCGGCATTCTCCGACAACTACATCTGGCTGTTGCGCAACCAGGGCCTGGCCGCCGTGGTGGACCCCGGTGACGCCGCGCCGGTTTTCGATGCGCTGGAAAAGCAGGGCCACGAAGGCGAACCCCTGCAACTGCGCGCCATTCTACTCACGCATCACCACGCCGACCACGTAGGGGGCGTCCTGGAATTGTCGCGCGCCACGGGTGCCACCGTATACGGCCCGGCCCTCGAAACCTTGCCGCGCTGCGACGTCCCCTTGCAGGAAGGCGACCGGGTGCGGCTGCCGGACCTGGACCTGGACCTCGCCGTGCTCGATGTCCCTGGCCACACCGCGGGCCATATCGCGTATTGGGGACGGGCCGCGGGTGTCAATCCCGCGCTGTTCTGCGGCGATACCCTGTTCGCTGGCGGCTGCGGGCGCCTGTTCGAAGGCACCCCGGCACAAATGCATGCATCCCTGGAAAAATTCGTAACATTACCGCCTGAAACACAAGTTTTCTGCGCTCACGAGTACACTCTGGGCAACTTGCGCTGGGCATTGGCCGTAGAACCTGCCAACCGCACCCTGCAACAGTGGTATCAGCGGGCCCAGCAACTGCGCGAACTCGGTCTTCCCACCCTGCCCTCCTCGATGGGCCAGGAGACGAACACCAATCCCTTCCTTCGCACCCAGCAAGTTGACGTTGCCAAGGCTGCCGCGGTTCAGGCTGGGCGTTCACTAACCTCGCCGGTCGAAGTATTTGCCGTACTTCGAGAATGGAAGAATAACTTCAAGTGATCTAACTGATGAAATTGCTCCGACTGATTGTTCCCTTGCTGGTTGCCTTGTTGGCAGGATGCGCGGGAACAGCGCCGAAACAGAATTTCTCTGATGCCGATTCCAAGCAGCCCGGATACCCCAATCGCTATGTCGCCGCGGTGACATCGCGCACCGTCGACCTGACGCACCCTCCGCGTGACGTCTGGGACCGCATCCGCCGCGGCTTCGCCATCCCGAATCTGAATACGCCGCTGTCGGAACAATGGACCGAGTACTACGCGTCCCACCCCGAAGCCATGCAACGCATGGCCGAGCGCGCCGGCAAGTATCTCTATTACGTCACCGACGAAATCAACCGGCGCGGCATGCCTACCGAACTGGCGCTGCTGCCTTTCGTCGAAAGCGCCTACAACCCGACCGCGCTGTCGCGGTCGCAGGCGTCGGGCCTGTGGCAATTCGTGCCCGCGACCGGCCAGCACTTCAATCTGAAGCAGGACTGGTGGCGCGATGAGCGACGCGATCCGATCGCGTCGACCAATGCCGCCCTCGACTATCTCAGCAACCTCTTCGACATGCAGGGTGACTGGTACCTGGCGCTCGCCTCCTACAACTGGGGCGAAGGATCGGTGCAACGCGCCATGGCCAGGAATGAGGCCGCGGGCCTGCCGACCGACTACCTGTCCCTGACCATGCCCGAAGAAACCCGCAACTACGTACCCAAGTTGCAGGCCATCAAGAACATCATCGCCGACCCCGCGAAGTATGCGGTGGTGTTGCCGCCCGTCAGCAATCAACCGTATTTCGCCACGGTGCAGAAGAACCAGGACATGGACGTGGAAGTCGCCGCCCGCCTGGCCGAGATGCCTCTGGACGAGTTCAAGGCCTTGAACCCGTCCTTCAACCGTCCGCTGATACGCGGCGAGCATGCACCGACCCTGATCCTGCCGGCTGATCGCGTGGCCATCTTCAATGCCAACATCGACGCCTACAAGGGCCAGTTATCCAGCTGGAAGGTGTACAGCGCGCGGCGCGGCGAGTCGTATGCCGCCATCGCCAAGCGTTTCGGCGTGTCCGAATCGACGCTGCGCCAGGTCAACGAGATCCCCCATAAGCAGAAATCCGCCGTGGCGCAAAACCTGCTGGTGCCGGGCAACAGCGGCGCGGTGCAGGTGGCGTCGCTCGATATGTCGGATGGCGCGGAGCGCGCCGAGATCAAGCCGGCGGTGGCGCAAAGCCAGGGCCGCCTGGCCTCGGTCAAGCCCAATGCCGTCAAGCCCAACGTGCGCCAGCACAAGGTGCGCAGCGGCGATACCTTGTTCTCGCTGGCCCGCCAGTACAGCACGTCGGTGGACGCGCTGCGCGCCTTGAACAACCTGAAAGGCAATAACCTGAAGGTCGGCAGCACGCTGCGCGTGCCCGGCACCAACGTCCGGGGCTGACCGGCGCCCTGTCCGGCATCGATTTTTCGGGATCCACGGCCCGATCCGCTGATAGCGGGTCGGGCCGTTTGCTTTGCACACGGGACGTGGAGACGGGACGAGCGGGGAACGGGACGAGCCTGCAGCCGCCGCAACGTGTTTTGGCTTTGTCACGATGACAACGGGACAGCGGAGAGAAATCTGATTCTCGACGGAGCCATCCTTCCAGATACTGCCCGGGCGCTTCACCACCAGGAACCATCGATGCCGCCCACACCGAGACACACGCTGTCCTGCAACTGCACAACGACGCAGACTTCATGCTCAAACCCTGGCGATGCCGGCCATGCCGCCCGCCGCCGCTTCATGGGCCTGGCCCTGGCCGCCGCGGCATCCGGCGGGCTGGGTCTGAACGCGGCGCCGGCACTGGGGGCCACGCCCAAGTTGTTGAGCCCACTGCCTGCCAACACGCCTGACGAAGCCCTGGCAAAGCTGATGGCCGGCAACGCGCGCTATCTGCAACTCAAGCACACTACGTCCCCGCACGACTTCGAAATGCTGCGCACGCAAACCGCCGAAGGCCAGTCTCCCTTCGCGGCGATTCTTGCCTGTTCGGACTCGCGCGTCCCTGTCGAACTGCTTTTCGACCAGTCCATCGGCAAGCTCTTCGTTGTTCGCGTGGCAGGCAATGTCGCCTCCTCGGCCGTCATCGGCAGCCTGGAATACGCGGCTGAAGTATTGAAGGTGAAAACGCTGATGGTGCTGGGCCATAGCCGGTGCGGCGCGGTCAAGGCGGCCATCGACAACAGGAACGCGCCGGGTCAGATCACGACCCTGTACTCCTACATGCATGGCGCAATCGCCAAGATCCCGTCGAAGGAATATCGTGCCGTGGTCATGCAGAACGCCATCGAGCAGGCCCGGGTACTGGGCGCCGCGTCGCCCGTGATCGCGCAGCGCGTCAAGACGGGCGCGTTGCGCGTCCAACCCGCGATCTATGACGTCGAAACCGGCGAGGTCGCCTTGCTGGGCCTGGCGTAGAGGCATGGAGGCCCGTGCGTGCTCACGAACGCCATGGGCCCCTATGGAAAGCCCATGGGCGTCCACAGCCCCGGACGCCTGCCGGCGCTACGCCTCTATGCCTGCGCTTCGACGGCGTAGTCGAACACCAGCACGCCCCCCTGCGGCGCCAGCAGCGGGCCGACGTAGGCCTTGAACTCATCGTGCCTGGAGTCGAAATACGCCTGGTCGGTGACGACGGGCTTGCCGACGTAATAATTGCGGTCGCCGGCCGATTTGAACGCCACGGTATAGCCTTGCTCGTAGCCCTGCCCCACGCCTTCCAGGCTGTTCTGGCTGCCCGACGTGATGGAAAGGATATAGGCAGAGGCGGCGCCGGCACGCTTGGAGCCGCCCAGCGCCAGGAAGCGGCGCTGCACTTCCAGTTTTTGCTCCGCCGTAACCTCCGCCTTGTACTTGAACAGCACAATGTGGAGCAGCAAGCCCGGTTGATATGCGTCGCTGGTAAAGACTGCGTCGGGCTCGCGGGCGGATGCGGGCGTTCCCGCGGCGGCGGTCGTGGACGACAGGCTACCGGGAGCGGCGGTCCTGGACGGCAGGCTATCGGAAACGGCGCTGGTGGGCGGCAGGCTGGCCGGGGCGGCGGTCGTGGACAGGCAGGCGAGCATGGAACCGGCTCCCGCTTTGAGCAAGCGGCGTCTCGAGTCGTACATGGTGAAAAACTCCAGGAAGGTCGGACCAATCCGATCGCCTGGCGTTATACCGAGCGCCGCGCCGCCCGGACCATCAGATATATCCACCGGCACGCCCGCCGATAAATCCGCGGACATATCCTAAAATGGCGGTTTTCCAGATCCGTCATCAAGGACCAATCATGGGTTTTCTCGCCGGTAAACGCATTCTCATCACGGGCGTCCTCTCCAACCGTTCGATCGCCTACGGCATCGCGCGGGCCTGCCATCGAGAAGGGGCCGAACTGGCCTTCACTTATGTCGGCGAACGCTTCAAGGACCGCGTGAGCGAATTTGCCGCCGAATTCGGCAGCAAGATCGTGCTGGAATGCGACGTGGCCGAAGACGCGCAGATCGCCGCGACGTTCGACGGCCTGGCCCAGCATTGGGACGGCCTGGACGGCCTGGTGCACTCCATCGGCTTCGCGCCGCGCGAGGCCATCGCCGGCGACTTCCTGGAAGGCCTGTCGCGCGAGGGCTTCCGCATCGCGCACGACATCTCCGCCTATAGCTTCGCCGCCATGGCGAAGGCCGCGCTGCCGCTGATGAAGGGCCGCAACGGCTCGGTGCTGACCCTGACCTACCTGGGCGCGGAGCGCGTGGTCCCCAACTACAACACCATGGGCCTGGCCAAGGCTTCACTGGAAGCCAGCGTACGCTACCTGGCCACGTCGCTGGGCCCGCAAGGCATACGCGCCAACGGCATTTCCGCCGGTCCCATCAAGACGCTGGCGGCCAGCGGCATCAAGGACTTCTCGTCCATCCTGAAGTTCGTCGAGGCGAATGCGCCGCTGCGCCGCAACGTCAGCATCGATGACGTCGGCAACGTCGCCGCCTTCATGCTGTCGGACCTGGCCAACGGCGTGACCGGCGAAATCACCCACGTCGATGCGGGCTTCTCGACCATCGTGCCGGGCATGGAATAAGCCGGGGCCGGCCAAGCCGGCCACCGCCTGGCGCCGACGTCAAGCCGGCGCCAGCTCCGCCGACACCTGGATCTCCGTCTGCGTCATCAATTTGTGGACGGGGCAGCGGCCGGCGACATTCAGCAGTTCCTGGCGCTGTTCTTCGGTGAGATCGCCATTGAGCGTCAGTACGGTCTTCAAGCGATAAACGCCTTTTCTTTCTTCCGAGTCATCGCGCTGGACATCGACATCGATCGACATCAGCGGAATGCCCTTGCGCCGCGCATACAGCGTGACCGTCAACGCCTTGCACGCGCCCAGCGAGGTATCGAACAGATCATGCGGATCCGGACCGTCGCCTTCCGGCGGCGGCATATCGATGGGCAGATCGTGGCTGCTGGCCGTGGCGGTGAATTGCAGGCCCTGCAAGGCGTTCTGGCGGATACGTATGGTCATCGCGGCTCCATGTGGATGAGGGCGGCCCCGGACAGCGCGGCCGCCGGGATGCTTGTATGGGCATGCCAGGGCACGCCTGGGTATGCCTGGATATGCATCATGGCCTTCATCATACCGGCATGAGGTCGCCGCCCAGTCGCGCGCGCCGCCCCGCCATCCATGCGCTCCGCCCCGCGGGAATCAATCGGCGTGCAGCCCCATGCTCGCGGTCAGCGTGGAGAAGCGATCGATATCGCTGTCTATCAAGGCCTGGAACGTCTGCGGCGAACTGCGTGTGGGACTGAAGCCGAGTTGGCGCAAGTCGTGCTGCACGTCCTCGCGCCGCATGATGGCGGATACCGCGGCATTCAGGCGCGCAATCACCGGCGCTGGCGTGGCGGCCGGCGCCAGCAGCCCGTGCCATTGGTCCAGCGTGTAGCCGGGAAACCCTTGCTCCGCCACGGTCGGCACGTCCGGCATCAGGTCCGAACGACGCGGCGACGTGACCGCCAGCGCGCGCAGGCGGCCCGCGGCCAGGAAGGGCGCGGCGCTGGACGCGGTGACGATGCCCATGCCGACCTGGCCCGACAGCACGTCCGTCAGCGCCGGCCCGCAGCCCCGATACGGCACGTGCTGCAAGGCACGTCCGCTGGCCCGCCGCAGCATCTCCCCGGCCAGATGTTGCGGCGTGCCGTTGCCGCAGGAGGCAAAGGCCAGCTGCGGCACGGCCGCGGGGGGCGCCGTCGGATCCTGGCGGCCGGCGCTTTCCAGGGCCTGCGCCAGCGTGCGCAGCGGCGAGGCTGCCGGCACCACCAGCACCGAAGGCACGAACGCGACGTTGATCACGGCGCGTAGGTCGCGCTTGGGCGAGAACGGCAGGTTACGGTATACGCCGGGGTTGATGGCGTAGGAACTGTTGACCATCAGCAGGGTGTAGCCGTCCGGCGCCGCCTCGGCGACGGCACGCGCGCCCAGGTTGCCGCTGGCGCCGGGACGGTTCTCGACGATGACGGACTGGCCCAGTTCGCGCTGGAGTTCGGCGCCCAGGCGGCGCGCCAGCAAGTCCGTGCCGCCCCCCGGCGGAAACGTGACCAGGATGGTGATGGGACGCTTGGGAAAGCTCGCCGCGACGGCCGCGGCGGCCGCCGCGCCATCCGCCGGTTCGGCCATGCCCAGCCGCAAGGCCCCTAGGGACAAGCCCAGGGCCGCGACGGCGATTGCGCCGGCGGCGCGCAAGCGATTGCGGATTGCGGGCGGCGGGCGCCCGCCGTCGACGCGTTCAGGTTCGATGGACATGATGGCCCTCCTCAGGCATCCAGGCCGATATCCAGGACGCGCGCGCTGTGCGTGATCCAGCCGACGGCGATCAGGTCGACGCCCGTGGCCGCGACGTCCGGCGCCGTCTCCGGCGTGATGCGGCCGGACGCTTCGGTCACCGCGCGCCCACGGCACATGGCGGTGGCCCGGCGCAATTCGTCCAGGCTCATGTTGTCCAGCAGCACGACCTCCACGCCGAGGGACAACGCTTCATCCAGCTGCGCCAGGGTGTCGACCTCCAGCTCGATGCGCACCATGTGTCCCACGGCAGCGCGGGCGCGCTCGACGGCATTGCGCACGCCGCCGGCCAGGGCCACATGGTTGTCCTTGATCAGGACGGCATCGTCCAGGCCATGGCGGTGATTGCTGCCACCGCCCACCCGCACGGCGTACTTCTGCACCGCGCGCAGGCCGGGCATGGTCTTGCGGGTGCACGTGACGCGCGTGCCATGGGCGCGGATGGCATCCGCGATGCCGGCGGTGGCCGTGGCGACACCGCTGAGATGGCAAAGGAAATTCAGCGCGGTGCGTTCCGCGGTAAGAATTCCGCGCGCGGGGCCGCGCAGCGTGGCGATATGGCTGCCCGCCTGCAAGCGCGCGCCGTCGCGCAGGACCGGCTGGAAATCGATGCGCGCGTCGGTCAGGCGCAATGCCAGCCGCACCAGGTCGAGGCCGGCGAGCACGCCCGGCTGGCGTGCCACCAGACGCAGGTCGGCTTGGGCGTCAGCCGGCACGATGGCGTCGGTGGTGATATCGCCGGCGCGCCCGAGATCTTCCAACAAGGTCGCGCGGACGAGCGGCTCCAGCATGACATCGGGCAAGGGCGGAACGATGGGCAAAAGTGAGGCGGAATCGAGGACAGGGGCGACGGTCATGATATTTATGCTCAAGTGGAGTATTAATAGTCCGAAAAAAATCGCGTGTAGATCGTTGCGTGATTTGGATAGACAGCGGCCGGGATCCGGTTTCGAGGAGGCGTCGGTCTCCACGCCGGCGTCATGCCTGTGCTGGAACCGTGGGAAGCCCGGGAAACAATGACCGCTGGCGTCTATGTCTCGGTATCTGGATAGCGTGCCTGAATTTATGCTTTTTTTGAGCATAAGTCCGGCATCATGGTTTTGTCAACGCCGATTCCGGAAGCCGGCCATATCAACGGAAACAGACAGGGCCAGCGTAACAGGCAGGATCAGCGGGATGGCGGATGGATGCCGGCCGGCGCATCGCCCTGCCCGCCCGCCGGAGTCGCACGCTCCGCCGACGTCAGACCGGATGCAGTTCGCGGGCCAGCGGCAGCTTGCTGCCGGAAATCGCCCGCTCCAGCAGCACGTCGCGGCGGAAACGGAAAAGCTTGGCGGGACGACCGGCGGCGCCGCTGGCCATGGCGCCGGTTTCCTCGACCAGGGCCTGCTGCTCGATGAGGCGGCGGAAATTCTGCTTGTGCAATCCGCGTCCCGCCAGGGCTTCCACGGCCTGCTGCAATTGCAGCAAGGTGAATTCGGCCGGCATCAGTTCGAAGACCACGGGCCGGTACTTGATCTTGGCGCGCAGGCGCGCGATGCCGGTGGCGAGAATGCGCCTGTGGTCGTGCCGCATGGGCGTACCCGGCAGCGGCGCGACTGGTGGCAACGGCGGCAGGCCGGCCACGCCATGGGCTTCCGGGACCAGGCCCACTTCGTAGAGCAGCTCGTAGCGCTGCAAGACCATGTCCTCGTTCCAGGCGCCCCCATGCAGGCCAAAACTGATTGCCGCGCGGTCGGCGCGCCGCTGGCGCATGGCGGCATCGTCGGCCAGGTCCACCCAGGCGGCCAGGCGCGGCTCGATCGCCTCCGCCATCAGCGCCCCCGGCCCTTGCCGGCGATCTTCCCAGGGGAAATAGCGATACCAGCTTTGCCATCCCACGCTGGCCACGCCGGTTTCCGCCGGTTCGCGCGTCAGGCCCAGGTAACTCACCGAAATGACCTGGGCGCCATCCTGGTCCGAGCGGTCCCGGTCGGCAAAGGTGTAGAGTTGTTCGACATAACCCAGGGGATGGTGGGTCTGGGTTTCTACCCACGCGCGCAAGCCAGCCTGCAGCGAACGATGGTTGGACTCGAAGGGCCCCGCCGGCAACGCGCGTGCGTCGTCCGTGGTCAGCACACGGGGCTGGCCATCGGTCACCGCGGCGAGCACGGCGACGAGTTCGGCGGCAACGGGGTTTTCCATCGGCGGGTACAGGGTGAGCGCCGGCCAAGCCGGCGTGCCGGAATTATACGGGGCCGGATATGTCCTGGCGTAAGGCAGGTCTGCGTCCACGGTGCCAGCTCACTGTTCCAGCTCCAGGAACGCAGTTAACGGGCGCCCCCCCTTTTTTCCATGCCGCGCCCTCGGCGATGATTGAAAGCCTGACCGGCCGCATCCGGCGGCCGTCCCCGACACAGCGAGGTGGATACATGGAATATCGACACTTGGGCGCATCCGGCTTTACGGTGCCCGTACTCAGCTTCGGAACCGGCACGTTCGGCGGCAAAGGCGAGTTCTTCCAGGCCTGGGGGCAGACCGACGTCGCGGAAGCGCGCCGCCTGATCGACATCTGCCTGGAAGCGGGGGTGACAATGTTCGACACGGCGGATATCTATTCGCGCGGCGCGTCCGAAGAGGTCCTGGGCGAAGCGATCAAGGGACGCCGGGACCAGGTCATCCTGTCGACCAAGGCAACCTTCCGTTTCGACGACACCCCGAACAATGTGGGATCGTCGCGCTTCCATTTGATACGCGCGGTCGAAAACTCGCTCAAGCGCCTGGGCACCGACTACATAGACCTGTTCCAGCTGCACGGCTTCGACGCCAGGACCCCCGTGGAGGAAGTCCTGTCGACGCTGGATACGCTGGTGCGCGCCGGCAAGATCCGCTACACGGGCGTATCCAATTTCTCCGGGTGGCATCTGATGAAGTCGCAGGCGACGGCCGACCGCTACGGCTATCCGCGCTACGTGGCCAACCAGACCTATTACTCGCTCATCGGGCGCGATTATGAATGGGAACTGATGCCGCTGGGCCTGGACCAGGGGGTGGGCGCGGTGGTGTGGAGTCCGCTGGGTTGGGGTCGGCTCACCGGCAAGATCCGGCGCGGCCAGCCGCTGCCGGCCAACAGCCGTCTGCACAAGACGGCCCACCTGGGGCCGCAGATGGCGGAGGAATATCTCTTTCGCGTCGTCGATGCACTGGACGAGGTCGCCCAGGAAACCGGCAAGACGGTCCCGCAGATCGCGCTGAACTGGCTGCTGCAACGGCCGACGGTCAGCACGGTGCTGATCGGGGCGCGCGATGAAGCCCAGTTGCGGGCGAACCTGGGCGCCGTAGGCTGGAACCTGACGGCCGACCAAGTGGCGAAGCTGGACGCCGCGAGCAAGGTGGACCGCCCATACCCTTATTGGCATCAGCAAGGTTTTGCGGAACGCAATCCCGCGCCTACGGAATAAGGGCACCGGGGCGCGGCGGGGTGTGGCGCTCTGGCGCGCCAGCACGCAATCGCAGGCATGCAATCGAGGCATGCAATCGCAGGCATGCAATCGTTTGCTATTTTTACACACAATATTTGTTTACTTTTATTAGCAAACTTGTTGAGGCGCGACGATTGAAATAATTAATTAACTTAACTACTATCCCTACACCCCAGTAGTGGCCAGTTGCAATTGGCACCGGTAGCGCGACCGCGCCGCGCAGTCCCGGCCCCCCCGGGCCGTGCTGGACCACCATGCGACTCAAAGCGATCCTCGCCAGGCTGGCGTTCCTGCTGTCAGTACTTTTGGCCACGACGACCGCCTGGGCTGGGGACCTGCGTTTAAGCGCCGCGCCGGACCGCCCCCTGGACCTGAAGCCGTACATCGACGTCTATGACGATATGTCGGGACGGCTGCGGCTGCCCGATGTACTGGCCCTGATGCGGTCTTCCCCCCGCGTCTTCCAGCACAGCAGCCACGACCCGCGCTCCCCGCCCGCGCAGGCCATCCGCTGGATGGCGATCGCCCTGCACAACGACGCCGACGTCCCCCTGCGGTTGGCGTTGATCCCCGCGGCTACCGACACCGACGAGGTGGAAGTCAACGTGGACCTTGACGGTGCCTGGACGCAAACGCGCTTCGGCAGCGCCCTGCCCTTGGAACAGCGAACCAACGCCGACGACGCCACCAGCACCCGTTTCGTCCTGGAGCCCGGCGCCCAGGCCCGTGTCTTCATAAGCGTGCGCAATGCCTTGCCCAGCCCCATCATGCCCATGCTGGAATCGGCCGAGCGCCATGCGCGGATCAAGTCCGCAAGCCTGGCCTGGGATGCCGCGCTGATCGGTGGACTGGCCGCGCTGGCCTGGTGCGCGTTCCTGATAGGCTGCATCACGCAACGCCTGCCCTATGTGTACCTGGGCCTGCTGGCCGCCACGGAAGCACTGTACGAAGCGGCCATCCGCGGCCAGGCCCAGGCCATGTTCTGGCCCGACGCCGCCGGCTGGGGCAGCCGCGCGGAATTGGTCCTGGGCAGCATCTGCATCGTGCTGTTCATCCTGTTCCTGCGCAGCGTGGCGCGCCGCGACCCCTTGCTGGCGGGCGGGCTGCTGGCGGTGGACATGGTGCTGGCCCTGCTGACCGGCCTGCTGGTAGCGTCTTGGACCACGGATCTTTACACGGTGTCGGTGCTGCTGACCGCCATCGGCGCGGTAGTGAGCGCCAGCCTGCTCGCCGTGACGCCCTTCCTGCCGCGCCGCGCGCTGCCCACGGCACGCCTGCTGGGTATCGCCGCCGCGCTGCTGCTATGCCATACCTTGCTGCATACGGCCAGCCTGCGCAGCCTGCAGGCGGTTCTCTCGCCCTATCCCGAGCTCGGGATAAACACGATGTCGGCCTTGCTGCTGCTGGCGCTGGGATCCACGCTGGCCATGCTCGCCGCCTGGACCAACCGGCTGCCCCGGCGCGGCAGCGCGGCGGCGATCATGGGACCGCATGAACGCGCCAGGCTGCGCATGCAAGTACAAATGCAGACCGCCGCGCTGGACGAGGCGCTGCAGCAGGCCACGCAAAAGAGCCGCCAGCAGGACCAACTGCTGGGGTATATCAGCCACGACCTGCGTGCGCCGCTGGCTACCATCGCCAATTACATGCGCCTGGTGCGCGAGGCCGCCACGCCGGAACAGCAATCCCACCTGGACGTCATCGAGCGCAGCCTGGGCCATCAATTCCAGCTGGTGGACGAAGTACTGGCATTCGCCCGCGGCCGGACCCAGCCGCTGGAACTGGTGCCGGCGCCGGCGTCGCCGACCCAGCTGCTGAGCGAGGTCATCGGCAATGCCGTGGCCTTCTGTGCCGCCAAGCGCAACGCCTTCCATTTCCTGCCGCCCGCCAGCCTGCCCGTCAGCATCATGGTCGATGCGGTCAGGCTGCGGCAGGCGCTCTTGAATCTCCTGGACAATGCGGCCAAGTTCACCGAGGACGGCCGGGTATCCCTCTGCGTCACCACGCTAAGGCGCGACGACCGCTGGATCCTGGAATTCATGGTGGCTGACAACGGTCCGGGCGTACCGCTGGAACGCCAGGCGGAAATCTTCAGCGCCTTCAAGCAGCTGCGCAACGAGCACGGCGGCGTGGGCCTGGGCCTGTTCATCGCGGAGCACATCGTGCGCGCAATGGGCGGCCAGCTTGCCTTGTCCAGCATTCCCGGCGACGGCGCGCGATTCAGCTTCAGCATCGACGTGCCGGGCGTCGACCAGACCCTCGTATCCATGTCTCCGGTCAGCGTGGCGCCGCCGCCCCGCTTCCTCGAAGCCGCGCTGACCTTGCCGCCGGCGGCGACACGGCAGGCGCTGGCGCGGCTGGCGCGCGACGGCGAGGTCAGTGAATTGCATGCCTGGCTGAAGCGGACACGCGACAAGCATCCGGAATGCGGCGCCTTCATCCAGCGCGTCCATGGCGCCCTGGAAGAGCTGGACCTGGCCACCATCGAACACCTGGCGCGCGCATCCTACGATACGTCCTACGCCAACACCGCGATAGCCGCGCCGGCGACACCGCCGCGTCCCAGGCGACGCCAGCGCACCCGCGCCTAGCGCCGCGGACTGCCGTGGCGGGGCGGCGTGGTCCGGCCTAGCGTCCGGCCACGGCCTGGATTTCCCGGCCTATCGCCGCCAGGGCCACGGTGCGCTCCACGGCGCCGCGCTTGATGGCCTCCTTCGGCATGCCGAACACCACGCAGCTCTCCTCGTCCTGCGCCAACGTGCGCGCGCCGGCGCTGCGCATTTCAAGCAGGCCGGCCGCGCCGTCGTCGCCCATCCCGGTCATGATGATGCCCAGGGCATTGGCGCCGGCGCTGCGCGCGACCGAACGGAACAGCACGTCGACCGACGGTCGATGGCGGTTGACCAGCGGACCGTCCAGCACATCGACGTAGTACTGCGCGCCGCTGCGCTTGAGCACCATGTGGCGCCCTCCCGGCGCGATCAGCGCGCAACCGGGCGCGACCCGGTCCCCTGATCGTGCTTCCTTCACGCTGATGCGGCACACGCCGTCGAGCCGCGCGGCGAACGCCGCGGTGAATTTCTCCGGCATGTGCTGCACGATGACCAGGCCGGGGCACACCCGCGGCAGGCTGGTCAGCACCTCCTCCAGCGCCTGCGTGCCGCCGGTGGAGGTACCGATGGCGACAACCCGCTCGGTGGTCTGCGCCATGGCGCGCGCCTGCGGCGGCGGCCGCACGGCGTCCGCGCTGAGCTTCGGCGCCGGCGGCGCGCCACCGCCCGGCCGCACCCGGGCCCGGGCGGCGCTGCGCACGGTGGCGATCAACTCGTTGGCGGCTTCCACCAGGAATTGCCGCAGGCCCAGCTTGGGCTTGGTGACGACGGCTACCGCGCCCACGGCCAACGCCTCGATCGAGGTGCGCGCCCCTTTTTCAGTCAACGTCGAACAGATCACCACGGGCGTGGGGCGTTCCTGCATCAACAGGCGCAGGAACGTCAGGCCGTCCATGCGCGGCATTTCGATGTCGAGCACGATGACGTCGGGCCACGCCTGTCCCGCCTGCCTGAGGCGGTCGATGGCGAGCAACGGGTCCGCCACCGCATGGCTGACGGCGATATCGGGCGCATCGTTCAGCACGCTGGCGAGCACCTGGCGCACGACGGCGGAATCGTCGATGACCATGACGTTGAGGGTAGGCATGACTGTACTGGGTCCTACGTGATCGTTGGCGCCGACGGCGGGAGTGAAATCTGCTTCACCCAGACGTCGCCGGTCGCCATACTGAAAATGACTTGCCTGTGGCCGCTGCCGAACAGATGCTCCGATCGCACCGCGACGCCGTATTGCCGCAACAACTCGCGGGCCGCCTCGCCATTGCGGCGGCCGATATCCACCACGTGAGGATGGGGCCGGTCGGGGAACATATTGCCGCCGCCGAAAATCTTGGCCTCGCACTCCTGCACCCCGATGCCTTTCCTTTCCAGCGCCCGTACCATCAAGTGCACCGCCTCCGCGCCGTAGCGGCCATCCAGCGGCTGGTCGCCGTGCCGGGGGCGGGAAGCCAGCAGGAAGTGGGACATCGCGCCCTCGCGGCGACCCGGATGCCACAACGTGATGGACACGCACGATCCCAGGATGGTGCGAACCCGGAACCGCGCATCGCCCACGATGTAGCTGCCCGGCTGCAGGAACATATCCACGGCATGCCCCGCCAGCGACGCATCGGCCGCGTCGTTGGCAGGGCGACGCGGCGCGGGCTGGGCAGGTATGCATTCCCGCATGGTCAGGTCTTGCGATACACGGACGGCATCACCGCGGTCACCGCGGCGTCCAGGCCGTGCAGGCTTTCCGAATGACCCACGAACAGCACCCCTCCCGGTTTCAGCCGCGACAGGACGCGTCCTATCACCTGCCGCTTGGTCTCGCCGTTGAAATAGATCATCACGTTGCGCAGGAACACCGCATCGAAGGCGCCCAGGTCCGGCAGGGGCGCGTTCAGGTTGGCATGATCGAAGCGCACATGCTGGCGCAGCGTCCGGTCGACCAGGAAGGTGCCGGCCTGCGGACCCAACCCCTTGAGGCAATAGCGCTTGAGCATGGCCTGCGGAATATGGCGTCCACGCTGTTCAGGATAGTGGCCGGTACGGGCGCGCGCCAGCACCCGGGTGCTGATGTCGGTGCCCAGCACCTCGAAAGGACGGCCTTGCAGGCAGTCGTGCAGCACCATGGCGACGGTATAGGCCTCCTCGCCGGTGGAGCTGGCCGCGCTCCAGACGCGGTAAGGCCGGGACCTCGCGGCATCCGATTGCGCCTCCCGGGCAAGCACCTCGAAATGGCGGGGCTCGCGAAAGAAATAGGTTTCGTTGGTGGTCAGCAAATCGATCGCCAACTGCGACTCGCGCGCCTCGCCGTCACGCTGCAACAGCGCGAAATAGGCCGCATAGCTGTCCACGCGGCGCGCCTCCAGCCGTTTGGCCAGGCGGCCGCAGACCAGCGCCTTCTTGGCCGCGGACAGGCTGATCCCCGCGGCCTCGAAGATGAAACGCTGGAAATGCGTGAATTCTTGATCGGAAATGGCGTACATGCGGGGCACGATGGCGGTCGAGGGGATGGAGGAGAAAACTCGTGGGAAGCCGGACTGCGGTCAGGGCGCGACAACGTCGCCAGCCTGGCGCGCGCCGCGAACCGGACGGCCAAGGCCCTCGCGCAGGCCATCGACCCGATGCCTGTGCTGCCTCAACCACCCTGGAATGCCGCTGCCCGCCATGGGGCGGGCGATGAAATATCCCTGCCCCACCATGCAGCCCAATTCGCGCAACAGCTGCCAGTCCTCCTCGGTTTCGATGCCCTCGGCCGTCGACACCAGCCCCATCTGCTGCGCCATGTCGATGGCCGCCTTGAGAATGACGCGCAGGTTCTTGCGCTTGATGGCTCCGTGCACGAAGCTGCGGTCTATCTTCAATTCCGTGAACGGGATGCGCGCCAGCTGCTGCATGGACGAGAAGCCGGTGCCGTAGTCATCGATGGACAAGCCGAAGCCGCGCAGCCGCAGCCGCGCCAGCAGGCCGCGCGCATGGCCGCCCGGGTCGACCAGCGAGCTTTCCGTGATTTCGAAACTCACCTGTTCCGTCGGCACCTGGAAGCGATGCACCACGGCCATGATGTCGTGCACCAGGCCAGGCCAGTCCAGCAGCAGGGGCGACAGGTTGATCGACAGCGTCAGGCGCAGGCCACGGCTGTTCCAGCTGGCCATCTGCGCCAGCGCCTGCTCCATCACCGCGAAGGTCAACGGCTGGATCAGGCCATATTGCTCGGCCAGGGGAATGAAGCGCGCGGGCGGCACATCGCCCAGCCGAGGATGGCGCCAGCGGGCCAACGCCTCCACGCCGCGCACCAGGCCGGTGTTCATGTCGACCTTGGGCTGGTACTCCACATGGACCTGGCCCTGGGTCAGCGCGGCCTCCAGCATCCCGGGCGGGATCGGCGGCGCCTGTTCCTGTTCCCGTCCCTGTTCCTCTTCGGTCCCGGCGCCACGGCGCGGGCGCGCCGCCACGCCATACGTGTCCAATGCATGGCCCAGGGCTTCCCGCGTAACGGGCTTTTCCAGGCCGGCCAGCACATTGAAACCCATGTCCAGCGCGATGGCGACCACGGAATCGATCATCGCGCTCTCGCGGCCGGACGCGATGACCAGGTCGACCAGGGTATTGCGGATGCGCAGCTGCTCTATCAGCTCGACGCCGTCCATGCCGCGCATTTCGATATCGACCACGATGACCTGGGGCAAGGGCCGCAGGGTATCGAGCACGGCCAGCGCCTCCTCGCCGTCGCCCGCCTCGTGGACCGACGCGATGCCCAGATCGCGGCATAGCGACGCCGTATGGCGCCGCTGATACAGGCTATCGTCGACCACGAGAATGGAGCGCAGCGTAGGCAACACGTTCGCGCCCCGTTCAACCCGCCGCCGGGGCGCCGCGTGGCAGCAGGGACTGGGCCTGGTGCCCGCCGCCCGGCAGGGACGCGGCCTCGACCAGCGTCGCGCCATCCGGCAGGGCTTCCAAAGCCAGTATCCGGCCCACGGCCAACAGGATGACGAAGCGGCCGCGCACCTTGCCGACGCCGGCAATGAAGTCGGTGCGCACGCCAGCCCCGAACAAGGGCGGCGGCTCGATATCCGCGGCCGCGATCTCCAGCACTTCGCTGACCGCGTCCACCACCACGCCCGCCACCTGGGCGCCGCCCTCCGGCTCGTCGACCTCGACGATGACGATGCACGTGCGCTTGGTCACCGGCGCCGCCGGGCGGCCGAAGCGCGCCTGCAGGTCGATGACCGGCACCACGGCGCCGCGCAGGTTGATCACGCCGCGTATGGACGGCGGCATCATGGGCACCACGGTCAGGTCGTGGTACTCGATGATCTCCTTGATCGACAGGATGCCGATGGCGAACATTTCGCCGCCCAGCAGGAACGTCAGGTATTGCGAGGAATCGGCCGGCGCGGCCGGCTCGCCCGCCAAGGACAAGGCATTCATGGCAGCGCTCCGCGATCAGTAGCGGCCGAACTGCGACTCGTCCGGCGTATCGACGCCGGCGAACGCAAGAGCGACGCCAGGTTCGACGTCGAGCGTCTCGCGCGCCGCCGCGGCCGCGCCCCGCTTCACCGTCGGCGCCGGCTTGCGCCGCGCCTGGACCGCGCCGGCCTGCCGTCCACTGAGCTTGAAATAAGCCATGGCCTGCTGCAACTGTTCGGCCTGCGAGCTCATTTCTTCCGCCGTGGCCGCCAGCTCCTCGGAACTGGAAGCGTTCTGCTGCGTGGTCTGGCTCAACTGGCCGACGGCCGCGTTGATCTGGCTGACGCCCGAGGACTGCTCCTCGGACGCCGCCGTGATCTCCTGCACCAGGTCGGAAGTCTTGCGGATATTCGGCACCATCTGCTCCAGCAAACGGCCCGCGCGCTCGGCCAGTTCCACGCTGGAGCTGGCGACGTCGCCGATCTCCTGCGCCGCCACCTGGCTGCGCTCCGCCAGCTTGCGCACTTCCGCGGCCACGACGGCGAAACCCTTGCCGTGTTCGCCGGCGCGCGCCGCCTCGATGGCCGCGTTCAGGGCCAGCAGGTTGGTCTGGTAGGCGATATCGTCGATGATGCCGATCTTCTGCGCGATCTGCTTCATGGCGGCCACGGTGGAAGTCACGGCTTCGCCACCCTCGGCGGCCTCGGCCGCGGCCTTGGTCGCCATGCCGTCGGTGACCTTGGCGTTCTCGGTGTTCTGGGCGATGGACGCCGTCATCTGCTCGATGGATGCGCTGGTCTCTTCAACCCCGGCCGCCTGCTCGCTGGACGCCTGGCTAAGCGATTGCGCCGTGGCGCTGACTTCCTCCGACGCGCCGGCCAGCGCCTCGGCGCTGCTATTGACCTCTGTCACCACCTGCGACAGGCGGCCGACCATATTCTTGACCGCCGCCATCATGCTGGTGGTGTCGTTCTTCCTGGTCCGCACGTTGACCGACAGGTCGCCCTCGGCCACCTGCTTGAGGATGCCGGCCGCGTACCCGGGCTCGCCACCCAGCAGCTTGAGCAGGCCGCGCGTGATGAACAGGGCGATCAGCCCGGCCAGCACCACCGCGGCGATGGCCAGCGTCAGGACCAGCGTGCGGGTTTCGGCATAGAGCGCGTCACCCTCCTGGCGGGTATCCTCCATCAACTGGACCTGACGGGCGAGCAAGCTGCGCAGCGCCTCTTCCGATGCCGTATTGGCGGCCAACACATCGCTTTTCAGGAAGGCGGCGGCGGCTTCGCGGTCCTGTGCATACAGCGCCAGGAAGCGCTCGACGTTCTGATCCACCGCCCGGCGCGCGTCCTGGGCGTGCTTCAGGAGCTTGCTCGCGGTGTCGTCGACGATGACCTTCTGCAACTTTTCCAGGTTGGCGCGGCTGGTGGCCATGTTATCGGCCATGCGCTTGCGCTGGCGGTCCAGTTCGCCGGCATCGCTCGTCAGCAGCATGCCGCGCAGGACGCGGCCGTCGTCGATAGTGCGTTGCACATTGTCGTTGAGCACGGGCGACCTTGGGATAGCGGTCCTCGGTCACCATGGCCAGGCCCGCATTGACCTTTTCCAGCCGCTGCATGCCCAGGACCGATATGGCCACGAGCAGGATGATCACCACCCCGAACCCCAACGCCAACCGCGTGGCGACTTTCATATTCCCAAACATAGGCTTGCTCCTCGATCTGAATTGTCCACTCGACGATGTTCCGCGCCGGTCCTTGGCGTCATGCGTCTGACCGGGCGATGCCGGTTGGCGTGGAATGCCTTGCATTTTCCATAAGGGCCGGCACGTCAAGGATCAGCGCGACTTCGCCGCTGCCCAGGATGCTGGACCCGCTGATGCCCTGCACGCCCGCGAAGATACGCGCCAGCGGTTTGATGACGGCCTGTGTTTCGCCCAACAAGGTGTCGACGACCAGGCCACAACGCTGGGCGCCATGGCGGACCACCACGATGTTCTCGCGCGCGCCCGCTTCGCCGGACAGCGCGAACATCTCGCGCAGGCGAATGAAGGGCAGCACCTGGCCGCGCAGGTCCGTGTAGCTGCCGCCCGCGACCGCGTTATAGGCGACGCACTCGTCCACCATGTCCAGCGGCAGGATGAAACGCGAGCGGCCGACGCCGACCTGGAAGCCGTCGATGATGGCCAGCGTCAGCGGCAGGCGCACCGTAACCAGCGTGCCGGCGCCCGGGCGGCTGGTGACATCGACGCTGCCGCGCAGCGCTTCGATATTGCGCTTGACCACGTCCATGCCCACCCCGCGCCCCGACAGGTCGGTCACCGCGGCGGCCGTCGAAAAGCCCGGCTCGAAAATCAGCTTGAACACGTCGCTGTCGGACAGGACCTGCCCAGGCTCGACAATGCCGCGTTCCACCGCCTTCGCGAAGATGCGTTCGCGGTCCAGGCCGCCGCCATCGTCGCGCACCTCGATCACGATATGGCCCGACTCATGGCGGGCGTCCAGCGTGATGGTGCCGTGCGCGGGCTTGCCCCGCGCCACCCGCACGTCGGCCGGCTCGATGCCATGGTCTATGGCATTACGCACCAGGTGGGTCAGCGGATCGCCGATTTTCTCCACCACCGTCTTGTCCAGCTCGGTCTCCTCGCCGCTGATCGCCAACTCGATGTGCTTGCCCAGCGTACGCGCCACGTCGTGCACCACGCGGCGGAAACGGTTGAAGGTGGCCCCGATGCGGACCATGCGCAATTGCAGCGTGCTGTCGTGCACGGCCTCGACCAGGTCGGCCACCTGCGAAGCGCACTCCTGCGCCTCGGCGTTGCCGCTGCGCGCGGCGGCCAGGCTGGCGCCGGCGGACGCAGTGATCAGTTCGCCCACGAGGTTGATCAAATGATCGAGCTTGTCCGCGTCGACGCGCACCGACCGGCTTTCGCCCACCTTCCTTTCCTTGGCCTGCCGCTGCCGGTGCAACGCCGCGGCCACCACCGGCGGCGCGACCGCCAGCTGCTGCACCAGGATCTGGCCCAGGGGCTCCGGATCGTCGTCCTCGCCCTGCAGCCGCAAGGCCTCTTCCAATTCACGCGGCGTCAACGTCCCGCAGCGCACCAGCATCTCGCCCAGCATGGCCGGTTCCTCGCCCAGACCGGCCAGCATGTCCATATAGTCGGAGATGCGGCTGCGGGGAGGAATGATGCGTATGTTGCAATCGTCGATGACGAATTCGAAAGTGCCTTCGATCGTGGCCTTGTCGGCGGGACTGTCCAGGCCGATTTCGAAGCCGAGATAGCAGGCTTCCGGATCCATGTCGTCCAGGGCGGGCAGGCGTCCCGCCTGGCACGCCACGCCGGTGATGCGGCCCAGCCGCTGCAAGTAGCGGATGAAGGACAATGGGTCCATGCCATTGCGCAGCACGCCCTCGTGGAAACGCAGGGAGATATGCCAATGATCGGCATAGTCCCCCGGCTCGTCCGCCTGACCTGCCTCGCCCGCCTGGCCATCCGCCCGCATCACCGCCACGGCGGCCGCGTCACCCTGGCCTCGCAGGTAGCCGGCCAGCCGCTCGCGCAGCATGCCCCCTTCCGTCCGCGAATCGGGATCATCCCCGTCCTGCGCCGCGCCTCCATCGACGCCGTCGACAAGGCGGCCGATATAGTCCTTGCAACCCAGCATCAGCGCCACCATCTCGGCGTCGAGGCCGATGACGCCCTCGCGCACCCGGTCCAGCACGCTTTCGACGTCGTGCGTGAACTCCACGATGCGGTCGATGCCGAACAGGCCCGCCGATCCCTTGATGGTATGGGCGGCACGGAAGATCGCATTGATGGCCGGCGCGCGGTCGATCTCGTCCTGCACCGTCAATAACGCCTCTTCCATTTCCGCCAGCAGTTCGCGGCTTTCGGTAATGAAGGTTTGCAGCGCCTGGTCCAGATCCATGCTTCGCTCCATGGGCCGCGCCGCTCAGGCGGCGGGCCCGATTTCCATGTCATGTCCGGCGGCCATGACAGGCGCCAGCGTGCTGTCCAGGCCCAGCAGGGCAATGACTTCGCGCAAGGGCTCGGCCAATCCGGCCAGGCGCAGTTCGCGTTGCTGCGCCTGGGCCCGCGCATGCGCCGCCAGCAACAGCTGTACGCCGGCGGTGTCGAGCTCGGTCACCCCGCTCAGGTCGACGCACAAGGGCTCGGGTTCCGCATCGGCAGCCAGGGCCTGCGACAGGCGCTGGCGCACCTCCTGCGCGGTATAGATCGTCAGCTCGCCCTCCAGCCGCAGCGTTCGCGCGTCCATTACGGCAGCACCAGTTTTTCCACCGCGCCCAGCAACTGGGCCGGCTGGAAGGGCTTGACCATCCAGGCCTTGGCGCCGGCCAGCTGGCCTTCGCGCTTCTTCGCTTCCTGGCTTTCCGTGGTAAGCATGATGACCGGCGTAAATCGATAGGCCGGCAGCTGCTTCACGCTCTTGAGGAACGTAATGCCGTCCATGTTCGGCATATTCACGTCGCTGATGATCAGGTGGATCTTCTGGCCCGTGAGCTTGGCCAATGCGTCCTGGCCATCGCGGCCTTCGATGACGTCATAACCGGCGCCGCGCAAGGCGATGCCCACCACCTGGCGCACCGAGGCCGAATCATCGACGATAAGTATGGTCTTGGGCATGCTGCTTCCTCAGAAGAAAGTGATGTCGTCGCCGGCGGTCGCCGGCTTGGTGGGCGCGCCGCGATGCAACTCACGTTCGCCGGCCATGGCATAGGTCTTCTCCAGCTCCTGCAACAGGCCGCCAGCGGCAAGCGGCAGCAGTTCGCCGGCCTCCTCGCACTCGCGCCGATAATCCTGGATCACGGTCGGCAGGCGCTCGATATTGGCCACGACGTGCGCCATGACCTGGCTGACCCGGTCCTGGAATTGCAGCTGGACCAGCGCCTCGTTGACTTCGGTCTGGATACCCTGGCTCTCTTCGCGCAGGCGATCGGTGGTTTCCGTAAGACCGTCGGCAAAGGCCTGGAAGCCTTCGAGCACTTGCTGGATGGCGGTTTCCGAAGCCGCGACCGCCTCCTGCTCGCGGCGGGTGGTCTGCTCGGCGACGGTGCAGGTCTGCAGGATGGCCGCGCCTATCAGCTCGATTTTTTCCGCGATGCGGGCGCCGGTTTCCCCGGACTGCTTGGAAAGCGCCCGGACTTCCTGCGCGACCGTGGCGAAGCCGCGGCCCAGGCTGCCCGCATGGGCTGCTTCGATGGTGGCGTTGATGGCGAGCAGGTTGGTCTGCTGGGTCACCATGGCGATGGCCTGCACCATGTCCTGGAGCTCGTCGACGAAGCCTTGCAGGCCCTGGACCTTGACCAGCATGTCGGCCTTGGTCTGCATGCCGTCGCGCAGTAGTTGCAGCACGCCATCCAGCTGCTGCCGGCTGCGCGCGGAGACGGCGGCGGCCGAACGATCGCCGCTGCCCCCATTGTCCATGGAGAGCCTGAGCGTCTGGTCCAGGCGCACGGATATCTCGCCAAAGCGCATGCTCAGCGCCGTGATGGCCTCTTCCATCTGGCTACGGGACGATTCGATCTGGCGCGACCACACCGGCGCCAGGTCCGCGCTGAAATTTTCCAGGTTGGCCATGTGACGCTGCACCGCCCCGTCTTCCGTGGACTCGGCACGTCCACGCCAGCCCGCGGCGATGCCCAGCGCAACCAGCACGGCGCCCGCGGCGCAGCCCCAGGTGGACCAGGCGGCGAAAGCCGCGCTGGCCACGCCTCCCGCGAGCCCCAGCAGCGTCGCACTCCAACGCGCCCACAGATGTCGAACCTCAGTCATGTACCGCCCTTGAACCTTTGCCGACACCATCCGCCGCGATAACGGATCGACGGCTTGCAAACCCACACCCCAAATCCATCATGGCGAAGCCGCCCACCGGCCTGAGGAGGGGGGTGCGCCCGGGCCGGGCCGGACATCGAAAATATCCGGTCAACCTGGACAACGGCAGGCGGGCGGCCCGGCAATACGGTTTGGTCGGCCAAAAATCGGCATGACATCGGCCAAGTCTGTTATCTTTACTAATTGAAGATACAAATACTGACAACCTGCCCGCCGGTAATTGCCGCCGGCATGGCCGTAATGCTGTCGCCAGTCGCTGGCGGTAGCGCCTTCGGAGCCCCATGTTCCACCCCTTACGCCGCGTCGCAAGACTTTCCGCCCTTCCCGATACGGCGGCCGCTGACGTCCCGCCGGTGGCCTTGCGCCAACTGATGACCGAAGCCTCGCGCGGCGGTCAGGACCCGGCGCTGCTTTGCGAGGGCGCGGGCTTCCGGCCGGACGACCTGCTGACGCCCGACTACCGGGTCTCGCGCGCGCAATACGCCCATGTCATCCGGCGCGCGCTGCGCGAACTGGGCCGACCGGCCCTGGGGCTGGAGCTGGGCGCCGGCGTCAACCCCGTGTCCCTGGGCCTGGTCGCCCTGGGCTTCATGAGTTGCCGCCATTCTCGCGAGCTGCTGGACTTCGCCATCGAGCACCAGCATGAGTGCGGTGGCCTGCTGTCCGTGCACGGCGAGGAGCTGGCGCAGACCTGGAGCCTGGAAGGCCGTTCCCATTTCGGCGACCGTCGTATCGACGGCTTCGTGGTCGATCACTGCTTTGCCGCCCTTGTGCAGATCTGCCGCCAGGTGGTGAGCGATCTCTTCAATCCGCGCATGGTGGAACTGGCCAGCGAACGGCCGCCTTACGGCGCCCTCTACGAGAGCGTCTTCCGCTGCCCGGTGCGCTTTGGCCAACCGCTGAACCGCTTGCACTTCCCGCGCGAGCCCCATGCCATACGCAGCGCCGACGCGGTAACGCTGGCGCTGGTGCGACGCGACCTGGCCGGCCGGGCCTCCCGGCCGGCGGCGCCTTCGGCACTGCATGCCGTGGTGGCGCAGGCCATCCGGCGCGACCTGGCCTACCCCACGCCCCTGCGCGACATCGCGGCCAGCCTGCACACCAGTGAACGTACCTTGCGGCGCCGGTTGGAGGCACAGGGGCTGACCTATGCGGGACTGCTGGAAGAAGAAAGACGGGCCCGGGCGCTCACCCTGCTGACGCAATCCTCGCGCAACGTGCAGCAAATCGCCGCGGCATGCGGCTACACCAATGCGCGCACCCTGCAGCGTGCCGTACAGCGCTGGACCGGCCATTCGCCCACCGGCCTGCGGCGCATCGGCCGGACCCAGGCCTAGGCGTCCGTCATGGGCGGAGCCGGCCCTAGGCTTCGCCCAGGATGCGTTGCGCCGCCCGCACGCCCCACCACGAGGCTTCCTCGAAAACCGAATACCCCGACAGGTCGGCGTGGGCGAACAGCACCCGGCCATCGACATCGCGCAAGGCCGCCAGGCCCGGATTGTCCAGGTAGCCCGGCGCCGGTATCGCCATGGCATGCCCTCGCACCGTGATTTCGAGCTGGCGGGCGTAACGCCAGAAATCTTCACCGTAGGCCGCCAGCAAATCGATGGCCGCCTGGTCGCGCAGGGCTTGCGCATCGGCACGGGCCAGCCAGCGGCGGGCCTGTTCGGGCGTCTCCGTGCTGACCGCCTGGTAGGCGGTGAACACCGTGCGCGGCGGCGGCGCCACGCGTATCAACTGATGGGTGGACACCACATAACCCAGGCCCGGTCCTTCGTAGACCACGTTATCCCACGCCAGCGGCGCGCCCGCCAACTCGCGGGGAAAACCTTCCAGGGTGAAATTCGACACCAGCCAGGGCGCATGCGGCGACTGGTGCACGGCATGGTCGTAGCCGTAGCCGGCCAGATCGCGCACGATATGGGCGGCCTCGAACAAGGGCATCGCGCAGACCACGCGGCCGGCGCGCAGCGAGCGCGTCACCGGCGCCGCCGGAGCGCCCGGCGATCCCTGGAAACCACCGGCCACCAGCACGGCCACGTCCGGGCCCTGTTCCTGCACGCGCATCGCCGTGCCGGACTGCAGCCAATCCTCATGGCCCAGCCGCCGCGTGATGGACGCCCGCAGATACGCCACCAGGCGCGCCAGCCCATTGGGCCAGGTCAGCACGGCGCCATCCGGCGCATTGCTCGCATGGCCGTCGCGGGAGCAGAAGTAATGCAGTCCGGCCCACGCCGACACCCGGTCATGCGGCGCGCCATAATCGTCGCGGCAGCAGTAATCCAGGTACCAATGCAGCGCGGGCGACGTATAGCCCTGGTCCAGCAGCCATTGCCTGAAGGTCAGGCGGTCCAGCGCGCGCCATTGCGCATCCCGCGAAGACAATGCGATGGGAATGCAGAACAGCTTGCGGCCATCCTGGCCCACCGCGTCGCGCAGGCCGTCGACATGGCGGAAGAAGGCATCGTGCTGGGCTTGATCCCGCGGCGTGGCGCCCGGCGGCACCAGCGCATCCTCCCACCGCCCGTCGCGCAGCAGTCTTTCGTCCAGGCCATGCACGACGACGGCCTCGTCCATATAAGGGCGTTCGGTTTGCGCGCCATCCAGGATGACGCCGAATTCGGCCAGCATTTCGCGCACGTGCGTGCTGGCTCGCGATGGCAGCGGCAAGTAGTGCGCGCCGCGCGGATAGGCGAGGTCTCCCGCGCCGCCGCCCGACGCATTGCCGCCGACCTCCGGTCCCGCCAGCACGACGAAATCCCGATGGCCGCGGCGCGCCAGGTGCCAGGCGCAGGACAGCCCCGCCACGCCGGCGCCCAGCACGGCCACACCCGCGCGCTGCTCGCCGCTGGGCGCCGGTAGCGCGGCACCGTCGCGCAGCCAGTGCCCTTCGCGCATGCCGGGATAGGCGAGCACCGGGGTGGTCTCGCGTATCGCCAGTCGCGCCGCGCTGCCCAGGGCCGCGGCGCCCACCGCCGCACCGAGCACGAAGGTACGGCGCCGCATCAGCGTATGACCTTGCGCCAGTCTTCGTCGAAGTAGCGCACCAGCGATTGCTCGTTGAGCCGGTTCGGCGGCATCTCCAGCGCGGGCATGTCGACCGGGAAGTGGAACAGCTCCTTGAGCGTGGGGCCATCCAGGTAGCGCGTGGGCACGGACACGCGCGCCGGCGGCGTATAGTCGGCGCGCTTGCCGGCAAGGATGTAGCCCCAATCGCCGAAAGACGGCACGTAGCAGTGGTAAGGCCAGGTATGCAGCCCGGCTTCCTTCAAGGTGGCGTTGATGCTCCAGAACGAATGCGGCGCGAAGTACGGCGAAGTGGACTGCACGACCATATAGCCCTGCTCCGACAGATGGCGCGCCATCAGCCGGAAAATGGGCGTGGAATACAGCCGGCCCAAGCCGAAATTGGTGGGATCCGGAAAATCCACGACGATGAAGTCATAGACATGGGCATTCGATTCCAGCCACGCCCCGGCGTCGGCATTGATCACCGTCACGCGCGGGTTCTTCAGCGACCCCTGGTTCAACTCGACCAGGGGCGCCGACGTCGAGAAAAGCCGGGTCATCGCCGGATCCAGGTCGACCAGCGTGATGTGCTCGATATTCTTGTGCTTGAGGATTTCGCGCACCGCCAGGCCGTCTCCGCCGCCCAGCACCAGGACATTGCGCGCCCAGGGCACGGCATCCAGGCCCGGATGGACCAGGGCTTCGTGATAGCGATGCTCGTCGCGCGAGGAGAATTGCAGGTTCCCGTTGATATGCAGGCGCAGGTCGTCGCGCCACCGGGTCACCACCAGCCGCTGATAGGGCGTGGTTTCCGCATGGATGACCTGGTCGCCGTACAAGCCCCGTTCGGCCCAGCCCGTCATCTGCCCCGACAGGCCGAAGCCCACCGCCAGCAGGCCCATCACCAGGGTGGCGCGCCAGACCTTGTCGGCCGCCCTGGACAAATGCGCGCGGAACAGCCACGCGGTCCAGAGCGACACGCTGGCGTTGAGGATGCCGAACAGGAAACCCGTACGCAGCAGGCCCAGGTAAGGCGCCAGCAGCAGGGGGAACACCAGCGACACCGCCAGCGCGCCGAGATAATCGAAGGCCAGCACCTTGCTGACCAGCTCGCGGAACTCGGTGCGCTGTTGATTGAAGATGCGCATCACCAGCGGGATTTCCATGCCCACCAGCAAGCCGATCAGGAATACGCAGACATAGAGCGCCGCGCGAAACGGCGCCGCGACCCAGGCGAAAACGAGGAACAGCAGCGCGGCCGACAGGCCGCCGACCAAGCCCACCAGCAGCTCGACATCGATGAAGCGGTCGAGCACCTTGTCGTCGGGCACATAGCGCGAAAACCATGAGCCGACGCCCATGGCGAAGAGGTAACAACCGATTACCGTGGAAAACTGCAAAATCGAATCGCCGAGCAGGTAGCTCGCCAGGGCGCTACCGATCAGCTCATAGCCTAATCCACATGATGCAACAATCAATACGGAAAGTATCAGCGCGCGATCCCGCATGGGAGCTTCCGGAAGGCGAAAAATGCTGGCAGTATATCGAACCGCCCGCACGAACCGTCCCTGTTTACGAACCCTAGAAGGCACTCCATGCTCACGACGCCGGCCTACGCCTATCTGATCTACCTGGTGTCCGCCCTGGTGATGCTGGCCCTGTTCGCGGTCATCTATTCGCACGCCACCACCTTCGACGAAATGGCGCTGATCCGTGCAGGCAACGGCGCCGCCGCCTTGTCCTATTGCGGTTCGCTGGTGGGCTTCAGCCTCACCCTCTATTCCAGCATTGCCACCCATGCCACCTACGGCATGTTCCTGGCGTGGGCGGCCGCTGCGATGATTACCCAGGTGCTGGCCTACGCCATCGCCGCGCGGGTCATCCGCGGGATGAACCAGGCCATCCAGGAAAACAACGTCGCGATGGGCGGCCTGATGGGCGGAATTTCATTGTCCGTGGGCATCATCAACGCCGCCTGCCTTACCTGACCAGTACGCTGACCCCAACGCAGACCCTACGATTCGGGAGCCGCCATGAGCCTCGGTTCATTCATACGCAAGCAGTTCATCGACATCCTCCAGTGGAACGAGGACGCGGACGGCGTCCTCGCCTGGCGCTATCCCATGCAGGATTTCGAAATCCAGTACGGCGGCAGCCTCACCGTGCGCGAGTCGCAGATGGCCGTCTTCGTCAATGAGGGCAAGATCGCCGACGTGTTCGGGCCCGGCATGTACAAGCTGACCACGCAGACGCTGCCGGTCCTGACCTACCTGAAGAACTGGGACAAGCTGTTCGAGTCGCCCTTCAAGTCGGACGTGGTGTTCTTCAGCACCCGCCTGCAACTGGGACGCCGCTGGGGCACCGCCCAACCGGTGACCATACGCGACAGCGAGTTCGGCATGGTGCGGGTGCGCGCCTTCGGCATCTACTCTTACCGCATCGCCGACCCCGGCCTGTTCTACCGCGAGGTCAGCGGCACGCGCGACACGTACACGGTGGACGACCTGGAAGAACAGCTGCGCAATATGGTGGTCGCCACCATGAGCAGCACGCTGGGCAGTTCGTCGGTGCCCTTCATCGACATGGCCGCCAACCAGGGCCTGATGTCGCAAAGCATTGCCACGGCGCTGGGGCCCGTGTTCGAACGCTACGGAATCAAGCTGGACAACTTCACCGTGGAGAATGTCTCGCTGCCGGAGGAGTTGCAGAAGGCGCTGGACACCCGCATCGCCATCGGCATGAGCGGCGACCTGAACAAGTACACCCAGTACCAGACCGCCAGCTCGATTCCCCTGGCCGCGCAGAACCAGGGCGGCATCGCCGGCGTGGGCGCGGGCCTGGCGGCAGGCGCGGCGCTGGGCCAGACCATGGCGGCCGGCCTGGGTTCGCTGACAGGGCAAGGCCAGCAGGCGCAGGGCGCCGCGGCGGCCGGCGCGGGGGCGGCGGCGGGGGGGGCGGCGGCAGGAACGAGCAATGGCGGCGATCCCGCCCAGCGCCTGCAACAGCTCAAGGGCATGCTGGACCAGAACCTCATTACGCAACAGGATTACGACGCCGCCAAGGCCGAGATCCTCAAGCGGCTCACGGGTGGCTGACGGCGGCCCATGCAACGCATCCTGTGCCCCCAGTGCGGCGCGCCGGTGGAGTTCAAGTCGGCGGCCTCGGTCATGGCGGTATGCGGCGCCTGCCGCAGCACGCTGCTGAAAGATGCGGAGTCGGTCAAGCGCATCGGTGAAATGGCCGAAGTGCTGGAAGACTATTCGCCGATCCAGATCACCAGCACCGGCAAATACGAAGGCAAGCGCTTCGACGTCGTCGGACGATTGCAGCTGCGCTACGACGCCGGCTTCTGGAACGAGTGGTACGTCTGGTTCGAGGACGGCACGGACGGCTGGCTGTCCGACGCATCCGGGCAGTACGCGGTCACGCGCACGCGCACGCCCAAGGACCAGGACCCGGCGTTCCCGGCCTTCGACGACCTCACGCCCGGCAGTCCGCTGAACCTGGACGGCAAGACCTACACGGCCGCCGATATCCGGCGCTGCCGGGCCGTATCGGGCCAGGGCGAACTGCCCTTCGCCGTGGGCGCGGACGGCTGGGAGGCCGTGGTCGCGGACTTCCGCGCGCTGGACGAATTCCTCACGCTCGACTACTCGGATACCCTCGTGCCCCAGGTCTACCAGGGCAAGGCCTATACGCTGGACGACATGCAGCGCGCGTCCTTGCGCGAGGAACATCTGGTGGAGGAAAGCGCCGGCAACCATGTCGGCAAGATCAAGGCGCTCGAATGCCCCAGCTGCGGCGCGCCGATCTCCTTCGCAGCGGCGGTCGCCACGCAGGTCATCTGCCCGAATTGCCGCGCGCAGCTCGACTGCTCGGGCGATACCGCCGAAGTGCTGGCCAAGCAGAAAAAGATCGCGTCCATCAAGACCACGCTGGCGCTGGGCGCGAAGGCCACCATCGACGGCGCACCCTATACGCTGATCGGCCTGATGCAGTGCGAGGACCCCGATCCCGAGGAACTGTCCCGCTGGGTCGAATATCTCCTGTACAGCCCGAAACAAGGTTTCCTCTGGCTGGTGGAAAGCGACGAAGGCTGGGACAAGGTGCGCGTCTGCGACCGTTGGCCCGAGCGCGTCACGGACACCCGCTATGCCCTTGGCGCCAGGCGCTACGACAAGCTGTACGACTACGACTCCAAGGTAAAGCTTGCGCTGGGCGCTTTCAATTGGCGCGTGCAAGTGGGCGACGTTACGCACATCACGGACTACGCTCTGGGCGAAACCAAGCTGACCCGCGAAACGGGCGATGCCGAGCTGGGCTGGTCCGCGTCGGAACGCGTGGGCGTGGCGCAGGTCGGACGCTGGTTCAACCTCCCCGAGCTGGCCGCGGTCGCGGACAAGCCCGTCGAGAAAGCGGACGGCCTGGTCAATATCGCCATATTCGCCAGCGTGGCCATGCTGTTCTTCAATGCCGACGAATTGGAAAACGGCCATTTGCTCGCGCCCATCATCGGCGGCCTGTGCCTCTGGCTGCCGATCTGGATCCAAAACATGTTCCGGGATAAATGATCCATGTGGCGCCTGCTCTACATCATCTACGCCATCATCGTCGTCGGTGGCGTGACCATTTCGAACAGCAGCATCGGCAAGTATGCATCGAGCGGCACCAGCAGCTGGGGGGGAGGGTCGTCCGGACGGTCAGGCTATTCATCCAGCGGGTCGCATAAATGAAGACCCAAATGCAGATCCGCGAGCAGCCGATGCCGGCGCACGCAGGCCTTGAGGCGGCCCAGGATGCACCGGCGATCTCCGCCGCGTCGATGACCGTGGCCGCGCCACGAAGCGGGGCCACGGGCAGGCCGGCAACGGCGCCGCCGCTGGGCCGCCACCTGCTCGCCGACCTGCATGGCGTCGCACCGGCCTTGCTGCGCGACCCGCATGGACTGCGCGAACTGCTTACAGCGGCGGCCCGTGTCGCGGGCGCGCACGTGCTGGGGGCGCACTTCCATCATTTCGGCGGTGGCGAAGGTGTCACCGGCGTCATCCTGCTGAGCGAGTCGCACATCACCATCCATACATGGCCGGAAAACGGCTATGCCGCGCTGGATATCTTCATGTGCGGGCATGCCCGTCCTGAACTGGCGCTGGACCACATCCGCCTGGCCCTGGCGCCCGCGCGCGCCGACACCACCACCGTGCCCCGGGGCGCGGCCCGCACGCCCGCCTGACGCCGCGGCTCGCCGGCTATCCCCGCGCCGTCTTTTCCCTCCCGCTGTCCTTGCCCTCTTCGTCCTGCCGAGGGCGATTCCCCGTGCCGTGGCGCTCCGCCATATCGGGACCGCAGCCGGCTCCGGCCCCGGGGTGCCGGCTTCTTGGGAGCGTCATGAGGCAAACCACAATTGACGCACTCTTTTCCTGGTAGTAAAAATATTTTCACAGATGAGAAAGGAGACCTGCATGTCCAAGACCCCCCGCTGGCTGGTGCGCGAAGCCGATGTCCCGGGTTACCACCCCGCCAACCACGTGGGCACCACCAACCGCCGCCTGATCGGCCCCGATACCGTCGGCGCCAAGGGCGTCGAGGTGTTGCTGGGCGTCATCGAGAAGAACCAGGGCGCATTGCCCCACGCCCATCCCGGCATCGAACAGGTTTGCTACCTGCTCTCCGGCACGGCCCGCGCCGAAATGAACGGCGAGGCGGTCGACATGGTGGCCGGCGACTGCTGCTACTTTCCGCCCGAACTGCCGCACAAATTCACCGTCACCAGCGACGAACCCGCCCGGCTGCTGGTGATCTACAGCCCGCCCTACGAAGAACGGCCGGATCGCGTGATCCGGTGATGCACGCGACGGCGCCGCCGTCGCTTCCCTCGGTCATACCCACACCATAAAAATATCCTCGGAGACACTCATCATGCGTTTCATGTCCAGCGTCCGCATCTGGTTGCGCCATGGCGCGGCCGGCGTCATGGCCGCCGCGGCCCTCGCCAGCGCCCCGGCTTACGCCAAATACCCGGACCATCCGATCACCGTGGTCGTGCCCTTCCCCGCAGGGTCCGGCACCGACGCCGTCGGCCGCATCTTCGCCCAGCAGCTGGGCGAGATCCTCGGCGGCCAGGTCGTCGTGGAAAACAAGCCTGGCGGCAATGCCACCATCGGCGCCAACTATGTGGCGCGTTCCAAGCCGGACGGCTACACCCTCTTCATCACCACCAACACTTCGCATTCGGCCGCCCCCTTCCTGAACAAGAACGTGCCCTACGATCCGGTGAAGGACTTCACCCCGATCGCGCGCGGCGGCAACCTGCCCTTCATCCTGGTGGTCAATCCCAACCTGCCGGTGAAGTCGGTGCAGGACCTCGTGGCCTACGCCAAGCAGCATCCCGGGAAGATGACCTATGCCAGCGGCAACAGCACCGGCATCGTGGCCGGCGCCACCTTCGCCGACCGCGCCGGCATCAAGATCCTGCATGTGCCCTACAAGGGCACGCCACAAGCCATGACGGACGTGATGAGCGGCCAGGTCGACATGATGTTCACGGACGTCGCCTCCAGCCTGGCCTTCGTCCAGTCCGGCAAGCTGCGCGCGCTGGCCGTGTCCACGGCGGCGCGCAGCAACGTGGTGCCGGACATCCCCTCGATGCAGGACGCCGGCATCAAGAACTTCGACATCAATTCGTGGAACGGCTTGCTCGGCCCCGCCGGCATGCCCAAGGACGTGGTCCAGCAGCTGAACGCGGCGATGAACAAGATCGTCAAGGACCCCGCCGCCCGCAAACGCTTTGCCGACCTCGGGTTCGACGCCTTCAGCGGCACGCCCGAGGACTTCGCCGCCTTCGTTTCGCAGCAACGCGACCTGTGGGGCAAGATGATCCAGGACGCAGGAATCGCACCGGAATGACCAACGCTACACCCGCCGCGCAGCACACCGCGCGGCATGCATCTTCTTCCTTGCCCGTATCCGGGGGCGCCACGGCGCCCGGCGCGGACGCTGTCACCGGCCCCTTGCATGGCGTGCGCATCCTGGACCTCAGCGCCGTCGTCATGGGCCCGTACGCCACGCAGGTCCTCGCGGACCTGGGCGCGGACGTCATCAAGGTGGAGCCGCCGGCGGGCGACAACATGCGCGCCGTGGGCCCCATGCGCAATCCCGGCATGGGGCACCTGTACCTGCATTTGAACCGTAACAAGCGGTCGGTCGTGCTGGACCTGAAGCAGCCTGCCGCGCGCGAGGCCTGCCTGAAACTGGCGGAAGGCTGCGACGCCGTGTTGTACAACATCCGACCCCAGGCCATGCAGCGCCTGGGCCTGGACTACGAGGCCTTCGCCGCGCGCAATCCCCGCATCGTGTACGCCGGCGCCTATGGTTTCGGCGAAGCGGGCCCCTACGCGGGCCGCCCCGCCTACGACGACCTGATCCAGGGCCAGGCCGGCATCGCCGACCTGACCCGTCGCCAGAGCGGCGGCGATCCGCGCTATGCGCCCATCACCCTGGCCGACCGCGCCGTCGGCCTGCAGATGGCGATCGCCCTGCTGGCCGGCGTCCTGCACGCTCGCGCCCATGGCCATGGACAAAGCCTGGAAATTCCCATGTTCGAGGGCATGGCCCACATGACGCTGGGCGACCACCTGGGCGGCTGGACTTTCGACCCCCCCATGGGAGAAACCGGCTACGCGCGCCTGCTGGCGCCGCACCGCAAGCCCTACGCGACGAAGGATGGCCATATCTGCCTGCTGGTCTACAACGACAAGCACTGGCGCAATTTCTTCGACGCCGTGGGCCGGCCGGAAATGAAGCAGGACCCGCGCTTCGTCACGCATGGCGCCCGCGCCGCGCACATCGGCGAGGTGTATGCCTGGCTGGCCGGCGTCATCGAGGAGCGCAAGACCGACGAATGGCTGCGGCTGCTCGCCGAGGCCGACATTCCGGCATCCAGGCTGTACACCATCGAGGACCTGATCGACGACCCGCACTTGAAGGCGGTCGATTTCGTGCGCCACGTCGACCATCCCACCGAAGGACGGCTGCGCACCACCGCGCCGCTGGGCCACTACGCCGCCACGCCGACATCCCTGCGCCGCCATGCGCCGCGCCTGGGCGAACAAAGCCTGGAAATCCTGCGCGAGGCGGGCTATTCCGACGCCGCGATCCAGGCCCTGCTGGACACCCAGGCCACGTTGGACGGCAAGGCAGGCTAAGGAGCCGCCCGGCGGCGTTGCACGCCGCGGGCTGCGTCTACCCGTGCCGCTCCAGCGCCGCGCACGCGGCGCGTATGATGCTGGCGTAGGCAGCCTGGTTGGGCTCGATGCGGTATACGGGCGCGCCCACCGAAATCGCATAGCGCTCGCCGCCCAGGGTCAAGGGCCACGCCACCGCGCCCACCTCGTCTATCGATTCGCTCAGGTTGCGAAACCAGCCGCGCTCGCGCGACAGCGCCAGTTCGGCCTCGATGGCGTCGATATCCACCAACGTACGCGCATTGAAACGCTCCAGGGGCGCCCTGGCCAGCAGGGCCCGGCGCTCGTCGGGCGACATCAGCGACAGCATGGCCTTGCCGAGGGAATTGGCATGTATGGGCCTGAATTCCCCTGCCGCGGCGACATAGCGGATGGTGTGCGGCGAGTCCAGGACCTCCAGGTAAACCACGCGGTGGTCGGTGGAAAGCTTGGCGAAGACCACCGTTTCCTGGGTGGCGTCGCGCAATTCGGCCAGGCTGGGGTAGACGCGCTCCAGGATCGGGTCCGCCTTGGAGATCTGCTGGGCCTTGGCCAGCAGGCGGCTGGTCGGGTAGTAGCCGTTGCGGCGTCCCACTTCGTAGAGATAGCCCAGCTCGTTGAGCGTGCGGATGAGGGCCAGGCAGCTGGACACCGGCACGTCCAGCAGGCGGGCCAGCTCGGACAGGGACAACGGCCGCTTTTCGCGCGCGAAGACCTCGATGATTTCTATGACTCGTAAGGCGGTCTTGACGCTCATGCTGGGGCCCGGGAAAAGGTCAGCCGATTGTAATGCGATCGCGTCGGCGTGCGCATGTGTGTGCGCGTGCGTACCAGCCGGCGCCCTCCCTCATCCGCATGATTCCACTGCGCGGCGGGCGGCGGCATCATGCGTGCGCGATGTAGAGGAGCGCCCCAGGAACGCGTCTTGCGCAGCCTCACCGGCAAACACCTTTTCCCCATCCAAGGAGCGCATCATGATGGACAAGGCAATCCACGGCCTCAAGCAAGGGCCCGCTCTCGACCATGCCCTCTCGGCCCCGGGCGCCGCCATGATCGAGACGCATGCACGGCTCGCGCGCGCGACCAATGTGCGCATACATCGCATCGGCGACGACGAAAGCGGCAACGACGCCCTGGGCGCGGCCGTCGCGCCGCAACGGCCGCGCGTGGCCGCCACGAAAGCCAGGACCACCCCTGGCGCTCAAACGGCAAGCAAGCCCTATCATGGAACGATCACGCCGCCGCGCATAACGGACGTACGCCCGCCCTATCGGCCCCCGGTCATGCTGCGCCAGGCCAGCCTGCGCGCCCGCGAAGCGCAGCCGCCCCTGCTGAACATGGGCACGGCCACCGGCGCCCAGCCCGACGACCGGGAAAGGAACGCCGCGGGATGGCGGGAACGCTGAGATGAGGGTGCCGTACGACCCGGCGCGCTAAAGCGGGCGCCTGTCCCGGGCATCCGCACCCGCTCCCGCAGCCCGCGGATCGGGCTGTCCATGTGCATGGACGCTCGGAAGGGTGCGGGAGCGTGCGTCCCGCGCACCAATACGCACCAAAGCATGGCGCGGCCGCACATCATCCCGCACCGTCTTGGGGCGTTCCCTCCGTCGTCGCCGGCGGGGCCCACGCGGCGCGCATGGCACACATATTGCTTTGGTTCCTGGGCCGGGACGGAAGCCGGCATTCAATTCGGGCAGGACAGGCAAAGGCGCCTCGACCACACGGTCGCGGGCGCCTTTTTCTTTCCGGAAATGCACGCCGCCCCGCCTTCACCAACCAAGAGCCAGAGCACATCATGTCTTATATCGTTCCTTCGGAATTCGTCAGCAAGATGGTAGACGCCGGTGAGTCCAAGATCTTCATGGCGACCCGCGACGCCCTGATCCGGGCCTATATGGCCGGCGCCATCCTGGCGCTGTCGGCCGTGTTCGCCGTCACGGTGACGGTCCAGACGGGCTCGCCCATCCTGGGCGCCGCGCTGTTTCCCGTGGGCTTCTGCATCCTTTACCTGATGGGCTTCGACCTGCTGACGGGCGTCTTCGTACTGACGCCCCTGGCGTTGTTCGAAAAGCGTCCCGGCGTCACCCTGAAAGGCATCCTGCGGCACTGGGGCCTGATCTTCATCGGCAATTTCCTGGGCGCGTTGACCGTGGCATTGCTCATGGCCATCGTCTTCACCTACGGCTTTGCGACCCCGCCCAGCAAGGTTGGCGAGGTCATCTCGCACATCGGCGAAAACCGTACGCTGGGATACAAGGAATACGGCGCGGCCGGGATGCTCACCATCTTCGTGCGCGGGATGCTTTGCAACTGGATGGTGTCCCTGGGCGTGGTCGGCGCCATGATATCCACGACGGTGGGCGGCAAGGTCATCGCCATGTGGATGCCCATCATGCTGTTCTTCGCCATGGGCTTCGAACATTCCGTCGTCAACATGTTCCTGTTCCCGTCCGCGCTGATCATGGGCGGCAAGTTCTCCATCATGGACTACCTGCTGTGGAACGAGCTGCCCACCGTGCTGGGCAACCTGATAGGCGGCATCTCCATGACGGGCCTGACGCTGTACACCACCCACCTGAAGACCGGGCCGCGCCGCAGCTACAACTGACCTGGAATGGACGCGAACCACGAGGCATCCGAGCGCGCCCGGCTGCGCGTCAGCGTAGGCCAGCATAGCGACCGGGGCCGCAAGCCGGTCAACCAGGACTTCCACGGGCTCTGGGTGCCCCGCGAGCCGCTGCTGAGCGCCAAGGGCATCGCCATCGCGCTGGCCGACGGCATCAGCAGCAGCGCGGTCAGCCACATCGCCAGCGAGACGGCGGTAACGGGATTTCTCGAGGACTATTACTGCACGTCCGAAACATGGTCGGTGAAGAAATCGGCGCAGCGCGTGATGGCCGCCACGAATGCCTGGCTGCACGCGCAGACCAGGCAAAGCCAGCACCGCCACGACAACGACAAGGGCTACGTCTGCACGCTGACGGTCATGGTGATCCGCTCGACCACGGCGCATGTCCTGCATGTCGGCGACGCACGCATCCATCGCCTGCGTGGCGGCGCGATCGAACAGCTCACGGAGGACCACCGCGTCCGCATCTCGAACGACAGAAGCTACCTTGGCCGCGCCTTGGGACTGGCGCCGCACGTCGAAATCGACTATCACACGCGCGGCGTGGAATGCGGCGACCTGTTCCTGCTGACCACGGATGGGGTGCACGAATACGTGGACACATCCGCAATGGCCACGACCCTGGCCGCGCATGCCGACGACCTGGACCTGGCGGCGCGCACCCTGGTTGACCTGGCGCTGGAGCGAGGCAGCCCGGACAACCTGACGGCGCAGATCGTTCGCATCGACGCCCTGCCCGCGCCACGCGCCGATGAAATCACGCGGCTGTCCACCACGCTGCCCTGCCCGCCCTTGCTTCAGGAAGGGCAGGAATTCGACGGTTATCGCATCGTCCGATCGCTGCACGCGAGCAGCCGCAGCCATGTCTACCTGGCCAAGGACATCGATACCGGCGCCGCCGTGGCCCTGAAGATCCCATCGCTGGACCTGCGCCACGACCCCGGCTATCTGGAGCGCCTGCTCATGGAAGAGTGGACCGCTCGTCGCATCGACAGCGGTCACGTCGTCAAGGCGTGGACGCCGGAACGTCCACGCGCCTATCTTTATACCGTCTGGGAATTCATCGAAGGCCATACCCTCGCACAATGGATGGCCGCACACCCGGCACCCTCGCTGGACGCGGTGCGCGCCATCATTGACCAGGTCGCCAAGGGCCTGCAGGCTTTTCACCGCCTGGAAATCATCCACCAGGACCTGCGCCCCGACAACATCCTGATCGACGGGCGCGGCGCCGTCACGCTCATAGACCTGGGTTCCGCTCGCGTCGCCGGCATCTCGGAATATCGCAGCGACGAGGTCCCGCCAGGCACGGAACAATACTCGGCGCCCGAATACTTCCTGGGCGAGCCGGGCACCTCGGCGTCCGACATTTATTCACTGGGCGTCATCGCCTACCAGATGCTGACCGGCAGGCTACCCTACGGCACCGCCGTCGCCCAGGTCCGCACCCGTGCCGCGCAGCGCAAGTTGGCCTATGCCTCGGTATTGGACGAGACTCGCGAGATCCCGGCCTGGCTGGACGGCGTCCTCGCCAAGGCCGTGAGTCCACAGCCCGAGCAGCGTTACGCGGAGTTGTCGGAGTTCCTGCACGACTTGCGTCATCCGCCAGGATCGGGGGCCCGCTCGCGGGTGCCGCTGGTGGAGCGTCATCCGCTGGTTTTCTGGAAGTGCCTGAGCCTTGCGTTGGCCATCGCCCTGGTGATCGTGGCGGCTTATCGGTGACTGGGGGGATATACGCGAGCGGTCGAACCATGAATCGGTAGGATGGGTCCTATTTTCGCGCACGAGGGGAACTAGACCCGCTACCGGAGCTATCATCCCTTTCGCGCGAGGGGCAAATCGGGTCTACGCGTGCAAGGGGGAGATCAATTCGTGGGAACCTACGTACTGCGCGGTGGCTTCGGCCCTCGTTATGAAGCTCGCACCAAGGTGCGCCGGGACCGGCGAGGCAGTGGAGACAGTCATGGCATGCAAGCCCGTGTCGCGAAGCTGGAAGCCTCGGTGGACCATGTCCAGCGGGATATTGTTGACTTGAAAGTCGAAGTCCGAGAGCTGCGCTCTGTGTTGAGGACAGAGGTTGACGCCCTGCGCTCTGAATTGAGGACAGAGGTTGGCGCCCTGCGCTCTGAGTTGAGAACAGAAGTGGCCAGCCTGCGGTGCGAAGCGCGTACGGACTTTCGCTTGCTGTTCGGCGCCATCCTCACGGTGGCGGTCGGATTGGCAAGCCTGATGGCCAAATCGTTCGGGTGGCTCTAGCCTGGGAAGCGCCCAGCAGTTCCCGGCACGGGCGCTCGCTCCTGGCCCCGCTGCCCGGCTCCCGTCGCCGGTTGTCTGCAAATTGAGACGATTTGCTCAACCTTGAGCCGTCTCATGGCCAAAAAAAGGCCCGTCAGGCCCGTCCGACCTGACGTCGGTAGCGCGAAGACGTTATAAATACAGGTTCCACCTCTATTTTCCTGTTTTACCCTTTACCTTAGAGAGCGTAGCGATATGGCACCGAAGATCTTCATCGATGGCGAACATGGCACCACGGGACTGCAAATCCGCACCCGCATGGCCGGCCGCCGTGACGTGGAGCTTCTGTCCATTCCGGAATCCGAGCGCCGCAATCCCGCCATGCGCGAGGACTTGCTGAACAACGCCGACATCGCCATCCTGTGCCTGCCCGATGCCGCCTCGCGTGAAGCCGTCGCGATGCTGGCCGGCAACGACAAGGTGCGGATCATCGATACGTCCACCGCCTACCGCGTGGACCCCGATTGGACCTACGGCTTCGCCGAGCTGGAGAAAGGCCAGGGCGCCCGCATCGCCGCCGCGCGCCATGTGTCCAACCCCGGCTGCTATCCCACCGGCGCCGTCAGCCTGATTCGCCCGTTGCGCGCGGCCGGCATCATCCCGGACGCCTATCCGGTCACGGTCAATGCCGTCTCCGGCTATACCGGCGGCGGCAAGCAGCTGATCGCGCAGATGGAAGACCCCGGCCATCCGGACCCCATCGATGCGCCCCATTTCCTCTACGGCCTGCCGCTCAAGCACAAGCATGTGCCGGAAATGAAGGTCCATGGCCTGCTGCCGCGCGCGCCCATCTTCGCGCCGTCGGTCGGCAAGTTCCCGCAAGGCATGATCGTGCAGGTGCCGCTGGTGCTGGAGCAACTCGCCAGCGGCGCGACGATGGAAAGCATCCACGCCTGCCTGACCGCGTATTACGCCGGCCAGGACATCGTCACCGTGGTGCCGCTGGCGGAAAGCCAGAAGCTGGATCGCGTCAATGCCGTGGAGCTGGCCGGCCAGGACACCATGAAGCTCTTCGTGTTCGGCACGCCCGGCCAGGGCCAGGTCAACCTGGTGGCCTTGCTGGACAACCTGGGCAAGGGCGCATCGGGCGCGGCGGTGCAGAACATGGACCTGATGCTCAAGGGCTAACCCCCGCGTCGAGCGAGGCGCGAGGCGGCACCCCGTCAGTCCGCGCCTTGCGCCACCACTTCCCCGCCTCCCGGCAGGCTGCTGCCTTGCGCCGCGTCCATCGCCTTGCGCTCCGGCCGGATCTTGAACCAGATCGCGTACAAGGCCGGCAGGAACACCAGCGTCAACACCGTCCCGCCTATCGTGCCGCCTATCAGCGTATAGGCCATCGATCCCCAGAATACCGAGAACGTCAGTGGAATAAAGGCCAGCACGGCAGCCAGGGCTGTCAGCACAACCGGCCGGGCGCGCTGCACGGTTGCCTCCACCACCGCGTCGAAAGGTGACAAGCCTTCCTTCTCGTTGGTGTGTATCTGCCCCACCAGGATCAGCGTGTTTCGCATGATGATTCCGGCCAGGCCTATCATGCCCAGGATCGCATTGAAACCGAAAGGCTGATGGAATAGCAGCAGCGTGGGCACCACGCCCACCAAGGCCAATGGCGAGGTCAGCACCACCATCACCATCGCCGCCATCGAGCGCACCTGGAAAACGATCACCACCAACATCAGGATGAACATCAGGGGGAATACCGCGGCCAGTGCCTTGTTGGCCTTGCCCGCTTCCTCCAGGTCCGCCGCGGCTTCGATGCGGTACCCTTCCGGCAGCTTGTCGATGATGGGCCGAAGCTGCTTCAGGACCTGCATCGAGACATCCGGCGGCTGTACGCCCTCGGCCACGTCGCCGCGCACGGTAATGGCGACTTCACGGTCGCGCCGGCGCTGGATGGGGTTTTCCATGCGGACCTCCGTGCGGCCGATCTGGTCCAGCGGCACGTGCTGTCCCGCGTCACCTGTCAGCGTGAAGGCGCCCAGCCGAGCCGGATCGAGCCGTTCGGCGCCGGCGCTGCGCGCCACCACGTCCACGGACCGGATGTCTTCCCGCACCCGGGTCACGGTCACGCCGGTCAGCAGGAATTGCAACTGCTGGGCAGCATCCTGCGAACTGAGGCCGATAGCGCGCAGGCGGTCCTGGTCGAGCACGAAGTGCAAGGTGGGCGCCCGTTCACCCCAGTCGGCATTCACCTGCCGCAGGGACGGATGGCCCTGCATGACCTGGCGCACCTGTCCCGCGATGTCGCGTACCGTGTGTTCCGCCGGCCCCATGACGCGGAAGGCGACCGGGAATGGAGAATACGGACCGAAGACCAATTGCGATACGCGCACCCGCGCCTCCGGCGCCAACAGCTCCGCCACGGCCTGGCGTGCCCGGTGCTTGAGCGCGTCGCGATCCTTCTCGCTGGCGGTCAACACCACGATCTTGGCGAAAGAAGGGTCCGGCAGCTCCGGCGCCATCGCCAGGTAGAAGCGCGGCGCTCCCTGGCCGATGTAGCTCGTCACCAGCCGGGATTCGGGCTGGTGACTGAGCCATTGCTCTATCCTGGCGACAGCGGCGCTGGTGCGCTCGATGCTGGTACCCTCCGGCATCTGTACCTCGAACAACACCTCCGGCCGGTCGGAGACGGGGAAAAACTGCTGCTTGACCTGACCCAGACCCACGAAGGCAAGCACGAAGATCGTCACCACCCCCAGCACCACCTTCCTCTTGTGCGCGACGGCCCAGACGATGACGCCGCGAAGGCGCTGATAACCCGGCGTGCCATAGATGGCCGCATGGCCGCCTGGCACGCGCTCGATAGCGGGCAACAGCTTGACGCCGATATAAGGGGTGAAGGCCACCGCCACCACCCACGAGGTGAGCAAGGCAAAGGCGACAACCCAGAAGATATTGCCGGCGTACTCCCCTGCGCTGGATTTCGCGAAACCGACCGGCATCAAGCCTATGGCGGTCACAAGGGTACCCGCCAGCATGGGCGCGGCCGTATGGCCCCAGGCATAGGTCGCGGCCGACACGCGGTCCAGTCCTTCCTCCATTTTCACCACCATGGTCTCGATGACGATGATGGCGTCGTCCACCAGCAAGCCCAAGGCCAGGATCAGCGCGCCCAGCGTGATGCGGTCGAAGTCGCGCCCCGTCGCCAGCATGATGATGAACACGCCGGCCAGCGTCAGCGGCACCGCGGCGGCAACCACCACGCCCACGCGCCAGCCCAGGCTCACCAGGCTGACGACGATCACCACGACCAGCGCGACGAAGAACTTGAGCATGAATTCGTCATAGGCCTCCGCGATATTCACCGCCTGGTCCGTGATCTTGGTAAAGCTCATCCCCAGCGGCAGCTCTTGCGCAATGGCGGCGGCTTCGGCTTCCAAGGCCTTGCCCAAGTCCAGCCCGTTGTAGCGATCGCGCATGACGACGCCCAACACCAGTGCCGGCTCGCCCTGGCTGCGTATCAGGAATGTGGCGGGATCCTCGTAGCCGCGCCTGACCTCGGCGACGTCGCCGATACGCAGCGTGCGGCCATGCGACACGATGGGCGTGGCCCGGATCTCGTCGAGGTCGTCCAGCGCGCCATCCAGCCGGACCTGTACCTGTTGCCCGCGAGTCTCCACCGATCCGGCGGGGGTGACGGCGTTACGGGCGCCGAGCGCCGCGAAGATATCGCGCGCGGAAATGCCCAGGGTAGCGAGGCGTTCATACGAAAACTCGACGAAGATGCGCTCCGGACGCTCTCCGAGGATATTGACCTTCTTGACACCGTCGACCTTGAGCAGGCGCTGGCGCAAGACCTCCGCCTCACGCACCAGCTTGCGCTGCGGCTCGCCTTGCGCCTTCAAGGCATACAGCGCGAAGGTGACATCCGCGTACTCGTCGTTGACCACCGGCGCCAGCACCCCCGGCGGCAACCTGGCCGCCTCGTCGCCCAGCTTCTTGCGCGCCTGGTAGAACTCCTCGGCCACCTCGGCGGGCGGCGTGCTGTCCTTCAGCGTCACGGTCATGAACGCCAGGCCGGGGCGCGTGAAGGTCTCCGTCCGGTCATACCACTTGAGCTCCTGCATGCGCTTTTCCAGCGGCTCCGCCACCTGGTCCTGCATTTCCTGCGCAGTAGCGCCCGGCCACGCCGTCACCACGGTAAGCGTCTTGATCGTGAAACTTGGATCTTCCGCGCGTCCCAGCTTGAGAAAGGCAAAGGCGCCCGCCACGGAAATCGCGATGATCAGGAACAGGGTGACAGCCCGCTCGCGTACCGCGACGGCGGAAATATTGAAGCCGCTCATTGCCTCACCTCCGCGAGCGGCGACGGCGACGGCGGCACGGCCTGAACCAATTCGCCCTCATGCAGCAGATGCGCTCCCAACGCCACGAAGCGCTCCCCCGGCGCCAGTCCCGCGCTGATCGTGGCAGTCTCCTCGCCCAGGCTCGCCACGCGCACGGCGCGCCACGTGACCTTGGCGGGATCGCCGGACAACATCCAAACGCCGGGGCCGCGGCCGGCATCGTGCAGCGCAGCCAGCGGCACCTGCACCACCGGCTTGTCGCCCGCGCCGCCGAGACTCACGCTGATAGTGGCCCCAAGCGGCGCTTGGGGCGCGTCCGGGTCGAGGACAAACCGTGCCTGGAAGGTCCGCGTGCGCGGATCCGCATAATCCGACAACTCACGCAAGCGCGCGGCCACGGCCGGCCCCTGGCCGCCATAAAGGCGCGCTTCACCCACGGATCCCAGCGCGGGCCGCAAGGTCTCGGGCAAGTCGATCACAGCCTCGCGGGGGCCGGACCGCGCCAGCCGCACCACGGTCTGGCCCGCCGTCACCACCTGCCCCGGCTCCGCCAACGTGGTCATGACCACGCCGTCCGCATCCGCGTACAGCGTGGCGTAGCCCGATTCGTTGCGCGCCACGTCGGCCTGGGCCTGCGCCGCACTGAGCTCGGCTCGGGCGGTATCGGCCGCGGCGTGGATCTGGTCATACGCCGACGCGGATACGGCGCCCGCGCCCACCAATTCGCGATAGCGCTTTTCATCGGCGGCGGATTGCCGCGCCCGCGCCTGCGCGGCATGGACCGCCTGCTCGCGCGCCCGCGTAGCCAATACCAGGTCGGTCGCGTCGATACGCATCAGCGGCTGTCCCCGGCGGACCTGCTGGCCGGTGTCGACGAGACGCTCGGTGACCTTGCCGCCGACTCGAAAGCCGAGGTCGCTCTGCACGCGCGCCACCACGACGCCGGTATAGCTGCGGGTGGCCGGCGCCGGCGCCTGCACGGTGGCGACCCGCACCAGGGGCACACCGGCGCGCGGGTCGTCCACGGCTGCGGGGCTACAGGCGGCCAGGGCGCCGGCCAGCAATATGGCCGTGCCGGCCACCAGGGCCGGATCGGCCCGACGACGGTAAGACATGGGTGGTCCCCAGGGACGATGGAATGCCTGGAGTTTGATTCCAATGACCAATATTGTCAACAGTCACTATGAGCAGCGTTGACTCCCGTTGCGTTTTATCCCTGGGAAGACACCGGGCAGGATCAGGGCGCCAAGCTGCGCAGTACCAGGCTGGCGACTTCTCGCGGCGCGTCGGGCAGACGGTCCAGGTTGTATTGCAGCATCAGCGGATTGATGAACGGATACATCACCAGGTAGATGGACCTGGCTGCCTCGTCCAGCGGGGTCTTGCGCTCGAATTCCCCACCCTCGCGTCCCTCGCGCAGGATGGCGGTCAACAGCTCCTGTATCCGGGTCTCGTAGGCGCGCGAACTTTCCCAACCCTCCGATACCGAATGAGCGGCGATTTCGTAGAGCTTGCGTTCTTCGAAGAACAGCTGGGCGGACAGCTCCACCAGGCTCAAAAAGAGGCGGCGGAACCGCTCCGTGGCGGTGTTTGCCTGCGCCATGGCCTTCAGCACGCCGTCCATGACCTGGGTCAGGCAAGCGGCACAGATGGCTTCGCCGATGGCCTGCTTGGAGTCGAAGAATTTATAGATATACGCCTTGGAAAAACCGATCTCCCGGGCGAGGTCCGATACCGTCGTCTTGGCATAGCCGTAGCGACTGAAGTGTTCATTCGCGGCCTGCACGATCTGGTCCCGCACGTTGTGATCGGCGGGTCCGCGCTGCCCTTGGGAAACCTGCAAGGTGTCGGTCATGTATGGACTGCTCCCTATCTCGCCGCCCGGATGGCGGCGGGCTCCGCGGTGCCGATGGACGATGCATGAGGTCCATGCGCGACAACCTTTCGTTGACTACCAATGACCATATCGTACAATGGTCACACTATTTTTATCAAAACACCGGCTCATCCAGCGGCAGCTTTCCCGTTTGTCCGGCGACCCGCGCCAGGCCCTTTCCTGCTGCGAGGTCGTACCTGGCGAGCCGGTCTGCCCTTCCAAGTTGGCCGTTCGTTCGTCCAGGATCCGTCATGCTGACTTATAAATCCGCTCTTTCGATCATGCTCGCCAGCCTACTGCTGGCGGGCTGTGCGGTCGGCCCCGACTACGAAACCCCACAAACCGCCACGAGCGGCCATTTTAAGGGACAGGCCGCCATGCAAGCCCGACAGGCACCAGCGGGAACCGATATGCGTGTGTGGTGGGAAGGGTTCCACGACCCGGTGCTGGCACAACTGGTCGGCCGTGCGCTCGACCAAAACCTGGACATCGCCCAGGCCGTGGCCCGCGTCACCCGGTCGCATGCCGCGTTAGGGCAGGCCGAGGCGGCGCTAGTGCCATCCGCCGCCGTGGCGGGCGAAGCAGCGCGCGGGCGGCAATCGTTGGAAACTCCGCAGGGCCGCCTGCTCAACGCCACGCCCGGCTACAACCGCAACGGCAACTACTACGAGCTGGACCTCAACGCCGGATGGGAAATCGATCTCTTCGGCGGCCTGCGGCGTGAGCGCGAAGCTGCCATCGCGGACTATGAAGCCGCCCAGGCCGCGGCTGCCGCCACGCGTATCGCCGTGGCGGCGCAGACTGCCGATGTCTACGTCGCCATCCGCGGGTTGCAGGCGCGACTGGCCATCGCGCGAGATCAGGTGCGGACGCGGGAGCGGCTGCTCTCCACGGTACAACTGCAATTCGACAAGGGTCTCGCGGCCGAACTGCAGGTCCGGCAGTCCCAAGGCGCGCTGGCGGAGGTCCGGGCCACCGTACCTATGCTGGAAGATGGGTTGCAGGCCGCCGTGAATGCGCTGGATATCCTGCTGGCGCAGCCGCCAGGCACCAGTCGCGATCTGCTTGCCGTCGTTGCGCCGATACCCGAGGCGCCCGCCATCGCCGATACCGGCACGCCGGCCGACCTGCTGCGCCGCCGCCCGGATCTCATCGTGGCCGAGCGGCAATTGGCTGCCAGCAATGCGCGCATCGGCGCCGCCATCGCCGAGTACTACCCCAAGGTGTCGCTGGGCGCGCTGCTGGGCACTGCCACCACTGCGTCCGGCCATCTGTTCGATAACAGCGCCAACCAGACACAAGGCATCCTGGGCCTGCGTTGGCGGCTCTTCGACTTCGGCCGCATCGAAGCCGAAATCGCGGACGCCCGCGGACGCAACGCCGAAGCGCTGGCGGCCTATCGCCTGGCCGTGCTGCGCGCATCCAAGGATGTGGAAGACGCCTTCTCCACGCTGGTCAAGCGTGAGGAGCAAGCCCGCTACCTGGACGAAGGCGTCGCCGCGCTGGCGCGCGCCCGCGTCACGTCATTCACCGCTTACCAGAGTGGCGTGGTCAGCCTGATCGAAGTACTGGATGCGGACAGCGCCCTGCTGCGCACGCGCGACGCCAGCGTACTGGCGCGCACGGAAGCTACGCGCGCGGCAATCGCGTCCTATCGCGCCCTGGGCGGCGGATGGGACAGCCCGGGCGCGGCGAAGACACTGGCGGCGGGATGGTAAGGCTTTGGGCCCCCGCCGCCTTTGCACTCTCGCGGCCCGTGGGGCGGCGCGCATCACACGAGTACCAATTTCACCCCCGCCTTGCGCAGCAGGCGCCATTCGCGTTCGTCGCCGTTCTTGCGATTGCTGATCACCACTTCGATGCTGGCCGCGGGCGCATAGGTCACCCGGCTCGCGACGCCGATCTTGCTGTGGTCGGCCATGATGAAGAGCCGCTTGGCCTGGCGCGCCATGGCCTCGGCCACGGCGGCTTCATGATGCTCGTAATTGGTGGCGCCCTGGTCCGCGGTCAGCCCTACCGGGGACAACACGGCGATATCCGCGTGATGGCGGGCGATCTCGTTGACGGTGGCCGCCCCATACGTGGCCTGGACATCGGCATAGGGACGGCCACCCAGCAATATGACCGTACAGGCGCCACGACCAGGCGGCGCCGCCCCCGCCAGTTTCATGGCGATCATCACCGAATTGGTGATCACCGTCAGGTCCGGCACGGACGGCAGGACTTCGGCCAGCATGCCAGTCGTGCTGCCGGCGTCCAGGAACAGGGTCTGGCCCGGTGCCAGCAAAGGCAGCACCGCCTGGGCGATGGCGCGTTTCTCGCGCGCGTGCAGGCGCTGGCGCTCGACGAACGGCGGCTCCAGGCGCGCGGCGGTCGCGACCACGCCGCCATGCACGCGGCGCAGCACGCCTTGCGCCTCCAGCTCCAGGATGTCGCGCCGCACGGTTTCGCGCGATACCGCCAGGGCCTGGGCCAACTGGTCGGTGGTCATGCGCGCATACTCGTCGAGCAGGGATTTGATGCGGAGAACGCGTTCTTCTTGAAGCATATGGACGCCCCCCCCCCGAAGGCGCTGCGCGCCTTCCCCCCCAGGGGGCGGCACTGGCGGACCGGAAGGAAGGCCCCCCCCCAGCGCGCTGCGCGCGCCCCCCAAGGGGCGGCACTGGCGGACCGGGAAACCCGGATCCGCTGTGCCCGCGGTAAGTGAGTTCTTAAGTAAGGTGTGGTGGAAATGGGCTCCATTATTGCGCTTTGCTGCCCTGCCTGAAAAGCGCCACGATCGTGGAATTAATGGAGAATGCAGCGTCCCTGGGGCGCGGCCGGGAGGCCCGCGACGGCGGTCCCCCGGTTGGGCGCCAGTGGGTGATGCTTAGTAGTCGCCTTCGCCCATGGCGGGATCGCTGATGCCATGATTGCCGGTTTCCACGCGACCCGCGTAGCGGCGTGACCAGGTGGGCTGGCTGGCGCACGTTACGACGAAGTCGTACCAGGCGCTGCTATCGCTCAGGTCCCAATGGATGTCCTGGGTGGCGCCGGCGGCAACCGACGCGTTCCAGGGGCCATCGGTGCGATAGGCCTTGGCCCGCACGTTGAAGTTGGCCGTGCCCGCGCCCCGGTTCATCAGCGTCAGGTAGACGTTGCCATTGGCCACGTCATAGCAGACACGGACTTCGGGCACCGGCACCGATGCGTCGCGCTCGACGCTCAAGTCACCGACGAAGGCCCGATGGAAGCCATTCGGCCCCAGCACCCACAGGTCATAGGCGCCACCGTCGTCCGCCCAGGCGCTCCAGGTGTCGTCCAGCTGCTTGCCGGCCTCCACCACGTAGCGACGCGGAATGCGATCCAGGTGCAGCCGGTCGTATACATGGAAAACCGCGGCTTGCGTGCCCGTGTTGGAGAAGATCAGCTGGACGGTGCCCGCCGTCGCATCGGTGCGTGCGCTCGTGTGCAGTTCGTACGGCAGCGCGCGCGACGGCCGCGTGCCGATGGCCTGGCGCGGCAGCTTTTGCGGCGACGGCAAGGCTACGGCGGCCAAGGCTTGCTGCGCCGCGCGCAGCGTATCGGCCTCGGACTGCGTCTTGCGGCCGGCCAGCGTGGCCAAAGCGTCATCGTTGGGATTCTCGAAATTGAAGGCGGTGGTCAGGTCGCCAAAGACCGCACGGCGATACGGGCTGATATTGGTCTCGGCAACACCGAAGCGCGCCTCCAGGAAACGCAGCACCGACGTGTGGTCGAACTGCTGGGAGTTGACCCAGCCGCCACGGCTCCAAGGCGACACGACCCACATGGGCACGCGCGGGCCAGGACCGTAGCAATCGCCATCCTGCGCGGGCATGCTGGTGCCGGGCACGTCCGGATGCGTGTAGTACTCATAGGACATGTCGTTGGCGCCCAACGTCGACTTGCCATGGACCGCGCCGGTGGCCATGTCGATCGACGGCGCGCACGGCGGCGGCATATGGTCGAAGAAGCCATCGTTCTCGTCGAAGTTGATCAACAGGACGGTCTTGGACCAGACATCCGGGTTGGCCGTGAGCGCATCCAGCACTTCCTGCACGTACCAGGCCCCCTGCACCGGGCTTGAATCGCCGGGGTGCTCGCAGTATTTCTGCGGCGCGACGATCCAGGACACCTGCGGCAGCTTGCCGGCGAGGATGTCCTGCTTGAAGGTGCCCAGGAAGCCACCGTCGGGCATGGTGTTGGCAATACCCTTGTACAGAGGATTGCCGGCGTTGTCGGTCGACGGGTCGTAAGCCGGAAAGACGGCGGTGGACGGACCGGTGTAGACCGGCTTTCCCGATGCCAGGTTGGCGGCGCGGTATTTCTGGAAACCGATCAAGGGGTTGTCGGTGTAGTTGTCCGGCAGGTTCTGGTAGACGATCCACGACACGCCGGCCGCTTCCAGGCGTTCCGGATAGGTGATCCAGTCATAGCCGTACGTGGTGGAATCAGTCGCCTCCAGCCCGTCGAACTCGTTGTTGACCACGACCTGGCCCACCGTGGTGGCGCCGTTGGTGCCCGTCATGTGGAACATGCGGTTGGTGTTGGTGCCACCGTGCAAGGAACAGTGGTAGCCGTCGCAAACCGTGAAGGCATCGGCCAGCGCCATCTGGAACGGCACCTCGCCTTCGGCGAGATAACCCATGGACTTCTGGTTCTTGTAGCGCGGCCATTGGTACATGCGGCCCTTGTCCCACGCGTCGCGCGCGTCGGTCCAGCTATGCGGCGTGCCGCCGCTACGCTGCGCATTGCCCAGCGACTGGTCCAGGTGATAGGGCAGCACCGGCTTGCCGTTGGCGTCCAGCTGCTGGAACACGTTGAAGCCATTGGGCAATGGAATCGTGAAACGGTCGCCAAAGCCCCGGACGCCGGCCATCGTGCCGAAATAGTGGTCGAACGAGCGGTTCTCCTGCATGAGGATCACTACGTGCTCGACATCCTTGATGGTGCCGGTGCGGTTGTTCGCCGGGATCGCCAGGGCGCGGCGTATGCTGGGCGGGAACATGTTCAGCGCCGCGGCGGCCGCGGTCACGCCTGCGCTCTTGCGCAGGAAATCTCGTTTGGAATTGTCGATCATGTCGAATGCGATGTGTGATGGCGTGGACAGGTCAGGGCGCGCAATGCAGCACGGGGGCAGGCGTCGCCGGCGTACCGGGCTCCGAGGGATTGCTCGGCGTGGTGCCGACGCTGCCGCCATTGCCATTGCCAGCGCCGTTGTCGTTGCCGTCGTCGTGGTCGCCGCCACAGGCGCTGAGCGCCAGCGCCATGGCGCACGCGGCGACCAGCGCGCGCGCGACGGATGACAGGCGCGCGCGTGGCTGCCGGTCCAGAAAGCTATCGGTCATGCAGGGCTCCGTAGGGGGGTCGGATAAACTTGCACAAAAATGCACAAGTCCAAAAATATGCATGCGAATGATCGACGTTGGCGATGACATCGCCATGACAGCTCACGCGCCGCTACACGTCAGCGCATCAGGTTGCATATCGTTTCCCGCGCTGGATCAGGAGAACAGCCGCGGGATAGAATTCCCGGCTCGTTGCATCGGCCAACCTTTTTCCCCTCATGCCGCGCCCTTACCCGTTGTGCGCTTTGCCGCTGTGCGCCTTGCTGTTGCTCGCCCTATCGCTGGCGGCCTGCCGCCGTGAGGCCACGCCCTTGCCCAACGATGCCTATGTCTGGCAACGCGCCTGGACACCGTCGCTCGTGCGGGCGCTGGGGGCGAGCGACGATATCGTCTCCACGTGGCATGTGCTCGGCGCGGAGATGGACGCCACCGGCCGCTGGACCGACAGTGCGCCCGATTACGCGGCGCTGGCCGCCCTGCGCCGGCCTGTCGTGCTGGTGCTGCGACTGGACGGCCGCGCGGACCGGCTGGAGGCCGATGCCATCCGGAGGCGGCTGCATGAACGGCTGAAGGCCTGGCGCGCCGCCGGCGTCCACGTGGGCAGCGTCGAGATCGACTATGACTGCGCGACCTCGCGCCTGCACGACTATGCGGCGCTGTTGGGACGGCTGCGTGCCACGCTCGACCTCCCGCTGGCCATCACCGCCCTGCCGACCTGGCTGCAAAGCCCCGACCTCGACACCTTGCTGGCGGTGCCCGACAGCTCCATTCTTCAGGTGCATGCCGTGCTCGATCCCGCGCTGGGCCTGTTCAACCCCTCCCGCGCGGCAGCCTGGGCCGATGACTATGCGCGTCGCACGCGACGTCCCTGGCGCGTGGCCCTGCCCAGCTACGGCACGCGCGTCGCCTGGGATGACGCGGGCCGCATCATCGCCGTCGAAAGCGAACGCCCGTCCCTGGCGCCGACGCCGCGCGACGCTGAACTGGTGGCCCAGCCTGGCATACTCGCGGACTTCCGCGCCCGACTGCAAGAACGGCCGCCCGCCGGCCTGGCCGGCCTGGTCTGGTTTCGCCTGCCCACCGACCAGGACCAGCGGGCGTGGAGCCTGGCTACCTGGCGGGCGGTGCTGACGGGCCAGCCGCTGCGCCCCGAACTCGCCCTCATCCTGGCCGGCACGGGTTCAACGCGCGATCTGCTGCTGGTCAACCGCGGCAATAGCGACGCGGCCCTGCCTGGCACCATCCGTATTGCCGGCGACTGCGCCGCGGCCGATGGCATCAATGGCTACGCGCTGGAACGCGACAGCGACGGACTTTACCTGCGCAGCCTCCGCGAGGGACTGCTGCGCCCTCACCTCCAACGCAACATCGGCTGGCTACGCTGCAACGATGCACATCCCCGTCTCACTTTCCAACCCTGAGCGCGGACGCCGTCCGCTGGCCCTGGCGCTGCTGCTGGCGGCACTCGCGGGCGGCTCGCTGGTCATAGCCTGCGGGCCGGAGTTTCCTCCGCAACTGCTGGATGACCGCGCCGCCACGCTGAACGCGACCCCTGCCAACTCCTTTGCCTACGAGGCGACCCACCTGGTCGACAGCAGGGACGACTTCTCCGTTCGGGAGCGGTATTACTACGAAGAAAGTCGGCAGGAAACCCCCGACGACGCCGACAAGGGCTTGGGCGCGCAGGTGCGAGACCGCCTGAAGGCCATGCGCCAGGCCGCGGATGGCGACGCCGCGTACGCGGCCGGCGCGGGCTTGCCCGACGCCCTCCGGCTGTACACGGCTGGCGCGGTGGACTATCGCCTGTCGCATGCGGCCGCCGACGACATCGGCAAGGACCCCGCCAAGGACCCGAATGTCGTGGCCCGACGCGCGGCGCGGCGCTTCCAGGCGGTGCTCGACCTGCCGGCGCCGGCCGGCGCGCCGCGCGCGGCATGGGCGGCCTATATGCTGGCGGAGCTCAAGGCGCAGGGCTACATCATGGCGGAAGATGGCGGACCGCCGACCGGCGCCGCCACGGCAGGCGCGCCCCCTTCGCCGTCGGCGCCGGACGACGCTGACGGCCTCGCCGAAAAGCGCTCCCCTTCCGGCCATTTGCTCACCGGACAGGCCGCCGAGAATGCCTGGCGCGAGGACGTCGCGCGCGCTTATGAACGGGTACGCGCATACGCCCGCGCAGGCGCCGACGACAGCCAGGGGCTGGCCGTGGCCAGCTATGGCCAGCAAGCCCTGCTCTATCTGGAAGGTCCGGACGGCACCTGCGGCTATGCCGACATCAGCAGCAACGCTCCTTGCGCCGACGCCATTGCGTCCGCCGACATGAAGCGCGCCATCCACCTCTATGCCGAACAGGCGGCGCAACGTTCGGACAGCGCCTTGCAATCGCTGCGCACCCTCGCTGGCTGGGCCTTGGAGAAGCCGGCACGCGCACAACGCCTCATCGACGATCCCGTGGCCCAGCGCCTGCTGGTCGCCTACGCGCTCGCCCGCATGGGCGACATCGTCGACGGCAAGGCCGACAGCGCGTACGACGTTTTTGCCGCCTACGACATCACCGACCAGCAGGGCCTCGCCGACGCGGCCCTGGGCGACAGCCACATCACGCCCAACCCGGCGCTGACGGCACTGACTGCCGCCCTGGTCACGCTGCCTCCGGCGCGCCTGGGGCAAGCCGACCAGGTTGCCGCGTTGGCCTACCGCGTGGGCCGCTACGACCTAGCCGCGCAACTGGCCGACCGCTCGCGGACGCCGCTTGCATGGTGGGTGCGCGCCAAACTCGCCACCCGCCAGGGCGACACCGCAGAGGCGGCGCAAGCTTATGGCCATGCCGTGCAGGCCTTCCCGAGCAACGACGGCAGCCTGGAGGCAGCCGGTCGCGCCCGGTTGCGCGGCGAACAGGGCGTGTTGTCGCTGGCGCGCGGTCAATATGTCGAGGCCCTGGACCAGCTGTACCAGGCCGCCACGGCCACCCAGCCCGACAGTCCGCGGGAAGAGGGACCGCTCATGGGCGACTATTGGAACGACGTGGCCTACGTCGCCGAACGGGTGCTGACCACGGAAGAGTTACGCGATTATGTAGACGCCCACGTGCCGGCCACGGCCGTGTCCGCCGTCGACCTGCGAAGCATGGATTCCACCGCGCGGAGCGACTGGCTCTACCAGCACCCTGTCACCGTGGCCGACCGCCTGCGCCAATTGCTGGCGCGGCGCCTCATGCGCGAAGGCCAGCGCAAGCAGGCCCTGGCTTATTTCCCGGCCGACGACGACGCCCGCTTCATGAACGTGAGCTGGACCGACAACCAGCTGGTGGTGACTCCCCGCCGTTCGCGCCAGGCGGCGGCCGACTACGACGCGGCGCTGGCCGAAGCCCGAGACGCCTGGCGCGATATCACGCGGGCGCGCGCCTGGTACCGGGCCGCGCTGCTCGCGCGCAAGCAGGGCATGGACCTGCTGGGCTATGAACAGGATCCGGATTACGCCGTCTATGACGGCAGCTACACCTATGGCGCGGGACGCGGCGCCGTGGGCGTGGACGGCGGCCCGGGCGGCAGCGCCGGCCAGGATCCCGCCGCGCAGCAGGCCGAAGCACAAGCAGACACCCCGGCCAAGCGCGCCGCGCGCGACCTGGTCGGCCCCTACATCACCGACGAGGAGCGCCGTCGCTACGCGGCCACGGAAGCGCAGCCCTACGCCCGCTTCCACTATCGCGAAATCGCCGCCGACCACGCCGTGGCGGCGGCCGGCCTGCTACCCGCGCGCTCGCAGGCCTACGCGGCCACGCTGTGCCGCGCGGCGAGCTTCGTCATCGACGACGATCCCGACCGCGCCGGCGCGATCTACAAACAGTACGTCAAGGAAGGCGCCCTGGTGCCATTCGGCGCTACCTTCGGCCGCGCCTGCCCGGCGCCGGATTTCGAAGGCGCGGCGCGCTTCCCTTATGTGCAGGCGTGGAGAACGCTGCGGCGGCATCCTGCGGCAAGCGCGGCGGCGGGCGCGGCCGTGGTGGCGTGTGTAGTGGTGGTTTTGGCGCTATGGCGCCATCGGCGTCGGCGTCGGCGTCGCGCGGAGCCGCGTACATGACAGGGTTGCCCGGCCCCGCCGGAATATCAGATCTGCTTCAAGCGGTTGGACAAGCGCCATGGCACTTCAAGTGTCGAGCCTTCAATCGCATTCGCCTGATCAACGATGCGAGGCCACCATCCAAGTCAGCGGTTTCCGCCGGGAATCGTTCTCGTAAGTGACAAATGGCGCCCAGTTCAGATGGAGCGTAGAGACGTTTGCTGGCAGCAGAGAACGTCGCCGCCCAGTTAGGGGGCAAATTGTTGTCGAACAGGAAGTTCATGCTCGCGCGGCCAGCAGACTCGTTTCGAACACGATGGCGGACTGAACAAAGCGAGGTGCCACGTCAAAAACCTCGGCCGTCAATGACACTGCCTGTTCATTGCCGCCTTCAGCCAAATACGAAGCATAAAGCGCGTCCGTTGGAATGCCTGCATCCTCGACGATAGGTTTGCCGAACTGTCGCGCCGGATCCAGTACGACATGAGTCCGCTTGCCGAGCGGATACCATTTCATCGCCTGCATTCCCTTGTACTCAATGCCTGCATAGAGGGAAGGATGAATAATGTCGCGAAAAACGATCTGTCGGCTACGAAGGTCTACCATCTCGCCTTCGCTCTGCATCAGTCTCAGTGCTTCCCCAAATATCGTGCGGCCATCCGTCTTGAATTTCAGCGTTGTAAAGGGATAGTCCACGCCATAGATGGCGCGAGCGCTCTCAAGACATCGCCTAACGACAATCAGGGGGATGCCATGGTCAATAAAGGCACGAACGAATCGCGCCTCCAGCAGATCTTGAAATCCAATCACATCCTCGTCGTACTCCCGCGTATCGATTTGCGTTTTCCAGAGGGGTGGAGAAAATGCGCGCAGACGCCCCCCGTTTGGGCCTTTGAGGTTATGGTGATACCCGAAAAGCCAACGGTGCAGATTGCGGGAAGGTGCCTGGATCAAGCGGGCCGCTGTCCGCAGGGAATAGAGTCCGGTGCCGCTATACATGGTGGGTGGTAGGGGTGTGGACGAGTTTAGCATCGCCCACTCCTTATCCATTGCTCAATCGCGAGAGACATACGTTACGCTCCTTTCCCGCATGTTGGCACCATGCCGACACACCGCGGAGCCTCTGTCACACCACGAGGGAAAAAGTGCCGGCCTTGACCTGATAGGCATGCACCCTCGCCTATCTGCCCGCTTTCAATTTATCTCGCAGTTCTTGCAACACCTCTATCCAGTCAGACCCGGCGGTTTTCCGCCGCAAGCTCACCGACGGATACCACGGCGTATCTTCGCGGTTGAGCTGCCAGCGCCAGTCCGGCATGGCGGGCAAGAGCAGGATCGTCGGGATGCCCAATGCGCCGGCAAGGTGGACGGTGGCGGTGTCGACGGTGATGACGCTGTCGAGGTTGGCCATCAGCGCGGCGGTCTCGGAAAAGTCGCGCAGGGCATCGTTGGGCAGATGCAGGTTGTCATGGCCCGCGACGGTTCGCCACTGCTCGATGGCGGCGAGGTCGGCGGGGCGGATGTCTTTCTGGACGCACACGAAATCGCACGGCGCGTCCAGCAGCGGCGCCAACTCGGCAAAGGGTATCGAGCGGTTGCGGTCGTCCGGGTGCCCGGCATTGCCCGACCAGGCCAGGCCGATGCGCGGACGCGTCGCCGAACCGCGCGCCGGCAGCAGCGCCGCCCATTCCCTCGCCAACGCTTCATCGGCGCGCAGCGGCTGGCCCAGCGGCCAGGGCTCGGCGCCTTGCCTGGATAGCGCCAGCGGCAAGCTGAGCAAGGGCACATGGCGATCGAAGGCCGGCACCGGCACGTCGTCGCCGATGACGGTGACCCCCGGCAGGCTGGTCCGCAGCAGCGGGGCCAGCGACGCCTGCACGCGCAGGATCACGGCGCCCGCCATGGGGACCAGGGCCCGGACATAGCGGCTGAACTGGATCGTGTCGCCCAGGCCTTGCTCGGCATGCACCAACAGGGTCTGGCCCGCCAGCTTGCCTTCGCCCAGCCAAGGTGAACCGGCGTAAGGCATGGTCTGCCCGCCATCGCGCCAGCGCCATTCATAATCGCGCCAGCCGTGCGTGAACTGGCCCAGCAGCAGATTGGTCTGCGCGCGGTTGGTGCGCGCGCCCGGATGCTCGGGATCGATGGCCAGGGCATGCTTGAAATGACGCAAGGCATCGTCGAAACGGTGCTGGTCGCGCGCCAGCACGCCCAGGTTGGTATGCGCGTCCACCAGCCTTGGGTCCAGCTTGATCGCGTTCTCGTAGGCCTGCCGCTCGTCCTGCTGCCGTCCCAACGCACCCAGCACCACGCCCCGCACGTAGTGCAGCGCCGCCGCGCGCGGCGCCAGGGCCAGCGTGCCGTCGACCAGGGTCAGGGCGTCGTTGCCGCGTTCCAGGCGCAACAGCACGTCGACGATGTTGCCGAGCAGCGAGATATCGTTATTGGATAGACGGTAGGCGGCGCGATAGCGCTCCAGCGCCGTGTCCAGGTTGCCGTTGCGCAAGTGCACTGCGCCGGCATCGCGCAACAGCCCCGCGTCCTTGGGGCGCAGCGCCACCGCACGATCGAACTGCTCGGCGGCCTGCGCCAGCGAGCCGGCCCGGCTTAGTGCATAGGCCAGGGCCGAGGCCAGGTCGGCATCGTCGGGATGCGCGGACGCGGCGGGTGCCAGCAGGTCGACGGCGCCGGCGTAGTCCCCGCCTTGGAAAGCTTGCGCGGCGCGCGCCAGGATGTCTTTGTTGTCTTCGGCCGCGGCCATGTCCGTACTTCCTTTACGATTGAATCCGATACAGCTCCGCGCGCGCGGCCGGTTCTGCGCACCCCGCGCCCTACAGGGCGGACACATCTTGTCTTGGGTATCGCGGCGGCCAGGTCGGCGCCTCGCGGAACCGGCCATTCTAATCCAGTCGGCTGCGCGCGCGTGGCGGCCGGCCGGCGGGGCGGCGCTGCGGGGCCTGCGTGGGCAGCGTCTCCCGCGCCGCCTCCACGAAGCGCGCCAGAGGCGCGTCCGGCGCTGGCTTGCGATAGACCAGGGTCAGCGGAATCGTGAACGCCGACGCGGCATCCAGCGGTCGGTAGGCCACGCTTTCCCGATGCAACGCTTGCAGTGTCCGTGGCAGCAAGGTGATGCCGCGTCCCGACGCCACCAGCGTGACGGCGGACAGCAGGCGCGGCACGTCGGCGACGACGCGCGGCGCGAAACCGGCCTTGGCACACGCCGCCAGCAGTTCGTCCTGCACACCGGGCCCATCCTCCCGGCGGTAGAGGATGAAGGGGTCGGCCGCGAGGTCGGCCAGGGCAAGGGCGCCCCGCTTGCCGGCCAGGCGATGCTCGATGGGCAGGGCGGCCACCATCTCTTCCTGGTCCAGCACCAGGGACGATAGCGCGGGATAGCGCTTGGCGGACGCGCGCACGAAGACGGCATCCAGGGCCTCGCCCGCCACGGCTTCCAGCAGGTCGCGCGTGGCGTTCTCCTGCGAGTCCAGCGCGATCATCGGATGGCGCGCATGAAATGCGCGTATCAGCTGCGGCACCCGCGGATGCAGCGACGCGGAGCTGGTATAGCCGACAGCGATGCGGCCTATCTGCCCGCGCGTTGCCTGTTGCGCCCGGACCGCGGCGCGCTCGGCGCCGGCGAGCAGCGCGCGTGCATCTTCCAGGAACACGCGGCCCGCCGTGTTCAAGCGCACGCTGCGCGGCGTGCGGTCGAAAAGTTGCACGCCCAATTCGCGCTCCAGGTCGCGGATCTGCTGGCTGAGCGGCGGCTGCTGGATGCCCAGGCGCTCCGCCGCCCGCGTCATGTGTTCCTCTTCCGCGACCGCGATGAAGTAACGCAGATGGCGCAGTTCCATGATGAATATCTATTAAGTCTGCTTGTGGTAGGTGTCATATATTTTACATATACATCCCCCGGTTCTAAGATGGCTACTCCCGCATCCCTTTCCTTGATACATCCTGGGGTTCCGTCATGAGCATCGATTTCCACGCCCGGAAGAACAAGTACACCTATGCCACCCGCACGGCCGACGAAGGCTGGGCGCGCGCCGTCAGCGCGGCGGTGGATCCGCGCGGCAAGCGGGTCGTGGATGTGGGTTGCGGCGGTGGAATCTACACCCGGTCCTGGGACGACCTGGGCGCGCAAAGCGCGATCGGCATCGATTTCTCCGAACAGATGGTCGCCGCTGCCCGGGAAAAAGCCCAAGGCCGTCCCCAGGTTTCCTTCCAGGTCGGTACGGCGCAGGCCACGGGCCTCGCGGCGGCCAGCGCGGATATCGTGTTCGAGCGGGCCCTCATCCATCACTTGCAGGACTACGACGACTGCTTCGCGGAAGCCTATCGCCTGCTCGCCCCGGGCGGCACGCTGCTGATCCAGGACCGCACGCCGGAGGATGTGCGGATACCCGGCTCGCCGGAGCACATCCGCGGATATTTCTTCGATTGCTTCCCACGCCTGGCCGCGGTGGAGGCCGGGCGCCGCCCCACCGACGCCAAGGTCCGCGAGACCTTGCGGCGGTCCGGTTATACGGCGTTGGAAAGTACGACGTTGTGGGAGACCCGCAGGACGTATGAACACTTCGACGACCTGGCGCAAGACCTCGCCAACCGCACGGGTCGCTCCATCCTGCACGAGCTGGACGACGAGGAATTGAAGACGCTGATCGCCTACATCGGCGAACGTACCGGGCGTACGGGCCCCATCCAGGAAAAAGACCGCTGGACCTTGTGGGTCGCGCGGAAGTGAGCGGCCCGGCCGGGCCGCCCGCCGTCCTCAGGCCGCCGCGCGCCGGGGCAGCTTCCAGTTGGGCCGCACGAAATGGCAGGTGTAGCCATTGGGAATGCGTTCCAGGTAGTCCTGGTGCTCGGGCTCGGCTTCCCAGAACGGCCCCGCCGGCGCCACTTCGGTCACCACCTTGCCGGGCCACAGGCCCGAGGCATTGACGTCGGCGATGGTGTCCTCGGCAACGCGCTTCTGTTCCTCGTCGGTATAGAAGATCGCCGAGCGGTAGCTGGTGCCGATGTCGTTGCCCTGCCGGTTGGGCGTGGTGGGATCATGGATCTGGAAAAAGAACTCCAGGATCCGGCGGAAGCTGGTCTTGGCCGGATCGAAAATGATTTCGATGGCCTCGGCATGCGTGCCATGGTTGCGGTAGGTGGCATTGTCGACGTCGCCGCCGCTATAACCGACGCGCGTGCTGGTCACGCCGTCGAGACGGCGGATCAGGTCTTGCATGCCCCAGAAGCAACCGCCGGCGAGTACTGCGCGTTCCTGGCTCATTTCACGTCCTCCACTTGATCGAGATAGGCGCCGTAGCCTTCGGCTTCCATCCGGTCGCGCGGGATGAAGCGCAAGGACGCCGAGTTGATGCAATAACGCAGGCCGCCCCGGTCGGGCGGGCCGTCCGGAAAGACGTGGCCCAGATGGCTGTCGCCATGGGTGGAGCGGACCTCGGTGCGGACCATGCCGTGCGTAGTGTCGCGCAATTCGTTGATATTGGCGTTTTCGATGGGCTTGGTGAAGCTGGGCCACCCGCAATGCGAATCGAATTTGTCCGATGAGGCGAATAGCGGCTCGCCGGATACGATGTCCACGTACAGGCCTGCTTCCTTGTTGTCCAGGTATTCCCCGGTGCCAGGATATTCGGTGCCGCTTTCCTGGGTGACGCGGTATTGCTCGGGCGTGAGCCTGGCAATGGCCTCGGGGTCTTTGCGGTAGGTCATTCTGCGCTCCTTGTCGCCTGGGAGCCGCCTAGATGGGGGGCGGCGCGTCGAATTCAAGTGGGGACGCACCTTGCACGGGCGGCTGGCGCCATCGTCCGGCGCGCGACGGCGCCTGGCCCCGGCCATCGGCATTAACCCGGGAAAAGACGCGGCACATGGCGGATTTTGGCGTATTGTTAAACCATTTCGACGATACGCCGAGGCGCGGTCCCTTGTCTCTCTCATCCGGGCGCGCCGTGGGGTTATCCGGCGTATCGCCAGCCAATATTGATAAAGGAGACCCCATCATGAGCACTGCTTCCCCCGCCAAGGCGCCGTCGGCCGCCCCGTCCGTCATTGCCGCCGAACGCCGCCAGCGCGTCAACGAGACCTTGAGCGATATCCGCCAGCTGCTGGCTGGACGGGAATTGAGCCGAGAACTGCTGGCCGACATCAGCGCCCGCCTGGAACGCCTGGCGCAGGCGCGCGAACTGTTCGGCAGCGCCGACTTCCCGCCACCGGCCGGCGGCCAGGGCGAATCGACGCGCTACCGGCTGAATCCGGAGGACGGCGACGACGACATCGCGCTGTACCTGAATTCCATCAACCCGGGCAAGACGTCGGTACCGCACAACCACACCACCTGGGCGGTCATCGTGGCCATCTCCGGCGATGAACTGAACCGGATCTACCAGCGCACCGACGATGGCAGCGACGCGGAGCACGCCACGCTGGCGCTGTCGCACGAACAGGTGGTCCGTCCTGGCGCCCCCATCGCCTTCCTGCCCGACGACCTGCACAGCATCCACGTGACGGGGAACACGCCGACGCTGCATTTCCACCTCTACGGCCAGCCCCTGGAAACGCTGAGCGGCCGCATCGGCATCGAGCCGGATACCGGCCGCATCATCAACTACAACAAGTCCAAGATGACCAGGAGCGTGGCTGCCGGCGGCTGAAAGAGCGGCTTGTCGAGGGACCAAATGGCTCCGCACGCGGAGCCATTTCAGTTTGAATTCAACCGTTGTTGATTAGAAAGGCAGGCCCGGCGAATAAACGTACGGACACGCTTACGGCACGGCTTACCGCGCCGGCGTCACAACGAGGAGAAGAGACATGCAGGCCCCTGCCCCAGACAACCATACCGCCGACATCGCGCGGCGTCATTTCCTGCAGGCCGGCATGCTGGCCGGCGCGGCGCCGGCACTATTGGCTGCGGCCCCCGCGCTGGCCGCGGATACCGCAGCCGGCGCGACGGACGCACAGGTCGCCCCCGGCAAGGCAGCCGAGTCGCGCGACAACAGGGAAAAGCCGGCCGCGCAGGATACCAAGGGCGGCCAGACCGTCACGCTGGCCGCCTACGGCGCGGGCGTGCGCTACGCCCAGATTCCCCCCGAGGTCCTGCAACGCGCCAAGGACTGCATGACGGATGCGGTCGCCACCATCATCTATGGCGCGGAGCTGCCCTGGAGCAAGATGATCATCGCGTATGCGCGGCAGAACGGATCCGGCGGCAAGAGCCAGATCCTCGGCAGCGGCACCCGGCCCGTGCACCCGCAGATGGCGGCGCTGGCACAGGGCGCGATGGCGCATGCGTTCGAACTGGACAACCTCACCAAGCCCGACAGCGGCGCCCACCCCGGCGCGGCGCTGTTTTCCTCCGGCCTGGCGATGGCGCAGGACCGGGGCCAGGGCGGCCAGGCCTTGCTGGCGGCGTTCGTGGCGGGGGCCGAGGTCATGCTGCGCATCGGCTACGCCACCAAGCACACCAATGAAGAGCGCGGCTTCCATGCCCCCGGCACCACGGGGCCTTTCGGCGGCGCGGTGACGGTGGGACATCTGCTGGGGTTCGACCAGGCGCGCATGGTCAATGCGCTGGGCATCGCCGGCTCTTGCGCCGGCGGCCTGCTGGCGTTTGCCCATGCGGGCAACGGCGCCATGGTCAAGCGCTTGAATGTGGGCCGTGGCGCGGAGGGCGGCGTGGTCGCGGCGGACCTGGCGGCGCAAGGGTTTACCGGACCCAGCACCGTGCTGGAGGGCGAGGGGGGATTCCTGCGCGCCTTCTGCCCGGACTATGACCTGGCCGAATTGACGCGCGGCCTGGGCGCCACCTACGAAACCATGAACATCATGATCAAGCGCTATGCCTGCCACATCACGGCGCATACGCCGGTAGAGGCCATGCTGGATCTACGCAAGGCCCATGGCTTCAAGGCCGAGGACATCGACGGCATCACGGTGGCCGGCAGCCCGCGCATGACCACCGTCAACAATATTCCCAAACCGGCCGATGCCTTGCTGGCGCAGTTCAGCATCCCTTTCTGCGTGGCCTTGTCCATGTATCGCAATCCCGTCGATCCGCGCTCGTTCGACGACAAGGTGGCGCAGGATGCGGCTATCCTGGCCCTGGCCCAGCGGGTGAACATGCAGTTGGCGCCGGGACAGAAGAACAATGACCTGGCCAGCACCGTGACGGTCAAGCTCAAGGACGGGCGTTCGTTCAGCAGCCACGTCACGGCGTTCACCGGGACGCCGGAGCGCCCCCTGGACCGCGCGGGCCTGCGCGAGAAGTTCATGCTGTTGACGCGCAGCCATCCCGAGGCCGCCATGGCGAAGCTGTTCGACCGTATCCAGGGCCTGGAAAAAGAGAAGAACCTGGACTGGTTGCGGGTCTGAGCGGCTGGCGCCGGAGCGCCGGCCGCCGGTCGCGAGGCCCGTGCCGCGCGACTACCCGATGTTCAGCGGTTCGAACGATTTGACCAGGTCGTCCAGGCGCTTGATCTGCGTCAGGAAGGGCTCCAGCTGGTCCAGCGGAAGGGCGCTGGGGCCGTCGCACTTGGCGTTGTCCGGGTCGGGATGGGCCTCCAGGAACAGGCCGGCCAGGCCCACCGCCATGCCGGCGCGGGCCAGGTCCGCCACCTGTTCGCGCCGGCCGCCCGACGCGGCGGCGCCGGCGGCGCGCTGCTGCAGGGCATGGGTGACGTCGAAGATGACCGGCAAGCCGGCGGAAACCTTCTTCATCACGCCGAAGCCCAGCATGTCGACCACCAGGTTGTCGTAGCCGAAGCAGGTTCCGCGATCGCAGAGGATGACCTGCTGGTTGCCGGCTTCCTGGATTTTCTCGACGACGTTCTGCACCTGGCTGGGACTCACGAACTGCGGCTTCTTGACGTTCACCACGCGGCCCGTCTTGGCCAGCGCCACGACCAGGTCGGTCTGGCGCGCCAGGAAGGCCGGCAGTTGCACCACATCGGCGACCTGGGCCACGGGCGCGGCCTGCCAGGGCTCATGGACATCGGTGATGACCGGCACGCCGAACTCGGCCTTGACCGCTTCGAAGATCTTCAAGCCCTCTTCCATGCCGGGACCCCGATAGGAATGGATGGACGAGCGGTTGGCCTTGTCGTAGGAGGCCTTGAAGACGTACGGAATGCCCAGTTTTCGCGTGACCTTCTGGTAGTGCTCGCAGGACCGCAGGGCCAGTTCGCGCGACTCCAGGACGTTGATGCCGCCGAACAGCACGAAGGGGCGGTCGTTGCCGCAATCGATGCCGGGCGCGATGGAAATGATTTGTTGGGACATGAGGCGCTACCTGAGAGGCGAAGATCAGGGCAGTATATCGCCGGCGGGGTCCGGGCCGGCGCCCGACGCCCGACGCCCAGGGGCGATCATCGCGTCCGCATCCGGGACGCTATCAGCCGCGCCGATCGGCACTTTTGCCCGGATGACGCCAAGGCGCTGGGCCTTCTATACAGCCATATCGACGTCTGACGGACGCCGATATTCAAGCGATCGCTACCCAAGCCGTAAAGGCAACCGCTTCTGGAACGGCCCCCTACTTCGCTTCGTCCCGCGGCAGCGCCGCGAGCGCGGCTTCCAGCAATTCGGCGGTGACTTCGTTCAAGCCCGTGCCGCGCGCCACGGCGAGCGCGCGCACTTGTTCGACCAAGGACTGAGGCAGCTTGACGGGGAAAGACGCCAGGCCCTGGGCCTGGTCCTGGCGGCGGCGATCGCGCCGGTCCTGCGTTTGCGTGGCGGCCGCGCCAAAGCGCTGCGGCGTGCCCGCGTTCTTCAATTGGCCCATCAGCTTCAGGCCTTTGTTCTTCTCTAGATCGGTTTTCTTCATGGCGGGACGTCGTTGGAAAAAAGCCGGACAATGACGCCCGGCAGGGATGCTCGGACAATCCGGCCTCGGAAGGCGCGACGTCGGCAATGCGTTTTCAATGCACTCGCCAGCATACAACGAACCGCCCGGTCCCCACTCGGCCTCACTCCCCGGCAGCCTGCGCCGCCAGATACCCCTCCAGCCGTTCACGCAAGCGCTGCGCCAGTTCCGGCAGCCGTGACGCCACGCGGAACATCGGCCCCGCGACCAGCAGGGCGTAACGCCGCTCGCCGACGGCGAAAGGCATGGCCACGCCTCCCAGGTCCTGGGTGTACTCCGCGTTGCCCTCGAACCAGCCGCGCGCGATCGACGCGGCGATTTCAGCCTCCACCTGCTCCGCTGACACGCGCGTCGTGTCCGTGTAGCGCTCGTACGCGGCCTTCTCCAGGATGGCGGCGCGGTCGGCGGCCGACATCTGCGACAACAATGCGCGCCCCGTTGCCGTCACGTGCAAGGGCACCCGCTTGCCTACCGGCGCCGCGTAGCGCACCGCGCTGGGCGACTCCACCGTTTCGATGAACAGCGCGTGCGCCCCGCTGGCGGCCGCGAGCACCGCCGTCTCCCCCGTTTCCTGCACCAGCTGGTCCAGCAAGGCGCGCATCCCATGCGGAATCGGCTGGCCGCGTTCGATCTGCGTGATCAATTCCGCCCAGACCGGCGCCGGGTAGTAGCCCGCTCGCGCCCTCGGCTCGTACAAAAAACCGCGGTTGGTCAGGGTCAACAGCAGATTGAAGGTGCTGGAACGCGGCCAGCCGAAATGGCGCGCGATCTCCGCCAGGCTGGCCGGCCGCTGCCGTCCCGCGAAGTACTCCAGCAGATCCAGGACATTGCCGACTTGTTTGATGCTCACAGGCCCTCCGCCACCATGTAATGCGCGCCGCCATCCTGCCGGCCGCCACGCAGCCCAAGACGATAGCCCTTTCCAAGGGTAAATCCCAAGCTGCTATTTTCCCCGATCTTGTTCCCCTATGTGTATGATTTGTTCCTGCCCATGAACACATAGCGGCGATAAGAATGAGATCGGAGACAAGTTCCACCCCCGCCACGGGACCCCTGGCGGGTATCAAGGTCATCGACATGACGTCCGTCCTGATGGGGCCTTTCGCCTCCCAGGCCATTGCCGACATGGGCGCCGACGTCATCAAGATCGAAGCCCCCAAGGGCGACCTGGTGCGCCAGATCGGCCCCGGCCGCCATGAGGCGATGGGACCGGTCTATCTCAACGCGAACCGCAACAAGCGCAGCGTCGCGCTGGACCTGAAGCAGCCGCAAGGCATGGCCGCGCTCAAGCGCCTGCTGGTCGATGCCGACGTGCTCATGTACAACGTGCGGCCGCAGGCCATGGCGCGACTGGGCCTGTCCTACGAGGAAGTCGCGGGGATCAACCCCCGCATCGTCTACGCCGGCCTGTTCGGCTTCGACCAGGACGGCCCCTATGCCGCGCGCCCCGCCTACGACGACCTCATCCAGGGCGCCACCACGCTGCCGCATCTCATCGCCAAGGCCTCCGGCGGGATTCCGCGCTATGTGCCCACCGCCATGGCGGACCGCATCGTCGGCCTTACCGGCGTCAACGCCATCCTCGCCAGCCTGCTGGCGCGCCACCGCACGGGGCGCGGCGACCGCGTCGACATTCCCATGTTCGAAACCATGGCGGCCTTTGTCCTGGGCGACCACCTGGGTGGGCTGACCTATGAGCCCGCGCTGGACGATGGCGGCTATGCCCGCCAGCTTTCGCCCGAGCGGCGCCCCTATCAAACCCGCGACGGCTACATCTGCGCGCTGGTCTACACCGACAAGCAGTGGCGCGAGTTCCTGCGCGCCGTGGGCCGCGAAGCCCTGATGGACGAAGACCCGCGCTTCGCCAGCTATGGCAGCCGTTCGCGCAACATCGACCATGTCTACGGCGAGCTGGCGCGCATCTTCCTGGAGAAGACCACGGCCGAATGGATGACCCTGCTGGAAGAGGCGGACGTGCCGTTCATGCCCATGCACGATCTGCTCAGCATCCTCGACGATCCGCAATTGAAGGCCACGGGCTTCTTCATCGATACGGACCATCCCAGCGAAGGACGCATCCGCACCATGCGCATACCCGTGCGCTGGCGAAACAATCCGGCGGCGACCGTGCGCCGTCATGCGCCCCGCCTGGGCGAACACACCCGCGAAGTGCTGATGCAACTGGGCTACGCGCCCGCCGAAGTGGAGGCCATGCTGGCGGCAGGCCAGGCCGCCGCGGCGCCCGACATCGTCCAGGACTGAACGCGACGCCGGCCACATGCCCTCGCCCCTTGCGCCGGCCCATGCTGGCCGGTGCCGCTCAACGACACCCAGGAGTCCTCATGCTACGTTCGCTGTTCTTCGCCCCCGCCAACCGGCCTGAACTTGCCGTCAAGTTCCCGCGCTTCCACGCCGACTGCTGTGTCATCGACCTGGAAGACGGCACGCCCGAAGCGGAAAAAGCGGGGGCCCGCGCCGCCTTGCGCGACACGGTCGCCCAGGTGCGCGCGGCCGGCCTGCAATCGCGCCTGGCCGTGCGGGTCAATGTGCCGGACTCGCCGCATTACCTGCTGGATATCCAGGCCGCGTTCGACTGCGACATCGACGCCATCGTGATTCCGAAGCTGGAAACGCCCGCACAGGCCTTCCCCGTCCAGCACGGCATCGCCCACGCGCGCGGCGCACGGACCGTCGGCCTGATCGGCGGCATCGAATCCGTGCGCGGCGTCCTCAATGCGCGTGACATCTGCGAGGAAACGGTGAACCTGGCGGCCGTCTACTTCGGTGCGGAAGACTACGCAGCCGACATCGGCGGGCGCCGCACGCCCCATGGCGCCGAGGTGGCCACGGCCCGCGGCTCGGTGGTGATGGCCGCGCACGCGGGGCGCGTGCCGGCCATCGACCAGGCCGTGCTGGACATACGCAACGACGCGCTCTATACCGCCGACGCCAATGCGGGCCGCGACATGGGCTACCAAGGCAAGATCTGCGTCGCGCCGGCCCAGGTCGCGCTGGCCAACGCGGCCTTCTCGCCGTCGCCGGCGGAAATCGAATACGCACGCCGCCTGGTGGCCGCCTACGAGGCCGCCACCGCGCGCGGAATCGGCACCATCGACTTCGAGGGGCGGATGGTCGACGGCCCCCTGCTCAAGCATTCGCAGGCCATCCTGGCCGCCGCGGCACGATCATGACGAGCCCCTTGTCCCTGGATGCCCTGGACCTGGGGCAATACATCCGCCCCGGCGATGGCATCGTCTTCGGCCAGGGCGTGGGCGAGCCGCTGGGGCTGACCGCCAGGCTGGTGGAGCAACGGGCCCGCTACAGTGGCGCCCAGCTGTTCCTGGGCACCGGCTTCTCGCGCACCTTCAGCCCCGAGCACACCGACCATCTGCGCTTCAAGGGCATCGGCGGCATAGGCACGTTACGCAAGCTGGCCAGCGCGGGCGCCCTTGATCCCGTGCCCTGCCACATCTCCGCCGTCGGCAGCCTGTTGGCGGGCGGGCAGATTCCCAGCGACGTGTTGCTGCTGTCCGTCAGCCCCCCAAACGGGCGTGGCGAATACAGCTTCGGCCTGGTCAACGATTACCTGCAGGCCGCGCTGGCGCGGGCTCGCGTCGTCATCGCGGAAATCAATCCCGCCGTGCCCTGGTCCTGCTGCGACCGTGTCTTGCGCGCGGAGGATTTCACGGTCACGGTGGAAAGCGGGATCCCGCCGCTGGAACTGCCGACCGCCGCCTTCGGCGACCTGGAGCAGCGCATCGCGCGGCATCTGGCGCCCCATATCCCGGAACGCGCCACCCTTCAGCTGGGGATAGGCGCGGTGCCCGAGGCCATCCTCGCCTCCTTGGCCGAACGCCGGGGCATGGGCATCCATTCCGGCATGATCGGCGATTCGGTCATCGACCTCATCGAAAGCGGCGCCATCGACAACGCGCATAAAGGCATCGATGCCGGCGTCACCATCACCGGCGTGCTGTTCGGCACGCAGCGACTGTACCGCCATGCGCACGAGAATCCCGCCATCCGGCTGTGCCAGACGGGATACACGCACCATATGGCCACGCTGGCCCAGGTGCGCAATCTGGTCTCCATCAACGGCGCCCTGGAGGTCGACCTGACCGGCCAGGTCAACGCCGAAGCCATCGGCGCCCAGCATATCGGCGCCGTGGGGGGCCAGGTCGATTTCGTGCGGGCCTCGGTCCAGACCGGCGGGGTGTCGATCATCGCGCTGTCGGCGACGGGCCGCAACGGCGAAAGCAAGATCACCGCGCAACTGTCGGGCCCCGTGACCACCGCACGCAGCGATGTGGATCTCGTCGCGACCGAACATGGCGTGGCCCGGCTGCGCGGACGCAGCTTGCGCGAGCGCGTCCGCGCATTGACCGCCATCGCCGCCCCCGAACATCGCGAATCGCTGCTGCAAGCGGCGCGCGCCACCTGGAGTGACCTGTGAACCCGCAACCTGGAAAGCCGCTCAGGCTCAGCGACGAAGTCAGCTTCGACATCGTCGACGACGCCATCGCCATCATCACCATGGACCGGCCCGCGCAACGCAACGCCATCAACCGCGGCATCATCGAAGGCCTGAAACTGGCCTGGCAGCGACTGGAGCAGGATCCCGCGCTGCGCGTCGGCATTCTTACCGGCGCCGGCGACAAGGCCTTCTGCGCCGGCATGGACCTGAAAGAAGCCGCCGCCATGCAGTTGCGCATCCCGCCCCGCGACATGTTCCCGGTGCTGGGCGACAGCGTGCGCATCTCCAAGCCCACCATCGCCGCCGTCAATGGCGTGGCGCTGGCCGGCGGCTGGCTGTTCGCGCAGATGTGCGACCTCTGCGTGGCTTCCGAACAGGCGACCTTCGGCATCACCGAAGCCAAGGTGGGACGCGGCATGCCTTGGGCCGCGCCCCTGATCCACATGCTGCCCCAGCGCATCGCCATGGAAGTGCTGTTGACCGGCAAGCCCATCAGCGCCCAGCGCGCCCACGCCCTCGGCTATGTCAACGAAGTGGTGCAGCATGCCCAATTGCTGGACTGCGCCGTGGCGCTGGCCAGGGTCATCGCGGCCAACGCGCCGCTCACGGTCCAGGCGGCGCGCGAACTGGTCTACCTGTCGACCGAAATGGGCCGCTCCGCCGCGCTCGACGCCGCGCACGCGCTTTTCGAACCGGTCTACCTGAGCGAAGACGCCCAGGAAGGCCCGCGCGCCTTCGCGGAAAAGCGCGCCCCACTCTGGAAAGGACGTTGAATGAACTTCGAACCCAGCGACGAACACCTCTCGATCCGCCAGGCCGTCGACGCCCTGTGCGCGCGCTTCCCGGAAAGCTACTGGCTGGACCGCGATGCCGACGGCGCCTTCCCCGAGGACTTCTATCGCGCCATGGCGGAAGCAGGCTGGCTGGGAACCGCCATCCCCGAAACCCATGGCGGGGCAGGCCTGGGCGTACAGGAAGCCGCCATCGTCATGCAGGCGGTCGCCGAATCCGGCGCCTGCCTCAGCGGCTGCTCGTCCATCCACATCAACATCTTCGGCCTGCTGCCCGTGGCGGTCTTCGGCACCGAGGAACAGAAGCAGCGCATGTTGCCGCCCATCGCGCAAGGCAAGGTCAAGACCTGCTTCGGCGTCACCGAGCCCAATGCAGGCCTGAACACCACGCAACTCAAGACGCGCGCCGTGCGGCGCGGCGACAAGTACGTCGTCCACGGCCAGAAGGTCTGGATATCCACCGCCCAGGTGGCCGAGAAGATCCTGCTGCTGGCGCGCACCACGCCCCTGGAGGAGCTGGGCCCGGGCCAACATTCACAGGGCCTGACGCTGTTCTATACCGACCTCGACCGCAGCCGCGTCGACGTCAAGCTGATCGAGAAGATGGGACGCAAATGCGTCGACTCCAACGAGTTGTTCATCGATGGCCTGGAGATTCCCGTCGAAGACCGCATCGGGGAGGAAGGCAAGGGCTTCAAGTACATCCTGCACGGGATGAATCCGGAACGCGTGCTGCTGGCCGCGGAGGCCATAGGCGTTGGACGCGCCGCCTTGAACAAGGCGGCGGGCTATGCGCGCGAACGCGTGGTGTTCGGCCGGCCTATCGGACAGAACCAGGGCATCCAGCACCCGCTGGCGAAGAACTGGGTGGAGCTGGAAGCGGCCCAGCTGCTGATGCAGCAGGCGGCCTGGCTCTATGACAATGGCCGCGAATGCGGGGCGCAGGCCAATGCGGCGAAGTACTTTGCCGCGGAAGCCGGCTTTCGCGCGTGCGAACGCGCCATCCTCACCCATGGCGGCATGGGCTACGCCAAGGAGTTCCACGTCGAACGCTACCTGCGTGAAATCATGATCCCCCGTATCGCGCCCGTCAGCCAGGAACTCATCCTCAGCCACATCGCGGAGCGGGTGCTGGGCATGCCCAAGTCGTATTGAATCCCGCAGGCCATGCGCCGTGGAGATGCACCTCGTAGACAGAAGAAAACCGTAGAAGAACACACTGGAGACAACCATGTTCCACCGCCTTTCCGCCTTATTGCGTACCCCTCTGCGTCACCTGCTGGCTTGCGTTCTCGCGGGCGCCGGCCTGGCCGCCACGGCGGCGCATGCCGACAATTGGCCGTCCAAGCCCATCCGCCTGATCCTCCCGGCGGCGCCGGGCGGCAGCTCGGACCCGTTGGCGCGCATGGTGGCGGAGCAACTGGGCGAGAGCCTGCATCAATCCGTCATCGTCGAAAATCGCCCCGGCGCCAACGGCAATGTCGGCTCGGCATCGGTGGTGCGCGCCAACGCCGACGGCTACACCCTGCTGTTCAGCTGGACCGGCACGCTGGTGCCCGCGAACACGCTGTATCACAACAAGCCCTACGATCCGCAAAAGGACCTGACGCCCATTGTGCTGGTCGCCTCGGTGCCGAACATCATCGTGGTGCAGCCGTCCTTGAAGATCGATACGCTCAGGGACCTCACGGTCTATGCCAAGGACCACCCCGACAAGCTGAACTTCGGCTCCACAGGCAGCGGCAGTTCTTATCACCTCTCCGGCGAGCTGTACAAGAAGACGGCCGGCGTCTCCATGCTGCATGTGCCGTACAACTCGCCCGGCGCCGTCTTCAGCGACCTGCTGGGCGACCGGCTGCAGCTGGCCTTCCCGGGCGTCACCGCCGCCGCGCCGCTGGTCAGGGACGGCAAGCTCAAGGCCCTGGCCGTCATGGCGCCAACGCGCTCGGACATGCTGCCCGACGTGCCGACGACCGCCGAGGCCGGCTACCCCACCCTGTTGTCCGACACCTGGTTTGGCTTGCTGGCGCCCAAGGGCACGCCGGCCGAGGTGACCACCAAGGTGAACGAGGCCATGAATGCAGCGCTGAAGACCCCCGCCTTCCGCAACAAGCTGGCGACCTTGGGTTTCGTCCCCTTGGGCGGGACGCAGGCGCGGTTCGTCAAGGCCATCGACGACGACATCACCAAGTGGGGCGAAGTCGTCAGGTTCTCCGGCGCGAAGATCGATTGAGCGCGCCGCGCGCCTATTCCCCGCGATAACCCAGGCGCGCCGACAGCCGTTGCGCTGTCGCGCGCAGGATGCGCGGCACCTCACCGTCCCAGTCGGGCGCCAGGCGCTCGGCCTGGCAGGTCGTGGACAGGGCGAGCACCATGTCCCCCTGCGCGTCGAACACCGGCACGCTGAATGCGTTGACCATCACCTTGTGCCGTGGCGATGGCGCGCAGCCCACGGCCCTGGCCATGCCGTGCTCGCGCGCCTCGGCCAGCCGCAGCGCGAACTGGCCTTCGTCGGGGTGGCCTTCCGCCTCGCGCAGCCGCAGCTCGTGGCGCACCGCGTCATCCACCACGCTAGGCCGCATGAAGGCGGCGAACGCCAGCCCCGTGGCGGACTGCGTCAGGCTCACCACGACGCCCGTCTGCAAATAAGGGCTGACCGGCTGCGACGACGGCTCCCAGCGCACGATGGTGGCGCCCTGGTTGCCCCACACCGCCAATCCCAAGGTGCGCTGCCCGATGCGTTCGCAGGTTTCGGCCAAGGCGGCGCCGGCCATGCGCACCGCCTCCAGCGCCGCCATGCCCGCGTTGCCCGGCGCCCCGCGCGCCTCGCCCAGGTCATGCGCGAACGTGACCATATAGCGCCCTTCGCCGAACGCGAGCGGGCGGTGCGCGCTGCGGTGTATGCGTTCGACCTGGCCGATGTACACCACATGGTCGCCCCCCGGATAGGCCGCCACCTTGCGGCACTCCAGGTGAGCGGCGCTATCGTCGATCACCGGCACGCCGCCCAGCCCCGTCTGTATGGGAATGCCCTGGAACTTGTCGTCGCCCGACTTGGCGAACTGGTTCGATACATGCACCTGATGGTCGGCCAGGATATTCACCACGAAGCGCTCGCAGTCGCGGAAGGCGGGATAGCTGCTGGACGTCAGCGCCTGGCTCCACAGGATCAGCGGCGGGTCCAGCGATACGGAACTGAACGAGTTGGCCGTCACGCCGTAGGGCTTGCCGGCGGCGTCCACGGTGGTGACCACCGTGACGCCGGTGGTGAACGCACCCAGGGTGCGCCGGAATTCCCGATGATCGAATGCGTCCATGACGCGCTCCAGCGCGGACGGCTGCGGTTTATTGTCCTGGGCCTGCATGGCCTTTCTCCTCGATGATCCAACGCGGATCAGACTGCGCACAGTCTAGGAGCCGCCCGGCCGGCCGGACAATTTGCGGAAATGAATGCACCTATAGCGAACGGGAATAAAAGCGGGGCCTGGACGACCGGATCGCCGGGACCGTCCACGCGCCGGCACGGCAGGCCGGCGCCGCGCGCCCGGTCCGCGCTCAGACGATGCTTTCCAGCGTCGTCTTGAAGTTCTTGCGCAGGTAGCCCTGGAAATTCGTCGCCGCGGCGCTGAGTTCGGCCTTGCTCGCGACCAGGCTGCCGTAGCGGCGCGACGCGTCCAGGTCCGAGACGGCCAGGGTCACGCGCGAACGCCGGCCATTGTTCTGCGCCATGCTGCGCGGCAGCAAGGTGATGCCGTTGCCCGCGTCTATCATGCCCAGCAGCGTCGGCAGCGTGGCGATGGTCGCCGGGTTGTAGGGCGCGCCGCGCGCCGCGTATTCGTCCTTCAGACGCTTGAAGAGGGACTTGTAGCGGTCCAGCATCATCAGGGGATAAGGCAGGATCATGTCCATGGTGACCGCCTGCTGCCCCGCCAGCGCGTGGCGCGCGGGCACCACGAGCAGCATGGGTTCCTCGGCCAGGGTCTGGAAGCGCAGTCCGCGTGGCGTGCCGTCCAATGCCGCCACCGCGAGATCCGCCCGCCCCTCGGCAACCTCGCGAATGACCTGGTCGTAGGGCAGGTCGTGCAGCACGATGCGCACGTCGGGATAGCGCTCGGTATAGGCGTGGATCAAGGACGGCATCACCGTGGCCGACAGCATGGGCGTCACCGCCACCGTCACGGTGTTGCGTTCGTGGTCCGACGCCGTCTGGAAATGACGCAGCGCATCACGCAAGCCGGCCACCGCGCGCTCCGCCGCCTCGCGCAAGCGTTCGCCGTCCGGCGTGGCCTCGACGCGGCGCGTGGTCCGCACCAACAGCTTCACGTGCAGCTTGTCTTCCAGGCGCTTGACCCGATTGGTCACGGCCGGCTGCGAAAGATGCAGTTTGCGCGCCGCAACGCTGAAACTCCCCTCCCTCACCACCCAGAGAAAGGTCTCCAGCTCGGCGAGCTCCAGGCGCGTCAGGGAAGGCGGGTCCGAAGATTTATTCATGTTCGTTATGAATGTATCACAGCGCGGAAATTGTGTTCGATCCGGTGCGACCCAATACTGGCTATCAAATTTTTGGACATCCCACCCGCACTCATAACGAGCAACGACATGACCAAGCCGCAACGACAAATGACCCTGGTTGCATTCATGCAAGCCCAGAACTGCACGAACTATGTCGGGTCCTGGCGACATCCGTCAAGCATGACCGACTACCTGTCGCCGGAATACTACCAACGCGTGGCTCGCACGCTGGAAGAGGGCAAGTTCGACATGGCGTTCTTCGACGACCGGCTGGCCATGCCGGACATCTACGGCGCCAGCCATCGCGATACGGTCAAGCATGGCGTGCGCGCCATCAAGCTGGAGCCGACGTCGGTGCTGATGGCCATGGCCATGGCGACGTCGCGCCTGGGCCTGGGCGCCACCTACTCGACCACCTACTACGAGCCCTTCCACGTCGCGCGCCTGTTCGCCAGCCTGGACCTGATGACCAAGGGTCGCGTGGCGTGGAACGTCGTGACGTCGATGAACAACTCGGAAGCCGCCAACTTCGGCCATTCGGAACATCTGGAACACGACCTGCGCTACGACCGTGCCGACGAGTTCATGGAAGTGGTGATGGGCCATTGGGACACGTGGAAGGAAGGCGCCATCGTCGCCGACAAGGAAAACAATTACTTCGCCGACCCCGACATGGTGACCCGCCTGGATCACAAGGGCCGCTTCTTCAACTCGCGCGGACCGCTGACCGTGCCGCGTTCGCAGCAGGGACATCCCGTCATCCTGCAGGCCGGACAGAGCGGCCGCGGCCTGGCCTTCGCCGCGCGCTGGGCCGAGGTCGTGTTCGCCAAGTACCCCACCCTGGCCAACGGCGTGAAGCAATACCAGGCGCTGAAGGACGGCGTGGCCAACGCGGGCCGCGATCCGGATGGCACCAAGATCGCCGCCGAAGTGAAAATCATCGTCGCCGAGACCGAAAGCCTGGCCCGCGAGCAGCGCGACCTGATCGCCAACCTCTCGCGTCCCATCGACGGCCTGACCATGATAGGCGAGACCTCCAACATCGATTTCTCCGGCCGGCCCTACGAGCAGCCCTTCACCGACGAGGAACTCGCCGCCATGTCCTGGCAGAGCCTGCGCGACAAGGTCGTCCAGGTCAGCGGCAAGCGCAACCCCTCGGTCAAGGATTTCGTCGAGGCTTCGGGCCGCGGGACCTTGAACGATGGCCCGGTGTTCTGCGGCACGGGCAAGCAGGTCGCGGACCAGATGGAAGAGTGGTTCAAGACCGCCTGCGACGGCTTCGTCCTGTCCGGCACCTCGGTGCCCGGCACCTACGAAGATATCGTCCGCCTGGTGGTCCCGGAATTGCAGAAGCGCGGCCTGTTCCGCAAGGAGTATGGCGACACCACCCTGCGCGGCAACCTGGGCGTGCCGAAGCCGCGCGCCGGCGACTGGCGCGGCCGCGCCTGAGGAGACGCCATGACTCGCAAAAGCGTGCGCATGATGTCGGCCAGCGGCATCCTCGGCTACGGCTTTCCCGAAGCATCCTTGCAGGCGGCGCTGGCCCTGAAGCCGGACATGATAGGCGTGGACGGCGGCAGCAGCGATCCCGGTCCGCACTACCTCGGCTCCGGCAAGACGCTGAATTCGCGCCTGGCCATGAAACGCGACCTGGGGCTGCTGCTGCGCGGCGCCATCGCCAACGGCATTCCGATGATGGTGGGCACCTGTGGCGGCGCGGGCGGCACGCCGCACCTGGCCGCTTGCGCCGACATCATCAGTGAAGTCGCGGCCGAGCACGGCCTGCACTTCAAGATGGCCCTGATCGAGGCCGAACAGGAAAAAGGCTTCCTGCTGGAGCAACTGGAAGCCGGTCGCATCAAGCCGCTGGGCAATGCGCCCGAATTGCGCGCCGCGGACCTCGAGGAGGCGGTGCGCGTGGTGGGCATGATGGGGCCCGAGCCGTATCTGGAGGCCCTGCGCGCGGGCGCCCAGGTGATCCTCGGCGGACGCGGCACCGACCCCGCGCCCTGGGCGGCCCTGGCCATGCATCATGGCCTGCCGCCGGCCCCCGCCTGGTACGCCGGCAAGATCCTGGAATGCGCCTGCAACGCGGCCATACCCAAGAAGCACGACTGCCTGATGGTCACCGTCGGCGAAGACTACGTCGAGACCGAGCCGCTCAATCCCGAACTGCGCTGCACGCCCTTGTCGGTGGCCGTGCAGGCCCTGCACGAAAACGCCAGCCCCATCATCCGCTATGAACCGGGCGGCGTGGTGGACTCCAGCGACTGCCGCATCGAGGCCCTCACCGACCGCCGCGTGCGCATCACCGGCATGCGCTGGACGGAGCGCCCCTACACCATCAAGCTCGAAGGCGCGCGCCAGGCCGGCTACAGCGCCATCGCCATCGCCGCCACGCGCGACCCCGGCCTGATCGGCCAGCTGGACAGCTTCATGGACTTTGTCCGTGAATCGACCGCGACCAAGGTCAAGGCGCTGGGCATCGCGCCGGAAGACTACCAGCTGGTGCTGCGGCTGTACGGCCGCGACGGCGTCATGGGCGCCTGGGAGCCGCATCCGGACGAGGCTCCCACGGAAGTATCCATCATCGCCGAAGTCGTCGCCCGCACGCAGGACATCGCCAACGCCGCCCTCTCGCTGGCGCGGGTCACCCTGCTGCACTCCGATTTCCCGGGCCGCATGTGTCGCGAAGGGAATATGGCCTTTCCCTTCTCCCCGTCGGACATCGAGCGCGGGGCCATCTACGAATTCATGCTGCAGCACGTCATCGAGATCGACGATCCCCTGCGCATGTTCCCCATCCGCTACGAGGACGTCTAGGAGCCACCATGGTCAAGCTCAAGCACATCGCCAAGGCGTGCAAAAGCAAGAATGCCGGACCTTTCCACATCACCCTGGACATCATGTTCGACAAGCCGGCCTTGTTCGAGCAGGTGCGCGAGACCGGCGTGATCAACGCCAAGCTGATCGCGCAGCTGTACGGCGTGGCGGAGGCCGACATCCTGTTCACCGAATACGCCCCGGCGCTGGCCTGGAAGGCCACCCTGCCGCGCCGCATTCCCTCCGGCGCCGTCGGCGACACCGACGTCTATGGCGCCCAGCAGCACGCGCCCCTGCTCGACATCGAGATCCCGCTGGACATCGCGGCATAGGGTCCGAGGGCGGACCCGACCGGGCCGGCACGGACAACGCCGGCGACGCTGCCGACGCCAGCGCGCGGGAAGATCCACGGCAAGCGAATAAAACCAGGCAAATAAAACCAAGGAGACAACCATGAAGTCGATCTGCACGGCATTGATCCCCGCCGTCCTGTTGCTGGCCGCGCCCGCCCATGCCCAGGACACGCTGAAAATCGGGGCCGTCGTAACGCTGTCCGGCGCCGGCGCCGCCTGGGGCCAGGCGCTGCTGTACGGCGCCGAGCTGGCCGCGGACGACGTCAACGCCAAGGGGGGCCTGGAAGTGGCCGGCAAGCGCTACAAGGTCCAGCTGGTTCCCTATGACGACAAGTACCAGTCCGGCGACGCGGTTACCGCCACCAATCGCCTGCTGTCGGACGATGGCGTCAAATACATCATCGGCCCCATGGGATCGGCGCCCGCGCTGGCCGTGCAGCCCGTCACGGAGCCCGGCAAGGTCATCATCATGACCCTGGGTTTCACCGCGAAGGCCCTCAGTCCGGAAAAGCCCTACTCCTTCCGCCCCAACCTGACGACGGAGGAAACGTCCTATCCCTCCATCGTATGGCTGGTGAATCACTTCAAGCTGAAGAAGGTCGCTGCGCTGTTCCCCAACGACGAATCCGGCCAGCAGATCGCGCGCGACCTGGAACAGGCCTACGCCAAGGCCGGATCGTCGATGTCGTCCAAGGAGTTCTTCGAGCGCCAGCGGGTCGACATGGTGCCTTTGCTGACCCGCATGATGGCGGCCGGCATCGACGCCATCGAACTGGACGGGAATTCGCCAGCCACCGCCGGCATGATCGTCAAGCAGGCGCGCGAACTGGGCTTCAAGGGCCCCATCGTGCGCAACGGCGGTCCGGCCACGCCTGAGATCGTCGCGGTGGCGGGCAAGGCGGCGACCGAGGGCATGATGGTCAGCTCCCTGACCGATCCGGACAACAAGGCGGTTGCCGAGTACGCCCAGCGCTACCAGAAGAAATACAACAAGAAGATGAACGGCTTCAGCCCGGCTTTCTATGACGGCACCCACATGCTGTTCAAGGCCATGCAGGACGCCGGCACCGTCACCGACTCGGAAAAGGTGCGCAACGCGCTGGAGGCGATCAAGAACTACCCGGGCATCCAGGGTACGTTGAACTGGGGCGGCAAGGCCAAGTACGGCATCAACCACCAGATCGAATCGCCCTTCTTCATCTCCGAGGTCAAGGACGGCGTCGAGGTGGTCCGGGCCCGCTGCAATGTCGAGCAATGCGTCGACGTGAAGTGATCGCCATGACCACGTCCACTCTACTCGCGCAGGCGCTCGTCAATGGCCTGATCATCGGCCTGCTCTATCTGCTGATGGCGGTGGGTTTTACCCTCGTCTTCGGCGTGATGCGGATCGTCAACTTCGCCCATGGCGAGTTCTATATGCTGGGTGCGTTCGCCGCCTACATCCTGGTCTCGCAATATGAGCTGCCGTTCATCGCGGCGGTGGCGCTGGCATTCGTTATCGCCGTCGGCGCGGGATGGGTGGTGGAGGAACTGGTGCTCAAGCCCTTCCGCCATGACGAGCTCAACGGCATGATCGCCACCATCGGACTGGCGATGATGCTGCAGGCCGGCGCCCTGATGCTCTATGGCCCGGACTCGCAGTTCATGCCCGCCGTGGCCGACGGCGTCATCGCCCTGGGCGGCGTCACCTTGCCGATGTCCAGGCTGTACGTGGTCGCTTTCTCCCTGGCGGTCCTGCTGGCGCTCTATCTTTTCCTCGGCCACACCCGCACCGGCCGCGCCCTGCGCGCGGTGGTGCAGGACACCGAGATCGCGGCCGCGCAGGGCATACGGACGCGCGTCATGTATCCGCTGGGCTTCGGCATCGGCGTCGGCCTGGCGGCCGTCGCCGGCGCCCTGATGGCGCCGCTGTTCTCGGTATCCCCCTTCATCGGCGCCACGCCCTTGCTCAAGGCCTTCGTGGTCGTCATCCTCGGCGGCCTCGGCAGCATCCCCGGCGCCGCGCTGGCCAGCCTGCTGCTGGGCCTGGCCGAAAGCGTGACCAGCACGTTCATGAGCAACAGCATCGCCGAAATCCTGATCTTCGTACTCGTCATGGCCATGCTCATCGTCCGCCCGACCGGACTGTTCGGCCGATCGGAGGCCTGACATGCAAGACGGCAAAGTTCTGCTATCCACCGCGGTCCCGGCCGCGCCGCCGCGGGCGCGGCGCAATCCCTGGGCCCTGCCGGGACGCCTCGCGCTGCTGGCGCTGGCCCTCCTGCCGCTGGCCCTGGGCAGGGACTTCACCCTGCACCTCGCCATCCAGATCTGCATCAACGTGGTGCTGGTCAGCGGCCTGTCCCTCCTGGCGCGAGCCGGTCAGGTATCCCTTTGCCACGGCGCCTTCGCCGGCATCGGGGCCTACGTTTCCGTGCTGGTGGTCATGGGCCTGGGCCAGCCCTTCGTGCTGGGCGCCCTCGCGGCCATCCTGGCGGCGGGCCTGTTCGCCTACCTGCTGGGCACCATCATGCTGCGCCTGACCGGCGTCTACTTCGTGCTGCTGACCTTCGCGTTCGGCGAGTTCGTGCGCCTGGTGCTGCTGGAAGGCGACAGCGTCACCGGCGGCGCCAACGGCATCACCGGCGTGCCGCCGGCGGCGCTGCTGGGCCATGTGCTGGACAACAAGACCGCGTTCTACCTGCTGGCGCTGGCTTGCGCGGCCGGCGTCACCTGGCTGCTGCACGCGCTGTACCGCTCGCCGGCGGGCCACGCCATCGACGCGGTGGGCGAGAACGCGCAATTGGCGGAGGCCACGGGCATCAGCGTGCGCGGCACGCAGCGCTACGCCTTCACCCTGGGCAGCGCACTGGCCGGGCTGGGCGGCGCGCTGACGGCGCACTACCTGCGCTATGTGTCGCCGGAGTCCTTCAGCATGCACCTGTCGCTGGCCCTGATCATCATGATGGTGGTGGGGGGCCGCCGCTATCTGTTCGGGCCCCTGATCGGCGCGCTGATCATGACGCCGCTGCCCGAATTGTTCCGCGGCGCCGTCGAGACCCAGAACATCTTCTACGGCGCGGCCCTGATCCTGATGCTCCGGTTCCTGCCGCAGGGCCTGGCCAGCCTGTTCCGCGCGCGCCGTGCGCATGAAGAGAAAAACCGGGGAGACAAAGCATGAGCGCGATGCTGGAAGTGCGCGAATTGAGCCGCAGCTTCGGCGGCCTGAAAGCGGTGTCCGGCCTGACCTTCGACGTGGGCCGCGACGAAGTGGTGGGCCTGATCGGCCCCAATGGCGCCGGCAAGAGCACGGCGTTCAACCTGATCAGCGGCACGCTGCGTCCCAGCGCCGGGCAGGTGCGCCTGCACGGACGCGACATCACCGGCCTGGCGCCCAGCCGGGTCGTGCGCCACGGCCTGGCCCGGACCTTCCAATCCACGGCCGTCTATCCCACCGCCACCGTCGCCGAGAACATCCAGCGCGGCGCCTTGTCGACCCTGCCGGGCTCGATCTGGACCCAGATCCTGCCCACGCGCGCACGCCGCCAGGCCCTGGCGGCGACCGCGCGCGAGGTCGAGGATGTGCTGGAACTGACGGGCCTGGGTCCCTATCGCCACGTGGTGGCGGGCGGACTGTCCTATGGGCACCAGAAGAAGCTGGGCGTGGCCGTCGGCATCGCCACCCGTCCCGACCTGCTGCTCATGGACGAACCGGCCGCCGGCCTGAACGGCGAGGAATGCGCCGAATTCGGCCGCCTGCTCAAGCAGCTGCAACGGGAGCGGCAACTGTCCATCCTGCTGGTCGAACACCACATGGCGCTGGTCATGGATCTTTGCCAGCGCATCGTGGTCCTGGTGCACGGACGCAAGATCGCCGATGACACGCCCGCCAACGTCCGCGCCGACCCGGCCGTGATCGAGGCCTACCTGGGAGCGCCCGACTATGCCCATGCTTGAAGCCCGCCAGCTCGCGGTGCGCTATGGACCGCTGGAAGCCGTCCATGGCATTTCCTTCGACGTCGACCAGGGCGAGATCGTCGCGCTGGTCGGCTCCAACGGCGCCGGCAAGTCGTCCACGCTGAAAGCCTTGATGGGCCTGAAGCTGCCGGCGGGCGGCACGGTCACGTGGAATGGCGAGCCGATCGCCCAGCTGTCGGCGGCGGCGCGCGTACAGCGCGGCATCGCCCTTTCGCCCGAGGGGCGGCGGCTTTTCCCGCGCATGACGGTGCTGGAGAACCTGCAAGTGGGTGCGCATGCCGTGCGTTGCGCCCGCACGCGGCAACGGGCGATGGACCAGATCCATGCCCTGTTCCCGCGCGTCGCCGAGCGACGCGGCCAGCTGGCCGGGTCGCTGTCCGGCGGCGAGCAGCAGATGGTCGCCATCGGCCGCGCCCTGATGGCGCAGCCGCGGCTGCTGATGCTGGACGAACCGTCACTGGGCCTGGCGCCCAAGGTGATCGCCGAGATCGCCGACGCCATCCAGGCCCTGAACCGCGAGACCGGCCTGTCCATCATCCTGGTCGAACAGAACGCGCGCCTGGCCTTGCGCCTGTCGCACCGGGCCTACGTGCTCGAACAGGGCGCCATCATGCAAACCGGCACGGGCGAGCAACTGCTCGCCGACGATTTCGTGCGCAAGTCCTACCTTGGAGCCTGACACCTTGGAAACCCTCACTCCCGATTTGCCCCGATACGAGGTCTACGCCCTGCGCTACGCCACCATGCAGCGCCGCGGCCCCGAGAATTTCATCCTCGGCGGCGACGAGCACGATGGCCTGGTCAATATGGACTTCTTCGTCTGGGTCATTCGCAATGGCGACCAGGTCGTCCTGGTCGATACCGGCTTCGGCGAGCGCGGCTCCAAGGCGCGCAACCGTCCGCTCGAATGCTGCCCCATCGAGGCCCTGCGCCAGCTGGACATCGATCCGGCGCAAATCCGCACGGTCGTGCTGACCCACCTGCACTGGGACCATGCCGGCAACCTCGACAAGCTGCCCAGCGCCACCTTCCACCTCCAGGACGCCGAGGCCGCCTTCGCCACGGGGCGCTGCATGTGCGAACCGGTGTTGCGGCGCGCCTTCGCCGTCGACGATGTGTGCGATTTCGTGCGCCGCGTCTATGAGGACCGCGTCGTCTTCCACGACGGCGACGATACCCTGGCGCCGGGCATCGAGCTGGTGCTCATCGGCGGCCATACAAGAGGCCTGCAAGCGGTGCGCGTGCACACGGCGCGCGGCTGGGTCATCCTGGCGTCCGACGCCGCCCATTACTATGCCAACCTCACGCGGCGCCTGCCTTTCCCGGTGGTGGTCGACGTGGCGGCCATGCTTGCGGGTCATGCCCGATTGCTGAAACTGGCCGACAGCGCCGATCATTTCGTGCCGGGACACGACCCGCTGGTGCTGGAACGCTATCCGCGCCTGCCGGGGACCAAGGCGGCGATAGCCTGCCTGCACCAGGCGCCCACGGCGGCCTGACGCGGCACACCATGCATCCGTTCCCGACCCGATACGCTCATCGTCCCTCACTTCGCATCCCAGACTGCCATGCATAGCGCATCCCGACTTCCCCAGCCTTCCGAGAACCTGGCCCTAGGCCTGGCGCGCTTCGCCCACGGGCTGCGCGCGGCCGACCTGCCGGCAGCGGTGCGGACCAAGTCCCTGCACCACATCATCGACGCCATCGGCCTGGCCTATGCCTCGCGCCACTTTCCTTTCGCGGCGCCCGGGCTGGCCGGCTTTCGCGCCGCCGGCGCGCCCGGCGCCGCGACCGTGATCGGCGGCGCCGAGCGCCTGCAAGCGCGCGACGCGGCGTTGTCCAACGGCTACCTGATCCATGGCCTGGACTTCGACGACACCCACCCCGGCAGCATCGTCCATCCCACGGTCGCCTGCCTGCCCGCGGCGCTGGCCATGGCGGAGGTCGCCGACGCGTCCTGGGGCGACCTGCTGGCCGCCTACGCCGCCGGCATGGAAACCTGCATACGCCTGGGCCGCGCGGTCAAGGGCGGCTTCCACCATGGCGGCTTCCACGCGACCGGCCTGGTGTCGCACTTCAGCGCGGCGCTCATCGCCGCCAAACTGCTGGGCCTGGACGTCCAGCAGATCGTGGCCGCCCAGGGCGTCGCCGCCAGCACCGCCTCCGGCGTGCAGGTCTTCCTGGAGAATGGCGCCTGGACCAAGCGCATGCACCCGGGCTGGGGCGCGCTGGCCGGCATCACCGCAGCGCAAATGGTGCAGGCGGGGTTCCACGGTCCGGACCGCCCCTATGAGGGCAAGTTCGGCTTTTTCGATACGCACATGCAGGAACGCGCGGGCCAGGTCGATACGGAATCCGTGATCAGGGACCTGGGCCGCGAATGGACGCTGCTCGACACCTCCATCAAGCCCTACCCCGTCTGCCACTTCATCCACGGCTGCGCCGAGGCGGGCGTGAAGCTGCACGCCCAGATCGGCGACCTGTCACAGGTTCGCCGCATCGTCTGCGAGCTGCCCGAAGCCACCTTGCCCATCGTGGCCGAGCCCGCTGCCGCCAAGCGCGTCCCGCGGTCCGACTACGAAGCCAAGTTCAGCGCGCAATTCGTGGTGGCCGCCTGCCTGCTGCGCGGCCGATTCGCGCTGTCCGAGCTGGACGACGCCAGCCTGGCCGACCCCGCCATCCTGCGGCTCGCGGCCAAGGTGGATTGCATCAAGCAGGAAGACACGGAATTCCCCAAGTACTTCTCGGGCGCCGTGACGGTGGAACTGGAACAGGGGGCCAAGCTGCACCATCACATTCCGATGAACCTTGGCAGCGGCGCCCGCGCCCTGGACCTGGACGACATCGCGGGCAAGTTCCGCGCCAATGCCGGCCTGGTGCTGCCCGAGGCTCGCGCGCAGGCGGTGCTCGATATGCTGCTGGCGGCGGGGCCGGATACGCCGGTGCGCGACTTGACGCGAGGATTGGTGGCCTAACCCTGGCGGCCCGACCCCGACGGCCCGACCCCGGCGGCGTCCTCGCCGCCACCCCGGCACGGCCTCACGCCGTGCCCCCCGCGCTCCGGGTAAACCCGGCATGCGTGTCGGCCAAGCTCGGCCGTGAACCGGCTATTCTCCGGTCCATACCTCCTATAACCAGGACCCGGGATTCCAGGACCCAGGCGCCGGCCGGCCCGGCCCGCGGCCTGGCCGGTCCCTATGCGAGACCAGCCTTCATGGACATGAGACAACTCCGTTACTTCGTCATGGTCGCGGAAGAACTGAGTTTCAGCCGCGCGGCCGAACGCCTGCACATGTCCCAGCCGCCGCTGTCGCAACACATCAAGCTGCTGGAGGAAGACATCGGCGTGCAGCTCTTTCATCGTACGCGCAGGGAGGTCAAGCTGACCGACGCCGGCGCGGTCTTCCTGCGGGAAAGCCGGCTGCTGCTGGGGCAGATGAAGACCGCGGTCAGCGCCACGGTACGCGCCGCCCAGAGCGACGCCGGCGTGCTGCGGCTGGGCGTCGCCACCTCGGCCCTGTTCCATGTCCTGCCCACCTTCGTCGATATGGTGCGGGAACGCTATCCCGGCGTGGAAATCTCGGTCAGCGACATGCAGTCGCAAGACCAGATCGCGGCGGTCAGCCATGGCCAGCTGGATATCGGCCTGGTGCACATCCGGCCCGACCGCAGCAAGCTGATGCGCATGCCGATCTACCACGAGCACTACATGGCCGTGCTGCCGCAAGGCCATGCCCTGGCCGCCAAGCCGGACTTCACGCTGGCGGACCTGGCCGACGAGCCCATGATCGCCCTCTCGCGCGAATCCGGGCCGACCGTCTTCGACGCCATCGTCGCCAGCTGCTACGAGGCCGGCTTCAGCCCTTCGTTCAAGCACGCCGCGCGCAGCCCGCTGACGATCTTCCAGATGGTGCGGCTGGGTTTCGGCGTGGCGCTGGTCCCGCGCTCCTATGCGTCCAGCGCCTATCCCGGCGTACTGTTTCGCGATCTGCCGCCAACGGCGGGACATGTGCGCATGGAGGCGGTCTGGAGCGAAAAGCACGCCTCCGAACTCACGCTGAAGATCGCCCGCGAACTGCTGCCACGGCTGGCGCCGGACATGGCGCCCGGTGCGGCGGCGCCCCTGGAAGCTACGGCTTCACATCCTGCTTAGGCGTGATACGCCCGTCCACCAGTTGCACAATGGCGGGATGGTAGTTGTTGACGATGCCGGCGTCGTGCGCCTGGCACATCAGGTTGTAGGTGTAGCTGGCGATCTTCGGCTGGAAGGATCCCGCCTTCGCCAGCGACAGCGCAAGGCTGGCATCCTTGATGGCGTAGACCATGGGGAACACCTTCTCCGGGAAGCTGTCCTTCACCAGGGATTTCATGCCGTGGTTGCGCAGGGCGAAGCTGTCGGCCGACCCGCCGGCCAGCAGTTCGAACAGGCGCTCGCCGTCCATGCCCGCGCGGCGGCCTATGGTCAGCACCTCGGACAGCGCATTCACCGTCATGAAGACCATCATGTTGTTCAGGATCTTGACGACCTGTCCGCAGCCCGTATCGCCACAGTGCAGCACGTCGGATCCCATGCAGGACAGCAGCGGCTTGAGTTCCTCGTACTGCGCCACGCTGCCGCCCACGCTGATCAGCAGCGTGCCCTTCAGCGCCGCCTCGGCCGTGCGCGCCACCGGCGCATCGACGAACGCCACGCCCCGGGCCTTCAGTTCCGCGGCCAATGCGCGGCTGCGCGCCACGTCGCTGGTGCTCATGTCGACGATCATGGCCGGCTTGCGCGCGCCGCCGGCCAGGGCACGCGCCACGGGCTCGACCTGGTCGATCGACGGCAGCGACAGGAACACCACGTCGGCCTTGGCGCCCACATCGGCCGCCGACGCTTCCGCCTTGCCGCCGTTGGCCGCCACACGGCCGACCGCGTCGGCGTTCATGTCGAAAATGTGTACCGGCAAGCCCGACTTGCGCACCAGGTTGTTGCACATGGGTTCGCCCATGACGCCGAGGCCGATGAATCCGAGAGTCTTGTATTTGCTCATGCTGTCTGCTCCATGCCGACGCCGTATCAGGCGTCCGCCTTGATATGTGCCTTGTTGATCAGGTCGCGGTACTTCTCCAGCTCGCTCGCCGAATATTTGGCGAAGGCGTCCGGCGAGGTGCCCATGGGGATGAAGGAAATCGCCGCAAGCTTTTCGGCCACGGCCGGCACCTTCAGCGCCTTGGCGGTTTCCATGTGCAGCCTGTCGACGATGGCGCGCGGCGTGCCCGCCGGCGCCCACAGGCCGTACCAGCTGGGCATGTCGAAACCCGGGAAGCCGCTTTCGGCCACGGTGGGCACATCCGGCAGCGATGCCAGCCGCTGCGCACTGGTCACCGCCAGCGCGCGCAGCTTGCCGGCCTGCACATGCGGATAGGCCGACGCCATGGGTTCGATCTGGGCCGAGACATGTCCGCCCATCACGTCCATCAGGGCGGGACCGCCGCCCTTGTACGGAATGATGGGCATGTCGACCTTCGCCTGCACGTTGACCAGCGCGCAGGCCAGGTGCCCGGCCGCGCCGAAGGCGGCGATGGCCCACGTGACGTGGCGGGGATGCTTGCGCGCATCTTCCACCAGGTCGCCCATCGTCTTGTAGGGACCGTCGGCCCGCACCACCACCAACTGTGGCTGCGCGCCGATCTCGGTGATGGAGACGAAGTCATTGAGCGGATCGTAGGTCGCGGTGGCCAGCAGCACCGGGTTCGCCACCTGCAGCGAAGCATTCAGCAGGATGGTGTAGCCGTCCGGCTTGGACTGCTTCACGTGCTGGGCGCCCATCACGCTGCTCGCGCCCGGCCGGTTCTCGATCACGACGGGCTGCCCCAGTTGCGCCTGCAATTGCGGGCCGACGGTGCGCGCCACGGTGTCGACCGAGCCGCCCGGCGGGAAGGGCACTACCAGGCGTATCGGCCCGGCGGGCCAGGCCTCCGCGGTCGTCGCCGCCACGGCTCGCGCGGGCGGATTCACACCCAGCATGGCGGCGCCTCCCAACGCCAGGCCGCGCTGCATCCACGCGCGCCGCCCCGGGGAAATCGCCTTGAGGGTCTTGTCTCCCATCTTTGTCTCCTTTTATTCTGATTGTCATCGCGGTCATCATTGGCGACCGCGGCGTTCAAGTCCGGATGGCGAACGGGTCCCTGACCTCGGTGGAGTAGTCGATCATCACGTTGCGTGTCGTCAAGTACTCGCGCAGGCCCGCTTCCCCACGCTCGCGGCCGATGCCGGACTCCTTGAAACCGCCGAACGGCGCCCCTGCCGCCAGGGCCCGATAGGTATTGACCCAGACCGATCCCGCCACCAAGGCACGCGACACCCGCATTGCCCGCGACAGGTCGCGGGTCCACAGGCCTGCCGCCAGGCCATAGCGGCTATCGTTGGCCAGCCGTATCGCCTCTTCCTCGGTATCGAAGGGAATGATGGCCAGCACCGGACCGAAGATTTCCTCCTGGGCCAGGTGGCTGGCGTTGTCCACGTCGGAGAAAATCGTCGGCTGGATGAAGTAGCCCTCGCCCAGCCCTTCGCCTTGCGCGCGGCCGCCGCCCGTCACCAGGCGCGCGCCGGCAATCTTGGCGCTGTCTATCGCCGCCAGGATGCGGCGGAATTGCGGTTCGTTGGCAACCGTGCCCATCTCCGTCGCGGGATCGAGCGGATCGCCCATGCGGATGCGCTGGGCGCGCTCGGCCAGGCGGTTCGCCACCTCGTCCAGGACCTTGCGCTGTACCAGCAATCGGGAGCCGGCGACGCAGGTCTGCCCGGTCGCGCCGAAAATGCCGGCCAGGGCGCCGACCACCGCGCGATCCAGGTCGGCGTCGTCGAAAATGATGTTGGGCGACTTGCCGCCCAGTTCCAGCTTGACCGGCACCAACCGGCGGCCGGCCATGGCCGCGATCTCGCGGCCGACGCCCGGGCTGCCGGTGAAGCTGACCAACGCCACGCCAGCGTCTTCGACCAGCGCGCGCCCGGTCTCCGCACCGCCGGTGACGACGTTGAATACGCCGGCCGGGAAGCCGGCCTCCTCCACCAGGGACGCGAACTCCAGCGTCGACGCCGATGCATGTTCGGACGGCTTGACCACCACGCAGTTACCCGCCGCCAAGGCCGGCGCGAGCTTGTTGGCCAGCAGCGCCAGCGGAGAATTCCATGCGGTGATCAAGGCGGCGACGCCATAGGGCTCCAACGTCAGGTAGTCCAGCACGTCGGCCTGGTCCACGGGCACCTGCTGGCCGAACAGCTTGTCCGCGTAGCCGGCGAAATAACGCAGCTGTCGGCCCACCCACATCATCTGCGGCTTGGTCTCGCGCACGATCTTGCCGTTGTCGGTGCTTTCGATGCGCGACATGCGCTCCGCGTCTTTTTCTATCAGGCCCGCCAGCTTGAGCATCAAGGCGGCGCGCCTGATGCCGGGCGTATGGCGCCATTCCCGCTCGAACGCGCGGTTGGCGGCGGCGACGGCGGCGGCCACGTCCTGCACGCTCGCGTCGGGAATTTCAGCCCACACCGCGCCGGTATAGGGGTTGGTGCTTTGCAGCATGCGGCCGCCGGTGCCGGGCACGCGCTGGCCATCGATGTATAGGGAATACTTCTGTATCACGCTCGTCTCCTGCTGGCCCTGGGTCGCCGGACCATGCGAAACCATGACCCTCCCACGCTGCCTGTGCCGTCTGAACGCGGCAAAAGGCAGTGTAGGAGTGGAGATCAAGAGCGTCTAATACCGTTTCGCACGTTCAGTTATAGGGAAACGGCGAAAGTAACGGCGGCGACGGCGGTGGCCCAGGCCGCCCGCCGCGCGCGCCATCAGCCGCTGTTGCGCAGGGCGGCGGCGATGCCGTTGATGCTGATGTGGATCGCGGTCTGGATGCGTTCGTCGGTCTCGCCGGCCCGCCAGCGGCGCAACAGTTCGACCTGTATGTGGTGCAGCGGATCGATATAGGGAAAGCGATGTCGCATCGAACGCGCCAGCCCCGGGTTGCCCGCCAGCCGGTCCGCGCTGCCGGTGATGCCGGCCAGCGCGGCCACCGTGCGGTGCCATTCCGCCGCGATCGCATCGAAGACCTTCGCGGCCAGTACCCGGTCCTCCACCAGCGTGCTGTACTTGCGCGCCAGGTTCATGTCGCTCTTGGCCAGCACCATATCGATATTGGCCACCAGCGTGCGGAAGAACGGCCACTCCTGGTGCATCTCGCGCAAGAGACGCCAGGCCGCGTCCGCGCCATCGGGATGATGCGCGACGTAGCGGTCCACGGCGCTGCCCAGGCCGAACCATCCAGGCAGGGTCAGGCGGCTCTGGCCCCAGCCGAAGCCCCAGGGAATGGCGCGCAAATCCTCCAGCCTGCGGCCCGGCTTGCGCGCGGCCGGACGCGAGCCGATGTTGAGTTCGGCGATCTCCCGCACCGGCGTCGCGTCATAGAAATACGCCGCGAAATCGGGGATGCCGTAGACCACGTCGCGATACGCGGCCATGCCCGCGTCGGACAGGGCCTGGGCCGCCGCCAGATAGTCCTCGCCTACCGGATGGCTGCCGTCCGACCGATCGCGGCCCGGCACCGCCGGCAGCAGCGTGGCTTCCAGCGTGGCCGCGACCAGCGTTTCCAGGTTGCGCCGCGCGATTTCCGGGTTGGCGTACTTGGACGCGATCACCTCGCCTTGTTCGGTCAGGCGGATCTGCGCATTGACCGTACCGGGCGGCTGCGCCAGGATGGCCTCGTAGCTGGGGCCGCCGCCGCGCCCCACGGCCCCGCCGCGGCCATGGAACATGCGCAGGCGCAACGGCGCGCCGTATTGCGCCGATAGTTCGGTGAACAGGCGCGCCAGCGCCACTTCCGCCACGTACAACTCCCAATGGCTGGTGAGTATGCCGCCATCCTTGTTGCTGTCGGAATAGCCCAGCATCACGTCCTGTTCAGCGCCCGAACGCAGCACCATGGCGGCGATGCCGGGCAGCGCGTAGTACTCCCGCATGATGGCCGGCGCGCGCCGCAGATCGCCTATGGTTTCGAACAGCGGCACGACGATGACCGGCGTGCGCGCCGATGCCGGCCAGGCGCCGGTGAGGATGCGCGCCTCCTTCAGCAGGACCAGCACTTCCAGCAGGTCGCTCACGTCTTCCGTGTGGCTGATGATGTAGTGGCGCAGCGCCTGCGCCCCATGCGTATCGACGACCTCGCGCGCGGCGGCATAGATGTCCAGCTCGCCCCGTGTACGGTCGCCGTAGCCATGGCCGGGTATGGTCAGCGGGCGCGGGTCGGCCAGCGTGCGCAGCAACAGGTCGCGGCGCGCCGGCTCGTCCAGCGTTTCGTAGTGCGCTTCGATGTCCGCGGCCCGCAGCAGTTCCGCGATCACGGCCTCATGCTGGTCCGAGCTCTGCCGCATGTCCAGCGTGGCCAGGTGGAACCCGAACACTTGCGCCTTGCGTATCAGTCCGCGCAGGCGTCCGGCCGCCAACGCGCCGCCGTAATGCGTCTTGAGCGACGTCTCGATGACGCGCAAATCGGCGAGGAATTCGTCCACCGTCGCATAAGGCGGACGGGTCACGCTTTCATGCGGATGGATATTCTCATTGGCCAACAAGGTGCGCAGACGGGCGGCGAGCCGGGCATAGACCACGGTCAGTGCGCGCCGGTAGGGCTCGTCGGCGCGCCGCTCGCTATCGTCGCCGGAAGACTGGGCCAGGTCGTGCAGGGCCTGGCTGACCGCCACGCGGCGTTCCGACAGGGAAAGCTCCGCGCCCAGCGCGTGCACTTCCGCCAGGTAATGCCGCAGGGCGACGCGCGACTGCCGCTGCAAGGCATAGCGCAGGGAAGCGGCGGACACGTTGGGGTTGCCATCGCGGTCGCCGCCTATCCATTGGCCCATCCTGAAGAAGACCGGCAGGTCCGGTGCATCCAGGCGGTCCTCCAGCCCCTCGTACAAGGCCGGAACTTCGGCCAGGAAGGTCGACTCGTAATAGCTCAGTGCATTGTCGATCTCGTCCTGCACGGTCAACCTGGCGTTGCGGATCATGCGCGTCTGCCACAGCTGGGTCACGCGCGCCCGGATGGCAGCCTCGGTCTCGCGCAGGTAGCCGGGCAGGCGCGCGTCGTCATCATCGCGCGCCTGGGCCTGGCGCAATTCCTCCCGGCGGCCCAGCAGGCCGGCGATGGCCTTTTCCGCGTCCAGGATGCTCTTGCGCTGGACTTCGGTGGGGTGCGCGGTCAGCACCGGGGAAATATAGGCCCGCTCCAGCGTCGCGACGATATCCGCCTGGCCGACGCCGGCGGCTGCCAGGCGATCCAGCGCCCCGGCGATGCTGCCGCGCGAGTGTTCGCCGCGCCGTTCATGCGCCTCGCGGCGGCGCAGGAAGTGCCGGTCCTCGGCCAGATTGGCCAGGTGGCTGAAGTAGGTGAATGCCCGCACCACCGTCACGACCTGGTCGCCCGTAAGCCCGTGCAGCAGGGCTTCCAGCTGGCCCTCGGCGCCTTCCCGGTCCCCTTGTCCGCGGCGGTCGGCGACCGCCAGCTGCCGTATGTGCTCGATCAGGGCATAGGCGTCCTCGCCCTCCTGCTCGCGTATCACCTCGCCCAATATCTGGCCCAGCAGGCGGATATCCTCCAGCAAGGGTTTCTCTTTATCGCTCTCGACCTGCTGATTCTTCATGGTTTTCGAAATCCAGGGAAAGCCTTCGGGCAGGGCGGCGCCAGCTCGGACGGAGCGGCGACGGGCCGAAGGGACAAGATGCGGGAGGGCCCACTATACGGGGCTTGGGATTTTTTTTCCGGCGGCCTGGCCACGCCAGGGGAACGTCCCAATTCTGGACTCCGAAAATTTCCCTATTGTGGTCCATACGGATGGACCACAAAGGTCCTAGAATCCCCGCAGCCACCCTCCCCTTTTTTCGCGCACGACAGACAACCATGGCATCCCGCACCAACGAATACGGACAACCCATAGGCCCCCCCCTGCCGGACTGGTCGCCGCCCGCCGAGCCGGCGGGCGTCACGCTGCAAGGCAGGCATTGCCGGCTGGAGCCGCTGGACGCCGAGCGGCATGCCGCCGATCTCCATGCGGCGTATCAAGCCGCGCCCGACGGCCGCGACTGGACCTATCTCTCCGTGGAGCGGCCCGCCACGCTTGAAGACTTCAAGCGCTACGCCGCGAACGCCGCGCGAAGCCGTGACCCGCGCCACTACGCCGTGATCGACCTGCGCACCGACAAGGCCGTCGGCACCCTGGCCTTGATGCGCATCACGCCGGCCGCCGGCGTCATCGAGGTCGGCCACGTCACGTTCTCGCCCCTGCTCAAGCGCACGCCCATCTCCACCGAAGCGCAGTACCTGCTGATGGCCTACGTCTTCGACCAGCTGGGCTACCGGCGCTACGAATGGAAGTGCGACAGCCTCAACGCGCCGTCGCGCGCCGCGGCCGATCGCCTGGGTTTCACCTTCGAGGGGATTTTTCGCCAGCTGGTCGTCTACATGGGACGCTCGCGCGACACCGCCTGGTTTTCCATCATCGACGCGGAATGGCCCTTGTTGAAGCAGGCCTTCGAAGCCTGGCTGGCGCCGGAGAACCACGATGCGCAGGGGCAGCAGCGCAGATCCTTGTCGGCCGTGCGCGAGGAGCGACGGGCAGCGATGGACGGACAACCAACGGCAGACGGACAGGCAAGGCTCAAGGCTTGAACCGCTGGCGCCGGGCCAGCGATTCGACGAAGGGATGCGCCTCGAAGTGGGCCAGCAGTTTTTTCTTCTGCTGGCCGGTGATGCTCGCGGCCGCAATCAGCGCCGGCCAGGTCCGGCTGGCCTTGCGCACGCAATCCGTGATGATCTTGGCAGCGGGTTTTTCGGGTATGCCCAAGGCGCCGCAGAATGCCCGCAGCAGTAGCGGTGAAAGCTGCTGCCTGGTCTTCGGCGCGTCCCGTGTATCGCGGCGCCTGGGCAGGATGTCCGGCGGGACAATCAACAACCCGTGGCCCACGTTGCGGTTGAAGGCGGCATAGGCAACGATGTCGTAGGCGGGGGGGAATTCCGGCGTCCGGCCGTCCGGGTAGCGCAATCCGATATTCTTCAGGTGCATGTCCGGATTGCCCAGCATCTCGTTGACCACCAGACGACGCAGCAATTCGTGTACGGCCGCCTCGCCCAGCGACTCGAAAGCGTACAGCACCGCCGCCACGTCCAGATACGTCAGGGGGCTGCCCCCGCGACGCCCGCCGCCGTATTTATCCTCGGGCATCTGGCCCAATACCTGAGCGAAGTCCTCGCAATGTATGCGTCCTCCCTCAGGCTTGCGGTCGTAGCGCACGACCGCAAGGAATTTCGTCCGGCCATCGGCGTCGCCCAGGTCGTAGCCATGTTGCACGGCCAGCTTTTCCAGGGGCTCCAGATACGCCTCGCAGGCATTTACGCCCGCGGCGGCGGCCAGTTGCAACGACAGGTACTCCAGCTCCGGCATCCTGGGCTGTCCCACGACCGGCAGCTTGGCGATGATATGCGTGTCGGCATCCTTGGTGCGCCCGACATAGCGGTCGCCATCCTGGATCACCGCAACCTTGGGCTGCACGCCGGATAGCGACACGCCGTCCTCCATGGGCGCCTCCGTGACCGACATCTCCAGCGCATCCTGGTCCTGGGTGATGTACCGGCTGATTTCCTCCTGGGACAACACGACCGGGAAAGCATGGACATTGCCCGGCAAATCCTTGCCGCAGGCCGCCAGCATTTCGAAGTTGTCCGTCGGCGCGCATGCCCGCAGCGCGGCGACATGGTCGCGGAATACCCCTTCGGGCAGGAGATTCTGGAAGAACGCCGGCAGCAGCCAGCCATTGCGGTTCGAATACCGCCCATTGAACGGCGTGGCGGTAATGTCACGCCAGAACGCCGCCTGCTGCGCGGGATTCTCGGACAGGTAGGCCGCCGACACGACGGGCGGATCGACCCGCCGCACGAAGGCGTCGTCGGCCACGAAGCGCGTGACGACCTGCGCGTCGTCGCGGCCGGGCTCGCGATATTGAAAGAGCACCCCGATACGCTGCTGCTGCTGGCCTATCGAGATTCCCAAGGCCTTGATGTTCACGTATCCGCCCCGTGTTTCGACCCGTCCACCCGCTCCAGCGCGCCAGCGACACGCGAGCGGATCGCCGGTTCCGTCACTGGGCCCGCCGCCACGGCCGGCGCGGCCTCCAGGGGCGCCAGGATCAGCGCCAGCCCCAATCGATCCGCCAGGGCGAAAAGCGTGCTGAGCTTGAAGTCCTCCGCGCCGCTCAACACCTTGGTAAGCGTGCGCTGGGACAGGCCAGCCTCTTCCTTGAGCCGCGCCTGGGTAAGCCCCCGGCGCTTGATCGCGTCTCTCAGCACTGTCGCAACATCAGCGTGGGTGTTCATAGCATTAAAGTAGTGTATATGTGCATAAAGATACTTTAGCACTACTTTTCCATGGTCTTCGGCCTACGCAAAGGATACTTTAATACTATTTTCGCAGATTACACTACTATAGCGCCATTTTGCTCCTTATGCCGGCGTGGCCCGCTACCCCTATCGGCCGCTGGCGACGGGGAGGCCACCGCAATGGTTCCAGGTGGGAGACATACGAAAGATCTAATCCCTTTACGTTCGTCGCGCCGGCACAGTAAGCTGCGTTTCAGTTCTACGCCAGCGGCGGTCGCCGGAATCCGAAGGCGCCGCTTCCGCAAGTCGCATGATGGTCTCCAGAGGGGAGTGCGGCGCAATGAGCCCTGTCGATAACATCGATAAGAATGCTGTCGTAGCTACATCCGTCTCGCGCCACAACGCGAGAAAAGGCCCTCGCAAAGCGGCTGTCGTCCCAGTGGGCGCCACGCTGCCGGGGCATGTAGCGTTGCACGATGGCACACAACTCCACGGGCTGCTGGAGCTGCTTCCCTTTGCCGTACTGCGGATCGGCCCGCACGGCCGCATCCTGCAGTCAAACGCCGCCGCGGACGCCCTCCTGGGCTACGGCGCCGACGCCCTGGCCGGCATGTCTGTCGAGACGCTGATCCCCGGCTTGAAAATACGGGCGCCGACGTCCGGCCAGGCCACTGCCGTCGCGAACAATCAACCTGCCCGCAGCGCGCCGTCCGGAATGGCGCGCTGTGCCGACGGTTCGGAAATCCCCGTGACGGTAATCACCGCGCCGCTGTCACCCGCGATGCAATCCGATGTCGTGATGACGATCATCGACCAGAGCCAGCAATACGAACTGGAACTCAATAAAAGGGTGCTGGCACACATGACCCGGGTGTCCACGCTGGGACAACTCGCTGGCTCCCTCGCGCATGAGCTGAATCAACCTCTCACTGCCATCCTCAGTAACGTGCAGACTGCTCAACGCCTGATGGCGTCGCCAGCCTGGAACCCGACCGAAATCCGGGAAATACTGAATGACCTCGTGAAGGACAACCACCGTGCAAGCGAGGTGTTGCGCAAAGTCCGCCTGCTGGTCAAGGAAGGCCCGCCCGAGCGGGAACCCGTCAGCCTTGGCGGCGTGATGCAGGACGTCGCCTTGCTGATGCACAGCGCCGCGATCGTGCGCGGCATCCGGCTATCCCTGAACATCGCCCCGGATCTTCCCCCCGTCTGCGGCGACCGCGTGCAATTGGAGCAGGTCGTACTCAACCTCGTCCTGAATGCATTCGACGCGCTGGCATCGCGCCCTCCCGCGGATCGCCTGGTGACCATCGACGCAGAGCCGGGGGAGCAGAACATGGTACGAGTCGTCGTGCGCGATCGCGGCTGCGGCTTTTCGGGCGATGTTCTCCAAAGTATCTTCAAGCCATACTTCACCTCCAAGCGCGAAGGACTCGGGCTCGGGCTATGGATCAGCCTCTCGATCGTGGAAAAGCACGGAGGCCGCATATGGGCGGAACACAATCAAGGGCAGGGGGCCGCGATTTTCTTCACTGTGCCCAGCATGGGGGCGATAAGCCCTTCGGCCGCGGAGAAAGCATAGTTCTCGCGCCTATCGTCTTTGTCGTCGACGACGACGATACCGTCCGCCGCGCGCTGGTCCGGCTGATCGGCTCGGCGGGCTATCGCGTTGCCGACTTTCCGTCGGCGGCCAGATTCCTCGAACATCCCTACGCCACGGACGATCCGAGCTGTCTTGTCCTGGACGTGCAGATGCCCGACCTCGGCGGCCTGGACCTGCAACGCGCGCTCAATGAGGCGAGTACATCGCTCCCCATCATCTTCCTCACCGGGCATGACGACTGTCCCACCATCGTAAAAGCCATGAAGGCCGGCGCCGTCGATTTCCTGGCGAAGCCGGTGGAGAGCGACGATCTGCTGCATGCCGTGGCGACCGCCCTGCGCGACGCGACGCAGGCGCTCGAACGACGGACCTCGCGCGAGCTGTTCCGCAGGCGTCTTGCCAGACTGACGCTCCGGGAACGCGAAGTCATGGTGCTGCTGGTCAACGGCTGCCTGAACAAACAGGCCGCCTACGAGCTTGGCATCGCCGAGAAAACCGTGAAAGTCCATCGCGCCAGGGTCATGAAGAAGATGGAGGCGAAGTCCCTCGTCGAACTGGCCAGGGCTGCCGACAAGGCCGGCGTATCCCTCTTCCTGGCCTGATCCGCGGCTCCGGACCCTGGCGACACGCCGCGTCGCCATCGAGATTCCAGCGCGCCGGCATGGGCATTGGACCAAGGTCCAATACCCATATCCCCCCACCTGTCATAGCCTAGCTCCACGTTCCACACAACACATCGCTCGCCTCCACACGGGGATCGTTCGCCATGAGCCACGCCAAATCGTTCGTCGCCGTCGTGGATGACGACGATTCGGTAAGCCGCGCCGTAAAGCGGCTGTTGCGCTCCATAGGCGTGGCAGCCAACACGTTCAAAACGGGCGATGCGCTTCTGGATATGCTCGACGCTTTCCCGACCTACCGCCCCGCCTGCATCGTCCTGGATATGCAGATGCCCGGGCTGAACGGCCTTCAGACCCAGCGGCAGCTTGCCGGCACCGGCATCCCCATCATCTTCATCACGGCCCATGACGAGTCCGATATGCGTGCGCAAGCGCTGGCGGCCGGCGCCGTGGCCTACTTGCGCAAGCCCTTCGAAGACGAGGTCCTCATCAGGGCAGTCACCTTGGCCATGGAGCCGGACGACGGCGCATAGCGACGCCGCGGACGGCAAAACGCCTCGACGAGCGAAACACCATGGACCGTTCCTCTCTCATCGCTTGCCACGACTGCGACCTGCTGCAACGCGAGACCGTGCTCGCGCCGGGCGGCATCGCCTGCTGCAGGCGCTGCCGCGCGGAACTGTATCGCAGCTATCCGGGCGGCACGGCCCGCCCCCTGGCCTTCGCGATCGCGGCAGCGATCTTCTTCGCCATCGCGAATCTATTCCCGATACTCGGGCTGAAGGTCAACGGCAATATCGTCCAGACTACGCTGTCCGGCGCCGTCTGGCTGCTCTATCGCGACGGCATGTGGCCACTGAGCGGGCTTGTCTTCATCACCACCATACTCACGCCCCTGACCGAAATCCTGGCGGTGCTGTACCTGCTGATTCCCTTGTACCTGCGTCGGACGCCGCCTTGGCCGCGCCTGGCTTTCCGCGTCCTGCTGCTGGCGCGCCCATGGAGCATGACGGAAGTGCTGATCCTGGGCGTGTTGGTCGCGCTGGTCAAGCTGGCGCATCTCGCGAGCGTCGTGCCGGGCGTGGGACTATGGACCTTCGGCGCCGCGATGATGTCGCTCGCCGCCATGGCGGCGGCGTTCGACCCCCGGATTGTCTGGGCCTCGAGGCACCATCCACTCGCCCGTAACGGCGACAACGGCGGCGACGGCGTGCCCGCCCTGCGCGGTGCGTCCCGCCTGTCGGCGCCGACCGCCGCGCGCGCAGGCATCTGCGTCTGCCATGGTTGCGGGCAGCTATCCGTTCTCCCGCCGCATGCCCACGCCGGCGACTGTCCGCGTTGCGGCGCCCGCGTGCACCTGCGCAAGCCCGACAGCATCCCCCGCACCTGGGCGCTGCTGTCCGCCGCCATGATTCTGTACGTCCCCGCCAACCTGCTGCCGGTGATGAATACCCGTTCATTGTTCGGCTCCCAGAACGACACCATCATGAGCGGCGTCGTCTACCTGTGGGTATCGGGATCCTGGCCCCTGGCCATCGTCGTCTTCATCGCCAGCGTCGCCGTGCCCATGCTGAAGATCCTTGCGCTCATGTTCCTGGTCGTCACCGCCCAGATGCACAACGCCGGCATGTCCTTGCGGTGCACGCGCATCTACCGGATGCTGGAATTCGTGGGGCCATGGTCGATGCTGGACATCTACGTCATCACCATCCTGGTCGCGCTCGTCCAGTTCAGCTCGCTCGCCACGATCAAGGCTGGCCCGGCCGCCATCGCTTTCGGCGCGGTGGTCGTCCTGACCATGCTGGCGGCCAGGGCATTCGATCCCCGCCTGCTCTGGGACGCCGAGGAGAAGCGCCATGCCTGAGCCCAACGAAACTGCCGGCGCCACGGGGCCTGCCGGGCTGCCCGAAGCAAGCGCCAGTCCCCCTTCGCGCTGGAGCGTCCGGCTCGTATGGCTGGTGCCGCTCGTGGCCGTGCTGATCGGCGTCTGGCTGGCCGCGCAGGCGGTCATCGAGAAAGGCCCCACCATCACCATCCAGTTCCCCACCGGGGAAGGACTGGAAGCGGGCAAGACCAAGATCAAGTTCAAGAACGTCGACATCGGCGTCATCAACCACGTCGACCTGGCGCCCGACTACAAGAGCGTGGTCGCCACCGCCGAGCTGACCAAAAGCGCCACACGGCTCCTCGTCGAGGATACGCGCTTCTGGCTGGTGAGCCCGCGCATTTCCGGTGGATCGGTGTCCGGCCTCAGCACGCTCCTGTCCGGGTCGTATGTCGGCATGGACACGGGTTCCAAGACCAAGGAACGGCATGAATTCGTGGCGCTGGAAGAGCCCCCGGTACTCGTCAGCGGCACGCCGGGGCGCGAGTTCGTACTCAAGAGCGAAAGCCTGGGCTCGCTCGACGTGGGCGCACCCGTCTACTTCCGGCGCCTGCAAGTGGGACAGGTGACGGCCTATACGCTGGATCCGACAGGCGAAGGCTTGACCTTGCGCATCTTCGTCAACGCTCCCTATGACCGCTACGTGAAGGACGAAACGCGATTCTGGCATGCCAGCGGCGTGGACGTGTCGCTGGATGCCAGCGGCGTGAAGGTCGACACCGAATCGCTGGTAAGCATCCTCACGGGCGGTCTCGCGTTCCAAAGCCCGCCAGAAGCCCTCAATGCCAAGGTCGCGGACGCGGACACCGAGTTCCGGCTCTTCAACAACCGCACAGAAGCCATGAAGCGACAGGACCGCATCGTCGATACCTACGTCTTCAATTTCAAGGAGTCGGTGCGCGGCCTGGCGATAGGCGCGCCGGTGGATTTCCGGGGCATCGTGGTCGGCGAGGTAATCGGCATCTACACCCGCTACGACAGGGTCAAGGGCGAATTCAGCATCCCCGTGGAGGTGCATCTTTATCCGGAACGCTTCACGTCCCGCTACGCTTCGGGAGCCCCAGGCGGCAGGCTTGGCGACGACCCGCGCCAGACGGCGCAGTGGCTGGTGGAGCACGGGCTGCGGGGACAGCTGAGGACCGGCAATTTCCTGACCGGCCAGCTGTATGTCGCAATGGATTTCTTCCCCAACGCCCCCAAGGCAGGCGTGCTATGGGACAAGGGCCCGCCTGAGTTGCCGACCATTCCCGGCGGCCTGCAATCGCTGCAGGACTCGATCACCGGCATCGTCGAAAAACTGAACAAGCTGCCGCTCGACGACATGGCCAAGGATCTGCGGCAAGGCCTGAAGGACGCCAGTACGCTGATGAGGACATTGAACAACAGCGTGGCGCCCGAGGCCCGGGCCGCGATGGTGGCCGCCCGGGCAGCAATGGAATCCGCGACCCGATCCATGCAGCCCGTTCCCGCGCTCGCCCAGGGCGCGACGGAAGCCATGCGCGAAATGGCGCGGACCGCGGCGTCTTTCCGGGCGCTGGCGGATTATCTGGAGCGCCATCCCGAGGCGCTACTGCGCGGCAAGACGGAGCAAAGGCAATGAAGCGACTTCCCCTGTTCATGGCCGGTCCCATGTTGCTGCTGACCGCATGCGCCACCTCGCCCGCGAAGTTCTATACCCTCGATGCCCAGGCGCCGGCACGCGAAGCTTCGGGACAGGCCGTTCCCGCGATCATCGTGATCAGCCACGTATCCGTCCCGGAACTGGTGGACCGGCCACAATTCGTGCTGAGGATCGACGCCACCCGGATCAGGATAGACGAGTACTCGCGCTGGGCGGAACCCCTTAAGGAACAGATCGCCCGCGTGCTGGCCGCCGACCTGGCCCTGTCCTTTCCTGGCGCGTTGGTCTCGACGTCCGCGCGCTGGGAGGATCAGGCTCGCACCCATCAGGTATCGGTCGAGGTGCAGGGCTTCGAATCGACGCCGGGCGACAACGCCACGATCGCAGTCCTGTGGACCGTCCGCTACCCCGGCAAGGAAGACACCCGCAGCGGACGGTCCATCGTGCGGGAGCCGGTCAAAACGCAGGAGAACGCGGACCTCGTGCAAGCCCACAGCCGCGCGCTGGCGGGCATCAGCGCCGACATCGCCCGCGCGATCCAGGCCAAGCCACCCTTGACACCGAGCCCCTGACGCGCCGGGTCCGCCATGCTGCCCGTGGATAGCCTCCGCCGCCTGCTGCTGATGGGCGTCGTCTGCCTTACCGCTTGCAAGGCGGTGGGACCGGACTTCGAGCCGCAACGCGAGTCATGGCCCGGCACCTGGACCACCGCCGCGCTGGCGCAGGCCAGCGCACAGGGCGCCGAGGCCACCCACCAGGATACCCGCGGCTGGTGGCGGGTCTTCGGCGATCCGGCGCTGGACGCGCTGATCGCCGAAGCCGACCAGTACAACGCCGGACTGCGGATCGCGGGATTGCGCATCATGGAGGCTCGTGCGCAACTGGGCATCGCCCGCAGCGGACGCTATCCGCAGGTACAGGTCGCCACCGCCGACGCCCTGTACCAGAACCGCAGGCAGTTCAATAACACGAGTCCCCTGCCCTCCAGCTTCTGGCAGTACAGCGCCGGCGTGAATATCGGGTGGGAACTGGATTTCTGGGGCAAGTTCAGCCGCGCCATCGAGTCCGCCGATGCTGCCTATTTCGCGGCCCAGGCCAATCGCGAGGATGTCCTGGTACTGCTGCACGCCCAGGTGGCGGAGACCTATTACGCCCTGCGCGTGGCCGAGGCGCGGCTGCGCATTGCCGGCGACAACGCGCGGATCCAGCGGCGCAGCCTGGAGATCACCGAGCGTCTGTTCAAGGGCGGCGAAACCGACGAACTGGATGTGCAACAGGCCAGGACCCAGTACCTGGGCACCTTGAGCAGCATCCCGGACTTCGAGGGCCAGATCGCCCGTAGCCGCAACGCGCTGGCGGTCCTGGTCGGCCGTCCGCCCAACCCCATGCCGGAGGTGCCGGCGGCAGCCAGGCAGCCGCCGGCCATCCCGTTGATCGATAAGGCCGTGCTGGATGACGTGCCCGCGAACCTGCTGCTGCGCCGCCCGGACATCCGTGCCGCCGAACTGCTGATCGCCGCGCAGTCGGCGCAGATCGGCGTGGCCCTGGCGGACCTCTATCCGTCGCTGACCCTGCTGGGCAGCCTGATATGGTCCGCCACGTCCTTGCCAGGCAGCGGCAGCACGCTGGCGCTGATAGGCGGCCCCAGTCTGACGTGGAATATCTTCGACCATGGCCGCATCAGGAACACCGTGCGGGTCCAGGACGCCAGGCTGCAGCAGTTGATCGTCGCCTACCAGGACGACGTGCGCCAGGCTGCCCGGGAGGCGGACGACGCAGCCACCGGCCTGGTGAAGTCCGTGGAGCGCGACGGCATCTTGCGCGATGCGTCGCAGGGAGCCGAACGCGCCCTGGTGCTGGCCAATACGCTATACCGGGAAGGCTACACGAACTTCGAACGAGTGCTGGACGCCCAGCGGGCCTTGGCGGTCCAGCAGGATGCCTATGTGGTGAATCGCGGCAACGCGGTGAGCGACCTGATCGCCCTGTACAAGGCCCTGGGCGGCGGTTGGGACACAGACCAGCCATGGGTGGACGATGCCACACGACGCCAGATGCAGCAACGCACCGACTGGGGCGGGCTGCTGGATGAAGGGGCGCAGCCATGAGCGACGCATCCAGTGCCCGCCCACCCGCGTCCGGCGGCACGGCGCCTGCCTCCGACCCATCGCGTAAAGGCGTCCGGTGGGTCGTGCTGCTGATCCTGCTCAGCCTCGCCTGGTATCTTTTCGCCGACCGCTACACGCCCTATACGCAACAGGCGCGGGTACAAGCCTATGTCATTCCCGTCGCGCCGGAGGTGGCGGGCCGGGTGACCAAGGTCTATGTGCGCAACGACCAGGATGTCCACGCCGGCGCTCCCCTGTTCGATGTCGATCCCGAGCAATACCGCATTGCCGTCGACAGGGCGCGCGCCGATCTCGAATCGATGCGGCGCCAGGTCGGCGCGGGTACGGCGGGCATCGCATCCGCGCTTGCCGCGTTGCGCGCCGCGCAGGCCGGTGAAACCCGGGCCCGCCAGGACGCGCGGCGCCTGGAAGGCCTGTATCGCGAGGATCCGGGCACCGTTTCCCTGCGACGGCTGGAATTGGCACGCGCCACGCTCGACCAGTCGATCAGCCAGGTCGCGGCCGCACGCGCCGAGGTGCAGCGCGCCCGCGAACAGGAAGGCGGCCCCGAAGACGTGAATGCCAGGCTGCTCAGCGCCGCCGCTGCCCTGGAAAAAGCCGAGCTCGACCTGGCGAACACGCGCGTGCGCGCGCGCTCGGCCGGCCTGGTCGTGGACCTGCAGACCGATACCGGCCAGTTCGCCGCCGCGGGCAAACCCGTGATGACGCTGATCGCCATCCATGACGTCTGGATCAGCGCGGAAATGACCGAGAACAACCTTGGCCATATCGTGCCGGGTTCGCCCGTGGGCATCGTCCTGGATGCACTGCCGGGCCATGTCTTCGAGGGACATGTGCGCAGTATCGGCCGCGGCGTCAATGCGGGGCCGCCCAGCCCGCCGGGCACCCTGCCTTCGGTGCAGAACAGCCGCGACTGGCTGCGCCCCGCCCAGCGCTACCCCGTCATCATCCAGTTCGATCCCGGCGAATTGCCGGACGTCAGCGCGCTGCGCGTCGGCGGCCAGGCCGAAGTCATGGCGTTCCCCACCCAAGGGAATCCCTTGAATCCGCTTGGGCGTCTCTATCTGCGCATCATGAGCTGGTTCTCCTATGTCTACTGACACGTCCGCACTTGCCTTCCCCCTAGGCCGCCGTGCGCTGCGGCTGGCGGCCGGCGTGGCTTTGTGCATGGCCGCCAGCTTCGGCCTGGCGCTGCCGATACCGTTCATCGCGCCGGCGCTCGCGGTGTTCCTTTTCACGATGATGCCTCGTCCGCTTTCCTTCAAGGCGGCGGCCGGCTTGCTGCTGGTGGTCTTGTTGACCACCAGCGTCGGCCTGCTGCTCACGCCCGTCCTGCGCCACTATCCGGGCAGCGGCGTGCTGGCGATCGGCTTGAGCCTCTTCCTTGCCTTTCGCTACGGCTTACGGGGTGGCAACGCCGTTGTCTCGCTGTTTCTGGTCGTCGGCCTGACCATGATTTCCGCCGCCGGGTCCGTCGCGTTCGCCTTGGCGCTCGTCGTGATCGAAGCCTTGCTGAAGGGCTTGCTGGTCGTGCTCGTGGCCTTGCCCTTGTGCCATTGGCTTTTCCCCGATCCCGCCGGCCTGCCGGCCGCGCCGGCCCCTCCCACCCTGCCCCATGCGCTAGCCAGCCGGGTGGCGCTGCGCGCGACCCTCATCGTGCTCCCCGCCTTGCTGCTTGCCTTGACCGATCCGCTCGCCTACATGCCGATACTCATGAAGTCGGCCAGCCTTGGGAAGCAGAGTTGCGCGCTCGCGGCGCGCGGCGCGGCGAAGGAAATGCTGGGATCCACGCTGTGGGCCGGCGTGCTGGCACTGCTGTTCTGGCACGCGCTGGGCCTGCAAGTGAATCTATGGATGCTCTTCCTCTGGACCCTGCTGTTCGGGCTGGTGATAGCGGCCAGGATCTACCGGCTGCGACGCTCGCGCTTTTCCCCGGGCTTCTGGTTGAACACCCAGGCGACGATGATCATCCTGCTGGGCCAGTCCATCCAGGACAGCGTCGCGGGCAAGGATGTCCAGACCGCTTTCGCGGTGCGCATGGGACTGTTCCTGTCCGTGGCGCTGTATGCATGCCTGATGCAGCACCTGCTTGCGTGGCCAGCTCGCCCATCCCCTTCTTCCAACGCCCTCATGCCTTCCTGAAAGGAGCGACATCATGACCATCCTGTCCGACACCGACACCGCCCAGGAACCCGCCGCCACGGGAGGATGGCGTTTCAAGGTGGGCATCGGCCTCTTCCTCTTTGCCTTCGCCTTGTGGCTGCTGGTGCCGCTCGCAGGATGGCTGGACGTGCCCGGCGGACGCATCGCGGCATTGACCGGGGTCATCTTCATCGCCAACAAGGTGCTGATCATTACCTGCATCGCCGTGATGGGCAAGGTGGGATTCCAGCAACTCAAGGCGATCGTCTTCGGCCATGCGAAGCGCCTGGCGCCCGTCGCCACGGTGGGCCCTGTTCGCCACGCCATCGGCCTCGTGATGTTTTTCGTTCCGCTCATCTCGGCCATGCTGGAGCCTTATGTCGACACCATCTGGCCCGGGCTGCGCCCCAACCTGTGGCAAGTCCAGGCGGCGGGGGACCTCATGCTGATTGCGAGCCTCTTCGTGCTGGGCGGCAATTTCTGGAACAAGCTGCACGCGCTGTTCGTCCGCACGGCATGACGCTCGACGTCCTCCAGCTACCGCCATCCGTAAGCCAATACCACGACCAGTCCCCCACAAGTGGTCAACAGGATATTGGACGTGGCATAGGGCACGGTGTAGCCGAGGACGGGAATCCGGCTGCCCGCTTTCTCCTGCACCGCGGCCAAGGCGGCGGTAAAGGTCTGGGCGCCCGCCAGGCCGCCCAGCAACAGCAGGGGATTCATCTTGAGAACGTACCGCCCGATCAGCAGGGCCGCCAGCAGCGGAGCCCATGTCACGGCCACGCCGGCCAGGATGATGCCTACCCCAAGCTCGCCCACCGCGCGCACGAACTCCGGCCCGGCCTGCAATCCCGCCGCCGCGACGAAACCGGCCAGACCGAAATTGATCATGAAGTCCAGGGCCGGCTGGGGTATCTCGCCCAGGGCCGGACGCTCCGTGCGCAACCAGCCGAAGAAGAGGCCGGCCAGCAGCACGCCGACGCTCGTGCCCAGCGTCAGCCTGAAAACGCCGATATCCACATAGGGCAGGCCGGCCAGAACGCCAATCAGGATACCGAAGCCCAGCACCGACAAGCGTGTCGACACCGTCGCCGGCAAGGCTTGCCCCATTTCCCCGGCAACCCGCTCCACGGCCTGGGTGGGCCCGATCAGCGTCACGATATCGCCCCGGCTGAGCGTGGTGGATGCGCCAAAGGGTATGTCCTGCCCGCCACGCGTCAATGAACGCATGCCCACGCTGCGAAAGCTCAGTATCTTGCCGTCCACCAGCTCCTGCAAGGTCGGTCCGGCAAGCTGCCGCTTGAGGACGATGACGCGCAGGATGGAGACCGGAAAATCGAGCAGCTCCGGCTCATGCAGCTCCTTGCCGAACAGCGGGCCGACCGCCACCAGCGCCTCGCTGCGGCCGTGTACCACGATCACGTCGCCGGGCAGCAATACCGCGTCCGGTCTCGCCTCGATATCCGCCTGTCCCCGGCGGATACGCTCGACGAAATAGCGATACTGGTGACGGGCCTGTTCCGCGTCGGCGATGCGGCGGCCCGCGAACCCGGCATCCGGCAGCACCCTATAGGCACGCGCCGCGAACTTCAGGTAGCCGGAGAGCACGCCATCCGACTTGGTCTTGATCCCGTACTGCTCTTCCAGCGCGGACGCCTCCTTGCGAAGATCGATGCGCAGGATGCGAGGGGCGATGACGCTGATGAAGAGAATGGCGCCGACCGCGCCGAAGACATAGGTCAGCGCATCGGCGACCGCGACATGGCTCGCCAGCAGGCGATGCGTCTCGGAAGAAACAGGCAGGTTCGCCAGCGCGTCCGTCGCCGTCCCGATGGCCGACGATTGCGTCAGCGCGCCGGCAAACAACCCCGCCGTCAACCCAGCGTCCAGCCCCAGGACATGGCCCATGCCGAGTGCCACCCCCACTCCCACGACGACGACCACCAGCGACAACGCCATCGGCTTTACGCCATCCCGCTTGAGCGCCTGGAAAAACTGCGGTCCGGCGGAATAGCCATTCGCGAAAAGGAAAAGATAGAACAGGCTCCAGCGCAGTTCCCGGCTGGCCTCGATGCCGACCTGGCCGATGACCAGGCCGGCGATCAAGGCGCCCGTCGGCGTGCCCAGGGAAAAGCTGCCGATGCGGATATTTCCCAGCACATAGCCTATCGGTATGGCCAGGAACATCGCCATTTCCGGCGACTTGCGCAATATGGCCGGAATCCATTCGAACGGCATGTCTGCTACCCTCCCCGCGGCCAGGAGCCTAGTGCGCCAACAGCATCGCGAAATAGCCGAAGATGGTGAGCAGTACGCCCGACACCGCATAAGCGACCGGAAAACCCATCCATGGCACTGAACTATCTATCTCCTTCGCCGCTTCCCGGCAAGGACCGGAGTGGCTGCGGGCGCCCGCCGTGACGCCCATCAATACGGCCGGGTTGGTTTTCAATACGTGGTATCCGATAGCCCAGACGATGAAGGGCGGGATCGTGCAGGCAACGAAGCCTACCAGGAAGATTTTCAATGCGATCGCGCCTGTCAGCTGCTCCAGCAGGCTGGCGCCCGCATTCAGGCCCACGATGGCGACGAACACCACCAGGCCAAGGTCTTCAAGGATGTTGCGCGCGGCGTTCGGGGTGCTGCCGAAAAATCGCAAGCGCGACGATATGGACGCGACGATGATGCCCGAGACGAGCAAGCCGCCCGCATTGCCGAGGCCGACCCTGCTGCCGAACGCAGGGAAGTCGATCTTGCCGATCAGAAAACCCAGGATCATGCCAGCCGATAGCGTCAGCAGATCCGTCGCCGTACTCGGCCTCGCGATCATCCCGAAGATCTCGCCTGCCCGCTGCACCGCGGGTTTGAGGCCGGTAATGAACAGGACGTCGCGCTTCTTCAGCGTCGTTTCCAGGCCTATGGGTATCGGCACCCCCGAACGCTCGATCTTGGTCAGCTGCACCTGTCCCGCAATGTCGGAATCGCGGAAGGACTTCAACGGGTGGTCGATGACCTCCTTGGACGTCACCAGGATCTCCGCCTGGTCCAACGGCACGTTCAATGCCTTGGGATCGGCGACTTCCGGCCCCAGCAATCCCATCTTGTCGGTGAGCGATTCCAGCCGCCCTCCCAAGGCAATGACATCGCCTTGTCGCAGGACCAGGTCCGGCTCACAGCCCAACGATTCCTCCTCCCTCCGCACATTGATCACGCGGTACTCGGGGTTCGCATCGCGGAACTGCCGGATGCTCATGCCAGCCACTGCCGGGTTCTCCAATCGGTATGCACGCAGGCCGCCGCCGCGATAGCCGGACAGGCCCGCGTCGTCGACATTGCGCACGCCCACCTCTTCCTCGTATTTTTTCGCCGCGGCGCGCGCATTCACGCCCCACCAGCGCGGCAGGTACTTGACGATGAGGATGATGCCGACCGTTCCCCAGATATATGTAATCCCGTAGGAGAGTGCGATCATCCCGGTCGCCGCCTCTCGCGTCATCCCCGCGGGCAGCGCGACCACGCCGTCCGTGATGGCCTGCTCGGCCGATCCAATCGCCGCCGACATGGTCTGGCTGCCGGCCAGGATGCCGCCGGCCGTGCCCACCGGCAGGTCCGCCCATATGACGCCGAGCACGACAAGCACCAGGCCGAGCACCGGCGCGAGGATGGCCAGGAAGGTGAAGCCCACGCTGTCGCGGCCAAGGCTGTTCACGAACGAGGGGCCGACGCGCAGCCCTACGCCATACATGAACAGGTAATAGAAGAGCAGCCGCACGAAGTTGTCCAGCTGCAGCTTGATACCGTAGGTGGACGCCCAGATGGACAAGGCCGCGCCGACTATCACCGCACCGGCCACCATGCCCAGGCCATACCCCTTGATGGTCAGGCGCCCCAGCCATACCGAAAGCCCGACCGTGAAGAACAAGAGAATGTAGGGGTTAGCCTTCATCACGCCGAAAAACCATTCCATGACCCTTCTCCTTGATGATTGGACAGGCAGGAAGACACGTGGCCGCGCGTTGGCCAGCCACGTGCGTCGGATGGTCTACATCGCCAGGCCACCTTCCTCGATGGCATCCGGCTTGATCAGCTTCAGCCCGCGCGCCGCGTTGTAGCCATGGATTTCCTTCACATCGAGCTTGCGCATGAATTCGATGGTGTCCGCGTCGATGATCTGCCCCGGCACCATGATCGGAAACCCCGGCGGGTACGGGATGACGAAGTTGGCCGAAACCAGCGCCGGGCCGTTGGCCAGCCTCTCGTCCATGGACGGACTCCGGAGCGGCAGGTATTCGCACTCGGCCTCGTCATAGGCAGCGAAGAAGGCCGCTCGCATATTCCCCTCCAGGGTGACGCTGCCAGGATCTTCCCGATAGCCGTCATGGAAGCGGCTGAAATTCGGCAGGTTGGGCACGTCCTCCATCAGGTTCCTGACCTTGCCGGCGAAGGCCGCCTGGCCGGCTTCGCCCTCCGCCTTGAGCCTCCCGTCGATATCCTCGGCGATCTCCAGCAGAACCTTGATCAGCAACGCGACATCGCTGCGAGTGTTGTTGATATTGCTCTGGAGTAGCACGCTGTTGCGCGAGGTCTTGTTCAACTGGATGTTGTACTTGGATGCCAACAGGTTCTTGAACGCGGTACCGTCGTAGCCCGCCGTTCCGCACACCAGTGTCAGGCGCGTGGGATCCAGGCAGAACTCGTCCTCCAGCAGGGCTCTTGCCGCGGTCATCCAGTTGGCGCCGGGCTCAAGGTAATCGACGAACCCGGATGGACGAAATTCCTCCGGCACCATCTTGTCGGCGCCGAGCACGCTGAAGTATTTCGAGATCAGCGGATGCCTGGCGATTTCCCGCCGGATCGCCAAGGCGACCTCGATCGCCCGCATGACCAGCTCGTAGCCTTCCAATTCCATTTGCCGCCGCGCGATGTCCAGGGACCCGATGATCTGTGCGTTCGGCGACGTCGAGGCGTGGATGAACACTGCTTCACGGAACGCCGACACATGGTGGTCATAGTCCTCGTCGCGCACGGCGACGATGGACCCCTGGCGCAAACTGGACATGGACTTGTGGACGGAATCCGTCTCGTAGACCCGGATCCGCATGGCGCGGGGATCGGGCACCAGGCGCCGATCGAGCAGTCGGTCGTCGTCCGGCCGCAGGTCCTCGCCGAATTCCTGGGCCTGTGCTTCCCACGCCTGCAGCGCGGCGGGGTCATCGCGCCAACGCTGCAAGGCCTGTGCGGCGCCCATCGCCGTACGCGGACGCAGGAAGGGGGACCACCGCGCAAAGCCGAACCATGCTTCGTCCCAGAGGAAGATGAGATCCGGCTTGATGGCCAGGCATTCTTCCATCACCCGGCGCGTATTGTAGATGTGGCCGTCGAAGGTACAGTTGGTGAGGGTGATCATCGCCACCCGATCCAGGCGTCCTTCGGCCTTCAGGTCCAGCAGCGCCTTCTTGATTGTGCGTAGCGGCACCGCGCCGTACATGGAGTATTCGGTCATCGGGAAGGCTTCCACGTACAGCGGCTGGGCGCCCGACAGCACCATGCCGTAGTGGTGCGACTTGTGGCAGTTCCGATCGACGATGACGATGTCGCCGGGCTTGGTCACCGCCTGATAAACCATCTTGTTGGACGTCGAGGTGCCATTGGTAACGAAGAAAACGTGATCCGCCCCCACGGCACGGGCGAACTTCTCCTGGGCGACCTTTATGTTCCCGGTGGGCTCCAGCATGCTGTCCAGCCCGCCGGTCGTCGCCGAGGTTTCCGCGAGAAAGAGGTTCAAGCCATAGAACTCGCCGAAATCCCGGATCCAGTTCGACTTGATGATGGATTTCCCCCGGGCGATGGGCAGCGCGTGGAAGGTACTGATCGGGCGGGTCGCGTAACGCTTCAGGTTGTCGAAATACGGCGTCGCATACCGGTCCGCCACGCCCTCCAGGACATTGAGGTGGACTTCCATGGGCTCTTCCACCTCGTAGAACACGCGGCGTACCATCGCGGCGTCCGGGTTGCCCGCCAGCTCCTCCACCCGCCTGTCGGTCAGCAAGTAGATGTCCAGCTCGGGACGGATACCCTTGATCACCTGGGCCAGCTTGAGGCCCACGTCGCGCGGTGCGGTATTGCGGGTGTCCAGGTCCTGGTAGACATTCAGGAACTCCCGCAGTAGCGGAACATCCTGGTCGGAAGGGACCGGGATGCCGTCATAGATCACGACGGCTTCGAGCTTGCCGTTGAGCACGGCGGCCAGCAGGGCGTCCTCGAAGTTGCCCACCATGACGGGTTCGTAGATCATGTTGTCGTCCCGCCGTCGCAATTCGCGGATTTCGCCCGCCATCGCGGCGGTGCGGGCGGCCGGCGCCGGAGTGACGAACAAGGTCTCGAAATACGGCCGTCGCGCGGCCTCGGCCCGCAATCCCGGGGGAATGCGATCGGGGACGTCCGCGGCATCGTCCTCGCCATCCTCCCAGGCCCCCTCCTCATACCGGTAGCTGCCGGACAACAAGGCGTTGCTGATGCGCAGGATCAGGCGCCCCGCGCCTCGGGCGTCGTCATCCGCGATCCGCTCGTCCAGCAGCCGCAGCAACCGGCCCCCCGGATACGCAAAATAGCTTTCCATGGGCCGTACGATGGCCAGGGCCTCGCGCACCGGCGCCCCGCTGCCCCGGCTATCGCCGCCTCGGCCTCCCGCCGCCCACGCCTGCGCCGCCGCGTTCAGGTCGCGCCAGCGGTCCATGCGGGCCGCGGAACTCGAAAAAAGGTGATCCAGATGCTGATCGCCGGCTGATTCGGTCTTCATGGCATACCCCCTCGATATCGGAGAAGCCGGGAGCGGCGTGGCACTGCTCCCCGCTGGAGATACGCATCCGCCCGCTGCCGCTTGGACCAATGCGCTCGGATCGCCATGAACGCGCGATTCGGGCGCGGTCGCAATTGGACCAAGGTCCAATTGCGATGCCGCGGCCCGGTGTTTCACTATGCAGCCAAGCTAGGAGACATCCCAGCCGGAATCGCTGCCTGTCGCTCCGGGCTGACCCATTTTCTGGAAAGGGTGTAAATCATGAACAAGTTCCTCAAGCTGGTCCTCGCGATCCCCGTGCTTCTGGCCATCGCGGCATGTTCGAGCAACCCGTCCACCCGCAATGGCGGCGATCCGGAGCTGGATGCCAAGGCCAGGGCGGCCCTGCAGCAACTGTTTCAAGAGGAGCCGAAAGCCAGGGATGTCATCCGGCCGATGGCAAAGGCAGTGGTGGTATTCCCCAGCGTGTTCAAGGCTGGCCTCATTGCCGGCGGCCAGCGCGGAGACGGCGTGATGTTCGACAGCGAGGGCAAGGTCCTCGGCTACTACCGGACAGGCGCGCTTTCCTTCGGCATGCAAGCCGGCGCCCAGGCCTATTCGGAAGCCATCTTCCTGATGACCGATACGGCGATCCAGGAGTTGACCAGCGGGGCCGGTCTGTCCCTTGGTGTAGGCCCGAGCTTCGTACTGGTCGATTCCGGCGTCGCCAAATCGCTGACCACGACCACATTGAAGGCGGACGTCTACGCGTTCATCTTCAGCCAGGAGGGACTGATGGCCGGTGTGGGCGTGCAAGGACAGCGCATCGTCAAGTATGACTGACTGCAGGCACCGTCCCTTGGCACGCTGCGCAGCGGCAGGCGTCCATACCTTGTAAATCGAAAGGAGCCATGATGGCCCATCACAAGGAGAAAGACGGCGAGCAGGAGACCTCTGGCGCGCACCGCATGTCGCAGCAGCAATACGAGGAAGAACTGATTCGCCTGCACGTCGAACTGGTCAGGCTGCAGGAGTGGGTCGTCCACACGGGCGCCAAGGTGTGCGTGGTATTCGAAGGCCGCGATGGCGCGGGCAAGGGCGGCACCATCAAGGCGCTTACGGAACGCGTGAATCCGCGGGTATTCCGGGTCATCGCGCTGCCCGCGCCGACCGAGCGGGAAAAGACGCAGATGTTCGCGCAACGCTACCTGCCGCTGCTTCCGGCGGCGGGGGAAATCGTGATCTTCGACCGCAGCTGGTACAACCGCGCCGGCGTGGAACGCGTGATGGGCTTCTGCACGGAAACCCAGGCGCAGGCGTTCCTGAAGATGGTACCGCTTATCGAGCGCGCCATCGTCGACTCCGGCGTCACCCTGCTCAAATACTGGCTCGAAGTGAGCCAGGAAGAACAGACGCGCCGGCTGGAAGCGCGCATCAATGACGAGCGCAAGATCTGGAAACTCTCCAAGATGGATCTCGATTCATACAGCCGTTGGTACGACTATTCGCGCGCGCGGGACGAAATGCTGCGTGCGACCGACACCGCCTTTGCGCCATGGTTCATCGCGCCGTCGAACAGCAAGCGGCGGACGCGGCTGAACATCATCAGTCATTTCCTGGGCTGCATACCCTACGAGGCCCTGCCGCGGGCCAGGATAAAACTGCCCAAGAGGCAGGCTGCCGGCGACTATAGCGAGCCCGACCATCCGCTCAGGCTCATTCCCGAAAAATATTAGAAACGCCGGACTCGAGGCGCTCGCCATGGTCCACGACACATCCACCCGCCGGGTCAAGCTATCGCACCATGCCTTGCCGGCCTGGTTGCGCAGCTATGACAAGGCGTGGGCCAGGCAGGACATCATGGCGGGATTGACCACATCGACGGTCGTCATTCCCAAGGCACTGGCCTACGCTACCGTAGCGGGCCTGCCTGTGCAGGTCGGTCTCTATACGGCGTTCCTGCCGGCGATCCTCTACGCGCTGATGGGCGCCTCGAAGACGCTCAGCGTGAGCACGACCACGACGCTCGCCATCCTGAGCAGCGCGGCGCTCGCCAGCGCCGTACCCAACGAAGATCCCGCCGCACTCGTGGCCGCCACCGCGACCCTGGCACTCCTGGTCGGCCTCTTCCTGCTGATCGCATCGGTCCTGCGATTGGGCTTTCTCGCCAACTTCATTTCGGAGCCCGTGCTAACCGGCTTCAAGGCGGGCATCGCCGTGGTGATCGTGATCGACCAGCTTCCCAAGCTGCTTGGCATCCACTTTCCCAAGGGGCCGTTTTTCTCCAATGTGCGCGAGATCATCCGTGGCATCCCGGACACCTCCCTTCCCACCCTGGCGGTAGGCATGGCTACCGCCGGCGTGCTGGTCCTGCTGGCGCGGGCGTTGCCCCGATGGCCCGCGCCACTGCTGGTCGTGGCCGGTGCGATCGCGCTCTCCGGCTTGTTGGGCCTGTCCAGCCACGGGGTCGAACCCATCGGCCACGTTCCGACCGGGCTGCCGTCGTTGACGATGCCCGATCTTGCGCTGGCAGGGCAACTCTGGCCCAGCGCCCTGGGGATGGCATTGATGAGCTTCACCGAGACGGTCGCCTCTGGCCGGGCTTTTCTCAAGGAGAGGGAACCGTCGCCGGGCGCCAACAGGGAGCTGTTCGCGACGGGCATCGCGAACGTGGGAGGCGCGCTGTTCGGCGCCATGCCCGCGGGCGGCGGTGCCAGCCAGACTGCCGTCAACTTCCAGGCGGGGGCATGCACCCAAGTGGCGGGATTGGTGACCGCCGTCGTGTCGCTGGCCGTGATGATGCTGTTGGCGCCCTTCCTTGCGCTGATGCCGAAATCCACGCTGGCGGCGGTGGTCATCGTGTTTTCGGTCGGGCTGTTCTCGCCGGCCGAATTCCGCGCGATCGCCCGTATACGGCGTACGGAGCTGGCCTGGACGCTCGTGGCGGTCTGCGGCGTCGTACTGCTGGGAACGCTGCAAGGAATATTCGTCGCCATCGTTGTCTCGCTGGTGGCGCTCGCCTACCAGGTTTCCAATCCCCCGGTGCATGTCCTGCGGCGTAAACCCGGTACCAATGTCTTCCGCCCCGTGTCGGCAAACAAGCCCGGCGACGTTTCCTTTCCCGGCCTGCTGATCCTGCGTCCGGAAGGCCGCATTTTTTTCCTGAACGCGGACAACCTCGGCCTGAAGATGCGGCGGCTGATCGCCGAAGCGAAGCCTAGGGTCGTGGTGCTGGATCTCTCCGCGGTATTCGACATCGAATACACGGCACTGCGGATGCTGAACGACGCCGACCGCCGCTTGCGGCGGGACGGCATATCGCTATGGATGACCGGCCTCAATCCGACCGTGCTCGATATGGTGCGGAGATCGCCGCTTGGCGCATCCCTGGGAGACACGCGGCTGCATCACAACCTGGATGCGGCGGTTTCCCGATACCTAGCCGCAACCTCGGTGGAAGGGGAGACGTATCATGAAGCGGATACGCGCTAGCGCCCTTGCCATGGCCCTGGCCGCCATGGCGCAATCATCTCCCCTTTTTTTCCTGGGGACCGCCACGGCGGCCGCCGCAGCGGAAACGGATCCGGCCGGGTCATCGACCGTGGCCGCACCGTCGGGGCCGGTAACGGCGCAAGGGGCGGCGCCAGGACCGGCCCAGGCCCAGACGCAGACCCAGGCTCGGGAACCGACCCAGGCGCCCGCCCAGCAAGAACCGCCGCCATTCAAACCGGAAGAGATCGAGGCCTTGGTCGCGCCGATCGCGCTCTATCCGGACGCCCTTCTATCCCAGGTGCTGATGGCGTCGACTTACCCACTGGAAATCGTGCATGCGGCGCGCTGGGCCAAGGCGAACCCGAAGCTCAAAGGCGACGCGGCGGTAAAGGCCGTGGAGAAAGAGCCGTGGGATATCAGCGTGAAGTCGCTGGTCGCATTCCCGCAGATCCTGGAGCCGATGAACGACAAGCTCGATTGGACCCAGAAGCTGGGCGACGCGGTTCTTGCGCAGCGGCAGGACGTCTTCGCGGCGATCCAGCGGCTACGCAAGCGCGCGCAGGAAGCGGGCAACCTGTCGTCGAACAAACAGCAGAACGTGATCGTGGAGCCCGCGGCGAAAGATAACACGACGGTCGTGCGCATCGTTTCCCCCGATCCTGAAGTGGTCTATGTCCCGTCCTACAACCCGACAGTGGTGTATGGCGCCTGGGGGGCGCCAGCCTACCCACCGACCTATTGGCCGCCCTCGCCGGCCTACTACCCTGGAACCGCGCTCATGTCCGGGCTGGCCTGGGGTGCGGGCCTGGCCGCGGCCGGCGCCCTCTTCAGCGACTGTGACTGGGATGACGACGACATCGACATCGACTACAACAAGGTCAACAACATCGACCGCAATGTCGACCGCGGCAAGATCCAGGCACAAAACGGACGCTGGCAGCACGACCCCGGCCATCGCCAGGGGGTGGCGTATCGCGACAACACCACCAGGCAGAAAATGGCCGGCCAGGTTCCCGGCGCGGACAAACGGGACGCCTACCGCGGCCGCGGCGCCGATGCGAATGCCGCGCAGGCCCGCGCAGCCGCCGGCTCGGAGGGCATCGGCCGCGACAGCGCGGCCAACCGCGCGGCGGCGGATCGCGGCAACGCCAACAAGCCGCCGTCGACCACGGCGCGTAACGATACCAACAACCGCCCTGGGGCGGCGGGCGCCAACGCAAGCACCCGGCCATCCGGGACGGCCAGGCCCGATCCCAACAACCGCGCAACGGCCGGCGCGCGCGGACACGCGCAGGGTCCAGGCAATGCCCAGAGCCGCAGCGCCCATCCCGGCCCCCACCCCAGCCCCAGGGCCGGCGGCGGACGCGATAGTGCATTTACCGGTGTATCGGCGGGCGGCGCCGCGGCCCAACGCAGCTACGATCGAGGCAGGGCGAGTTCGCAGGGATCCAGCTTGAACCGGCCATCCGCCGGTGGCGGCGCGCGCGCGGGCGGGGCCGGCGGCAGGCGTTGAGGAGAGCGTCATGAACATTCCATCACCGGCTCGCGACCGGCACCCCACCGTCGTAGCCATGTTCGCGGCGACCATCGCCCTCGCCTTTGCGTTGACCGCCGGGGCGCAGGACCAAACACTGGCGCAGCAGACGCAGGCGCAAAGCCCAGGCCCTGGTCGCGCCCAGCTGAATTTCAAGTCCGCGGCGGCGGCAATGGACGCCTTTGGCGCAGCGATCCGGGAAAACAGCGAAGACGCATTGCGGACGCTGTTCGGCCAGGACTTTCGCGATTTGATCCCTCCGGCCGGCGGGGAGACCAGGGACACGTTCATCGCCGCCTGGAATCAGTCGCACGCCATCGTATCCAGCGGCGACGGACGTGCGCGCATCGCGGTCGGAAACGCGGGCTGGACCTTTCCCGTCCCGCTGGTCGAAACGCCGCGGGGATGGCGCTTCGACACACACGCCGGCACCGAGGAAATGCGGCTGCGCCGTATAGGCCGTAACGAACTGGCCGTCATACAGACGATGCTCGCCATCTACGACGCGCAGCGCGAGTATGCCCAGACCAGTCACGACGGCAGCAACCTGCTGGTATATGCCTCGAAGCTGGTGAGCACGCCCGGCAAACATGACGGTTTGTACTGGCCGGACCAAGCGGGCGGCGCCCCAAGTCCGCTTGGTCCGGCGTTTCTGGACGCGGCATCCAGAGCCTCCGGAGACGCGGGCTTGCACGGGTACCGCTTCAAGCTGCTTACCTCCCAGGGCAAGGACGCACCGGGTGGCGCTTACGACTATGCCGTCGATGGCCTGCTGTTCGGAGGATTCGCGGTGCTTGCATGGCCGGTCAAGTATGGCGACACGGGCATCGAGAGCTTTATGGTGAGCCATGCCGGAGCGCTTTACCAACGCGACCTGGGGGCCGATACGGCGCGCAGGGCCGAGGCGATAAAGCAATTCGATCCGGGCGCCGGATGGCGCAAAGTGCCTGCGCAGGATATCGAGTGACGCGCAGGCCTGGGGCGGCAGTGCGCGCCAGGCCAGAGTGCAGCCAGGAATACAAGCATGCCCCCCGCTCGTTGGCCACGCTCGTTGGCCCTGCTAGTCGGTAACGGCAGCTTCACGCATACTGGGCCAATCCATGGCCTAGCGACCAGTTTTCCCGCGCGACTTCAACAATGTTGATGAACACATCTTCGGCGCGTATACCGGGACTGTCGCCGAGGCGCCGCACGATGGATTGGTACAGCGCCTTTTTCTGCTCGACACTGCGGGTGGCGTTGGCGGTGATCTGGATGAACACCAGATCGTCGCTGCGGGCCACATTCAAGTAGGACGCGCCGTAGCGAAAGTCGGCGCTTTCATGCCCGGTCACGACCATGAACTGGTCGTCTTCGGGCACGTCGAACGTTTCTCGCATCGCGTGGTAGATGCCATCGCAGATTGCTTGCCGATAGGCGGGCGGCTTTCCGTTACGCAGGGAAATGTGGACGAGGGGCATGACGCTTCCTTTGATATGAGTCTCAACGACGAATACTCGCTACGAGTGCCAAGGGAAGCTTATGGACTATCATCTATTTTAGAAAGACATAGACAGATATATCAAAGATAACCATCTGAAATGATAGATCCCTCCTTGGACATCGATGCCGTTCGCGCATTCGTGCGTATCGCAGAATTTGGCAGCTTCACGCTTGCGGCCGATAGCGTGCATACGACGCAGTCCGCCGTCAGCCTGAAACTCAAGCGTTTGGAAAAGCGGCTGGGCGTGCGGCTGGTTGAGCGCACGCCCCGGCACGTCCAGCTTTCCGCGCATGGCGTCGCTTTCCTGGAGCATGCGCGCGGCTTGTTGGAAGCGCACGATCGCGCGCTGACCGTGTGCGGCAACGCGAGGCAGCGTTTGGCTTTAGGTATCAGCGATCACGTGGCGGGGCCGGAGCTGCCGGCCTTGATTGCCCGCATGAACGCACAGGACGCTCAACTCCTCATCGACATTCGCATCGCCACGTCGGGGGATTTGCTGCAACGCTTCGATCGGCGCGAGCTGGATGCGGCCATCGTGCGCCTGGACACGGGGCGCGACGATGGGGAGTTGGTGACGGAAGAACCCTTAGCCTGGTTCGCCGCGTCGGGCTGGCAGCACCGCGCGGGCGAGCCGCTACCCTTGGCCACGATGGCCGAGCCTTGCGGTGTGCGCGCGCTGGCCGAGCAGACGCTGGATGCGGCAGGCGTACCATGGAAGGAGGTATTTGTCGGCGGCGGCGTTGCCGCCGTTGCCGCCGCGGTCATGGCAGGCCTGGGCGTGGCCGCGCTGGCGCCCCGCATGCTGCCGTTCGGCGCCGAGAACGTCGGCCGCAGGCTTGGACTTCCTGAACTGCCACGTTTGCCGGTGCTATTGCACACCCGAATCCGCGCCGGCCGACCGCGTAACGCCCTGGATGCCCTGGCAGCGGCATTCAGGAGCGTCGTGCGCGGGTAGTGAGGAAAACGTGGTGGTGCCAGCGATCAGCCCGGAGGTCCAGATGCAAAAAAACCCGCAAAAACAGTGTTCCGGATAATTCCGTTGTCTGTGCGGGCTTGGCTTGCTCGATGTCCATAGCTTTCTATGGAATAAATCTTGGCGGACAGAGGGGGATTCGAACCCCCGATACGCTTTTGACGTATACACGCTTTCCAGGCGTGCGCCTTCAACCGCTCGGCCACCTGTCCTGATCTGGGTCACGTTTACGCAGGGGATAGCCACTGCGAAAAATGCGAATCCGCAATTCTAGCAGAAATGTGCCAGCTTGGGCGTGGCGGCGGCATGACCGGTCATGGATGGCCCGGAATGGGCGCCCGGGCGGGCCAGGCTTGCGGCTGTCCGCTTGAAGGCGGACGGGGTTTCCGGTCCAATGATCCAGGCCCGTGCCGCCACTCCTCGCGGGCCAGTCACACAGGGAGCGCCAGCATGGCCACGCAACGACTGCTTTCCGATGAAGAGGTGCGCAAGAACCCCCAGGCCTGGGCGGTCTTCGAAGATATCCGCGCCACGCGCAAGTCAGACTTCGTCAACAACTTCTGGCGCGCGCTGGCCAACGACCCGCCGCAGTTGCAGCGCGTCTGGGATCAGCTAAAAAGCGTCATGATGGCCGAAGGCGAACTCTCGCCGCTGATGCGGGAACTGATCTATATCGCCGTGTCCACGGCCAATGGCTGCACCTACTGCATCCACTCCCACACGGCCGCCGCCCGGGCCAAGGGTATGACCGACGGGCAGCACGCCGAGCTTCTGGCAGTAATCGGCATGGCGGCGCAGACCAATGCGCTGGTGACAGCCATGCAAGTGCCCGTGGACGAGGCCTTCCAGGTAGGGCCGGGGTAAGCACACAAGGGCGGGACATAAGGGAGGGACATAAGGGCGGCGCGCAACGACAGCACGCAATGGCCGCACGCAGGGCAGCACCAAGGGCGCGCACAGGCGTTCGTTGGCCCTACTTCCCCGCCCCACCCCGCGTCACGCAGTTCAAATACCCATCCACCGCCGCCAACGCCGTCGCCGTCTGCACTTCCTGCGCAAAGCGGAAGCGGTCGCCGTAGACCGTCTCGTCGGGAAACTCGCTGATCAGCATCAAGGGCACCCGCTCCCCCGGCGACTCGGTGAACTGAACGGGAATCCCGTTCACGGTGTCGAAGCCCTGCTCCTGCGCATGCGCCCGGAACAAGGCTACCTGTCGGCGGTTGAAACGGATCAACTCGGGCTGCTCGCGTGCCAGGCGGGCGGTGATGTTTTCGATCAGCGCGCGCGCCTTGCCCGCCCAGCCGGGATGGTGCCGCATGACCAGGAAAAAGCCCTTGGGAACGGTCCACAACTCAAAGTTGCGCGGCAGGTACCCTGACAAGGGCCGAGTCCACTCATGGGACGGATAGCCGTGCAGGCTGATGTGCAACTGCGCGCCGCTCATCTCGTAGGCCTTGAACCGCGCATCCAGTTCGTAATACGGCGCCTTCTCGCGATAAGCGAGATCATCCCCCAACGCGGTATAGCGAGCGGCATGATGCATGTGGCGCGGATTGGTCTGGCACAGGCGCCCGAACAGCGCATAGCCATCCGGATTCTCCAGGCCGATCAGGACGAAATGGGCATCGAGCCGCGCCTTCAACACATGCGCGGCGGCCAATGCGCCCACCACGCCGGAAGCTTCGTTGGCATGCTGCCCGCCCGAAATCACCACGGCAGGCTCGGCGCCGCGCACATAGCTACCCCACACCTGACGCCCCTGGCGCGAACGCACGACAAAGGGTTCGCCGCCCACAGCCTTCATCTCATGGGCGATGCGCTCCAGCGACAAGGGTCCGTTGACACCCGACAAGGGCGTGCCAAGCGACCGGCTCACCACGTCCCGAACCGGCTCGTAAGCCTCGGTGGCGATGCGCAGCTTCACCTCGCGTTCGCTGTGGCGCACATCCGGCACGATCTGCCCCGGCTGCAAGCCACGGTTGCCCAAAGGCCGCCCCGAATGGCGCTGGAAGATCTCCAGCAAGCCGAAGTAGATTTCCTCGTGCATGGCTTCGAAGGTGCTGATGACCTCGTCGTCGTAGCCGGTATCGCGCTCGATGCCCGGCAGGTCCACGCTTACCTCCAGCCGCTCGAAATACGGCTCGACCTCGCCCCAGGGTTGGCTACCCACTACCCGCAGGATGGTGTCATATATTCGCGAATACTCGGTCGGCCGCGCCTCGTCCAGCAGCAGCTTGCCGTCCGCGCTTTCCACGCGTACCCAGCCGGTGGGCGTCAGGCTGACCACGCCGGCGTGGTCGGTGACGACATGGTTGGGCGCAAACACCCTTTTCTGCTCGGTGCGGGCCGTGGCGTAGCGCAGCTCCACCGCGTACTCGAGTTCGGGCCCTCCTGGTTCCAGCGACACCTCCATCGTGTCCAGCATGCCGATCAGCGGATATGCCTCCAGGGTGAACCGCCGCCGCGGCGCCGCTTCATGCACCGGATAGCGCACGGTAACGCCGGCCAGGCCGCTGACATCGACTTCGTCCAGGAAGAAATGCACCAAGGGCTTGTAGGCGCTGAAAAACCGCGCATGCACGCCCGCTTGCGACAGCCGCAACTCCGCCGAACGGCGCGCCGCGGCATCCTCGAACAGCCAGGCCTGCACGCGGGCGCCTCGATAGGCGGGATCTGAAAACTCCCGCACCCAGGCATCCAGGGTGCGCTCGAAGGTCTGTTCCAGCAGTATCGCCATGTCTACACCTTGCCGGTAGGATCGAGACGGTCGCGCAGCCAGTCTCCCAGGAGATTCAGGCCCAGCACCGTCAGCATGATGGCCAGCCCCGGAAACACGCTGACCCACCACGCGGTCTGCAAATAGGTCCGGCCATCGGCAAGCATACCGCCCCAACTGGGAACGGTGGGGTCCACCCCTAGTCCCAGAAAGGTCAGGCTGCTTTCCAGCAGGATATTGTTGGCCACGTTCAAGGCCATCAGGATGATCAGGGGGCCCAGCAGATTGGGCACGATATGGTGGCGCAGCATCGCCAGGTCGCGCACGCCGGAAGCGCGCGCCGCCTGCACGAATTCGCGCTCCCGCAAGGCCAGCACCTGGGCGCGCACCAGACGCGCGTACTGCACCCACTGCGAGATCACCATGAAGAAAATCACATTGAACAGGCCGCCGCCCAGGATGGAAATGAACGTGATGGCCACCAGGATGAAGGGCAACGCCAGTTGCACGTCGGCAAAGCGCATCACGATGACGTCCCACACGCCCCGGTAGTAACCGGACACCAGCCCCATGACGGTGCCGAGCAAGGCGCCGAACAGGACCGAGAAAAAACCCGCCGTCAGCGAGATCTGGCCGCCCGCCACCACGCGGGCCAGCACGTCGCGGCCCAGCGGATCGGTGCCGAATACATGGGACCAGGACTGGAAGGGCGGAATCAGGCGCGCCCCCAGGTCCATGGCCTCGCCGCCGTCGGGAAAGAGCCATCCGGAGAACAGCACCGCCAACACCATGACACCGGTCAGCACCACCCCCAGCACGAACTCCAGGGAACGAAAGCGGCGCAGCGCGGCGGCGCGGCGCGTGGCGACATCGGTAAGCGTCGTCTGCATGTGACCTCAGCGTGTACGAATGCGAGGGTCGACGATGCCATAGGCGATGTCGACCAGCAGGTTGACCACGACGATGACCAGGGCCAGCACCGTCACCGTTCCCTGCAGCACGGGATAGTCGCGCGAGGCGATGGCGTCGAAGGCCAGCGTTCCCATGCCGGGCCAGTTGAACACCTTCTCGATCACCACGATGCCGCCGATCAGGCCGCCGAATTGCAGGCCCATGTAGGTGATCAGCGGAATGGCGCAGTTGCGCAGCGCGTGCTTGTAGAGGACCACCCGCTCGCGCAAGCCCTTGCTGCGCGCCACCATGATGTATTGCGCCGACAGCGTTTCCAGCATGGTGGTGCGCACCAGCCGCACGTTGGTCGCGCTGAGGATGATGGCCATGGTCAGCGCGGGCATGACCAGGCTGATGGGCCCCTCCCATCCCGACGGCGGCAGCAGCGGAAAGGTGATGGACAGCAGCAGCACCAGCATCAGCGCCAGCCAGAAGTTCGGAAAGGACAAGCCCACCAGCGACAGGATGCGTATCGCCTGGTCGCTGGCCTTGCCCTTGCGCACCGCCGCGCGAATGCCCAGCGGCACCGAGATCAATATGGATAGCGCCAGCGATACGAAGGCCAGCATCAGCGTCGCCGGCAGCGCGTCGCCGATCAGCCGTCCCACCGACGTTCCGCCGGCGAAGCTGCGGCCGAAATCGCCATGCAGCAAGCCGCCCATATAGGACAGGTACTGCACGGCGAAGGGCCGGTCCAGCCCCAGGCCGGCGCGGATGTTTTGCAGATCCTGCTCGGTAATGCTGCCGGCGCCCTGGCTCAGCATCACGGCCGGGTCGCCGGTCAGGCGCACTGCATAGGAAACAAGCAGCGTCACCGCCAGCACGACGAAAACGGCTTGCAGGACGCGCTTGACGATAAAACCGGTCATGACGGTATTTGCCTGCCTGGTTGCCCGCTTGATTGCGTAAGTAGTGCTATCCCACCCGGCCGGGTCACTCCACGCTGGCGTTCACGAAACGGAAACGGATGTCCCCCGGGATATCCGCGCCCTTGACGCGATTGTTGACGCCGACCACGGTATCCAGGGCATACATCGGCAGGTCCAGCGCCTGGTCCGCCACATAGGCCGCGACGGCGCGCAACGTCTTCTGACGTTCATTGACATCATACGTGTTGCGCTGCGCCTCCAGCATGGCGTCCAGCTTGGCGTCCTTGTCGTACGGATTCCACTTCTCGCCGCTGTGGTACATCAGGTATGCGGTGTTGTCGTAGTCATAGGTCCATCCGCCCCACTGGTTCTGCCACATCGCGCCGGTCTTGCCCTGCGGGATGATGTCGTTGATCAGCACCGGCGTCTCATACGGCTTGATGGTCACCTTCACGCCAACCGCCTGCATATAGGCCGCCATGGCCTGCGCCACTTCGCGGAATTGCGAATCGCTGCCGCGCACGTCCAGCTGGACGGCCTCCCCGGGCTTGACCCCGGCCGCGGCCAGCAGCTTCTTCGCCTCGGCCGGATTGAAGGGCAGGGGCTTGAGCGCCGGATCGTAGCCGAAGGACAGGTCGCCCTGGAAGCTGGCGATAGGCTTGGCCTTGCCCAGCAGCAACTGCTTGATGATGGCGTCGCGATCCACGGCCATGGTCAAGGCGCGGCGCACGTCCCGCTTCGCGGTGATGCCATGCGCGGTATCGAAGCGCACCACGATGGTGACGGGTCCGCTGGTGCTGACCACGTGGGCGTTGGACGACTTGTCGATGGTGGCGATCAGGTTCAGCGGAATGACGGTTGCGATATCCACCCGGCCGGCCTGCAACTCGGCCACCTGCGTTGCGGGCTCGGCGATGAAGCGATAGACCACCTGGTCCAGCTTGGGCTTGCCGCCCCAGTAATCGTCATTGCGCGCCAGCGTCAGGCTGACCTTGGGCTTGTAGTCGACGAACTTGAATGGGCCGGTGCCCACGGGATGTTCATTGAAGTAGGCATCCCCCTTCTCCTGGATGTACTTCGGCGGCACGATCATGGCGCCGTAACCGGCCAGCTTGGTCAGCAGCACCGGATCCGGACGCTTCATCACGAAGTCCACCGTCTGCGCATCGACCACTTCCACCTTGTCGATCGACGTGTAGTTGGACCGCTGCGGCCCCTTCGCGCCCTCCTGTCCCAGCAAGCGCTCGAACGTGAACTTCACGGCATTGGCGTCGAAGGGTTCGCCATCATGGAACTTGACGCCCTGGCGCAGCTTGAAGCGGATGCGCGTGTTGTTGTCGAGAAACTCCCAGCTGGTCGCCAGCGCCGGCTGCAATTTCATGTCCGCGCCACGCATGGTGAGGCCGTCATAGATATTGCTGCCCACCGACCCCCACCAGGTCACGAAGGTATCGATAGGATCCCAGCTACCGGCATCCTGCGTAATGGCCACCGTCAAGGTGCCTGCCGCGTGCGCGCCGGACAGCGGCACCAGGGCCCCGGCGCCGAGCGCCAGCGCCACGCTCATCGCGGCTGCGGTCTTTTTCAGGGAAAACATGGTTGCCTCCAAGGACACGATCAGTAAGAGAAATAAATGGAGCGGCCGTTCGCTACGACAATGGCATTGGGATGGGCATCGGCATCATCGGGCCACCAGGTGCCCCGGTTCGACTTCATCCAGCATCAAAAGGGCCGGTTCGTCGCCGACGCGGCGCACGGGACTCGGAATCTCCCCGGACACCAGGCTGGTATCGATGTGCCGGCCCGGTTCGGCCACGGGCACGGCCGCCAGCAGCTTGCGCGTGTAGGGGTGTCGGGGCGATTCGAAAATGCGACGCCGGCTGCCCAACTCGACGATCTGCCCCAGGTACATGACCGCTACCCGATGGCTGACCTGCTCAACCACCGCCATATCGTGCGTGATGAACAGGTAGGACAGTCCGTGCGCCCTCTGCAAATCCATCAGCAGGTTGAGGATCTGCGCCTGGATGGAGACATCCAGCGCCGACACCGACTCGTCGGCGATGATCAGCCTTGGCTTGCTGGCGAGCGCGCGCGCGATGCAGACCCGCTGGCGCTGGCCGCCGGAAAACTCGTGGGGATAGCGTCGCGCATGTTCGGCGGACAAGCCCACCTGCTCCAGCAATTCGGCCACGCGCTGCTGGATGGCTGCCTGGCCCTCCAGCAGGCCATGCGTGACGATGGGTTCGGCGATACTGAAACCCACGGTCTTGCGCGGGTCCAGCGACGCATACGGGTCCTGGAAGATGTACTGGATCTCCCGGCGCAAGCGCTGGCTGCCCGCCCGGTCCATCGAGAAAATATCGCGTCCGTCGAAGCGCACCTCGCCCGCCGTGGGCGACACCAGCTGCTGCAAGGTCTTGCCGATGGTCGACTTGCCGCTGCCCGACTCCCCCACCAGGGCCAGCGTCTCGCCCGGATAAAGATCGAAGCTGACGCCCTCCACGGCGTGCACGCGATGCGTGGCGCGGCCGAGGAAATTGCGCCTGACGTCAAAGCGCGTGGTCAGGCCGCGTACGCTGAGCAAGGGCTGGCGATAGTCCGCGGTGTCCTGTTCATACGCCGCGCCTGCCTCATGCGGCGTGTCGCCGTCCAGCACGACCTGCCGCGTGCGGCGCGGCAAGTCGGTCCCGGTCATGCTGCCCAGGCGGGGCACGGCTGCCAGCAAGGCCTGCGTATAGGCGTGCCGCGGCGCGTCGAAGATTTGCGCCACCGCCCCCTGCTCCACTTTCTTGCCACGCAGCATGACGACCACCTCGTCGGCCATCTCCGCCACCACGCCCATATCGTGCGTAATGAAGAGCACGGCCGTGCCCAGGTCGCGCTGCAACTCGCGGATGATGTTCAGGATCTGCGCCTGGATGGTCACGTCCAGCGCGGTGGTCGGCTCGTCGGCGATCAGCAGGCGCGGCTGGCAGGACAGCGCCATGGCGATCATGACGCGCTGGCGCATGCCGCCGGACAGTTGATGCGGAAAGCGGTCGAGCATCTGCTCCGCATCCGGCAAGCGTACTTTTTCGAGCAAGGCGCGCGCTGCCTTGCGCGCAGCCGCGGGCGTCAGCCGCTGATGCAGGATGATGGCTTCCTGGATCTGATCGCCTACCGTATAGACCGGGTTCAGCGACGTCATCGGTTCCTGGAAGATCATGGCGATGTCGTTGCCGCGCAGGGCCCGCATCTGGTCTTCGGAGGCCTGCGTCAGATCCACCGTATGGCCGGCCTTGTCGCGCAACACGATGCTGCCTGCGCTCACGCGCCCGCCCGTGTAGCGGGTAAGACCCATGATGGCCAGGGATGTCACGGATTTGCCCGAACCGGACTCGCCCACGATGGCCAGGGTCTGGCCAGGGCGCACATCGAAATCCAGGCCGTCGACGGCGCGCACGGAGCCGGCGTCGGTGGAGAAATCCACGGTGACCCCGCGCAGCGACAGCAGGACGTCGGCGGAAGGCGAGGGGGTGTTGCGGGTAGGCAAGGAGGTAATAAGCAAATGTGAATCGATTGATTCTCGACGGACGCGCGCCGGCGGCACATCCGTACAAACCCTTAGCATGCTCGCTCGGCCGCTGCCGACAGGACGCGCCCGCTATTCAGCCGGCCACGCCTGGTCCACGCACTCCAGGAAGGCCCGTGCCAGCCGCGTGCTGGGCGTATTCGTCGGCCGCAGCACATAGCTCCTGAACTCGATGGCCGGCTCGAACGCGATGGCCTTGGTTCCAGGGATCTTCATGCTGCGGCTGACGATGGGATTGACGATGCCCACACCCAGCCCCAGGCCGACCATGCGGCAGATCGTGGTGGCGTAAGGCGTTTCCATCATCAACTGGCGTGCGTCGGTTTCGAAGGCGGCATCGGTGGCCAGGCGGGTCGAACTGCCCTGGGGCAGCGAAATGAAGCGCTCCCCCGCCAGGTCCGCCGCCCGTATCAGGCGCTTGCGCGCGAGTCGATGATTACCGGGCACCACGCAGACGCCTCGCTCCTTGCGCAGCGGCGTCGCTTCGATGCCGGGAATGTCGGACAGGAAGGACACCAGTCCCACCTCGCAGTACCTCAACGCCGTCCACTTCGCGACAGAGGACGATCCGCTGGTATGGATCACCACCGGCACCTTGGGGTAGCGCTCGGTGAACAAGCGCATGGCCTCGGGAATGATGCTCATGGCGATAGACGATACCGCGCCGACCCGCAGGCTTCCGGTACCGGACTGCCGGATCGACCTGGCGGAATCGGCCAGGCTATCCAGCCCCACGAACGCGCGCTCCACTTCGACCAGCAGGGACTCTGCCTCTACCGTCGGCGTGATGCGTCCGGCCACACGCTCGAACAAGGCGAAGCCCACCTCATTTTCCAACTGGGAAATGACGCGCGTGACATTGGGCTGCGAGGTGTGCAACTGGCTGGCCGCGAGCGTCATGGAGCGCGTCAGCATGACGGCGCGGAAGGTTTCGATCTGCTTGAAGTTCATGTCATGCGGCCTCCGGAAACGCCTGTTGCCAAGCCCATATCAAAAACGTATCGACGCGCCAAGATAACTGATTTGACGATATAGGAGGGCATTTTCATACTGGCCGGCATACGTTTTCACGGAGCTACAGAGATGGAATCCAAAGTCAGCCGGCGCCTCAAGGAGGCCATCGCACCCGAGGTGCGCGAGTTCATTTTCGTGCCGCGCCTAAATCGCGAATTTCAGGCCAACTTCGCCTACCTGACGAGCATCAACCAGGCGCACCTGCTCATGCTGCACGACACGGGCCTGATGGACACGGCCACGGCCGCGACGCTCGCCCAGGCCTTGGCGCGCATGGAACAGGAAGGCCCGGAGGCCGTCGAACTGGATGCCGGCCGCGAGGAAGCCTATTTCAATTACGAAGCGCGCCTGATGGAAATCGCTGGCCGCGATGCGGGTGGCCGCCTGCACATGGCGCGCAGCCGCAACGACATGGGCGCCACGGTGGACCGCATGAAGACCCGGACCAAGGTGCTCGACGTCATCGAAGCGCTGGCCGCCGTGCATCAAGCCGCCCTGGCGCGAGCCCACGATTTCGCCGACGTGGTCATGCCCGGCTACACCCACCTGCAACCCGCCCAGCCCATCACGTATGGCTACTACCTGAGCGCGGTCGCCGACACCCTGCTGCGCGACATCGACCGCCTGAACTTGGGACTTGGCCGCCTGGACGCCTGCCCCCTGGGCGCCGGCGCGCTGGCCGGCACCGCCTTCCCCATCGACCGCCAGGCCACGGCGGCGTGGCTGGGCTTTGCCGCGCCTGTGCCGAACGCCCTGGACGCGGTGGCCTCGCGCGACTACGCCCTGGAGCTGATGTCGTCCATCGCCATCACCGCGGTCACCTGGAGCCGGATCGCCCAAGACTACTATGTGTGGTCGACACCGGAATTCGGCCTGGTCGAGTTTCCGGACAGCGTGGCCAGCACCTCCAGCATCATGCCGCAGAAGAAGAATCCCGCGGTGCTTGAATATCTCAAGGGCAAGGGTGGGCACATGGTGGGGCTGCTGACGGCAGCCATGGCCACCGTGAAGGGCACCAACTTCACCCACACCGCCGACAGCAGCCGCGAAAGCATGCGCAGTTTCTATGAAGCCCTGGACGAATCGCAACGTTGCCTGGCGCTGCTGCGGCTCATCGTTGACCAGGCCCGGCCGCGCACGGAAAACATGCTGCGGCAGGCGCGCGCCAACTTCTCCACCGCCACCGATCTGGCCGATGCGCTGGTGCGCGAAGCGGGCATGTCCTTCCGCGACGCCCATCACGTCGTCGGCGGAGTGGTGCGGCGCGCGCTGGACGCCGGCATCCAGGCCGATCTGATCGACACGGCCCTGATCGATGCCGCGTCCGAAGAGGAACTGGGCCGCCCCGCCGGGCTGACCGCCGCCACCGTCGCGGACTGCCTGGATCCCGCCCGCAACGTGGCCTCGCGCAAGGTACTGGGCGGCCCGGCGCACCCACGCGTGCTTGAAAGCGTGCAGCGCCAGGAGCAGGCGCGCGACCGTATCCTTGAAGAAACGCGACGCTATCGCAGCCGCCTGAGCGATGCCGCGCGGACTCTCAAGCGCCAGACGCAGGAACTGGCGGCGCGGCATTGAAGGCAAAGACCGAAGGCAGCGCATCCACGCATTGCTCATTGTTCATTGCGTAGGGATGACCAACACTCCAAGGGGAATTCCATCATGAAGATCATTCGTCGACTTATCCTGGGCGCGGCACTGGCGCTGCCCCTGCTCGCCTCCGCCGCGGAGTCCTATCCCAACAAGCCGATCCGCCTGATCGTGCCTTTCGCGCCGGGCGGCAGCGTCAACCTGATGGGCCGGCTGCTGGCCGACAACCTGTCGCAACGCCTGGGCCAGCAGGTCATCGTCGAAAACCGCGCCGGCGCCGGCGGCCTGATCGGCGCGGAACTGGTGGCGAACGCGGCGCCCGACGGCTATACCCTGCTGTTGGCGACCATGGGCGCACAGTCCATCCAGCCGTACCTGACCAAGCAGTTGCGCTTCGACCCCAGGAAGGCGTTTTCACCGATCGGCGAATTCGCCAGCCTGCCCAACGTCCTCGTCACCGCGCCCGACCTGCCGGTGACGAACCTGGCCGAACTCATTGCCTATGCGAAAGCCCATCCTGGTGAATTGAGCATGGCATCGGCGGGGATAGGCTCGGTCAACCAGATGGTCGGCGAACTGTTCATGCTGAAGACGGGCACGCAGTTCACCCATGTGCCTTACAAGGGGGTAGGCCCCGCCATGGTCGACCTGCTCGGCGGACGCGTGCAGATCCTGTTCGCCAACGTGCCCGGCGTGGCGTCGCAAGTGAAAGAGGGCAAGCTCAAGGCCTTGGGCATCGCCGGCCAGCAGCGCACCGCCATGCTCCCGGATGTCCCCACCATGAAGGAAGCTAACGCGTGCAACTGCGTGGTGGAATCCTGGTTCGGCCTGATGGGCCCCGCCGGCATGCCTCCCGAACTGGTGGATCGCCTGTCCCGTGAATTGCGCGACGTGGTCGCCACCCCCGCGATGAAGCATATGCTGGCCGAGCAAGGCGCTGTAGCCATCCAGGGCACGCCCGCCCAGTTCTCCGCCTTGATCGACGCCGATGCCCAACGCTGGTCGGCAGTGATCAAGGAAGCAAAACTGGGGGATTGAAGCGCCGCGATCAAAGCAGGGCAAACATGAAAACGCCCCGGCGTTTGACCGTGCCGGGGCGTTTCAGCTTGTCACGCGACTTCCAGCGTGATGGCTGCTCAGGGCGTCACTTCCCGATACGACATGCGCTCGCCGCTGCTGTCGGTTTCCTCCAGGCGCACCTTGAACCCCCACAGGCGAACCAGGTGCTTGAGCACTTCCTCGGCGTCCTCGGCCACGAGCGGCCGGCCGCGTGATTGCAGGTGGCGCAACACCAGTGACCGGTCCGTTTCGCGGTTGTAGCGGATCACCTGGATATCCGGCACCAGGTTGTCGCGGTTGTGCTGCTCGGCCAGCAGCTTGCGCACACGCCGGTAGCCTTCCTCGTCATGGATGGCCGCCACTTCCAGCTTGGGATTGGACGCGTGGTCGGCAATGGCGAAGAAACGGAAATCGCGAATCAGCTTGGGCGACAGATACTGCGAGATAAAGGATTCGTCCTTGAAGTTGCGCATGGCGAAATCCAGCGTCTTCAGCCAATCCCCGCCGGCGATATCCGGGAACCAGTGGCGATCTTCCTCGGTCGGGCTCTCGCAGATGCGGCGGATGTCCGTCATCATGGCGAAGCCCAGCGCATAGGGATTGATGCCGCCATAACCGCGCTGATCGAAGCCGCGCTGGCTGACCACGTTGGTATGGCTTTGCAGGAACTCGATCATGAACCCGTCGGTCACCAGCCCCTTTTCATGCATGCGGTTGAGTATGGTGTAGTGCCAGAACGTGGCCCAACCCTCGTTCATGACCTTGGTCTGCATCTGCGGGTAATAGTATTGCGCGATCTTGCGCACGATGCGCACCAGTTCCCGCTGCCAGGTCTGCAGCTTGGGCGAATGCTTCTCGATGAAGTAGAGGACGTTTTCCTCCGGTTCCGCCGGGAAGACCTGTTCGCGCCCCTTCTCCTGCTCTTCCGACTTCGGCACCGTGCGCCACAGGTCGTTGAATTGCAGCCGCTGGTACTCCTCGCGGTCCGCCACCCGCTGCAATTCCTCCTTGTAGGACACCGGGGTCGGCCGCTTGTAGCGATCCACGCCATGCGAGGACAGCGCATGGCAGGAGTCGAGGATTTCCTCCACGGCGTCGATGCCATAGCGCTCTTCGCACGCCATCACGTAATTGCGCGCGAAGACCAGGTAGTCCAGCACTCCGTCGGCGTCGGTCCACTGGCGGAACAGGTAATTGCCCTTGAAGAAGGAGTTGTGCCCGTAGCATGCATGGGCGATCACCAAGGCCTGCATCGCCATGGAGTTTTCCTCCATGAGATAGGCGATGCAGGGATTGGAATTGATGACGATCTCGTAAGCCAGGCCCTGCGCGCCCTTGCGGTAGGCCTGTTCGTTCAGGATGAAATCCTTGCCGTACGACCAGTGCGCGTAACCGACGGGCAGGCCGGCCGACGCATAGGCATCGAGCATCTGCTCCGAGGTAATCACCTCGATCTGGTTCGGATAGGTGTCCAGCTTGAATTCCGCGGCAACCTTCGCGATGGCCTCGTCATAGCGTTGCAGCAGTTCGAAGGTCCACTCCGACGTGGTCGAGATCGGCCCGGCCGGGGCCGATCCGCCGTCAGGCAGGTCGCCGGCAGGCCGTTCCAGCGCGTTCAGGATGGCAGTCATGCGGCCTCCTTGCGGAAAAGCTCGTGAAAGACCGAGAAAATCTCCGAGCGGTCGGAAATGCGCCGCATGACGAAGTGCTCGGCCGGTTCCCGTTCGTACTCGGCCCACAGGCTGCTCTTGCGCACGTCATGGATATCGTGCAGCTCGATATACGCGAAGTAGCGGGCCGCCGGCAGCAGATGTTCGGACAGGAAGCGCACGCTGCGGCCGGCGTCCGCGCCGAAGGAGTCGCCATCGCTGGCCTGGGCCGCGTAGATATTCCAGGTCGACGGCGAATAGCGCTTGGTGATGATCTCGTGCATCAGCTCCAGCGCGGACAGCACCACGGTGCCGCCGCTCTTCGGATCATGGAAGAACGTATCCTCGTCCACTTCCTCGGCATTGTCGGTATGGCGGATGAAGACCAGGTCGACGTGCTCGTACTTGCGCGTGAGGAACAGGTACAGCAGCGTGAAGAAGCGTTTCGCCATGTCCTTCTTCGATTCGTCCATGGATCCCGAGACGTCCATCAGGCAGAACATGACGGCGCGCGCCACCGGCACCGGGACGGCCACGCGGTGGCGGTACCGCAAGTCGATTTCATCCAGGAACGGCACCCGCGACAGGCGGCCGCGGCAGATTTCCACCTGTTCGCGGGCCGCCTCCACCTGGGCCGCTGGCGCCTTGCGCGCGATCAACGCCGCCAGTTCATCCTCCGCCGCCGTCAGTTCCTTGCGCGCGCCCACGCTCAACGCGATGCGGCGCGACAAGGAAGCCTTCAGCGTGCGGTTGACGCTTAGCGAGCTGGGCGAGCCGGTGGTCGTGTAGCCGGCGCGCTGCCATTTCTTCTGGTTGACGTCACCCAGCTGGGTGCGGATCAGGTGCGGCAGCTCCAGGTCCTCGAAGAAGAAGTTGAGGAACTCGGCGCGCGACAGGGTGAAGGTGAACTGGTCCACCGAATCGCCTTCGCCCGGCTCGTGGCCGCCACCCTGGCCGGCCCCGCCCTGGGGCCGGTCTATGGTGTCGCCCGTCACGAACTCGCGGTTGCCCGGGTGCACCATCTCCCGGTCGCCGCCGGCGCCATGACGGAAGCGGGGTTCGGAGATGTCCCGGGTGGGAAGATTGATCTCCCCGCCCTGGTCCATATCCTCGATCGAGCGCTCCCGAATCAGATCCCGAACAGCTTTCCGTACCTGAGTCTTGTAGCGCCGGAGGAAACGCTCCCGATTGACGGCGCTCTTGTTGCGTCCATTGAGACGACGATCGATAAGTGAGTTCATAGCACCCCGCTCAGGAGGATTTCCTGACCCGCAAATACCATTCGCAGAGCAGTCGCACCTGTTTCTCGGTATAGCCCTTGTCGACCATCCGCTCGACGAAACTCTGGTGCTTGCTCTTGTCCTCGGCCGAAGCCTTGGCGTTGAAGGAAATGACGGGCAGCAGGTCTTCGGTGTTCGAGAACATCTTTTTCTCGATCACTTCGCGCAGCTTCTCGTAGCTGGTCCACGCCGGATTGCGGCCGCTGTTGTTGGCGCGCGCCCGCAGGACGAAATTCACGATCTCGTTGCGGAAATCCTTGGGGTTGGCGATGCCCGCCGGTTTCTCGATTTTCTCGAGTTCGTCGTTCAGCGCCGAGCGGTCGAAGCTTTCGCCGGTTTCCGGATCCCGGAACTCCTCGTCCTGGATCCAGCAATCCGCGAAGGTCACGTAGCGGTCGAAGATATTCTGGCCGTACTCCGAATAAGACTCCAGGTAGGCGGTCTGGATTTCCTTGCCGATGAACTCCGCATAACGCGGCGCCAGATACCCCTTGATGAACTCCAGATAGCGCCGCCGCGTGTCTTCGGGGAAGTCCTCGCGGGCGATGCGCTGCTCCAGCACATACATCAGGTGTACGGGGTTGGCCGCCACTTCAGTCTGGTCGTAGTTGAAAACGCTGGACAGGATCTTGTACGCGAAGCGGGTCGACACCCCGTTCATGCCTTCATCCGTGCCGGCGTAATCCTTGTACTCCTGCAGCGACTTGGCCTTGGGATCGATATCCTTGAGCGTCTCGCCGTCGTACACCCGCATCTTGGAATAGATGCTGGAGTTCTCCGGCTCTTTCAGGCGGGTCAGGACGGAAAACTGCGCCATCATGTCCAGCGTGCCCGGGGCGCACGGCGCCGAGCTCAGCGAGCTGTTGCGCAACAGCTTGTCGTAGATGCAGACCTCTTCCGACACCTGCAGGCAGTAAGGCACCTTGACGATATAGATACGGTCGAGGAAAGCCTCGTTGTGCTTGTTGTTGCGGAAAGTCTGCCACTCCGACTCGTTCGAGTGGGCCAGGATGCTGCCGTTGAACGGAATCGCCGAGAAGCCCTCGGTACCCTTGAAGTTGCCCTCCTGCGTCGCCGTCAGCAGCGGATGCAGCATCTTGATGGGCGCCTTGAACATTTCGACGAATTCAAGCAAGCCCTGGTTGGCCAGGCACAAGCCGCCGGAATAGCTGTACGCGTCCGGATCGTCCTGCGAATAACGGTCGAGTTTGCGGATATCGACCTTGCCGACCAGGGACGAAATATCCTGGTTGTTCTCGTCGCCCGGCTCGGTCTTGGCGATCGCCACCTGGCGCAGCACCGACGGATTCAGCCGCACCACACGGAATTGTGAAATATCGCCGTCGTATTCCTTCAGGCGCTTGACCGCCCACGGCGACATGATGCCGCTCAGATAACGGCGCGGAATCCCGTATTCCGCTTCGAGTTGTTCGCCAAAACGGTCGGGGTTGAAAAGCCCGAGCGGCGTTTCATTGACCGGAGACCCCTTGAGCGCGTAGATGGGATAGGTTTCCATCAGCATTTTCAGCCGCTCCGCGATGGAGGACTTGCCGCCGCCGACGGGACCAAGCAGGTAGAGGATCTGCTTGCGCTCCTCCAGGCCCTGCGCGGCATGCTTGAAGAAGGCCACGATCTGACCGATCACGTCCTCCATGCCGAAAAATTCCTTGAAGGCCGGATAGCGCCGGATGATGCGATTTGCGAACAGCCGGGACAGCCGGGGATCGTTGCGAGTGTCGATGATCTCCGGTTCGCCGATCGCGGCCAGCATCCGCTCGGCGGGGCTGGCGTACACCATCGGATCACGCTTCGCCAGATTGAGGTATTCCTCAAGGGTCAGCTCCGCTTCCTGATCCCTGGCGTACTGCGACTTGAAGCCTTCTACGATATTCAGCATCGTGATACCTCCGACTACGTCGTGCGAAAAGGTCTAGTGCGCTCCCGTTGACTTCATTGTGTGCCTGTGTGTGCGCCCCCGCTAGAGGGAATCACCATAAGTTCATGCAAGGGTTCCTACATGGCGATGCGTTGTTGCTTTCCACACACACAAGACGACGGTCCGCGCCTATATGGTTTAGTCCAGTGGCAAATAGCGCAAGTTCCGCAAAAAAGAGGGCGGGGAAACGAGCATTGAAATAAATGATCTCGATATACGACATACCGCCCTCGCGGCCCAAAAAACAGAAAAACGCGACCGTCCTTTCCTGCCGAAGATCTACGCGCCGCGACGAACATCCGCCGCGCCAGGCGCGCTCAACATCCTCTCCACATAGCGGGCGATCGTGTCGATTTCGAGATTGACTTTGTCGCCTGCCTTTACGTTACGCAACGTGGTCACGTCCTGGGTATGCGGAATAACGTTAATGCTGATGTCGGAACCTTTTTTATCCGGCATATCTTCGACGCGGTTAACGGTCAGGCTGATGCCATTCACCGTAACAGAGCCTTTATAGGCCAGGTATTTCGCAATATCCGCGGGCACGCGGATGATAAGCTCCCGCGATTCACCGACCTTTTCGTAGCTTTGCACCGTGCCCAGGCCGTCGACATGGCCGGAAACCAGATGGCCGCCGATCGCGTCGCCGATACGCAGGGCCTTTTCCAGATTCACTTCTCCCGTTTTCTCCAATCCCACGGTCAGGTTGAGGCTTTCGCGCGAAACGTCGACCTGAAATTCGCGCCCTTGCAAGCCGACCACGGTCATGCACGCGCCCTGGATGGCGATCGAATCGCCCAGGCGCACATCGCTCAGGTCCAGCTCTCCCGCGTCGATGGACAGGTGTAAACCCGCGACGCCGTCATTGGATTCAAAAGGCTGGACGCGTACGATACGTCCCACGGTCGCCACGATGCCGGTAAACATAACCATTCACTCCTGGTAGATTCCCCTGCTGCCGGCGCCGTCATTCCTCGCGGTTGCTGGTCTCGCAAGCAAGCCCTGCGCCCGCCCTGCCCGGCCGCCGAAAACTAGGGGTAAACAATAGGGCCGCGCTTGCGCGCTCCCCTCCTCAACGGGCGGCAGCAGCCCCCATCAATTGCTGCCAACGCTCTACATAACGGCCGCGCAGGCGTACATCGCCGCCCAGCCGGGTCACGTCCACGAATACGAAACGACGCGCTTCCTTCAGGTTCTCCAGCATGGGCAGCCCGACCATTCCCGCCGCATCGCCCAGCAGGACGGGGGCGAGATAGGCCAGCACCTCGTCCACGCAATCGGCGGCCAGCAAGGCGCCGCTCAGGCCGGCGCCCGCCTCGACGTGCACTTCATTGACCTGCTGCCCAGCCATCCAGCGCATCATCGCCGCCAGGTCCACCCGCCCCGCGACCGCCGGCAGGCGGATGACCCGGGCATTGCGGCGCGCCAGGCGCTCGACCTTTTCCTGGTCGTCGCTGACCGTGAAAACCCAGACTTCGCTACCGTCGAGCAGGCGCGCGGTTTCAGGCAGGCGCAGCTGGCTGTCCACCACCGCCCTGCGGGGTTGCCTGGGCAAGTCGAAGGTGCGCACCGTCAGCTGCGGGTCGTCCTTGAGCACGGTACCCATGCCGGTCAGGACCACGTCGGCTCGCGCCCGCCAGGTATGCCCATCGGCGCGCGCCTCGGCGCCGGTTATCCATTGCGACATGCCGTTGTGCAAGGCGCTGCGGCCGTCCAGGGACGCCGCCAGCTTGAGCCACGTCCATGGCGTGCCGCGGCTCATGCGCGCCGCGAAGCCGGCATTGAGGGCCAGGGCCTCTTCCTGGCAAACGCCCGTCGTGACGGCGATGCCGGCATCGCGCAGGCGCGCCAGGCCGGCGCCACCCACCAGCGGATTGGGATCGCCCATCGCCACCACCACGCGCCCCGGCGCCGCGGCCACCACGGCGTCGGCGCAAGGGGGCGTGCGGCCATGATGGCTGCAGGGTTCCAGGGTGACGTAAAAGGTCGCGCCGGCGGTCTCTTCGCCACGCCGGGCAGCGTCGCGCAAGGCGCAGACCTCGGCATGGGGACCGCCGGGAGGCTGCGTCGCGCCCTCCCCGATCACGCGGCCATCACGCACGATGACGCACCCCACACGAGGGTTGGGCGCGGTGGTATGGATGACGGTTCGGGCGAGCGCCAGGGCGTGGCGCATCCAGTGCAGGTCGGCTTCGGTAGTCACGTCTGGATTGTATGCCCGGGCCCGCTTCCGCGCTGCGGCCGGATTGCCCATGGGGCTCGCATGGCAATGTCCGATTTGGTCCTAAACTAGTCCGTCATGGCTCTCGTCCGGCAAGAGGGCGAAAGGCACAATGCGACGCATCCCGGCACTTTTCGCCGATTTCCGGAGAGTCACATGAAACAAGCGGTATTGGTCATTGATGTGCAGGAGTCCTTCCGTCGCCGTCCGTATTGGGACGAAACAGAATTGCCGGCCTTCCGCCGTGCCGTGCAGGACCTGGTGGACAAGGCGGCCTCGGCAGGCGTGCCGGCGCTGCGCATCTTCCACCATGAGCCGGAGGCGCCGGCGGACGATCCCTTCTCTCCACGCTCCGGCCTGGTGCGGACACTGGAGGACATACGCTACGAACCGGTGGAGACTTTCCACAAAACGGTGCATTCGGCGCTCTATGCCCGCAGTCCCGCCGGCACCACATTGGAGCACTGGCTGCGCGCGCACGGCATCGAGGAAGTGCTGGTCTGCGGCATCCGCACCGAACAATGTTGCGAAACGACCTCCCGCCATGCCTCCGACGCCGGCTTCCAGGTACGATTCGTCGCCGACGCCACGCTGACCTTCCCCATGGTCAGCGCCGCCGGCCGGCGCTACTCCGCCGCGGATATCCGCGATCGCACGACGCTGGTACTCGATGGCCGCTTCGCCCGTATCGTGGACGCCGCCACGGCCCTGGACGACTGAAGCTCCGCCGCCGGGCCTGGCCCGGCCCGGTTTCCTCCTGGAAGACGCAATGCCCCCTGCCATGCCCGCCGCCGGCACCCCGGTCTACTTCGCGCTGCTGCCCCGTACCGTCCTGCTGGACGTGGCCGGCCCGGCCGAGGTCTTCCGGGTCGCGAACAAGTACATCCCCGGGGCTTTCGAGCTGCATTTCTGCGGCCCTTCGAACGGCATGGAAAGCGGGCTGCCGGGACTGCGCCTGGCCGGCCTGGAGCCCCTCCCCGAACGGCTGCCGGCGCACGCGATCGCAGTGGTGGCCGGCACAGTAGGCGCCGACATGGCCTGGCAGGAAACCGAAACGCGCCTGCTGGTGCAATGGCTGGCACGCCGCCACGCCGAGGACGGCTTTCGCCTGATGACGGTCTGCTGGGGTGCGCTGCTGGCCGCGGCCGCCGGATTGCTGCACCAGCGCGCTTGCACCAGCCACCACTCCTGCCTCGACATGCTGGCCCGCATCGACCCCGCCGCCCGCGTGCTCGACAACCGGATCTTCGTGGAGGACGGACGGGTCATGAGCAGCGCCGGCTACACGGCGGGCATCGACCTGGCCTTGCACGTCACGGCCGGCCTGTGCGGCCCCAGGGTCGCCAGCGCGGTGGCGCGCGAAATGGTCGTCTATCTGCGCCGCGCTGGCGACGACCCGGCGGTGTCGCCGTGGCTGGAGCACCGCAATCACCTTCATCCGGTCGTGCACCGGATCCAGGACGCCATCGTGCAGGATCCCGCGGCGGCATGGACGGCCGAGGCGATGGCTCGGCGCGCGCACACCAGCAGCCGCCACCTGGCCCGGCTGTTCGCCCGTCACGCGGGATGCTCGCCGCTCGACTACCTGCACCGCATCCGCGTCGCGATGGCGCGCGAGCTGGTGCGCGAAAGCGATTTAAGCCTGGAAAACGTGGCGGAGCGCAGCGGCTTCGGGTCGGTGCATCACATGCGCCGGGTCTGGCGAAAATTCGAAACGACGCCGCCCGGCGCCTGGCGCGGCGGGGGCGCGGAGAACGACGCGCACTGACGCGGCGGGCCGCCTATTCCTTGCGCAGCTTGCCGGACAGCAGGGGCCCCTGCATCTCGCGGATGGCCTCGATGAACTCGCCGATGTCCTCGAAGCTGCGGTAGACCGACGCGTAACGGACGTAGGCCACCTTGTCGAGTTTCTTGAGCTCGTTCATGACCAGCTCGCCGACGTAGGCCGACGGCACTTCCCGCTTGCCGCTGGTCAGCAGCGCTTCCTCGATGCGCGCGACGGCGGCATCGACGTCCTCGGTGCTGACGGGGCGCTTGCGCAGGGCCAGCGACAGGCTGCCGCGCAGCTTGCCCGGCTCGAAATCACTGCGGCTGCCATTGCGCTTCACGATAGAAGGCATGGCCAGCTCGACCCGCTCGTAAGTCGTGAAACGCTTGTCGCACGCCTGGCAACGGCGCCGCCGGCGTATGGTGTCGCCCTCTTCCGACACCCGGCTATCAACGACCTGGGTGTCCGCGTGGCCGCAAAATGGACATCGCAATTGCCTGCCCCCTCAGTGGCGAAACGATCCGGCGTGCCGATATTTCCGGCCATGGCGCCAGGCAAGCGGCACGAAGGTCCGTGTCCGGGTGTCTGACGCCATGACCGGCCCTCGCATCAGCCGCCGTAGACCGGCAGGCTGGCCGTCAGCGCGTCCACGCGGGTGCGCACGGCGGCGATGTTGGCCTCGTCGCGCGGGTTGTCCAGCACGTCGGCGATGAGGTTGGCGGTGAGCTCGGTCTCCGCTTCCTTGAAGCCGCGGGTGGTGATCGCCGGCGTACCCAGGCGGATGCCGCTGGTGACGAAAGGCTTTTCCGGATCGTTGGGGATGGCGTTCTTGTTGACCGTGATATGCGCCTGGCCCAGCACCGCTTCGGCTTCCTTGCCGGTGATGCCCTTGGCGCGCAGGTCGACCAGCATGACATGGCTTTCGGTCCGGCCGGACACGATGCGCACGCCGCGCTTGACCAGGGTTTCCGCCAGCACCTTGGCGTTCTTCACCACCTGCTGCGCGTAGTCCTTGAACTCCGGCTGCAGGGCTTCCTTGAACGCCACGGCCTTGGCCGCGATGACGTGCATCAGGGGGCCGCCCTGGATGCCGGGGAAAATGGCGGAATTGATGGCCTTTTCGAATTCGGCCTTCATCATGATCACGCCGCCGCGCGGGCCGCGCAGCGATTTGTGCGTGGTGGACGTGACGAAGTCGGCATGGGGCACCGGATTGGGGTAGGCGCCGCCCGCCACCAGGCCGGCGTAATGGGCGATATCAACCATGAACAGCGCGCCGTTGTCGCGGGCAATGCGGCTCATGCGCTCGAAATCGATATGCAGGGCATAGGCGGACGCACCGGCCACGATCAGCTTGGGCTTGTGCTCCTGGGCCAGCGCTTCGACCTTGCCGTAATCCAGCACTTCATTGGCATCCAGGCCGTAGGGCTGGAAGTTGTACAGCTTGCCGGACGCATTGACCGACGCGCCGTGCGTCAGGTGGCCGCCTTCGGCCAGGCTCATGCCCAGCACGGTATCGCCCGGCTTGAGGACCGCCATGTAGACGCCCTGGTTGGCTTGCGAACCGGAGTTGGGCTGCACGTTGGCGGCTTCGGCGCCAAACAGCTGCTTCAGGCGGTCTATGGCCAGTTGTTCCGCGACATCGACGAATTCGCAACCACCGTAATACCGCTTGCCGGGGTAGCCTTCCGCATACTTATTGGTCAGCTGCGTGCCTTGCGCCTGCATTACGGCGGGACTGGCGTAGTTCTCGGAAGCGATCAGTTCAATGTGCTGTTCCTGGCGCACATTTTCTTTCTGGATAACGGCCCAGAGATCGGGGTCAACCTGGGAGATCGTACGGGAGCGGTCGAACATGGAAAGTCCTGAAAGGAAAAAGCTGAAAATCGGGGAAAACCAGGGGGTCAGGCGGTAGTTTACAGCGCGACCCGCGCCAGGCAGCCCCCGGAGGGAGCGTTCTGTCCCGCAGCAAACCGAAAAACGAACCGAAACAGGGGCAAAAACAGACAGAAAAGCGCAGAAAAGCGGGAAATGGGGGTCGGAGGGGAAACGCTGCTCAAGCGGGCATGAAAATATTTCACGCAGATGGCGACGGCGGCGCGCGACACCTTCCCTGGAACGAGGGTCCGGCGCCCTGCGCCCGCCCAGGCAATCCACAGGGAAACGGCATGAAAACGGCGGGCAGCAAGCCCGCCGAAGAGAATCCCATGCGGGGCGCCTGGCGCCCCGGACATGCCCGTTCAGGCCGACGTGGTGCCGATCTGCTTGGGCGCCAGGTCCGGATTCAGGGTGTAGGTGCCCGTCAGCGACGCCTGCGCCAGGACCTTGCCCTTGATGGCGGCCAGGACGTCCGCGCCGGTAAAGGCGCCTTCCAGTTCCAGCCTGGGTACGCTCAAGGCGTACAGGGTGAACACGTAGTGGTGCGGAATCGAGTCGTTCCAGGGCGGGCAGGGGCCGTCGTAGCCGAAATAGTCGCCGCTCATGTCATGGTCGGCGGCGAACCAGTCGGTATAGCTGTTCACGCCCTGGCGGGCGCCCTGCGGCGCCAATGGGCCGCCCTTGCCGCGCGGCGTGATGCCGTTGGAAAAGGCGCCTTCCTCAATTTCACGGGTTTCCGGGGCCAGGTCGATCAGGACCCAGTGGTAGAAATCCACCCGGGGCAAATCGGCCGGGACCAGGCGGCCTTCCTGGTTGACGTCATCGGGCTTGCTGGGCACATCCGGATCGTGGCAGATCAGCACGAACGAGGCAGTGCCATCGGGCACGTCGTCCCACGAAAACTGGGGGTTGCAGTTGTCGGCCAGCGCAACGTGGGTTTGCGGGTCGATGCGGCCGAACGCATAACGTTCGGAAAGAGCCTCGTTATCGGAAAAGGACAAGCTCGCAAGCTTCATGGCATGCCTCCTTGATGCGTCGCACAGACTCAAGCGTATCTGTTTTGAATCGACTTGCGTAGTTTCGGTTCCATGCGTCCCGGAGCGGGCGTGCCGGACGCCCGCGCGGCCATGATGCCGGGTCACCGGCGCGGCAGGACGGCCGCCACCCCGGCCTGCCCTTGCGCCAGACTACCCGGCCAAGGTTACACGGGCGAATTTGCGTTTGCCCACCTGGATGACGTACTCCCCCGCGGACAATTGCAACGATTTGTCTTCCACCTTGTCGCCATTCACCCGCACGCCGCCCTGTTCGACATTGCGCTGGGCTTCCGCGCCCGATGCGCACAGTCCGGCCTCGCGCAATACCTTCAGGATGCCCAGCGGCGCGCTGCCCACCTTGACCTCCGGCATGTCGTCCGGCAGGGCGCCGTCGCGGAATCGCGCCTCGAAGCCGGCCAGCGCATCCACCGCCGCCTGGCCGCCGTGGAAGCGGCCCACGATTTCCTGGGCCAGCGCAACCTTGGCGTCGCGCGGATTGCGGCCCCCGTCGATCTCCGCCTTCAAGGCGGCGATATCCTCCAGCGAGCGGAAGGACAGGAGTTCGAAGTAGCGCCACATCAGGGTGTCGGAAATCGACATCAGCTTGCCGAACATCGATTCCGGCGTGTCCGAAATGCCGATGTAGTTGCCCTTGGACTTGGACATCTTCTCGACACCGTCCGTCCCCACCAGCAAGGGCATGGTCAGGATGCACTGCTGCTCCTGGCCGTATTCCTTCTGCAGCTCGCGCCCGACAAGGAGGTTGAATTTCTGGTCGGTGCCGCCCAGTTCCAGGTCGGACTTCAAGGCCACGGAATCGTAGCCCTGCATCAGGGGGTACAGGAATTCATGCACCGCGATGGGAATGCCGCCCTTGAAGCGCTTGGTGAAGTCGTCGCGCTCCATCATGCGGGCCACGGTGTAGCGGGACGCCAACTGGATGATGCCGCGCGCGCCCAGCGGGTCGCACCACTCGGAGTTGTAGCGGATCTCGGTGCGTGCCGGGTCCAGCACCAGGCTGGCCTGGGCGTAGTAGGTCTTGGCATTGGCCTCGATCTGCTCACGCGTCAGCGGCGGGCGGGTGTTATTGCGGCCGCTCGGGTCGCCGATCATCGACGTGAAGTCGCCGATCAGGAAAATGACGTTGTGCCCCAGGTCCTGCAACTGGCGCATTTTGTTCAGCACCACGGTGTGCCCCAGGTGGATGTCGGGCGCCGTGGGATCCAGTCCCAGCTTGATGCGCAGCGGCACGCCGGTGGCGCGGCTGCGCGCCAGCTTGCGCACGAACTCGGACTCGACCAGTAATTCATCGCAACCGCGTTTTGCGATGCGCAGGTCGGCCTCGACCTCGGGAGTGATGGGGGCGGCTTCTGGGTGGGACATAGTCAGGGACAACCTTGCGGAACCAGGACGGAAAAATCAGCCAGCCGCCCGATCGGCGGGGCGGAGGGTAATTTCAGCACTTTAATGAAAGGAAGGGTCTGGAAATTGGTCGAAAATTCTAGCCGAATGGGCTAGGATAGCGCCCTAATCATACGCAACTGTCATACAGGGGTTCCGTCCCCGAGGTTTTTTCGACGATGACCCGAGGGTTTCAAGACCCGGCGGCCGACGCGGCACAGACGAATGCCCCCCAGGCCCTGAACGCCGAGCCACCGATTTCCCGACGCGCCAGGTTTTTCCGTGGCGCTCTTGTCGCCTCCGCCCTGGGTCTGTTCGCCGCCGCCGCCGCGGTCGGCATGGTGCCCCAGAACGGCGCCAACGATCTCCCCCCTTCCCGGCTGGTCCAGAGCGTCATGACGCTCTCCCCGGACGAATACCAGGTCAGCGCCAGTCCAGACGCCCCGTATATCAGCGAAACACGCATCCGTCCCGGCGACACGCTGGCCGCGGTGCTGCAGCGGCTGGAACTGGACGACGACAAGCTGCAGGTGTTCCTGACGCATGACCCCAGCGCGCGCAGCATCTACAAGCTGTACCCGGGCCGGTCAGTGCAGGCCGCGACCGACGAGGCCGGCAAGCTCCTGTGGCTGCGCTATATCCATACGCCCGGCAATGAGAGCGACGGCCAGGTCGTGACCCGCTACCTGAACATCGTCCCCGCCGGCGACGGCTACAAGGCCGAGGAAGTCACGCAGAACACGGATCGCCAGACCCGCGTGGCCGTGGGCACCATCCGTTCTTCTCTGTTCGCCGCGACCGACGAGGCGGGCGTGCCTGACTCGGTCACCATGCAGATGGCCGACATCCTCAGCGCCAAGATCGACTTCCTGCGCAACCTGCGCCAGGGCGACCAGTTCCGCGTGGTCTACGAGGTGCGCTCGCACGACGGCCGCTACGCCGGCGCCGGCCGTGTCCTGGCCCTGGAATTCAAGAACCAGGACAAGAACTACACGGCGGTCTGGTTCAGTCCGGACGGCAGCGCCAACGGCGCCTACTATGATTTCGACGGCACCAGCCTGCGCGGCGCCTTCCTGCGCACCGCGCTGAAGTTCAGCCGCATCAGCTCGACGTTCGGCATGCGCATGCACCCGATCCACAAGACCTGGACCGGCCACAAGGGCGTGGACTATGCGGCGCCTTCCGGCACGCCCATCCACAGCACCTCGGACGGCGTGGTGGAATTCGCCGGCGTGCAGAATGGCTATGGCAACGTGGTCATCATCAAGCACGACGCCAAGTACTCCACCCTTTACGCGCACCAAAGCCGGATCGCCGAAGGCATCCGCAAGGGCCAGCGCGTGACGCAGGGCGAAGTGATAGGCTACGTCGGCATGACGGGCTGGGCGACCGGCCCGCACCTGCACTACGAATTCCGTGTCAACAACGAGCCCATCGACCCGCTTTCGGTGGACCTGCCCGTCGCTCGCAGCCTGGAAGGCGGCGACAAGTCGGCCTTCGCCAAGCTGGCCGCCGGCTACAAGCAGCAGATCGAATTGCTGGCCAAGTTCCAGCAGGCCATGCCGGGGGCACTGGCTAGCGCGGCCGTGAACTAGGCGGCCCGCCTGTCGGCCGCCCCAAGGGCGTATCCTCCCTCCGGGAGGAGTCGCGCAGCGACAGGAGGATAGTCCAGTGACCGCGCAACGTTTGCTTATCGGCCTGATGTCCGGCACCAGCACGGATGGCGTGGATGGCGTGCTGGTCCGGCTCGGCGGTCCCCGGCCCGAATTGCTGGCCCATGCCGACCTGCCCATGCCCGCCGCCCTGCGCCAGGAGCTCCTGGCGCTGAATACCAGCGGCGCCGGCGAACTCGAGCGCGCAGCGCTCGCCTCGCAAGCCCTGGCCGGCCTCTATGCGGACGTCGTGCAGGCCTTGCTGGCGAGAGCTGGCGTGGCGGCGTCGGCCGTCGCCGCCATTGGCGCCCACGGCCAGACCGTTCGTCATCGCCCGGAACAAGGCTACACCCTGCAATTGAACGCGCCAGCCCTCCTGGCGGAGCGCTGCGGCATCGACGTGATCGCGGACTTCCGCAGCCGCGACGTGGCCGCGGGCGGCCAGGGCGCGCCGCTGGTGCCGGCGTTCCACGAGGCCGTCTTCGCGACCGATACGCCGCGCGCGGTCCTGAACCTGGGCGGCATCGCCAATGTCACGGTGCTGGCGCCCGGCCGCCCCATACTCGGTTTCGATACCGGCCCGGCCAATATGCTGCTGGACGACTGGTGCCAGCGTCATACCGGCCAGCCCTATGACCGCGACGGCGCCTACGCCGCCAGCGGCAAGGCCGACGACAACATCCTCACCTACCTCCTCGCCAGCGAGCCGTGGCTCAAGCTGGCGCCGCCCAAGTCGACAGGACGCGACCTGTTCAACCGTACCTGGCTGGACCAACGCCTTGCCGCCTGGGCCGGCTATTGCCGCGCGTTGCAGCCGCAGGACATCCAGGCCACCTTGCAGCGCTTCACGGCGCGCACGGTGGCCGACGCCATCGCGGCCACCGCACCCGACACGCGGGAAGTCCTGGTGTGCGGCGGCGGGGTCAGGAACGGCGGATTGATGCGCGACCTGCAGGACTGCCTGCAATGGCCGGTGCGGCCGACCGATGACGAGGGCGTGCCGGCGCAAGCGGTGGAAGCCATGGCCTTCGCCTGGCTGGCCCAGGCTTTCCTGGACCGTGTTCCGGCGGGCCTGCCCGAAGTCACCGGCGCCAGGGCGCCGCGAGTACTCGGCGCGCTTTACCCGGCCTGACGCCGTTTGCGGCTCCCTAAGCGGACGCTTTTTTGCTGTGCGGGCTGCCTACAGGCAAAAAGGCCAGGCGTTCACGCGCCTGGCCCTGTCCATGCAAGCTGCGTCTACCGGCGACTTGCCGGCCTCGGCCTCAGACCGAGAACGAGGAACCGCAACCGCAAGTGGTGGTTGCGTTCGGATTGCGGATGACGAACTGCGCGCCTTCGAGGTCTTCCTTGTAGTCGATCTCGGCGCCGACGAGGTACTGGAAGCTCATCGGATCGACGAGCAGTTGCACGCCTTCCTTGTCCAGCACGGTGTCGTCTTCGTTGACCGTTTCATCGAAGGTAAAACCATACTGGAACCCGGAACAGCCGCCACCCTGCACGAATACGCGCAGCTTCAGTTCGGGGTTGCCTTCCTCGGCGAGCAGATCCTTGACCTTTGCCGCGGCGGCGTCGGTGAAGATCAGCGGCATGGGAGGGGGCGCTTGCAGGTCTACGGTTTCGGTAACAACAGCGTTCATAATTGGGACTCCTGCCCTCTAGGGGCGAATTCAAGCGGCGCCGTGGCGCCGGCATCTGTCTCTACTATACTGCGCGCGGCCAACGCCCGCGCAATACACCTACACGGCACCGGGGCTATTCGCGCCAGGCCATCAGAAAGGCCCCTTGACCGTCCGTGTCGCGCGCACGACACCGCCTTCCAGCACGTTCAGGGTAATGGCGCCCGGCACGAAGCCCTTGGGCAAGCCCAGCAGGCCCTGTCCACGCTGGTACTGGTCGAAATCGAACGGAATCGTGTCCGGCGGCAGCGGCAATCGAGCGTCCTTGGCGTCCTCGTCCTTGGCGTCCTCATCCTTGGCATTCTTGTCGCCCTTGCCCTTGGCGGCAGGGGCGGGAATATTGCCCAGCCCCCCTCCTCCCGCAGCCGTCGGCCCCGCGACGCCCGCCGCCGGACCGGGATCCGTCCCCGGGGCGGGCGCCGAGGTGGCCGGCCGCAGCAAGCTGAGCACCAGGGTCTTGGGCTTGCCGTCCTGGGTGCCCTCCGCCACGAATTGCAGGCTGCCGACAAAGGGCGGACTGCCGTTGCGGACGCTGCGCATCAGCAGGACGCGGTAGCTCAAGCCTTCGGCCGTACGATCGATATCCAATCCCCGGATGCTGACCACGCCGCCCGGGGTGGGCGGCAGCAATTGCTCGTAGAACGCCAGCCGGTCGCGCAGGGTGCCCAGCTGGTCGAGCTGGCTGCCGACCTGGGCGGCCAGCGCCTCGCGCGCCGACCGCTCGATCGCGAGTTCCCCTTCGGCCACGTCCAGCTGCCGGCGAACGAATTCCACGTCGGCCGTGCGCTGGAGCAATTGCGCCTGCACGGCGTGCAGCGCTTCGGGCGTCGGTTCGTCGTCGCCGGCACGGTACTGCCGCAGCGCCAGGTACATCGCCTCCCCGCCGATCACCAGACCGACCAGCAAGACCAGCAGAATGCGAAATAAAACCGGGCGGGACATGTCTTTTGCAACAGAAATGCAGGGCTGGTAGGGCAAAAAAGCAAAAAGGCCGCTTTCGCGGCCTTTTTGCTGGAGCATTAGCGCTTGCTGAACTGCTTGCGACGACGCGCCTTGCGAAGACCGACCTTCTTACGTTCGACTTCACGAGCATCGCGGGTCACCAGGCCAGCCTGCGACAGCGCGGGCTTCAGCGTGGCATCGTAGTCGATGAGCGCGCGGGTGATGCCGTGGCGCACAGCGCCGGCTTGACCCGATTCGCCACCGCCATGCACATTGACGCGGATGTCGAAGGACTCCAGATGGCCAGTCAGTTCCAGCGGCTGGCGCACGACCATGCGGCCGGTTTCACGGGCGAAGAACTCGTCGACGGGCTTGCCGTTGACGACGATCTTGCCAGACCCTTTCTTGAGGAACACACGCGCCACCGAAGTTTTACGACGGCCGGTTCCGTAATTCCAGTTACCGATCATGTCGATTCCTTAGATTTCCAGCGGCTTGGGTTGCTGGGCGGTGTGCGGATGCTTGTCATCGGCGTACACCTTCAGCTTCTTGAACATGGCATAGCCAAGCGGGCCCTTCGGGAGCATGCCCTTGACCGCCTTTTCAATGGCGCGGCCCGGGAAACGTTGCTGCATCTTGCCGAAGTTGGTTTCAGTGATACCGCCCGGGTAGGTCGAGTGGCGATAGTACTTCTTGTCCAGCGCCTTGTTCCCGGTAACGACGATATCGGCCGCGTTGATGATGATGATGTAATCACCAGTGTCAACGTGCGGCGTGAAAACAGGTTTGTGCTTGCCACGCAGACGACGTGCGACTTCGCTGGCCACACGACCGAGGACTTTGCCCTTCGCGTCGATCACAAACCATTCACGCTTGACTTCATGCGGCTTCGCCACAAAGGTCTTCATGATGGTTCCTAGAGAGATTTGGATTTTCCGGCGGAGAAATCCCGTCCGGAATCCCCCCTTTCGCCGCCCCGCCTAAGCGTTGTTGGTTCGCCCGTGCGAGTACGGAAAACAAGGGAAGTCTTCGATTCTAGCACGAATTTGCTCAGTTTTTGAGCGTGCGTCTCCAAAAAACCCAAATCCTGGGCGGGAAGCCCTAGCCGCCCAGGTAGGCCTCCAGGACACGGGGGTGTCCCAGGAGTTCCCTGCCGCTGCCAGACAGGGCCAGCGCGCCGTTCTCCAGCACATAGCCCTTCTGGGCGATCTTCAGCGCCTGGCGCACGTTCTGTTCCACCAGGAACAGGGTCAAGCCGTCGGCATTGATGGCCCGCACGGCGCGGAAGATTTCCTGCACGACGATGGGCGCCAGGCCCATCGACGGCTCATCCAGCAGCAGCAGGCGCGGCTTGGCCATCAGCGCGCGCCCGATGGCCAGCATCTGCTGCTCGCCGCCGGACAGGTTGCCGGCCACGCCTTGCAGGCGCTCCTTCAAGCGCGGGAACAGATTGAAGATGTATTCGAGATCGTCGCCGACACTGGCGCGTCCCCGCCGGTAGGCCCCCAGCTCCAGGTTCTCGCGCACCGTCATGGTGGTGAGGATCGCGCGGCCTTCCGGCACCTGCACGATGCCGCGCGCCACGATCTGGTGCGGCGCCAGGCGAGTGATGTCCTCGCCCTCGAACAGGACGGAACCCCTGGCCTTGGGCAGCAGGCCGGAAAGCGCCAGCAGCGTGGTCGACTTGCCGGCGCCGTTGGCGCCCACCAGCGCCGTGATCTGTCCGGCCTCCAGCGACATGTCGACGCCGCGCACGGCCTCGATGTGCCCGTAATTGATTTCCAGGCCGCGTATTTCCAGCATGGCGGTCATGCGCGCACCTCCGCGGCTTGCTCGTCCTCTTCGTCATCGCGGCCCAGGTAGGCCTCGATGACCTGTTCGTTGTTGCGGATGGACTCCGGCTCGCCGCTGGCGATGATCTTGCCGAAGTTCAGCACCGCGATGGTCTCGCACAGCCCCATCACGAAGTGCATGTCGTGCTCGATCATCAGGATGGTGTAGCCGCGGCCCCGTATGGCCTCGATTTCGCGCATCAGTTCGGCTCGCTCGCCGGTATTCATGCCGGCCACCGGCTCGTCCAGCAGCAACAGGCGCGGTTCGGTCGCCAGCGCGCGCGCCAGCTCCAGGCGGCGCTGCTCGCCATAGGACAGGTTGTCGGCCAGGTCGTTGGCCTTGTGGTCCAGCCGCATCCAGCTCAGCAGTTCCAGCGCGCGCTCGCGCGCCTGCGCCTCGTGCTTGCGGAAATTGGGCAGGCTGAACAACAGGCCGCCGACGCCGTAGTGCATGTGGCGGTAAGCGCCCACCACCACGTTTTCCAGCAGCGTCATCTCCTTGAACAGGCGGATGTTCTGGAAAGTGCGCGCCACGCCGGCGCGCGTGATGCGATGCGGCTTGACGCCGACCAGGCTCTTGCCGTCGAAGACCACGTTGCCGCCGCTGGGCCGCAGCAGGCCGGTGATGATGTTGAACACCGTGGTCTTGCCGGCGCCGTTGGGGCCGATCAAGCCGAAAATGGCGCCCTGCGGCACCTTGAGATTGACGTCATGCAGCACATGCAGGCCGCCAAAACGCATGGAGATGTTCGAGAGCTCAAGCATGGCGCTTGCCTCCCTTGCGCGTCCAGCGCGCGAAACGCGCCGGATCCCAGATGCCTTGCGGCAGGAACAGAACGATAAGCACCAGGATGACCCCGTTGGCGACCAGGCGGAAGTCGCCCAGACCGCGCAGCGCTTCCGGCAGCACGGTAATGATGGCGCTGCCCAGCAGCGGTCCGATCAGGCTGTTGATACCCCCCAGGATGGTCATGGTCAGGATTTCCACGCCACGGTCGAAACCGAATTCCTGCGGGCCGATGAAAAACGTCAGGTGGGCATTGAGCGCGCCGGCCAGTCCCGCGACCGCCGCCCCGAGGATGAAAGCCAGCATTTTGTTGGCGCGCACGTCGATTCCCATCAGGCCGGCGGCGGTCTCGTCGCTGCGGATGGCGTCGAACGCCCGCCCGATCTTCGACGCGCGCACGCGCCACAGCACCAGCAGCACGATTACCACCGCGCCCGCCACATGCCACCACTGCGTCGATTGCGGAATGCCGTTCAGGCCCAGCGCGCCGCCGGTCAGCGATTCCGTGTTGAGGATGGCCACCCGCACCACTTCGCCGAACCCCAGCGTCGCCATGGCAAGGTAGACGCCGGACAGGCGTATGGTCGGCAGGCCGATCAGCGCCGCCACCACGGCCGGCGCCACCATGCCGCCGGCGAGCGCCACCGAAAAGGGCATGTCGTAATTCATCGTCAGCAGCGCCGCCGTATAGGCGCCGATGCCCATGAAGGCCGCGTTTGCCATGGCCAGCATGCCGCAAGCCAGGGTCAGCCAGATGGACAACGCCAGCAGCGCGTTGGTGCCCAGCGACAGGACCAGGTTGCCGTAGATATCCCAGAAAGTTTGGAGTGCGCTCATACTCAAGCCTTGCGTTGCACCACTTTGCCGAACAGGCCCTGGGGGCGCACCAGCAGGATCAGGAAGAGCAGGCCGAAAGCCACCGCGTCGCGCATCGTGGACCCGATGTACGCCACCGACAGCACTTCGGCGAAGCCCAGGAACAGGCCACCCAGCATGGCGCCGCGGATATCGCCCATGCCGCCCAGGATGATGACGGCGATGCCCTTGTGCAGCATGGGCTGGCCCATCAGGGGAAAGACGGCATTGGAGTACAGGCCGATCAGCAGGCCGGCCACACCCCCCAGCGCGCCCGCCATGAAGGAAGTCACCAGGAACAGCTGCTCGACGTTGATGCCCAGCAGCCAGGCCGCCTTGGGCGACTCGGCGATGGCGCGCAGGGCGCGGCCGAACTGCGTGCGATGCATGACCAGCATCAGCACAGCCATCAAGGCGAAGGACAGGAAGATGATGGCCAGTTCGATGACCGTCACGTGCATGCCCCCGATCACCAGCGTCTGGTCGGGCACGATACCGGCGGGAAAGCGCTGGTTGCTGGCGCCGTAGACGCCTTGCATGCCGTTGTTCAGGATGATGCCCACGCCTATGGTGGCGATCATGGGAATCAGGTGAGGCGCGTTGCGCTTGCGCAGCGGCTTGAGCACCAGCCAGTCGATCACCGCGCCCGCCGCGCCAGCCGCGACGAAGGCGCCGATGATGGCGACCCACAGCGGAACACCCAGCTTGGTAATGAAGGTCAGCGCCACATAGGCGCCCAGCATGAACACCGCGCCATGGGCGAGGTTGATAATGCCCAATACGCCGAAGACCAGCGTGAAGCCTAGCGCGAACAAGGCGTACACACAGCCCAGGGACAGGGCATTGACGAATTGTTGTTCCAACATACCGGGGGTTCCGAATCGAAAAACGCCTTGCGGGCAGCGGCGATGGCCGCGGCCCGCAAGGCGTCGAACACGGCGTCGGCCGCGCTCGCCTTGCTTGGGGTTACTTCACGATGATGTACTTGCCGTCCTTCGTCACGCTGACGATGGGCGCTTGCTCGGCGTCATAGCCGGCGGGCTTGCCGGCGCGGTCCTTGGCCTGGCGGAACTTGAACGCGCCAGTGGCGCCGGTCCAGGTCACGGCAGGCAGGGCGTCGCGCAGGGCGGCGCGGTCGGCGGTGAGGTCACCCGTCAGCTTGGTGTGCTTCAGGGCTTCGGCGACGATGTACATGGCGTCATACGCCTGTGCCGCGAATTGATCGGGGGCCACGTTGTACTTGGCCTTGTAGGCACCGATGAACTTGGTATTTTCAGGGGCCGGATTTTCGATCGACCAGGGGCTGCCGACCCACAGGTCGTTGGAAGCCGCGCCAGGCGCCAGGTCGAAGATCTTAACCGAATTCATGCCGTTGCCGCCAATGAACGGCACGTTCAGGCCGATCTGGCGCGCCTGCACCATGATGGGGCCGCCCTCGGCCAGCAGGGCCGACAGCACGACGGCGTCCGGGTTGGTGCCCTTGATCTTGGTCAGCTGGGCCTTGAAATCGACGTCGCCCTTGGCGAAGGTTTCCGTGGTGGTGACCGGGATCTTCAGGTCTTCCAGGGCCTTCTTGAAGTTGTCGTAGCCGCTCTTGGTGAAGACGTCGTCGTTGCCGTACAGCACCGCGACCTTCTTCACGCCGGCCTTGTCCATCGCCATCTTCAGGGTGGCGGGCAGCACGTCGGCCTCGGTCACCGAGTTGCGGAAGACGTAGTTGCCGATGGAGGTGATGCCGTCGGCGGTATTGGACGTGCCGAAGGCCACGGTCTTGCCGGCCTGGGCGATAGGATCGGCCGCCTGGGCCGAATTCGACAGCGTCGGGCCGAAGGTCATCAGGACCTTGTCCTGGAAAATCAGTTTCTTGAAGACGTTGATGGCTTCTTCTTTCTTGCCCTGCTCGTCCTCGATCACCAGCGCCAGCTTATTGCCGTTGATACCGCCGGCGGCGTTGATTTCATCGGCGGCCAGCTGGAAGCCGTTGCGGATGGCGATGCCGTACTGGGCGGCGCCGCCGGACAGTGCCTCGGCCATGCCCAGCTTGATATCGGCCGCGTGAACGGCGGGGAACGCGCCGGCCATCGCGATGACGGCCAGCAGTTTCTTATAAGTGAAATTCATGGGAACACCCTCTCTCACGCTCGTTATGTGTAAACGCCAGGGTCTCGCGCCCTCGCTGGACGTATAAGACTATCGACGGTCATTTCGCCGCGGTTCACTGAAAAAACAGCCGGAAACGCGGATTATTTCAGCCGCGCGCGCCCTTACCAACCAGGGCGCGCGCGGGCAAGGCCGACATTATTACTCGATTTGTTGCGGCTTGAAACCCTAGATAAACGCGCAAAACCCTCAATCCCGCGCCCATCCACCAGAAAAACGCCCAAAACCACCCAAAATCAAACTTAAGAACCCCACCCCATCGAGGACACCGCGGATCCGGGTCCCCCGGTCCGTGGGTGTCGCCCCCTGGGGGGCCGCGCTCCGCGCGGTACGGGGGGGCCTTCTCATCCCCCAGCGATGGCCATCTGCTCGATAAGGATAGACCCCGTCCGCTTGGTCCCCCGCACGATCTCGTCCGCGCCCACGGCCACGATCTGGCGGAACATATCGGCCAGATTGCCGGCGATGGTGACTTCCTGCACGGCATGCTGGATGACGCCGTCCTTGACCCAGTACCCGAACGCCCCGCGCGAATAATCGCCCGTCACGTAGTTCACGCCCTGGCCGATCAACTCGGTGACCAGCAGCCCCGTGCCCATCTTGCGCAGCATGGCCGGCAGGTCATCCGCCGGGTTCGTGTCGCGCGAGCTCAAGGTGAGGTTATGCGAACCGCCGGCATTGCCGGTGACGGCCATGCCCAGTTTGCGCGCGGTGTAGGTGGACAGGAAATAGCCCTGCAGCACCCCGCCCCGCACCACGTCGCGCGCCCGCGTAATCACGCCTTCATCGTCGAACGGCGAACTGCCCATGGCGCCGGGGATGTGGGGATCCTCGGTCACGTCCAGATGATCGGCCAGCACCGGCTTGCCCAGGCTGTCGAGCAGGAAAGAGGCCTTGCGGTAGAGCGCCCCGCCATTGGTTGCCTGCGTCAATGCGCCCAGCAGGCCCAGCGCCAGGGGCGCTTCGAACAGGACCGGAAACTTGCCGGTGGGAATGCGCCGCGCCGACAGGCGCGACAGGGCTCGCTCGGCGGCATAGCGGCCGACTGCCTCGGGATCGGCCAGCTTGCTTGCGTCGCGTTCGCTGGAGTACCAGAAGTCGCGCTGCATATTGCTCCCGCGACCGGCAATGGGAGCCACCGACAGGCTGTGCCGGGAATAAGGATAGCCGCCGAGAAAGCCGCGCGTGTTCCCCATTACGAACTGGCCTTCGTATGTGCCGAGCGACGCCCCTTCGGTATTGGTAATGCGGGGGTCCACCGCGCGCGCCGCGCGCTCGGCCCGCAAGGCCAGTTCGGCGGCGCTGTCCGTATCGATGGCCCAGGGGTAATGCAGGCGCAAATCGGGGTAGTCGCGCGCCAGGTTTTCCGCGTCGGGCAGGCCGGCGGCGGGGTCTTCGGCCGTGGCGCTGGCGATATGCCACGCCGCCTCCACGGTTTCGCGCAACGCGGTCGGCGAGAAATCCGAGGTCGACGCCGAGCCGCGGCGCTGGCCGGCGTACACCGTGACATCCAGGGACCGGTCGCGCGTCTGCTCGACCGTCTCGATATCGTTCTTGCGCACCGACACCGACAGTCCCAGGCTTTCGGAGACTTCGGCGGCGGCGTCGCTGGCGCCGATTTTTCGGGCATGCGCCAGGGCGCTTTCAACCAGTTCGCTGAATCGCGCGTGGTTTTCGGCTATCGGCAGGGAGGAAGAGGAATTGACCATGAAAGCTCGCTTCAGAGAGACGGGTATGATACCCAGGTCCGCCACCGCGCAGTATGTTTTCGCCCTTCCTTTATTTATTAGCCACTTATGCACGACCAGCCCGACTCCCCCGCTACCGACGATGACGACGGCGGCTACGACCGCCCCAGCAAGTCCCAGGTCAAGCGGGAAATGCTCGCGCTCACGGACCTGGGCAAGGAGCTGATCGCCCTTACACCCGAACGGCTGCGCCAATTGCCCCTGGCCGAGCGCCTGCATGACGCCATCCGCGAAGCGCAGCGCACCACCAGCCGTGAAGGCCTGCGCCGCCAGACGCACTTCGTCGGCAAGCTGATGCGGGACGCCCCCGCCGATGAAATCCGCCGGCAGCTGGACGTCTGGCGCAATGGCTCGCGCGAGGAAACCGCCGCCATGCACCGCCTGGAAAAGCTGCGCGACCGCCTGCTCGAAGACGACACGGCCCTCACCGAGCTGCTGAACCTCTATCCCGGCGTCGACGTGCAGCCGCTGCGCACCCTGATACGCGAAGCGCGCAAGGAAGCGCGCGCCAACACCGAACTGCAGCAGGGCCAGGAACCGAAGCGCAAGCACTACCGCGCGCTCTTCCAGGCGTTGAAAAACCTGGGATGATCCCGCGCGCGGCATGCCCGCCCGCCCCCTTTTTTGCGATTTTTGGCCACGCCATGACTTCAGACACGACGCCCGACCTGCTCGACTGCATCGAACTCCAGACCGGCCCGCAACCGACCCATGCCGTCATCTGGATGCACGGCCTGGGCGCGGACGGCAATGATTTCGTGCCCATCGTGCCCGAGCTGCGCCTGCCGGCCACGCCGGCGGTACGCTTCGTCTTTCCCAACGCGCCCGTGCAGCCGGTGACGATCAATGGCGGCATGGCCATGCGCGCCTGGTACGACATTTTCAACCGTGACCTGGTGCGGCGCGAGGATGCGCCCGGCATCCAGCGGTCCGAAGCCGCCATCCGCGCCTTGATCGCCCGCGAGAACGCGCGCGGCATCCCGACGTCGCGCATCGTGCTGGCCGGCTTTTCCCAAGGCTGCGCCATGACCCTGCACACCGGCTTGCGCCTTCCGGAGAAGCTCGCCGGCATGGTGGCGCTGTCCGGCTACCTGCCCTTGCTGGACCTGGCCGCGGCCGAGCGCCACCAGGCCAATCGGGATACGCCCATCTTCATGGCGCATGGCACCTATGACCCCGTGGTGGAGCTGCCGCGCGCCACGGCCTCGCGCGACCAGCTGCAATCGCTCGGCTACGACGTGCGCTGGCACGACTACCCCATGCCGCACTCCGTATGCGCGCAAGAGGTGGCGGATATCGCCGCGTTCCTGCGGGAAATCCTGGCGGGCGGATAGCGAGGCGCCAGGCCGGAACTCAGCCGTCGTCGAGCCTGAGCCAGACCCGGCGCATGGTCGGATCGTCGTCCGGCGCCGGATCATTGGTGAAGCCCAGGCGCTGCATCAGCGTCAGCATCGGCCGGTTGGTCGCCAGGACCAGGCCGTCGATATACTCCAGGCGCTGCTCGCGCGCCGCGTCGATGAGCGCCTGCATCAACTGGCCGCCCAGGCCCCGCCGCTGCCAGTCATCGCCCAGCACCAGCGCATATTCCGCGCCGCGGCCGTCCGGATTGCGCAGGTAATGCGCCAGGCCGATGATCACCTCGTGCGGATGCCCGCGGTGGGCCGGGTTCGGCAGGTCCGTCGTCGCCACCAGCGCCACTTCGCGGTCGTAGTCCACCTGCGTATAGCGCGCCAGCATGCGCGGCGTCAGTTCCCGCATCATGGACACGAAACGCATGTAGCGGGACCGCTCCGACAGGTTGCGGATGAAGTCCTGCAGGGCCTCGCCGTCCTCGGGACGGATGGGCCGGATGACCCATGGCGTGCCGTCCGCGAAGGCGCGCTGCTGCACCAGCCGCGACGGATACGGATGGATGGCCATGTGCGGATAGCCGCCCAGCCGCTGGCTGTCGCGCGCCGCTTCCGCCGTCAGCGTGATCCGCAGCGACCGCGCGTACAGGCGCGTTTCGCCGGCGTACAGGGGGTCGATGTCCAGCGCGTCCACGTCGGGCAGTTCGGTGATCAGCGCCGACACCTGTACCAAGGCCTGCTGCAAGGCTTCGAATACGGCGGTGCCCAGCCGGGACGCCAACACCTTGCGCCAGATCCGGCTGCGCTCTATCAGTTGGCGCGCCAGGAAGCCGTTGAGCGGCGGCAGGTCCATGCCACGATCGGCCAGCGCCAGCACGGCATCGGGACCGCCAGGCCCAAAGCGGATGACAGGCCCGAAATGCGCGTCGCGCCGGACCCGTATCGCCAGGGGGCGCGACAGCGGTTCGTACAGGCCGACCGGCATGGTGTCCTGCACCGGCACCTGGAAGGCCACCAGCAGATCGCGCGCTTCGGACGGCTCCAGGATCAGGCGTCCCGCCGCGCGCGCCCGTGAAACGATGGCGTGGGCGGCGCCGTCGCCGCTGTGCATGGCCTGCGGCAGGGCCGTCTGCGTCTGCAACAGCAGTTGCTGGTTATAGAAGTGCGACGACAGCACGCCAAAAGCGTCGGCCGCCGACTCCGGCGTGCGGAAGGCCGACGTGCCGGCGTCATCCAGCATGCGCCGCAGCGGCCGCATGCCGGCATCGCCCATGAAACAGGACACGATGGGCTTGCGCGCGCGGGGCGCCACCTCGGCCAGCCGTTCGGCAACCGCTCGCATGTCCGCCAGCGCATCGGGCGCCAGCAGCACCAGCACGCCGTCCACCTGGGCATCGTCGATCAGGATATCCAGCGCCGCCTGGATCTTGTCCGGCGTCAGCGGCGCATAGGTAATGACCGGATTGGTCACCGCGGCGCCCGGCTCCAGCAAGGCCTCCAGCGCCTGGCGGCTGGCCGGCGCCAGGTCGGCGCGCTCCACCGCCGCGTCGGGTCCCAGCAGGTCCAATGCCAATTGCGGCGGCCCGCTGCCGTTGGACAGCAGCGCGACGCGGCGGCCGCGCGGGCGCCGCGTGTACCCCAGCACTTTCACCGCGGAGAACAACTGCACGAAATAACGCACGCGCACCGCCCCCGCCCGGCGCAGCACGGCGTCGAAAACGGCGTCGTCGTCCTTGTCACGGCCTGCCTTGAGCACCACCACGGGCTTGACCGAGGCGGCCGCCCGCAAGGCGCTGATGAACTCCCGCGCCGGCCCGACGTCTTCCAGGTACAACGCGATGCTGTCCGTGCGCGGATCGGTCGCCAGGTAGTCCAGCACCGGTCCCAGCTTGACGATGGCCTCGTCGCCCAGGGAAATCGCCGTGGAAAAGCCAATGTGCACGTCTTCGGCCCAGTCCATGACGGCGGCGATGATGGATCGCGACTGCGCCACCAGCGCCACCCGGCCGCTGCGCGCCAGGGTCGGATGCTGGCTGAAGTTGTAGCCCGCGTGGGGCCGCTGCACGCCGAAGGCGCGTGGCCCCAGCAGCTGGCAATGGTTTTCCTCGGCCCAGGCCTGGCACAAGGCCACCGTTCCGCGCGGATAGGGATCGGGTTCCTCGTGCGGCAGCACGATCAGGGCGCGCGGCGCGCGCGGCGCCAGCCGGCGCAAGGTCTCCGCGAACACCGCGGGCGACACGCAGACCAGGCCCAGGTCTGGCCTTTCGTGGTCGGCCAGGCCGGTCAACTGGGCGGGAATGTCCGGGGCCACGCCACGGACGACGTCGATGCGCGTGGTACGCGCCTGCAGCGCGTCCGGCAGGGTCGCCGCGCCAGGCAGCGGCCGGTCCGCGACGACGACCAGGGAACGGGGTCCGAAAAGGGAGGCGAGCGCGTGTCGAAGCATGGATTACGTACGCTATTCTAAAATGCGTCCAGAACGCAATATGACCGGCCTCTTTTCATGACCCAGCCTACCCCCAATCCTGCCCCCATCCGCACGCGGTTCGCCCCCTCGCCCACCGGCTTCCTCCACCTGGGCGGCGCGCGCACCGCGCTGTTTTCCTGGGCCTACGCCCGCCACCACAAGGGCACGTTCGTGCTGCGCATCGAGGACACGGACGTCGAGCGCTCCACCCCCGAGGCCGTGCAGGCGATCCTCGACAGCATGGACTGGCTGGGCATGCAGCCCGACGAAGGCCCGTTCTACCAAATGCAGCGGATGGATCGCTACCGCGAGGTGGTGGCGCAGATGCTGGCGGCGGGCACCGCCTACCACTGCTATTGCTCGCCCCAGGAACTGGACGCCATGCGCGAGAAAGCGCGCGCGGCGGGCCTGAAGCCCCGCTACGACGGCACCTGGCGGCCCGAGCCCGGCAAGTCCCTGCCGGCCGTGCCCGAAGGCGTCAAGCCCGTGGTGCGCTTCCGTAATCCGCGGACGGGCGCGACCAGCTGGAACGACATGGTCAAGGGCCCCATCAGCTTCGACAACGGAGAGCTGGACGATCTCATCATCGCCCGCCCGGACGGCACCCCCACCTACAACTTCTGCGTCGTGGTCGACGACTGGGACATGGGCATCACCCACGTGCTGCGGGGTGACGACCACGTCAACAATACGCCGCGCCAGATCAACATCCTGCGCGCCCTGGGCGCGCAGCTGCCCGAATACGGCCACGTTCCCATGATCCTCGGCCCGGACGGCGAGAAGCTGTCCAAGCGCCACGGCGCCGTCAACGTCATGGAGTACGACAACGAGGGCTATCTGCCCGAGGCCATGATCAACTACCTGGCCCGCCTGGGCTGGAGCCACGGCGATGACGAACTGTTCACCCGCGACCAGCTGGTGCAATGGTTCGACACCCGCCACCTCTCGAAATCGGCGTCGCAGTGGGATCCGAAGAAGCTCAACTGGGTCAACGCCCACTACATCCGCCTGATGGCGGATGACGAGCTGGCCGCGCGCGTCGCGCCGCGCATCGCCAAGCGCGGCGGCAAGCCCGACGCCGTCGACCTGGCCGCCGTCATGCACCTGCTGAAGGACCGCGCGGAAACCCTGGAACAACTGGCCGATGGCGCCATGCTGTTCTGCGGCGACTTCCCGGGCATACCCGCCGACCTGGCGGCCCAGCACCTGACCGAGACGGCGCGTGCCGCGCTGGCCGATTTCGCCCTGCGTGCGGCGGCCGGCGAATGGACCCGGGAAGCGCTCGCGGCCGCCATCAAGGCGGTGCTGGCGGAGCGCGGCCTGAAAATGCCGCAATTGGCCATCCCCTTGCGCGTGGCCGTGACGGGCCGGCAGCAGACGCCGGCCATCGATGCCGTGCTGGCGCTGCTGGGTCGGGACGTGGTGCTGGCGCGCCTGGGGCAGCTGTAGGGCAGGCGACGCGCCGGACCTGGGCAGGGGTCGAGAGGCTCGGCCCTGCGCTCCCACGGGCCAGGCCGGTGGCCGGTCAGGGCAGGCGGTAGCTGGACGCCACGCGCGTCGCGGTGATCAATTGTCCGTTCGGCTTGAGCTCGCGCATCTGCGCGCGCTTGCCGTCGATCTTCTCGACCTGGTAGCGATTACGGTAGATGGGATCGCCGATGTCGACCGGCTCGCCGTACGACGTGGTGGTCTGCATCGTGTAGACGCCGTCGGTATATGTCCAGCAGCCGGCTTCGCTCAAGGCGGGACGGACCTTCTTGCCGATTTTCAGCTGTGTCTGGTAGGTCATGCGCCCGTCGGGCGTCAGCACGGTCAAGGTCTGCAGGTTGCCGGCCACGCCACGCGGCGTCGACACCGAATACCAGGTACCGACCAGCGGCGAATCGGCGGCCACCGGCGTGCAGGCTACGGGCTTGGGCGACGCCGCAGCTTGCGGTGCCGCCGCGGCGGCGACCGGTTCGGGCTTCTTGACGGCGCATCCCGTCACAACCAACGTTGCGGCCACCATGCCACCGCACAAGAATCCGGCGGCGCGACGGCCACCGGAAAACACAACTCGACTGCTCATGAAATCCTCGAAACGTCGCAAAACCCCCGGAAAAGCCGGAAAAAAGGGCACTGCGACAGGAGACTTCATTCTGAATAGCCCGCTCGGAAGAATCAATCTCGGCATGGCCCGGCTTTGCAATTGCGCAACAGTTGCACAGCGATGCGATATGGCGGATCTCCTTGCATCGCGCCCGCGCGGCGACTGCCAGGGGCCGCTTGCGTCGCCGTCGCGGGCCAGTCATGCCTATGAATCCTGCGTGCGGAGCGGCTACTTCGCCCGCCAGCGCCCACTGGCGCGCATGCCCGGGACGCCGGCCGAGATGCACTTAACTTTTGTAACAACTAAAGGTCGAACTGTTATGATGCCGGGCTTGTAGCCAACCCTTTCCATCACTAGAATTAGTGCCTGGGAGCGGGGTAGCACACTACATCTTGTGGTCGGATGCCGTCAGAATCGGTTCCGTGCCACTGCCATAGCCGCGCGTCCACGATTGCCCCTCCCAGGCACCACTACATATATAGATATAGATAGACGCGACATTTCTCGCGTCTTTTTCTTCGCACAGGAGCTTCCATGCAGACTTCGATCGCCTCTGTGACCCGGCCCACCACCGCCGTGCCGCCTTCCGAAACCGAAAACGCCGCCACCAATGCGCAATGGGCCGGCTACCAGGTCATCCGCCGCAATGGCGCGGTGGTCGGATTCGAACCCAGCAAGATCGCCATCGCGCTGACCAAGGCCTTCCTGGCCGTCAACGGCGGCCAAGGCGCCGCCTCGGCGCGCGTGCGCCAGATCGTCGAAACCCTGACCAGCCAGGTCGTGCACGCGCTGGTGCGCAACCGCCCCAATGGCGGCACTTTCCATATTGAAGACATCCAGGACCACGCCGAACTGGCGCTGATGCGTTCGGGCGAGCATGACGTTGCCCGCGCCTACGTGCTCTACCGCGAAAAGCGTGCCCAGGAGCGCGCCGCCGCCGACCAGAAGGCCAAGAGCGCCGACACCGCCGTACCGGAAACCACGCTGAACGTGAGCGAGAACGGCGTCAAGCGCCCGCTCGACCTGGTCGCCCTGCGCGCCACCATCGATGCCGCCGGCGAAGGCCTGAGCGACTACATCGACGCCGCCGCCATCTTGAAGGAAACGGTCAAGAACCTGTACGACGGCATCCCGGTCGACGAAGTCTTCAAGTCCGCCATCCTGTCGGCGCGCGCGCAGGTCGAGAAGGACCCGGCCTACAGCCAGGTCACCGCCCGTCTGCTGCTGCACACGATCCGCAAGGAAGTCCTGGGCGAGGAAGTGTCGCAAGCCGGCATGGCCACCCGCTATGCCGAATACTTCCCCACGTTCATCGCCCGCGGCATCGAAGGCCAGCTGCTCGATCCCAAGCTGGCGCAGTTCGACCTGCCTCGCCTGGGCAAGGCGCTGAACGCCAAGCGCGACCTGCAATTCAGCTACCTGGGCCTGCAGACGCTGTACGACCGCTACTTCCTGCACATCCGCGGCCGCCGCATCGAACTGCCGCAAGTCTTCTTCATGCGCGTGGCGATGGGCCTGGCGCTGGGCGAAACCAAGCCGGGCGTGGACCGCGAAGGCCGCGCCATCGAGTTCTACGAGATCCTGTCGTCGTTCGACTTCATGAGCTCCACCCCGACGCTGTTCAATTCGGGCACCCTGCACTCGCAGCTGTCGTCGTGCTACCTGACCACGGTTTCCGATGACCTGGAAGGCATCTACGACGCCATCAAGGAAAACGCGCTGCTGGCCAAGTACGCCGGCGGCCTGGGCAACGACTGGACGCCGGTGCGCGCGCTGCGCAGCCACATCAAGGGCACCAATGGCGAAAGCCAGGGCGTCGTGCCCTTCCTGAAAGTGGTCAACGACACCGCCGTCGCGGTCAACCAGGGCGGCAAGCGCAAGGGCGCGGTCTGCACGTACCTGGAAACGTGGCACCTGGACATCGAAGAATTCCTGGAACTGCGCAAGAACACCGGTGACGAACGTCGGCGCACGCACGACATGAACACGGCGAACTGGATTCCCGACCTGTTCATGAAGCGCGTCATCGAAAACGGCGAATGGACCCTGTTCTCGCCGTCCGACTGCCCGGACCTGCACGACAAGTACGGCAAGGAATTCGAGCAGGCCTACCTGGGCTACGAAGCCCGCGTGGCCAGCGGCGACCTGAAGCTGTTCAAGAAGATGCCGGCGATCACGCTGTGGCGCAAGATGCTTTCGATGCTGTTCGAAACCGGCCATCCGTGGATCACGTTCAAGGATCCTTGCAACATCCGCTCGCCGCAGCAGCACGTGGGCGTGGTGCACAGCTCCAATCTCTGCACCGAGATCACGCTGAACACCAACGATTCGGAAATCGCCGTCTGCAACCTGGGTTCGGTGAACCTGGTCGCGCACATGAAGCCCGCGGCCAATGGCGGCTACGAGCTGGATCTCGAAAAGCTGGAACGCACCATCAGCATCGCGATGCGCATGCTGGATAACGTCATCGACATCAACTATTACGCGGTGAAGAAGGCGAAGGACTCCAACGAACGCCACCGCCCGGTGGGCCTGGGCATCATGGGCTTCCAGGACTGCCTGCACATGATGCGCGTGCCGTATGCATCGCAGGACGCCGTCGAATTCGCCGATCGTTCGATGGAAGCCGTGTGCTATTACGCTTACTCGGCGTCGAGCGCGCTGGCGCAGGAACGCGGCCGCTATCAAACGTATGAAGGGTCGTTGTGGGATCGCGGCATCCTGCCGCAAGACACGCTGGCGCTGTTGCGCGAAGCGCGTGGCGGCTATGTCGATGTCGATGCGTCGAGCACTCTCGATTGGAATGCGTTGCGCGCGCGCATCAAAGAACATGGCATGCGCAACTCCAATTGCGTGGCAATCGCCCCAACGGCGACGATTTCCAATATTATTGGCGTATCCGCCTGCATCGAACCGACTTATCAGAATCTTTACGTTAAATCGAACTTGTCCGGCGAGTTCACGGTCGTCAATGATTACCTGGTACGCGACTTGAAGAAACTCGGTCTCTGGGACGAAGTGATGGTCGCCGACCTCAAGTATTTCGACGGCAGCCTGTCCCGCATCGATCGCGTGCCCGCTGAACTCCGCAAGATCTACGCCACCGCGTTTGAAGTCGAACCGAGCTGGCTGGTCGAAGCGGCGTCCCGCCGGCAGAAATGGATCGACCAATCGCAATCTCTCAATATTTACATGGCTGGCGCATCGGGCAAGAAACTCGACGACACCTACAAGCTTGCGTGGCAGCGTGGTCTCAAGACCACGTACTACCTGCGCACGCTGGGCGCCACCAGTGCGGAAAAATCCACGGGCCGTGGCGGCGAACTGAACGCCGTCTCCAATGGCAATCCGGCTACTGCCTCCAGCAGCACGGCAGCGGCTCCGGCACAGAACTTGCCGGAACCCGAAGTCGTCGGGGCGGTTTGCACGATGCGACCGGGCGATCCCGGTTTCGAAGAGTGCGAAGCCTGCCAGTAAATGCCCCCGGAGAATTCAAGCATGATTAATTGGGAAGACGACAACGTCGCGCTGCAACCGGCGCAAAACTCCAACCCGGCAGCGGGCCTGCCGGCCCGTCCGGCCACCGGCGTGTTCGGCGACTCCGCCTTGCCGGCGGTGCAGGCGCAAGCTCCCTCGCCCTCGGGCGAGGGCACGTCCCATCGCGTCAAGGTCGCCGACAAGCGCATCATCAATGGCGAGACGGACGTCAACCAGCTGGTGCCGTTCAAGTACAAATGGGCGTGGGAAAAATACCTCGCCACTTGCGCCAACCATTGGATGCCGCAAGAAATCAACATGTCGCGCGACATCGCGCTGTGGAAGAATCCCAACGGATTGACCGAAGACGAGCGCCGCATCGTCAAGCGCAACCTGGGCTTCTTCGTCACGGCCGATTCGCTGGCGGCGAACAACATCGTGCTGGGCACCTACCGCCACATCACGGCGCCCGAATGCCGCCAGTTCCTCCTGCGCCAGGCGTTCGAAGAGGCCATCCACACGCACGCCTATCAGTACATCGTCGAAAGCCTGGACCTGGACGAGTCGGAGATCTTCAACGCCTACAACGAAGTCCCGTCCATCCGCGCCAAGGACGAGTTCCTCATTCCGTTCATCGAAGCCATCGCCGATCCCAACTTCAAGACCGGCACGCCCGAGGCCGACCAGACGCTGCTCAAGTCGCTGATCGTGTTCGCGTGCCTGATGGAAGGCTTGTTCTTTTACGTGGGCTTCACGCAGATCCTTGCGTTGGGCCGCCAGAACAAGATGACCGGCGCCGCCGAACAGTACATGTACATCCTGCGCGATGAATCCATGCACTGCAACTTCGGCATCGATCTGATCAACACCGTCAAACTCGAGAATCCGCATTTGTGGACGCCTGAATTCCGTGAAGAAATTCGCGGACTCTTCCTCAAAGCGGTCGAACTCGAATATGCTTACGCCGAAGACACGATGCCGCGCGGCGTGTTGGGCCTGAATGCACCGATGTTCAAGTCCTATCTGCGCTTCATCGCGAATCGCCGGTGCCAGCAGATTGGCATCGAAGCGCTGTTCCCGCAGGAAGAAAATCCCTTCCCGTGGATGGCGGAAATGATCGACCTGAAGAAAGAACGAAACTTTTTCGAAACCCGAGTAATCGAATACCAAACCGGAGGCGCGCTGAACTGGGAATGATCCCGCTCAGGGTGTCGAAGGCTGATAAGACCTAGCGGTAGGCGGTGCGGTGCACCGCCCACCCGCGCCATTTGAAATGGCTCGCGCCTCGTCGTGCGGGGGCCATATCAAATGGTTGTGCCGTATTCATTAGCGCACATCGTAGTGGCTGCCGCCCGCAAGGGGCAGCGGTATGCGCCGATGAATAGCCCGGGCAGCGACCCGCCATGTGGCGGGCCGGTGCACGGGTTTAAGTTCTGGGACCCCTGAACCTAAGGAGCAAAACCATGGCAACTGCCAAGAAAGCCGCCAAGAAGGCGGTGAAGAAAGCCCCGGCCAAGAAGGCCGCGGCCAAGAAAGCCCCGGCCAAGAAGGCTGCGGTGAAGAAGGTTGCGGCTAAGAAGGTCGCCGTCAAGAAGGTCGCGGCCAAGAAGGCTGTGAAGAAGGCCGTCAAGAAGGTCGCGGCCAAGAAGGTCGCCTCCAAGAAGGTCGCCGCCAAGAAGGCTCCGGCCAAGAAGGCCGCGGTCAAGAAGGTCGCCGCCAAGAAGGTCGCCAAGAAAGCTGTAGCCAAGAAGGCTGTTGCCAAGAAGGCCGTCGCCAAGAAAGCGACTGCCAAGAAGGCCGCCAAAAAGGCCGTAGCCAAAAAGGCGCCTGCGAAAAAGGCGCCTGCGAAAAAGGCTGCTGCGAAGAAGCCGGCTGCGAAGAAGGCTCCTGCCAAGAAGGCTGCCGCCAAGAAGCCGGCTGCTGCGCCTTCGACGGCTGCTGCCCCTGGCGCGAAGACGGCACTGAATCCCGCCGCTTCGTGGCCCTTCCCGACCGGCGGCCGTCCGTAAGGCCTGACGTCAGTCGAAGCAGTACCAGCGGTACCTGTAGCCACCTGGCCCCAAGCCAGGTGGCTTTTTCAATGCCGGGCCGCGATCATGCGAGAATGCGTGTTGCCGTGTAACCCTAACTTTGCGACCAAGGCGGCCCATGTTCGGCGATATTTCCAGTTTCCTACTCGACACCGTCTTCACCCTCTTCGGGGCCGCGCTGATTGCGCGGGCCTGGTTGCACGCCGTGCGCATGCATCCATTCAACCCCGTGGCGCGCGTGATATACCAAGCCACCAATTGGCTTGTGATGCCGCTGCGCAAGCTGCTGCCCGCGCGCGGCGTGGTGGACGGCGCCAGCCTGCTGGCCGCCTGGCTGACAGCCTTGGTCTACATGTTCCTCACGTGGCTGCTGGTGCTGGGCCTGGTGATGCCCATATCGGCCCTGGGCGCCGCCGTCCTGGTGTCCTTCCTGACGGTGGTGCGCTGGGCCTTCAACCTGCTGGTGTGGGTCACGCTGGCCCAGGCCATCCTGTCCTGGGTCAATCCCCTGGCCCCCATCATGCCGCTGCTGCAGACGCTCACCGATCCGCTGCTCGAACCCATCCGCCGCATCTTGCCGCGCGGCGGCATCGATTTTTCGCCCTTGGTCCTGGTGGTGCTGGGCCAGTGCGCGGTCATGGTGATCACGCGCATCAGCTACGCTATTTTTGCCCTTTAACGTTTGGCGTTCGACGCTTGACGCTTGACGGCCACCCGGCGATCGCCGGCATGAATTGAAAAGGCCTGGGTCCGGCTCGATGCCGGACCCAGGCCTTTGGACTTCATGGAGCCGCCCCGCGCTGCGCCAGGCCGGCTCCCGCCGCGCTTATTGCAGCGGAACGATACGGGTGGGGCCGTTGCCGCTGATCACCTGGACACGCTGGCCGACGCTGACGGGCACATCGGCGGCCTGGGCCACCACACGCGTTTCGCCGTTATCCAGCCGCACGGTGATTTCCAGGCCGGAGCTCGTGCCGACGCGGTTCTCGACGGCATTGCCCGCGAGCGCGCCCAGAATGACGCCGCCGACCGTGGCGATGGTACGGCCAGTGCCGCCGCCGACCGCATTGCCCGCCACGCCACCCAGCGCACCGCCCGCCACCATGCCGACGCCCGAGGACTTGTCGTTCTGGATGGTCACCGGACGCACGCCCGTCACCGTACCGGTGCGCACGATCTGCTCGCGCTGGGCCTGGTCATAGCTGTACACGCCGCTGGACGCCGTGTTATTGGCACAACCCGCCAGCAAGGCGACGGAAGTGGCAATGGCGCCCGCGGCCAGCCAGCGTACGGCTCGCGCCTGGGATGGAATAAGGGATGCTTTGTTTTGACTCATGATTTGCGAGCTCCTGGAACGGGTTTGCTGCGACACAGATAATACGCCTCCGGCTAGGGTAAACGAGCGCCGGACCATGCTCGAGAAATAGCCTGCAACGATTTCTTTACCTTAGTGCATAGGCCCATTCGAAAGTTTCCCAGGGTAGCCGGTGCTTGCACATGGCATTCCGATCTTCACAGCGGCAGGCTTATTCCATAAGACTGTTGCAAGGAATTACTGATTTCCTCACGCGACGGCTGATGGTTCTGCGGGCCGCGGGAGGCAATCTTGATGGCACCCATCACATTGCCCAGGCGGCAGCAGTCCAACCAGTTCCAGCCCAGGCTCAGGCCATACAGCAGGCCGGCGCGATGGGCATCGCCGCAACCGGTGGGATCCACGACCTGCGCCGCCGCGATAGGCGCAACCTGCTGTTCGCCTTCCTTGGTCCACAGGCTGGCCCCCTCTCCGCCGCGCGTGACGACGGCGGCTTGCAAGCCCCGTGCCAGCTCGGCAATGGTGCTGCCGGTGCGCTGTTCCACCACGCCCGCCTCGTAGTCGTTCACCGTGAGGACCTGCGCCAATTCCAGCATGCGACGCAGATCGGCCCCATCGAACAGGGGCATGGCCTGGCCCAGGTCGAAGATGAAGGGAATGCCGGCCGCGTGCAAGCGTTCGGCATGCGCGAACATGCCCTCCTTGGCGTCGGGCGCGACGATGGCCCACGCCGCCTTGGCGCCGCTGACATCGTTCTGCGCCGAGAAGCTCATGGCACCCGGGTGGAAGGCGGCGATCTGGTTGTCGTCCAGGTCGGTCGTGATGAAGCATTGCGCGGTCAGGGTCTGGGGGATCACCTTGATGTAGCTGGCGTCGATCCGCAGCGCCCGCAAACGCTCCAGGTAGTCGCCGGCGTCCTCGCCCACCGTGGCGACGGGGACCGGATTGCCGCCCAGCAGCTTGAGGTTGTAGGCGATGTTGCCGGCGCAGCCACCGTACTCCTTGCGCATGGACGGCGTCAGGAACGAAACACTGAGGGACTGGACGCGCTCGGGAAGGATATGTTCCTTGAAATGGCCTTCGAAGACCGCGATCGTGTCGAATGCCATCGAACCGCAGACCAGCACAGGTGATGCCATGGGGAATCCTTTATTCGGGGGAGAGATCAGGGAAAGAATTTGTCGAGTTGGTAGCCGTTGACCTGTGCGCCGGCGACGCGCAACGGGACACTCAGGCTTTGTTCGCCGCCGGCGGGGAAGGCGCTGCTCGCATCGGCGGGGAGGTAATCCTCGGGCCGCAACACCTTGCGCACCACCACGGTATCGGACAGGTCTGTCAGCTCCAGCACCAGCGCCGGCCAGGGCTGGGCCTTGTCGTAGCGATTACGCAGGGTCACGCTGAGAACCAGCCGCGTCGTGCCGTCATCGGTCGCGGCCGCGCCCGCGGGCGGCTGCAAGGACGATGCCGTGATGGAAATGCGCTCCAGCCGGCGCGCGTAGCCGACCTCGCATCCCAGCGCTCCGCATGCGGCCTGCAAGGCCGGACGCAGCGCCGGCACGGTGCTGGCCACCGCGGACCGATAAACGTAGACCCACTGGAGGCCCAGCACGCACAGGGCCAGCAGGCAGCCCACCGCCCACAGGCGGCGGACCAGGGCGGCGCGGCGCAGCCGTGATTCGTCCATGAAGACCGGCGGCGCCATGCCGGTATCGACGTCATCGTCGTAGCGGGTGCGTGCGTCGCCCCTTACCGGGATGTATGGGAAATTGCCGGGCTCTTCTTCGTCGTCGGCGCGGTGGTCGCGCGCCGGATAGATGTACACGCCATCGCGGGGGACGGCGTGGTCGTCGGGTTCGAGACGGCCATCTTCCTCGACGGGGTGGCCGTGCAGGTCATCATCGTATTGATCGTCCACGGGGTCGACGTAGATCGGACGGCGATGGCGTATCACCTGCGGGTCGTCGACAGGCTGGGCGCCGGAGCTGGCGCCCCCGACATCGTCGTCATCATCGAGCGGCTCGTCGTCATCTTCCGGCGCGTCGCGGGAGATGAACGTCGGCTCCTGGCGCCAGGTGTCCGAGCGGCCGCGCAGCACCGCCGGAGGCTGCGCCGGCAGGGTCGGCTCGTTGGCCCACAGGTGGGCGTCGGAGATGTCGTCCCGACCGGGAGCGGACGTGGGCGTGGGGGTTGGCCTGGACTCCGGCGTCGGTATCGGCTTGGATGTGGAAATGCCCGCGTCCGTCGGCATCGGGGCCCGGCCCGGCAGGGTCGGCTCGCGTGTCCACAGATGTGCGTCGGAGATGTCGTCGCGGGCCGGTGCCGGCGAGGGACAAGGCACGGGTGGCGCGGGCCGCGTATCCCACGGTGGCGCGGGATGCGTGGCGGGCGCAGGCGCTGCGGCTGGCGCGGGTGGCGTGGGCGTTGGCATGGACGTGGGCGCCGCCGTCGATGGAGGGGCCAGTGTCGGCATCTCCTCATCGACGATGGCCTCATAGCCATCGAACACCCGCGTGCACACCCCGCAACGCACCAGCCCGTTACGCACCCGCAGTTGGTCCGCGACGACCTTGAAGGCCGTACCGCAGTGAGGGCAACGTGTGGTCAGGGCCATGGCGCAAGCTCCGCTTCAGCGGCTGTCAGGCCCGGCGGCCATGCAGGCAAACCCAGCCATCCAGCGTGCGCCACACCGACATGGGCAGATACTTGGCATAGACCGCGCACACCTCCTCCGCCTGCCGTTCCAGGACGCCAGACAGCACCAGCGAGCCTCCCGGCGCGACCCGGCTGCTGAGCAAGGGCGCCAGCACCTTCAGCGGATTGGACAGGATGTTGGCCACCACGACATCGCTCACGCCGTCAGGCATGGCATCCGGCAGCATGGCTTGCAGATCGACATGATTGACGCGGGCATTCTCCAGCGTCGCGAGCACCGCCTGCTCGTCGATGTCCACCGCCACAGTAGGACCTGCCCCGAGCTTGCGCGCGGCGATGGCGAGGATGCCCGAACCACAACCGTAATCCAGCACCGTGGCGTCGCGCGGCAACGCCGCTTCCAGCCACGCCAGGCAAAGATGCGTGGTGGGATGGCTACCCGTGCCGAAAGCCAGGCCGGGATCAAGTTCGATATGGATGCCGCCACCGGCATCCGGCGCCTGGTCCATGCCAGGCACGGCGGGATCGTCACGATGCCAACTGGGGACGATCCAGATACGATCGGCGATATGGATGGGCCCGAACTGCGCTTGCGTCAGGCGCACCCAATCCGCGTCGGGCACGTCGCGCAGGGACCAGTTTGCCAGCGCACCGGCGTAGTCTTCGCCGAGGATGCCCAGGACTTCCTCGACGATCTGCGCGGGATCGGCGCCGTCCGGCAGCAGGGCCACGACCTGGTTGCGCTCCCAGGCGTGGACGTCGGGCTCCGTCCCGGGCTCGCCGAACAAGGGCTGCTCCTGGTCGGTGTCCCGGTCGGCGTCTTCCACCGATACCGACAGCACGCCGGCGGCCAGCAATTCGTCGGACAGGGCTTCCGCCTGCGCCTCGGGGCATTGGAGCACGAGCTCACGCATGATGATCTTCCGTCTTGAATACTTGAGGAGGCGGCACGCAGCGTGCCGCACCCCACGGCAACCGGCCATCCAAGACGACGGGCCGGCGCCTGGCCGCTGCGCCGGCGCCCGCCTCTCCGGGCGACAGACCGTCTTGTACCAGCCCCGCCAATAAAAAACCACGCCGGGCGGTTGACGCCGCTTGCTGCCCCCAAAAAACAGGGCCTCTCAGGCCCTGATTGTAATTGCAGCGCTCAGGGACGTTGCGAAAGCTTGTGCTCCAGGTAGTGGATGCTGGTGCCGCCTTCGATGAAGCGGGCGTCCTGCAGCAACTCGCGGTGCAAGGGGATATTGGTGGAAATGCCTTCGACCACCATCTCCGACAGGGCGATGCGCATGCGGGCCAGGGCCTGTTCGCGATCGTCGCCATACGTGATGACCTTGGCGATCATCGAGTCGTAGTTGGGCGGAACGAAATAGCCGTTGAAAGCATGGGAATCGATGCGCACGCCCGGGCCGCCCGGGGTGTGCCAGTTCGTGATGCGTCCGGGGCTGGGCACGAAACGGAACGGATCCTCGGCATTGATGCGGCATTCCAGGGCATGCCCCTTGAACTGGACATCGCGCTGCCGCAGCGTGAACTTCTCGCCGGCGGCGATGCGGATCTGCTGCTGCACCAGGTCGATGCCGGTGATCAGCTCGGTCACCGGATGCTCCACCTGGATGCGGGTGTTCATCTCGATGAAGTAGAACTCGCCGTTTTCGTACAGGAACTCGAACGTGCCGGCGCCACGGTAGCCGATCTTGCGGCAGGCGTCGGCGCAGCGGTCGCCGATGCGCTCGATCAAGCGGCGGGCGATGCCGGGCGCGGGCGCCTCTTCGATGACCTTCTGGTGGCGGCGCTGCATGGAGCAGTCGCGCTCGCCCAGCCAGACGGCGTTGCGGCCGCCATCGGCCAACACCTGGATTTCCACATGGCGAGGGTTCTCGAGGAACTTCTCCATATAGACTTCCGGATTGTTGAAGGCCGCGCCGGCTTCCGAGCGGGTCATCGTGACCGCGTTGATCAACGCCGCCTCGGTATAGACCACGCGCATGCCACGGCCACCGCCGCCGCCAGCGGCCTTGATGATGACCGGGTAGCCGACCTCGCGCGCAATTCGCATGATCTCTTGCGGATTGTCGGGCAAGGCGCCTTCCGAGCCGGGCACCACCGGGACGCCTGCCTCGATCATGGCGCGCTTGGCGCTGACCTTGTCGCCCATCAGGCGGATGGAGTCCGGCCGCGGGCCGATGAAGACGAAGCCGCTCTTTTCCACGCGGTCGGCAAAGTCGGCATTTTCGGACAGGAAGCCGTAGCCGGGGTGGATCGCCTCGGCGTCGGTGACTTCGGCCGCCGAAATGATGGCCGGCATATTCAGGTAGCTTTCGCGCGAGGGCGCCGGGCCGATGCAAACGGACTCGTCAGCCAGCCGGACATACTTGGCCTCGCGGTCGGCCTCGGAGTGCACGACCACGGTTTTGATGCCCAGCTCGCGGCAAGCGCGTTGAATGCGCAGCGCGATCTCGCCACGATTGGCGATCAGGATTTTTTCGAACATGGAAGCTATCGCTATCAGCCGATGACGAACAGGGGTTGGCCGTATTCGACGGGTTCACCGTTCTCGACCAGGATTTCCTTGATGACGCCGGACTTGTCGGCCTCGATCTCGTTGAGCAGCTTCATCGCTTCGATGATGCACAGCGGATCGCCTTCCTTGACCGTCTGGCCGACGTCGACGAACGGCGCGGCGCCCGGATTGGGCGAACGGTAGAAGGTGCCGACCATGGGCGCCTTCACCGCGTGACCTTGCACCACCGGCGCGGCCGGCGCCGCGGCGGGCGCGGCAGCCGCGGGGGCCTGGGCAGCCGGGGCGGCAGCCGCATAGGCTTCGGGGGCGTGGTACGCCACGGGCTGCAGGGTCTGGGAGAACTTGACGATGCGAACCTTGCCCTCACCCTCGGTGATTTCAAGTTCGGCAATGCCCGATTCGGCCACCAGGTCGATCAGGGTTTTAAGTTTTCGGAGGTCCATGAAGCTGCTTCCCGGTGTTTTGACGGCATGCGCCCGTGGTAAATGGTGGGTGCCGTACGCTTAGGTGGAGATGAAAAGCCTGGAAAAGTCGCGGTTCAATGCCGCGCCGCATACCGCAGAGCGGCTTCGTAGCCGTCCGCGCCCAGGCCAGAAATAAGTCCTACGGCCAGATCCGACAAATAGGAGTGATGCCGGAAAGGCTCGCGCTTATACAAGTTGGACAAATGTACTTCAACAAAAGGGATCGAAACCGCGGCCAATGCGTCGCGTACGGCCACGCTGGTGTGCGTATAGGCGGCCGCGTTGATGACGATGAAATCCGTGCCGTCCTGGCGCGCCGCCTGGATGCGATCGACCAGATCGCCTTCGTGGTTGCCTTGCCAATGCTGCAGCTTGACACCCAGCTCCCCCGCGAGGGCCACCAGGTTGTCATTGATCTGAGCCAACGTGAGGCTGCCGTAGATTCCCGGCTCACGGGTGCCCAACAGATTCAGATTCGGGCCGTGCAAGACCAGTATGCTTTGCGCCATTGCTGCTTTCCGGTCCTCGCGCGCCGTCCGACACCTGCTACCGGCAGGCATCCGGTCGCGCCAGGACCCAGTGATTGATAAATATTGAAGTACTGAATGTGGAGTACGGTGGAGTACTTACAAATACGGCGCCACAAGGACGCCGGGACTGCAGGCAGGTTAATCTGCCGCGAAAACCATCAATAAGGCAGCTTTTTACGACAATTCGCCTTATTTGTCCATGCCGGAAACAGGTCGAATCATGCACCCAGCGATTTCAACCGGGCGCTGATGTCATCTTCCTTCACCGTGCCCAGAACCTTGTGGCTAATTCCGCCATCTTTGTCTAAAAGCACTGTAAATGGCAAGCCCCCCGGCGCATTCCCCAGCCCGCGCATAAGATCTATGGCTGCCGGACCGGCTACCAACAAGGGGTATGAAACGGGAACTTTGGAGACAAATCTGCGCATATTATCGGCAGTATCCACCCCGATGCCGACGAAGCGCGCTTCAGGGTGTGCTTTGCTCAACGCATCCAGCGCCGGCATCTCCTTGACGCATGGCGCGCACCACGTTGCCCAGAAATTGATCAACACCGGCCTGCCCTTCCAGTCGCCCACCCGGTGGGAGGCTCCATCGAGGCCGGGGAATTCCCGCGTCAGCAGGTCCCGTGTATGGGTGCCGGCATCGGCCGCCAGCGCGGCGGGCATGTAGCGGGCCAGCCACGCACTGCCCGCGAGCGTCAGGGTGCGCAAAAGAAAGGTGCGTCTGTCCATGCCCGTGATATTACCCATTACCGGCTCCGCTGGCACCTGCCGCGAACCGCGACGCGGCCATGCCGATGGCCCTGCCGACGCCACCCTCTACAATGCCGACAGGAGAAATACGTCATGCACCTGCACATTCTCGGCATCTGCGGCACTTTCATGGGCGGCCTGGCGCTGGTGGCGCGCGCCGCCGGCCACACCGTCACCGGCTGCGATACCGGCGTCTACCCCCCCATGAGCACCCAGCTGGAAGAACAGGGCATCGCCCTGACGGAAGGCTATGGCGCGGACCAGCTGTCGCTCGAACCCGACCTCTATGTCATCGGCAATGTCGTCACCCGCGGCAATCCCTTGATGGAAGCCATCCTGGAGTCGGGCGCTCCCTATGTCTCCGGCCCGCAGTGGCTGTGTGAACATGTCCTCGCCGGCCGGCATGTGCTGGCGGTGGCCGGCACCCACGGCAAGACCACCACCAGCTCCATGCTGGCCTGGATCCTGGAGTACGCCGGCCTGAGGCCTAATTTCCTGATCGGCGGCGTGGCGCGCGACCTCAAGGTCTCGGCGCGCTTCGACCCGCAAGTTCCCTGGTTCGTCATCGAGGCGGACGAATACGACACCGCCTTCTTCGATAAACGGTCCAAGTTCGTCCATTACCGGCCACGCACCGCCATCCTGAATAACCTGGAATACGACCACGCCGATATCTTCCCCGATCTGGCCGCCATCGAGACCCAATTCCATCATCTGGTGCGCACCATACCCGCCCGCGGCCGCATCGTGCTGCCACAAGCCGACGGCGCGCTGGACCGCGTGCTGGCGAAGGGCTGCTGGACGCCGACCGTGCGCTTCGGCGGTGGCGCCCCATGGGCGGCAGGTGACCCCGACGGCGACGGCAGCTTCGAGGTGCGGCACGAAGGCCGCGCCGTCGGCCGCGTCCGCTGGGAGTTGACGGGATCGCACAACCGCGCGAATGCCCTGGCGGCCCTGGCGGCTGCCGACCACGTGGGCGTGCCGGCGGCCACCGGCGTCGCCGCGCTGTCCGCCTTCGGCGGCGTCAAGCGCCGCATGGAGTTGCGCGGCGCCGTCCAGGGCATCAAGGTCTATGACGATTTCGCCCATCACCCCACCGCGATCGCGACCACCCTGGAAGGGCTGCGCCGCCAGGTCGGCGCCGCCCGCATCCTGGCGGTGCTGGAGCCGCGCTCGAACACCATGAAGCTGGGCACCATGGCCGAGCGCCTGCCGGCGGCGCTGGAGGATGCCGACCTGGTGTTCTGCTTCGGCGCCAGCAGCGGCAAGCATGCGCTGGGCTGGGACCCGGCCACGGTTCTGGCCCCGCTGGGCGAGCGCGCCACCAGCCATGACGACCTGGACGAACTCGTGCGCGCCGTTACCCAGGCCGCCCGCCCCGGCGACCACATCCTGGTCATGAGCAACGGTGGCTTCGGCGGCGTGCACGGCAAATTGCTCGATGCGCTGGCGAACGCAGCCCCGCACCGGGAAAAACAATGATCCTCTATCTCCACGGTTTCCGATCCTCGCCGTCGTCGTTCAAGGCGCGCCTGATGGCGCAGGCCATGGCCAGCCGCGGCCTCGCCGACGATTGGCGCTGCCCGCAACTGCCCGCCAGCCCGCGGGCGGCGATCGCGCTGGCGTCATCGCTGGCGCAAGAACTGCTGGCCCGCGCGCGGGCGCGGGGGGATGCCAGTCCGCGCGCGCTGACGATCATCGGATCCTCGCTGGGCGGCTATTACGCCGGCTGGCTGGCGGAGCAACTGGACTGCCGCGCCGTGCTGCTCAATCCGGCCGTGCGCGCGCCGCGCGATCTCGCCACCCAGGTCGGGGCGCAGACTATGTATCATTCGGGCGAGCCGTTCGAGTTCCAGCCCGGCTACGTGGCGGAACTCGCCGCGATCCAGGTCTCGCGGCCGACCCGGCCCGAGCGCTATTTCCTCGTGGCCGCCACCGGGGACGAAGTGCTCGATTGGCAGGAAATGCGTGACTTTTACGCTGGCTGCCGGCAACGGATCATCGCGGGCAGCGATCACGGCATTTCCGATTTCGAGAAATATCTGCCCGAAGTCCTGGAATTCGCACTGCAGGATGGACACTCATAGCCGCCCTCGGCGCGTGCCATGCCGAGGCCAGGATAACGATACCTGCACATATATATACATATATAGATAACCACGCCGGACCCGCGCGCCCGGCGCCTGACAAGAACCCAGCATTTGCGCGCGGCCGCTCGCGGGCCGCGCTCTCAGACAGACCCTCACCATGCACGTGTTTTACGAAGACGACGGCGCTTTCAAAGCCGGCCGCATCCTGTCCGAAACGGACGCCAGCCTTCAGGTCGAAGCCGACTCCGGCAAGCGCAGCAAGATCAAGCGGGCCAACACGCTGTTCACCTTCGACAAGCCGGAGCCCACCGAGCTGCTGCGCCAGGCCGAGACGGCGGCCGCCGACATCGACCTCCAGTTCCTGTGGGAATGCGCGCCGCAGGAAGAGTTCGACACGCCCGCGCTGGCGGCCGACTACTACGGCCACGCGCCCTCGCCCGTGGAACAGGCGGCCCTGTTGATCCGCCTGCACGGCGCGCCGGCGTACTTCCACCGGCGCGGCAAGGGGCGCTACCGCCCGGCGCCGCCCGACATCCTGGCCGCTGCCCTGGCGGCCATCGAGAAGAAACGCTTGCAGGCCGAACAGCAAGCGCACTGGGTTGACGACATGGCCGCGGGCAAGCTGCCGGACGAAATCCGCGAGGCCGCCGAAAGCCTGTTGATCCGGCCCGACAAGAACAGCCAGCAATGGAAGGCGCTGGACGCGGCTTGCGCCCGCCTGCAGAAGACGCCCGACCGCCTGCTGCTGGAGCTGGGCGCGTGGCCCCACGCGCTGGCCCTGCACCTGCGCCGCTTCCTGGCCGTCAATTTCCCGCGCGGCACGGGCTTTCCCGACGTTGTCGTCCCTGCGCTGGACCGCGAACTGCCGCTGGCCGACGCGGAAATCTATTCGGTCGACGACGTCACCACCACGGAGATCGACGATGCGCTGTCGGTCACCGAGCTGAAAGACGGCCTGGTCCGCGTCGGCGTGCACGTGGCCGCCCCGGGCCTGACCGTGACGCGGGGCAGCGAACTCGACGCCCTGGCGCGCGCGCGCCTGTCCACCGTCTACATGCCCGGCGACAAGATTCCCATGCAGCCGGACGCCGTCATCCAGGCGTTTTCGCTGGATGCCGGGCGCGAAGTCCCCGCGCTGTCGCTGTACGCGACGATCAATCCGTCGACCGGCGAGGTCGTCGAGTCGAACAGCCGCGTCGAACGCATCGTGGTGCGCGAGAACCTTCGCCACAACATGCTGGATGGCGAAATCACCGAAGCCGCCCTGGCCGATCCGCAAGCGCCCCTGCCCTATGCACATTGGCTGCGCCCGCTGTGGCGCACGGCGCTGGCGCTGAGCGCCCGCCGCGAGGAAGTCCGCGGCAAGCCGGAAAACAACAGCCGCGTCGAGTACAGCTTCTACCTGGACGGCCCGGCCGACGATCCGGATACCCCGGTACGCCTGGTGCCGCGCCAGCGTAACGCGCCACTGGACCGCATGGTGGCGGAATTCATGATCCTGGCCAACAACCTGTGGGGCGCCTTGCTGGCCCAGCACGGGGTGCCGGGCATCTACCGCTCGCAACAGGCGGGGCGCGTGCGCATGAGCACCCAGCCGTTGCCGCACGAAGCGATCGGCGTGCCGCAATATGCGTGGAGCACCTCGCCGCTGCGCCGCTATGTGGACCTGGTCAACCAATGGCAGCTCATCGCCGCGGTCGACAATGGCGTCTCGGCGCGCCTGGTTGCGCCCTTCAAGCCCAAGGACGCGGACCTGTTCGCCATCATCGGCGCCTTCGACGCCCAGTACGCCACCTGGGCGGATTTCCAGAATTCGATGGAACGCTACTGGTGCCTGCGCTGGCTCAAGCAGCACAATGTCACCCGCACCACGGCCAGCGTGCTGCGCGATGACCTGGTGCGCCTGAACAACGCCCCGCTGGTGGTGCGCGTGGGCAACCTGCCGGCCCTGGAGCGCGGCGCGCAAGTGACCATCGACATTCTTGGCGCCGACGAACTGGCGCTGGAAGCCGAGTGCCGCTACGTTGGCGTAGCGGCGCCGCCGGACGAAGCGGCGGCCTGAGCCTGGGTGGATCGCGCATCCGCCGGTACGCTATCATCGATGCGTCCGGCGCGATGCCGCCGGCAGGACGAAGACAAGCAAAAGAACGCGGGCGCGCCGCGGCGCCGACGGGGAGGGGATATCCATGCGCATTCTGCTCGTCGAAGACAATCTCGACCTGGGCGATGCGGTCGAAAGCAAACTGCGCAATGCGGGACACAGCGTCCAGTGGGTGCGCGATGGCGAGACCGCCTTGCAATGGGCCCGTCATGAAACCTGGGACGCATTGGTCCTGGACATCATGCTGCCTGGCAAGAGCGGTTTCGACGTCATCCGCGAACTGCGCGGCAACGGCCTGGAAGCGCCCGTGCTGGTGGTCACGGCGCGCTCCGAGATCGAGGACAAGATCGACATGCTGGACCTGGGCGCCGACGACTACCTGGTCAAGCCCTTCGACCTGCGCGAGCTGGAAGCCCGCCTGCGCGCCCTGATGCGTCGGCCCGCCGGCCGCACCACCAGCCTGGCCACCTACGGCAACCTGGCCCTGGACCTGGCCGGCCGCACCGCACTCATGAACGGCATGCCGCTGGACCTTGGACGGCGCGAATTCCGCCTGCTGGAGATCCTGCTCAGCCGCCAGGGCAGCACCGTGGCAAAGGAAAGGCTGATGAGCCAGCTGTTCGACCTGGACGACGTTTCGCTGAACGCCCTGGAACTGCTGATCTCGCGCCTGCGCAAGAAGCTGGCGGCGTCATCGGTCGATATCGTCACGGTGCGCGGCGTGGGCTACCAGGCGCGTATCAGCGAGAGCGTCGCAACTTGATCGCGGCGCGCGATTCCGAGCCCCGGTTTTCCATATTCGGGCGTATTTTCGGGGCGGGTCTCCTGCTGCTGGGCTGCACCGCCATCGGCCTGGCACTGTTCCTGCACCACGATGCGCGCCGCGCCGCGGACCGGGCTTTCGACCGTCTTCTGGCCGCTTCCGCGCTGACCATCGCGGGCTCGGTACGCATCGCCGAAGACGGCATCGAGGTCGAACCGCCTCATGCCGCGCTGGCCATGCTGTCCGGCATGGACCGCGTTTTCTACACGGCGCGCGGCCCGGACGGCAAGGCGATCACCGGCTATGACGACCTGGCGTGGGCCTTGCCGCCCGCCAGGTCGGCCGCTCCCAGGTTCGACGATATCGACTATCGCGACGAACCCGTGCGCGTCGCGACGGTGGGCCGTTTGGTGAGCGCGGGCCCGCATGCGGGCTGGGTCACCATACGCGTGGCCGAAACCCGTGACGCGCGCAATGCCTTGACCTCGGAGATCTGGCGGCGCGGCGTCACGCCGCTGCTGGTGATCGCGCCGCTGGCGCTGGCCTTGCTATGGTTCGGCCTGCGCCGCGCGTTCGCGCCCCTGGCCGCGATGGAACAGGAACTGAGCCGCCGCGAGCCCGACGACCTGCGGCCCCTGGACATGCCCGCGCCGCGCGAGGTGACGCGCCTGGCGCAAGCGCTGAACGGCGTCATGCCGCGCCTGGAAAATGCCATGCGCAACATCAATACCCTGGTGGCGGACGCCGCGCACCAGGTCCGCACGCCGTTGGCGTCGCTGCGCGCGCAGGCCGAGGTTGCGATGGAAGAAACGGATCCGCAACGCCTGCACGAGCGGGTGACGCGCATACACCAGAACGCCACGCTCGCCAGCCAGCTGGTGAGCCAGCTGTTGATGGACGCGACGATCACCCACCGCCTGGGCATGCGCGGCACCGCCAGCGTCGGCATCGCCGAAATCGTCAATGACACGCGCAACCATATCGGGCCGCTGGAAGCCGCGCGGCTGCGCATCTTCATCGCACCCGAAGTGCGGCGCGCCCGCGTTACCGGCGATCGCGTGGCCCTGCGCGAGATGCTGCGCAATCTCGTCGACAACGCCTTGCGCTATGCCCCGGAAGGCCCCATCGAACTGCGTGTCACGCCCGTGTCGGCCCTGCGCGTGGCCATCACCGTCAACGACCACGGTCCGGGCATCCCGGATGACGAGATCGAGCGGGTCCAGGAGCGCTTCCAACGCGGCAGCAGCGGCGCGCAACAACCGGGGTCCGGCCTTGGGTTGGCCATCGTACGCATGGTGGCGCAAGCGCACGGCGGCTCGCTGTGGCTGCAAAACCGCCCGGGCGGCGGCCTCGCGGCCAAGGTGATCCTGCCGCGCATCAAGCCGACCTACCGGAAATCGGCGGCCGTGCTGGCCGCCGTCATGACGGGGCTGCTGTCCGCCGTTTCGGCGCCTTCCCCCGCGCAAGCCGAGGACTGCGCCACGGAACCCACCACCACGCACTATCCCACGCCCACCCAGGGCGATCCGCTGCTGACCATCGCGGGCACCACGGACACGGCCACGATGAGCGGCCTGATACTTTCCTTCCAGAACGCGAACCCGGGCGTCGCCGTCAACTACCTGGAGATGGGCAGCAGCGCCCTTTATGAAGCCGCGTCCTCGGGACGCCTGCCCGATGTGGATGTCCTGATGAGCCCGGCGACCGACCTGCAGGTACGACTCGCCAACGACGGCTATGCATTGCGCTACGACACGCCGCGCACGGCGGGCATGCCGGATTGGGCGACATGGCGCAATGAAGTGTTCGGCTTTACCCTGGAGCCGGTGGTGATGGTCTACAACCCGCGCCGCTATACCGACGCCACGGCGCCGCGGTCGCACCAGGCGCTGCTGCGCCTGCTCGAGAGCGAGGGCGCGGCCTTGCATGGCCGCGTCGGCACCTACGACCTGACGCGCAGCAGCGTGGGCTACCTGCTGGCGGAACAGGACGAGCAGGTCTCGTCCGACTTCTGGGGCCTGGCCGACGCACTGGGCCGCGCGGGCGTTCGCCGCGTCGCCTGCGGCCGGGAGATCCTGGACGCCATCGAGCGCGACGACCTGGACCTGGGCTACAACGTGCTGGGCTCGCAAGCGCTGGCACGGCAGGCCGACGGCGGGCATATCGGCGTGATCTACCCGCACGACTATGAACTGGTGCTGACGCGTTCCGTGCTGATCGCGCGCCACACCCGCCAGCCCGCGCTGGCCCGTGCGCTGGTGGACTGGCTGCTGTCGCCGGCGGGACAGGCCGCCGCCGCCAGCAAGGCGGGACTGGGATCGCTCATCGCGGGCACGCCCGGTCCGTGGACGGCCGACGCCGTGCTGACCCACTCGCCGGGCGTCGTGCAGCCGGTGGCGATGGGGCCGGGCCTGCTGACCGGCCTGGACCGCCAGCGCCACGCGCGCTTCATCCGCAACTGGGTCCGCCTGGTGGGCGAGACGCCGCCCGGGGACGAACCGGCGCCACGCGCACCGGCCAGGGCGGCAACGGGAACCGCCGAGTAGGACCACGGGGACCGGTAGGCAAGGCAGGGCAACTGTTATCTGTCATCCCGGGACAGGGCCATGACAGGACGACGACAGTATTGCAAACCTAAGATGCCGCCAGACGACCCGAACCGTCGCCTCGAACAATTCCAATACCGGAGAGACAGTCATGCTTGCCCAGTCCCGCCTCGCGGCCGCCTGCGCCGCCGCCTTTGCCCTTGCCTCCGCCAGCGCCCTGGCCCAGGTGCCCGCCGGCTACCCCGCCGACTATCAAAAGATCATCGACGGCGCCAAGAAGGAAGGCACCGTGGTGATCTACTCGACCACCGACACCAAGGCCGCCGGCCCCATCATCAAGGGCTTCGAAGCCGCCTACCCCGGCGTCAAGGTCGAATACAACGACATGAACAGCACCGAGCTGTACAACCGCTTCATCAGCGAACAGGCAGCGGGCGGCAACAGCGGCGACGTGGTGTGGAGCTCGTCGATGGACTCGGCCCTGAAGCTGGCGACCGACTATGCTCTGCAGTACAAGTCGCCGGAAGCCGGCAAGCTGCCGTCCTGGGCCGTGTGGAAGGATTCCGCCTACGGCACGACGTACGAGCCGGCGGTCTTCATCTACAACAAGCGCCTGATCGCCCAGGCCGACGTGCCCAGCACCCACGCCGCGTTGGCCAAGCTGGTCTCGTCCCAGACTGACAAGTTCAAGAACAAGGTCACCACCTACGACATCGAAAAGTCCGCCGTGGGCTTCATGCTGGCGGTCCAGGACAAGGCCAACGACAGCAAGTATTTCGACACGCTGCGCGAAACCGCCAAGGGTGGCCTGGTGGTCCAGTCCTCGACCGGCACCATGATGGAGCGCGTATCCTCGGGCGAGAACCTGATCGGCTACAACATTCTCGGCTCCTATGCCGAGGCGCGCGCCAAGACCGATTCCTCCATCGGCATCGTCTACCCCACCGACTACACCCTGGTGCTGTCGCGCGTGTCCTTCATCGCCAAGAAGTCCAAGCATCGCAACGCCGCCAAGCTGTGGCAGGACTTCCTGCTGTCGCAGAAGGGCCAGGACATCGTCGCCAACCAGGCCGACATGGCGTCCATCCGCGACGACATCCCGGGCGACAACGACGTCGACGGCATGACCAAGAAGCTGGGCAACGCGCTCAAGCCCATCCCGGTCAACGAAACCCTGCTCGACTACCTCGAGCAGAAGAAGCGCCTGGAGTTCATCAAGGACTGGCGCGCCGCGGCCGGCAAGTAACCGGTAGCGAAGCGGCGGGACTGGCCGGCGACGCCGCCAGCCCGTCCCTGCCCGCGGATTGCGCGGGCAGGCCGCGAGCCCGGGCCGTCCTGGCAGGACGGTCCGCCGGATGACAGGTCCTCGCCGGCCTTTTCTCAGGATTTCCACCATGCAGTCATTGCGCTCCAAATGGCAGTCACTGCCGCGCGGCGTAACGGTAACGATCACCGCGCTGGCCATCTACGTGCCGCTGTCGCTGATCATCTACCAGAGCTTTCTGTCGGCGCCGTTCTTCATGCCGTCCAAGACCGTCAGCCTGGACGCCTTTCGCTTCATCTTCGACGACCCCGATTTCTACAAGGCCCTGATCAGCGGCCTTGTCCTGGCGTTCGGCCTGTTCATCATCGCCGTGCCGCTGGGCGGCATGCTGGCCTTCCTGATGATACGCACCGACCTGCCGGGACGCCGCTGGATCGAGCCCTTGATCCTGGTCCCCGTGTTCGTCTCGCCCATGGTGCTCGGCTTCGGCTACGTGGTGGCCGCGGGCCCGGTGGGCTTCTTCTCGAAATGGACGCAGGACCTGCTGGGTTTCGTGCCGTGGAATATCTATTCCATGACCAGCATCGTCATCATCGCCGGCCTGACCCACGTGCCGCACGCCTACCTCTACATCTCCTCCGCCCTGCGCAGCATGGGTTCGGACGTGGAGGAAGCCGCCCGCATCACGGGCGCGTCCCCGCTGCGCGTGATGATGTCCGTCAGCCTGCCCATGGTGCGGCCGGCGCTGCTCTACGCCAGCGTGCTGCTGTTCTTCCTGGGCCTGGAAGTCTTCGGCCTGGTGCTGGTGCTGGGCGACCCGGAAGGCAACCTGGTGCTGGCGACCTATCTGTACAAGCTGACCAACAAGCTGGGGGTGCCCTCGTACCACCTCATGGCGGCGGTGACGGTCGTTCTGATCTGCATGACCATTCCCCTGGTCGCCCTGCAACGCCGCCTGATGCGCACCGCCAACCGCTTCGTCACGATGAAGGGCAAGGCCTCGCGCGCGCGGCCGCTGCCGCTGGGCAAGTGGCGCTGGGCGGCGGGCGCCGTGGTGGCCGCATGGCTGCTGGTGACGGTCGTCGTGCCGCTGGTGGGCGTGCTGCTGCGCGCGTTCGTGTCCAACTGGGGCATGGGCGTCAGGCTGGTGGACGTGCTGTCGCTCGAAGCGTTCCGCGCCGTGTTCGCCTCGCCCAACCTCATACGCGCCATCGTCAATTCGGTGGCGATCGGCGTGATCGGCGGCGCGCTGGCGGTGATTTGCTATGGCTTCATCGGCCTGGCCATGCACCGGCGCCAGGACGGCGTCACCCGCTTTCTCGACTACAGCGTGCTGGTGCCGCGGGCCGTGCCCGGCCTGCTTGCCGGCCTGGCCTTCCTGTGGGTGTTCCTGTTCGTGCCGCTCTGGCTGGACAACGCCCTGGACGAAGGCGGCGTCCTGTCGGCCCTGCCTTATGCCGAATGGCTGCGCGAAAACCTGGTCGAATGGCTACGCGGCGTCCGCAGCACCATCTTCAGCGTCTGGGTGGCCTACACCGTCGTCTGGATGGCCTATGGCCTGCGGCTGATCTCCTCGACCCTGCTGCAGGTCGGCCCGGAACTGGAAGAAGCGGCGCGCAGCTCGGGCGCCCGGCGCGGCCAGGTCACGCGGCACGTCACGGTGCCGCTGGCGCGGCACGGCCTGGTCGGCGCATGGCTGCTGATGTTCCTGATTTTCGAGCGCGAATACTCCACCGGCGTCTACCTGCTGTCGCCGGGCACGGAGACCATAGGATCGATGCTGGTGTCGCTGTGGGCGACCGGCGCCATCGATATCGTGGCCGCGCTGTCCTTCATCAATATCGTACTGGTCGTCCTCGGCCTGGGCATCGCCCTGCGATTCGGAGTGAAACTTCATGATTGAACTTTCGGTGGAAGACCTGCACCTGGACTACGGCGACGTGCCGGTGCTCAAGGGCGTATCGATGGACCTGCGCCAGGGCGAGGTGGTCTCGCTGCTGGGACCGTCGGGCAGCGGCAAGACCACGCTGCTGCGCGCGGTGGCCGGCCTGGAGGCGGCCAAGCGCGGCAGGATCACCATAGGCGAACGCGTGGTATTCGACGGCGCGAAGGGCGAAGTGCCGGCCGAGGACCGCAACCTGGGCCTGGTGTTCCAGTCCTATGCGCTGTGGCCCCACAAGACCGTCTACGACAACGTGGCCTACCCCCTGCAACTGCGCCGCACGCCGGCCGCGGAAACGCGCCAGCGCGTGCAGGAAGTGCTGGACCAGCTGGGGTTGGGGCATCTGGCGGCCCGCCACCCGCACCAATTGTCGGGCGGCCAGCAGCAGCGCGTGGCGATCGGCCGCGCGCTGGTCTACAACCCGCCGGTCATCCTGCTGGATGAACCGCTGTCCAACCTGGACGCCAAGCTGCGCGAGGAAGCGCGCGCGTTCCTGCGCGAGCTGATCGTGCGCCTGGGCCTGTCCGCGCTGATGGTGACGCACGACCAGAGCGAGGCGCTGGCGATTTCCGACCGCATCCTGCTGCTGAACAACGGCCGTATCGAGCAGCAGGGCACGCCTCAGCAGATGTACGGCGCGCCGCGGACGCTGTTCTGCGCCGAGTTCATGGGCAGCAACAACCGCATGAACGGCCGCGTCGCCGAAGTCCGCGACGGCCAGGCGCGTATCGAAGGACAGGGCTGGAAACTATGGGGCAAGGCCGCGGAGGGGTTGAGCGTCGGCCAGGACGCGACCGCCGTCATCCGGGTGGAACAGGTGCGCCTGGCCGATGACCCGGAAGGCAATCATCTGGACATGCAGCTGATGACCGGGATGTACCTGGGCGACCGCTGGGAGTATCTTTTCCGGACCCCTGGCGACGAGTCGGTGAACGCCATGGCCCTGCGCGCCTACGGCCACGAAAGCCGCTCGTCCGGGACCTGCCGCCTGGCGCTGCCGGCATCGCAAGTCTGGGTATTCCCGCAAGCATCGAAATAGGCGGGGAGGACGCCGGCCCGGCGGGCAGCGGTCCGTAAATCCGCAAAACGGGCCTAAAATGCCCGCGTGCAACAGACTCTGCCCTCCTCCTCCCTGACCCGATCCGCGCGCTGGCTGAGCGCGCGGGCGCAGCATTACCTGTGGATCGGATTGGCGATCTCGCTTTTCATCCACGCGCTCGCGCTGGCGTTGCGGTTCGCGCCGCCGCGCCCCTCGCATCCGCCCGCCGAGTCGCTGGAAGTCATCCTGGTCAATACGCGCACGGAGAACGCGCCGGCGCATGCCGACGCGCGCGCCCAGGCCAATGTCGAGGGGGGCGGCGATGCGGACAAGGGCATGGCGCAATCGCCGCTGCCGCAATCGGGCGACGCGCCCAACGCCATCGTGCTGGAAGCCATGCGCAAGCGGCAGACGGAACTGGAAGCCGAACAGCAGCAATTGCTGACCCAATTGATGGCGCGGACGCAGGCCGGCCCTGCCCACCAGCAGGGCGAACCCACGCGGCAGCCGGCCGCGCCGGGCCGCGATGACCTCGACCAGGACAGCGTGCTGCAGAACGCCCAGGTGGCGGCGCTGTCCCAGCGCGTGCAGGCCTACAACAAAAAACCGCGCCGCGCCTTCGTGGCGCCCGCGGCGGAAGCCTCGCGTTTCGCGCCCTACCTGGACGCCTGGCGCAACCGGGTCGAAACCATAGGCACCCAGTACTATCCCGATGAAGCGCGCGGCAAGATCTATGGCTCGCTGCGCATGACAGTCTATGTGCGCGCGGACGGCAGCGTGGCGGATGTCGAGATCGACAATCCCTCGCCGCAGGCGGTGCTCAACCAGGCGGCACGCCGCATCGTGCAATTGTCCGCGCCGTTCCCGCCGTTCCCGCCCGAGATCGCCCGTGACACCGATGTCCTGGCCATCACGCGCACCTGGAACTTCGTCAACGACACCTTGGAAACCCACGCGCCATGATCGCCCCGTCCTCCCAACCCGGCCGCTACGCCGTCATCGGCAATCCGGTGGCGCACAGCCGCTCGCCGCAGATCCATGCCCTGTTCGCGCGACAGACCGGCATCGACCTGGAGTACGGTCTGCTACCGGCGCCGCTGGACGGGTTCACCGCCGCCGTGCGGGATTTCTTTGCCCAGGGCGGACGCGGCCTGAATGTGACCGTGCCCTTCAAGCAGGAAGCCTGGCAGCTGGCCGCGGCCAACCTGAGCGACCGCGCCCGCCTGGCCGGCGCGGTCAACACGCTGTGGCAACGCGATGGCACGCTCCATGGGTGCAATACCGATGGCGTCGGCCTGGTACAGGACCTGCGCCGCCTCGGCGCGGACCTGCAGGGTGCCCGCCTGCTGCTGCTGGGGGCCGGCGGCGCCGCGCGCGGCGTGCTGCAACCCCTGGCGCTGGCCGGCTGCGCCCGCCTGCACATCGTCAACCGCACCGCCGACCGTGCGCGCGAGCTAGCCAGCGACTGGCTGCGTGCCAGCGGGTCGACCAGCCCGGCCGTCAGCGCGGGCGGCCTGGACGAAGCGGCGTTGGGCGGCCCCTGGGACGTCGTCATCAATGCCACTTCCAGCAGCCTGTCCGACGCGCCGCCCGACCTGCCCGCCGGCCTGTATGCGCCCGGCGCGCTGGCCTACGACATGATGTACGGCGCCCAGCCGACTGCCTATATGCGGCAGGCTGCCGCCGACGGCGCCGCGCAGTGCGCCGACGGCCTGGGCATGCTGGTGGGCCAGGCCGCCGAAAGCTTCTACATCTGGCACAACGTGCGCCCCGATCCGGAGCCGGTACTGCAAACCCTGCGCGCGGCCCTCGCCGCCCCGGCTCGCTGAACACGCATGGCGACGCGCCGCCCCGCAACCGGCCACTGGACCATCAAGCGCATCATCCTGGCGTCGCTAATGGCCCTGCTGTGCCTCGCGATCCTGTACGAGCTGTGGCTGTTTTGCATGGTGGTCTGGTATGCCCACCATAACCCGGGCAGCAGTGCGGTCATGCGCGAACAGCTGGCCGAACTGCGCAAGGACGACCCGCGCGCCACGCTGAAATTCACCTGGGCCGACTATGACCGGATCAGCGCCAACCTCAAGCGCGCCGTGGTGGGGTCCGAGGATGCCAATTTCCTCGAACACGACGGCGTCGAATGGGAAGCCATGCGCAAGGCCTGGGAATACAACCAGAAGCAGGCGGAACTGGGACGCGCCAAGATGCGCGGCGGGTCGACCATTACCCAGCAGCTGGCCAAGAACCTGTTCCTGTCGGGGTCGCGCACCTATCTGCGCAAGGGCCAGGAGCTGATCCTCACGTTCATGATCGAACGGGTCATGACCAAGCAGCGCATCCTGGAACTCTATTTGAATATCGCCGAATGGGGCGTGGGCGTCTTCGGCGCCGAGGCGGCTTCCCAGCATTATTTCAACACCAGCGCGGCGCGGCTGGGCACGGCCCAGGCAGCGCGCCTGGCCGCCATGCTGCCCAACCCCCGCTATTACGACAAGCATCGCGGCACGGCCTACCTGAACTCCCGCACGGGCATCCTGCAACGCCGCATGCCCCAGGTCGAAATACCGTAACAGGCGATGGGCGCGACCGTGCATACAGCGCCTGGGCGTTTTGCATAAACGCCGTCCAGGCGGATATCACTGTCCCGGTCCATGCCGGCCGGCCCATAAGCCCTGCATATTTGTTAAGCTTCCCGCTTTGGCGGCTCGTCTGCGTGTGCGGCGACCGTCCGGCTGAGATTATTCCCGCGATACCCGTTTCCGATGCGCACCGCCCGCCGTTACCTGGCTCGTGAAATCTACCGCTCCTGCACCGTCGTGCTGCTGGCGCTGATCGGTTTGTTCACATTCTTCGCGCTCGTGGACGACCTGGACAACCTGGGTGGCAAGTTCACCATCTGGGCCCTCTTCTACATCCAGGCGCTGGCCTTGCCCACACGGCTCTATGACCTGCTGCCGATAGGCTTGCTGATAGGCGCCATCCTGGCGCTCGCAAGCCTGGCCCAGCGCAACGAGCTGGTCATCCTGCGGGTCTCGGGCGTCAGCGGCATGCGCCTGCTGGGCATGTTGTGGATCGTCACCATCCCCCTGGTCATCGGCGCCACCATGCTGTCGGAATGGGTAACGCCGGCCGCCGAAATCAGGGGCGGCGAGGCCAACCTCGTCTATCGCGGCAAGGCCGGCAACGGCCGGCTGGAAAGCGGCTATTGGTTCAAGGAGCCGACCCCGGACGGCGGCAGCCGGACCATCAATATCCAATCGCTGGGCGGCAGTGGCGAAGTCACGGACATCACCCTGTACGAGTTCCGCAAGGACCAGGAACTGATCGCCCTGTCCAAGGCCGAACGCGGCGTGTTCTCCAACGGCACCCTGGTCATGGAAAACGTGACCGAGAACCGCATCTCGGCGGATGCCGTGGACGCGCTGGACAAGGCCGAGCCGCCCAAGGAGCCGATACAGCAGGTCATCAAGCTGCCGCGCCGCGTCCTGTCCACCACCTTGACGGCGGAGCGCCTGCTGGCGCGCGTGCTGACGCCGGAACGGATGTCGGTGGCCACCTTGCTCGATTACATCGATTACCTGCGCCACAACAACCTGCAATACGACCGCCAGGTCGTCGCGCTCTGGCGCAAGGCCGTCTACCCCTTCACCCTGCTGGTGATGATGACCATCGCTGCTCCCGTGGCGTTCATGCAAACGCGGCGTGGCGGCGTCGGCGCCAAGGTCTTCATCGGCATCCTGGTGGGCGTGGCCTTCTTCATGGTCAACCAGCTGGCCCTGAACGTCGGCATGCTCAGCCATTGGCCGCCCTGGCTCACCGCGCTGGGCCCCAATGCGGCGGCCCTGCTGCTCGCCTTCGGCGCCCTGACGATGATGGAATACCGGCATGCGATCTCGCGCAATTTCGCGCAGCGAGCGCCCTGGAGCAAGTCGCCGGTATGAAGGGCCATGACATCTGGATGATCGGCGACTTGCAGGGATGCTGCGAGCCGCTGGGCAACCTGCTGTCGCAGGCGGAGCTCAGGGAAGATCCGCAAGCGCAGTACTGGTTCGCCGGCGACCTCATCAACCGCGGTCCGAAGTCGCTGGCGACGCTGCGGCGCGTGATGGCGCTGGAAGAGCGCGCCGTGGCGGTGCTGGGCAACCACGACCTGCACCTGCTCGCGGCGGCGGCCGGCGTGCGCAAGCCGGGCAAATCGGACACCATCGACGAAATCCTGTCGGCCCCGGACGCCAAGCAGCTGATCGACTGGGTGCGCCATCGTCCGTTGGCGCACTTCGCCTACGACCACCTGATGGTGCACGCCGGCACGCTGGCGAAATGGGATGTGGCCAAGACCCTGTCCCTGGCCAGCGAAGTGCAGGACGCCCTGCGCGGCCCCAACTGGCAACGCGCGCTGCAGAAGATGTACGGGAATCAGCCGGTGCGCTGGGACGACCAGTATCGCGGCGGCAAGCGCATGCGGGTGATCATCAACGCCTTGACGCGCATGCGCCTGTGCACGATGTCGGGCCATATGGAATTCGCCACCAAGGTGGCGCCCGGCGCGTGGCCGCCTGGCCTGATACCCTGGTTCGACGTGCCCAAGCGCGCCACCAGCGACATCACCGTGGTATTCGGCCACTGGTCCACGCTGGGCCTGCTGCTGCGCAAGGACGTCATCTGCCTGGATACGGGCTGCGTATGGGGCGGCAAGCTGACGGCGCTGCGCATGCGCGATCGCAAGCTGGTGCAGGTGGCTTGCGGCAAGGGCCTGGATCCGTTGGCCGACGGTTGACCCGCCCCGCGGGTCCGCCCCGGCGTCAGAGCAGGTGCGAACGTATGCCCTCGCGGGCGCGGCGCGACAGCTCCAGGCGCGACACGGGCGTCCCGTCGGGATTCTCCTGCGCCAACGGCGGCAGATAGACCACTTCCACCGCCAGCCCCCTTGTGCCCAGCACGCGCCAGAGATTGGCGACCAGCGATTCCTCGCCGACGAAGGCGGCAAAATGATCCCGCTGGCCATTGCGCAGAAAGCGCAGGGCCAGGGGCTGTATCGTCACGTTGGCCTGGCGCGCCGGCTCGAACAGGCTGGCGTGGAAAGGCAGCAGGTCGTATCCCTCGGTGGTGGTGCCCTCCGGGAACAGGCCCACGGCCTCCTTGCGCGCAAAGCGCCGCTGCATCGCCGCGCCCACCGTCTGCACCGCGTGCCGCTGGCCGCGTTGGATGAACAAGGTGCCGGCGCCGGCCACCAGCCAGCCCACCACCGGCCAGCGCCGGATTTCGGCCTTGGCCACGAAGGCGGTGGGCCGCACGGCATTGATCACGAAGATGTCGATCCATGACACATGGTTGGCCACCAACAGCACCGCCTCGTGCAAGCGCGGCGTGCCGCGCACCATCAGGCGGATGCCACAGGTGCGCATGAGGCAACGCGACCAGGTCCGATTGAGCAAAGCCCGGCCTGCCACGCCGATGAAGGGATAAACCGTGCCGACCAACACCAGCCCCACCAGGACCAGCAGGATCACCACCACGCAGCGGGGAATGAATCGCAACAACCGCATCGTCATGGCTGGGCGTCCCGGCGCGCAGCCTGCCGGCGCAAGGCGCTCGGCGCAAGTCGGTCGGGAGGGGTATACAGGCAGCCGGGGTCCAGGACGGTCATGGGGTGAATAAAGAAATATGGGGCGGCCGAGCCGGCGGCTCGCCGGGCGCAACCATAACACGACGCGGCGTCATCAAGACGGCGCGGGCCGTGGCCGGCCCCCCTTACCCTGGCAGGGCGTCCAGATAGCGTTGCAGAATCACCGCGGCTGCCATGGCATCGTCGTCGGCATGAGTGCCCAGGAGGGCCTGGGCCTGCATGCTGGATCCCCGCTCGTCGACCAGTTCCACCGCCACGCCGTAACGGCCGTTGAGCTGGTTGGCGAAACGGCGGCAACGCGCGGTCGCCTCCTGCTCGCCCCCGTCCGCCGTCAAGGCCAGGCCCACCACCACGCGCTGCGGCTGCCATTCCCGCAGCAGGGCCTCGATACGGGCAAAACGCGGCGCGCGCGCCTCGCCATAGATGATTTCCAGGGGGCGCGCCTGCCGCGTCAGGGTATTGCCGATGGCAATGCCGATCTTCTTGGTGCCGTAGTCGAACGCCAGCAGGGTTTCGTCAGGCATGGCCGGCATCGCCCGCCAGCATGACGGGATCGATACCCAGCAGCTTGAGGGCCGCGGGGTAACGCTCTTCCGGCGGCACGTCGAAGATGATATGGGGATCGGCCGACACGCTAAGCCAGGCGTTGCGCGCCATTTCGCTTTCCAGCTGGCCGGCGCCCCAGCCGGCATAGCCCAGCGTGACCAGCATCTGCTCGGGGCCGTTGCCGTCGGCCACGGCCTGGAGGACGTCGCGCGAGGTGGTCAGGGCCAGCCCTCCCAGCTTGATGCTGGAGTTGTAGTCGCCCGGCGGCATATGCAGCACGAAGCCGCGGTCGGTCTGCACGGGACCGCCGAAGAACACCGGCGTCTCCTTGACAGGGCCGATTTCCAGCGTCAACTCGATACGCTCGAAGAGCGTGCCCAGGGTGAGATCGGTGGGACGGTTGATCACCAGGCCCAGCGCGCCCTTGGTCGTGTGCTCGCAGACATAGATGACGGAACCCGCCAGGCTGCCTTCGACCATGTTGGGCATGGCCATCAGGAATTGATTGGAGAAGTCGACCGACGGAGAATCGCCGGGAACATCGGAGTGGCTGTCGTCAGTCATGGCGTATTCCTAAAAGGTGACGCACCGCGCCGGGACGCGCAGGGCTGCCGGAGCGAACCGGCGCAACGCGGATGCCCAATCAGATTTCCATCAGTTCGAAATCTTCCTTGCGCGCGCCACATTCGGGACAGACCCAGTTGGGCGGGACGTCTTCCCAGCGCGTGCCGGGGGCGATACCCTCTTCAGGCAGGCCGGTAGCCTCGTCGTACACCCATCCACAGATCAGACACATCCAGGTTCTCATAGTTCTCTCAGGCTTCCAAATCGTTTTCAGTCATGCGTGCCGGTCATACTTGCCCGTCCGAGTCCCCATTTTCGGATGGGCATCGGCAACGCGGCTGGCACGATCAATTAGAATGGGGTCGATCTTACCGAAACCCAATAGGCATTAGTCTGACTCAGCAGAAAAAATCCCAGGCCTGCCTTTTTGATTCGCTGTACACGTGACTGCCGCAACTCCTCCCATCGTTCTCATTTTTGGCCCCGCCGACCCCACGGGATCCGACGGCCTGCCGGCTGACGCCGTGACGTGCGCCCGCATGGGTTGCCACGGGCTGGCGGCGATTACCGCCATTACCGTGCAGGACACCGCGGTCATGGAGGAAGTCCACCCCATTTCCCCGGAATTGCTGGACGACCAGGCGCGCTGCCTGCTGGAAGACATGCCGGTGCAAGCCATCAAGGTGGGCGGCCTCTACAGCGCCGAATGCGCCAGCGCGGTCGCGCAGATCGCGGCCGACTACAGCCAGGTGCCGCTGGTCCTGCACCTGGGACAGCGCACGCCGCCCCCGGCCGACGCCGCCGACCAGGACGATGCCGACGACCTGCTGGCCGCGACCCTGGAGCTGGTGTTGCCGCAGGCCGACGTGGTCGTGGTCGAGCATGCCCGGCTGGCCCAATGGCTCAGCGACGGCACCCTGGAAATCGGCGAAGCCACGTCGGCTGCCCATGCCATGGTGGGCGCGGGCGCCAAGTGGGTGCTCGCTCTGGGTGCGCCGCTGCGACCGGGCCATGCCGTCAACCTGCTGGTCGGGCCGGAAGGCGCAACCACCAATTGGCCCTGGCAAGCGCCCCCCGACCGCGGCAGCGACAGCGGCGGCCTGCTGGCCACCACGCTGGCGGCCTGCCTGGCGCAGGGCATGGAAGTGCCCGACGCCGTGGAAAAATCCCTTGAGCTGGCCGATGCGGCGATCGCGGCCAGTTTCCTGCCCGGCATGGGCCGGCGCATTGCCAACCGGACACTCGCCCGATGAAAGCCCAACGCTTCCCCAGCGGCCTGTACGGCGTGACGCCGGAATGGGACGACACTGCACGCCTGCTGCGCGCGGTCCAGCAAGCCGCCGCCGGCGGCATGCGCGCGCTGCAATTGCGGCGCAAGGACATCCCCGCCGCGCAGCGGCGCGAGCAGGCGCAGGCCCTGGCGCCCCTGTGCCGCGAACTGGGCATCATTTTCCTGATCAACGACCATTGGGAACTGGCGCTGGAGATCGGCGCCGACGGCGTGCACGTCGGCCGCGATGACGCCGCCGTTGCCCAGGTGCGGGCGCAGGCGCCCGACCTCATCATCGGCGCATCCTGCTACAACGACATCCAGCGCGGGCACGACCTGCTGGCGGCGGGCGCCGACTACATCGCCTTTGGCGCCGTCTTCCCTTCCCCGACCAAGCCGCACGCCGTGCGCGCGCCCCTGGCCTTGTTGACGGAGGCACGCGCGCTGGCCGAGGAACAGCCCGCGCCGCGGCCCGCCGTGGTGGCCATCGGCGGCATTACCCCGGAGAACGCGCCGCTGCTGGCGCAGGCGGGCGCGGACGCCATCGCGGCGGTCAGCGGCCTGTTCGAGGCGGCCGACGTCGCGGGCACGGCTGCCGCCTATGCCCGGCCCTTCCTGCCCAAGGGCAGGCCGCAGCCCTAGTCCATTTACATTGCAGGCCCGGGCGGCGCGTCCGCCTGGCCGCCCATCATTCAGCGAGATTCACCGCCATGGCCACCAACGCCGAACTTTTCGAACGCGCCTCCCGCAGCATTCCCGGCGGCGTCAACTCGCCGGTCCGCGCTTTCCGCTCGGTCGGCGGCACGCCGCGCTTCATCGCCCGCGCCGTTGGACCCTATGTCTGGGACGCGGAAGGCAAGCGCTATATCGACTACGTCGGGTCCTGGGGCCCGGCCATCCTGGGGCACGCCCATCCGGACGTGGTGCGCGCGGTGCAGGAAGCGGCGGTGCATGGCCTGTCCTTCGGCGCGCCCACCGAAGCGGAAATCGAATTGGCCGAATTGCTGATCCAGCGCTTGCCGTCCATGGAACAGGTGCGCCTGGTCAGCTCCGGCACCGAAGCGACCATGACGGCCATACGCCTGGCCCGGGGCGCCACCGGCCGCAAGAAGATCATCAAGTTCGAAGGCTGCTACCACGGCCACGCCGACAGCCTGCTGGTGAAGGCCGGGTCCGGCCTGCTGACGTTCGGCAATCCCACCTCGGCCGGCGTGCCGGCGGAATTCGTCGAACACACGCTGGTCCTGGACTACAACGATCTCGACGGCGTCGGGGCGGCCTTCGAGGAATATGGCGAGGATATCGCCTGCATCATCGTCGAGCCGGTGGCCGGCAACATGAACCTGGTGAAGCCGCGCGCCGGCTTCCTGGAGGGTTTGCGCGAACTCTGCACCCGCCACGGCGCGCTCCTGATCTTCGACGAGGTCATGACCGGTTTTCGCGTCGGCCCGCAAGGCGTGCAAGGGCTGACCGGCATCAAGCCCGACCTCACCACGCTGGCCAAGGTGATCGGCGGCGGCATGCCCGTGGGCGCCTTCGGCGGCAGCGCGGACGTCATGCGCCATATCGCGCCGCTGGGCGGTGTCTACCAGGCGGGTACCCTGTCCGGCAACCCGGTGGCGGTGGCGGCCGGCCTCGCCACGATGCGCCTGATTGCCGCGCCCGGTTTCTACGAGCACTTGACCGCGCAAACGCGCAAGCTGGCCGAAGGCCTGCAGTCCCGCGCCCGCGCGGCCGGCCTGGCCTTCAGCGCCGACGCCATCGGCGGGATGTTCGGGATGTATTTCTCGGCCCACGTGCCGGCGTCCTTGGCCGAGGTATCGGCGGCCGACGTCAACGCCTTCAAGCACTTCTTCCACGCCATGCTGGACCGCGGCGTGCATTTCGCGCCGTCGGCGTTCGAAGCCGGCTTCGTTTCGGCCACGCACGATGACGCCGTGATCGAGGAAACGCTGGACGCGGCGGAGGCGGTATTCAAGGATATGAAGCAGGTGCCTGAAATAGGTGCCTGAAGCAGGTTCCTGAAGTAGGTGCCTGAAGCAGGTTCCTGCAGTAGCGCCTGGAGCAGGCCTGGACTGGCCTGCCCGGCTCCGGGCTGACGGCCCCTAGTTCTCGGTTTCCAGGGCCACGCGATCGCGCCCGGCCTGCTTGGCCAGGTACAGGGCCCGATCCGCGCGGCTCAGCACGGTGGAGATATTCTCGCCCTGCTGGTAGCGCGCCATGCCGACGCTGACCGTCAACGTCAGCGCTTCGCCGTCCATGTCCAGCTTCTTGCGGCGGACCGCGTCCAGCATGCGGTCGATGATGGCCTCGCCCTCGCTCAGCTTGACGCCGGGCAAGAGCACCAGGAATTCCTCGCCGCCCCAGCGCGCCACATCGTCGGTATCGCGCACGCTGGTGCGCATGATTTCCGCCAGCTCTATCAGCGCGCGGTCTCCCGCCTCGTGGCCATAGCGGTCATTGATGCGCTTGAAATGGTCCACATCTAGCATCGCCACCACGAAACCGCCGTCATACTCGGAGGAGGGATCGGCCAGGTCCTTCAGGCGCTCCATCAGGGCGCGGCGATTCAGCAGGTTGGTCAGCGGATCGCGGCTGGAGGACTCCTTCAACGAGGCATTCATGTCGCGCATGAGTTCCTGGTAGCCGTCGGAAATACGCACGATCTTGGCCAGCCGGCGCAATTCGCGATCGAAGCGATCGACCAGGCCCCGCTCGCGCTGGCGCGCCATCGACTGGAATGCGTCGGACAGATACGAAATACGCTCCAGCCGATCGAGCTGGTCGTTCGTATGCTGCCAGAGATCGGCCAGTGCCTCGCGCAGGGGATGTTCCTCATAGGCCGGATCGGCCAGGAGAATTTGTATCCGCCTTTCGAGGTCCTGGTAGCGTTTCTTCATCACCGGCTTACGACATCAAAGGGAAAGCTGCAATCCTCCTTGAACTCCTCGGCCAGTTCGCCGACGCGCTCGTTACGCGCATCGTAATACCAGGTGACCGACACCGGACGATCCTGAGCGTGAGCCGCTTCGAGCAGGTCGAAGATATCCATCACGGCCTTGACGCTGCTGGTGTTCAGGTACTGCAATTCGAGCGACAGGGCCAGCGGCGACTGGCTCGCGGCGAGATAGTCGTCGACCCATTGGATAACGGGGCCGAACAGTTCGAACGAATTCTCGGGATAGGAATCTCCACGCAATACGAGCACACCGCGGGAAGCGTCCGTCTCGATCGCGGGCGTCGACTGCGTGGCGGGGATATTCAAGTCATTCATGTGGGTAGTCTTCGAGAGTAGCCGGTACGAATCAGATGACAACGCTCAGGCTGAAAAAACCGCGACCATCGCCATGCGGGCTCAGGGTGGCTTCGATGCCGGCGGTCGCCCGGCGCGCCAGGTCGATCAGTCCCAGCCCGGCGCCGGTGGCCGCCGATGGATCGCGCGGCTGGCGCAGCTGTGTCTTGTAGACAGCCTTCAATTCGGCCTTGTCCATGCTCGCAAGTTCCGCGACGCGCCGCACCAGGCGCTCGCCATCGGCCAGCTCCACGCGGTTGCCGACCGTCACCGTATATCGCCCTTCGGGGTCCCGCGCGATGACGACCGTGGCCGCCGCGTCCGTATCGCCGTAGCCGTTTTTCAGGGCGTAATTACGGATGTTCTGCGTCATTTCGATGTACGCGGAGAAGACATCCATGGCCTCCGCCGGGCGCGCCTGGTCGATTTCGAGGTAGTTTTTCAGCGCATTGCCGATTTCCTCGATAAGGCTGCGCGAGATCGGACCATTGAAGCACAACAGGGTACGGTCCTGGTTGAATCGCTCGCGCAGCGCGTAGAGGTCCGAAGCATTCATAAGAGGTAGAGATCCGTGGCTGGATTGTTTCGAGTTATTCGCTATTCGAACCGGAAAGACAATATCGTAATGTCATCGCGTTGCGGCAGATTGCCCCGATATTCGGCCAAAGCCTGCTCGAAGGCATCGCACTGCTGCGACAAGGGCAAGCGGGCATTTTGCCGCAGCATTTCCGCGAAGCGCGTGCCGCCGAACCCGTAGCCCAGCTCGCCGCCCGCCTGGTCGAGGAAACCGTCGGTGGTCAGGTAGAAGGTCGAGCCCTGCGTCAGCGGCAATTCAAGGTTCGTATAGTCTCCCTGGCGCTTTTCACCCAGGGCGCGGCGCACTCCCTTGTGTTCGCGGCAGACATCGCCATTGCTTTCGTACAACGAAATCTTGGCGCCGGCGAACAGCAAACGGCCATGCGTGCGATCAATATAAACCAGACCGGCGTCGGTGCTGGTCGCCACGCTGTCGGGGAACTGGGCATCGCGCAACATCGCGCGGATCGCCCGGTCGGTGCGGACCAGCACCGCGGCCGGATCGGCCGGGCCGACCTCGGCCAGCGCGACATCGACGGCGGCGCGCACCAGCATCGTCATCAGCGCGCCGGGAACGCCATGTCCGGCGCAGTCCATCACACCCAGCAGGAAGTTCTCGCCATCGGCGCGGAAGACATAGAAATCGCCCCCCACGACGTCGCGCGGCTTCCACATCACGAAGTGCCGCAAGCCCATCGATTGCGCCATCTGGCGGTCGGGCAGGATGGCTTGCTGGATCAGGCTGGCGTAGTCGATGGAGTCGCCCAGCTTCTTGTTGACGGCGGCCATCGCACGGTTGGCGGCTTCCAGCTCGACCGTGCGCTCGCGCACCTTGCTTTCCAGTTCGGCGGTATGGCTGCGCACCTTCGCCGCCATGACGCCGAAGGCGCGGCTGAGATCGCCGACCTCGTCGGCGCCGCCCGCCGGCAAGGTCACGTCGTAGCGGCCGTCGGCGATGGCCCGGGCCGATTGCTGCAGGTTGCGAATGGGCCGCAGCACCAGGCGGTTGACCGCCAGGCCGAAGGCCAGCAGCAGGCCCCCCACCAGCAGCAACAGCGCCACCATCGCCGGCCAGACCCAGGTCATGTCGACGACACGGGCCGCGTGCAGGTCGACCGCCCCCAGCACATACCAATTCAGTTCCGGCACATAGGCCACCGAGACCAGCTGCCGCTTGCCTTGCAGGCGCAGCCATAGCGTGTGCGCGTGCGCCGGCTCGCGGCGGGCCGTGTCCATCGCCTGCTGCAATGCCGTCTTGTCGGCGGCGCCGCCGATCATGCTGTAGATCTTCGCGTTGTCGCCGGCCGCTATGGCGCCCGAGTTGTAGGCAATGCGCGCGGGATCAGGGTGCGCCTGGATGGCGCCCTGCGCGTCGATGATCATGGGGGTCACGCCAGGCTCGCCGCTGCCGACGAACTCACGCAGGAAATCGCTCAGGTCCAGGCCGGCGCCTGTAATGGCCACCGGCTTGCCGGCCTCGCGCACGATGATGTTGAACCACACCCGCGTGACATGCAGCTTGGCGTCCGGATTGACGTTGATGTTGTAGGCCGCATCCGACTTGATACTGCTGTAGAACCAGTTGTCGTTGGGATCCTGCGCGCTAAGCGTGTAGCGAGGCTGGTCCGAGTACGGCTTGTCGTCGTCGTTGAAATAGTAGTTGCCGCTCTTGGCGACGATGAGGAAATACGAGTGGGAACGGAAGTCACGCCGATAGCCTTCCGCCTCGCGGAAGAACATCGCGCGGCGCGCCGGATCGTCCTCGTCCTGCAGCCATAACCGCGTCACCTCTGAATAGGCCAGGCGCTGCGACAGCGCCAGTTCGCGCGACACCGGGGCCAGGATGCGCTGGCGGCTCAGCAGGGCGAAGTTGTCGGCATAGGCGCGGCCGAAGTGCTCGCGCACCTGCTCCATCGCGTGCCATCCCAGGAAAACCGTGGGTATGAGAGCCAGCAGACATGCCAATATCAGCGCGAGCAAGGACTTTGCCCGCAACCCCAACTTCGCCATTGTGGAAATTCTCCGTGTGCCGCCACACAGGATGCATACCCGCCGTGACCGCACCGCCCGGGCGTCAGTTACAAATATCGGCTTGACTGTCCTGTGATTGACAAATCGCCAGTGCCAGCCGGTCCATAGCCCGCACACAGATTGTCATAAAAGCGCATAGTGTAGAAGGGCCTAGTCCGAAATACCACTTGAAAAGGGGGCAAGGTCTGCGCTGAATCAAAGATTTCGCAAAGTGCGACGCCGCGAGCGCCCACGGATCACAATATTTCAAATTGAAACTTTTGTATTTCTTCCCATGATCGGGGTACTGTATCGCCAGTGCCCTGCGCGGCGGCCGGAACGCTTACACTGCTGTCCATGGCCCGCCCGCGTCGCGGACTGTTCATTCAACCGACTTTTTCGCCCCTTCCGATGATTCCGGTCGCGCTGCCCGGCGGCAACTTCTATCCGATGCTCATTGCGTCGTTGATATGCCTTGCCACGCTGCTGACCTGGATCGCCATCCTCTGTACCACCCCCTCGGCACGGCTGCGGGTACGTGAACACCCGCGCAAGAGCCTGGCCGTCATGGGGCTGCTGGCCCTGGTGGGCGCCGTTTTCCCCGCCGGCCAGGCGCAGCGCTGGCTGGTGGCGCGCGCCGCGGCGGAAGACGAGACGCGCCGCACGCTGGTGCTGGACCACGGCGCCGAACTGGACGGCATCGCCATGCCCGCCAACACCCGCCTGCTGCTGAAGACGCCCGGGCAGCTGGCCACCTTCGAACAGGCCAGCTTCCCCACCGCGGTCACCATGGACGGCGCCCGTATCAAGCAGCTGCGCCGCTATGTGCGCGGCGACGGCGCGGCGGCCACGGTCATCGGCGCCTCGGCCGCCATTTCCCAGGATCAGGACATCCACGGCTGGCGTTGCAGCCACGGGCATCTGGTCGAATTCCGCGTATCGGCGACCGACAAGCGCCTGCATTTCAGCAGTTGCCACCTGGCGAGCGGCAATCAACTCGACAAGCAGGCCATTCCGGCAGGCACCTGGGCCAGCCTGCGCACCGGTACCGCCGCGGCGGGCGACCCCAGCCTGGCCGAGGGCTGGCTGCTGCGCACGGACGGCAGCGAAGCCATGCTGGTCCAGGGCCTGCCCCTGCTCAAGGTCGAGTTGCGGCTGGACCCCCAGCGCAAACTGCAGTCTTTTGAAGGCGCGCTATCGCAGCCTTTCATCCTGGGCCCCATGACCTACCCGCCAGGCACGCGGGTGGCGACGGCGGGTCCGTCGCTGGTGGGCGCGCAGGCTGGCGACCTGGTCTTCAGCCCGTCGCGCGGCCGTTCAGCCCGGCGAGACGGCGGCCAGGACGTTGCGGCGGGCAACTCCGTGCTGCAGGCGCCGGACGGCAAGTTGCGGGCCGTACTGAGCAATCGGGCCGCTGGCGTGCTGGACTACGCCTCGATCGGCCTGACGCCTTGACGACGCCCTGACGCCCCCTTGACGAGGTCTTGTCGGTGGCCTTGTCGGTGGCCTTGTCGGTGGCCTTGTCGGTGGCCTTGTCGAAGCCCCCGACGGAGGCTTTGACGGACCTTTGTCGCGGCCCAGGACCCGGCGTTCCATGCGCTGCGCGACAAAGCGGGCGTAGGTCGCGACGATGGCCGCCGCAAAACACTGGGATAATAGGCGTTTTCCCTGCGACAGCCGGACCGCCGCGCGCGGCCCGCCAACTCGAGACTAGCGACATGGCCGTCAACCTGCAAATCCCCACGGAATCCGACATTTATCCCGTTCCCGGCATTGAAATCGGCGTTACCGAAGCCGGTATCCGCAAGGCCGGCCGACGCGACCTGACGGTATTCCGCCTGGCCCCGGGCACCAGCGTGGCGGGCGTGTTCACCCGCAATCGCTTCCGCGCGGCGCCGGTGCAGGTGTGCGAAGCCCATCTCGCGGCGGGCAAGCAGATCGCCGCCCTGGTGATCAACACCGGCAATGCCAACGCCGGCACGGGTAGCGACGGCATGCAGCGCTGCAACGACACCTGCGCCGAACTGGCCAGGCTGCTGAACGTGCAGGCCGACCAGATCCTGCCCTTCTCCACCGGCGTCATCCTGGAGCCGCTGCCCGTCGACCGCCTGGTGGCCGGCCTGCCCGCCGCCATCGCCAATCTGGGCCCCAACAATTGGTTCAGCGCCGCCCACGGCATCATGACCACCGATACGCTGCCGAAGGTCGCGTCGGCACGCCGCCAGATCGGCGGCAAGACCGTCACGTTCACGGGCATCAGCAAGGGCGCCGGCATGATCCGGCCGAACATGGCGACCATGCTTGGCTTCCTGGCCACCGACGCCGGCATCGCCCCTGACCTGCTGAAGCGGATGGCCCGCGAGATCGCCGACGTGTCCTTCAACCGCATCACCGTCGATGGCGACACGTCCACCAACGACTCCTTCATCATCATGGCGAGCGGCCAATCGGGGCTGCAGGTCGACAGCGCCAGCGACGCCGCCTACGCCGAGCTGCACCAGGCCCTGTCGGCCGCCGCCGCCGAGCTGGCGCAGAAGATCGTGCGCGACGCCGAAGGCGCCACCAAGTTCATGACCATCCGCGTGGAAGAAGCGGGCAACACCGAGGAAGCCCTGAAGGTGGCTTATTCCGTAGCCCATTCGCCGCTGGTCAAGACCGCCTTCTATGCTTCCGACCCCAACCTGGGCCGCATCCTGGCGGCGATCGGCTATGCCGGCATCGACGACCTGGACACCTCGAAGCTGCGCCTGTGGCTGGACGATGTCCTGGTCGCCACCGCCGGTGGCCGCAACCCCGCGTATCGCGAGGAAGACGGCCAGCGCGTGATGAAGCAAGCCGAGATCCTGGTGCGCATCGCGCTGGGCCGCGGCTCGGTGACGGACACGGTCTACACCTGCGACTTCTCGCACGACTACGTCAGCATCAACGCCGATTACCGCTCCTGAACGACGTCTCCCCGGGGGCGGTTCGGGAACCGCTTCCGGGGTCGACCTGCCCCCGGACCTGCCCCGACCCTGGACATCGAAGTGACCGTCACCGATTTCACCACGCTGATCTCCCGCGCCGAACGTGTGTTGGCGCAACTTGAAGCCTACCTGCCGCCGGCCCCGCCGGAAATCGACTGGTCCGCCCGCGCCTTTCGCTGGCGCCGGCGCGGTTCGCGCGGCTGGCTGGACGCGGTGCGCCATGTGGCCCGCATCGACATGGCCGACCTGCAGCATATCGAGCGGCAGAAGGACATCATCGACCGCAATACCCGGCACTTCATCGACAAGAAGCCGGCCAACAACGTGCTGATGACCGGCGCGCGGGGCACGGGCAAGAGCTCCCTGGTGAAAGCCATGCTGGCCGCCTACGGTGACCGCGGCCTGCGCCTGATCGAGGTGGACAAATCCGACCTGGGGGACCTGGCCGACATCGTCGAACTCGTCGGCGCGCGCCCGGAACGCTTCATCGTCTTCTGCGACGACCTGTCCTTCGAGGAAGGCGAAGCCGGCTACAAGGCGCTGAAGTCGGTGCTGGACGGCTCGGTGGCCGCGTCGGGCGACAACGTGCTGATCTACGCAACGTCCAATCGCCGCCACCTCATGCCCGAATACATGAGCGAGAACCTGCAGGCCAGGCATCAACCCGACGGCGAAATCCACCCCGGTGAAACGGTCGAGGAAAAAATCTCCCTGTCCGAGCGCTTCGGCCTGTGGCTGTCGTTCTACCCTTTCCGCCAGGACGACTACCTGGACATCGTCTACCACTGGCTGCGCGAACTGGGCTGCCCGGAAGAACATGTCGTGCCCTCGCGCACCGAGGCCCTGCAATGGAGCATCGAACGCGGTTCGCGTTCGGGCCGCGTGGCGTTCCAGTTCGCGCGCGACTGGGCGGCCCGCCATGCCTGAGCAGACCCACGCCGACAACGTCCTCGATGTGGCGGCGGGCCTGATCCTGCGCCCCGATGGCCAACTGCTCCTGGGCCAGCGTCCCGAAGGCAAACCCTGGTCGGGTTGGTGGGAATTGCCAGGCGGCAAGCTGGAACCGGGGGAAACCGTGTTGCAGGCCCTCGCGCGCGAGCTCGATGAGGAATTGGGCATCCAGGTCACCGAGGCCACCCGCTGGGTCACCTACGTGCATGCCTATCCGCATACGACCGTGCGCCTGGCTTTTTGCCGCGTGACGAAATGGGAAGGCGAACCTCGCGGCCGGGAAAACCAGCGCCTGGAATGGGTGGATCCTGCCCACGCCACGGAAGTCGGCGACGTGCTGCCGGCCACATTACCGCCCTTGCGCTGGTTGCAGTTGCCCGGGACCTACGGCATCAGCAATATCGGCCGTCCGCAAGACCTGCCCGCCTTCCTGCAGCGCCTGGACGCCGCCCTGGCGGACGGACTGCGCCTGGTGCAACTGCGCGAGCCGGGTTGGCCTGACGGGCCGGACGCGGCGTCCCTGCAAGGCGCGCTGCAAGCCGTCCTGCAACGCTGCCGGCGCGCAGGCGCCCAGGTGCTGGTCAACAGCGCGCACCCCCGCGCCTGGTGGGCCCAGGCCGACGGCGTGCACCTGCGCAGCGCCGATGCCGCCGCCATGGTGGGACAGGCGGCGGCGTTGCGTGCCGCGCTGAGTCCGCAGGCCAGGATAGGCGTGTCCACGCACGACCGTGGCCAGGTCGCCATCGCACGCGAACTGGGCGCGGACTTCGTGGTCGCCGGCCCGGTTGCCGCCACCGCCAGCCATCCCGGGGAGGCCGGCGTGGGCTGGGACGGTTTCGAAGCCATCATCGCCGATGCCGGCGTACCGGCCTATGCCATCGGCGGCCAGGGGCCGGAAACGCTGGCAAGTGCGCGGGAACACGGCGCCCACGGCGTGGCCGCGATACGGGCGGTGTTTAGATAACAAAAGGCCACATAAAAAAGCCACATGAAAAAAGCCACCCCGGGGTGGCTTTTTGCTGCTATCCATCATTTTTCCGCCGCCAGCTTGGGCTGGACATTGCCGTCCCAGCCGCCGCCCAAGGCGGCGGCAAGCTGCACGCTGGCAATCAGGCGGTCGCCCACCAGGCTGATGGCATTGCGCTCGGTCGACAACGCGGTAGCCTGCACGGTGGCGACGCTGAGATAGTCGATCAAGCCCTGCTCGTACTGGTTGCGCGTGTACAGCAGCGACTGCCGCGCGGACTCCAGGGCGCGCCGCTGCACCACCTGCTCGTTCGCCAGCACGCGCAACTGGATAAGATAATCCTCCACTTCGCGCAATGCGCCCAGCACGATCTGGCGATACGCGGCGGCTTGCGCGTCGTAGGCCGCGCGCGCCGAATCGATCTGCGCGTTGCGCAAGCCGCCGTCGAACAAGGTGGCCGCCAGGGCGGGACCGATGGACCAGTAGCGCGCCGGCGCCGTCAGCCATTGCGCGAATTCGCCACTGCGAAAGCCGCCGGTGGCCGACAGCGTCAGGTCGGGGAACCAGGCCGCCACGGCGACGCCGATCTGCGCATTGGCCTGCGCCGTGCGACGCTCGGCTCCCGCCACATCGGGACGACGCTCCAGCAGCTGCGAGGGCAGGCCCATGGGAATATCCGGCACAGGCTGCTTGAAGGGCTGCGCCTGCAGCGCGAACGTGGAAGGCGCCACGCCCATCAACACGGCGATGGCATGCTCATACTGGCCGCGCTGCCATTCGAGGTCGACCAGGTTGGCGCGCGTGTTCTCCAGCTGCGTCTGCGCCACCGCCACGTCGGCCTTGCCCGCCACTCCGACGTTGAAGCGGTTCTGCGTCAGGGTCAGGGACCGTTCGTAGGCGACCACGGTCTCCTCCAGCAGGCGCTTCTGTTCATCCAGTATGCGCAGCCGGAAGTAGTCCTGCGCCAATGTGCTCTGCGCGCTCAGTCGGGCGGCGGCGAGATCGGCGGCGCTGGCCTGGGCGCCGGCCTGGCTGGCCTCGACATTGCGGCGTATGGAACCCCACAGGTCGGCCTCCCAATTGACCGTACCGCCCAAGGAAAACGTATTGCTCACCGAACCGGTGCCCGTACTGCCGCTGCCGGTGCCGCCGCCACTGCCGGCGCGGCTGACGCCGGCGTTCGCGCCCACGGTCGGGAAAAAGGACGCGCGCGCGCCGCGCACCAGCGCCTGCGCCTGGCGGTAGTTCGCCTCGGCCTGCACGATGTCCAGGTTCGCCGCGTTCAGGCGGTCCATCAACCCATCCAGCACCGGGTCGCCGTAGACGTGCCACCACGCGCTGTCCAGCGCGATGCCGGGCCGCGCGGGCGTCCAGCCGGGCGCACCGGCCTGGGTTTCCTTGAACGCCGCGCCGACCTCCACGCCGGGACGCACGTAGTCCGGGCCCACCGCGCACGCGCCCAGCGCGCCACACAGGACCAGCGCGGGCAGCAGGCGCGCGGCGCGCGTATACGAAGGAGGAAAGGAAAGGCGCATCATGAATAATCGGAAGTGATCGCCACGGCGCGGGAAGCCTGGCGGCGCCGCGCCCAATGGCGCAGCCGGTCGAGATACAGGTAGATCACGGGCGTGGTGTACAGCGTAAGCAGTTGGCTGACCACCAGCCCGCCGACGATGGTCACGCCCAGCGGCTGGCGGAACTCGGCGCCGGTACCCGTGGCCAGCACCAGGGGCAAGGCGCCGAAGATGGCCGCCATCGAGGTCATCAGGATGGGCCGGAACCGGGTCAGGCAGGCCTGGAAAATGGCGTCGCGCGGGTTCAGGCCATGGCGCCGCTCGGCGTCCAGCGCGAAGTCGACCATCATGATGGCGTTCTTCTTGACGATGCCGATCAGCAGGAAGACGCCGATCAACGCGATGATGGAGAATTCCATGCGCACCAGCAGCAGCGCCAGCAAGGCGCCGATGCCGGCCGACGGCAGCGTCGACAGGATGGTCAGCGGATGCACGAAGCTTTCATAGAGCATGCCCAGCACGATATACATCGTGACCAGCGCCGCCAGGATCAACCAGGGCTGTTGCGCCAGCGTCTGCTGCAAGGCCGCCGCCGTGCCCTGGAAGCTGGCCTGGATCTGGTCCGACGGCAGGCCGATGCGCGCCACGGCAGCGTCGACCGCCGCGCTGGCCTGCCCCAGGGAAACGCCCGGCGCCAGGCTGAAGGAGATGGTGTCCGCCACGAACAAGCCCTGGTGCTGCACGCTCAACGGCGCGGATCCGACCTGGAAACGGGCGAAGGCGGCCAGCGGCACGCGCGCGCCGCTGCTGGTGACGACGTCGATGTTCTTCAGGGACTCGGCGTTTTGCGCAAAACGCTGCTCCACGCCCATCACCACATGGTATTGGTTCAGCGGGCCATACATCACGGAAACCTGCCGCTGGCTGAAGGAGTTGTTCAGCACCGCGGAGATATCGGCCATGTCCACGCCCAGCCGCGTGGCGGCATCGCGATCGATGACCAGGTCGACTTCCTGCCCCTTGTCCTCGACGTCCGTATCGACGTCGACCAGTTCCGGCAGGGAGGCCAGGGCCTGCTGGACGCGCGGCATCCAGGTTCGCAGCAGCTGCAGGTCGCCCGCCATCAGGGCATAGTCGTAGGACCCGGTGCTGCTGGAACGGCCGCCGATGCGGATGTCCTGCTGCGCCACCAGGAACATGCGCGCGCCGGGAATGCTCTGCAAGCGTCCGCGCAGGCGGTCGATCACCGTGTCCGAGGACACGCCGCGTTCGGCCAGCGGCTTGAGCTGGATCTGCATGAAACTGCTGTTGCTGCCCCCGCGCCCGCCCGCATAGCCCGTCATGCTCTGCACGGCGGGGTCCGCCTGCACCACCTTGCGCATGTATTCCAGCTTGGGCAGCGTGGCCTGGAAGGACGTCCCCTGGTCCACGCGGAAAAAGCCCAGCAATTGGCCGGTATCCTGCTGCGGAAAAAAGCCCTTGGGCACGTGCACGTACAGATAGACGTTCAGGCTGATCGTGACGAGCAGCACGAACACCATCAGCAAGCTGTGCTGCAGCGTCCAGGCCAGCGTGTCCTCGTACAGCTTGCCCAGCCAGGCGAAGCCCCGCTCGGACCAGCGCGCCAGCCGTCCCGGCGGACGCTCCTCGCGGCCGGCTTCCGGGCGCAGCATGCGCGCGCACATCATGGGCGTCAGCGTCAACGACGTCACCAGCGACACCATGATGGACGCCGACAGCGTGACGGCGAACTCGCGGAACAGGCGCCCCACCACCCCGCCCATCAACAGGATGGGAATGAAAACCGCGACCAGCGACAGGCTCATCGACAGGACGGTGAAACCCACTTCGCGCGCGCCCCGCAGCGCCGCCCGCATCGGCGTCATGCCGCGCTCCACATGGCGCATGACGTTTTCCACCACCACGATGGCGTCGTCGACGACGAAACCGGTAGCCACGATCAGCGCCATCAGCGAGATGGTGTTCAGCGTGTAGCCGCACAGGTACATGATGGAGAACGTGCCAACCAGCGACACCGGCACGGCGATGCTGGGGATCAGCGCCGCGCGCCAGCTGCGCAGGAATACCAGCACCACCATCATGACCAGCAGCACGGCGATGATCAGCGTCATCTCCGCCTCGTGCAGCGAACTGCGGATGCTGGGCGTGCGGTCCTGCGCCACGCGCAGGTCGACGCCACCCGGCATCTGGGCCGCCAGCTGCGGCAGCTGGGCGCGCACCGCGTCCACCACGTCGATGATGTTGGCGTCCGCCTGGCGCCGCACGATCAGCAGGATGGACTTGTCGTTGTTGTAGAACCCCGTCTGGAACAGGTCCTCCACCGAATCGGTGACGTTGGCGACGTCCGAGAGGCGCACCGCCGCGCCATTCTTCCACGACACGATCAGCGGCTTGTACTGGTCGGCCTTGCTTAGCTGGTCGCTGGCCATGATGACCCAGTGCTTGTCGTCGGTCTCGACGAAGCCCTTGGGGCGGTTGGCATTGGCGTTGGCGAGCGTGGTGCGCACCTCGTCCAGCGAAACGCCCTGGTTGCTGAGCGCGCCGGGCAGCAGTTCCACCCGCACCGCGGGCAGCGAGCTGCCGCCCACGGTCACGTCGCCGACGCCATCCACCTGCGACAGCTTCTGCGCCAGGATGGTGGACGCCAGGTCGTACAGCTCGCCCTGGGTGTGGGTGGGCGAGGTCAGCGCCAGCGTCATGATGGGCGCGTCCGAGGGATTGGCCTTGCGGTACGTCGGATTGCTCTTCAGGCTGGTGGGCAGCAAGGTGCGCGAGGCATTGATGGCGGCCTGCACGTCGCGCGCGGCGCCGTTGATATCGCGCTTGAGGTCGAACTGCAGCGTCACGCGGGTGGTGCCCTGGGTGCTGCTGGACGTCATTTCCGTGACGCCGGCGATCGATCCCAGGGCGCGCTCCAGCGGCGTCGCGACACTGGATGCCATCGTTTCCGGACTGGCGCCCGGCAGCTGCGCCGTCACCGAAATGGTGGGAATGTCCACCTGCGGCAGCGGCGCCACCGGCAACAGCGCGAAGGCCAGCGCGCCAGCCAGCACCACCGCCAGGGAGAGCAGCGTGGTGGCCACCGGCCGGACGATGAAGGGCGCCGACAGGATCATCGCGGCACCTCGGCCGCGTCGCTACCGCGGCGCGCGCGACGGGCGCGCCAGCGCTGGCCCATGCGATCGAACATCAGGTAGATGACCGGCGTGGTGAACAGGGTCAGCAGCTGGCTGAACAGCAAGCCGCCCACCATCACCAGCCCCAGCGGCTGGCGCAGTTCAGAGCCGGTTCCCGTCGACAGCATCAAGGGCACGGCGCCGAACAGTGCCGCCAGCGTGGTCATGAGGATGGGTCGGAAACGCAACAAGGCGGCCTCGTGGATGGCCTCGCGCGGGGCCAGGCCGCGCTTGCGTTCGACATCCAGCGCGAAGTCGATCATCATGATGGCGTTCTTCTTGACGATGCCGATCAGCAGGATGATCCCGATGATGCCTATCATGTCCAGTTCCTTGCCGGTCAGCAGCAGCGCCAGCAAGGCGCCCACGCCGGCCGACGGCAGCGTCGACAGGATGGTGACCGGGTGGATGAAGCTTTCGTACAGCACGCCCAGCACGATATACATCGTGACGATGGCCGCGAGCACCAGCCACAGCGTGCTGGTCAACGAAGACTGGAACGCCGCCGCCGCGCCCTGGAACCGGGTCTCGATGCCGGCCGGCAGGCCCAGTTCCTGCTCGGCGGCCTGGATGGCCTTGACCGCGCCCGACAGCGACGCGCCCCGCGCCAGGTTGAAGGACACGGTCACCATCGGGAACTGGTCGAGCCGGTTGACGGCCAGCACCGTGTGGCTTTCGGAGATGTGCGCGACGCTGGAAAGCGGCACCTGGGCGCCGCCCGCCGTAGGAACGTAGATCTGCGACAGGGCATCCGGGCCGCGGCTGAACTGCGGCATGACCTCGAGGACGACACGGTATTGCGCCGACTGCGTGAAGATGGTGGAAATCAGCCGCTGCCCGAAAGCGTCGTACAAGGCCTCGTCTATCGTCGCCGCCGTAATGCCCAGGCGGGACGCGGCGTCGCGGTCGATATCGACATAGGTTTGCAGCCCCTCGTCCTGCAGATCGTCGGTGACGTCGGCCAGCTCCGGCAGGCGCGACAGGCGCTCGATCACCTTGGGCGTCCACTCGCTGAGCACCTTCAGGTCCGGGTTGGACAGCGTCATCTGGTACTGCGTGCGGCTGACGCGGTCCTCGATCGTCAGGTCCTGGACCGGCTGCATATAGGTGGTCATGCCCTGCATGCCGGCCAGCGACTCGCCCAGGCGCGCGATCACGTCGGCCATGGCGTCGCGGCGCGATTCGCGCGGCTTCAGCACGATCTGCATGCGTCCCGCGCTGACGGTGGAATTGCTGCCATCCACGCCGATGAAGGACGATATGGTGGCCACATCCGGGTCGGCCAGGATGATCTTGGCCGCTTCCTGCTGGCGCTGGGCCATGGCCGAGAACGAAATGCTTTGCGGCGCCTGGGTGATTGCCTGGATGATGCCCGTGTCCTGCGGCGGGAAGAAGCCCTTGGGCACCATCAGGTAAAGCAGCGCGGTCAGGACGAAGGTTCCCAGCGCCACCAGCAGCGTCAGCGGCTGGTGATTGAGCACGACCTTGAGCAGGCGGTCATAGCCGGCGATCAGCTTGTCTATCATGGCGCCGGTGGCCCGGTGGAAGCGGCCATGGCGGCTTTCGGACTCGGGTCGCAGCAGGCGCGCGCACATCATCGGCGTCAAGGACAGCGACACCACCAGCGATATCAGGATGGACACCGCCAGCGTGATGGCGAACTCGCGGAACAGCCGTCCCACCACTTCCGTCATGAAGAGCAGGGGAATCAGCACGGCGATCAGCGAGAATGTCAGCGAGATCAGCGTGAAGCCGATCTGCCCCGCGCCCTTGAGCGCCGCCTGCAAGGGCGTCTCGCCCTCTTCCAGGTGGCGCGCGATGTTCTCGATCATGACGATGGCGTCGTCGACCACGAAACCGGTGGCGATGGTCAGCGCCATCAGCGTCAGGTTGTTCACCGTGAAGCCAGCCAGGTACATGATGCCGAACGTGCCCACCAACGAGAGCGGCACCACCACGCTGGGAATGAAGGTGGCCGTCAGGCTGCGCAGGAACACGAACGTCACCATCACCACCAGCGCGATGGACAGGAGCAGTTCGAATCGCACGTCGCTGATGGAATCGCGGATGGTCTGGGTACGGTCCGCCACCACGCTCACGTCCAGCGTGGCCGGCAGGGCCAGGCGCAGCTGCGGCATCAAGGCCTGGATGCGGTCGACCACGTCGATCACATTGGCGTCCGGCTGGCGCTGCACGTTCAGCAGGATGGCCGGCTTGTCGCCCGCCCAGGCGGCCTGCCGGATATCCTCGGCGCCCTGCACGGTCTGCGCGACGTCCGACAGGCGCAGGGGGGCGTTGTTGCGATAGGCGATGATCAGGTCGTTGTAGTCGAGCGGCGTCTTCAGCTGGTCATTGGCGTTGATGGTGGTCGAGCGCATCGGCCCGTCCAGGTTGCCCTTGGGCTGGTTGACGTTGGCGCCGACGATCGCGGTGCGCAGGTCCGACAGCGACAGGCCATTGCCCGCCAGCGCCTGTGGATTGACGCGCACGCGCACGGCCGGCCGCTGCCCGCCGGCGATGCTGACCAGGCCCACGCCCGGCACCTGGGACAGCTTCTGCGCCATGCGCGTTTCGACCAGGTCGCGCACCTGCGGCAGCGGCATGGTGGGCGAACTGATCGCCAGCGTCAGCACGGGCGCGTCGGCGGGGTTGACCTTGTTGTAGGTCGGCGGCACCGGCAGGTCGTTGGGCAACAGGTTGGACGCCGCGTTGATGGCGGCCTGCACCTCCTGCTCGGCCACGTCCAGCGATAGATTCAGGCTGAACTGCAGGGTGATCACGGAAGCGCCGCCCGAACTGGTGGACGACATCTGGTTCAACCCCGGCATCTGGCCGAACTGGCGCTCCAGCGGCGATGTCACCAGCGAGGTCATGACGTCCGGGCTGGCGCCCGGATACAGGGTCACTACCTGGATGGTCGGATAATCGACCTCGGGCAGCGCCGCCACCGGCAGCAGCCGATAGGCGATCACGCCCGCGATCAGGATGGCCACCATCAACAGGGTGGTGGCCACCGGCCGCAGGATGAAGATGCGTGACGGACTCACGGCGTGGTCCTGGCCGGCACGGCGGTGCTGGCGCCCGGCTCCGCGCCCAGCGCGGCGCCGGGCGTGGCGGGAATGGTGCTGGTGGGATCGGTGACCACTTCCACCTTGGCGCCGGCACGCAGGCGGTCGGTGCCTTCGGTGACCACGCGGTCGCCCGGCTTCAGGCCGTCTTCGATGGCGACCATATCGTTGTTGACGGGGCCCAGCTTCAGCTGGCGCACCACGACGGTGTTGTCGGGTTGCGCGACGAACACGAACGGTCCCTTGGAACCCCGCTGGACGGCGCCATTGGGAATGACGGTCACGCCCTTGCGCGTCTCGACATGCAGGCGCACGTTGACGAACTGGTTGGGGAAGAGGATGTCGTCGGTGTTATCGAAGCGCGCCTTCAGTTTCAGCGTGCCGGTGGTCACGTCTATCTGGTTGTCCAGGGTCTCCAGCGTACCGGAGGACAGCAGCTTGGTATTGGCCCGGTCGTAGGCGAAAACTTCCATGGCATGCCCGGCGCGCAACTGCTCGCGTACCGCCGGCAGCTGCGTTTCGGGCAGGGTGAAGACCACCGCGATGGGCTGCGTCTGCGTGATCACCACCAGGCCGTTGGTATCGCCCGAGGACACGAGGTTGCCCTGGTCCACCTGGCGCAGCCCCAGGCGTCCGGTAAGGGGCGCGGTGATACGCGCATAGGTCAGCTGCAAGCGGGCCGAATCGACGTTGGCCTGGTCGGTCTTGGCCGTGCCCTCGTATTGGCGCACCAGCGCGGCCTGGGTGTCGACCTGCTGCTTGGCGATGGATTCCTGCTTCAACAGGGCCTGGTAGCGCGCGAGATCGCGGCGGGCGTTGTCCAGCTGCGCCAGGTTCTGGGTCTGCGTGCCGAGGGCCTGGGCCAATTGGACCTCATAAGGCCGGGGATCGACCTGCGCCAGGACGTCGCCCGCCTTCACATACTGGCCTTCCTTGAAATTCACCTTGACCAGTTCGCCGTCGACCCGGCTGCGCACGGTCACGGTGTTGTAGGCGGTGACGGTGCCCAGGGCAGGCAGCGAAATATCCATGTCCTGGGTGGCGGCGGTAAAGACACGCACGGGTACCGCGGCTTCGCCCATGCCGGCGCCGGCCGGGCCGGCGGCCCGGCCGCCCGGGCGCGGGCCTCGGCCCGCGCCACCCTGGGCACCCTGCTGCTGCCCCTGGGCCCCGGCCGCCTGGGGCGTCCCGCCCGTGGGTGCGCCCGTGGCGCCCGGGGCGCTGGCGGCTGCATGCTGGCCATTGCGCGGCCCCCTTCCCCCCTGGTTGGCCGGTCGCAGGACCAGCCATGCGATACCGGCCACGATCAGGACGACTATCGTCCAGCCGATCACGCGGCGGCGTGTGCGGGCGGACTTGGTGGCGGCAGTAGGTTCAACCATTTGATGGGCATCCGACGTCTATTCGGCAAAAAGAGCCGCTATTGTCCATCAATGCCCCGGGTTTTTATATGTAGGGGTCTGAGATTTGAAATCGACCGCAACAGGATTTGGGCGCGAAATGGGGCGCCATCAGCAATCCGACAGTCTTTTCACTATTAATTTACGAAATCCGGGGCGATTCCAGGGTCAAGGTGCGCCTGCCCGCAGCGGAAGACGCCAGCCCGATCGCGCCCTGAACAAGGCGCCGCGGCCGGCCGCGGCTCAGGTGCTGCAAAGCGACATCTGGAACGTGACGTCGCGGTTTACCTGCTGTGGCTTCAATTCGCCGCCCTGGGTAGAAAACCTTATCCAAATCATGTACTTATTGGCGCTTATCTCGGGAAAGACGCCAACCTCGTCCGCGACCCAGACGCGCAGCAGCTGGTGGGAACGACCACCGAGCATTTGCTGGAACGCGCCTTGTTCGGCCGTCGCTTCCTGCTTGCGGCCGGACTCGCGCAGCAGGCGCAAGCCTATGGTCACGCCTTCGCTCAGGGGCTTGAGGGGAGCGATCCAGGCCTGCAGGTCGGCGCAGCGTGCCTCTTCGGGCTTGTGCTGCCAGGCATGGTAGGAGGGCATTTCGATCTGCGTGGCCCCGCCCGGCACCGCCAGGCGGCCACGCAGGCTCACCAGCCATTCGTTTTCGCGCAGCGGCTGGCCCGCCTTGCCCTGGGTGGACAAGGCGCTGGTCGTCCTTTCCATTTCGCGCAGCATGCCCTCGAGCGCATCTTGGGACACGCCCGGATGATCGCGCAAGGCCGCCAATTGCAGACGCTGACGCTCCATGTCCTGCAATACCGAAGTCTTGATGTCGGTACGCTCGATGGCATCGAGAATATCGAATATGGTCGCGACTGCGATCTGATGATTCTTGGCGTCGCCGGGCCGGGCGAAATAGAACAACCGGTCGAAGAGGTATTCGAGGCGCAGGTATGCCCGGATACGCTCGTTGAAGGGATATTCGTAAAGAATCACGCTCGATACAGGTCCGTCATTAAACCGGCCACGGCCGGAATGGTTTGGGGAAACATCATGCGCCGCGATTCATGGACGCCGCCAACATGCACCACTGTTCATGCAGGATTTTCGCCCGCGCGCGCAATTGTTCCGGCGAGGTCGCGCCGTCGTTGAGAATCACGTCGTGCGCGGCCGCCAGGCGGGTTGCCCGCGCGACCTGTGCCGCCATAATACGCTGGATGGTGGATATCGTCAGCCCACTACGCGACTGCACGCGGGCAATCTGTGTATCGGGATCGCAATCGATAACGCATATGCGATCGACACGCTGCGCCCACCGTCCCGACTCAATCAGCAAGGGCACGACGAAAACCACGTAGCAACCCTGGGCCGCCACGGCTTGCGCTTCGACATGCTGGCCGATCAGCGGATGCAGGATAGCCTCCAGCCGCGCGCGCGCTTGCGCATCCCCGAATACCTGTTCTCGCATCCAGTCGCGGTCCAGCGCCCCATCGGCGCGGCGCGCGCGCGGGCCGAAGGCCTGCTCGATGGCCGGCATCGCGGCGCCGCCTGGCGCCGTCAAGCGATGAGCAATCTGATCGGTATCGATCACGCTGGCGCCCCACTCCGACAAGAGATCCGCAACACGGCTCTTGCCCGAACCGATGCCGCCGGTCAGGCCGATTTTCAAACGCGGAGGGGATGCGGTGGAACTCATGGCGGTGTGTGTGTTTGCGTCTGGTTACCCATGGTTGCGCTTCTGCTTTCCGGCAGGGGGCTAGAAAGGCCAGCCCGTCGAAATGCCGCTACCGAACAATGCCACGATACCAGCCGCCGCCAGGTAAGGGCCGAAGGGTTGCGGCTGGCCACGCCGCGCGCGCCGCGTGGCGATCAGCAACAGGCCCACCAATGCGCCGGCCAGGGACGCCGCCAGCAGCATCAGCGGCAGCGCCGCCAAGCCCAGCCAGGCGCCCAGGGCCGCCAATAACTTGAAGTCGCCGTAGCCCATGCCCTCGCGCCCGGTCATCAATCGATAACCGTGGAACAGCAGCCACAGCATGCCGTAGCCCACGGCCGCGCCCAGCACGGCCTGGCCCGCGGGCGCGAACGTGCCGGCGACATTCACCAGCAGGCCGGCCCACAACAGCGGCAGGGTGATGGCGTCCGGCAGCAGGCCGGTGTCCATGTCGATCCAGGCCAGGGCCAGCAAGGCCGCCACCAGCAGCATGGCCCACAAGGCCTGGGCGCCCGGGCCGAAGCGCCAGACGCAGGCGGCGAAGCCCACGGCCGTCAGGCATTCCAGCGCCGGGTAACGCCATGCGATGGGCTGGCCGCAATCGGCGCAACGGCCTCGCAGCAGCAGCCAGCCGACCAGCGGCAGCCGGCGCCAGCCCGTGATCGGCGCCTGGCAGGCAGGGCAGCGACTGGCGGGCCGCCACAGGCTGGGACGTTCCTCGTCCACCGGCATGTCCTCGCCGCGCCACTCGCGGAATTGCGCCTCCCAGTCGTAGTCCATGATCCGGGGCAGGCGTTCGACGACCGTGGTGAGCCAGGACCCGACGACCAGGCCCACCAGGGCGGCCAGGCAAATCGCGCTCGTCATGTCGATGGCAGGTGTGGACTGCATGTCGCTCCTTGAAGGGCCGTTGCGGCGGCCGTCGACGCGCATTATTCAGCCAGGCGCCCGAATGTCAAAATGCCGCGACACCCGGCGGCCGCGGGACTCGCTGCGTCGCCATGGACACAGCCATCCGCCGGCGAGGGCGCCCGGTCAAAATACCGTCGCCCGCAGTGTCACAATCATGCGTAGAATTACCTTTAACTTTTTGATTCCTGGATACATCATGCCCGCCGCGCTCGAACCTCTCACGCCTGCCCCAGTTTCCGCACGTACGAGCCTGACGGCCGCCAGTGTCATCGCCCTGGCGGTGCTGGGTCCACTGACTGGCTGCGCCCAGCAACGCGAGCCCGGCTACTACGATCCGCCGGCTGCCAGCACCCAGGGAGACGCACAATACAATGCCACCGGGGCCGGCTACCGCCCGGTGGTCCGCGCCCCTTCGCAATTGCAGATCGACCTGAAGCCGCCCACGCCCAGCCAGCAGCAGCAAGCCGCGGCGCAGCAACAACGCGCCATGCAGGAAGGCCATGTGGCCGAGGACGGCCAGCCCGCGCCGGTTGCCGTCGCCAGCGCCGACACGCCCGCGCCCCCGCCGGCCGCGCAGCCGGGCAGCAAGCTGGTGCCCCAGCCGCAGACCTACATGGGCACCCTGCCCTGTTTCGCCGCCGGCCTGAACTGCGAAGCCCAGCGCATCACCCTGACGTTGGCGCCCAATGGTCGTTGGCGCGGCCGTTCCGCCTACCTGGCCGACGCCGCCAACAAGGAAAAATCGGTTGCCGAACAAGGGTGCTGGGAAGCCACCGACGAGAAGCCGCCACGCGTCTTCCTGACGAGGGCCGACGGCAGTTCGCGCGCCGAATTCGTGGTCGCGGCCAATAACGTGCTACGCCTGCGCGCCCTGGCCGGTGTCGCGCCGAATTTGAACTACACGCTGACGCGCCAGCCCGACATCGATCCCATCGACGAGCTGTCCAAGCAGACCGCGCCGAAGTGCGGTAGCTGAATGCGGTAGCGCCCTGTCCTACTCCCGCGCCCTCCGGTGCGGGCATACCCGACAGGCAAGCTCCATGGTGGAACGCACCCCCATCTTGCGCAGGATATTGGCGCGATGGGCTTCCGCCGTGCGCGACGATATCGACAGTTCGATGGAGATGTACTTGTTGGACTTCCCGCTGACCAGGTAAGGCAGGATATCCCTTTCGCGGCGCGTGAGATTTCCCTGGGGCGGGTAGCCGTCCGGACAGGTCACGAGGCCGGAAGACCCGGCCGATGCGCCGACAGATGAGCCGGCGGATGCGCCGACCGATAAGCCAACTGATACGCCAACAGGGCCGGCCAAGCGCAGAGAAGCGCGCGGAGAAGCGGGTGCGGGCATCGCCGCCACATGCGCCACATGCATACGAGCCATCATGCTGTCCTTCCTCCATGTCAGGTGGAAGGCAGTCTTGCATGCCCCCGCAGGGCCGGGAAGCTGCCAGAACTTACAGGGGTGGACAGCGGCGTCCTACAGCTCCAGGTTGTCGATCAGGCGCGTATTGCCCAGCTTGGCGGCCGCCAGGACCACCAGCGGTTCGCCCGTCTGGAAGTCGGCGCTGTCGGGCGCCTTCAAATCGCGTTGGCGACGCAGCGACATATAGTCCACCAGCCAGCCGCGCGCGGCCAGGGCGCCGGCGGCTTCCTGCTCCAGGGCCGCGACGTCGTGCTGGCCCGCCGCCACCTGCTGGCGCATGGCCTGCAACTGGGCGTACAGCCGCGGCGCCTCGGCGCGCTCGGCGTCGGTCAGGTAGCGATTGCGCGAGGACAGCGCCAGGCCGTCGTCAGCCCGCACCGTTTCATGCGCCAGCACCTCGACCGGCAACTGGAATTGGCGGCACATGGCGCGCACGATCATCAATTGCTGGTAATCCTTCTTGCCGAACACCGCCACGCGCGGCTGCACGCAGGAAAGCAGCTTCAGCACCACCGTGCAGACGCCCTTGAAAAACCCAGGCCGGAATTCGCCTTCCAGGATGTCGCCCAGATCATCGGGCGGCTGCACCCGATAATTCTGCGGCTCCGGATACATCTCTTTTTCGTCCGGCGCGAACAGGACGTACACATCGCGCTCGCGCTCCAGCTTTTCGATATCCTCGGCCAGCGTACGGGGATAACGGTCGAAATCCTCGGAAGGACCGAATTGCAGGCGATTGACGAAGATGCTCGCCACCACGGGATCGCCATGCTGGCGAGCCAGTTTCATCAGCGCCAGATGGCCCGCATGCAGGTTGCCCATCGTCGGCACGAACGAAACGCGCGTCTGCCCGCGCAAGTGGTCGCGCAGCTCCTGGATGGTGTGTACGACTTTCAAGAATGTCTCCGGATAAGGCCGCGGCCTGGAAAAAGCTCAGGCCGCCTGCGCCACGCTGGTATAGGCCAGGCGGACGTAGATGGGCGCGTAGGGCTCGGCCTGGGTGATTTCCAGCAGCGACTCGCGCGCCAGCTCCAGCATGGCGATGAAGTGCACGACCACCACCGCCGCCGGCGCGCCTTCGTCCAGGCGCTCCATGAACATGTCGGTGAACTCCATGAAGCGCACGTCGTTGAGGCGCCGCAGCATGTGGGTCATGTGGTCGCGCACGGACAGCTGTTCGCGCGTGATGTGATGGTGCGCGTTGAGCTTGGCGCGCTTCATGATGTCGGCCCAGGCCTGGCGCAGGTCTTCGGGGCTGACATCCGGCATGGCGCGTTCGACGGTGAGGTCGGCCACGGCTTGCGCGCGCGAGAAATCGCGACCCAGCTGCGGCAACGCGTCCAGCTTTTGCGCCGCCAGCTTCATTTGTTCGTATTCGAGCAGGCGCCGCACCAGTTCGGCGCGCGGATCCTCGACTTCCTCGCCGGTATCGCTTTTCTTCACCGGCAGCAGCATCCGCGACTTGATCTCGATGAGCATCGCCGCCATGAGCAGGTATTCCGCCGCCAACTCCAGGTTGTGCACGCGGATCTGTTCGACATACGACAGGTATTGCCGGGTGACATCCGCCATGGGGATGTCCAGCACATTGAAGTTCTGCTTGCGGATCAGGTACAGCAACAGGTCCAGCGGCCCCTCGAAGGCCTCCAGGAAGATTTCCAGCGCATCGGGCGGGATATAGAGATCCTGGGGCAGCTTGAACAACGGCTCGCCGTACAGGCGCGCGAACGCCACGCTGTCGACGACGTCGGGCGTGCTATCCACGGAGGGTTCCACCAGCGCGGCCAGGTCCGAACCCGGCACGGAGGGATGCTGCGGCATGGCCGGGACTGAGCGCGTCAGTCCGCTGCGTAGACGTAAGGCTTCTGCTGCACGCGGGCGGCGCGGAATCCCTCGAGCAGTTCGGGATCCTGCGGCTTGTCCCAGAGCAGCCCGCGACCTTCGCGCTGGCGCTTTTCGACATCGGGATGGGCCTGTTTGTATTGCTTCAGGAACAGGGTGATCTCGGACTCGTAGGTTTTGGCCATGGCACCAATGGTGGTGGGTGGGTTGGTGGGTTGTATTGCCGCCAGTTTACTTCACGGCGGCCCAAGTCGGCGGTCCAAGCCGGCGACCCGACTGCCTGGGCCGGCCAGTTCCCTGCCCGGACAGGCGGCCCCGTCCCGCGCCGTCCCGGCGCCGGGGCGTCCTACCCGCCAGCCGTGTCCACCCAATGGACACCCCGTCCCCCCGGACACCTCCCGTCCGCCAGGCGTTAAGCAGTCCGCCAGAGGCCCCGGTTTACAATACGCAAGCTCACGCCGTCGCCCTCCGCCGCGCCATCCCGTCTCCATGTCCGCCTCGTCCTCAGCCATTTCCGCCGCCCCAGACCAAGACCCTGATGCCTTGCGCGCCGCCCGCATGATCCCCTTTATCGTGGGCTGCGCGCTGTTCATGCAAATGCTCGACGCCACGGTGGTGGCGACCGCCCTGCCGGCCATGGCCGCCTCGCTGTCTTCCACGCCGGTGCGGCTGAACGTGGCCATTACGTCCTACCTGCTGGCGGCGGCGGTGTTCGTGCCCATCAGTGGCTGGGCGGCCGACCGTTTCGGCGCAAGGCGCGTATTCATTGCCGCCATCGTCCTGTTCACGCTCAGTTCGGTGACCTGCGCCATTTCGCAAGACCTGGCGCAACTGGTGCTGTCCCGCATCGCCCAGGGGATAGCCGGGGCCATGATGGTCCCCGTGGGCCGCATCATCCTGCTGCGGCTGGTGCCCAAGGAAGACCTGCTCAAGGCCATGTCCTTCCTGTCCATCCCGGCGCTGCTGGGACCGGTGATCGGGCCGCCGCTGGGGGGCTTCCTGGTCACCTACGCATCCTGGCACTGGATTTTCCTCATCAATGTCCCGATGGGCGTGTTCGGCATCGCGCTGACCCTGCGCTACATCAAGGAAGTGCGCGACGCCGATCCGCCCAGGCTGGACTGGCTGGGCTTTTTCCTCAGCGCCATCTGCCTGGCCACGCTGGTGACCGGTTTCGAGGCCGTGGGGCGAGACGTCATGAGCAGCGGCGAGTTGATGGGCGTGATCGCGGTGGGCCTGGTTTGCGGCTTCTGGTACGTGCGCCACTCGCGCTCGATCGACTACCCCATCATCGACCTGTCGCTGATGCGCATCCCCACCTTCGCCATCTCCACCCTGGCCGGCAATCTCTGCCGGTTCACGGTGGGCGCCACGCCCTTCCTGCTGGCCATGCTGCTGCAGATCGGTTTCGGCCTGTCGCCGTTCTCCGCCGGCATGATCACCTTCGCCGGCGCCGCGGGCGCCCTGTTGATGAAGTTCGTGGCCACGCCCATCGTGCGCCGCTACGGCTTTCGCCGCGTGCTCACCATCAATGCCCTGCTGACCGGCGCCTTCATCGTGGCCTGCGCCCTGTTCCGCCCCGGCACGCCTGCCTGGCTGATGATCCTCATCCTGCTGATCGGCGGCTTCTTCCGGTCGCTGCAGTTCACCGGCGTCAACACCCTCACCTACGCCGATATCCCGCCGCAGCTCATGAGCCGCGCCAGCAGTTTTTCCGCCATGGCGCAGCAGCTGGGCATCAGCCTAGGAGTGGGCGTCGCCGCGGTGACCCTGAACGTCAGCATGGCCCTGCGGGGAGCCGATACACTATCGGTCGGAGACACCGTCAGCGGTTTCATCGTCATCGGCATCCTGTGCGCGTTGTCGTATTTCTCTTTCCGCCGCCTGGAGCCCACCGCTGGCGACCAGGTGAATGGCCGCAACCGCAAGGCGGCCGGAAGGATGAACAACGACAATGAAGAATGAATACATTCTTGCCCTGGACCAGGGCACCACGAGTTCACGCGCCATCCTGTTCGACCGTGCCGGCGTAGTCCGGGCCACGGGCCAGCGCGAATTCCGCCAGTACTATCCCCAGCCGGGCTGGGTCGAGCACGATCCCGAGGAAATCTGGCGCAGCCAGCTCGCCGTCGCGCGCGAAGCCTTGCGCAACGCCGGCGCCACGGCCGCGGACATCGCCGCCATCGGCATCACCAACCAGCGTGAAACCACGCTGATCTGGGACCGTCGCAGCGGCGCGCCGCTGTCGCGCGCCATCGTCTGGCAAGACCGCCGCACCGCGCCCCGCTGCGACGAACTTCGCGCGGCCGGACACGCGGACTGGCTCCAGCAACGCACCGGCCTGGTCCTGGACGCCTATTTCTCCGGCACCAAGCTGGCCTGGCTGCTGGATAACGTGCCCGGCGCCCGCGCCGCCGCCGAGCGGGGCGAAGTGGCCTTCGGTACCGTGGACAGCTGGCTGGTGTGGCAATTGACCGGCGGCCAGGTGCATAGCACGGACCCCGGCAATGCCTCGCGCACGCTGCTGTTCGACATCCACAAGCAGGACTGGAGCGACGAACTGCTGGAACGCCTGGACATCCCGCGCAGCGTGCTGCCGTCCCTCGCGCCCAGCAGCGGCGTCATTGCCCACTGCCTGCCGGAATATTTCGGCGGCCCCATCCCCATCGCGGGCGTGGCCGGCGACCAGCAGGCGGCCACCTTCGGCCAGGCCTGCTTCCAGCCGGGCATGGCCAAGAACACCTACGGCACCGGCTGCTTCATGCTGATGAACGTGGGCGGGCAGGCGGCCCGGTCCGGCCACCAACTGCTGTCGACCGTGGGCTGGGGCCTGCCCGGCGCGACGCCCTGGAAGACCACCTACATGCTGGAAGGCGGCGTATTCATGGCCGGGGCGGCGGTGCAGTGGCTGCGCGACGGCCTGGGCATCATCCCGAAATCGGCCGACGTCGAAGCGCTGGCCGGCAGCGTGCCGGACGCCGACGATGTCTTTCTGGTGCCCGCCTTCGCCGGCCTGGGCGCGCCGCATTGGGATCCCTACGCGCGCGGCCTGCTGATCGGCCTGACGCGCGGCACCACGCGGGCGCACGTGGCGCGCGCCACGCTGGAATCGATCGCGCTGCAAAGCACCGAGCTGCTGCAGGCGATGAACGCCGACAGCCCCGCCCCGCTGTCCGAGTTACGGGTGGATGGCGGCGCGGCGCGCAACGACCTGCTGATGCAGATCCAGGCCGATCTCCTGGGCGTGCCCGTGGTCCGGCCCCGCGTCGCGGAATCGACCGCGCTGGGCGCGGCGGGCCTGGCCGGCCTGGCGGTGGGCTTCTGGCAGGACCAGCACGAATTCGCGGCGCAATGGCAAGCGGAACGCCGTTTTGAACCCACGTGGTCGGACGACCGGCGCCAGGCACGGCTCGAGCGCTGGCGCCAGGCCGTGTCGCTGAGCAAGGGCTGGGCCAAGGGCAAGCAGCAACCGTGACTCCGCATCGCAACTTCCGGGTCATCGCGATGGTGGTGGCCACCACGCTGTTCATGCAGAACATCGACAGCACCGCCATCGCCACCGCGCTGCCCGATATGGCGCGCGACCTGAACGTCAACGCGGTGCACCTCAGCGCCGCGATCACTTCCTACCTGGTGGCCATGACGGTGTTCGTGCCCGTCAGCGGCTGGGTCGCCGACCGCTACGGCGCCAAGCGGGTCTTCATGTCCGCCATCGCGCTGTTCACGGCATCGTCCTGCGCCTGCGCGCTGTCGGGCGGGTTGGGATGGCTGATCGTCGCGCGCATCCTGCAAGGGATCAGCGGCGCCATGATGGTGCCGGTGGGCCGCCTGGTGCTGCTGCGCGGCGTCCGACGCGAGGACCTGCTGTCGGCCACCACATGGCTGTCCATGCCGGCGATGCTGGGGCCCGTGATCGGGCCGCCGCTGGGCGGCTTCCTGACCGATACGTTCTCGTGGCGCGCGATTTTCTGGATCAACCTGCCCATAGGGCTGCTCGGGATGGTGCTGGTGGCGCGCCTGATTCCACCCAGCGAGACCGAACGGCCGCCCGCGCTGGACGTGCCTGGCATGACACTGGTGGGCGCCGCGTTGAGCATCTTCATGGTCGGCGTGGAAACCGTGGGCCGCGGCATCGTGCCGGACGCCTGGTCCTGGCTGGCCATCGCGGCGGGGCTGGCGCTGTTCGGCCTGACCATCTGGCATTGCCGCCGGGTGGACCACCCGGCCCTCGACTTTTCCCTGCTGTCCATCCCCACCTACAAGGCCTCGACCGTGGCCGGCAGCCTGTTCCGCGCGGGCGCGGGCGCCATGCCTTTCCTGGTGCCCATCACATTGCAGCTGGGCTTCGGCCTGTCCGCCTCGCGCAGCGGGCTCATCTCCTTCGCCAGCGCCATCGGCGCATTCTGCATGCGTCCGATGACGCAATTCTTCCTGCAGCGCTTCCGCGTGCGCAGCATCCTGCTGGGCGGGACATTCGCGTTCGCCGCCATGCTGGCCGCGTGCGCCACGCTGACGCCGGCCTGGCCGGAGATGGCGATATTCATACTGCTGGTCTGCGTGGGGCTGGCGCGCTCGCTGAACTTCGCGTGCATGAATGCGCTGGCCTATGCCGACGTGCCGGGAGAAAAGCTGTCCGCCGCCACGTCTTTCTTCGGCATGGCGCAGAACTTGCCGCGCGCGGCGGGCGTGGCCCTGGCGGCGGGCGTCATGCAACTGTCGATGAGCCTGTCGGGCCGCACGCACGCGGAGCACTTCGATTTCGCCTGCGCCTTCCTGGCCATCGCGGCCATGGTGCTGGCGTCGGCGCCCATGCTGGCCGAACTCAAGCCCGAGGCCGGCGCGGGAATCTCGCGCGGACGCAAGCCCAAGGCGGCCTGAGCGTCGGTCTCAGGCCGGCAGCGTTCCGCGCATCAGCCCCTCGACGAACTCGGCGAACGCGCGCGCCTTCGCGGTGGCAAGACGTCCAGTGGGAAACACCGCCCATAGGTCGATGTCGGGAAGCGACCAGTCCTCCAGCAAGCGGAGTATCCGGCCATCGGCCAACTCAGGCGCAAACATCCAGTCGGAAGCGATTGCCAGGCCCATGTCCGCCAGCACCGCGGCACGGATACCTTCGGCTGCGCTGAATCGGGCTCGGCCACGTACGAGCACCGACGTCTCGGCGCCTTCACGGCGGAAGGCCCATACGTTGTTCAACTGGCTGAAGACGACTGTTTCATGATCCGCCAGGTCGGCAGGAACGCGCGGGGTGCCTGCTCGCTTCAGGTATTCGGCCGTGGCGAGCACCGACCGGCGCGATGACGCCAGCTTGCGCGCCACGGTCCCCGAATCGGCCAACGCCCCCATCCTCAGCGTAACGTCGATGCCTTCGGCGATCAGGTCAATCGTGCGGTCGTCCAGCACCACGTCCACCTCCAATCCGGGATGCGCGGCGAGAAACCGCGGCAGATGCGGGATGACGTGCAGCCGCGCGAAGGTGGGGGCGGCCGAGATGCGCAGCCGGCCGGATAGTCCTACTCCCTCTCCCCGGGCGGCCTGGTCGGCCTCGTCCGCCTCCTGGATGGCCGCACGCGCGCGCTCATAGAAGCGCAAGCCTGCCTCGGTGGGCGCCAGCCCATGGGTGGAGCGCAGCAGCAACTTCACCCCCAGCCGCCCCTCCAGTTGCGTCACCATCTTGGAGACCGCCGGTTGCCCGACCTGCAGCACCCGTGCGGCCCCGGAAAAAGAACCCGCGTCCACCACGTGCACGAAGGTAGTCATTGCCAAAAACCGGTCCACGTCATTCCTTCAAGGAATAGACATTATAGCTATCGGCCATCTGCCATTCCCTCAAAGGCGGGTCCAGAATCCCATTGCGTCTCGCTGAAACGTGCTACCCCAAAAGGCAAATCAGCGCGGCCGACGTCGCAGTTTCGATGCTGCCTTCGCTTGAGTTCTCGCAAGAAGCAGCCTCAAGGACTGCTTCGTCCTTTTTCAATTTACCTTCCCAAGGAATCCACGATGTCGCTGCAAGACCAACTCGATGCTTTCAAAGCTGATTTCGAGGCAGGCAAGCCCCCATACAGCGTACCGCGCCCGGTGATCGACACCATGCATCGCGCTACGGCAGAACTTATCGCGTCCGGGGCGGCAGGGCGGGCGCTGAAAGCCGGCGAGCAGGCTCCGGCCTTCACGCTCGACGACCAGGACGGCAAACCGGTGTCCTCCGCAGGCCTGCTACGGCAGGGGCCTTTGGTGGTGACGTTCTACCGTGGCGTCTGGTGCCCGTATTGCAATATGGAGCTGCAAGCAATACAGGCCGCGTTGCCGGAGATCCACGCGGCGGGCGCCAGTGTCGTGGCCATCTCGCCCCAGTTGGCGGCCAACAGCCGCAAGTCGCGGCGGCAGAACCAGCTGGACTTTCCGATCCTGTCGGACACGCGCAACGATGTAGCCGCGGCATTCGGCCTGCGCTTCGCGTTGCAGGACTACCTGGTCGATCTATACAAGTCGCTGAAGAACGACCTGCCGGCATTCAACGGCGACCCAAGCTGGACGCTGCCCATGCCGGCCCGCTACGTCATTGCGCCCGACGGCACCATCGTCTACGCCGAGGTCAACCCCGACTACACGCGCCGTCCCGATCCGTCGGAAATGCTGCCGGCCATACGCAAGGCGGCAGCCTGAACCCATCGCGATCAGTTGAGCTTGGCGCCCGACAGCTTGACGATTTCCTTGTACTTGTCCTTCTCGCGGACCACGAAATCGGCGAATTCCTTTTCGCCCATGGGCTTGATTTCCGAGCCCATGGTCAGCAAGCGCTGGCGCACATCCGGCTGCAGCAGGGCCTGGCTATAGGCCTTGTTCAGCTTGTCCACCACGGGCGCGGGCGTGCCGCCGGTAGTGAAGACGCCGAACCAGGTGCCCAGGTCGAAGTCCTTGATGCCGCTTTCCTGCACCGTGGGCACGTCGGGCAGCAGGGAGGAACGTCCCGTGGTGGTCACGGCCAGGGCCTTGACCTTGCCATCCTTGATCAGCGGCGCCGACGCGGCCAGGTTGTCGAACATGAAGTCCGACTGGCCCGACAGCAGCGCCAGCTGTGCCGGCGCGGCGCCCTGGTAGGGGATGTGTTCGACATTGATGCCGGCGCGCGCCTTCAGCAGTTCACCGGCCAGGTGTCCCGCGCTGCCATTGCCGCCGGAGCCATAGTTCAGCTTGCCCGGGTTGGCCTTGGCATAGGCGATCAGGTCGCTCAGCTTCTCGATGTGGTTCTTCTTGGCGAAGTCCTGGTTCATGACCAGCACGTTCGGCACCGAGGCGACGATGGTGACCGGCGCGAAATCCTTGATGGGGTCGTAAGGCAGGTTGGCGAACAACCAGGGATTGATCGCGTGGGTCGCCACCGCGCCCATGACCAGCGTGTAGCCGTCGGGATTGGCCTTGGCGGCCAGGTCGGCGCCGATGTTGCCGCCCGCGCCGGCGCGGTTCTCCACGATCACGGGCTGGCCCAGCGAATCGCGCACCTTCTCCGCCAGCAGGCGGGCCATGGTGTCCAGCGGACCGCCGGGGGGATACGGCACGATGAAGCGCAGGGGCTTGCTGGGATAGTCGGCGGCCTGGGTCAGGCCTGGCGCGATGGCGGCCAGCGCCAGGGCGCTGCCCAGGAGAATGCGGCGCAGCGCGCCCCATGCAGGAATGGCCATGATGAGCTCCTCTTCTCGGATTGCATTTTGTAAGCAGGGCGTAGCATAACCCGGCCCATACGGCGTCAAAACGCCGGATAGGCCCGTGTTGCAAGAAACCCGGCGTTCTGGCGCGCCGGCACAACAGCGCGTGGCAACAGGAAGAAGAGGCAGTCGCCCCGGACAGGCTGGCGCCCTGCCCCGGCGACAGACCCTGGCCCGTCACCGTCGGACGGGCCGCCGCCCCAAGGGGGCCAACCCCAAGGGGGCCAACCCCAAGGAGGTCAACCCCAGGGCGGTCAATGCAGGATCTGGCTCAGGAAGAGCTTGGTGCGCTCGTTCTGCGGATTGTCGAAGAACGCGTCGGGGGCGTTCTGCTCGATGATCTCGCCGCGGTCCATGAAGATGACGCGATTGGCCACCTTGCGCGCGAAGCCCATTTCATGGGTCACGCACAGCATGGTCATGCCGCTTTCCTGGGCCAGCGTCACCATCACGTCCAGCACTTCCTTCACCATTTCCGGATCCAGCGCGGAGGTCGGCTCGTCGAACAGCATGACCTTGGGATTCATGCACAGCGACCGCGCGATGGCCACGCGTTGCTGCTGGCCGCCGGAGAGCTGGCCCGGGAATTTCTTCGCCTGGTCCGGGATGCGCACGCGCTCCAGGTACTTCATGGCGGTGGCTTCGGCCTCGGCCTTGGACTTCTTCAGCACCCACACCGGGCCCAGCGTCAGGTTCTCCAGCACCGTCAGGTGGGGGAACAGGTTGAAGTGCTGGAACACCATGCCGACGTCGCGGCGGATGGTCTCGATATTCTTCAGGTCGTTGGTCAACTCGGTGCCGTCGACCACGATCTGGCCCTGCTGGTGTTCTTCCAGCCGGTTGATGCAGCGGATCATCGTCGACTTGCCCGACCCCGACGGGCCGCAGATGACGATGCGTTCACCGGGTTCGACGTTCAAATTGATATTGCGCAGGACGTGGAACTGTCCGTACCACTTGTTGACGCCCTGCATGCGGATAATGGCCTCGGCCATGAGCGTGCTCCCCTGGAGGCGGGCGCATCCCACCGGATGCGCTCCGCGAAATTAGCGAATTAACGTTCGTGTCCGCGCCGCAGCCGGCGTTCGAGCGCCTGGCTGTACTTGGACATCGAAAAGCAGAAGATGAAATAGATCAGCGAGATGAACACGTAGGCCTCGACCCCGAAGCCGCGCCAGGCGGCGTCCGACAGCGCGGCCTTGGCCGCCAGCGTCAGGTCGAAGATGCCGATGATCACCACCAGCGACGTATCCTTGAACAGCGCGATGAAGATGCTGACCAGCGGCGGGATGACGATCTTCAGCGCCTGCGGCAGGATGATCTTGCGCATCTGCTGCCAGTAGGTCAGGCCCAGCGAATCGGCGCCCTCGTACTGCCCTTTGGGAATGGCCTGCAGCCCGCCCCGCACGGTCTCCGCGATATAGGCCGCGGCGAACAGGATGATGGCGATCTGCGCGCGCAGCAGCTTGTCGATGGAGAAGCCTTCCGGCAGGAACAGCGGCAGCATCACCGAGGACATGAACAGCAGGCTGATCAGCGGCACGCCGCGGATCAACTCGATGTACACCACGCACAAGGCCTTGATCGCCGGCATCTTCGAACGTCGCCCCAGCGCCAGCAGCACGCCGAAGGGAAAGGCGAAGGCGATACCGAAGGTGGCCAGGATCAGGGTCAGCGGCAAGCCGCCCCAGCGGGCGTTTTCCACCGGCGTCAGGCCCAGCACGCCCCCCCACATCAGCACGGCCACGAGCGACAGCCCGACTACCCAGACCCACAGCAGCCAGGGCTTCCAGAAGCGCCGCACGGCGCTGCATACGATCACGCCGATCAAAACGAAGGTGGCGACCAGGGGGCGCCATTGCTCGTCGTAGGGATAGGTGCCGAACAGGATCAGCCGGTGTTTTTCACGAATGAAGGCCCAGCAGGCGCCGCCCGATGCGCGGCATTCCTGCGCCGTCGAGGCCGAGAAATTGGCCTTGATGAACAGCCATTCGATGGCGGCGGGCACGCACATCAACAGGGCCCAGACGATGAGCACCGTCAACAGGATGTTCAGCGGCGAGGAAAACAGGCGGGTATGCACCCAGGCCCACGCGCCGACCTGGTTCGACGGCGGCGGCAGGGCTTCGGTGGGAGTGTGGGAGCCAGCCATATCAACGCTCCACCAGCGCGATGCGCTTGTTGTACCAGTTCATGAAAATCGAGATCGACAGGCTGACCGTCAGGTAGGCGGCCATGATGATGAGAATGCCTTCGATGGCCTGGCCGGTCTGGTTCAGCGTGGTGTTGACCACCGATACGATGTCCGGATAGCCGATGGCCACCGCCAGCGAACTGTTCTTGGTCAGGTTCAGGTACTGGCTGGTCATGGGCGGGATGATCACGCGCATGGCCTGCGGCAGCACCACCAGGCGCAGCACCAGGCCGCGGCGCAGGCCCAGCGAGCTGGCGGCCTCCGTCTGGCCGTGGCTGACCGCCTGGATGCCCGAGCGCACCACCTCGGCGATGAAGGCGCCGGTGTAGATGACCAGGCCCGCCAGCAGGGCCGTGAACTCCGGCGACAGCGTCATGCCGCCCTGGAAGTTGAAGCCCTTGAGCACCGGCACGTCCAGCGTCAGCGACGCGCCGCTGATCAGCCAGCCCACCACCGGCAGGGCGATGATCAGGGCGATCGCCCAGCGGGTCAGCGGGAAAATGCGGCCGGTTTTCTCCTGCCGCTTGTTGCCCCAGTGAGCCAGCGCGACGATGGCGACGATGGCCACGCCCAGCCCCGCCAGCATCCAGTCCACCGCATCGCCTTGCAGGGCGGGCAGCTTGAGGCCGCGATTGGAAATGAAGACGCCCGGCAGCGGCTGGTGCGCCTGGCGGGGCCCCGGCATGTTTTCCGTGATGATGGCGTACCAGAAAAACAATTGCAGCAGCAGCGGCACGTTGCGCATCACCTCGACATAGACCGAGGCCAGCTTGGCGACGAGCCAGTTCTTGGACAGGCGCCCGATCCCGACCAGCGTGCCCAGGATGGTGGCCAGCACGATGCCGATCACGGCCACGCGCAACGTATTGAGCAGGCCGACAAGGATGGCGCGCCCGTAAGTGTTGGCGGGCGTGTAGTCGATGGAGGTCTCGCCGATGGCGAAACCGGCCTCGCGGCCGAGGAAGCCGAAGCCGGTGGCGATATTGCGCACCGCGAGGTTATGCAGGGTGTTCGAAACGAGGAACCAGATCACCCAGGCGACGGCTGCCAGCGCGACGACCTGGTAGACCAGGGCGCGCAGGCCTGGATCGTTCCAGGACAGCTTGCGCGGCGGCGGCCCGGCGGGCGGAGTTTGGGAAGATGTCGTCATTGCGTATCCGCATCCAGGGCAGGTTGAAAGCGGTAAAACCGGAGTCCGGCAAAAACAAAGGCGGCCGCGCCGCCGCGCGTGGACTGGACGGTCCGCGATGGGCCGGGCGGCGCGGTGGCCAGGCGCCCGTCATGCGACGGGCGCCTTTCAGCCGGCAATCAGCGTACCGGCCAGCCGTACATCAGGCCGCCTTGCTGCCATTGCGCGTTCAGGCCACGCTGCAGCTTCATCGGGCTGGCGCCGCCCAGGTTGCGTTCGAAGCTTTCGCCATAGTTGCCCACGCTCTTGATGATGTTGTAGGCCCACTTGTCGTCCACGCCCAGGTTCTTGCCCATGCCCGGGGTCACGCCCAGGATGCGCTGCACGTTGGGATTGCTGCTCTTGAGCATTTCGTCGACGTTCTTCGAGGTGATGCCATATTCCTCGGCTTCCAGCATGGCATTCAGCGCCCAGCGCACGACGTTGAACCACTGCTCGTCGCCTTGGCGGACCATGGGACCCAGCGGTTCCTTGGAGAAGTTCTCCGGCAGAATGACGTACTTGTCCGGATTCTCCAGCGTGGTGCGGGTCGACGCCAGCTGCGACTTGTCGGTGGTGAACGCATCGCAGCGGCCAGCCGAGAAGGCGCGCACGATTTCGTCGTACTTGTCAATGACCACCGGCTTGAAGTCGATCTTGTTGGAACGGAACCAGTCGGCCAGGTTCAGTTCGGTGGTGGTGCCGGGCTGCACGCAGACCGTGGCGCCGCCCAGTTTCTTGGCGCTGTCCACGCCCAGGTCCTTGGAAACCATCACGCCCTGGCTGTCGTAATAGTTGACGCCGGTGCCTATCAGGCCCAGCGTGGTGTCACGGGTCAGGGTCTGGGTGGTATTGCGGGTAAGGACGTCGATTTCGCCGGACTGCAAGGCCGTGAAGCGCTGCTGCGTGTTGAGCGGCGTCACCTTGAACTTGCTGGCGTCATTGAACATGGTGGAGGCGATGGCGCGGCACAGATCGACGTCGAGGCCTTTCCATTCGCCCTTGCTGTCGGTTGCCGAGAAGCCGGGCACGCCGGTCGACACGCCGCATTGAACGAAACCTTTCTTTTTTACGTTGTCGAACGTCGTGCCGGCGTGAGCAGCGCCAGATACGGCCAGGAAAACAGCCGCGGCTGCTGCGATCTTGAAGGTTTTCATACGGTTCTCCGTGGAATTTTAGGAATCTGCGAACGGCGCCGGAGCATACCGCCCACAGAATGCGTGGTCGATGGTAGCGTTAGGTTAAATATAGGGACATGCGGGAAATCCCTGTCGGAAAATACTCGCCATACTGGCACACGGTAATATTGCGGCTACTTGCATTTATTCGCCATGATCGAATTCCAGCACGTCTTCAAATCCTATGGGCGCGGCCGCAATATCCTGGCCGACATCAACTTCCGCGTGACGGCGGGTGAATTCGTGTTCGTTTCCGGGCCATCTGGCGCGGGCAAGTCCACGCTGCTCAAGCTGATCGGAGGACTGGAGGCGCCCAGCCGCGGCTCCATCCAGGTCAACGGCCAGCGCCTGGACAAGCTGCCGGCGCGCGCCCGGCCGTATTTGCGTCGCGCGGTGGGCGTGATCCTGCAGGATACCCACCTGCTGTACGACCGCAGCGCCTTCGAAAACGTCATGCTGCCGCTGGCTGTCACCGGCCAGCCCTGGGATTCGGCCGCCAGCCGGGCCCGCGCCGCCCTGGACAAGGTGGGTTTGGCGGGCAAGGAGAGCATGAATCCGATCGAGTTGTCCGGCGGCGAGCAGCAGCGCCTGGCCATCGCCCGCGCCATCGTCAACCGGCCGGCCATACTCATCGCGGACGAACCGACGGCCAACCTCGATCACGACACCGCCTTGCGCATCATGAACGTATTCCGGGACTTCAACCGCGTGGGCGTCACCACCCTCATCGCCTCGCATGACGTCGAGCTGATGGCGCAGTATGCCCAACGCGTGCTGCGCATCGACCCAGGCCGTTTCGCCGATTCGCATCCGACGCCGGCGACGCGCCCGGCGGCGGCGACGGCGGCGGCCGTCGAGGAGCAAGCATGAGCGCCTGGCTGCGACAACACCGCTACGCGCTGGGTATCACCCTGCGCCGCATGCTGGCCCAACCGTTTTCCTCCGCCGCCAACCTGCTGGTGATGGCGCTGGCCCTGGCCCTGCCCATCCTGGGCGGCGCCATCCTGGTGTCCGTGCAGCCGGTGGCGCGCCAGGTGTCGGTGGCGCCCGAATTGACCGTATTCGTCAAGCTGAACGCGCCCGCCGGCACCGCCGACGCCATCGCCAGCCGCATACGCAAGGACTTCGATCCACAGGTGCGCAATGTCCGGGTGATCGGGCGCGACAGCGCCCTTGCGGAATTGCGCCGCAATCCCGCCTGGTCCGACGCCCTGGCGGTGCTGCCGTCCAATCCTCTCCCCGACGCCGTCGTGGCGACCTTGCGCGATGGCGACGGCCTGGCCGGCATCGCCAACGATCTGGCGGCCACCTGGCGCACCTGGGACCAGGTGGAGCAGGTACAACTGGACAGCCAATGGGTGCAGCGGCTGGAGGCGCTGTTGCGTTTCGGCCGCATCGGCCTGGTTTTCCTGGCGGCCTGCGTGGCCATGGTGGTGCTGGCCACGGTCTTCAACACGGTGCGCATGCAGGCGCTGTCGCAACGCGAGGAAATCGCCGTGGCGCGCCTGGTCGGCGCGACGGAATCCTTCGTGCGGCGTCCCTTTCTTTACCTGGGCGCCTTGTCCGGCGCGGTGGCCGCCCTGCTGGCGATAGGGGTGGCCGCGCTGGCCCTCACGCCGCTGAACGACGCCATGTTGTCGCTGGCGCGCAGCTACGGCGCGGACTTCGCGATCCGCCTGCCCGACCTGCCCTGGCTGGCGGCGGCGGTGGTGGGGGCCGGCGTGCTGGCCGCCCTGTCGGCGCGCTGGTCAGTCAAGCGCAGTACGCGCTTTTAAGCCGCTTAATCGGGGTAATCAACCCGGCGACGGCATGCAATATTGTTCGCGAACCGTGGCACAAAGGCGTGCCGGCGGGTTCGCGCGTCTCCTTCACGTCAAAAAGATGTCACCCTTGTTGGCCGCGCGGGCCGTATAATTTCGATATCTTTGTAAAGTTTTGAAACTTTCACCCTTTTTTTGTCCACGTTTCCGTGAAGCGCTTCCATGACGACTGCCCGTGACGCCCGCGCGACGCGCCACTATTTCGACAGTACGTTCAATTGCCAGGCCATGAAGGTCCTGCCGAATGAGTACTACGTCACTGGCGAGAACCTGATGATCACGACGGTGCTCGGTTCGTGCGTGGCTGCGTGCATACGCGACCCGCAGACCGGGGTGGGCGGCATGAACCATTTCATGCTGCCGGAGGGCGACAGCCAGTCTCCCGCTTCCGCCACGATGCGCTATGGCGCGTTCGCCATGGAAGTGCTGATCAATGAATTGCTGAAGGCCGGCGCCGCCCGCGAACGGCTGGAAGCCAAGGTCTTTGGCGGCGGCGCGGTGTTGTCGGCCATGCAGCAGATGAACATCGGCGAGCGCAACGGCCAGTTCGTGCTGAACTACCTGAAAACGGAAGGCATACCGGTACGGGCCCAGGACCTGGGCGACGTCTACGCACGGCGGGTCAATTTTTTCCCCCATGACGGCCGCGTCATGCTGCGCAAGATGGATTCGCGCACCCGCGCGGGCGAGGTCATCGCCAAGCGCGAAGTGGCGGTGGCCCAGACCCTGCAAGAAAAAACGGTCGCCAAGCCGCGCGTGGAACGCTTTGCCATGCCCGTGCGGCGCAAGGTCAACGCCCCGGCGACCTGATCGCGCGGCGGCGCCAGGCCGCCGCGGACTTGCTGTCATCCCGTTCGATCGCGGCGCCGACAGTGGCGCCGGCAGTGACTCCTTGCCGTCGCCATCCCCATCACGCAGCGCGCGCGCCGCCACCGATTTCCCGCACCGGCGCCGAGAACTTTTCCAGCAGCGCCGCCCGTTGCCCGGCCGCCTTCTCCATCGCGGCTTCCTTGATGTGCCCGTAGCCGCGTATCTGCTCCGGCAGGCTGGCCAACGCCACCGCGGATTCCAGGTTGCCGCGATCCAGCTTGGGCAGGATGGCACGCACGAGGGTCTCCCGGTACTCCCTGGCCAGGGCCCTTTCGGCCCGCCGTTCCGCGGTATGGCCAAAAGGATCCAGGGGCGTGCCACGCAGGAAGCGCAAGCGCGCCAGCAGGCCGAAGGCCTTGAGCATCCACGGTCCATAAGACCGCTTGACCAGGTGCCCCTGCGCGTCGCGTCGGGCGAAGAGGGGCGGCGCCAGATGGAAGTTCAACTTCCAGTCGCCCTCGAACTGGCGCTGCACCGCGGCCAGGAACTCGCCGTCGGTATAGAGACGCGCCACCTCGTACTCGTCCTTGTACGCCAGCAGCTTGAAGTAATAGCGCGCCACGGCTTCGGTAAGGCGGGCCGTGCCGGTGGCGGCCTGCTCGGCTTGGGCGACCTGTTCCACCAGCGCCTCGTAACCGCGCGCATAGGCGGCGTTCTGGTATTGCGCGAGAAAATCGCTGCGCGACCGCACCAGCGCCTGCACCGCGCCCGGTAGCCGGTAGGCCGCCGGCGTGCCTGCCGGCGCGGCAACGCCGTCGGCGGGCGCGCTCGAACGCGCGCCACGGCGGATCTCGATGACTTCCGCTCCTTCCGCATCCAGGCGCGTGCCCGCGCCCCCGGCAGGAGCCTGGACCAGCGCCTGCACGGCGTCCAGGTCCTGCGCGGCGCGCCGGCCCCACGCGAACGCCGCCTGGTTCCTGGCGACCTGTTGGCCATTGAGCTCGATGGCGCGCAGCAGGCTTTCGGCCGACAAGGGGATCCAGCCCTTCTGCCACGCATAGCCCAGCATCAGGGGATTGGCGTAGATGGCGTCGCCCAGCAGGCCCACCGCCAACTCGGCGGCATCCATGGCGTGGACATTTTCGGCGCCGCAGGCACGCCGCAGGTCGTGCAGCAGGTCGCTGCCGGGCAGGTGCCAGTCCGGATTGCCGACAAAGGCCGCCGTCGGCGCGACATCGCTATTGAGCAGCAGGCGGGTGCGATCGACGCGCATGCGGGCCAGCGCGTCCTGGCCGGTCGCGACCACCAGGTCGCCCGCCAGCACCACATCGGCCTCGCCCATGGCCACCCGCGTATTGAGCAGGCCGTCCGGCGATTCGGCCAGCACGACATGCGAATGCACGGCGCCGCCCTTTTGCGCCAGCCCGGCCATGTCCAGCACCGAGCAGCCCTTGCCTTCGATGTGCGCGGCCATGCCCAATAACTGGCCTATGGTGACCACGCCCGTGCCGCCCACCCCCGCTATGAAGATGCCATACGCGCGGTGCAGGTCGGGCAGCGTGGGCGCCGGCACGCCGGCGTCGATGGCGCCTTCCTGCGCCAGCGCCTTGGGCTGGCGCAGCTTGCCGCCTTCGACGGTAACGAAGCTGGGGCAGAACCCCTTGAGGCAGGAAAAGTCCTTGTTGCAGCTCGATTGATTGATGACCCGCTTGCGGCCGAATTCCGTTTCCAGCGGCTCGACCGACAGGCAATGCGATTTTTCCGAGCAGTCGCCGCAACCTTCGCATACCCGTTCGTTGATGACCACGCGGCGCGCGGGGTCGGGATACGCATTGTGCTTGCGGCGGCGGCGTTTCTCCGTGGCGCAGGTCTGGTCGTAGACCAGCACCGAGACGTTGGAATATTCGCGCAGCTCGCGCATCACCGCGTCCAGGTCGTCGCGATGGCGCACGGGCACGCCGGGCGCCATGTCCTTGATGCCGTGGTACTTCTCCGGCTCGTCGGTGACGACCACGATTTTCTCTATGCCCTCGGCCGCCATCTGCCGCGTGATCATGGGCACGCTGATGGGCCCGTCCACGGGCTGCCCGCCGGTCATGGCCACGGCGTCGTTGAACAGGATCTTGTAGGTGATGGGCACCTTGGCGGCCACCGCCGCCCGTATCGCCAGCAGGCCGGAGTGGTAATAGGTGCCGTCGCCCAGGTTGGCGAAGACATGCTTCTCGTCGGTGAAAGGCGCCTGGCCTATCCAGGGCACGCCCTCGCCGCCCATCTGCGTGAACACCTGGGTGTTGCGGCCCATCCACGTAACCATGTAGTGGCAGCCGATGCCCGCCATGCCGCGCGAGCCGTCCGGCAGGCGGGTCGAGGTATTGTGCGGACAGCCGGAACAGAACCAGGGCTTGCGCTCGGCCACCACGCGCGGCCGCGCCAACGCCCGCTCCGCGGCGTCGATGACCGCCAGGCGTGCCTCGATGCCGGCGCGCACGTCGTCCGGCAACTCGAAGCGCAGCAGGCGCGCACCGATGACCTTGGCGACGATGGCGGGCGAGAATTCGTAATGCGCGGGCAGCAGCCAGTTTCCTTGCGGCACCGACCATTCGCCGCCATCCTTGTCGTCGAACTTGCCCACCACGCGCGGGATCTTGCGGCCGGTGCCTATCCAACCGAACAACTCTTCCTTCAACTGGTATTCCAGCACCTGGCGCTTTTCCTCGACCACCAGGATTTCATCCAGGCCCTCGGCGAAGCGCTGCGTTCCGGTCGCCTCCAAGGGCCAGACCATGCCCACCTTGAACAACCGCACGCCGATACGCCGGCAGACATCATCGGTCAGGCCCAGGTCCGCCAGCGCCTGGCGGGTGTCCAGGTAAGCCTTGCCCGACGTCATGATGCCGAAGCGCGCCCGGTCGGCCGGTACCTGCCAGAGTTCGCGGTTCAGGCCATTGGCGCGCGCGTACGACAGCGCGGCATATAGCTTGTAGTCGAGCAGGCGGGCTTCCTGCTGCAGCGGCGTGTCGGGCAGGCGGATGTTCAGGCCGTCGGGCGGCATCTGGAAATCTTCCGGCAGGATGATGCGCACGCGGTCGGCGTCGACGTCGACGGACGCCGACACCTCGACGATATCGGTGATGCACTTGATGCCGACCCAGACGCCGGCATAGCGGCTCATGGCCCAGCCGTGCAGGCCGAAATCCAGCACCTCCTGCACGCTGGACGGGAACAGCACCGGAATCAGGCAGGCCTTGAAGATATGGTCGCTCTGGTGCGGCAGCGTGGAGGACTTGGCCGGATGGTCGTCGCCCGCAACCACCAGCACGCCGCCATGGCGCGACGTGCCGGCGGCATTGGCGTGCTTGAAGACATCGCCGCTGCGATCCACGCCCGGCCCCTTGCCGTACCACATGCCGAACACGCCGTCGTAGCGCGCGCCCGGGAAGAGATTGACCTGCTGCGAGCCCCACACCGCGGTGGCGGCAAGATCCTCGTTGATACCCGGCTGGAACTCGACGTGATGTTCCTTCAGGTACTTGGCCGCCTTCCACATATTCTGATCGACCCCGCCCAGCGGCGAACCGCGGTAACCGGACACGAAACCGGCGGTATTCAAGCCGGCCCGCAGGTCGCGCACGCGTTGGAGCATGGGCAGTCGCACGAGGGCATGGATGCCGCTCATCCAGGCGCGGCCGGTATGGAGGGTGTACTTGTCGTCCAGCTGGACGGAGGCGAGCGCCGCGCGTTGCGCCGGCGTGAGGGGGGCGTTCATCTTGTCTCCAGTTTGTCGTGGATAGCCCGGGCCGGCGCAGCGTCAGCTCTTTTGGAGCATTGCGGACCGATCCAGGCGTTCGCTCTAGGCAGCCGGCGGCCAATGCCGAACAGGACTTGCCGATCAACTTGTTGTGTGACTCGGTTGTAACTCCAGGCTGGGGGTTCCGCAATAGGGGACGTCCCCGGCCAGGCGCCCCCGTGCTGCATAATCACGGCATGAATTTCGCCCCTCGCATCGTCGCCTGGCAACGCCGCCATGGCCGCCATGACCTCCCCTGGCAGAACACCCGCGACCCTTATCGCATCTGGCTGTCGGAGATCATGCTGCAGCAGACCCAGGTCAGCACCGTCATTCCCTATTACCAGCGTTTCCTGGAACGCTTCCCCGACCTGGCTGCCCTGGCGGCGGCCGACCAGGACGAGGTCATGCCCTACTGGGCCGGCCTGGGCTACTACGCCAGGGCGCGCAACCTGCACCGCTGCGCCCAGGAAATCGTGCGCGACTGGAATGGACGCTTTCCGCCGGACGCGGCGGGCATCGCCACCCTGCCCGGTATCGGCCGCTCCACCGCCGCCGCCATCGCCGCCTTCGCCTATGGCGAAACATCGCCCATCATGGACGGCAACGTAAAACGGGTGTTCACGCGGCATTTCGGCATCGCCGGCGATCCGTCCAAGCGCGAGGTGGAAACGCGCCTGTGGACCCTGGCGGAGGAACAGGTAGCGACGGCGCGCGCCGACGCCGCGATCCTGGCCGCCGTGGCGAGCGCCGCCGCGGCCACGCCGGAAGAGGACCCCGTCGCCGCCTGCATGGTCAACTACATGGCCAGCTACACCCAGGGACTGATGGACCTGGGCGCGACCCTCTGTACGCGCGGCAAGCCGGACTGTGCGCGCTGCCCGGTGCAGGCGACATGCGTGGCCCGCATCGAAGGCCGCCAGGCCGAACTACCCACGCCCAAGGCCCGCAAGGCGACGCCGGAACGCAGCACCGGCATGCTGGTGCTGCGCCACGGCGGCCGCGTGCTGTTGCAGCAGCGGCCGTCGCCAGGCATCTGGGGCGGTCTGTGGAGCCTGCCGGAATTCGATCCCGCGCAAGGCGCGGCCACCGCGTGCGAGACGCTGGGCGCCCAGGCGGGAGATCTGTGCGAGCTTGCGGCTTTCGCGCATACCTTCACCCATTTCCGCCTGCACGTGCGGCCCTGGCTCGTGACCCTGCGGCAAGCGCCGGCCACGGTCGCCGCGCCGCAACGCTGGGTGGACGAGGCGGAACTTGCCCAGGTCGCCCTGCCGGCGCCCGTGCGCAAGCTGCTGGATGGCCTCTTCGCGGCGGGCTTGCCGCACATGCTGCCGGCCTAGCGACTGGCGACCAGCGACCAGCGGCCGGCGGCCGGCGGCTAGGTCTTGGTCCCGCGGTACCGGTTTATGCTCATCAGCATTCCGCAGGCCACGCCCACCGTCAGCAGGGCCGTGCCGCCGTAACTCATGAAAGGCAGGGGCACGCCCACGACCGGCAGGATGCCGGTGACCATGCCGATGTTCACGAATACATAAATGAAGAACATCATGGTCAGCGCACCCGCCAGCAGGCGGCCGAACTGCGTGGTGGCGCGGGTAGCGATGGTCAGCCCCCGCGCGATCAGCAGGCCATACAGGACCAGGATCATGACGCCCCCGTACAGGCCGAACTCCTCCGCGTACACCGCATAGATGAAGTCGGTGGTGCGCTCCGGAATGAAGTCCAGGTGCGTCTGGGTGCCCTTCATGTAGCCCTTGCCATACAGCCCGCCGGAACCGACGGCGATCATGGACTGGATGGTGTGGAAGCCCTTGCCCAGGGGGTCCGAGCTGGGGTCCAGCAGCGTGCAGACGCGATGCTTCTGGTAGTCGTGCAGGATGACCCAATCGACGTCGGGCTGGCACAGCTGTTCCTCGTAGGACACCAGCGTGCCGATACCGATGGCCGCGGCCAGCACGACGGGTATCAGCAGCTTGAAGGACAGTCCGGCGAAATAGATGACGCAGAAGCCCGCGCCGAACACCAGCAAGGCCGTGCCCAGGTCGGGCTGGCGCACGATCAGGAAAAACGGCACCACCAGCAACGCGCCTGCCACCAGGAAGTCGCGTATGCGGACCTGGCCTTCATGGCGCTGGAAATACCAGGCCAGCATCATGGGCAGCGCGATCTTCAGCATTTCCGACGGCTGGATGCGTGTGAAGCCGAGATTGAGCCAGCGCGTCGCGCCCTTGCTGGTCTCGCCGAACAGGTCCACCCCCACCAGCAAGGCCACGCCCACCAGGTAGAAAGGCAGCGCAAGCCGCATCAGCAGAGGCGGCGGCGTCAAGGCCACGATCCACATGGCGAAGAACGCGATGAGGAAGTTGCGCGACTGGTCGGCGAAGCGCCAATCGGTGCTGCCCACGGCCGAGTGCATGACCGTCAGGCCCAAGGCGGTGAACATCACCAGGATGAGCAATAGCGGCCAATCGAACGCGGTAAAAATGCGCAGCAGGATAAGGGCGATGCGTTTCATTGACGTCCTTGTTGCGCGGCGCCGGCGGACGGCGGCGACAGTCTCGGCGCCGGCACCTCGCGCAGGCCGCCAACGCCGGCGCCATTGCGGCCCGTGCCGCTGCCGGCGCCACTGCCACTGCCATTGCCACTGCCATTGCCGGCGCCATTCGCCGCGCCCGGCGTCGCCCGTGGCAACACGCCACTGCCATAGCTGCCCAGTCCTGACCGCGTCTCCGGGTCCCGCAGCGCCTCCGGCGTGCGGGACGTACGGGGATTGCCGCCGGCGGAGGTGTTCGCGGCCCCATTGCCGCCGCCGCGCGCGCCGGGCGCGCCCGGCGCCATGCCTGCCGGCGAGATGCCACCCGGCCGCCCGGGCACGGGATCGTTGGGCGAGTCGGCGGGCACCGCCATATTGCGCGACGGCGCCACCCGGCCTACCGTCTCCGGCTGGCCGTCGTGACCGGCGTTGCCGTGCTCGCCAGGATCGTCCGCTTCGGTGTCCGCCACGGCGTCCGCCTTGCGCGCCACGGCCGCGGCGCGGCCGGCAACGGCGCTCAGGCCGGCATGATCGATGGCGGCGTTATCGCTGGCCGCCACGTTGGGCACGCGCGGCGGCTCCTGTCCATGGTCCCTCAGCAGCCAGTAGTCTTCCACCTTGCGGGCGATCGGCGCGGCGACGCTGGCGCCCCACCCCGCGTTCTCCACGATCAGCGCCACCGCGATGCGCGGGTGGTCCACCGGCGCGAACCCCATGAACAGGGCGTGGTCGCGCAGGCGTTCGTCCACCGCGCTGGCGCGGTAGCGCGCGCCGCGCAGGCTGTAGACCTGCGCCGTGCCGGTCTTGCCGGCCGCCTGGTAAGGCGTGCCGCGGAAAGCCTGGCGCGCGGTCCCTACCTTCACCACGTCTGCCATGGCGCCCTTGACCACCGCCAGGTTCTCCTTGTGCAACGGAATCTGGTAGTCGGGCGCATTGGGCGTGGGCTTGTACTTCCCCGTGCGGGGGTCCTCGATGGCGTGCACCAGGTGGGGCTTGCGATAGAGCCCGTCGTTGGCCAGGGTGGCCGTGGCTTGCGCCAGTTGCAGCAGCGTGAAGGCGTTATAGCCCTGCCCCACCGCCACCGAAATCGTCTCGCCGGCATACCAGCGCTGCTTGTCCTTGTCCTTGTACGCCTTGCGCTTCCACTCCGTGGACGGCAGCACGCCGCGCTTCTCGCCTTCCAGGTCGATGCCGGTGATCTGGCCGAACCCGAACTGCTTGGTGAAGTCGTGCAGGGCGTTGACGCCGATCTCCGGCCCCAGCGAAAAGAAATAAGTATCGGACGACACCACGATGGCCTTGTGCATGTCGGTCGGACCGAACACGGCGCCCGCGGCGTTGCGGAACTTCTGTCCGCCGAACTCGAAATAGCCGGGGTCGGGAATGCGGTCCGTGGCGCGGCGCTTGCCCAGTTCCAGGGCGGCCATGGCCACGAAGGGCTTGTAGGTGGAGCCGATGGGATACGTCCCGTACAGGGGGCGATTGATCAACGGATGGTCGGGCGAATCATTGAGCATGCGCCAGTTGTCGACGTCGATGCCGTCGACGAACAGATTGGGGTCGAAGGATGGCTGGGAAACGAACGCCAGCACTTCCCCGGTATCCGGGTCGATCGCCACAAGGGCGCCGCGCTGGTTGCCGAAGGCTTCTTCAGCCACCTTCTGCAGCCCCATGTCGATGGACAACTGGATATCCGACCCCGGCACCGGGTCGATGCGGCGCAGCGTGCGCACCGGACGGCCGCCGGCGGTCACCTCGACCTCCTCCAGGCCGGTACGGCCGTGCAGCTGGGTCTCCCAGGTTTTCTCCACGCCCTTCTTGCCGATGTTCTCGGTGCCCCGGTAATTACCCAGCTCACCCGCCGCGTCCAGGTCCTCGATATCGTTGTCCGCGATACGGCCGATATAGCCGACCACGTGCGCGGCCGATGTCCCTTGCGGATACTCGCGCACCCAGCGCGCGCGCAGTTCCACGCCGGGGAACTGGAAGGCATGCGCGGCGAACCAGGCGGCCTCGGTCTCGTTCAGGTTGTTGCGCAGGACCAGGCTGGCGTAGCGGCTGGACTCCGCCACCTTGCGCTTGAAGCGGCGCTGGTCGGCCGGGCTGATGTACACCACCTGGGTCATGGCCTGGAACAACTGGTCCAGGTTGCCGGCATTCGCCGGCACGACCTCCAGGGTATAGGTGCGGTAATTGCGCGCCAGCACCACGCCGTTGCGGTCCAGGATATCGCCGCGCCGCGGCGGGATGGGCACCACCGCGATGCGGTTGCGGTCCGCTCGCTCGGACAGGCCTTCGTAGCGGTCCACCTGCAGCAGCCAGAACCGCCCCACCAGCGCACCGAAGCAGGCCAGGGCGAACAGGCCGCCGACCCAGGCGCGCAACCGAAAGCGCTGCTTCTGCTGCAAGCCGGTTTTCTTGAATTCAAACATGGAGCGCAAGAGCCGCCGTCAAACCGACGCCGACTCGACGTCGTCGGCGCCGCGCGTGGGCAGATGCAACACCCAGCCGACCATGGGCCACACGGCGGCGGTCAGCGCCACGCCGACCGCCCAGCCCCAGCCCGGCCACTTGCCGGCCATCCAGGCATGGATCACGGTGGTCAGCAGATGCGCGCCGAAGAAGATGGGCAGCATGTGCATGGCCTGGCCCCACAACTCGAAACGTTGCAGGCGGCGATGCAGGATGATGGCGCCATAGGCCACCAGGGTATAGCGCAGGGCCGTATCGCCCAGCACGCTGGCGTCATGCACGTCCATCAACAATCCGAAGATGAAGGCAGTGACCATGCCGATGCGCCGCGGCTCATGCACGCACCAGAAGGCGATGACCAGCATCAGCACGTCCGGGGCCTGCGGCCACAGCCGCCAGGGCAGCAGCGATGCCAGCCAAACCAGGATCAGCGAACCCCAGACCACGAAGCCATGCGCCGGCCGCGCCAGCCGTTCGGGTTCCACCGAGCGGCGGGTGCGCAGCAGGGACACGCGGTCCGGGCGCGAGGAGTCAGTCTGCGGTGTCCGGCTCACTGGGTTCGGCCTCCTTGCGGTTGGACTCGGCGCGACTCACGTCCACCTGCAAAACCAGGAAATGGCGATAACGTTCGGGATGGGCCAGCGGCTCGCACAGCGCGCGCGCGAAACCCGACGCGGTGTCCCGCTCGACCGATTTCACCTTGGCCACGGGCAGGCCGGCCGGGAACAGGCCGCCGACGCCGCTGGTCACGAGTGTATCGCCTTCTTTGATGTCGGCATTGGCCGACAGGTATCGGACTTCCATATTCCCCGGCGAGTTCCCGCCGAAGGCTATCAATCGCAAGCCGTTGCGCAGCAACTGCACTGGAATGGACACCTGCTCGTCCGTCACCAGCGCGGCCTCGGCCGTCATGGGCGTGACGCGCACGATCTGTCCGACCACGCCGCCTTCGTCGATGACGGGCATGCCCGGCGCCAGGCCCTGGCGGCTACCCTTGTTGAACACCAGGCGCTGGTTGAACGAATTCGGCGGCTCGTACAGGACTTCCACCACCACCGCCTGCTGCGACAGCGTATCGGTGACACCCAGCAGGCGGCGCAGTTGCGAATTCTCGGCGGCGAGCTGGGCGGCGTGCGTGGCCACCTGGGCCAGCTCGATGCGCTGGCGCTGCAGCGCCTCGTTCTCGGTGCGCACCAGGTTGGCGGCATTGAACCATTCGTTGACCTGCTGCACGACGTCGCGCGGCAGCAGCACGACGCGCTGGAAGGGATAGAGCACGACCGAGACGGCGCGCCGCAGGGGCTCCATGACGTGCCACTGGGCGTCGCCCAGCAACAATGCCAGCGCGAGCACGACCAGGACGACCAGCCGAGCCTCGGCGGGCAGTCCCTGTCTGAATAGCCGCGGAGCGGTGCCGTGATGTTGGGGCATGGATACTCACAGGCGGATAGCCCGGTTCCAGGCCGCCCCGCCGCAGCCACCCGGCAGGTAGCGTCGGAAAGGCGGGATAAATCAGTCGTTGATGAAAATGGCGCCCAGTTTTTCCAGATGCTCCAGGGCCTCGCCGCAGCCGCGCACCACGCAGGTGAGCGGATCGTCGGCCACCACCACCGGCAGGCCGGTCTCTTCCTGCAGCAGGCGGTCGAGGTCGCGCAGCAGCGCGCCGCCGCCGGTCAGGGCGATGCCCTTGTCGGTGATGTCGGCGCCCAGTTCGGGAGGCGTCTGCTCCAGCGCGATCTTCACGGCGGAAACGATCTGGTTCAACGGGTCCGTCAGCGATTCCAGGATCTCGTTCGACGACACCGTGAAACTGCGCGGCACGCCTTCGGCCAGGTTGCGCCCCTTGACTTCGATTTCGCGCACTTCCGAACCCGGGAATGCGGAACCGATCTGTTTCTTGATGAGTTCGGCGGTGGGCTCGCCGATCAACATGCCGTAGTTGCGGCGGATGTAGTTGACGATGGCCTCGTCGAACTTGTCGCCGCCCACGCGGACCGAGCCCTTGTAGACCATGCCGCCCAGCGAGATCACCGCCACCTCGGTGGTGCCGCCGCCGATGTCCACCACCATCGAGCCGCTGGCGTCGGAAACCGCCAGGCCGGCGCCGATGGCCGCGGCCATCGGTTCTTCGATCAGGTAGACGTGGGAAGCGCCGGCGCCCAGGGCCGACTCGCGGATGGCGCGGCGCTCGACCTGCGTCGAGCCGCAGGGCACGCAAACGATGATGCGCGGGCTGGGAGCCAGCATATTGCGCGGATGCACCATGCGGATGAACTGCTTGAGCATCTGCTCGGTGACCGTAAAGTCGGCGATGACGCCGTCTTTCATCGGCCGGATGGCCTCGATGTTGCCGGGAACCCGTCCCAGCATCTGTTTGGCTTCGTGACCGACTGCCTGGATGATCTTCTTGCCGTTGGGGCCGCCTTCGTGGCGAATGGCGACCACCGAGGGTTCATCCAACACAATGCCTTTGCCGCGAACGTAGATCAGCGTGTTGGCGGTGCCAAGGTCGATCGCCATATCGCTGGAAAAATAACTACGCAGAAATCCGAACATGGATGGTGGCTCAGCTAAATTCAGGAATTGGGTACGCGCTGCTACCGGGCGTTGGCCTGCAAGGCAGGCCCGCCTACGGGTGCAGCGATTAAACCGTGAATCATAACTTATAATTTCCCCGGAAATAGGCGGCTTTTTCCGGCTATTCCCCGGTTTGTAACGGAAGACTTGCCCTACCCGCGCGCTGGGCGGCCCTGCCGTCCACCGGGGAGGCTACAGCGCCGCGCCGGGGACTTTCCCCTGGCTGCGGCGGCCGCTCCCGACCCGCCTGCCTCAACATTTATTACATTCCCATGGCGCTGAACGAAAAAGACGTGGCCCGCATCGCCCGGCTGGCCCGCATCGAACTCACCCCGGAACGCCTGACCCGCGCCCAGGACGAGCTCAACGGCATGCTGCACATCATCGAACGGCTGCAGGCCGTCGATACGAAGGGTGTCGAACCTTTGGCCCACCCGCTGTCGGCGCACGAAGATGTCGTGCTGCGCCTGCGCGAGGACGCCGTGACGGAAACCGCGTCGCCCGAGCGTCGCGCGGACCTGCTGGCCAACGCCCCGGACGCGGCCGACGGCCTGTTCCTGGTTCCCAAGGTTCTGGAATGACCATGACGAAACCCGCCCTGCATACTGAATTCGACGACATCGCCGCCCTGCGCGCCGCCCTGGACCAGCGCAAGGTCAGCGCGGTGGAACTGGCGCAAAGCGCCCTGGACGCGGCCCAGGCCGCGCAGGACCTGAACGCCTTCCTGCATATCGACCCGGCGCTGACGCTGGCGCAGGCGAGCGCCGCCGACGCGGCCATCGCCGCCGGCACCGCCGGTCCGCTGGCCGGCATCCCCATCGCGCACAAGGACGCCTTCGTCACGCGCGGCTGGCGCAGCACCGCCGGCAGCAAGATGCTGGCCGACTATGTCAGCCCCTTCGACGCCACCGTGGTCGAGCGCCTGCAACAAGCCGGCGCGGTCTCCATCGGCAAGCTGAACTGCGACGAATTCGCCATGGGCTCGGGCAATGAAAACTCCGCCTTCGGCGTGGTGCGCAACCCCTGGGACCCGGCTGCCGTACCGGGCGGCTCCTCGGGCGGCTCGGCCGCCGCGGTGGCCGCCCGCCTGGTGCCCGCCGCCACCGGCACCGACACCGGGGGTTCCGTGCGCCAACCCGCCGCGCTTTGCGGCATCACCGGCATCAAGCCCACCTACGGCACGGTCTCGCGCTACGGCATCATCGCCTTCGGCTCCAGCCTGGACCAGGCCGGCCCGCTGGCCGCCAGCAGCCGCGATGCGCTGGCCCTGCTCGACGCGATGTCGGGCTTCGACCCCCGCGACGCCACCAGCGTGGAACGATGCGACGGCGCGGTGAACGAGCCTGGCCGCATCCGCCGCGACTTCGACGCCGCGCAGTCCCGTTACGACGGCGCGGGCGCCCGCCCGCTGGCCGGCCTGCGCATCGGCGTGCCGGCCGAGTACTTCGGCGACGGCCTGGCCGCGGACGTGCAGGCCGCGGTGGAAGCCGCGCTGCGCCAGTTCGAGGAACTGGGCGCGGTGCGGGTGCCGGTCTCGCTGCCGCGCACCGAACTGGCCATCCCCGCGTATTACGTCATCGCGCCCGCCGAGGCGTCCAGCAACCTGTCCCGCTACGACGGCGTGCGCTACGGCCACCGGGCCGCCGAATATGGCGACCTCAATGAAATGATCAGCCGTTCGCGCGCCGAAGGCTTCGGCGACGAGGTGAAGCGCCGCATCCTGGTGGGCACCTATGTGCTGTCGCACGGCTATTACGACGCCTACTACCTGCAGGCGCAGCGCCTGCGCCGCATGATCGCGCAGGACTTCCAGCGCGCGCTGGGCGAACAGTGCGACGTCATCATGGGCCCCGTGGCGCCCACGGTGGCCAAGGACATCGGCGAGAACCGCGACGATCCGACGGCCGACTGGCTGGCCGACATCTACACGCTGGGCGTCAGCCTGGCCGGCCTGCCCGCGATGTCCATCCCCTGCGGCTTCGGCCAGGGCAGCCATGCGCGCCGCCCGGTCGGCTTGCAGATCATCGGCAACTACTTCGACGAAGGCCGCTTGCTGGCCATCGCCGACCGCTATCAACAAGTGACCGACTGGCACCGCCGCGTGCCGTCCAAGCAGGACGCCTGACACATGAACTGGGAAATCGTCATCGGCCTGGAAACGCATACGCAGCTTTCCACCGACTCCAAGATTTTTTCGGGCAGCAGCACGCGCTTCGGCGCCGCGCCCAACACCCAGGCCAATCCGGTGGACCTGGCCTTGCCGGGCAGCCTGCCGGTCATGAACCGCGGCGCGGCCGAACGCGCCATCCGCTTCGGCCTGGCGGTGGGCGGCAAGGTGGCCGAACGCTCGGTGTTCGCACGCAAGAACTACTTCTACCCCGACCTGCCCAAGGGCTACCAGATCAGCCAATACGAGCTGCCGGTCGTGGTGGGCGGTTCGCTGTCCTTCTTCGTCGGCGACAAGCCGATGACCGTCAACCTGACGCGCGCGCACCTGGAAGAAGACGCCGGCAAATCGCTGCATGACGACTTCCAGCTGTCGTCCGGCGCCCCGGCCAGCGGTATCGACCTGAACCGCGCCGGCACGCCGCTGCTGGAAATCGTCACCGAACCGGAAATGCGCTCGGCCGCCGAGGCCGTGGCCTACGCGCGCGCCTTGCACAGCCTGGTGGTGTGGCTGGGCATCTGCGACGGCAACATGCAGGAAGGATCCTTCCGTTGCGACGCCAACGTCTCGGTGCGGCCCGTGGGCCAGGCCGAGTTCGGCACCCGCACGGAGATCAAGAACGTCAACTCCTTCCGCTTCCTGGAACGGGCCATCCTGTTCGAGGCGCGGCGCCAGATCGAACTGATCGAGGACGGCGGCACGGTGGTCCAGGAAACCCGCCTGTACGACGCCGACCGCGACGAAACGCGCAGCATGCGCAGCAAGGAAGACGCGCATGACTACCGCTATTTCCCCGACCCCGACCTGCCGCCGCTGGTGATCGCGCCGGAATGGGTCGAGCAGGTGCGCCAGGCCATGCCCGAGCTGCCTTCGGCCAAGCGCGACCGTTTGGTCCAGGAATACGGGCTCTCGGACTACGATGCCGCGCAGTTGACCGTCAGCCGCGCCATGGCGGACTATTTCGAGGCTGTCGCGCGCGCCTTGCCCGCCGGCCAGGCCAAGCTGGCGGCAAACTGGGTCATGGGCGAAGTGGCGGCCACGCTGAACCGCGAGGAAAAGGACATCGAGCAATCGCCGGTGCCCGCGGACGCGTTGGCGGCGCTGATCGGGCGCATCGTCGACGGCACCATTTCCAACAAGATCGCGCGTGACGTCTTCGGCGCCATGTGGGCCGGCGAAAATGGTGGGCAGGCCGACGCCATCATCGAGGCGCGCGGCCTCAAGCAGATCAGCGACAGCGGCGCCATCGGCGCCATGATCGACGAGGTGCTGGCCGCCAATCCGGCCATCGTCGAGGAATACCGCGCGGGCAAGCAAAAGGCCTTCAACTCGCTGGTCGGCCAGATCATGAAGGCCGCCAAGGGCAAGGCCAACCCGCAGCAGGTAAACGAGCTCCTCAAGCAAAAACTGGAGGGGTAGGCCCTCCCCAGCGCGCTGCGCGCGCCCCCCTCAAGGGGCGGCACTGGCGGACCGGAAGGAAAGACCCACCCCAGCGCGCTGCGCGCGCCCCCCTCAAGGGGCGGCACTGGCGGAACGGAAGGAAAGACCCACCCCAACGCGCTGCGCGCGCGCCCCTCAAGGGGCGGCACTGGCGGACCGGAAGGAAAGCCCCCCCCAGCGCGCTGCGCGCGCGCCCCTCAAGGGGCGGCACTGGCGGACCGGCAAAGCCGGCTCCGCTGTGCCCCCGCGGGCCGTGGCCACGATTTTGGCAAAACGGAAAGGGCCCTGTGGCTTCCACAGGGGCCTATTGGACGAAGGGCCGCTGCGTTACGCCGTTACGCCATACTTGGCGCGGTATGCCTGGACCGTGGCGCGGTGCTCGGCGAACTGCGCGTCCTGCTCCAGCAGGGCCATGATGTCGCTCAGCGATGCGATGCTGACCACCGGCATGCCGTAGGTGCGGGATACGTCCTGCACCGCCGAATGGGCCGACAGGGCATCGTCCGCGCCGGCGCGCTCCATGCGGTCCATGGCGATGAGCACCGCGGCGGGCTCGGCGCCGGCCGCGCGGATGATCTCCACCGATTCGCGCACCGACGTGCCGGCGGTAATGACGTCATCGATGATCACGACCTTGCCTTTCAACGGCGCGCCCACCAACGTACCGCCCTCGCCATGGTCCTTGGCTTCCTTACGGTTGTAGGCGAAGGGCACGTCGCGCCCGGCGGCGGCGGGGTGCTGCGCCAAGGCCACGGCGGTCGCGGTTGCCAACGGAATGCCCTTGTACGCGGGCCCGAACAGCATGTCGAACGACAGGCCCGAGTCGATCAGGGCCTGGGCGTAGAAGGCAGCCAGGCGGCCGACGGAAGCGCCGCTGTTGAACAGGCCGGCATTGAAAAAATACGGGCTGATGCGGCCGGACTTGACCTTGAAGCTGCCGAAGCGCAGCACGCCCTGGTCTAGGGCGAAGCGGACGAAATCCTGAGCGGTAGTGGAGGTGGACATGCGAAAAATCCGGAGAGTGGCGCGAAGCCGGCATTTTATCGGTGATCGGCCGGAGGGGCAGCAAGCAGCGAAGCCGCGCCGCGTGGGGGCCATCTTTTTGCCGCCGGGCCGCCCCAAGGCAAAAAGCCCCCTCGGGGGGCAGCAAGCAACGAAGCTGCGCCGCGTGGGGGCCCTTTTTTGCCGCCGGGCCGCCCCAAGGCAAAAAGGCCCCCTCGGGGGGCAGCAAGCAGCGAAGCTGCGCCGCGTGGGGGCCCTTCCCCTCTCCCCCTTTAAGTTACTCTACGGGGCGTCCGGCCCGGCGCCGAACCACAGAACCAGGAATCCCCCATGCTCCGAGTCATCTCCGCCAACCTCAACGGCATCCGCTCAGCCACCACCAAGGGCTTCTTCCCCTGGCTGGAGGCCCAAAAAGCCGACTTCACCTGCCTGCAGGAGCTCAAGGCGCAGGCCGCCGACATGACGACGGAAATGCTCAACCCGCCAGGCCTGTTCGGCTATTTCCACTATGCGGAGAAAAAGGGCTACAGCGGCGTCGGCATCTATGCCCGCAAGCAGCCGCTGCAAGTCGTCGAAGGCCTGGGCGTGCCCGAAATCGATAACGAAGGCCGCTACATCGAACTGGTCTACGACAAGCTGTCCGTGATTTCCGTCTACCTGCCCTCGGGCTCCAGCGGCGACCATCGCCAGGCGGCGAAATTCGCCTTCATGGAACACTTCTACGGCCATCTGGCGACGCTGTTCAAATGCGGCCGCGAAGTAATCCTGTGCGGCGACTGGAACATCGCGCACCAGGAAATCGACCTCAAGAACTGGAAGGGCAATATGAAGAACAGCGGCTTCCTGCCCGAGGAACGCGCCTGGCTGACCAAGGTGCTGAGCGAACAGGGCTGGGCCGACGTCTATCGCGGGCTGCATCCGGACACGACGGGCGAGGCCTATACGTGGTGGAGCAATCGGGGCCAGGCCTGGGCGAAGAACGTCGGGTGGCGGATCGACTACCAGATCGCCACGCCGGCCATCGCGGCAACCGCGCGGAAGGCGTCCATCTACAAGGACCAGCGCTTTTCCGACCACGCCCCGCTGACCATCGACTACGCAACGGAGCTCTAGGAGCGGTGATCCGGGGGCGACGGCGCGCAGTGGTCAGCCCGGTCATCCCGGTCAGCCCCGTCAGCCGGTCAGCCCCGTCACCGCCGTCCGGAGACGGGGCCCGCGATCCTGGCAGCGGCCGCCAGGGGCCGCCGCGCTGAAGCTCAGGCCGTCACGTGCAGTTGCGTGCCGACCATGCCGTAGGAAGACAGCTGCGGCACCGATTGGATCAGGCTGGTGATGGTTTCGGCCTGGTTGTCCAGCACCTTGCGCACCAGCGAGTTCTGCGCTTCGGCGAAGGCGTTGGCTTGCTGCAGGCCGACGGCTACGCCGACGGTGGCTTCGATGGAATCCATGTCCAGTCCCTGAATCGGTGAAAGACGATTGAAAGTGTCCGAGCATAGCCCGGGCGCGCGGTCATTGTCGAGCACGGGGATTGCAGTCGCGTGACGCGCATCGCCACGCGCCCCCAAAGGGAGGACTCGCCTTGGGCACGGGGCTCATGCCTGCCGCGGCTGCCGCACCACCATGACGTCGCACGGCGCGCGGTCCAGCAGGGCTTCCGCCACGCTGCCGAGGAGCGCGCCGGCCAAGCCGCCCGCGCCCTGGGTGCCCGCCACCAGCAGGCTCGCCTGCGCCTGCCGCACATATTCGACCACCACGCGCTCCGGCCGGCCGGCGGCGACCTGGACGCGCGGCTGCGGCTTGCCGTGCAGTTCCGGCGTGGCGTTCACGAAATCCACCGCGTTTTCCTCGGCCATGCGCTGAAATCCCTTGGCCGCCTCCGACCCCGGCGCCGCATCGCGCAGCGGACCGCGAGGCAGTTCGAAGGCATGGAACAGGGTCAGGGCCTCGGAGGGCACCAAGGCCAGCGCCGCGCGCAAAGCCCAGCGCGACCCGGGTGAAAAATCGGTGGCGATCACGGCATCCCGGTAGGGCGCGCGGGCGCGGCGCTTCACCACCAGCACGGGCTGCGACGCCTCGCGCACCAGCCGCTCCACGGTCGTGCCCAGCAACATGCGGCCCAGCGTCTCGTCGCGCGCCACGCCGGTGACGATAAAGGCGCATTTCTCCTCGTCCGCCACCTGCCGCAGGCGCGCTGCCGGTTCGCCCGTATATACCCGCAACGCCACGCGGACACCGTCGGCCAGGGTTTCCAGGTCGCGCAGCATCCGTGCCTCGGCCTGCTCGACCAGCCGATCGAGGTCGACCGGGACCGGCGTCCCCAGGGACAGCGAATGCGGCGGCGACAGCACATGCGCGACCAGCAGCGGCACATCGAACTGGCGCGCCAGCAGGATGGCGCGGTCGAGCGCGCGATCACAGCGCGAACTCAGGTCCGTCGCCAGGAGGATGGGCCCCATCGCCGCGCCGCCATGGCGCCCGGCGGCCGCGTGGCGCTCGCCCGGAACCGCCGAGGCCGGCATCGAACTACCTGACGAACTTTGCATGACCCTCTCCCTGATCCCGTCCCCGCTCGTGGACAGCGCCGCCGCTCTGACGGCGGCGTGCGCTTCTGAAATTACCTGGCCTCCGGCTCCGCGTCCCGCACCAGCAGCACATCGCATGGCAGGGCTTCCAGCAGACGCTCGGCAACGCTGCCGACCATGGCGCCCATGATGCCCTTGATGCGCCGGGTACCGGCCACCACCATTTCACAGCGCTGCGCGAATACATAATCGGACAGCAAGGTCTCGGGCTCGCCGTCCTTGACCAGCGTGCCCGCCGGCACCCCGGCGGGCAGGCCTGGCGTGGCGGCCAGGAATTCGTCCATTTCCCGCTGGGCATCGCGCTGCGCATCCTCCCCCAGCCCCTCGGCCAGGCGGCGCATGCCGAAAGGCGTGTCATAGGCATGGAACAGCAGCAGCGACGTGCTGGGGAACAGCGCCGCCGCAACCTGCAGGGCATGGCGCGATTCGGGCGAAAAATCCGTGGCGACCACGGCTTCGCGATACGGACCGTGCGGCCGGTTCTTGACCACCAGCACCGGCACGGACACATGCCGCACCAGCTTCTTGACCGTGGAGCCCAGCAGCAGCTTGCCCAGCGATTCGTCGCGGGCGATGCCCGTGATGATCAGGCTGCAGCCGTACTGCCTCGCCAGCGCGACGATGCGCTCGGATGCCTCTCCGCTTTCCACGTGGATATCCGCCGACAGGGCGGGGTCGTCCAGGTCCAGTCCCAGGCGATAGCGCGCCAGCGCCCGGTGATCCTCGCTGAACCGGCGCCAGGACGGCGCTGACGGACTGGCGGTAGCGGGCTCCGATTCCAGGACATGCAGGGCGATCAAGGGGACGCCGCGCGCCTTGGCCAGCACCACGGCCCGGTCCAGCGCCCGGTCGCAGCGCGCGCTGAGGTCGGTGGCCAGCAGGATGGGACCGTCCGGCGCCGGGCCGCCCTGCGGGCCGAGGCTGGGGTCGAGATTGGGACCAGGTCCGGGGACCGGGCCGGCGTCGGCGTGGGACGCTGGCGAGGAAAGCGGTGCCGAAAACTCCGTGGGCGCTGTCATGGCGTGCTCCAGGATGCTTTGCAACGATTATCACACTGCCCGCGGCCGGCCGGGAGCCGCGAGGACCGGCTTTGCTGGCAAACCCTTACGTTGCCTGCGCTACCAACGCAGTATCAAACGCGGTGTCGGCGCAGGACGGGCCCAGTACGGACGCAGCACGAGCCCACTGCGCGCGCACCAGCCGCGGGCCGTATCCGCACGCGTCATGCCGCATCGGCATCCAGGGCCTCGATATCGCCGCGCCGCATGCGCAGCAGGACCAGCCCCGGCAAGGCGATCAGCACCGTGACCAGGAAGAAGCCGGGCCAGTCCAGTTTACCGACAAGCACGGGCGTCAGGGGACCCGCCAGGTACGTGCGCCCCACCGCCGACAGGGCCGACAACAGGGCGAACTGCGTCGCGGAGAACTCCTGGCGGCACAAGGCCATCAGCAAGGCGACGAAGGCGGCCGTTCCCATGCCGCCGCACAGGTTCTCGAAGCCGACCGCGGCTGCCATCGTATAGACATGGTGGGGGCTGACCGCGACCACCCAATATCCCAGGTTGGACACCGCCTGCAGCAAGCCGAACAGCATCAGCGAGCGGTACAGCCCGATGCGCGCCAGCAGCGCGCCGCCGGCCAGCGTGCCGACGATGGTGGACGCCAGCCCCAGTACCTTGTTGACCGTGCCCACCTCGGTGGGCGTGAAGCCGGCGCCGCGCAGCAGGAAGGTCGTGGACAAGGCGCCCGCGAAGGCATCGCCCAGCTTGTAGAGCACGATCAGCAGCAACACCGTCAGGGCGCCGCGCCGGCTGAAGAATTCCTGCAAGGGTTCGGTCACCGCCTCCCCCAGCGAACGGGGCGGCGGCGCCGGATGCTCGGGCTCCGGGCCCCACAGCGTGCCCAGCACGCACAGCAGCATCAGCCCGCCCATCAGTACGTAGGTCGCGCGCCAGCCCAGCCAACTGTCCGCGAGGATCAGCGCCAGGCCGCCGGACACCAGCATGGCGACGCGATAGCCCAGCACCTTGACGGCCGCGCCGGCGCCCCGCTCTTCCTTGTGCAGCACGTCGGTGCTGTAGGCATCGAAGGCGATATCCTGGGTCGCCGACAGGAAAGCCACGGCCACCGCCAGCAGCGCCAGCGGCAGCAGATGAGCGCCCGGCGACAGCAGCGCCATGCCGGCGATGCCCAGCGCCAGCAGCACCTGGGTCACCGCCATCCACCCGCGACGCCGGCCCAGCAGCGGCGGCGCATAGCGGTCGACCAGCGGCGCCCACAGGAACTTCAGGGTATAGGCGGTGCCCACGAGGGTCAGGAAACCGATGTCTTGCAGCGAGACGCCTTCGACCGTGGCCCAGGCCTGCAAGGTGCCGCCAGTCAGGGCCAGCGGCAGTCCGCTGGAAAAACCGAGCACCAGCAAGGGGGCGACGCGGCGGCTGGTGTAGATGTTGGCGACGACGGAAATATCTGGACTCCCTGACCAGGCCGCCCGGATTCAGCCGGCGGCGAAACGATAGAGCGCCAGGGTACTACGCCAGCCGGGCAGCAGGCGAACCTCGCGGTCGTGGTTGAACGTGGCGCGCTCCAGGATGCGCAAGCCCAGCTGGCGCGCCAGGCTTTCGAAATCGCGCAGCGTGCACAGGTGGATGTTGGGCGTGTTGTACCAGGCGTAGGGCATCTGGCCCGTCACCGGCATGCGTCCGCGCAGGATCGCCCAGCCATGCGGCCAGTAGCCGAAATTGGGAAAGGACACCACGCCGTACCGCGCCACGCGCGCCATTTCCCGCAGGATGTGCTCGGTATGGTGCATGGACTGCAGCGTCTGCGACAGCACCACGGTATCGAACTGCCGCGCGTCGAACAGCGCCAGCCCCTCTTCCAGGTTCTGCTGGATGACGTTGACGCCACGCCGCACGCAGGCGATCACGGAATGGTCGTCGATCTCCACGCCCGCGCCGTTCACCTGGCGCTCGTCGCGCAAGTGGGCCAGCAGTTCGCCGTCGCCGCACCCCAAGTCCAGCACGCGCGACCCGGGCTCGATCCAGCTTGCGATGCGCGCCAGGTCGTTGCGCAACTGGCCGTGCCCCTGGGTCAAGGATGGTCCTTCCATCATAGACCTCCCGATTGCGCCGCCGCGGCCGCGCGCTCCGGCAAGCCCAGCTCGCGGGCGATGCGGTCGTAATAGGCCCGCACCACCGCGTGATAGCGCTCATCGTCCAGCAGGAACGCGTCGTGGCCGTGCGGCGCGTCGATTTCGGCATAGGTCACGGGGCGGCCATTCTTCAGCAGCGCGCGGACGATTTCCCGCGAACACTCCGGCGGGAAGCGCCAGTCGGTGGAAAAAGACACCAGCAGGAAGCCGGAACGGGCCGGCGCCAGCGCCGCCGCCAGGTCGCCCCCCTGCGTGCGGGCCGGGTCGAAGTAGTCCAGGGCACGCGTGATCAACAGATAGGTGTTGGCGTCGAAGTAGCGGGAGAATTTTTCGCCCTGGTAACGCAGGTAGGACTCCACCTCGAACTCGACGTCGTAGCCGTAGCGGTAGGCGCCGTCCGCGCCGGGCGCGCGCTGGTTGCGGCCGAACTTCTCGGCCATGTCGTCCTGCGACAGATAGGTGATATGCCCGATCATCCGGGCCACCGACAGGCCGCGCCCCGGCACCGTGTCGTGCGCGTAATAGTCGCCGCCGTGGAAGTCCGGATCGGTAATGATGGCGCGCCGCGCCACCTCGTTGAAGGCGATGTTCTGCGCTGACAGCCGCGGCGTGCTGGCGATGACCACGCAGTGCGCGACGCGCTCGGGACAGACGGTGGCCCAGCTCAGGGCCTGCATGCCGCCCAGCGAACCGCCCATCACGGCGGCGAAGCGCTGGATGCCGAAGTGGTCGGCGACGCGGGCCTGCGCGTGCACCCAGTCTTCCACGGTCAGCACCGGAAAGGCCGCGCCCCATGGCGCGCCGGTATCCGGATTGATCGACGCCGGCCCCGTCGAACCGAAGCAGGACCCCAGGTTGTTCACGCCGATGACGAAAAAGCGGTCGGTGTCCACCGGTTTGCCTGGACCCACCATGTTGTCCCACCAGCCGATGTCCTTGGGATTCGCGGCATTGACGCCCGCGACGTGGTGCGAGGCGTTCAGCGCATGGCAGATCAGTACGGCATTGTTGCGCTCGGCGTTCAGCGTTCCATAAGTCTCGACGGCCAGCTCGTAACGCGCGAGGGACTGTCCGCTGGCCAGCGGCAAGGGCGTATCGAATGTCAGGAACACCGGCGCGACGCGGCCGACGGAACCGGGCGAAGCCGGCGTCGTGGCTGCGCTGGAAGCAGCGGCGGGAGCGGCAGCAGTGGCGCTGCGGGGAGTGGCGGGGTCGGCGGCGATCTGGGCGCCGGCCTGCGCCGGGAGGGTGCCGGGCGTTGCGGCGCCGGCAGCCGAATGCGGGATGGTTGCAGTCATGCAGACCTCTTTAGCTGGATTTATGAGGCGCCCGCAAGCGGATCAGGCAAATCGGCGCCGAACGAATTGAGCAGGAATTCTAACACCAGGCACCGCGAAATGCCGTCGTCCCTGGGCCGCTCCAAGCCAAGCCAGCTCGGTACGACGCATGATTCGCGACGCGGCATGCGTCCTGGCGTGAACCGCGCCCGGATCAATGCTGGCCCCAGGACGGGAAACGCGGCAAGATGCCCGGCATGGCATCGATCGAGGGCCTCCACGCGGTGCCATGCCCGCTTCCGGCGCGCGCTTTCCGCCCGGGCCGGAGTACCGACCACCGATCACATCCACGGTTAACGTCATGAACAGACGCGCACTGTCGCCTCGGGAGCACGCCTGCCTGCATTGGGCCGCGCTGGGCAAGTCCAGCCGCGAGATCGGCCTTGTACTCGGCATCAGCGAAAGAACCGTCAACTTCCACCTGCAGAATGCCTGCCGCAAGCTGGTCGCCCGCAACCGGCGCGCGGCGGTCGCCGCCGCCCTGTCGCTGGGCTTGCTGGACCTCGGTCCGCCAGGCGGGCCGCTGGCGGAGGACGGCGCGGCCGGTGGCGCGGGCGGGGGTGGCGGCCTTACTGGCGAAATTGCAGCGAATGGACGAACGTTTCCGCCTCTGCCCGCGGCAATTTGTCCTCCGGGCCGGTCGCCACCGCTTCGATAAGCAGGTCTCCCCGCAACCACACCCGCGCCAGCAGCAGGACAGGCTTGCCTCCCGCTTCGCCGCGCACCGCGATGTCCGAGCCGGGGGCTGGAAAATCGGCCGGCGGCGTCGCTTTCAGGTTCTGGTACAGGGACCGCATTAGCGCCTGTGCCAGCGCCTGCCGGCGGGCGTCGGGCACGTCGGCCAGGGAAGCATGGCCGACGGCGAACACCGCCTGGTCGACTCGCGCCGCATCCAACGTATAGGCCAGCGGCGTGCCGTCCAGCGTGACGGTACGGCTCTCCGTCCGCACCCGCGCCGGAAAGGCCGCCCGGGCGGCGCCGTCCGCCACGTCCAGCTCGCGCCAGTCGTAGGTGGGGCTGCACGCGGCCAGGGCGCCGGCCAGGACGGCCGCCCCCAACCTGCCCAGCAGCGTGGCCAGCGGCGCCCTTGCGCCGCCGGGGCGGCGCCGGACGAAACAGGGGGACGGAAACGCGAACCTGGGGATCATGGCGAGTCGACCGGGAAAGCGCCGATAATACGCCAGCGGCCAGGATTGTCCCCGGGCGGCGCAGGTTACTCGGCGCCCACCCCCAGGTAGCCCGTAAAATCCCCTTCCTTATCGCCTATTTTCATAAAGCGCGCCGTGACCGACCTATCCTCCCTTCGCCTCGCCCGCCTGCGAGACCATCGTGAACTACTGGGCCTCACCTTGCGTGGCATTGAAAAAGAGGGGCTGCGCGTCGATGCGCAAGGCCGCCTGGCGCGCACGCCTCATCCGGCGCAGCTGGGGTCGGCGCTCACCAATGAACGCATCACCACCGATTACTCCGAGTCCCTGCTCGAACTGATCACCGGCACCCACAAGGACGCCGCCAGCCTGATCGGCGAACTGGAAGACACCCATCGCTACGTCCAGGCCTGCCTGGACGACGAGGTCATCTGGAACCAGTCCATGCCGGCGCTGCTGCCGCCGGAAGCCGACATTCCCATCGCCTATTACGGCACGTCCAACACCGGCACCCTCAAGCACGTCTACCGCCGCGGCCTGGCCGAACGCTACGGCAAGACCATGCAGTGCATCGCCGGCGTCCACTACAACTTCTCGCTGGACGACCGCCTGTGGCAGGTGCTCGACCTGCCCGGCGCCGACGACCAGGCGCGCCGGTCCGCCGGCTATATCGGCCTCATCCGCAACTTCACGCGCTATTCCTGGCTGCTGATGTACCTGTTTGGCGCGGCGCCGGCGCTATCGCGCGAATTCCTGCGCGGCCGCGAACATCCGCTGCAAAGCCTGGACGCCCAGACCCTGTATCTGCCGTATGCCACCAGCCTGCGCATGAGCGACCTCGGCTACCAGAACAAGGCGCAATCGCAGCTCAAGCTCTGCTACAACGACCTGTCCACGTTCCTACAGCGCCTGCACGCGGCCGTGACGCAGCCCTGGGAGCCCTATCGCCAGATCGGCACCCATCGCGATGGCCAGTGGATCCAGCTCAATACCAACATCCTGCAGATCGAAAACGAGTACTACTCGAGCATCCGCCCCAAGCGGGCCACGCGGCGCGGCGAGCGCCCCATCACGGCGCTGGCCGAACGCGGGGTGCAGTATGTGGAAGTGCGCTGCCTGGACATCGATCCCTACGCGCCCGTCGGCATCACCGCGGCCACCAGTCGCTTCGTCGACGCCTTCCTGCTTTTCTGCGCCGCCAGCGACAGCCCCTTCTTCCCTGTCAACGGCTTCTGCCAGCACAGCGCGGACAATTTCAGCGTGGTGGTGACCGAAGGCCGGCGGCCCGGGCTGCAACTGAGCCGCGAAGGCGCGCCGATCGCGCTACGCGACTGGGGGCGCGAATTGCTTGACCGCATCGCGCCCTATGCCCAGTTGCTGGACGAAACCTATGGCGGCGACGCCTACCGCCAGGCGATGGCGGCCCAGGCTGAAAAAATCGATCATCCCGAATCGACGCCGTCGGCGCGTCTGCTGGACGACATGCGCAGCGCCGGCGCGTCCTTCCAGGAGTTCACACTGGCGCAAAGCCAGGCGCATGCGCGGACGCTGCGCGGGTCGCCCCTGCCCGCCGACCAGACCGCGCAGTACCAGGAATGGGCGCGCGCCTCGATGGCCGAACAGCAAGCCATCGAAGCGGCCGACGACGTAGATTTCGATACATATTTGGCACGCTACATGGAAGCCGTGCAGGCACCGCCGACACTCCCCCGCGTATGATCTTCTGGTCGGCGCCGCTCATTGGCGGCGCTGCCTGGCGATCATCGTGAGGGAGTATCACTATGCGGCGTTCGGCGTTCCTGGTGCTGGCATTCGGACTCGTTTCGTGCACGGTCTACGCGGCGGACCAACGGGATCCGCCTCCTGTCCAGACCGTCTCCCAGCAGGTCGAAATCCCGCGCTATCTGGGCACGTGGTATGAAATCGCCCGCTACCCTCGCTTTTTCCAGAAACAGTGCGTTGGCGACGTCTCCGCCCAATATTTCGCGCGCAAGGATGGCAAGGTCGATGTGACGAACCGTTGCCGCAAGCGTGACGGCAGCATCGACGAAGCCCGCGGCGTGGCCGAGGTCGTGGCGGGCAGCCACAACACCAAGCTGGAAGTCACCTTCGTGCCGCCTTTTTCCGGCGACTACTGGATCATCGGCCTCGACAAGGACTATCGCTGGTCCGTCGTCGCGTCGCCCAACCGGCGCTCGCTGTGGATCCTGTCCCGCACGCCCCGGTTGGACAAGAGCGACCTGGACCAGGCGTTGAACGTCCTGAACACCCAAGGCTTTCCCCTGGACAAGCTGGAATACACCTCCCAGGCACAACCCTGATCCGGTGTCCGCCGCCGACTGGACCCCGGCTTGCGCCGGGCTGTTCGGCTGTTCGGCTGTTCGGCTGTTCGGCTGTTCGGCATTTGCCCGCTAGCGCAATCCAGCGGGCACTCAGTGCGCCGACAGGCGCGCGATCGCCTGCTCGCGCGTATCCGTCACGGCGAGGATCGCCAGGAAACCGCTGACATCGAACACTTCGCGCACCTGCGACGACATGCCGCAAAGCACCAGTGCGCCGTCCTGCTGCTTCAGGCGCTTGGCCAGCACCAGTATCACGCGCAGGCCGGCGCTTGAGAGATAGTTCAACCGGGACAGATCCAGCACGGCCTGCCGCTGTCCCGCGTCGACCAGGGCGATGAGTTCCGCCTCGATGGCGGCGGCATTGGCGCTATTGATCTGCCCTTCTGGCGACACGACGATGATGGAGCCGATTCGGGCTATGTTGAGACTCATGGGGAACTGCTCCTGCGCTAGGGTGGCGTAAGGGTGGCATCAGGTGGCATCACGGTGGCATCAAGGCGCCGCAAGGCATGACATGCCGGCCTCGCCGGATACCGCGCCTTGCCAGCGTGACCTACGCCGCCCTTCCAAATTCCGTTGTGTGGCAGAAGTCCATTTCAGGTTCACTCATTGCCGGCGGCCTGCCTGGGGCACACCCGCCGGCGGCACTGGCCTGCCGGCCTCCGCGCCTTGGTCCCCGGGCGTTGACCGCCTGGCGGCTATCACCTGGTGTTGATCGCCGACGAGACCACAGGCGCGCCACTTGGGAACCGGAATAAGGATGACATCCACATAGATGTTTCCAATTCCAAACAATCCCTAACCACCGGCCTCTCATGATGTCCCATTCCGCGATAGGCTCGACCGGCACGCACGTCGTGGCACGGGTAGACCCCTCCGCCATCGCCCACAACCTGGAACAAGTGCGCCGCCGTCTGGCCAGGAACGGTTCGACACCGGTCGGCCCGCGCATGTGGGCGTCGCTCAAGGCAGACGCCTACGGCCACGGCATCCGGCACGTCGTGCCGGCGCTCGCCGGGGCTGACGGCCTGATGATATCCCGGTTGGCCGAAGTCCCCGTTTGCCGTGACGCCGGTTGGCAAGGGCCCGTCCTGGTCCTCGACGGCTTGCAGGATGACGTCGAAGCCGCCCAGCTGGACCAGTCCGGCCTGCACCTGGTGATCCACCGCGCGGAACAACTCGACTGGCTGGAAGCGCGCCCCCTGCACTGCCCGCCGCCATGGGTATGGCTGCGCTACGTCGGCGACCTGGGCTACCAGGGCCTGGACTACGATGCCTATCAAGCCGCGTATGCGCGCTGCGCGCCCTGGCTGGCGCGCGGCGACATCGCCGGCATCGGCCATCTGCAGCATTACGCCGCGGCGGATACGCCCACCGGCATCGCGGCGGCCGAAGCGCGTTTCCGCAGCCTGACCGATGCGCTGCCTGGGCCGCGCAGCACCTGCAATTCCGCCGCGATCGTCTGCCACCCTGCCCATGCCCGCAGCACCGACTGGGTGCGTCCCGGCCGGCTGCTGTACGGTCTCAGCCCCCTGCCGGACCGGGATGGCGCCAGCCTGGGGCTGCGGCCGGCCATGTCCCTGCACGCCCGCGTGGTCGCCGTGCGCGAACTGGCCGCCGGGGCCAGGATCGGCTACCACGGCGCCTTCGGGGCCGCCAGCGCCATGCGCATAGGGCTGGTCGACTGCGGCTATTCGGACGGCTACCCCAGCCATCCCCCCATCGGCATGCCCATCCTCGTGGGCGGCCGGCTGGCGCGCGGCCTGGGACAAGTCACGATGAATTCCCTGCTGGTGGATCTCAGCGACCATCCGGGCGCCGAGACAGGAATGCCGGTCGTGCTGTGGGGGGCGCCCGAATTGCCCGCGGAACAGGTGGCGGCAGCTTGCGGCGGCAGCGCGCCGGAGCTGCTCACGGGCCTGACGGGCCGCGTGCCTGTCATCGCATCGTGATCGCATACCTGCGCTCCCTGCTGCCCCTGCGCTCGTTGCGCAGCAAGATCTTTCTTTTGATCGTCGCACTGCTGCTGTTCATCGCGGCCTTCGTCATGGTGGTCAGCCGCAGCGATGTGACGGAAGCCGTCTCCACCAGCGAAGCGCACTCGGTAGGCAACGCGGTGGACCTGGTGCGGCGGGACATCGAGGCCCGCTGGGCCGCCTTGCTGAACGACAAGATCACCGCCGTGCGGGGCGGACGGCGGCAGCTGCAGCAGTTGGGTGGGACGGTGCAATCGGTGCTGATGGAATTCGCCGAGCAGGCCAGTCGCGGCACGCTTACGGAGGAAGAGGCCAAGATCACGGCGCGCACCTGGATCAACGAACTCACCTTGGGCCATCCGCGCTACGCCGCCATCTATGACGCCAACGGGCGGGTCATCGCGTCCGGCGACCGGCGCTGGATAGGCGAAGACCTGACCAGCCTCACCGACTTCAAGGGCAGGCCGCTGGCCCAGGCCATGTACGATGAAAGCCGCGCCCTGGGGCGCGGCTTCGCCATGTACCGCAAGCCCGAGCCGCCTTCCCTCGCCCAAGCCGAAGGCAGCCACGACAAGGACCGCACGCCCGGGGAAACCCGCTATGCCTACTTCGGCTACTTCGCGCAATGGGACTGGGTGGTGGTGGTCAGCGACAGCGTGCAGGATGTCATCGACCAGGTGGAGATGCGCCGCCACCAGATGAATACGGCCCTGCGGGAGACCTTGAGCGAATTGACCCTGGCCCGGTCCGGCTGCATGTTCATCCTTGCCGACGACGGCGGCATGGTCGCGCCGCCTCCGTCCGCGACCGGGCTGGAGGATGGGGTGGATCGCCGCACGGGCCTCACGCTGAAGCAGACCCTGCAAGGCATCACCGCATCCGAGCGTCCGGAGCGGCTAGACTACGACGATGGGGAGAGCCGGTGGATCATCGAGGCGGTGCGCTTCAAGCCGCTGGGGTGGACGCTGGCCGCGGTCGTGCCGCAAAGCGATTTCACCGCGCCCGCCATGGTCCTGCTGCACAGGCAGGCCTTGATCTTCGGGGGCACGCTGCTGTTGGCGCTGCTGTTTGCCTGGATGTTCGCCATCCGCATCGTGCGGCCGCTGGAACAACTGACGGGCTATGCGCGCCAGCTGCCCCAGCAGGACCTGACGACCATCGCCACGGTGCCGGACCACATCGCCGCGCTGCCGCGCCAGCGACGCGACGAAGTCGGGCGGCTGGCCGCCTCTTTCCTGTTCATGAATCGTCGGCTGCGCGAGAACATCGGCCGCCTGATGCAGGAAGCCTCCACCCGGGAGCGCTACGAAAGCGAGCTGAATATCGCCCGCCTGATCCAGACCGGCCTGCTGCCGGCGCCGCCGGACGCCGACACCACGTTCAACGGCACCGACCTGTACGCCTTGATGCTGCCGGCCAAGGAAGTGGGCGGCGACCTGTACGACTACTTCATGCTGCCCGACGGCCGCGTATGCATCGCCATCGGCGACAGTTCCGACAAGGGCGTCCCGGCGGCGCTGTTCATGGCGATCACCCGCACGCTGATACGCGCCACCGCCGAAGACGAGACCGACCCCGCTCGCATGTTGCAGCGGATCAACAACCGCCTGGCGGAGAACAATCCCAACATGATGTTCGTCACGCTGTTGCTGGGGGTGCTGGACTTGAAGGATGGCTCGCTGTCCTGGGCCAACGCCGGCCACCCGCCGCCCGCCATCATCGATGCGCAGGGCCGGGCCCGGCTGCTGACCGGGCGCAGCGGGCCGGCCTGCGGCGTGATCGAGAACACCGTCTATCGTCCGCTGGCCGCGCGCCTGGATAGCGGCGAGGTCCTGGTGGGCTACACCGATGGCGTAATCGAGGCAGCGGGCGCCGATGGCGGACTCTATGGCGAGCGCCGCCTGCTGACACGGCTGCAAAGGCCCGCCGGGTCCTCGGCGGCCCTGGCGCTGGGCATCGTCGAGGACCTCAAGCACTATGCCGCCGGCGCCGAACAATCGGACGACATCACGCTGATCGTGATTCGCCGTCCATGAACCTTCCGCCACACTCCGCCATGCCACCGTTGCGCGCGACGAATCCGGTTTCCATCCTCTCCATGCCTTTCCCGCGGCGCCGCCCTGCACCCTTGGTCCCGCTGGCGCTGGAACTGCTGTTGGCGCTGGTGCTTGCGCTTGGCGATGCTGCCAGCGGCCACGCGACCACCGCGCCACCCGCGTGCATCGACGATTCCCTGGTCATGTCCGTGCCGACCCCGGCCCCGGCGGCCGAGCCACGTGCGCAGGCGGCGGCCATGCCGCGCCTGCACCGTCCCATGGCCAACCGCAACCTGGACATCCCCACGAAGCCGCGCCGGCGGCCGGACGGCACGAAGTGGCGCATCGGCTATGTGGCCAGCGGCGAGCACTACAACTATCAACGCATCACGCGCGTCATCATCGGCGGTCTCCAGGCCTTGGGCTGGCTGAGCGTTCCGCCCATCCCGGACGGATTGACCGACAGGGAGATCTGGCAGTTCATCGCGGCGAACACGCGCAGCGACGTACTGGAGTTCGTGGCTGACGGCTGGTGGAGTCCCGGCAGCTTCGACAACAGCCTGCGGCAGGAGATGAGGCAGTCCATCGCCGACCGCCTGCGCGAGCGCCACGATATCGACCTGTTCATCGCCATGGGGACCCTGGCGGGGCAGGACATGGTTGCCCTGGGAGCGCCCGTTCCCACCATCGTCGCGTCCACCAGCGACGCGGTGGCCGCGCATATCGTGAAGAGCCCCAAGGACAGCGGCCTGGACAATCTGTTCGTGCACATCTACCCGGAACGCTATGCGCGGCAGCTACGCCTGTTCTACGAAATGGTGCCGTTCAAGACCCTGGGCCTGGTCTACGAGAACACGGGGGAAGGCCGGCTCTTCAGCGCCGTGGATGCCATCGAACGGCTGGCGAGCGAACTCGGTTTCACCCTGATCCGCTGCGACGCGCGGGCCCAGGGCCAGGATACCGACATCGCCACGCACAACCTCGTGGCGTGCTACCGGGAAATCAGCACCCAGGTGGACGCGGTCTACGTCACCACGCATATCGGCATCACGCCCTTGACCATCGGCCGCGTGGCGCAGGTGCTGCGCGAGGCCAAGGTGCCGAGTTTCTCCATGCACGGGTCGGAGGACGTGCAGCATGGCGTCCTGATGAGCCTGGCGCAATCCGACCCCACGGCGCTGGGCCTGTTCTTCGCCGAGGCCATCGCGCGTATTTTCAACGGGGCCAAGCCCAGGCAGCTCAAGCAGGTATGGCGCGAACCGGCCACGATCGCCCTGAATCTCGAAACCGCACGCGTGATCGGTTTTGATCCGCCCGTCGATGTCCTGCTGGCGGCGGATGAAGTCTATGAGGCGCGTTGACGGCGGACGCGCGGGATCATTCGAATAAAATCGGAATAGTCCAGCCCTTCCATCGGTTTTACAAATGAACCTCTCGACCCGGCAATTGCGCGCCTTCGTGGCTGCCTCCGACCACGGCAACTTCACGCGGGCGGCGGCGGATATCGGATTGTCGCAGCCTGCCTTCAGCGCCCTCGTCAAGTCCCTGGAAGAGGAACTGGGCGCGCAATTATTCGTGCGCAATACGCGCAACGTCGCGCTGACGCCCTTCGGCCGCCTGTTCGACGCCTTCGCGCGCCGCACCCTGTTCGACACCGACACGGCCTTGCGGGACCTGCGCGATTACGCCACCGGGCGGGTTGGCAAGGTGCATGTGGCGGCCCTGCCCTCCATTGCCGCCAACTGGCTGCCCCCCGTGCTGCGCCGCTTCCGCGAGGAATATCCCGCGGTGACCACCGCCGTCAGCGACGGCATGTCGCAGCAGTGCGTGGAACTGCTGGCCCATGGCGAAATCGATTTCGCGCTGGCCACCACCGATCATTACGCGCCGGACCTGCGGCGCGAGCTGCTGTGGACGGACCGCTTCCACCTTGTCTGCCCGCGCGGCCATCCGCTGGCCACCACGCGCAAGGCGGTCACGCTGGAGCAGATCGCCCGCTACCCCTTCATCAACTTCGTCAAGCACAGCAGCGTGCGGCAGTCGCTGGACGCGGCTTTCGGCAAGCATGAGTTGAACAATGTGCTGGAACTGGAGCACCTGGCCACGGTCAGCGCCATGGTGGAGAACAATGTCGGCATCACCGTGGTGCCCACGCTGACGCTGTACCAGTTCCAGCGGCCCGCGCTGGCCATACGGGACCTGGGCGGCTTGCCGTTGACGCGGGAGATCTACATCCTCAGCCGCAAGAACAGGGAGTTGTCGATGCCGGCGCAGGCGCTGCATGACATGCTGGGGGAGCATGTCAGACGCCTTGCGATTTGAATTTCAGATTAAATCATCCGATCTTTCGATTTTACTTCTACCCGCCCTCTTGTCGACAATCGCCTCATTCTTCCAATGACAGTGAGCGAGACACAGCATGGCCAAAGCGCCCCTATGGGTAGGCTGCGGGGCGGGCTTTTCCGGCGACCGCATCGATGCCGCCATCCCGGTGGTCCGGACCCTGTGCCGTCGCGATGGACCGAGAGCGCTGATCTTCGAGACGCTGGCCGAACGCACCCTGGCCTTGGCCCAGATTGCCCGGCGCGCCGATCCCGCCAAGGGCTACGAGCCGCTTCTCGATCTCTTCCTTCCCCCCATCCTTGGCGCCTGCCTGGAAAACCGCATTGCGATCATCAGCAATTTCGGCCAGGCCAATCCGCTAGGCGCCGCGCGGCGCATCGCCGAACTGGCCCGCCAGGCCGGGCTACGCCAGCCACGCATCGCCATCGTGCATGGCGATGACCTGATCGCCCACCAGAACAGCGCAGCCGTACTGGCACAAGCTGGCCTGCCCCGCGCCGGCCAACTGCTCTGCGCCAACGCCTACCTGGGCGCCGAGCCGATTGCCGACGCCTTGTTCAACGGCGCCGACATCGTCGTCACGGGACGCGTCGCGGACCCCTCCTTGACGGTAGGCCCTGCCATGGCCCATTTCGGCTGGGACACCGCCGATTGGGATCGCCTGGGCCGCGCCACCATGGCTGGCCACCTGCTGGAGTGCGGATCGCAGGTCACCGGCGGCTATTTTGCCGATCCAGGCTACAAGGACGTGCCGGACCTGGCCCACGTGGGCTTTCCCATCGCCCGCATCGACGCCGACGGCACGTGCGAGATCGGCAAGGCCGAGCACACGGGCGGCGTGGTCGACCGCCGCACCGTCACGGAACAACTGCTGTATGAAGTCCACGATCCCGCCTCGTACCTGACCCCCGACGTCGTCGCCGACATCTCGGAGGCCAGTATTGCGCAGACCGGCCCCGATACCGTCGCGCTGGCCGGTGTTCGTGGGCACGCGCGCCCGGCCACGCTCAAGGTCAATGCCTATTACGAGGGAGGCTGGCTCGCAGAAGCAGAGATTTCCTACGGCGGCCCGCGTGCAGAGGCGCGCGCGCGCCTGGCCGCCGACGTCGTCCGCTCCCGCATGGGCACCGGGACGCCGCTACGGGTGGACCTGCTGGGCGTACTCAGCATTTTCGCCGACGACCGCGGCAAGCTGCTGGCCACGCGCCCCGACAGCGGCGCGCGCGATGTGCGCCTGCGCCTGGCCGCCAGCTTCGCCACCCGTGAGGAGGCCGAAGCCCTCGCCCGCGAAGTCAATGCCCTCTACTGCTGTGGCCCGGCCGGCGGCGGTGGGGTGCGCACCGCCATCCGTCCGCGCATGGAAACCCGCTCCGGCTACATCGACCGCGACCAGGTACAGGCGTCCTACGAGATTTATCAATGACCGCGTCCACTGTGGTTGTCCCGCTCTACGAAATCGCTCATGGCCGCACCGGCGACAAAGGCGACCGTTGCAACATCAGCATCGTGGCCTACCGGCCGGAGCACTATGAGTTCCTGGTTCAGCAAGTCACGCCATCCGAGGTGCGGCGGGTCTACGCACACCGTGACCCCGGCGCCATAGCCCGCCATCTGCTGCCGCGTCTGTACGCCATGAACTTCGTCATCGACAGCGTGCTGGACGGCGGCGTCAATGACTCCTTGAATCTGGACTCGCACGGTAAATCGCTGGCGGGTTTCCTGTTGGACATACCCATTATCCTTCCGGCTGCCCTGGCGCCGGCATCCCGGGGCACGGCGCCGCCCGCGGAATCGAAGCTGGACGGCGCCATCCACCCGGCAAATACAGAAACCGGCAAATACAAATAACGAGGCCCGCCCCGGGCGGACGCCAACAAAAAAGGAGTAGACAATGCAGATACGCAATCAATTCGTCGCACTGGCCCTGGCCGCCGCCACGCTGAGCGCGACGGCCGCCTACGCGCAGGACGTGGTGAAGGTCGCCTACAACGGCGACATCTCGGGATCGCCTTCGGCCGAATCCGGCCAGATCGGCGTCATGGGCATCAGCGCCGCGGTCGACGACATCAACCAGCGTGGCGGATTGCTGGGCCACAAGCTGCAATTCGTCGTGCGCGATGACCTGGGCCAACCGCCCAAGTCGATCCAGAACATGACCGACCTGATCGACCGCGAGAAGGTCGCCGTGGTGTTCGGTCCCACCAACTCCGGCAACGCGCTGGCGTGGAAGCACATTGCCAACCAGAAGAAGATGCCGGTGCTGGTGTCCAGCGCCTCATCCACCGCCATTACGCAAGGCAGCGGCACCAACTATCTGTTCCGCATTTCCATGGTCGATCGCGACCAGGCCGCCGCGCTGGTGGCTTACGCCGCCAAGAATCCAGCCAGCAAGAAGATCGGCTTTTTCGTCGAAACCACCGGCTATGGCCAGGCGGGGCTGAAGGACATGGAGGCCATCGCCAAGCTGCACGGCGTGACGCCCGCCATCATAGAGAAATTCGACGCCAACGATACCGACATGACGTCGCAGCTGAACAAGGCCAAGGCCGCCGGTGTGGACACGCTGGTGGTCTGGGCGCAAGCCGCGCCCCTGGGGCATCTGGTGCGCAGCATGGAAAAAATCAACTACAAGCCGCGCATGCTGACAACCTGGGCCGCGTCCTTCAGCGGCTTCCCGCAAGTGGCGGGCGACAAGCTGATGGAGTGGCCCGTTTTTCTGACGACCTCCAGCGCGGTCCAGTCCGACGCCGCCAAGTCCCTGTTCGCGCGCGTGGGCCCCAAGCTGGCCAATCCGGCCATGTTCTGGGCTGCCACCCAGGCCTACGACACCGTGCTGGTGTGGGCAGCCGCCGTCGAGCAAGCCAAGAGCTTCGACGGCGCGGCCGTACACGCCGCCCTGGAATCCTTGCAGAAACCGGTGGACGGCCTGGTCAAGCAATACAACCCGCCCTTCACCGCCACGCGCCACGAAGGCCTGCAAGCGCAGGACTACCACTGGTCGCAATGGCGTGACGGCAAGGTGGTCGATTTCGAAGACCCGGTCCTGGCCACGCTGACTCCCGCCGACTTCAAGAAATAAGGCGTCGTCCGTGAGCATCGACACTCTGTTGCAGGCCTTGGTCGGAGGCCTGACGATGGGAGGCATCTACGCGCTCATCGCCATCGGCTTCAACCTGACCTACACCACGACGCGCACGCTGAACTTCGCACAAGGCGACTTCGTGTCGGTGGGCGCCTTCGTCGGTCTCGGCGCAGTCGGCTTGCTGACGGCGCTGCTGACCATCGATGCGGCTGCCTATCCGTTCATCTACGCCTTGGCGGCGCTCGCGGCCGCCGTCGTGATGGGCTTGATCGGCCTGCCGCTCTACGTGGCGGCCATCCGTCCGTTCGCCGGCCGCCCCGGCATGTCCTGGGTGATGAGCACCATCGGCTTCGGCATCATCATGCAAAGCCTGGCCCTGTCGCTATGGGGGCCGGGCGCGCGCATGGTTGCCGCGCCGCTGGGCGACGGCGTCCTGCGCATCGGCGGCGTGGGCCTGCGCTCGCAGGAGATCCTGGTGCTGGTGCTGGCATTCGGCATCCTTTTCACGCTGGACTACGCCTTGCGCCGCACGCCGCTGGGCCGCAGCATGCGAGCGGTGGCGCAGAACCGCGATGCCGCCGCGCTCATGGGCATCGATGTCACGCGCATCATGATGCTGGCCTTCGCCGTCAGCACGGGATTGGCGGGTTTGAGCGGCATGCTGATAGCTCCCATCATGTCGGCGTCGCTGTTCATGGGCGTGGTCATCGCGCTGAAGGGCTTCTCCGCCGCCATCGTCGGCGGATTGACCAGTCCACGTGGCTGCATGTTCGGGGGCCTGCTGATCGGCGTGGCCGAATCGTTCACCGCGCTGTGGAGCGCGCAGTGGCGCGAGATCGTGGTCTTCGTGCTAGTGATCGCCGTGCTGGCCGTCATGCCCAATGGCCTGTTCGGCCGCAAGCTGGTGGAGAAAGTATGAGCATCGTCCGCGATTTCCGCCGATCCGCGCTGGGCGCGGCCGTTGTCGCCGCGCTGCTGGCAGGCCTGGCCGGCTGGCTCGACAGCGATTTCTATCTGCGCATCCTGTTCATGTGCGGGGTGTATTACCTGTGCGCGGCCGGCACCAATGTGTTGGCAGGCTATGCCGGCCAAAAGTCACTGGGACAGGCCGGCCTGTTCGCCGCCGGCGCCTATACGGTGGCGCTGCTGACCACCAGCGCTGGTTGGCATCCCGCGCTGGCGCTGGCCGCCGCGCCCGTGGTCGCGGCCCTGGTGGGCGTTCTGATCGCCCTGCCCTCCCTGCGCGTCAAGGGCCCCAGCCTCGCCTTGGTGACGCTGGCCTTCGGCATCGTCGCGCAGAAGCTGGTTACCGAGTGGACCGATATGTTCGGTGGCGCGCAGGGCATCTACGGCATCGTGCCGCTGAACGCGCTCAATGGCGAGGCCTATACCCTGCAACATTGGGTGTGGCTGGTCATCGCCCTGGGCCTGGTCGCGCATCTCGTGCTCCTGCACCTGCTGCGCGGCAAGTTCGGCCGCGCCCTGCTGTCCCTGCAGCTGGACGAGATCGCGGCCAGTTGCGCGGGGATTTCGGTCTATCGCTACAAGACCCTGGCCTTCGTCATCGCCGCGGCCCTGTGCGGCCTGGGCGGCGCGCTGGTGGCGCAGCAGAACCAGTATTTCAATTCCGATTTCATCACCTTCCATCTGTCGGTGTTCATCCTGCTGCTGGTGTTGCTGGGCGGCGCCGGCACCATCCACGGTCCGCTCGTCGGCGCGATCGTGTTGACGCTGACCGACGTGTACCTGGCTCAGTGGCCTTTCGCGCAGCACTTCGTGTACGGTGCCATGCTGCTGTTCGCGCTGTACCTCATGCCCGAGGGTGTGGTGGGCTTGTTCAGACGGCGCAAGACCACGGGGACTGCTATGGTCGCATCGACGGCAACGTCGACGGTCAATGCGGCATCCGTGAATGCGCCCGTCGATGCGACGGGCACGCGTCCGGCCAGCGTGGATACGGGGGCCTTGCGATCGGCCCTGACGCGCGACGCGATCGACACCGTCGCCCCGCTGCTGGAGCTCCGTGACATCCACAAGGCCTTCGGCGGCATCGTCACCGCCCGCGGTATCAACCTGGTGCTGCAAGCACATCGCATACACGCCCTGATCGGCCCCAACGGCGCGGGCAAAAGCACGCTGATCAACATCATCACCGGCGTCATCCCCGCCAGCGCCGGCACGGTCCTGCTGCAAGGGCGCGACATCACCACCGCCAGCGCGCATGTCCGTGCTGCCGCGGGCGTGGTGCGTACCTTCCAGAACCTGCGCCTGTTCGGCGCCATGACCGTGCTGGAGAACGTCATCGTGGGCGCGCACAGCCGCATCCAGGGCACGCATCGCGAGGCCGACGCCTTGCGCAATGCCCGTGCGGTGCTGGAATTCACTGACCTGGCGGACTACGCCGGCGCCCGCGCCGGCAGCCTGCCGTATGGCGTGCAACGGCGCGTCGAACTGGCGCGCGCGCTGGCCAGCCAACCGCTGCTGCTGTTGCTGGACGAGCCCGCCGCCGGCCTGAATCCGCAAGAGACCCGGGAGCTGGGCCAACTGGTGCGCAAGATCGGAGCGCTAGGCATCGCGGTGCTGATGGTGGAACACGACATGAGCCTGGTCATGGAAGTGTCCGACCACATCGTTGTCCTGGACAACGGCACGCTTATCGCCGAAGGCGGCCCCGCCGCCATCCAGGCCGATCCCAAAGTGATCGCGGCCTACCTGGGCAGCGACGAACTGATCATCGAGGAGGCCGCGGCATGATCCTGGACGTACGCGACCTGAGCATTTCCTATGGCGCCGTGCAGGCCTTGCGCGGTGTGTCCCTGCAAGTCAATGAACGAGAAATCGTCGCCCTGTTGGGCGCCAACGGCGCAGGCAAGAGCAGCCTGCTGCGCGGCATCACCGGCTTGACGGCGGCCACGGGCGGTGTCGCCTTCCTGGGCCGCGATCTGCAAGGCCAGGGTGCGCCGTCGCGCGTGACGGCCGGCATCGCCATGGCGCCCGAGGGGCGCCAGGTGTTCGCCGACCAGACCGTTTATGAGAACCTGTTGCTTGGCGGCCATCTCATCCGGCGTGACCGCGCCTTGCTGGCCCAGCGTATCGAGGCCATGTTCGAGCTGTTCCCGCGCCTGCGTGAACGACGCGAGCAGTTGTCGGGTACGCTCAGCGGCGGCGAGCAGCAGATGCTGGCCATCGCGCGGGCCTTGATGTCGGGTCCGCGCCTGCTGATTCTGGACGAGCCCTCGCTGGGCCTGGCGCCCATCGTCACCGCCGCGATCTTTCGTTCCCTGCTGCGCCTGCGCCGCGAGGGCATGGCGATCCTGCTGGTCGAACAGATGGCGAACCAGGCCCTGGCCATCGCCGACCGCGCTTATGTGCTGGAAGGCGGGTCGGTGGTGCTGCAAGGAACAGCCGCCGAGCTCAAGCGCGACCCGCGTATCCACGCGGCCTATCTTGGCGGTGCCGCCGCGGAAGCGGCCTAGGAAGGCGAAGTTTTCCAGGCCCCGGCGCCTTCGCGCTCCTGGCCTTTTCATCGAACACTCAAGGAGTACCCGGCATGTCCGAGATTCAGTCTTACGGTTGTTTTGTCAACGGTGTATGGGCCCCCGCGCGTTCGGGCCGCACGGTTGAAGTGCTGGACCCCGCCACCGGAAAGGTGCTCGCGCATATCGCGCGCGGCGAGAAGACCGACGTCGATGCGGCCGTGCAGGCCGCGCAACGCGCCCTGCCCGCCTGGGCCGACTGCCCGCCCGTGCAGCGGGCGCGCGTATTGTCCAACATCGCCCGCCGCATCGCGCAGGAACAGGACCGCCTGGCCCGCCTGGAAAGCCAGGACACCGGCAAACCCTTGAAGCAGGCCCAGGCCGATGCCGTGGCGGCCGCGCGCTTCTTCGAATACTACGCCGGCGTGGCGGACAAGGTGCTGGGCACCAGCATTCCGCTGGGCCAGGAATTCTTCGATTTCACCGTGCGCGAACCGCTGGGCGTCACCGCGCAGATCGTGCCCTGGAACTATCCCTTGCAGATCGCCTCGCGCGGACTGGCGCCGGCCCTCGCGACCGGCAATACCATCGTCATGAAGCCGGCCGAACTGGCCTGCCTCAGCGTATTGGAACTGACGCGCATCTGCCATGAGGAAGGCCTGCCCGTCGGCGTGTTGAACGTGGTGCCAGGCCTGGGCCATGAAGCGGGCGCCGCCCTGGCTGCCCACCCGGACGTGAACCTGGTCGTATTCACCGGCTCCGTGGCCACCGGTGCCGCCGTCATGCGCGCCGCCTCCGACAACATCGTGCCCGTGCTGCTGGAGCTGGGCGGCAAATCGCCCAATATCGTGCTGGCCGACGCCGATCTCGACGCCGCCGTGCCTACCCTGCTCAAGGCCGCCTTTCCCAATTCCGGCCAGACCTGCTCGGCGGGTTCGCGCATTCTGGTGCAGCGGCAAGCGCATGCCGCGCTGATCGAACGGCTGCGCGCCGGCCTGGATGGATTGACCGTGGGCGCTGGCTTGCAGGATCCCGACATCGGCCCGCTGGTCAGCCGCAATCAGCAACAGAAAGTGCAGGACTACATCTCCATCGGCCGCGATGAAGGCGTCGAGGTCATCGGAGGCGGCCGCGTGCTGGAAGGGGCCAACCTGGACGCGGGCAACTTCGTGCTGCCCACGCTGCTGGACCAGGCGCGCGCCGGCATGCGCGTTCATCAGGAAGAAATCTTCGGCCCGGTGCTGACCATTGCCCAGTTCGACGACCTGGAAGAAGCGGCCGCCCTGGCCAATGGGACGGAGTACGGCCTGGTGGCCGGCATCTGGGGGCGCGACGTGGGCGCCACGCACCGCCTGGCGCAGAAGGTGAAGGCCGGCCAGGTCTTCGTCAACTGCTATGGCGCGGGCGGCGGCGTGGAGCTCCCGTTCGGCGGTTATCGCAAGTCCGGCTTCGGCCGCGAGAAGGGGCTGGATGCGCTGTTGTCGTACACCCAGGTGAAGAACATCTGCGTTCGTATCGATCGCTGAGCATCCACCGAGGAGACACACACGATGAATCCCCTGGCAATATCCAGCTTCTCCAGCCCTACGCGCCTGGTCTTCGGGCATGATGCCCACACCAATTTGCCCCGGATCATTCAGGACTGGGGCTGCAAGCGGGTCTTTTTGATGGTCGATCCCGCACTGGTCAAGAGCGAGATCACGCAGCGCATCACCCAGCTGCTGGAAGACGCCGGCATACCGATGGCCAACTTCGGCGATATCGAACCTGAACCCAGCGATACGACGGTCGCGGCGGCCTATGAGCGCTGCCGCGCGCATGAAGCGGAAGCCATCGTCGCCATCGGCGGAGGCAGCGCCATCGACGTCGCCAAGGCCGTGGCCATCCTGATGACCAATGGCGGCAAGGTCTCGGACTACGAGGGCATCGAGAAATTCAGCGTGCGCCCCTTGCCCTTGTTCGCCGTGCCAACCACGGCGGGCACGGGATCGGAGGTCTCCAGCGCCGCCGTCATCACCGACACCCAAAGGCATGTGAAAATGGCCATCCGCCATGCGGCCTGGGGGCCGGCTCAAGTCGCCATCCTCGATCCCCTGGCGGTGGCATCCCTACCGGCGCACGTCGCGGCGCATTCGGGCATCGACGCGTTCGTCCACGCCTTCGAGTCCTACCTGTCCAAGCTGGCGAATCCGTTTTCGGACGCGGTCAATCTCCATGCCATGAAGCTGATCGCGGGCAATATCCGGCAATTCGTCGCCAACCGGCAGAATACGACCGCCGCCATGGACATGTTGTGCGGCGCTTCCATGGCCGCGATGTCCTTCGGATACACCGGCCTGGGCAACGTGCACTGCATGGCCATGCCCATCGGCGCCTTGTTCCCCGTTTCGCATGGCCTGGCCAACGCCTTGTGCCTGCCGACAGTAGCCGAGTTCAACTTCATGGCCAACCCGGCGCGCTATGCGCAGGTGGCGCATATCCTGGGCGCGAATGTGGCCGGACTGCCGGAACTCGACGCCGGGCGGCTGGCGATAGACGCGATCCGCACGCTGTGCGCGGACCTAGGCATACCCACAAGGCTGCGCGATGTCGGCGTCACGGAATCATCGCTGGATGAGCTGGCCCGGCGCAGCTTCGCGGCGGACTACAACCGCTGGAATCCCCGGTACACGTCGGAAAAGGAATTCCGGGAATTGTTCGCAAAGGCGTTCTGAGCAAGCTGGCTAGAGGTGCATTTCCTGCCCTCGAAGCGCAATGCCTGCTGGTGAGCCCCCGCACCAAGGATGCTCCGCGGCGGAACGGGTGGCGGACGAGGATGGAGCAGGCTGGAATCAGCCCCCCACCTCCCGCCACAGAAACCCCGCCTCCAACGCCGCCGTCCTCGCCATGGTCCGCGCATCCACCCCCGCCCCGTGCCCGCCCTCGCGGCGCTCCAGGTACCACACGTTCCCGTGCCCCTGTGCCTGCATCTTTGCCGCCATCTTGCGGGCATGGCCCGGATGCACGCGGTCGTCGCTGCTGGAAGCGCTGAACAGCACGGGCGGATACGCCACGTCCGCGCGAACCTGGTGATACGGCGAATAGGCCAGCAGGTAGGACAGGGCCTCGGCGTCATCGGGATCGCCATACTCCTCTGTCCACGTTGCCCCCTGCAGCAGCTTGTGAAAACGCGCCATGTCCAGCACCGGCACGTCGGACAGCACCGCGCCGAACAGGTCCGGGCGCTGCACCATGCACGCCGCCGTCAACAGTCCGCCATTGCTGGCCCCGCTGATCGACAGCTGCCTTGGGGTGGTGACGCCGGTATCGACCAGCGCCTGCGCCACCGCGATGAAATCGTCGAAGGCGACCTGCCGCTTCTCGCGCACGGCGGCCTGGTGCCACGTCGGGCCGAACTCGCCGCCGCCGCGTATGCAGGCAATGGCATAGATGCCGCCTCGCTCCAGCCAGGTGATGCCCGTCGTCGCGGAGTAGGCGGGCGCATCGAGCGCCTCTTCGAAGCCGCCATAGCCGTATAGCTGGCAAGGCAGCGGCGCGCCGCCCGGCTCGGGCAGGCGGCCGATCACCCAATAAGGGATCGATACCCCGTCCGGCGCGGGCGCATAGCGCAATTGCGCCGACATGCCGGTGACGTCGAACTTCGGCGGCATTTGCGCCAACAGCCGCCAGCCCGCCGTGGCGCCACCGCCTGCCTCGCCCAGATCCGCGTAATAGAGCGACGGCGGCACCAGGAAATGGTCAACGTGGATCAACACCGTATCGTCGCGCTCGGCATCCACCGATTCCATCGTCACTTCGCTGTCGGGCGGCAGCACGTAAGGCTGCGGCCCCCACTCGTCGCCCTCTCCGCGCGGCAGGCGCCACAGCGTCAGGCGCGGCACGCTGTCCTGCCGCTCGGCCACCAGCACCCAGTTGCGCGTGAAATCCAGGTCGTCCAGCACGCGGCGAGGACCCGGCGTGAACAGCACGTCGAAGTCACGCCGGCCGGCCAGGAAAGCCTCGCGCCGGATGGCCAGCAGGCAGCCGGCCCGATGCACCAGGTCGCCCGCCCGCCAATCTTCGCGCAAGGTGATGAACAGCCACCCCATCCATTCGTCGATCTCCGCGCCCGGCGGGACCGCATACTGCCGCCATTGCGCGGCGGCTTCGTCCAGCCAGAACCAGTCCGTGCGAAAGAACGCCGTCGCCCGCGCCGCCAGGTGGCGCCTTTGAAGATAGTCATACCAGACATTGACGGAAATATCCGTCTGCGCACATTCCAACACGACGGGCGCCGCGTCCAGCGGCGTGCCGCGCCGCCATTTGCGCACCTGGCGCGGATTGCCGGCATTCGTCAACGCGGGCTCGTCATGCGCCGCGCTATCGTCCCAGCCGACGTAGACCGTGTCCCGGTCTATCCATCCGATGGAATGCTGGCCCTCGTCCGCGATCTCGAATCCGCCGTCCACGAAGCACCGCGCCTCGACGTCGAATTCCATGACGATGCAGGCGTCCGCGCCATCCGGCGACAGGCTGACCAACGCGCGGTCGTAGTCGGGATAGCGCAGCTCGAAATCCTGCAAGGTCCAGCGCGTCGGGGCTTCGTCTTCCTCCCCGTCTTCGTCATCCGCTCCCTGCTGGTTCAGCGCCAGGCCATCGACATCGAGCACGGTCTCCCACACCGGCGCACGGTCCAGCCATGCCTGCCACGGCGTGCGGCGTACCAGCCCCAAGGGGTGATCGGCGTCAGTCCATGTGTTGTACCCCCAATCGCCGCAACGCGAGCACGAGACGATGCGGTCTTCGGAATCGTAGAGGGACGTCAGGCGCGCCACCGTGGCATCAAAGTCCGGGCCCTTGCCGAAGGCATCGAGGGTGCGCTGGTTCTGCGCGGTCACCCACTGCTCGACGACCGGACTGTCCAGGGATTCCAGGTACTGGTAAGGATCCTGGCCGGCGGGGTCCGCCGAAGTTGCCAACGAAGTGGTTACCAACGAAGAGGGTTGTTCGTGCTGCATGCGTCAGGCTATCACCGTGGAAATTCAACATCATGGCGCGCGAAGCGCCATGCGTGGATAGGAGAAAAGTTGGAGTATGCCCCGGATACGTTTGTACGTAAGCAGACTATTCCGATGATTCCCCCAGCCGCTGGTACGCCGCCTCGATCGCCGCCTTGCCATATTTGCCTTCCAGGCGCCGCACCACGAAGTGGCCCCGCGCCATTTGCTGGTAATGATTGGTAAAGGCGGTGTTGATCAAGGCGCCGGCCGCCGCGCCGATCACGGGCACAGCCTGGGCGGCCACTTTTTCGGTGACCTGGACGCCAAAACGGCTGGCCACCGCATTGATCAGGCGCACCAAGGGCGGCGCCGCCGTCGCCCCCAGCTTGCCCCCCGTTGCCAGGAAGGCGGACGCGTCCACCGCGGCCTTGGCCATGGCCTCGCGCGCCGCGAAATAACCCACCTCGGCGGCATCGTCCGACTTGGACCGGCCGCCCAGCCCCAGTACCTGCACGCAATCCAGCTGCGTGGTCACGTCGTCCAGGTCGGCGCCCTCGCCACGCGCCACATCCGCGATAGCCCGCATCATGATGGTGACCGAGACGGGCAGCTCCACGGTAACCGCCGCCAAACCGAAAAAGCCCCCCACGCCGCCGCTGACCGCCGCGCCCGCCTTGTGCAGCCACCTCGACGCAGCCGGGGCCGTCTCGGCGGCGCGGCCATCGCGTTTGCCCATGGTCATCAATGCGGCCTTGAGCGCGGCGTGTATCGCCTTCTGGGTAGCCTCGGTGATCAGGCCGCCGGCCTTGGCGGGCAGCATGTCCAGGGCGTATTCGATGGGCTTTCCAACGTAATTCGACAAGCGCGCGGTCAGGCTCGGATTCTCCAGGATGTCGCGCGCCAGTTGCAGGCTTTCCAGGTCCTCCGGACTCAGGGATGGCTGGGCATTTTCGGTCGGCATGGGCATTCCTCCGGGGCCTGTGGATACGGTAGAGAAGGTAAAGCGCCCCGCACCCTTTCAAGTTTAATCGAGTGCCATTTTTAGTTCGCGTAGGCGTAAAGACGAAACCCGCGCCTGGGCGCGGGTTTTTCGAGTAAAGCACGTGCTGCGTTACCCCGGATTCAATGCACGGTGCCTGCCCCCGTTCGACGAAGCATCTCCGACCACCTACCGGCATCGGCGGCGAGGTATTCCTCCACCGCGTCCGGCGACTGTTTCGCCGGGGGAACGATATAGCCCAGGTCGGCCAGCACCTTGCGCACCTCGTCCATCGCCAGCACCGTGTTGATCGAGCGGTTCAGGCGCGCGACGGCGTGTGAGGGCGTACCTGTGGGTGCCATGAGCGCAAACCATCCTGGTGGCGTCGCCGTCATGAAACCGGACTCCTCGATCCCTGGAACCTGCGGCAACTGGGCTATCCTGGCACCCGAAATAACGGCCATTCCGCGGGCGCGGCCGGACGTTATATAAGGTAGCACCGCAGCCAGGCTGGAAATGTAGAAATCCGACCGGCCGCTGATGACCTCCGTCATGGCTTGCGCATCGCCCTTGTACGGAATATGCAGCAACTGCACACCTGCGACACGCTGGATTTCATCACAGACGAGGTTGCCCACCGAACCTATGCCGACACTGGCGCAGCTGAACTTGCCCGGCTGTGCTCTTGCGATTTGCATGGCATCGGACAGCGTGGCGGCCGGGACATGATTGCCGGCAACGATGACAAACGGTACTTCCGCCGCGATGCCGATAGGCGTCAGGTCGCGCGAGAAGTCCAACCCGCTATCTCGACGCATCAGTTGATGCAGCAATGTCGAACTGCCCGCCATGTAGACCGTATAGCCATCGGGCACGGATCGCGCCACGGACAGGGCAGCCACGGTTCCCGCCGCTCCTGGACGATGTTCGACGATGACGCGTTGCCCCAGCTCTTCCGACATATGCCTGGATAGATGACGGGCAAGCACATCGGCTCCTCCGCCCGGCGCATAACCAACCACCAGCGTAATGGGACGCTGTGGAAACACCTCGACCACCTGGTCGGGAGACATGGCCATCGAACACATGGGAAACACTCCTGTAATTAGGACCACCTCGGCCAGCTTCTTCTTTCCGATACCCATTTCGATCTCCACTGCATAGAACGTCGAACGAGAATCGCCGGAAAAGGCACGGCGAACTCCGCTTGGGTAAGTCGTGGCTGGTTGTTGGTTCCACGTGCGCTAAAGCGAAATGCGCCGGGGCAGCCGCAGGAACGCCGGCATGGCGGCCGTTTCTGCCGCCATGCGCTCAACGACGCGGCCCGTCAGAACTGATGTCGAATTCCCGTGACCACGGCGGTATCGGTAACGCCATCGTGAAAAGCGTAGTTGTCCCCGTAGGACGCATAGGCGTAGAAATTGGTCCGCTTCGATAGCGTGTACGTGGCGCCGATGGCATAGACGTTGAATGTCTTGTCGCCGCCGGTGAGCTTGCCGCTATTCGGATCGGCACGCTGCCACGAGCCGAATACGGCAGTGGCATTGCTCACGGGCACCGTCAGGCCCACCATGGTCGATGTCGCGCGAAAGCCCTCGGCCAGTTTGAAATAGCCGAAGTCCTTGTCGCTGCCGCCCGGCATGACCGCCAGCGTCTGGCCGACGAACCAGCCGTCCAGCGTCTGGCCGACGGCGGCCGCCAGCTTCACGACCTCCAGGTCGTAGGTGGCGCCCAGGCTGTATTCGCGCAGCGTGGCCTTGGACTGGCCGCCGGCGGCCGCCGCGGTGCCCTTCAGGCGGTCATACGAAGCCGCGACGAAAAGCGGACCCTTGCTATAGGACAGGCCCGCCGTCAGCGCGCGGTCATTGTCCGCGGTGGCGAACTTGCCGGCATCGCCGCCCATCGTGTCGTCCGCATTGAACGAATACCCGACGCCAAGCTGGAAGCCGCCCACGACGGGCGAGTGATACATCGCCAGGTTATCCAGGCGCATCGTATTGGTAGCGCCGAACGTCGCGCCCATATTGGCCGCGTTGTAGCTGGTGCCGAACGGATCTATCAGCGAAAACAGTTCGGAAGCCATGTTGATCTGGCGGCCGAATTCGATGCGGCCCCAGGTCCTGGAATCCAGGCCCAGTGTCGACTGGCGTCCGAACATACGGTTGCCCTGTTGTCGTTCGCCGTTGGTCGGCGCGAAACCGCTTTCCATCGTGAAGACCGCCGACAATCCGTCTCCCAGGTCTTCCACGCCGTGCAAGCCGACGCGCGAACCGCTGGCCACGCCATGCACCTGGCCGATGCGGCTGGCGTGGAAACCGTCGCCGCGTATGCGTTCATAGCCGACGCCGATATCGATGATGCCGTACAAGGTGACGGCGCTTTCCGCATGCGCGGCGCCGGTGCATGCCGCCATCAACGACGCGGCGAGCAAGGTTTTCTTCACTGATTTCCTGGATGACACGGTCACGGGCAATGGATCTCCCAGGGCGGGTTATGGCCCTTGTGGTTGAGAACGGATTTTCGAAACGCAAAAGCACGCCAGCCCTCGATGAGGAGTGGGTGATCCGGCGGTAGGTTGAGAAGCCGATGCGGCTTCAAGAAGGGCGCGGAACGCGCCGCCGGCTGCGTCCGCGGACACAGGCCGACCGTCCTGGCGACTGCGCGCGCAGGGACGTTCTGGTTAAAAAAAGGAACTGCGCGCGGTGCAAGCCACCCGATGGGTCCGATGGCGCGCCTTGAGGCAATCCGGTCCGGATTCTAACAAATCGGCCAGACCGGCAGATCGAAGCGCGACACGCGCCCCCTTCCGACGATAAAGACTCCGGGAGACGCGCGCGATTGGATAACACAGCGATCGCGCCCGTTGGCACGCGGCGGGGATATCGCCATGTCTCCACATTTAATGTCCGCGTCACACGAAGCTTACAGAATCCTGTCTCCCGGAATCATCAGGAAAGAGGATCATGAAGTATTGGAAACGCCACGCGCTGGCCGCGGCGCTGGCCAGCGTGCTTGCCCTGCTCGCCGCCTGCAACGGCAGTCACGATAGCGATGACGACAAGAGCGAGAGCGGTAACGAAACCCCGCCAGCGGCCGAAGCGCGCGCGCTGGACCTGACCATTCTGCATATCAACGACCACCACTCCAACCTCGATGGCAAGAGCAAGGAGCTCACGCTCAAGAACGCCGCGGGCAGCACGGTCAAGACTACCGTCAGCAGCGCCGGCTTTCCTCGCGTGAAAGCCGCCATCGACGAACTCGCGGCGCAATCCACGAACGTCCTCAAGCTGCACGCGGGCGATGCCTTGACCGGCACCCTGTACTTCAATCGCGCAGGCGAGCCGGGCGAAGCCGATGCGGCGCTCATGGACACCGTTTGCTTCGACGCCATGACGCTGGGAAACCACGAATTCGACAAGGGAGACGCCGGCCTCAAGCAGTTCATCGGCTATCTGCATGCCGGCGCCTGCAAGACACCCGTGCTCAGCGCCAACGTGACTTTCGGCGCCGCTTCGCCCATGTTCGCGGCCGCCCCCTCCGACAAGGTCCTGCCCTACACCATCGTGCGCCGGGACGACCAGCCCATCGGCATCATCGGCGTGACCATCGCGGGCAAGACCAAGCAATCGTCCAGCCCGGATCCCCACACCAATTTCAGCGACGAAGCGACGGCGGTCCAGGTCCAGATCGACGCGCTGCGCGCGCAAGGGGTCGACAAGATCGTCCTGCTTTCCCACATCGGCTACGACTACGACAAGGAAGTCATCGCCAGGCTGTCCGGCGTCGATGTCGTGGTGGGTGGCGACTCCCATACCCTGCTGGGTCCCGACAGCCTGAGCGCCTACAACGTCGGCACGCCGCAAGGCAGCTACCCGACCCCGCTGCGCGACAAGGATGGCAAGCTCGTCTGCCTGGTGCAGGCCTGGGAGTACGCCCAGGTCGTCGGCGAACTGAAAGTCAGCTTCGACAAGAACGGCGACGTCACCGCTTGCGCGGGCCGGCCACACGTCCTCATCGATAGCGACTTCAAGGTAGGCGGCGCCGCTGCCACGGTGCAAGACAAGGCCGTCTTCCTGGCCGACGCCGCACAAAGCGGATTCCTGCGCGTCCAGGCGCCGGATGCGGGCACCGCGGCGACCCTGCAGCCCTTCAAGGCCAAGGTCGACGCCTATAGCCAGAGTATCGTCGCCACCGTGCCGCTGGAGCTGTGCCGTCGCCGCGTGCCGGGTACCCGGGGCATCAGCGACCTCAGCAACTCCAGCGCGACCTGCAACGCGGAAGGCAGCGTCAACACACGGGGCGGCGATATCCAGCAGCTGGTGGCGCAGGCCTATCTCGATGTGGCCAACGAGGAATACGGCGGCGCCGATATCACCCTGCAAAGCGGCGGCGGCGTGCGCATCGCGCTGACGCCCGGTACCGTCACGGCCGCCAAGGTGATCGAGGTGCTGCCTTTCGGCAATATGTTGTGGCGCCTGGACGTAACCGCGGCGGAAGTGAAGTCCATGCTGGAAGATGGCATGCAGGCCGTGTTCGGCCCTGGCGGGACCACCGGCCCCTATCCGTATGCCGGCGGGCTGCGCTGGGACACCGATTCCACGCAGACGCAGGGCAACCGCGTGAGCAATATCGAGTTCCACGACCGCGCCACGTCCACCTGGATGCCGCTGGACCCGGCCCGCACCTACAAGTTGTTCGTGCTGAGCTTCAACGCCACGGGCGGTGACGGCTACAAGACCCTGACCAACGTGCCCGCCGCGCGCCGCCAGGACATCGGCGTGCTCGACGCCGACGTCTTCCAGACGTACATCGACATGCAGCCCAAGGACTCGGCGAGCGGCCTGCCCATCCTTGACCGCCTGCCGCACGATATATACAGCACCAAGTCGTTCATCGAGTAAGCGCGAAGCGCGCCCTCCGTGCCTGTCGCGGAGGGCGCGCCATGCGGCGACGCAGCGGCCCAGCGGTTGAGACGAAGCAAGAAGAGCCGGCGGTCAGTGGAGCGTCGCGACCGGCATGGAGGGCGAGCTTGCGTGCAGTGCGCGGTACTCCAACAAGGCAGCCATTCCGGCGCGCTCGGCATCTTCCCTGCTTGTGTGCCGGCCACCGGCAGCCACCAACGCGCCTGGGCCCGCACTTGTCAGTTGGCACAGATGCAGCCTCCATGCGAACAGGCCGTCCACTTGAACGCCGATCGAAAGCGAGATTCGGTAGCCATCTTGCAGAAGCGCGAAGGAATCCATGGTCCCCACATCTTCGGAGGTGGTCAGGTTGAGCTAGTCACATACTCCGGCAAAAGGGGCGAATATGATCTAAGTCTTCCTGAGCAGGCTGTCGCTTGGCGCAATTAGAGTATCGCACTGGCTCAAGCTCCGGCGCGGCCAGAGCTCGCCAGCATCGGAGTGCCCGCCGCACGCGCAAGATTCTTCAAGAACGACTACTGGGAGGAGGTGGCAGGCGGGACGGTCAGCTCAGCCCCGCATTGACAGCAGGACCGCAAGGGCAATTGAAGCGCCCCGAAAAACCGGATGGTGCCGTGGCGCGCCCGGCAGGAATCGAACCTGCATCTAGAGCTTCGGAGGCTCTCATTCTATCCATTGAACTACGGGCACAAGGGAGGCGGTATTGTACCTAAATCCGCGAACCTTGCTGGCGCTGCGGCAGCGCACCATTCCAGGGCCGTTTCAGGCCGTTATAATCGTCGGGTTTGCACTCGCTGCGAATGGCGGTTTGCTGGCTTGCCGCCCTGCTTTGAATCACTGTTGCCGCCGTGCAGGCGCCCCGGTACACCGATAGCAGGATTAGGATATGAGCAAAGAGCAAGAACATACACAAGAACATGCCTCACTCATCAAGACCCCCCAGCAGTTGATCGTTACAGTCGTTTTAGCTTTTGTCGTCCCGATCATCATCATCCTGATGCTGGTCAACGTTGTGGTCTCGAAAGGCCGCAGCGGCGCCGGTTCCAATGCCTTGACGGCCGACGCCATCAGTAAACGCATTGCGCCCGTGGCGGGTTTCGATTTCGTCGATATCACGGCACCCAAGGTCTTCAAGACCGGCGAGCAGGTCTTCGGCGCGGTCTGTACGTCCTGTCACGCCGCCGGCGTGGCCGGCGCGCCCAAGGTGGGCGACAGCGCCGCGTGGGGACCGCGCATCAAGGAAGGCTACGAGGCGATGTTGAACATCGCGCTCCATGGCAAGGGCGCCATGCCCGCCAAGGGCGGCAACCCCTCGCTCAGCGATTACGAAGTGGCCCGCGCGGTGGTCTATATGGCCAACAAATCGGGCGGCAACCTGCCCGAGCCGCAAGCCCCGGCGCCCGAAGGGGGCAAGGCCGCCGCGCCGGCGCAACAGGCGCAAACGCAGGCACAACCCCAGGCCCAAGCCCAGCCGCAGCCTGCCCCAGCCGCGCGACCGGCGCCCGCGCCGCAATCGGCCCCGGCCCCGGCTGCAGGCACGCAAGCCGCCGCGCAGCCTGCCGTCAATCCGGCCGGCGAAAAGCTGTACAAGAGCACGTGCTTCGCCTGCCATGGCACCGGCGTGGCGGGCGCGCCCAAGTTCGGCGACAAGGCCGCCTGGGACAAGTACATCCAGACGGGCGAAGACACCATGGTCAAGACGGCCATCAGCGGCAAGGGCGCCATGCCCCCCAAGGGCGGCGCCGCCAATGCGTCGGAAGACGATATCCGCGCCGCGGTGCGGTACATGGTCAACGCCGCGAAGTAGTCGCGCCGTAGCTGCGCAATGACCTCGCAGTGGCCTCCCCTGGCCCTTGCGGCCAGGGAGCGGCGCCCACGCGGGCCGCGCCACGCAAGGCGCCCCACATAAAAAGAAACCGGCCCGCATTGCGGGCCGGCTGCGCTTGCGACGCGTGATGAACGCGTATCGCGCTTATTGCTGGCGCGGCGCCGTCGACGCGGGCGTCGCGCCCGGCGTGCCGGCGGCGGCCGGTTGATCGCCACGCACCTTCGCAACGATGTCCTGCGCGGTCTGCGCGCTGTTCACGCTGAACGCCAGCACGCCGCGAGTCAAGGGTTCGCTGATACGCAGGGCAGCCAGGATATTGCCGTCGGCCACCAGCACCAGCAGCTTGCCGACGTTCTGGGTGGTCACGGTGTTCAGCGTGCGGGCGCCGCCTTCGGTGAAGCGCAGGCCCACGTAGTTCTCACCCTGGCGGCTCGCCAAGGGCGCCGCCTCGGTCAAGTCGGCGCGGGTCAGGACGGGTTGGCGCTGCACATAGATGGAGCCATCGCTGAGCTTGACTTCGGTCAGACCGGGACCGGGGTTGTTCTGCGCGAGCAGGAAGCCCACCTTGGGCACGGTCACCTGGCCCGCGGACGGGGCGCCCGGCGTCGTCGAGGGCGTACCAGGGGGCGTCGATGCACCGGACGTCGACGGCTGGGTTCCCTCGGCCTGCCCGGTCTTGTGGCCCGGCGTCTGGCAGCCTGCCAGGGCCAGCGTGGCAATAAGCAATGCGGGAGCCAGCTTACGAAGGGTGATCTGCATGGAGTTCTTCCTGTTTTTGGTCTGGTTGAATCGCGCCGGCGAACCGGCGGTTACAAAAAAGTTTACAAGGCGCTGAGGGCTCGGCACAGGATCAGACTGCTTCCATATGTAATGCCGATGACACTACAGGCTTTTAACCCGTTCTATACTTCTACGTTCACGCGGGGGTACTTCTCGCCGGCCTGGCCGGTGGGAGGTTGAGAGAGTCCCTTCGTACCAGTACGGATAATGCCGATGCTGGGAGCGTTCCGGTGCAAGGTAGGGGGTGACTTCGTGCAACAACCCGCATCCTGGTTCCGGTCCGACCCGATTCGGCTCCAATCTCTAGTCTTGGAGCTTCTTATGAACGCCAATCCCAAGTTCCTCGCCGCAACGGCCGAGGTCGATGCAGCCGCTGTCGCGCCGCTGCCCCGTTCCCGCAAAATTTACCAGCAAGGCTCACGCCCGGACATCCGCGTGCCGTTCCGGGAAATTTCCCAGGACGATACGCCGACGATGTTCGGCGGAGAACAAAATCCCCCGCTGACGGTGTACGACACCAGCGGCCCCTATACCGATCCCGACGTCAAGATCGACATCCGCCGCGGCCTGCCGGAACTGCGCCGCGCCTGGATCGAGGAACGTGGCGATACCGAACTGCTGTCGGGCCCCTCCAGCGCCTACGGCAAGGAGCGCCTGGCCGACCCCAAACTGACCGCGATGCGCTTCGACCTGCGTCGCCCACCGCGCCGCGCCAAGACCGGCGCCAACGTGTCGCAGATGCATTATGCCCGTCGCGGCATCGTTACGCCGGAAATGGAATTCGTGTCCATCCGCGAGAACCTGCGCCGCGAACAATACCTGGAATCCCTGCGCGCCAGCGGCCCGGATGGCGAAAAACTCGTCAAGCGCCTGACGCGCCAGCATCCCGGCCAGTCCTTCGGCGCCGCGATTCCCAGCATCATCACGCCGGAATTCGTGCGTGACGAAATCGCGCGCGGCCGTGCCATCATCCCGGCCAACATCAACCACCCCGAGGTCGAGCCCATGGCCATCGGGCGCAATTTCCTGGTGAAGATCAACGCCAATATCGGAAATTCCGCGGTCAGCTCCGGCATCGCCGAGGAAGTCGAGAAGATGACCTGGTCGATCCGCTGGGGCGGCGACACGGTCATGGACCTGTCCACCGGCAAGCATATCCACGAAACCCGCGAATGGATCGTTCGCAATTCGCCGGTGCCCATCGGAACGGTGCCGATCTACCAGGCGCTGGAAAAGGTCGACGGCAAGGCCGAGGAACTGACCTGGGAAATCTTCCGCGACACGCTGATCGAGCAGGCCGAGCAGGGCGTGGACTACTTCACCATCCACGCCGGCGTGCGCCTGCCCTTCATTCCGATGACCGCCGACCGCATGACGGGCATTGTCTCGCGCGGCGGCTCCATCATGGCCAAATGGTGCCTGGCGCACCACCGCGAAAGCTTCCTCTACGAGCGTTTCGAGGAAATCTGCGAAATCATGAAGGCCTATGACGTCAGCTTCTCGCTCGGCGACGGCCTGCGGCCCGGTTCGGCCTGGGACGCCAACGACGAAGCGCAGTTCGCGGAACTGAAGACCCTCGGCGAACTGACCCAGGTGGCCTGGAAGCATGACGTGCAGGTCATGATCGAAGGTCCCGGCCACGTGCCCATGCAGATGATCAAGGAAAACATGGATCTGCAGCTGGAACACTGTCATGAGGCCCCCTTCTACACCCTGGGGCCGCTGACCACCGATATCGCGCCCGGCTACGACCACATCACGTCCGGCATCGGCGCCGCGCTGATCGGCTGGTACGGCACCGCGATGCTGTGCTACGTGACGCCCAAGGAACACCTGGGCCTGCCCAACAAGAAGGACGTCAAGGACGGCATCATCACGTACAAGATCGCCGCCCACGCGGCCGACCTTGCCAAGGGACACCCCGGCGCGGCCATCCGCGACAACGCCCTGTCCAAGGCGCGCTTCGAATTCCGTTGGGACGACCAGTTCAACCTGGGCCTGGACCCCGACACGGCCAAGGAATTCCATGACGAGACCCTGCCCAAGGACTCGATGAAGGTGGCGCACTTCTGCTCGATGTGCGGACCGCACTTCTGCAGCATGAAGATCACGCAGGACGTGCGCGACTACGCGGCGACCGTGGGCGTGGCCGAGCAGGAGGCGCTGCAAAAGGGCATGCAGGAAAAGGCGGTCGAGTTCGTCCGCAAGGGCGCCGAGGTCTACAGCAAAATATAGGCCCCAAAATATAGGCCCCCCCTACCGCGCGGAGCGCGGCCCCCTGGGGGCGAAACCCGCGGACCGGGAGACCCGGCTCCGCGGTTTCCCCGGTCTGGCCCAGGTTCTTAAGCGGCTTCGCGATGTGACTCTTGGCAGGATGGCCTCCGTTCGGAGGCCATTTTTTGTCGCTGGGCAGCAGCAGGCGGCAAAGCCGCGCGGGGTGGCGTCAATTTTTAGGTTTGGGGGTGGGCCGGATATCATCGGGGTATCTTTTCCGTCCCGCATTGCGGGTCTTTCTGGAACCCCGATGACCTTTTTCTCCCGTATTTTCGCTGCCCGGCAAGCGCGCCCCCTGGACGTGGCGGGTTTCGCCAAGGCCTATGCGAGCGCCGCGCAGGCGCGTTATCCCGGCGCCGACGTGAAGATCGACGAAGCCGCCACCGCGGCCGGCGTCAAGGTGCACTGGACCATGCCCGACGGCATGCAGGTGAACCAGTTCCTGGGCAATGCCTACGCGGCTTACCAAAGGTCCCCTGCCGACATCGACGCCATCATCGCCGCGCACCTGGATGCCGCCCCCACGGGCGACGAAGCGGCCCCGGCCACGCGGCGCGCCAATATCCTGCCGCTGGTGAAGACCACCATGTGGCTGGCCACCAGCCTGAAGCAGCTGGACGCCGCGGGCATCGAGAACAAGCAGGCCTTCATCACCGAGCCGCTCACCGACGAATTGCTGGTGGCCTTCGTGGAAGACAAGCCCGACGCCATGAGCTATGTCGCCCCCGGCGAGCTGGAAGGACTGGAACTGACCCGCGAGGCCCTGATGCCGCTGGCGCTGGAAAACCTGCGCCGCCAGTTGCCCGCCCTGACGGTCGAGGGCCAGGACGGCCGCTACGGCGTGCGCGCCGACGGCAACTACGACGCCAGCTTCGTTTTCCTGGCGCAGGAATGGCGCGATCGGGTCGACATCGATGGCGAGCCGGTCATCGCCCTGCCCGCGCGCGACGAACTGCTGGTCTGCGGCAGCAATGACGCCGATAGCGTGCGCTCGCTGCGGGACATGGCCGCGCGCATCATGGCGCAATCGGCCTACGGACTGTCGGCGCAATTGTTCACGTGGAAGGACGGACAGCTGTCGGTGTTCGCCGACTGAAGCGGCGGCCACCGCCTCCTGCTCGCCTCCTATTCCTTGAGCAGCATGATCAGCTTCATGTCGGTATGCGTCGCCAGGCGGAAAGTAATCTGGCGATAGCGTAGCAAGCCCATGCGCGGATGGTCGAAGTCGCGCAAGCCGCCTTCCCTGTCGATGACGGCGTGGCGGGTCCACCAATGGCCGAAGGCAGGGCTGGCGCGCGTCAAATCGTCCAGCAGCGCCCGCACATCGTCCTCGTCCAGGTGCGCGCCCGCGTCGGCGCGGAATTCCGCCACCACGCGCCGCGCCCGCTGCTCCCAATCCACCACCAGCTGGCGCGCGGCCGGATCCAGGAAGATGTAGCGCAGCAGGTTGGGCGCCGGATCGCGCACGGGCCAGTCGTCGAACAACTCGCGCATCTGGGAGTTGTACGCCATTACGTTCCAGCAGCGGTCCAGCACATAGGCCGGCACATTGATGGCATCCACGCTGTCCTGCAGCACGCCCGACATCCCCGCCGGCTCGTCGCGCGGATGGCTGGGGTCGGCGCATTCCGCCAATTCGAACAGATAGGCGCGCTCGGCCCGCGCCAGCTGCAGCACGCTGGCGATACGCGCCCACACCGCCGGCGATACCGACACTTCGCGGCCCTGCTCGATCCAGGTGTACCAGGTGACGCTGATCCCGCACAGCTGCGCCACCTCTTCCCGTCGCAGTCCCGGCGTGCGCCGCCGCAAGCCCGCCGGCACGCCGGCCATCTGCGGGGTAATGCGCGACCGCGCCGCGCGCACGAAATCCCCCAGCGCATGGCGGCGCAAGGCGGAACCCTCGTGGGCCGACATGCTCGCGGGGACGTTCATGGTCCGGCCTGCTAGCCCAGGTTGGGCGCCAGCGTGCGGCGCACGTCTTCTTCGCTACGGCCGCTGCGCTGCACATAATCGCGCAACTGGTCCTCGCCTATCGTGCCGACGTTGAAATACTGCGAATCGGGATGGCTGAAGTAGAAACCCGACACGCTGGACGCCGGATACATGGCATAGCTCTCGGTCAGCTCGATATCGACCTCGGCCGCATCCAGCGTCTCGAACAGCTCGCGCTTGACCACGTGCTCCGGGCAGGCGGGGTAGCCCGGCGCCGGACGGATGCCGACGTATTTCTCGGCGATCAGCGCGTCGTTGTCCAGCGTTTCGTCGGCGGCATAGCCCCACAGGTCCTTGCGCACGCGGGCGTGCAGGCATTCGGCGAAACCCTCGGCCAGGCGGTCGGCCAGCGCCTTGAGCATGATGCCGGAGTAGTCGTCATGCGCGGCCGCGAATTCCGCTTCCTTCTTTTCGATGCCCAGGCCGGCGGTAACGGCGAACAGGCCGATGTAGTCCAGCTTGCCGCTATCCCGGGGCGCGATGTAGTCCGCCAGGCACTTGTTGCTGACGCCTTCCCGCTTGACGCCTTGCTGGCGCAGGTTGCGCCAGGTGAACAGCACTTTCTCCCGGCTCTCGTCGGCGTAGACCTCGATGTCCTCGTCATTGACGCGGTTGGCCGGATAGAAACCCACCACGCCGTTGGCGGTCAGCCAGCGCCCGTCGATGATGCGCTTGAGCATGGCCTGGCCGTCGGCCAGCACCTTGCGCGCCTGCTCGCCCACCACCTTGTCGTCGAGGATGGCGGGATACTGGCCGAACAGGCTCCAGGTCTGGAAGAAAGGCGTCCAGTCCAGGTAGGACGCGATTTCCGCCAGGTCGTAGTGCTTGAAGGTGCGACGGCCGATGTACTTGGGCCGCGGCGGCGTATAGGAAGCCCAGTCTATGGCCGGACGCGCCGCGCGGGCGTCCTCGATCGACATCAGCGGCGTCGCCTTGCGGTTGGCATGGCGGCGGCGCACTTCCTCGTATTCCTGGGCCAGCTCGGTGACATAGGCCTCGGCCTGGTCCGAGACCAGGTTGGTGGCCACGCCCACCGAGCGGCTGGCGTCGGGCACGTAGATGACCGGCCCGTCATAGTGCGGCGCGATCTTCACGGCGGTATGGACGCGGCTGGTGGTGGCGCCGCCGATCAGCAGGGGCACCTTGCGGTCGCGGAAATACGGGTCGCGCTGCATCTCGGACGCGACATAGGCCATTTCCTCCAGGCTGGGCGTGATCAGGCCGGAGAGGCCGACGATGTCCGCCTTCTCTTCCTTGGCCTTGGCCAGGATCTGCGCGCACGGCACCATCACGCCCATGTTCACGACTTCGAAGTTATTGCACTGCAGGACCACCGTCACGATGTTCTTGCCGATGTCGTGCACATCGCCCTTCACGGTCGCGATGACGATCTTGCCCTTGGCGCGCACATCGCCCCCGGCCGCCGCGATCTGGCGTTTTTCCTCTTCGATGAAGGGAATCAGGTGGGCCACCGCCTGCTTCATCACGCGGGCCGACTTCACCACCTGCGGCAGGAACATCTTGCCCTCGCCGAACAGGTCGCCCACGACGTTCATGCCGTCCATCAGCGGCCCCTCGATCACCTCGATGGGGCGGCCGCCGCGCGCCGCCACTTCCTGGCGCACTTCCTCGGTGTCCTCGACGATGAACGTGGTGATCCCGTGCACCAGCGCGTGCGTCAGCCGCTGCGCCACCGGCTGGGCGCGCCAGGCCAGGTCTTCCTCCTTCCTGGCGCCCGAGCCCTTGACGGTATCGGCGAACTGCACCAGGCGCTCCGTGGGCGTGCGGTCGTCGTCGGCCTCGGTCCTGCCGACCGGCTCCTGGCGGTCCAGCACCACGTCCTCCACCAGGTCGCGCAGACGAGGCTCCAGGTCGGCATAGACCCCCAGCTGGCCGGCGTTGACGATGCCCATGGTCATGCCTTCGCGGATCGCGTAGTACAGGAAGACCGTGTGGATGGCCTCGCGCATCGGCTCGTTGCCGCGGAAGGAGAAGCTGACGTTGGAAACGCCGCCGGAGATACGCGCGTGCGGCAGGTTCTCGCGGATCCAGCGCGTGCCTTCGATGAAGTCGACGGCGTAGTGGTTGTGTTCTTCGATGCCCGTGGCGACGGCGAAGACGTTGGGATCGAAAATGATGTCTTCCGGCGCGAAGCCTTCCTGCTCGACCAGCAGCTTGTAGGCGCGCCCGCAGATTTCCTTGCGGCGCTCCAGCGTATCCGCCTGCCCTTGCTCGTCGAACGCCATCACCACCATGGCCGCGCCATAGCGGCGGCACAGGCGCGCGTGATGCAGGAATATCTCCTCGCCTTCCTTCATGGAAATCGAGTTGACCACCGGCTTGCCCTGCACGCACTTCAGGCCCGTCTCGATGACTTCCCACTTGGAGCTGTCGATCATCACCGGCACCCGCGCGATATCGGGCTCGGACGCGATCAGGTTGAGGAACCGGCGCATGCAGGCCACCGAATCCAGCATGGCCTCGTCCATGTTGATGTCGATGATCTGGGCGCCGTTTTCCACCTGCTGGCGCGCCACGGCCAGGGCCTCGTCGTACTTTTCCTCGCGGATCAGGCGCGCGAACATCTTGCTGCCGGTCACGTTGGTGCGCTCGCCGACGTTGACGAACAGCGTCTCTTCGTCGATGTTCAGCGGCTCCAGGCCCGACAGGCGCGTCTTGACCGGGATTTCCGGAACCGTGCGCGGCGTCAGCGTGCGCACCTTGGCGGCGATGGCGCCGATATGCTCGGGCGTGGTGCCGCAACAGCCGCCCGCCATATTGACCAGGCCCGCACGCGCGAATTCCTCCAGCAGCGCGGACGTATCGGCCGGCGTCTCGTCGAAGCCGGTATCGCTCATCGGGTTGGGCAGGCCGGCATTGGGATAGACGCAGACATAGGTGTCGCAGATCTTCGACAGCTCGGCCACGTAGGGCCGCATCAGCGCCGCGCCCAGGGCGCAGTTCAGGCCTATGGTCACCGGGCGGGCGTGGCGCACCGAATTCCAGAAGGCCTCGACGGTCTGGCCCGACAGGATGCGGCCCGAGGCGTCGGTCACGGTGCCGGAAATCATCACCGGCAGGCGCACGCCGCGCGCCTCGAAGACTTCTTCGACGGCGTAGATGGCGGCCTTGGCATTGAGCGTGTCGAAGATGGTCTCGATCAGCACGATGTCGATCCCGCCGTCCAGCAGGCCGTTGAGCTGTTCGACATAGGCCGCCCGCAATTCGTCGAAGGTGACGTTGCGCGCGCCGGGATCGTTGACGTCCGGGGAAATCGACGCCGTCTTCGGCTGCGGCCCCAGCGCGCCGGCGACGAACCGGGGATGCTCCGGCGTGCTGTAGGCGTCGCAGGCCGCGCGCGCCAGGCGGGCGGACTCCACGTTCAGTTCGTAGGCCAGTTCCGGCAGGTCGTAATCGCCCTGCGCGATGGAGGTCGCGCCGAAGGTATTGGTCTCGATGACGTCGGCGCCGGCCTCCAGGTACTGCCGATGGATCTCCGAGATCACGTCCGGCCGCGTCAACGACAGCAGTTCGTTGTCGCCCTTCAGGTCCTTGCCATGCTCGGCGAAGCGCTGGCCACGGAAATCGGCCTCGGTCAGCTTGTAGCGCTGGATCATGGTGCCCATCGCGCCGTCCAGGATCAGGATGCGGTCGGCTAGCCCGCGCACGAAGTCGGCGCCGTGCGTGTAGGCGGACAGGGGGTAGGGCATGGCGGGATAAGGCACGATCGATCCTGATTGAGGTGGGGCGCGCGGACGAACCCCTGAGTATGGCAAATAAGCGAAAAGGTAGATACCGAACGGCGCCGCGTCCTGCATGAAGGCAGGCACGCGCGGTGGCGTCCCGGCAACAAAACCCCGCCAAATCAAGGCGTAATGGTAACAAAAGCCCTATATGGCGCAGACGTCGTGTTACAGTCCGCAACCTCGAATCGGTGCTTTCAACGCATCCGGACCTGCTCGCGGCCTTTGCCGCGCCGGGCCCGGCGGGTGAAAGTCAAACGGGAAACAGGAAGGAGGGCCGCCCATTCATTGGGTAAGCGCGCCCCCTCAGCCTGTGCTGCCCCCGCAACGGTCATCGCGCGGCGACGCGCGACAGCCCGATACCGGCCGGTTCGCCCGTGGAACCCTCCGGCAGGCGCCAACACCAAGGCGCCCTCTCCGGCGTGGTTCCGGTTTTCCGTGAATGACGTGCGGGGTCGCGCGTCCCACCGAGGTCAACTCATGAAGTCCCGCTTTGTCCTGCGCAACGCAGGCCTGCTCGCCTGTCTGGCGCCCGCCTGGGCCTGGGCCCAGCAAACGCCCGCCACCGCCTCCACGGCGCCCGCCACCGCCTCCACGGCGCCCGCCATCCCCACCACGCAACTCGGCACCGTCGTCGTCACCGCCGCCCGCAGCGAACAGGCGCTGAAGGACGTGCTGGGCGACGTCACCGTGATCGGCAGCGAGGAATTGCAGAACGCCGGCCAAAGCAGCCTGGCGGAGGTGCTGTCGCGCAGCCACGGCATCGAATACGCCAACAACGGCGGCCCGCAGACCGTCACCAGCCTGTTCATCCGCGGCGCCAACAGCAACCAGACCCTGGTGCTGGTGGACGGCCAGCGCATCAACAACGCCACCAACGGCCTGCCGGCGCTCAACGCCCTGCCCGCCAGCAGCATCGATCACGTTGAAATCGTGCGCGGCGCGGCCAGCAGCCTGTATGGATCGGACGCCATCGGCGGCGTCATCAACATCATCACCAAGCGCAACACCGACAAGCCGCTGTCGGCCTATGCCGACGTCGGTTTCGGCACCTACGGCACCAGCAGCTACAACGCCGGCCTGTCGGGCGCGTCCAACGGCTGGACCTACAGCCTGTCGACCGGCTACCAGCAAAGCAGCGGCTTCGACGCCACCACCAAGAAGAACTATTATCACAACCCCGACAAGGACAGCTACTACCAGAACAACGTGGCCGCCTCGCTGGGTTATGAATGGCTGCGCGGCCAGACCCTGTCGGTCCAGTACTACCGCAGCTACGTGAATGGCGGCTACGACATGGGTGCGGCGCCGCTGTTCAACGACCGCGCCATCCAGAAGCTGGAAGACTATTCGGTCACCAGCACCAACCGCCTGACGGACTTCTGGACCAGCACCCTGCGCTTCGGCGCCTCGGTGGACTACAACCGCAGCGAGAATGCGCCCGGCGACGAGGTCTACGGCAATACGCCCGATGGACGCAGCGTGTTCCGCACGCGCCAGACGCAGCTCAATTGGCAGCACGACCTGCAACTGGCCCCGGGCCAGAAGCTGACGCTGGCCTATGAACACCTGGAACAGCGCGCCAACGGCGATATCGTCAACTTCAACGACTACCCGGTCACCGTCGGCAATTACGAGCAATCGCGCCGCCTGGTGAATTCGTTCACCGGCGTCTATCTCGGCGACTTCGGCCGCCATCACGTGCAGGCCAGCCTGCGCAACGACAACAACTCGCAGTATGGCAACCGCACCACCGGCGGCCTCACCTACGGGTTCGACATCACGGACAAGGTACGCGCCACCGCCGGCTACAACACCGGTTTCCGCGCGCCGAACTTCAACGAGCTGTACTGGCGCAACGACAGCTTCTTCCAGGGCAATCCCAACCTGCGCCCCGAGACCTCGCGCAATTACGAGCTGGGCCTGCGCTACCAGGACGACGATGCCGAAGCGGGCGTGACCTACTATCACAACAACGTCAAGAACCTGATCATCAACCAGGCCGTCGACCCGTCGAATCCTTTTGGCGTCTACCAGCCCTACAACATCGCCCATGCCGTGCTGGAAGGCGTCACGTTCACGGGCATGCGCAAGTTCGGCGATACGCGCATCCGCGCCAGCCTGGACCTGAGCAACCCCCGCAACACCGACACGCACCAGCAATTGCCGCAGCGTTCGGACACGGTGCTGCGCCTGTCTGCCGACCACCGCTGGGGCAGCTTCCTGCTGGGCGGCGAGGTCTACCTGACCGACGAGCGCAGGGACGCGACGACCGGCAGCACGCTGGGCGGCTACGGCCTGTTCAACCTGCTGGCGTCGTATGACGTCACGCGCAACGTGCAGGTGTCGGTGCGCTGGAACAATGTCTTCGACAAGCAGTACACGCTGGTCGACGGCTACCGCACGCCGGGCTCCAACGCATTTGTGAACCTGCGCTGGCGCATGTAGGATCGTGGCACCGCGCCGCGCGAGCGGCGCTTGTCCACGGCAAACCATGCGACGCATCCCTTCCGTCATCGCCCCGTTGCGCCTGGCCGCGCGGCGGGGCGTTTTCCTTGCAGGCCTGGTGGCGGCGACGCTGGCGACCACGGCGTGCGCCGCCGCGCCGGCGGGCGCGAAGGCCGGCAGGGCCGCGGGCGCCGCCGATTCCGCCCACGCACCGGACGGAACGGATGCCGGCTTGCCCGATGGTGCGGCGCCCTCCCCGCGTGGCGCCATCACGGTCACCGACGACCAGGGCCGCGACGTCACCCTGGCGCAGCCGGCGGAGCGCGTCATCACGCTGGCACCGCACGCCACCGAACTGGTCTACGCGGCCGGGGCCGGCGACGCCATGGCAGGCACCATCCTGGGCAGCAATTTCCCGGAAGCGGCCAGGCAGGTGCCGTCCATCGGCGACGGCACCCAGCCCAATGTGGAGCGCGTGGCCGAGCTGCGCCCCGACCTGGTCATCGCGTGGCTGCCCGGCGCCACGGAGTCCCTGATGCCCACGCTGAAAACGCTGGGCGTGCCCGTGTTCTACAGCGACCCGCGCCGCCTGGCCGCCATCCCCGACGAAGTCGAGACCCTGGGCCGCCTGTTCGGCACGGAAGCGGCCGCCGCCAAGGAGGCCGCCAGCCTGCGCGCGCGCCTGGCCACGCTGGCCGAACGCTATCGCGGCCGGCCGCTGGTGCGGGTCTTCATCCAGGCCGGCAGCAAGCCGCTGTATACGCTGAACAAGCACAGCATCGTCAACGACGCGATCGGCATCTGCGGCGGCGTGAACGTCTTCGCCGACGCTCCCGCCACCGCCCCGCAGGTCGGCCTGGAAGCCGTCATGGCCGCCCGGCCGGACGCCGTGGTGGCGGGCGTGGGCGGCATCGAGGACCTGCGCGCACTGGCGTCCGCCTGGAAGGAGACCCGCCTGCCGGCCGCCCTGGCGGGCCACGTCTATGGCGTGGACGCGGACCTGCTCTACCGCCCCGGCCCGCGGCTGGTCGACGCCGCCGAAGCGCTCTGCAAGGTGCTGGACCAGGCGCGGCCGCCGGCGTCCCGCTGACGCGGCGCCGGGCCTTACTGGCCACGACACGACGCCGATGAAAACCGCCCGCCGGGCGCGGCGGCGCCCTGCCCCGTGGAAAAAACCCTTCCGCCAACGGGGCGGATCGACGCTTGCGCTGTTTTATGATGGCGGTCTGGCGCGCGACGCCGTCCCGGCGCGGTCCCAGGGGCCGCTACCCATTCCCGCATCACTTTCGGCATCATCATGGACTCCCAAGACACTTTTTCCATCGCCGGCCGCAGCTTTCGCTCGCGCCTGGTGGTGGGCACCGGCAAGTACAAGGACTTCGAGCAGACCCGCCAGGCGCTGGACGCCAGCGGCACCGACCTGGTGACGGTAGCCATCCGCCGCGTGAATATCGGCCAGAACGCCAACGAACCCAGCCTGCTGGACTTCGTCCCGCCGTCGCAGTTCACCTACCTGCCCAATACCGCCGGCTGCTATACCGCCGACGAGGCCGTGCGCACGCTGCGCCTGGCGCGCGAGCTGCTGGACGGCCACGACCTGGTGAAGCTGGAGGTGCTGGGCGACCCCACCAACCTGTTCCCCAACATGCCGGAAACGCTGAAGGCCACCAAGACCCTGGTGGACGAAGGTTTCAAGGTGATGGTGTATTGCGCCGACGATCCCATCCAGTCGCGCATGCTGGAGGACCTGGGCGCCTCCGCCATCATGCCGCTGGCGTCGCTGATCGGTTCCGGCATGGGCATCCTCAACCCGTGGAACCTGCGCCTGATCATCGACCAGGCGCGCGTGCCGGTGCTGGTCGATGCCGGCGTCGGTACCGCCTCGGATGCCGCCATCGCCATGGAACTGGGCTGCGACGGCGTGCTCATGAATAGCGCCATTGCCGGGGCACGGAATCCCGTGCTGATGGCCGGGGCCATGAAACTGGCCGTCGAGGCGGGCCGCGCGGCCTTCCTGGCCGGCCGCATGCCGCGCAAGCTGTACAGCGCGTCGCCCAGTTCGCCGACCGAAGGCGTGGTGCGGTGAGCCAGGCCAGACCCATCCCCAATGCGCTGACCATCGCCGGCGTCGACCCCTCGGGCGGCGCCGGCGTCCTGGCCGACATCAAGGCCATGAGCGCGCTGGGCGCCTATGGCTGCGGCGTCATCGCCGCGCTGACCGCGCAGAACACCAAGGGCGTCACCGGCGTCTCCCCGGTGCCCCCCGCCTTCGTCGGGCAGCAGATCGACACGCTGTTCGCCGATGTGCGCATCGACGCCACCAAGATCGGCATGCTGGGTCAGCAGCCGGTGATCCAGGTCGTCGCCGAAAAGCTCGCGCGCTGGCGCCCCCTGGACCGCGCCTGGCATGTCGTGCTGGACCCGGTGATGGTGGCCAAGAGCGGCGACCTGCTGCTGGAACGCGACGCCGTGGGCGCGCTGCGGGAGGCGCTGCTGCCTCAGGCCACGATGCTGACCCCCAACCTGCCGGAAGCCGGCGTGCTGCTGGAAGAGCGCCCGGTCGAGTCGGTGAAGGAAATGCGCCGCGTGGCCGAGCGCCTGCGCAACAAGATGGCCTACGACGGCCAGCGCTGGGTCATGCTCAAGGGTGGCCATCTGCCGGGCAATGACGTCATCGATCTGCTGCACGACGGCGACCGCATGATCGAACTGCCGGGTCACCGCATCGAAACCGCCAACACGCACGGTACGGGCTGCACGCTGTCGGCCGCGCTGGCGGCCCTGCTGCCCCAGATCGACGACGTGCCCGAAGCGGCGCGGCGGGCCAAGGCCTATCTGACCGAGGCCATCCGCCACGCGGGGCGCCTGCAGGCAGGCGGCGGCCACGGGCCGGTGCACCACTTCCACGCCTGGTGGTAGGCGCAAGCCTCCCCGGCTGCGCGGCAGGGTCCCTGCTGCCGGCGTTGCCGGGGAGACTTGGCAAGCCTTTAAGGGGTTTATAAGGCAGTCACCCCGTTGCAGCCACGGCAGCGGCAGGAAAGCCGCCGCCGCCCACCCCGCCGCGCAAGCCGGTACAATGGCCCCCGCCGTCATCTCCGAAATTTTTCCGTGCTGTCATGAACGCATCCACTCTGCCCGACATTGAACAAGCCCGCTTCAACATGGTGGAACAGCAAATCCGCCCTTGGGATGTGCTGGACGAAAACGTGTTGGCCGCCTTGTTCAAGGTGCGTCGCGAACAATTCGTTCCCCCCGCGTATCGCGCGCTGGCCTTCTCCGACCTGGAGATCCCGCTGGAGATCAATGCGGTGGACACGCGCCAGAACATGCTGGCGCCCAAGATCGAAGCCCGCCTGGCGCAGGAACTGCTGCTCAAGCCAACCGATGCCGTGCTGGAAATCGGCACCGGTTCCGGCTACCAGGCCGCGCTGCTGGCCGCGCTGGCGCAACAGGTCACCACGGTGGAAATCGACAGCCGCCTGGTTGCCTTCGCGCAGCAGAACCTGCAGTTGAACAATGTCGGCAACGTCAAGGTCGAGACCGGCGACGGCCGTAATGGCTGGGGCACCACCGAATACGACGCGATCCTCATCACCGGCTCCGTGCCCGTGGTGCCGGATGGCCTGAAGTACCAGTTGCGCATCGGCGGCCGCATGGTCGTGATTGTCGGCCAGGCGCCCGTCATGACCGCCTGTCGCATCACGCGCAGCACCGCGGCCAGCTTCGAGACGGTCAATCTGTTCGAAACCGTCGTCAAGCCCCTGCGCGGCGCCACCGTCTCCCAGTTCAAATTCTAGTGGGCCCAACCCCGTACCGCGCTGCGCGCGGTACGGGGGTCACCCCTTCCGGATTTTTGTGACCAGGGCGGTGGTGGAGCGCTGGAACTCGAAGGGGATGGCCACGGCGCGGCCGCCCCAGCTGCGCACCAGCGCGGTCTCCGGCAGCTTTTCCATGTCATAGTCGCCGCCCTTGACGATGATGTCGGGGCGCAGCTCGGCGATCAGTTCCTGCGGCGTATCTTCGTCGAACCACGTGACGGCGCTCACGCAGGCCAGCGCGGCCAGCATGGCGGCGCGATCATGCTCATTGTTCAACGGACGTTCCGGCCCCTTGCCCAGGCGGCGGACGGACGCGTCCGTGTTGACGGCCACGACCAGGGTGGCGCCCAACTGGGCCGCCTCGTCCAGGTAGGTGACATGGCCACGGTGCAGGATGTCGAACACACCGTTGGTAAACACCAGCGGGCGCGCCAGGCGGCCTTCCGCGATGGCAGCGGCACAGGCCTGGCGAGTAAGGATCTTGGATACGTAGCGGGCTGTCATGCCGGCCATTTTACGGGACGGCGCACACGATGCTCACCGGACCGGGCTGGACTGGAGCGGGGCGCTTCAGGACCCGTTCTCAGGACCAGGCTTCGGGCCCGCCCCCTACCCCGGAACAGGCCTCGCCTCCCTTGCCAGCCCGCTCAGGCGCCGACCAGGCTCTGTTCGCCGACACCCGGCGGCAGGATGAGGCCGGACTTGCCGCCCATCGCCGCCATGGTTTCCTTGCGATAACGGTTCAGGTCCTTGGCCGACTCGAACGTGCGGTCCAGCAGCTTGGACAGGATGTGCAGGATGCGGTCGCCGACCTTCTTTTCCCAGCCGCCGTCGAAACGGATCTGCGAATCCAGCCAACGCTCCAGCCAGCCCGGATCGGGCAACCTGGATTGCACCGTGTCGTTGGGGAACATGTCCTTGTTGACGTGCAGGTTGGTCGGATGCAGCGCCTGCTGGGTGCGACCGGCCGACGCCATCAGCATGCCGATCTTCGAGAAGGCCATCTTGGCCTGCTGGCAGGTCTCTTCGCCCCGGTCGAACAGCGCGCGGCGCATGTATTGCAGATAGGCGCCGGCATGACGCGCCTCGTCCTTGGCGATGGTGCTGTAGATGGCACGAATCACCGGCTCCGTATGCCACTCGGCGGCGCAACGGTACCAGTGATTCAGGCGAACCTCGCCGCAGAAATGCAGCATCAGCGTTTCCAGCGCGGGCGCCTGGTCGAATTCGAAACGCACCTTGTGCAGCTCTTCTTCCGTCGGCATCAGGTCCGGGCAGAAGCGGCGCAAGTATTCCATCAACACCAGCGAATGCTTCTGTTCCTCGAAGAACCAGACCGACATGAAGGCGCTGAAATCGCTGTCGCCACGGTTGTCGCGCAGGAACATCTCCGTCGCGGGCAAGGCGGCCCACTCCGTGATGGCGTTCATCTTGATCGTATTGGCCTGTTCGTCCGACAGCTTGCTCCGATCAAAGTCGTCCCAGGGTATGTCGGTCGCCATATTCCAGCGCACGGCTTCCATGGTTTTGAAGAGTTCGGGATAAAGCATGAGATGTAGGCCCTGATGATGTTCGAAAATCCCACCCCTCAGGTCGCTGGCCGCGATAAACGCGCAAGTCTCCCCTCCGGACACGGGCGCGCAAGGCGCCTGGGATCGGGTTTGTAATCGGCCGGACGGAAATTGAATGCGCGTACGACCACGGGGCCCCCAAAGCCCCGCAATCGCCTTTATCGCTCTCGCGTGCGAACGTGTAATGACAGAATTATGTCAGAAACATGACGACCCCCTGGAATGAGGGGTGGCATGCTCCTAACGGACATTGAACCAGATAACCAGCGCCACCCCCACGGCAAGCACCGCCGCGATGACCATGAGCAGGCGATTGCCGTGTTCCCGGGCCTTGCGCAGGCGGCCGAGTTCGACCAGGACGGCCGGTTCGACATTGGGGCGGGACAGGCGCTCGTGCAGCAGGCGCGGCAGCGCCGGCAGCATCTGCGACCATTGCGCGGCCTCCTTCTCCAACTGCTGGCGCAGGCCGGCCAGGCCCATGCGTTCGCGCATCCAGCGCTCCAGATAGGGCTTGGCCGTTTTCCACAGGTCGAGATTGGGGTCGAGCTCGCGCCCCAGTCCCTCCACATTCAGCAAGGTCTTCTGCAGCAGCACCAGCTGTGGCTGGATTTCCACATTGAAGCGGCGTGAAGTCTGGAACAGGCGCAACAATACCTGACCCAGCGAAATCTCGGACAGGGGCCGGTCGAAGTAAGGTTCGCAGACGGCGCGCACCGCGCCCTCCAGCTCTTCCTCGCGCGTGTCGGCCGGCACCCAGCCCGATTCGATGTGCAATTGCGCCACGCGCCGGTAGTCGCGGCGGAAGAAGGCCAGGAAATTCTGCGCCAGGTAGTTCTTGTCGAACTCCGACAAGGATCCCACGATGCCGAAGTCCAGCGCGATGTAGTGGCCCAGCGTCTGCGGCCGGTCGGAAACGTAGATATTCCCCGGGTGCATGTCGGCATGGAAGAAGCCGTCGCTGAACACCTGGGTAAAGAAGATCTCGACGCCCGTGCGCGCCAGCTTGGGAATATCGATGCCCGCGGCACGCATGCGTTCGACCTGGCCCACGGGAATGCCGTACATGCGCTCCATCGTGAAAATGGTGCTGGTGGTGAATTCCCAGATCACCTCGGGCACGATGAGCACGCCACCCCGCCCGGAATCCGGGCCGAAGTTGCGGCGCAACTGGCTGCAATTGGAGGCTTCGCGTACCAGGTCCAGTTCGTCATGCAGGTATTTGTCGAACTCGGCCACCACCTCGCGCGGCTTCAGGCGCCGCCCATCGGGGCCCAGGCGTTCGATGACGCCCGCCAGCATGCGCAGCAGCGCCATGTCTTTTTCGATGATGCCCAGCATGCCCGGCCGCAACACCTTGACCGCCACTTCGCGGCCGTCGTGCAGCACCGCGAAATGCACCTGGGCGATGGAGGCCGACGCGACGGGGTCCACCTCGAAATGCTTGAACAGCGTCGCCGGCGGCGCCCCCAGCGCGGTTTCGATGCACTCGGCCGCCTGCTTGGAGGGGAAAGGCGGCACGCGGTCCTGCAACAGGGCCAGCTCGTTGGCGATGTCAGCGGGAATCAGGTCGCGGCGAGTCGACAATACCTGGCCGAATTTGACGAAGATGGGTCCCAGCGATTCCAGCGCCCGGCGCAGGCGCACGCCGCGCGGCGTGCGTGGTCGCGTGCCGAAGCGAACGACGCGCAGCAACAGCGCGGCCAACGGATGCTTCAGGCTGGAAAGTACCAGCTCGTCCAGGCCATAACGCAAGGCAACGAAGACGATACGGACAAAACGCAGAAAGGTCAGCATGGCGTTCAGGCTTGCCCCACTGCTGACTTGCCGCCCGCCGGCATGCCGTCCATTTGCATGCCGTCCATTTGCATGCCGCCCGCCCGCCTGCCGCCGTCCAGCCGGCCCAGGCGCGCATCCAGCCGCGCCAGTCGAGCCGCCAGGGCATCGACGCTGCCGGCAGCGCGGGCGATGCCGTCGCGCCACCCCTCCATCACCGGACGATTGGCCAGCACACCCTGCTCGTAGGACAGGAACTCGGCCACGTTGCCGCCGACGCGCTGCGCGACGTCCCGCGCCCCGCGCGCGACGCTGCGCACGCCTTGCGTCAGGCGGGTGGCGGGGATGTCACCGACGACGCGCGCCAGTTCGTCCTCCACGTCCCAACGCAGATTGGCGGCAAGCTCGGCGACCACCTGGGCCAGCCCGGCATCGCCGGAGATGTGCGTCATGTCGGCGAACGCATCGGCCCGTTCGCGCGGCGAGGCGTTCGCCAGCGCCCTTCCTTCCTCGCCCAGCAAGCGCGCGAGGCTGAACTTGCCGCTGTCCAGCGTCAGCGTGACGTCGGGCACGATGGCGTCAGCGGCGACATCGGCATAGCCCTGTGCATCCACCGTCAGCGACAACTGGAACCCACTGAACGAGAGCCGCACCGTCTTGCCCGCATGGCGGGCCAGGCGGTCGCGCGCCCACTCCTCGCGCTTGAGTAGGGCGTTGAGCGCGCCGCACAGGACGCGCGACGGACGGGGCAAGGCAGGGAAAGGCAACATGAGTGTTCTGGTTCGGCCCGGGCGGGTACCGGCATCCACGGGTAAGGGTAAGCGTCGAGTTTACCGGGAACCGGGCGAGGCAATGCGCGGATCGGGGAATGCGTGGCTTGATCCATCGGCCGGCGCGCGGCCAACGAACGGCCAACCGAGGATCAACGAAAAAAACCGGCTCCAAGAGCCGGTATCAGGGCGGCTGCCCGAGCAAGGCGCACCGCTAGAGAAGAAAACCCACATGCTCTATTTACCCGTCCGCCGTTGGCTGGACGACGCAATGGCAGGCCATCGTGTGTCCGTGCCCTCCCCCCCGGGAGCGGCGGACGGGAGGGCGGAAGGCAGGTTGCCACCTGCTTTCCGCCCGCTCAGGCCACCCTTAGCTGGCGTACTCAACGGGAATCTGCTGAATCCCGGCGAGCAACCAGCCACCTTGGGCGGGCTTGAACAAGTTCCAGACTTCCTCGAAACGGAAGGCTTCGGCGCCCGGGGCCTCGCGCAGCATGCCGGAGAAGCGCACGCTGGCCAGGTGCCCGTCGGACACGGATTCGATACCAAGCAGCTCGGCGTTCAACAGGACCACGTCGGTCTTGCTGGGTTCGCCCTTGCGTTCGAGCATCTGCGGCTTGAGTTCGGTGATCAGGTCATCGGTCAGGAATTCACGCAGGCGATCGGTGTCGCCGCTATCCCAGATGCCCTGGATACGCTTGAACTGTTCCTTGGCTTCCTGCAGGAAGCGCGGCGTGTCGAAGTCGCCGGGGATGAACCAGTCGCTGCCCTGGCCGCTGCCTTGCACGGCGCCCGACGCATTGCCTTGCACGGCCTGCGGCACGCTTTGGAAAGCGGACGGCTGCGCGGCGGGGGCGGCTTCGGCGGCCTTGGGCGGCAACACGGCGTCGCGCCAGGCAGGCGACTGCCCATTGGCCGCGCCGTTATCGCGGTTCATGCCGTACGCGCCCTGCATGGCGGGACGCGGCGCGGCGCCGCGCAGGCGGCGCACGATGAACAGGACGGCGAAAACCACCAGGCCGATCAACAGCATGCTGGAGAGCATTTCGGCGAAGGCGCCGGACAGGCCCAGATGCGACAGCAGGGCTGCGATGCCCAGGCCCGCCGCGATACCGGCGATGGGGCCCAGCCAACGCGACGCACCGGTGCGCGCGCCCGCCGCGGCAGCGCCGGCGGCGGCGCCCGCGGCCGGTGCCGCGGCGCTGGTCGCGCCAGCGGTATTGCTGGAGGCGGCCGGCGGCGTGACAGCCTGGCGTTGAGTGGTGACGTTGCTGGATTGGCGACCCACGCTGCCGCCGCCGCCGACGCGCTTGGCTTCAGCGTCGAAGGACGTGGCGATCATCGCGGCGCCGGCCACGGCGATCAGTGCCGCGGCGGTGAACCGGGTAAAAAAACGGCTGGACATGACGAATACTCCTGAGTATCCCGCCAGTGCCCGATTGGGCAAGGCCCTTTCAGGGTGGCCCCACGGCATGAAGACGCAGGACCAGGCGATTGCTTACAGATTGCTGAAAGCCAAAGAATATCCGAGATTTCCCTGGAGGACAAGCGCGATCCCGGATGCAGGCCGCTCGAGACGACGATACGCGCGCCGAGGCGCGGAAAAGACGATACACGTGCCCGAGGCGCGGAAAAGACGATACACGTGCCCGAGGCGCGGAAAAGACGATACGCGCGCCCGAGGCGCGCTCAGGCCAGCCGCACCCCCTCGTGCAGCGCGGCGACGCCCGCGGTCAGGTTGAAGTACTGGACGCGCTCCAGGCCAGCGGTTCGCAGCATGCCGGCCAGCGTCTCCTGGTCGGGATGCATGCGTATGGATTCCGCCAGGTAGCGGTAGCTGGCCTCGTCGCCCGCCACCTTGCGGCCCAGCCAGGGCAGGACGTTGAACGAGTACCAGTCGTAGGCGGGCGCCAGGGGCTTGGCGACCCGCGAAAACTCCAGCACCAGCAGCTTGCCGCCCGGCTTGAGCACGCGCTTCATCTCCGCCAGGGCGCGATCCTTGTGCGTCATATTGCGCAGGCCGAAGGCCACGCTGACCCGGTCGAAGTAACCATCGGGAAAAGGCAGCTTTTCCGCGTCGCAGACAGCGGTGGGCAGCAACAGGCCGGAATCGGTCATGCGGTCGCGGCCGACGCGCAGCATGGAATCGTTGATGTCGGTCAGCCAGACCTCGCCCGTGGGCCCCGCCCGGCGCGCGAAGGCCTTGGCCAGGTCGCCCGTGCCGCCGGCGATGTCCAGCACGCGCATGCCCGGCCGGATTGCGGCGCGGCCTATGGTGAAGGCTTTCCATATACGGTGCAGCCCCGCCGACATCAGGTCGTTCATGACGTCATAGCGCGAGGCCACGGAATGGAAAACTTCGGCCACTTTGCGCGCCTTGTCGTTTTCCTGGACCGTCGAAAAGCCGAAATGCGTGGTGCCGGCGGCCGGCTCGGGGGGGGAGGAGGGGTTTTGCATGGTTGATTCCGGGGTCATGGCGCAATGGTAGCCGATCGGCGCCCTATCCCTGGCCCCCCGCCTTCGCTTCTGCCTTCGGCCCTGCCCTCGTCCGGCGTGTCGGCCGGCGCGGCTTGCGGACGTGCCGGCGCACGAGCGCGTCAGGGCATGGCAAAAGGCATGGAAAAGGCGGCTGACGGCCGCGCCGGGAAAAATAAGAAGAAAGATGGCATTCGCGCCGCCGCCCGGTCACATACCTGAAATATTACGGCCATACTATCGCAATGTTTCGACGCCGCCCCACCCCCAAGGCGGCGATCACATCCAGTCAAACAGACCCGCATCACCGCTACCAAACCGACATGTCCAGCACCATACTCGTTGTCGAAGACGAACCCGCGATCCAGGAGTTGATCGCGGTCAACCTGTCGTTCGCGGGCCACAAGGTCCTGCGCGCCTTCGACGCGGACCAGGCCCAGACGCTGATCCGCGCCGAGCTGCCCGACCTCATCCTGCTGGACTGGATGCTGCCGGGTACGTCCGGCCTCTCGCTGGCCCGCAAGCTGCGCAACGAGGAGCGCACCCGTACCGTCCCCGTCATCATGCTCACCGCCAAGGGCTCCGAGCAGGACAAGGTGGACGGGCTGGAAGCCGGCGCGGACGACTACATCACCAAGCCCTTCTCGCCAAAGGAGTTGATGGCGCGCATCAAGGCGGTGCTGCGCCGGCGCGCGCCGCAGCTGACCGATGACGTGATCGACGTCGCCGGCCTGCGCCTGGACCCCGTCACGCACCGGCTGAACGGTAGCGGCCACTCGCTGCAGATCGGCCCGACCGAGTTCCGCCTGCTGCATTTCTTCATGACCCACCCGGAGCGGGTTTTCTCGCGCTCCCAACTGCTGGACCAAGTCTGGGGCGACCATGTCTTCGTGGAGGAGCGCACCGTGGACGTGCATATTCGCCGCCTGCGCAAGGCGCTGGAGCCCAGCGGCCACGACCTGCACGTGGAGACCGTGCGCGGCAGCGGCTACCGCTTTACCGCCCAGCTTCCCGCGCGCTGACCGCGCTCCCACCAGGGTTAGAATGCCCGCACCATGATCTGGCTGCGTACGATTGTTTTCATAGTGTTGTGGGCGGCCGTCGCCGCCCTTGTCCAATGGCTGGTGGGCGCGCCGTTCGGCTGGATCCTGATGTGCATCGCGCTGTCGCTGATGCTGATCAGCCGCAGCCTGCGGACCCAGCGCGCCGCGCGCTGGGCGCGCAACCCGGAAGAGTCGCCACCGGCGTCGGTCGGCCCGTGGGATGACATCCTCGCCCCCCTCTACCGCTATGTCCGCGCGCAGACCCGCCAGCTGGCCGAAAGCCGCGACGCCATGCAGGGGATGCTGGCCGCGGCCCAGGCCCTGCCCGACGGCGCCGTCACGCTCAACCAGGACTTGCAGATCGACTGGTGCAACCGCGTGGCGCGCCAGCACCTGGGCCTGCGCCTGCCCGCCGACCGGGGCGCCAGCCTGCTGAACCTGGTACGCGCGCCGGAATTCATCGAATACAGCCGCCAGGCGGACTGGCCCGATCCCATACTCGTACGCGTGGCGATCGGCAGCCAGGAACGCCTGCTGATGATGCAACTGACCGCCTACGCCCGCGACCAGCGCCTGCTGATCACGCGCGACGTCACCCAGATCGAGAAGCTGGAGACCACGCGGCGCGACTTCGTCGCCAACGTCTCGCACGAATTGCGCACGCCGCTGACAGTGCTGGCCGGCTTCCTGGAAACGCTGCGCGACATGCCGCAGGAAGCGCTGACGCAGGAGCAGCGCGACCAATATCTTTCCATGATGCACGAGCAGGCCCAGCGCATGCAGGCCATCGTCGCCGACCTGTTGACGCTGTCCACCCTGGAGTCGTCGCCCAGCGCGGAGCCGCATCCCGTGCGCATCGGCGCGCTGGTGCAAACCGTGCGCCAGCAGGTCGAGGCGCTGTCGGCCGGGCGGCACGACATGCAATGGCGGATCGACGACACCCTGGACGTGCTGGGCGCGGAAAACGAGCTGTCCTCCGCCTTCGCCAACCTGCTCACCAACGCGGTGCGCTACACGCCCGACGGCGGCACGATCACCACCACCTGGGAGCGCCTTCCCGACGGGGGCGCCCGCTACAGCGTGCACGACACCGGCATCGGCATCGCGCCGCGCCACATCCCGCGCCTGACCGAGCGCTTTTATCGCGTCGATCGCGGCCGCTCGCGCGCCGTCGGCGGCACCGGCCTGGGTCTGGCGATCACCAAGCACATCGCCATGCGCCACGACGCCGAGCTGGGCATCGCCAGCGAAGTGGGAAAGGGCAGCACGTTTTCGCTGATTTTCCCCGCGGAACGGGTCGCGGAATAGATCTTCCGCCCGCCGGAACCGCCATATAAGAGAAAAGGAAGGAAGCCGCATGCCCCTCCCCGCGCCATGGCCTTGGGGCATGGCGGGTGCTGGCAAACGCTACCCTAGGCATGGCATGACACGGCAATCATAGAATATGATTCTCATTTGCATTTGGAGCTAGGCAGCATGGCGCAGATCGTCCTTTTCGAGAATATTCACCCCAGCGGCGTCGCCGTTTTCCGCGACGCCGGGTTCACCGATATCGCGACCCATTCCTCGTCGCTGCCGCCCGCCGAACTGCGCGCGGCCCTCGCCGGCGCGGAGGTGGTGGGCATCCGCTCACGGACCCACCTGGACGCGGCGCTGTTCAAGGAATTCCCGTCGGTGCGCGTGGTCGGCTGCTTCTGCATCGGCACCAACCAGGTCGACCTGGACAGCGCCATGCGCGGCGGCGTGCCCGTCTTCAATGCGCCGTTCTCGAACACGCGCTCGGTGGCGGAGCTGGTGCTGGGCGAAGCCATCCTGCTGCTACGCCGCGTCCCGGAAAAGAACGAGCGCGTGCACCAGGGACATTGGGACAAGACCGCCACCGGCGCCTACGAGGCCCGTGGCAAGACGCTGGGCGTGGTCGGCTACGGCAATATCGGTTCGCAGGTGGGCACGCTGGCCGAAAGCGTGGGGATGCGCGTCGTGTTCCACGACGTCGAGGCCAAGTTGCCGCTGGGCAATGCGCGCGCCGTATCGACGCTGGCGGAATTGCTGGCGCAAAGCGATGTCGTCACCCTGCACGTGCCGGGCGGGCGCAGCACGGAGAACATCATCAATGCCGAAACGCTGGCGCTGATGAAGCCGGGCGCGATCTTGATCAATGCCTCGCGCGGCACCGTGGTGGATATCGACGCCCTGCACGGGGCGCTGTCGTCCGGGCACCTGGGCGGCGCGGCGCTGGACGTCTTTCCGGTCGAACCCAAGAGCAAGGACGAGCCCCTGGCCAGCCCGCTGGTGGGCCTGCCCAACGTCATCCTGACGCCGCATATCGCGGGCAGCACCCAGGAATCGCAGGAGAACATCGGGCGCGAAGTGGCGGAGAAGCTGGTGCGCTTCATGCAAAGCGGCACGACCAAGGGAGCGGTGAACTTCCCCGAACTGCCGTTCACCGAGCATTCTGGCACGGCGCGCATCCTGCATATCCACAAGAACGTCCCCGGTGCGCTGGGCACGCTGGACAATCTGCTGGCCGAGCAGGGGCTGAATATCTGCAGCCAGAACCTGCAGACGCGCGGCGAAATCGGCTACGTGGTGACCGATGTGGACGGTGACGTCAACGACAAGGTCATCGCGGCGCTGCGTGCGCACCCCATCACAATCCGCTGCGAACAGGCGACTGCGTAGACTCAACGGCCCCCGACGCTCAACGGCCCCCCGATATGGGCCGTGAAACGCGGGGGCTCCCTTGCGCCGGCTTCCTCGCCGACTTCCTATATGGCGGCGGCGGCCACCAGGCAGCGGGAGAACTTGCCGGCCAGGCCGTCCGGGTCTGCATTGCGGCGCGACACGATGCCGATCTCGCGGTCGAAGGCGGCCGCGCCCAGGTCCAGCAGGCGCAAGCCCTGCACATCGAGCTGCCGCGTGCGGGGCAGCACGGCCACGCCCAGGCCATGCCGCACCAGGTTGGCGATCGCGTCAATTTCATCCAGCTCGACGGCTTCATGCACGACGATACGGTGGCGGCGCAGGAAGTTGTCGACCAGGCGCCCGCCAAAGGAAGCACGCTCATAGCGAATGAAGGGCTGGCTGGCGAGCGCCTCGCGCCAGGGCATATCGGGTAGCCCGGCGGGCACGGCCACCACCATGGGCTCCGCCAGCAAGGGCCGCCAGTCGAGTTCCGGCGGTAGCGTGAAAGGCGGGCGGATCAGGACCGCAAGGTCGACTTCGCCGGCGTCCACCTGCCCGAGCAGGGCCAGCGAGACCCCGGGCACGATGCGCACGCTGACATCCGGATAGTCGGCGCGCAGCGCGGCCAGTGCCTGGACCAGCAGCGTTTCCTGTACCGACGCGATGGCCGCCACGCGCAGGGCGCCGGAAACATGGCCGCTGCCGGCCTGGCGCACCATGCGGTCGACCAGGCCCAGCAGTTCCTCGGTATGCGCGAGGACCTCGCGGCCGGCCGCGTTCAGTGACGCATGGCGCGCCCCACGGTCGAACAAGTCCACGCCGATGAAATCCTCCAGCCGGCGGATCTGCGCGCTGACGGCGGACTGGGTCAGCCCCAGCTGCTGGCCCGCGCCCGTGAAAGTGCCGTCGCGCGCCACGGCGACGAAGGTCTTGAATTCGCGCAGCATGCTCATGATTGAGGAACGGCGACAGGCCGGCCCGGAACGGGCCAGGTAGGAATATACATCGATATTTTTGGGTCTTACGATAAAAAAATATCGTTTTTCAATCGAAAAAACAAGCCCTAAACTTTCACCTGCCTGATTCGTCCGGGCCACGCCGCGTTCCGGCCGACCTGTTCTTTCGTTTTCCGATTTGGAATCATCATGAGTACTCAGACCGCCGTCATCCCTCCTTTCCACCTGGCCTTTCCCGTGCGCGACATCGCCGAGGCCCGCGCCTTCTACGGCGACCTGCTGGGCTGTCCCGAGGGGCGTAGCGCCCCGGAATGGGTGGACTTCAACTTCTACGGCCACCAGATCGTCGCCCACCTGGCGCCGGACGAGTGCGGCCACAAGCAGACCAGCGCCGTCGATGACCACGACGTGCCCGTGCGCCACTTCGGCGCCGTGCTGCCGATGGAAGCCTGGGAAGAAATGGCGGGCAAGCTGACCAAGGCCGGCACCAAGTTCGTGATCGAGCCCTACATCCGCTTCAAGGGCGAAGTAGGTGAACAAGCCACCATGTTCTTCCTGGATCCGTCGGGCAACGCCCTGGAATTCAAGGCGTTCAAGAACATGGAATCGTTGTTCGCCAAGTAAGCCTTCCTGCGAGCCCGTCCGGCGAGCCCTTCCTGCAAGCCCGCACTGCGAGCCCAATGCCTGGGCTGCCCTGACCGCCGCCCACGTTCACGCGCGGGGCGGCGGTTTTGCATGGGGCCCGCCCCTCCCGGGCGGCCCGGACTGTGATTACACTGGACCCACCGCCCCGCTGGCTACACAGCCCCGGTTTCCCCGACGCGCACGACTGACTCCCCGCGGCGGCGGCGGCCAGCGGAATTCGACAACCCACGAGAAGAATCAAGCAGATGGCACCCTCCATAGACCTGAACTGCGACATGGGCGAGAGCTACGGCGCCTGGCACATGGGCAACGACGAAGCCGTATTGCAATACGTCACTTCGGCCAATATCGCCTGTGGTTTCCACGGTGGCGATCCGGGCACCATGCGCAAGACCGTCGCCGCGGCGCTGGCCCAAGGCGTCGCCTTGGGGGCGCACCCCAGCCTGCCCGACCTGTCCGGCTTCGGACGCCGCGTCATGCAGATCAGCCCTGCCGAAGCGTATGACATGGTGGTCTACCAGGTCGGCGCGCTGGCCGGGGTGGCGGCGTCGCAAGGCGCCCGCCTGCATCACGTCAAGGCCCACGGCGCCCTGTACAACATGGCCGTCAAGGACACGCCGCTGGCGCAGGCCATCTGCCGCGCCGTGCGCGATGTCGATGCATCGCTGGTGCTTTACGGCCTGGCGGGCAGCGAATTGGTGCGGGCAGCGCAGGAACTGGGCATGCCGGTCGCCAGCGAAGTATTTGCCGACCGGACCTACCAGGACGATGGCTCGCTGTCGCCGCGCAACCGTCCGGGCGCCATGATCGAGGACCTGGAGACGGCGGTGGCGCAGGTGGTGCGCATGGCGTCCGAAGGCAAGGTTCGGTCGGTCAACGGCAAGGAAGTCCCCGTCCAGGCGGATACCTTGTGCATCCATGGCGACCAGCCCAACGCGCTGGTATTCGCCAACGGCATACGCGCCGCGCTGGAGAAGGCGGGCATCGCCGTGCGGGCGATGCCGGGCGGCCCGGTCGCCTGAGACGTACGCTCGCGGCGGCGACCGGCGGGTGGCGGCGCCACCGCGGGCCGCAGCCGCCCTTCCCGGCCGACGCGGCGTTCACGCGTTCGAAGCAGCGTCCGGGTAGACCTCGGCGGCGTACGCCTGCAACACCAGCGGCAGGAAGGCCTCGGTTATTTCGCGGCGGATGGCGGCGGCGCGCGGGAGGTCCCCGATCCTCAGCACCGCCAGGAGGCGTCCGGTGCCTTCGATGAGCTGCCGGCGACAGTCCGCCTTGCGCCTGAGCAGGATGTGGCGCAGCGGGTCGCAACGGTCGTTCAGCTTGGAAAGCGCTTCCTCCAGCGGCTTGTTGTCGTTGGCGCGCACGATGGTATTGAAGAATTCCCGGGCCAGTTCCAGGCACTGCTGCGCTTTCTCCTCGGGCAGGCATTCCCGCAGGCAGGCGTGGCCCATTTCGAGTTCGGCGACGAGCGCGGCCAGGTTGTCCTGTTCCGCCAGCCTGGTGATGGCGTAGGACTCCAGTTCCGCGCGCAACTGGTAGATGTGGCGAATTTCGCGTTCGCTGTAGAGCGCTACCCGGAAGCCCCGCCGCTGGACGTGCGTGACCAGGCCGCTCAATTCCAACAGGCGCAGGGCCTCGCGTATGGGACTGCGGCTGGTGCCGAAGCGCCGTTCCAGTTCCTGCTCGCGCAGCGGCTGCCCAGGCCGTAAGGTGCCGTCCACGATCATCCGTCTGACCTGTTCCTGCAAGAAGTACGGAATAGTCGCGGGGGCCTTTATTTCCATGGATTCGTCTTCTCTGTTGTGCAGGGCGCCGGTTAGCCGCTATGGATTTCGGTGGAAACCAATAGAAACACAATTGTATTGCTGACGACAATTATTCGGCAGTTGTTTGCAAAGACTTTCTTGCCATGGCTGAAACCGGATTGAAAGCCCGCGCATGAGCGCCCCAAAGAAAAAGGCGCTGCGGGTGAGCAGCGCCTTTTTCTTGGCAAGGCCGCGCGCGGGGCGCCGAAGTGCTATTTTCTAGACCAGCACGCGCTCGATCCCGCCGGCATTGGCCTGCTTGACGTACGCCGCCATCCAGTTTTCCCCCAGGATATGGCGCGCCATTTCGACGACGATGTAGTCCGCTTCCATGCTCGTATCGCCTTGGTAGCGCGACAGGCCCTGCAGGCACGACGGGCACGACGTCAGCACCTTGATATCGCCCTCGTAGCCGTCCGCGCGCATGGCCTGCCCACCCTTGCGCAGCTCCTCTTCCTTGCGGAAACGGACCTGGGTGGAGACATCCGGCCGCGACACGGCCAGCGTCCCGGACTCCCCGCAGCAACGGTCGCTCTTGATGGCGCCGTCACCGACCAGGGACTTCACCGTCTTCATGGGGTCCTGCAGCTTCATCGGCGTATGGCAGGGATCGTGGTACATGTAGCGCACACCCTGGACCCCATCGAGCTTGATGCCCTTCTCCAGCAGGTACTCGTGGATGTCGATCAACCGGCACCCAGGGAAGATCTTCTCGAACTCGTACCCCGCCAACTGGTCGTAGCAGGTGCCGCAACTGACCACCACCGTCTTGATATCCAGGTAGTTCAGCGTGTTGGCGACCCGATGGAACAACACGCGATTGTCGGTGATGATCTGGTCGGCCTTGTCGTTCATGCCATTGCCGCGCTGCGGATAACCGCAGCACAGATAGCCGGGCGGCAACACCGTCTGGACGCCGGCGTGCCACAGCATGGCCTGCGTGGCCAGGCCCACCTGGGAGAACAGGCGCTCCGAACCGCAACCCGGGAAGTAGAACACCGCCTCGGTCTCCGCCGACGTGGTCTTCGGGTCGCGGATGATGGGAACGTAGTTGGCGTCCTCGATATCGAGCAGCTTGCGCGCGGTCTGCTTGGGCAGCCCGCCCGGCATCTTCTTGTTGATGAAGTGCACCACCTGCTCGCGCAGCGGCGCCTTGCCCACCGTTGCCGGCGGTTTGCTCGTCTGCTTGCGCGCCAGCCCGGACAGCAGGTCGTTGGCGGCGCGCTGCACCTTGTAGCCGACGCCCACCATGGCCTTGCGGGTCGCGTTGATGGTGGCCGGATCCTTCGCGTTGAGGAAGAACATGGCCGCGGCCGTGCCCGGGTTGAAGGACTTCTTGCCCATGCGGCGCAGCAGCGCCCGCATGTTCATCGACACGTCGCCGAAGTCGATGTCCACCGGGCAGGGGTTGTAGCACTTGTGGCAGACCGTGCAGTGGTCGGCCACGTCCTCGAACTCCTCCCAGTGCTTGAGGCTGACGCCACGGCGGGTCTGCTCTTCGTACAGGAAGGCCTCGACCAGCAGCGACGTGGCCAGGATCTTGTTGCGCGGCGAATAAAGCAGGTTGGCGCGCGGCACATGGGTGGCGCACACCGGCTTGCACTTGCCGCAACGCAGGCAGTCCTTGACCGACGAGGAAATCGCGCCGATCTCGCTCTGCTGCATGATCAGCGATTCGTGCCCCATCAGGTTGAAGCTGGGCGTCCAGGCATGGGTGAGGTCGGCGCCGGGCATCAGCTTGCCGGCGTTGAAGCGACCCTGGGGGTCCACCTTGCGCTTGTAGTCCTGGAAAGGCTGCAGCTCTTCCTGCGTCAGGAATTCGTACTTGGTCAGGCCGATGCCGTGCTCGCCCGAAATCACGCCGTCCAGGTCGCGCGCGATCTGCATGATGCGCGCCACGGCCTCGTTGGCCTCGCGCAGCATTTCATAATCGTCGGAATTGACGGGGATATTGGTATGCACGTTGCCGTCGCCCGCATGCATGTGCAGGGCGACGAACACGCGGCTCTTGAGCACGCGCGCGTGAATGGCGCGCATCTCGTCCAGCACCTTCTTGCAGGCGCTGCCCGGGAAAATGCGCTGCATCTCCGCCAGCACTTCGGTCTTCCACGAAGTGCGCAGGGTGCGGTCCTGCACCACGTCGAAAACGCGCGCGTCCGGCTGCGCGACGATGCGGTCGGCCAGGGCCGATTGCATATGGACCAGGCCCAGGCGCGCCAGGTCCGGCAGCGCCTGCGTCAACGGCAGGTCCAGCTGGTCCAGCATCCAGCGCCAGCGCGCGCGGGTGGCGGCGACGAGATCCTGCGCGTGGCGGGTGCGCTCGTTGAGCACTTCCGCGCGGGTGATCTCGGCATCCTCGGCGTCCTCCGACTTGCCCAGCGGCAGCGGTTCGGCCAGGAAGGCATCCAGCGCATCCAGCAGCTTGAGCTTGTTGCGCGTGGACAGCTCGATATTGATGCGTTCGATGTGATCCGTGTACTCGCCCATGCGGCCCAGCGGGATCACCACGTCTTCGTTGATCTTGAAGGCGTTGGTGTGGCGCGCGATGGCGGCGGTGCGGGAACGGTCGGCCCAGAACTTCTTGCGGGCTTCCGCGCTCACCGCCACGAAGCCTTCGCCGTGGCGGGTGTTGGCCAGGCGCACGACCTCGCTGGCGGCGGCCGCCACGCCATCGTCATCGTCGCCGACGATGTCGCCGATCAGGACCATCTTGGGCAACACGCCCCGCTTGCTCTTGGTGACATAGCCAACGGCGCGCAGGTAGCGTTCGTCCAGGTGCTCCAGGCCCGCCAGGATGGCCCCGCGCGCCTTGCCGGCGGTGTCCAGGTAATGCTTGACCTCGACGATGGACGGGATGGCGTCGCGCGCCTGGCCGAAGAACTCCATGCAGACGGTCCGCGTATGCGCGGGCATGCGGTGCAGCACCCAGCGCGCCGACGTGATCAGGCCGTCGCAACCTTCCTTCTGCACGCCCGGCAGGCCCGCCAGGAACTTGTCGGTAACGTCCTTGCCCAGGCCTTCCTTGCGGAAGCGGCGGCCTTCGATTTCCAGGATTTCGCTGCGCAGCGGCGTGGCGCCCGGCTTGCCGCGGCCGTCGAACCACTTGAGTTCGAAACGGACCACGTCCACATCATGGATCTTGCCCATGTTGTGCGCCAGCCGCGTCACTTCCAGCCAGTTGCCCTCCGGATCGACCATGCGCCACCAGGCCAGGTTGTCCAGCGCGGTGCCCCACAGCACGGCCTTCTTGCCGCCGGCGTTCATGGCGATATTGCCGCCCACGCAAGAGGCTTCCGCCGACGTGGGGTCGACGGCAAAGACGAACCCGGCGGCGGCGGCGGCATCGGCCACGCGCTTGGTGACCACGCCCGCGCCGGTGAAGATGGTCGCGACCTCGCCATCGCGGCCCGGCAGGGTACAGGACTCCACCTGGCCCAGCGTCTCGAATTTCTCGGTGTTGATGACGGCCGACTTCCACGTCAGCGGGATCGCGCCGCCGGTATAGCCGGTGCCGCCCCCGCGCGGAATGATGGTCAGGCCCAGTTCGATGCAGCCCCGCACCAGCGCGGCGATTTCTTCCTCGCTGTCGGGCGTCAGCACCACGAACGGATACTCGACGCGCCAGTCGGTGGCGTCGGTGACGTGGGCCACGCGCGACAGGCCATCGAACTTGATGTTGTCGCGGGCGGTAATGCGTCCCAGGGTCTTCTGCGCCTGCTTGCGCAGCGCGTCGGTCTCGTCGAATTGCGCCTCGAAGGCGGCGATGGCGGCGCGGGCGCGCTCGATCAGCTGCAGCACCTTTTCGTCGCGATAGAGATCGCGGCCTTCCTGGAAGTCGATGCGCGCCGGTTCGCGTCGCTTGTCGATCTCCGACAAGCGATGGTGCAAGGCCTCGATCAGCTGGCGGCGGCGCTTCGGATTTTCCAGCAGGTCGTCCTGCAGGTACGGATTGCGGCGCACCACCCAGATATCGCCCAGCACCTCGTACAACATGCGTGCGGACCGCCCGGTGCGGCGTTCGGCCCGCAGGTCGGACAGCAGCTGCCACGCATCCGCGCCGAGTAGCCGGCCGACGATTTCCTTGTCGGAAAACGACGTGTAGTTGTAGGGAATTTCTCGCAGGCGGGCGCCGGGGGCAGGCGGCGTCGCCGCGTCGAGGATCAGGCTGGCGATGGGGGCGTTCATGGATGCTGAGGGTAGGCCCTTAAAAGCGCATTTTACGTCATGGCCGCCGGGCCACCGGGGGATAACCCCCAGCCGGCACCGGGAAAGCGCCGCACGGCGGAATTCTTACAACTCTCTGAGTACGGGCACGTCGTTGAGCGGGAGGGCACCGCCGGCCCGAACACGCGTCCGCGTCACGGGCCGGCGGCGCCTCGTACGGCGTGCCGGCCGCCAGGCCATGCCGGCGCCACGCGCTCCGGCCCTCAGCCCTGGGGAAACACCCAGAGCAGGCCGCCGGTCATGGCGACGTAGCGCAGGAATTTACCGACAGCCATATAGGCGACGCAAGGCCAGAATGCCAGGCGCAGCCATCCTGCCACCGCGCACAGCGGGTCGCCCACGCCCGGCAGCCAGGAAAGCAGCAAGGCCGACGGCCCCAGCCGGTGCAGCCATTTGTGGGCGTGCTTGTGCCAGCGGCTCTCGGTGGCGGTGGATTTGGCCTCGGCGGCCTTGTGGGGGTGTTTTTCCTTCCACTTCTCGGCGGCGCGCCAGGCGCCCAGGCCCATGGCATAGCTGATGGCGCCTCCGACGGTGTTGCCCGCGGTCGCCACCAGGATGGCCGGCCAGAACATGTCGGGCGCCAGCTTGACGTAGCCGAAGACAACGGGTTCCGACCCCAGCGGCAGGAGGGTGGCGGAAATCAGGCTGACGATGAAGATCGCGCTCAGGCCGACGTTGGGCAGGGCCAGCAGCTGCAATAGCCAGTTGATCGAGGACATCAGGGATTCTTCCATCGCGGCAGTGTAGCCGCCCCCGCCCGCCTTCCCCGCGCGCATCCCGGGCACCTCCCCCGTTCGAGCCCGGAATCCGGACGTAGGCCCAGGTGATCGGCAGCATTGCCGTCCCGACAACGCCCGGATTAAGACACCTGCCCCTGTGGTAATCTGCCCGACGCCAGCGCGCCCCAGAGAAGAAACCCCAAACAACCTCACCAACCACCCACCTCCCTACCGAGCGCCCCAGGGCACAGCGGATCCGGGTCCCCCGGTCCGCCAGTGCCGCCCCCCTGGGGGGGCCGCGCTCCGCGCGGTAGGGGGGGTACCTCCCCTCATGTCTACCGATTACTTGAAACGCATCCTCACTTCGAAAGTCTACGACGTCGCCGTCGAGACGCCCCTGGAACCGGCCCCCCTGCTGTCCCAGCGAATTTCGAACGCGATTCTGTTCAAGCGGGAAGACACGCAGCCGGTATTCAGCTTCAAGCTCCGCGGCGCCTACAACAAGATGGCCAACCTGCCGCCGGCGGCGCGCGCGCGCGGCGTTATCGCCGCCTCGGCGGGCAACCACGCCCAGGGCGTGGCCCTGTCGGCCCGCAACCTGGGCTGCCGCGCCGTCATCGTCATGCCCACCACCACGCCGCAGGTCAAGGTCGACGCGGTGCGCCGCCTGGGCGGCGAAGTGGTGCTGGCCGGCGAAAGCTATTCCGACGCCTACGCCCAGGCCGCCAAGCTGGAAAAGGCGGAGAAGCTGACCTTCGTCCACCCCTTCGACGATCCCGACGTGATCGCCGGCCAAGGCACGATCGGCATGGAAATCCTGCGCCAGCATCCTGGCGAGCTCGACGCCGTCTTCGTCGCCATCGGCGGCGGCGGCCTGATCTCCGGCGTGGCGGCCTACATCAAGCAACTGCGCCCCGAGGTCAAGGTGATCGGCGTGCAGACCGAGGACTCCGACGCCATGCTGCGCAGCGTCAAGGCGGGGCGCCGCGTGGTGCTGAACGACGTCGGCCTGTTCGCGGACGGCACCGCGGTGAAGCAGGTGGGCGCCGAGACCTTCCGCCTGGTCAAGCAGTACGTGGACGACTTCGTGGTGGTCGACACCGACGCCATCTGCGCCGCGATCAAGGACGTGTTCCAGGACACGCGCAGCGTGCTGGAGCCGTCCGGCGCCATGGCGGTGGCGGGGGCCAAGCAGTACCTGGCCCAGCACAAGTGGAAGAACAAGACCGTGGTGGCCATCACCTGCGGCGCCAACATGAACTTCGACCGCTTGCGCTTCGTCGCCGACCGCGCCGAAGTGGGCGAAATGCGGGAGGCCGTATTCGCGGTCTCCATGCCGGAACAGCGCGGCAGCTTCCGCAAGTTCTGCGAGCTGGTGGGCAACCGCAGCGTCACGGAGTTCAACTATCGCATCTCCGACAGCGCTCGCGCCCACGTTTTCGTCGGCCTGCAGGTCGCTTCCCCCGCCGAACCGGACAAGATCGCCTCGCACTTTCGCAAGAACGGTTTCGACACGCTGGACCTGACCCACGATGAAATGGCCAAGACCCACTTGCGCCACATGGTGGGCGGACGCTCCGCGCTGACCGCGAACGAAGTGCTGTACCGCTTCGAGTTTCCGGAACGGCCTGGCGCGCTCATGCGCTTCCTGAATTCGATGAAGCCCGAATGGAACATCAGCCTGTTCCACTACCGCAACCAGGGCGCCGACTATGGCCGTATCCTGATCGGCATCCAGGTCCCGCCGTCGGACAAGAAGCAGTTCAAGACTTTCCTGGAGGAAGTCGACTACCCGTACTGGAACGAAACCGAGAATCCGGCTTATAAGCTGTTCCTGTAACCGCAAAGCGCCCCTGGCGGGGCGCCGGGACTTTCAACGTGGATATCCAGCTTAACGACATCGCCTTGTTCGTCGAGGTGGCCAAGCGCAAGAACTTCAGCCATGCGGCCGAAGCGCTGAATATCCCCTCGGCCACCCTGTCACGCCGCGTCACCGAACTGGAGCGCGCGGTCGGCATGAAGCTGCTGAATCGCACCACGCGGCGCATCGACCTGACCGAAGCCGGCGCGATCTATTTCGAACGCTGCCGCCACATCGTCGAGGAAGCGCGCATTGCCCATGACCAATTGCAGGACATGGCGGCGCAGCCCAAGGGCCGCCTTCGCATCTCGCTGCCTCCAAGCCTGGCCAGCCTGTTCCTGCCGGCGATCATTCGCGACTTCATCGCCGAATACCCCGAGATCGAATGCGACTTCGACTTGAGCGTGCGGCCGATCGATCCCATCAGCAACCCGTACGACCTGGTGCTGCGCTTCGGCCAGCAGCCGGACTCCAGCCTGATCTCGCGCCAGGTGGTGCTGATGGAGCACCACCTGTACGCCGCGCCGTCCTATCTCGCCCGTTACGGCGAGCCGCGCACCCCCGCGGACCTCAGCCATCACGAATGCCTGCGGCCCATGGTGAGCGACGTCTATCACTTCTGGATGCTGCATTCCGGCGACCGGGTCGAGCGAGTGCAGGTGGTCGGCCGCCTGGCCTCGAACAACATGGGCATGCTGGGCCGCCTGGCCGTGCGCGGCCTGGGCATCGCGCCCCTGCTGGTCTACAGCGCCATGGAACGGGCCATCGAACGTTCGGGCCTGGTGCGCGTGCTGCCCGATTGGAACCTGACGCCGGTGCCGCTCTTCGCCCTGTTGCCGTCGCGCACCTTGCCGGCCAAGACGCGCGCGTTCCTGGACTTCATCAAGCCGCGCCTGAAAGACCAGCCTTAGACGTTTTCCGCGTCGTAGCGGCAGATCGAATACAGGGGCGTGCCGGTGGTCGCGATATTGGCCGAGCCGCCCAGGTCGGGCAGGTCGATGATGGTGGCGGCCTCCACCACGTTGGCGCCCAGGCGTTGCAGCAGCTTGACGGCCGCCATCATGGTGCCGCCAGTGGCGATGAGGTCGTCGACCAGCAGCACGCGCTGGCCGGTGCGCACCGCGTCCGTATGGATTTCCACCGCCGAATTGCCGTACTCCAGCGAATAAGGCTCCGCCACCGTGCGATAGGGCAGCTTGCCTTGCTTGCGCACCGGCACGAAACCGAGATTCAGTTCATAGGCGAGCACGCTGCCGATAATGAAGCCGCGCGCGTCGATGCCCGCCACCAGGTCCAGGCGCTGGCGCATGTAGCGATAGACGAACAGATCGATCAGGGCGCGAAAGGTGCGGGGATCTTGCAGCACCGGGGTAATGTCGCGAAACACCACGCCGGGCTTGGGCCAATCCGGAACACTGCGGATCGTGCGCCGGACAAGTTCTGCGTAGTCGGTTTGCATGGTGGCGGCCCGGCCGGGAAGAATGGGTGGAAACTATAACCGGCGGTGGCGCAACTAGCCAAATGCCTGCCCTCCCTTGCTGGAATTTTCGACTGGTCCGCCCGTAGGGATTGAGAATTTCTATCTCTGCCCCTGGCGGCGCCGGCCACGGCAAAATCCCGCGGCCCATCCTCGCTTGACCGACGCGCGGCAATGCGTATGCTTGCCCTTTTCCCCCTTCTCCTTTTCCCCTTACCGCCCGCGACCCGACCCCGGAGGCCCCGATGTCCACCGCCAGCAGCACCGGCATTCCCCTGCGCCCTTTCGAACTCGCCGTCCCCGACATCGATGTCGAGCGTGCCGGCAACACCGGCACGGAAGGCGTCTGGCATTTCGACTCCGGGCAGCCCGGTCCCACGGTCATGATCACCGCCCTGATACACGGCAACGAACTATGCGGCGCGTGGGCGTTGAAGGACGTGCTGGGGGCCGCCGTGCGCCCCCGCCGGGGAGCGCTGACGCTGGCGTTCTGCAACCTGGCCGCCTTCGACCGTTTCGACGCCGCGCTGTACACCGACTCCCGCTTCGTCGACGAGGACATGAACCGCGTCTGGTCGGACGACAAGCTGGCGGATGCCTCCACGCAGGAACGGCGCCGCGCGGCGCAGCTCCTGCCCTGGGTCAGGAAGGCGGACTGGCTGCTGGACATTCATTCCATGAGCAATTCCACCGTGCCCCTGCAAATGTCGGGCGTGCGCCAGCACAATATCGATCTCGCGCTGGCGCTGGGCAATCCGGCCCACATCATCGCCGACGTGGGCCACGCCGCCGGAGTGCGGATGCGCGACTACGGCCGCTTCGGCGCCGAGGAAGACAATGGCTCGCGCTCGCTGCTGATCGAGTGCGGCTTCCACGGCGCGCCGTCCGCGCGCCAGGTGGCCATCGACCAGGTGGCGCGCTTCCTGGTGGCCTCGGGCATCGTCGAGGCCGCCGACCTGCCGGGCACGTGGTTCGCGCCGACCGCGCCCAGCCAGGAAGCCCTGCTGGTCACCCACGCCATCGCCGCCCAGAGCACGGACTTCCGCTTTTCGCAGCCGTGGAAGGGCCTGGAGAAACTGCCGCGCGCCGACACCGTCATCGCGTGGTCGGACGGCGAACCCGTCACCACGCCCTACGAGGATTGCGTATTGATCATGCCGGCGGTCAATGTGCGGCCCGGCGTGACGATGGTGCGGCTGGCGCGGCCGATCGCGCAGCGGGTCTGACGCAGGGCGTCGCGCTGGCATGCAATAAACTGGAACGGTATCAGGCATATCGGAACGTATAGGCGCCCTTGGATATTCCTGCCGCCCGGCCGTCCCAAGGTCAATGCGCCCCCTCACAAGGGGGCGGCAAGCAGCGTCGCTGCGCGGCCGGGAGCGCCTTTCTGGAGCGAATGCCATGTCCAGCACCCTGCCTCTTTCCCAACCCGCGACCGCCGCCGCCCCGACCCTCCCCGACATCAACGATGCACGCGCGCGCGCGTCGGGCGCATACGACCGTCTTTGCGCGCTCCGTGATCCCAGCCTGCTTCATAGCGCGGAAGTGCACGGGTTCGCCAGCGACAAGAGCTTCGAGAAAGTCGAAAAGGTCGAAGCCACAATGGAAGCGGTCAGCAGGCATATCACGGCGCAATGCAACATCCCCGCTGAACGCATCCAGCGCGTCACGCACCTGCAACCGCATGCCTATCCCTCCGCGCTGCACGACAAGGTGCTGGTGGATCTGCGCGACGTGAGACTGCCCAGCATGGCCCGCATCGCCATATATTCCCAGGCCGGATCGGCGTCCAGCAGCAAGGATGGCGGGTTCGCCTGAGCGAACGCCGGGAGCGCGGCGCCTAGGTGTTTGCCCTAGTTTTTCGCGACCCGCCGCGCAAGCTTCCCTCGGCGCCACGCGCAGTGCCCTCGTAACAGGGCCGCGGCGCGCCGCCAGCCCCTGTTCATCGGGTTAAAGTATTGCCCGCGTCCCTTTTGGGCGCGCGCGAATACTGTTAGGGAATCCCCGCGTGGCCTTGTTCATCCTGCGCAGGCTCTTGCAAAGCCTGTTCGTTCTACTCGCCGTTTCGGTCGTCGTTTTCTGTGCGGTCTACGCGGTGGGCGACCCGATCGAGCTGCTGGTCAGCCCCGAAGCCAGCCCCGCCGACCGCCAGGCCATGATCATCCGCCTGGGCCTGGACTTGCCGCTCTGGCAGCAATACACCCATTTCCTGTGGAATGCGCTGCACGGGGACCTGGGTAACTCCTTCGTCCAGGGCGTCCCCGCGCTGGACATGATCCTGCAACGCATGCCGGCCACGTTCGAGCTGGTGGCGGTAGCGATCGCCATGACCTGTCTGTTCGGCATTCCGCTGGGCCTGGTCGCGGGCCTGTATCGCGATACGCCGCTGGGCCGCACCATCATGGGCACGTCGGTCCTCGGGTTCTCGCTGCCGAACTTCTGGCAAGGCATGATGCTGATCCTGATGTTCGCGGTCTGGCTGGGCTGGCTGCCCGCGTCCGGACGCGGCGACACCGTGTCCGTGTTCGGCGTGCCATTCTCCTTCCTCACGCGCGACGGCTGGGCCCACATGATCATGCCGGCCATCAACCTGGCGCTGGCCAACGTCGCGCTGGTGCTGCGGATGACCGCGTCCGGGGTGGCCGAGGCGCAGAGCCAGGAATACGTCAAGTTCGCCCGCGCCAAGGGCGTACGGCCCGGCCGCATCGTCAGCCGCCATATCCTGAGCAACATCCTCATCCCGGTCGTCACGGTGATCGGCATGGAAATGGGCCACCTGATCGCCTATTCCACCATCACCGAGACCGTGTTCGCGTGGCCCGGCATGGGCAAGCTGCTGATCGACAGCGTCTACCAGCTGGATCGCCCGGTCGTCGTCGCCTACGTGATGTTCGTCACCTTGCTGTTCGTGGTCATCAACCTGATCGTCGACATTCTCTATGCCGTGCTCGATCCGCGCGTGCGCTTGCTGGCTCCCGCGAATTGAACCCCAGGCCCCAGACCACCCCTACCGCCATGTCCACTCCCGATCACTCCGGCCGCACCCGCACCGTGCCTCCCCTGGCGGAGACGCCGCGACGCGCGGCCATCCTCAAGAAGCTCCATGCCGTGCCCACGGCGCGCGGCACCCTGCTGATCCTGCTGGTGCTGGCGGTGGTCATCCTGCTGGCGCCGCATTTCGCGCCGCAGAACCCCTACGACCTCGCCAACCTGAACCTGCTCGATGGCCGCCAGCCGCCCCGCTCGGCCTCGATGGACGGCCATATGTATTGGCTCGGCACCGATGACCAGGGCCGCGACATGCTCAGCGCCATCCTGTACGGCCTGCGCATCAGCCTGATGGTGGGCCTGAGCGCCGTGGCGCTGGCAACGGCGATAGGCAGCCTGGTGGGCCTGGTGGCCGCCTACGCCGGCGGCCTGCTCGACGCGGTGCTGATGCGCGTGGTCGATTTCGTGCTCGGCTTTCCCTCCATCCTGGTGGCGCTGGTCTTGCTGGCCGTGATGGGCCGCGGCGTCGACAAGGTCATCCTGGCGCTGGTGCTGGTGCAGTGGGCCCACTACGCGCGCATCATGCGGGGCCGCGCCTTGCAGGAACGGCGCAAGGAATACGTCGAAGCGGCCATCAACCTGGGCTTCCCCGCCTGGCGCATCATCCTCTTTCACCTGATGCCCAACTGCATCGGCCCCGTGATGGTGTACGCCACCGTGCAAATCGCCAACGCCATCGCGCTGGAAGCCACGCTGTCCTTCCTCGGCGTGGGCGTGCCCATCACCGAGCCCTCCCTGGGCCTGCTGATCGCCAATGGTTTCCAATACCTGCTGTCCGGCGACTACTGGATCAGCCTGTTCCCCGGCATCGCACTGCTGCTGCTGATCCTGACCATCAATATTCTGGGCGACCGTCTGCGCGCCAGCCTGGATCCGCGACGATGAGCGACATTATTCTCGACGTGCGCAACCTGCGCACCGCATTCCATACCACCGCCGGCGCCTGGCCGGCCGTCGACGGCGTCAACCTGACGCTGCGCCGTGGCGAAATCCTCGGCCTGGTCGGCGAATCCGGCTCCGGCAAATCGGTCACCGGTTTTTCCCTGCTGGGCCTGATCGACCCGCCGGGCGAAGTTGTCGAAGGCGAGGTCAAGTTCCAGGGCAAGGACCTGCGCAAGCTGGACGAAGAAGGCATGCGCCGCCTGCGCGGCAACCGCATCGCCATGATTTTCCAGGACCCGCTGATGACGCTGAATCCCGTGCTGCGGGTAGGCGAACAGATGGCCGAAGCCATCCTCACCCATGAAAACGTCAGCCGCGCCGAAGCCATGGCGCGCTGCCGCGACGCGTTGGCGATGGTGGGCATCCCTTCGCCCGAGTCGCGCCTGCGCAGCTACCCGCACGAGTTTTCCGGAGGCATGCGGCAGCGCGTGGCGATCGCCATCGCCATGTTGAACAATCCGGACCTGATCATCGCGGACGAGCCGACCACGGCGCTGGACGTGACCATCCAGGGGCAGATCCTTTACCGCATGCAGGAGATTTGCCGCAACAACAATACCGCGCTGATCTGGATCACCCATGACCTGGGCGTGGTGGCCGAACTGGCCGATCGCGTGGCCGTGATGTATGCCGGCCGCATCGTCGAGACCGGCCCCGTGGAAGACGTGCTGGCAGCGCCGCGCCATCCCTATACGCAAGGCCTGTTGCGCTCGATGCCGGGCACGGCCACGCCGGGCGGACGCCTGCAGCAGATCAATGGCATGGCGCCCACGCTGTCGGCAAGACCGTCGGGCTGTCCCTTCCGGCCACGCTGTCCGAACGCCATCACCCGGTGCACGGAGACCTTCCCCGGCGTGACCAACGAGGGCAAGCGCAGCTTCCATTGCCATGCGCCGGTGCAACGCGCCGCCCAGAAGACGGCGGCGGGGGTGTCGGAATGAACGTGCAGGATACCGACATGAAAATGGACCAGGCACAGGCGCGCGCCGCCACGCCCGATACGAGTCCCGCGGACGCATCCACACGGGCCCCGGCCGAGCCAGTCATCGAACTGGACAACGTCCACAAGCGCTTCGAACAGCGCCCCGATCTCGCGCAGCGCTTGTTGGCGCTGGCCGGCAGGCCACTGGACCGCCGCACGGTGCACGCGGTCAACGGGGTAAGCCTGTCGATCGCGCGCGGCGAAGTCGTGGGCCTGGTCGGTGAATCCGGCTGCGGCAAGTCGACCCTGGGCCGCGTGGTGGCCGGCCTGTATCGCCAGACCGAAGGGGAGTTGCGCTACCAGGGCCGACCGGTGACGGAACTGCGCGGCCGCGACCGCCTGGACTACGTCCTGGGCGTGCAAATGGTGTTCCAGGACCCTCAGGCCTCGTTGAACCCGCGCCAGCGCCTGAAGCAGATCCTCGGCGAATCGCTGAAGGTGCACAAGCTGGCGACCGCCGGGGAAATCCCAGCGCGCGTGGACAGCGCCCTGGCCGCGGTGGGACTGGACCGCGAATATCGCGACCGCCTGCCGCACCAGATTTCGGGAGGCCAGCGCCAGCGCATCGGCATCGCCCGCGCGCTGATGGTGTCGCCGTCCTTCCTGGTCTGCGACGAACCGGTGGCGGCGCTGGACGTGTCCATCCAGGCCCAGGTGATCAACCTGTTCATGGACCTGCGCGAACAGCGCGACCTGACGTATCTGTTCATCAGCCACGATCTTGGCGTGGTGCGGCACATTTCGGACCGGGTCGCCATCATGTACCTGGGCAAGATCGTGGAAATTTCCACCGCCGTGGAAATCTTCGCCCGCGCCAACCACCCGTACACCCAGGCCTTGCTCGCCGAAGTGCCTGACGTGGCGCGGCGCGGACGCAAGTTCACCCCGATCAAGGGGGAGATTCCCTCGCCGCTGGCGCCGCCGCCGGGTTGCGCCTTCAATCCGCGCTGCCCTCACGCCATGCCACGCTGCCGCGAGCAGGCGCCGCCGCTCAAGGAAATCGCGCCCGGCCACTGGTCGGCATGCCACTTGAATGAGGTGGCCGGTTGACGCCGCGCGGGAACGCGCGACTGAACAGCCAATGAACAGCCAATGAACAGCCAATGAACAGCCTCTGTACAGCCACCGGGCAGTCACCGAATACAGCCTGAACAACGATCGAGCCGAACACGCATGGGGCGCCGCCCCGCTACTGACCGAGATGCCATCATGTCCGCGCCATCCAATAACGTCGAACGCCTTGTCCTTGAACTGAACCACGCGGGGCGCAACGCCATCGCCTACCTGGACGAGGACCGCAACAGCGACCGCCCCTTCACGCTGCAGACCTACCGTCCCTATGGCTACACGCCGGACCGCCCGGTCGTCATCGTGCAGCACGGCGTGCTGCGCAATGGCGACGACTACCGCGATTTCTGGATTCCCGCCGCCGACAAGCACAAGCTGCTGATCGTCGCGCCGACGTTCTCCAACGAGATCTGGCCGGGCGTCGAAAGCTATAACAACGGCCGCGTCTACTCGGCCGGGGGCAACGTGCGGCCGGTGTCCGGCTGGACCTACGTGCTGCCGCAGCGCGTCTTCGCCGACCTGCGCGAGGCCGAGATCACCACGACCGAGCAGGCTTACCTGTTCGGCCACTCCGCGGGTGGGCAATTCGTCCATCGCCTCATGTCCAGTCAATCGCACGCGCCCTACAAAGCGGTCGCGGCCGGCAATCCGGGCTGGTACACGCTGCCGACGTTCGATCACCCCTACCCCGAGGGACTGGACGGCGTGGGCCTGACCGAGGACCATCTGGTGCGCCTGCTGGCCTATCCGCTGACCTTGCTGGCTGGCGACCAGGATATCGCCACCAGCGACCCCAACCTGCCATCCGAACCCGCGGCCATGCGCCAGGGGCCACATCGCTACGCGCGCGCCCACCACTATTTCGAAAGCGGTCGCCGCGAAGCCGAGCGGCGCGGCGTGCCGTTCAATTGGCAACTGATTTCCGTGCCGGGCATCGGTCATGACGGCAAGGCCATGTCCGCCGTCTGCGCCAGCCTGTGGTTCGACGGCGGCATGCCCGACGACGCCACGATGGCGGCACTGGCCGGCAAGACCGTGGCGTAAGGCCGTCCACCCGGCGACCGGCATACGAGAACCCGCCCCCTACCTGCCTCCACCCGCATCCTAACGAACGCACAAGGAATTCCCCATGTCCGCCCTGCCTACCTCTTCCGACCTGCCCGACGCCGCCGCGCTGGCGGCGGGCATCCGCACCTGGATCGAATGCGAGTCGCCGTCGAACTCCCCCGCCGGTGTCGCCGCCATGGCCGCCCTGGTGGAAAAGCAGGCGCGCGCCGCCGGCCTGACCACCCAGCTGAGCGCACTGGGCGACACCACCGGCCCGCTGCTGTACGTGACCAACCGGGCGCAGGGCGATACGCGGCCCGGCATCCTGGTGCTGGCCCACCTGGACACGGTGCATCCGGTCGGCACCCTGGACGAGAACCCCTGCCGCATCGAGGGCGACAAGCTCTATGGACCGGGCAGCTATGACATGAAGGGCGGCATCTACCTGGCGCTCACGGCGCTGGCCACGCTGGCCAAGCCGGGCGCGACCCGCCTGCCCATCGACTTCGTGATGGTGCCCGACGAGGAAACCGGCAGCCATGCGTCGCGGCCTTCCATCGAATCGTATGCGCGCAATGCCCGCTACGGGCTGGTGTGCGAGCCGGCGCGGCCCAATGGCGGCAAGTGCGTGACCGCGCGCAAGGGCACCGGCATGCTGCGCCTGCAGGTCAAGGGCCGTCCGTCGCACGCCGGCATGCAGCATGAAAAAGGCCGCAGCGCGATCCGCGAAATGGCGCACCAGGTGCTGGCGTTGGAGGCGATGACCGACTACGAACGTGGCGTCACGGTCAGCGTCGGCACCATCAATGGCGGCACCGTCACCAATACGGTCCCGGCCTTGTGCAATTGCGTGGTGGATTTCCGCGTACCGGACATGGAAGCCGCGGAAGATACGCTGACGCGCATGCGCGGGTTGAAAGCGGTGGGGCCGGATGTGTCGCTGGACATCGATGTCGAGCTGAACCGTCCGCCCATGGTCAAGTCCGAGGCCACGACGCAACTGCTGGGCAAGGCGCGCCTGTTCGCCACGGCGGCGGGCTTCCAGCTGGACGACGCGCCGATGACGGGGGGCGGCAGCGATGCCAACTTTACGTCCGCCATGGGCGTGCCCACGCTGGATGGCCTGGGCGCCGATGGCGACGGCGCGCATACGCTGAATGAGTACATCCTGGTCAGCACGCTGGCGGCCCGCGCCCATTTCTGGCAACTGCTCCTGCGCGACCTGGAGTAGGGCCCCCCCTACCCGCTTACGCGGGCCCCCCGGGGGGGCGAAACCAGCGGACCGGGAGACCCGGATCCGCGGTTCCCCGATCAGGAAGACCTTTGCACGGCACAGGTCTTATTGCTGCGGGCTAGTTCTTTTTGAGCAGGGCCTTGAGCATGTCGAGGCGTTCCTTGGGGCTCATGGCGCGGGTGGCTTCGTCTTCGGGGAAGCGGGCGTCGCCCAGGCCCATTTCTTCGATGAAACGCGAGGGCTCGCGTACGAGATCTTCGCGGGCGCGGCGGCGCTTCTTGCACCAGCTGAGGTTGAGAGTACGCTGGGCGCGGGTGATGCCCACATACATGAGGCGCCGCTCTTCCTCGATGCGGCTCGCCAGCGATTCGGCCGCCTTGGCGGGGTCGCCTTCCTCCTCGTCCTTGCCCATGTGCGGCAGCAGCCCCTCCTCCACCCCCACCATGTAGACGTGCGGATACTCCAGGCCCTTGGACGCATGCAGCGTGGTCATCTTGACCGCATCGGGCGTTTCTTCCTCGCCGCGCTCCAGCATGGTGACCAGGGCGACATGCTGCACCAGTTCGAACAGCGTCAGGCCGTCTTCCTCGGACTTGCGCTTGAGCCAGGACGTCAACTCCAGGACGTTCTGCCAGCGGCTCTGCGCCGGCTTTTCTTCCATGGTGTCGTAGAGATGGCGCTCGTACTGGATGGCTGCCAGCAAATCGTCCAGGATGACGCCGGCCGGTTCCGCCGACGTCGGCTTCTCGCCGGCCTTGCCGCGACCAGCGCGCCACTGGATGCGCTGGATGAACTCCGCGAAGACGCGCAGTTGCTCCAACTGGCGCGCCTGCAGACGGGTTTCCAGCCCGTGCTCGAAAACCGCCGCGAACAGGGACAACTGCCGGTCCGCCGCGTACTGGCCGAGCGTCTGCAAGGTGGCTTGGCCGATGCCGCGCTTGGGCGTCGTCGCCGCGCGGATGAAGGCAGGATCGTCCTCGTCGTTGGCGATCAGCCGCAGATAGGCCAGCACATCGCGGATTTCCGCCTTGTCGAAGAAGCTCTGCCCACCGGCGATCGTGTACGGAATCTTCAGGTTGCGCAGCGCCTGCTCAAGTATGCGCGACTGGTGATTGCTGCGATACAGGATGGCGTAGTCTTTCCACTGCGCCTGCCGTTCGAAGCGCGAAGCGGAGATCTTCATGGCCGTCGCTTCGGCTTCGGCCTCTTCGCTATCCATGGGCGTCACGACGATGGGCTCGCCATGCGCCAGGTCCGACCACAGCTTCTTTTCGAACAGCTTGGGGTTCCGCTCGATCACCTGGTTGGCCGCGGCCAGGATGCGCTGCACCGACCGGTAGTTCTGCTCCAGCTTGATCAGCTTGAGACTGGGATAGTCCTTGGGCAGCCTGGCCAGGTTCTCGATGGTGGCGCCGCGCCAGGCATAGATGGCCTGGTCGTCGTCGCCGACCGCGGTGAACATGGCGCGGTCACCCGTCAGCAGCTGCACCAGCCGGTACTGGCAGACGTTGGTGTCCTGGTATTCGTCCACCAGCAGATAGCGCACGCGATTCTGCCAGCGCGTGCGCACCTCCTCGTTGGTTTCCAGCAAGCGCGCCGGCACCAGGATCAGGTCGTCGAAGTCGACCGCCTGGTAGGCCGCCAGCGTGGCGGCATAACTGCGATAGACCCGCGCGGCTTCGAACTCCGAAGGCGTAACGGCGGCCTTCTCCGCGCCATCCGGGTCCAGCAAGGCGTTCTTCCACAGCGAGATGGTCTGCTGCACGGCGCGCAGGCGACCCTTGTCGGTAGTCGCCAGCAACTCCTGCACGATGCCCATGGCGTCGTCGGCATCCAGGATGGAGAACTGCGGCTTGAGGCCCGCGTGCCGCGCCTCCTCGCGCAACAGGCGCACGCCCAGCGCATGGAAGGTGCTGATGGTCAGGCCTTTGGACAGCTTGCGCTCGACCAGCGTCTTGACGCGCTCGTCCATCTCGCGCGCGGCCTTGTTGGTGAAGGTCAGGGCCACGATGTTGCGCCCCTGGTAGCCGCAATCCTGAAGCAGGTAGGCGATCTTCTGCGTGATGACGCGCGTCTTGCCGCTGCCCGCGCCAGCCAGCACCAGGCACGGACCGCCCAAGTAGAGGACGGCCTCGCGTTGCGGCGGATTCAAACCGGCGGGAACGGAGTTGGACATGACGGGATCAGATTTCCAGGGGGTCGACTTCCAGCTGCCAGCGCACGCGGCTGGCGTTGGCCAGTTGCGGCAGCAGCGCGGACCAGGTGGACAGGAAGGCTTGCAGGGCAGGCCGGTGTCCGCTTTCCACCAGCAGCTGGGCGCGCTCGATGTTGGCCACCCGCACCACGCGCAGCGGTACGGGATCGTAGCGCGTAATCGTTGAAACCAGCGTGCCGAAGGCGCCGGTGCTCTCGGGCAGCGCCCGGGCTTCCTGCAGGAACGCCAGCGCCTGCGCCAGCTCGCGCGCTTCGGCGGTGAGCAGCGCCTGGTAGGCATACGGCGGCAGGCCGGTGCTTTCGCGCTCGCGCAAGGCGTGCCGGGCGAAACCGGCATAGTCGTGGCGCAACAGCGCCTGGTAGACGGGCTGCTCGGGGTAGCCGGTCTGGATCAGGACTTCGCCGCCCTCGGCATGGCGGCCGGCGCGGCCGGCCACTTGCATCAGCTGCGCGAACAGGCGCTCCGGGGCGCGGAAGTCGTGGGCGAACAGCATGGAGTCGGCGTTGAGCACCCCCACCAGCCCCAGGCGCGAGAAGTCATGCCCCTTGGCCACCATCTGGGTGCCCACCAGGATGTCCACCTCGCCGGCATGGACGCTGGCGAACAAGGCCTGCGCGCTGCCCTTGCGGCGCGTGCTGTCGGCATCGATGCGCAGGATGCGGGCGCCGGGAAACAGTTCGCCCAGGTGTTCCTCCACGCGTTGCGTGCCACGCCCCATGGGTTGCAGGTCCTGGTCGCCGCACTCCGGGCAGGCACGCGGCACGCGGGCCTGGAAACCGCAGTGATGGCAGGCCAGCACGTGACCGCCCGCGCCGGGGCCGCGGTGCAGCACCGTGTAGGCGGAACAGCGCGGGCAATGGCTGACCCAGGCGCAGGACGCGCAGTGCAGCACCGGCGCATAGCCGCGTCGGTTGAGGAATACCAGCGACTGCTCGCCGCGCTCCAGGCGCTTGCCGATGGCGTCGGTCAACTGCGGCGACAGTCCCTGCTTCATCGCCAGGCGGCGCGTGTCGACCAGGCGCACGGCCGGCAGGCTGCTGGACTTGGCGCGGCGGGCCAGCGTCAGGCGCAGATAGCGCCCGCGCTCGGCGTGCAGCCAGCTTTCCAGCGAAGGCGTGGCGGACCCCAGCAGCACCGGGATATCCAGGTCGTGGGCTCGCCAGATCGCGAGATCGCGGGCGGAATAGCGCAGTCCATCCTGTTGCTTGTAGGAGGCGTCGTGTTCTTCGTCGACGATGATCAGGCCCAGGTCCGGCAGCGCGGCGAAGACCGACATGCGCGTGCCCAGCAGCACCCGCGCTTCGCCCCGCTGCGCGCGCACCCACGCCTGCAGGCGCTCGCCGTCGGCCAGGCCGCTGTGCAGCACCGCCAGCGCGCCGGGGCCGGCGACGGCATCCAGACGCGCGCGCAGGACGGCCTCCAGCTGCGGGGTCAGGTTGATCTCGGGCACCATCAGCAGCACCTGGCGGCCAGCCGCCAGGACGCGCTCGGCCGCATGCAGATAGACCTCCGTCTTGCCGCTGCCGGTCACGCCATGCAGCAGGACGGGCTTGAAGCCCCGTACGGCGGCGATCGCGTCGACGGCCGCCTGCTGTTCGTCATTGAGTACGGGCGGCGAGGCAGCCACGGGGGCGCCGGCGAGCGGCACCGCATCGCCTGGCGTGGCGCAAGTCTGTGCATCGTTATCCACAGGGACGGCCGCCTCCGGCGTCGCCACCAGGGCGGCCTTGGCCGCCCGCTTCCCCTTCTTCGCCGGCTTGGGCATGGCGCGCAAGTCCATGCGTGCGACCGGCCCCGCCGCCGAACGCTGGCCTTCGTAGGCGGACACTTTGCGCAAGGGCGGGGGCAGCGCCGGCAATATGACTTCCCCCAGCGGCCGCTGGTAATACTCGGCGGCAAAGACGGCCAGGCGCAGCCAATCCGCCCCGAACGGCGGCAAATCGTCCAGGACCCGCTCCACCGCCTTGATTTGCGCGGGATCGATGGCGGGTTCGGCGGGATTATCCACAACCACGCCTACCAGGCGGCGACGGCCGAACGGCACGATGACCCGCAGCCCAGGCGCCAGGGGCGTGCTGGCGCGGTAGTCGAAGGGCCCCGCCAGCGGAACGTCCAGGGCCACCCTCACCCAGGCATGCGCGGATACATCCGCTGGCGCATGTTCGCCGGGCACGGAGGCGAGCAGGTCAGCGGATGTATCGGCGGGCGGCATGGGGAAGGCGCAATTGGCTAAAAGGATGAGGTCGGAAGGTCGTCCGACTTAAAGTGAATTCTCGGATTGCCCGCTAAGGCACTGACAAGCCGTGACTTGAAATGTGGCTGAAACGTGAAATGACAGCCTGTGGATAACTTTGGGGAAAATCCTCGGAACTTCATGGCCTCATGCGCTTAGCACAAGGCAAGAATTCTTGCCGGATATTTTCCAGATTTCGATATTCTATATAAATCAATAACTTATTAGATCTTTCCAGATTGAAACTAAGAAGATCCTCGGTCCCTGTCCTCTCTACGTTGCTGTGCACAACTCCATTCTGGAGCGGGCCATGGACGCGCCGATCGACGGAAGCGATTACTCACATAATCGCTAGACGGCGTGGAAAGCGCGGCTGTAGCCATGCACTTCATCGACCAATTCAGCTACAGCTTCCGGGGGAGTGAATTGGGAAATTCCATGCCCCAGATTGAACACATGGCCGCCCTGCCCCACCTGGCCGTAAGCGTCAATGACCCGCCTGGCTTCCGCGCGTATGGCGGGGCCGCCACCGAACAGCGACATGGGGTCCAGATTGCCCTGGAGGGCGACACTGTCGCTGACGCGGCGGCGTGCCTGGGCCAGGTTCACGGTCCAGTCCAGGCCTACCGCGTCGGCGCCACAGGCGGCGATATCTTCCAGCCACAGGCCGCCGCCCTTGGTGAACACGATCACCGGCACGCGCCGCCCTTCGTTTTCCCGCTTCAGCGACGCCACCACCTGGCGCGTATAGGCCAGGGAAAACTGCTGGAACAAACCATCGGCCAGGACGCCGCCCCAGCTGTCGAACAACATCACCGCTTGGGCGCCCGCGTCGATCTGGGCATTGAGATAATCGGCCGTGGCCTGGGCGTTGATCCGCAGGATGCGATGCAGCAGGTCGGGACGGCCGTACAGCATGGACTTGATAAGCCGGTAGTCGGAGCTGCCCTTGCCTTCGACCATGTAACAGGCCACGGTCCATGGGCTGCCCGCGAAACCGATCAGCGGCACGCGACCGTCCAGTTCGCGCCGGATAAGCGACACGGCGTCGAAGACATACCGGAGGGATTCCATGTCGGGTACGGTCAACGCATCGACGTCGCGCTCTTCGCGAACGGGGCGGTCGAAGTGCGGTCCCTCGCCGGCGCGGAACTCCAGGCCCAGGCCCATGGCGTGGGGAACCGTCAGGATGTCCGAAAACAGGATGGCCGCATCCAGCGGGTAGCGCTCCAACGGCTGCAGCGTGACTTCCGCCGCGTACGCCGGGTTCTGGGCCAGGCCCATGAAAGAGCCGGCACGCGACCGGGTCGCGTTGTATTCCGGGAGGTAACGGCCGGCCTGGCGCATCAGCCACACAGGCGTATAGGGAACCGGCTGGCGCGACAGCGCGCGCAAGAATACGTCATTCTTCAGCGTGGCAAGGGACACGGGCTTCTCGGGCTCTTTCTCTCAGGTCAAGCCTGCCATTTTACCCTCAGGGTTACGGCCTGCCGGTTCAGTCATCCTCGTCGTCGCCTTCGTCCTCCTGGATGCGATAGGGGTCCGCATCGATCTCGTGCTTGCGCATCAATGCCCAAAAGGCGCGCCTGTGCTTGGCCGAGGCGCGGGCCGCGCTGGCCACGTTGCCGGCATGGCGCGAAAGCGCGGTGCGGACGTAGTCACGCTCGAAGCAGCCGACGACGCGGGACTTGGCCACGCGAAACGATTCGTTGTTCGCCATGCGGGATCCGGCATGGTACGCCGTCTGGTGCCTCAGCCCCGGCCCTGGCCGTTGGCTTGCGAGCTCATCGAGAAAGGACACCGCGTCGGGGTGGTCCGGCGTGCCCTGGCGGACGTTGCGCGGGGCTCTTCCCGGCTCTTCCCTCGGAGGCGTTGCGGGCGCGGCGCCCGGCCGTCCGCCGGCCGCGCCGCGCACGTCATAGGTGGCCATTGCATCCTGGACGGATAGCCCCAGGGACGGCTGCAGCGCATAGCTGCTGGGCAATGCGTCCTGGCGCGGCGTCGACTCGGCCAGGCGGGACAGGCGCGCGCGTAATTCGTCGGCGCAGGCCCGGTGCAATGCGAAATCCTGCAAGCCCAGCACCAGCAGGTCCTGCATGGCGGCGGCCTTCAGGCCGCGCGCCAGGGCCAACAGCGGCGTATGCAATTGCGCACGCGCGCAAGCCAGCGCGGTGCGCGTCCACGCCACGGTCGCCGGCGTGACCGGCAGCACGCACACATCGTAGCGGCGCAGCGGGATGGCCAGGCGTGCCAGCAACTCGGCGGGAACGTCTGTCGCGGCGTGGCTTGTCGTCGCGGCCGACGCGGCGGGGGGCACACCCGGATCGGCGAGTCCGCCCAGGGTCTTCTCGTCGAAGTGCACAGGATAGAGCCGCAAGCGGCCCAAGGCCTGGCCGTGCCGGTTTATCCACTCCTGCATCCAGCCGTGATGCGGCGGCACCATCAATACACCGCAGTCCAGCGTCTCGCGCATTGTTCGCTACTCCCGTATGTCCCATGCCTCGGAGAACCAAGGCTAAAGACCGGTGAGTACCCGGGCAATACGGAAGCTCCGCAATGCAACGCGCACCTAAGGGTAAGACTGCACGGATGCTTTGGTCGCCGTGCGGGCCGGAATAACGGGCTTTTTACGCGGCCATGCCGGGCCGGCGACAGCCACGCCTCAGCGCAGCCCGGCCCGGCCTCAGGCGCGTGCGTCGGCCCAGGCCTTGTGGCGGGCTTCGATTTCCGCGATGCGCGCGGCGGCGGTCCGACGCCGCGCGATCCAGAGATACAGCCCGCTGCCCAGCACGATGATGGTCACCACGTCCAGCAAGCCCCAGATGACCTTCAAGGGCATGCCGCCGTAATCGCCGAAATGCAGGGGCCGCGATACCTCCAGGGCCCGCAGGTACCAGGGCATTTCGACCTGCGCCGCCAGCTTGCCCGTCTCCCCGTCCGCCAGCGAAGGGGTGAACAGGCGCGACGTCAGCGGCGTCTGGCCCTTGGACCAGACGATGAAGTGATACGGGCTGCCGTAGCGGTTGCCGGGAAAGGTGAAGGAAGCGACCGTCATGCCGGGGGTTGCCTTGCCGACAGTCTGCGCGATGGCGTCCAGCGAGGCCAGCTGGACCGTCTGCAAGGGCGGCTTGCCCTGGTAGGGTTCCAGCAGCCCGCGTAGCGCCGTGGACTGCCAATAGCGGAACATGGGCGTGGACAGTTCGTTGATCACGCCCGTCAGGCCGACCACGAAGGCCCAGACCAGCGTCACCACACCCAGCAGGTTATGCAGGTCCAGCCACTTGATGCGCGTCGAGCGCTCGGCGCGCACCGTGCCGAACTCGATCTTCTTCATGAAGGGGCCGTAGAGGACGACGCCCGAGACCACCGCCACCACGAACAGCAGGCCCATGAATCCCAGGAACAGTTCCCCGGGCAGGTCGGCGAACAGGTCCACATGCAGGTGCAGCATGATGTCCATGAAGCCGTGGCCCTCCTGCGCGGTGGAGCCGACGGCCTTCACCACTTCGCCTGTATGCGCGTCGAAGCGCAAGGCGTGCTCCAGCGACCGGTCGTCGCGATTGGGCGCCAGGCCGATGTAGACCTGCGGCTCGTCGTCATCGATGAAGACGTAGTTGATGAACTCGTTGGGGAACATGCGCATGGCCGTGGCCACCATGCTGTCCAGGCTGGCACGCGGCGACCCTTCAGGCACCTGCGCGTAAGGCTTGGCATCGTCCAGCCACTGCTCGATTTCCTCATGGAAAACCAGCGGCAACCCGGTCACGCAGATGATCAGCAGGAATACCGTACAGACCAGGCTGGTCCACTTGTGTATCGCGTACCACGTCTTGATCGGCAGCTTGGCCATTCCGGGTCTCCGCGCGGACGAATGAAGTAATCGGTTGAATGACGACCGATGGTTGAATGACAATCGATCTCAATATTGTAGCCAAAAAAAACCAGGCGACCAGGCCTGGCTTTTCTCCGGCGAACCGTGGTTCCCCTGGAACCGCGGCTCGCCGGCGGGATCGATCAGCGCTGAAACTCAGTGCGAACCACGGCCGCCACGCAGGCGACGGGCCGCGGCAGCTTGCGCCGTCAGCATCGCCAGCTCGGCTTCGACCACGGCGATGTCCGCCTTGTCCTTGGCATTGCGCAAGGCTTCTTCCGCCTTCTTGCGCGCCGCTTCGGCCTTGGCTTCGTCCAGGTCGGCCGCGCGGATGGCGGTGTCGGCCAAGACCGTCACGCCACCCGGCTGGACTTCCAGGATGCCCCCGGCGACGAAGACGCTCTCTTCGCCGTTGTCGGCTCGCACTATCTTCAGCGTCCCGGGACGAATCCGCGAAATCAGCGGGGTGTGACCCGGCAAGATACCGAGCTCGCCCGCCTCGCCAGGCAGCACGACGAATTTCGCCTCACCGGAGAAAATCGACGATTCCGCACTGACGACATCCACATGCAGGGTAGCCATATCCGATCCTTATTGCAGTTTCTTGGCCTTCTCGAAGGCCTCGTCGATGGTGCCGACCATGTAGAAAGCCTGCTCGGGCAGCGCGTCGCATTCGCCATTGACGATCATCTTGAAACCACGGATGGTTTCGGCCAGCGGCACATACTTGCCGGGCGAGCCCGTGAACACTTCGGCCACGTGGAAGGGCTGCGACAGGAAGCGCTGGATCTTACGGGCGCGAGCCACGCTCAGCTTGTCTTCCGGCGACAGCTCGTCCATGCCCAGAATGGCGATGATGTCGCGCAGTTCCTTGTAGCGCTGCAGCGTCTGCTGGACGGCGCGGGCCACGGCGTAATGCTCTTCGCCGACGACCTGCGGATCCAGCTGGCGGCTCGTCGAATCCAGCGGTTCCACGGCGGGGTAGATACCCAGCGCGGCGATGTCACGCGACAGCACCACGGTCGAGTCCAAGTGCTGGAAGGTGGTGGCCGGCGACGGGTCGGTCAAGTCATCCGCCGGCACGTAAACGGCCTGGATGGAGGTGATCGAGCCGGTCTTGGTCGACGTGATGCGCTCTTGCAGCTTGCCCATTTCCTCGGCCAGCGTGGGCTGGTAGCCCACGGCCGACGGCATACGGCCCAGCAGCGCGGACACTTCGGTGCCGGCCAGGGTGTAGCGGTAGATGTTGTCGACGAAGAAGAGGATGTCGCGGCCTTCGTCGCGGAACTTCTCGGCCATGGTCAGGCCGGTCAGCGCCACGCGCAGGCGGTTGCCCGGGGGTTCGTTCATCTGGCCGAACACCATGGCCACCTTGTCCAGAACGTTCGACTCTTCCATTTCATGGTAGAAGTCGTTGCCTTCGCGGGTACGCTCGCCCACGCCGGCGAACACCGACAAGCCGCTGTGCTGCTTGGCGATGTTGTTGATCAGTTCCATCATGTTGACGGTCTTGCCCACGCCGGCGCCGCCGAACAGGCCGACCTTGCCGCCCTTGGCGAACGGGCAGACCAGGTCGATAACCTTGATGCCGGTTTCCAGCAGTTCGACGGAAGGCGAGAGCTCGTCGAAGTGCGGGGCTTCCTGGTGAATGGCGCGCTTTTCTTCGTGCTGGATGGCGCCGGCTTCGTCGATGGGACGACCCAGCACATCCATGATGCGGCCCAGGGTGCCGGTGCCGACGGGCACCGAGATGGGGGCGCCGGTGCCGGCGACCTTCATGCCGCGGCGCAGGCCGTCGCTGGAGCCCAGCGCGATGGTACGCACCACGCCGTCGCCCAGCTGCTGCTGGACTTCGAGGGTCAGGCCCTTTTCCACGAACGAAGTGCCTTCATCCACCAGGGTGAGGGCTTCGTAGATCTTGGGCATTTGATCGCGGGGGAACTGAATGTCCACCACGGCGCCGATGCACTGAACGATGGTTCCGTTGCTCATGTCGATTCCTTTGATAACTTTCCTGTCGGGATGCAGCATCCGGGGACGTCCTCTGGCGGACGTCAGACGGCGGCGGCGCCCCCCACGATTTCCGAAATTTCCTTGGTGATCGCGGCTTGGCGGGTCTTGTTGTAGACCAGCTGCAAATCGCCGATAACCTTCTTGGCGTTGTCCGAGGCGGCCTTCATGGCCACCATGCGGGCCGATTGCTCCGAGGCCATGTTCTCGGCGACGGCCTGGTACAACACGCCTTCGACATAGCGCTGCAACAGCTCGTCGATAACGGTGCGCGCATCGGGCTCGTAGATGTAGTCCCAGCTGTACTCGGTCTTCAGCTCGGCGTGGCTGGCCTCGGCCGAATCCGGGCTGTGGAAGGGATCTTCCATCTTGGCATCCGGCAGCGGCAACAGGCGCAGGAATACGGGCTCCTGCTTCATCGTGTTGATGAAGCGGGTCGTGGCCACGTACAACTCGTCGATACGGCCGTCGAGATAGGCGTCGATCTGGACCTTGATGGCGCCCAGCAGGCGTTCGAGGTTGGGCGCATCGCCCAGCCCGACTTCCTGCGACACCAGGTTCGCGCCGATACGCGTCAGCAGGCCCAGGCCCTTGTTGCCCAGCGCCGTGGCTTGCACCTGCACGCCGCGTTGCTGGAATTCCTTGAGCTTGGCCAGCGTGATGCGGGACACGTTGGTGTTCAGGCCGCCGCACAAGCCCTTGTCGGTGGTCACCAGAACCACACCCACCGCCTTGACCTGTTCGCGCTCGACCAGGAAGGGATGGCTGTACTCGGGATTGGCCTGCATGAGGTGCGCCGCGATCTCGCGCACCTTGGTGGCGTACGGACGGCCCGCGCGCATCCGCTCCTGCGCCTTGCGCATCTTGGATGCGGCGACCATTTCCATCGCCTTGGTGATCTTGCGCGTGTTTTGCACGCTCTTGATCTTGGTTCGGATTTCCTTGATTCCGGGCATTGCGCTTTCCTGGTGTGACGGGCCGGCGGCTGGAGGGCGGCGCCGGCCCCGTCATGCTGGACCGGCGGCTTGCCGCCGGCGCCAACCTAACGGGCAGTCAAGGTGTCTTAAAACGCACCGTGCTTCTTGAACTCCGTGATGGCGGCGGCCAGTTCGGCCTCGTCATCCTTGGACAGTTCCTTGGTGTCTTCGACGCGCTGGACCAGGCCTTCGTGCTTGGCCTTGATGTGATCCTTCAGGGCCTTTTCGAAAGCCAGCACCTGCGGCACATCGACATCGTCCAGATAGCCGTTGTTGACCGTGTACAGCGTGACGGCCAGTTCCCACACCTGCAGCGGCTGGTATTGCGGCTGCTTGAGCAGTTCCACCACGCGCTTGCCGCGCTCCAGCTGGCGACGGGTCGCGTCGTCCAGGTCGGAGGCGAACTGGGCGAAGGCGGCCAGTTCACGGTACTGAGCCAGGTCGGTACGGATACCGCCGGACAGCTTCTTGACCACCTTGGTCTGGGCGGCGCCGCCGACCCGCGACACCGAGATACCGGCGTTGATGGCGGGGCGGACACCGGCGTTGAACAGGTCGGTTTCCAGGAAGATCTGGCCGTCCGTGATCGAGATCACGTTGGTCGGCACGAACGCGGACACGTCACCGGCTTGCGTTTCGATGATGGGCAGCGCGGTCAGCGAACCGGTCTTGCCCTTCACGGCGCCGTTGGTGAACTTCTCGACGTACTCTTCGTTCACGCGGGCGGCGCGTTCGAGCAGGCGCGAGTGCAGGTAGAACACGTCGCCGGGGTAGGCTTCGCGGCCCGGCGGGCGGCGCAGCAGCAGCGACACCTGACGGTAGGCCCAGGCCTGCTTGGTCAGATCGTCATAGATGATCAGGGCGTCTTCGCCGCGGTCGCGGAAGTATTCGCCCATCGTGCAGCCGGCGTACGGGGCCAGGTACTGCATGGCGGCCGAGTCCGAAGCCGTGGCGGCGACGATGATGGTGTAGTCCATGGCGCCATGCTCTTCGAGCTTGCGCAGGACGTTGTTGATGGTCGACGCCTTCTGGCCGATGGCGACGTACACGCACGTGACGCCCTTGCCCTTCTGGCTGATGATGGTGTCGACGGCGACGGCGGTCTTGCCGGTCTGGCGGTCGCCGATGATCAGCTCGCGCTGGCCACGGCCGATGGGCACCATGGCGTCGATAGCCTTGACGCCGGTCTGCAGCGGTTGCGACACCGAGCGGCGGGCGATAACGCCGGGCGCCACTTTCTCGATGATGTCGGTTTCCTTGGTGTTGACCGGGCCCTTGCCGTCGATGGGCTCGCCCAGCGTGTTCACCACGCGGCCTTTCAGTTCCGGGCCGACCGGGACTTCCAGGATGCGGCCGGTCGTCTTGACCTGGTCGCCCTCGGAAACACCGGTGTAGTCGCCCAGAATCACGGCGCCGACGGAGTCGCGCTCGAGGTTCAGCGCGAGGCCGAATACGTTGTTGGGAAATTCGAGCATTTCGCCCTGCATCACGTCCGACAGACCGTGGATGCGGGTAATACCGTCGGTCACGGAAACGACCGTGCCCTGGGTGCGAATATCGGTCGAAGCGCCCAGGCCCTCGATGCGGCTCTTGAGCAGTTCGCTGATCTCGGAGGGATTGAGTTGCATGTTCAGACTCCTGGAATCCTGTTTAGTCGCCTGGCTTACGCCGCCAGCGTGTCGCGCATGCGGGCCAATTGGGCTTGCACGGATGTATCGAGTACCTGGTCGCCGACGGCCACGCGCACGCCGCCGATCAGCGCGGCGTCCACCGTGACGCGCGGCTTGAGCTTCAGCCCGAACTTCAGTTCGAGCGCCGAGGTCAGTTCCTTGACCTGGGCTTCGGACAATTCGAATGCGCTGGTGATGTCAGCCTGCGCCGAACCCTCGTGACGGTTCTTCAACGTCACGAACTGGCTGGCGATTTCAGGCAGGAGCAGCAAGCGGTCGTTCTGGGCGAGCAGCTCGATGAAGTTGCGGGCGGCCTGCGGCACGTCGCCCTTCAGCAGACTGGTGAAAGTCTGCGCGCGCTGCGCATCGTCCAGACGCGGGTCGGCCATGGCCTCGCGCACGTCCGGGTTGGACGCCACTTGCGCCATTTCGTCCACCAGCTCGGCCCAGCCCTGCAGCCCGCTCTTCGCATCGAGCGCGGCGCCGAAAAGCGCCTCGGCGTAAGGTCTGGCGACAGTCGATAGTTCAGCCATGACGTTCCCGGATTAAAGCTGCGCCTTGAGCTGGTTCAGCAGCTCGGCGTGGGCGCGGGCATCCACCTCGCGCTTGAGGATCTGTTCGGCGCCCTTGACCGCCAAGGCGGCCACGTCGTCGCGCAGCGAGTCACGCACGCGCTGGCCTTCCAGCTCGGCGTCCTGCTTGGCTTGCGCCACGATACGCGCACGCTCGGCCTCGGCTTCGCGGCGGGCCTGCTCGATCAGCTGGTTCGCCTGCTTTTCCGCCTCGACGATACGGGCGTGGTTTTCGGACTTGGCAGAGGCCTCGATGAGGCTGATGCGCGCCTGCGCCTGAGCCAGGTCAGCCTTGCCCTTTTCGGCGGAGGCCAGGCCGTCAGCAATTTTCTGGCGGCGTTCGTCCATCGCCTTCGTCAGGGGCGGCCACACGAATTTCATCGTGAACCAGCCCAGAACGAAGAACACGAGCATCTGGAAGATGATTGTCGCGTTCAGATTCACGGTCGTTCCCTTTAAACCCTTAAGGCTCCGGCGTCTTCATCGAAGACGCCGCGAGCACTCGATACTGTGCCGGCGGTAAGGCGCACGGGCGCGCCGCCGGTCTCCATGCCCACCGCGCGCGGCGGGACTTCGCCTTTAGCCGACGAACGGGTTGGCGAACGCGAACAGCATGGCGATACCAACACCGATCAGGAACGCGGCGTCGATCAGGCCAGCCAGCAGGAACATCTTGGTTTGCAGGGCGTTCATCAGTTCAGGCTGACGAGCCGAAGCTTCCAGGTATTTGCCCCCCATCAGCGCGATACCGATGCAAGCGCCGATAGCGCCCAGGCCAATGATGAGACCGCAAGCGAGAGCAACGAAAGCTACGTTGGTCATGACAACTCCTTGTTTAAAAATCTGAAGTCAAAAATTAATGGTAAAGGGGTAAAGCAGAGGTACAGCGCTATGCAAGAGGATCTTGCGGCCGGCACGGGAATGCTCCCCCGCACCGGCGAACTCGGGCGTCCGGTCAATGCCCTTCGTGTGCCTGGCCGATGTAGACCAGAGTCAGCATCATGAAGATGAAACCCTGCAGCAACACGATCAGGATGTGGAAGATAGCCCAGATGGAGCCGGCCACGATCTGGCCAAGACCCAAGCCGATGCTGGTGGCGTTGAAACCGGTCCAGGCGCCGCCCAGCAGGGCGATCAGCATGAACAGGAGTTCACCGGCGAACATGTTGCCGAACAACCGCATGCCCAGCGAGACGGACTTGGCGGCGTATTCGATGAGGTTCAACAGCAGGTTGAACGGCAGCAGGATGACGACCCAGATGCCGTGGCCGTGGAAGGGGGCGCTGATCAGGTCCTTGACGAAGCCGCCCGGGTGCTTGATCTTGATGCCGTAATAGAACATCAGCAGCAGCACGCCCAGCGACATGCCCATGGGCACGTTCAGGTCGGCGGTCGGGAGAATACGGTGGTAGTACAACGGGTCGCCATGGTGCGAACCCAGGCCGATCCAGCGGAACACCGTGGCCGGCAGGTCGACGGGGACGAAGTCCAGCGCGTTCATCATGACGATCCACAGGAAGACCGTCAGCGCCAGCGGCGACACGAAACGACGCGAAACCTCGTTGTGGACGATGCCCTTGGCCTGCTCTTCGACCATGTCGACCAGCGACTCGACGAACATCTGGAAGCGGCCGGGAACGCCGCTGGTCGCCTTGCGGGCGGCGCGCCAGAGGAAGAACACCACCAGCAAGCCCATCAGGATGGACCAGAACAACGAGTCGTAATTGATGATGTTGAACTGGGCGATGGCGGACTGCTTCTCGCCAAGGTTGTTCAGATGCACCAGGTGGTGCTGGATATATTCCGACTGAGGCGACACGTCGCTGGCGGCAGCCATGTGATTCCTACCCTGTTTGCTGTCGCTGGCGCAGGCGCCAGCCGTTAGAACAAAAACTCTTGATGCGTCGCTATGACAACTTGCCCGTCATCAGCAGCAGCACATGCCCCTTGAGCACGCACAACAAACCGATCAACAAGGCCGGCCACACGATTTGCCCCCGACCGAAGTAAACCGTGAGCCCCAACAGCAGAACCGTCATGCCCAACTTGAATGCTTCGCCCAGGAAAAACGTAAACGGATTGGCCCGCCCAGGTTGGTGCGCGTTGAGCAGCAACCGCAGCGCAAACAGAGAATTCGGCACGAAATATGCCCCCGCCCCCGCCAACGCCGACCAAGCTGCCGCCGACCCCGCTACCGCCCCGGCAATCACTGTCGCCAGCACCGCCATTACACCCTGGGCCATCACCGCCCGCACCAGCCCCCGGCCTGCCTTCGCATCCAGCGCCGCCTTGTCCTCGGCGCTGAGTTTGATGCCGCCCGGCTCGTACTCATGAGCGTATGCCGCATTTCCTGCGACCCGGTTCGCACCCGATGCGTCCCGGTTTTCCGTCCCATGCCCGGTCATGCCACCCCCTGGTTACGACCGCCGACTTTCATCGCTTGCCGCACCCCGGTTGTTTTTTCACCAAAGATCACCACTTATCAACCTCCCCCAGTGCCGCCTGGCTCGTTTCGCCGACCACGCCATCCGCTTTCATTTCGTAGCATTCAAGGATTTCGGACTAGCCGATCCGCAGGCACCGCACGCCGACGCTCACGCGCCGCATGGTGAATTGCAAGCGGACTGTTAAACCCGACCTATCTACCTGAAATTTCTACGAAAACCGGATAACCAGAGATGCTGCGAAAGCGCTTGGGCGCTATGCCCGGACCGCTGCTACCGGCCCGATATCGCCACCCGTGGGGATGTCTATGTAGTGATGTCTATGGTGAAGCTTGTGTAATGAAGATTCCCTGCTGACGACGCGATGCGTTTTTTAACCCGCAAGCGTCAAACTATTGGAGTATAGCGTGTTAGTGACGCGCTTCGCAAACGGAATAGCTGACTCCGCGCTGAGCGTACAACAAAATAATCAGGGACACATTTGCCGCGGCGATTGGCCCCCGCGCTGCCCGCCTTCGCTGGCTTCCGCCCCTTTGTCGCCCCGGGGCGGTCCGGAGACAAAAAAAGGCGGCCGGTGAGGGCCGCCCAATGCGCGATCCCGACCACGGGGACAAGCCGTGGCCGGCCGCGATCAGCGAGGTGCCACGAAGCAGCTGGCCTGATGGCGCAGCACGCGCTCGCGGCGGGGCTTGCGGCCGTCAGTCGCGCCGCACCGGCGGAGGCGCCCAGGCACCATCCAGGGCGATGGTGCGCGGCCAGTACATCCGCATGTTCAACATGAACGGGCCGGATGCGGGCGTCGGCAGCCAATTGTCCTGCTTGTCGCGGCCAGGCGCCTTGTGGCGGATGTAGATATCCAGCGAGCCGTCCGCGTTGTACTTCAGCGCATCGTTGCTGTGTATGGCGTACTTGCCGGCCTGGTTCTCGGCGAAAGTCTGGTTCGGGCCATATACCGCCAGCGACCAGAACGCATTGACCGGCGGCAGTTGCCCCTTGTCGAAGTGCAGGACATAGTCCTTGTCGCCGTCCAGCGCCCGTCCCTTCGAATCGATGGAGGTCACCGGATACATGACGTCTTCCGGCACCCCGGCGCCCAGGCCCGCATAGGCGATGGCGGCCCGTCGCAGGTAATCCGTGCCATAGGTGCCTATGCCCTCGGACACGGTATTCCAGCCGTTATAGCCGCTGCCCAGGCCCGCCACATAGTCGGCGATACGGCGGCCGGCCTCCGGCCCCGCCTGGGCCAGGGCCTGCTGCACGGTGGGATCGAGCCGGCTGTAGGCCACGGGCGGATTGCCGCCCAGGCCGATACGGCGCAACCGGTCCAGCATGGGATAGTCGTTGGCGTGCGGCGGATTGTTGCGCACGGCTTCCGAGAAAATGCCCCAGAACGTGGCCGCGTCCATCGAGGCCACCAGGTCCGCCGGCGGCGTCCGGGTATTCAGGCTGGGATCGACATTGCCCGTCACCGGCATGTAGGTCTTGCCCGTCTGGCCGTATGCCGGGCTGACGGTGCTCAGGGGCTGGACCACCAGGCCGGACTGGAACTGGTTCACGCCGGGATAGTCGGCGGAGCCGTTGGTCTGGACATGGCCCAGGACCCAGCCCATCGAGGTCGGGCTGCGCACCACCTCCACCCCGGGGGGTACCGTGCCCTGCCAGTATGGCCCCACGATGGCGAACGTCTGGGGCCGGTTGCCGACCGTCCGGGTGCCGCGGGAGGCGAACACATCCGTCCACATATCCAGCAGGCTCAGGAAGTAATAGCGATTGCCGGCATCCGGCACTCGCACGATCACCGGCTCCCGGCTGACGTCGTACCACATGCTGGAATAAAGCGTGTCGGTGCTGGGCCAGCGGACGTCCGGCGTGCGCGCATCGGGGAATGCCGTCTTGTGGCCGAACATATTCATCGGCGCGCGGCCGTCCATCGGCGTCTGCACATTGGTGGCGTTGCGCCGCGTGAGCTCCATCAACACCATGGGGTAGGCGTATACGTACGCATCGACCGCGATGTCATGCAATTCGGCGCCGCTGACCGCCGGCGCGGCCGGGGACGACGCCGGGCTCTGGGAAACCAGGCGGAACGTAGGCTGGGGCGACTGCGCCACGGCCGCGCAAGTCAGGCCCATGGCGCAGACCAGGACGGCCAGACAGGAAAGGCGAGGACGTGAAGGGCGAGGACATGAAGGCTGACGCATCGAGGGCTCCTTTATTGTTGGCCTGAAGCTGAGGTGCCGCAGTCCGCAAGAAGGATGCCCACTCCGGGAAAGGAGGTCCGGATGGAAGGCTCTGGGACGCAGGCGAGAGCTGGACCCGGACGCAAAGGGGGATGTCCGGGCGGATCCAGTCATCAGGTACTTTTCAGGATAGGCCCGTCACTTGAAACAAGTGTGCCCCATGCGTTTCAAGGCGCAACGACAAGGGACACAACGCGGCGTCCCTTGGTACAGGTCGCCGCGCCCGCGCTGGCGCGGCGGCCGGGGGATGGCGCCGCCGCCGGCAAGGCAACAAATGCTAACGATGCTTGAAACGCGCTTCGCGCTTTTCCACGAAAGCGGTCATGCCTTCCTTCTGGTCCTCCGTTCCAAACAGGGAATGGAAGACGCGGCGCTCGAACAGCAAGCCCTCGTTGAGCGAGCCTTCGAAGGCGCGATTGACGGACTCCTTCGCCATCATCACCGAGGCAAGGGACATCGAGGCGATCACCGTAGCCACCTCGATCGCCTCGTCCAGCAGCTTGGCGGCCGGCACCACGCGCGATACCAGGCCCGCGCGCTCGGCCTCCTCGGCGCCCATCATGCGTCCGGTCAGGATCAGGTCCATGGCCTTGGCCTTGCCGACGGCGCGCGGCAGGCGCTGGGTGCCGCCGGCGCCGGGGATCACGCCCAGCTTGATCTCCGGTTGGCCGAACTTGGCGCTGTCCGCGGCGATCAAAAGGTCGCACATCATGGCCAGCTCGCAACCGCCGCCCAGGGCGTAGCCGCCGACCGCGGCAATGACCGGCTTGCGCACGCGCTTTAGCGTTTCCCAATTACGGGTGATGTAGTCGCTGCGATAGACGTCCATATAGGACCAGTCCTTCATGGCGCCGATGTCGGCGCCCGCGGCGAACGCTTTTTCACTGCCCGTGATGACGATGGCGCCGATGCCGTCATCCTGCTCGAACGCCAGCAAGGCGCTGCCCAGTTCATCCATCAGCGCGTCGTTGAGCGCGTTCAGGGCCTTGGGCCGGTTAAGCGTCAATAGACCGACCCGGCCACGGGTTTCGACCAGCACCAGCGATTCGCTCATGGTTGTCTCCTGGAGGCCGGCCCCTGCCGGGACCGGCAAATGTTGTGCAAGGTTGGAAGGACCGCCCCGCGGGCGGCGGAAAGTCGATTTTTTAGCATTTAGAATGCGGCAACCAATACACATTAATCACCAGGCCACCGCACCCCATGACGCATCCCGTACTTTACCGCTTGGAACCCCATGATCCGGCCGGACATCGCTACCGCGTCACGCTGACCATCAGCCAGCCCGATCCCGACGGCCAGTCCTTGTCGCTGCCGGCCTGGATCCCGGGCAGCTACCTGATCCGCGATTTCTCGCGGCAGATCGAGACGCTGGCGGCACGCGCGGGCGGGCGGCGGCTGCGGGTACGCAAGACTGACAACCATACCTGGAAAGTGGCGCCTTGCGATGGGCCCCTGGTGGTGGACTATACGGTCTATGCCTGGGACCTTTCGGTGCGCGGCGCGCACCTGGACGAAAGTCACGGCTTCTTCAACGGCACCAGCGTCTTCCTGTGCGTCGAGGGCCAGTCGGACCAGCCCTGCCTGCTGGACCTGGCGCCGCCCCGGGGCATCTCCGGCTGGAAGGTCTACACCAGCCTGCCCGAGGCGCGCGGCGTGGCCGGCGCCGCGCGGCGCCATGGCTTCGGGCTGTACCGCGCGCCGGACTACGACGCCCTGATCGACCATCCGGTGGAAATGGGGACGCCGCAGGTGGCCCGCTTCGAAGCCCATGGCGCCGAGCACGAGCTGGTATTCACGGGCGTGATCCCGCGCCTGGACCTGCCGCGCATCGTGGCGGACGTGAAACGCATCTGCGAAACCCAGATCGCCTTTTTCGAACCCCAGGGCAAGCGCGCGCCTTTCCTCGACAGCAGCGACCGCTATGTGTTCATGACCATGGTCACCGGCGACGGCTATGGCGGGCTGGAGCATCGCGCGTCGACCGCGCTGATGGCCGCGCGCAAGGACCTGCCGGTGAAGGGCCAGGTCGGCCAGGGCGAGGGCTATCGCACCTTCCTGGGCCTGGTCAGCCACGAATACTTCCACACCTGGAACGTCAAGCGCATCAAGCCGGCGGCATTCGCGCCCTACGACCTGCGCCAGCCCGCGCTGACCCGGCTGCTGTGGATATTCGAAGGGTTCACGTCGTACTACGACGACCTCTTCCTGCTGCGCTCGCGCACCATCACGGACAACGACTACCTGCGCCTGCTGGGCAAGACCATCACCACGGTGATGCGCGGCCCGGGACGATACAAGCAATCCGTGGCGCAGAGTTCCTTCGACGCCTGGACGCGGTACTACAAGCAGGACGAGAATTCGCCCAATGCCATCGTCAGCTACTACACCAAGGGCTCGCTGGTGGCGCTGGGACTGGACCTGACGATACGCCGGGAATCGGACGGCCGCCATTCGCTGGACGATGTCATGCGCCTGATGTGGCGGCGCTACGGCCGCGACTTTTACCAAGGCAAGCCGCAGGGCATCGCCGAGGATGCCCTGCCGGCGCTGGTGCGCGAGGCGACCGGGGTGGACGTGCGCGCTTTTGTCGAACGCTACGCCGAAGGACATGCCGACCTGCCGCTGGCCGAACTGCTGGCCGGCGAGGGCATTACCCTGCAATGGAAACCGGCATCCAACCTGCCCAGCCTGGACGCGCGCACGCGCAAGCAAGGTGAAGGCGTGGCGCTGGCCGGCGTGGTGGAAGGCGGCGCGGCGCACAAGGCAGGCCTGTCGGCCGGCGACGAACTGGTGGCCGTGGACGGCTTGCGCGTCGCCGGTCCAGTAGGCCTGGAGCTGCTGCTGGCCCAGTACCGCCCCGGCGACACCGTGGCCGTGCACGTGTTCCGCCGCGACGAACTGCGCGTGTTCCGCGTGCGCCTGGCAGCCCAGGCGCCGCTGGATTGCGTGCTGACAAGCGCAGCCTGATCCAGGCAGCGTCGCGGCCGTCATCCCACCCGGCGGTCCTGGCCTGCCCAATACGCATCGCGCAATTGCTTGCGGGCCAGCTTGCCATTGGCGTTCTTGGGCAGCTCCTGCACGATGTCTATGCTGCGCGGCTTCTTGAAGTCCGCCAGCAGCGCGCGGCAATGCTCGGCCAGTTCCGCCGGCGTGGCCGCCGCGCCGGGCTTGAGCACCAGCACCGCCTTGACCGACTCGCCCCACTTGTCGTCCGGCACGCCGAACACGCAAGCCTCGTAGACGGCGGGATGCTGGTACAAGGCCTGCTCCACCTCGGTGGGATAAACGTTGAACCCGCCGGTGATGATCATGTCCTTCTTGCGGTCCACGACGAACAGATACCCCTCTTCGTCCATGCGCGCCAGGTCGCCGCTGTGCAGCCAGCCGTCGCGCAGCGCAGTGGCGCTCAACTCGGGCTCGCGCCAGTAGCCCGCGAAGACATCGGGTCCGCGCACGGTGATCTCGCCCACTTCCCCCACGTCGGCATCGCGGCCGTCTTCGGTGACCAGGCGCAGCTCGCCTTCGCCGAACACGCGTCCGCAGGAGCCCAGCAGCTCCGGGCGCCGCTCCATGGCATAGGCATGGTCGGCGCGTCCCAGCATCACCATGCCGCCGGTCGTCTCGCCGGCGCCATAGCCCTGGCTGAGTATGGGCCCCAGCGTTTCCCAGGCCTCGCGTATGCGGGCCGGCGCCATGGGCGCGCCGCCATAGGAAATCTGGCGCAAGGCGCTCAGGTCGTGGCGACGCAGGCCAGGATGGGCGATCAGCATATTGAGCATGGTCGGCACCATGAAGCTGAAGGCCGCCCGGTGACGCGCCGTGGCGGCGAGGAAGGCCTCGGGGTCGTAGCGCTCCTGCAGCAGGATGGTGCCACCCTGGAACAGGAAGGGCTGCATGAACATGCCGCTGGCGTGGGTGATGGGTCCGGCCAGGGCCAGCACTTCGCCAGGCTCCGCGCGCATGCGGCCCATGACCACCTTGCGCAGCGACGCCAGCCGGTTGCCCACCGTCTGCATGGCGGCCTTCAGCTTGCCCGTGGAGCCGGACGTGAAGTGCAGCACGGCCAGGTCGCCGGGCGACACGTCGACATCCGGATTGCGGTCGGCCGCCGCCGCGATCCAGCCTTCATAAGGCCGCCAGGCCTCGGACGGCGTGCCCTCGACCTCGCGCGCGCCGGTCACGACGATATGGCGCACATCGTTCAACGCGCCGCGGATGGACGCCAGCTGTTCGGCATGGGCCGGGTCGACGATCAGCACGCTGGCCGCCGCGTTGTTCAGCGTATCCACCACTTCCTGCGCGGACAGCCGCGCGTTCAATGCCACCTTGACCAGGCCGGCCTTGTACAGCGCGCATTCCAGCTCGATGATCTCCGGACAGTTCCAGGCCAGGATGGCCACGCGGTCGCCCTTGGCGAGGCCCAGCGCCAGCAAGGCATTGGCGAGGCGATTCGAGCGGGTTTCCAGCTCGCCGAAGCTGATCTTCCTGTCGCCGAAAATAATGGCCGGCCGATCCCGCCAATAGCGCGCATTGCGAGTGGTATATCGTCCCTGGTTCATGCATGTCTCCTTCGTCGGCGGCGCCGGCCGCCTGGCTAATCGGTAACCGCATGGTGCGCGAGCGTGCCCTCGCGGCGCATAACCGGCGCGAGAAATCCGATGCCGGCGCGTTATCGGCGCGGCATCATGCCGCCTCGTTATCGAATTGCCTCGGCGCGGCATCGGCCAAGGGGGGGCCGCGGGTTACACCTAGCCCACTGGCAAGGCCCAGGACGCGCCGTCCACGAATGCGCGCGGCAGTTCCATACCGATAAAAGGAGACCTCCATCGTGCCTACGCGCCTCTCACACCTTTGCCTCGCGGCCGCCGTGCTGCTGGGCGTCGCGCAGCCCGCCGCCCACGCCGACGACTACCCCTCCAAGCCCATACGCTTCATCGTGCCCTTCTCGGCCGGCGGCCAGCTGGACTATGTCGCGCGGCTGGTCGCGCAGCCCATGGGCGAGAACCTGAAGCAGAACGTCATCGTCGAGAACGTCAGCGGCGGCGGCGGCAATATCGGCGGCATGAAAGCCGCCAATGCCGCGCCGGACGGCTATACCGTGCTGGAATACGGAGGCAACTATCCCATTGCCAAGCACCTGTCGCCGGATCTCGCCTACGACCCGATCGGCGGATTCGAACTGGTCAGCGGCATCAGCATCGCGCCGCACGTCGTGCTGGTCGCGGACAAGCTGCCGGTGCACAACCTGGGGGAGCTGGCCGCCTACGCCAAGGCGCATCCGGGCGTGCTGAACTACGGCAGCCCCGGCATCGGCTCGTCCATGAACCTGACGTTCGAGGTGATCAAGCAGCACTTCGGCATCGACGCGGTGCACGTGCCCTATCGTGGCGGCTCCAATGTGCTGAACGACCTGGCCGGCGGGCAGATTTCGGTCGGCGTGGTGGCGGTGGCGCCGGCCATGCCGATGATCAAGGCCGGCAAGATACGCGCCATCGCGGTGACCAGCAGCGAACGCGTGGCCGCCCTGCCCGGCGTGGCCACCGTGGCGGAGTCCGGCTTCCCCGGCTACAGCAGCGGCAGCTGGGCCGGCCTGGCCGTGCCCAAGGGAACGCCCAAGGCCGTGGTGGAGCGCCTGAACCAGGCGGTGCGCGCGGCCGTGGCCGATGCCCGGGTGCGCGAAGACCTGCTCACGCAGTCCTTCACGCCTATCGCCGGCACGCCGGAGGAACTCGCCGCGCGGGTGCGCCAGGAATCCGATAGCTATGGGCCGTTGATCAAGCGGCTGGGCTTGCGCGCGGAGTAGTTGCCGGGCAGTTGCCGAACGGTAGCCGGGCCGTTATCGAATCGCCACCGGGCCGCCACCGTGGCGGCTCAGGTCCGCGGCTGGCGCCGCGCGGCCGCGTGGTCGCCGAGGATCTCGATCAGGCGCTCGGCCAGCGGCGACCGGTAGCCGCCGCGCGGCGCCAGGATGCCGATCTCGCGATGCCAGGTCACATCCTCCAGCGGCACCACGCCCAGGCTGCGGCCGGCGCCCGAACGCAAGGTGATCTCGCTGACCAGGGTCAGCAGGTCGGTGTTCAGCAGGATGCCCACGAGATTGGCCACCGACGCGTTCGATTCGATCACCACGTCCGGCGGGGGCGCGCCGCGCTGCTCGAAGCGCGTTTCCAGCCAGCGGCGCGAAGCGACCTGCGGGCCCGGCAGCAGCCAGCGGTACTGCGCAAGGTCCCCCAGCACGATGCGCGGACGCCCGAACAGCGGATGGCCGGCGCGGGCGGCCACATACAGGTTGTCGGGGAACAGGGGCAAGCGCTCGAAATCGGCCGACTGGGTCGACTCGTGCAGGGAACAGACCATGAAATCGAGCTCGCCCTGCCGCAAGGCCGAGAGCAAGGCGTCGTTCAGGTTGACCATCACGCTGATGCGCGCGGCCGGCCGCTGCGCCAGCAGCTCGACGCAGGCGGGATTGAAGAAATGCTCCGCCAGCAGCGGCGTCACGCCGGCGCGCACGAGGCCCATGGTGCCCCGATGCAGGTCGGCGGCCTCGCGCAAGGCGTCGTCCAGGCCCAGCCGGGCCTGCCGCGAGCGCTGGTAGAACGCCTCGCCCGGCAGCGTCAGCGCCATGCCCTTGGGCGTGCGATTGAAGAGCTGCAGCTTCAGCTCTTCCTCCAGCCGGCGTATGCCCTTGGTCAGGGCCGGCTGGCTGACGCCCAGTTGGTCGGCCGCGCGGCCCACGTGACCGCTGCGCGCGACCGCCAGGAAATAGTCCAGATCTTCCAGTCTCATTGATTCCGCGCGGTTATCGAAAGGAGGCGAAAGATAATCGCGGCAGGGCGACGGGGCTGTCAAGCTCTGCTCCGTACCAGGAAGATCCGGAGGAGACCCCACATGGCCCGCATCGAGGACCCGCTATTGCCGCGCTTGCGCGAAACGCTGCAACGCTATCTGCACGACGAGTTGATCCCCATGGAGAAGGAGCTGGGGCTCGGCTATGAAGACAAGTTTTCGCGCGAGTTGGTGCGCTCGGTATGGAAACGCGCGCGCGCCTTGGGCCTGTACGGCCCGCAGCTGCCGCCGGAGCTGGGCGGCCAAGGCTTGAGCTATCGCGCCTTGTGCGTGCTGAAGGACGACGTCGCGGCGTCCGGCGCCATCCTGTTCCCCCACGTGCTGGGCGATTGGGGCGGCCCCTCGCGCATCGGCAGTCTGGCGCAATACGCCACGCCTTACCAGCGCGAGCGCTACATCCTGCCCGTGGTCAACGCGGAACGCGGCGCCTGCTTCGCCATGACCGAGCCGCAATCCGGCTCCGACGCTACGCGGCTGCAGACCACGGCCGTCATCGACGGCGACGACTATATCGTCAATGGGACCAAGCACTACATTTCGGCGTCGACCTTCGCCGACTTCGCCGTGCTGATGTGCGTGACCGATCCCGAAAAGGGCGCGGACGGCATCTCCGCCCTGCTCGTGGACCTGGACCAGCCGGGCGTGAAGCTTACCTACGATTGCGTGCCCATGACCGGGCAATACGTCGACGCCGACATCGTCTTCGACCAGGTGCGCGTGCCGCGCCGCAACCTGATCGGCGAACCGGGCCAGGGCTTTCGCATCGCCATGAACCGCGTCAGCGTCAACCGCCTGCTGCACTGCCCGACCATGATAGGCCTGGCGCGGCAGGCCTTGCGGCTGGCGCTGGACTACGCGCAACACCGCCAGCAATTCGGCGGTCCCATCAGCCGCTTCCAGGCCATCCAGCACATGCTGGCCGACATGGCCACCGCGCTGTACGCCTGCGAGCACATGGTGCTGGCCACGGCCGAGCAGGCCGACGCCGGGATGGATGTGCGCGAGGCGGCATCCATGTGCAAGCTGTTCGTCTCCGAGCGCTGCTTCGAGATCGCCGACAAGGCCATGCAGATACACGGCAATGTGGGCGTGACGAAGAACCATCCGGTCGAGTTCATCTTCCGGCGCCTGCGCCTGTACCGCATCGTGACGGGAACCAGCGAAATCCAACGCAATACGATCGCCAAGGGACTGCTGAAATGAGCGCGGACGCAGCGGCGCCGGACTTGGGGGAAGCCCGCCGCGGCTACCTGGGCCGGCTGGTGGTGCTGGATCTGGGCCAGCTGCATCCCGGCCCCTACGCCACGCAATTGCTGGGGCAGCTGGGCGCCACGGTCATCAAGGTCGAGAAGCCGGGCGGCGATACCGCTCGCGCGCTGGGTCGCGATACGTATGCGAAGTACAACCGTGGCAAGTCGTCGATCATGCTGGACCTGAAGCAGGCGGACGATCACGCGACGTTGTTGCGGCTGGCGCGCGCCAGCGATGTGGTGGTCGAAGGATTCCGGCCCGGCGTCATGGCCCGCCTGGGGCTGGACCCCGCAACGCTGGCGCGCGCCAATCCGCGCCTGGTGATCTGCTCGATCACCGGCTTCGGCCAGACCGGCCCCTATGCGGACCGGCCCGGCCACGACATCAACTACCTGGCCCTGAGCGGCTACTGGGCGGTGCCCTCGCAGGTGCAGGACCTGGCGGCCCGCCCCCGCCTGCGCCTGTCCGATTACTGCGCCGCCATGCACGCCGCGCTCGCCATCCTGGCCGCGGTCGACGACGCGCGCCAGACCGGCCAGGGCCAGCACCTGGACGTGTCCATCCACGACGCGATGACGGCATGGATGGCGCCCGGGATCGAGACGGTGCGGCGCCACGGCGGACCGGGCGCGGGGCTGGGCCACGTCATGCCGGACAACGATATTTTCGAGACCGCCGACGGGCGGTACATCGCGCTGGGCATCCTGGAAGAGAAATTCTGGCGCAACCTGGCCGAGGCCCTCGGCCAGGACTTCCCCGTCCTCCTAGATGACAGCTACGCCACCCGGGCCGGACGGCTGGCCGCCAAGCGCGACCTCAACCGGCAATTGCGCGAGATCTTCGTCAGCCGCACGCGCGCGCAGTGGGAGCAGCGCCTGGCGGGCCGCGATATTCCCTGGGCGCCCGTGCTCGACTACGACGAGGTGTTCGAGAATGAACACGTGCGCCGGCGTGGCGTCGTGCAGCCGGAGGGGGACGGCTACCGGGAGCGCTTTCCGGTCCGCTTCTCCAAGCCCTTGCCCGACACCTCCGGACGCGTGGCCGGCCTGGACGAGGACCGGCAGGCGATCTTCGACTGGTTGCAGCGGCGCGAAGACGCGACGGGCTAGACACTATCCACGGCCCAAGACCCAGGCCCCAAGCCCAAGGCCCGCGACCGGCAAAAAGCAAAGGCCCCGCGCTTATTCCATGCGCGGGGCCTTTGTTCCAACAGCCTGCGGAAGCCAGCCCTGCGGCCGGCGTTCGATCAGCCTTGGAACGGCACGTTGTTCAGGTCGCCGAACGCGGTGGCGCCGGGCGTCTGCGCGGCGTCAGCGGCAACCTGGGCGCGCGACACGCCGGAGTCGGCTTGCGCGGCGAACGGGGCGTT
>NZ_PYAL01000009.1 GCF_004121055.1 Achromobacter aloeverae
GCTTGATCCTATAACCCTGATGGTTGGTCTGGTGTACGAGTGAAGACTCCTCGGCATCGGGCACCAACAACCCCAACGATTCAATGCATCCAAGCAGTTGTCATAGCGAGATATGACATCGCGTGCGGCGATCGCAACCCACACCGAATACAGAACGAACACAAAGCGTTAGCTTCTTCCCAGATTGGCATGCCGTGACGGGCTCACCCCCGGCCCACGACATGCAACCCCTTACGCCTGACGACCATAGCGAGTTGGTCCCACTCCTTCCCATCCCGAACAGGACAGTGAAACGACTTTGCGCCGATGATAGTGGACGGACGTCTGTGAAAGTAGGTCATCGTCAGGCTCTTATCCTCAAACCCCCGCTGGTAATCCAGCGGGGGTTTGTCTTTGGGCGGACGGAATGTGCGCGGGCCACCGTTCAGCTGGGCCCTTTCCCCTCCGGCGTAACAGGGGGCTCGGCCGAATGATGCAATGTAGCCAAAGGCGGAATGCCGGGCGAGCTGGACAGGTCCTGCGAGCTACTCGCCTTGGCGTCCGCGGCCTGTAGCGTTTCGGAAACCAGTGGCGTCCCCTGCACCCAGGCACGCAGCATGGCTTGCGTGACGGCCAGGACCACGGGCCCGATGAATAATCCCACCAGTCCGAACGCCAGCAGGCCGCCGATCACGCCGCACAGGATGAGCAGAAGCGATATGCGCACGCCGCGGCTGATCAGCCAGGGCCGCATGACGTTATCCATGGTTCCCACCACGATGGACCACAACAAAAGCAAGGTGGCCGCGATGTTGGCATCTGCCCGGTACAGGAAAATGACGCCGGCCAGCATGGGCACCAGGGGCCCTATCTGGGCAATGCAAAGCAGCAGCATGACGGCTGTGAGAATGCCGGCAACCGGCACGCCGGCTACCCAGAGTCCAAGGCCACCCAGCGCCGTCTGGGCGGCTGCGGTCAGCACGATGCCCATGGCCACCGCGCGTATCGCCTGGCCTGCCAGTACCACGGCGACTTCCCCGCCCGGCCCGGCCAGCCGCACGGCGCCGTCGCGGATGAAGCTGGCCACCACCTCGCCCCGCACATACAAAATCCCGGCGAAAACCAGTGTGATGACCATGTGGACGGCGAACGCGCCCACCACCGCGGCGTGACCCAGGACCCAACGGGCCGCCATCGTCAGATACGGTTCCACGCGGGCCAGCAGGCCGCCGGGCCCGACATCCGAAAGACGCTGCCATTCGACCGTTGCACGCGGGCCGACCAGCGGCACTTCGCGGAGCCAGGATGGGGGAGGAAACAGGGTATAGGTTGGCAGCCGGCGTATGGCGCCCACGATGTCGTTGGCCCGTTCCGCGAACGTGTCTATCGTCAGGTACAGCGGCAAGACCATGACTACCAGCAGGCATGCCATGATGATGAGCACCGCCAGCCAGCGCCGGTTGCCCACACGGCGCTGCAGCCACAGCAGCAGGGGCCAGGTGGCTACGACGATCGTGCCGGCCCAGATCAGGCCGGGGAGAAAGGGCCGCAGGATGTACACGCTGCCGGCGAGCAAGGCCGACAGCACCACGACCAGAAAGAAGCTGCGAGCGACGTCGTCGCGAGGGCGCATGGCCATGCGGATTCCCCCCTTTTCGTGACGTGGCGGCACGTTTGGCCGCCAGCAGGGCAGGTATATGGTGCCTGAGTCTGGCCGGACTATCCATACGGCTTTGGTCCATGCCGGGGCCACGCACGCCTGCACCTGCACCCCTCGGCACCGCGGCCGTGGTGGCCGGCCACCTGCGCCCCGTGGCTCCTTGCCGTCACCTTTCAGCGGTCATGGATGTCGCCATCCACATAAAACCAGCGGCCATCTTCCAGCACGAAACGGCTGGTCTCGTGCAGCCTTTCGCCTTTGCCTTGCCACCGGCTGCGCGCGACAAACTCGACCGTGGCGTGCGTGGCGTCCTGGATCTCATGGCGCTTGACCGTCAGCCCCAGCCACTTCAGTCCCGGTGGCGACGGTTCGATATCCGTCGGGCGGGTGGAGGGATGCCACGTGTCGCGCAGATAGTTGGTGAGGTCCAGCACGAAGGCGCTATAGCGCGACCGCATCAGCGCCTGGGCATCGGGGGCGCGCAGATGAGACGCGCCACCGTGCCAGCGGCCGCAGCACGCTGCGTAGGCATGGCCGCTGCCGCAGGGGCAAGCAGGGTTCTTGGTAGGCATGGTAGTGAGCGAGCCACGCTTCAGGAGCCGCGTGGCATTGAAAGCAAAGTCGGAAAGCGAAATCCAGGAAGCGGAATCCTAAGGCGGAATCCTAAGGCGGAATCCCGGTCATGACGATACCGTAAAGTCTTTCGCCGCCGCCGGCGCTGCTGCCAGGTGCGGCCGGCGGGCGGGCGTGCCCAGGGTAAATACCAGTGCCGGATATCGCGATTGAGCTTGGAAAGTCCTTCCAAAATGGAAACGACTTCCATAGAATGGCGGCACATCTCCCACCTTCGACGCACGCCCATGAGCAATATCATCGAACGCTCCTTCGCCATACTTCAGGAGCTGTCCTACCACCGTGATGGCAGGACCCTGTCCGAACTGGCGGAGAAGCTGGACATCCCCCTCAGCGCCACACATCGCCTGCTCAATGACTTGATCGCCATCGGCTACGTGCGCAAGGACGAACGCCACGGCGAATTCACGTTGACGATGCAGATCGTCTCGCTCGCCTTGCGTCACCTCAGTTCCGGGGGCATCGTCGACGTCGCCCAGCCGATACTGGAACGTCTGGCCGCGACTAGCCGCGAACTGGTGCGCCTGGCCGTGGTGGACGGCGATCAGCTCATCTACGTCGCCAAGGCGCAGGGCGCCACCGTGGGCCTGCGCTATGACCCCGAGATGGGGCAGCCCGTCATGCTGTCCTGCAGCGCGGCCGGCCTGGTCTGGCTGGGGCACAAGACGGAAGAGGAAGCGTTGCGGCTCATCGCCACGCAGGGCATGGGCGATCCCAAGGACTTCGGACCGGACGCGCCCACCAGCATCAAGGCCTTGATGACGCAGGTGCGCGCGACGCGCAAGCGCGGCTACGCCACCACCATCAATGTCTTCCTGCCCGGCATGAGTTCCATGGCGGCGCCTGTCTACGGCCCGGGCCAGGAGGTGCTCGCCGTTCTCATCGTCGCCGGTCCCATGAATCGCCTCACCCAGGAACGCATGGATGCACTGAGCCGCGACCTGGTCCAGACGGCGGACGAACTGAGCGCGGCCAGCGCCGTTTCCCCCATCTTCCAGCGCCGTCCCAGCCAGCCCTTGCCGACGCGCAAACACTGACTTCCCCCTAGCAACGCTTGGTCAATAAACCGATAACGGAGACAAAAATGACCAGACTACACACACGCCGCAACCTGCTCGGCGCGCTTGCTGCCGCTCCGGTGCTGAGCCTGCCCTTCGCGTCGCGCGCCCGCGCCGCGGAGTATGTCTTCAAGGTCGCGCATCCGCTGGCTGCCACCCACCCCACCAACCTGCGTCTGCAGCAGGCGGCCGATCACATCGCCAAGGACACGGACGGCCGCGTCGAGCTGCGCCTTTTCCCCAACAACCAGTTGGGCGGCGAAGTCGACCTGCTCAACCAGGTTCGGTCCGGCGCCGTGGAGATGTTCGTCGTCGGCGGATTGATCGCGTCCAGCGTGGTGCCCATGGCTGCGCTCGACGGCGTCGGTTTCGTGTTCAAGGACTCCGCCGCCGTGATGAAGGGCATGGACGGGGACCTGGGGACCTTGATCCGGGGCGCGCTCAAGCAGGCCAATCTCTACGCGCCGGCCACGGTGTGGGACTATGGTTTCCGCCAAGTGACCTCGTCCACCCGCGCCATCAAGACCGTCGACGACATCGCCGGGATGAAGATACGGGTCCCCGGCGCCGCCGCCTACGTCGATCTGTTCAAAGGCCTGGGGGCCGCGCCCACGAGCATCCAGTTCAACGAGGTCTATCCTGCCTTGCAGACGCGCATCGTCGACGGCCAGGAAAATCCCCTGGGCGTCATCGTCACGTCGAAGTTCTACGAAGTGCAGAAGCATTGCTCCCTGACCAACCACATCTGGCAAGGCAACTGGGTCTTGATCAATGGGCGTGTCTGGCGCAACCTGCCCGGCAATCTGCAGGAGATCGTCGAGAAGCGGCTGAATGAAGCCGGGTTGGCGCAGCGCAAGGACCTGGCGGACCAGGAGCAGTCCTATAAGGACGCCATCGCCAAGGGCGGCGTGGCCTTCAATGCTGTGGACGTCGACAGCTTCCGCAAGAAACTCACCGCCTCCGGCTATTACACCGAGGCTCGCAAGAAGTTCGGCGACGCTGCCTGGAAAGTGCTGGAGCAAGCCGCCGGCGGGGCGCTGGCATGAGTTGCGCGTCCGCGTCCCATGCCGCGGACCGCGATGGCGCCGCGTCGTGGCTGGAAAGAATGGACGCAGGGCTGGGGCGCGTGGTGGATGGCGCGGCCGCGGCGCTCATCGTGGCCGAAGTGTGCCTGCTGTTCGCCGGCGTCGTCGCGCGCTACGCCTTGCACAGCCCCATCGTCTGGTCGGACGAACTGGCCGGCAGCCTGTTTCTCTGGCTCGGGATGCTGGGCGCGGCGATCGCGCTGCGCAGGGGTGAGCACCTGGCCTTCGGCGCCTTGAGCCGGGGCACCCGGCCCGGCATCCAGGTCGTGTTGCGCGCGATTGTCATGGCCGTGGTCTTTGCCACCCTCTGCCTGCTCCTGCGGCCCGCCATGGACTACGTCGAGGACGAATCCTACGCCGTGCTGCCCAATCTGGGCGTGCCGTCCAGCTGGCGTGTATTCGGCATCGAGCTTGGCGTCATTCTGCTGCTGGTGACGGTCGTGCTGCAGGCGGCCAAGAGCAGGCTGCTGCTGGCGACGGTGGCGGCGGCCGTGGGCCTGGCTGCGTTGGGCGCCGGGCTATGGGCGATCGCGCCCTGGCTCGTCAAGATCGGCAACTTCAATTTGTTCGTATTTTTTGTCGCGATCGTCGGGGCCGCCATCTTCATCGGCGTGCCCATCGGCTTTTCCTTCGGCATCGCGACCTTGAGCTATCTTTTGCTGACGACGACCACGCCCATGAGTGTCGTGGTCAACCGGCTCGACCAGGGAATGTCCCAACCCTTGCTGCTGGCCATCCCGCTGTTCATCTTCCTGGGCCTGCTGATCGACGTTACCGGGTTTGCCCGTTCCATCATCGCCTTTCTCGCGGCCTTGCTCGGATTCGTGCGCGGCGGCCTCTATTACGTGCTGCTGGTGGCCATGCTTCTTGTCTCGGGCATTTCCGGCTCCAAGGTCGCCGACATGGCCGCGATCGCGCCCGGCCTGTTTCCCGAGATGCGGCGACGCGGCGCCAAGGACGGCGACCTGGTCGCGCTGCTGGCCTGCTCGGCGGCCATGGCCGACACGATACCGCCCAGCATCGTCCTGATCACGCTGGGATCGGTCACCGGGATCTCCATTGCCAGCCTGTTCGCCGCCGGCCTCTTGCCCGCGCTGCTGCTCGCGGTCTTTCTTGCCATGCTTACTTTCGTGCGGGCCCGCGCCGAGCCGGCCCCTGCCGAGAGCCGGCCTGACTGGCGCGCCATACACGGCACGTTCCTGGCCGCGCTGCCGGCCATTGCGCTGCCCTTCGTCATCCGATGGGCGGTGGTGGAAGGCGTTGCCACGGCGACGGAGGTATCGACGATCGGCATCGTCTATGCGCTAGGGGTCAGCATCCTCATTTATCGCCCTGTCCAGTGGCGCCGCTTCTATCCGGCCCTGGTCGAGACCGCCGCGCTGTCCGGCGCCATCCTCTTCGTGATCGGCACGGCCACGGGCATGGCATGGGCGCTGACGCAGTCGGGCTTCTCCAACGACCTGGCGCGCGCGATGACCGCGATCTCCGGCGGTCCTTATGGCTTCCTCGCGATCACGGTGGTGGTCTTCCTGCTCCTGGGCAATATCCTGGAAGGCATACCGGCGATACTCCTGTTCGCTCCCTTGCTGTTGCCGGTCGCGCATAGCTTCGGCATCAACGACGTGCACTACGCCATGGTCGTCGTGGTCGCGATGAGCATAGGCCTGTTCGCGCCGCCTTTCGGGATCGGGTTCTACGCGGCCCGCGCCATCGGCAAGGTCACGCCTGACGCCGTCATACGCCATATGGGACGTTATCTCGCGGTACTGGTTCTTGGCTTGCTGGTGATCGCAGCGGTGCCGGCGGTTTCAACGATATTCATCAAGTGACGGCGATATGGCTCTATTAGGAAAGGCAGCATTGGCCATGTGGTGGAACATGGCCGATTCCATGAGGTCGGAGTTCGAGGATTGGCATACGCACGAGCACTTTCCGGAACGGCTCGGCGTGCCGGGGTTTCTGCGCAGCACGCGATGGACCGATGCGCATGGCGGCGCCGGCGTTTTCGTGATCTATGAACTGGACACGCATGCGGTCCTGTCATCGGCCGCCTACCTGGGCCGGCTCAACGCTCCCACGCCCTGGTCGCGCAAGCTGATGCCTTATCACCAGGACATGGTGCGCAGCCAGTCCCACGTGCTTGCCACGTACGGCAGCCTTACCGCGCGGCATGCATTGACTGTCCGGTTGATGGCGGACGGCGCACGCGGTGTGGAGCGTCTGTGCGCGGGACTGCGCGAAGCGCTGGCCTGCCTGCCCGGGCAAGCAGGCCTGACCGGCGCGCACCTGTTCAGGCACGAGGCGCCGGAGATCGCGCAGACCACGGAACAGAAAATCCGCAAGGCGCCAGACCAGACCGTCGATGCCGTGGTGCTGCTGACAGGCTACGACGAAGCGGCATTGCGGGCGGCTGCCGCCGGGCACTTGAACGAGACCGCGCTGATTGCGCTGGGTGCGATCGGGGCGCCGGCGGTGAACCTGTACACGCTATCCCACTCCGCCTTGCGCTCGGACATCGGGTGAGGACGGGGCCTATGACCGCAGCAGCTGCGCCATGGCGTGCAGCGCCAAGGCATAGCCCTGCACGCCCAATCCCGCGATGACGCCGGTAGCCACCGTGGAAATGAGCGAGTGGCGATAGAGTTCCTCGCGCTTGTGGATATTGGTGATGTGGACCTCGACCAGGGGACGGACCAGCAGCTTGGCCGCATCCAGCACGGGAACCGAGAAAAACGAGAACCCGGCCGGATTGAGGACGACGCCGGCGTCCTTTTCATAGGCCTCCTGCAGCCAGCCGACCATTTCGGCCTCGCTATTGGTCTGGCGAAAGTCGCAACGCAGACCCAATGTTTCCGCCAGCGCCGTGACGTCGGCTTCGACCTGCGCCAGCGTGGTGTGCCCATACAGATGCGGCTCGCGCTTGCCGAGCATGTTGAGGTTGGAGCCGTTGAGGACGTAAACGAGTTCGGACATGATGGCCTGCTTTGCGTGTAGTGATGGATGTTGGTTCAACGGCTGTTGCCCAGGCGGGTGCCGCTATCGATGGCGCCTGGCGACGACAAGGGCGCCTGGCCTGCGCTACCCGCCAGGCGGGACGAGGAATCGGCGCGATTCATGTCTATGCCCCGCGTTTCGGGCCCCCAGAGGATGGCAATCAGCGAAATCAGGTTCAATGACGCGCACAGCGCCACCACCGCCCATGGCGACCCGTTGCTGATGGACAGCAACCAGACCGCCACCATGGGCATGGGGCCGCCGGTGAGAAGATTCGCGCCGGTATATGCCAGTGCCGACCCCGAATACCGCACATTGGTGGGAAAGGCCTCGGCGAAGGCCACGGGCTGGATGCCGCTCTGGTACTGGGTAAAGCCCAGGAACAGGCCCATGATCAACAGCATGGGCACAAAGCTGCGGGTGTCCAGCACCGAGAAATAGACCAGGGAGATCAGGAGGGTCGCGATCGACCCGATGGCCAACGCTTTCTTGCGGCCGATGCGGTCGCTGAGCATGCCGCCCAGCAGGGCGCCGCCGATCGCGAACACATTGGCGCCCATCAGCAGCATGAAGCCGTCCTGCTTGGGCACGTTCAAGGTCTTGGTGATGTAGCTGAGGGAGAACACCACGATCAGGTAGAACAAGGCTGCCGGACCGCAGAAAAACAGCATCCATCTGATGAGCGGCTTGTAGTGGAAACGCACCGCATCGCGCAGGGGATTGCTGACCTTGGCGACGTTACCCGACCGCTGCATCTCGACGAACGCCGGCGTTTCGTGCACCTTCAGCCTGATGTACACGCCGACGATCACCAGCAGGAAGCTGAGCAGGAACGGAACGCGCCATCCCCAGGCCTCGAACGCTTGCGCCGACATCGACGCGGACAGGCCGAACAGCACGGCGTTGGCGACGATCTGGCTGACGGGGGAGCAGATGCCCAGCAGGCCCGAGTATTTGCCGCGCCGGTCCGGGCTGGCGTGTTCGATGGCCATCAACTGGCCGCCGGTGGATTCGCCGCCCAGCGCGAAACCTTGCACGATGCGTAGCAAGACCAGGAGGATGGGCGCCCACACGCCTATCTGGGCGTAGGTGGGCAGCAGTCCCATCAGGAAGGACGACAGGCCCATGACCGAAACGGTTGCCAGCATGAGATTACGGCGGCCGAACTTGTCGCCCAGCGAGCCGCAGATGACAGCGCCCAGCGGTCTTGCGGCCAGGCCGACGCCGAACGTGGCCAACGACGCCAATAGCGAGGATGTCGGATCCATCGCGGGAAAAAACAATTTGGGCAGAACGGTGGCGGCCAACGCGCCATACAGCGCGAAATCCGTCCATTCCAGCGCGGTGCCTATCGTCGCGGCGGTCACCGCGCGCGTCTGCATGGCGCTGTCGCTTCCCTGTGCCGAGTTGTGGTTCATTCCTGTCTCCTGTCCTGTAATCGCGATCTTGTTGTTGTTGCGGTGAGGATCTTAATGACGGATTCGGAACCCTGTTCCGAAGTGGAATCGCATGCCACAATGCGAAAAAATCAGACTGCAATCCAAGGAGACAGCCGATGAGTGGCGTCATGGCACGCACGTTGGCCATACTCGAACTGCTCGCGGGACAGGTCGGAGGCACGCCCCTGGCCTATATCGCGGACGAACTGGACATTCCTCGCGGCGCCTGCCACCGCCTGCTGACGGATCTCAAGGCCCATGGCTATGTGCGGCAGCTGCGCGAGCACGGCGATTATGTCCTGACCACCAAGCTGGTGGGCCTGGGCTTGAGTTTCCTCAGCACGTCCGGCATCGTCGACATGGCGCAGACGACGTTGGATCGCCTGGCGGAAGCCTCCGGCGAACTGGTGCGCATGGCCCTCGTCGACGGCGATCGCATCACCTGGGTGGCCAAGGCGCAGGGCGCGGTCAAGGGCCTGAAATACGATCCGGACATGGGCATGGATACCCGCCTGTCCTGCACGGCGACCGGCCACGCGTGGATGATGACGATGACCGATGAACGCGCAGTGGAGCTGGTGAGCCGGCAGGGGTTCGGCCAGCCCGAGGATTTCGGGCCCGCGGCGCCCACCACCATCAACGGCTTGCTGGCCTTCCTGCATGCCGCCCGCGAACGCGGCTATGCAACCATCGTCGAGGTTTTCGCGCCGGGCATGACCGCCATGGCGGCGCCTATTCGGCGCAAGGGCTATCCGGCCACCGGGGTGATCAGCATCGCCGGCCCGCGGATCAGGCTGGACGAGAAACGGATGGCGGCGCTGGGACCGGCCCTGTTGGCGGCGGCCGCGGAACTGGCGGCGGCCAGCCACGCGTCGCCGCTGTTCGAGCGCTTCAAGTAGCGTGGGCGGCGGCCGCGATGGTCCGGACTTCGCGCGCGTAGGCCTCCGCCGAAGGATGCAGGGCGCGGTCCGCGCGGCGCAACAACCCGATCGGCTCCTCGGTGCCTTGCGTCGAGATGGGCAGCACGGCCAGCTCTCCTTCAGCGGCCAGGCGCTTGATCGCTGACGTCGGCGCGGCCCATACGCTGTCCGTCGTCCGCGTCACCAGGTTGCCCAGGTAGGCATCCGCCGTTTCAAGGCAGCCGTTGGGCAAGGCCAGCCCATGCCGTGCCAGCAGGCTCTCAAGGCTATGCCGCGGAATGGAGCCATGGGCGGGCACCACCAGCGGCCAGCGCAGAACGTCGGCAAGGGTGGCGGAGGACCGCGCCAGCGGGTGGCCGGCGCCGACGGCGAACAACAAGGGCTCCGGCCCTAGCGATTCGAACCATAGCCCCTCCATTGCGGCAGGGTCGTCCATGCGGCCCAGCACCAGGTCGAAGACGTCCGCCTTCAGGCGATCGATCAGCAGGCGATTCATTCCCGTGCTGACGGTCAGGGTCACGTCCGGATGCCGCTGCCGGTATCGGTTGACGACGTCCAGCAGCAGCGCCGGCACGATGCTGGGCAAGGCGCCGACACGCACGCACTCGGCTGGGCGCGCGCCCCGTTCATCGAGGCTGTCCGCGGCGGCGTCCAGTCCTTCCAGCACACGCAGCGCGTGCCTTAGCAGGCGCATGCCCTCCGCCGTGAGCGACGTGCCGGCGCGGTGCCGCGCCAGCAGGCGCGTGCCCGTCATCGCTTCGAGTTCCGTAAGCGTCTTGGACACGGCGGGTTGGGTCAGTCCCAGCTGGTCGCCGGCCCGTCCCAGGTGCCCGGTTTGGGCGACCGTCACGAAACATTGGAGATGGCGCAAGCGCACGCGGGAGCGGAACAGGCCGGACACGCCGTTGCCGGCCGGGTTGCTGCCGGCTGACCTGCTGCCAACTGAGCTGCTGCCGACTGAGCTGCTGCTTTTCATAATGAATATTCATGCAAATAGCAGAAAAACTCAATTTACATGAATTATCGGGCAAGCCATAGTTTCTAACCCGCCGCATTCGACAACAGAAAAACGGAGACACGTGCGATGACGCGTCCAGCCCAATACCGCCGTCCCTATTGGGATACACAGCCCGAATATCGTTTCGACCCTTACGGGTCGACGCGATTCCGGTCGCCGCAACAGCCGCTCATTGCCTTGCCGCAAAGCCTGTCCGAAGTGACGGGCCCCGGGCTGGATACGTCCTTCGTCCAACGCGATGACAACGACCTCACCGTCGGGCATGGCGGCGAACCCATCGGCGAACGCATCCTGGTCAGCGGCCGCGTGCTGGATGAAAACGGCCGCCCGGTTCCGCATGCCCTGATCGAAATATGGCAGGCCAACGCCGCCGGCCGTTATGTCCACGAGCGCGACCAGCATGACGCTCCGCTCGATCCGCACTTTTCCGGTGAAGGCCGTGTCGTGACGGACGACCAGGGACGCTACCAGTTCAAGACCATCAAGCCTGGCGCCTATCCCTGGCGCAACCACTACAACGGCTGGCGCCCCCAGCACATCCATTTCTCGCTGTTCGGGCGGGCCTATGCGACCCGCCTGGTGACGCAGATGTACTTTCCGGGCGATCCCCTGCTGGCCTACGACCCCATCTTCAACTGCGTGCCGGATGCCAAGGCCCGCGACCGGCTGGTTGCTGCCTTCGACTGGGAGACCACGCAACCCGAGCATGCGCTCGGCTACCGTTTCGATATCGTGCTGCGCGGCCGCGACGCCACGCCGATGGAGTGAGAACATGTTATACGCCACCGCATCCCAGACCGTCGGCCCCTATCTCCACATCGGCCTGGCCGATCGTTATTGCGATGACCTGACGGGCGACGCGCCCGGACTGCGAGATTCCCGCATCGTCATCGAGGGCCGTGTCCTGGACGGACAGGGCGCGCCCGTCCCGGACGGCATGGTGGAGATCTGGCAGGCCAATCCGAACGGCCGCTACCGGCATCCGGAGGACGAGCGTACGCACTTGCCGCTGGTCGACGGGTTTACCGGTTTTGGCCGCGTACCCACTGGCCCCGACGGATCGTTCCGCTTCATCACCGTCAAGCCGGGCGCGGTGCCGGACGTGCATGGCGTGCCGCAGGCGCCGCATATCCTGGTGTCGGTCTTCATGCGCGGCCTGCTCAAGCACGTCGCGACCCGGATGTACTTTCCGGACGAAGCCGCCGCCAACGCGAACGATGGCGTCCTGCGCCTTGTGCCGCCGGCGCGCCGCGACACGTTGGTCGCGCGCCGGGGCGACGATGGGGCCTTGCGCTGGGACATCGTGTTGCAAGGCGAAGGCGAGACCGTCTTCTTCGACATTTGAGCAAGGGGGCGCTATGCCTGCTCACACCGGCTTGACCGCTCCGATGTTCGGCAGCCCGGACGTGATGGAGATCTTTTCCGGGGCGGGCCTGATACGCCGCATGCTGGACGTCGAGGGCGCCCTGGCGCGCGCTGAAGCGCGTTGCGGCGTGATCCCGGCCGCCGCCGCGGCAACGATAGCCGACGTCTGCGCGCAGCCTGAAGACGGCGGGCGCCAGCCTGTCATCGACGCGGAAGCCCTGGCCCAGGGCGCGATAGGCGTGGGTAACCTGGCGATCCCCTTCGTCAAGCAGTTGACCGCCGCCGTCGCGGCGCGCGACGAGACCGCCGGCCGCTACGTGCACTGGGGCGCGACCAGCCAGGACATCCTGGATACCGCGCTGGTGCTGCAACTGGTCGACGCCCTGCGCATCCAGGACGGGCGGCTGACACGCCTGGCGGACGACTGCGCCGGTCTTGCACGCCGGCATCGAGACACCGTCATGGTGGCGCGCACGTGGCAGCAGCATGCCTTGCCCACGACCTTCGGCCTGAAGGCCGCCGGCTGGCTCGACGCCCTGCGCCGCGACCTCATGCGTCTTCAGGACACACGCGGCCGCGTCCGCGTATTGCAATTCGGCGGGGCAGCGGGAACGCTGGCCAGCCTGGGACCGACGGCCCCGGACGTCGCGGCATGCCTGGCCGGGGAGCTCGCATTGGCGCCGCCGGCCTTGCCCTGGCACACCCATCGCGACCGTCTCGTGGAAGTTGCCAGCACGCTGGGCATGCTATGCGGCACCCTGGGCAAGATGGCGCGCGATATCTCGCTGATGATGCAGACCGAGGTCGCCGAAGTGGCGGAACCGGCGGGCGCTGGGCGAGGCGGATCCAGCACCATGCCACATAAGCGCAATCCCGTGGGATGCGCCGCCGTGCTGGCCATCGCGACGCGCGTGCCGGCCCTGGTGTCGACCATGTTCAGCGCGATGCCGCAGGAGCATGAGCGCGCGCTGGGCGGCTGGCAGGCCGAATGGGACACCTTGCCCGACATCGTGGCGTCGACCGCGGGCGCGCTGCGGCAGATGGGCGAGATCATCGCGGGACTGGAGGTCGACGCGGCCCGCATGCGCGCGAATCTCGACCTCACCGGTGGCCTGATCCTGGGCGAGGCATACATGCTGGCCCTGGGCCAGCGCCTGGGGCGCCTGCCCGCGCATCATCTGGTGGAATGCGCGTCCCGGGACGCCGTTGCCGCGAACGTGACTTTGCTCGACGCGCTGCGCAAGCGTCTCGCCGCCGATCCCGCACTCGCCGGCTTGCTGGATGACGCGGACTTGGAACAGCTGGCCGACCCGACCCGCTACACGGGACAGGCCGCGCGATACGTGGATGCGGTGTTGACGGAGTGGCAGGCTGCGCGCGGCGCGCAGGACGGCGCTCCCTAGGTCTCTGTCGTCGGCGGGACGGGGCCGGTGTGCTCGTTCGCAAAGCTTGCGCGGGGTTCAGCCGCGCTGCGGGGCGGCCAGGTAACGCCAGACCAGGCTCGCCCCCGCCAGATAGACCAGCGTGATCGCCCCGAAGGCAAGGGGCAGGACCCTCCCCCAATCGGCCTGGCCATGCAGGATGGTGCCCATGAACGCGACGCCGACCAGCACGCCGATCTGGCGATTCGCGTTCAGGCTGGCGGCGGCGACGTTGGAATGCATGCGCCCGGCCACCTGCATGACGGTGGCCGTCATGACCGGAACGGCGACACCCGCGCCCAGGTTGGCCAGCGCCAGCAGCAGCGCGAAGATCCAGTAGGCGGTGTCCGGCCGCAGCACCAGCGTCGTCAAGGCCGCGAACACGGTGCAACTGATCATGCTGCCCAGCAGGGCATGGCGCGGGCCGAAGCGGCTGACCAGATGGGGAACCGCCAGGTTGCCCACCGTATAGACCGCGATGGTGGGCAACAGCTGTATGCCGGCCTGCAGGGGCGTGGCGTGACGCGCCTGTTGCAGGAACAGGCTGAGCAGGAACAGTTGCCCGAAGCCGCCGAAGTTGATCAGGAAACCCAGCAGGTTGGCGGCGCCGAAGCGCGGGGTTTCGAATAGCGCGCGCGGCAGCAGGGGCTCCACGCTGCGGCGTTCATGCAGGACAAAGGCACAGGCGGCCGCGATCGCCAGCACGGCGGCGCCGACGATGGGCCTGGACAGCCAGCCATCCACCGGTCCCTGGATCAAGGCATAGCTGACCGCGCCCAGCGTGGCCATGCCCAGGGCGTGGCTGAGGAAGTTGATGGCCTTGGGATGCCGGGCCACGGGCGTGATGACCTTGCTGGCCAGCACCAGCCCGACGAGGCCCAGCGGCACGTTGACCAGAAAGATGCTGCGCCAGCCGAAGCGGTCGATGAGTATGCCGCCGACCAGCGGCCCCGAGGCGGCGGCCACCGAAACGATGGCCGACCACATGCCCAGCATGCGCTGGCGCACCGTCTCGTCCGGATACGCATGGGCCAGCAGGGACAGCGAACTGGGCATGAACAGGGCGGCGCCCAGGCCCTGCAGGAAGCGCGCGGCCACCAGCGTGCCGCCGCTGGGCGCCAGGCCGCACAACACCGAGGCCAGCACGAACACCGCGAGGCCGCTGAGGTACAAGGTCTTGGCGCCGTAACGGTCGGCCAGGCCGCCGCCGGCCAGCAGCATGGCGGCGAAAGTGAGGGTGTAGCCGTCGACGACCCAGACCAGCCCCGCCAGCGGCACGGTCAGCTGGCGCGCGATATCCGTCAGGGCGACGTTCACCACGGTGACGTCCAGGATGGCCATGACGAAACCGATGGCAAGGGTGATCAGCGGCAGCAGGCCGACGGACGCGGCGGCCGATCCGCGCAGGGAGGAGGGGGCTGAGGTAGGGGAGGCGCTCATCTTGCAGCGCATCATACTGCTGCCAGGACGATGCAAATATACGTAGAATTGCTCGCCTGGAATGCAAATTTGCTTGTGCATCACCTGGAAAAACCGCAACACGCGGAGTGCGCGAGGACGGATATACATGGATTGGGACAACACCCGCATCTTCCTGGCGGTATATCGGACCGGCACGCTGCGTGCGGCCGCCGCCTTGCTGCAAATCGACCAGGCCACCGTCGGGCGGCGGCTGGCGGCGCTGGAAAAATCGCTGGAAGCGCGCCTGTTCCTGCGCACCTCGAACGGCTATGTGCCGACACCCGCCGGCGAGCTGGCCTTGCTGGCCGCCGAAGGCATGGAGCGCGCGGCGGACCAGCTGGTGCGCCAGACCCAGGGCATCGACGAGCGCGTATCCGGCACGGTGCGCGTGGCGACGTCGGACACCATAGGCAGTCATTTGATGATTGCTGCGGTGCAGAAAGTGCAGGCCGCGCATCCGGACCTGCGCGTGGTGCTGACCACGTCCCTGCAACTGACCAACCTGGCCCGGCGCGACGCCGACATCGCCGTGCGCAATGTGAGGCCGGACAATCCGGACCTGATCTCGCGGCGGCTGGTTCGGCGCGAAATCGGCCTGTACGCCAGCAAGGCCTACCTGAAGGCCCACGGCGAACCCCGCCGCGGCACGGCGTTCGAGGGACATGCCGTGGTGATTTATCAACGCGCGTTCATGATCGGTCGTTCCGACATGTTGGCGGGCGAACCTTGCGCGAATGCGCGGGTGGCGATGGAAGTGAATTCGGGCCTGGTGCTGCGCGAGGCGGTGCGAGCGGGATTGGGATTGGCGGAGCTGCCGGTCTACCTGGCGGAAGGGGATCCGCGCCTGAAAAGGGTCTGGCCGGATCGCGCCGAGCACTACGATGTCTGGATGGTGCTGCACGGCGATCTGCATCGCTCGGGCCGGGTGCGGGCGGTGGCCGATGCCATCGTGGACGTGTTCGCGTCCGATGACATCGCGCCGCCGTTGTGCGAGCGCAGGCGCTGAGCGTCGCGGACCTCGCCGCGGACCTTGTCGAGGACCTTAGCGCTGACCTTATTAACGCTTATTAACCCTGACCTTACTTGTCCAGCTTCACTTCGAAGCCGCGCTTGACGCCGGGACGCGCCATCAAGGCCTCATACCAGCGTTTCACATTGGGAAAGTCAGCGAGGTCGACCTGGTGCCGCTCGTGGCGCCAGGCCCAGCCGACGATGGCGAAATCGGCCACCGACAGCGGTCCCGCGACGAATTCCACGTTGGCCAGGCGGCGATCCAGCACGCCATACAGGCGGCGGGTCTCCGCCACGTAGCGTTGCGCGCCGTAGCGCCGGTCGACCTCGTTCTCCAGGCCCAGGAAGTGATGCGCCTGCCCGGGCATGGGGCCGAAACCGCCCATTTGCCACATCAGCCATTCCAGCACCGGAATGCGGTCGGCCAGTTTGGCGGGCAGGAATTTGCCCGTTTTTTCACCGAGGTACAGCAGGATCGCGCCGGATTCGAAAACGCTGACCGGCTTGCCGTCCGGGCCGTCCGGATCGACGATGGCCGGAATGCGGTTGTTGGGGCTGATGCGCAGGAAGGCCGGCTGGTGTTGTTCGCCGTGGCGGATATCGACCGGATGCACGGTATAGGGCAGGCCCATTTCTTCCAGCGCGACGCTGATCTTGCGGCCGTTGGGGGTATTCCAGGTATGAAGTTCGATGGTCATTGCGTGGGCTTTACGGTGAGGGGGCAGGGCTGTCCTTGCTGCAAGCGCATCAGGTCAGCGCGGGTGCGACATGGCGCTGGAAGGCGGGCCGCCGTTGCAGGCCCTCGTACCACTTTTGCACGCGGGGCAAGGCCGGGCGCTCGATGCCGTCCAGGCCCAGATAGCGGCGGCAGTAGGCGCCGAGCACGATGTCGGCGATGGAGAAGGCCTTGCCTTCCGCGAACTCGCGGCCTTCAAGGTGAGCGTCCAGCATCTGCCACAGCTTGCCGCAGGCATCGGCCGCTTTCTGGATGGCGGGCATGTCGCGCTCGGCCGCCGGCGTGCGCACCATGCCCCAGAACACGGACCGCTCCGCCGGTTGCAGGGTGGACAAGGTCCAGTCCAGCCAGCGGTCGATACTGGCGCGCAGGCGGGGTTCGGCGGGGTACAGGTCGTGGCCGGCCGCCGGACGGCCGGACCCCGGATGGCCGGCCCCACCATATTGCATCACCAGGTAGCGCAGGATGGAGTTGGATTCCCACAGGGAGAAATCGCCATCCTCCAGGGTCGGCACGCGGCCGTTGGGGTTCATGGCCAGGTAGCCGGGCTCGTTGTTGCGGCCGAATTGCAGGCCGGCATCGATGCGTTCGTAGGGCAGGCCCAGTTCATCGCAACACCAAAGGACCTTTTGCACGTTGACCGAGTTCACCCGGCCCCAGATCTTGATCACACGCGTCTCCTCGCGAAAATGGCAAGCTTGAACGCAAAGACGCCGCGATGCAATGGCCTTGTCGTGGCCATCGATCGCGGCGGCGTGGGGGAGGGAGGCCGTTCGCGTCAGCGGCGCAGCAGCATCAGCGTCCACAGCGCGATCATGGCGATCAGGCCTATCCAGCAGCCCGCCCAGAGGCCCATCAGCGGCCACTTCAGGCGCAGGGGCACCTTCTTGGGATCGACGTGCGCGAGCACGCGGTTGGCGTAGCCGAACAGGCCGAATTGCAGGCGCGGGAAGAAGAGGTGCAGGAAATAGTCCTGCAGGATGCCGGCCTGCAGCGACCGCGGCAGCCTCTTGAACGGCTGCTTGGCCAGCAAGGGGTGCCGCATGGTGTCGTTCAGCTCGTTCAGCTTGAACAGGTAGATCGTCGCGAGGGAGACGGCGGCGATGAAGAAACAGGCGACGAAGACATTGAACGCGACGATCATCGCGTAGGCAAGCACGGGGGAGGACATGGGAAGCAGGAGTTCGACAGCTTTCAGGAAGCGGACAGGGTAACCCGATCTCTTACATAACTCCTACATAAAAACAGGGAGTCTCCATAAAAACCGCAAATCGCGGGGCGTGCGCTGCGTGGCCGTTTGACGCATACAACGCCGCGCGCATTTTTTCCCCTGCCTTTCCCCTGCCTTTTCGTTCCCTTCCCTTGCCCCGGCCCCCGGCGCGGCGTCCCGCCAGCCGCGGACCATGGTGTCGGGTCGTCCCGGGGCGATGCGACAGGAGCCGGCCTGGGCGGCCGGCTCCGCTACCATCACTTGCGTTTTTCGATCGGCACGAACTTCTGGTCTTCCGGACCCGTGTAGTTGGCGGTCGGACGAATGATCTTGTTGTCGACGCGCTGCTCGATGATGTGGGCCGACCAGCCGGCCGTGCGCGCGATGACGAACAGGGGCGTGAACATCGCGGTGGGCACGCCCATCATGTTGTAGCTGACGGCCGAGAACCAGTCCAGGTTCGGAAACATCTTCTTGATGTCCGCCATGACGGTTTCCAGGCGTTCGGCGATGTCGTACAGCTTGGTGGTGCCGGCCTGCCTGGACAGCTTGCGCGCCACCTCCTTGATGACCTTGTTGCGCGGGTCGGAGACCGTGTACACGGGATGGCCGAAGCCGATCACCACTTCCTTGTTCTCGACGCGACGGCGGATGTCGGCCTCGGCCTCGTCCGGATTGTCGTAGCGGCTTTGCACTTCGAACGCCACTTCGTTGGCGCCGCCGTGCTTGGGGCCGCGCAGCGCGCCGATGCCGCCGGTGATGGCCGAGTACATGTCCGACCCCGTGCCGGCCACGACGCGGCAGGTGAAGGTCGACGCGTTGAACTCATGCTCCGCGTAGAGGATCAGCGAGGTGTGCATCGCCTTGACCCACTCCTCGGGCGGCTCCTTGCCATGCAGCAGGTGCAGGAAGTGCCCGCCGATGCTGTCGTCGTCGGTCTCCACGTCGATGGAGCGGCCGTTGTGGCTGTAGTGGTACCAATACAGCAGGGCCGAACCCAGGCTGGCCATCAGGCGGTCGGCGATGTCGCGCGCGCCCGGGGTGTTGTGGTCGTCCTTCTCCGGCAGCACGCAGCCCAGCACCGACACGGCGGTGCGCATGACATCCATCGGGTGGCTGGACGCGGGCAGCGCTTCCAGCGCCACCTGCAATTGCACGGGCAGGCCGCGCAGGGCGCGCAGCTTCTGCTTGTAGGCCTTCAGTTCGGCCTTGTTGGGCAGCTTGCCATGGACCAGCAGGTAGGCGATTTCCTCGAACTCGCTGGTGCCGGCGATGTCCAGGATGTCGTAACCACGATAGTGCAGGTCATTGCCGCTGCGGCCCACCGTGCACAGGGCCGTGTTGCCGGCCACCACGCCGGACAAGGCCACCGACTTCTTCGGCTTGAAACCCGGCTTTTCCTGCTCTTTGGTTTCCTTGGTGCTGGAGGTGCTCATCTGTCTGCTCCTTTCCTCGACGGTGGGGTGAGTATTGTTCGACTTGCTGTTACTTCGACTTGCTGAACAGCGCGTCCAGCTGCGATTCGAAGGCGTGGTAGCCGATGCGGTCGTAAAGCTCGTCGCGGGTCTGCATCAGGTCCACCACGTTCTTCTGGTGGCCGTCGCGGCGGATCGCGGTGTAGACCGCTTCGGCGGCCTTGTTCATGGCGCGGAAGGCAGACAGCGGATAGAGCACGATGCCCACGCCCACGGACTTCAGTTCGTCCACACTGAACAGCGGCGTCTTGCCGAATTCGGTGATGTTGGCCAGCACCGGTACGCCCACCGCGCGCACGAACTTGTCGTAGGTCGGCAGGTCGTAGGCGGCTTCCGCGAAGATGGCGTCGGCACCGGCCTCCACGCACTTCAGCGCGCGTTCGATGGCGGCGTCCACGCCGTGCGACGCGATGGCGTCGGTGCGGGCGATCAGGTAGAAATCGTCATCGGTGCGGGCGTCGGCCGCGGCCTTGACGCGGTCGGCCATCTCCTCGGTGGACACGATTTCCTTGCCGGGACGGTGGCCGCAGCGCTTGGCGCCGACCTGGTCCTCGATATGGCAGGCCGCGGCGCCGAACTTGATCAGGCTCTTGACGGTGCGGGCGATGTTGAAGGCCGACGGCCCGAAGCCGGTGTCGATGTCGACCAGCAAGGGCAGGTCGCAGACGTCGGTGATGCGGCGCACGTCCACCAGCACGTCATCCAGCGTGTTGATGCCGAGGTCGGGCAGGCCCAGCGAGCCAGCCGCCACGCCGCCGCCGGACAGGTAGATCGCGCGATAGCCGGCGCGCTTGGCCAGCAGGGCATGATTGGCGTTGATGGCGCCGATGACCTGCAACGGCGATTCTTCGGTCAGGGCCTGGCGGAACAGGGCGCCGGGCGACGGGGGACGGGACATGCGGTACTCCGGGAGGGAAGACGGAAAAAAATGGGCCCATTCGCACGGGCCCACTTTTTCATTTGCGCTGGATTACTTCAGCAGGTCTTTCACGCCGTCGCGCTCTTCGAGGAGCTCCTTCAGCGTGAAGTCCATGCGCTCGCGCGAGAACGCATCGATTTCCAGGTCCTTGATGACGGTGTATTCGCCGTTGGCGGTGGTCACCGGCACGCCGTAGATGATGCCTTCGGGGATGCCGTAGGAACCGTCCGAGGGCACGCCCATGGTGACCCACTTGCCGTTGGTGCCCAGCACCCAGTCGCGCACGTGGTCGATGGCGGCGTTGGCGGCCGAGGCAGCCGACGACAGGCCGCGCGCGTCGATGATGGCGGCGCCGCGCTTGCCCACGGTCGGGATGAAGACGTCCTTGTTCCAGGCGTCATCGTTGATGATCTTGTTCAGGCTCTGGCCGCCGACGGTGGCGAAGCGGGTATCCGGATACATCGTGGGCGAGTGGTTGCCCCACACGACCAGCTTTTCGATGTCGGCGACCGGCTTGCCGGACTTGGCCGACAGTTGCGACAGGGCGCGGTTGTGATCCAGGCGCAGCATGGCGGTGAAGTTCTTGGCCGGCAGGTCCGGCGCCGACTTCATGGCGATGTAGGCGTTGGTGTTGGCGGGGTTGCCGACCACCAGGACCTTGACGGTACGCTTGGCCACTTCGTTCAGGGCCTTGCCCTGGGCCGTGAAGATCTGGGCGTTGACGGTCAGCAGGTCCTTGCGTTCCATGCCGGGGCCGCGGGGACGGGCGCCGACCAGCAGGGCAACGTCGATATCCTTGAAGGCGGTGCGCGGATCGCTGTGCGCGGTCACTTCCTGCAGCAGCGGGAAGGCGCAATCGTCCAACTCCATGATGACGCCCTTGAGGGCCTTCTGTGCCTTTTCGTCGGGGATTTCCAGCAGTTGCAGGATGACGGGCTGGTCTTTGCCGAGCATTTCGCCGGAGGCGATGCGGAACAGCAGAGCGTAGCCGATTTGACCGGCGGCGCCGGTGACGGCGACGCGCAAAGCGGGCTTGGACATGAACATTCTCCGTAAGAGTCGTCGAGAAAAAATCTCGCCGGACAGTGTAATCGTTAGGTCCGAGGAAAGCGGATCCTTGCTGACTTTGGAAAAGTCTTTTGCACCTGCGGAACGATGGCCATATTGCAGTGCCATAACACTGCGGTGGCAACCCCGCGAAGCAGGGCGTATCCTAAGGCGAACATGACGTTTACGTCAATTTGACTTATATCTTATATAAGACATAAGACGTTGGACACGCGTCATGCCGTTGTGCAACAATAGCGCCGCTCGTGCGACAGCCCCGTTTCAGGCTCCTGCCTCAAACCTGCGGCCGCCGGCAAACCGAAGAAAATCAATGGCAGATCCCCGGCTAGAAGCCCCCGCTTGGAGTAAGAACACCGCTGGCCGTCCGGCCGGTGCGAGCGCCGCTTTCAGTCCGTTATATCGCCAGATCAAGGACCTGCTGGTGCAGAGCCTGGATCGCGGCGAATGGAAGCCGGGCGAGCTCATCCCCAGCGAGATCGACCTGGCCGCCCGCTTCCAGGTCAGCCAGGGCACCGTGCGCAAGGCCGTCGACGAACTGGCTGCCGAGCATGTGCTGCTGCGTCGCCAGGGCAAGGGCACCTTCGTCGCCACCCACCACGAAGCGCGCGTGCGCTTTCGCTTCCTGCGCCTGGCCGCCGACGAGGGCGCCGAAACCGAATCCGCCGAAAGCCGCATCCTCGACTGCCGCCGCCTGCGCGCGCCGGCCGACGTGGGGCGCGCGCTGGAGTTGCGCGCCGGCGAAACGGTGTTCGCGCTGCGCCGCTTGCTGGCCTTCGGCGGCGTGCCCACCGTGCTCGATGAAATCTATCTGCCGGGATCGGCCTTCCGCGGCCTGACCGTGGAAGCGCTCAGCGCCAACAAGGCGCCGCTTTATGGCTTTTTCGAATCCGAGTTCGGCGTGAGCATGATCCGCGCCGACGAAAAATTGCGCGCCGTCGCCGCCACCGACGATGCCGCCGCCGCCCTGAACCTGGCGGTGGGCACCCCCCTGCTGCAGGTGGAGCGCATTTCCTACACTTATGGCGACCGGCCCATGGAACTCCGTCGGGGTTTATACCGTACCGATCGTTATCACTATCGCAATAGTTTGAATTGATAGGCTTTTTAATCCGATTTGATAGCAACCCGTTACATGGGCGAAAATAGATAAGTTTTACCCCCGAGGGTCGAGTCCAGAGACCTGCCCAGGGTCCGGGCATTCCCGCCATCACGATTTTTAGTTTCGAGACAACCGAGGTCGTCATGTCCGACACAGCTGCCAAGCCGCGTCCGCAGTTTCGCAATATCAGCATTGGTCAAATCGCCAAGTACCGCCTGCCCCTGGCCGGCCGTCTGTCGATTCTTCATCGCGTCAGCGGCGCGTTGTTGTTCCTCTGTATCCCCTTGGTCATCCTGCCCTTGCTCGGCGCCAGTCTGGCGTCGGCCGAGAGTTTCGCGGGCGTGGCCTCGGTCGTGGGGCACCCGATCGTCAAGTTGATCCTGCTGGTTTTGATCTGGGGCTATCTGCACCATTTCTGCGCCGGCATCCGTTACCTGGTGCTGGACCTGCACATTGGCATCGACAAGGACTCGGCGCGCAAGTCGGCCGGTATCGTGTTCGTGGTCAGCCTGGCGCTGACCGTGGTTTTCGGTCTCAAACTGTTCGGAGCTTGGTAAATGGCCGCTAGCAAGAATTACGGGCCCAAGTGCCTGGTCGTCGGTGCCCACTACGGCACGATGGATTTCCTGGCCCAGCGCCTGACCGCGATCATCATGGCGGTCTACACGCTGGTGCTGTTCATCGGCGTGCTGGTCATGCCGGGCTTTACGTACGAAAGCTGGAAGGCGCTCTTCACTTTCCACGTATACGCGCTGCCGTTGGGCCAACTGCTGGTCACGCTGGCCTTCCTGTCGCTGGCCTATCACGCCTGGATCGGCGTGCGCGACATCTGGATGGACTACGTGCGCCCCGTGGGCGTGCGCCTGCTGCTGCAGGTCCTGACCGTCCTGTGGCTGGTCGGCTCGGTCGTGTATTTCGCGCAAATTATCTGGAGGCTCTAAGCCGTGGTCGCTGTCAAGAAATCCTTGCCGCGCCGCCAATTCGATGTGGTGGTGGTCGGCGCCGGCGGTGCCGGCATGCGCTGTTCCCTGCAACTGTCCCAGGCGGGACTGTCCGTGGCGGTGCTGTCCAAAGTATTCCCTACGCGTTCGCACACCGTGGCGGCGCAGGGTGGCGTCAGCGCTTCGCTGGGCAACATGAGCGAAGACAACTGGTACTGGCACATGTACGACACCGTGAAGGGGTCGGACTGGCTGGGCGACCAGGACGCGATCGAGTTCATGTGCCGTGAAGCGCCCAGCGCCGTCTACGAGATGGAGCACTTCGGCATGCCGTTCGACCGCAATCCGGACGGCACCATCTACCAGCGTCCCTTCGGCGGCCATACCGCCAACTTCGGCGAGAAGCCGGTGCAGCGCGCCTGTGCCGCCGCCGACCGCACGGGCCATGCCCTGCTGCACACGCTGTACCAGCGCAACGTCGCCACGCGGACCCAGTTCTTCGTGGAATGGATGGCGCTGGACCTGGTGCGCTCGGAAAGCGGCGACGTGGTCGGCGTGACCGCGCTGGAAATGGAAACCGGCGAAATCTACCTGCTCGAAGCCAAGACCACGGTGCTGGCCACCGGCGGCGCCGGCCGTATCTGGGCCGCGTCGACCAACGCCTTCATCAACACCGGCGACGGCCTGGGCATGGCGGCGCGCGCGGGCATCGCCCTGCAGGACATGGAATTCTGGCAATTCCACCCGACCGGCGTGGCCGGCGCGGGCGTGCTGATCACCGAAGGCGTGCGCGGCGAAGGCGGCATCCTGCTGAACAAGGATGGCGAGCGTTTCATGGAGCGCTATGCGCCCACGCTGAAGGACCTGGCGCCGCGCGACTTCGTGTCGCGCTCGATGGACCAGGAAATCAAGGAAGGCCGCGGCTGCGGCCCGGACGGCAGCTACGTGGTGCTGAAGCTGGACCACCTGGGCGCCGACGTCATCAACAAGCGCCTGCCTTCGATCCGCGAAATCGCCATCAAGTTCGGCAACGTCGATCCGATCAAGGAACCGATCCCGGTCGTGCCCACCATTCACTACCAGATGGGCGGCATCCCGGCCAACTACCACGGCCAGGTGGTCGAGTGGAAGAATGGCGAGTCCAAGGTCGTCAACGGCCTGTACGCCATCGGCGAATGCGCGGCGGTGTCGGTGCACGGCGCCAACCGCCTGGGCACCAACTCGCTGCTGGACCTGATCGTGTTCGGCCGCGCCACGGGCAACCACATCGTCAACTCGCATCCCGAGCGCCAGCATTCGCACCAGCCGGTGTCGCAGTCGTCCATCGACTTCTCGCTGGACCGCGTCAACGCCCTGGAAAACCGCACGGGCGGCGAAAAGACCCAGTACGTCGCCAACGCGATCCGCGCGTCGATGCAGCGCCACTGCGGCGTGTTCCGCACGCTGGACCTGCTGAACGAAGGCGTGGGCCAGATCGAGGAATTGGCCGAGCAGGCCAAGAATATCTCGTTCAAGGACAAGTCCAAGGTGTTCAACACCGCCCGTATCGAGGCGCTGGAACTGGCCAACATGACCGAAGTGGCGCGCGCCACCATCAAGTCGGCCGCCAACCGCACCGAGAGCCGTGGCGCCCACGCCCTGGATGATCACCCGACCCGCGACGACGAAAACTGGCTCAAGCACACCCTCTGGTACACGGAGGGCAGCCGCCTGGACTACAAACCGGTCCAGATGAAGCCGCTGACCGTCGAGTCCTTCCCGCCCAAGGCGCGTACTTTCTAAGCAGGATGCTGGCATGAGCACCAAGCGTATCGTTAAATTCGAGATCTACCGCTACGATCCTGACAAGGACGAGCGTCCCTATATGCAGAAACTGGAGGTCGAACTCCAGCCCACCGACAAGATGCTGCTCGATGCGCTGGTGCGCATCAAGAACGATGTCGACGACAGCCTGGCCCTGCGCCGCTCCTGCCGTGAAGGCGTGTGCGGTTCGGACGCCATGAACATCAACGGGAAGAACGGGCTTGCCTGTACCACCAACCTGCGCGAGCTGAAGGAACCCATCGTCCTGAAGCCCCTGCCGGGCTTGCCCGTGATTCGCGACCTGATCGTGGACATGACGCACTTCTTCAACCAGTACCACTCGATCCGGCCGTATCTGATCAACGATACGCCGCCGCCCGAGCGCGAGCGCCTGCAGTCGCCGGAAGCCCGCGAGGAACTGGATGGCCTGTACGAGTGCATCCTGTGCGCGTGCTGCTCGACGTCGTGCCCGTCGTTCTGGTGGAACCCGGACAAGTTCGTCGGCCCGGCTGGCCTGCTGCAAGCCTACCGCTTCATCGCCGACAGCCGCGACGAAGCCACGGGTGCGCGCCTGGACAACCTGGAGGATCCGTACCGCCTGTTCCGCTGCCATACCATCATGAACTGCGTCGACGTGTGCCCGAAGGGGCTGAACCCCACCAAGGCCATCGGCAAGATCAAGGAACTGATGGTCCGCCGGGCGGTCTAGTTTAGGAAAGGTGTGAACATGAGCGAGCTGACCGATCTTGACCGCACCCGCCTGCGCTGGCGGGCGCGGCGCGGTCTGCTCGAGAACGACCTGATTATTACGAAGTACCTGGACGCGTACGAGTCGTCCTTGGCGAATGAGGACGTTGCCGCGCTGACGCAATTGTTCGAACTCGGCGACAACGACTTGCTCGATCTGTTGCTGGCGCGAAAAGAGCCGGAAGGTGACCTGGACACGCCGAAGCTACGCGAAATCATCCACAAGATGCGCGAGCTATAACTTAGAGAGGAATGTGATGAAACTGTCAGACAAGAAAGCCACCCTATCATTTTCGGACGGCTCCGCTCCGATCGATTTTCCGATTTACCAGGGTACGGTAGGTCCGGACGTCATCGACATTCGCAAGCTGTATGGCCAGACGGGCATGTTCACGTACGACCCCGGCTTCATGGCCACGGCCTCGTGCTCTTCGGCGATCACCTACATCGACGGCGACAAGGGCGAGCTGCTGTATCGCGGCTACCCCATTGAACAGCTGGCGGTGAAGTGCGACTTCCTGGACATCTGCTACCTGATCCTGAATGGCGAACTGCCCGATGCCGCTCAAAAGGCGGACTTCGACTCGCAAGTGACCCATCACACGATGGTCAACGAGCAGCTGCACTTCTTCCTGCGCGGCTTCCGCCGCGACGCGCACCCGATGGCCGTGCTGACCGGCCTGGTCGGCGCGCTGTCGGCCTTCTATCACGACTCGCTGGACATCACCAATCCGCAACACCGCCACATCTCCGCGATCCGCCTGATCGCCAAGATGCCGACCCTGGTCGCGATGGCGTACAAGTACTCGCAGGGCCAGCCTTTCATCTATCCGCAGAACGACCTGTCGTACACCGGCAACTTCCTGCGCATGATGTTCGCCACCCCGTGCGAGGACTACAAGGTGAACGAAGTGGTCGAGCGCGCGCTGGACCGCATCTTCATCCTGCATGCCGACCACGAGCAGAACGCCTCGACCTCGACCGTGCGCCTGTGCGGTTCGTCGGGCACCAACCCGTTCGCCGCCATCGCGGCCGGCGTGGCGTGCCTGTGGGGTCCCGCTCACGGCGGCGCCAACGAAGCCTGCCTGCAGATGCTGGAGCAGCTGCAAGCCGAAGGCGGCGTGGCCAAGGTGGGCGAGTTCATGGAGAAGGTCAAGGACAAGAACTCGGGCGTGCGCCTGATGGGCTTTGGCCACCGCGTCTACAAGAACTACGACCCGCGCGCCAAGCTGATGCAGCAGACGTGCAAGGAAGTGCTGGCGGCCCTGGGCCTGGAAAACGATCCGCTGTTCAAGCTCTCCATGGAGCTGGAGCGTATCGCCCTGGAAGACCAGTACTTCGTCGACCGCAAGCTGTACCCGAACGTCGACTTCTACTCGGGCATCGTGCAGCGCGCCATCGGCATCCCGACCGCGCTGTTCACCGCCAACTTCGCGCTGGCCCGCACCGTGGGCTGGATCGCCCAGTGGAATGAAATGCTGTCGGATCCCGATTACAAGATCGGCCGTCCGCGCCAGCTGTTCACGGGTTCGGTGACCCGCGACGTGCCGGACCGCAAGAAGAAGTAATCCCTGGCGCCGTTCCCCCGCGGCCTGTCGGCGCGGGGCCGGCCCACGTGGTTCGCGAAGGAGAAAGGCCTGTGCCATGCGCACAGGCCTTTTTCATTGCGCGATGCGCTTTATCCGTTTACTCGGCTTATTCCGACCACGTCCAGCATTGGTCTTTTCTCTTGTCGTAGTAAACCTCGCGACCGTTGGCGGTCGGTTCGCAGGCGCTCCAGCGCAGGTGGAAGCGACCGTCCTTGGGATCGACGTCGGCCCATGCTTCGTAGCTTTCTCCGCCACGGATATTCCACGCGGAATTGGTGCCGTCCACGCAGGGCTTGCCGCCGTTGAAGTCGCACCAGGAAACCAACAAGGCCTGGGAGCAGGTGTTCTGCATCTTGTACCAGTACATACCCTTGACGTCCCGGTCCATGCGGATGTCGGTGGGCTTGATGCATTGCTTGCCGAGGTTCTTCAACACGACGCGCTTCCTGCCGCCACTGCCCTGCTGGCTGGCCGCGTCATTCGCCGCCCGCAGCGTGTCGGAACGGGGACCGTACTTGCCGGAAAGTGCGTCGCGATGCTGGCGAGCCACGATGCCGGCCGCGGCGGCCGGCGTCCACTCGACGACCTTTACCGGCTTCTGCCTGCCCATGTCCCTTAAGAAGTCGTTGTACTCCGACGCCTTGATGCAGCCCGCTTCGGTGTATATCTTGCGCTCGGACTTGATATAGCTTTTCCACAGCTGGCCCAGCTTCGTATCGTCGTCGTAGAAGCCGTGAGGCGTGGCGTCGAAGGTGAAGATCTTCGTGATGAAAGCCGAGCCGCCCGCGAAGGATGCGCGCCCGCCCGGCGGCGGTTCGTCATAGACGTACGCCGCGCAGAATTGCGCTGTTCCCGTCGCCGGCGTGCCAGGGGCGGTGGCAGCCCGACTGTCACCCGCGCCGGCGGCACGCGACTGCTCCCGGGCCGGAACCTGGGTGCCGCCGCCGGGTGACTTTGCGCCCGCCGAGGACAATTGCGCGACCCTTTGCTGCATCGCGGCTCGCCTGCACGCCACCATGGGCACGTTGCGCGTGTTCGCCCCCGTATTCTCGTAAAGCGCCAGCGTTTCCCGCGCCAGGCCCAGGTCGTTCGTATTCACCCGCTTGTTGAAGCGGTCTATGGATTGTTGCGCGAGCTCGGCGGCGCCCGGGCCGTACTGCGCGCGCGCCTCCGCCTCGCAGGCGGCTCGTGACGCGGCCGGGACGGCGGATACCGCCGCCATGGCGACAAGGACCAGGGGTCGTGCGTACATGACAATGCTCCGGTTCATTGCGGCGCGGTCCATCCTCCGCGCTACGCGCGGGACGGTGGCCATGGTGGGGGAATCCGCCGCATCGGGGAATTATTCAGCGGCGGGCGGCGCGGGCGCATCACCAAAGTGGGGGATGCCGCGCCAGGCCGGCTAGATCCAGGAGGTGAAAAGCAGTACCGATGCCGGCAGCGAGATACCGGCGACGACGGTTTGCACGGCGATGATGCCGGCCATCAGCGGCGCATCGCCGCCCAGTTGGCGCGCCATGATGTAGGACGAAGACGCGGTGGGCAGCGCCTGGAAAATGATCGCGGCCGTGGCCGCCGGGCCGCTCAAGGCGAAGAGGTGGCAGGCCAGCACGGTGACCAGGGGCATCAGCGCGAACTTGAATATCGACGCGAATATCGTCGGTCGCATCCAGGAGCGCGCGGCGCCGAAATCCAGGGCCGCGCCGACGCACAGCAGGCCCAGCGGCAGCGACGCCTGCCCCAGCGACTTGAGCACTTGCTCGAATACCCCCGGCAGCGGGAAGTCCGTCGCCTTCAGGGCTATGCCCAGCACGCTGGCGACGACCAGCGGATTCAAGGCGAGCTGCTTCAGCACGTTCTTCAGGGACAGCTGGCCGATATTCCCATAACGCGCGAAGACCAGCACGCACAGCACATTGACGGTGGGGATGATGGCGGCATTGGCGACGGCGGCGAGCGCGACCCCCTGGGCGCCCAGCAGCCCCGCCGCGGCTGAGATGCCGACATAGTTGTTGAACCGGATGCCGCCCTGGAAGATGGACGTGAAGGCCGGATTGCCGACACCGGCCGTGCGGCGCGTCGCCAGGACCAGCAGGGCCACGATGGTGGTGGAGCAGACCAGGGTCGCCACCATCGCCTTGATGGGCAGTCCGTCCAGCTTGGCCGTCGCCAGGCCGTGGACGAAGAGGGCGGGCAGCAGGATGTAGTAGCTCAGGCGCTCGGCCTGGGCCCAGAACGGATCGGACAGGACCTTGCGGCGGCGTAGCTCCCACCCTAGCGCAATCAATAATGCGATCGGCGCAACCGAGGCGAGCAACGCGGTAATCATTCAGTCTCCCTGTTCTTTTCTACCGACTCCATGGCAAGCGACGCAATGGCTGGATGCAGAACGATAGCGCCGTGGATCAATAAAGCAAAACGATAAATAATCCGGTTTGGCTTGAAAAAAATTTGTGGATCGGGGGGCGCTGGGGGGCGCGGATGAATTGCGGGATAGATTGCCCGATCAATCGCCGGCTCGACCGCCATCGAGCCGGTCATGGTGCGCGGCATGCCGTTCCGCGCATTCCTGGATCTCGTGGGCCACGGCCTGGGCGAATTGCAGGGATGGCCTGCCTGCCCGCTCCAGGATGACGACCTTGCGGTGTCGCTGCGGGCTGCCGAAGGGCAGGCAGGTCAGGCCCTGGCTGGTGGCCAGCTTGCTGGTGAACAGCGGTACGATGCCCGCGCCCAGGCCCTTGGAGACCATCTGCACGATGGCCTCCAGGTCATCGAGCTCCATGCCGATGTCGACCTTCAGCTTCTGCTTGCGCAGTTCGCGTGTGATGGTGCGGCCGGCCCAGGAGTGCTGGTCGAAACGTATCAGCGGATACTCCTGCAGGATGCGCCGGGCATCCTTGTTCGCGGCCTCGCGCGGGGCGACGATCCAGTAGTCCTCCCGGTAAAGCGGCGTGCTGACCAGGTCCGGCGGATGGGGCTTGACCGGTTCCGTGGTGATGGCCACATCCAGTTCGTCATTGGTCAGGCGTACCGCGAGTTCCGCGGACAGGCCCGATGACACCAGGATGCGCAGCTTGGGATGCTGGGCCTGCAATTGCGCAAGCGCGGTGGGCAGGATGTCGGCGAAGATGGACCGTATCGCCCCCAGCCGCAGCCGGCCCGACAGCTTTTCGCTTTCCACCAGTTCGGTATGCAAGCCATCGTACAAGGCGAGAATCTCGTGCGCCCGTTCCAGCACGATCTTGCCGGCATCCGTGAGCGTCGGCACGCGGTGCGACCGGTCGAAAAGGGCGGCGTTGAACTCGCGCTCCAGTTGTCGCACCTGCACGCTGACGGCGGACTGGGTGAGGAACACCGCTTCGGCCGCGCGTACGAACGAACCATGCTGCGCGATGGCGACCAGGGTTCTCAACGCGCGTAGGGACATGAGGACAGGGTTCCGGGAGGGGGCAGGGCGTCGACGTCGATACGATTGTATTCCTCCACCTGCAATGGACAGTCGGGCGGGTTCGAGGACGTGTCCTTGCCGGCGCGGGTGCAAACCCCCGGCCTGAAGAGGCCGGGGTGCCTTTGCTGGAACGCGATGCTCAAGACGGACGGGCGGCGTCCGTCCCGTAGCGTGTCGCCGCGCTGAGGACCGCCAGGATGGAGGCGGTGACGATGTTGGCGTGCCTGCCTACGCCGAAGCGCGACCCGGGCACACCGGGCCAGGCGGTTTCGACGATGGCGATGGCCGACGCGTCGGCGCCGCTGCCCAGGCTGCGTTCTTCATAGCTGTCGATGCGCAGGGGCAGGGCGAGGGCGGCGACGGCGGCGGCGATGGGGCCGTTGCCGGCGCCTTGCCGCACGTGGACCGAGCCGTCCGGGGCGTAGAACTCCAGTTCCATGCCCTGGCCTTCCTCGCATTCGTAGAGGCGATGGCGCCGATAGGTGTAAGCACGGGGCACACCGTCGGAACGCCCGTCCGCCGTCCGGCCCGACGCGGCAGGCACGCCGTCGGGCGCCAGGGACGGCGCCAGATAGGTCTTCTCGAACAAGGCCCAGATCTGCTCGCTGGTCAGCTCCGTCTCGCTGGCGTCGGCCTGCGCCTGCACGATGGCGCTGAACTCGACCTGCATGCGGCGCGGCATGACCACGCCGTGGTCGCGTTGCAGCAGGAAGGCGATGCCGCCCTTGCCGGACTGGCTGTTGACCCGCACGATGCTGTCATAGGTACGTCCCAGGTCATGCGGATCGATGGGCAGGTAGGGAACGCGCCATGGCCCGTCGGGGTCCTGCGCCGCGAAGCCCTTGGCGATGGCGTCCTGGTGCGATCCGGAGAAGGCGGTGAAGACCAGGTCGCCGACATAGGGGTGGCGCGGGTGGATAGGCAGGGCGGTGCACTCCTCGGCGATGCGCGCGACCGCGGCGATATCGGAGAAGTCCAGGCCCGGCGCGATGCCCTGCGTATAAAGGTTCAAGGCCAGCGTCACGACATCCAGGTTGCCGCTGCGCTCGCCATTGCCGAACAGGCAGCCCTCCACCCGCTGCGCGCCGGCCAGCATGGCCTGCTCGGCGCACGCCACGCCGGTGCCGCGGTCGTTGTGCGGATGCACGGACAGCACGATGTGCTCACGGCGTTCCAGGCGGCGGTCCATCCACTCGATCTGGTCGGCGAAGACGTTGGGCGTGGAGACTTCCACCGTGGTCGGCAGGTTGACGATCATGGGCCGTTGCGGCCCCGCGTCCCACGCCCGGATGGCGGCATTGCAGACGGCCAGCGACACGTCGAGCTCGGCCATGCAGAAGGTCTCGGGCGAGTACTGCAGGATCCATTCCGTTTCCGGGTGCGCGGCGGTCAGTGTCCGCAGCAAGCCGATATGGCGCTCGACCATGGCGATGATCTCCGGCACGCGCATGTTGAACACGATCTCGCGCCACGCCGGCGCGATGGCATTGTAGAAATGCACGATTACGCGGCGCGCGCCGGCGACGCTGCGCACGGTGGCCTCGATCAGGTCCTCGCGCAATTGCGTGATGACCATGGGCGTGACGTCTGCCGGAATCAGGTCGGCGTCGATCAGGTGGCGCACGATCTCATAGTCGGTGCGCGACGCGGACGGAAAGCCGACTTCGATTTCCTTGAAACCGATGCGCACCAGTTCATGGAACAGGCGCAGCTTGCGCTCGCGGTTCATCGGCTCGAACAGCGCCTGGTTGCCGTCGCGCAGGTCGGTGGACAACCAGACCGGCGCCTGGGTCAGCGTGCGCGCGGGCCACTGGCGGTCGGGAATGTCGACGGCGGGGAGGGCGCGATAGCGGGTGGAAGGATGGGACAGCATGGGGACCTCGGATAGGGTATCGGACAGACCTGATTCCCCTGCTTGCGGGAAGCTGCCGAGGTCCGGGGTCAGGGGGAATCAGGATAGGTGGGTACGCAGGCGCATGCGTGCCGACCCCGGCCGGGAGGCAGGGGTAGTAGTCGTTGCACGGACAGCCAAGTAGCGGACATGAGCCTGGGGCGGGGGATGTGTTCCGCCTGGTACTATAGATTTCCTCCGGCCGCGTGGCTGTCGCGTGACAGACAAGCGATGCGGTGAAAGAGACAGGGGCGGACTTGTCGTCCCGGACAGCGCCATATCCCCTTCGAGGCTTTAATTGTTCCCTATGGAGTCCTATTTAATGGAATAATTGGGAGTATTTTGACGTTCCCGCCTACCCATGTTCCTGACTGTCGAAGACGCGGCCGCCCGCCTGCGCATTCATCCGAAAACCGTCCTGCGCTATATCCGCGAGCAACGCCTGCCGGCTGCCAAGATCGGCAAGTCCTATCGAATCGCCGATGCCGACCTGGCCGCGTTCGCGCCGACGCGCGCGACAGCGGCCGCGCCGCGCAGCGCGCGAGCGACCTGCATCGTGGATATCCCCGATGCATCCCAAGCCCTGCATCGTTACCTCGCGCGGTCCTTGCACGCAATGACGGCAGGCCGGCCAGCGCGCGACGCCCCGATGCGGGTGGACTTGGCCTACGATCCCGCCACCAGCCAGTTGAAGGTCATCGTCATGGCGACGCCGGCGGATACGGCCGCGCTGCTGTCCGCGCTGCAGACCTTGCTCGAAAACGGTGCTCGATGAGCCGGTCCCCCGTGCATTTCAAGACGCCGCGGCACGCCCGGGCGGTGGGGGAGGCCTATGCCGCGGCCGTGGCGCATTGGCCCGCCGGCCACCGTCGCATCGAGCTGGTCACCGGGCAGGGGCGCACGCACGTGATCGTGTGCGGACGCGCGGATGCGCCGCCGCTGGTGCTGTTGCATGGCGCTGCGAGCACGGCCGCGAGCTGGCTGCATTACGTGACCGCATGGGCCGCGCACTTCCATATCCATGCCGTCGATGTGATCGGCGAGGCAGGGCCCAGCGCGGCCTCGCGTCCTCCGCTGTCCGGCGACGCCCATGCGCGCTGGCTGGCGGAGGTGCTCGACGGCTTGCGGCTGGAACGGGCCGCTTTCGCTGGCATCTCGCTGGGCGCATGGCTGGCGCTGGACCTGGCGCTGCGATGCCCCCGCCGTGTCAAACGCTTGGCCTTGCTGTGCCCGCCGGGGATCGGGCGGCAACGCGCGTTCCTCTGGTGGGCCTTGCCCTTGTTGGCGCTGGGCGAGAGCGGTCGCGCCATCGTCCGGCGGCAAGTGCTGGGCGAACTGCCCCGGCCGGTCACGCCCGCCGAGCTGGCGAGCCGGCGCCTGATGGATGAGATAGACCGGGGCTTCAGGCCGCGCCGGGAAACCATTCCGGTCTTCGCCGACGAGGCCTTGCAGGGGCTGCGGGCGCCCACGCTGGTCATTGTCGGCGGTCGGGACGTCATGCTCGATTCCCGTCATACCCGCGACCGCCTGGGCCGTCTTGCACCACAAGCCCGTGTCGAATTGCTTCCGGCGCAGCGCCACTTCATCCACGGGCAACGCGAAAGGATCCTGGATTTTCTTTGTGAAGGCGACGATCACGATGACCGATCATGCCGTTGAAACACCGGCGTCGCCGGAATCACGCGGCGCAGGCGTGTCGCCGGCACACGCTGCCTGCCCAGTGCCGCGCGTGCTGGCCTGGCACGCCCCGGCCGCTTCCCTGCGCCGCGAGGACGATGCCCTGGACCTGATCGTCGCGGCCCGTGCGCAGGATGCGGAGTGGATCGCGGTCGACGTCGCGACACTGCACGAGGATTTCTTCCGCCTTCACACGGGGGCGGCCGGCGCCATCGCGCAAAAACTCGTCAACTACGGCTTCAAGCTGGCGGTGGTGGGGGATATCGAGCCGTGGCTGGCCGACAGCGTAGCCTTGCGCGCCTATGTACGGGAGTCCAACCGTGGCGGGCATGTGAGGTTCGTCGCCACGGTGGACGCGCTGCGGCGCTAGCACGGCGGCCGGTGTCAGCGTCCCACGCCGCGCGCCATCATCGCCGCGCACAACGGCAGCAGCAGGAACAGATGGGCTTCTATCATGACCCAGCGGCGCACGCGCGCGATCTCCTGGTTGGTGGGCACGAAGCCCGGCAGGTGCCGGGCCTGGCGCCGCCATTTGATGAACGCGATGGTGGGACGCACCGAGCACAGGGCGATGATGACGAACAGCGTCATCTTGGCGTGGAACCAGGGATTGGGCGTATAGAACTGCACGCCCTTGATGCCCAGGAACAGGCGCAGCAGGCCCGTCGCCAGCACCAGCACCGCACAGGCGGCATAGAAGATGTCGTAGTTCGCCAGGCGCCGCACGGTCGCGGCAGGCATGTCTGGACGCAGCAGCACGGCTTGCGCGGCCATCGGAACGAGCAGGCCGAAAATGGCCAGGTAATGCAGCCACGCGAGCAAAGCGTCGGTCACCATGGTAGCTCCTTCAGAAACTGCAATGCTGCAGCGAGTCGAAAAGCCGTTGCGCCAGGGGCTGGGCGCCCAGGGAGCTCAGGTAGAGATTGAAGCTGACGTCGGGCAGCCGGGGCAGGGCGGCGTCGTCGCCCAGTACGCGCAGGTCGCTGCCCAGCATTTCGATGGAACGGGCCGTGACGCCCAGCCCGGCCCGCACCGCGGCCCGCACGCCCACGACGGTGGGTGAAGTGTAAGTGATGCGCCATGACACGCCGGCGCGCTCCAGGTGTTCGATGGCCAGGCGGCGGAACAGGCTCGATTCCGCCGCGACGATGAGGGGCAGCGGGCGCGTGGGATCGTGCCGGTAGTTGGCCGCGCACATCCAGACGATGGGCGACGTGCGCAACGTCAGCGCGCGCAGTTCGGGCGCCTCGCAGGCGGCCACGGTCATGTCGATGTCGCCCTGGCGCAGGGACTGCACCAGGTGGGGGCTGCGTCCCATGTGGATCGCGATCCGCAATTCCGGGTACACGCTGGAGCAATGCGCCAGCAGGTTGGGCAGGATGGTATCCGCGATGTCGTGCGGCGCGCCCAGCCGCACTTCGCCCGTGACGCTGCGGCCGTCGATGGCCATGCAGGCCTCGTCGTTGAGCGCCAGCAGCCGGCGCGCATAGTCCAGCAACTGCCGCCCTTCGGCGGTCAGGCGCTTGGCGCGCCCGCTGCGCTCGAACAGGCGCTTGCCGGTCTGCGATTCCAGCCGCTGCATTTGCTGCGTCACGGCGGATTGGCTGCGCGTCACGCTCTGCGCGGCGGCGGCAAAGGACTCCCGCTCCACGACGGCGACGAAAGTTCGCAGCAGCTCCATGTCCAGGTTGCGCATCCGGCTTGCTTCCCACTTCAGTTTTTCTGATGTATTTCGCTGGAAAACTGGCTTTTTTCGGTCTAGAGGCGTGTTTATAGTCCTTCAATCATAAAAAACCAAGGAGACAGCCATGAGACAGAAGAAGTCATTGCGCACCCGGTGTAACCGGGTCCTGGCCGCGGCCGGCTTGCTGGCCGGCTTGCTGGCCGGCCTGGCGGCGCTGGCGGCCTTTGCGGAACCCGCGGCCGCGGCCGATTACCCGGCCCGGCCCATACGCATGATCGCGCCCTTTGCCCCTGGCGGTGGGTCCGACGTGGTGGCGCGCCTGGTGGCGCAGAAGCTGACGCCCCTGCTCGGCCAGTCGGTGGTGGTGGAAAACCGGCCTGGCGCGTCGGGCATCATCGGCGCCGATCATGTGGCCAAGGCGGCCCCGGACGGCTACACCATCCTGATGACCAACAGCGCGCTAACCAGCAATCCATGGCTGTACAAGACCTTGCCCTATGACACGGAGAAGGACTTCGTGCCGGTGATCGAGCTGGCCAGTTCGCCGACCTTGCTGGCGGCCTATCCCAAGGCGCCGTTCAACACGGTGCCGGAGCTGGTGGCCTATGCCAGGCAGCATCCGCGCCATGTGACCGTCGGTACGCCGGGCGCCGGCCAGATGTCGCACCTGGCCGCCGAAATGCTGGAGCAGGCCAGCGATACCGAATTGATGATGGTGCACTACAAGGGCACGGCGAATTCGCTGGCGGACCTCATCAGCGGCAACATCATGATGTCCTTCGGCACCGTGCCCGGTTTCGTGGGGCAGATCAAGGCGGGCAAGCTCAAGCCTATCGCCGTCGCCAGTACGAAGCGCGTCGCGGCGCTGCCCGACGTGCCCACGGTGGCGGAGACCTATCCCGGTTTCGAAATGACGGTGTGGTTCGGCGTATTCGTTCCGACGGGCACGCCGGACGCCGTGGTGACCAAGCTGAATGCCGCCATGGGCGAGGTGCTGCGGGATCCCGTGGTGCGCAGCCGTTTCGCGGACGAAGGGCTGGACCCCGTGGCCGGCTCGCCCGCGCAGTTCGATGCGCTGTTCCGCAAGGACCTGGCGAGCTGGGGCAAGTTCATCAAGGAACGCGGCATCCGCATCGCGGAATAGCGGAATACGGGCAACAGGATGCGCACGCGGTATGGATGCAATGTGGATGCAATGCGGACGCGCATCGCCGAATAGCGTAAGAAAGGAAGCGATCATGCAGAATGCAGGCGAGCAGCCGGCCGGTGCCGGCATTCCCCGAGGTCCGCACGCGACGGACGGCGGTTCGGCCACGGCCACGGCCGCGCCGCTGGATCCCGATGCCTTGCGGGCCTTTGCCGCGGCGGTCTATCGCAGCGCGGGCGTGCCGGACGAGGACGCGGCGCTGGCGGCCGATACGCTGGTGCAGGCCGACCTGTGGGGGCACCAGTCGCACGGGATGCTGCGCCTGGGCTGGTACTACGCGCGTTTGCGTTCCGGCGCGATGAAGGCCCGCACGGCGTGCCGCATCGCGGTCGACGGCGGCGCGGTGGCCGTGCTGGACGGCGCCGACGGTGTCGGCCAGGTCGTCGCGCGGCGCGCCACCGACGAGGCGGTGCGGCGCGCGCGCGAGCACGGCGTGGCGGTGGTGTCGGTCCGCAATTCCAACCACTTCGGCACGTGCATGTACTACACGCGCATCGGCGCGCAGGCCGGCTGCGTGACGATGCTCATGAGCAATGCCGGCCCCAACATGGCGCCCTGGGGAGGCCTGAAGAAAAAGATAGGCACCAATCCTTGGTCCATCGCGGCGCCGGCGGGCGGCCGCCCGCCCATCGTCATGGACATGGCCAATTCCGGCGTGGCGCGCGGCAAGATATACCTGGCCAACAATCGCCACGAATCCATCCCGAGCCACTGGGCCATCGACAAGCATGGCAATCCCACCACCGACCCGGCCGCCGCGCTGGAAGGCTTCATCCTGCCGATGGCGGGGCACAAGGGCTATGTGATGGGGGTCATGATAGATGTCCTTTCGGGCGTCCTGTCCGGCAGTGAATTCCTGGACGGCGTGCACGGTCCGTACGATCCGGTGAACCGCAGCGGCGCGGGCCACTTCATGCTGGCCGTGAACGTGGGCGCGCTGATGCCGCCCGAGGAATTCGGCGCCCGCATGGACGCCTATATCGCGTCGCTCAAGGACGTCCCCGTCGCGCCGGGCCACGAACAGGTGTACTACCCCGGCGAAATGGAGGCCCAGGCCGACCAGCGCAATCGCGCCGCCGGCCTGTTCCTGGCCCCCGAGACACTGGCCGACCTCGCCCGCGTCGGCGCCGAGGCCGGCGTGCCCTGGGACGATTACTTCGCCGTGGAGCGCAAGGTGTAGTCCGCCATGATGGCCCAGTCGCGTTCCGCCCCGCCGGCCTCGATGGCCTTGCCCATCTGGGCGTGCACGGCGTCCAGCATGGGCAGGGGCGCGGCCAGCGGCTGCGCCGCCTCGCGGGCAAGGCGCAGGTCCTTCAGGCCCAGCGCGGCCTTGAAGCCCGGTTCGTAGGCGCCTTCGCTGATGATCTTCGAATAGACCTGGTAGGAGCGGCCGCCGAACAGCGTGCCCAGGATCAGTTCGAAGAAGTCCTCGCGCGGCACGCCGTTGGCATCGGTGAGCGACGCGGCTTCGGCCATGGCCTCGATCGCCATGGCGATCATCATGTTGCAGGCAACCTTGGCCGCATGCGCGCCCGCCGGCTGTTCCCCGAGCGGCCAGGTCTTCCGGCCTATCGCTTCCAAGATCGGCTGCACCCGCGCCAAGGCAGCCGGCGCGCCCGCCGCGAGGATGTTCAGCTCGCCCTTGGCGGCGACGTCAGGACGTCCCAGCACGGGCGCCGCCACGTAGGCGACGCCCGCCTGGCGATGGCGGTCCTGCAATTCCCGCGAAAAGGCGACGGAAATGGTGGAGCTGACGATGTGCACCACATCGGGGCGCGCGGCGGCGAGCACGCCCGTATCGAGCAGCGCCGCACGGATCGCGGCGTCGTCCGACAGCATGGTCAGGACGGCATCCCCCTGGAATGCCTCGCACGGGGTGGCCACCATCGTGATGCCCGCGACCTCGCCGCCCGAGCGGTTCCAGCATTTGACGTCGTGGCCGGCGGCCACCAAGTTGGCGGCCATCGCACGGCCCATGGCGCCCAGGCCGATCAATCCAACTTCCATGTTCTGCTCCTTGCGGCTAAATGCGGATAAATAAGGCGGGGGAGCGCAACGCGGCGCCTGCCAGGCTCGCGCATGCGCCGCCGCTTGTCGCCCCATCCGGCCTTTTTACCTTAGGCCGGCCCGACGGCAGGAAATACCCCTCCCGCCGCAAGGCCTGTGCTGCTCGCTGCCTCGCGCCACCGTGGCCCGTCTCCAGGCCGCTGGCCGGAAGGAGGAACGCCCGGCATCGAGCCATGCGGGGGCTCTCGCCGGAGAGTGGCGTCCATACCGAGACGTGTGCATTCAAACCCGCTTCTTCACTTCAGGGCAGGGAAGTCCACGGTGGTGTCGTTCACACGATTGAATACGTTCGTAAACGTGATGACCGCGATAGCCAATGCAACATCGACCACGGCCTCGTCCGCAAAGCCTGCTGCCCGGAATGCCTCGAACTCCCCAGACGAGATCGTTCCCTGGCTTTCCTGGAGAACACGGACAAATCGAATCAATGCGTCGCGACGCGCGTCGCCGCTGGGCTCCAGCGTCCTGATCGCGCGTACGGTGCCGACAGGGATCCCGGACGCCTTGGCGGCGAGGCTATGAGCCGCTACACAGTAATCGCAGCCGGCGATCGCGCTGACCACCAGTTTCACGGTCTCGCGCTCCTGCGCGGACAGCGTCCCGCGCGAGAGCACCGCGTCGGCGGAAAGCACGGCTTGCAGCGCGGGCGTGTTCAAGGCGCCGATGGCCGCATAGGCATTCGGAACCATGCCGACGGCCTTGCGGATCGCGGCAAAGACCTCGGCGGTGCCGCCTGTGGCATCAGTGGCGGCGGGAGTGGGGATACGGGAAGTCATTTTGGCTACTCCTTTTGAGAATGCCTTCGCAGGCAAGCCGATCACCGCGAAGGGTTGGAAATCAGAGCGGTTCGATCGTCCAGGTCGGCGCTGCATTCAAATGGACGCGCTTGCGCGGCTCTGGCTTTTTCCAATTCGGGCATTGAGGCCCAAGGCCATGAGTTCCGCGATGGCCGCCACGATGCCGATTCCCCAGACGGCTCCGGTGCCCAGCACTAGCGCGCCCAGGGCGCTACCGACCGAGAAACCGAGGTACATGGTCGACGTGTTGAGTGCCAGGGCGACAGGTGCCTGCGCCGGCTCGCCAGCGCCGATCAGCCGCGCCATCTGCGCTGGAAAGAATGACCAGACGGTAAAACCCCACAGCGCAACGGCGATGAGCACCGGCACCAGGGCCGCCTGCGCCGGCAACCCGGAGGCGGCGGCGAGCGCCAGGAACGACAGGCCCAGTAGCGCCAGCGAGGCACGGACCACCCGGCGGGCCCCGAAGCGGTCGTTGAATATGCCTCCCGTCATCACCCCGGCAGCGGCCGAAATCCCCCATAGGGAAACAGTCGCGGTGATTGCGTCCGGGCCGAAATCGAGCACGGCGGCCAGATACTCGGCGATATAGGGATAGGCGGCAAAGGCGCCGATGGCCCAGAACAAGCTGACAGCCAGCAACCGCCGGATGGTGAACTGGCGGATCACCGACACGCGCGCGCGCAGGTTCGCCACCGCGACGCCCTGACCCGCCTCGCGGGCGATGCCAGCGGCGATGCCGGCGATTGCGATGGCGCTCATCGCGCCGACCAGCCCGAAGGTCGCGCGCCAGCCGAAGGCGTGGCCGACCACGCCGCCCAGCGGCAGCCCCAGCGCAATGGCCAGGGTCTGCCCGGCGCTGACGATGGCCAGCGCACGGCCACGCATGCTGGCCGGCACGATGACACCGGCCAGCCCATTGGCCGCCGGCACGTACAGGCCCGCGGCGACAGCCATCAGCACGCGTGCGCCCACCAGCACGGCGAAGGAGGAAGACAGCGCCGCGGCGACATTGCCGATGGCGAACAGCGACATCGCCAGCAGCAGCACGCGCTTGCGGGCCATCCGGCTGGTGGCAACAGTAGCGATAGGCGAGGACAGCGCCAGCACCAGCGTGAAGACGATGACCAGCAGGGCCACCGTTGGGACCGGCAGGGCGAAATCCCGGGCCATGACCGGCAGCAGCGGCGCGATCATGAAGCCTTCGGTGCCGATGGCGAATGTTCCCAGGGCGAGAAACCCGGCCGGCAGCAGGGTGGCCCGGGGATTCAGGGCAAGCGACGCGGCCATGGCGCGGATCTCCTCTTGGGACCGCATGGCGGCGTCACACCGGGATGGGATTGGCGGCGATCTCGGCGTTGAAGCCGTCGACCAGGGCATGCTCGCCCAGGCCGGGGTTGTCGCGCAGGGCGCGGATCGCTTCGACGAAGACCTCGGGCGCGTCGGTCGCCAGGCCCTTCATGGTCTCGGCGATGAAGGCGTCCAGTGGCATGGCGCGCGGATCGCCGCTTTTCTTGATCAGGTCCGTGTCGACCCATGGCGGTGCGATTTCCTGCACCGACACGCTCGTGCCCTTGAGCATGAAGCGCTGCGACAGCGCATAGGAATGCAGCGCGGCCTTCGAGGCGGAATAGACCGCGTTGGTGGCGATCGGCACGTAGGCCAGCACCGAGGTGTTGTGGATGATGGTCGCGCGCGGCTGCGCCTTGAGGTGCTCGACCAGCGCCGAGGTCAGCCGGATGGGACCGAGCAGGTTGGTGTCGAGAATGCGGCGCGCGACGGCATCGTCGATGCGGGCGGAGGGATCGTCGAAGGGCATGATGCCGGCGTTGTTGATCAGCACGTTCAGTGCCGGGTAGTCGCGGATCAGTTGTGCGGCGACGCGGTCGATATCGGCGGCATCCGAGATGTCGAGCGCAATGCCTTCGATGCCTGGATGGGCGGCCGCGACCTCGTCCAGCAGGGCCTGGCGGCGTCCGGCAATGATGACTTTGTTGCCCAGCGAGTGGAACTGTTCGGCCAATGCCCGGCCGATGCCCGAGGTGCCGCCAGTGATGAAAATGGTGTTGCCGGTCGTCCGCATGATTCTCTTCCCTGTCCTGGCGCCGCCATGGCGCTGTTTGTCGATGGGTCGAACTATGCGCGCCAAATGGTAAGTCTCAAATGACATATAAACGGCGATAACGGACATGCCGAGGGCTTGTACCCAATAAAAAACCCGGCGGGGCGGCCGGGCTGACGGAGGAGGCGCGTTATCTCCGGGCGCGAAGGTGCAGGGTAGCGAAGATGCAGGACATAAATACGGCGTGGCGGGTCATTGACCGCCGTTGTCTTCCATCAGCTTCAACTGGCGCTTCAGGGTTGCAGGCGGCTGTCCATAGCTGCGCAAGAAGGCCCGGCGCATCCGATCTCGATCCGCGAAGCCGGTGTCGCGGGCAATGATGTCCAGCGGATGGCGGCTGTCTTCCAGCATGATGCGCGCCGCCTCCAGGCGCAGCATTTCCACGGCCTTGGCCGGGGACCGCCCCGTTTCTTCCCTGAACACCCGACTGAACTGACGTGGCGACAGGCTGGAAGCCTCGGCCAGTTCCTCGACCGACAGCGGGTTGCGCAGGTTCTCGCGTGCATAGGCGAGGGCACGCCTGACCCGGTCCGAGCGCGGCTCCAGTTCCAGCATCGTGGAGAACTGCGACTGGCCGCCAGGCCGGCGGTGGTAGACGACCAGTTTGCGGGCAATGGCGCGGGACAGCGCCGGGCCATGGTCGTCTTCGAGCAGGGCCAGCGTCAGATCGATGGCCGACGACATGCCGGCCGAGGTCCAGATGTTGCCGTCGCGGATGAAGATGCGGTCCTCGTCCACGCGCACTTTCGGAAAACGTGCCTGCAGCGTGCGCGCATGTGCCCAGTGCGTGGTGGCCGCGCGCCCGTCCAGCAGGCCGGCCTGGGCCAGGGCGAATGCCCCGGTGCACACCCCCGCCACACGCCGGGCTTCGCTGCCGGCGCGGGCGATGTAATCCCTGACGCCGGGCGACACATCCTGCGGCAGCAGTTCGCCGGCCACCATGAGCGTATCGGGCAGGACCCCCATGGGCTGGGTCTCGATGCCGGCGTTCATCGAGGAACGCACCGTGCCGCCACGCTCGGACAGCACCGTCAATTGATAGCCTTCCGTACCCAGTTCGGCATTGGCCAGCTCAAAGGCCGCCAGCGCGGCCAGTCCCATGAGCTGAAAGCCGTCTTCGAGGATCAAGCCGACCTGTCGCATCACCTTTCCTTCCTGAAATGCTGGATCAACATTATCGTGCCACCGAAGCGCAAGAGACAGCGTGGCGCGTTGACCGCCATGGGCGGCCCCAAGACAAAAAAGCCCCGCCGCGGCAACGCGGCGGGGCTTATCCCTGACGCTGCGCGGGTATCAACGACGGCGTTGGGTGGCCTCCTGCTGCGCATCCACGACGGCCAGCGCCGTCATGTTGACGATGCGGCGCACGGTGGCGCTGTTCGTCAGGATGTGCACGGGACGGGCGGCGCCCAGCAGGATCGGGCCCATCGCGATACCGTTGCTGCCGGTCATCTTCAGCATGTTGTACGTGATGTTGCCGGTGTCCAGGTTGGGCATGACCAGCAGGTTGGCCGGGCCCTTGAGCTTGCTGTCCGGATAGGAGGCGGCGCGGATCTTGTCCGACAGCGCCGCGTCGGCGTGCATTTCGCCGTCCACTTCGAGGTCGGGAGCGCGCTGCTCGACCAGCTCGCGGGCCTTGGCCATCTTGTTCGACGATTCGGTCGGACGACTGCCGAAGTTCGAGTGCGAGAGCAAGGCGATCTTGGGCACCATGCCGAAACGCAGCATTTCGTCGGCGGCTTGCACCGTGATGTCGGCGATCTGCTCGGCGTCCGGGTTCTCGTTGACGTGGGTGTCGGCGATGAACAGGGTCTGGTCCGGCAGCATCAGCACGTTCAGCGCGGCGTACGTCGACGCGCCTTCCTTGCGGCCGATGACGTCATCGATGTACTTGAGCTGGTTGTCGTAGCGGCTGCCCACGCCGCACAGCAGCGCGTCGGCGTCGCCGCGGCGCAGCAACATGGCGCCGATCAGCGTGTTGTGCTTGCGCACCATCGCCTTGGCGATGGTGGGCGTCACGCCGTGGCGGCCGCGCAGCTGGAAGTAGGCATTCCAGGTTTCGTTGAAGCGGTCGTCGTCTTCCGGATCGACGATCTGGATATCCTTGCCGGGTTCCAGGCGCAGGCCGAATTTGTCGATGCGCATCTGGATGACGGCGGGACGGCCGATCAGGATGGGCTGGGCCAGCTTTTCGTCGACCACGGTCTGCACCGCGCGCAGCACGCGCTCGTCTTCGCCGTCGGCGTAGATGACGCGCTTGGGCGCCTGCTTGGCCTGCTGGAACAGCGGGCGCATCAACTGGCCCGAGTGGTAGACGAAGCCCATCAGCTTCTGGCGGTAGGCCTCGATGTCCTTGATGGGACGGGTGGCGACGCCGGAATCGGCGGCGGCCTGAGCCACGGCCGGGGCGATCTGCACGATCAGGCGCGGATCGAAGGGCTTGGGAATGATGTATTCAGGCCCGAAGGCAAGGTCCTGGCCGGGGTAGGCGCGGGCCACTTCGTCGTTCTGCTCGGCTTCGGCCAGTTCGGCGATGGCCTTCACGCACGCCAGCTTCATTTCCTCGGTGATGCGGCTGGCGCCGGCATCCATGGCGCCGCGGAAAATGAAGGGGAAGCACAGCACGTTGTTGACCTGGTTCGGATAGTCCGAGCGGCCGGTGGCGATGATGCAGTCGGGACGCGCCGCCTTGGCGACTTCGGGGCGGATTTCCGGATCGGGGTTGGCCAGCGCCAGTATCAGCGGCTTGGGGCCCATGGTCTTCACCATATCGCCCGTCAGCACGCCCGCGGTGGAGCAGCCCAGGAAGACGTCGGCGTCCTTGACGATGTCGGCCAGGGTGCGCGCCTCGGTCTTCTGCGCATAGCGCAGCTTGTTGGGCTCCATGTTGGCTTCACGGCCCTCCCAGATCACGCCGCGCGAATCCGCGACGTAGATGTTTTCGCGGCGCACGCCCAGGTGCACCAGCAGGTCCAGGCAGGCGATGGCGGCGGCGCCGGCGCCCGAGCAGACCAGCTTGACGTCCTCGATGCGCTTGCCGACCACTTTCAGGCCATTGATGATGGCGGCCGAGGAAATGATGGCGGTGCCGTGCTGGTCGTCGTGGAAGACCGGGATCTTCATGCGCTCGCGCAGCTTCTTCTCGATATAGAAGCACTCGGGCGCCTTGATGTCTTCCAGGTTGACGCCGCCCAGCGTGGGCTCCAGCGCCGCGATGATGTCGACCAGCTTGTCGGGATCGGTTTCGGCCAGCTCGATATCGAACACATCGATGCCGGCGAATTTCTTGAACAGGCAGCCCTTGCCTTCCATTACCGGCTTGGCGGCCAGCGGTCCGATGTTGCCCAGGCCCAGCACCGCGGTGCCGTTGGTGATCACGCCCACCAGGTTGCCGCGCGAGGTGTACTTGGACGCGGCATCGTCGCCTTCCGCATGGATGGCCATGCAGGCGGCGGCCACGCCAGGCGAATAGGCCAGGGACAAGTCGTCCTGCGTGGCCAGGGTCTTGGTCGGCGTGACCGAAATCTTGCCGGGCGTCGGATATTGGTGATAGTCCAACGCCAGTTTGGTCAGGGTGTCATCCATTGCATACTGCCTTTAACGATGCGGAAAAGAGGGCGGCGAAGCCGTGATTTGAAAGCCGAAAGACGGCAAGAATAGCGCTTATTGCAGTCAACGGTCACATCGGACGGGTCGCGAAACAGGGCGATGTTCATGCTGCGCCGCCGCAAATCGAGGCGCTGACCGGGCGCTGAAACAATTGGGGGCGCACGTGGCGCGGAGGGCGCGAGCGTTGTATCGAGCGCACGTCCAAGGCGGTTCACACAAATTTAAAGATGCGGTCCGGACACGGGTCCGCCCTTGCTTTTGCCAAAGCGCTATACTCCCCGGAATAGGCTATTGAGGCTTGTACGCGCCTTCTGCCCCGCTATCCGCTAATCGGTGAAGCCGTGTCGCGGAAGGTTTTCCTGCATCGCAACGGGTGAAACACCCGGCAAGGTGAAGCAACACATGTCGACTGAGAAAGAATCCAGATCCAACTCATATCTGTTCGGGAGTAACGCTCCCTACGTCGAGGAGCTCTATGAAGCCTACCTCGACAATCCGGCGGCGGTCTCCGACAACTGGCGCAGCTACTTCGATCAGTTGCAACACCAGCCCGCCACGGATGGACAGGAAACCACCCGCGACCGCGCCCACGCCCCCATCATCGAGTCCTTCGCCCAGCGCGCCAAGGCCAATGCCTTCGTGCACCGCGGCCAGGAACCCGATCTGTCGGTCGCGTCCAAACAGGTGTCGGTGCAGTCGCTGATCGCGGCCTACCGCACGCTGGGATCGCGCTACGCCGACCTCGATCCGCTCAAGCGCCAGGAACGCCCGGCCATCCCCGAGCTCGATCCGGCCTTCTACGGCTTGACGGAAGCCGACCTGGACCAGGTCTATTCCGCCACCAACACCTACTTCACGACCGCCAGCACGATGACGCTGCGCGACATCCTGAAGGCCCTGCGCGATACGTACTGCCGTACGATCGGCGCCGAGTTCTCGCATATTTCCGACCCGGTCCAGAAGCGCTGGATCCAGGAACGCCTGGAGTCGACGCTGAGCGCGCCGGCGGTGACGCCGGAACATAAGCGACATATCCTGCAGCAGTTGACCGAATCCGAAGGTCTCGAGCGCTTCTTGCACACGAAATACGTGGGTCAGAAGCGCTTTTCGCTGGAGGGCGGCGAAAGCTTCATCGCCTCCATGGACGAAGTGGTCAACCATGCCGGCGAGAACGGCGTGCAGGAAATCGTGGTCGGCATGGCCCACCGCGGCCGCCTGAACATGCTGGTCAACATCATGGGCAAGATGCCCGGCGACCTCTTCGCGGAGTTCGAGGGCAAGCACGCCGAAGGCCTGACCGACGGCGACGTGAAGTACCACAACGGTTTCTCCAGCGACCTGTCGACCCGTGGCGGTCCGGTGCACCTGTCGCTCGCGTTCAACCCCTCGCACCTGGAAATCGTCAACCCGGTGGTGGAAGGCAGCGCCCGCGCGCGCCAGGAACGCCGTGGCGACCATGAAGGCAAGCAGGTCCTGCCGGTGCTGGTGCACGGCGACGCCGCCTTCGCCGGCCAGGGCGTGGTCATGGAAACCCTGAACCTGGCGCAGACCCGCGGCTACGGCACGGGCGGCACGCTGCACCTGGTCATCAACAACCAGATCGGCTTCACCACGTCGGACCCGCGCGATTCGCGTTCGACGCTGTATTGCACCGACGTGGTCAAGATGATCGAAGCGCCGGTCTTCCACGTCAACGGCGACGATCCCGAAGCCGTGGTGTTCGTCACGCGCCTGGCGCTGGACTACCGCGCCCAGTTCCACCACGACGTCGTGGTCGACATCGTCTGCTTCCGCAAGCTGGGCCACAACGAGCAGGACACCCCCTCGCTGACGCAGCCGCTGATGTACAAGCGCATCGGCCACCACCCCGGCACCCGCAAGGTCTACGCCGACAAGCTGCTGGCCCAGGGCGTGCTGGCCGAAGGGGATGCCGAGCAACTGGTGAAGGACTACCGCCAGCTGATGGAAGACGGCCATCGCACCATCGAGCCGGTGCTGACCGACTACAAGAGCAAGTACGCCATCGACTGGTCGCCCTTCATGGGCGCCAAGTGGACCGACCAGGCCGACACCGCGGTGCCGCTGGCCGAGCTCAAGCGCATCGGCGAGCGCATCACCACCGTTCCGGAAGGCTTCACGCCGCACCCGCTGGTCGCCAAGCTGCTGAACGACCGCCGCGCCATGGCGCAAGGCACGCTGAACCTGGACTGGGGCATGGGCGAGCACCTGGCTTTCGCCACCCTGGTGGCGTCCGGCTACGCCATCCGCATCACCGGCCAGGATTCGGGCCGCGGCACGTTCACGCACCGCCACGCGGTCCTGCACGACCAGAACCGTGAACGCTGGAACGACGGCACCTACATCCCGCTGCAGAACGTTTCCGAAGGGCAGGCGCCCTTCACCGTGATCGACTCCGTGCTGTCCGAAGAGGCGGTGCTGGGCTTCGAGTACGGCTATTCCAGCGCCGAGCCCAACACGCTGACCATCTGGGAAGCGCAGTTCGGCGACTTCGTCAACGGCGCCCAGGTCGTGATCGACCAGTTCATCAGCGCCGGCGAAGCCAAGTGGGGCCGCCAGTCCGGCCTGACGATGATGCTGCCGCACGGCTACGAAGGCCAGGGCCCGGAACACTCGTCCGCCCGCATCGAGCGCTTCCTGCAGCTGTGCGCCGACAACAACATGCAAGTGGTGCAGCCCACCACCGCCGCGCAGATCTTCCACCTGCTGCGCCGCCAGATGATCCGCCCCTTCCGCAAGCCGCTGGTCATCCTGACGCCGAAGTCGCTGCTGCGCAACAAGGACGCGGGTTCACCGCTGACCGAGCTGGCCGGCAGCAGCTTCAAGCCGGTGATCGGCGAGCTGGACGACTCGATCAAGGCCAACTCGGTCAAGCGCGTGCTGGCTTGCTCGGGCAAGGTCTATTACGACCTGGTCCACGGCCGCAAGGACCGCGGACTGGACAACGTCGCGATCGTGCGTGTCGAGCAGCTCTACCCGTTCGCGCACAAGGCTTTCGAAACGGAACTGCGCAAGTATCCCAAGGCCACGGAAGTGATCTGGGTGCAGGACGAGCCGCAGAACCAGGGCCCCTGGTTCTACGTGCAGCATCATCTCTATGAAAACATGAGTGAAGGGCAAAAGCTGGCGTACGCCGGCCGCCCCGCCTCGGCATCGCCGGCGGTGGGCTACATGGCCAAGCACCAGGAGCAGCAGAAGGCGCTGGTTGAACAGGCGCTGGCCCCGAAGTACAAGGGCTTCATGCTGACCAAGTAAGCGCTTGACGCGCGTAGGGGGCGCCCGTGGCGGGCGCCCCACGTCACGAACACTCACTATACGGATATAAAAAATGGCTATTACTGAAGTTGTCGTCCCCCAGCTGTCCGAATCGGTCTCCGAAGCCTCGCTGCTGACCTGGAAGAAGCAGCCCGGCGCCGCCGTGGAAGCGGATGAAATCCTGATCGAAGTGGAAACCGACAAGGTCGTGCTGGAAGTGCCGGCGCCCGCCAGCGGCGTGCTGGCCGAAATCGTCGAAGCCGACGGCGCCACCGTGACCTCGGGCCAGCTGATCGCCCGTATCGACACCGCCGCCAAGGCCGCCGCTGCTCCCGCCACGGCGCCTGCCGCCGAAGCGCCCAAGGCCGCCGCCGCCGCGCCGGCTGCCGCGCCCGCCGCCGCCCCGGCCGCCTCGGCCTCGGCCCCGGTCGCTTCGCCCGCCGCCGCCAAGATCCTCGCCGACAAGGGCGTGTCGCCCGCCGACGTGGCCGGTTCCGGCCGTGGCGGCCGCATCACCAAGGGCGACGCCCTGGAAGCCGGCGCCGGTGGCGCCAAGGCCGCCGCCGCTCCGGCGCCGGCGCCGACGCTGTCCCTGGACGGCCGCCCCGAGCAGCGCGTGCCCATGAGCCGCCTGCGCGCCCGCATCGCCGAGCGCCTGCTGCAATCGCAGTCCGAAAACGCCATCCTGACGACCTTCAACGAAGTCAACATGAAGGCGGTCATCGACCTGCGCAACGCGTACAAGGAAAAGTTCGAGAAGGAGCACGGCGTGAAGCTGGGCTTCATGTCCTTCTTCGTCAAGGCCGCTGTCGCCGCGCTGAAGAAGTACCCGATCCTGAACGCCTCGGTCGACGGCAAGGACGTGATCTACCACGGCTACTTCGACATCGGTATCGCCGTCGGCAGCCCGCGCGGCCTGGTGGTGCCCATCCTGCGCAACGCCGACCAGCTGTCCATCGCCGACATCGAGAAGGCCATTGCCGACTTCGGCCGCCGTGCCGCCGACGGCAAGCTGGGCATCGAGGAAATGACCGGCGGTACGTTCTCGATCTCCAACGGTGGCGTGTTCGGTTCGATGCTGTCGACCCCGATCATCAACCCGCCGCAAGCGGCCATCCTGGGCATCCACGCCACCAAGGAACGTCCGGTGGTGGAGAACGGCCAGATCGTGATCCGTCCGATCAACTACCTGGCGATGTCCTACGACCACCGCATCATCGACGGCCGCGAAGCCGTGCTGGGCCTGGTCGCCATGAAGGAAGCGCTGGAAGATCCGCAGCGCCTGCTGCTGGAAATCTAAGCATTGCATTGCACCGACGGCCTGTTGCTCGCGCGACTGGCCGTCGGCCGGTATGCCGCATGATGCACGTTCGTATACAGCCCGCTCGCATACCGCACGCTTGCATGCCCGCGTGCCCTCGCGGGCGCACCGGCCAGCCGGCTTCCCCCGGCGCCTTCTTACACCCGGGCGGGGCGCGTGCCTTTCCGCTTCCCGCCTTCCTCTAGCGAGAACACCATGTCCAAACAATTCGACGTCATCGTCATCGGCGCGGGCCCTGGCGGCTACATCGCCGCCATCCGCGCGGCCCAGCTGGGCATGTCGGTGGCCTGCATCGACGCCTGGCAGAACGCCCAGGGCGGTCCCGCACCCGGCGGCACCTGCACCAACGTGGGCTGCATTCCCTCCAAGGCGCTGCTGCAATCGTCCGAGCACTTCGAGCAGCTGAACCACCACTTCGCCGAGCACGGCATCGAAGCCCAGGGCGCCACTGTCAACGTCGAGAAGATGATCGGCCGCAAGAACGGCGTGGTCAAGCAGAACAACGACGGCATCCTGTACCTGTTCAAGAAGAACAAGATTTCGTTCTTCCACGGCAAGGGCGAGTTCGCCGGCAAGGCCGAGGGCGGCTACGCCGTCAAGGTGACCGGCCCGACGTCGGAGGACCTGGTCGGCAAGCACATCGTCGTCGCCACCGGTTCGGCTCCGCGCGCGCTGCCGGGCCTGCCTTTCGACGAGAAGGTCGTGCTGTCGAACGACGGCGCCCTGGCCATCGGCGCCACGCCGAAGAAGCTGGGCGTGATCGGCGCCGGCGTGATCGGCCTGGAAATGGGCAGCGTGTGGCGCCGCCTGGGCGCCGAGGTGACCGTCCTGGAGGCCTTGCCCGAGTTCCTCATGGCCGCCGACCAGCAGGTCGCCAAGGAAGCGCTGAAGGTCTTCACCAAGCAGGGCCTGAACATCCAGACCGGCGTGAAGATCACCGAGACGAAGGCGACCGCCAAGGGCGTTTCGCTGACCTACACGGACGCCAAGGGCGCCGAGCAGAAGCTGGCCGTGGACAAGCTGATCGTCTCGATCGGCCGCGTGCCCTACACCGACGGCCTGAAGGCCGACACGGTGGGCCTGAACCTTGACGAGCGCGGCTTCATCGCCGTGGACGACGAGTGCAAGACCAACCTGCCCAATGTGTGGGCCATCGGCGACGTGGTGCGCGGCCCCATGCTGGCGCACAAGGCCGAGGAAGAAGGCGTGGCGGTGGCCGAGCGTATCGCCGGCCAGCATGGCCATGTCAACTTCGCCACCGTGCCGTGGGTCATCTACACCTCGCCGGAAATCGCCTGGGTGGGCAAGACCGAGCAGCAGCTCAAGGCCGAGGGCCGCGAGTACAAGGCCGGCAGCTTCCCCTTCCTGGCCAACGGCCGCGCGCGCGCCCTGGGCGACACCACGGGCTTCGCCAAGGTGATCGCCGACGCCAAGACCGACGAGGTCCTGGGCGTGCACATCATCGGCCCGATGGCGTCGGAACTGATTTCCGAAGCCGTGACCATCATGGAATTCCGCGGCGCCGCCGAGGACATCGCGCGCATCTGCCATGCGCACCCGACGTTGTCCGAAGCCGTCAAGGAAGCCGCGCTGGCGGTCGACAAGCGCACGCTGAACTTCTAAGGCGCGCGCGCCCGGGGTGATGCCCGGGCGACGTCATCCAGGGGGCGGGTTGCAAGGCCCGCTCCCTTTTCTTTTGCGACGATGGGCCGGCTTGCCGGCCTGTGAACTACATGAACGTACGCGAGTACTACCAGAAGGCCCTGTCCGAGCGCGGCTACCAGCCCGACGCGGCCCAGCAGCAGGCGGTCGACCGGCTGCAGAAGTATTACGACGACTGGGTGTCCTTCAAGGCCATGCGGTCCAGCGCGCTGAAGAAGCTGCTCAATCGTCCCGAAGTGCCGCGCGGCGTGTACCTGTGGGGCGGCGTGGGGCGCGGCAAGAGCTTCCTGATGGACGCTTTCTACGCGACCGTGCCGGTGGTGCGCAAGACGCGCGTGCACTTCCACGAATTCATGCGCAGCGTCCATCGCGAGATGCAGGAAGTGAAGGGCATGGCCGATCCGCTGGACGAGGTGGCGCGGCGGGTGTCCAAGCGCTACCGGCTGATCTGCTTCGACGAATTCCACGTGTCCGACGTGGCTGACGCCATGATCCTGCACCGCCTGCTGCTCAAGCTGTTCGAGTACGGCGTGTCCTTCGTCATGACGTCGAACTACGAGCCGAACAAGCTGTATCCCGACGCGCTTTATCGTGAGCGCATCCTGCCGGCCATCGAGTTGATCGAGGCGCGCATGGACATCCTCAATGTCGACGCGGGCATCGACTACCGGCGCCGCACGCTGGAGCAGGTCAAGTCCTATCACTGCCCGCTGGACCAGGCGGCCGAGCAGGCGCTGGAGGCGGCCTTCAACAGCCTGGCCGACCGGCCGCGCGAGGAGCCGGTACTGCATATCGAGCATCGCGAGATCCGCTGCGTGGCCCTGGCCGGCAGCGTGGTGTGGTTCGATTTCGCGACCCTTTGCGGCGGGCCGCGTTCGCAGAACGACTACCTGGAACTGGCCAGCCGCTTCCAGGCGGTACTGCTGTCGGGCGTGCCGAAGCTGGCGCCCAAGGACGCTTCGGCGGCGCGCCGCTTCACCTGGCTGATCGACGTGTTCTACGACCATCGCGTCAAGCTGATCATGTCGGCGGAGGTGGAGCCCGAGGAAATCTATACCGAGGGCACGCTGTCCAACGAGTTCCATCGCACGGTGTCACGCATCCTGGAGATGCAGTCCAAGGAGTACCTGGACTCCAGCCGGCGCGATACGGTGGCGCTTTGACGCCAGGCCGCGGACGCCCCGCGGCTTCGCGTCCGGCGTCCCTGTCGCGCCTGTGGCGGGGCGGGCCGGCACGTTAAACTACGCACTTTCCCGCTTCCTTCGCGACCCGCCATGAATACCCGCGTCCTGACCGGCATTACCACTACCGGTACTCCCCATCTTGGCAACTACGCCGGCGCGCTGCGCCCGGCGATCGAGGCCAGCGCCTTGCCCGGGGTCGACGCCTTCTACTTCCTGGCGGACTACCATGCGCTGATCAAGGCCGACGACCCCGTGCGCGTCTCCCGGTCGCGCCTGGAAATCGCCGCCACCTGGCTGGCCGCGGGCCTGGATCCGGAACGCGTGACGTTCTACCGCCAGTCCGATATCCCCGAGATCCCCGAGCTCAGCTGGATCCTTACCTGCGTCACGCCCAAGGGCCTGATGAACCGGGCCCACGCCTACAAGGCGTCGGTGGACCAGAATACGGAAAAGGGCGTGGAGCCGGACGACGGCGTCACCATGGGCCTGTTCTCCTATCCGGTGCTGATGGCCGCGGACATCCTGATGTTCAATGCGAACAAGGTGCCGGTGGGCCGCGACCAGATCCAGCACCTGGAAATGGCGCGGGATATCGCCCAGCGCTTCAACCATACCTACAAGGGCGATTACTTCGTCCTGCCGGAAGTGGTGATCGCCGAGGAAGTGGCGACCTTGCCGGGCCTGGACGGCCGCAAGATGTCCAAGAGCTACAACAACACCATCCCGCTGTTCGAAGGCGGCGCCGCGGCGCTGCGGTCGGCGGTGATGCGCATCGTCACCGATTCGCGGCAGCCGGGCGAGCCCAAGGAAGCGGACGACAGCCATCTCTACACGCTGTTCCGCGCATTCGCCACGCATGAGGAATCGGCCGAATTCCGCGCCGCCTTGCTGGCGGGCATGGGATGGGGCGAGGCCAAGCAGGCCCTGTGCGACCGTCTGGAGCGCGAACTGTCGGAGAAGCGCGAGCGCTATGACGAATTGATGGCCAAGCCGGACGAGATCGAGGACATCTTGCAGGCGGGCGCGGCCAAGGCGCGCAAGCTGGCGACGCCGCTGATGGAACGCGTGCGTGAGGCCGTGGGCCTGCGCACCCTGCGCGGCAGCGGCACGACCAAGGCAGCAGGCAAGAAGGCGGCCGCCAAGGCCGCGCGCTTCGTGAGCTTCCGCGAGGATGGACAGTTCCGCTTCCGCCTGATGTCGGCGGAAGGTGAGGAATTGTTGTTGTCGGTGGCTTACGCCGATCCCAAGGAAGCGGGCGCGACGATGAAACGCCTGCAAGGCGAGGGCGCTGCCGTCGTGGTCGAGGGCGCCGCTTATGCGGTGACGCTGGATGGCGCGGTGGTGGCCCATGGGCCCGCCGGCCTGGATGCGGCGACGGCGGCCGCGGGTGCGGAACGCACGCGTGCGGCGTTGGCCAGCCTGCAGGCAGGCTGACGGACGCGAGCATGAGTGGTCTACAGGATTTGGCGGGTTTCCGGGAACTGGCCGACGAGATCGGCGTGCCGGTGCCCTCCGTGCTGGCGCAATGCATCGAACGGGGGTTGACGGCCTATCCGGACGATTACAACGGTAGCTACCTAGCCATCCTGCCCAGTCGTCCGCCGGCCTTGGCCAGCACTTACGATTTCGAATGGACGGGCCTGGACGAGGCCCGCACCTTGTGCGAGGAATGGCTGGTGCCCTCCAGCCAGCATGGCAATGCCTTCCTGCCTTTCGCCATGTCGGGCGCGGGTGATGTGTATGCCCTGATCCGCCTGGCCGATGGCCGCGAGGGCTGCGGCGTCGTGCTGCACGACCAGGACGACAGCGAAATGCGCTACGCCGGCTTCGAGGACTTCGTCTGCGCGCAGCTGCTGGACACCTTGCGCGACCTAAGCCACCTGACCGACGACTTCGACATCGACACGGCCGCCCAATGCGTGCGCGCGGATATCTCCCGCCTGGCGCCCCTGCTTGCCCCGCAATCCGGCATGCTGCTGATGGGCGCCGCCGCGCGCGAGCCTTTCTCGACGTCCATCCAACGCGGTCCCAAGGCCAGGCCCGAGGAAGTGCCCGCGCTGATCACGGCAAAAGAGCACGCCGATCTCATCGCCCGCTTCCTGCTGCCGGTGCCCGTGACGTTCAATACGACGCCGCCCTGGGAAGTCTGAGGGCGGCGGTGACTATATCGCAAGCCGTAGCGCATAGGCGTGTGCGGCGCGCGATCCTGGTGAAACGGGGCCGAGGTGTCTGGCCAGCCGTGTGTCGGGAATTTGTCGGGAATTTTTGAAGCGGAACGCTTGGCCTGGTCACGAGGCAAGTGCCCGGCATAAAGACATCGGATTGCTTATTGCCCCTTCGGGTCAGCATTCGATGTCAGAGAATGGCGCGATAGGTCGCCAATGCCTTGGTGGTCTGCACCAATCCCTGCCGCAACAAGATCTCCAGGTAGCGATCAACGTCGATAGGCGGATGCTTTAGTTGTGTTCGCTGGCGCTGGGCTGCGGCTACCACCGCCGCTGCATCAAGGTCGAAGAGGTTGTCCACGAACTCATCGGGGTGTTGAGATTCCACGCCGAAGGAGGCCTAGACGTCCGCTGGAAAATCTCGCTGATTGAAGGTCACGATCACACTGGCACTACAGCGGATGGCCGCAGCCAGAACATGGCGGTCGTCGGGATCGGGCAGGGTCAGGCCCTCAATGAGCTCCTCATATCCGTATACCAGGCTATCTGGGATCGCGCGGTCCATCAGGTCCGAAGTGCGATCTACTTGCGCGCGTGTTAGATCGGACCTCTTGAGTAGTAGATTGTGCTTCCACTCCTTATGGATATCCTGACTCCATCGGGCACGGAATCGTCCCGACAGCCCGAGCCACATCAAAAAATCGCGCAGTGGCGCGGGATAGAGAACGCAAGCATCGAAAACGGCTGTGAAGGGAGAGTGCCTCATTCGTATCCCATGCCCGATTCCTGAGCTTGGCGGGCGAGTTCGGCCATGGCCTCTTCGCTAGCATGGCCGCGAGCATCCTTGTACTGCATCAAATCGGCGAACCTTATCCGTCGATGCTTTCCCGTTCGATGAAACGGCAGCACGCCCTCCTCCAATAGCTTGACGAGGTGAGGACGGGAGACGTTGAGCATGTCGGCAGCTTCTTGGGTCGTCAACTCTGCATGGATGGGGACGACTTTTACGGCATTGCCATCGGCTAACTCGGCCAGGATATCGACGAGCAGACGCAGCGCGGAGGTAGGCAACTCCACCTGATGGGCTTGGTTTCGGTCATCGAAGATCTGGATGTGTTGCGTTTCGAAGCGCGTTGCCAAGTAGGCCGCCAATGCGCGTTGACCTTGCACGGCTGCCTGAACTTCCCGTTCGGCAGGTAGCGCCATCTTGGTTTGGGCAGTGGCGGTCATGGCAGGTTCCTAAGCGGTGAAGCAATCTTAAGAACCGGAATATTCGAAATAAACGAAAAACGCAATAAACGAAAAAATGCCCGATGCTCCTAGCCGAGCGAGTGGAATGAAAAAGGGGATCTCTTGTGAAGATCCCCTTTTTTCCACGCCGGCGTCACCGGCGTTGGAGACATCGGCCGCGCCGGCGTCGGCGATGCACCCGTGATGCTTCGACGCAGGCCTAGCGCTTGAGCTTGGCGAACGCATCCGCCATGGCGCTATTCATCAGGCCACCCCCACCGCCGCCGCGGCTGTCCTGGTTGCCGCGGCCGCCACCCGGGCGTCCCGCGCCCCGGCTGCCGCCTTCTGCGCCCGCCGAACGCCGCGCGGGCTGCGCGGTGTCGTTCAGGCGCATGGTCAGCGCCACGCGCTTGCGCTGCACGTCGACTTCCAGCACCTTGACCTGCACCGTCTGGCCCACGCGCACCACGTCGCGCGGGTCCTTGACGAATTTCTCGGACAGGGCGGAGATGTGCACCAGGCCGTCCTGGTGCACGCCGATGTCCACGAAAGCGCCGAAGTTGGCGACGTTGGTCACCACGCCTTCGAGAATCATGCCTTCGTGCAGGTCGTTCAGCGTTTCCACGCCCTCCTTGAACGTCGCGGTCTTGAATTCCGGGCGCGGGTCGCGGCCCGGCTTTTCCAGTTCGGCGAAGATGTCGCGCACGGTCGGCAGGCCGAATCGCTCATCGGTGAAGTCCGACGGCGACACGCCCTTGAGCGCCTCGCGCTGCCCCATGACCTGCCGCATCTCGGCCTTGATGCGGGCGAGGATGCGTTCGACCACGGGATAGGCTTCCGGGTGCACGGAGGACGCATCCAGCGGGTTCTCGCCGCCCTGGATGCGCAGGAAGCCGGCGGCCTGCTCGAAGGCCTTGTCGCCGAAGCGCGGCACCTTGCGCAAGGCATCGCGCGAAGGGAAGGCGCCGTTCTCGTCGCGCCAGGCGACGATGTTCTTGGCGAGCAGGGAGTTCAGGCCCGAGACCCGCGTCAGCAGCGGCGCCGACGCCGTGTTCACGTCCACGCCCACCGCGTTCACGCAATCCTCGATGACCGCGTCCAGCGAACGCGCCAGCTCGCGCTGGTTGACGTCGTGCTGGTACTGGCCCACGCCGATGGCCTTGGGCTCGATCTTCACCAGTTCCGCCAGCGGATCCTGCAGGCGGCGCGCGATGGAGACCGCGCCACGCAGGCTGACGTCCAGGTCGGGAAATTCCAGGGCCGCGAGCTCCGACGCCGAATACACCGATGCGCCGGCCTCGGACACGACCACGCGGGTCAGGGCCAGGTCGGGGTAGGCGGCCGACAGGTCCGCCACCAGCTTCTCGGTTTCGCGCGAGGCAGTGCCGTTGCCGATGGCGACCAGTTCGATCTTGTGCTTGGCGGCGAGGGCGGCCAGCACCTTGATCGAGCCTTCACGGTCGCGGCGCGGCTCGAAGGGATAGACCGTGGCGGTGTCCACCACCTTGCCGGTGGGGTCGATGACCGCCACCTTCACGCCCGTGCGGATGCCGGGGTCCAGGCCCAGCACCGTCTTGGGCCCGGCCGGCGCGGCCAGCAGCAAGTCCTTCAGGTTGGCCGAGAACACGCGGATGGCCTCCGCTTCCGCCTCTTCGCGCAGGCGGCCGACCAGTTCGCTTTCGAAGGTGGTGAGCAGCTTGACGCGCCACGTCCAGCGGCACACCTCGCCCAGCCAGCGGTTGCGCGGCGTGGCGTCCAGGCCGAACAGGTTGTTGCCCAGCTTCAAATGGGCGGCGACGCGCGCCACGCACGGGTGCGGCGTCTGCGCTTCCAGCTCGGCTTCCAGGCCCAGGCGCAGTTCCAGTACGCCTTGCTGGCGGCCGCGCAGCAGCGCCAGCACGCGGTGCGAGGGCAGGGTGCGCAGCGGCTCGTTGAAGTCGAACCAGTCGCGGAAATTGGCGCCTTCGGCTTCCTTGCCATCCGCCATCTTGGAGTACAGCAGGCCCGTATTCCAGAGATGGTCGCGCAGGTCGGCCAGCAGGTTCGCGTCCTCGGCGTAGCGTTCGGCGAGGATGTCGCGCGCGCCGTCCAACGCCGCCTTGGCGTCGTTGATGGAGGCTTCGGGATTGAGGTATTGCGCGGCCAGCACGGCGGGATCGCAGGCCGCATCGGCCAGGATGGCGTCGGCCAGCGGCTCCAGGCCCGCTTCGCGGGCGATCTGGGCGCGGGTGCGGCGCTTGGGCTTGTAGGGCGCGTAAAGGTCTTCCAGGCGCTGCTTGGTGTCGGCGGCGCGGATTTCCGTTTCCAGTTCGGGCGTGAGCTTGCCTTGCTGGCCCACCGATTCCAGGATGGCGGCGCGGCGCTCTTCCAGCTCGCGCAGGTAGCCCAGGCGGACTTCCAGGTTGCGCAGGACGGTATCGTCCAGGCCGCCGGTGGCTTCCTTGCGGTAACGCGCGATGAAAGGCACGGTTGCGCCATCGTCGAGCAATTCAACGGCGGCGGCGATCTGCGCGGCGCGCGCACCGAGTTCTTCAGCCAGCTGAGCAATGATGCGGGCCTGGTCGACGCCGGCTTGGCCGGCGCTCGTGGTAGCGGAAGTTTCGGACATCTCGATACAACGACAAAATGGAAAAAGAAAACCGTCCCGGGCGGGCTTGCCACCCGGGACGCCCCGTGGGCAAGAGGCGGATTGTGCCATACGGCCACCGGGGGACGCCTCCCGCCGAGGCGGATTTCGTCCCTTTTTACCGCGAGATACACGCCGGAACGTTATCATTACGGTTGGCGGCCACGGATACGCGTGGCCGTTTCCATTCCTACCTTGCCTTCCTATGCTGGACCTGGACATCACCGATTTCTTCGCCGCCGACGGCCCGCTGGCGCGCGCCCTGCCGGGCTATCGCATGCGCGAGTCGCAGGTGTCGCTGGCGCAGGCCATCGAGCGCGCCATCGCCGGCCGCGACACCCTCGTGGCGGAGGCGGGCACCGGCATCGGAAAAACGTGGGCCTACCTGGTGCCGGCCTTCCTGGGCGGCGGCAAGGTGCTGGTTTCCACCGGCACGCGCACCCTGCAGGACCAGTTGTTCTCCCGCGACCTGCCGCGCGTGCGCGCCGCGCTGTCCGTGCCCATCACGGCCGCCTTGCTCAAGGGGCGCGGCAACTACCTGTGCCACTACCACCTGGACCGCCTGTCCGGCGACGAGCGCGCCCTGAAGTCGCGCGCCGAGGTCAGCCAGCTGCGCCATATCCAGAAGTTCGCGGTGCACACCAAGACCGGCGACCGCGCCGACCTGGCGCAGGTGCCGGAAGATGCCGATATCTGGTCGCGCGTGACGTCGACCCGCGAAAACTGCCTGGGCCAGGAGTGCCCGCGCATACGCGACTGCTTCGTGGTCAAGGCAAGGCGCCAGGCCCAGGAGGCCGACGTGGTGGTGGTCAACCACGCCCTCTTCATGGCCGACCTGGTGTTGCGCGAAGAGGGGGTGACGGACCTGCTGCCCGAAGCCGATACGGTGATCTTCGACGAGGCGCACCAACTGCCCGACACCGCCACCCGGTTTCTCGGCAGCAGCGTGTCCACCCATCAGTTCCTCGATTTCGGCCGCGCCGCCGAGGCCGCCGGCCTGGCCTATGCGCGCGAAGCCACCAATTGGAGCGAGGCCGGCCGCCAGGTCGAGCACGCCGCGCGCGAGCTGCGCCTGGCCTGCGCCGCCATCGAACGCATGCCCGGACGCAAGGCCACGTTCGAGGCCATGCCCGATGCCGAGGACTTCGATGCCGCGCTGGCGGTCCTGTCGAACACCATCAAGTCCGTGACGCAGGGCTTGACGCAGGTCGCGGAAAAGCATCCGGACCTGATGGCCGCGGCGCGCCTGGGCGCGGACTTGCTGGTGCGCCTGAAACGCTGGTCGACGCCCGCGCGTCCCGGCAGCGCGGGTTTGGCTGACGGCGACGACGCGGAGGTGCTGGCGGCCTGGGCCGCCTCGCAGGACGCGGTGGCGGCGCTGGACGGCGTCATTGAAATGTCCCAGGGCGCCGAGGAGGCGTTGGCGGCGGAGTTGCTGGAGGGCTCCTCCAGGTCGACGTCCGCCGCCCGCGGCGACGCGTCCGCGCCGCCGCCGGCCCCGGCCAAGCTGGAATGGACCGGCCCGGCGGTGCGCTGGGTCGAGCACGGCCTGCACCATGTGCGGCTGCATTCCGCTCCGCTGTCGGTGGCGCAGGCATTTTCGCGTTTCCGCAAGCCGGGCCAGGCCTGGATCCTGACGTCCGCCACGCTGTCGGTGCATGGCGATTTCGGCCATTTCACGCGGCAACTGGGTCTCAGGGACGCGCAGACGGGGCATTGGGAGTCGCCTTTCGACTACGGCACGCAAGGGCTGCTGTTCGTGCCCAAGGGGCTGCCCGAGCCGCAGGCGCCCAACTATGCCGAGCGCTTCGTCGAGACCTTGATGCCTTTGCTGCACGCCAGCCCGGGCGGCGCGCTGGTGTTGTGCACGACGCTGCGCGCGGTGGATCGCTTCGCCGGCCTGCTGGCGGACGAGTTCGACCGCGCCGGCGTGGAGTGGCCGCTGCTGCGCCAGGGCGAGGGCACGCGGCGGGACCTGCTGGAACGCTTCCGCACGCTGACCCACCCGGTGCTGGTGGGCAGCGCCAGTTTCTGGGAAGGCATCGACCTGCCGGGCGATATCCTGACGCTGGTCGCCATCGACAAGCTGCCATTCGCACCGCCCGACGATCCGGTGATCGAGGCGCGCTTGCGCGAATGCCGCGAGCGCGGCGGCAATCCTTTCGCCGAGTACCAATTGCCTGAAGCCGCGATTGCCCTGAAGCAGGGCGCGGGGCGCCTGATACGCACGATGTCGGACTGGGGCGTGCTGATGGTGGGCGACGTACGCCTGGTCGAGAAAAGCTACGGCAAGCGGCTGTGGCGCGGCCTGCCGCCCTTTGCCCGCACGCGCGAGCTGGACGAGGCGCTGGGCTTCCTGGCGCGCAAGACCGACGCGGCGTCCGACGCGGCGTCCGATGGCGCGGACGCCTAGGCCCCCTGGCTACGGACCCAAGGGAAAAGACGGGGGCCGCAACCGCGGCCCCCGTCTTTTCCTCGAATTCTCCTAGATCGAAGTGGCTTCGATCAGACAGATATCAGAACCAGCTCCAGGGATCCCACCACGACTGGTCCACCTTGAAGCCTTCCTTGGGGAACTTGCTGTTCGGATAGTTCTTGTCCATCACCCGCTGGGCATCGTTCTTCAGGTCCGGCATGTTCAACTTGTCGTAGGACAGGACCATGACGTACAGCGCTTCCTCGGTCGCCGGGGCGCCTTCGAAATCGGTGATCACGGTCTGCGCCCGGTTGGCCGCCGCGACGTAGGCGCCACGCTCGTAGTAGTAGCGCGCCACGTGCACTTCGTTCATGGCGATGGCGTTGACCAGCCACGCCATGCGCTGCTTGGCGTCGGGGGTGTACTTGCTGTCCGGGAAGCGGTTGACCAGCTCCGTGAAGGCGTCATACGACGCACGCAGGCCCTTGGGGTCGCGCTCGCTGGGGTCCTGGCCGGTGATGTTGGTCATGAACGCGCTGGCCGGCGTGAAATTGATCAGCCCCTTCAGGTAGAGCACGTAATCCGTGCCCGGGTGGTTGGGGTAGAGCTGCTGGAAGCGGTCGATGGCAGCGAGCGCCTGCTCGTTCTCGCCGTCCTTCCAGTTGATGTAGGCGACATCGATCAGGGCTTGCTGGGCGTAGACGCCGAAGGGATAGCGGCTTTCCACCGCGGTCATACGTTCACGCGCATCCTTCCAGTTGCCCGCCGACATTTCCTGCTTGCCGTCGGCATACAGTTGCTCGGCGCTCCAGCCGGCGGTTTTGTCGAGTTTTGCGGTGGTCGTGCCGCAAGCGGCAAGGACCAGCGTGAAGAGCAAGACGAAGAAGGTACGCGCGACCGACCCGAATCGGGAGGCGTGGGTTGGATGGGCGGGAACGCGGAGAATCACGACGGTTGTTTCCTTGGTGTTAGCATGGCTGCGGTCGATTATATGATTTGTCTCCATGTCCGATATAGCCGCGAGCGCGGAATTCCCGTCCGATGACGAACCGCACACCTTGCGCCTCCCCCTGAACGCCCCCACCGACCGTCTCGATAAAGTCCTGGCCGGCCTGTTGACGGACCATTCACGCAGCCGCCTGCAGGGCTGGATCGAGGGCGGCCACGTGCTGGTCAATGGCGCGCCGGCCAAGGTGCGCCAGGCCGTCGGGCCGGGCGATATCCTGACGATCTGGGAGCAGCCAGCCCCTGAAAGCCTTGCTTACACCCCTGAACCGGTCGATTTCGGGGTGGTCGAGGCCAGCCCGGACTGGATCGTCGTGGACAAGCCGGCCGGCCTGGTCACCCACCCGGGCGCCGGCAACTGGACCGGCACGCTGCTCAACGGGCTGCTGTACCGTTATCCCGAGCTGGCCACGGTGGCGCGCGCCGGCATCGTGCACCGCCTGGACAAGGACACCTCGGGCCTGATGGTGGTGGCCCGGACGGAGCGGGCCCAGACCCATCTGGTGCGCCAGCTTCAGGCGCGCAGCATGGGGCGGGAATACCTGGCCCTGGCGCACGGGCAACTGGACGCCGGCGGGACGGTGGACCGGGAAATCGGCCGTGACCCCCGCGTACCGGTCAGGATGACCGTGGACCGTCCCGTGGCGCCCAAGCAGGCCATTACCCATTACGAGCCGCGCCGGTGGGGGCTGGCCGACGGCGCCCCCGCCACCCTGGTGACCTGTCGCCTGGAAACCGGGCGCACCCACCAGATTCGCGTCCACCTGGCCAGCCTGGGACACCCCCTGTTGGGCGACGTGCTCTATGGCGGCCGCTGCGTGGCCGGCGCCGCGCGGCAGATGCTGCATGCCCGCGCCCTGCATTTCGACGACCCGGGCGGCGGCGGGGAGCGCGCCTTCGAGGCCCAGCCGCCGGCGGACATGCAGGCCGTCCTCGATGCCGTGCAATGGCGGTGAGCGGGGCGACCCGCGCAACATCTTGACGTCCCTCACAGGTAGCTTCCATGCCACAGCAAGTCTCCGTTTCCGATACGCCCGTCCTGCCCGTGGTCTCCGGCCCATCCTGGCCCGGTCTGCGCTATTTCTGCACGACGCGCGGCGGCGGCGTGGGGCGCGCGCCGCACGATACGCTGAACCTGGGGCTGCGCGCGGGCGATGACCCGGAGTCGGTGCGGGAGAACCGTCGCCGCCTGCGCGCCATGCTGCCCGCCGAGCCCTTGTGGCTGCGGCAGGTCCATGGCAGCGAGGTCATCGACGCGGATACCCACCGTCCCGACGCCGCCGGCGACGATCCCGCCGCCGACAGCGCCGTCACCGCGCAAGCCGGCCGGGTGCTGGCCGTGATGGCGGCGGATTGCCTGCCGGTCATGCTGGTGGACAGGGATGCCACCGTGCTGGGCGCCGCGCACGCGGGCTGGCGCGGCCTGTCTGGCGGCGTGCTGGAAAACGTGCTGGCGGCCCTGCGGCGCAAGAATCCCGCGGCGACGCAATGGCGGGCCTGGGTGGGGCCCGGCATCGGCCCGGCGGCTTTCGAAGTGGGCGAGGACGTGCTGCGCGCATTCACCGCCGGCGACGATGGGCAGGCCGCCGCGCTGTTTCGCCCGTATCCGGGCCGTCCCGGCAAATGGCTGGCCGACCTGGCCGGCCTGGCGGCCCTGCGCCTGCGCCGCGCCGGCGTGCAGGACGTACATGTCAGCGGCCTGTGCACCTACACCGACCGCGACCGCTTCTTTTCCTATCGCCGCGACGGCGCCACCGGCCGCATGGCCATGCTGGCATGGCTGCAACCCGGCATTGCGGCGCAATACCCCTGAGGTTACCCGCATTGACAGGTCCCGTGACCGCAATGCACCATCCCCGCGAAAGCCATTCATAACAAGGTGTCGAGGTGACAGCCCATCCATCCGCAGCATGGCCCATCCCCGTGGGCGTGGCGCCGGACGTTCTGGCCCAGATCCAGGCGGAATTCGCGCGCGATTGGCAGCGCCTGATGGACGATGCCCGCCAAGGCCAGCTTGCCGCGCCCACCGATCGCCGTTTCGCCGGCGACGCCTGGCGTGCCAGCGCGCAGCATTTGCTGATGGCGCATGCCTACCTGTTGTCGGCCAAGGCCATGGAACGCATGGTCGACGCCGCGGACGTCAGCGACGCGCTGCGCGCGCGGTTGCGCTTTTCCGTGATGCAGTGGGTGGACGCCATCGCGCCGTCCAACTTCCTGGCGCTCAATCCGGAGGCCCAGCAGTCCATCGTGGCGTCGGCCGGCAAGGCGCTGGACGTGGGAATGTCCAACCTGATCAGCGACTTGCGCAAGGGCCGCATTTCGCAGACCGACGAAAGCCAGTTCGAGATCGGCGTCAACGTGGCCACCTCGCCCGGGCAGGTCGTGTACGAGAACAAGCTGTTCCAGCTGATCCAGTACGCGCCCGGCACCGCCAAGGTTCATGAGCGCCCGCTGGTCATCGTCCCGCCCAACATCAACAAGTTCTACATCCTGGACCTGCAGCCGGCAAATTCCTTCGTCCGCCACGCGGTGGATGCCGGCCTTACCGTGTTCATGGTGTCGTGGCGCAATCCGATGGCCGGCGACGAGGACGGCACGGACCAGGCCACGTGGTCGGATTACCTGGACGAGGCCGTGCTGAAGGCCCTGGCGGTCGCCAGCGAGATCACCGGGCAGGACCAGGTCAATGCGCTGGGCTTCTGTGTCGGCGGCACCATGCTGGCCTCGGCGCTGGCGCTGGCCGAGGCGCGCGGCGAGAAGCCCGTGGCGGCCTTGACGCTGCTCACGGCGCTGCTGGATTTCCGCGACACCGGCGTGCTGGATGTCTTCGTCGACGAGACCCATGCCCTGCTGCGCGACCGGCAACTGGGCGGCGGCGGCCTGATGTCCGGCCGTGAACTGGCCACCACGTTCAGCTTCCTGCGTCCGAACGAGCTGGTCTGGAACTACGTGGTGGGCAATTACCTGAAAGGCCAGACGCCGCCGGCCTTCGACCTGCTGTTCTGGAACGCCGACGGCACCAATCTGCCCGGTCCGTTCTTTAGCTGGTATTTCCGCAATACCTATCTGGAAAACAATTTGAAGGTGCCTGGCCGCTGCACGGCGGCCGGGCAGCCGCTGGACCTGACCCGCCTGTCGATGCCGGCCTATATCTACGGGTCGCGCGAGGACCATATCGTGCCCTGGCCGTCCGCCTATGCCTCCACGCAATTGCTGCGCGGCCAGCGGCGTTTCGTGCTGGGCGCCTCGGGCCACATCGCCGGTGTCATCAATCCGCCCGCCAAGCAGCGGCGCAGCTATTGGGCGGTGGGCGAGGAAGCAGGGGGGGATGATTATCTGCCTGGCGATCCGGCGGCATGGTTCGAGCGTGCCACCGAACACGCCGGCAGTTGGTGGCCGGATTGGCTGGCCTGGCTGGCGCCGCATGGCGGCCACCTGGTCAAGGCGCCAGCCAGGCAAGGCAGCAAGGCCTACCCGCCGTTGGAGCCGGCGCCGGGCCGATATGTGAAAGTGCGGGCCATGTAGCATGGCCCTGATTCGATAACCGTAGCTGCACATCCGGAACGTATGTCCCCGGATTGAAGTACCCCCGCGACAGAAACAGGAGAATTCGATGAGCGATAAATTGGCATATGTGACGGGCGGCATGGGCGGCATCGGTACCGCGATTTGCCAGCGCCTGGCCAAGGACGGGTTTCGCGTGGTTGCGGGTTGCGGGCCTAGCCGCAATTACCAGCAGTGGCTGGACGAACAGGCGGCCCAGGGCTACACCTTCTATGCATCCGTCGGCAATGTGTCGGACTGGGATTCGACCCAGGCGGCGTTCGACAAGGTGCGGCAGGATCACGGCCATGTGGACGTGCTGGTGAACAACGCCGGCATCACGCGTGACGGCTTGTTCCGCAAGATGTCGCTGGACGACTGGCGCGCGGTGATCGACACCAATCTCAACAGCCTGTTCAATGTGACGAAGCAGGTGCTGGACCCCATGGTCGACCGCCAATGGGGGCGCATCATCAACATCAGCTCGGTCAACGGCCAGAAAGGGCAGTTCGGGCAGACCAACTACTCCACCGCCAAGGCGGGCATCCATGGCTTCACCATGGCCCTGGCGCAGGAAGTGGCCAGCAAGGGCGTGACCGTCAACACGATTTCGCCGGGCTATATCGGCACGGACATGGTGCGAGCCATTCGTCCCGACATGCTGGAGAAGATCGTCGCCACGATACCCGTGCGGCGGCTGGGCACGCCGGAGGAAATCGCCTCCATCGTGTCCTGGCTGGCTTCGGACCAATCGGGCTTCGCCACGGGCGCCGATTTCTCGCTGAACGGCGGCCTGCACATGCATTGAGCGGATGGGACGTCTTCCCCGCGGCGCCAGGCCAGGCGTCGCGCGGGACGATGACTTCGGACAACCTCTTTTCTCATAAGTACAACGCGATCGACCCAAGCTGGGGACAACCATGACGCAAACGCAAACAGGCGCGGCGACCCGCCTGATCAAGAAATATCCGAATCGCCGTTTATACGACACGCAGACCAGCACCTACATCACACTGGCCGATGTCAAGCAGCTGGTGCTGGCTTCCGAGAACTTCCAGGTGGTCGACGCCAAGAGCGGCGAAGACCTGACCCGCAGCATCCTGCTGCAGATCATCCTGGAGGAAGAGGGCGGCGGCGTGCCCATGTTCTCGTCGAACATGCTGGCGCAGATCATCCGCTTCTACGGCAACGCGATGCAAGGCATCATGGGGTCCTACCTGGAAAAGAACATCCAGGCCTTCATGGAAATCCAGGAGCGCATGGCCGAACAGTCCAAGGGCCTATACGGCAGCCAGTTCGGGCCCGAGGCCTGGACCCAGTTCATGAACGGCCAGACGCCGATGATGCAGAACATGATGAACAGCTATATCGAGCAGAGCAAGAACCTGTTCGTGCAGATGCAGGACAAGATGCAGGACCAGACCCGCTCGATGTTCTCGAATTTTCCATTCCCGGGAAATACGCCGAATAATCGCAAGTAAGCCTGTCCGGGCCGGCTGCGCGCCGGCGGCGCGAACGGCCGGCCATGTCCGGCCGTTTATGTTTTCTTGACACGCGCCTTGCTAAGGTTGCAGGCGCGACGGATGTATTACCATCCCGTGTCGCGTCACTAAACCCTGCTCCCGACCCCGGCTTATGCGGCCCTTTTTAAGGCTATGGTAAGCTTCGTGCGTTAGTCTTATGCGAACGGTTCTTGTTTGCATTATTCTTGTGGTTTCGGAATGATGAATGGGAACGGTGTGCAAGACTGATGGTCTATTGGTCGGTGCATAACCAGAAGGAAGATCTCTCATGATGAAGAAGGCCTTGGCCCTGGCTGCCGGGATTGTGTTCTCGAGCGCGGCGCTCGCCGCGGAATATCCGATAGGCAAGCCGGTGGAGAAGGGCGGCATGGAAATCGGTGCGGTGTATCTGCAGCCGATCGAAATGGACCCGCCGGGCGTGATGCGCCCCGCCAAGGACTCGGACGTGCACCTGGAAGCCGACATCCATGCGCTGGCCAACAATCCCACCGGTTTTCCGGAAGGCGAGTGGATGCCCTACCTGGTGGTGAAGTATGAACTGCGGAAGCAGGGCAGCCAGAACGTGATCAAGGGCATGCTCATGCCCATGGTGGCGAACGACGGCCCGCACTATGGCGACAACGTCAAGCTGGACGGCCCGGGCAAGTACCACCTGAAGTACTACATCGCGCCGCCGACGGCGGACAGCATGAGCCATTTCGGCCGCCACATCGACAAGGAAACCGGCGTGGGTCCGTTCTTCCAGCCTTTCGAGCTGGAATATGACTTCGTCTATGCCGGCACGGGCAAGAAGGGCGGCTACTGATGAAGGCACGCCGATCGCTCCTGGCATCGGCGGCCCTGCTGCTGGCCCTGGCCAGCGCGGGCGCGCCGGCGCTGGCTGATGAACTGCCCACGTTCCAGTTGACCTTCAAGGCCGATGGAACGTTCGAACCGCAGCGGCTGGAAGTACCGGCGGGCCGCTTCAAGATAGAGTTGAGCAACGAGAGCAAGGAGCCGGTCGAGTTCGAGAGTATTCCCTTGCGCAAGGAAAAAGTGCTGGGACCCGGCGTGAAGTCCTTTGTCGTCATTACGATTTCGCGGCCCGGCGAATACCCCTTCTTTGATGATTTTCATCAGGACGTGAAGGGCACGCTGGTCGTCAAACCCAAGGAATGAAGCGGTCCGCCGCGCGCGGACCGGTAGTGCCATGGAACAGGTTTCTTTTATCGTCTGGCGCGAAAGCGTCGAAGCCCTGCTGGTCGTAGGCATTCTGTACACCTGGCTGCGCGCCTCTCCCGAGGGGCGTCGTGGCCTGCCTTATCTGTGGGGCGGCGTGGCCGCGGGCCTGGCCCTGGCGTGCGCGCTGGCGTTGGTGCTGCTGGGCGTGTCGTCGTGGTTGTCGGACGAAGGCCAGGAGTGGTTCCAGGCCGGCATGGCACTGGTGGCCTGCGCGCTGGTGGTGCAGATGGTGTTGTGGATGAAGAAGCACGGCCGCACGCTCAAGCGCGAGCTGGAGACCGGTGCGCGCGATACCGTGCAGAACGATAACTGGTGGGGCCTGCTGCTGCTGGTCGCCATCGCCGTGGCGCGCGAAGGCAGCGAGACCGTGGTGTTCCTGTATGGCACGGTCTCGGCCGGGGAGGCGTCCGGCGGCAAGGCGGCGCTGGCGCTGGCGGGCCTGGGCGGCTTCGTCGCGGCGCTGCTGACGTTCTGGCTGCTGCAACTGGGCGGCCGGCTCATCACATGGCGGCGCTTCTTCGCCCTTACGGAATTCCTCTTGCTGTTGCTGGCGGGCGCCCTGTTGATCGGCGGCCTGGACCACCTGATTTCGTTGGGCGTCGTGCCGCCGCTGGTCGATCCCATCTGGGACAGCAGCTGGTTGCTGAGCGACAGCAGCGGCATAGGCAAGATATTGGCGGACTTCGCCGGATACCGCGCCTATCCCGCGCTGGTCTCGGTGCTGGCGCTGGCGGTGTACTGGGTCGGTATCTGGCTGACCCTGCGCGTGATCGACGCCAAGGCGGCGCGGGCGCGGATACAGGCCGACGCGGCGAAACAGGCCGGCTGAACGAAGGGGGGTGATATCACCCCACGCCCGGCCGGGGCGCGAGCGCCCGGCCAGGACCTGGCTGTTAAAGTCTGGGACTTTGGTAATACGACGCGCACCGGACGCGGGGCGCAAGGCAGGTTAGTACGATGGCTGTTGTGGCAGCGGGGCGACTTGCGCGGGCTAGCTCGCGGGTCGCCGATTTCCTGCGCGATCATGCCCCCTTGCTGCGCAAGCTGCAGTGGGGCATCGTCGCGCTTTATGCATTTCTGTTGATCGTGCCGGCGGCGATGCCCCTGCCCGATAACACCGCGTCCGTCTTCAACAACCTGACCATCGTCGCCCAGTTCGCCTTCTGGGGCGTATGGTGGCCCTTCGTGCTGGTGTCCATGCCGGTGATGGGCCGTGCCTGGTGCGGTCTGTTCTGCCCGGAAGGCATGCTGACCGAATGGGCCAGCGAGCACGGGCAAGGGCGCTCCATCCCGCGCTGGATGCGTTGGGGCGGTTGGCCTTTCGTCGCCTTCGCATTGACGACCGTGTATGGCCAGATGGTCAGCGTGTACCAGTATCCGCTGGCGGTGCTGGCTGTGCTGGGCGGGTCCACCGCCGCGGCCATGGTCGTGGGCTGGCGCTATGGCCGCAGCAAGCGGGTCTGGTGCAAGTACCTGTGCCCGGTCAATGGCGTGTTCAATCTGCTGGCCAAGCTGGCGCCCTGGCATTTCAAGGTCGACGAGCAGGCCTGGCGCCATCCCGTCATCCGCATCGAGCCGATCAACTGCGCGCCGCTGGTGCCCCTGCGCCAGATGAAGACCGCCGGGGATTGCCATATGTGCGGCCGTTGCAGCGGCTATCGCGGCGCCATCACGCTGGCCCCGCGTTCGAGCGAGCACGAGGTCGTCGAGACTTCGGACGGCGACAAATGGCAGACCGCGCTGATGGTCTTCGGCATGATGGGCATTGCCATGGGGGCCTTCCTGTGGACGTCCAGTCCGTGGTTCGTGACGATGAAGCAATGGCTGGCCACCTGGCTGATCGAGCGTGACATCACCTGGCCCCTGCTGGACAACGCGCCCTGGTTCATTCTGACCCACTATCCCGAAGTCAACGACAGCTTCTCCTGGCTGGACGGCGCCTGCCTGTTGATATTCGTGGCGGCCACGACCGCCGTCATCGGCGGCGCGATGTATTTCGCGCTGTGGCTGGCCGACCGCATCCTGCCGGCGCTGGCGCCGCGTACCTGGATAGGCGGCGCGGGCGTGCACAAGCTGGCGCAAGCCTTGATTCCTTCCGCCGGCATCGGCGTGTTCCTGGGGCTGTCGGCCACCACCATCACGCTGTTGAAGCACGAGGGCGTGCAGGCCCACTGGGCCAATCCCGTGCGCTTCACGCTGTTGACGCTGGCCCTTGCCTGGACCCTGCGCCTGGCCTGGCGCGTGATGGGCCGACGGCAGGGCGCCGGCCTGGGCCGCCGCCTTGCCGCCTGGCTGGTCTTCGCCGCCGGCCTGGCGCCGTTTTGCGCGGCCTGGCTGTTGTTCTTCGTGATCTGGTGACATGTGACTACCCGCCCCGCGTGGGCAGTGGTCGGGAGCGCGGGCTGACGCGCGATCGGCGCGCTGGCTGGAGCAGGGTCCATAAGCCGGAACAAAAAAGCCGGAGCAAAAAAGCCGGAAAAAAAAGGGGCAAAAAAACCCCCGCGTCCCGGCCTGCGGGAACGCGGGGATCGCCCGCGGGAGCGGGGGGGCGGCTTACTTGTGCGCCTTCGAGGGATCGACCTTGAGGTTGTTCTTCACCTGGGTCACGCCCTTGACGCCGCGCGTCACGCGGGTAGCTTCGTCGCTTTGGGCCGCGCTCGCGACCGAGCCGGTCAGGGTGACGACGCCATTGTTGGTTTCCACGGCAATGTCCAACGCGCTGAGCGCCGGGCTGCCGACGATTTCCGACTTCACTTTGGTCGTCACGACGGCATCCGAAGTGTATTCGCCGACGGATTGCTTGGGTTTGCCATCGTCGGCCGCATAAGCGATCGAGGTCACGGCGGCGCCCAGGCCAAGCGTGGCGGCGGCGATCAGTTTACGGGCTTGCATCATGGGGATACCTCCTTATGGGTGTGCGGGGATCGGGAAGCGGGCCTGCGGTTCGCTATCTGCGGAACACGCCGCTCAGGATGGACAGCAGGGCCAGCACGAGGAATACGAAGAAGAGGATCTTCGCGATGCCGGCCGCGCCCGCGGCGATACCGCCAAAGCCAAGCACTGCCGCGATGATGGCGATGATGAAGAAGACGACGGCGTAGTACAGCATGGGGAACCTCCTAGTTGAACGGCGCCGGGCATCGGGGGATGGCCGCGCTTGTGGCCAGGAGGATCGCAATCGGCGTTCCCGGGGTGGGAATGCTTGCGGATAGGGGCCTGATGGGGAGGGCCCAGGGTTGCCCGGTCAACTTAGAGCGTTGGGGAATGTAACCGGGTGGGGATGGGCGACGGGCGTCTTTAAGACACTGTCCGGCTTGTTACAGATGAGCAATGTTTCGGGGCGGGGATCGCCTCGCTCGCGCGCTGGCGCGCGCGTAGCGTCGGCTTGTAGAAAAGGGATATACAACGGGGCGCCCCAAGGGGCGCCCCGTTGATTGCCCGGTGGGCGGGGGTGGTCTGCCCTGGCCGGCGAGACCAAGCCACAGCCGGCGAGACCATGCCTTGGCGGGCAAGACCATGCCTTGGCGGGCAAGACCTTGCCTTGGCAGGCAAGACCTTGCCTTGGCGGGCGAGACCTTGCTTCGGCCCGTGGGAGCTTGCCTCAGCCTGTGGCGGGGGCCAGCTCAGGCCCGTCCGCCGCTTTCCGTGATGCGTTGCGCGATATGCGCCAGGGCTTCCTCCACCTGGTCCACCAGGATCAGGCAGAGGTCGCCCGGCGCCAGGCGGGCCAGCGCCGCGTCGATGGCGACGAACTCGCCGTCGATCTCGTCCGAGTACGTGGTGCGTCCGGCATTGCGCAGGCCTTCGCGCAGCAGGGCGATGACCTCGCCGTCCGCGCGGCCGCGCTGGCACTGGTCCTGGTACAGCAGCACGTCGTCGAAGGCCTCGCCCAGCAGTTCGGTCTGGCGCCGGATGTCCTCGTCGCGGCGGTCGCCCGCGCCGCTGATCAACGCCACGCGGCGCTTGGCCGGCATGGCGTCGACGGCCTGGATCAGCGCGATCATGGCGTCCGGGTTGTGGCCATAGTCGGCGATCACGGTGGCGCCGCGATAGTCGAATACGTTGAAGCGTCCCGGCGCCGAGGCCGCATCGTTGACGAAGCTGCCCAGGCCGCGCTCGATCTGCGACCAGTCCACGCCCAGGGCCCAGGCCGCGGCGATGGAGGCCATGGCGTTCTCCACCTGGAAGGGGATGCTGCCATTGCGGGTCAGCGGAATGGCGGACAACGCGATGGCGTGCTCGTCGGCCCCCTGCGCCGCGATGATGCTTTCGCCGTCGCGATAGACCACGCGCAGGCCCTGCGCGCGATGCGTGATCATGCGGGGATGGTTCTTGTCCTGCGCGAAGTAGGTGACGCTGCCAGGGCAGGCCAGGGCCATCTCCGCGACGATGGGATCGGCCGCGTTCAGCACTGCCGTGCCCTTGGCGCTGACGTATTGCACGATGACGCGCTTGACCACCGCCAGGTCCTCGACCGTGCTGATGTAGCCCAGGCCCAGGTGATCGCCCATGCCGATGTTGGTCACGATGGCGACATCGCAGCGATCGAACGCCAGCCCTTCGCGCAGGATGCCGCCACGCGCGGTTTCCAGCACGGCGGCGTCGACGTCGGGGTGCAGCAGCACGCTGCGCGCGCTGCGCGGGCCGCTGCAATCGCCGGTGTCGACGCGGCGGTCGCCGATGTAGACGCCGTCCGAATTGGTCATGCCCACGGTCTTGCCATCCTGGCCCAGGATGTGCGCCGTCAGCCGCACCGTGGTGGTCTTGCCGTTGGTGCCGGCCACGGCGACCACGGGAATGCGGCCGTCCTCGCCTTCCTTGTACATGTTGGCGATGATGGCCTCGCCTACCGCGCGGCCCTTGCCGAACGACGGGTTCAGGTGCATGCGCAGCCCGGGCGCGGCATTGATTTCCACGATGCCGCCGCGCTGCTCCTCCAGCGGCTGGTGCACCGTTTCCGCCACCACGTCCACGCCGCACAGGTCCAGGCCTATCATGCGCGCGGCCGTGACCACGCGCGCGGCCAGCTCGGGGTGGACTTCGTCGGTGACGTCGGTGGCCGACCCGCCGGTGCTGAGATTGGCGTTGTTGCGCAGGACCACGCGCTCGCCGGCCGCCGGCACGGAGTCGGCGGTATGGCCCTGCTTGGCCAGCACGCCCAGCGCAATGTCGTCGATGCGGATCTTGGTCAGCGTGGTGGCGTGGCCGTCGCCGCGCAGCGGGTCGGTGTTGACCTTGGCCACCAGTTCGCGAATGGTGCTCGTGCCGTCGCCGGAGACCTGCGGCGGATCGCGGCGCGCGGCGGCCACCAGCGTGTCGCCGACCACCAGCATGCGGAAATCGTGGCCCGGGATATAGCGCTCGACGATGACGTCGTCGCTGATGGCCTCGGCGGCGGCGTAGGCTGCCTCGATCTGTTCGCGGGTTTCGATGTTGACCGCGACGCCGCGCCCCTGGCTGCCGTCGCGCGGCTTGACGACCACCGGCCCTTGCAGCGCCTGCGCGGCGGCCCAGGCATCCTCGACGCTGTCGACCGTGCGGCCCAGCGGCACCGGCACGCCGGCGGCATCCAGCAGCATCTTGGTCAGGTCCTTGTCCTGCGCGATCGATTCGGAAATCGCGCTGGTCAGGTCGGTCTCGGCGGCCTGGATGCGACGCTGGCGCGAACCCCAGCCGAATTGCACCATGCTGCCCTGGGTCAGGCGGCGGTAGGGGATGCCGCGCGCCACGGCGGCGTTGACGATGGAGCCGGTGCTGGGGCCCAGGCGCAAGTCCTCGTCCATCTCCCGCAGGCGGGCCAGCGCCTCGGGCAGGTCGAAGGCCTGGTCATTCATGGCGGCCAGGCACAGCTGTTCGGCCAGTTCGAGCGCCAGGCGGCCGACGGCCTCCTCGCTGTATTCGAACACCACCTGGTAGATGCCGGGTTCGACGGTGGCCTGGGTACGGCAGAAGGTGACCGGGCAGCCCGCGTGGGCTTGCAGCGACAGCGCGACATGCGCCAGCGTGTGCGCCAGCGAAACGTCTTCCAGATGGCCTTCGGGACGCAGCAGTCCCAGTTGCGGGAAACGCTTGCGCAGCTGGGCTTCGAACTGCGGCAGTCGGTCGATCGAGCACTCGGCGTCGGTGCAGGCCACGATGGCCTCGATGCCGGTGTTGCGGCTCCACAGGTTGGGGCCGCGCAACGCGCGTATGCGTGAGACTTCCATGCGGATGATTCCTGTCGTCAGCTTTGCTGGATCCAGCGGCGGACCAGGTTGATGGTGGGTTCGGAGGCGCCTTCGTCGGTTTGCAGCAGCAGGAAGTCGCCGGGACGCAGGCGGGCCAGCGCATCGCTGGTGGCATGGGCGTGGTCGGGTTCGTCGACGATCTCCGTCACGCGGCCGCCGGCCCGGGCCTGTTCCAGGCCGGCGCGCAACAGCGCGCGGGCCTGGCCGGCCGGCCGCTTGCTGGGCACGGTGGCGTCGTCGTAGAGCACCACGCGATCGAAGACGGCGCCCAGCGCCAGGCCCTGGGTCACGAGGTCTTCGTCACGGCGGTCCAGGCCCGCGCCGTAGACGATGGTGCGGTGGCTGGCGGGGAAATGCTGGATCGCGTCGGCCAGCGCGTTCAGCGCCGAGACGTTGTGCGCGCCGTCGACCACCACGGTGGCGCCATCGCGTTCGTAGGGGGTGAATTGCCAGGGCGCGTCTGCCTGGTCGATATCGAAGGTCTCGATGCCGACGCGGATCAGGTCGGCGGGCACGCCCAGCGCCCAGGCGGCGCCGACGGCAGCCAGCACGTTCTCCAGCTGGAAGCCGACGCGGCCGCCCTGGGTCAGGGGCAGCGTGACCGCGGCCGACAGGGCCTCTTCTTGCGCGCCGGTGGCCATGATGACCTGGCCGTCGCGGACCAGGACCGCGCGCTTGCCCTGCGCCAGGTGCGCGGCGATGACGGGGTTGGCGGGATCGAGCCCGAAATAGAGCACCTCGCCGTCGCACAGCTCGGCCATTTCCACCACGCGCGGATCGCGCGCGTTCAGCACCGCCGTGCCGGTGGGCAGCACCACGTCCACCTGGGTGCGCAGCACGTTGAACATGCGATCCGCGTCGCCCACGTCGAAGTCGCCCAGGTGGTCGGCGGCGTCGATGTTGGTGACCACGCCCACCTGGCAGCGGTCATAGGCCAGGCCCTGGCCCAGCACGACGGCGCTGCTGTTCTCGATGACGGCGGCGTCGACGGAGCGGTTCATCAGCACGCGGCGGCCCGCGGCCCAGTTGGCGCAATCGCCCTTCTGCACCTGGCGGCGGTCGAAATAGAGGCCTTCGCTACAGGCCACGCCCACATGCCTGCCCCACAGCGACAGCAGGCGGCCGATCAGGCGCGACACCACGGTCTTGCCGTTGGTGCCGGTCACGCCCACCACCGGGATGCGGCCGTCTTCCCCTTCCGGGAACAGATGGTCGACGATGGCGCGCCCCACCGGGCGAGGCTGGCCTTCGGCCGGCTTCAAGTGCATCAGCAGGCCGGGGCCGGCGTTGACTTCGACGATGGCGCCGCGCTGTTCCTCAAGCGGACGGGAGATGTCCTCGGCCACCAGGTCGACGCCGGCCACGTCCAGGCCGACGATGCGCGCCGCCAGCACCACGGCCCGCGCGACCTCGGGGTGGACCGCGTCCGTGCAGTCGAAGGCGACGTTGCCGTTGCGCTGGATCAGCACGCGGCGGCCGGCTTCCGGCACCGCCTCGGGCGTCAGGTCCTGGCGGGCGACTTCCAGGCGCGCCGCGGAATCCAGGCGCACCGGGTTCAGGGGGCAGTCCTCGCCGCGGCCACGGCGGGGGTCGGAGTTGATCTGGCTTTCGATCAGTTCGTCGATGGTGGACACGCCGTCGCCAACGACCCACGCCGGCTCGCCGCGGGCGGCGGCCACCATGCGGTCGCCCACCACGAGCAGGCGGTGCTCGTTGCCGACCACGAAACGTTCGACCATCACGCCGCTGCCTTCCTCCTCCGCCACGGCATAGGCCGAGGCGACTTCCTCGTAGGAGGTCAGGTTGGTGAAGACGCCGCGCCCATGGTTGCCGTCATAGGGCTTGATCACCACGGGCAGCCCGATGTCCTGCGCGGCTTCCCAGGCTTCGGCGGCGCTTTCGACCAGCCGGCCTTCGGGCACCGGCACGCCGCATTCGGAAAGCAGCGACTTGGTCAGGTCCTTGTCGCGCGAAATGCCTTCGGCGATGGCGCTGGTCTTGTCGGTTTCGGCGGTCCAGATCCGGCGCTGGCGGGCGCCGTAGCCGAATTGCACCAGGTTGCCCTCGAACAGCCGGATATATGGGATATCGCGGTCGTCCGCGGCGTCGACGATGCAGGCCGTGCTCGGTCCCAGGCAGTGGCGGTCGACCAGGCGGCGCAGCCGCGCGACCGTGGCGTCGACGTCGAAGGGGCGGTCTTCCATGGCAGCCATGACCAGGTCGCGGCCTTCGGCCAGCGCGGCGCGCGTGACCTGTTCCTGCCAGGCGCGCACCACCACCTTGTAGACGCCGCGCTTGGAGGTCTCGCGAGCCTTGCCGAAGCCGCCGGGCAGGCCGGCCAGGTTCTGCAGCTCCAGCGTGACGTGTTCCAGGATATGGCCGGGCCAGGTGCCCTCGCGCAGGCGTTGCAGGAAACCGCCCCGCACGCCGGGGCTGCAGCGATGCTCGATCAGCGAGGGCAGCCAGGTGGACAGGCGCTCGTAGAAGCCGGGGATGGTATTGGAGGGAAAGTCTTCCAGCTCGCCTATGTCCACCCAGGCTTCCAGCACCGGCCGGTAGGTCCAAATGTTCGGGCCGCGCAAAGCCACGACATCGAGAAATTCAATGTCTTTCTTTTTCATGTTTTAATTTGAGGAGATATCCGATGGCGGACGGAAGGGCATCCAGGCATTTGCGGCAGGGCCGCGAGAGGACCGAGGCGCGTTTTTAGCGCTTTTTGTGTGTCTGCGCGATTCTGGCAGATGTTGTCGATTATAGAAAATGAGGCCCTTTTTGTCGGGCATTGCCCCTCGGTCATGGCGCTTGCTCTGTTGTAAGGAAGGAACACGTTTTCAGCCCCCCGGCCGAAACCGCGAACTTGCCTTGGTCCGGCCGCGGCTTTGAACGTTTTCGATGAAGAATCATTCGTCTGTTTCCACCACATACGACGGTCAGTTATTGCCCAGCGCCTGGCGTGCCGACATTCTGGCCCAATTGGACCAGAATGAAACGGTGCTGGCATGGCTGGAACTAGACCTCGATACGGCGCTTAAGTTCCGGCCAGGCCTGTTACTGGTGACCGATCGCGCCATCCTGGCGCGCGATGCCGACCATGCCGAATGGCGCCGCTGGGCCCTGGCCGATACCCGCACGCTGACCTTGTCCGACCATGCGGGGGCAGGTGCGCTGGAGCTCTACGACGACCATGCGCGGCTGGCGGTCTGGCGCTATACGCTGGGCCACAATCCCGCGGCTTTGCGCCTGCTCGACGCCTACACGCGGCGGCATTCGACCCTGAGCGCGCGGGGAGACGCGGCCGTCGAGCCGCCTGCTCTTCAGGAAAACCGGGTTTGCCCCAGCTGCCAGGCGCCGCTGCCGGCGGGCCAGGAAGAGTGCCCCTCCTGCGGCGCGGAGACCCAGGCGCCGCCGTCGACCTGGGCGCTGCTGCGCCTGTGGCGCTTCGCGCGGCCCTATCGCGCGCCGCTCATCACCGGTTTCGTATTGACCTTGCTGGCGACCGCCGCCACCCTGGTCGCGCCCTATCTGACCATGCCGCTGATGGACGACGTGCTGATCCCGTTCCAGAGCGGGGCGGCGATCGACTACGACCACGTCCGCTGGCTGCTGCTGGGCCTGCTGGGATCGGCCTTGCTGGCCTGGGTGCTGGGGTGGGCCCGGACCTATATCCTGGCCTGGGTCAGCGAGCGCATCGGCGCGGACATGCGCACGGCGACCTATGCCCATCTGCAGAACCTGTCGCTGGAGTATTTCGGCGGCAAGCGCACGGGCGACCTGATTGCGCGCATCGGCAGCGAAACCGACCGTATCTGCGTCTTTCTTTCGCTGCACCTGCTGGATTTCGCCACCGACGTGCTGATGATCGTGATGACCGCGGCCATCCTGATCTCCATCAATCACTGGCTGGCGCTGGTGACGCTGGTGCCGCTGCCCTTCATCGCCTGGATGATCCACGTGGTGCGCGACCACCTGCGCCATGGCTTCGAGAAGGTCGACCGGGTCTGGTCGGAGATCACCAACGTGCTGGCCGATACCATTCCGGGCATCCGGGTGGTGAAGGCCTTCGCCCAGGAAAAACGCGAGGTGCAGCGCTTTCGCGACGCCAATAACCGCAACCTGGAAGTCAACGACCGCGTGAATACCGTGTGGGCGCTGTTTTCGCCCACGGTGACGCTGCTGACGGAAATCGGCCTGCTGGTGGTGTGGATCTACGGCATCTGGCAGGTGTCGCGCCACCAGATCACGGTGGGCGTGCTGGCCGCCTTCCTGGCCTATATCGGCCGGTTCTACACGCGCCTGGATTCGATGAGCCGCATCGTGTCCGTGACGCAGAAGGCGGCGGCGGGAGCCAAGCGCATCTTCGATATCCTGGACCACGTATCCAGCGTGCCGGAGCCCGTCCGGCCGGTGCCGGTGCCGCATGTCGAAGGCCGCATCGAGTTGCGCGGCGTCGGTTTCCGCTACGGCAACCGGTCGGTGATCCGCGGCCTGGACCTCAACATCGCGCCGGGCAAGATGATCGGCCTGGTCGGGCACAGCGGTTCGGGCAAGAGCACGCTCATCAACCTGATCTGCCGCTTCTACGATGTCTCGGAAGGCGCGATCCTGGTGGACGGCGTCGATATCCGCGCGATGTCGGTGGCGCAGTACCGCGGCAATATCGGCCTGGTGCTGCAGGAGCCTTTCCTGTTCTTCGGCACCATCGCCGAGAACATCGCCTACGGCAAGCCGGACGCCTCGCGCGAGGACATCATGGCTGCCGCGCGCGCGGCGCACGCCCACGAGTTCATCCTGCGCCTGCCGCATGGCTACGATTCGCTGGTGGGTGAGCGGGGCCAGGCGCTGTCGGGCGGCGAGCGGCAGCGGATTTCCATCGCCCGCGCGCTGTTGATCGATCCGCGCATCCTGATCCTCGACGAGGCGACGTCCTCGGTCGATACCGCCACCGAAAAGGAAATCCAGATCGCGCTGGACAACCTGGTGCGCGGCCGCACGACGATCGCCATCGCCCATCGCTTGAGCACGCTGCGCAAGGCCGACCAATTGGTCGTGCTGGATCGCGGGCAGATCGTCGAACAGGGCGGCCATGACGAACTCATGGCGCGCGAGGGCGCCTACTATCGGCTGTACCAGGCCCAGGCGCGGGCGGCCGAAGCCGAGGCGCAGACCGAGGACGACGACGACCTGGTGCTATCTTGAGGATGAGGAATTCGCTCGGATGAGTTCAATAGCCTTCGGCCTGCATCGCAATGCCCTCGGCCGCCTGGTCCATACCGGCGCCGACGGCGTGGCCCGCGAAGGGGTGCTGCCGGTGCGTGCCTTTCCCATCAGCGATCCGGATCGCGGCTTGTCGCTGGTCGACGCGGAGGGGCACGAAGTGGCCTGGATCGAATCGCTGGATGACCTGCCCGCGGACGTCGCCGCGTTGTTGCGCGAAGAGCTGGCCAGCCGCGAGTTCATGCCGGAAATCCAGCGCATCGTGGCCGTGCAGGGGTATGCCACCCCCAGCAGCTGGGATGTGATCACGGACCGGGGGCCCACGACTTTCGTGCTGCGCGGCGAGGAAGACATACGCCGCCTGGGCGCGCATACGCTGCTGATCGCGGACAGCCACGGCATCCATTACCTGGTGCGGGACCTGTCCAGGATGGACAAGGCCAGCCGCAAGCTGCTGGATCGCTTCCTCTGATTCCGCTGACGCGCTTGCGCCCTGACGCCTACTGCGTCATGACGCGATTGCGGCCATGGCGCTTGGCTTCGTACAGGCCGCGATCGGCGGCGTCGATGAGCAGGGTGTAGGAGTCCAGGCGTTCGGGCATCAGCGTGGCCATGCCGATGCTGACGGTAAGCCATTCCGCGGTCGCCGAATCGCGATGGGGAATGCGCAGGGCCTCGATGGAGCGGCGGATCTTTTCGGCGATCAGCCGCACGCCGCCGGCCGGCGTGCCAGGCAGGACGACGGCGAACTCCTCGCCGCCGAAACGCGCCGCCAGGTCGGCCGAGCGGTCGCAGCAGCCGGCGATGGTCGATGCCACCTTCTTCAGCACCTCGTCGCCGGCCATGTGGCCATAGGCGTCGTTGTAGCTCTTGAAGTGGTCGACATCTATCATCAACAGGCTGAGTTCCAGCCTTTCGCGCAGCGCGCGCTTCCATTCGGCGCCCAGGTAGCCGTCGAAGTAGCGGCGGTTCGCCAGGCCGGTCAGCCCGTCGGAATTGGTCAGGCGCCGCAGTTCCAGATTGGTCTCCAGCAACTGCTGCTGGCTCTGCCGCAGGGCCTGGTAGGCCTCGTCGCGCTGCAGCATGGCAAGATAGCTGCGCGAGTGATAGCGGATGCGCGCCACCAGTTCGATGCTGTCCGGCAGCTTTACCAGGTAGTCGTTGGCGCCCGCGCTGAAGGCGGCGCTCTTGACCACGGCGTCTTCCTTGGTGGACAGCACGATGATGGGGATGTCGCGCGTGGCGGGGTTGGCGCGATAGGCGCGCACCAGCGTCAGGCCGTCGACGCCGGGCAGCACCAGGTCCTGAAGGATGACCGTGGGGCGGGTCTGCGTGGCAACGTTCAGGGCGTCGTGCGGATCGGGGCAGAAATGGAAGTCTATATTCGGCTCGTCGGCCAGGGCGCGCCGTATCGCTTCGCCAACCATGATCTGGTCGTCCACCAGCAATACCATCGCGTTCTGGGGGCGTTGGCCCAATCCGCCGGTGTAGTCCATGACGGGTTCCATAGCTCTTCCTTTGTTATGTTCTCTGTGCGGCGGCCGTCGCGCCCAGGGTGGCGACCAGACGGGAGGCGATCAGGTCCAGCGGCAGTATTTCCACGGCGGCATCAAGTTCGGCGGCGGCCTTGGGCATGCCGTAGACCGCGCTGGTGGCGCGGTCCTGGGCAATGGTCAACATGCCGCGTTGGCGCATGGTCCGCAGCCCTCGGGCGCCGTCGCGGCCCATGCCGGTCAGCAGGATGCCGATGGCGGGCGCCCGGGCATGCCTGGCCATGCTGTCGAAGAACACGTCGATGGACGGCCGGTACAGCCCTTCGGCGGGTTCCCGCGTGTATCTTAGAGTGCCGTCGGCATGCAGGACCAGATGGTCGTCCGTTCCGGCCAGCAGCACCGTTCCCGGCTGGGGGCGTTCTCCGTGGACGGCCAGGCGCACGGGCAGGGCGACCTGCTCGTCCAGCCAGCTCGCCATGCCGGTCGCGAAACTGGCATCCACATGCTGCACCAGCACAATGGCGGCCGGGAAATCGGCCGGCAAGCCGCCCAGCAGGGTCGCCAGCGAAGGCGGGCCGCCCGCGCTGGCGCCTATGCCGATCAGGTAGGGGGCCGGGGCGGCGGCCCGCGGCTGGAGCGCTGGCGCGGCCTGCGCGGGGCGGCCACGGTCGTAGGCGCCGATCAGCCAGCCGACATTGCGGATCTTGCGCAGGAGGGGGGCGGCGGCGGCCTGGGGATCGGCGCCGCCCAGCCGGGGCGTATCGATGACGTCCAGGGCGCCATGGCCCATGGCTTCGAAGACGCGCGTCGTATTGCGATCCATGTCGCTGGTGACGATGATGATGGCGCAGGGCGTGTGCGCCATGATGCGGCGCGTGGCTTCCACGCCGTCGATCACCGGCATCAGCAGGTCCATCAGTATGATGTCCGGACGCTGGGCGGCGCAGGCTTGCAAGGCCTGCGCGCCGTCGCTGGCCACCCATGCCACGCGCAGCTCGGGATCGAACGCCAGCGCCTGTTGCAGGGCCTCTACCGCCAGCGGCATATCGTTGACGATGCCTATTTTCATCGTGCGCGTCCGATCAGGTCTTCGACGGCCTGCAGCAGGGCGTCGTCGTGGAAGCTGCTCTTGCCCAGATAGTAGTCCGCGCCGGCGTCCAGGCCGCGTTGCCGGTCTTCGGGCCGGTCCTTATAGGACACTACCATGACATGCAGGGACTGCAAGCGGGTATCGTGGCGTATGCGCGTCACGAGCTCGATGCCATCCATGCGGGGCATGTCGACGTCGGTGACGACCAGGTCGTAGGTGCCGGCCCGCAGCATGTTCCAGCCGTCCATGCCGTCGACCGCCACCGCCACCTCGTAGCCGCGATTCTGCAACAGCTTGCGTTCCAGCTCCCGCACCGTCAGCGAGTCGTCGACGACCAGGATGCGCTTGCGGCGCTGGTCATCGGCTTGCGGGCCGTCACCCACCCGCAGCAGGTCGCCGCTGGCCACCCGCTTTTCGATCGACCGCAGCAGGTCCTCGACGTCCACGATCAGCACCGGGGTGCCGTCGTCCATCAGGGCGCCCGCCAGGATGTCCTGCAGCTTGCCCAGGCGCGGATCCAGCGGCTGCACCACCAGCGTCCGTTCGGCGACGTAGCGGTCGACCGCGACGCCGAAGGTCTGGGAGGCGTCGCCCAGCAGGATGACCGGGACGTCGCCCGCCGGCGGCGTGCCGGCAGGATATTGCAGCAGCAGGCGGCCGGCTACCAGGCCGACCTGCCGGCCTTCATGGGTGAAGTGCTGGCGCCCCTCCAACTGGGCGATGGCGTCGCGCCGGACCGTCAGGGCCCGCTGGACATAGGCCAGCGGGAAGGCGTAGCGCTCCTCGCCGATGTCGACGATCAGGCAGCGCGCCACCGACAGCGACAGCGGCATCTCCAGCGTGAACCGGGTGCCGGCGCCCGTGCGTTGATGGATACGGGCGGTGCCGCGCAGCTGGCGCATCATGTCCTGCACGACATCCAGCCCGACGCCGCGGCCGGAGACCTCCGTCACGGCGTCGCGCGTGGTGAAGCCCGGCAGGAAGAGAAAGCTGAGCAGCTCGCCTTCGCTGAGGGCGGCGACCACTTCCGCGCTGGCCAATTGACGCCGCACGACTTCGTCGCGCAGTTCGTCCAGGTCGATGCCGGCGCCGTCATCGGCGACTTCGACCAGCAGCATGCCCGCGCTATGGCGCGCCTCCAGCGTCACGGTGCCCATGGCCGGCTTGCCTTGCGCCAGGCGCCGCGCCGGCGTCTCGATGCCGTGGTCCACGGCATTGCGCAGCAGGTGGTTCAGCGGCGCGTCCAGGCGTTCGAGCACATCGCGGTCGACCCGGGTCGCTTCGCCCAGTACGACCAGGCGGACCTGCTTGCCGAGATCGCGGGCCAGGTCGCGCAGCATGCGCGGCAGGCCGCCGGTGGTATCTCCGAAGGGGCGCATGCGGCACGCCAGCGAGGCATCGTAGAGCCGTTGCGCCAGGTCGCCGATGCGCCAGCCGAACTGGTCGGCCTGGGCCATGCGATCGCCCAGCGTCTGCTGGCATGCGTCGGCCAGTTGGCGCGCCTGCGCCAGGGTTTCCCGCAAGGTATCCGCATCGGATGCGCCGTGTTCGGCGTTGGCCAGCGTGCGGGACAGCTGTTCCTGCATGCGCTTGAGCTGCAGCAGGGAAGCGGCGAAAGGCCCCAGCCGGTGCGATTCGACCAGGGTTTCGCTGCTCAGGCCCAGCAGGCGGTCCAGCGTCTCGGCATGGACGCGCAGGTCCCGCTCGGTCTCGGTGGCGCGGCGCGGCGCGGTGGGCGCTACGGTTTCCTGCGCGTGGACCGGTGACGGCGATATCGACGGCGTCGCCGCCTGCACGGGGTCCTGGTCGCCGTCGGCAGGGCGCAACCAGGCCGTCGGAGGGCTGTCCGCAAGGCGGCCTTGCGGCAGGCCGGCGCCGGTGTCGGCGCGAGCACTACCCAGGTGCTCCGACAAGGCCGCGACGTAGGCGTCGGCTTGCACGATACCGTCCGCGGCGCCCATGTCGGGCAACTTCAGCAAGAGGTCGGCGCCACGCAACAGCAGGTCGATGTCGGCCGCGGCCAGCACGCGCCGGCCGGCCTGGGCGTCGACCAGCAGGTCTTCCATCACATGCGCGACGCGCACCCCGCCTTCCAGGCCGACGATGCGTGCCGCGCCCTTCATGGAATGGGCCGCGCGCATGCAGGCTTCCAGCTGGTCGGCGGCCGTGGCATCGCGCTCCAGGGCCAATAGGCCGCTGCTGAGAACCTGCACCTGGGTGCGTGCCTCCAGCAGGAACAGGTCCAGCAGGGAGGCGTCGCGGATGTCGTCGCCGGGATTCATGCCAGGCTCCGGTCGATGGCGCGCAGCACGCGCTCGGCATCCAGCACGCCGATGGCGCGGTCGCCGTGGCGCGCGACGGCGCTGGCGTAGCGGTCGGCGCCCAGCGTCGACGGCACGGGGCCCAGCGCGTCCGCGGCATAGGCGCGGATTCCTTCGACTTCATCCACCGGCGCGACGACGGCGCGCGGCGCGCTATTGAGGATCAGCAGGCGCGGGAGCGCCTTGGCCGGGGCGGCCAAGGCGGCTGGCCCGGCGGCGGGCACGGCGGACGGGGCCAGGCCCAGCAAGGCCGGCAGGGAAATGCAGGTGAGCAGACGGCCGCGGATGTTGCATACCCCGGTCACGACGCCGCTGCGGCGCGGCAGCGTGTGGATGGCGCGCATGGTCGACACCTCCGCCAGCGCCGGCGTCGGCAGCGCCAGCCATTCGGCGCCCAGCCGGAAGACCAGGACGGACAGCGAGGAGGCGTGGCCGGACTCGGCATGGCCGCCGGCGGCGGCGCGGTCCCCGCTGTCCGCCGTGACATCGTTCGCCGCCGTGGACGCCAGGGCCTGGCGGTCCAGCAGCCGCCTGGCCGCGGCCGCGTAGGTGGGGCAGTTGCGGCAATGGATGTGCTCCCGCAGCAGCGGGCAGGACTGGTCTCCGCGTATGCCGACGCGGTTCCAGCAATCATCGATGCGGGCGGCGTCGCGTTCAGCCATGGCGAACTCCCGCGCGGGCGGCGCGCTGGCGCAACTGGCGCGCCGCGCTGGCGTCGCCGCGCGCCTCCAGCAGCGACGCCAGGTGCAGCAGGGCTTCCTGGTGGTCCGGCGCCAGGTAGAGCGCCTTCCGATAGGCGGCTTCGGCCGGCGCGCTGGCGCCGGAGGCGTCGTGGAGCAGGCCGATCAGGTAATAGGCCGGCGCGGACGCGCCATGGATTTCCAGGTGCCGCGCGGCCGCGTCCAGCGCGGCGGCGATGCGCCCCGCGTCCGCGAGCGCCTGTATCGCCGCCAGGGAATCGGACGGCGCGGCGACGCCAGGGCGCAGCGATGTGGCCGATTGTCCTTGCCGTCCTTGCCGTCCTTGCTGTCCTTGTTGTCCTTGTTGTCCTTGCTGTCCTTGCTGTCCTCGCTGCCCTGGCTCTCCCGCCAGGCCGGCGCGGTGCGGCGCGCTCGCGGGACGGGCACGCGTCGCCTGCAAGGCCGAGGGGCTTCCCGCCGTGCCGGCATCGGCGCGCGCGTGCGGGGCCCCGGCGCCGGCATGGGTCCGCGCGGCGGCAAGGACACCGACGCCGAAGCCCGTGTTCCGAGACGTTCTTGTACCGGCGCGGGCGTGTTGCGGGGCGCGGCCGGTGGCATGGGATGGCACCGCGGCGGGCGCCGCGCGCTGAAAGGCGAATGCGCCGGCCGCCTCGATCTGCCGCAAGCCCATGCGCGTCAGGAGACTGGCCTCGGCGGGGCCGACGAAGAGATAGCCGTCCGGCCGTGCCAGGCCGAGCAGGACCTTCACGGCGTCGCGCTGGGTGGCTTCGTCGAAATAGATCAGCAGGTTGCGGCAGAACACGAAATCGAAACCGGCCGGCGCCAGGTCCAGCATGGGGTCCAGCAGGTTGCCCGTCTGGAACGACACCTGCGCCCGCACGCGCGGCAGGATGGAATAGCCGGCGGCCGTGTCGTTGAAGTTGCGCGCGCGAAAACCCAGTTCATCGCCACGGAAGGAATTGCGGCCATACACGCCATGGCGCGCATGCCGGATCAGCCGCGCGCTGATGTCCACGCCCACCACGGAAAAGCGGCCGCCATCGATGCCGGCATCCAGCAGCGCCATGGCGAGCGTATAGGCTTCCTCGCCGCTTGAGCAGGGCAGGCTGAGCAGGCGCAGGGCGCCGCCGTCCGCCAGGCGCCGGCGGGCCAGCGACGCCAGGACAGTCATCGATTCCCCATGGCGGAAGAACGAGGTTTCCGGCACCACCACGGCCTCGATCAACTGCTGCTGTTCCTCCCGCGAGGCGGACAGCAGCCGCCAGTAGGCAGCGGCGTCCCCGTCGCTACAGGCCTGCGCGCGCTGGCGGACGGCACGGTCGATGGCCGCCTGGCCGATGGCGTCGGCGTCCAGGCCCATGCGCTGCTTGAGCAGATCGTTGAAGGCGGCGCTGGTGACGGGCGCCGGAGACGGCCGCTCGCTGATCATGTTGCCGCCTCCCCGGCCACGCCGAACAGGCGTTCGCGGATCCCCGCCGGCACCAACTCTTCGACGCGCACCCATTGCAGCAGCACGCCGCCGCTGTCCAGCACCGGACCCAGGTAAGGCGCATCGCGGTGGTCCAGGCCGGATGGCATGAACGCCGAGGGATCGTAGTGCGCCGTCTCGGTGGCTTGCTCCAGGATCAAGCCCAGCGGCGCACGGGCGCCGCCGGGCGCGGGACTGTCGGCCACCACCACGCGGGTGCTCGTCAGCCGCGCGGCGGCCCGTCCCGTGGCCAGGGCCGTGACGTCGATGACCGGCAGCGTTCGCCCACGGTACATCCCCAGTCCCGCCACCCAGGCAGGCATGCCCGGAACCCGCTTGCAGGGCGCGAGCGGCAGCACTTGCAGGATTTCTCGCGTGTCCAGCACGTAGACGTCCGCGCCGATGGCGAAGCGCAGGAACAAGCGCCGCTGCGAGGCCGCGCTGGCGGCGGATGGGGATGTGCCGGGGGCGGAGTTCATCGCGCGGGGTTCATCACGGGATTCATCACAGCTTGAAGCGCGTGACGCCGCCTCGCAGATCCCCGGCCACGGTGTTCAGGTCTTCGATCGCCACGCTGGACTGGCGCAGCGATTCGACGGTCTGCTGCGTGGCGTCCGCCAGCTGCGTCAGCGCCTGGTTGATCTGCTCCGCGCCGGTGGCTTGCGCCTGCATGCCCTCGTTGACCACCTGCACGCGCGGCGCCAGGGTCTGCACATGCTGGATGATCTGCGACAGCTGCTCGCCCACCTGCTGCATGTCATGCATGCCGCGACGCACCTCTTCGGAGAACTTGTCCATGCCCATCACGCCGGCCGCCACCGAGGATTGGATTTCCCGCACGATCTGCTCGATATCGTAAGTGGCGACCGCCGTCTGGTCGGCCAGGCGGCGGATCTCGGTGGCGACGACGACGAAACCGCGCCCGTATTCGCCTGCCTTCTCGGCTTCGATGGCGGCGTTCAACGACAGCAGGTTGGTCTGGTCGGCAACCTTGTTGATCGTCGTCACCACCTGGTTGATGTTGCCCGCTTTTTCGTTGAGCACGCCCAGCTTGCCGTTGACCGAGCCGGCGGCTTCCACCACGCTGCGCATGGTCTGCTCCATGCGCGTCAGGTCGTGGTGGCCGCCATCGGCCAATGCCGCCGTCTGGTCGGCGGCGGTGGAGACTTCGTTCATGGTGCGCACCAGGTCGCGCGCGGTCGCGGCGATTTCGCGCGAGGTCGCGCCGATCTCGGTGGTGGTGGATGCCACCTCCGACGCCGTGGCCTGCTGCTGCCGCGACGTGGCCGCGATTTCCGTGACCGAGGTCGCGACCTGGATGGCCGAGCGCTGGGCCTTGCCGACCAGGTCCGCGAGTTCGTCGGCCATGCGGTTGAAGCCGGCCTCGATGGCGCCGAATTCGTCCCGTCGCGCCAGTTGCAGGCGGGCGCCCAGGTCGCCGTTGCCGAAGCGGCCCAGGCTGTCGACGATCTTGCGCATGGGGCTGTTGATGGCGCGCATCAGCAGGGCGGCGAAGGCGATGGCGGCGAGCAGGGCGAGGACCAGGCCGACGACCAGGATCCATTCGGCGTGGCGCAGCGTCTGGATGATGTGCTGGACGGAGAGTCCGGCCCGCGCGCTATTCTCCTCCACCATGTGATCCAGCTGGCCGCGGCCGCTGGTGTAGATGGGATATACGCTGTCGCGCAACTGCGCCAGCGCATGCACGGCATCGCTGTCCTGCAGCGTGGCCACGAACCGGGTGCGCGCCTCGCGATAGGCGTTCATGGTCTTCAGGAAATTCTCGTAGACCTCGCGGTCGTCGAGGATGAACACGCTTTGCGCGTAGCCGCGCAGCTGTTCGTTCAGGCTGGCATCGGTGCGCTCCAGGGCGTCGCGCAGCACCGGTAGCGGTGTCTGTCGCGTGACCGCCTGGCCCAGTATTTCATAGCCTTGCTGCCAGGCGCTGAGGATGCGGGCGCTGTATTGCAGGCCGGGCAGGGAGTCGTCGTCGATGGCTTGCGCCTCGCTGTCTATGGCCAGCAAGCGGCTGTAGTCCACCAGCGCCATCAACAGCATGATGACGAGGATGGCGGCGAAGCTGGTCAGCAGGCGTTGCCGCAGGGTGATGTTTTTCATGGCGGTCGATATCCCATCGCGTTGTCTGTTCACGCAGGCGCTTTGTCATGAATGGAATGGTCAGCGTGTCCCTGGTCCGTCGCGCGAGGGGATTTCAGAGGACGAGCAAGGATCCGACACAATACGCCGAACGGTTACATCACTTCAAGCATCACTCGAACAAAAGACGGCGTCGATAGGACGTTGCCAAAAACACACAGACCCGCCCGGCGGGGCGCCGGACGCCGGAACCGGGCTGGACCGGCGGGAGGCGCCTGGGCGGGTGGGGGTCAGGACGGCGTGCCGGGGAGGCTGGCGCCGTCCTGCCGGAAGGGCGCATGCGCTTCCAGTTCTTCGCGATAGGCCACCATGGCGTCGCCTTCGCGCTGCAGGAAATCGGCGATGGCGTCGGCGAAGCGGCGGTCGGCGATCCAGTGCGCCGAGCAGGTCGGCGTGGGCAGCAGGCCGCGGGCGATCTTGTGCTCTCCCTGGGCGCCGCCTTCGAAGCGGTCCAGTCCGTGGGCCAGGCAGTATTCGATGCCTTGCAGGTAGCAGGTCTCGAAATGCAGGCCGGGCACGAATTCCATGGCGCCCCAATGGCGGCCGTACAAGGCCTGCCCATCGGTCATGTTCAGGGCGGCGGCGACGGGCTGGCCATCGCGGCAGGCCAGGACCAGCACCAGGGCGTCAGGCAGGTCGTCGCGCAGGCGCCGGAAGAAATCCAGGGTCAGGTAGGGCGAGGACCAGTGGTTACGATAGGTCTCGACGTAGCAGGCGTGAAAGAAAGCCAGCGCCTCGTCGTCGATGGCGGCGCCCTGCAGCCAGCGGAAGGCGATGCCGGCCGCGGCGACCTTCTTGCGGTCCTGGCGGATTTTCTTGCGCTTGTCATGATTGAGCGCGGCCAGGAAGGCGTCGAAATCGCCGTAACCGGTGTTTTCCCAGTGGAATTGCACGCCCTGGCGCACCAGGTAGCCGGCTTCCTCCAGTGCCCGCTGGTCTTCGGCCTGGGGGAACAGGACGTGCAGGGAGGACAGCTTCAGGCTCTGGGTCAGCTCGATGGCGCCGCGCGCCAGGCGTACACGGTCGGCGTGGGTGCGCGCCAGCAGGCGGGGCCCGCTGACCGGGGTGAAGGGCACGGCCGCCAGCAGCTTCGGGTAGTAGGCCAGCCCGTGGCGCTCGAAGGCTTCGGCCCAGGCGTGGTCGAACACGTATTCGCCGCGCGAATGTGTCTTGACGTAAAGGGGCATGGCGCCCGCCAGGACGCCGGCGCGCCGCAGGAGCAGGTAGTAGGGCGCCCAGCCCTTCGGGGGCGCCGCGCAGCCGGTGTCGTGCAGGGCGGACAGAAAGGCGTGCGTCAGGAAAGGCTGGGGGCCGGCCAGCGCGTTCCACTGATCGGGATCGACGGTATCCAGCGTGCGCGTGACCGTGAGGCGGGCGTCGTCCGGGTCGGCGGGGCGGGGGTCTCGCTGGGGGTCGGTCATGGAGGCGGGCAGCGTTCGAGGCAGGCAGGATGGCCTGGTGATTATAAGAACGCGGCCGCGGCTACCCAGGCGGGATTTGTTAACCTGCCGCGATGGAAGACATATACGTAGCCACGGCCATGGAGCTGCGCCAGGGGGCGCTGGACGCCCTGGTCCTCGATGACAGCGCGCGCAAGCTGCGGGCGGTCCAGGCGCTGGACGATGCGCTGCCGGTGGATTGCGCCGCGATCCTGGCCGAGCCCGCGCACCTGCCCGGCCGCCCCGCGCAGCCGGTGCTGGTGGCGCCCGCGAAGCTGAGGTCGCGCCCGCCTCGCACCCCGGAGGGCCGCGCCGCGCTGCTGCATGCCTTGGCCCATATCGAGTTCAATGCCATCAACCTGGCCCTGGACATCGTCTGGCGCTTTCCCGGCATGCCGGAAGCCTACTATCGCGACTGGATCGTCGTGGCGCGCGAGGAGGCCAGCCATTTCCGGCTTCTGGAGGAGCACCTGGCGACCTTGGGCCACGCCTATGGCGACTTTCCCGCGCATAACGGGCTGTGGGAAATGGCGGAAAAGACGCGCGGCGACGTGGCCGCCCGGCTGGCCCTGGTGCCGCGCATCCTGGAGGCCCGCGGGCTGGACGCTTCCCCGCTGATCCGGGACAAGCTGGCCGGGGCGGGCGACGCCCGCGGCGCGGCCATCCTGGATGTCATCCTGCGCGACGAAATCGGCCATGTGGCCATCGGGAACCGCTGGTACCGCTGGCTATGCGAACAGGGGGGCCACGATCCCGTGGCCTGGCATGCCGAACTGGCGCTGCGCTACGCGGCGCCGCGCCAGCGTGGACCGTTCAACCTGGACGCCCGCCGGGCCGCCGGCTTCGACGAGCGCGAGCTGGCGGTGTTGATGGAAGGCGGGATGGACAGCGGCGCCGGCGCCTGACCCGCGGCTGGTTAGGCGCGGCGCCGGCCGGGAAAGGCGGCGCCGGCGCCTTGGCCGCCGCTATTTGCGCACGGAGCCGGCCAGGAAGTCGATGATCTCCGGCACCGGGGCCTGGTCGATGCCGGCGTCGCTGGCGGCCGCGTACGTGTCGCGGATGGCCAGGGCGGCGGCATGCGGCGCCCCGGTTTCCTCCGCCATGGCGGTGTAGTAGCCCATGTCCTTCAGCGCATTCGCGATGGAAAAGCGGAACGCGTTGGTGTCGCCGTGCTCGATGTAGGGGCGCAGGCGCCCCAGCACCACGCCGTCGCCACCGCCCTTGGCCAGGATATCCATGAGCACGGCACGGTCCACCTGGGCCCGTTCCGCGCAGGCGGCGGCCTCGGCCAGCACGGCGGAGAAGCCCAGTGACACATAGTTGTGCAGCAGCTTCAGCCGATGGCCGGCGCCGACGGGCCCGGCATGCGTAATGTTTTCCGCGTAGCTGCGCAACAGGGGCAGGCAGTATTCGAAGAGAGCGCGGTCGCCGCCCACGATCAGGTTCAGGCGGCCCTCGGCGGCCTCCTTGGGCGTGCGGGTCATGGGCGCATCCAGGAAACGGCCGCCGGCCTGCGTCACCGCTTGCGCCACTTTCAAGGTGGACGATGGAATGGCCGTGGAGCAATCGATGACGATGCCTTGCGGCCGCAGGCCGGCAAGCACGCCGTCGGCTTGCAGCAGCACCTGCTCGACCTGGGGCGTGCCGGTGACGCACAGCACCACGATGTCGGCCTGGCGCGCGACATCGGCCGGCGTCGGGGCCTTGTGCGCGCCGTGGGCCAGCAGGTCGTCGACCGGCTGGTTGCCGGGATGGTCCAGCAGCACCAGCCGATAGCCGGCCTTCAGGATATTGCTGGCGATGCCATGGCCCATCTGGCCTACGCCGATGATGCCGATGCGAGGCTTGTCGCCGTCCGTCTTGTTTGTCTCCATGCCTGTTCCTTCCTTGTGGCTGCCTGGTGGTTGCCTGGTGGCTGATATCCGATATCGCCACATCTTACGCCCGGCAGCCGAGGCGGGCCCGGCGGCATCGCGTGCGCTGCACCCGCGGGGCCAGGGCCGGCCTCCGGGCGCTCGTCATTGCCGCCAGGCCGGCCTACAGGCGACGTCGCCGCCGCCTTGGCCCTGCGGGTCAGGCCGTGCCAGCCTTGCCGGCGGCCAGCTTGCGGATGTCCGCCAACAGGGCGTCGGGGATGTCCACGCCGCGCGTGCGCGCGCCGTCGGCCAGGGCCTCGCGGCGCTGGCCCGGCAGGCGTACGTTGCTGTCTTCCAGCATGGCGGCGACCAGGGTTTCGACGCGTTCGAGGTAAGCCGCCTGCCCCGCCAGGGCGCCCGGATCGATGACGAGGAAAGCCTGGCCGATGCGTGCCCGGTTGCCGGCTTCGGTGAAGAAGGAGTCGGCCTCGAAACCGAAGTGCGCCCCGGTGAGGGCACAAGCCAGCAATTCCACGATCAGGGCCAGCATGGCGCCCTTGGCGCCTCCCATGGGCAGCATGCTGCCTTCCAGGCCCGCGCGGGGGTCGGTGGTCGGCTGGCCCTGCGCGTCCAGGGCCCAGCCCAGGGGGATCTCGCGGCCCTCGCGGGCCGCCACCATGAGCTTGCCGCGCGCGACCTCCGACAGCGACAGGTCGATGACCAGCGGCGGCGCGTCGCGCCGGGGAAACGCCGCGGCGATGGGATTGGTGCCGAACAGCGGCCGCTTGCCGCCGTGCGCGGGCATGGCCGCCGGCGAGTTGCCCATGGCCAGGCCCACCATGCCGCGACGGGCGACGGCGTCGAGATGATAGGCGGCCACCCCGAAATGGTGGCTGTTGCAGACGCCTGCGTAGGACACCCCGTGCTCGCCGGCACGGCGGATGGCTTGCTCGATGGCCAGCGCGCAGGCCGGGAAGGCCAGGCCGTCGTGGGCGTCGACCAGCACGGCGCCGCCGCGCTCGCGCGCGATGCTGGCGACCGCGCTGCCGTCGGCGCGGCCGTTGCGCAGGTGCGTGGCGTAGAAGGGGACGCGCGACGCGCCGTGCGAGGCGATGCCGCGCGCTTCCGCGTAGACCAGCGCGGCGGCGGTGTCGCGCGCCATCGCGGGCGTGGCGCCGGCGCCTTCCAGCGCGGCGCGGCAGAGGTTTTCAAGGGTGTCCAGGTCCAGCGTGGTCATCTCGGCAACTCCGTGGGTTCGATGATTCCGGTTCGGCTTGTCGCGGCGTGTGGTCATGGGCGCCATGCGCCCATGACGCTTGTATTCGTCCCGCATGTCGTGGCGGGTCGATCCGCGTCCAACGGCATTTTCGCTGCATGGTACGCCAGCGCGGCGGGGTCCGGCGCCGGCCCCGGCCCCGGCCTTCCCGTCGCGCCGGTCGGGCCGCCGTGGTCAAGGACGGCATCGACGCCGCCCTCACCGCGCCCGCAGCGCCTGCGCGACCCGTTGCGCCGTCATGTCCGACACGCGCGTGTTCGCTTCCTCGGTGAGCCCGGCGATATGCGGCGTCATGATCAGGTTGGGCACGCCGGCCAGCGGGCTGCCGGCGGGCAGGGGCTCCTGCTCGAAGACATCGATGGCAGCGCCGCCCAGCTTGCCCGCGCGCAGCGCTTCGGCCAGCGCGGCTTCGTCGATGATGCCGCCGCGCGCGGTGTTGATGAGGATGGCGCCGTCCTTCATGTCCGCGAGGCGCCGCGCGTTCAGCAGGCCGCGTGTCTGGGCCGAGAGCGGGATATGCAGCGTGACCGCGTCCGCAGTGCGCAGCAGGTCGTCCAGTTCCGCCCGTTGCGCCAGGCCTTCGCGCCAGGCGGGATCGTCCGCGGGCAGCATGGGGTCGGCGGCGATGACGTGCATGTCCAGGCCGCGCGCCAACCGCGCCACCAGGCGGCCGATGCCGCCGTAGCCGACGATGCCCAGCACGCGCTGGTTGGCTTCGCGGCCATGGGACAGCGCGTTGCGCGGCCAGTCGCCCGCGGCGACCTGGGCGGTCGCGCCATAGGCGCCCCGCAGCAGGAGCAGCACGGTGGCGATGACGTATTCGGCGACCGAGCGCGCATTGGCGCCGACGGCCGGCAGCACCGCGATGCCGCGCGCCTCGCACGCAGGCACGTCGATGTTGTCCAGGCCGACGCCCAGGCGGCCCACGGCCCGCAGCCGCGGCGCGGCGGCAAGGAGGCCGGCGTCGACGCGGGTGCGGTTGCGCACGATCAGCGCATCGGCGGTTGCCACCGCGCGCAACAGGTCGTCGCGCTGGTCGACCAGGTCGGGTTCGTAGCGGACATCGAAGTCGCGTCGCAGCGCGTCGACGGCGGGGGCATCCATGAATTCGGAGATGACGATATGCATGAGCAGGCGCCTGGGGGTGGGAAGGGGCCGTCCTTCGACGGCCCCGGTTGCGGTGGTGTCCAGCGGCAGGCGTATCAACCGACCTGGATGTTGGCGTCGTGGATGATCTTGGCCCAGCGTTCGACCTCGCCCTTCAGATACGGGCCGAACTCCGCCGCCTCCATGGGCTGCGCGCCGAAGCCCAGGGTCACCAGGCTACGGGTCATCTCCGGCTGCTTGATCTGCTTGACGATGGCCTTGCTGATGCGGTCCACCAAGGGCTTGGGCGTGCCGGCCGGCGCCATCACGCCGGTGAAATTGGCCACCACCAGTCCCGGCAGGCCCGCCTCTTCGACGGTGGGCACATCGGGCAGTTCCGCGCTGCGCTTCTTGCTGCTGACCGCCAGCGCGCGCAAGGTGCCGCTTTTCACGTAGGCGAGCGATTCGGGGTAGTTGGAGAAGATCACGTCCACCTGGCCGCCGATCAGGTCCGTCAACGACGGCGCGCCGCCCTTGTAGGGGACATGCAGCAGCTTGGCGCCGGTCAGGCGCTGATAGAGCGCCAGCGTCAGGTGCGGCGGCGTGCCGTTGCCGCTGGACCCCGCCGACAGCGAACGCGACTTGGCGGCCTGCAGCAGGTCGTCCATGGTCTTGATGGGACTCTTGGGATTGACCACCACCATCATGGAGGACGACGCCATGCAGGCCACCGGCACGAGGTCCTTCAACAGGTCATAGCCAGCCTTGCCCTGGAACAGCGTGGCGTTGGCGGCGTGGGACAGCGTCATCGCCAGCCAGGTATAGCCGTCGGGCTGGGCGCGCGCGACATAGGCCGCGCCGATATTCGCGCTGCCGCCGGGCTTGTTTTCCACCACCACGTTCCAGTGTTCCGCCGTGCCCAGCGCCTTGGCGGCCTGTCGCGCCGCCACGTCCGTCAGCCCTCCGGGCGGGAAGGGCACCACGTAGTTGATGGGCTTGTCGGGCCACTTGTCGTCGGCGGCGTGCGCCGGCAGCCAAGGGGCCAGCGTCGCCAGGGCGCCCGCGCCCAGCATCCCCAGCGTGGAGCGGCGCTGTGCCGATGCGGGCGCATCGTGCCGCGCCGGCGCCTGGGGATCGGTGGTTGGGTTGACATCGTTCTTCTTCTGCATGGTCGGTCTCCTCCGGTGGGCCCGTCGAGGCGACGGGCGAAAAGGCGCCCGGCCGTCTTCGGGCCGGTGCGCCTGATGAGCCTGCATGGAAGCCGCCGGCGGTGGGCTGGCGGCGGATGAACCGGTGCTTGCGTGCTTGCGGTGTTGCGCTTGCGTGGGCGCCTGGTGGTGGCGGTAGTGGTAATGGACAACGGAATGGACAACGGAATCGACAACGTCTGGCGGGACGGACCTGCGCGAGCGCACCGCGCGCGGGTCCGTCCCGCGGGGGCCTGCGCGTATGCGCTTATGTGCTCATGCGCTTTCGTACAGGCGGGTCAGTACGAACTCCCGATGGCCCAGTGCCTCGGCGGCCGTCCAGCGGCCGTTGGCCGTGGCCAGCATGCATTCGAGCAGCTTGTCGCCGGCCTGGTCAAGGTCTATCTCGCGCTGCAACAGGCCCGAGGTGTCGACATCGATATGCTCGGACATGGTGCGCACGGTGCGCGGATTGGCGCAGATCTTGATCACGGGCAGGATGGGATTGCCGATGACGTTGCCCTGGCCTGTCGGGAAGAAATGCACGGCATAGCCCGACGCCGCGCACAAGGTCACCATCTCGGCGGCCGCCGAGGACGAATCCATGAACCACAGGCCCGGGCCGGTGGGGATCTCGGCCTTGTCGATGACGCCGTCGACGCGGCACTTCTTGCCTATCTTCTGGATGTTGCCCAGCGCCTTTTCCTCGATGGTGGTGAGGCCGCCGGCGATATTGCCCTTGGTGGGCTGGGATTCGGACAGGTCGCTGGTTTTCCAGCGATCGATCATGTCCTGGTAGCGATTGAACATGGTCATGAACTGGTCGCGCACCTTGTCGTTGGCGCAACGGGCGGCGACGATGTGCTCGCCGCCGGTCAATTCCGAGGTTTCGCCGAACACCAGCGTGGTGCCCAGGGTATAGAGCTTGTCGAAGGCGTTGCCGACGGTGGGGTTGGCGCCACAGCCCGAGGTCGTGTCGGACTCGCCGCATTTGGTCGAGACCCACAGGTCCTCGATGGGGCACTCCGTGCGGTACAGCGACGTGGCGTAGTGCACGAATTCCTTGGCCTGCTTGGAGGCGCGCATGATGGTGTCATGGTCGCCATGCAGTTCGATGCTGAAGCCGGCCACCGGTTTGCCGGTGCTGGCGATGCCGTCGACCACGCGCTTGGTCCAGCCTTCCTCGATGCCGATGACGATCACGGCGGCGACGTTGGGATTGCAGCCGGTGCCGATCAGCGTGCGGAAGTGCAGCTCCAGGTCCTCGCCGAATTGCAGGCGGCCGTAAGGGTGGGGCAGGGCCATGGTGCCCTTGATGTTGTTGGCGACCGCTTCGGCGGCGGCGTTGGAAATATCGTCGACCGGCAGCACGATCACGTGATTGCGCACGCCGACGCGGCCGTTGTCGCGGCGATAGCCGCGGAAAGTGGTGGAGGCGGAAACGACAGCCATGGGGAATCCTCGCAGCAGGGAATGGGGTGGACTGGCCAGGTGGACCGGCGGGGTGGATTACCAGCGCTTGGTCTTGATGTTGTGGACGTGGGCGTGCTGGCCGACCTGGATGGGCGCGACTACCTTGCCGATGTCGACGCCGTACTTGTAGATGGTGTCGCCGGCATTCATGTCCTTCAGGGCCACCTTGTGACCGATGGGGATGTCCTGCTTGGCCGTGACGTGGATGATCTTGTCTTCATCCATGATCCAGGCGTTGAGTTCGGTGCCGGCGGTGATTCCTTCCACCACCGCAACGGCCACCGTGTCCTTGGCGTCGTGCAGTACTGCGTGAATCATGTCTTCCTCCTGGGTTTTGCGGCGCCTGTCCGGCAGGCGCCGGCGGGCCGTTCATCGATAGGCCAGGCCATCTTATTTTCAAATTTCATTTGAGTCAACCAAATCATATATATGAATTAAAGGCGTCTATCGTTATTGTGGGTGCTGCCGTTGTGGGTACGCTCAAAAGGAAAGGCCCCCGGCGCGTGGGCGCCGGGGGCCTTCATCCTGCTGGTGCGGGCGTCGCGCCGATCAGCCGCGGCCGAGCTTCTCCCGGCGCTGGCGCACGGCCTGGGCCAATTGGGCCAGCACGGGTTCGGTCTGCGACCAGCCCAGGCACGCGTCGGTGATGGATACGCCGCGCTTGAGCGGTACGCCGGGCGTGAGATCCTGGCGGCCTTCTTCCAGATGGCTTTCGATCATGACGCCGCAAATGCGCCTTTCGCCGCCGGCCAGCTGCGCGGCGATGTCGGCGCCCACTTCCACCTGGCGCGCGTGCGACTTGTTGGAGTTGGCGTGCGAGCAGTCGATCATCACCTGTTCGCGCAGGCCGGCCTTGCGCAGGCTCTGGCAGGCTTCCTCGACGCCGGCCGCGTCGTAGTTGGGCCCCTTCTTGCCGCCGCGCAGGATGACGTGCGTGTCGTCGTTGCCGCGGGTTTCGAAGATCGCCGCCATGCCCATCTTGGTCATGCCCATGAACGCGTGCTTGGCGCGCGCCGCCACGATGGCGTCGGAGGCCACCTGGACGCTGCCGTCGGTGCCGTTCTTGAAGCCCAGCGGGCAGCTCAGGCCTGACGACAGCTGGCGGTGGCTCTGGCTTTCGGTGGTGCGCGCGCCGATGGCGCCCCAGGAAATCAGGTCGGCGATGAATTGCGGGCTGAGCAGGTCCAGGAATTCGGTGCCCACGGGCAGGCCCAGCGCGCCGATATCCAGCAGCAGTTCGCGGGCGCGGCGCAGGCCTTCGTTGATGCGGTAGCTGCCGTCCAGGCGCGGATCGTTGATATAGCCCTTCCAGCCCACGGTGGTGCGCGGCTTCTCGAAGTACACGCGCATGACGACCAGCAATTCCTTGCTCAGGTCATCGGCCGCCGTTTTCAGCAGGCGGGCGTACTCCATCGCCTGGTCATGGTCATGGATCGAACAGGGACCCACCACCACCACCAGGCGATCGTCGCGACCGTGCAGCACGTCGGCGATCTCGCCCCGGCTGCGTTCGACCAGGTCCTGGAGGGCAGGCGTGATCGGCAGCTCGTCCAGCAGCAGGGCGGGCGAAATGAGCGGGCGCACGGCACCGATGCGCACGTCGTCGATGCGGGTGGTGTCGTGGGTGGAGTCCGCGTTGCCGACTTCGCGGTCGCGGCTGGGGTCATCGATGCGGGTCAAGATCTTCTCTCCGAGGGAAGCGGGGATTATCGCATTTGGCGCCGACCGGACGGAGGGGGCGGGCCTTTCCGCCAGGAAGGGGCGGTCCTATACTGGCCCGGCATGGCAGAGCAGCCTCATGCAGTGCAGGGCTCGAGCGACTCTTTTTGTCACGGTTTGTTGTCTTGTGGGGTGCGCGCCGTCTTCCTAGGATGGCGAACGTAATTCTTTCCTGACGGAGACCTTCATGGCCAAGCGACTTTTCGCGGAGTTTTTCGGTACCTTCTGGTTGGTGTTGGGGGGATGTGGATCGGCCGTGCTGGCGGCCGCATTCCCGCAGTTGGGCATCGGTTTCGCCGGCGTGGCGTTGGCGTTCGGATTGACGGTGGTGACCATGGCGTACGCGGTCGGCCATATTTCGGGTGGCCATTTCAATCCGGCGGTCACGCTGGGGCTGTACGCCAGCGGCCGTACGCCCGCGTCCGACGTGATTCCGTATATCGTCGCCCAGGTGATAGGCGGCGTCGTCGCGGGCGCGGTGCTGTTCCTCATCGCCAGCGGCAAGGCCGGCTTCGATGCCACCGCCAGCGGTTTCGCCAGCAATGGGTATGGCGACCACTCTCCCGGCGGCTACAGCATGGTCGCCGCCCTGATCGCCGAAGTCGTGTTGAGCGCCATGTTCCTCATCGTGATCAACGGGTCCACGGACGAGCGCGCGCCCAAGGGCTTCGCGCCGCTGGCCATCGGCCTGGCGCTGACGCTGATACACCTGATCAGCATCCCGGTGACCAATACGTCGGTGAATCCCGCGCGCAGCACGGGCGTGGCCTTGTTCCAGGGGACCTGGGCCTTGCAGCAGCTGTGGCTGTTCTGGGCGGCGCCGCTGGTCGGCGGCGTGGCGGGCGGGGTGATCTACCGCTTCCTGCTGGCCGCGCCGGACGCGGCGCGCACGGCCACGACGCCCGCCGTTCCCGGCGCGCCGGCGTGATCGCATAGAGGCAAACACATCAGCCAGGGCCGTCGCTCGCCGCCGCCAGCAGTGGCGCCAGGGCATCGCTGATGGGCGTCGGAATGCCGTGCGCCCGGCCGCGACGAGCGATCACCCCGTTGCGGATATCCCATTCAAGGGGGCGGCCAGCTTCGCGATCGGTCAGGATGGACGTGCCCATGTCGGCTGGGGATGCCTGGAACTTGTCGAGAATTGCCTGTGGCACCTCGTCGCCCAGTTCAGCCCCCTCGGCGCGCGCCACGGCCAGGCACTCGCGCAGATAGTCCAGCGTCAGCCTGGAAATGTCGGGCCGGCCGAACATGCCCGAGCGACGATGCGTCAGCGCCATGAGCCCCGCCACCGCGTTCTGCAGTAGCTTGCGCCAAGCCAGTGATTTGAAATTCGAGGCCAGATCCACCGAGCAGCGGGTGTCTTGCAGTGCCTTCGCCACCACGCGGGAGGCCGCTACGTCTGGCAGGCTGATGCGCGCGTCGCCGCGCAAATGCACCGAACCATCGGATTGCGCCTGGGCAGGGAACCACACGACAGCGGGAACGATGCGGCCACGGGGGCAATGCGGGGTGACGCTCTCCAACTGCTCCACTCCGTTCTGTAGCACGCACACGACGGTTTCCGGACCGCTCAGCGCCGCAAGCCACTGCGCGGCCGCCGCGGTTTGAGTCGCCTTGACGGCGAGAAAGACGAGGTCGACCGGGCGAGCGATCCGTGCGGGATCCGTCCGAATCGGACCCGGGACAACGATAAGACGATCGCCATCCCGCAGCGTCAGGCTGTCGCGGGGCGTACGGCCGCACAGCAGGGGCGTGCGACCGACTTCGTGCAGCGCCGCGGCGACCGTGGTGCCGATCGCGCCCGGACCCAGGACAGCAACGTCTGCATTGGTTTTTTCATTCATTGAAAGGGCCTCCTTCGATTTGGATGCGGCGCATCTGTTGAAACGGTGGTTGTGCGGCTAGCACAGCGTATGTAATATATTACATATGAAAAAAGGAAATGGTAATTCCGTTACCGATGGCGGCGGGCAATTGGGGCAGTTGATCGGAAGCATCCAGGCGCGTAGTGGCGATCTCGCCGCCAGCGAGGCGAAGGTGGTCGCGGTCCTGCTCGCCGATCCCCTGTTCGTCGGTGCGAGCACGACCGCCCAGGTTGCAGCCCGTGCCGGCGTATCGGCGCCTAGCGTCATCCGCGCTGCGCGTGCGATCGGGTTCGGCGGGTTCACCGAGCTCAAGATAGAGATCGCCCGCGCCCGCGGCACCACCAGGTTCTTCGCGCCGCCTGAAGCACTCGCGGCGGACGCGACGTCGGCCACGGTGCTTGAAACCGCCATCCGCGCCGGCGCCGACGCCCTTGCCGCGCTGGGCGGCGCGCTGGAACTCGCTGCGTTCGACAAGGCGGTCGATACGATCCTGTCCGCCCGACAGGTGATCGTGTTCGGTGCCGGACCGTCATCCACGGTCGCCGCCGACGCCGTCTTCCGCCTGCGGGCGGTCGGCGTGACGACCATCGGCATCCCGGACTACTTGTCGGCGATGATCGCGACGCGCCTCCTGGGGCCTGGCGATGTCGTCATCGCCGTCAGTTCGACTGGACGCACTTCGACCACGCTCGCCATCGCCGATGCAGCGTCTTCCGCGGGGGCCTCGCTGCTCGCCATCACCAACCAGTACGGCACCCCCCTGGCGACCCTCGCGGATATCGCCCTGGTCGTCGGCGGCGCGCCCCTGCCGGCGCAGATGGCCGCGGCGGGAAGCCGGCTGGCCCAACTCGTCGTCATTGACGCGCTGGTCGCGGCCCTTGCCCTGCGCGATCCAGAGCGTAGCCGCCGCGCGGAGCGGGCCGGGATCGACCTGCCCGACATCGACTGATGCGCCCCGGCACTGTCGCGCTCGTCCTCGCCGCGGCGATCGCCCATGCGGTGTGGAACATCGCCTCGAAGTACAAGCGCGAAGATACCTTTCTGTTCGTCTGGGCCTATACCTGCGTATCGGCCTTGCTATGCGTACCGGTGGGCCTTGCCCTCATGGACAAGGGACAGCAGGTGCTCGATGGGCGGCTCATGGTGGGGGCTGCCGTTTCCGCCGCCTTGCACATCGCCTACTCCCTTATCTTGCAGGCCGGTTATGAACGCGCGGAGCTTGGGGTGGTTTATTCGGTCGCCCGCGGCACGGGGCCCATGCTGACCATGTTGTTCGCGGTTCTCCTGCTGGGGGAACGGCTTACCACGGCCGCGATGCTCGGGGCCTTGCTCATCGTCGCGGGCATCCTCGTCGTCATCGGCAATCTGTTCAGAAGCGGGAGCAGCCGTTCCTTGCCGGGATTGGCCTGGGGCGCCGCGACAGGGGCCACCATCGCCGGGTACACCCTGTGGGACGGCTACTCCGTCACCTCGTGGCAGTTGGCGCCCGTAAGCTATTACGCCGGCACGCTCCTGTTTCAAAGCATGGTGCTGACCCCCGTCGCCCTGGCACGGCGCCATCGGATCCCTGCCGTCTTCCGTGCCGACGCAATACCGATCTTCATCGTGGCCGTGTTCTCCCCGCTCGCCTACATCCTGGTGCTCACCGCCATGCTGAGTGCCCCGGTGGCTCTTGTCGCGCCTCTGCGCGAGTCGTCCATCGTCATCAGCGCTTTCCTTGCGTGCTGGCTCTTCCGCGAGGGCAATCTCGCGCGCCGCGTCGCCGGCGGCGTGATCGTCTTGGCCGGGATCGTGGCGATCAGTCTGTGATGCTTCGCCCCCCCCGGGGAAACCCCGCCCGGGAAAGCCCTTAAGCTGAATATCTTGTAAATATATTTATGCAATATTAAGCTGCCTGGCATCGGGTTCGACATCGGAATCCATGTGGCGGAAAGCCGCCACCCTATCCAGGAGAAGCAGGTGACCAACGCGCGCTGGCAAGGGGTCTTCCCCGCCGTTACGTCCAAATTCAACGCCGATGAGACGCTGGACCATGCGGAAATGCGCAAGCATTTCAGCTTTCTCATCAACAATGGGGTGCATGGCCTGGTGACCGGCGGCTCGCTGGGCGAGGCCAGCACGCTGACGCTGGAAGAAAAGGTGGCCGTGGCCAAGACCGCCGTCGAGGCCAGCGCGGGACGTGTTCCCGTCCTGGCCAACGTGTCGGAAACCAGCACCCGCGAGGCCCTGCGCTACGTCAAGGCCGCGGTCGACGCCGGTGTCGACGGCTTCATGATCATGCCTTCGCTGATCTACGTCGCCGACGCGCGCGAAGCCATGCTGAACGTGCGTACCATCGCCGAGGCCGCCCGCAAGCCTTGCATGATCTACAACAACCCGGTGGCCTACCGCGTCGACTTGAAGCCGGAGCACATGGCTGAACTGGCCGACTGCGAGTGGCTGGTGGCGATCAAGGAAAGCTGCGATGACATCCGCCGCGTCACGGACCTGCGCAACGCCCTGGGCCAGCGCTATCAACTGTTCATCGGCGTGGACGACCTGTCGTTCGAAGCCCTGGCGCTGGGCGCCGACGGCCTGCTGGCCGGCCTGGTCACCGCGTTCCCGCGCGAGACCGTGGCCCTCTACGACCTGATGAAGGCCGGCAAGTGGGCCGAGGCGCTGGCCTTGTACCAGTGGTTCACGCCGCTGCTGCACCTGGACGTGTCGACCAAGCTGGTGCAGAACATCAAGCTGGCGGAGACCCTGGCCGGCGTCGGCAACGAAAACGTGCGGCGTCCGCGCCTGCCGCTGGTCGGCGCCGAGCGCGAGCGCGTCGAGCGCGTCATTCGCGCCGCGCTGGAACGCCGCCCCGCCGCCTGGCAGTCCCGCTAGGATTCTTGTCCAGGACGCGTCCCGCGTCACTTTCCCGCATCGCAGTCCGGCGGCGGCCGCAAGACCGCCGCCCGGGATGCGTTCGTCCTGATTGCCGCAAAACCAGGAGCCGCGCCGACATGCAAAGCGACATCATTCTCCAGACGCGGGGACTCACCAAGGAGTTCCGCGGCTTCGTGGCGGTGAACAATGTGGACCTGTCCGTGCGGCGCGGGGCCATCCATGCGCTGATCGGCCCGAACGGCGCGGGCAAGACCACCTTCTTCAACCTGCTGACCAAGTTCCACGCACCCACGCGCGGCGCCATCCTGTTCGATGGAATCGACATCACACAGGAGAAGCCGGCCCAGACCGCGCGCCGCGGCATCGTCCGTTCCTTCCAGATTTCCGCGGTGTTCGGGCAATTGTCGGTGCTGGAAAACGTGCGCGTGGCCTTGCAGCGACGCCTGGGCGTGGATTATTGCTTCTGGCGCGCGGAGCGTTCGCTGGAGCAGCTGCATCATCGCGTCGAGGAACTGCTCGACCAGGTCGGCTTGCGCACGCACCTGCACACGGCGGCCGGAGACCTTCCCTATGGCCGCAAGCGGACGCTCGAAATCGCCACCACCCTCGCGCTGGAGCCGGAACTGCTGCTGCTGGACGAACCGACGCAGGGCATGGGGCATGAGGACGTGGACCGCATCAAGCACCTGATCAAGGCGGTTTCGGCCGGCCGCACCATCCTCATGGTGGAACACAACATGAAAGTCGTGTCGGACATCTCGGATACCATCACCGTCCTGCAGCGTGGTGAAATCCTGGCCGAAGGGCCATATGCCGAGGTCGCCGCCGACCCGGCCGTGAGGGAAGCCTATATGGGAGCGGAAGATGAGTGAGCCCCAAGGCGAGGGCGCCGGCGCAGCCCACGCGGCGGTCCGGACGGACCGCCCGGCGCAAGCGCGGACGGATTCCAACATGCTGGAGATCCGCGGGCTGCATGCCTGGTATGGCGAATCGCACGTCCTGCACGGCATCGACCTGGATGTGCGCCCCGGCGAGTGCGTGACCCTGCTGGGCCGCAACGGCGCGGGCCGCACGTCCACGCTGAAATCCATCCTGGGCCTGGTGGGACGGCGCCAGGGCTCCATCAAGGTCGACGGCGTCGAGACGGTGGGCCTGCCTTCGCACCGCATTGCCCGGCGCGGCATCGGTTATTGCCCGGAAGAGCGCGGCATCTATGCGTCGCTGACCGCCGAGGAAAACCTCCTGCTGCTGCCCAAGGTCGGTCCCGATGGCATGTCGCTGGACGAAATCTACGCCATGTTCCCGAATTTGCGCGAGCGGGCGCAGAGCCAGGGCACGCGCCTGTCCGGCGGCGAGCAGCAGATGCTGGCGATGGCGCGCATCCTGCGATCGGGCGCGCGCCTGCTGCTGCTGGACGAAATCACGGAAGGCCTGGCGCCGGTCATCGTGCAGGCGCTGGGCCGCGTCATCCGCCAATTGAAGGAACGCGGCTACACCATGGTGCTGGTGGAGCAGAATTTCCGCTTCGCGCAACACCTGGCCGACCGCCACTATGTCATCGAGCACGGCAACGTCGTCGCGGTCATCGACCGTGGCGAGGTGCAATCGTCGCAGGACCGTTTGAATACCTTGTTGGGCATCTGAAGCATCGCCTCACCGCCATTCCCTTACCTTTTCCCATGCATACGGAGCGTTTCGAATGAAATTCAAGAAAATCGCGGCAGCGCTGTGTTTCCTTGGCTACGCCGGCGTGTCCCAGGCCGCCGGCATCAGCGACGACGTGGTCAAGATCGGCGTCCTGACCGACCTGTCCGGCGTGTACTCCGACCTGGCCGGCAACGGTTCGGTGGTGGCGGCCCGCATGGCCGCCGAGGAGATGGGCAACAAGGTGCTGGGCAAGCCCGTCGAGGTGGTGGCGGCCGATCACCAGAACAAGCCGGACGTTGCCGCCAACCTGGCGCGCGAATGGTTCGACCAGGGCAAGGTCGACATGATCACCGACTTTCCCACCGCGTCCACGGCGCTGGCGGTGATGGAGATCGCCAAGCAGAAGAATCGCGTCACCATGCCTTCGGCGGGCCTGTCCACGGCCATCCTGGGCGAAAAGTGCTCGCCGCTGAACGCGCAATGGACCACCAACACCTATGCCCTGGCCGCCGGTACGGCGCGCGCCCTGGTCAAGGAGGGCAAGAAGACCTGGTACTTCATTACCGCGGACTACACCTTCGGCCACTCGCTGGAGAAAGATGCCACGGAAGTCATCAAGGAGAACGGCGGCGAAGTGGTAGGCGTGTCGCGCCATCCCTTCCCGGGCAACGACTTCTCTTCGTTCCTGCTCAAGGCGCAATCGTCCAAGGCCGACGTGATCGCCCTGGCCAATGCGGGCAACGACACGGTCAACGCGGTCAAGCAGGCAGCCGAGTTCGGCATTTCCAAAAAGCAGACGGTCGCGCCGCTGCTGACCTATATTTCCGACGTGCACAGCATGGGCCTGCAGAAGGCGCAGGGCATGTACCTGACCGAGGCGTTCTATTGGGATTACGACGATGCTTCGCGCGCCTGGGCGCGCAAGTTCTTCGAAAAGACCAAGAAGATGCCCACCGCGTCGCAGGCCGGCGTCTACTCCGCCACGCTGAGCTACCTGAAGGCCATCGAGGCCGCCGGCACCGACGATGCGCCGGCCGTCATGGCCAAGCTGCGCGAGATGACCATCAACGACGCGGTGATCCGCAACGGCAAGCTGCGCGCCGATGGCGCCCTGGTGCATGACATGCTGCTGCTCCAGGTCAAGACGCCGGCCCAGTCCAAGGCGCCTTGGGACTACTACAACGTCAAGGCGGTGCTCAAGGGCGAGGACGTGTTCCCCAAGCCGCAGGCCGCCTGCCCGCTGGTCAAGTCCTGAGGAGGCCGTCGCATACCGCGCGGGGCGTTTCGTGCCGCCCCGCGCGCGTCGCGCCACGCCTGAATACGCCTGATATGCCCGCGCCGTCCCCGACGGTGTTCGCCCGGTGCCCCCGCCATGTTCGATATCTCCTACCAGTCACTCCTGGCCCAACTTCTGGTCGGGCTGATCAACGGCTGCTTCTACGCCATCCTGAGCATGGGGTTGGCGATCATCTTCGGCTTGCTGAACATCGTCAATTTCACCCATGGCGCCCAGTTCATGATGGCGGCGTTCCTGGCCTGGATGGGGTTCACCCAGCTGCCGCAATGGCTGGGCGAAAGCGTGCGGATCAATTTCTGGGCGGCGCTGCTGCTGGCGCCGCTGGTCGTCGGCGGCCTGGGCATCGTCATCGAGCGCACGCTGCTCAAGCGGCTCTATCACCTCGACCACCTGTATGGCTTGTTGCTGACCTTCGGTATTGCCCTGATGATGGAAGGGGGCTTCCGTTATTTCTACGGCATCTCCGGCGTGGGCTATGAGCCGCCGGAACTCTTGCAGGGCGGCTTCGACCTGGGCTTCATGTACCTGCCCGGCTACCGCGCCTTCGTGGTGGTGGCGTCCCTGGCGCTGTGCCTGTTGACCTGGTATCTCTTCGAACGGACCCGCCTGGGCGCGATGCTGCGCGCCGGCACGGAGAATCCGCGCCTGCTGCAGGCCTTCGGCGTGAACGTGCCGGTGATGATCACGCTGACCTACGGCTTCGGCGTCGCGCTGGCGGGCGTGGCCGGCGTGCTGGCCGCGCCGGTCATGCAGATCAATCCGCTCATGGGGTCCAATCTCTTGAACATCGTGTTCGCGGTGGTCGTGATCGGCGGCCTGGGCTCCATCATGGGCGCCATCGTCACCGGCCTGTCGCTGGGGCTGCTGGAAGGTCTGACCAAGGTGTTCTATCCCGAGGCCTCCACCGTGGTCGTGTTCGTCGTCATGGCGGCCGTCCTGCTGGTGCGTCCGGCCGGCCTGTTCGGCAAGGAGAAATAAGATGTCCTCGATGTCCCCGCGGTCAGGTTTCCTGGCCCGCATGGCGTGCATTCCCGTGGCCCTGCGCATCCTTGCCGTGCTGCTGGTGCCGGCCTTGCTGGTGCCGGTGTTTCCCCAGGTGGTGTACCCGGTCTTCGTCATGAAGGTGTTGTGCTTCGCGCTGTTCGCGGTGGCCTTCAACCTGCTGACCGGCTATACCGGCCTGGTCTCCTTCGGCCATGCCGCCTTCTTCGGCTGGGCCGGCTATGCCACCGGCCAGATGATGCTGCTGTTCGGGCCGGCCGGCCTGCCGCCGGAGGTGGCCATGCTGTGCGGCGTGGCCATGGCGGCGGCCGTGGGCTATGTCATCGGCGGCCTGGCCATACGGCGTACCGGCATCTATTTCGCGATGATCACGCTGGCGTTGTCGCAAGTGGCCTATTTCATGGCCGTGCAGGTGCGCTGGACCCGCGGCGAGGACGGCATGCAGGGCATTCCGCGCGGCAAGTTCCTGGGCCTGGTCGACTTGAGCGTCGACAGCCATATGTACTACTTCACCCTGGCGGTCTTCGTGCTGGGCTTCCTCTTCGTCTATCGGGTCATCCATTCGCCCTTTGGACAGATCCTCAAGGCGATACGCGACAATGCGCCGCGCGCCGTGTCGCTGGGCTATGACACCGACCGCTGCAAGCTGCTGGCGTTCGTGCTGTCGGCCGCCGTCGCCGGGCTGGCGGGTTCGCTGAAGGCCCTGGTGCTGCAATTGGTGGCGCTGAACGACGTGTCCTTGCCGACGTCCACGGAGGTCCTGCTGATGACGCTGCTGGGGGGCTTGGGCACGGTGTGGGGACCGGTGCTGGGCGCCGCCCTGGTGGTCAGCCTGCAGAACTACCTGGCGACGCTGGGCGACGTGGTGACGATCGTCATCGGCCTGATCTTCGTGGTGTGCGTGTCCTTCTTCCGGCGCGGCTTCGTGGGGGAATGGCTGGCGCTGCTGCAATGGCGCAAGGCGCGGGTCGGGGCGGCGGCCGGGGCCATCGATGCGGGCATGGCCACGGCCGCCGCGGCCGGGGGCGATGCCGGCGGCATGGGAGCCGGCGCCGGCCCGGACGCGGCCGGCATGGACGGCAAGGCGGCGGGCCATACGACATGATCCTGGCGATATGAACCAAGGCCGGCAAGCGCCGCCGCGGGCGGCGCGGCGCGCGGCCGACATCGCCCACGACCGCCTGGAAAGCCTGATCGCCACCTTGCAGCTGGCGCCCGGCAGTGCCGTGGCCGAAGCGGCGTTGAGCGAGCGCATCGGCCTGGGGCGCACGCCGGTGCGCGAGGCGCTGCTGCGCATGGTCGCCGCGGGATTGATACGGCAGGAGCCCAGGCGCGGCCTGCGCGTGGCGGCGATCGAACTGGCGGAGCACCTGAACGTGTTGCAGACGCGGCGCGTGCTGGAACAGTTGATCGCCGGCGCGGCGGCGCGGCGGGCGACGCCGGCGCAGCGCGAGGCGATACGCATGCACGCCGCGCGGATGCGCGCGGCGGCCGATGCCGGCGACCTCGATCTCTACATGGCGGCCGACCAGGCGCTGGATGCGGTGTGCCACGAGGCCTGCCGCAATATTTCCGCGGTCAATGCCGTGGCGCCGCTGGTGATCCAGTGCCGCCGCTTCTGGTACGCCTACCGGCATGAAGGCGATTTGCTGGCCGGCGCGCGCCAGCACGGCATCATGGCCGACGGCATCGCGACCGGCGATGCGGCCGTGGCGCGGCAGGGCGCGGATGCCCTGATGGATTACCTGGACGCGTTCACGCGGAAAGTGATCGATGCGTGAAGCGCGCGGCGCGTCAGTGGATGCGCGCGGAAGACAAGGGCGGCGGACAGAGCTCCCGCAGCAATGCATCGCGCTCATTGCGCAGGGATCTCAGTTCTGTTTCCAGCATCCGCAGCTGGGTCGCCGCCTCCTGGGCGTCGCGTTCCTGCTGTAGCAGGTGGTGCAGGTAACAGTGCTGGCGTTCGAGGCGATACAGGCTCTCGGCGATGCGCCGATCGGTATCGCGCAGGACGCGGTAGGGAGTGTGCGGGTCGGACATGGTGCACTCCTGCTTCGCTTCGGGGGGGAGGGGCGCGCTTCAGGCTGGTTCGATTATCGGGCACAAGGCGGTTTTTCGATGTAGAAATAGCGTATGCACCGAACCTGGAGCCCGCCAAAAGGATGAGGTGTAACGCCGCGCCTACACCGAAGGGGGCGCGGGCCCGCGCCGTGCTCTTGGTGAGCGATCCGACGGCTCCGGTAATATGCCGGGGCCATTCCGTCCTGGTCTTCAACCGTCTTATGTTCTTTTTCGCTTTCGGGTTCAATCCCGTGTTCCGGTTTCTTCGCGCTTCCCGGCCACGCCCGGCGCGCGTCCGCCCGTTTGCCGGAGGCGTATCGTGAGCGTCGTGCTTGCCTGCGACCTGGGCGGCACCAGTTTCCGCGCCGCGCTTTACGACGCCGAGGGTCGAGCCTGGGCGGAGCACGCCCTGCCCAGCCCGGCCGATGGCGCCGGCGCCGCCGGCGGCCATGCTGAAATCGACGCCGACCTGTGGTGGTCCCTGCTTGCCAGCCTGGCCGACGAACTGGCGGCCCAGGCACCGGCCCGGTTCGCCGAGATACGCGGCATCGCCATATGCGGCGTCACGCGCACGCAGGTCCTGCTGGATGACGCGGGCCGCCCCGTGCGTCCGGCGCTGACGTGGCGCGATACGCGCGCCGCGCCGGACGTCGACGCCTTGCGCGCACGGCTTCCCCGGGAGCACCCGGAGCTGGCGCTGGTCAACCCCTTCCATCCGCTGGCCCGCCTGGATTGGCTGCGCCGCAACGAGCCGGCGGTCCTGGCGCGCGCCCGTTGCGTGCTGGAGCCCAAGGACTATCTGAACTTCCGCCTGACGGGCGTACGCGCCAGCGATCCGGTGTCCATGGCCCGCTTATGCGCCGCGGCGGCGTCCGACCTGGCGTCCGCCACGCCCACCCTGCTGGCCGCGGCGGGGCTGGATGCCGGCCTGTTGCCGCCGCTGCGGTCGCCCGCCGAGGCCGTGGGCGTCGTACTGCCCGGCTTGCCGGGCGCCTTGTCGGGCCTGGCCGGCGTGCCTGTCTTCTGTTGCGCCAACGACACCTGGGCGGCGGTGGCCGGCCTCGGCGCCTTGCGCGCCGGCCACGCCTACAACATTTCCGGGACGACCGAGGTCTTTGGCGTCATCGCCCACGTGCCCGGGGGCAAGGACGCCCCCCATGCCGCCGGGTTGATGACGGTGGCCTGGGGCGACGGCCTGCACCAGGTCGGAGGACCCGGCCAGAATGGCGCCGACACCATGGCCTGGCTGCTGCAATTGCTGCGAGGCCAGGCCGACGGCCGCGAAGGCATGGCCGCGCGCGTGCAGGCCTTGCTCGACGCGCCCCGCGATCCGCAACCCTTGTTGTTCCTGCCTTATCTGCAAGGCGAGCGCGTGCCGTATTGGGACGCCGACCTGCGCGGGGCCTTCGTCGGCCTGAACCGCCGCCATGGGGCCGGCGACCTGGCCTGGGCGGTGATGGAAGGCGTCGGCTTTCTCAATCGCCTGGTGCTTGAGCGGGGCGAGGCCGCGCTGGGCGCGCCCGTCGCGGAGATCCGTTTCGGCGGCGGCGCGGCGGCCAATGCCGCGTGGTGCCAGGTCAAGGCGGATATCTGCGGCCGCCCGGTCAGCGTCGGCATGGCGCGCGAGCCGGGCGCGCTGGGCGCGGCGGTGGTGGCCTGGACCGGCCTGGGGCATTTCGCCTCGCTGGCGGCGGCCCAGGAAAGCGTGGTGCGCGAGGCCCGCCGCTACGAGCCGGACCCGGCGCGGCGGGAGCACTACGATGCCTTGTACCAGCAATACCGCGCGGCCGAGGCGGCGCTGGCGCCGGTGTCCAGGACGCTCGCGGGCATGGCCAGGTGACGGTTTCCGCGGGGCAAGCCGATCCGGGGGCAGGGCGATCCGGGCGCGGGTCAACCAGGCGCAGGTCATCCGGCCAGGGCCGGGCGCGCCGACCCGGCCGCGGCGGCCGCTGCGGGCCTGGATGGCCGCCAGGGCTTCACTTGTGCCCCGTTTTCCACGAAAATCGCGGTCTTTTACCGCTTTCCGGCCGGGCCGACATGCTCACGCCAGCCGCCCGACGTCCTGCCCGAACCCGATGCGTGATTTTCTAGAAACCTACGGCACCGCTGTCGCCGGCCTGGCCCTGGTGATTTTCTTCGCGGTGGCCGCGCCCAATTTCGCCGCGCCCGGCAACCTGCTCGGCGTCCTGAAGGAGACCAGTTTCCTGGCCATCCTGGCGGTGGGCTTCACGCTGGCCCTGATCAATGCCGAGCTGGACCTTTCCGTGGCCGACGTGGCCAGCCTGTCGGCGGTGGTGGCTGGGGCGCTGATCCAGGGCGGTCATCCGGTGATCCTGGGCGTGGCGGGCGGGCTGCTGGTCGGCCTGGCGTGCGGCCTGGGCAATGGCGTGGCCGTCACGGTGCTGCGCGTGCCGTCACTGATCGCCACCCTGGGCATGGCCGCCATCGCGCGCGGGCTGGCTTTCGCCTTGACCGATGGCGTGTCCTTCGTTGGCCGCTGGCCCACCGCGTACACCGGCCTGGGTCGAGGCAGCTGGCTGGGCGTGCCGGCGCCGGTCTGGTGGCTGGTCGCGGTCGTCCTGGGCGCCTTGTTCCTGGTGAAGTGGACCCGCACCGGCGCCCGCATGACCGCCACGGGCGAGGCGGGAGAGTCGGCGCGCCTGGCAGGCATCGATATCCGCGCCATGAAATGCCTGGGGCTCGCCCTGGCCGGCCTGCTGGCCGGGGCCACCGCCGTGCTGCTCACGGCCAGCCTGTCCTCGGCCGCGCCCAATATGGCCGGCGACTATTTCCTCTATGCCATAGCTTCCGTCCTGCTGGGCATGACGATGTTCGAACCCGGCCGCGCCAACGTGCCGGGCACGCTGGTGGGCGCGCTCACGCTGAAGGTCCTGGGCAACGGCCTGGTCCTGATGGGCGCCCCTTACTATGTCCAGGATATCGTGCTGGGCGTCATCATCATCGCGTCGGTCGCCGTGTCGGCCACCGTGCTCAAGAAAGCGGCATTCAAGTTCTGACCATTCCATCCAGGCTATCCCCGGGGACCTCCATCATGCGCAAGCTGCTCACTGGCCTTACTTTCCCATTCGCCTTCGCCGCGATGATGCTGTGCGCATCCTCGGCCCATGCCTTCGAACTGGGCATCGTGGCGTTCCAGATGTCTTCGGAAACGCACGCGCGCGTGGCCAATGCCGCTGCCGCCGAGGCCAAGGCCAAGGGCTGGAACGTCACCTTGCTGAACTCCGAAGGCTCGCTGCCCAAGCACGCGGAACAGCTGGACACGCTGGTCACCCGCAAGGTGGACGCCATCATCGTCGCCATGGGCAAGCCGGTCGAGGCCGACGCCCAGCTGCAAGCGGCCAAGGAGAACGGTATTCCGGTGATCGGGGTCATGTCCGGCGCCAGCCCCTATATGCTGTTCGACGTCGAGAGCAACGAGTACACCGTCGGCGCGGACGCCGCGCTCTACCTGCTGGGCCAGCTGGGCTACCGGGGCAATATCCTCACCGCGCGTTTCGAGAACAACTCGGGCACCCGCATCCGCGGCAAGGTCCTCGACGTGGTGCTGTCGGAGAATACCGCCGTCAAGGAGCTGGCCAAGTTTTCCATGGCCCGCACGCAGAGCTGGCGCGATGACGTGCGCAACGGCATGCGCGCGCTGCTCATGCAGCACCAGGGCAAGTTCCAGGGCATCTGGGCGTCCTTCGACGGCCAGGCCTATGTCATCGACGACCTGTTGCAACAGGCCGGCATGAAGAAGGGCGACGTCACCCTTGTGTCCATCGACGGCGGTCCGGAAACCTATCGCCGCATCGCCGACCCGCAAAGCCTGATCACGGCGACCGTCATGATTCCCTTCGAGGACATGGGCAAGCGCGCGGTGGACGCGCTGGACGCCATCGTGGTCAAGAAGCAGCCCAAGGAAAGCGTGACCACCGGTCCCTATCTCTTCGCCAATGCCGTGCTGGTGGACAAGAACAACGTCCAGAACTACCTGAAGCCCTGAACCCCAAGCCCCGAAACCCCATGTCCGTTGTCCTGTCGCTCAAGCAAATCAGCAAGTCCTACGGCGCCGTGCAGGCGCTGCACGGCATCGACCTGGACGTGCGCGCCGGCGAGGTGCTGGCCATCTGCGGCGACAACGGCGCTGGCAAGTCCACGCTGATCCGCATCATTTCCGGCGCGCAGCCCCCCAGCGGCGGCGCCATGGCCCTGAAGGGCCGGGCGGTGCGCTTCCGCTCGCCGCACGATGCCCTGCGCCAGGGCATCGCCACGATCTACCAGGACCTGGCCCTGGCTCCGCGCCTGTCCATCGTGGAAAACATCTTCATGGGCGCCGAGCACGTGCGCAGGCTGCTGCCGGGCATCCGGGTACTGGACAAGTCGCGCATGCGGCGCGAGGCCTTGGGCTACCTGCGGCGGTTGTCCGTTCCCATCGAGGATATGCGCCGTCCCGTGGAGCGCATGTCCGGCGGCCAGCGGCAGGCGGTGGCCATTGCCCGCGCGCTGCACTGGAACGCGGATATCGTCATCATGGACGAGCCCACCGCCGCCCTGGGCGTGAAGGAAACGGCGCTGGTGCTGGGCCTGATCCGCCGCCTGCGCGAAGAGGGGCGGACGGTCATCCTCATCAGCCACAATATGTCCGACGTCGCGGCGCTGGCGGACCGTGTCGCCATCCTGAAGGGAGGCACCAAGGTCATCGACCGGCCCATCGCCGGACTGGACGCCGATACGCTGGCCCACATGGTGATGACCGGACAGGACGTGGGCTGAATTGCAGCTCCAAATGTTGACGCCTAACATATTGCCGTCCCAAATATTGCCGCGCCACATGTTGCAGTACCAAATGTTCTCCTTTTCCGACGCGATGCTGCTGGCCCTGGGCGTCATGGTCGTACTGATCATGCCCGGCCCCACCAATACCTTGCTGGCCGCCGCCGGCCTGCGCCAAGGCGTGCGCCGGGCCGCGCGGCTGACCGTGGCGGAACTGGCCGGCTACACGGTGGCGATCACGATTTGGGGCGTCTTTCTCAACCAGGCCGCGCGCCAGTTTCCCTGGCTGCCCATGGCGACGCGCATGGTCTGTGGCCTGTACGTGGCGTGGCTGGCGGTGACCATGTGGCGCAGCGCCGTGGCGCTGCCTGCGGCGCAAAGGCGAGACATCGGCCTGAATACGCTGTTTGTCGCCACGATGCTCAATCCCAAGGCAGCCTTGTTCGCGGGCACGATATTCCCGGCCGCGGCTTTTGCCGGCCTGCCGGCCTACCTGGAGGCCATGGGCATATTCGCGGTACTGCTGCTGCCCATCGGGCTGTCATGGATAGCCTTCGGCGCGCAACTGGGCAGCGGACGCCTGCGTTGGCTCAAGCCGATGCATGCGCAGCGCGGCGCTTCCATCGTGCTGGGCGTCTTTTCCGCGACGCTGGCCTGGGCCGCATTCCACTGAGCGCCGCGGAGTTTTTCCTAGACCGTCGCGATGGGCGTCACCGGCGAGCCGATCGCATGCGGCAGCCGCAGCGGCGGGGCCGTCAGCATGAAGCGATGACGGCCGTTGGCGTGCAGCCATTCGGCCAGGTCCTTCAGGTACCAGAGCTCCGCCAGCGGCAGGCCCAGCTTGAACAGGCAGTGGTGGTGCAGGGGCAGCATGGCGCGCGGGCCCTGGCGCTCGCGGGCGGGGTAGGCCTCGACCGCGTAGTTGTCCGCGCACAAGGCGGCGATGCCGCTGTCGCTGATCCATTGCAGCAGTTCGGCGTCCGTGCCGTCCAGCGCCGCGCCGTAGCCATGCAGCACGTCGGCGTCCGGCTGGCCCGCCATGTCGACCACGGCTTCGGCGAAGCCGGTGCGCAGCACCAGCATGTCGCCCCGTTCGACCTCGATGCCGTCGGCAGCCAGGGCCTGGCGCAATTCCTTCGCGCCGATCAGGGTGCGGCCGGTGCCGAAGTGGCGCGCCAGGTCGACCAGCACGCCGCGCCCCTGCATGCCCTTGACGGCCATGTTCTCCACGCCCAGCTTCAGCGCGGCCGAAGGACCGTCGCCATCGCAGCCGCAGCCGGCGTGGGTGGCGTCCTTGGGGCCGATCACGTCGATGCCGGCGCGATAGCCGTTGTAGTAGCAGAGCTCGGCGCGGCCATCGCCGTCGGCATCGAACAGCGCGCCCACGTGCGCCAGCGAGTCCCACTGCGTGGAGTACTGCATGGACAGCAGCACCTGGTCATCGCTCAGGACATCGACGGCGTCGGGGTTGAGCATGCGCAGGGGGAAGTTCACGTAGGGCGTGTCCTGCAGCCGGGTGGGACTGAGCCGGGGCGGATGGCGGCGCGGATTCAGCACGTTGCCGCCAGGCAGGTCCAGGGGCAGCGACAGGCAGAAGGTCTTGCCCGCGCGGATCTCGCGGGCCCCCTTCAGCACCTGTTCCTCGCCGATCAGGTTGACCCGGCCCAGCTGGTCGTCGGGGCCGAACTCGCCCCAGTTGGATCCGGTCGGACGTTGCTCCCAGCGTGCCATGGCTTACCCCTTCAGAAAGTCGACCAGCAGGCGGGAGTAGGCTTGCGGCTGCTCCCAGTTGGAAATATGGCCGGCGTCCAGCTCTTCGTAGCGTGCGCCGGGGATGGCGGCGGCCAGCTCGCGGCCTTGTTGCGCCGAGGTCGAGGCGTCGTGGGCGCCGCCGATGACCAGCGTGGGCGCGGCGATGCGGCCCACCTGCTCGCGCAGGTCGCCGTCGCGCAGGGCGGCGCAGTTGCCGGCGTAGCCGGTGTCCGTATGGCGGCGCATCATGTCCACCAGCACCTGGGCCAGGCCCGGGTTGGCGGCGCGCCACTGCGCGGTGACCCAGCGTTCGATCAGCGCCGGCGCCATCGCATGCAGCGTATCGCGCTTGACGGCCTCGATGCGCTGGCTCCAGCCGTCCACGCTGCCGATGCGGGCCGCCGTGTTCGACAGCACCAGGCGGCCGATGCGCTGCGGGTAGTCGAGCGCGAACTGCATGCCGGTCGGGCCGCCCATGGACAGGCCGCAGAAATGCGCGCGGTCGACCTTCAGATGATCCAGCAGTTCGGCGACATCGCCGGCCAGCTGCTTGAACGTGTAGTCGCCAGCCGGGGCCGGCGAATGGCCATGCCCGCGCGTGTCGTAGCGCAGGACGCGGAAATGGCGCGCCAGCTCGGGGATCTGCGGCGCCCACATGTCGGCGCTGGCGCCCAGCGAATTGGACAACACCAGCACGGGCGCATCCGGCGGACCGTCCAGGACGTAATACAGGCGGGCTTGGCTCAGATCGGCGTAGGACATGAAGGCTCCGGTTAAACGAGATTCAGATATGGCAGGTGCCGTCGACATAGGCCTTGCGCCAGCGCGTGATCACCACGCGCTCGAACAGGTCGGCCTTGGAGAAGGGGTCGGCGGCGATGAAGCGTTCCGCTTCCTCCCGCGTGTCCAGCGCGACCACGTAGAGGCCGCCGCCCAGGTCGCTGCCGTCGTCATGCAGCTTGGCGCCGCAGGCCAGCAGCAGGGCGCTGTTCGCCTTGAGGAAATCGAGGTGCGCCGGACGGTGCTGCTGGCGCACGTGCTGGTGGTTCGGCTTGTCGAAGGTCTCGATGATGTAGGGCATGGCGGAACTCCGGCTGGATAGGGAGGAGGGGGAAGGATCAGATCGCCGACGGGTGGCGGGCCAGCGCGGTCACCTGGATGTCCATGTACGGGAACAGCGGCAGGGACGAGAGCAGGGCGTGCAGCTCGTCATTGTCCTGCACGTCGAAAATGCTGACGTTGGCGTAGCGGCCGGCCACGCGCCACAGGTGCGCCCACTTGCCTTCGCGCTGCAGGCGCTGGGCCAGGGCCTTCTCGTCCGCCTTCAGCTTGTCGGCGATTTCGGCGGGCATGTCGGGGGGGAGGTTGACTTGCATTTGAGCCATGAACAACATGGTGGTGCTCCTTGAGGCGGTTCGCGCCCGCGGCCGTGCGGGCGTACGGGAAGGGGCGCCCGCGACGTGGCGGGCGCGGGGAGATCAGACGGGAGCCACGCCCAGCGTGGTGCCGCCGCAGACATACAGGACCTGGCCGGTGACGAAGCCGTTTTCCGGCGCCAGGAAGAACATCGCGGCGCGGGCCACGTCTTCCGGGGTGCCCAGGCGCTTGACGACGATGCTGTTGATGATGCGCTGGGTCTGCGGCGCGCCTTCCGGATTGCTCTTCATGAAGAGGTCGGTGGCGATGGGGCCGGGGCCGATGGCGTTGACGGTGATGCCGTCGCCGCCCAGTTCCATCGCCAGGGTGCGGGTCATGCCGATCAGGCCGGCCTTGGTGGCGGAGTACACGACCCGCTCCGGCTTGCCCAGGGCGGCCCGCGACGCCATGTTGACGATGCGGCCGAAGCCGGCGGCGCGCATGGACGGCAGCACGGCTTGCGTCAGGATGAGGGCCGTGCGCAGGTGCAGGTTGACGACGTAGTCCAGGTCGGCCATGGAGGCCGTGTCGGCGGTGCCGGGGCGGGTGGCGCCGGCGTTGTTGACCAGGCCGACGATGTCATAGGCCTCGGTCACCTGGCGCGCCACGGCTTCGGTCCGGGCCTGGTCCGTCAGGTCCGCCTGGAAGGACACCAGGCCGGCGGGCGGGTCGGCGGGCAGGCGATAGTCGATGTTGACGACCTGGCGGCCGGCTTCGAGCAGGGCGCGGGCAATGGCGGCGCCGATGCCGGCGCTGGCGCCGGTGACGAGATAGGCTTGCGTTTTCATGGCGGGTGCTTCAGTTCTCTTCTTGCGATTCGGTGGACGTTCAGTGCGTCATCAGGCCCCAGGCCAGCACGGTGCCGATATGCAGGATGCCGACCCACACCATCATGATGACGGTATAACCCATGATGTCGCGCAGCTTCAGCTTGGACAAGGCCAGCGCCGGCAGGATCCAGAAGGGTTGTACCAGGTCGTTCCAGGCGTTGCCCAGCATGACCGACATGGACGTCTGGTCGATGGCGCTGCCTATGGTCTTGGCCGCCTCGATCATGAAGGGGCCCTGGATCACCCAGTGGCCGCCGCCCGAGGGGGCGAAGAAATTGATCACGAAGGAACTGATCAGGCCCCAGAAGGGCAGCGTGCCCGGCGTGGCGACGTCGACGAAAATCTGCGAGATCGTGTTGACCAGGCCGGAACCGGCCATGATGGCCATGATGCCGGCGTAGAAGGGGTACTGCAGGATGATGCCGGCGATGGTCTTGATGCCTTCATTCAGCTTGGCCACGTAGGCCAGCGGCGTGCCGAGCAGGATGATGCCCAGGAACAGGATGATGAAGTTGATCAGGTTCAGGTCCAGCGAGCCGCCGTCGATGAAGGTGAAGGCCACGTAGGCGATGCCCATGATGCCGATCAGCAGGCTGAGGATGCGGCTGTTGTTCAGGCGCGAGGCCAGCGTGCCGCGGTCCTCCTCGTCGCCCGCGGCCTTGGCCGGCGCGGCGTCCAGGGCCGGGTCGATCTCGGTGACTTCGTTGGCGTTCTTCGGATGCAGCCACGCGTTGAGCAGGGGCAGGGTGATGATGATGGCCAGGCTCAGCAGCAGCATCGGCGTGGAGAAGATCGTTTGCGACAGGGGGATCACGCCCATCTGCTTGGACAGCGGGTGGCCGGGGGTGGCGATCAGCACCGGGATGCTGGCCGACAGGCCCAGGCCGTACATGGTGAAGCCGCTGTACGCCGCCGCGATGATCAGGGGATAGTGCACGCCCTTGACCTTGGTCGCCAGTTTCTTGGCCACCACGCCGCCGATGACCAGGCCGAAGCCCCAGTTCAGGTAGCTGCCGATGCCGCCCACCAGCGTGGCGACGATGATGGCGGTGCGCGGCTGGTGCACGTGGCTGACGATGCGGTCGAGCAGGCGGTCCGTCAGCGGCGCCGTGGCCAGCACGTAGCCCATCGCCAGGATAACGGCCATTTGCGTGGTGAAGGCCAGCAGGCTCCAGAAGCCCTTGCCCCACTCGCGCGTGATCGCGCCCAGGCCCTGGCCTTCGATGCCCCAGGCCAGGAGCAGGGACAGCAGGGTCAGCCCGATGGCGAAGACAAAGGGATCGGGCAGATACTTGCGCATCAGCTCGGTGAAGAAACTGGCGAGTCGACTCATGACGCCTCCAAACGGCTCGTATTGATGATTTTATGGATTGAGGGGGAAGGGGCATGCGTGACACGCATCGCGCCGCGGATCCGGTATCCGTCCCGGCGCGCCATGCCGCGCATGCCAGGATTCAGACGGGCGGGCGGGCGCCGAGCCAGGCCGCGAGTTCGGCCAGGGCGGCGCTCTTGTCGCGCAGGACGCGGTCGCGGCGCTCGGCGTCCCAGGTGTAGAAGCCCTGTCCGCTCTTGGCGCCGAAGTGGCCGTCGCGTACTTTCTGGCGCAACAGGTCCGACGGCGTGGTGCGGTTTTCAAGGTCGGGGTAGAGGTACTCGGCGATCGCGCAGTGCACGTCGATGCCGTTCATGTCGCGCTGTTCCAGCGGGCCCGTCAGGGCCAGGCGGATGCCCAGGCTCCACTTGACCACTTCATCGATATCCTCGGCGCTGGCCACGCCGTGCTCCAGCAGCGAGATCGCTTCGCGGGCAAGCGCGTGCTGGATGCGGTTGGCGATGAAGCCGGGGATGTCGCGGCGCACCAGCACCGGACGCTTGCCGGCATCGCGCAGGGCTGCCATCACCCGGACCACGGTGTCTTCGGACGTATCGTCGTTGCGCACGACCTCGACCAGCGGGATGACGTCGGCGGGCGTGAAGAAGTGCATGCCGACGAAGCGGTCGCGCCGCGTCACGGCATCGGCCAGGGCGTTGATGGACAGGCCCGAGGTGTTGGTGGCGAAGAGGGTATGGGCGGGACAGAGGCTGTCCAGGCGCGTGAAGATATCGCGCTTGAGCTCCAGTTTTTCAGGCACGGCCTCGATGACCAGTTCGGCGCCGCAGGCGGCCTCCAGGCCAGCTTCATAGCGAATGCGGCGCATCGTCGTGGGCACCGCGCCCGCGGAAAGCACCTGGAGCTGCCGGTCGATATTGTGGGCCGCCCGTTCGAGCGCGCCCTCGATCGGATCGATGAGAACGACGTCCAGGCCGCGCGCGGCGAAAAGCGCGGCGATACCGCTGCCCATGGCGCCGGCGCCGATGACGGCCAGGTGTTGCAGAGGAGAAGCCATGTTGATCTCTCACGGAAGCCTATGCCGGGAGGCAGGCCGGCGCGGGGCGTCCGATCGGGGGGCGTCTCTTCCGTGCGTGCCTTCCCGTGCCTGGGCCAGAAAAGTCATTTTGTTCTATATACGAACATATGTGCGTATATAGAATTCTGCCGGCGATCGTAGACCGGCTTTCAGGTTGCCGACAAATGGAGTTTCACGTTGTGTCCATTCTATGGACGCGTATGGATGGAGAACAGTTTTCCACGTTCATGGGTCGAACGGATGCCTAGGGGCGGCGGCCTGCGGGAGTAGCGGCTTGTGACCCTCCCGTCGAACTGTTTAAAATAAAAACAATTCTCATTAATAACTCTATCGTGGGCCGGCCTGCTGGCTCGGCGCTGCGCCATGTCCGCCACCTCATCCGAACGCGACGCCGTCACCGACCTGTACGCCGACCATCATGGATGGTTGCAGGGATGGCTGCGCCGTCGGCTGGGCTGCCGCCACGATGCCGCGGACGTCGCGCACGACACCTTCGTCCGCATCATCCGGGCGCGCAATGCCGCCGACATCCGCGAGCCGCGCGACTATCTGGCCACCATCGCCAAGGGGCTGCTGGTCGATCTTTTCCGGCGGCGGGCGCTGGAGCGGGCCTATCTGGACGTGGTGGCGTCGCTGCCGCCCGCGCATGTGCCTTCGACGGAGGAGCGCGCCTTGATGATGGAGGCGCTGGTGGAGGTCGATGCGATGCTCGCCGGCCTGCCCGCCAAGGTGCGCGAGGCCTTCATCCTGTCCCAGCTGGAAGGGCTGACGTACGCGCAGATCGCGGTTCGCCTGGGCGTGACGCTGCGCACGGTCAACCACTATATGGTCAAGGCGCTGGAGTCCTCCTATCTGGTCGTTGCCGCCCGCGAACGGGGGGCCTCGTGAGCCAGTCCGCCGTGCGCCTCCCGGCGGACGTCTCCGAGGACCATGTCCGCCGAGAGGCCGTCGCGTACTTCGCCCTGCTGGCGTCGGGCAGCGCCACCCCTTCGGACCAGGACGCCGCCGCCCGCTGGCGGTCGGCGCATCCCGCGCATGAGCGGGCCTGGCAGCGGTTGGAGCGGATGCGCCTGGCGTTGGCTGGCCTGCCCCCGCGCATCGCGGCGCCGGTACTGACCGCCGCCGCGCGTCGGCGCCGTGCGATGCTCAAAAGCGTCCTCGCCTGCGCCGGCACGGGGGCTTTGGCGTATGGCGCCTGGCGGGGGCTGCCCTGGGGGATATGGGGCGCGGACTACAGGACGGCCAAGGGCGGTTATCAGGACGTCACGCTGGATGACGGCACCCGCGTGGCGCTGGACACGGACAGCGCCATCGACGTGCGCTACAGCGAGATGGGGCGCGAGATTCGATTGCTCGCCGGCCAGATTCTCGTCACCAGCGGCAAGGATGTCGCGGCGCGTTCGCGGCCGCTGCTGGTGAGCACGCGCGACGGCGTGGCGCGGCCCCTGGGCACGCGCTTTACCGTGAGGCAGCTGGACGGCGGCACGCGTGTCGCCGTGTATGAGGGGCGTGTCGAGTTGGCCCCCGCGCGCGCGTCGGACCGCCTGGTCGTCGCCGCGGGCGAATCCGCCGTTTTCGACGCGGGAGCGGTGGGGACGTTGCGGCCGGCCGATCCGGCCGCGCTGGCGTGGCGGCAGGGCAGCCTGGCGGTGGTTGATTGGCGGCTTGGGGACCTGCTTGCCGAACTGGGGCGCTATCGGGCCGGCTATCTCGGGTGCGATGGGGCGGTGGCCGACCTGCGGGTATCGGGCACGTATCCCGTGCTCGATACCGACCAGGCGCTCGCCGCCCTGGTCCGGGCCTTCCCGCTGCGCTTGAGCCGTTTCAGCCGCTACTGGGTAACGGTCGAGGCGGCGTGAGGGGGCCCGTATGGCGAGTACGGGGTGGGCCTCTTTCGCCGCGGCAAAAAATTTCCCGTCTCCATTGCACTTTTTTCTTCCTGCTTCGGCCCTGGGGTATCGACACACTCCAAGACTGAGGATTCCTGCATGTCCGGCCATCCCCGCGCCCAGCACCGTGCCCATCCACCCGCCGTACCGCGCTCGCCCTTTACACTTTCATCTTTCCCGCATGCATCTTCCCTGCGGCCACCTTCCCCGCGCATGCCCCTGCCCGCCGCGCTGACCGTGCTGGCCGCCATGCTATGCGCGTCCTTGCCTGGCGGCGCGGCCGCGCAGCCCGCCGCGCCAATTGCCCAGGTCGAGCGCCAGTTCGATATTTCCGCCGGGCCCCTGGCCCAGGCGCTCAACGCCTACGCCACGCAGGCGGGCGTGACCTTGTCCTTCGACGCACGGCAAGTGCATGGCCTTTCCAGCGCCGGCCTGCGGGGTGCCTATGGCGTGGACGCCGGCTTCGCCCGTCTGTTGCAGGGCAGCGGCCTGCGCGCCGTCAGCACGGGCGCAGGCACGTATGGCTTGCAGCCCGTGCCGCGCGAGAGCGGCAACGCGACCGAGCTGCCCGTGGTGGAAGTCAGCGGTGCCAGCATATCCGGCTCCTTCGGCGACGAGCGCGGCTATATCGCCGCCGACAGCATCAGCGCCACCAAGACCGTGTCGTCCATCCGCGACACCCCGGCATCGGTGTCGGTGGTCACACGCCAGCAGATCGACGACCAGGGGGCGCAGACCGTATCGCAGGCCTTGCGCTACACGGCCGGGGTCGTGCCGGAGGCCCGCCCAGGCCGTTACGACTATCCCAATATCCGGGGATTCGGCAGCCCCGGCGGCGCCGACGCCAACTTCGTCGGCCTGATGGATGGCCTGCGCCTGCCCAAGGGGGTGTATTACATCGCGCCATCCATCGACCCCTACATGCTGGATCGGGTGGAAATCCTGCGCGGGCCGGCTTCGGTCCTGTACGGCAGCGTCAACCCGGGCGGCGCCATCAATCTCGTCAGCAAGCGGCCCACCGTGGACCCCTTGCATGAAATCGAGGTCCAGTATGGCAGCTACGACCGCAAGCAGGTGGCCGCCGATTTCGGCGGCGCGTTGAACGAGAGCGGCACGCTGTCCTATCGCCTGACCGGCGTGGCGCACGATGCCGGAACGCAGATCGACCATGCCAAGGACGAGCGCTATTCGATCTCCCCGGCGATCACCTGGGCGCCCGACGCCGACACACGCTTCACGGTGCTCGGCAATTACCAGCACGATCCCTCGGCCGGCGCCTTCAGCTACCTGCCGGCACGCGGGACCGTGCACGACTCGCCATGGGGTCGTTTCTCCACCCGCTTCTCGGAAGACGATCCCGACGTCAGCCGCTCCGATCGCGAGCAGTCCTCGATCGGCTATGAGTTCGAGCATCGTTTCAACGACACCTGGACCGTGCGGCAGAACCTGCGCTACATGCACGCCCGCTACAACTACCGCTCCGTGTTCCAGACCGGCTGGGCAGGTGACCAGCCGCTGCTGGACCGCATGACCATAGGCTCGCGGGAAAGCCTGGACGGCATTGCGCTCGACAACCAGGCGCAGGTGAAGTTCGACACCGGCGCGGTGAAGCACACCGCGCTGGTGGGCCTGGACTACCGCCATAACCGCGCCGACGCGCGGCTGGGCTACGGGGAGGCGCCGGCGCTGAATGTGCTGGATCCGGTCTATGGCCTGCCCATCGCCGACCCGCCCTATGACAACTACAGCAAGCAGACCTTGCGCCAGCTGGGGTTGTACGCGCAGGACCAGGTGCGCTGGGGCAAGTGGGTAGGGCTGTTCGGCTTGCGGCACGACTGGGTCGATGCGGACACCGTGTCGTCCGTCGTGGGTTCCGGCGTCACCACGCGCTCGCCGCAGAAGGACGAAGCGACCAGCTGGCGCGCCGGCCTGGTCTACCTGTTCGACAACGGCCTGGCGCCTTATCTCAACTACAGCACATCCTTCGAACCGGTCCTGGGCACCGACTTCCATGGCCAGCCGTTCAAGCCGACCAAGGGCAAGCAATACGAGGCGGGGGTGAAGTACCAGCCGCAAGGCTTGCGCAGCTCGGTCACGGCATCGGTGTTCCAGATCACGCAGGCCAACGTCAAGACGGCCGACCCCGATCCGACGCATCCCTACGCCAGCATCCAGACCGGCGAAGTGCGTTCGCGCGGCCTGGAGCTGGAGGGCAAGCTGGCCATCACCGACCAACTGTCCGTGCTGGCGTCGTACACCTTGCTCGATACCCGGAATACGCGCAGCACCACCGCGCAGGACAAGTGGCCCTACGGCGTGCCGCGCCAGATGGCATCGGGCTGGGTGGACTACACCGTCGCCGAAGGGCCGCTGGCGGGCGTGGGCATGGGGGCTGGCGTGCGTTATGTTGGCGATTCGTACGGCAATGCGGACAACACGTTGAAGGTATCGAGCTATACGCTGGTCGATGCCGCGCTGCGCTACGACCTCCAGCGCCTCGACCCGCGATTGAAGGGCGCGCAAGTGGCAGTGAACGTCTCCAACCTGTTCGATCGCAAATTCGTGGCGTCCTGCTGGGATGACAATTCCTGCTTCTACGGCCCGCGCCGCAACGTCATCGCCACGCTGCGCTATCGCTGGTAGGGAAGGGGATGGCGCCGGTCGTGGCGCAGGGGCGGGCGTGCCCTCATCCGGATGGACGACGATTCATTTTCAACTGTTATGAATGCATCAACGCATGGAAATTGTGCGTGGGTGCATTGCGGCCAATACTGCCGGCACAGCCGCCAGGGCCCTGATTCCTGCATCGAGAGCCTTCTTGCCGATATGGCACGAGAGCGGCGCACATTCGAGACCAAAGGAGAACCTCATGCGTGCACGCTTAGGCGCGGCATTGGCCGCGCTCGCCCTCGGATTCGCGGCGCAGTCACAGGCCCAGTCACAGGCGCCGTCCAATCAGTACCCGAATGCGCCGGTCAAGGTGGTCGTTCCTTTCGCCGCCGGTTCGTCCACGGACATGGTGGGACGGGAGGTGGCGCGCATTCTCGGCGATGCGTTGCATCAATCCTTCATCGTCGAGAACCGTCCTGGCGCGCAGGCGACGATAGGCTCCGCGCTGGTGGCGCGCGCCGCGCCTGACGGCTACACCTTGCTGCTGGGCAGCAATACCTCCATCGCGGCCGCGCCTTTCCTCATCAAGGACGTGCCCTACAAGCCCTTGAAGGACTTCGTGCCCGTCGCCCGCGTCGGTTCGGTGCCCTTCGTGCTGGTCGTCCGGCCTGACGTGCCGGCGAAGACGGCGGCCGAGCTCATCGACTATACGCGCCAGCATCCGGGCAAGCTGACCTGGGGGTATGCCAATTCGGCCAACCAGGCCGCTGCCGCCGCCATGACCAAGGCCGCGGGGCTGGAGACCACGGCCGTGCCGTATACCAGCGTGCCGCAGTTGGTAGTGGATATGCTGGGCGGGCGCCTGGATTTCGCCATTATCGACGTCACCAATGCCGCGCCGCAGATCAAGTCCGGCAAGTTGCGTGCGCTGGCGGTCACCCCGGCGCACGAAATCAGCGCCTTGCCGGGGGTTCCACCGTTGGGCAGCACGCTGTCGGGCTTCGAGTTGGTGGGCTGGTACGGCCTGTACGCGCCCGCCGGCACGCCGCAGGCCGTCGTCGACAGGCTCTCGGCGGCCTTGCTCCAGGGTTTGCAGGACGGCGCCGTGCGCCAGCACTTCGCCCAGGCCGGGCTGGAGACCTACCCGGCCGGCGCGGCGGAGCTGGCCGGCTTCGGGCAGGCGGAGACCGCCAAATGGCAGCGTCTGGCCCATGATGCGGGTATCGTCCCGCAGTGAGCAAAATGTGGCCAAAAGGGGTATACTTTCAGGTCCAACTGGGGCCGATCCGGATTCGACGTGGGTCGCGAAACAGTCAGGGCATGCCGAGCACCAGTCAGCTCGTAAATCCACTGGACAACCACAAACGCCAACGAAGACGTTTTCGCTCAACAGCCCGCCCTGCGTGCTGCCTAAATGAGCTGCGGCACTGACTTGTCTTTGGGTCAGATGGAGGGAGGCAACTCCCTAGGAGAGGTAACTCTTCGAACCATGGCCGTATCACTTAACAAAGAATCGGCGTATTCCGGGGTCTGACGGGGTACGTTTAAATCACATGACTCGCTTCGGTCCGGCCTGTCGACTGGCTAAGATTCGAAGTTAAATCCAAATAGGTCGACTACGCATGTAGAACTGCCTGCGGAGGGCTTGCGGACGGGGGTTCAATTCCCCCCGGCTCCACCATTTACCAAAAAACCAACCGGTCTCGGTTGGTTTTTTTTCGGCCGACGTGCCGGCTTGGTGAATGACGCCAAGCTACCCGACGCCTCAGCCGACTGCACGCCATCTCGACGCGCTGCGTCATCCAAGTTGTTGAACCCGGGAGGCGCGACCCTCTGGATTGTCAATCACCGCACATGATGCGGGGAATGGCTCGCGAGTGCGGGGAAAAGGGTGTTTGATCTCCGCATGATATGCGGAGAAAACGCCATATCTGGCAGGCCGGCGACTGGCCGAAGTGGCGTTACGACCTGTCCGCGCTGGTGTCGTGGTTGACCGAAGCCAGCCGCTCGCAGGTTCGTTGCGAGCGAAACGGCGCGCTTCGTGGCAAATCCAACGCGGCTCGCCGGACACTGCGCTGCGCGATATCGCGCAACTGCTGCAGTTGGGGGTGCTGAAGAAGTCTCCGGCCGGCGGGCGCAGCACTGGCTACACGCTGGCGGGTTGAGTGGGGACCTCAAGCGCCGCGGAACAATAATGACTTGGATCAAGTGGCTCCAGCGTATCGAGCCGCCTCCTGCATCCTGAGTTCCAGATACTTGATATAGGGCTCGGAAAAATGCTTGCTCCTCGCGTATTTGAGCGCATTTCCGTAGAGCATCATTACGTCCGCGTTGGGATTGTGGTCGCTTCCAATGCTGCCCAGGTAAGCCTTGTCCTCATGGACTTTAAGGAGCGAATCGATTTCGCTGAAATAGCGCTCTCCTTCCTGCCTGGCGGCCGTCCCGAAATGCCGTTGCAGGTCGTCAAGCATGCTGGACCTGGACGAAAACCGTGCAAACTGTTCGGGTACGACGTATTTGTCTTTTCCCCCTATCTTCTCGATGATGATGCTGCGGTAGGTGGAACTATCGGGCAGGGCACAGAGGTAGGCCAGGATCAACTGATCCCGCTGTGGAGTTCCACCCACTTTTTCGTTGATGATGGTCGCCGCCTGGTTGTAGTTGAGGCTGACAAGCGCACCGTATATGCCGTAGCTGGTGTTCAGGATATTGGCGTCGCAGGCGTTGTCCTTCTTTATCGGATTGTCCTTGTATCCTCTCCAGAATGCCGCGGCATCCTTGACGTAGAAAACGGATTCGGAATAGCGCTCGGCGAGTATCAGGGACTCGGCGATCATGGCGCTTGTCTTCACGCAGTCATACCATTGATCGTGGTCCCTGAATGGTCTGTGGTCCGTTCCGCAATGGCTCTTGTATTTCGGAATCAGCGCGGAGGAAGCTGCCTTGACGTCATTCGATGTTTTCACATTTTCAGTGTCGCCCAAAAACCCCCGGCTGGAGCCGCACGCCGTAAGAGCCAGGACATAGAGCACCGCGGCCGCTTTCATCATACGCATGTCGGACACCACCTATCAGTTTTCGGTTCTTTCCGCGGCAATCGCCTGCGGGTTGGCCCAATAGTTCTGAACGAATACCTTGAACCGCCAACGGCCGCCCGTGCACTGATAGACGCGATCCCCGTAACTGACCATGGAGCCTTCCTGGTGGTAGTAGAGATGCGCCGCATCGTTATGCTTGGTGAAATACTTGCAGGGCTCGCCGTCGTAATTGGCGTTAGGGTCCAGCGCTTGCTGGCTTGTTTTCGTAGGCTGGCTCTGTGGCGCTTTCTGGCCGCTCGGTTGGCCAGCCTTGTTGTTGGCCCATGGGTCCAAGGACTTGTCCTGGCTCGCCCTGCGCAGGCTCTCGCGATTCTTCCTGTCTTCGTCGGCCTGTTGGATCATCGCCTGCCTGTCCCTTTCCGCCGCCTCCCTTAGATCTCTTTGAGTCCGCTCGGCCTCTTCCTGGTCCATGTTGTCAAGGATGCCTTGAAGGGCTTGCGTAGCGCTCCGATAAGCACTGTCCACCTTGGCATTGGACTTTTGCGGACTCGTTCCTTCATGTACTTCGATAGCATTGCCGCTACCGGCGAACGCGGCGCCGAAAAGACAGGGGATGCCGATAAGGATTCCGATCAGTGAAAGGCTTGGAGCGTATTTCATGGTAATCGGCTCCTTGATAATTAATCTGGATACCCCACCTCTATGCGCATTTGATGCTACGCCGCGGTCAACGGGCCTGCAATCCGGCAGGCACATATGATGGAGGACCCGGCCTCCACCCATTGATCTAAGCCACTGACTCCTTATGCCCGCGCAAGCATCAGGTCCAGGTTCTGAACCGCGGCGCCGGATGCGCCCTTGCCAAGATTGTCGAAGACCGCGGATAGCAGGACCTGCCGGTGCTCAGCATTATGAAAAACGCTCAAGTGCACGTCGTTCGTGCCATTGAGCGCCTGCGGATCCAGGCGCGGCGAGAGGCTCGATTCGTGCAATGGCAGCACGCGTACATGGGCAGCCTCGGCATAGTGGCGTACCAGGCAGGCGTGCAAGGCGGGGCCATCCACGTCGGGAGCCAGTAGCCGCAATTCCAGGGGCACCGTCAGCACGATGCCCTGGCGGAAAGCCCCGTACGCGGGGACGAACAGCGGACGCTGGGCCAATCCGGCGTGCTGCTGGATCTCCGGCGTGTGCTTGTGCGCGAGTTCCAGGCCGTACACCTGGAACGAAGGCGCGTTCGCGGCGCCGGGCCCTTCATGTTCCTCCACGCCGGCACGGCCACGTCCCGAGTAGCCGGACACGGCATGAATGCTGATTGGGTAATCGGCCGGTATGAGTCCGGCGCGCACAAGCGGAAGCAGCAAGGCTATCGCGCCGGTCGGATAACAACCGGGATTGGTGACGCGGTGCGCGCTCGCAATCCGTTCAGCCTGCCCCGGCGAGATTTCGGGAAACCCGTAGACCCAGTCCGGCTGGGTACGGTGGGCGGAGCTGGCATCGATGACCCTGACGGTGGGATTGACGATGGCGCCTACGGCTTCGCGCGCGGCGGCGTCCGGCAAACAGAGGATCGCGATGTCGCAGGCATTGATGGCTTGCGCGCGACGCCGCGCATCCCTGCGCTCGGCAGCGGCAAGCGTGAGCAGGCTTATATCGGTCCGGTTCCGCAGCCGTTCGTGGATTTGCAGCCCGGTGGTGCCTTGGTCGCCGTCGATGAAAACTACGGGGGAACGCATGCTGGGATGACTCCGTTGATGGGTGGGAGAAAGGTGAGTCCTTATGTTGCGCGTCGAGCTAGAATAGGAAAAGTTGAATTTCATGACCTTCTGGTTCAGGTTTCCTGAATCCCGGCGCCCTCATGCGAGAAATCAGCCTCGACCGTTTGCGTACCCTGGTTGCCGTTGCCGACCGAGGCTCGTTTGCCGATGCGGCGCGCGCCTTGCACTTGGCGCCGCCGACGGTCAGCCTACACATTGCCGAGCTCGAAGACCGCATCGGGGCGCCGCTACTGTCGCGCAAGCGGGGACACGTGGGTCCGACGGCGATAGGGGAAGTGCTGCTGGAGCGCGCGCGCAGGCTGCTGGCCGACGCGGAGCAGGCGCTGGACGATATTCAACGGCAGGTGGAGGGGCTGGAAGGTCGTGTGCGTCTTGGGGCGTCCACGGGCGTGATCGCGCATCTGCTGCCGCGCGCGCTGGAGGTGCTGCGCAAGGACCACCCGGCCATCGACGTCCAGATTGCCGTGCTCACTTCGCAAGAAACCCTGTCCCGGCTGGCTGATGGGACATTGGATATCGGGCTGGTCGCGTTGCCCCAGCCTCCGGTGGCCAAGCTCGCCATCAAGCCCTGGCGCCGCGATCCCGTGATGGCCTTCGTGCCGGCGCATTGGCGGTGTCCAGCCCGCGTCACGCCGGAATGGCTCGCCGCCCAACCGCTCATACTCAATGACGCGACCACGCGTCTCTCGCGCCTGACCGGCGAGTGGTTCGCGTCCGCGGGCCATCATCCCGCGCCGCGCATACAGCTCAATTACAACGATGCGATCAAGAGCCTGGTCGCGGCGGGCTATGGCGCCACGCTGTTGCCCCATGAGGCCGCAACGCCTGTCCCGGACAGTCGCATGGTCATGCGTCCGCTGCGCCCGGCGTTATGGCGGCGGCTCGGCATTGCCTATCGCGCGGGATATGTCGAGCGTTCCACGCAACACGTCCTCGATGTGTTGTGGGGGCTGCGGTCGACATAGGCACGTCCGGCCGCCGCCTGGGCTTCGCACCCGCGGGCGCGGGGTAAAATCCGCTCCCCATGCGCTATTCCGACTTCGACCGACGTCTCGCCGCCCTCGGCGCCCAGCCCGTTCATCGTGGCCGGGTCGTGCGCGTCTGGTTGCAGGGACTGGCTATCGATACCGGTACGCGACGGCGGCTTTCCCAGGACTTTCTGCCCCTGGCGCTGCGCGAGGCCGTGCCTGCCTTGACGGCGGCGCTGGACGGCCTGGCCCGCATCCGCTCGGAACATGCCGGCAATGACGGTACGCGCCTGCTGGTCGAGCTTGCCGATGGGCAGATGGTGGAAAGCGTGCTTTTGCCGCGTGACGGCCTCTGTGTCTCCACCCAGGTCGGCTGCGCGGTCGGTTGCCGCTTTTGCATGACCGGCAAGAGCGGCCTGATCCGCCAGGTTTCCAGCATGGAAATCCTGGCACAGGTGGTGCTGGCGCGGCGCCTGCGTCCGGTGAAGAAAGTCGTCTTCATGGGCATGGGGGAACCGGCGCACAATCTTGATAATGTGCTCGAGGCCATCGACCTGCTCGGCACCGAAGGCAATATCGGCCACAAGAATCTCGTGTTCTCCACCGTGGGCGACCCGCGGGTGTTCGAAGCCCTGCCGCGCCAGCGTGTCAAGCCCGCGCTGGCGTTGTCGCTGCACACGACCAGGGCCGAGCTGCGCGAACATTTGCTGCCGCGCGCGTCGAGAATCACGCCGGAACAATTGATTGAACTCGGCGAAGAATACGCCCGCGATACCAACTACCCGATCCAGTATCAATGGACGCTGCTCAAGGGCATCAACGACGGCAAGGACGAGCTAGATGCCGTCGCGCGCCTGCTCAAGGGCAGATACGGCGTCCTCAACATCATCCCCTTCAACAGCCTGGAAGGGGGTGACTACCAACGTCCCGAGCCCGAACGCATCCGCGAGATCGTCCAGTACCTGCACAGCCGTGGCGTGCTGACCAAGGTCAGGAACAGCGCCGGCCAGGATGTGGACGGCGGCTGCGGCCAACTGCGCGCCCGTGCCATCGGCGCGGAACAGGTGGTTGAACTGCGCCGCAAGCGCACGGCAAGGCCGGACGTTGCTGGTACACGTGGTGCCTAAGGACATTAACCCGGCCTGTAGCCTTGCCAGGACAGTCGGCAGCAGCTAGCTCCAGCGCCATCCTTCGCCGAATCAGATGAGCCACGGCCCATGCTCGGGTTTGTAAGTCATAACTTGCAAATCCGCCCTTATTCAACCAAAATGTCAGTTATGGCTGACAAAATTCGTATCCTTAGCGACCTGGCTCCCCAAGTGAAAACTCAGCGGGAATCTGCTGGCCTTTCGAAGACCGAACTCGCGCAACGCGCAGGCAAAGTCCGGGAGGTCATCTATCGTCTCGAATCGGGCGAAGATGTGACGGTATCGTCCCTGCTGGCGGTGCTCGGGGGGATGGGTTTGGCGCTGCAGATCGTCAAGGCTGGCCTGCCCACTATGCAGGAAGTCGCCGCTCGCTTCGCCGAAGACGAGGAGTAAGGCAGAATGCTGCCCGAAAAGATTCCGGAGTTGCAGATCGCCATCGGACGCGACGCCGACGCCGGGCAACTAATCAAACGCTCGAGATATGAGTTCCGCTACCTCGCGGCGCAACCCGAGCAATCCTCCGTCGCATTGCTAATGCCGGCCAGCGCCCAACTCAGTTGGCAGGATGGCGACCTGTTTCCGGTCATGGACCAGAACCTTCCCGAGGGCGATCTCTGGCTTCGATTGCGAGCAGCCTTTCCGAAGCAGCCGCTCACTCCGATGCACTTGCTGGCCCTGATCGGTGACAACGGTATAGGTCGACTTGGCTATCGTTTGCCAGGCGGGCCTTCCGCGGCGCAAGCGCCGATCATGACCAAGGAAATGCTGCTGAACACGGTCTACACGCCAGAGGTGTTCGATGATTTGGTGCAGGCTTACCTCAGCACAGGGGCGGGAATCGCGGGGATGCAGCCCAAGATCATGATTCCGGATAGGCCTACGGTGCCGATTCCATCGTTGATCGTCAAGGCAGGGAGCCCCGCCTATCCGGGACTGGCTGCAAACGAATACCTATGCCTGACGGCAGCCAGACTCGCCGGCATCCTCACGCCAGAATTTGCGCTATCCCATGACGGGCAGATGCTCATACTGGATCGCTTTGACTTGGTGCCAACCAAGGATGGTGGCGTCGAACGCTTGGGTTTTGAGGACATCGCCGCGTTGGCGGGCTTGCGCGTGCGCGACGTGCTGGCTGACCGCAAGTATCAAGGAAGTTACGAGCGCGTAGCCGAGCTACTCAAGCAGTTGCAGTTGCCCCGAGTCAACCTGCACCGTTTCTTCGAGCAGGTGGCCTTCACCGTAATGGTCCGCAATGGCGACGGACACCTGAAGAACTATGGGGTCTTGTATCGATCGGCCGAGGACGCGTGGCTTGCACCCATGTTCGACGTCGTCACTACGTCGATCTATCGCTACGCCCGATACGGTGGTGGCCCGGAACTGGAAGACCGGACGTTGGCGCTGAAGCTCTTCAAGGGGAAGCATCAAAAACGAACCTACCCCACCAATGAGGAACTGCTGCTGTTTGGCAGCAAGGTATGCGAGGTCAGCAATCCCCACGAGGTTTTGCGGAGAATCACCGACGGCATGCGGGAGGCGATGCGGCAAGCCAGACAGGATGCACGTATCCCCGGGGAGTTACGCGCTGACATGGCGACGGCTTGGGGATGTGCCGGCTGACTCCCGCAACTACCTTCCGGCCAAGGCCCGGTCTTTCCTGGATTTCGTGCTGTCGGTCGCGGAGTAAGCCGCACGCCGATGCGCCGCCAGGCAGGTTACGACGCTACCCGCCACCAGCACGAAGGCGGCCGACTCGCTCCACAGGGGCAGGCGGCTCTCCCACGTCAAGCCGTAGATCAGGGCGAATAGCGTCTCGAAGAGGATCATCTGTCCAACCAGGGTAAGAGGCAGCAGACGACTCATCCGGTTCCAGCACGCGTTACCCAGGATAGAGGCGAAGAGGGCGACCGCCATGGCCACCGCGACCAGCCTTGCCCACGCCGGCAGGGAGTGCGGTGCGTGGTCCACGACGAAGGCCACTGGAAGTAGCGCGATCGACAGCAACCCGGTCACCATGCCGGTAACCAGGTTCCAGTCATGGGTGGAGACCTGCGGCAGTTTCACCAGCCATCGGCTATTGGCGACGGCGAACCATGTCCATGAAACGAGCGCCCCAAGCGCACAAAGCAAGCCCGTGATCGTCCGGCCGACATCCCCGACGCTCGGGGTGCTGACGGCCTGCCATCCGATGCAGATGGCGCCGCCGGCGCACAGTCCCAGCGAGAGCTTGAGCCGGGACAGCGGGACGGCGTGTTTTTCGCGGCTGCCGATGATGGTCACGGCGACAGGCAGGAAGCCGATGACCAGGGACGTCATGGCAATGCCGGCGAACTTCACCGCTGACGCAAGAAAGACGTAGTAGAGAATGTTTCCGACGAACGAGAGCTGGGCGACGACGACGATGTCCCGCTTTCGAAAGGTCGCTTGGACGCGATGCCAGCGACGTATCGCCAGCACCGCCGCGATCAGGCCGAAGCCGAGATAGCGTCCGACGGTAAGAAATAGCGGATTGAAGTCGCGGACGAGTTCAGGAGCAAGGAACACGAATCCCCATAACGCTCCAGCGCCCGCACCGTACATCGTTCCGGCTGCGATTCTGGAATTTGTCAAAACGTGGCCTCCGATTGTCCGCAAGGATACTGCGCGGAAAAAATCGGCGTTTGACCAGAGCTATTGTTTATTTGACCGAAGCTCTTGCTGAAGCTTTCGATATTCCGCCGGCGTGAAATTCGTGGCCTGCCGGAAGGCGCGCGTGAGCGCACTTTGGTCGGAGAATCCGGCCATGCCGGCAATCTCGGCGATGGACATCGATGTGGAGGACAGCCCATGACGCACGGCCTGCATGCGCTGTTCAGCCAGCCAGGCGTGGGGCGTGCAGTCGAACGCATTTCGAAAGAGGACGTACAGGCGACTTTCGCTCACGCCCACGATGGCCGCCATTTCGTCGACGGTCCAGGCCCGTCCTGGACGGGACTTCAGCTTTTCCAGCAAGCCGCTCAAGCGGGACTTCGGCCCCGTGACCGGGGTTTCCATGGCGCCGAGAAAAAGAGAGAGCCAGTGCGTCGAGCGCGCCTCATCGCCACCGCCATCGAGCGCCAGCGCCATGTATTGAACCAGGTGCTCCGCCGCCGGCGTCACGGCGAAGAAGCGATTCCTCGATAGCCGTTCCACGGACGCCGAATCCAGCGCCCCGGTCGAGACATCCACCACGAGAAAGCGGTTCTTCGCCCCGCTGGATTGGGCATGACCCGTGTTTCTCGGGACGAAGGCTCCCACCCCCTGGGTCAACCGACCGCCACGGCCTCCCACCTCGATTTCCATGCCGCCGTATACGGGCAGCACCAACTGCTCGAAATCATGAGCATGCAGCGCCCCGGCCGCGCCGTAGCTGCGTACGGCGAGCGAAATTGGGCGAGGGGTGCCAGGGCCGCTTGTAATCACGTGCCCGATTCTACACTTGGGCGGTGCGGCCCCAGGCGATGCTTTCGAGGCGGTGGGGAATGGGCGTTGACCGTACCTCTCCCATGTTCATGCAGCCAAAGCCGCGGGCGCTGCCCCGGTCCGGAAGGCGCTTACCGCGCCGACCAGTTGGTGCGCCTGTTCCTGCTGGGCGTTCGAGGCCGCGGCGGCTTGTTCCACCAGGGCGGCATTGTGCTGCGTCACTTCATCCATTTGCGCCACGGCGTGGTTGATCTGGTCGATGCCGCCCGCCTGCTCCTCGGACGCCGCGGAAATCTCGCCCATGATGTCGGTCACCCGCTGTACCGAGGCCACGATTTCCCGCATGGTGATGCCCGTCTGCTCGACCTGCTGCGCGCCCATGTTCACCTTTTCCACCGAGCTTTCGATCAGCGCCTTGATTTCCCTGGCGGCGACGGCGCTGCGCTGGGCCAGCGTGCGCACCTCGCCCGCCACCACGGCGAATCCCTTGCCCAGTTCGCCCGCCCGGGCGGCTTCCACCGCCGCGTTCAAGGCGAGAATATTGGTCTGGAACGCAATACCGTCGATCACCGACACGATTTCGGCAATTTTGTCCGAACTGGCCGAGATGGCCTGCATGGTGCCGACGACATCGGCCACCGCCGCGCCGCCGCGCACCGCGACTGCCGAGGCGGTCGCCGCCAATCGATTGGCTTGGCGCGCATTGTCGGCATTCTGCTTGACGGTCGATGCCAGTTCCTCCATCGACGCCGCCGTCTCTTCCAGCGACGCCGCCTGCTGCTCGGTCCGCGAGGAGAGGTCGGTATTGCCCGCGGCAATCTGCTGCGACGAAATGGCAATGGCGTCCGCGCCGCTGCGTACTTGCGCGACGATGCCGCTCAAGTTCTCGTTCATGGTCCGCATGGCGTTGAGCAGGGCGCCGATCTCGTCCTTGCCGCCTGTTGGGATGCGGCCCGTCAGGTCGCCCGCCGCGATCCGGTTGGCGACGGACTGCGCCGCCTCGACCGGCAGGGTAATGGCGCGGACGACGATGATCCCCAGCACGATACCCAGTAGGACCAGCAACAGGCAGCCGCCCAGCAAGGCTGCCTGGCTTATAAGGATGTCCGAGCGCTCCGCCTGCAACTGCGCCTGCACCTGACCCGCGGCCTTGTCGGCCAAGGCATACGTCGCATCGATGGTGGCGGTGAGGGTTTGCAGATACTGGCTGGCTGGATAGGCCAGGCGCTGCGCGTCGACGATTTCCCGCTCGGCCAGCGCCAACGTGCTCTTGATCCTGTCGCCGACCAGTCCAAGATCCTGGTCCAACGCCGCCCGTAGCCCGGGGGCCGCGTCGAAGGCCTTGCCATAAACGATCCGCATATCGTGCAGCCCCGCCTCGGTACGGGAGGCCAGCGACGCCAGACGGGTGCGATCCGCGGGACTGGCATCTTGCCGGGTCAATGCCACGACGCCATAGACCCGCATCTGGCCCATGAACTCGGTCAAGCGCGGCAGGTTCACCAGCGACGCGGTGATCGCGAAGTAGTTGGCCGGCACGGACTCCAGCGTCAGCCCGAAATGGTCCAGGATGCGATCATGCAATTCGAGCGCTTGCGCGATCAGGGCGATGTGCCGGGCCACGCTTTCGTCGCTGCTGATGCGCTTGGCGGCGATGTCCGCGGCCAGCGCCTGCCAGTGCCCGTTGAGCCGGGCGTAGTCTTCACGCAAGCGCTCGCTTCCGCCAGGCCCCCGGACAAAGGCGTCGATGCGCCGCGCGATCTGGTCTGCCTGGCCTTGCAGGGCAGTGCGTTTCTGTTCAGCCGAAGCATCGCCCCTGGCATTGAGCGCCAGCGACGACGCCGCCCGATGTTGTTGCGCCAGGCGCATCAGATTGAGCAGGTCCTGGGAAGGACCCAGGCCGCTCAGTTCGGTATCGATGCGGGAAATTTGCTGGTAGGCAGTGTTTACATGCAGGGCCAGCAGGAATCCGCAAACGGTGATCGCCACCCCGCCGAGCACCAGGAATTTCCGGGACAGACGCAGATTGGAAATAAATCTGATCATGGCGGCGAAGTATGTCAAATAGTTACAATGGTTTTGATCATACCTGCGCTGAATTCGGCGGCAATACGTCGATTCACGTATTCGACGATGGGTCGACGCACCGCGCGGTCCGCCTCGGTGTCTCAACCATGCGCCGTGCGGCCGCTCGATATCAGACCCGATTCCCCCGCGCAACACCATGATGTTGTTAGGCAACAATCCCATGAAATCGGCCGCGCGGGTCGGGCGGTGCTCTACATTTCTCCATAGTCATCAATAAGAAAACGCCAAGGCGGCGTTCAAAAAAGAGCAAGCGGGGGAAAGGCTGATGGATATGGCGGTCAAGGAACTGGCGCGCTTCGGGCAGCTTGTCGACCTGATCTATGAAGGGGCGACAGCGCCCGATCGCTGGACCCGGGACATCCTCCCTTCGGTCGCGGAATACCTTGGCGCGCCCAGTTGCATCATGTACTCGTGGCTGCATACGCCGCAGCAGGGTGGCTATTTCTTCCTGCATGGCATCGAGCAGGAACTCGTGGACCTGTACGTGCAGAAGTACTACGACGCCGACGTCTGGAAGATCGCGATGGCGGCGAAGAATCTCTATTCGACAGGCGTCATCGTGAGCGGCGACGATATCGTGCCGCGCAAGCAGTTGCTCGAATCGGTGTTCTACAAGGAATGCCTGTCGCACAACCGGAACATGGTGCAACTGCTGACCGGCATCGTATTTGGAAGCGAGTCCGCGACATCGCTGCCGACCACGTGCTCGTTTTTCCGGGGTTCCCACCATCCGGATTTCACCGAGATGGATCGGACGCGGCTGCGCCTGCTGCTACCCCACCTGTCGCGCTCGCTCGGCGTCATGCAGCGCCTGCGTTCGACCGAGTTGACGCTGGCCACCAGCCTCGCCGCGCTGGACCGCTTGCCGTCCGGCGTCTTGCTGCTGGATCGACTGGGGTATGTGGCCTTCGCCAATCGCGCGGCCTCGGCCATGCTGGAGGCTGGCGACGGACTGTACCTGCGCAAGGCTGCCCACGCGGCTGAACACAAGGAGTTGGCGGGGCACACGCTATCGACGAGCCTGACAATCAGGACCGCCATCGATGCCACGTTGAGCGTGGATCCCTACGCCGCGCAGCATTTTTCAAAATCGATCGTCATTCCTCGCGCGGCGCGTCCCGGCAGCTACGCGCTGCAGTTTTCCGCGTTGGGTTCGCACAACGAATTCGGGGGCGATGGCGGCGCATACGCCGCCATCATTTTCATTGCCGACGGTTCCGATCCGGCGCCGATCAACACCGGCGCCTTGCGGGAGAGCTACGGCTTGACCGCGATGGAGGCGCGCGTGGCGGCAACCCTGGTCGAGCGCGCCTCGGCCAAGGATGTGGCTGCCGCGCTCGGCGTCAGTCCGAACACCGTACGGACGCATATCAAGAGCATCTACGCCAAGCTCGGCGTCGATACCCGGACCCGCTTCGTGAAACTGATGCTGGGCATTTCCAAGCCATAGCGCATAGCGCGTGGATCTTCTGTTCCGCGTCGAATTTCCTATTCCATTTCCTGGCGATTGTCCATCCCCTATTTGTGGGGAGATTTTGATGATGGACAGTTCTAGCATTCGCGCATTCGGGTTCCGTTCAGCTCGGCGTTCGCTGTTTTGTATCTAGATATACCAGTGCCTGAGTTTTCGCCTCGAATAGTTACATTTGGATGTATTGAATATCGAATAGTTAATGCATTCGTCATTATTTGACGATCGTGAATTCTCTACCAAGGGCTCAAACATGGCTGCTGATGTGGTGATCAACGCTTCCTCCACTCCCCTGACTCCCAAGGCCACGCGCGCTGCGCGTCTGCCTGAAACACAGCGAGCCGCGGTGAAGCGACACCCGGGACATCTTCCCGTGGAAGGCTGGACCGTGGATAGCGCCAAGGGCATCCTGGTCCAGGATGACCCGGCGGCCCAAGTCCGGTCCAAGCTGACGGCGCGCATCGACGATGCCGCTGCGCCGGCTTCGCAGGAGGACGACCTCCAGGCGCAAGTCGACGACGCCGGTATCGGCAGCTACCGCGAGGAGACCTACCAGGCGCAAGGCGAACGGATCGAGTACGCCAGCGCTGGAACCGCCCAGACCGATGCCGCGCCGGCGGACAGCGCAAGCGACGCGAGCGCGGCGGGGGGTTCCGGAGGCCTGTCGGGCGGGATGATCGCAGCGCTTGGGGCGCTTGGCGTCGGCATCATCGCCGCCGCCGCGAGCGGTGGCGGTGGTGGCGGTGGCGGCTCGTCGTCGTCCTCCGGCGGCGCCACGGGCGGCTCCACCACGCCCGGCGCGGCTGGCGGCGGCACGGTCGACAATCCGTCCGCCCCTGTCGGCGATAACGGCTCGCCGGGCGAGAATCCCCCGTCCGGCTCGGGCTCCGGCCCCGGCTCCGGCGGCGCGACGGACACCACGCCGCCCAGCTTCGTCAGCATCGCCGCCCACAGCGGCGGCGCCGGGCAAGGCACCATCGTCATTACCTTCAATGAAGCCCTGGACGCTTCCCATCCGCCTTCGCTCGGCGACTTCGTGATCAGCACCAACGGCGCGGCCAACCCCGTCGCCAGCATTTCCATCAGCGGCTCGACCATCACGCTCACGCTGACCAATGCGTTCGGGGCCCACGATAGCGTATCGGTGGCGTACAACGACCCCACCGCGGGCAACGACGCCTCGGCGATCCAGGATGCGGCGGGCAACGACGCGGCCAGCTTCTCGATCAGCTCGGCCTCGGTGGCGGACGGTTACGTGCGCGGCGCCGAGATCTGGATCGACACCAACGGCGACGGTACGGCCGACTACGATACGGGCATCAAGACCGATGCCAATGGCAGCTTCTTCCTGCCCGCCAGCGTCCCGTCGGGCACCGTCGTCGCCAAGGGCGGCGTGAACATCGACACCGGCGTGGCGAATACGGTCGAACTCAAGGCGCCGAGCGGCTCCACCGTCATCAATCCGCTGACCACGCTGGTGGCGGCGGTGGTGCAGGCCACCGGGCAGACGGCGGCGCAGGCGGCCGCGCAGGTCCAGGCGGCGCTGGGCCTGGGCACGGTCGACCTGTTGCACTACGACCCCATCAACCAGAACGACCTGGCCGCCCAGAAAGCCGCCGCCACCATTGCGACGGCCATGGCCCAGGCTGCCGCGGCGGCCTATGACGCCACGTCCGGCACCACGGGCGCGGACGCCTCCGGCGCGGCGGCGACCGCCAGCAATAGCGTGCTGGCCGCGTTGGCCGATTCGATCACCGGCGCCAGCGGCGCGGTTGACCTTGCCGCGACGGTAGGGCCCACGGTGAACCTCGCCGTGACCTCGGCGGTGGCCGATGCCCTGACGCATGCCGGCGTCGACGCCACCATCGCGGGCAACGCCGCGGCGGCCGCGGCGGCAAGCGCCGAGAACCTCGCCGATGCCGCGGCGACCGCCATCGCCAACGCCGGCGACATCGCATCGATCTCCGATGTGCAGTCCGCCGCGCTGGACAGGATCGCGCCGCACGCTACCGGGCTGACGGCCGACGCGGCGCTGACCAATCTCACCACGGCGACGGTACACGTCTCGTTCGATGCGAGCGCCACCGACGGCACGGCCGCGATGGCCGGCGATACCGTCAATGTTTACGCCGGCAACACCGTGGTCGGCACGTACGTGCTGACCGCCGCCGACATCGCGGCGGGCGCCGCCACCGTGACCGTGTCCGGCCTGGTCGAGGGCAGCAATACGCTGACGGCCACGGTCACCGACAAGGCCGGCAACGAGAGCACCGCCACCGCGGGTGTCGCCGTGGTCGTGGACACGATCGTGCCTTCCGCGCCCACGCTGGCGCTGGGCAACGATACCAGCCATGGCGCCGCCGTGACCGGCAATGGCGTCGTCACGGTGTCGGGCCTGGAGTCCGGCGCCACGTGGGAGTACAGCCTCGACAATGGCGCGCACTGGACGGCCGGTAGCAGCGGCATCATCAACCTGAACGGCACGCCCGATGGCGACAAGACCGTGCTGGTGCGCCAGCGCGACGCCGCCGGCAATCTCGGCTCGAATGCCGAGCTGGACTTCACGCTCGATACCACGCCGGCAGCCGCGCCCACTCGCTTGACCGTCATTCCGACGGAAACGGGCGGCACGCTGCGTGTGTGGCTCGACGTTTCCTCGACGGATGGGCACCGCATTGCGGAGGGGGACCTTGTCACCGTGACGATTACCACCATCGACGCGACGAATCCCGCCGGCTCCCAGCAGGTGACGGCGGCCGATCTCGCGAACGGCTATGTGGATGTCGCCCTGTCCAACACGCCCGACTCGGGCTCCGCGACCCTGGGCGCGTCGATCACCGACCAGGCCGGCAATCCCGGCCTTACGTCCGCCTTGGCGCTGTTCATCGGGCAAGACGGCGGGGTTACCCTGGACGAGTCGGGGGTGACGGCGCCCGTGTTCATCATGGGCGGCGATGGCGACGACGTCTTGCGCGGCGGACCCGGCAACGACACCATCTACGGTGGCGCCGGCGACGATCGTATCCGGGGCAATGGCGGCGCCGATACCCTCCATGGCGGCGATGGCGCGGACCGTTTCCAGTACACCAGCCCCGGCCACCTGGCCGGCGACGTCATTACCGGCACCGATACCATTTGGGACCATGTGTCGCCCGTCGCCGACGGCGGCGATCCCACTACCCAGGATCGTATCCAGCTTTTCGGCAACGGGACCTACGATTTCAGCACCGCCAACGTCAGCTACATCGACCGTGTCGACGTGCAGTCGGGAACCGGCTCGGGTCCCAGTCCCTTGCCCAGTTACGCCGCCACCATGGGCGGGGCGACGCCCGGCAGCGTGACGATCGTCCTCTCCGCCGACATGGTGGCGTCGGCGGACTTCAACGGCGACGGCGTCCATGGCGACATCCGCATCACGGGATACGACAATGCCACGGATGCCAACGGCGCCAACCTGCCTACCATGACCAGCATCACGGTGGATGCCCGCGCGCTTGGGGCCGGCCAGTGGATCGAAGTGGATGGCCAGCCCGGCTCGGGTTCCAACGGCCCGGTGGGCGCCCCCAACCAGCCCTTCGGCGGCATGAACGGCAACGACATCATCTACGGCGGCGCCGGCCCGGATCGCATCAACACGGGCCTGGGCGATGACATCATTTATGCTGGCGCTGGCGACGACCGCATCACGGGCGGCCTGGGCGCCGATACCATCTACGGCGGCGACGGCGCGGACCGCATCCAGTACATGAGCGGCGATCCGCTCGAACTGCACGGCGATACCATTACGGGAACCAGCACGGTGTGGGATGGCGACCCGGGCACCCTGGCCGACGGCGGCGATCCCGCCACCCGGGATCGCATCCAGCTCGGCGCGGCATCGACGGACATCACCTACGATTTCCATGACGCGCACAGCGTCAGCTATATCGACCGGGTCGACGTGATGTCGGATACGTCCGGCTCCCAGGGCCACATGACGGTGGTGCTGACCGCCAACATGGCGGCATCGGCCGACTACAACGGCGACGGCGCGTATGGCGACATCGGCGTCACCGGATACGACGTCAACAACAATCCGACCACGATGGGCGTCACCATCGACGGCTCGGCGTTGACGGCGAATGAACACCTGTTCGTGCATGGCGAGGACGGCTCCGGCGTGACTACGGGCGCCTTCGGCGGCATGCAGGGGAACGACACGCTGATCGGCGGCGCCGGCGACGACGTCCTGATCGGCGGCAAGGGGGCCGATACGCTGACCGGCAACGGCGGCGCGGACACCTTCGCGTTCTTCCAGGGCGATACGCCCCTGGCGACCAGCATCCAGCTGGCGGGCGCGACGGTGGACGGCGACGGCAGCACCTTGTCGTTCGCCAACGGACTGGATGTCATTACGGACTTCTCCGCCAGTGACCAGATCCTGCTGGGTCCCGACGTCGGCCTGGCCCACCTCGCCGACGCCAGCCAGGCCGCCGATGGGGTGCTGGCCGACCAGTCGTACCACGCCGTGCAAGGAACCTACGCCGGCGGCACGTTCACCGTGAATGCGGCGGGCGGCAGCACCCTGGTGCTCTACGACGGCGATAGCAGCAGCAATGTGAGCACGACCGCCATCCTGCTGAGCAACGTGACGCTGGACCAGTTGCAGTTCAACAATGGGACCATCACGCACGCATGAGCCGTAGCAACAGGAAGTGGTTGTCGATGGAATCCTGCCGCGGGCCTGCCGCCCGCATGCCGCGGCGGATCGCCCTGGTTGCGGCGCCGACGGTGCTGGCGCTGGCAGTCTCGATGCTGGCGCCGGCCACGTCAATGGCGGCGGGGGACTGGACGATCCCCGCCTTGCTGCAACGGGCGGAAACCACCCACCCGTCGGTGGCCGGCCGGCGCGCCGACCACGCGGCGGCCCAAGCCAACCGCGATGCCGCCGGTTGGCAGCGCTTCCCCACGCCCAGCGTGGAGCTGGGCTCGCGTTCCTTGGGCGGCACCGGCACGGATACGCTCAACGGCTCGACGCGCGCGATCCGGCTGGACCAGCCCCTGTGGACCGGTGGCCGCATCGATGCCGGCATCGATGCGGCCGACCAGCGCTTGCAGGCATCGGACGCGGCGATCACCGAGGTGCAACTCGACCTGCGCATGAAGGTCGCCAACGCCGCCAGCGAGGCCATGCGCCAGCAGGAGCGCGTGCGCGTCGCGCAAGGCCATGTGGCCCAGCTGGACAAGCTGCAGGGCATGATACGGCGTCGTGTGGCCCAGGAAGTCAGCGCCTCCGCCGACCTCAACCTGGCGCAGTCGCGCCTGCTGGCCAGCGTCAACGACGTCAACGCCGGCAAGCAGGCCTTGCGCACGGCGCTGGTGCAGCTGGAGCAGCTGGTCGGCGAGCCGGTGGGCCGCGTGGTCGAGAGCCCAGGCGACGAGGCAGGCCTGGCCGACGACAAGCCCGGCCTGCTCGCGCGCACGCTGGACGTCTCGCCGCGCCTGAAACGCCTGCGCTACGAGGAACGTCAGGCCGAGGCCACGGTGCGCGTGCGCCGCGCGGTCTTGAGCCCGGCGGTGCTGCTGCGCCTGGAAAACCTCCAGGGGACGGCGCTGGTCGGCACCGGCGTGGGATCGACCAACCGCGCGCTGGTCGTGTTGCAGTGGCAGACCGGCGCGGGGCTGTCGGCCTTGTCGGCGGTCAGCGAGGCGCGGGCGCAGCAGGAGGCCACGCGCCAGGCGCGCGAGGCGGCCGTGCGCGAGGTGACCCAGCAGTTCGAATCGGACTGGGCGCAATGGCAGGACGCCAGGCTGCGCCTGGATGTGGCCAGGCGCATACAGGGCACGGCGGCCGAGGTGGCGGATTCCTATTCACGCCAATACGTGGCGGGACGCAAAAGCTGGTTGGACATGATGAATTCCGTGCGTGAAGTGGAGCAGGCCGAACTGGCGAGCGTGGACGTGCGCTACGAGGCCCAGGCCGCGGCCCTGCGCCTGCGCCTGGAATCGGGGAGCCTGCAATGAAGCATTTTCTGGAAAGCGGGGGAGGCGGGTCGGTCGCGCCCGCGCGGCCCAAGGCGCTGCGCTGGGTGATGGCCGCGCTGTGGCTGCGCAAGGGGCCTTTCGTGGAGACCCTGGTGGCGACCACCGTGGCCAACCTGCTGGCCCTGGGCACCTCGATGTTCTCCATGCAGGTGTATGACCGGGTGATTCCCAGCGAAGGTCACCAGACCCTTTGGGTGCTGACGGTGGGCGTGAGCCTGGCGGTGGTGCTGGAGTTCCTGCTTCGCCTGCTGCGCGGCCGCATGCAGGAACGTATCGCCAGCTCGGTCGACCGGACGTTGTCGCGGCGTTTCTTCGAACGCATGATGCGCGTGCGGATGGAGGCCCGGCCGCCGACGGTGGGCACGCTGGCTTCGCAGATCAAGGGCTTCGAACTGGTGCGGGGCGTGATGACCGCGACGTCCTTGCTGGTGCTGGCCGACATGCCGTTCGCGCTGCTGTACATCGGCGTGATCGCGTTGGTGGGCAGCTGGGTCGCGCTGGTGCCGCTGGTGGTGGCGCCGGTGAGCGTGCTGACGGGCCTGGCCCTGCAGGCGCTGGTGCGGCGGCATGCGCGCGCGCAGCAGGCGGCGGCGAACCAGAAGGCCGGCTTGCTGGTCGAGGCCGTCGATGGCGCCGAGTCGGTGAAGGCCAATGGCGGTGAACAGGCCTTGCAGGCGCGCTGGAGCGCATTGGTGGACCAGGCCGCCCTGGCGGAGCGCCAGTCGCGCGATCACGGTGGCCTCGCGCAGCAGCTGGCGACCAGCCTGCAGCAGTTGGGCTACGTGGCCGTCATCGCGTTCGGCGCGTGGCTGGTTTCCGAGAACCGGATCACGATGGGTGGCTTGCTGGCCTGTTCCATCCTCTGCAACCGCGCGCTGTCGCCGCTGATCCAGCTGCCCGGCGTGATGATGCAATGGGCCCATGCGCGGGTGGCGCTGGATGCGCTGGACCGCCTGCTGGCCCTGCCCAGCGAGGAAGACGAGCGCGAGCAGGCGCTCAAGCCCGGCGTGCTGGAACCCTCCTTGCGTTTCGAGCGCGTGCGTTTTGCCTATGTCCGCGAAGCCCAGCCCGCGTTGGACCTGGAGCGCTTGCGGATTCGACAAGGCGAGCGCGTCGGCCTGCTGGGCCCGGTGGGCTCGGGCAAGAGCACCTTGCTCAAGCTGGCCAGCACGCTGTATCGGCCCCACGAGGGCCGGGTCTTCCTCTCGGACCTGGACGCCGCGCAGATAGCCCCGGACGTGGCTCGCGCGGCGGTGGGCTATCTGCCGCAGGACCCGCGGCTGTTCAGCGGCACCTTGCGCGACAACCTGCTGCTGGGCTTGCCCGACCCCGGCGACGCGGCCTTGCTGGCGGCCGCCAGGCGCACTGGGCTGGCGCGCTTGATCACCGGCCAGTCCAAGGGCCTGGCCCTGCCCATCGCCGAAGGCGGCCGCGGCGTGTCGGGCGGTCAGAGGCAGCAGTTGGCCTTGACGCGCCTGCTGCTGGCGCGCCCGGCCATGTGGCTGCTGGACGAACCAACCGGCGCGATGGACGCCGACAACGAGGCGCTGGTGGTGCGCCTGTTGCGGGAAGAACTGCAAGGCGCGCGCACGGCTTTGATCGCCACGCACAAGACCGCCTTGCTGCCGCTGTTTACGCGCCTGATCGTGATGCAGGGCGGCCGGGTCGTGCTGGACGGTCCGCGCGACGAGGTCATCGCGCAATTGAACGCCGCACGGATGCCGGTGGAGGCGCCCCAGTCATGAACACCCATATGGATTTCGACGTCCGCCTGGCGGATGACGGCGGCGTGGGCAAGGGCAGCCGCGCGCTGTTGTGGGCCATCGTGGTGGCGGTGGCGGGCTTCGTGCTGTGGGCCCACTGGGCCGAGCTGGACAAGATCACGCGCGCCAACGGGCAGGTGATCGTCAGTTCGCGCAATCAGGTGATCCAGGCGCCGGACGGCGGCGTGCTGGAGGAGATGCTGGTGCGCGAAGGCGACACGGTCAGGCGCGGCCAGCAGTTGTTCCGTTTCGAACAGACCCGCGCGCGCGCGGCCGTGCAGGAAAGCGTGGCCAAGGTCGCGGGCCTGAAGGTGGCGGTGGCGCGCTTGCAGGCCGAAGTGTTCGACACGCCCTTGCGTTTCGATGCCGACGCCGGCGCCTATCCCGAACTGCGCGACAACCAGATAGCCTTGCTGCGGCGGCGGCAAGCCGCCTTGAAGGAGGAAATCGGCGCGCTGGAGCAGGCCCGCAAGCTGGCGCAGGCGGAACTGAGCATGAACCTGCCGCTGGTGTCGCGCGGCGACGTCAGTCGCGCCGAGGTGCTGAAGCTGCAACGGCAGGTGGTCGACCTGTCCGGCCAGATCACCAACAAGCGCAACAAGTACTACCAGGATGCCCAGGCCGACCTCGCCAAGGCGCAAGAAGACCTCGAAGGCGCCACCCAGGTGCTGGCCCAGCGGCGGGAACAGCTCGAACACACGCAGATCTACGCCCCCATGGACGGCGTGGTGCGCAACGTGCGCCTGACCACCGCCCTGGGCGGGGTGGCGCGCGCGGGGGACGAGATCCTGCAGATCGTGCCGATCGACGAGGACCTGGTCATCGAGGCCAAGGTCAAGCCGCGCGACATCGCGTTCATCAAGGCCCAGCTGCCGTCCAGTATCAAGCTCGACGCCTACGATTACTCGATCTACGGATCCTTGCAGGGGACGGTCAGCTACATCAGCGCCGACACCCTGAACGACGAGGCGAAGGACGGCACGCAGCAACCCTACTACCGCGTGCAGGTCAAGACCAGGAGCCGCGAGCTCACCAGCCGCGACGGCCAGCCCATACAGACCCAGCCCGGGATGACGGCCACTGTCGAGATCAAGACCGGCAAGCACACGGTGTGGGAATACCTGACCAAGCCCATCACGAAGACGCTGGGCGAGTCCTTGCAGGAGCGCTGAGGTTCGCCGCTGGTGCGCCGTCGGTTCGCCGTCGGTCCGCCGCCAGGATTGCCGCTAGGATTGCCGCGAACCCCGGGCGGTCGCCTCCTGATCCTGCCGGCGCCAGGCGGCGCGCATGTCCGCTATCCGTCGTAGCGCCGCTTGCGACATTTGCCACCAGCCGAACGGTCGCGGGTCGGCGAGCATGCTCATGGCGCGCGCATAGTCCAGCGTCAGCCCGGGCGTCCATGCCATCGTCAGCGCGCGCTTGCGTATCTGGGCCGCGACCCACAATTCAGGGGTTAGGAGCAGGCGCAGCAGCACGCGCCATCCCGCTTTCGATCCGTGCAGGCGGCCGACGGCGCCCTCCAGCGCCGCATCGAGCGCGTTGGAGACCGAACTGGAGCAATTCCGGTGGGTGAGGTTGTACGTGGCCTCCTGGCGATACGCCTCCCAGAAGGCCGCCAGCCGCCGCGCATCGTAGTTGCGGATCCTGACCTGGACGGAAGACGGGCACCAGGCCCGCGATTCGGTGGCGTAATCGGGCTGGAACACGCCGGGCACATCGTTGTCGGCGGTGGCGCGCAGCAGCTGGGCGAATTGATCGGGCGATCGATCGATTTCCTGCGCCGGGTACAGGCTGATGTATATCCCGTCGGGCGTTTCCAGCGCCGCATGGCCCGTGGAAATGACGCCGTTGACGTCCACGGCCGCGATGTAGCGATCCACCAGCGGATAGTTGCGCGTTTCCGCCTTCGCCGACCCTGTCGGCGTCCAGATATGGACGGTCAAGGCTCTTTCGGTCTGCTGGGGAGGACCATCGAACGTGACGTCCTGGAAGTGGCCTGCCAGGTCTTCCGTCGGCATGAAGTTCGCCTGTCGATGGTCGTGCAGGGTCGAATCGGCGCCCAGGCGCTTCACGCGTCCGGCCAGCGCAAGCAGCTTCAGGCCCGAGAACGCGAGAAAGAGTCCCAGGAAATAGGGCAGCGTGCCGACGTAATGGGTGGGATAAGGCTGGAAGAAGAAGATCGCCAGCGCGATCTCGGCGATGCCGGACGCGAGGACGTATTTCCAGCGCTCATAGCGAACCACATAGGCCGCCGTGCATTGCATCACGCCGTCGGCCAGGAACAGCAGCCCGAAGATCATCGACAGGACAAAATGCCCATGGTGCTGGCCGGCCAGGATCAGGACGCCTATGGTCACGGCGAACAGGCCTTTGGCGAAGCGCAGCACGCGCTGTCCGCCCACGCCCGATTTCGCGATGAGCAAGGTCGCCGATCCTTCGAGGATGAAGATGATCGCGAACAGGGCCAGCGGGAAATACAGCGCGCCATCCAGCGCGTCGATGAAGACGCCTATGCCGGCCAGCAGCAGCAGCCAACCGATGATGACCAGCATCCTGCCGCGCCGGCGCAGGAACTCGCCGCCAAGAAGCAAAAGAATCAGATGCGTCATGCCAGATCCCTGTTCCCGTTATTTTTGATTTTTCTCGCCGGATGCTAACTGAGTAAACCGTCGGTCCGAAATATTTTTCAGATTTTGTTGCATCTCCATGTGGGGCGGAGGCGCAACGCGCGCACGCCGCCAGGCCAGGACGACCCAAAAAAACAAGCCCGCGAGCGATGGTGCTCGCGGGCTGGGCTGGATGGGCGCGGCGAGGTCACCGGACCCGCCACGGCGGTGCGAACCGCTCAGTGATCCAGCGTCGCCGCGGACGCCGCGCCGCCGGCGGCGGGGATGCGACCGAACTGGCCGCTGCGGAAGTCCTCCATCGCCTGCTGGATTTCCTCGTGGCTGTTCATGACGAAGGGTCCGTAGCCGACCACCGGCTCGTCGATGGGCTCACCCGACAGCCACAGCAAGGTGACGTCGTTGTTGGCTTCCAGGTGCACCTCGTCGGCCTCGCGATCCATGTGCACCAGCTGGCCGGCGCGGGCGATTTCCCCGTTGACCAGGACGGTGCCATGCATCACCACCAGCGCCAGGGTATGGCCGGGCTGGGCCTTGAACGCCGCCGTGGCGCCGGTCTTGAGCCGCACGTCCCAGACATCGATGGGCGTGAAGGTCCTGGCCGGGCCGTGGCTGCCGCCATGGTCGCCAGCGATGACACGGACGAACCCCGCGTCTGCGGGCAGCGCCACTTGCGGAATGTCGGCGTTCAGCAGGGTCTGGTACCCGGGCGCCGACATCTTGTCCCGCGCCGGCAGGTTGACCCAGAGTTGCATCATCTCCAGCGGACCGCCGCTGCGGGCAAAGTCGTCGGAATGGTATTCCTCGTGCAGGATGCCCGAGGCCGCCGTCATCCACTGCACATCGCCGGGGCCGATGGTGCCGCCCGCGCCCGTGGAATCTCGGTGCGCGACCTCGCCTTCATAAACGATGGTCACGGTCTCGAAGCCGCGATGGGGGTGCGTGCCCACGCCCCGGCGCGCCGTGGTGGGCGCGAAGGTCTGGGGACCGGCATGGTCCAGCAGCAGGAACGGGCTCAGGGCCTTGCCATGGTCGCCGTAGCTGAACAGGGAGCGGACGGGGAAACCGTCACCCACCCAGTGGGGGCGAGGGGCGTCATAGATACCCAGGATTCTCTTGAGCATGATGTTTCTCCTTTGCTGCGCTCGCGCGAGCCGGAACGGCGGCGGGCGTTGGACATGGGGGGATTATGATTTTGGAACGATATATTGAATAGTCCTCAATATTTGGCCTCAGCGTTCTATTTATGAAACAATGAAGCCGCTTGCTTCGTACCGGGTTGGTCAGCCGCGTCCACAAGACGCCGGTCCGCCGTCCTTGATGCTGATCCGGCCTTCATGGACCGCCATCGCGTTGGTCTTGGCCGACGCCTGCCCACGAGGGGGATAGACGATGAAACTGCCGGACCTCAACGAGCTCTATTTCTTCGCCCAGGTGGTGGAGCATGGCGGCTTCGCGCCGGCGGGCCGGGCCCTGGGCATACCGAAATCCAAGCTCAGCCGCCGCGTGACCCTGCTGGAGGAGCGCCTGGGCGCGCGCCTGCTGCTGCGTTCGACGCGCAGCTTCGCCGTGACGGACATAGGCAAGCGCTACTACCAGCACTGCCGCGCCATGCTGACCGAAGCCGAGGCCGCGGAGGAATCGGTGGCGCTGGCGCATTCCGAGCCTTGCGGCGTCGTGCGCATGAGCTGTCCCGTGGTCCTGCTGGCGACCCGTGTGGGCCATATGTTGGCCGGTTTCATGCAGCAATATCCGCGCGTGGCGCTGCAAGTGGAGGAGACCAACCGGCGTGTGGACGTGGTGGGCGAAGGACTGGACTTGGCCTTGCGCGTGCGTCCGCCGCCCTTGCAGGACAGCGACCTGGTGTTGCGCACGCTGGCGGAGCGCCGGCAATGCCTGGTGGCCAGCCCCGACTTGCTGGCCCGCATGGGGACGCCTGCCGGGCCCACGGACCTGTCCGGCTGGCCCAGCCTGGACATGGGCAGCGCGCAAGAGGTGCATCGCTGGGTGCTGTACGGGCCGGATGCCGTACGCGCCGAGGTGCGGCATCAGCCGCGCATGGTCACGCAGTCCATGCTGGCGCTGCGTGTCGCGGCCGTGATGGGGGCCGGTGTGGTGCAGCTGCCCAATATGATGGTGCGCGAGGAAATGCGCGCCGGGACGTTGGTGCAGGTACTGCCGGGGTGGGAGCCACGGCGCGAGATCATCCACGCCGTCTATGCGTCGCGCCGCGGGCAATTGCCCGCCGTGCGCGCGCTGCTGGACCACCTGGTCCAGCAGTTCCAGGCCTTGCAGGAAGACTGACGAAGAAGGCCTGGATGGGGAGCGGCGCGGGCTTGGGGCCGGGCTGGGGGTCCGGGCTTTTTTCGGCCGCGGCGGGTCCTGTTACTCCGGCTTCAACATGCCCGAGGAGATCAGCGGTTGCAGCTTGGCTTCCTCCGCCGCCACGATCTTCGAGGCCTGCTCCAGCGTGGAGGGCACCACTTCCGAACCCACGGTCGCCAGCGCCCGCTTGACGTCCGGGTCGGCTACCGCCTTGGACAGCGCGTCGTTCAAGGCCTGGCGGATGGCCAGCGGCGTACCCTTGGGGACCATCAGCGCGGAGTAGGTGACCATTTCGAATTGGGTCTTGGTCAGTTCCGCGACGGTAGGCGTATCGGGTATGCCCGGCGCCCGCTTGATGGAGGTGACCGCCAGCGGCAGCACGGTATGGGCGTCGATCTGCGGCTGCGAGCTGGTCAGCTGGTCGACCATCGCGTCGACCTGGCCGCCCACCAGGTCGCTGAGGGCGGGCGCCGAGCCCTTGTACGGGATCAGGTTCAGCGTGATGCCGAAATCGCGTTCCATCATCAAGGCCGCGATGTGGTTAGTGGTGCCGTTGCCGGCATGGCTGACGGAGATATCGTTGGGGTGCGCTTTCGCGTAGGCGAGGAAGCTGTTGAAGTCCTTGATGCCTTTCTTGTTCCTGGCATTGACTTCCAGCACGGAAGGCGCGACGGCCAGCATGCCGACCGGTTCGAAGTCGCCCAGCCTGACCTTGGTGGCCGGCACCATGACGGGGTTCACCACCAGCGGGACGATGGTGGTGGACAGCACGGTATAGCCATCGGGATTCGAGCGCGCGGCATAACTGGCGCCGATGGACCCGCCTGCGCCGCCCATGTTCTCGACGACCAGGGTGGCCTTCATGATGCGCGCCATCGCCGTGGTGATGGCCCGGGTCGTGATGTCCAGGTTGCCGCCGGGAACATAAGGGACGATGACACGGAGAGGTTTGTCGGGATAGTCCGCGGCCAGGGCGGACGCCGAACAGAAAGACAGCGCCATGGCGACGCCGAGGGCCTTGAGGCCCAGGGAAAACTTCTTCATGCATATCTCCAAACGTTCTAATTTTCGAGCCCATGCCGGGCCCTGCATCGCGAGCCCATGTCGGACCCTATACAGCGCAAAACGCCACGCGACCGAAGCGGCGTGGCGTCTCGAACCGTGAAGGAGCAAATCGTAATCAGGTTGCGCCGGTCCCGCGTTGCCAAATTGAGAACGCCGTTTATCCCGCGCAGCAAGGAGCTATCCGAACCCTCATTTTGCGCGTTGCACCGCTGGCGGCGACCAGGCGCCGTCGGTGGTTGCGGCCTTGGGCCAGTAGGCGCGGACATAGAGGGAGAAATCGCCGTCCTTCGGGGCGGGCAGCCAATTGGCGCGCTGGTCCGGATCGGTCGGGGCGTCGCTCTGGACGTAGATCGTCATCGACCCGTCCTTGTTGAGCTTCAAGTCCTTGTTCTTCGTACCCACTGAATAGCGCTTGATGGGGTTCGGGACGAAGAAATGCTTGTCGTTATAAAGGGTGAGCGACCAAAAACCGTAGACCGGCGGCGTCTGCCCCGGCGCGAAGGTCAGCGTATACCGATGGGCGCCATTCAAGCGGCCGCCATCCTGGTCCAGGTCCTGGTAGAAGTATTTCGTCTCGGTAGGCGCATTGACGAAAATGTTGGACTTCGCCACCGCCGTCCGGGTGAAGTAATCGCTGCCGAATGCCGCCGTATTGGACGTGGTGCTCCAGTGATAAGGGAGCTGCAGGCCATAGTTGCGGAACTGGAACAGGGGTTCTATGAGCTCAGCATCGGCTTTCCCCGCCTCGTCGATGACGGCCTTGCGCAATGCCGGGTCGGACTTGATGGTATCCAGCAGCGCCAGCGCCTGCGCATACCGGGTTTCCTCGCCCGGCAATGGCGGCGCATCGGCCAGCGCGGCGGGCAGCAGGTCGAAGAACGTCCCGGGCGTCACCCATGCTGTTTCAGTGTCGCCGCCTGCGGCTGCGGGAATGTGCTTCAGCCCCTTCCAGTCGATTGTCTTCATCGTGCCGTCGTATTGGGCGAGCGGATATATCGCGATGTTTTTCAAGACATCCTGGACCGCTGCCCTGTCGGCCGCGTCGTCATCCATGAATACCCGCGGGATGACGTTGCCCGTATTGGTGGACGACCTGAACACCCGCGTAATGCCTTGCGGGACGTCGCCATGCCAGTTGGGACCCACCAACAGATAGAACCCCGGTTTGGTGCCGTACATCTTTCCGAGCTGCGCAAACCCGTCGGTCCGGGAGTCGACCACCTGGTAAACCCAGAAGCGATCGCCAAAATCAGGAACCTGCACCACCACCGGGGACTGGTCGAGCGCGACCAGTCCCCCGCCGTACACCACGTCCTGGTTGGGGCAGGCCACCAGGCGCACGTCGGGAGGGAAGTAGTCCGTCAACATGGTCAAGTGGTTCAACGGCGACATGGGCGCGGCGCCCATGTACATCATTTCTGGGACCTTGGTATAAGCGGCCCGCCGGGCGGCCATGTTCACCAGCGGCCACGCCCAGAAATAGGCATCCCGCGCGACGAGGCGAGCATAGGCCTCGGTAAGCTTCGTGCCCTTGACCGGGCCGGCAGGCATGGCCGACGCGAAACCGGGTGACAGCGGCACGGGTTGCGCATGGACGCTGGCTGTGCAAAGCCCGATTCCCGCACCGATGGCAAGGCGGACGGCATAACGACTCCAGCGACGGCCTATATGCATCATCATCATTCCTTCCGGGTGAATTCGTTGCGAACGGATCAGAGCTTGGTGACCGGCGGCGGCGCCCACCCGCCTGTCTTGACCTCTTCCTTCGGGACGTAGGTCCGGAAGGTGAGGGAGAACGGTTTGTCCTTGGGCGCGGGTAGCCAGTTGGACTGCGCAACGCCGGCGACCGGCGCGGGGCCTATGGCGATTTTCAGGGAACCGTCGGCCTCCTTCTTCAGGTCGGAATAGCTGTTGAAGTTGTAGCGCTTCAGGTCGTTCGGCACGACGCGGTAATCCGGCACGCCTACCAATATGACTGACCAATAAGCATCGACCACCGACTGTGGCAGCTTGTCGGCGGGGAAATGGATCACATAATTGTTGGCGCCGTTCAAGGGATTTTCGTCGGCATCGCGAGTTGCCACGAAGTAGATGACCTCGTCATCGGTGTTCGCCCAAATGCCCGCGTAATTGACGACGGTCCTTAGCAGATAGTCGTCGCCGTAGTTGCCTGTCTTGCCCCCGCCTACCCAGTGGTTGCGATACGGCGCGCTCTTCGTGAAGGCATATTCGATGAATCGCGGTATCACGTGCTCGCGCAGCAGTTTGTCCATGGCGGCCCGCGACTGCGGCGAAGACGCGGCGTGGGCCGCGACGGCGCGCGCCTGCTGCTGCAGCTGGGCGGCCATGGGGCAGACATCGAAAGCACTGTTTATTCGCGCGTCGATGTCGTCGAAGATTTCGACGCCGATCAGGTCCTTGTTGCCGAATGCGGGCACGAATGGCGGCGGCACGATCACCGGATTGCCCAGTGCCGTGACCTGGAACGCCTTCTGCAACGTTATCGCGCCTTCCGGATCGCCCTTCAGTTCGACCCGGCCCAGCAGCTTGGCCTTGCGCGAGTGCAGCTCGATGCGGGCCGCGCCCGCGGGCACATCGCCGCGCCAGCCCGGCGCGACGAGGGCGTACCGGCCGAAAGGCTGCGAGGGAAACGTGCGTTCGTTGATGTTGGCGATGACCTCGCCCCATTCGTCGAGTATCTGGGCGGTGTAGTAGCGCCCCTTGATTTCGGGCACCGTCAACAACACCGGGCTGCGGTCGTCAACCGCGAACCAGGCTTCGAGGTAGGCGACATCGAAGTTGGGATTGACGAAGTCCGCCGAGCCCAGGGGGTTGTACTTGATCTGGTTATAGGCGAAGCCTTCGGTGTTGCGATCGCTATGCTCCTGCCGTAGCACCAGGGCGCGACCGAGCAGGTAGAGATAGGCTTGCTCCATGTCCGTGCTGTTGGGAGGAATGGATGTCGCTGTTGCCCAGGAGGCGGACGGAAGTGGGGCGACTGCGGCGATCAGGGACAGGAAACTTCGACGGCTCAAGCGCATGATTTCTCTCTCTACTTACCGGGGTGGAAAAACCGGGGCGGGAAAACGAAGAGATCAATTCCGTGGCGAAACATCGAGCATAGGGACGGACACCGAGCGTAATCTGCCACGCCGCGGGCCGTTCGCGGTGGGGGCGACGCATTTTGATACAAGTTGGGTGCCGCTTTCCTGGTCTTGATATGGCGGCATGATAGGGACGCGGCGTCGGCTATCTCCGGCAATTCCGTGGAGTTGATGACAACCTGCCGCTAAAAACCTCCGAAAGGCTGGTTTGCGCCGTTCTTGCCGCCTCCCTACGATCGCCGCCGTCATTCCGCTGGAGACGTTCGTATGCAAGCCCCGAGTCCCGACCTGGTGACGCGCAGCCTGAGCGCCGTGTGGCATCCGTGCACGCAGATGAAGCACCACGAGCGCATTCCGCTGTTGCCGATCGCGCGCGCCCGCGGCGCCTACCTGTACGACGCGGCAGGGCGGCGCTACCTGGACGGGATCAGCTCGTGGTGGGTCAACCTGTTCGGCCACGCCCATCCCGACATCAATGCCGCCGTGGCGGACCAACTCGGCACGCTGGCGCACGTCATGCTAGCGGGGTGTACGCATGAACCCGCTGTCATGCTGGCGGAGCGCCTGTCCGCATTGACGGGGGGAACGCTGGGCCATGCGTTCTTCGCCTCGGACGGCGCTTCGGCGGTCGAGATCGCGTTGAAGATGAGCTTCCACTTCTGGCGCAACCACGGCCATGCCGCGAAGCGGGACTTCGTCTGCATCGACAACGGCTACCACGGCGAGACGCTGGGCGCCCTGGCCGTCACTGACGTGGCGCTGTTCCGCGACGCATACGGCCCCTTGCTGCGCCATGCGCACCGGGTGCCGTCGCCGGACGCGCGGCTGGCGGCGCCGGGCGAATCGGCGGCCGACGTCGCCGCGCGCGCCCTGGCCGAGGTGGCCCGGCTGTTCGAGGCGCGCGCCACCCATATCGCCGCCATCATCGTGGAACCCCTCGTGCAATGCGCCGGCGGCATGGCCATGCACGATCCTTCGTACCTGCGCGGCCTGCGCGAACTCTGCGACCGGCATGGCGTGCACCTGGTCGCCGACGAGATCGCGGTGGGTTTCGGCCGTACGGGCACTTTCTTCGCGCACGAGCAGGCCGGCATCCGGCCCGACTTCCTGTGCCTGTCCAAGGGCATCAGCGGTGGCTACCTGCCTTTGTCCGTGGTGCTGTCGACCGATGCCATCCACGATGCGTTCTATGCCGACGAGATCGCGCGCGGCTTCCTGCATTCGCACTCCTACACGGGCAATCCGCTGGCCTGCCGGGCTGCCCTGGCCACCCTGGACCTGTTCGTGCGCACGGACGCGATCGCCCGCAACCGGGTGCGGTTCGATGCGCTTGAACGGGCACTGGGCAACCTGGCCTCGCATCCGGACGTCGCGCATTTGCGCCGCCGCGGCGCCATCCTGGCCTTCGACGTCGCTGAGCGGGGCCGGCCGGGGCAGGGCGGCTTCGCGCAACGGTATGCACGGCATGCGTTGGCGGCCGGCGCGCTGCTGCGCCCCATCGGCCGCACCGTCTACCTGATGCCGCCGTACATCCTCGATGACGAGCAGATCGTGCAATTGGCCTCGGCGACGATAGCCGCCCTGGAAAAGACCTTGAGTGAATAGTCCATGACCGCCATCCATCCTCTTGAAGTCCTGCGCGCCGGCCTGGCGGACCTGCAGGTCCGTGGCCTGCACCGACGGCGCCGCATCTCCGACACACCCTGCGCGCCGCGCATCCGCATCGACGGGCGCGATGTCGTCGCCTTCGCCAGCAACGACTACCTGGGCCTGGCGAACCACCCCGAGCTGATCGAGGCCCTGTCGCAAGGCGCCCGGCAATATGGCGCGGGTAGCGGCGGGTCCCATCTGCTGGGAGGGCATTCCCGCGCCCACGCGCTGCTGGAGGACACCTTGGCGGAGTACTGCGGCGGCTTCGCCCGCAACCCGCGCGCGCTGACGTTCTCCACCGGCTACATGGCCAATATCGCGATGCTGGCCGCGCTCGCCGGGCCCGGCGCGACGCTGTATTCCGACGCGCTGAACCATGCCTCCCTGATCGACGGCGCGCGCCTGGCGCGGGCGGACGTGCGTATCTATCCGCATGGAGACGCGGCCGCGTTGGGCGAGATGCTGGCGGCGGACGCGCACGCCGGCGTCAAGATCATCGTGACCGATGCCGTGTTCAGCATGGACGGCGACATCGCCCCGCTGGCGGACCTGCTGGCGCTGGCGGAAAGGCACCAGGCGTGGCTGGCGGTTGACGACGCCCACGGTTTCGGCGTGCAGGGCAGCGATGGCGCGGGTAGCGTGGCGGCCCTGGGCTTGCGCTCGCCCTTGCTGGTCTATATGGGCACGCTGGGCAAGGCGGCAGGCGTGGCGGGCGCCTTCATCGTGGCGGAAGAGACGGTCATCGAGTGGCTGATACAACGGGCCCGCACCTATATCTACACCACGGCGGCCGCGCCGGCGCTGGCGCACGCGGCCATCAGCAGCATCGGCATCATGCGCGGCGGCGACGGCCAGGCGCGGCGAGCGCGCCTGGCCGGCCATATCGAAATGCTGAGCGCGGCGATCGGCACGCGCCGGACGACCGGCACAGGCCAGGCCAGCGGCTTGCCTCGGGCCGGCGCGGCCTGTGCAGGTTCGGAGACAGCCTGCCTGCCCCGGTCCTCCACCGCGATCCAGCCTGTCCTGGTCGGCGCGAACCAGGCGGCGCTGGACCTGGCCGAGACGCTGCTGGCGCAGGGGTTCTGGGCGCCCGCCGTGCGCCCGCCCACCGTGCCGCCCGGTACCGCGCGGCTGCGCCTGTCCCTGTCCGCCGCGCATGAGCCGGCCGATATCGAACGCTTCATCGAGGTCTTGTCCGCATCATGACCGCATCCCGTCCGTCCCTATCGCCCCTGTCCTCGCCCTTGTCTTATTTCATCGCGGGCACCGATACCGAGATCGGCAAGACGCTGGCCAGTTGCGGCCTGCTGCGGGCCTGCGCTGCCCGCGGCCGCGCCACGGCGGCCATGAAGCCCGTCGCCGCCGGCGCGGAGCAGGGCGCGGATGGCGTGTGGCGCAACGAGGACGCGCAGGCGCTGGCGGACTGCGCCACGGTGCCCGTCCCGGCCGTGCTGTCCACGCCTTTCCTGCTGCGCGAACCCGCCGCGCCGCACCTGGTGGCGCGGCAGGCAGGCGTGGCCCTGGACATCGCCCGCATCGTCCGCTGTCACCGCGATATCGTCCAGCGCGCCGACATCACCATCGTCGAGGGCGTCGGGGGCTTTCGCGTGCCCCTGGATGATGAACGCGACACCGGCGACCTCGCGCGGGCGCTGGGCCTGCCGGTGATCCTGGTGGTGGGCTTGCGCCTGGGCTGCCTTAGCCATGCCCTGCTGACCGCCGAGGCCATCGCGCGCGGCGGCCTGCGCCTGGCCGGCTGGATCGCCAACACGGTGGACCCCGCCATGCGCTTCCTTCCGGAAAACGTCGACACCCTGCGCGAGCGGTTCAGCCGCCATTACGGGGCGCCGCTGCTAGGCGCTATCCCCTGGCTAGCATCCCCCTCCGGTGTCACGGCGGCCCCATACCTGGATGTCCAGCCTTTATTGGAAGGCACGGCTAAGTGACGAACCGCAACTCCGACTGTATGATCCAGATACTTTATGGCTCCTGTTGATACATGAGCCGGGCGGGGAAGGGACCTGGCGCTACGGGCAGTGTTTCCCGCAACGCTTCCCGCGATCGGCAGTCGGGGGCCGGGGATCATGAAAAAAGTGCTTTTGCTGGCGGCATGGATAATGGGCTTGATGCTGGGGGCGTCTCTCCAGGCACAGACCGCGCCGGCACCGCCTAGGGTGAAAATCGCCACCAGCCAGGGCGATATCGTGGTCGAGCTGTATCCAGACAAGGCGCCGCGGACAGTCGAGAATTTTCTCCAGTACGTTAAGTCGGGGTTTTATAACGGCACGGTCTTCCACCGCGTCATTCCAGGATTCATGATCCAGGGCGGCGGCTATGACGGCGCGCTGGTCGAGAAGCGCACGCGCGGGCCGATTCCGCTGGAGGCCGGCAGCGGCCTGCGCAACCTGCGCGGCACGCTGGCCGCCGCGCGCACCGCCAACCCGAATTCGGCCACCTCGCAGTTCTACATCAACCTGGTGGACAACCCCAGCCTGGACGCGCCCAAGCCCGACGGCCATGGCTACGCCGTCTTCGGACGCGTGGTGAACGGCATGGACGTGGTCGACCGCGTCGCGTCCTCGCCGACCAGGACGGTGGGCATGTACGCCAACGTGCCGGTGCAGGCCATTACGGTGGCATCGATGAATATCGACGTGCCGGCGCCGCTGATCTCCGCGCGATTGCGCCAGGATGAACCCGGGGCCGACGAACCGGCAGCGCCCACGCGCAAGCCGGAGCCGGTGGCCCCTCCCGGGGACGATGCCGGCGTCTACGGATTCGAGACCGTGCCCGCCAATGCCATCGACAAGGGTGAAGTGTGCCAGGTGCGCAACATGCCGCCCCTGATGCACCAGGGTACCCTGGGCATCTGCTTCGCCGCGGCCGCGTCCACGCTGTTGACGGCGGAGAACTGCCGCGCGCTGAAGGAAGACTGTCAGCGGGTGACACGGGACAAGATGTTCTCGGTGATCGCGCTGAGCGCGGACGGCGCGGCGCAGGACCAGGGGGGCGACCTGCCCAGCATCAATATGGGCGGCAGCACGGCCGCGGTACTGCAGGAGATCGCGTACAACAAGGGGCAGGCGCCTTCGGAGGAGTGTGCGTCGCTGGATGACGCGACGAAGAAGATCGGCGGCGCCGAGGTTGCGTTGGAGACGCAGCTTCGTTTCTGGAATTGGCTGGAGCAGGAGTACCGGCGCCAGCACGCCGTCGTGACCAAGTGCGAAGCCTGCTTCCTGGCGGACTATCCGCGCAGCGAACTCCGCCGCAAGCTCACGGAAAGCCTGAACATGACGGTGGCCGACAAGGACGTCGCCGCTGGCCTGGCTTTGCCGGACTATCGAGGTTTCATCATGAAGATCTTGATCAACAAGCGGTGCCGGCGCTTGAGCACCGCGGTTCAGTTCGAGAACATGTACAACGTGAAGGTGAAGCTCTATCCGGAACAGCCCAAGGGCAAGGGGAACTACAAGCAAGCGATCGCCTATATCAAGGAGGCGTTGCTGGACCAGCGCCCCCTGGCGCTGGGCAATGTGTGCATGGACAAGGCGCCGTCGGCTTCCAAGTGCAAGAACCTGCACGGCGTGGTCATCGCGGGATACAAGCAGGTTTGCGACCCGTCGGGTAAGCGCTGCGCCGATGCCCTTCGGGTGATCAATAGCTGGGGCCAGGGGTGGCAGGCCGAGCACAACGACGGATGGGTGTATGCCAAGCCGCTGCTGGATCGCACCTTCTACACGCAAGCCACCCTGAGCTGGTTCGCCGAGCGGGGTCGATCCGAGACTGCGAGCTCGAACCGGTAGCCGTTGGTGGACAGAGGGCGAACTGTATTTCTTCAGCTAAAATTCAGCTTCTGGCGGCATTTCGGCCATAACGCACTCCTAATTTTGAAAAACAGCTAGGGACGGGCTTATTTTGGCGTTTTGAGATTGTCATTAATTCATACAATTGCCGGCAGCAGAGCAGGGACGCGGCAGACGTACCCGCAGCGAAGTGGAGAGACAAGCAAGCTTTCATTCCTGGTCTTCCCACCGTATCGAGCCAATGAGCAAAATTGCCCCGTCCCGCGTCCTAACGGCGCCGGCCAGCTATGCCCGTCGTGATCTGTTGATGGCCGCCTTGACCTCGGTCGTCACCTTGGCTGCACCGACCTGGTCCACCGCCGCCTGGGCGCAGGCGCCGGACACCGACGCCTCCGGCAAGCGCTTTCTCGATCTGTCCCGCTTCCTGACCGGCAAGGACGATCTCGATCCCGTCATCGCCCGCCGTACCTTGCAGGCCCTCCTGGTCGAAAAGGACTTCGAACAGCGCTATGCGGCGCTGGAATCCGCGTGCCAGGCCGCGCGCCAGGCAGGTACCTTGACCGGCATGGACGCCTTCGATGCGTCGCCGGTCGGCAAGGATCCCGCCCTGCGCGCCACCGCGGTGGAAATCGTCAGCGCCTGGTATCTGGGACGTGTCGGCAGCGGACCGGCCACGCAGCTGATCGCTTATCGCGAGGCGCTGATGTACCGGCCCACCGCGGGCATCACCACGGTCCCGAGCTATCAGCTTGGCGGCTACGGCTATTGGACGCCCAAGCCGGTCCTGCCCGCCGCCTGATCCCCGACCTCCCTCACGCGTCGACGCGCCGGGCCTCGCCGCCCGGGCATAGACGGGATTTCCGCGAGAGTTTTCATGTCTACAGAATTTGATGCCGACGTCATCGTCGTCGGCTCTGGTGTGTGCGGCAGCCTGGCCGCGCATCGTCTCGGCAAGGCCGGCAAGCATGTGATCCTGCTGGAAGCGGGGCCGCGCGTGCCGCGCTGGAAAATCGTCGAGAAGTTCCGCAATACGCCCGTCAAGGGCAATCCCAACGCCCCTTATCCGGATACGGCCCACGCCCCCAAGTCCGACACCAAGGGCTATCTGGAGGAAACGGGCACGACCCGGAACAACCCCAGCTACCTGCGGCTGGTCGGCGGCACGACCTGGCACTGGGCCGGCGCCTGCTACCGCTTCCTGCCCAACGACTTCAAGATGCAATCGCTGTACGGCGTGAGCCGCGACTGGCCGATCAGCTACGACGACGTGGAGCCATACTATGCGCAGGCGGAAGTCGAGATGGGCGTGTCGGGCCCGGACGATGCCGACCAAAGCGCCACCGGACGTCCCGGCACCTATCCGCCGCGTTCGACGCCGTATCCCATGAAGGCCCAGCCGCTGCCGTACATGCAGGCGCGCGCGGACGAAGTCTTGTCGGCGGCGGGGTTCCGTGTCGTCAACGAACCCACTGCGCGCAATTCGCGTCCCTACGATGACCGGCCGACCTGCCAGGGCAACAACTCGTGCACCCCGGTATGTCCGATCGGGGCGCTGTACAACGGGTCGGTGCATGCCTACAAGTCCGAGGACGTGGGCGTGAAGCTGATGACCGATGCCGTGGTCTACCAGGTGGAAGCCGACGGCGCCGGCAAGATCGTGGCGGTGCGCTACAAGTCGCCGGACGGCACGGACCACCGGCTCACGGCCCGCGCCTTCGTGCTGGCTGCCTATTCGATCGAGACCCCCCGCCTGCTCTTGATGTCCGGCATCGCCAACAGCTCGGACATGGTCGGCCGCAATCTGTCCTGTCAGCCGGAATGCCACCAGAACTTCCTGACTGACGAAGCGTTGTGGCCGGGACGCGGCCCTGTGCATCCCCAGACCTTCTTCACCGCGCGCGACGGCGACTTCCGCCGCGTACGGGCAGGCACCAAGCATGTGGTGGTGAACAATTCCCCCAACCAGATGATCGCGGGGAACCTGCTGAAGAAAGGCATCATCGGCCCGCGCCTGGACGAGATGATCCGCGACCAGGCGGCGCGCATCATGGAACTGAGCACCCAGCACGAATATCCCGGTGAACCGTCGAACCGCGTCACGCTCAGCACGACGCGCAAGGATGCGCTGGGCCTGCCCACCCCGGTAGTGCATTTCAACCGGGACAATGCGTACTTCCTGGCCGGTTTCGAGGATACGAAGCACGTCTACAAGCGCGTGGCGGAGTTGTTCGGCGCCACCGAGTACTCGCCGTTGACCTGGGTGCACCCGCATACGCAGGGCACCACCATCATGGGCGCCGATCCCAGGACGTCCGTGGTGGATCCGCACGGCCGTGCCCACGATCACCCCAATCTGTACATCGTCGGCCCCAACGTCATGACGACCACGGGCACGGTCAATCCCACGCTGACCGCGGCGGCGCTGGCCTTGCGCACCGCCGATGCCGTCCTGCATTCGATCTGAGGAAACGCCATGACCACGGTATCCCCATCGCTGCGCCGCGCTGCCGGCGTGATGCTCGCGCTGGCGCTGGTCGGCGCGGCCTCGGCCGCTCCCAACGCCGGGCCGGCGACCCCCCCCGCCGCCGCGGACGAAGCCACGCTCGTTCAGCGCGGGGCCTATCTGGCCACCGCGGCGGACTGCGTGGCCTGCCATACGGCCGCGGGCGGAAAATCCTATGCCGGCGGCAATCCCATCGCGTCGCCTGTCGGTACCATCTGGTCGACGAACATCACGCCATCCAGGCTGGCCGGCATCGGCAACTACACGGAAGCGCAGTTCGCGCGCGCCCTGCGCGAGGGCGTGCGAGCCGACGGCGCCAACCTGTACCCGGCCATGCCGTACACGTCGTACACCAGGATCAGCGACGACGATGTGCACGCGCTATATACGTATTTCATGAAAGGCGTCGCGCCCGTCGACCTGCCCGCGCCGCGGACCAGCCTGCCTTTTCCCTTCGACATTCGTGCGTCGATGAAGGGCTGGAACCTGCTGTTCAACAACGACAAGCGGTTCGAAGCGCCGGCCGGCAAGAGCGACCAGTGGCTGCGGGGCGCCTACCTGACGGAAGCGCTGGCGCATTGCGCCACTTGCCATACCCCGCGCAACGCCTTGATGGCCGAGGACGAGAGCCGCGCATACGGCGGCGCATCGCTGGGAAAGTGGTACGCGTCCAATATCAGCAGCGATCCCGTTCATGGCATCGGCGGCTGGAGCCAGGAGACCCTGGTCGCGTATCTCAAGACGGGGCATGCGCCCGGCCATGCGCTGGCGGCGGGGCCGATGGCCGAAGCCATCGACCACAGCCTGAGCAAGCTGTCCGACGCCGACCTGGACGCCATTGCCATGTACATCAAATCGGTCGCGCCGGTGGCAGGCGGCACGGCGTCGCAGCCCGCCTATGCCTTCGGCAAGCCCGCCACGGACGAGGCAAGGATACGCGGTACGACCATGGGCAAGACGACGGGCGCCACGCTGTACAGCGGCAACTGCGCTTCCTGCCACCAGGCGTCCGGCACGGGCGCGGCGCTGGGCGGGGCGCCATCGCTGCTGCATGTATCGGCGGTGGGGCGTGATGATCCCGGCAATCTGGTCATGGCCATCCTGGACGGCGTCTACCGCTCGGACAAGGACACGCCGCGCCGCATGCCCGCTTTCGCGCGCGAACTGGACAACGACGAAGTCGCGATGCTTGCCACCTACGTGCGCCAGACCTTCGGCAATCCGGCGGCGCCCGTGGTGACCGCGGCGCAGGTGCAGGCCTTGCGCGAGCCCGCGCAGCCGGGCCCCATCGTGACCTATGCCCGCATCGGCCTGGGCGCCGCGGTTGTCGTGTTGCTCGTGTTGCTGGGGTGGCGGTTCAGCCGGTTCGGCCGGCGGCGTCGCACGGCGTGAGGCCAGGTCCCTGCGGCGCGGGCCATGCTGTTGAAAGTACGGGGCGCCATCGTCTGGATGCATGCCATCCGGGCGACGGCGCTCATCCTTGCCGGCTCCGGTTCCTGACGGGGGCGCAGCCGTGCATTCGCCATTTCTGGAAGAAGATGTGACCTTCATCATGAAAAAAATCAATCTCTCCATCAAGGCCCGTATTGCGCTCGTGATCAGTTTCCTGGCCTTGCTGCTCATCGTGGGCGGCGGCATGGGGATGTGGGGTTTCAATTACGGCAACGACACGCAGCAGACGATGTACAAGCGCGAGCTCGCGGCGGCGATCGCCGTGTCGCAAGCAGACATCTACAACGCGCGGGGGTTTCTTGCGATCTACCGCCTGGGGCTCAGCCCCGAAAACCCCGGTGCCGGTGAGCAGGCCAAGCGGTCGCTGAAACTGTTCGAGCAGTCGGACAAGGCCTGGGCGGATTATCTGAAGCTGGTGGCCGATGACGATCCCGAGGAAAAGCGGCTGGCATCGGATCTCGGCGCCAAGCGTACGGCCTTTGCCGACAAGGGCTACAAGGCCATCGTGAACGCGCACGACGCCGGCCGTCCCGAGGACGTCGCCAAGGCCTGGGGCAATATGCGGGACTTGTTCAACGGCACCAGCGAGGCGTCGGCGGCCTTGCAGGCGTACCAGGCCAAGCGGGCGGAGTCGCTGTACGACACGTCCGTGGATGTCTTCCGCCGCTTCGTCGCCATCACCTGCGTGAGCCTGCTGCTCGTCGTCGTGATCTCCGTACTGGTGTGGCGGTCGCTGCGCCAGGCCATCGTGTCTCCCATCGAGCAGGCGCTGCGCACCTTTCGCGCCATGGCGGGCGGCGACCTCACCACCCGCATCGTCATCAAGTCGCGCGATGAAATGGGCGAGATGCTGGGTGGCTTGCAGAGCCTGCAGCAAAGCCTCGCCGACCTGATCAGGCAGGTGCGCCAGGGAGTGGAGCACATGGACGCCGGCGCGCGCGAGATCGCCGCGGGCAATACCGACTTGAGCAGCCGCACCGAGCAGCAAGCTGCTTCGCTGGAAGAAACGGCCGCCAGCATGGAAGAGCTGGCGTCGACCGTCAAGCAGAATGCGGACAACGCGCGCCAGGCCAACCAGCTTTCCACCAGCAGCATGGACGTTGCCCGGCGCGGCGGCGTCGCGGTGGATGAAGTGGTGGGCACCATGCGCGAGATATCGCAGCGGTCCTCGAAGATCGCCGATATCGTCAACGTCATCGATGGCATTGCCTTCCAGACCAACATCCTGGCCTTGAACGCGGCGGTGGAGGCGGCGCGGGCCGGCGAGCAGGGCAAGGGCTTCGCCGTCGTGGCGGGTGAAGTGCGGTCGCTGGCGCAGCGCAGCGCCCAGGCCGCCAAGGAAATCAAGCAGTTGATCGAGGACTCCACCAGCAAGGTAAGCATGGGGTCGGACCAGGCCGAACGCGCCGGCTCCACGATGCAGGAGATCGTCGGCGCGGTCCAGCGCGTCACGGACATCATGGGCGAAATCGCCGCCGCGTCGTCGGAACAGGCCGATGGCATCGAGCAGGTCAACCGCGCCGTGAACCAGATGGATGAAGTCACGCAGCAGAACGCGGCGCTGGTCGAGGAAGCCGCCGCGGCCACGGCATCGCTGGAAGACCAGGCCCGCGAGCTGAAGGCGGCGGTGGCGCGGTTCAAGCTGTCGGCGGCCGACGTGATCGAGGCGGATGCGAACCGCCTCGGCGGAATTTCCACGGCCAGGCTGGCGGTGGAGCCCGCGCTGTCCGGGCAGGCGGTGGCGGGGTAGCGCGCGCGGCACGCCGGCGTGCGCGCTTGTTTTGCACCTGGGGCTCCATGCCGGACGCCCGGGTGCGCGCCGCCGTGCGCTACGATGTCGGCGAAATCGTTTTCCTTCGTTCGACATCCCCGCCATGATCAATCTGAGGCATATCGAAGTCTTCTACGCGATCATGCATACCGGTTCGATCACCGGCGCCGCGCGGCGCCTTAGCGTGACGCAACCGGCGGTGAGCGCTGTGCTCAAGCACCTGGAGGCCAGGCTGGGCATGCCGCTGTTCCTGCGTTCGCATGGACGCTTGACGCCGACCCCGGAAGCGCAGGCCCTGCTGCCCGACGTGGCCGCGATATTCGAGCGCCTGGGCGCGGTTGAGCGGCTGAGCCAGGACCTCGCGGGCGGCCTCAAGGGGACTTTGAGCGTAGCCGCCACCTCTCCCATCGCCAATGGCTTCCTGGCGCGCGCCGTCGCTACGTTCTCGCGGGAGCGGCCAGGCGTGCGCATCGCACTGCAGGCGCTCAGTTCGCCTCTGGTGGTGGAGCGCGTCATGCAGTCCGAAGTGGACCTGGGCATCGTCTACCAGCCCGTCGACAATCCGGCGGTGGACACGAGCGTCCTGACGTCCGCCAGCATCGCCTGCGTACTGCCCGACAGCCATCCCCTTGCCGCCCAGGCATCGATAAGCATTGCCGACCTGGCCGGCATTCCTGTCATCACGTACATGCCGCAGGCCCTGCTCCGGCCCTACGTGGACCGGGCTTGCGAGCAGGCTGGCCGCACGCTGACGATCAGCGTGGAGACGGGGCTTTCCGTCACCGGCATCATGCTGGCCTATCACGGCGCCGGGGTGGCACTGGTCGAGCCGGACCTGCTGGCGTCGATGCCGCTGCCGGGATTGGTCAGCCGGCCCTTGTCGCCGGCGGTGACGTTGCAAAGCGTGCTGCTCAAGCACAGGCACAGGCCGGTGTCGCGCATCATGGACGAGTTCATGGCGCATCTACGCGCCATGCTGGCCGCGGGGGAGGGATCGCGCAGTGCAACATAAGCCTGGTTTATGGCCTGCCACGAATTGGTGAATTTTCCAGGACCGGCGTAGCGCGTACAGTGGCCCGCACTATTTGAATAACATCGCGAGGCGGAAATGGCGCAAATGCACTCGGGCAATCCTGCCCGTACCGTGGCCTGGGCCAGCTTTATCGGCACGGCTGTCGAGTGGTACGACTTTTTTCTCTACGGCATTGCATCGGCCGTGGTTTTCAGCAAGCTCTTCTTCCCCAACTACGATCCCCTGGTGGGAACGCTGATTTCCTTCTCCACCTTCGCCGTCGGCTACCTGGCCCGTCCTTTCGGCGGGGCGTTGTTCGGGCATATCGGCGACCGTGTGGGCCGCAAATCGGTGCTGGTGACCACCCTGCTGATCATGGGCGTCTCCACCACGCTGGTGGGACTCCTGCCTACCTACGACCGCATCGGCATCTGGGCTCCCATTGCCCTGCTGATACTGCGCCTGCTGCAAGGCATCGCCGTGGGCGGCGAGTGGGGCGGGGCGGTATTGATGGCGGTGGAGCATGCGCCGCCGGACAAGCGCGCCCTGTACGGCAGTGCGGCGCACATGGGAGCGCCGGCGGGCCTGATCCTGTCCACCGGCACTTTTGCGGCGTTCGCCCTGATGCCGCAGGACGCCTTCCTGGCCTGGGGCTGGCGCGTGCCTTTCCTGCTTAGCATCGTGCTGCTGTGCGTCGGCCTGTTCATCCGCCTGAAGATCGCGGAGTCGCCCGCCTTCGAGAAGCTGAAGGCGCAAGGCGGCCAGTCGCAGCGGCCGGTCAGCGATGTATTGCGCAGCCCAGGCAACATCGTGCGGGTCGCCTTGCTGCGCTGTATCGATGGCGTGGGCTCCAGCACCTATTCTTTCTTCGCCGCCACCTATGCGGTTGGTCACTTGGGTTTTTCCACCAGCGTCAGCACCATGGGCAACGTGATCGGCGGCGCGGTGGGCCTGGTTTCCGTGCCCATCGCCGCGCGCTTGTCCGACCGCTATGGTCGCCGGCGCGTCTACATGGCCTATGTCACCTTCGCCATGCTGGTCGTGTTCCCGGTGATGTGGCTGATCGATACGGGCATACCCGTGCTGTTCTGGCTGGCGATGGCGTTGGGACTGGGCGTGGCCAACTACGGTCAATATGGATCGGTGTCGGCGTACTTCGCCGAACTGTTCGATACCAGGGTGCGCTATTCCGGCGCCTCCATCGGCTATCAGTTCGGCGGCGCGATCTTCAATGGCACCGCTCCGCTGGTGGCCACGGCGCTGACGGCCTGGTCGGGTTCGATCTGGCCCATAGGCGGGTTTATCGCCTTGTCGGCGGTGGTCAGCCTGGCAACGGCCTGGCTGTCGCCGGAAACCGCTCGCCGCGACATCACCGTGGACGCGCCGGACGGCCCCGCACGGTCTGCCGACCTGGGGGCGGGCCATGTCCTTGGCCGTTGACCCGGTTGTCGCCGCGGGCGGCATTGCCGCCTACCAGCGCGCACTGCGAGCGGGCAGCCTGACCGCGACCGCGGCGGTGGCAGCCTACCTGGCCCGTATCCGCGCAGTGGACCGGCAAATCCGCGCCTACGAATACGTGGACGAGAAGGCGGCCCTGGAGGCGGCCCGCGCGGTGGACAGCGCCTTGGCGGCAGGGCGGGACCCCGGGCCGCTGGCGGGCCTGCCGGTATCCATCAAGGACAACTTCGCCGTCGCGGGGATGCCGGCATACGCCGGCACGCGCGTCGATATCGGCGATTTGATGCCGCGCGAGGAAGGCAGCTTCGTCCGGCGCTTGCGCGAACTCGGTTGCGTCATCCTGGGCAAGACCCGCAGCGTCGAGTTCGCGCTGGGCATTACCGGCTCCAGCACGCCGCGCGGCACGCCACGCAATCCCTGGGATTCAGGACTGGAGCGGGTCACGGGCGGTTCCAGCTCGGGAGCCGCCGCGGCCATGGCCGCGGGTCTTTGCGCGCTGGCCGTCGGCACCGACACGGGCGGCAGCGTGCGCGTGCCGGCCGCGCTGTGCGGGCGGGTGGGACTGAAGACCGGGTCGGGCCGTTGGCCCCTGGACGGTGTCCTGCCGCTTTCCCATGCCCTGGACACCATCGGGTTGATCACCGCCAGCGCCGCGGACGCCGCGCTGGCATATGCGGCGGTGCAGGGCGACGCGCCTCCCGCACCGCAGGCCCTGGCCGGCGTGGCGTTCGGCCTGCCGCGCACGTATTTCTGGCGCGACCTGGCGCCGGAGATTGCCGATGCGACGGCGTCCGCGCTGGATGCGCTGGTGCGGGGCGGCGCGGTGCTGCACGACATCGATGTACCCGAGGCCGCGGGCCGCGATGCCTATTTCCCCGTGGCCCTCCCGGCCAGCTTGATCCGCTTGCTGGGCGCCGCGCGCTTTCGTGCCGAACGTGGCCGCATGGACCCGCTGGTCGCCGCGCGGGGCGATGCCGGTCTCGATGTGACCGAGGCGCAAGTCGCGGCGCTGGAAAACAGGCGGACGGCGCATGCCGCCGCGGCCGCGCGGCGCTTCGCGAACTGTGCCGCATGGATCACGCCGACGACGACCGTGACGGCGCCCACGCTGGCGGAGCTGGGGGACAAGGAGAGGAACTGGACGCTGGCGATGGGCATGACGCAGTGCTCACAGCCGGTGAACTACCTGGGCCTGTGCGCGGTCAGCGTGCCGCTGCCACGACCCGGTGCCATGCCGGCGGGGCTGCAGGTGGTCGTTCCGCACGGCGAGGAAAGCCGCGCGCTGGCATTGGCGCAGGCGATCGAGGCCTGCCTGGGCGCGCAGCCCGGCGCGGATATGGAGGCCTACATTCATGGAGGCTTGCATTCATAGAGGCTTACATTCGCCCGTCGGAAGTAGGGCGCAAGCAGCGGGCAGAGGCGTGAGCAGAAGCGAAAGCGAAGGCATGACCAGGAGCGGCGGCGGCCGTTGCGGCAGCAAGGATATCAAGAACCATGGTACGCCGTGGAACCGGCGGCAGCGATCAGGAGAATCGAATTGAGCAGTGCACAACCCAAGACCGTTTATCGCCCTCGCCAGGAGGGTTTGTACTTCCCCAGGTATCCGGAGCACGCGTCCGTCGAGGCCGAAAGGCGTCACCGCAAGGAGCGCCTGGCCGCCGTATGCCGCGTGTTCGCGCGCTATGGCTATGAATACGGCTTCGCCGGCCACGTCACCGTGCGCGATCCGGAGCATCCCAATCTCTACTGGACCAATCCCTTCGCCATGGATTTCGGCCGGGTGCGTGTTTCGGACCTGTTGCTGGTCGACCATGAGGGAACGGTCCTGGAGGGCAGCTGGGCGGTCAATCGCGCGGGTTTCGTGTTGCATGCGGCGATACACGAGGCCAATCCGCAGTTGGTCGCATCGTGCCACGCGCATACCACGCATGGCATGGCCTGGGCCGCACTCGGTCGTCCGCTGGATCCTATCACCCAGACGGCGGCATGCTTCTTCGAGCAGCATGCGCTGATCACGGAGGAGGCAGGCGCCGTGGTTGTCGAGCGCGACGCCGGCCATGCGGTGGCGCAGGCGTTCGGCAACAGCAAGATCGCCATCCATCAGAACCATGGCCTGTTCTCGGCGGGCCGGGAAAGTGTGGACGAGGCTGCCTGGTGGTTCATCGCCGCCGAACGCGCGTGCGAGATCCAGCTGAAGGCGGAAGCCACCGGGTCACCCGTACGGTCGATGAATGAGGCTGCCGCGCGTCATTCCGCCAAGCACCTGGGCACCCCCTTCATGGCGTGGCTGCATTTCCAGCCCATCTACGATGCGGTGACGCGTTCGGATCCGGACCTGTTCGACTGAGCGCGGCATATGGGGGATAAGGGGCGGCCGCGGCCGCCACGGTTCCCGGCCGCTCGCATGGCGTATTATCGGCGGTTGTCACTCCAACCGATCGCCGGGCGGGCACCGCGCCCGGCGGGGGCTTATTCATGAACCCCGAAGACCTCAAGCTGCTCGTCACCTGGACCATGCCATTCGGCAAGTACAAGGGCCGCCTGCTGGCCGACCTGCCGGGGCATTACCTGACGTGGTTCGCGCGCGAGGGTTTTCCGCCGGGGCAACTGGGCCAGTTGCTGGCCCTGATGCACGAACTGGACCACAACGGGCTCAAGCCCTTGCTGGATCCGCTGCGCGCCGGCGGGGCGCCCAGGCGCCAGGCATGACGCCGCGCCCGCGCCGCGCCCGGGGCTGATCTTTCGCCTACGCGTTTCGCGGCGCCATGGCCTGCATGCGTGTTTCGAGCAGGGCCTGGAATTCGTCGGCCAGCGCCATGGGGACGGCGTTTTCCGGCCGCATGCAGGCATATTGCGAGTGCAGCCTTTCCTTCAGCGGCCTTTGCACGATGCGCGCATCATCGTTCGGCATGGGCGTCCAGGCCGACACCAGGCCGACGCCCGAGCCTTCCGCCACCAGGGCGCAGACCAGGGGCGATGTCGGGGTCTCCGCGACCACGTCCGGAGTAATGCCCTGGCGATTGAAGGCATCGTCGATCTGGTAGCGCAGATAGCTTTGCGGGGAGGGCAGCACAAGTCGCTCGCCGGCCAGGTCGCGCAATGCGATCCGGTCCTGTCCTGCCAGCCGGTGGCGCGCCGGCAGGACCGCGACGATGCGGCTCGCTGGCAGCGGCCGCACGCTGACCCCCGACTTGGACATGGGCAGTTCCACCACGCCGATATCGAACTGCCTGGTCGCCACAAGCTCGGCGATCTGGGTCGAAGGCAAGGTCTGCACGAAGACGCGGACCTTGGGGCGCGTTTCCAGGAACAGGGCGATCAGCCTGGGTATGAACCATTGCGCCAGGGCCGGCAGGGTGGCCACGCGCAGGGCGCCGGCGCGGTGATGGCCGATGTCGTAGGCGACCTGGGTGATGCGGTCGATGCCGACGTAGAGATGCTCCACCTCGCGATACAGCGCCTCGGCCTCCGGCGTCGGCACGAGCCGGCGTCCCTTGCGCTGGAACAGGGCGTACCCCAGCCGTAGTTCCAGCAGCCCGATCGTGCGGCTGACGCCGGGCTGCGTGACGTTCAGCAGCCTGGCTGCCCCCACGACGCTGCCGGAAATCATGACGGCCCGGAACGCCTCGATGTGGCGCATGTTCATTTCAATTTTCATCTATACCTCAAAGGCATAAGCAGGCATCGATTCTTCACTATTTCACAGACCAGGGCGTGATTAACATTTGAATACCCCGCCTTGCTTTCGAAGAGAAGTGAAGAATATTTCGGCCATGATGCCGATGCCAAATTATGCTGACAAGTAATGATTCGAGGTTTTCAGCGACTGAACCCGCGACTGAACCCGCCACTGGATCCGCAACCGCCCCGGCCACCCGGATGGCGCTTCGGCTTGGGCGCTACGTTGCCGACCTGGACCCTCGGGATATCGATGCTCGTACCAGGGAAGCTGTATTGCGCTGCATCCTGGACGCCCTCGCCAGCGCGGGCGCCGCGCTGGACCTGCCCGCCGTGAAGGCGACCCAAGAGGCCGCGCGCACACTGTATGGCGACGGCCGGACGCCCATGTGGTTTACGGGCCAGGCGGTCAGCACCGCCGCCGCCTTGTTCGCCAACAGCGCGGCGACGGCCGCGCTCGACCTGGACGACGGCTACCGGCAGGCGCGTGGACATCCTGGCGCGGCGGTCATTCCCGCCGTTCTCGGCTTGGCGGGCGAGCGCCCCGGCCACACGGTGGCGGACCTGGTCGCGGCGGTGGTGGCCGGTTACGAGGTCGGCTTGCGCCTGGCCATGTCCCGGCCGGCGTACGCGCCTTCCGGCGCGTGGTCCGGCTACGCCGTGGTGGCGGCCGCCGGAAAAATGCTGGGCCTGGACCCCGGCGTCATCGCGCATGCCCTGGCGATCGCCGCGCAGACCGCGCCCGCCCTGCCTGCCCTGGCCGGTCTTGCCGGGTCGGACGTGAAGGAGGGCATCCCGGCCGGCGTCGCCGGCGGGTGGGCGGCGCTGCGCCTGGCCATGGCCGGGTATGCGGGCCCGGTCGCCGTCCTGGACGACGCGCGGCTATTCGATCCGCGCGTGCTGCTGCAGGACCTGGGCGGGACGCCCTTGATCCATGGCGTCTACTTCAAGCCGTTCGGATGCTGCCGCCATATCCATGCGCCATTGGAAGCATGGCTGCATTTGCGGGCCCGGCACGGGCTGGACGCGCGGGACATCGTGGAGATGAAGGTCCGCACCTATCGCGCCACCTTCAACCTGGCCAACCGTCCGGCCCCCGGCACGCTGGTGGAGGCCCAATACAGCGTTCCCTACTGCCTGGCCTTGTGCGCGGTGCACGGCGGCGATGCCCTGTTGCCGCTGTCCGCGGACCACCTTGGCGACGCCACGGTGCGCGAACTGGCGGCGCGGATCGCGGTGGAGCACGACGCCGATATCGAACCGCTTTTTCCCGCCCGCTCGCCGGCCAGCGTCGCCGTGGTGCTCCGCAACGGCCGGCGCCTGGCCTCGCCGGTGATGGACCCCCGGGGCGACCCGGGCACGCCGCTGGACTGGGGCGACCTGGAACGCAAGTTTCGCGTGGCCACGCGGCTGCGGCTGTCTCGCGCGAGCCAGCAGGGGGTGCTCGACGCGCTCGGCGACCTGCGCGCCGGCGACAGCGGCCCCTTGCTGCGTGCATTGGGCATGGCCGGACTGGCCGCGCCGTGACGGCGCGGCGCCTACCTGGATTACTCACAACGACATTTCAAGGGATAGGGACCATGAACATCATGACCAACGATATCGACCCTCGCCGGCGCACGGTGTTGCGTTCGACCCTGGCGCTGGGCGCCTTGGCCGCGTCGGGCGCCAGCCTGGCTGGGGACTTTCCCGCCAAGCCCATCCGGCTCATCGTGCCGGCGCCGCCGGGCGGAGGCACGGATGCCATGGCGCGGTTGATGGCCAGTGCCCTCGCGGAGTCCGCCAAATGGAACGTGATCGCCGAAAATCGTCCCGGCGGCGGGGGGAATATCGGGTTCGACCAGGCCTTCCGGGCGCCGCCGGACGGCTATACGCTGGCCTTGGGCGAATCCAGCAACATGATCGTCAACGAGTTCCTGTATCACCGGATCCCGTACGATATCGAGAAGGACATGCAGCCCATCGCCTTGCTCGCCAAGGTGCCGCTGGTGCTGCTCACGTCGCTTGATGGCCCCCATGAGGGGGGGCCCTATGACAGCGTGGAGAAACTCGTGGCGGCGGGCAGGAAGGGGACGATATCGTTTGCCTCCTCCGGCAACGGGACCTTGGCGCACCTGGTCGGCGAACTGTGGAAAAGCCAGGCCCGCCTCAACATGCTGCACGTTCCCTATCGCGGTGCGGCGCCGGCATTGACCGACCTGATCGGCGGCCAGGTGGATATGTTCTTCGCATCGGTGCCGGTGGCGTTGCCCATGATACAGGGCGGCAAGGTGCGCGCCCTGGCGGTGACGGCGCCGGAGCGGCTGAGCGCGCTCAAGGATGTGCCCACCATGGCGCAGGCCGGCTACCCGGGCATGGACGCAAGCGTCGTGTTCGGGCTGGTCGGGCCCGCCGGCATCCCCGCCGCCGTCGCGGCTGAACCCAACGGGCAGGTGAACAAGGCGATGCAAAGCCCCGCGGTGGCCAGGCAGCTGCTGGTCATGGGTGTGGACCGCGCGCCCGGCACGTTCGGCGGCGACCCCGCGTCCTTTGCCGCCCTGCTGCGCGAAGAGCGCGCCAAATGGGCGCCCGTGGTCAAGGCGTCGGGCGCACAGGTCGACTAGCAGGACGTAGCGCCGTCCGCCTCGACGCACCCGTTTCCCTTCCCGTTTCCCTTCCCGCATCCCTGCCTTCCTGGAGCCTGCGCCATGCATGCCACGTCGACCCTCGCCCCTACGCCCGACCCGCGCCGCACCCACTGCCGCACCAGGCGCCGGCATACGCGCCTTCGCCTCGCGGCGAGCACGCTGGCGCTTGCCGGCCTCCATGCCACCGCATGGGCGGCGGGCATGCCGCCCGGCAAGATCGTGGCGATGAGTTTGCCGCAGTTGCGCGCCGCGCTGGACAGTGGCGCCCTCAGCGCCGAGGACCTGGTCGGCGCCTATCTGGCCCGCATCGAAGCCGGCGACCGTCGTGACCAGGGACCGCACGCGGTGATCGAAATCAATCCCCACGCCATGGCGCAGGCCAAGGCGTGGGACGCTGGACGCGGGCAGCGCGGCGCGGTCCAGCCGGGCGCCGCCCTGGGCGGCATCCCTTTCCTGGCCAAGGACAACTACGATGCCGCGGGCATGCCCACGACGGGCGGCTCCCTCGCACTGCGCACATCGGCGCCGGCGACGAACGCCTTCGTGATACAGCGCCTGCTGGATCAAGGCGCCATCCTGCTGGGCAAGACCAATTTGTCCGAGTTGGCGGCTTCCTATGGCTGGTATGGGTACAGCTCGGTGGGAGGCCAGACATTGAACCCCTACAACCCCCTGCGGACGGCGGACGGATCCAGCAGCGGCTCGGCGGCCGCCGTGGCCGCCGGGTACGCGCCCTTCGCGCTGGGGACCGACACGACCGGGTCCATACGCGCGCCCGCCAGCGTCACCGCGACGGTGGGAATGCGGACCACCCTGGGCCTGGTGAGCCGTTCGGGGATCATTCCCATGTCGCTCACCTCGGATGTGGCCGGCGTGATCACCAGGACCGTGGACGACCAGGCCATCGTGCTCGACGCGATCCAGGGCGAGGACAAGGACGATGGCGCCACGGTCGATGTCCCGCGTTCGCCGGGCCGCCTGTCGGCAGGGCTGGCCGGCGCCGTCCTCGCCGGCAAGTCGATCGGCGTGGTGGACAACTTCGACGGCGGCAGCGCCGACGTGGACGAGGTCAAGCGCAAGGCCGTCGCCGCGATGGAACGGGCTGGCGCCCGCATCGTCCATATTCGCCTTCCGGCGGACTATGCCACCTTGCAGCCGGACCTGCTGGGCCCCATCGGGCTGGCCGAATTCCGTCCGCAGTTCGAGGCCTACCTGGCGCGCCTGCCGGTCGGGCAGCCCCGCGACCTGCCGTCATTCCTGCGCGTGCTGGACGGCCTGACGGGGCAGGGAACGACGGTGATCAATCCGGGCCGCTACAAAGGGCTGGTGGAAAACCTGGAGACGCATACGACGGATTCGCCAGCCTACATCAGGATGCTGAGCGTGGTCATCCCCGCCTTGAAAGGCCGCCTGCTGGCGTTGATGGACCAGGGAGGCTACGACGCGCTGGTCTTTCCCACGCTCGCCTGCACGGCGCCCGTCGTTCCGGGCAAGGCCGATCCGACCTTCGTCTGCAAGACCTACGCCTACGCGGCGGGGAAGATCTCGTCCGCGACCGGTTTTCCCGAGATCACCGTGAACGGGGGCTGGGCGCCGGGCAATATGCCTGTCGGCATTTCCTTCCTGGGCCGGCCCGGCGATGACGCGAAGGTGCTGGCGCTGGCCGCCGCGTTCGAGCGCAGTGACGCCGGCGCGTCGGCCCGGCGCCAGCGTGAACGCAAGGCGGATCAGGAGTAGAGGGGTTCGGCTCAGGGTCGCTTGTGATGGGCGCGCAAGGTATCCAGGAAGGCCGTCAAGGCGCTGGACACGTAGGCATCCTGGCGGCGCACGAACTGCGTCTCGACCCTGGCCTGTTGCGGCGGCAACTTGTGCAGGCTTACCCGTCCCGCCTTGGCGGCGTCCGCCACCACCAGCCGCGGCAGCAGGGTCACGCCTATGCCGGCCGATACGCAGCTCACGATCGTGTCCAGCGACCCGAACTCCAGCGGCTGCGTGGCCACGATGCCTCTTTCGGCGAGAAAGGCCTCCAGACGCTGCCGATAGGAGCAGCCCGCCTGGAATACGATCGTGCGCAAGTCGGGCAGGCCCGCAAGGTCCTTCAAGGACTTCAGCGCGGGGCAGGCGACCATGACGAGCTCCTCGACGAAGACCGGCGTGGCCGCCAGGCCCGGATGATGGACGGGGCCGGCGACGAAGGCGCCGTCGTAGCGATAGTCGATGACATCCTGCACGAGTTGCGCGGTGGTGCCCGTGGACATCACCAATCGCACGTCGGGATAGGCACGGGCATAGGCCGTCAACGCGGGCGACAGCCGCAGGGCCGTGGTCGTCTCCAGCGCCCCCAGCGTCAACGTCCCTTGCGGCCGGCCGTCGTCGCGCGCCGCCGTACCCGCTTCCGCCAGCAACCGGGCGATACGCCCCGCATAGGGCAGCACGCGCTGGCCCGCGGCCGTCATGGCGACGCCGCGCGGGTGCCGCTGGAAGAGCGGCAGCCCCAATTCTTCCTCCAGCGCACGGATTCTCGCCGTGACGTTGGATTGGACGGTGTGCAATTCCGCCGCGGCCTTGTTCATGCTGCCGTGCCGCGCGACGGCTTCGAAGGTCTTGAGATCAGCCAGGTCCATGGTATTGCTCGTATAAAGTGCGTTGGTCCGCGACGGCCGCTACCGTCGCTGTTGTCGCTCACCGCTCACTGCTCACTGCTCACTGCTCGGCGCTCGGCGCTAGCGTCACCACGTTAACGCGCCGACGCCTGTCGCGGGCATATCATAAATACAGATAGCCACAATCAAATATATTCGCTTCTTCAGATAAATGATGGCGCGTAAGCTGCACCTATCTGATTTGAAGAAGGATGTTGACCATGGACGGGTCGACGACATCGCGCTCCACCGGGGCGGCGCGCAAGGGCCAGGCAGGTGCGGCCTGGGGCATCGTGGCGGGCTTCAGCGCCAGCCTGGTGGGAATAGGGTTGGCGCGCTTCGCCTATACGCCTTTGCTGCCGGCCATCATCGACGCGCACTGGTTCGCGCCTTCGGTGGCCGCGTACCTGGGCGCCGCCAACCTCGCCGGCTACCTGGCCGGCGCGCTGGCAGGCAGACCACTGGCGGCGCGCATGTCCAGCGCCGTCATCCTGCGCGCCATGATGCTGCTGGCGACCGCCGCGTTCTTCGCCTGCGCCTATCCGCTGTCTTTCGCCTGGTTCTTCGCGTGGCGCTTTCTTGCCGGCCTGGCGGGCGGTGCGCTGATGGTGTTGGCCGCGCCTGCCGTATTGCCGCTGGTGCCGCCGTCGCGGCGCGGGCTGGCGGGGGGCATCATTTTCACGGGAGTGGGCGCAGGGGTGGCCTTGTCCGGCACGTTGGTGCCGCTATGGCTGCGCCAGGGCGTGGGCGCGACCTGGCTGGGCCTGGGCGTGCTGTCCCTGGCGCTGACGGCGATCGCGTGGAAGGGATGGCCCGCGGGCGGCAGCCAGGCTGCGCCTTCAGCGCCCTCGGCGCCCGCGCATCATCGCGCCCCGGCGGCGCATGGGCGGACCTTGCGTGCCCTTTACGCCGAGTACGCGCTGAACGCCGCCGGCTGGGTGCCGCACATGATCTTCCTGGTCGACTTCGTGGCGCGTGGCCTGGGCAAGGGCTTGCAGGCGGGGGCGCAGTACTGGGTGTTGTTCGGCATAGGCGCGACCGTGGGGCCGGTCCTGGCGGGGCTGCTGGCCGACAGGGTGGGGTTCGGCTGGGCCCTGCGCCTGGCCTTCATCCTCGAAGCCTTGGCGGTCCTCGTGCCGGCCCTGGGCTGGAGCGAAGGCTGGCTGGTCGCTTCCAGCATGGTGGTCGGGGCCTTCGTCACGGGCACCGTCCCGCTGGTGCTGGGGCGCGTGCACGAATTGCTGGCGCACCATCCGGCGCAACAGGGGCCGGCCTGGCGCACGGCGACGGTGGGCTTCGCGCTCTTCCAGGCCGTGGCCGCCTACGGTCTGTCCTTCCTCTTCTCCAGCAACGGCCATGACTACGCGCAGCTTTTCATTCTTGGGACCGCGGCCATGGTGCTGGCCTTGCTGATCGACGTGGCGGTGGCTGCCACGGCCCGCCCCGACGATGGTGCTGCCTAGGCTGCGTCGGTGGGCAGCAGGCCTTCGATGGCAGCCCACAATTCCCCCGGATGGTCCGCGCGTGCGTCGGCTTCCCACAAGGTGATGTCCTCGTCGCCGCCAAGATAGCCATAGGCCGCTGCGATGGCGGGCATCCCGGCCGCGTGCGCGGCCTGCACGTCGCGCAGGTCGTCGCCGATATAGACGCAACGATCCGGCGTATACCCCGCCGCCTTGGCGGCATGCAGCAAGGGGTCGGGGTAGGGCTTGGCGCGGCCCACGGTATCGCCGCAGACCAGGACCGCCGTGGATTGCGCCAATCCCAGGTGGGCAACGACCGGTTCGGCCAGATAGGTCACCTTGTTGGTGACGATGCCCCAGGCATGGCCGCGCGCCTCGATGTCGCGCAACAACTCCGCGATGCCGGGAAAAAGCCGGCTATGCACGGTGGAGTTGGCGGCGTAGTCCGCCAGGAAGTCGGCGCGGGTGGCCTCGAATTCCGGATGGTCCGGCAGCATGTCCAAGGCGACGCGCAGCAGGCCGCGTGCGCCTTGCGACGCCACGGGGCGCAGGATCTCGAAGGGCATCGGTTCCAGGCCGCGGCGGGTGCGTTGCCGGTTGGCCGCGGCCGCCAGGTCGGGGGCGGTATCGGCCAGCGTGCCGTCGAAGTCGAAAAGAATCAGCGATTTCATTTGCGGGTCGCCATCAGGTAGTTGACCGAGGTGTCGCCGGACAACCCGTAGACCTTGGTGAACGGGTTGTACTGCATCCCGGCCATGCGCACCGCGGCCAGGCCGGACTGCCGTACCGCGGCAGCCAGCTCGCTGGGCTTGATGAAATTCTCGTAGCTGTGCGTTCCCCTGGGCAGCAGCCGCAGGACATGCTCGGCGCCCACGATGGCGTAGAGGAAGGACTTGGGATTGCGATTCAAGGTGGAGAAAAAGACCCAGCCGCCAGGCTTGGCCAGGTCCGCGCAGGCCCGCACGATGGAGGCCGGATCCGGCACGTGCTCCAGCATCTCCATGCACGTCACGACGTCGTAGCGTTCGGGTTGCTCGCGCGCCAGGTCTTCCACCGGCACGGCGCGGTACTCGACTTTCACGCCGGATTCGAGGCCGTGCAGTCGAGCCACCTTGAGGGATTTCTCCGCCAGGTCGATGCCGGTCACGGTGGCGCCCGCCGCCGCCATGCTCTCGGCCAGGATGCCGCCGCCGCAACCCACGTCCAGGACCTGCTTGCCGTCCAGGCTGCCGGCGATTTCCTGGATCCAGTCCAGGCGCAGGGGGTTGATCGCGTGCAAGGGCGCGAATTCGCTGTCCGGATCCCACCAGCGCGCCGCCAGGGCACTGAATTTGGCCAACTCGGCCTGGTCAACGTTCACGCGGGATTCAGTAGAGGTGCTCATCGCTATCCGGGGAATAAATCAGCCACTAATTATATAGAGCGTATATAGCGAGGCGCCGGGGCCCGCACCGCGCGCGGGTGTCGCGGGGGAAAAAGGGCCAGGCGGGCCAGAAGGGCCAACAGGAGCAGAAAGCATCTTCCTGGGGCGGCCCCCTGCCGCGCAATAAAAAAAGGCCTCGCAATCGCGAGGCCTTTGATTCGTAGCGACCAGCGCTACGGCGGTAGTCGCAATTACTTGCGGGTACCGACGATTTCGATTTCCACACGGCGGTTCTGAGCACGACCTTCCTTGGTCTTGTTCGTCGCCACGGGCTGGCTCTTGCCCTTGCCTTCCGTGTAGATACGGTTGGGATCGATGCCCTTGCTGACCAGGTACGACTTGACCGCGGCGGCACGGCGCTCGGACAGCTTCTGGTTGTAGGCAACGGTACCGATCGAGTCGGTGTGACCAACGGCAATGATGGTTTCCAGATCGATGCTGCGAGCTTGCGTAGCAACCTGATCCAGCAACTGACGGCCTTCCGGCTTCAGCGTCGCCTTGTCGAAGTCGAAGAAGGTGTCGGCGTTGAAAACAACCTTGCTCGCCATCGGGGTCGGAGCGGCCGGCTTGGCAGCTTGGGCGACCGGCACGCCATCACAACCGGGGATGCCGGTCGCGGGAGTCCAGAACGCATCGCGCCAGCACAGTTCGTTCGTGCCGTTCTTCCAGACGTTGCCGAAAGGATTGCGCCAGTTGTCCACGGTCTGGGCCGAGGCTGCACCGGAGGCCGTGACGGCGGCAAAGGCAAGCGCCAGAGCGAATTTGGAGGGTTTATTCATGTTTCTCCTCGTTGAGCTTGAAGCTGGATAAGTGACTCGCAGCGAACCCCCGCCGCATATCAGGAAAACGGGGCCAGTATAGCAACGCCAAGAACGACTTCAAAGGAATCGCGACTGGGTTTCCTGCGTGCTGGAAACAATCTTAAGGCATTTGTCGTGCCCTGGCAGGCGCATTCATGCCCTAGACGGCCATTTCCCCGCCCATGGCTGGCGCGATGTTGGTTTTAGACAACAGGAACAACGGGCAAGCGGCGGGCGGGCGCTGCGGTCATTTCGTTACAGATGCGGCCACGGCAGGGCGCGCAGTGTGACACGTCCGACAGCCGCTGGAAAGGGGGCGGGCGGGGCGCACGCGGTACGTCGCCGCCTCCGTCGAAGGGCGGCGGGAGGGCCGGGGACGAGGCGCGATTTTGGGGAGTGATAGAATTTCCTGTTTGCCGCCCCTCGGGCGCGCGCCCGCCTTTTACGCTTCCGTCCCTACGTATATATATATGGATTCCTTCGCCAAGGAGACGCTTCCGGTATCGCTGGAAGAAGAGATGCGCCGTAGCTACCTCGATTACGCCATGAGCGTGATCGTGGGGCGGGCACTACCAGATGTACGCGACGGCCTGAAACCCGTGCATCGCCGGGTCCTGTTCGCGATGCATGAGCTGAACAACGATTGGAACCGGGCCTACAAGAAGTCCGCCCGTATCGTCGGCGATGTCATCGGTAAATATCACCCGCACGGAGACCAGGCCGTCTACGACTCCATCGTTCGCATGGCGCAGGATTTCTCCATGCGCTACATGCTGGTGGATGGCCAGGGCAACTTCGGGTCCATCGACGGCGACAACGCCGCCGCCATGCGTTACACCGAAATCCGCCTGGCCAAGATCGCCCACGAGTTGCTGGCCGATATCGACCAGGAAACCGTCGATTTCGGTCCCAACTACGACGGCAGCGAAAAAGAACCGCTGCTGTTGCCGTCGCGCCTGCCCAACCTGCTGGTCAACGGCAGTTCCGGCATCGCGGTGGGCATGGCGACCAATATCCCGCCGCACAACCTGTCGGAAGTCGTCGACGGCTGCCTGTACTGCCTGCGTAATCCTGAGTGCTCCGTGGATGAGCTGATCGAACTGATCCCCGCGCCGGACTTTCCCACCGGCGGCATCATCTACGGCATGTCCGGGGTGCGCGAGGGTTACCGCACCGGCCGCGGCCGGGTGGTCATGCGCGCCAAGACGCACTTCGAGGACATGGAGAAGGGCAACCGCCAGGCCATCGTGGTCGACGCCATCCCCTTCCAGGTCAACAAGAAGTCCTTGCAGGAACGCATCGCCGAGCTGGTCAACGAGAAGAAGATCGAGGGCATTTCCGATATCCGCGACGAGTCGGACAAGGACGGGATGCGCCTGGTCATCGAGCTCAAGCGCGGCGAAGTGCCCGAGGTGGTGCTCAACAACCTGTACAAGAACACCCAGCTGCAGGACACCTTCGGGATGAACCTGGTGGCGCTGGTCGACGGCCAGCCGCGCCTGCTCAACCTGAAGCAGATGGTGGAGTACTTCCTCCAGCACCGGCGCGAGGTCGTCACCCGCCGCACGGTGTTCCAGCTGCGCAAGGCGCGCGAGCGCGGCCACGTGCTCGAAGGCCTGGCGGTAGCGCTGGCCAACATCGACGATTTCATCGAAATCATCAAGGCGGCGCCGACGCCGCCCGTGGCGCGCCAGGAGTTGATGGCGCGCTCCTGGGATTCGTCCCTGGTGCGCGAGATGCTGCAGCGGGCCGACGGCGACACCCCGGGAGGCATCGCCGCCTACCGTCCGGAAGACCTGTCCCCGTCCTATGGCATGCAGGCCGACGGCCTGTATCGCCTGAGCGACACGCAGGCGCAGGAAATCCTGAACATGCGCCTGCAACGCCTGACCGGGCTGGAGCAGGACAAGATCGTCGGCGAGTACAAGGATGTGATGGCGAACATCGCCGATCTGCTCGATATCCTCGCCAAACCGGAGCGTATCACCACGATCATCGGCGACGAGCTGCAGGCCATCAAGGCCGAGTTCGCCACTGGGGCCAAGGACGAGCGCCGTTCGGAAATCGAACTGAACGCAACCGAACTGGACACCGAAGACCTGATCACGCCCACCGACATGGTGGTGACGTTGTCGCATGGCGGCTACATCAAGAGCCAGCCCCTGTCCGAATACCGGTCGCAGAAGCGCGGCGGCCGTGGCAAGCAGGCCACGGCAATGAAGGACGACGACTGGATCGACCAGTTGTTCATCGCCAACACCCATGACTACCTGCTCTGCTTCTCCAACCGCGGCCGGGTCTACTGGCTGAAGGTATGGGAGGTGCCGCAGGGCACCCGTTCGTCGCGCGGCAAGCCCATCGTCAATATGTTCCCGCTGGCCGACGGCGAGAAGGTCAACGTGGTGCTGCCGGTCAAGGAGTTCAGCGACGATCACTACGTGTTCATGGCAACTTCGCGCGGTACCGTGAAGAAGACGCCGCTGTCCGACTTCTCCAACCCGCGCAAGGCCGGCATCATCGCCGTGGACCTCGACGATGGCGACTTCCTGATCGGCGCCGACCTCACCGACGGCAAGCATGACGTCATGATGTTCTCGGATGCCGGCAAGGCCGTGCGCTTCGACGAAAACGACGTGCGCCCGATGGGCCGCAACGCCCGTGGCGTGCGCGGCATGATGCTGGAGGACGGCCAGGCGGTGATCGCCATGCTGGTCGCCGGCGACGAAGCGCAGAGCGTGCTGACCGCCACCGAGAACGGCTACGGCAAGCGCACGCCCATTACCGAGTACACCCGGCACGGGCGCGGCACCAAGGGCATGATCGCCATCCAGACCACCTCGCGTAATGGCAAGGTGGTAGGCGCGGTGCTGGTCGATACCAGCGACGAGATCATGCTCATCACCACCGGCGGCGTGCTGGTGCGCACCCGGGTTTCGGAAATCCGCGAAATGGGGCGCGCTACCCAGGGCGTGACGTTGATCAGCGTGGACGACGGCAGCCATCTGTCCGGCGTGCGGCGCGTGGTCGAAAGCGATGCGGACGTGGATGTCGAGGCGGAAACGGAAGTGGACGCGGATGCTCAGGCCCCGGCGGCCGACGACGCGGCAAGTAATGCCGCGGACGGCGACGTGCCGGATACCGATCCTTCGGAACCTACGGAAGAATGATGAGTCGTCCCTGGAATTTTTCGGCGGGACCTTCGGCTTTGCCGGAGGCGGTGTTGCGGCAGGCGGCCGAGGAAATGCTCGACTGGCACGGCAGCGGCATGTCGGTGATGGAAATGAGCCATCGCGGCAAGCAGTTCGTGCAGATCTGCGACGAGGCGGAAACCGACCTGCGCGAACTGCTGGGCGCGCCCTCCGACTACGCCATCCTGTTCATGCAGGGCGGGGCATCGGGCGAGAACGCCATCATCCCGATGAACCTGATCAATCGGCGCGGCAGCGGCAAGGCGGATTTCGTGCTGACCGGCCAGTGGTCGGTGAAGTCGCAGAAGGAAGCCGTCCGCTATGGCGATATCGCCATAGCCGCCAGCGCCGGCAGCGAGACCACGCTGGACGGCCAGGTCTTCAAGCCCTGGACCTGGGTGCCGGCGGTCGACACCTGGAAGGTGCGCAAGGACGCCGCGTATCTGCACTTTTGCAGCAACGAGACCATAGGCGGCGTCGAGTTCAACGACTGGCCCACGCCGGAGAGCCTGGGCGCGCCCGACGTGCCGCTGGTGGTCGACGCCTCGTCGCACTTCCTGTCGCGTCCCATGGACGTCACCCGCGCCGGCCTGGTATTCGCCGGGGCGCAGAAAAACGCGGGGCCGGCCGGCGTGACCATCATGATGGTCAGGCGCGACCTCATCGGCCACGCATTGCCCATCTGCCCGTCGGCCTTCGATTACGTCAACGTGGCGGCCGACCATTCGCGCTACAACACGCCGCCCACCTACGCGATCTATATCGCGGGCCTGGTCTTCAAGTGGATCAAGGCGCAGGGCGGGGTGGAGGCGCTGGAAAAGGCCAATATCGCCAAGGCCGAGCTGCTGTACAACTACCTGGACAGCACGTCCTTCTATCGCAATCCGGTCCACGGCCCGGCGCGCTCGCGCATGAACGTGCCGTTCATCCTGCACGACGAATCGCTCAACGACGCCTTCCTCAAGGGCGCCGAGGCGGCCGGCCTGCTGGCGCTGAAGGGGCACAAGAGCGTCGGCGGCATGCGCGCGTCCATCTACAACGCCGTGCCGCTGGAGGCGGTCCAGGCCCTGGTGGCCTACCTGCGTGATTTCGAGCAACGCCATGGATGAAAACCTCGCCGCCAAGCTCAAGCCCCTGCGCGAGCGCATCGATGCGCTCGATGCGCAGATCCTGGAACTGCTGACGCAGCGGGCGCGCACGGCGCAGGAAGTCGGCGACGTCAAGCACGCCTTCCACGCCGACGGCCCGGTGCTGCGTCCGGACCGCGAGGCCGAAGTCATCCGCCGCCTGCAGTCTCTGAACCAGGGGCCCTTGCCCGCGGGCGCGGTCTCCGCCTTGTGGACGGAGATCATTTCGGCGTGCCGTGGACTGGAGCAGGGCCTGACCGTGGCCTTTCTCGGCCCGGAGGGTTCCTATTCGGAGCAGGCCGCGATGGAGCAGTTCGGCCATGCGGTCAACAAGCTGCCGTGTCCGTCGTTCGACGAGGTCTTCCGTGCCGTCGAGGCGGGGCAGGCCGATGTCGGCGTGGTCCCGGTGGAGAACTCCACCGAAGGCGCCGTCAATCGCACCCTGGACCTGTTGCTGAACACGCCGCTCAAGGTGATGGGCGAGCGTTCGCTGCTGATCCGGCATTGCCTGATGAGCCAGAGCGGTTCGCTGGACGGCGTGCGTACCATCATGGCCCATCCCCAGTCGCTGGCGCAATGCCAGGGCTGGCTCAACCGCAATTGCCCGCAACTGGCGCGCGCCGCCGCGTCCAGCAATGCCGAGGCGGTGCGCGTGGCATCGCAGGATCAGACCGTGGCGGCCATCGCCGGCGAGTCGGCCGCCGCGACCTGGGGCGTGCGCATCATCAGCGCCGGCCTCCAGGACGATGCGCAGAACCGCACGCGCTTCCTGGTCATCGGCAATATCGCATCCCTGCCCACCGGCAAGGACAAGAGCAGCCTGATCCTGGCGGTGCCCAATCGCGCGGGCGCGGTGTACGACATGCTGGCGCCGCTGGCCGAGAACAAGGTGTCGATGACGCGCTTCGAATCGCGGCCGGCGCGCACGGGGCAGTGGGAATACTATTTCTACGTCGATGTGCTGGGGCACGTCGGCGAGCCCCATGTGGCGCAGGCCTTCTCGGCCTTGCAGGCGCAAGCGGCATTCTTCAAGCTGCTCGGGTCCTATCCGGCGCAGTAGTGCCCTATTTGGTTCTGTCCGTTCCTCCCTACGCAGCAAGTCCATGACGACCGATAACAAAACCTACGACGCCCCCGCGCATGTCACCGCCATCGCTCCCTACCAGGCGGGCAAGCCCATCGAGGAACTGGCGCGCGAATTCGGGCTGGACCCGGCTCGCATCGTCAAGCTGGCGTCCAACGAGAATCCGCTGGGCATACCCGAGTCGGCTCGCCAGGCCATGCTCAAGGTGGCGGGCGGCCTGGGACGCTATCCGGACCCCAACGGCTTCGACCTGAAGTCCGCGCTGTCCCAACGCTACAACCTGCCGCTGGAATGGCTCACGCTGGGCAATGGCTCCAACGACATTCTCGAACTGGTGGCGCTGGCCTTGCTGGACGAGGGCACGTCCGCCGTCTATGCGCAGCACTCCTTCGCGGTCTACCGCCTGGCCACGCAAGCGCGCGGCGCCCGCCACATCATGGTGCCGGCACGCGACTATGGCCACGACCTGGATGCCATGCTGGCGGCCATCGAGAGCGATACGCGCGTCGTCTTCATCGCCAATCCGAACAATCCCACCGGCACATTCCAGCCGGCCGCGCGTATCGAGGCCTTCCTGGAGCAGGTCCAGGCGCGCCACGGCAACCATGTGGTGGTGGTGCTGGACGAGGCCTACAACGAGTACCTGGATCCGGAACTGCGCTTCGACAGCACCATGTGGGTCAAGCGCTTCCCCAACCTGGTGGTGTCGCGCACCTTCTCCAAGGCCTATGGCCTGGCGGGCCTGCGGGTGGGCTTCGCCGCCGCGCAGCCCGGGCTGACCGACATCCTCAATCGCGTGCGGCAGCCTTTCAACGTGAACTCGCTGGCGCAAGCCGCCGCGATCGCGGCCCTGGCGGACATGGACTTCCAGGCGCGCTCCTACCAGGTCAACAGGGAAGGCAAGGCGCAGCTTTGCAAGGCCTTCGATGCGCTGGGCCTGAAGTACGTGCCCAGCTACGGCAACTTCGTGCTGGTGCGCGTGGGCGACGCCGCGCGCATCAACCTGGAGTTGCTCAAGCGCGGCGTGATCGTGCGTCCGGTGACGGGCGACGGCCTGCCCGAGTTCCTGCGCGTGAGCATCGGCCTGCCGGAAGAGAACGAAACGTTCATTGCGGCGCTCAAGCAGATCCTGCAATCATGAGCAGCGCCGCCCAGCCGCCCGCGGGAGTCGCCATCAACCATGTCGCCGGCGCTGAACCGGAGCGAGGGCGGATAGTCGAACCCACGGGCGCGACCGCCGCCAAGGCCGCCACGGCCGCCACCGTCATGGGGCCGGCGATTCCGGTGCTTGCTGTCGTGGGCGTCGGACTGATCGGCGGCTCGTATGCCGCGGCCTTGCGCCGCGCCGGCCACGTCGGCCGGGTGCTGGGCGTGGGGCGCAACGCGCAATCGCTGGCGCGCGCCTACGAACTGGGCCTGATCGACGATACCGCCACGGCGGTCGAGGCGGCGGCGCAGGCCGACGTCATCATGCTGGCGGCGCCGGTCGGCGCCATGGCCAAGGTGTTGGCGGAAATGCGCCCCCATTTGAAGCCCGGCATCGTCATCACCGACGCGGGCAGCACCAAGGCCGAGGTCGTGCAGGCGGCGCGCGCCGCGCTCGGCGACCGCATCGACTGCTTCGTGCCGGGCCATCCCATCGCCGGCGGCGAGCGCGTCGGTCCGGACGCCGCGGACGCGGATCTCTATGCCGGCCGCAATGTCATCCTCACGCCCTTGCCGGAAAATGCGCCCCGCGATGTCGCCCTGGTGCGCGCATCCTGGGAAGCCTGCGGCGCCCACGTGCGTGAAATGGACGTGCAGGCGCACGATCGGGTCCTGGGTTCCATCAGCCACATGCCGCATTTCCTCGCCGCGGTCTACGTCGCGCAGGTCGCGCGCAGCGGGGACGCCGCCGAGCGCCTGGCGCTGGCCGGTTCCGGGTTCCGCGACTTCACGCGCATCGCCGCCGGCTCGACGGAAATGTGGCGCGACATCTTTCTTTCCAACCGCGAGGCGATGCTGACCGAGCTTGCCGCGCTGCGCGCGGTGCTGGACAGCGCCGAGCAGGCCCTGGAGCGGCGCGACGGCGCGGCCATGGAAGCCTTGCTGGAGGAGGCCGCGGTCTGCCGGCGCGGTTGGAAACTGGGAAATACGAAATGAGCAGTCAGTCTTATCTGGACCTGCCGCGTGCCGTCCAGGCCCGCGGCGTGGTCGCCATGCCGGGCTCCAAGAGCATTTCGAACCGGGTGCTGCTGCTGGCCGCGCTGGCGCAGGGTTCGACCGAGATCACGGGCCTGCTGGACTCCGACGATACCCGGGTGATGCTGGCGGCGCTGCGCGCGCTGGGCGTCGACGTGAAGGAGCAGGGCGGGGGGCAGGTGACGGTGCAAGGCGCGGGCCGCTTTCCGGTGGCGTCGGCGGACCTGTTCCTGGGCAATGCGGGCACCGCCATGCGGCCGCTGACGGCGGCGCTGGCCCTGATGGGTGGCGACTACCGCATGTCCGGCGTGCCGCGCATGCACGAGCGCCCCATCGGCGACCTGGCAGAATCCCTGCGCGGCCTCGGCGCCACCATCGAATACACCGGTCAGGAAGGCTATCCGCCATTGCGCATCGGCGCCGCCCATCTGCGCGCCGGCCAGGCCGCGCGCATGCCCGGCAACGTGTCCAGCCAGTTCCTGACCGCCTTGCTGCTGGCCGCGCCCATCCTGACCGCGACCACCGGCCAGCCCCTGGTCATCGACATCGTCGGCGACCTGATCTCCAAGCCCTATATCGAGATCACGCTGAACCTGATGGCGCGCTACGGCGTGCGCGTGGAGCGCGAGGGCTGGAGCCGCTTCACCGTGCCGGCCGAGGCCCGTTACGCCAGCCCCGGCCGCATCGCCGTCGAAGGCGACGCCTCGTCGGCGTCCTATTTCCTGGCCCTGGGCGCCATAGGCGGCGGTCCGGTACGGGTCACGGGCGTGGGCCGCGACAGCATCCAGGGCGACATCGCCTTCGCCGATACGCTGGAAGCCATGGGCGTGCGCATCGAGGCCGGTCCGGACTGGATCGAGGCCAGCGGGGTGCAGGCCGCGCGCGGCGGCAGGCTGCGCGCCTTCGATGCCGACTTCAACCTGATACCCGACGCCGCCATGACGGCCGCCGCGCTGGCCCTGTTCGCCGACGGGCCTTGCCGGCTGCGCAACATCGGCAGCTGGCGCGTGAAGGAGACCGACCGCATCCACGCCATGCAGACCGAACTGGAAAAGGTCGGCGCGACGGTCGAATCGGGGCCGGATTGGCTGCGCGTGACGCCGCCCGCGCAAGGCGCCTGGCGTGACGCGCGGATCGGTACGTGGGATGATCACCGGATGGCCATGAGCATGTCCCTGGCCGCATTCGGGCCGGCCGCTGTGCGCATCCTGGACCCGGGCTGCGTCAGCAAGACCTTCCCGACGTATTTCGACGTCTATGCCGCCCTGGTGGGCGGCGCGGCGACATCCGGGGGGCAATCATGAACGACGGACTCGTACCTGTCATCACCATCGACGGCCCGACGGCGTCGGGCAAGGGAACCGTGGCCCATGGCGTCGCGCGGCGCCTGGGGTTCGCCGTGCTGGACAGCGGCGCGCTCTATCGGCTGACCGCCCTGGCCAGCCTGCGGCGCGGCATCGTCGCCACGGATGAGCAGGCCGTGGCGGCCGTGGCCGAGGCGCTGGACGTGCGTTTCGACGGCGGCCACATCTACCTGGAGGGCCATGAGGCCGGCCACGACATCCGCCAGGAGCAGGTCGGCAACTTCGCCTCGCAGGTCGCCGCCTTCGGTTCCGTGCGCCAGGCGCTGCTGGCGCGCCAGCGCGCGTTTCGCCGGCCGCCGGGCCTGGTGGCCGACGGGCGGGATATGGGGACGGTCGTTTTTCCGGACGCCGTCTTGAAAGTGTTCCTGGTGGCGGACGTCAACGCGCGCGCGGAAAGACGGCGTAAGCAGTTGATGGAAAAGGGTATTTCTGCTAAATTGCAAGACCTGCTGCGCGATATGCGAGAGCGCGACGCGCGTGATACGCAGCGAGCCGTGGCCCCGCTGGCCCCGGCGGCCGATGCCCATACGCTGGATTCTTCCAGGATGACTGCCCAGGAAACCGTGCAGGCCATCATGGAGCTCTGGCAGGCGAAAGCCAAGGCCGAGGCCTGATTTTCCGGGCCAGGATTTTCAAGGCTTGAATAGCTCAAGCCCCGATTTTTGCAGTACATGGCAGTACCCGCCCCGTTCGCGGCATGTCCGGCATGGCCGGCCGCCAAGGATGGAATTGTTTAACTCCGCTGTCCCGGATGTTGCGTGACGGCGTGTTCTCAACCTGGCCCAATCCCGGGCCTATGGACCTAACCTTAATGTCTTCTCTTCCCAACACCACCGGCGGCGAAAGCTTTGCCGACCTGTTCGCTCAAAGCCTCCAGAACCAGGACATGAAGTCCGGCGAGGTCATCAGCGCCGAAGTCGTTCGCATCGACCACAATTTCGTCGTCGTCAACGCCGGCCTGAAGTCCGAAGCGCTGATCCCCCTGGAAGAGTTCCTGAACGACCAGGGCGAACTCGAAGTCCAACCGGGCGACTTCGTCTCGGTGGCGATCGACTCGCTTGAAAACGGCTACGGCGACACCATCCTGTCGCGTGACCGTGCCAAGCGCTTGTCGGCCTGGCTGCAACTGGAACAAGCCCTGGAAAATGGCGAACTGGTCACCGGCACCATCACCGGCAAGGTGAAGGGCGGCCTGACGGTCATGACCAACGGCATCCGCGCCTTCCTGCCCGGCTCGCTGGTCGACCTGCGTCCCGTCAAGGACACCACGCCGTACGAAGGCAAGACCCTGGAATTCAAGGTCATCAAGCTCGATCGCAAGCGCAACAACGTCGTGTTGTCGCGCCGCCAGGTGCTGGAAGCCAGCATGGGCGAAGAGCGCCAGAAGCTGCTGGAAACCCTGCACGAAGGTGCGGTGGTCAAGGGCGTGGTCAAGAACATCACCGACTACGGCGCGTTCGTCGACCTGGGCGGCATCGATGGCCTGCTGCACATCACCGACATGGCCTGGCGCCGTGTCCGCCACCCCTCCGAAGTCCTGCAAGTGGGTCAGGAAGTCGAAGCCAAGGTGCTCAAGTTCGACCAGGAAAAGAGCCGCGTCTCGCTGGGCGTCAAGCAGCTGGGCGAAGATCCGTGGGTCGGCCTGGCCCGCCGCTATCCGCAAGGCACCCGCCTGTTCGGCAAGGTCACCAACCTGACCGACTACGGCGCGTTCGTCGAAGTGGAAGCTGGCATCGAAGGCCTGGTGCACGTTTCGGAAATGGACTGGACCAACAAGAACGTCGATCCGCGCAAGGTTGTCACCCTGGGCGAAGAAGTCGAAGTCATGGTCCTGGAAATCGACGAAGACCGTCGCCGCATCTCGCTGGGCATGAAGCAGTGCCGCCAGAATCCGTGGGAAGAGTTCGCCACGAACTTCAAGCGCGGTGACAAGGTTTCGGGCGCGATCAAGTCGATCACCGACTTCGGCGTGTTCGTCGGCCTGCCCGGCGGCATCGATGGCCTGGTGCACCTGTCCGACCTGTCGTGGACGGAAACCGGCGAAGAAGCCGTGCGCAACTTCAAGAAGGGCGACGAGATCGAAGCCGTGGTCCTGGGCATCGATACCGACAAGGAACGCATCTCGCTGGGCATCAAGCAGCTGGAAGGCGACCCCTTCAACAACTTCGTCGCGACCTACGACAAGGGCGCCGTGGTTCCGGGCACCGTCAAGTCGGTCGAAGCCAAGGGCGCCGTGGTGACCCTGTCGGTGGACGTCGAAGGCTACCTGCGCGCCTCGGAAATTTCCTCGGGCCGTGTGGAAGACGCGACGACCGTGCTGAACGCCGGCGACAACATCGAAGCCATGATCATCAACATCGACCGCAAGACGCGTTCGATCCAGTTGTCGATCAAGGCGCGCGATAACGCCGAAACCGCCGATACCTTGCAGCGCATGTCGGATGCCAGCGCTTCGTCGGGCACCACCAACCTGGGTGCCCTGCTGAAGGCCAAGCTGGACCAACAGCGCAACGACGGTTAATGCGACGTGACCAAGTCGGAGCTGATCACCGCCTTGGCGGCCCGCTATCCGCAATTGGCCGCGCGTGACATCGTTTACGCCGTCAAGACCATGCTGGATGCAATGGCCCAGGCCTTGGCCTCGGGTCAGCGCATCGAGATCCGTGGGTTTGGCAGTTTCTCGTTGTCGCAGCGGTCGCCGCGGGTGGGCCGTAATCCGAAATCCGGCGAGCAAGTGCTGGTGCCTGGCAAGCAGGTGCCGCACTTCAAGGCCGGCAAGGAATTGCGCGAGCGCGTCGATCTGGTCGCCGATCCCTCCGCGTCGGACGACAAGCCTTCTTCGGAAGGCCCGTCCAATTCGGTCCGGTCGGACCTGGATCTTCACGTCATGCATTGAACAGGTGGCGTAGCCCTAACGGCTGGTCCGCCCCCGTCTTGTCGTCTAAAAGCCAAAAGACCCCGATGGGGTCTTTTGGCTTTTTCTTTTGGCTTTTTAAGCGCGTTCAATGCCCAAGTGTTTCAGACCCGGCCCCGGTATACCCGCTTCGCTTACAATCACGGGTTCCGCTGTTTCCTGGAGCATGCGTCATGCGCTACCTGGTCTGGGCCCTGAGATTGATCGTGTTCGTCGTGGTGCTGATGTTCGCGCTGAAGAACACCAATCCGGTCGCCGTCAATTTCTATAACGACTACGTCGTGCAGGGTGTGCCGCTGATCGTGGTCATGCTGATCACATTCGTCGTCGGCGCCATATTCGGCCTGCTGTTGACGGTGCCCGCGTCGATGCGCCGGCGCCGCGAGGCGCAACGCCTGCGCCGCGAGCTGGATCGTATCCAGGCGGCCGTCAACGGCCAGCAATCTCCGGCCGAGGTCGCGCCGGAAACCATTGCGCCGATGTCGCCGCTTTGATGGCGGCCAGCCCCGGCCTCGGCCTTTTCCCGCGGCGCACCGGCGCGCGCGTGGTCCTTTTTTGTTGCGAGAGCGCGCATCGTGGATTTTGAACCCTGGTGGCTGATTTTCGTCCCCGTCCTGTTTGCCCTGGGCTGGCTGGCGGCGCGGTTCGATATCCGGCAAATGCTGTCGGAAACGCGGGTGCTGCCCGACTCCTATTTCCGCGGCCTGAATTTCCTCCTCAATGAAGAGCCGGATCGGGCCATCGATGCCTTTGTCGAGGTGGCCAAGCTCGACCCGGAAACCACCGAATTGCACTTCGCCCTGGGCAGCCTGTTCCGGCGCCGGGGCGAAATGGAACGGGCCATCCGCGTCCATCAAAGCCTGCTGAATCGTGCCGACCTGCCCACGGCGGAGCGCGAGCACGCCCAGAACGAGTTGGCGCAGGACTTCCTGAAGGCGGGCATGCTGGATCGCGCCGAAGCCGGATTCAAGGCCTTGGCCGATAGCCGCTACGCCCTGGACGCCTTGCGGTCGCTCATCCGCATCTACGAATCCGAACATGACTGGCCGCGCGCGATCGACGCGGTCAAGACCTTGCGCGGCCTGGTCGACGAGCCGGTGCCCCAGCTGGTGCACTACCACTGCGAGCAGGCGCAGGCCGCGCTGGCGCAGAAGCCGTCCGATACCGATGCCGCGCAGGTGGCGCTGGATGCCGCCGATCACGCGGCCGGCCTTTCCGCCAAGGGCCTGCCCGCCAGCAAGGCGTCGCACGTGCGCATCGCCATGTTGCGGGCCGCCTTGGCGCGCCTGGAAGGCAACACCAAGCTCGAACGCATGCACCTGGAGTCGGTGCTGACCGACGAGCCGGACTACGCGGGGCTGGTGGCCGAGGCGCTGCTCGAGAGCTATCGCCAGGCCGGCGAGTCGGCCACGGTGCTGGACCTGCTGCAGAAGCAGTACGCCAAGCATCCTTCGCTGGACCTGTTCAACATCATCTTCCGCGAACTGCGGGCCCAGCAGGGCTCGGGTCCCGCCTGGGCATTCGCGCGCGGGGCCTTGCGCCTGCATCCCTCGCTGCTGGGCCTGGATCGCCTGCTGGAGGCCGAGCTGAGCGCGCCCGGGGATGACGGCGAGGCCAGTCCCGTGCCGGGCGCGGACCTGACGCTGCTGCGCAGCCTCATCCACAAGCACACCCAACGCCTGGACCGCTACGCTTGCCGCAATTGCGGATTCCAGGCGCGCCGGTACTATTGGCAGTGCCCCGGCTGCAATGCCTGGGAAACCTATTCGCCACGCAGGCTGGAAGAACTGGAATGAGCACGTTTCCCGTGGACGCCATAGCCCGCCGCCGCATCCTGGTGGTCGGCGATGTGATGCTGGACCGTTACTGGTTCGGCGAGGTCGACCGTATTTCGCCTGAAGCGCCGGTGCCCGTGGTGCGCGTGGCGCGCCGCGAGGACCGCCTGGGCGGCGCCGCCAACGTGGCGCGCAATATCGTGGCGCTGGGCGCGCAGGCGACCCTGGTGGGGATCGTCGGCGCCGACGAAGCGGGCGCCTGCATCCACAGACTGGCTGGCGAGGCGGGCATCCAGGCCGCGCTGGTCGCCGATGCCGGTCATCCCACCACGCTGAAAATGCGCGTGCTGGGCCGCCAGCAGCAGTTGCTGCGCGTCGATTTCGAGGAACATCCCGGCGCCGTCGCGCTGGACGGCGTCGACGCCGAGGTGGCGAGCCACCTGGCCGGCCACGACGTGGTGGTCCTGTCGGACTATGCCAAGGGCGCGCTGACGCGCGTCCAGGGCCTGATCGCGGCCGCGCGCGCCGCCGGCGTGCCGGTGCTGGTCGACCCCAAGGGCGACAACTACACCCCCTACATGGGCGCCACGCTGGTGACGCCCAACCGTTCGGAAATGCAGCAGGCGGTGGGGCGCTGGCAGTCCGAAGCCGACCTGGACGCACGCGCCCAGCGCTTGCGCGGCGAACTGCAATTGGAGGCCTTGCTCGTGACCCGTTCCGAGCAGGGCATGACCCTGTTTACCGGCGCGGGCCGCGAGCACGTGGACGCCCAGGCGCATGAGGTGTTCGACGTGTCCGGCGCGGGCGACACCGTGCTGGCCACGCTGGCCGTCACGCGCGCGGTAGGCATGGATTGGCCCGACGCCATGCGCTGGGCCAACCGCGCGGGCGGCATCGTGGTCGGCAAGCTGGGCACGTCCACCGTCAGCGCGCAGGAATTGGGAGAACTATCATGATCGTAGTGACCGGCGCGGCCGGCTTTATCGGCAGCAACCTGGTGCGCGGGCTGAACCGCCGCGGCATCCGCGACATCATCGCGGTCGACGATCTGACCGAGGGCGACAAGTTCGTCAACCTGGTCGATTGCCAGATCGCCGACTATCTCCACAAGGACGAATTCCGCCGTCGCGTCGAGGGCGGCGACCTGCCCGAGCTGCGCGCCGTGCTGCACCAGGGGGCCTGCTCGGACACCACGGAGCGCAACGGCCATTACATGATGGACAACAACTACCGCGTGACGCGCGAGTTGTTCGAGTACTGCCAGGGCCAGTGCGTGCCTTTCCTCTATGCGTCGTCGGCGGCCACCTATGGCTCGCCCCAGGCCTATGTCGAGGAGCCCGCCAACGAAGCGCCCCTGAACGTCTATGGCTACTCCAAGCTGTTGTTCGACCAGGTCTTGCGCACTCGCCTGCACGCGCTGACCGCGCAGGTGGTGGGCTTGCGCTATTTCAACGTCTACGGTCCCCACGAGCAGCACAAGGGCCGCATGGCGTCCGTGGCCTTCCACAACATGAACCAGTTCCTGGCCGAGGGGCATGTGCGCCTGTTCGAAGGCTGGGATGGCTACGAGAACGGCGGGCAGAGCCGGGATTTCATTTCGGTCGAGGATGTGGTGGCGGTCAACCTGCATTTCCTCGACAACCCCGACAAGTCCGGCATCTTCAACTGCGGCACGGGCCGGGCCCAGCCGTTCAACGACGTGGCGGCGGCGGTGGTCAATGCCTTGCTGGCCGAGCAGGGCCACGCGCCCCAGCCGCTGGAAGCGCTGGTGGCGCAGGGCTTGATCCGCTATATCCCATTCCCCGAGGACCTCAAGGGGCGTTACCAAAGCTTCACGCAGGCCGATACGTCGCGCTTGCGCGCCGCCGGTTTCACCCAGCCCATGCGCGATGTGCAGACGGGCGTGGCGGAATACGTGCGCTACTGGCGTGAGCGTGGCAAGGCCGGCAAGGCTGCGTAGTCTCCCGCATGGATGTTTTGCTGACCGGCGGCCTCGCGGACCGTCCGGCCGGCGCAAGATGGATGGACGGCGCGCGCCCGTGCGCGACGGTTTTTCTTCCACCCTTGCGGGGCATGCCCCAGGCATGCCCAGGAGACATTCATGAATCCCTTCCTGCACAATCCTGTCGCCAGCGCGGCCCCGGCTCCGATCCCGATCCCGATCCCGATCCAGGCCCCGATGCCCAACGCTATCGATACCCCCCGCCAGGAGCCCGCTGCGCGCCATTGGGGACGCCGGTTTGGCGCCCTGGCCCTGGCGGCTGGCCTGTCGCTGGCCGCCGCGCCCGTGGCGGCGCTGGACGTGAACACCGCGACCGCCGAGCAGTTGCAGACCTTGCGGGGCGTGGGACCCAAGACGGCTGCCGTCATCGTCCGGGAGCGCCAGCGTGGGGGCAACTTCCAGTCCCTGGAAGACCTGTCCGACCGCGTGCGCGGCATAGGTGCGAAAAAGGCGCGTGCCCTGCAGGACGCGGGCTTGAGCATCGGCGGCGGGACGGGCAGTGCCGGCGCCGGCAAGCCCGATGCCTCGTCCGGCGTCAACGCGGCCGGGCAGGGCAAGCCCGCCGGCAGGCCGGGACGGCAGGGGAGCCGGCGAGGCTCCGACCGTCCCTGAGCGCGCGCGGAGCCGGAGCGAGGGGCAGGGCCGGCGCCGCGGCCTTGGCGGCCGCAGGCCAAGACGGGCGGGGCAGGCGGGGCAGGCGGGACAGACACGACAGGAACGATAGCCGCGAACGCCCTGGCGACTGGCGGGGTATCCCTGGCCGCCGTGCGGCCATGTCTTGCGTCATGCCCGGAGGGCGTTATATTTCCGGCATGAACACCGCCACCTACCCCACTATCGAACAAACCGTCGGCAATACGCCGCTGGTTCGTCTGCAACGCATCCCGGGCGCCGACAGCGACGCGCGCGGCAACGTCATCCTGGCCAAGCTGGAAGGCAACAACCCGGCCGGCTCCGTCAAGGACCGTCCGGCCTTGTCCATGATCCGCCACGCCGAGGCGCGCGGCGAGATCCGTCCTGGCGATACGCTGATCGAGGCCACCAGCGGCAATACCGGCATTGCCCTGGCCATGGTGGCCGCCATGCGCGGGTATCGCATGATCCTCATCATGCCGGACAACCTGTCGCTGGAGCGCCGCGCCGCCATGACCGCCTATGGCGCGCAGCTCATCCTGACGCCCGCCAGCAAGGGCGGCATGGAATACGCGCGCGACCTGGCACTGGCCATGCAGAGCGAAGGCAAGGGCAAGGTGCTGGACCAGTTCGCCAACCCCGACAACCCGCGCGCCCACATCGAAGGCACGGGCCCGGAACTGTGGACGCAGACCGGCGGCCGCATCACGCACTTCGTCAGCGCCATGGGCACCACCGGCACCATCATGGGCGTCTCGACGTACCTGAAGTCGCAAAACCCGGCGGTGCAGGTTATCGGCGCACAACCGGCCGAGGGGTCGCAGATCCCTGGCATCCGCAAATGGCCGGAAGCGTATCTGCCCGCCATCTTCGACCGCAGCCGCATCGATGGCTATGAGTCCATCGAGCAGACCGAGGCCGAGTCCATGGCGCGTCGCCTGGCGGCGGAAGAGGGCATCTTCGGCGGCATTTCCTCGGCGGGCGCGCTGGTCGCCGCCCTGCGGGTGTCGGCACGCGTGGAAAACGCCACGATCGTGTTCATCGTCTGCGATCGCGGCGACCGCTATCTGTCCACCGGGGTGTTCAATACCTGAGCGCTTGCCGCGCGGGCCGCGCAAGTGGCGCGACCCCGCGACCCGCGAATCCGTTTCAGTCGGGTTTCTGATGCTGCCCATGCAGGCGCTCGACCGACTGGCGCGTCACCTGCGGCGCCAGGATCTCGATGAACGCGTAGGCATACGCACGCAGGTGGTGCTTGCGATTGAGCACGATAAACGTGGTGCTGGTGGAAAACAGGTGGTCCACGTTGATGGCCCGCAGGCCGCGATCGCGCTCGGGGTCGAACACCAGCTCCGGCAGCACGCACACCCCGAGCCCTTGTTCCACATAGGCCTTGACGACATCCGCATTGGTGGCCTTGAGCACTGACGGGGCCTGCTTGCCCAGGCGTTCCAGGGTATTGAGTACCACGGTGCCGGTCTGCGAGGGCTCGTACAGGACGATGGGGTAGCGCGCGATATCGTCGAAGCCGGGACGCTCCACCTTGAGCAGCGGATGGCCCGTCGCCACCAGCAATAGGCGCCTGTAGGTCTGGAAGGGAATACCGAACAGGTCCCCATGCAGGTCCTTGGCCGAACTGAGGATGCCGATGTCGGCCTGGCCCGCGCGCAAGGTGTCGGTGATCTGGCGCCCGCTCTCCGGCCGGATGGTGATATGCACGCGCGGATAGCGGTCCGCGAATTGGCGCAGGGCCGCCGGCAGGCGAAAGCGCGCCTGTGCATGGCTGGCGGCTATCGTCAGCGTGCCGCTGTCGTCGGCGCTGTGGGCGCTGGCCAACTGGCGGATCTCATCGATTTCCATCAAGGCGCGCTGCGCCCGCTCGATGATCTCGCCTCCCACCGGCGTGATGGCCGTCAGGCGGTTGCGCTGGCGGGTAAAGATGGTCAGGCCCAGTTCTTCTTCCAACAGGCGGATTTGCGTGCTCACGCTGGGCTGCGAGATATGCAGCAACTCCGCCACCCGCGACACCTTGAGATCGCGGCGGGCGACTTCGCAAATGAAGCGCAGTTGCTGCAGGTTCATGCTTTCTCCTTGCGTTCCGTCCATCGCCGCCGCCGCTGGCGGGACGCTGCGCGCGCGCGTCAGTATAGGATTTTCGAATACTCGATCATAAATAAATATTATGAGTTTACCGAGGTGCTTGCTACCTTCTCGTCATGCCCGCGTCACCTCCCCTTGATAGCGCGCGGGCAGCCAACCGGGCAGGACAGATATGGACGCCAGATTCGCAGCGCCGCGCCAGCGGGCCGCGCGCAAGGAAGACAGCGGTTCGGAGCGACGTGGTCCAGGCCGCGGCGATGCCGCGGCGGCGGACACGGCCACGCCTCAGTCTGCCGGACCCCGGACGGTCGGGCCGGCGCAACTGCGTGCCATGCTGGACGACGGCGGCGAGTTCGCCGTGCTGGATGTGCGGGAGGAGGGCGTGTTCGGGCGCGATGGCCATCTTCTGCTGGCGTCCAATCTGCCGCTCAGCCGCCTGGAGCGCCTGGCGCCGGCCATGCTTCCCCGCCGCGAGGTGCGCATCGTCGTCTGCGACGGCGGCGACCGTGACAATGCCTTGGCCCGCGCCGCCGCCGAACGCCTGGTCGCCGGCGGCTACCGCCGTGTCCATGTGCTGGCGGGCGGCACCGCCGCATGGCGGGGGGAGGGATACGCGCTCTACGGCGGCCTGAACACCTATAGCAAGGCCTTCGCCGAACAACTTGCCCATGCGCGAGAGCTGCCGCAGGCCACGGTCGCCGACCTGGCGGCCTGGCAGGCGCAAGGGCGGCGCGTGCATATGCTGGACTGCCGTCCCGCCGCGGAGTTTCGCCGGATGACCATACCCGGCGCCATCAACTATCCGGGCATGGAGCTGGCCTATCGCGCGGCGCAGTTGGCGCCGGCGGACGACATCGTCCTGGTGAACTGCGCCGGCCGCACCCGCAGCCTGATGGCGACCCGGACCTTGCTGGAGGTCGGCCTGCGCAATCCGGTCTACGCCTTGCAGGGGGGCACCATGGGCTGGGCCCTGGACGGCAGGGAACTGGCGCATGGCGCGGTTTCCGCCTGTCCGCCGCTGGCGCCCGCCGCGCGCGCGGCCGCGGCCGAGTCGGCGCAGCGGCTGGCCGACCGCCATGGTCTCTCGTACATGGACCTGCCCGGCCTGGAGGCGCTGCGCGCGGACGCCGGCCGCACGGTGTACTTGTTCGATGTCCGCACGCCGGAGGAGTACGCCGCCGGCCATCTTCCCGGCGCGGTGGGCATAGGGGGCGCCCAGCTGGTGCATGCGCTGGATGTCTGGGCGCCGGTTCGCAATGCGGTCGTCGTGCTGTCCGACGACGACGGTGCGCGTGCCGTCTTCACCGCCATGTGGCTGAAGCAGATGGGTTGGCATGATGTGCGCGTGCTGCGCGCCGCGGCCGCCGAGTTCAGCGAACGCGGCGCGGCGGCGCCCCATGCTCCGTTGAATATCGCGCGCGTCCGGCCGGCGTTGCGCACGCCGGGCGTGGCCGCCGCCCTGATGGCACGCGGCGACGCCACGATCATCGATATCGAGGACAGCATGACCTACAAGCGGTCGCACATCGCCGGCGCCTGGCATGCGGTGCGCGCGCGGCTGGCCGACAGCCTGCCGGTGATCGCCTCCGGCGCGCCGCCGCGCGAATGGATCCTGACCTGCGCGGATGGCCTGCTGGCGCGCATCGCCAGCGCGGAACTGCAGGCCCTCACCGATACGCCGGTGAGCGTGCTGGAAGGCGGCACGGCGGCCTGGGTCGCGGCCGGCCTGCCGCTGGCCGAGGGCGCGGAGCGCCTGAGCGGCGCGGACGACGACGTGTGGCTGCGCGCTCACCAGCGCGCCGGCGACACGCGCAAGGCCATGCTGGAGTACCTCGATTGGGAAGAGGGCCTGGTGGCCGCCGTCGCGGCCGACGCCGACTTCCGTTTTCGGGAATGCCTGCGTTGAGGGCGGGCCATCCCGGGCGGGCATGACCGTGCCGGGGTCGCCGCGCTCCACCGTCGACCGGACCGTGCGACGCCTGGCCTTCCGGGCGTGGCGCGTTCCCTGAACCTTATCGCTGTATTTGTCGTTTTCGCAGGAGATGGATCCATGGCAAGCCGGCAGTTCTCCCAGCATGGCGCAGCGGCCGAGAGCGCCGGCCGCGTCCTGCTGGCGGTCGATATCGGAGGCTCATTCACCGACGCTGTGCTGATGGCGGATGGGAAAATGCACACGACCAAGGTGCTGACCACTCCCGCGCAGCCGGAGTTGGGCGTCATGCAGGGCGCGCGGGAGGTCCTGGACCAGGCGGGCCTGCATCCGAGCGACGTGGCGCTGTTCATCCTGGGAACGACGTTGGCCACCAATGCGTTGATCGAACGCAAGGGCGCGCGCACCGCCTTGCTGACCACCGAGGGTTTTCGCGACGTGGTCGAGATTGGCCAGGAGAATCGCTACGCGCAATACGATATTTTCCTGGAGAAACCCGTCCCGCTGGTGCCGCGCGACCTCCGCTTCGGTATTCCGGAGCGCATGGACGTGCATGGCCGCGCGTTACTGCCGCTGGACGAGGATGCGGTGCGCCACACGGCGGGACTGCTGCGCGAGGCCGGCATCGAAAGCGTGGCGATTTCCTTTCTTCACAGCTATGTGAATCCCGCCCACGAAGCGCGCGCGGCGGCCATCCTGGCCGAGGCCTTGCCGCAAGCCTGGATCACCGTCTCCGCCGATGTCTGTCCCGAGGTGCGGGAGTACGAGCGTACCTCCACGGCCTGTGCCAATGCCTATGTGCAGCCAGTGGTCGCACGGTCGCTGCGCGAGTTGGAAAGACTGATGCGCGAGGCCCGCCTGGCTTGCCCGATCTACCTGATGACTTCGGGCGGTTCGTTGACCTCGCTGGAGCTGGGCGCCCGCCAACCGGTCAAGCTGGTGGAGTCCGGCCCCGCCGGCGGCGCCATTCTTGGCCGGCAGGTCGCGGAGCATTGCGGCGAACGGCATGTGCTGTCCTATGACATGGGCGGCACGACCGCGAAGATCTGCTTCATCGACGACTATACCCCCCAGCTGTCGCGCAGCTTCGAGTTCGGCCGCATGTACCGCTTTCTCAAGGGCTCGGGTCTGCCCATACGCATCCCGGTGATCGAGATGGTGGAAATCGGCGCCGGCGGCGGTTCCATGGCCCATGTCGATGCCTTGGGCCGGGTGCAGGTAGGGCCCGATAGCGCGACGTCCGATCCGGGGCCTGCCTGTTTCGGGCGCGGCGGCACGCGGTCCACGGTGACCGATGCGAACTGCATGCTGGGCTTGCTGGACCCGTCGCGCTTTGCCGCGGGCAAGGTCGCGCTGGCGCCGGACGCGGCGCGCGCGGCGATCGCCCGCGATGTCGCCGGACCGCTGGGCATGAATCCGGAGATGGGAGCGCTGGCGATCAGCGAGATAGTCGCGGAGAACATGGCGGGCGCGGCGCGCGTGCATGGCATAGAGCTGGGCAAGGATATCGAGCGCTACACCATGATCGCGTTCGGTGGGGCCGCCCCGCTGCACGCGGCCCAAATGGCGTCCAAGCTGGGGATAGACCGGGTTATCGTCCCGGTCGCGGCGAGCGTGGGATCGGCGCTGGGTTTCCTTTGGGCGCCGGTGGCCTACCAGGCCTTGCGCAGCTTCTACCAGGCGGCGGAGTCGCTGGATCCCGCCGCGGTCAATCTCATCCTGGCCGGGATGCGCGAGGAGGCGAGCGCGGCCGTGCGCGCGGCCGCGCCCAAGGGCAGCCGGCTGGAGACGCGGTGCGTGGCCTATATGCGCTATCGGGGCCAGGGGCATGAAATTCCCGTCGCACTGCCGGCCGCGCGCCTCACCGAGGCACTGGCGGCCCGCCTGCCCAAGCTGTTCGAGCGCGAGTACCGCAAGCTGTATGACCGCGTCATTCCGGGCGTGCCGGTCGAGATTCTCACCTGGACGGTGACCGTATCCACGCGTCGCGCCGCGGCCGGGGACCCGCCGCGCCGTGCCGCGCCGGCCCGCAAGCCAGTACCCAAGGCGCGCCGCCCCGTCTTCGACATGGCCCGGGCGCGCGCGGTCGACATCCCCGCCTACGACCGCCTCGACCTGGCGGAATCGGACCACATCGAGGGCCCGGCGCTTATCGTCGAGGACCAGACGACGACGGTCGTCCCGGCCGGTTTCACGGCCAGGGTCGACGCGCGCCATTATCTGGTGCTGGACCGCCGCGGTCGGACAAGGACGCAAGGAGGCAACGCATGAACGCTACGCGGTCGAACCAGTCGGCGACAGCCGTCATACGTAACCAGATCCTCTGGGATCGCCTCATCGCGGTGGTCGAGGAGCAGGCCCAGACCATCATCCGCACCGCATTCGGCGCCGCCGCGCGCGAGGCGGGCGACGTATCGGCCGGCCTGTTCCTGCCGGACGGCCGGATGATCGCGCAGGCGGTCACCGGCACGCCCGGCCACGTCAATTCGGTGGCCGAGTCCTTGCGCCATTTCCTCGCCGAGTTTCCCGCGGCCACCATGCGGCCGGGCGATATCTACATCACCAACGATCCCTGGAAAGCCACCGGCCACCTTTTCGATATCACGGTGGTGACGCCCGTATTCCTGGGACGCAAGCTGGTGGCGCTATTCGCGTCCAACACCCATGTGGTGGACATCGGCGGCGTGGGCGTGGGACCCGATGCCACGCAGATCTACCACGAGGGCCTGTTCATTCCCATCGCGAAGCTGGCCGACCGCGGCGAGATGAGCAAGACCGTGCTGGACTTCCTGCGCGCCAACGTGCGCGATCCGGTGCAGGTGGTGGGGGACGTCTACGCCCTGGTGTCCTGCAATGACGTGGCCGGCAGGCGGCTGACCAGCATGATGCGCGAATACGGCCTGAAGACGCTCACGCCGCTGGGCGAGCACATCATCGCGCAGTCCCGCGCGGCCATGCTCAAGGCCGCCGCCGCTTGGCCCGCGGGCACCTGGCGCCACGAAATGACCATAGACGGCTACGAGGCGCCCATCCACTTGAAGGCGGCGCTGACCGTGTCGGCGCGCGGCATCGAGGTGGATTTCGCGGGCAGTTCCGGCACCGTCCAGCGGGCGTTGAACGTGCCGAAGTCGTACACGGATGCCTACACGTCGTTCGGCGTGCGCTGCATCATCGGCGCGGACGTGCCCAATAACGCTGGCTCCTTGGGCGTGGTCAAGGTCAAGGCCCCCGAGGGCAGCATCGTCAATGCCTTGCCGCCTTGCGCCGTCACGTCCCGCGCCATCGTCGGCATGATGCTGCCGGACCTGGTTTTTGGCTGCCTGCGCCAGGTCCATCCCGACCGCGTGCCGGCGGAAGGGGCCTCCAGCCTCTGGAATATCCGCCTGGTGGGCGGACAGCCCATGGCGGGCGCGCCGTCCGAGGATTTCCTTGCCGGCCGGCGCTTCACGCAGGTGTCCTTCACCACCGGCGGTACCGGCGCGCGCCCGCGCCAGGACGGCTTGTCGACGACCTCCTTTCCCAGCGGCGTGCGCAATACGGCGGTGGAGATCTCCGAGACCATGGCCCCGCTCGTGTTCTGGCGCAAGGAATACCGACGCGATTCCGGCGGCCCGGGCAAGTACCGCGGCGGCCTGGGCCAGGTCGTCGAGGTGGCTCATGCCGGACACGTTCCCATGATCCTGGCCGCGACCTTCGACCGCATCAAGTATCCGGCGCGCGGCGCGCTGGGCGGACATGAGGGAGCCGCGGGGCGCGTGCGGCTGAAGTCGGGCCAGGTGCTCAACGGCAAGGGGCGGCAGCTGGTGCCGGCGGGCGACCGGGTCATCATCGAAACGCCTGGGGGCGGCGGCATCGGCGATCCGCGCGAGCGCGCGCGGGAGTACGTCGAGCGCGACGTGCGCCATGGCCTCGTCGGCGCCGATGCGGCCCGGGAAATATACGGACAGTCCTAGGAGGCCCATTCCCGCAGGCGTGGGGATGCGATGCCCATCCAGGCCAGGGGTGGCGGAGACAATGCCAGCCAACCTATGAACTAGCGGACCCGCATGGTCCGGCAGGAGTCGAACATGAGACGTTTGCCGTGGATGCTGTTGTTTTGCCTGAGCTGTTTTGCCGGCGCCGGACACGCGGCGCCTTTCCCGGATAGGCCGATCACCCTCGTCGTGCCGTATCCGCCGGGCGGCGGCGTGGATTTCGTCGGCCGCGTGCTGGCCACGGGTTTGTCCGCGCGGCTGGGCCAACCGGTGATCGTGGAAAACCGCGCGGGCGCCGGCGGCACGATCGGGGCCGCCTATGTCGCGCATGCGGCCGCGGACGGCTACACGCTGCTGGTCGGCGGGACGGGCCCCTTGTCGGTCGGTCCCCTGCTGTTCAAGAGCCTGTCCTATGCGCCCCTGAAGGACCTGGCGCCCGTGTCCCTGGTGGTCCTGATTCCGCAAATCCTGGTCGTGCGCCCATCGCTGCCGGCGCATGACGTGGCCAGCCTGCTGGCGCTGGCGCGCGCCAGGCCGGGTACGTTGACCATGGGTTCGGGCGGAACGGGCACGGGCCAGCACCTGGCGGGCGCCATGCTTGTCGCGCAAGCGCATGTGGATATCCAGCACATCCCGTACAAAGGCACGTCGCTGGCCATCAACGACCTGCTGGGCGGGCACATCGACATGATGTTCGCCGATCCTTCCGTGGTGCCCATGATCAAGTCCGGCCAGTTGCGCGCGCTGGGCCTGACCACGCCGCAGCGTTCGCCCATCATGCCCGCGGTGCCCGCCATCGGCGAGACCGTGCCCGGCTACGCCATGCAGAGTTTCTATGCCTTGACGGCGCCGGCGGGCACGCCGGCCGCCGTGATGGACCGGCTCAACGGCGCCCTCGCTGCCGTGCTGGCCGAACCGGACGTGCAGCAAAAATTCGCCGCCGAGGGCATGTCGGCTTCTCCCACCACGCCGCAGGCCGCGCGCGACTATATCGCCGGCCACACGGCGCATGCCGCGCAACTGCTTGGCCTGGCGTCTTCCTCCACGCAGTCGCCCGCTGCATCCCTTCCCTCCGCCCACGCATCGAAATGAAAAACGACACTTTGCTGGTACACGCAGGACGCGATCCACAGGCCCATGCGGGCATGGTCAACACCCCGGTCTTCCGCACGTCCACCGTCATCTTCCCGACGCTGGCGTCCTACCAGGACCGCAAGTCGCACGGCGACAAGTTCGTGCGCTATGGACGCCATGGCACGCCCACCACCTATGCCTTCGAGGAAGCCGTGGCCAGCCTGGAAGGCGGCTACAAGACCGCGGCGGTCCCCAATGGGCTGGCGGCCATCGTCGCCAGCCTCACCGCCTATGCGCGGCCTGGGGCCCACCTCCTGATGCCCGACTCCGTGTATACCCCCGCCCGCCGCTTTTGCGAAGGGCGCCTGGCCAGCTGGGGCGTGCGCACCGAGTTCTATGCGCCGCGCATAGGCGCTGGGATCGCCGGCCGCCTGACGCCCGACACCGTGGCCGTCTATTGCGAGTCTCCGGGCTCGCAGACCTTCGAGGTGCAGGATATCCCGGCCATCGCCGCCGCCGCGCATGCCCGCGGCATCCCGGTCATCGCCGACAACACCTGGGCCACGCCTTACTTCCTGCGGCCCTTCGAACTGGGCGTCGACGTCTCGATCCACGCGGCGACCAAGTACATCGGCGGCCATTCCGACCTGATGATGGGCGTGATCACCGCCAACGAGACGCACTGGGACGCCATCCACAAGGCCGTCGACGACCTCGGCTACAGCGTCAGTCCGGACGACTGCTACCAGGGCTTGCGCGGCCTGCGCACGCTGGGCGTGCGCCTGCGCCAGCAGATGGGCAATGCGGTCGAAGTGGCTCGTTGGCTGGAGCGCCAGCCTCAGGTGGCGGCGGTGAACTATCCCGCGCTGGAAAGCCATCCCGACCATGCCCTTTGGCGGCGGGACTTCGGCGGCGCCGCGTCGCTGTTCGCGGTGGAATTGCGGCCGGAGTGGGGCGGTCGCGTGCAAGCCCTGGTGGACAGCTTGACGCTGTTCGGCATCGGTTCGAGCTGGGGCGGCTATGAAAGCCTGGTGAACCTGGTCCAGGCCGGCGCGTCGCGCACGGCCACGGCGTGGACGCCCGCCGGGCCGGTGCTGCGCCTGCATGTCGGCATGGAGGATCCGCAAGACCTGATCGCCGATCTGAAGCAGGGATTTTCGGCGGCGGCGTCCTAACCTGCGCCATCGAACTTCCATTTTCTCCAGCCGTGTCCGTTCGCAGTCCTGCCGTTGTTCGACCTTCATTCCTGAAACAGGGGGCCCTGACATGCCTACGCCTTCGCACCACGCTTTCCTCCTTCATCGCCTTGCCGCGGCGGGACTGTGCGCCGCGGCCTTGCTGGCGGCCGCGCCGGCCCATGCCGACCGGCTGGCCGATATCAAGTCGCGCGGCACGCTGATCTGCGGCACGCAGAATGCATCTTCCCCGTATGCCTTCCAGGATCCGGACACGCGGTCCTACATGGGGTATGACGTCGACATGTGCAAGGCCGTGGCGCAGGGCCTGGGCGTGAAGCTGGAGCACAAGCCGCTGTCGACCGAGGCCCGGATTCCCGAGCTGAAGATGGGACGCGTGGACATGGTCGCCGGCTCGATGGCCTACCTGCCCGAGCGCGCCAGGCAGGTCGACTACAGCTTGCAGTACCTGCAGGACGACATCCGCCTGCTGGTCAAGAAGAAATCCGGCATCACCAAGCTGTCCGACCTGGATGGCCGCAAGGTGTGCACCAGCAAGGGGTCCAGTTCGTCGGCCGTGGCGCAGCGGGTGCTGACCAAGTCGCGCATGCTGAATTTCCAGGACGTGTCTTCCTGCTACCTGGCGCTGCAAAGCGAGAAGGTCGATGCCTTGCCGGGCGGCGACCTGGGCCTAATCCGCTTTCGCATCGAATCGGAGAAGCAGGGCGATCCCACGGTGATGCTGGACGAGCCCATTTTCACGGAGCATATGGGGCTGGTCGTCGACAAGGGCAATCCGGAACTGCTCGCCGCCATCAACAAGGTGATCCAGGACATGGACCGGCGCGGCGAGTTGAGCGCCATCTACGACAAATGGATGGGCGCCAATTCGCCCTACAAGCTGGTGCGCACGTTCAAGGTCGAGCCGGTGGACCTGCACCGCCAATAGCCATGGGGCGGGCCCGCGCGGCCCGGGACACGATGCATTTCGACTTTTCCTTCCTGACGTCCCCCGACGTGCTGGCGGCGCTGGCGCTGGGCGTGGCCACCACGCTGCGCCTGTTCGCCGGCGCCTGGGTGTGCGGCTTCGGCCTGGCGGTGGTGCTGGTCGGCCTGGGCGCCATACCCCTGAGACCCGTGCGCGCCGTCTTGCGGCTGTTCATCGAGTACCACCGCAACGTGCCCACGGTGGTGCAGATCATGGTGTGGTATTTCGGCATGCCCGAGATCCTGCCCACGGGCCTGCGCCTGTGGATCAATCATGGCAACAGCGAGTTCCTCTTCGCCCTGGTGGCGCTGTCGCTCAATTCCAGCGCCTACATGGCGGAAGACATCCGCTCCGGGTTTCGCGCCATTCCGGGGGCGCAGCACGAGGCCGCCCGCTCCGTCGGCCTGAGCGCCTTCGGCGCCCTGCGGTACGTCACCTTGCCGCAGGCCCTGCGCATAGGCGTGCCGCCGTTGGTGAACCGGTCCTTGATCCTGTTCAAGGACACCAGCCTGGCCATGGCCATCGGCGTGACGGAGCTGACCAACCAGGCCCGCGCCATCGAGAACCTTACCTTCCGCGCCTTCGAGGCATTCGCGGTGGCAACGGCCTTCTACCTGATCGTCTCGCTGTGCCTGATGACGTTCGGCAACTGGTTCGGGCGGCGCTATCCGCCCACGTTCAAGGGGTGACGGGGATGCTGGACATCATACGGAAGTACGGCATGCTGCTGCTGGTGGGGCCATGGCCGCACGGTCCCCTGGGCGGCATCGTGGCCACGCTCATCCTGGCCGCCCTGGGCCTGGCGCTGTCCTTTCCGGTGGCCTTGCTGCTGGGATTGGCGCGCACCAGCTCCTGGCGGTGGCTGCGCTGGCCGGCCAGCGCGTGGGTCCATGGCCTGCGCGGCATTCCGCTGGTCATGATCATTTTCTGGGCGTACTACCTGTTGCCCCTGTTGATCGGCGACACCATTTCGCCGTTCGCCACGGCCTTGTGCGCCATCGTCTGCTACGAGGCCGCCTTCATGGCGGAGATCGTGCGTGCGGGCATCCAGGGCCTGCCGGCGGGACAGGCCGAGGCGGCGCGAGCCGCCGGGCTGACCTATGCCCAGGCCATGGTGCATGTGATCCTGCCGCAGGCCCTGGTCAACATGCTGCCGTCCATCGTCAACCAGTTCATTTCCACCATCAAGGCCACGTCCATCGTGTACATCATCGGCGTGCAGGAGGCGACTTTCGCCGCCCAGGAGATCAATAGCGTGGAGATGACGCACGCGCTGCAGACCTATCTGCTGCTGGCATGCATCTATTTCCTGCTCTGCTACGGGCTGTCGTTCGCGGCCGCCGCGGTGGAGCGGCACTTCCGATTGCGTCAAGCGGCCGGCGCCGCGGCGTCCGCCGCGGTGGCCGCATCAGCAAGCTGACCAGGAGATTGCGATGATCGATTTCAAGAACGTACACAAATGGTATGGCGCCTACCATGCGCTGGACGACGTGAGCGGCACGGTGGCCGATGGCCAGGTGGTCGTCGTCTGCGGACCGTCCGGCTCCGGCAAGTCGACCCTGATCCGCACGGTCAATGCGCTGGAACCCATCCAGGGCGGCGCGGTGCTGGTCAAGGGGCGCGACGTGCATGCCAAGGGCAGCAATCTCAACGCGCTGCGCGCCGGCATCGGGTTCGTGTTCCAGCAGTACAACCTCTTTCCGCACCTGTCCGTGCTGGAGAACATCATGCTCTCGCCGCGCAAGGTCGGCGGCATGCTGCGGCAGGAGGCCGAGACGCTGGCGCGAGACCTGCTGGGCAAGGTGGGGCTGGCCCACAAGGCCGATGCCATGCCCGCCAGCCTGTCGGGCGGCCAGCAGCAGCGCGTGGCGATCGCCCGTGCGTTGGCCCAGCGTCCGCCGCTCATCCTGTTCGACGAACCGACCAGCGCGCTGGATCCGGAGATGGTAGGCGAGGTCCTCGCCGTGATGAAGCAGCTGGCGGGCGAGGGCATGACCATGGCCATCGTTACCCATGAGATGGGGTTCGCGCGCGAGGTCGCGGACCGCATCTGGTTCATGGACGGCGGGAAAGTGCTGGAAGACGCCGATCCCCGCGTTTTTTTCGAATCGCCCTCCCATCCCCGCGCGCGCCGCTTTCTCGCCGACATCCTGCGGCCCGGCCCGTCGCCAGGCGCGCCGGGCGACGGCGCCCATGCCGGGCCGGCCCGTGCCGCCCTGGCTTGAACTTGCTGGTCTCTTTCCTGGTCTCCACTTTTCTATCGGTATCTCACATGGAATCCTTTCCCGTAATGGATGCGGCCGCGTTGAAGGCGGCCCTGGCCGGCGTGTCGCGCGCGGCGGCGCATGGCGCCGAACTGGCCTTGCTGGACGTCAGCGAAGAGGGCGAGTTCGGCTTTGGCCATCTGCTGCGCGCCGTCAACGTGCCCTATAGCCGCCTGGAGCTGCTGGTCGAACCCCTGGTGCCGCGCAAGACCTGCCCTGTCGTCCTGATGGACCAGGGCAACGGCATCGCCATGCGCGCGGCCGCCAGGCTTGCCGCGCGGGGGTATCGGGACATCCGTGTCTTCCCGGGCGGCAAGGCGGCCTGGGCGCAAGCGGGCGGTGAACTGTTCGCCGGCGTCTACGTGCCCAGCAAGGCTTTCGGCGAGTGGGTGGAGCATGCTTTCGATACGCCCCACATCGATGTCGAGGAATTGGCGCGCCTGGTCCAGGCGCGCGCGGACCTGGTCATCCTGGATCCGCGCACCGAGGCCGAGCATGCGGCCGGCCACGTGCCGACCGCCGTCAATTGCCCGGGCGGGGAACTCGTCTATCGCTTCGACGACCTGGTGCCGAGTCCGGAGACGTTGGTGGTCGTCGCATGTGGCGGCCGCACGCGCGGCATCGTGGGGGCCCAGGCCTTGATCAACGCGGGCGTGCCGAATCGCGTGGTGCACCTGGCCGACGGTAATCACGGCTGGCGCCTGTCGGGCCGGGAACTGGAGCGCGGATTGGCCCGGCGCGCCCATATCACGCCGGCTGGCGCGGATGTGGCGCGCGCGCGGGCGCGGACCTTGGCCGCGCGTTTCGCTGTCCCTACGGCGAGCGAGGCGCAACTGGCCGCGTGGCAGGCCGATCCGGCGCGGACCACCGTCGTCTTCGACGTCCGCACGCCCGCGGAATATGCGCGGGGACATCATCCCCTGGCGCGCAATGCCCCCGGCGGCCAGCTGGTCCAGGCCACCGACCAATGGCTGGGAACCCTGGGCGCGCGCGTGGTCCTGGTCGACAGCGACGGCGTGCGCGCGGTTGTGACCGCGCAGTGGTTGCTGCACATGGGATGGGACGTCCACGTACTGGAAAGGACGGCTGACGCCGACGACGACCTTGCCCCGGCGGCGACGGACGAGTCGAGCATGGGCGTCCTCGGCCCCGACGAGGCGGCACGGGTCCAGCGCGAACTGCGCGGCGCCATCCAGGCCGCGCCCGAGATCGATGTCCGCGCCGCCCAGGCCGCCATGCTGGCGGGTGCGCTGGCGGTATCCCTGGACCGCAGCGTGGAATACCTGGCGCTGCATCCCGCTGGCGCCGTGTGGGCCAACCGCGCACGGCTCGACGCGCTGGACGCCGAGATCGCCCGGGGCCGTGCGCTGGTGCTGTTTTCCGAGGACGGCCGCGTGGCCCAGCTGGCCGCGCTGGACCTGCTGGAGCGCGGCGGCGGCAAGGCCCACGTCAGCGTGGCGCACGGCGGGCTCCATGCCTGGCGCGCCGCCGGCCTGCCGGTCGCGTCCGCGAACGAGGACGCGCTGCCCGCCGCCGACCGTATCGATTTCCTGCAATGGGCGCCCGGCCGCCGGCAAGGCAACAAGGATGCCATGCAGGCCTACCTGAACTGGGAAAAGAACCTGTTGCGGCAAGTGGCCGCGGAAGGGTTTCATTACGGCCCTGCCTGAGCCGGGCCGCCGCTTTTTTCCGACGCCGTGCGTCGACAACTCCAAGGACTTACACGATGACCCTGAAAACCGAACGACAGGCCCTGGTGCAGGAAACCATGGCGGACATCCAGCGCATCCTGGGCGAGGGCCAGCCGAACCGCGCCACCCTGGTGCGCGTCAGCGAAAGGCTGCAGCCGCTGGCGGCACGCACCGACCTGTTCCCCGTGCAGGATTTTCCCGCCCCGGCGGCGGACTCGGGCGCGACGTCCTCGCGCTATCTGTTGGCGCAGCAGCCGGATGACAGCCTGGCGCTCTACATCAACGTCATCATTCCGGGCAAGTCGACCAAGCCCCACAACCACGGCACCTGGGCGGTCATTGTCGCGGTCAGCGGCCAGGAGCTGAACCGCATCTACGAGCGCCGCGACGACGGCCGCGATCCGGATCGCGCGGACCTGGAGCAGGTGCGCGAATACGTGGTCCAGCCCGGTTCGCCCATCAATTTCATGCCGCAGGACATCCACAGCATCCACGTCGACGGCACCGAGACCGTGCGCCATTTCCACCTCTACGGCAAGGCGCTGGAAACGCTGACGGACCGCCTGGGCTTCGACCTGGATACCGGCAAGGTCTACAACTACAACAAGAATTTCATGCGGCCGACCGTTGGGCGCGACGCCTGAACGCCGTGCAACGCAACACCAGGAGAGGGTCGATATGATCGAAGTCTGGGGCAGGTCTTCCTCGTCCAATGCCGCCAAGGTGTTCTGGACGCTGGATGAATTGAAGCTCGACTATGCCTTGCACAAGGCCGGCGGCGAGTTCGGCGGGCTGGAAGCGCCGGCCTATCTGGCGATGAATCCCAACGGCCGCGTGCCGACGCTGGTCGACGACGGCCTGGTCCTGTGGGAGTCCAATGCCGTGGTGCGCTACCTCGCGGCCCAGTATGGCGCGGGCAGCTTGTGGCCCGTCGCGGCGCGCGAGCGAGCCCTTTCCGACAAGTGGATGGACTGGGCGACCGTGAATTTCGCGGCGGCCCTGGCGCCCTTGCGCCAGAAGCGAACGACGGGCGGTGCGGATACCGGACTGGCCGCGGCGGCCGACCGCGTCGACCGGTTGGCCGGCATGCTGGACCGCACGCTAAGCGCCAGCCCGTATATCGGCGGCGTCGGCCTTGGGATAGGCGATGTGGCGCTTGGACCGCACGTCCATCGCTGGACCCTGCTGGATATCCCGCCCGACCGCCATCCCGCCTTGCGCAGCTACTACCTGCGGCTGTGCACGCATGGCGCCTACAAGAGGCACATCGTGGACAAGCTCGCCTGAGCGGCTGGCGGCCGGTGGCCATCGCCCAGCCTATGGCCGGTGGCCATTGCCCGGCCTATGGCCGGCAGCCGTTGCTCGGCCTATAGCCTACGGCCGGTGGCCGGCCTATCTGCCCGCCACCAGGTTCATCCGTTGCCGCACGGCTTCGGCCAGGTCAGCCACCGATGCGGCATAGAAGTAGCTGTGGTTGTACTGCGTGATGGCGAAGAAATTCGGCGTGGCGGTGCGGTACTCGGCCGTCCCGGCGGATTCCTCGGGCAGGTCGACGACCCCTAGCGGCGCCTGCTGCCACGCCGCCGTATCGGCGGCCGTGGCGTTGACGGGGCGGGCCACCGCGCCGGCGGCTTGCAGCCTCGGCCAGTCGCGCTGGGGCGCCAGCCCGCCGTCGACCAGCGCCGCCGGATTGGCCGGCAGCGTCACCGGCGCGAACACGGGCAATCCGCGCAGCCAGCCATGCTGCATGAGATAGTTGCCGACCGACAGGATGGCATCGTTGGCGCTGTTGGCCAGGTCGATGTGGCCGGAGCCGTCGCCGTCGATGGCGTAGCGCATGATGCTGCCGGGCATGAATTGCGGCATGCCGATGGCCCCGGCGTAGGACCCGCGCGTCTGCAGGTCCAGCTTGCCCTGCATTACCAGGGTCAGGAAATCGCTCAGCTGGTCGCGGAACATCCGCGCGCGATCGGGCTTGGATGGGTCCGGGTAATCGAAGGCCAGCGTGGACAATGAATCGAGCACGCGGAAACTGCCCATATTGCGGCCGTAGCGGGTTTCCACGCCGATGATGCCGACGATGATGGACGCCGGCACGCCGAAGCGTTGGGCGGCGCGGTTCAGCGCGTCCTGGTTTTCCTGCCAGAACGAGACGCCCCAGCCTATGGTCTTGGGCTCGACCACGCGCGAGCGATAGGTGATCCAGCTGCGCGAGATTTTCTTGCCGGGCGGCGGCGCGATCAACCGCGCCACGGTCTCGCTGTAGCGGGCCCCGGACAGGGCGCCGAGCAGGGCGTCGACCGGCAGGCCGCGGTCGGCCGCCAACTGCCGGGCATAGGCATCCACCTCCGGCCGCAGCTGGCCCGACGGGGCAAGCACCGCCGACGGCGCTTCGTCGGGCTCGCTGTCCATGCCGGCCTGGGCGCCTTGCGCGGGCGGTGGCCCGATGCGGATGCGGGTGACCTCGCCATTGGCGTCCGCCGGCTGGGAGACAGCCGGGGCGGTGGCCGAGCCGGCGCGCGGCGGGGTGCTGGCACAGCCCGCCAGGACGGACGTCGCCAAGGCGATTTGCAGGAATCGTCGACTGATGAACATAATCTTCCCTATGGAGACCCTGTATCTTACCCACCCCTCCTGCCGCCTGCATGAAATGGGGGATTGGCATCCGGAGAGCCCGCAGAGGCTCGGCGCCATCAACGACCAGCTGCTGTCCAGCGGGATCATGCCCTATCTGGCGCAGGCCGAGGCCGCGCCGGCGGGCGACGAGGCCATCCTGCGCGCGCATACCGCCGCGCACCTGGAGCGGCTGCGGCGCCATGTCCCCGCGACGGGGTACTACACGCTGGATCCGGACACCCTGATGAACCCGCACACGCTGGACGCGGCCCTGCATGCCGCCGGCGCGGGCATCCAGGCCGTCGACGCGGTGATGGCCGGCCAGGCGCAGACCGCGTTCTGCGCGGTGCGCCCGCCGGGGCATCACGCCTGCCGCGACCGTGCCATGGGGTTCTGCTTTCTCAACAATATCGCCATCGCGGCGCTGCATGCGCTGGCGCGCCACGGCTTGAACCGCGTGGCCATCATCGATTTCGACGTCCATCACGGCAACGGCACCGAGGACATCCTGGCGGGTGACGACCGGGTGCTGATGTGCAGTTTCTTCCAGCACCCGTTCTATCCGAACTGCGGCGTCGAAAATCAGGCTCGTAATATGTTGAACGAGCCGGTGCCCGCCTATACCGATGGCGCCCTGGTGCGGAAATTGGTGAGCGAGCATTGGCTGCCCCGCCTGGACGCCCACCGGCCCGAGCTGATCCTGGTGTCGGCGGGCTTCGACGCCCACCGCGAGGACGACCTGGGGCAGATGCGGCTGGTCGAGGCCGACTATGCATGGATAACGGAGCGCCTGGTGGAAGTGGCCGCGCGCCACGCGGGCAACCGCATCGTCAGCATGCTGGAGGGCGGATACAACCTTTCCGCCCTGGGGCGCAGCGTGGTGGCGCACATCCGCGCGCTCGGTGGCCTATGATTCTGGCCTGCGGCGCCGCGCTGCCGCATCGGCCTGTGATCCAGCCCGTGATTCCGGCCCGTGATTCCGGCCTGTGATTCCGGCCTGTGATTCCGGCTTTTGACCCCGTCCCGTGCCCCGCCGGCCCCCGTCCGCCGGCCCCCCTTCGTCCTCCCGTAGGCACGGCCGCGCTTAAGTCCCCCTTCAGTAACTGCGAAGTTTTCGCGAGCCCGTAGCGTGGCCAAGTGCGCCGCGCCTGGACGCGATGGGCGTCAACAGGCTGTAGAATCAAGGGGTTTGTCGGGCTGCGCAGCGCCCGGGCGGCGCCTGGCCGCCGTGTCGCGCGCATCCCGCCGCCATGAATAATCGTTTCGCCAATATAAGGCAATCACCCCTGGAGGCTGCTGGATGAAGGTCCTGGTACCTGTAAAACGCGTCGTTGATTACAACGTCAAGGTTCGCGTGAAGTCGGATCAAACCGGCGTGGACATCGCCAACGTGAAAATGTCGATGAACCCGTTCGACGAAATCGCGGTGGAAGAAGCCACGCGCCTGAAGGAGAAGGGTACGGCGACGGAAGTGATCGCCGTGTCCGCTGGCGTGCAACAGAGCCAGGAAACCTTGCGTACGGCGATGGCCATCGGCGCCGACCGCGGCATCCTCATCCAGACCGACGCCGAGCTGCAGCCGCTGGCGGTGGCCAAGCTGCTGAAGGCGGTGGTGGAGAAGGAACAGCCGCAGCTGGTCATCCTGGGCAAGCAGGCCATCGACGACGATGCCAACCAGACCGGCCAGATGCTGGCCGCGCTGCTGGACTGGCCGCAGGCCACCTATGCCAGCAAGGTCGAGGTCGCCGGCGACAAGGTCACGGTCACGCGCGAAGTCGACGGCGGGCTGGAGACGCTGACGCTGAAGCTGCCGGCCATCGTCACCACCGACCTGCGCCTGAACGAGCCGCGCTACGTCACGCTGCCCAACATCATGAAGGCCAAGAAAAAGCCGCTGGATACCGTGACGCCGCAGGACCTGGGCGTGGATCCCGCGCCGCGCCTGAAGACCTTGAAGGTCTCCGAGCCGCCGGCGCGCAAGGCCGGTATCAAGGTGCCCGACGTGGCCACGCTGGTGGACAAACTGAAGAACGAAGCGAAGGTGGTCTGAAGATGACGACTCTGGTTATTGCCGAACACGACAACGCCCACCTGAAGGGCGCGACCCTGAACACCATCGCCGCCGCCGCCAAGATCGGCGGCGACGTGCATGTCCTGGTGGCCGGCAGCAATGCCAAGGCGGTGGCCGACCAGGCGGCGCAGGCGGCCGGCGTGTCCAAGGTCTTGCTGGCCGACGCGCCGCAACTGGCCGATGGCCTGGCGGAGAACCTGGCGGCGCAGGTGCTGGCCATCGCAAAAGACTATAGCCACATCCTGTTCCCGGCCACCGCGTCGGGCAAGAACGTGGCCCCGCGCGTGGCGGCCAAGCTGGACGTGGCGCAGATCTCCGACATCACCGCGGTGGAGTCGGCCGACACCTTCCAGCGTCCCATTTACGCGGGTAACGCCATCGCCACGGTGCAGTCGGCCGATGCGGTGAAGGTGATCACCGTGCGCACCACCGGTTTCGATGCGGTGGCCGCGACGGGCGGCTCGGCGGCCGTCGAAAGCGTGGGCGCGGTGGCCGACTCGGGCTTGTCCTCGTTCGTGGGCAGGGAAGTGGCCAAGAGCGATCGTCCGGAACTGGCCGGCGCGCGCGTGGTGGTGTCGGGCGGTCGCGGCCTGGGCAGCGCCGAGAACTTCAAGATCCTGGACCCGCTGGCCGACAAGCTGGGCGCGGCCCTGGGCGCTTCGCGCGCCGCCGTCGATGCCGGCTATGCCCCCAACGACTGGCAGGTGGGCCAGACCGGCAAGATCGTGGCGCCGCAGCTGTATGTGGCCGTCGGGATCTCGGGCGCCATCCAGCACCTGGCCGGCATGAAGGACTCCAAGGTCATCGTCGCCATCAACAAGGACGCCGAGGCGCCGATCTTCGGCGTGGCGGACTACGGCCTGGTGGGTGACCTGTTCGAACTGGTGCCGCAACTGGCGAGCGCGCTTTAAATCCAGCGCTCTAGATCCAGCGCAGCGCCATGACAACGCCCCGACCCTGTGTCGGGGCGTTGTCGTTTGCGCGGCGCCCGCCGGCCATCGAACCGGACTGGCCCGCGCAACGGCATCGTAAAACGTCCGGCCGGGTTCACGACTGCTATCCTGCTGCCGTGTTGGCGTAGACTGGCGCCTAGGCAGAAAAAACAGAGCGTGCCGGCTACGCCGTAGCCGCCCGCGCCCATGCAGCCGTTTCGGAGACGACATGACGTATACCGTACCGCTCGCGGACATCCGCTTCGTTCTCAAGTCGCTGGCGGGCCTGGACGAGGTCCTGGCCCAACCCGGTTTCGAGGATGTTTCCCCGGACCTGGTCGACGCCGTCCTGGAGGAGAACGCCCGCTTCGTCGAGGGCGTGGTGGCGCCCCTGAACCGGTCCGGCGACATGCATCCACCCACCTGGCAGGATGGCGCGGTGACGACGTCTCCCGGCCATGTGCAGGCCTTCAAGGCCTATGCCGACGGTGGCTGGCAGGGCTTGCAGCATCCCGCGCAATGGGGCGGCCAAGGACTGCCCAAGGTGGTGGCGGCCTGCGCCAATGAAAACATCAATGCCGCCAGCCTGGCGTTTTCGCTGTGTCCGCTGCTGACCGACGGTGTCATCGAGGCCTTGCTGACCGTCGGCGACGAGCGTCTGCGCCAGGCCTACGTGCCCAAGCTGGTGGCGGGCACCTGGACCGGCACGATGAACCTGACCGAGCCGCAGGCCGGTTCGGACCTGGCGCAGGTGCGTACCCGCGCCGTGCGCCAGGACGATGGCAGCTATCGGCTGAGCGGCCAGAAGATATTCATCACTTACGGCGAGCACGATCTGGCGGAGAACATCATCCATCTGGTGCTGGCGCGCACGCCGGACGCGCCATCCGGGGTCAAGGGCCTGTCCTTGTTCGTCGTGCCGAAGTTCCTGCCGACAGCGGACGGCGGGATAGGGCCGCGCAACGATGTATGGTGCGCGTCGCTCGAACACAAGCTGGGCATCCATGCCAGCCCGACGGCCGTGCTGCTGTACGGGTCCGGCAAGGGCGACGTGGGCGAGGGCGCGGTCGGCTACCTGGTGGGCGAGGAAAACCGCGGCCTGGAATACATGTTCATCATGATGAATGCCGCCCGCTATGCCGTCGGCCAGCAGGGCATCGCGGTGTCCGAGCGCGCCTACCAGCAGGCGCTGGCGTACGCGCGGGAGCGGGTGCAGGGCCGCGCGGTCGAGGGGTCGGCGGGACCGGTCACCATCGCGCATCATCCGGACGTGCAGCGCATGCTGCTGACGATGCGCGCGCTGACCGAGGCGACGCGCGCCATCGCCTATGTGGCGGCGTCGGCGCGCGACCTGGCCGTCCACCATCCCGACGAGCAGGTCCGGGAGCGCAACCAGGCCTTCTACGAGTTCCTGGTGCCCGTGATCAAGGGCTTTTCCACGGAATGCGCGGTGGAGGTCGCCTCGCTGGGCGTGCAGGTGCACGGCGGCATGGGATACATCGAGGAAACCGGCGCCGCCCAGCATTACCGCGACGCCCGCATCCTGCCCATCTACGAGGGCACCACGGCCATCCAGGCCAACGACCTGATCGGCCGCAAACTGCTGCGCGACGGCGGCGCCACGGCGCAGGCCATGCTGGAGGCGATGGGCCGGACCGCCGCCGAGCTGGACGCCGAGGCGGCCGCGGCGCAAGCGTCCCGGCAGGAGGCCGACGCCGCCGCCATCGGCCTGCTGCGCGATAACCTGCGGCGCGCGATGCACGCGCAGGCCGAAGCCCTGGGATTCATGCGGACGCAGGCGGCGGGCAATCTGCGCGCCGTCTTCGCCGGCAGCGTTCCTTTCCTGATGCTGACGGGCGTGCTGCATGGCGGCTGGCAGATGGCGCGCGCCGTGCTGGCCTGCCGCAGGATGGCCGGGGAGCAGGGCGGCGATACCGCCTTCCTGCAGGCCAAGCAGGCGACGGCGTTTTTCTATGGCGCGCACATCCTGCCGCGCGCCGGCGCGCTCGGGGCGGCCGTGCGTGCCGGCGAAATCGTCGACATCTGGGCCGCGCGCGCCAATATTACTTAGGGTTATATAAATCCCTGGCTATTCTTGTTTTACCGTCCTGACGAAATGATGAAGAATGCGCCCACGAGGGAGCTTTTTGCCTTGGGACCCGACGGCGGAAGGAAGTCCGCCATCCAGGCAGTCCCGGGGGCTGCCGCTTAACTTTTACTTGATGAGGATCACCATGAGCCAATTGCGCCTGGGCGACACCGCGCCCGACTTCGAACAGAAATCGTCCATCGGTCCTATCCGTTTCCATGAATACCTGGGCAATAGCTGGGGCGTGCTGTTCTCGCACCCGGCGGACTTCACGCCCGTCTGCACCACCGAACTCGGCTATACGGCCAAGCTGGCCGACGAATTCGCCAAGCGCAACGTCAAGGTGCTGGCCCTGTCGGTCGATCCCGTCGATTCCCATACCAAGTGGATAGACGACATCAACGATACGCAGAACACCAAGGTCAACTTCCCCATCCTGGCCGACGACGACCGCAAGGTTTCCGAGCTGTACGACATGATCCACCCGAACGCCAACGCCACGCTGACCGTGCGTTCCGTGTTCGTCATCGACCCGAACAAGAAGGTGCGGCTGACCATCACGTATCCGGCCAGCACCGGCCGCAATTTCAATGAAATCCTGCGCGTCATCGACTCGCTGCAACTGACCGACAGCCACAGCGTGGCCACGCCGGTGAACTGGCAGGACGGCGACGACGTGATCATCGTGCCGTCGTTGAAGGACGAGGAAGTCATCAAGCAGAAATTCCCCAAGGGCTACAAGGCCGTGCGTCCGTATCTGCGGATCACCCCGCAGCCCAACAAGTAAGCGCCAGGGCAGTTTCCCCGGGCAGGCCGATGCGGACTGTCCCGTGGGGCCGCCCCGCCCGGACGGGTTTCCCGTGCCGAACGCCGGCATCCGCAAGGATGCCGGTTTTTTTTTCCCGCCGCTTTTGTCTCCGCTTCCGTCGCCGGTTATCCCAAGGTAAGCCCCCTCACACCGCCCCGGCGGTATTTCGTCCAGGAATAAAGAACAAAGATCTTATTCGTTGGGAATGAAGGGGGCGCCCTTCACAATGCCGTACGGCTAATGCCTTGCATGCATGAAAAACCCATATCGACACGACTGCGGGAAATGATGAAAAACAGCTCGAACAACAAGCGCGTGTTCCTGAAGCAATCCCTCGCCCTCGGCGCGGCGGCGGCCAGTGGCGGCCTGGGCATTCTTGGCGGCATCGCCACGGCACGCGCCGCCGACACGCCCAAGCCCGTCGAGCTGCTGAACGTCTCCTACGATCCCACCCGCGAACTCTACGCCCAGTACAACCCGGTCTTCGCGAAGTACTGGAAAGCCAAGACCGGCCAGGACGTGATCATCAAGAACTCCCACGGCGGGTCGGGCGCGCAGGCGCGCACGGTCATCGACGGCGCGCCCGCCGACGTGGTGACGCTGGGCCTGGCGCCCGATGTCGAGGCGCTGGTCACGCATGGCGGCTGGGTCAAGGAAGGCTGGCAGCAGCGCCTGCCGCACAATTCCTCGCCCTATACCTCGACCATCATCCTGCTGGTGCGCAAGGGCAATCCCAAGAACATCAAGGATTGGGATGACCTGGTCAAGCCGGGTGTATCCGTTATCACCCCCAATCCCAAGACCTCGGCCGGCGCCCGCTGGAACTACCTGGCGGCGTGGGAATACGGCCGCCGCAAGTTCGGCGGCGATGCCGGCGCCAGGGACTTCGTGTCCAAGCTGTTCAAGAACGTGCCCGTGCTGGATTCGGGCGCGCGCGGCTCGACCATCACCTTCGCCCAGCGCGGCGTGGGCGATGTGCTGATCTCCTGGGAAAACGACGCCTTCCTGGCCTTCAATGAATTTGGTCCGGGGCAGTTCGAAATCGTGGCGCCCAGCGTCAGCATCCTGTGCGAACCGACGGTGGCCGTAGTGGACAAGAACGTCGACCGCAAGGGTACGCGCACCGTGGCCGAGGCCTATCTGAACTATCTCTATTCGGATGCGGCGCAGGACCTGATCGGCCGTAATTTCTATCGTCCGACCGGCGAGCAGGCCAAGGCCAAGTACGCCAAGCAATTCGCCCAGATCGACCTGGTCACCATCGACAAGAACTTCGGCGGCTGGCCCGCGGCCAACAAGACCCATTTCGCGGATGGCGGCGTTTTCGACCAGATCTATGTCAAGCAATAAGCCAGGAACATTGCGCGGGGCCGCCCCGGGCGGCTGCCGCGGAGGAAATCCATGACCCAGGCGCCTGTCGATACCCTGGAGGCCGCCGTGCTCGCGCACCGCGGCCTGGGCGCCGTGGTCACGCCGCCCGCGGGACCGTCGGCTTCCGGCCGGCGTGGCCGCCGGGTGCTGCCCGGCTTCAACCTGACCTTGGGCCTGACGCTGTTCTACCTGGGGCTGCTGGTCCTGTTGCCGCTGTCCGCGCTGTTCATCAAGTCCTTTGCCCTGACCTGGCCGCAGTTCGTCACGGCGGTGTCCTCGCCGCGCGTGCTGGCCGCCTATCGCGTCACCTTCGGGTCGTCGCTGATCGCCGCGGTCATCAACCTGGTGTTCGGACTGCTGGTGGCCTGGGTGCTGGTGCGCTACCGCTTTCCGGGCAAGCGCATACTGGACGCCCTGGTGGACCTGCCTTTCGCGCTGCCGACGGCCGTGGCTGGCATCTCGCTGGCCGCGCTGCTGGGCCCCAATGGCTGGATCGGCCAACATCTGGTGCCGCTGGGCATCAAGCTGGCCTACACGCCGGCGGGCATCGTGGTGGCCCTGACCTTCATCGGCCTGCCTTTCGTCGTGCGCACCGTGCAGCCCGTGCTGGAAGACGCGGAAAAAGAACTGGAGGAGGCGGCTGCCAGCCTGGGCGCCACGCCTTTCCAGATTTTCCGCAAGGTAATCCTGCCCTCGATCGCGCCCGCGCTGCTGACCGGCTTCGCCATGGCGTTCGCGCGCGCGGTGGGCGAATACGGGTCGGTGGTGTTCATCGCCGGCAATATGCCCATGGTCTCGGAGATCACGCCCTTGCTCATCCTGGTCAAGCTCGAGCAGTTCGACTATGCCGGCGCCGCCGCCTTGGCGTCCGTGCTGCTGGCGACGTCTTTCCTGTTGCTGCTGGCGATCAATGGCCTGCAGTTCTGGCAGCGACGGTTGCTGGGGGGGCGGCCATGAGCGGCTCCAAGCCCGTATCCTCCCTCGGGGAGGAGGTCGTGGGACGACAGGAGGGTCCGGCCCGCGCGGCCATATCGGCGGCTCCCGCCACGGCCGCCGCGAGGACCTTGTCGCGCCGCGGCGAGGCGGGCTGGGTGCGCGTCGCGCTGATCGCCGTGGCGGTGGTTTTCCTGCTGTCCTTCCTGGTCCTGCCCCTGGGCGTGGTCTTCGCCGAGGCGTTCCGCAAGGGCGCGGGCGCCTATTTCGGCGCCCTGGCCGATGACGATTCGTGGGCGGCCATCCGCCTGACGCTGCTGACGGCCGCCATCGCCGTGCCCCTGAACGTGGTGTTCGGCATCGCCGCCGCCTGGGCCATCGCCCGTTTCGACTTCCGCGGCAAGTCCGTGCTGGTCACGTTGATCGACGTGCCGTTCTCGGTGTCGCCGGTGGTCGCCGGCCTGGCCTACATGCTGGTGCTGGGCGCGCAGGGCTGGATAGGCCCCTGGCTGATGGATCACGACCTGAAGATCATCTTCGCCGTGCCGGGCATCGTCCTGGTGACGACCTTCGTCACCTTGCCCATGGTGGCGCGGGAACTGATCCCGCTGATGCAGGCCCAGGGCAGCGAGCAGGAAGAGGCCGCCGTGGTGCTGGGGGCCAGCGGCTGGCGGACATTCTGGCATGTGACCTTGCCCAACATCCGCTGGGGGCTGATCTACGGCGTCATTCTTTGCAATGCGCGGGCAATGGGCGAGTTCGGGGCGGTTTCGGTGGTATCGGGGCACATACGCGGGCTGACCAATACAATTCCGCTGCAAGTCGAGATTCTCTACAACGAGTACCAGATCCAGGCGGGCTTCGCGGTGGCGTCGCTACTGGCCTTGCTGGCGCTGCTGACCTTGTGCGTGAAGTCCTTCCTGGAGTGGCGCCACGAACGGCGCGTCCGGCAATGGACCCACGCCGCGGCGCAAGTGCCGCCGCCGGCCGCGTCCGCGCCGGCCGGCGTACCGGCGCGGGCCCCGGCATGAGGGGACAAGCCCCGACCCAGGCAGGCGATCGCGCCGTGTTGCGCAAAGAACAGACAGGATAGACATGGATATCGAAATCAAGGCAGTCAACAAGCGCTTCGGCAATTTCCAGGCTTTGCGCGACATCAACCTGCATATCGATTCGGGCGAGCTGGTGGCCTTGCTGGGGCCGTCCGGCTGCGGCAAGACCTCGCTCCTGCGCATCATCGCGGGCCTGGAAACGCCCGACAGCGGCAGCGTGTATTTTTCCGGCGAGGACAGCACGGACGTGCACGTGCGCGACCGCCAGGTCGGCTTCGTCTTCCAGCACTATGCGCTGTTCCGCCATATGACGGTGTTCGAGAACGTCGCATTCGGCCTGCGCATCCGGCCGCGCGCCCAGCGTCCGTCGGAAGCGGCCATCCAGGAAAAGGTCCATGCCCTGCTGAACCTGGTGCAACTGGACTGGCTGGGCGACCGCTATCCCGCCCAGTTGTCCGGCGGGCAGCGCCAGCGCATCGCCCTGGCGCGCGCGCTGGCGGTGGAACCCCGCGTGCTGCTGCTGGACGAACCCTTCGGCGCGCTGGACGCCAAGGTGCGCAAGGAACTGCGACGCTGGCTGCGCCGCCTGCACGACGAGCTGCACGTGGCCAGCGTGTTCGTGACGCACGACCAGGAAGAGGCGCTGGAAGTCGCCGACCGCGTGGTGGTGATGAATGCCGGCCGCATCGAGCAGGTCGGGACGCCGCGCGAAGTCTGGGAGCAGCCCGCCACGCCTTTCGTCTACGGATTCCTGGGCGACGTCAACCAGATCGCCGGCCATGCGGCCGGCGGCATCTGGCGCGCCAGCGGGATATCGCTGCCGGCGCCGTCCTTCGAGGGGCTGGACGAGCAGCGTGCGGTGGCCTATGTGCGGCCGCATGAGCTTGAGGTGTTGCGCTACGCGCCCGCCACCGACGGCATCGCCGTGCGGCTGAACCATGCCTACCTGGCCGGTCCCAGCGCTTTCCTCGAACTGTCGCGCGAGGACGGCGGGCTGCTGGAGGCCCAGGTGCCCGAAGAGGACTTCCGCGCGCTGGGCCTGGCCGAAGGCGAGCAATTGCTGGCGCGTCCGCGCCGCGGCCGTATTTTCGCCGCCGAGCACGAAGCGCGGCGCGCCTAGGACTTGGGAGGAGTACGCAGCATGCAGCCCGTTTCGACATCGGACCTCGCCCAGGAAGGGCAGGCCGATAAATTACCGACCGATAAATCGCCGACCGGGAAGTTGACCGAGAAGTTGCCAACCCGGAAATGGCAGGCGCTCACCCTGCGCCTGGCCGATATCGCGCGCCGCTACCCTGATGCCGTGCTGGCTTCGTCGCTGGCCGCCGAGGACATGCTGTTGACGCATGCGATCCTGGAAGGGGGCAGCGGGCTGGGCATTTTCACGCTGGACACCGGCCGCCTGCACGCGGAAACCCTGGCGCTGCTGGACGTGATCGAGGCGCGCTACGGCCGCCGGCCGGATGTCTTCCGCCCCCATGAAGAGGCCGTGCGGGAACACGTCCAGGCGCATGGCGCCTACGCGTTCTATGAAAGCGTGGCGCTGCGCAAGGCCTGTTGCGAGATCCGCAAGGTCGAGCCGCTGCGTCGCGCGCTGGCGGGACGCAAGGCCTGGATCACCGGCCAGCGGCGCGCCCAATCCGCCACGCGCGCGGACCTGCCCGACGAAGAGCAGGACACCACGTTCGGCCTGTACAAGTTCAACCCGCTGGCCGACTGGAGCGAGGCGGAAGTCTGGGCCGCGATCCGCGCCTTCGATATCCCCTACAACCCGCTGCACGACCAGGGCTATCCGTCCATCGGATGCGAGCCCTGTACGCGGGCCATTCGTCCTGGCGAGGACGTGCGCGCCGGTCGCTGGTGGTGGGAGTCTTCCGATTCCAAGGAGTGCGGTCTGCACGCCGGCAACCGTTTTTCGATCAAGCCCGAGGCAGTGCGGTCCTAGATCCCCAAGGCCGCCCGATCGCGTCAGGTTCTTCTCCAGGTTACATGGATCCGATTATGTCCACCCTACAACACACCCGCAGCCACCTGGATTGGCTGGAATCCGAAGCCATTTTCATCCTGCGCGAAGTCGCCGCCGAATGCGAGCGACCCGTGCTGCTGTTTTCTGGCGGCAAGGATTCGTGCGTCCTGCTGCGCCTGGCGGAAAAGGCGTTCCGCCCTGGACGTTTCCCGTTTCCCCTGCTGCATGTGGACACGGGCCATAACTTCGACGAGGTGATCGCCTTTCGCGACGCCCGCGCCGCCGAACTGGGCGAGCAGCTGATCGTGCGCAGCGTCGAGGATTCGATCGCGCGCGGGTCGGTGGTGTTGCGCCGCGAAACCGATTCGCGCAACGCGGCGCAGGCCGTGACGCTGCTGGAGGCGATCGCCGAATTCGGTTTCGACGCCTGCATCGGCGGCGCGCGCCGCGACGAGGAGAAGGCGCGCGCGAAGGAGCGTATTTTTTCCTTCCGCGACGAATTCGGCTTGTGGGACCCGAAGAACCAGCGCCCAGAGGTCTGGGACCTGTACAACACCCGCGTCCACCGTGGCGAGAACATGCGCGTGTTCCCCATCTCGAACTGGACCGAACTGGACGTCTGGCAGTACATCGAACGCGAGAAGCTGGCCCTGCCGTCCATTTATTACGCCCATCGTCGCGACGTGGTGCGGCGCAGCGGCCTGCTGGTGCCGGTGACGCGCCTGACGCCGCCCAAGGAAGGCGAGCAGGTCGAGAACGTGTCGGTGCGCTTCCGCACGGTGGGGGATATCTCCTGCACCTGCCCCGTGGCGTCGGACGCGACCGACAACGCCGCCATCATCGCCGAAACGGCCATCAGCGACATCACCGAGCGCGGCGCGACGCGCATGGACGACCAGACTTCCGAGGCGTCCATGGAGCGCCGCAAGCGTGAAGGCTATTTCTAAGCAGGCTATCGACCGGAATCGAATATCACCATGAACGCCATCAACGAATCCTTCCTGCCGTCCACCGACGGCGGCGTTATCCGCCTGATCACCGCGGGCTCGGTCGACGACGGCAAGTCCACGCTGATCGGCCGCCTGCTGTATGACAGCAAGGGCGTGTTCGCCGACCAGCTCGATGCCATCGCGCGGGCCAAGCACAAACGCGTCAGCGGCGACGGCATCGATTTCTCCCTGCTGACCGATGGGCTGGAAGCGGAGCGGGAGCAGGGGATCACCATAGACGTAGCCTATCGCTACTTCGCGACGCCCCAGCGCAAGTTCATCATTGCCGACGCGCCCGGCCATGAGCAGTACACGCGCAATATGGTGACCGGCGCGTCCACGGCCGACGTCGCCGTCATCCTGATCGACGCCACGCGCGTCGCCGACGGCCAACTGCTGCCGCAGACCAAGCGCCACAGCATGCTGGCGCACCTGCTCGGCATCCGCCATATCGTGGTGGCGGTCAACAAGATGGATCTGGTCGATTGGGACCAGGCGGTGTTCGCGCGCATCGACGCCGCCTATGCCGACCTGGCGCGCCGCATCGGCATCGAGCGCTACCAGGCGCTGCCGATCTCCGCGCTGCGCGGCGACAACGTGGTGAACCGCAGCGACGCGGCGCCGTGGTACGACGGCCAGCCCTTGCTGCCCCTGCTCGAGGCGCTGGACACCCGCGACGCTTCCGCCGACGCGCCCCTGCGTTTCCCGGTGCAATGGGTGGCGCGTCACGACGGCGATACGGCCACCGACTTCCGAGCCTATGCCGGGCGCGTCGCCAGCGGCGTCTTGCGCGTGGGCGATGAGGTCGTGGTGTTGCCGGCCGGCGCGAGCGCGCGCGTGCGCCGCATCCTGGCGCACACGCAGGCGCGCGAGTGCGCGTACGCGGGCGACTCCGTCATGGTCGAACTGGATCGCGATGTCGACGTGTCGCGCGGCGATGTGCTGGCGCACGCCGATGCGCCAGCGCGTGTCGAGCGCGAGTTCGAAGCGGAGCTGTGCTGGTTCGATACGCAGGCCTTGAATCCCGCGCGCAAGTACCTGCTCAAGCACGGCACGCGACTGACCGCGGCGCGCATCAAGCAGGTGCGTACGCGTCGCGACATACACGAGCTCGATGAGATCGAAGCCGAAGGCACTGCGTTGTCGATGAACGATATCGGCCGCGTCGTGATCGCTACGCGCGATGCGTTGACGGTCGATCCTTATGCGGAAAATCCGGCCACGGGCGCGTTCATCCTGATCGACGAGACCACGCACCAGACAGCGGCCGCGGGCATGGTGCGGTGAACGCCGGCGGGGCGGTTTGTCAACCCCCGCACGCGCGTGGCTGAAGTGTCTACTTTCGCTTTAAGCCTTTATTTATGAGGGTTTTGCGGTAAAGCCACAGCGGAAAAATTTTGCTCCGCACGCATCGTGGTCTTGGAGTAAAGTGAACCGTCGTCGCAAAACGACGTTCAGTGGGTTGCATAAAGTACTGGATGCTTGTACAGTACTTTCATGGAACGCACCGATCATTTCGTTTCCGCCGGTTCTGGGTCCCCGGCTGCCGCCCCCGCCGCCTTGCGCGGTCGGGGTGCGGTTACTAATGTCGGACATCGCTTCCAGAAAGACGAGCGCAACGCCGCCGTCGACCACGACCCCGCTCAAACTGTCCCTGTTTATTTCCAACCGCCACGCGGACTGGCCACGACCGTGGCGGTCGAGCAGGCGCGCCGCATACTTTCCCGTAACGATTCCCCGGATATCGGTTTCGACCAGGCCATCAATCCCTATCGCGGGTGCGAGCATGGATGCGTGTATTGCTACGCCCGGCCTACCCATGCGTACCTGGGCTATTCGCCGGGGCTGGATTTCGAGACCCGGCTGGTCGCCAAGGCCAATGCCGTCGAGGCCTTGCGCGCCGAGCTCGCGCGGCCGGGGTACCGGGTGTCTCCGGTCAACCTGGGGTCGGCCACGGATATCTACCAGCCTATCGAGCGTGACTGGCGCCTGACGCGCGGCCTGCTCGAATTGCTGCTGGAAACCCGCCATCCGCTGACCCTGGTCACCAAGAACGCCCTGGTCGAGCGCGACCTGGATCTGCTGCGGGAACTGGCGCAGCGCAACCTGGTGGCGGTCTACATCAGCATCACGTCCCTGGACAATGAACTCTCCCGCACCCTGGAGCCGCGCGCCTCGGCGCCGCAACGGCGGCTGGAGGCGGTGCGCACGCTGGCCGAGGCGGGCGTGCCGGTTGGCGTCCTGGTCGCGCCTGTCATTCCGTTCATCAACGACGTCTACCTGGAACGCATCCTGGAAGCCGCGGCGGCGGCCGGCGCCTATTACGGCAGCTACACCGTCGTTCGCCTGCCCTGGGAGGTGAAGGATGTGTTCGAACAGTGGTTGCAGACCCATTTTCCTGATCGTGCGCAGCGCGTGCTGCACCGTATCGAGGACATGCGGGGCGGTAAGCGCAACGACCCTCGTTTCGGCACCCGCATGAGCGGGACGGGCGCCTGGGCCGACCTGCTGCGCCAACGTTTCCAGCTGGCCGTGCGCAAGCATGGCTTGAATCGCCAGCGCTTGCCGCTGGACACCCACCAATTCGTCGCGCCGGCCCCGGCGGGCGGCGCGGCGGGACGGCAAAACCGGGCGCCGTCCCCGCAATTGAGCTTGTTCGACCAGCCCGGCCCCGCTGTCTCATCCGCCGCGCGGACGCCTACGCGCTAGCCAGGAGCCCATCATGACTGTTGCCGTTCAGCCGCAATTTTCCGTCCCTTTCTCCCATGACTTGTCCGGTACTGTCGCCGGCACTTTCGGATCGATCGCCGGCGCTACGCCGGGCACGCCCTCCGGCGGCAAGCGCGCGGGCAAGCTGCCGACCAGGCTGGCGGGCAGGCTCACCGGGAAATGGCCTTTCCGTCCGGCGCCGCAGGATCAGGCGCCCACGGGGCGTGGCGCCGACGACCAGCGGGTACGGCCGACGCCCGAGGCCATGCCGGCCGAGCGCCTGGCCAAGCCGGGGGACGTCAGTGTCCGCCAGATGGTGACGGATATCCTCCTCGTCGGCATGTGGGGCGCCATGATCCCCGGCCTGATGTGGCTGGGTTCGGCGCTGGGATTCTGAGCGGGCCGGTCCCGAGGTTTACGTAACTGGCTGATTTATTGTAGAATTGCTGGTTTGCCAAATCTCATCCTCTACGTGCGGCCAAATTGGGTCCTCTGGATCCGTTTCGGGGTTTATCCCCGGGCATCACAAGATCGTGGCGAATTTGCCGGCAAGACATCGAGGCGGTCCTCCGTCGCGGTGGCCACGAAACCCGCACAGATATGATGACTCTGGAGTTCACATGAACCTCATCGCTATCCTGGAACAGGAAGAAATCAAGCGCCTGCTCGGCGACAACAAGACGCTGCCCGAGTTCGCCCCCGGCGACACCGTGGTGGTCAACGTCAACGTGGTTGAAGGTAACCGCAAGCGTGTCCAGGCCTTCGAAGGCGTGGTCATCGCCAAGCGCAACCGCGGCTTGAATTCGTCGTTCATCGTGCGCAAGATCTCGTCGGGTGAAGCCGTCGAGCGTACGTTCCAGTTGTACTCCCCGCAAATCGCCTCGATCGAAGTCAAGCGTCGTGGCGACGTGCGTCGCGCCAAGCTGTACTACCTGCGCAATCGCTCGGGCAAGTCGGCTCGCATCAAGGAAAAGCTGGTCAGCCGTCAGGCTGCCGCCCAGTCGGCCAAGGCCGCGTCCTGATCGCGATGTCCGCATCCGGTATGCGAGGCGGGCCTAGCGGCTTGCTTGCGTACCGGGATGCGGCGGAGAGCTCGGCGGCAGTATGCCGCGCCCTCCGCGATGTATCGGCAAAGCCCGTGGGAAAGACCCCATGGAAAGGCACCCTGCAGGGTGCCTTTTCTATTCCCCGATGGCCAGACCGCTTGGAACAGCCGGGCTATCCGTACTCTCCGCAGCACGCTGACCATTCTTAACGGGCTATCCTCCATAGGCTATTCTCCAGGGGCTTATGTCTGATTCCTCCTCTTCCTCGCGACCGCGCCGTCCCGCCGTGCGGCCGTTCTTCGACCCGGCTGCCCAGCCCTGGGTGGTGGCCGATGATGGCTTGCCACCGCTGCCGCCCGAGCGTTTGACGGAACAGGCATTGCGCGAACGCCTGGCCGGGCCCAGGTCCTGGTCCGTGCAACTGCCGCTGAACGACGACACCCGTTATCCCGGACGCGAGGGGCCTCCTGTGCTGGCCGCCGTCCTGGTCCCGCTGGTGACGCGGCCCGATGGCGTGCATGTGATGCTGACCCAGCGCGCGGCGCATTTGCACGACCACGCGGGACAGATCAGCTTTCCCGGCGGACGTATCGAGGACACCGACGCCAGCCCCCAGGCCGCCGCCCTGCGCGAGGCGCAGGAGGAGACCGGCCTGGCTCCCGATTACGTCGAGGTGCTGGGCAGCATGCCGTCCTATATGACGGCCACCGGTTTTTCCATCACCCCCGTCGTCGGGCTGGTGCAGCCCGGGTTCACGCTGGCGCCCGATGCCTTCGAAGTGGCGGAGGTGTTCGAAGTGCCGCTCGGCTTCATCGTGAATCCGGCCAACCATCGCCTGCATCGCGCGGAGCTGGCCGATGGCAGGGTGCGGCAGTACTACTCCATGCCCTGGCAGCAGTATTTCATCTGGGGCGCGACCGCCGCCATGCTGCGCAACCTGTACTACCTGTTGGGCGGCGGGCACGAATAGGTGCCGGATACAGGAGCCAGACACAGGCCAGGCGCCGGATACCCCTCAATACCTCGCCTGTGCCGCGTTTTCCTCGACGATGCGCTGGTAAAGCGCATGCCGTGCCGGCTCGATCATGCCTTCGCGCAGGGCAGCCAGCACGCCGCAGCCGGGTTCATGCAGGTGCGTGCAGTTATAGAAGCGGCAGTGCGCCACGAAGGGCGCGAATTCCGGGAAGCCACGCACGATGTCCTCGCCCGAGAGATGTCCCAGGCCGAAGGCCTGGAAACCCGGGGAATCGATCAAGTCGCCGCCGCTGGGCAGGTGGTATAGCCGCGTGCTGGTGGTGGTGTGCTTGCCCATGTCCAGCGCGGTGGAGTGTTCGCGCGTGGGGGCGTCGGCCCCCGGCACCAGGGCATTGAGCAGGGTGGACTTGCCCATGCCGCTCTGGCCCAGCAGCAGATTGGCATGGCCCGTCATGTGCGGCGCCAGCACGGCGCGGGCATGGTTTGGGTCTTGCGCGCTGACCTCCAGCACCGGAACGCCCAGGCGCGCGAGGGGCGCGAGCCGCGCGCGGGCTTCGGCGAGGCCCGCTTCCAGGTCCACCTTGTTCAGGACGAGATAGGGCTCGATGCCGGCGCTGCAGGCGCCGGTCAATGCACGGCCGGCGAGGTCGTCGGAGAAAGTCGGCTGCACGGCGACCACGATGAACAGCCTGTCCACGTTCGCCGCGAACTGCTTGCTGCGCATCTCGTCGGAGCGGTAGAGCAGGTTCTTGCGGGGCAGGATGGCGTCGATGGCGCCCTCATCCCGTCCCTCCGGAGACACGGTCACGCGGTCGCCGACCGCCGCGCCGGCCTTCTTGCCGCGGGGAAAGCACAGGCGCTGCGTGCCATCCTCGAATTCGACCAGGAAGTGCCGCCCATGGGCGCCGATGATGCGGCCCTGGAGTTGTTGCGGGCGGTTGGCCGGGACGGGACTGCCTTGCTGGCGGCCCCTCATGGCTGGACTGCCACCGCCGGCGCGGCGGGCGCCAGGTTCAGGTGCCGGATGCGTATGGCCGCCGGCGGGTGGCTGTCGTAAAAGGCGGAATGGACCGGATCCGGCGTCAGCGTGGCGGCATTGTCGTCGTACAGCTTGACCAGGGCGGACACCAGCTGCTTGGCGGAGCTCTGCTCGGCGGCATAGCGGTCGGCCTGGAATTCATCCCGGCGCGAATACCAGCTCGCCAGCGGCGTGAGCAGGAAGGTGAAGACCGGCACCACCATGAACAGCAGGAGCAGGGCCATGGCGTCATTGCGGCCCCCCAGCTGGGGCGCCACGCCCAGTTGCAGGTAGAACCAGGGTTGTCCCGCCAACCAGCCGAGCAGGGCGAAGAAGCCGAGCGCCAGCACGAAGCTCATGACGATGCGCTTGACGATATGGCGGTGGGCGAAATGTCCCAGCTCGTGCGCCAGCACCGCTTCGATCTCGGGGCCATCCAGGCGCGCCAGCAGGGTATCGAAGAAGACGATGCGGCGGGATTTGCCGAAACCGGTGAAGTAGGCATTGCCATGCCCGGACCGGCGCGACCCGTCCATGACGAACAGGCCGTTGATGGCGAAGCCGCAGCGCTGCGCCAGCTGCTGGATGCGGCTGCTCAGGTCGGCGTCGTCCAGCGGCGTGAATTTATTGAAGAGCGGAGCAATCAACGTGGGCGCCAGCAGCAGGGTGAGCAGGCTGAAGCCGACCCAGAGGGCCCAGGCCCACAGCCACCAGTAGGCGCCGGCCCGCGCCATCAGCCACAGTACGGCGGCCGCCAGCGGCAGGCCGATGATCGCCGTCAGGACCAGGCCCTTGACCGCGTCGCGGAAAAACAGCCCCGGGGTCATGCGGTTGAAGCCAAAACGGCCTTCCAGGTGGAATTGGCGCCAGATCGTGAAGGGCAATTCCAGCAAGCCCAGCAGCAGGCCCACCACGGCGATCAGCGCCAGCTGGCGCAGGAAGTCGTTGTCGGTCAGGCCGGAAACCCAGGTCGAGATGGCTTGCAGGCCGCCCAGCAGCGTCAGCCCGATAAGCACGGCGGCGTCGAAGAAACGCTCCTTGAGGCCCAGCCGTACGCGCGCCACCGTATAGTCCGCCGCGCGCTGGTGACTGGCCAGGCCGATGCGGGCGGAAAATTCCGGGGGCACAGCGTCGCGATGGCGCGCCACGTGCCGGATTTGCCGGCTGGCCAGCCAGACCCGGACGATGATGCCGGCCAGCAGCAGGGCGACGAACAAGAGTGTAAGCATGGGAACGATGGGCAGCCGGTGTGAGAAAATCGCGTTTTTATAAGGCAAATTATATGGCTCTGAACGAGAACCGCCTGGTTTGGCTCGACATGGAAATGACCGGACTGGATCCGGAGAAGGAACGCATCATCGAAGTGGCCGTGGTCGTGACCGAGCCCGACCTCACGGTGGTGGCCGAGGGCCCCGTGATCGTCGTCCACCAGCCCGACAGCCTGCTCGACGCGATGGACAACTGGAACAAGTCCACGCACGGCAAGAGCGGCCTGATCGACAAGGTCAAGGCGTCGACCGTCAGCGAGTCGCAGGCCGAGGATATCCTGCTGGCCTTCCTGGCGCAGCACGTGCCGGCGGGCAAGTCGCCGCTGTGCGGCAACACCATCAGCCAGGACCGCCGCTTCATGTTCGCCTACATGCCGCGGCTGGAGCAATTCTTCCACTATCGCAACCTCGACGTCAGTACCTTGAAGGAACTGGCGCGCCGCTGGCGGCCCGAGGTCTATCGCGGCTTCGACAAGAAGAGCCGCCACGAGGCGCTGGCCGATATCTACGAGTCGATCGCCGAGCTTGCCTATTACCGCGAGCATTTCCTGAAGGTATGACCCACGGGGCGGGCCGCCTGGCCCGGACCCGCGCGCGAGGAAAAAGGGCGAATCTGCCCGGAGGAGACCCACAAGAATGTCGTATCAGGACATCCAGTTCCAGATCGAGGCCGGCGTTGCCCGCCTTACCCTGAACCGCCCCGACAAGCTGAACAGCTTCACGGCGGCCATGCACGAGGAAGTCCGCGACGCCATGAGCCGGGTCGAGGCGGGCGAAGGCGGCGCGCGCGTGTTGCTGCTGACGGGCGCGGGCCGCGGGTTCTGCGCCGGCCAGGACCTGGGCGAACGCAAGCGCGAACCCGGGGGTGCCCCCGTCGACCTGGGCGAGACCCTGGGCCAGAACTACAATCCGCTGATCCGCCGCCTCGACGCGCTGGCCATGCCCGTGCTGGTGGGCGTGAACGGCGTGGCGGCGGGCGCGGGCGCCAATCTGGCGCTGGCGGGCGACATCGTGATCGCCAAGGCATCGGCGAGCTTCATCCAGTCGTTCTGTCGACTGGGCCTGTTGCCGGACTCGGGCGGCACCTATGTCCTGCCGCGACTGGTCGGCCGCGCCCGGGCGATGGGCATGTCCTTGCTGGGCGACCGCATCAGCGCACGCCAGGCCGAGGATTGGGGCATGATCTGGCAATGCGTTCCCGACGACGAGTTCGACGCTACCCTGGACCGGCTGGCTCGCCAGCTGGCGCAGGCGCCGACCAAGGGGCTGGCCTATACGCGTCGCGCCTTGCGTGCCAGCGTGGACAACAACCTCGCGCAACAGCTGGAGCTGGAACGCGGCATGATGGCCGAGCTGGGCCGTAGCGAGGATTACGCCGAAGGCGTGGCCGCCTTCATGGCCAAGCGCGAACCCGTCTTCAAGGGCCGCTGACGCCTTCTCGCCCATGCGATTCAGCCTGCGCCAGATGGAGGTGTTCCGGGCGGTCATGCTGACCGGCTCCATCAAGGGGGCATCCAAGCTGCTGTTCACGTCGCAGCCCGCCCTCAGCCGCATCGTCGCCCATACGGAAAACACCTTGGGCCTGGCGCTGTTCCGGCGCGTCAAGGGCAAGTTGGTGCCCACGGTGGAGGCCGAGGCCCTGTATCGCGAGGTCAACCACTGCTACGAGCACGTGCTGCGCATCGATGAGTTCGCGCGTGGCCTTGCCAGCGGCCAGTCCGGGACCTTGAACCTGGCTTGCAGCCCGGCTTTGAGCCGTGGCGTGGTGGCCGCCACCATCACCGCATTCGTGCGCGAGTATCCCAATATCCAGGTGAACTTCGTCCAGACCCTGCTCAATGGCATGGCGCAGGAAGTGCTGAGCAAGAAAGTCGACCTGGCGATTTCGGTGCTGCCCATCGAGCATCCCAACCTGCGCGTCGAAACCTTCCTGGAAGGGCGCATGGTTTGCGTGGTGCCGCGCGGCCATGTCCTGGCGCGCAAGCGCCGGGTCAGCCTGGCCGACCTGGGCGGTCATCCGCTGATTGCCCATCATCCCAATATTCCCTTCGGGCAATTGGTGGCGTCGGCTTTCGACAAGGCGGGCGTGGCGATGCGGGTGTCCGTCCACATCCACCAGACGGATATGGCGTGCAGCCTGGTGCGCGCGGGCGCGGGGGTGGCCGTGGTGGACGAGTTCACCATGGCCGGCATGGCCTGGCCCGACGTCCAGGTCCTGCCGCTGGCGGAAGATATCCTGCTCTATCCCAGCATCGTGCGGTCGGTCTTCGATACCGGCAGCAGTCACGCCGACAAGTTCATCGAACTGCTGCGCAAGCCGTGAGCGGGGAGCTAGTACAGACTGCTGCCCGTGGCGTCGCGCCGATGCCGGTCAGATCTCTTCCAGGAAGCGCATGCGGAAGCGGCGCCCCTTGATGTTGCTGTTGGAGATGCGTGAGTAGGCCTGCTTGGCGATCTGCCGATCCAGGGCGACATACGCATTGAATTCGGTGATGTTGATCTTGCCCACCTGCTCGAACGCCAGGCCGCCGTCGCCGGTGAGCGCACCTAGCAGGTCGCCGGGCCGCAACTTGTCTTTCTTGCCGCCCTGTATGCACAGCGTGACCATGGGAGCCCGCAGGGGGCGATCGGCCTTGGGGCGCAGCGACTTGATGTCGGCCCATCTCAGCGGGGCGCCCTGGTATTGCTCGATGAGGTTGGCCCAGCGCATTTCCTCCGGCGAGCACAGGCTCAGTGCCAGTCCCTTCTGGTCGCCGCGGCCACTGCGGCCGATGCGGTGCACGTGAACCTCGGTGTCCTTGGTCACGTCCACATTGATGACGGCGCCCAGGTTCTGGATGTCCAGCCCGCGGGCGGCGACGTCGGTGGCCACCAGCACGGCGCAGCTCTGGTTGGCGAACTGGATCAGGATTTCGTCGCGCTCGCGCTGCTCCAGGTCGCCGTTGAGCGCCTGGGCGCTGATGCCCCGGGCTTGCAGGTGCTCGACTAGGTCGTGGCTGCGGATCTTGGTGTTGCAGAATGCCAGCGTCGAGACCGGCCGGAAGTGGGCCAGCAGCGTGGCCACGGCTTCCAGCCGCTGGGCTTCCTCGATCTCGTAGAATATCTGTTCGATGTGGCTGGCGTCATGCTGGGCCTCCACCTTCACCTCGGCCGGGTTGCGCAGGAAGCGTGCGCTGAGCTTGCGGATGTTGTCGGGATAGGTGGCCGAGAACAGCAAGGTCTGCCGCTTGGCCGGGCAGTGCGACGCGATGGCGACGATGTCGTCATAAAAGCCCATGTCCACCATGCGGTCGGCTTCATCCAGCACCAGGGTGTTCAGGGCGGACAAGTCCAGGCTGCCGCGTTCCAGATGGTCCTGGATGCGGCCCGGCGTGCCGACCACCAGGTGGGCCCCGCGCGCAAGGGATTCAGCCTGGGGCCGGGCCGCGGCGCCGCCGACCAGCGTCAGCACCTTGACGTTGGGGATCAGGCGGGCCAGCCGGCGCAGTTCCTGCGCCACCTGATCGGCCAGTTCGCGCGTGGGGCAGACCACCAGTCCTTGCGGCACCAGGCGATTGACGTCCAGGTTTTGCAACACGCCCAGGCCGAACGCCGCGGTCTTGCCGCTGCCGGTCTTGGCCTGCGCGATCAGGTCGCGGCCTTCCAGGATCAGCGGCAGGCTGTGCGCCTGGATGGGCGTCATCCGCTCGAAGCCCAGGCTTTGCAGGTTGTCCAGCAAGGCGGGCAGCAGGGGCAGGGAAGAAAAGGGCTGGGAAGACAGGGGCTGGGAAGGCAAGGGGGGCTGGGTCACGGTATGGCCACGGTAGGGCGGTTCGCAAGAACCGCTGAATGGGGCATCAAGTTGCGGGATCGACCGACAGTGTATTGCCTTTGGCGGCGTGCGCAGCGGCGTGCGCAGCGGCGAGGGCAGCGACATACCCCACCTCATCGCGCCCCAGCCGTCGATTAGCTTCAGGTTATACCCCATCGCCGATTCAGCACTCGCCACCGTGGGCGCCCCTGTCTAGGATGCAGGCAGAGGGATCCGCATCGGGATCCCCGCGCATCGTTGGAGCGAGACTGAGATGAAACTGGGCTTGATCGGGGTCGGCAACATCGGCCGCCATTTCGCGCAACGCCTGCTGGACGCGGGCCATGAACTGCTGGTGCATGACCGGTCGGAAACGGCCCAGGCGCGTGCGGTGCAGGCGGGCGCGCGGGGCATGGACAGCGTGCGGGCGCTGGCCGCCGAGACGCCGGTGGTGCTGCTTTGCCTGCCCATGCCTGCCATCGTGGCCGACGTGGCGCGCGAGCTGGCGGACGTCAAGGGGCTGCGCATCCTGGTCGACATGTCGACCACCGGGCCGTCGGTGACCAAGGAGGTCGAGGCCATATTGTCGGCGCACGGCGTGACCACCATAGGCGCGCCCGTCAGCGGCGGCACGGTGGCGGCGGAGAAGGGCACCTTGGCCGTCATGGCGGCAGGTCCGCGCGCGGCCTTCGAGGAAGTGGAGGCCGTGCTGCGCGTCATCGGCAAGAACCTGTTCTACCTGGGCGAGGACGCCAGCCTGGGCCAGACCACCAAGATCATCAACAACACGCTGTACGCCACCAGCATGATCGCCAGCTGCGAAGCGCTGGTCTACGGTGTCAAGGCCGGCCTGGACCCGCGCACGCTGCTGGACGTGCTCAATGTTTCCAGCGGCCGGTCCTTCGCCACGCTGGAACGCATTCCGCAGTGCGTACTGGATCGCAGCTTCCCGGTGCGCTTCACCACCGAGCTGCTGCACAAGGACGTCAAGATGTGCCTGGACGAGGCCGAGAAGCTGGGGGTGCCCATGCGGGTCAATCCCGCCGCGCGCCAATTCCTGGCCTTCGCGCTGTCGCAGGGCGACGGACCGCGCGACAACGTCGAGGTCATACGCCATATCGAACGCTGGGCCGGCGCCGAGTTCGGCGCCGAGCCGGCCGCCTGAGGTTGTCGGAGGGCATCCGTAGGTATCCGGGATCACCCGGCGCCACCCAAGCCCGCCGCGACCTAGCGGTCCCGTCGCATACGCCTATCGCAGTCACTACCCCATCATCCCGGAAGGAGCCCGAGACATGCCCGTGGAAATCCGCAAGAAACTGCTGACCGTCGAGTCCATCTATCACGAGGGGGGGCCGCCGCGGGATGAGCCGGTCAAAATGGCCTGCATCGCCGTGGTGCTGAAAAATCCCTATGCGGGGCGTTACGTGGCGGACCTGTCCGGGCTGGTCGAGGACGCCAAGGTGCTGGCCAAGGCCATCGTGCCCGAGCTGCTCGCCGCGGTCGGCGGGGCCGACAAGGTGCAGGCCTACGGCAAGGGCGCCATCGTCGGCGTCAACGGCGAGCTCGAGCACGGCGCCATCTGGCATGAGGCCGGCGGTTGGTCCATGCGCGCCGAATTGCCGAGGGCCAAGTCCATCGTGCCGGCCGCCAAGGTCGTGGCGTCGGCCGGGACCCGCCTGCAGATTCCGCTGCATCACATCGAAGCGGCATACGTGCGCAGCCATTTCAGCACCATGGACGTGGGCGCCATCGACAGCCCGCGGCCCGACGAACTGCTTTATGCGTTGGTGGTGTCCACTGGCGCGCGCGTGCACGAACGGCTGGGCGGCTTGCGTCCCGACCAGATCAGCGTCGGCGACGGGCAGCGTTGATGGGCGGCGGCGCGGCCGAGGGCAAAGCCGCCGCCCTGGCCGATGCCGTCGATGATCGTGCAGCAGTGGGCTGGCGGCCGCCTCGCGCCGATGCATCAGCGGGCGGCGCGCGCACCGCTTCCGTTAGGCACCCGATAGAGCGGGCACGATAGTCCGCCGGAGGAGACACGATGAAAACCTCGATCACAACCGCGATCAAAACCCCGGCCAGGACCTCGATCCCGACGCGATACGCCGCCGCTTGCGCGGCCTTGGCCTGTTCGCTGGCACTGCATGCCACCCAGGCCGCCCCGTCCGCCCCGTCCGCCGATGCCTGGCCGGCGCGCCCGGTGACGCTGGTCGTGCCGTTGGCACCGGGCGGCAGCACGGATTCCACCGCGCGCTTGCTTGCGCAGCGCCTGCCGCACTATCTGGGGCAACCCGTGGTGGTGGAAAACCGGGCCGGTGCAGGCGGGAATGTCGGCGCGGATCACGTGGCCAAGTCGGCCGCCGATGGGTATACCTTCCTGTTTTCGACGACCACGTTGATCGCCAACGTGACGCTGTACGCGAACATGCCCTTGAACGTGCAGAAAGACCTGCAGCCGGTGTCGCGCGTGTCGTTGATTCCCAATGTGCTGATGGTCAACACCAAGTTGCCCGTGACGTCGCTGAAGTCCTTCATCGAGTATGCGCGGGACAGCAAGACGCCGGTCTACTACGGGTCGGCGGGCAATGGGACGTCGCAGCATCTGTCTGGTTCGCTGTTCAACGAAATGGCGCACCTGAGCATGCATCACGTGCCCTACAAGGGTGGGGCGCCAGCCAATATGGATCTGTTATCGGGGCAGATCCAGGCGGTGTTCTCGCCGTTGGTTGAAGTGCTCCCCTTCATCGACAGCGGCAAGCTGCGGCCCTTGGCGGTGACCACGGCGCAGCGTTCCGCGCGGCTGCCGGATGTGCCGGCCGTGGCGGAAAGCCTGCCGGGTTATGAGATCGTGCTGTGGAATGGCGTGTGGGCGCCGGCTGGAACGCCGGTTCCCATCGTCGACAAGATGAACAAGGCCATCAACGCCGTACTCGCCGAAGCGGACGTCAGGAAAACCCTGGCCGACCAGGGTTCGACGCCGGCCGGCGACAGTCCTGCGGCATTCCGCAAACTGGTCGATGCCGAGATCGTCAAATGGGGTAATCTGGTGCGCGCCTCCGGCGCGAAAGTAGAGTAGTGCGGCCGCCAGGTCGCCTGGGTCCCTCCAAATTCTGGGAAATAGAAGGAATCGTAGACGCATGAAACCCGTTTTACTCGTGCTGGTGTTTCTCTCGGAAGAACACCGCGCCCTGGTCGCCGAACGCTTCGACATGATCTACGCCCCCAATGCGCAACTGGGCGCCGACCGCGGCAATGGCGAAGCGCAGATCAAGGCTCGCGGCCACGAGATCGAGGTGGTCCTCACCAACGGCACCAACGGCCTGCTGGCTGGTGAGATCGACCGCCTGCCCAGGCTCAAGCTGATATCCACGGTGGGCGTGGGCTATGAAAACGTGGCGGTGGAGCGCGCCAGGGAGCGAGGCATTCCCGTGTCGAACGCTGCCGGAACCAATGACGACTCGGTGGCCGACCACGCCATGATGCTGCTCCTGGCGGCCGTGCGCCGCCTGCCTTTCCTGAACAGCGGCGTGCGCCACGGCCTGTGGCGCGACGACATCCCGCGCCCGCCGCAGGCCTCGTTCCGCCGGCTGGGTATCCTGGGCATGGGGGCCATCGGCAAGAAGATCGCGCGTCGCGCGCTGGGTTTTCACATGGAGATCGGCTATCACAACCGGCGCCGCCGCGAAGATGTCGATTTCACCTATTTCGAGGACCTGGCCAGCCTGGCACGCTGGTCTGATTTCCTGGTGGTGGCGGCGCCGGGCGGCGCGGCGACTTACCACATCATCGATCGCGCCATCATCGATGCCCTCGGCCCGCAGGGCGTCCTGGTCAATATCGCGCGCGGCACGCTGGTGGACACGGACGCCGTGGCCGAGGCCTTGCGCGAAGGCCGCCTGCATGCGGCCGCGCTGGATGTCTACGAAAACGAGCCCACGCCGCCAGCGGCGCTGCTCGGCTTCGACAATGCGGTGCTGACCCCGCACATCGCCGGCATTTCGCCGCAAGCCATCGATGCGTCGGTGCGCAAGTTCCTGGAGAACGCCGAGTGCTTCTTCGCCGGCAAGCCGCTGGTCACGCCGGTGTATTGATCCGGCAGGGTCGTGCAGCGGCTTCACGAAAACCGCTGCACGACCGCGGCTACGCCACGGCCGCCACACCACGGCCGCTTCATTTCAGGAAAGGAACCCGCGCTGCCCTGCGATAAGGCCCGTAGGCAACCGGGACCCATGTAAAGCGCTCGCCGTGCTGCGTCACATGGCCTATCCCGGGAAAGGGAAGATGCGCGGCGGCCAGCCATTCTCCCGCGCGGGCCAGGGTGGTGAACGCCTGCCGGCGCGCCTGGACGGCCTCCTGGGCATCGACATCGAAGCGCACGGACACGTAAGGGTGGTCGAACTGCACCCCCGCGCTATGTATCAGGTCGCCGATGAAGCTGATGGCGGCGCCGTCCGAGGCGAATCGATAGATCGCGCTGCCCGGCGTATGACCGGTCGCATACGAGGTCTCCACCTCGGGGATGGGCGCCTGCGGCGGCGAGAAAGTCTGGAAGCGTCCCGCGGCCCGATAGGGCGCAAGCGCCTCGCGGGCGGCGTCGAAGTGTTTCTTCGCGCCCTCCGGCGCCTGCGCCTGGTTGTCGGGGTTCAGCCAGAAATCGGCCTCTTTCCGAGTGGCATGGACGGTCGCGTTCGGGAAGAGGGCCTTCCCCGCCGCGTCCGTCAAGCCGCAGACATGATCCAGGTGCAGATGGGTCAGGAGCACAGTGTCGATTTGCTCGGGCCGGTAGCCTGCGGCGATGATGTTCGTGATCAACTGCCCCGCCGTGTCCGGCATGCAATGGCCTGCTCCGCCATCTATCATCACCAGGTGCCGCCCCGTGTTGACAAGGAAGACGTTGAAGCTCGCCGGCATTTTCTCGCCATGGATCGCCTGGCGGGCCAGCAGTTCGCGCACTTTTTCGGGAGGCAGCCCTTGCAGCAGGCCGGACGACAGGTCGGTATAGCCATCGAAGAGCGCGGTCACTTCATAGCGCCCCACGGCAAGTCGTTGATAGCCGGGCGCCTGCTGGCGGACCTGGGCCGGCGGGGCGGCGCAGGCATGGGTCGCCACCATCAGGTTCAACAGGCCAAGCAGCTTGGTTTTCAGACGCATCATCCATCTCGGTTGGGAGTGAAGCATGCAGTCTAGGCGCCGTGTCCGGCGAGGAGGGAGCAGCGTTTTGCAGGTTGGGTGCTGCATATTCGCGGCACCCGCCCCAGGCATGGAATGCGGCGTAGATGCCGGCTTGGTGGCCGGGGCCGTCGGTGCGCTACGGGCCGGGCCGGCGCGCCGACCCGGTCACGCGAACCGCGCGGCAATGGCGTCGATCAGCGCGCGCAGCCGCGCCGTGTGGCGCAGGTCCTGGTGCGTGACCAGCCAGACGCCGTAGCCGCCGGGCCGCTCGCGAGTGGGAAACACGCGCACGAGACCGTCGCGTTCGGCCAGCGGCACGGACAGTTCCGCCATGCCGACGCCCGCGGCGACAAGGCGCCGCAAGACCCGGCTGGAGTTGGCGGTAGCCGTCACGCGGCCGCGTCCGGCGTCCAGGCCGACCAGCACCTGGCCTTCCTTTTTCAGGTACGGGGTATAGAAAACGAGATCGTGCCCGGCGAAGCCGTCGTCGTCGCCGGGCATGCCCTTGCGTTGCAGATATCCGGTGGAGGCGTACAGCCCCACGGGCCAGTCGGCGAGCTGCCGCACGACGAGGTCCGGGTTTTGCGGCCGGACATTGCGGATGGCGATATCCGTTTCCCGTTGGGTGAGGCTGGCCATTTGCGTCGATATGCTCAGGTGCACGCGCACGTCGGGATGCCGAACCTGGAGTTCGCGTATGGCGGGCACGATATATTCCTCGGCCAGCGAGTCCGTGGCCGTGACCTTGATATCTCCCGCCAGCTTCCGGTCCGTTCCTTGCGCCCGGCGCACCAGGTCGTTGGCCGATTTTTCCATCGCCTTGGCGGATTCCAGCACGCTTGCCCCCGTGGCGGTAAGCACGTAGCCCGATGGCGTGCGCAGGAACAACGTCGCGCCCAACGCGTGTTCCAGCGACGCCAGCCGCCGGCTGACCGTGGCCTGGTCCACGCCCGCCACCTTGGCCGCCCGCCTGAGCGACTTCTCGCTTTCGAGCGCAAGAAAGATGCGGGTGTCGTCCCAGTTCATGGCGCGGTTCGCAGGGCGCCCTGGCCGCTCACGATGCGCCAGTACCAGGCGTGCAGCAGCGCGGCCGACAGCCCCAGCCCCACCATGGCCATCAGCCACATGGTGCCGGCGCCGCGCGGCGAACCGGGGATCAGCGCATTGCGCAGCCAGTCCAGGCCGCCCGCGCCGGGGCCGAAGCCCAGCCACCAGCCGCCGATCAGTCCCACCAGGCCCAGCGCCAGGACTTGCAGCAGCAGGGGCACCACCGCCACCTTGTAGGCGCGCAGCAGGTAGCTGTTGATGCACTGCATGGCGTCGAAGAGATGGAAGACAGGGATGACGTAAAGCAGGCTGGCCGCCACGGCGGCCACCTGGGGATTGTCCGTGTACGCGGCGATGATCAGCGGCTGCCCGGTCCACAGCACCACGGCGGTCAGGATCGCGCCCATCATTCCCAGCGCGAGTCCCGCCAGGCCGGTGCGGTGCGCCAGCTGGAGCTGGCGCGCGCCCACCGCCTGCGCCGTCAGCGCGGCGGTGGCCACGCCCAGCGCCATGGGCATCATGTAGCAAAGCGCGGCGAGGTTGGACATGATCTGGTGTCCACCGCTGACCAGCGTGCCCTCGCGTGCCACCAGCAAGGCCATGAAGGTGAAGGCGCAGACTTCGACCAGGTAGGAACCGCCCATGGGCAGGCCCAGGCGCAGCAGCTCCTTGAGCGGCGCCCAGCGCGGCCGTCCCAGGCACAGGTGAAAACGGGCGTAGTAGCGGTCGGCGTGCAGCATCCACAGCCCCGGGCCCAGGCTGACCCAGGACACGATGGCGCTGGAAAGCCCGGCGCCTGTCGCGCCCAGGGCCGGCAGGCCCAGCTTGCCGTAGATCAACACCCAGTTCAGCAAGGCCTTGAGCGCGACCCCGGCCAGGTTGATGCCCATCACCAGCTTGGGCCGCGAGACCGCCGTGCCCAGCGCATAGATGGTGCGAAAGACCAGGGCCGCGGGCAGGGCGAGAACCAGTGCCTGCAGATAGGAGGCGATGCGCTCGCGCACCTGGGGCGCCACGTCGCCCGACAGCGAAAGCCACATGTCGGGGAACAGCATCAGCGCCGCGCCCACCACGGACAGGCCCAGGGCCAGCCATATGCCCTGGCCCCAGGTCGCGCCGACCTCGCGCATGCGGCCGGCGCCGTAGTGCTGGGCCAGGATGGGAATGAGGGCATGGACCACGCCCATCAGCCCCACGAACACGGTGATGTAGACCGACGCCGAAAGCGACATGGCAGCCAGGTCGTCCGGGCTGGAGTGGCCGGTCATGGCGGTGTCCAGCACGCCGAAGGCGATACCCGCCCACTGGCTGATCAGGACCGGCCACGCCTGGCGCGCGATGGCGCGCAGCGCCGCGCCGAAGGAGGCGGCGGGCTGTAGGGGCGTGTTCATCGGGCGCCGGCGGGGAGGGGAGGAACGCGCAGCAGGCGGAAGACTTCCGTGCGATCGGCGAGACGGCCGCCCTGCCAGAGCACTTCGGCGCCATCGCTGTAGGCGGCCGTGCCGTCCTTCAGGCTGTTGCGCGTCGTTTGCTGCAGCACCACCGTGCACCTGCTGTCGTAGGGAAAGTTCAGGTTGTCGAAGACCAGGAAGGAGGCGCGCTGGCCGTTGCCCAGGCCCAGGCCGCGTACGCACTCGCCGGGCCGCACGTTCTGCGCGATGGCCTGCGCCAGCTCGTGGGACGCCACGCGATAGCTGCGCGCGTAGTCGACCGGCGGCTGCCACAGCAGCACCAGCAGTATCCAGGTCGAGGCCAGGCCCGCCGCCGACATGACGGTCCCGCGCCACAAGGCGGTGGGCCGCACGCGCAGGCGCCAGATGACCAGCGCGACCCAGCCGGCGGTGACCAGCAGGCTCAGCAGGGTCGCCGGCCAGGAAATTTCCGCGACGTAGCCGGTGGTCTGGCGCGCGATGTTATGGGCGATCTTGGGCGGAATGCCGAAATTCAGGGCCACCCATCCCAGCCAGACGGTCGCGGCCGTCAGCGAGAAGCACATCACCGCGAACCAGTCCAGGGTGTTGACCACGGCACGGCGCAGGGTGGGCAGGGAGAAGGCCGCCAGCACCGCGCAGGGCACCGACAGCATCACGAACTCGGATTCACTGGGCTCGTCGATGAACACCAGCAACAGCACGCCGCAGATCAACAGGCACAGGGGCAGCCAGACGTGGGGCGAGAAGCACCACGCGCGCCAGCGCCAGAGCGCCAGCAGCGCCAGGGGCCACGTCGGCCACAGGTACCAGGGCAGGTCGCGCAGGGTGCGCAGCAGGTCGGGCGCATCGGGCCAATCGAAATTGTTGAGGTTCCACAGCTTCCAGTTGCGGATCCAATATTCGCTGGCATGCGTGGCCGGTATCCACCACGCCAGGATCAGCAAGGCGGTGATGAGGGCCACGAGCGGCAGCCAGCGGCGCCGCGCCCAGAGCGCGCTGCGGGGATAAAAGGCCAGCAGCGCGGCCAGCATGGTCGGCGCCCCGCCGACCCAGCCGCGCGTGAGGAAGCAGGCGGCCAGCGACAGGGCCAGCGTCACGGCGCCGGTCCGGGGGCGGTCCAGCATGCGGGCCAGGGAGTAATACACCGCGGCCTGGCCGGCGATGATGGCCGGGATCTCGGACGTTTCATGCACCCGTTGCAGGATGCCCACCGTCGCCAGGAACAGCAGCAGGGCGGCGTCGGCCAGCATGCGGCCGTAGTCGCGCACGGTGGGTTCGCCGCCGAACGGCAAGGCCAGCGGCTGCGCTTCGGCCCGGCGGCCCAGCAGGTAGGTGCCGTACCACACGCAGCACGTGGTGATGCCGAACCACAGCAGATTGGGCAGGCGGCCGGCGGAGATATCGCCTATCCAGGGGCCGAACACGCGTACCGCGGCAGCGCCCACCCAGGTGATCAGCGGACCCTCCTCGGCATGGGCAAGATGGCCGACCTGCGGCAGCAGCCAGGCGCCGTCGCGCACGGCGGTCAGCATGGTGGCCAGGCCGACGACGTCATCCGATTTCCACGGATCGCGCATGAACAGGCCCGAGACGATATAGGCCAGGGCCAGGCCGATCAGGACCAGGCGGGGAAGTTTGACGGTGGCGGGGGCGGTCAGCCGTGCCGGCGTGGTTCGTGATATTGGTGACACGTACGTAATTTACCGGATAGTCTCTTGGACTGCGCCCGGGCTAAGGGAAGCTGGGCGGACAAAAGTAACCGAAATTGATATCCCCTGCGCGAAATGCCACGGGGGCGCCACAGTCGTGACGGCAGATGTCTCGCTGGCCGGTCGTGCATCGCCACGGGATGTCATGACGTCCCGGCTGGCCCGGCGATAAAAAAAGCAGCCCGCAGGCTGCTTTTTTTGCGCGTGCGCCTTGGTGTATCAGGCACCAGCGCCGGGCTTGGCTGCGCCGGCGGTGCGAGCGAAACGGGCACGGAACTTTTCCACGCGGCCGGTTTCAACGATGCGGGTTTGCGCGCCGGTGTAGAACGGGTGCGAATCCGACGTCACGTCGCACTTGAACAGCGGATAGGTCTTGCCATCGATGTCGATGGTTTCGCGGGTGCCGATGGTCGAGCGGGTGATGATCTTCTTGCCGGTCTGGACGTCCAGGAACACCACTTCGCGATAATCGGGGTGAGTGTTTTCTTTCATTTGCTTCCTCAGGGGTTGGGCGGGTCGCCAGCCGGCGCGACTGCTGTGCGCTTGCTTGCCGTCGCTTGCCTGCCGTTTCCGTCCCTGCCGATGACTGCCGGCTGGGATAGACCAGAGTCTGGGGTACCGATTCCGGGGGGTAATAAAACCTAATAAAACCCCCTGAGGTACCAAACCAAACCCTGGTGTCTTTCGGATGCGGCAGGCGTGACGAAAAGAGGCCACGTATCCAAAAAGTAACTCACGATTCTAGCCTGAATTCGGGAAGAAGGGCAAGCACTAGCCCAGCTTGCCGTGTTCCGCCAGCGACATCACCACGCCGCCGGCCACGATCAGATGGTCCAGGAGATGGATTTCCACCAGGGCCAGCGCACGCCGGATATGCCGCGTCAGGCGCAGGTCCGCCTCGGACGGTTCGGCGCGCCCGGAGGGGTGATTGTGCGCCAGGATGAGGGCCGCCGCGTGGTGCCGCAGGGCATCGCGCACGATTTCACGAGGGTAGACGGCGGTCTTGTTGAGCGTGCCGCGCGAGACTTCGCCGGTGGCGATCAGGCGCAGGCCGCTATCCAGATAGAGGGCCAGGCAGTGCTCCACCTTGTGGTGGCCAAGCAGGGTCACGCAATACTGCTTGACCCGGTCGGGCTGGTCCAGGGCGCGTCCGTGCGCCAGTTCTTCATGGATGGCGCGGCGCGCCAGCTCCATGACGCTAAGGACCTGGCAGGTCTTGGCGGGACCCAGCCCCGGGGTGGCCCGCAGGGTGGCGGGCGCCGCCGCCAGCAGGCCGCGCAAGCCGCCGTAATGGTGGATGATCTGTCGCGCCAGCGCCATGACGGGACGGCCGGGCAGCCCGGTGCGCAGCACCACCGCCAGCAGCTCGGCGTCGTTGAGGGCAGCCGGCCCATCGCGCAGCAGCCGTTCACGTGGCTGCTCCGTCGGCGTGTCGTTGGAGCCGTCGGCGGGACTTCCCGGCGGATAGTCGCGCGGCGGTACGAGTTGTCCGGCTGCAGGACCCGTCCCGTGGTCGGGGACGTATCCGGAGCCGGGATGATGAGCGTCTAGGGGCAGGGTCATGGGCGGGCGGGGCGACACTTTGAAGAAAGCTCTAAAATCACGGTTTTGCATTTCGCCTTAACGGTGACAGACCTTGAGCGCCGCAGCTGATTCCACGCACGTTTTTGTCCGTCCGGACTCCTACCTGACCCTGCACTACCGTATCGTGCTGGCGTCCGGCCCGGCCGAAGGATCCACCTTTGCCGATACCTTCACCGGCCGGCCCGCCACCCTGCAAATGGGCATGGGCCAGTGGGCTCCGGGCATGGAGGCCGCGCTCCTGGGCCAGGCCGAGGGCAGCGTCTTCAGCAAGACGCTGGCGCCGGCCGAGGCCTACGGCGACCGCAACCCGGACCTGATCCAGCGCGTCACGCGCGCCATGCTGGCAGAACACGCGGGCGCCGACGCCACTTTCGAGCCGGGCGACCTGGTCGAATTCAAGGCGCCCAACGGCGGCCGCTACTCCGGCATACTCAAGAGCCTGGACGACACCGGCGCGGTGTTCGATTTCAATCATCCCCTGGCCGGCACGGCCCTGCGCCTGGACGTCGAAATCCTGGGGGTGTTGTGATGCGCGCCGCCGTCACCCCGGTCACCGCGCTGGATGCCGAGGTGCTGCTGGCGCAGCCGCGCGGCTTTTGCGCGGGCGTGGATCGCGCCATCGATATCGTCGAGCGCGCGCTGGAGCTGCATGGCGCGCCCATCTACGTGCGCCACGAGATCGTCCACAACCGCTACGTCGTGGAAGACTTGCGCGCCAAGGGAGCGGTCTTCATCGACGAGCTCGACGATGCGCCTGCCGGCAGCATCGTGGTGTTTTCGGCCCATGGCGTATCCAAGGCCGTGCGCGCCGAGGCCGAGGCCCGCGGGCTGCGCGTCTTCGACGCCACGTGTCCGTTGGTGACCAAGGTCCACGTGGAGGTCGCGCGCATGCGCGGCGCGGGCCGCGAGGTGGTGATGATCGGCCACAAAGGGCACCCTGAAGTCGAAGGCACGCTGGGCCAGGCGGCCGGCGGCATGTACCTCGTGGAGACGGTCGAGGACGTGGCCGCCTTGTCGGTGAAGGATCCTGAAAACCTGGCCTACGTGACCCAGACCACGCTGTCGGTCGACGATGCCGCGGCGGTCGCCGGCGCGTTGAAGGCGCGCTTCCCGAATATTGCCGAGCCGCGCAAGAGCGATATCTGCTACGCCACGCAAAATCGCCAGGATGCCGTCAAGGTGCTGGCGCCGGAGTGCGACCTGGTGCTGGTGGTGGGCAGTCCCAACAGTTCGAATTCCAATCGCTTGCGCGAAGTGGCCGAGCGCAAGGGCGTGGTCGCCTATCTCGTGGACGGCGCCGGCTCCATCGAGCCCGCCTGGCTGGAAGGGCGCCAGCGCATCGGCATCACGGCCGGCGCGTCGGCCCCCGAAGTCCTGGTGCAGCAGGTCATCGACCGCGTCAAGGAGCTGGGCGCGGTGTCCGTGCGCACCATGCCGGGACTGGAAGAAAGCATAGCTTTCCCGCTGCCCAAGGAGCTGTCGCGCAAGCTGACGGCGGAGTGATGAAGGCCGAGCAATGCTGGCCTAGCAATGATGGCCGAACAATGACGGCCGAGTGATCCAGGAGTCTTTCATGCCGCTGTCCCAGGTTTCCATCCCCGTATTCGTGCGCGGCCTGAACGTGCTGGCCGCATTGCTGCGCAAGGGCGAAGCCCATGCGCGCGAGCAGGGCTTGCCGCCCGAGCAGCTATTGCAGGCCAGGCTCGCACCCGATATGTTCAATCTGGTGCGTCAGGTGCAATCGGTCAGCGACGCAGCCAAGGCGGGCGGCGCACGGCTGGCGGGCGTGCCCGTTCCCGGCATGCCCGATACCGAGACGACGTTCGCCGAGTTGCAGGAGCGTATCGCCAAGACCGTGCGATTCCTGGAAAGCCTTTCCCCGGCCGATGTCGACGCCGACATGGAACGGCCGATCGAGGTCAAGGCGGGCAGCATCGTGTTGAAGTTCACGCCGGTGCCGTACCTGACGACCTTCGCGCTGCCAAACTTCTACTTCCACATCACCACCGCCTACGACATCCTGCGCAACCAGGGCGTGCCCCTGGGCAAGATGGATTATCTGGGCGACCTGTCCTTCGCCGCGCCGGCCTGAGCCGCATCCGTCACGCCGCGTCCGCTCCACGCGGGACGCGGCAGCCCACCGGCCATGGGCGGGGTCGCGGCGGCCCGTAGCCTCAGGTCACTGGCGCCGGGTTGAACAACGCCAGCGCATTGTGCAGGCCCAGCGCTTCGGCGCGCGTCTTCTTGCGGCCGCTGGCGACGTCCAGCATGTAGTGGAACAGTTCCCAACCCACATCGGCGATGGTGGCATTGCCGGTGGCGATGCTGCCGGCGTTCACGTCCATCAGGTCGAACCAGCGCCGCGCCAGGTCGTCGCGCGTGGCCACCTTGATCACCGGCACTTCGGCCAGGCCATAGGGGGTGCCGCGCCCCGTCGTGAAAATGTGCAGGTTCATGCCCGCGGCCAATTGCAGCGTGCCGCAGATGAAGTCGCTGGCCGGCGTCGCGGTGTAGATCAGGCCCTTGGTCTTGAGCTTTTCGCCGGGCGCCAGCACGCCGGAAATCGCCGAATGTCCCGACTTGGCGATCGACCCCATGGCCTTCTCGACGATATTGGACAAGCCGCCCTTCTTGTTGCCCGGCGACGTGTTGGCGCTGCGGTCCGCCATGCCGCGCTGCAGATAGCGGTCGTACCAGTCCATTTCGCGGATCAGCGCTTCGGCCACTTCGGGCGTGGCCGCGCGCGCCGTGAGCTGGGCGATGCCGTCGCGGACTTCGGTGTTCTCGGAGAACATCACCGTGCCGCCGGCGCGCACCAGCAGGTCGCTGGCGAAGCCGACCGCGGGGTTGGCGGTCACGCCGGAGAAGGCGTCGCTGCCGCCGCATTGCACGCCGACCACCAGGTCGGAGACCGGACAGGTGACGCGGCGCCGCTGGTCCAGCGTTTCCAGGTGGCGTTCGGCCGTCCGCATGATGTGCGCGACCATGGATTCGAAGCCGACATGGGCTTCGTCTTGCAGCGTTACCGTATCGACACGATGGCCGCGATCGAGCAGGGGAATGCTGCCGGGCGGCAACAAGCGGTCGGGTTGCAGCTTTTCACAGCCCAGGCTGACCATCATGGCCGTACCGCCAAAGTTGGGGTTCTGGCTGATGTTGCGCAGGGTGCGGATGGGGATGATGGCGTCGGGAGCGTCGATGGCCACGCCGCAGCCGTAGGTGTGCTCGATGCCGACCACGTCGTCGACGTTGGGGTAGCGCGGCAGCAGTTCGGCGCGTATGCGCTTGACCGCATGTTCGACCACGCCCGACACGCACTGCACGGTGGTCGTGATGGCCAGGATGTTGCGCGTGCCCACCGAGCCATCGGCGTTGCGATAGCCCTCGAAGGTATAGCCTTCCAGCGGCGGCGCGGGCGGCGGCACGCGGGTGGAGATGGGCAGGGCGTCCAGGCCGGGAGCGGCGGGCATGGTGGTCACGCGCTCGTTGACCCAGCTGCCGCGCGGCAGTTCCTGCGCCGCATAGCCTATGGTCACGTGATAGCGGATGATGGCGTCGCCGGGCGCGAGATCGCGCAGGGCGACCTTATGGCCTTGCGGAACATGCTCGAGCAGCACCAGGCCGTCGGGGAACTCGGTGCCGACGGGAAGGCCGCCGTCATTGACGACGATGGCCACGTTGTCGTCGTCGTGGATGCGGATGTAAAGCGGGGCGGGCTGGGCTTGAGGCTGGACTTGCATGACGGCCTGCGTCTCCTGGGCGGTTCGCGATATGTTTGTCATCGTACAACCAGGGCCGGCCATCCAGCCCGTGTTTCGTACGGACGCCAGACAATATAAACCGATTGGACGGACCTTGCTTGTAAAAAACAGCGCCACGTGCAAGTTTCTAGTCATATGATGACGTACAACTTTGATGGCATACGGCGTGTTTGGCTCGCCACGTGCATGCGGGGAACGTGTCCCCTACCGGCGCCCCACGGGCGCGGCTACTCAATTATTGGCCACGTGTTCCTGACCCAGGTATTCATAGGCGTCGGTATTCACATGGGAGACGCGCCATTCCACCGGCATGCGGTGATACGAATACGCGACGCGGCGGATTTGCAGCAAGGGCTGGCCTTCGGGCACGCCCAGCCATTGCGCGTGCGTCGGGTCGGCCAGGCCGGTGCGCAAGCGTTCGTCGGTGCCGATGACGTTCACGCCGAACGCATCCTGGTACAGGCTGTACAACGTGCTGGGGCGGTCGCGCAACTGCTGTTCGGTCATGCCAGGAAAGAGCGCCTCGGGCAGGCAGATCTCGTCGACCATGACGACATCGCCATTGAGCGATAGCACGTTGTTGAACTCGAAGACATGCGCGCCGCTGGCCAGTCCCAGCTTTTCGCGCACCAGGGCAGTCGCGCGGGCGCGCCGGAAGCGCATGAGCTGCGTGGTGGGATAGGCTTTCTTGCCGTCCTGCCGCACGATGCGGAAGAACTTGAAAAAGTGCGGATTGCGCGTATGCACCGCGACGTAGGTGCCGCGGCCTTGATGCCGCACCAGGATGTTCTCCGCCGCCAACTCGTCGATGGCCTTGCGCAAGGTGCCTATCGACACGCCGAAGCGTTCCGCCAGGACCTTTTCCGGAGGAATGGCGTCGCCTTGCTTCCATTCGCCGTGGGCCAGCGCCGCCAGCAAGGCATGCTTGATCTGTTCATACAGGGGGCTGCCCAGCGGCATGGCGAAAGAAGACAGGTTATTCATAAAGCACGTTCCGGGATCACAGCGGAATTGTACCGCAAGGAGGCCATCACTTATATATATCATATAAATGAATATCGAACGGCATATTCAATGGCCTGTTCCACCCGTGCGGGTCGACAAGGCCGGCTTCCGCATAATCCGCCGAAGTTTCGGTATCATGGGTCGGCTTGCCGCTTTTGCCTTTTCCTTGCGCATCGTCGCAGTCCAGGTGTACGGCCTGGTTGCCCATCGACGGATCGACCGAACATATGTCGCCAGTCCGCAGCAGCAGCGTGACCCCGTTCTCCGTTCGACTTGGTATCGCCGGCATGCTCGCCACGGGCCTGCTATCGGGCTGCGTGTCGCTGGCGCCCGAATATCGCCAGCCGCCCTTGCCGGTGCGCGCCAGCTGGGACGTGCCGGCCGCGCCCGGCGATGCCGTCGCCACCCTGGGCTGGTCCGACTATTTCGGCGATCCACGGCTGCGCGCGCTCATCGAAAACACCCTGGCCAATAACCGCGACCTGCGCATCGCCGCGGCACGGGTCGAGCAGGCGCGTGCCGCGTATGGCATACAGCGGGCCGACCTGTATCCGTGGTTCGCCGCCGGCGCCACCGGCACCCGCCAGCGCGTGCCGGGCGATCTGAATCTGTCCGGCCAGCCGCAGGTGTCCAGCCAATACCAGGTGGCGCTGGGCATGTCGGAATGGGAGCTGGACCTGTGGGGGCGGGTGCGCGACCTCAGCACGGCGGCCTTGCAGGATTATTTCGCCGCCGACGATACGCGGCGCGCCGCGACGCTCAGCCTGATCAACCAGACCGCGCAGAACTACCTCGGCTTGCGCGACTTGCAGGAACGCCTGGACCTGGCACGGCAGACCGTCGCGACCCGCGCCGAAAGCCTGCGTATTTTCGAGCTGCGGCATCGCGTGGGGTCGGCTTCCAAGCTGGAGCTGACGGAGACCATGACGCTTTGGCAGCAGGCTCGCGCGCTGGTGACGCAGCTTGAACAGCAACGCGCCGCGCAAGCGCATGCGCTGGAGCTCCTGACCGGCTCGCCGGTTCCTGTCGACTATGCGCAGGGGCCCGGCGACGACGAAGGCATGATGCGCGACCTGGCGCCCGGCCTGCCTTCCGCGCTGCTGGAGAACCGTCCGGATATCGTGGCGGCCGAGCACCAGCTCAAGGGGGCGCATGCCAGCATCGGCGCCGCCCGCGCCGCGTTCTTTCCCCGCATCGCCTTGACCGGCGCGGCGGGCACGGCCAGCGCCGACCTCGACGGCCTGTTCAAGGGCGGCAGTGGCATGTGGACCTTTACGCCCAGCATCACGCTGCCCATCTTCCAGGGCGGGGCATTGCGCAACAACCTTGATCTCGCGCAGGCGCGCCGGGTCGAGGCCGTGGCCCAATATGAGAAGACCATACAGGCGGCTTTCCGCGACGTGGCCGACGCCTTGTCCGCGCGCGACTGGCTGGCGCGGCAGGTCGAAATCCTGGGCGCGACGCACGCGGCCCAGGCCGAGCGCGCGCGCCTGGCCAAGCTGCGCTACGACCACGGATCTTCCTCCTTCCTCGAAGTGCTGGACGCCCAGCGCGACCTGCTCGCCGTGCAGCAGCAGGAGGTGGAGAGCCGGTATGCCTTGTTGATCAGCCGGGCGAATCTCTATGCCGCGCTGGGCGGCGGCAGCCTGACGCTGGCGCCCGCGGATGCGGCGACGCCCGCCGATGGCGGCGGCGCCGGCGCGCCGCCGGATGCCGCAACGCGCGCCGACGTGGAAAAAACCTCGGGGATGACGCCGCCGGCCATGACACCCATGACACCCATCACACGGTAGCGGCCCCCAGTGCAGGAGCATGCGTATGAAATTGTCTTCCAAGGTCGTATTGCCCGTGTTGGCGGTCCTGGTGCTTGGCGGCGTCGGGTGGTATGCCTGGCGCGCCTTGAACCCGGGCGGCCCCGGACCCGGTTTCGCCAGCGGCAATGGCCGCATCGAGGCGACCGAGGTCGACGTCGCGACCAAGCTGGGCGGCCGGCTGGAGGCGCTTTATGTCAACGATGGAGACTTCGTCACCAAGGGGCAGACGCTGGCCCGCATGCAGATCGATACGCTGACGGCTCAACGCGCCGAGGCCATGGCGCAGTACCAGCAGACCTTGAATACCGTGGCATCGATCGAGGCCCAGGTGGCCGCGCGGATCAGCGACAAGGTGTCGGCGGACGCGGTGACGGTTCAGCGGGAGGCCGAACTCGACGCGGCGCAGCGCCGGCTCACGCGTTCGGAAACGCTCGCCAAGGAGGGGGCGTCCTCGGCCCAGGAACTGGATGACGACCGGGCCCGCGTGCGCAGCGCGCGCGCCGCCGTGCAGGCGTCGAAGGCGCAGGCGGCCGCGGCCCAGTCGGCCGTGGTGGCGGCCCAGGCCCAGGTGGTGGGCGCGCGGTCGACGGTCGACGCGGCCAAGGCGACGGTGGCCCGCATCGATGCCGACATTGCCGACAGCGAACTGCGCGCGCCGCGCGACGGCCGCGTGCAGTATCGCGTGGCGCAGCCAGGCGAGGTCCTGGCCGCGGGGGGCAAGGTGGTGAACCTGGTCGACCTTTCCGACGTGTTCATGACTTTCTTCCTGCCACAGGGCCAGGCCGGCCGCCTGGCCATCGGCGCCGAGGCGCGCATCGTCCTGGATGCCGCGCCGCAGTTCGTGATCCCGGCAACGATTTCCTTCGTGTCCAGCACGGCGCAGTTCACGCCCAAGACGGTGGAGACGCAAAGCGAGCGCGAGAAGCTGATGTTCCGCGTCAAGGCGCAGATCGACCGCGACCTGCTGCTGCGCCATTTGAAGCTGGTCAAGACGGGGCTGCCCGGCGTGGCCTGGGTCAAGGTGGACTCCCAGGCGCAATGGCCGCCCGAACTCGCCGCCAAGGTGCCGGAGTAAGCCATGGCCGGCGCCGCGCCCGATCAGGACCGAAGCGCGCACGCTGTCAGCCTGCGTGGCGTCTCGCTGCGCTATGGCAGGACACTGGCGCTGGACGCCGTCGACCTCGATGTGCCGGCCGACCTCATGGTGGGCCTGATCGGCCCGGACGGGGTGGGCAAGTCCAGCCTGCTGTCGCTGGTGGCGGGCGCGCGCGCCGTGCAGGAAGGGTCGGTGCGGGCGCTGGGTGGCGACATGGCCAGCAAGGCGCATCGTGACGCGGTCTGCCCGCGCATCGCCTATATGCCCCAAGGGCTGGGCAAGAACCTCTATCCGACGCTGTCGGTGGAGGAGAACCTGCAGTTCTTCGCGCGCCTGTTCGGTCACGACGCGGCGGAACGGCGCCGCCGTATCGACGACCTCACCCGCAGCACGGGCTTGCATCCCTTCCTGGCGCGCCCGGCGGGCAAGCTGTCGGGTGGCATGAAGCAGAAGCTGGGACTGTGTTGCGCGCTCATCCACGATCCCGACCTGCTGATCCTGGACGAACCCACCACCGGTGTCGATCCGCTTGCCCGCGCCCAGTTCTGGGACTTGATCGCGCGCATACGGCGGGAGCGCGCGGGCATGAGCGTCATTGTTGCCACGGCCTATATGGACGAGGCGCAGGGTTTTGACTGGCTGGTGGCGATGGACGACGGCAAGGTGCTGGCCACGGGCACGCCCGCGGAACTGCTGGCGCACGCGGGCCGGGACAGCCTGGAAGAGGCCTTCATCACCTTGCTGCCGGAAGAGAAAACACGCGGGTACGAACCGGTGGTGATTCCGCCGCTCGCGCTGGGCGGCGACGACGACATCGCCATCGAGGCCAGGGACCTCACCATGCGCTTCGGCGATTTCGTGGCCGTCGATCATGTGAATTTCCGCATCCGCCGTGGCGAGATCTTCGGCTTCCTGGGGTCCAACGGCTGCGGCAAGTCCACCACCATGAAAATGCTGACCGGCTTGCTGGCGGCCTCCGACGGCCAGGCGTGGCTGTTCGGGCACGAGGTGGATTCCAACGATATGGCTACCCGTCACCGCGTGGGTTATATGTCGCAGGCCTTCTCCCTGTATAGCGAACTGACCGTCCGGCAGAACCTGGTGCTGCATGCCCGGCTGTTCCATGTTCCTCCCGCCGAGGTCGGCCAGCGGGTGGGGGAGATGCTGGACCGCTTCTCCCTCGCCGGGGAGGTCGACAGCCTGCCCGACGACATGCCGCTGGGAATGCGCCAGCGCCTGTCGCTGGCGGTCGCCATGGTGCACAAGCCGGAACTGCTGATTCTCGACGAGCCGACGTCCGGCGTGGATCCCGTGGCGCGCGACAACTTCTGGCGCCTATTGATCGAACTGTCGCGGCGCGACCGCGTCACCATCTTCATCTCCACCCATTTCATGAACGAAGCGGCCCGCTGCGACCGCATCTCGTTGATGCACGCCGGCAAGGTGCTGGTCAGCGATACGCCGGACGGCATTACCGCCAGCCGCCAGGCCGCGACACTGGAAGAGGCCTTCATCGGCTACCTGGTCGATGCCGGCGCCGGCACCGCGCCCGAGCCGCTGGACGCGAAGGCCGGGACGGCGGGGCAGGCCGCGGCCGCCACGGCGCCCGCCCCGCCGGCGCACCCTGATGGTCCCCGGCGGCGCTTCTCCTTTGGCCGGCTGTACAGCTATCTGTGGCGCGAGGCCCTGGAACTGCAACGCGATCCGGTGCGTGCCACCCTGGCCCTGGTCGGGTCGGTGGTGCTGATGTTCGTCATGGGGTTCGGCATCAGCATGGACGTGGAGGATTTGCGCTTCGCCGTGCTGGACCGCGACCAGAGCGGCGCCAGCCAGAACTACGCGCTCAATATCGCGGGGTCGCGTTATTTCACGGAGACGGCGCCGCTGTTGGATGACGCCGACCTGGACCGGCGCCTGCGCAGCGGCGATATCGCCGTGGGCATAGAGATTCCGCCGGGCTTCGGGCGTGACGTCGCGCGCGGACGCAAGGTCGAGATCGGGGCCTGGATAGACGGCTCCATGCCCAGCCGCGCCGAAACCGTGCAAGGCTATGTCTCCGGCATGCACCAGGCCTGGCTGGCGGACCAGGCTCGCCAGCGCGGCATGCGCGACAGCACCAGCGTGTCCATCGAGACGCGCTTCCGCTACAACCCCGACGTGACCAGCCTGCCGGCCATGGTGCCGGCGGTGATACCCATGCTGCTGATCATGCTGCCGGCGATGCTGACGGCGCTGTCGGTGGTGCGGGAAAAGGAACTGGGGTCCATACTCAACCTGTACGTGACGCCGGTCACACGCACCGAGTTCCTGTTGGGCAAGCAGTTTCCCTATGTGGTGCTGGCCATGGTCAATTTCCTGCTGATGGCGCTGCTGGCGGTCACCGTATTCGGCGTGCCGGTCAAGGGCAGCTTCTTCACCCTGCTGGCGGCGGTCTTCATCTACAACGTCGTGTGCACCGGCATCGGCCTGCTGGCGTCGACCTTCACCCGCAGCCAGATCGCGGCGCTGTTCTTCACCATGGTGGGCACCATGATCCCGACGGTGCAGTTCTCCGGCATGACCACGCCGGTGTCGTCCATGGAGGGCAGCGGACGTGTCATAGGCGAGATCTACCCGACCACGCACATGCTGATCGTCAGCCGCGGCGTGTTCAACAAGGCCCTGGGCCTGCACGACCTGCTGCCGTCATTCTGGCCCATGCTCATTGCCGTGCCGGTGGTGCTGGGGCTGACCATCGCGCTATTGAAAAAGCAGGAGCGGTAATGGCGACACCGGCGACGGGGCAGGCCCGTTCCCATTCCTCCAAGTCCACCCCCAAGTCCAAGACCAGTAAGCGGTCGTCCCTCGCGCTGGCCGCATTCCTGGCCAATACCTGGCGCCTGGGCGTGAAGGAACTATGGAGCCTGGTGCGCGATCCGATGATGCTGGCCCTGATCGTCTTTACGTTCACGGCGTCGGTCTACTCGGCGGCCACCGCGCAACCGGACACCCTGCACCTGGCGCCCATCGCCATCGTGGACGAGGATAGCTCGCCGCTGTCGGCGCGCATTGCATCGGCCTTCTATCCGCCGCAGTTCACCCATCCCGTGATGACCAATGTCGCGGATGCCGATGCCGGCATGGACCGTGGCGTGTATACCTTCGTCCTGGACATCCCGCCCAACTTCCAGCGCGACATGCTCGCCGGCCGCGCCACCTCGCTGCAGCTCAATGTCGACGCCACGCGCATGAGCCAGGCCTTCAGCGGCAGCGGCTACGTGCAGCAGATCATCGGCGACGAGGTGAGGGAGTTCATGCAGCGCTATCGCGCCGGCGCCGAGCCGCCGGTCGGCCTGGTCCTGCGCGCGCGCTTCAATCCCTCGCTGGAAAAAACGTGGTTTGGCGCGCTGATGCAGATCATCAACAACATCACCATGCTCTCCATCATCCTGACCGGCGCGGCCCTGATCCGCGAGCGCGAACACGGCACCATCGAGCACTTGCTGGTCATGCCGGTGACCCCGGCGCAGATCATGCTGTCGAAAGTCTGGTCCATGGGCCTGGTGGTGCTGGTGGCGGCGACGATGTCGCTGTACCTGATCGTGCGAGGCGCGCTGCACGTTCCCATCAATGGGTCGGTTGCGTTGTTCCTGGCGGGGGCGGCGCTGCATCTGTTCGCGACCACGTCGATGGGAATATTCCTGGCCACGCTGGCGCGGTCGATGCCGCAGTTCGGCATGCTGCTGGTGCTGGTCCTGTTGCCGTTGCAAATGCTGTCCGGCGGCAATACGCCGCGCGAGAGCATGCCGCCCTTCGTGCAGGACATCATGCTGGCCGCGCCGACCACGCACTTCATCCAGCTCAGCCAGGGCATTCTTTTCCGGGGCGCCGGCTTCGGCATGGTGTGGGGCTGGTTCGCCGCCCTGGCCGTGATCGGGGCGGTGTTCTACGTGCTTTCGCTCAGGCGTTTCCGGCGGACGCTGAGCCAGATGGCGTGAGTAGGTTCGTAGCGCTACGTTCGTAGCGCTACGACAAGCAAAGTTTTTTGTCGGAAGGGCTGTGCAGGCCAATTTGTTGTGCTATAGTTGCGGGCTTCTGACGAACGGTGCCGGGCAGCGATGCCAGGGTAAGCCGATCGGCAGGACGGATAGAAAGCTGGCTTGGTTTTCCAGCGGACGAGTCCAGGTTAAGCCGCTTTAGCTCAGTTGGTAGAGCAGTTCATTCGTAATGAAAAGGTCGCCAGTTCGAATCCGGCAAGCGGCACCAAATTGAAAGTGAGAAGGGCAACCCCACGGGTTGCCCTTCTTGTTTTTATGCCTTGCTCATGCCCGCGCTTCGCGCATGTCCCGGCGTGCGAGGTTTATCACTGCTGCCTGTCCCGGTTCGATTGCGGCGCCAGCTGGCTGGTATCGATCTGCGTGGAGAGGGCATAGCCCTGTCCACGGACCGCATGCAAGGGCAGGTCGACGCCGTCGGCGGCCGCCTTCTTGCGCAAGCGGCTGATCATGACCGACAGCGCCGCCGTGTTGTAGTGGTCCGATCCCAGCGTATCGTTGATGGCATGGACCAATTCGTCGCGGGTCATCTGTCGCGTGGGGTGACAGGCCAGGGCTAGCAGCAGCGCTCTTTCAGCATTGCCCAATTGCAGCTTGCGACCGTCCGGCGTGGCCAGGATCCAACCTTCTTCCGAAAACCGCCAGCCCGCTTGGGGGCGTGGTTCAAGGTGCTGCCGCAGATGCTCGAGCGCGTTATTGATCATGCGCAGGCCAGCGTCGAGCTGAATGACCGTGGCGCGTAAATCAGGAGTCATACTCGTACTCTACATAAACCGAAGAAACTGCCGGGATCACTCCCCGGCTTTAATGCGCCATGTAGGTATGTTACTTCTTAAATACAAGAAACGTATCTCTATTTCGTGTAACTTGACGCGAAGCCGGGCACAAAACGTCATGATCTGGGTTTTGCTGAAATAGTGCGGCATATGACATGAATCAGTTGCCCGAATATTGCGGCGGACGTGCTGGGGCGCCATGCGAACGTCGTTATCGCGCCACTTGCGCCGGATAATGATCATGGGGCGGGGCCGGCGATCGGGGCCCTATCGCGTGGCCCAAAATAATCCGCGTAGCCACAAAAGCAAAAACCGCCTTGCGGCGGTTTCTGTTGTCGGTACTGCGCTTTAGTGCGGTTTTGGCTCCCCGAGCTGGGCTCGAACCAGCGACCTGCGGATTAACAGTCCGTCGCTCTACCGACTGAGCTATCGGGGACCTGCGCTAAAGAAGTAAGACTATAGCACGTATTTTTTGGGGTGCGCAAGTCGGTGTGCGATTTTTTTCGAAAAGACCGCGGATTTTTTTCTCGTTGGCGAGGCGTTGATCAGGAATTGCGCAGTTTGATTCCGGGTTTGCGCAATGCTTGAGCAAATTCCACCAATTGGAAATGCCCCCTGTCGATTCCGCGTCCCTCGCTCTAAGCTTTCGGCACGTGGCCTGGTTCCCATGGGCCTCGAAAAAAAAAGCCCGGCCCGGGCCGCGATGGAGACATGAGCATGACGCTAGGATGGATGCGCAAGCGGTGGGCTTGCACGGTGCTGGCATTGTCGGCGTGCGGCCTTGCCCACGCTGCCGTGGCTGCGTTTCCCGATAAACCGATACGGCTGGTCGTGCCGTTCGCGCCTGGCGGCGGGACGGACACGATTGCCCGCGCGCTGGGCGCCGGCATGGGCAAGGCGCTCAAGGTCTCCGTCATCGTCGACAACAAGCCGGGCGCCGGCACCATCGTGGGCACCGACTACGTCGCCCAGAGCGCGCCCGACGGCTACACCATCGACATGGCGTCGTTCGCGCACGCGGTGAACCCCAGCCTGCAACCCAGCCTGCCCTACGACTACCAGACCGCGTTCGCGCCGGTGGCCTTGATCGGGACCGGCCCGAACGTGATGGTGGTCCCCGCCGACAGTCCGTACCACAGCGTGCAGGACGTCATCGCCGCCGCCCAAGGCAAGGAAAAAGGCAAGGAAAAAGGCCTGACCTACGCGTCCCAGGGCATAGGAACGTCGGCTCACCTGGCCGGAGAGCTGTTCGCCAATCTTGCCAAGGTACCGATGACGCACGTGCCTTACCGGGGCGCGGGGCCGGCCATCACGGACCTGCTGGGGAATCGCATCGATGTGATGTTCGCGACCGCCGCCGCGGTTTCCGGCTTCGTCCAGGGCGGGAAGCTGCGGGCGCTGGCGGTCACCAGCCCACGGCCCTCGCCGGCATGGCCGGGCGTGCCCACCGTCGCCGCGACCTTGCCGGGCTACTCGGTGGAGAGCTGGTATGGACTCTACGTCCCCGCGAAAACGCCGCAGGCCGTGATCCAGCGGCTGAACGCGGCAGCGCGGGAGGCGACGCAGTCGGAGGATTTTCGCAAGCGCATGGAACAGGAAGGCCTGGCCGTGCGCACGGGCGATCCCGCCGAGCTCGATACGTATGTGCGCGCGGAGGAAGCGCGCTGGCGCAAGGTCGTCAAGGAAAACAACATCAAGCCTGAATAAGCGTGACGCTTTTTTCGAGAACCCGATGACATACTCACTGATAGATTTCCAGGTCGCCTCGTCGATCGCAACGATCACCTTCAATCGTCCCGAAAAACGCAACGCGATGAGCGACGACTTGCGGACTGAATTCATCGATGCGCTGGAGCGGGTCACCGCGGACACCGCCATCCGCGCGCTGGTATTGACGGGCGCCGGCAAGGCTTTCTGCGCCGGCGGCGACATCGCCGGCATGGAGAAGCGCCTGAACGCACCCGCCGGCGAAGTGGGCATCAACGGCTGGCGCCGGCAGCAGCGCGTGCATCGCGTGCAGGCCCTGCTGCATACCATGCCCAAGCCCGTGATCGCCGCGGTCAACGGCGCTGCCTCGGGGCTCGGCGCCGATACGGCCCTGGCCTGCGATTTCATCATCGCCAGCGAATGGGCGAGCTTCACCTGGTCGTATATCAACCGCGGCATCATTCCCGATGGCGGCGGCATGTACTTCCTGCCGCGCCGCGTCGGGCTGGCGCGCGCCAAGGAACTGATCTTCACGGGCCGCAAGGTCGACGTGCAGGAAGCGCTGGCGCTGGGCATCGTCGACCGGCAGGCGCCTGGCGCCGCCCTGGTCGAGCAGGCGCAGGCCTGGGCCGCGGAACTCACCAAGGGCTCGGCCACGGCGCTGGCCCTTGGCAAGACCATACTCAACCAGAGCTTCGAGCTCTCGTCCCAGCAGGTGTTCGCCCAGGGCAGCCAGGCCCAGGGCATCTGCTACACCAGCACCGAGCATCGGGAGGCGGTGATGGCCTTCCTGGACAAGGCGCAGGCCGCCGCGCCGAAGGGATAAGCCGGCGTGGCGACCCGGCAGGGTCAGGCGGCCGCGGCGACCGGCGCGCAGGGCGCCAGGCAGTCGCGCAGCCGCAGCACGGCGGCGTTCGCGCCTTCGCGATGCGTGACCAGGGACAGGGCCAGCGCTCCCTGCGCGCGCGGGTCGGTCAAGGGCACGAAGGCGACATGCGGCGTGGTGTAGACGCGCGCCACGCCAGGCACCAGTGCCACCCCCATGCCGCTGGCCACGAGGCTGACCACGGTCTGCACCTGGATCGCCTCCTGGCCGATGCGCGGCGAGAATCCCGCGCCGCGGCACAATTCCTGGATCACGCCATGCAAGCCCGGCACCATCTTGGGCGAATACACGACGAAGGACTCCCCGCGCGCCGCGGACAGGGGCACGGCTTCGGCCCGGGCCAGCGGGTGGTCGCGCGGCACCGCCAGGATCAGGTCATCGCGTTCCAGGGCCCAGCTCGCCAGCAAGGGGTCCTCCGCCGCGGGGCCGCGCACCAGGGCGGCGTCGATTTCGCCGCTGCGCAACATGGCCAGCAGTCCCACCGTGCTGTCTTCCCGTAATTCCAGGGCGACTTCCGGGCACGTGGCGCGGAAGGCGGGCAACAGGCGAGGCAGCAGGGTGTAGGTCGCGGATCCCACGAAACCCAGCCGCAGGGTGCCCCATTCGCCAAGCCCGACGCGGCGCGCGGCCTGGCGCGCCTGGTCGGCGTGATAGAGCGCCCGGCGGGCGTCGGCGACCAGGGCTTGCCCGGCGGCCGTGAGCGTGACGCCGCGCGTTCCGCGCTCCAGCAATTGCACGCCCACCAGGTGTTCCAGTTTTTGTATCGAGACCGACAGCGCGGGTTGGGCGATGTGCAGCACTTCGGCGGCTCGGCGATAACTGCCTAGCTCGGCGATGGTGACCAGCTGACGCAACTGACGCAAATCCATGACCATTATCGAATCCCGTATCACCCAATACGAAACGTTTATTAGACCGTGCGCAAGCGCCACCTTAGCATGTGCGGCAACCACCGCCTCCAGGAGATCGCCAGCCCCGATACCTCCACGCAAGCCCCAGTCGGCGCGCACCGCGCCGGGACGCGGGCCACCATCCCGCCACCCATACCAATAATCAGGATTCCGTTCCGGCGTGGCGCCGGCCCGGGGGAGACAAAAATGGGCAACTCTTTCCGTAGCATCGTCGTTCGCTGTTCCGGTCTTCCTGTTCGCTATCCAGGCCTGGCTTGTGCGGGGCCGGCTTCGCGCCTCCCGGGTTTTTTCAGGCCGCCCCGTCGTGCCGGCGGGCTGGCCGTGCTTGCCGCGGCCGTGGCGCTGGCCTGCGCCGCCACCGCCATCCCCGCCGCCGCCGAACCGGCGGGCGATGTGGTTCGCATCGGCGTTTCCAATGACCGCAGCGGCATCTATGCCGACGTGGGCGGTCCGGGCTCGGAAGCCGCGACCCGTTTGGCGGTGAAGGATTTTGGCGGCCAGGTCCTGGGCAAGCGTATCGAGGTCATCGGCGCCGATACGCAGAACAAGGCGGACGTGGCCTCCGCGGTGGTGCGGCGCTGGTTCGATACGCAGAACGTGGTCGCGGTGGTCGACGGCGGCGCGAGTTCCACGGGGCTGGCGGCCGCCTATGTCGCCAAGGAAAAGAATGGCACGGCGCTCATCAGCGGCGGCTTTGCCGGGGATTTCAGCGGCAAGCAGTGCTCGACCGTCACCACGCAGTGGGCGCCGGACACCTATGCCCTCGCCAACGCGGTCGTGCGGGGCGCGGTGGACCAGGGGGGCAAGAGCTGGTACTTCATCACCAGCGACTACGTGTTCGGCAAGTCCTTGGAAGCCAACGCCAGCCATTTCGTGGAGCGGGCCGGCGGCAAGGTGCTGGGCAGCGCGCGCCACCCGCTGGGTGCGACCGATTTTGCGTCCTTCATCCTGCAGGCGCAGGCTTCGCAGGCCCAGGTCATCGGCCTGGCCAGCGCGGGCGGCGACCTGGTCAACCTGATCAAGCAGGCGCAGGAATTCGGGCTGGCCGGATCCAGGCAGCGCATGCTCACATTCCTGACGTTCATCACGGACGTTGCCGCGATGGGGCTGCCCGTGGCGCAGGGCCTGATCTTCCCGGACGCCTTCTACTGGGATGCCGACGACGACACCCGCGCATGGACCCGGCGCTGGCAGAAGGAAGCCAACTGGGACCGCGTGCCATCGATCGTGCATGCGCTAAGCTATGTCGCGACCATGCACTACCTGCAGGCGGTACAGGCGGCAGGCACGTTCGATGGCGAGGCCGTGAACCGCAAGTTGCGGGAATTGCCCGTCACGACCAGGCTGATCAAGAATGCACGGGTGCGTCCCGAGGACGGCCGTGTCATCATGGACCTGTACCTGGTGGAGGTGAAAAAGCCGGCGGAATCGCGCTATCCGGGCGATTTCTATCGCATCCTGTCCACGGTGCCCGGCGACAAGGTCTTCGTGTCGCTGGCCGACAGCGAGTGCCCGCTCGCACGCAAGTAATCCGCAAGCTAGCCGCAAGTAATCCTTCTGGTCCTGGAAAACAAGAACGGAGAGACATGCCATGAAATGCTATTGCGTCGTCGATTTCCACCAACCCTTGCAGTTGCGGGAGCAGCCCATCCCCGACGTGCGGGATGCCGAGGTGCTGCTGAAGGTGCGGGCGGCCGGGGTATGCCACAGCGACATCCACCTGTGGGAGGGCGGATATGACCTCGGCCAGGGCAAACGGCTGTCGCTCAAGGATCGCGGGGTCACGCTGCCCCTGACGTTGGGCCACGAGACGGTGGGCGCGGTCCACGCGGCGGGGCCGCGCGCCACGCAGGTCCAGGCCGGGCGCAACTATCTCGTCTATCCATGGATAGGCTGCGGCGCATGCCCGGCCTGCGCCGGCGGCCGCGAAAACCACTGCACCGCGCCCCGCTACCTCGGCGTCTACCGTCCCGGCGGCTACGCGGAATATCTGCTGGTGCCCGACGAGCGCTACCTGATCGACATCGGCGACCTGGACCCCGCCACGGTGGCGCCCTATGCCTGCTCGGGCCTGACCACCTATTCGGCCCTGCGCCAGATCGGCCCCGAAATTTATCGCGACCATCCCATCGTCATCTTCGGCGCGGGGGGGCTGGGCCTGATGGCCGTCGAGATCCTGCATGCCCTGGGCGGCAAGGGCGCCATCGTGGTCGACATCGATCCCGCCAAGCGGCAGGCGGCCTTGGCCGCCGGCGCCCTGGCTGCCATCGACGGCGGCGCGCCCGACGCGGCGCAGCAGATCGTCAAGGCCAACGGCGGCCGGCCCGTGCAGGCCGCGCTCGACCTGGTCGGCGCGCCGGCGACGGCGGGCGCCGCCTTCGATACCCTGGTCAAGGGCGGCAAGCTGGTCATCGTGGGCCTGTTCGGCGGCGGCGCGACCTGGCCGCTGGCGCTCATTCCCATGCGGGCGCTGTCCATCGTCGGCAGCTATGTGGGTAGCCTGCAGGAACTGCGCGAGCTGATGGCGCTGGTGCGCGAGGGCAAGGTCAAGCCGATACCGGTGCATCGCTACCCCCTGGCCGACGCCGATGCGGTGCTGGCGTCGCTGGTGGACGGCAAGGTCGTGGGTCGCGCGGTACTGACGGCTTGAACCATCCACGCCGCGCCGGTTCCGGAACGCCATAAACATGTGGTATCGCGTCATACCAAAGCCGTATTAGACGCGCGTGGCGGCCGTCTTTAGGATGGCCTGCCATGAACCCCGCATATTCCCCAAGGCAGGCCGCGCTCGGCGGCCTGCGCATACTCGACCTGACCACTGTGGTCTTCGGCCCCTATGCCTCGCAGATATTGGCGGACTACGGCGCCGACGTCGTCAAGATCGAGGCGCCGGGCGGCGATTCCACCCGTCGCACCGGGCCGTCACGCGAAGCGGGCCTGGCGGCCATCTTCCTGGGCATCAATCGCAACAAGCGCAGCGTGGTGCTGGACCTCAAGCAGCAGGCGGCCCGCGCGGCGCTGCTGACCCTGGTGGACGGCGCGGACGTCCTCATGCACAGCATGCGGCCGTCCAAGATGGCCAAGCTGGGCCTGGATCCCGCCTCGTTGTGCGCGCGCAATCCCCGGCTGGTGTACGCGGGGCTGTATGGTTTCGGCAGCGGAGGCGCCTACGAGGGCCAGCCTGCCTACGATGACGTCATCCAGGGCCTGTCCGGCGTGGCCGACCTGATGCGGCGCCAGACCGGGACGCCGCAGTACCTGCCCACGATCGCGGCGGACAAGACCTGCGGCCTGGTGGCCGCGCACGCCATCCTGGCGGCGCTGTTCCAGCGCGAGCGCACCGGGAGGGGACAGGCGCTGGAGGTGCCGATGTACGAGTCCATGACCTCGTTCCTGATGGTCGAGCACCTGTATGGCGGACACCTTGGCGGCCCGCCGTCCGAGGCGCCCGGGGGCATGGGCTATCCGCGCGTGCTGGCACGCTGGCGGCGACCGTACGCCACCGCCGATGGCCATGTCTGCATGATGCCCTATACCGATGTCCACTGGCAGCGCTTCTTCGCGCACAGCGGGCGCGCGGACCTGGCCGCCGATACGCGTTTCAAGGACATCGCGGCGCGGACCAGGCATATCGAAATCTTGTACGCGCTCACGGGCGAGATCGTGGCGCGGCGCGATACCGCGCATTGGCTGGCGCTGTGCCGTGAACTGGAGATACCTGCCGCGCCGGTCAACCGCCTCGAAGACCTGCCGGACGACCCGCATCTGCGCAGCGTGGGCCTGTTCGTCGACATCGACGATGGCCATGGCCAGGCCTACCGCTATACCCGCAACCCGGTGCGCATGGCCGACAGCGACGTGGCGCCGGCCATGGCGCCGCGCCTGGGCGAGCATACCCGCGAAGTGCTGCGCGAGGCTGGCTTGAGCGAGGCGGCCATCGCCGAACTGGCCGCGCAGGCATGACGGGGAAGGCGCGCGCCGGCAACGTTTCCCGCGCCATGGATCAACTTCAGGAGATCCGCGACTCAATCACATCGATCCGTCATATCCCACCCGTCGCATCCTATCCATGACATTCCAACCGGTGATATCACAACCCATGACATCCCAACCGCCATTGCTGGGCCAGGGCTACTACTGGCAGGACCTGAAGGAGGGACAGCGCTTCCATACCTTCCGCCGCACCGTCACCGAGACGGACATCGTCAACTTCATCAGCGTGACCGGAATGCTGGAGGCCATCTTCATCGACACCACGTACGCGCATGGCGCGATACGCGGACGGCCAGCGCCCGGCGGCCTCACCTATGGCCTGATCGAGGGGATGCTGATGCAGACCATGTGCCAGGGCACGGGCCTCGCGCTGCTGGAAGTCCACAAGAAGATGCTGGGGCCGGTCGTGGCCGGCGACACCATCTGGGCCGAGGTGGAGGTCACTGGCGTACGGCCGACGTCCAGGCAGAACCGGGCGGTGGTGACGTCGGCGATCACGGTCCGCAAGCAGGATGGCACGGCCGTCATGGAATACACCGCGGTGCGCCTGCTGGCCGGCAGGCCGGGCTGACCGCGCGGGCATCGCCAGGCTGCACGCCGCGGCCGCATGCGCATCGCGGCAAACGAGATGAAAAAAAGAACGAGGAGACTATCATGGTTCTACGTACTGCATGGGCCGCCGTGGTGGCGGCCTGCATGGTCCTGGCTGCCGTCGCGCCGGCCCCCGCGCTGGCGGCCGACTGGCCCCAGCGACCCGTCACCCTGGTGGTGCCTTTCCCGCCGGGCGGCCCGACCGACCTGGTGGCGCGGGTGCTCGCTCGTCAACTGACCGAGCAGATCGGGCAGACGATCGTGGTGGAGAATCGCGGCGGCGCCAACGGCAACATCGGCATGCAGCATGTGGCACAGGCGGCGGCGGACGGCTATACCTTGCTATACAACACGTCGTCCATCGCACTGAGCCCGAATCTGTACGCCCGGCTGGGCTTCGACCCGCAGCGCGATTTCCAGGCCGTGACGTCGACGGCGGTGATCCCGCTGGTGTTGCTGGTGCATCCGTCCGTCCCCGCCAAGGACATGTCATCCTTCATCGCCTACGCCAAGGCGCAGGGCGGCAAGCTTTCCTATGCCTCGGCCAGCACCGGCAACGTCACGCACCTGGGCGCGCTGATGCTGCTGCGCGCCGTCGGCGCCCAGGCCATGCACGTGCCGTACCGCGGCAGCGCCCCCGCCATGACCGACCTGGTGGGCGGGCAGGTGCAGTTCATGACCAATACGCTGAACGATTCCCTGGCCTTCATTCGCGACGGCAAGCTGCGGGCGCTGGCGGTCACCGGAAGCACGCGCAGCCCATTGCTGCCGGAGGTGCCCACCGTGGCGGAGACGGCCGTGCCTGGCTTCGAGGTAGGCGCCTGGCAGGGCATCGTCGTGCCCAAGGGCACGCCGCCGGACATCGTGGCGCGCCTCAATCGCGAGGTCCTGAAGGCGCTGGGGACGGAGGCGGTGCGCAAGCAACTGACGGCGCAGGGCGCGCAGGCGCTCGGAAGCACGCCGCAGGCCTACCAGCGCTACATCGCCGACGAGACCCGGCGCTGGGGCGAGGTGATCCGCGAGGCCGGGGTGAAGCTGGACAGCCCTTAGTCCTGTTGATCTGGTCGGGGCTGACTCAGTTGCCGCTGACCCTGTTGCCGCTGACCCTGTTGCCGCTGCCCTAGATCCCGCTGAACCAGTTATAGCCCTGGTCCTCCCAATACCCGCCAGGATAGGTATTGGTGACGAAGAGCGCCATGATGTGCTTGGGGTTCTTGAACCCGAGCTTGGTCGGCACCCGCAGCCGCAGCGGGTTGCCGAAATCGGGCGGCAGGGCCTCGCCGCCGAAGTCCAGCGCCAGGATGGTCTGCGGATGCAAGGCTGTCGCCATGTCTATGCTGGAGTAGTAGCGGTCGGCGCACTTGAAACCCACATAGCGCGCGGTCAGGTCCGCGCCGATGCGTTGCAGGAAGGTCTTCAGGGGAACGCCGCCCCACTGGCCGATGGCGCTCCAGCCTTCGATGCAGATGAGGCGCGTGATCTGGCTGGCCTGCGGCAGCCGGCGCAGTCCCTCCAGCGTCCACGGCGTCTTGTCCGCCACCAGGCCGGACACTTCCAGCTGGTAGTCGGACAGGTCGATGTCCGGCACGCTGTACTCGGGATAGAAGGCGTTGAAAGGGAAGGGCTTGGTGATGTCGCCGGCGGCGTAGGTGGGGGCCAGCCGGTTTTCGCGGAACAGCCACGCCTGCACCTTGTCGTTCCAGCGGGACATGGCCCACAGCACCTTGTCGAAGGTATCGCCGTCCTGCAGGTTGCAGCCGGTCAGCATGGCCACCCCGCCCAGCGTCAGGCCGCCGCGCAGCAGCAGGCGACGCCGCGCGTTGGCCAGCGTGGTGCGTTGCGCCGGTTCCAGCACCAGCCGGGTGTGCTTGCGTTCAGGCATCGCGACCTCCCTCGGGGACATGCCGCGGCGCCCGGCCGGTGATCATGGGCGGCAGCGTGCGGGGCACCAGCAGCACCATCGACACGTGCACGACCACGAACAGGGCTACGCCCGCCATGGCGATGAAATGCACGACGCGGGCCGCCGCGAAGCCGCCGAACAGGGCGGTCAGGCCCTGCAACTGCACGGGCTTCCAAATCGCCAGCCCCGACAGCACCAGCAGCAGGCCGAGCAGCAGCACGCCCAGGTACATCGCCTTCTGCACGGCGTTGTAGCGTCCGGCGCGATGGTCCAGCCGCAGGCGCAGGGCCGCGGCCATATCGCGCCGGATATCCGCTCCCCGGACGCTTAGCAGGTCGCGCCGCAGATGGCCGTCGAACAGGCTAGCCAACAGGTAGAGCAGCCCGTTGGCCACCAACAGCCACATCACGGCGAAATGCCAGATCGTGGCCGCGCCCAGCCATCCGCCCAGGGTGGCCCATTCCGGAAAGCTGAAACCGAAAATGGGGGAGGCGTTGTAGATGCCCCAGCCGCTCATGAACATGCAGCCCATGGCATAGGCATTGACCCAGTGCGTCAGGCGCACCGGCAGGGTATGGACCCGCGCGCGGCCGGGCGGGCGTGAAGATGTGGAAGTGTGCACGGGGGATATCCTGGATCGGTGCGGCGCGCGGCATTGCGCACCGAGGGCGGGCAGGCGGCGCGGCAGGACGCGCGCCGCCTGGCCGGGACTACATCGGCGGTATGGTGCCGTCCTTGCCGATCACCACGGTCAAGGCCGACAGCGCCCCGCCATCGCCCTTTTGCGCGAAGACCAGCGCCGGCGCGCCGACCTTCATCAGGCTGGCATCGCCCGGTTCCAGGTAGACGACGGGCACGTCCGGCGGCACGATGACCGTTTTTTCCCCTTCCTTGTATTTCACCTTCATCGTGGTGCCGTTGGTCGTCACCACGCTACCCACGGTCCCGTTGGTCATGGATCCCTTCTTGCCTTCGGCGCCTTCCCACGGCCGGTTGCCTTCGCCCGAACCGCGCAGGGACGCGGCGAAGACATGGACTTCCAGCGCTTTCAGCGTGCCGTCGGGTTGAGGCACGGCGGCCGTCCCGACGAAACTGTCGGGCTTGATATCGGTGAGCTTGGCCACGGACACCGCGCGCACCGGCACGTTGGCCGGCAGCGCGATGGTGGATTTCGCGCCGTTGCGCGCCGTGATCTCCAGCGCGTTGGCGCTGACCTGGTCTATCGTGCCCCGCAGGGTCGTGCGCACGGGTTGCGCGGATTGCGCGTGGGCGGCGGCCAGTCCGCCGGCCAGGAGCAAGCTGGCAGTGAGCGCGCGTATACGGAAAAGGGTCATCGTCTGTATCTCCACTAGGCTGGGGGCCCGCCGATGCGGCAGGGCGGGTAGGCAGTGCATCGCCGCGTAGCAGCTGGAGGGATGATCCGCCCCGGCTGGGGACGCCAACATGACCCGCGGATGACAAAAATGTCATTAAGCGTCCGGCGCGGGATCGCTAGAATGCAGGCTTGAGACAGAGGTGATGCGTGCGGATATTGGTCGTCGAGGATGATGCGAGAACGGGGGAGTACCTGAAAAAGGGCCTGGCCGAGTCCGGATACGCCGTCGACTGGACGCGCAACGGCGCCGACGGCCTGCACATGGCCCTGGAAACATCCTATGACCTGGTGGTGCTGGACGTCATGCTGCCCGGCCTGAGCGGGTGGCAGGTGATGGAGGCGCTGCGCGCGAAGCAGGACGTGCCCGTGCTGTTCCTGACCGCCCGCGACCAGCTCCAGGACCGCATACAGGGGCTGGAGCTGGGCGCGGACGACTACCTGGTCAAGCCTTTCTCCTTCACCGAGCTTGTGTTGCGCATACGCACGCTGCTGCGCCGGGGCGTGGTGCGCGAGGCCGACCAGTTGCGCCTGGCGGACTTGCATATCGACGTTCTGCGGCGCCGCGTGACGCGCATGAACGTCGCGGTGCCGCTGACCAACAAGGAATTCACGCTGCTGCACCTGCTGGTGCGCCGGGAGGGCGAGGTCCTGTCGCGTACCCTGATCGCTTCGCAGGTGTGGGATATGAACTTCGACAGCGATACCAATGTGGTCGATGTCGCCATCAAGCGCCTGCGCGCCAAGATCGACCGGCCCTTCGAGCCCAAGCTCATCCATACCGTGCGCGGCATGGGCTACGTCTGCGAGGTGCGCGCATGCGCCGAATGCGCTCCCGCTCCCTGACGCTGCGCACCGCGCTGCTGTTCGCCTTGCTGGCCGCCGTGGTGGTCAGCGTGGCCGGCGTCTATCTCTATATGTCCATGCAGGCGAACATGGTGGCGCGCAGCGACGTGGGCCTGATCGGCCGCGTCGACCGCTATCGTTCCCTGTTGCAGGAAACCTTGCGGCTGGACGATATGCGGGCGCGTCCGCAGCTGTTCGAGAACATGCTCGGCAACGAGCAGGACATCCTCGTATTCCGCCTGCCCGGGCATGCGCCGCTGGTGAACGTCAATCCCAGCGGCCAGGCGCTGCCTGACCTGACGCCCGCGCCGCTGCACCAGGACCTGACGGCGGCGTCGGTCCACGGGCTCGACAGCACGTTGGGCGTGCCCATCCGCTGGGTGTCGGCCATGACGGCCACCGCGCTGGAGGTGGTGGCCGGACACGTGATGCTGGGGGAGACCCGCATGCTGCGCCAGTACCGCGCGCAGATCGCGCTGGCCGTGCTGGCGGCCTTCCTGTCGATCGCCGTATTGGGCTATGCCGCATTGCGGCGGGGATTGAGGCCCTTGCGCACCATGGCGGCGCAAGCCGCGGGCATCACGCCGGGCAGCCTGGACCGGCGGCTCAATACGCACGACACGCCGCATGAACTGCGCGAGGTCACCGCATCCTTCAACGACATGCTGGACCGGCTGGCGGACGGCTACGAACGCCTGGCGCAGTTCTCCGCCGACCTGGCCCATGAGATCCGCACGCCGATCGGCGCCCTGCTGGGAAATTGCCAGGTGGCGCTGTGCCAGCCCCGCAGCCCGGAGGAGTACGAGGGCGTGCTGGCGTCCAGCGTGGAAGAGCTCGAACGCATCGCGCGCCTGGTCGAGAACATCCTGTTCCTGGCGCGCGCGGACAACGCGCAGTCGGCGTTGAGCTATGCGTGGCTGGACCTGCCCGTGGAGTTCGACCGCATCGCCGAGTATTTCGAGGGCGTGGCGGAGGAGCGCGGCATCCGCCTGGTGGCTCGCGCCCAAGGCCGGGTGGAGGCCGATCCCATCCTGTTCCGGCGCGCGTTGGGCAACCTGGTGGCCAATGCCGTGCGTTATGCGGATGCCGACAGCGTAGTCACGCTGAGCGCCCAGGAAGGCCCCGACGCGATCATGGTGCATGTGGACAACGTGGGGCCCTTCATCGACCAGGAGCGCCTGCACAAGCTGTTCGACCGCTTTTACCGAGCCGATTTCTCCCGCAGCGCCGACTCCGATGCCAGCGGCCTCGGCTTGTCCATCGTGCGCGCCATCATGGCCCTGCACGGCGGCAGCGCCACCGCCGAATGCCTGGCCGCCGCGCCGGGCGAGACCTCCGCGCGGGTCCGCTTCACGCTGGCGTACCCGCGCGCGCGAGGCGGCCTGCCGGGCGTGGGGCCGGCACCATGAGACAGGGCGGGGCAGGGGGCGCCCGGGCCGCCGGTTTTGCGGTATGGTGCAGGCCGCGTCCTTTTCCGCAATCCCCACTTCGACTCGCATGGAGGCCCGCATGGCCAGGTTTGCCGCCAATCTGAGCATGATGTACACGGAGCACGATTTCCTCGACCGCTTCCAGGCGGCGGCCGACGATGGCTATGACGCGGTCGAGTTCATGTTCCCGTACCCGTGGCCGGCGTCCGGGATCGCGGCCCGGTTGCGCGCGGCGGGCTTGCGGCAGGTCCTGTTCAACGCGCCGCCGGGCGATTACGCGGCGGGTGAGCGGGGCCTGGCGGGCCTGCCTGGCCGCCGCGAGGATTTTCGCGACAGCATCCTGCGCGCGCTGGAGTACGCGGAGGAGCTGGATTGCCCGCGCCTGCACGTCATGGCCGGCGTGGTACCGGCCGGCGCCGCGCGGGAATCCGTGGAAGATGTCTATCGCGAGAACCTGGCGTGGGCCGCCGCCCAGGCGGCGCCGGCGGGCCGCGATCTGCTGATCGAGCCCATCAACACGCGCGACATGCCCGGGTATTTCCTCAATCGCCAGGCACAGGCGCATGCCATGGTCGAGGACGTCGGGGCCGCCAACCTGAAAGTCCAGATGGACCTCTACCACTGCCAGATCGTCGAAGGCGACCTGGAGACGCGACTGCGCGCCTATCTGCCGACGGGCCGCGTGGGCCATGTGCAGATTGCCGGCGTGCCGCGGCGCCAGGAGCCCGATACCGGCGAGGTGAACTACCCCCATCTTTTCGGCGTCCTGGACGAGCTGGCCTACGACGGATGGATAGGTTGCGAGTACCGCCCCCGCGCCGGAACGTCGGCCGGGCTGGGCTGGCTGCGCGCCTGGCAGGCCGGCGCAGGGCGGGCGGCCGGCTGATCCTGGCGTTGTCCCGCAGGGGGCGACGCCCTCTTCTTTGCAAGCGTCGATTGCAACGCGCGGCGCACGGCTCGGCAGGATCGGCCGGCGTGGGGCACCATTGGTAACACCCCGAAAGAGCCTGCATTTCACTGATCCGCCATTTGCGCGAGCATGTAGCCATGAACGTCCCGGAGGAGGGAGCTGTGATCAGATGGCATCATGTCGCGCGCGGCGTCATACGCGGCCGTGCGTTCGCGATCGAAATCGCGTCGGTGGAGGCAGGGTTCGTGGCCCGTGCCCTGGTCGACGGCGTGCCGCCCATGGGCGATCGGTCGGTGTCCCACTCCGAACAGGTGGCGGTGGGCAAGGCGATGAGCCTGGCCTATGCGTATGCGCATGGCCAGGCGACACGCGGTAGCGGCGGCGGCCTGGACGACAGGTCGGCCGGCGCAACGTCGGCCGAGGTGCAGAGGCGGGCCGCCTGAACGGAATTGAAGGAAGCGGTGCGAGGGCGGGGCACGGACCCCGGCCAGGGCTTGTCCGATATAGTCCTGTCTCCAGGCTAGCGGACCCATCCAATGACCGAACGTATCGAAGCGCCTCGTGCGCCCTTGCCGGCAGAAGTTAATCCTGCCGCGATGCCGGCCGACACGCGCATCGGCGTCACCGTGTTGACCGGTTTCCTGGGTAGCGGCAAGACTACCTTGCTCAATCGCCTGGTGCGCACGCCCCGCTATGCGGGCGCGGCCGTCGTCATCAACGAGTTCGGCAGTGTCGGCATGGACCACCACCTGGTGCGCGGCAGCGCGGATACGGTGTCGGTGCTGGAGGGCGGATGCATCTGCTGCCTGGTGCGCGGCGCCTTGGCCGATACCCTGCGGGACCTCTTCATGCAGGCGCTGCGGCGGTCGATCAAGCCGTTCCGGCACCTGATCATCGAAACCAGCGGCCTGGCCAGCCCGGCGCCGATATTGTTCACGTTGCGGCACGAGCATTTCCTGGCGGAACGCTATGCCTACGAGGGCACGGTGGCCGTCGCCGATGCGCGCCAGTTGGCGGCTTCCGCGCCCTTGCCCCCCGAAATGACGCAGCAACTGGCGCTGGCGGACCAGGTGGTGGTGAGCAAAGTGGACCTGGCATCGGCGGACGAAGCCGCGCGGGCGCGCGCACGGATCGCCGCCGTGAATCCCGCGGCCCTGGTGCATGTTCTGGCGCCGCAAGGGGATCTGCCTGCCTCGCTACTTGCGGAAGGGGGATACCGAAGATCGTCAGCCGCCGCGCAGGCGGCGCCGGCCGTCGCGGCTGGCTGGCTGAGCCGGCTGGCGCCTGTCGCGGGCAGCGCCGGCGAGGGTGGAGGCGGCGCCGCGCATGACGTGGCGGTCTGGACGTATGTGTACTCCGATGCGCCCGCGCGGCCGTCGTTCCTGCGGGCCATGTCGTCCCTGCAGGAATCGCTGGGCGAGTCCCTGCTGCGGGTCAAGGGGCTGGTTTCCTTCGCCGATGGGACAGGGCCCTGGGTGGTCCATGGCGTGCACCGGGAGCTCTATCCCCTGGTCGCCCTGGGCGCCTGGCCGGATGCGGACTCTCGTTCGCGGCTGGTTTTTATCGTGCGCGGGATGCGCGCCGAGGCCCTGGCCGCCATGCTGCGGACGGCGCTGGCATAGGCCGGGCGGGTCTGCGCCGCCTCCTGGTTAATTGCGTCCCGGTTTTTTCCTTTTCAGGATAATGGCGCGTATAATCGTTTGAATACCTGCAGCGCGGTCCGGGTTCTCAAAGCTGGGTTTTCGAAGCCGGGTTTTTAAAGCAGAATCCTCAAAGCCGAGTTCTCAAGCCGGGTTCTCTAGGTCGGGTTCTCTAAGCCGCTTCGTTGCCCGGGCCTGCCGCGGGGGAACGCTCGCGATGTCCGGCGTCCGGGCCCTCTTGAGCGTCCCTCTTGAGCATGCTTGTCGCCGCATGGTCGCGTTGCGGTTCCTGCGCCGTATTCCGTATGGTGGCCAGTGCCGTATCCGATGTGCATGCATGCGGTGCACGCATAGAGACGCGCGTCGTTGCCCCGCTGGTCCAGGATTGCATTCCAGATCGAAATTTGGCGCAGCCCGGGACTGTATCCACGGATGACGGTTGTCGGAATCCCGCTGCATGGCCGGCGGGTTTTCGCCCGGTGTTTCGCCTGGGTTTTCACCCAATTTTTCCTGTTTTCGTTGTCTTGTCCAGCCTTGTTGGTCGAGGTCTTTTTGCAAGCTTCCCATTCGTCCATGCCGTCCTCGATGCCGGCGATCAACGCCCTTGCCTTTGCCTGTGCCATTACGCGCGGCGCAACATTCGCTGCCCCGGCGGCATGCTCGGTCGTGGCCGAAGGCCTTGGCGGGGAGGGTGGGGAAATGGGCGTGGCGCCGGCTGCTGTGAGCGGCAATGGCGCTGTCGTGCGCATGAATGGCGCTGCAGCCCTTGGCATGCCCTGTGTCGGCGCAACGATTTTCACGCCGGAAATCAGGGTGTTGGAAAAACAAAAAAGGCTTGGCGGTTTCGCCAAGCCTTCTCTGGATATCTGGTTGCGGGGGCAGGATTTGAACCTACGACCTTCGGGTTATGAGCCCGACGAGCTGCCAGACTGCTCCACCCCGCGTCTGAGAAAAGAATATTAACCCTATTTTTGATTCATGGCAAGTCATTTGTCTGTTTTTTAGAAAAGTTGAACCTATCGATGAACGAAAGCGAGGCAATAATCATCATCGAAGCCGCGTTGCTCTGCGCAACGCAGCCGATGCCGCGCGGTGAAATCCGCAAACTGTTCAACGATGACGACGACATCGACGACGCAAGGCTGGGCAGCCTGCTGGAAGCACTGCAGGAGGCGTGGACGGGCCGCGGCCTGGAGCTCGTATCGCTGGCCAGCGGCTGGCGTTTCCAGAGCCGGCCCCATATGCAGCGCTACCTGCAACGGCTGGATCCGGAGAAACCTCCCAAGTATTCGCGCGCGGTCATGGAAACGCTGGCCATCGTGGCCTGGCGCCAGCCGGTCACGCGCGGGGACATCGAGGATATCCGCGGCGTGACGGTGTCGTCGCAGATCGTCAAGACATTGGAGGATCGGGGATGGATCGAGGTCATCGGCCATCGCGATGCGCCTGGGCGTCCCGCCTTGTTCGGGACGACACGGCAGTTCCTTGACGATCTGGGATTGCGGGCCCTGGATGAGTTGCCGCCGCTGGAGGCCCAGGGCGCCGCCGCGGCGCTCGCGGGGCTGGATCTCGGCGGGGTCGAGATCGAGGAAATCGTCGCCGCCGAAGGGCAGCCTGCCGGCGACGACGGCGCCTTGCCCGAAGGGGGGCAGGCCGGGTTGGCCGATACCGCCGAGGCCGCCGGGGGCGACGCCGCTGACGTTGACGCGCCGGGCGCGGGTTCCGCGGCGGGCGGTGCGGATGCGCCAGCCTCCAGCGCTGAACTCTCCAGTGCGCAAGCAGCGGAAGCACCGGAGGCATCGGCCGGGAATCCCGGCGACGACAGCCGGGCGAATGTGGTTTCCGCGTCCGGCCAGGACGCTGGCGAGGAAGGAATTGTGGATATTCCGGACGGGGATGATGCACGGGCGCCGGCATCTGGCGTAGAATCTCCCTTATCGCCAGCCGCTGACGATGCCGCGCACGATGTGCGCCAGGCGACGGAGCGGACCGGCGCGGCCCGCGCGGATACGGATATCGATGCCGCGGAGGATTCCGAAACTACCGGAAACGCGGCCGCCGCCGATTTGTCCATCGATCATGAAAACGAGCAGGTGTCCGCCTTGGCGGCGCCCGTTGCCGGCCGGCCAGATATGCCGCCGCCTGGGCACGACACCATAGATCAGCCCGGCGACGGGGCGCAGGTCCCTCAACCTGCACGTACACCTGAGATAACGCCTCCCAGCATCGCGCCGGAAATCGAGCCGCGGAGCGGGGAGCCTGAAATTCCGTCACCCACGCCGGACGCCGTCGCCGAACGCCCGTCCGAGCAGCCTGACGATGAGGACGCGCACGGCGCGTCTCGCAAAGATAGAAATCCGGAGTAGTTCTAGTGACCATCAATAAGAAAGCGCAGGACGAAGTCGTTCCCGTGAATGAAGCCGTGAATCCCGCCGGCGCGCAGGATGACGCCGCGACGCCGGCGCGCAAGCCGCGCGCACGCCGCGTGACGCGCGCCGAGGGGGCCGAGTCGGTGGCTGGGCAGGCGGCTGAGACCGCCGTGGCCGCCACGTCCTCTCAGGACACGGTGGACGCGCCGCGTGCGCGCGCGCCCCGCAAGACGACACGCGCCAAGGCCGCCGTGACCGGGGACGCGCTGGAGACGGCGGGGCGGACGGAGACGAATCAGGCCGCGGCGGGCGCCGCCGAAGTCAATGCGGCTGCGGCCACGGACTCGGCTGGCGCCGCGCCGGTCAGGAAGCCGCGTACGCCCCGTGTCCCGCGCGCGCAAGGCGCTGCGAGCGAGGCCGATGCGGCCGCCGCCGCGCCCATGCAGGTTGAAACCCGACGCGCCACATCTTCGCGCAAGTTGGCGACGGCCGTGGAACCCGCGGCCGCGCAAGCGCCGTCGGTGACCGCCCCGGCGACACCCGCCGCCGCGCCTACGGCTTCCGCAACGATCGCATCCGCTTCGGCTGCGCCGGTTTCGGTGCCCGCGGCATCGCCGGCGCCTGTGGCATCCGGGTCCCCAGCGTCCGCGACCTCGACGTCCGCGACCGCGACGGCTCCGGCCGCCGAGACGGCGCAGGTTCAGGCTGGCTCTGATGGAACCCAGGCTGCGCGCGCCCGGACCCGCCGCCGTAACGGCGCCGCCGAGACCGCGGGCGCCGAGACGTCCGCCGCAGCCGCCGTGGCGGATGGGGCGCAGACCGCTTCCGTGTCCGCCCAACGCGAGCGGGGCGGCAAGCCTGCCCGCAATCGCTCCGCCCGCGCGGCGGATGCCCAGCCGGGCAATGACTACGCGCCAGCCGCGATGCGCGGCGATGGCGATGCGCCGCCGGCGACGACCCGCGGCCAGAGCGGCGACCTCTTCGCGGCGCCAGCCCCGGCCTTCGAGCCGGTGGCCGACGCCTATGGCGAAACGGCCGGCGCCGCCGCAAGCCAGCCGCAAGGCGGGGAAGGCGAGGGCGGCGCCCGCACGCGCGGCCGCAAGCTGCGCACGCCTTTCCGTCGCCGTCGCGGCGACGCGGCGGAGAATGCCGGCGGCCATGGCGCCGCGGGTGGCGATGCAGGCGACGGCCAGGCCGGCGCGGAGCAGCGCGGCAACGACCGTGGCAATGAACGCGAGGCCGAGCAGGCGCTGGCCTACCTGGAAAAAAGCGCGCGCATGGAGCAGCGGCTGGGCAAGTACCTGAACAGCGAGGTCGTGATGCCCAAGCTGCACAAGGTGCTGGCCGACGCCGGCATCGGTTCGCGTCGCGAAATGGAAGAGTTGATCGTCGCCGGCCGTGTCTCGGTCAACGGCGAGCCGGCCCATATCGGCCAGCGTGTGGCCGCCAACGACCAGGTGCGCGTCAATGGCCGCGTCATCACGCGCATGAATACGCGCAAGCCGCCGCGCGTGATCCTGTATCACAAGCCGGCCGGCGAAATCGTCAGCCATGACGATCCCGGCGGTCGCGCCAGCGTATTCGCCCGGCTGCCCAAGCTGCGCACCGGCAAGTGGCTGTCGGTCGGCCGGCTGGACTTGAACACGGAAGGCCTGCTTATCTTTACCACCTCGGGGGAGATGGCCAACCGCATCATGCATCCCCGCTATGGCACGGAACGCGAGTACGCGGTGCGTGTGCTGGGCAACATGGACGATGCGCAGCGCGCGGCGCTGGTCGAGGGCATCGACCTGGAAGACGGCAAGGCCGCTTTCGGTTCCCTGGATTTCATCGGCGGCGACGGCAGCAACCGCTGGTATCGCGTCACGCTGCAGGAGGGCCGCAATCGCGAGGTCCGCCGCATGTTCGAAGCCATCGGCGTCACGGTGAGCCGCCTGATCCGTACGCGCTTCGGCGATATCGTGCTGCCGACGACCTTGCGGCGCGGTCGCTGGGAAGAGCTGGATCCGAATCTGTGCACGGCGCTGATGGTGCAGCTGGGCCTGCTGCGCGACGATGACGACGGCGATGGCCGACGCCGTTCCAAGCAGCCCGAATCGCATGACAGCGCGCTGCCTCCGGGCTTCGGCACGCTGGAAAACAATGGCATGAACGGGGCGCGCATCGGCCGCCGCGGCAAGTTGCAGGGGGGCAAGCCCGGCCGTAGCGGCCAGACCGCTTCCTCGCCTTCCGATCCTTTCGGCACCGGCCTGATGTTCGCCGGCGGTTATGCCAATGGGCATCCGCTGGGGCACGACGGCGGCCGCGGCAAGGGCAATGGTGGCGGCAATGGCAATGGCGGCGGCAACGGCAAGGGCCGCCGTGGCGGCAAGCGCGGTCCCGGCCAAGGGGCGGCGCAGGGCCAAGGCCAGGGCCAGGCTCAGCAGGGCCAAGGGCAAGGCCAAGGACGGGGCAAGTCCGGCCAGAAGGCCCGCGGCCAGCAGGGCGGCAAGCATGCCAACGCCCGCAAGGGCGAGGGGCCGCGCCAGCAGCATGCCCAGCCGGGCGCCGAAGGTCAGCCCAAGGGGCCGCGCGCGGCGCGTCCTCCCAAGGGCAACCGCAGCGGCAAGCCCGCGGGCCCGCAAGGCAAGTCGCGCGGTAACCGTGGCAATGGCGGGGGCGGCGGTGGCGGCGCGCGGGGCGATGATTGGCAGCCGCGCGGCGCTTCGGCGCACGAATCGCGCATCGGCATCGCCGACCTGCGCGGCCGCGGCGGTCGCTGACGCGGCGTGGCTACGGATGCAGGATAGTTGCCCAAGACTGTCCCGTATTCCGTAACTCCTCGACGTAGCAAGCAATTTCTCGAAAATCTGATAAAATTCCGGGTTTTCGCAGGCTCGTCGTTTGTGCCTGCCTGTGCTGGCAGCTGTTTCGGCGGCTGTTCGTGCTGGATGCGCGTGGTTTTTCCTCGTGCGGCTCGCGCGGCACAGGCGGGTTTTGGCGCTTCCGCGTGGCTGGCATGGCAAGGCGGGCTTTCAATGTTCGCGGTCATGGCGCCCGGATTGCGGCGCGATGGCGAGTGAACAAATAAAGGCGGGGGACGGTGCTGTCAGGGCCGTTTTCCGCACAATACGATGGGCTGGGCGTACAGCCCATTTTTTTCGAGCATATGGCTGATTTATTCGCAATGACCCAAGAGGCGCTGGCCGGCATGGACGTCGAACTTGTCGACGTGGAACGTGCCGCCCTGGGCCTGCTGCGCGTGACCATCGATCGTCCCGGTGGGGTGCGCATCGAGGATTGCGAGCAGGTGTCGCGTCAGCTGTCGCGCGTGTTCGAGGTCGAGAATATCGATTACAAGCGACTGGAAGTCGGCTCGCCTGGCGTCGATCGCCCCTTGCGCAGCGAGTCCGACCTGCGTCGTTTCGCCGGCGAGCGCGTGGAAGTCAAGCTGCGCCAGGCGGTCGAGGGCCGCAAGGTCTTCAACGGGATCCTGGTCGCCGACGAGGTGGCCGAGGACCAGAAGGCCACTTTCGGTGTGGAATTTGAGGCAAAGAAGGACGATATACAGGTGGTGCGTTTCACGTTCGACGATGTCGAACGCGCCAAGCTGGACCCCGTTCTGGATTTCAAGGGCAAAAAGCGATGAGTCGCGAAATTCTTCTGTTGGTCGACGCCTTGGCGCGCGAAAAGAACGTTACGCGCGAGGTTGTGTTCGGAGCGCTCGAAAGTGCGCTGGCTTCGGCCATGAAAAAGCGGTTCAAGGACGATGCGGACATCCGTGTTTCCATCGACCGTGAAACCGGCAGTCACGAAGGTTTTCGCCGTTGGCTGGTAGTGCCCGACGAGGCCGGTCTGCAGGAACCCGACAAGCAGGAAATGCTTACGGACGCCCGCGAAATCGTGCCCAATATCGAAGTCGGCGAGTACATCGAAGAGCCGCTCGAACCCATCGAATTCGGTCGTATCGGCGCGCAGGCGGCCAAGCAGGCCATCTTGCAGAAGATCCGCGACGCCGAGCGCGAGCAGGTGCTCAACGACTTCCTGGATCGTGGCGAGACCATCGTGTCCGGCACGGTCAAGCGCATGGACAAGGGCGATGCCATTATCGAGACCGGCAAGATCGAAGCCCGCCTGCCGCGCTCCGAGATGATCCCCAAGGAAAACATCCGCGTGGCCGACCGCGTGCGCGCTTATGTGCTGAAGGTCGATCATGCCGCGCGCGGCCAGCAGGTCATCCTGTCGCGCACGTCGCCGGAGTTCATCCGCCAGTTGTTCGAAAACGAAGTGCCGGAAATCGAGCAGGGCCTGCTGGAGATCAAGGCGGCGGCGCGTGACGCCGGCGTGCGCGCGAAGATCGCCGTGGTTGCCTACGACAAGCGTATCGATCCCATCGGCACCTGCGTCGGCATGCGCGGTTCGCGCGTGACCGCCGTGCGCAACGAACTCGGCGGCGAGCAGGTCGACATCGTGCTGTGGTCGGAAGAGCCCGCGCAGTTCGTCATCGGCGCGTTGGCGCCGGCCAATGTCGAGTCCATCCTGGTCGATGAAGACAAGCACGCCATGGACGTGGTGGTCGACGAGGAAAACCTGCCCAAGGCGATCGGCGCCAAGGGCCAGAACGTGCGCCTGGCGTCCGAGCTGACCGGCTGGCAGATCAACATCATGACGCCGGAAGAAAGCCAGAACCGCCAGGAGACCGAGCGGTCCGCGCTGCGCGCCACGTTCATGAGCAAGCTGGACGTGGACGAGGAAGTGGCCGACATCCTGATCGATGAGGGTTTCGCGGGCCTGGAAGAAATCGCCTACGTGCCGATGCAGGAACTGCTGGAGATCGAGGCCTTCGACGAGGACACGATCAACGAGTTGCGCACCCGTGCCCGCAATGCCCTGCTGACCGAGGCCATCGCCCAGGAAGAAGCCGTGGAAACGGCGCAGGATTTGCTGTCGCTGGAAGGCGTGACGCCGGAGCTCGCCGCCAAGCTGGCCGAGCGCCAGGTCCACACGCGGGACGACCTCGCGGAGCTGGCCACCGATGAGCTGGCGGAAATCTCCGGCCTGGATGAGGAGGCTTCCAGCGATCTGATCATGCGCGCCCGCGCGCATTGGTTCGATGAGAAGGAAGGGGGGTAGGCCGCGGAGCGGCCCGCCTGGTAATCGTTTTATTGGATTGCGCTAGTCATATTGTTAGATCGCCGTACACAGGAAGAACGCCTAATGTCGAGCAACACCGTCGCCCAGTTCGCTTCCGAGCTGAAAATGCCTGCCAATGTGCTACTGGAACAGTTGCGCTCGGCTGGCGTTGAACTCAAATCGGTAGACGACGCCGTCACCGACAGCGACAAGGCGAAACTGCTCGACTCGCTGCGCCGCGCCCACGGCGCCGCCGCGGAGGGCAAGAAAATCACCTTGACCCGTCGTCAGACCTCGGAAATCCGCCAGGCTGACGCGACCGGCCGCTCGCGCACCATCCAGGTGGAGGTGCGCAAGAAGCGCGTATTCGTCAAGCGTGATCCAGCCGAGCTCGCCGCAGAAGCGGCAGCCGCCGCGCAGGAAGCGGCGGAGTCCGCCGACGAGCAGGCCGCGCAGGCGCAGGCGCCCGCCGCCGGCGCCACGCCGCCCGTCCAGCCCGCCACGCCTGCCGACGCGGCCGCATCCGCCGCACCGACGCCCGCCGCCGCGACGCCGGAGCCCGCGCCTGCCGCGCCGGCGCCCGAGGCCACGCCGGCGCCCGCCGCGGAATCGACTGGCGCAAGCACCGAGGCCGGTGCGGCTGACGCGGCCAGTATTGCTGGCGTTGCTGGCGTCGCCCAACCCGTTGCCGGCACCCCCGCCGACGCTGCCGCCGCGCCCGCGGCGTCCGCGCAGGCCAAGCCGGCCGAGCCCGTGGCCGAAGCCAAGCCGGCCGAGGCCGCCCAGAAGACCGCTGACGAGACGCCGGCGGCCACCGAAAAACAAGCAGAACCTGTTTCCCGACAGCCGGAACCCGAACACGAGGCATCCGCGGCACCCGCCGCCGGCCCCGCCGCCGAGCCGGTCGCCGCCGTTGCCCAGCAAGAGCCCGTGAAGATTTCCGAACCCGTCGTGGCTGCGCAGCCTTCCGCCGCAGCTCCTTCCTCCAAGCCGGCCGCCGAAAGCGCCGCCAAGCCTTCCTCGCCGGTCGCCCGGCCCGCCGCCAATGTGCCGCCCGCCGCCTCGCGGCCCGGTACGCAGCAGGGGCCGCGTGGTCCGCGTGCGGGCGAAGCCCGTCGTGGTCCGCCGCCCGTCGCCGCATCGGCCGCCGCCACGCTGACGTCGGCCCAGCGCGACGACGCGCGCCTGCGCGCCGAAGCCGAGGCCGCCGCCCTGCGCGAGATGCTGAATCGTCCGCGCAAGGTGCTGCGCGCGCCCGAGCCGGAAGCGCCGGCCAACGCCAACCTGTCCGGCACGCTGCACAAGCCGGCCGGCAAGGCCGCGGGCGTCAAGAAGGACGCCAAGCCGGGCGCCGCTGGCGCACCGGGAACGAAGAAGACCATCAAGACCACCGAGGTTTCGTCCTCCTGGTCCGACGACAATCGCGGCAAGAAGCCCGCCGAGAAACCCGCCACTCCCGCCAGCCGTGACGGCTGGCGCGCCGGCGGCAAGGGTGGCGGCAAGGGCGGCGGTCGTCGCGGCCAGCAGGATCGCCGTGGCGGTGGCGCGCAGCAGGAAGCCGCGTCGCAGGAGTTCATCTCCCGCGAAGTGCACGTGCCGGAGACCATCTCCGTCGCCGACCTCGCGCACAAGATGTCCGTCAAGGCCGCGGAAGTCATCAAGCAATTGATGAAGCTGGGACAGATGGTCACCATCAACCAGGTGCTGGACCAGGAAACGGCCATGATCGTGGTCGAGGAACTGGGCCACAAGGCGATTGCCGCAAAGCTGGACGATCCGGAAGCCTTCCTGGACGAAACCGCCCCGGGCGAAGAAGCGGAACTGCTGCCGCGCGCCCCGGTGGTTACCGTCATGGGCCACGTCGACCACGGCAAGACCTCGCTGCTGGACTACATCCGTCGCGCCAAGGTCGCCGCGGGCGAAGCCGGCGGTATCACGCAGCACATCGGCGCCTATCACGTCGAGACCGATCGCGGCATGGTCACCTTCCTGGACACCCCGGGCCACGAAGCCTTCACGGCCATGCGTGCCCGCGGCGCCAAGGCGACCGATATCGTCATCCTGGTGGTGGCGGCGGATGACGGCGTGATGCCGCAGACGCGCGAAGCCATCCACCACGCCAAGGCCGCCGGCGTGCCGCTGGTGGTGGCGGTGAACAAGATCGACAAGCCGGATGCCAATCCCGAGCGCGTCAAGCAGGAACTGGTTGCCGAGCAGGTCGTGCCGGAAGAGTACGGCGGCGACGTGCCTTTCGTGCCGGTGTCGGCCAAGACCGGCGCGGGTATCGACGACCTGCTGGAAAACGTGCTGCTGCAGGCGGAAATCCTGGAACTGAAGGCGCCCGTCGACGCCCCGGCCAAGGGCCTGGTCATCGAAGCGCGCCTGGACAAGGGCCGCGGCCCGGTCGCGACCATCCTGGTGCAGAGCGGTACGCTCAAGCGCGGCGATGTCGTGCTGGCCGGCGCCAGCTTCGGTCGCGTGCGCGCCATGCTGGACGAGAACGCCAAGCCGGTACAGACCGCGGGCCCGTCCATCCCGGTGGAAATCCAGGGCTTGACCGAAGTGCCGGCCGCCGGCGATGAGCTGATGGTGCTGGGCGACGAGCGCAAGGCGCGCGAAATCGCGCTGTTCCGCCAGGGCAAGTTCCGCGACGTCAAGCTGGCGCGCCAGCAGGCCGCCAAGCTGGAATCGATGTTCGACAACCTGGGCGAAGGCACGCAGACCCTGGCGCTCATCGTCAAGACCGATGTGCAAGGTTCGCAGGAAGCCCTGGTGGCGGCGCTTACCAAGCTGTCGACCGAGGAAGTGCGCGTGCAGGTGGTGCATGCGGCCGTGGGCGGTATTTCGGAAAGCGATATCAACCTGGCCATCGCGTCGAATGCCGTCGTCATCGGCTTCAACGTGCGCGCCGAACTCAGCGCCAAGAAGCTGGCCGACAACAACGGCATCGACCTGCGCTACTACAACATCATCTACGACGCCGTGGATGAGGTGAAGGCGGCGATGTCGGGCATGCTGGCCCCGGAGAAGCGCGAGGAAATCATCGGCCTGGTCGAGATCCGCGAGGTCTACTCGATCTCCCGCATCGGCAACATCGCGGGTTGCATGGTGCTGGACGGCATCGTGCGCCGCGACTCGCAAGTGCGCCTGCTGCGCAACAACGTGGTCAGCTGGACCGGCCACCTGGATTCGCTGCGCCGCTTCAAGGACGACGTGCGCGAGGTCAAGGCCGGTTTCGATTGCGGTCTTACCCTGCGCGGCAACAACGACATCCAGATCGGCGACCAGCTGGAAGTCTTCGAGATCAGGGAGATCGCGCGCACGCTGTAAGGCGGGCGAGGCGTATCGGTGATCATGAGCCGTCACAAGTCCAAAGCCATCCCCGGCCGCAACCTGCGGTTGGCCGACCAGATCCAGAAGGACCTGGCCGTGCTCATCCAGCGGGAAATCGACGTCGCGCGCGGCGGCCTGATTACGCTGTCGGGGGTGGAACTGTCGCAGGATTATGCCCATGCCAAGGTGTATTTCACCGTCATGGGCGCGGAGCCGGAAACGGCGACCGCCCTGCTCAACGAAAAGGCGGGCTGGCTGCATTCGCAGCTGTACCGCATGCTGCACATCCATACCGTGCCCACGCTGCGCTTCTTCCATGATGCGCAGATCGCGCGCGGCATCGAGATGTCGCAGCTGATCGATCGTGCCAACCGTCCCGATTCCTATCGCGACAAGCCCGACGAGCCTGAAGACCAGTCCTGAGCGGCTGTCGTCACTGCTTTTTTTCCTGGATTACGACGATGGCCAAACGACGCGGGCAGGTGCTCGACGGAGTAGTGCTGCTGGACAAGCCTGAAGGCCTGTCCAGCAATCATGCATTGCAGCGGGTGCGGCGGACGCTGGACGCCGCCAAGGCGGGGCATACGGGGACGCTAGATCCCTTCGCCACCGGCTTGCTGGTGTGCTGCATGGGCAAGGCCACCAAGATAGCCGGCGCGATGTTGAACGCCGACAAAGGCTATGTCGCGACGCTGTGTTTCGGCGAGGAGACCGATTCGGGCGACCTGACCGGCAATGTGGTCGCGCAGGCGCCGGCGGATTTTGCCGGCGTGGACGAAGCCGCCTTGCGCGACGTGCTGTCACGTTTCGTCGGCACCATCGAGCAGATTCCGCCGATGTATTCGGCGCTCAAGCGCGATGGCAAGCCGTTGTATGAGTACGCCCGCGCCGGCATCGAACTGGAGCGGCCACCGCGCCAGGTGACGATATACCGCATCGAACTGCTCGCCTGCGACGGCATGAGCGCGCGGATCGATGTGGCGTGCAGCAAGGGGACATACATCCGTACGCTGGCCCAGGATATCGGGCGCGCGCTGGGATGCTACGGCCACCTGTCGGCGCTGCGGCGCACGCAGGTGGGACCGTTTTCGCTGACGCGCGCGGTGGCGCTGGAAGCTTTGCAAGCAATGCCTGATCCCAAGCAGGCCTTGCTGCCCATGAATGAATTGCCGGCGGGCCTGGCGCCCGTCATACATTAAAGGATCCGTTATGAGTCGCGCTCTGCGCAACGTCGCCATCATCGCCCACGTCGACCACGGCAAAACCACGCTGGTCGACCAGCTGCTGCGCCAGTCGGGCACCTTCCGCGAAAACCAGGCCGTGGCCGAACGGGTCATGGACTCGAACGACCTGGAAAAGGAACGCGGCATCACCATTCTCGCGAAGAACTGCGCGGTGGAATATGCCGATACCCATATCAACATCGTCGATACCCCGGGGCACGCCGACTTCGGCGGCGAAGTGGAGCGCGTGCTGTCCATGGTCGATGGCGTGCTGCTGCTGGTCGACGCGGTCGAAGGCCCGATGCCGCAGACCATCTTCGTCACCCGCAAGGCGCTGGCGCTGGGCCTGAAGCCCATCGTGGTCGTCAACAAGATCGACCGTCCGGGCGCGCGTCCCGACTTCGTCATCAACGCCACCTTCGAACTGTTCGACAAGCTGGGCGCGACCGAGGAGCAGCTGGATTTCCCGGTGATCTACGCGTCGGGCCTGTCGGGCTATGCAGGCCTGACGCCTGACGTGCGCGAGGGCGATATGCGCCCGCTGTTCGAGGCCATCCTCAAGTATGTGCCGCAGCGCGATGACGATCCCAACGGCGCCCTGCAACTGCAGATCATCTCGCTGGACTACAGCAGCTACGTCGGCAAGATCGGCGTGGGTCGGGTGAACCGCGGCCGCATCCGCAGCGGCATGGACGTGCAATACCGCTTCGGCCCGGACGGCGAGAGCGGCAAGGGCCGCATCAACCAGGTGCTGAAGTTCAAGGGCCTGGAGCGTGAGGTCGTTCCCGAGGCGGAAGCCGGCGACATCGTGCTGATCAACGGCATCGAAGGCCTGGGCATAGGCTGCACGGTGATGGATTCCGCGTCGCCGGCGACCGAGGCGCTGCCCATGCTGCGCATCGACGAGCCGACGCTGACGATGAACTTCATGGTCAACACGTCGCCCCTGGCCGGTCGCGAAGGCAAGTTCGTCACCAGCCGCCAGCTGCGCGAGCGCCTGGACCGGGAATTGAAGTCCAACGTGGCCCTGCGCGTGCGCGATACCGGCGACGATACGGTGTTCGAAGTGTCGGGCCGTGGCGAACTGCACCTGACCATCCTGCTGGAAACCATGCGCCGCGAGGGCTACGAGCTGGCCGTGTCGCGCCCGCGCGTGGTGTTCAAGGAAGTCGACGGCGAGCGCCAGGAACCCTATGAATTGCTGACCGTGGACGTCGAGGACGCGCACCAGGGTGGCGTGATGGAAGAATTGGGCCGCCGCAAGGGCGACCTGCTGGACATGCAGCCGGACGGCCGCGGCCGCACCCGGCTTGAATACCGCATTCCGGCGCGTGGCCTGATCGGCTTCCAGAACGAGTTCCTGACCATGACGCGCGGCACGGGCTTGATGAGCCATATTTTCGACGAGTATGGCGCCGTGCGCGAAGGCAGCATCGGCGAGCGTCGCAACGGCGTGCTGATCAGCCAGGACAACGGCGACGCCGTGGCCTATGCGCTGTGGAAGCTGCAGGATCGCGGCCGCATGTTCGTGAGCCCGGGCGAACCGCTGTACGAAGGCATGATCATCGGGATCCATAGCCGCGACAATGACCTGGTGGTCAACCCCATCAAGGGCAAGCAGCTGACCAACATCCGCGCGTCGGGCACCGACGAAGCGGTGCGCCTGGTGCCGCCGATCCAGATGTCGCTGGAGTACGCGGTGGAGTTCATCGACGATGACGAGCTGGTCGAGGTCACGCCGAAGTCGATCCGCCTGCGCAAGCGCTACCTGACGGAAAACGAGCGCAAGCGCATGGCGCGCGCCGAGCAGGCGTAAGCACGCAGGATCGCGCTTGCGAGAGCCCGCCGTCTTGCGGCGGTTCGAAAAAAAACCTGTGCAATTTGATTGCACAGGTTTTTTTCATGGTGCGTCCGGCCGTTGCCGGCGCGGGCCGGCAACTCAGCGGACAGGGGGCGGTTCGCCGCTGGGTTTGAACACGAAGATGGCGATGCGGTCGCGCACGTACACCCGGTACGAGGCGCGCACGATGTCGGGCTTCTCGCCGGCCAGCGCGGCGGCGGTTTCCGGCGCGATGGGCCGCATCGGCGGAACACGGCCGAACATGCGTAGCTGATCTTCGGCCCACCCCCAGCCTTGCGTCAAGTGCACGGGCAGCAGCTCCGCGAGGATGGGATGCTTGCGCAGGTTGTGCTTGACGATGGGCGGATGGCCGGCCTGGCCGACCAGGGCGATGCCCTCCAGGGGCATGCGTGCGCGCAGGGCGGCGACGTCGTCCACCATGTTGCCGGACAGGTTGTCCTCGTAGGCTTTCTGCTGTTCAAGGGAGTTGCCGTAGACCGAGGCGATCACCACCATGACGGCCGCCGGCAGGATCAGCAGGCCGATGACGTGACGGCGATCGCCGCGCAGCAGCGGCACGGCGGTGGACAGGATCAGCGCCGATACGGTCATCAGGGCGCCGAAGCCCATCATCACGCGGGGCGCGAATACCGGCTGCGCCAGCACCAGCATGGGCCCCCAGGGCGCGACCAGCAGCGACAGCGGCAGCAGCGGCACCGCCAGGCAGAGCGCGACGCGCACGCCGGCGCCGGCGCGCGGCCACTGCCGAACGGCGTAATACAGCGCGCCCAGCAGCGTTACGGGCACGGATATCCCGGCCAGGGCCAGCAAGACCCAGCCGCGCATGGTGGTCAAGGTCACCCAGATGTAGCGCCAGAACCGGCGCAGGTTTTCGAAGAAGATCGCGGGATCGATAGCGCTGTGCGAGGCGGAATAGCCGCCGCTCACCGTGTGCTTCAACACCATGACATAGAGGATGCAGGCGAGCATCGTGCCGCCGAGCTGGCTGGCGACCTGGCGCAGGAGTTCGGTGGGCTCCAAGTTGCGCAACTGGCCTATGATCACCTGCGCGATGACCAGCAGGACATAGACATTGGCCGCGGGCTGGTAGAGGCACAGCGCCATCAGCAGGAACAGCATTTTCCGTGGTACCTGCCACCAGCCGCCGCGCATCGGGTCCAGCGCCGCGATGGCCGCCAGCGTCATGGCGGTGGTCATCGTCAGCACATCGAATTTATAGGACAGGTTTTCCAGGTAGTAGGGACTGCCGGCCAGCGGCAAGGCGCACAGGGCGGGCAGCCAGCTGCCCTGCAGGTTCAGGCGCCGCGCCAGCAGCGCCGCCAGCGCGGCCAGCAGCAGCAGGGCGCCCAGCTGGGGGATGGGAGTGATGTCGGTAAGGGGCGTTCCCGCGTTGATGACTTCCATCATCACATTGGCCAATGGCCGGCCATCGGAGCCCCAGCCGAGATAGCCGTCGCTCGCGCGTCCCATGTCGTCGATATAGAGGCGATCCGCGTGCAGGATGGGCCAGAGGATCAGGCCGAAGAGTATGAGGGCGGCCGAGAAGGGACGCCGGGGAAACGAGCGGGACATGAAACCGAAGAGGGAACGTGGAGGTAGTGGCTTTCGGCCGGGATGGCGGGGCAGGGCCGCGCGTCTCCTTTGGAGCACCGGCGCATTGTGATGGTTCGTCCACGATGTGTCTATTTTTCTTCAATATTTGATGAAAATTTGACGGTAAAAGGCGGGGACGCGAGCGGGCATGTCCCCTGGCCGGCAGCGACATGCCGTGCCGGACTCCTGCGTCCCGGCTACTTCAACTGCTGGATCCGGATCATGTTGCCGGCGGGATCGCGGACGGCGAAGTCGCGGACGCCGTAGGGCTGGTCCATGGGCTCCTGGACGATCTCGGCATCGCCGGTCTGCATGCGCTGGAACGCCGCGTCCAGGTCCTTCGCGCCCAGCAGGAGCATCGCGAAGGTGCCCTTGGCCATCATCTCCGCGATCATGCGCTTTTCATCGTCCGTGAGGCCGGGCGTGGCGTTGGGCGGATAGAGCACGATGGCGGTGTCGGGCTTGCCCTTGGGGCCGACGGTGACCCAGCGGTTGCCGCCATAGGCGACATCGTTGCGGATCTCGAAGTCCAGCGTGTCGCGGTAGAAAGCGAGGGATGCCTCGGGATCGCCGTGAGGCAGGAAGGTCGAGTGTATGGTGATATCCATGGTCAGTCTCCGTCGTTGCGTCGTTGATGGGGGGCGGCGGCCATGGTCATCCGGTCGCCGCATGTATTCCAGGGGCTCCATGTCCACCGTTGACATGCCTGCATGCCGGGTCCGACACCGCCTGCGACAGTCTAGGTCCGTGTCTTGGCCGGCGCTTCTCGATTCCTGATCGGTCTCGTCACCTGCCGGGCAACGCACGAGGGCATGCCGGCGGTGGCCCCCGCATGGTCGCGCCGATAGGCGCTGGGCGTAAGGCCGACCAGCGCCGTGAAGCGGGTACTGAAGGTGCCCAGGGACGCGCAACCGACTTCGAAGCAGACTTCCGTCACGCTCAGGTCGCCGCGGCGCAGCAAGGCCATCGCGCGTTCGATCCGGCGTGTCATCAGGTAGGAATAGACGGATTCGCCATAGGCGACGCGGAACTGGCGGCTGAGGTGGCCGGCCGACATGTGCACGCCGCGCGCCAAGGCATCGACGTCCAGCGCTTGCGCGTAATCGCGGTCGATGCGGTCGCGCACGCGGCGCAGCCTGGCGAGGTCGCGGAGCGTGGTGTCGAGGGAGGCGGCCATCGGGCAATGTTGCCATGGGCCGCCGGGCAGCTCAATCGCGCGCTGGCCGCTCATGGAGTGGGCCGTGGCGCGAAAGGGATCCGCATGGGAAATTCCGCCTCGACCAGGATGGACCTCCTTGTCTTGGAGGCCCAATTGGTTCATGTTCTTCGGCCCAAAAATGCGGAATGCCGCCATCATCTCATGTAATTTGGTCCCTGTTTGGTATATTCTTAGCGACACTAAACAAATTTAATATACCAATTGGTCCGTGTGTGCCAGCGACGCCACCGAAGCAGGGTGGCGCCGACGCCGGACACGCATCGGACATCGCCGAAAGGCGGCAACACCAACCAAGGCCGGCCGCAACGTACGGCGGGCCAGGAGGAGACTGACATGGCATTGCATCCCTGGGCCAAGCACATGGCCGCCGCCGCACTGTGCCTGGCCGCCACGGCGGCCGCCGCCGAATATCCGGACCACCCCATCACCATGATCGTGCCATTCCCGCCAGGCGGCGTGGCCGATGTCGTGGCGCGGCCCTTGGCCCAGGCGCTGGGCGAGAGGCTGGGCGAGCCGGTCATCATCGAGAACCGCGGCGGCGCCGGCGGGGCCGTCGGCATAGGCCAGGTGGCCCGCGCCAAGCCGGATGGCTACACGATCCTGATGAGCCTGTCGTCCATCTCCATCCTGCCCGAGGCCGACAAGGTGCTGGAACGCAAGCCGGCCTATCAATTGGACCAGTTCGTGCCCATCGCACGGATCACCGCTGACCCGACCGTGCTGGTGGTGCGGGCCGACAAACCGTGGAACAGCGTGCGCGACCTGGTCGAGGCGGCGAAGCAACAGCCGGGCAAGCTCAGCTATGGCAGCTCGGGTATCTACGGCACCATGCACGTGCCGATGGCCATGCTGCAGAACGCCGCCGGCATCAGCATGCTGCATGTTCCGTTCACGGGCGCGGGGCCGGCGGTGCAGGCCATGCTGGGCGGCCAGGTGGATGCCGTCGCCACCGGGCCCTCGTCGGTCGCGCAACTGGTCCAGTCGGGGCGCGTCAAGGCCTTGGCGCATTGGGGCGACGAGCCCTTGGAGAGCATGCCGCGGGTGCCCACGCTGAAGTCGCAAGGCTACGACGTCACGTTCGTGCAGTGGTCCGGCGTGTTCGCGCTGGCCGGCACGCCGCCGGCGGTGCTGGACCGGCTGCGGCAGGCCGTGAAGGACGTGGCCACCGACGAGAAGGTCAAGGCCTTGATCGCGGGCACGGGCAGTCCCGTGCAATACCTGGACGCCCAGGCTTTCGACGCCTACTGGCGCAAGGACTCGGCGTCGCTGGCCCTGGCCGTGCGGAAGATAGGCAAGGTGGAGTAGGGCGGCTAGGCCGCCAGCAGGCCGCGCTTCTCGATGAAGGCGACGATGTCGGCCAGGCCAGCGCCGGCCTTCATGTCGCTCATGACGTAGGGGCGACCGCCCCGCATCTTGCGGGTGTCCTCTTCCATCACGGGCAGCGATGCGCCCACCAGCGGCGCCAGATCGGTCTTGTTGATGACCAGCAGGTCGGACTTGGTGATGCCCGGTCCGCCCTTGCGCGGGATTTTCTCCCCGCCGGCCACGTCGATGACGTAGAGCGTAAGGTCGGATAGTTCGGGGCTGAAGGTGGCGGCGAGGTTATCGCCGCCGGATTCGATGAAGACGATGTCCGCGTCGGGAAAGCGCGACAGCATGCGGTCGACGGCCTCCAGGTTGATGGAGGCGTCCTCGCGGATGGCGGTGTGCGGGCAGCCCCCGGTCTCCACGCCCATGATGCGTTCGGCCGGCAGGGCGCCCGCGACCGTGAGCAGGCGCTGGTCTTCCTTGGTGTAGATGTCGTTGGTGATGACCACCAGGTCATACCTGTCGCGCATGGCCTTGCACAGCATCTCGGTAAGCGTGGTCTTGCCTGAGCCCACCGGGCCGCCGATGCCGACGCGCAGGGGAGGATTCTTCTTGGTGCGGGATGTCATGCGTGGATCCTGGAAGAAAACGCGGCGGATGCGCCGCGACGAGGGTAAGCGGCATGGCGCGCCGTCATGAACGGAACAGCCTTGAGTACTGCGTCTCGTGCCGCGCGGACAGGGTGGCCAGCATGGGCGCGAAGGTCGACGCGTCGTCGGCGTGCGTGATGGCGGCGCGCGCCGCGCCGGCGGCGATGTCCGCGCGCAGGCCGAACAGGATGCGCTGTCCGGCCACCTGGCCCAGCGGGACGGCCTTGAGGGCGGCGCCCACCTGGTTCTCGGTCCAGGCGAAGAGCCAGGCCTGCAGACCCTCGTGCAGCGCCACGCCGGCGCTTTGCAAGGCATAGGCATAGGCCGTGGGCAGGCTCAGCGGGCGGATGGCGCGCAGGACGGCGCGGGCGGATTCCGGACCCCAGGCCAGGTCGTCCAGCAGGCGCGCGAGCGACCACCCCATCTGCTCGGTCTCCTGGCGCAATTCGGCCGATTCGCGCATGGCCAGCAACTCGTCGTTGCAGTCCACCAGCGCGGCGGTGTCCGCCGCCTGCCAGTTGCGGTATTGCCGGGCCAGGAACACCGCCTCGCCGCGCGCGGCCACGTCCAGGCCGGCGGCGATCCAGCCGCGCGCCGTGTCGGCGTCATGGACGAGGCCGGCGTCGATGGCGGCCTCCAGGCCCTGCGAGTAGCTGAAGGCGCCGATCGGCAGGGCCGGCGACGCCAGGTGCAGGAGGGCGAGCAGGTCAGTGCCGGTGCTTGTGGGCGCCGGCGGGCTTGCCGTGGTCGTCGTCGTGATCGTGGCCGTGGTCATGATCATGCTTGTGCTTGTGCTTGTGCTCGTGCGCATGGTCGTCGTGTCCATGCGAGTGGCCACCGTGGCCGTGGTCGTGACCGCAATGGGCATGGTCGTGATCGTGACCATGGTCGTGCGCATGCTTGTGACCATGGTCGTGATGCGCATGATCATGGTCGTGATCGTGCTTGTGGTCGTGCCCGTGGCCATGGTCATGCTTGTGATCGTGGGCGTGCCCATGCCCCTGCCCGTGCTCATGTCCATGCCCGTGCCCGTGCTCATGCCCGTGCCTGTCCTGGTAGACCTGTTGCGCCAGTGCGTAATCCTCGGCGTAGGTCTCGTCATGGCCATGCTTGTGGCCGCCGCCATAGGCGCCGGCCTCGGGCTGGAAGGGCGCCTGCACCTCGACCACCGTCAGCCCCAGGCGCAGCAGCAGATCGCGCAGCACCGGGTCGAACTCCAGTTGCATGTAATCCGCGCCCACTTCCACCGGCGTGTGCCGGTTGCCCAGGTGATAGGCGGCGCGCAACAGGATATGCGGATCGATGCAGGTCGCCCGCAGCACCGCCTGGGGCGCGGCCACCACGCGCACCAGCGTGCCATCCTCGGCCACCAGCGCGTCGCCGTCGCGCAGCACGGTGCCGCGCGGCAGGAACAGCGCCACTTCCTCCCCGTTGTCCAGTGTTGCCGCCAGACGGCTGCGGCTGCGCTGGTCGTAGGGCAGCGTCAGCGTGGCCGCGCGCCGCAGCAATGCCTTGGCGACGCCTTGGCCGGGTCCGACGATTTTCTCGATGCGTTTCATGATGCCTTGTACTTGCGGTAAAGCGCGCCGGCCGTCGCCTAGAACAGGAAGTAGCGCTGCGCCATCGGCAGCACCTCGGCCGGTTCGCAAATCAGCTCCTGTCCGTCGGCCAGCACGCGGTAGGTTTCCGGGTCAACCTCGATATGCGGCTGCCAGTCGTTATGGATCATGTGCGACTTGCGCACCCCGCGCACGCCGTGCACCGGAACCACCCGCTTGGACAGGCCGTAGCGCGCGGCCACGCCCGACTGGTACGCGGATTGCGACACGAAGGTCAGGGATCCGCGCGCCAGCGCGCCGGCGCGCGCGCCGAACATCTCCCGGTAGTGTACCGGCTGCGGCGTGGGGATAGAGGCGTTGGGATCGCCCATCAAGGCGGTGGTGATGATGCCGCCTTTCAGCACCATGTCGGGCTTGACGCCGAAGAAGGCCGGGTCCCACAAGACCAGGTCGGCCCACTTGCCCGGCTCCACCGAACCCACTTCGTGGGCGATGCCGTGGGTCAGCGCCGGATTGATCGTGTACTTGGCGATGTAGCGCCGGGCACGCGCGTTGTCCGCGCGGCCGTCACCGGGCAGCGCGCCCCGTTGCACCTTCATCTTGTGGGCGGTCTGCCATGTCCGCATGATGACTTCGCCGATGCGCCCCATGGCCTGGGAGTCGCTGGAGATCATCGAGATCGCGCCCAGGTCCTGCAGGATGTCCTCGGCGGCGATGGTCTCCCGGCGGATGCGCGATTCGGCGAACGCCACGTCTTCCGCGATGGCGGCGTCCAGGTGGTGGCACACCATCAGCATGTCCAGGTGCTCGTCCACGGTGTTGACGGTGTAGGGACGCGTCGGGTTGGTGGACGAGGGCAGGACGTTGGGCAGGCCGGCCACCTTGAGGATGTCCGGCGCGTGGCCGCCGCCGGCGCCCTCGGTGTGGTACGTGTGGATCGAGCGGTTCTTGAAGGCCGCGACCGTGGCTTCGACGAAGCCGCTTTCGTTCAGCGTGTCGGTATGGATGGCCACCTGTGTGTCGGTGCGCTCGGCCACATCCAGGCAGCAGTCGATGGCGGCCGGCGTGGTGCCCCAGTCCTCGTGCAGCTTCAGGCCGATGGCGCCCGCATCGATCTGTTCCAGCAGGGGGCCCGGCTGGCTGGCATTGCCCTTGCCCAACAGGCCGATGTTGATGGGCCAGCCGTCGACGGCGGCCAGCATGCGCTCGATGTGCCAGGCCCCGGGCGTGCAGGTGGTGGCCGCGGTGCCGGTGGCCGGCCCGGTGCCGCCGCCCAGCAGCGTGGTCAGGCCGGCGGACAGCGCTTCGTCGATCAGTTGCGGGCAGATCAGGTGGACGTGGGAGTCTATCCCGCCGGCCGTGACGATCTTGCCTTCGCCGGCGATGATCTCGGTGCCGGCGCCGATGACGATGGTCACGCCGGGCTGGATGTCCGGATTGCCCGCCTTGCCGATGGCCATGATGCGGCCGTCCTTCAAGGCGATGTCGGCCTTGACGATGCCCCAGTGATCGAGAATCACGGCATTGGTGATGACGGTATCGGCGACGTCGCCGCCGAAGCGCTGGGACTGGCCCATGCCGTCGCGGATAACCTTGCCGCCGCCGAATTTCACTTCCTCGCCATAAACCGTGTAGTCGCGCTCGATTTCGATGAGCAATTCGGTGTCGGCCAGGCGCAGGCGGTCGCCGGTGGTGGGGCCGAACATTTCCGCATAGGCGCGGCGGCCGATTTTCAGGGTCATGCCAGGCTCCGTCGTTGCGCGAGGCGCGGGGGTAGGTGGTCGTGGTTGTATTCGTGCCTGGCCGCGGCCATGGCGCGCGCCGCGCTGGCGGGCCCTGCCGGACATCGCGCCGGCGACCGGGGCGTTGATAAGCGCATCACAGCTTCCCCATGATGCGGCCCGCAAAGCCGTACACCTCGCGCTTGCCGGCGAGGGCCACCAGTTCGACGGTGCGCCGCTGGCCCGGCTCGAAGCGCACGGCGGTTCCCGCGGTGATGTTCAGGCGAAAGCCGCGCGCCTGGTCGCGATCGAAGCGCAGCGCGTCGTTGACCTCGAAGAAATGAAAGTGCGAACCGATCTGCACCGGCCGGTCGCCGGTGTTTTCCACGGTCAGCGTGAGGGTCTCGCGGCCGGCGTTCAATTCGATCTCGCCGTCGTCGACCAGCAGTTCTCCAGGGATCATGGTGGGTTCCTGTTCTGCGTTGCCGGGAAGTGCGTTCAGGCGGCGAGGAGCAGCACGCCATAGGCGGCCACGCCCAGGCCGGTGGCGCGCGCAAGCCAGGCGCCGCGCGACCGCAGGGCCAGGCCGGCGGCGATGCCCGCCGCATGCAGGGCGACGGTCGCCACCATGAAGCCGGCGATGTACGGTAATGCGATGGCGGTCTCGGGCAGCTCATAGCCGTGCGCGTGGCCGTGGAACAGCGCGAAGCCGCCGGCCACCAGCGCGCCGGCGACTTCGGGCAGGCGCGCGCGCGTGGCCGTGAGCAGGCCCAGCACCAGCAGGGACACGGCGATCATCGGCTCCACCGCGGGCAGCGGCACGCGCGCCAGGCCCAGCAGGGCGCCGAGCAGCAGCACCGACGCAAAGGCCAGCGGCGCCAGCCAGGCGCGGCGGCTGGTCAGGGCGCTCCATACCCCCAGGACGATCATGGCGCACAGGTGGTCGGCGCCGGTGAGCGGATGCAGGAAACCTTCGGTGGCGCTGGCGGCCCAGCCGGCCGCCTCGGCGACGTGTTCATGGCCGGGATGGGCGCGGGCGGCGCCAGCCGCGAACAAGGCCAGCAGGGCCGCGGCGCGGGCGATATGGGATCGTTGCATGGTGTCCTCTTTCCAGGGGCGTCTGACTACGGGATAGGGTGGTGCACGGTGACCAGCTTGGTGCCGTCGGGGAAGGTTGCCTCGACCTGCACGTCGGGAATCATTTCGGGCACGCCGTCCATGACATCGTCGCGAGTGAGCAGCGTGGCGCCGTAGTCCATCAGTTCAGCGACGCCGCGGCCGTCGCGCGCGCCTTCCATCAGCGCGGCGCTGATGTAGGCGACGGCTTCCGGATAATTCAGCTTGAGGCCGCGCGCCTTGCGCCGTTCGGCCAGCAGGGCGGCGGTGAAGATCAGCAGCTTGTCTTTTTCTCGGGGCGTAAGCTTCATTGGGATTCCGGGGGAAGAGGTTGGGGAAGCGGTCCGGTCGTCATGTGGCCCACAGGCGTAGCGGCCTGCCCGGCACGCCATGCACCAACGGCCGCAGGCGTAGCCAGAGGTCATTGAAGAGCAGGCGTATCGGTTCGATGTTGTCGGCCACCGCGCGCACCAGCAGCAGGCCCGGGACGGGGCTGGTGATGCCGGCATGCAGGGCTTGCGTCGGCGCCGCGGGACGGTCGGCCAGCGTGGGCGCCCAGGCCTGCGCCAGCGCGCTGTCGCAGGCGGGCGCGACGGCCCACAGGGTGCCGTAGGCGGGCAGTCCGCCCAGGCCTTGCGGCGCCTGGCGCAGCGCGGCATCCGCCTGCAGGACCTGGCGTTCGGTCCACAGGAGCCGCCCGGCGGCATCCCGCAGCCGCGTCAGCGCGCGCAGGGAGCCCGCGCGCCAGGTCTCGCCGGACGCCTGGCGGCCCAGCAGGGCCGCATCGCAGCCTATCGCGGTGGCGCCTTCGCCCATGCGCAGGTCCAGGCTCAGGCAGGCCTCGCTGTGGTCGAAATGGATGTTCTCCAGGGGCAGCCAGTCCAGGCGCGCACCGCGGCCCAGGGTGATGCGGACATCCTGGCGGGCCGGGTAGTCGGGGCTGGACTTGTACCACTTGGTCGCGCCGGGTGTGGTCACCACGGCGTGGCTGCCGGCTTCCAGCGCCAGGTCCAGCGCCAGCCGGTCGCCGCCGGCCAGGCCGCCGGGCGGATGCAGCAGCGTGAGGTGGCAGATCGCCGGGTCGGGTTCGGGATAGAGCGGCTTCTGCACGTTCAGCGGGCCGCTGTGCGAGCGGCTTGCGAGGACCGTGCGCAGGCCGCGTCGTTCCAGGCGCAGGGCCAGCGTGGCGCGCCAGCCGCCCGTGTGGGGAGCGCCTGGCCGAGGTATGAAGCCGTTCATGCGGTCGGACAATAGGGCGGCGCGCCGCCGGTTGAAAATCGGGGACGCGTCGTCTTGGCGCGTCAACCGACCGCATGCAAAATGTGTGCCATATTGCCCCGTGCACCGCCCCGGGGCAGGCTGCGGCGGGGTGCTCGCGGGAGCCCGAAAACGGGGCGGAGGATGCACCAATTCGGTGCGCGTGAGGCCTGGATGCGCGGGAATGGTGCGCGCGGGGGGCGCGTCGTGCCGGCCGCCAGGCCCCTTCGCCGGGCCGACCCTCCAAGGCCGACCCGCTACGCCGACCCGCTACGCCAGCCCGCTACTCCGGCCCGCTACTCCGGCCCGCTACTCCGGCCCGCTACTCCGGCCCGCTACCCCGGCCTGCTGCGCCAGCCCGCCAGCCCGCCAGCCCGCCAGCCCGCCAGCCCGCCAGCCCGCCAGCCCGCCAGCTCAGGCCGCCAGCGCAGGCGGCCAGCGCAGCGGCCAGCGCAGGCGGCCAGCCCGGCCGGCCGCGCCGGCCCACTATGCCAACCCGCGACTCAGGCCGGCAGCGAGGGCTTGTAGCGTTCCTGCGAGAGCAACGCCGTGTGGAAGTCGACGATGTGCTGCACCACCTTGGCCGGATCGTCCTCGATGATGAACAGGTCCAGGTCGCGCCGGCCTATCATCCCGTTGCCGAAGACCGTCTTCGCCAGCCACTTGACGGCCCCGTGCCAGAATTCGCTTCCCATCAGCACGATGGGGGCGGGCGGCACCTTGCCGGTCTGCACCAGCGTCAGCGCCTCGAACAGTTCGTCCAGCGTGCCGAAGCCGCCGGGCAGGGCGACGTAGGCGAAGCTGTGCATGAAGAACGTCGCCTTGCGCGAAAAGAAGTACTCGAAGTCCAGCCCTATGGTCTGGTAGGCATTGTTGCTGGCTTCGTGCGGCAGCTTGATGTTCAGGCCGACGCTGGTGCCCTGGGCTTCGAACGCGCCCTTGTTGGCGGCTTCCATGATGCCGGGGCCGCCGCCGGCAATGACCGCGAAGCCTGCCTGCGTGAGCGCGCTGGCGACGGCGCGCGCCTTTTCGTAGAACGGCGATTCCCGGCTGATGCGGGCGCTGCCGAATACACTGACCGCCGGACCGATATTGCTCAGTTTCTCGGCCGCGTTATGCAACTCTGACATAATCACCGGTATTTGCGTACCGGCAGGAGTCTCCTTGCCATCTGCCACTTTCAACATGAATAAAACCCTGTTATTGGTTGACGGTTCCAGCTACTTGTACCGTGCCTATCATGCCATGCCGGACTTGCGTAACGCGCAGGGCGAGCCCACCGGCGCGCTGTATGGCGTGATCAATATGCTGCGCAAGCTGGTCCAAGATCATAAGGCAGAGTACGCCGCGTGCATTTTCGACGCGAAAGGCAAGACTTTTCGTGACGAGATCTATCCTGACTACAAGTCGCACCGGCCGCCCATGCCGGAAGACCTGGCCGCGCAGATCGAGCCTATCCACAACGCTGTCCGCGCGCTGGGCTGGCCCGTGTTCGCCGTGGAAGGCGTGGAGGCCGACGATGTCATCGGCACGCTGGCGCGCATCGCGACCGAGCATGGCCTGAAAACAGTGGTATCCACTGGTGACAAGGATCTCGCGCAACTGGTGGACGACCATGTGACGCTGGTCAACACCATGAGCGGCGAAGTGCTGGACCCCGCCGGCGTGGTCAGGAAGTTCGGCGTGCCGCCGGAGCGCATCGTCGACTACCTGATGCTGGTCGGCGATACGGTCGACAATGTGCCTGGGGTCGACAAGGTCGGGCCCAAGACCGCCGTCAAATGGCTGACCGAGCATGGCAGCATCGACAAGTTGGTCGAGGCCGCCGAAGGCATCAAGGGCGTGGCGGGCAACAACCTGCGCACGGCCATCCCCAATTTCCCGATGACGCGCCAGTTGCTGTCGGTCAAGTGCGACTGCGACCTGGGCGGCGACATCATCGCGCCCGAGCAACTGCTGCCGCGCGAGCAGGACAAGGAATCGCTGCTGGCGTTGTACGAGCGCTATGGCTTTCGCACCTGGCTGCGCGAACTCAGCGGGGAAACCGAACGGGTGCCCACCGGCGACTCCCGCGTGGTCGAGGACGCGCCCCAGCCGCCCGCCGAGACCGATTACCAGGTTGTGACGGACTGGCCCGCCTTCGAGCGGTGGCTGGCGCTGATCCAGGCCGCGCCGCTGGTGGCGCTGGATACGGAAACCACGTCCCTGGACGAAATGCAGGCGCGGCTGGTGGGTATCTCCCTGAGCGTGACGCCGGGCACGGCCTGCTATATCCCGGTGGCCCACCGCGGCCCCGAGGCGGGCGAGCAGCTGCCCAAGGACGAGGTGCTGGCGCGCCTGCGGCCCTGGCTGGAGAACGCGGACGCAGGCAAGCTGCTGCACAACGCCAAGTACGACGCGCATGTCTTCGCCAACGAGGGCATACGCCTGGCGGGCGTGCGCGAGGACACCATGCTGCAGGCCTATGTGCTGGAGTCGCATCGCGCCGTCAGCCTGGCCGACCTGGCCCAGCGCTGGCTCGGCCGCAAGGGCGTGACCTACGAGGACCTGTGCGGCAAGGGGGTCAACCAGATCTGCTTCGATGAAGTGGCGGTGGAGAAAGCGGGCTTCTATGCCGCCGAGGACGCGGATTTCACCATCCAGATGCACGGCCTGCTGCGTCCACGGGTCAGCGCCGATCGCGGGCTGGACTTCATCTACAAGCTGGAATTGCAGGTGGCCGAGGTGCTGCTGCAAATCGAGCGCACCGGCGTGCGGGTCGATGCCGAGGAACTGGGTCGCCAGAGCCATGCCCTGGGACAGGAGATGCTGGCGCTGGAGGCGCGCGCCTACGAACTGGCGGGGCAGCCCTTCAACCTCAACTCGCCCAAGCAGCTCGGCGAAATCCTGTTCGGCCGCATGCAGCTGCCGGTGGTGCGCAAGACCGCCAGCGGCGTGCCATCCACCGACGAAGAGGTGCTGACAAAGCTGGCGCAGGACTATCCGCTGCCGCAGGTCCTGTTGCAGTACCGTGGCCTGGCCAAGCTGAAGTCCACTTATACGGACAAGCTGCCGCGCATGATCAATCCGGCCACCGGCCGCGTGCACACGCATTATGCGCAGGCCGCGGTGATTACCGGCCGGCTGGCGTCGTCCGATCCCAACCTGCAGAACATTCCGGTGCGCACGCCGGAAGGCCGGCGCGTGCGCGAGGCCTTCGTGCCGCAGCGCGGGGTGCTGGTGTCGGCGGACTACTCGCAGATCGAGCTGCGCATCATGGCGCACGTGTCGGACGACGCCAATCTGCAGCAGGCTTTCGCGGCGGGCGAGGATATCCACCGCGCCACCGCCGCCGAGGTGTTCGGCGTGCCGCTGGCGGACGTGGCGGCCGAGCAGCGGAGGGCGGCCAAGGCCATCAACTTCGGCCTGATCTACGGCATGGGCGTGTTCGGCCTGGCCTCAAACCTGGGCATCACCCGCGACGCGGCGCAGGCGTATATCGACCGCTATTTCGCCCGCTATCCGGGCGTAGCCCAGTACATGGAGTCCACCCGCGTGCTGGCGCGCCAGCAGGGCTATGTGGAAACGGTGTTCGGCCGCCGCCTGTGGCTGCCAGAGATCAATGGCGGTTCGGGCCCGCGCCGCCAGGCGGCCGAGCGCGCCGCCATCAACGCGCCCATGCAGGGCACGGCCGCGGACCTGATCAAGATGGCGATGGTGGCGGTGCAGGACTGGATCGCCACGGATGGGCTGGACAGCCGCATCATCATGCAGGTGCACGATGAACTGGTGCTGGAAGTGCCCGACGGCGAACTGGAGCGCGTGCGCGAGCGCCTGCCCGCGCTGATGTGCGGGGTGGCCCAGCTGCATGTCCCCTTGGTGGCCGAAGTGGGGGTGGGCAGGAACTGGGAGCAGGCGCACTGATGGCCAGGCCAGGCCGGCCGCGCTCCAGTTGCCGGTCAGCCTGCCGCAGGCATAATCAGGGCTTCCCCCCGCGCCCCGGGCTGCCTGGGACCCGCTCTGCCGCGGGCCCTGGTCGGCAAGCCCTGGTCGGCAAGCCCTGGTTCGCATGGCGACCGGTAGGCGCGCAAGGCGCGGGGCACCTCCACCCACGACAAGGAATCCGTCATGAGTTTCGCTCCCGCCGCCGGTACCGTGCAGCCCACGGTCATCCACACCAGTCCGCAAGGCCTGACCCATGGCCTGATCGACCTGCCCGTCAAGGACGGCACGGTGCAAGCCTATTACGCCTTGCCCGAAGGCAAGGCCGACCTGCCCATCGTGCTGGTGGTGCAGGAAATCTTCGGCCTGCACGAGCATATCCAGGATGTCTGCCGCCGCGTCGCCAAGGAAGGCTACTTCGCCATCGGCGTCAACCTGTATGAACGCCAGGGCGATGCCTCGGCCTATACCGATATCCCCAAGCTGGTCGCCGAGATCGTCTCCAAGGTGCCCGACGAACAGGTCATGTCCGACCTGGACGCCAGCGTCGCCTGGGCGGCGCAGCATGGCGGCGATCCCAAGCGCGTGGGGATCACCGGGTTCTGCTGGGGCGGCCGCATCACCTGGATGTATGCCGCGCACAACCCCGACGTCAAGGCCGGCGTGGCCTGGTACGGCAAGTTGACGACGGGACACGGCCCGCTGATCAAGAAGTTCGTCGTCGACATCGCCGACAAGGTGCATGGTCCTGTGCTGGGGCTCTATGGCGCCAAGGACGAAAGCATTCCGCTGGATACGATCGAGCAGGTCAAGGCCAAGTTGGCGCAGGGCAATGCCCAGGCCCAGGCGTCCAGGTTCGTGGTCTATCCCGACGCCGGCCATGCCTTCCTCGCGGACTATCGTCCCAGCTATCGCGAGGCCGAGGCCAAGGACGGCTGGAAGCGCATGGTGGACTGGTTCGCCCAGTACTTGAACTAAACGGCCCAGGCCTGGGTCAGGGCGTCGCCTCGTCGGCGCTTTCGCGCAGCCGGTTCGGCAGCAGTTCGCCTTCCTTGGCCAGCACCGGGTAGGCGGCCGCGCCGACCAGGTACGAGTTGACGTTCTTGACGTCGCGCAGGAGGTCCAGGTAGAGCTGCCCCACCTCGGCGGCATCCACCTGGCCGGACTTGATCTTGTTCAGGTGGGCTTCCGAGGCGGCGATCTCCAGCCCTCGGAACCTTTCCTTTTCTCCCGCCAGGGAGCGCGCCTGGCGCAGGTCCGCATTGACGAAGAGGGCGGCGGTGCGGCGTTCGTTGGCGAGCAACTGGCCGAGGGCCTCGTCCAGTTCCTCGCGCTGTTCCGGCGCCAGCGCCCAGCCTTGCTTGCGCAGCTTGTTCGCCTGCGACAGCAGGCCATGATAGGCGACGTCGCCGGCGTGGCCGATATTGCTGGCGAAGGCCAGGATTTCCTCCATGCGTTGCACATCCTCGCTGGTCATGTTCTCGCGGTCCAGCGTGGCCAGGTAGAGCGTGATGGCGGTTTCCAGCTTGTCCAGCGCGGTATCCATCTGGCGCGCCTGCATCAGGCGGTGGCGGTTGTCGCGCTTGAAGCCGGCGCGCGCCAGCAGCAGCAGGGTCTGCAGCATGTCGGCCATGCGCAGCGCCTCGCGCGAGGCATTGCCCAGCGCCACCGCGGGCACATCGTGCGCTGCCTCGTCAAGGTAGTGGGGCAGCGAGGGATCGTCGGGGTCGGCGCGCTTGGGCAGCCAGCGCGTCAGCAGCGCGCCGTAAGGCGCCAGCACCGGCAGGAAGACCAGCGCGATCACGGCGTTGAACAGCGTGTGGAAATTGGCGACGGCGCGGGCCGGGTCGTTGGAAAGCCCGTTCATCCAGGGCTCGATCCAGGGCAGCACCAGCAGTCCGACGACCACCCCCGCCAGGCGGGTCAGCAGGTTGCCCAGGGGCAGGCGGCGCGCCGCCGGATCGTCGCCGGACACGCCTTCGATGATGGGATTGATTGCCGTGCCCAGGTTGGCGCCCAGCACCATGGCGAAGGCGGCCGGTCCGTTCACCAGATGATGGGTGGCCATGGACATGATCAGCACCACCACGGCCACGCTGGAATGGGCCGCCCATGTCAGCGCGGCGGCCAGCAGCATGGCGGCGACGGGCTGGGTGGCCAGCGCTTCCAGGATGGTGCGCAGCAGCGGGGCCGTCTGGAAGGGCGTGAACAGCTCGACCAGGGCATGCAGCGACATCAGCAGCAGGCCCAGGCCGATGAAGACGCGGCCCAGGTCGCGCGTGCGTCCGGGCGGGTAGCGGCGGAACATCCAGACGCCGGCGAGGATCAGGATGGGCGCCAGCGCCGTGAGGTCGAAGGACAGCAGTTGCACGATCAGCGTGGTGCCGACATTGGCGCCCAGCATGGCGGCGAGCGCGGGCACCAGGGCCACCACGCCGCCCGCGGCGAAGCCCGTGATCATCAGGCCGGTGGCGGTGCTGCTTTGCAATGCCGCGGTGATGGCAAGGCCGGCGCAGAAGGCGCGCAAGCGCGTGCCCAATGCCCGCCCCAGCGCCGCGCCCAGGGCCGCGCCGAATGCACGCTGGACTCCCGTCTGGACCATGTGCACCCCCCATAGCAACAGGGCGACATAGCCGGCGAAGTCGAGTAGCGTGATGATTCCGGACATAGGCAGATGAAAGTGGGGTAAGCGCTCATGGTGGCGCGGATCGGCGGCGCGGAACGCGCGACCATGATAGTTCAGATGGAAGGGGACGCTGCCATCATCGCACGAGAAGTTACCAGGGGTCGAAACAAAAATGAAAACGTTCTCATAAAAGTATTTATGGTCCCCATAACCCATTTTTTGAGGTAAGTGCGCGGGCGGGGTGCCCAGCCACGGGTACGGGCCGCGAGGTGACGCCGCCGACCGCCTTTCCGCGCAGGCTGGGGGTATATGATGTGGGCACTGATGTGAGCACGACGGCCAGCAGCCGCGGACGGCGGCATGGGCCCGGGCGCGCACGCACATCGCCGCAACGGAACGTGGGGTTATCTTGGCTGTTTCTGTCTTTGATCTCTTCAAGATCGGCATTGGTCCCTCCAGCTCGCACACCGTGGGGCCCATGCGGGCTGCCTTGCTGTTCGCGTCGGGACTCAAGCGCGACGGCCTGCTGCCGGCCGTGGCCGGCGTGCGGGCCGAGCTCTATGGCTCGCTGGGCGCGACGGGCAAGGGCCACGGCACCGACAAGGGAGTGCTGCTGGGACTCATGGGCATGGCGCCCGACACGGTCGACCCCGACGCCATCGCGGGCCTCATCCAGCAGGTGCGGGCCGACCGGCGCCTGGTCCTGCTGGGCGAGCACGCCGTGCCTTTCACGGAAAAGGAACACCTGTTGTTCTACCGGCGGGAGGCGCTGGCGGAGCATCCCAACGGCATGAAGTTCCATGCCTTCGACGCCCAGGGCGCCAGCCTGCGCGAGGCGCGCTACCTGTCGGTGGGCGGCGGTTTCGTGGTGACGGCCGGCGCCTCGAACAGCCAGGTCATCGCGGCGCACGACCAATTGCCCTATCCCTTCCGCACGGGACGCGAGCTGCTGCGCATGGCCGAGGACGCGGACCTGTCCATCGCCGACCTGATGTTGCGCAACGAGCAGACGTGGCGCACGGAGGATGAAGTGCGGGCCGGCCTGGACAATATCTGGCGCGTGATGCAGGACTGCGTGACACGCGGCTGCGGCATCGCGCATCCGGAGGCCGATGGCGAATTGCCCGGGCCCCTGAGGGTGCGGCGGCGCGCGCCCGAGCTCTATCGGAACCTGACTCAGCGGGCGGAACGCGCCTTGTCGGATCCGCTATCCGTGATGGACTGGGTCAATCTCTACGCCATGGCCGTCAACGAGGAAAACGCGGCAGGCGGCCGGGTCGTCACCGCGCCCACCAATGGCGCGGCCGGCATCATTCCCGCGGTGCTGCATTACTACGACCGCTTCGTGCCGGGCGCCAACCGTGAAGGCGTGCATGCGTTCCTGCTGACCGCGGCGGCCATCGGCCTGCTGTACAAGTACAACGCATCGATCTCGGGCGCGGAGGTCGGCTGCCAGGGCGAGGTGGGCGTGGCCTGTTCGATGGCGGCCGGCGCGCTGGCCGCCGTGTTCGGCGGCAACGTGTCGCAGGTCGAGAACGCGGCCGAGATCGGCATGGAACATAACCTGGGACTCACTTGCGATCCCGTGGGCGGCCTGGTGCAGATTCCTTGTATCGAGCGCAACGCCATGGCGTCCGTGAAGGCGGTCAATGCCGCCCGCATGGCGCTGCGGGGCGACGGCCATCACTATGTTTCGCTGGATTCGGTGATCAAGACCATGCGCGAGACCGGCGCCGACATGAAGACCAAGTACAAGGAAACGGCGCGCGGCGGCCTGGCGGTGAACATCGTCGAGTGCTGAGCGCGGAGAGGCCGGGCAGCGCGGCGTTCAGCGCACGGGTGTTCAGCGCACGGGGGTTCAGCGCACGAGCTGGTTGATCTCCAGGATGGGCATCATCACCGCCAGCACGATCATCAGCACGAAACCGCCCATCAGCAGGATCATGGCCGGTTCCAGCAGGGCCGTCATCGCCATGGCGCGGCGCTCCAGTTCGCGCGCCAGCGTGGACGATGCTCGTTCCAGCATGTGCGGCAGCGTGCCGGTCTTCTCGCCGCTGGCTGTCAGGTGTATCAGCAAGGAAGGGAACACGCGCTGCACCTGCAGCGAGGACGCCAGGGTGGCGCCTTCGCGCACCCGCGCGGTGGCGTCGTCCACGGCATCGCGCAGCCTGTCGTTGCCCAGGGTCTGGCGCGCCGCGTCGAGCGCGCGCAGCAGCGGCACGCCGCTGCCGGAAAGGATGGCCAGCGTGGAGGCGAAGCGGGCCACGTTCACGCCCAGCACGAAGCGGCCCGCCAGCGGCAGGCGCAGCACGCGCGCATGCCAGGCCAGGCGCGCGGCGGGCAGGCGCAGCGCGCGGCGCCAGGCCAGCACCAGCGCGGCGACGACCAGGCCTGTCAGCCATCCCCATTGCCGCACATAGTCGCTCAACGCCAGCATGGCGCGCGTGAGGAAGGGCAGCTGCTGGTGGGTCTGGCTGAAGGCCGACACGACCTGCGGCACGACATAGCCCAGCAGGAAGATCACGATCACCACGGACACGCAGCCGACCACGCCGGGATAGATGAAGGCCGTCAGGATCTTGCTGCGCAGCGCGTTGCGGTCTTCGATATGGACGGCCAGCTTGTCCATCACCGTGGACAGCTCGCCGGACTCCTCGCCGGCCGTCACCAGCGCGCGGTAGATCTCCGGAAAGTCGCGCGGCCGCGCCGCCAGGGCCTGCGCCAGGCGGTGACCCGCGCGCACGTCGGCGCGCACGCCGGCAAGCACTTCGGCCACGTGCTTGCGCTCGGCCTGGTCCTGCGCCGCGCCCAGCGCCGCGTCCAGGGGCAGGCCGGCGGCCAGCAGGCTGGACAGCTGGCGGGTCAGCCAGGCCAGGTCGGCATCGCTCAGCCTGGGCCCGAACAGGGCGCGGCCCGCCCCCGCCCCTGCGTCCGTGGTCCTGCCGCCGGCCGGCTCGGTCGACAAGGGCAGCAGGCCGCGCGCGCGCAGCTGGTTGCGAGCGCCGCGCGCGGTGTCGGCGTCGATCAATCCGCGCACGGTCTTGCCGAGCGCGTCGGTGGCGGTATAGCGAAAGGAAGGCATGCGGAAACGAGGGGTTCTCAGGGCATCGCGGCGGTATCCGCAGCCCGCTACCTTGCGGGTCGAATATGACCGTAGTGTTGCAGTGCCCCCCCGTATACTCGCCGCGTTTCAAGTCATAAACACGATGGATCATGCGACGCGTTCTGCAACGACTGGCGGCCTGTGCCCTGTCCCTCTCCCTTTGCGCGGGCTTGCCGGCCACGGCCTACGCGCAGCCGTCCGTGCGCGGCGCGGACGACAAGGTGTCGCTGAATTTCGTGGACGTCGACATCGCCGCGGTGCTGCGCGCGATGTCGCTCTTCACCAAGCGCAATTATCTTTATGATCCCCGGGTCAAGGGCAAGATGACGCTGGTGTCGGACCAGCCGGTCGATCGCCAGACGGCGATGAACATGCTGGCGGGCTCGCTGCGCCTGCAGGGCTATGCCATCGTCGAAGTGGGCGGCGTGACGCGCGTGGTGCCCGAGGCCGACGCCAAGCTGCAAGGCAGCGCCATGTCGGTGGAGGAGTTCGATCGCCGCGGCCGCGGCGCCGCGCCTGGTGCTGCCGGTGCTGCCGGTGGTGTGGGGTCGCCGCGCGCCTCGGGCGGGGAAGTGGTCACGCGGGTGTTTCCGCTGAAGTACGAGAACGCCGCCAACCTGGTGCCGGTGCTGCGCCCCATGGTGCCGCCGAACAATCCGGTGAACGCCTATCCCGGCAACAACACGGTGGTCGTCACCGACTACGCCGACAACATGGAGCGCATCGCGCGCGTGATCGCCAGCATCGACGTGCCGACGTCGATAGACACCGCGGTGGTGCCCGTGCGCTACGCCATCGCGTCGGACGTGGCGGCGCTGGCGTCGCAGCTGCTGGATGCACAGCAGAACAGCGCCGATGCGTCGCAGCGCATTGCCGTGGTCGCCGACCCGCGCACCAACAACGTGGTGATCCGCGCGGGCAGTCCCGCGCGCACGGCCCTGGCGCGCGACCTGGTGGTGAAACTGGATACCCAGCAGGCCAATGCGGGCAACCTGCACGTGGTGTACCTGCGCAACGCGCAGGCCGTGCGGCTGGCGGCGGTGCTGGGCGGCTTGCTGTCCGGCCAGGCCAGCACCGCGCCCGGCGCCAACGGCAATGGGGCCGCGGGCGCGCAGGGCAACCGCGCGGCGGGACAGCAGGGCGGGCAGCAGAACACCGGCGGCGGCAACATGTATACGCCGACCGGCATGGGCGGCAACGGCACCACGGGGACGTCGTCGAGCGGCAATGCCGGCCTGGGTTCGGGGCAGCAGCAGGCCATCGCGCGCGTGGACGGCAGCAACAACATGCAGCCGGTTTCCTATTCGGGCAACGGCGCGACGGTGCAGGCGGACCCGGCGACCAATACCCTGATCATCTCGGCCACGGAGCCGCAGTACCGCAGCCTGCGCGAAGTCATCGACATGCTGGACCAGCGCCGGGCCCAGGTGCTCGTGGAAAGCATGATCGTCGAGGTCACCGAGGACCAGGCCGCGCAGATCGGCATCCAGTGGTTCGGCGCCACCAATGGCCTGGGCACCAACGGCGCGTCCGTGATCGGTGGCACCAACCTGGGCGGATCCAGCATCAACACGTCCGCCGCGACCACCATCGACGCCTTGCCGTCGGGCCTGAACATCGGCCTGATCCGCGGCACCACCACGATTCCCGGGATCGGCCAGATCCTCAACCTTAACGTGCTGGCGACCGCGTTGAAGACCAATGGCGGCGCCAACATCCTGTCCACGCCCAACCTGATGACGCTGGACAACGAGGCGGCCAGCATCATGGTGGGCAAGACCGTGCCCTTCGTGACGGGGCAATACGTGACCTCGGGCAGCGGTTCCAGCAGCAATCCCTTCCAGACCATAGAGCGCGAGGATGTCGGCCTGAAGCTGAATATCCGGCCGCAGATATCCGAAGGCGGGTCCGTCAAGCTCGACATCTACCAGGAGGTCAGCTCCATCGACACCGCCAGTTCCACGTCGACCAGCGGCATCGTCACCAACAAGCGCGCCATCGATACCAGCGTGCTGATCGACGACGGCCAGATCATCGTGCTGGGCGGCCTGTTGCAGGACAGCGTGTCGACCACCAACCAGGGCGTACCCGGCCTGAGCTCGATCCCCTTGCTGGGCGCGCTGTTCCGTTCGGACACGCGCAGCCGCGAGAAGACCAACCTGATGGTTTTCCTGCGTCCGCACGTGATCCGCAATAGCCAGGACAGCATGGGCGTCACCCTGGACCGCTACAACTATATGCGCCGTGCGCAGAGCGCCGTGCAGCCCGGCGAGCACTGGGCGCTGCCCGGCATGACCGCGCCCATCCTGCCGCCGGCCAATGTGCGCGGCGTGCCGACGGGGGCCTATGACCTGCGGCCGGCCGCCGCGGCCGAGACGATGAGGCAGGCGCCGCCGCCCGTCACGCAGTCGTACTCGGTGCGGCAGCTGCCGGAGACGCCACGTCCCCCGGACGAGGTGATACGGGCCAACGTGCCCATAGGCGTGACCATCGCCACCGATCCCTCCGCGCTGTACGGGGAAACGGATACGACCAAGACCACGTTGCAGTTCGCGCTGGCCGACGCGCGGGAGCAGGCCGACAGCATCGCGGGGCGCGTGCGCATGAGCGGCCTGGACGCCTACAGCCAGCCCGGTCCCGGCGGCCAGGGCTATGTGGTGCGGTCGCAGGTGCCGCGCGATGCGCGCAGCGTCGATACCGCGCTGTCCCTGCTCAAGCAGCTGGGCTACAAGCCTGAACTGGTGACGCAGCCATGAGTGCCTTGCGTCGCGCCGACAGGAGGGGCGCCCGGTGAGCGCCTTGCCTTCGCTACCTTATGCCTGGGCGCGCGCGCAGCGCGCCGTGCTCGCCACGCGCGCCGGCCTGCCGCGCCTGACCGTCAGCCCGCGCACGCCATCCTGGGCGCTGGCGGAAATACGCCGGCGCTATGGCGAGCTGGCGGTGGAGACCGTGGACGACGATGTGCTGGAGACCCTGCTCACGGCGGCCTATAGCGACACCGGCGACGCCGCGACGGTGATGGGCGCGGCCGAGAACGAGGTCGACCTCGACCGGTTGATGCAGGACATTCCGGAGGTCGCCGACCTGCTGGAAGCGCAGGACGACGCGCCGGTGATCCGCATGATCAACGCATTGTTCACCCAGGCGGCGCGGGACGGGGCCAGCGACATCCACATCGAGCCCTTCGAGACGCACTCGGTGGTGCGCTATCGCGTCGACGGGACGCTGCGCGACGTGGTGTCGCCGCGCAAGGCGCTGCACGCGGCGCTGATATCGCGCATCAAGATCATGGCGCACCTGGATATCGCGGAAAAGCGCCTGCCGCAGGACGGCCGCATCGCCCTGCGGGTGGGCGGCCGGCCGATCGACGTGCGGGTCTCGACCTTGCCGACGGGGCATGGTGAACGCGCGGTGTTGCGCTTGCTGGACAAGGAGGCCGGACGCCTGCAACTGGAAAAGCTGGGAATGGGCGCGGCGCTGCTGGCGCGGCTCGATGGGCTGATCCGCCAGCCGCACGGTATCGTGCTGGTGACGGGGCCCACCGGCAGCGGGAAGACGACCACGCTATACGCGGCGCTGGGGCGCCTGGACGCCAGCACCAGCAATATCCTCACCGTGGAAGACCCCATCGAATACGACCTGCCGGGGATCAGCCAGACCCAGGTCAACAGCAAGATCGACATGAGTTTCGCCCTGGCCCTGCGCGCCATCCTGCGCCAGGATCCGGACGTGATCATGATCGGCGAGATACGGGACCTGGAGACGGCGCAGATCGCGGTGCAGGCGTCGCTGACGGGCCACCTGGTGCTGGCCACGCTGCACACCAACGATGCGGTATCCGCGGTGACGCGCCTGACTGACATGGGTGTGGAGCCGTTCCTGCTGGCGTCCTCGCTGCTGGGAGTGCTGGCGCAGCGGTTGGTGCGCCGGCTGTGCCAGCACTGCCGGGCGCCGCATGAAGAGGACGGAAGGGTGGTCTATCGGCCTGTCGGCTGCGCGCACTGCAATCACACGGGATATAGCGGGCGCACCGGCATCCATGAGCTGTTCGTGGTGGACGAGGACGTGCGCCGCTTGGTGCACGAGGGACGCGACGAGCAGGCCCTGCGGCAAGCGGCCGTGGCGGCCGGCATGCGGTCGATGCGCGAGGACGGCGAACGCTGGATCGCCGCCGGCGTGACGGCGCCGGAGGAGATCGTGCGGGTGACGCGGGACCATTGATGCATCGATGGCCGCTGGCTGCACCTTTGACGATAGCCACGGGTGCGGCCACTGGCCCACAACGTCGCCTTATCGCGTTCCAAAAATGCTCTGGCCGCCACTGCGGCGCCCCAGCGCGGACAGCAAGGCGTCGAGTCCCTCGCGCACGTTTTCGGGGCTGCCCGCGGCCGCTTCGGCGGTGCCGTGCAAATCCAGCTTGCGGCCGTCCCAGGTGCCTGTCGCCTGTACGCGCAGGGGACCGGAGAGGGTGCCGAGCGTCAGGTTGATCACGCCACCCGTCGCACCACCAATCGCACCACCCCTGGCGCCGGCCTTGGCGCCCTTGCCGTCGGCCGCCGTCGCCTGCAACCGATAGGAACCCAGGGGGCGCACGCTGGACAGGGCGGATGAGGCATCGCGCCATTCAAGCTGCCACAGCGTGGGTGCGCGCGTGACGCCGGCTTCATAGTCCGGCCAGCTCAGCGCCAGGCTGCCGCCGGGCGCAAGGGTGTTCAACGGCGCGCCCAGCGCCGCCAGCATGTCCGCCGGCAGGCTTAGGGTCTGGCCCGACAGGGATAAGGACGGTGTGGCGAGGCCGCGCCACGCCGGCGACAGGCGGACGTCGCCGCCCAGCCAGGGATGGCGCAGGACGACGCCTTGCCAGGTCCAATGCCAGCTCAGCGGCTGGGGCAGCGTGCGGCGCGCGCCCGGCGGTCCCAGCGCCAGCAGCGCGGCGCCGTTCCATATCGTGCCCGAGGCATCGACGATGGCAACCATGGCCTGGTCATCGCCCAGGCGCATCAGCCACCGGGCCGGCAGCACGGCCAGGGCGGCGACCACTGCCACCAGCAGGGCGGCCAGTGGGAAACCATGGCGACCCAGGCGCGATCCATGGACGTGGGGGAGGTGGGGGACGTGGGAGGGCGCGCGCCGCGCGCGCCAGGCATGCAGCAGTTGCATTCAACGATCCGTCGCGGCGGCGAGCCGCAGCATGCCATCGACCTTGCCCGGGATAGGCCGGCCATACTCGGTGCTGGCGCGTGTCAGCTCGGCGCTGGCCACGCGCAGGCGCAGGTCCGCCGCCACGGTGTCGCTCCAGCGCATGAGCGCCGACGACGATGCCTCCTTGACATCGATGCGCCAGCTGGCCGGCTTGCCGGCGGCACCGCCTTCCTGCGTCGTGCGCCAGCTGTCGGGCGCCAGGCCGGCGCGGCGCAGGCTGGCGTCGATGTCCGCCGGCGCGAGGGGCGTGTTCGATGCGCGTCCGCCGCGTTGGCGCAGGCGCAGCGCTTCGTTGGCGAGGCTGGTCACGGTGGCGGCCTGGGCGCGCAGCGCGGGCAGTTCGTTGCGTGCCCGCGCGATGGCGGTCCAGGCCGGATCGATGGCGACCGTGAAAACGAGATAGAGCGCCAGCGCCGCGCCGCCAGCATGGACAAGGCGGCGTTCGCGCGACGTCAGCGCCGCATGCCAGGCGGCCAGCGGACGCAGGCCTTGCCGTGCGCGCGCGGACCAGGCGGCGGCGCGCGCGCCCAGATCGGGACGCTTCATGGTTGACTCCGGGTGATGCGCCATGTCGACGGCGCGTCCTGCTTTTCGATGCGCACGCCCAGGGCCGTGGCGGCCTGGGCCATGGCGGGAGCTTGCGCCAATTGATCGGGATCCTTGCCATCCGCGCCGTCCAGCTTGATGGTGACGGCGCCGTCGGCATAGCGCAGCACCGCCGTGTGGCCGGCGGCGAAGGGCAGGGCGCCGGCCGTGGCCAGCGCCAGCGGCACGAAGTCGGTGGGACTGCTGGCGCCCTGGCCGGTCAATAGCGCGTTGCGGCCCTGTTCGGCCTGGCGCAGCGGATCTACCACCACGGGGATGTCGGGAAAGGCCGCCCGCACCTGGGCTTCCATGCGCGTCCGCAAGGCCGTGGCCTCGCCGCGCAGCCGCGCGGCATGGATATTCAATCCCACGATCCATACCGCGGCGGCGGCCGCCGTCCACCACAAGGGCGCGCGCCAGGGCGAACGCTGGCGCGGGCTCAGCGCCGGCAGGGCCAGCGACCAGCGTGGCGCGTCGCGGCGCCAGCGCGCGTCCGCGGGCAAGGCCAGCGCCTGGTCGGGCGTGGCATCGTCCTCCGGCAGCACCAGCTGCGCCGGCAACAAGGCATCGACGCGCAAGCCGGCCTGTGCCAGCAGGCGCCAGGCGCGGGCCAGCGGATCGCGCGCGGCCCAGGCGACGGTCACCGTGCCGTCGGCCGCGCGCGGGCCGTGCCCGACCGCCAGGTCGTCCATATCGCTCAACAGCAAGGGTTCCATGGCGCCATGCACGGCGGCCGTCAGCATGCGCTTGGGAACGGCGGGCACCTGGACGGTGGTGACGATGGCGTCGGACGGCGCCAGCACGGCTTCGGCGCGGGCGCCCGGGAAGGCCGTGGCCAGCGCGGCGGCGGCCAGCTCGCCGCTGCGCGCGCAGCGACCCTGGCGATCGAACCAGGCGTAGGCGAGGGGGGCCGTGGCGCTAGCCTCGGCCAGGCCGGGAAGGGCGATGCGTAGGGTGTTCTTCAATGGATTTCCCGTCTCCAGACGATGTCGGTGGATTGGTCGGCGGCGCTCTGGATCAAGGCCCGCATGACGAGGTGCGCCCGTTCGTAGACCACGGTGCCGGTGGCGGAGAACCACGCGCTGGTGGCGCCGATGCCAGCCGGCGTCGTGGCCACGCCCAGGCCGGCAAGGCGATTGGCGAAATCGGCGGCGTCGTTGAACCAGGCGCCACGCTCGCGTTCGCCGATCAGCACGCGCGCCTGCGCCAGCGTCATGTCCGGCGCCAGCGCGGCCAGCACCTCCGGCGGGGCGGTGTTGACGTTGATGGTGGTGGTGGTGGGCAGGTAGGTCAACGTACGGGCCAGGTCGCGTCGCAGCGCGGGCGCCAGGTCCAGTGTGCCCAGCAGGTCGTCCAGGCCGCGCGGCATAGGCGCGCGCGCCGGCGTCGACGCCGCGATGATGGCGCCGTTGGCGTCGGTCACGGCCTTGGCCGGCTGCGTCAGCGCCACCCGCTGCGCCAGCGTCCGCGCCAGGCTGTCCTGGTTGCCGAGCATCGCCAGCAGGCGTTGCAGGATACCCACCTGGTCGGGCAGCATCAGGCCGTTGCGCGCCACGTTGTAGAGGTTGAACTTGCCCTGTTCGTCTTCGACGTAGCCGGAGAACACCGCCACGCGGCCATCGCCCGGACGTTCCAGCCGCGTATCGCGCACGGGCACGCTCCATAGCTGGCCGGCGTGGACGGTGGCTTCGCGGCGCAGGCTTTCGCGCACCACCAGGCGCGCCCAGTCCAGTCCGCCCAGCAGTAGCCAGCGGGCCTGGGCGCGCGATTGTTCGTTTTCCACCTGGCGCAGCGCGGCGGTCTGACGCATGAACAGCCCGGAGGTCAGCGCCGCTACCACGGCGACCACGATCAGGGCGCTGACCACCGCCATGCCGCGCTGGCGGGTGTGCTGCCGCGCACCCAGGTCTGCGGGGCGCGATGCCGGGCCGTGCGATGCCCGATGGCACGATGACCGGCCATAGGCCGGCCGCCGGCGCGACGCCGGCGGCCGCGGACGCAAGGCGACTGTCCTATTCATCGCAGCACCACCACGCGCGTGTAGCGTTCGCGCTGGCCGTCGTGATTGCGCTCGACCGCGATCTCCACGCCGCTGGCCTTGCCGACGCCGGCGGTGCCCGGCAGGACCCAGCCTTGTCCGGGTATCCAGAAACGCACGCCCAGCGCGGCCACGCCGGCCATGACCTCGGCGCCGGCCTGCGCCGGGGGCAGGGGGTAGCGCAGGCCGGCCGCCCCGGTATAGCGCCACAACGCGCCATTGCGGATGCGCCAGATCACGGCCTGCCAGGCGCCGTCGCCGGCCGGGGACGCGCGCACGATCTCCAGTTGCAGCGGCTTGCCGGGTTCCTGTGCCACGGCGACGCCGCCCACGGGCAGCCCGGGGCGTGCCGCATCGTCGCTGTTGTGGCCATCGTCGGACAGGGTCAGGTCGCGTTCGAGCTGGCCCAGGGTACGCACCACGACGGCGTTGTCCGCGGCGTCCCGCTCCAGCCACGCGCGGGTGTCGGCGACCCGGCTGATGCCGCGCCAGGCAAGCAGGCTGACCAGGGCCATCAAGGTGATGGCCACCAGCACCTCGATCAGGGTGAAGCCGGCCTGGTCGCCCGCGCCGCCGGCAGGGGTGTGGGGTGGCGTCGAGGGCCGGCCCATGGTCCGCTGCAAGGGTCGGTTCCGGGCCCGGTCCAGAGTCCCGGTGCGGGTCCGGACGCCGATGCCGGCATGGTCAGCGCCTTGCTTCATCGTACGTTCGCCAGCAGGCCCGACAGTTCGGCCAGGGTCATGCCCGGCTGCCCGCGCGGGTACACGCGCACCGACACCTGTCGGAAGGCGCGATTCAAAGAGTAGGTGTAGGTGCTCTCGCACACCATGTCCAGGCGTCCTTGTGGACAGGGCGTGTCCTGCTTGCCGGGATCCGGCAGCACCTGCGACAACCGCAACTCGGCCATGCGGTTCTCGGCGGCGACCAGGGCCAGCGTCTTGTCGCGCAGCGCGTGGTTGTTCTGCGCCAGCACGCCGGTGGCGCGCAGGGCCGCGGCCAGGGCCACGGCGATGATCGCCAGGGCCACCAGCACCTCGATCAGGGTGAATCCCCCTTGTGGGCGTCGCGGGGCGTGGCGCATGTCATCGCACCGCATAGGCGCCGCCGGCGTCGCGCGTGAGGGTGATGTCGCGGCCGCCGGCGCTGAGGGTCAGTTGCATGGGGTCGGCCATCCATTCCGTGTCGAACACGATCCAGCCCGCCCGGCCCGCCGGCGTGACCGCCACGGGGCCGGCCGACCAGGGTTGCGGACGCAGCACCGGATCGTCATGGAAGTCATCGGGCGGCAACGGCGCTTCGTCGTCGGCATCGCCCGTGCTCGCTGCCCGGCGTCCGGGCCGTTCGAACCGATAACCGGAAGCCGAGGCGCGCCAGGTGATGACGCGGCCATCGCTGCGCGCTTCGCTCTGCGCGACGGCGAAGGCCTGCAGCAGGCGCTCGCCGTCTTCATGCAGGCGCCGGTCCGGCGCGGCCACCGCGGAAATGCCGACCATGCCGGCCGCGATGCCGATGATGACCAGCACCACCAGGAGCTCGATCAACGTGAAGCCGCCTTCGCGGCGCCTCGAAGAGCGACGGCGTCGGCGCGGGCGCATAAGCCGGGCAGGGCGTTCAGAGATCCCAGGAGCCGATGTCCGCATCGTTCTGTTCGCCGCCGGTCTTGCCGTCGGCGCCGAAGGAGAACACGTCGACTTCCCCTTTCACTCCGGGGCTGAGGTACTGGTAGGGATGGCCCCAGGGGTCGTTGGGCAGGCGCTCCAGATAGGGACGCCAGTTGGGCGTGCTGTCGGGCCGCGCAACCAGCGCCTGCAGGCCTTGCTGCGTGGTCGGATAGCGGCCATTGTCCAGGCGGTATAGCTTGAGCGCCTGCATCAGGCCGCCGATGTCCTGGCGCGCCGCGACCTGGCGGGCCTGGTCGGGGCGGTCGAGCACGCGCGGCACGATCAAGGCGGCGAGGATGCCCATGATCACTACCACCACCATGATTTCAATCAGGGTGAAACCTTGCTGGCGTGCCCTGGCGGCACTGCGTCGACGATGCACAACTCACTCCGTTCTTCCGGGAAACGGGCAAGTGTGACGGTGCAATATGACAGCAATATTGAGTGGGGCGCGCCGGCGGGAGAGGACGCGGCGGACGCCGGATGCGCCTGGGACGCTGGTTCGCGGGCGAACAGGTACTCCGGGACGCGTCAGACCAGGCGGACGCGTCAGACCGGGCGGACGCCTCAGGCTACCGGACGCGTCAGCGCGGCGCGTCGATGATGCCGGCGGGCGCGGCCGGCAAGGGCGGCGCGGCGATCGTGGTCGTGGCGCCGTTCTGGTCCAGCACGACCGCGTTGTTGCCTATCCGCGCCACGCGCAGTCCTGGGGAGATTTCCTGGCCTGCGCGCCAGGCCTGGGCCGGGCCGCCGTCCACGCTGAGGATGACGGCGCCGTCGGTTCCGTCGGCGATCATGCCGGTTACGGTGACCTGCGTCTTCAACGTGCCGTCCTTGCCGAACAGCAAGGCGGCAGGGGCGGTGTCCACGGCGCGCGCGGCCGCGGCGTGCAGCGCGGGTGGCGGCGCATCCGGACGAGGCGCGAGCAGGATGGCGCCCCAGACGCCCAGCCCGGCGGCCAGGCCGAGGATGGCGAGTGCCTGGAGCAGGCGTGGCGGAGAAACGCGGGGCAAGGTAAGCATGGCAGTCGGACGACGGGCCGCCCGTTCCATGTCGGACGGACGCGGCGCGGGTTTCATGGCCGCCCATGGCGGGCGTGCCCGAAGGGCGGCCCCGAGTATAGCTGCCCGGAATTCACGGGACAGTCATGGTCATGTCGTGAGCGTCATGTCGTCAGGGCGCTCGTGCCCGGCTACGAACCCCGCCGCCGCACGCGACGGGCCGAGGCGCCGCCGAGCGGCCAGGATCCGGCCGTGCGGGGCAGGGCTCGGCTCAGGCTGCGCCGCGCGCGGCTCAGGCGGCGCCGCGTTGCAGCGCGGCGATGCGCTGCTGGATGGGCGGGTGCGACGCGAACAGGGCGCTGACCGCGCCGCGGCCGCTGATGCCCGACGCCTCGAAGGACTTGGGCAGCTCGCCCGCTTCCAGGCCGCCCAGGCGGGCCAGGGCGCGGATCATCGGATCGCGCGAGCCCAGCAGCTGGGCCGAGCCGGCATCGGCGCGATATTCCCGCTGGCGCGAGAACCAGGCAACGATGATGGACGCGGCGATGCCGAACAGGATTTCACAGACGATCACGGTAATGTAGTAGCCGGCGCCCAGGCCGCGTTCGTTGCGCAAGACCGTGCGGTCGATGAAGTAGCCGACCACGCGCGCCAGGAATACCACGAAGGTGTTGACCACGCCCTGGATCAGCGTCAGCGTCACCATGTCGCCATTGGCGACGTGCGCCACCTCGTGGCCCAGCACGGCGGCCACTTCTTCTTCCGTCATGCTTTCCAGCAGCCCCGTGCTGACGGCGACCAGGGAGTCGTTCTTGAACGCGCCCGTGGCGAAGGCGTTCGGCGCGCCGTCGTAGATGGCCACCTCGGGCCGGCCGATGCCGGCGCGGTCGGCCAGTTGGTGCACGGTGTCGACCAGCCAGGCCTCGCGCTGGTCGCGCGGCGCGCTGGGGTCGATCACCTGGGCGCCGGTGCTCCACTTGGCCATCGGCTTGCTCATGAACAGCGAGATGATGGAACCGGTGAAACCGACGATGACCGAGAAGACCAGCAGCTGCGATATGTTCAGGCCATTGGCCATCAGGAAGCGGTCGACGCCGAAAATACGGAGCGTGGCCGACAGCACCAGCATGACGGCCAGGTTGGTCAGCACAAAAAGAATGATGCGTTTCATGATTGTTATGGATCCTCTGCGAGCGGATGTAGCTTGGACGTGACAAGCCGGCCAGGGTTCCCGGCGGCCCGCACCGCCGGTTCCGGCGGGCTCCCCCGTCGTGACAGCGAGTATATTATCGGTTCCACCCCCACCCTTACGGAATTTCGCAGGTCTCATGCAGGCTCTTTGGATGTTGTTGGCGGCGCTCATGTTCGCCATCATGGGTTCTTGCGTGAAACTGGCCGCCGAGCACGAGGCCTCCCTGGCGCAAGTCGTGCTGTTCCGGGGCATGCCCTCGGTGATCCTGATCCTGGCGTGGGCACGGGCCGGCCGTCACTCCATCGTGCCGACCCGCTGGCGGCCGCACCTGTGGCGCAACCTGGCCGGCGTCTCGTCGATGTGGCTGGGCTTCTATGCGCTATCCCATCTGCCCTTGGCCACGGCCACCAGCCTGAACTACACCTCGCCGCTCTTCATCGCCGGCTACATGCTGGGGTGGGGCGGCGTGCAGCGCGATCCCGTGCGCATCACGTCCGTGGCGCTGGGCTTCCTGGGCGTCATCGCCGTGCTGCGGCCCAGCATCGGCGACGATCAGTGGCTGCCGGCGCTGCTGGGCCTGGGCGCCGGCGGCGCCGCGGCCATCTCGATGATGCAGATACGCGAACTGGGGCGCATCGGCGAGCCGGAATGGCGCACCGTGCTGTTCTTTTCGCTGGCGGTCAGCCTCAGCAGCATCGTCGGCCTGTTCATCCACGGCTGGGGCCAGGCCGACCTGGCCGGATACGCCGCGCTGTTCGGCATCGGCCTGTCGGGCCTGTGCGGCCAGCTTGCGATGACGCGCGCCTTCGGCCTGGGCTCGGCCCTGTTGACGGCCGCCTTGCAGTACACGACCATCATCTTCGCCGCCTGCCTGGGCATGGTGTTCTGGCACGATCATCTCGATGCCATCGCCTGGTCCGGCATGGGCCTGATTATCGCGGCCGGCTTGCTGTCGGTCTGGCGGACCATGCGCGAAAAGCGCCCCCTTACCAAGACTGCCCGGGAGAATGCCGTATGACGATGACCTTGATTTCCGTATCCGAACTGGCCGCGCGCCTGGGCGATGCCGACCTGCGCGTGTTCGACCTGCGCCATGACCTGATGGACCACGCCGCCGGCCGTCGCCAATACGAGCAGTCGCATATCGCGGGCGCCCGCTACCTGGACAACGAGACCGAACTCGCCGCGCCGCGCACGGGCAGGAACGGCCGCCACCCCTTGCCGGACCGCGCCGCGCTGGCCGCGCTGCTGTCCAGCCATGGCGTCACGCCCGCCACCTTGGTGGTCGCCTACGATGCCAGCGGCGGCCAGTTCGCCGCGCACCTGTGGTGGATGCTGCGCTGGCTGGGCCACGATCGCGTGGCGGTGCTCGATGGCGGCTGGCAGGCCTGGTCGGCCGCTGGCCTGGCGGTGGAGAGCGGCGCCGGCCCGCAGGCGGCGCCCGCCGGCGCGGGCGGCGGCCTGGTCCCGCGTCCTCCCCTGACCGAGCCGGTGGACGCCGACAGCGTCCTCGCCAATATCGCGCAGCCGGCCTACACGGTGCTGGATGCCCGCGCGGCAGCCCGCTACCGGGGCGAAATGGAGCCTATCGACCCGGTGGCCGGGCATATTCCGGGGGCCTTGAACCGGCCCAATACGGAAAACCTCGCCGCCGATGGCCGCTTCAAGTCGCCGCAGGAACTGCGCAAGGAATTCGAGGCCGTGCTGGGCAAGCGCGCACCCGACACCATCGTGCACCAGTGCGGGTCGGGGATAACCGCGACGCACAACCTGCTGGCGATGGAAGTGGCGGGCCTGGCCGGATCGCGCCTGTATCCCGGCTCGTGGAGCGAGTGGATCAGCGATCCTTCGCGGCCCCAGGCCAAGGGCTGACCGCCGGGGGGCGGATCAGGGCGCCCGGCCATGCCGCCGGATGGCGCGGCGTCGCCCGCGGCGACGCGCCCAGGCGGGGCGGCCGCATGGCCTGGTGCTGTTGCGACACCTGGGCGGCGATTTCCATGAAATAGGACAGGGGGGGCGGCGGCTCGACCCCTATGCGGCTGGCTTGGTCGTCCCAGCGGCGCAGGCGGATGGCCTCCGGCGCCCAGGGAATGGCGGAAAATTCGCTGGCCTGGGTCGCGTCGAAGATGCCGCCCGCGAGATCGAGCGCCCGGCGCGCCGCGCTGTTGCTCGGTCCCAGGTAGTCGGGCTCGACGAAGCACAGGTAGCGGTGCGCCTCGACATGCAGGCGGATGGGTTCCAGCACGTCGGGCCCGAACAGGTCGCGCAGGAAGGGCAGGACGAAATATTGGTGCTTGTAGTCGGCGCCCTCGATGCGCACGGCATCGGGGTGCTGGATGATGAGGTGGCCGAGGTCATGTAGCAGGGCGGCGGTCACCAGCGAGGGGGCGGCATTTTCGGCCAGCGCCAGCGCGGCGGTCTGGCGGGCGTGCTCGGCTTGCGTCACCGCGGTATCGCCGTAGGGCAGGTTACCGGTGAGGTGGAAGAGGTTTGCTATCTGGTCCAGAGTCAGTCCCATGGCCTTGCTCCTTACGGTCGCGCAGCATGGCGCGCGCTGTGGTGGTCCTTTTCAGTTGACCAGCGCGACTTGATTTTTTCATGACGGCGGAGCGGAGAATCGCAGGCGTTGAGTAACGGTCTGTGTAGTGGTCTGCGTAGAGACCTGAGTAGTGGCCTGAGTAGTGGCCTGTAGGGCCTGTTTAGCGCCTGTTAGCGGCCTGTGCGGCGCCGCCCCTCCTGCGTGGACGGGCTGTGCGCGCGGTTCTCCCTGGCGAGAGTGGCCCGCGCGCACGGCAGGGCATTACGGATGGGGTTCCGTTTCCGCCATTATGGTTCTGTACCACTCATGGAAATGTTGCATGCCATCTTCCATGGGTGATTGGTACGGACCCGCTTCGGTGACGCCGCGCAGCATCAACGCCTTGCGGCCGGCGTCCATGCGTTCGGCGATCTCGTCGTCCTCGATGGCCGTTTCCATGTAGGCCGCGCGTTGCGCCTCGACGAACTCGCGCTCGAAGGCGGCGATTTCCTCGGGGTAGTAGAACTCCACCACGTTGACCGTATCCTGCGGACCGCGCGGGTGCAGGGTCGACAGCACCAGCACGTGGGGATACAGCTCGATCATGTGGGTGGGGAAATACGTCGCCCAGATCGCCCCGAATTCCGGCGCGTCGCCCGCCCGGTATTGCATCAGGTTGTCGTGCCACTTGCGGTAGACGTCCGAACCGGGTTGCGCCAGGGCATTATGCACGCCCACGCGCTGCACGCTGTGCCAGTTCCCGAATTCCCATTCCAGGTCGTCGCAGGTGACGAAATGGCCCAGGCCCGGGTGGAAGGGCGCGACGTGGTAGTCCTCCAGGTAGACCTCGATGAAAGTCTTCCAGTTGTAGTTGCACTGGTGGACTTCGACATGGTCCAGCACATAGTCGCCGAAATCGAACTCGGGCCGGTTGAACAGCGTGGCCAGGTCCTTGGACGGATCGCGCGGGCCTTCGAACAGCAGCCCGTGGCAATCGCGCAGGCGGAACCGCGGAAGGTCCATGCAGGGCGTGGCGGCGAACTGGGGCGCGCCCAGCAACTGGCCCTGCTTGTCGTAGGTCCAACGGTGCAGCGGGCAGACGATATTGCCGCCGGTGGCGCGCAGGTTGCCGGCGGTGTTGACGTTGCCGGATACGTTGCCGGTGGCGCCGCCCAGCATCAAGGCCTGGCGGTGGCGGCAGACATTCGAGATGAGTTCTATGCCTTCCTGGTTGCGCACCAATACGCGTCCGCCGTTTTCCTGGACGAGCGTGCGCCAGTCTCCTACCTCGGGAACCATCTTCTGGTTGCCGACGTACAGGGACGACTGTTTGAAAATGATTTCTTGCTCGCGCTGAAAACGTGCTTCGTCAAAATAGGCGCTGACGGGTAGCTGCGTGCGAGCCGGCACAAATTGCGCCATCCGACCGACGTCGGTCATGATTCCCTCCGCTCGGATAAAAAAGCCAGGACGGCACGGATCCGTTCTGGCGCGAAGAAAAATCGGGCTGGCCGATCAAAACGTCGATTGTACCCCAGGGGGAGGCGCGGGCCAAACCCGCCCTCCCGCGGTCTTGTTCGGTGGCTGCTTCGTTGTTCCCCAGTGCCGCGCGGCTACCGCGGCACCGTCACTGCAGTACCACGTTCGCCTGCTTCACCAGTGCCTGGACCACCGGCAATTCCGCCTTGATCTGGGCGGTCAGCGCCTGCGGCGTGCCGTCGCTGGGCTGGATGCCCATCTCCAGCATTTTCTTGCGTACGGTCTCGTCCTTGAGCGCGGTGGCCAGCGCGCCCTGGAGCTTGTCGAGCACTTCCGGCGGCGTGCCCTTGGGCGCGACGAAGCTGAACCAGGCGGCCATGTCGAACTTGGGATATCCCTGCTCGGCGATGGTGGCCAGCTTGGGTTCGCTGTCCAGCCGCTGCTTGCTGGTGATGCCGAAAACCTGCACCTTGCCCGCGTTGGCTTGGGGCATGCCCGTGGCGACCATGTCGAAGAACAGGTCGACGTCGCCGCCGATCAGGGCGGGCAGGGCCTGGTTGGCGCCCTTGAAGGGGACATGCAGGATGTCGATGCCGGTCTGGGACTTGAAGAGTTCGGCGGCCAGGTGCGAGGAGGTGCCCGGGCCGAAAGTCGCGAAGGTCAGCTTGCCGGGGTTCTTCTTCGCGTAGGCGACCAGTTCAGCGGTGTTGTGAAAGGGCTCCTTGGGGCCGGCCAGGAGGACCAGGGGGCCGATGCCCACCATGCCGATGGGCGCATAGCCGTCCGGGTCGTAAGGCAACTCCTTGTACAGGTACCGGTTGGTCACCAGGGTTGAATTGGTGGCCATGAGGACGGTGTACCCGTCCGGGGCTTCGCGCTGGACATAGGACGCGCCGATGGCGGTGCCCGCGCCGGCGCGGTTTTCCACGATGATCGAGGCCTTCAGGTCCTTGCCCATGCGTTCGGCCAGCAGGCGGGTCAGCACGTCGGTGGCGCCGCCTGCCGGGAAGGGCGAGACCACCCGGATGGGCCGGTCCGGGTATTGGGCGCTGGCGGCGCCGCAGGCGCCCGCCAGCGCCAGGGCGGCGAAAAATACCCCCAGGCCGCCCGGCTTGCGCCGCTTGCTGCCCCCAAGGGGGCACTCTTTGCCGCCGGGCCGTCCCAAGGCAAAAAACTTGAGCCAATGTCGCATGAATAAATCCCCAGGAAGATGAGCGGTTGAAAAAAACACCGCGACTTATTAAATTCCGTATATCGGAATTAAATTTTGTATTACGGAATTCAATATAAAAAGGGATCTCGTCGAATGCAATCCTTTCGCGCTCAAGGAAAACCCGAGGTGACGCCTGCCGCCGAGACCGAGCGCGCCGGCGACGCGCCCGTGGCCGCTGTGGGGCGGGATCGGGCGGGGCGACGACGGCGCTCGGTGGCGGCGGAGGGAGGGAAGGGGGCGGAGCGGTCGGCCGATTTCATTACCGCCCTGGCGCGCGGGCTGCAGGTCCTGCGTTGCTTCCAGTCGGGCAGTGGAGCCTTGGGCAACCTGGAATTGGCGCGGCTGACCGGGCTGCCCAAGGCCACGCTCAGCCGCATTACCTACACCCTGATGGAGCTGGGTTATCTGCGGTATGACCGCGACAGCGGCCGTTATGCGCCGGGGCATGGCGTCCTGGCGCTGGGCCTGGGCCTGTTGTCGGGGCTGGAGGTGCGCCAGCTGGCCAAGCCGGCCATGCAATCCCTGGCGCAGCAGACGGGCGCGGCGCTGGCGTTGGGCACTTGTGATGGCGACGCCATGGCCTATGTCGAGGCCATCCATGGCTCTTCGGCCTTGTACCTGCGCCTGCCGGTCGGTTGTCGCGTGAGCATGGACAGTGCCATGGGGCGCGCCTACCTGGCCTTGCTGGCGCCCGCCGCGCGGCGGGACCTGTTGTTGCGCCTGGGGCCGCTGGCGCCTTTGCCCGACGTCGTCGACCGTTGCGTCGCCGACCTGGCGGCCACGGGTTGCTGTTTCGCGATAGGCGAATGGCAGTCCGGCATCAACGCCGCCGCCGCGCCTTTCGAGTCCGCCACGGGCGAGGGCATCTTCGTCATCAGCTGCGGCGGTCCCGCCACCTTGCTCCCCGAATCCGTCCTCCGCGACGAGGTCGCCCCCATCCTCCGCCGCACCGCCCAGTCCCTGTCCCGCCCACCCCAGTAATTCGCTCAACTCCCACCCCCCCCCCCCACCGCACCCGTGTTAAGAACCCCACCCCCATCGGGGAAACCGCGGATCCGGGTACCCCGGTCCGCCGGTTTCGCCCCCTGGGGGGCCCGCGTAAGCGGGTAGGGGGGGGCCTTTCCCCTTGCTACAATCGTCGGATTCTTCTCACGCATTCCGGAGATCCGCTTGGCGTCCAGGCAAATCCCCCCCGTTCCTCCCGAGGCCGACCCGGCCGATGCCGCTGCGCTGCCGCAGGATTTCGAAGGCGCGCTGGCGCAATTGGAGGACCTGGTCGCTTCGATGGAAGACGGTTCCCTGCCGCTGGAAGCCTCCCTGGCCGCCTACAAGCGCGGCGTCGCGCTGACGCGGATCTGCCAGGAACGCCTGGCCCAGGCCGAGCAGCAGGTGCGGGTACTGGAAGGCGACTTGCTGCGCCCGCTCGAACCCGGGGCGTTGGACGACGACACGAACGGATGAAGCAGAACCACCTCGCCTTCGCGGACTGGCTGACGGCCCGCGCGCAACACATCGAGCAGACCCTCGACGAGCTCCTGCCGCCGGTCGACGCCGTGCCGTCGCGCCTGCACGAAGCCATGCGCTATGCCGTCCTGGGCGGCGGCAAGCGCGTGCGCGCCGCACTGGTCTACGCCGCCGGCCAAGCCTGCCCGTTCAGCGGCCATGCCATGGCGATGGAAGCGTCGCTCGATCGCGCCGCCGCCGCCGTCGAGCTGATCCACGCCTATTCCCTGGTGCACGACGACCTGCCCTGCATGGATGACGACACCTTGCGGCGGGGCCAGCCGACCGTGCACGTGCGCTACGACGAAGCCACCGCCATGCTGGCCGGCGACGCCTTGCAGCCTCTGGCGTTCCAGTTCCTGGCGGACATGCCCATCGCCCCGGCCCTGGTGGTGCAGGCGACCCAGGCGCTGGCGCGCGCCGCCGGCAGCCGCGGCATGGCGGGCGGCCAGGCCATCGACCTGGCCAGCGTGGGACGCACCCTCACGCGCGACGAACTGCAGCAGATGCACGGCATGAAGACCGGCGCCATGCTGTCCGTCAGCGTGGCGCTGGGCGGCATCGTGGCGGGCGCGAGCTCGGTGGCCCGCCGCGCGCTGGACGACTACGCCCAGGCCATCGGCCTGGCCTTCCAGGTGGTGGACGACATCCTGGATGTCACCGCCGACACGGCAAGGCTGGGCAAGACCGCGGGCAAGGACGCGGCCGAGAACAAACCGACGTATGTTTCCTTGCTGGGACTGGACGAGGCGCGCCGTTTCGCTTCGTCCTTGCGTGATACCGCCCTGCAAGCGCTGGCGCCGCTGGGCGAGGGCCGCCAGCGCCTGGCGGAATTGGCCGATTTCATCGTTTTGAGAGACCGTTGACGTTCGTCCGGCCCGGCGTCGCCGGACTGGACGATGTGCATCCGATCGCACGCGGGACTATCCTTTACAGCATGACCACAGAACTCCTGGACACCATCGCCAGTCCGGCCGACCTCAAGCGCCTGGACCGTCGCGAGCTGAAAAAACTGGCCGACGAATTGCGCGCCTTCGTGCTGGAGTCCGTCTCCAGGACCGGCGGCCATTTGTCCTCCAACCTGGGCACGGTCGAGCTGACGCTGGCCCTGCATCACGTTTTCGATACCCCGCACGACCGCATCGTGTGGGACGTCGGCCATCAATCCTATCCGCACAAGATCCTCACCGGTCGGCGCGCGGAGATGGCCACGCTGCGCCAGGAAGGCGGGATCTCCGGCTTTCCCCGCCGCTCCGAGTCCGAATACGACGCCTTCGGCACCGCGCATTCGTCGACCTCGATTTCGGCGGCGCTGGGCATGGCCGTGGCGTCCCGCAATGCCGGCATCGCGCGCCAGCACATCGCCGTGATCGGCGACGGCGCCATGTCGGCGGGCATGGCCTTCGAGGCCATGAACAATGCCGGCGTCACGCCCAACATCAACCTGCTGGTGATCCTGAACGACAACGACATGTCGATCTCGCCGCCGGTGGGGGCGCTGAACCGCTATCTGGCACGCCTCATGTCGGGCCGTTTCTATGCCGCCGCCAAGAACGTCGGCCGTGCGGTGCTGCAGCACGTGCCGCCGGTGCTGGAACTGGCCCGCCGCATCGAGGAGCATGCCAAGGGCATGGTCACGCCGGCCACGCTGTTCGAGGAGTTCGGCTTCAACTACGTCGGCCCCATCGACGGCCATGACCTCGACGCGCTGGTGCCCACGCTGCAGAACCTGCGCGAACTCAAGGGCCTGCAATTCCTGCACGTGGTCACGCGCAAGGGGCAGGGCTACAAGCTGGCGGAGGCCGATCCGGTGCTTTACCACGGCCCGGGAAAGTTCGACCCCGCCGTCGGCATCGTGCCCGCCAAGTCGCCCGCCAAGGTCACGTTCACCCAGGTCTTCGGGCAGTGGTTGTGCGACATGGCGGCGGCCGACGAGCGCCTGGTGGGCATTACGCCGGCCATGCGCGAAGGCAGCGGCCTGGTGGAATTCGAGCGGCGATTCCCATCCCGTTATTTCGATGTCGGCATCGCCGAGCAGCATGCGGTGACATTCGCCGCCGGCATGGCCTGTGAACGGCAAAAGCCGGTGGTCGCCATCTATTCGACCTTCCTGCAGCGCGGCTATGACCAGCTGGTCCATGACGTGGCCTTGCAGAACCTGGACGTCACGTTCGCGCTGGACCGGGCCGGCCTGGTCGGCGCCGACGGCGCCACCCATGCCGGCAATTACGACACCGCCTTCCTGCGTTGCATCCCCAACATGGTCGTGGCCACGCCTTCGGACGAAGCCGAGGCGCGCTTGCTGCTGACCACCTGCTATCGCTATCCGGGCCCGGCTTCCGTGCGCTACCCGCGTGGCGGAGGCAGCGGCGCCGTGGTCGGAACCGACCTTAGCGATGTGCCGCTGGGCAAGGGCGTCGTCCGGCGCGAGGGCGGCGGCCGCATCGCCTTCCTCGTCTTTGGCACGCTGCTGCCGGCCGTGTTGCGCGCCGCCGAGGCGCTGGACGCGACGGTGGCCGACATGCGCTTCGTCAAGCCCCTGGACCGTGACCTGGTGCTGGCGCTGGCCGCCCGCCACGAGGCCCTGGTGACCGTCGAGGACGCCGCCATCATGGGCGGCGCCGGCAGCGCGGTGGCGGAAGCCCTGAACGAAGCGGGCGTGCAGTCTCCGCTGCTGCAACTGGGCTTGCCGGACCGTTTCATCGACCATGGCGACCAGCAGGCCCTGATGGCCGGCGTGGGCTTGAGCGCCGCCGGCATCGAGGCCTCGGTGCGGGAGCGGTTTGCCGCCCTGCTGGCGGCCGAGGCGCCGCGTGGCCGGGCCGTGGCCGGCTGAGCAGGATCCAGGTAAGGGCGGTGAGGTAGGGGCGGTGAGCCGGGATTTGTGGCCGCGCGGCCACGTCGTCCGGCTCCTCGTGCTATCGCTTACCTATCGCTAATAGGGTTTTCACGGGTTTTGCATGGTTTTTACGCAATAATGCAAGTCCTTCAGCTATTTGGGGCGGTCGCCGCGCGGCCGCTCGCGGCAGGTAAACCAATATGAATTCCCCGATCGACCCCGCCATCGTGATGCCGGACGTGCAGAGTTCGGCCGATACCCGTCATATTCCCATCCAGCGCGTGGGCATCCGCGGCGTGCGCCATCCCATGCTGGTGCAGGCCGGCGACGGCAGCGCCATGGCCACGGTGGCCAACTGGACGCTGACGGTGGCCTTGCCGGCGGAAGAAAAGGGCACCCATATGTCGCGTTTCGTGGCGCTGCTCGAAAAGTATCGCAGCACCCCCATGACGCCGACCCTGTTCCGCGCCATGGCGCGTGAAATGCTGCCGCTGCTGCACGCGGAAACAGGCGATATCACCGCCGCGTTCCCGTATTTCATCAACAAGTCGGCGCCGGTTTCCGGCGTGCAGAGCCTGATGGATTACGAGGTCCAGTGGATCGCCCGCGCCAGCGGCGACGACGTGGAATTCGAACTGGTGGTGCAGGTGCCCGTCACCAGCCTGTGCCCGTGTTCCAAGGCGATTTCCGAGTACGGCGCGCACAACCAGCGGTCCCATGTCACCGTCACGGCCATCCTGGGCGACGACGTGGGCATGGAAGACGTCATCCGCGCGGTCGAGGAAGAAGGCTCGTGCGAACTGTGGGGCCTGCTCAAGCGTCCGGACGAAAAGTACGTGACCGAGCGCGCCTACGACAATCCCAAGTTCGTCGAGGACCTGGTGCGCGACGTCGCCGCGCGCATGGCGGCGCGCCAGGGAATCAAGCGCTACCGCGTCGAGGCCGAGAACTTCGAATCCATCCACAACCATTCCGCGTACGCGGTGGTGGAAGGCTAGGGCCTGGCCTGCGTCGGGCTGCCCCGGAATCCGGGGTGTTGTCTCGCCATCGCAACGCCTGGCGGGCGATGGGCTGGTCTCGCCCGCCCGATTTGACAGGTGATTTGCACTATCTGTCGGTTCCGGCGATAATATAAGGCTTTCCTGCTCGACTCCTGATCGTTGGGGGCGGGCTGACCCTGGTTCGAGCCCTGCCCGTCCTCGCGGCGTGGTGGACGTATCGCGCCAGATATCCACTAGGAGTTTTACCCATGCGTCACTACGAAGTAGTGTTCATCGTCCACCCCGACCAGAGCGAGCAGGTGCCCGCCATGGTCGAGCGGTATCAGGCGCTGGTCACCGGCCAAGGCGGCACGGTGCATCGCCTGGAAGACTGGGGTCGCCGTCAACTGGCCTACCCCATCCAGAAGCTGGTCAAGGCCCACTACGTGTGCCTGAACATCGAATGCGGCCAGGCCACCCTGGACGAGCTCGAACATTCCTTCCGCTACAACGACGCCGTGCTGCGCCACCTGGTCATCAAGACCAAGAAGGCCCAGTCGGGCGCCTCGATCATGATGAAGTCGGTCGAGCGTGAAGAGGCCCGCAAGGCCTCGGCGGAAGCGGCTGCGGCTCAATCCGAATAAACGGCCAGGCGGACCGTGGCGCGCGCGCCCAGTCCGCATGCGCACCGGGCCCTTCATCGGGACGCTTCATGAACCAGGTCGTACTCAGCGCGCAGGTCCTCGAAAGAGAAGCCTTGCGCTACACCCCGGCGGGTTTGCCCGCGCTGGAGATGTTGCTGGGTCACCAGTCCGAAGTGATCGAGGCCGGACATCCCCGTCGCGTCGAATTGACGATCGCGGCGGTGGCGCTGGGAGACCTGGCGCTGTTGTTGGCGGATGTCGGCCTGGGGGCGCAGCTGCAGGTCCAGGGTTTCCTGGCGCCGGTACGCAAGGATGCGGTCAAGCTGAAGCTGCACATGCAGCAGGCGACGCGTCTTGCGGGCAGCGATCCGGTCACCGTTTAGTTTTGGATAAACAGGCGGCCTGGGGTTGATCCAGGTCACACGTAAAGAATTCGGGTCCACGGACCCCTGCAAATTAAGAGGCACATCATGGCTTTCTTTGGCAAGCGCAAGGAAAAACGCAAATTCCCGCAGCAGAACCCGCTGTTCAAGCGTCGCAAGTTCTGCCGCTTCACCGCCGCTGGCATCGAAGAGATCGATTACAAGGATCTGGACACGCTGCGTGATTTCATTCAGGAAAACGGCAAGATCATTCCCGCTCGCCTGACCGGCACCAAGGCGCACTACCAGCGCCAGCTCGACACGGCCATCAAGCGCGCCCGCTTCCTGGCTCTGTTGCCGTACACCGACAACCACAACTGATCCGGGGCCAGACATGCAAGTTATCCTGCTCGAAAAAGTCGTCAACCTGGGCAACCTGGGTGAAGTGGTCCGCGTGCGTGATGGCTACGCCCGCAATTTCCTGATCCCGCAGAAGAAGGCTACCCGCGCCACCAAGGCCGCGCTGGAAGCCTTCGAAGCGCGCCGCGCCGAACTGGAAAAGGTCCAGGCCGAGCGCCTGGCTGCCTCCCAGGCCGTGGGCGAGCGCCTGAACGGCTACCAGCTGAAGCTGTCGCAGAAGGCTGGCGTGGACGGCCGCCTGTTCGGTTCGGTCACCAACGCCGACATCGCCGAAGCCCTGCGCAAGGCGGGTTTCGATTCCGTTGAAAAGGGCTTCGTGCGCCTGCCCAACGGCGCCCTGAAGGCGGTCGGCGAGTACCCGGTGCAAGTTGCGCTGCACGCCGACGTCGTCAGCGACATCAGCGTGGTGGTCGAAGGCGAAATGGCCTAAGCAAGGCGCATGGAAGCGGCTGCCCCAGGCGGCCGCTTCCCGATGTGCCGCCGGCCCAGCCGGCGCACGATCGAAAAATTGCGTTACCAGAGCCGGCCGGGTGCCGGCTCTGGTCTTTTGTCGGGCCCCAATCCGGCCCTCATCCGCCCCCCCTCCGACCCCATCCGGCCCCCTTGTCCAAGGTCCCGCATTGATCTCTACACCCGCACACCAGTCGCCACCGCCCGATCTGCAGGCGTGGCTGGAAACGACCGCGCCGCGGCCGCTTCCGCAGGTGCTGGAGACCGAGCTGGACGGCGTCCATTTCGTGGTCAAGCGCCGGCGGGCCAGCGTGGGCGGCGGCATCAGCTATGCGTTGCGCTACCTGCGCGCGCTTTTCCTGGGCGTAGGCTGCAAGCTGTTCCTGGGCGAGTTCCCGCGCCCCGGCATCCTTTTGCGTAATGGCCTGGATTTCGAGGCGCAGCGGCTGCGCGTGCTGCTGGCCGACGGCTGCAGGGTGCCCGCCATCTGGTACGAGGCGCCCGGCCTGCTGGTGCTGGAGCACGTGGGCGAGGACCTGTCGTCCGTGATTCGGCACGGTAGCGATGAAACGCGCAGCCATTGGGCGCGCCTGGCCGGGCGCGACCTGGCTGAGTTCCATCGACGCGGCCATTGCCATGGCGGGGCCCAGATCCGTAACCTGACGATACGGGACAACGAGCTCTGGCGCATCGATTTCGAAGAAAATATCGGCGAGGCCTTGTCGCCGCCCTTGGCCCAGGCCTACGATCTGTTCCAGCTGGTCGCATCGCTGGTGTCCTTGCGCAAGCTGCCCGTGGAGATCATGCCCAGGCTGGCGCGCGATATGGTGCAAGGTTATTTCGACGTCAATCCGGATGCGCGCGTGCGCGCCCGCCTGACGCGCCTGGGGCGTGTGCTGGGGGGACTGGCGCGCGTGCTGCGCCCGCTGCTGGGCCGGCTGTCGTCGCGCGATATCCAGGGTTTTTTCCGGGTTGCCGACGTGTTGCGGGGCCTGACCCAGCCCTGATTCCCGCCACTTTGAGCGCACGCCTTCATGAACTCGCCCACCGCCGCCAATAGCAACGACACTTCCCTCGAATACCTGCGCGTGCCGCCGCACTCCATCGAGGCCGAGCAATCGGTGCTGGGCGGCCTGCTGCTGGACAACGCCGCGTGGGACCGCGTTGCCGACGTGCTGGTGGAGGAAGATTTCTATCGTCACGACCACCGCCTGATCTGGCAGGCCATGGCCAAGCTGATCGGCCTGTCGCGCCCCGCCGACGTGGTGACCGTGCACGAGGCGCTGATCACCAACGGCAAGTCCGAGGACGCCGGCGGCATCGCGTACCTGAACTCGCTGGCGCACAACACGCCATCGGCGGCCAACATCCGGCGCTATGCGGAAATCGTGCGCGAGCGCGCCACGCTGCGCAAGCTGGTCACCATCGCCGACGAGATCTCGTCGGCCGCGTTGAACCCGCAGGGCAAGGAGGCGCGCCAGATTCTGGACGAAGCCGAGTCCAAGGTCTTCAAGATCGCACAGGAAGGCCAGCGCGGCGCCGCCGGCTGGCACGAGATCCAACCGCTGCTGACGCAGGTGGTGGAGCGCATCGACGAGCTTTACCACCGCGATACCGAATCCGACGTGACCGGCGTGCCCACGGGCTTCACCGATCTCGACAAGATGACGTCCGGCCTGCAGGGCGGCGACCTGATCATCGTGGCCGGCCGCCCGTCCATGGGCAAGACCACCTTCTCCATGAACATCGGCGAGCACATCGCCATCGAGCAGGGCCTGCCGGTGGCCGTGTTCTCCATGGAAATGGGCGCGGTGCAGCTGGCCATGCGTATGCTGGGGTCGGTCGGCCTGCTCGACCAGCATCGCATGCGGACCGGCAAGCTGACGGCGGAGGATTGGCCGCGCGTCACGCACGCCGTCCAGATGATGCAGGACGCCCAGGTCTATATCGATGAAACGCCGGCCCTGAGCGCCATGGAAGTGCGCGCGCGCGCGCGTCGCCTGGCGCGCCAGTGCGGCCAGCTGGGCCTGATCATCATCGACTACATGCAGCTGATGGCCGGCAGCGGCAGCAGCGAGAACCGCGCGACCGAGATTTCGGAAATCAGCCGTTCGCTCAAGGGGCTGGCCAAGGAGCTGAATTGCCCGTTGATCGCGCTGTCGCAGCTGAACCGCAGCCTGGAACAACGCCCCAACAAGCGTCCCGTGATGAGCGACCTGCGCGAGTCCGGCGCCATCGAACAGGATGCCGACCTGATCCTGTTCATCTATCGCGACGAGGTCTACAACCCCGATTCGCCGGACAAGGGCACGGCCGAGATCATCATCGGCAAGCAGCGTAACGGGCCCATCGGCACGGTGCGCCTGACCTTCCAGGGCATGAGCACGCGCTTTCTCAATTTCTCCGGACAGCAGTCCTACTGACCGTGTGGCGGCGGCCTGCGGGGCAGGCCGCTACGCTAGGGCGTCCATGGCACATCCATGGCGTCCGCGGTGTCCGCAGTGTCCGCGGCGTCTACAGTCGATCCGACGCCGCTCTCGGAAAATTCCCAGGAATCCCCGGCGCTCCTGGCCCACTCATCGTTCGTTCATACCGCGGATGCGCATGTGCGTGTCCGTGTTCAACCACGATGAGGAGATACTCAATGGGAGTTTCCGTGAATGTGTCGCCGTCCGCACCCGCCTATTTCCATAATCCCGGTTTTGTCGGCGACCAGGATGCGTCCGACATCGCCGGCGGCGCCGGGGCAAGTCCAAGCCGGGCGGAGCAGTTCAGCGCCGCGCCAAGCCGGGCACAGCGGGCGCGCGCCAGCCGCCGAGAGCGCAGGGCGAATAACCCGTCCCGGTATTACGTCAATCAGGACGCCGACCCCGCGGCGCGACGCTGCAGGTTGGCCGAAGCGCTGCCCTACTGCGAATTGGCGGAGTCCATCGGCAGCGGCTCCGTTCCCCAGCCGTGGGTGCGCGTCACTCGGTTCAACGAAGCCTTGGTTGACAAGCTGACCCAAGGCCAAGGCAGGTATCCGAAGATCTACGTTGATGACGGTGTCATCAAGGACGGCGCCAGCGGGTTTTCCGCGCAAGTGGTCAGGCACAAGGACAAGAACGAATATGTGCTGGTCTTCGGCGACAGCGGGAAGGGGTGGGCCAAGCCTCGCAGCCTGGTCGATAAGGTCGTGGGGCTGGCCACGCCTTTTGCCAAGGGCATAACGGCCGGTCTTTCGGCGGTCGGCCTATCGATGCGCAGCTACGACCAGGCCAAGGTAACCGCGAGCGAGCTGCAACGCCTGCTCGGTAGGACGCTGGCGGGCAAGTCGCACACGCTCACGCTGGTCGGACGAGGGCAAGGGGGCGCCGACGCACAGTTCGCGGCCCTTCATGCCACTCCGGCCTTGCGGGCGAAGGTATTTGCCTCGACGCAGCACAATTTCGCCTGGTTCGGCAACGCGCCGTCGGACAACCTGGACAGAAGCAAGGACTTGATCGAGCAGTACTCGGTGCGTGGTGATCCGGTTCCCGCATTGCGCGGCCTTCTGGGAAGCAACGAGGGGTTTGGCACCGCCTATCACTTCGACGGCGATACGACCAAGGGCTTCTTCCACAAGCACGAGCGTGTCGCGGCGCACATGAAGTTCCAGATCGAGGGCGATCGATCCACACATTCGGCGCCCGCCACGTCCCGTATCGCTATCGGCTAAGCCGGCCGCCGTCACGGCGCGGACCGGCGGCGATCAGTGGTGGTCGTCTTTCTCGTGGGGATCCACTGGGCGGTTCGCCCAGCGGCTGGCCAGCACGGCGCAGACCATCAACTGGATCTGGTGGAACAGCATCAAGGGCAGCACCACCGCGCCGACCGCGTGGCCGGCGAACAGCACCTGGGCCATGGGCACGCCGCTGGCCAGGCTCTTCTTCGAGCCGCAGAACAGCAGGGTGATGCGGTCAGGCAGGTTGAAGCCGAAGATGCGGCCAAGCAGGGTGGTCGCCAGCAGGGCCACCGCCAGGATGGCGGCGCAACTGACGACCAGGCCCGCCAGGGCGTCCAGCGGCGTGTTGTGCCACAGGCCTTCGTTGACGGCTTCGGAGAAGGCTGTGTAGACCACCAGCAGGATGGAGCCCTGGTCGACGAACTTCAGCATGGCCTTACGCTTGTGCACCCAGGCGCCGATCCAGCGGCGCATGATCTGGCCGACGATGAAGGGCAGCAGCAGTTGCAGCATGATCTTCACGACCGCGTCGAAGGACACCGGGGCGCTGCCCGCGTTGGCGATCACCAGGCCCACCAGCACCGGCGTGACGAAGATGCCCAGCAGGCTGGACGCCGACGCGCTGCACACCGCGGCCGGTACGTTGCCGCGCGCCATCGACGTGAAGGCGATGGCGGACTGCACGGTGGCGGGCAGGCAGCACAGGAACAGGATGCCCAGGTAGAGCTCGGGCGTCACCAGCGGTTGCAGCACCGGGCGCAGCAGCAGGCCGATGATCGGGAAGAGGATGAAGGTGGTCGAGAAAATGACCGCGTGCAGGCTCCAGTGCGTGAAGCCCTTGATGATGGCCTCGCGCGAGAGCCGGGCGCCGTGCAGGAAGAACAGCAGGCCGACCGCGAAGTTGGTCAGGTTGCTGAAGAACTTGATGCCCTGGCCATGCGCGGGCAGCAGGCTGGCGATAAGGACGGTGATGACGAGGAAGAGGGTAAAGCGGTCCGGCAGGAGACTTACGAGACGTTTCATTGGAGATGGCTTGCCGCCGGCGCTGCCGGGCGCATGGGAACACCCGGGGTCGCATCCCGGCGGGGATCGAGGGATGGAAGGAAATCGGTTGCCGGGCATTGTACTTCGCTGACGGCATAAGGGCCGATCCAGGCTCCAGCCGCCCGGCTCAGCAAGCGCCGGCCGACAGCCGGGCTACCTCGCCCGCATCCGGCAGCCGCGCTACATCCCAGCACGCTTGCGCCAGGCGCGCCGTCCGCCCGGCCGGCAGCAGATCGCCGATCAGCCCGTTGAATTTCTCTTCCAGGTCCGCATCGCTCATCGGCCGCGCCAGCGTGCCCAGCGCTTCGGGCACATGGCGGTCCAGCTGGCGGCCGTCTTTCAATGTGATGCGCACGCGGCCTTCCAGCTTGCGCATATCCGGGTCCAGTTCGGTGGTCACGCGGCGGCGCAGCGCCACGACGCGCGGATCCAGCACGGCGGCGGTACCGAACTGCGTTTCTCCGGCAGCGCCGAACACCAGGGCGGCGGCCAGGGCATGGAAGACGCTGAACTTGCCTTCCAGCCCGGTACGCGGCTCGGGCTTGGAGGTGAGTTCCACTACCAGCGGTCCGACGGTGGCGTGCACCGCCTCGATGTCCTCCGGCGCCAGGTCGTACTCCCGGCGCAGCTGCAAGACGCCGTCGATCACGGCATGCTGCACCAGGCCGCAGGCGTAGGGTTTGTACATATTCCTGAGCAGTTCATAGCTGTCGCCCAGCCCCGTCGTGATGACCGCCGGGTCGAAGCGCGACGACATCACCTGGCCGAAGCCGCGCCTGGCCTCCAGGGCGCGCGTCGAGCTGGTGTAGCCGTGCTGCGCCATCAGCGCCGCGCTCAGGCCGTTCTGCGCGGCCTTGCCGGGATGCAGGCTCTTGCACATGCTGCCGAACATCTCCCGCAGGCCGGCCGATTGCGTGGCCGCGATACCCAGCGCCCAGGCCATCCGCGTTTCGTCCAGGCCCAGCAGCTTGCCGGCGGCCGCGGCCGCGCCGAAGACGCCGGCGGTGCCCGTGATGTGCCAGCCACGGTCGTAATGCTCGGGAAACACCGATAGCGCGATGCGGATTTCCGCTTCCACGCCCAGGACATAGGCGAGCACCAGTTCGCGGCCGCTGCAGCGTTTCCATTCGGCCAGCGCCAGGATGGCCGGCAGCACCGGCGCGCTCGGATGCACCGCGCGATAGTGCGTGTCGTCGAAGTCCAGCACGTGCGAACTGATGCCGTTGATGAGCGCGGCGTGCAGGATGTCGGCGCGTTGCGCGCGGCCGGCGATCTGCGCCTGCGGCGGGCCGAAGAAGGGCGTCTGCGCGTCCAGCACGGCCTGCACGGTTTCATGGCGCGCCGCGCCCAGGGCGCAGCCCATCCAGTTCAGCAGGCCGCGCGAGGCCTCGTGGATGACGGCGGGAGGCAGGTCTTCATAGCGCGCCTGGACCAGGTAGCGGGCGAGGGTGAGGGTGACGTCCTGGTCGGCTTGTCGCGGGGTGGCGGTTTGCATGGGGTGTCAGTCGATGTGGATATGGGCGGCCGCGACGATGGCGGCGGATTTGTCGATTTCCCGCTTGACGTAGGCGTCCACCTCGGCCGGCGTGCCATGCCCCGCGGTGGCGCCTTGCACTTGCAGCGTCTTCCGCACGTCGGGCAGTTGCATGATCCTGGCCACGGCCTGGTTCAGCTTGTCGATGATGGGGCCGGGCGTGCCGTTGGGAACCATCAGCACGAACCAGGTGTTCGATTCGAAGTCGGCCACGCCCGCCTGCCGCATGGTGGGGAGTTCCGGCGTGTTGGGGTCGGGTTGGGCGCTGGTGGTGGCCAGCGCCCGCAACTGCCCGGTGCGCACTTGCGGCAGGACGGACAAGGCATTGGCGAACATCATGTCGACCAGGCCGGACATCAGGTCCGTCATGGCGGGCGCGGAGCCGCGATACGGCACGTGGCGCAACTGGATGCCGGTGTCGGAGGCGAACATCTCCGCCGTCAGCTGCGGCGAGCTGCCGTTGCCGGTGGATGCGTAGGTGAGCGTGTCGGGCTTGCCCTTGGCCAGGGCGACCAGCTCGGACACCGTCTTGGCGGGCACCTTGGGATTGACCACCAGGATGAAAGGCACGGTGGCCATCAGGGCCACCGATCGAAAATCCTTCTCGACCTTGAAGGGCAGGTTCCGGTACAGGCTCTGGCTGATGGCGATGGATGACGGCGCGGCCAGCAGCGTGTAGCCGTCGGGCGCCGTGCGGGCGGCCTCGCCGGCGCCCACGTTGCCGCCCGCGCCCGAGCGGTTCTCGACGATGAAGGTCTGGCCCAGCTCCGTGGTCAGCTTGGCCGCGACCAGGCGGGTGACGATGTCGACGCCCGCGCCAGGGGGGAAGGGCACGATCACCCTGACCGGCTTGGTCGGGTAGGTGTCGGCATGCGCGGGCAGGCCGATGGCCGTCGTGGCGGCCAGCAGCGCGGCGCGCAGGACCGGCATGAATCGGTGGGTCATGGTTGTCTCCTCGTTGGGCACGGCGGCATGGGCTCATGGGGCTCATGGGGTTCATGGAACCCATGGCGCTCATGGCTCATATCGCATGCGGGGCACGCGGGGCCCCGTCGCGGCGCTGATTACAGCCCGGCTGGTGCCTGGGGACAATTCGAAAGATTGTTTGAATTCATAAGCTCAGCGTATGAATCCGGCAGGTTCAGGATGGGATGACGTCCGTTTCCCGTCGTGGCGTGTCGCGCAGCATCTGGCACAGGCGCGCGGCCGCCGGCGACAGCGCATGGTCCGCATGGCGGCACAGGCAGATCTCGCGCAGGGGCTGCGGCGCGCGCAGCGGCCGGCAGGTGACGCCGCGCAGGTTCAGTTCGGGCAGCGCGATGAGGGGGACGATGGTGATGCCGAAGCCCGCCCGCACCATGCTCAGCGCGGTGACGGTATTCAGCACTTCATGGTCGGCCTGCTTGGCGATGCCGTTGTCGGCGAAGGCCTGGCGGATGAGATCCGATTGCGCCTGCAGCCAGATCAGCGTCTGCGCTTCCAGCATGCGCCAATTGAGCGTGCGGCGGCGCGCCAGGGCGTGGCCGCGCGGCAGGACGGCGACCAGCTCGTCGTCGAAGAGGCGTTCGAACACCAGGGGATGGGGCGATTCGAAGCGGGAGCAGATGGCGAAGTCCACTTCGTAGTTGAGCACCAGGTCGGCGATGTGCGGGCTGCGCGCCTCGTGCAGGCGAACCCGCACGTCGGGGTATGCGTCATGGAAATCGGCCAGCGCGTCGTTGACCAGCCCCAGCGCCAGGGACGGCAGCACCGCCAGCGACAGCCGGCCCTGCTTGAGCTGCGTGATGGCGCGGGCGTTGTTGCAGGCGGTGTCGATCTCCAGCAGCCCGCGCCGCATCTGGTCGCGCAACTGCGCGCCGATGTCCGTGATGCGCACGCGGCGGGTGCTGCGGTCGAACAGCTTGACGTCCAGGGCGCCTTCCAGGTCGCGGATCAACTGCGAGAAGGCCGGCTGCGTCATGCCGATTTTCTCGGCGGCGCGCGAGAACGACAGCGAGTCGGCCGCCGCCAGGAAACCCTCGATCTGCCGCAGCTTGACGCGCATGTCCGGTGCCCGGCGCTAGGGAGCGGCCGCGCCGGTATGTTGCGGCGTCATCGCCAGCGCCACGTCGAAAGCCGTGACCAGGGACCGGTGATCGGCCACGCCGCGCCAGGCGATGTCGAAGGCCGTGCCGTGGTCCACGCTGGTGCGCACGAAGGGCAGGCCCACCGTGACGTTGACGCCTTCGTCCACGCCCAGGTACTTGACCGGGATCAGGCCCTGGTCGTGGTATTGCGCCACCACGATGTCGAAGTCGCCGCGCCGCGCCCGCATGAAGACGGTGTCGCCCGGCCAGGGGCCGCTGGCGTCGATGCCGTCGGCGCGCGCATCGGCGATGGCGGGGGCGATGATGTCCAGGTCCTCGCGGCCGAACTTGCCGTTCTCGCCGGCGTGCGGGTTCAAGCCGGCGACGGCGACGCGGGGGCGGGCGATGCCCATCTGGCGGCAGGCGTGGTCGGCCAGCCGCATGGCGCGCAGTTCCGCGTCGCGCGTGATGCCCGCGAAGACATCGGCCAGCGCGACGTGGATGGTCACCAGCAGGACCCGCAGCTCGCGGTTGGCGAGCATCATCGCGAAATCCTGCGTGCCGGACCGCTCCGCCAGGATTTCCGTGTGGCCCGGATAGTCGGCCCCGCCGGCGTTCATGGATTCCTTGTTCAACGGAGCCGTCACGATGGCGCGTATGCGTCCGGCCTTGGCGTCGTCGATGGCCGCGCACACGTAGTCATAGGCGGCGCGGCCCGCCGCCGCGCTGACCTGGCCGGCCGGCAGGTCGGCGGGCAGGGCGGGAGAACAGGCGATCACGGGAATGACGTCGGCCGCGCGCGACGCGATCCCGGCCGGGTCGGCGATTTCCTCGACCCGCAGGCGCGCGCCCACCAGGGCCACCGCCCGCCGCAGCGCGCCGGCGTCGCCATAGACGACGGCCGGTGCGCCCAGGCCCTGCGCATAGGCCTTGACGATGATTTCGGGACCGATGCCGGCGGCATCGCCCATGGTGATGCCCAGCGGCAGGGAGGAGGAAGCGACGGCGGTCATGGGGGCATGCGTGGCGGGACGAGTGGCTACAGGACATCCCCCGCGTAGTCGGCCAGGCGCGAACGTTCGCCGCGTTGCAGGGTGACGTGCCCCGAATGCGGCCAGCCCTTGAAGCGGTCGACCACGTAGGTCAGGCCCGAACTGCCCTCGGTCAGGTAGGGCGTATCGATCTGGGCGATGTTGCCCAGGCAGATCACCTTGGTGCCGGGGCCCGCGCGGGTGACCAGCGTCTTCATCTGCTTGGGCGTCAGGTTCTGCGCCTCGTCGATGATGAGGTACTTGTTCAGGAAGGTGCGGCCGCGCATGAAGTTCAGCGACTTGACCTTGATGCGCGAACGGATCAGGTCCATGGTGGCGGCGCGGCCCCAGTCGTTGTTGCCCTCGCCGTCCCCCATGTTCAGCACGTCCAGGTTGTCCTCCAGCGCGCCCATCCAGGGCAGCATCTTCTCCTCTTCCGTGCCCGGCAGGAAACCGATGTCCTCGCCCACCGGCACGGTGACGCGGGTCATGATGATTTCCGTGTAGCGCTTGGTTTCCAGCACCTGCGTCAGGCCGGCCGCCAGGGCCAGCAAGGTCTTGCCGGTGCCGGCCTGGCCCAGCAGGGAGATGAAATCGATCTCCGGGTTCATCAGCAGGTTGAGGGCGAAGTTCTGCTCGCGGTTGCGCGCGGTGATGCCCCAGACGTTGTTCTTGCCGTGGGTATAGTCGCGCAGCGTCGCCAGCACCGCCGTCTTGCCGTTGACCTCGCGCACTTGCGCGTACAGCGGCATCTGCCCTTCGAAGTAGACGAACTGGTTGACCACGAACTGGGCGCACAGGGGCCCATGGACCCGGTAGAAGGTGGTGCCGCCTTGCTGCCACGACTCGACGTCCTTGCCGTGCTTGTTCCAGAAGTCCTCCGGCAGCTGCATGACCCCCGTGTACAGCAGGTCGGAATCCTCCAGGACATGGTCGTTGAAGTAGTCTTCCGCGGCCATGCCCAGGGCGCGCGCCTTCAGGCGCATGTTGATGTCCTTGGACACCAGCACCACCTCGCGCCCGGTGTATTTCTCCTGCAAGGCGCGAACCACGCCCAGGATCTGGTTGTCGGCCTTGCCCATGGGCAGGTCGGACGGCAGGGTGCTGTGGATGGCGGTGGTCTGGAACAGCAGGCGCCCGCTGGCGTCCTTGTTGCCCAGCGCGTTCAGCGGCAGGCCCAGGTCCAGCTGGCCGGCCTCGGCCACCAACTGGTCCAGCGAGCGGCTGACCTGGCGCGCGTTGCGGGCCACTTCCGACATGCCCTTCTTCTGGTGGTCCAGCTCTTCCAGCGTCATCATCGGCAGGAAGATGTCGTGCTCCTCGAAGCGGAAGATCGAGGTGGGGTCGTGCAGCAGCACGTTGGTGTCCAGCACGAACAGCTTGCGCGATGCGCTGTCGGCGCGCGTGCGCGACTTGCGTTCGTTCCTGGCGGTCGCCTTGGAGATCGGCGTCGGCACGGCGGCCGGCGCGGCGGCGGGCACGGCAACCGGGGCGGCGTCGGCGATGACATTGGCCGGCTTGCGCGCGGCGGTCTTGCGCGCCGGGGGCTGCTGCTTGGCGGGAGCGGCGTCGCCGCGGGCTTCGGCGGGGGCGTCGGCTCGGGCTTCGGGATGCTTCTCGGGGCGATGGGCGGGGCGGGCAGGCGCGATGCCCGCCAACTCCGGCTGGAGGGCGACGGATTCGACGGCGGCGGGCTTGGCCGCGGGTGTTGCCGGACGGGCGGTTTCGCCCGTGGGGAAGGTCAGGATAGCGGCGGGGCGGGTGGGCAACTTCGGAAGCGGCATGAGCGTCACTCTCCTGTGGGTAGCCGGCGGCGCCGTGAAGCGCGCCGGCAACAAATCAACCAATACTCTTGGCGGCCTGCAGGACTTCCTTGGCATGGCCCGGCACTTTCACGCCACGCCATTCCTGGACCAGCAAACCATAGGCATCGATGAGAAAAGTGCTGCGTTCGATGCCGCGCACCTGTTTGCCATACATGTTTTTCTGCTTGATGACGTCGTACAGAGTGCAGACGGTTTCGTCGGCGTCGGTGATGAGCGGGAAGGGCAGGTCGTACTTGCAGCGGAAGTTCTCGTGCGATTTCAGCGAGTCGCGCGAAATGCCCACCACGACGCAGCTGGCCGCCAGGAAGTCGGCGTGCATGTCGCGGAAATCCTGGCTTTCCGTCGTGCACCCCGGCGTGTTGTCCTTGGGGTAGAAATAGAGGACCACGGCGCGTCCGCGGCACTGTTCGAGGCTGATGGGGCCTATCGTGCTGTCGGCGGTGAAAAGCGGTGCGGGCTTGCCGATGATGGGTTTCATCAGGTCGGTTCTCCTTGGGGAATCAGGGCGACGACCACGCGCCGGCCTTCTGACATCAGGATGTTGTAAGTTCGGGCGGCTGCCTGGGTGTCCATGACCTCGATGCCGATCCCCGACGTCAGCAGCGGCTGCAGCACCTCGGGCCGCAGGAAGCGCTGGCGCGCGCCCGTGCCGATGAGCAGTACCTCGGGGGCGCCGGGGGGCAGGGGCGCGGGGGCGCCCTCGGCCTCGTCCAGGAAGGCAAGGGGGTCGCGCGGCGTTTCCGGCAATCCGGCCGCCTGGCGCAAGAGTTGGGGGGTGATCTGGTCTGGCGCCTGGACCGGCCAGTGGGAGACCGGGCCTTCGGGGCCGAAGGCGACCGCGTGGGAAAAGCGTACCTGGTTGACTTCGATATAGCCGTCGCCATAGGCGGTGACGGTATTCAAGGCAGCCGACGCAGGATCAGTATGCAGCTTCAATAAATGGCTCCGGCTTGTTGGGTGGATGATAGCGCATCGGGATGCCCGCATGTTGCGCGGGATCGACAGGGGAAAGCACGGGGGAAGGATCCCATTTCACCCAATTTGCCCCGGTGGCCGCGTTAGGCTAGATTATCGGGTTCCGCCCTGTCCCCCTCTCCCCCGCCCCAAGGATTTACGTCATGAGGAAGTTCTCGCGCATCGAGCGCCTGCCGCCCTACGTATTCAACATTACGGGCGAGCTGAAGATGGCGGCGCGGCGCAGGGGCGAGGACATCATCGACATGTCCATGGGCAACCCGGACGGCGCCACGCCCGCCCATATCGTCGACAAGCTGGTCGAGGCCGCCACCCGGCCCGACACCCATGGCTACTCGGTGTCCAAGGGGATCCCGCGCCTGCGCAAGGCCATCTCGACCTGGTACCAGCGCCGCTACGCGGTGGACATCGATCCCGACACCGAAGCCATCGTCACCATCGGGTCCAAGGAAGGCCTTGCGCACCTGATGCTGGCCACGCTGGACCAGGGCGACACCGTGCTGGTGCCCAATCCCAGCTATCCCATCCACATCTATGGCGCGGTGATCGCCGGCGCCAATATCCGCTCGGTGCGCATGACCCCGGGCGTGGACTTCTTCGAGGAACTGGAGCGCGCCGTGCGCGAATCCATACCCAAACCGAAGATGATGGTGCTGGGCTTTCCCAGCAATCCCACCGCGCAGTGCGTGGACCTGTCCTTCTTCGAGCGGGTGGTGGCGCTGGCCAGGGAGCACGACATCCTGGTGGTGCACGACCTGGCCTATGCCGACATCTGCTTCGACGGCTACGTGGCGCCGTCCATCATGCAGGTGCCGGGCGCGCGCGACGTGGCGGTCGAATTCTTCACCATGAGCAAGAGCTACAACATGGCCGGCTGGCGCATCGGCTTCATGGTGGGCAACCGGGAACTGGTGCATGCGCTGGCGCGCATCAAGAGCTATCACGACTACGGCACGTTCACGCCCATCCAGGTGGCCTCCATCGCCGCGCTGGAAGGGCCGCAGGATTGCGTCGACGCGGTGGTCGAGCAGTATCGCAGCCGTCGCGACGTGCTGGCCCGCGGCCTGCACGAAGCCGGCTGGGACGTGGAAGTCCCCAAGGCCTCCATGTATATATGGGCACGGATTCCCGAGCCCTATCGGGCCATGGGCTCGCTGGAATTCTCCAAGCGGGTGCTGGCCGACGCCAAGGTGGCGGTTTCGCCTGGCATAGGTTTCGGCGAATACGGCGACGAGTATGTCCGTTTCGCCCTGATCGAAAACGAGCAACGCACGCGTCAGGCCGTGCGCGGCATTAAGGAAATGTTCCGCAAGGACGGATTGCTGAAATGAATCCCATGAAGGTAGGCCTGCTGGGCCTTGGCGTGGTGGGTGGCGGTACCTGGACGGTGCTGTCGCGCAACGCGGAAGAAATCGCGCGCCGCGCGGGTCGGCGCATCGAAGTCACGCATATCGCCGTGCGCGATACCCTCAAGGCGGCCAGCCGCGTGGGCGGCGGCGCGACGATTACCACCAATCCCCACGACGTGGTGCGGGATCCCAGCATCGATATCGTGGTCGAGCTGATCGGCGGCGATACGCTGGCGCGCGAACTGGTCCTGGAGGCCATCGCGCAGGGCAAGCACGTGGTCACCGCCAACAAGGCGCTGCTGGCCAAGCACGGCAACGAAATCTTCGCCGCCGCGTCCGCGCGCGGCGTGATGGTGGCCTTCGAGGCCGCCGTGGCCGGCGGCATTCCCATCATCAAGGCCATGCGCGAGGGCCTGACCGCCAACCGCATCCAGTGGGTGGCCGGCATCATCAACGGCACCACCAATTTCATCCTGTCGGAAATGCGCAGCCGCGGGCTGGCTTTCGCCGAGGTGCTGGCCGAGGCGCAGCGCCTGGGCTATGCCGAGGCCGATCCCACGTTCGACGTCGAGGGCGTGGATGCCGCGCACAAGCTGACCCTGCTGGCCTCGCTGGCGTTCGGCGTGCCGGTGCAGTTCGACAAGGCCTACATCGAAGGCATCTCGCAGCTCGCGCAGGAAGACATCGCCCATGCCGAACGCCTGGGCTATCGCATCAAGCTGCTGGGCATCACCCGCCGCCGGCCCGAAGGTATCGAGCTGCGCGTGCATCCGGCGCTGGTGCCCAGCACGCGCCTGCTGGCCAATGTGGAAGGCCCGATGAACGCCGTGCTGGTGCGCGGCGACGCCGTCGGCCCCACGCTGTACTATGGCCAGGGCGCGGGCGAGGAGCCCACCGCGTCGGCCGTGGTGGCCGACCTGGTCGACGTGACCCGCCTGCACACCGCCGATCCGGGCAACCGCGTGCCGCACCTGGCCTTCCAGCCGGACGCCATGTCGGACCTGCCCATCCTGCCGATCGAGAAAGTGTCGACCTCGTACTACCTGCGCCTGCGGGTGGACGACCAGCCGGGCGTGCTGGCCGATATCGCCCGCATCCTGGCGGAGCGTTCGATCTCCATCGGGTCCATGATCCAGCAGCCTTCGAACATCGGCGGCGCCGACATCATCTTCCTCACGCACGAAGCGGTGGAAGGCGACGTCAACCAGGCCATCGCCCGTATCGAGTCCCTGGCTTTCGTGCGTTCCAAGGTGACGCGCATCCGCATGGAGACCCTGGCATGAACTACGTATCCACCCGCGGCGGCATGGCGCCGCTGCCTTTCTCCGACATCCTGCTCGAAGGCCTGGCGCCGGACGGCGGCCTGGCGGTGCCCCAGACGCTGCCCAAGCTGACCGCCGCGCAACTGGAAGGCTGGCGCGCGCTGTCCTATGCCGACCTGGCATTCGAGGTGCTGTCGCTGTTCATCACCGACATTCCCGCCGACGACCTGCGCCGCCTGACGCGCGCCGCGTACACGGCCCGGATCTTCGGCAGCGAGGACATCGTGCCGCTGCGCCCGCTGGACGGCAAGCTGAGCCTGCTGGGCCTGTCGGAAGGCCCGACGCTGGCGTTCAAGGACATGGCCATGCAGTTCCTGGGCCAGGCTTTCGAGTACGTGCTGGCCAAGCGGGGCACCACGCTCAACATCCTGGGCGCGACCTCCGGCGATACGGGTTCGGCGGCGGAATACGCGCTGCGCGGCAAGAAGGGCGTGTCGGTCTTCATGCTTTCGCCGCATGGCCGCATGAGCGCCTTCCAGCGCGCGCAGATGTATTCGCTGCAGGACCCCAACATCCATAACATCGCCGTGCGCGGCGTGTTCGACGACTGCCAGGATATCGTCAAGGCCCTGGCCGGCGACCTGGAATTCAAGTCGGCCTGCCATCTGGGCGCGGTCAACTCGATCAACTGGGGGCGTATCGCCGCCCAGATCGTGTACTACGTGCATGGCTGGCTGCGCGCCACCACCAAGGCTGGCGAGCAGGTGTCGTTCGCGGTGCCGTCGGGCAACTTCGGCAACATCCTGGCCGGCCACATCGCGCGGCGCATGGGCCTGCCCATCCGCCGCCTGGTGCTGGCGACCAACGAGAACAACGTGCTGGAAGAGTTCTTCCGCACCGGCATCTATCGTCCGCGTTCGGCGCAGCAGACCCACGCCACGTCCAGTCCGTCGATGGATATCTCGCGCGCGTCGAATTTCGAGCGCTTCATCTTCGACCTGGTCGATGCCGACGGCGCCCGCGTCAAGGCCTTGTGGGGTCAGCTGGCGCAGGACGGCTATTTCGACCTCTCGTCCCATCTGGGCGAGTTCGGCGGCAAGTACGGTTTCGTGGCCGGCGCCAGCTCTCACGCCGACCGCCTGTCGACCATACGCGCGACCTATGATGCCTGCGGCGTGCTGATCGACCCCCATACCGCCGACGGCGTGAAGGTGGCGCGCGCATTTGTCGAGCCGGGCGTCCCCATGCTGGTGCTGGAGACGGCCTTGCCGGCCAAGTTCTCGGAGACCATCGAGGCCGCCCTGGGCCGCCCGGCCCCGCCGCCGGCCGCGCTGGCGGGCCTGGAGTCGCTGCCGCAGCGGGTCGAGGTGATGGACAACGACGTGGAAGCGGTGCGGCGCTACGTGCGGGAGCACGCGGCGCTGTAAGGGCGCCTCGTCCCGTGTCGGTAGGGAGCCCAGTTCACGCCGAGGCTCCCTTTTTCGTTTCGCGCGTTCCTGTCGTGGAGCGCGTGGAGAATGTGTGAATACGTGGCGTGGGCGTCGCGCGCGTCCACCTACGCGTTGACGCGCGCCGGGGGCTGGCGATAATGAGGCCTTTGCGCTCGACAAAGGAACGGCATGCCGTCGATGTTATCGCCCATCAGTTTTGTCGCCATCGGCCTGGGCGCCGCGCTGGGCGCGTGGTTGCGCTGGGGCCTGGGGCTTGCGTTCAACCGTCACGAGGCACTGCCTTGGGGTACGCTGGCCGCCAATCTCGGCGGCGGCTACCTGATCGGCGTCATGGTGGCCCTGGTGGCCGCGCATCCCGAATGGCCGGCCTGGATACGGCTGGCCTGCATCACGGGCTTCCTGGGCGGCCTGACCACCTTTTCGACATTTTCGGCGGAAACCGTGGGCATGCTGGAGCGCGGCGAATACGGCGGCGCCGTGCTGTATGCCGGCGTCAGCCTGGCCGGGTCGCTGCTGCTGACGGCAGCGGGCCTGTTCACCGTGAGGGCCCTGGCCTGAACCATGGGCTCCACTTCATCGGCGCCGCATGGCCGGCGCCGGCCATCGAGGGCAAGCCTTCAAGCACAGCGTTGCAACGACATCCCGGCAGCGTAGGGGGGCGTATGCGCGACTATCGGCTTGCGGCGATCAAGGCCGCCGCGCGTTGCCCGCTGCGCACGGCGCCTTCCAGTACGGCCGGGTAGCCGGTGTCGGTCCAATCGCCCGCCAGGCATAGCGTGGGCCAGGGCGTGGCGTTGCCTGGCCGCGCCAGGCCTGGCGTGGCCAGGAATGTCGCCCGCTTGTCGACCAGCAATTCCGCGTGCGCGATGGCCGGAAGGGGGGCAAGACCGCCCCGGGAGGCTTGTTCGCGGACTTGGTCGACCAGCGGCGCCACGCTGGCGTCGCGGCCATCCCGCGCAAGACGGTCGGCCAGCCGCGCCGCCGCGCTGACGACCACGGACAGTTCGCCGCGTGACGGTTCGCCCGCCAAGGCCGCGCGATCGAACAGCCATTGGCCATCGTGGCTGCGCGCCGGATCCTCGCGCAGCATCATCATGGGTAGCGGCAGTCGCCATGGCGCGGCCAGTCGCAGGTTCAACGTTGCGATAGGCGAGTATTCGAATCCGGCCAGGCGCGCGGCCAGGTCGCCGGATGTCCCGGTGGATGTGCCGCTGAATGTGCCGCTGAATGTGCTGCTGGAAAGCGGCCTTGTCGGCACAACTGCCGTCCTCGTCGCTTCGGCATGCAATGCCGCGCCTAGCAGCCGTGCCGCATTGGCCGGCGGGACGGCCAGGATGGCGGCGTCGTAGTGTTCGCCATCGAGACGTACGCCCTCGGCCGACGGCTCGACGGAGCGTACCGTCACGCCGTAGCGCATATCGCACAGTGCGGCGGCGGCATCGGGCCACAGGGCCGACAGGTCCGCGCGGGGCAGCAAGAGGTCCGAGGCGGCGCGGCTGCCGGCCAGGCTGTCGCGCAGGACATGGGCGAAGAGCTGGGCGTCGGCTTGCGTCGTGGGGGTGTTCAAGGCCGCGAGGCATAGCGGTTCCCAGAGCCATCGCACGGCGCTTTCGGGCTGGCCATGCCGGGCCAGCAAGGCGGCCACGGTGCCGCCGCTTGCATCGATAGCGCTGCCGCGTGCATCAACGCTGCCGCGCGGATCGACAGCGCCGCCGCCTGCATCGATAACGTTGCCGCGTGCGTCCCCATCGCTGTCACACACATTGCCCGGCGCAGTGCCCGCCGCGCCGTCGTCCGCCGCTTCCACGCGCCAGTCCGCCCGCTGCAAGGCCCGCATCAACCGCAAGGCGGCCATGCGCGCGGCGCCGTCCAGCCCGCGCGCCAGCAGCAGGGCCGCGGCCGCATGCAAGGGCGCCGGCAGGCGCGGCGCACGCAGCCGGAACGCGCCGTCCAGGCTGGCCAATGCCAGCGGCAGCCGCGCCAGCAGCCAAGCGGGATCGCGGCCCAGGCGCCGCATCAGGGCCAGCGTGTCCGTATAGGCGCCCAGCAGTATGTGCTGTCCGTTGTCCAGGGGCGCGGCGAAGTCCGTGTGCACGACCCGGCGCGCACGGCCGCCCGGCGTATGCCCCGCCTCGAATACGGTCACCGCATAACCGCGATCATGCAGGGCCACGGCGGCCGCCAGGCCTGCCCAGCCCGCTCCCACCACGGCAACGCGTGGCGAGGTGGAAGTGTCCATGCCCACGCCCCCGGCCGCGGCGGCCTTCATTTCGACAGTCGCCGCACCAGCCCGCGGCCGCCGCCGACCCACGTCTTCCAGGCCAGCCACAGCTTGCGCAGCGGCGTCAGCGAAAGCCGCTGGTGCAGCACCTGCCAGTTGTCGCGCTCGATTTCTTCGAGCAAGGCATGGTAGATGGCCGCCATCATCAGCCCCGGCCGCTGCGCGCGCCGGTCGGATTCAGGCAGCGCCCGCATGGCCTCGCGGTACAGCTCGCGGGCGCGCTGCGCCTGGAACGCCATCAGCGCGGAAAAGCCCTCCGAATACTTGCCGTTCAGGATGTCCGCCGCCTTCACGTTGAAGCGCTGCAATTCATCGACGGGCAGGTAGATGCGCCCGCGCCGGGCGTCGTCGCCGACGTCGCGGATGATGTTCGTCATCTGGAACGCCAGGCCCAGCTTCTCCGCATAGACCAGCGTGGCGGGATCGCCGTACCCGAAGATCGACGCCGACAGTTCGCCCACCACGCCTGCCGCGTGCCAGCAGTACTTGCGCAGGCCCGGCCAGTCCAGGTAGCGCGTCTGGTCCAGGTCCATCTCCATGCCGTCGATCACCGCCAGCAGGCGCTCGCGCGTGATGCCGTAGGGTTGCAGGTGCGGCTCCAGCGCGCGCGTCACCGGATGGTCGGGCGCGCCGCCGTACATGCGATCGATCTCGGTGCGCCACCAGGCCAGCTTGATACGCGCCACCGAGGGGTCGCTCACCTCGTCCACGACGTCATCCACTTCACGGCAGAAGGCGTACATCGCCACGATGGCGCGGCGCCGTTCCGGCGGCAGGAACAGGAAGGCGTAGTAGAAACTGGACCCGCTCTTGGCGGCCTTGTCCTGGCAGTATTCGTCGGGAGTCATATCGGTTGGGCAGGGGCGGGCCGGTGCCCGTGTCGCCGGTAGCGTTGTGGATCAGTGCATGCCTCGGGGCATGCGGTACGGACGGAAAGCGGAACGGGACGCGCGCGCGTTCAGGCGGGAAAGCGCCCGGACAGGGCGCGCCACAGCATGACGCACCAGTCGCGTCCGCCCAGTTCCGGACGGTTCATGAAGACATCGTAGCGGGCCTGCTCGATACGTTCCAGGATGCGCAGCCCGCCGTGCACCACCAGGCGCAGCTCCAGGCCGATGCGGCCGGGCAGGCGCCGGGTCAGCGGCGCCCCGGAGTGTAACAGCGCCCGCGCCCGCGCCACCTGCTCGCCCAGCAGCGCCCGCCATTGCGGCGTCAGGCGGCAGGCCGCCAGGTCTTCCTCGCTGACGCCATGGCGGCGCAGGGCATCCTGCGGCAGGTAGACGCGGTCCTTGCGCCAGTCGATGCGGACGTCCTGCCAGAAATTGACCAGTTGCAGCCCGGTGCAGATGGCATCCGACTGGCGCAGCGCATCGGCGTCGGTCACGCCGTACAGGTGCAGCATCAGGCGGCCGACCGGATTGGCCGAGCGGGCGCAGTAGTCGAGCAGGGCGGCTTCGTCGGGATAGCGCGTGACGGTCACGTCCTGTTCGAAGGCCGACAGCAGGTCGAGAAAGGGCGTGATGGGCAACTGGTGGCGCGCGATGGTCGCGGCCAGCGGCACGAAGATGGGGGCCAGGCGGTCGGCGGCGGCGGAATGGCTTCCCACGCTCGCGATGCGGTGCAGCTCCGCCCGATAGGCAGCCAGCTCGGCAAGCCGCTGCGACGGCGTGGCGTCGCCTTCGTCCGCGATATCGTCGGCGCTGCGCGCGTAGCGGTAGATGTCGGTGACCGCCCCACGCAGGCGGCGCGGCAACAGGACGGAAGCGACCGGAAAGTTTTCGTAATGATCGACAGGCATGGGGTATGGGGTATGCGCAAAATCGCCGCAATGGAATCGCCGCTATTTTAGTGAGGCCGTCACGGCGCATCGGGTAGACTAACGCCGATCGCCAAAATGGCGATCGTCCTACCCCGCGCCTGCCATGCCACGCCCCATTACCGCCACGATTTCCGTCGACGCCCTCGCGCACAATCTCGAGGTCGTTCGTAATCATCTCCACCAGGCCGCGCTGGCCGCAACCACGGCGCAAGGGCAGCCCCTGTCGCCGCCGTCGATCTGGGCCGTCATCAAGGCCAATGCCTACGGCCACGGCATCGAGCAGGCGGTGCGCGGTTTCTGGCAGGCCCAGGGCCTGGCCATGCTGGACCTGAACGAAGCAGTGCGCTGCCGCGAAGCCGGGTGGGGCGGGCCCATTCTGATGCTGGAGGGTTTTTTCGAGCCGTCCGACGTGGAGGTGCTGGACCGCTACCACCTGACGACTTCCGTGCATTACGCGGACCAGCTGGCCATCCTGGCCGAAGGCCGCCGGTCGCGCCGGCTGGACATCTTCATGAAACTCAATTCCGGCATGAACCGGCTGGGTTTCGCGCCGGACGCCTATCGCGCCGCCTATCAGCAGGCCCTGCGACTGCGCGACGACGGCGTGTTGAACCATGTCGGCAAGATGACGCACTTCGCCAACGCCGACGCGCCCGAAGGCATAGCCAGCCAGATGGACGTGTTCAACCGCGTCACGGAAGGCTTGCCCGGACCGGTCAGCGTTTCCAATTCCGCGGCCACCCTGCGCTATCCCACGGTCGCGCTGGCGCGCGACGACCATGGCGCCTGGGTGCGTCCCGGCATCTGCCTGTATGGTGGCAGTCCTTTTGCGGACGCCGACGCCGCCAGCTTCGGCCTGCGTCCGGCCATGACCCTGGCGTCGCGCATCATCGCCGTGCAGCAGGTGCGGGCCGGCGACGCCGTGGGCTACGGCAGCCTGTTTCGCGCCGACGGCCCGATGCGCATCGGCGTGGTGGCCTGCGGGTATGCCGATGGCTATCCGCGCCACGCAGGCACGGGGACGCCTATCACGGTGGCGGGCGTGCGCACGCGGCTGCTGGGCCGGGTGTCCATGGACATGCTGGCGGTCGACCTGACCCCGGTGCCGGCCGCGGGCGTCGGCGCCCCGGTGGTGTTGTGGGGCGAGGGCGGACCGTCGGTGGACGAGGTGGCCCAGGCGGCTGAAACGATAGGCTACGAATTGCTATGCGCCTTGGCGCCCCGGGTGCCGGTACACGGCCGGGATAACTGACACCGAACGTCGGCCGAGGGTCGGTCGAACGCCGGCCGCCGCCAGCCAGCCCCCGGGACAGGCCGGTGCGCGGGCCCCGGGCGTGCCGTAACACGGTGAAACGGCAGCCCCCGTACCGCAGGGCAAAAGCAAGACAGCCACGCCCGGATGGTGTCTACTTGGTGCTTCTCTTCAATGCAGATTCGAGGTTGTTCCCATGAAAGACAAATGCGTGCTGGTCACCGGCGCTACCAAGGGTATAGGCTGGGCGCTCACGCGCCGTCTGGCCGATATGGGCTGTCACGTGGTGGGAATCGCCCGGAATACCAACGACGTCGATTTTCCGGGGTATCTGTACGCCTGCGACCTGGCCGATGCCGGCAAGACCGAGGACGTGCTGCGCGAAATCCGTGAAAAATTCCCCGTCGATGCCATCGTCAACAACGTCGGCCTGGTGCTGCCGCAACCCCTGGGTTCGGTGGAGCTGGCGTCGCTCTATAACGTGCTGGACCTGAATGTGCGCGTGGCGGTGCAGGTGGTGCAGACCTTCGTCGAATCGATGAAGACTCGCCGCGCGGGCCGCATCGTCAACGTGGTCAGCCGCGCCATCCACGGCAGCCAGGACCGCACCAGCTACTCGGCCGCCAAGGCCGCGCTGGTCGGCTGTACGCGCACCTGGGCGCTGGAACTGGCCGAATATGGCATTACGGTCAATGCCGTCGCGCCCGGTCCGGTGGAAACCGAGTTGTTCCGCGCCACCCGGCCCGTCGGCAGCGAGGGCGAAAAGCGCGTGTTGTCCGGCATCCCGATGAGGCGCCTCGGCAGCCCCGCGGAAGTGGCGGCGGCGATTGCCTTCCTGCTGTCCGACGATGCCGGTTTCATCACCGGGCAGGTGCTGGGCGTGGACGGCGGCGGCAGTCTCGCCGGCCGCAGCTAGGACAGCGGCGGCCAGATGGTCGCCGGGGGCGTCACCTGAGAGTCCCCTCGGCGTTCCCTGAGCGTCCCCTGATGGTCGCGCTGTGGTCCACCACACAGTCGCCGCGTGCCATGCCCATTCGCTAAACTGCGGGCATGGCCAAATCACGAACCGTCTACGTCTGTGCCGAATGCGGCGGCACCAGCCTGAAGTGGCAGGGCAAGTGCCCCCATTGCAACGCCTGGAACACCCTGGAAGAAACCGTGGAAAGCGCCGCCCCCGCGGCAGCCGCGCAGCATCGCTACGCGCCGCTGGCGGCCGCCAGCCCGGTGCGCAGCCTTGCCGAGATCGAAGCGCGCGAGGTTCCACGCCAGCCGACCGGGCTGGAGGAATTCGACCGCGTCCTGGGTGGCGGCCTGGTGGCGGGCGCGGTGGTGTTGATCGGGGGCGATCCGGGCATCGGCAAATCCACCTTGCTGTTGCAGGCGCTGGCCTCGATGTCGGCGGGCGCCAAGGTGTTGTACGTGACCGGCGAAGAGTCGGCCGAGCAGGTGGCCTTGCGCGCGCGCCGGCTGGGGCTGGCCACCGGCAATGTCGACCTGCTGGCCGAAATCCGGCTGGAAGCCATCCAGGCCGCCGTCGCCGGGCAGCGGCCCGTGGTCGCCGTCATCGATTCCATCCAGACCCTCTACAGCGGGGAATTGACGGCGGCGCCCGGCTCGGTGTCGCAGGTGCGCGAATGCGCGGCCCAGCTGACCCGCCTGGCCAAGCAGACCGGCATCGCCATCGTGATGATCGGCCACGTCACCAAGGACGGCGCGCTGGCCGGTCCCCGGGTGCTTGAACACATCGTCGACACGGTGCTCTATTTCGAGGGCGATACCCACTCCTCCTATCGCCTGGTGCGGGCGTTCAAGAACCGCTTCGGCGCGGTCAATGAACTGGGCGTGTTCGCGATGACGGATCGTGGCTTGCGCGGCGTGGCCAATCCGTCGGCCCTGTTCCTGTCCCAGCACGACCGCCAGGTCGCCGGCTCCTGCGTGATGGCCACGCAGGAAGGCACGCGGCCCCTGCTCGTGGAAATCCAGGCCCTGGTCGACGCCGCGCACGCGCCCAATCCCAAGCGCCTGACGGTGGGCCTTGAAAGTAACCGCCTGGCCATGCTGCTGGCGGTGTTGCATCGCCATGCGGGGGTGGTGACCTCGGACCAGGACGTCTTCGTCAATGCGGTGGGCGGCGTGCGCATTACCGAGCCGGCCGCTGACCTGCCGGTGTTGCTGTCCATCATGTCGTCGCTGCGCGACCGGCCGCTGCCGCGCGGGCTGGTGACGTTCGGCGAGGTGGGCCTGGCCGGCGAAATCCGCCCGGCGCCGCGGGGGCAGGAACGCCTGCGCGAAGCCGCCAAGCTGGGTTTCAACATCGCGCTGATTCCCAAGGCCAACGCCCCGCGCCAGCCTATCGAGGGCCTGCAGGTCTGGGCTTGCGACCGCCTGGAGGACGCCCTGGAGAAGTTGAAGGAAGCCTGATGGGTGGCGGAGGGCTTTGCCTCGTAAGGATACGGGAAGACGCGGGGAAGAAATCCTGGGAGAAAGCGCCGACCTCGGCAGGGCGGCAGGCGGCGGATCCGCGCGGCGTGGGGGCCTTTGATTATCCGGCGCCGCGCGCCGGATAATCTCTTCGCGCGCCGGGCTGGATTATCCGGGTAATCAGCGGGGCTGGTGCGCGGATTATGTGCGCGCGTTTTGCCAATATCAAAAAGCCGCGATTTATTTTAAGAAAAATGAAAGCTTCCATTTAAGAAAGCGACCGAAATCCCCGGGTTTTCCCCAGAAAAATCGCGTATTCGCATTACGTTGCATTGGGTATGAATTTTTTTTGGGATCGCATGCAACCTTCCATGAACTCCCTGCTCAAACGCAGTACGGGGAACGCGGCAAGATCGCCGTGCCCGTGGAATCAAGGCCCGGTGGCCTTATTAATTCTGGAGTCATTCATGACCACTCGCTCCCGCATTGCTGCTTTTCTGTCCGTCTCCGCGCTGACCCTCGGCCTGGCCGCGGCGCCGGCGGCATTCGCTGCCGACGCTTCGACGACCGCCAAGCCCAAGTCCACGCAAACCCACAAGCACAAGGCCAAGAAGTCCGGTGCGAAGTCGTCCGCCAAGGCGGCTCCCGCCACGACGCCGGCCAAGTAATTTCGCGGGTGCAGGGCCCAGGGCGAAGCTTCCGGGAGGGAGCTTCGCCTTTTTCTTTTTCCGGGCGCCATGCGCTGGCCCCGGCGCCCACGATTTTTCCTTCCGGATCGCCAGACTATCGTCAGGTTTAGGTACGATACGCCCATGCCAGAATCCTCCGCCGCTGCCCGCCTCACCGCCGCGCCGCCCGCCGCCGCCCGCGGCCTGCTGCATACATGGCGCCTGGGCGTGCGCGCCTTGCTGCGCGACACCCGCGCCGGCGAATTGCGCCTGCTCGTCATCGCGTTGATCGTCGCGGTGGCGGCCGTCACCAGCGTGGGTTTCCTGGCGGATCGGGTCGGGCGCGCGCTGGAGCGCGACGCCGCGCAGATGCTGGGCGCCGATGTGGTCCTCGACGCCGATGCGCCGCTGCCGCCCGCCTTCGAGCAGCGCGCGTTGCAGGAAGGCCTGCGGCTGGTGCACACCTGGCAGTTCCCCTCCATGGCGGGCGCGGGCGATAACGCGCAACTGGTGTCCCTGAAGGCCGTCGAGCCGGGCTATCCCTTGCGGGGCAGCCTGCGCACGGCCGACGCGCCGTTCGGCGCCGATGCGCCGACGCGCGACGTGCCGGATCGCGGCACGGTATGGGTGGACCCGCAACTGCTGGGCATGCTCAATGTCGCGGTGGGCGATATGTTGACGCTGGGCGACGCCCGGTTTCGCATCGCCCGCGTGGTGACCTACGAACCCGATCGCAGCCTGCAATTCGTCAACGTCTCGCCGCGCGTCATGATGCGCGCCGATGACCTGCCGGCCACGCACCTGATCGCGCCCGGCAGCCGGATCGGCTATGCGCTGCTGGCGGCGGGCGATCCCCCCGCCGTGGCGGCCTATTCGGCCTGGCTGGGTGAAAACCTGCAGCGGGGCCAGCGTATCGCCACCGTCGAGTCCGGCCGGCCCGATGTGCGCCGCGTGCTCGATCGCGCCCAGCGTTTCCTGTCGCTGGTGGCGCTGCTGGCGGTGCTGATTTCCGCAGTGGCGGTGGCCATGGCGGCCAACCGCTTCATGCAGCGCCATCGCGATGGCGTGGCCGTGATGCGTTGCCTGGGCGCGCCGCAGTCGGACATTACGCGCATGCTGGCCGTCGAGTTCATCCTGGTCGGCATCCTGGCCTCGCTGGCCGGCGGCGTGGCGGGTTATGCCGTGCACGAGGGGCTGGTGCGCGTGCTGGCCAGCCTGATCGACACGGCCTTGCCCGCGCCGTCCGCGCTGCCCGCCGCGCAAGGACTGGCCACCGGCCTGTGGCTGCTGCTGGGGTTCGCGCTGCCCGCGCTGGAGCGGCTGCGACACGTCCCGCCGGCGCGCGTGCTGCGGCGGGACGATACGGGCCTGCGGGCCGGCAGTACGCTGGGCTATGTCGTGGGCGCGGCCGGCTTCGCCTTGCTGATCTGGTGGTTCGCCGGCAATGCCCGGCTGGGCGCCGTCGTCGCTGGCGGCTTCCTGGCGGCCTTCGCCGCCTTCGCCGCGCTGGCGGGGCTGTGCGTGGCCCTGCTGGCGCGCCTGCGCCATGCCGCCGCCGGGCTGCCCGCGCTGCGTTTCGCGCTGGCGGGCGTGGTGCGGCGACGGGCCGCCACGATCACCCAGGTCTGCGCGCTGGCCATCGGCCTGATGGCCTTGCTGCTGCTGGCCATGACGCGCACCGACCTGATCGCCGGCTGGCAGCGCACCTTGCCGGCCGACGCGCCCAACCGGTTCCTGATCAACATCCAGCCGGACCAGCGCGCGGCGGTGGCCACGCGGCTGGCGCAGGGCGGCATCGGGCAGGCCGATCTCCATCCCATGGTCCGCGGCCGCATGGTGGCCATCAACGGCCGCGCCGTCTCCGCGGCGGACTACGAGGACGATCGCGCCAAGCGCCTGGTGGACCGGGAGTTCAATCTCTCGTATGGCAAGCAGATGCCGACCTACAACCGCCTGGCCGAAGGGCGCTGGATGGCGCCGGTCTCCCGCGAGGTTTCCATGGAGTCGGGCATCGCCAGGACCCTGGGCGTGAAGATGGGCGACAAGCTGACGTTCGATATCGCCGGCCAGACCGTGGATGTCGATGTCACCAGCCTGCGGGCGGTCGATTGGGACACGATGCGCGTGAACTTCTTCGCCATGCTGTCGCCGTCGGTGCTCGCCGATGCGCCGCAGAGCTGGATCACGTCCTTTCACCTGCCCGACGACAAGCCGCGGCTGCTGCCGGACCTGGTGCGCGATTTTCCCAACCTGACCGTTTTCGATGTCGGCGCCATCCTGAAGCAGCTGCAAGCCGTGCTGGACCAGGTGGTGCAGGCGGTGCAGCTGCTGTTCGTCTTCACCCTGGCGGCGGGCGTGCTGGTCCTGGCGGCGGCGCTGACCGCCACGCGCGACGAGCGCGTGCGCGAAGCCGCGGTATTGCGGGCGCTGGGCGCCACCCGGCGTCAGCTTGCGCGCGCGCAGCGCCTGGAACTGCTGGCGGTGGGCGGGCTGGCCGGACTGCTGGGCGCGGCCGGCGCCGCCGCCGTGGCCTGGGCGCTGTCGCGCTATGTTTTCGATTTCCACATCACACTCAGCCTGTGGCCCTGGCTGGCGGGTCTCGCGGCCGGCATGCTGGGCGCCTGGGGCGGCGGCGCCCTGGCCCTGCGTGGCGTCCTGCGCACGCCGCCGCTGGTTATTTTGCGAGAAGCCTTATGACAACGACGACGCGGGTCGAACCGATATTCGAGCCGATCGACCACACGCGCAGCATCTTCGACCAACTCGGCGGCGAGCCTGGCGTGCGCGCCCTGGTCGACCGTTTCTATGACCTGATGGACGTGGACGCCGACCTTGCCGACCTGCGCGCCGCGCACGGCCCCAGCCTGGACAGCGCGCGCGACAAGCTGTTCTGGTTCCTGTGCGGCTATTTCGGCGGCCCCGACCATTACGTCGAGCGTTTCGGCCATCCGCGGCTGCGCGCCCGCCATCTGCCGTTTTCCATCGGCACGCGGGAGCGCGACCAATGGGTGGTCTGCATGGGCCGGGCGATGGCCGACCAGGGCCTGGACCAGGCATTGATGGATCGTTTGCTGCATTCCTTCTACGGCACCGCGGACTGGATGCGCAATCGTGAGGGTTGAGACCGCCAGGCTGGCGTGGGAAACGACGCCCGCGGGCGTGATGCTGTACGATGCCGCGCGCATCAGCCGGCCCGGTCCGGACCTTTTCGATCCCGCGGCCTATGGCGACCGTGCCGAAGCCGTCGCGGCGGGAGGGCGCCAGGCCGCGTGGTTCGTGCACGGCGAGTTCGGCGAGGGCGTGTTGCGCCATTACCGGCGCGGCGGGCTGGTCGCGCGGATCAGCGACCGCGGCTATTTCTGGCTGGGCGGCGACCGCACCCGCAGCTTCATGGAGTTCCGTCTGCTGGAGTCGCTGTCGGCGCAGGGGCTGCCGGTGCCCGCGCCCGTGGCCGCCGCCTACTGGCGTCGCGGGCTGAACTACGAGGCCGCCATCATCGTGGAGCGCCTGCCCGACGTGCGGCCGCTGGCGCTGCTGCTGGACCGCGAGGTCTGGGACGCCGCGGCCGGCGCCGTGGCGCGCCTGCACCAGGCCGGCGTCTGGCATGCGGACCTGAACGCCTACAACATCCTCATCGACGGCGAGGGCAAGGCCTGGATCATCGATTTCGATCGGGGGCGGCAGCGCGGCGCCTCGACCGGCGCGCGCCTTGGCAACCTGCGCCGCCTGCGCCGGTCGCTCGAAAAAGTGGGCGGGGCGCAGGGCCTGGCCTTCTACGACCGGCTCGCGGCCTCCTACCGGCGGCACATGGCCAGCCAACCCGACTGACGCGGCTCGTAAAAACCAATTATCATTTTGCCTTTGGCGCGCCAGGGGAAATCGGGCTGCGGCAGGTCTACAAACTTTCTAGGCAAGGGGCCCTGGATGAGAATCAACGCGGGTATCCGCTACGCAATGGGGGCGGTACTGGCGACCGCGGTCATGGTGACGGCCCATGCCCAGAACAAGGTCGTCAACGTCTACAACTGGGCCGAGTACACCGCGCCCGACACCATACCCGGCTTCGAGAAGGCGACCGGCATCAAGGTCCGCTACGACGTCTACGATAACAACGACACCCTGCAGGCCAAGCTGCTGACCGGCAAGTCCGGCTACGACGTGGTCGTGCCGTCGACCCACTATGCCGCGCGCCAGTTGCAGGGCGGGCTCTTCCAGAAGCTGGACAAGTCCAGGATTCCCAATTGGCAGTACCTGGACCCCGACCTGATGGCGCTGGTCGCCACGGTCGATCCCGGCAACCAGTACCTGGTGCCCTGGGGCTACGGCACCAACGGGCTGGGCTACAACGTGACCAAGGTCCAGCAGATCCTGGGCAAGGACGCGCCGCTGGGCAGCTGGGACATGCTGTTCAAGCCTGAGAACGCCGCCAAGCTGAAGGACTGCGGCATCTCCATGCTGGACGAGGCGGCGCAGGTATTCCCGGCGGTCCTGCATTACCTGGGCAAGGATCCCAACAGCAGCAATCCGGACGACTACAAGGACGCGCTGGAACTCTTGAAGAAAATTCGTCCCTACATCCGTCAGTTCAGTTCGTCGGGCTATATCGATGAGCTGGCCGTGGGGGACCTGTGCATGGTCTATGGTTTCTCGGGCGACGTGATGATCGCGCGCAAGCGCGCCAAGGACGCCAAGCAACCGTATGACGTCAACTACTACATTCCGCAGGGCGGCGCGCCTGCCTGGTTCGACGTGATGGCCATCCCGAAGGATGCCCAGCACGTGGACGAGGCGCTGGCCTTCATCAACTACATCGAGACCCCGCAGGTGCACGCGGCCATCACCAACACCATGTTCTACCCCAACGCGAACAAAGAGGCGCGCAAGTACGTGGTGAAGGACGTCGCGGACAACCCCATGATCTATCCGCCGCCGGAAGTCGCCAAGACGCTTTATGTGATCAAGCCGCAGCCGGTGAACATCCTGCGCCTGCAGACCCGCATGTGGGCTGAACTGAAGTCCGGAAGATAAGCAAAATGAGTGACAGCCGTTATCCGGCGCAGCTTCCGGCGGATCCGGACGAGTTCGTCCGGGTTTCCGACCTGGTGAAGATCTTCGGCGACACGGTCGCCGTCCGTTCGGTCAACCTGAACGTCAAGCGCAACGAAATCTTCGCGCTCCTCGGCAGCTCCGGCTGCGGCAAGTCGACCCTGCTGCGCATGCTGGCGGGCTTCGAGGAAGCGACGTCCGGGCAGATCCTGCTGGATGGCGAGGACATCACGGCCGTGCCTCCCTACCGGCGCCCGGTCAACATGATGTTCCAGTCCTACGCCTTGTTCCCGCACATGTCGGTCGAGGCCAATGTCGCTTTCGGCCTGAAGCAGGAAGGCGTGGATCGCGCCGAAATCCACGACCGGGTATTCGAGGCGCTGAACCTGGTGCAGATGGCGGGCTATGCGCGGCGCAAGCCGCACCAGTTGTCGGGCGGCCAGCAGCAGCGCGTGGCGCTGGCGCGCAGCCTGGTCAAGCGTCCCAAGCTGCTGCTGCTTGACGAGCCGATGTCGGCGCTGGACAAGCAGATCCGCCAGAAGACCCAGATCGAGCTGGTGCGCATCCTGGAGCAGGTCGGCGTGACCTGCATCATGGTGACGCACGACCAGGAAGAGGCCATGACCATGGCGCACCGCCTGGCGGTGATGACCGAAGGCCAGATCATCCAGTGCGGCACGCCGCAGGATGTCTACGAGTTTCCGAACTCGCGCTTCGTCGCCGGCTTCATCGGCAGCACCAATCTGTTCACGGGCACCATCGTGGTCGACGAGCCCGACCACATCGCCATCGAAAGCGAGGCGCTGTCGCGCCCGCTTTATGTCAACCATGGCGTGAGCGAGCCGCTGGGCATGCAAGTGCACGTGTCCATACGGCCGGAACGCATCGTCGTGTCGCGCGAGCGTCCGCAGACCGAGCACAACTGGGCGCACGGCATGGTCACGCACATGGCGTGGATGGGCAGCTACGCGCTGTACCAGATCCGCCTGGACTCCGGCGCGCAGATCGAGGCCAGCGTGCCGCGCCGCGTGCTGGCGCAAAGCGACGCGCCCGCGGTGGGCGAGGAGGTCCACGCCAGCTGGGGCGCCGACAGCGCGACGGTGCTGCCCTCATGATGCGCCGCCTCCTGCCGTCGGGGCGCGCGCTGGCGGTGGTCCCGCCGTTTCTATGGCTGCTGTTGTTCCTGCTGCTGCCGTTCCTGCTGGTCCTGAAGATCAGCTTCGCCGATCTCCAGTTCGGCATCCCGCCCTATACGTCCCTGCTGGAATACAAGGAACAGGCGCTGCAGTTCAGCCTGCACCTGCGCGGCTACGCGCTGTTGTTCACCGACAGCCTGTATTTCGCCACGTACCTGAATTCGGTGAAGATCGCCGCCATCAGTACGCTGGCCTGCGTGCTGATCGGCTATCCGATGGCGTACTACATCGCCCGGTCGGCGCCCGCCACCCGCAATATCCTGCTGCTGGGCGTGATCCTGCCGTTCTGGACCTCGCTGCTGCTGCGCGTCTATGCCTGGGTGGGCATCCTGCGCAACGACGGCTTGCTCAACAAGTTCCTGATGGCCCTGGGCATCATTTCCCAGCCCATGGAGATCTATCGCACGGACCTGGCGGTCTATATCGGCATGGTCTATTCCTATCTGCCGTTCTTCATCCTGCCCCTGTACGCCAACCTGGTGAAGATGGACCTGCGCCTGCTGGAGGCCGCCTATGACCTGGGCGCCAAGCCGTGGCAAGCCTTCTGGCAGATCACCGTGCCGTTGTCGCGGCCGGGCGTGATCGCCGGCGCCATGCTGGTCTTCATTCCGGCGGTCGGCGAATACGTGATTCCGGAAATGCTGGGCGGGGCCAATACGCTGATGATGGGCCGCGTGATGTGGAGCGAGTTCTTCAACAATGCCGATTGGCCCATGGCGGCCTCCGTCACCTGCGTCATGGTGCTGCTGCTGCTGGTGCCGTTGGCGCTGTTCCAATACAACCAGGTCAAGCAGGCCGACGCGACGCGGGAGGGCAAGCGATGATGCTGCGTCCCAATCCGGTCTTGCGGGCCCTGGCCCTGGGCCTGGGCTTCCTGTTCCTGTATGTGCCCATCCTCAGCCTGGTGGTGTTTTCCTTCAACGATTCGCCGCTGGTGACCGCGTGGTCGGGCTTTTCCTTCAAGTGGTATGTCTCGCTGTTCCATGATGATGCGCTGCTGAGCGCGGCCTGGCTGTCTTTCCGGGTGGCGGCGCTGTCGGCCACGGCGGCCACCGTCATCGGCACCTGGGCCGGCTATGTGCTGGCCCGCATGGGCCGCTTCCGCGGCTTTTCGCTTTACCTTGGCATGCTCAGCGCGCCGCTGGTGATCCCGGAAGTGGTGGTCGGCATTTCGTTGCTGCTGATGTTCGTCGAGGTGCGCAGCCTGGTGGGCTGGCCCGACAACGGCGTGTTCACCATCTGGGTCGGCCACACGACGTTCGCCATGGCCTTCGTGGCCGTGATCATCCAGTCCCGCGTGCGCGACCTGGACCGGTCGCTGGAAGAGGCGGCGCTGGATCTCGGCGCCACGCCGTTGAAAGTGTTCTTCCTCATCACGCTGCCGCTGATCGCGCCGGCGCTGGCGTCGGCGTGGCTGCTGTCCTTCACGTTGTCCCTGGACGACGTGATCCTGTCTTCCTTCCTGTCGGGCCCGGGCTACACCACGTTGCCGCTGGAAGTGTTTTCGCGGGTGCGTCTGGGCCTGAAGCCCGAGGTCAACGCGCTGGCCGCCTTGTTCATCCTGGCTGTCGGCATTTGCGTGATCGTCGCTAACCGCCTGCAACGCCGCAAGGAGTTTTCCGCATGACCCAAGTCGTTCTCTATGGCCTCAAGCAGTGCAGCACGTGCGTCAAGGCGCGCACGTGGCTGGGCGAGCACGGCGTCAGCCACGAATTCATCGACTATCGCGACCATCCCGTGGCGCCGGCCCTCCTGAAGGACTGGGCCGCGCAACTGGGCGGCTGGGAAAAGCTGGTCAACCGGACCTCCATGACGTGGCGCGCCCTGCCGGAGGAGCGCCGCGGCGCGTCCACCGACGCGCAATGGCTGGCGCTGATCAAGGAATTTCCCGCCCTGGTGCGCCGTCCCGTCAGCGTCACGCAGGACGGCGCGGTGGCGGTGGGCTTTTCCGAAAAGCGCTACGGCGAGCGCTTCGTCTGAGGCCGCGTCGGCTTGCCACGATCCATGGCGCGCACTCCCGGCGAAAATGAGACGGACGCCGCAGGCTTGAAAGCCATGCAAGCCACGGACGCCGCCTACGCCTATCGTGCCGACTCGGTTGTCGGTCGCGCCTTGCCCGACGCCTTCTTCAACCGCGACGCGCGCCAGCTTGCCCGCGAATTGATAGGCATGGTGCTGCGACGGCGTTACGGCGATGTGTGGCTGGCGGCGCGCATCATCGAAACCGAAGCCTATTACCTGGTCGAGAAGGGCAGCCATGCCTCCCTGGGATATACGCACAAGCGCCGCGCCCTGTTCATGGATGGCGGCGTCATCTACATGTACTACGCGCGGGGCGGCGATTCATTGAATTTCAGCGCGGGCGGGCCTGGCAACGCGGTGCTCATCAAGTCGGCCCATCCCTGGGTGGACGATGTATCGGGCGAGGATGCGCTGGCGCGGATGCAGGCCCTGAACCCGGACGCCCGCGGCGCGGCGCGGGCGCCGCAGCGCCTGTGCGCGGGCCAGACCCTGCTGTGCCGCGCCCTGGACCTTAAGGTGCCGGAGTGGGATGGGCAGGGCTTCGATCCCGGCCGCCTGTTCGTCGACGACGTCGGCGCGCGGCCGGCCCGCCTGTTGCGCACGACGCGCCTGGGGATTCCGCCGGGACGCGACGAACATCTGCCTTATCGCTATGTGGACCCCGCCTATGCGCCTTTCTGCACGCGCAACCCGCTGCGACGGGGGCAGGTGGAGGGCAGGGACTATACCTGGGTGACGCGGGGCGGACGGCCTTGCAGGGGCCAGGCCTCTTCGACCTGACCCCGTCCGGCCTATGTCTCGGCGCTTCGCGCTCTTTCCCTACTCGGAGGTCTCGGCAAGCTGGGCACGCTGCGCGCGCAGGGTGCGCGCCTTCAGGCGCTCGATCATCGCGTCCACCTTGCGTTGGATGCGGCGGCGGTTCAAGGCCTTGCTGAGGATATATATCGGTACGGCCTGCTTGGAGCCGAAGCCGTCGATGAGATACAGCCCATGCCTGCCCTGGGCGTTTTCGCCCATGACGATGTTGCGCGCGGAAATATCGTTGAGGATGATGTGATGGTCGGCCAGCGAATCGAAGAAGAACGCCAGTTGCCGGGCCAGCTCGGGCTCCAGTTGGCCGGCGCGCTTGACGATTTCCTCCACCGTGGGGGCCAGGCCGCCTTCGCCGTCGGAGATTTTTTCCACCAGCACGCCCAGGCCTTGCGAGGTTTCGGCCAGGCCCACGACGCGCGCCATCGGGATCTGCCAGCGGCCGTCCGCGGCATTGTGCGCGGCCGCGTATTCGGCCAGCTCATGGATGTAGGCGCTATAGGCGCCTTCGCGCTGGAACAGCGCCTTGCTCAGGCGGCGCCAGGGGTGCTTGTTCATGGTGGCCGCGAAGGCGCGGCGATTCACCACCTTGACCAGCAGGTTGGGCTCGTAGGGGTGCTGGTAGACGCTGCGCTCCGTGCCGGACGCGATGGGGACGAGTTCGTCCAGCTGCAAGGCGTTAAACGGCAGTCCGTGGCCCGGCACGAACGCAGGAGGGGGAGCGGTCTGGGCGGCCGGTCGATGCCGCTGCAGTGGAACTATGCTCATAGAAGCCCAGTGTGATCAGCGCAACAAAAGTGCACTGCCACCTGTTTATGACGAAAATTCAACGGTGGTCGTAGTTTGAACTCGATGTCGCCCTAGGTGAAGGGATTTTTCACAATTCTGTGGCGTCCTATCCACATAATCGCGCCAATATCAGCGAATTTACCGTTGGAATAGGTGTAATTATTCCGATTGTTCCATTTTGGAGGCCATTTGCCTAAGTTTTCCTTGGATACCGTGATGTGGCTGTGCCTGGCCGCGTCCATGTTGGCGGCCTTGCTGGCGGCCCTGGCCTGGCGCCGGCGTCCCGCCGCCGACGGGCGGATGGACCAGTTGCTGGCCGGGCTGGAGAGAATCGAAAAGACGCTGCGCACCGACCTGGCCGACCACCAGCGCGGGCTGCGCGAGGAGTTCAGCGCGGCCGATCGGGCCCTGCGGCAGGAGCTGGCGCACAGCCATGAGGCCTTGCGCGGGGCGCTGGGTCGGGACGCCCAGGCGGCGCGCGTGGAGACGGCGGAGTCGCTGGACCGGTTCGCCGGCCAGTTGCGGCAGGAACTGCGTAATCTCATCGACCTCAATGACCGCCGCCTGCTGGAAGTGCGGCAGGCCGTCGAGCAGCGGCTGGCGGCCTTGCAGGCCGAAAACGCCGCCAAGCTGGAGGAAATGCGGCGCACGGTGGACGACAAGCTGCACGCCACGCTGGAGCAACGGCTGGGCGCGTCCTTCAAGCTGGTGTCGGACCGCCTGGAGGCCGTCCACAAGGGCCTGGGCGAAATGCAATCCCTGGCCGCCGGCGTCGGGGACCTCAAGCGGGTGCTGACCAACGTCAAGTCGCGAGGCACCTGGGGCGAGGTGCAACTGGCCCGGCTGCTGGAGGACACCATGACGGCCGAGCAATATGGCCGCAACGTCAAGCCCGTGCCCGGCAGCGATGCCATCGTCGAATTCGCCATCCGGCTGCCGGGGCGGGGCGAGGGCGGCGAACCGGTCTGGCTGCCCATAGACGCCAAGTTTCCCAAGGAGGAATACGAACGCCTGACCGCGGCCGAGGAAGCCGCCGACGCCGAAGGGGCGCGGGCAGCGGGCGCGGCGCTGGCGCGGGCCGTGGAAGTCCAGGCCCGGCTGATCGCCGACAAGTACATCGCGCCGCCGCACACCACCGATTTCGCCATCATGTTCCTGCCTACCGAAGGGCTGTACGCCGAAGTGCTGCGGCGCCCGGGCGTGCTGGACCGCCTGCATGACCTGCGGGTCAACGTGGCCGGTCCCAGCAACCTGGCGGCCTTGCTCAACAGCCTGCAGATGGGGTTCCGCACCCTGGCGATCGAGCGCCGTTCGTCCGAGGTGTGGCAGGTCTTGCGGGCGGTGAAGACGGAATTCGGCCGTTTTGGCGAGTCGCTGGCGGCGGTCAAGCGGACCCTGGAGACCGCGGGCAACAAGATAGGGCAGACGGAGGTGCGCACGCGCGCCATGTTGCGCAGCCTGAAGACCGTGGAGGCCTTGCCGGACGCGCAGGCCGCGCGTCTGCTGGGCGATGGGGATGCCGAGGGCGGGGAGCAGGGCCTGGAGGAGGGGGAGCAGGAGAGGGAGCGGGCGCCCGGCGGCGCCTAGCCCGGGCCGGGACGTCCCGCGATTCTGCTAAATTGCGGGCTTGCGGTCCGCGTCGCGGACGCGCCGTCCATCATTTCCGTTTCTTGAGTCCCCGCCCATGCTTTCCCAGCAAGAATTGAAGCAGCAGGCCGCCGACGCGGCCCTGGAAATCGTCGAACAGGTTGCCGGTCCCGACGTCATCATCGGTGTCGGCACCGGTTCCACCGCGGACCTGTTCATCGACGGCCTGGCGCGCTTCAAGGGGCGCGTGCGCGGCGCGGTCGCCAGCTCCGAGCGCAGCGCCAAGCGGCTGCAAGCGCACGGCCTGGCGGTGTTCGACCTGAATGATGTCGATCACATGCCCATCTATGTCGATGGCGCCGACGAGATCGATGGCCGCCTGCACATGATCAAGGGTGGCGGCGGCGCGCAGACCCGCGAGAAAATCGTCGCATCGGTGGCCGATCGCTTCATCTGCATCGTCGACGAATCCAAGCTGGTGGAGCGCCTGGGCGCCTTCCCGCTGCCGGTCGAGGTCATCCCGATGGCCGTCGCCGCGGTGTCGCGCACGCTGGCCCGGCTGGGCGGCCGCCCGGCCGTCCGCCAGGGGTTCACGACCGACAATGGCAATGTCATCCTGGACGTATCCGGACTGACGATCGCCGACGCGCCGGCCCTGGAGCTCGAGATCAACAATATCCCCGGCGTCGTGACCTGCGGCCTGTTCTCGCGTCCCGGCGCGGACCTGGCGCTGCTGGCCACGCAGCAGGGCATCCGGCGCCTGGCCCGGCCCTGACGCGGCCCGGGCCTCCGGAGGCCGATCGGTTCATAATCCTGTCATAAACAAGTCATAACCTTCCGGGCGACGCTGATACACGGCAGCCAAGCCCGGCTGCGCGCGAGGCGCATGACACCAAGTCGTTAAACCGCTGGGAGCCCGGATGACCGAGCATACAAACAAACAATTCGACGCCGATCTGGAAGCCGTCCGTTCGCAATTCCTGGCGATGGGCGGGGTCGTCGAGGTCATGATCCAGGAGTCCATCGACGCGCTGACCAGCGGCGACACCTTGCTGGTCGAAAAAGTGCGCGAGCGCGAAAAGGAAGTCAATCGCTACGAAGTCGATATCGACCAGCGCATCAGCCAGATCCTGGCGCGCCACCAGCCTACCGCGATCGACCTGCGCACGCTGATGGCCGTGTCCAAGATGCTGACCGACATGGAGCGTTGCGGCGACGAAGCGGAAAAGATCGCCACGGTGGCCCGCCGCATCCATGACGACGAAGTGCGCTACACGCCCAGCGTGGACCTGCGCCACATGGCCGATGCCGTGCGCGAGATGCTGCGCCAGGCGCTCGACGCCTTTGCCCGCCTGGATCCCGTCCAGGCCGCCGCGGTGGTGCGCAGCGACAAGGGCGTGGACAAGGAGTGGAAGGCCGCGCTGCGCCAGCTCATCTCGTTCATGATCGAGGATCCGCGCACCATTTCGCCGTCCATCGACGTGATCTTCGTGGCCCGCGCGCTGGAGCGCATCGGCGACCATGCCAAGAACATGTCCGAGCGTGTCATCTATATGGTGCGGGGCGCCGATGTGCGTCACACGGGCGCCAAGAACACGGAGCGCCAGGCTCGCGGTGAGGATGATGACGGCAGGGGCGAGGACGACGCGCAGGCTTGATCGTGGCAGGGCTGCGGGCCGCGGCCTGCAGCACGCACCTTGTGGGCATGAATGAAGACACCCCGGCGCGGGACGCGATGTCCTTCGCCGGGGTGTTTGTTTTTGTCCGCGATTTGTTCGCGTTTCGTCCGCTTTTCGTCCGCGTTTTGGGCGTCTTGCGGTCGCGCTGCCCCGCGGTCTTGACCCGCCGCGAGGCCGGCCCGGTTCAGGTCGAAGGCGGCACGAAGCCCTGCGCCTCGACGGCGCCGTCCTCGAACAGGAAGCGCTCCATCTGCTGTTGCAGGTACTTGCGGGCGCGCGCGTCGGCCAGGTTCAGGCGGTTTTCGTTGACCAGGCGGGTCTGCACGCCTTTCCACTCTTCCCACGCTTCCTTGGAGACGCTTTGCCAGATGCGGGTGCCGAGTTCGCCGGGGTAGGGCGGAAAGTCCAGCCCTTCGGCTTCACGCTTGAGTTTGACGCAATTAACGATACGGGCCATGACGAGATTGCCTAAAAAAGTGAATAGGGCGATTTTAACCGACCTGGCCGCGCGGCCGCGCTAAAGGCCCCGGCGTCGTGGGGTTTGCGCCGCCGGCGGCGTCTGCCGGACAGGCGCATGGGCAGGTGGACGGCAGAGGGCCGCGGGGGCACCTGCCGCCACGTCGTTCCGCGCTACAGGCGCTTGATGAAAATCAGGCTATTGCGCGACCGGTTGTAGTTCTGCTGCTTTTCCTTGGGCAGGTCCGCGATGCCGCCGGTGACGAACCCACGCTTGAGGAACCAGTGCGACGTCCGCGTGGTGAGCACGAACAGGCGCTTGGCGCCCAGCGCGCGCGCCCGCGACTCCATGTGGCGCAGCAGGATCTCGCCTTCCCCAGACCCCTGCCATTCCGGATGCACGATCAGGCAGGCCATCTCGGCCATCTGCTCTTCCGGGAAACGATGCAGGGCCGCGCATCCGTAGATGACGCCGTCGTGCTCCAGCACGGTGAAGTTCTCGACATCGCGCTCCACCACGCTGCGCCCGCGCGGCACCAGCGTGCCGTCGGCTTCCAGTGGTTCGATCAAGCTGAGTATTGCCCCGACATCGTCGATCGTGGCGGCACGCAGGTCGTCCAGCGTGTCCTCCACCACCATCGTGCCCACGCCATCGTGCGTGAAGATTTCCAGCAGCACGCCCCCGTCCAGCGAGAACGGCACGATATGCGCCCGCGCCACGCCCCGCTTGACCGCCAGCGAGCTGTACTGGAGAAACGTCGACGTGTCCTCGTCCAGCTCGCCCGCCGCCAGCAGCGCGTCGGCATCGACACGCGCCAGTTCGGTATCGACCGTGCCGTCGTCATTGCGCACGCCGTCGGTGACCGACAGGAAGATCAGTTTCTCGGCCCGCAAAGCCACCGCCACGCTGGTGGCCAGGTCTTCCATGGCCAGGTTGAAGGCCTCGCCGGTAGGGGAGAAGCCCAGCGGCGACAGCAGGATGACCGAACCCTGCTCCATCGCCTGGCGCATGGCGTCCACGTCCAGCTTGCGAACCTGGCCGGTGTGCCTGTAGTCCACGCCATCGATAACCCCGGAAGGACGGGCGGTGACGAAGTTGCCGGAAATCACGCGGACGTGCGCATGCGACATGGGCGTATTGGGCAGGCCCTGGCTGAAGGCCGCCTCGATGTCCAGGCGTATCTCGCCCGCCGCTTCCTTGGCGCATTCGAGCGAAGCCGCATCGGTGGGCGACAGGCCGCGGTCGAATTGATGCGTATAGCCCTTCAGCCGCAACTGCTCGTTGACTTGCGGCCGCGAGCCGTGCACCAGCACCAGGCGTATGCCCAGCGCCGACAGCAGGGAAAGGTCCTGCACCAGCACGTTCAGCGCGCCGGCCTGCACCAGCTCGCCGCCGAAGGCGACCACGAAGGTCTTGCCTCGGAACGCGTGGACATAGGGCGCGACTTCGCGAAACCAGCGGACGAACTGGGCGGGCGCGAAGCCCGGGGCTTCCAGCGCGGAGACGGTGTCTTGATCCTGGTCGGACATGATGCGGGGGGAGTTCCTGGGGGAGGAAGAAAAAAGCGAACTCGAAATTATAGGACCGGTAGCCGTAAACACGCTGTGTAGCGGCGCGGGCCGGCGCCATGCCGTTGGAGGAAGGCCGCGGGAAGGCCGCGCCCCGCTGGCGCGGCCAGGGACCCTCTGCTACAGCGTGCCCGGGTAGGCGCCGCCGTCCAGCACCAGGTTCTGCCCGGTGATATAGCCGGACCGCGCGCCGCACAGGAAGGCGCAGGCATCCCCGAACTCCGCCGGATCCCCGAATCGCTTGGCCGGATTGCGCTGCCTGCGGGCGTCCAGGAGCTGCTCCGCCGTCTGGGTGGCCGTGGCCGAGGCCTTGGCCGTATTCAGCAGCCGGTCCGTCTCGAACGGACCGGGCAGCAGGTTGTTGATGGTGACATTGTGGGCCACTACCTGGCGCGCCAGGCCCGCGACGAAGCCGGTCAGGCCGCTGCGGGCGCCGTTGGACAGGCCCAGGTGGTCGATGGGCATCTTCACCGCCGCCGACGTGATGTTGACGATGCGGCCGAAACGGCGCTCGATCATGCCGTCCACGGTGGCGCGGATCAGTTCGATGGGCGCGAGCATGTTGGCGTCGAGGGCGGCGATCCAGTCGTCGCGGCTCCAGTCGCGGAAATCGCCCGGCTTGGGACCGCCGGCGTTGTTGACCAGGATATCCGGGTGCGGGCAGGCGGCCAGCAGGCGGGCGCGGCCTTCGGCCGTGGCGACATCCGCGGTCACCGTGGTCACCTGGGCGCCGGTTTCGGCGCGGATGGCCGCGGCGGCCTGTTCAAGTGCCTCCGCGCCGCGCGCCGACATCACCACGTGCACGCCTTCACGCGCCAGCGACAGCGCGCAGGCGCGGCCCAATCCCTTGCTGGACGCGCATACCAAAGCGGTTTTTCCTGCTAGACCCAGATCCATGGATATGTTCCCTTAACGTTAGAAAAATTTTGTATCGCGAGGTGGAAAAGGTGGAAAATGATATTAATATTTTGAAATAATTGCCGTTCTTGGCCACCACGCATTCTATGCCGTGCCGGACCCCGAAGAGGATGTCGGCGCGCATGGGAGGCGGCAAGTCGATCATATTTGGGGACGTACGCACTGTGGAGCAACGCTATTGGTTGACCCTGGACCCGCAGACCCACGAACTGCGCGCGGGTTTCCGCGCCGGCGTGGACGCCGATCCGCCTAGTGTCGACATGCTGGAAACCGTGGTCGCGACCCGGGGCTGGACCGCGGACGCCCTGGACACCGAGGCCGTCGCGCGCTTCATCGACCGATGTTGCGAAGCCGCCGCGCGCTATGCGGGCGGCATGGCGACGGCCACGCAGGGGACCGACGAGGGCGGGGCGCTGGTCAACGAACTGGCCGCCATCGAGTCCGCGGCGGCGCACCTGGGCGCGGTGGTCGAACTGGCCAGCGCCCAGGAAGCCCCGGACGCCCCGGGCGCGCCCGCCGCTGCCGGCGGGGATGCCGTCGAAGGGCTGCCCGAGGGCGACCCTGACGTGGTCGAACTGGTGGTCGGCGAAGTGCATGACGGCGAGTTCGAACTGTCGTTCGAGGACGATCACATGCAGGTCCTGCTGACGCTGCGGCCTCCGCGCGGCGGCCGGCCTGTCGTCCTGGCCGAGGTGCGCGCCGTCCTTGCCGAGCACAAGGTGGTGTTCGGCCTGCGGGAGGACGTGTTGTTGCAGGCCCTCGAAGTGGGTTTCTGCGAAGACCTGGTCGTCGCCCAGGGCATCCCCCCCGGCGACGGCGAACCGACCGTATTCAAATCCCTGCTGGAGGCGTCCGCGCAGCATGCCCAGGTCGATGACCGGGCGCTGGTCGACTATCGCACCCTGGGCAACCTGGTGCTGGTCAAGCCGGGCATGCGCTTGATGCGCCGCATCCCCGCCAAGCGGGGCAAGGACGGCATCAACGTCCTGGGCCACCCGGCGCCGGCGCCGGAACCGGAAGACATTCCCTACGACCCCGAACTGACCGGCGTCGCGCGCGATCCCGCCGATCCCGAGGTGCTGGTGGCGGCGATTGCCGGCGCGCCGTCCATCCCGGCCCACGGCCATGGCATCTCGGTCAATGCGGTGGTCCAGGTCGAAGCGGTGGACCTGTCCTCCGGCAATATCGACTTCGACGGCACGCTGCAGGTCAACGGCGACATCACCACCGGCATGCAGGTCAAGGTGACCGGCGACGTGGTGGTCAGCGGCACCATCGAAGCGGCGCAGATCGATGCGGGCGGCAACGTGGTCGTCAAGGGCGGGATCCTCGGTGCGGCCGAGGGCGGCGCGGCGATGGGCAGCGAGCCCGTCATGCGCAGCGCGCATGTCGTCGCCAAGGGCTCCGTGCAGGCGCGCTTCATCGGCAATGCCACCATCAGCGCCGGCAAGGACGTGATCGTGGGCAGCGAGATCCGCCAGAGCGACGTGGCGGCCGGCGATAGCGTGACGGTGGGGGGCAAGGGCGCCAGCCAGGGCAGTATCAACGGTGGCCAGGTGCGCGCGCTGCGCGCCGTGCGCGCGGTAACGCTGGGCACCATGGCTGGCGTCAAGACCTTCGTGCAGGTGGGCGTGAACCCGCACGCGGAAATGCAGAAGCTGGCCCTGGAACGGACCCGCGTGCGCCTGACGGAGGAAAAGGACAAGCTGGAGCAGCTGCTGGTGTTCCTGCGCAAGCATCCCGAAAAAGGCGCCAACGGCATCGGTGCGCGGGCCTTGCAGACCCATGCCAAGCTGACGCGCGACCTGGCGGCGGTGGCGACGAAGGAAGCGGAGCTGGCCGCCGAAAAGGACGCCACCGAAGGCGCGGTCATCGAGGTCAGCAAGAAGATCTACGGCGGCGTCGACCTGCAGATCGGCAACCGCCGCGAGGAGATCATCGAGGACCGGGGCGGCGGCAAGGCCACCTTGAGCGACGGCAAGTTCACCATGCGGTAAGCGCGGGCCGCGCGGCCCCTGGCTGGGGCGCTGGGCCCGGGTCGCGGCCTGCATAAGCCTTCAGGCCGGCCTCTATAATCCTGGCAATGACCGTCAAGCATCCGCCTTCCTCGCCGCGCCCCGCCGCTCCGCCGACCGCTACCCGACCCGCCGAAACCGCCGAAACCGCCGAAACCGCCGCCGCGCAAGGCGTGCCGGCAAGGCCGTCGCGGCCGGATCGCGGCCGGGCCGGAAGGCAGGAACCGGGCGGGGAAACGCGCCCGCGCCGCGACCACGGCGCGGATACGCCAACGGGCCGCGGCCCTGGCGCGGAGACGCCCCCGCGCCGCGACCGCGGCCCGGACACGCAAGCGCGCCGCGATCAGCGCGCGGACGCGCCCCCGCGCCGCGATCGTGATCGCGGGCAGGCGGCCCCGCCTCCGCGCGACATCCCGCCCATCCATTACCCGGAAGACCTGCCCGTCAGCGCCCGTCGCGACGAGATCGCGCGCGCCATCGCCAGCCATCAGGTGGTCATCGTCAGCGGCGAGACCGGGTCGGGCAAGACCACCCAGCTGCCCAAGATCTGCCTGGACGCCGGCCGCGGCCGTCAGCGCATGATCGGCCACACGCAGCCGCGCCGCCTGGCCGCCACGTCCGTGGCCAAGCGCATCGCCGAGGAATTGAACACGCCGATGGGCGAGCTGGTCGGCTACCAGGTGCGCTTCAACGACCGCACCGGTCCGAACGCCGCCATCAAGCTGATGACCGACGGCATCCTGCTGGCGGAGTCGCAGCGCGATCCGCTGCTGCGCCGCTACGACACCATCATCATCGACGAAGCGCACGAGCGCAGCCTGAACATCGACTTCCTGCTGGGCTACCTCAAGCAGCTGCTGCCGCGCCGCCGCGACCTGAAGGTCATCATCACGTCGGCCACCATCGATGCGCAGCGCTTCGCCCAGCATTTCGCCGCGGACGACGGCACGCCGGCGCCGGTCATCGAAGTGTCCGGCCGGCTCTATCCGGTGGAGATCCGCTACCGTCCGGTGCGCCAGGACGAAACCGAGGACGACATCGACGAAAGCGCCGCGCGCCGGCCGCGCGCGGGCAGCCGCGACCGCTCCGGCGACGAAGAGCGCGACCTGATCGACGCCATCGTCGACGGCGTCGACGAGTGCGCGCGCCACGGCCCGGGCGACGTGCTGGTCTTCCTGCCAGGCGAGCGCGAAATCCGCGAGGCCGCGGAAGCCCTGCGCAAGCATCATCCGCCGGGAACGGAAATCCTGCCCTTGTTCGCACGCCTGTCGCAGGCCGAGCAGGAGCAGATATTCCGCCCGCGTGGCAATGCGCGCCGTATCGTCCTTGCGACCAACGTCGCCGAAACCTCGCTGACCGTGCCCGGCATCCGTTTCGTCATCGACAGCGGCCTGGCGCGCATCAAGCGTTATTCGTGGCGCAACAAGGTAGAGCAGCTGCGCATCGAGCCGGTCAGCCGCGCGTCCGCCAACCAACGGGCCGGCCGTTGCGGTCGCGTGGGCCCGGGCGTCTGCATCCGCCTGTACGCGGAGGACGATTTCAATGGGCGGCCGCCCTTCACCGACCCGGAAGTGCTGCGCTCGTCGCTGGCTTCGGTGATCCTGCGCATGAAGTCGCTGCGCCTTGACGACATCGAAAGCTTTCCCTTCGTCGAGGCGCCCCCGGGACGGGCCATCGCGGACGGCTATCACCTGTTGCAGGAACTGGGGGCCATCGAGCCGGAACGCGAGGAAAGCGGGGCGGACGCCGACGGCGAAGGCGCCGCCGCGGCCCCGGCCGCCGCGGCTACCCGCAATGGCGACGCGACCGAGCCGCCGCGCGGGCCGCGCTTCGTCCTGACCCGCACGGGCCAGGAACTGGCCCGCCTGCCCGTGGACCCGCGCGTGGGCCGCATGATCCTGGCCGCGCGCGAACAGCAGTGCCTGACGGAGATGCTGATCATCGCGTCGGCGCTTTCCGTGCAGGACGCGCGCGACCGCCCCATGCACGAGAAAGAGGCCGCCGAGAACGCGCACGCCAAGTTCGCCGACGACAAATCGGAATTCGTGTCCTATCTGAAGCTGTGGCGCTGGTATCACGAGCAGGTCGAGCACAAGGCCTCGCAGCGCAAGCTGGCGGCCCTCTTGCGGCAGAATTTCCTGTCGCCGCTGCGCCTGCGCGAATGGCACGACGTGCATAGCCAGCTGTCCAGCGTGGTGGGCGAGCAGGGATGGCGGCTGAATACCGCCGAAGCCACGTTCGAGCAACTGCACCTGGCCCTGCTGTCGGGCCTGCTGGGCAACATCGGTTTCAAGAGCGACGAGGCGGGCGCGGGCGGCGGGGGCCATTACCTGGGCGCGCGCGACATCCGCTTCCTGATCCATCCCGGTTCGCGCCTGGCCAAGAAGGCCGGCCGCTGGATCGTCGCCGGCGAACTGGTGGAGACCACGCGCCTGTACGCGCGCTGCGTCGCCCGCATCGAGCCCGCGTGGATAGAGCGCGTCGCCGCCCACCTGCTGCGCCGCAACTGGGGCGACCCGCGCTGGGAAAAGAAGGCCGGCCAGGTGGTGGCCAACGAGCGCGCCACCCTGTACGGCCTGACGATCTATTCCGGCCGCCGCGTCCACTACGGGCGCATCAATCCGGAGCATGCGCGCGAACTGTTCATTCGCCAGGCCCTGGTGCCGGGCGAGATCGACACGCGCCTGCCTTTCGTGGCGCACAACCGGCGCCTGATCGCCGAGATCGAAAAGCTGGAGCACCGCGCCCGTCGTCCGGACATCCTGGTCGACGACGAACTGATCCATGCGTTCTACGATCGCCTGATCCCGGCCGGCATGAGCCAGACCGCGACCCTGGAAAAGTGGGTCAACGGCCTGGACAAGGCCGGCGCCGCGGCGCTGCTGCTGACGCGCGACGAGCTGATGCGGCACGAGGCCGCGGGCGTCACCACGGAAGTGTTTCCCAAGAAGATGGACTGGCAGGGTGTATCCATGCCCCTGGACTACCACTTCGAGCCGGGCTCGCCGCGCGACGGCGTGACGCTGTCGGTGCCGCTGTTCGCCTTGAACAAGGTCGACGCCCAGCGCTGCGAATGGCTGGTGCCGGGCATGCTCAAGGAGAAAGTCCAGCTGCTGCTGAAATCCCTGCCGCAGAAGATACGCCGCCACTGCGTGCCGCTGCCCGACTATGCCGCCGGTTTCTACGAGCGCTGGTTCGACCGCCTGGGCGATCCGCGGGAGGGCTTGCTGGACGCGCTGGCAGCCGATATGTGGGAGCAGCTCAAGGTGCGTCCGCTGGCTTCGGATTTCAAGCTGGAGACCTTGCCCGCGCACCTGTTCATGAACTTCCGGGTGGCCGACGAGCACGGCCGCATGCTGGCCGCCGGCCGCAACCTGGCCCAGCTGAAAGCGGAGCACGGCCGCCAGGCGCAAGCTGATTTCCAGCAGATGGCGGCGCGCGACAACCAGGTGGCCCAGGCCCTGGCCCAGGACGGCCTGACGGCATGGACCTTCGGCGAGCTGCCGGAAATCATGGAGATCCGGCGCAAGGGGCAGTCGGTGATCGGCTACCCGGCCCTGGTCGATCGCGGCACCCATTGCGACCTGGACGTCTACGACGATCCCGACGAAGCACGCCGCCATCACCGCGCGGGCCTGCTGCGCCTGTTCCGCCTGGGGCTGCGCGAGCAGGTCAAGTTCCTGGAAAAGAACCTCGCCGACCTGACCCGCATCAGCATGTTGTTCATGCCCCTGGGCACGCTGGAGGAGCTGCGCGACCAGATCATCGACACGGCGCTGGCGCAGGCCTGCCTGGCCGAACCCTGGCCCGCCAACGCCGCCGAATTCGACAGCCGGCGCAACGAGGGCAAGGGCAGGGTAGGCCTGCTGGCGCAGGAAGTGGCGCGCCTGGCGGGCGCCATACTGACCGAATGGGCGGCGGTGCAGCGCAAGCTGCCGCAGGCCAAGGCGCATGCGGCGGCCTATGCCGACCTGCAACAGCAATGCGGCGCGCTGGTGCATCGCTGGTTCCTGCGCGACACGCCCTATGCGCAGCTGGCGCACTTCCCCCGCTATCTCAAGGCGGCGGTGGCGCGCATCGACAAGCTGCGGGCCGACCCGGCGCGCGACCAGCGCCTGATGACGGAAATGGCGCCCTTGCTGACCCAGTACCAGCGTGCGCGCGCTGCCCTGAAGGGCGCGCCCGATGCGCGCCTGGACGAATTCCGGTGGATGCTGGAAGAGTTGCGCGTGGCCTTGTTCGCGCAAGAGCTGCGCACGCCGATGCCGGTATCGGTCAAGCGCCTGATGAAAACCTGGGAGTCCATGCAGCGCTAGAGGCCCGCCGCGCGCCGTCCCCCACGGCGGGGAGGCTGGCCGTGGCCGTCCCCGCCTTGCCGCCTGCCGGTTGCAGCAAGACTTGTCGCCTGCCGGCTACAGCCAGACAAACGCCCCCACCACCACCACGACCAGGGCCCACTTGACGGTCTTGTACACCGTCCGGTTCCAGGCCTTGAACTGCTTGCGCTTCAGGTCGAATTGGTGATGCAGGTGGGTCAGCCGGTTGATCGCCCCGGTCTTGTCGCCGCTGTCGTTCGGCGAACTGGCCGCCGACATCACCACCCGGCCGAACCAGTGGTTGAACGCCTCGGCCCAGCGCCACTTCAGCGGCCGCTCGACGTCGCAGAACAGGATGACGCGGTTGGCGCCCGAACGGTTGTGGGCTTCGTGGATATAGGTCTCGTCGAACACCACGCCTTCGCCATCGCGCCAGCTGTAGGGCTGGCCGTCCACCTCGATGTAGCAGCGGTCGTCGTTGGGCGTGGCCAGGCCCAGGTGGTAGCGCAGCGAGCCCGAGAACGGGTCGCGGTGCTTGTTCAACTGGCCGCCGTCGGGCAGTTCGGCGAACATCGCCGCCTTGATGGTCGGTATGGTCTTGAGGATGGCGACCGTGCGCGGGCACAACTCTTCCGCCGACGGATGCCGGGCGTCGTACCACTTCAGGTAGAAACGCTTCCAGCCGTACTTGAAGAAGGAATTGAAGCCGATGTCGTCGTTATTCTCGGCCGCCTTGATGCGGCGCAATTCCTGCATCCGCAGGGCCTCGTCGCGGATGATTTCCCAGTTGTCCTGCAGCTTCTGCAGTTCCGGGAACTCCCGCGTGGCGACATAGGGCGAGGTCGGCACCCGCGAGGTCAACACCATGAAGGCGTTGACCGGCGCCAGCAAGACCGAATGGTCCAGGAACACGCGTGCCCAGGACAGGCGCACCTTGCCTCTATAGTGCCCATAGAGGATGGCGGCCAGCCAGAGGCCGGGAATCAGCCATTTCATAGCGTAAAACACCGTTCAGTACGAGATAACCGCCTATTCTTGCACAGGCGGGTCGGAATCGCGCGCGAAAAAGGCGCCCTGGGTACAATCGCGGACATGTCAGAAGCCGCCGTAGCCCCGTCCCCCTTTGTCCATTTGCGTGTCCACTCCGAGTTCTCGGTGGTGGATGGACTCGTTCGTATTCCAGACCTGATCAAGCGCGTCGCCAAGCTGGGCCAGCCTGCCGTGGCGCTGACCGACCTGTCGAACCTGTTCGGCCTGATCAAGTTCTACAAGGCGGCGCGCGGCGCCGGCGTAAAACCCATCGCCGGCTGCGACATCTGGATCACCAATGACGAGGACCGGGACAAGCCCTTCCGCGTCCTGGTCCTGGTGCGCAACCGCCAGGGCTACCTCAATCTTTGCGAGCTGCTGTCGCGCGCCTTCCTCACCAACCAGCACAAGGGCCGCGCCGAGGTGCGGCGCGACTGGCTGCTGGGAAGCGAGGGCTTGATCGTCCTGTCCGGCGGCCGCGCCGGCGACGTCGGCCAGGCCCTGGAGGCCGGCAATACGGCCGCGGCGCTGGCCCTGGCGCGGGGTTGGGCGCAGGCTTTCCCGAACGCCTATTACGTCGAGCTGCATCGCGCCGGCTTCGATGGCGACGAAGCCTATACCCAGGCCGCCATGCGCCTGGCGGCCGAGGCGCGCCTGCCGGTGGTCGCCACGCACCCGGTGCAATTCCTCGACCGCGACGAATTCCAGGCGCACGAAGCGCGCGTCTGCATCGCCGAGGGCGAAATCCTCGCCAACCCGCGCCGCGTGCGCCGGTTCACCGAGGAACAGTACCTGATGGACAGCACGGAAATGGCGCGCCGCTTCGCCGACGTGCCGTCCGCGCTGGCCAATACCGTCGAAATCGCCAAGCGCTGCAACCTGACCCTGGTGCTGGGCAAGCCGCGCCTGCCCATCTTCCCGACGCCGGAGGGCGTGACCCTGGACGACTACCTGGTCCAGCTGTCGCGGCAGGGCCTGGAAAAGCGCATGGAAGTGCTGTTTCCGGACCCCGCCGAGCGCGAGTCCAAGCGCGAGCAGTACTACGGGCGCCTGGACTGGGAGTGCAAGACCATCATCCAGATGGGCTTCCCGGGCTACTTCCTGATCGTGCAGGACTTCATCAACTGGGGCAAGAACAACGGCGTGCCGGTGGGGCCTGGCCGGGGCTCGGGCGCCGGGTCGCTGGTGGCCTACGCGCTGGGCATCACCGATCTCGATCCCATCCGCTATGACTTGCTGTTCGAGCGCTTCCTGAATCCGGAGCGGGTGTCCATGCCCGACTTCGATATCGACTTCTGCCAGGACAATCGCGAACGCGTCATCGACTACGTGAAGGAAAAGTACGGCCGTGCGGCCGTCAGCCAGATCGCCACCTTCGGTACCCTGGGCGCGAAGGCCGTGGTGCGCGACGCCGGCCGCGTGCTGGACATGCCCTACCTGTTCTGCGACGGGCTGTCCAAGCTGATTCCCTTCAACCCGGCCGATCCCTGGTCGCTGGAGCGCACCCTCAAGGACGAGCCGGCCTTCAAGGAACGTTATGAGCAGGAAGAGGAAGTGCGCGGGCTGGTGGACCTGGCCCAGCCCCTGGAGGGCCTGACCCGCAACATCGGCATGCACGCGGGCGGCGTGTTGATCGCGCCCGGCAAGCTGACCGACTTCTGCCCGCTGTACTGCCAGCCCGGCCAGGAAAACAGCGCGGTGTCGCAGTTCGACAAGGACGACGTCGAGGCGGCCGGCCTGGTGAAGTTCGACTTCCTGGGCCTGCGCAACCTGACCATCCTGGACTGGGCCGTGCGCTACGTGCGCCAGTTCAACGAGACCAAGCGCGACTTCGACATCATGACCGTGCCGCTGGACGACCCGGCGGCCTACAAGGTGCTGACCGACGCCAACACCACGGCCGTGTTCCAGCTGGAATCGCGCGGCATGAAGGAGTTGCTGAAAAAGCTGCGCCCCAGCAACTTCGAAGACATCATCGCCATGCTGGCGCTCTACCGGCCGGGGCCGCTGGAGTCCGGCATGGTGGACGACTTCGTGAACCGCAAGCATGGCCGCGCGCCGGTGGACTATTTCCACGACGACCTGGAAGCGACCCTCAAGAGCACCTATGGGGTCATCGTCTACCAGGAACAGGTGATGCTGATTTCGCAGATCATCGGGGGCTATTCGCTGGGCGGCGCCGACTTGCTGCGCCGCGCGATGGGCAAGAAAAAGCCCGAGGAAATGGCCAAGCACCGGGAGCTGTTCCAGAAAGGCGCGCAGGAAAAGGGCCACGATCCGGACCTGGCGGTCAAGCTCTTCGACCTGATGGAAAAGTTCGCGGGCTACGGCTTCAACAAGTCGCACTCGGCCGCGTACGCGCTGATTTCCTACCAGACCGCGTGGCTCAAGGCCTATCACCCGACCGAATTCCTGGCCGCGACCATGTCGTCCGATATGGACGACACCGACAAGGTGCAGATCTTCTGCCGCGACGCCATCGACAACGGCGTGACGGTGCTGCCGCCGGACGTCAACGCGTCCGGCTACCGCTTCCAGCCGGTCGAGGACGACCACACGGCCAAGGGGCAGCCGCCCCGCACCATGCGCTACGGCCTGGGCGCGGTCAAGGGGACCGGGCAGGGCGCGGTCGAGGAAATCATCCGCGCCCGCGAACAGGGTGGACCGTTCAAGGACCTGTTCGATTTCTGCCGCCGCGTCGACAAGCACTCGGTCAACCGCCGCACCATAGAGGCCCTGATCCGCGCCGGCGCGTTCGACGCCATCGAGTCCAACCGCGCGGCCATGCTGGCGTCCGTCCCGACGGCGATGGAAGCCGCGGAGCAGGCGGCCCGCAGCGCCAACCAGGTTTCGCTGTTCGGCGACGACAGCAGCGACGTGGTGGCCAGCGAACTGTCCAAGGTCGCGCCGTGGAACCTGCATACCAAGCTGTCCGAGGAAAAGCAGGCGCTGGGCTATTTCTTCAGCGGCCACCTGTTCGACGCCTGGCGCGACGAGGTGCGCCGCATCGTGCCGATGACCCTGGCGCGCCTGGAACCCCAGCGCGATCCGCAATGGATGTGCGGCGTGCTGGCCGGCGTGCGCGTGATGATGACCCGGCGCGGCAAGATGGTGTTCGCCGTGATCGACGACGGCACCGCCCAGGTGGAGATCTCGGTCTTCAACGAGCTGTACGAAAAGCACCGCAACCGCCTGCGCGAAGACCAGCTCATCATCGTGCACGGGAAGGTCAGCAACGACGAATACTCGGGCGGCATGCGCATCGTGGCCGAATCCCTGTACGACCTGCAACTGGCGCGCGAGGCGCGCGCCCGCGTACTGCGCGTGCGCCTGAACGGCAACGCCAACGCGGAGCAATTGCGCAAGCTGCTCAATCCCTATCGCGCTGAACCGGAGAACGGCATCCCCGGCATTCCGGTCGAAGTCGAATACAAGAAGGACAACTTCCGCTGCACGGTGCGCCTGAGCGAGGAATGGCGGGTGCGCATGGCGGACACCTTGCTGGAACAGCTGGGTGAGTGGGCGCGTCCGGACGGCGTGGAGATTTCTTACTGATGCAACCCTTGCGCATTCTTCATTCCGAGGCCGCCACGGCTTTCGGCGGCCAGGAGCACCGCATTTTCAAGGAAATGGTCGCCATGCGCGAGCGCGGCCACCACATGGAAGCGGTGGTCCAGTCGCGCGCGCAGCTGGTCGAACGCCTGGGCGACGCCGGCTTCACGGTGCACAAGGTCGACATGGCCGGCGTGCGCAACTATTTCAAGGGTATCGCGGCCATCAAGCGCATCCTGCGCGCCGGCCACTACGACGTGCTCAATACCCACAGCCGTCGCGACACGGTGATCGCCGCGCCCGCCGCGCGGCTGGCCGGCACGCCGCCGCTGATCGTGCGCACCCGCCACCTTGCCAGCAAGGTCGGGTCGATGTGGTCGTACACCTGGCTGCCGCACCGCGTCACGACCGTCAGCGACCATGTGCGGGAATACCTCATCACGCGGGGCGTGCCGCGCGACCGCATCGCCACGCTGTATTCGCCCATCGTGCCGCCGCCGCCCATCGAGAAGTCGACGCTGCGCGAGGAGCTGGGCCTGTCCGCCAGCGACATCGTGGTCGGCTGCGTGGCCGTCATGCGGCCCGCCAAGGGGCACCGTGCGCTGATCGATGCCATGCTGCCCCTGATGCGCACGCGACCCAACCTGCACCTGGTCTTCGTCGGCAGCGGTTCGCCCACGTTCGAGCGGGTCCAGGCCTATATCGCCGAACTGGGGCTGCAATCGCGCATCCACCTGATGGGCACCCGCCGCGACGTCCCCAACCTGCTGGCCGGCTTCGACCTGTTCGCCCTGGCCACGGAGCAGGAGGCGTCGGGCACCGTCTACGTCGAAGCCCAGGCCAGCGGCCTGCCGGTGGTGGGCACCAATGTGGGCGGGGTGTCGGAAATGTTCCGCGACGGCGTATCGGGTTTCCTGGTGCCCTTGCATGACCAGCCGGCGCTGACCGATGCGTTGCAGCGCCTGATCGACGATCCGGCGCTGCGCAGGACCATGGGCGAAGCGGGGCGGCGCATGATACGCGAGGAAGGAATTTTTTCGCCGCAGCGGCTGGCCGAGCGCACCGAGGCCGTCTACCGCAAGTGGCTGGCGGAGCGCGGCGCATGAAGGACGTGATCAAGGACCCGCTAAGCGTGGCGCCCATCAAGCCCGCGCACAATGTGCCGGTGCTGATGTACCACCACATCACGCCGGCCGGCGGCATGATCAATACCACGCCGGCCAACTTCGAAAGCCAGATCGCATGGCTGGCGCGCAACGGCTATACGTCGTTGACGGCGGAACGCTTCGCCGGTCATCTGGCGGGGCGTCCGGTGCCCGACAAGTCGGTGTTGATCACCTTCGACGACGGCTATCTCGACAACTGGGTCTACGCGCATCCGGTGCTGCAACGCTACGGCATGCATGCCGTGCTGTTCGTGATCACCGGCTGGATAGGGGACGGGCCCGCGCGGCCCTACGAGGGCCTGGACGGCATGCCCGCGGCCAGCCTGCCGGCCGCCCCTGACCACGATGCCTGCAAGAAGCTGATCGAGGCCGGCCGCCATGACGACGTCATGCTGCGCTGGAGCGAAATCGAGGCCATGCGCGCCGCCGGCAGCTTCGAGTTCCACAGCCATACGCACACGCATACGCGCTGGGACCAGGTATGCGGCCCCGACACGGCGTCCAAGCGGGCGCACGTCGCCAAGGAACTGGCTGATTCGCGCGCGACGCTGCAGGCGCGGCTGGGCGAGGCCAGCGACCACCTGTGCTGGCCGCAAGGCTATTTCGACGACGACTACCTGCAGGAAGGCCGGACGGCGGGCTTCCGTCATTTCTACACCACCGATCCTTTCGGGCAGAACGTGGCCGCCGGTACGCCGGGCGCCGCGGGGCCGGAGCATATCTATCGCTTCGCCGTGCGCAACCAGCCCGGCGCCTGGCTGGCCCGGCGCCTGTGGTGGGCGGCCCATCCGTTCTGGGGGCCGCGCTACAACGCCTGGAAGTCCTGGAAAAGGTCTTGGAAGAAGGGGCTGCGCGCGCGCCTGCGGGGCCGCCGTCCATGAAACTGTCGGTCATCGTCATCACCAAGAACGAAGCGGCCCATATCGTCGAGTGCCTGGCGTCGGTGAGTTTCGCCGACGAGTTCATCGTGGTCGACTCCGGCAGCAGCGACAATACGGTGGAACTGGCGCGCGGCATGGGCGCCACGGTCGAGCAGACCGCCGACTGGCCGGGCTTCGGCCCGCAGAAGAATCGCGCGCTGGCGCTGGCCGAAGGCGAGTGGGTGCTGTCCATCGATGCCGACGAGCGGGTCACGCCCGAGCTGGCGCAGGAGATCCGCCGCGTCATCGAGGCGGGTGACAAGGACGCCTACGAGATTCCGCGCCTGTCCGAGTTCTGCGGGCGTTTCATCCGCCATAGCGGGTGGTGGCCGGATCCGGTGCTGCGGCTGTTCCGGCGCGGCGCGGGACGTTTCACCGATGCCGCCGTCCACGAAAAGGTGGTGCCGTTGACCACCTGGCGGACGGGCCGCCTGAAGGCCCATTTCATCCACTACTCCTATCCCGACCTGGACGCGCTGATCGCCAAGAGCAATCGCTATTCGTCCGACGCGGCCGCGATGATGCACGCCCGCGGCAAGCGCGCGTCCATCTTCAGCGCCCTGGGCCATGGGTTCTGGACCTTCGTGCGCATCTATCTGATCCGGCGCGGCTTCCTCGACGGCCGCCAGGGCGTGGTGCTGGCGGTGACGGCGGCCGCGGGCAGTTTTTCGCGCTACGCCAAGCTGATGTTCCTGGGCGACCAGGACAAGCGTCGATGAAGATCCTCTACACGAACTTCCACCCGCGCAATGGCGGCGGGCATGTCACCTACCTTCTCAACCTGGCGCGCGGGCTGGCGCCGGCGCATGACATTACGGTGGCCACGCCGGGGACCAGCCGGCTCTTCCGCTACGCGGGCGCCATTCCCGGCGTCAAGGTGGTGGACGCGCGCTTCAGCACGCGCGCCTCGGCGTTCTTCGGGGAGCGCGCGGCCCTGCGCAGCCTGATCGCGCGGGAGCGCTATGACATCGTGCATGTGAACGGCTCTTCCGACCATCGCCACGTCATGCTGGCCACGCTGGGCATGCGACGCCCGCGCATCGTCTTCACCAAGCACAACGACCTGCCGCTGGATACGCTGGGGCATCGCTTGCGCGCCCGCTATGCCACGGATCGGGTCATTGCCGTCAGCGACTACGTGGCCCGGCTCCTGCACACATCGCCGTATCGGAACCTGCCTATCGCCACCATACGCCACGGCATCGACACCGAGTACTTCTCGCCGCCGTCGTCCGCGCTGCACGAGTCCTTGCGCGAACGCTATTTCGGGCCGGCCTGGCGCGGCAAGATCCTGCTGGGCAGCGCCGGGGGCACCGACTACGACAAGGGATGGCTGGACCTCATGGCGGCCCTGGCCGCGCTGCCGCCGGAACAGCGCGAGCGTTTCCGCGTGCTGGTGGCGGGAGATCCCCCCAATGACGTGAAGATGGCGCGCGTGCGCGAACTGGGCGTGCAGGACCTCGTCGTCTTTCCCGGCCTGCTCGACGACGTGCGGCCGGCGCTGGCCGCTTGCGATGTCGGCTTCGTCCTTTCCTATCGCGAGGCCTTGTCCTTCGCCTGCCGCGAAGTGATGGCGCTGGGCCTGCCCGCGCTGGTGACATCGGCGGGCGGCCTACCGGAAAACGTCATCGACGGTGTCGACGGCTGGATCGTGCCCGTGCGGGCGCCCGACGCCATCGCCCACGTGCTGCGCGGCATCCTGGACGATCCGGGCCGGGTCGCCGCGATGGGCGCCGCCGCGCGCGAACGCAGTGCCCGCGAGTTCAGCCTGGCGCCTTTCGTCGCCGGCACCTTCGGCGTCTACCTGGCGGCGCTGGCCGGCCCGCTTAAGCGCTGAGAGGGTGAAGGGCCGGCACGGCAGCGAGACGACGGGCCGGGCGCCGATATAATCCGCCCATGCCGATCCCCATCCTCATGTATCACCAGATCGGCGACCCCGCGCCGCCGGGATCGCCGTACCGCGGCCTGACCGTGCATCCGGCGCGCTTTCGCCGCCAGATGGCGTGGCTGCGCCGTTTCGGCTATCGCGGCCTTTCCATGCGCGATCTCATGCCTTATGTACGGGGCGAGCGCCAGGGCAAGGTCTTCGGCATCACCTTCGATGACGGCTATCGCAATGTGCACCGGAACGCCTTGCCGGTCCTGCGGGAACTGGGCTATACGGCGACCAACTACTTCGTCGCGCGCCAGTTCGATGGCTCCAACGTCTGGGACGCCGACAAGGGCGTGCCGGCCTCGCCCTTGATGACCGTGGAAGAGATGCGGGAATGGGCGGCCGCCGGCATGGAGGTAGGTTCGCATACCCTGGACCACGTCCACCTGCCGCGGCTTGAGCCCGACGAGGCCCGGCGCCAGATCGCCGTCTCGCGCCATGAACTGGAGGCGGCGTCGGGCCAGCCGGTCACGGCCTTCTGCTATCCCTACGGGGAGTACACGGAAGACCATTGCCGCATGGCGCGCGAAGCCGGTTATGACAACGCCACCGTGACGCGGCGCGGGCTGGCGCATGCCACCGACGACCCCTTTGAACTGAAGCGCGTCCTGGTGGCCGGCGGTACCAGCCTGTTCAGTTTCCTGCGCAAGACGCTCACCGCCTACGAGGACAAGCGCCGGCGCGGTTGAACGCGCGCCGGCGCTTGTCCGCCGCCACCACCGCGGCCGGCCCTGGGCGCCCAGGGCCGACTGCTCAATAACGCCAGCCCAGTCCCGCTTGCACGCTCTGGTCCTTGCCGCGGCTGCCGAAGGCGCCGCCATAGCCCAGCCTGAGCGAGCCGTTGCGGCTGAAGGCCCACGTGGCGCCGGCGCGCACGAGCAGCGCGTCGCGGTCTCGCGGCAAGCCCTGCGTGGTGAACGTCGCCGAGTCACCCAGGCGCATGCGGGTCTCCGGCGTGAGATTGCCGTAGGCATGTTGCCAGGCCGCCTGTCCATGCAGGCCGAGCTGGCCGTTGGCTCCCATCGACCATGCCTGTCGCGCCCGTACGCCCAGGGTGCTGCTGGCATTGCCCTGGCTTGCCCCCTTGCCGCGGAGGTCGGCCGGGCCGCCGCCGGATTCGGTGAACCCCTTGCCATGCGCATGGTCATAGGCGAGGCCGGCGTAGGGCTCGACCGTGGCGCCGCCCAGCACGGTAGGCAGGCCTGCCTCTCCGAAAATTTGCGCCGTCCAGGCTTGGTACCTGGCGCGGGCAGTGCCGAAGTCCGTATTGCGGCGGGTCTTGATCGCATTGCTGCCCACGCTGGCGCCGTAGCTCAGGCGGGCCGTGCCAGCCAGGGTGGATCCATAGCCCGATAGCGAGACACCGCCGATGTCGGCCCGCTGGCCGGCCCCCGCCCCACGCGTGTTGACGCGAGTATCGCCGAGGGCCAGCGCCCCCCCGAGTCGCGTGGTGGACGATACGGCGGTGTCGGCGCCGAAGATCAGGCCGGCGCCGCCGCGGCTGAGCGCGGCCGCGCTGCCATCGCTGGAGAGGTTGCCGCGATAGTTGAACGCCTGGCCCCACACATGGCTATCACCGCCATGGCTATCACCGCCATGGGTATCACCGCCATAGGCATCGCCGCCATGGCCGCCGGCGGTTTGGCCGCCAGCGCGGCCGCCGCCGTCCTGCGGCGCCGAGGCGTCGTGTCCGCCGGCACGCGCCCGGTCCAGCACGCTGGCCCGGACGCGCGACTGTTGTTCGGCCAGCGTTCCGGTGACGCTGGGATGGATGTCGCCGACCAGGCGGGTGAGGCTGTTGCGGGCCGTCCCGGCATCCCTGGTGTTGAACAATTGCTCGAAAACAGGATTGCCTGGCTTCAGCGTGTCCGCGGCCCGGCCCACGGCGCGTTGATTGCGGGTCCTGGCCACGGCGCCAAAGCCGCCCGGATTGCGGTCGACGGAGGCCACCAGGCGTTGGCCCTGCACCGACGTGGTCACCGCGGCGAATAGCGGCGGGGCATCGCTTTGTACCTGGTTGAAGTTGCCCGTCACCCCTTGCCACGCGTCGATCACCGCGAACTGCCCGCCCAGTTGCGACGAAGTGACGCCGGTGACTTGCAGGGCGCCGCCTTGCACTTTGGCCGTGCCCGTGACCACGAGGTGGTTGAGCGTGTCGTCGCTGGACAGGGCAGTGCGAATGACGCCTTGCGGCCGCAGGGTGAAGTCGCCCGCCACGGTCAAGGCCTTGCCGCCGGCGCCGCCGGGGACGACGATGCCCTCGGCGACGGTGCTGCCGACCGTGCCGGACCCCGTCAGCGTGGCGCCTTGCTGCACCAGGGTCCTGGATCGCGTGGTGGAGCCGCTTACGCGCAGCGTGCCGCCGGCCACCCGGGTGTCGCCGCTATACGTATTGGCGCCGCTCAGTTCCAGCGTGCCGGCGCCGCGCTTGGTCAGGCCTCCTGCGCCCTTGATGTCGTTCGAGAAGACGCCGTCGTGGCCCTTGGTGTCGACGTCGAAGAAGCGGCCGTAGCCGGCGGCGCCGAACTCGCCCGGGCCGCGGGCCGCGCGCTCGGCGTCCAGCAGTCCGCGGCCGTAGATGGCTCGGTCCGCCAGGTGACCCGCGCGGTTGGCGGTGGTGAGTATGACCTCCTGGGTTTGCGAGGCGGTAAGGAAGGGAAATTCGCCGCGCACGATCGCGGCCGCGCCGGTTACGTGAGGCGCCGCGCCGGATGTCGCGCCGATCCCGACCTGTCGTTGTCCGCCTTCGCCGATCAACCGGTAGCCGCCCGGCTTGCCGGTTTCCTCCCCTTCCTTCGCGTCGCCCCCGGGGGCGGCGATGCACCATTGCCACGCATCGCCGCAGCGATTGCTGTAGCTCGCGATCCTGTCGGCGCGATCGGTCGCCACCACGGTGATCACGGATGATTGCAAGTGCGAATAATCCAGCCCGGCGACGCGGTGGTCGTCGGGCGAAATGTAGACATAGGTCCGCGGGTCATTGGCATCATGGCCAGGCGCCGACACATCGACGAAGCGGTAAAGGTCGCCCTGTGTGTGGGCCGGCGTGATCAGGGGCAGCATGCCGTTGCCGCTGGGATTGCGGGCCGAGGCCGGCTGCTCGATGAATTCATTGCCGGCGGAGACCACCGTCAGCACATCCTTCGCCGCGGCGTAGGCGACCGCGTCGGTCTCGTGCTGGACCAGCGTGCCGTTCCGGCCATCGAACTCGATGATCTGGTGCCTGCGCACTTCATGATGGGGAGCGTCCTCCGGGTCGTCAAGGTGGCCAGTCTCATCGAGGTCGGCGTCCTCGACGTGTATGGCCGAAGGGTATGTCGGCGGTCCGAAGCTGAGATTCAGCACACTGGCGCCAGCGTCGACCGCATGGCGGATCGCGCGCGAGGCGGGGCGTTCCGCCGCCGTGTATGCCGGGTATGCCGTGTCATCGTCCCAGTCGCGGTAGCGGGCGACCAACAGGCGCGCATCGGGGGCAATGCCTCGCACATCGCCATGGCGTCCGTTGCCCGCGAGGATGCCGGCAACCATGCTGCCGTGATTGTCGGCAGCTTCCTGGGCGCGGAAATCAGGGTTGCCGTCCGTATCGAAACCCGCCGAACGAGGATCGATGCGGCCGGCGAAGGCGGGGTCATCGGCGAATATGCCGTCGTCGACGACGCCGACCAGCACGCCGGCGCCGGTCTTGCCCTGGCGGTAGGTTTCATTGGCCCGGACGCGCTCGAGATTCCAGTCGTCCTCCGTGGCATAGGCCGCGGGGGCGAGCAGTTGGGCCAGCATCAGGGCGCCGAACTTCGGGATCAACCGGACGGCCTTGCGAGGCGCAAGGATGGGCGTGGCATGTCGGGAAGAGGGCGTCATGGAATTTCTCCTTCGATTCAATCGGATTGCGGTCGCCACCAGCGGCTATCGACTGGTATGCATCGATTGAATTGAACTATCGATATATCGATAGCAATAGGAGAAAAGTCTCAAAGACAGGAGGCGGCGCCTTCATCCAGCGCGCGGCGTATCGTGGATTTTTCCGATGCGAGGGTCAGGGCGAGGCGGGCGCGGTCGCCGCCTCCAGCGCCGTCAGCCAGACGATGGCGTGGTCCCGGTCGGACCCGCACATATCCGCGCTGGCCTGCAGCCCCCCGCAGAAAGCGGGACGTTCCGGCTTGCCGAACACCGCGCACCGCATATCGTCCAGCAGTTGCGCGCAGCGCTGGCCAGCCGGCTTGCCTTGCGGCATGCCCGGCAAGGGGCTGGTGATGGATGGCGCGATACAACAGGCGCCGCAACCCGGTCGACAGGAGAGCGCCATCAGACCCAGCCTCTCAACCAGTACACGAACAGTCCGAAGTACTCCTTGATGATGGACCGGCTGGCGTCGAAGGTGCGCATGTCGGGCCACCAGAGCGGCAGCGGCGGCTGCGTGGCCGGGACGACGATTTGCGGCAGGGAAGGGGCCGCGACGGCCGTCACCCCTTGCTTGCGGAATGCCGCCATGGCGCGCGGCATGTGCAGCGCGGACGTGACCAGCAGCACGGTGCCCAGGTGATGGTCGCGCAATTCGTCCTCGGTCAGCGTGGCGTTCTCGTAGGTGGTGCGGCTGAAGTTTTCCAGGATCAACGCCTGTTCGGGGATGCCCGCCAGGCGCAGCGCGTGGGCCATGCCCTGGGCCTCGCTGACGTCGCCGGACAGCGCGCCGCCGGACAGCACGATCTTCGGGGCGCGGCCGGCCAGGTATAGCTGGGTGGCCGTTTGCAGGCGGGTGATCGCCGTGTCGCGGTCGTACGGCAGGAACCAGTTCGGACGGCTGTTGGCGGTGTTGCCGCCCAGGACCACGATGGCGTCCGCCATCGGCTGCTCGGCGGGCTGCCTGTAGGGATATTGCCGTTCCAGCGCGCCGCCCAGCCACAGCGAGGTCACCGGCAGCGACCAGGCCAGCGCCCATGCCAATCCCAGGGCGGCGACGATGGCGCCCGTCGCGCGCAGCCGGAACAGCGCCAATACCAGGCCCAGGGCCACCAGGGCCAGGCACAGGTTCAGGGGAATGATCAGATTTGCCAGCAGACTTGCGATTTCCATACCGGCACGATTGTTCCGACGGTCGGCGCCGATGTCAATCAGCCAGCGGCGCCTGCTGTTGCTCCGTCCTTGGCTCCGGCTTCGGTGGATTGCAGCAACGCCAGCACGGCCGGCTCCACCTCCTCCACCGCCGGCCAGTGCTGGCTGGAACCCAGGCAGACGGCGTCCCGGGACCACGGGCCGGTGCGGTCGCGCTCGGTGACGCCGAACAGCGTCACCTGCCGCGCGCCGGCGGCCGCGGCCACGTGCGAGACCCCCGAGTCGTTGCACACGACCAGCGCCGCGCGGGTGGTCAGGGCGGCGAAGGCGCCCAGGCCCAGGGCAGGCAGCAGGCGCGCGGACGGGGCATTGCGACGGGCCTCGTCGACTTCGGACGGCGGCGGGCACATGGCCACGTCGATGCCTTGCGCCTGCAGGCGGCGCGTCAACGCATCGAAGCCCGGCCAGACCTTGTTGCGGCCGCGATGCAGCCCGGTGGCGGTCGGGGCGATCAGCACGAAGCCTCCGCGCGCCAGCCCGGCCTCCGCCAGCGCGGCGTCGGCGGCCATCCCCTGGTCGGCGGTCGGCGTCAGGCCCAGCGCCGGGCCGGGCTGTTCGGCGCCCGCCGGCAAGCCCCAGTACGTCAACGCCTTGCGGGTCAGGTAGTACCAGGATTCGACCGCATGCAGCGGCGTCCCGGGCTTGTCGATCGGCCAGCGCAGCAGCAGGCTGCGGCCGTCGTCGCGATAGCCGGCGGTGGGTATCCCCGCCAGCCGGAAAACCGCGGCGCTGGACAGCGAGTCCGGCAGGCTCAACCCGCGGCAGTCGCGCGCGCTCGCGCCGCGCTCGCGCAGCTGCTGCCGCAGCGCGGCGCGGTCGGCGCGCCAGGCGCCGCGCATGGGCACGAAGTCCTGCGCCGGCGCCACGCCCGCCAACAAGTCGCGCGCCCAGGGGCGGGCGCAGATCGTCAGCGGCAGGCCGGTGGCCTGCAGCACATACAGGGAGGGCAGGCTCATGCAGACGTCGCCTACCCAATTGGGCAGTCTGACGTACAGGCGGAGATTCGACGGCATAGCGGAACTGGAAAAATGGAGCTTTTGTAGAGGATCGGGGAATGAACCGGGGGCGCGCCGCGGGATCTCGCGAGCCAACGGTACAATCGCCGGTCAAGATTGTATAAAAGCGAGAGATTTCTTGAATTCTGCCGCACGTAACGCGCAGGCTGGTAGCCAGGCGGTGAAGTCCGTCATCTGGGCCCGTATCTATTCCCGCGTCGGGTCGCATTGGAAAGCGCTGATACTCGCGATCCTGCTGATGGCGGGCGCCGCCGGCACGCAGCCGACGCTGGCCGTCATCATGAAGCCCTTGCTGGACGATGGGTTCTCCGGCGCCAAGCCCTACTACGTCTGGGCCATCCCGCTGGCCGTGGTCGGCTTGATCCTGTTGCGCGGGGCCTGCAATTTCTTCAGCGACTACCTGCTTGCCTGGGTGGCCAACAATGTGCTGCGCGGCATGCGCCAGGAAATGTTCGACCGTCTGCTGGGCCTGCCCGACGCCGAGTTCAAGCGGGGCGACACGGGGCGCCTGCTCAATCGCTTCACCATCGACGCCGGCAATGTCACCGGCTACGCCACCGATGTCATTACCGTGCTGGTGCGCGAATCGCTGGTGGTGGTGGCGCTGATCTGCGTGCTGCTGTACATGTCCTGGGTGCTGACCCTGATCATCCTGGTCATGCTGCCGGTGTCGGTGCTGATCGCCCGCGTGTTCATCCGGCGCCTGCGCAAGATCAACCGGGATACCGTCAACATGAACGCGGAACTGACCCGCGTGGTGGGCGAGGGCATCGATGGCCAGCGCGTCATCAAGCTGTTCGACGGCTACGAGTACGAGCGTGGCCGCTTCGCCTATGTCAATTCGCGCTTGCGCCGCTTTGCCATGCGCAGCGCCGTCGCCGACGCGGCCATGACCCCGCTGACCCAGGTCTGCATTTCCATCTCGGTGGCCGCCATCATCGCCGTGGCGCTGGGGCAGGCCAATGCCGGCACGCTCACCGCGGGCAGTTTCGCCGCCTTCATGGCGTCGCTGGCCCAGCTGTTCGACCCGGTCAAGCGGCTGACCAACCTGGCCGGCAAGATGCAGCGCATGCTCGTCTCCGCCGAAAGCGTGTTCACCCTGATCGACCAGGTGCCGGAACTGGACGGCGGCACGCGCGTATTGCCCGCGCCGGTGCGCGGCAAGATCGAATTCCGTGACGTCGGCCATCGCTTCCCGGATGCCACGCAGGACACCGTGAGCGGTATTTCGTTCAGCGTGCAGCCGGGCGAAACGGTGGCCCTGGTGGGCCGTTCGGGCAGCGGCAAGACCACGCTCGTGAACATGCTGCCGCGCTTCATCCTGCCCACGGCGGGCAGCATCCTGGTCGACGATATCGAAATCAACGAACTGACGCTGGCCAGCCTGCGTTCGCACCTGTCGCTGGTCAGCCAGGACGTGGTGCTGTTCGACGACACCATCGCGGTCAACGTCGGCTATGGTTCGCTGGAGCAGGCGACCGACGAGCAGGTGATGGCCGCGCTGGAGGCCGCCAATCTGCGCGACTTCGTCAGCCAGTTGCCCAAGGGCCTGCAGACGCCGGTGGGCGAGAATGCCGCGCGCCTGTCGGGTGGCCAGCGCCAGCGCCTGGCCATCGCGCGGGCCCTCATCAAGAACGCGCCCATCCTTATCCTGGACGAGGCCACGTCTGCCCTGGACAACGAATCGGAGCGCCAGGTCCAGGCCTCGCTGGAGCGGCTGATGAAGGGGCGCACCACCCTGGTCATCGCCCACCGCCTGTCCACCGTGCAGAACGCCGATCGCATCATCGTGCTGGACGCGGGCAGGGTGGTGGAAAACGGTCGCCACGAGGACCTGCTGGCGGCCAACGGGCTCTATGCCACCCTGTATCGCATGCAGTTCCGCGATACCGACTGAGGCGGGGCGCCGCCCTCGCGGGCGCCCGTCGCCATGGCCTCAGATCAGGATCAGGTCGTACTGTTCCTGGTTATAGGCGGCTTCGACTTCCAGGGACACCTTCTTGCCGACGAAGTCGCCCAGCATGGCAAGGTGCGGGCTTTCCTCTTCCAGGAACAGGTCCACGACCTCTTGCGACGCCAGGATGCGGAATTCCTTGGGATTGAACTGACGCGCCTCGCGCAGGATCTCGCGCAGTATTTCGTAGCAGACCGTGCGGGCGGTGCGCACATGACCCCGTGATTGGCAGGTCGGGCAGGGCTCGCACAACTGATGGGCCAGCGAATCGCGCGTGCGCTTGCGCGTCATCTCCACCAGGCCCAGTTGCGTGAACCCGTTGACCGTCATGCGCGTGCGGTCGCGCGCCAGCGCCTTGCGCAGTTCGGCCAGCACGGTCTCGCGATGCTCCGGGTCCTCCATGTCGATGAAGTCCAGGATGACGATGCCGCCCAGGTTGCGCAGCCGCAGCTGGCGGGCTATGGCCTGCGCCGCCTCCAGGTTGGTCTTGAAGATGGTGTCGTCGAAATTGCGGCCGCCGACGAAACCGCCCGTATTCACGTCCACCGTCGTCAGCGCCTCCGTCTGGTCGATGATCAGGTAGCCGCCTGACTTCAGGTCGACGCGGCGCGACAAGGCCCGCGCGATCTCCTCATCGACATTGGCCATGTCGAACAAGGGCCGCTCCCCGCTGTAATGGGTGATCCTTTCCGTCACGGAGGGCGTATACAGCTTGGCCCATTCGATCAGGCTGACCGTGGTGGTGCGCGAATCGACGCGGATGGTGCCAGTGCGCGGGCCGACCATGTCGCGCAATACGCGCTGGGCCAGCGTCAGGTCCTGGTGCAGCACCGTCGGCGCGGGCTGGGTGCGCGCCAAGGCCTGGACGCTGGACCACAGCTTGCGCAGGTACTCCAGGTCGGCCTGCAGTTCCTCGTCGGTGGCGCCTTCGGCCTGCGTGCGGACGATGAAGCCGCCTTTCTCGTCGGAAGGCACCAGCGCATGCAGGCGTTCGCGCAGCTGTATACGTTCCGCCTCCGACTCGATCTTCTGCGAAATGCCGATATGGGGATCGTGCGGCAGGTACACCAGCATCCGGCCGGCGATGCTGATCTGGGTCGACAGCCGCGCACCCTTGGTGCCCAGCGGGTCCTTGATGACCTGCACCATGAGGGTCTGCCCCTCGAACAGGAGCTTTTCAATGGGCGTGGGTGTCAACCCCTGGCTGCGCTCGCTGCGGTTTTCCCGCAGGTCGGCGATATGGATGAACGCCGCCCGCTCCAGCCCGATGTCGACGAAGGCGCTCTGCATGCCGGGCAGTACCCGGACGACACGGCCAAGATAGACGTTGCCGACCTGGCCCCGCTGGATGCTGCGCTCCACGTGCAGTTCCTGCACCGCGCCTTGCTCGATGATGGCGACGCGGGTTTCGAAGGGGGTGACGTTGATCAGGATGTCTTCATGAGGCAGCACGGTGCTAGAGGGCATGGTCGAAGATTCTTCTATATATGTATGTGGTGTTCCTGGGCATGGAGACCCCGCGTGCGCGGCTCCGATGCCGATGCTCGAAGTCTATCGACAAAGTGGCCCGCCGTCGCGGCAGGGGCCTATCGACTTGCGCACGTCGAAAAAACCGTGCTATAGTCTCTTTCTTCGCTGCTCAAACGCAAGCGCGACAACGAGCCGGCAACGGTTCCCAAGCGCGAGCCAGGTAGCGAAGGTGAGGTGAGAAGTAAGCAGGTTTCAGATGCAGGGCGGTGACTTCGAAGAAGCACGCGGCGTTTGAAAGAAGTAAAAAAGTTCAGAGATGAATTTGACAACTTCAAAAAACTGCTTCATAATCTCGTTTCTCTGCTGCTGACACAGCGACGCAACGAAAACGGCGTAGCGAGTCAGGCAAACAGCGAAAGGCAGTTGGCAGTACCGCTCTTTAACAACGAAACAACCGATAAGTGTGGGCGCTTGATGCGGA